>CAVVLJ010000023.1:0-133268 GCA_963749075.1 uncultured Pseudomonadota bacterium | reverse complement strand
GATCACCATGAGCTGCACGTCGCTGGTGCCCTCGTAGATCTTGGTGACGCGCACGTCGCGGTAGATGCGCTCGACCGGGAAGTCGCGGAGGTAGCCGTAGCCGCCGTGCACCTGGATCGCCTCCGAGCAGACGCGCTCGGCCATGTCGCTGGCGAAGAGCTTGGCCATGCACGCCTCCTTGAGGCAGGGCTCGCCGCGGTCCTTGAGCTCGGCCGCATGCAGCACGAGCTGGCGCGCCGCCTCGATCTCAGTCGCCATGGCGGCCAAGCGGAAGGCGACCGCCTGGTGGCCGATCAAGGGCTTGCCGAAGCTGGTGCGCTCCTTGGCGTAGGCGAGCGCCGCCTCATAGGCCGCGCGCGCCAGGCCGAGCGCCTGGGCCGCGATGCCGATGCGCCCGCCCTCGAGATTGGCAAGTGCGATGCGGTAGCCTTGGCCCTCCTCGCCCAAGAGGAGGTCGGGGGTGAGGCGGCAGTCGGCGAAGACGATCTGGCAGGTGTCGGAGGCGCGCTGGCCCATCTTCTCCTCCTTGCGCGCCACCACGTAGCCCGGCGTGTCGGTCGGCACGATGAAGGCGGAGATGCCCTTCTTCCCCTTGGCGGGGTCGGTCACGGCGAAGACGATCGCCACCTTGGCGGTGCTGCCGTTGGTGATGAACTGCTTGGTCCCTTCGAGGACGTAATGGTTGCCCTGGCGCCGCGCGCGCGTCTTGAGGTTGGAGGCGTCCGAGCCCGCCTGCGGCTCGGTGAGACAAAAGGCGGCGAGCCATTCCCCGCTCGCCAGGCGCGGGAGGAAGCGCCGCTTCTGCTCCTCGGAGCCGAAGCGGTAGATGGGCATGCAGCCGACCGAGTTGTGCACGCTCATGATGCCGGCGCAGGAGCCGTCGCCCGCCGCGATCTCCTCGATGGCGAGGGCATAGCTCACCTGGTCGGCGGCCGCCCCGCCCCATTCCTCGGGCACCAGCATGCCCATGAAGCCGAGGCGGCCCATCTCGGCGATGGCCTCCTTGGGAAAACGCGACTCGCGGTCCCAGGCGGCGGCATGGGGGGCGAGCTTCTCCTCGGCAAAGGCGCGCGCCGTGTCGCGGACCATCGTTTGCGCTTCGCTGAGCATCATGAGCCGGATCTCCTACCAGGGCATCTCGGTGCCGTCGTAATTGAGGAAGCGGCCGTTGTCGGAGGGCTTGAGCCTGGCGATCACGGTACGCATGGCGGCGATGCTGCTCTTGGCATCGAGCGCGGCACCCGGCCCGCCCATGTCGGTGCGCACCCAGCCCGGATGGAAGAGGACGCCGGTGATGCCGCGCCCGGCAAGCTCGAGGGCGAGGGCGCGCGCGCCGGCGTTGAGCGCCGCCTTGCTCATGCGATAGGGATAACGGCCGGCGGAGATGCGCGCAATCGAGCCCAGCTGGCTCGTGATGTAGACCATGAGCCTGAGCCGGCTCCGCGCCACGTTGTCGGCAAGCGCCGTTGACAGGCGCAAGGGTGCGATCGCATTGACGTGGAAGACCTCGAGCCAGGCGGCGTCGGCGATCTCGGGGATCGTCTCGACGCGCGGCCCGGAGATGCCGGCGTTGTTGATGAGGAGATCGATCGGCTCATCCGCGAGCGCTGCCTTGAGCGCCGCGAGCTGAGCCGCATCGGAGACCTCGAGTCGGTGGAGGACCACGTCGCCGGAAAGCGCCTTGAGCGCCGGCGACTGAGCGGGTGCCCGGGCACAGGCATGGACGCGCCAGCCGTCGGCGGCGTATTGGCGGACGAATTCAAGGCCGAGCCCGCGGCCGGCGCCGGTGATGAGCAGGCTCGGCATGGCTCTCGGCAGCTCCTCTACGGCAGGATCTCGAACTCCGCGTCCATCGGCTCACACGCCTCGCCGTTGATCGGCACGATGTCTTGCGGGCAGGCGGAGAAGGCGACGACGCAATCCATCTCGGCGCGGAACGTCACCGCATCGCCCGGCTTGGAGAGTGCCGGCTCGAAGGCGAGGCCGCCTGCGGCACCCACCGGGATGTTCATGAAGAGATTGAGGGGGGCCGGCGTCTCGGGCGGCGTCATGCCGAGCTCGGCCAGGCCGGCCGCGAGATTGTCCGCGCAATTGTCGTGGTAGTCCTTGCAGCCGAGGAGCTCGTAGCGGTAGCGGTCGCAGGCCGCGATGACGGTGTCGTGGATGCCGGGCGAGCTGTCCTCGACGAGCGTCAGGATCGGCCGGCGCCGGTTGGTGACGAGGGCGTCGCCCGGCTTGGGGAAGAGGCAGAGGAGATGGGTATGGATGTGCGCCATCGACATGAACTCGCGCGGGTCATGAAGCGAGAAGGCCCAGGTGTCGACGACCTGGCTGCCGTGGACGTTGACGACCGCGAGGCGCTGGCCCCGGCGCAGGATCGCCGCCTTCCCTTTGCGTGCCGGAATGGTGACGCGCGTTGCCATGAGTCCGCTCCGAGCCTTTCTGGAAGTTGCTTTATCGGCGCCGCGGGTCCGACCACGGCTTAGCGCTTTCCTCCTCGCGCTCGGCTTCGCGGCGGCGCTCGGCCAGAAACTCATCGACGGAGAACTGCGGCCCGCTCAGCCTTCGGCTGACGCGCTCTTGCAGGCGGCGGAGCCTCCGAGCGGCGCTCTCCACCTCATCGCCGTCCGCCACGCTCTCTCCTTCTTGACGCGGTGGTTTCGACGACATAACCCACCTCCACCGCACGCCCCGCATAATCGGTTAACGGGCCAGCGCTCGTCAATTGTGCGGTGCGCCGTTTGCGCATATGGCCACCTCACCCCGTCTCCTCGAAGATCGCCCGCCCGATGAGCCAGCGGCGGATCTCGGAGGTGCCGGCGCCGATCTCGTAGAGCTTGGCGTCGCGCAGCAGGCGGCCCGTCGGATAGTCGTTGATGTAGCCGTTGCCGCCCAGGAGCTGGATGGCGTCGAGCGCCACTTGGGTCGCCTTCTCGGCGGCGTAGAGGATGGCGCCGGCGGCGTCCTTGCGCGTGGTCCGGCCGCTGTCGCAGGCCCTGGCCACGGCGTAGACGTAGGCCTTGCAGGCGTTGGTGGTGGTGTACATGTCGGCGAGCTTGCCCTGCACGAGCTGGAAGCTGCCGATGGGCTCGCCGAACTGGCGGCGCTCGTGGACGTAGGGCACCACCACGTCGAGGCAGGCCTGCATGATGCCGCAAGGGCCCGCCGCGAGCACCGCGCGCTCGTAGTCGAGCCCGCTCATCAGCACGCCCACGCCCTTCCCCACCTCGCCGAGCACGTTCTCCGCCGGCACCTCGCAGTCCTGGAAGACGAGCTCGCCCGTGTCCGAGCCGCGCATGCCGAGCTTGTCGAGCTTCTGCGCCGTGGAGAAGCCGGCAAATCCGCGCTCGACGATGAAGGCCGTGATGCCGCGCGGTCCGGCGGCAGGGTCCGTCTTGCCGTAGACCACCAGCACGTTGGCCGTGGGGCCGTTGGTGATCCACATCTTGCTGCCGTTCAGGACGTAGCGCCCGCCCTGCCGCTCGGCGCGCAGCTTCATCCCCACCACGTCGGAGCCCGCCCCCGGCTCGCTCATGGCGAGTGCCCCCAAATGCTCGCCCGAGATGAGCTTGGGGAGATAGCGCCGCTTCTGCTCGGGCGTGCCGTTGCGGCGGAGCTGGTTGACGCAGAGGTTCGAGTGGGCGCCGTAGGAGAGGCCGATCGAGGCGGAGGCGCGGCTGATCTCCTCCATGGCGACGCAATGCTCGAGATAGCCCATGCCGGCGCCGCCGTACTCCTCCTCGACCGTGACGCCCAAGAGCCCGAGGCTGCCGAGCTCGGGCCACAGCTCGCGCGGGAAATGGTTGCTGCGATCGATCTCCTGGGCCAAGGGTGCGATCCTGTCCGCGGCGAAATCGCGTACCGTGCGGCGCAGCATCTCGGCGGTCTCGCCGAGGCCGAAGTCGAAGCCCTCTGGCTGGTTGGGGATCATGGGCCGGCTCCTCCCGCTCGCTTGCCCGCTACACTAGCCGGAACGCCGCCGAGTGCGAAGGGCGGCGAATATGCCCAAACGGCGAACCGCGCCGGGCGACGGCTATCGAGCCGCTTGCCATGATCCGCCAATGGCGTATATGCCATCGGGCTTGCGCCTGGCGTCCGAATATCGGAAGGGAGCACGCTGAATGTCGAAGTCGGGGCAAGGCATCCTCAGGGACGCGCGCCAAGCGCTGGCTTATGCCAAGGGCGCGCGCGATGGTTTCGTCGCCCATGTGCCCGAGCATGTCGACGTGGCGGCCATTCGCAAGCGACTTGGCCTTTCCCAAGGAGAATTCACCGCACGCCTCGGCTTCAAGCTGGACGCCTTGCAGAATTGGGAGCAAGGGCGCCGCCGGCCGGAGGGCGCGGCGCGGGCACTCCTCCGCGTGATCGAGCGCGAGCCGGAGGCGGTCAAGCGCGCGCTTGCGGGGTGACGGTCGGCGCTGCGAGATTGGGCCCGGCGCCCGTCCTGATGCGGAGTAATGTTATCATATAGATATTCATATTCCTCTTACGTTATCCTATATAATAACGTATTGTTCCTGACATGGCGAAACTCTCCGCCTCCCGCTTGGCCTTGCCGCTGCCCGTCGAGGACATCCTGCGACGCGTGGGGCAGCATCTTCGCGTGGCGCGAACGCGCCGGAACATCTCTGTCCGCAGCATGGCGGAGCGCATGATGGTCAGCCCCATGAGCGTCGTCCGTTTGGAGGCGGGCGACCCCTCCGTCTCGCTCGGAATTCTACTTTCCGCCCTCTGGGTTCTCCAGCTTCACCACCGCTTCAGCGCGGTCGCCGACCCCGACACCGATGCAATGGGCAAATCGCTCGATATCGCTCGTCTGCCGAAACGCATTCGCCGCAAAGCAAAGCCCTAATCCATGCCGCGACAGACATACGTCTACATGCACATGCTGGATGGGCCCGTCCTCGCCGGCCTGCTCGCCATGATCGAGGACGGCCCACGGTCCGGCCGGGCGACGTTCCGCTACGACGCTTCGTATCTGGAGCGCCCCGATGCAATCGCGGCCGACCCTGTCGAGCTCCCCGTGCGGGGGATATCGCCGGACATGACCTTCACGACGGCGGCAGACTTCGAGTTCTTCGGCGGCATTCGGGACGCCGTCCCCGACGATTGGGGCCAGAGCCTGTTAAGGCGCGAGTCCGGCCGCACGGATCTCAGGCTCTTCGACTTTCTCACCGCCGCGGGCGGCGAGCGAGTGGGCGCGCTTGCTTTCGGCCCCGATTTGAGCGGGCCCCGTCGTGCGGCACCCTGGATCACGACGCAAGACGATGACAGCGAGCTCGACCTTGCCGACATGCTCGAAGCCGTCGCCGGACTTTCCACTGCCAAAGGCCTCGATCGAAGGATACGCCGCTTCATCGTACGCGGCTCGTCGCTGGGCGGCGCTCGGCCCAAGGGCACTTTCACTTGGAACGGCTATCCGACGATTGCCAAGTTCGGCCGAGATGACGACAAGGCCAAAGGCATAGAACAGACCTGCCGAATCGAATACGCCACGATGTCGCTGGCGAGGCTCTGCGGCATCGACGTGCCGGAGGTCGATGTCGCGGCCGTGGCGGGCCGCGACGTCTATCTGATCCGCCGTTTCGACCGGATCCCGATCCCGGAGCTAGGCCGCCCGGATCGAAGAGCCCTCGGCTTCTGGCGCCGCCACTTCGTGTCCGGCCTCACCATGCTTGCCGCTCACGAGACGGAGGCCCACGAACAATCCTATCGTTCGCTTGTCGATCGGCTGCGCCGTCTCGGCTCACAACCCAAAATCGACTGCCGTCAGCTCTTTCGGCGGATGATATTCAACATCTTGTGCAACAATAACGACGATCATCTCCGCAACCACGGTTTCCTCTATGATGGCAATCAAACGTGGCGGCTTTCCCCGGCATATGACCTCAACTCTTTCCCGGAACATGGCGATGAGACGCGCCGTCTTGCTTTGGGCGTCGGACGCAACAAGGACGGCTACAGTGTGCGCGACGCGAGCCTCGAGGTCGCATTGACGGACTGCCGCTCATTCTACCTGACCGCCGACGAGGCCGTGAGCGTGATGGCGGAACTCGTTGACCGCATGAAGAGCTGGGACAAGCACTTTGCCGCGTGCGGGCTATCTCGGGCCACGATCAAGAGACTCTCGTCCGCCTTCCTTCGTGTACGGCAGGCCGAAGAGCGCGGATTGCCGACCTCGCGTTCCCGCTGACTTATGCTGCGCATCCAAGGCGGCGCATTTCGCAATAGACCGTGATATTCGGACAATATTTCCCTACCAACCCTTCGCCGAGCGCGCCGCCGGCTTGCGTCGGCCCTCGAGCTCCGCGAGCCTCGCCTGGCAGTGCGCTTCGACGCTTCCGAGCTCGGCGAGCGTCGGCGCGACGTCCCCGCGCTGCTGCTCGAGCTGGCGGCGGCGCCCGGCGATCTTGCCGAGGAAGTGGCTGCGCTGGCCCGCCTCGCCGGGGGCTGCGTCATAGAGCGCCAGGACCTCCTTGATCTCGGCGAGGCTGAAGCCGAGGCGCTTGCCGCGCAGGATGAGCTCGAGCCGCACACGCTCGCGCGGGCTGTAGAGGCCCGCCTGGCCGCGCCGCTCGGGCGCCAGCAGGCCCTCGTCCTCGTAGAAGCGGATGGTGCGCGTCGTCACGTCGAACTCGCGCGCGAGCTCGCCGATGCCGTGGCGCCTCTCGTCCGCCGCCGGCCGCGGCGCCACCGCTACCCCGCGTAGAGCCGGGCGACCAGGCGGCGCGCGAGGACGCCCGCCATGCGGCGGCGGTAATGGCCGGGCGTGAAGGTGGTCTTCATGGCCATGACCTGGTCGCGCACGAGGGCATCGAGGCCGGCCTCGAGCTCTCCGTCGAGCGGGCCGCCGCAGAGCGCCGCCGTGCCCGCCAAGAGCACCGGGCGCGGATTGGTGCCGGTGAAGGCGACGCGCAGCTCTGTGAGCCTATCGCCCTCGCGGCGCAACGCGACCGCCACGCCGCAGACCGGATATTCGATCGAGCGGCGGATGCGCAGCTTGTCGTAGCCCGAGCGCAGGCCCGGCGCGTTCAGCACCCGCACCCCGGTCACGAACTCGCCGGGCCTGAGCGAGAGATAGCGCTTGCCGTCGCCGCTCGAGCCGTCCTGGCGGGCGTGGCCGATGTAGAGCTCGGCTAACGGCAGCGTCCGAGCGCCCTCCGGCCCCAGGAGCTCGACCTCGGCGCCGAGCACCATGAGCGCCGGTGCCAGATCCCCGCTATAGGTGGCGAAGCAGACGCCGCGGCTCTTGGGCGCCACGTGGCACATCTTGCCGACGGTCTTGAGGCAATGCTCGTTGGCGCCGCGCCACCAGCCGCTCTGATTGTAATAGATGCAGCGCGTGTCGAGGCAGAGGTTGCCGCCCACCGTCCCCATGTTGCGCTGGGTGGGCCCCGCGATCGAGGCCGCGGCCTCGGCCACCACCGGATAGTGTGCTGCCAGCGCCGGATGTGCCGCGAGCTCGGCGATCTTGAGCGAGGCGCCGAGTGCGAGTGCGTCGCCATCCGCCGAAAGGATGCGCAGCTCAGCTATGCCGTTCATGTCGATGAGTGCTGGCGGCGCCTCGATGCCGCGCCTGATATTGACCACGAGATCGGTGCCGCCGCCGAGAAGGCGGCTCCCCGGGTGCGCGGCCAGCGCCGCCGCGACCTCGGCCGCGCGCGTCGGGCGGAGCAGGCGGAACTCCGGCAGCGCCTCCATCAGGCCCTCGCGCCTGCCGCCCGGCGCCGCTTTTCCAGTGCCGCGAAGACGCGGTCTGGCGTTGCCGGCAGCTCGTAGAGGCGCAGGCCGATGGCGTCGGCGATCGCGTTGGCGACGGCCGGGAGAAAGCCCGCGAGCGAGCCCTCGCCCGCCTCCTTGGCGCCGAAGGGGCCGTGGGGATCGTTGCTCTCGACGATATGCACCTCGATGGGCGGCGAATCCTGGATGGTCGGCACCCGGTAGTCGAGCATATTGGCGGCCACCATCAGCCCGTCGTGATAGCCCGCCTCCTCGCTCATCGCCTGGCCCATGCCCATCCACACCGAGCCCTGCACCTGGCCCTCGACGGTCAAGCGGTTGAGCGCCTTGCCGCAGTCGTGCGCCGCCCACACCTTGTCGACGCTGACGACGCCGGTCTCCTCGTCGACGCTCACCTCGACCACCTGGGCCGCGTAGCTGTAGCCCATGGTGCCGCCGATCGCGGCGCCGCGGTACTTCTTGCCGCCGTGGGAGGCGGGGATGGTGGAGAAATTGCCGCTCACCGTGATGGTGCCGCTCTCCTTGAGCGCCTCGGTCACCGCCTCGTTGAAGGAGATGCCCTTGTCCTGGGCGCCGGCTCGGTAGAGCTCGCCCAGGCACTCGATGTCCTCGGGCCGCGCCTCGAGCTTCTTCGCCGCCGCCGCGACGAGGAGCTTCTTGAGCTTCTCGGCCGCGTCGATCGCGGCGTTCCCCACCATGAAGGTGACGCGCGAGGAGTAGGAGCCGTTGTCCTTGGGCACCACCTCGCTGTCGCCGCTCACGATGCGCACGCGGCTCATCTCGAGCCCGAGCACGTCGGCCACAGTCTGCACGAGGATGGTCGAGGAGCCCTGGCCGATCTCGGCCGCACCGGTGAGCAGCACGATGGAGCCGTCGAAGTCGAGCTTGAGCTTGACCGTGGCGTGCGGCTCGCCCGTCCAATTGACCGGCTTGGAGGCGCCGCTGATGTAGTGGGAGCAGGCCATGCCGAGGCCCTTGCCGCGCCCGAGGCGGCCCTTGCGCTCCCTCCAGCCGCTCGCCTCCTCGACCCGGTCGAGGCATTCCGGGAGGCCGTAGCTATTCACCATCAGGTCGTTGTCGGTGAAGGTGGGTGCGGTCAGGAGATTGGCGCGCCGCACGGCGAAGGGATCGAGGCCGAGCTCCGCCGCCATCTGGTCGAGGAGTGCCTCGAAAGCGAAGCGGATGTCGACCGTGCCGTGGCCGCGGAAGGCGCCGCAGGGCGGCGTGTTGGTGAGCACGCGGGCGCCGATGTATTTCACGTTGTGCAGCTCGTAGATGGCATAGAGCATCGAGCCTGCGTAGAGGATGGTGACGATGCCGTAGCCGCTGTGGGCCCCGCCGCGCTGGTGGCACTCGCACTCGACGGCGGTCACGCGGCCGTCCTTCAGCATGCCCATCTTCAGGCGGATCTCGGTCTCCGGCCGCCCGCGGTGGGTGATGAAGGTCTCCTCGCGGCTGAGCACAATGCGCACCGCACCCCCTGCCTTGCGCGCGAGGAGCGCTGCGATGAGCTCGACGTTGAGCGCCTCGGTGCGGCAGCCGAAGCCGCCGCCCACGTGCGGCTTGATCACGCGGATGCGCGACATATCCATGTCGAGCACGCGCGCCAGCATGAGGTGCACGTAATAGGGCACCTGGGTCGAGGCGTGGACCGTCATGCGCCCGCGCAAGGGATCGTACTCGGCGAGGGCCGCGTGCATCTCCATCTGGTTCTGGCACACCTCGGCGCAGAGGTAGCGCTCCTCGCGCACGAGAGTGGCCTCGGCGAAGCCCGCGGCTACGCTGCCGAGCTCGAAGAGCACGTCGCGCTCGAGGTTGTGCGGGCGGTGCGGGTGGATGTCGAGCGCACCTTCGGCGAGTGCCGCCTTGGCGGTGTAATAGGCGGGAAGCTCGCGCGCTTTCATGCGGATGAGGGCGAGTGCGCGCTCGGCGGTGGCCTCGTCGACGGCGGCCACGGCGGCGACCGGCTCGCCGCGGTAGCGCACGCGCTCGCGCGCGAGCGGATATTCGCTGCGCGCGATCGGCAGCACGCCGAAGGTCTTGTCGCAATCGTCCCCCGTGACCACGGCCATGACGCCCGGCAGCAGCACCGCCGCCGACACGTCGACCTCGAGGATCTCGGCGTGGCTGTAGGGGCTGCGGAAGATGCGGCCGGCGAGCGCTCCGGGGCGGCTGAAGTCGGCGGTGTATTTGGCGCGGCCCGAGACCTTCTCGGGGCCGTCCACCATCGGCACATAGCCGCCGATCGAGCGCACGGGTGTAGTCTCGTTCAAGGAGCCTCGCCGCGCGCGCGGAGTGCTGCCGCGTGCTTCACCGCCTCGATGATCTTCACATAGCCGGTGCAGCGGCAGATGTTGCTGCCGAGGCCGGCGCGGATCTCAGGCTCGCTCGGCCGCGGGTTGCGGCGCAGGAGCCCCTCCGACGCCATGATGAGGCCCGGCGTGCAATAGCCGCACTGGGCGCCGAGCTTCTCGTGAAAGCCGCGTTGCACCGCGGAGAGCCGGCCGCCCGTGCCCAACCCCTCGACCGTGTCGAGGCGGCGGCCCTCGACAGTGGCCGCGAGCGTGAGACACGAGAGCGCCGGCACATCGTCGAGCAGCACCGTGCAGGCGCCGCACTCGCCGCCGTCGCACCCCGTCTTGGTGCCCGTGAGGCCGACGACCTCGCGCACGTAATCGAGCAGCAGCAGGTTGTCCGCCACCGCGTCGGTCCTCGGCCGGCCGTTGAGCGTCACGTTGAGGAGTTCGCGTCATGGCTCCCGCCGATCCCCGGCCTCGCAGGCGTCAGGTCCTATATCTAGCCCTCCACTGCGGTCGGAACAAGGCGGGGCGGGTGTATCGGAGGGGTAGCAGGACTTGTTCAACCGGACACATGGTCAACCAGAGACGCGCGATGGGTGTTTCAAAGTCATTTGAATTTGACGATTCAGACCGTATATTGGTCCTATAAGACCTAAGCATGGTCTCTCGCGTGAGGGCGCTTTACGGTCCAATTAGACCTAGAAATGGTCCGGAGTTAACGTATGAGCCTTGCAGATTTCCTGATTGCACCACGCCAGCAGCGTCTGCTCGCCGCTCTGCTGCTCCATCCGGAGCGGAGCTACAGTTATAATGAGCTCATCAAGATCGGGGGCGCCGGTCGTGGAGTAAACCAAAATGCCCTCCGCAGGTTGCTTGCTTCCGGGGCTGCAATCGGCCAGCGCGTCGGGAATCAACTTCGCATTCGTGCGAACCCCCGGTTTCCGCTCTATGCCGAATTACGGGCCATCTGTATCAAGTCTTTTGGCGTGCTGGAACGAATACGTGCGGCGCTCGAACCCCTGGCTGAACGAATCGATTTTGCGTTCCTGTTCGGATCGATTGTGACTGCGACGGATCGGGCAGACAGCGACATCGATCTTTTGGTTGTCGGTCCGATTGGTTTGTTGGAGCTCAATTCCGCCCTCGAGCAAGCCGAGGAGGACCTAGGGCGCAGGATCCACGTGAGCCTCTATGGGCCGCAAGAGTGGGAAGGAAAATCTGCGGACCGAGTGGTCCAACGGATTCTATCTACGCCAAGGTTGATGGTGATCGGCAATGATCCGGCGGCCGCCACAGATTGAAAACCTCCTCAAGCTGTCGCGGCCTCTGCTCAAGGAAGCTGAGCGGGACGAGGATAAAATCCGCCGATTCATCGAACGAGCCCGTGCGTCGCAGAAGGACGCGGAAAACCGCGATATCTCCGCGTACAGCCGATTCACCATTGCGTATGAAGCAATTCACTCGCTGGCCATCGCGATGCTGACTCATTTCTCAGTTCGCACGGATGCAGCGGAAGGGCACCGACAGACGGCGCTTCAAATTCTCCTTGAAGTGACCGATCTCAAAAACAAGATAGCCGGCTCTTATAAGACGTTGATGGACGCTCATAAGCAGCGAAACCGCCTAAGCTACGACGACCCCGACCCATCGCCTACGGCCGCCGAGGCGGACGCCATGCTGGCGTTGCTGGTCGCCGCTCTGCCACTGACGGAGAGTCTCATCGCTCTGCCGCCCGCGCCCGGCGCAGCGGCTGAATCACGATCACCGCCCTAGCGGCCTGACTTTCATGGCGCAAACTCTCCTCGGGGGAGGAGTGGGGGATGGGGCTACTTGGCCGAAGACGGGCGGCGTAAGCCATAAATGCTCGCGTGTTCACCCGCATAGACCGCGCAGGCGATGTCCCCGCCCGATCTTGTGAGATGCTCGCATTCCGCGTAATTCTACCGTATACTTCGGACCATGGCGCATGTCGTCTATCAGCCCCTGTATACAAACAGCCGTGCACTTATCATCGGTATTGATAAATACAAGCACGCCAGCCCTTTGATTCACGCCTGTCAAGACGCGAAAGCTGTCGCACATCTCATCGTCAGCCGATTCGCATTCCCGAAGAACAATGTTGAACTGCTGCTCGATCGCAAAGCGACGCGCGATGGCATTTTGCGGGCGTATCTGCGGTACGCAGACAAATCAGTCGTAACTCGCGATGATCGAATTCTGGTTTTCTTCGCGGGTCACGGGCACACGGTCAGTGGGCAGCGCGGTGAAGCGGGCTTTTTGGTCCCAGTTGATGGCAAGACTGCCGAGCTGTCTACGCTCATTCGATGGGACGAGCTCACGAGAAATGCAGAGTTAATTCCTGCCAAGCACATCCTTTTTTTCATGGACGCTTGTTACGGCGGCCTTGCGTTCACTCGGAACGCTAATCCCGCAGGAAGGATGCGCTTTCTAAAGGATATGCTGCAACGATACTCGAGGCAGGTGCTAACCGCGGGCAAAGCTGACGAAGTAGTTTCCGACGGAGACGGAACTCGCCCCGGTCATTCCATTTTTACGTCGCGCGTATTGGATGCGATGGAAGGCGTAGCTGGCGCGCCAGAGGGCATTATAACGGCAACCGGGATTATGTCTTATGTCTATGAAAAGGTTAGCAAAGATGTCCATTCACACCAAACACCTCATTACGGGTTCATAGACGGAGACGGTGATTTCGTCTTCGACACGTCGGCGCTTCAGGACCTTGCGAACACACCAGAAACGGAGCGCGATCTCCTCGTAGAGGCACCCGCGTATTCAGCGCCTCCGCTTCCATCTGAGGATTCCGCGATTGAGACTGTGAAGCGACTTCTGGCGAACCCCGATGACAAAATTCGCCTAGACGATTTCCTATCAATCCAATTGAGGAAGACCATCCAGGCGCTGGGCCCGGACAATTTCCCCGTTCAAGCGCCCGTCTTGCCGGGCCAAATCACCGAGGAATTCCCCCTCCGCCTTAAGCGCTACGAAGATGCCGTCAGCGATGTAACTCAGGCCGCAATCCTGTTCGCGAAGTGGGCGCAACCTAACCAGCTGACGCTGCTCGAAAAAATATTTAACCGGCTTGCTGAGGTGGAAAAGGGGCAAAGCGGTCTGACAATTTGGATTCAACTGGGTTGGTATCCCGTGTCGGTCGTCATGTACGCGGCTGGCATTTCCGCTCTCTCAGCAGGACGATACGATACCCTCCGGACGTGCCTACTTACTTCCATTTACGCGTCACGTCTCGGGAGAAGCGCCAAGAGCGAGCCAATCATTCTAGCCACCTTTGATAAGCTCGATGACGGCGAATACTTTAAATGCATGCCGGGAATGGAGCAGCGATATACTCCTAGAAGCGACCATTTATTTAAAACACTTCAGCCGTTGCTGGAAGATCAGCTTTTCCTCGGGCAGAGCTATGAACCGCTGTTCGATCAATTTGAAATTATGCTTGCCTTAACCTTTGGCAACATCTGGGCGAGTAACCCGCCTGATCGAGTATGGGGACCACTAGGCAGATTCGCATGGAAGCAACACAGATTAGGCGCAGAAGCGCCGTTCTCTCAGTTTATAGCAGAAGCTCAACGCCTTGGCCCAAATTGGAGCGCCTTACAGCATGGTTTCTTCGGGGGATCGCAAGAACGGTTTAGGCAAATTAGCGACGGAATTGCTCGGCTCCTTGCGGACCTACACTGGCGGTGAGAGATGCCCATGCACGGATGTGGACCCCATCAATTTCGGCCAGCACTCGACAAAATGAAATCAAATTGGCATGTCGCCACCGCCGCCGAGGCAATTGCAGCGGCGCAGTTTGCGCGCCTCGGCTTTGATGTTTCGGTGCAATATGGGGCAAACCAGCCTGAGTATGACCTGATGATTACCGACGGCACCCGAACGATGAAGGTGTCGGTTAAGGGGAGCCAGGACGGGAGCTGGGGGCTTACTCAAAGCCACCTGAGGAGGGCAGGAAAAGCCAACTATCACGGGGCGATAGATGCTTGGCTTAGTCGCCACAAGCCTCGCACCGTCATCTGCTTGGTCCAATTCCGAGGCGTCTCCCCTGATGAGATGCCGCGCATCTACCTCGCGACCCCTGGCGAAATAGCAGCCCGATTGCGAGAGGCCTCTGGTGGACGAGGCGATACCATCCTCTACGAGAATCACACGCGTGGCCCGAAGGCGGCCGGCGCTGGAACCACCGAACGTGTCCCTGATGCTTGGCGGCTATCTGCGGTTCGCGTGGAGGAGCTGCTGGCAGATCAGGCCCACCCTCTCTCAAATTAGGTCACTCCGCCCCGAATTGGGACAGCGCTGGATTTTCTGCGCGCCGCTCAGCAGCAGTCATTAAGTTTGGTGAGGCGCATAACCGCGTCTCCGGAAAAGGCCCGAGAACCGATCACGGATCGTTACCACTCGGATACGAACCTAGGAATTGATCCGCAGCGACGCTAATTCCGGTCCTCTCCGTGTCCCCTCACCTTACCCAGCTCGCGCGCACCTCGCGCGTGGGTGCCGGTCGAGCGCCGGTGCCGCGCCCCGCGCCGTGGATCTGCGCGTCGACCACGGCGACCGCGGTCATGTTGACGACGCCGCGCGCGGTGACCGAGGGCGAGAGGATATGGGCGGGGAGGGCAGCGCCCAGGAGGATGGGCCCGACGCTCAGCCCGTCGCCGAGGACGCGCATGAGGTTGAAGGCGATGTTGGCGGCATCCAAGGTGGGCATGACGAGCAGGTTGGCGCGGCCCTTGAGCTTCGAGCGCGGGAAGAGGCGCTCGCGCATCACGGCGTCGATGGCGGCATCGGCGTGCATCTCGCCCTCGACCTCGAGCGCCGGCGCCCGCACATGGAGGAGACCGAGCGCCGCGCGCATCTTGAGCGCCGACGGCGTATCGGAGCTGCCGAAGTTGGAATGGGAGACGAGCGCCACCTTGGGCTCGATGCCGAAGCGCCGTACCTCCTCCGCCGCCAGCAGCGTCATCTCGGCGATCTCTTCCGAGCTCGGGTCGGGGGTGACGAAGGTGTCGCAGATGAAATAGGTGCCCGAGGAGAGGATGAGGAGGCTGAGCGCCGCCACGTTCAATACCTCCTCGCGCTTGCCGATCACCTCGAGCACGTGCCGGAGATGGCCCTGGAAGCGGCCGACCGTGCCGCAGATCATGGCGTCGGCATCGCCCTTCCTCACCATGAGGGCGGCGATCACGCTGTTGTTGGTGCGCACGATCTCGCGCGCATGGTCGGGCGACACGCCGTTGCGCTCCATGAGCTGGTGATAGGTCGTCCAGTAGTCCTTGTAGCGCGCGTCGTCCTGGGGATTGACGAGCTCGAAATGCTCGCCCGCGCGCACGCGGAGGCCGAGCTGCTGGAGCCGCGAGGTGATGACGTGGGGGCGGCCGATGAGGACGGGGCGCGCCAGGCCCTCGTCGACGGCGACCTGGACGGCGCGCAGCACGCGCTCCTCCTCGCCCTCGGCATAGACGACGCGCCTCGGGTTCTGGCGCGCGCGCTCGAAGACCGGCTTCATGGCGAGGCCCGAGCGGAAGGCGAACTGCATGAGGCGCTCGCGGTAGGCCTCGAAATCGGCGATCGGGCGCGTGGCGACGCCGCTCTCCATCGCCGCCTTGGCGACCGCGGGCGGCAGCTCCATGACGAGGCGCGGGTCGAAGGGGCGCGGGATGAGATAGTCGGGGCCGAAGCCCGCGTGCTCGCCGCCATAGGCCTTGACCACCACCTCGGAGGGCTCCATGCGCGCGAGCTCGGCGAGTGCCGCCACGCAGGCGAGCTTCATCGCCTCGTTGATGGTGGTGGCGCCCACGTCGAGCGCGCCGCGGAAGATGAAGGGAAAGCAGAGCACGTTGTTGACCTGGTTGGGATAGTCCGAGCGGCCGGTGGCGATCACCGCGTCGGGCCGCGCCGCGCGGGCGAGCTCGGGCAGTATCTCAGGCACCGGATTGGCGAGCGCCAGGATGAGCGGCTTCTCCGCCATGCGCCGCACCATCTCGGCCGAGAGGATGCCGGGTGCCGAGAGGCCGAGGAACATGTCGGCGCCGGCGATGACCTCCTCGAGCCGCCGCGCCCCGATCGCCTTGGCGTAGCGCGCCTTGCGCGCGGTCATCTCCTCGCTGCGACCCTCGTAGACCACGCCCAGGCGGTCGAGCAGGATGACGTTCTCGGGCTTGAGGCCCATGCTGACGAGGAGGTCGAGGCAGGCCAAGCCGGCGGCACCGCCGCCCGTCGAGACGACCTTGATCTCCGCGATGCTCTTGCCGACGACGCGCAGTCCGTTCTGCACCGCCGCACCCACGATGATGGCCGTGCCGTGCTGGTCGTCGTGGAAGACCGGTATCTTCATGCGCGCGCGCAGCGCCTCCTCGATCTCGAAGCATTCGGGCGCCTTGATGTCCTCGAGGTTGATGGCGCCGAAGGTGGGCTCGAGGCGCGCCACCGTCTCGATGAACTTCTGAGGGTCGTGCTCGGCGATCTCGATGTCGAACACGTCGATGCCGGCGAATTTCTTGAAGAGGACGGCCTTGCCCTCCATCACCGGCTTGGCGGCGAGCGGGCCGATGTCGCCGAGGCCGAGCACGGCGGTGCCGTTCGAGATCACGCCGACGAGGTTGGCGCGCGCGGTGAGATGCGCGGCCTCGGCCGGGTCGGCGACGATGGCGTCGCAGGCGGCGGCCACGCCGGGCGAGTAGGCGAGCGCCAGATCGCGCTGGTTGGCGAGCGGCTTGGTCGCCACGATGCCGAGCTTGCCCGGCGGCGATGCACGGTGATATTCGAGCGCCGCGTCCTTGAGATCGTCCGCCATCTCGCTACCCCGCCTGTTCCCTCGTGCGGCACCCCGCTCCCTATGCTCCCGCGCAAACCGGGGGGCCGGGGCGCGGGCGCCTTGGCGCCTTTAGGATGAGCAACTCTTATAGGAGCGGCGGGAGCAGGCTCAAGCATTGGTGCGGTCGAGAAGACTCGAACTTCCACGGGGTTTCCCCCACAGCGCCCTCAACGCTGCGCGTCTACCATTCCGCCACGACCGCTTAGAGGCGCCGGCCCGCCGCCGCCCGCCGAAGCGGGCGAGGCGCGCTTGCCTTTCGCACCGGGGGGGAATAGCAAATCGAGGAGGAGAGATCAAGGAGGCGGGACCCGGACGCGGGCCGCAGCCCCTAAGGCCTTGGCACGGCACGAGGAAACCTGGGCGATGGATGGACGCGAGGCGGTGCCGGGAGAGGACGCTGCGGGTGCCGTCGCCTGGCGCATCTCGCGCGAGCCGGTCGCCTACGAGGCGGCGGTCGCCGCCATGGCGGCGCGCGTCGCGGCCATCGGCGCCGGTTCGGCGAGCGAGCTCGTCTGGCTCCTCGAGCATCCTTCCCTCTATACGGCCGGCACCAGCACCCGGTCCGAGCATCTCCCCGCCGAGGCACCCTTCCCCCTCCACCCGAGCGGGCGCGGCGGCCAGCTCACCTACCATGGCCCGGGCCAGCGCATCGCCTATGTCATGCTCGATCTCAAGCGCCGCGGCGGCGACGTGCGCCGCTACGTGTGGGGCCTCGAGGAGTGGATGATCCGCACCCTTGCCCGCCTCGGCATCACGGGCGAGCGCCGGGCCGGGCGCGTCGGCGTCTGGGTCGCGCGCGGCCGCGGCCGCGAGGACAAGATCGCCGCCCTCGGCGTGCGGGTCAGCCGCTGGGTCACCTGGCACGGCGTCGCGCTCAACCGCGATCCCGAGCTCGCCCATTTCCGCGCCATCGTGCCCTGCGGCATCGCAGCACCGCAGTTCGGCGTCACCTCGCTCGCGGATTTGGGCGTGCGCGTCTCGGCCGAGGAGCTCGACGCCGTCCTCGGCGAGACCTTCGCCCAAGTGTTCGAGGCCACGGGCGCCGTGGCAGCCGGCAAAGCCGGCAAAAAAGAAGGGAGGCCAGCATGGAGAGACTGACGCTCGTGGCATTGACGATCGCCGCCACCTCGGCGGCGCTCTACACGGCGGGCGACGCGCAGACGAGGCCGGCAGCGCAGCTGCGCCCGGCGCTCGAGCAGAGCTGCGCGGCACCCAATCCCCAGGTGATCGTCGGCAACGACCGGCTTTCCGCGCAACTATCGGACATCGACCAGAACCTTGGGCAGATCGCCTATTACCTCTGCCTTATCGAAGGCGACATGAGCCGGAACAAGGCGGACAAATAGCGCGGATCTCAATGCGCCTGGATCCAGGCGATGATCGGCGGTACGACCTGATCCTCGATGCCGAAATAGCCGTGCGGCGACAGTGCCTGGCAGGGAACACTGCGCGAGCTGCCGCCGGATACCGCGATGAACTCCTTGACGGGTGCTCGCTGCAATGCCGCGACGCCATCGCTCGCGGCGCTGAACGGGCTCTCCCGGCAGCCGTCGTCGTGATTGTGCACGACGAGCGTCGGCACCCGCACGTCCTCGAGCGACGTTTCCCCGCGTAGACTCGACCAGACCGTCGAAGTCAGCACCAGCCCGGCCACGCGCGGCGGACCGAGCCTTGCGGCCACGGCGGCGGCGGAAATCGTGCCGCGGCTGGTCCCGACCAGCCAGACCGGCACTGCTGCCTGCTGCTGCAGCATCGCTATGACGGCCGCGATATCGGTGGCGTGCTCGCTGCCGGCGCGGAAGCCGTCCGACATACCGCCTGAGCGATCGGACGGCGCACCCGGGATTGCGACGCTGACGCCCTGGGCCACGAAGCGGCCGGCCACGCGCGCGAGGAAATTGTTGCGCCAGGAGCCGCTGAAGGCGCCCTCGCTGCCGATGAACAACACGGCGCTGCGGCGCGGCGGCGCGGCCGCGGTGAAATAGACCGGCTGAGTGACGCCGGGCCGGGTCGGCAGATCGAGGCGCTCCTCCGCCGCCGCCATTCCGGCGGCGCAGCACAGCAAGGCTACGAGCAAGGTGGCGCAACACCGATTGACGCGCTGCATATTATCCGACATCTCCTGTTCGCAGCGGCGGATCCTCGATTTCATCGCCGAGACCCGCCGCCATGACCGCACCGACAATAACGCAGCGCTCACGCGGTCGGCAATTGGCGGAAGCCCGGCTCGCCGTCGTCCTCGACGGCACCCGCGATGAGGCGCTCGACGCGCGCGAGCGGCGGGCCGCGGCGGCAGGCCTCGATCATGGCGTCGACCTCAGCACCCGGGCCGCAGAGCTGGGCCTCGACGCTGCCGTCGCGCAAGTTGCGCACCCAGCCGCGCAAGCCGCGGCGCACCGCCTCCTCGGCGGCCCAGGCGCGGAACCACACGCCCTGCACGCGCCCCTCGAGGCGCAATCGCACGCATTTCCCCTTCTCGGGCGCGCCCATCGCCGGCAGCGTCAGGCGAACTCGAGGATCGCCTGGTCGACCGCCAGGCTGTCGCCCGGCTTGGCGTGAAGCTTGGCCACGGTGCCGTCGCGCTCGGCGCGCAGGATATTCTCCATCTTCATCGCCTCGACCACGGCGAGCGTCTCGCCGGCCTTGACCTCCTGGCCGACGGTGACCGCGAGCGAGACGAGAAGGCCAGGCATCGGCGACATGAGGGTGCGCGAGGAATCGACGGCCGCCTTCGCGGGCATGGCGGCGAGATGCTTGGCCGCCTCGGGCGAGAGGACGCGGGCGTCGAGCTGAAGGCCGCCGTGGCTGAGCCGGTAGCCCGCGCGCACGCGCTCGACCTGCACGGTGAGCGGGCGGCCGTTGACGGTGCAGGCGAAGAGCGGATCGGCGCTCCCCCAGCTCCCGCGCACGGCCTGGACCTCGCCCTCGACCGTCACGTCGTAGCCGCCCTCGGCCGGCACGATCGCGGCCGCGTGCGGCGCCTGGCCGAGGATGACGGCGAAGCTCGCGGGCGGCTTGGCCTCGTGTCCGGGGAGCTGGCCGGCGATGCGGCACTCGCGCTCGCTCTCACGCCGCCTGAGCACGGCCGCCACGGCGGCGAGAAGAAGGAGCGCCTCGCGCGGCGCCGGCCCGGGCGCGTAGGACTCGCCGAACTCCTCGGCGATGAAGCCGGTCGAGAGGCGTCCCTCGACGAAGCGCGGGTGCGCCATGAGCGCTGCCAAGAAGGGGATGTTGTGGCTGAGCCCGCGGATGTAGAAGGCGTCGAGGGCGGCGCGCATGGCGGCGATCGCAGCACCTCGGTCCTCGCCGCTGGTGATGAGCTTGGCAATCATCGGGTCGTAATAGAGCGGTACCTCGCCGCCCTCCACGACGCCGCTGTCGACGCGTACGCGCGTGCCGTTGGCCGCGGGCGGCACGTAGCGCACGAGGCGGCCGGCCGAGGGCAGGAACTTGCGGAAGGGATCCTCGGCATAGACGCGCGCCTCGATCGCCCAGCCGTTGAGCTTGATGTCCTGCTGGCGGAAGGCGAGCTTCTCGCCGGCGGCGACGCGGATCATCGCCTCCACGAGGTCGATGCCGGTCGTGAGCTCGGTCACCGGATGCTCGACCTGGAGCCGCGTGTTCATCTCGAGGAAGTAGAAGTTGCGCTTGGCGTCGACGATGAACTCGACCGTGCCGGCCGAGCGGTAGCCGACCGCGCGCGCGATGGCGAGCGCCTGCTCGCCCATGGCGCGCCGCGTCTTGGCGTCGAGGAAGGGGCTCGGCGCCTCCTCGATCACCTTCTGGTGGCGGCGCTGGATGGAGCATTCGCGCTCGCCGAGATGGACGAGGTTGCCGTGGTTGTCGCCCAGGATCTGTATCTCGATGTGGCGCGGCTCGGCGATGTACTTCTCGAGAAAGACGCGCTCGTCGGCGAAGGCGGAGCGGGCCTCGTTGCGCGCCGAGACGAGCCCCTCGCGCACCTCGGCGTCGCTCCTGGCGATGCGCATGCCCTTGCCGCCGCCGCCCGCCGCCGCCTTGATGATCACGGGATAGCCGATGCGGCGCGCGAACTTGACCGCGGCGTCGGGGTCGGCGAGGGCCTCGTTGTGGCCGGGCACGGTCTTGACGCGGGCCGAGATCGCCAGGCGCTTCGAGGCGATCTTGTCGCCCATGGCGGCGATCGCCGCCTTGGGCGGGCCGATGAAGGTGATCTTGGCGGCTTGGAGTGCCTCCGCGAAGGCGGGATTCTCGGAGAGGAAACCGTAGCCCGGATGGACCGCGTCGGCTCCCGTCTCGCGCGCCGCCTTCACCACGCGCGCGATGTCGAGGTAGCTCTCCAGCGCCGGCGCCGGGCCGATGGCCACCGCCTCGTCCGCCTCGCGCACGTGGAGCGCGTCGGCATCGGCCTCGGAATAGACGGCGACCGTCGCGATGCCCATGCGGCGCGCGGTGCGGATGACGCGGCAGGCGATCTCGCCGCGGTTAGCGATGAGGATTTTCTTGAACATGACCCCCCGCCCGGTCGTGTCGCCGCGTCCCTCCGCCCTGCCCCGCCGGCTCAAGCCGGGCGCCGCACGCACCCCTCGGCCCCCTCGCTAACGGCTTGACCTGACGGATTGAATCCCGATGCACCGAGGCGCTGCCGGAAGTATGTGCGTGCGGCCCGGCAAAGGCAAGCGGCGGCCGGTGCCATGAGGCTCGCGGTGTGCCGCCCGGGATCGCGGTTGCCGCCGAGCGGGCTGGACAATACGGCCGCTCATGACCCATCCTCTCGCGGCGAAAGCCAATAAGCGGCCGCACGGTGCTGTGCCGGCCGCAGGTGCCAAGGACGCGGCCTTGCCGGCGGCTCCGGCGCCGGAGAGAACGTCGGGGAGGAGAGAGGCGGTCGTGTCGCTCGGCGCCTTCATCGAGAGCTTTCTGCAGGCGCTCGTGGCCGGCCTCTTCCTCGGCTGCATCTACGGCCTCATGTGCGTTGGCCTCGGGCTCATCTTCGGCGTCATGCGGGTGATCAATTTCGCCCAGGGCGACTTCCTCATGCTGGGCATGTACTTCACCTTCTACCTGGTGACGGCGCTGGGGGCGCTCGCCTTCCTCGGGCCCTCGGTGGCCCCTTTCGCGGGCGCCTTGCTCGCCGGACCCGTGCTCTTCCTGGGCGGCTATCTCCTGCACCGCTTCCTCATCGCGCGCGTGACCGGCACCCGGGCGCTCGGCGCCGAGGGCGACGGCCATTCCGCCCAGCTCATCCTCACCCTCGGCGTGGCGCTCGTGCTGGAGAACGGCGCCCTCATCCTCTTCGGCTCGACGCCCGACTCGGTGCGCACGCCCTTGGCGCTCAGCGCCTGGGAGGTGCCGCTCCTCTACGACGCCGCGCGCGCCGTCTTCGTCAACAAGGCGAGCACCGTCGCCTGCGTCCTCTCCATCGCCATCGCCGCGGCACTCTACCTCCTCGTCAACCGCACGCGGCTCGGCAAGACGCTGCGCGCCTCGGCCGACAACGCGACCGCCGCCATCTACATGGGCATCGACGTTGACCGCGCGCACCGCATCGCCTTCGGCATCGGCACCGGCGTCACGGCGATCGCCGGCGGCCTCATCGCCACCTACCATCCCTTCCAGCCCTACGTCGGCCTCGACTTCGTCATCATCATGTATGCCGGCGTGGTGATGGGCGGCATGGGCAGCATCCTCGGCGCCTTCTGGGGCGGCCTCACCATCGGCATCGTGCAGCAGCTCTCGACGCTCGTCCTGCCCCTCCAGCTGCAGAACGCCGCGATCTTCGCGGTCTTCCTCCTCGTCGTCCTCATGCGGCCGCAGGGCTTGTTCGGCCGCGCCGCCGAGCGGATCTGAGCGCGTGGCCGGGCGCGCGCGCACCGCCACGGCGCTCGCGGCCATCGCTGCCCTGTCGCTCGCCTGGCTCGCCCTCGGCCTCGCGGTCGAGAACTCCTACTACCAGCTCATGATGACGCTGGTGCCGATCTGGGCCGTCATGGGCCTCTCGTGGAACCTTTTGAGCGGCTATACCGGCCTCGTCTCGTTCGGCCACGCCTCCTTCTTCGGCCTCGGCGCCTACACCGTCACCATCCTCCTCGTGCGCTTCAATTTGACGCCCTGGATCGGCATCCCGCTCGGCATGCTCGTGGGCGCTTCCGCGGGGCTCGTCATCGGCTACCCGACCTTCCGCCTGCGCGGCCATTACTTCGCCCTCGCCATGCTGGCCTATCCGCTCGCCCTCCTCTACGTCTTCGAGTGGCTCGGCTACCAGGAGGTGGCGCTGCCGATGAAGCGCGAGGCGCCGGGCTTCTACATGCAGTTCACCGGCTACCACGTCTATATGGCGCTGGCGCTCGGCCTCCTGGCCGCGGCACTCGTCGTCTCGCTCGCCGTCGAGCGCTCGCGCTTCGGCATGTCGCTCCTCGCGATCAAGCAGAACGAGCCGGCGGCCGAGGCGGCGGGCATCGACACGCTCGCCTGGAAGATGAAGGCGATCACGCTCTCGGGCGCCGTCGCCGCCGCGGCGGGCGGGCTCTATGCCGTGGTCCTCCTCGTGGTGACCCCCGACAGCGTCTTCGGCATGCTCACCTCGGCGCAGGCGCTCGTGGTGACGCTCTTCGGCGGCACCGGCACGCTCTGGGGGCCGGTCATCGGCGCCGTCATCCTGATCCCCTTGAGCGAGACGCTCGAGGCGCATCTCGGCGACGTGCTGCCGGGCATCCAGGGCGTCGTCTACGGCATGGCCATCATCCTCGTCATCCTGATGGCGCCCGAGGGCATCTATTGGCGCGTGCGCGACCGCCTCGTCCGCGCCGGCCGCATCGCGGCGGCGCCGAGCTTCGAGGCACTGGCGCCGAGCGCTGCCCCGGCGCGCGAGGCCGAGCGCCCGCCTTTAGGAGCAGCACTCCTCGCCGTGGGCGATCTCTCGAAGTCGTTCGGGGGCCTGCGCGCCGTCGACCGGGTGAGCTTCGAGGTCGCGGAGGGCAGCATCCTCGGCATCATCGGGCCGAACGGTGCGGGGAAGACGACGCTCTTCAATCTCCTGAACGGCTTCTTGAGGCCGAGTGCCGGTAGCATCGCCTTTGCCGGCCACGCGCTCGTGGGGCTCAAGCCCAACCGCATCTGCCGGCTCGGCATCGGCCGCACCTTCCAGGTGGCGCGCGCCTTCGCGCGCATGACCGTGCTGCAGAACGTCGTCGTCGGCGCCTACGTGCGCGCGGCCGACGACAAGGCGGCGCGCGCCATCGCGGAGGAGGCGCTGGCGCGCGTGGGCCTCTTGACGCGCGCCTACGCCGCGGCGGGCGGCCTCAGCAACAAGGAGCTCCGCCTCATGGAGCTCGCGAGGGCACTCGCCGGCCGGCCGCGCCTTCTCCTCATGGACGAGCCGCTCGCGGGCCTGGGTGCGGCCGAGGTCGAGGACATGCTCGCGGTCGTGCGTTCGCTGCCGCCCTCCGGCACCACGGTCGTCATCATCGAGCATACCATGCGGGCCATGGTGCGCCTGGCGGAGCGCTTCGTCGTGCTCAACCACGGCCGCGTGCTCGCCGCCGGCCGGCCGAGCGAGGTGACGGCCGACGAGGCGGTGGTCGAGGCCTATCTCGGCGCGCGCTGGATGGCGAGCCATGCTCGCGGTTGAGGAGCTCTGCGTCGCCTATGGCGGCCTCGCGGCCTTGAGCGGGGTCTCGCTCGCGGTCGAGGCGGGGCAGTTCGTCGCCATCGTCGGTCCCAACGGCGCCGGCAAGACCACGCTCTTCAAGGCGATCTCCGGCAGCGTCATCCCGCAATCCGGGCGCATCCGCTACGAGGGGCACGATCTCCTGGCGCTGCCCGCCTCGGCGCGCGCGCATCTCGGCATCGCGCACGTGCCCGAGGGCCGCCAGGTCTTCGCCTCGATGACGGTGTTGGACAACCTCGAGATGGGCGCCTATCCGGCGGCGGCGCGGCGCCAGTGGCAGCGCAACCTCGAGCGCGTCTTCGCCCTCTTCCCCGTGCTCGCCGAGCGCCGCCGCCAGCTTGCCGGCACGCTCTCGGGCGGCGAGCAGCAGATGCTGGCGATCGGCCGCGGCATCGCGTCCGAGCCGCGGCTTCTCATGCTCGACGAGCCGTCGATGGGGCTGGCGCCCGCGACAGCCGACCTCATCTTCGAGCGCATCGGCGAGTTGCATCGCAAGGACGGGCTCACTATCCTGCTCGTCGAGCAGCGCGTCGCCGAGGCGGTCGAGAGCAGCGATTTCGGCTACGTCCTCGAGACGGGCCGCGTCGTCCTCGCGGGCCCGAGTGCTGCACTTCTGCAAGACGACCGCATCAGAACGGTCTATCTCGGCATGTGACGGACCTATGCACAAGAGCAACACAATGGGAGGAAAGAAATGGCTGGCAAGATCACGGGGGCGTGGCGCGCCTTAGCGGCGGCAGGCCTTTTCGCAGCGGCGGCCCTCGCGCCGCACTATGCGGCGGCGGCACCCAAGGACGTCGAGATCACCCTCATCGTGCCGCTCTCGGGGCCGTGGGCGCGCCAGGGCCTGCTCGAGCGCCTGGGCGCCGAGATGGCGGTCGACGACATCAACAACTCAGGCGGCATCAAATCGCTCGGCGGCGCCAAGCTGAAGCTGATCGTGGCCAACGCCGGCGATTCGCCGGAGAAGGCGAAGAACGCAGCCCAGCGCGTGGTGGCGCAGAACCCCGATCTCGTGGGCGGCATTGGCGCCTGGCTCAGCTCCTTCACGCTCGCCATCACGGAGGTGACCGAGCGCGCCGAGATCCCGTGGCTCACCCTCTCCTACTCCGACCAGATCACCGGGCGCGGCTTCCACTACGTGTTCCAGACCTCGGCGACCGGCGACCGCCAGGCGGAGCTCGCCCTGCCGACGATCGTAGCACTGGCCCAGAGTGCTACGGGGAAGAAGCCGACCACGACGGGTATCGTCATGGACAATACGGCGGCACCGGTGAGCTTCACCAAGCCCATGCGCTCGGGCGGGCTCGACAAATACGGGCTCAAGCTACTCGTCGACGAGGTCTACACGCCGCCGCTCTCCGACGCGACGCCGCTCATCCAGAAGGTACGCGCGGCGCGCCCCGACTTCCTCTTCCTCGTCTCGACCAACGTGCCCGACGACGCGCTCCTCCTCCAGAAGCTGACCGAGATGGGGATCGGCGGCAACCGCCTTCCCATCGTCGGCAACGGCGCCCATTTCGGCGCACCCGAGCTGCTCAAGACCGTCGGCGCCGGCGTGCTCGAGGACATGCTCGTCACCGTCGCCAACTGGAGCAACAAGAGCCAGGCCGATCTCATCGCACGCTTCAAGAAGCGCACCGGCGAGCCCTGGCTCACCCAGGACAGCCTCTGCGCCTACGGCCACGTCGAGATCCTCAAGGACGCGCTCGAGAAGACCGGCGCGGCCGACCGCCGCAAGGTGGCGGACGCCATCCGCGCCATGGACACGAGCGCGGGAGCCGCCCAATACTTCGCCGGCGGCCACCTCAAATTCGACGACAAGGGCCGCCGCATCGACGCCCCGCTCGTCATCTTCCAGTGGCAGAAGGGCGTCCCCGTCACGGTCTACCCGGCCAACGATGCAACCGCCAAGGCCGTGTGGGCGATGAAGTAGGGGGCATCACTCCTCTCCGCCGTCAGGATTCCCTCTCCTCCTTCAGGAGGAGAGGGCTAGGGTGAGGAGGTCGCTCCGCAAGGCACGTCGTCCGCAACATAAGCGCACATCCGGCCTCCTCACCCTCCCATCCCGGCGGGATAGGTCCCTCCCTCTCCTCCTTAAGGTGGAGAGGGCTAAGAGCGCGGCGAAAGCGCCCGCAGCACCGCGTGCGGCTCGCGCGCGATCACGGCAAGAAGGATGCGCGCCGCCCGGTCCGGGCGGCGTCGACGCTGTTCCCACGCCTGCACGGCCGAGAGGTCCAGGCCGAAGCTGCGGGCAAAGGCGGCCTGCGACAGATTGAGCCGCGCGCGAAGGGCGGACACGTCGACCTCGTCGGGGACCGTCACTTCGTAGGCCGCCAAGCGTGGCGGTTCCCCGCGCAGATGGGCGGCGACCTCGCGTGCCGCCGCGGCGACACGCTTACCCAGCGCCGTGCGCGCGGAGCGCTTCGCGGATTTCCTGGATCGCCGAGCGGACGTCCCTTTTGTCGGCATGGGTCAGGTCCTCCTTCTCCCCCTTGGCGTAAATGTCGAGCAGCGCTACGAGGGCAGGCGTCGGGCTGTAGTAGCAAATGGCACTTATATACAAAGCAAAGGTAGCCTCTACGACCCTTGTTTGCGCATCGTTTTACGCTCTATTCGCGGGAAATGAATCTCGAATGTCTTAGCCGATAGGTCTTCGAGCTTTGTGCGGCTTCCCTCAATGTCTTCTGTCAGCTTAGAAAGCTCAGCAGCACTGAACTCATAGGATTTCAATGTGCGCTTGCGCCCCTCTCGTGTTTCGTAAAAGCCAAACATGTATCGGTCGCTGCCGGTGAAGCCTTGATAATACCCATGGACGATGACATTGCGCGTTTCGCTCAAGGGCCATAGCGAGTCGAGAATTTGCTTTGCTTCGTCGTATAGCAAGGTCATCGCGGCGATTTCTCGATAGCCCCGTTTGGCAAGCCTAATTCTCCCGCCAAAAGACATGGGCACCCCGTGATGATCCATCAGTCCGAAACGCGGATGTGTCAGTCGCATGACGATGCCAACAAGCGTGTTCTCGACGTATCCCCATCTCAGCACAATCTTGCCAAAGAGCGCGTGATCTCCTATTTCTTCCATTGCGGTCGCCTTTCAGCGGTTCGATCACCCTCAGCTAATACGCGATCTCCGTGCGTCTCGTTTTGTGGTCACCGCGCGCATTATACGTTGTTGCGGTCGATCCTTAGAATGGGTTCAGAACGGTATCGCCCGGCCGGGTCGTCGCTAGGCGATTTTCACTTTTTAAAAAAAACATAGGGTTGGGTGTTTGTCGTCACGAATCGCACGCGGGGTAATTTGGTTGAGATCGGCCACGAGCCATTCGACGTTCGCCGGATTGTGATCATTGGAATATGCGCATCAATAAGGCCCCAAATACCGTTGCGACCGTTTCAATCTCGGAATAAAATGACATCGCAACACCATCCTATGGGATACGCACCGTGCCTGATTCGATTGTAGATATTGACGAACAGTTGAGCTGGTCCTGGAAAATCGGACAGGGTGCTAAGGTGTATTCCGCCGGATAACGGAGGAGTACGCGATGACGATGAGACGGCGGTTTGCGGGCGATTTCAAGGCCCGGGTAGCCCTGGAGGCGTTGCGGGGCGACAAGACGGTTCAGGAGATCGCGGCGAAGCACAAGGTGCATCCGAACCAGGTGAGCACGTGGAAGCGCCAAGCGATCGAGGGCTTGGGCGATGTGTTCTCGAGCGGGGTGGACCGCGAGCGCCAGGATCACGAGAGCGAGGTTCGCGATCTCCACGCCAAGATCGGGCAGTTGACGGTGGAACGGGATTTTTTGGCCAGAGGGCTCAAGCGATGAGCCGGGAGGAGCGCAAGGCGATGATCACGCCCGGCCACCCCGGCTTGAGCTTGAGCCGCCAATGCCGGCTTCTCGCGATCAGCCGCTCGTCGTTCTATTGCGCCCCCCGGGGCGAGAGCCCGGAGAACCTGGCGCTGATGCGCCGCATCGACGAGCTGTTTCTGCGCTGCCCCTTCTACGGCAGCCGGCAAATGGTGCGCCAGTTGCGGCGGGAGGATATCGCGGCCGGCCGCCACCGGGTCCGGCGGCTGATGCGCCTCATGGGCCTGGCGGCGATCTACCAGGCGCCGAGAACCAGCACGCCGCACCCGGGGCACCGGGTCTATCCCTATCTGCTGCGGGACGTGGCGGTGGAGCGTCCCGATCAGGTCTGGTGCGCCGACATCACCTACATCCCGGTGCGGCGCGGCTTCCTCTATCTGGTCGCGATCATGGACTGGGCGACGCGCCACGTCCTGGCATGGCGGCTGTCGAACACCATGGATGCCGGGTTCTGCATCGCGGCGCTGAACGAGGCGCTGGCCGACTACGGCCGGCCCGAGATTTTCAACACCGACCAGGGCAGCCAGTTCACCAGCCTCGACTTCACCGGCGTGCTCAAGGACGCGGAGATCGCGATCTCGATGGACGGGCGGGGGCGGTGCCTGGACAACATCTTCATCGAGCGCCTCTGGCGCTCGCTAAAATACGAGGCCGTCTACCTGCACGAGATGACGGATGGCTTCGCGGCCGAGCGTGTCATCGGCGAATGGATCGCCTTCTACAACACCGAGCGGCCGGCACTCGGCGCTTGACGGCGGCACGCCTGCGGAAGCCTACTCGAGCCGGCGGCCTGTGGATATGATGGACAAGGCTGACGCCTTGCCCACATCTCCACAGGCCCAACAGCAACAAAAAGCCTTCAACATGATTCGAGTCTTGGCAGCGTGATCAGCATCCGGAATACACCTTAAATCCGCTGCCACCTGTCCAAACAACCAGGACCAGCTCAAGTGGGCCGATTTGTGCGCCGGATTTGAGCGGACAAGGGATGAACATCTCCAGGCGCAGATCGTGCTCAACGGAAAGATTGTGCTAATCGCGCATGGTCGTTCTCAATTGAATCCCTCGATGGACGAGTATGATGCAGCTGACAAGGCTAGGAAGGCTTGGGAAGCGGTCAAGACTGCCGTGCGTGAGTTCGTCAAACTTCACTCCTAGCAGGGGTCATCCCGGTGGAACAGATCGCCGGGGCGGTATCGAAGGTCACGGCCACGCGCATCATTGCTATACTCTTCGGCTTCCTATTCTCCGGGGCGGCAGCGTTTGCACAAGACATGTGGGTCATGCCGCCGGACGGAGGGGTCGCTATCCCGCTCTATCGGCAGCCTAGCGGCGGACTCTCAATACGGCCGCCACAGCCAGCAACTCCAGTTCCAGAGAAGATCACGCGTGCCGCTAGGGCCTATTGCCTTGAGGTGGCCGTAGCCGCCAGCGATGTTGCCAAGTTGGGCGGACTGAAGAGCCGATGGGGGGATGGTTCGAAAGTAAATATGCAGAATGAGGTGCGCGTATGTGCATCTCAAGGATTCGTCGGCACGGAAATCGAGGGGCGTTGTAAGGATTGGCTGCCAAGCGAGCAGGACGGCACGCTGTATGCCGCAACGAGCCGCAATCTGGTAGATGCGGAATTAGCGAAGAACACAGTGCGCGAGTGCGGATGGCTAATCGCTGGCATAGGGCCGGACCCATTTACGGATTTGCATCCACCTCGTAAGCAAGAGCCGGAGAGGCAGTTCCCAGCTGCCAGTGCTACGGAGCTTTCCAAGGCGCTCGCCGCATGCGCCATCCTCGATGATGGCGTGCCTGTGCCGATCTCATTTTTCGGCTCACCGGTTGCCGGAGCCGTGAGGCTGTGCGACACATTGAAAGATACAATCAGATCGCCTCAGCACAATGAATTTTACGTCCGGCTTGCGGTCCATAGCATTTATCTCTCCATGAGGAGAGCGCGCCCTGACATTAGCAGGCTTTGGGACACAAGCGGAGCGCCAGATATGGATAATTGGATATTGCAGGCAGATTATGCGAATTCGAACTGCGGCGTGCTGATCGAGCTTGTATTCTCCCCCCCTTCCGTAACGACGGGCAGGATGAGCGATTCTTGCAAAGAGCTTCATCGTTTGATCGAATCGCGGTTTTCTCTGCAAGCCCTGCGACTCGCCATCCTCGACGTATTCAGAAGAACGCGCGAGGCCGGGAAGCTCGATGCGCAGTGGGCTGCAAATCCACCACCGTGGACGAGATAAGAGACAATGCCTATGGCTTTGGTTTGGCCTTACGCACCTTTGCCTTGTATATAAGTCCGTAATAAATCAACCGTCTGCCGCCCCCGCATGCCGATTCGCGCCCTGCGGGCGCCACCGGTACCGGGGGATGGGAAGGTGAGGAGGCCTCGCATGGTGGCGCTTCCGTTGGCAACGGCGTGTCTCGCAGATGCACCTCCTCACCCTTACCCTCTCCTCCTGAAGGAGGAGAGGGCTAAGAGCCTCCCTTACCCCGCCATGAGCTCGAGCTCCGGGAGGAGGAAGCGGCGGAAGAGCGGGTAGTTCTCGATCATGGGGAAGTGCCCGATGCCGGGCATGATGGTGAGGCGTGCGCCGGGGATGGCGGCGGCCACCGCCCGGCTCATGGCGGGCGTGGCCGAGTAATCGTATTCGCCGGTCAGGAGCGAGACGCGGCACTTGTTGGTGTCGATGCGCCGGATGTCCTCCCGCGCGTCCCAGTCGTTCGAGTAGAAATGCACGTCGCCCTGATAGACGCCCGGCCCCGACTGGCTGTAGGCCCACCAGTTCTCGCGCTTCCCCGCCTCGGGGCTCGAAGGCGCGTTGAGGCCGTAGGTGTAGGTCGCCGCGAGCTCGCCGCCGTGGATCGCCGGGTGGTGGAGGAAGTCGTTGTAGCGCCCGGGTGCATAGGCGCTGCTCTCGAGCCCGATGATGCCCCGGAGCTCGTCCTGGTACTCGGCCGCGAGCTTGAGCACGACGGCGCCGCCCATCGAGCAGCCCATCACCACCGGCTCCTCGAGCCCGAGCGCCTGCCACACGGCGCGCACGGCCGCCACATAGGCGCTCGTCGTGAGGCGGTACTTGACGAGCCACCAGCCGGGCGGCGGAGCGGAGCGGCCGTGCCACGGCAGGTCGAAGGCGACGACGCGGAAGCGGCGCGTCACCTCGCCGTCGTTGAGGAGGTGGCGGTACTGCCGGCTGTCCGCGCCCGCGGTATGGAGGCAGAGGAGCGGCCTGCCTTGACCCGCCTCCTCGACGTAGATGCGTAAAACGTCGCCCGCGAGCGGCACCGCGAGATAGCGGCCGAGGATGGGCTCGTACTCAGCCATGCCCGGCCTCCGTCCCGCGCATCAGGCTCATCATGCGGTGGAGCGCCCGGGCATTCTGCATGGCGACGAGGCCGTCGCCCTCGAGCACGAATTCCGGCACCCGCATCATCATGGCGAAGACGTCGTGGAAGAGCGGCGGTGGCGCCGGGCTCAGGAACTTGCGCCACACCTCGAGCGGAGCGCGGAAGCCGAAGTCCGCGCGCACGTCGATGCGCGGGTTGGCCACGATCTCCGCGATGCGCCCCTTGTCGATGCGCAGCACCCAGCGCCGCTCGCCGAAGCCGAGCGACATCGCGGTCGTGAACCAATCGCCGATGACGCGCATCTCCCTATCGGCGTTGACGCGCGCGCGGAAGGCCTCGAGCCAATCGGCGCTCGGAAATTCGCCCATGACCGCCCCTTGCTCGCCCCGTCGCGGTGATAGTACGTTGAGCGCGCAACCGCCGCCAAGAGCAGAGATGTCCCGAGGGAGGAACCCGCGCATGCCCGAAGAGCTCGGCTTCATCGGCGTCGGCAAGATGGGCGGCCCCATGGCGCGCCGCCTCATGGAGGCCGGCCACCGACTGACGGTCTTCGACACGAGCGCTCAGGCGCTCGAGCCCCTGGTGGTGCTGGGTGCCGAGGCGAAGCGCTCGGCCGCCGAGGTGGCGTCCGCGGTCGAGACGGTGCTGGTGAGCCTGCCGACCCCCGACGTCGTGCGCGCGGTGGCGCTCGGCGAGAACGGCATCGCCGCGGGCAGCCGGGTCAAGACCTACGTCGATCTCTCGACCACGGGTCCGCGCGTGGCGGCCGAGATCGCGAACGGCCTCGCGGAGAAGCGCATCGCCACCCTCGATTCGCCGGTGAGCGGCGGCGTCGGCGGGGCGGAGAAGGGCACGCTCGCGGTCATGGCCGCAGGCACGCGCACGCTCTTCGAGCGGCTCGAGCCCGTCCTCAAGGTCTTCGGCAAGGTCTTCTACATCGGTGCGCTGCCGGGCATGGGCCAAACAATGAAGCTCGCCAACAACCTCATGTCGGCCGCCGCCATGGCCATCGCGTGCGAGGCCATCGTCATGGGGGTGAAGGCCGGCCTCGACGCCTCCGTCATGGTCGACGTGATCAACGCGGGCAGCGGCCGCAACAGCGCCACAGAGGAGAAGTTCCCGCGCGCCATCCTGCCGCGCAGCTTCGACTACGGCTTCTCGACCGGCCTCATGTACAAGGACGTGAAGCTCTGCCTCGAGGAGGCGGAGGCGCTCCAGGTGCCGATGTGGGTCGGCGGTGCCGTGCGCTCGCTCTGGCAATATGCCAACGGCGAGCTCGGCCCCGCGTCGGACTTCACGCGCATCATCCAGTGCCTCGAAAAATGGGCCGGCGTCGAGGTGAAGCGCGGCAATTGAGGGGAAAGACCATGTCGGAAAGCGACGGCTACGAGGTTTTTGCGGTGCGCTACGCCCATCACGAGCGCCGCGCCAGCGACAATTTTCTCGGCGGCGACCCGCACGACGGTCCCATGCCGATCGACTATTTCGTGTGGGCGATCCGCGGCGGCGGGCGCACCGTCATCGTCGATACGGGCTTCGGCAAGGACATGGCGGAGAAGCGCAAGCGCACCCTCATCCGCTCGCCCGCCGACGGGCTCAAGCCGCTCGGCATCGATCCGGCGGAGGTCAAGGACGTCGTCATCACCCACATGCATTACGACCATGCCGGCGGCCTCGACCTCTTCCCCAATGCGACCTACCACATCCAGGAGAAGGAGATGGCCTTCGCCACCGGCCGCTGCATGTGCCACGGGGTGCTGCGCCATTCCTTCGAGGCCGAGCACGTCACCGGCATGGTGCGGCGCCTGTTCGAAGGCCGCGTGCGCTTCCACGACGGCGACGAGGAGCTGGCACCCGGCTTGAGCGTGCATTTCATCGGCGGCCACACCATGGGGCTCCAGTCGGTGCGCGTGCTGACCCGGCGCGGCTGGGTCGTCGTCGCCTCCGACGCGGCGCATCTCTATGCCAACATCGAGGAGGAGCGGCCCTATCCGGTCATCTACAATCTGGGCGACATGCTCGCGGGATACGGCAAGCTGCGCCGCCTCGCCAGCACGCCCGCCCATGTCGTGCCCGGGCACGATCCCCTGGTGATGAAGCGCTACCCGGCGGCGCGCAAGGAGCTCGACGGCATCGTCGTCCGCCTCGACGCCGAGCCGGGTGCCTAGGATTAGGCGGCGGGCGGGAGGAGGCAATGTCGGCCATGGCAACCGGAAGGAGCGTCAAGCCCGAGGTTCTTCTCGCGGGCCTCACTTTCCCCGAGGGGCCGCGCTGGCATGACGGCAAGCTGTGGTTCTCGGACTTCTATACAAAGCGCGTCATGACCCTCGACCTCGCGGGCAGCACCGAGACCATCGTCCGCGTGCCGCAGCGCCCGTCGGGCCTCGGCTGGCTGCCCGGCGGGGATCTCGTCGTCGTCTCCATGCTCGACCGCCGCGTGCTGCGGCTCGAAGACGGCATGCTCGAGCCCTACGCCGATCTCGCGGGCCTCGCCGGCGGCCCATGCAACGACATGGTGGTGGATGCGGGCGGCAGCGCCTATGTCGGCAATTTCGGCTTCGACCGCCACGCGGGCGAGTCGCCGCGCACGACCGCGATCGCCCGCGTCGATCCCGCCGGCCATGCGGCAGTCGCCGCCGGCGATCTCATGTTCCCCAACGGCATGGTCATCTCGCCCGACGGCCGGACCTTCGTGGTGGCCGAGACCTACGCCCACCGGCTCACCGCCTTCGCGCTCGGCGCGGACGGGGCGCTCGGCAAGCGGCGGCTCTTCGCCGAGATCGCCGGCTGCTATCCCGACGGCATCTGCCTCGACGCCGAGGGTGCGATCTGGGTCGCCGACGCGCGCGGGCACCAGCTGCTCCGCGTCTTCGACGGCGGCCGCATCGCCGAGCGCATCTCGACGGAGCCAGACGGCGCCTATGCCTGCATGCTCGGCGGCGCCGAGCGCCGCACGCTCTTCATCTGCATGAGCTCGGGCAGCGGCCCCGCCATGGCCGAGAAGCGCGACGGCAAGATCGCATCCGTCGAGGTCGAGGTGCCCGGCACCGGCCTGCCGTAAGGGAGGAGCATGGCCGCTCAAACCAAGCCGCCGGATGACGAGGGGCTCGCCGGCAAGGTCGCGATCGTCACCGGTGCCGGAGCGCAAGGCGACGGCATCGGCAATGGCCGCGCCGCGGCACTCCTCCTGGCGCGCGCCGGCAGCCGCGTGCTCGCGGTCGACCGCGACGCAGCGCTTGCCGTCCGCACGGTCGAAATGATCGAAGCCGAGGGCGGCGTGGCCGCGGCCCATCGCGCCGACGTGAGCGACGACGGCGACTGCCGCGCCATGGTCGAGGCGGCCTTGCAGCGCTTCGGCCGCCTCGATTTCCTCGACAACAACGTCGGCATCGAGGGCCACGGCAGCGTCGTCGAGGTGTCGCCCGAGGCCTGGCGCCGCGTCATGCAGGTGAACGTCGAGAGCATGGTCCTTGCGGCGAAGCACGCGGTGCCCGCCATCATCGCGAGCGGCGGCGGCGCCATCGTCAACGTCTCATCGATCTCCGCCTTGCGGCCGCGCGGCTCGACGCCCTATTCGGTGTCGAAGGGTGCGGTGATCGCCCTCACGCGCGCCATGGCGGTCGATCACGGTGCCGCCGGCATCCGCGTCAATTGCGTGGCCCCCGGCCCCGTCTATACGCCGATGGTCTATGCCGCCGGCATGAGCGCGGCCGCGCGCGAGCGGCGGCGCAAGGCATCCGTGCTCGGCATCGAGGGCAGCGGCTGGGACGTTGGCCAGGCCGTGCGCTTCCTTCTCTCCGCGCGCGCCCGCTACATCACCGGCCATATCCTCGTCGTCGACGGCGGCGCCACGCTCATGGGCCCGCCGCGGGCGCCCGATACGCAGTAGCCCCAGGCCAAAGGAGCACCGGACCATGGCGCGCGTGCCTTACCTCGAAAAAGCGGACTTGGCACCCGAGAACCGGGACTTGCTCGCGCGCAACATCAACCTCTACCGCGCCCTCGTGCACAGCCCGGGAGCGGCGCGGCGGCTCAACGCGCTCGGCCAGTACATCCGCCACCAGAGCCGGCTCGATGCGCGGCTCAGGGAGATGGCCATCCTCCAGGTCGGCTATCTCGCGCGCTCGCCTTACGAATACTCCCACCACATCAAGATCGGCCGCGACTTCGGCGTCACGGACGCGGACATCCGCGCCATCGCCGCCGAGACGGAGGGCGGCGACACGGCGCTCGAGCCCCTCGCCAAGACGGTCTTGCGCGCCGCGCGCGAGATGACGCGCGATCTCGCCGTCTCGCCCGCCACCTACGCAGCACTCGAGGAGAGCCTCGACGCGGAATGCCTGATGGACCTCATCGTCGTCATCGCCTACTACAATTGCGTGGTGCGCATGCTGGCGACGCTCGAGATCGACGTTGAGGCGGATTATCTCCCCTATCTCGAGCAATTCCCCCTGCCCAAGAACTGAACCAGCGGGAGGCCGGCCATGCGACTTCAAGGAAAGATCGCCGTCGTCGTCGGCGCCGGCCAGAGCCCCGGCGAGGGCATGGGCAACGGGCGTGCCACCGTGCTGCGCTTCGCCGAGGAGGGCGCCAAGGTGCTCGCCGTCGACCGCAACCTGGCGTCTGCCGAGGAGACGGCGGCGATGGCAAAGAAGGCGGGCGGCGAATGCCTCGCCTTCGAGGCCGACGTGACCAAGGAGGCGACCCTTGCCGCAGCGCTTGCCGCCGCGGAGAGGCGCTGGAGCCGCATCGACATCCTGCACAACAACGTGGGCGTCAGCGTGGCCGGCGGCGACGCGCCGCCCGATGCCATCAGCGAAGAGGCCTTCGACCGCATCGTGGCGATCAACCTGCGCGGCACGGTGATGGCGTGCAAGCACGTGCTGCCCATCATGCGCCGTCAGCGGGCAGGCGCCATCATCAACATCTCCTCGGTCGCGGCCTTCGAGAACTATCTCTACGTCACCTACAAGGCGACCAAGGCGGCGATGGTCGCCTTCACCCAGCAGCTCGCCATCCAGAATGCCGCCTACGGCATCCGCGCCAACGCCATCTTGCCCGGCCTCATGGACACGCCCATGGCGGTCGACACCCGCGCGCGAGCGAGCGGGCGAAGCCGCGCCGAAGTGGCCGCGGAGCGCGATGCGCGGGTGCCGCTGCGCGGCCGCATGGGCACCGCCTGGGACGTGGCGAACGCGGCGCTCTTCCTCGCCTCCGACGAGGCGGGCTTCATCACCGGCGTGGCCCTCCCCGTCGACGGCGGTGCCCTCGTCAACATAGGCCACGGCCCGGCGGCGAAATGACGACCGCTGCGCCGCCCCTCTCCTGCGACTGCCACATGCACGTCTTCGCCTCAGCCGCGCGCTATCCCTTTGCCGAACGGCGAAGCTACACCCCGCCCGAGGCCACGCTCGAGGACTATCTCGCACTCCACCGCCCGCTCGGCCTCGTGCGCGTGGTCATCGTCCAGCCGAGCGTCTATGGCAGCGACAACCGGGCGACGCTCGAGGCGCTCGCCCGCCTCGGTGCCGCCGGCCGCGCGGTCGTGGTCGTGGACCCCGAGACACCGCGCGCCGAGCTCGCGGCCCTCGGGCGCACCGGCGTGCGCGGCATCCGGGTCAATCTTGCGACGCACGGCGGGACCGCTGCCGCCGAGGCACGGGCTCTGATCTGCCGTATGGCCGAGCGCGTGGCACCGCTCGGCTGGCATCTCCAGCTCTTCCTCGAGCCGGACCTCATCGCGGTGCTCGCGGAGACGCTGGCCACCCTGCCGACCGAGGTGGTGATCGACCATATGGGCCTGCCCGATGCCGCCGCCGGCGTCGCCCAGCCGGGCTTCGCGGCACTCCTCGCACTGCTGCGGGGAGGCAGAACCTGGGTCAAGCTCTCGGGCGCCGACCGCATCGCCGGGAGCGACGAGACCTTCGCGGCGGCAGCACCCTTCGCGCGCGCCCTCATCGCAGCACGGCCCGACCGCCTCGTCTGGGGCAGCGACTGGCCGCACACCGGCAGGCGCGACGGCAGCACCCCGGACGTTGCGCGCATCCTGCCGAACCGCGCGCTCGACGAAGGGAAGCTCCTCGGCCTCCTTGCCGCCTGGGGCGCCGACGAGGCGGCACGGCGGCGCATCCTCGTCGACAACCCGGCCAGGCTCTATGAGTTTTAGGACTCGCCGGAAATGAGCGAATTGCTTCTGATGTCGTCATGCCCGCGGGAGCGGGCATCCAGGACCACAGAGGTGGCGCATCGCCCACGACCTCTGGACACCCGCTTTCGCGGGTGTGACGATGGTCGGAGAGATCATGCAGCACCTGATTTCTGACGGGCTCTCGGCGCGGCGAAGGTGCAGCATGCGCGGCGAGAAAGAGGAGGCGGCATGAACGACGCGGCAAACGGCGTGAGCGAGCTCAAGATGTATTCCGACTACAAGAGCCCCTACGCCTATCTGGCCTTCGACCCCGCTTTCGAGCTTGCCGAGCGCTATCGCGTACGCCTGCGTTGGATGCCCTTCCAGCTCCGCCTCAAGGGCAAGGGCCAGCGCAGCCAATATTCCGAGTACAAGGTCAAATACTCCTACATGGACGCGCGGCGCTGGGCCAAGCCGCGGGGCTTGTGGATCCGCGGACCGCTCAAGATCTACGACACGACGCCGGCCCTCATCGGCGGCCTCTTCGCCGATCTCCACGGCCGCCTCGTCGATTACAGCCGCACGGTCTATAAGCGCTTCTTCCTGCGCGAGCTCGAGGTCGACCAGCCGGGTGCGGTCGCAGAGGTCTTGGCCGGCCTCGGCCTCCAGGAAGCGGAGTTTAGCACCTATCTCGCGGGCGAGGGGCTTGCCGCCTATGAGCGCGCCCAGGAGGAGTCGGTAGCCGACGGGATTTTCGGCGTGCCCATCTTCGTGCTCGAGGGCGAGCTCTTCTGGGGCTACGACCGCCTTGGGCTCCTCGAGGAGCGCCTCAAGGAGAAGGGCCTCGCACGTGCCTGAGCGGCAAGCGAGCGGCCGCGGGGCCGCCATGCTGAGCGGCTACTGCGTGCTCGACATCACCCAGTTCGTGGCCGGGCCCACGGCTACGCGCATCCTCGCCGAGATGGGGGCCGAGGTCATCAAGGTCGAGCTCGCACCCGGCGGCGACCGCGGGCGCGCGGCCGGGCTCAAGCCGCGCGAGCCGGCGCTCAAAGGGAGCTCGCAGAGCACCTATTTCTTCCAGCACAACCACTCCAAGAAGAGCTTGGCGCTCGACCTCAAGGAGCCGCGCGGCGTGGCACTCCTCCACAGGATGATGCCGCACGCCGACGTGGTGGTGGAGAATTTCGCGCCGGGCGTGCTCGCGCGCCTCGGTCTCGGCTATGAGGCGCTCAAGGCGCTCAACCCGGCGCTCGTCATGTGCTCGATCTCGCTCGCCGGCCAGGAGGGTCCGCTGAGCGCCAAGCCCGGCTACGACTACATGGCGGCGGCCTATGCCGGCATCACCTCCACGATCGGCGAGGCGGACCGCGGGCCGGCCCAGCTCACCACCGCGATCGGCGACAGCGCAACCGGCCTCGCCGCGGCGATGGCGGTCGGCTTCGCCCTCCTCCACCGCGAGCGCACCGGGGAGGGCCAGTACATCGACGCCTCGCTCATCGACACCTATTTCCACATGCATGAGGTCAACGTGCCGCGCGTCTCGCTGCGCGGTGCGGCGCATCTGCCTGTGCGCGCCGGCTCGCTCCATCCCGACGGCGGTCCCAACGGCAACTTCCGCTGCGCCGACGGGGAGTTCCTCGCCATCATGGTGATGCCGCACCAGTGGCAGCAGATGGTCGAGGCGATGGGCATGCCCGAGCTCAGAGAGGACGCCCGCTTCAATTCCCCGCGCGCGAAGCGCGACCACAACGAGGAGCTGAAGGCCGTCATCGAGGCGTGGCTCGCGCGGCTCGGCAGCCGCGAGGCCGCCATCGCGGCACTCGAGGCCGCGCGCGTGCCTTGCGCCCCGGTGCTCTCGCTCGCCGAGGCGATGGCGCATCCGCACTTGCGCGCGCGCGGCACGGTGCGCCGCGTCGAGGACCCCGAGCTCGGCGCCTTCGACATCCCCGGCATGCCGGTCAAGTTCTCGCGCTGGCCCGAGCCGAGCGCCCTCAAGGCCCCTCTCCTCGGCGAGCACAACGAGGCGGTGCTGCGCGAGCTCCTCGGCCTCTCGGACGCCGAGATCGCGGAGCTTTACGACGCGAAGGTGCTGGTCAGGGATGCGCTCCTTGAGAAGAAGTGACGCGCCGCGCGTCGAAGGCGGCTCACCGACGCGCGAACGCCGCCCCGCTGCCGTATGCCCCCTGTCTTTGTCCTTGGCCGTCATGGCCGGCGAAGGCCGGCCATCCACGTCTCACAGCCATGGGAAACCGACGTGGATGGCCGCGACAAGCGCGGCCATGACGGTAGCGGGAAAAATCGAGATCGGAGTCCGTTTTTCGCCGGGCGCCTAGCCGAGATAGGCGCGCTGCACGTTCTCGTCGTTGAGGAGCTCCTGGCCGCGGCCGGTGAGCACGATGCGGCCGCTCTCCATGACGTAGCCGTGGTCCGCGATGCTGAGCGCCATCAGCGCGTTCTGCTCGACGAGCAGGATGGTGACGCCCTGCTCGTTGATCGCGCGGATGGTCTCGAACACCTGGTCGACCATGACGGGCGACAACCCCATGCTCGGCTCGTCCATGAGGAGCATGTGCGGGCGGCCCATGAGTGCCCGCGCCGTCGCCACCATCTGCTGCTCGCCGCCCGAGAGCGTGCCGGCGACCTGCTTCAAGCGCTCGCGCAGGCGGGGGAAGAGGGTCAGCATGCGCTCCCGGTCCTCGGCGATCTCGCGCTTGTCGGAGCGGGTGAAGGCGCCCATCGCCAGGTTCTCCGCGACAGTGAGGCGCGCGAAGATGCGCCGCCCCTCCGGCACCTGCATCACGCCGAGAGCCGCGATCTCGTGGGGCGGGGTATCGCCGAGGTTCTTGCCGGCGAGCCTGATATGGCCGGCGCGCGGACGGAGGAGCCCGCTGATCGCGCGCAAGGTCGTCGTCTTGCCGGCACCGTTGGCGCCGACGAGGGTCACGATCTGCCTCTCCTCGACCGCGATCGAAACCCCCTTGAGCGCCTCGATCTTGTCGTAGAAGACGTGAATGTCGTCGATCTCGAGGAGGGCCATGGCTGTCTCGCTCCCTCAGCGCCGCCGTCAGGCCTCTGTCCCCGGGGCGTCCGGGAGCTCGCTCAGGTGCTCGGCCGCCTGGCGCCGGACGGCGGTGGGAGCCGCCTTGGGGCTGCCGAGATAGGCCTCGATCACCTTGGGGTCCTTCTGCACCTCCGCCGGGGTGCCCTCGGCGATCTTGACGCCATGGTCGAGCACCGACACCACGTCCGACATCCCCATGACCACCCTCATCTGGTGTTCGATGAGGAGGATGGTGAGCCCGAACTCGTCGCGCACTTTCTTGATGAATGCCATCATGCCCAAGGTCTCGTGCGGGTTCATGCCGGCGGTCGGCTCGTCGAGCATGAGGAGCTTGGGGCGGGTGGCGAGCGCGCGCCCGACCTCGAGGCGCCGCTGCTCGCCATAGGCGAGATTGCGGGCGAGCACGTCGCCGCGGCCGCGCAGGCCGACGAAATGGAGGAGCTTCAAGGCCTCCTCATGCGCGGCGCGCTCGTCCGCGCGCGTGTGCCGCGTGTTGAGGAGCGCCCCCCACCAGCTCGACTTGAGGTGGAGGTGCATGCCGACGAGCAGGTTCTCGATCGCCGTGATGTTGCGGAAGAGCCGGATGTTCTGGTAGGTGCGGCTGATCCCGGCGGCGGCGACCCGGTCAGGCGTCAGGCCGTCGATGCGCTCGTCGCAGAACCAGATCTGCCCCTCGCTCACTTGCAGGATCTGCATGATGCAGTTGAATACCGTGGTCTTGCCGGCGCCGTTGGGGCCGATGATGCTGTGGATGGCGCGATCGCGCACCCGGAGGTCGAGCTCGCCTACGGCGGTGAGGCCGCCGAAGCGCATCGTCAGCCGCTTGGTGGCGAGGATCGTCCCGGCGTCCACCGCGGCCCCCTATCTCACCGCGGTTTCGACGCGCGGGATGCTGGTGTCGCCGACCGTAGTCGCATCGTCGCCGGCGGGCGCGTCGCCGCCCTCGACCGCCGCCTCGCCCGCGGCGTCGCGCAGCTCGCGGCGGCGCGCCGCCGACGGCCACAGGCCCTCGGGCTTGATGCGCATCATGATGATGAGCGCCGCGCCATAGAAGAGGTAGCGGTACTCGCCGAACTCGCGCAGGAGCTCCGGCAGTCCGACGAGGGCGACGGCACCCAGGACGACGCCCGGGAGTGAGCCCATGCCGCCGACGATGATCAGCGCCAGCACGTTGATCGAGATGAGGAGCTGGAAGCTGCTCGGATAGATCGAGGTCAGCATGGCCGCGAAGATCGAGCCGGAAAGCCCGGCGAAGGCGGCCCCCAGCCCGTAGGCGAGGAGCTTGACCTTGACAAGGTTGATGCCGAGCGCCTGGGCCACGTCCTCGTCGTCGCGCACCGCCATCCAGGCCCGGCCCAGCCGCGAGTTCTCGAGGCGCCAAGCGCAGTAGGCCGCGACGGCCGAAGCCACAAGGGTCACGAAGAAGAGCTCGACCGGGTCGCTCAGCTCGAAACCGAAAATCCATGGTTTGGGAATCTGCAGGACGCCCTGGGCGCCGCCGAGGAGCGGTGCCGCCATGTCCGACGACACGGTGACCCGCACGATCTCGCCGAGCCCCATGGTGGCGACGGCGAGATAATCGCCCCGCACGCCGAGCACGGGGATGCCGAAGAGAACGCCGCCGATCACCGAGAAGAGGACGGCGATCGGCATCGCCTCCCAATAGGTGAGGCTCGGCAGCAGCGTGTAGCTGGCGAGCGCGTGGGGGCTGTCGGCGGTCAGAAGGGCCGTCGTGTAGGCGCCGACGGCGAAGAAGGCGACGAAACCGAGATCGAGCAGGCCGGCGAGCCCGACCTCGAGATTGAGGCCCATGCCCATCAGGGTATAGAGCCCGACCAGCATCATGACCTGCCCGATATAGGAGCCGGCCACGATCGGGAAGAGCACGAGAAGCAGCACCCAGCCGGCGATCTTCGCGGCCTTGGCGTAGGCGTGCTGGGCCGGGGTAAATCGCGCCGTCCGCCTGTGCACCGCGCCGCGCAGCGTCTTCGTCCAGATGAATGCCGCGAATCCCGTCACCACGAAGATCGCGACCGCACCCTCGGGCGTGAGGCCCTCCCAGGTGTAGATCGCGTCGCGCAGCGCCCCGACGAGGTCGCCGAACTGCATCATGATCTGGATGAGTTCCTGGAAGACCCCGAAAAAGACGACGAAGGCGAGGCCGACGAGGACGGGCCGGCGCAGGGTCGCGGGTGCCAGCGAGAGGGCGGCGCCGAGCATCCCGAGCACGGCCCCGGCAGCGGCCAGGAGGAGGGGCCCGAGCGGCAGGCCGAGCCCGAAGGTCAGCGTCTGGAAGAGATCCGGCGAGAGGGCGATGAAGATCGTGCGCAGGTCGAAAAGCTGCATCGCCGTCACGAGGGCGGCCAGGAGGCCGCCGGCAATGGCGCCGGCGACGGCACTCTGGAGCGCGAGCGGCGCCACGCTGCCGGTGCCGCGGCGCTTGGCCACGGCGACCCCCGCACCCAGCCCGATCGCGAGCAACGCCGCATGGCCGAGCGACACCACGCCGACCACGACCGCGCGCGCGTCCATCATCGGCAGGATGCCGACGACGGCGATATAGACGGCGACGGCGCCGAAGACGAGTCCCAAGGTCACCGCCCGCTTGAGCGGGGACGGCGCCTGTCGGGCGCTGCCGGCTGCGGGACCGATCGCCGCGACCGTCATGCCTATGCTCGCTTCTTCGCCATGCGCTCGCCGAGGATGCCGGAGGGACGGAAGATGAGGACCATGATGAGGAGGGTGAAGGCGATGAGATCGCGCAGCTGATAGGGTGCCGTGACGCCGATCCCGTCGAGGAAGAGGGCGGGCCCGATCAACTCGACGAGACCGAGGAAAAAGCCGCCGAGCATGGCACCCGGAACGCTGCCGATGCCGCCCAAGACGGCAGCCCCAAAGGCCTTGATGCCGGGCGTGAAGCCCATGAAGAAATAGACCTGCTTGAAGACGAAGGCGTAGCACACGCCGGCGATGCCGGCCATGATGCCGCCGAGTGCGAAGGTGAAGACCACGACCTTGTTCACGTCGATGCCCATCATGGCCGCCGCGTCGGTGTCCTCGGAGACGGCCCGCATGGCCGTTCCCATCCGCGTGCGCTGGACGACGACGTAGAGCACGATCATCGAGACGATCGCCGCGACGACCACCAGGGCCTCGACCCGGGGCACGCCGAAGCCGAAGACGTTGATCATCGCGTGCTGCCATTTCGGATCCGGATACGCCCGGATGCTGGCGCCCAAGGCGCCGCGGAAGGTCTGCTCGAGGAAGAACGACACGCCGATCGCGCAGATGAGGGGGGCGAAGCCGCGCACGTGCCGGAAGGGGCGGTAGGCGATGCGCTCGGTGAGCACGGCGATGGTCGTCGAGGTGGCGATGCCGGCGGCCAGGATGACGATCATCGCCAGCACGGGACGCCTGTCGAGCAGCCCGTTCTCGGCGAATTCGGAAGCCACGTAATAGCCGGCGAACGCCCCCGTCATCATGATGTCGCCATGGGCGAAATTGATGAGGCGCAAGACGCCGTAGACCATCGTGTAGCCGAGGGCGACCAGCGCGTAGACGCTGCCGATGGTGAGCCCGAAGACGAGGAAGTCGAACCACTGGGCGGCATCGTAGCGGCCCTTCAAGAGGGTGCCGATGGTGCCGCCGACGACGACGAAGACCACGCCGATGCGCAACGCCCAAAGGATCACGTCGACGAAGGTGAAGCGGGCGAGCGAGCTCAACCTCGGTACCCAGGTCCGGCCCGCACGGGCATCCTCGGGATTTCGGGGGCGCATCACCGCTCGATCAATAGGACGGCCGCGATGGCGCCGCAAGGCGCCATCGCGGGTTGTCGAGGCTATTCCGGCCGAGGATCAGGGCCAGATCTTCTTCGGGTTTGCGCCGATCTTGAACGTCTTGGGGTCGCCGTTGGTGAATTCGTAGACCGCGGGCTTGAACTGCGCGCACTCGCCGTAAGCGTCGCACGCAATCGGCCCGCTGACGCCCTCGAACTTGATCTTGAGGAGGGCGTCGCGCAGCGCCTTGCGGCCGATGTAGGTGGTGCCGCTGGCGTCCGTCTTGGCGACTTTCTCGATCCCCTTCATGGCGAGCTCGGCCGCATCATAGGCATTCTGGTGGTAGCCCGAGATGGGCGCCTCGCCATAGTCCTTCGTGTACGCCGCGACGAGCTTCGGATAGCCCTTGCCCATGGCCGCCGGAGAGACGTCCGGGTAGGTGATGCGGAAGCCCACGATGGCCTCGCGCGCCGCCTCGATCATGTCGGGGGCCATCATTCCCGAGCTGCCGATGAGCGGCACTTTCTCGAGCCCCGGGATGTCCTTGGACTGGCGCAAGAGCTGGGCACCGGCAGCGACGAAGATCGGCATATAGATGACATCCGGCTTCTCCGTCGCGATGCGCGTCAAAACCGGGTGCATGTCGACGTCGGTCGGCGCCACCGCCTCGGCAGAGAGCACCGTGCCGCCCATCTTCTTGAAGTTGTTCGCCATAACCGTGGCGAGCTGCTGCGCGTAGGGGCTGCCGTCGTGGATGGTCACGATCTTGCGGGCCTTCAGGGTCCCGTACACGTATTTCGCGTCCGCGGCTCCCTGATCGATGTCGCTGTAGACGGTTCGCATGAAGCCGTCATACTCGGGCTTGCGGTCGGGCGCCGTCAGCGCCGGTGCCGTGTCCGCGGTGCCGATGTCCGTGATGCCGGCCTTCCACAGGATGGGTGCTGCCGGCGTCGCGGCACTCGAGCAGGCCGAGCCGAGCACGATGGCGGTGTTGGGGTTCGCCGCGAGCTTGGTCGCCGCCGTCTGGCCGCCCTCGGCGCTGCACAGGTCGTCCTCGACGTTGAGCTTGATCGGATGGCCCAGCAGCTTGCCGCCGTGATCCTTGAAGGCGATCTCGACGCCGCGCTTCTCGTCGATGCCGAGTGCCGAATCGGCGCCGGACATCACCCAATAGGCGCCGAACTGGATCGGCGCGCCCTTGGGTATCGCCAGCACGCCGATATCGTCGGTGACAGGACCCTTGGTCTCCTTGGCATAGGCCGAGGGAATGAGCCCGAGCGCCGCGATCGCGAGCGCCGCAACAGTGCAGCTCTTTATATACGTCATCATTTCCATCTCCCGGTTGTCATTGCGAGATTTGCGCCCGATTGCGAGCCTCTCCTGCGCTCGCTGGGCGCACGCCATCCCTTGTCTTCGGGCGCCTCGCTTCTTGCTCGTCGTGTGCGGCGTCCCGTCGCGCGCTCTCAGTCTAACCTATATTTTGGCGAGATTTGGGCACCGTCTCAGTCCAGTCGTTGACGATGACCTCGAAATGGCGGACCGCCGGCTCCGCTCCGATCATGTATTCGGGATCCCTTGGCAGATGACGGACCTTGCCATAGTCCTCGCCGGCAAAGCGCTTGATGGCATCGAACGAGTCCCAGTAGGAGAGCACGGCGAAGTCCGCGACGCCGTCGTGGATCTGGCGCAGCATCTGGACGCCTCGGTTTCCGGGGATTGCCGCGATCTTCGTCACCCCTGCCTCGTAGAGGTAGCGCGCATATTCCTCGGCCTTGCTCGCCTCGGTCTGGCCGCGCCACATCCGCGCGATCAGCTTCGCCGGATGGTCGGGAGATGTGCGCACCGCCGCGGCCTGCTTCATGGCCTCCGCCCCACAAGACGCCGGCGCTCGGCTCCCCCCTCAACGGCCATGCGAGTTTCGCAGCCGGTGCCGGCAAAGGCAAGGGCGAGGCTCACATATTGTATATAACCTGTCAACGCCGTTTTGAAGGACTATGTTTCAGGCCGCGCTGCAGCACTCTGGAGGGGAAGCGAATTTGATCCGGCGTCTTCATCTGCAGACGTAGACGCGCGATCTCTCAGCGCCGCCCGAGCGCGCGCTTGAGCCACGACTTGACGCGCGCCCATATGACCGAGAGGAGGAGCGAGCCGGCGCGGAGCTCTGCGGCGGCGGCGGGCGCTGCGCTGTCTCTGCCGCCGAGCCGTGCCGCGATGCGGGCGTCGAGGTTGCGCGCGAACTCCGCGGTGAGACGAGCCGCGAGGTCGTCGACGATGGCGCCGCGGCCGAACTGGGCGAGGGGACCTGCGAGCGCGAAGCCGATCTCGACCTCGACGCGCGTGCCGCCGTCCCTGGCCGCGGCGAGCGCGAAGGCGATCTCGCCCTGGACTTGCGAGCGGCTCGCGGGGTCGCGCCCGCCGCCGCGCAGCTTGCCGCTGAAGGTGCGGTCGTCCCAGCTCGCCTGGCCGCTGCCGGCAAAGGCGGCGGCGATGGGCCCGAGCCGCACGCGCAAGAGGCCCTCGAGCTGGCCATCCCGCACGGGCCTCGTCAGCGAAGCACCCGGCAAACAGGCGGCGAGGAGCTCCACTTCCTTGAAGCACGGCCAGGCGCGCTCCGGCGGCGCCTTGAGGACGAAGGACCGTGCTATGACTCTGGCGGGCTTGAAGGCCTCGGCCGGCCGGCCAACGGCACTCGAAGGTTGCGGCACCGCGGCGGCCGCCGCGGCAATCGCGGATGCCGGTTGAGCCGCTGCCACGGCCGGCCGCGCGCCGACGGGCCCGAGGCGCCGTGGTGCTGCCGGGCTTGTTGCGCGCCCGACGCGGCGGTTCTCCTCGAGCACGCTCGCAATCGCGCGCACGATGCCGACATAGCCGGTGCAGCGGCAGAGGTTGCCCGCGAGCTCGAGGCGGATGCGCCGCGCATCGGCGTCGGGCAGGCGCAGCACGATGTCGCGCGCGCTCGCCAGCATGCCGGGCGTGCAGAAGCCGCATTGCAGCGCGTGCTCGCGCGCGAAGGCGCGGCGCAGCTTCGCCATGGTCGCGTCGCCGTCCAGCCCCTCGATGGTGGTGACCTCGGCACCCTCGCAAGCGACCGCGTAGGCGATGCAGGAGCGCGCGGGCGCGCCGTCGATCAGCACCGTGCAGGCGCCGCAGATGCCGTGCTCGCAGCCGAGATGAGTGCCGGTCTCGAGGAGATGCTCGCGCAAGAATTCGGCGAGCTGCAGACGCGGCTCGACCTCCGCCTCGACCGGCTTGCCGTTCACGCTGAGACGGACCGTCGTCATGCGGCGCCCGCCGCGGCCGCGGCGCGCTTGAGGGCCGCGAGCCGCCACTGCCGCTCGATCGCATCGCCAGGGACGGCTTGGGCTAAAAGCTCCGCCGCGTGCGCGTGCCGGAAGCGGCCGAGCGTCCCCGTCCCGCCCGCCTCTTCGAAGAAGGACGCGGCATCCGGCAACAGCATCGGAGCGCCGCCCGTGGCGCCGAGCACGAGACGGAGGAAGCCGCGGGCGGGATCGCACGCCACCGCCGCCAGCGCATGGGCGAACTCGCCCGGCTTGCGGCAGAGCTTGCAAAAGCCCCAGCGCGCACTCGGCGAGAGGCGCGGGATGCGCACCGCCGAGAGGAGCTCGCCCGGCTCGAGTGCTGCCTCGAAGGCGCCGCGGATGAAGCGCTCGACCGGCAGGATGCGGCGCCCGGAAGCGCCCGCGATCACCGCCTCGGCGCCGAGGCAGGCGAGCACCGAGACCCAGTCGGCCGCCGGATCGGCGTGGCAGAGGCTGCCGCCGATGGTGCCGCGGTTGCGCACGGCGCGATAGGCGATGCCGGCAGCAATCGCGGCGAGCGGGCCGCCCGTGGGATCGGGGACGCGGCCGTCCTCGATGTCGGCATGGGTGATGCAGGCGCCGAGTGTCACGGCGTCGCGCTCCTCCTCGACGCGCGTGAGCTCCGCGATGCCGGTCAGATCGACGAGGAGCCGCGGCTCGACGAGGCGCAGGTTGAGCATGGGGCCGAGCGACTGGCCGCCGGCGAGCGCCTTGGCGCCGTCAGCACTCCGCAATAGCTCGCCCGCTTCCGCGAGGCTCGCCGGGCGCGCGTAAGCGAAGGCGGCGGGCTTCATGCCGGGCCGCGCCGAAGCTTCGCCGCGGCGATCGCCTCGAGGATGCGGCGTGGCGTCATCGGCGTCGCCGCCAGCTCGGCGCCGAGCGCACGCAGCGCGTCGTTGATCGCATTGCCGAGCGCTGCCGGCGGGCCGATGGCGCCGCCCTCGCCGATGCCCTTGACGCCGAACTCGGTATAGGGCGACGGCGTCTCCATATGCTCGATGCGGATGTCGGGGACCTCGGTGGCGCCGGGGAGGAGGTAATCCGAGAGCGTCGAGGCGAGTGGCTGGCCGCTCGCGTCGAAGGGCATCTCCTCGTAGAGCGCCGTGCCGATGCCCTGGGCGGCACCGCCAAAGACCTGCCCGTCGACGATCATGGGATTGACCAGCACGCCGCCGTCCTCGACGATGGCATAGTCGAGGATCTCGACCTCGCCCGTCTCGGCATCGACGGCGACGACGGCCGCGTGCGCCGCGTAGCTGAAGGTGCCGCTGTCGCGTTGCGGCTTGTAGCCGGCCGTGGCCTCGAGCCCGCCGGGGTCCACGTCGGCGGGGAGATCCTGCGGCCGCAGGTACCAGACCTTGGCGATCTCGGCGAGGGTGACCGCGCCGCGAGGCCCGCGCACTTCGCCCTCGGCAACGACGACCATGCTTTCCTCGGTCTGCAGGAGCTTGGCGCCGATGCGCGCGGCGCGCCGGGCGATCTCCCGGCAGGCGCGGGTCACCGCACCCCCCGCCATCACCATGCAGCGCGAGCCCCAGGTGCCCGTCGAGTAGGGCGTCAGCGCCGTATCGCCGAGCACGGTCTTGATCCTGGCGGGGTCGACGCCCAGCACCTCATGCGCGACCTGGGCCAGCGTCGTCTCGAGGCCCTGGCCGTGGGAGTGCACGCCCAAGCGGAGCTCGAGCCCGCCGTCGGGCGTCAGGCGCGCGGTCGCCTGCTCGTGCCCCGGCACCATGGGAATGCCCCAGCCGGCGTAGACCGAGGTGCCGTGCGCCGCCTGCTCGCAGAAGATCGCAAGGCCGACGCCCAAGAGCCTTCCGTCGGGCTCGCCGCGGCGCTGGCGCGCGCGCAACCCATCGAGACCGATGGCCGCGACCGCGCGCTTGAGGCATTGCGGGTAGTCGCCGCTGTCGAAGTGCTTATTCGTGATGTTCTCGAAGGGCATGCGCTCGGGCGGCACCAGGTTCTTGAGGCGCACTTCGTAGGGCTCGAGCCCTGCCTCGCGCGCAATCGCATCGAGCAGGAGCTCGATGGCGAAGCAGACGCCGGTGCGCGCCACGCCGCGGTAGGGCAGGATCGGGCATTTGTTGGTGGCGACCGAATAGGTGCGGCAGCGGTAGGCGGCGAAGTCGTAAGGACCCGGGAGGATGCTCGCCACCTGCGCCGCCTCGAGGCAGGCGGAGAAGGGATAGGCCGAATAGGCGCCGGAATCGACGGTCGCCTCGCAATCGACGGCCAGGAGCCTGCCGTCGCGCGCCGCGTAGGCGGCGATGCGGTAGTGGTGCTCGCGGCAATTGGCCGCGGCCGTCAAGTGCTCGCGCCGGTCCTCGATCCAGCGCACCGGGCGGCCCAGCTTGATGGCGAGCCAGGCGACCGCGATCTCCTCGGCGGCGAGGATGCCCTTATATCCGAAGCCGCCGCCCACGTCGGGCGAGATCACGCGCACTTGGCCCTGCTCGAGGCCGAGGCACTCGGCAAGCCCCGTGCGCACGATGTGCGGGATCTGCGTAGCGCTATAGACGACGAGCTGGTCCAGGCGGTTGTCCCATTCGGCGAGCACGCCCTTCCCTTCGAGCGGCGCCATGCATTGCCGGGCGGTACGGAACTCGCGGCTGACGCGGATGGGGGCTTCGGCCGCCACCGCCTCGATGTCGCCGTCTATGCGCGTCTCGAGGAAGATGTTGTCGCCCCATTCCTCGTGGAGGAGCGGCGCGCCGGCAGTACGCCCCTGCAGCATGTCGTGGACGGCGGGGAGCTCCTCGAGATCGAGCGTGACGGCAGCGGCAATGTCCTCGGCAGCGGCGCGGCTGTCGGCCACGCACATCGCCACGAGCTCGCCCACGTGGCGCACCTTGCCCGTGGCGAGGGCCGGCTGCACCGAGGGCTTGAAGCCCGGCAGGCCCGAGACGGCGCGGATCGGCTTGACGCCGGCCAGATCGGCCGCGGTGAAGACGGAGCTGCTCAGGCGCTCGGGCACCGCGATGCCCCTGATGCGCGCGTGCGCGAGGGGGCTCCGCACGAAGGCGACCTCGCGCATGCCGGGGAGGCGGATGTCGGCCACGTAGCGGCCGCGGCCGCGCAGCAGGCGCTCGTCCTCCTTGCGCTCCATGCGCGCGCCGACGCCCTTGGCCGTGTCGCTCATGGACTTCCCTCGGGCTCCCTCAGCGCTCCGGCGGCGCGCGCAGGCTGGTCTCGATGCGGATGCAATCGCCGCGGTAGATGATGTCGGCAATGTAGATGGCGAAGCCGCGGCGGTCGATGACCACGCAATGGGCCTCGGCGGTCGGCGAATTGAGCGGCACCTTCAAGAGCCGCGCCGTCTCGGGATCGGCGCTCGCGATGACGAGGGTCTGGCGCGCGGACGCGATGCCGATGTCCTTCATCGCGGCGAGGACGGCGAGTGCGGCGTGGCGAGCGTGGCCGCCACCTGGAGATAGAGCGGGATGCGGCTCAGCCGGAAGGTCTTCGCCAATTGACCCATGATGCCACCCTAGCCTGCTTGATCGCCGGTCATACCCCCTCACTCATGGCCCGAGACCACGCCGCTGATGAGGTTCGTGCGGTAGAGGCGCTCGGGATCGAAGCCGGCGGCGGCTTCGGCCGTAACGAAGCTGGCGGCGAGCGCCTGGAACGCCGCCTCCTCGGCGCGGCGCAAGGCCTCCGCCTCCGCCACCTCGACGGCGGCGAAGCGCACGGCATCGCCCGGCCGGCGGCGGCCGGCGAGCGGCAGGTCGGCCGAGATCACCGTGGCGATCTTGGGATAGCCGCCGGTCGTCTGGTGATCGGCGAGCAAGAGGATGGCCTGGCCCGAGCCGGGCACCTGGATGGCGCCGGTGGCGATGCCGTCGGAGGCGATGTCGTAGCCGTCCCGGTGAGCGAGCCGCGGCCCATCGAGCCTCAAGCCCATGCGGTCGGCGTCCTTCGAGACGGCGAACCCGGCGCCGAGGAGGTGCTCCAAGGCCGCCTCGCTGAAATGATCCTGCTGCGGCCCGAGCACGACGCGGAGCGGCCGCTCGCGCCCCGCCCCGGGCGGGCTTAAAAGTGCGAGCTCGGGACGCTCCTCCACGCTCTCGCGGGCGAGCGGCAGGAGATCGCCCGCTTGAAGCGCGCGCCCCTTGAAGCCGCCGAAGCCGCCGCGCACGTAAGTGGCGGCACTGCCGAGACAGGGCTCGACCGCGATGCCGCCCTCGAGCGCCAGATAGCAGCAGGAGGCCTCCTCGAGGAATCTCACGCGGAAGCGCTCGCCGCGGCGGAAGCTGTGGCTCCTCCAGCCGCCGAGCAGTTGCGCGCGCTCGCCCACGAGCTCGAGCACGGCGCCGCCGCCCGCGAGTGCTGCGCGCACGCTCGCTGCCTCCACCTCGAAGGTCGGGCCGTGGTAGAGGATCTCGAGGGCCGCGGCATTGTCGCCATTGCCGGCGAGGCGGTTGGCGAGGCGCAGGCTCACGGCGTCGAGGGCGCCCGACACCGGCACGCCCGCCGCCTGATAGCCGAAGCGGCCTAGGTCCTGCACCGTGCTGTGCAGGCCGGGTGCTACGACCTTGAGGGCGGCGCTCAAGGTGCCAGCTCCTCGTGGTGGGGCTGATACTTGCCGCGCTCGACCGCGGTCTTGAGCTTGGCGAATGCGCGCTTGTCGATGGGCTCGAACTCGACCGCATCGCCGGGGGCGAGGAGTGCGGGCTGCGGCCAGCTCGCGTCGAAGAGGCGGACGGGCGTAGCCCCTATGAGATGCCAGCCGCCCGGGCTCTCCAGCGGATAGACGATGGTCATGGTGGTGGCGATGGCGACCGCGCCGGCGGGAAGCCGCACGCGCGGGTCGGCGCGCCGCGCCAGCGCCAGCGCCTCCGGCAGGTCGCCCATGTAGGGCAGGCCGGGGAGGAAGCCGATCATGTAGACGTGATAACGGGTGCCCGAATGGAGCGAGACGACCTGCTCGGGCGCCAGCCCCTTCCTCTCGGCGACCTCGGCGAGGTCGGGGGCGTAGTCGTCCTCGTAGCACACCGGCAGACGCCAGAGGTGCCCCTTGCGCTCGAGCGCCGCCGCGGCGCCCATGAGCCGCTCGATCGCCGCTTGGAGCTCCGCGGCACTCGTACGCAAGGGATCGTAATGCACCATGAGCGAGCGCAGGGTGGGGACGGTCTCGACGACGCCGGAAAGCCCCGCCTCGCGGACGCGCGCATCGAGCCGCAACACCTCGTCGCTCAGCCGCCGCTCGATGCGCTCGCCGAACTCGACCACGAGCGCGCTGTCGCCGCTCGAGAGGAATCTCGCCGTCACCTCGACCGCCCGCCACGGAGCCGATGATTCGATTGATCGGCCGGAAAGGCCTATCTTATGATCGTCTCGATCTTAGTACCAGATCGGCTTCGTACCACAGGGGCCGGCGGAAGACCAGGGCCGGCGGCCTGGCTTGAGGAGGAGTGCGGCGATGGCCAAGGAAGTCAATCTCAACGCGGACATGGGCGAGAGCTTCGGGGCCTTCAAGATCGGCAACGACGACGCCCTCCTCGACGTCATCGGCTCCGCCAGCGTCGCCTGCGGCTTCCACGCGGGCGATTCCAACGTCATGCATCACACGGTGATGCGCGCCAAGGAGAAGGGCGTCAGCATCGGCGCGCACCCGGGCTTCAACGACCTCTGGGGCTTCGGGCGCCGCCGCATCGACATGGGCTTGCGCGACCTCGAATACATGGTCGCCTACCAGATCGGCGCGCTGCAGGCGATCGCCGCCTATGCCGGCGTCAAGGTGAGCCACTTGAAGGCGCACGGCTCGCTCAACAACATGGCGGCGGAGAACCGCGACATGGCGCTCGCCATCGGCCGCGCCATGAAGACGGTCGACCCAAAGATGATCTATGTGGCGCTGGCCGGCTCGGAGATGGAGCACGCGGCACTCGAGCTCGGCCTGCCGCTCGCGCGCGAGGGCTTCTGCGACCGCCTCTACGACGACGACGGCAACCTCACCTCGCGCAAGATCGCGGGTGCCGTGCTGCACGACGCGGAGGAGATCAAGCGCCGCGTCGTCGCCATGGTGCTCGACGGCGAGATCGTCTCGCGCAACGGCAAGCACATCCCGCAGAAGCTCGACAGCCTCTGCGTCCACGGCGACGAGCCGAGTGCCGTCGAGGCCGCGCGCGCCGTGCGCCAGGGCCTCGAGGCGGCCGGCGTGCGCGTGGTGCCGCTGACCGAGATGACGCTCGCCTGAGCCGCGGCGCTCAGGCCCCTTCGGGAGCCGCCGCGCGGTCGGCGAACCAGTGGAGCCGGCCGACGGGCTTGAGGCGCGCCGCCGGGAGCGCGCCGCCGCGCCGCACCTCGGCGAGCCTCTCGCGCTTCCCGGCACCCGCCACCATGAAGACCACCTCCCGGCTGCTCTCGAGCACGGAATAGGTGAGCGTGATGCGCACCTCGGGCTTGGCGCCCGCCACCGCGAGCGCCCAACGTTGGCGCTCCTCGAGCGCCGCATGGCCGGGGAAGAGCGACGCCGTGTGGCCGTCCTCGCCGAGGCCCAAGAGGGTCACGTCGAAGAGCGGGCGCTCCCGCTCGAGCGTAGCCGAGCCGTAATGGCGCTTGAGCTCCTGCTCGTAGGCCGCGGCCGCGGCCTCCGGCGTCAGGCCCTCGGTCGGCACCGGGTGGACGTTCTCTTGAGGCACCGGCGCGCGCGCGAGGAGCGTCTCGCGCACCATGCGGTAATTGCTCTCTCGGTCGTCGTGCGGCACGAAACGCTCGTCGCCGAGGAACCAATGGGCTCGTGCCCAGGGGAAGGGGCCGGCATAGTCGGGACCGGAGAGGAGCTCGTAGAGCCGCTTGGGCGTCGAGCCGCCGGCGAGGCACACGGTGAAGCGTGCCTCAGCGGCGGTGGCCGCGCTGCAGAGAAAATCGGCGGCGTCGCGGGCGAGCGCCTCGGCGCTCTCGGCCACGTGAAGCTGTGCCCTATCGTCCGCCATGTCGTCGTCCTTTCCTTCCTCTAAACCAAGAAATCCCTCTCCCGTTTACGGGAGAGGGAAGGGGCCCATCCCGAAGGGATGGGAAGGGTGAGGGAATGCCCGATGCCGGCGTCGTCCCTCACCCTCCCACGGCCTTACGGCCGCGGGTCCCTCCCTCTCCCGCTTGCGGGAGAGGGACTGCCCGCCGCCTGCTCGACGTGGCCGCCGAACTTGAAGCGCATGGCTGAGAGCAGGCGCTCGGCGAAGGTGTGCTCCTGGCGCGAGCGGAAGCGCGCGTAGAGTGCCGCGGTCAGCACGTCGGCCGGCACCGCCTCCTCGACGGCGGCCAGCACCGTCCAGCGCCCTTCGCCCGAATCCTCGACGAAGCCCGAATAGTGCCTGAGCTCGCCATCCTCGGCGAGTGCTGACGCCGTGAGGTCGAGGAGCCAGGAGGAGATGACGCTGCCGCGGCGCCACACCTCGGCGATGGCGGCGAGATCGAGGCGGTAGCGCCGCGAAGCAGGGATCTCCGCCTTGGCGACGCTGCGCAGAATATCGAAGCCCTCGGCATAGGCTTGCATCAGGCCGTACTCGATGCCGTTGTGGACCATCTTGACGAAGTGTCCGGCGCCGTGCGGTCCGCAATGGAGATAGCCGCGCTCGGCGCGCCCGTCGCGCGAGCCGCGTTCCACCGTGCGCGGGATGTCGCCGAGGCCGGGGGCGAGTGCCGCGAAGACCGGGTCGAGGTGTGCCACGGCCTCGGGCTCGCCGCCGATCATCATGCAATAGCCGCGCTCGAGCCCCCAGACGCCGCCGCTGGTGCCCACGTCGACGTAGCGGATGCCCTTCTCCTTGAGCCATGCTGCGCGGCGCACGTCGTCGTGGAAGTGGGAGTTGCCGCCGTCGATCACGATGTCGCCCTCAGCCAGCAGCGCGCCGAGCTCGCCAATCGCCGCCTCGGTCGCCTCGCCCGCCGGCAGCATGACCCAGAGGGCGCGAGGTGCGGCGAGCGCTTCGACGAAATCCGCGAGACGCCGCACCGGCCTGGCACCCTCGGCAGCGAGGCGATCCGTGGCGGCTTCCTCGCGGTCATGGACGAGGCACTCGTGGCCGTGGCGCATGAGCCGGCGCGCGATGTTGCCGCCCATCCGGCCGAGGCCGATCACGCCGATCTGCATGTGCCGCTCCTCCCTGGTGTCAGTCCCGCCCGGCTGTCGCCCCCGCGCGCGAAGCGCGCAGCGTCCTTGCGATGCCGAAGCTCTCGAGGCAGGCGAGCGCCTTGGTGTGCCGGCCGATCGCGGCGAAGGCCGCCAGGTCCTCGGGGCCGTCGATGTCGAGCCCGAAGCCAGCCAAGCGCACGACCGCGGGGCGGATGCCGCGCACTTCCGCGGCGCGCAAGTGCGGCCAGAAGCTGTCGTTGCCGAAAGAGAGCGGCACGGCATCGGGCGGCGAGACCAGCACGGCATTCGAGCCGCGCTCGTCGTGCGCCGGTGCGATTGTGAAGGCGGGTGCCGGGCCGTGGGCGGCGAGAAAACGCTCGACCTCTGCCGCGGTCGCGAGCGGGACGTTGCCCGGCACCGCGAGCATGCCGGCGCGGCCCTCCTTGACGAGGCGCCGCGCCGCCGCGGCGACCGCGGCCGTGTGGCCCGCGTTCGCGTCCTCGGCCACGGTGCCTGCGCCGAAGCGCTCGGCCAGCGCGCGGGCGTCCACATCCTCGGTCACCACCAGGATGCCGGCGAGGCCGGGAGCAGCGGCGAGGGCGGCGAGCACGTCCTCGAGCATGGCGAGTGCCAGGGGACGGCGCAGCTCGGGCGGCAGCAGCCCGGCGAGGCGCTGCTTCGCCTGGCGCGTATCCTTGACCGGCACGGCAGCCCAGATGCCGCCCGCGGCACTCATAGAGCGCCACGGCCCCGGCGGCGGACGGCCGCCGCGCGCGGCACGGCATCCGCCGCCGCCAGCACCGCGCGCGCCAACGCCTCGCGCTCGGCCAGGCTCGTCATCAGGATCTTGGCCGCGACCACGGGCACCTCGAGCTCGGCGGCAGCAGCGCTGTCCCGCTCGTCTACGATGTAGCAATCGAGGAGTGCGCCATAATGGCGCGCGACCGCGGCAGCGCTTAGCGGCAGGCCAAGCTCGCCCATCATCTTGGCGGTGGGCCCCTTGACCGCGCGTCCGCCGATGATGGGAGAGACGGCCACGACCGGCGCCGGCGCTGCCGCCAGCGCCGCGCGCACGCCGGGCAATGCCAGGATCGGATCGATGCTGATGAAGGGGTTGGAGGGTGCGACCACCACGGCGCGCAAATCCGGATCGCGCAGGGCGGCGAGGAAATCGGGGTGAGGCTTCGCGCGATCGGCGCCCTCGAAAGCGAAGCCGAGGACGCGAGGCTCGGAGCGCCGGCGGACGAAATATTCCTGAAAGGGCAGCCAGCCGTCCGCGGTCCTCACGCGCGTGCGCACCGGGTCGTCCGACATGGGGAGGAGCCGCGTCGCGATGCCGAGGCGGCGGCAGAAATCGGCGGCGATGCGCGAGAGCGGCTCGCCCGCCGCCAGCCGCCGCGTGCGCTCCACGTGCGTCGCGAGGTCGCCGTCGCCCAGGCGGAACCAGGTCTCGCCGCCGAGTGCCGCGAGTGCTGCCATGAAGGTCCAGCTCTCGTCCTTGCGCCCCCAGCCGGTCTGCGGATTGTCGAGGCCCGCGAGCACGTACATGAGGGTGTCGAGATCGGGCGAGACGGCGAGGCCGAGATGCTCGAAATCGTCGCCCGTATTGGCGACCGCCACGAGCCGGCCGGGTGCCAGCACGCGCGCCAGGCCGAGCGCGAGCTTGGCGCCGCCGACGCCGCCCGAGAGGACGAGGACGCGACCCTCGTCGCCTGCCGGGGGCGCCGTCATCGGAAGAGATCCTCGTCGGCCTTGCGCACAAGTGCCGCGGCCGGCAGCGCAGCACCTTGCCAGGAGAGCCCGCGCACGAGCACGACCGGCAGGCCCTCGTCGGCCTGGCCCATGAGGAGCGAGGCTGCGGCGGCGATCTCGTCGGCGAAGCCGGTCTGCGTCACCCTCAACGCATTGCCGTAGAGATCGGGCCGGCCGCGCAGGTCGAGGAGTGCGGGCAGACCGGCGGCACCCAGTGCCACGCCCACCGTCCCGTTGCGCCAGGCGCGCCCGAAGCTGTCGCTGACGATGACCGCGAGCGCCGTGCCGAAGTGGCCGGCGAGGCGCTGGCGCAACGCTTCGGCGGCAGCATCGGGATCGCGCGGCAAAAGGAGCACGCGGCCCGGACCCCCGCCCTGCTCCACGTTCGAGTGATCGATCCCGGCATTGGCCATGACGAAGCCGAGACGATGCTCGACGATCAGCACGCCCGGCCGGTGGCGCAGCACGCGCCGCGATTCCGAGAGCACCACCTCGATCATGGCCGGGTCCTTGTCGACGGCCGCGGCAAGCTCTCGCGCGCGCTCCGAGGGCCGCACCGACGCCAAGTCGACATAGCGACCTTCCGCCTTGGATACCACCTTCTGCGCGATCACCAGCACGTCGCCGTCGGCCGGGGCATGCCCGCCCGCCTCGAGCGCCGCGATCACCAGTGCCGCGAGATCGTCGCCCGCCGCCACGAGCGGCATCCCCGACACGGCCACGAGCTTCACCGTGTTGCGTTCCATCTGCGGCGTGCCTCAAGCCTCAGCAGCGGTCGCGTGCGGCGGCAGCATGTCGCGCAATTCGGCCGCACGCAAGCACGGGCGGCGGCGATGCCCGCTCAGCCGAAGCGCTGACGCAGGCGAGGCAGCACCTCGGCGCCATAGAGGCGGAGGAAATGCTCCTGGTCGGGGCCGGGCGCATGGAAGACGAGATGGTTGAAGCCGAGATCGAGATAGGGCTTGAGCTTCTCGATGTGCTCCTCGGGATCGGTCGAGACGATCCAGCGGCTTGCCGCCCGCTCGAGCGGCAGCGCGTCGGCGAGGCGCTCCATCTCGATCGGGTCCTCGACCCCCGTCTTCTCCTCAGGCGAGAGGGCGAGTGCCGCCCAATGGCGCGTCGCCTCCATGGCGCGGGCGCGGTCGTGGTCGAACGAGACCTTCATCTCGATCATGCGCTCGATGGCGTCCTTGGCGCGCCCCGAGGCCGCGAGGCCGGCCTCGACGTTGGGCAGCAGCGTCTCGTTATAGAGGGCGGGCGCCTTGCCGCTCGTGCAGATGAAGCCGTCCGCGACCTCGCCCGCGAGCTTGGCCGCGGTCGGGCCCGAGGCCGCGACGTAGATCGGCACCGGCGCCTCCGGGCGGTCGTAGATCGTGGCATTGGCGGTGCGATAATAAGCGCCCTCGTAGCTGATGCGCTCGCCGGAGAGGAGCTGCTTGATGAGCTCGATCGCCTCCTTGAGCCGGCCGTGGCGCTCCTTGAAGCCCGGCCACTTCATGCCGAGGGCCGGCACCTCATTGAGCGATTCGCCGGTGCCGACGCCGAGGATGACGCGGCCCGGGAACATCACGGCGAGCGTCCCCACGGCTTGCGCCACGATGGAGGGGTGGTAGCGGAAGGTCGGCGTCACCACGCTGGTGCCGAGGACGACGCGCGAGGTGCTGGCGCCGAGCGCCCCGAGCCAGGCGAAGGAATAGGGCGCGTGGCCGCCGTGGTGGCGCCAGGGCTGGAAATGGTCGCTGACGAAGACGGAGTCGAAGCCCGACGCCTCCGCCTGGCAGGAGAACTTCAAGAGCTCGCGCGGCCCGAATTGCTCCGCCGACGCCTTGTACCCGAGCTTGAGCACTGCGTTTTCCTTTCGAGATCGCGGGCCTTTCGCGTTGAGCGAAGCCGCCTGGCCGCCGCACCGAGTCCCGTGCGCCTTGAGCCTGCCGAGCCGCGTGACTGGGAGTCCGTACCCGAGACTGCTCGCCGATCGAGGAGCGGGATCGTCCCGCTATCGGCGCGCAACGGGGCGCTTTGCGGCCGGGACACTAGCCCAGCAATGGGACAGCTGCAATGAAAGATGGGGAGCGGGTCCATGACCAAGCAGGGCTTTCCGGAGGCGGGTGGGCCGGGCACGCTCCCGGCCGGACGGTGGTGGGCCGATGTGAAAGCGAAAGCTGGAGTAGCTGAATTGCTATCTTGCCGCTTGTCCCGCGAATTGGCCGACATAGCCCTTTGCAGGCGTTCCGAATGTTATTTCAAAAATCAATTGGCAAATTGGCATGCCGGCGTCGAGAATAACGTCATAGGGGCCGAGGTTGTACATTTCCAATTGTATCTGGCCTTTGAACCCCGCGTGGATCGTGGGCGCGGTCATGTGAATTAACATTCCTAAGCGCGCCAATCCGCTTTTGCCTTCGACCCTGGCAGCGATGCGAGACGTATAAGGCAGGTCTACGGTCTCACGCGTCCACGCAAGGAGCAAAGCTTTCGATTTGAAGGGGAATCCGTCCAGCGCAACCTTGTCTCTTCGCGCCGCCAATTGCCTGAAATTATAGCCCTTAGCATCGGGTTGGATCGGTTGACCGGGCAGGTCCTTCCAAATTTCTCCCCTTTCACCGAGGGTGAGGTCGAGGCTAGTGGAGCTGTAGGCATCTATCGACGGCTCGGGATCGATCGTAATCTGTTTGTTCGCGATGAAAATTTGGATTTCACGATCCGTCAGTATCATCGGCCCCTTCCCCTGGGCTGAACCGATTATGCGACCGCTGTTTTGGGCACCCACACTCTCCACCGACCGGAGAGGGTCTCGCGAGGAAGTTCTACCAGGACCTGATCATCCTTCTCGCCGATATAACCAGCCTCGACACTGGCCGCTGACGCTTGGGTGGCGTGGACGACAACTTCTTCCGGTCCGCGCGTCGTCAGAATCGTAACGACTGTCTCCGACGGAATCGATCCTTCCTCACGCTTAGTGATTTTTATTCGCATCGCAGTCCCCCTTGCCCGACGCATCCGCATCTTACCCTGTCACATTTTGTGAAAGAAATCCATAATAGCCACTACCTATAGTGTTCGCAGGGACCAGAGTTCCTTATTTGTTCTAGACAATAGGATAATCGGGCAGTAAACTCAATGCTTTTCAACGCTCATGCTGCTTCCCGCGTCGCCTGCCGGTCATCCACCATGCGTGCGACATTGGCAATTTCCCACGTCGGGCCCATGGCACTTTACTCGTCTCCTCGAAATCGATCTTCCTCGAACCACAACGTCTGAGGCCCATGCTCGCCCCGACCCAGCAGCGCCTTGATGAACGCCCTCCCTTTTGCGAGAACCTACTCAATGCTATTCTAGGTACGCGAGCACCACTACGGTCGACGCCTGAAAAATATCGGATACGATCCGTCCGCCCCACCCCATCGGATAACCTTATTACGCGGAGCGACACTTGCCAGAGAGTTCGCTAAGGCCGAAAGCTAAGCGTCGCAACGGAGAGGTCACACGTGCATACCGCACTAACCTCGGTAAGATGATCAGTGGGACCATCGAAGATGCCCTTAGTCACCACGAACTAGCTCGAGCTCGAGGCAAGGTGAATCTCATTCTCACTTCGCCGCCCTTTCCATTAGGGTCTGGACTCACAATTTGATCCAGTAGAGTGCTCCGACGAGGGCTGCGGCGGCAAGGAAGTTTCTGGCCAGCTTGTCGTATCGGGTTGCGATGCGCCGCCAATCCTTGATGCGGCAGAAGTAATTTTCGATCTTGTGGCGCCTGCGATAGATGCGCTTGGGACAATAGGCTTTCTTGGTGGCATTGCTGCGGCTGGGGATGACGGGCAAGGCACCTTCGTCCCTGATCTGCTGGCGGACCTTTTGGCTGTCATAAGCCTTGTCGGCCGCGACGGCGAGGGGCGGCTTGGGCGTGTCCAGCACCGCTTCGACGACTTGGCTGTCATGGACCTGTGCGCCCGTGACGATGAAGTTCAGCGGGCGGCCTTTGCCGTCGACGACCGCATGGATCTTCGTGCTGCGCCCGCCCCGGCTAATACCGATCGCCTGATTTTTCTCCCCCCTTTTGCGCCGCTCGCCGCGCGATGCGCTTTCACGATGGTGCTGTCGATCAGATAGAGGCTATCGTGCGATGTCGCGGCCAGCGCGTCGAAAATCCGCTTCCAGATGCCGCGGCGAGACCAGCGGTTGAAGCGATTGTAGACCGTCGTGCAAGGCCCATAGCGCTCCGGCAAATCTCGCCACGGCATGCCGGTGCGCAGCACGTAGAAGATGCCATTCATGATCCGGCGATCATCCTCTCGCGCCTTCTTGCGAAGGCCCGGCATCAACGGCTCAAGAACCGCCCATTCCTCGTCGCTCAAATCAAACCGCATGATCCACCTCCAACCACGGTGAATCACATTCGGACAACTTTTTCAAGACATTATGCGGGTACAGACCCTAGTGCCGCGCAGTGTGCTCGTGGTCGCCAACAAGCGGCTGGCCAAATGGGACATTGCTCTTCGTTCCCACGACATTCAGATGCTCACTGTGTCAGTTTTTCAATCCCGCGCTGGAGTCGATGCCGTCGAGGTCGATGGTACTCTCGAGGTAATCTCGGAACATTTGGGCTTTAGCACCTACTCAGCGGCTGACCGATCGCTGAGATTTCCCAGGACCGTGAAGCTTCCGATCGGGCAAATTCAAATCGATGATCCCGAGGGTGGCATATCAACTTGGACGGTGGCCCAGACCGGTGGCGCTATCTGGGTGACAAAAAATGTAGGAGTACCGAACATCCGGAACGGCTCGTACGTACAACTCATCCGAACGATTGATCGCAGGCTGTCACTTCGTCATTCGTTCCCATTGCCGTAGGTGCACCGCTCGACCCGATGAGCCAGCATCATTGGCAACAATCCTCAACGCTGACCGCCACTTCGGCGCGGGTGGCTCCGTAGGTCCTTGCGAATATGCGCGTCGCTATGAGCGTTCCAACAGCAGCGCTGCGGTGCTTAAGACCCCGTAGCTCGCCCCTGACCTCATTGACGGTCGGTAGGACGGGGCCCTATGGAGAGCCTACGCGGGCGCCGGCTGGACGAAGCGCCTGCTACGAGATAGAGTTTTCGCGCCCGCACAATGCGGCTCGTGCGATACTGCGATGTTCCCTTTCGGTGGCGAGGCTTGGCACGGCGATGGCTGATCTTCTCACCCGGCTTCCGCGGCTCTCGGCGCTGCTGATGTTCGAGGCGGCGGCGCGCCATTCGAGCTTCACGCTCGCGGCACGGGAGCACGGCGTGACCCAGGCGGCGGTGAGCCAGCAGGTGCGCGCGCTCGAGCGCGAGCTCGGTATCGCCCTCTTCCGGCGCCTCCACCGAGGGCTCGAGCTCACGCGGGCCGGCAGCCGCCTCTACCGCGCCGCCGCCATGGCCTTCGAGCACGTCGCCAACGCGGCCGACGATCTGCGTGGCGGCAGCTGGCCCGTGGGCATCGCCATCGGCGTCACCTTCGCGGTCGCCACCTATTGGCTCATCCCACGCCTCCCCCGGTTCAGAGCGCTCCACCCCGAGATCGAGGTGCAGATCGTGGCGACCGACCGCGGCTTCCAAAAGGTGGCGGACCAGGTTGACGCGGGCATCGCCTTCGGCACCGGGCCCTGGCCGGGTTTCAAGGCGACGCTTTTGCTGCCGGGCCGCGTCTTTCCGGTGTGCAGCCCCGCCTATCTCCGCGGGCGGCAGCACCTCACTAGCGTCGAGCAGCTGTTCGGCGAGACCCTGCTCTCGATCGACGACGACCGCCCGGACCTCATCGACTGGCCGGTGTGGTTCGCCGAGCAGGGCATCACCGGCTACACCGACCACGTGAGCCTCAAGATGAACAGCCATCCCCTCCTCCTCCAGGCCGCCTGCGGGGGACAGGGCATCGCACTCGGCTGGAACCTTTTGACGGACGACCTCTTGAGGGAGGGCCGGCTCGTGCGTCCGCTCGACGCCGCCATGACCACGGCCAAGGGCTATTATTTTCTGATGACCGAGGCGAAGTGCTCGGAGCGCGTGCTCGCCTTCCGCGACTGGGTCCTCGGCTGCTTCGAGCGGACCGGCCCGGCGCCGGCCGCGGCCTCCCGCACCCCGGCGGAGACGCTCGCCTGAGAGAGCTCAGCGCAGGTGGCAGGCCGCCCAATGTCCGGGCCTGATCTCGCGCAAAAGCGGCGCCACCTCGCGGCACTCCTCGCGCGCATAGGGGCAGCGCGTGTGGAAGTGGCAGCCGCTCGGCGGCGTGATGGGGCTCGGCACCTCGCCCGCGAGAATGATCTGATCGCGCCGCCGCGCCGCCGGATTGGGAACGGGCGAGGCGGAGAGCAGCGCCTCCGTGTAGGGATGCAGGGGTGCTGTGAAGAGTGCCCGCTTGTCGGCGAGCTCGACGATGCGGCCGAGATACATCACGGCGATGCGGTGGCTGATGTGCTGGATCACCGCGAGGTCGTGCGCGATGAAGAGGTAGGAGAGCTCGTACTCGTCCTGCAGGTCCATGAGGAGATTGATCACCTGGGCCTGGATCGAGACGTTCGAGCGAGGAGACCGCCTCGTCGGCGACGATGAGCCGCGGGCCCACGGCGAGCGCACGCGCGATGCCGATGCGCTGGCGCTGGCCGCCGGAGAAGCGCTGGGGAAAATCCGCCATCTGCTCGGCGCGCAGCCCCACCCGCTCGAAGAGCGCGGCCACGCGCTCCGCCTTCTCGCGGCCTGCGGCGATGCGGTGGACGCCGAGCGGCTCCGCCACGATCTCCCCCGCCGACATGCGCGGATTGAGCGACGAGTAGGGGTCCTGGAAGATCATCTGCATCTCGCGCCTGAGGGGGCGCAGCTCGGCCTTGCTCATCCGCGTGATGTCCCTGCCGAGGAGCTTGATGGTGCCGCCCGTCGGCTCGATCAGCTTGAGGATGGCCTTGCCGGCGGTCGACTTGCCGCAGCCGCTCTCGCCCACGAGGCCGAGGGTCTCGCCGCGGCGAAGCGAGAGCGAGATGCCGTCGACCGCGCGGACGACGCCCGACTTGCGCGAGAGCACGCCCTTGCGGATGGGAAAATGCTTGGCGAGGTCGCGCACCTCGAGCGTCGGCGGCGGCGCGCTCGCGGTGCCGGGGGCTACGCCCGGCCCGCTCATGCGCCGGCCTCAAGCACGCGGTCGGCATGCCAGCAGGCGGCCCAATGGCCCGGCCGCTTCTCCTCGAGCGGCGGATAGGCCTCGCGGCAGGCGTCGCTGGCGAAGGGGCAGCGCGGCTCGAAGCGGCAGCCGGGCGGCAGATCGTCGGGGCCCGGAATGCTGCCCTTGATCTCGCTCAGCCGGCGGCGGCCGACGGCATCGGCCCCGCGATCGACGCGCGGGACCGAGGCGAGCAGTCCCTTGGTGTAGGGATGGCAGCTCGCCGCAAAGAGCTCGCCCACCTCCGCCTCCTCCACCTTCCGTCCGGCATACATCACCGCCACGCGGTCGGCGTGCTCGGCGATGACGCCGAGGTCGTGGGTGATGAGCATGATCGCGGTTCCGAGCTTCTCGCTGAGCTCCGCGATGAGGCGCAGGATCTGCGCCTGAATCGTCACGTCGAGCGCCGTGGTCGGCTCGTCGGCCAGGAGAATCTTGGGATTGCAGGCTAGCGCCATCGCGATCATCACGCGCTGACGCATGCCGCCCGACATCTGATAGGGAAAATCGCGCGCCCGGCGCTCGGGCTCGGAGAGGTGCACCAGGCGCAGCATCTCGACGGCCTTCTCCCAGGCATCGCGGCGCGAGAGGCCCTGGTGCAGCACGATCGATTCGCTGATCTGCCGCCCCACCGTCATCAGCGGATTGAGCGAGGTCATCGGCTCCTGGAAGATCATCGAGATCTCGTTGCCGCGGATCCTGCGCATCTCGGCTTCCGCGAGCGGCAGGAGGTCGCGGCCCTGGAAGCGGACGGCGCCGCGGACGATGCGCGCGGGCGGATTGGGCACGAGGCGCAGGATGGAGAGCGCCGTCATGCTCTTGCCGCAGCCGGACTCCCCGACCACGCCGAGCGTCTCGCCCTTGGCGAGCTTGCAGGAGAAGCCGTCGACCGCGCGCACGACGGCACCACGCAGGAAGACGTGCGTAGAGAGGTCGTCGACCTCGAGCACCGGGCTGCCCTCGCCGGCCGCAGCCGCTCGCGGCTCCGTCATGACCGAGGCTCGCGCCGAGGCACCCCGAGCGAGGACGGCGAGGGCCGGCAAGGAGGCCGGGTGCGGTGCCTGCTCGAGGGATTTCGCCGGGGACGCATTGCCACAATGTAACGTAGGGGTCAGCCGGGTGTCCATCGACAGCACTCCGCTGTGATGGATGGCCGTGGCCTCTGAGCGCAAATCGATCCCGTCATTGGATTTTTCCGAGGCGCGCGCACAGCGCCCGCGAGCGACGCCGCCGCTTTCTTCGCGATAGCAGCGCTAGGGCAAGGCCCGTCGCCAAATCTTTCGTTGAACGCGCTGCGGCGGGGGACTAGCAGTTCCGCTCGGCCTCACGCGCGGGCAAACGCGCGGCGGCACGAAATCAGGCAACGATAAAATCGGACAGGAGAGGATGCAGTCATGGTGACAAGACGCAAGCTCATGGGCCTTGCGGCCGCGGGCGCGTTGGGCGGCCTGCTGCCCTTACGGCGGAGTGCCGCCGCCATCGTCAAGCCGGGCGGCACGATATCGGTCGCGATCTTCGCCGACCCGCTCACGCTCGATCCGCACCGCACCGGCAATATCCAGGGACGTGCCGCGACGCGGGCGGTGCATGACGCGCTCTTCACCGTCGACCGGCAGGGGCGATTGGCGCCGGGGCTCGTGGAATCGTGGCAGCAGCCCGACGACAAGACCTTCCTCCTCAAGCTGCGCCAAGGGGTGCGCTTCCAGGACGGCACGCCCTTCGACGCCGAGGCGGTGCGCTACAACATCGAGCGCATCCGCGATCCCAAGGTGGGCTCCATCCGCGGCGGCGAGATCAGGACGCTCGACCGCATCGAGGCGCTCGATGCGCTGACCGTGAAGATGACGCTCAAATATCCCTTTGCGGCGTTCCTCTTTCCCTTCACCGACGTCTCCGGCTGCATCGCCTCGCCCGCCGCATTGCAGAAGTGGGGCCTGGATTACGGCCTGCATCCGGTGGGAACCGGGCCCTTCAAGCTCGCCGATTATTCCCGCGACAACCAGACGGTCCTCGAGAAGAACCCGGACTACTGGGTGGCCGGCAAGCCGCTCCTCGAGCGCGTGGTGCTGCGCTCCATTCCCACGGACAGCACGCGCCTCGCCACCCTGCGCTCGGACGGCGTGCAGATCGCCGAGGCGCTGCCGCTCCAGGACATCCGGCGCTTGCGCGAATCGAAAGAGATCGTGGTTTCCGAGAAGGTCGGCTTCCGCTGGGAATATTTCGGCTTCAACCTTCACGCGGCCTATCCCGGGCGGAACAAGAAGTTCCGCCAGGCCTTCCAGTGGGCGATCGATCGCGAAGCGCTCCACCAGGTCGCCTACTTCGGCACCGGCGCCATCGGCTACGACGGCATCCTCCCCGGGAGTCCTTTCCACGATGCCAGTTACAAGCCGTTCACGCACGACATGGAGAAGGCAAAGCGCCTGATCGGCGAAGCGGGACTGGGTCCCGTCACCATCCATGCGCCCCTCCAGCCCGATCCGGTGAAGCAGCGCGCGGCGCAGCTCTTCCAGGCGAGTGCCGCCGAGCTCGGCGTCACCATCGCGATCGATCAGATCGATTCGGCCGCCTACACCGCGACGCTCGCCGCCGGCACGCTGCCCGTCGATCTGCAGGGCTGGTGGGGCTATCGCCCGGACCCGGACCAATATCTCGCCATCCTGCTGCAATCCGCCGGCTCCTACGCCAAGTACAACGCCTACGACGATCCGGCGATGGACGCGCTCATCGTGGGCGAGCGCGAGGCGAAGAGCGAGGCGGACCGCCGCGGCGTCTTCCGCAAGATCTCCGAGCTCATGAACGACGACGCGGTCTATGTGCCCTGGCACTACAGCTCGGACTTCAAGGGGCTCAGCCCGAAAGTGAAGGGCTTCGTCCACGCGCAGGATGGCATCATCGCCTTCCAGGATCTCGAGCTGGGGGCTTAAGCGAGGAGGAGAGAGACATGCCGGTCGTTCGTGTCGCCTTTTACGAGGGCCGTTCGGTCGAGAAGAAGCGCCGGATCGCCGAGATCATCACCGATGCGCTGGTCCGCATCGGCGGCTCCAAGCGCGACGGCGTCCACGTCATCTTCGAGAACATCGCCAAGGAGAACTGGGTCATCGGAGGTGCACCCGAGACGAGGGAGGCGCTGAAGGCGGGTTAGGGCGCCGGCCGGTCGGGAGAGCGCCACATGCCTCCGGCTCTCGGCGTGCTCCTCAATGCGGACTACGCCACCTCCGAGCTCGTCGAGCTCGGCCGGCTCAGCGAGGCCATCGGCTACCGCTATTTGTGGTACGCCGACGTGCGCTTGGCGCGCGAGTGCTACCTCGGGCTCGCGGCGGTCGCGGCACGGACGAGCACGCTCCTCCTCGGGCCCGGCGTCACCGACCCCTACTCGCGCCATCCCGCGGTCACGGCGAGCACCATCGCCACCTTCGACGAGCTTGCGGGCGGACGCGCGCTCTTGGGCCTGGGGATCGGCGGCGCCGGCTTCCGCGAGCTCGGCATCGAGCGCAAGCTGCCGGTAGCCGCGATGCGCGAGGCCGTCCAGATGGTGCGCGATCTCTTGCGCGGCGAGCGCGTCACGCGGGAGGGCAAAGTCGTCTCGCTGGCGGGCGGAAGTCTTTCCTTCAAGCCGTTGCGCGCGCGCATCCCCATCTATTTCGCGACCCATGGCGCCCAGATCGCCCGCTTGGCCGGCGAGATCGCCGACGGCGTGCTCATCGCCAACACGCTCGTCCCCGAGGCCTTCGCGTTCTACGTGAGCCAGCTCGAGGAGGGCATGGCGAAGGCGGGCCGCGACCCCGGTTCGCTCGACATCGGCCTCCGGGTCGAGGCCGCGATCGCCGAGGACGACGACGCGGCCTACGCGGTGATGCGGCTGCGCGCGGCTCAGCGGGTGATGACGCAATATCCCCACTGGGACTACCTCGAGGCGCTCGGCCTCGAGCTGCCCGAGGCCTTCGTCGAGATCGCGGCGCGGCGCGATCCTACGCTCGCGCGCGAGGCGGCGGCACTCCTCCCCGGCGAAATCGTCGAGTCCATGGTGCTCGCCGGCAATCCCGAGCGCGTAGCAGGGCAGCTCGCGCGGGCGCTCGGCCCCAAGATCACGCAAGTCACGATCCGACCGCACTGCATCGCCGGGCAGAGCGCCGCCTCGGTCGTCAGGAGCTTCGCCGAGGAGGTGTTCCCCCGCGCCTGCGAGCTCGCCGGCGTCGACGCATAACGGAGCCAGAGGTGCCGGCCATGGTGACGATGATCACCTTGCATATCGTTGCGGAAGAGAATAAGCAGCAGGCCTTGGCGCTCCTCAAGAAGAACACCGAGCTCGCGAGGAAGGCCAAGGGCTTCGTCGCGCGCGACATCCTCTTCTCGAGCAAGGACCCGCTCAAGGGCTACAGCATCACGGCCTGGGAGACGCGCGAGGACATGGAGAACTTCCGCCTCAGCCCGGAGCGCCCGCCGCTCGTCTACGAGGGCGCCGAGACGCGCGTCTACGAGAAGACCCCGGCGGGACTCGTCCTCCTTTTCTCGCGCACCGATACCGACATCTTCGAGCTTCTCGAGGTGCCCTGAAGGCGAGAGCGAGACGGCATGGCGGCATATATCCTCAGGCGTCTTCTCGCCACCATCCCGGTCATCTTCCTGACCTCGATCATCGTCTTCTTTCTCATGCGCCTCCTCCCCGGCGACCCGGTCATGCTGATGCTGGGGCAGGCGCAGGGCGAGGTCAGCGCCGAGACCGTCGCGGATCTGCGCGCCGAGAGCGGCCTCGACCGGCCGCTCTACGCGCAATACGCCGGCTGGATGGCGAAGCTGCTCTCCGGCGACTTCGGGCGCTCCATCCAGAGCCGCGAGCGCGTCTGGCATCTCATGGAGCCGCGCATCCTGCCGACGGTGCAGATCGGCCTCAGCGCCTGGCTCTTGGCCCTCCTCATAGGCATCCCGCTCGGCGTCCTCGCCGCGGCGAGCCCCAACTCCTGGAAGGACTGGCTCGGCACGGTCGCGGCCTTGGCGGGCGCCGCCATGCCCTACTTCCTCGTGGGCGGCGTTCTCATCTACTTCGTGGCGCTCAAGTGGCACTGGCTGCCGCCCTCGGGCTACGTCTCCCTCTTCGCCGACCCGTGGGAAAGCTTCAGGACCTCGCTCATGCCGGCGGTGACCTTGAGCCTGGGCGTCGGCGCCATCGCCATGCGGCAGAGCCGCTCGAGCTTCGCCGACGTGCTCGGGCACGCCTACATCAAGACCGCGCGCGCCAAGGGCCTTCGGGAAGGCCGGGTCATCCTGCGCCACGCTTTCAGGAACGCCATGCTGCCGGTGGTGACCGTCCTCGGTATCCAGCTCGGCACGCTCTTCAGCGGCGCCGTGGTGACCGAGACGATCTTCGGCGTGCCGGGCTTGGGCCGCCTCCTCGTCGACGGCATCCTGAGCCGCGATTATCCCGTGGTCCAGGCGGTGGTACTGCTCATCACGTTCGTCGTCGTGCTGGCCAACCTCGCGGTCGACGTGAGCTACGGCCTGCTCGACCCGCGCACGCGCCAGGCCTGAGGGCCGGCGATGGAGCGCCAGCTCGCCGCCAAGGCAACAACGCGCGCATGGCGGCTCAGGCGGCGCGGCGGCTTCGCCGCGGCGTGGCGCAGGCTCTTCGCCAACCGGCTCGCCGCGGCCGGCATCGTGCTGGTGATCCTCGAGGTGGGCGCCGCGATCCTGGCGCCCGAGCTCGCGCGCTACGGGCCCGACGAGATCGATTACCGCGCGATGCTGGAGGCGCCGAGCGAGGCGCACCCCCTCGGCACCGACGATCTCGGCCGTGACATCGCGACGCGCGTCATCTACGCGGCTCGCCTCTCGCTCGCCGTCAGCGTGGCCGCGGTGCTCATCGCGGTCTCGATCGGCGTGCCGCTCGGACTGGTCTCGGGCTACGCGGGCGGGGCGATCGACGAGGCCATGATGCGCCTCCTCGACAGCCTCATGGCGCTGCCGCCGCTCGTGCTGGCGCTCACCATCGCGGCCGTGCTCGGGCCGGGGCTGCTCAATGCCATGATCGCCATCGCGGTCGTCTCGGTGCCGACCTTCACGCGCCTCGTGCGCGGGCAGGTCCTCTCCCTCAAGCACAGCGACTATATCCTCGCGGCACACGCGGTCGGCGTGCCGCCCTGGCGCGTGCTCTTCCGCCACATGCTGCCCAACGCCATCAACCCGGTCATCGTGCAGGCCACCTTGGGCGTCGGCTTCGCCGTCATCACGGAATCGAGCGTGAGCTTCATCGGTCTCGGCGCGCAGCCGCCGACCGCGACCTGGGGCTCGATGGTGCAGGTGGGTTTCCAGTACCTCGAGACCGCACCCTGGTTCGTGCTCGCGCCGGCGGCCATGATCTTTCTCGCGGTGCTCGGCTTCAACATGCTCGGCGACGGGCTCAGCGACCTGCTCGATCCCGCGGCCTCGGGCGGCTAGCCGGCACGGCCCGAGAAGCCCGCGCCAACGAGGGCCGAATCAAGAAACTTGAATTTCGAAATCAAAATATTTCGATTTACACATGTAGCCCCCGTTGGATACGAGCTGTAATGCCCGTGGCGGCCATGCGGCACGCGCGCGGCGCACATCGAGCTCTCGAGCCGGGCTCTCGCACCCGCGCCGGCATTCGCCCGAGCGATGGGAGAGGGCCCGCCGAGCACGCAGAACAGGGAGCATCCATGACGACAAAAAAAGACGAGCCCACGGGCACCGCAATCTCGCGGCGCGGGCTGCTTCGCGCGACGGCGGCGGGCGGCACGGCACTCCTGCTGCCGAGCATTCTCTCGTCCTGGCGGGCGGCACGCGCCGCCTCGGACAAGGGCCCGCTCATCTTCCTCACCTGGGGCGGCGGCTTCGGCAAGGGCATCCGCGCCGGCTTCGAGGACCCCTTCAAGGCGGCCACGGGCATCGAGATCAAGGACGTGACGCCCTTCAGCTACGGCAAATTCCAGACCGCGATGACGCACGGCAACCCCGAGCATTACGACCTGATCTGGTTCGACGACGAGGTGGAGCCGTTGCGCGCGGGCAAGGAGGGTCTGGTCGAGAAACTGAATTACGACTGGCTGCCCAACGCCAAGGCGGCGCTGCCGGGCACCAAGTCGCCCTATGCCGTATCGCCCTACATCACCGTCTACCAGATCGGCTACCGCACCGACGCCTACAAGAGCAAGCCGCCCAATTCCTGGCGCGACTTCTGGGACGTGGCGAACTTCCCCGGCCCGCGCTCGCTCGGCACCTGGGTCGGCGGCGTGCTCGAGGCGGCCCTCATGGCCGACGGCGTGGCACCCGACAAGCTCTATCCGCTCGACGAGGACCGCGCCTTCAAGATGCTCGACCGCCTGCGCCCCAACATCCGCGTCTTCCACAACACGCAGGCGAGCGATCAGGTCGCCCAGATGCTGTACCAGAATGAGATCAGCATGGTGCTCACCTGGTCGACCGACTTCATCGCGGCACACCTCGCGGGCAAGCCGGTCAATGTGGTGTACAACCAGGGCTTCTATTTCAGCCCGGCCGTCGGCATCGCCAAGGACTCGAAGTACGTGCGCGAGGCGCACCAGTTCCTCAATCTCTTCTTCGACGAGGACGATGAGCTCAAGTTCATCCGCACCTGGCCGACTTCCCCCGCGGTGCCGGACGTGGCGAAGCGCATGACCGAGCAGGAGAAGAACTCGGTCGCCATCACCCACATCAACGAGATGGTGCATCTCGACCGCGACTACTACGCCGAGAACCAGGCCCGCCTGCAGCAGAAGTACGACGGCTGGCGGGTGAAGTAAGGCCCGACCGGCGGGCGGTGTTTGGTTCCGAGCGTCGCTCATAGTAGAGTGAGAGGCATCGGCGGCGGTGCTGTGCGCGTCCGTGCCGCAGCGCACCTCACCGTCGGCCGCGTTGCTCCTCTCTTGTCGCTGTCGAGAGTGCGTGCATGCCCGGTGCTTCGGTCGTCATCAGCGGCCTGACGAAGAAATTCGGCGAGGTCCCCGCGGTCCGGGGCATTTCCCTTGCGGTTCGCGCTGGCGAGTTCCTCTCGATGCTGGGCTCGTCGGGCAGCGGCAAGAGCACGGTCTTGCGGCTCATCGCGGGCCTCGAAGAGCCCCAGTCCGGGCAGGTCCTCATCGACGGCCGCGACACCACCGGGCTGCCGCCGGAGGCTCGCGGCATCGGCATGGTGTTCCAGGACTACGCCCTCTTCCCGCACATGACCGTGTGGCAGAACGTCGCCTTCCCCTTGCGCATGCGGCGGCTGCCGACGGCCGAGATCGCCGCCAAGGTGTCGGACATCATGAAGCTCGCCGGCATCGAGGGCTTGAGCGCACGCCGCCCCAGCCAGATCAGCGGCGGCCAGCAGCAGCGCGTGGCCCTCGCGCGCGCGCTGGTCTTCGACCCCAAGCTCCTGCTGCTCGACGAGCCGCTCTCGGCACTCGACAAGAACCTGCGCGACTACATGAAGGGCGAGCTCAAGGCGCTTCACCGCCGCGTCGGCGTCACCATCATCTACGTCACCCACGACCAGTCCGAGGCACTGGCGCTCTCCGACCGCGTAGCGGTCATGCGGAACGGGAACATCGTCGACGTCGATTCGCCCGACCGCCTCTACCGCCTGCCCTCGTCGCGCTACATTGCGAGCTTCATCGGCGATGCCAACCTGATCGACGGCGAGGTCGTTCGCGTGGACGACGGCACCGTCACGGTCAGCTCCAGCTTCGGCCACTGGCGGCTCCCGCACGATCGGGTGAGGACGCATGGCGAGCTCGCGGCCGGGACGCCCGTCACCATCGTCGTCCGGCCCGAGAACGTCGCCATGAAGCCTGCCGCCGGGAGCGGCAGCCTCGCCGTCGTCTGCGAGATCACGGAAGCGCTCTACAACGGCTCCCACACCCTTTACGCGCTGCGCGCGGCCGAAGCCGGCATCACCCTCAGGGCGCAGAGCAACGAGGAGGCGGGCGCCATCCTGGAACCCGGGACGGCCGCCACGATCGGTCTCTTTCCGGACCGCTCGGTGGTCGTCGATCGCCCGCCGTGATGCGGAGGAGCGCCGGATTGCGTCTCTGGCCCAGCTTGCGCGACGTGAGGAGCTATGCCTGGCTGGCGCCGGGCATGGCGGTGATGGGCTTCCTCTTCATCGCCCCCATCGCGCTCATGTTCTGGAGCAGCCTCACCGATCCGCAAACAGGCCTGGAGAACTACCGCGCCATCTTCAGCGATTCGCTCTATCTGCGCGTGCTGTGGAATTCGATCTTCTCCGCGGTGGGCGCCACGCTCGGCTGCCTACTCGTCGGCTATCCTACGGCTTATGCGATCTTCCGCGCGCGCGGACGGAGCCGACAGCTCATGCTCGGACTGGTGCTCTTCTCCTACGCCGTCGGCACCGTCCCGCGCACCTTCTCGTGGCTCGTCGTGCTGGGCGACCATGGGCTCATCAACGAGACGCTCATGGGGCTCGGCGTCTCGCGCCAACCCATCCCGCTCGTCTATAACGAGACGGGGGTGATCGTCGGCATGGTCCATGTCATGTTGCCCTTCATCACCCTCATCCTCCTCGGCTCGATGATGCGGGTGGGCGTGCATCTGGTGCCCGCCGCGCGCACGCTCGGCGCCTCCGCGTTCCGCGCCTTCTGGGAGATCTTCCTGCCGCTCACCCGCCCGGGGCTGATCGCGGGCACCATGCTGATCTTCGTCTATTCGCTCGGCTTCTACGTGGTGCCGGCCGTGCTCGGCGGCGCCGCACAGACGACCATCGTCATGGAGATCCGCGACTTGGCACTCAATCTCGGGCTCTGGGGCCTGGGCTCGGCGCTCTCCTCGATCGTGGTCTTGATCTCGATCCTCGGAGCCGCGGTCTATGTGCGGGTGACGGGCCTGAGCGACGTCTACGGCCGCGAATGAGCGCCGCCCGACCGAGCGCTGTCATGCAAGCGGCGCTCAGCCGGCTGGGCCGCTGGACGGCAAGAGCGGGGCTCGTGCTCGTTTTCGTCTTCCTCGTGCTGCCGCTCCTCGTGGCGGCGAGCGTCTCCTTCACCTCCGACGAGTTCATGGCCTTCCCGCCCGTGGGCTTCTCGCTCCGCTGGTACCTCGAGGTCCTGAGCGGTTCCTACTGGACGGAGGCGGTCGCCAACACCCTCGTCATCGGCGCCCTCACAGCACTCATCGCGACGACGGTCGGCACGATCAGCGCCTATGCCATCAGCCGCGTGCCCCACCCGATCGTGCGCGACGCCCTCTTGATCCTCTTCCTCGCGCCCTTGGCCGTGCCCTACATGTCGCTCGGCATGTCGATCTATGCGGTCTTCGCCCCCTTCGGACTGGTCGGCACGCGCCTCGGCGTGGCGCTCGCCCAGACGGTCATCGCCATGCCCTTCGTGGTCATCGCCGTCACCTCGACCATCAGGCGGCGCGACCGCGATCTCGAGCGCGCGGCGCGCACGCTCGGTGCAACGCCGGTCAAGAGCTTCCGCTACGTCGTCCTGCCGCTCCTCATGCCGGGCGTCGCGGCCGGCGCCGTTCTCGCCTTCATGACGTCCTTCGACGACGTGGTGATGCCGATCTTCTTGGGCGGCCTCGACGCGGGCACGGTGCCCAAGGTCATGCTCGATTCCCTCTATCTCAAGAGTGATCCCTCGGTGATGGCGGCCTCGACGCTGATCTCGACCGTGGGCCTCGCCCTCTTCCTCGTCATCAGCATGAACAGCCGGCGGTGATCTTAGACTTGCCGGACCCGGGCCTCCTTGCGCCGCCGCCGCGGACGCCGGGCCGCGCGCTTCCCGGGAGCGGCGTCGGGCCCGCTTGCCAGCGCATAGGGCTCGCAGAGGGCCCGCAAGCCCTCGAAGGCCTTGCGGAACCACTCGATCTGCAGCGTGCGCTCGAAATAGACGGCGTAGACGGTGCGGCGGAACTCGGGCGACCGCACGATGTGGAGGCGGCCTTCCGCGAGCTCCGTCTCGATCTGGCGCAAGGGAAAATAGCCCGAGCCGCCGTAATCGTAGATGAAGCGCAGCGCCCAATCGCCGTGCGCGATGGTGACGCCGGGCGTCTCCTCGTCCGGAAAGGTGGCCGAGTGCGTCTTGCGGAAATCCTCGCCCCAGTCGACATAGACGTAGAGCGGGTGCCAGCGCACGGGCTCGCGCGGCACCGTCGAGGCGACGACCAGGCGGTCGTCGAAGAGCTTGTCGACGCGCAGACCTGGGCGGGCCTGGGGGTTGTATTCGAGGGCGAAGTCGAGGAGGCCCTGGGAGAGCCAGTGGAGGAGCGCGTGGGAATCGCCGACCCGCACGGAGAGGGCGATCTGCGGCAGCTCGCGGCGCATCCAGAGCAGCCAGTGGCGGCCCGGGCCCTCCCACAGGTGCGGATCGATGCCGATGTTGAACACGGCCTCGAAGTCCGACGGCAGCGCGATCTCCTGGCGCGCCTGATGCCAGATCTGCACGAGCATCTCGGCGTAGCGGCGGAACTTCGATCCCGTGGTGGTGAGCTCGACGCCGGCGCGGTTGCGGATCAAGAGCTTCTGGCCGAGGATGTCCTCGAGCGCGTTGATGCGCATGGTGACGGTCGATTGCGTCACGTGCAGGCGGTCGGCCGCCTTGTTGAAGTTGCCGCTCGAGACGATCTCGAGGAAGGTCTGGGCCAGAACGATATTCATGGCTTCCCGCCTGCCGGGGCAATGGCGAGCGGCGCGGCCCCGGCCGCCGGCGACGCTTCAAGCATTCCGGTATCGAAGATCAAAACTATTTATTTTCGCCCGACTTTCCCGCGTGCGAAGATCGCTGCTCCGGTGTGTGCCAAGGCCGGAGGGGACGAGACTTGCCGCGACAACGACTGCGCTTCGCATCGTATATAGCATCCAGGCTGTGGCGAGCGACGGAAATGTCCGCACCATACGGACATCGGGAGGCCGAATGATCTTCGATATCGAGATTCCCACCTGCCGCGAGGGCGTCTTCGTGCCGGTTCCCTTCGCGGGGCCAGAGGAGATCGTCGAGACCGTAGTGGCCGCAGAGCGGCTCGGCTACAACGCGGTCTGGGCGACCGATTTCGTGACCGCAACGCCCGATTACGGCGTGCCGGACAAGCTCCCGCCCAACTGGTACGAGCCGATGGTGACGCTCGCCTTCTGCGCCGCGCGCACCAAGACGATCAAGCTCGGCACGGGCGTGCTGCTCGCCCCCTTGCGGGACCCCGTGATCCTCGCCAAGGAGGCGGCGACGCTGGACAATTTCAGCAACGGCCGCTTCCTCCTCGGCCTCGGTCTCGGCATGTGCCGGGACGAGTACGTCGCGATCAAGCCGCGCGACCGCAAGGCGCGCCGCGGCACGCTGCTCGAGGAATGCATCGAGGCCTTGCGCCTCCTCCTCTCGCCCGGCAATGGCAAGGTGCAGTTCTCCGGCGAATATACCGAGTTCCGCGACATCCGCCTCGACCCCAAGCCCATCCAGAATCCCTTTCCCATCTATGTGCCCGGCCGCACGCCCGAGGCGCTCGAGCGCGTGGCGCACCACGGCCTCGGCATCATGGTCGCGGCGGCGGCGGCGCGCGAGCGGCTCGAGGCGCTGAAGCCGGTCTGCGAGAAGCACGGCCGCAGCCTCGCCGACATCGATCTCATCGCCGAGGGCGAGATTCGCCTGGCCTCCACGCGGGAGAAGGCTGTCGCGGCCTACACGGCGAGCCGCCAAGGCAAGTTCCGCCTCGAGCAGCGCCGCCAGCCGCTCGAGCCCGTGCTGGCGGCCAACTGGATCGGCACGCCCGAGGAAGTGAGCGAGAAGATCCGCGCCGTGGCCGCCGCGGGTGTTGCGCACTTCAACGTGCTGCACGTCTCGGGCGACAGCATGGCCGAGCGCCTGGAGCAGATGCAGATGTTCGCCGAGGAGGTCATTCCGCGCGTCAACGCCTGAGGCGCGCGGAGTGGCGACACTCACATGGAGAGGGAGAACGTGCGATGATCTACGAGCTGCGCCGCTACGAATGCCTGCCGGGCAAGCTCCCGGCGCTCCACGAGCTGATGAAGGACATCGCCGTGCCGGTCTTCAAGAAGCACGGCATGCATCTCGTGGGGGCCTGGCAGCCGGTGGTGGGCGACGACGAGGCGACGCTCGTCTACATCCTGGCCTTCGACAGCATGAACGAGCGCAACGAGAAATGGGAGGCCTTCTACGCCGATCCCGAGTGGAAGGAGAAGCGCGCCGCCTTCGCCCAGAAGTCCGGCGGACCGCTGGTGGCCAAAAGCTCGAACGTCTTCCTCTCTCCGGCTAGCTATTCGCCGCTGCGCTAGCGCGGCGCATGGCAGCCCCGCAAACCTGGCATGGCGAGGCCCCCCCGGGCCTTGCCCGCGGGCGCGAGGGGGCTATAAGAATGCATTAGTATGCCTACTCATGTGCGCAAGATGCACCCCCCTCCCTACCCTCCCCCTCAAGGGGGGAGGGGAGATGCGGGCGTTTTCATGACTTCCCCCTCCCCCTTGAAGGGGGAGGGTAGGGGTGGGGGTGACGCTCAAACTCGCGAGAGTCGCCCCTAGGCGCCGCCTCAGCCGAAAGATCGCCGAGAATGGATCACGCTCTGAGAAGCCTGTTGCGCGAGTTGGCCCATGGACGCGCGCCCACTCCGGAGGAGGCGTTTGAGCTCGCCGCCTGCGGCGAGCTCGAGCCTCTCATGGAGGCAGCGGCCGCGCTGAGGGACCGCGTACACGGCAACCGCATCTCCTATTCGCGCAAAGTCTTCATCCCGCTCACCCGGCTCTGCCGCGACGTCTGCCACTATTGCACCTTCGCAGGCCCGCCGCGCCGCGGGGAGAGCGCCTATCTCGGCCGCGAGGAGGTGCTCGCCATCGCCCGCGCGGGCGCCGCCGCCGGTTGCAAGGAGGCGCTCTTCACGCTCGGCGACAAGCCCGAGCTGCGCTATGCCGTGGCACGGCGCGAGCTCGAGGCCCTCGGCCACGCCACCACGATCTCCTATCTCGTCGAGGCGGCGCGTCTCGTCTTCGAGGAGACGGGCCTCTTGCCCCACGCCAATCCCGGCGTGCTCACGGCCGGCGACTTGGCAGCCCTGCGCCGGGTCTCGGTCTCGCAGGGCATCATGCTGGAAGCGAGCGCCGAGCGGCTATGCGCGCGCGGCGGGCCGCATTTCGGCTCGCCCGACAAGCGTCCCGCCGTGCGCCTCGAGACCATCCGGCTCGCAGGCCTGGCGGCGGTGCCTTTTACCTCGGGCATCCTCATCGGCATCGGCGAGACGCGGCGCGAGCGCATCGATGCGCTCCTCGCGCTCCGCGAGCTCCACGACCGCTACGGCCACCTCCAGGAGATCATCGTCCAGAACTTCCGCGCCAAGCCGGCGACGCGCATGGCCAGCGCTCCCGACGCCACGCTCGAGGAGCATCTCTGGACCATCGCCGTGGCACGCCTCGTGCTCGGCGGCGAGATGAACATCCAGGCGCCGCCCAACCTCAGCCCGGCAGCGCTTGCCTCCCTCATCCGTGCCGGCATCAACGACTGGGGCGGCGTCTCGCCGGTGACCCCCGACCACGTCAATCCCGAGGCGCCCTGGCCGCATCTCGCGGCACTCGAACGCGAGACCAACGCCGGCGGCAAGGAGCTCGTCGAGCGCCTGGCCGTCTATCCGGCTTACGCGCAAGAACCTGCGCGCTGGATCGACGCGGGCCTGGCGCCCGCGGTGCGCCAGCTCAGCGATGCGGACGGGCTGGCGCGGCCGGACGGCTGGTGGCCGGGTGCCGACGTGCCGGTGCCCGAACGGGAGCTGGCGCTCATCGCCGCACCCCGCCCGGCCAAGATCGAGCGCGGCCTCGCCGCCATCCTCGCGCGCGCCACGCGCGGCGAGACGCTCGCCGAGGCGGAGGTGGTGCGCCTCTTCGCGGCGCGGGGACCCGAGTTCACCGCCGTCACCGCCGCCGCCGACGAGCTGCGCGCGGCGGTCAACGGGAAGCGCGTGAGCTACGTCGTCAACCGCAATATCAACTACACCAACGTCTGCTATTTCCGCTGCCAGTTCTGCGCCTTCTCCAAGGGGAAGCTGAGCGAGAACCTGCGCGGCCGGCCCTATGCCCTCGATCTCGAGGAGATCGCGCGGCGCACGCGCGAGGCGTGGCAGCGCGGCGCCAGCGAAGTGTGCATGCAGGGCGGCATCCATCCGGAATATACCGGTGCCACCTATCTCGACATCTGCCGCGCCGTCAAGGCGGCGGCACCGGGCATGCACGTGCACGCCTTCACGCCGCTCGAGGTGAGCCAGGGGGCGGCCACCCTCAAGATGGCCGTGCCCGACTTCTTGGCAGCGCTCAGCGAGGCCGGACTCGGCACGCTCCCCGGCACCGCCGCCGAGATCCTCGACGACGAGGTGCGCGCCGTCATCTGCCCCGACAAGGTCACGACCTCCGAGTGGCTTGCGGTCATGGAGGCGGCGCACGCGCTCGGGCTCAGGAGCACCGCCACCATCATGTTCGGCCACGTGGAGCGGGCGCTCCATTGGGCGCGCCACCTCCTCCGCGTGCGCGAGCTCCAGATGCGCACCCACGGCTTCACCGAGTTCGTCCCGCTCCCCTTCGTGCACATGGAGGCGCCGATCTACCTCAAGGGACGCGCGCGGCGCGGCCCCACCTTCCGCGAGGCCGTGCTCATGCACGCGGTCGCCCGCCTCGCCCTCCATCCCCACGTGACGAACATCCAGGCCTCCTGGGTGAAGCTCGGCCCGCGCGGCGTCTCGGCCTGCCTCAAGGCCGGCGTGAATGACCTCGGCGGCACGCTCATGAACGAGACGATCACCCGCGCGGCGGGCGCCGTGCACGGCCAGGAGATGTCGCCCGCCGCCATGGAGGCGATGATCGTCGCCGCCGGCCGCGAGCCGGTGCAGCGCACGACGCTCTATGGCAGCGCCGCCGTGGAGCGCCGCGCCACCTCCTTCGCCGCCGTCCCGCTCGCAGAGCTCGTCAATACGCCCGCGCGGCACTACGAGCGCGCTAGCTCCTCAGCCGCGGAATGATCTCCTTGGCGATGATCTCGATCTGGTCTGAGCGGTACTGGTAGGGCACGAAGATGAGCTTCTGCACGCCCGCCGCGAGCTGGGCCTTGAGCTGGGCCACGCACTCGTCGACGGTGCCCATGACCGCCGAGTCCTTGGTCGATTCGCTCCACGCCGCGTAGTCCCACTCCTTGGTGAGCCACTCCATCATCGGCGCCTCGACCCCGGCGCGCGACTTCCCCACCATGATGGGGAGCTGGTTGGCGTTGAGGAGCGCTCCTGGGTCCTTCCCCGCCTCTTGGGCGAAGTCGCACACCTTGCGCCAGGAGCGCGCGAAGCTCTCGGGCGTGTAGAAATAGGTGAGCCAGCCGTCGCCCGCGGTCGCGGCGCGCTTGAGCACGCGGTCCACGTAGCCGCCGATGAGGATGGGCGGGCGCGGGCGCTGGAAGGGCTTGGGGAACATCACCGCCGCCTTCATCTCGTAGGGCGGGTAGCTGCCGGCGACCAGGTCCTCGGTCCACAGCCGCGTCATGATCTCGAGGCTCTGGTCCATGATCTTGCCGCGCTTCTCGAAGGGCACGCCCAAGCTGTCGAACTCGCGCCTGTACCAGCCCGTGGCGAGGCCGAGGATGAGGCGGCCTTGGGAGATGAGGTCGAGGCTCGAGAGCTGCTTCGCGAGCAGCACGGGGTTGCGCACCGGCAGCACGAGCACGCCGGTGCCGAGCTTGATGCGGTGCGCGCGCGCCGCGACCGCGGTCAGGAGCGTCAACGCCTCGATGATGGGGAAATGCGGCGCGACGCCGAGGAGCACGTGGTCCCACACCCAGAGGGAATCGAAGCCGAGCTCCTCCATGCGCACGCCGTAGTCGACGAGCGCCGGGGCATCCGGCAGCTCGGGAAAGGCCGTGAAGTTGCGCATGGCGATTCCGAAGGTGTTCGACAGGCCTGGCATGGCGGTTCCTATAGTAGGAGAGGTATGTGCGATCCCTCACCCTTCCCATCGCTCTGCGATGGGCCCCTTCCCTCTCCCGCTTGCGGGAGAGGGAGAAGGGGAGGGAGAGGGAGGAGAGCCTGCTACGCGATATAGAGCTTGTCCGGGTCGAGGTGGCGGAGGGTCGCGAGCTCGCGCTCGCTCGGCGGCTCGGTGGTGGCGAGGTCGTCGGCCACGAGGAGAGGGAAGCCAGTGTTGTCCCGCACCTCCTCGACGCTGACGCCCGGATGGAGCGCCAGGATCTGCATCTCGCGGCTCTCCTCGGCGAAGCCCATGACCGCGAGGTCGGTGACGACGCGGTAGAGCCCGCCCGTGATGAGCCCGGCGTCGCGTCGCGAGGTGCCGCCCGCGATGAAGCCGGGGCTGGTGATGAAATCGACCTTGTCGACGAAGCGGCGCTTCTCGTGCTTCATGGCGACGATCATTTGCGTCAAGCTCGCGATGTCGTTGCCGCCGCCGGTGCCGGGAAGGCGCGTCGTCGGGTTGTCGGGGTCGCCGATGAAGGAGCTGTTGAGGTTGCCGTGGCGGTCGATCTGGGCGCCGCCCATGAAGCCCACGTCGACGTAGCCGCGCTGGAGGAGGAGGAGCACGTCGGTGCTGGCGAGCACCATGTTGGCGCGCCGCGTGCAGCGCTGCTCGTTGGTCGAGGGCGGCAATTGCCCGGGCTCGACGAAGGCGCCGATGGTGCCGCCCTCGAAGAGGATGGTGAGCCCGGGGCCGTGGAGGCGCTGGGCGAGGGTTGCTGCCAGGAGTGGGATGCCGACGCCCGCGAACACCACCTGCCCGTCCTCGAGCAGGCGGCTCGCCATCACGGCCAGGAGCTCGCTCGCCGTATAGGGCCGTGGCCGCGCCTTGCCCATCGCCTCAATCGTCATAGATGCTCCTCCCGCGGCGCGCCGCGTCGAGCATCTCCTCGACGCCGAGAAGGGCTAGATAGTCGGCCCAGCTCTCAGGTCCGTAGAAATAGCGCGCGAGATAGTCGGCGATGCCCTTCTCCGGGTCCTTGCGCAAGAGGCCGGCGTACATGTCGAGGTGCTTGAAGAAGGGCTCGTAGACGCCGTAGCACTCGTGGGGTGCCGAGCCGAAGGGCACCTCGACGACCGCGTCGGCGGTGAAGAAGGGGATCTTGGTCTCGTCGGGGGCGCGGCGGATCTGCTCGTTCGAGACGATGCGCTCGGTCGTGAGGATGACGCGCTCGGCGGCCATCGCGAGGTCGATGTCGAGGAACTGCAGGCCGTCCATCTGGGCGTTGCCGTAGGCGTCGCAGCGCTGCACGTGGATGAGCGCCACGTCCGGGTTGAGCGCCGGCACCAGCACGAGCTTCTCGCCCGTGAAGGGGCAGTCCATGAGGTGCGCATCGGGCAGGCGGCCAATCACGTCCGATCCCATCATCGAGCGCATGGGGAGGAAGGGGACGCCCATGGCACCCGCGCGGAAGCGCAGGCCCATCGCCATGTGGCTCCACTCCTCGAAGCGCGCGCGCTTGGACTCCGTATAGAGGCGCATGATCCTGGAGACGCCCCAGACGATGCCTTGGCTGAACCAGCTGGTGACGATGTGGTTGGCGGCACCCGATGCCAAGAGGAGCTCGCCCTCGCTCGAGCTGATGCCGCGCGCGCATTTGAGCCCGTGGCGCCCGGCGCGGATGAGCGCCCACACCATCGCCATCGGCGTACGCGAGAGCGTGCTGCCGCCGATGCCGACGAGGGCGCCGTCCGGCACCAAGGCTGCCGCCGCCTCGAGCGACATCACCTTCTCGCGCAGGCTGCGGTCGCGCGCGGCGGTCCTCCTGCGCAGCTCCAGATAGGGTTCGACCAAGCGCCTCCTCCTTCAGCCCGGCCGGTTGAGGCCGACGCGCGCATTGAAGTCCGCGATCAGCGCATCCCAGGCCGGAACCGCGTCCTTGAGCCCGCGCCAGAAGCCCTGATCGCGCCTGAGGTCGAACTCGGCGAGCGGCACGCCCTGCTGCTCGACCCAGGTATAATAGCCGAGATTGAAGATGCGGCGACGGTCGCTCTCGGCGAGCTCGACGAGATGATCGTCGCTGGCACCCTCGAGATGGCGGGCGAAGACCTCTCCCGCATTGACCTCGTCGAAGCCGCGCGGGTAGTTCAGCACCGCGAACTTGCGCCGCTCGCTCGCGTACATGGCGGCGCTGTCGGTGGCGACCGTTAGAATCGCGTCGTCGGCGCCGAGGCCGAGGCGCTTCGCGGTCTTGATGGCGCCGAGGAGATTGGCGATGCTCGAGAGGCCGAGGCCGTCGAGCTGGCTGACGAGTGCCGCGTCGAGGCCGCGGCGCTCCCGGAGATAGCGCTGCCCCACCTCGTCGTTGAAGAGCAGGTCGAGCGCGTCCGTGCTGCGGTCGGAGACGGCGGCCACCACGTCGGTGTTCATCACGTTGTGGATGAAGGGGATGTGCTTGTCCCCGATGCCCTGGATGTTGTGCTCGCCGTAGCCGTTCTCGAGCATGGTCGGGCATTCGAGCGCCTCGAGGGCGACGATGCGCGCGCCATAAGCCTCCTTGAGGAAGTCGCCGGCCCCGAGCGTGCCGGCCGAGCCCGAGGCGGCGACGAAGGCGGCTAAGCGCAAGGTGCTATGCCGCTTGCGCGCATCCTCGTAGAGCGCCTGGAGTGCTGGACCCGTCGCCGTCAAATGGGCGAGGTAATTGCCGAACTCGGAGAACTGGTTGAGGACGACGTTGGCCGGATCGCGCGCGAGCTCGGCGCAGGCGTCGTAGATCTCCTTGACGTTGCTCTCGCTGCCGGGCGTGCGCAGGATGTCGTCCGGCTGCGCGACCCAGCGCCTGAGCCAGGCGAAGCGCTCCTCGCTCATGCCGGCCGGCAGCACGGCGATGCCCCGGCAGCCGAGGATGCGCGAGATCGCCACGCCGCCGCGGCAGTAGTTCCCGGTCGACGGCCACACCGCCTTTTGGCGCTCCGGATCGAAGCGGCCGGTCACCAGGCGCGGCACCAGGCAGCCGTAAGCCGCGAGCACCTTGTGCGCGCCGATCATGGGAAAGCCGCGGCCGAGGGCGATGAGGATGCGCGCTTTCACGCCGGTCAGCGCCTCGGGCAGCTCGAGATGCTGCGGCAGTGCTGCCAAGCCCTTCTGCGCCGCGTCGTTGTACCAATGGACGCGGAAGAGATTGGCGGGCTCGGGCTCGTCCGGGTCGACCTCCGAGAGTGCCGCCGCGATGGCGTCCGGGATGCGCGCGGGTGCGGCGAGCTCGGCGAAGCTCGGCAGCACCACCCGCGCCGCGCGCAGATGATTGACCGCGCGGTCGCGCGTCTTGGGATCGACGACCTCGGTCGCGAGCTCGGTCCAGGACATGGTGTTGGCGGAGGTCCCCGGCGATCGGTCTATCTTGTCATCGTCCTATAGTTGATACCATAGGGCTCCGAGAGGGCTCAACCGCTTTGCCATCCCGGCTCATCTGCGGCCGAGGCGGCGCAGGTACTCGATGTCGAGGGGGAGCTTCTCGCCGAGCCAGAGGGCGTGCTCGGAATGGTCGGTCGGGTCGTCGCCGGTCTCCGGGTGGATGAGCACCGAGAGGCCGCCGTGGTTGAGCGCGAGCCAGGGGACGAGGCGGGCGAACTCCACGGTGGCAAAGGCGATCTGGTACATGGCAATCGGGTGCGGCCCGACCGGCACATCGTGCCAGCGCCCGAGCGTTGCCTGGAAGCGGCGTGCCACCTCCTCGCGGAGTTCGGCCGCGAACGCGCGTTCGGCCGCGTCCTTGTAGTAGACGTGGGCGTGGTACGCGGTGATCTTGGCCGGGTCTGCGCTCGTCATTTGCCGACTCCCTCATTAGAGGGCGACGACTCCTGTGCCGTGAGGCCCAAGCCCTCGTCCTGAGGAGCGATCCAACGGATCGCGTCTCGAAGGACGAGGGCGTGGTCGGGATTTCTCACGACCGCCCTTTGGACGCACCACGCTTGGCAAGGGCAGGCAACGCCGCGAACTGCCCTCGCATCAAAGCCTCTTTCTTCTCCCGTCGCCAGCCCTTGACCTGACGCTCGGCCGCGATCGCGTCCTCGATGCGGCCGAATTCCTGATGGAACATCAGCGCGACGGGCCTCCGCCGCTTGGTATAGCCGCCGAAGCGGCCGGCATTATGCTCGGCGACCCGTATCTCGAGGCTGGTTCGGGTACTGCCACGTAGTAGGAACCGTCGCTGCAGCGGAGAATATAGAGATAGGCAGCCATTCGCCAACACCCGTAATGGCCTCCGCGTTCCCGCCCTCATCCTTCGAGACGGCCGCTTCACGGCCTCCTCAGGATGAGGGCTCCTATCGTGGCTATCGATAGGTAATGTCCCCTCACAGCGGGATGTTGTCGTGCTTCTTCCATGGATTGCGCAGCTTCTTCTCGCGCAGCAGGGCCAGCGCGCGGCAGAGTCGGCGGCGCGTCGAGTGCGGCATGATCACGTCGTCGATGAAGCCGCGGTGGCCGGCGACGAAGGGGTTGGCGAACTTCTCGCGATACTCCTCGGTGCGCCGTGCGATCTTCTCCTCGTCGCCGAGGTCCTGGCGGAAGATGATCTCGACGGCGCCCTTGGGCCCCATCACCGCGATCTCGGCGGTGGGCCAGGCGTAGTTGAGGTCGCCGCGCAGGTGCTTCGAGCTCATGACGTCGTAGGCCCCGCCATAGGCCTTGCGCGTGATCACCGTCACCTTGGGCACCGTGGCCTCGGCATAGGCGAAGAGCAGCTTGGCGCCGTGCTTGATGATGCCGCCGTACTCCTGCGCGGTGCCGGGGAGGAAGCCGGGCACGTCGACGAAGGTCACGATGGGGATGCCGAAGCAGTCGCAGAAGCGCACGAAGCGCGCCGCCTTCTTGGCGCTATCGATGTCGAGGCAGCCGGCCAGCACCATGGGCTGGTTGGCGACGATGCCGACGGGAGCACCCTCCATGCGCGCGAAGCCGGTGACGATGTTGCGCGCGTACTCGGCCTGCAGCTCGAAGAAGTCGCCGTCGTCGACCACCTTGGCGATCAGCTCCTTCATCTCGTAGGGCTTGTTGGGATGGGCCGGCACGAGGGTGTCGAGCGACGGCTCGAGGCGGTCGGCCGGATCCTCGGAGGGGCGCTGGGGCGGCGGCACCCGGTTGGAGGCGGGGAGGAAGTCGATGAAGCGGCGCACCTCGAGGAGTGCCTCCACGTCGTTCGCGAAGGCGCCATCGGCGACGCCCGAGCGCGTCGTGTGGGTGACGGCACCGCCGAGCTCCTCTTGGGTCACGTTCTCGTGGGTCACCGTCTTCACCACGTCGGGACCGGTCACGAACATGTAGGAGCTGTCCTTGACCATGAAGATGAAGTCGGTCATGGCCGGCGAATAGACCGCCCCGCCGGCGCAGGGGCCCATGATGAGCGAGACCTGCGGTATCACGCCCGAGGCGAGCACGTTCCTCTGGAAGACCTCGGCATAGCCGGCGAGCGAGGCGACGCCCTCCTGGATGCGGGCACCGCCCGAATCGTTGATGCCGATCACCGGCGCCCCGACCTTGAGCGCCTGGTCCATGATCTTGCAGATCTTCTCGGCATGGGCCTCGGAGAGCGAGCCGCCGAACACGGTGAAGTCCTGGCTGAAGACGAAGACGAGGCGGCCCTGGACCGTGCCCCAGCCGGTGACGACGCCGTCGCCCGGTATCTTCCGCTCCTCCATGCCGAAGTCGCCGGAGCGGTGCTCGACGAACATGCCCCACTCCTCGAAGGAGCCGGGATCGAGGAGCAGCCCGATGCGCTCGCGCGCGGTGAGCTTGCCCTTCTCGTGCTGGGCGTCCACGCGCCGGGCGCCGCCGCCCGCGCGCGCCGCCTCGCGCATGACCTCGAGCCGCCGCAAGATCTCCTGCATGGCACCCCTCGCCCGCTCCGGCGCACGCTGAGAGGCGCGCGCACCCTTGGTGCAGCAGGCTTTGCAGATAGCATGGCACGCGGACGAAGGCCAGGAGCCTCTCGAGACGTTCGAGGAGAGCCAGAAAGCGCGCGGCCGCGGCGATATCGGCCTTGAGCGCCGCGCGCTTCTGCGTGACCTCGGCGTCCTCGCCCCAGAGCTCGGCCTGGTAGCTCTCGTCGAGCTGGGAGAGGGCCCAGGCGGCCTCGGCGTCGATCTCGCCTTCGGCCAGGGCGAGGGCGAGGAGAAGGGAGCCTGAGGCGGCGGTGGCGGCGGCAAGGGCGGCGAGACGCATGTCGTCGAGGGCCTCGACCGCGGCGCGCAGGGCGGCGACCGCCAGCTCCGGCTGCTTGACCGGGGCGACGCCCGCCGTCACGCGCAAGGGGGCGGCAAAGCGCCGCTCCGCCCAATCGAGGATCGGCTGCCAAGCAGCAGTCTGGCGCCGCACCAGCTCCTCCGGCCCTTCGGCGCGGTAGCAGAGGAGATCGCTCTCGCCGTAGGCGGCGGTGCGCGCCGCGATCTCGGTGCGCCGGGGTGCCACGAGGTCGATGGCCGCGCCGGCGAGGCGGGTGAGCGGCATGGCGAGCGGGTCGATCTCGGCGGCCTGCGCCTGCCACTCCTCGGCCACCGCCTCCGCGAGTGCCTTGGCCGGCAGCACCATGGGAGTGCCACGCGGCGTATGGAGCGGCTTGCCGTCGAGCGCCACGCCGAAACCGGTGGCAAGTTCGACGACCGCGGCCGCCCGATAGGTACGCCGCCGCGCGGCACCGCTCACGGCACCAGCCCGCGCACCGCCGCGGGCAGCTCGGGTGCTGCATGGACGATGCGGTCGGCACCCGCGGCGGCGAGCTCCTCGATGGCGTGATAGCCCCAGCCGACGCCGACCGAGCGCGCCCGCGCGGCGCGCGCCATGAGCACGTCGAAGGTGGTGTCGCCGATCATCACGCAAGCCGCGGCCTCGACCCCCGTCTCGCCGAGCGCCCGCAGCAGCATCTCCGGGCTCGGCTTGCCGGGACCGCTGTCGCCCGTCTGCAAGGTCGCGAAGCGGCCGAGGAGGTCGTGGCCGCCGAGAGTGCGCTCGAGGCCGCGGCGGCTCTTGCCGGTGGCGATGCCGAGGAGGTAGCCGGCGGCAGCGAGCACATCGAGGGCATCGCTGACGCCGGGGAAGAGCGGCTCCGCGACCTCGCCGCGGCTGCGCAATGCCATGAAGGCCTCGCGGTAGCGCTCGGCCGCCTGGGCCGCGTCGATGCCGGCGCCTTCCGGGATGAGGGCGGCGAGCGCCGCCGCGAGCGGCAGGCCGATGACGCGACGCGACTCCTCAGGTCTCGGCGGGGCGAGCCCGAGCGACTCGAAAGCGGCGGCGACCGAGGCGAAGATCGTGTGCTGGCTGTCGACGAGGGTGCCGTCGCAGTCGAACACCGCAAGGCGCAGGGAGGTGGCGGCCGTCATGGCGTCCTATGTGGGGCAATTCGCAGGCGGAGCGCAAGCGGCGGCGGCGGCGTCCGTGAGCCGCCATGGGAATGCCCCGGCATGCTTTCCAGTGGCGTAACGCGGGGCTTTATGTTTCATTTCGATGACAATGGCCGCTGCACTCGACGACGCCGAATCATCGCGCCTAGCCAACACTGCCGCGAAGCGGCGCGCGCTCGCGGCCTGCTGCGGCGCCCATGTGCTGCATGATGGCCTCGGCAACGTGCTCTACGTGCTCTTCCCCATCTGGCAGGGCGCCTTCGGCCTCTCGCTTGCCGAGATCGGCCTCTTGAAGACGCTCTATTCGGGAGCGCTCGCCGGCCTCCAGGTCCCGGCCGGGATGCTCGCCGAGCGCGGCAGCGCCGCCACGCTCCTCCTCCTCGGCACGGCGCTCGCGGGCGGTGGCTTCGTGCTCGCCGGCTGGTCGGGCGGCTTCGCGGCACTCGCCCTCTCGCTCGTGCTCAGCGGCGCCGGCTCGAGCGTGCAGCATCCCATCGGCTCCTCGCTGATCTCCCGCGCTTATGACGGGCGGGGCTTGCGCGCAGCCCTCGGCACCTACAACTTCGCGGGCGACGTGGGCAAGGCGGCGCTGCCGGCGCTCGCCGCCTGGCTCATCGCCCTCATGGCCTGGCGCGCCACCAGCATGGCCATGGGGGCTGCCGTGCTGGCGGCGGCACTCGCCGGCCTCTGGGTACTGGCGCCGCGCGCCGAGGCGGCGCGTGCCAAGGAGGAGACGGCAGCGGAGCCAGGTGCGGGCACCGGGTCGCCGGGCACCTACCGCGGTTTCGCGGCACTCTCCGCGATCGGCGTCCTCGACAACGGCACGCGCAGCGGCTTCCTCGTCCTCCTCCCCTTCCTCCTCAATGCCAAGGGGGCGACGCTGCCGACCCTCGGTCTCGCCATGGCCCTCGTCTTCGCAGGCGGTGCGGCGGGCAAGTTCGTCTGCGGCCTGGTGGCCGACCGGGTCGGCATCCTGCGCACGGTGATCCTGACCGAGTGTGCGACCACGCTCCTCATCCTCGCCCTCCTGCCGCTCTCGGTCGCCCAGGCGCTCGTGCTGCTGCCGCTCATCGGCGTTGCGCTCAACGGCACCTCCTCGGTGCTCTACGGCACGGTCGCCGAGCTGGCGCCGCGCGAGCGGCGCGCCCGCGCCTTCGGCCTCTTCTATACCCTCGGGATCGGCGGCAGCGCGCTCTCGCCCCTGCTCTACGGCTTCTTGAGCGACCGCATCGGCGTGCCCTCGACCTTAGCCGTCGTCGCCGCGGTCGTCCTCCTCGTCATCCCGCTCACGTGGCCGCTGCGCGCGCCGCTCAAGGAGGCCGGGTCAGCAGGTCGGTGACGCGCGCGAGCCCGTCATCTCACCAGCCGAACTTGAGCTCGACGCCGAGATAGTCGGAATCGTGGCCGCCGGCGCGCCTGATGGCCTGACCGATCTCGTAATGGACGGCCTCCACGGCAGCGGCAAGGTTGCGCGTCACCGCCCAATCGGCGCGGAGCTGCCCATAGGCGCCCGACCAGCGCCCCGGCTTCCCGGCGGTGCCCGGCACGGGGACATCGGGCTGGGTGTAGACGGCGTCGGCCGCCGTCTCGCGCCATTGCAGGCCGAGGGCCGCGAGGAGCGTCAGCTTCCCCGTGGGCTTCACCGTGAGCGACGGCTTGAGGTGGATGAGGTTGGTATAGCCGGTGAAGCCGGCGAGCGTGAAGTAGTAGCCGTTGGGGAAGAGCGGATTGAAGGTCCCGAGCGTGCCACTGCCGGGATGGCGGTCGCCCGAGGCGGCGTCCGCCTGGAGGCCCAGGCGCGGCGTCCAGCCCACGTGCGAGAAGGTGTAGCCGGTCAATGCGCCGAGCGCCCAGGCGCGCACGCGGGCGTCACCCACATTGCCTCCCTGGCCCATGGCCTCGAGGTCCCAGTCGACGCCGCTCGCCGCACCCGCGTAGCGCACGTCGCCGATGTCGCGCCGCTCGTTGCCGGCGGCGTAAAGATATTTGGCGCCGTCCAGCTCATAGCGCGAGTAATAGGCGGAGAGCTTTCCCGGCCCCACGTCCTTGCGCTCGACCCTGAAGCCGCCATACTGGAAATGACCGTTGGAGAAATCGTCGAATGGACTGACGCTGCGATATTGCACCGGATGGCCCCAGAAGCTGATGACCCGCCAGGGGTCCGTCTCCCAGTCCACCCACGCCGCATCGAAGGCCTGGCGCACGTTCGGGCCGTCGCGGACCGAGACGAAGCGCTGCAGGTCGAAGCCGATCTCCTGGCGCCCGATCTTGACCTTGAGCTCGCCGCCGGCAAGCGGAGCGAAATAGGCGACGAAGGCCTGGGCGAGATCGAGCTGGTCCTCGTCGACGGGAGTGAGCGTAGCCTTCCAGGGCGCGCGCGCGTCCTCGAGCTGGGCGAAGATCTGCCAGTTCTCGTCCGGACGGACATCCGCGTGAATCTGGAAGCGCTGGAGAAGGTAGCTCTCGCCGGCTTGCTTGCCGATACCGAAGGACGGCGCGTCGACCGACTCGAAGCGCTCGCGCAGATTGGCGCCCAGCGAGACGTAGCTCTTGGGATCGTCGGGCGCCAGGGGGATGTATTTGAGAGCGTCGAACGGCTCGGTGCGCAGCGCCGGGTCCGCCAACGCCGACCAATCCTCCTGCCAGCGGTAGAACATGATCGCCGGCCGCACTGCCGCGGCATCGTCGGCCAGGACGGGCGTCTCTCTTGCAAAGAGAGCCAACAGCACGACCAGGAAGGTGCGCCGCGGCACGACCGCGCCGGGCTCAGCCGGCGGGAGCGTGGATCTCGGCGATGTAGCCACCGGGGAACTGCAGAATCGCGGCGTCGCGATGATCGGCGCTGTAAGGGCCCGCCAGCACGACCGCCCCGGCCGCCTTCGCCTTGGCAAGGGTGTCCGCGAGCTTCGCGACCTCGTAGCCGGTGAGCTCGCGGCCGTAGGGATAGGGGAGATGGCCGTCGGTCACCAGCACGGTCATCCTGCCGAACGTCGATTCGATGCGGATGCGCCGGTAGCTCTCCTTCGGGCGCCCGATCTCGACGCCGGGCGCATGGGCGTCGTCGGAGACGATCTTGCCGTGCGCGAAAGCCACGAAGCCGCGAACGAACGCGGCGGCCCGGTCGGCGGACACGTAGACGCGGTTTTCCGGAACGGTCGCGAGCGGCGCATAGGAGGGCTTCGTCGTGTGCCAATAGAGCTGCATGCCGACGCCGCCGGGCCACTGGATGATGACGTCGCGGCCGATGGGATCGTTGAACGGCGTCACGAGCACGTCGGCGCCGCCGGCGCGGGCGACGCGGGCCGCCAAATCGAGGTCGGTGACCAGATAGCCCGTGCGTTCCGCGCCGAACGGATAGGGGACCGGCGTCTTGAAGCCGAAGACGGAGAGCGTGCCGACAGGCGTGAGCACCAGCTGGGACATGGTGCTGCTCGGCGTCGGGGTGACGGTGAAGACGCCCTCCTTCGACGCGGTGCCGCCGAACGTCGCCAAGAGGCTTGCGACGAAGCGCTCGAAATCCTCGGGTGCGACATAGACATGCGTCGTGTCGTACTGCGGGCCGACCGCGACAACCGGCGTTGCGGGCTTGGCGGCAGCAGTTGCCCCGATACAGGCCAGGCCGGCGATCAACAGAAGGGCGCTGCTCATGCGCATGGAATTTCTCTCCTCTCAAACCGCCCAGCAGGCGCAGCCGAGCGCACCCCAGAAGCTCTTGAGGTCGGCTGCGGGAATGCGGCCGGACCAGGCGGCGGCGTGGTCATGGCCGTGAATGCTGCAACGATGGGCGCAGCCGCACGCCGCGGCCGCCTCGCGCATTGCCGGCACCTGGCCGGCAGCACGCTTGTCGCCCCAGGCGCCATAGCCGCCGAAGGTTCGCACCGGCGACCAGTCCGGCATCGCGGGCGGCGGCGGGGCGTCGTCGAGGCGCCGGAAGTCGCCGGCGCCGTAGACCACCTTGCCGCCGACGACGGTGAGGTCTGACGCGATGTGCGGCGATCTCCTCCTCGGCGCAGGCGAAATAATCCCGGTCGGGCACCATGAGGTCGGCAAGCTGGCCCACTTCGATGCGCCCTTTCCTGCCCTCCTCGCCCGAGAACCAGGTCACGTTCTCGCTCCACATCCTGAGCGCCGTCTCGCGGTCGAGGCAGTTGCGCCGTGGATAGAGGGCGAGGCCGCCGAGCGTCCGGCCGGTGACGAGCCAGGCGAGCGAGACCCAGGGGTTGTAAGAGGCGACGCGGGTGGCGTCCGTGCCGGCCGAGACCTTGACGCCCTTCTCCAGCATGCGCACCACGGGCGGCGTCGCTTCGGCAGCGCCCGGGCCGTAGCGCTCGACGAAATACTCGCCCTGATAGGCCATGCGGTGCTGCACGGCAATGCCGCCGCCAAGCGCTGCGATGCGGTCGATCGACTGGTCCGAGATCGTCTCGGCATGATCGAAGAACCAGTTGAGCCCCGCGAGCGGGATGTCCTGGTCGACGCGCTCGAAGACGTCGAGCGCCCGGCTGATCGTCTCGTCATAGGTGGCGTGGAGCCGCCAGGGCCAGCGGTTCTCCGCGAGGATGCGGACGACGGCGTCGAGCTCGCCCTCCATCTCGGCCGGCATGTCCGGCCGCGGCTCGCGGAAATCCTCGAAGTCGGCGGCGGAGAACACCAGCATCTCGCCGGCACCGTTGTGGCGGAAATAGTCGCCGCCCTGCTTGTATTTCGACGTTCGCGTCCAGTTGAGGAAATCGTCCTTCTCGCCTTTGGGCTTCTGGGTGAAGAGGTTATAGGCGAGGCGGATGGTGAGCTGCCCGTCATCGGCCAGCTTCTGGATCACGGCGTAATCCTCGGGATAGTTCTGGAAGCCGCCGCCCGCGTCGATGGCGCCCGTGACGCCCAGGCGATTGAGCTCGCGCATGAAATGGCGCGTGGAGTTGAGCTGGTACTCGAAGGGCAGCTTCGGCCCCTTCGCCAAAGTGGCATAAAGGATCGCCGCGTTCGGCTTGGCGAGCAGGAGCCCGCTCGGATTGCCCGCGGCGTCGCGGACGATCTCGCCGCCGGGCGGCTCGGGCGTGTCCTTGGTATAGCCCACGGCGCGGAGAGCGGCACCGTTCAGAAGCGCGCGGTCGTAGAGGTGGAGGATGAAGACCGGCGTCTCGGGTGCTACGGCATTGAGCTCGTCGATCGTCGGCAGCCGCTTCTCGGCGAACTGATGCGCCGTGAAGCCGCCCACGACGCGCACCCATTGCGGCGGCGGGGTCGCCGCCACCTGGCGCTTGAGCATGGCCATCGCGTCGGCGAGCGAGCGCACCCCATCCCAGCGCAGCTCCATGTTGAAGTTGAGGCCGCCGCGGATGATGTGGAGATGGTTGTCGATGAGGCCCGGCAATACGCGGCGGCCTTTGAGGTCGATGACCTTGGTTGCGGGCCCGGCGAGCAGCATCACGTCCTGCTCGCGGCCGACCGCGGCGAAGGTGCCGTCCTTGATCGCGACCGCGCTGGCAGCGGGGTTCGAGCGGTCGAGCGTGGCGAAGAGGCCGCGATGAAGGATGAGGTCGGGCGCGTCGTTGGGGCGGGTCATGAGCGGGTCTCCGGCGGTTGGGCGGCGGCGCGTCGGGAGACGGCTTACGCCTTGCCCGCTTCCGAAGCGTGCTCGCCGAGCGCCCATTTCGAGAAACGCACCTGGATGCCGTAGGGTGTCAAGTCCTTGAGGATCTCCATGATGGCGTCGTAGGTCTCGGCGCGCGCCCAATCCTGCTGCAGCTCGAAGACGAACTGGAGAGCGCTCATCGGCGCGGCACCCGCCTGGATGAGGCGCTGAACCGCGCGCTCGTGCGCCTCGTGCGAGGTGTCGCCGCAGGCGTCGGCGACGAAGAAGACCTCGTAGCCGGCGGCCAGCATGTCGAAGGTCGGGAAGCTCACGCAGGCGCTGGTCCACAGACCGGCCACCACGATGCGCTTGCGCCCGGTCGCCTCGACCGCCTTGCGGAAGTTGGGATCGAGCCAGGAATTGATCGAGGTGCGGTCGATCACGGCGTGGCCCGGGAAGACGCCCTCGGTCACCTCCGGCATGAACGGCCCCGAGAAGCTGTCCTTGGCCACCGTGCTGATGACGACCGGCAGCTTGAAGGTCTTGGCCGTGCGCGCCAGCACCTGGACGTTGTCCACGATGACCTTGCGGTCGTGGCTCTGCACGCCCTGGAACATGGCCGGCTGGAAGTCGATCAGCGCAAGCGCGCAGTTCGACGGGCTGATCATCTGTTGATACGACATGCGGCTTCTCCGGTTCGAATGGTTTCGCGTGCGATAGGGATTGCTCTTGCGACGGACCGAGCCTGGTCTGCTGCGCTCGCTCCGGCCCTCAGGCGGCGTCGACGAGGACCACCTCCGCGTCGTCAATCCCGACAATTTCCACGCTGTCGAGGCCGGTGATCGCGGCACCGTCGCGCGCCTCGATGCGCACGCCGCCCACCTCGAGGGCGCCCGTCGCCGGTACGAGATAGGCGTGCCGCTCGGGGTCGAGGGCGAGCGTTACGCGCTCGCCGGCCTTGACGGTCGCCCCCATGACGCGCGCGTCGGTGCGGATCGGCAGGGCTTCCTTGTCCTCGGCAAAGCCGCTCGCCAGCGTCACGAACTGGCCCGAGCGGTCGGCCTTGGGGAACGGCTTGGCGCCCCAGGACGGCGACCCGCCGCGCGTGGTCGGCTCGATCCAGATCTGGAAAAGACGGGTGGTCTCGTCCTCGAGATTGTATTCCGAGTGGCGCACGCCCGATCCGGCCGACATGACCTGCACGTCGCCCGCCTCGGTGCGGCCCGTGTTGCCCATCGAGTCGCGATGGGTGATGGCGCCCTCGCGGACGTAGGTGATGATCTCCATGTCGGCATGGGGATGCGGCGGGAAGCCCGTCTTGGCGGCGATCTCGTCGTCGTTCCAGACCCTGAGATTGCCCCAGTGCATGCGCTCGGGATCGTAGTAGCCGGCGAAGGAGAAATGGTGCTTGGCCTTGAGCCAGCCGTGGTCGGCTCCGCCCAAGGCGGCGAACGGCCTGCGCTCGATCATGTCGGATGCTCCTCCAAGGGGTCGCGGCCTCGGCCGCCTGTTGCGCCTAATTTGGTGCTGGACGGTGCCCGTGAAAATAGAAAGGATGGAATGTCATCGTTTCCATTTTTGGGGTCCTGCCATGCCGCTTCCAGACCTCGAAGCCTGGGCGATCTTCGCCAAGGTGGCGGAAACCGGCTCCTTCGCGCGGACCGCCGCCGAGCTCGGCCTGTCCGGCGCTACCGTGTCGAAGGCGCTGAAGCGGCTCGAGGCGCGCATGGGCGAGCGGCTCATCCACCGCACCTCGCGCCGCCTGTCGCTGACCGAGACCGGCCGCGTGCTGGCGGTGCGGGCGGCGCAGATCCTCGCCGAGGGCGAGGCGGTCGAGGCGGAGGCCCAGGCCAAGTCGGCGACGCCGCGCGGCCGCGTGCGCCTCGCGGCACCCATGTCGTTCGGAATGCGCCACCTGGCGCCGGCACTGCCGGATTTCTTAGCAAGCTATCCCGAGGTCTCGGTCGATCTCCAGCTCGACGACCGCCTCGTGGACCTCGTCGCGGGCGGCATCGACGTGGCGCTGCGCATTGCCGATCTGCCGGACTCGAGCATGATCGCCCGCCGGCTCTGCCCGGTGCGCCGCTTCGTCGTGGGCACGCCGGCCTATTTCCAGCACCACGGCACGCCGCAGCGGCCGCGGGACATCAAGGACCACGATTGCCTTGCCTACAGCTATCTCACGAGTGGCGAGACCTGGCGCTTCACCGCCGCCGACGGCAGCGAGGAGGCCGTCGCGATCAAGCCCCGGCTCAGTGCCACCAACGCCGAGGCGCTGAGCTTCGCGCTCGAAGCCGGCGCCGGGATCGCACTCCAGCCGGATTTCCTCGCCTGGCAGGCCGTCGAGGACGGACGCCTCGTCGCCGTCCTCCAGGACTGGGCAGCACCGCCGCTGGCGCTCAACATCCTCACGCCGGCAGGCGGTCCGCGCGCGGTCCGGGTCGCCGTGCTCCTCGATTTCCTCGTGCGCCGCTTCACGGCGGGAGCGGCACCATGGACCGTCGCCTCTTCGGCCGCGAAGCCGGTTTAATGCTCGCCATCGCTGGAATTGGACCCCCCACCCTACCCTCCCCCTCAAGGGGGGAGGGAAAGTGCTTGGCGTACCGCCGAACTTCCCCCTCCCCCCTTGAGGGGGAGGGTTGGGGAGGGGGGTGGACTGCGCATCCGCGATACCGAGCTTAGAGCGACCGCACCTCGAGCTCGGCGAAGGGGTCCTCGTGGGTCTCGGGGGCGAAGCCGAAGAGGCGCCAGGTGGCGCGCATGTGCTCGGGGAGCGGCGCCTGGAGTGCCAGCGGGCGGCCGGTGCGGGGATGCGGCAGCGCGATGGCGCGGGCATGGAGATGGAGCTCGCGCGGCATCGCCTCGCCCGCGAGGAAGGCCTCCTTGCCGCCGTACTTGCCGTCGCCCAGGATCGGCGTGCCGATTGCCGCCATATGGACGCGGAGCTGGTGGGTGCGCCCGGTCACCGGCCAGAGCGCCACCCAGGCCGCCTTGCGGCCGAGGTGGTCGAGCACGCGGTAGTAGCTGACGGCGCGCTGGCCCTCCTCGGCGTCGGGCGCCATGCGCTCGCCGCCGCGGGCGGCGGCCTTCTTCGCGATGGGGAGGTCGATCCTGCCCTGGAGCGGCTTGGGCAGGCCGACCGTGACGGCCCAATAGATCTTGCGCGTGGTGCGATCGCGGAAGGCCTCGCCGAGCCTCGTTGCGGCAAGGGCGTTGCGCGCGATGAGGAGCACGCCGCTCGTGTCGCGGTCGAGGCGGTGGACGAGGCGCGGCCGCTCGGCCGAGCCGAAGCGCAAGGCGTCGAGCATGGCGTCGAGGTGCCGGCCGGTCCCCGTGCCGCCCTGCACGGCAAGCCCCGGCGGCTTGTTGAGCGCGAGTACGTCGTCGTCGCGGTAGAGCACGTAGCTCTCGAGGAGCCTCGCCTCGCGTTCGCTCACTTCCCGCTCCCGCGCCAGCGCCGGCGCGCTCGGTTCGAGCGGCGGCACGCGCACGCTCTGGCCGGCGTCGAGCCTGGCGCCCGCCTTGGCGCGGCGGCCGTCGATGCGCACCTGGCCCGTGCGCAGGAGCCGCTCGAGCCGGCCGTGGGGAAGCGTGGGGTAATGGCGCTTGAACCAGCGGTCGAGGCGCAGGCCCGCCTCGTCGGCCGCCACCACGCGCCTCTCGACGGCGCCGCTCACCCCTCGCCCCGCGCCTTCTTCTCGCGCAGCTTCGTCCAATAATCGAGGCGCTTCCTGATCTCGCGCTCGAAGCCGCGCTCGGCGGGCTCGTAGAAGGTCGCGCGCGCCATGCCGTCGGGGAAGTAGTTCTGGCCGGAGAAGGCCTCCGGCGTGTCGTGGTCGTACTCGTAGCCCTTGCCGTAGCCGAGATCGCGCATGAGCCGCGTCGGCGCATTGAGGATGTGCATGGGAGGTGCCAGCGAGCCGGTCTCCCGCGCCGACCGGCTGGCGGCGGCGAGTGCTACGTATGCCGCATTCGACTTGGGCGCCGTCGCGAGATAGATGACGAGCTGGGCGAGCGCCAGCTCGCCCTCCGGCGAGCCGAGCCGCTCATAGGTCTCCCAGGCGGCGATGGCCTGGAGGAGGGCAGCCGGGTCCGCGAGCCCCACGTCCTCGACGGCGAAGCGCGTGAGGCGGCGCGCCACGTAGCGCGGGTCCTCGCCGCCCGCCAGCATGCGCGCGAGCCAGTAGAGGGCGGCGTCCGTGTCCGAGCCGCGCAGGCTCTTGTGCAGGGCCGAGATGAGGTTGTAGTGGCCCTCCTGCGCCTTGTCGTAAAGGGGCGCGCGCTTCTGCACGGCGCGCATGAGGGCCTGAGTGTCGAGGGGTGCCGCGGGCTCAAGCGCGAAGAGCTCCTCGGCCAAGTTGAGGACGTAGCGCCCGTCGCCGTCGGCGATGGCGCGCAGCGTGGCGCGCGCTTCCGCATCGAGCGGCAGCGCGCGGCCCTCGGCCGCCTCGGCGCGCTGAAGCAGGGTCTCGAGCGCCGCATCGTCGAGGCGGCGCAGCACCAGAACCTGACAGCGCGAGAGGAGGGCGGCATTGAGCTCGAAGGAGGGGTTCTCGGTGGTGGCGCCCACGAGCGTCACCGTGCCGTCCTCGACGTAAGGCAGGAAGCCGTCCTGCTGGGCGCGGTTGAAGCGGTGGATCTCGTCGATGAAGAGGAGCGTGCCCTCGCCCATTTCGCGGCGCTTCCTCGCCGCCTCGAAGATCTTGCGCAGCTCCGCCACGCCGGAGAACACGGCCGAGAGCAGCTCGAATTGCAGCTTGCTGACTTGCGCCAAGAGGCGCGCGATGGTCGTCTTGCCCGAGCCGGGCGGGCCCCAGAGGATGATCGAGGCGAGGCGGCGGGACGCCACCATGCGGCCGATGGGGCCCTCGGGCGAGAGCAGATGGTCCTGGCCCACCACCTCGGCCAGACTCTTCGGGCGCAGCCGGTCCGCCAGCGGCCGAGGTGCGGAGGCCTGGAAGAGGCTCGTCAACTGTCGACCACCACGTTGAGCACGCGCTCGCCGCGGCGGAGCGTGAGCCGCCAGCTGCTCGCGGAGGCGGCGACGGCGGCCTTGAGATCGCCGACGAGGCGCATTTCGGCGCCGTTGACGCGCAGGATGACGTCGCCCGGCTTGACGCCGAGGTTGGCCGCCGGCGTGCCGGCCGCGACATGGCTCACCACGACGCCGTGGAGGAAGGCGTCGATGCCGAGCTCGTCGGCGACGGCGGGCGAGAGGTTCTCGACCGTGGCGCCGGCAAGCGGCGAATGGCCGGCGAGCAGCGATGCATCGCGCGGCGGCGTCTCGGGCGGTGCGGCGAGGGCGATCGCCACATCGAGCTGCCGGCCGTGGCGGTAGACGGTGAGCTCGGCCCTGGTGTTGACCGGCTTGGTGGCGATGCGGTAGCGCAGCGCGTCCGCGTCCTCGACCGCTCGGCCATCGATCTTGAGGATGACGTCGCCGGGCTTGAGGCCGGCCGCGGCCGCCGGTCCGCCCTTGAAGATGTCGTTGATGAGCACGCCCGCAGGGCGCGAGAGCCCGAGCGTGCCGGCCAAGTCGGAGGTGACGGTCTCGCCCTCCGCACCGAACCACGGCCGCACCAGCTTGCCGCCCTCGCGGATGCTGCGCACCACCGAGCGCACCATGTTGGAGGGAATGGCGAAGCCGATGCCGATCGAGCCGCCCGAGCCGGAGAAGATCGCCGTGTTCACGCCGATCAGCTTGCCGTCCATGGTGACGAGTGCGCCGCCCGAGTTGCCGGGATTGATCGCCGCGTCGGTCTGGATGAAGAAGTTGAAGTCGTTGATGCCGGCGGTGGTGCGCGCCAGCGCCGAGATGATGCCGCTCGTCACCGTCTGCCCGACGCCGAACGGGTCGCCGATGGCGAGCACGAGATCGCCCACCTCGACGGCATCCGAATCGCCGAACTCGAGCGCCGGCAGCGGCTCGCCGTGGGTGTCGATCTTGAGCACGGCCACGTCCGCGCGCTCGTCCGAGCCGATCAGCTTGGCCGCGAACTCGCGGCGGTCGGAGAGCACCACGGTGATCTCCTGGGCGTCTTTGACCACATGCTGGTTGGTCACGATGATGCCCTCGGGTGCTACGATCACGCCGGAGCCGAGGGCGTTCTGCACGTGCCGCTCGGGGGCGCCCAGGCCCTGGCCGAAGAAGCGGCGGAAGAAGGGGTCGGCGAAGAGGGGCGAGCTCGGCTGCTGCTCGACCACGGTGCGCGTGTAGATATTGACGACCGCGGGCGCTGCCTTCTTCACCACGGGCGCAAAGCTGTAGGTAATCTGCTGGCGGCTCTCGGGGGCTATCTTGCCCGCAGCCTCGGCCGCGCCGCCAAGGACGAAGCCCGCGGCGGCGAGCGCAAGTAGGAAGAGCCCCGCCCTTCTCTGATGCCAAATATCGCTCGATGCCATGGCAATCCGCTTTCCGTCACGCCCAGCGCCTGCCACGCCAATTTAGCAACTTCGCAGCCCTGGGGGCAGCCTGCCGAGCGCGCCCTCTCCTCCTTCAGGAGGAGAGGGAGATCAGGGTGGAAGGCGGATCCGTGGAGCTCGGCGTACGTTGCCGAGCCCCCCGCTCAGGCGGCCTTGGCCTCGCCCTCGGCGGCCTCGGGCTTGGGGCCGGAGTCCTGGCCCTTGGCGTCCTTGTCGCGGTCGACGAGCTCGATGATCGCCATGGCCGCCGCGTCGCCATAGCGGAAGCCCGCGCGCAGCACCCGCGTGTAGCCGCCGGGGCGGCTCTTGTAGCGCTCGGCGAGTGCCGTCATGAGCTTCTCGGCGAGCGTGCGGTCATGGAGCACGGCGAGGAGCTGGCGCCGCGCGTGGAGGCCGCCGCGCTTGCCGAGCGTGATGAGCTTCTCGACCACCGGCCGCAGGTCCTTGGCCTTGGGCAGCGTGGTGGTGATCTGCTCGTGCTTGATGAGGGCCGCCGCCATGTTGGCGAACATCGCCTTGCGGTGGCTGGTGGTGCGGTTGAGCTTCCGCCCGCTCCGACGATGGCGCATCGCTCGCGTCCTCCCTCAGTCCGGCGCTCAGTACGGCTCCTCGAGCCGCTTGGCCAGATCCTCGATGTTCTCCGGCGGCCAGCCCGGGATCTCCATGCCGAGATGGAGCCCCATCTGGGAGAGCACCTCCTTGATCTCGTTGAGCGACTTGCGGCCGAAGTTGGGCGTGCGCAGCATCTCGGCCTCGGTCTTCTGCACGAGGTCGCCGATGTAGATGATGTTGTCGTTCTTGAGGCAGTTGGCCGAGCGCACCGAGAGCTCGAGCTCGTCGACCTTGCGCAAGAGGTTCTTGTTGAAGGGGAGCTCGGCCGGCCGCTCCTCCTCGCGCGCACTCACCGGCTCCTCGAAGTTGATGAAGAGCTTGAGCTGCTCCTGGAGGATGCGAGCGGCGAGCGCCACGGCGTCCTCGGGCTTGACGGCGCCGTTGGTCTCGACCGTCATCGAGAGCTTGTCGTAGTCCGTCACCTGGCCCACGCGGGTGTTCTCGACCTTGTAGGAGACGCGGCGCACGGGGCTGAAGATGGCATCGACCGGGATGAGCCCGATGGGCGCGTCGGCGGCGCGGTTCGTGCCTGCCGCGACGTAGCCCTTGCCGCTCTCGACCGTCATCTCCATCGAGATCTTGGCGCCCTGGTCGAGGGTGCAGATCACGTGGTCGCGGTCGAGCACCTCGATGTCGTGGCCGGTCTCGACCTGGCCGGCGGTGACCTCGCCGGGGCCGCTCGCGCGCAGGTGGATCTTCTTCGGCCCCTCGCCGTGCATCGTGAGCGCCATCGACTTGATGTTGAGGACGATGTCGGTCACGTCCTCGAGGACGCCGGGCAGCGAGGAGAACTCGTGCAGCACGCCCTCGATCTGGATCGAGGTCACGGCCGCCCCCTGGAGCGAGGAGAGCAGCACGCGGCGGAGCGCGTTGCCGAGCGTCAGGCCGAAGCCGCGCTCGAGCGGCTCGGCCACCACGGTGGCCGAGCGGTCGGCGCGCGTGCCGGCCTGGATCTCGAGCTTGGAGGGCTTAATCAATTCGGTCCAATTTTTCTGAATCACGGAAGCAACCTCTCGGTTGGAGCGCGGACCCTTGTCCGCATTTCGTTCTCTCGCCCCGGCCGCCCGGACGCAGCGCGCCGGCCGTTCGCTGCCGGCGCGCTGCCGGCGGCACACTCGTCACACCCGGCGGCGCTTGGGCGGGCGGCAGCCGTTGTGGGGGATCGGCGTCACGTCGCGGATGGCCGTGATGTTGAAGCCGACGTTCTGCAGCGCGCGGAGCGCCGACTCGCGTCCCGCACCCGGCCCGCGCACCTCGACCTCGAGCGTCTTCATGCCGTGCTCCATCGCCTTGCGCCCGGCATCCTCGGCCGCCATCTGGGCGGCGTAGGGGGTCGATTTGCGCGAGCCCTTGAAACCCTGCGAGCCCGAGGACGACCAGGCGATGGCGTTGCCCTGGGCGTCGGTGATGGTGACCACGGTATTGTTGAACGTCGCGTTCACATGGGCGACGCCCGAGGTAATGTTCTTCCGCTCGCGGCGTCGCCGCGGGGCTGCTGTCTTGGCCATGATCCGTCCTGATCCTTACGCGCCTGAACTCACACGGCCTTCTTCTTGCCGGCGATGGGACGCGCCTTGCCCTTGCGGGTGCGCGCGTTGGTGTGGGTGCGCTGGCCGCGCACCGGAAGGCCCTTGCGATGCCTGAGCCCGCGGTAGCAGCCGAGGTCGAGCAGGCGCTTGATGTTCATCGCCGTCTCGCGCCTGAGGTCGCCCTCGACCTGGTATTCGCGGTCGATGACCTCGCGGATGCGGATGACCTCCTGCTCGGTCAGCTCGCTCACGCGGCGCTCGCTCGGGATGCCGACCTTGGCGCAGATCTCCCCCGCCTTGGTCGCTCCGATGCCGTAGATGTAGGTGAGAGCCACCTGGACCCGCTTCTGGGTCGGGATATTCACGCCGGCAATTCGCGCCACGTTCCACTCTCCCCAAGGCCGCTTCGGCCACGACGAAACGCCCCACCGGCAGAGTAGCCGGAAGGGCAGCCGGATTATAGGTCCAAACCGGCGTAAGTCAACAGCTTATCCGCCATTCAGGATCGCCTCGATGGCGCGGCTCACCTCGTCGATGGGCGCCATGCCGTCGACCCGCTTGAGCACGCCGCGCTTGTCGTAATAGGGGAGGATGGGCGCCGTGCTCGCGCGATAGGCGGCGAGGCGCGAGGCGACCGTCTCCGCATTGTCGTCGGCGCGGCGGGTGAAGCTCTTGCCGCCGCACACGTCGCACACGCCGGCCACCTCCGGCTTGTGGAACTCGTCGTGGTAGCCGGAGCCGCAGACGGCGCAGCTGTAGCGCCCGACGATGCGCCGCGTGATCGCCGCCTCGTCGACCTTGAGCTCGATCACGTGATCGAGGGTGAGGCGCTTCTCCGCGAGCATGCGGTCGAGCGCCTCGGCCTGCGCCGTGGTGCGCGGAAAGCCGTCGAGGACGAAGCCCTTCTTGCAGTCGGGCTGTGCGATGCGCTCGGCGATGATGGCGATCACCACCTCGTCGGGCACCAGCTCGCCCCGCTCCATGATCGCCTTGGCCTTGCGGCCGATCTCGCTCCCCGCCTTCACGGCGGCGCGCAACATGTCGCCGCTCGAGAGCTGGACGAGTCGATACTTCTCCTCGAGCCGCTTAGCCTGCGTGCCCTTGCCCGAGCCGGGAGCGCCCAAGAGCAGCAGATTCATCCGCGCCGTCCGCGCAGTTTCGACTTCTTGATCAGGCCCTCGTACTGGTGGGCCAAGAGATGCGCCTGGATCTGGGCCACCGTGTCCATGGTCACGGAGACCGCGATCAAGAGGCTGGTGCCGCCGAAGTAGAAGGGCACCGAATATTGCGAGATGAGGAACTCGGGCAGCACGCAGATGATCGAGAGATAGCCGGCGCCGATCACGGTGAGCCGCGTCAGGATGTAGCTCAGGTAATCGGCGGTGTTCTTGCCGGGGCGGATGCCGGGCACGAAGCCGCCGTACTTCTTGAGGTTGTCGGCAGTGTCGTTCGGGTTGAACACGATCGAGGAATAGAAGAAGCAGAAGAAGACGATGAGGCCGACGTAGCCGATCATGTAGAGCGGCCGGCCGTGGCCGAGATAGGCCGTGATGTCGGCGAGCCATTCCGGCCCCTGGGCGCCCGAGAAGCCGGTGATCGTCACCGGGAGGAGCAGGAGCGAGCTCGCGAAGATCGGCGGGATGACGCCCGACGCGTTGAGCTTGAGCGGCAGGTGCGAGCTCTCGCCGCCGAAGACGCGGCTCCCCATCTGGCGCTTGGGGTACTGCACGACGATGCGCCGCTGGGCGCGCTCCATGAAGACGATGGCGGCGATCACCGCCACCGCCATGACGATGAGCATGACGATGACGAAGCTCGAGATGGCACCCGTGCGGCCGAGCTCGAGGGTATTGGCGATGGCCGGGGGGAGGCGCGCCACGATGCCCGCGAAGATGATGAGGGAGACGCCGTTGCCCACCCCGCGCGCCGTCACCTGCTCGCCGAGCCACATGAGGAAGAGGGTGCCGCCGGTGAGCGAGAGCACCGTCGTCATGCGGAAGAAGAAGCCGGGATCGAGCACCGCCGGCCCGTGGCTGCTCGTCATGCCCTCGAGCCCGATCGAGAGCCCGTAGGCCTGGAAGGCGGCGAGGACCACGGTGCCGTAGCGCGAATACTGGTTGATCTTCTTGCGCCCCTGCTCGCCCTCCTTCTTGAGCGCCTCGATGGTCGGCGAGATGGCGGTCAGGAGCTGCATGATGATGGAGGCCGAGATGTAGGGCATCACGTTGAGCGCGAACATGCTCATGCGGCTCAAGGCGCCGCCCGAGAACATGTCGAACATGCCCAGCAGGCCGTGCGAGTTGGCGTTGAACACGTCGCTGAGCGCCGCCGGATCGATCCCCGGCACCGGGATGTAGGTGCCGAGCCGGAAGACGATGAGCGCGCCGAGCGTGAACCAGATGCGTCTCTTGAGCTCGGTCGCCTTGGCGAAGGCGCCGAGGTTGATGTTCGCGGCAAGCTGTTCGGCGGCAGACGCCATAGCGGACTCCCGATGGACGGGTGGGACCTAGGCCTTGGCTGCGGGGGCGCTCTCGGCCGCCCCGGCCGCCGCCGGTGGTGCCGTGACGACCACCTTGCCGCCGGCCTTCTCCACCGCCGCGATGGCGCTCTTGGAGGCGCCGGCGACCTCGATGGTTATCTTGGCCTTGAGCTCGCCCTTTGCAAGGAGCCGCACGCCGTCGCGCGGCGACCCGATGACGCCCGCGGCTGCCAGTGCCGCGGGATCGAGCGGCTTCGCGGCATCGAGCTTGCCGGCCTCGATCGCCTGCTGCAGCCGCCCGAGGTTGACGATGCTGTAGCGCTTGCGGAAGGGCTTCTTGAAGCCGCGCTTGGGCAGGCGCCGGTGGAGCGGCATCTGGCCGCCCTCGAAGCCCAGGAGCGAGACGCCGCTCCGCGCGGTCTGGCCCTTGCCGCCGCGCGCCGCGGTCTTGCCCTTGCCGGAGCCGATGCCGCGCCCCACGCGCTTGCTCATCTTGTGCGCGCCCGGATTGTCGGAGAGCTCGTTCAGCTTCATGGTCCTGTTCCGATCCTTGGCGCTTACGCGCGCTCCTCGCCGCCGACCTTGAGGAGGTGGCGCACCCGCTTGATCATGCCGCGCACCGAGGCGGTGTCCTCGAGCACGGCCGTGCGGTGCATCTTGTTGAGGCCGAGGCCGATGAGCGTCGCGCGCTGATAGTCCTGGCGGCCGATCGGGCTCCTGACCTGCGTCACGGTGACGGTCTTCTTCGTTCCGGTCATCGCCTACTCCTTCACCGCCCCTGGTGCCGCCCCTGGGGCCGCCGCCGGCTCGGGCGCACCTGCGCGCCGGCCGATGATCTCGCTCACCTTCTTGCCGCGCTTGGCGGCGACGAAGCGGGGCGCCATGATGCTGCCGAGCGCGTCGAAGGTCGCCTTGATCATGTTGTGCGGGTTGGTCGAGCCGATCGACTTGGCGACAACGTCCTGCACGCCCAGGCACTCGAAGATGGCCCGCATGGGGCCGCCCGCGATGATGCCGGTGCCGGGAACGGCCGAGCGCACCACCACGCGTCCGGCGCCGTAGCGCCCCATCACGTCGTGGTGGAGGGTGCGGCCCTCGCGCAAGGGAACGCGTACGAGCGAGCGCTTGGCCTGCTCGGTCGCCTTGCGGATCGCCTCCGGCACCTCGCGCGCCTTGCCGGCGCCATGGCCGACGCGGCCCTTGCCGTCGCCGACCACCACCACCGCGGCGAAGCCGAAGCGCCGGCCGCCCTTCACCACCTTGGCGACGCGGTTGATGCTGACGAGCTTCTCGACGAGCTCGCTGTCCTCGCGCGATTCGCGCTGACCGACATTCCTTGCCATCGTTTCCCTTGCCCCTAAAACGCCAGCCCGCCCTCGCGGGCCGCATCGGCGAGCGCCTTCACCCGGCCGTGATAGAGATAGCCGCCGCGGTCGAAGACGACCTGCTTCACGCCGCGGGCGAGTGCCCTCTCGGCGATCAGCTTGCCGACCGCCTTGGCCGCGTCCACGTCGGAGCCCTTCTTGAGCTGCTCCTTCAAGTCCTTGTCGAGGCTCGAGGCGTGGGCGAGCGTAACGCCCTTGGCGTCGTCGATCACCTGGGCGTAGATGTTCTTGCTCGAGCGGTGCACGCACAAGCGCACGCGCCCGCCCGCCTTGCGCGCGAGGCGGATGCGGACGCGCCGCGTGCGGCGTCCCGAGCGATCCGTGACGGGTTTCATGGCACGTCCCTACTTCTTCTTGCCTTCCTTGCGCCTTACCTGCTCGCCCTCGTAGCGGATGCCCTTGCCCTTGTAGGGCTCGGGGCCGCGCTTGGCGCGGATCTCCGCCGCCACCTGGCCGACGCGCTGGCGGTCGCTGCCGCTGATCGAGATCAGGGTCGGCCGCTCGCACTTGATGGCGATGCCGTCGGGGATGGGGAACACCACGTCATGGCTGTAGCCGAGCTGGAGCTGCAGGTTCTTGCCCTGCACGGCGGCGCGGTAGCCCACGCCCTGGATCTCGAGGTTGACCGTGAAGCCCTTGGAGACGCCGGCGATCATGTTGTTGATCAGGCTGCGGGTGGTGCCCCACATCATGCGCGCGCGCTTGCCCTCGGCGCGCGTCTTGACCCACACCTTGCCCGCCTCGAGCCGCGCCTCCACCTCGTCGGGGATGGCGAGGCTCAGCTGCCCGAGCTTGCCCTTGGCCGTCACGACGGCACCGGCGATCTCGACGTTGACGCCGCTCGGCACCGCCACGGGATATTTTCCGACGCGCGACATCATGGCACCTAAAAGACCTGGCAGAGCACTTCGCCGCCGACATTGGCGGCGCGCGCGTCCGAATCCGACATCACGCCGCGCGGCGTCGAGAGGATGGCGATGCCGAGGCCGCCGTGCACGCGCGGCAGATCCTTGATCTTGGAATAGACGCGGCGGCCCGGCTTGGAGACGCGCTCGATCTCGCGGATGACCGGCTCGCCCTCGTGATATTTGAGCTCGATCTCCAGCGCCACGATGCCCGGCCGCTCCTCGTGCTCCGCGTAGCCTCGGATGTAGCCCTCGCGCTTCAGCACGTCGAGCACGTTCATCCTCAGGCGCGAATGCGGGCTCGACACCGTCGGCTTCTTCGCGCGCTGGCCGTTGCGGATGCGGCTCAAGAGATCGCCAAGGGGATCGCTATAGGACATCAACCGCTCTCCTCTACCAGCTCGACTTGACCATGCCCGGGATCTGCCCGGACGCGGCCAAGTCGCGGAGTGCTATGCGCGAGAGCTTGAACTTGCGATAGTAGGCGCGCGCGCGGCCGGAGAAGGCGCAGCGGTTGCGCACGCGCACCGGCGCGCTGTTGCGCGGCAGCTCGGCGAGCTTGAGGCGAGCGGCGAAACGCTCCTCCGCCGGCCTCTGCTCGTCGTTGGCGGTCTCCTTGAGGCGCGCGCGCCGCGCCGCGTACTGCTTGACCAGCCGCTCCCGCCGCTTGTTCTTCTCGATCGAACTCTTCTTCGCCATGCTCAGACCTCCGTCGAGGTTCAGCCGCCGAACGGCATGGCGAACCCCTTGAGAAGCGCGAGCGCCTCCTGGTTCGTCTTGGCCGTCGTCACGATGGTGATGTCCATGCCCCGGATCTGGTCGATCTTGTCGTAGTCGATCTCGGGGAACACGATCTGCTCCTTGAGCCCGAAGGTGTAGTTGCCGCGCCCGTCGAAGCTCTTGTCCGAGAGGCCGCGGAAGTCGCGCACGCGCGGCAGCGCGATCGTCACCAGCCGGTCGAGGAACTCGTACATGCGCTCGCTCCTCAGCGTCACCTTGCAGCCGATCTTCTGGCCCTCGCGCAGCTTGAAGTTGGCGATCGACTTGCGCGCCGCGGTGACCAGCGGGCGCTGGCCCGAGATGCGCGCCAGCTCCTCGGCGGCGACCGTGATGCGCTTGCTGTCGCCGATCGCCTCGCCGACGCCCATGTTGATGACGATCTTCTCGAGCTTCGGCACTTCCATGGGGTTGCGGTAGCTGAACTGCTTCATCAGCTCCGGCTTGACCACGGTCTCGTAATGCTCGCGCAATCTCGCAGCCATGACGTCCGCCTATCTGTCGATGATCTCGCCGGAGCGCTTGGCATAGCGCACCTTGCGGCCGTCCTCGAGGAACTTGAAGCCGACGCGCGTCGGCTTCTGGTCCTTGGGGTCGAGGTGCGCCACGTTGGAGACGTGGATGGGCGCCTCCTGCTCGACGATGCCGCCGCTCGTCTTGGGCGACGGGCGGGTGTGGCGCTTCATCACGTTGATGCCCTGGACGAGGACGCGCGCATCCTCGCGCAGCACCTTGAGCACCTCGCCGCGCTTGCCTTTGTCGCGACCGGTGAGCACCACCACCTGGTCGCCCTTCTTCACTTTCCACGCCATCACAGCACCTCAGGCGCCAAGGAGATGATCTTCATGAACTTCTTGGCGCGCAGCTCGCGCGTCACGGGTCCGAAGATGCGCGTGCCGATGGGCTCGCCCTGGGGCGTGATGAGCACAGCCGCGTTGCGGTCGAAGCGGATGGCGCTGCCGTCCACGCGGCGGATCTCCTTGGCCGTGCGCACGATCACGGCGCGGTGCACGTCGCCCTTCTTGACGCGGCCGCGCGGGATGGCGTCCTTGACCGAGACGACGATCACGTCGCCGACCGAGGCGAACTTGCGCTTGGAGCCGCCCAGCACCTTGATGCACTGCACCCGGCGCGCGCCCGAATTGTCGGCGACCTCCAGGTTCGTCTGCATCTGAATCATGGTCTTACGCCCCTTCTCTCTTCCCGGCCGCCGGCTATGGCGCCGGCTGCGGCTGCTCGTCCGTCACCACTTCCCAGCGCTTGCGCCGGGAGAGCGGGCGGCACTCGCGGATGCGCACCACGTCGCCCACCTTGAAGCGGTTGGTCTCGTCGTGGGCCATGAACTTCTTCGAGCGCACGATGTACTTCTTGTACATCGGGTGCTGCACCCGGCGGTCGACGCGCACGACGATCGTCTTGTCCGCCTTGTCGCTCACCACGACGCCCTCTACCACTCGCTTTGCCATCGCGTTCTCCTACGAGGCCTTCTTGCGCTCGGCAGCAGCCAGGCGCTCGCCGAGGACCGTCTTGATGCGTGCGATGCTGCGCCGCACGCGGCGCACCTGCGCGGTGTTCTCCAGCTGGCCGCTCGCCTTCTGGAAGCGCAGGTTGAAGGCCTCCTTGCGCAAGCCGAGGAGCTCGGCCTCGAGCTCGTCGGTGGTCTTGAGCCGCAGCTCCTGGGCGTCCGCCATCGCTCAGCGCTCCTCGCCGAGCCGCGCCACGAAGCGGGTCTTGACCGGCAGCTTGGCCGCCGCCAGCGCCATAGCCTTCTGGGCGATGTCGCGCGGCACGCCGTCCATCTCGAAGAGGATGCGGCCCGGATGCACGCGGCAGCACCAGAACTCAGGCGTCCCCTTGCCCGATCCCATGCGCACCTCGGCGGGCTTCTTGCTCACCGGGATGTCGGGGAAGATGCGGATCCAGACGCGCCCCACGCGCTTGATGTGGCGCGAGATGGCGCGCCGCGCCGCCTCGATCTGGCGCGCGGTGACGCGCGCCGGCTCGATCGCCTTGAGCCCGTAGGCGCCGAAGTTGAGCGCGGTGCCGGCGGAGGCCAGCCCCTTGACGCGGCCCTTGTGCTGCTTGCGGTACTTGGTTCGCTTCGGCTGTAACATCGCGTCCTATCCTTCAATCCCTCAGCGCGCGACCTGCTGCTCGGCGAGCCGCTTGTCCTGCGCCATGGGGTCGTGCGTCAGTATCTCGCCCTTGAAGATCCACACCTTGACCCCGCAGGTGCCGTACGTCGTCTTCGCCGTGGCGGTCCCGTAATCGATGTCGGCGCGCAGCGTATGGAGCGGCACGCGGCCCTCGCGGTACCATTCCACGCGCGCGATCTCCGCCCCGCCGAGCCGGCCGCCGCAGGTGATGCGGATGCCCTGGGCGCCGAGCCGCATGGCCGATTGCACCGCGCGCTTCATGGCGCGGCGGAAGGCGACGCGGCGCTCGAGCTGCTGGGCGATGTTCTCGGCCACGAGGCGCGCCTCGAGCTCGGGCTTGCGGATCTCGACGATGTTGAGATGCACCTCGCTCGCGGTCATCTTGGCGAGGTCCTGGCGCAGCTTCTCGATGTCGGCGCCCTTCTTGCCGATCACCACGCCGGGGCGCGCGGTATGGATGGTGATGCGCGCCTTCTTGGCCGGCCGCTCGATCACCACGCGCGCCACCCCCGCCTGGGCCAGGCGCTCATGGAGGTAGCTCCTGAGCTTCAGGTCCTCGTGGAGGAGATGGGCGTAATCGTGGTCGGCGAACCAGCGGCTGTCCCAGGTCCGGTTGATGCCGAGCCGGAGCCCGGTCGGATTGACTTTGTGACCCATCAGGCCGTCTCCCCGGCTTTCGTTTCGCTCATCTCGCGGACGATGATGCGCAGGTTGCTGAACGGCTTCTCGACGCGGGCGCCGCGGCCGCGGGCGCGGGCGTGAAAGCGCTTCAAGACGAGTGCCTTGCCGACCGTCGCCTCGGCGACGTAGAGGCGGTCCACGTCGAGCTGGTGGTTGTTCTCGGCGTTCGCGATGGCCGAGGCGAGCACCTTCTTCACGTCGCGCGCGATGCGCCGCGTCGAGAAGGTGAGCTCGGCCAGCGCCTTCTCGGCCGAGAGGCCGCGGATGGAGCCCGCCACCAGGTTGAGCTTGCGCGGGCTCGTGCGGATGGAGCCCGCGAAGGCCATCGCCTCGTTCTCGGGGAGCCTTCGCTCGCGCGCGCGCTTGCCCATGCTATTCCCTCTTCGACTTGCGGTCTGCGGCGTGGCCGTAGAAGGTCCGGGTGGGCGCGAACTCGCCGAGCTTGTGGCCCACCATGTTCTCGGTCACCAGCACGGGGATGAACTTGTGGCCGTTGTGGACGCCGAAGGTAAGGCCGACGAACTGCGGCAGGATGGTCGAGCGCCGCGCCCAGGTCCGGATGATCTCCTTGCGCCCCGACTCGCGCGACTTCTCGGCCTTCTTGAGGAGAAAGCCGTCGACGAACGGTCCCTTCCAAACTGATCGAGCCACGCTTGAGCTCCCTTACTTCTGGTAGCGGCGGCGCACGATGTACTTGCCCGTCGCCTTGTTCTTGCGCGTCCGCTTGCCCTTGGTCTTGATGCCCCAGGGGGTGACCGGATGGCGGCCGCCCTTGGTGCGGCCCTCGCCGCCGCCGTGCGGATGGTCGATCGGGTTCATGGCGACGCCGCGCACCACCGGCCGGCGGCCGAGCCAGCGCGAGCGGCCCGCCTTGCCGATCTTGATGTTGCCGTGGTCGGGGTTGGAGACGGCGCCGATCGTCGCCATGCACTCGGCGCGCACCATGCGAACCTCGCCCGAGCCGAGCTTGAGCAGCGCATAGCCCGCATCGCGGCCGACGAGCTGCACGTAGCTGCCGGCGGCGCGCGCCAGCTGGCCGCCCTTGCCGATCTTCATCTCGACGTTGTGCACGATGGTGCCGACCGGGATGCTGGCGAGCGGCATGGCGTTGCCCGGCTTGATGTCCTCCTTCTCGCCGGCGACCACGCGGTCGCCCGCCTGGAGGCGCTGGGGTGCCAGGATGTAGCTCTGCTCGCCGTCCTCGTAGCGGATGAGGGCGATGAAGGCGGTGCGGTTGGGATCGTACTCGAGACGCTCGACGGTGGCCGGCATGCCCATCTTGGCGCGGCGCGCGAAATCGACGATGCGGTAGCGCTGCTTGTGCCCGCCGCCCTTGTGCCACGAGGTGGTATGGCCGTGGTTGTTGCGTCCGCCGGTCGAGGTCTTGCCCTCGGTCAGGCGCTTAAGCGGCTTGCCCTTCCACAGCTCCGAGCGGTCGACCATGACGAGGCCGCGGCGCCCGGGCGTCACCGGATTGAAGGTCTTGAGTGCCATCGTACCGCGCCCCCGTCCCTCAGATGCCCGTGGTCACGTCGATCGTCTGCCCCTCGGCGAGCGAGACGATCGCTTTCTTGAAGTCCGAGCGTCGGCCGAGCCGGCCTTTGAAGCGCTTCACCTTGCCGGCGACGCGCAGCGTGTTCACCGCCTTGACCTTGACCTTGAAGAGGCCCTCGACGGCCGCCTTGATCTCGGGCTTGCTGGCGTCGAGCGGCACGCGGAAGGTCACCTGGTTGTGCTCCGAGCCGCGCGTCGTCTTCTCGGTGATCACCGGCGCGCGGACGAGCTCGTACATGCGCTCGCGGCTGATCGTGACCTTGCCGGAGTAGCGCTTCATCGCAGTCTCTCCTGCAGCTTCTCGACCGCGGCGCGGGTCAGCACGAGAGTGTCCCGGCGCAGGATGTCGTAGACGTTGGCGCCCTGCTGCGGCAGCACGTCGACGCCGGGGATGTTGCGCGCCGCGCGCGCGAAGCCCTCGTCGAGCTCGGCGCCGTCGATGATGAGCACCGAGGCCCAGCCGAGCTTGCCGAGCTTGCCGGCGAGGAGCCGCGTCTTCGCCTCCTTGAGCGAGGCCGTCTCGAGCACGGCGAGCTTGCCCTCGGAGAGCTTGGCGGAGAGCGCCATCTTGAGGCCGAGCTTGCGCACCTTCTTCTGCAGGTCGAAGGCGTGGCTGCGCACGAGCGGTCCGAAGATCACGGCACCGCCGCGGAACTGCGGCGAGCGCAGGCTGCCCTGGCGCGCGTTGCCGGTGCCCTTCTGGCGGTAGGGCTTCTTGGTGGTGCCGCTGATCTCGGAGATGCCCTTGGTCTTGTGGGTGCCGCGGCGGCGCTTGGCGAGCTGCCAGTTGACGACGCGCGCGAGGATGTCCTTGCGCGGCACCAGGCCGAAGACGCCCTCGTCGAGCTCGAGCTCGCCGGTCGACTTGTTGTCGAGATCGATGACCGGGGTCTTCATGACCGGGCACCCTCGCTGGCCGCGGCGGCGGGTGCTGCCTCGGAGGCGGCCGGCGGGCGCAGGGCGCCCGGGAAGGGCAGCTCCTTGGGCGCCGGCCGCTTGACCGCGTCGCGCACGAGGACGTAGCCGCCCGGCGCCCCGGGGACGGCGCCGGCGATCAGGAGGAGGCCGCGCGCGGCGTCGGTCGCCACCACGCGGACGTTCAGCGTGGTCCGCCGGCGGTCGCCCATGTGGCCCGCCATCTTCTTGTTCTTGAACACCTTTCCGGGATCCTGCCGGTTGCCGGTCGAGCCGTGGCTGCGGTGCGAGACGGAGACGCCGTGGCTCGCGCGCAGGCCGCCGAAGTGGTGGCGCTTGATGACGCCGGCGAAGCCCTTGCCGATGGTGGTGCCGCACACGTCGACGAACTGGCCGGCGAGGAAATGCTCGACGGTGAGCTCGGCGCCGACCTCGATGAGGGCGTCGACGCTGACGCGGAACTCGGCGAGCTTGCGCTTGGGCTCGACCTTCGCCTTGGCGAAGTGGCCGCGCTGGGGCTTCGTCACGTTCTTGATCTTGGGACGGCCGACGCCGAGCTGAAGGGCGGTGTAGCCGTCCTTCTCCTCGGTGCGCTGGGCCACGACCTGGCAGCCCTCCACCTTGAGCACGGTGACCGGAACATGCTCGCCCGCCTCGGTGAAGAGGCGCGTCATGCCGACCTTCTGTGCGATGAGCCCGGTACGCATCTCCATGTCCTCTAGAGCTTGATCTCCACGTCGACCCCGGCCGCGAGGTCGAGCTTCATGAGCGCGTCGACGGTCTGCGGCGTGGGATCGACGATGTCGAGGAGCCGCTTGTGCGTGCGGATCTCGAACTGCTCGCGCGACTTCTTGTCGACGTGCGGCGAGCGGTTGACGGTGAACTTCTCGATGCGGGTCGGCAGCGGGATGGGACCGCGCACGCGGGCGCCGGTGCGCTTCGCCGTATTGACGATCTCGCTCGTCGACTGGTCGAGCACCCGATGGTCGAACGCCTTCAGGCGGATGCGTATGTTCTGGTTGTCCATCGTGGCGTTCCGTTTCTGCGACTTGGGCTGCGGGAGACCGGACCCTGGCCGCTCTGGTACTCGTTACTGGATGATCTGGGCGACGACGCCGGCGCCGACGGTGCGCCCGCCCTCGCGGATGGCGAAGCGCAGGCCCTCGTCCATGGCGATGGGCGCGATGAGCTCCACCTCCATCGCCACGTTGTCGCCCGGCATCACCATCTCGACCCCGTCCGGCAGCTTCACCGAGCCCGTCACGTCCGTCGTGCGGAAGTAGAACTGCGGCCGGTAGTTGGTGAAGAACGGCGTGTGCCGGCCGCCCTCCTCCTTCGTGAGGATGTAGGCCTCGGCCTTGAACTTCGTGTGCGGCGTGATCGTCCCCGGAGCCGCCAAGACCTGGCCCCGCTCGACCTCCTCCCGCTTGGTGCCGCGCAAGAGCACGCCCACGTTGTCCCCCGCCTCGCCCTGGTCCAAGAGCTTGCGGAACATCTCGACGCCGGTCGCTACCGTCTTCGTCGTCGGCTTGAGACCCACGATCTCGACCTCGTCGCCCACCTTCACAACGCCCCGCTCCACCCGCCCCGTCACCACCGTCCCGCGGCCCGAGATCGAGAACACGTCCTCGATCGGCATCAGGAACGGCTTGTCCTTCGGACGCACCGGCTGCGGGATGAACTTGTCCACCGCATCCATCAGGCTCAGGATCGACTTCTCCCCAAGCTCGGGATCGCGGCCCTCCAACGCGCACAAGGCCGAGCCCCGCACGATCGGAATCTCGTCCCCGGGGAACTTGTACTTCGTGAGGAGCTCCCGAACCTCGAGCTCCACCAGCTCGATGAGCTCCGGGTCGTCCACCATGTCCACCTTGTTGAGATAGACCACGATCGCCGGAACCCCCACCTGCCGCGCGAGCAAGATATGCTCCCGCGTCTGCGGCATCGGGCCGTCCGCCGCAGAGACCACCAGGATGGCGCCGTCCATCTGCGCAGCCCCCGTGATCATGTTCTTCACGTAGTCCGCGTGACCCGGGCAGTCCACGTGCGCGTAGTGCCGCTTCTCCGTCGAGTACTCGACGTGAGCCGTCGCGATCGTAATACCCCGCGCCCGCTCCTCGGGCGCCTTGTCGATCTGGTCGTACGCCACGAACTCGGCCCCGCCCCGCGCCGCCAGAACCTTCGTGATCGCAGCCGTCAGCGTCGTCTTGCCGTGATCGACGTGCCCGATCGTGCCCACGTTGCAGTGCGGCTTCGTCCGCTCGAATTTCGCCTTCGACATTTGGCTCTTCTCCGTTTCGCAGGATGTCGCGTTTTCTCGGCCGGCGGCTCACGCCATCTTGGCGCGGACCTCGTCGGCCACGGCCTGCGGCACTTGCGCGTAATGATCGAAATGCATGGTGTAGGTGGCGCGCCCTTGGCTCATGGAGCGCAGGTTGTTGACGTAACCGAACATGTTGGCGAGCGGCACCATGGCGCTCACCACGCGCGCGTTGCCGCGCGAGTCCATGCCCTGGATGTGGCCGCGCCGGCTGTTGAGGTCGCCGATCACGTCGCCCATGTAGTACTCGGGCGTCACCACCTCGACCCGCATGATGGGCTCGAGCAGCACCGGCCGCGCGCGCTCGATGCCCTCGCGGTAGCAGGCGCGCGCCGCGATCTCGAAAGCGAGGGCCGAGGAGTCGACGTCGTGATAGGCGCCGTCGATCAGCGTCGCCTTGAAGTCGATCATCGGGAAGCCGGCGAGCACGCCCGACTCGCGCGCCGCCTTGAGGCCCTTCTCCACGCCGGGCACGTATTCGCGCGGCACGGAACCGCCCACCACCTTGTTCTCGAAGACGAAGCCCGAGCCGGGAGGCAGCGGCTCGAAGCGGATCTTGACGCGGGCGAACTGGCCCGAGCCGCCGGTCTGCTTCTTGTGGGTGTAGTCGTGCTCGACGGTCTTGGTGATGGTCTCGCGGTAGGCCACCTGGGGGGCGCCCACGTTCGCCTCGACCTTGAACTCGCGGCGCATGCGGTCGACGATGATCTCGAGGTGGAGCTCGCCCATGCCCTTGATCACGGTCTGGCCGCTCTCCTGGTCGGTGGCGACGCGGAAGGAGGGGTCCTCGTCGGCGAGGCGGGCGAGCGCCACTCCCATCTTCTCCTGGTCGCCCTTGGACTTGGGCTCGACCGCCACCTCGATGACCGGCTCGGGGAACTCCATGCGCTCGAGGATGATCGGCTTGGCGATGTCGCAGAGCGTGTCGCCGGTCGTGGTGCTCTTGAGGCCGGCGAGCGCCACGATGTCGCCGGCATAGGCCTCCTTGATGTCCTCGCGGTGGTTGGCGTGCATCTGCAGCATGCGCCCGATGCGCTCGCGGCCGTCCTTGGTCGAGTTGAGCACCGCGGTGCCGCTCGCGAGGCGCCCCGAATAGATGCGCGCGAAGGTGAGCGAGCCCACGAAGGGGTCGGTCATGATCTTGAAGGCCAGCGCCGAGAAGGGCTCGTCGTCGGCGGCGCGGCGCGTCAGCGGCGAATGGTCCTTGACGCTCTCGCCCTTGATCGGCGGGATGTCGAGCGGCGAGGGCAGGAAGTCGACGACGGCGTCGAGCAGCGGTTGCACGCCCTTGTTCTTGAAGGCCGAGCCGCAGATCACGGGCACAATGGCGCCCCTCACCGTGCCCTTGCGGATGCAGCGCAGGAGCGTCTCCGCGTCGGGCGCCTTGCCCTCGAGATAGGCCTCCATCGCGGCGTCGTCCTGCTCGACCGCGAGCTCGACGAGCTCGTCGTGGTACCGGCGCGCCTTCTCGGCGAGTGCGGCCGGTATCTCCCTGTGCTCGAACTCGGCGCCGAGCGTCTCGTCCTTCCAGATCACCGCGCGCATGCGCAGGAGATCGACGACGCCCATGAAGTTGCTTTCCTCGCCGACCGGGAGCTGCAGCACGATCGGCTTGGCCCCGAGACGGTCCTTGATCATCTCGATGCAGCGCTCGAAGTCGGCGCCGATGCGGTCCATCTTGTTGATGAAGCAGATGCGCGGCACGCCGTACTTGTCGGCCTGGCGCCACACGGTCTCGGACTGGGGCTCGACGCCGCCCACGCTGTCGAAGACGGCGACGGCGCCGTCGAGCACGCGCAAGCTGCGCTCCACCTCGATGGTGAAGTCGACGTGACCGGGGGTGTCGATGATGTTGACGCGATGCTCGCGCCAGAAGCACGTGGTGGCCGCAGACGTGATGGTGATGCCGCGCTCCTGCTCCTGCTCCATCCAGTCCATGGTGGCGGTGCCGTCGTGCACCTCGCCGAGCTTGTAGGAGCGGCCGGTATAATAGAGCACGCGCTCCGTGGTCGTCGTCTTGCCCGCATCGATGTGGGCCATGATGCCGATGTTGCGGTAGCCCTCGAGGGGTGTGGTGCGGGGCATGGCTGTTGCGGCGTCCTTGGCGGCTACCAGCGGTAATGGGAGAAGGCGCGATTGGCCTCGGCCATGCGGTGCGTGTCCTCGCGCTTCTTGACGGCGGAGCCCCGGTTGTTGGCGGCGTCCAGGAGCTCGTTCGAGAGGCGCTCGATCATGGTGTACTCCGAGCGAGCGCGCGCGGCCCCGATGAGCCAGCGGATGGCGAGGGCCTGGCTGCGCTCGTGGCGCACCTCGATCGGCACCTGGTAGGTAGCACCCCCGACGCGGCGCGAGCGCACCTCGATCGCCGGCCGCACGTTGTCGAGCGCGTCGCGGAAGGTCTTGACCGGGTCCTGGCCGGTCTTCTTCTCGATCGTCTCGAGCGCCGAATAGACGACGCCCTCGGCGACCGACTTCTTGCCCTCGTACATCAGGCTGTTCATGAACTTGCTGAGCACGCGGTCGCCGAACTTGGGATCGGGCAGAACCTCGCGTTTCTCAGCGCGGCGGCGGCGGGACATGCGGTGCTCCCTCCCTCGTCACTTCGGCCGCTTGGCGCCGTACTTCGAGCGGCGCTGGCGGCGGTCGCCCACGCCCTGGGTGTCGAGCGTGCCGCGGATGATGTGATAGCGCACGCCGGGCAGGTCCTTGACGCGCCCGCCGCGGATGAGCACGACCGAGTGCTCCTGCAAATTATGGCCCTCGCCCGGGATGTAGCTCACCACCTCGTAGCCGTTGGTGAGCCGCACCTTGGCCACCTTTCTTAACGCCGAGTTGGGCTTCTTGGGCGTCGTCGTGTAGACGCGCGTGCACACGCCGCGCTTCTGCGGGCAGCGCTGGAGGGCCGGCACCTTGTTCTTCGCCCGCTGCGGCCGGCGCGCGCTGCGGATGAGCTGGTTGATCGTCGGCATGCGCTTCCAACCCTCTTGTAGACCCTTCGCCGGACCGTTCCGGTCGATCCCGTGCAACACGACATGAGCGAAGGCGACAGCCTCGCTCTCGGCGGGTTCTTTCGCCAACCCGCGAGCGGCGTAGTGAAAGTTGTGTTCGGGCTTGTGCAACCCGGGAGTTGCGTCTAGGCAGAGCCGCCTACCACCGACCCCCAGCCAAAGGCGCCGCATACTATGAAAGGCGGAGCCGCGCGTCAAGCGCCGGATGCGGCCGGCGCCCCCCTATCGCCCCCTCTCGCGCCTGCGAAAGAGGGGGCGAACCGCGATGCGGGTTCGCCCCAGTCCGGAGGGACGGCACGGCACACGAAGTCCGGCGGTTACAGTTCGTCTTCGACCGCTCGGCTGAGTGCCGCGGTCCCGCCCTTAAGCCCGGTGGTCGGAACGAACTCATATCGCGCGGCGGCAACATGGCGCCCTTCCAGGATCAGATGGTCCATCGCGCCCAACGAGGTCCCGGACTGTACCAAAGGTACCGTTGCAACCGCCCGCGGCGGCCGGTCAAGAAAAGGCGGGCTCGTCAGATCGACGGCCGCTTCGACAAAGCTGCTGAATACGAGATAGAGAAGCGTGCCATCCGCTGCGAAGTAGCAGTCGCGGATGGTGCCTTCGACCATGATGGCGCCATCGCCAAGCTTCTTGCCCCGGGAGAATGCCGGGGCCGTGAGTGCGCGAACGTAGACCGCGTTGTCGCCCGAGGCCCCGGCGAGTCCGAGCATCCATCTGTGCTTCACAAAGAATTTCGGCCGCTTCCACCGAACCAGGAACCCGAACAATAGGCCGAAGGGAAAACCAGCCACCGCGGAGCCGGACACGTAGGCGAGGGCGTCAAGGACGGCTCGCGGCAAGTCGGCGGCGGCTTGCGTTGCGCCTGCCGCTTGGGCCGCGGCGTTCCTTGCATAATCGACGGAAAGCGCGCCGAGGCTGAAACTGCGGGGGCAAATGAGCGCAAAAGCGAGATGCACAACGAGCGAGACAGCGACGACATAGGCGACCTCCGCCGGGGTGCCGCGGAAGACAATCTCGCGAATATTCTTGTCGGTGACATTGACGCCGGCGATGAAGGCAAAGCCGGGCATCATCAGGAAGATCGCCGCGACTGTGGCGAGGACGACGGTCATCCCCTGACTCCCCGGCCCCCAGCCGCTCGGATGGGCGCGCTATCCAGCCGGCGCGCCCCCAGGCGGCTCATGGTCCGGCACATGGATCGCCGGAGGGCCGCCCCTGCGGTGTTTACGAACGTATTGAATAATCGCGTCTACGTCTTTCCCCTCATTTTTCACGAGCGCCTCGCGCACAAGGGCGACGTTACCGTAGGCGAGCCGCGTCAGTAGACGGATGGCCGTTTCGGTCTGGCTGTCCATGAGCTCCATTCAGCGTCCAATCTGTAGTAGGCCTACGGCATAGACACTACCATACATTGGGGTAGACCGCTTGTCCACAACGAATCGCCATGCCCCGCTTCGTCTGCGCCGACTCACGCCACGCTCGGCTGCGCCTCCTCGGCAAGTGCGGCCTTCTCCTGCAGCTTGGCCTGGAGGGCCGCCTGGACGCGGTCGCGCTCGGCGGCGACGAGGCGCAGGCTGCTCACCACCGCACCCGTGCCGGCCGGGATGAGGCGGCCGACGATGACGTTCTCCTTGAGGCCGGCGAGCGAATCGACGCGGCCGGAGACCGCCGCCTCGGTGAGCACGCGGGTGGTCTCCTGGAAGGAGGCCGCCGAGATGAAGGAGCGCGTCTGCAGGCTCGCCTTGGTGATGCCCTGGAGCACGGGCTTCGCCACCGCCGGACGCTCGCCCTGCTTGCGCGTCTTCTCGTTGATCTGCTCGAACTCGATGCGGTCGGCCTGCTCGCCCACGAGGTAGGTGGTCTCGCCGGGGTCCTCCACCTCGACCTTCTGCAGCATCTGGCGGACGATCACCTCGATGTGCTTGTCGTTGATCTTGACGCCCTGCAGGCGGTAGACCTCCTGTATCTCGTTGATGAGGTAGCTCGCCAGCGCTTCCACGCCGAGGATGCGCAGGATGTCGTGCGGCACCGGGTTGCCGTCCATGAGGAGATCGCCCTTCTGGACGAAGTCGCCCTCCTGCACCGAGATGTGCTTGCCCTTGGGGATGAGGTACTCGAAGGGCTGGCCGCCCTCCTCCTCGGGCACCACGACGATGCGGCGCTTGGTCTTGTAATCCTTGCCGAACTCGACGCGGCCGGCCATCTCGCTGATGATGGCGAAGTCCTTGGGCTTGCGCGCCTCGAAGAGCTCGGCCACGCGCGGCAGGCCGCCCGTGATGTCGCGCGTCTTGGAGGATTCACGCGGGATGCGCGCGAGCACGTCGCCGGCGCGCACCCTGGCGCCGTTCTCGACCGAGAGCACGGCGTCGACCGAGAGGAAGTAGCGCGCCTCGAGCCCGTTGGCGAGCTTGACCACGTTGCCCTTGGCGTCTCTGAGCGTGATGCGCGGCCGGAGCTCGGCGCCGCGCGGCTGCTGCTTCCAGTCGATCACCACCTTGTTGGAGATGCCCGTCGCCTCGTCGGTGACCTCGCGCATGGAGACGCCCTCGACGAGATCGATGTAGGCGGCGTTGCCCTCCTTCTCGGTGATGATGGGGATGGTGTAGGGATCCCACTCGACGAGCTTCTGGCCCTTCACGACCTTGGCGCCCTCGTCGACGAAGAGACGCGCGCCGTAGGGCACGCGGTGGCGCGCGCGCTCGCGCCCGCTCGGGTCGGAGAGCACCAGCTCGGTGTTGCGGTTCATGACGATGAAGCGGTCCTCGCCGGTCTTCACCAGGCCGCGGTTGGTGAGGGCTATGGTGCCGTCGTAGCTCGCCTCCACGCTCGACTGCTCGCCGCCGTGCTGGACGGCGCCGCCGATGTGGAAGGTGCGCATGGTGAGCTGGGTGCCCGGCTCGCCGATCGACTGGGCAGCGATGACGCCGACCGCCTCGCCGACGTTGACCCTGGTGCCGCGGGCGAGGTCGCGCCCGTAGCACTTGGCGCAGACGCCCTCCTGCGATTCGCAGGTCAAGACCGAGCGGATGCGCACCGACTGCAGACCGGCCTTCTCGATGATGTCGACCTCGCGCTCCTCGATGATCTCGCCGCTCGCGACCAGCACCTTGCCGGTCAGGGGATCGGTCACGTCCTCGGCCGCGACGCGGCCCAGGATGCGCTCGGTCAGGGGGGCGATGACCTCGCCGCCCTCGACGACCGACTTCACGGTGAGACCGCCCGCGGTGCCGCAGTCGTCCTCGGTGATGATGGCGTCCTGCGCCACGTCGACGAGGCGGCGCGTGAGGTAGCCCGAGTTCGCGGTCTTGAGCGCCGTGTCGGCGAGGCCCTTGCGGGCACCGTGGGTCGAGTTGAAGTACTCGAGCACGGTCAGGCCTTCCTTGAAGTTGGAGATGATCGGCGTCTCGATGATCTCGCCCGAGGGCTTGGCCATGAGGCCGCGCATGCCGGCGAGCTGCTTGATCTGCGCCGCCGAGCCGCGGGCGCCGGAGTGCGCCATCATCCACACGGCGTTGATCGGCTGGCCGGCCTTTTGGTTCGACATCTCCTTCATCATCTCGTCGGCCACGAGGTCGGTGCAGCGCGACCAGGCATCGACCACCTTGTTGTACTTCTCGCCCTGGGTGATGAGGCCGTCCTGGTACTGCTGCTCGAACTCCTTGACGCGCTCCTGGGTCTCGCCCACGAGGCGGCCCTTGGCGGCCGGGATGATGAGGTCGTCCTTGCCGAAGGAGATGCCGGCGCGCGTGGCGTAGGTGTAGCCGAGCGTCATCAGCCGGTCGGCGAAGATCACCGTCTCCTTCTGGCCGCAATGGCGGTAGACCGCGTCGATGACGTTCGAGATCTCCTTCTTGGTGAGGAGGCGGTTGATGAGATCGAAGGGCACCTCGGCATGGCGCGGCAGGATCTCGGAGAGCAGCATGCGGCCGGGCGTGGTCTTGACGCGCGTAATGGTCGGCTGCCCCTTGGCGTCGAGCGCCTTGTAGCGGCAGGTGATGCGCGCGTGGAGCGAGATCACCTCGGCGTCGAGCGCCTGGTGCACCTCGCCGATGCCGGCGAAGTTCATGCCCTCGCCCTTCTCGCCCTCGCGCTCCATGGTGATGTAGTAGAGCCCGAGCACGATGTCCTGGGACGGCACGATGATCGGCTTGCCGTTGGCGGGCGAGAGGATGTTGTTGGTCGACATCATGAGCACGCGCGCCTCGAGCTGCGCCTCGAGCGAGAGCGGCACGTGCACCGCCATCTGGTCGCCGTCGAAGTCGGCGTTGAAGGCGGTGCAGACGAGCGGGTGGAGCTGGATCGCCTTGCCCTCGATGAGCACCGGCTCGAAGGCCTGGATGCCGAGGCGGTGGAGCGTCGGCGCGCGGTTCAAGAGCACCGGATGCTCGCGGATGACCTGCTCGAGGATGTCCCACACCTCGGGCCGCTCCTTCTCGACCATGCGCTTCGCCGCCTTGATGGTGGAGGCGTGGCCGTAGAGCTCGAGCTTGGAATAGATGAAGGGCTTGAAGAGCTCGAGCGCCATCTTCTTCGGCAGGCCGCACTGGTGGAGCTTGAGCTCGGGGCCGACGACGATCACCGAGCGGCCCGAGTAGTCGACGCGCTTGCCGAGCAGGTTCTGGCGGAAGCGGCCCTGCTTGCCCTTGAGCATGTCGGAGAGCGACTTGAGCGGGCGCTTGTTGGCGCCGGTGATGACGCGGCCGCGCCGCCCGTTGTCGAAGAGCGCGTCGACCGCCTCCTGCAGCATGCGCTTCTCGTTGCGCACGATGATCTCGGGCGCCCTCAGCTCGATGAGGCGCTTGAGCCGGTTGTTGCGGTTGATGACGCGCCGGTAGAGGTCGTTCAGGTCCGAGGTCGCGAAGCGGCCGCCGTCGAGCGGCACGAGCGGGCGCAGCTCGGGCGGGATGACCGGCACCACGTCGAGGATCATCCACTCCGGCCGGCTGCCCGACTCGATGAAGGCTTCGACCAGCTTGAGGCGCTTCACGTACTTCTTGCGCTTGGCCTCGGAGTTCGTCTCCTTGAGCTCGACGCGCAGGAACTCGCGCTCCTTCTCGAGCTCGATGCGCGAGAGCATTTCCTTGATCGCCTCGGCGCCGATCATGGCCTCGAAGCCCTGCTCGCCCAGCTCGTCGATGGCGCTCTGGTACTGGTCCTCGCTCAGGAGCTGGTGGCGCTTCAAGGGCGTCAGGCCCGGCTCGACCACCACGTGGGTCTCGAAATAGAGGATGCGCTCAAGGTCGCGCAGCGTCATGTCGAGGAGGAGCCCGATGCGGCTCGGCAGCGACTTCAGGAACCAGATGTGCGCCACCGGCGAGGCGAGCTCGATGTGGCCCATGCGCTCGCGCCGCACCTTGGAGAGCGTCACCTCGACGCCGCACTTCTCGCAGATGATGCCGCGGTACTTCATGCGCTTGTACTTGCCGCACAAGCACTCGTAGTCCTTGATCGGCCCGAAGATGCGGGCGCAGAAGAGCCCGTCGCGCTCCGGCTTGAAGGTACGGTAGTTGATGGTTTCCGGCTTCTTGATCTCGCCGTAGGACCAGGAGCGGATGCGCTCCGGGCTCGCGATCGAGATGCGGATCTGGTCGAAATTCTGCGGACTCGTGACCTGGCCGAAAATCTTCATCAGCTCATTCATGCCTACTCTCCCGCTCGGCCGCGGCGGCGCTGCGAAGATGCGGCACCGCGCACGGCTCCGTTCACATCGATCCCGCGCGCCATGCGCGCGTCATTCCGTCCACACAAAGCTCAGAGCCCCGACTGCGCCAGCTCGACGTTGAGGCCGAGCGAGCGCAGCTCCTTGACCAGCACGTTGAAGGATTCCGGAATGCCCGCCTCGAACACGTCGTCGCCCTTGACGATCGCCTCGTAGACGCGCGTGCGCCCCGCCACGTCGTCGGACTTGACGGTGAGCATCTCCTGGAGCGTGTAGGAGGCGCCGTAGGCCTCGAGCGCCCACACCTCCATCTCGCCGAAGCGCTGGCCGCCGAACTGCGCCTTGCCGCCGAGCGGCTGCTGGGTGACCAGGCTGTAGGGGCCGATCGAGCGCGCGTGGATCTTGTCGTCCACCAGGTGGTGCAGCTTCAGCATGTAGATGTAGCCGACCGTCACCTTGCGCTCGAAGGTCTCGCCCGTGCGCCCGTCGACCAGCGTCACCTGGCCCGAACGATCGAGCCCCGCCGTCTCGAGGAGCTGCACGATGTCGTCCTCGCGGGCGCCGTCGAACACCGGCGAGGCGACCGGCAGGCCGTTCGTGAGGTTGCTCGCGAGCTCCATCACCTCGTCGTTCGAGAGCTCGCCGAGCTCGTCCTTGTAGCTCTTGCCGTAGATGCGCTCGAGCCAGCGGCGCAGGTCGGCGAACTTGCCGCTGTGCTGCACCTTCTCGAGGAGCTGGCCCACCTGCCGGCCGAGGCCGTGGCAGGCCCAGCCGAGATGGGTCTCGAGGATCTGGCCGACGTTCATGCGCGAGGGCACGCCCAGGGGATTGAGCACGATGTCGACCGAGGCGCCGTCGTCGAGATAGGGCATGTCCTCGACCGGCACGATCTTGGAGATGACGCCCTTGTTGCCGTGGCGGCCGGCCATCTTGTCGCCCGGCTGCAGCTTGCGCTTCACGGCGACGAAGACCTTGACCATCTTCATGACGCCGGGCGGCAGCTCGTCGCCGCGCTGGAGCTTCTCGACCTTGTTCTCGAAGCGCTGCTGGAGGGCGGCGATCGACTGGTCGAACTGGTGCGAGAGCTGCTCGATCGCCGTCATGATCTCGTCGTTCTTGACGATGATCTGGCGCCACTGGCCCTGGGTCAGCTCGCCGAGCAGCGACTCGGTCACCTTCGAGCCCGCCTTGACCCCCTTGGGACCGCGCACGATGGTGCGGTTCATGAGCAGGCTCTTGAGGCGCGAGTAGAAGCTGCGCTCGAGGATGGCGCGCTCGTCGTCGCGGTCCTTGGCGAGCTGCTCGATCTCGGCGCGCTCGATGGCAAGCGCGCGCTCGTCCTTGTCGACGCCGCGGCGCGAGAAGACGCGCACCTCGACGACGGTGCCCTGCACGCCGGGCGGCACGCGGAGCGAGGTGTCGCGCACGTCGGACGCCTTCTCGCCGAAGATGGCGCGCAGGAGCTTCTCCTCCGGCGTCATCGGCGATTCGCCCTTGGGCGTCACCTTGCCGACCAGTATGTCGCCCGGCTTCACCTCGGCGCCGATGTAGACGATGCCCGCCTCGTCCATGTTCTTGAGGGCTTCCTCGCCCACGTTCGGGATGTCGCGGGTGATCTCCTCCTGGCCGAGCTTGGTGTCGCGCGCCATCACCTCGAACTCCTCGATGTGGATCGAGGTGAAGACGTCGTCGCGCACGATGCGCTCGGAGATGAGGATCGAGTCCTCGAAGTTGTAGCCGTGCCAGGGCATGAAGGCGACCAGCACGTTGTGGCCGAGTGCCAACTCGCCGAGCTCGGTCGAGGGGCCGTCGGCGATGATGTCGCTGTGCTCGACCCGATCGCCCACCTTCACGAGCGGGCGCTGCGTGATGCAGGTGTTCTGGTTCGAGCGCTGGAACTTGAGGAGCCGGTAGATGTCGACGCCGGGTGCCGCGTGCGAGGTCTCCTCGGTCGCGTGCACCACGATGCGCGTGGCGTCGACCTGGCTTACCACGCCGGCGCGCCGCGCGATGATGGTGACGCCCGAATCGCGCGCCACCGTGCCCTCCATGCCGGTGCCGACGAGCGGCGCCTCGGTGCGGATCAAGGGCACCGCCTGGCGCTGCATGTTCGAGCCCATGAGCGCGCGGTTGGCGTCGTCGTTCTCGAGGAAGGGGATGAGGGCGGCGGCCACGGAGACGAGCTGCTTCGGCGAGACGTCGATGAACTCGATGTCCTCGGGCCTGGCGAGCACGAAGTCGCCGCCCTTGCGGCAGCTGATGAGGTCGGCCGCCAGCTTGTTGTGGCGGTCGAGCTCGGCGTTGGCCTGGGCGATCGTGTACTTGCCCTCCTCCATGGCGGAGAGGTAGACGACCTCCTCGGTCACCCGCCCGCCCACGACGCGCCGATAGGGGCTCTCGATGAAGCCGTACTGGTTGACGCGGGCAAAGGTGGCGAGCGAGTTGATGAGGCCGATGTTGGGACCCTCGGGCGTCTCGATCGGGCAGATGCGGCCGTAGTGGGTCGGGTGCACGTCGCGCACCTCGAAGCCGGCGCGCTCGCGCGTGAGGCCGCCCGGCCCGAGCGCCGAGAGCCGCCGCTTGTGGGTGATCTCCGAGAGCGGGTTGGTCTGGTCCATGAACTGGCTGAGCTGCGAGGAGCCGAAGAACTCGCGCACCGCCGCCGCCGCCGGCTTGGCGTTGATCAGGTCGTGCGGCATCACGGTGTCGATCTCGACGGTGGACATGCGCTCTCGGATGGCGCGCTCCATGCGCAGGAGGCCGACGCGGTACTGGTTCTCCATGAGCTCGCCCACCGAGCGCACCCGGCGGTTGCCCAGGTGGTCGATGTCGTCGATCTCGCCGCGGCCGTCCTTGAGGTCGACCAGCACCTTGATGATGGCGAGGATGTCCTCCTTGCGCAGCACGCGCACGGTGTCCGGGCACTCGAGGCCGAGCCGCATGTTCATCTTGACGCGGCCGACCGCCGAGAGGTCGTAGCGCTCGGAATCGAAGAACAGGCTGCGGAAGAGCGTCTCCGCCGTGTCGACCGTCGGCGGCTCGCCCGGCCGCATCACGCGGTAGATGTCGATGAGCGCCTCCTCGCGCGTCGAGTTCTTGTCGGCCTTGAGCGTGTTGCGGATATAGGGTCCGACGTTGACGTGGTCGATGGCGAGGGTCGGCAGCTGGGTGAGCGCGTGCTTCTCGAGCGTCTTGAGCGTCTCGGCGGTGACCTCCTCGCCGGCCTCGACGAGGACGAGGCCCGTCTTCTCGTCGATGAGGTCCTCGGCCACGTAGCGCCCGAGGAACTCCTCGGGCGGCACGAGAACCTCCTTGGTGCCGGCTTCGGCGATCTTGCGGCCGAGCCGCGCCGTCATCTTGGTGCCGGCCTCGGCCACGACCTTGCCGGTCTTGGCGTCGATGAGGTCCGTGATGAGCTTGACGCCGCGCATGCGCTGCGCGTCGAACGGCATCTGCCAGCCCTGCGCCGTCTTGCGGAAGGGCACCTTGCCGTAGAAGTAGCCGAGTATCTCCTCTGCCGACATGCCGGTCGTCTCGTGCGGCTCGAGCGTCTTGCCGGCCGCCTCGCGCTGGGCGCGCAGCTTGCGCGTCTCGGCGCTCTCGAGGCCCATGAAGAGCGTGGTCACCGGCAGCTTGCGGCGGCGGTCGATGCGCACGTAGACGAGGTCCTTGGCGTCGAACTCGAAGTCGAGCCAGGAGCCGCGATAGGGGATGACGCGCGCGGCGAAGAGATACTTGCCGGAGCTGTGGGTCTTGCCCTTGTCGTGGTCGAAGAAGACGCCCGGCGAGCGGTGCATCTGCGAGACGATGACGCGCTCGGTGCCGTTGATGATGAAGGTGCCGTTCACCGTCATGAGCGGCATGTCGCCCATGTAGACGTCCTGCTCCTTGATGTCGCGGATCGAGCGCGCGCCGGTCTCCTCGTCCACGTCCCACACCACGAGGCGCAGCGTCACCTTGAGCGGCGCTGCGTAGGTCATGCCGCGCTGCTGGCACTCCTCGACGTCGTACTTGGGCTCCTCAAGCTCGTACTTGAGGAACTCGAGCTGGGCGCGCTCGGAGAAGTCCTTGATCGGGAAGACCGAGCGGAAGACCTCCTGCAGCCCGAAGACGCCGCGCGCGGCGGCGGCCACGTCCTTCTGCAGGAACTGGGCGTAGGAGTTCTTCTGCACCTCGATGAGGTTCGGCATCGGTGCCACCTCGGCGATCCTGCCGAAATGCTTGCGAATGCGCTTGCGACCGGTGAACGACTTCGCCATCACTGCTCCTCGCTTGGGTCGCCGGCTCGCCGTCGGGCCGGCAGCTCCGGCGCCCGGCAATGCCGGGCTCCGGCAAATCACGCGCGCGAGCGCCCGTTCAGGCGCCCGCGCTCGGCGTTATCTCTCGTCCGCGCGCGTGCCCCCTCTCCCGCGCGGGAGAGAGGGCCACTTGCGCGCGCCGTCTCACTTGATCTCGACCTTGGCGCCCGCATCCTCGAGCTGCTTCTTGAGCTTGGCCGCCTCGTCCTTGGACACCCCCTCCTTGACCGCCTTGGGCGCGCCCTCGACGAGGTCCTTGGCCTCCTTGAGGCCGAGGCTGGTGATCGCCCGGACCTCCTTGATCACGTTGATCTTCTTCTCGCCGATCGCGGCCAGCACGACGGTGAACTCGGTCTGCTCCTCGGCCGCGGCAGCGGGACCCGCGGCAGGAGCCGCGGCCACTGCGACGGCGGCAGCTGCGCTGACGCCCCACTTGCCTTCGAGCAGCGTCGCCAACTCCGCCGCCTCGAGCACGGTGAGCTTCGAGAGCTCCTCAACCAGACTTTCCAGATTAGCCATGACACGATCTCTCCTGAGCTTGAACTTCCGGGTTGCGAGGTTGTCCTACGAGGCCGCACCTTGCTTGGCATATGCCCCGATCACGCGGGCGAGCTTGCCGGCCGGAGCCTGCAGCACGCGCGCGATCTTGGTCTGGGGCGCCTTCAGCAAGCCCACGATCCTGCCGCGCAGCTCGTCGAGGGACGGCAGTGCTGCAAGGGCCTTGACCCCTTCCGGGTCGAGTACGCGCTCGCCGAGCGCTCCTCCGGCGATCACCAGCTTCTCGTTCGTCTTCGAGAAGTCGACGGCCACCTTGGCGACGGCCACCGCATCGCTCGAGAAGGCGATCGCGGTTGGCCCCGTGAGGAGATCGGCGAGACCCTCGTACCGGGTCCCGGACAAGGCGCGGCGCGCAAGACGGTTTTTGGCCACCTTGAAGCGGCCGCCTGCGGCCCGCACCTCCCGCCTGAAGATCCGTATCTCGGCGACGCTGAGGCCGCTTTGGCGCGTCAATACCACCGCCACGGCCTCGCTGAAGGCGCGGTTCAGGGAAGCGACCAGCTCCTCCTTCTCCGTACGTTGCACCGTCTTCTCCGCTCCTGATGGCCGCCTACGCTCCAATTGGCGAGCGGCGGCGGCCGGTTGCGATGGACCCTCGGGTGAAGCCCGGGGTCCGGCTGACCCTGCCCCAGAAGTTCAAGCCCGTCTTCGCGTGCCTCTCCCGGCGCGCGAGGGCGGGATGGAAACTCCCGTCTATGCAGGCGGCGGCTCTTGCCTTTATGCCGGGGGAGCGCAGGCTCCCGCGGCACCTGCAGTCTCGGACAGGTCGGAGACCGGCGGGGAGGCGAGCCTCCCTTGGGTCCCCTATCTCCGCCCGGCGCAACTCGCCCCGGACGGGGAATCTCCTCTATACGCTAGGCGTGGCCCTGAGGCCCGCCCAAGGTCGCTACGTCGAGCTTGAGCCCAGGCCCCATGGTCGAGCTCAGCGACACCTTCTTTATATAGTTGCCCTTGACGCCGGACGGCCTGGCGCGCGCGACCGCGTCGTAGAACGCCTTCACGTTGTCCATGATGGCGTCCTCGGAGAAGCTCATCTTGCCGATGCCCGCGTGCACGATGCCGGCCTTCTCGGCGCGGTACTGCACCTGCCCGGCCTTGGTGTCGCGCACCGCCTTGGCCACGTCCATGGTGACGGTGCCGAGCTTGGGGTTCGGCATCAGGCCGCGGGGGCCGAGGATCTTGCCGAGCTTGCCCACCACCGCCATCATGTCGGGGGTGGCGACCACGCGCTCGAAGTCGATCTCGCCCTTCTGCACCTTCTCGGCCAGGTCGTCGGCACCGACGATATCGGCGCCCGCCGCCTTGGCCTCGTTCGCCTTCTCGCCCTTGGCGAAGACCGCCACGCGCACGCCTTTGCCGGTGCCGTGGGGGAGGGAGACCACGCCGCGCACCTGCTGGTCCGCGTGGCGCGTGTCGATGCCGAGGTTCATCGACAGCTCGACGGTCTCGTCGATCTTCTTGGCGGCGGCTTCCTTGAGGATCTTGACCGCCTCCGGGAGCCCGTAGAAGCGGTCGCGGTCGATCTTCTCATAGGCCGCCCTGAGACGCTTGCCCTGTGCCATGGCTCACTCCACCACTTCGAGGCCCATCGAGCGGGCGGTTCCCGCCAGCATGCGCGAGGCCGCCTCGAGATCGTTGGCGTTGAGGTCCGCCATCTTCTTCTCGGCGATCTCGCGGAGCTGCGCCTTCGTCACCTTGCCGACACCCCGCGGCCCGCGGTCGCGGTGCCCTTCTCGAGCCCGGCCGCCTTCTTGAGGAAGTAGCTCGCGGGCGGCGACTTGATCTGGAAGGTGAAGGAGCGGTCCGAGTACACCGTGATGACCACCGGCAGCGGCATCTCCGGCTCCATCTTCTTCCTGGGTCGCCGCGTTGAACGACTTGCAGAACTCCATGATGTTGAGGCCGCGTTGGCCCAAGGCGGGGCCGATCGGTGGCGAGGGGTTCGCCTTCCCCGCCGGCACCTGCAGCTTGATATAGCCGTCGATCTTCTTTGCCATCGCTCGACTCGACAGTTCGCTTCCGAAATGGACCGCGGTCCCGGCGGAGGCGGACCTCCCGCGATGGTTCGCCTGCACGGCGACGAATGCGGACTCCCGGCCGACCTCACACCTTCTCGACCGGCGAGTACTCGAGCTCGACCGGGGTCGAGCGCCCGAAGATCGAGACCGAGACCTTCGAGCCGGGCGCGCTCCTCGTCGATCTCCTCGACGAGCCCGTTGAAGGAGGTGAAGGGCCCGTCGCACACGCGCACCTGCTCGCCGATCTCGAAGGTGATCGAGGGCTTGGGCCGCTCCACCCCCTCCTGCATCTGGTGCAGGATGCGGTTCGCCTCCGACTCGCTGATCGGGATCGGCTTGCCCTTGTCGCCGAGGAAGCCGGTCACCTTCGGCGTGTTCTTGACGAGATGCCAGGTCTCGTCGGTCATCTCCATTTGAGCAGCACGTAACCCGGGAAGAACTTGCGCTCGCTCTGCACCTTGCTGCCGCGGCGCACCTCGGATGACCTCCTCGACCGGAACCATGACCTGCTCGATCTCGTCCTCGAGGCCGTTCTGCTTGGCCTGCTGGCGGATCGACTGGGCCACCTTCTTCTCGAAGCCGGAATAGACGTGCAAGACGAACCAACGCGCCGCCATCACGAGCTCCCCACGCCGAGGAGCATGCGGATGCCGAGCGATAGCCCCTGGTCGACCACGAAGAAGAACATCGCGGCGAAGAACACCATCACAAACACCATGCCCGTCGTTACCAACGCTTCCTTGCGGCTCGGCCAGGTGACCTTCGCCATCTCCTGGCGGACCTGCTGAATGAACTCGGCGGGGCTGACTTTCGCCATCGCTCAGGATTCCAACGCACAGAAAGGAGGGCGCAGCCGCCGGCGCATCCCGCGCCCGAAGACGCGCGGCCCCCGCACGCAGCACCCTCCGCTTCTCGGCTTGGCAGGAGTGGAGGGAGCTCGCAACCCCCACGCCGGTTTTGGAGACCGGTGCTCTAGCCAATTGAGCTACACTCCTAACTCGCCGCCGCGTCGTCATACGTTGGCCGGCAATGCCGCCCGGCGCCGCGGCC
>CAVVLJ010000022.1:0-212215 GCA_963749075.1 uncultured Pseudomonadota bacterium | reverse complement strand
CACAACGCCGCAGCGTCGACGATGAAATCGCTCCAGCGCGCATGACGGCCCGGCACAAAGATTTGGGCGACCTCGATCGCTCCCGCGAAGATGACGAGTCCGACAGCGAGGATAACGGGTCTGCGGCTATATCCAAAACCAAATGCAACGGCGGTGGCAAAGAAGATTGCGAAATGTTCGAGATTATGCGGCGTGTCAGTTTCCGGCCGCAACTGCGGCGGAACGAGAGACAGTCAGCGATGACGACGGCCAAGATCCAACCGACGACGCGTGCCCGCTTCGAGCATAAGAAATCTCATTACCGACGCTCGAGGGGTCGATCGTAGGTGAATCGACAACGGCCTTTGCGATCAATGTGCAGTGGTGTGATTCACTTCAACGCGCAAACGTCATACATACCATAATCGGTTGCAACGCGTCCGATAGCTGTCCGGCAGTCGTGGCCGACCGACCTTGCGGATTGCGGTCTGACCGCCTTCCAGCACGAGACAGGTTAGCCTTCCCGTCGCATCGCGCCGGTATCGATCTTGGCGTTATTTGGCGTATAATTTCAATTCTGACTCAAATTTGGCGCAGAAATTCCGCGATGAACGGTTTGGGCGCCCAAGTTTGAGGATCGGAATGAGATCACGACAGCTCACCGTGGCGCGGTCGGCGTGCAGCTCCCCCTTGTTTTATTCGTCGGAGTCCTTCCTTGGCCGCCTTTCCCCAATCCTCGAGTGAGCGCCCGGTGATCGCCAGTACGTAGTTGCGGGTCTGCAGTGGCCGTGAGCCCCGGACGAATTCGCGCACGCGCTCGGGGGCAGCATTGTAGGTGGCGGCAAGCCCGAGATTGCCGAACTGGTTGCGTAACTCGGCCAAGAACTCTCCGGATCTCGGAAGTGCCTTCAGTGGATTGAATGGCTCGAAAAGACGACCTCCATGGCGGTGCCTGGCATGAATTGCGCGATGTCTTGCGCCTGCTCGCCACTGCGGGTCACCGGCCCGATCACGTCGGGCCGGAAGCGGATTTCCTGCCAGATCACACGAGCAAAGAAATCGACCGGCAGCGTAACTGTCCGCGCTACAAGACTCATCATCGAGCAAATCGAGTTGCGAACCTGTTCCTGGCAGAACAGCAGCGCCCTCAACGAAGTGTGCTGCGGAGGGCTACAGCGTCGGTACAGCGCAATCCTATGGGCTATTCTGGGTGCCTGGCGATCGAACCCAGTATGAGCCCAGTCCGATTTGGAACACGCAGTTTTCGGTAGATGTTATGCAGGTGAATTTTTACGGTGCCTTCTCGAGGAGTCCAAGCTGCCCACGCGACAGTTTCTGTTTGCGAGGCCCTGGGACACGAGCCGGGCTACTTCCATTTCCCGGCTCGTCAGCATTTTGTTCCCCAACACTGTTAGTAGGCCAATCATCCATCTTGTTAAGCATAGCACGCTCCCTTTGGAATCTACCGCCGCTGTTCCCGGAGCTCTCACGATTAATAAGGTTAGGCCATTTTTAACAACGACCATGTGACGCGCATCACACCCGTGAAAATTTGCCAGAATTAAATACCGAAAAAATAATACGGAATTATACCGGATTATACGGTATTATATTACCTAATTATAGCGTTGCCAGCACCAATCCCGACAGGCCCGTAGCGGCCGACCGCGGCGGAGGAAACCGCGCTCGAGCACTATCGCGCCGGCGAGGCGGCGGCGCCGGCGGCGCCGCGAATGGCCAGCCAGGGTGCCGGATTATGATTGGTCATTCTGAGATCCTGCCGTGATTGCCCGGCGGTCAGGGAGGATGTCATTGGCGCGTATGCGGGTATTTTGATCGCATTGGCAAGTTCGCAAACGCTGATCTTCATCGGTGTCAAGAACTCGTCGCGAAGGGTTTTGCCAGGGTACACGGGCGATAACCGACAGCCGGACTCGAGAAGTCCACCTTCCGATTGTCGACGTCTTCACGCTTGATCCTCATAGCGTCGCTCCTCAATGATAGTCAACGATCTCAAGGTTCCAGGTTTCGCCATCCCGCTACACAAAACAGATCCACCGACGGACATTGCGACCCGGCGGCAGAGCAAAGGCGCGCGGGTAACGCGGCGTCCAGCGTCAGCTCACGATCCTAAATCCGACGACCGCAAAGTGATGATCGAACGTGTAGGCAAGCCGTATTCGCGCACGCTTCATGATCGCGAAGCTGGTGGCATCGACGGCGGACAATTTGTGCAGGTCGGCACGCCGGAAATATTCCCACGATCGCTGCAAATCGCGCAGGTCGCAGGGAAGGATGTTGAGAGTGCCTGGCCAGGCTACCGAGTCTTTCCACGCCAACGCCACATCCCGGTTGGCGTTGCGATCGAGAAAGGTGAATGTCTCAATGATAACCGGAACGGAGGTGTGCAGCCTGGCGCCGGCGGCACGCAACAGGTCCCATTGTTCCCGCGCTTGCGCATGCAGCGGGTCTCGCGACAACGCCAGGGCGATCCACGGCCCGCTGTCGACGAAGACCGGTTCGCCCTGTCGAATCACGGCTCGTCGTAAACGCTATCGTGCTCGAGCGAGCTGCGTTTCGGCTCGCCGTCCCAGATCGCAACTGGACCTTCGGCTGGCGGCATCAGAATGACTTTGCGGACCGCTTCGCGGACCAGCGCAGCAACGCTGCGCTTTGATCGCGCAGCAGCCTTGCGCAATGCGTCGAGCTCTTCCTTGCGCAGGTAAACTTGTGTCTTCTCCATATATGTCACTCTAATCGCACCACTGACATATGGCAAACGTGGTAATCCGGGTCCCAGCGTGTCGCTACTCTTGAGCTGGGATTGATCCGCCTAGCAAAGGAGAGACGCCATGGCCCGCCCGCCTCGGCCTCGATCCGGCGACGGAAAATAAATCGCAATTGTCCATCTCGTCGCGCAATGCCTCGATCGGTCGCGCTCGAAATCAACACCTATTGCGTCCGTAGGCCGGCGGTTCTCGCCGGTTATCGATAAAGAAGCAGGCGTCTGACCACTTCCTGTCGGTCGCCTTGGCGGTTTTGCGGCGGGCGGCTTTCGCGGCAACCGTTGGATTTGACGCACTGGCGGGCTCCGCGGAGTGCGTTGCAGCGGCCTTGGTGAGGCGGACGCCAGGCTGCTCACCATTGGTGAACTCGACGCCGGCCGCCTCCAGTGCACGCTGCAGTCGGTCTATCGTCGATTGCTTCGCATCAGCGCCATTCTCAATGCGCGTGACGGTATTGGCGGTGACCCCCGCCTTTTTAGCGAGTTCCCGCACGCCCCACCCAACGGCGGCGCGAGCCATGCGAAGCTGAATCGCCTTCATTGGTACATTGTCCAAATTGAGGTTGACACCGTAGCGCATTTTGCCCCAACGTATGTGTACAGCGTACCAACACGGCGAGACGCAGAATCAGCGAGACTCGACAGGAACGTTACGCTAAGCACCGGAGGACGCAATGTTAGATGACCGAGCGAATGTTTTTCCGGCTAACCGCCGCCGCTTCATCGGCGGCTCGGACGCCCGGATCATCATGGGCGATGACGAGGCCGCCCTGCTGCGCCTGTGGCGGGAGAAACGCGGCGAGGTCGAGCCGGAGGACCTGTCCGGCAACCTCATTGTGCAACTCGGCCTCGCCACCGAGGAGCTCAATCGACGCTGGTACGAGGCAAATACGGGTCGGGTCGTCACGGACGTGCAACAGTAGATCCGACATCCCGCACTGTGATGGATGGCGGCGACCCTCGACGGTCGTGTAGAAGGCAAGCGATGGTGTTCGAGAGCAAATTCATGCTGCCGTGGTCGTTCTCGGAGGAAGCGGCGGCGGAAAAGTACATGCCCCAGCTTCAGCACAATATGTGGGTTGTGGCTGCGCGAAGCGCGGTGCTTTCGGTGATCACCGGTGGGGGCAAGTGGGTGGAAATCAAAACCCATGCCGATCCGCTCTACCAATACCTCATCGTTACCGCCGAGCGGAAATTCTGGCGCTGCGTGGAGAGCGGCGAGCCACCTATCTGGGCGCAGCGGTGCCTTCCTGAAAAGAACCGATTGACCGCGGCCGATGCCGCACGCGTCGAGGAAGCTTTCCGAGCACGCGTTGCAATCCTCACGCCTCTTGCGATCGATGCCGTGGACGCGCCTTCTACATCTGAGGCTTCCGGCAGGCCCGGACGCCACAGGCGATGGATCAGCGCAAGCCAAATCGGGAAAGTCTGCCACAAGCGTCGCAGCCCACGGTCATCGATATAACCGTGCTGGCCTTCCCAGAGCCCCGTCGGATACGGGATCGGGATCACGTCAGATACGTCGCCAAGCAGCCTTGCCTCGTTTGCGGCCGGCAGCCAGCGGATACCACCGTTTACGCTTTGCGCAAAGCCCCGCGCTTGGCCGTAAGGTCAGCGATGAATTCACCGTGCCATTGTGCCGGGGCCACCATCGTGAGGTCCACCGCTGCGGCGACGAACCCGTGTGGTGGCTAAAGGTACGAATCAATCCGATGGTTAAAGGTCGGGAGTTGGAGCTCAGGACGATCCGCTGCCGGCACCAGTCTTAGGACTACCGTGTGCCATGACTCCTGTCGACTGGGTCACCCCCTTCGTCTCCCCTAAATTTAGTTTGAAACGATAGAAATCAAAATTCTACAAAACAACCCCTTGCACGGTAGGCGAATTAAGCCTTCTTACCCGGATTTTCCCTCAGACCTTTCTGGCCTTTTCAGTCGCGAGGCTCGATCCTCCCCACCTCTCATTGATCCTGGATTGCGATCTGTTAGACAACCGTTGGCATGGCCACGCTTAGCCAACTGGTCGATGTTGTCGCCGCCGTTGAGGGGCTCGCATCGCGAGCGCGTCGGGGCAGATTGCGCGGGTGGTCCGGGAGGCTGGGCTGATAGCGACCCACGGGCGCGGGACCTCGGCTGCCCAGATGGGCCTGGCGGATGCGGCGAGAGGAGCTGCACCTGGTCCTCGAGCCGCGGGCAGGCCGGGTAGCCGAAGGAGTAGCGCGAGCCGCGGTAGCCCTGCTGCAGGAGCTGGTCGAGCTCGCGGGCATCCTCGCCCGCGAAGCCGAGCTCGCCGCGGATGCGCTTGTGGACGTATTCGGCGAGCGCCTCCGCCATCTCGACGCCGAGGCCGTGGAGATAGAGGTAATCCTGGTAGCGGTTCTCGGCGAACCATTCGCGCGCCACGTCCGAGGCGCGCTGGCCGATGGTCACCACCTGGAGTGCGATCACGTCGCGCACCGGCTCCGACACGTCGCGGAAGAAGTCGGCGATGGCGAGGCCGCCGTCGCGCGCCTGGCGCGGGAACGAGAAGCGCACGAGCTCGCGTGCGTGGTCGTCGGGGTCGAAGAGGATGACCTCGTTCCCCTCGGCCGCACAGGGCCAATAGCCGTAGGCCGCCTGGGGCTTGAGGATGTCCTGCTGCAGCGAGATGTCGAGCATGCGCTTGAGCTCGGGCCTGAGCTCGCGGCGCGCCCATTCCATGTACTCGTCGAGCCGCCGCCCCTCCTTGCGGAAGCCCCAGTGGAACTGGAAGAGCATGCGCTCGTTGAGATAGGGCACGAGTGCCTGGACCGGCACGCGGGCGATGACGCGCGGACCCCAGAAGGGCGGCGCCGGCACTTCGATGCCGCGGTTGAGCTCGGCGCGGTGGAGGCGGATCTCCTCGAGCTCGACCGGGCGCGGCTCGAGCGCCGGCGCCTTGGGCACGCCGCGCACGCGCGCCGGCTTCTGCGAGGGGCGCGCCGCGCGTTTGCGCGCGATCTCGTCGGTGAACGCGACGAAGCTGCCGTTCACCACCTTCTCCATGAGGTGAAGGCCGTCGAAAGCGTCGCGCGCGTAGGCGAGGCGGCCCGTGCCGTAGGCGCGCGCGCAATCCTCCTCGACGTACTGGCGGGTGAGGGCGGCGCCGCCGAGCAGCACCGGTACCTCGACGCCGAGCCGCGTCATCTCCTCGAGGTTCTCGCGCATGACCACCGTCGACTTGACGAGGAGGCCCGACATGCCGACGGCGTTCGCCTTGTGCGCCTTGGCCGCCTCGAGGATGTTCGAGAGCGGCTGCTTGATGCCGAGGTTGACGACGCGGTAGCCGTTGTTGGTGAGGATGATGTCGACGAGGTTCTTGCCGATGTCGTGCACGTCGCCGCGTACGGTGGCGACCACGATGGTGCCCCTCTCCTGGCCCTCGACGCGCTCCATGTGGGGCTCGAGATGGGCGACCGCCGCCTTCATGCACTCGGCCGAGCGCAGCACGAAGGGGAGCTGCATCTTGCCGGCGCCGAAGAGCTCGCCCACCACCTTCATGCCGTCGAGGAGGAAGCGGTTGATGATGTCGAGCGGCGGATGGCTCCTGAGCGCCTCCGCAAGGTCCTCGTCGAGGCCCTGGCGGTCGCCGTCGACGATGCGCTGGGAGAGGCGCTCCTCGACCTTCTCGGGGCGCGCCTTCTTGGCCTTCTGCTCCTCGACGCGGTCGACGAAGAGCGCCATGAAGGCGTGGAGCGGATCGTAGCCCTCGCGCCGGCGGTCGAAGATGAGGTCCTCGGCGATGCCGCGCTCCTCGGCGCCGATCTTGTGGAAGGGCAGGATCTTGCTCACGTGCACGATCGCGGCCGAGAGCCCGCGCTTCAGCGCATGGTCGAGGAAGACCGAGTTGAGCACCTGGCGCGCCGCCGGATTGAGCCCGAAGGAGATGTTGGAGAGGCCGAGCAGGATCTGCACCTCCGGCAGCTCGGCCCGGATGCGCTCGATGGCGTCAAGCGTATTGTGGCCGAGCTTGCGGTCGTCGTCGTTGCCCGTGCAGATGGTGAAGGTGAGCGGATCGATCATCAGGTCGGACGACGGCAGGCCGTAGCGCCCGCAGGCGAAATCATGGAGGCGCTTGGCGATCTCGAGCTTGCGCTCGACCGACTTGGCCATGCCCTCCTCGTCGATGGTCAATGCTATGACCGCGGCGCCGAAGCGGCGCGCAAGCTCCATGCGCGCGGCGGCGGCGGGCTCGCCGTTCTCGAAATTGATCGAGTTGAGCACGCCCTTGCCGCCGTAGAGCCGGAAGGCGGTCTCCAGCACCGGCAGCTCCGTCGAATCGAAGACGAGCGGGGCGTTCACCGCGTTGCGCATGCGGCTCACCACCTCGGTCGTCTCGGCGATCTCGTCGCGTCCGACGAAGGCGGTGCAGATGTCGAGGGTGTGGGAGCCCTCGGCCACCTGCTCGCGGCCCATCCCGACGCAGCCCTCCCAGTCGCCGGCCTCCTGGAGGCGGCGGAACTGGCGGCTGCCGTTGGCGTTGCAGCGCTCGCCGATCGAGAGATAGGCGTTCTCCTGCCGGAGCGGCACCTGGCTGTAGAGCGAGGCGAGGCTCGGCACCCAGACCGACTTGCGGCGCGACGGGCTCGGCCGCGCGGCGCTTCCGCCGTGCCGCCTCAGCATGGCGTCAAGTGCTGCGATGTGCGGCTCGTGGGTGCCGCAGCAGCCGCCCACGATGTTGATGCCGTCCTCGGCGATGAAGCGCTCGAGCCACTGCGCCATCTCGGCGGGCGAAAGCGGATAGTGGGTGTGGCCCTCGACGAGCTCGGGCAGGCCGGCGTTGGGCACGACGGCCAAGAGGCCCGGCCAGTTCTGCCCGAGCCAGCGCACGTGCTCCGCCATCTCCTGCGGCCCGGTCGCGCAATTTACGCCCATGACCGGCACGTCGAGGGCGGCGATCACGGTCGCCGCGGCGGCGATGTCGGCGCCGACGAGGAGGGTGCCCGTGGTCTCGACCGTGACGTTGGTCATGAGCGGGATGTCGGCCTTGGCCTCGGCGCGCGCGCGCTTGGCGCCGTTGACCGCAGCCTTGAGCTGGAGGAGGTCCTGGCAGGTCTCGATGAGGATGGCGTCGACGCCGCCGGCGATGAGGCCGGCGCTCTGGATGGCGAGGGCGTCCTCGAGGCGCTGGTACGCGATCTGGCCCAAGGTGGGCAGCTTGGTGCCGGGGCCGATCGAGCCGAGCACGAAGCGCTCGCGCCCGTCGCCCTTGAAGGCCTCGATCGCCTCGCGGGCGAGCTCGGCCGAGCGCTTGTTGAGGGCGAAGGCCTCCGCCTCGAGGCCGAACTCAGCTAGCGTCACCGGCGAGCCGCCGAAGCTGTTGGTCTCGAGCGCGTCGGCGCCGGCCGCGAGATAGCCCATGTGGATCTCGCGCACCAGATCGGGCCTGGAGCGGTTCAGTATCTCCGTGCAGTTCTCGCAGCCGAGGAAGTCCTTCTCGACGTCGAGATGGCGCGCCTGGACCTGGGTGCCCATGGCGCCGTCGATGAGAAGGACGCGCTCCGCGGCGGCGGCGAGGAAACGGCTCATGTTCCGCTCTCTCTCGGCAGACTCTCTCAGGCTTCGGCGCGCAAGGCTGCTGCGGCCGGCGGTGCGCTCGGCCGCAGGCCGAGGACGTGGCAGATGGCGAAGGTCAGGTCGGCGCGGTTGAGCGTATAGAAATGGAACTCGTCGACGCCACCCGCGTGGAGCTCGCGGGCGAGCTCGGCCGCGACCGTGGCGGCCACGAGATGGCGCGTGCCCGGGTCGTCGTCGAGCGCCTCGAAAAGGCCGGCGAGCCAGGCCGGAATGCCGGCGCCGCAGCTCTTGGCGAACTGCAGCACGCGGGCATAGTTGGTGACCGGCAGGATGCCGGGGACGATCGGCACCGAGATGCCGGCCTTGCGGCAGCGCTCGACGAAGCGGAGATAGACCTCCGCCTCGAAGAAGAACTGGGTGATGGCGCGGCTGGCGCCCGCATCGATCTTGCGCTTGAGGTTGTCGAGATCGGCGGCCCGGCTCAACGCCTCGGGATGGCCCTCGGGATAGGCGGCGACCGAGATCTCGAAATCGGCGATGCGCTTGAGGCCTTTCACGAGATCGACGGCGAAGGGGTAGCCGCCCGGATGGGGCCGGTAGCCGCCGGCACCCGGCGGCGCATCGCCGCGCAATGCCACCACGTGGCGCACGCCGGCGGCCCAATAGTCGCGGGCGACGGCGTCCACCTCCTCGCGCGCAGCACCGACGCAGGTGAGGTGCGCCGCGGGCTCGAGGGCGGTCTCGCCGAGGATGCGCTTGACCGTCGCGTGGGTGCGCTCGCGCGTCGAGCCGCCCGCCCCGTAGGTCACCGAGACGAAGCGCGGAGAGAGCGGCGCCAGGCGCTCGACGGCGTGCCAGAGCTGGCGCTCCATCTCCTCGCTCCTCGGCGGAAAGAACTCGAAGGAGACCTGGATGGCGCCCTGCGGCAGCGGCCCCGAGAAGGGCAGCCGCGCCAGGCGCCGCTTGAGTGCCGCCGCCGCCATCAGCCCACGCGGCGCGCGGCTGGGGCGCGCGCCTTCTCCGCACCCACCCGGCGGGCGCACCAGATCATGACCGTGAGCGGGTCGCCGGGCAGCTCCGAGGTGCGCTTGGGCATGAGGCCGGCGGCGCGGCACCATTGCTGCACGTCGGCGTCGTTGAGGCCGAGGCGGCGATGGGCGTGCTCGCTCTGCAGATACTCGAGCTCGTGGGGTGCAAAATCGACGATGACGAGGGTGCCGCCCGGGCGCAGGACGCGCGCCACCTCGGCGATGGCGCTTGCCGGATCGTCGGCGAAATGCAGCACCTGGTGGAGGGTGGCGGCATCGAAGGAGCCGCTCGGCCAGGGCAGCTGGTACATGTCGCCGTGGCGCACGTTGACGTTGCGCAGGCCCGCCTTCTCGATACGCGCGCGCGCCACGGCCAGCATCTCGCGCGAGAGGTCGATGCCGACGGCACGCTGGGCGCGCGGCGCCACCAGCTCGAGGATGCGCCCCGTGCCGGTGCCCACGTCGACGAAATCGCGCAGGCCCTCGCGCGGCAAGAGCTCGAGCAGCGCCTTCTCGACCAGCGCCTCGTCGATGTAGAGCGAGCGGATGCGGTCCCAGCGCGCGGCATTCTCGCGGAAGTATTCGGCGGCGGCGGCGCTCCTCGCCGCCTTGATCGCCTCGAGACGCTCGAGGTCGAGGACCAGGGTGCGGTCGCCGTCCGGCATGAGATCGACGAGGAGCTCGGCCAGGCGCGCCACCTCGCCCTCGCGGGCGAGCGTGTAGAAGGCGTGGGTGCCTTCGCGGAAGCGCGCGAGCAGCCCCGCCTCGCAGAGGAGCTTCAAGTGGCGCGAGACGCGCGGCTGGCTCTGGCCGAGGATCTGGGTGAGCTCGGTCACGCTGAGCTCGCCATGGGCGCAGAGGACCAGCAGCCGCAACCGCGTCGGCTCTGCCACCGCGCGCAAGCCCTCGAGCAGCCTCTCCATGCCGCTCTCGCCCGCGGACGCGGCAAAAAGGCTCGCCCGTTCCTCGCTGCTCATCGCTTCTCGCCCTTTCGCCATACCGGATTGAGCATAACCATATAAACATATCTTTATGGATGCAAGCTCAAAGCGCGACAGCCTCGCGCGCGGCTGTCTTGGCGCATGGAACGGTCTTTGCGCGGCCTATCCTCAGTCATGGCGCGCCATGCCGAAGATCGCGCGGGGAGAGGGATCGGATGGCAACAGGGCCCGCCTTTGCACTTAGGCGGGCACAGCGCGGAGAGGGCCGAGGGCGCCTTCGCGACGGTGAGCGCGAAGAGCGATTTTCACAACTTCGTGAGCCGCAATGCGGCGGTCTTCCGGCCGCGGAATCGGCGGAAAGTCAAAGCGTTACGCCTGTTTTCCCGCCTGGCGGCGGCAGCTGCGGTGGCGCGCCCGAAGCTCTGCGCGTCCGCAGTGGCGCAGAGCATCCGCAAAGCCCCCGCCGAAAACGCGACAAATCTGCAACAGAGCGGCAAATGGCACTTGGGGATGCGGCGCAGCCCACTGGTTTTTTGGCGGGTCCTGTGTTAGGTCAATTCGGTCGGTGCTTGCGCGGCGCCCACCTGGGGGCCGCGGGGAGGACGGGGGCTATCCTGAGGGTGGCAGCGCGGCGCGGGGAAGCCGGGGGACGGTTCGTTGACACGGCATTAAGACGCTTCTCGACTGGGCGTGGCTCCATGTCCCGTGCAGGCGAGGAGTGCATAGAGAATGGAACGGGACTGATCGATATGCCTGCCAGCTCGATCCTTCGCAGAACCGCCGCATCCTCCGGAGCCGCCTTGCGGCTAGCGCTGATCGTAGCAATGCCGCTGCTCTTTGCGGGCTGCGCCGAGCCGCCGACCGATCCCGACGCGCTCGCTGCCTTCAATGAGGCCAACGATCCTTTCGAGCCGGCCAACCGGGATATCTTCGAGTTCAATCTCTTTCTCGACGACCACATCGCCAAGCCGGTGGCGGAAGCCTACCGCGTCGTGCCCGAAGAGCTGCGCCACGGCCTGCACAACATGATCGTGACCGTGCACACGCCGGCCGTCTTCGGCAACTACCTCCTGCAGGGCGAGACCAACAGCGCCGCGGAGACCGTGCTGCGCTTCCTCATCAACATCACCGCCGGGGTAGGCGGCTTCTTCGACGTGGCGAGCATGACCGGCGTGCCGAGCCACGACACCGACTTCGGCGTGACGCTGGCGAAATGGGGCATGGGCGAGGAATTCTATCTGATGCTGCCGCTCTTCGGGCCGTCGAACCCGCGCGACGCGATCGGGCTGGCGGTCGATTCCTTCATGGATCCCGTCGGCTATTACGCGACGCTCATCGAGCAGGCCGCGCGCTTCGCCTTCGAGGGCATCGACAAGCGCGAGCCGCTCATCGAGCCGCTCGACGAGCTGCGCCGCACCTCGGTCGACTACTACGCGACGCTGCGCAGCCTCTACCGGCAGCACCGCGCGGATCAGATCCGCTCCGGCAAGGGCGGCGCCAACTTCCCGGCGCCGTCGATCTCGGAGAAGCGCGCGCCGGCGCCCGCGGTGCCTGAGGCCGCCGCTCCCGCAGCCACCGTGCCCACAGCCGCCGTGCCTGCAGCAGCTTTACCCGTGGCCGCCCTGCCTGTGACCGCTATCCCTGTGGCAGAGGTACCTGTCGCCGTGCCTCTGGCTGCGGCACCCGCGCCCGCGGCGCCTCCGGCCGCGCTGCCTGCAGCCGCCGTGGAGACCGCGAGCCTCCGCCCCGTCGGGCAGGCCGCTCCTGACCCCGGCATCGCCGTTCCCAAATCCACCACCTGGCCCCATAACGAGCCGTAAAGCACTGCCATGTACCAACGTCGCACGCTCCTCATTTCGGCCGCTTGCGCCTCCCTCGGCGTCATGCTCGCGCCCGTTGCGGCACGCGCCGAGGACATCACCGCCCCGTCGTCCCAGTTCGTAACCACGCTTGCCGACCGGGTGATCCGCATCCTCAAGGACAAGGGGATGAGCAAGGACGAGCGCGTCAAGGCGCTCGCGGCGCTCTTCCTCGATGGCTTCGACGTGCGCGCCATCGGCCTCTTCGTCCTCGGCATCTACGGCCACAAGGTCTCGGAGAGCGAGCGCGAGGCCTATCTCCAGGTCTTCAAGGACTATGTGGTGCAGACCTACGCGGTGCGCTTCAACAGCTACGCCGGCGAGAGCTTCACCGTCAACAAGGCGAGCCCTGACGGCGACAACGGCGCCTGGGTGTTCACCGGCATCGGCAAGCCGGGCGACGAGCCGACCGAGGTGCAGTGGCGCGTGCGCAAGGTCGACGACGCCTACAAGATCATCGACGTGGTGGTCGAGGGCGTGAGCCTCCTGGTGACCCAGCGCTCGGAGTTCACCTCCGTGCTCCGCCGCAACAACGGCGATGTGGCGAACCTCACAGCGCTCATGCGCGACAAGATCGTCGAGCTCAAGGCGAAGAGCTGAGCCTCAGGCACGCACCAGCGGCTTGTACTTGATGCGGTGGGGCTGCTCCGCCGCCTCGCCGAGGCGGCGCCGCCGGTCGGCCTCGTAGGCCGAGTAATTGCCCTCGAACCACACGACCGCGCTGTCGCCCTCGAAGGCGACGATGTGCGTCGCGATGCGGTCGAGGAACCAGCGGTCGTGGCTGATCACCATGACGCAGCCGGCAAAGGCGAGGAGCGCGTCCTCGAGCGCCCTCAAGGTGTCGACGTCGAGGTCGTTGCTCGGCTCGTCGAGGAGCAGCAGGTTGGCGCCCGACTTGAGCATCTTGGCGAGATGCACGCGGTTGCGCTCGCCGCCCGAGAGCTGGCCCACCTTCTTCTGCTGATCCGCGCCTTTGAAGTTGAAGGCGGCGACGTAGGCGCGGCTCGCCATGCGGTGCTTGCCGAGCTCGAGCTGGTCGAGGCCGCCGGAGATCTCCTCCCACACGGTCTTCTCCGCGCGGAGCGCGTCGCGCGACTGATCGACGTAGCCGAGCTTGACCGTGTCGCCTAAGCGGAGCGTCCCGGCGTCGGGCTGCTCGGCGCCTACGATCATGCGGAAGAGCGTCGTCTTGCCCGCACCATTGGGCCCGATGATGCCGACGATGGCGCCGGGAGGCACGCGGAAGCTCAGATCCTCGATGAGGAGGCGGTCGCCATAGGCCTTGCTGAGATGCTCGGCCTGGACGACGAGATCGCCCAGGCGCGGGCCGGCCGGGATGACGATCTGGGCCTGATCGGGGGCGCGCTCGCGGCTCTCGGCGAGCAGCGTCTCGTAGGAGCTCACGCGCGCCTTGCTCTTGGCCTGGCGCGCGCGGGGCGACTGGCGTATCCACTCGAGCTCGCGGGCGAGCTCGCGCTGGCGCCCATGCTCCTCCTTCTCCTCCTGCTCCAGGCGCTTCGATTTCTGCTCGAGCCAGGAGGAGTAGTTGCCCTTGAAGGGAATGCCGCGGCCGCGGTCGAGCTCGAGGATCCAGCCCGCGATGTTGTCGAGGAAATAGCGGTCGTGGGTCACCGCCACCACCGTGCCGTCGTATTCGGAGAGGAAGCGCTCGAGCCAGGCCACCAACTCCGCGTCCAGGTGGTTCGTCGGCTCGTCGAGGAGCAAGAGATCGGGATGGGCAAGGAGGAGCCGGCAGAGCGCCACCCGGCGGCGCTCGCCGCCCGAGAGCGCGGCGATCGCCGCGTCGCCGGGCGGGCAGCGGAGCGCATCCATGGCGATCTCGACCTGGCGCTCGAGCTCCCAGCCGCCGACGGCGTCGATCTTCTCCTGGAGCTCGGCCTGCTCGGCGATGAGGGCGTTCATCTCCGCCTCCTCGAGCGGCTCGGCAAAGCGCGCGCTCACCGCCTCGAAGCGCTCGAGGAGCGCCTTCTTCTCGGCAACCCCCTCGAGCACGTTGCCCATCACGTCCTTGGTGGGATCGAGCTGGGGCTCCTGCGAGAGCAGGCCCGCCTTGACGCCCTCGGCCGCCCAGGCCTCGCCGGTGAAATCGCCGTCCAGCCCCGCCATGATGCGGAGCAGCGTCGACTTCCCCGCGCCGTTCGGACCGAGCACGCCGATCTTGGCGCCCGGAAAGAACGACAGGCGAATGTCCTTGAGCACCTGCCGGCCGCCGGCAAAGGCCTTCGTGAGACCGTTCATGACGTAGATGTATTGGTAAGACGCCATTTATTTGATATTCCTAGATAATTATTATCATTTTATAACTGTGCAGGAGTTGTGTAGGTTGGCCACAACCCGAGGATTCCTTATAACCCATTGATATGCATGTTGAAAATCAACGAAAAGGCTGCTGGCGAACGATTTTCGCGCTGAGATCGGCGAATTTTGCATGGTCAACCTTCGATCAAAAGGGCGTCTGCACGCGTTGCCTCACATTGTCTTGCAGGGAAGAAGGGCATCGCCCCCGTAAGCCGACGCCGTAGCATGATTTGGAGTTCACCGCAAATCGCTGACGGCTGGTCTTGATCTACTAGCTGGACAGATTGCCCACGAGCCCGCAAGGGTTACCGGCGTTTTGTCGGATCTTTCTCGACAGACTGGCAATCGAGAATGGTCCGAATTTGGGGTCTGTATGTCCTGCGATTGCGATACTTCTTGCGATCCGAACGTATCAAGAACATAATCGCTCGTGGCCGATAACCGCCCCGACCTGAAAGCTGCAACCCCTCCGGCATCGACCGGGCCGGCCGGGCCCCGGTTTGAGGGGAAGGTTGGCGCTTTTTACCTGCTGTCGCTACTCGCACATGGCGAGCCGCGCGGCCTTCCAGGTGCGTCCGTGCAATCCGTCCGGTTTCAGCAGGCGGCTCACGGCAGCCCCCTCGACGATGTGACAGTCAATGCCATCAATGCCGACGGCTCGGAAGCCTTTCTGGACATCCAAGCCAAACGGACAATCGATTTTGTGCCTTCGAATTCTCAGTTCGGCGAGGTCATTCGACGCCTATACGCATCCTCGCAGAAACCCCAATTTGACACGGCGCGGTACGAGTTGGCGGTTGCGATCGCGCGGACATCAACGCGCATCGAGAGACATTGCCAAGAAGTCCTCCTCTGGGCGCGCCAGCTCACCAGCGGCGCATCATTCGCCGCGCACATGGCCCGACCAGGGTTTTCTTCAAAGGGCATGGGCGACTTCGTTCATGCCTTTTGTCATCACCTTGCGGCTTGTGGGGCGCCGACCGATGAGGACACGGTCTGGCGGCTGCTGCGGCGCTTTCAAATTCTCGTCTTCGATTTTGAAGCACCTGCGTCAGACTATGATCACCGAGCTCGTGAGCGGGCGCATACGGTCCTTGCGCCGGATCAAGTCGCTCGTGCAGCGGAGCTGTGGTCGATAATAATTGATGAGGCGCTGGCGCGCGATGCAGTGGGTGGTGAAATCGATCGGCCAACGCTGGCTCGCGATCTTTCAGAAAAATACGGATTCCGATTTGGGAACCGAGCAGACCTTCGTGCCGTACACGCAAGGCTGAGAGAATCGGCGAGCCATGCGCTCGCTGACATCAAGGACAATGTAGGCGGGGTGCGGCTTTCGCGCGCGGAAGTGGTCGAAGAAGGCTATCAAGCTCTTGAGCAAGCGAGCACAGTGCAGATCGTCGGGCCATCGGGTGTCGGTAAATCTGCCGTTCTCAAGTCAATTGCGATGCGCCTCCAGGACGAAGGCACCCTTCTTGTGCTCACACCAGGCCGCATCGTCGGCGGCGGATGGCTCAAGATGGCACATGTCATTGGTTGTACCGTTAGCCGCAACGAGCTGTTCAACGAATTGGGGTGCGGCGGCGGCGCTACCCTTTTCATAGATAACATCGACCAGATTGACGACGCAGAGGCGTGGGTCACGCTGCGCGATCTCCTGCGCGGCGTGGAAGAGTGCCCCGGGTGGCGATCCGTGTTCACCGTGCGATCCGAGAATAAGGAGTGGCGCGGGAACCTGCCCGATGATTTGCGGGAGATGCCCTGGCAAAGCGTTCGCGTCGGAGAAATCACGGATGCCGAAGCGGGTGTGCTGCGGGCTGGTAATCCAGCGCTGTCGGCTTTGCTTAGCAGCACGCATCCAGCTCGAGCGATGGCGCGCAATCTCTTTCATTTGTCGCGAATGATTAATCCGGCGGCGCCGGACGGTCAGTCGGAGCCAACGCTCGTGAATGAGATTGACCTTGCCAATGCGTGGTGGCGATTTGGTGGCGGGCGTTTCGAAGAGGGAAAGTGGGAGCGCTTGAAACTTCTCCGCACCCTCGGCGAGCGGGCGATCCAACGGCCAGGTCTTGCCGCATTTAACGCCGATGAGCTGGATTCGAAGACAATAGCGGAACTCCTGCGGGTTGAGAGCCTGCGTGAAGACCGCGCCGGCGCTACGGTTGCGTTCTGGCACGATACTCTGCGCGACTGGACGGTTGGATTTCTGCTTGTTGAGAAGCCCGAACTCCTGACGGTTCTTCTGACGGACCGGCCATTGCCCGGTGCCCTTTCGCGTGGGATCGAAGTCGCGGCGCGGCTTGCGCTTCAGGGCGATACGACGGGTGCTCGTTGGCTTTCCCTGTTGGCAAATTTTGAACGCGACGGCTGTCACGGCAGTTGGCGCCGGCCAATTTTGTTGGCACTGCCCCACTCCGAAAACGCACTGGAATTGTTCGATCGCGTCGAAGGGGCACTTGTTGCGGACAAAGGGCGGCGACTGAAAGACATCATCCGACTTATGATCGCGGTGGAGTCAGAGCCGCTTGGGAAAATCATAGCGCGTTCAGAACCAGCAATCCCCATTGCCGAGGAGATTCCGCAACGATGGTGATGCCAACGGGGCCCGGCTGGATGCCGTTGGTGCTTTGGGTATTGAGCAAGTTGGACCGCCTGCCAAGCGCGGTCATTCCGGACATCGTAAAACTGTTCCAATTGTGGCTGATGGCGACTCAGGCCCTTGTGCCGGAAATCAACGCATTGATCGTCCTGAAGCTCTACGACTGGCTGACGCGCATCGAGGAAGCGATGCATCCGATCGCAATTCGGGATAAGCGCAAGGCGAAAGGATTGGACCTGAACTTTGACAATCCGCGCGGTGTCTACGAAGACGTTCGTATGACCTTCCTTGCTTTTTGTCATTTGAATCCGGAACTGGCCGCAAGTTATCTCCGGAAGACCGATCCCGACACGGATCGTGAAGCACGGAATATCTTGCGGTTATATGGTTCTACGGCAAAGGCGGCTCCTGCCGCGCTGGCTGATTTCGCACTGGCAGTGCTCATTCCTAAGGAGCGTGAAAACGACCCCTACCGGCAAAGGTACGATCGCATGGACCCCTTCGGGGTTTTCGATACCGATTTTATTCCCAGTTCGCCGGGACAGGGCCCATTCTTCGAACTTCTCAATAATTCAGCAAGCGACGGATTACGGCTCGTTCGAGGGGTCGTCGAGTATGCGACAAATTGGAATCGGGAAAGATGCATGGCAGAGGGACTGACATTCCCTGTCATGACAATTCCGTTCCCGGATGGCTCCAAATCGTTCGAAGGAAGCTTTGCGATTTATCAGTGGGCGCGCGGAGGTACCGGGGCGCTTGTCGCCGCTTCGGCGCTGATGGCGCTTGAGGCATGGGCGCACCGTCAAATCGAGTCGGGCCGTTCCTTTGGCGACGTGTTGCATGAGGTGTTGGGACCGTCAGGCTCAAGCGCGGCGTTCGTATGCGTTGGCGTTGATCTCGTGCTGTCGCACTGGGAGACAGCAAAGGACTTGGCGTGGCCGATGTTAGCGACGCCAGAATTGCTGCACTTCGATCATATGCGCTTCACCCAGGACGTGTCCGGCATGGGGAGGTTTTTCATGCCGGAGCGAGAACCCCCACACTGGCCCATCAAAACCACGGATCTTTTGGAGAGGCCGTCTCGTAGCCAACAACTGATAGATATGATTGGACAGTTCACGTTGAGGGGACCTGCCGACATTCATGCGAAGCTACGTGAAGCGCTCGAGCGCGCGCGCGAGCGCATCGCACAGAATGCCTATCCTAATGACAATGACCCGATCTACGGTCTGAGCGCAACAGCGGCACGGGCATTGCGGATGACGGATGTAAAGCAGTGGCCGCGGAAAACTTTCCGGCGTGCCGATGGTCAGGAATTCGAAGGGCATCAATACCAGCTCGCAGCCGAGGAAGAAGCACTGGTCAATGCTGCGCGAGAGAGCTCGAATGCAAATGTCGCAGACCTTCATGTGCGCCAGAGCATCCAAACGGCATTGACGGACCCGGGGAAATCCACGGCGGAAATCGTGGCGCAAGCTATCTCCTGGGCAAAATCGCAGATCAACGCGGACAAAACAAAGTCCGCCGACGGCGAGGAGCATGATGACTTTGATCATCAATGGCGCGCGCGCGCAGTGGTAATGGCCGCCGCTTTGGCGGCTCGGGATTACGAGGGATCGGATCGCGCTGACATAGAGGCGTGGGCTAAGCCGATCCTCAATCTTGCGGTCAGCGAAGAGACCGATGACATTGTCACGCGCTCTGCCAGCCAAATTTATTCGAATGTCGCGGCAATCGCTGCCGTCGGCTATGCAGGGCTTTATCGCAGAAACAAAGATTCCATGACTAGGGATGCTCTGCTCGCGCTGGCCGGACGGCAAGATCATGCTGTCCTGAATGCCATTGGAATCCATCTGAACGAATTTGATCGCCTGGATGCGCGGCTTGCGCGTTCGCTAACACGGATCATCCTCGAGACCGCTGTCCATCCTCGGCGCACGCTCGAACCGGCAGAAGATGCGGCAAACCTGGAGTCCTATTTGGATCGCCGTGCTGTGGCGATACGCGATGAGAGCAGATGGCTCGGTGGCATTGGGTCGGAACCGGCATGGCCCGCATTGGCTCCGTGGCACTCTCGGCGTCGTCGCGGCATCCGAATTGGCCACGACGCGCGCGCAGATGAGCGAAGCCCAGCACCGCAGCGGCCGCCGGAGGAATATGTGGACGAGCACGCGCTCGGCATCTGGATTGGCCATCTCATCCGTCTTGCTGTCGGCAACGCCGCCGAGTGGGTCGTAGCCCTCGCGGATCATCTGATGGGTTGGACGATTGAGGCGAACAATGGACCGCCCGGTGACGATGAGGGGGAGAGAGAGAACCGACCGGATCACTGGAATATGTGTTATTTCGATTTTCTTGGAATTTTGTGCGTGGCTCTGCCGTTTGAACGGTCGCGAATATTATTTCTGGACCCAATGACGCGGCTTCACGACGAAGCTTTCCATGATGCCGTTGGCAGTTTCCTGCGTGGATTCGATCGCGCGACGCTCGCGACCGACACCAAACAGCCCGACAATCCGCGCGGTACACGCGCGCTATTCGCTAGCCGGCTGTGGCGCGGGAGAATGGCGGAGAGACTAAACGACCGAGCATCGTTCATGGCCGAAACACATCTCGGCGATGCCCTCAACGCAATGTTTTACCAACCGTCGAGATGGGCCAATCAAGGGCACCCGCATATTCCGGAGCGCTGGAGCGGCCTGCTTGAATGCATGCCGATCCTCACTCCACTGGTAACGTCGGCTCCAATGTCGGGATACGTGGCGGTCGTCTTTTTGACGTTAATAGAATCGTATCCATGTGCGGCACTTTTGCCCGATTTTGTGCAAGCGGTCTCGGCGTGGTGCAAAGCGCACGGCGTGGGCGCCAATTTCTGGAACGAGCATCACATTGGCCACCGTATTTGCGTATGGATTGATCGGGCGCTGAGCAACGATGCCGAAGCATCGACGATCCTTGCCCAGGTCAGGGAGGAACTTGGAAAATGTCTCGATGTGTTAGTTCGGTCAGGCGTTGCGTCGGCGCGAGCCCTTGAAGCACGGATCGCTGACGATGGGACAGTTAAGAAGACCGCTTAGTCGAGTTGCAGGCCACAGCGTGGCGCGGCTCGCCTGCCTAGTTGTTGCCGATTGGTGGCAACGCTCGGCGACCTATCGCCCATCCGCATCGATTTAAAGAAGATCATAACCAAGTTCGAGCCGCTTTCGCTCATTGGTTAGCGCTTGGTAGGCTCAATATCATCACTTCCGTCGATGATGCCCCGATCTTGCAATAGCTCCAACTTGCGAAGGGGGTCGTAAAGTAGGGCATTGCGCAGAGCTGCGAAATCTTGTTCCGTCGCGCCGAGCCGCTTTAGAAAATCGGCTTCCTTGTTGAGCACCTCGGTATGTAACAACCGATTTTCGAGCTCAAGTCGTCGCCTTTCGCTCGCTTCCCTATATTCACGATCCTTTCGCCTTTCGTGGGCGTCGCCTATGTACTTTCGTATGACTTCGAGAGGGTTTAGGCTACCGAGAACCTCCCAAAAGCCGGGAGATTCAAGTTTTGTAGATTTCAAAATTAACCGATCGCGCGACGGTACAAGCGTTTGCAGCGCCTCTGGCTTGGGCGGCCAGTCGCGGATTTGTTCAATGCCGAAACCCCACGGCCTTGCAAATAGCCCAAGCTCGATGAATTCAATGGGGAGCCTACGTCGCCTGGATGCATCTGCGGAATCGAGAAATGTGTCGTACGCATAGATGGCATTGTAGGCGTCATCTATTTGGGCGAGTAGGTCACGCGCCTCGGTGACTTGGATGCCCCCTTGGGAATGGATGCGCAATGCGCCGTATTGTGGCATGGAACACTCCGTTTCAATGCACTGAGGCTATCGTCCTTGCAATATCGTCGCTGTGATCCCGTCGGTTGATATAATCGTCGGGAGCACGCGAAGGCCGCTGTACGGTGTGCGTTGTAGTTCTGCCATCCGCACCTACCAAGGGCGCAACAGACCCGTCATACAATTTATAACGCTTGTGGCCGCTGTCGGAAAGAGTTTAATTATGCAAGTTACTCATGGCTTCGAAAAGAGTATGTTCACCAATCGCGCTTACAACGTGGATTGGGAGAGCCGACTATACATCGAATGTTGACGTGTCATCGGCAACCCAGGCAAAAGTTAGTTCGATCGCTATTCGCCTACAGGCCCGCGACTGTAGAGCAGGGGACCGATAGGCGCGCTATCAGCGCGCCTCCTGCGGCGCGGCGGCGATCGGCTCCCATCCGGGCAAGGCCCTGGAGAATGCGATCCGCATTCTTGACGGGCGTCACATGTCCGTAGTGATCCTCGATCATCTTCACGGACGTGCCCATCTGTTTGGCGAGGAAGTACACGTCCACGCCTTCCGTGAGACGGAAGGTCGCATAGGTATGCCGGAAGCAATAAGTGCTGCGCCGACTTCCGGATGAGCTGGTTTGCAATTTCGATTCGATAAGCAGCCGCTCGACGAGCGAATAGTAGAGCGTGCGTGCCATTTTGCCGTCTTCAGTCACGAAGACGAAGTCATCTGGTTCGGTGTGTTTGCTGATTTGACGGATGCGGTCGAGATAGTTGGCGACGTTGCTGGCCGCAACGAGGGTGCGGAATTTCCCCTTTCCCCGCACATTCAGGCGAACGAATTGGCGGCCCAGCTTGTCAGTCTGCGTGGCTACGTCGCGCCAACGCAGGTTCCGCGCTTCCGAGGGCCGCATGCCGGTGTTGGTCATGATGAGTACGAAATTATAGGCCATGGTCCGATACCATGTGCCCAAGTCGTTACGTGCCTCCTTGATCCAGCTACGCGCGAAGCTGTGGAGTTTGCGATATTCGGGAGGGGTGAATTCCTCGCGGCGGGCCTTCCCGAGGGGAAGCCGGCCGCGGAAGACCTGAGTGCTGCGGATGTAGTTCTTGCCGGCGGCAAAGCCCATGATCGAGCGGAAGGTCGCCATCTCGTCACGGATGGTGCCGTCGCTGACGCGTCCGCCCGAGCGGCCTTTGCCGTTCTTCTGCCGCCAGATGGGGAAGGCCTTCCACCGGTCCTCCCCGACCTGGGTGATTTGGACGCTGCCGACATAGGGGTCGAGCTGCGTCTTGATATGGGAGTGCATCACCCGCCAGCGGTGGAAGGTGATCTGGCCGGCCTCGGAGCGCTCCTTCTGGAAGGCCGAGAACTCCTGGGCCACCTGGCCGAAGGTTTTGTTAAATATCGGAATTTCATGCTTAATTCGGAAGCGCAGCTCGGCGTCCTGCTCGAACGCCTTGTCGCGCGCCACGTTGATGTCGGCGGTTTTGAGGGAGAGGGTCTTGTAGCGGTCCTCCTTCGGCAGCTTGATCCGGCAATACCAATTCCGGTGCTCCACATCCGTGCGGCGGAAGATGATGAGGCCGGTCTTGAGCTCCTGCGTGTCGATCAAAAAGGCCATGAAACGGCGTCCATTCTGTGCAGGTTCTGTGCAGATCGCGCGCGTAAGTGGTTGATCTGCCGTACCTGTGTAGGTGTTGTGCAGGAGACTTTATATAGAAATATGATTGTTTGTCAAGTAGTTAATTTAATCTAAGTATCACGTAGATGTATTGATAAGATGCCATCTTATTTTTCCCACATCATTCTTGATTCTCGTAATTTTATTGCAGTGTAGGAATTGTGCAGATTTGATGAAGACCGAATACTACCTTTAATCCATTGATATTCTAGGGGGAATTCGATGCAAGTCACGCTTTCCCATTGATTTTGCATCCGATTCGGCCAATCTTGCATGGTCAACATTCGCTCAAAGGGTGTCTGCATTGTGTCGCCTTGCGACTTTAAGCCGCTGAGATAAGTCTTAACCTTCTCCAACTCTCCGCCGGTGATCCATGGGGGGAGGAACCATCCCCATTCAATGAGCTGAGAGTTTATTTCAGCAAAATCTTTTAGGAAACGCCGATCCTGTTCTGCTGGCGATGGGAATGTCATATGAGGCCTCTCTCCAAGGGTGGTCGGCTCAAACTCATCCGTGCCCCGCTTACGACCTTGCAAAACCAACAAGCGGCGCAATATCGTGATTGTCAGCCGCATGCAAGGCGTCAATATACGCTCGCCGAAATTCGTTTGCCGTTTGGAGATTGGCGCGGCCCCAGGTGAATCGGGAGCCGCCCTGTCGCACGACCAGCAAATCCGCCACCAGCCGCGACCAGCGGCCGTTTCCATTGGGAAATGGGTGCACGAACACGAGACGATGGTGGAAGCGCACGGCGAGCTCGTCGGGCGGATAGGATTTATGGTCGATCCAGTAGCGGGCATCGTCGACGATTTGCCGAATTTCCGTCTGGATGCGATAGCTCTCGATGCCGAGATTACGTTCCGTAGTTCGATATTTTCCCGCCCATCGCCACACGCGATTGAACATCCTTCGATGGAGGCCGCGCAGGAAAGGCTCGTCGAGAACGTTGCGCTTACGGGCAAAGGCCCAGCGGTCGGCTTCCGAGATATTCTGCTGTTCGAGTTCGTTGAGTTCGCTCCGTATAGTGACATGCGTCGGGATGAGCCCGTCGCGTTCCTCTGCCGTAAGCGGCGTCGCATCATTGTCGGCGTCGGACGGCCCCGTCATTTCTCATCCCATAGACGTGCAGGACGACGCATGAGCTCGTCGATCAATTGGCGGCGCAGTCCCGCGCGAGCGTTCTTGCCCTGCACGGCTTGATCTTCGAGACGCATGGTGTGCTCGACGGTCGCAGATTGACGTTCGGCTACAAGTTTGGCGCGATCGCCGACGATCTCTGCGAGCGGGCGTTCGGGCACCAGCGCATAGACAAGGCGGCAGCCAAGAGCCTCGGCCGCGCGTTGAAGCGTGTGCAGCGTTACGGTCCCGCTGGCTTCGGACTGTTCGAGTTCGATGATGCGCGGCTGGGACACGCCGAGCCGGCGCGCAAACTGCGCCGTGGTCATGCCAAGCGCGTTCCTGATGGCGCGGAGCCAGCCCTTAGGGGGATTCGGGCTCGCGGCCAAAGGGCGCAAGGCAGCAAAACGGTTATCGAGGTGGCGAATGGCATTGTTCATGCCATAAGGCATATCCTATAATTCATTAAGATTGCAATAAGAAATATCTTATTTAATTTAGATGATAATATAAGAACTACCCTATAGGATTGAGCTACCGTCCGCGAACCTAAGCTCAGCAGTGCCGGCGGATTTTCTGACCAATAATGTTCCTAGTCAGAGCTCAAAAGAGACTCTTTCAACCGTAAGCCATATCGGAGGGCGATTTTCCCGGAGATAAGAGAATGCCTCACGGCACAAAGCGCACTACCCCGCGGCCTCGCCCCTGCGTATCATAAGGCAACAAGAAGGCGCTTCGACGTGGGGAGGCCATGATCCCGGGTTGGGCCGTTCTGGCCTTGGCGCTCGGCTATGTCGGGCTGCTCTTCGCCCTCGCCTATTACGGCGACCGGGCGGCGAAGAGGCGCGGCCGGCCGGCCGCCAAGCCGGTCGTCTATGCGCTCTCGCTTGCGGTCTACTGCACCTCCTGGACCTTCTACGGCAGCGTCGGCCTCGCCTCGCGCACGGGCTACGATTTCCTCCCCATCTATCTCGGCCCGATCCTGATGTTCTCGCTCGGCCTGCCGCTCTTGCGCCGCATCGTGCGCGTCTCCAAGAGCCACAACATCACCTCGATCGCCGATCTCATCGCCGCGCGCTACGGCAAGAGCCAGCTCCTTGCCGCCCTCGTCACGGTGATCGCGGTGATCGGCGTGCTGCCCTACATCGCGTTGCAGCTCAAGGCGGTGTCCACCAGCTTCACGGTGCTGCTGCACCAGCCGCCGGGCGCTGCAGCCGCCGCGGCCGCGGGCCCGGCGATCTGGAGCGACACGGCGCTCTCGGCCTCGCTCGTGCTGGCGCTCTTCGCCATCCTCTTCGGCACGCGCAACATCAAGGCCACCGAGCACAATGAGGGCATGATGCTGGCCATCGCCTTCGAATCGCTCGTCAAGCTGGTCGCCTTCGTCTCCGTCGGCGTCTTCGTCACCTGGGGCATGTTCGGCGGCTGGGGCGATCTCCTGGCGCGCGCGCGCGCCGTACCCGCGTTCGAGAGCCTCTTCTCCGGCGGCGTCGACGGCACTACCTGGGTCACCATGACGGGGCTCGCCATGGCGGCGGTGGTCTGCCTGCCGCGCCAGTTCCACGTGGCGGTGGTGGAGAACGTGGACGAGCGCGACCTGCGCAAGGCCGCCTGGCTCTTCCCGCTCTATCTCGTGGCCATCAACATCTTCGTGGTGCCGATCGCGGCGGCCGGCATGATCGTCTTCGGCGATACGGTCTCCCACGGCGACATGTTCGTGCTGGAGCTGCCCATGCTGGGCGGCCAGCGCATCGTCACTCTCCTCGCCTTCATCGGCGGGCTCTCCGCCGCCGCAGCCATGGTCATCGTCGAGTCCGTCGCGGTCAGCAACATGGTGAGCAACGACCTCGTCATGCCCATCGTGCTGCACCGCCGGCGGCTCGGCCTCGCCGACCGCGAGGACATGGGCAAGGTCATCCTCCAGGTTCGCCGCGTGGCGATCGTGGCCGTCATGCTGCTCGCCTATTGCGCCTACCGCCTGCTCGGGGACCGCTATGCGCTGGCCTCGATCGGCCTCCTGAGCTTCGCCGCGGTGGCGCAGTTCGCACCCGCCCTCTTGGGCGGCCTCATCTGGCGCGGCGCCACGGAGAAGGGAGCGATCGCCGGCATCCTCGCGGGCTTTCTCATGTGGGCGTACTGCCTCCTCGTGCCGACGCTCGCGCAGGCCGGCGCCTTTTCGCCCGGTCTCCTCGAGGCCGGGCCCTTCGGCATCGGCCTCTTGCGTCCCCAGCAGCTCTTCGGACTGCGCTTCGATCCCTTGACCCACGGCGTGTTCTGGAGCCTGCTCGCCAACGTCGCGGCCTATGCGCTGGTCTCGCTCTTGAGCGTGCCCAGAGTGATCGAGCGCCTCCAGGCGAACGCCTTCGTGGACGCCGAGGGCAACGGCGGCCAGATGGTCTTCCGCCAGTGGCACGGCTCCGCGCGGGTCTCGGAAATGGCAACCGTGGCCGCGAGCTATCTCGGGCCCGAGCGCGCGCAGCGCTCGCTCGAGGACTTTGCAAGCCAGCGCGGCACGCCGCTGGTGCCCGACGCCGAGGCCGACTTCGGCCTGGTGCGCCACACCGAGCGGCTGCTTGCGAGCGCCATCGGTGCCGCCTCGGCGCGCCTCGTCATGGCGCTCACGCTCGAGCGGCGGAACCTCAGCGCCGACGACGCCATGCGGCTCCTCGACGATGCCACGGCGGCCATCCAATACAACCGCGACCTCCTGCAATCGACCCTCGAGAACGTGCGCCAGGGCATCAGCGTGTTCGACCGCGAGCTCCGCCTGGTGTGCTGGAACCGGCGCTTCCGCGACCTGCTCGAGCTGCCGGCGGCACTCGGCTCGGTCGGCGTGACGCTGCCGGAGATCATGCGCTTCAATGCCGAGCGCGGCGAGTACGGCCCCGGCAACCCCGACGATCTGGTGGCGCGTCAGCTCGAGCTCTTCCTCGGCGACGGCGAACCGGTGCTCGAGTACCGCCGGCCGAACGGCACGGTGCTCGAGGTGCGCCGCAGCACGATGCCCGGCGGCGGCTGCGTCACCACCTATTCCGACATCACCGAGCGCGTCCGCGTGGCCGCCCAGCTCGCCGCCGCGAACGAGACGCTCGAGCAACGCGTGCGCGAGCGCACGGCCGAGCTCACCCAGCTCAATGCCGAGCTCAACGGCGCCAAGACGGCGGCCGAAGAGGCCAATCTCGGCAAGACCCGCTTTCTCGCGGCGGCGAGCCACGACCTCCTGCAGCCGCTCAACGCCGCCCGGCTCTACGTCTCGAGCCTGGTCGAGCGCCACGCCGCCCGGCCCGGCGCCGCAAGCGGCGCCGAGGGCGAACTCGTGCGCAAGATCGATGCCTCGCTCGGCTCGGTGGAGGAGCTGCTCGGCACCCTACTCGACATCTCGAAGCTCGACGCCGGCGGCTTGCTCCCCGAGCGCCACGACTTCGCGCTCAGCGAGCTCTTCGAGGCGCTGCGCCTCGAGTTCGCCCCGCTTGCCGAGAAGAAGGGGCTCGATCTGCGCATCGTGCCCACAAGATACGCGGTGGTGAGCGACCGCCAGCTCCTCCACCGCGTGCTGCAGAACCTGCTCTCGAATGCGATCCGCTACACCGCGCGCGGCAAGGTGCTGATGGGCGCGCGCTGCGGGCCGCAGGCGCTCCGCCTCCAGGTGTGGGACACGGGCTGCGGCATCCCGCGCGACAAGCAGCCGCTCGTCTTCCAGGAATTCCAGCGCTTCGCGAGCGGCCCCGGCACGGAGCACGGGCTCGGCCTCGGCCTCTCGATCGTCGAGCGCATCAGCCGCATTCTCGACCATCCCGTGAGCTTCCGCTCGGAGCCCGGCCGCGGCACCGCCTTCACGCTCAGCGTGCCGCGCGGCAGCGCCGGCGTGACGCGGCTGCGCACTGCCGCCGACGCGGTGCTGCCGATGCGCGCCGGCGGGCGCCTCAGCGTGCTCTGCGTCGACAACGAGCCGAGCGTGCTCGATGGGCTCGCTTCGCTGCTCGAGGGCTGGTCGCACCTCATGCGCCCCGCAGCCGGTCTCGCGGCGGCTCTCGAGCTCGCCGCCGAGGGGACGATGCCGCCCGATCTCCTGATCGTCGACTATCACCTCGGCGGCGGCGGCGACGGCATCGATTGCATCGCGGCGCTGCGCGAGCGCTACCGCGCGGAGATCCCCGCGATCCTGATCACCGCGGACCGTTCGCAAGCGATCAGGCGCCGCGCCCAGGCAGCGGCACTGCCGGTGCTCCACAAGCCGCTCAAGCCCGCGGCACTGCGAGCGCTCGTGATGCGTGCGCTCGCCTCCCGCCAGGCGGCCGAATAGGGACCGCCCGTCGCCCCTCTCAGCGGCCCGCCGCGAGATGCAGGAGCTCGGCGCGCGAGGCCCCCGCGTCGTCGGCGAGGCGCTTCGCCAGGATCACCGCCTGGGTGCGGTTGTCGACCTTGAGCTTCAAGAGGATGGCGGACACGTGGGCCTTGACGGTGGCCTCGGCGACGCCGAGCGCGTGCGCGATCTGCTTATTGAGCAGGCCTTCGCTCAGCATCATGAGGACGCGGACCTGCTGCGGCGTCAGGCTGGCGAGGCGCGCGGCGAGCTCGGCATCGGCGCGCTCGGCACGGCCGCCGAGCGCCAAGGCCGGCGGCAGCCAGGCCTCGCCTGCGAGGAGGGCCGTCAGTGCCGTGCGGATCTCGGCCGCCGCCGCCGACTTTGGGATATAGCCGACGGCGCCGAGCTCGAGCGCGCGGCTCACCGTGCGCGGCGCCTCGTTGGCCGAGATGATGGCGACGGGCACCGCAGAGAACTGCGCGCGCAGGAAGAGGAGGCCCGAGAAGCCCAGCATGCCGGGCATGTTGAGGTCGAGCAGCACGAGATCCGTCTCGGGTGCCGCCTCGAGCTGAGCGCGCAGGCTGTCGAAGGAATCGGCCTCCGCGATCTCGGCCTCCGGCAGCAGCTCGGCGACGGTAAGCCTGAGGGCGTCGCGAAAGAGCGGGTGATCGTCCGCGACCACGAGGCGGCAATGGCTCACCGTCGGGCCTGCACCCTCGGGAAGAGGAAGTCTCCGGTGGCGGGCCATGACGGGCGGGCGCTCCCTCTCTGCTCGGTTTTGCAGCCGCGACCGTCGGGCCCCGGTGCCGGCATCGGCGCCGCAAGGCCCGGCGATGATCGTCCCCGCGCTGCGGCTCGCTTTAGCCGAAAGTCGAATATCTACGGCCTTGCCGCGATGCTACCATCTATGCTCGGCGGCGTGGGAATGGCATTTGATTTTATAACCGTTTTTGCTGAGTTGCGGGTAGTGTCAATGAGGCGACGGACCATCGGCGGACGCGCTATCTCTGAGATTGGACGCCGCGGCGAAGGCGGTGCCGTTGCTCGCGCATCGGCGGCACCGGGTCGACCCAAGCGCGAAGGGGGCCTGCGGGAGAAGGCTTTGCGGGAGAAGGCTCGCGGACTGCCGGCAACGGTCCGGGACCGCGGTCTTCCCCGGCCGTGAGCAAGCAAGTGCAGGCCAAGAACATAATTGGTCACACACCAACGACCATCATGGAGGAACACCAATGGAAGGCAAATTTGCCAATCCGGCTCCGCTCGGGCTGATCGGATTCGCTTCGACCACGTGGCTACTTAGCATGGTCAACGCGGGCTGGTTCGATGCGAAAAGCATGCCCGTTGTCCTGGCCATGGCGCTGGCCTATGGCGGCGGCGCGCAGGCTCTGGCCGGCGTTCTCGCCTACATCCGGGGCAATACCTTCGCGACCGTGGCATTCCTGAGTTACGGCGCCTTCTGGTTGTCGCTCGTGGCCTTCATCAAGGTCTTCGGCGGCACGGCGCCGGGCCCGTTCGTCGGCTGGTACCTCTTCGTTTGGGGCGTGTTCACCTTCTACATGTGGATCGCGACCTTCCGCCACAACATGGTGCTGCAGCTCGTGTTCCTGACCCTGTGGGTCACCTTCCTCCTGCTCGCCATCGGGGACTGGTTCGGTGTCCCCGCGAGCCACATGTTCGGCGGCTACCTGGGGATGGTCTGCGCGCTGCTTGCGGCCTATCTCTCGGCCGCGGAGGTCATCAACGGCGATTACGGCCGCACGATCCTTCCCGTCGGGCCGTTCGGCAAGTGATCGCCCGAAGCGGGTAACGCGAAGGCGGTGTCCCTCGGGAAATCGCGGTGCGCGGGCCGGATGGCGCGAGCATGCGGCGGTCTTTCCGAGGGCGTCGCCCGAGTTCGGTAGCTCGACCCGGAGCCGCGGCTTCGCGGTTCTCACCCGGTGCCGGGGCGGCTTTCCTCGCCTTGGCGACTCGTGCTAAGAGCCGTGGTAAGAACCGCGAGACCATGCAAGGGAAACCCCGATCCGGCGCCCGGACGGCGCCATTGCAGATCCCGGCGGGCCATGCTGAGACAGGCCCGCGCCAGGAACACGGGAGGAAAAGATGGAAAAGAAAGTCGCTGAATCCGAGAATGTAACCGAAGCGGAGATCGCCGTCCATTGGCAGGAAGAGGGCTATTACCACCCGCCGGTCAAGTTCATTGCCCAGGCGAACCTGACCGACGCGGACGTCTACAAGCGTTTCAGCCTGGACAATTTTCCCGAGTGCTTCAAGGAATACGCGGATCTTCTGACCTGGAGCAAATACTGGGAAAAAACCCTCGATACCAGCAACGCACCGTTTTGGCGCTGGTTCGTCGGCGGCAAGATCAACGCCTCCTATAACTGCGTCGACCGCCATCTCGAAAAATACAAGAACAAGACGGCGATCCATTTCGTCCCCGAACTCGAGAGCGAGGCGATCCAGCACATCACCTACCAGGAACTCTATCTGCGGGTGAACGAGTTCGCGGCACTTTTGCGCAATTTCTGCGACCTGAAGGCGGGCGATCGCGTCACGCTGCATATGCCGATGGTGGCGGAGCTTGCGATCACCATGCTCGCCTGCGCGCGCATTGGCGTCATCCATTCCCAGGTTTTCAGCGGCTTCAGCGGCAAGGCCTGTGCCGACCGCATCGTCGATTCCGGAAGCAAGGTGCTGATCACCATGGACGGCTACTATCGTAGCGGCGCCATGCAGGACCAGAAGGAGAAGGCCGACATCGCGTGCGACGATGCGGCCGCGCAGGGCCACAAGGTCGAGAAGGTCCTCGTCTGGCAGCGCCATCCCGGCAAGAGCTCGAGCCCGCGGCCGCTGGTGGCGGGCCGCGACTTCGTCGTCAACGAGGTGATCAAGAATTACCGGCACACCCACATCGACCCGGTGCCGATGCCGGCCGAGGCGCCGCTCTTCCTCATGTACACGAGCGGCACCACCGGCAAGCCGAAGGGCTGCCAGCATTCGACCGGCGGCTATCTCGCCTATGTCGCCGGCACCTCGAAGTACATCCAGGACATCCATCCCGAGGATGTCTATTGGTGCATGGCCGATATCGGCTGGATCACGGGCCATTCCTATATCGTCTACGGGCCCTTGGCGCTCGGCGCCTCGAGCGTGATCTATGAGGGCGTGCCGACCTTCCCCGATGCCGGCCGCCCCTGGCGCATCGCGGAGGAGCTCGAACGTCAACATTTTCCACACGTCGCCGACGGCGATCCGGGCGCTGCGCCGCACCGGCCCCGACGAGCCGAAGAAGTACAACTATCACTTCAAGCACATGACGACGGTTGGCGAGCCGATCGAGCCCGCGGTCTGGCGCTGGTACTACGAGACCGTGGGGAAGGGCGAGGCGGTGATCGTCGATACCTGGTGGCAGACCGAGAACGGCGGCTTCCTTTGCAGTACGGTTCCAGCACTCTCCCCGATGAAGCCCGGCAGCGCCGGCCCCGGGGTGCCCGGCATCCATCCCGTGATCTACGACGACGACGGAACGGAAATCCCGCGCGGCGCGGGCAAGGCGGGGAATATCTGCATCCGCAACCCGTGGCCGGGAATTTTCCAGACCATCTGGGGCGACCCGGAGCGCTTCGTCCGGCAGTACTATCGCCGCTACAACAAGAAGAAGGAGAGCACCGACTGGCGCGACTGGCCCTATTTCGCGAGCGACGGCGCGGTGCAGAGCGAAGACGGTTACTACCGCATTCTCGGCCGCATCGACGACGTGATCAACGTCGCCGGCCATCGCCTCGGCACCAAGGAGATCGAATCCGCCGCCCTCACCGTGTCCGAGGTCGCCGAAGCCGCGGTGGTGCCGGTCGCGGACGAGATCAAGGGTCGCGTGCCCGATCTCTATGTCGCCTTGAAGCCCGGCTACCAGGCGACCCGCGAGCTCGAGCAGCGCATCTCCCAGGCCGTGGTCACCGAGATCAGCCCGATCGCCCGGCCGCGCAGGGTCTGGATCGTGCCCGACATGCCGAAGACGCGCTCGGGCAAGATCATGCGCCGGGTTCTGGCCGCAATCTCGGGTGGACAGGACGCGGGCGACGTCTCGACCTTGGCCAACCCCGAGGTGGTGGACGAGCTGCGCAAAATGGCGAAGTTGTAAGTCGCCTTCGCGACGAGCCGCCATATCCGGGCGGCGGAACGCTATTTCGAGCTCTACGGCGTGCGAGGCCCGGGCGTCCCCCGGGCCTCTCTTCTTGCCGCCGCTCGACCGTCTCGCTCGGCGGCGAAGAGGTCTATGCTCGGGCGCTCAGGCGGCGGTGCCCAGGGCAAGCCGCAGCATCCCGGGAAACCTCCTCCCATGAGCGACGGCACAACAGCGCTACGGGCGAGCGCAGGCCCCGGGCGGCCCCGCCTGGCGAGCATCGGCTATCTCGTCTTCATCGTGCTGTGCTGGGCGGGCAACTGGCCGCTCATGAAGCTGGTGCTGGGCGACATCGGCCCCCTCTCCTTCGCGGCCTTGAGGCTCATCGGCGCGGCAGCTACGATCGGCGCCATCCTCGCGGCAAGGGGCGAGCGCCTGCTGCCTCAGCGCGGCGAGTGCGGGCCGCTCGCCTGGACCGGCCTCTTGCAGATCGGCTGCCTCTTCTCGCTCAATATGCTCGGGCTGCAATACGTGCCGCCGGGCCGAGCCTCGGTCCTTGTCTACACCATGCCGCTCTGGGCCATCCTCTTCGGCATCTGGCTCGCGCGCGAGCGGCCCGGCCGGCTGGCACTCGGCGGCGGTCTCTTGGGCTTCGTCGGCCTGGCGCTGTTCTGCGGCCCGAGCCTCGTCGCTTGGCGCCAGCCGCGCATCCTTCTCGGCAACGGTGAGCTCCTGCTCGCGGCCGCCCTCTGGGCGCTCGGCGCCGTGCTCTACCGCCGGCGGCGCTGGCAGAGCGGCTTCTGGCCCCAGGTCTTCTGGCAGCTCCTCAGCGCGGCCTTGCCGGTGTCGGCGCTCGCCGTGGCGCTCGAGGGCGGCCGCCCGATCCGCTGGACGGCGGTACTTCTCGCCACCCTCGCCTTCAACTGGCTCATCGGCACGGGCCTCGCCTACTGGTGCTGGGCCAAGGTGCTCGCCGACATGTCGGCCGCGACCGCAGGCCAGGTCGTCATGCTGGTCCCCGTCATCGCCTTTCTCATCTCGGTGGCCTTCTTCGGCGAAAGCGTGACACCCCGGCTGCTGCTGAGCATCGCCCTCATCCTCCTCGGCGTCGTGCTCGCCCTCAGGGCCTCGGCCGCAGGCCGGCGCTGAAGCGCTTCGGCCGCGCGAAAGCGCATGGCGGTCATGCATTGACTTGCGGGCGACGCTTCTCCAGCTTGAGCCGGATCGCGCGCCGCAGAGGAATCGCGAGACAGGGGGAAGCGCCGTCCATGTCGTTCGTCGCCAGGCTCGCCCAAGGCCGCGTGCATTACGGCTGGATTGCGCTCGCGGTCGCTTTCCTGACCTTGCTTATCGCGGCCGCCTCCCGGGCTGCGCCCGGCGTCTTCATCGTGCCCTACGAGCAGGAGTTCGGCTGGTCGACGGTGACGATCTCCTCCGCGGTGTCGGTGAACCTCATCCTCTACGGCCTGATGGGACCCTTCGCGGCGGCGCTCGTCGAGCGGCTCGGCGCGCGCCTCACCATGCTCTTCGCGGTGTCGCTGGTCGCTACCGGCGTGGCGCTCACGACGCTCATGACGACGCCCTGGCAGCTCCTCCTCCTCTGGGGCTTCGTGGTCGGCGGCGGCACCGGCATGACGGCGATGGCGCTCGGCGCCACGGTCGTCAACCGCTGGTTCACCAGCCGCCGCGGCTTTGCCATGGGCATCCTCACGGCGAGCAACGCCACGGGCCAGCTCATCTTCCTTCCGGTGCTCGCCAAGCTCGTCGAAGACCACGGCTGGCGCTTCGCAGCCCTCGCGGTCGCGGGCCTGGGCGTGGTGCTCCTTCCGGCCATCGCCCTTCTCATGCGCAATCACCCGCACGACGTGGGCTTGAACCGCCTGGGCGAGCCGGGCGTTGCCGAGGCGCCGCGCAAGCCCGAGAGCAATCCCGTGGCGCTCGCCCTCTCGACGCTCCTCCTCGCCATGCGCAGCCGCGACTTCTGGCTGCTCTTCGGCAGCTTCTTCATCTGCGGCCTCAGCACCAACGGGCTCATCGGCACGCATCTCATCCCGGCGTGCTTCGACCACGGCATCCCCGAGGTGAAGGCGGCGGGGCTGCTCGCCGTGATCGGCGCCTTCGACTTCGTGGGCACCTTGATGTCGGGCTGGCTCTCCGACCGCTGGAACAACCAGCGGCTGCTCTTCTGGTACTACGCGCTGCGCGGGCTCTCGCTCATGTACCTGCCCTTCTCCTTCGACATCTCGTTCTACGGGCTCTCGCTCTTCGCGGTGTTCTATGGCCTCGACTGGGTGGCGACGGTGCCGCCCACCGTGCGCCTCACCGTCGATACCTTCGGGCGCGAGCGCGGCAGCGTCGTCTTCGGCTGGGTGTTCTGCGGCCACCAGCTCGGCGCCGCGACCGCGGCCTTCGGCGCCGGCTTGATCCGCACCGACCTCGGCGACTATCTCACGGCCTTCATCACGGCCGGCGTGGCCTGCCTCGTCGCCTCGCTCATGGTGCTCGGCATCGGCCGCGGACGCCGCGGCGAGCTGGCGCCGGCCGCCGCGGCGGCCTGACGCTACGCGCCGCCGCTCACTCGGCCGCGCGCTCCGCCTTGGGCAGCGGCACCGTGCCGTCGGCGATCAGGCGCTCGATCTCCTCGCCCGTGAAGCCCGCCTCCGCGAGCACCTCGCGGCTCGCCTCGCCGAGCGCCGGCGGCAGGAGGCGCACGCTCCCCGGCGTGCGCGAGAGCTTGATGGGCGTCCCCGTGCCGCGGTAGCCGTCCCGCTCGACGACCATCTCCCGGTGGCGCGTATGGGGATGCGTCAGCGCCTCGGGCACGTCGCGCACGGGACCGGCGGGAACGCCCTCCTCCAGGAGCCGCTCGGCGAAGGCCTCGCCGTCCACGTCCGCGAGCGCCGCCTCGAGCTCGGCGCGGAGCGCCGCGCGGTTGGCGCTGCGCTCCCGGTTGGAGCGGAAGCGCGCGTCGTCCGCGAGATCCGGCCGCCCCAGTGCCGCCGCCACGCGCGCGAACTGCCGGTCGTTGCCGACGGCGACGAAGATGGCCTTGGTCCCGGTCTGAAACGAATCATAGGGTGCTATGTTCGGATGGGCGTTCCCCGTGCGCTGCGGCGTCTTGCCCGAGAGGAACCAGTTGGCCGAATGGGGATGGAGGAGGGCGAGCGCCGAATCGTAGAGCGTCGCCTCGACGAACTGGCCGCGGCCGGAGCGCTGGCGCTCGGCGAGCGCCATGAGGATGCCGCAGGCGGCATAGAGCCCGGTGCCGAGATCCACGACCGGCGTCCCCACCCTGAGCGGCTGCTGGTCCGGCTCGCCGTTGATGCTCATGAGCCCGGCCATCGCCTGCACCACCGCGTCATAGCCCGGGGCGCCGCCGAGCGGCCCGTCGGCCCCGAAGCCCGAAATGCGGCAGTGCACCAAGCGGGGAAAGCGCTCCTTGAGCGTATCTTCGTAGCCCAGCCCCCATTTCTCCATGGTGCCGGTCTTGAAGTTCTCGACGAGCACGTTGGCCGTCTCGAGGAGCGCAAGGAGCACGCGCCGTCCTTGGGCGCGGGAGAGGTCGAGGACGATGCCGCGCTTGTTGCGATTGACTCCGATGAAATAGGAGGCGGTCTCGTCCTTGAAGGGCGGCCCCCAGCCGCGCGTCTCGTCGCCTGAGGGCGGCTCGACCTTGATCACGTCGGCGCCATGGTCGCCGAGGATCTGCGTGCAATAGGGCCCGCCCAGCACGCGGGTGAGATCGATGATCCTGAGGCCGGAGAGCGCTCCCGTCGAGGCTTTCGTCATCGCGCACCTTCTCGTTTGGAGGAGGCATCTTAGCACCATAACGGCGGCAAATGGGCAAGCGGCACCAGGCGTCCCGCCGGTGCCGCCGGCAAATTCGCCGCGCGGCAAAGAGAAATCGCCAGCATTTGAGGAATTGGTTGAGGCACAGGCAAACATTGCACTTGACTCGCCTAAAATGCGGGGGAAAATTCGCCACAACAGACGACAAATATAGCTCGCCATATTCTGCGAGTTTCGTATAATGAATACTGGTCTATTGCTTTGGTAGCCAGCACGGTCGGGGTCATAACATCCACAGGTAGGAACATGATGAACGATTCTGCAACCTCTGGGCAGCTCATGGAGGCGACCGTCAGCGTCGTCCGGGCATATGTTTCCAACAATCGGGTGGAATCGGCCGAGCTTCCCGCCGTCATCCGGCAGGTGCACGACTGCTTCCGCGGCTTGGGCGAAGATCGGAACGCGGCCGGCAAGGCCGAGCCGCACGTGCCGATCAAGAAATCGGTGACCCGCAACCATCTCGTCTGCCTCGAGTGCGGGATGCAACTCAAGATGCTCAAACGGCACATGGGATCCGCCCATAAGATGAGTCTCGCCGACTATCGCGCCAAATGGGGCCTGCCGCCGAGCTATCCCGTGGTCGCCCCGAGCTACGCCGAGACGCGCTCGACGCTTGCCAAGGAGATCGGCCTCGGCACGCGCAACCGCCGCAAGGGCGCCAAGCGCAAGCGCGGCTGATCCCGCCCGAGCGCCGCACGGGCGAAGGATGACGCCGTGACATCGTCACGGCCGCCTTGCGTCGCGCCCAATGTAATGTAATAACATATCGTTTCGGCCGGGCTGCCCGCCGGAGCCGGCGCTCTTTGCGCCGCCGAGCCGTGGCCCGCGTCAAGCCGCGCGACGATATCCAGCGAGGGCACAGCCATGCGTCAGCTCCTCATCGCCGCCTTCATCGGCTCCGCCGTTGCCGCCTCGGCGGCCCATGCCGATCCGATCAATGTCGTGGCGGCCGAGAACTTCTACGGCGACGTGGCCGAGCAGGTCGGCGGCCCGGAGGTGAAGGTCGCGAGCATCCTCACCAACCCGGATCAGGACCCCCATCTCTTCGAGGCCAATGCCTCGACGGCGCGGGAGATCGCCGACGCCGGGCTCTTCGTTTACAGCGGGGCCGGCTACGATCCCTGGGCCGTCAAGCTCCTGGCCGCCTCGAAGTCGCCGTCGCGGCAGGTCATCGAGGTCGCGAAGCTCGTCCACCGCAAGGCCGGCGACAACCCGCACATCTGGTACGATCCCGCGACCATGCCGGCCTTCGCCAAGCGGCTCGCGGAGCTGCTCTCGCGGCTCGACCCGCCGCATCGTGCGGACTATGCCAAGCGGCTCGCCGCCTTCGAGGAGTCGATGAAGCGGCTCGACGCGAGGGTGGCAACGCTCCGCGGCAAGTACGCCGGCACCGTGGCGACCGCGACCGAGCCGGTCTTCGGCTACATGGCGGACGCCCTCGGTCTCAAGATGCGCGACGGCCGTTTCCAGCTCGCGGTGATGAACGACACCGAGCCGAGCGCCGCCGAGATCGCCGGCTTCGAGAAGGATTTACGGACGCGGACGGTCAAGGTTTTGTTCTATAACAACCAGACGAGCGAGGCCCTGACCGAGCGCATGAGGGGGATCGCGAAGGAGGCCGGCGTGCCGATCGTCGGCGTCAGCGAGACGCTGCCCCCGGGAAAAAGGTACCAGGAATGGATGCTGGCGCAACTCGACGCCCTCGACCAGGCGCTCCAGCAACGCTAGCGCCTGAGGCGATCGGGCTCGAGCGCGTGACGCTCGCCCGCGGCGAGCGCGTCGTCCTCTCCGAGGTGAGCTTCAAGATCGGAGCGGGCGAATTCATCGGCGTCTTCGGTCCCAACGGTGCCGGGAAGACGACGCTTTTGCAGGCCATCCTCGGCCTGCTGCGGCCAGCGGCCGGCGAGCTCCGCGTCCTCGGCAAGCGCGCGCGGCGCGGCAATCCAGCCGCCGGCTACCTGCCGCAGCAGCGCAGCCCGGTTGCCGATCTGCGCCTTTGCGGCGGGGATTTCGTCGCGAGCGCCATCAACGGCGAGCGCTGGGGCCTGCCGCATCAGGGCAAGTCGGTGCGCAGCGAGGTCGCGCGCGTGACAGGCCTCGTCGGCGCCGAGGCGCTAGTGCCTCGGCCGCTCTGCGAGCTCTCGGGCGGCGAGCTGCAGCGCCTGCTGCTCGCCCAATCGCTCGTCGGCAATCCCGAGCTTCTGCTGCTCGACGAGCCCCTCATCAGCCTCGACCCGCATTTCCAGCATGCCGTCGTCGAGCTGGCGAAGCGCATTCAGTCGAGCCTCGGCATCACCGTGCTCTTCACCGCGCACGACATCAACCCGCTCCTCGGCGCCATGGACCGCGTGCTCTATCTCGGCCAGGGCCAAGCCGCGCTGGGGACGGTCGATGAAGTCATCACTGGCGACGTGCTGTCGCGGCTCTACGGCACGCCGATCGAGGTCCTGCATGCGAAGGGCCGCATCCTCGTCGTCTCGGGACACGGACCGGTGGAGAGCCATGCCCATCTTCACGATGTTTGACTATGACTTCATGCGCACGGCCTTCGCCGCCGGCGGCATCGTCGCGGTCGTCGCGGGCACCGCCGGCTTCTTCCTGGTGCTCCGCGACCTGACCTTCGCCGGTCACGCGCTGTCGCACATCGGCTTCGCCGGGGCCACCGGCGCCGTGCTCGTCGGCATTGCTCCCTTTTGGGGGCTGCTGTCCTTCACGCTCGCGGCCGGCATCGTAATGGGACTGCTCGGCAAGCGCCTGCGCGGCCGCGACGTGGCCGTCGGAATCATTCTCTCGCTCGCGCTCGGCCTGGGCGTGCTGTTCCTCTATCTCTACACGACGAATGCCACTCAGGCGACGGCGCTCCTCTTCGGCAACGTGCTCGGCGTCAGCCTCGACATGGTGTGGCAGATGGCGGCCCTCGGCGGCCTGGCCCTCCTGGCGCTCGCCGCGATCTCGCGTCCGCTCCTCTTCGCGACCTTGGCGCCCGAGCTCGCCGAGGCCAAGGGCGTTTCCCTGCGGCTGGTGTCCGTCCTCTTCCTCGCCATCGTCGCGGTCGCCGTGGCCGAGGCCGCCCAGGTGGTCGGCGTGCTCCTCGTCTTCGCCCTCATGGTCGGACCCGCGGCGGCAGCGCTGCGCCTCACCTCGCGGCTCGGCTGGGGTATCGCACTCGCGGCACTCCTCGGCGTCGGCGAGACCTGGCTCGGCCTCGCACTCGCCTATCTGAGCGATTGGCCGACGAGCTTCTGGATCGTCGTGCTCAGCTGCGGCGTCTATTTCATCAGCCTGGCGCGCCCGCTCCGTCCGCGCGGCGTGGCGGCAGCCCACTGAGCCGCGGCTGGGCGGCTTTCGCCTCGGTACCGGAGCCGGCGAATTGGCACCTGGCCGGATTCGCGGCTTGACAAGTGGGCAGCCCGCGATATAGCCAGATTCCGATGGACCGGCGTACATTTATCCGCGGAAGCTCATCGATCGCATTGACCTCGGCCCTTAGCCTGCTGGTCCTGTTGCGATCGGCCTCGGCGCGCGGGCCGCTTCCCATCCCGGTCTTTCCTCCGCGCACCAAAGGCCGCTTGACAATTGTCATCGATCCCGGCCATGGCGGCGTGGACCCGGGGGCCATCGGGCACTCGGGAATCGAGGAGAAAGGCATCGTCCTCGAGATCGCGCGGGATTTCGCCGCCGAGCTCGCCCGGCTGAGCGGAGCCGCCGTCAGGCTGACGCGGCATTCCGACGTCTTCCTTCCCCTGGCGGAGCGGGTGGCCATCGCGCAAGCCTTGAAGGCGGACCTCTTGATTTCGGTCCATGCCGACTCCTGCCCCGAGGCGGGGGCGCGCGGGCTTTCCATCTATACGCTCTCGGAAGTCGCCTCCGACCGCTTTGCCGCGGCCTTGGCCGATCATGAGAACCGCGTCGATTCGCTCTACGGCGTCAACCTGCACCAAGTCGACAAGAACGTCGCCTCGATCCTCTTCGATTTGGCGCGGCGCGAGACGCTCAACCTCTCGCTCGCCATGCAGCACCGCCTGATCTCGGACCTCTCCGGGCGGACGCGCCTTCTCGAGCGGCCGGCGCGCTCGGCCAATTTCGCGGTGCTGCGCTCTCCTTCCGTGCCGGCCATGCTGATCGAGACGGGCTTCCTTTCGAACGACGCGGACGAGGCCCTGCTGCGCACGCAGCCCTACCGCCAGCGCCTCGCGCGCCTGCTGGCCCACGGCCTGGCTGAAAGCCTGGCGACGCCGGCCGGGATCTGACGCCTCGCCCGGCCTGCGGCAAGCGGCAGCGCCGACCACGTTACGCCCCTCTCCCGCTTGCGGGAGAGGGAGGGGCCCGCGGCCGTAAGGCCGTGGGAGGGTGAGGGACGGCGCCGACATCCGGCATTCCCTCATCCTTCCCATCCCTTCGGGATGGGCCCCATAGCATCTCTCCCGCACGCGGGAGAGGGAGTTCTCGCCTTCTCCCGTCGGCGCGGGAGAGGGGCTTATCGCGACTGGCGGCGGCGTGACGATGTGCGCATCAATTTACCCTTCGGCGGGGGAACCCGCAGAGATTCCGCCGCCGGAGCGGCAAGCGCCCGGCCGGGACACGACGCGCGCGCCGCAGGCTGGTCTGCCGCCAGCACGCGAAAGCGAGAATGTTCCCGAGTCTCCCGCCGGGCCGAGGCGTGCCTCTAACCACTTCGCGCTTCTTATCGAGAAGCAGGACCACCCCGAGCGCGCCAGGAAGATCGACGAAAAACTTAAACGCCGGCGGCAACAAGAGCTTGAACGATGACGACGAGACGAGCGCGACCGATGATGGGACGCCCCACGGGACCGCGGCGCATCCCGTTCAGACCGGAGTTCCCGCAGCAGCCCAGGCCGGCCAGCCTGAGCTTGCGGCAGCGGTTGCTTGCCCTGTTTCGCAAGGCCGCGCGCACGCGATCACCATGCGCGCGCCGCAGATCGGGCCGGAGCCGCCGCGACCGGCCAGGCCATCCGTCAGGCCGAGGCGGTGGCTGGCGGGGCTGCGTTCTTAAGAACCGATCCTATATACTCACCATGTGAAACCCGAATTTTCTCGTGAGTGCTCAGATGGCGCTAAGTGATGTTCGGTTGTCGCAGGGTCAAAGCGATGACTCCTTTGTAGTGGTGTTGGTCGACGATGGCAAGATTTGGGTTATCACCCGGATCACCCGCGAGGCAATTGCCGGCTACTTTCAGCTTCGCGAGGTTTCGCATCGGCAGAGGATTGCCCTCGTAGAAAGCAACCTACCGCAGATCGGTCGTCTAATTGCCAAGAAGTATGAAGCTGGCGATTACACGACTTACATCGACCGATTCGGCATAACCGACGAGAATAACAAACTCATCATCATCACATACGACGATCTTAGGCCGGGTGAGCGCCTCGTGCGGACGATTCGCGAGGGCGTAGAAAACCCGTGACCGCCTAGCCACGATCTTCCGTATAGTGCCTTTCGCGTTCCCCGAAAACAGGCCGCCGAAGGCCCGCGTTGCACCTCACGCGCCGCGAGCGCGGTCAGTATTCCCCGAAGTGAGCGCTTGGCCACGGAACGAAGGGGATCATCCTTAATCGTGCAACCCCCTCGTCGTCGAATGTGAAGGGGAATGATCCCCACATCAGAGCATCGGCGATAAAAGGAAGCAGGAATATCCCAACAACGATCAGAAGCACCGAATAGCGCCAGCGCTGTCTCGCCGCGACGAGGAGGGCGACAAAACCTAGGCCGAGAACCGGCCAAATAACCGAGGCCAAAACCACGATCAGACAGAAGAACGCCGACGGCGAGAGCACGCCACCCCACGACCAGCGTTGCCAGCCCAGCTTGAGGACTGCGAAGGCGTAGGTGACCGTATGCCGCTCAACCAGCGACACCACGACCACGCAAAACGGAAGAAACCAGAGCCAGTGCCAGCCTAGGCTCAGCCGCCGCAGTCGTCGTTGTTCGCTAGGGTCTTGGGTGCTCATATCCGCTCGCAAAACCGAGCTTAGTCTACTGTGCCGAACAAGTTGGCCAGCGCCCGCCCCCGGCGCAGGCAGTTAGGAACGCCCCGCAATGTCCGCGTTTGGGCGCTTCGCCTTCATGCCTTTGGCAATTGCTGCGGCCTTAGCGGCAGCAGCGAGCGCCATGCGATCTCCTGTAAAATTAGGATTGTCTCTGAATTTTACGCTGTCCGCTTTCTGCCAGTCCTCCTCATTGGTGTACACTCCGAATGAGAAACAGATTCCTGATGGCTTATGAAGCACCTTGCGTTCTGAGAGATCGACATCGAATTGATCAATTGGGAAGTGATCCATTGCAGCGTTCTCCGATTCAAATCCCCATCCGCTCCACCTCATCGAGGTTCGTCCCCGCCCCTGCGTCTCGTAATCGTCGAAGATTCCAAAAAACTCCTCCAACGTCACAATGTTGAGGGACGGCGGCAATATCTCATGAAGCTCCTCGCGCTTTTTGAAAAAGCGTTTGTCGCGAGCGATGAAGTAACCGCAGCCGGTTTCGACAGCCTCTGAAAGGTACGATGCGTCGGCAGCGTGTGTTTCTGGCCGGGCGTTACCCTGTAGCACTGCAAGAATGCGCCGCCGGGTATCCTGTTGCGATGTATTCAGCCCGGGGCGAAGGTTGAAAATCTGAGGCAGCACCGCGCCCTTCACCTCGGCAGGCGTATGAGGGTGTTGAACCTGCTGGCGAACCCCTCCCGGTATAACCACCGCCAACGTCCGCGCCACGGATAGCGCAAGGAAGCGATCAACCAGAGCATCCCTTGCACTCCCGTCCCGATCGAGAACGTCAGCGTCGTGAGCGATGTTCGTTATCCGGGGATTCAGGGGGCGGCGCATGTCTTGGCTCTAAATGTCTGATAAAGGACACATATAGAAAGGGAGGGGAATCCTTCTGCCTCGATGGAGCTAAGGCCCTGGCGCGCGCTGGCCTCGGTTGATGCGTGGCGCTGCTGCAATCACGGTATCACGTTGCAGTCCACCCACCCAATGGCAGCACAGGCTGCATCTTTCCCCGATCCCCGTTCTTTGAGATACGCCAAGGCCCACTTATAACTGGCGTCGATTTCGTTGAACTGATCCCTTCCCAGCGTCCCGTATGTTTTCTGGTCTATTTCGCCGAACTCACGTTTCATAATGTAGCGACCGGCAATGAAAATGCCGGAATCGACAACCTTCTCCTTGTCGGAGGAATACTGAATCGGGAAAGCAATCGACTTTAGACAGTCGGCGTAAGAATGCATGTGGTCAGCTTTGTATGGGCCAGCGCTCGCCGCGACTTTCAGGCAGTCACGCGCTCTTGATGCGCCGAGTTGGATCAACTGATTAGGGTCTGGACTCACAATTTGATCCAGTAGAGTGCTCCGACGAGAGCTGCGGCGGCAAGGAAGTTTCTGGCCAGCTTGTCGTATCGGGTTGCGATGCGCCGCCAATCCTTGATGCGGCAGAAGTAATTTTCGATCTTGTGGCGCCTGCGATAGATGCGCTTGGGACAATAGGCTTTCTTGGTGGCATTGCTGCGGCTGGGGATGACGGGCAAGGCACCTTCGTCCCTGATCTGCTGGCGGACCTTTTGGCTGTCATAAGCCTTGTCGGCCGCGACGGCGAGGGGCGGCTTGGGCGTGTCCAGTACCGCTTCGACGACTTGGCTGTCATGGACCTGTGCGCCCGTGACGATGAAGTTCAGCGGGCGGCCTTTGCCGTCGACGACTGCGTGGATTTTCGTGCTGCGCCCGCCCCGGCTGATGCCGATCGCCTGATTTTTCTCCCCCCTTTTGCGCCGCTCGCCGCGCGGTGCGCTTTCACGATGGTGCTGTCGATCAGATAGAGGCTATCGCGCGATGTCGCGGCCAGTGCGTCGAACATCCGCTTCCAGATGCCGCGGCGAGACCAGCGGTTGAAGCGATTGTAGACCGTCGTGCAAGGCCCATAGCGCTCCGGCAAATCTCGCCACGGCATGCCGGTGCGCAGCACGTAGAAGATGCCATTCATGATCCGGCGATCATCCTCTCGCGCCTTCTTGCGAAGGGCCGGCATCAACGGCTCAAGAACCGCCCATTCCTCATCGCTCAAATCAAACCGCATGATCCACCTCCAATCACGGTGAATCACAATCACAAAACTTTTTCAAGACATTATGTGGGTACAGACCCTAGTCAGACTGTCGGCATTTGCGATGCCCGTGATGCCCAACATAACCATTAGCGCAAGTGTCAGATGGCGGGCCAAGTGCGCCTCATGGCGTGAGTCAAAATCTGGAGTGCTCATAGGATCAATAGCGCATCAATCGAAACTTCTGTTCGCCGATCGGCACCAAATCGAACGGCGGAGGATGGCCCTTGGACCATGTGGCAAATCCATTCGCTTGAAACCAGTCCGCGATTGGTTTTCCCCTAATCTCCGGGCACGACCGCCAGAAGCTACTGGCTAATCGTAACTCTATTGGGCGGCCGTCAATCTCGACAGTGATGTTCCGCCATGACCGACGGAAGTAGAGCTTCCGGTTTAGCGGGCCGATACGAAGGCCGTATCCCACGCCGCCGTCGGACCAAGCTGTCACTCGCATTGACCAGCCCCCGGCAAATTACTCATGCCCAGGCATATTCTGAAATCCGCCAGATGACCAGCCCTCCAGATAGGATCAGGCGGCCTTCGGAGTTCACCAGCAAGGCCGACGCGGTTGATCTGGCATGTGGGTTTGTCACGGCTGACGCATAACCATCACGCCCGCTGTTATGGCACCAACGCGACGGAGCCGTCACCGCCCCGCTGGGTCAAGCCACAGTGTGCTGCCGGAACCGTGCAACCTTGAGGCTTTTCGCTTTCTGCTGCGCGTGCCACAGGTCATGCTGCATCTGCATCCGGAGCCACGTCTCGGCCGTGCTCCATCCGGCTTTTTCAAGCCGGATCGCCATCTCGGGCGACACGCCGCTATGGCCGTTCAACAGCTCGGACAGCGCCTTGCGCGTGACCCCCAAGCCCTTGGCTGCCTCGGTGACGCTCAAGCCAAGCGCCTTAAGACAAGCCTCCCGGATGACTTCGCCGGGATGTACCGGATTGTGCATCTTCATGGTTCAATCTCCTTTCGTCAGTGATAATCAACCAAGTCAACATTGGTGGCGTTCTCGCCGTCAAATTCAAACACCAGCCGCCAATTCCCGGATACCGACACCGCCCATTGCCCTTTGCGCTTGCCTTTCAGGGGATGAAGCCGGAACCCCGGCAGATTCATGTCGGCGGGGTTTCTGCTGGTGTTCAGGGTGGTCAGCAGCACGCGAATCCATTCGGCATGCTGTGTGCTGATTCCCCTGGTGTCGCCGGTCGCGAACAGCCGTTCCAGCCCCTTATGACGGAACCTCAAAATCACAGATGTAACGTATAACGTATCTGGTTACAAAAATCAAACACCTTATCGCCCGCCGGCGCAGCCGGCCATCCGCCGCGAGCGCGGCTCCCCTCAGAGTGCTGCGAGCTCGGCGTTGACGAGGTCCGTGACCAGCATATGTCCCGGATAGTGCGTGATCGAGAAGGGCGGCCGCGCCGCCTCGATCACCGCTTGCGGCGTCACCCCGCAGGCCCAGAAGACCGGCAGCTCGTCCGCGTGCACGGCGACCGCGTCGCCGAAATCGGGCTTGGCCACGTCGGCGATGCCGATCGCCTGCGGCAGGCCGATGTGCACGGGCGCCCCATGCACGCTCGGGAAGCGCGAGGTGATCTGCACGGCGCGGATGGCGTCGGCCGGCCGGAAGGGCCGCATGGAGACGACGAGCTTGCCGCTGAGGCGCTCGGTCGGCACCGTGTCGATGCTGGTGCGGAACATCGGCACGCCGATGCCCTCCTCGACGTGACGCAAGCGAAGCCCGCCCTCCAGGAGCGCCTCCTCGAAGGAGAAGGAGCAGCCGAGCACGAAGGTGACGAGATCTTCGCGCCACCAGCGCCGCGCGTCGTGCGGGCTGTCGATCTCCATACCGTCGCGGAAGACGCGGTAGCGCGGCAGGTCGCTGCGGATGTCGATGTCGCGGCCGAGGGTGGGGAGCATCGGGTCGCCCGGCCGGCCCACGGCGAGAACCGGACAGGGCTTGGGGTTTTGTAGGCAGAAGCGCAGGAACTCGTCGGCCCAATCGGCCGGCAGGATGGCGACGTTGCCCTGCACGTTGCCCGGCGCCAGGCCCGAGGTCTGGCCGCGATAGTCGCCGCACCGGATGCGCGCCCGCACGGCCGCCGCGGACTCGTCCCGCAATGCTCGGCCGCTTTCCGCTTGCAAGGCTCTCGACATGACAGAACCTCCCCGGCTCGCGCCGCAGGGCCGCCTCAATAGACGCCGCCCGGGCCCTTCTTGGCAGCGCCGCCGCGCATCTCCTCCACCACCTGGCGGCCGAGTTGCGCGAGGATGCGGTTGTCGCTCAGCACGGTCACGAAATCGAAGCCCTTGGCGATCATGGCCTTGGCATAGGCGACGCTGCCGGTGTGGATGCCGGCCTTGATGCCATTGCGCTTGGCCGCCGCGAGGATGCGGTCGATGAGGGCCACGACCATCGGGTCGGTCGCGTCGAGCCCGCCCTTGCCGCCGTGGGTCAGCGAGAGATCATTGGGCCCGATATAGACGGCGTCGAGGCCCGGCGTCGAGCAGATGGCATCGAGGTTCTTCACCCCGTCCGCCGTCTCGATCATGGCCAGCGTCACGATCGTCTCGTCGGCCTTGGTCTGGTAGTCGCTGCCGCCGTAGATCATGCCGCGGATGGGGCCAGAGCTGCGGTAGCCCTTGGGCGGATAGCGGCAGGCGCCCACGAAGCGCTCCGCCTCCTCGCGGTCGTTGATCATCGGGCAGATGACGCCGTAGGCGCCGGCGTCGAGGCATTTCATGATGATGGCGGGGTCGTTCCACGGCACGCGCACGAGCGGCGTGGTGGCGGTCGTCGAGATCGCCTGCATCATGGTGACCGCGGTCTGATAGTCGATCAGCCCGTGCTGCAGGTCGATGACCAGCGAATCCCAGCCGAGCGTCGCCATGACCTCGGCCGAGAAGCTGTTCGGAATGCCGAGCCAGCCATTGACCACGGCGCCGCTCTTGCTCCAGACCGCTTGAACGTTATTGGGCCTCATCGTTGTCCCCTTCCCTCTTTGACGCGGCCGATCATGGCGCGTCGCGCGGGCGACCGCAAGATGCGGCAGGGACGGCCGGCGCTGCCTCGGCGCCGGCGGCGCTGCAATGGCGTCCACGTTCCTGCCGATTCTGCGGTAATGTCGAGGACATGGTACGGCGGCCCTGAGGGTGGCAAAGGATGGCGGCGGCGAACCCGGAGATCGGCCTGGCGCTCGGCAGCGGCGTCGCCCGCGGCTGGGCGCATATCGGCATCATCCGCGAGCTCGCCCGCATGGGTGTCCAGCCCGGCATCGTCTGCGGCACCTCGATCGGCGCCCTCATCGGCGGGGTGCATCTCGGCGGCCGGCTCGGCGAGCTCGAGGCCTGGGCGCGGGCGCTCAACAGGCTGCGGCTTTCGCGCATGTTCGATTTCCGCCTGGGCCACGGCGGCTTGATCGCCGGCCGCCGCATCATGCAGATCTTCGACCAGGAGCTCCACGACCTGCGCATCGAGAAGCTCGCCTGCCGCTTCGCCTGCGTCGCCACCGATCTCGAGAGCGGCCGCGAGGTCTGGCTGCAGAAGGGCAGCCTGCTCGAGGCCGTGCGCGCCTCCTATGCGCTGCCCGGCGTGCTGCCGCCGGTCAAGATCGGCGGCCGCTGGCTCCTCGACGGTGCCCTCGTCAACCCGATTCCCGTCTCGCTCTGCCGGGCGCTCGGCGCGCGGCTCGTCATCGCGGTCAACCTCAATGCGGATACCTTCGGCACGCTGCGCTTCCGCACAGCGCGGGAGCTCGCGATCGACGACGAGCGCGACATCGTGCGCCGGCTCAAGAACCTGCCCGGCGCCGACCTCGCCCGCCAGCTCTTCCGCCAGCGAGCCGACGAGCCCAGCATCCTTTCCGTGATGGCGCGCTCGCTGCAGATCGTGCAGGACCGCATCAGCCGCTCCCGCCTTGCGGGCGACCCGCCGGACGTCCTCCTGGCGCCCAGGCTCGGCAACATCGGCATCCTGCAGTTCGACCGCGCGGCCGAGAGCATCGCGGCCGGCGAGGACGTGGTCGCCCGCGCGCGCCCGCTCATCGAGGAGGCGCTCATCCGGCTCGAGCGCGGGGGCTAGATTCGGCTCGCGGCGAGCGCCCCGCTCACACTTGACCGCACGGTCCGGATAGGTCGAGATGGCGTTTTGATGCATTCCGTCCGCTGACAGCCTCTATGATCGCGTTCACCCTTGACGACGTCCGCGATGCGGTTTCGCGAAATGCCTTCGCCAAGGCACGCGAATATCTGAGACTGGGCAACGTACTCGCGACCGCGCTCTCGGCGGACGGCGCCGTGGTCACGTCCAAGGTGCAAGGTTCGGCGCGCCGCCCCTATGCGCAAGACATCTCCCTCAGCACCTATCCCGGCGGGCTCGTCGAGATCGAGGGCACGTGCTCGTGCCCGGTGGGGTTCAACTGCAAGCATGTCGCCGCCGCCCTGATGGCGGTCTTGGAGGGGCGCGGCATCGTCGCCGCGCCCGAGACCCTTTCGTTGCGCCTCCCGGACAACGCCGAGGACACCACCGTCCCTCGCACAGCAGCACTTGCCGAGACGAAGGAGAATGACGCATCACCCGCGGCGCCGCCCGACATCGCTGCCTGGCTGCGGGCGCTCGATGAGGCGCGCGACGGCGGAAATGAAGACTACCCTCCGGAGGTGCGACAGCGCCTTGTCTATGTGCTCAGCCTCGACGCGCCGGTGCAGGGCATCCCCGCCCTGAACGTCGCTCCCATGTCCGCCCGCCTGCGCAAGGACGGGTCCTACGCAGCGAATGCGAGCCGCTGGTCGCCGCAGAACATCCATCAGCCGAAGCCGGCCAAATTCCTCCGCCCTTCCGACCGGCGCATCATGCGGCGCCTCGTGGCCGGCCCCTCGTATTACTATGGCGCCGGCGGCCGTCGCCTCGAAGGCGCCGAGGGCGTCGAGACGCTGCGCCAGATCATCGCAACCGGGCGGGCGCGCTGGAAATCCATCGAGGGGCCAGCGGTGAGCGAAGGCCGCGCGTGGCCCGGGCGGCTCGCTTGGCGCCTTGGCGAAGACGGCACCCAGCAACTCGCGGTCGAGACGGAGAGCGGTTTCGAAGCGTTTCGCCTGGCGCCCGCTTGGTATGTCGACGCGGCACGCGGCGTGCTCGGTCCGCTCGAGCTCGACTGCCCGCAACCGCTCGCGGATACGCTCCTGGCCGCACCGCCGGTTACGGCCGCCGCCGCGGGGCTCGTCCGCGCCGAGCTGGCGAAGCGGCTGCCGGCGCTGGAAGCCGCCTGGCCGGCCCCCATGGCGCCGCCGGAGCCCCTGCGGGCACCGCCGCTCCCCCATCTCGAGCTCTTCGTCGGCGAGCTTGCCGCAAACCCGTACGGTTATGGCCGCATCGGCTCGCACTCGAGCGCGGCCGACCGAGAGCGCGTGCGGACCCCGCTTGCCCGGCTCGCCTTCCGCTACGGCCCGGTGCTCGTTCTTCACGCCAACAAAAGCATGGTGCCGACGGTGGCGCACGAGGGGCGCCTCTATGCCGTCAAGCGGGACCGCGACGGCGAGCGAAGGGCATTCCAACGCCTGATCGCACGCGGCCTGCGCCGCGTGGCCGACGTGTGGTACGCCAATTCCGCCGGCCGCCATGGCAACGATTTCATGCTGATGGGGAGCCCGAGCGGCAGGGAGTGGATCGATTTCCATTACCTCGAGGTGCCCAAGCTTCGCTCGGAAGGCTGGACCGTGGCGGTCGCCGACGACTTCCCCGTCAAGTTCGCCACGTTCGCCGGCGAGGTGACAGCCGAGCTGCATGAAGGGTCGGGCATCGATTGGTTCGAGCTGGCGCTCGGCACAACGGTCGACGGCGAGCGCGTCGACCTGGTGCCGGCATTGCTCGCCTTCCTCGAAGTGGCAACATCCGACGACGCGGCAACTTGGGAGCGCGCGGCCAAGGATGCGCCGGTCTTCCTCCCGCTCGCCGATGGACGCATCCTGCCGCTCCCCTTCGGCCGCATTCGACCGATCCTCAAGGCGCTCCTGGAGCTCTTCAGCGCCGGCGCCCTCGGCGGCAAGGCAACGGGCCTCGGCTTCTCGGCACTGGATGCCGGCGATCTCGCGGCCTTCGAGGAGGCTACGCGCGCGGCGGGCCTGCTCTGGCGCGGCGGAGAGCGCTTGCGCGAACTGGGCCGGCTTCTGCGCGAGACCGGGAGCATCCCCCGAGCGACGGTGCCGCCGGACTTCCGCGCCGCCTTGCGCCCGTACCAGGCACGCGGCCTAGATTGGCTGCAGTTCCTTCGCAAGGCCGGCATCGGCGGCATCCTCGCCGACGACATGGGGCTCGGCAAGACGGTGCAGACGCTCGCCCATCTCGCGGCCGAGAAGGCCTCAGGACATATGGACCGGCCCTCGCTCGTGGTTTGCCCGACGAGCCTGGTGACGAACTGGGCGATGGAGGCGGCGCGGTTTGCACCGGCACTTTCGCTCCTGACGCTCCATGGCGCCGACCGCAAGGCGCGCTTCGGCGCCATTCCCTCGCACGACCTCGCGATCACGACCTATCCGCTGCTCGCGCGCGACCACGAGACGCTGGCAGCACTGGCTTGGCATCTCGTCGTCCTTGACGAGGCGCAGACCATCAAGAACCCCAACGCCCTGACGACGCGGCTCGTGGCCAAGCTCGAGGCGCGCCAGCGCCTCTGCCTCTCCGGCACGCCGCTCGAGAACCATCTGGGCGAGCTGTGGTCGCTTTTCGCCTTCCTCGCACCTGGCTTCCTCGGCGACCGGCAGGACTTCAACCGCCGCTATCGCGTGCCCATCGAGAAGCTCGGCGACGTCGAGCGGCGCACGCAACTCGCGCGGCGCGTGCGGCCCTTTCTCCTGCGCCGAACGAAGGAGGAGGTCGAATTGGAGCTGCCGCCGAAGACGGAGATCGTCGAGCGGGTTGAGATGGAGGCGGCGCAACGGGCGATCTACGAGAGCATCCGCCTTGCCATGCACGCCAAGGTTCGCGAGGCCGTCGCGGCGAAGGGCCTGGCGCGCTCGAGCATCGTCATTCTCGATGCGCTCCTCAAGCTCCGCCAAGTCTGCTGCGACCCGCGCCTCGTCAAGCTCCAGGCCGTCCGCAACACCAAGGCCGGCTCGGCCAAGCTCGAGCGCCTGATGGAGATGATCCCCGAGCTCGTCGAGGAGGGGCGGCGCATTTTGCTCTTCTCGCAGTTCACCTCCATGCTGGCGCTCATCGAGGAGGCGCTCGACAGAGCGGGCATCGCGCGCGTCGTCCTGACCGGCGACACGCGCGAGCGGGGGACGCCGATCAGGCGGTTCCAGGCGGGCGAGGTGCCGCTCTTCCTCATCAGCCTGAAGGCAGGCGGCACCGGCCTCAACCTCACCGCCGCCGACACCGTCATCCTCTACGATCCCTGGTGGAACCCCGCCGTCGAGGACCAGGCAAGCGGGCGCGCCCACCGCATCGGCCAGAACAAGGCGGTCTTCGTCCACAAGCTCGTCATGCTGGAGACGGTCGAGGAGAAGATGGAGGCGCTCAAGGCAAGGAAGCGCGACCTCGTCGCCAGCATCCTCGACGCCGAGCGTAGCGCCACGCTCGCCATTACCGAGGAGGACATCGAGGCCCTGTTCGCGCCGTCCGGCCGCGGCGCGAGACCGGTCTCCGCCAGCTCGTGAGCTTCTACCGGACGCCGGGGTCGATTGACGAGGTTAGCCCGCCTGCAATCGTGGCGCCCGCCCGCCCGCGGCCCGCCACCGTCATTCGGCATCCTCTGCCGGCGCTGGCGCCAAGCCGCAGCTCCTGAGCACGTGGCCCACGACCTCCTCGGTCGCATGGGCGAACTGGCGCTCGCCGAGCGCGGATACGCCGAGCACGGCGCGCACCTGCCCCTCGAAATCGGCGTAGGTCTGGGTCACAGCCCAGATCATGAAGAAGAGGTGGCGCGGGTCGAGCGGCGCCATGCGGCCCGCGCTGATCCACTGCTCGATCACCCGCGTCTTCGCCTCGACGAGGGCGCGCAGCTCCTTCCTGAGGAAGGGACCGATCTCGCGCGCGCCGTGGATGACCTCGTTGGCGAAGACCTTGGAGGCGTTCGGGAAGCGGCGCGAGAAGCGCATCTTGGCGCGCACGTATTGCTCGAGCGCTTTCCGCGGCTCGCTCTCCGCGCGGATGATGTCGGTCTCAGCTAACCACAGCTCGAGGATGTTCTCGAGCACGGCGCGGTAGAGCCTGCGCTTGGTCCTGAAATAGTAATGCAGGTTGGCCTGCGGGATGCCGGCGCGTCGGGCGATGTCGGCCACGCGCGCGCCGCCGAAGCCCGCGCGCGCGAAGACCTCCTCGGCGGCGCGCAGGATGCTCTCCTCGTTCGAGCGCCGGATGCGGCCCTTGGCGGGTGCTGCCTTACTTGGTGCCGAAGAGCCGGTCACCGGCGTCCCCCAGCCCGGGGAGAATGTAGGCATGGTCGTTGAGCCTCTCGTCGATCGCCACCGTGTAGATCGGCACGTCGGGATGCTCGGCCTGGACCTCGGCGATGCCGACCGGTGCCGCCACCAGGCAGACGAACTTGATGTTCTCCGCTCCCGCCTCCTTGAGCCGGCCGAGTGCCGCGGTCGCGGAATGCCCGGTCGCCAGCATGGGATCGACGAGGATCACCCGGCGGGACGCGATGTCCTCCGGCAGCTTCAAATAGTATTCGACCGCGGCGAGGCTTTCGGGATCGCGGTAGAGGCCGATGTGCCCGACGCGCGCCGCGGGCACGAGATCGAGCATGGCATCCACGAAGCCGAGCCCGGCACGCAGGATCGGCACGAGGCAGAGCTTCTTTCCCGCCAAGACCGGCGCCTTCATGGTCTGGAGCGGCGTCTCGATCTCGCGTTCGGTGAGCGGCAGGTCGCGCGTCACCTCGTAGAGCATGAAGGGACTGATCTCGCGCACGAGCAGGCGGAACTCGCCGGTCGAGGTCTCCTTGCGGCGCATGAGGGTGAGCTTGTGCTGGGCGAGCGGATGATCGATGACGAAGACGTTGCCGGCCATGCTGTTCCCTCTCTCGCTCGGGTCTCGCCTCAGAACAGGGTCCCGTCGCTCTCGACGACGAGCGGCGGGCCGCCGTCGGGTCGGCGCTCGCGGGCGATGCGCCGGCCGGCCGCCCAGGTGCCGCCCTCGAGCACCGAGGCCAAGGGAAGCCGCACGGCGTCAACACCGAGCACCGCGCGCAGTCCCTCGGCGATGCGGTCGAGGAGCGCCACGGTGAGCGCGCGCCATTCCACCACTGCTTCGTCGCCTGGCGAAAGCCGCCGGCCGAGGAGCGTCGGGTCGCGCGGCACGAGGAGGCCGCCGTCGATCATGAGGCCGCCGTTGCGGTATTCGGCGAGGCCGGTCAGCTCGTCGATCCCGGCGACCGGCACGCCGCCCTCCGCGAGCGGCTCGATGAGCGAATAGGCGAGCCACTGGGAGAGCTTGTGGAACGGCATCAGGCTCTCCGTGGCGTCGCCCGTGCGCATGGCGGAATGGCGCCAGACGTCGCCCAGGTTGACGCCACCGAGGCTCTCGCGGCCCGGCCAGATGGGTCCCAGCCCGCGCATGACGGCCGCGAGGATCTCGCTTGCCGGCAGCGCGGCACCCGCCGCGCGCTGGCGGAGATGATCGAAGATGCGGCCGACGCGCGGCGGCGAGCCGAAGAGCGCCGGCTCCGCGAGAAGTGCGGCGCCGAGACGGCGGAGAAGGGCTGCACGTCCGGCGAGCCCGACCATGGGATTGCGCGCGCTCGCCTGCAGCGCCGAGGCGAGGCGATCGTCCGTGACGGCGGCGAGCGCCGAGGCGTCCGCGCGATAGGGGGCGTGCGGATCGGCCGAGAAGAGCCCGCTCGTGAACATGTGGTAGCTCGCGACCGCGAGGCCCTCGGAGCGCGCGTATGCGCCCCCGCCGGCCTCGCGATAGCACCAGCCTTCGCCGGCACCCGCGTCGAGCAGCACGCTCACCACCGCGAGATCGCAGCGGATGCGCGCCACCTCGTCCGGCGGCACGCCGCCGAGCGATGCCGCGAGCTCCGACCAGCGTTGGCACCCGCCCGCCGAGAAGTGCCGCCAGCGGCTGTGGAACGGGACGGCGAGGTCCGGATAGCGCTGCCGCGTCGTCTCGAGGACGTAATCGATGACGCCCGGGAGGCGCTCGGGCACGAGCGCGAAATGAGGGAGCTCGTCACGCTCCGCCATCGCAAGCATGCGCGCCGCGCGCTCGCGCACCGCCGCGGCCGTGCTCAGGCGCCGTGCATCCGCTCCTTCGTCGAGGGGCTGGGTACGGGGACTGCCGTGCTGCACCGCTGCCAAGCGCTAGTCCTCGAGGCCGCGGCCCTTGGCCTTCGCGAGTGCCGCTGCGAGCGGCGGCTCTCGGGTGTAGTAGCCGGCCGCCTTCTTGGCGTCCATCTCGACCCGGGCGTCGGGCGGGATGAGCTCCTCCGGAATCTCGACGCGCTCGACCACCTCGATGCCGCTCGCGACGATGGGCTTCCACTTCATGTCGCTCATCGAGGCGAAGCGGTCGATGCGCTTGACGCCGAGCCAATGGAGCGCGTCCGGCATGAGCTCCTGGAGGCGCATGTCCTGCACGCCGGCGATGCACTCGGTGCGCTCGAAGTACTTCTCGGCGCGGTCGCCGCCGTGCTGGCGCTTCCTCGCGTTGTAGACGAGGAACTTGATGACCTCGCCCAAAGCGCGGCCCTCCTTGCGGTTATAGACGACGATGCCGCTGCCGCCGGCTTGTGCGGTCGCCACCGCGAGCTCGATGCCGTGCACGAGATAGGGCCGGCAGGTGCAGATGTCGGAGCCGAAGACGTCCGAGCCGTTGCACTCGTCGTGGACGCGGCAGGCGAGCGGCAGCGCCGGGTCGGCGATCGCCGAGACCTCGCCGAAGAGATAGATGGTGATGCCGCCGATGGGCGGCAGGAAGACCTTGAGGTCCGGCCGCGTCACGAGCTCGGGGAACATGCCGCCCGTGTGCTCGAAGAGGCCGTGGCGCAGCTCGCTCTCGCCGACGCCGAAGCGGCTCGCGATGCCGGGGAGATACCAGACGGGCTCGATCGCCGCCTTGGTCACCCGCACGTTGCCGTTGGCGAGGAGGATCGTGCCGTCCGGCTTGAGCCGCCCTTGCGTGATCGACTGGCCGAGCTCCGGCACGTTGATGTGCGCCTTGGTGACCGCGATCGTCGGCCGGATGTCCCAGCCCTCGGCGAGGCGGCCGGCGAAGGCCTCGGCCACGAGATGCCCCCAGGGATCGAGGGAGACGATGCGCCCTGGATCGCACCATTGGGGATGCGGGCCGATGCGCTCGGCGGGCGCCGTGTCGGTCAGGTCCGGCACGTGGATCGGGTCGAGCTTGCCCGCGGTGATGGCGAGCGCGCGGTAGATGGCATAGGCGCCGGCATGGGCGCCGATCACGTTCTTGCCGCCGTTCTTCACCGCCGCGATGACCGGCCCGCGCTCGGCGGCAGTCCGAGCCCCCCAGGCGAGCGGCGGCGCCGGCCGCCGGCCGTGCGGATGGGAGGTGAGAATGACGTGCTTCTTCATCGCCCTGGGATCGCCCCAATCCCTCAAACGGCAACTCTGGCGAAAATTGACCAAACAGTCAAGAAATCACTGGACAATCCCCCTCTCCTCCTTCAGGAGGAGAGGGTCGGGGTGAGGAGGTGGCTTTGCCGGGCACATCGTCGGCCGCACGGGCGCGCAAGCGCTCGGCCTCCTCACCCTCCCATCCATCCGGGATGGCCCCCTCCCTCCTGAAGGAGGAGAGGGGCGAAGCCTCATCTCCGTTCCCGGAAATTCGAACTGGCACACTGGCAAAAAAGCATCACCATAGGCGAAAAACTCTTCTATTCTAGGGCACCGGCCGGGCGCCGATTTTGCGCTGACGGGAACCTGGGAGATCTCGACGATGACAAAAGGAAGCTCTTGGCGGCTGACGCGGCGGGCTCTGATGCGGGGAGGTGCGGCCGCGGGCGGACTTGCGATCGCGGGCCTGGCGCCGCGCATCGGCCACACCCAGGCCAAGACCACCACGGTCAATCTCCAGCTCGGCTGGATCGGCGGCGGCAACCAGATCGGCGAGTGCGCGGCGAAGCAGCTCGGCTATTTCGAGGAGGAGAAGCTCAACCTCGCCATCCAGCCGGGCGGCCCGAGCATCGACGGCGTCGCCATCGTCGCCTCCGGGCGCTTCGAGATCGGCCAGGTCTCCTCGAGCCCCTCGCTCATGCTCGCCGCCTCCCAGAAGCTGCCGGTCAAATGCTTCGCGGTCGGCGCCCAGGAGCATCCCTACGCCTTCTTCTCGCTGCCCAAGGATCCCATCCGCACGCCCGAGGACATGGTCGGCAAGAAGATCGGCATCCAGGCGACCGGCAAGATCCTGCTCACGGCCCTCCTCGAGAAGCACAACATCCCCGAGAAGGACGTCGAGGTGGTGGTGATCGGCTCCGACATGTCGCCGGTGGTGACCGGCCAAGTGGCGGCGGTCACGGGCTGGCTCACCAATACCACGGCGCTCCGGGCCCTCGGCGGCAATTTCGTCGCCATGCGCCTGTGGGACGAGGGGGTCAAGCTCTACGCCCAGCCCTATTACGCGACCACCGACACGCTCGCGCACAAGGCCGCGCTGCTCGAGGCCTTCGTGCGCGCGGCCTCGCGCGGCTGGGCCTACACCTACGAGAACCCCGAGAAGGCGGTCGGCCTTCTGCTCAAGGAATACCCCAACCTCGTCGAGAAGGACGAGCTCGCCGCGGTGGGCACGATGCTCAAGTTCGAATTCACCGCCGCCACCAAGGCCAAGGGCTGGGGCACCTTCGAGCCCGCGGTGTGGCAGGAGCAGATCGATCTCTACGACCAGCTCAAGCAGTTCTCCGCCGGCCCGCCCAAGCTCGCGGAAGTGATCGACACGGACATCCTCGCCGCGACCAAGGACGCGCGCGCGAAGCTCGGATAGGCAGCAAGCGATGGCGATGGCGGGCGAGGCGGCGGCGGCACAGCGCGAGCGCGCGGCATCTCCTGGGCCTGCCGAGGCGGCCGTCCGCTGCGAGGGCCTCTCCGTGCGCTTCGTAAGCGAGCGCGGCGTCATCACGGCGCTCGAGGACGTGAGCCTCACGGTCGCGCGCGGCGGCTTCGTGAGTCTTCTCGGCCCCTCGGGCTGCGGCAAATCGACCCTCCTGCGCGTCATCGCCGATCTCATCGCACCCAGTGCCGGCTCGCTGAGCGTGCTGGGCAAGCCGCCGGCGGCAGCGCGCAAGAACCGCGACATCGGCTTCGTCTTCCAGGACCCGGCCCTCCTGCCGTGGCGCACGGTGCTCGCCAACGTGATGCTGCCGCTCGAGGTCGGGGGCGGTGCCGCGCGCGCGGGCGCCAGCAGCGCCGGCGAGCTCCTCGCCATGGTCGGTCTTGCCGGCTGGGAGCACGCCTATCCCCACGAGCTCTCGGGCGGCATGCGCCAGCGCGTGGCGCTCGCCCGCGCGCTCGTCACGGAGCCCAAGCTCCTCCTCATGGACGAGCCCTTCGGCGCGCTCGACGAGATCACGCGCGACCGGCTCAACGAGGAGCTCCTCGGCCTCTGGAGCTCGACCGGCACCACCATCCTCTTCGTCACCCATTCGATCTACGAGGCGGCCTTCCTCGGCCAGGAGGTGCTGCTGCTCGCAGCGAGGCCGGGCCGCGTGCGCGAGCTGGTGCCGGTCGAGCTGCCGAGCCCGCGCCGCCTCGCGTTGCGCGAGAGCGCGCAATTCGTGGCCCTCGCCGGCCACCTGCGCCGCGTGCTGGAGACCTGCTGATGAGCGACGAGACCATAGGCGGGCGTCCGCGCTCCGCACCCTCCGGCCCCTCCTTCGCCCACGACGAGGAGGCGAAGGCGAGGTTCCTCCACGCCCGGCGCATGCTCGAGTGGCGCAAGCGTCTGCTGCCCGCGCTGGCGGTCGTGGGCTTCGTGGCCCTCTGGTGGGGTGCCGTGATCCTCCTCGACATCAAGCCCTTCATCGCACCCACGCCGGCAGCCGTCCTCCATGTGCTCGCCGGCCGCTTCGCTCTCCTCATGGAGAACCTGCTGCCGACCGCGATCGAGGCGGTGCTCGGCTTTCTCCTCGGCAACCTGACCGCCATCGCGATCGCCACCTTCTTCGTGCAGAAGAAGGCGATCGAGGAGGCCCTCTTCCCCATCGCGGTCATGGTCAACACCATCCCGGTGGTGGCCAAGGCGCCCATCCTCGTGCTCCTCCTCGGCAACGGCATGGAGCCCAAGATCGCCATCGCGGCGCTGGTCTGCTTCTTCCCCACCCTCGTCAACATGACCCGCGGCCTGCGCGACGTGAATCCCCAGGCGCTCGAGCTCATGAAGGTGCTGTCGGCGAGCGGGCGGGAGATCTTCTTCAAGCTCCGGGTGCAGAACGCGCTGCCCTATCTCTTCTCGGCCCTCAAGATCGCCGCCTCGACCGCGGTGATCGGCGCCATCGTGGGCGAATGGATCGGCTCCAACGTCGGCATCGGCGCGCTCATCATCCAGGCCACCTACAACTTCGACTCGCCCTTGCTCTACGCCACCATCGTCGTCGGCTCGACCTTCTCCGCCCTCTTCTTCGCCGCGATCACCGCCATCGAGCGCCGCGTCATCAAGTGGAACGTGGCGCTCGCGGGCTGAGCGCCGTGTCCGCTCGTCCCCTCATCGACAAGGAGACCCGCCCATGAGTATCGCGAGCGACTGGATCGACGAGCCGGGCGAGCGCGTTCCCGTGGCGGCGCGCGCCGATCTCGTCGTGGTGGGAGGCGGGCCGGCCGGCATAGGTGCTGCCGTGTCGGGAGCGCGGAACGGCCTCAAGGTCGCCCTCCTCGAGCGCTATCCCTATCTAGGCGGCCTTGCGTCGGGCGGCATGGTCCTCGTGCTCGACGACATGTGCAACGGCAGCGAGATCAGCGTGCGCGGCCTCTCGACGGAGATGATCGAGCGCATGGAGCGGCTCGGCCTCGCCGTGTCGCCGCCCGAGGCGGACCGCCGCGCCGACTGGGCGATGTGGCGCAAGTGGTCGCGCTGGGGCCTCTTCGACTTCACCGCGCACGAGAAGCCGCAGCCCATCTGCTATTCCGTCGCCTTCGATCCCGACGGCTTCAAGCGCGTCTCGAACGACATGATCGCCGAGGCGAAGGTGAACCTGCGCCTGCACAGCTGGTTCTCCAAGGCGATCGTCGAGGAGGGCCGCGTCGCGGGCGTCATCGTCGAGGGCAAGGCCGGCCGCCAGGCCATCCTCGGCGGCATCGTGGTGGACGCGACGGGCGATCTCGACGTGGCGGCCTCCGCCGGTGCTGCCTTCATTGCGGGCAGCTTCATAGTGACCACCGTCTTCCGCTTGGGCGCGGTCGACACCGAGGAGGCCGAGCGCTTCGAATATGCCGAGCCCGCGGCCTTCAACGCCATCGACCGCGAGGCGAAGCGGATCACGGGCGGCTCCTGGGACAAATGGTGGCTCAAGACGCCGCTCCCCGGCGTCGTGTGGTGCAACTGCCCGCACATGGCCGGCTACGACGGGCTCAAGATCGAGGACCTGACGCGCGCCGATTTCGAGGGGCGCCAGCGCATCGCCCGCCTCGTCGAATTCGTGCGCGAAAGGATGCCCGGCTTCAGGAACGCCTATGTGGTCGACGTGGCGCCCCAGCTCGGCATCCGCCAGACGCGCCTTCTCGATGGCGCCTACGTGCTCACCAAGGAGGACGTCATGGGCCGCCGCCACTTCCCCGACAGCATCGCGCGCGGCCGCGACTACTACTATCCGTACCGCTGCCTCCTGCCGAAGAACGTCGGCCAGCTCCTCGTCGCCGGGCGGCACTATTCCGCGACCTCGGCGGCGCAGCGCGTGTCGCGCGAGATTCCCCCCTGCATCGCCATGGGCGAGGCCGCCGGGCTCGCCGCGGCGCTGGCGCTCGATGCCGGCATCGGCGTCGAGCAGGTGGACGTGAAGGCGCTGCAGGCGCGCTTGCGCGCCCAGGGCGCCGATCCTGGCGACGTGCCGGCGCCTAACGCCACCCTCGATGCGGGAGAGAAGGCGGCATGACGAGCAGCCCCGCCAACGGTACAGCGCAGCCGCTCTCCGGCATCCGCGTCATCGACTTCACGCAAGTGATGCTGGGGCCCTGCGCCACCCAGATGCTCGCCGACTACGGCGCCGACGTGATCAAGATCGAGCGGCCCGGCGTGGGCGACCTCTCGCGAACCTCGCTCGCCGACGACCCGGACGGGCTCGACAACCCGGTCTTCCGCAGCATCAACCGCAACAAGCGCTCGATCGCCATCGACTTGAGGGGGGCCGCGGGCAAGGCCATCGTCTACGACCTCGTGAAGACCGCCGACGTGGTGGTGAACAACTTCCGCGCCGGCGTCATGGAGCGCATGGGCTTCGGCCATGCCGCACTCGCCGCCATCAACCCGCGCATCATCTCCGCCTTCGGCTCGGGCTACGGACCGCGCGGCCCGCTCGCCCACAAGGGCGGCCAGGACATCCTCGCCCAGGCGCTCTCCGGCGTGATGGCGCGGCGCTCGGACGAGCGGCAGCCCTATGCGGTCTATTGCACGGCGCTCGCCGATTACGCAGCCGGCATGCATCTGGTGCAGGGGGTGCTGCTGGCGCTCCTCCAGCGCGAGAAGACGGGGCGCGGCCAGGAAATCTCCGTCTCGCTCTATGATTCCATGCTGGCGATGCAGATGCAGGAGGCGGCGATGTGGCTGCAGCGCCGCCGCGAGCTCAACTGGGGCGCCTTCCCGCTGAACGGCGTATTCAGCACCTCGGACGGCGCCCTCGTGCTGGTCGGCGCCTTCAAGGCCAATCCGCTCAGGGACATTTGCACCGCCCTCGGCATCGAGGACCTCTCGGCCGAGCCGCCCTACGCCACCTTCGCCGGCCAGCTGGCCCGCAAGGCCGAGCTCAAGGCCCGCTTCGCCGAGCGCTTCGCAAGCAACACGACGGCTTATTGGCTCGCCCGCCTCGAGGAGCAGGACCTCCTCTCGGCACCCGTGCAGACGCTCGGCGAGGCGCTCGCCTCCGAGCAGACGGCGGCGAACGGCATCGTGGTGGAGCTCGACGGGGCAGCCGACGGCGGCAACGAGCCGAGGCGCTACATCGGCAGCCCGATCGCCATGGACCCCTCGGCCTTCCGCCTGCGCTACGCCCCGCCAAGGCTCGGCGAGCATGCCGCGGCGATCCTCGGCGAGCTCGGCTACGACGAGGGAAAGATCGCCGCGCTTAACCGCGGCAAGGTGGTGTCGTGAGCGTGCTCTTTACGCGCGAGGACGGCGTCGCGCGCGTCACCATCGACCGCCCGGAGCGCCTCAACGCCGTGGACGAGGCGACCGAGGCGGAGCTAGTCCGCATCTGGGCGGAGATCGAGAAGGACGCCTCCGTGCGCGCCGTCGTGCTCACGGGCTCGGGCGAGCGCGCCTTCTCGAGCGGCGCCGACATGAAGGCGAGCGGCGGGCCAACCGGCCTCGACTATCTGGCGGCCTTGCCGCCGGGCGGCTTCGGCGGCATCGCACTCAACGACAAGATCGACGTGCCGGTCATCGCCCGCGTCAATGGCCTGGCGCTCGGCGGCGGCTTCGAGATGGTGCTCGGCTGCGACATCGTGGTCGCCGCCGAGCACGCGAGCTTCGGCCTGCCGGAGCCGCGCGTCGGGCGCTTGCCGCTCGGGGGCGGCATTACCCTCCTGCCGCGACGCATCTCCCATGTCGCGGCCATGGGGTTGCTTTTGACCGGCCGGCGCATCTCCGCGACCGAGGCCTTGCAGCTCGGGCTCGTCAACGAGGTGGTGCCGACCGCATACATCGACGCCGCCGTCGCACGCTGGCTCGCGGACATCCTCGCCTGCGCGCCGCTCTCCATCCGCGCGATCAAGCAGACGGTGCGGGCGGGAAGCGGCCTTGCGCCGCAGGAGGCCCAGTCGCTCCGCCTCCCCGCCCTCGTGGCAGCGCTCAAGTCGAGCGATCAGCACGAGGGGGTGCGCGCCTTCCAGGAGAAGCGCGCACCGCAATGGCGGGGCGCCTGAGCGTGAGCTACGTCATCGCCTCTGCCTGCATCGACGTGAAGGACGGCGCCTGCCAGACGGTGTGCCCCGTCGAATGCATCTACGAGGGCGGGCGCATGATGTACATCCAGCCCGCCGAATGCATCAATTGCGGGCTCTGCCTCTCGGTCTGCCCCGTCGACGCCATCTTCGACGAGGACGACCTGCCCGCGGCCGAGGTCGCCTACAAGGCCGCCAATGCGGATTTCTTCAGCGCCGCGGTGACCGGCTGGGGGGCGCCCGGGGGTGCCGGCCCGAAGCATGTCAGTGCGGCCGATCATCCGCTGGTGGCGAGCCGGCCGCTGCGCGACTGAGGCCGGCCGGCAAGAGAAGAATCCGTCGGCGAAAGCTTTTGACATCGGCCATGAAACGTCTGATTTTGCGTCAAGACGTTCATCGCCGCGCGCGAGGCAATTTTTCATGAGAGCGTTCCGCATCGCCGCTGCCGCGGGCCTCTTGCTGTCGCTGCCCGTAGCGGGGGGCTCGGCCGTGGCAGCCGAGGCGGGCGCCGCCCGCTTCATGCCTGCCGTCTGCGGCGACCGCCACGCTTGCGAGATCGCCAAGCTGTGGCCGGCGGGGAAGTCGCCAGCCGGCGAGCCGCTCGTGGTCGCGGAGGCGCATCTCGGCCTCGCCAACAAGCCGGACGACTCGCCCGAGGAGGGCTGCCGCGAGAGCGAGGGCGACAATGACGGCGGCCGCGAATATTGGCTGATCGTGGGCAGCAAAGCGCCGCAGCCCCTTCTCAAGCTGTGCAACGACGGCTACGGCTCGGCCGGCCGCGGCATGGACGCCGTCAAGATCGGCGACAACCGCATGAGCCGCCTGCAGCTCGGCGGCTCGAACGACCGCTGGCAGACGAAGGTGACGATCCAGTTGGCACCTCAGAAGACGCTCAGCATCGAGCGCTGCGGCTTCCGCGCGAGCGAGACCGGCTCGGGCAGTCTCAGCTGGATCGAACGTCGCCACCCTCGCGGCGCGCTCGGTCGCCATCGACAACGCCAAGATGACCGAGGAGAAGCAGCCCGACGATCCCTGCGAGCTTCTGGCCCAGCACAAGACGGCGACGGCCCAGCCCGGCTTCCTCGTCGGCATCGACATCCCCTATGCAGAGGGCAACGCCGATCCGACGCGGAAGAATGGCGCATTCCCCGACGGCACCGTGCTCGGCACCTGTGCCGCGCGCCTCGAGGCCAGCAGAGCCTTCATCGCCTACGGCCGCCCCGATCCCGCGCGCAATGTCGAGCTGCGCCTCGTGGCGCCCGACCAGCGCACCATCGTCGTGCAGGTGCGCGACCCGCGGCCCGACCAGGCAGCACCCGCCTCGTGGATCGGCAGCGACCATCTGGAAGTATGGACCACGCTCGACTTCGACGGCCCCAATCGCCCGGACCCGCGCAAGCTCACCCAGATCGGCGCCGGGCTCGACGGCACGCTCCATCCCGGGGTGGGCAAGGCGATCATGCCCACCGCCGCGCACTGGCAGGGACGCGACGAGGAGGGCCGCCCGGTCAAGGTGATTAAGCTCAGCTGGGCGCCGGACGAGGCGCTCGTGGGCGGCGTTACCGTCGCCTATTCGGAGGCCGAGGGCGGCAAGCAGACGCGCGCCTTCGCCAACGGCAGCATCGTCAAGAACCGGCCGGACTATCTCCCCGACCTCGTCGCCGTGCCGGTCACCTGCGGTGCCGTGGGCGGGCGCTGGAACGTGATCGGGAATCCCGGCGCGCTCGACGACGCGGAGGACTGAGGGCGTGCCGCATGGCCGGCATCATCCGCGGCGGCTGAGCAGGACATGCTGCAAGCGCGCCTGAGCGGCGGCGCGGCGCGCGCCCTTTATCTCGCCGCGGCGCTGGCACTCCTCGGCGCCTGCCGCTTCGATGCGCCCTATCCCCCGCTCTACGCCGGCGACGAGGCTCGGCAGGCGCTCGACACCCTCAAGGCCAAGATCGGCCACCCGGTGCGCGCGCTCGATATCGAGATCAGCAACGACGAGCTCGCCGTCGAGCTCCAGGATCCGGCGCAGCCGACGCACGTCGACAAATGGACACTCGTGCACGTGAACCACCAGCTCGCCGCGGGCTTGTCCTTCAGCTGGGAGGAGGTCAGCGGGCCGGCGCCCGTCGAATTGGACCTGATCAACCCGAGGCTCGAGGAGAACCTGTTCGACCTCGACGAGGTGAACATCGCGGCGACGGCCAAGCTCGGCGTGGCCGCCGTCAAGCGCGTGGCGCTCGAGGACCCCGCCGCGGTCGTCGGCATGCGCATCGAGCGCCAGCTCACCCTCATCCCGGCGCCGCACAGCGGCGAGGTGACGTGGACGGTCGAGGTGAGGAGCGCGCGCGAGCGGGCGGAGGCGATCGCCGACGCCAAGGGCAACGTCCGCCGCCTCGATCTCGACGGCACCAACCGCGCCAAGCGGCTCGACATGCTTGCCGGCGGCAAGCCCCTCGAGGAGGCCATCGCCGACATCCGCGAGCTGTGGGGGGAGAAGCCGAGCATCGAGACCCTGCGCTTCGCCACCGGCTATCTGTGGTTCCTCGCCCGCGACCTCGAGGATGCCAAGAAGGAGCGCTGGTACAACGCCAACCTCAACGGCATCACCGCATCGCCGAGAGAGCCGCTCGAGGCCGGGCGCAAGGCCGCGGGCATGCCCGCGAACGAGCTCTTCGCGGTCGGCGAGGTGGATTGGAGCCTGCTCGTGAAGCTGGAAGCCGCGGCGCGCCAGCGCCTGGAGATGCCGGGCGGCGCGCTCTATGCCGTCGAGGTGTCGAAGCCGGCCCGCGAGTTCGGGACGAGCACCATGCAATGGGAGATCACCGTCGAGGACCGCGGCGAGAAAGGCACGGTCGACTTCGACGGCAAGGGCGAGGTCAAGCGCGTGCGCCTGCCCGAGAGCAAGCGGCCGCCGCTCAACCTCCTCGAGGGACCGGCGATGGCGGAGGCGCTCGCGGCGGTGCGCGGCAGCCTCGGCGCGCACGCCAAGCTCATGGAGCTCGATTTCCGCGACAGCATGCTCCTCGTCACGGCGCAAGACCCCAAGAAGCCCGCTGCCCTCGGCCTCTTCTCCTACGACGCGGGCGAGCTCAAGCGCTCGGCGGGCGGGGCAGCTACGGCGCTGTGGCACGGCTACGGCGACGATTGGTTCTTCGAGGCCGACGAGCTCGACGATGCGGTCCTCGGCCGCTTGCCCGAGCTCACGGCTGAGACGCTCGCGCGCCTCAAGATCGCCGGCGGCAAGGTCGACCGCATCACGTTCTCTCGGAACAAGGTCTTCGACCCCGCGAGCACGGCGCTCCAGATCGTCATCCGCGTCGAGGGCGACGACCGCAAGGGCGGCTGGGTCGCCTACGGCCTCGCAGGCAACGTGCTCCACGTCATGACACCATGAGGCCCGGCGCGGCTCAATCCTTGCGCGGCTGGTAGGTCGCGAAGAATTTGCGCACCGGCTTCACGGTCTCCCAAAAGCCGGTGAAGCCGTTGGGGATGACGAAACTGTCGCCCTGGCGATAGGTCTCTGCGTGGCCCGAGGCGTCGATGACGCGCACCTCGCCCTCGAGGATCACGCAGAACTCGTCCTTGGCGTAATTGATCTCGACCTTGCCCCATTCGGCCGACCAGAAGCCGGTCACGAAGACGCCGCTCGGGTCCTTGTAATAGTGCTTGGAGGTCGTCCGCGTGGCGGGATCGCCCCTGAGGGTTGGGTCGAAGCGGATCGTTCTCAGCACCGTATCGCTGTCCATCGTCGCTTTCCTCCTGCTGTGAGAGCCCTTTCGGCCCGCCTCACGGGAACACCACGCCCTCCTCGGGGCGCCATTCGACGAAAACCTCGGCGCCGAGCGCGAAGACCCGGGACGCACCGAGGCGCGGCATACGCGCGAGGAAGCCGCCCGCGCGCGTCGAAATCCCGTAGCGGATCGAGGCGCCGAGATAGTCGATCGAGCGCACCTGGCCGGCGAGCGAATTCAGCCCCTCGTGGCGCTCCGTCGAGAGCGAGACGGCCTCGGGCCGCACCATCAGGCGGACCGGGCCGGCCGGCAGCGCCGCGGCGGCGGCGGCCACGACCAGGCCCGCCCCGCCCGAAAGCTCGAGCTCAACCCCACCACCCGCCGCGCGCACGACGCGGCCCTCGACGACGTTCGATTCGCCGAGGAACTGCGCGACGAAAAGGCTCTTCGGCCTCTCGTAGACCTCGGCCGCGGGACCCATCTGCACGATCTCGCCGCCCGCCATCACGGCGATGCGGTCGGACAGCACCAGCGCCTCGTCCTGGTCGTGGGTGACGTAGATCACCGTCACGCCGAGCGCCTGCTGGATGCGCTTGATCTCGCCCTGGAGCTGCTCGCGGAGCTTGCGGTCAAGCGCACCGAGCGGCTCGTCCATGAGCAGCACCGGCGGCTCGAAGACGAGCGCCCGGGCGAGCGCCACGCGCTGCTGCTGGCCGCCGCTCAGCTGCCCGATGCGGCGCTCCGCCAGCTCCGCGAGATCGACGAGGCCGAGGGCCTCGGCCACCTTTTGCCCGCGCATCCGCCGGTCCATGCCGCGCATGCGCAGCGGGAAGGCGACGTTCTCCGCGGCGGTCATGTTGGGGAAGAGCGCGTAGCTCTGGAAGACCACGCCGAGATTGCGCCGCTCGGGCGGCAGGCCGAGGATCGAGCGCTCGCCGACGCGGATCTCGCCGGCGTCGGGATCGACGAAGCCGGCGATCATCATGAGCGTCGTCGTCTTGCCCGAGCCGCTCGAGCCGAGGAGGGTGAAGAACTCGCCGGCCTCGACCCTGAGCGAGAGATCGCGCACCGCGGCCTGGCCGGAGTAGCGCTTGGTGAGCGCCACGAGCTCGACGGACGTGCTCATGGCGCCCTCACGCGCGGCCCTTCCGCAGGAGCGAGACCAGCACGAGCACCGAGGAGGAGATCAGAAGGAGGATCACCGACGCCGCCGCGACGGTCGGATTGATCTCGAAGCGGATGCCGTTCCACATCTCGACCGGCAGGGTCACCGCGCGCGTGCCGCAGAGGAAGAGCGCCACCACGACCTCGTCGAACGAGGTCACGAAGGCGAAGACCGCTCCCGCCACGATGCCCGGCATGATGGCCGGGATGGTGACGAGGAAGAGGGCGCGGGCGGGCGTGGCACCCAGGCTGCGCGCGGCGTGCACGAGACGCCAGTCCACGCGCTGGAGGACGGCCGAGACGTAGAGCACGACGAAGGGCAGCGCCAGGATGGTGTGGCCGAGGATCACTCCGCCGATCGTGCCGCTCAGGCCCATCCGCGCGAAGGCCTGATAGGTGGCGATCGCCGTGACGATGGTGGGGACGACCGCCGGGGCCAGGAAGAAGAGGGTCAGGCCGCCGCGGTAGCGGAGCGGGATGCGCGCGAGGCCGAGTGCCGCGAGCACGCCGAGCACCGTGGCGAGGCACGTGGTGCCGAGGGCGATGGTCACGCTGTTCACCGCCGCGGCCCGCCACTGCGGGTCGGAGAAGAAGTTCTCGTACCAGCGGAAGGAAAACCCGATGGGCGGAAAGATGAGGATGTCCGCCGCACTGAACGACATCGGGATGACGATCAGCGTCGGCAGCACGAGAAGGGCGCCGACGCCGGCGATGAAGCTCCCGCTCGCCGCGGCGGCCGGGATGCGGGAGCGCCTCACCTGAGGGCGCCCCACAGCGCGCCGAGGCCGAACCAGCGCTGCGCCGCGAGGTAGAGCGCAAAGGTGGCGGCGAGGAGGACCGTCGAGAGCGCGCTGGCGAAGCCCCAATTGAGCGAGCCGTTGACGTTGTACTCGATGAGCTGCGCGATCATGAGGTCGCGCGGGCCCCCGAGGATGGCGGGGATGACGAAGAACCCCACGCTCAGCGTGAAGACGAGGAGCACGCCTGCCATCACGCCGGGCAGCGTCATGGGCAGATAGACCCAGAGAAAGGAGCCGAGCGGGCCGGCGCCCAGGCTGCGCGCCGCCTTGGGCAGCTGCGGGTCGATGCGCGACATCACGGCGGCAATGGGAAAGACCATGTAGGGCACCATGATCTGCACCATGCCGACCAGCACGCCGACGAGGTTGTAGACGAGGCTGATCGGCGCCGTGGTGGCGCCGATGCCCATCAGGATCTGGTTGATGACCCCCTTCGGGTTGAGGAGGATCATCCAGCCGTAGCTCCGCACCAGGAGGTTGGTCCAGAACGGGAGGAGGATGAGCGCGAGGAGGACGGCCTTGACCCGCGGGCTCGCGGTCGCCAGCCGGTGCGCGAGGGGATAGCCGATGAGGAGCGAGAGCGCCGTCACCGCGGCACCAACCCAGAGCGTGCGGGTGAGCACCTGGAGGTAGAGCGAGCTCGCGACGAGTCGGCTGTAGCTCGCCACCGGCTCGCCCGGACCCAAGAGGCTCAAGGAGATGAGCTTGCCGAGCGGATAGACGAAGAAGGCGCCGAGGAGCGCCACCGCGGGCAGGAGCAGGAGGGCCGTCGCGAGCGCGCGCCGCTCGGCGGCCGGCGGCATCGCCCGCTCAGCGGATGCGCCAGGCGTTGAATTTCTCCTGGGCGACCTCGAAGTTCTCGTCCCACCATTTCTCATTGCGCCGCCCGAACTTGCCCTGCTGCTGCGGGCCGCCCGAGAGAACGTTCGCCCGCTCCGGAGGGATGCGGTCGAAGGCGCGGGGGCAGACCGGGCCGTAATTATACGCCATGCCGATGGCCGCCTGGGCTTCGAGCGTGAGGGTGTAGTTGAGGAATTCCATGGCGGCGCTGCGGTTGGGGGCGCCGCGGGGGACCGCCATGACCGAATACTTGAGCAGGCTCTCGTTGTACTCGATGGCGGCCGGCGCCCCATGGCTGATCGCGGAATAGGCGCGCCCGTCGCCGGCGGTGCCGGTCACCGCCTGGCCGTCCATCATGAACTGCTCGCTCTGCGAGGTGGTGGTGTTCCAGATGATGTTGTCGCGGATGCGGTCGAGGGTGCGCAGCGCCCGGTCGATGTCGATCGGCGTGCGATAGAGCTCGCTGAGCGGCACGCCGTCCGCCAGCATTGCGCCGTCGAACGCCGAGGAGCTCACCGCGAAGGTCGGCAGCTGGCGCATGCCGGGGAAGCGCTTCACGTCCCAGAGCTCGGCCCAGGTGCGCGGGTGATTGTCCTTGCTGAAGGTCTTCGTGTTGTAGAAGAGGACGCTCGAATAGACGACTTGCGGGATCGCCACCGGGGTCACGATGTCGTCGCCCGGCATGACGTCGTGCGTGTCGATGACTTTGAAGTCGAGCTTCTCGAGGAGATTGTCCTTGGTGCCGATATAGCTCAGATCGGGCTGCGCCTCGATCACGTCCCATTCCACGTTGCCGGCCTCGACCATGGCGCGGAGCTTGCCGTAGGTGTTGCCGGTGGCGGACACCACCTCGATGCCGGTCTTCTTGGTGAAGGGGTCGAACCAGGCCTGGCGCAGCGCCTTCTCCCAGCTCCCGCCCCAGGTGGCATACACGAGGCGCTTCGACTGGGCACGGAGCGGCAGGGGTGCCGCGAGCGCCGCCGCCGCGGCCCCGCCCACCTGCAAGAGCCGGCGCCGGGACCACCTTCTCGGTTGTTGAGCGGACATGAGATCTCCCTTCACGTAAGAGGCCTAAGAAACCAATTGCCAGATTTGGCTGATGTTTGGTCTTTTCGTGGCATCTTGGCACACGGCCGTGGGCGAGCCAAGATCGAAATTTGGTTGTGTGGCCTCTGCAGTAGAGACGGGAAAGATGCATGCGGGAGTTCTGTTTATATACTATTGATATATAACGAAAATAACAAGTTAGCTCAACCCGAACGGCTGACAGGCAGCGGCGAATGTAACAGAACTGAGGTAACGAACTTGCCCGTGGTGCAACCGCGTGCTAAATTATAAGGCTATTGGTCTTTAATTGGCTGGATCGTTGTCTGAGACAGATAGCTTGGCCGGCGGGAGCGGGTGCATGCGCTTCGACATCGAGTTTCCGACCTGCCGCGAGGGCGTCTTCGTTCCCGTGAACTTCGCGCAGCCCGCTCAGGTCGTGGAGACAGTGGTCGCCGCCGAGCGCCTCGGCTACGACGCCGTCTGGGGCACCGATTTCGTCACCCCCACGCCCTGCTACGCCATTCCCGACGAAGCACCGGCCAACTGGTACGAGCCGCTTATCACGCTTGCCTATGCCGCCGCGCGCACCACGCGGATCAAGCTCGGCACCGGAGTGCTGCTGGCGATCTACCGCGATCCGATCATCCTCGCCAAGCAGGCGGCGACGCTCGATCGGCTGAGCGGCGGACGCCTGCTGCTCGGCCTCGGGCTCGGCATGTGCCGCGACGAATTCGACGCCGTGCGGCCGCGCGAGAGCAAGGCGCACCGCGGCGACCTCTTGGACGAGATCATCGCGGCCCTCCAGCTGTTGCTGGCGCCGCGGCAGGAGCCCGTCAGCTTCGCGGGGAAATACGTCGAGTTCAGCCAGGTCAACCTCAATCCCAAGCCGCTGCAGACGCCGCTCCCCATCTATGTGCCGGTCAAGGTCCCCGATGCCTTCGAGCGCGTGGCGCGCTTCGGGCTCGGCATGATGGTGCAGGCGGCCGTGGTGCCGCAGAGGATCGAGGGCCTCAAGCCCGCGCTCGACAAATACGGCCGCGCGCCTGCCGAGATCGATCTCGTGGCCGAGGGCCAGCTGCGGCTCGCGAAGAGCGGCGAGAAGGCCGCGGCGGATTATCGCGCGAGCCGCCAGGGCCGCCATTCGCTCAAATACGCCGGCTCCTGGGAGACGCTCATCGCCAACAACTGGATCGGCACGGCGGAGGAGGTCTCGGAGAAGATCGCCGCCGTCGCGGCCAGGGGCGTCACCCACTTCAACGTCCTCCACGTCGCGGGCGACAGCCTCGCGGAGCGCCTGGAGCAGATGGAGATGTTCGCGGAGGAGGTCATCCCCAGGCTGGCCTGAGGATGGCGTCCGGCCGCGCCCGGAACGCACGAAAGGGAGATTGAGAGGATGATCTACGAGCTCCGCCGCTACGAATGCCTGTCGCTCAAGCTTCCCGTGCTGCAGGAAATGATGGATAAGATGGCGGTGCCTTGCTTCGCGCGGCACGGCATGAAGCTCGTGGGGGCCTGGACCGTGGCGGTGGGCGAGCGCGAGAACGCCCTCATCTATATTCTCGCCTTCGACAGCATGGACGACCGGATGAGGAAGTGGGCGGCCTTTCACAAGGACCCGGAATGGAACGAGCAGAAGCGCAAGGTCCATGAGAAGGAAGGCGCCCTTACGCACCTGATCTCCAACTCCTTCCTGATCCCGCAGCCTTACTCGCCCCTGCAGTAGGGCGCTGCCGGACCGGAGGGAGGCAGAGGGAGGGGCCGCAAGCGGCCTCCGGGCCGCGTGTCCGGGACGAGGATTGGACCTCGCGGTGGGAGGGCTCGATTCATGGAAGCGAAAGACGAATTGGCACTGCCCGCAATGAGCCGCCGCGAGCGCTCGCGCGAGATGGTCGAGCGCGTGCATGCGCTCCTCGAGCGGCAGATCATCGAGGGGCAGGTCAAGCCCGGCGAGCGCCTCGTGCCCGAGCGCGAGCTGGCTGCCCGCTTCGGCGCCTCGCGCAACGTGGTGCGCGCGGCCCTCGCCGAGCTCCACCGCTCGGGCAAGATCGCCCGGCGGGTCGGCCACGGCACCGTGGTGGTGGCGCCGGCGGCACCCGAGCTCCGTCTCTCCGACGTGAGCCCGGTCGAGCTTCTCGACTTCCGCCTCGCCCTCGAACCCGGCCTCGCCGACGACATCGTGCTGCACGCGAGCGAGAGCGATATCGAGGCGGTGCTCGAGTGCGTCGAGCGCGGCGATGCCGCCACCTCGCTCGCGGAATGGGAATATTGGGACCGCACCTTCCACCAGCGCCTCGTCGCGGCGACGCACAACCGCCTCACCGTCGGCGCCTATCAGATCGTGATCGCGGTGCGGCAGAACCCGCCCTGGATGAAGCTCAAGCGCGGCAGCACGACGCAGGAGAAGTGGGAGACCTACCAGAGCCAGCACCGCCAGATCGCGGACGCGCTCCGCGCGCGCGACGTGCGCCTGGCGGCGGAGGCACTGCGCGCGCATCTCCTCGACGTCCGCGCCAAGATGCTGGGCGGCGCCTGGCGCGTGGGCCGGACGGATTAGGCGGGTAGCCGGCCGGCCGGCACGGCGCGCTCACATGCCCTTGGTATGGCCGCCGCTTCGTGCGACGCCACGCGCCCACGCCAGCCGCGCAACGCGCGACCAGCGGAGCGCCGCGGCCGCGTCCGTGGGCCGCGTGCGGTGGACGTCGAGGCGCTGCTCGATGTATTCGACGAACTTCGCGGTCGGGTAGCTGATCAGGAAATAGATGACCGCCACCATGGCGAAGATCTCGAAGTGCTTGAAGGTGGCGGCGGCGAGTATCTCGCCGCTGAACATCAGGTCGCGCATGGTGATCACCGAGACGAGCGCCGAATCCTTGAAGATCGACACGAAGAAGTTGCCGATCGCCGGCACAACGATGCGCAACGCCTGCGGCAGGATGATGCGGCGCAGCAGAAGCCGGCGCGACATGCCGATCGAGAGGCCGGCCTCCCATTGGCCCTTGGGGATCGCCAGAATGCCGCCGCGGAATACCTCGGCCATATAGGCGCTGTAGTTGAGCGTGAGGCCGAACACGGCCGAGACGAAGGGCGAGAGGATGATGCCGCCATAGGGCAGCACGTAGTAGATGGTGAAGAGCTGGAGAAGAAGCGGCGTGCCGCGGATGAACTGGACGTAGGGGGTGGCCAAGATGCGGAGCGGCAGCAGCCGCGAGATGCGCGCGAGGCCGACAAGAAGCCCGATGACGGTGGCGAGTGCAAAGGAGAGCAGCGAGACCGCGATGGTGAGATAGGCGCCTTTGAGGAGCGGGGGAAGAAACGTGATCATGTCAGCCAGGGAAAAGAACATGCGAAGCCCCCGCCCTCTCTAGTGGTGCGATAGCCGGGCCCGACGGCAGGCGGGCGGCATCTTCACGCGATGCCGCGCGCCGGCGGCCGGATGCATAGCCCGGCAACGAAAGAGGCGCCCCTCCCCCTTGCGGGGGGAGGGAGAAGAGCGAGCGACGCCCGCGCCGGCGGCGGTAGGCACTAGTTGTTGTATCCCGTCAGGTTCCACTTGGTCAGGATCTTCTGCATCTCGAGCTGGTCCTGCATCCATTCGATGGCGTCGGTGAAGCCCTCGCGGAGCTGCACGGCGTTCTGCCGGAAGGCGTAGCGGCTGTAGCCCGTCGGGTTCTTGAAGGTGCGCGGCTCGTAGCCCGTGGCCAGCTCGACCGGCCATTCGGGGTGGTCCTTGAAGGAAGCGGCGAGCACCGGCTGGTCGTAGACGATGCCGTCGACGCGCCCGATCACCAGGTCCTGGATGGTTTCCTGCCAGTCCTTGGCGGTGACGAAGTTGATGCCCTCGATCTTGCTCAGCCACTCCGCGTAGTTGGTGCCGATCATGGTGCAGATCGTCTTGCCTTTCATATCGGCGAAATTGTGGATGTTCTTGGGATTGCCCTTCTTCACCGCCAGCCACTCGGAGTAGTAGTAGGTGGGGAAGCAGAAATCGACCACCTTGGAGCGCGCGAGCGTCCAGTGGATCGAGTCGCCGACCATGTCGAAGCGGCCGTCGAGCATGCCCGGGATGAGCGCCGAAAACTGCGCGACCTGCACGTTGATCTTCGGGATCTTCAGCATCTTGGCGACGTACTTGATGATGTCGGCGTCGAGGCCGGTCCACTCCGAGGAGCCCGCCGGATAGAAGGAGTAGGGCCAGTCGTCCGAGGTGCCGACGATGAGTTCGCCCTTCTGCTGCACCTTGACCAGCGAATCGTCGCAGCCGAGCTTCGAGAGGACGAAGCCCTTGAACGAGTCGTCGACCATGGGCTCGGCCGCCGCCGCCGCCGCGCGCGGCAGCGCCCCCGCGGCGACCGTCGCCACGCCGGCGGCAGCGCCCGCTCGCAGAAGCCGGCGGCGCGTCAGCGCCGTGCTTGGACTCTCGGCCGTGCTGGCCGGCGTGCGGTCGTCTGTCATGTCCTGGCCTCCTCTCTTGCTGGCTGTGGTGCCCCTTTATTTGTCACGCGTTGTGCTGCGCTCGCGGCGTGCAACCGACGACGCCGATCCGTTCCGCGGAGCGCGCGGCGGAAGCGGACCGGCAAAAGCGCTCATGTAGTCTCGCGCGATTCATCAGGCGGTCTCCGTTCGGGACGCTGCCTAGGCGGTTTCTTCGGCGGAGCTGGCCGCCGGCTCCAGCTGGCCGTTGCGGTCGAGGATGGTCTGGAGGAACTGCCGCGTGCGCTCGGCGCGGGGTGCCGAGAAGATCTGCTGCGGGTGGCCCTCCTCGACGATGGCGCCGGCGTCCATGAAGACCGCGCGGTCCGCCACGTCGCGGGCGAAGCCCATCTCGTGGGTGACGACGACCATGGTCATGCCCTCCGCCGCGAGCTGCCGCATGACGCGCAGCACTTCGCCGACCAGCTCTGGGTCGAGCGCCGAGGTCGCCTCGTCGAACAGCATCACCTTGGGATCCATGGCGAGTGCTCTGGCGATCGCCACGCGCTGCTGCTGTCCGCCGCTCAACTGATGCGGATAGGCGTCGGCCTTCTCCGCGATGCCGACGCGGCGCAGCTCGGCTAAGCCGCGCTTGCGGGCCTGCTTGTAGGGCTCGCCCCGCACATGCACCGGCGCCTCGATGACGTTGCCGATCGCCGTGAGATGCGGGAAGAGGTTGAAGGACTGGAACACCATGCCGATGTGGGAGCGGATCTCCTCGATCCGGCGCTCCGGGTCCACCACCACCCGCGCACCCCTCACGTAGCGATAGACGGGCTGGCCCTCGAAGTAGATGGTGCCGCTGTCGACGCTCTCGAGATGGTTGATGCAGCGGAGCAGCGTGGATTTGCCGGCACCGGACGGGCCGATGATGCACACCACCTCGCCCTTGCGCACCTCGAGCGTCACGTCGCGCAGCACTTGCGTGCGCCCGAAGAACTTGTCGATGCGGTCGAGTTTCAGGATGGGCGGCACGGGCGGCCCCGCGGCGGCGGAAGGAACCGGCAACTCGCGCATGTCGCGCGTCCTTTCCCCTAAGGAAACTTGTTGGCCCGCCGGCGGCTTGTCCTGCGCGGGGTCCGCTCCGGCTTCTTGAGTTTCCGAGCAGTAGCAATTCGCATGCCAGGGGTGGCGCGCCTCTTGCGCCGGAGCGCCGCCCTCTCGCATCGCCGGCACGCGGCGGGACAGAGAAAACTGCCTAGAGAATAGGCATTATCCGTCTTGCTGAGAAGACCGTTCCAGGGCGCAAGCGCTCTCGCATCGAGGGCAGCGGCGCTGCCCGGGCGCGGCGTGAGCTTTGGGCTTTACCGGGTCTCACGGAATCCTGGTAAAAAGTAAGAAGGAAGAGCTATCACGGGCGGCGGCGAATGGAACGGCCGGCGCTTCGCCATGAGCCGTTCCGCGACTGTGGCGAGAGAGGGTGGAGAGCCGCCATGACGGGTGCAGGCGAGATTCCGATCGTCGATTTTGCCGGCGTGCGCGCGCGCGATCCCGCGGCCATGGCCAGGGCCGCGCGGGAGATCCATCTCGCCTGCACCACCGTGGGGTTCTTCTATATCGCGAACCACAAGGTGCCGGGCGAGACGATCGAGCGGGCGGCGGCCGCGGCCCGGCAGTTCTTCGCGCACCCGGTCGAGATCAAGCGGACGGTCGCCGCCAACGCCAATCACCGCGGCTTCCACGCGCGCGGCGACGCGCTCATGTATGGCGCGCGCAAGCCGGACTACAAGGAGTTCTACAGCATCGGGCTCGAGCTCCCGGAAAGCGACGCGAGCGTGCTCGCGGGCGAGCCGCTCCGCGGCCCCAACAACTGGCCGAGCTTCATGCCGGAGCTGCAGCCGGCGCTCTATGCCTATTTCCGCGAGATGGCAGGCTGCGGCGCCGACCTCTTACGCGTCGTCGCCCTCGGCCTCGGCCTCGAGGAGAGCTTCTTCAGGGACAAATACACCAAGCCGCTCCAGCGCACCCAGATCATCTATTACCCGCCGCAGCCGCCTCTTTCGGAGGACGAGCAGTTCGGCGTGGCGCCGCACTCGGATTACGGCTGCATCACCCTCCTCTGGCAGGACGACAACGGCGGCCTCCAGGTGCGCAGCCTGGCGAGCAAGACCTGGATCGATGCGCGCCCGATCGCGGGCACCCTCGTGGTCAATGTCGGCGATCTTCTGGCGCGCTGGACGAACGGCCGCTTCAGCTCGACCGTGCACCGCGTCATCAACCGCTCGGGCCGCGAGCGCTATTCGATCGCGACCTTCTTCGATCCCGATTTCGCCGCCACGGTCGATCCGCGCGAGCTGGGGACGCCAGCGGCGGAGTGCCGCTACGAGCCGGTGCGCGCCGGCGATTACATCCTCCGCCGCTTCGACGAGTCGTTCGGCTACCGCAAGAAGCTCGCGAAGCCCGCCGTCCCTGCCGCCGCCGCGGCGGGCGAGCGCTAGCGCCGCGCGGCCGCATTGATCCTGCACCACCGAGCAATCCGCTCGCCAAGCAAGACGCCGTAAATCATTAATGCCTCGAAGCGATATGAAGGGCGGCGCCGGAGCACTCGGGATGAAGATGCCGGACATCGAGAGCGCGAGGCCGCTCGCCCGTTGGGGCGATTGGGTCAGCCGCCATGCGAAAGCCATCGTGCTGGCATCGCTGGCACTCGCGGCGGCGGGAGGCTACTACGCGGCTGGGCATCTCGTGATGCAGACGAGCACGGCGGACATGCTCTCCCCCGAGCTGCCCTTCCTCAAGCTGAACCGGGAATTTGAGGCGGCGTTTCCGGCGCTCGACGGCAATATCACGATCCTGGTGACGGCGGCCACGGCGGACCAGGCGGAGGACGCCGGCCTCGCCCTCGCCCAGGCGCTCGGGCGGCGGAGCGATCTCTTCAAGTGGGTCTACGATCCGGAAGGCGGCGCCTTCTTCCGCCGCAACGGACTCCTCTTCCTCAGCAAGGCCGATCTCGAGGCCATGTCGGACCGCATCGCGGCGGCGGAGCCGTTGCTCGGCGAGCTCGCGAGCGACATGAGCCTGCGGGGCCTTTTCAAGGTGCTGGGACTGGCGGCCAAGGCGATCGCCGAGAACGGCCAGGACGCGGGCGGGCTCGGCCGCCCCTTGACGAGCATCGCCGACACCCTCGAGGAGGCGATCAAGGGCGGCACGCGGCCGCTCAGCTGGCGCGCCCTGATGTCGGCGAGCCCGTTGAAGGCGGGCGACGATCGCCACGTCATCCTGGCCGAGGCGCGGCAAGGCGGCACAGCCGCCGACGACCCGCCGGCACTCGCGGAGATACCGCGCATCGCGGCCGGGCTCGGCCTCGATCCGGCGCACGGCATCGAGGTGCGGCTCACCGGGGACCTGCCGATCGCCGCCGACGAGGTCCGCGCCGTGACCCAGGGCGGCGAGCGCGCCGGCATCGTCTCGCTGGCTCTCGTCTCGCTCATCGCCTTCGTCGGCCTGCGCTCGCTCCGCCTCGTCGCCGCCATGATCGTCACCCTCGTCATCAGCCTGGTGTGGACGAGCGCCTTCGCGGCGCTCGCCGTGGGCCATCTCAATCTGCTCTCGAGCGCCTTCGCCGTGCTCTTCATCGGGGTCGCCATGGACTTCAGCGTCCAGTTCGGCATGCGCTTCCAGGAGGCACGGGACCGCGGGCGCGCGCACCGGGCAGCGCTCGGCGAGGCGATCTCGGGCACCGGCGTCGCCATCGCACTCGCGGCACTCGCCGCCGCGGTCGGCTATTTCTCCTTCGTGCCGACCGAGTACCGCGGCTTGGCCGAGCTCGGCATCATCTCCGGCGTCGGCATGTGCATCAGCCTCGTCGCCACGCTCACGCTGCTTCCCGCGGTGCTGACCCTGATGCCGATCGCACCGCGGCCTGGGCGCGCGGCGAAGGAGGACGGCGCCGCACGGCGCAGCCACTTCCTGGTGCGCCATGCCCGCGCGATCGCCATCGCGGCGCTCGTCGTCGGGCTCCTGTCGCTCGCGGCCATCGGGCGCGTGGGCTTCGAGGTCGACCCCATCAAATTGGAGGACCCCCGGTCGCAATCGGTCCAGACCTACGATGCCCTGATGGCGGACAGCCGGGCCTCGCCCTATTCGATCAGCGTCCTGGCGCCAAACCTGCCGGCGGCCGCGACTCTCGCCGAGAAGATCGAGAAGCAGCCGCTCGTTGGCGACGTGGTGACGCTCGCCTCGTTCGTACCTTCGGATCAGGACGCCAAGCTCGACATCATCGACCAGATGTCGCTCTTCCTCATGCCCGTCTTCGACCACGCCGCGGCGGCGGCGGCGCCGTCGCTTGCGGAGAACCAGGCGGCCGCCGCCGGTCTGATCGCCGAGCTCAAGGAGCTGGCCGCCTCGCCGCGCGCAGGCGATCTCCTCGCTCCGGCGGGGCGTCTTGCAGGCCTGCTGCAGGACTTCGCCAAAGAGGCAGCCGCCGACCCGGCCCGGCGCTACCGCGCCCTCGAGCAGGCCCTCCTCGGCAACCTGCCGGGACGCCTCAGCGACCTCAAGGACGCCTTGGGCGCCACGAAGGTCACCCTCGCGGACCTGCCGGAGGACATCAGGTCCCGCTACATGAGCGCCGACGGCCGGGCGCGCATCGAGGTTTCGCCCAAGCACGCCTTCGCGGGCGCGCGCCAGCTTCGCCGCTTCGTCGCCGGGGTGCGCAGCCTGGCGCCCGATGCGACGGGGACCGCCGTTCTTCTCCTCGGCGGTGCCGACGCCGTGGTCCACGCCTTCGAGACGAGCGGCGTGCTCGCCTTCATCGGCGTCTCGCTCGTGCTCATTCTGGCGCTGCGCAGCATCGCCGATTGGCTGCTCGTGGCCCTGCCGCTCGGGCTCGCGCTGAGCCTGACGATCGCCGCGATCGTGCTCCTCGACACCAAGCTCAATCTCGCCAACATCATGGCATTGCCGCTCCTCTTCAGCCTGGGCTCGGCATTCGGCGTCTATCTCGTCATGCGCCACCGCGAGATGCCCGACGTGGGACGCCTGCTCAATACGAGCACGCCCTTGGCCGTACTGGTGAGCGCGCTGACCACCATGGCCTCCTTCGGGAGCCTGATGGTGTCGAGCCACCGCGGCATGGCGAGCATGGGCGGCCTTTTGGCCATCTCGCTCTCGATGGCGCTCGCGGCCAACTTGATCGTGCTGCCGGCCCTCCTCGCATGGCGCGACAGCCGCAGGCAAGCTGCGGGCTGACCGGCCCGCTCCGCCGCCCCAGGCGAGCCGCCGCCTGCGCGCCGACCGAGGCCGTTTTCGATGCCCCGCCGCGGCGGCCTTTGTGCTAGCCTGAGGCATGCGACCCGCGCGGCCCCGACGCGGCTCCCGCGCGGCGCGGCAAGATGACGACGGAGCCCCCATGGACCTTACCCGCGCACGGATGCTGAACGAGCTCCAGGCACGCGCGGCCGATTACGGCCTGCCGCGGAGCTTCTACACGGACGCCGCCTGCCACGAGATCGACCTCGCGGAGATCTTCTACAGGGAGTGGTTGTTCGCCGGCCACTCTTGCGAGATCGCGCGCCCCGGCGACTACTTCACGCTCCAGGTGGGCGCCTATCCGCTCGTCGTCCTGCGCGGCCGCGACCAGCTCGCGCGCGCCTACCACAACGTCTGCCGGCACCGCGGCCACCACGTCTGCACCAAGGCGAAGGGACGCAGCGCCAAGCTGGTGTGCCCCTATCACCAATGGACCTACGAGCTCGACGGCCGGCTGATCTTCGCGCGCGACATGATGGAGGAGATCGACCTCCAGCGCTTCAGCCTGAAGCCCATCGGCTGCGAGGAGGTGGCGGGCTATCTCTTCGTCTCGCTCGCGAAGGAGCCGCGCGATTTCGCATCCTTCCGCGCCGCGGTCGAGCCCTACATGGCGCCGCACCGGCTGGCGGAGGCCAAGGTCGCCTTCGAATCGACCATCGTCGAGCGCGGCAACTGGAAGCTCGTCATGGAGAACAACCGCGAGTGCTATCACTGCCGGCGCAACCATCCGGAGCTCTGCCGCACCTTCACGGACCGCCCCACGCTCACCGGCGTCGACGGGCTGGCCGGCGACGAGCTCATCGCCGCCCACTGGAGCCGCTGCGAGGCGATGGGGCTGCCGAGCCGCTTCCAGATGGCGGCGAGCGGCCAGTACCGCACCGCGCGCATCCCCTACGTCGACGACCAGGAATCGATGACGATGAGCGGGCGTGCCGCCGTGCGCCGGCTGCTCGCCGACTTTCCCAGTGCCACGCTCGGCTCCATGCTCCTCTTCCATTACCCGACGAGCTGGAACCATCTCCTCGCCGATCACGCGCTCAGCTTCCGCGTCCTGCCGCTCGGTCCCGGCGAGACCGAGCTCACCACCAAATGGCTGGTGCACCGCGACGCCCAGGAAGGCGTCGATTACGACGTGAAGGAATTGACCGAGGTCTGGCTCGCCACCAACGACGAGGACCGGCGCATCGTCCAGGACAACCAGAAGGGCATCAACTCGCCCGCCTACGAGCCCGGTCCCTACTCGCACATCCACGAGGGCGGCGTCATCCAGTTTCTCGACTGGTACAGCCGGCTGATGAGCGAGCGCCTCTCCGGCATGCCCAAGGCGGCGTCCAGCGCCGCCTGAGCGGGCAGATCACCGGGCGCTTGAATTGCGCCTCGGCGGCCCCCATTTATGGGTCTCACCTCTCAATGCCGTCGCGGCTATTTGGCCTGCCCGGGTCCGGGCACGGCCGAGGCCGTTGCAGCAATCGACGAGAGCGAGACCCCGTCACGAATCGTCGTGGCGGCAACGTCCAGTTGCAAAGGATACTCAAGCAATGGCAATGGGAACCGTAAAGTGGTTCAAGCTCGATAAGGGTTTCGGCTTCATCACGCCGAAGGACGGCTCGAAGGATGTCTACGTGAACACTGCCGCGCTGACGAAAGCGGGCATCCAGGGCCTGATCGAGGGCCAGCAGGTCGAGTACGAGGTCGAGCATTTGGCCAACGGCAAGACCGCCGCGGCCAATATCGCCGTAAGGGCGGCCTAACTCGCGATCCGCGCCGGGCGGCCCCAGAGGGCACGCCCGGTCGTCCTCGAGCTCGCGCCGGATGATCCGGGCTATCGCGCGGCATGAGCCCGTGTCGTGCCCACTTGGCGCGATACGGAGCCCGGCGAGCGGGAAGATGGAGAGAGCGGAGAGGAGCTCGTGATGGCGACGCGGAGCCAAATTGCTTTTGCCGCCGGCGGCGCCGTTGTCGCCGTCGTCGCAGGCTATGGTTTCTTTCCCATCCCGCTCGCTGCGGTGGGTCCGGTCCTGGGCGTCGCGTGGATGGTTGTCCTCGGCGGCATTTCGGGCCTGTTCCTGAGGGGGATGGTCTGGCGAGAGCCGCCGATAAGATCGCCGTTCTAGGCCGTTTCTCGATCGGGATAGCGGAGAGGCAGAGCGGCCTTGCCGCACAATCGCGCATCTCGGCTGGGATGCCGCGGTCCAGCCATGCGAGATTCCCTTCCAGCTTGCCGCGATGCGGCATCATCCAAGAACAATGCGCACCTTATGGGTCGCGCCGTCGTCCAGCAACGGGATCGGCGTTGACCCGCCGGGTACGATGTTGCCATCGATCTCCGCGCGGGCGACTCCGCGGCTGACACCGTGCGGGTTCTCGACCGCGATTTCATATCGCGCGGAGCGGTACCGCAGCACGATCTCGAAGCGAGGCCACGCCCGCGGCACACAGGGATCGAGCAACAGCGCCGCTCCCTGCAAACGAAAGCCGAGGATCCATTCGAGGCCCGCCCGGTACATCCATGCCGAGGAGCCGGTGTACCAAGTCCAGCCGCCGCGACCGACATGCGGGGGCTCGGCGTAGACATCGGCTGAGATGACATATGGCTCGACCTTGTAGCGCTCGACCCCGGCCCGCGTGCTCGCGCGTTTGATGGGATTCAACATCGAGAGCAGCTCGGCCGCCTTGTCGCCGTCGCCGAGCATCGCGAAGGCGATCACCGACCACAGCGCAGCGTGGGTGTACTGACCGCCGTTTTCCCGGATGCCCGGCGGATATCCCTTGATGTATCCGGGGTCGCGCGGCGTCTCATCGAACGGCGGGGTGAGGAGAAGGACGAGCCCATCATCACGACGGACGAGATATTCCTCCACCGCCGCCATGGCGCGCGCCCTGCGAGCCGGATCCGCGGCACGAGAGATCACGCCCCAGGATTGCGCGATCGAGTCGATGCGGCATTCGCTGCTCTCGGCCGAACCAAGCGGCGTGCCATCGTCGAAATAACCGCGCCGATACCAGCCGCCGTCCCAGCCCTCCCGCTCGAGAGCGTCCTTTAGAGCAGCGGCGTGCCGCAGCCAGCTCGCGGCGCGCGCTGACTGACCGCGGTCCTCCGCCAAGGGGGCGAAGGCCGAGAGCGTGGCATAGAGAAACCAGCCGAGCCAGACGCTTTCGCCCTTTCCTTCCTCTCCGACCCGGTTCATGCCGTCATTCCAGTCTCCCGTGCCGATTCGGGGCATGCCGTGGCTGCCGAGCGAAAGACTCTGCTCGAGAGCCAGTGCGCAATGCTCGAAGAGAGTGGCGCGCTTCTCGGAAACCATGGGCTGAAAGTAAGAGTCGTGCTCGCCGGCTCGGAGCGCCGGGCCGTCGAGAAAGGGGACCACTTCGTCCAATACCCCGAGATCGCCCGTGACCTGGACATAGTGGGCGGCTGCATAGGGCAGCCAGACCCGATCGTCGGAGACCCGCGTACGCACCCCTTGGCCCGACTGCGCCAACCACCAGTGCTGAACGTCGCCCTCGGGAAATTGCCGCGCGGCGGCCCGCAAGAGATGCTCTCGCGTCACGGCCGGCTTCGACACGGCGAGCGCCATCCCGTCCTGGAGCTGGTCACGGAAGCCGTAGGCGCCGCTTGCTTGATAGAACGCCGATCGCGCCCAGAGGCGACAAGCGAGCGTCTGGTAGAGAAGCCATCGGTTCAACAGGATGTCGAGCGCGCGGTCAGGCGTCTTGACCTGGACCGCACCAAGGACATCATCCCAGTGGCGCGTCACCGCCTCCAGCACCTTGTCGAGGTCGGCGGCGCGGTAATGCGTGACGAGAGAGACCGCCTCCGCCCTCGTCGCCGCCTCGCCGAGAAAGAAGGCGATCTCCGTGGCACCCTGCGGCTCAAGCTCGATGCGGGCTTGCAGAGCGCCGCAAGGATCGAGGCCCGCGCCGGTCCGATTGGAGAGCGAGGCCGTGCCGGCAAGCGCTGCAGGGCGATCGAGCGCGCCGTTGCGTCCCAGGAACTCCGTCCTGTCACCCGTCCATGCCTGCTGTCGCCCGGCCAGAATCCGCGAACGCGACGCGTGCGCCGAACTCGGTGCGCCAGGAATTCCGCGCAAGCATCGCTCCGCTCACAGCGTCGATCTCCGTCACCACGAATGGCGCCGAAGCCTCGCGGGATGTGCCGAGCACCCACTCCACATAGGCGGTCACCGAGAGACTCCGGCGTCGTCCGGAGTTGTTTCGGATCTTCAGCCGGGCGATCTTGATCGGCGCGTCCACCGGCACGTATTGCAGAAGCTCGAGCGATATCCCATGCGACGCGTGTTCGAACCGGCTGTAGCCCTGGCCGTGGCGAACGACGTAGATCGTGCCATTCTCGCGTATTGGAAGGGCCGTTGGACCCCACAGCTCGCCGCTTACCTCGTCACGCAGGTAGATGATCTCGCCCGGCCGATCGACGACAGGGTCGTTCGACCAAGGGGTGAGCTGGTTCTCCCGGCTATTGATCGACCATGTGTAGCCTCCGCCCTCGACCGACGCCTGAAAGCCCAACGTGGGATTGGCGATCACGTTGATCCAGGGTGCCGGCGTCCACTGGCCCTCGCCGAGAACCGTCACGTATTCCCGTCCCCCGCCGGCGAAGCCGCCGAGGCCGTTGAAGAACTCCGCATCGGACCGGCGGAGAGTCGGCTCCGGCAACCGGCGCGGCGAAGAGCGTCGTGCGGGCGGCGGGGTGGCGGGCTTGGGTTCTTTCAGGCGTTTGACCTGCTCGGCAAGGCTCCCGCGACGGCTCAGAAGCACGGCGCGCGCCACGGCCTGGAGGGCGATCCGCGCCTCGATCGTTGCCAGGTCTGCGCGCACGATGAACACTTTTCCCCGAGTGCCCTCGCCGCCGGCGGGCAGTCGCGGCTGATGCGACCGAACCACGGCGTCCAAGGCGTTCTGCAGGTCCTGAGCGTAAGACGGCGGCCTTTCGTTCAGGATCACCAGATCGACGGCCAGCTGTTTCATCCGCAAATATTCGTGGGCGCGCAACAGCTCGCGCACGATCACGAGATCCTCCTCCTCATCAATGCGAACGAGAACGATGGGCAGATCGCCGGAGATTCCATGGGGCCACAGCACCTGTGGTCCCAGCGAGTTTTGCTTCAATCTGTCGGGTGACGGCCGCAACGTCGGGTCAGAGTAGAGGACGCGATTGGCAAGACGTTGGAAGAGGTGCGCCTCGTCGGAGGAGACGCCGAGATGTTGGAGCTGCACTTGCGCCTGAGTCCACGACAGGGTAATCGCCCGCTCGAAGGCCGTCGGGTCACGATGCTTGTCGGCGAGATCGAGCAATTCACTGCGCGAGGACGCAACCAGCGTCCAGAACGCGACGCGCACCGTGCCGCCAGGAGGAACCGTCACACGACGACGTAGACTGAAAATGGGATCGAGTACGGTGCCGGCCGTGTTGGTCAGGGCACGGCCCTCAATCATGGCGGCCGGTGCCGAAATCCCGCATCCGCGCCCGATAAAGCGCGCCCGATCGGTCTCGAATTCGAGGTCGCCGACCGCCTCGCCCTCGACGACAGCGAGATGCGCCGCCCAGACCTCGGGCTCGCTGGGCGATCGGCGCCGGCGCGTCGCCAACAGAGTGCCGGCATCGGCGACGAACTCGGTTTGCACGAACAGCTTGGAAAAGGCGGGATGCGCCAGGTCGGCCGCATGCACCGCCAAGACAAGCTCGGCGTAGGAAGTCACTTCGATTTCCCGATCGCGATTGTCCAGGTTCGATATCGACACGCGGCGAACCTCGGCGTCGTCCTCCGGCGAAACCGCTATCGCGAGGGACGTCACAACCCTGCCATCCCGCCTGACGATCTCGGCGCGGTCTTCCGAGAAGGTCACGTCGTAGCGATCCGGCTCGATGCCGCTCGGTTGGTATCCCGCCGACCACACCTCCCCGCTCTTTGCATCCCGGAGGAAGATATATGACCCCCAGGGATCGCAGGTGACGTCCGCGCGCCAGCGCGTGATGGCCAGATCGCGCCAGCGGCTGTATCCCGAGCCGGCGCTGGTAATCATCACGGCATAACTGCCGTTCGAGAGAAGGTGAGTACGAGGGACGAGGTCATGCGGCGATTGAAACCGGCGCAGCATTGGTTGAACGCGCTCCCGGACATGCGCCGCAGAGCGCACCTCGTCGCCCCACGGCCGAACGACCGCGACGTTCTCGGGGCGGCCGCTCTTGCAGCAGGAGCTCCGTCGCTTCAACGATCGGCTCGGCGTGAAAGCACGCGCGCATGGCGCCATCCCGGAGCGCATTGGCGATGGCCACCACGGTCATTCCCTGATGGTGCGCCATGTATGCGAAGACAATCGCCACCTCCTCTCCCTCGGGCAGACGCGTCGGGGTGTAATCGAGGGCGTCGTACCAGCCATACCCGCCACGGCCGCCTGCGGCGGTCAGAGCCGAGAAGTTCTTTACGGCGGCCGCCGGGTCCACCATTGCCGCGAGCGCCGTCGCGTAAGGTGCGATGACGGCGTTCTCGCTGAGCCCGCGCTTGAGACCCAGGCCCGGAATGCCGAAACTCAAATACTGATAGGTCAACTCCAGATCACGCGCGTTGTAAGCGGATTCCGATACACCCCAAGGCAATCCAAGCGCGGCGCCATGTTTCATCTGCCGGCGGACCACCAGCCGGGCGGTCTGGTCGAGCAGGCTCCCGGCCGGCGCGCGCATCACCAGCGACGGCATCAGGTATTCGAACATCGATCCGGACCATGAGATCAGCGCAGAGCCATAGTCGACGGGCGTAACGGCCCGCCCGAGCCGAAACCAGTGCCGGGCCGGCGCGTCCCCTTTGGCAATCGCGACGAAGCTCGCAAGCCGCGCTTCGGAGGCGAGCAGATCGTAGCAGCCGGGGTCGAGACTTCCATCCGCGACCCGATACCCGATCGAGAGGAGCAGACGCGCGGGGTCCAAGAGAAAGTCGAACTCCATGGCCCAGAACATCTTCCCCGCCAGGGTTGCGAGCGCCGCAAGGCGCCCTTCCAGCGCCCTTGCGGCGCGAGCGGAGCCTTCGAGGGCCTCAACCAGAGCGTCGAGTTTCGCGCGTGCGCCGTCTCCGGCGGCGGTCTCTGCCGCAAGCTGCGCACGGCGATGTGCCAGAGTGCGGATCGCCGCCTCGCAATGATCGGGTAAATCGGCGAGGGTCGGGATCGTGGCGAGGAAAGGCCCCAGCGCATCCTCGGGAGCGGCGTTTCGATCCATGATCGCTGCGACAAATCCGTCATCACCCGCGAGCAGACTCGCCCAAGGCAGTAACAGCTCGATGTCGCGCAGATGGCTCCGGATGGATGCGCGCATGGCCTCCGCCCAGATCAAAACGTCGGCGCTGCCATCGCCGCCCCGCTCCTCGGCCAAGGTTCGTGCGAGTGCGGCAACGCCGTCGGCGCAATGCGCAAGCTCTGCCAATTGCAGCACCACGCCCGTCGCGGTCGCAGGAGCCCCTTTGAGCAACGCGGTCAGGGCGTCGAGCGCCGCGTCCAACCGCCCCTCAGCCTCGGACTGCCGCTGACCGCGATCGGGGAGTGCACACAGCGATTCGCGCGCGAGCGCCAACGCATCTTCGATGCCAGCGACCCACTCGGGGCCCGCGACGGGACGGTCGATCCTCCCTCTGCAATAATTCAAGAGGGCGATCAGGTGCCCGGCGAGATTTCCGCTATCGACCGAGGAGATGTATTTCGGATCCAAAGGACGCAGCTCGCGCGTTTCGTACCAGTTGTAGAAGTGCCCGCGAAAGCGCTCGAGGCCGTCCATCGTCCCCAGTGTCGCCTCCAGTCGGTCCACCGCGTCGAGCGTCGCCAGCCAGCCGAATTCTCGGGCAGCAACGACGGACAGGAGGTAGAGGCCGAGATTCGTGGGGGAGGTCCGATGGGCCAGCACCGGCTTCGGCACTTCCTGAAAGTTGTCGGGGGGAAGCATGTGATCTTCGGCGGTGACGAAGGTCTCGAAGAAGCGCCAGGTGCGTCGCGCGATCAGGCGCAGCGATCGTGCGTCCGCTGCGGAAATAGGCTTGCGGACTCCGGTGCCGGGCGGCAGGCTCGCCCACCGCGCGACGGCGGGCGACACCAGCCACAGAGCCACGAACGGCGCCGCGATCGGCCAGGAGCCTGGCCGCGCCCATGCCACGAGAGCCCCCGCCGCGGCAGCGAGCGCCACGCCGCCTGCCATCTGCCGATAGAACCCGCCAAGATCGAGCCGCGGGCTGATTCTTGCCTGCGCGGCGGCGATCCATTCGAGCAGGTTCCGATGCGAGACGAACCGGCGAAATAGCGTTCGGCCGATGGCGTCTGCCATCAGCCATGCCTGATGGGCCAGCAGGATCGCCTGGAGTATGACCTGCGACAGCGCGAGCTTGAGATCGGAACCGACGGCGAACACGTGGCTCCGCACTGAGATGCCGCGTCGACGGGGTGCGATGCCCGCGAGAACGGGAAGGAGAGCGGGCGTCGCGATCGTGGCAAGAACAAACCCGCTCCAGGCCGCGGCGGAAGCAAAGGGCAGGATCCACCCTCCCAGCAATGCGACAAACGCGGCTGGCGCCGATAGCGTCCGGCGCAGGTTGTCCAACATCTTCCAGCGCCCGATCAGCGGCATCGCGGACCGGCCCGGGGCGCTGTTCGAGTCCGGACCGCGGCCGAAAATCCAAGCAAACAACTGCCAATCGCCGCGCGCCCACCGATGCTGGCGCGCCGCGGCGACGTTGTAACGCGATGGAAATTCCTCAACGACCTCAATGTCCGAACAAAGGCCGGCACGAGCGAAGGTTCCCTCGAAGAGGTCGTGGCTCAAGAGCGTGCTGTCCGGGACTCTCCCTTCCAAGGCGGCCTCGAAGGCGTCCACATCGTAAATCCCCTTGCCCGAGTACGAACCTTCCCCGAAGAGATCCTGGTACACGTCCGAGACCGCGAAGGCGTAAGGGTCGAGCCCGCCCGAGCTCGAGTAGACACGCTGGAAGAACGAACCCTCGCGGGCGACCGGCAGGGACGGCGTAACCCGCGGCTGGAGCACGGCATGCCCGTCAACGACGCGGCTGGTTGCGGCATCGAAGAGCGGACGATTGAGCGGATGGGCCATCTTCCCGACAAGCCGCTTTGCGGCCGACCTCGGCAGACGCGTGTCGCCATCAAGAGTAATGACGTAGCGAACGCCGTCGGGCACCACGGGGGTCCCGCCGCCGGCCGCCAGGAAGGTCGTGTCGGAGGCACCGCGAAGCAATCGATTGAGCTCGTGAAGCTTGCCGCGCTTCCGCTCCCATCCAATCCACTTTCTCTGGCCCTCGTTCCACACCCTTCGGCGGTGGAGCAGCAAGAACCGGTCGCCATCCGGCGCCGGTTCGTGCCGCCGGTTCAACTGCGCGATCCCGTCGACGGCCGCGTCGAATAGCTCGTCGTCGCCCGGCGCATGCTCCGCGGCCGAGTCGGTCCAGTCCGAGAGCAGGGCAAAGCGGATGTCCCCGTCCGGGCTCGCCAGATGGTGGACCTCGAGGCGCTCGATCTGCTCCTCGAGGGCGGCGCGTGTTGTGAGCAGCGTGGGGATGACGACCATCGTTCTGAGCTGCCGCGGTATGCCGCCGCGAAGCTCGAGACCGGGCAGGACCGTGGCACCGATCAGGTCCATGGCGCCGCGATTCACCAGCGCGAGCGCCGCGTCCGATGCCGGAATCAAGGCGAGGAGGACCAGCGCGCAAAGCGCCCAGCTGCTTCCGGAGCCCGTTGTGCAGAACAACGTCAGAGCAACGATGATCGCGATGACGATGGCGATCGTCCCGACGTATCCCGCGATCCCGATGGCCGCATTGGCCCGAGCGAGCCTTCCTCCCATCGAGACGCGATATCCGAGCTCCTTCTCGAAGCGGCGCCGCCCTTTCGCGATGAGGTAGTACCCGGGGTCGTGCGATGCGCGCTCGGCAGCCAACAGCGCGCGCCGAGCGACGTTCGAGCTCCGAGCGCCCCGAACCGCGCGCCATCTCTTCTATCGCGCGCCGGTAGAGATCGCGCGTGGGAAAGTCCATTTCAGCGAAATTGCTGCCGGCGCGCAGCGTCGCATCGATTAGACTGACGCTCTCGAAAAACTCCGGCCAGTCGACGTCCGATATGAGGCGCATGCTCGTGATGATGTTGCGGATCGTCACGTTCGTCGCACCCTGCCTCTGGTGCTCCTCTCGGACGATTTCGTCGGCGGTCGTTCGCCGAGCGGCCAGGCGTTCGTCCAACCACAGGACGGCCGGCGTCACCCTCGGATCCTGATCGCGCAAGCGTTGCACCAGCTGTGCAACGAAGGCCACCGACAATGAGGCCGGATCGAGGCCGGACAGGACCTCCGCCGCCGGTTCCGCTTCCTCGCTGCCGACGCCCAACAGGCGATCGGCCAGGATATCGGCTTCCCGCCGTGCCGTTCGGCGTTTTACGATGCCATCGGCGAGACGCCGCAAATTCTCCACGAGGACGATCCGCAACGTGATCGCGACCGCCCAGAGCTCGCCGATCGTGAGCGGCTGCACGGACTGGTATGCTTGCACGAAGCGAAACAGGGTCTCCGGGTCATAGCGGCTGTCAGTGTGGGCGATGAAGGCCCAGGCCAGACCGAACACGCGCGGATACCCCTCCAACGGCCCGCCCGCGAGCTTAGGAAGCTGGCGGTAGAAGCCGGGTGGGAGATCGTCCTTGATTTTGCGGATTTGCTCGTCGACGACGTGAACATTGTCGATCAGCCACTCGGCGGCGGGCGTTATCGGATGCTCCTCGCGAGTACCCTTGGCGATCGTGCGATAGGCTTCGAGCAGAGCCCGGCCGTTGTCTCGCAGCCGTGCCGCAAGCGGCCGGCCGGCCCCCGGCTTTGGCGCAACGCCTTCTGCGGCCGCGAGGCTCTTGGCATGCTGCTCGAGGCGCTCGATGCTGAAGAGATCCGCGCGGACTGGCTCTTCGTTCGACCAGGGGGAGGGTGTCGGCGGACGCTTGAAGGCATGAAGGATTGACAATCGTTGCTCTCCACGCGTCGAGCGTGCCAAGATCGGCCGCCCAGCCGGCCGTCACCTCCCGGCAATGATCTCCATTATTCGGATAACCGCGCGAGGTCGTCCAGCACGCTCGCGATGAGCTCTTTGCGGCGCGGGTCTTGAGCATCCGGGGTGGCGGCAAAGAGCTGAAGGAGATAGCGCGCCTTCACCGCCGCCTCCAGCCACGTCGCCGCGGGAGCGGCGAGGAGAAACTTCTCGAATTCCTCCTGCCGATGCCGCAGCGCCGTCTGGTTGGCCTGCACCTCGTGGAGACGCCGGCGGATCTCGGTGGACTTCTGGGCCATCATGCCGCGGTGCTCATCGAGCTCGACCGGATCGTCCGTCATAGTCACCCACCTTCGACGGCCCGCGTTGACCCACGCCGGCTAACCGGCCGCCTTGTCCGGCGCCGTCGGCTTCCAGAGCCGCGCGAGACGCCGCACTTTCGCGATCTGCGCAGGCGTCATCTCCTTGGCAAGCCGCTCGTATCCCGACTGCGCCGCCTGGCGATGAGCGCCGCTCAGGTTCGCCGCCGCCAGAAGAAACCAGACGCAAGCCTTGACGCGGTCCCCCGGCGCATCGGTGTCCTCGGCGTAGATCTCCGCGAGCCTGTTTTGCGCGCGAGCCAATCCTTGCTGAGCGGCCCTGAGCAGCCACTTGATCGACTCCGGCCGGTTGCCCGCAGTGGGGTGGCCATTGTCGTCCAGCCGGTTGTCATAGAGGATGCCAACATTGAATTGGGCACCGGCGTCGCCGTGTTCGGCCGCGAGTAGCAAGCGTTTCATTGCGTCTCTCCTTGCCCCGCGGACGGCGCAGCCAACACCGGGAATTGATCTTCAGGCCGGGCGCGTTACTGGAGCATCCACCATAGATTGCTATGGAGGCGCACAAAAACAAGTCCGGTCGAGCGCGCGTCATGCCCGCGAAAGCGGGCATCCAGGCGGTGTTCCGGTAGAACGCCGGCTCGGACCGGACTCCCGCTTTCGCGGGAGCGACGAAGAAAGGTGTTCGGCCGCCTCCAACGAACTTTGGAGTAGCCAGCCTAGATCCCGGCGCGGGCCGTGTCGGAGCGGCGCTGGAAGCGCTGACGGCCTCTGTGCCGGAAGCCCTTTTCCTGGTGCGCCCTCGCTTGGGCGGGTTTCGTTTGACGGAACGGCTGTCCATCCCGGCTCGGGCTTGGCGGCGCCTGGCCCGTGCCTCCGACGATCCCGATGCGGCAGCCCGTCAGTTTCTCGATGCGGCGCAGGTAATCGGTCTCCGACGCATCGCAGAGCGAGACGGCGATGCCGCGGGCGCCCGCGCGCGCGGTCCTGCCGATGCGGTGCACGTAGGTCTCGGGCTCATTGGGCAGCTCGAAATTGATGACGTGGGTCACGTCGTCGATGTCGATGCCGCGCGCCGCGATGTCGGTCGCCACGAGCGCACGCGCAGCGCCAAGCTTGAAGTTCTCCAGGGCGCGCTGACGGGCACCTTGCGACTTGTTGCCATGGATGGCTTCGGCGGCGATGCCGGAGCGGTCGAGATGCTCGGCCACGCGATTGGCGCCATGCTTCGTGCGCGTGAAGACGAGAACCCGCGAGAGCGACCGATCGGCGAACAGCTCGGCGAGCACGGCGCGCTTCTGCTTCGCGTCGACGTGCATCACGCGCTGCTCGACAAGATCGACCGTGGTCGCCGACGGCGTCACCGCGATACGGACCGGATCGTGCAGGATGTCGCGCGCGAGCCGCTCGACATCGGCCGGCATGGTCGCCGAGAACATGATGCTTTGACGCTGGCGCGGCAGCAGTGCCACGATCTTGCGGATGGCGTGAATGAAGCCGATGTCGAGCATGCGGTCGGCTTCGTCGAGCACGAGCCGGGAGACGCCGTCGAGGCGGAGATAGCGCTGATCGACGAGATCGAGCAGCCGGCCGGGCGTCGCGACGACGACATCGACGCCGCCGGCGAGCGCCTTGACCTGGCGGCCCTGGGGGACGCCGCCCAGGATGACGGCGTGGCGCAGCTTGAGATGCCGGCCGTAGGCGGAGAGGGCGTCGGCGATCTGAATGGCGAGCTCGCGCGTCGGCGCCAGGATGAGGGCGCGCGCGCCGCGCGGTTGCGCCCGCCCGGCGGACTGCGAGAGATGCTGGAGGAGCGGAAGTGCGAAGGCCGCCGTCTTGCCGGTTCCCGTCTGCGCTATGCCGAGCAGATCTTTGCCGGCAAGGAGCGGCGGAATGGCCCGCGCCTGGATGGGCGTGGGCGCCTTGTAGCCCTCGGCCTCGAGCGAACGGAGAATCGGCTCGACGAGGCCAAGTGTGGTGAAAGTCGTATTGCTCATGAGATGCAGTTGTCCTTATGGCGCCGCAAAAGGCACGCCCATCAGGACGCGCATGGCCGCTGGCGCTTTGCCGTCGTCCATGCGCATTGGAGGAACGGAGGTTTTGAGGATTATCTCGTGAAAGGTCGGCCCCGCTGTGCGGAAGCCCCTCGCGCGATCGCGAGTAATCTGCCTGCATAAATGGTGATCGGCGCGGAAATGTCAAGCTTCTTCCGCGGCAGGCGTCGGGCAGAGGGGGAAAATCGCCAGCGTCAGCGCGGTTTGGCGGGGCGCTGCGGCAAGCGCCTGATCTCCACCGTCACGGGATGCGCGCGGCCATGCGCGAGGTTCTGAACGATCCGGCTCGCCCCGGCGGCGTGCGGCCGCGCGGCGCCGCGCAGCCAATCCGCACCCAAGCGATCGGCAGCTGCCTCGATTTCCTCGTCCGTGGGCAGCCCGCTGGCCGGCGCCCCGCCCTTTGCCTTGCCGTCTCGATCGTCGGCCATCAGCTTGCCCGCGGCCGCGCGGGCCGCGCTCTTTGAGGGCGTCTTCGTGCTCCTAGGCACTGTCTGCGTGCGTTTTTCATGCTGGATCTTTCTCGATGGGGTGGGCGGCTCTCAGCCTCTCGCGGCCGGCCGGCTGGCGGATTTTTCGCAAGCTCATGAGCCGTCGGCTTCATGCGCCGCCGGCGACGACCGTATCACGGGCAACTTGCGAGAGAGGCCGAGCGGCCGCGAGGCGGCCGTCATCCGATCTCGCTTTCCGTCACGACGCGCTCCTGCCCCTTGGTGCATCCCTTGATGCGATACTGAAACTCGGCACCATTGCTGGGCAGAAGCCGGGCGATCTCATAGCGCTCGGGAGAGGCTTCGGGATTGCCCGGCCGCGGCAGAAGGCTGATCGAGCGCTGAAAGAACCTGACCTTCTGTCCGACCTTATACTTGTGCGCGTGCATTTTGAGCCTTCTCTGGGGTGGAGATATCGGAGTCTTCCGTCCGGGACGCATCGGCTCCGGACAACGGCCAGTCTCTCGTCAAGCGGCGGGATGACATCGAAATGGCGATCGAGCTCCAGATTTGCAAGCTGCCGCGAGCGGCGTGCCGTATTCCGGCGGCGCCGGGTGCCCCGTTTCCCGCCGCCCGGAGGCGGGTGAAAGTGCGGCGAAGCTGCTCACGATGCGGCGTGGGTCATGCCAATGTCCGGCGCCAGGAGGGATTCTTGATCAATATCCTGTCTGCAGCACGGCGCGCGGCACTCACGATCTCGTCGATGCCCCACGCCGCCGCCTCCGCTTTGGCCGATACCGTGACGTTGCTGCGCTCCGGCGCACCGACGGGGCCCAGCATCTCGACACGAACCTCGGCGCCCGCCCCATTCGGCGGTATCAGCCGCAGCACCCGATCGGCATCGACCGATACTTCGATATGACGGCCGACCATGGCGCAGACGGCCTGGCGCGCCACAACCCGAATGTGGCCTTCCTCGCTGGTCACGGCGGCTCCTGTGATGGAGGATAGCGGAGTCTATGCTTTTTGCGGCGTGAATGCGATCTTATTCGGCAAGGGGGCGAGGCGGCGGCATTTGCCGCTTCCCGACGCTCTGCGGATGGCCCGAACGTTGACCAGGCTATGATGCGGAATAAACGGCGGCAAGCGCTACCATGAGCGAACTCGACCTGGCAGGCCCGACGAAACTTCACCGCTCGAGCCTCCTCAGCGCGCTCATTCACGGTGCTGCGGCCGTTCTGAGCGCCGCGGGACTCGTCGCACTCTTGCGCTCGCTGCCGGTCGAGAGCGAAGGGCGGACGGTCTTCGCCGTCGCCGTCTATGGTGCGAGCCTGATTCTTCGCCTTTGCGAGCTCGGCCCTCTACCACGGACGCCCGCACGGAGCGCGCGTCTGGATTGCGGCGACGCTCGACCATTGCGCCATTTTCATCTTGATCGCCGGGACCTACACGCCGGTCGGCCTCATCGCACTGCGCGAGCGGGGCGGCATCCCGTTGGTGGCGATCGAATGGGTCCTTGCGCTCCTCGGCGTCGCCGCCCGGATGTTCTGGATCAGGCGCCTCCACCGGCTGTCGATCCCGATCTATGTGGCGATGGGCTGGCTCGGCCTCGCGTGGTACCGGCCGCTGCTCGGCACCATGGGGCCGACGGGCCTTGCGCTCATCGTCGCAGGCGGGGTCGCCTATACCTCGGGCATCCTGATGTATCGCTGGAAGAGCTTGCCCTTCCACAACGCGATCTGGCACGTCTTCGTCGTGGTGGGGGCCGCACTCCATTTCTGGGCCATCGCGGCCTATGTCCTGCCGGCCGCGGCACGGGGCGCCGGCCTGCCGTGACGGGAGCAGGGGCGGCGGGGCGAATGAGCGGCGCGTCGAGCGGAACGCCGAATGCCCGTTCGGCATCCGCCAGATCGTGCGGATGCCGCAGCCAGCAGGGGTCGTTTGCTCTTAGTAGTCCATGCCGCCGCCCATGCCGCCGCCCGGCATGGCCTGGGCATCCTTCTCCGGCTTATCGGCGACCATCGCCTCGGTGGTGATGAGAAGGCCGGCGATGGAGGCAGCGCCCTGCAGCGCGAGGCGCACGACCTTGGTCGGGTCGATGATCCCGGCTTTCATCATGTCGACGTAGTTGCCGCTCTGCGCGTCGAAGCCGTGACTGGCATCGCCCTTGTCCAGGAGCTTGCCGACGATGACCGAGCCGTCGGCCCCGGCATTGGCGAAGATCTGCCGGGCCGGCGCCTGCAGCGCCCGGCGCACGATGTCGATGCCCGCTTTCTGGTCGTCGTTCTCGGGATTGAGCCGGCCGAGCCCCTTGCTCGCGTAAAGGAGCGTGACGCCGCCGCCAGCGACGACGCCCTCCTCGACCGCAGCCCGGGTCGCATGCATCGCGTCATCGACGCGATCCTTGCGCTCCTTCACTTCGGTTTCGGTCGCCCCGCCGACGCGGATGATCGCGACGCCGCCGGCCAGCTTCGCCAGGCGCTCCTGCAGCTTCTCCTTGTCGTAGTCCGAGCTCGTCTCCTCGATCTGCGCGCGGAGCTGCGTGCAGCGGCCCTTGATGTCGTTTTTCTTGCCGCCGCCGTCGATGATCGTGGTGTTCTCCTTCTCGATACGCACCTTCTTGGCCCGGCCGAGCATGTCGAGCGTCACGTTCTCGAGCTTGATGCCGAGGTCCTCGCTGACGACCTGGCCGCCGGTCAGGATGGCGATATCCTCGAGCATGGCCTTTCGCCGATCGCCGAAGCCCGGCGCCTTCACCGCCGCGACCTTGAGGCCGCCGCGCAGCTTGTTGACGACGAGCGTCGCCAGCGCCTCGCCCTCGATGTCCTCGGCCACGATGAGCAGCGGCTTGCCGCTCTGCACCACCGCTTCGAGCAAGGGGAGAATGGCCTGCACGCCGGGCAGCTTCTTCTCGTGCAGGAGGATGTAGGGCTCCTCGAGCTCGGCGAACATCTTCTCGGCGTTGGTGACGAAGTAGGGCGAGATGTAGCCGCGGTCGAACTGCATGCCCTCGACGATGTCGAGCTCGGTCTCGAGCGACTTCGCCTCCTCGATGGTGATGGCGCCCTCGTTGCCGACCTTCTGCATCGCCTCGGCGATCATCTCGCCGATCTCGCGGTCGTCGTTGGCGGAGATCGTCCCGACCTGGGCGATCTCGGCGTTGGTCGAGATCTTTTTCGAGCGCCGCTTGATGTCGGCGACGACCGCTTCGACCGCGATGTCGATGCCGCGCTTCAAATCCATCGGATTCATGCCGGCGGCGACCGCCTTCGCTCCCTCCCGCACGATGGCCTGGGCCAGGACCGTCGCGGTCGTCGTGCCGTCGCCGGCCATATCGCTGGTCCGGGTGGCGACCTCCTTCACCATCTGCGCGCCCATGTTCTCGAACCTGTCGGTAAGCTCGATCTCCTTGGCGACCGTCACGCCGTCCTTGGTGATGCGCGGCGCGCCGTAGGACTTGGCGAGGACGACGTTGCGCCCCTTGGGGCCGAGCGTCACCTTCACCGCGTTCGCGAGGGTCTCGACGCCGCGCAGCATGCGCTGGCGCGCGTCGCCGTTAAATCTGATTTCCTTGGCAGCCATGGTTCCGTCTCCAATCGTTAAGCGGCTTTAAGCGGCTTTCTTCTTCGCGGCGGCCCGATCGATCACGCCCATGATGTCGGATTCCTTCATGATGATGAGGTCCTCGCCATCGAGCTTGAACTCGCTGCCCGACCACTTCGCGAACAGCACGCGGTCGCCCGCCTTGACGTCGAGCGGGTGCAGCCGGCCATCCGCATCGCGCGCGCCGGCGCCGACGGCGACGACTTCGCCTTCCATCGGCTTTTCCTGCGCGGTGTCCGGAATGATGATGCCGCCGGAGGTCTTCGCCTCCGGCTCGACGCGCCGGATGAGGACGCGGTCTTGCAACGGACGCAATGTCATTGACGGTCTCCCTGGAGCGAGATTTTCGCGGGGATTTGGCACTCTCGCGGAGAGAGTGCCAACGCGTATTCCGCTACATGGGACGGCGGCGTGCCAAATACAACCAAGACATCGTCAAGAAATTCATAAATCCCTGCGAATCGCCGAAATATTCCATCCGACTCGCAGGGCTTAATTCGTCCGATTCAGGCATCCGGCCGTCGATAGGTGCCCAGGATGCGATCCCAGAAGAAATCGATCACCGCGAAATTGCAGTCCGCGTGGCGGTGATGCGTGAAGTGAAGCTCCTGCATGCGTCTGAACCAGGCAAAGCGAAGGAGCCGCGACGCCTCGACGTGGTATTCCTTGTCGAAAAAGACGTGCGCGTAGAAGGACGCCGCACAGACGGCTATTTGGACGACGAAGAGATCGAGCGGCAAGAGGAAGTAAGTGCACGCTCCGGCCAGGAAAACGGGAATGAAGAAGAAGGGCGTATTGTTCCCTTCGTCGCCAAGGTAGGTCCGCGACACCAGGTGATCTTTGGAATAGTACGTGTGGTGAAACTTGATGTGATTGCGGAAGAACTTGCCGCCCGTCGCATGATGGCCGAGCTGCCAATGCATCAGCGTCTGCCCCAGCGACATGACCAGGTGCGTCGCGACGGCGGTGACGAGGAAGAGCGGAAGCTCGAGGAGGAGCCGCGATACCGCCTGGTGCATCACCTCATCCTCCGGCCCGGAGAGAGCGCCTCAAGCACGTCCGCGCGTCCCACCGCGCTCGGCAACAAGCGCCCCTCCGGTTCCCGCCGCGAGGAACCGGGCGACGATCTCCCGTCGGCGCCCCTTCGTCGATCGCCCGCGCCCTGAGCGCAATAGTCAGCCGGAAGTACCGCTGGCTTTCACCGGCGAGAGTTTGGCTTCCGTGAGCTGCCTGGCGCAGAGATCGGCGGCGCCCTCGACCGAATCCTTCATGCCGGGCAGCGTGGCCCAGCCGCCCTTCTTTATGAAGTCCCCGCGCTCCCAAGCGTCGAGTTTGCTCAGCGCCGCAAGTTGGACGCCCGCATCGGAAGCCTTGTTGAATTGCACGGCACAAACTCCGGCCGCCAATTCGGCGCTTGCTCCCGCCGCTGCCTTGCTCGCCATGTCCGAGGCGGTGCCGCCGGTCACCCAGCCGCCCCACTCAAAGCCGACGATCATGGTGGCAACGATGCAGGCGGCGCAAGACCAGGCGAGCACCGTCTTGGACGGCCGATAATCCTCAAATCGCTGCGCAAGACCAGGTTTGGATGCCATGACGTGTATTCTCCCTGACGTTCTGCGGACCGGACGAATTCCCGGCGGCGGACGAGCCGCCGCCCATTCGCCTAGGTGGACGCCTCCATGCCATGCTGCTCGATGTGGTACTTGGTCGCCTCATTGCCGTGACGCGCGGCCTGTTGGGCATGGCCGTGGGCAATGAGGGCTTGGTGCGCGGCATGCGCATGGTCGTTCTCTTCGTAGTATTTCGACGCCTGGCGATGATGCCGTGCCGCTTGGTCGTGATGCTCCGCCGCGGCGTTGTGGTGCTGCACGCCTGTAAGGGCCGCCTTCATGGGACCTCCGAATTTTGATTTTATCAATGTTTTTGTATATGGGGACGCGGGTTTTATTTTACAAACGGAATAAGATATTTGCCGCGGCAAAATTTTACTAAACAAGAAATAAATACAATGAAATCATGACCATGCCTTTTTTGGCCCGATATTCGCACAAAGCGAACCTCGGATATCGGCCGTCAACTCGGGACGCTTGGACGGCCTTCGGCGGCCGCCCTGAGGACGGCCGTCTCCGGCGGTCCGCGGGTCACTTCAATCGCGGATTTCGAGCGTTGCAGAGTCTCGGCTGAGAGGCTAGTCTATAACTGTCTATATATCTATGGATAGTTATGGACCCGCGGCCTCCAGTCGTGGGTCCGCGCGATCGGGAGAAGGGAGACAGGCGATGGAAGATCGGCAGCTCCGGCACGGGCGGCTGGCAGCGGCATGGCTGCTCGTCGTCCTCTCGCTTGCGCTCGTTGCCGCCGACGCGCGGCCGGGCCGCGCGCAAGATACGAGCGGCTTCTACCAGGCGACCGCCATCGTCAGCGGCACGGACATGCGCAGCCGCCCGAGCGGCTTCGCGCAGTGCCTGCGCGAAGTCCTCGTGAAGGTGTCGGGCGAGCCGCGGCTGCAAGGCGATCCGCGTACGGCTAAGCTCGCGGCGCACGCGGACGCCCTGGTCGCCTCCTTCTACTACATCGATCCGAAGGCGCTCATAGCGCACAGGGACGACCAGGCCAGCTACGACCGATCGCATTACCTCACGGTGACCTTCGACCGGGCGCGGATCGACCGGGCGCTGGCGCATCTCGGCTTGCGGCCCTGGCGCGGCAGGCGCCCCGTGGTGGTGCCCGCCCTCCACGGTGCGCGGCGCCAAGGGGTCCTATCTGCTGAGCGCCGAGGCTCCTGCCGCCGCCGAGCAACGGGTCGCTTTCGCCAGCCTGGCCGGCGACTACGGCATGAAGGTGCGTATTCCGAGCGAGGCCGAGCTCGTCGCCTGGGGCATCACCATGGGCTGGTTCCCGCCGCCTCTGGCGGCATCCTCTCCGGATCAAGTGATTGTCGTCGGCTCGCTCGAGTTCCAACCCGCCCTGCCCGGCTGGGTCGGGTCGTGGCAGATGCTCTGGCACGGCGTCGGTTACGCCTGGGGAATAAAAGGCGTGAACTACGACGAGGCGTTCCGCGACGTCATTCGCGGCGTGGTCCGCGTCGTCTCCGGCCACGGCGCCCCGGATTGACCGGGCCCGGCCCGGCGCCAGAACGCGACGCCTCGACATTCCGGCGGGGCCGGCTCGCCGCCGCCGCGAGTGCCGCGGGATCGCATTTTCACGGCTCGATTTCGATCGGGGTGCCGTCGGCGACCAGGTCCCACGCCTGCTTCATATCGGCGTTGGACAAGGCGATGCAGCCGGCGGTCCAGGCGGTGCGCAGCTTGCCGGCGCTGATGGCGCTCGCCACGAAGGGATCGCCATGGACCTCGATGGCGCCGCCCGGATTCACATGGAGGGCGCGTGCGTGCGCGCGGTCGCGCTCGTTCGGATAGGAGACATGGAGTGCCAGCGTGAAGAGGCTCAAAGGGTTGCGGCGGTCGAGCACGTAGTCGCCCTCGGGAGTCTTGCCGTCGCCGGCCTCCACCTTCGGCCCCAGAGGATGATGCCCGAGCTTGACCGGATAGGCCGCGACGATCTCTCCCCTCGCGAGGAGGTAGAGCCGGCGCAAGTGCTTAATCACGAGGACGCGGTCGATCCTCGGAGGGGCGTCTATCGGCGGCGCCGTCACCGCTGCCTGGGGGCCCGCGAAGGCAAGGGGCTGCGTCGCGAAGCCCGGTCCCGCCGCACAAGGCAGCAAGGGCAGCAACGCCGCGATGCGGCAGAGACAGCGCAATACGATCCTCGGCATTCGGGCTCGAGGCATACTTGCGAGCCAGACGGCAGCTTGTCAACGGCGGCCGGCGCGCCGTCCGCCCGGCGGCACCGCTTAGGCGGCATCACCCTTCGAGATTGGCGTGCTTCGTCTCCGGCGTGGCGAGAATCGCGAAGATCGCCAGCACCGCGTAGACCATCACCAGAAGCCCGATATAGATATAGGCCCTGTGAATGCCGTAGGCCTCGAGGAGCAGGCCGGCGAGAATCGGGATCAGCCCGCCGCCGTAGACCTGCGCGATTTGATAACCGGCGCTCGCGCCCGAGCCGCGGTATTTGGTCGGGAAATTCTCCGTATAGAAGGCCGGTATCGCGCCATAGCCGAAGCCGAAGACGAAGCCGAATCCGACGATCTCGGCGATCGTTGCGAGGATGAAGCTGCCCGAGTTGATCAGGTAGAAATACGGGATGGCGAAGATGAGGAACACGACGGCGGCGATCAACAGGATGGTCCGGCGGTTGATGACGTCGGCGAGCACCGAGCCGATGATCATGAACACCAGCATGAAGGCCGCGGCGATCAGCCCGATCGTCTCGGGCGTCGATCCGGCGAAGCCGACCGCCTTCATGTAGCCGGTGCCGAACACGAAGTAGAGGAAGAACGCGCCGCCGAACATCGCGTTCACCAGCGAGGTGCGCAGGATGCGCAGCGGCATCTCGCGCCAGACCTGTCTCGCGGGATGCGCGAGAATCGCACCCTGCGACTTGTGCCGTTCGAAGACGAAGCTGTCCTGGGTGCGCGTCCGGATGACGATGCCGACGATCGCCACCAGGAAGCCGACGAAGAAGAAGATGCGCCAGCCCCAGGCGATGAAATCCTGCGGCGTCATCAGCGACTTGACGAAGATCACCGAGCCGAAGCCGAGGAGCAGCCCGATCGGGATCGCGAAGCCGACCCAGGCACCCCAGAAGGCGCGGTACTTCGATCGCGCCGCCTGTTCGACCACCCAGGTCGAGGCGGTGCCGAACTCGGCGCCGAAACTGATCCCCTGCATGAGCCGGAAGACGATCAGCAGCGCCGGCGCGGCGACGCCGATGCTGTCGTAGGTCGGCGTAAGCCCGATCAGCAGCGTGCTGACGCCCATCAGCACCAGCGCATAAACCATGGCGTCCCTGCGCCCCCGCCGATCGGCGATGTTGCCGAAGATATAGGCGCCGACCGGGCGGATGATGATGCCGAGGCCGTAGACGCCGATCGCCGCCGCAACGGCCGCAAGGCCCGGCAGCTTGAAGAAGATGCCGCCCCAGACGGTCGCCGCGATGACGCCGGTGACGAGGAAGTCGTATTGTTCGATCACCGAGCCGATGATGCTCGCCAGCGCGACTTTGAAAATCTGCCTCTGGGTCGGACTCGCGGTCGCTTCGCTCATTTTCTTTTCCCCCCGTTCAAAAAATTGACCGATTTTCCGACCGGATCGCCAGTCCGCGATCACGCATCGGGCGGCCGATTGACGACTGCAAGCCGGGATTGCCCGGACGACGCCCGTCCTGGCATGAATATTCGCGCCTTTCCGGTCTTCGTGCAATACGGACGCGAAGCGCGGGCGGCGGGCGGCACCGGGGGCGGCCGCAACGGCGGTCGAGCGTCCGATCCGGCCATTTTGCCCGGCATCCGGACGCGCTCGCCCGGGTCGTCTCAGTCGACCCCCTGCGGCTCGGCCGCCATCTCGATGGCGTGGCAAGGGCACTGCTCGAAGCACACGGCGCAGCCGGTGCACTTGTCGTAGTCGACGCGGTAGCGCCGTCCCGGCCCCAGCTTGAGGATGGCGTCCTCCGGACAGGCCGCATAGCAGTTGTCGCACTCGTAGCAATTGCCGCACGAGAGGCAACGCTGAGCCTCGAAGCGGGCCTCGTTCTCTTCGAGCCCGCGGACGACCTCCTCGAAGCCGCTGACGCGCGCGGCGGCGGACAGCGTCTTCTGGGAGCGGGGATCGGCATCGCTGTAGACCGGCAGATGGAGCATGTCGAAGCGCACGACGGGCGCCTTGGCCGGCTTCTCGTAGCGCCCGCCGCTCAGCCAGGCATCGATGTGCCGCGCCGCCCGCTTGCCGTGGCCGACCGAGACGGTGACGGTCCGCTCGCCCGGGATCACGTCTCCTCCGGCGAAGATTCCGGGATGACCGGTCATCATGTCGGGCGACACCAGCACCATGCCGTCGGCGCCGAACTCGATGCCGGGAACGCGGCGCAGGAAGGCGCTGTCCGTCTCCTGGCCGAGGGCGAGGAGGACCGCGTCCGCCGTGAGCGTCTCGAAGCGTCCGGTCGGCTGCGGCCGCCCCTTCTCGTCGAGCACCATGATCTCGACCGTGAGGTCGGCGCCGGCGATCTCCTTGATGGTGCTCAGCCACTTGATCTTGATGCCTTCCTCGAGCGCCTCGTCCGCCTCGAAGGCGCGCGCCGGCATGTGCGCGCGGTCGCGCCGATAGACGATGAGCGCCTCCTCGGCGCCCAGACGCCTCGCCGTCCGGGCCGCGTCCATCGCCGTATTGCCGCCGCCGTAGATCACGACCCGGCGGCCGAGGCGCGGCGCCTCGCCCATCCTGGCATCGCGCAGGAGCGAGACGGCATCGAGCACGCGCACGGCGTCGCGCGCCGGTATCTCGACATGCTTGCCCACGTCCGCGCCGATCGCGATGAGGACGGCATCGAAGTTGCCGGCGGACTTCTCCGCGAGCACGTCCTCGACCTTGCGGTTGAGGACGATCTTCACGCCCATCGCCTCGATCCTGCGGATCTCGCCCATGAGCTCCGCACGCGGCAGCCGGTAGGCCGGGATGCCGAAATGCATCATGCCGCCCGGCAGCGGCCCGGCCTCGTGGATCTCGACCGCATGACCGAGGCGCGCCAGGTGGTAGGCCGCCGACAGCCCGCACGGGCCGGCGCCCACGATCAGGATGCGCTTCCCGCTCGGCGGCGCCTCGATCTTGAAGGACCAATCCTTCTTGGCGGCGAGGTCGCCGAGAAAGCGCTCGACCGCGTGGATGCTGACCGGCGCGTCCAGCTCGGCCCTGTTGCAGCCGCTCTCGCACGGGTGATAGCACACCCGCCCGTGAACGGCCGGCATGGGGTTGTCGCGCACCAGCGCTCCCCAGGCTTCGCGATATTTGCCGGTCTGGGCCAAGTCGAGCCAGGCTTGAATATTCTCGCCTGCGGGGCAGCTCTGGTTGCAGGGCGGCAGGAGGTCGACATAGAGCGGGCGGCGCAGGCGGACCGGCCCGGTGCCCTTGCCGTGAGTGAGATCGACCTTCGGAGTCATGTCGCTCAGCTTGGCGACCATGCGCGTCATTCCCTGGAAGCATGCATCGTTGCAGGCCGCGGGAAGGCGGGCCGGCGCGGCCGGCCCGGTCTCCTCAGCAGCAGCCCTTGAATTTGCCCTTCTCGATGGCATAGCGCGCGTTCTGACGCTCGCGGAAGAATTCCTCGTAGCTCATGATCGGCTCGCCCGGGTGACGGGCCTTGCGATGCTCGACGTAGGTCTCGAAGTCCGGAATGCCGACCATGAGGCGCGCGGTCTGAACCACCTGTTTGCCCAGCCGTTTGAGCTTAGTCATCGCTGCCCCCTGCCGGCGCGCCGGCAATGCCTCCGATCTCGACCGCGGTGCTCCTGGGCGTGCCCATCGCTTTACGCGCATTGATGAAGCCATAGATCACGGTCGCCACCACGACGGCCACGAAGAGAGCGGCCAGCGTCGCGTCCAGATAGTCGTTGAAGATGACCCGGCCCATCGTTTCGACCGTCTTCGCCGGCGCCAGAATCTGGCCCGCCGCGAGCGCCTCGCTGAACTTGACGGCATGGCTCACGAAGCCGACCCCGGGGTTGGCGCTGAAGACCTTCTCCAGCCCCGCGGTGATGGTGGTGATGACGAGCCACCCCGCCGGGACGATGGTGACCCAGGCGTAACGCTGGCGCTTCATCTTGAACAACACGACCGTGCACAGGGTGAGTGCGATGGCCGCAAGCATCTGGTTGGCGGTCCCGAAGAGCGGCCACAGGGTCCAGATGCCGCCGTAGGGATCGATGACGCCCTCGTAGAGGATATAGCCCCACAGCACGCAGGCCAGCGCCGAGCCGATGAGGTTGTTGGCCCAGGATTTCGTCTCTTTGAAGGCCGGCACGATGTTGCCCACGAAATCCTGGATCATGAAGCGCAGGACGCGCGTGCCGGCGTCCACCGTCGTCAGGATGAACAACGCCTCGAACAGAATGATGAAGTGATACCAAATCCCCATGAGAAGCCGGCCGCCCAGGAAGCTCGAGAGGATGGTGGCCATGCCGACCGCCAGCGTGGGCGCGCCGCCCGTGCGCGAGAGGATGCTCGTCTCGCCGACATCCTTGGCGATCGCGGTCAGGATGTCGGGCGTCACGACGAAGCCCCAGGACGAGATCACCTGTGCTGCGTGGTCGGCCGTCGTCCCGATGAGCCCCGCCGAGCTGTTCATCGCGAAATAGATGCCCGGATGGATCACCGTGGCGCCGATCATCGCCATGATGGCGACGAGCGATTCCATCAACATGCCGCCATAGCCGATGAAGGGGATTTGCCTTTCATTCTCGATCATCTTGGGCGTGGTGCCCGACGAGATGAGCGCGTGCCAGCCGGACACCGAGCCGCAGGCGATGGTGATGAAGAGGAAGGGGAAGAGGCTCCCCGCCCAGACCGGGCCGCTGCCGTCGACAAAGCGGGTCACCGCCGGCATTTGCAGATCGGGGTGAACGATGAGGATGCCGATCGCCAGCAGCCAGATCGTGCCGACCTTGAGGAAGGTCGAGAGATAGTCGCGCGGCGCCAGCAGCAGCCACACCGGCAGCACCGAGGCCACGAAGCCGTAGCCGATGATAGTCAGCGCCAGCGTCGTGCCGGAGAGATTGAAATAGACGGCGAGTGCCGGGGTCTCGGAAACCGTGCGGCCGAAGATGAGAGCCAAGAGGAGCAGCACAGCTCCTATGATCGACATCTCGGCGATGCGGCCCGGCCGGATGAAACGGCTGTAGACGCCCATGATGAGCGCGATCGGAACGGTGCAGAAGACGGTGAAGGTGCCCCACGGGCTTCCCATCAAGGCCTTGACGACCACGAGCGCCAGGACCGCCAGGATGATGATGCAGATGAGCAGGACGCCGATGCCCGCGACAGCGCCTGCGACGGGCCCCATCTCGGAGCGGACGATGTCGCCGAGCGAGCGGCCGTCGCGCCGCGTCGAGAGGAACAGCACGGTCATGTCCTGCACCGCGCCGGCAAAGACCACGCCGGCGAGAATCCACAAGGTGCCGGGCAGATAGCCCATCTGTGCCGCCAAAACCGGACCGACCAGCGGCCCCGCCCCGGCGATCGCCGCGAAATGATGCCCGTAGAGCACATAGCGGTTGGTCGGGACGTAATCGAGACCGTCGTTGCGGCGGTAGGCGGGCGTCTGGCGCGTCGGATCGACGCCGAGCACCTTCTCCGCGATGAAGAGGGCGTAGAAGCGGTAGGCGATGAAATAGATGCAGACCGCCGCGATGACGAGCCACGCGGCATTGATGGGCTCGCCTCGGCTGAGTGCCACGACGCCGAAGGCGATCGCCCCCAGCACGACCACCGCGGCCCAGAGCAATTTGTTCATCGACATGGGTCTCCTCCGCACCTTGAGCCGGAGCTCGGCTCGCGGTCCCTTGCAATGGTCCCGGCGCAAGACGGTAGCCGAGCGCTCGCCGATCTTTCGACTAATACGGCGGCCTTGGCCGGGCTACATTGACCTAGGTCAAACGATCCCGGGCGAGCGGCCGGCCGCCGTGTCTGCGCCGATCGAGCCGCTGCGGAAGCGGCGCGATCTAGCGCCTGATCCTCTCTCGGGCGACCGCGTAGAGGGCGGTCCAGTCGTCCCGGCCGTGTCCCGCCTCGCGGGCGCTCTCATAGGCGGACTTGGCGGCGGTGCCGGTCGGCAGCGTGAGGCCGAGCTGCGCCGCGAGCTCGAGCGCCAGTCCCAGATCCTTATGGGCGAGGTCGACCATGAAGCCCGGCTTGAGGTCGCCCTTGAGCACCTTCGCGGGATAGGTCGTGCCCATGTGCCCCTGGCCCGCCACGGTCCCGAGCATGACCTGGCGCGCGAGCGCCGGATCGAGGCCGCTGGCTTCGGCAAGCGTCAGCGCCTCGGCCGTCGTGGCGTTGAGCGTGATGGACATGTAGTTGTTGACGATCTTCGTCCGTGCGCCGCTGCCGACGGGACCGCAATGCACGATGGTGTCGCCCAGCTTTTCGAGGAGCGGCCGCGCGCGTTCGACATCGGCGTCGCTGCCGCCGGCCATGATCAGCAACTTGCCGTCGACGGCATGTTGCGATGAGCGCCCGACCGGCGCGTCGACCATGCGGACGCCTTGCTCGGCGAGGCGGCGCGCGATGCGATCGGTGGCGGAAGGTGCTATCGTGCTCATCTCGATGACGAGGCTGCCGCGCGGCAGCGTCTCGGCGGCGCCACGGGCGCCGAAGAGTGCTGCCTCCACATGCTCGCCGTTGGGCAACATGGTGACGAGGACCTCGGCGGCGCGGGCCGCCTCCGCGGCCGAGAGCGCCGGTTTCGCACCGGCGGCGGCAAGAGCCGCGACGGCCGCGGGGTCGATATCGAAGACGCGCAGCGCGAAGCCGCCCTTGAGCAGGTTGCGCGCCATCGGGTTGCCCATCGTCCCCAGCCCCACGAAGCCCACGTCCACGATGTCCTCCTTGCGCTCCTGCGGCTTGGCCGGGGCGATCGTCCGCTCCGGCATCACGCCTTGACGAGGCCGAGATAGAGGCTCGGATCGAAATATTGTCCGGCGTGCACTGGAGAGCTGATGCCGCCCGTCCTCACGAAAAAGTCGGTGACCTGATCGAGCCATTTGGTCACGGTGCCGTCGGCATAGAGCCTGCGCCACGCCACGGCGGTGAAGGTCTTCTCCGCCTTGTACTGCTCCTTGAGATCGGGCAGCGGCACGTCCTTGTAATAGTTGCTCTGTATGATCTCGAGCGCCGCGTCAGGCTGCGTCACCAGGAAGTCGTTGGCGGGTATCCACGCGCGGATCACTTGGCGGAGCACCGCCTTGTCCTTCTCGTACACGTCGTTGCGTGCCGCCCAGCCGTCGACGATCGCCGACTTCGGGTAATAGGCCGAAGCGTCGACGAGCATTTTCGCCGTGGGGACCTTCGTGCGCACGGCGATGTTGAACGGGACCCAGAGCGCCACCGCCGGAACGGCGCCCGAGATGAAGGACGTGACCGCGTCCGGCATGCGCTGGTTGACGATCTCGACGTCATCCGGCCCGAGGCCGTGGCTGCGCAGCGCCAGATCGAGAAAGACATGCGCGGTCGTGCCGGTCGTGGTCGAGATCCTCTTGCCCTTGAGATCGGCGAAGTCGCGGATGCCCTGATCCGGGCGGACCCAGAGCTGGGCCGTGGCGAACTCGATGTCGTTGATGAGGAAAGCCTTCCCTTGGCCGCGCGCCGGGAAATTGGAAATGACGGCGCCCGTCGCCAGCATGTCGATGCTGCCGCCGATCATCGCCTGGAAGAGCTCGAGGCCGGTGGTGAAGCGCGCCCAGTCGACGTCGAGTCCCTCCTTGCGGAAGGTCCCCATGTGCTCGCCGAGCCAAATCTGCCCGTCGACCGCGAGCGTGTGGAGATAGCCGATCTTGATCTTCCGCCCGGCCTGGGCAAGCGCGGGCATGGGCAAGCCCGCAGCACCCGTCAGCGCTGCGCCGGCGCCGAGCCCGGCGAGGAACCTGCGTCGCTTCATGGTCATCTTTCCGTCCTCCCTAAAGAGCCGCTCAATCGGCGGTTGCCGCCTGGCTTTGCCGCTGTTGGGCGGCGTATTCGCGCATGACGAGATCGCGCACCTCGGAGCGCAGCTCGCCGAACGCCTCCGTCTCGTGGAGCCCCTCCCCGCGCGGATAGGGGAAAGGTACGTCGATGATCGTGCGGATCGTTGCCGGACGCGCGGTGACGACGACGATGCGCGAGGAGAGGTAGAGCGCCTCCTCCACCGAATGCGTGATGAGCATCACCGTCTTGCCCTCGTGGTGCAGCAGCTCCAAGAGCAGGTTCTGCATCGCACTGCGCGTCTGCGCGTCGAGGGCGCCGAACGGCTCGTCCATGAGGAGGAATACCGGCTTCACCGCATAGGCGCGCGCGATCGCCAGGCGCTGGCGCATGCCGCCCGAGAGCGTCTTGGGGTAGGCTCTCGCGAAATCCGACAGTCCCATAAGCCGCATGTAGCGTTCGCGGATGTCGCGGCGCTCGCCTTGGCTCAGATTGTTGGCGCGCAGCTTCATGCCGAAATCGATGTTCTGCTCGACCGTCAGCCAGGGAAAGACGCCGTACTCCTGGAAGATCACGCCGCGATCCGGCCCCGGCCCGGCGACGGGCTTGCCGTCGAGCGTCACCGAACCGCGCGTCGGCGAGACGAAGCCGGCGACGATGTTCATCATCGTCGTCTTGCCGCAGCCCGATGGGCCGATGATCGAGACGAATTCCCGGTCGCGGATGCCGAAGCTCACGTCCTCGACGACGCTGAGCGTCCCGGAGGGCGTCGCGAAATCGACCGAGACGCGGTTGAAGACGAGGCGCTCCGCTGCGCTCTCCGGCGGGCTCATGCGCCGATCCTCTCCTGCCAGCCGACCAGCCGCCGGGCCACCAGGCGCAGCACCAGATCCATGGCCAGTGCTACGAAGCCGATGCAGATGATGCCGACATAGATGGTGTCGAGCTGGAAGAAGGAGGCGGCGTTCTCGATGACCGCGCCCAGGCCGCGCCGCGCCGCGATGAGCTCGGACGCGACGAGCGTCGCCCACGCCACTCCGAGTGCGACGCGCAATGCCGTTATCATATGCGGCACGGCCAAGGGGATGATGACTTTGCCGAAGATCTCGCCGTCGGTGGCACCGAGCGTGCGGGCGACGCGCACGTAGATCGGGCTGATCTGCCCGATGCCCTCGTACATCACGATGACGCCGGCGAAGAACGAGGCATAGAAGAGGATCATCACCTTGGCGAGCTCGCCGATGCCGAAGTAGACGATCACCAGCGGGATCAGCGCGATCGGCGGCAGCGCGCGAAAGAAGTTGATGAGCGGGTCGACGAAGGTGCGGATGTGCCGGTACCAGCCGACGGCGAAGCCCGCCGGCACGGCGAAGACGATACCTAGGATCACGCCCACGGCGACGCGCGCCGCGGAGATGAGGATGTCGAGCGCCAGGCGCTCGCGCATGAGGAGCTGCCAGAAGCGCGCCGCCACCTGGAATGGAGTCGGGATGAGACCGGGATTGACCATGCCGCTGAGCGCCGCCGCGTACCACAGGGCGAGCACGGCGAGCCAGGGCAGAAGCAGGAGCCCAGCCCGCCGCAATACGGCGCCGCCGCCCCCTGCCCACCGGCTCGGCCGACCGGCCGCCCCGCCCGCTGCGGCGCTCGACTCTGCGGCCATGCGCGTCTCGCTTCCCTTCGCTCCGAACTAATGGTATTATAAACCATATGATAGGTCTATAGGAAACCGCTTTGTTGCGCAGGCTCAGGAGAGCGTCGATTCCGCTTTACGTCGAGGTCACCGACCTGATGCGGCAGCGGCTTGTCCGCGGCAACTGGCCGCCCGGACACAAGCTGCCGACGCTCGAAGATCTCGTCGAGGAATTCGGGGTCGCGCGCGTCACCGTGCGCCAGGCGATGGACGTGCTGAGCGACGAGGGTCTGATCGTTCGCCAGCAGGGGCGCGGCACCTTCGTGGCCGAGCGGCCGGAGGATACGCGCTGGCTGCGGCTCGAGACGAGCCTCGAGGCGCTGTCGGAGGTCTATGAGGACACCAAGCCCGAGCTCCTGCTGATCTGCGAAAGCGTGGCGGCGCCGCCGCTGCAGCCCAAGGACGGCGTGCCGGCCCCGAGCTATCAGTTCATGCGGCGCGTCCATCGCCGCAACGACGTTCCCTACTGCATCATCGACATCTATCTCGACAGCCGCGTGTTCCGTCTGGCACCCGCGCGCTTCCGCAACGAGACGGTCATCCCGCTGCTGCGCAACCTGCGCGGCGTCGAGATCGCCAAGGCGGTTCAGACGCTGACCGTCGGCACCGCCGACATGGAGGTGGCCGAGCGCCTCGGCATCCCCGTCAACTCGCCGGTCGCCAATGTGCGCCGGGTCTTCGCCGGCGCCGACGGCACCGTGATCTATCTAGGCGAAGTCATCTATCGTGGGGATTTCATCCATCTCGAAATCGATCTCAAGAAGTGAGCGGCCGCCCTCTGGCGGGCTCGACGCGGCGCCGCGCACGGAGCCCTTCCGGATCGCGCGGGTCGAGGCGCTCGTCTATCGGGCGCCGAACGCGGCACCAGTCGTCACCTCCTTCGGCACGATGCGCCGGCGGCCGATGCTCCTGCTGCGCGTCGCGGACGGCGAAGGGTGCAGCGGTTGGGGCGAGGTCTGGTGCAATTTCCCCGAATGCGGCGCCGAGCATCGCGCCCGGCTGGTCGAGACGGTATTCCTGCCGATGCTCATCGGGCGCAATGTCGAGAGCGTGCCGGCGGTGTTCGCCGATCTCACCCGCGCCACCGAGATCCTGGCCATCCAGGCGGGCGAGCGGGGCCCCATCGCGCAATGCATCGCCGGTCTCGACATGGCCCTTTGGGATCTCGCGGCGCGGCGCGCGGGCGAGCCGCTCTGGCATCTCCTCGGCGGCAGCGACGCGTCTCTGTCGGTCTATGCCAGCGGCATCAATCCCGGCGGCGCCGCGGCGCTCGCCCAGGCGAAATGCGCCGAGGGCTATCGCGCCTTCAAGCTCAAGGTCGGCTTCGGCGAGGAGCGGGACATGGCCAATCTCGGCGAGCTCCGGGCGCTCCTCGGCGCCGGTGCCGCGCTGATGGTCGACGCCAACCAGGCTTGGGATCTCGACGAGGCGCTCGCCATGGCGGAGCGCATGGCTCCCTTTGCGCTGCGCTGGCTCGAGGAGCCGCTGCGGGCCGATGCGGCACCCGGCGTCTGGGCGGAGCTCGCGCACCGCTCGGCGATCCCGCTCGCGGCCGGCGAGAACATCGCCGGCACGCAGGATTTCGCCGCGGCGATCGGCCTCAAGGCGCTCTCCGTGCTGCAGCCGGACATGGCGAAATGGGGCGGCTTTTCCGGCTGTCTTCCCGTGGCGCGCCGCGCGCTCGCCGCCGGCCTTGCCTATTGCCCCCATTATCTCGGCGGCGGCATTGGCCTCCTCGCCTCGGCGCACCTCCTCGCCGCGGCCGGCGGCGGCGGAATGCTCGAGATCGACGCCAATCCCAACCCGCTGCGCACGCTCTTGATGGGCGCGCTCGCGCGCGTAGCCGACGGACGCTGCCGCCTTTCCGACGATCCCGGTCTCGGCATAGCACCGGACATCGCGGCACTTCGCCCATTCAGCGCCGCATAGCGCGATCCAGGAGCGCTTCTCTCGCCAACCGCGGCCGCTTACTTGCAGCCGCCGCTCAGCGCCTTTTGCGCGTAGCTGATATCGATATGAGCAACGATCATATCCATGGAGGGCGGATTATCCAGGCGGCCTTGCTCTTTGAGCCACTGGCCGGTGCGGAAATAAGCCTGTGCGACGGCGCCGTCAGCGATATGGCCGGGCTCGCCCAGCCCCTGTTGCGTCAGCTCATCCTTAGGATCCCACACCGGCCAGGATTTGCCCACTTTGGTGCCGGTGGCGGGATCGGCGCCGACGAATCCGGATGCTTTGCGGAAGACCTCGTCCTTGGAGGGTCCATTCATCAGCGACCAAGCAGCCTTGAGCGCGCATACGTAGCCTTGCACCACAGCGGGGTTCTTGCTGGCATAATCGGCATCGACCGCCACCACGTCTATCGCGGGATACCCCAACTTGCTGATGTCCTTTACGGTTGCAAGCACCTTGCCGCCGTCGGCGACCATCTGGCTTAGGGCCGGCTCGGAATTGACGCCCCCCGAAATCGCCCTCGTCTTGAAAGCCGCGACCATTGCCTGCCGCTCGAGCCCGACGATCTTCACTTTGCCGTCCAGGCCCTGCGACTTCAGCCAGCCATGAAAGGCGAAATCCTCCGAGGCGCCTTGCAGCGTGCCAAAGGTCTTTCCCGCCATCTGCGCAGGGCTGGCGAGGGTCGGGTCGACGACCACGGCGGCGTTATCGAAAAATGCCGCCCACACCACCTTCAGATCGATGCCCTTCGCGATCGCCGTCGTAACGGGCGGATTGCCGATCCCGTTGACGATGGCGTAGGCGCCGCCCTTCATGCCCGCGAGCGCCGCCGGACCGCTCGTTATGGGCAGCCATTTGATCTCACCGGCAATCATTTTGAGCAAGTCCGGCTGGGTCGCGATGACCGCCTCTTGAAGCGGCGCTCCGTGCGCCCATGTCGATACATTCACCTGGCCGGCGGCCGCACACCGCAATGTCGCAAGACAGGCGATCGCCAGCGTCATCCCGCCGATGAAATGGCATCTGCTTATCCTTGGCATGACATGTCCTCCCGTTGCGCTGTGATTTCCGGTTTACGACGAAGATTTCGCTTCCTCCACGGTCGGGTCCAGCTGCCGAAGCAGCAGGCGCAGAAGCGCATCGATAAAAATGCCGAGAGCGCCGATCGTCAGGATGCCGGCAAATATCAGGCTGGTGTTCAAGAACATCCCGGCCTGCAGGATGACGTAGCCCAGTCCTGCGGTAGCCGCGATCATTTCGACGGCAACGATGCTGGTCCACGACAGCCCCATGGCGAGACGCATCCCGGTCACGATGCTCGGCATGGCGGAGCGGATCCGCACATGGAGCATCGTGTGCATTTCCGACGCACCGAGGCTGCGTGCGACGTTCAGCATGTCCTCCGACACGCGGTCGAGCCCGGCTGCGGTGGAGACCGCCATCACGGGAATGACGCCTATCGCGATGAGAACGATCTTGGGCGTCTCGCCGATGCCGAACCAAACGACCAGCACCGGGACGAAAGCGAGCGGCGGCAGCGGGCGCGTAATCTCGATGAAAGGATCGATCATGGCGCGGGCAGGACGGATCCCTGCCATGAGAGCGCCGACGGCAATGCCGATGACCGTGCCGATCGTGAAGCCGATGAGAATACGCAGGCAACTGGTGACTGCATGCCCGATGAGCGTCTCGCCGTCCGTCGGATAAGGCGTACGCAGGTACCGCAACAGAGTATCGCCGGTCTCGATGGGCGTCGGCAGCAGGACGGGATCACGGATGACGAGCATGGCGGCCAGTTGCCACAGGGCGACCCCGAGACAGACGCTGCCTGCGGAGAACAGCAATCGCTGGTGCCGATAGAGGAAGCCGGCGGCCGGCGGCGCCGGCGTTGCGGCGCCTCCCGCCGCGCCGGTGCCCCGATCGGTCATCGGCACGCCCTCGCCAGCTCCATGCGCATCTGGTGCCGGAGTGCCACGAACTCCGGCGCATCGCGCAGGGCCTCGCCGCGGGGCCGCGGCAAGAGAACCTCCGCCGCCGCCATGATGCGGCCAGGCCGCGCCGACATGATGCAGACCCTGTCCGCGAGCAGCGTCGCTTCCTCGACATCGTGCGTCACAAAGACGATCGTCGTTCGTTCGCGCTCCCATAGCTCCAGCAGGAATTCTTGCATCGAGGCGCGCGTGATGGCGTCGAGAGCGGCAAAAGGCTCGTCCATCAGCAGCACCCGGGGGTGATTGATGAGCGCGCGGGCAAGCGCCGCACGGTGCCGCATGCCGCCGGAAAGCTGATGCGGATAATGCTCGCCAAAACCGACAAGCCCTACCAAGTCCAGCAGCTTGTCCGCTTCCTGCCCCGCCTCATCGAGAGCCTTTCCCTGGGCCCGCGGGCCGAAAAGAATATTGTCGCGCGTACTGAGCCACGGAAACAAAGTCGGAGACTGGAAGATCATGCATCGGTCGGCACCAGGGCCCGCCGCCGGGCGGCCGTCAATCAGAACCTGCCCCAGATCGGGCCTTATGAATCCGGCAACGATGTGCAGAAGCGTAGATTTGCCGCATCCCGAAGGCCCGAGCAGACAGACGAACTCGCCTGCCTTGACCGTGAGATCGATGGCGGCAAGCGCCTCGGTGGATTGCCCGCCGCGCCAGAACGTCTTTGTCAGCTCGACGAGCTCGATCGCGGATCCCGACGCGGCCGCCTCGGCGCGGGCGAGCGCGGCGGCGCTCATATGCGGGATTTCCTGCCGGATCGCGCTCTACCGCCCGGAGGCGGAACGCGCCGCCTCTGCCATGGGGCCGGCCACAGGCTCCCGGAATTCTGCACGCCCCTCTCCCAACGCCGGCAGTCGATGTCGCTTCGTGCGGGTCGCTGGCCCCTCGGTCGGGGCCGCCAATGCTGGCTATTTGACCGGTCTGTGATATAACATATAACAAGCTCGAGGGTCAATCTTGAGACGTACCCCGCAGAGAGACCATGGGAACGCAAGCGAAGGTCGAAGGCGTGAGGCGCCCGGCGCAAAGACAGAGCGCGAGGAACCGCCACGTCGCGGCGGATGCCGGCCCTCGCTCCGGCAAGCGCGCGCTCACGTCCCGTCTCCAGGCCGTCTGGCGTTCGGACACCTTGGGGGATCAGGCCTGCCGCAGCCTTCGCACGGCGCTGCGCCGGGGCCTCTTGTCGCCGGGCGAGCGGCTCACCACGCGAGAGATCGCGGCGACGCTCGGGATCAGCCTGACCCCGGCTCGCGAGGCCTTGAACCGCCTCGTCGCCGAGCGCGTCTTGGCCCAAGGCCCGGGCCGGACCGCGATCGTCCCCGTCCTGACGCGGAGCCGTTATGACGAGCTCTGCGTCATTCGGTTGACTCTCGAGGGACTGGCGGCCGAGGCCGGCTGCCGCAAGGTCACGGCACAGCAATACGCCAGGCTTCAGGCGCTCTATGAGGCGCACGGCGACGCCTACAGACGCCGGGTGACGAAGGAGGTTCTGCGGCTGAACGAGGATTTTCATTTTACGATCTACGGCGCGGCCGCCATGCCGTCCCTGCTGCAAATCCTGGAAACGCTCTGGCTGCAAGTCGGCCCGTCGATGAATTTGCTGTTTCCGGCCTACTACGATGCCGGGTGGAAAGGCGGCGCCCATCACACGGACATGCTCGCCGCCATCCGCCGGAGGGATCCCAAGTCCCTGGTGCGCGCGGTGCAGGAGGATCTGCAGGACGGGCGGCGTCTCCTCGTCGAACTGCTGCCGGAGTGATCATCGCGCAGTCGAGACAAGAGACGAGCATTGAGCCGGGAGGAAGGCATGCGAGCGACGTTGCCTGCCGAGGGTCGAAAGGCGCAGGACATCCTGGATGAGTTGAAGGCCCTGTTGGCCGACGACGCCGATTGGCGCCGCGGCCGGACGCCGGCCTTCATCTTTCGCAACGGGAGCGACGACGTCTCCGAGATCGGCCGTCAGGCTTATAATCTCTATTTCACCGAAAACGCCCTCGGCGCGAGGCGTGCCTTTCCCAGCCTGAGGCAGATGGAGAAGGACATCGTCGACATCGGTCTCGATCTCTTCCACGCCCCCGGCGAGGCCGCCGGATACCTCAGCACCGGCGGCACCGAGAGCATCATAATGGCCGTCAAGACCTGCCGAGACTGGGTGCGCCGGCGCCATGCCGATCCTCTGCATCGCGGCAACCTCGTCATGGCCGAGACCGCTCATCCGGCCTTCAGCAAGGCGGCGCGGCTGATGGACCTCGAGGTTCGCCGCACCGCGACATCGCCCGATCTCCGCGCGGATCCGCGGGCGATCGAACGGGCGATCGACGAGGACACGATCATGATCGTCGGCTCGGCGCCCTGTTACCCAAGAGGCGTCATCGACCCGATCGACGAGCTCGGCGAGCTGGCGTTGCAGAGGGGCGTCTGGCTTCACGCCGACGCTTGCGTCGGCGGCTATCTCGCTCCTTTTGTCCGGCAGATCGGCTACCCCGTCCCGGAGTTCGACTTCGCGCTGCCGGGCGTCATGTCCCTTTCGGCCGATCTTCATAAGTACGGTTTCACGCCGAAGCCGGCCTCCACGGTGTTCTTCCGCGACGCTGAGCGCGCGGCCTGCGCCATGTTCGAGATCGATGAATGGCCGAGCGGCCTCTATGCCGTGGCAACCGTCGTCGGAACGCGCCCGGGCGGCGCCGTCGCGGCGGCATGGGCGACGCTCAACTATCTCGGCGCGGACGGTTATCGCCGCGAGGCGCGCCGCCTCATGACCATGCGGGACGGCTACATCGCCGGAATCGAGGCCATTCCCGGGTTCCGCATCTTCGGAAAGCCCCATCTCACGCTGCTGTCATTCGGCTGCGACGGCGCCAATGTCGGCGTCATCGCCAAGGGAATGACCCGGCGCGGCTGGGTGTGCAGCCTCACGCGCGATCCCCCCGGGCTCCATCTCATGTTGACGCTGATCCATGAGAACGCCCGCGAGGATTACCTCCGCGACCTCGCGGCGGCAACAGACGAAGCCGCGGAAATGCCGAGTGAAAGCGGTCCGCTGAAGGCGATCTATTGATTGCGGCTTCGCGCCCCGTTGCCTTGCATGTAAGCGGGGAGGCTACCAGGTACGGCGGCGCGGCCAATGCGATGAATCTCGGGAATATGGCCGAAATGGAGAGGAGGCGATCCCGCACGTCATTGAAAATCCTGGTGGGTCCGCCAGGACTCGAAGCTGCGACAACACCGTTTTGAGTGGGCCGAAAAGGCCCGGACGCGGCGGAAATCCTGGGATTCTCGTCGAGCTGCACCGAGTCTGATTGTGGATGATTGCAACGACTTAAGTCCGATTGCGCGCCCATTGCGTGCCCGAAGCGCCCCCGCGCATAACCTGCCCTAAAGTTCCCCAAGGAAGTTGGCCGCATCGCCGAGCCGCTTGATGCGCTTGGTCCGATGCTTCTGATAAGCGGCGATCTCTCGCGAGAACGGTAATCGGCGATCGAACGTCAAGTGCGTAATCGAGACGTAGAAGACTCGGCGATCGTTCTCTTTGCCGACATCGAGCCTGCACATAATGCCACCTTCGTCGCCGGCGTAGTCGATTCCGCTGACGGGGCATTGTCGCGCCGCAGTCCAGTCCGGGAGCTGCTCCCGGATCACGGCCACCAATCCGGCGGTCACGCCGGCGGAGAACGGCAACGCTTCCCGCAATCTTGTCACGAGGCCGGGGACTCGGCGAGGGTCGTCGATCACGAATGTCGGCTCGGCCAGTTGGCGTCGACGTCATGATATACTGGAATCGCGGCCGCCGGCCATTCCCGATCGATGGCATGACTGCTGCCGCCGAGCGCCGATTGACCATTGCCGGAGAGGCCGCGCCCTATGCGCTAGCGGAATATCTTGACCGGTTGCCCTGCGAGCTCAGCCCGCGCTTCGTCGCAAGCGAATCGCCGCGCGAGGCGGCGGGTCGCTCACCGCCGCAGCAACGCGCGGGTCACCGCGTCCGGCTCGGAGGCTATCACTTTGAGAAGAACCCGCGCCGGACCGGCCGGTCGGCGATGGCCTTGTTCATAATTGCGCACGGTCTCGACCGAGAACCCATAGCGGGCGGCAAATTGCTTTTGGCTCAACCCAAGCCGACGACGAAGCGCCCGCACGTCATCGGCCGCAGGCGCAGGCACCACCCGCCGTGCGCGTCTCAATTCGCGGGCCGAAAATAGCGGTGCCGTATCGGCATCGGCCGCGATCTGGCGGTCGATCTCCGCATCCGTTGTCGCCGCGAGCCGCCGCCAGTCGACTTTGCTCAGATCGAGGTCAGCTCGGGTACGCCGCACGGTACGCATCGCGTTCTCTCCTATTCGCCGCCCGTAAGCTAATGATCCGCCGGACCGCATTGCGGTCTGTGTAGACGCAAACCAATACTTGCCCGGCAACCGAGCCGATCGCCTTCACCCGCGGCTCACCATAGTCCCGCCTTCGGTCCGGGCTCTCCAATGTCGACCCGTCGAAGATCGCCATCGCGATCTCGAATGGTAGACCACGCGCCTTGGCATTGCTGGCGCTCTTAACCGCATGCCACTCGAATTGCATATAAACAAGTAGTACGCCGACGGACCTACGTCAATGACTGAGTCATATGCGTTCGTGCCTTGGCCGGCTGCTTGATTGAGGCTTAGCCTTGCTGCTTGCGTCTCCAACCCCCGAAAATGAAGAAGAGGCGATTCCGCAATTCATTGACAATCCTGGTGGGCCCGGCAAGACTCGAACCTGCGACAACACCGTTATGAGCGCAATTTTATCGCGAACGAAGACGCACGTCAGCAACCGTCAGCGAACAAGGTTTACTTTTATAATCAATATGTTATAATTGATTGGTTGTTCGTGAGGGTCCAGGCTGGTTCGGCCGTGAACGGGGACTTTGCACTTACCCTGCACTTACGGAAACGTCCGGCAATGTCACGCCGCTCGCACTTATCGGTAGATTTCGTGTCATGCATTCGATCATCGGCAATGACCTTATCAGTCGCATCAAACCGGGTCCGAAGCCTTACGAAATCAGGAACAGTCGACTCAACGGCTTTCTCCTTCGCGTCCAGCCCAGCGGCGTGATGACCTACTACATCGAGTTCGCGCGCGCGCGTCGGATGGCAATCGGACGGGCGGACGCGATAACGCCGGTAATGGCGCGCGAAAAGGCCAAGACCATCCTTGCCGAAGCCTATCAGGGCAACGACCCCATGGCCGCAAAGCGGCAGGCGAAGGCACATACGCTGCTTTCATTCATCGACGAGGCGTACGCACCATGGGCAAAGGCAAACATTCAGACCGGCGATGCGACAGTCGCCAGGTTGAAAGCCAGTTTCTCGGAATTGCTTACAAAAAACCTTGGAGAGATAACCGCGTGGCAAATCGAGAAGTGGCGAACAAATCGTCTAAAGGCAGGTGCGAAAGCGACTACCGCCAACCGTGACCTCGATGACCTGAGATCCTCTCTCACGAAGGCCGTCTCGTGGGGGTTGCTCAAGTGTAGTCCGGTAACCGCGGTAAAACGCTGTCGCGTAGATCCAAGCCCAACGGTGCGCTTCCTAAGCGATGATGAGGAGATGCGATTGCGGCAGGCGCTCAAGGAGCGCGAAGACAAAATCAGAGCAGCGCGACGCAGCGCTAACCGGTGGCGCGCCGACCGGCGCTATCCGCTGTTGCCGGATTTGTCGGAACGAGTGTTTGCGGATCGGCTGCGGCCTATGGTTCTGCTCTCGCTGAATACGGGGCTCCGTCGGGGCGAGATGTTCAGTCTGGATTGGAAAGACGTCGACCTGCAACAAGCCAACTTGACGGTTCGGGGAGCCAATGCAAAGAGCGGCAAGACGCGGCACATACCTCTTAACGATGAGGCGCGTCTGGCCCTCGAAGCTTGGAAAAACGATACGGCAGCGTCCGAGGGCTTCGTATTTCCCGGTAAGAATAAGGCATTGCTCGACAATATACGTCGATCATGGTTGGCGGTCCTGGAACGTGCACGCATTCAGCGTTTTCGGTGGCATGACCTGAGGCACAACTTCGCGTCACGCCTGGCGATGGCGGGGGTCGATTTGAATACGGTGCGTGTACTGCTTGGTCACTCAGATTATAAAGTGACGTTGCGCTATGCTCACCTTGCGCCGGCGCACAAAGCTGCTGCTGTGGCCAAGCTGGTTCGGGCGTCTACGGATTTCGTCAAGGATGGCTCCGAAATCGTCGTACTGCATCCTACCGCTATCAAAGCATGAATCGCGTATCAGCGTCGGCCGTCTCGACCGCATGCGAAAAATTGGGCGTGCCGTCGAAATTAGAAGTGCCCTCATAAATAGCTCTAGATAGCTCGCTAACCAAAACCGCCAACTGAGTAACAAAGTAGCATTTCATACTGAATTCGGCTTCTCGGGTCTGTCGCGGGTACAAAACTCAAACTAGGGTCTGGACTCACAATTTGATCCAGTAGAGTGCGCCGACGAGGGCTGCGGCGGCAAGGAAGTTTCTGGCCAGCTTGTCGTATCGGGTTGCGATGCGCCGCCAATCCTTGATGCGGCAGAAGTAATTTTCGATCTTGTGGCGCCTGCGATAGATGCGCTTGGGACAATAGGCTTTCTTGGTGGCATTGCTGCGGCTGGGGATGACGGGCAAGGCACCTTCGTCCCTGATCTGCTGGCGGACCTTTTGGCTGTCATAAGCCTTGTCGGCCGCGACGGCGAGGGGCGGCTTGGGCGTGTCCAGCACCGCTTCGACGACTTGGCTGTCATGGACCTGTGCGCCCGTGACGATGAAGTTCAGCGGGCGGCCTTTGCCGTCGACGACCGCATGGATCTTCGTGCTGCGCCCGCCCCGGCTAATACCGATCGCCTGATTTTTCTCCCCCCTTTTGCGCCGCTCGCCGCGCGATGCGCTTTCACGATGGTGCTGTCGATCAGATAGAGGCTATCGTGCGATGTCGCGGCCAGCGCGTCGAAAATCCGCTTCCAGATGCCGCGGCGAGACCAGCGGTTGAAGCGATTGTAGACCGTCGTGTAAGGCCCATAGCGCTCCGGCAAATCTCGCCACGGCATGCCGGTGCGCAGCACGTAGAAGATGCCATTCATGATCCGGCGATCATCCTCTCGCGCCTTCTTGCGAAGGCCCGGCATCAACGGCTCCAGCACAGCCCATTCCTCGTCGCTCAAATCAAACCGCATGATCCACCTCCAACCACGGTGAATCACATTCGGACAACTTTTTCAAGACATTATGCGGGTACAGACCCTAACACCAGAACGCACACGTTATGTTTGCCCGCTTTGGAAAGATGTTGCCCATTTCCGGGATAGTTTTTCCAACCCGCCAGCCTTGGCAGGGTGACGAGTAAACGTCCTCTGCTTTAAGATTTGAACCCACTTTGAGGCCTAGCGCGGCCATTCGCCGATCCATCCATCCGCGACCTGTCGGTCCCTGGCTAGCCGGGTGATTGCTGGTCAGAAATGAGCATAGCTATTTTATCCGGCCCGGATCGCCGCTGAAGTCGGTCATGCAGTATGGCCCACCATGGAACAGCTCCGCGGGCGAGTGGGGATCGCCGGCCTCGTCCGCAAATTGCGAAGCATAGGCCTCCGCGTCGTCCATCGGCTTGAAACCGATCACTGTAGCGGCATCGTCCGTCAGGCGCCGGCGCCTATTTGCGGATATGCCGTAGTAGACCGCGAAATGAATGTTCGGCGTCTCGAGTGAGCGGATCGCCAGTTGCACCATATCGCGCGGACTGATCCAGGTAGCAAGCTGCCGCCTGCTTTCCGGCGCACGCCGGAACGAGCCAATGCGCAGGCATATGACGCTCACGCCGAACTTGTCGGCGTAGAGCCGTCCCAACGCCTCGCCAAGCACCTTACTGACGGCGTACCGGCTATCGGGCCGCGGTGGGACGTTTATTCCCACCTCGCGCCGCGCCGGATAATAGCCCACGGTGTGGTTTGAACTCGCGAACAATATGCGCTTGACGCCCGACTCGCGCGCAGCTTCGAACAGGTTGTAAGTTGCCGCGATGTTGTTCGGCAGGATGCGTTCCCAACTGTCTTCGTGCGCTACGCCAGCCAGATGCACCACTGCATCCATGCCCGCCGTCACGCGTGTCGCGCTCGCAGGGTCGGTAAGGTCAGCCGTCGCGGTCTCCTCGCCGCTGCGTGCGATACCCAAATCCCGGGTGTCGCACAGGCGCAGCAAGGGGTAGCGTCCGGCCAGACCATTGCGCAGTGCCGTCCCGATCTTGCCGGCGGCACCCGTAATCAGAACCCGCATGACCATACACCCCAAATTGGCTTGACGTGATAGTAGTTTGGCGCCGTTGGCAGCCTTTGCTCTTGTCTGGAAAGAAATACAACATGTCAATTGACTGCCGGCGCGTGGAATTGCAATTGGCATTTTGCTCAAATCGTGAATGATCGCATCGGCCGCTTCTCGCTCTATGCGCTGGATGGGCGCATAGACCGCACAGCTCCAATGCCGACGGAATGGCCCAGCATGTGCTCTTCTGGAAATCCTACGACCGATGTACTCTATGTTGTTACGCCGCACTGACGGGAATGTGCGACGGCCGAGCATCCCGCTTGGTCGTTCACAGGCTCGATGTTCGCATACCAGGCGGCTTTGAGGGTCGCAATCGAGTCGGGTTTTAGGGCCTAATGCGTCGCGGAGAGCCCAGCGCTTCAAAAATGCAGACTAGCCGAAGCCGCTGCCCGAACGTGACCCGTCGCGCGGTCAGATATTTGACGAAGACTCTGAAGTTTGGTATTGACCGTCCTCTCAAGATGACGGCGCATAAGGTCGGCCGCGCCCGCCCGATCGCCCTTCTCAATCTTGCTTAGAATGATCAGGTGCTCCTTAGCCAACTTTCTCAATTGCTCGGTTTCGACCTTTGCCCTGTATTCCAGGAGCCGCCGCAGGCGATTTATCCGTCTTACGGCGTCGAGGAAGAAGGGATTTCCCGAGCAGCGCGCGAGCATCTCATGAAAACTAGAGCCAACGCGAAATACGTCGACCGGGTCCGAGCTCCGCAGCCTCCCCTCGGCAATGGCGAGCTGCTCGGCGCGGCAGCTCTCGAATGCCGCATAGTCGATCGCAAAGGTGGGTTGCAGCAATGCCGCCGACTCTATCGCAGAGCGAAACCGATAGCCGAGTTCGAAGGCCTCGGGCGTCGTCAATACCGGCACGAAAGACCAACCGTAGCCCGGTCGGCGCTCAATCCAGCCCTCACGCGCCATGCGATTGACAATCCGCCGAACTTCGGTCCGGCGGAGCCCAAACCGCGCGCCAAGCTCGGCCTCGGTGATCTGATCGGCTAAGCGGCCATCGAGGCGCTGAGCGGCGATCTCTCGATATGCGTCATCCGGCCCGTCGGAGCCGAACAAACGGCGCGCTTTTTGGATTGTTGCTTTGGACGTCGTCGAGATGAAGCTTCCACGATAGGCCTCGCGCTGCACAATCCGAGTTTGCGCAAGCGCCTGCAATGCTTCGCGTACAGGCGAGCGCGAGACCTGGAAGCGCTCAGCAAGCTCGTCCTCCTTCAATTGCGCACCCGGCACGAGTAGCCCTGCCTCGACCATGTCGAGGATGCGCCTCGCAATCTCAGCGACAAGTGGCGAAGTTCGCATTGAGCCCTCTTGGCCTATCGCATTCTTGTCCTTACGCAGGCCGACAATTGCTTACACGCCGCGCGAGCATCTGTCCAGCGCCGCCTCCCGACCGGCGTCGTTCCGACATCTGCCGTGTTGCAAATCCTTGCAATTGCGGGGCGGAGGAGCGCCCGCGTACGCTTCCTCGATCGACGCTGTGACGACCAGCACCATCGTCGGAGCCATACAGCATTGGCTTGACTCCGAGAAATTATTTTGGGAAGCTAAAATACAAAGCGCGAGATGAGGCGCCGGCTGAACTCGTGCTACAGGAAGGCTGTGCCATCAGCACGCAACCCAAAACGATGACGGCGGCAGTCGGGCTGCGCGGGATACGAGAGAGCTTTAGAAGCGTCGACGTAATCGATGGCAGCAACCTCGACATCATGCTGGGGCAACCCGCCGCCCTGGTCGGCTCCCGCGGCTCGGCGCTGCCATTTGACGTCACCCTGGCCGAACTGCTCGGCGGGAAAATCCTGCCTCGTGTTCGGTTCCGCGGATCTGAAATCCGTGTCGCTCCGGGCGATTGGCTTGCGGCTGCTGCGGGCGAGCGCATCCAGCCCGCGCACCGTTCCGAGCAGTCATGGGCTTTCGAACTCGCGCCCGTGTGGGGCCTGCGTCATGGTTAAAATTGACACACACGCCGGCGGGCTTGCGGCATTCCACCGACTGAGATGGCGCCGGTTCGGAAGCAGCGCCTTTCCCTATGTCACTCTTTCGCCGGCTTTCGTATTGATCGCGGGAATTTCCGTTCTACCGATCGGTTACGCCATCCTGCAAAGTTTCTTCCGATCGCGAAACCTCTCGCTTGGACGATTCGTGGGGCTTCAAAACTACGCGGATTATGTCATCGAGAGTAACGGCATCGGATCCATCCTGAACTCCCTGATCTTCGTCGCCGGGACGTTAGCAATAGCGATGCCGCTTGGCGTCGCGTTGGCGGTTCTTCTTTCAAAGCCCATCCCTCTCCGGGGCTTCCTGCGCACGGTACTGATACTTCCCTGGCTTGTCTCAAACATAGTGGGAGGATTGCTCTGGGGTTGGCTCACAAATCCACAGTTCGGTCTAGCACCTTGGCTCCTGGCGAGTGTCGGCATCACGCTTCCCAACGCTATCAGCGACCCCGTGGGCGCTATGGGCGCCGTAATTGTCGCCAGTGCGTGGTCGGCGTTCCCTTTGGTCATGGTCTTCATGCTCGCCGCACTCCAGACTGTTCCGGTCGAATTGCAGGAGGCGGCAGCGATTGACGGGGCCACGGCCTGGCTGCGATTTCGGCATGTGACGTTTCCGCTCGTGCGAAACACCGCTATGGTCGCGCTCATCCTCACATCACTTCAGGCCTTCAAAAGCGTCGACATTGTTCTCGTGATGACAGGCGGCGGACCCAACGGTGCGACCGAAACGATGGCGCTGCGCGTCTTCAACTCGGCGTTTAGGTTGCTCAACATGGGGGTCGGCTCTGCCGGCGCTGTTATGGTCTTTGCGATCAATATCCTTTTTACCATTGCGTTCGTGCGGGTATTGCGTACGGAGCACGGAGTATGAGCCGCATTGATGTCGCATCATCGGGATCAGGCGCACGACGCGTCTTGAAAAATATGAGCAAAGCCGGGCAGCTGCTGTTTGCGGTACTTGCAGCGGCATTCGCGCTCGTTCCCATCCTTTGGGCGCTCATCACGTCCCTAAAGACCCCCTCGGAGATCGCGGCATACCCCCCGACACTGCTGCCGCATACCTGGACGTTCGAGAATTACGTCGGCGCAGTGTTTGAGAATGAACATTTCCTCGGATATCTGTGGAACACGACGTTGATTGCATTTGTAGTGATTGTACTGAGTACCCTCATCTCAGCGCACGCTGGTTACGCGGTCGCTCGGTTTAACTTCCGGGGACGAAATGGGCTGATGCTAATGATGTTCATGACCATCATGATGCCCGGCGTGGCAATCGTCATCCCGCTCTATATGCTTTCCGTCAAAGTCGGCATCTATGACACTATTTGGGTGCTTATTCTTGTCTTTTGCGCTTGGCTTACTCCTAAGCTGTCCTGGCTCTTACGCGGCTTCGTCATCGGCATTCCTCTCGACCTCGAGGAGGCGGCGCGTCTAGACGGCTGCTCGCGGATCGGCGCCTTTTACCGCATCACGTTCCCTTTATTGCGCTCCGGTCTGCTGGCGGGCTTTGTGCTCGCGTTTACTGACGTGTGGAACGAATTTCTCCTTGGCTACAGTGTAGTGCAATCAGATTCGGTGCGCATCATTCAAGTTGGCATTTACTCACATGTTACTGACGTTGGCGTGGATTGGGGACGGCTTACCGCATCAGCGGTTGCTGCCATTATCCCGGTTCTCGTGGCTTATGCGTTTCTTCAGAAATCCTTCATCCAGGGCTTATCGGCAGGCGCTGTCAAAGGATGAAGGAACATGACTCCGCATGACGTTTGTTGAAACAGCGAACAGGGAGTGAAATCCATGCAGAACATAAAGCTGATTATCGCAGCGTTGCTGCTGGTCCTACTGCCGCGCGTGGCGGCAGCCGAAACAAGTCTTGAATTCTGGAGTTTCATCGATCCCGCAGGTGACAATCCACGCTCGAAGATGGAGGCAGAGGTAATCCGGACGTTCGAGGCAGAGAACCCGGGAGTGAAGGTACACACGACCGTGACGGCGTGGAATCAGATCGATCTCGCGGTACTCAAGGCCGCGCAAGCGGGACGGACGCCCGACCTCACGATAGCAAATTCCGGCAATGTGCAGCGCGAGATCGGTGCAGACGCGTTGAAGCCGCTAGATCCGTACCTTGCGAAGCTAGACAAGTCAGATCGCGACGATCTGATCATCCCGTCATCGGGAATCAAGGACGGAAAGCACTATGCCATTCCCTATGACATTCGTGTCTATGGCTTCCACTATCGGGCCGACCTACTCGAAAAGGCCGGGCTGAAGGTGCCGGAGAGCTTTGACGAGCTTGTCGCTGCCGCCAAAAAAATGCAGGAAATGTCGGGGCCAGGCTTCACCGGCATAGGGATAGGCTTTGACCCGTCCAGCGACGCCGCAGAGAAGTTCTTCGTTCCAGCCGTCGTTACTCTGGGCGGGCCCATGCTGCACAAAGACGGCACTGCCGATTTTGTGTCGCCACAGGCCATTAAAGTGATCGAGTTTGTGCGCGATCTCGTGCAAAAATACAAAGTGATGCCGCTCGACGTTGGTCTCATGGAGGGCGATAAGATTGCCGAACTGACCGAGGCGGGTCGCACGGGCTTCTTCTTTGAAGGCTCGCACTGGTTGAAGACCCTTAGGCTGAAACTGCCCACTGGGGACAAGCTCGACTTCATGCCCGTACCGACGTTCAAGGGCGGCTGGCAGCCCGCCATGGTCGAAGCCTGGAACCTTGCCATCCCCGTTGACTCCAAGCAGCCCGATCTCGCCTGGAAATTTATCCAACTTTGGACCTCGCCCAAGATCCAGTTAGAGCAGGTCGAGAAGGTTGGGTATCTGCCCATGCGCCGCAGCCTGGCCAATGATCCAAGTCTCAGCACGCCGCAGATGGCCTATATCAAGAAGCTGGTGAAATTTATGGCTGACGACGCGCTTAAGTTCCATTGGCCGGAGAATGTGGCCGCTTTGCAGGACGCACTTGGCCATGCCATCGCCAACGTGATGGCCGGCAAGGAAGCCCCCGAAGCCGCCCTGCGTGAGGCCGAGGGCAACTATAACAGGATGCGGTAGGGCGGACGTTATCCCCTTGGCGAGGCTGCCCCATGTTGGCAGCCTCGCCAGTACTGCTCACAGCGCGAACCGAGCCATGCCAATCATCGATATGCGAAGCGATACGGTCACAAAGCCGACCGAGGCCATGTACGAGGCGATGCGCGCCGCGCCGCTTGGAGACGACGGCTGGGGCGACGATCCGACCGTTCAGCAACTCGAATCCGTCGCCGCTGCGATGCTCGGTAAAGAGGCCGCAGTGCTTACCCCTTCAGGCACCATGGCAAATCTTCTTACGCTTCTTTGCTGCTCCAAGCCAGGTGGCGAGGTCGTTCTCGAAGCGACCAGCCATATCGTGCGGTCCGAAATGGGCGGTGTCGCAACATTGGCTGGAATGTCATATAGAGGCGTGGCCGGACGCAGGGGGGCCATGGACATCGAAGAACTCCGAATGTGCCTGTCGCCATCGCTCACACGGCGTCAACTTGCCACTTCAATAGTCTGCATGGAAACGACCCACGTTGCTGCCGGCGGTGCCGTGTTAGCCCTTGATCACATGCGTGCGGTCGCCGACCTCGCGCATCAAAACGGCGCCCATGTGCACCTTGACGGTTCGCGGATATTCAACGCGGCGACGGCGCTAGGAGCCAAAGCCGCGGCCGTTGCCAATCACTGTGATTCGGTTTCCACCTGTCTATCAAAGGGTTTGAGTGCTCCGGTCGGCTCGCTGCTGGCCGGTTCGAAGACATTTATCGAGCGCAGCCGCGCGTTCCGAAGGATGGTCGGGGGCACTATGCGACAGGCAGGGATCATTGCCGCTGCAGGGCTAGTCGCCCTAAGCCAGATGGTCGAGCGTTTGCAGGACGATCACCGGACGGCACAGGCACTGGCGCAAGGACTTCACAAAATCGATCCCTCCTTCGTGGAGCCGGGTGAAGTCGAAACGAATATCGTGATGGTGAGAATTGGCCATACGAGAAGAAACCCGGAGCAGTGGTTGGGGTTGCTTCAGCAACATGGGATATTGACATCGGTCGTCGGCAAGGGAGTGCTGCGATTCGTCACCCATCGCCATATCAATCTCGAGGATGTATCGACCGTGCTCCAAGTCTTTGCGTCTGCCGGGTGATACAATGAAATTTGATCAGCCCGGCGGCAAACCCAAGAGACAGCATAGAAGACCGAAACCGGTCGCCAATCCCCGGGGACTAGTTAAAGGGACGCTTCCGCCCGGGAAGGGAAGATACATTCCGGCGTCGCAGATTGAATGCGTGCTTGACGTACGGGTTGAGCTGGGCGAGTGCCCGATCTGGTGCGGGCGCAGTCAGAGCCTTTATTGGATTGATATTTATGCGGGAAATCTCCACTGCTTCGACCCATCTGTAGGAAGCGATCGAATATGGTCTATGGGCGAGGCGATAGGCTCCTTTGCACTTTGCGAGACCGAGGGTATCGCCCTGGTCGCGTTAAAATCCGGCATTTACCGCTACGAGCTTGCCTCAGGCAGGCGGCAACTAGTCGCCAGTCCGGAAAGCAATCTGCCGCACAACCGTATGAACGACGGGCGTTGTGACCGAGCCGGCCGCTTCTGGGTCGGGACTATGCATGATCCACCTAAATCCGCTCGCCACGATGGCACCCTGTACCGCCTCGCCGGTGATAGCGAATGTACAGCCGTCGTCCGCGGACTAATGACCCCCAACGGCCTCGCCTTCAGCCCTGATGGCCGCACCCTATATCACTCCGATTCCCATCCCACGGTGCGCACGATCTGGGCTTGGGACTTCAGCCCTTCGGACGGTCACATTGCCAACCGGCGTGTTTTTCTTGATACGCACGGCATGCCAGGTCGACCCGACGGCGGGTGCTGTGACGCCGACGGCTGCTATTGGATGGCGGGTAATGACGGTTGGGAGCTGGTGCGTCTGACGCCGGCCGGGCGAATTGATCGGCGCGTCGCGCTGCCCATCGCCAAACCCAGCATGGTCGCATTCGGCGGGCGTACACTGGACATCCTTTTTATCACCTCAATTCGCCCGACAAGCGATCTGTCCAGCCAACCGCAGGCCGGCAGCCTATTCGCGTTTCGGCCCGGTGTCACGGGCGTGCCAGAGCCCCTGTTCAAGGGTTGAATGAATTGGCGCCGAATGCAGCACCTTGTCATGCAATGGTCGACGTGCATCTTGAGTCTGGTGTCCTCGCTCTCCTATGGTCCGCGTCTTCAAACGTGATCGGCCGCGAGATTTTTTGCGTTGGACAGCAAAGAGCAGGAGACGCGAGCAGCACGCGAAACTATTCAGCTCCTCCGATATTCGTTCGAGGTGCCAAGGAATGCAACGCCCCCGTTTGGACGCCGAACGAGGCTCGAGACTCTCGCCCCCCGCGCGGACGTGGAAGCACCACAGTGTTGATCGCCGCATCAAGGTTTCATGTTCAGCCAGCGCGTCTAGCTTTGGAGATGCCACCATGGATTACGTCCGCCTAGGCAATACCGGCCTCAAGGTCTCGCGTTTGGCTCTTGGCTGCCTGACCTACGGTTCTTCCAAATGGCGCCCTTGGGTATTGGACGAGGAGGCGGCCCGGCCGTTCATCCGCGAAGCCTTAGAGCTTGGCGTCAATTTCTTCGACACCGCCGACATCTATTCGCTTGGTGCCAGTGAGACAGTGCTGGGGCGGGCTTTGCGCGATTTCGGTGCTCCGCGCGGCAATACAGTGATTACCAGCAAGGTCTATTACAAGGTGGGCGAAGGCGCTAATGAGGGCGGACTGTCGCGCAAGCACATCATGGAGTCTATTGACGGCACGCTGAAACGTCTGGCGACCGATTACGTCGACCTCTATCAGATTCACCGCTGGGACTATGAGACCCCAATTGAGGAAACCCTAGATGCCCTGAACGATCTCGTACGATCGGGCAAGGTACGATACCTCGGCGCCTCTAGCATGTTCGCGTGGCAATTTAGCCACTCACTCCATGTCTCCGACCGGCACGGTTGGTCGCGCTTCGTCTCCATGCAGAACCACTACAACCTGATCTATCGCGAGGAAGAGCGAGAAATGATCCCGCTTTGCCGGGCCGAGGGCGTGGGGATCATTCCCTGGAGCCCATTGGCGCGCGGATTTCTTGCCGGCAACCGAGTCGCCGAGGGCAAGCAGGGAGAGACTGTTCGCGCCAAACATGACGAGTTTTCCCAAAGCATGTATTTCCAGCCAGAGGATTTCGCAGTTGTCGATCGAGTGAAGCTGGTTGCCACTAAGATCGGAGTTACGCCGGCGCAGGTGGCGCTTGCATGGTTGGCGAACCGCCCCGGTGTTACTGCGCCCATTATAGGGGCAACCAAACTGCATCATTTGAAGGAGGCGGCCGCAGCCGTCAGCCTCGTGTTGGAGCCTGATGATGCCAGGATGCTGGAAGAAGCCTACCGACCCCATCCTGTCCTTGGCCACTAACGACCAGCTCCAGAGCGCGACCTAGCCTCAGCAGTGCGCAAACCCCGGGGACATCGCTCTAAAGGGCAATTGGAGGTCGACCGGCAAGCCGGAGGTAGACTGCGGATGCGTCGTACCCTTCTGGGCATGAATCAATCCCAGCTCGGCAAGGCGGTGGGCATCACGTTTCAGCAGGTTCAAAAGTACGAAAATGGAGCTAGTCGCATCAGCGCGAGCAAACTCTACCAATTTGCACATGTCCTGGCCGTCCCGGTACCTTTTTTCTTTGAGGGCATAGAACCCAACCGACATGGCGACCATCAGGCAGCCCGTCAGGAGATTGAGCCGCCGTATAAGCGCGAGACTTTGGAATTCCTGCGTGCACTCCTTCGCATTACGAATCTCACCGTTCGGAAATCATTGGCCGACCTGATTTTCACGTTGGCGGAGGGCAACGAAAAGGCACGGTCCCGCGCGAGACGTTGACTGCCGCTCAATCGGAGCGCGACATAGTAGGAAACGGGGGTTTCCTACTGAGTTGATTATGCGTTGGAGGTCTGAAGAGGAATACAGCGAGAGCTGATGGTGGACCGTCACAATATCGTTGCGACAAATGTCGAGTCCGCTCCCTACTCCCAGGTGAGCGGCCCGAGTGGCCTTCGGGGCGCAGCGGCGGGCATGCGGATGTTATTGGCCGCTGGCGGCGCAGCTTGCCTCTCGCTCCGTTGCAAGATCTCGTTCGGCCCCACCGCGTGCGGCAGCAAGCAATAGTACCGCCGTCGCCCCAAGCCGGGGACCACGACCTGGCGCGTGGTCTTGCCGTCGGCACCCCTCACCAGCCAACCGCGCCTCTCGAGAGCGACCAGTATCCGCCCGATCGGCACCGACCCGCTGACCCAGCCGCGCAATGCCTCGGGCTTTATCGCGAACAGCCGCCCGGTTCCAGGGACGCCTATCAAGAACCCGCCTCGCCGCCCTCTTTCGCGCGAAGGGCATTCCCTTGGGCGTGATTTACGACGGGAGCCCCGAGGACAAGACGGATCGGGCCTGGGTCGCGGACGCGATCGCCCATTACGAGGCCTATGACGAGACAGCGGGGTCGCCGCCCGAGCAAATCGTCTTTCAGTCCTGGAATGCAAATCCCACCCGCGTTCTGCCTGAGACGTCGCCCGGGACCTTGACCTATCTGGTCGCGAGCTACTTCCGGCCGATACCCTCCTTGGAGGCCCGGCGGGTCGGGAGCACGGTCGAGGGGCGCTTGCGCGACCCCGCCGGGCGGCCCATCGCGGAGGTGCCGGTGTCGCTCGAGGGCCTCGAGCCGAGCGGGCCGGGATTTCCCATCGAGGAGAGCGTCCGCGGCACCGTCCCGGCGGCGGCGGTCAGCGCCGTGGTCGGCCCCGAGATCAACATCGGCTGCGCCTGCACGGGTGCCAGCGAGGTCAGGATCGCAGCGCTCCATTACCGGGAGACTTCGGGCGGCACCGCCGCGGTGGAGCGCGGCTTCGCGCGCGGTCTTGCCGGCTGGGACGCTCACGGCACGGCCGCGGCCGCGGTCATGCGCGATGGGCCGGCGGGCGAGCGGCACCTCCGCATCGTCACCCGTCCCTCTGAGAGCCTCTACCTCCATTCAGCACCCTTCCGCGTGACCGCCGATGCCGCCTTCACTTTCGGCGGGCTTGTCCGCATGAGTGCGAGCCCTGAGGACATCGGCTTCCTCGTCGTCATCTTCCTCGACGGCCACGGCAGGGAAATCGGCCGCGCGCGCATCCTCCTGCGGCCGGGATACGGCGTCATCGGCGAGGCAAGGACGGATGCGGAGGGACGCTTCGCGATCCCGCTTCCGGCGGGTGCGGCGTCGGATGCCGTGTTCCGCGCGGTCTTTCGGGGAGACGGGCGGTACCGCCGCTGGGTGCAAGCGGTCCGGTAGGCAATCCCGTGCTGATTCGCGTATAGCCCGCGCGTTTGGACGCCGAGGCGCCAGCGAAGCGGACCGGCGATATCGGAAGGCGATGCCGTAAGGTTGGTCAGGCCCGGGGAATGGCTGTAGAATGCGCGGCCATGAGACGGCACGATGCGATCGCGGCGCTGAAGGAGCAAGCCGAGGCCGTGAAGGCGCTCGGGGCGACGGCGCTGTATCTGTTCGGATCAACGGCTCGCGATGGCGCGATCGGATCCAGCGATCTTGATCTCTTCATCGATTATGATCTTGGCAGCCGCTTTTCTCTTGTCGAGCTGGTCGGGATCAAGCAGCTCCTGGAGCGGCGCCTCGGCGTCCCCGTTGATTTGACAACGCGGGACAGCTTGGACCCGCTGCTTCGGGATCGGATCGCGGCTGCGGCCGAACGAATCTTCTGATGGAGCGGCTCGTCCGCCCGGCACTTCGCGCCATCCTCGAGGCGATCGACGGAATCGATAACGCCAGCCGCGGGAAAACCCTCGACGATTATGGCGCCGACTGGCTTCTGCGCCACGGCATTCAACGGGGCATCGAGATCGTGTCGGAAGCCGCGCGCCGCGTGCCGTCCGAACTTCAAGCGACCCAGCCGCACATTCCGTGGGCGCAGATCATGGGGAACTGCATGAGGCCGGCTTCGTCGAGGTCCTTGGGATCGAGCGGCATGTCGGAGGCGCCGAAGTCGACCGTCTTGGCCTTGATCTGCTTGATCCCCCCGCCGGAGCCGATCGACTGGTAGTTGAGCCCGATGCCGGTCTTCGTCTTGTAGGCATCCGCCCATTTGGCGTAGATCGGGTAGGGGAAGGTCGCACGCGACTCCGCCCCGACCGACGTTCGATCGTCACCAAGCTGTGCTTGTGGCTCTTCTGTCAACGCATTATCCTGACTTGCGCCGGCTCTGGACCACGCTCTCCGGCTCCGAACGGGGGGTGGCGCACGGCGAATTGGACCGCACTCCGGTCCCCGCATCGCGCGCCCCTCTCGGGGCACGCTTTACCTGGCCTTGAACCAAGATTCCCGAGATGAGGAAGAATCGCGGTGGACGATAGCATTCTGCAGGGATACGAGGAAGCCAAAATGGCCACACCAAGGCGCGGATCAACATGAGGAGCTCATTTCTGGCGGGCCCGGCGGGGTCCCTGCGCTCGCCCACAAGAGGCCCACAAGAGGCTTCTGACGCGGAAAGCGCTCGTGCTAAAATCTACGCCGCGGCAGAGACAGTCGCCGAGATCCCAATTAACAAGCCTCGCATCGGGGGGCGGAAGGCACGGAAATCCGGAGGCATTCGGATGGAGACGGCTTCGCTTGCAATCCCGGAGGTCAAGCTGTTCTCGCCCAGGAAGTTCGCCGACAGCCGCGGCTTCTTCTGCGAGACCTTCACGCGGCGCAGCCATCCGGAGAGCGATTTCCTCCAGGACAATCTCTCGCTCTCGCGCGACGCCGGCACCGTGCGCGGCCTGCATTACCAGGCGCCGCCCTTCGCCCAGGCCAAGCTCGTCACCGTGCTCAGCGGCGCAATCTACGACGTGGCCGTCGATTTCCGCCGCGGCTCGCCCAGCTACGGCCAATGGGTCGCGGCCGAGCTCACCGCCGAGAAGCTCAACCAGCTCCTCGTCCCGCGCGGCTTCCTCCACGGCTTCTGCACGTTGGCGCCAGAGACCATGGTGCTCTACAAGGTCGACGCCTATTATTCCGCGGCGCACGACCGCGGCATCCTGTGGAACGATCCGGCGATCGGCATCCCATGGCCGGTCGACGCCGCGCGCGCCGTCCTCTCGGACAAGGACCGGCGGCACCCGCCGCTCGCCGAGGTCGCGAGCCCCTTCGTCTACGCCGGCTGAGGCGATGGCGCCGGGCGGGGGCGGAACATGAAGATCATGGTGACCGGCGGGGCGGGGTTCATCGGCTCCGCGGTCGTGCGCTATCTCATCCGCGAGACCGGGGCCGCGGTCGTCAACGTCGACAAGCTCACCTATGCGGGGGACCTGCGCACCGTCGCGAGCGTCGCCGACGACGCGCGCTACCGCTTCGAGCAGCACGACATCGGCGACGCCGCGGCGATGTCGGCAATTCTCCGCCGCCACCGCCCCGACGTGGTCATGAACCTCGCGGCGGAGAGCCACGTCGACCGCTCGATCGACGGTCCGGCGAGCTTCATCGCGACCAACGTCGTCGGCACCTACGTGCTGCTCGAGGCCGCCTTGAGCTATTGGCGCGGCCTGGACGCGCCCGCGCGCGAGGCGTTCCGCTTCCACCACGTCTCGACGGACGAGGTCTTCGGCGCGCTCGGAGAGGAGGGCGCCTTCGGCGAGGAGTCGCCCTATCGCCCGAGCTCGCCCTATTCGGCGAGCAAGGCGGCCTCCGACCATCTCGCGCGCGCCTGGCACCATACCTACGGCCTCCCCGTCGTCGTCAGCAACTGCTCCAACAACTACGGGCCCTATCAGTTCCCCGAGAAGCTCATCCCCCTCATGATCACCAACTGCCTCGCGGAGAAGGCGCTGCCCGTCTACGGCAGCGGCGAGAACGTGCGCGATTGGCTCTACGTCGAGGACCATGCGCGGGCGCTCTTTAGGGTGGCGACGGCGGGGCGGCCGGGTACGAGCTACAACATCGGCGGGAAGAGCGAGCGCGGCAATCTCCAGGTGGTGCGCGCGATCTGCGCCGCGCTCGACTGCTTGCGCCCGCGCCGGCGCGGCTCCTACGCCGAGCTCATCGCCTTCGTCGAGGACCGGCCGGGCCACGACCTCCGCTACGCCATCGACGCCACGCGCGTCGAGCGCGAGCTCGGGGTCGCCCCCTCGGTCGATTTCGAGACCGGGCTCGCGCGCACGATCGAGTGGTATCTCGCCAACGAGCCGTGGTGGCGGCCGCTCGTCGAGAAGCGCTACCGCGGCGAGCGCCTGGGCCTCGACCGCGCGGCTGGAGGCTGAGCCGGCGATGCGCCCCATCTTCGTCTGCGGCGCGGGCGGCCAGCTCGGTCGCGAGCTCATGCGGCGCCACGATGCGCAGCGGGAGCCCATCGTGGGGGTCCCCCACGGCGCGCTCGACATCCGCGATGCGGCGCGCGTGCGCGCCGCGATCCTCGAGGCGGCGCCGGCCCTCGTCATCAATGCCGCGGCCTACACGGCTGTCGACAAGGCGGAGAGCGAGCGCGAGGCCGCCTTTGCGGTCAATCGCGACGGCACGGCGAACCTCGCGGACGCCTGCCGGGAGAGCGCCCTCCCGCTCCTCCACGTCTCGACCGACTACGTCTTCGACGGAAGCAAGGCGGGTCCTTATGTCGAGAGCGATGCGACGGCGCCGCTCGGCGTCTACGGGGCGAGCAAGCTCGCCGGCGAGGAGGCCCTGCGCCAGCGCCACGCGCAGCACGTCATCCTGCGCACGGCCTGGGTCTATAGCGCACATGGCGCCAATTTCGTGAAGACGATCGTGCGGCTCGCCGGCGAGCGGCCGTCGCTCCGCATCGTCGAGGATCAGAAGGGCGGCCCGACGCCGGCCGCAAGCATCGCGGAGGCCTTGCTCAAGATCGCGCGCAGCCTGCGCCGCGGCGAGGACGCCTGGGGGACCTACCATTTCTGCGGCGCGCCCGCGACGAGCTGGTGGGGCTTTGCCGGCGCCATCGTCGAGGCGGCAGCACCCCACCTCGGCAAGCGCGTGCCGGTGGTGCCGATCGCGACGGCCGACTATCTACTGCCGGCGCGGCGGCCCGCCAACTCGACGATGGACTGCGGCAAGATCGCCGCCGCCTTCGCAATCGCGCAGCCGGACTGGCGCGCGGGCCTGCCGGCGCTGCTCGCCGAGCTCGTCGCCAAGGCGGGTGCCGCATGAAGGGAATCGTGCTGGCAGGAGGAACCGGGACGCGGCTCTACCCGATCACGCGCGGCGTGAGCAAGCAGCTTTTGCCCATCTACGACAAGCCGATGATCTACTATTCCTTGTCGGTTCTGATGCTGGCCGGCATCCGCAAGATCCTCATCATTACCACGCCCGAGGACCAGCGCCAGTACAAGGCGCTCCTCGAGGACGGCGTACAATGGGGCCTCTCGTTCTCATATGCCGTGCAGCCGAAGCCCGAGGGCCTCGCCCAGGCCTTCCTCATCGGCGCCGATTTTCTCGCCGGCAGCAAATGCTGCCTCGTTCTCGGCGACAACGTCTTCTTCGGCCACGGCCTTCCCGAGACGCTGGCGCGCGCGACGGCGATCGAGCGGGGGGCGGTCGTGTTCGCCTACCGGGTGCGCGACCCCGAGCGGTACGGCGTCGTCGCCTTCGACGCACAGTCGAATGTCATTTCGATTGACGAGAAGCCGAAGAAGCCCAAGTCGAATTATGCCATCACGGGGCTTTACTTTTACGACGAGTGGGTGGTCGAGCACGCGCGGACGATCCGGCCCTCGCCGCGCGGCGAGCTCGAGATTTCGGATCTCAACAACATCTACCTCGCGCGCGGCGAGCTCAAGGTGGAGACGCTCGGGCGCGGCTTCGCCTGGCTCGATACCGGCACCCACGACACGCTCATCCAGGCGTCCGAGTTCGTCCGCACCGTCGAGCTCAGGCAGGGGCTCAAGATCGGCTGCGTCGAGGAGATCGCCTATCGCAAGGGCTACATCGATTGCGCGCAACTCGCGGCGCTCGGGCGCAGCATGGAAAAGAACGAGTACGGACGCTACCTCCTGCTCATTGCCGAGGAGGGGCATTGAGCGGAGGCGGGCGTCATTGCACCGGATCGCCGAGGCCGCGCCACTTGCCGCGCGTCTCGTTGTAGTGGTTCGTCGGGTCGTAATATTCGACCGGGAGCTGGCGGTCGCGCGCGGTGAGCCGTCCTGCGGCGTTGAGCAGATTGTAGGCCGCCTGGATGCCGTCGTGCTTCGACTGCACGAGGCTCACTTGCGAGGTGAGCAGCGCCTGCTGGGCATTGAGCACGTCGAGAACCGTACGCAGGCCCGCGAGCGCCTCCTGTTGCACGCCCTCGAGCGCCACCTGGTTCGCCTTGATCTGGTCGCTGAAGGAGAGGGCCTGCGCGCGGGCGCTCGCGAGGGTGTCCCAAGCGGTGGCGGCGTCCTGGATCGCCTGGCGCTGCGCCACCTCGACTTGAAGCCGCGCGGCGCCGACCTGCTCCTTCGCCTGGCGCACCTGCGAGTCGGCCAGGCCGCCGGTATAGATCGGCAGCGACAGCACCGCGAGGATCTGGGCCGAGGTGGTGTCGTCGATGCGGCTCGCCTGCTGCTCGCTCTTCGAGAGGAGCGCCTGGATCGAGAGGCTCGGCAAGAGGCCGCTCAACTGCACGTCGACGTTGGCGAGCGCCGAGCGCTCGCTATAGGCGGCCGCCGTCACGTTGGGGTTCTGATGCTGTGCCAGGGAGAGCGCCTCGTCCCGCGCACCCGGCAGCCCGAGCGGCTCGCCCGGATCGATGAGCTGGCCGGGATCCACGCCCATCTCGTTGCGGTAGTTCGCGCGCGCGATGGCAAGCTGGCTCTCGGCCGCCTGCCGTCCGGCATGCGCCGCCGAGAGACTCGCTTCCGCCTGCGACACGTCCGTGCGCGTCACCTCGCCCACCTGGAAGCGGTCCCGCGTCGCCTCGAGCTGCTTAGCGAGGACCTGCTCGTTGTTGATGCTGAGATCGAGCAGCGCCTGGGCCTCGACGACGTTGATGTAGGCGCTCGCCGCGTTGAGCATCGTGGTCTGCTCGATGAGCTGCAGGTGCGAGCGCTCGGCCAGCACGTTATAGTCCGCCGCCCGCGTCTGGGCCTCGATCTTGCCGCCCTTGTAGATATTCTGCGTGATGACGAGTTGCCCCGAGCGCGGATACTCGGTGCTAAAAACCGTCGAGTTCGAGCCGCTCGCCATCGGTATGGAGTTATACCACTGGCGGCCCCCGTTGACGCCGATCGTGACGGTCGGGCGCCAGCCCGAGAGCGCCTGTGCGACCCCCTCGTCCTGTGCCCGCAACTGCGCCCGCTCGGCAAGAAGGGCCGGATTCGTGCGGTAGGCCATGACCAGGGCATCCGTCAGGGTTTGCCCGAGGGCGCCGCCGCCCGTCAGCAACCCCGCAAAGAGCCCCACCGCCGCAAGCGACTTGCGCACGCAAGCGCCTCTCATGTCGCCGCCGTTGCCGACAGTTGCCGGCGGCGACGTGGCGATGTCGTGGTCATTGGCCTAGAGACGACATACGCCAAGGAGGCACCTCCTGTCGATGCGAATGCGGATGCATAAATCATACTAGGGTCTGGACTCACAATTTGATCCAGTAGAGTGCGCCGACGAGGGCTGCGGCGGCAAGGAAGTTTCTGGCCAGCTTGTCGTATCGGGTTGCGATGCGCCGCCAATCCTTGATGCGGCAGAAGTAATTTTCGATCTTGTGGCGCCTGCGATAGATGCGCTTGGGGCAATAGGCTTTCTTGGTGGCATTGCTGCGGCTGGGGATGACGGGCAAGGCACCTTCGTCCCTGATCTGCTGGCGGACCTTTTGGCTGTCATAAGCCTTGTCGGCCGCGACGGCGAGGGGCGGCTTGGGCGTGTCCAGCACCGCTTCGACGACTTGGCTGTCATGGACCTGTGCGCCCGTGACGATGAAGTTCAGCGGGCGGCCTTTGCCGTCGACGACCGCATGGATCTTCGTGCTGCGCCCGCCCCGGCTAATACCGATCGCCTGATTTTTCTCCCCCCTTTTGCGCCGCTCGCCGCGCGATGCGCTTTCACGATGGTGCTGTCGATCAGATAGAGGCTATCGTGCGATGTCGCGGCCAGCGCGTCGAAAATCCGCTTCCAGATGCCGCGGCGAGACCAGCGGTTGAAGCGATTGTAGACCGTCGTGTAAGGCCCATAGCGCTCCGGCAAATCTCGCCACGGCATGCCGGTGCGCAGCACGTAGAAGATGCCATTCATGATCCGGCGATCATCCTCTCGCGCCTTCTTGCGAAGGCCCGGCATCAACGGCTCCAGCACAGCCCATTCCTCGTCGCTCAAATCAAACCGCATGATCCACCTCCAACCACGGTGAATCACATTCGGACAACTTTTTCAAGACATTATGCGGGTACAGACCCTAGAAATGGAGCCCTAATGAAAGACACGAGAATTTGTGGAGGACCACACAGTGCTTAGGAGCGTAGCGAGGACTACGACGTCGCAGGTAAATTCTGAGCAAGTTTCCATGAACGGAGACGGCAATGCAGCGCAAACAGCCAAGGTTGGGAAAGCAAAAGTGAGTATCAGCTCAGGAGCGCCCGCGGCGAGCTCACTAGTCATCGCCTCGGCCACCGGCTCCGCATCTCCGAAGCCGATCTCGCCGCCTACCTCGCAATGCGTCGAGAATAAAATATTCAAGGAGTCAGTCAATGTCCATCTCTGTATATGCTCCGATACGTCATAGTCAATATTCGTGCAGTTGCATGCCTGGTTCAATTCGTTGCCGCACAGCAACCCACAATAAGCTGCGACGAACGTCCGTATTGGTTCAGCCGCAATCGTGCTCCGGTATTGATTGCTCCCGGGTGGCAGACGATCGTGCCGCAGCTCGTTCCCACGTGCACTCGCTCCCGCCGCGACGGCCAACAGCGTCGGCCTCAATATCAGTCGCGTTGTTCAATCAATCAACGGGGGTCGTCCACCCATCAGTTCGGTGCTGATTGACACCTTTCGTCTCGGCAGGGCGCGCTCCCACAATATGTCATCATCCGTCGTACCGCGGTCGAATCCGACTGAGTAGGAAACCGGCGATTCCTCCTATCTCGCGCGATGGTTGAGCGTGAGTCGGCGCCTCGCGTGAGGCCCTGAGCCGCGCCAGAATTGCCGGCCGTAGCATGTTCGACCGCGTCAGGATGATGCCGCGGTACCTTGCGGCGGTGCCGGCAGCGTGCGGGCGGGTCCGCTTTCTGGGGTACTGCGGCCATTCCCTGGCGCAAAGTGACGACTGAGGCGGCCTCGGCGGAAATCGCCGCGCGGTTAGGGTCGAGGCGCGCTAATTGCCCATGTGCTCAAGGGCCAGGCTCTTGATGTCGCCGTTGATCTCTCCGCCCTGCTCGATCTCCAGGCGGCCGTAGCGAACCAGCCCCCTCACTTGCCCCCTGCTGCGGATCAAGAGATTCTTGCGCACGGTCAAGGAGCCCTCGTAGTGACCGGAGATCTCCGCACTCTCGATCTCGGCGACTCCCTTGAAGGTGCCGCTTTCGGCGATCTCGATGGTGTGGCAGTCCTGCAGCTCTGCTTCGACCAACCCTTCGACAATGAGGCGGTCGCACGACGATATCTTGCCGTTGAGCGAGATGTCGCGGCCAACGATCAGTTTTTTGCTCTCGGGCCTGACCTCGGCAACGGCGGCGGCACCCTCGACCCGCCGCGTGAGATTGGGAGCCTCGATGACCCGCCGATAGGGCTCGGGTGTCGGCCGCATCGGCGGGGTGATGATGCCGCTCCGCGGCCCGGCGTCGTCCCGCAAGGTCCCAGCCGTCCCGTCATCGTCGGAACTCTTGCGCTCGAACATCGCTCAATTCCCCCTTCGCCGCTTCGAGTTGAACCGACATCCCCCAGATGACCAAGGATCGGCGTGAACGATAACATGCTGCTGGGGTAGCCGGAAGCCAAGAGCAGCACGTCAGCGCTCGCCTTCCTCTTCCTCGACGTTCTCGATCACCTCGGCAACGTCGTGCTCGTCCTTGCCGAGCTCGGAGGCATCCTCGATGACCTTTTCCTCCTCGTCCTCGGCCGGCTCGGCAGGAGCTTCCTCCCCCTCGGGAGCCTCGACCTCGGCGATCGCGGGCTCCCTGAGCACGGACAGGACCGGGGCGGGAGCCTGGCGCAGACGCGGCGCCTTGATCAAAGCCTGGCGATCGAAGATCGTGCCGCACTTCGGGCACTTGATTGGAGTGCGCCGTAGATCGTAGAAGCGCGTGCCGCAGCTTTGGCAAATTCGCTTGGTGCCCCATTGCGCCTTCGTCACCGGCAGCACTCCTCGCTGGTCAACTCGACGGAGGGCAGCCAATTGCCACGTTCCCATGGCCCTGTCAAAAGGAATAACCGGCCGGCGCTGTCCCTTTCCCGTGGCGTCGCTGGCCGCGCCTCCCTCGCCCCGCAGGGTGCCGAGAGCCCTTTCCAAGGCCTTCCCCTTCGCCCTTCCAGGCGTGAACGCACCCAGGGCCGTGATTTTGGCGTCAGAGGGGCTTTCTAGGGCTTCCTCAGTCGGCCGGCTCCCCGCTCGAGCCATCGCCCCCAAGGGGCTAAGTCCGCCTCTCGGAAATGGTCCGCGGAGCTCAGAACGCCGGAAGAATCCCGGGCGCCCTCGTTGAGCTGTCGGATAAGTGCCCACTGAGCCGAAGTGTGACTTGGCATGGCTCATGACCGTAGCCGTCCACACCTCGTGTTTGTCTTCCAGGCAAGCCGGGGAAGCGCTAATCTTCTCATCAGCTCGGGAGTCATCTGGGGAATCCCGGTTGACCACTATGTCCGGCGCCCGCGCGTTCGATCAAAACAGATATCCCGATTTGAAAGACCAATGCCTTCCGGGCGGCCCATGCGCTACGTGATCACACCTAGCCTCCTGTTGGTTCTTGTATTTGCGGGTTCGGTCGAGGTGCAGGCGACTGGCCTTCTGTTCGAGGACACGCGGGTGTCGGCGAACTATCCGCAGGTCAAAGATTCGCCGACGTGGTCGCTCGAAGCCGTCGTGGTGCGTGCCGACGACAATCAGCGTCATCCGCTCGCGGTGTTCATCGACGGCACTCCGGAGTTTAGTCCGCGGCCGATGCTTTACGTGGCCCGGGAGCTCGCGCGCCGCGGCTGGACGACTGTCGCCGTAATGCGCCCTGGTTATGGCACATCCGAAGGTGAGGAGCCGCGCGGGGATTTCGTGTCGAATGCGAATTTCGCGGCCCAGACGCTGCGCGAAACCATGCGTGTGATGGAGCAGATGCCCTATATCGATCCGAGCCGTGCGATTGCAATCGGCCACTCGACCGGAGGCGTGGGGGCGGTGGCATTGACCGCCAAGCCGCCCGCCAATCTAGTGGCGGCAATCAGCTTTGCCGGGAACAACGGGGCCGATCACTCCATCCGTCCGCCCTTGATCGAGACCGTGGGCCTTTCCGCAGATTTGATGTTGAACGCATTCTTGACTTTCGGCCACGACGTCCCGCGTCCCGATGTTGTGGATATATACCGAAAACGACTATCACATGGGACCCGCGCTCGCTCGGGCTTATCACAAGGCCTTCACGGATGCCGGCGGCAAGGCGGTCTTCTACATGGCGCCCGCGACCGGCACCGACGGCCACCACCTCTATGCCATGCCCGAAGGGGTGGCGATCTGGACCCGTTATCTCGATCAGTTTTTCACCGATCAGCATCTCCCTCTGATTTCGCCGCCGCTGACCATAACCTTACCGGATGTCACGCCACCCGCTGGACTGGGTGATTCGGGCCGCCAGGGATTCGCCACCTACTTGGCGGCGATGCCGCACAAGGCATTCGCCATGTCGCATTCGCACTGGCGCTACTCGACGCTGGCCGATTCGACCGAGGCGGCGGTCGCCAACGCCATGAAGTTCTGCATGGGTACCGACACCGACCCATGCAAGATCGTGATGATCGACAACAAGCGGACTCCTTGATCCCTGCGCCTGCGTCGATGCGAAAAACTGATCCTTATCGTTCCGCCATCAGTGCAGCTATCCGCGCGGCGCGCCGTAGACCTCCGACGGCGAGGGCTTGGTCACGACCGGCGAGATCGTGATGATCTCCGCCGGCAGGGATCGGGGCGTGTCGTCGCCCTTGCGCCAAAGCCAGTAAACATTCTTCGGATTCCCGTTTACCGCGACCACCTTATGATTGCCCTCGGTGTCGATCGCATGAATGGTGACGCGGCTGATGAGGCCGCCCTTGAGCTGGCGCATGTCCTCGACGGCCTCGCGCACGGCGGCGTCCACGCTCTTGCCCATCTTCATATAGAGGACGACAGCGCGCGACGTGCCCGCGCGAATGGTGATTTCGCCGGCCCCGGTGCAAGCGCAAGCGCCGTAGCGGCTATCGGCGTACATGCCGGCGCCGATCACCGGCGAGTCGCCGAGCCTTCCCGGGTATTTCCAGCCCCAGCCTGAGGTGCTGACGCCGCCGCAGATCGCGCCGGTCGCGTCCTGGGCCAGGAATGTCGTGGTGTCGCACCCGATCTCGGGATCCACGGCGTGCTTGCAGAGCTCGATAAGAGGTGCCTCGGCCCAGCGCCGTTTGTCCGCCTCGGGAACTTCCTTCTCGAACCAGGCGCGCCAGACGCGCGTCGAATCTGGGATCAGGTTGTCGCCGGCCTCGGCGCCGATCTCGCGGGCGAAGCGCGCCGCCCCCTCGCCGACGAGAAACACATGGGGCAGCCGCTCCATCACCGCGCGGGCCACTGTGATTGGGTGCAGATACCCTTTGAGCGCGCCAACGGCACCGGTTCGCAGCGTCGTGCCGTCCATCACGGCCGCGTCCAGCTCGACGTCGCCCAGCAGATTGGGCCAGCCGCCGCAGCCCACGGTGCGGATGGTCTCGTCGCTTTCCACCAGGCGAATCCCGGCCTCGATCGCCGCCAGCGCCGGAGAGCCCTCTTTGAGGAGCCTGGTCGTGACCGGGATCCCCGGCGTCCCTTCGTTGTTGGTCACGACGATCATGCAGCATCTCCTACCAATGGCTTGTCTCTCACCGCGGGGGCGCCTGCACCGTGGGGAAACCTATAATTGCCTCCTATTTCGCCTCCCAGCGCTTGGCCCCGTCAACCCTCGCCCTGAGGACGTGATCGGGAGTCCGCCGGAAGCGGAACGGCCTCTTCACCTCTGCTCCCTTTTGACCCGTATTTCCCGAATGACGCGGCGATTTGCGGTACCGCGGCGTCCGATCAGTAATAGGGTGCCGCCATGCCCTCGGCGAGGAAGGCTCGCTGCACGGCGGGGCGTGCGGCCACCCGCTCCAACAGTTGGGCGAGCCGGGGACGGGTATGCGCCGGCTGTTCAAAGGGACGGCTCCAACCGGCCAGCATCAGCAAATAGAGGTCGGCGGCCGAGAAGCGGTTCCCCAGAAGATAGGGTCCGCCTTCGGCGAGGCCGTCTTCCATCCTGTTGAACATCTCGCCCATGCGCGCCTCGGCGTGACGCTTCACTGATGCCGCGCCTGCCTCGTCGTCGGCCCAGCGGTGCGGATAATAGTAGGGTGACATCTCTGCCTGGACCGTGTTTGTCAGATAGACGAGCCACTTGTAGAAGTGCGCACGCTCGACGCTGCCGATTTCTGGCGCTAACCCCGCCCCAGGGTGGTGGTCAGTGAGATGGAGGCAGATCGCCGATGCTTCGTAAAGAACGAGGTCGCCATCCACTAGGGTCGGGATGCGGCCATGTGGATCGAGCTTCAGATAATCAAGCGCTTTATGGGCATCGCGCGCGCGATCCAGGAATACGAGCTCGAAGGGCGCGCTGATCTCCTCAAGTACCATGTGCGGCGCCAAACTCGCATTGTCCGGGTAGTAATAGAGCTGATACATCGTCGTGGTTCTCCCCTCGTCGATGCCCATATGGCATCGCAAACGTCCCTGCCTAGATTGACATGCGGCACGGCGACGCTCCGACCGAAATTTCCAGAATATCAGCTTAGGATAACGACGTGCGGGGCGGCTGGCTGCCACAATATGCCGTCATCCATCGTATCTCGGCCCAATCCGACTCAGTGCGAAATGGCTGTTTCCCCCTATCTCGCGCGATGGTTGAGCGAGTTTCAGCGCATCGCGCGAGGCCCTGGTCTGTCGTCGCGCCCTGCCGCCGCGAGTATGAGGCTGGTCAGCGATCTGCGCACGGCTGGAGCCTGGATGCGAGCGAAGGCACGTACGAAAACCAATGTCTCGCGCTTGTAAAGAGGATCCTTTTCTTGGCGGGTTCCCCGGCGCGCGCCACGTGTTTTGGGTTCCACGCCCTCGAAGAAGAACGACACTGGTGCCTTCAAGAAGCTCGCAAATAGATAGAGCTTGCTCGCGCTGATGCGATTGGCGCCGTTCTCGTATTTCTGAATCTGCTGAAACGTGAGGCCAGCTGATTTCCCGAGCTGGGACTGATTCATGCCCAGCATGGTTCGACGCATCCGCAGCCGAGCACCAACATGTCGGTCTATATCGATTTCCCCCTCGGTGCCCCATATAGGCTGTTAGTACCCCGTATATGCTTAGCAAGACATATATACTGCTTAAATCTCAGCATGTAGAGGCAATACACATCACTTTTCATCCGTAAGCTCGTGTCATGGATCTCCCGTCAACACGACCACCCCAGACCATTATCTCTGGTACCCGAGAAAATCCCCATCTCAGGCGCACAGCGGCCCGGTCCGTAGCCTCTCGCGGAGCTCGCGCATGGCAAGTTATAGGCCTCGGGTGAGTGGATGACGGACCGAAAGAGGGGCGATCGATGTTCGCGTTACTGACGGCATGCCTGACTCTCGCCGGCCAGGCAGCATGCCTTCTGGGACTACACGACTAAGCCCGCGCGTCGATGGCTGGACCTGGTGGTGACGGTGACTATCGGCCGGCGCAGGCTGCCAAGGACAACGTCGAGTGGGCCTCGCACCCTCACATTGCCGCTTCCCGGGGGTTAGCCGGGCGAAGGAATTAGGAGCTATTTCCTGCCCTGGAATTGGCCTCTCCGGATCTGGAAATGCCCCGTAGAGGCCTATTTCACGGCCTTCATCGCCGAGCCCCTGTGACCCTAGCCGACCTACCTTTGGCCTGAACCCTTGCCCCAACATCGTATCTACGACGTTCGACGGCGGCGCCTGAGTGTTATGGCCTTCGCGTGTCGGGTTAAGCCGCTCTCCTATACCACCCTTACCCCCAACATCGTAGATACGATCTTCGATGCAGATGACCGCCGGGGTACCCTCGACGATGAACTATCACCACACCTTCGCGGTCTGACTGTGCTCGATCAGCTTGTCGAGCCAGGCCGCTCCATGGCGACGTCAACCATCGTCCCTCGGTCACGCCAAGATGGTCCTTGCTGCCCTTACCGTCGGCCCTGACGGCGGTCATGAGCAACAGGCCTTCCCCTCGATGCCGGTACCGTCACCGGGCGGACAGTGCCACGAACCGGTGCGCCACCGCCCACTTGGATGGGTTCGTGCTCTCGGGGGGCTACGCCATCGCCCAGGTGCCGGTCAAGCGTTGCGCCATCGTGTCGCGCCTCAACTCGGCAGGCGGCTCGTGGCCCCCTTGATGCCCGCTTGGCCTTTCGTTCGGCCCCGCGGGGCCCGTCCCACTCTTCCCGACGGCCGTGGCGGGACCGCAGAGCCGGATCGCGTCCTCTTCCATCATCCCTGCCATTCTCGCCGCCCGTAGCCGGAGCTTTCCGAAGCTCACGCCAACCCCGCCAAGCCTCGGCGACAACTAACGCCAGGATCACGGCGACCTATGTGGTTGTCGTGGTGTTGCCGTTGCTCTCGTTCGTGGAACCGACATTCCGAGCCTACAGGCGCCAACTGGTCAGAGGCGGCACTGTTTTTTACAACCTGTCGGCGCATCGCTCGCTTTGCCGGGATATAGATATCCTTTCGCCGAGCACGCGACGTAGGCGCTCAAGAACCGAGTTCGCTTGATTAGCCTCGCTGCCCGGGTACAGAGTTGTCGGCGCACGTGCCGATGGGCAACTCGCGCTGATGAGAAAGGGAAGCACCGATTACCGTCAGCGCGTCCCCTGGTGGCACGCCCCTACTTTATCTTTTCGATGCCGCATAGGGTCAAGTGACCGTCCTTGGAAAGTCGACCAATGACGCGCACCATCATGCTCTGATGCCGCGCCGTCAAACGTTTCAGCTCCTGGTGATAGCTCTTCGTGAACCGGATCGGGGCCTCTGCCATAACCTGGCTCGACCGTGCCGTTCGGGCACCCATCGCGCTATGATGATCAGCACGTGGCGCGCGACTCTCGGGACCGACTGCGGACCTGCTTTCTTCGGCACTTTGAGCCGACCCGCCTGGCGTCATCGCCTGGAATTTTTCCACGCAGCCTTCGATTCCGCCGTTTGCGCGCATGAACCGAACCATATTTTCCGGCACCACATTGCACGACAGCGCGTAACGAATGGCCTCGCCCCACCGATTGGCCCGATCCGCGTCGAGGCCGATCTCGCCGCGAAGTATCGCCGTGATTGGATGCGTATCGCTCCAAATCTTAAGCCCGGCGGCGCGATATTTACGCAACAACGTTCCGAGCTCGCCCCGGTTGCAGGCGAAGAGAAAAACCTCCAGGACCCGACCGCACGTGCCGTACTTTGCATCCAAGGTTTCGCGGTTCCTTTTGACGAAGGTTCTGTATGAGGCCTTGAGCCCCACCCGTAAGCCATCGAGCGTCTTAGCGGCCCAGCTCTGCTCGAGCTGCCGACACAACATTGCGCGGGCGGCCCGTTCGCGGGCAGTTTCGTCGCTCAAGTTAGAGTCCGCGCTGTAGCCAGCTTCGGCAACGGGCCGTCCAGTGGCTTTCCGACCGCGCAGCTCGGCGAACTGACGCGTCAGTGAATCCTGCAGCGCTGGCGCCTTCTCGACGAAGCGACACTGCAGCTCGTTTCTGTCAGTAGGCATCGTGGTTCCTCCATTTGATGGGTTATCGTAGAAAAATTGGCCGTCTTGTTGGCCATGCGATCGTCCTCCTGCACTTCAGCTTCTAAAGGGCAGAGAAGGCGTGATGTCGTCAATTGAACGCTGCGCCGAGTAATCGATCGGCGGCTGGGGTATTTTTGGCGCAGCTTCCGATCGTAATTTTCGCTTCGAGGCCTATCCTATTTTCGTGAGACTGGCTCGGCGCGAAGGACGAACTGATGCCGGATGCAAAGACAAATCGACAGGTTACCGCAGCGGCGATGTCGGTCAAGCAATTCGAGCGCTGGGCTGGAGTCGGTCACACAACAGTCTATTCCGAAATCAAGTTTGGCCGGCTCTCGGTGAAAAAATGTGGTAGGCGAACGCTGGTGCTCGTCTCGGAAGCGGAGCGATGGCTTGCTGCCTTGCCAACTTACGGCCAGGCGCGTTCGAAGCAAGCCGAACATGTCGACAAAATTTCGGACATTACCGATTTGCGGGATCAGGAGCGCACGCCTGAACTTCAAGACGCTGCCCTTAATCGGAAATCGGATAGGCAATCCTCTAACTTAAGAGGGGCAGGAAATGAAGGTCGAATCGATCACGATGGCGCAAATATTCCGAAGCGCGAGCGCGCGCGCCATAAATAAGCCAGCTGCGGAAGCCATGGCCGCGAGCATGGTCGAGCTCGGTCAACTATCGCCGATGATCGTGAAGAGGATTGAAGAGCTGCGCGACGGCAGTGCTGCACGTCACGGTGCTAGCGACCGCCAAAATCGCTTTGTACGTCGTAATATCGGCAAAAATTATCGGGGATATTATTTAGATGGAATGCGTCGCGGGCGGATTTTGCGAGGAGGGTGAGCAACAAATTCCTTTATGCACGTCAGAATTGATTTTTCGGGAATTTGAAGCCCGGCGAGTTTAGCAACCTCTTTGACAAAGTCGCACGCATTGTCATCGTTGGTAGATCGGTTGAACTCCTTTCCGGTTGCCGCCTCCCAGGACTTGGCCAAGTGCTCAACGAATTGGTTAATCGAAAAATGATTGGGGGCGCCCCCCCGAACGGGGTTCGCTGATCTCGGAGACAATTTGCATTATGATCTCTGCGGCACTTTTTGCGTGAGAGAGCACTTTTGGCAAGTCATCGCCAGATGGTTTCCGAATTCGCGGGGGCTTGAATGTTTTGAAGGCGTTGCGAGCACCTCGTGGCAGTTTCTCGAGAGTATCAACGAGATCTTTGGCCTTTTTCGCAACCTTCTTCAAAAGGCCGCGATCGCTTGTCGAAACGTACAAGCCCTCCGACTCCGTCTCCAGGCGCATATAGTCTTCAACCGCATATGAGACTTCTGAAAGCACACGGCACGATCGTGCGTCATCCGAAGAGATCGTGCGTCATCCGAAGAGATCTTGAGCGTGCGAAGGAGTTTTTTGAGCTGGTCCTGGAAAATCGGACAGGGTGCTAAGGTGTATTCCGCCGGATAACGGAGGAGTACGCGATGACGATGAGACGGCGGTTTGCGGGCGATTTCAAGGCCCGGGTAGCCCTGGAGGCGTTGCGGGGCGACAAGACGGTTCAGGAGATCGCGGCGAAGCACAAGGTGCATCCGAACCAGGTGAGCACGTGGAAGCGCCAAGCGATCGAGGGCTTGGGCGATGTGTTCTCGAGCGGGGTGGACCGCGAGCGCCAGGATCACGAGAGCGAGGTTCGCGATCTCCACGCCAAGATCGGGCAGTTGACGGTGGAACGGGATTTTTTGGCCAGAGGGCTCAAGCGATGAGCCGGGAGGAGCGCAAGGCGATGATCACGCCCGGCCACCCCGGCTTGAGCTTGAGCCGCCAATGCCGGCTTCTCGCGATCAGCCGCTCGTCGTTCTATTGCGCCCCCCGGGGCGAGAGCCCGGAGAACCTGGCGCTGATGCGCCGCATCGACGAGCTGTTTCTGCGCTGCCCCTTCTACGGCAGCCGGCAAATGGTGCGCCAGTTGCGGCGGGAGGATATCGCGGCCGGCCGCCACCGGGTCCGGCGGCTGATGCGCCTCATGGGCCTGGCGGCGATCTACCAGGCGCCGAGAACCAGCACGCCGCACCCGGGGCACCGGGTCTATCCCTATCTGCTGCGGGACGTGGCGGTGGAGCGCCCCGATCAGGTCTGGTGCGCCGACATCACCTACATCCCGGTGCGGCGCGGCTTCCTCTATCTGGTCGCGATCATGGACTGGGCGACGCGCCATGTCCTGGCGTGGCGGCTGTCGAACACCATGGATGCCGGGTTCTGCATCGCGGCGCTGAACGAGGCGCTGGCCGACTACGGCCGGCCCGAGATTTTCAACACCGACCAGGGCAGCCAGTTCACCAGCCTCGACTTCACCGGCGTGCTCAAGGGCGCGGAGATCGCGATCTCGATGGACGGGCGGGGGCGGTGCCTGGACAACATCTTCATCGAGCGCCTCTGGCGCTCGTTGAAATACGAGGCCGTCTACCTGCACGAGATGACGGATGGCTTCGCGGCCGAGCGTGTCATCGGCGAGTGGATCGCCTTCTACAACACCGAGCGGCCGCACTCGGCGCTTGACGGCGGCACGCCTGCGGAAGCCTACTCGAGCCGGCGGCCTGTGGATATGATGGACAAGGCTAACGCCTTGCCCACATCTCCACAGGCCCAACAGCAACAAAAAGCCTTCAACATGATTCGAGTCTTGGCAGCGTGATCAGCATCCCGAATACACCTTAAATCCGCTGCCACCTGTCCGAACAACCAGGACCAGCTCATGGGTTGACATTCCCCAAATGACCTAAGCTTGCCCGCAATGATATGCCAAATCAGCCTTGCGGCCAAAGCATAGTCGCGCTTGGTGAACGAACTTTTCCGGTACCAGCCGCTAACCGGACATGGAATACCACGGCGGCACTTCTCACTTTGACCCATGAGAGACATGCGTCCGTGCCGACCCAGGACACCACAGAAAACCCATCATAACTCGCGTAGCTCGACTGAATAAGACTTGCCGCCGCGGCGCCCGCCAGGAAGTGCCGTGATAGCCAATGCTTTCGGGCAGTCGGAGGTTCCACTGGAGGGGCGCAAGGAACGGCTTAGTGCGAAAGCCCCATTTCGTACTCAGTTCGCGCAGATACAATCTGGGGACCACAGCTACTCATGGGGGCACGACTGTATGTCAGGCTTTCAAGCGGGTTAACGACGCATCACCAGCGTTATGTGCACACGCTCGGCCTAATCACTATGAAATCGCTTCATTTCGCAAGGACATTCGTCGAACAATCCCGACCGCAAAGCGTCAGTGAACTGCTTTGGCGCCATTAAGGGCACGCCAATCTCCCATGAGGTCGAACGCTGCCCAAAAAAACGGATCCCTGAATTGGGTGTCATCAAACACCGCGCGTTGAGCCGTCCGCAATGCCTCGTTGGCAGGATGGTCCCGCACCTCTCGGTAGAATGCAGCCATCAGTCGTTCCGTCGATGCGTCTTCGACCGGCCAAAGTGAAACAAGAAGCGTTGAAACTCCCGCGCCGAGAAAACTCCGCGTGAAACCCCAAATCTCATCGCCGCGCGAAACATTGCCGAGCCCGGTATCGCAACCACTGAGCGCGGCGATCCGCGTGAGATGAAGATTCAAGCCGTAGACCTCCGCCGCCTCTAGGGTACCAGGTACCGTCGGGGTGGCACTCAGGAGTATGGAGGAATGCAAAGGATCTACGGCATCTAAGTCAGCGTGTGCAGCAAGATGGAGTACCCAGCTTTCGGGGGCTTTCTCGATCAACGCTGTTTTTGTCGCTCGTTCCCGTTCATAAACCTCGGCCTTTGGAAACAGTTTTTGGATTTCCTCCACCTCTCGAGCAGCCCCCGGCAATGCAAGTCTCACCGAACCCAAGTCGGGATCGCCAAAGGCAACAACCTGGCCATTTGACGCCGGGTCACGCGCCATAATAGCTACGAGTGCGCTGGCCGACGGTGCGTAGGAGATCGCTCGCTCCATAGCCAGATAGCCGTTCGGCCCCTTCAGGGCTTGAAACGGCAGGTAATGCAGCGGTCCGTAGGGGACGATAATGAGCGATTCGCCGGGCTCGAGACCCAGTGGGCTTATGAGGGTCTCATAGAGCATGCGTGCCTCTGCTGTCGCATCCGTGCGATGCTGGATTGCCTCCCGGAATGCGAGCACGTCGGATGCAAGTTGGTCACTGCGTATTTGAAGGGTTGACACGGCGATGCCAGAACGCCGGAGGGTCCAGGCCACGGTGAAACTAGGCAAGACGTGGTAGACGACGAGCGCCGCGTTTGGCGGCAGCATCGCAATAACCTCGCGCCAGGAAGTCGACCGCGCGGCCTCGATGGGGAATGATGTATCGCCAAAACTCACGGCAATACGGTCCCGTACCATGTCTAATAGTGCACGGCTGCGGCTTCGTTCACTGACGTCAAATGCCTCTTGCGAGTGCCCGGATCGAATCATCAGTTCGATAAGTTCGTCGAATATCCGCTGCGTATCGCCAAAAAAACCGGCACGAAATTCATCGCTATGAAACCGAGCTCTAATCCTTTCGGCAGCACCGACCGCTTCGAGGTAAGCGGAAAGCGCCCCGGATTGATCGCCCGAGGCTCGCTTCGCTCTGGCAATTCCATCGAGGGCCCATAGTTGGTTGGAGTCGGTATCACCTTGTGCCGAAGCCAAGGCTTTGAAATGACTAATTGCCTCATCCCACTTCTTTTCAGCGATCGCAACATTGCCCAGAGCGCGCTGTGTGTATGCGTGACTTCGGCCCCCGGATTCAGAATCGAGCTCGAGCAGGAGACGCTTCGCCTTGTCAACGTCGCCATTTGCCAGCAGCGCGTTCGCTATCGAAGTTCGAATCAGGCTCAGGAATTCCATCCCAATGCTGAATCTCATCCCAACGCTGTTGGATTGTCGCGCAAGGCGAAGCGCCTCTTCATACCTTTGTATCGCTATTACTGCCTTGCCCTGACGTAAGTAGACGTCGCCGATAGTCTTATTCGCACTCGCAGAGACCTCAAAGGTTTCAAAATTCCGCGGCGGCCTGGCCATTGCAACGTCCGATATGGCACTTTCCGCATATGCCTTAGCGTGCTCCAAGTCGCCGGCAAAGCTATAGGCCATGGCCAAGTCACGCTCCGCCCTGGATTGCAGATAAAGGTCCGAATTCTTCTTGCCGAGGAAGAGAGCCATGCTCGCGGCCCGAATAGCTAGCCGAAATTCACCCTGCTTGGCCAGCTGAACGGCTCGACGGCAATAGGAGTAGGCGTCCGACTTCTGGGGATCGTTTTGATAAAGGACGGCGCCTTCCAACTGGAGACGACTAGCCGACTCGGCTTCGAGGGCACGATAGCCGGCAGCCTGGTCTGCCGCACTTTGCGCTCCAGCAGTAGCGTAGCTTAACGTGTCAATCCAGAGAATTGCCCATAGTAGAATTTTGACACGCATCACGGACCTCCACCGAGTGGTCCAGCGCCTATATTATCCGGGATTCCCCAGATGACTCCCGATCTAGCGTGAATATTCTCACCTTTCGGGCCTTCCTGCAATCCAGACCCGGGGTGCAGACGGCAACCGGCACCTCGGGCGCCCGAACGATGGTCGAGGGCTGGGCAAACCATTCTCGGAGGCACGGACGGAGTCCGCAATTGGCACTTTTCGGAAGTGCTGTCTGTCGCGAGTGACGGCCGCTTACTGTCAATCCCCCCAACGTACATAACGGGTCAAAATATCGGTCGCGGACGTTCGCCTATGCTCGTCAAAACGTGCCGCCGAATGCTGCACTTACCGTGCACTTACGGAGTGAAGTCGCCGAAACACAATATGGCTAAGTCATTGAAATGCTGGTGGGCCCGGCAGGACTCGAACCTGCGACAACACCGTTATGAGCGGTGCGTTCTAACCAGCTGAACTACGGGCCCCTGCCAGAAGACGGACGACGGACGACAGACGACGGAACGAGAGCCTCTGCGCCTTATCCGTCATCTGTCGTCCGTCCTCCGTCGTCCGACTTCAGGTCGTATCGAGGAAGCTCCGGAGCTTGCGCGAGCGGCTCGGGTGCTTGAGCTTCCTCAGCGCCTTGGCCTCGATCTGGCGGATGCGCTCGCGCGTCACCGAGAACTGCTGGCCGACCTCCTCGAGGGTGTGGTCGGTGTTCATGCCGATCCCGAAGCGCATGCGCAAGACGCGCTCCTCGCGCGGCGTGAGCGTGGCGAGCACGCGCGTCGTGGTCTCGCGCAAGTTCGCCTGGATGGCGGCGTCGAGGGGGAGGACCGCGTTCTTGTCCTCGATGAAGTCGCCCAAGTGGCTGTCCTCCTCGTCGCCGATCGGCGTCTCGAGGCTGATCGGCTCCTTGGCGATCTTCAGCACCTTCCGCACCTTCTCGAGCGGCATGGCGAGCTTGACCGCGAGCTCCTCGGGCGTGGGCTCGCGGCCGATCTCGTGCAGCATCTGGCGCGAGGTGCGCACCAGCTTGTTGATGGTCTCGATCATGTGCACCGGGATGCGGATGGTGCGCGCCTGGTCGGCGATCGAGCGCGTGATGGCCTGGCGGATCCACCAGGTGGCGTAGGTCGAGAACTTGTAGCCGCGGCGGTACTCGAACTTGTCGACCGCCTTCATGAGGCCGATGTTGCCCTCCTGGATGAGGTCGAGGAACTGCAGGCCGCGGTTGGTGTATTTCTTGGCGATCGAGATGACGAGTCGCAGGTTGGCCTCGACCATCTCCTTCTTGGCGCGGCTCGCCTCGCGCTCGCCCTGCTGCACCGACTGCACGATGCGGCGGAACTCGCTGACCGGCAGCCCGCACTCGTCCGAGAGGCGGCGCAGGCCCTCGCGCAGCTGGCCGATGCGCTCGGAATATTTCTTCGCGGCGAAACGCTTCCAGCCCGCGCCATGCAGCTCGCGGATGCGCTCGACCCAGTTGGGATCGAGCTCGTGGCCCTGGTACTGCACGATGAAGTGCTCGCGCTTGACGCCGGCACTCTCGGCCTGGCGCAGGAGCTCGCCGTCGAACTGCATGAGCCGGCGGTTGAGCCCGTAGAGCTGGTCGACGAGCTGCTCGATGCGGCCATTGTTGAGGCGCACGTTCTGCATGAAGCTGACGAGCTCGCCCCTGAGCCGCGTGTAGCGCCTCTCCGCGGGCGGGGCAAAGACCTCGCCCAACTGCAGCGTTGCGATGCGCTGCTCCTGGAGCTTGGACATGCGCTTCCAGGTCGCCGCGATCTGCTCGAAGGTGGCGAGCACCTGGGGCATGAGGTGCAGCTCCATCGCGGCGAGCGACATGCTGTTCTCCTCGGCGTCCGCGTCGGCGTCCGTCTCGGGCTCCTCGGCCTCGGCGGGTGCCGCACCTTGGGCGGGCGCCTCGCCGCCCGCCTCGCCCGCCTCCTCGGCCGCCAGCTCGCGGCCGTCGGGCCCGGCGCCGTAGGTGGCGTCGAGATCGATGATGTCGCGCAAGAGGAGCTTGCCCTCGGTGAGCGCGTCGTGCCACAGCACGATCGCCTTGATGGTGAGCGGGCTCTCGCAGATGGCGCCGATCATCTTCTCGCGGCCGGCCTCGATGCGCTTGGCGATGGCGATCTCGCCCTCGCGCGAGAGGAGCTCGACGCTGCCCATCTCGCGCAGGTACATGCGCACCGGGTCGTCCGTGCGGCCGAGCTCGTCGTCGTCGATGTTGCCGGCGCGGAACTCGCCCTCCGCGTCGATCTCGGGCTCGGCCTCGGGCTCGGCTTCCGGCTCGGCCGCCGCCGCCGCCGCCTCGGGTGCGGGCGCCTCCTCGGTCTCCTCGCTCTCGATGACGTTGACGCCCATCTCGTTGAGCATGACCATGGTGTCCTCGATCTGCTCCGAGGAGACCTGGTCCTGCGGCAGCACCGAATTGAGCTCGTCGTAGGTCACGTAGCCGCGCTCCTTGGCGCGCGCCACCATCTTCTTGACCGCGGCGGCCATGCCGTCCATGAGCGGGCCGTCGCCCGGCTCGTTGCCCGCCTCGCCTTGCTCCTTGCCCTTGGCCTTGGCCGCCTTGGGGTTGCGTGCCGTCTTCGTCGCCATGCCGCCGTCGCTCCCTTTCGACCCGATGAAATCAACGACAGCACCCCCCGAATCACGAGAGCGCTCCCCTCACTCACCTCGCCTTGGTCTTGCGCAGCAGGTCGTCGTCCCGCTCCAGCTCGACCGCCTTGCGCTCCTCCTCGGCGATCTGACGCTGCAGCGCGCGCAGGCGGGTCAGGCTTTCCTCGCTCATGTGCTCGGCGTGCTCGCGCTCCGCCTCGTCGATGTCGAGCCGCGCGCGCCGCCGCGCGAGCAGCTCGTAACTGTGTCGCCACCCCGTCGCCGCCGCCGAGAGATCGAGGGCGGGATTGGCGAAGGGCGCTGCCGCGTAGACCTCCCGTGTCAGGACACGGTCGAGAATTCCACTGTATCTGGATGACCTTAGGTGGTCTTTAAGCTGCTCGGAGTCAATATCCGGGTTCGCCGTCTTGGCGTTTATGATTGCACCCCGCAAATTGTCAAGTTCCTCATTCGGCAGCTCAAAGGTTCCGAATGGCTCGGCGAGTTGGTCGAGTAGAGCCGGGTGGTTCACGATTGCCGCGACCAATGCCTGTTGGGCGAGCAACAGCAGCGATTCGGGCTTTCGCGGCCCCATGAGCCCAGTGGCGGTCGGCTCGCGCCCAGCCCGGCCGGCCGGCCGGGCAGCGTGGCGACCCGTAAAGCCGCCCCCGGCGGCGGCGGCGAAGCGCTGATGGTAACGGGCCCAGAGCTCCTGCCGATAGCTCTTCTGCACCGCGTCATCGGCGATGCGCCGGGCGGTCTGCTCGATGCGCTCCTTGAGCCGGGCCTTGCGCTCGGGCGTATCGGCGGGATGGACGGCGATCTCGAGCTCCCACACGAGATCGACGAGCGGCCGGGCATTGGCGAAGAGCTCGCCCATGGCCGCGGCACCTTGCTGCCGGAGGAGGGTGTCCGGATCCTCGCCCGCCGGCAGGCGCACGAAGCGCAGGGATTTGCCGGGCTTGAGCAATGAGAGCGCGCGCTCCGCGGCGCGCGCCGCCGCACGCTCGCCTGCCGCGTCGCCGTCGAAGCAGAGAATGGGCTCGTCGACGAGGCGCCAGAGCTGGGCGAGCTGGGCCTCGGTGAGCGCCGTGCCGAGGGGCGCCACGGCCTCGCTGAAGCCCGCCTGGTGCAACGCGATCACGTCCATGTAGCCCTCGACCACGATGAGCCGGCCGCTCTCGGCAGCACCCCGCCGGGCGTGGGCGAGGCCGTAGAGCATCCTCCCCTTGTGGAAGAGCTCGCTTTCGCGCGAGTTGATGTACTTGGGCTGGGCATCGCCCAGCGCGCGCGCGCCGAAGGCCGCGATGCGCCCGCGCGCGTCCGCGATGGGGAACATCACGCGGCCGCGGAAGTAGTCGAAGGTCTCGTTGCGCTCCTCGCTCTTGGCGACGAGGCCGGCCTCGAGCAGCAGCGCCTCGCCGTAGCCGTCCTTGAGGAGCCGGCTCTTGAGCGCGCCGCCCTCGGGTGCGAAGCCCAGCCGGAAGCGCGCGATGGTCACCTCCTCGAGACCGCGCCGCCTGAGATAGTCGAGCGCCTCGCGTCCCGGAGCCGCCTTGAGCTGCGCTTCGTAGAAGGCTGAGGCGGCCTCGAGCGCGCTGCCGAGCGTCTTGAGCCTCTCGGCGTGGGCGCGCTCCTCCGGCGAGGACTGGGGCACGGCCAAGCCCGCCTCGGCGGCGAGGCGCTCGACGGCCTCCGGGAAGCTCAGATGCTCGCTGCGCATGACGAAGCCGATGACGTCGCCGTGGGCGCCGCAGCCGAAGCAATGGAAGAAGCCCTTCTCCTCGTTGACCGTGAAGGAGGGCGTCTTCTCGTTGTGGAACGGGCAGAGGCCGAGATGCTCGCGCCCCTTGCGCTGGAGCTTGACGCGCCGCGAGATCGCCTCGACCAGCCCGATGCGGGCGCGCAGCTCGTCGAGGAACTGTGGAGAGAGGGCCATCAGGCGGGACCCGCCAGCAACGCTTCGTCCATCCTCAAAGCAAGCAACCTCGAAGCAAGCGGCGTGCCGCCCCGGCCGCCCGCCCGTCCGCCGCCCAGTTGCCGCCCCCGCAATGTCAGCCGCCGCTCATGCGGCGCCGCGCGCGCCATCAACTTCCCGCCAGCTTGGCTTTGACGAGGCCGCTCGCCTTGGAGAAATCCATGGTGCCCGCGAAGCGCTCCTTGAGCCGAGCCATGACTTTGCCCATGTCCTTGATGCCGCCGGCGCCGACCTCGCCGATCGCGGCAGCCACGGCCGCCGCCATCTCGCCTTCCGAGAGCTGGCGCGGCATGAACGACTCGATGACCGCGATCTCCTGGCGCTCCTTCTCCGCGAGCTCGGGCCGGCCGCCGCGCTCGTAGAGCTCGATCGAACTCGCGGCGCTGCTTGACCATGCCCTGCATCATCGCCACCATCTCCTCCGCGGAGATGCCGTTCATGTTGCCCTTGGGGCGCGCCTCGATGTCGCGCTCCTTGAGACGCGCCAGGATGAGGCGCAGCGCCGAAACGGAGCCCGCGTCCCGCGCTTTCATGGCAGTCTTGAGGGCCTCGGAGAGACGGGCACGCAGCATGGCAGGGGAAGCCTGTCGGGAAAGCGGGAAGGGTAGCGGGAAACGCCCGGACGCGCAAGCTCTATCGTGCCTTAAGCGATTGAATTGCCGACAAATTTATCACACTGGGCGGCTTGACGGCGGCACGCTCTTTGCTTATCTAAGCCGCGGCCGTGCGCGCGTCGAGAGCGTGCCCGAGCCCGGGAGGCCAGCCACATGCCGCAAGCCAAGCTCGCGCCGAGCCAGGGGCGGGAAACGGCGCCGCCGGGTGCCAGCGCCGTGCTGGCGCTCGCCGACGGCACGCTCTTCTGGGGGCGCGGCATAGGTGCGGCCGCCAAGGTGGCTGGCGAGATCTGCTTCAACACGGCGATCACCGGCTACCAGGAGATCCTCACCGACCCCTCCTATGCCGGGCAGATCATCACCTTCACCTTCCCCCACATCGGCAACGTCGGCACCAACCCCGAGGATATCGAGACCGCGACGCCGGCCGCACGCGGCCTCGTCATCCGCGACGACATCACCGAGCCGAGCAACTGGCGCTCGGTGCAGCATCTCAACGGCTGGCTCGTCTCCCACGGTCTCCCCGGAATTTCCGGCATCGACACGCGCCGGCTCACGCGGCGCTTGCGCGACGGCGGAGCGGCCAACGGCGTGCTCGCCTCGGCCCCCGACGGCCGCTTCGACATCGCGGCACTCGTGGCCGAGGCGGCGGCCTGGCCCGGGCTCGAAGGCATGGACCTCGCCAGGGAGGTGAGCTGCCGCCAGAGCTACCAATGGGACGAGACGCTGTGGGCCTTGGGCCAGGGCTACGGCCGGCTCGGCAAGGAGCACTTCCACGTCGTCGCGGTCGACTATGGCGCCAAGCGCAACATCCTGCGCTCGCTCGCCTCGGCCGGCTGCCGCGTGACCGTGGTGCCGGCAACGACCGCGGCGGAGGCCATCCTGGCGCTCGAGCCCGACGGCGTCTTCCTCTCGAACGGCCCCGGCGATCCCGCTGCGACGGGCGAGTACGCCGTGCCGATGATCCGGCGCATCATCGCGGCCGGCGTCCCCACCTTCGGCATCTGCTTGGGCCACCAGATGATGGCGCTGGCACTGGGCGCCGAGACCGCGAAGATGCACCACGGCCACCGCGGCGCCAACCACCCGGTCAAGGATCTGGAGACCGGCAAGGTCGAGATCACCAGCCAGAATCACGGCTTCGTCGTCGTCGAGGCCTCCATGCCGCCTGAGCTCGCGGTCACCCACCGCTCGCTCTTCGACGGCAGCGTCGAGGGCTTCCGCCTCAAGGACAAGCCGGTCTTCGCCGTGCAGTACCACCCCGAGGCCTCCCCCGGCCCGCGCGACAGCCACTATCTCTTCCAGCGCTTCGTCAAGCTCATGGAAGAGAATGACTGAGCGCCGCCGCTATTCCCTCTTCCCCCTCGAGGCGGGGGACTCGCATGTGGCCGCCTCCAGCCTTGGAGGATTTCCTCATCCTGAGGAGGGCCGCAGGCCCGTCTCGAAGGATGAGGAAATCCCCTCGGCGCCACATGCGATTGCCCCCCATGCCTAAGCGCACGGACATCCAATCGATTCTCGTCATCGGCGCCGGGCCGATCGTGATCGGGCAGGCGTGCGAGTTCGACTATTCGGGCACCCAGGCGGTGAAGGCGCTCAAGGACGAGGGCTACCGGGTCGTGCTGGTGAACTCCAATCCAGCGACGATCATGACCGACCCGGGCCTGGCGGACGCCACCTACATCGAGCCGATCACGCCCGAGATGGTCGAGCGCATCATCGCCAAGGAGCGCCCGCAGGCACTCCTCCCCACCATGGGCGGGCAGACGGCGCTCAACACGGCGATGGAGCTCGCGCGCAACGGCACGCTCAAGAAGCACGGCGTCGAGATGATCGGCGCCAGCGAGGAGGCGATCAGGAAGGCGGAGGACCGCCTGCTCTTCCGCGAGGCGATGACGAGGATCGGCCTCGCCTCGCCGAGGAGCGCCATCGCGCACAGCATCGAGGAGGCGCGCGAGGCGCTCGCCGGCATCGGCCTTCCCGCCATCGTCCGCCCCTCCTTCACGCTCGCCGGCACCGGCGGCGGCGTCGCCTACAACCAGGACGAGTTCGCCGAGATCGTCTCGGGCGGGCTCAAGGCGTCGCCCATCGGCGAGGTGCTCATCGAGGAGTCGGTGCTCGGCTGGAAAGAGTTCGAGATGGAGGTGGTGCGCGACCGCAAGGACAACTGCATCATCGTCTGCTCGATCGAGAACGTCGATCCCATGGGCATCCACACCGGCGACAGCATCACGGTGGCGCCTGCCCTCACCCTCACCGACAAGGAATTCCAGATCATGCGCGACGCCTCGCTCGCGGTCCTGCGCGAGATCGGCGTCGACACCGGCGGCTCCAACGTGCAGTTCGCCGTCGAGCCGGACACGGGCCGCCTCGTCGTCATCGAGATGAACCCGCGCGTCTCGCGCTCCTCGGCCCTCGCCTCCAAGGCGACCGGCTTCCCCATCGCCAAGGTCGCGGCCAAGCTCGCGGTGGGCTATACGCTCGACGAGCTGGCGAATGACATCACCGGCGTCACCCCCGCCTCGTTCGAGCCCACCATCGACTACGTGGTCACCAAGATCCCACGCTTCACTTTCGAGAAGTTCCCCGGCGCCGAGCGCGTGCTCACCACCTCGATGAAGTCGGTGGGCGAGGCGATGGCGATCGGGCGCAGCTTCGCCGAATCGCTGCAGAAGGCGCTGCGCTCGATCGAGACCGGGCTCAACGGGCTCAACGAGGTGGACATTCCGGGCGCTGCCGGCGGCGCCAACAAGGACGTGGTGCGCGCCGCCCTCGCCGTGGCGACGCCCGACCGTCTCCTCGTCATAGCGCAAGCCTTCCGCTTCGGCCTCACCCTCGAGGAGATCCAGAAGAGCTGCCGCTACGACCCGTGGTTCCTCCGGCAGATCGCCGAGCTCGTGAAGACCGAGGGCGAGGTGCGCGAGCGCGGCCTGCCCGGCGACCGCCCGGGCCTCCTGCGGCTCAAGCGGCTCGGCTTCTCGGACGCGCGCCTTGCCGAGCTCGCGGCGGAGAGCGAGCGGGAGGTGGCGGCGCTGCGCCTCCGGCTCGACGTGCATCCCGTCTATAAGCGCATCGACACCTGCGCCGCCGAGTTCGCCTCGTTGACGCCCTACATGTATTCCACCTACGAGGGCGACGGCCTCACTCCCGCCGAATGCGAGGCTGAGCCGAGCGATGCCCGCAAGGTCGTCATCCTCGGCGGCGGGCCCAACCGCATCGGCCAGGGCATCGAGTTCGACTATTGCTGCGTGCACGCGGTCTATGCGCTGAGCGAGGCCGGCTACGAGACGATCATGGTCAATTGCAATCCGGAGACCGTGTCGACGGATTACGACACCTCCGACCGCCTCTATTTCGAGCCGCTCACCGCCGAGGACGTGATCGAGCTCGTCCGCCGCGAGGCGAGTGCGGGCACGCTTCTCGGCGTCATCGTGCAGTTCGGCGGCCAGACCCCGCTCAAGCTCGCGGCGGCCCTCGAGGCGGCGCGCATTCCCATCCTCGGCACGCCGCCCGACGCCATCGATCTCGCCGAGGACCGCGAGCGCTTCCAGAAGCTCCTAGCAAAGCTCGAGCTGCGCCAGCCGCGCAACGGCATCGCGCACTCGCTCGAGGAGGCGGAGCGCGTCACCGAGGAGATCGGCTATCCGGTGGTGCTGCGGCCCTCCTACGTGCTCGGCGGACGCGCCATGGAGATCGTGCACGACCGCTCCGGCCTGCTGCGCTACATCGGCGAGGCGGTCAAGGTGTCGGGCGCCGAGCCGGTGCTCATCGACAGCTACCTCCAGGACGCCATCGAGGTCGACGTGGACGCCGTCTCGGACGGCAGCACGGTGCATGTCGCGGGGATCATGGAGCACATCGAGGAGGCGGGCATCCATTCGGGCGATTCCGCCTGCTCGCTGCCGCCCTATTCGCTGCCGCCCGAGGTGATCGAGGACATCTGCGCGGAGACGCGCACGCTCGGCCTGGCGCTCGGCGTGGTCGGCCTCATGAACGTGCAATACGCCGTCAAGGACCACGACGTCTATATCCTCGAGGTCAATCCGCGCGCCTCGCGCACGGTGCCCTTCGTGGCCAAGGCGACGGGCGTGCCCATCGCCAAGATCGCCGCCCGGCTCATGGTGGGCGAGCCGCTCGGGAACTTTCGCCTGACCGGCGCCAGGAGCCGGCACGTCGCGGTCAAGGAGGCGGTCTTCCCCTTCGCGCGCTTCCCCAACGTCGATACTCTCCTCGGCCCCGAGATGAAATCGACCGGCGAGGTCATGGGCCTCAACGTCGACTTCGGCCGCGCCTTCGCCAAGTCGCAATTGGGCGGCGGCACCGAGCTGCCGCTCCACGGCACCGTCTTCGTCTCGGTGCGCGAGAAGGACAAGCCGGCCATGGTGCCGGTCGGCAAGCGCTTGATCGAGCTCGGCTTTTCCATCATCGCCACGCGCGGCACGGCGGCCGCACTGGCGGCCCACGGGATCGCCGTCGAGGTGGTCAAGAAGGTCATGGAGGGGCGCCCCCACATCGTCGACACCATGAAGGACGGCGGCGTGCAGCTCGTCTTCAACACTACCGACGGCGCCCAGGCGATCGCCGACAGCTTCAGCCTGAGGCGCACGGCGCTCATGAACAAAATTCCCTATTACACCACGGTCGCCGGGGCCAAGGCGGCGGTCGCGGCGATCGCTGCGCTCAAGTCCGGCGCGCTTGAAGTTGTCCCGCTGCAGTTCTATCTTGAGGGGTCGTTTTAGCCTACTCCCCTCTCATAGCCCGGGCGAAGCCAAGCGTGTCCGGCTATGGGAGCTATTGTCTGTTGAGGCACAGGTTGGACGTTGACCATGGATAAGATGCCGATCACCCGGGAGGGATTGTCCCGCCTCCAGGAGGAGCTGCGCCGGCTCAAGGCGGTCGAGCGACCGGCGGTCATCCGCGCGCTCGAGGAGGCGCGCACCCACGGCGACCTCTCGGAGAACGCCGAGTATCACGCCGCGCGCGAGCGCCAGAGCTTCATCGAGGGCCGCGTCGCCGAGCTCGAGGACAAGATCCGCCGCGCCGAGGTGATCGACGTGAGCAAGCTCACCGGCAAGGCGGTCAAGTTCGGCGCCACCGTCGATCTCGTCAACGTCGACACCGACGAGGAGGTGACCTTCAAGCTGGTCGGCGCGGAGGAGTCGGACATCACCTCGGGCAAGCTCTCCATCGTCTCGCCGCTGGCCCGCGCCCTCATCGGCAAGGAAGTGGGCGAGAGCGTCGAGGTTTCCACCCCGCGCGGCTCCAAGGTCTACGAGATCCAGAAGGTGCGCTTCGAATAGACCGGACGACAGATGACGGACGACGGAACGGCTTCCCTTTCCGTCATCCGTCGTCTGTCATCTGTCGTCCGCTTCCACCGGTATCCCCGGCAGCGCCTTGGAGGTGCGGATGACCTGCACCGTGCGCACGCGCGCCACGTGGAGTGCCGAGGTGAGCTTGGTGGTGAGCTCGTTCTCGTGCGCCGTATTGCGCGCCACGAGCTTGAGCACGAAGTCGTCGGTGCCGCGCGCCATGTAGCACTCGCGTACCTCGGGCCAGCCGCGCACCGACTCCTCGAACCCCGTGAGCACCGCCTCGGCCTGGCTGTCGAGCCCGACGAGGGCGAAGAACACCACCTCGAAGCCGAGCCGCTCGGGGTCGAGCTCCGCATGGTAGCCGCGGATGAAGCCGGCCTCCTCGAGCGCGCGCACCCGGCGGAGGCACGGCGGCGCCGAGATGCCGGCGCGCTTGGCGAGCTCGACGTTGGTGATGCGCCCGTTCTCCTGGAGATCGCCGAGGATGCGGTGGTCGATGCGGTCGAGCTTGACGCGTCGCATGGTTTGGGCCCCCGATCCCGCCGGCGCCGTTCGGCTTGCGCAACAAAATTGCGAGGATACACCTAAAGGCTTGGCAATAATATTTCAAGGCCAGAAGGGCCGGCAATTTACTTGCCTGAGCGCACGATCCCCTTGCCGTGCCGCCGGCTGGGTCGCCATAGTGCGCGCCGCCTTATTCCGGGGTTCCATGACAAGACCAAGCTGCTGGATCGTGACCGAGGGGGCTGCCGGCATGGAGAGCCAATGCCGCGGCCTGGCCGAGGCGCTCGCGCTGGCCCCGGCCGTGAAGCGGGTCGATCCGCGCCTGCCCTGGCTCGCCCTCCCCTCGCGCTGGTGGCCGCTGCCGTTCCGCTCGCTTAGGCCGGGCAGCGACCCGCTGGCGCCGCCCTGGCCCGACGTGCTGATCAGCTGCGGGCGCAAGAGCGTCGCCCTGGCGCTGGCCGTCAAGCGGGCGAGCGGCGGCCATACCTTCCTCGTCCACATCCAGGATCCGCTGATGGACAGCCGGGCCTTCGATGTCGTGGTGGCGCCGCGCCACGACCGGGTGCGGGGGCCGAACGTGCTCACAACGCGCGGGGCGCTCCACCCTGTCACCGAGGAGAAGCTCGCGGCGGCGGCGCGGCATTTCGCAGCCCTCTTGGCGGCCCTGCCGCGCCCGCTCGTGGCCGTGCTGGTCGGCGGCGCCAACGGCCGCGCCATGTTTACGGCCGCGGACGCGGAGCGCCTGGCAAGCGAGCTCAAAGCACTCGCGCGGCAGTACGGCGCCGGCCTAGCCGTGACGCCCTCGCGCCGCACCGGCGCCGAGAACGAGGGCATCCTCCGCGCCCGCCTGGCCGAGGTCGGCGCCTATATGTGGGACGGCCGCGGCGAGAACCCCTATCTCGGCCTCCTCGCACTCGCCGATTACATCCTGGTGACCGCGGATTCGGTGTCGATGACTTCCGAGGCCTGCGCCACCGGCAAGCCCGTCTATATCATCGGCCTCAAGGGCGGCTCGCGGCGCCACCGGCGCTTCCACGCCGAGCTCCGGGAGGCGGGCCTCACGCGGCCCTTCGCGGGCGTGCTCGAGCGCTGGAGCTACGAGCCGCTGCTCGACGCAGCAAGCGTGGCCGCCGAGATCGGACCCCGGCTGGCCGCGAAATTTGCCGCCGAGGCGGCGGGAAATCGGCTATAAGCCGGGGCGCGGCGAGCGGCTTCGGCCGCGCGGCCGAGGGAGGGGTGTGGGAGCGCCCCGCCCGCTTCCAGAGTGATGGACCGCCCATGGCGCTCGCGATCGAGACCTTCAGCAACCTCTCGGGCGGCAACGCCTTCTTCAAGGCGATCGGCCATCCGCTTGCTTGCGCGAAGCTCGCGGGCCTCCTCGAGCGCCTCCAGAGCCGCGGCCCCCTGGCCCTCTACGACCCGCACGGCTTCGCCACGGGCTTTGCAGCCCTCTACCCGGCAGCGGGAGACGGCCTCGCCGGCGTCTTCGTGCAGCGCATCGAGGATGTCGGCGCCGCGAGGCTGGGCTGCCGCAGCCAGCCGATCAGCGAGCTTCCGGCGAGCAAGGCCGCGAGCCTCCTCGTCGTCGCCTTCGATGCCGGGCGCCTCGCCGATCACATCCGGCATCTGCTGCCGGCCGGCATGGCGCTCGCGAGCCTCGACGAGGCGAGGCTGCCGGACGACATGCTGACGAACCCGCGGCGCTATCTCGATCCGCTCAATTTCGCCACCAACTTCGTCTTCTTCCGCGATGCCGGCGGCCTCCACACGCGCTTAGCTAGCGCCAATTACTGGGCGGGCTATGGCGCCGGTGCCGGCGCCGTCTGGTACGACCTCTTCGACGAGCACGGCAAGGAGATCGCCACCTGGCGCGAGGCTCTCCCCCCGGGCGTCGGAGCGATCGTGGTCGACAGCCGCGAGGTGCGGCAGCGCTTTGCCTTGCCGGCCTTTACCGGCCAGCTCTTCATGCACGTTATCGGGGCCGCCGGGCACGACGTGGTCAAGTACGCGCTCGATACCTACGGCGAGGCGGGCGGCGAGCTCTCGGCGACGCACGACGCCAACGCCTGGCCCGCCGATCTTTACGCCGGCCTCCCGGCACCCCGCGCGGGCGAGCGCGTGGTGCTCTGGGTGCAGAACAGCCACCCGACGCCGATTCCCGCCAAGGCCGCCGGCCTCAACCTCATGGGCAGCCGCGAGATCGCCTGGCTCGAGCGTGAGGTCGCCCCCTTCGCCAGCCACGCGCTCGACGTGGCAGAGCTCCTGCCTACGGCCAAATGGCCGCAGCAGATCGAGGTGCAGGCGGGCAAGCACTTCGTGCGGCCGCGCTACGAGGTGAGCGGCGCCAAGGGACGGCGCCGCATCGCCCACGTCAACGTCGAGCGCAGCGACCTCAAGTGCGACCCGTGCATCGCCGAGCTCGGCAATCTCATGGGCAAGGGCTTCCTCGTACCGGCGCCGCTGCTGCCGCCGCAGCGTTACCGCACCGAAGTGCTGCCGACCCCGATGGCGACCTGCCAGGACGACCTGCCGGTCGCCCTCCTCGTCTATGACGCGAGCGGCCGCGAATGCGGGCGGCACCGCTTCGGCTGCCTCAAGCGCAGCCAGAGCACGGCCTTCGATGTGGCCGAGCTGGTCGACGGCGGCGGCACCCTCGCCGAGGGCTACGGCCACGTCGAGCTGGTCTATGACTTCGCCGAAGGCGGCGGCGCCGACGGCTGGCTCCACGGCATCTTCCGCTACGAGGACAAGGCGAGCGGCCACGCGGCGGAGACCAGCTTCGGCGCCCACATCTTCAATACGGTGCTCACCTACCGAAGCGAGCCGCAATCCTATGCCGGTGCGGCGCCCGGGCTCTCGACGCGGCTCTTCCTGCGCCTCGGCGCGGCGCCGCTCGACACCCTTTGCCACCTCATCTACCCGGCCTCCTCGCCCTGGCACGCGCTTTCGGCGACCGAGCTCATCCTCTGCGACGGCGCGGGCCGCGAGGTGGCGCGCCGGCGGCTCGAGATCCCTTGCGGCGGCTCGCGCCTGTGGCGCTACGGCGAGACCTTCGCTGCCGCGGAGCGCGCGGAGGCGGGCGGGCGCGCCTATCTCGTCGTGCGCGACACCAGCTGCCGGCTCTTCGGCTATCACGGGCTCCTGGGCGAAGGGGGCGCCTTCAGCCTCGACCACATGTTCGGCTTCTGAAGGGCACGAGTCGGAGGTCGATTAGGCCCGGGGCGCCGGCGCCGGCCCGCCTCAAAGCGAGTTCCAGCGCGGATTCTCGCGGAGTTGGCACAGGGCGACTTGCCTGCCGCGCATGGGGCTTCTATGTTCTATGCTCCCGCGGCAAGCCTTCCCTAGCCTGTCCGCAGAGCCCCGGACCCCGCGTCATGGCCAAGACCTATCGCAGCAAGACCGTCATCGTCGGATCGGGTCCGGCGGGTTATAGCGCGGCGATCTATGCCGCGCGCGCCAACCTGAAGCCGATCCTGGTCGCCGGGCTCGAGGCGGGGGGCCAGCTCACCGTCACCACGGACGTGGAGAACTACCCCGGCTTCGCCGAGACGATCCAGGGCCCCTGGCTCATGGAGCAGATGAAGGCCCAGGCCGAGCATGTCGGCACGGAGGTCTTGGGCGACCTCGTGGTGGAGGCCGACTTCACGGGCCGGCCGTTCCGCCTTGTCGGCGACTCGGGCGACCTCTATCTCGCCGGGAGCGTGATCATCGCGACCGGCGCCCAGGCCCGCTGGCTCGGCATCGCCAGCGAGACGGCGCTCCGCGGGCACGGCGTCTCGGCCTGCGCCACCTGCGACGGCTTCTTCTACCGCGGCAAATCCGTGGCGGTGATCGGCGGCGGCAATACGGCCGTCGAGGAGGCGCTCTTCCTCACCAATTTCGCCAAGGAGGTCACCCTCATCCACCGCCGCGACAGGCTGCGCGCCGAGAAAATCCTACAGGACCGCCTGTTCAAGAACCCCAAGATCTCGGTGATCTGGGACCACGTGGTCGAGGAGATCCGCGGCGAGGGCGAGCCCAAGGCGGTGACGGCGCTCGTGCTCAAGCACGCGAAGACGGGGGCGAGCCGCAGCCTGCCTGTCGACGGCGTCTTCGTCGCCATCGGCCATGAGCCGGCCACGGCGATCTTCAAGGGGAAGCTCGCCATGGACAAGGAGGGCTACATCCTGACCGCACCGGACAGCACGGCGACCAACGTCCCCGGCGTCTTCGCCGCCGGCGACGTGAAGGACAGGATCTTCCGCCAGGCGGTGACGGCCGCCGGCATGGGCTGCATGGCGGCACTCGAGGCGGAACGCTATCTCGCGGCGCAAGAGCCCGCCGCCGAGCGGAGCGCCGCCGAGTGAGGCCGCGATGAACCGGGGCAAGCTCGTGGGTGCCGGCCCGCCGGGAGACAAGGGCGCCGCGCGCGGCGCGGATCGAGGCAGGGGAATGGACTGGGACAAGCTCAGAGTGTTTCATGCCGTGGCCGAGGCGGGCAGCTTCACCCACGCGGGCGAAGTCCTCAAGCTCAGCCAGTCGGCGGTGAGCCGGCAGATCAGCGCGCTCGAGGAGAGCCTCAGCACCACGCTCTTCCACCGCCACGCGCGCGGCCTCATCCTGACCGAGCAGGGCGAGCTCCTCAACCAGACGGTCAAGGAGGTGTTCGGCAAGCTCGCCATGACCGAGGCCATGCTGACCGAGAGCAAGGAGCGCCCCAAGGGGCCGCTCAAGGTCACCACCACGGTCGCCTTCGGCTCGACCTGGCTGACGCCGCGCCTGCGCCAGTTCCTCGATCTCTATCCCGAGATCGAGATGACGCTCCTGCTCGACGACGGCGAGCTCGATCTCTCCATGCGCCAAGCCGACGTGGCCATCCGCATGGCGCCGCCGCGTCAGCCCGACCTCATCCAGCGCCAGCTCATGAAGGTGCGCACGCACATCTTCAGCACCAAGGCCTATCTCGATGCCGCCGGCACGCCTGAGACGGCAGCCGACCTCGAGGCGCACAAGATCGTCATCTTCGGCGAGGAGGCGCGGCTGCCGGCTTCCAGCGTCAATTGGCTGCTCGACCTCTGCAAGTCGCACAAGCACATGCCCAAGCAGGTCCTGCGCGTCAACAACATCTACGGCATCTACCGCGCCGTGCGCGGCGGCCTCGGCATCGCCTCGCTGCCCGACTACATGATCGCCAGCACGACGGAGCTGGTGCGCGTGCTGCCCGAGCTCGAAGGGCCCAACATCGACGCCTATTTCGTCTATCCGGAGGTGCTGCGCCACTCGAAGCGCATCGCCGTGTTCCGCGATTTCCTCGTCAAATGCATCGCCGAGTCGCGCCTCTGAGCGCGGCGGGGGTGATTTTGGCCATGCATAACCTGCATGGCTCTCTTGATTTTTTTCGTGTGGTCTTTCTAGCCAGATAGCCTATCTATTGGGCAGACAAGGTTGCTGCGTTGCAGCATCGCAGGGCGTAGCGCTTTCGAGCGTATCATTTGTTAGGAGATTTTCGGGGCGGTAGCCCCGACCGGGTTCCAGGTGCAAGGCCTGGAAGGGGTCTTCGGACCCTACGTCTCCCAGACGTGAAGCCTCCCTGTTCAACTCACCGGGCCTTCTGGCCCGGTTTTTTTTGCCTTTTTGAAGGCTGCCGTCGCTTGCCCGCCCTGGCGCCGATTTGCTCGCCCCGACGGCCGAGGGCACCGCGGGGGCGCTACGCGCCGCTGAAGACGATGCAGGCCGGGCTGGCGTTGGCTATGACCTGTCCCGTCGGCTCGAGCTTGCCGCTCGCCGTTTCCACCCGGAACGTCACGATCGTGTCGCTTGCCTCGTTGGCGGCGTAAAGGAGCGTACCGCTGGGGTCGAGTGCAAAGAAGCGCGGCTTCGCCCCTCCGCTCGCTTGCCAGCCGACCGGCGTCAAGATGCCGCTCGTGCCGTCGACCGCGAATATGCCGATGCTGTCGTGCCCGCGGTTGGAGACATAGACGAAGCGCCCGGAGGGTGCCACGGCGATCTCGGAGCCGGTGTTGTCGCCGGTGAAGCTCGCTGGCAGGGAGGGCACGATCTGCACGGGGCCGAGCGCGCCGCGCACGCCGTCCCAGCGATAGGTGGCGATCGTCGAATCGAGCTCGTTGACGACGTAGGCGTAAGGTGCCGCGGGATGGCAGGCGACATGGCGCGGTGCGGCACCGCTGCGCGAGGCAACGAAGGCCGGATCGTTGGGGACGAGCTCGCCCGTGCGGCCGTCGAAGCGGAAGACGAAGATGCGGTCGAGCCCCTTGTCGGGGACGAGGACGAAGCGGCCGCCGGGGTCGAAGGGAATGTGGTGGGGATGGGAGCTCGCCTGCTCGGTCCGGTGCGGGCCCGGCTTGCCGGGGAGTGCGATCGTGCGCACCCCATCGCCGAGCGAGCCGTCGCTTTCGAGCGGCACGCTCGACAGCGTGCCGCTCTTGTAATTGGCGGTCACGATGAAGCGGCTCGCCGGATCGAGTGCCAGATGAACGAGGTTGACGCCGCCCGCCGAGCGCCGGTTCAGGAAGGCGAGCCGGCCGCTGGCGCCGTCGACGGCGAAGGCGTTGATCTCGTCGCGGTCGCCGTGGACGGAATAGAGGAAGCGGCCGCCCCTGCCGGTGGCGAGGAACGATGGATTGACCAGCTCCCCCACGGTCTGCACATGCGACCAGGCGCCGGACTCCGCATCCATGCGATAGACGTTGATGCCGTTGCCGCGCGCCTGGCGCTCAGCCGTGGTGTACGAGCCGACGTAGGCGTACATGGCGGCACTCCTCGAATCTCTCGCCGCGGTCGAGAGCGGCGTGCCCTGCGGCAGGGCGGCCGGACGTGGACGCTCACTGGTGGCCGGTGCGGCCTCCCGGCTCCGCGGCAGGGCCGCCGAAGGCCGGTCCTAATGCACCCCCCAGGGCGCGGCTCGTATCGAGCAGATGCGCAAACGCCCACAGCAGCAAGGCCGCGAACACGAGCACGGCGATGATGGCGGGAACCCCGGTCGCCCAGCGCAGCCGCCGCGAAAGCTGCGCGGCGTCCGGCCCGACCCAGGCGGTTGCCGTGATCCGCGCCTCGGCGAGCACCTCGGCCAGCCGCTCGACGTGATCCTCGAGCGCGCCCGACGAGGCGTCGATCCAGCGCCGCTCCGAGATGGCGAACTCGCGCGCCCTGGCGGGCACCACCGGCTCGACGGTCACGGCGAACATCGGCATGCCGGTCTCGGCCGCGGTCCGCATCTCGCTCAGCACGGCGCGCGATGCCTCGCTGGCCCTGGAGATCACGGCCACCATGGCGCGCGAGCGCCCCATCGCGCTCAGCGTCTCCGCGGCGATGTTCACGCCGTGACGGGCGCCGCGCGGCGCCAGGCAGCACGGCAGGCCGCGCGCCTCCAGAAGCCGGCAGATCGCATCGGCCTTGAGCTTGTCCTGCGGCGCGTGGCTGACGAAGGCAGCGTAGGCAGCCGTCCTCTCCGTCATGTCCTGGAGCCCCCTTCCGGCAATCTCGAGGCAAGACGACGGGGACGACGCGCGCTGCGGCAATCCCGCGCAAGTATAGCCGCGCGGATCGGCGAAGCAACAGCGCGGCAGCTCGCGACCGCCGATCGCCGCCCCCTGCCGCGGTGCTGCGTCGCTGGGCGCGCGGCCTTCGGCCATTGATCTGCATCAACGCCGCGCGGGGCCTGGATCGTTTAAGCTGCGGCCATGACGATGACGACGCAAGGTGCCCCGGAGGCGCCCCGGGCCGAGACAGCGGCGGCAGCCGACTGGCTGGCATTCTGGCCCTCGCAGATGGCGCAGCTCCTCGACGGCTTCGGCAAGCTCGGCAGCCGCCCGTTGCCGGCCGGCGCAGGCCGCAGGGAGGAGGCGGCGGCGCGGCCGCCCCAGGCGCCCTCGGGTCGGCGCCAGCGCGCGGAGGAGCCCTCGAGCGTCGATCGCCTCGTGCACGCGGCGATGGGGCGGTTCACCCAGTCGATCTCGCCGGTCAGCCTGGCGCTCGCCTATTTCGATTGGGCCTGCCATCTCGCCAGCTCGCCGGGCAAAGAGGAAGCACTCGTCGAGAAGGGCCTGCGCAAGTCGGTGCGCTTCGCCGTTCATGCCGCCCATGCCCTCGCCGAGCCCGCGACGCCGCCCTGCATCGAGCCGCTCGCGCACGACCGGCGCTTCGATCATCCGGCGTGGCAGCAGGCGCCCTTCCGCTTCATCTACCAGTGGTTCCTCCTCAACCAGCAATGGTGGCACAACGCCACGACCGGGGTGCACGGCGTCTCGCCGCACCACGAGCAGGTGGTGTCCTTCGTGGCGCGCCAGCTCCTCGACGTGATTTCGCCGTCCAACTTCATCGCGGCCAACCCCGAGCTCCTCGAGACCACGCTCAAGAGCCTCGGCGCCAACCTGGTGCAAGGTGCCGTGAACGCGCTCGAGGACTGGGAGCGCGTCATCGCCGGCCGCGCGCCCGTCGGCAGCGAGGCCTTCCGTCCCGGCAAGGAGATCGCGGCCACGCCGGGGCAGGTGATCTACCGCAACCGGCTCATCGAGCTCATCCAGTACGCCCCGGCCACGGCGGAGGTGGACGCCGAGCCCGTCCTCATCGTGCCGGCCTGGATCATGAAGTACTACATTCTCGACCTCTCGCCCCACAACTCCCTCGTGCGCTATCTCGTCGAGCGCGGCCACACGGTCTTCATGATCTCGTGGCGCAATCCCGGCGCCGACGACCGCGACCTCGGCATCGAGGATTACCTCAGGCTCGGCGTGCTCGCCGCACTCGCGGCGATCGAGGCCATCGTACCCGGGCGCAAGGTCAATGCGGTCGGCTACTGCCTCGGCGGCACGCTCCTTGCCATCGCCGCAAGCCTTCTCGCCCGCGGGCACCGCGACGTCCTCAACTCGGTGACGCTCCTCGCGGCGCAGGTCGATTTCACCGAGGCCGGCGAGCTCACGCTCTTCATCGACGAGAGCCAGCTCGCCTACCTCGAGGACGTGATGTGGAACCAGGGCTATCTCGACACCCGCCAGATGGCGGGCGCCTTCCAGCTGCTGCGCTCGAACGACATGGTGTGGTCGCGGCTGGTGCACGAGTACCTCATGGGCAAGCGCGAGCCGCTCAACGACCTGATGGCGTGGAACGCCGACGCGACGCGCATGCCCTACCGCATGCACAGCGAGTATTTGAGGCGGCTCTTCCTCGACAACGACCTGGTCGAGGGCCGCTACGACGTGGGCGGCCGGCCGGTGGCGCTCGAGGACATCCGCCTCCCCGTCTTCGCCGTCGCGACCGAGAGCGATCACGTGGCGCCCTGGCGCTCGGTCTACAAGCTCAACCTCGTGCTCGATACCGAGGTCGGCTTCGTGCTGACGAGCGGCGGGCACAATGCCGGCATCGTCAGCGAGCCCGGCCATCCCGGCCGCCACTATCGGCTCGGGGTGAGGAAGCCCGGCGAGCGCTACGTCGATCCGGAGACCTGGCAAGCGGGGACCGCCGTTGCCGAGGGCTCCTGGTGGCCGGCCTTTGCCGCATGGCTCGAGGGCAAGGCAACCGGCAAGACGCCGCCGCCTCCGATGGGTGCCGCGGAGAAGGGCTATCCGCCTCTCGAGCCAGCACCCGGCACCTACGTCCACCAGGCCTGAGCGCGGCGCGCCGGCAAGACTGCGCCTCGGCGGCGAGGCGGCTCGGCGGCCCTCTCCTCCCGAAAAAAAATCCGGCGACCGCAAGTACGGCCGCCGGCTCTCCGGCTTGCAGGGGAGGGCTCAGAGAGACCCATTCCCTACATCGACGCCGGCCGGGACCGCATTGATCCAGATCAACCCCGCCGGCGGGCGTCTCCGATGCGCCGGAGCCTTAAGAGGACTTCGCTCCCTGGCGCGCCTCGGGCGTGCCGGCGCTCGCGTTCAAGGGTGCCCAGGCCGCACCCGCGACGCGCGCCGTCAGTGCCGCCATTTGGCCCGCGGCCTCGAGGTACTGCGCCGTCGCCCGCTCGACGAATTGCCGCTCGCAGGCGAAGAAATCGCCCGGCGTACGGCAGCGCATGAGTTCCTCATAGGCCGACATGTCCTCGCGCACGCGCGTCTCCACGAGGCCGCTCATCTCCTCGTACAGCTTGGACATGCCGTCGACCATCGCCGCGTGGCTTTTGGCCGCATTGTCGATGAGCCGTTGGTTCATGCCGGAAAAGGCCTCGAAATCGCCCCAGGGTACGACCTTGCTCTCGCGTCGGGGCGTAGCGGCCGCTGACTCCTTTGTCATTGTCCGCCTCCTTGCTGAATGTTGCCGGATCGCCCCGCCGCCGCCTCCAGGAGGCCGCCCGAGGCCGCAAGCGCGCTGCTCAGCGCTTGCCTAAAATGAAGGCTAATCCCGAAAGGCGGCCTCGCCTATGATATAGATCAATGCCGCGGAGGCGGCGGCCCTCCCGTCCGGCGCTTTTCCGCGGCGCCTCTCCTTAGCCGAGGGCGCGGCGGACGGCGCGCTCGACCGCGGCCGCGGAGAGCGGCTTTCTCAGGACGAGCTCGATACCGCGCTCGGCCAGGCCGCGGGCACCGTCGGCAGGGGCAAGTGCATTGATGGCGATGATGGGCGTGGCGGCGAGCGCCGGATTTGCGCGCAGCCATCCCGCAAGCTCGAGTCCGGGCACGTCGCGCAATTGCAGATCGACGAGAATGACGTCCGGCGCCTGGACGCGGGCCGCGGCGACGCCGGCCACGCCCGTCTCGACCGCAGAGACGGTAAAGCCCAGGACTCCCAGCTGTTCCTCGCACAGCCGGCGCGTGCCCACGTCGGCCTCGACCACCAGCGCCCGCAGGCCCGCATAGGGCGCGCCATGCTCCGCCGCGGCGCTCGAGAGCCGGCTGCCATTGCCGCTACGCGCGGCGTGCGCTGGGTTGGATCTTCTCATGGGAATTCTCTCGAGCGGGCCTTCGCTCACAGGCGCTCGTCCGTTTCGCCGGCCGCGAGCTCCTCGAGGCGATCACGGTCCGAGAGCGTGATGCGCACCGCGGTCGGCAGCTCGATCGTCCCTTCGCGCTTGAGCCGGGTGAGCGTCCTGCTCACGGTCTCGGTCGTGAGCCCGAGATAGTCGGCGATGTCGCTGCGCCCCATGGGCACGAGAATCTCGTCTCCGTCGCCTTGCGGCGAATGCCGCTCGGCCATCATGAGAAGAAAGCTCGCGATCTTCTCCATGGCGTCCTTGCGGCCGAGGAGGAGCATCTGGTCCTGCGCCGCGCGCAGCTCGTCGGACGTGGCCGCCAGCAGAATGCGGGCGAGGCCGGGAACCTCCTCGATGAGGCGGTCGAAGCGCGCCCGTGCGTAGCGGCAGAGCGTGACCTCGGTGACGGCCTCGGCCGTATAGAGATAGTGCTCGCCGTAGGCCAGGCCGAGCAGGTGACCGGCCGAGAGGAAGCCGGTGATCTGGCGACGCCCGTCCGAAAGGAGCTTGTAGAGCTTGAGCGTGCCGCGCACGACCTCGTAGACGCCGGCCGCCTCGTCGCCCTCGGCGAAGACGGTCTTCCCCGCAACGAACCTGACGAGCGTGCTGACGGCGACGACGTTGCTGGCCGCCTGACGCCCCAGCCCCCGGCAGAGGGCAAGATTGGCGAAATCGACGGTCCGCGGCGCGCTGGCGATGGCTTGTGCATACATCGTTGATCCTCCGTTTCGGCCGGACAGTCGAACCTGCCCGCGGAGGAAGTCATAACCGGCGATTGTCACACGCTGATGCCGACGCAGTGGTATTTTGGTGCCAATGGGCGACAAATTGTGACGGTTTGTGACATGCGGGACCGCGAGGCGGCAGCGCCGGCGCCCGGCTATGCGGCGGGCGACGCCGCCCGCGTGAGATCGCACGACACGCGCACGATTTCGGCCTCGCCGGGCATGCTCTCGAAGGCGAAGCCGAGCTCGCGGCACACGGCGAGCATGAGCGTGTTCTCGCGCAGCACGTCGCCGTGCAAAAGGCGGATGCCGCGCCCGCGGGCATAGGCGATCATGCGGCGCATGAGCATGAGGCCGAGCCCGTGGCCCTTGAGATCGCTGCGCACGGTGACGGCATATTCGGCCTTCTCGTTGTCGGGGTCCGCGGCAATACGCACCACGCCGTAGATTTCGCCGTCGCCCGGCGGCCGGCCCGGCGCGCACAGTACCAAGGCCATCTCGCGGTCGTAGTCGATCTGCGTCAAGCGCGCGAGGAGGACGGGCGACAGCGCTTTCATGGGCGCGAAGAAGCGCAGCCGCACGTCCTCCGGCTCGAGCTCGGCGAAGAAGGCGACGATGGCCGGGGCATCCTCGGGCACCACCGGCCGCAGCGCGAAGGCGCGGCCGTCGGGAGCGGTGATGCTCTCCTCGAGCTCGCTCGGATAGGGCCTGATCGCGAGCCGGGCCGCGGCACTCCCGCTCGAGGGCCGCACGCGGATGCGGGCATCGAGCGCCACCACGCCGTCCGCATCGGCGTAGAGCGGATTGATATCGAGCTCCACGACCTCGGCAAGGTCGACGGCGAGCTGCGAGATCTTCACCAGCGTCAAGGCGATCGCATCGAGTGCCGCCGGCGGATTGCTGCGGAAGCCCTGGAGCAGGCGGACGATGCGCGTGCGCGACATCAGCTCGCGGGCCAGCGCCATGTTGAGCGGAGCCAGCGCCAGCGCCGTGTCGCCGATCACCTCCGTCCCGGTGCCGCCGTGGCCGAAGAGCAGGACGGGTCCGAACTGGCTGTCCACGCTCATGCCGAGGATGAGCTCGTAGGCGCCCGGACGCGACACCATGGGCTCGACGGTGAAGCCCTCGATGCGCGCCTTGGGATGGCTCTCGCCGAGCCGCTTCAGCATCGTCTCCGCCGCCTGCCGCACGGCCTCGGGCGTCTCGAGGTCGAGGGCGACGCCGCCCACGTCGCTCTTGTGGGTGATGTCCGGCGACAGGATCTTGAGCGCCGCCCGCGCATCGAAGGCGGCGGCGGCGGCCGCCGCCTCCTCCGCCGTGCGCGCGACGCGCGTGGGCACCGCCGGGATGCGGTAGGCGTCGAGCATCTCCTTGGCCTCGGGCTCGCTGAGCCACTCGCGCCCGGCGGCGAGCGCCGTCTCGATCAGGCGCCGCGCCACGGCGTGGTCGGGGGAGAAATGCTGGGGGACCGAGGGCGGCACCTCCATGAGGAGCTTCTGGTTGCGCTGGTATTGCACCATGTTGAGAAAGGCGCGCACCGCCTGGTTCGGCGCCCCGTAGCTCGGGATGCGCGCCGCGGCGAAGAGCCGCCGCCCCTCGGCAACCGCCCTTTCGCCGACCCAGCTCGTGAAGAGATTGCGGCGCCGCCCGGCCGCGGCCTCGATCACCGCCCGCGCCGCCTCGGTCGAGGAGGCGACCGCGGTCGGGCAGTTGAGCGCCAGCACGGCATCGACCCCCCTGTCCTCGAGGAGGGCGGTGAGTGCCGCCTTGTAGCGCTCGGGCGGTGCGTCGCCGATGATGTCGACCGGGTTGCCGTGGGACCAGGTGCGCGGCAGCGCCTTGTCGAGCTTTGCCAAGGTCTCCGCGGAGAGCTGGGCGAGCCGGCCGCCGCCCTCGATCAGGCTGTCGGTCGCCATCACGCCGACGCCGCCGCCGTTGGTCAGGATGGCAAGTCGGTCGCCTTCGCTCGGGCGGCAGAGCGCCAGCGTCTCCGCGGCGTCGAACAGCTCGTCGAACTCGTAGACCCGCAGCATGCCGGCGCGGCGGAAGGCGGCATCGTAGACCGCGTCGGAGCCGGCCATGGCGCCCGTGTGGGAGCTTGCCGCCTTGGCGCCTTCCGCGCGCCGGCCGGCCTTGACCACGATGATGGGCTTGGAGCGCCCGGCGATGCGCGCCGCCGACATGAATTTGCGCGCCGCGGTGATGCCCTCGACGTAGAGCAGGATGGCGCGCGTGCCGCTATCGCCCGCGAGGTAGTCGAGCATGTCGCCGAAGTCGACGTCGGTCATGTCGCCGAGCGAGACGAGGTGCGAGAAGCCGATGTCGCGCGGCGTCGCCCAATCGATGAGCGAGGTCACCATGGCCCCCGACTGCGCCACGAAGGCGAGGTCGCCCGCGAGCGGCGAGAGATGGGCGAAGCTGGCATTGAGCTTGATGCCGGGCACCAGGATGCCGAGGCAGTTGGGCCCGACGACGCGCAGGAGATGCGGGCGCGCCGCCTCGAGCATGTCGTGGCGCAGGCTGGCCCCGAGCCGGTCCTCGCCCTCTCCGAAGCCGGCGGTGATGACCACCGCGGCCTTGGCGCCGCGCTTGGCGAGATCGGCTACGATCCCCGGCACCGCTTCGGGCGGCGTGCAGATGACCCCGAGGTCCGGTGCGATCGGCAGCTCGGCGACGCTGCGATAGGCGAGCACGCCCTGGATCGCCTGGTGCTTGGGGTTGACCGGCATGATCGGCCCGGCGAAGCCCGTGCGGACCAGGTTGCGCGCGAGCACCTCGCCGACCGATCCGGGGCGCTCGCTCGCGCCGACCAGGGCGACGGAGCGCGGCTGGAACATCGACTGGAGATTGCGAATGGTCATGCGGGGAATCCTCGCGCGCAGCCTGCCGCCATTTCGTGACGAACATAGCATCGCGGCCGCTGCCGCCCAATTGACCTCATGCAATTGCCGCGCCGCCGGGCTGCTTTAATCCGCCCGGCATATCACCTAATATCCTCGCCGAGAGAGCGCATGGAGCCTGAAACCCCATCGAGCAGGCCGCCGGCAGCCGGGCGCGACGCCGCGGCACTGCAGCCCTTGCCGCCGGCGGCGCTTTGCCGCTGCTGCGATCCCCAGTGCCTGCCCTTCGAGAGCACCGAGGAGCTCGAGGAGCTCGCCGGCATCATCGGGCAGGAGCGCGCGGTCGAGGCGCTGCGCTTCGGCGTCGGCATCAAGCGGCCGGGCTTCAACGTCTTCGCCCTCGGCCCGAGCGGGGTGGGCAAGGAGCATCTCGTGCGCCAGGCACTCGACGAGCAGGCGGCACGCGAGCCCGTGCCCGACGATTGGTGCTACGTCAACAACTTCGCCGATGCGCGCAAGCCCGCGGCGCTGCGGCTGCCGGCCGGCCGTGCCGCCGCCTTCCGCGACGACGTGCAGAGCTTCGCGGACGAGCTCAAGGCCGCCATCCCCGCCGCCTTCGAGAGCGAGGAATACCGCACGCGCAGGGCGGTGATCGAGGAGGAGTTCAAGCGCCGCCACGAGGAGGCCTTCCAAGGCCTCCAGCAGAAGGCGATGTCGAAGGGCATCGGCCTCATCCGCACGCCCATGGGGCTGGCCCTGGCCCCGGTGCGCGAGGGCGAGGTGATCAATCCCGCCGATTTCGAGAAGCTGGCGCCAGACGAGCGCACGCGCATCCAGAGCGACCTCGCGGCGCTGGAGAACGAGCTCCAGGCCCTCGTGGCACAAGTGCCGCTTTGGGAGCGCGAGCAGCGCAACCGGCTGCGCGAGCTCAACCGCGAGGTCCTCGGCTTCGCGGTCCGCCACCTCATGGACGAAGCGCGCGCGCGCTACCGCGACCTCCCCGCGGCGCTCAGCTACCTCGCCGCGGTCGAGGCGGACGTCATGGACAATGCGGACCTCTTCCTCCGCCGCCCGGCGCCGCCCGAGATGGGCGGCCCGCCCCCGGGTGCGGCACTTCAGGGCCCGTCCGAGGACGGCCTCTTCCGCCGCTACCGCGTCAACGTCGTGGTCGCGCACGAGGCGGGCAAGGGCGCTCCGGTCGTGTTCGAGGATTATCCCTCCTACGAGAACCTCGTCGGCAGGATCGAGCATGTGGCGCAGTTCGGCACCCTCGTCACCGATTTCAATCTGATCAAGGGAGGTGCGCTCCACCGCGCCAACGGCGGCTATCTCGTGCTCGACGTGCGGCGCATTCTCATGCAGCCCTATGCCTGGGAGGAGCTCAAGCGCACCATCCGCGCGGGCCTGCTGCGCATCCAGTCGATCGGCCAGCTCCTCGGCCTGGTGAGCACCGTCTCGCTCGAGCCCGAGGCCATCCCGCTCGAGGTCAAGCTCGTGCTGCTCGGCGAGCGCATGCTGTACTACGCGCTCAGCCGCTACGATCCCGAATTCCAGGAGCTCTTCAAGGTTCCCGCCGACTTCAACGACCGCCTCGTGCTGACCGACGCCAACCGCATGCTCTACGCGCGCATGATCGCGACGGTGGCGCGCCAGGAGAAGCTCAGGCCGCTCGAGCGCGGTGCCGTCGCGCGCGTGATCGACCGCGCGGCCCGGCTCGCGGAGGATTCCGAGCGCCTCACCACCCACCTCGAGAGCATCGCGGACCTCATGCGCGAGGCCGACTTCCGCGCCGGCCAGGACGGCACCGCGCGCATCGCGGCCGCCCACGTCGAGGGCGCCATCGCGGCGCGGACGCGGCGCTCGGACCGCATCCGCGAGCGCATCTACGAGGAGATCCAGCGCCGCACCATCGTGATCGACACCGAGGGTGCGGTGGTCGGCCAGGTGAACGCGCTCTCCGTCCTCCAGCTCGACGGCTTCGCCTTCGGCCAGCCGGCACGCATCACGGCGCGCGTGCGCCTCGGCCGCGGCCAGCTCGTCGACATCGAGCGCGAGGTCGCCCTCGGCGGGCCGCTCCATTCCAAGGGCGTGCTCATCCTCTCGAGCTATCTCTCGGCCCGCTACGCCCCGGAGAAGCCGCTCTCGCTCAACGCCAGCCTGGTGTTCGAGCAGTCCTACGGCGGGGTGGACGGCGACAGCGCCTCCTCGACCGAGCTCTACGCCATCCTCTCCGCCCTCGCCGACGTGCCGATCCAGCAGTCGTTCGCCGTCACCGGCTCGGTCGACCAGCTCGGCCGGGTGCAGGCGATCGGCGGCGTCAACGAGAAGATCGAAGGCTTCTTCGACGTGTGCACGGCGGCGGGCCTCAACGGCAGCCAGGGCGTGCTCATCCCGGCCGCCAACGTCAAGCACCTCATGCTGCGCCGGGACGTGGTGGACGCGGTTGAGGCCGGCAAGTTCCGCATCTTCGCCGTCGAGACCATCGACCAGGGCATCGCGCTCTTGACCGGCGTCCCGGCCGGCCTCGCCGACGCCGAAGGGCGCTACCCGGCCGACAGCATCAACGGCAAGGTCGAGGCGCGCCTCGCCGCCTTTGCCGATGCCGCGCGGCGCTTCGGCCGCGCCGAGGAGAGGGGCGACGAGCGCCGGCAGCCGCCGATCCCCACCCCCCTGCCCGCACCCACGCCCCCGCCGACGCCGCCCGCCGGTGCGGGAGACGAGCCGTGACGCGCGAGAAGGCGGGCGAGCTGCGCCGCATCCTTGTGGCACTCAACGCCGCGGGTGCCTCGCGGGCGGCAGTCGAGACCGCGATCGAGCTCGCCGAGCGGCTGCAAGCGGAGGTGCGCGGCCTCTTCATCGAGGACGAGGATCTGCTGCGCTGTGCCGCCTTGCCGTTCGTCCGGCGCTTCGCCATGACGGGCGCCGGTGCTGCGGCATTCGACATGGCGACGGCGGAGCGCGAGCTGGCGCTCCTCGCGGCGCGCGCGCGACGCGATTTCGAGGCGGCGGCGCGGCGCGGCAAGGTCTCCTTCTCCTTTGACATCGTGCGCGGCCGGGCGGGGACGGCGCTCGCCGCGGCGGCGGCCGAGGCCGACCTTCTCGTCGTCGAGGGCGGCAGCCCGGCCGGCCTTCGCGGCTTTCCGGCCGCCTCGGCGGCGGCCGAGCTGCCGCATGGCCTCGCCGGCTCCGTCCTGCTGACCGAGAGCGGGGCCCCGCTGCCGCGGCACCTCGTCGCCGTCTTCGACGGCAGCGAGGGCAGCCATGCAGCACTTCGACTGGCGATGCGCTTGGCCGAGCTCTCCGAGGGCAGCCTCGGCGTCCTTCTCCTTGCCGGCGACAGCGACTCGCGCCGCGAGCTCGCGGCCGCGGCCCGCGCCATTCTCGGCCCGCGGATCGAGCGCTACCGCATCGAGGCGCTCGCGAGCGCTGACGAGAACGAGCTGCGCGTGCGCTTGCGCGGCTCCGGGCGGCGCCTCCTCGTGCTCGGCGGCGACACGCCGCTCGCCGCCGGTCAGTCGCGCGAGCGCCTCCTCGCGGAGCTCGGCGGCCCGATCCTCCTCGTCTTCTGAAAACCGCCTCTCCTCCCGAGGCAGATGCGCCAATATGCCCGGACGCCGAGCACTTCGCGGCGCATGCGCGCGCGGCCGACATTGGCGCGTGAACCGATATCGCGCGAGGCATGACATCGCCATGCTGCTCGGGCGATAATGCGCTGCCGCATCGGCATGCGCGGCGTTTCGAGGCTTGACGGGAGGCTCGCCATGGAGCGACGGGGATTGTTGGCCGTTCTCGGCGGCGCATTGGCCGCACTGCCGGCGCTGCGCTCAGCGGCGGCGGCAGAGGCGGAGAAGAGCGGGCACCGGGTCGCCATTCAGGTCAGCGCCAACGACGCCGCGACGATGACTCTGGCGCTCAACAACGCCAGGAGCGTCGTCGACTACTACGCCAGGAAAGGTGCGAAGGCCGCGGTCGAGATCGTTGCCTATGGGCCGGGCCTCCACATGCTTCGCGAGGATACCTCGCCGGTCATCGGCCGGATCGCCGCCTTCAAGGAGTCCATGCCCAGCGTGCAATTCTCCGCCTGCAACAACACGCTGAAGGGAATGGAGAAGGCCGAGGGCAAACCGATCAAGCTTATCCCCGAAGCCGTGGTGGTTCCCGCCGGCATCGTCCGGCTGATGGAGCGGCAGGAAGAAGGCTGGAGCTATATCCGGCCATAATTCCGCGCGGCCGTTTTGCGGATCTATTTGCTTTTGCCGAGCGTGGCGCCGATAATTCGTGTGATAGGCGAATAATTCACATGGAATTTTGTTGAATTATGCACGTCGCCGAAATCGAGCGGGCGGCTTCCCTCGCGGCAAAGCTGCTCAAATGCCTCTCGAACCCCCAGCGCCTGCTGATCCTTTGCCATCTCGTGGAGGGCGAGCTATCGGTCGCGGCGCTCGAAAAGCGCGTCGGGATGCAGCAGCCGCGGCTCTCGCAGCAGCTCGCGCGCTTGCGTCGGGACGGGCTCGTCAAGACGCGCCGCAACTCGCGCAGTATCTACTATGCGCTCGACAGCAAGCAGGCCGGCAAGGTCATCGATCTGCTCTATAAGCTCTACTGCCGCGCGCCGCCCCATGGCACCCGGCGCGCGCCTAAGGCAAGGCCGCACTTGAGCTGAGGCGGCGGCGCCTCAAGCCGCAAGCGTCATGCCGGTGCGGATCAGCATGTAGATGGCGACGGCGAAGATGATGCCGGCAAAGACATAGGTGAGTGCCGCGCGGTGCGAGGCGAGGCGTATCGCCAGCTGCATGCCGAGCCAGCCGCCGAGCGCGCCGCCGACCACGAACTCGATCGCGATCTTCCAGTCGATGAGGCCGGAGAGCGCGTAGTTTGCGGCCGTGGTCAGCCCGAAGACGCCGACGCCGATCAGCGACGAGCCGATCGCGTTCAAGAGCGGCATGCCGCTGCCGAGCATCAGGCCGGGGACGATGAGGAATCCGCCGCCGATGCCGAAGAAACCGGAGAGCGCTCCTGTGGCAAGGCCAAGCGCTGCCAGTCGAACCGCGATCTTCTTGCTCAGCCGGACATGGGGATTCCCCCCTCGGCCCCGCCGCCGCAGCATGGCGATGCCCACGACGATCATGAGGAGTGCGAAGAGGAAGAGGAGCTTCTCGCCGTTGAACAGCTTGCCCAGCGTCGAGCCCGCCCACGCGCCGACGAAGCCGAAAGCCGCGAAGGTGAGCGCGCAGGACCATTTGACGTGGCCGGCCCGCCAATGGCCAAAGGCGTTGACGAAAGCATTCACCGCGACCGCGAGCGCGCTGGTGCCGATCGCGACATGCGGCTCGCGGACGCCGACGACGTAGAGGAGCAGCGGCACGGCGAGGATCGAGCCGCCGCCGCCGATGAGGCCAAGCGAGAAGCCGACGACTGAGCCCGAGAGGATCGCAAGGAAATCGAGCATCGCTCAGCCCGGCGCCAAGCGACCGTGGCTCTGCGCGCGGGCGGCTCCATCTGCGATCGACAAGCCGTTGTCCCCCTCCGATTCCGCTCTCATGGCCGGACCAAGGTGTAGCCGCGCTCCGCCAAGGCGAGGAGCTGCGCTACGCCGGCGCGCACCTGATGCGCGTTCGGATTGAGTGCTACGGGGGCGCCGGTATCGCGCTCGACCGTCTCGACCGTGTTCATGCATACGTCGAAGCGCACGCCTTGCGCGACAAGGCTGTCGACCCCCACGGCGTTCTCCGCCTCCTTGCGCAAGAGATCGATCCCCGGCCCGAAGCACACCACCTCGATCGCGATGCGGTCGGGGCCGTATTCCGTCAGCAGATTGTTCGCCACGCTCAAGACCAGCGCCTGCTTCGCCGCCTCGCGGTCGGAAAGCTGCAACGCCAGGCGATGCTCGACGAAAGGCCCCTCGGCCGCCGCCTCGGCGGCCGGTGCCGCGCCGGGCATGGCGGCGACGGCGGCCATCAGGGTCGCCTGGATGACGCGGCGGCGCGACGCGCCGGCTCGCGCCGCCTCACCCTTGCGCCGCTGCTGCTTGCCGCTCATGCGTTTGGCAGGTAGCCGGGGTTGGCGCCAATGCCCTTGAGCTTGACCTGGTTCAGCTTCGCGACCTTGGCTGTCCGCGCGGCGCGCAGATGCTTCGCCACCACCTCCCACACCGGCGTGCCGTTCTGCTCGAGATTGACCGATGCCCAGCCGGCCACGCGATAGCTCTTGCCCGCCTCGAGCTTGGTGCCGTCGTCGAGCGTCATGTCGGAAATGCGCGCGCCCATCTTTTCGGCCGGCGAGCAGACGTAATTCAGGCCGCCGAGCCGCACCATGTCGCCGCCTTGCTGCAGATAGGGATCGGGGTTGAAGAGATTGTCGCAGACATCCTCCATCACCGACTTGAGGTCGGCGCCGGTCATGTCCTGCACATAGACGTCGGGATAGGCGATCGCCGTCTCCGCCAAGAGATCGCGCATGGTGATCTGCTCGCCCGCCAGCAGCGTGGGCCCCCAGCGGAAGCCGGGCGAGAGAGCGATCTCTGCGCCCGTTTCCTCGCGCAGCGCGTCGCAGATGAGTTGATCCAGCGTCCCGTTGAAGTTGCCGCGCCGGTAGAGGAGCCCGTCCGCGACGGCGAGATTTTCCTCGAAGACTTTCGCCTGCGGCGCCTCGAGCGCCGCGATGCGCGCCATCACGTCCTTGTCCGGCGGCAGAAGATTGCTGAAGACCGGCAGCAAGGTGTAGCGCAAGCCGGCAACGCGCCCCGGCTCGAGCTCGAGGTCCAGCACCGCCAGGAACTTGCCGTTCGATCCCGCATTGGTGACGAGCGTCTTGCCGCCGGCATTGGCGACGGCGCTCGGCTCCGGCACCGCGTCATGGGTGTGGCCGCCGAGGACCACGTCGATGCCGCGCACGCGGCTCGCGAGCTTGAGGTCGACATCCATGCCGTTATGCGACAGAAGGAGAACCGCGTCGGGCCGCTCCTTGGCGCGCACCTCGTCGACGAGCTTTTGCAGCTCGGCGTCGCGGATGCCGAAGGTCCAGTCCGGCACGAGACGGCGCGGATGCGCGATCGGCTGATAGGGAAAGGCCTGGCCGATCACCGCGATGCGGCGTCCGCCGAGCTCCTTCACCGCATAGGGCCGGAAGACCCGCCCTGAAGCGGCGTCGAAGGCCTCGGCACCGCTGAAGGAGGCCTCGTCGGTGAGGAAGACGTTTTGGGCGATGAAGTCGCCCTTGAAGGCGGCGATGTTCTTGCGCACCTGCGCCTCGCCATAGGTGAGCTCCCAATGCGGCGTCATCGCGTCGACGCCAAGCATGTTCGAAAGCTCCACCATGTCGGCGCCGCGCATGAGATTGGCGAGGCCCGAGCCCTGCCACAGATCGCCGCCGTCGAGCAGCAGCGTGTTCTCTGGCCCGGCCTCGGCGCGCAGGCGGTCGATCAGCGTCTTCAGATGCGCGAAGCCGCCGAGCGCGCCGTAGCGATGCGCGGCGTCGGCGAAATCGAGACAGCTGAAGGCATGGGCGCGGCGCGTGCCGGCCGGAACGTGGAAGTGCTCGAGGAAGGGCTGGCCGACGAGGTGCGGCGGCTGGCCTTCCGCCGCGCCGACGCCGATATTGGCGCTGGGCTCGCGGAAATAGATCGGCAGCGTCTGCGCATGCGTGTCCGTCTGATGCAGGATGCGGACATTTCCCGAGCGGCCGATGTCGTAGATGTCGCGGCGCGCCTGCGCGCGGCCGATCCGCGGCACGGCACCTGCCGCCGCCGCGGCCGCCAGCAGCTTGAGCGTCTGCCGCCGACTGAGCGTCATCGCGCCCTTGCCCGGCTCAATGCACGACCGCCGCGCGCCACGCCGTGCGCTGCTCCTTCTCCTGGCGGAGCGAGGCCTCGGCAAGCGCCTCGGCGTGCTTGGCCAGCTCCACCGCCTCGTCGTATTTCTCTGCCGCCGCCGCCCTTTGCGCGTCCTTCAAGGCCGTCTCAGTCACCGTCCAGGCGTTGCGCACGGCCATCGCCTGCTGCTCCGCCTTCTCGGCCGCGGCATAGGCCGCCTTGAAATCGGCCTCGCTCGCGGCAAAGGCCGGCGCAGCAAGCGCCATCACCACGGCGAGGCTCCATGCGGCTCTTTTCATGACGGTCCCTTCAACTGCGGCGGTTCGCTTCGCGCGGGCGCTAGGGCCGGGTGCCCGGCCCGGCGACCGGCAAGCCATTGCCCATGTAGCTCAGGAAATATTCGAGGTTGCGGTAGGTCTTGTCGTCCGGCTTGAGCGCAACGGCGCGGACCTGCGCATTGCACGACGTGAAGCGGCGGGCGATCGTGCCTATGCTGCCCCAATCGGAGCGGTAGATTGGAAACGACGCGAGAATGCCCTCGGCCGGCGCCAGGATGTCGCCGCGCAGCCGCTTGCCGGCCGCCTGAACGTGGCAGCTTGCGCAGGAGAAATTGAGCTGGCCGCGGCGCGTGTAGAAATACCGCTTGCCCTCCTCATACGCGGCAAGCGCGCGCTCGTCCTTCGGGATCTCGATGTCGAAGCGCTTGCCGCGCGAGGTCTCCGCCATATAGGACGAGAGCGACGCCATCGGCCCCTTCTCGTAGTCGAGCGGCGCCTCGCCGTTTGCGACGCGGCACTGGTTGATCGCCATCTCGAGCGTCACCACCTCGCCGGACTTGGTGTCGAAATAGGGATAGTTCTGCCGGATGCCGATGCCCTTGTTCGGGAAGCAATCGGCATAGGTCTTGCCGTTCTTGAAGGGCGCGGCGAAGAGCCGCTTGCCCTCGTCGAGCGCGAAGTCATAGGGCGGGAATTGGAGAATCTCCTCCCATTGCTTGCGCATGCCCTTGTCCATCGCGTAGGGCCCGTTGACGAAGTCGTCGGGAGGGACGTTGGGAAACGCCTCTTTGAAGTGGTTCTGGAACGCCTTGAGATCCGCGGCGGGGTCGGGCCACTCGGCTGCTTGCGCCGCCGCCGCAGCGGAGAGGATCGCCAGCGCCGCCAGCAGTCGCCGAACCATCGCTCCCTCCCTCAACATTCGCATGCCGTGCCGCGTCGCGGTCCTAAAGGACCGTGGCTTCCGACTCGTCCTTCTTGCCCTCGTTGTCGACCCAGCTGATCTTCAGCGCATCGCCCTTCTTGCCGCCCTTGAAGCGGAATTTGATATAGGGGTCCTTGGCCACGGCGGGACCCCAGAACGCGGTGAAGACGTTCTTGCCGCCGTGCTCGAAGCTCAGGACCTCGATGTAATGGGCGGCAATGATCCCGCCCTTGCCGTCCTTGACGAAGCCCGAGTCCATCGGGTGCTGGATCAGCGACTGCACCTCGACGGTATCGCCGCTGGCGACGGCTCTCACGCGGATGGTTGATGGCACCTTGATGGCCTCCTTGGCCCGATCTCCTGCTCAGCCGCCGCAGCCGCCGAGCGTGACCTTCACCTCTTTCGAGGCGCTGTAGAGCTTGCCGCCGGCCTCGGCGACCGCGACGACTTGGCTCGTCTTGGCCATCTTCAGCCGGCACGCGACCGCCGGCTCGGTGCCCTCGGGAATCTTGTAGGAGGCGGCGAGCGCGAAGGGGTTCTCGGGCACCAGGATCGCGAGCGAGGTCACGCCCGCGAGCGACACCGAGACCGCCACCGGCACGACCGCGCCGTTCTCGGCGATCTCCGGCACGTCGAGCGAGATCTTGTCCGACGGCTCGACGCTCTTGCCGTAAAGCGCCTTGATCGCGTCATCCTCCTTCGTCTGCTTGAAGGCGTCGCGCGGCCAGCCCGGCGCATCGTCGGCCAGGGCCGGCACGGCGATGCCGGCGGCGAGCCCGAAACCGGCCAGCGCCGCAGCGCTCAATCCCTTCAGCACCGTCCGCCGGTCGGTATCCTTGCCGGCCGGCGGTGCGATCGTCTGCTCAGCCATGAATGCTCCTTCTGCGCATGCCGCTCACAGGGTGTAGAGGAATGCGATGACTTGATCGATCTCCGGTTTCGAGAGGATGAGATCCCTGCCGAAGCACGGCATCACCGTCAGCGGATTGCGCGCCTCCTCGTCGTTGAGGATCGCGTAGAGGTCCTTCGGGTCGGGATAGCGCTTCTTGATGTCCGACAGCTCCGGCCCGACATTGCTCGGCACGTCGCTGCCCCGCATCGTGTGGCAGGCGAGGCAGTTGCCCTTGCCCCGGTCGAACGCGACCTTTTCGCCCATGGCGGCCGGCGTCGCCGGTGCCGCCGCGGGAGCCTGGCCATGCGCCGCGATGGCGACGACGAATGCCGCCACCGCGGCCGCGAGCGTCAGCCAAAGACCCGTCCTCATCCCCGCTCCTTCGCGATCGATACCCGGCTATTTCGGCTGCATCTCGTCGAGCGGTCCGTCCTCGCGCGGCGTCAGGCCCTTGCCCTCGGCGGTCGAGGAAAGCTTCACGCTCGCCGGGTCGCGGCAATCCGTCATGCATTCCTTGTCCGCGGTGTCGGGCCGCGGATCCTTCCAGATGAAGCCGTTGACGTTCGGCATCTTCACCTTGGGCAGGCTCTCTGCGTCGGCGACGAAATCATTGGGCACGACGTTGTTCACGTTGAGCACATAGGCGGTCATCGCATAGACCTCATCCGGCGTCAGCGTGTGCGGCGCCGGGAAGGGCATCGCGCGGTTGATGTAGTCGAAGAGCGTCGTGGCGTAGGGCCAATAATTGCCGACCGTCGGCTCGGGCCGGTCGCCGGTCAGACCGCCGCCGCCCGCGAGCTTCGGGAAACGCGCCTCGCCCTCGCCGAAAGTGCCGTGGCACGCCGTGCATTGCTCGGCATAGACGTTGGCGCCCTCTCCGACCGATCCCTTGCCCGGCGGCAGGCCTTGCCCGTCCGGTCGCACGGCGATCGCCCAGCCGGCGATCTCCGCCGCCGTCGCCACCTTGCCATAGCCGTAATGGCCGACCGCAGGCGCAGTCTCGGGCGCCGGCCCCGCGCCGAGGAGCAGCAGTGCGGCACCGGCGCTCAGAGCCGCGCGCGCGAGGCGGTCAGGAAAGCTGGACATCGAACACGCTGCCGTCCGGTTTCACCTGCCAGGTCTGGATCGAGTTGTTGTTGTAGATGCCGTTCACGCCGCGTACGGCGCGCAGCTCGGCGATGGTCGGCTGGACGAAGCCGGTCTCGTCGACCGCGCGCGATTGCAGGAGCGCCGGCTTGCCGTCCCAGCGCCACTCATGGGTGAAGCGGGTCAGGGCCTTCGGGAGCACCGGCTCCTGCAGCCGCGCGGGCTGCCAGTTGACGCCGCCATCGGCCGAGACGTCGACGTGCGTGATGCGGCCCTTGCCCGACCAGGCGAAGCCGCGAATCTCGTAGATGCCGGCGCCCTTGAGCGGCTTCTCCGGGCAGGGGAAGGTGATCACGGACTTCGCATAGATGAGCCAGGTGAAGCCGCGCGCCTTGCCGTCCGCCATCAGCTCGGTGTATTTCGAGGTCTCCTCGCGCGTGAACCAGGGCTTGTCGCCGATCTCGATTCGGCGCAGCCACTTGATGTTCACGTTGCCTTGCCAGCCCGGGACGACGAGGCGCACCGGATAGCCCTGCTCGGGCCGCAGCGCCTCGCCGTTCTGGCCATAGGCGACGATGCAATCGTCGAGACATTTCTCGATCGGCAGGCTGCGATCCATATGCGCGCCGTCGGCACCCTCGACGAGCGCCCATTCCGCGCCCGCCTTGAGGCCGACCTCGGCCAAGAGCGTCGAGAGCTTGACCCCCGTCCACTCGGCGCAGCTCAGCATGCCATGGGTGAATTGCAGCGAGTCGAGCTGCGCCGCGCGCCATTCCATGCCGCCATTCGCCGGGCACTCGATGAAGTGAACGCGCGAGACCGAGGGGAAGCGCTGGATGTCGTCCATCGTCAGCAGCAGCGGGCGGTCCACCATGCCGTGGATCATCAGCCGATGCTCCTTGGGATCGACCGTCGGCCGGCCGCCGTGATAGCGCTCGAAGAAGAGGCCGTTCGCCGTGATGATGCCCCGCTGGTCCTGCAGCGGCGTGAAGCTCACCGAGGATTCAGGCGTCGCGGTGAGCCAGGGCACATTGCGGCGAATGACGAACTTCTCCCACTGCGACGGCTGGCCATAGGGCCGGTCGACCACGCCTGGACCGAGCGATTGCGACCAAGGGGAATCGGCCGGCGGCGCCGGCGGCTGGCCCTCGGCCGCCGCTGCGCCGCGCGCGAGTCGCGGCAGCATGGTCAGGCCGCCCGCCACGGCGAGGCCGCGCCTCAAGAGGCCGCGCCGGCTCGGGAGAAAGGAGTGCGTCATATTCGATACCGCCTCCGCCGTTGGCCCGGCGGCTTTAGCCCGCGTTTCCCACCCGGCACGACAAGCGAGCCTTGCGTGCACACCATAATTGCAATTTTATTTAAGTGTCGCCGCCGACGCAAGGCTCGAAACCGCACGGTCGAAAGCCGCACTCGAAAACGGCGAGTCGGCGCCGCATGCCGGCGTTCGCGAAAGCCACCGCCATGCCATCGCCGCGCATGGAGCGGCGGGTCGCATCCGTGCGCTGCTCTAGCCAAGCGGGCCGCGCTTGAGGGCGGCGAGAGGGAAGCGCATGACCTCGGCCACCAGCTCGGCCAAGCCCTTGGCGCGCAGCTCGACGAGCTGGCGGCCGCGCTCGGCATCGGCGTCGCCGGCATTGCCGCAGGCGCCCTCCTCGTTGAGGTCCTGGGTCTGCCAACCGAAGGCGATGCCCTTGCCCTCGGGCCGCAGGTACTTGTAGTCCTCGGCCATGCGGATGGAGGCGGGCACGAAATTGGCGAGGCGGTCCTTGCGCACGAGCTCGGGCCGCAGGTGCAGCATCTGCGAGGTCTCGGACGAGCCGCCGTGGATGCCGTGCTCGGACTCAGGAGCCGGGAAGAGGCCGGGGATGCGGCCGAGCGCCGAGAGGCTGCAGGCGACCGCGAACATGCCGAGGCGCACGCGCAAATCGCGCGCCACGATCTCCATGACCTGGGGCTGCCCGCCGTGGCTGTTGACCATCACGAGCTTGCGCAGGCCGGCGCGGTAAACGCTCTCGCCGATCTCGCCCCACAGGCGGATGAGCGTCTCGGCGCCGAGCGTGAGCGTGCCGGGGAAGGCCTGATGCTCGCTCGACGTGCCGACCTCCATCGTCGGCAGCACCAGCACCTCATCCGGCATGAGCGCCATGGCGCGGCCGACGATCCCCTCGTTGATGAGGGCGTCGACGCCGACCGGGAGATGGGGCCCATGCTGCTCGATCGCCGCCACGGGCAAGAGCGCCACCGTGCGCTCGGGCTCGAGTGCTGCGGCCGCGAAATCGAGGGTGGTGAGATTGCGCCAGTAGCGGGCCATGACGGCCGCAGAATGGCAGCTGCTTATTTGACGGTCAAATTATCCGGCCTTCGGCCGCTGCCCGAGCCGCCCCCGAGTAGCCCGTCGAGCTCGCGGTAGTCGGGCGGCGTGGCGTCGATCGCCGCGCCGCGGCGCAGCACGACGCGGTCGCTCTGCGGCCGTGCCAGGAGCTCGTGCCAGAAGCGCGCGCGGAAGAGGATGAGGTCGGCGGCACCCCCCACCGCGAGCCCATCCGCGTCGGCGAGCCCCATGACGCGCGCCGGCGTGGTGGTGACGGCGCGCGGCCAGTCGCCCACCGGCCGGTCGAGATGGGCGATGCGCGCGGCCTCTCGGAAGACCTCGACCGCGTCGAGGTCGCCATAGCCGTAGAAGGGGTCGCGCGTGTTGTCGGAGGAGAAGGCCACGGGAATGCCGCGTGCCGCCATCTCGTGGACGAGCGTCACCCCGCGCCAGCGCGGCGTGCGCCCGGGCACGCGGTCCTGGAGGAAGAGGTTGCACATGGGAAGGCTCACGACCGCGATGCCCGCTGCCGCCACGAGCTCGAGCGTGCGCTCGGCCTCGGCCGGCTCCTGGCGCGCCAAGCTGCAGCAGTGGCCGCAAACGATGCGGCCGGGAAAACGCCGCGCGAGCGCCGTCTCGGCCACGGCGCGCAAGGAGGCCGCCGCCGGATCCGCCGTCTCGTCCACGTGGAAATCGAGATCGAGGCCGCGCGCCTCGGCGTGAGCGAAGACGCGCGCAAGGAGCGCGGAATTGGCCGGCACCGCATGGGTCACGGCACCGAGGATGCCGCCGTGGGCGGCGACCGTATCGGCGATCGCGGCAGCCGCCGCCTCGTCGCGGAACGCATCGAGCGGCGTGAGCGAGACCGCCTGGAGCGCGAGCCGCTCCGCCCATGCCGCGCGCAGCTCGGCGAAGACCGGCCAGGAGATCGCCGTCTGGCTGCCGATCGAATTGAGATGCGTGCGCAGCGCCCGCGTGCCGTGGCCGTAGGCGCAGGCGAGCGAGAATGCCATGCGCCGCCGCACGTCCGCGGCCGACCAATTCGCCTCGCGGTCGGCGGCGGCGGCCTGGCGCGCGCGAGATGCGTGCCGTCGGGGTTCTCCGCGCGCGGCCAGATGTGGCCCTTGTCGATGTGGGTATGGAGCTCGACGGGCGCCGGCCACAGCATGCCGCCGTCGAGCTCGAAGGCGGGCGCGTCGATCATCGCGGCACCGGCGGGTGCCAGGACAGCGATGCGGCCGCGCTCGACCTTGAGATCGGCGAGCACGAGGCCGCCGGCCTCGGCGCGCGCGGCGAGTGCTGCCTCCGGCCGTGCCAGGAGCGCGAGCGGCAGCCGCGCGTTCCTCAGCCAGTAGGCCGGCCCCGTTGGCCGCGGCGGCAGCGTCGCCTCCACTCCCACCTCCAGCACTTGAGCGCCAGGAAGATGACGATGCCGGCGCCCGAAAGCAAGATGAGCGCCGCGCTCGCGGCGGCCGGCGCGGGCCGCCTGCCTCGAACGGGTGCAAAGGACAATGGCAGCGCTTTGACGCGGGCTCCCTGCCCAAGAAAGACGAGTCCTGCACAAAAAATGTGCGCCTCGCAAAGCCCCGCGGCCGGCAGCTTCCGCCCGCGCTGCCGCGACTCGATGGCATAGGGATTGCACCTGCTCCAAGGTCGTTCGGAGCATGGGGGACAGCGATGGGCAAGGACGGGTGGCGCTGTGCGGCGGCGTGATTTTCTCAAGCGGACCACGGCGCTCGCCACCGCGGCACTCGCAGCACCCTACGTGCGGCCCGCCTCGGCGCAGAGCCGCAAGGACACGCTCCTCACGCTCTCCGAGGGCGGCCCCAACAATCTCGACATTCACGGCGTCGGCACCAACCGGCCGGGCTACGAGGCGTCGTGGAACACCTACGACCGCCTCCTCACCTTCGGCGTCAAGAAGGACGCCAACGGCAACGACCACTACGACTATACCAAGATCGAGCCCGAGCTCGCGGAAGACTGGAACCTCACCCAGGACTCGGTGACCTTCAAGCTGCGCAAGGACGCCAAGTTCCACGACGGCACGCCGGTTAGCGCCAAGGACGTGAAATGGTCGTTCGACCGCGCGGTCGCGGTCGGCGGCTTCCCGACCTTCCAGATGAAGGCGGGCTCGCTCGAGAAGCCCGAGCAGTTCGTAGCATTGGACGACCTCACCTTCCGCGTCGATTTCCTCCGCCGCGACAAGCTCACCATGCCCGACCTCGCGGTGCCGGTGCCGATCGTCATCAATTCCGGCCTCGCCGAGAAGCACGCGACGGCAGCGGACCCCTGGGCCATGGACTGGCTCAAGAACAACGAGGCGGGCGGCGGCGCCTTCCGCATCGAGAAATGGACGCCGGGCCAGGAGATCGTCTACCTGCGCCACGAGGCCTGGAAGAGCGGACCGCTCCCTAAGTTCCAGCGCGTCATCTGGCGCATCGTGCCGTCGGCGGGCAACCGCCGCGCGCTCATCGAGCGCGGCGACGGCGACATCTCGGTCGATCTGCCGCCCAAGGACGTGGCCGAGCTCGCCGAGCTCAAGAAGCTCACGGTCGAGGGCACGCCGATCGAGAACTCGATGCAATACATCGGCATGAACGTCACCAAGCCGCCCTTCGACAACGTCAAGCTGCGCCAGGCGGTGGCCTACGCCATCCCCTACCAGAAGATCATGGACGCGGTGATGTTCGGCCGGGCGCTCCCGCTCTTCGGCGGCCCCCAGGAGGTGACGACGGACGAGTGGCCGCAGCGCACGCGCTATACGACCGACATGGCCAAGGCCAAGGCGCTGGCCGCCGAGGCGGGCTATGGGGGCGGCCTCGAGACCACGCTCTCCTTCGACCTCGGCTACGCCGTGGTCAACGAGCCGCTCTGCGTCTTGGTGCAGGAGAGCCTGGCCGAGATCGGCATCAAGGTGACGATCGACAAGGTTCCCGGCGCCAACTGGCGCGCCGAGTTCATGAAGAAGACGCTGCCCCTCATCACCAACACCTTCGGCGGCTGGCTCAACTTTCCCGACTACTTCTTCTACTGGGCCTATCACGGGCAGAACGCGATCTTCAACACCATGTCCTACAAGAACCCGGCGCTCGACAAGCTGGTCGACGCGGCGCGCTTCGAGACGGACCCGGCCAAGTACAAGGAGGAGGTCATCGGCTTCATCAAGATCGCCTACGACGAGGTGCCGCGCGTGCCGCTCTTCCAGCAGTACCTCAACGTGGCGATGCAGCGGGACGTGACCGGCTACCGGTACTGGTTCCACCGCCAGCTCGACTACCGGCAGCTCGGGCGCGCCTAGCTCGCGCGCATGCTGGTCCTCCGCCGCCTGGCCAGCGCTTTGCCGAGCGTGGCCGGCGTCATCGTCGTGACCTTCCTTCTGACGCGCGCGCTGCCCGGCGATCCCGCCGCCTATTTCGCGGGCCCCGCCGCGACGCCCCAGGCGGTCGAGGAGATCCGCCACCGCCTCGGCCTCGACCGCAGCCTGCCGGCGCAGTTCCTCGATTACGTCGCGCGCCTCGCCCAGGGCGATCTCGGCACCTCGCTCACCACCGGGCAGCCGGTGCTCGACGAGGTGCTGACGCGGCTGCCGGCCTCGGCGGAGTTGACGCTTCTAGGCCTTCTCATCGCCGTCGCGGTCGCCGTCCCGCTCGGCATCGTGGCGGCGACGCGGCCGGGCTCCTGGGTCGACCACCTCTGCCGCGTCGTGGCGACGGCGGGCGTCTCGCTGCCGACCTTCTTCACCGGGCTCCTCCTCGTCTATGTCTTCTACTACCTCCTCGGCTGGGCGCCGGCGCCGCTCGGACGTCTCGACGTGTTCCATTCGGCGCCGCCAACGCGCACCGGCTTCTACCTGATCGACAGCCTCCTGGCAGGCGACCCCGACACCTTCGCCGCGGCATTCGCCCAGCTCGTGCTGCCGGCCTCAACGCTCGCCATCTTCTCGCTGGCGCCACTCGCGCGCATGACGCGCGCGGCCATGCTGGCGGCACTCGGCAGCGAGTTCATCCGCACCGCACGCGCGAGCGGCCTCACCCCGCGGCGCATCGTCTACGTCTATGCGCTGCGCAACGCGGTGCTGCCGGTCATCACCACCCTCGGCATGGTGTTCTCCTTCCTCCTCGGCGCCAACGTCCTGGTCGAGAAGGTCTTCGCCTGGCCCGGCATCGGCTCCTACGCCATCGAGGCGCTCATCGCCTCCGATTACGCGCCGGTGCAGGGCTTCGTGCTCGCCATGGCGCTCCTCTACGTGCTGCTCAACCTGGCGATCGACCTCGTCTACGGCGTGGTCGATCCGCGCGTGCGGATCGAGGCATGATCGCGGCCCTCCGCCACACGCGCTACGTCATCGCGGAGAACCCGGTCACCGGGCTCGCCTTCGGCCTCCTCCTGCTCTTCGCCCTCTCGGCCGCCCTCGGACCGGCGCTGGTGCCCTACGATCCGCTCGCCAGCGACACGGCGCGGGCGCTCACGCCGCCGAGTGCCGCCCACTGGTTCGGCACCGATCAGCTCGGCCGCGATATCTTCAGCCGCATCGTCGTGGCGAGCCGCCTCGATCTCGGCATCGCCTTCATCTCGGTGGCGCTCGCCTTCGGCATCGGCACGCTCATGGGCATCGTCGCCGGCTATTACGGCGGCTGGATCGACCGCGCGATCGGGCGCGTCGTCGACACCATCATGGCCTTCCCGCTCTTCATCCTCGCCATGGGCATCGTGGCCGCACTCGGCAACACGGTCGCCAACATCGTCTATGCCACGGCGATCATCAATCTGCCGATCTACGCGCGCATCGCGCGCGCCGAGGCGAACGTCCGCCGCGAGGCCGGCTTCATCGAGGCGGCAAGGCTCTCCGGCAACAGCGAGACCCAGATTCTCCTCCTCCACATCCTGCCGAACATCATGCCGCTCATGATGGTGCAGGTGAGCCTCACCCTCGGCTATGCCATCCTCAATGCGGCGGGCCTCTCCTTCATCGGCCTCGGCGTGCGGCCGCCGACGCCGGAATGGGGCATCATGGTCGCCGAGGGGGCGAGCTTCATCGTGTCGGGCGAGTGGTGGGCCGCCCTCTTCCCGGGCCTCTGGCTCATGCTCGCCGTGTTCTGTTTCAACCTGCTCGGCGACGGGCTGCGCGACATCGTCGACCCGCGGAGGCGCACGTGAGCGAGGCGGACATCCCGCTCCTCGCGGTCGAGGAGCTCTCGGTCGAGTTCCGCACGCGCGGCGGCAGCGTGCGGGCGCTCGAGCGCGTCTCCTTCTCGCTGCGGCGGCACGAGAAGCTGGCGCTCGTCGGCGAGAGCGGCTCGGGCAAGTCGGTCACCGCCTTTGCCGTCCTCGGCATCCTCGACGCCGCGGCGCGCATCACGAGCGGGCGCATCGTCTTCGGCGGCCTCGACCTGCTCGCGGCGGACGAGGCGACGTTGCGCGAGATGCGCGGGCGCGAGCTCGCCATGATCTTCCAGAACCCGCGCGCCGCCCTCAATCCCATCCGCGCCGTCGGCCGGCAGATCGCCGACATCCTCGTGCAGCACGGCAACGTGCGCAGAAGCGAGGCATCCCGGCGCGCCGTCGAGATGCTCGGCAAGGTGCGCATCCCCGACCCGGAGCGCCGCGCCTCAGCCTATCCCTTCGAGCTCTCGGGCGGCATGTGCCAGCGCATCATGATCGCCATGGCGCTCGCCTGCTCGCCGGCCCTCCTCATCGCCGACGAGCCGACCACCGGGCTCGACGTCACCACCCAGGCGGTCATCATGGACCTCATCGCCGAGCTCGCGGCGGAGCGCGGCATGGCGACGGTGCTGATCACCCACGACTTGGGCCTCGCCGCCGAGTATTGCGACCGCATCGCGGTGATGCACGCCGGCCACGTCGTCGAGGTGGCGCCGACCGCCGAGCTCTTCGCCCATCCGCGCCACCCCTATGCGGCTCGGCTCATTGCGGCTACGCCGCGCCCGGAGGCCCGTCTCGCCGATCTCGCCTCGATCCCCGGCAGCCTGCCCGACTTGCGGCGCGCCGATCTGCCGCCCTGCCGCTACAGCGCCCGCTGCGAGCGCCACGCGCCCGATTGCGATGTGGGCGTCCTAGCACTCGCCGCCACGGGAGAGCACGCGGTGGCGTGCCGGCATCCCCTGTGAGCGCCCTCCTCGAAACCGCGAACCTCAGCAAGACGTTCCCGGTGGGCAAGGGGAAGAGCTGGCTCGCGCGCGGCAGGGTGCAATCGCGGCTTCACGCCGTGCGCGAGGTCTCCTTCGCAATTCTGCGCGGCGAGGCGGTCGGCCTCGTCGGCGAGTCGGGTTGCGGCAAGTCGACGCTGGTGCGCATCTTGGCCCGCCTCCTCGACCCGAGCGCCGGCTCCATCCGCTTCGAGGGCGCGGAGATCGCCGGCATCCCGGCGCGGCGCTTCGGCCGCACGCCGGCGCGGGCGCGCATCCAGATGGTATTCCAGGACGCCGACGGCAGCTTGAACCCGCGTTTCACCGCGCTCGACGCGATCGCCGATCCCTTGAGGCGCCTCAAGGGCCTCAAGGGTGCGGCGCTCAAGGCCAAGGCGGCCGAGGCGGCAGCCCTGGCCGGCCTCCCCTTCGAGCTCCTCGGCCGCTTCCCGCACCAGCTCTCGGGCGGCCAGAAGGCGCGCGTCGGCATCGCGCGCGCGGTCGCGGTCGAGCCCGCACTCCTCATCCTCGACGAGCCCACCTCGGCGCTCGACGTCTCGGTCCAGGTCGTGATCCTCAACCTGCTCGCCGAGCTCAAGCGCCGCCTCGGCCTGAGCTTCCTCTTCGTGAGCCACGACCTCAACGTCGTGCGCCTCCTCTGCGACCGCATGATCGTGATGTACATGGGCGAGATCGCCGAGAGCGGGCCGGCGGCGGAGGTCTTCGCGGCACCGGCGCATCCCTATACGCGGGCGCTCATCTCGGCCATCCCGAGCATGAACGTCGAGACGCAGCGCGCGCGCATCCGGCTCGCCGGCGAGCCGCGCAGCCCGATCGACCCCGAGCCCAACGTCTGCGCCTTCTTCGGCCGCTGCCCCAAGGGCGAGGAGGAGACCTGCGCGCGCGTGAAGCCGGCGCTCGCGGCCGTCGGCGCCGGCCGCCTCGCAGCCTGCCACTTCCCCGATATCTCCGCTCCTGCGGCGGAGCACGCCCCTCCGCGCCCGGCGCGCGCCGGGCTCGCCTGAGATCAGCCGAGCACCCGGAAGGAGCCCTCCGGCGGCACCCCGCTCACTCGGCCTTCGGCGCCGCCGCCTTCGTCCGCGCGCGGATGCGATTGCGGAACAGGGTATCGGCCGCTTTCTTCTGCTTGTCCGAGAGCGCGTCGTAGAGCGCCTGGAAGGCCGGGATGAACTTCTTGAGCCCCTCGGCATGGGCGTCGCTGATCTCCGAGTAGGCCTGCAGATCCTCGACGGCATTCATGGTGCCGGCGCTCGCCGCCTGTTTCCCGACCAGCGCCGCCATCGTCGCGTCGTTCTCCCGCATGACCTGGGCGACGCCGTTCCACAGCGTCTCCTCGGCCGCCGTGATGTGGAGCCGCCGGTGGAGGTCCTTGATTTGCGCCTCGACGCCGACGGCTGGGGCAGCTCGCTTCGGCGCGGGTGCCGCCGCCTGGGCCGTGGGCGGCGGCGGCGGCACGCTGGCCTGCGCCATCAGGACTGGAGCGTCTGCGGGCTGGGCGAGGACTTGGCCAGGCGCGTCACCCGCACGCGCAAGCGAGGGGCCGGACAAGGCCAATGCGCCGAGGACTCCCGCCGCCGCGAGCGCGAGCGCGGTTCTATGGGCGATCTTCAACATGGCTTGCATCCTCTGTTCGTTGCGAGCTGCCTTCGGCAAGCTGCGGAGGGCCTCCGAGCCGCGCGGCCCGGCGCCTTCAAGCACGGCAGTATATATCGTCCAACCGCATGACGAGCGCAAGCTGCCCGCGCCGCGGCGCTTGGGCGACGTGCCCTGTGACAGCATTGAGGCGAGCGGCAGGGGCGCACCGCCGGGAACGGCGCTTTTGCGCCCGGGTCGGCGGCACCCGCCTACGGGGCACTGCCCGGTTTTTGTCACAGCCCTATCACACGTCGGTCGCCGGTGATGGGTTATGGTTCTCCAACGAGACGCATTCTCGTGATGCATTGCCGCCCGCGCCGCGGGCGATCTCCGAAGGGAGGCGAGCGATGAAGCTCCGCGAGATTCTCTTTCGCACGGGAAAGGCCGACGCCAGAGCCGCGAACGTCCGCGAGAGCAGGCTGTGGACGCGGGCCGGCCTCGAGCCCTCGACGACCGAGCTCTTGTCGGATCCGATCACCATCCTCTTGATGCGCGCCGACAAGCTCCAGGCCTCTCAGGTCGAGAGCCTGATCCGCGAGGCGCGTGAACGCACCGCGCGCCGCGCGCGACGCGGCACCGCCCCCATGGACGTAGCCGCGATACTGGACGTAGCGAAGACGGCGCCTCAGCGGCAGCCCGCCAATGCCGCGGGCTGGCTCGACGCCTGAGGGCGCCGCAGCGCTCAGGCGTAGAGGCGCTCCTTCTCGAGGCCCTTGTAGATATCCTTGACGTAGTCGGCGTAGCCGTTGAAGAGGAGCGTCGGCACGCGCGCCCCGGTGCCGAGGACGCGCTCGCTCGCCTGGCTCCAGCGCGGATGGGGCACCGCTGGGTTGACGTTCGCCCAGAAGCCGTATTCGTCGGGCGCCATGGTCTCCCAGAAGGTCTTCGGCCGCTGGTCCGTGAAGTTCACGTGCACGATCGCCTTGACCGACTTGAAGCCGTACTTCCACGGCGTCACCAGGCGCAAGGGGGCGCCGTCCTGCTTGGGGATCGGCTTGCCGTAGAGCCCGGTCGCGATGAAGGCGAGCTCGTTGGTCGCCTCCGCCATGGTGAGCCCCTCGACGTAGGGCCAGGGGTACCAGAACTGGCGTTGGCCGGGTGCCAGGGCCGCGTCCTGGAAGGTAGTCATGACGATGTACTTCGCCGAGGCGAGCGGCCGCGCGTAATCGACGAAGGCCTTGAGCGCGAAGCCGCTCCACGGCACCGCCATCGACCACGCCTCGACGCAGCGGTGGCGGTAGAGGCGCTCCTCGAGCGGCATCGCCTTGAGGAGCGTGTCGATGTCGACGGTCGCCGCCTTCTCCACCATGCCGTCGATCTTGACGCTCCAGGGCCTGAGCTTGGCCGCCTGGGCGGCGCGCCAGATGTTCTTCTCCGAGCCGAACTCGTAGTAGTTGTTGTAGGTGGTGACGTCCGCCTCGGGGGTGATCGGGCGGTCGAGCGTGTATTTGTCGTTGCGCTTCACGGGATAGAGCCCGGCCGAGGGATCGGCCTCGGGGGCGTCGTCCGCCCGCGCACCGCCCGCAAGGGCACCTGCAAGCAGCGGCGCCAGGATGGGACCCGCGGCGAGCGAGGCGATGAGCCGGCGCCGCGAAAGAAAGACGCCCTCGGAGGTCGCGTCCCGCTCCTTCATCGCCCAGCCGGGCGTGCGCTTGATCAGCATGGCGTTCTCCTCTCGCCCAATTCTCCGCGAATCTCCAGTTATTTAGGCCGTCTTCCGCCGCAATGACAATCACTTCCGGGTGAGGCCGGCTTGATGGCGGGCAAGCCGGCCGCAGTCCCCCTCAGATCGAGTGATCCTTGAGGCGCTTCTCGATGGCGTCGACGTGCTCCTTGGCCCCCGGGAGGAAGGGGTCGATCTCGAGCGCGCGCTTGAAGGCCTTGAGCGCCGCCTCGTCCTTGCCGATGTGCATATAGATGAGGCCGAGGCCGGAGAGCGCCCCGAAATGGCGCGGCTCGAGCGCGAGCGTGCGCTCGATGTCGGCGACCGAGCCGTCGAAATCCCCCGTGAGATAGCGCAGCGTGGCGCGGCGGTTCCAGGCCTCGGCAAATTTGGGCGCCAGGGCCACCAGCCGGTCGAAGTCGGCACGCGCCGAGTCGTAATCCTCGTCGTTCATCTCCTCCACGCCGCGGTCGAGGAGCGCCTTCGCCTTGGCGTCGCCGGTCTCCAGCCAGAATCTGCCAGATCGCCTGCGTCACGCGCTCGCCCTCGTCGGCGCCGCCCGCCGTCTTGAGCTTGGCAAAGAGCGGCTCGAGCCGCGTGTCCGTCTGGTCCGCCGCGAGCGGGCCCGCGAAGGCCGCGGCGAGGCCAAGGGCAAGCGCTATGGCGGCAAGGCGGGGCATGACGCCGAGTATGAACGTGCCGCGGCCCGCCGCCAAGCCGCGCGCTTCTCAAGAATTGGTGAGGGCGGCCGCGGCCCGGCCCTCGGCGAGGGCGGCGGGCGGCGGGCCGCCGGTGGCCCAGTCGAGGAGCTCGACCGTATGCACCACGGGCACGCCCACGGCGCGGCCAAGCTGGGCGATGCAGCCGATATTGCCGGCGGCGACGACGTCCGGCGAGGTGCTCGCGATGTTGCGCACCTTGCGCGCGAGGAGGCCATCGGCAAGCTCCGGCTGCAGCACGTTGTAGGTGCCCGCCGAGCCGCAGCAGAGATGCCCTTCGGGAACGTCGCGCACCGCGTAGCCGGCGGCGGCGAGGAGGGCCTTGGGTGCTGCGTGCACTTTCTGGCCGTGCTGCAGCGAGCAGGCGGAGTGGTAGGCGACCGCGAGGCCGCTCGCGTGGCGGGGCGGCTTGAGGCCGAGGCTCGCCATCACCTCGCTCACGTCCTTGGCGAGCGCTGCCACGCGGCCGGCGCGCTCGGCCCAGGCCGGGTCGTTGCGCAGGAGGAAGCCGTAATCCTTGACCATGGTGCCGCAGCCGGACGCATTGGTGACGATGGCGTCGAGCCCGCCCTCCTCGCTCGCGCGCGTCCAGGCCGCGACGTTGGCGCGCACGTCCGCGAGTGCCGCCTTCTCCTTCCCCATATGGTGCACAAGAGCGCCGCAGCAGCCCGCCCCTTTCGCCACCACCACCTCGCAGCCGTGCCGCGTGAGGAGCCTCACGGTCGCCTCGTTGATCGACGGCGCCAGCGCCTGCTGGGCGCAGCCGGAAAGGAGCGCCACGCGCGCACGCCGCTCGCCCTCGGCCGCGAAGACCTGCGGGCGGTCGACGGGGGAGAGAGCAGCGGGGCGTTGCGCGAGCGAGAGGAGCGCATGCAAGCGGCCGCGCGTGAGTCGCGCGAGGGGCTTGGCGAGGTGGGCCAAGAGGAGGGCCGCACGCATGCGGTGCGGCCGCGGCAGCATTTGCGCGAGGACGAAGCGCGTGAGGCGGTCGGCGAGGGGACGCCGGTAGGTTTCCTCGATGTGGACGCGCGCCTGGTCGACGAGGTGCATGTAATGCACGCCCGAGGGGCAGGTGGTCATGCAGGAGAGGCAGGAGAGGCAGCGGTCGATGTGCCTGACGACCATCTCCGTCGCCGCCTTGCCGCCCTCGAGCATCCCCTTGATCAGGTAGATGCGCCCGCGCGGGCTGTCGAGCTCGTCGCCGCGCAGCACGTAGGTCGGGCAGGTCGCGGTGCAGAAGCCGCAATGCACGCAGGTGCGCAGTATCTTCTCGGCCTCGGCCACGTCGGGGTCGGCAAGCTGGGCAAGGGTGAAGCGGGTCTGCATGGCGGGGCGCCTCTCAGCCGCCGGCGTAGATGCGGCCGGGATTGAGGATGCGGCGCGGATCGAAGCTCTCCTTGACGCGCGCCGAGAGGCGGGCGAGCGCGTCCGCGGGCGGCTCGAACACCGGCACCGCGGCGCGCACCGGATCGGGTGCCCGCATGAGCGTGCCGTGGCCGCCGGTGCCGGAGAGGGCCGCGCGCACCACCGCCGCTCCGGCATCGGCACTCGCCGGCACGCCGAGCCAGACGAGACCGCCGCCCCAGTCGTAATAGGCTCGCGCGTCGAGTGCGGCGGCGATGCGCGCCACCGCGGCGGCGGCGGCGCTCGGCGGCAGGCTGAGCCGCCACAGGCAAAGCTCGGCCGTGCGCACGAAGGGGCGCACCTCGCGGAGCTCGCGCCAGAAGGCAGCGGAGTCGGCATCGGAGAGCTCGCCCACCTCTCCCGCCGAGGCGAGGTGCTGCTTGAGCGCCGCGGCGCGGTGCGCCACCGAGGCGGGGAAGCCCTCGACGCGCACGGCGCTCAGCGCCACGCCGGCGCCGCCGATCGCGGGCACTTCTGAGAGCGCCGCCATCGCTTGCGGGAGATGGGCCGCGGCCGAGACCTCGTGCTCGCTGCCGAGCGCTGCGGTGAGCGCCTCGATCGCCGGCCCGTCGGCGAGGCCGAGCACGAGCACGGTGCGCGTGCGCTCGGGCGCCGGCAGCACCTTGACCGTCACGTCGGTCATCGCCGCGAGCGTGCCGTAGGAGCCGGCCAAGAGCTTGCAGAGGTCGTAGCCGGTCACGTTCTTGACCACCCGGCCGCCCGCCTTGAAGAGCTCGCCGCGGCCGTTGACCGCGGTCACGCCGAGAAAATGATCGCGTGCCGCACCCGCCTTGATGCGCCGCGGACCCGAGAGGTTGCAGGCGAGGACGCCGCCGATCGTCGCCCCGCCGGCCGCGCCGCCATAGAGCGGCCCGAGGTCCGCCGGCTCGAAGGCGAACGCCTGGCGCTGTTCGGCGAGGAGCGCCTCGATCTCGGCGAGCCTGGTGCCGGCCTTCGCCGAGAGCACGAGCTCCTCGGGCTCGTAGAGTGTCACGCCCGAGAGCGCCGCGAGCTCGAGGCTGCGGGTTGCCTGCAGCGGCCGCCCGAGGCCGCGCTTGGTCCCGGCGCCCGCGAGCTCGAGCGGCAGGCCCTCGGCCGCCGCCCACTCGACGAGCGCCCGCACCTCCTCGGCATCGCGCGGCTTCAGGGTTTCCGACATGGCGCCAGCACTACATCCGGGGAATGTCGGGGAAGCGCACGGCACCCTTGTGCACGTGAATGCGTCCGAGCTCGGCGCAGCGGTGGAGCGTGGGAAACATCTTGCCGGGATTGAGGAGCTGCTCCGGATCGAAGGCGCATTTGAGGCGCTCCTGCTGGTCGAGATCGAGCGCGCTGAACATGGTGCCCATGAGGTCGCGCTTCTCGACGCCGACGCCGTGCTCGCCGGTCAAGACGCCGCCCACCTCGACGCAGAGGCGCAGGATGTCGGCGCCGAACCCCTCGGCACGCTCGAGCTCGCCCGGCTTGTTGGCGTCGTACATGATGAGCGGGTGGAGGTTGCCGTCGCCCGCGTGGAAGACGTTGGCGACGCCGAGGCCGTATTTCAGGGCGAGCTCGCGCATGCGCTTGAGGACGATCGGGAGCTCCTTGCGCGGAATGGTGCCGTCCATGCAGTAGTAGTCGGGCGTGATCCGGCCGATGGCGGGAAAGGCGGCCTTGCGCCCGGCCCAGAACTTGACGCGCTCCTCCTCGGAGTTGCTCACCCGGCTGTAGACGGCGCCCTTGGCCTCGGCAACGGCGCCGACGCGGGCGATGAGCTCCTCAACCTCGGCAGGCGGCCCGTCGAGCTCGCAGATGAGGAGCGCCTCCACGTCGAGCGGGTAGCCCGCGTGCACGAAGGCTTCGACCGCGTGGATGGCGGGCTTGTCCATCATCTCGAGCCCGCCGGGGATGATGCCGCTCGAGATGATGCCGGCGACGCACTCGCCGGCCGCCTCGTTGCTGGGGAAGCCCATGAGCATGGCGCGCGCACTCTCCGGCTTCCTCAGGATGCGCACCGTCACCTCGGTGATGACGCCGAGGAGGCCCTCGGAGCCCGTGAGCAGGCCAAGGAGGTCGTAGCCGGGCGCATCGAGCTGCTTGCCGCCCAAGCGCACGACCTCGCCGTCCATCAGCACGATCTCCATGCCGAGCACATTGTTGGTGGTGAGGCCGTATTTGAGGCAATGCACGCCGCCCGAGTTCTCCGCCACGTTGCCGCCGATGGTGCAGGCGATCTGGCTCGAAGGATCGGGAGCGTAATAGAAGCCTCGCTCCTCGACCGCCTGGGTGATGGCGAGATTGGTGACACCCGGCTGCACCACCGCGGCGCGGTTCGCATAGTCGATCTCGAGGATGCGCTTGAACTTGCCGAGACCGAGGAGCACGCCGTCGCCGAGCGGCAAGGCGCCGCCGGAGAGCGAGGTGCCGGCGCCGCGCGGCACCACCTTGACGCCCTCTTTGTGGCAATAGGCGAGCACGGCCGAGACCTCGGCCGTGCTCTCCGGCAGCACGGCCAGCATCGGCGGCTGGCGGTAGGCGGTGAGCCCGTCGCTCTCGTAGGCCTTGAGCTCGTCCTCGTCGGCGATGACGCCTTCGTCCGCCACCAGCTCGCGCAACGCTGCCGCGATCTCCACGCGGCGGCGCAAGACGCCCTCGTCGAGGGCCGGCATCACCAAACCCGACATGGCCCCAGCCTCTCTGCCGCTTCCAAGCTCAGACGACTATGCGCGAGGGTAGCCGCCCGGTCAATTGGTATGACCAGTTCGCAAGAGTGCCGCGCGGCAATGCGATGCGCCGAAAACGGCCGGCCGCCTCAGCCCTGGCGGGCCTTCATCCGCGGGTTCTTCTTGTTGATGACGTAGACGCGGCCGCGGCGGCGCACGACGCGGCAGTTCTTGTCGCGCACCTTGGCCGACTTGAGCGAGTTGACGATCTTCATCGCGGGCGTCCTCTCTGAGCGGAGCGCGGAACATAAGGGGGGTGCGGGTCACTGTCAACCCTGGGAAACACCCTGGGAAACGGCCGGTGGTGCCTCAGTTTGAATTTCCACAAGCGGAGATGAGGTATCGTTCCTCTCCTCCTTCAGGAGGAGAGGAAGGGGCCCATCGCGAAGCGATGGGAAGGTGAGGAGGCTAGGCGCTTGCGGGCCTCTGGGGCGGGCGATGCGCCTTGCAAAGCTGCCTCCTCACCCCGACCCTCTCCTCCTGAAGGAGGAGAGGGAGATAGGCGGCGCTGCAAACGTCCTCAATGTGTGCGGCTATACATTGCCGCCTGCTGCATTAAGATCGCGGCGGCACCGGGAGACCCTGCGGCTGGCCTTGGGGGGAGCGGAGGGCCTTGATCGAGCAGTTCGTCATCTTGGGCCTCCTCGTGGCGCTGGCGCTTCCGATTGCCGGCATCGTTCTCGGAGCGATGGCGCTTATCCAGACCCGCGGCCTCAAGGCCCGGTTCGAGGAGCTCGACCTGCGGCAGCCGCAGCCCGAGGCTTGGCGCGCGCCGGAGCCGCGGCTCGAGCCTGCTCCTCCCGCCGTCGAGCCGCGCGCCGAGCGCGCCGCGCCGGCGCCCGAACCGCCCGCGCCGCCTGCGGTCCCCGAAGTCCCGCCGCTCGCAGTGCTGCCGAGGGCGCCTCGCGGCCGCCGCCTCGAGTGGGAGAGGCGGCTCGCGGAGAACTGGCTGGTGTGGCTCGGCGGCATCGCCCTTGCGCTCGGCGGCGCCTTCCTCGTCAAGCTCTCGATCGACTACGGCCTGCTCACGCCCATGGTGCGCGACGGGCTCGGGGTGCTCCTCGGGATGGCGCTCGCAGCCGCCGCCGAGGCGGTGATGCGGCGCGACCGCGCGCGCGAGGACGATGCCCGACCCCCCTCCAACGTGCCGCAGGCGCTCGCCGCCGCCGGTGCCGCCACCGTGTTCGCGAGCCTCTATGCCGCCTATCAGCTTAACGGGCTGCTGCCGGCCGAGCTCGACTTCGCGCTTCTCGCGGCGACCGCGGCGATGGCGGTCCTGATGTCGTGGCGCTACGGGCCGTTCGTCGCCGCACTCGGCCTCTTGGGCGCGCTCACGGTGCCGCTCCTGGTGCCGAGCGACCGGCCGAATGCCTTGACGCTCTTCGCCTACCTCACGGTGGTGACGGCGGCGGGGCTCACAGTGCTGCGCCACAAGAGCTGGTGGTGGCTGGCCTGGCTCTCGCTCGCCGGCAGCATCGGCTGGACCCTCTTGTGGCTGGCCTTCTCCTATGCGAGCGGCGACGCGCCCGTCGTCGGCGGCTTCCTCCTCATCCAGATGGCGCTCTATGCCGGCTTGCGCCGCGGCGTCGGCTTCGTGGCCTTCCTCGCAGGGCCGATCGACGATCCCCACGTGGCCGCTATCCTGCGCACGGCGTTCTGGTCGCTGGCGGCAGCACTCCTCTTGCTCGCCACGGTCGACGGCTTTGCCGAGACCAGCGTCATCATGCTTCTCCTCGCCACTCTCGGCATCCTCGGGCTCGCCTTCCGCGACGGCGCGTTGGACGATCTCCTCGCCGCGGCGGGCGCCCTCCCCTTGGCCATGCTGGCGCTCTGGGGACTTCCCGGGCCCGGCGGCGCCTTCGGCATGCTCCCGGGCGGCGCCCCGCCCGAGCGGGCCGGCGAGTTCCTCTTCGTGGCGGCCGGCTTCGCCCTCCTCCTCGGCATCGGCGGCTTTGCCGCACTCTCCCGGGTGGCGCGGCCGGCCCGCTGGGCAGCGCTCTCGGCCTCAGCACCTCTGGCGCTCCTCGCCATCGCCTACCTGCGGCTCGAAAGCTACCACCTCGATCTCGCCTGGATGCTCGCGGCCCTCTTGCTGGCGATGCTCGAGCTCGCCGCCGGCGAGCGCGTGGCAAGGCGGCGCGCCGGCAGCGAGGCCTACGAGGCCGCCCTCGCCGCCTACGCGATCGCCGTGCCCGGCGCCACCATCCTCGCCGCGACCATGATGCTCGAAACGGCGTGGCTGACGGTGGCGCTGGCGGTCCACCTGCCGGTGATGGCCTGGGCCGAGGAACGCTTCCGCCTGCCGGCCATCCGCCGCGCCGCCCTGGCGCTCGCCTCAGCCGTGCTCGTGCGGCTCGTGCTCAATCCCGAAATCTTCAGCTATCCGCTTTCGCCGACCCCCATCCTCAATTGGCTGCTCTACGGCTACGGCGTGCCGGCCCTGGCCTTCATCTATGCCACGCGCAGCTTCGCGCGCAGCGCCGACGATCTCCTCGTGCGCGTGCTCGAGGCGGGCAGCGCCGCCTTCTCGGTCGCCCTGGTGACGCTCGAGCTGCGCCACGCGCTCAACGGCGGCGTGCTCGATCTCGCCTCCCACGGCCTGGCCTCCGATTCGGTGGAGACGCTCGCCTGGCTCGCCATGGCCGGGGCGATCCTGCGCCTGGGCGAGCGGCATGGCAGGAAGGTGCTCGTAGCAGGCGGCCTCATCCTCCTCGCCCTTGCCACGGCCAAGGCGGTGATCTGGCAGGGCATCGTGCTCAATCCGCTGCTGCCCTTCCGCACGGCGCCGGTCGGCGCGCTCCCGCTTCTCGATACGCTCGCGCCCGCCTATCTCTTGCCGGGCATCCTCTATGCGCTGATCGCCCGCTACAGCCCCGGCCCGCCGCCCGAGATCGGCAAGGCGGCCCGCGTGCTGTCGGGCGCCTTCCTTCTTCTCTGGCTCACGGCGGAAGTGCGCCACCTCTTCCAGGGCGAGATCCTGACCTGGAGTAAACCCGGCGAGGCCGAGTGGTACAGCTATTCTGTCGCCTGGCTCGCCTTCGCCTCGGCGGCGCTCGCCGCAGGCCTCGTGCGCAAGAGCCGCTGGCTGCGGCGCGCAGCCTTGGCCGGCATCGGGCTCGTCGTCGTCAAGGTCTTCCTCTCCGACATGGCCGAGCTCGGCGGCATCTGGCGCGTGCTCTCCTTCATCGGGCTCGGCGGAGCGCTCATCGCCATCGGCTGGTTCTACCGCCGGCTCGAGCCCTCGCCCGAGGAGGCGGAGACGTGAGGGGCCTGTACTTGGCCGGCACCGTTATCAGGGCGTGTATTCATAAATCGAGATTGGGACGGCTTGACGCATATCCGTTTTGCGGCGCTTTGCGGGTAGAGTCGAGGTGTGGCGCGGTGGCTGTAGGCCGAACATATCTGTTCCCGCCCCTTTCGTCTGGCGGTGCCTCACTGGTTCGACCTTGGCTCCGTTTCCACACCCCGCTCATCGAACCGGACGTGCGGATCTCCCGCATCCGGCTCTCGGACAAGACCTCACGCTTTCACCCACGCCACGTCGTGTCCCAGCCGGGTCAGGCGTACGAGCCCGAAGTGCCCGTAGAGGTGCGGGAGTGGATAGCTCCCGCCCTTGCGCCGCCTGACTTTGTGCTTGGAACGCAACCACCGGCGCAACCGCACAGCCGTGTAGTTGTCGAGCGCCCGGTACACTTTGTTGACGGTGCCTACCTGGAAGTAGTTCGCCCATCCGCGCAACGTGCGGTTCAACTTGCCCACCAGCTCCGTGGTCTCTTGCCAAGTCCCCGATCGGGCGGTCAGCACGTGGACCTTCTCCACCACGCGCTTGATGCTCTTCTTCGATGGCCGGTGACCCAGGCGTGCCTGGCCGGTCCTCGCTGAATACATCCGCCCGAACGTGTATCCCAGGAAGTCGAGCTCCCCTTCCGGTACCTTGCAGATTCGTGTCTTCTCCTCGTTGACCGTGAGTTTCAGCCGACTCATGATCTCGCGCAGTCGTTGCAAGGCCTCCTCGGCTTTGCCCTTCCTGCACAGGATCACGAGATCGTCGGCGTAGGTCACGATGCGCGTGCCGAGACTTCGCTCGAGCCCGAGCTTCTTCCACCCCAGCACGAACCGGCGCATGTAGAGATTTGCCAGCAATGGTGAGATGGGTGAGCCCTGCGGGATGCCGCGCCGGGTGTCCCGGGCTTCGGTCGTGCGTGTCTTCCGTCCTCGATCGTCGGTTTCTTCCACGGGGCATTCCAGCCACATCTTGAGCAGATGCAGCACGCGCCGATCGACGATGCGGCGCGCTACCGACTTCAACAGCTCGGCATGGGGGATGCTCCCGAAGTAGTCCGCGAGATCGGCGTCAACGACTTCCGGATGGCCACGGAACAGCAGCTCTCCCACCTCGCCTACCGCCTGTTAGGCGTTTCGCCCGGGTCGGTAGGCGTACTGTTCCGGTGGAAGGTCGGCTTCGAAGATCGGTTCCAGCACCAGCATCGCTGCTGTCATGCAGACCCGATCCCGCAAGGTCGAGATGCCCAGCGGCCTGAGCTTGCCGTTGGCCTTCGGGATGAACACTCTTCTGATGGGGTCCGGCCGGTAAGTCTCCTGCCTGAGTGCAAGCACCAGTTCGCCGAGCCACCGTTGCACCCCGTATGCCTCGATGTCCGCGAAGTCCTGTCCATCCCCTCCCGGAGCGCCCTTGTTGGAGCGGCACTGGGCATAGGCGTGAGCCAGGATGTCCTCACGGCTGATCTTGTCGTACAGGGCGTAAAAGCGATAGCCGGCTTCTGCCTTCGCTTTCGCGTGCAACGCCATCTGCAGTTTCTGAACACTCTTCGGAGTTGATAGGTTGCCCAATCTCCAGGTCCCTCACCGCGTATTGCGTCTGTCTTGAACTGAGGCCCCTTCCCTCCACCGGCGTTACCCGGCTTCAGCGGTACTACGAACCTCTCCGCCACCCCACGGCGCCCGGCCTGTCCCTCGCGGGCGTCCGGTTGGTCATCCCTGACCACGCCTTGGAGCTTCCCGTGTTGCGTACGCTTTCCTTGTGTACATGCTGCCGCCACTACCCCGGTGCAGCGCCTGGCCGTAGGTTTCGCTCATTCACCCAGGCGTATCAGCCTTCCCCGAAAGGGTCGTCGGGTCGGCCTGCACATCGTCCTTTTCGAGGCTTGCTCGGCGTTTACTCGCGTTGCGGCCTGCACACTCGCGCGGTCACCAATTCGTGACCCGCTATCCGAAGGCTTCAGCCATTTCGTTGCCTCCATGACTGCTCCGATTGCTTCCGGCTGGAGCGCTTGCCGGGTGGGACTTGCACCCACTGGAAAGCGCCGCCTTGTCACGGCGCACACCC
>CAVVLJ010000021.1:0-749554 GCA_963749075.1 uncultured Pseudomonadota bacterium | reverse complement strand
CCAACTCTTCTATACGTCTCGGCGCGCAAAGCCCTATCCGGGCTACGAACGGCTATCGCGTAGGCAGACTCGAAGAAGTACCCCGGACACTGGTTGACATCACCTACCTGCCCCATCAAGGCTTCCCAAGGGTATCCACTGATTCGCCCATCAGGATTGAGCGATTGCACTTCATGAAATCCGCGCATGACATTCTCGGCAAAGGGTTGATTGACCCAGGCGGCCGCGGCGGCGTTGAGGGTGGCGTCCGGAGCCCACGGGTAGTCGCCGTACTTGGCGTCCCCTGATGCCTTCATAAACGGATAGGGAAAGCCATAGGCCGGAACATCCACAACGAGCCCCTCGTCCAGCACCTTGAAGGCATCGGCAAAGCCGGCCTGCGACAGACCCGGTATGGAGACTTTGGGGACAATTCGCGTGCTCACTACATCGGGGCGCAACGGAACGGGCTCCATTGGACCAGCCTCGATCCGGATCGAATTGATCCAGAGATCGCCGCGGATGACGTTTTCCGAAACGCCCAGCGCAATTTGATCGACCGTACCGCGCCACTGCCGGCCGAAGAAGCAGGTAATTTCCTGCCATTGTTTCAGGTCGGGCTTCAGATTGCAGCGCTTCAAGGACCAGCTGTCCTTCGCCATATCCTTGGATCGCCATTTGAAATCGAGGTTCGTTGCCGGTGACAGATTCAGCAATCGCACCTTGACCTGGAGCTGTTGATCCGATTGAGACAACGCCTCGATTCCCAGATCACCAGGCGAGACGATATCGACACTTGAGGGACCCGCTATACTCAAGCCACCGGAATTCGAAGGACCCGTCTCGCTCGCCTTTTCCCCCGCAACTATTCGCTTTAGAACATTGTAGTCGCCGTAAATCTGGTAGTTGAGGCTCGTCAGCTTCTCGGGATCCTTTTCCTTCGGAGTCGGCGTCAACCACAACGAACCGCCCATCACCGCGCCGGTCATCCGCTCGGGGACGCTCCAACCCTCTCGGTCGTTATTGACATCGAACTCCCAGCTTCGGATGACACTCGATCCAAGTGCAGGCCGCACGATCAACATTCCCAGAAAAGCGGCGTAAATACGCCTGGCCAGCAATGATTTTATTGTACTCACATCAACCCTCGCTCAAAAAGATCCTGGTTGCTGCCAGAAGTCAGCTCACTCAACCGATGCCCCAATTGGAGCCTCGCTTCGCGAGGCACCGGAGGCCGACACCATCCATCTGGTGATGGACAACCTGATTTCGCATACCCGCAAGGCCGTGGTGGAACGCTTCGGCGACAAAGCGGGTGACTGGCTGTGGAACCGCTTCACGGCGCACTACCCCCCAAACACGGCAGTTGACTGAACCAGGCGGAGATCGCCATCAGCCTGTTCTCCCGGCAATGCTTAGGCCAACGCCGGATCGCAGATCGAGCCTCTCTGCGCAAGGAAACTCGAGCTTGGAAGCGCCGATCCAGCGGGAATTTACTCGCTAGAAGGCTTCGCAATACCTTTGGCTCCACAATCACGCGGTCACGGTACTAGCGCGATGGCACCACTCCGCCTCAAGGCATCGACGGCTGCCTTGGTCGCGCCGTATACACTCCGGCTCTTCAGAAATCAAATCGCAACGCAACCTGAATTTCCCGTGCCGGTCCCGCGGAAGTGATCTTGCCAAAGTTGGATGAAGTGTTTGTATTCACGGGGTTGTTAAAACTTACGTTGTTGAATAAGTTGAAGAAGTCTGCACGGAACTGGATCCGCAGGCTCTCGCTCCTCAACGGCGTGAAGTTCTTCACTAAGCTCAGGTCTGTGTCGAAATACCTCGGTCCGATGAGGCTGTCTCGCCCACTATCCCCGAACTGGCCGTCAGGAGGGCTGGCAAATGCGGTAGGGTTGAAGTATCCGCCCGAAACGGAAGAGCTTGTCCATTGAGTGCGGCTCCCACAGCCGACGCACGGAGCGCCTACTGCATTCAATCGCAGGTTGCCCACCCAACTCGACGCCAGCCAGGAGGCAGGCGAACCGGTGGTCACCGAAAACGGAAGCCCGCTACTATAATTGGCGATACCAGAGACTTCCCATCCTCCCACCACATGTCGTGCCGGACCCCAGTCGTTCAAACGAGGGAGATCCCAAACACCGTTCACCCGGAACAGATGCCGTTGGTCGAAGGTACTGAGTCCGTATTCGCCCCGGAATGGATCCGCCGGGTTCTGCACGCTAGGTGCAAAGTTGCCATCCGAAGCGACATCGAGAGACTTCGAATACGTATACGCCAGCTGCATGGTGTAGGTCCTCGCGAAGCGTTTCCGCGCAGTAACCTGCAACGAGTTATAGTTCGAGGAAGCATCCGAAGTGAGTACCCCGATTGAAGCAAAATATTGATTTTCGAAGGGCCGACGCGACTGAGCATTCGCGGCCGTTGCTCCAGGCACCCAAGGAGCAGAATTGCCTTCGTTGGTGCGCCAGAGCCGGCTTCCATGCGATCCAACATACCCAATCTGCACCATCAAGTCGCTGGCGAACTGGTGTTGCACGTTCAAGTTGTACTGCTGAATGTAGGAATTCTTGAGGCTAGGACTGGGGCTGAAGGATGGTGTCGGATAGCTAAACCGCCGGCCGGATTCTCATCGGCCTTGAAATCCGGTACGTCCACCCCGCTCCACGCCGTGCCGTTCCAGCTGATGAGTTTGCGCGCCGGGTTGTAGGGCTTGCCTGGGATCGCAGGACGCCCGGTTGTACAGCACGCGCCGGTTGGCCGGCCAAGACCAGGCCCAATTCAAAGTCTGCCCAATGCCGCTCGGATCAGAATTGTCGCGCCGCGCCATGAGATTGCCGGTAGGACCCCAGGCGCCGCAGAAAATCCAGCAGCCGCACTGCGTGCTGCCGTCGTCGCGAAGTCTCCGCGAACCCCGCCAGCTGCTCGCCCGCCTTGCGCGTGATCTTGGTCGGATCCTTCGGATCCGCGAGATCCTTGAGCGCATTGCCCGAGTATTCCCGCGCCAGTTCCTCCGGCCGCGGGCTTTCGGCTTGTGCGTACTTCCAGGTCAGGTTGAGGATCGGATCCGGAAACGCGCCGCCGTCCTTGGCATACATGGAACGCATACGCGTGAATATGCCGGCCATGATTTCTATGTCGCTGCGCGCTTCACCGGGTGGGGCTGCTCCCTTCCAATGCCACTGCAGCCATCGAGCGGAATTCACCATCGCTCCGTCTTCTTCCGCGAAACAGGTCGTCGGAAGGCGAAACACCTCCGTCTGGATCTTGCCCGGATCGACGTCATTGTGTTCGCCGTAGTTGCGCCAGAACTCGGAAGTCTCGGTCGCCAGCGGGTCCATGATGACGAGAAACTTGAGCTTCGAGAGGCTCGCCGTCATTTTGGCCTTGTTCGGCGCCGCGGCCAGGGGATTGAAGCCCTGCGCCAGGTAGCCGTTGACCTTGCCCTGATGCATCAACTCATACATCTGCAGCATGTCGTAGAGTTTGTCGACCTTGGGCAGGTAGTCGTAGGCCCAACTATTCCCCGCCGTCGCCGCATCGCCCCACCACGCCTTCATGAAGCTCACGTGAAACTTCGGCGTGTTCTGCCAGTAACTCAGTTGATTGGGCCGCAGTGGCTTCAGTGTCCGAGCCGTGATGAACTTCCCGTAGTCCTGTTCGCTCTCGAGGGGCAGGGCGATATAGGCCGGCAGTTGATTCGACAAAAGGCCGAGATCGGTGAGCCCTTGAATGTTCGAATGTCCGCGCAGCGCATTCATGCCGCCGCCGGCGACGCCGATGTTGCCGAGCAGCAATTGCACCATCGCGCCGGTGCGAATCATCTGCGAACCGATCGAATGCTGCGTCCAGCCGAGCGCGTACATGATGGTCATCGCCCGCGTCGCCGTCGCCGTGGAGGCGATCAGGTCCCAGATGAACAGCACCTTGTCCTTGGGAGTGCCGCAGACTCGCTCGACCATTTCCGGCACGTAGCGCGCGTAGTGCTGTTTCAGCAACGTGTACACGCAGCGCGGGTGCGACAGAGTCGGATCGACCTTGGCAAACCCATCCGGCACCGATTTCGTAATCCCAGCTGGACTTGTCGTAGCTGTGCTTTTCGGCGTTGTAGCCGGAATAGATGCCGTCGGTAAACGTGAACTCTTCCTTGACGATGAACGACAGATCGGTGTAATGGACGACATAGTCGCGCTGGATCTTGTCGTTGGTCAGCAGGTAGTTGATCAAGCCGCCGAGGAATACGATGTCGGTGCCGGGCCGAATGGGCGCGTAGTAATCCGCCACCGACGCCGATCGCGTGAAGCGCGGATCGACGACGATGAGCTTCGCCTTATTGTGGGCCTTCGCCTCGGTGACCCATTTGAAGCCGCAGGGATGGGCCTCGGCGGCATTGCCCGCCCATGATGAGGACCACGTCGGCATTCTTGATGTCGACCCAGTGATTCGTCATCGCTCCACGGCCAAACGTCGGGGCAAGACCTGCCACCGTCGGGCCGTGTCACACACGAGCCTGGTTATCGAATCCCAATAATCCGAAAGATCGCGCCACCTTGTGAGTGATGTACCCGACTTCGTTGCTCGACGCGGACGCTGCCAGCATGCCGGTGCGTCAGCCATCGGTTCACGGTCAGCCCGTCCGGCGTCTTGGCAACGAAATTCGCGTCCCGATCCTGCTTCAGCAGTTTGCTGATGCGGTCGAGCGCGTCGTCCCAGGTAATCCTTTGCCACGTGTCGGATCCCGGCGCGCGATACTCCGGATACTTGAGGCGGCTCTCGCTGTGCACGAAGTCGATGAGGCCGGCGCCTTTCGGGCACAAGGTGCCGCGATTGACCGGATGATCGGGATCTCCCTCGATATGGAAGATGCTCGGCTGAGCGTTCTTCGCGCCATCACCCAGGCCGTACATCAAAACGCCGCAGGCAACCGAGCAATACGGACAGGTATTGCGCGTCTCGGTGGCCCGCGTGAGTTTGTACTCACGCACCTCCGCGAGCGCTTCGCCGGGCGAGAAGCCCATCAGTGCCAGACTCGAACCCACCAGCGACATGCCGGTGACCTTCAAGAATTGGCGTCTAGTCAATTCAGACATGACTACCCTCCTCTGCCGGCTGCGCGGATCCTTGGAAGCAGGCCAGCGAGTTTAGATCCGCTCTCGGAACAGTTCAAGCCGCGTGAAATGCGCAGGAGCCAGCGCGGGGAATCCGTTCTCAACGGGGCGCTTGAGGGCCACGGGATATAATTGTCCGATATAATCGGATCCGGCAACTACAAGGAAGCATACGTGCGCTTCGCTGACCTCATTCCAGGAGTCGTTATTCGAACGCCCCCTCGCCTCGTCACGGCTAAAGAGATGATCGAGTTCGCCTCGCGCTACGATCCGCAGTGGTTCCACATTGACCCGGTACGTGCGCGCGAGGGACGATGGAAAGGGCTAATCGCAAGTGGGTGGCACACCTGCGCCATCGCAATGGAATTGATGGTGAAACAACGTTCTGTCGGATCCGAATCATTCGGTTCACCTGGAATCGAGTCGTTGAAATGGCTTCACCCGGTACGTCCCGAAGACACAGTAGCCCTTCGCCTCGAGGTGCTGCGCTCAAGCAAGTCGCCATCCGGTCGCACGGGAATTCTCCTGTCGAAGTCGGAGCTTTGGAACCAGAACGACCGGCTAGTCTTTACAATGCAGAGGACGACACTGTTCGATGTAACGGCCCACGAATCAAAAATTCGGTAAGCGTCAGACCCGTCAGCCCGCGCTACCTCGCCATGTGGCGCGGCGGAGGATCGCTGGCTCGCGCGAGGTAACCACCTAGTGTTCCGTCCCGCAGAAACTTTACCTGAACGCGTCGCCACCGTGGTCGATCGCAAGCGAAGTCGTTGGTAATCCCTGACCGACGTGACGCGCGGGCTGAAGGTTAGTATTTCATAGGGTCACCACGAGGAGTCGAGAGGTGGGCAGGCCGCGATCACGTGCCTCGATCAACTGCGATGCAGCCCGGATCAGTACGTCGGCGTTTCCGATTCTCGCCACCCCGAACTCGGCCGTGGCCTCGACCTGAATCGTGAGACTCCCTGTTTGAAGTGGATCGGCGATACGCATTGCCGGTTGGTGGCACGATTATCGATCTGGCATGTCGCGGTTCTGCCTTACCGGGAGCACGCATCGACGCGAATACGCTTTTCTACATCATGGACGTTCCGTTCCACGCATCGCAAGGTACTGCGGATCGGACGTGCTCTTGCAGGATCGAGCAATCGCGCAGGCCTCGAGGTCGGCCTGCGCATAGACAACTCGTCGGCCGAACTTCCGGAACCGCGGGCCACCTCCAATGACGCGATGTTTTTCCAGTGTCCGCGGCGAGAGATTGACAAATTGCGCAGCTTCATCGTTGTTGAGAAAAATCGGAGGCAGCGGAGCCGACACGATTTCGAATCTTCCACCGGAGGCGCCGACGCATGACGAAGATCGCTTGAAGCGGCCGTTGTCGATGTTCGCGTAGTGCTGGCATGCAGACTGTCTCCCATAGGTATCCGCGTCCCGCATTGCGTCGCCGAGTATAAGAGACATTCTTGGAGAACTTCTGGCTCGGTGACAGGGAGAATCGGTGCCCCCCCATTTCTCCCTGTACGCAAAAACCTCAGAAATAGACGAGCCGCCGATAGCCTCCGTTCACGAGTGCCCAGCCGCGACGTAGGAAGTAACGGACGCGAGCGCGCAATTCGCCGTCCAGGGTCCAGTCTTTCGCTACTATCTTTGCGCCGGAAATGGCGCTAATGATTTCACGCAGCGATGCTCCCGCGCTTCGTCCCTCGAGGGCCTGCAACGCAGCTTGGTGACTTCCTGGGTTCGCGTGCGTCGAGAGCCGAGGCGACTCGCGCGTTCACCATTGGGGGCGCTTCGGGCACTCTGGCTGTGGATCTCGCGAGCGACATTCAGAAGCTTCTCAGGGAACGGGGCAACACTGAACCCGGCAAGTCTGCAGTTGAACCGAAACCGCACCAGCCACGCGCCGCCGCAGATATTCAGCAGTCGCAATCATCAACCAGCATCGCTAGTTTCCGATTTAGGACGCAATTAAGGGGACAAAGGACACAGTAACGGGAAACTCACATCGGTATCCTCAACAGCACTACTGAATATGCGACGGAAATTTACCCGCGGTCCAGGGGATGAGCCGGATCAGGGTATCGGAGAGTGGATGGAGAAAGCAGCGGGAAAGCCGGTTGTGCCAATGGGCCTGCGCATTTTGCTCTGCAGCTGCAACACCGCCGAAATTGATCGCATCGAAGGCATTCTCAAGCGGCGCCATGCAGTACAGAAGCTTGGTGTCTGGAAACCCCATTCGATCGACTTTCAGTCAGTTGATGCGGTCATTCTGGACGCGAGTTTCACGCGCGATAAGGGGAGGGAGTTCATAACGAAACCTATTCCAGCCTCCCGCGCCCCCTGTTGTTCATCAGCGCTCCCGACGATCCGCTGAGCGCTATCGAGGCGCAGTGCCTCGGGGTATCGAACTTCCTCGTCAAGACCGATAAGATATACGAGGTTCTGGAACTCGCGCTGTGCGAGGCCGTACGCAGCTTCAAGACCAAGCAGAATACCCACACGCCCATCGAGAGTCTTCGGACCCACGTCACGGATCTGGAAGCCCAAGTCGAACGCCTATCGATCGACCCGCCTTCACGCCGCACCTCTACGCGGGTATCGGCACCCGCACCGCACGATGCTGCCGCCAGGCGCCGCGATCTTCTGACGACGATCGTCGATCGTCTCAACAGCGGGGAGGTCAACCTTCCGGCTTATCCCGAAATGAGTCGTCGGCTCGACCAACTCATCGAGGACGGCCGGAGCATCGACCAGATCGCCAAACTTCTGAAGCAGGATACGGCGGTCGCCGCGAAACTCATCAGCATCTCCAATTCTACCTACTACCGCCGTAGCAACCGGGAGAATCGGACGGTCGAGCACGCCATCGCCCTGCTCGGTCTCGACGTTACACTGAACCACGTCACCCTCATCGCAAACCGCGCACTGTATACGGTGCGCAATCCGAGGTTGCAACCGATGCTCGCCAGCCTCTGGCGCCACGGCACCGCGGTCGCTCATTTGTCGCGGTGGATCGCCGCCGGAATCGGCCTCGAGTCGCTCAATGAAGCATTCGCGATGGGGTTGTTTCACGACATCGGTAAGCTGTTTCTGATCCAAGCCGTGGCGCAACTCGAGTACGGCGGAGCCTTCAAGGTCGCGTATCCGATTGACCTGCTGCCGCAGTTCCTCGAGACCAATCACGGCGTGTTCGGCACAACGCTGCTGGAGATCTGGAAGCTGCCGGCAAGCTACGGCGAAGTGGCGCAATTTCACGCGACGCCAGAGAAAGCTTCCGGTGGACTCTCTCGGACCGCGCATTGTGTATCTGGCCGACCTCCTCGCGGCGAAAGCCGGTATTGGCGACGATGACGAGTCGCCGGTCGAAGAGTGGATCCCGCAGCGGCGGACTCGCTAAATATCGATCCGTCGACGTTGGACACGATGGTCGAAAGCCTTATGGCAGTACTCCAGGTCAGCGGCGACTGAATCGGTCTGAACCCGATCTTCAGGATTCGGTCGCGATAGTTGTACCTCTTTGCAACTCTGCCCATTCCCCACACACTCAACGCATTCGCAATTGCACTGAGTCCGCTGCCCGACGGTCGAGACGCTCCGCGAAGGTCTGGAAGGCGGCTCACCCGACACCATCGCCAACGCCCTCCGACGTTTTGGCGCGCCCCCGGTGCCCGCATCGAGGGCGACTCCGCCCCCCCTTACCCGCACGCCCCCGGATATCGCCGAGCTCGCCGACGGCATGTGGCAACGCGCACTCAAGCTGGCCGCCGCGGACGCCGCCACCCACGACGAGAACGCCGCCCGGGAGCGCTTCCATCAGCGGGTGAGTCGGCCGGTGGAATTGCACCAACGCGACCAGGACGTGAACCTCTCGATTCATCCGGGTCCCATCAGATGAACGTACCGGTCATACCCAGACGCCAATGTACAAAGAAATGTGCATGATCGCCGGCAATCTTGATCAGAAACCGGCTCGCACGCACCTTGTGGCCGACAAAGCGTTTGAACTTCCGCATCGCGCACGCCACAAGCGTCAGATTGACGTATCGCAGCATGGGGCGCAGCGCCGAGGGAGCATATCGCCCGTAGTAATCGATCCAACCCCGAAGGAGCGGGTTGAGTCGCTGGGCCGACACTGCACGTCTTTTTATCGTTATCGGCCGCGACGTCTCGCACTAAACTCGGCGCTCGTTGGTGCTACCAGTCTTGGCGCGCGCCAACGGCGGTCTCATCGGCGCTTTATCACGCTTCGGCAACCGTGCCACGTTCGCGGGTTGGTTCGCCAACTCGCTCCGTTCGAGTGCCTGTCCCGCACCGCCCGCGGCTATTCCTGTGAGTTTGAAGATCGCCACTGCCTTCGCCAGATTGCGTGCCTGTTCTTCCATGCTCTCCGCCGCCGCCGCCGCCTGCTCCACCAGCGCCGCGTTCTGCTGCGTCACATCGTCCATTTGCGTGATTGCGATGTTTGCTTGCTCGATGCCGGTGCTTTGCTCCTGACTAGCCGCTGAAATCTCGGCCATGATGGCTGTCACCCGCTTGACCGAGCTCACGATCTCTTCCATCGTCTTGCCCGCTTCATCCACGAGCTGGGTGCCTTCACCGACTTTCTCGACCGAGTCGCTGATGAGTTCTCTGATCTCCTTCGCCGCCGCCGAACTGCGCTGCGCAAGGCTGCGCACTTCCGAGGCCACGACGGCAAAGCCGCGGCCCTGCTCGCCGGCCCGGGCCGCTTCCACGGCCGCGTTCAGCGCCAGAATGTTGGTCTGGAAGGCGATGCTGTCGATGACGCTGATGATGTCGGCAATCTCTTCGAGCTTTCGTTGATCGAGCTCATGGTCGGTCACCACCTGGCCGACGACGGCGCCACCCCGGGCCGCTACGTCGGAGGCGCCGGCGGCGAGTTGATTGGCCTGCTGGCGCGTTCTCCGCGTTCTGCTTCACAGTTGAGGTCAGTTCTTCCATCGACGCGGCGGTCTCTTCAAGGCTGGACGCCTGCTCTTCGGTGCGCTGCGAAAGATCGGTATTCCCCGCGGCGATCTCCTTCGATGCGGCGTTGATCGATTCGGTGGATTCCTTGATTTGGCTAACGATATCCGTTAGCCGGTCGACGGTGGTATTCGAGTCGTCTTTCAAGCGACGGAACGTGCCCTGATACTCGTTGGTAATCCTTTCGGTGAGATCGCCTTTGGCGAGCGCACCCAGCACGCGCACGACTTCGCCCAATCCCATATCGGCCGTTTCCATGAGCTGATTGAGCGATTTCACCATTTCGAGGTAGGCATGATCGAATTGCCTGGCATCGCCACGCTGGCTGAAATCACCTTTCGCCGCCGCGCTGGATAGTGCGGCAATCTGGTCCCTCATCGCCACCAGGTTGCGCTTGGCCTCGACGCAGGCTTCGGTGATCACCATCTTCTCGCCCGGTAATTTCTCCATGTCCACGCTGAAGTCACCGACCGCGTAATGTTTCATCACATTGGCCAGCTTCATCTGGACTGCAATATGCGATTGTGCCAGCGCGTTCACCCGCTCGGCCATCTTTCCGTAGCTCCCTTGGAATTGACCGGCGGGCACATTGAAGCTCATCTCGCCGGCATGGTGCCGCTTGGCGATCTCTAACTGCGCGGACTCAAACCCTTTCAGCGCCTGCATCATCACGCGCAACGCATCAACCAGTCTGCCGAACTCGTCATTCGGCGAATAATCCACATTCACGGCAAGATTGCCGCGCGACACCAATTCCGCGATCGAGGCCGCATGTGATAGCGCGCGCATGATCGCCGCGATCATGCCATAACCGAGCGCACACGCCATGAGCACGCCCACTAGAATTGCGGCGAGCGATAGATCGCGGATCGTTCCGTAGCGGCTCATCGCGCTTTCGTACTCCTGCTTGGCCGCATGTATGTCGCAACTGCATCAGCGCATCGATGCCTTTGCCCACCGGAACATATAGGGGACGGACCGCGTCGAGCACGATTCTGTTGGCGCCTGCGGTGTCACCCTGACGTAGCGCCGCAACCGCCGGCACCAGGCCCTCCTGCAGGAATTTCGCGCGGTCCTTGGCAAACGTTTCCGTAAGTTGCTTTTCGTCCGGCCGCAAATTGGCCGCCGCGTAAATGCTCCAGATTTTCCCGATCTCGGCGATGTTCTGTTCGATCTCGGCCGTGTTCTCCCTGATTAACTCGGGCACAGGTGTGACCAGTGCCGTGGCCACCAGCAGCCGGTTCTGGAGCAACAGCCGCTGGATGTCGCCGATCTGTCCCATCGGCACAGCGCGATTCGCGTAGACGGCCAACAGACCTTCATTGCCCTTGCTCATTCCGTACAGGCCGATACCGCCCACCGCCGCAAGTAGCACCGACAGCATGCCGATCAGCATCACGAGGCGCCACTTGATGGAGCTATCCGTCAGTCGGTGAAGAGCACTGGCGATCCATCCTGTACGGACGACCTTCCCGCCGCGAAGCGCAACTCCCTTGGCGGTGCCGTCGTTCATGGATTGTAGAGTTTGCTCGCCGCGTCGATGGCGCTTCGATCGGGCTTGAAACGCACCGACAGGTAGCCCGTCACGGTTTCCCCTTCGATGATCGGTGAAGCCTCGGCGTACACCCAGTAGTGGTCGCCGTTCTTGCACCGATTCTTGACCATGCCCGACCATGGCCGGCCGGCTTTCAGCGTGTTCCAGAGATCCTCGAACGCGGCGCGGATGTCGGCTTGGCGCAATATCGTGCGCCTTACCCATGACGTCGTCTTCGCTGAATCCCGAGATATCCTGAAACGTCTGGTTACAGTGATGACCCCTTTGGTATTCGTCTTCGAGACGATCGTCTCACCATCCTTTAGTTCGACTTCGCGTTGTGTGACCGGCTGATTGATGCGCATCGTCTTCTTCCTCGAGTCGGCTCTGGCGGACCCCGGCGCTGGCCGGATTAGGGGAAGCCCCTCTCCCGTTTACGGGAGAGGAGCTTATCGCGACAAGCGATTTCACAGCAGCGTGCCCTGGTTGGCCTTGGGCTTGGCGCCGCGGATGCGCCGCGGCTCGGCCGGAGCGCCGCCGATCGTCGCGGCGACGCTGCCCTCGCTGGAACTCGATGGCGATGCGATGGCGGTGCCGTCGCCGGTGCGGAACCAGCGCCTCCGCCGAGGCCCCGCGAGCGCGAGGAGCCGGTGGTGCAGACACGCGCGCCTGTAGGAGAGGTCGAGGCGCGGCTGAACTCCTCCGCGCGCCGTCGCGACGGCGCCAGGGCGAGAGGGTGGCCGGCTGCAGATGCTCGCCGAGGCGGGCCGCGTCGCGGGCATGGCGCGCGACGGATGCTAGGAAGGGCTCCTTGCGCAAGCGCGGCGCTCGCCGCGAGCGAATGCTCGCGGGCGCTTATGAGCTGGACGAGGGCCTTCTCGAGCGTGGGCACGCGGGCGAGGCGGTCGGCGAGCCGCTCCACGCGGTGCCTGACCGCGTTCGCCAAGCGCTCGGACCAGTCGTCGAGCCTGGGGTTCCGCCTCTTCGAGGAGGCGCCAAGGATCGGGGAGGCCGCGCGAGAGGCCCTCCAAATGCGTGCGCCGCTCCGAGAGCATGCGCGAGAGGCCGCGGTAGAGCCGCTCGCCATGTTGCATGACCTGCGCCACGAGCCCGGCGCGCACCGGCACCGCCATCTCGGCCGCGGCCGTTGGCGTCGGCGCGCGGCGGTCCGAGGCGAAGTCGATGAGCGTGGTGTCCGTCTCGTGGCGGACCGCGGAGATGAGCGGGATGGCGCTCGCCGCCGCGGCGCGCACCACGACCTCCTCGTTGAAGGCCCAGAGGTCCTCGAGGCTGCCGCCGCCGCGCGCCACGATGATGAGGTCGGGGCGCGGGATCGCCCCGCCTCCAGGCGGTTGAAGCCGGCGATGGCGGCGGCCACCTGCTCGGCGGCACCCGTGCCCTGCACCGCGACCGGCCAGAGGATGACGCGGCGGGGGAAGCGGTCGGCGAGGCGGTGGAGGATGTCGCGGATGACGGCACCCGTGGGCGAGGTCACGACGCCGATGACGCTGGGGAGATAGGGCAGCGCCTTCTTGCGCGCGGCATCGAAGAGGCCCTCGGCCGCGAGCTTCTGCGCCGCTCCTCGAGGAGCTTGAGGTAGTGCTCCCTCGCCTGCGAGCTCCATCGCCTCGATGACGAGTCGGGACTCTGGAGCGGCCGGGATAGGTCGTAATACGGCCGGTGGCGATCACCTCCATGCCGTCCTCGGGCTTGAGCCCGAGCCGGCCGGCGGTGCCGCGCCAGCACACCGCGTCGAGCACCGCATCGGCGTCCTTGAGCGCCAAATAAAGGTGCCCCGAGCTGTGGCGCTTGAAGCCGGAGATTCTCGCCGCGCACGCGCACGTGGTCGAAGCGCTCCTCGAGGGTGCGCTTCAAGAGCCCCGAGATTCTCGCTCACCGAGAACTCGGGCAAGTTCGGCAGGCCGGCTGCGGCGAGGAGGTTTTCGCTCATGGCTTGGACGCTTATGTTACAAGACGAGAGGCCGAGCCGCCATGGCGCGTTAACGGCGGGAAGAGCCTGCGGCTACCATGTGGAATTGTCGATGCGCGGCACACCCCCCTCCCCTACCCTCCCCCTCAAGGGGGGAGGGGGTGACGCTCGCTTCGGCGAATGTGAGCGCTAGGCGGCAGCGGAGAGCAGTTTCGGGATGCGCATTCTCATCGTGGGCTCGGGCGGGCGCGAGCATGCGCTCGCCTGGAAGATCGCGGCCTCGCCGCTCGCCGACAAGATCTACTGCGCGCCGGGGAATGCCGGCATCGCCGAGGAGGCCGAGTGCGTGCCGCTCGCCGCCGAGGATATCGCGAGCTGGTGCGCTTCGCGCGGGATCGGGCGATCGACTTCGTCGTGGTCGGGCCCGAGGCACCCCTCGTCTTGGGCCTCGTCGACCGCCTGGAGGAGGCCGGCATCAAGGCCTTCGGCCCGAGCGCCAAGGCGGCCCTCCTCGAGGGCTCCAAGGGCTTCATGAAGGACCTGGCGCGGAAATACGGCATCCCGAGCGCTGCCTACGGCCGCTTCCGCGATCCCGCCAAGGCCAAGGCCTTCATCCGCGCGCACGACACCCCTATCGTGGTCAAGGCCGACGGCCTCGCCGCGGGGAAGGGGGTGACGGTGGCGGCGAGCCTGGCCGAGGCCGACGCCGCGGTCGATGCGGCACTGGTGGGCGGGCGCTTCGGCCGCGCCGGCCAGGAGCTCGTCATCGAGGAGTTCCTCGAGGGCGAGGAGGCGAGCGTGCTGGCGCTCGTCGACGGCAGCCACGTGCTGGCGCTTCCCTCGGCGCAGGACCACAAGGCGGTCCACGACGGCGACAAGGGGCCGAACACAGGCGGCATGGGCGCCGACTTCCCGCCCCCGTGGTGACGCCCGCCGCCGCCGCAGAGATCGAGGAGAGCATCTTGAAGCCCGCGGTCGCCGCCATGGCCGCCGAGGGCCGCCCCTTCAAGGGCGTGCTCTATGCCGGGCTCATGATCGGCGACGCGGGGCCCAGGCTCGTCGAGTTCAACGTGCGCTTCGGCGATCCCGAATGCCAGGCGCTCATGGTGCGGCTCATGTCGGACCTCCTGCCGGCCCTCGTCGCGGCGCGCGACGGCGAGCTCCGCTTCTTCGATCTGCGCTGGCACGCCGAGCCCTCGCTCTCCGTCGTCATGGCGGCCAAGGGCTATCCCGGCGACTACGCCAAGGGCAGCGAGATCCGCAACCTCGAGGCCGCACGCCAGGTGGAGGGGGTGACCATCTTCCACGCCGGCACCGCGCGCGACGGCGGCCGGCTCCTCGCCACCGGCGGCCGCGTGCTCAACGTCACGGCGCGCGCTCCCACGCTCAAGGAGGCGCAAGCGCGCGCCTACCGCGCCGTCGACCTCATCGACTGGCCGCAAGGCTTCTGCCGCCGCGACATCGGCTGGCGCGCGCTCGGGCGCTGATATGGGCGCGGACGGCGCCAATGGCGATAAATCCCTCTCCCGCTTGCGGGAGAGGGACTTCTCGAAGGGGAGGGTGCGATGACGACGATGACGATGACAGAGGATTGGGCGAAGCTTGCCGCCGAGTTGGAGCAGCGCTTGCGCCTGCGCGCCATCCCCTTCGGCATGAAGCTCTTCAAGACGCGCGCGGAGATGGAGGCGATCCCGCGCATCCGCCGGCCGCAGTCGGTGCACACGCTCGACCAGGTCGTGGCGCAGGCGGCCCGCCTCGGCTGGACCGTCGGCATCACGGCCGAGGACCTGGTGGGCGCCCAGTGCCGCGCCGTGGTTGGCCTCGGCCTCGCCAAGGACGCGGCCTGGCGCTCGGGCCGCCACATGGCCGGCGTGTGGTACGGCACCCTCGAGGACGCAAGCGCGCACCAGGCGGCGATGAACTGCGTCGAGGACGGCACTTTCGAGGCGCTCGCCGTGGCACCGCTGGCGAGCGGCCGGCTCGACCCGCCCGACATCGCCCTTTTCTACGCCACGCCGGGTGCGATGATCTATTTCATCAACGGCCTGCAGTGGTCGGGCTACAAGCGCTTCGAGTGGAGCGTGGTCGGCGAATTGGCCTGCGCCGATTCCTGGGACGTGCGCTCAAGACGCGCGAGCCGAGCCTCTCCATCCCCTGCTTCGCCGAGCGCCGCTACGGCGGCGTGCTCGACGACGAGATGCTCATGGCGCTGCCGCCCGAGGGGCTCGCCAAGGCGCTCGCCGGCATGGCGGCACTCGCCAAGAACGGCTTCCGCTACCCCTTCGCGCAATACGGCATCCAGCAGGACGTGCGCGCCGGCATGGCGGTGAGCTATCCCGAGCGCGCGCAGAAGTCCTGAGCGCGGCACGGCCATTTGACCTTTGCCGCACTGCGCCATAGTTTTGCCCCGGTCCTGCGCTCGAGGCCGCAATCGGAGATCGCATGAACGGCGCGCCTGCCTTGCTGAGAGCGACCCGCGACGCGCTTGCCTTCCCGCAAGCCGAACCGCCCGAGCCGGGCACCTCGCGCGAGGTGGCGCCGGGGGTGCGCTGGCTCAGGATGCCGCTCCCCTTCGCCCTCGACCACATCAACCTCTGGCTCCTCGAGGATGGCGACGGCTGGACCATCGTCGACAGCGGCTTCGGGCGCGGCGAGGAGACGAAGCTGCTCTGGGAGCGCGTCTTCGCCTCGAGCCTCGGCGGCCGGCCCGTCGGCCGCGTCATCGTGACCCACTTCCATCCCGACCACATCGGCCTCGCGGGCTGGCTCTGCGAGCGCTTCGCGGTCGAGCTCTGGATGACGCAAGGCGAGTGGCTCACGGCCCAGCTCGTGCGCCAGGGCTGGGGCGGCGGCGACGTTGAGAAGCGCGCGCGGCACTACCGCCGGAACGGCCTCCCCGCCGCGGAGCTCGAGGCACTCTCGCGGCGCGGCAACCTCTATGCCCAGAACGTGACGCCGGTGCCGCCCACCTACCGGCGCATCAGGGCGGGCGACGAGATCGCGATCGGCGGCGGCAAGTGGCGCGTCATCGTGGGCGAGGGCCATGCGCCGGAGCACGCCTGCCTCTATTGCCGCGAGACGGGCGTGCTCATCTCGGGCGACCAGGTGCTGCCCAAGATCACCACCAACGTGAGCGTCTGGCCGGACCAGCCCGAGGGCAACCCGCTCAAGCTCTATCTCGATTCGTTCGCGCAGTTCCGTGCGCTCCCGGAGGAGACGCTGGTGCTGCCCTCCCACGGCCTCCCCTTCTACGGCCTCCACCGCCGCCTCGACGATCTCGTTGAGCACCACGAGGAGCGCCTCGCCCGCACGCTTCAAGCCTGTGCCGAGCCGCGCACGGGGGCCGAGATCATCCCGGTCCTCTTCCGCCGCCAGCTCGATCTCCACCAGCTCTCCTTCGCCATCGGCGAGGCGCTCGCCCATCTCCACTTCCTCGTAAGCCGCGGCGAGCTCGAGCGCGAATGCGGCTCTGACGGGGTCCATCGCTTCGCGAGGGCCTGAGTGCCGATAAGCACCACCCTTCCCTTTGCGCTTCATCGCCTCGACCATGTCGTGCTGCGCTACCGCGACGTGGAGGCGGGCGTGCGCTTCTATTGCGAGGTGCTCGGCTGCACGGTCGAGAAGCGCCAGCCGGCGATCGGCCTCGTCCAGCTGCGCGCCGGCGCGAGCCTGATCGACTTGGCCGACGTGGCAGGGCCGATCGGCAAGGCGGGCGGCGCGGCACCCGGGAAGGAGGCGCGCAACCTCGAGCATTTCTGCCTGCGCGTCGAGCCCTGGGACGAGGCCGCCATCCGCCGCCACCTCGCGGCCCACGGCATAGCTGCCGGCGAGGCCGCCAGCCGCTACGGCGCCGACGGAGAGGGCCCCTCCCTCTATCTCCTCGACCCCGAAGGCAACCAGATCGAGCTCAAAGGCCCGCCCGAGGGGTGAGCGCGCGGCCGATTTCCCTCTCCTCCTTCAGGAGGAGAGGGCCGGGCCCATCGCGAAGCGATGGGAGGGTGAGGAGGGCCACCGCAACAAGCGCACGCTGGCGTCCGACGTGATCGGCCCAATCGCCTCCTCACCCTGACCCTCTCCTCCTGAAGGAGGAGAGGGAAATCGGCCCCGCGATCAAGCGCTATTGACAATCATTCGCAGCCGTGCATGATGCCCGCGGCGAGCGGTGGAGAGAGCCGGTGTACGTCTGCATCTGCAATGCCCTGAGCGAGAGCCGCATCCGCGAGAGTACCAGCGCCGGGGCGGCGTCGGTCGAGGAGGTCTACGACCTGCTCGGCGTGCGCCCGCAGTGCGGCAAGTGCATCCCCTTGATCCGCGACATGGTGCGGCAGACGTCCGCCCGCGCGGCGCCCGAGCGCTGAGCGCAACGAGGAGGGCGGCGATGGAGGGGGATCGCGCGATCGTGCAGCACCTCAACAAGGTGCTGACCAACGAGCTCACGGCGATCGACCAGTACTTCCTCCATTCCCGCATGCTCGAGAACTGGGGCTTGAAGAAGCTCGCCGAGCACGAGCACGGCGAATTGGTCGACGAGATGAAGCACGCGGACGCGCTCATCAAGCGCATCCTCTTCCTCGAGGGGCTGCCCAACCTCCAGGACCTCGACAAGCTCATGATCGGCGAGTTGGCCGCCGAGGTGCTCAAGTGCGATCTGGCGCTCGAGATGAAGGCGATCCCGCCGCTCAAGGAGGCCATCGCCGATTGCGAGGCCAAGGGCGATTACGTGAGCCGCGAGCTCCTCGAGAAGATCCTCGAGGGCGAGGAGGAGCACGTCGACTGGCTCGAGACCCAGCTCCGCCTCATCGCGACCCTCGGCCTCGAGAACTACCTGCAAGCGCAGATGTGAGCCCCCGGCCCGCCGATCGCAGACTCATCGAGGCGCTGCCGGCGCGGCGCCTCGCCGCCATCGCGGCCTCGGCCGCGGCCCTCCTCGCCCTCCTTTACCCTGCCCTCGTCAACGGCTTTCCCCTCACCTTCTACGATACCGGCGCCTATCTGGCGCGCGCCTTCGAGGGAGCGCTCGAGCCCGGCCGCGGCCCCTTCTACGGCTTCTTCATCGCCCTCTTGGGCGCGCCCGGAAGCCTGTGGCCGGTGATCGCCGCCCAGGCGGCGATGCTGCTCTACCTCGTCCATCTCACGCTCAAGAGCCACGGCCTCGGGAGCGCCCTCCTCTCGGCACTGGTGACGCTGGCGCTCGCGGCGCTGACCGGCGTCGCCTGGGTCAGCGCCAAGGTGATGCCGGACGCCTTCGCGCCGGTCGTGGTGCTGGGCTGGTATCTCCTCGCCTTTCGCGGCGCGCGGCTGAGCCGCTTGGAGACGGCGCTCACGGCGGCACTGCTCTTCGCCGCATTGGCCGTGCACATGGCCCATCTGGCGCTGGCCATCGGCTTGGCGCTCGCGACCGCCGCCGCGGCTTCCTTGCGCCGGCCCGGCCTCGCCGATCGCCGCGGCCTGGCGCTTGCGGCGGGCGTGCTGGGATTAGCCCTCCTCGCCGTGCCGCTCGCCAACCTCATGGCCTCGCGCTACCTCGGCTTCACGCCCGGTGGCGAGACCTTCCTCTTCGGCCGGCTGGTCGAGAGCGGCATCGTCGCGCGCTTTCTCGACGAGCGCTGCCCCACGCCCGAGTACCGCCTCTGCGCCTACCGCGCGAGCCTGCCCAAGAGCGCACGCGAGTGGATCTGGGACGACGACAGCCCCTTCGCGGCACTGGGCGGCTGGGAGGGCTACCGCGAGGAGACGCGGCACATCACGCTCGAGACGCTCGCGGCCTATCCCGCCATGCACCTCGCCGCCGCGGCCTCGTCGGCGGCAGAGCAGTTCGTGCGCTTCGCCGCGGCCGAGGAGATCGCCGGCCCCTTCTGGCACACGCGCTACATGCTCGAGAAATACGCCCCGGAGCTGGTGCCCGCCTATCTCGCCGCCGGCCAGGAGGACGGCCGCATCAAGCCCTTGGCCGAGGCCCTCGATCGCCTCTATACGCCGGTCGCCTATGGCTCGCTCGCGGCCTTGGCAGTGCTGCTCGCCTGGTGCTGGCGGCGCCGCGCGCGCGAGCCGGCCGAGCTCCTGGCCGTCGTCCTCCTGGGGCTCCTGCTCAACGCCGCCATCTGCGGGGTCTTCTCGACGCCGGTCGGGCGCTACCAGAGCCGCTTGATCTGGCTCGCCTCCCTCGCCGTGGCGGTGGCCACGCTCGAGCTCCGCGCCATGCCGGCGGGCCTCCTCGGGCGCGTGCCGCCGCCTCGTTCGTCATTGCCGCTTTCGCGCTAGTAGATGCACAGATATCGAGGAGGCTTGCAGTGCCACCGTGGTCCTTCGAGACGCGCCCCCGGCGCGCTAAGCGCGCCTCTCTTGCGTGACGCAAGAGAGCGGGCCTACGCCCCGCGGGGCGCTCCTCAGGACGAGGAAAAATTGTGTGTGGCAGAAAGACTTTATCTCATCCTGAGGAGCGAGCGGGAGCGAGCGTCTCGAAGGACCCACCGCGCTCAGTCCGAGGCACCCTCGCGCAGCGCGACAGCCGCTACTTCTTCACCACGAGCTTGAGCGCGGCGGAGTTGAGGCAGTAGCGCTTCCCCGTGGGCGCCGGGCCGTCGTCGAAGACGTGGCCGAGATGCGCGTCGCAGCGGCTGCAGAGGACCTCGGTGCGCGACATGAAGAGGCTGCGGTCCACCTTGCAGGCGACCGCCTCTTCCTTGAGGGGGACCGAGAAGCTCGGCCAGCCGGTGCCGGACTCGTATTTCGCGGCGGCGTCGAAGAGCGGCTCGCCGCAGCAGATGCAGCTATAGACGCCGGCGGTCTTGCAGTCCCAGTAGAGGCCGGTGAAGGCGCGCTCGGTGCCGTGGCGGCGCGCGATCTCGTATTGCTGCGGGGTGAGCTGGGCGCGCCACTCGGCGTCGCTCTTCACGACCTTCTCCGCCATCCTCGAGCCCTCCTTGCCGCTGCCGAGCCTACTCCGCCGCCGCCGCCGCCGCGGGCATGGCCGCCTGCTGGCGGAAGGAGACCGCGATGCGGTTCCAGCCGTTGATCGCCACGATCGCGAGCGTGAGCTCGACGAGCTCGGCCTCGGAGAAGTGGGCGCTCGCCTCCGCGAAGACGTCGTCCGGCACGTGGCCGTCCGCGACCTTGGTCACCGCCTCGCACCAGGCGAGTGCTGCGCGCTCGCGCGCGCTGAAGAAGGGCGATTCCTGCCACACGGGAAGCGCATAGAGCCGCGCCTCGCTCTCGCCCGCCTTCCTCAGCGTCCGCGTGTGGAGATCGACGCAATAGGCGCAGCCGTTGATCTGCGAGGCGCGCGTCTTCAAGAGCTCGACGAGGCGGTGGTCGAGCGAGGTCGCGTCGACGTAGGCCTGGAGTGCGCGCATGGCGGCAACCGCCTTGGGCGCCGCCTTGGCGTAATCGATGCGCTGCTTCATGGCATCATCCTTCCTCTTGCGTGCCGCCCGCGGCGGCGCGGAGCGCGGCGAAGAAACGCGCCATAAGGGCCGCCGCGCGCCGCTCGTCGATGCCGCCATAGACCTCGGGCCGGTGGTGGCAGGTCACTTGCGCGAAGACGCGCGCGCCATGCTCGACGCCGCCGCCCTTGGCATCATAGGCCGCGAAGTAGAGCCGGCGTAGCCGCGCTAACGAGATGGCAGCCGCGCACATGGCGCAAGGCTCGAGGGTGACGTAGATGTCGCACGCCCCGAGCCGCCCCTCGCCGAGCCGCGCGCAGGCCTCGCGGATGGCGAGCATCTCGGCGTGCGCCGTGGGATCGCCCGCCTCGCGCATGCGGTTCTCCGCCGCCGCCACGATCTCGCCGCGGCCGTCGACGATGAGCGCCGCCACCGGCACCTCGCCGCGCGCGGCGGCGGCCTCGGCCCGGGCGAGGGCGGTCGCCATGTAGGAGAGCTTGCGCGGCGGCATGGGGGGAAGGTTGGCGGGAGAGGGGGTGGGCCGTCAAGCGGGGAGGGGGTGGGTGGGCGCGAGGGCGGGCGGCATGCCGCGACGCAGGTGAACGAACAAGGCTGGTGGCTGGCACTATAGCCGTATGACTCGAGTAACGGCTCCGGATATCGGTTTCATGGGGTCGGTGGGCGGCAATGATCCGCAGCGGGCCATCGGGCCCGAAGCAGTATCATCCCAATCCCGGAGATCGGCAAGTTCAGCGCTTTCAGCCGCAAAAAGGGAACCTCTCCAGCAGCGACAGGCCTCCGACGCATGCTCGGCGATTGCAATTAAGGCCGAATGCTGCGGCGCTTCGTCCCGATCAAATTTTTCACGGTTCCGGCGACTTCAATCTGCCTCATCGCCGCAGCAGCTTTGTCCATGTCTTGCTGAGGCACCTGCAACACCCTCTGATTCCCGGGTGCATCCCGAAGACGCCGGGCAGCCGCCTTGAGACTGTTCATGTTGCCGCTCCGCTCGACCTCTGTCGCGCGCCCGGCATCCGACAACGCGTCCAGCCGGCGGCCACCCGTCAACGGCACCTCCGTCTGACCCCCAGCGCCGGCCGCACGAGATTTCGCCCGCTTATGAGTATCACTCTCGGACATCTTCTCACCTCCTGGTTACAACCGTCGACAACGCACACACGCAGTCTAGGACATCGCCGCGCAGGCTTAAGTCCGCTCAACCGTGAAGTGGCTGTGAAGCAGCGCAGCCTTGCCGCTATTCGTGATCGTAGTTCGATCGAACGGAAACTCATGTTTATATTCGGTATTACAGGGCGGCTTATGCTCGAAAATCTCCGCTGCCTCGGCGCGCTGCCGATCGTCTTCCCCGGAGATGAGCGCGCAGCTGAAGCAAAGTTCCTCGCCCGACCTCAGCTCTCTGCGCCAAACGGACCACTTCTCGTGGTTCTTCACCCGGTCTTGCACGTCATCGGATTCTCCGATGTAAATCAGCCGGCGGAGACTGACCGTATCTTTTGCTGCGTCATAGGTGCAAGCATACACGCAATAGATTCCCGACTCGGCCGGAAGCCCGCCAATACCGGACTCTAGGTAGTACCCCTTGAAAGTCAGGGCATAGGATTTAGCAGCCATTGCCTCGTGATCCTCTCAATGAGCCAACTTCCGCTTGACGGCCACGAATCGCCGTGATTCGATGTGGCTGTTTCAGCTTTAAGACATACTAGCGCATTTGTATCACAATTGAAACTGTTTTTTCCAATCTGAGACAGGAGACGGCATGGCACAACTTTCCCCTGAAGCATTGGGACAAAAAGTGGCCCAGAAGCGCGGGAGCATGGGCATCAGAGCGGCGGCGCACGAAATTGGCACTAGCCCCGCGACCCTATCTCGAATCGAGCGCGGACATCTTCCGGACAGTCGAACGCTGGGCAAAGTTTGCGCGTGGCTGAACATTGACCCCGCGCTGGTAATCGGTGGAGCGGGTAGCCACGGTGTAAAGGCGCCGTCAATGCCTGCGGTTCAAATCGGCTTCAAGCAAGGCCGTACTTTCAGCGCCCAGACGGCGAAGTCCCTCGCGAGTCTTATCATTGCGGCACACAAAAAATTTGTCGAGAAGATCGGGTCAGAAGGGCACTGAGATTGCTTCGGCGCGGGTTCAAAGCGCAGTGTGAACGCCGCTCGCTGGAGATTAGAAAGACACTTGGCATCGAGTTGGCCGCGCGACTAGACGCGAGGCGTCTAGGTGTGCACCTCGGGGTCACCATTTGGTCGGCATCCGAAATTCCGGGCTGGCCGGATAAAGACCGCAACCATCTACTCAAAGTGGCCAGCGACGAATGGTCGGCATTCGTCCTGCGCGAGGACGACCACTATCTCGTGGTCTACAATCCAAAGCTGGCCGCGGCTCGAATTAACAGCGTGCTCATGCACGAGCTGTCTCACATCATGCTAGGCCACGAATTAGCCACGGCCGGCCGGACAGCAGATGGCCATTTCCTCAATGGCAATTACGACGAAGCGCAGGAGGCAGAGGCGGATTGGCTTGGTGGCACAATGTTACTGCCCAGGCCTGCCTTGCTCTGGATGCGCGCCAATCGCATGACTGATTCGACGGCGGCCCAACACTTTGGCGTTAGCCTTGACATGCTGAAGTGGCGAATTCGGATGACGGGCGTGGATTATCAATTCGGTCGTACGGGGTGAGGGTCTGCACTTATTCTCTAGACGCATATCTGAGCCAGTTTAGTTTGACATAATCGGCCATGCCCTGCTTCGGAACATAGACCGGATAGAGCCTTTTGAAGTTCTGCAAACCTTTTTGGTGATCTTGCCCATCAAACAAATCGGAGAATCTCAACAAATACAAAAAGGCAATCGTCGGTGATCGAGACATGCCTTGGTTGCAGTGAACCAGAACCTTGCTTGATGCGATGTTCTGATGAATGTCGCTTAACGCGGCATCGATTAATTCTGGCGGAATGAATTTGACATCATCGGCGTCGATAAGATTGAGAATCACGCAACCTTTGCGCCGGGCGACGAGATATTCGGGATGAGCTTTCGGCGCACCTTGACCTCTGTAACCCAACGCTTCCCGGTGATAAGGCTCTTTGCAGGCGTGAACAACGAACCAGCCGGTTTGGCCACGAATGCTGACCTCATCATCCTGTGAGCCAACAAAGAGATTATGACATACCTCAATCATTGTTTTCTCCTTGGACGCGTCTATCGGCACTTAGCTGACGTAGCAATTCACGATGCCGAACGTCGTGATCTGATCCGGCTCGAACCCCCTCTGGACCCCGTTCCGCGATCACGCCCCTCCGTAAGTCGCCAGGAGCGACCATTGCTGTCCCCGGCCCAAAAAGTGCTGTTGCGTGCGGCGCGACGAGACGTATTCGCACCGGTTATCGGCCAGACCGGATTCCTGCCGGACCGCGCCATCTTTGTTGCGGCCGATGCGCACAAATTCCGTCTTGCCGGTTCCCGCTCCAGTAGTTCCCCAAATACGCGCGTGACGAACAACTCCACGCAACTTATAATACATGTAGGAGGAAAGCCATGACGGAAAACGAGCCGACATCAGAATCCGAAGAAAGCTCCGCTCCGGTGACAACCGTTGCCCATGCTGTGCTCTCCAAATTCTTCGACGAGCTCGCGAAAACGGAAGGGCTTGCAGACATCGCCCCGAAGTTACGGGAGGTGGTCCTAGATGATGGCGTCTTCGCTGAGCCGGCAATTCGGGCCGCATTATTTCCGGACGCGGCATGATCCGGATCGAGAAGCTGCGGATACATGAGTTTCGCGGTATTCGCGACCTCACGCTGGATACCAAAGACCAGAACTTTGCCGCATGCGGTCCGAACGGAACCGGCAAAAGCGGCATCGTCGACGCCATTGAGTTTGGGCTGACTGGGAGCATTTCTCGCCTGTCCGGAAGCGGCACGGGCGGACTTTCGGTAAAAGCACACGGTCCGCACGTCGACAGCCGGAACAAGCCCGATCGATCCTTCGTCACTCTTGATGTCGTCATCCCGTCGCTGGGCGGAAAAAGGGCGACCATTCACCGGACCGTCAAAGCAGCGGGCGTTCCGACAATCACGCCGAATGATGTTGACGTCCAGGCCGCGTTCGACAATGTGAAGCTTCATCCCGAGTTCGTCTTGTCCCGGCGTGAGTTGATCCGTTACGTCCTGTCCGAACCAGGCCAACGCTCTAAAGAGGTGCAGGCTCTCCTACGGCTTGACGATATCGAAAAACTGCGAACGGTCCTGCAAAAGATTTCTAATGCGTGCGCCCGCGAGCTTCCGCCGCTGGAGCGCACGGAAATGGATGCCATTTCACATCTCCTGGCCGCGCTCGGTGTCGCCCAATTGTCCAAATCCAGCGTCCTTGGGGCCGTCAACCCCAAGCGCGAGCTTTTGGGCCTACCCGCTTTTACAGTGCTCGATGCGACAACCTCCGTGAAGGACGGTTTGGCAACCGCTTCCACCGGCGCAGCACCCGCTCGCGTTCCAAAGGTCCAAGCAACGGGCGATTTGACGACGCTAAAGGACGCCCTTGAGAAGCTGCGGTCTGAAGCGTTTAAAGAGACATGCGTCGCGGCTGCATCCGCAGCGGCCGAACTCACAAAGGACGCTGACAGCCTCGACGCCGTATCCCGCGAAGCATTGCTCCGGTCCGCGCTCGATTTCTATGATGACAAGGTCTGTCCGGTCTGCGACACGCCTTTTGAACCGGATGCTTTCCGACAGCACGTAGCAGAAAAACTGAAACACTTCGAGGCCGTGACCGTAAAACGAAGAGCCTTGGAAGCACAGATCGGTCCGTTGATGGATGTTATTCATGCGGTTGGAAGCGCGCTGGCAACGGTCATCGGCTACGGCGCTCAGCTCAATCCGCCCGTCGAGGTCACCGCCTTAAATGACTTCAAGGCCATTCTGGCCGGCCGCTACGCGCAACTGCAAAAACTGTTGCCACTCGACGATACTCGCGCCGTGTTGCTTGCGGCGCACCAGGCACCTGATCTCGCGACGACGATCACGGCGCTGGCGGCCGGCGTCGCCGCAATTCCAGAGCCGACCAAGCAAGACGCCGCACGCGAATTTCTGGTGGTAGCTCAGGAGCGGCTCGAGCAATACCGTAGGGCCAGGCAGAAGGTCGCCATCGGCAAGTTGCGCGCCGAACGCGCATCAAAGGTCTTCGATCTATACGCTCAGGTTACCACAAAGGCTCTTGAAGGCATCTACAAGGATGTCGAAGCGACCTTCTCGGAATTTTACCGCGAGATGAACCATGAGGACGAGAGCACGTTCACAGCCAGGCTGATGCCATCCATCGGCAAGCTGGGGTTCGATGTGGATTTTTACGGTCGCGGGCACTTCCCGCCGGGTGCCTACCATAGCGAAGGACACCAAGATGGAATGGGTCTGTGTCTATACCTGGCACTGATGCGCTATCTGCTCGGAGACAATTTCACCCTTGCAGTCTTGGACGACGTGCTGATGTCGGTCGACACCGGACATCGGCGGCAGGTTTGCACACTTCTCAAGGAGCACTTTCCGAGCACGCAGTTCATCTTCACGACCCACGACGAGATTTGGCTCAAGCACATGAGGTCGGAGGGCTTGATCAAGGGACGCAGCTTCGCCCACTTCAGGACGTGGAACGTCGACATGGGGCCAACCGAATGGAATGATCATGATGTCTGGGCCGAATTGGACGCCCATCTCGCTAAGAATGACATTCGCGCAGCAGCCGCCCTCCTACGACACTATCTTGAACACTTCGCGAAGGAAACCTGCGATCGCCTCCGTGCCAACGTCGAGTTTCGTGGTGATGCCCAGTTTACCCTCGGCGACCTTCTCCCCAGCGCAACGCGTGCGCTCGGCGAGCTCTTCAAGAGGGCAAAGGCCGCAGCGAACTCTTGGGGCCAGAAGGACGCCGTCGGTTCGATTGCGACTCGCGACGCGGCTTTTGCGGACGCCAAGACAAAGACTGGTCATGAGCAATGGCAGATAAACACAGCTGTCCATTTCAACGCATGGGCGAACCTACAGAAGCCGGATTTCGAACCAGTGGTGGCCGCCTTCAAAGGCTTCACCGGGGCGTTCACCTGCTCCACATGCCAAGAAATGTTCTATGTCGTTCCCGAACAAGGGGAGAAGAAGGAAGGCTTGCGATGCGGTTGCGGTGCGCTAAACCTCAATCTTCTAGCCAAGCCGTGATCCGTGGGCACGTCAGGGCTCCTGCGCGGCGGCGGCTCTAGTCGCTTTGCGAGGCCAACGACCGGTTTCGTTTCCAGTCGCTGATCGTGACTCGGCACGGATGCGTACATGTCCGTCCTTGGCACAACACACAGGCCCCCCCGCATTGCCCTTCCCCCCGAACCGCCCTACATTCCCCGCCATGACTCGCCCTGCCATCGGCCTCACCCTCGATGCGGAGCCGCCGGGCGGCTATTCCAAGCTGCCGTGGTATGCGCTGCGCCAGAACTATGCCGAGACCATCGTTGCGGCGGGCGGGCTGCCGGTCTTGCTGCCCCACGAGCCCGAGCGCGCGGAGGATTATCTCGAGCGGCTCGACGGCCTCGTCGTCACCGGCGGCGCCTTCGACGTGGACCCCGCCCTCTTCGGCGCCACGACGCGCCACCCCACGGTCAAGACCAAGGACGGCCGCACGGCCTTCGAGCGCGCCATCCTCGAGGCGGCGCTCAGGTGCAATATGCCGGTGCTCGGCATCTGCGGCGGCCAGCAGCTCTTGAACGTGGCCCTCGGCGGCACCCTCATCCAGCACATCCCGGACGAGGTCGAGGGAGCGCTCCCCCACGAGCAGCCCAACCCGCGCACCGAGGCGGGCCACACCGTGCGCGTCGAGCGCGGGACACTCCTCCACGAGATCACCGGCTTGGACGAGCTCGCCGTCAATTCCGCCCACCACCAGGCGGCCAAGGAGGTCGGCTCCGGCGTCGTCGTCAACGCGCTCGCCGAGGACGGCATCATCGAGGGCATCGAGCACCGCGGCTACCGCTTCTGCTTGGGCGTGCAGTGGCATCCCGAGTTCCTCATCAGCCCGGGCGACGGGCGCATCCTCGCCGCCTTCGTGGCCGCCGCGGCAGGCTGAGCCGGTGGCGGACGGCGGGGAAGCCAAGGGCGAGCGCATCGCCAAGCGCCTCGCGCGCGCCGGCCTCTGCTCGCGGCGCGAGGCCGAGCGCTGGATCGCAGACGGCCGCGTCGCGGTCGACGGCAAGGTCTTGAAGACGCCCGCGGTCGTGGTGGGCGAGGCGAGCCTAATCGTGGTCGACGGGAAGCCGCTCCCCGAGCGCGAGCCGCCGCGCCTCTTCCGCTACCACAAGCCCGCCGGCCTCTTGACCACCACGCGCGACCCGCAAGGCCGCGCCACGGTCTTCGAGAAGCTGCCGCCCGAGCTTCCGCGCGTGGTGGCCGTGGGCCGCCTCGACCTCGCCTCCGAGGGGCTCTTGCTCTTGACCAACGACGGGGCGCTCGCGCGCCACCTCGAGCTGCCGGCGACCGGCTGGCTCCGGCGCTACCGCGTGCGCGCCTACGGCAGCGTCGAGGAGGGGCGGCTCAAGGACCTCGCGCGCGGCATCCGCATCGACGGCGTGGCCTATGGCGCGATCGATGCCACCCGCGACCGCGTGCAGGGGGCGAACGTCTGGCTCACGGTCAGCTTGCGCGAGGGGAAGAACCGCGAGGTGCGGCGCGTGCTCGAGCATCTCGGGCTCAGGGTGAACCGCCTCATCCGCATCGCCTACGGGCCGTTCCAGTTGGGCGAGCTGCCGCGCGGCCGCGTCGAGGAGGTGCAGCGGCGGGTCCTGCGCGACCAGCTGGGTGCTGCCTGGAAGGAGCTCGCGGGTGCTGGCGGCCGTCATGCGCATCACCGCGGGTAGGCACCGCGGCCGCACCATCGCGGCGCCCGAGGACGAATCGGTGCGGCCGACCCAGGACCGCGTGCGCGAGAGCCTCTTCAACATCCTCCTCCAAGGCCGCATCGCCGCCGAGGACGGCCCGCTCGTCGAGGAGGCAGCGGTGCTCGACGCCTGCGCCGGCTCGGGCGCCCTCGGCCTCGAGGCGCTCTCCCACGGTGCTGCCCATGTGGTGTTCCTCGATTCCGACCTGAGCGCGCTCGAATGCGCCCGGCGAAATTTGAAATCGCTCGGCGAGGAGGCGCACGCCACCCTCCTCCAGGCCAACGTCTGCCGCCCGCCGTTGCGCGAGAAGGTGCGCGGCGGCCCGGGCCCGCGCGATCTCGTCTTCCTCGACCCGCCCTATAGGAGCGGCCTCGCACCCGCGGCACTTCAAGCCCTCGCCGCGGCCGGCTGGCTCAAGCCCGGAGCGCTCGCCGTCGTCGAGCTCGACCGCCGCGAATCCTTTCCCCTCCCCGCGGGCTTCGCCCTACTCGACGAGCGCCACTACGGCCGCACCCGCCTCCTCTTCCTGCGCTGGCAGGCGGCAGAAGCAAGCCCTTAACCATTCCCTCTCCTCCTTCAGGAGGAGAGGAAGGGGCCCATCGCGAAGCGATGGGAAGGTGAGGAGGCCGGGTGCTTGCGCGCTTCTGCGGCCGACAACGTGCCTTGCAGCGCGACCTCCTCACCCTGACCCTCTCCTCCTGAAGGAGGAGAGGGGAACTTAGCGCCGCCCGAACAACCGCTCGATATCCGCGCGCTTGAGCTCGACGTAGGTGGGGCGGCCGTGGTTGCACTGGCCGGAGTGGGGGGTGGCCTCCATCTCGCGCAGGAGCGCCGACATCTCGGCGCGGCCCAAGCGCCTTCCGGCGCGCACGCTCGTGTGGCAGGCGAGCGTGCCGCAGACCTCCTCGAGGCGCTCCTTCAAGGAGAGCGCCTGGCCGAGCTCGGCCAGCTCGTCGGCGAGATCGCGCACGAGGCCTCGCAATGTCGCACTCGCCCAAGAGCGCCGGCATCTCGCGCACGACGACCGCACCCGGGCCGAAGGGCTCGAGGACGAGGCCGAGCTCGGCGAGCTCGGCAGCACGGCGCGAGAGGCGCTCGGCCGCGGGCTCGTCGAGCTCGACGACCTCGGGGATGAGGAGGAGCTGGCGGGCGACGCCGCGCCCCTCGAGGGCCCGCTTCATGCGCTCGTAGACGAGGCGCTCGTGGGCCGCGTGCTGGTCGACGATGACGATGCCGTCGGCCGTCTCGGCCACGATGTAGGTGCCGTGGAGCTGGGCCCGCGGGGCGCCCAAGGGATAGGCGGTCTCGTCCTCGCCAGCGTCCGCCGCGAGCGGCCGCACCTCGGGCGCCGCGGCCAGGCCCGGCAACGCCTCGCCCGCGGCCGGTGCGAAATAGGCCGCCGCCGCCTCGGCGAGGCCGCGCGGCAGGTGGCCCGCGCCGCGGCCATAGGCCGGTGACGACGCCGGCTGGAAGGCGCCGAGCGCGGCGTGGGCCACGGTGGTCGAGGCGCGGTGGCCGGCAGCCGCCAGCGCGTGCTTCAAGGCACTCACGATGAGGCCGCGCACCAGGCCGGCATCGCGGAAGCGCACCTCGGCCTTGCTCGGATGCACGTTCACGTCGACGAGCTCGGGTGCGAGCTCGAGGAAGAGGGCGAGCATGGCGTGGCGGTCGCGCGCGAGGAAATCCTGGTAGGCGCCGCGCACGGCGCCGAAGAGGAGCTTGTCGCGCACCGGCCGGCCGTTGACGAAGAGGTACTGGTGCTGCGCGGTCGCACGGTTGAGCGTCGGCACGCCGGCATAGCCCGAGAGGCCGATGCCCTCGCGCTCGGCGGCGATTGGCAGCGCATTGTCGGCGAACTCGCGGCCCATCACCGCTTCGAGCCGCCCGAGCCGCGCGTCCAGGAGATCGCCTTGGGCCGCCTGCAGCTTGACGGAGGCGCGGGCGCCGTCGGAGAGCGCGAAGGCCACCGCCGGATGCGCCATGGCGAGGCGGTTCACCACGTCGATGGCGGCCAAGAGCTCGCTGCGCTCGGACTTCATGAATTTGAGCCTGGCCGGCGTCGCGTAGAAGAGGTCGCGCACCTCGACGCGCGTGCCCGTCGGTTGCGCTGCCGGCTGCGGCCGGCCGACCTCGCCGCCCTCGACCGCGAGGCTCCAGGCGTCGGACGCACCCCGCGCGCGGCTCGCAATCGTCATGCGCGAGACGGCGCCGATCGAGGGCAGCGCCTCGCCGCGGAAGCCCAAGGTGGCGATGCGCGTCAAATCGTCCTCGGGGAGCTTCGAGGTGGCGTGGCGCTCGACGGCGAGGAGGAGCTCGTCCGCCGTCATGCCTGAGCCGTCGTCCGCGACCGCGATGAGCGTGCGCCCGCCCTCGCGAAGCGCCGCCTCGATGCGGCTAGCCCCGGCGTCGAGGGCGTTCTCGATGAGCTCCTTCAAGGCCGCGGCCGGGCGCTCCACCACCTCGCCGGCGGCGATCTGGTTGACCAGGTTCAAGGGCAGCCGGCGAATGCTCATGGATCGCTTTCCGCCTGACGCTCCGCTAAATGAGGATAACCCCGATTGCCATTGCCGCCATCATCGTCATTCCCGCGAAAGCGGGAATCCATCGGCCGCGGACCCCCGCTTGCGCGCTACGGGATGCACACAAGCCCGAAGACCGTCGGCAAATCATGGTGTTGCGCTTTGCAAAAGGAGCCTCGGACCGGCTACGGCGGGTCCTTCGAGACGCTCGCTGCGCTCGCTCCTCAGGATGAGGTTAAGTCTTTGTGCCACATACAAATTTTCCTCATCCTGAGGAGCGCCCCGAAGGGGCGCGTCTCGAAGGACCCACGATGGCTCTGCAAGCTTCCTCGAGATGTGTGCATCCCATAGCGCTTTCGCGGGGGTGACGAGTACCGCGGTTCCGGCAAAGCGGACATGCCCTAGCCCGGCCCCGCGAGATAGGCGCGGGCGCGGCGCTTGCCGTCCTCGACCGCGGGCTGGTCGTAGGGATCGACGCCGAGGAGATCGGCGGCGATGACGGTCTCCAGCATGTAATGCATGAGAAGGGCGCCGAGCGCGCGCTCGTCCACGCGCTCGAGGGCGAGCACGCGCACCGGCCGGCCGGCGGCGGCGAGCGTGTCGTAGGTGGCGCGCTGCTCGGCGGCCAGGAGGTCGCCCATGGTGCGGCCGGCGAGGTAGGAGAGCCGCGGGTCGCGGGCGAGCTCGGCGGGGACGGCCAAGCCCTTTCCCGCCTGCCGCGCCACCACGAGGGTGAACATCTTGTCGGCCGGGCCGTCGAGATAGAGCTGGAGCTGGCTGTGCTGGTCGACGGTGCCGAGCGCGCGGGTGGGCGTGGTACCCTCGCCGCCCTTGCCCAGGCTCTCCGCCCAGAGCTGGCGGAACCACATGCCGAAGGCGGCCAAGCGGTCGGCATAGGGCATGACGACGGTGCCGGCGATGCGGCGCCGGCGCTTGAGCGCCACGGCGAGCGCCGCCCCCACGGCGGGCGGCGAGGCGGCGGGTTCGCGTGCCGCGAGGAGCGCCCGCACCACGTCCGCGGCACCGGCGCGCACGGCCGTGATGTCGACGCCCGCGAGCCGCGCCGGCAAGAGGCCCACGAGCGAGAGCACCGAGAAGCGCCCGCCCAAACCCTTGTCATGGTCGAGCACGGGAATGGCGAAGCGCTCGGCGTGCCGCCGCATGGGGCTGTCGCCGGGCTCGCCGATCACCGTGAAGCGGCGTGCTGCCTCCGCCGTGCCGAGGCGCTCGGAGAGGGCGGCAAAGGAGACGAGGAGCTGGGCCAGCGTCTCGGGCGTCGAGCCCGATTTCGAGATGGCGAGAAAGCCCGTGCGCGCGTGATCGAGCGCCGCGAAGAGCGAGGCGAAGCGCTCGGGGTCGATGTTGTCGAGGAAGTGGAGGCGCGGCCTCCCCTCGGGCCGCGCGAACTCCTGGTCGGCGAGGGCGGCGAGCGCCTGCCCGCCCAGGCTCGAGCCGCCGGTGCCGAGCACCACGAGCTCGGCGAAGGAGGCGGCAAGCCGCCGGGCCTCGCGCTCGATGAGGGCCAGATCGTCCGTCGCCTCGGGCAGCATGAGGAAGGGGAGCGAGCCTGCCGCGTGCGCCGCCTTGAGCCGGCCGAGTGCCGGTGCGGCCGCGGCGAGGACCGCCTCGTAGTCGCCGCGCGCGAGCCCCTGCCGCCCGATGCGCTCGGCAAAGCACGCCTCGATGGTCTGGTGATAGGCCGCGGGATGCCCCGGCGGCAGCTCGAAATCGAGCGCCGCCGCTCGCGCCTCCGGCGGCACCCGCCGCTCCCGTCCCTTGGCTTCGGCCGTGCTCAAAGCGGGCCGTCCTTATGAGGCCTGCCGGCGGAGGCGCTCAGCGCTCGATGCTGGGCTTGCTGCTGTCGCCGAAGAGGCCGCTGAACCAGCCCGAATCCTTGTCCGCCTGCGCGGCCCCTTGCGGGTTCAGGAGGTTGTTGTCGAAGCCTTTCTGCTGGTTGGTGAGGGCGTCGGTCTCCTTGTCGACCTTCTGGCGGATCGCGGCGGAGCCCGCGGTGGCGCCGGCGTGCTGCAGGAGGGCCCCCTCGCCGGTGCTGGCGCCGGCGCTGCGCTGGGTCTTGGCGTCGTTCGGCTGATCGATGCCGAAGACGGTCTGCCGCCCCTGCTGGGCCGCCGTGAGGTCGGTGGCGCCAGCAGCACTGGTGGCCGAGGGCGGCCGCAGGTTGAAGTCGGGCGGCAGCGTCAAGGGCGGCCGGCGCACGCTGTCGTCGGCGGCGCGCAGCTCCTGGTCGTAGTTGGGGTTGGAGGCGCCGCTCCCGGTCAGCGCCTTGAAGGTGCTGTCGATGGTATCGCAGGCGGCGAGCATCAGGGGGACGGCGGCAAGCGCCAGCGCCCTGACGAACATCTTGCTGTGCATTCGACCTCTCAACCCTTTTTCGCTGGCCTTTCCCGCTGGCCTTTCCCGCTGGCCTCTCTCGCTGGGAGCGCCTCTCCGGCGCTCGCGCAGCCGGCGTCGTGCTGGAGTATAGCCCGTCTCCGCCGCCGCGCGCCTAAACCGCAAGGAGCCAGCCCTAAGTATTAGGGCTTTCGCGCCGCCTAAACAAGGATTCGAAGAGGAGGAGCGCCACGCCTGCGGTGATCGCCGAATCGGCCAGGTTGAAGGCGGGCCAGTGGGTGGTGCCCCAATGGGCGTCGATGAAGTCGGTGACCGCCCCGCGCAAGAGGCGGTCGACCACGTTGCCGAGCGCCCCGCCCATGATCAGGCCCACGCTCAGGGCGAGCCAGCGCTCGCCCATGCGGCGCTGCCAGAGGAAGAGCCAGGCCACGATGGCGAGGGCAAAGACGGAGAGCAGCCAGGGACCCCAGCTGCCGCCGAGGCGCAGCAGGCCGAAGCTGACGCCGGTATTCTCGGCGAGCGCCAGATTGAGGAACGGCCCCAGGGGCACCACGCGCGGCGGCTTCATGACGAGCGCGACGATCCACCACTTGCTCAGCTGGTCGAGGAGGATCACGAGGGCGGCGAGTGCCAGCGTAAGGACACTCGTCGAGCGCCGCGGCGCCCGGCCGGCGTGCTGAGCCTCGTCCTCAGCCACGCTCGCCCCGCACGGGCTCGCCCTGGCGTGCGCCCGCCGCGGCGAGCACGGCGCGCGCCTCCCTGCCGTCCTTGGCCATCTGGGCCATGAGGGCGGGGATGCCGTCGAAGACGAGCTCGGGCCTCAGGCGCTCGACGAGCGATACGCGCAGATGGCGGCCGTAGATATCGCGCGCGAAGTCGAAGAGGTGCGCCTCGAGGAGGAGCGTCTTGCCGTCGAACATCGGCCGCACGCCCAGGTTGGCGACGCCGTCGTGCCAGTCGATGTCGCGGCCGCGGTCGAGCCCGGCGCGCACGGCATAGACGCCGCGCGCCGGCTCGAGATAGCCCTCGAGCGCCAGGTTCGCCGTCGGCATGCCGAGGCTGCGGCCGCGGCGGTCGCCGGGCAGCACGCGGCCCTCGATCTCCCAATGGCGCCCGAGGAGGGCGGCGGCGCGCCCTGGGCCGCCCGCCTGGAGCGCCTCGCGGATGCGCGTCGAGGAATAGATCTCGCCCTCGGCTCCCGCCAGGCGCTCAAGACGGCTCACGGCGAAGCCGAAGTGCCGGCCGAGGGCGGCGAGCGTCTCGGCGTTGCCGGCGCGCTTGTGGCCGAAGGCGAAATTGTCGCCCACCACCGCGTGGCGGATGGCGAGGCCGTCGGCCAGGACTTGGCGCACGAAACCCTCGGGCGAAAGGCGCGAGAGTGCCTCGTCGAAGGCGAGCACGAAGAGCTCGTCGACCTCGAGGGAGGCTATGAGGCGCGCCTTGATGCGGAAGGGTGTTAAGCGGAAGGGCGGCAGGGTCGGGCGGAAGAAGCTGCGCGGGTGCGGCTCGAAGGTGAGGACGGCGAGCGGCGCCGCGGCCGCGCGTGCCAGGCGGCCGGCCTCGGCGATGATGGCCTGATGGCCGCGGTGGATGCCGTCGAAATTGCCGATGGCGACGACGGCACCCTTGGCGCTCGCGGGCAGCTCCGTGGTGTGGCGAAAGACGCGCATGGCGAGGCGGTCCCCTTGTCCGGCGCCAAGGTTAGGAGCTTGTGCCGCGATTGGCTATGGCATCGCAGCCGAGGAGCGCGCGGGCGACAGGGTCAAGGTGCGGCGCGCGAGGGGACGATGACCTGCGCCTCGCCCTCGAGCACCACGCCGCCGCTCACCGTGCAGACCGTGGTGAGGGTGACGCGGCCCTTCTCGCGGCTCACGGCGGTCACCGTGACGCGGGCGTTCACCGTATCGCCGGCGCGCACCGGCGCCCTGAACTTGAGGCTCTGGGCGAGATAGACGCAGCCCGGGCCGGGCAGCTTGGTGCCCAGCACCGTCGAGATGAAGCTCGCCGTCAGCATGCCGTGGGCGATGCGGCCCTCGAACACCGTATTGGCGGCGAACTCATGGTTGAGGTGGACCGGGTTCACGTCGCCCGAGATGCCGGCGAAGAGCACGATGTCGGCGTCGGTCACCGTGCGCGCATAGAGCGCCGTCATGCCGGGCGACAGATCCTCGAGGTAATAGCCATGCAGCTCGCTCATCATCAGAGCGTTCCGCCGCGGCTCTTCCACCACGTCCAAGGCCATGGGGCGGTCCTTTCATTGGTGCAGTGCAATGGGGGATTTTGCGGCGCACTCTAAACGATGCGATGCACCGCGGCAACCGCAATAAAATCTTCCTGTTCTAATAAAAAATCCATGGAATCAATGGCATTGCCCGCCGGAGCCGGCCGCGGCCGCCTCTTGTGCGCCTGCTAAGGCCGGATCGGGCGGGGCTCGATGGGGACGAGATCCTTGAGGCCGAGCTCCGCCTCGAGGAGGTGGGCCGCGGCGAGGAGGGCCGCCTCGCCGCGCGGCCGCCCCACCATCTGGAGGCCGACGGGGCGGCCGTCGCGGGTGAAGCCGCAGGGCAGCGAGAGCGCCGGGCAGCCGGTCAAGGTGATGGCGTAGGTGACGCCGACCCAGTCGATGTAGTTCTCGAAGGGGCGGCCGTCGATCTCGCGCACGTAGCGCTCCTCGACGGGAAAGGGCGGCACCGGGGCGGCGGGACAGAGGAGGAGCTCGTAGCCGCCGAGGAAGCGCGCCATGCGGTAGAAGAGTGCAGCACGTCCGCGCACCGCCGTTGCTATCTCGCCAGCCCCGAGCTTGAGGCCGCGCTCGATGTTCCAGATCACCTCGGGCTTGAGCTTGTCGCGCTGCTGCTTGAGCTTCTCCTCGTGGTTGGTGGCGTACTTGAGCGCGCGCAGCACCTGGAAGATCTCGCGCGCGTCGGAGACGTCGGGCGAGGCCTCCTCGAGGCTGACGCCGAGGGTCTCCAGGCGCAGCACCGCCTTGGCGCAGACCTCCTTGACCTCGGCGGCGATGGCGAGGCCGCCCAAGTCGGGGCTGAAGGCGACGCGCTTCGGGAGGCGGGGGCGCGCGAGCCCGGCCGTGAAGCTGCGCTTAGGCGGCGGCAAGGCGAGCGGGTCCAGGGGATCGCTGCCCGCCATGGCGTCGAGCATGAGCGCCACGTCGGCCACGGTGCGGCCCATGGGCCCCTGCACCGCGAGGCTGTCGAAGGGGTCGGCGAGCGGCCCCGCCGCGACGCGGCCCGGGCTCGGGCGCAGGCCCACCACCGAGCAGAAGCTCGCCGGCGTGCGCAGGCTGCCGCCGAGATCGGAGCCCTGCGCGAGCCAGACCTCGCCGGTGGCGAGCGCCACCGCCGCACCGCCCGACGAGCCGCCGCAGGTGAGCGCCGTATTCCAGGGATTGAGCGTGCGGCCGAACACCTCGTTGAAGGTGTTGCCGCCGGCGCCGAACTCGGGCGTGTTGGACTTGCCGATGACGATGCCGCCATTGCGCTCGAGGCGCTCGACCAGGATATCGGAACGGGGCGAGACGTGGTCGGCGAAGAGGGGCGAGCCGCGCGTGGTGCGCACGCCTGCCACCTCGACGAGGTCCTTGATGGCGAGCGGCAGGCCGCCGAGGAGGCTCGTGCGCTTGGCTGCCCCTGCGGCCTTCCGCGCGCGCTCGGCTGAGAGCGTGGGGAGTGCGTTGACGCGCGGCTCGACCGCGGCGATGCGGGCGAGCGAGGCCTCGACGAGCTCGAGCGGCGTGACCTCGCCGCGCTTGAGGAGCGCCACGGCCTCACGGGCGGTCAGCTTGTGGAGCTCCTCCCCCATCGCAGCCGAGTGGAGCAAAGCGGCGGGCCGCCGTCAACGCCCGAGCTTCGAGCGCTTGCAAGCGCCCCTGTCAAGAGCGCGCGCGACAGGCTAGAATGCCCGGGTTTCGCCGAGGGTATGCGCACATCTCGAAGGACATCGCGCTCGTAACAGCTCATTCGTCGTTGCCGCGAAAGCGGGAACCCAGAAGCTGCGTGTTGGCTGACAACACTTGTGCCTCGTGGATGCCCGCTCTCGCGGGCGTGACGCGTAGCTGGATTTGTGCATCCCTCGAGGCGTTTCAGGGGGACGGGGAATGCGCCAGGCAAAAGAGAGCGCGCACACGCTCAGGGGCATCAGCCTCTTCGCGGGCATGCCCGAGGCGGCGCGCCAGCGCTACGAGCAGTCCTGCACCTGGCGCCGCTTCAAGCCGGAGGAGCAGATCATCGACCGGCTGAGCGATACCCACGACGTGCTCTTCGTCGTCGAGGGCCGCGTGCGCATCGTCAATTACTCGCTCTCCGGCCGCGAGATCAGCTTCGGCGATCTCAACGCCGGCGAGCTCTTCGGCGAGCTCGCGGCGATCGACGGCAAGCCGCGCTCGGCGAGCGCCGTGGCGACGGCCCCAACCCTCCTCGCCACCATGTCGGGCGAGAGCTTCCGCAAGATGCTGAGCGAGCACCCCGCGGCGGCCTTCGTCATCATGCGCCGTCTCGCCACCATCGTGCGCGTCTCGACCGGGCGCATCATGGACCTCTCGACGCTCGGCGCCTACGACCGGGTGTGCGCAGAGATCCTGCGCATGGCGCGGCCCAACCTCAAGCCGGACGGCACCGCGCGCATCAGCCCGATCCCCATCCACTCGGACATCGCGAGCCGCGTCTCGACGGCGCGCGAGACCGTGGCCCGCGTCTTCGCCGACCTCACGCGCCAGGGCCTCGTCAAGCGCGAGAGCGACGCCCTCCTGGTGCGCAACTTCGCCGGCCTCGAGCACAGCGTGCCCGAGCTCGGCGAAAGCACGGAGTGAGGTGCCGCCTCACGCCGGCCGCCGCGCCTTGAGGGCGGCCGCGAGGGTGCCGTCGTCGAGATAGTCGAGCTCGCCGCCGATCGGCACGCCGTGGGCCAGGCGCGAGACGATAACGCCCAAGGGGGCGAGGCGCTCGGCGATGTAGTGCGCCGTGGTCTGGCCGTCGACCGTCGCGTTGGTGGCGAGGATGACTTCGGCGATCTTCTCCTCCCGTACGCGATGCAGGAGCCGCGGGATGTTGAGCTCCTGGGGTCCCACGCCGTCGAGTGCCGAGAGCGTGCCGCCGAGCACGTGATAGCGCCCGCGGAAGACGGCGGCGCGCTCGAGCGCCCAGAGATCGGCCACCTCCTCGACGACGCAGAGGAGGCCCGCCTCGCGGCGCGCGTCGGCGCAGATGGCGCAGGGGTCGGTGCTGTCGAGATTGCCGCAGCGCGAGCACGGGCGGATGCGCTCCGCCGCCTCGGCGAGGGCTGAGGCGAGCGGCTCGAGCAGCGCCTCGCGCCGCTTCAGGAGATGAAGTGCCGCACGCCGCGCCGAGCGCGGTCCCAGGCCCGGCAGCTTGGCAAGGAGCTGGATCAAGCGCTCGATCTCGGGTCCGCCCATGGCGACGCCGTCCCTCTCGGCTCGGCGCGGCGCCGGCTCAGAACGGCAGCTTGAGACCGGGCGGCAGATTGAGCCCGCCGGTCAACTTCTGCATCTCCTCGGCGACGCGTGCCTCGACCTTCGCCTTGGCGTCGTTGCAGGCGGCGACGATGAGGTCCTCGAGCACCTCGACCTCCTTGGGGTCGGCGAGCGAGGGATCGATCTTGACGCGGCGGATCTCGCTCTTGCCGTTGATCGTCACCTTGACCATGCCGCCGCCGGCGGCACCCTCGAGCTCGAGCTCGGCGAGCTTCTCCTGCATCGCCTGCATGCGGCTCTGCATCTCCTGCGCCTGCTTCATGAGCTGGCCGAGGTTCTTCATGTGAGGGCGTCTCCTTGAGGGGCGGGCTCGACGGCGGGCTCGTCCTCGGCCTTGACCTCGTCCGCCGCCGCGGCCTCGGCTGCGGCCTCGGCTGCGGCCTCGGGGCCGAGCTCGCGCACGGTCTCGACCACGGCGCCGGGGAAGCTCGCCAGCACGGCCTCGACGAGCGGCAGCGCCCGCGCCTCGGCGAGGCGGTCGGCGGCGCGGCGCTTGGCCTGGTCCGAGAGCGTCGCCTCGCCCGCCTCGTTCGACACCGAGATGGCCCAGCGCCGGCCCGTCCATTCCTGAAGGAGCGCGCTCAAGCGCGTTCCCAGGCTGGCGGGCGCGTGCGGGCTCGGGCGGAACTCGAGGCGGCCGGGCTCGAAGCGCACGAGATGCAGATTGTTGCGCATATGGGCGCCGAGGATGGGCTCGCGCTGCTCGACGAGCTCGACGAGCTCGGCGAAGCTTGCGGGCTCGGCGGGCTTCGCGTGCGGCAGAGCGTCCGCTGCCGCGGCCGGCAGCTCCGCCGCCCGCGCGAGCGCTGCTTGCGGCCGGCCGCCGCCCGCCTCCGGGCTCGCGCGCGCCGGTGCTGCCCCTCTCCCGCCCGCAGGAGAGGCTCGGGGCGCGGGAGCTGCGGCCGCTGCCGCGCTGCCGCCCGGGCTCAGCGCGCGCACGAGCTCGGCCGGAGTGGGCAGCTCGGCGGCATAGGCGAGACGGATGAGCGCCATCTCCAGAGCGGCGAGCGGCTGCGGCGCCGTTTGCGTCTCGCCCAAGCCCTTGAGCAGCATCTGCCAGGCGCGCGAGAGGGCGGCCACGGCGAGCTTCGCCGCCATCCCGCCTCCGCGCGCACGCTCCGCATCCGAGGCGAGCGGGCCCTCCGCGGCGGGGTCGATCTTGAGGCGGGTGAGCCAGTGGCAGACCTCGAGGAGGTCCTGGAGGATGACGACGGGATCGGCACCGCCCTTGTAGAGCTCGCCCGCGAGCTCGAGCGCGCGCGCGATCTCGCCCTGCATCAGGAGGTCGAAGAGGTCGAGCGTGGCGGCGCGGTCGGCGAGGCCGAGGATGGCCCTCACCTCCTCGGCCGCGGGCTGGCCGGCGCCGTGGGCGATGGCCTGGTCGAGGAGCGAGAGGCCGTCGCGCACCGAGCCGTTGGCCGCGCGCGCGATGAGGCGGATGGCCTCCTCGGGCACCGACGCTCCCTCCGCCGCCGCCACCTTGGCGAGATGGGCCGCGAGCACGGCCTGCTCGACGCGGCGCAAGTCGAAGCGCTGGCAGCGCGAGAGCACGGTGATCGGCACCTTGCGGATCTCGGTCGTGGCGAAGACGAACTTCACATGCTCGGGCGGCTCCTCGAGGGTCTTGAGGAGCGCGTTGAAGGCGTTCTTCGAGAGCATGTGCACTTCGTCGATGATGTAGACCTTGTAGCGCGCCGCGATCGGCCGGTAGCGCACGCCGTCGATGAGCTCGCGGATGTCGTCGACGCCGGTGCGGCTCGCCGCGTCCATCTCGATCACGTCCACGTCGCGGTCGGCGGCGATCGCCAGGCAGTGCTCGCACAGCCCGCAGGGCTCGATGGTCGGTCCGCCCTTGCCGTCGGCACCCACGCAGTCGAGCGCCTTGGCGATGATGCGGGCGGTGGTGGTCTTGCCCACGCCGCGCACGCCCGTGAGGATGAAGGCGTGCGCCAGGCGGCCGGCCTTGAAGGCATTGGTGAGGGTGCGCACCATAGCCGCCTGGCCGATCAGCTCGGCGAAGCGGCCGGGCCGGTACTTGCGCGCGAGCACGCGGTAGGCAGCGGCGTCGCCGGTCACGGGACTTGCGGTCATGACGGCCGGTGGCGATCCCTCGGTTCTGGTTGAGTTGGCGGCGGGCCGCGGGCCTGCTGGCTGGGAGGCTGGCAGACGACCCGGGACCGGCTCGTTACGGCTGCTTCCTTCCGGATCTGGCCGGGTTGGCGAGAGCCCCGTCCGCCGCCAACCTCCCAAGTGCGCACTATATCAGGATCGGCGGCATCGGTGGCAAGCCTCGCGACCGACAGCCTCGAGACCGACAGCCCCGCGACAGGAGCCGGCGATTGCGCGGCGGCGCGCGCCGTGCCAGAAACGCCGCATGACGGGTCAGCCCAATTTCTATGCCGGCAGCGGCCTCGACCGCGCGGGCGCGCTGCGCGGCGACGAGGCCTGGCTCAAGGGCCTCCTCGCCGATCCGCGCACGCGGCTCGTGCCGGTGTGGCGCGGCCAGAACCTCTTTCGCCCGACCGCGGCGCCGGAGATGCCGCCGGCGCCGCTTTTCCCGACGCGTGCGGAGCTCGGCGCGCTCTCGGACGGCGAGCGGCCGCTCGTGCTCCTCGGCCTCGCCGGGGCGGCAGCGCATTTCGCCCTCGACCTCTCCGATCTCGAGGATGCCGCCGCGGCGGGCGCTCGCTTCGGCGGCGAATTCGCCGATCTGCGCCGCTACGGCCCGCTTCTCGCGCAGAGCGACGGCGCCATCCTCGCCTATGCGCGCGGCATCCTCCACTGGCACGCGCGCCATCGCTTCTGCGGCGTGTGCGGCGCCGGGACGCTGAGTGCCGAGGCCGGCCACGTGCGCGCCTGCAGCAACGCCGCCTGCAAGGCGCAGCACTTCCCGCGCACCGATCCGGCGGTCATCATGCTGGTGACGGAGGGCGAGCGCTGCCTCTTGGGCCGCCAGCGCGTCTGGCCGCCCGGCATGCATTCGACGCTCGCCGGCTTCGTCGAGCCGGGCGAGAAGTCTCGAGGAGGCGGTGGCGCGCGAGGTGCTCGAGGAGACCGGCGTGCGCGTGGCCAACGTGCGCTACCACTCCTCGCAGCCCTGGCCGTTCCCGGGCTCGCTCATGCTCGGCTTCCACGCCGACGCCGTGGAGCCGGCGCTCCGCGTCAACCGCGACGAGCTCGAGGACGCCCGCTGGTTCACCCGCCGCGAGCTCCTCGCCAGCCCCGAGGACGAGCGCTTCCGGCTGCCGCGGCGCGATTCGATCGCGCGCCGGCTGGTCGAGAGCTGGCTCGGCCGCGATTAGCGCCTGCCCGCGGCGGCCGACGGCACGCCGCATGCCCTTGAAAAACGCCGCCGTCCCGGCCATATCGAGAGACATCCCCCCGCAAACCTCTGCTGCGACGGCAACGCCAGGCTCAAGGTGCGAGCGGCGCTCCGCCGCTTGGCGGCAGGTGCCGGGGCCGGCGCCTTCGGCTTGGGCAACCAAATGCAGAGCCGGGCGTTCACGGATTGGGCACTCACGGTTGGAACTGTCAGGGATTCTATGCTCGTGGCACAGGCTAACTCTTCCCCGGACTCGGCCCTCGGGCACTATGTTGCCAAGGTGCGCAAATATCCTCTGCTATCGCGCGAGCGCGAGGAGCAGCTGGTCGAGCGCTGGCTGAGCGGGCGCGACGCCAAGGCGCTCGACGAGCTCGCCGGCAGCCACTTGCGGCTCGTCATCAAGCTCGCGCGCGGCTACCGCGCCTACGGGCTGCCGTTCGACGACCTCATCTCGGAGGGCAACCTCGGCCTCATGCAGGCGATCGAGCGCTTCGACCCCGCACTCGGCTTCCGCCTCAACACCTATGCCGTCTGGTGGATCCGCGCGCAGCTGCAGGACTACGTCATGCGCGCGAGCTCGCTCGTCCGCATCGGCACGACCGCGGCGCAGAAGCGCCTGTTCTTCAACCTGCGCCGCCTCGCCGCCGCGCACGGCGAGCTGCAGACGGGCGAGCTCTCGCCCGAGACGGTGGCCGCGATCGCGCGCGAGCTCGGCGTGCGCGAGCGCGAGGTCGTCGAGATGGGCCGCCGCATGGCCAGACGCGACGCCTCGCTCAACGAGCGGCTCGACGCCGACGGCGAGGCGGAGCGCCAGGACTTTCTCGTCGACGACGCGGCGGATCAGGAGACCGAGCTCGCCGACGCCGAGGAGCTCCAGAAGCGCCGCGGCAGCCTCGCCGAGGCCATGGGCAAGCTCTCGCCGCGCGAGTGCCACATCCTCGCGGCGCGCCGGCTGAGCGACGAGCCGCCGACCCTCGAGGATCTCGGCACCCATTTCGGCGTCTCGCGCGAGCGCGTGCGCCAGATCGAGGCGCGCGCCCTCGAGAAGCTCGGCAAGGCGATGCGCGCCGGCAACGCCGCGCGTGCCGCGAGCGCTGCCGCCTGAGGCAAGAGCGCCGTCCGGCGCGAAAGCGCCGCACTAATCTTACATTCGGGTGACGGGGCGATGACGGGCTGCGGAACACCGGGCCCGGCGGCCCGAACGCCCGCGCAAACTCCGCTGCGGCAGCGGCGGCGGTATGGAAATGGCGCGCCCGAAGGGACTCGAACCCCTAACCTTCTGATCCGTAGTCAGACGCTCTATCCAATTGAGCTACGGGCGCAATGCAACCCGCGGCGGCACTTGGCACCGTGCGGCACCGGATCGCCGAAGGGCTCGGACCCTACTCAAATCGCGGCGGGAAGGCAAGGCCAAGAATGGCGGCCGGGGACGCCGCCGCGGCGCCGCCCGCGCACCTCTCCGCCGCCGCTTGCCGGAAGACAAGGGCGTTGCAATGGCTTGTCTTTGCTGGCATGTTACGCGCCATAATACGAGGCCGTAAGGATGGGAAGGCGTGCCCGTTAAAAACCCAAGGTCAGTAATGGCCCAATGGAAAATGGCCCTCGTGGGCGTGGGAGTTCTCCTCGGGGGCTGCTCATTCGCGAGCGATTCCCTGTTGCCGACGCTGACCGGAGAGGAGCCTTCCGGCAAGGCCAAGACGGAAGCGAGCGCCCAACCCGCCGCTCAAGCTGCCGCGGCGCCGGCGGGGGCTACGTCCGCGGCGGCCGGGGCGCCGGGCGAGGTGACGACGCAGCCCGCTCCGGTGCCGCAGCTCAACACGACCAATTTCCAACCGGTGCCCGTCGAGTCCGGATCGTCGACCGGCACCGCGGTCGGGCGCAAGGTCGAGACCATGCGCGGCGAGCTCGTCAAGCTGGAGAGCGCCATCGGCGATCACAACGGCCAGCTGCAGAAGCTGCGCGCGGAGACGGTGAGCAACGCGCAGCAGTACCAGCAGCTCATCGGCGCCATCAATGCCAAGCTGCAGGTCGGCACCACGCCGGGCAATCCCATCCTCGTGGCGCAATGGAACCAGGCGCAGTCCGTGCTCGGCAAGATCGACGGCGACGTGGCCGGGATGAACTCGCTCGCCACCGAGGTGTCGAACGACTCCTCGCTTGCGGCATTCCTTCTCGAATCGACGCGCGCCACCTACGGCGTCTCGGGCGCCGTCGACCAGGACCATCGCCAGCTCTCCGTGCTCGAGGACGAGACCAATAAGACGGTGGTCACCATCGACCGTCTGGCCAACGAGCTCGCCGAGGACACCAGCCGCCAGAATCTCTATCTTGCGCGCGAGCGCGGCAACCTCACCACCCTCGCGGTCGCGGTGCAGAACGGCGAGCTCTTCGGCGCGAGCCTCTCGAACCTCGCCTATGCCAGGGCAGCACCGCTCGCCTCGCGCGCGCCGGCGGAAAGGGCGCGCTCGACCGCCAGCCTCGTCAACCGCCGCCCGCTCGTGGTGATCCGCTTCGACCGCGCCAACGTGGACTATGAATCGGCGCTCTACACGGCGGTGAGCCAGGCGCTGCAGCGCAAGCCCAACGCCGACTTCGACCTCGTGGCGGTCGCTCCCAGCCACGGCAGCGCCGGACAGTCCGCGCTCGCGCTGGACGAGTCGAAGAGGAACGCCGACGCCGTGATGCGCTCGCTCACCAACATGGGCCTGCCGGCCAACCGGGTGACGCTCTCCGCCACCACGAGCAGGACGGCGGAGACCAACGAGGTGCATCTCTACGTGCGCTGAGCCGCCGCCGCGGCCGCCTGTCCCCTTCAGAAGCCCGCCGCGATGCCGTCCGAGCGCGGGTCGGCGGCGCCTTCGATGATCCCGTCCGGGCGCTGCACGGCGGCGCCCGCATGGCCCATGACCGACGAGAAGGCGGGGACGAGCTCGAACGTCGTGCCCGGCGCGCTCGAGCGCCTCCACCGCGGCGGCGTCGAAGCGGCTCTCGAGGCGCAGGCCCGTGCGTTCCTGACCCCAGGTGCGCCCGAGCACCCAGCGCGGCGCCGTCACCGCCTCCTGGAGCGGCCGGCCGAAGAGGCCGTAGCGCGTGAAGACCGCGGCTTGGCTCTGCGGCTGGCCGTCGCCGCCCATGGCGCCGTAGACCATGACGCGCCCGTCGTCGAAGCGCGCGAGCGCCGGGTTGTTGGTGTGGAAGGGCCGGCGGCGCGGCAGGAGCTCGTGGAGCGCGCCGGGCCGGAGCGAGAAGGCCATGCCGCGGTTCTGCCACAGGATGCCGGTATCGCGCAGCGCCACGCCCGAGCCGAACTCCCAATAGATGCTGTGGATGAAGCTCACGGCGAGCCCGTTCCCGTCGACCGCCCCCATCCACACGGTGTCGCCCGGCGCCGGATTGAGCGTCCAGGGGCCGGCGCGCGCGCGGTCGATCCTTGCCGCCATCTCCGCGAGCGCCCCATCGGCGAGGAAATCCTCGGCGGGCACGCGCATATGGTCGGGGTCGGTGAGCTGCTCGTCGCGCACGCGGAAGCCGTGCTTGGTCGCCTCGACGGTGCCGTGCACATGGGCGAAGCCGTCCGCCTCGGCAACGCCGAGACGGTCGAAGATGCCGAGAATGACGAGTGAGGCCAGGCCCTGGCTCGGCGGCGGCACGTTATAGACGCGCGCGGAGCGGAGCTTGAGCGAGAGGGGAGCCGGCTCGCGCGCGCCATGGGCCGCGAGGTCGGCGTACGCCAAGGGGCTGCCCGCGCGCGCGAGATCGGCGGCGATCCTCCGCGCCAGCTCGCCGCGGTAGAAATCGTCGAGGCCGGCCACGGCGAGCCGGGTCAGGCTTTCCGCGAGTGCCGGGTTCTTGAAGCGGCCGCCCTCCGCCGGCGCCGCACCGCCGGGAAGGTAGATCTCGGCGAAGCCCGGCACCTCGGCGAGCTCGCGGCACTTCGCAGCAGCGTTCTCCGCCTGGGTGGCGGTGACGGCATAACCCTCGCGGGCGTAGAACGCGGCGTCGTCGAGGAGGCGTGCCAGGCTCATGCGGCCGCCGAGCCTGGCGCTTGCCGCGAGCGCTGCCTGCCAGCCGGAGACCGTGCCCGCGACCGTGATGGCGGCGAGCGGGCCGCGCGCCGGGATGGCCGCGAGGCCGTGGCGGCGGTAGAGCGCCAGATCGGCGGCAGCGGCGGCGCGGCCGCAGGCCTCGATCGCCGACACTGCGCCGCCGCGGGGCGAGATCAGCATGAAGCCGTCGCCGCCGAGCCCGGTCATGTGCGGATAGACCACCATGGCGACGGCCGAGGCCGCGACCATGGCCTCGATCGCGTTGCCGCCCTCGCGCAGCACGGCCAGCCCGCTCTCCGCCGCCAGGTGATGGGGTGCTACGACCATCCCCCGCGTCGCCCTCAAGGTATTCAGCATGGCAATTGTCCGCGTCCGCGCCGTTGCGAGTGTACCCATCCCTAATGCGGCGGCGGCGGCGGCGCAACCGATTCGATCAAGCCTCGGCGGCTGAGCCGCGGCTGCCGCATGGCGCTCGCCCGCGACTTCCGCTAGGATCGCCTCTTCCCGGAGCACTCGCCATGCAGCGCATGCTCGTCGTTCTCGCTCTTGTCGTCTGGCCGCTCGCGAGCTGGGGCCAGGATGCGGGCGGCAGCACCCTCGGCAGTGCCGACGCGGCGGCGATCCGAAGCGTCATCGAGCGCCAGCTCGCGGCCTTCCAGCGCGACGACGACGCCGCGGCCTTCGCCTTTGCGGCACCCGCCATCCAGGCCATCTTCGGAACCGCCGAGGCCTTCATGGAGATGGTGCGCCGCGGCTATGCGCCGGTCTACCGGCCGCGCGGGACGGAATTCGCAAGCCTCGTGGTCACCGCCGACGGTCCCGTGCAGAAGGTGCTCTTCGCCGGTCCCGACGGCCGCCTGGTGCTGGCGCTCTACTGCATGGAGCGCGAGCCGGACGGCAGCTGGCGCATCTCGGGCTGCGTCCTCGTCAAGCCCGAGGAGCGCACCACCTGAGCCCGCAGCGGCGCGAATGTCCGTCCCCGCGATTGCCTCGCCCCCGCCGATCCGCTTAAATCGCCGCAACTTTGATGGGGGAGCCGCCGTGAGCGCCAACGACCGTTTCGCCAAGGCCTTTCCGGTGTCGTGGCAGGAGCTCCACCGCGATGCCAAGGCGCTCGCCTGGCGGCTCAACGAGACCGGGCCGTGGCGCGGCGTGGTCGGCATCGCGCGCGGCGGGCTGGTGCCGGCGGTGATCGTGGCGCGCGAGCTCAACTTGCGCCTCATCACGACGATCTGCGTCGCGAGCTACGCCCATCAGTCGCAAGCCGAGGTGCGCATCCTGAGCGCGCCGCCGGGCGACGGCCGGGGCTGGGTCATCGTCGACGACCTCGTCGATACCGGCGCCACCGCGCGCGTCGTGCGCGAGCTCCTGCCGCTCGCCCACATGGCGACGGTCTATGCCAAGCCGGCGGGCCGGCCGCTCGTCGACACCTTCGTCACCGAGGTGAGCCAGGACACCTGGATCCACTTCCCCTGGGACACGGAGCTGCAATTCGTCCAGCCGCTCGCCGGCATGGATCGGCTGCGCTGAGGCTCGCAGGTGGCGGCACCTCCCGAGCGCCGGCAGCACGACTCGCCCTACGGCGCCGCCGTGGCGCTCGCCCTCCTTGCGGCAATGCCCGGAGCGGCATCGGCGCAGAGTGCCGTCCCCGACGCGTCCGCGGTCCCGCGCGCCGCGGAAGGGCGGCGCGACATGGTCGTCGCCGACACCGCGGAGGCGGCCGAGGCCGGACGCGCCATGCTGCGCCAAGGCGGCAGTGCCGTCGACGCGGCGATCGCGGCCATCCTGGTGCTCGGCGTGGAGGAACCCGAGGCGGTCGGCATCGGCGGCGGCGGCTTCCTCCTCTATTTCGACGCCGCAACCGGCGACATGGACGCGCTCGACGGACGGGAGACTGCCCCCGCCGCCGCCACCGCCGACATGTTCCTCAAGCCCGACGGCACGCCCTTGGAGGCGAGCGAGGCGGCGGTGGGCGGCCTCAGCGTCGGCGTCCCCGGACTCCTCGCCATGCTCGAGGCGGCCCATGCGCGGCGCGGCAAGCTCGCCTGGCAGACCCTCTTCGAGCCGGCCATCGCGCTCGCCGCGGGCGGCTTCACCGTGAGCCCGCGCTTGCACGAGCTCCTCGCGGGCGACCGCCGGCTCGGCACCTCGCCCGCCGCGGCGCAGCTCTTCTACCAGGGCCGCGGCATCGCCAAGCCAGCGGGGAGCCGCATCGCCAACCCGGCACTCGCCGCCACCTTGCGCAAGCTCGCGGCCGAGGGTGCCCATGCCTTCTACGAGGGCGACATCGCCGCCGACATGGTGGCAGCCGCCGCGAGCGGCGCGCGGCCCGGCCGGCTCAAGGCGGGCGACCTCGCCGGCTACAAGCCGCGCCTGCGCCAGGCGCTCTGCCAGCCCTATCGCGCGTGGCTCGTCTGCGGCATGCCGCCGCCGAGCTCGGGCGGCTTAGCCGTGCTCGAGACCCTGGGCCTCCTCGAGCGCTTCCCCCTCGGCAAGATGGCGCCGCTCTCGACGCCCGCCCTCCATCTCCTCGCCGAGGCCGGCCGCCTGGCCTTTGCCGACCGCGACGAGTATGTGGCGGATCCGGATTTCGTGCCGGTGCCGGTCGCCCAGCTGCTCTCGGCCGGCTATCTCGCGGAGCGCGCCAAGCTCATCGCACCCGGCCGCGCGCGCGGCGGCCACGTGCCACCCGGCGCACCGCGCCATGCCGCACTCTGGCCCTTTTCCGGCTCGGGCGGCCACGAGCCGCCCTCCACCACCCACGTCTCGGTGGTCGACGGCGCCGGCAACGCGGCGGCGCTCAGCGCCGACATCGGCCAGCCCTTCGGCGCCCGCCTCATGGTGCGGGGCTTCCTCCTCAACGACGAGCTCAACGACTTCGCCTTCCGCCCCACGGTCGAGGGCAAGCCCGTCGCCAACCGCGTCGAGGCGGGGAAGCGGCCGAGGAGTGCGATGGCGCCGACCATCGTGGTGGGCGCCGACGGCAAGCTGGCCCTCGTCATCGGTACGCCCGGCGGCGCCGAGATCATCGGCTTCGTGAGCGAGGCGCTGGTGGCGGCCCTCGACTGGAAGCTGCCGATCGAGCAGGCGATCGCCCTCCCCCACATCGACAACCGCAACGGCCGCACCGAGATCGAGAGCGGCAGCGAGCTCGAGGACCGCGCCGACGCGCTCGCGGCGATGGGCCACGACATCGCCCTCCTCCCCATGGAGAGCGGGCTCAACGCCATCCAGCTCCGCGACGGCACGCTCTACGGCGTCGCCGACCCGCGGCGCGGCGGCACCGCGGCGGGGGATTAGCGAGAGCGCCCGCGCGCCCCAACCGCAGCACCATTCCCCTTGCCCGCCCGCCGCGCGCCGCTATGCTGCCGCGCCATGTCCGCATCCCCCCTCGTCCGCCTCCTGCCGGGCCGCCACCAGCGCGTGCGCCACGGGCACCCTTGGGTCTATTCCAACGAGGTGGCGCTGGACGCCGCGGCGAAGGCGCTGCAGCCAGGCACGCTCGTCCGGCTCGCGGCGGCGAACGGCGAAGCGCTCGGCCTGGCCTTCTTCAATCCCCACACCCTCGTCGCGGCGCGCCTCGTGACGGGCGACACCGAGGCCGTCATCGACCGGCATTTCCTCGGCGAGCGCCTCGCCCGCGCCCTCGCCCTGCGCAGCCTCCTCTATGGCGAGCCCTATTACCGCCTCGTCCACGCCGAGGCCGACGGCCTCCCCGGTCTCGCCGTCGACCGCTACGGCGACGTGCTCGCGGTCCAGGTGAATGGCGCCGGCATGGAGCGTCTCACGGACGAGCTCATAGCCGCCCTCGACGAGCTCCTGGCGCCGCGCGCCATTCTCTTGCGCAACGACAGTCCGGCCCGCGCCCTCGAAGGCTTGGCTAACGAGGTGCGCCTTGCCAAGGGCACGATCGAGGGCGCCGTCGAGCTCAAGGAGAACGGCTGCCGCTTTCTCGCCGACTTGAGCCTCGGACAGAAGACCGGCTGGTTCTACGATCAGCGGGAGAGCCGCGCCTTCGCGGCCTCGCTCGCGCGCGGCAGGCGGGTCGTCGACCTCTATTGCTACAGCGGCGGCTTTGCCGTGCAGGCCGCGGCCGCCGGTGCGGCCGAGGTGCTGGCGATCGACCGCTCGGAGCCGGCCCTGGCGCTCGCCCTCGAGGCAGCCGCCTTGAACGGCCTGGCCGGGCGCCTCGACTTCCGCCGCGGCCAGGCCTTCGGCGAGATGGAGCGCATGGCTGCCGCGGGCGAGCGCTTCGGGCTCGTCATCTGCGACCCGCCCGCCTTCGTGAAGTCGAAGCGCGAGCTCGAGCCGGGTGCCAAGGGCTATCGCAAGCTCGCCCGCCTCGCGGCCGAGCTCGCCTTGCCCGGCGGCTTCGTCTTCCTCGCGTCCTGCTCGCACAACGTGACGCCCGAGCGCTTCGCCGAGGAGGTCCGCCGCGGCTTGGCCCAGGCCGGCCGCAGCGGGCGCATCCTCCGGAGTGCGGGTGCCGCCCCCGACCACCCGGTGCACCCCTTCCTGCCCGAGTCCGCCTATCTCAAGTCGCAGCTCTTGGAGCTCGATTGAGAAGGGGCCCCATCTGTCCTTATGGGATGCGGCGGGCCGCGAGCCGCCCGGACCTTCGAAGCGTGAAGACGTGCCCTATGATGGACTTGCCGCCGGCTCTATGGACGAGCAGCGCACGCGCCAAGCGCGCGACCGCCGCGACTTGTCGGGCTTGCGTGTCTTGATCTTCGATGAGGGCGATGCCGCAATGCCTCGGCCGGCGTCGGGCGAGGAGCGGAAAGCCGGCGCGGTCAGCGGTGACGACGATCCGCTCATGGGCGATAGCCCAGTCCAAGACCTCGTCATCGGGCGTCGCTCGCGGTAGCACTCTATCGAGGTGGATGACGTCGATCACGGACCGGCCGAGCGCCTCGTTCAAGTGCGCCGCGGCGGCGGGCGTCAGGCAGGCGTCGATCAGGAGACGAAGTGGCCGCGTCACTCGCCGGCCGAGCCGACGCGCCGTCGCGGGCGCCCACGCGCGGGGTTGGCCTCGGCAAAGAGAACGGCGGCCTCGACCGTCTCCCGGTCGAGATAGGGATAGTCTGCCAAGATCGACTCGATCGTATCGCCGCCCCTGACCCGCGCGTGGAGCGTGCGCGCCGGAATCCGCGTTCCGCGCACGACGGGCAGACCCCCCATGACCTCGGGGTCCGACACGATGCTCTCGCGTGCCCTTTCATAGAGCTCCACATTGCGCACGACGGTACGGAGGAGCCGCGGCGCGTCGATGGTGACCGCCTCGCTCACGGCGACGGGCCCCCGCGGCAGGCCGGTCTTGCGGAACGCCTTGTAGAGGACGGCCGGTGCTATCCGCACCTCGCCGAGCCGCTCCACCGCGGCGAAGGTCAGGACCCCCGGCAGATCGACGCTGCGCCGGCCGCCCCGCGCGCGCTTGAACGCGCCGCGGATCAGGCGATCCGTAATGGCATTCTGGATGCGCTGGAGTCGCACCCCAGCGAGAGCTGCAGCCTCCTGGGGCGTGTAGCGCCGAGGTGCGGAGGACACGGACATAAATCATACTCCTTATCGTATGATTTACTGCACCACGCTCCTCCTGTCAATTCCACCGCGGCCGCTACTTTGCGGCTGCGATGAGCGCCACGCCCAATGCGACGAGGATGATGCCGGCGACCTCTAGGCGGCCAAAGCGCTCCTTGAAGATGCGGCGGGAGACAGCGAGGCTGAAGAACACTTCGACGAGGCCGAGCGTGCGCACGTGCGCCACGGGCTCGAGGGTCATGGCGGTGAACCAGCCCGCCGAGCCGGCGGCACCCGCGAACCCGGCGCCGAGCGAGAGGCGCCACTCGCGCGCCACGGCGACGAGCACGCGCGGGTTCCCCGCCGCGAGCCAGCCGCCGAGCACCGCCACCTGGATGGCGAGCGCCCAGACGAGCACGTAGCTCGCCGCCATGAAGGCCGAGTCCGCGTGGAGTGCCAGGGCAGCACCGCGGTAGCCCACGGCCGAGATGGCGAAGGTGGCGCCGGAGCCGAGGCCCATGAGGGCCGCCCGCGAGCTCCAGGAGCGCGCCAGGGCCTCCGCACCCGCCTCCCCGCCCCGGAGCGAGAGGAAAACGAGGCCGGCCGTCACGAGGAGGATCGCCGCCGCGGCCTCGAGCGAGAGCGGATCGCCGAGCAGCACGATGGCGAAGAGGGCGATCTGCACGATCTCGGTCTTCGAATAGATGACGCCGACCGCGAAATTACGCTCCTCCATGGTGCGCAGCAGGAGCGCCGTCGCCACGATCTGGCCGAACGCGCCGGCGAGCGTCCAGGCGAGGAAGCGCCAGTTCGGCGCCGGGATCTCGAGGCCGAGCAGGTCATCGAGGACCGCGAGCCAGAGCACCGCGAAGGGCAGGCCGTAGACGAAGCGCACGAGCGTGGCACCGTAGGTCCCGAGATCCTTGGTGAGATGGCGCTGTGCGGCATTGCGGAAGGTCTGGGCGAGTGCTGCCCAGACGGTGATGGGGATCCACACCCACGACATGACATGCGCGAACATCGGCACCTGCGTTCCGCTTGCGCGCGCAAGAAGGCGCGCGACAGCGGCAAGATGGCATGGGAGCGCGAGTGGGGCAAACCCGCGGGCGTCATCCTGCCGCAATCAGCCGGCCGCAGTCAGCCGGCCCCAATCAGATCGCCGCTGCGGCCAGATGCTTCGCAAGATAGCGCACCGTCTTGCCGCTCCCGGCGAAAGCGGCGCGCCCGATCTCCGTGAAACCCAGCTTGGCATGGAAGGCGTCGGAGACGGGATTGGGCGGGGAGAGATTGACCTCGCAGACGACGCGGTCATGCCCCGCTGCCAGTGCCAGACGGAAAAGATCGCGATACATGAGCGTGGCGAGCCCTCCTCCGCGGTGGCTGCCGGCGACGACGATGCGGTCGACATAGACGAAGCGGGCGAGGCGTTCGCGGAACCAGATGAAGTTGGGGCTGCCGTAATCGGCATTGTACTCGAAGGCGATGAGAAGGGCAGCCGACCCGCCCGCGCAAGTGGCGGCGAAGGCGCGGCCGGCCATCCTTCGCCACTCCTCCGGCGCGAGCAGCGATGTCGCCTGGGCGTTCGCGTTGTTGAGCGCGAGCAGTGCCGCCTGCGTCGCCCCGTCCTGCATCGCGATCGCTTCGATCCGCAGGTCGGTCATGACGTCCGATTGCCGTTGCTGGAGCGCGGCGGGCGGCGCCCTATTCCGCCGCCGCGCGGCGCTGGGGCAGGATGAGGAGGAAGCGCGTCTCGCCCGGGCGGCTCTCGGCGAGCTCGATGTCGCCGCCGTGGGCGCGCAGGAGGTCGCGCGAGATGGCGAGTCCGAGGCCGGTGCCGCCCGGCTTGCCGGCGGCGGAGAAGGCCTCGAAGAGGCGCTCGCGCGCGGCGGGTGCGATGCCCTCGCCGTTGTCGCGGATCTCGAGGACGACGCCTTCCTCGTTGCGGTAGGCGGCGAGCGCCACCTCGGTGGCGCCCGCCTGATAGGCGTTGCGCCCGAGGTTGACGAGCACGCGGAACATCTGGTCGCGGTCGGCGGCGAGCGCGAAGCCGTCCGCCACCTCGTTGACCCAGCGGCTCCCCTCCGGCGCCTGGGGCCTGAGCACCGCACCTACGTCCTCGACGAGGAGCGAGAGCGAGAAGACCCGCGCCTCGACCACCGGCTTCTCCTCGCGCGCGAAGCGCAGCGTATTGACGCAGAGCGAGATGGCGCGGTCCAGCGAGGCGACCAGCGTCGGCGTCACGCGCTTGACCGTGGGGTCCTTGCTGTCGCCGAGGCGGTCGGAGACGAGCTGGGCGGTCGCCAGCATGTTGCGCAGATCATGGGTGATCTTGGTGACCGCAGCACCTAGGGCGGCGAGCCGCGTCTTCTCGTGGAGCGCCGAGCGCAGGTCGGCCTGCATGCGCTGCAGCTCGCGCTGGGCGATGCCGATCTCGTCGCGCCGCTGGCTCGGCACGATGACGCTCTCCTCGTCCTCGGGCGCCGTGCGGAAGCGCTCCATGCCCTCGGTGATGCGCCGCATCGGCTGCACGAGGAGCCATTGCAGGCTCAAATAGAGGAGGCCCGCGGTGATCAGCGAGATGACGATGGAGAGCGAGAGGATGTGCCAGGAGAACTCGTACATGGCGCGGCGCAGCGGCCCCTCGTCGATCACCAGCTCGACGAAGATGCCGCGGTTGTGCGGCGAGGGGCCGACCACGCGGATCACCCGGTTCTGGGTCTGCGCCAGCGTCACGAAGGCGTTGGCGATGAGGGAGAAGAGGTTGGACTTGCGCAGGTCGTAATTCTTGTCGACGGTGGGCGGCATGTCGCGGTTCATCACCAGCATGCGCTCGGTGCCGTGCATGTCGAGCACCACCGAATAGGCGTCGACGTATTGCAGTATCTCGATCTCGAGCTGCGGGCTCAGCATGTGGGTCGGCGTGGCCTCGAGCGCCATGGCAGCCAAGTGCGCCATGCCGATCTTCCCCATGAGGTAGTCGTAGCGGAAGCGCGCGATCGAGGGCGTGTAGATCAGCACCTCGGCGACCATGACGAAGAGCACGGTGAAGACCAGCAGCTTGGCCGAAAGGCTGTGCTGGGGCTTGGGAAGGCTCGGATGGGTCTCCGCCATTTCGCCGGATTATAGCCGAAAGCGGGTGGCGGGGCAGTGCGGACTTTCCCCCTATCCGAGCCGCGCCAGGAGCCGCACGAGCGCCTTGGTGCGCTCGCTGAAGAGCGTGCGGGTGAAATAGCTGCCGGCGGCGCTCTTGCTGATCTCGCCGAGCGTGGGGTAGGGGGCGATGAGCCCGGCGAGCGCCGCGAGCTTGAGCCGGCGTGCGACCGCCAGGCACCAGGGGAGGATGAGCTCGCCCGCCTGCGCGCCCACGATGGTGGCGCCGAGCACGCGGCCGCGCCGCGAGGCGATCACCTTGGCGAAGCCGTCGCACGCGCGCTCCGTCCGCGCGCGGTCGTTCTCGGCAAAGGCCCAGCGCAGGATGCGCAAGCGACCGTGCGCCTGGCGAGCCGCGGCCTCGCTCAGGCCGACATGGGCGAGCTCGGGATCGCTGTAGGTGACCCACGGTATGGCGCGCTCCTCCACCTTGGCGGGCAGGCGGAAGAGCGCGTTGCGCACGACGACGCCGGCATGATGGGCGGCCATGTGGGTGAACTGGAAGCGCCCGGCCACGTCGCCCACGGCAAAGATGCGCTTGTTGGTGGTGCGCATCCGGCGGTCGACCGCGATCCCTTTCGCGCTATAGGCGACCCCTGCCGCCTCGAGGCCGAGCCCGGCCACGTTGGCGCTGCGTCCGGCGGCGAGGAGGAGATGGGAGCCCGCGAGCCTCACGCTCTCGCCTTGGCGCTCGATCACGGCCGCGATGCCCTCGTCCGCGCGCTCGAGGGCCGCGAGCCGGCTCCCCTCATAGAGCGCCACGCCGTCGCGCCTGAGGGCCTGGCGCACTACGTCCACGGCCTCGGGATCGTCGTTGCCGAGGATGCCGAGGAGCTCGACGACGCTCACTTGAGCGCCGAGCCGGGCGAAAGCCTGGGCGAGCTCGACCCCGATCGGCCCGCCGCCCAGCACGACGAGATGCTTTGGCAGCCCCTTGAGCTCGAAGATCGTCTCGTTGGTGAGATAGGGCACCTCGGCCAGGCCCGGAAGCGGCGGTACTGTGGGCGAGGAGCCGGTCGCGATCACGAAGCGCCGCGCGCGGATGCGCCACTCGCCGGCCGCGAGAAGACCGCGGCCGACGAAGCGGCCCTCGGCGCGGATCACCTTGCAGCCGAGGCCCTCGAAGCGTTCCGCCGAATCGTGGGGCGCTATGGCGGCGATGACGCCGTGGACGTGATCGTGGACGCGCGCGAAGTCGACGGCGGGCTCGCCCAAGTCGATGCCGAACGCCGGGCCTTTGCGGGCGAGTGCGGCGATGCGCGCCGCCGCGATGAGCGACTTCGAGGGCACGCAGCCGTAATTGAGGCAGTCGCCGCCCATCTTGCCGCGCTCGACGAGTGCCACGGGACGGCCGAGGAGGCCAGCCGCGGCGGCGACGAGCAGCCCGCCCGAGCCGCCTCCCACGACGCAGATGTCGACCTCGAGCGGCTCAACCATCGCTTCTCCCTCCGCCTGCTGCCCGCCTCGGCACCTCAGCGCCGCCTCGCCCTGAGCGCCTTGCAGGCGACCGGCAGGAGTGCGAGGAGCGCGAGGCCTGAGAGTGCCAGAAGCACCCTCCCCTGAAAAATGACGCCGAGGTCGGGCCGCTCGCCCGCTTCCAGAACGCTGCCGACGCCGCTGCCCAGAAGGGCGAAGACGAAGCTCCCGGGAATGATGCCGAGAAAGGTGCCGAGGACATAGGTGCCGAGCGGGACGTTGAGCACGGCGGGGACGAGATTGACGAGCCAGAAGGGGAAGAGCGGCACCAGGCGGAGCACGAGAAGATAGCTCAAGGCATTCCTCCCGAAGCCCGCCTCCATCTTGGAGAGCTGCGGCCCGGCCCTGGCGGCGAGCACGGCGCCGAAGGCGCTCTTCGCCACGAGGAAGACCACGGAGGCACCGAGCGTCGCCCCCACCACGGTATAGGCGGTGCCGGCATAGGGCCCGAAGAGGAAGCCGCCGAGCACGGTCATGACGGCTCCGCCGGGAAGCGAGAAGGCCGCCATCGCCGCGTAGGCCAGCAGATAGCAAAGCGGGGCCAAGAGGGCGTGGGCGGCGACGAACTGCATGAGCTCGCTGCGGCGCTCGCGCAGCGTCTCGAAGCTCACGTAGCGCTCCCCGCCGAGGGCGAAGAAGAGGGCGAGGCCGAGGAGCAGCACGGCGAGCGGCAGCCAGCGCTTGAGCGGGAAGGGACCTGCCGTCGATTGCTCCGGTGCGCGCATGGCGGCGATCATAACCGACGCCGGCAGGCATGCAGCACCCTAATGCGGCCAAGGCCCGGCAAGTTTAGCGCCAGGCGCGCAATTGACAGCGCCGGCCGGAGCCCCTACAAAGCCCGCCTCGATCGACGGAGGAAAGACCCGTGAAGCGAACCTATCAGCCGAGCCGCCTCGTGCGCAAGCGCCGGCACGGCTTCCGTGCGCGCATGAAGACGGTCGGCGGGCGCAACGTCCTCGCGGCACGCCGGGCCAAGGGGCGCAAGCGCCTCTCGGCCTGAGCGCCATGGCCGAGCCGCTCGGCCGCCTCAAGCGGCGCCCGGAATTCCTGCGGGTCGCCGCCGCCCGGCGCAAATGGGTGGCGCCGGGGCTGATCCTCCAGGCCTACCAGCGCAAGCCGGCGGAGCCCGCCAGCGTGCCGGCGCATGAGGTGCGCCTCGGCCTCACCGCGAGCCGCAAGGTGGGGGGAGCGGTGGCCCGCAACCGCGCGCGGCGGCGTCTGCGCGAGGCGGCTCGCCGCCTCCTGCCGGCCGCTGCCGCAGCCGGCTACGACCTCGTCCTCGTCGCGCGCGCGGGCACGCTTCGGCGGCCCTTCGCGGCGCTCCTCGAGGACCTGCGGACCGCCCTCGAGCGCCTTGGCGTCGGCGGCGCCAAGGCGTGACGGCGATGGGGGAAGGGTGTAAGAGTTCGCCTGCCGACGAACGAGCGGCGCACGCTCGGGCGGCGCTGCGGCAAGCTGCCGCAGGGTGCTGCCGGCAAGCATCATAGAGGCTCGACCATGACGGCGATCACCCGGCTCCTCGCAGCGCTCGTGCGCGGCTATCAGCTCCTCTTAAGCCCGCTCCTGCCGAGCGCCTGCCGCTTCCATCCGAGCTGCTCCAACTATGCGCTGGCAGCACTCCGGGAGGAGGGTGCCGTGAAGGGCTCGCTCCTGGCGCTGAGACGGCTCCTGCGCTGCCACCCGTGGAGCGCCGGCGGCTACGATCCGCTGCCCGGGAAGGGCGAGGAATCTCTATCGCGGCTCCCCTCCGGCGGCCCCTCTTGAGGTGCCGCCGCAGCGCGCGGGCCGCAGCCCCTGACGACGCCCGACAGCCTGGAAGCGGACCCTGATGGAACAACGCAACCTGATCGCGGCGATCCTCCTCTCCATCGCGATCGTGCTTGGCTTCCAGTTCCTCGTCGAGATGCCGCGCCACGAGAAGGAGCGCGAGCGCCAGCAGGCGCTGCCGCACGCGACCGCCGAGCATGGCGCGAAAGAGGCGGCTCCCGCGGCGACGGCACCTCCCGTGCCGGGCGGACAGCCCGCGGCGGCGGCGGCGGCGGCCGCAGCCGCGGCACCGGACAAGGCCGCCCTCCTCGCCGAGAGCCCGCGCGTCGTCATCGCGACCCCGCGGCTCAAGGGCTCGATCGCGCTCAAGGGCGCCCGCCTCGACAACCTCGTGCTGGCCGACTACCGCGAGACGGTCGATCCCAAGAGTCCGAAGATCATCCTCCTTACCCCGCCCGGCATGACCGACGCCTATTACGCCGAGTTCGGCTGGGTGGCGGGCGGCTCGGGCGTCAAGCTGCCGGACGCCGACACCCTGTGGCGGGCCGACCGCACCAACTTGACGCCTCAGACCCCCGTGACGCTCAGCTGGGACAACGGCGCGGGCCTCACCTTCCTGCGCACCTACGCGGTCGACGACGAGTACATGCTGCAGATCACCCAGAAAGTGGAGAACAACGGCTCGGCGCCGGTGACGCTCTTCCCCTACGGGCTCGTCTCGCGCAGCGGCAATCCGCCGACGACCAGCTATTATATCCTCACCGAGGGGCCGCTCTGCGTGTTCAACGGCGTCCTTCATGACGGCTCCTTCCTCGATCACGCGAAAATCAAATACGGCGACCTTGTGAAGGCCCCCTTCGCGGACACCACGACCGGCGGCTGGCTCGGCTTCACGGACAAATACTGGCTCGTCGTCCTCATCCCGGATCAGAAAGTCGCGATCCGCGGCCGCTTCAGCGACACCGTCACGGGCGGACGCAACAAGTACCAGGCCGACTACGTGACGACCGCGGGGCTCACCGTCGAGCCCGGACAGTCCGCGCAAGCCTCGAGCCGCATGTTCGCGGGGCCCAAGGAGGTCCACCTGCTCGACCGCTATGAGGAGAAGGACGGCATCGTCCGGCTCTCCTACGCGATCGACTGGGGGTGGTACTGGTTTTTCACCAAGCCGATCTTCTATCTGCTCGACTATCTCAACAAGCTGGTCGGCAACTTCGGCATCGCCATCCTGCTGCTCACCGTCATCATCAAGGGCCTGTTCTTCCCGCTCGCCAACAAATCCTACCGCTCGATGAGCAAGCTCAAGAAGCTGCAGCCCGAGATGGTGAAAATCCGCGAGCGCTTCAAGGACGACCGCGAGCGCATGAACAAGGAGATGATGGAGCTCTACAAGCGCGAGAAGGCCAACCCGGCCTCGGGGTGCCTCCCCATGGTGATCCAGATCCCGGTGTTCTTCTCGCTCTACAAGGTGCTCTTCGTCACCATCGAGATGCGCCAGGCGCCGTTCTACGGCTGGATCCACGACCTCTCGGTGCCGGACCCGTCGACCGTCTTCAACCTCTTCGGGCTCATCCCCTGGATGCCGCCTCCCTTCCTCATGATCGGCGTCTGGCCGCTCATCATGGGCCTCACCATGTGGGCGCAGCAGAAGCTCAACCCGGCGCCGGCCGATCCCGTGCAGGCCAAGATGTTCATGGTGCTGCCGGTCGTCTTCACCTTCATGCTGGCGCGCTTCCCCTCGGGGCTGGTGATCTATTGGGCGTGGAACAACTGCCTCTCGATCCTGCAGCAATGGCTCATCATGCGCCGCGCCGGGGTCAAGCCCTGACGGAGGCCGGCAGAGCGGAGGCCGCCGAGAAGGCGGCGGCGCTCGAGGCCGGCCGCCGCCTCTTCGCGGGCGAGGTGCGCTTCGTCTTCGCCGCGACCGATGCCGGAGGGCTGCCGGCGGCGACGCTGCCGGAGGTCGCCTTCGCCGGCCGCTCGAACGTCGGCAAGTCGAGCCTCATCAACGCGCTCGCCGGACGCAAGGGCCTGGCGCGCATCTCGAATACGCCCGGCCGCACGCGCCAGCTCAATTTCTTCGATTTGGGCGGCAAGCTCCTCCTCGTGGACATGCCGGGCTACGGCTATGCCAAGGTGTCGAAATCCGAGACCGCGGCCTGGCAGCGCCTCATCGGCGCTTACTTGCGCGGGCGCGCGAGCCTCAAGCGCCTCATGCTGCTCGTCGATGCGCGCCACGGGCTCAAGGAGAGCGACCGCGAGATGATGGGGCGGCTCGACGAGGCCGCGGTCGGCTTCCAGCTCGTGCTCACCAAGTCGGACCAATGCAGCGAGGCGGCGCTTGCCGCGTGCTCGACCGCACTCGCGGGCGAGCTCGCGCGGCATCCAGCCGGGCACCCGGAGACCCTGCCGACGAGTGCGGCGGGCGGACGCGGCATTCCCGAGCTGCGCGCCGTTCTCGCAGCGCTGGCAGGCGGCCGGCAGTTCGGCTAAAGTCCGCGCCCATGGCGACCAAGGACCATCGCACGCGGCACATCGAGTGGCTCGCCAAGGCCGGCATCCTCTCGGAGGCGCTGCCCTACATGCGGCGCTACGCCGGCAAGAGCTTCGTCATCAAGTACGGCGGCCACGCCATGGGCGACGAGCGGCTGGCCGAGAACTTCGCGCGCGACATCGTGTTGCTCAAGCAGATCGGCATCGACCCCATCGTCGTGCACGGCGGCGGCCCGCAGATCGGCGAGATGCTCAAGCGCCTCAACATCGCGAGCTCCTTCGTGGACGGCCTGCGCGTCACCGACGCGGCCACCGTCGAGGTCGTCGAGATGGTGCTCTCGGGCAAGATCAACAAGGAGATCGTGGGTGCCATCAACCGCGCCGGCGGCCTCGCCGTCGGGCTCTCGGGCAAGGACGGCAACCTCGTGGTCGCGCGCAAGCTCGCGCGCGCCAAGCGCGATCCCGATTCGCGCATCGAGGAGGTGCTCGACCTTGGCTACGTGGGCGAGCCCGCGCGCATCAACACCGAGGTGCTGCAGATCTTCAAGAACTCGAAAATCATCCCCGTGATCGCACCCGTGGGCGCCGGACCCGACGGCGAGACCTACAACATCAATGCCGACACGGTGGCCGGCGCCATCGCCGCCGCCGCGGGTGCCGCGCGCCTCTATCTCCTGACCGACGTGCCCGGCGTGCTCGACAAGGAGGGCGAGCTCCTGGCCGACCTCACGGTGCGCCAGGTGCACGAGCTCATCGCCGATGGCACCATCAGCGGCGGCATGATCCCCAAGGTCGAGACCTGCCTGGCGGCGGTCGAGGGCGGCGTCGAGGCCGCGGTCATCCTCGACGGCCGCGTGCAGCACGTGCTGCTGCTCGAGGTCTTCACCGCGACGGGCGTCGGCACCATGATCGCGCGGGGCTGAGGCAGGCCGACCGCGGCTGCTCCATTGCCGCCCGATTGCCTGCGCGGCGCGCGGTGCAACGCTTGTCCGCTGTCCTGCGCTATGGCAGATTGGTTTTGGTGCCCTCATGCGGGTTATCGTCGAGACTCGCGACTAGCCGCTTCGGTGAGTCATGCCAGCGGAGGGAGCGCATGCTGGGAGTTTCTGGATGACGATCGGGAGGGATCGGCAGCGTAACTTGCACGTTGCGGCATGGCTCGCGGACGCTCTCGGCGAGCTTGCGCGCGTGGAGGAGGAAGCGCTCGAGGAAGGCTATCCGGAGCCATCCGCTTCGGCCAAGACCCATGCGCGGCGAATTCTTCGCGGTCTGGCCGGCGGCTCCTTGCCATGCCCGGCGGCCTATCCCACGGAGGACGGCGAAATCGGCATCATGTTTCAGAGGCGCGATGTACCCGCAGCGGTGCTCGTGCTTTGCGATGCGTCCGGCGGCGCGATGTGCCTCTCCTCCATTGCCGGCGAGAACCGCAGAGCGCGATATGACCGTGCAAGCGCGGTCCCCGATGCGTTCGTCCGGGCCGAGCTCAGTCGCATGACTTCGGTGTGACCGAGCCCATACGGCCGGCGGACCTGCTCGGGCGCGAGGTGTTTTCGCAAAGAGACGCAGTCGGGGCCGCGCGAGTCAACGTCGCGCACAAGATATTTCTCGAGTAGCTCGAGGCCGAGACGCTCTCCGTGGACAAGTTGGGCCTTGCCGACGACACAGTATTGGCAGAAATAGGGGATGCAAATGCCCAGCAGCGAAGACAGGCGTTTCATGGTTGGGCCGCCGTGACGGCGCAAATGCCGCTCGAGGCCGGAGAAGCGTCCGACCGGCGCCGTTACCGGGCAATCCCTATCACGCCGAGATCGAATTGAATGTCCCCCATGCCAGCGAGGGCCGCGACATCCAGAAGCAGCACGCCGTCGAGCTCGCGGCGGCCGCATCCTGGCGCGCGCGGCCAATGTCGGATTAGCGCCGCGTCGGCCGAGCACTCCCCTTGTCAAGCAAGCCAATGACCGCGCGACACGACCCAGGAGCGCCCCCCCTCTCCCTCGCCCACGTCGAGGTGTGGATCTTCGATCTCGACAACACGCTCTATCCGGCGTCGTGCCGGCTCTTCGACCAGGTCGACCGCCGCATCGGCGCCTTCATCGCCGAGCGCTTCGGGCTCGAGCCTGAGGCCGCGCGGGCGCTGCAGAAGCAGTATTTCCGCGCGCACGGCACGACGCTGCGCGGCCTCATGAGCGAGCACGGCGTCGACCCGCACGAGTTCCTCGACTACGTGCACGAGATCGACCGCAGCGCGGTGCCGGCGGCGCCCGCCCTCGACGCCGCCCTCGGCCGCTTGGCCGGGCGCAAGCTCGTCTTCACCAACGGCTCCGCCGACCATGCGGAGAAGGTGATGGCGCGCCTGGGCGTGCGCCACCACTTCGAGGCCGTCTTCGACGTGGTCGCGGCCGGCTTCCTCCCCAAGCCCGACCCGGCCTCCTACCGCCTCCTCATCGAGCGCCACGGCATCGCCCCCGAGGCGGCCGCCATGGTCGACGACATCCCGCGCAACCTCGAGCCGGCCGCGGCCCTCGGCATGACGACCGTTTGGCTCATGGCCGAGAGCGAGTTCGGCAAACTCGACGAGACGGACGCCCACATCCATCACCGCACGGACGATCTCACGGGCTTCCTCGAAGCGGTCCTCGCGGCGCGCGGCGCAGCGCCCTGAACTGGCAACCGGGCCCTCTTTCGCGTATGATGCGGACGCGGAAAGGCGACGCTCATGCCCAGCCTCGACGAAGTCATCAGCCGATTGCGCCGCATGCAGCCGGACCTGCGGCGCCGCTATCCCATTCGCGGGATGGGCGTCTTCGGCTCCTGCGTCCATGGGCGGCAAACCGAGTCGAGCGATCTGGACGTGCTCGTGGAGCTAGGCGAGGGGATCGGCCTCCTGGAAGTCGCCGGTCTTCAGCAGGCATTGAGCGACGCCCTGGGCGTCAAGGTCGATCTCGTCATGAAGGACGCGCTCAGGCGACGGATCGGCCGGCGGATCATGTCCGAGGTCGTGATGCTGTGAATCCCGCGGAGCGCGACTTTATCGACTATCTCAACGACATTCTCGACAATGCCCGCAAGTTCAAATGAGCTATCGGACCCGGTGAACCAGGCTAAGGCGACCACCGCGACCCTCGAGGGACTGGCGGCGAGGTTTACAAGGGCGTAGCCATCCCCGCCCGGTTGACAGGGGCGGCGGCGCTGTCCCATTGTGCCGCCGCATCCGATCCTTAAGGCAGCGCCCGCCATGGATTTCCTCGAGCTCGAACGCGTCATCGACGCCGCCTGGGAGACGCGCGAGGCGCTCACTCCGGCGACGCGGGGCGAGGTGCGCGAGGCGGTCGAGGCGGCACTCGAGGCGCTCGATTCCGGGAGCTTGCGCGTGGCGGAGAAAGGCCCCGGCGGCTGGCTCGTGCGGCAGTGGGCCAAGAAGGCGGTGCTGCTCTCCTTCCGCCTGAACGACATGGCGACGATCCCCGGCGGACCGGGTGCGCCCGAGACGGGCGGCGCTGCGTGGTTCGACAAGGTGCCCTCGAAGTTCGCGGGCTGGGACGACAAGCGCTTCCGCGCAGCCGGCTTCCGCGCCGTGCCGGGCTCGATCGTGCGCCGCTCGGCCTATATCGCCCCCGGCGTCGTGCTCATGCCCTCTTTCGTCAACCTCGGCGCCCATGTCGGCGCCGGCACCATGGTCGACACCTGGGCGACCGTCGGCTCCTGCGCCCAGATCGGCAAGAACTGCCACCTCTCCGGCGGGGTCGGCATCGGCGGCGTGCTCGAGCCCTTGCAGGCGGGACCCGTGATCATCGAGGACGATTGCTTCATCGGCGCGCGCAGCGAGGTGGTCGAGGGGGTGGTGGTCGAGACCGGCAGCGTGCTGTCGATGGGCTGCTACATAGGTGCCGCCACCAAGATCGTCGACCGCGAGACGGGCGAGGTGCTGAGCGGCCGCGTGCCCGCCTATTCGGTCGTGGTACCGGGTGCGCTGCCGGCCAAGCCCGCACGCGACGGCCAGACAGCGCCGGCGCTCTACTGCTGCGTCATCGTCAAGCGGGTCGACGAGCGCACGCGCGCCAAGACCTCGATCAACGAGCTGTTGCGCACGTGAGGACGCCGCACGAGATGGCACCACACGCGATGGCAGCCATGGGCAACGTCGCCGTCGACCCGGTCGAGCTCGCCCAGGCGCTCATCCGCTGCCCGAGTGTAACACCCCACGAGGGCGGAGCACTCGCCCTCCTCGAGGACCGCCTCGCCGCCCTCGGCTTCGCCTGCCGCCGCTTGGCCTTCAGCCAAGCGGGCACGCCGGAGGTGGAGAACCTCTACGCCCGCATCGGCAGTGCTGCGCCAAATTTCTGCTTCGCCGGCCACACCGACGTGGTGCCGGTGGGCAATGCCAAGGCGTGGACGGCCGAGCCCTTCGGCGCCGAGCTCAGGGCGGGCGAGCTCTACGGCCGTGGTGCCGCGGACATGAAGGGTGCCATCGCCGCCTTCGTCGCCGCGGCGAGCCGCTTCCTGGCCAGGCGCGGCGGCGGCTTCGCGGGCTCGCTCAGCCTCCTCATCACCGGCGACGAGGAGGGACCCTCGATCAACGGCACGCGCAAGGTGCTGGAGTGGATGGCGGCGAACGGCGAGCGGCTCGACGCCTGCGTCGTGGGCGAGCCGACCAACCCCGCGCGGCTCGGCGAGATGATCAAGATCGGCCGCCGCGGCAGCTTGAACGGGCGGCTCACCGTGCGCGGCGTGCAGGGCCACACCGCCTATCCCCATCTCGCCGACAACGCCGCGCACAAGATCGTGCGCATGCTGGCAGCACTCATCCGCGGGCCGCTCGACGAGGGCACCGCCCATTTCCAGCCCTCGACGCTGGAGATCGCCAGCATCGACATCGGCAATCCGGCGGCGAACGTCATCCCGGGCGAGGCCATGGCCTCTTTCAACATCCGCTTCAACGACGCGCACACGCCGGCGAGCCTCGAGCGCTGGCTCAAGAGCCGCCTCGACGCCGTGAGCGCCGACTACGATCTCGCCATCCAGGTCTCGGGCACGGCCTTTCTCACGGCACCCGGCCCCTTGAGCCAAACCGTCGCCGCGGCGGTCGAGCGGGTGACCGGGCTCACGCCCGAGCTCAGCACCACGGGCGGCACCTCCGACGCGCGCTTCATCAAGGACCATTGCCCGGTCGTCGAGTTCGGCCTCGTTGGCCGCACCATGCACAAGGTGGACGAGCGCGTGGCCACGGCCGATCTCGAGGAGCTCGCACGCATCTACGAAGCCGTGCTCGACGGCTATTTCCAGGCGCCATGATCGGCCTCCCGGAGATCCTCCACGGGCTCTACGGCGGCTATCGCCTCTGCCGTCTCGATCCCCAGGGGCTCGGCTATTTCAACGCGACGGTCGAGGGCTTCTGGCGCTCGTTCTATTCGGCGCTCCTGGCGGCACCCATCTATTTCATCATCGTCTTCCTCGATCTCGATCTCGACGCCATCGAGGCGAGCCTCGCGCGCATCCTCCTCCTCGAGAGCCTCGCCTACATCATCCTCGTCTTCCTCTACCCGCTCGCCATGCACTACATCTCAGAGGCGCTCGGCCGCCAGCGCAACTACATCCTCTACATCGTCGCCTACAACTGGACGGGCGTGCTGCTCAACGGGCTCGAGCTGCCGTCCAAGGCCTTCGTGGCGAGCGGGGTGGCACCCGAGGTCGCCAACTTCGTCGACCTCCTGGTGCTCGCCGTCACCGTCGTCATCTTGTGGTTCATCGCGCGCACCGCGCTGCAGATCTCGCGGCTCACCGCGGCGGCGCTGGTGGCGCTCGACCTCGTGCTCACCATCGCCGTGAACAGCATCGTCGCCGGCCGCCTCGGCCTCGCCTGAGACGCCCTCAATAGAGCACCTCGACGAGATAAAGCCCCTCCGCGGGCGCCGTGGGCCCCGCCTTGGTGCGGTCGCGCGCGGCGAGCGCGCGTCCCACGTCGGCGGGCGTCCAGCTGCCCTCGCCCACCAGCTTCAAGGTACCGACCATGTTGCGCACCTGGTGGTGGAGGAAGGAGCGCGCGCGCGCCTCGACCGCGATGACCTCGCCCTCGCGCTCGAGCGTCAGCGCATCGAGCGTCTTGAGCGGCGATTTCGCCTGGCACTCCGCGGCGCGGAAGCTCGAGAAGTCGTGGCGGCCGACGAGCCCGGCTGCGGCCGCCTGCATCGCCGCGTGGTCGAGCGGCGGCTGCACCAGCCAGGCGCGGCCGCTCTCGAGCGTCAAGGGCGAGCGGCGGTTCACGATGCGGTAGCGGTAGGCACGCTCGCGCGCCGAGAAGCGCGCGTGGAAGTTGGCCGCCGCCCGCTCGGCCGCCAGCACGGCGACCGCGTGAGGCTTCAAGTGGAAATTGAGCGCGTCGCGCACCGTGTCGGCCGCCGCCTCGCGCGCGAGATCGACGTGCGCCACCTGGCCGAGCGCATGCACGCCGGCATCCGTGCGGCCCGCGGCCTGCACGGAGGCGGTCTCGCCGCAGAAGCGCCGGATCGCCGTCTCCAGCACCTCCTGCACCGAGAGGCCGTTCGCCTGGCGCTGCCAGCCGACGAAGCCGCGCCCGTCGTATTCGAGGGTGAGCCTGTAGCGCGTCACGCCAGCGCCGTGCCGGCCGGGAGCGCTCGGCCGCGGAGGTAGACCTCGGCCGCCATGACCTTGCCGCCCGCGCGCTGCAGCTTGAGGAGGCGCAAGGCGCCGGCGCCGCAGGCGACGGTCAGCCGGTCGTCGAGCGCCATGCCGGGAAGGGCCGCGGCTCTCCCCGCCAGCGCCACGGCGGCGAGCACGCGGATGCGCTCGCCCGCGAGCTCGAACCAGGCGCCGGGCGAGGGGCTCAAGGCGCGCACCTGGCGTGCCACGTCCTCGGCCGTGCGGTGCCAGTCGAGGCGCGTCTCGGCCTTGTCGATCTTGCGCGCGTAGCTCAAGCCGTGCTCCCCTTGCGGCACCGCGGCGAGGCGGCCTGCCGAGAGGCCGCCGAGCGCCTCGAGCATGAGGCGCGCGCCGCGCCGGGCGAGCGCCTCGCCGAGCGTGCCCGCCGTCATGTCGGGGTCGATGGCCAGGCGCTCCTGGAGGAGCACGCCGCCGGTATCGAGCCCCTCGTCCATCTGCATGATGCTGACCCCGGTCTCGGCGTCGCCCGCGAGGATGGCGCGCTCGATGGGGGCGGCGCCCCGCCAGCGCGGCAGGAGCGAGGGATGGATGTTGAGGCAGCCGAGGCGCGGCGCGGCGAGGACCGCCGGCGGCAGCAGCAGGCCATAGGCGGCCACCACCGCCGCGTCGAGCCCGAGCTCGGCGAACTCTCGCTGCTCCTCCGGCGCGCGCAGGCTCTCGGGCGTGCGCACGGCGAGCGCGTGCGCCTGGGCGAAGCGCGCGACCGGCGTCGCCCTCAAGTGCCGCCCGCGGCCGGCCGGCCGCGCGGGCTGGCTATAGACGGCCGCGACCGTATGGCCGGCCGCAACCAAGGCCGCCAGCGCCGGGACGGCGAAGTCGGGGGTTCCCATGAAGGCAAGCCTCATGAGGCTCATGGCAGGCGCCCTCGAGAGCGCCTCACGCGGAGACGGCCTCCCTCTGCTTCCTCGCTTTCTGGAGCTTGCGCAGGATTATGCCGCGCTTCAAGGCCGAGAGGTGATCGACGAAGAGGACGCCTTCCAGATGGTCGATCTCGTGCTGGATGCAGGTGGCGAGCAGGCCCTCCGCCTCGAGCTTGCGCATCTCGCCCTCGGCGTCGAGGTAGCGCACGCGGCAGCGCAAGGCACGCGCGACCGGCGCATATTGATCGGGGAGCGAGAGACAGCCCTCCTCGTAGCTCGCGAGCTCGTCCGAGCGCCACAGCACCTCGGGGTTGGCCATGCGGAGCGGCGCCCGCTCCTCGCCCTCCTTGGCGATGTCGACGACGAGCACACGGCTGGCGACGCCCACCTGGGGGGCCGCAAGGCCGATGCCGGGGGCGGCATACATGGTCTCGAGCAGATCGTCCATCAAGCGGCGGACAGTGCCGTCCACGCGCTCGACGGGCGTGCATTTGACCTTGAGGCGCGGGTCCGGGGCCGTGATGATCGGCAGCAGGGCCATGGCAAGGTACTTTGGAACGGTTCCAATCGGTTGCGTCTTGCCTTAGGTATGGCTTCGCCGCAAGCGCGTCAAGAGTCCCGACCGATATCAGCGTCTCGATAAGCGCGCGGCGGGCGTGATAGCCTTGGCCCGGACCAACGAGAGATGGAGAGATGGAGAGCGTTACCGCCATTGTGGCCGGTTTAGTCGTCCTGGCGGCCGTCGCTACACTGCTCTTGCTCCTCCGCCGCGGCGGTTCTGGGGAAGGCGAGCGCCAGATGGCATCGCTTGCCGGCCGGCTCGACCAGATGGCGGGCGCCCAGTCGGGCTCGCTCGCGCAGATGGCGGAGCGCCTGCAGGCCCAAGAGCGCCTGCTCTCGAAGCTCCTCGAGGAACGCCTCGACCAGGTGGCGAGCCGTGTTGCCGAGACGCTCGGGCGGACGGCGGAGGCCCAGGCGGCGCAGCTCGGCGAGCTCCGCGAGCGCATCGCCCGCATCGACGCGGCGCAGGCCAACATCAGCGAGCTTTCGAGCCAGGTGGTGAGCCTCAACCAGATCCTCTCCAACAAGCAGCAGCGCGGCGTCTTCGGCGAGCTGCAGCTCGAGGAGCTGGTGTCGAGCGTGCTGCCGCCCGCCGCCTACCGCTTCCAGGCCCAGATCGGCGACGGCAAGCGCGTCGATTGCCTGCTCGCCCTGCCGACGCCGCCGGGTCCCATCGCGATCGACGCCAAGTTCCCGCTCGAGAGCTATAGGGCGCTGCACCTGGCGGCCGACGACGCCCAGCGCCAGCAGGCGGCGCGCAGCTTCCGCAGCGACATGATGAAGCACATCGCCGACATCGCCGAGAAATACATCGTCCCCGGCGAGACGGCCGAATCAGCGCTCCTCTTCCTCCCCTCCGAGGCGGTCTACGCCGAGCTCCACGTCAATTTCGCCGACGTGGTCGAGCAGTCCTACCGCAAGCGCGTCTTCATCGTCTCGCCCACGACCCTCTGGGCCACGCTCAACACCATCCGCGCCGTGCTCAAGGACGTGCGCATGCGCGAGCTCGCAAGCGTGGTGCAGAAGGAGGTCCATGTCCTGCTCGAGGACATCGTGCGCCTCGACGAGCGCGTCGCCAAGCTGCAGAGCCACTTCGCCCAGACCAGCGAGGACGTGCGCCAGATCCGCATCTCGAGCGACAAGGTGACCCGGCGCGCCGAGCGCATCGAGCAGCTCGAGTTCGACGAGCCCGAGGCGCCGGCGCCGCCCGCCGAGGCCCGGCTCGCCGGGCGCGAGGGGAGCTAGCATGGCGGGCGAGCGCCTCGCCCCTGCCGCCTCGCCCTGCGTGGGCATCTGCCGGCTCGACCCGAGAAGCGGGCTTTGCCTCGGCTGCCGGCGCACCATCGCCGAGATCGCCGGCTGGCCGGGGCTGGAGCCTGCCGAGCGCGCGGCGATCCTCGCGCGCCTCGCCGGGCGCGCAGCGGGAAGCGATTGAGATCGCCCGCCGCCGCCGAGCGCGCGGGTCAGGCGATCATGCTTTGAGACCCGTTATGTCGAAGGTGACGACCGGGCGCGACAGCCCTTTGAGCGCAATCTCGCCGATCGAGCTCGCCTCGACGATGTGCTCGACGGCGACGGCGACGCGCTCGCTCATCAGGATCTGACCGTCCTTTGCTTCGGAGCAGAGCCGGGCTGCCAGATTGATGACCGTGCCGATGGCACTGTATTCCTGCCGGCCCTCGAAGCCGATGCGGCCGAGCGTGGCATAGCCCTGAGCGATGCCGACGCCGAAGCCGATCGCGTGGCCGCGCCGGCGCCATTCGCCCTTGAGCCGCTCGACCGCCTCGCGCATGGCGATGGCGAGCCTGACCGCGCGCTCGGCGGGATCCGGGCACGGCAGCGGATCGTTGAAGAAGACCAGCATGCCGTCGCCGATGAAGCCCTCGAGGGTGCCCTCGTGCGCGAAGACGAGGGGGCCGACCGTCTCGTGATAGCCGCGCAGGAGCGCCATCACGTCCTCGGGCTCGGCGGTCTCCGCGAAGGCGGTGAAGCCGCGGAGATCGCACATGAGCGCCACGATATCCCGCCGGTGGCTCTCCATGATGCGCTCGTCGCCGGAGCCGACCATGAGCTCGGCGACCTGGGGCGGCAGGAAGCGCTTGAGGCGGCCGACGCGCTCGATCTCCTTCACTTGCGCTTGGACGCGCTCCTCGAGGCTGCGGTTCCAGGCGGCGAGCTCGCGGGCTTGCGCCTGGACCTGGTCGTGCAGCGCCTTGATGCGCAGCATCGAGCGCACCCGTGCTGTGAGGGAGGCGTGGTCGACGGGCTTGGCGAGATAGTCGTCGCCGCCCGCCTCCAGGCCGGCGACCACGTCGCGCGTGTCCGCCTTGGCGGTCACCATGATGATGGGGATGAACGGCAGCGTGGCATCCGCCTTGACGCGCCGGCACACCTCGATGCCGTCGAGCTTGGGCATCATGATGTCGAGGAGCACGAGGTCGGGGCTCTCCGACCGGATTTTCGCGAGCCCCTCCTCGCCGTCGAAGGCGGTCGCCACCTCGTAGCCCTGGCTCTCCAGGCGCACCTTGAGCACCTCGACGTTGTCGGGCGTGTCGTCGACCACGAGGATGCGGGCGGGGTTGCGCATGGTGCCGCACCAGTCCGATCAGCCGAGGTGCTCGCGCACCTTGGCGAGCAGCTGGCGCGGGCTGAACGGCTTGGTGACGTAGCCGTCGCAGCCGGCCGCGCGCGCCTTCTCCTCGTCGCCCGAGAGCGCGTAGGAGGTGACCGCGATGATGGGAATGTGCTTGAGCGCCGCGTTCGCCTTGATGCGGCGCGTGGCCTCGTAGCCGTCCATCACCGGAAGCTGGATGTCCATGAGAATGAGGTCCGGCTTCTCCCGCTCGGCGGCGGCGACGCCGGCCGCACCGTCCTCGGCCTCGATCATCTCGAAGCCGGCGGCGCCGAGGAGATCGCGCAGGATCTGCCGGTTGTCCTCGGTATCCTCGACCACGAGAATCCGCTGCGTCATGCGGCCAGTACCTCCTCGGCGCGTTGGGGGATGATGACACGGAAGGTGGAGCCCTGTCCCACGGCCGAGTCCACCTCGATGCGGCCGCCGTGCATCTCGACGATGCGCCGCGAGATGGCGAGGCCGAGCCCGGTGCCGCCCTTCTTGCGCGTGTTGGTGTCGTCGACCTGCTGGAACTCCTCGAAGATGCGCGCGCGGTCCTCGGGCTTGATTCCCGGGCCGGTGTCGACGACCGCGATCTCGAAACGCCCGCCCTCGGCCAAGGCGCGGATCGTGACCGAGCCTTTGTCGGTGAACTTGATCGCGTTCCCGACGAGATTGAGCAGCACCTGGGTCAGCCGCCGCTCGTCGCCGCGTCCCGCGGGCATGGCCTCCGCGATGGTCGCGGTCAGCTGAAGCGACTTGTTGCGCGCGAGCGACTCGGTCGCGGACAGCACCTGCTGCACGACGGCGGGCAGCGAGTAATTGTCGATGCTGAGCTTGAGCTGCCCGGCCTCGATCTTGGAGAGATCGAGCACGTCGTTGATGAGGCCGAGGAGGTGCCTGCCGTTCGCCTGCACGCGCTCCAGGACGCCCTTCGCCTTCTCGCCGAGCTCGCCGTAGAGCCCGTCGGCCATCATCTCGGTATAGCCGAGGATCGCGTTCAGGGGCGTGCGCAGCTCGTGGCTCATGTTGGCGAGGAACTGCGATTTGTGCTGGCTCGCGAGCTCGAGCTGGCGGCTCTGCTCCTGGATTTCGCGGAAGAGGCGCGCGTTCTGGATGGCCATGGCCGATTGGTTCGCGAGCGTGAGCAGCAGGCTCAGCACGTTGGCGGGAAACGGCTTCTCGGTCCGGCGTTGCAGCGTGAAGCCGCCGAGGATGCGCTCGCCATAGACGAGCGGCACCACCACGCTCGAGTGGAATCCCGCCCCGATCAGGAGATCGCGCATCGCGTTCGCCGGCATGTCGGCCAAGGACGTTGTCTCGACCGGCGCGCGGCGCGTTGCCGCGAGGCCGAGCGTGCTCTGCTCGAGCGGGATGCGGACGGCGCGGGCCTCGGCCAAGAGCGCCGCGTCGAAGCCGACGGCCCGGTAGAGACGGAATTCGCGGCGCTCGCGGCTATAACGGAAGAGCGCCCCGGAATCCGCCTCGGCGATCTCCACCGCGCGGGTCACGACCGTCGTCAGCACGGTCTCGAGATCGAGCGTCGAGCTCACCGCCTGGCCGACCTCGCCCAGCGTCTCGAGCTCCTCGACCGAGCGCGCCAGCTCGGCGCTCCGCTCGCGCAGCTCGTTGAGCAAGCGGACGTTCTCGATCGCGATCACCGCCTGATCGGCGAAGGTCTCGAGGAGTGCGATCTGCTTGTCGGTAAAGGCGCGGACTTCCCGTCTGTAGATGACGATGACGCCGAGAAGCGCCTCGTCCTTGCGCAAGGCAACCCACAGCGCGGTGCGGGCGCGGAAAATCTCGACGAGCTTCACGCGGGACACGATGCCGGAGCGATAGGCATCGGTATCGACCACGTCGACGATGTGAACCTTGGCGGCACCCCGCACCACCTCGTCCACGGCGCTGCCCGCGTCGGGCACCCATTCGCGGAAATAGCCGGCCTCCTCGATCTGCATGCCCTGGCTCGCGGCAAGGCGCATGGACGTACCGTCATAGCGAAAGACGTGTCCGAACGACGCCGCGCAGAGGCGCAGCGCCTTCTCCAGCACCGCCTCGAAGACCGGGGCCAGATCGCCGGGCGAGGCGTTGATGACCTGTAGCACCTCGGCCGTGGCGGTCTGCCGCTCCAGCGCCTCGCGGGTTTCGGTGATGAGGCGCACGTTCTCGATCGCGATGACCGCCTGGTCGGCGAAGGTCGTGACCAACGTGATCTGATTCTTGGTGAAGGGACGCACTTCTTGGCGGTATATGGAAAATACGCCGATCAGCTCGCTTTCCTTCAGCATCGGCACAGCGAGGAGCGTTCGGAATCCGCCGCGCTCGACGCTGGCGACGGCCATCGGATCGCGCTCCGCATAGGCCTGCTGCGTGCGAATGTCCTCCATATGAACCGTGCTCTTGGTTTGGGCAACGAGTGCCAGGGCGGTGTTGGGGCCGGGTTGGATGAGGCCACGCCGGGTCTCGGCGAACGCCGGTGAGACGCCGTGCATGGCGACCGCGCGGAACGCTTCGCCCTCGCGAAGATAAAGCGTGCCGAAACCCGCCTCGCAGATTCGCGTCGCCTTCTCCAGCATCGCGTCGAAGACCGGCGCCAAGTCGCCGGGCGAGGCGTTGATGACCTGTAGCACCTCGGCCGTGGCGGTCTGCCGCTCCAGCGCCTCGCGGGTTTCGGTGATGAGGCGCACGTTCTCGATCGCGATGACCGCCTGGTCGGCAAAGGTGGCGATAAGCTCGATCTCCTTGTCGGTAAAGGCGCGCACTTCTTTTCTGACGAGCACGAACGCCCCAAAAGGCACCCCTTCCCGCACCAGCGGTACGCCAAGCCCCGTCCGGAAACCCCCAAGCTTCGCGTAGTTCGCCACTATATACTCGGGGTCGGCCAGGACATCGACGATGTGAACCAAGCGGCCCTCCAGAACTGTTCTGCCGGCGAGCGATCCGCGGTCCCGGCGGAGGGGATTTTCCTCGAGGAACCTCATGAATTCCTGTGATTGGCCATAGGACCCCGCCACCCGAAAAGCATCGCCCTCCAACCGAAAGACGCTGCCGCGGTCCGCAGCGCAGAGCCGTGCGGCGGTTTCTACGAGCGTATCGAGAACGCGCTCGAGGTCGAAGGTGGAGCGGCTGATCACCTTGAGCACGTCCGCCGTCGCCGTCTGCTGCGCCAAGGACTCCTGCAGCTCGCTGGTCCGCTCCTCCACCTTGCGCTCCAGGCCGGCGTAGGATTCCTGGAGCTGCTCGCTCATGCGGTTGAACTGGCCGGCGAGCTCCTCGAGCTCATCGCCGGTCGAGATCTCGATCTTGTGCGCGAGCTCGCCGCCGCCGATGCGCCGTGCGCCCGCCTCGAGCGTGCGGATCGGCCCGATCATGCGGCGCGAGAGGTAGAGCCCGGCGAGTCCTGCTAAGAGGAGGCCGAAGCAGACGATGGCGGCACCCCGGAGGGCCGCCGCGTAAAGCGGGGTGAAGGCCTCGGCGAGCGGCTGCTCGACGAAGACGTGCCAGCCGAGCTCCGGGATCGCGGCACTGGCACTCAAGACCTGGCGGCCCGCGAGGTTCCGCGCGAGTGCCACGGTGTCGCCCGCACCCGCGCGCGCGGCCGCGACCTGGGGCAGGGACCCAAGGTCGGTGTCGCGCAGCACGAGGCTGATGTCCGGGTGTGCGATGAGCCGGCCGCGGCGATCGACCACATAGGCGTAGCCCTCCCTGCCGACCTTGAGCGCCGTGACCACGTCCCAGATGAGCTTGAGATTGACCTCGGCCACGGTGACGCCGGCATTGCGCCCGCTGCCGGCGAGTGCCATCGTCATGTAGGGCTCGGACTCCTTGCGGAAGTAGACCGGGCCGAAATAGACGCGCTTGGCGACCGCCTCGGTGAAGCTCGCGTCGCGCGAGTGGTCGGCGCCGCTCGCGACCACGTCCATGGCGAGGCGCGAGACCTTGAGCTGCTCCTTGCCCTGGCCGTCGAGCTCGACGAGCTCGGTGATCGCCGGCACCTGGCGCAAGAGGCGCACGTAATCGTAGCGGCGCTGCTCGACCGGCGTCAGCGCCCACTGCGCGAAGGTCGTCCAGCCCACCTGCTGCTCGATCTCGGTGACGAACTCCTCGATGCGCTGGGCCGCCGCCTCGGCCTTCTCCTTCTGCAGGTCGACCAGCTCCTGCTTCTTGTCCTGATAAGTGAACCAGAGATCGATTGCGCCGTTGATCACCAGCACGGCGATCACCAGGCCGACGATGAGGGCGGCGTATTTGACGAAGAGGCTGAGCTTGAAGCGCCTCATTCGATCACCTCGTCGGCGCTGCCAAGCAGCAACGCCGGGATGGCGAGGCCGAGCGCCTTGGCGGTCTTGAGATTGATCACCAGCTCGAACTTGGTCGGCTGCTCGACCGGGAGGTCGCCGGGCTTCGCTCCCTTGAGAATCTTGTCCACATAGCTCGCGGCACGCCGGAAGAGGTCGGTGAGGCTGGGCCCATAGGACATGAGCCCGCCCGCATGCACATAGTCGTCGGTTTCGTACATGGCGGGAAGGCGGTAGCGTGCGGCCAGCTCGACGAGGCGTACTCTGTTTGCGTTGAAGAAGGCCGATGCCAGAACATCGAGCGCCTCGGCGCGGCCGGCGACGGCGGCCTGGAAGGCGCCCTCGAACTCGCCGGAGCCGCTCACGCTCAGGATCTGAAGTGCTAGCCCCAGGCTGCTGCCCGCCTCTTTGGTGGCATCCAGGCTGTTCGACGGGCCGCTGCCATCCGCGAGCACCGCGATTTGCCGCGCGGACGGAAACGCCTCGTGAAGCAGCTGGAGGCGCTTGGCGCTGATCTCGGTGTTGAGGAACGAGAACCCGGTCGCGTTGTGGCCGGGCCGCGCCAAGCTCAGCGCGATGCCTTGTCCGACCGCATCGCCGACCGCCGCGAAGACGATCGGGATCGTCGCGGTGGCGGCCATGGCGGCACGGACCGCCTGCGGGGCGGCAGTCACGATCACATTGACCTTGAGGTCCACGAGCTCGGCGGCGAGGGCGGGAATGCGCTCGGCGTGGCCCTCGGCGGAACGCCGCACGTAGGCCACGTTCCGTCCTTCCTCATAGCCCAGATCCTGCATCCCTTTGAGAAAGGCCGCAAAGAGCTGTGCAAGCCCGGGATCGAGGAGGCCTATTCGGGGTACTCGTGCCGTTTGCTGGGCCCGCGCAGCGATGGTCCAGGCAAGCGCGCCGCAGCCGAACAGCGCGCCCAAGATTTCGCGCCGCGAGATCATTCGATCACCTCGTCGGCTTGGGCGAGGAGGAACGCCAGAACGGTCATGCGACGGCGAGCGGCCACGGCCCAATGCCCGCCCAGCCCCGTATCCTCGCCGGGCGCCAATCGCGTGGGCGGCAGGGCCGGTCGCGCAGCTTAGCCGCCGGGCGGCCGGTATTTCGTGCCCTCGCCGAGCGCCTTGTCCATTTCCGCGACCGTGAGTAGCGGCACGGTGCGCGTGCTCACCATCCCGCTCGCCCCGACCGCGACGCAGAGCGAGGACATGTGCACGTGGCTCGGCATATCGACGACGGCGAACACATCGTCATCCCCGAGCGCGTAGTACAAGGCATCGAGCTTGCCGCCGAGCGCCTTGCAGGCGGCCGCGATCGACTTCTCGCGGCCTGACGCCTTGTCCTTCTGCAGGCCCTTCAGCCCCTCGGCGCTGTAGCTCCCCTTGATCAGGAATTTCGGCATTTTCGCTCCCCCCTTTTTCGCGGGACTCCCCAGATGGCTCCCTCCCGAACACCGCGGACGGTAGCACAACCGCGCCTTGACCGAAAGCGCGGCCGCGGGACTCGAGAGCGGACGGAGATCGGTCGTCCTCGGATCGCCGACCAAGACCCAAAAGAGACATAGGACGCCCGCCTCAGCGAGAGCGCGACGCAGGGGGCCGGCATGAGCCTTGCGAAAAATCGTGCGCGCCGGCGAAACACGCGCTACGGTCATGAATAGGTCAGGCTAGCCCTCACTGCCATCCCGGCCGTCCGAGAGAGCGAGCAGCAGAGAGACGATGGCCCCGAGCGCTCCGAGCCCGCCGGCGAAAGACTCGCCCAAATATTCGGTCGTGATCACCGTCTACAACGAGGAAGGCAACATCGAGCCCGTGCTCGCCGAGCTCTATCCGGTCATGGAGGGCCTGGGCGAGCCCTTCGAGATCGTCTATTGCGACGACGCCAGCGCGGACTCGACGGCCGCGCGGCTCAAGGCGGCGCGCGCACGCTATCCCGCCTTGCGCGCGGTGCGGCACCGCGAGCAGGGCGGCAAGAGCCTCGCCCTCTGGACGGCCGTCGATGCGGCGCGCGGCCATTGGCTCGTCATGCTCGACGGCGACGGGCAGAACGATCCCGCCGATATCCCTCGCCTCCTCGCCAAATTGAGCGAGCCGGGCGGCGCCGATCTCGCCATGGTGGCGGGCACCCGGCGGCGGCGGCAGGACAGCTTCATGAAGCGCCTCTCCTCGCGCATCGCCAACCGCGTGCGGCGCGCCGTGCTCAGGGACGCAACACCGGACACCGGCTGCGGGCTCAAGCTCTGCCGGCGCGACGCCTTCCTCCGCCTGCCGCGCTTCGACCACAGCCACCGCTTCCTCCCCGCCCTCGTGCGGCGAGACGGCGGCAAGGTGGCCTTCGTCGAGGTGACGGACCGGCCGCGGCTCTCAGGTCTATCGAAATACGGGCTCGGCAACCGGGCCTTCGTCGGCATCGTCGATCTTGCGGGCGTCTATTGGCTGATGCGGCGCAAGGCGGCACCCGCGATCGAGCCCGAGGAGTAAATAATGACCGCGCAAGAGATCTGGATCGGCATCGGCTTCCTGGGCCAGGCGCTCTTCGGCATGCGCTTCGTGCTGCAGTGGCTGGCGAGCGAGCGCGAGGGGAGGAGCGTCATCCCGCTCGCCTTCTGGTATTTGAGCATCGCCGGCTCCGCCATCGTGCTCGCCTATGCCATCTATCGCCGCGACCCGGTCTTCATCGTGAGCCAGGCCGGCGGCTTCCTCATCTATATCCGCAACCTCTACCTGATCCGCCGCGAGCGGCGCGGGGCGGCGGCTTAGCGCCCGCCGGCCATACTACCTCAGGAGCGCCCGGCCATGACCAGCACGGGATCGGCGCTGTAGAGAGCGGGGAAGAGCCGCTTCAGGTTCGCGATCTTCGGCAGATCGTTGTAGACGATATAGGGATAGCTGGGGTTCCGCGTGAGGAAGTCCTGATGATAGTCCTCGGCCCGGTAGAAGGTCTTGCCGGGCTCGATCGTGGTCACGATGGCGCTGCCGAAGACGCGCGCCTTGTCGAGTTGCGCGATATAGGCCTTCGCCACGCGCGCCTGCTCGTCGCTCGCCGGGAAGATGGCCGAGCGATACTGCGTGCCGCTGTCCGGTCCCTGGCGATTGAGCTCGGTCGGATCGTGGGCCACCGAGAAAAAGACCTGAAGGAGGCGCCCGTAGCTCACCGTGTGCGGGTCGAAGGTGATCTCGACCGATTCCGCGTGCCCGGTGTCGCCCTCGCTGGTCATCTCGTAGTGCGCCGTCGCCGCCTCCCCGCCGGCATAGCCCGAGACGGCGTTGATGACGCCCTTCACGTGCTGGAAGACGCCCTGGACGCCCCAGAAGCAGCCGCCTGCGAGGACGGCGGTCTCGCTCGCCGCCTGCGGCCCGGCCGCCTCGTCGACGGCCGGCGGCGGCACGAGATGCGCCTCCTCGCCGCCGTAGGCGCCTCTATAGGCGTATGTCGCGAGCCCGAGTCCGGCGAGCGCCGCCGCTCCCACCAGGGCCGAGCGGACGAGCCGTGCCATGGGACGGATCTTGGCGGAGCGGGTCATGGGCGAACTCCCGTGCGAGGCTTGAGCGAAGCCGGAGGTTGGCACGGCGCGGGCGCGAAAGCGAATCTCGAACGCGTGATCGGCGGCCGCGGAGCGCCCTCTGCCAGCGCCCGCTAGGCCGGCCGGCGCGGCACCAGAAGGTTGGCGATGAGCACCTGCACGGCCTCGCCCTTCTGGTTGAGCGTCGTGGTGCGCACCTTGATCATGCCCTGCCGGGGCCGCGACTTCGAGGGCCGCACCTCGAGCACCTCGCTCTCGACGCGGAGCTCGTCGCCGGGTCGCACCGGCCGCGGCCAGTTGAGCTCGCCGCCGGCGCCGAGGATGCCGCCGGCCGGCTTGAAGTCGCTCGCGAGGAGGAGCCGCATGGTGAAGGCCGCAGTGTGCCAGCCGCTCGCCGCGAGGCCGCCGAAGAAGGTGCCGCGCGCGGCCTCGTCGTCGAGGTGGAAGGGCTGCGGGTCGAACTCGGCGGCGAAGGCCTTGATCGCGGCCTCGTCGATGGTGAGGCTCTCCGAGCCGAAGGTCTGGCCTACGGCGAAGTCTTCCAGATAGCGGACGCTCATTCGGCACCTCTTCTGCGCAAGGGAGCGGCGGCCCGCGGCTCCCCGGCCTCGCGGACACGGTTGACATCAGCGTATATGCACCCAATATGGTCGCCTATGGAGACTTGTCCAGCCGGAAGAGCGCCATGACCCCCGCCGAGGCCCGGCCGCGGCTGGCGGAGTGCAATTGCCTGGCGGTGCGCCAGGCGGCCCGGCACGTGACGCAGTTCTACGACCGCTTTCTGGCGCCGGCGGGGTTGCGCACCACGCAGTTCTCGATCCTCGCGAAGCTGAGGCACCTCGGGCCGCTGACGATCAACGCGCTGGCCGCCGAGCTCGTCATGGACCGCACCACGCTCGGCCGCAACATCCTGCCGCTCGCGCGCGACGGGCTCGTCACGGTCGCGGCGGCAAGCGGCGATCGGCGGAACAAGGACGTGCGGCTGACCGAGGCCGGTGCCGCGCGGCTGCGCGGCTCGGTCAAGGCCTGGGCCGAGGCGCAGACGCAATTCGAGGCGGCGATCGGGCAGAAGCGCGCCGCAGCACTGCGCAGCCTGCTGCGCGCCGTCAGCGCGAGCGAGCTCGCACCTCGGCGGGGCGCCCGGACCCGCTGAGCGCGCACGCGCCGGATCTTCGGCCGCCCGTCGCCCCGCCGACGACATTTGCCCTTGAAATGCCTTGATGTTCGCGCATTCTCGTCCGGCTCGGCAGCTGCTCGGGCGATAAATCCTCCGCCGCGGACAATGGAACAATGGAGTCGAACGGAATGACCAAGGCCCTCGTCCTCTCGCTCGTCCTCGTCCTCTCGCTTGCCGCCGTGCCGGCGGGCGCGCAATCCACCATGCAGGCTGAGACGCAGAACGGCGTCAGCTACATCAGCGGCGGCGTCGGCCTCGACGACGTGGAGATGCTGCGCGAGGTGAGGGGCGACTACAACCTGCACCTCCTCTTCGCGGCCCAGGGCTCGGGCGAGTTCCTCGCCGACGTGAAGGTGAAGATCCTCGATGCCAAGGGGACCACGCTGGTCGACGCGGTCTCGGAGGGACCTTATTTCTACGCCAAGGCCGCCCCCGGGCGCTATCGGGTCGTAGCCGTGTCCGAGGGCGTCGAGCTCAGCAAGACCATCGACGTCCCGGCCAAGGGCGCTGTCTCCGAGGGCTTCTACTGGAAGAGCGCGCAGTGATGCCGGGCGGCACGCTCGCCGCGGCCCTCGCCCTCTGAGGATTAGCTCAAGCGCACATCGGCAGTGGCGATAAGTCCCTCTCCCGCGTGCGGGAGAGGGAGACACATAGGCGACGCGTCACTGCAGCCTGATCCACGTCGTCTTGAGCTCGGTGTATTTGGCGAGCGCGTGGACCGACTTGTCGCGGCCGAAGCCCGACTGCTTGAAGCCGCCGAAGGGGGTCGACATGTCGCCCTCGTCGAAGCAATTGACCCACACCACGCCGGCGCGGAGCGCCTTGGCGGTGCGGAGTGCGGTGTTCACGTCGCGCGTCCACACCGCGGCGGCGAGGCCGTAGATGGTGTCGTTGCCGATGCGCACCGCCTCCTCGGCGTCCTTGAACGTGATGGTCGATAGCACCGGCCCGAAGATCTCCTCCTGGGCGATCCTCATGCGGTTCTCCACCTTGTCGAACACGGTGGGCTCGACGTAATAGCCCCCCGTCTCGGCGCGCGCCTGCTTGCCCCCCATCTTGAGCTCGGCGCCCTCCTTCTTCCCCGCCTCGATGTAGCCGAGCACGCGCTCGAGCTGGGTCTTGTCGACGATGGCGCCCATGCGCGTCTTGGGATCGAGCGGATCGCCGGGCTGCAGGCGCTGGCCGACGGCCACCACCTTCTCGAGGAAGGCGTCCTTGATGCGCGCATCGACGAGCAGGCGCGAGCCCGCGTTGCACACCTCGCCCTGGTTGAAGAAGATGCCGAAGGCCGCGGCTTTGGCGGCACTCTCGAGGTCCGGGCAGTCCGCCATCACGATGTGCGGCGTCTTGCCGCCGCACTCGAGCGAGACGTGCTTCATGTTCGAGCGGCCGGCGTATTGCAGGAAGAGCTTGCCGACCTCGGTCGAGCCGGTGAAGGCGACCGCATCCACGTCCATGTGAAGCCCGATGGCCTGGCCCGCGGTCTCGCCGAAGCCGGGGACTACGTTGAAGACGCCTTCGGGGATGCCGGCCTCGAGTACCAACTCGGCGAGCCGCAAGGCGGTGAGCGGCGACTGCTCGGCGGGCTTGAGCACCATCGAGTTGCCGGTGGCGAGCGCCGGGCCGATCTTCCAGCACGCCATGAGGAGGGGGAAGTTCCACGGCACCACGGCAGCGACGACGCCGAGCGGCTCGCGCGTGATCATGGCCACCACGTTGGGATCGGTCGGTGCCACCTCGTCATAGAGCTTGTCGATCGCCTCGCCGTTCCAGGCGATGCAGTTGGCGGCACCCGGCACGTCGATCGCCGAGCTGTCGCGGATGGGCTTCCCCATGTCGAGCGTCTCGAGGAGCGCGAGCTCGCCCGCGTGTTTGAGCATGAGCTCGGCGAGCTTCTGCAAGCGCCGCTTGCGCTGGGCCGGCGCCAGGCGCGACCACTTGCCGGACTCGAAGGCGCGCCGAGCCGCCGCGACCGCGCGGTCCACGTCCTCCTTATCGCAGGCGGCGATCTTGGCGAGCACCTCGCCCGTCGCCGGGTTGACGCAATCGAAGGTCTTGCCCGAGGCGGCATCGACGTACTTGCCGTCGATGAAGGCCTGCTTGGGGAAGGCGAGACGGGCAGCATTGCGCTTCCAGTCCTCGGCGGACAGCATCTCGGCCATGGCGCGTCTCCTCGGAATTGGGACTGATTTGGCGCCCACCTTAGTCCCCCGCCCGCGGGCCGGCAAGCGGGCGAGCGCTGTTCGCGGCCGGCGTTGAGTGTTACAAATCCCGGCAGCCGCGCGAGGAGTGACCATGGCGATTGCTGAGAGCGAGCCCGCAAGCTGGGACCGCGACTACCGCGCCGGACGCTGGAGCTATCTTGGGGCGCCCAAGGAGCAGGCGCGGCTCGCGGTGGCGGCGCTCTACGTGCGGCTCTTCGGCGGCGGGCGCGTGCTCGACATCGGCTGCGGCAGCGGGCAGCTCTTCCAGCATCTCGACGAGCCCTGCCTCGTCGCCTACACCGGCGTCGACTTCGCCGCAGCGGCGATCGAGGCCGTGCCCTTCGCCGACCCGCGCGCGAGCTTCGTCGTAGCCTCGGCCGAGGCCTTCAGCCCGCCCGCGGACGAGCGCTACGACGCCATCCTCTTCAACGAGGTGGTCTATTTCCTCAGCAACCCCTTGGGCGAGATCGCACGCTACGCGGCACATCTCGCGCCCAAAGGCGTGCTCATCGTCTCCATCACGCGCGCGCGCCCCGAGGGCGGCAGCTTCGACCGCAAGATCGACGCGCTGTGGTCCGCTCTCGCGGCACCACCCTACGAGACCCTCGACGAGGTGTTCGTAAGCCACAAGGCCTCGGGCAATGCCTGGCGCATCCGAGCGCTGCGTCCGGCGCCGCCATGACTCCCGAGGAGCTGCAGGCCCGCGTGCTCTACCGCGACGGCCTCGTCCTCATCATCGACAAGCCGGCCGGGCTTGCCGTGCATGCGGGGCCCAAGGGCGGCGCCAATCTCGAGGCGCTCTTCGCCGCACTCCGCTTCGGCCTGCCGCGCCCGCCTTCCCTCGCCCACCGCCTCGACCGCGACACCAGCGGCTGCCTCGTGCTCGGCCGGCACCGCAAGGCCTTGGCACGCCTGGGCCGCCTCTTCGCAGAAGGCCGCGTCGAGAAGACCTATTGGGCGGTGACCGACGGAGAGCCGCCCGAGCCCGCCGGCCGCATCGCGTTGCCGCTCAAGAAGCGCACGCCCGGGCACGGCTGGCACATGGCGGTCGATGCCGCGGGCCAGGCGGCGGTGACCGACTACCGCGTCCTTGGCACGGCCCCCGGAATCGCCTGGCTCGAGCTCAGGCCGCTGACCGGCCGCACCCACCAGATCCGCGTCCATCTCGCGGCACTCGGCTGCCCGGTGCGCGGCGACGGCGTCTATGGCGGAGATAACGCCGGCGCCCGCCCCCTCCACCTCCACGCGCGCGCGGTGGCGATCCCGCTCTATCCCGCGAGGCCGCCCATCGCCGCAACGGCAGCGCCGCCCGCCCACATGCTCGCAGCGCTTGCGGCCTGCGGCTACCGGGGAGAGCCCCGGATGGAGGCGCTGGCCGAGGCGAGCACGTGAGCGCCGCCCTCGCCGAGGTGCCGGCGCGCATCGGCGGGCCGGCTGCCTGGTACGGACCCGCGATGGCGGCGCGCGGCGACTGGATCGAGCAGCTCGGCGAGAACGAGCTCGCCGAGCTCGATGCGGCGAGCGCGCACGCCGCGGCGGAGGGGCGCCAACTCGCCGCCATGCGCAAGGAGGATTTCCCGCTCCCGGCGCTGGCGCCGCGCATCGCGCGCATCCTGGCCGAGGTGTTGGACGGGCGCGGCTTCGCCGTCATCCGCGGGCTTCCCGTCGAGCGCTACGGCGTGCGGCGGAGTGCCGCGGCGTTCCTCGGCCTCGGCAGCCACCTCGGCACGCTCCTGCCGCAGAACGCCAAGGGCCACCTCCTCGGCCACGTCAAGGACCTGGGCCTCGCCTCGAGCGATCCCAACGTGCGCATCTACCAGACCCGCGAGCGCCAGACCTATCACACGGATTCGGCCGACGTGGTCGGGCTCCTCTGCCTCCATCCGGCGAGGGCGGGCGGGCTCTCGAGCCTGGTGAGCTCGCTCACCATCTACAACGAGATGCGCGCGCGGCGGCCCGATCTTGCGGAGGTGCTCTTAGCACCCATCGAGACCGACCGCCGCGGCGAGGTGCCGGCGGGAGCGCTGCCCTTTTTTCGCATCCCCGTCTTCAACTGGCACGCCGGACGGCTGAGCGCCATCTACCAGCGGCAGTACATCGACTCCGCGCGCCGCTTCCCCGGGGTGCCGCCGTTGAGCGAAACGCAGCGCGAGGCGCTCGACCTCTTCGACGCGCTCGCCAACGACCCGGCCTTGTGCCTGCACATGGCGTTCGCGCCCGGCGACGTCCAGCTCGTGCACAACCACACCCTTCTCCACGACCGCACGGGCTTCGAGGACTGGCCCGAGCCGGAGCGCAGGCGCCATCTCCTCCGCCTCTGGCTGGCACCGTCCGAGGCACGGGCGCTGCCGCCCGTCTTCGCCGAGCGCTACGGCTCGGTCGAGCCCGGCAAGCGCGGCGGGGTGCGCGTCCCCGGCATGCGGCTCAGCGTGCCGCTCGAGGCGTGCTGAGGGCGCCCGGCGGCGCGAATGGTCTCTCCTCTACTCTAAGCGGCCCGCTCCTGCTTATAAGGCGTGATCTTGGCCACGTCGCCCGCGATGCGGCGCTTGGCCTCAAGCGTGTCGTGCGCGTTCTGCAGGCGCAGGAAATAGCCTTCGGAAAGGCCGAAGAACTTGCACAGGCGCAAGTCGGTGTTGGCCGTGATGTCCCGCGTGCCGTTGACGATCGCATGGACGCGGTTGCCGGGAACGCCGATCGCACGAGCCAGCCGATTCTGGCTCATGCCGATCTCGCGCAAGAACTCGTCCTTCAGAATCTCGCCCGGGTGCGGGTTGCGCAACAGCTCCATGGGTCAGTCCTTACCTGCTATTGCCGCCTTCAATGATAGTCCGCAATCTCGACGTTTGCGACATCCCTCGTCCCGAGCCTCCGCGCCATCGCCGCCAAGCCGGGCAATGACACGCTCCTCGGCAGGGACGGGCGATGCGGCCCCGTCGGCGGGGGCGCCGGCGTGCGGCATGACGATTTAAGGTGGCGCGCGGCGCGGTCAATTTCGCGTTATAGGACATCTATCAGGACGGCCGCCGGCAGCGTATTTTCCCTCTCGGGCCGAGCAAGGATTCGAAGCGCAAGCTCGCCAGGGGAACGGGGTCATTCGCCATGCCTTTCCGGCCCTAGGGACATGGCCGCGAACTACGACGGCGTCTTCATCGTCGGGGCCGGGCAGACCGCCTACGAGAAGCGCACGGCGAAGTCGGCGCACCGGCTCATGTGGGAGGCCGCGGGGCGGGCGCTGCGCTCGGCAACCCTCGCCAAGCGCCAGGTCGACGGCTGGGCCGCCATCTCGCTCGGCATGGCGCCGGACAACGCCACCACGCTCGCCGAGCAGTTCGGCCTCGAGCTCCGCTGGGTGTACCAGGGCGTCTCGGGCGGCGCCTCGGGCGTGATTGCCGTCCTGCGCGCCGCCCGCGCCATCCAGGCCGGCGACGCGGAGGTGGTCCTCTGCGCCGCCGCGGATACCTTCACCCTCGACATGCATCTCGGCCAGGAGCGCAACACCGGACAGCGCGATTACATGAAGCCCTTCGGCTGGGGCGGCACCAACGGCCTCTTTGCCCTTCATACGCGCCGCTATATGGACGAATACGGCGCCACGCGCGAGGATTTCGGCCGCCTCGCCGTGGCCCAGCGCAAGAACGCCATCCTCAATCCCAATGCCCTCTTCCGCACGCCGCTCAGCCTCGAGGACTACCTGGCTGCCCGCGTCATCGCCGACCCGATCCATCTCTACGACTGCGTCTATCCCTGCAGCGGCGGCGATGCGGTCGTGCTGGCGAGCGAGCGGGCCGCCCGCGAGCTCGAGGTGCCCAAGGTCCGCATCCTGGGCGGCGGGGAGCTGCATAATCATCCCGCCGCCGAGCCCCTGTCGCTCGCCGGCGGCTGGAACGTCTTCCGCGACGAGATGTACCGCCAGGCGGGTGCTGCACCCGGCGAGATGGATTTCGCGCAAGTCTACGACGATTATCCGGCCATGAGCTTCCTCCAGTTCGAGGCGCTCGGCCTCTGCGGCGAGGGTGCCGCGGCGCGCTTCGTGCGCGAGCACGATCTCAGCGTGCACGGCGATTTCCCGGTCAATACCGGCGGCGGCCAGCTCTCGGCCGGCCAGGCCGGCTGGAGCGGCGGCATGATCGCGGTCGTGGAGGCCGTGCAGCAATTGCGCGGGGAGGCCGGCAAGCGGCAGATCAAATGCCGCCGGGGCGTGGTCTCGGGCTACGGCATGGTCGCCTTCGGCCGCGGGCTCTCCACCAGCGCCGCCATCCTGGCACGGGCCTGAGGCGGGCCATGGCCGAGAAACCGATGCCGCGCATCAGCGAGATCAGCCGGCCCTTCTGGGAGGCCTGCAATGCCGGGACGCTGCGTTTGCAGCGCTGCACCGCGGAAGACTGCGGCCGCTTCATCTATTACCCGCGTCCCTGCTGTCCCCACTGCGGATGCGACGAGCTTCGCTGGGAGGACGTCTCCGGGCAGGGCACCATCCTCTCCTTCACGCGCATCATGCGGCCGCAGGCCGAGAGCTTCGTCGACGAGGTGCCCTACTACTTCATCGCCGTGCGGCTGCGCGAGGGACCTACGATGTTCAGCCGCCTGGCACGCCCGCCCCACAAGGAGGAGGGCCTGGTCGGCCGCGCGGTCAGGGTCGTCTTCGTGCAGCACACGGCCTCCCAGAGGCTGCCGTTCTTCGCCCTCGGCTGAAGCCGCTCAGGCGAGGGCCCAACGCCTCAGCGCAGAGGAAGTCTCGTCGCCATCCCCAACCGCCGTGCGATGCCGTTCAGCCGCTTGTCGCGCGTCCATAGCGCCGCCCCTGCCGTAAGCCGGACGGCGGCGAGCAGATGGGCGTCGACATAGCCGATGCCGAGCCCGTGGAGGGCGTGGCGCTCGATGAAGTGCCGCACCTCGGCGTCCGAGGCGACGCGCACCTGCGGCAGATCCGACAAGGCGCCGAGAATAAGCGCGCGCCGCCGCAAACGGCCCAGCGCGAGCTCGCCGATGATGAAGGGGTGGGCGAGGACGCCTCCGCCATCGAGGAGCTCGGCGAGCGAGCTCTCGCCGGCGCGCAGATGGTCGATCCAGACGGAGGTGTCGACCAGGATCACGCGCACCCCGGCCGCCGCCGCCGCGGCACCCGCGCCAGACCGGGTTCGCTGCCGCCCAGGCGCGCCAGCCGCCGCGCCGCTGTCAAATCTTTGTGATGGTGCGAATGGCGGCGGCCGCCGCGCGGTCATCGACAAGAGATGCCGCGGGAAAACGCCCGGCACAGGCGACCCCTGCTGCGGATGCATGGTTTCCCTGCTCGTACGGCCGTACTCGTATGGTGCGGCGCAACACATCTAGAGCGGCATGCGTGCTGTTGGAGGATGTCATGACCAGGAAGGACGAAATGATGCACGGTAGCTCGACATGCGCGGTGTTCGCCGAATACGTCAAAGACTATGCGGTCGATCTCGGACGCGTCCTCGCCACCACGCGGACGCTGCTGGCGTCGTGGGCGTTGCTGGCGGCGTTCGGCGCCGCGATACTGCTGGCGCCCGCGCTGGCGCACGGCACCCTCTATGCGGAGACGCACGTACGCCACGCCGTCGAGCAGGCGCTCGCCCACGGATCGGCGCTTGGCCATGGCCCGGACGTGCATCGCACGGCAAGCGGCGGCATGACCTGCTGAGCCGCACGCGGCACCCGACCGGCAGCCGGCTTTCACGGCGCCAGGTGGTGCTTTCCGAGCGGGACCACCGTACTGGCCTGCGGGCCCTTCTCCCCTTCGCCCTCATGGACGGCATAGCGAACCTCGTCGCCTTCCGCGAGGGCGTCGAAGGCGTCGCCGGCCACGGCGTTCCGGTGCATATAGATTTGCTCGCCCCCGCTCGACCGGATGAAACCGTAGCCGTTCTCCTTGAAGAGCCGGACGACGCGGCCATGGCGCGGCGTCTCGTGAACCTTCGTGTCGCCGCGCGCGGCGCGGGCGTGGTCCTCGAGCTGCCGGCGGGCGGCGTCGAAGGCGTCCCGCACGGCGACCAGGATGTCCTCATGCGCGTGGTGTTCCGAGGGATCGCGCTTGACCACGATCTCTCGCCCCGGGACGGTGAGATCGACGCGCAAATGGTACAGCCGGCCCTTGCGCTGGCGGCGCGTGCTCGCCTCCACGACGACGCGGCACGCGATGATCCTTGCGAAATAGCGCTCGAGGGCGTCGGCGCGCTCGCGGATGTGCGCTTCCACGGCCGGCGACGGCGCCATGTTGCGGAAGGTGATTTGTACCGGAAGCTGCATGTGCCTCTCCAAGCCAAGCCACTTCCGAGCCTACATGGGACGGCAACCGGCGTGCCTTGATCTAGGTCAGCGAGGGATCGCGGGCAGCACGGTGCCGCGGCTAAGCCCTGCGGCCAAGCGAAGCGGGCAGCCGCCCGGCCGCGCCGCCAGTCGGCAGGCCGGCGGCGGGGGCTACGTCAGGCTCGCCTGACGAGGTGCAGGATGACGGTCAGGACGACCGCCCCGACGGTCGCCGTGATGATGGATGCGATCAGCCCGCCGCCGATATTGATGTGAAGGAAGCCGGCGAGCCAGCCGCCGATGAAAGCGCCGATGATCCCGACGACGATGTCGCCGATCAGACCAAAGCCGCCACCCTTGACGAGAAGCCCCGCGAGCCAGCCGGCGACGGCGCCGATGATCAGCCAGGCAATAAAACCATGGGTAGCCATTTCCATTGCTCCGCGCTGCTATGTTCAATCGTTCGGCTCGAAGGCTTCCCCCCGAGGCCGGCGAGACTGACCGAAGAACGTCTTGGGCGTCAAGCGGCGAGATGTGGGCGGCTTCGCGCAGCAAACGCCGTCTTTGGGCGCGCCGCATGCGCGGCGACAGTCTCCCCACGCCCGTCGATCTCATAAGCGGCATGCCACCCGTAGCCCCAAGGGCGAAGGGTGGCGGGCCACGACCGACGATGATGAGCACTATGTCTACGCCATAGCCCTATGAACTGTGTCGCCGGGGCTTAGAGTACGTTGCTCTTGCCGAGGTTGCACGGCTCGCACAGCGTCTGCAGGTTTTCTTCGACTGTCTCGCCGCCAAGACTCCACGCCTTGACGTGATCGACGTGTAGCGACAAGCCAAGCGTCAAAGCGGGACTTGCTCCGCAAGCACGACATGAGAAATTGTCTCGCTTCATCACGCGAAATCGGAGTCTTAGGGATGGATCTCGTCCTGTTTTGTGACCGGTTGAAGCTTCGCCCGGAGCCGGGGGCTCCATGTCTTGCGCGTTTGCGTATGCGACGAATTGCTTCAGTGCATCCGTCCATGAGCCAAGCCGGCGGTAGGCGCCTTCAGAAAACAGCGAAGGCGGATGGGCGAGTTCGCGGCGGCGCGGCTGCCGACCGTAATGTTCCCAGAGACGCATCAGGTTTTCGAAAAGGCGGTCGTCGGAGACATTGATTTCATTCGCTATTTCTAACCCAGCCGCTATGACGGCCTTATTCCAGCTGCCGAATCGCTTGGCGGCGGTGCTCCAAGAATATTTTCCGTATTGCTGATACAGCCTTGCGGAGATGACGTTTGCGCCGGCGCATTCGGCCACCCGGCGAAGATCCAATAAGATATCGTCGGTCGAGACCGACACTCCCGGGACATGTTCGATCTCAAATTTCGTTCTGCCCATCGGTTCCTCGCCGCGGCGAACCGGCTAACTGCGCGCTCGCGTTTTCGGATATATTCGGCGAAGCGGTGTCGGGACGGCAAGGGAAAAGCGAGGCCGTCCGGCGCGCGCAGTGGATTGGAATGATTTAGCTTTTCGGCCATCCGCCGGAAAACCCGTGCCATACGTTTTCACAAAAACGTCAATCATATCAACGTGGAAACCGCCATCCATCTACGCCGCGAGACCGCCGGGAGGGGGAAGGATGCTGCGGGATAGAGATCGGCCGTTCATCCTGGGAGTGCTCGGCGCGATCCTGTCGGGATGCCTCGCCCGCGTGCCAGCCTGGGCATCTTGCCCGATGACCTTTACATTCCGATCGAGCCCTGGCCCCGCATCGGGCGCCCGCCGAAGCATGACCTTCGAGACGTGGACCGTCACGGACGATTGGCCTGACGCCGTGCCGATTACCGATGCCGAGCTCGACGTGTTCGAGGCTTGGTTCGGCGATGTCTTCGATGAGCTGTTGGGGCCGTGCCGATGATCTGAGAGGACAATCGTGATGACCGTGCCGTTGCGCGCCGCCCTTTACTTGCGCGTCTCGACGGCGCGGCAAGCCGAGCATGATGTCTCGATCCCGGATCAGAAGCGGCAAGGCGAGGCGTACTGCCAGTCGCGCGGTTACCAGCTCGCCGAGACCTACGTCGAACCCGGCGCATCAGCCACCAATGATCGCCGGCCCGAGTTCCAGCGCATGATCGAAGCGGGCACCAGCAAGCCCACGCCCTTCGATATCGTCATCGTTCACAGCTTCTCGCGGTTCTTCCGCGACCACTTCGAGCTGGAGTTCTACGTCCGCAAGCTCGCCAAGAATGGCGTTCGGCTTGTCTCGATTACCCAGGAGATGGGTGACGATCCGATGCACGTCATGATGCGGCAGATCATGGCGCTGTTTGACGAGTACCAAGCGAAGGAAAACGCCAAGCATGTTCTTCGTGCGCTGAAAGAGAACGCGCGGCAAGGCTTCTGGAACGGCTCATTGCCGCCGATCGGTTACCGCGTCGTCGCGGCCGAGCAGCGCGGCGCCAAGGTCAAGAAGAAGCTCGAAATCGATCCGCTGCACGCCGACACGATCCGGCTGATCTATCGGCTGGCTTTGGAGGGCGACGCGACGAGCGGCCCGATGGGCGTCAAGAACATCGCGGTTTATCTCAACCAACATCGCATCTTCACCCGCGACGGCGGACGCTGGGGCATCGGCCAAGTGCACCGCATCCTCACGCGGACGACCTATGTCGGCCGCCACGAGTTCAACAAGCGCGCGAAGAATAAGACGCTGAAGCCTGCCAGCGAGATCGTCACCGTCGAGGTGCCGCCGCTGATCGATCAGGCGACATTCGACGCGGTCCAGGCGCATCTCCGCGCCCGCAATCCGAAGGTCACGCCGGCGCGCGTCGTGAGCGGCCCCACCCTCCTTACCGGCATTTGCTTCTGCGCCGACTGCGGCGGCGCCATGACGCTCAGGACCGGGAAGGGAGGGCGGTATCGCTACTACACCTGCTCGATCAAGGCGCGGCAGGGCGAGACCGGCTGCAAGGGCCGTTCGGTCCCGATGGAGAAGCTGGACACCCTTGTAGCGGAGCACCTCGCCGACCGTTTGCTCCAGCCGGAGCGGCTCGAGGAGATTCTGGCGTCCGTTCTGGACAGCCGGCAGGAGCGCGCCGGCCGCCGCCGCGAGCACATCGTCGAGTTGAACAAGCGCGCAACCGAGACCGATCTGCGCCTCAAGCGGCTCTACGACGCCATCGAGGCCGGCGTTGCCGATCTCGACGACCCAGCGCTGAAGGAGCGCGTCGCAAGCCTCAAGGCGATCCGCGACCAGGCGCAAGCCGACGCCGCGCGTGCTGCCGCGATGCTGGAGTCGTCAGGTCAGCAGGCGATCACGCCGCAGATGGTCCAGAGGTTCGCCAGGACGGCGCGCGAGCGGATCAGGATCGACGGCGGCGGCTATCGCCGCGACCACCTTCGGGCGCTTGCCCAGCGCGTCGAGGTCGCCGACCGCGAGGTCCGCATCATCGGCTCGAAAAGCAACTTGCTTCAGACGCTGACCGCCGCAGCCGGCGTAAAGCCGGCTGCGCCCGGCGTTCGCAGTTCTGTTCTGAAGTGGCGGAGGGGGTGTCCGCCCTTCGAGGCTGAATAACGCAATATTATCAAATACGTACCGTATATGGCCTTCGCTGTTCCCGCAGCGTTACCCGCGCGGGTGCGCCGGATTCTGGCGAGTGTGTGCGGATGACAGCGGTCGATTTGGCTCCCTGGTGCGGTCAGCTTTTCAATCTACGGCTGGATAGCACCTTCTCGATCGCTGCCCGCAAGCTCGGAATGTCATGCCTCGCCGTGTGCCAAACGACACTGATGTCGACCTGATCGTATCCATGGATCACGAAATTTCGCATGCGCTTGGCTTCGACAAGCGCTATGCCCGGCAGGTTTTTCTCGTATTCAGGATCCGCCTTCATGATACGGTCGGCCGCCTCGCCGATCATCTCCAGCCGCCGCACGACGGCATCCTGTCGCATCTCCTCTTGGGTGAAGCGCTCCTCGCTGAGCCCATCAATGTACCGCGCGATGGCCGCGGCACTCGCCCGCATCTCGTCCAGGCATTCGTCGACGTTGGCGCGATGCTCCTTACCTGTTTTTCCGGTCACAACGGCCGTGCCTCGGCCAGCACTTCGGCGCGGACACGGGCCTTCAATCCTTCGGGAGTATGGATATCGACGCTGATACCGGTCAGGCGTTCCGCTTCATCCTGCAAGCGGGCCAAGGTGAAATAGGTCGTTCCGCGGGGCGCATCGACTAGCAGATCGACATCGCTCCCCTCGCCATCTTCCCCGCGAGCAACCGACCCGAATACCCGCACATTCGAGACGCCGTAGCGGCGGGCCATCTCCAAAAGTGCCTGGCGGTGTTGCGCAACAGCTTCCGATGGCCGCATCGCTCTCGTCCTTGATCCTGCCCGCCGACTATACACTGACAGAGCGATAAGTGCCAAAATCACAGCGAGCTCAACGGGGCGTCGGTCGACGCTGCGCGTCGTGCTCCTCCAGCAGCGCTCGAAGCGAACGCACCAGCACCAACCGGCGGCGCCCGATCATGGTCGTGTCGAGCAACCCTTCGCCGATCAGCTCGTAAAGCTTCGTTCGACCTAGGCCCGTGGCCTCGCACGCCTCCGCGACGGTACAGGCGAGGCGTTGTGCAAAAGGGATGGCGGTGGTCGCCGCGTCTGTCGGAAGTTGTTCCTGCGACCTCCTTGGCGTGCCACGGGCATCATTTCTCCTTGATGCATCCGCGGCACCGGAATGCCGATCTCGTCGCGGATCGCCGGCCCGGATATTGTCGTCCCCAATCACCGCCACCCTCCTCCAAGAAAATATCCGTTGAGAATCGGAATTGGGCCTCGCATCGTGCGCCGTCAATGGCGATTTCCCGAGTGCGTCGGGTTAAGGATAGTAGAGCATGAACAAAGGCAGTCGAAGCGCAGTCGCTCGTATTCGGGAGAGCTTTGAGCGCGGTAGAATTCGTTCGCTCCCGGTGCGCCTGGCGCCGTCGTGAGCGGCGTGCGAACCTCAATCAGGTTCCCGGGCGCCGTTGCCGTCCATGCCAGACGCGTAGCACGATGATCTCGGCCCGGTGAATCTCATAGACGAGCACATAGGGCCGGACGATCAGCTCGAAGGTGCCGGGCATCGTACCAAGGCGGCCTAGGCGCGGGTTGGCGCCCAAGCGGTCGGTCGCCGCGACGATCGCGACGGCCGTTCGGCTCGCGGCCGATGGGTTGTCTTGTGCGATATAGGCTCGGATGCTTTCGATATCCGCGAGGGCCGCGTCAGCGAACCTTACTTGCATCGCGGGCGCGGCAATTCCTTCTTAGTGCCCCACGATAGCAGCCATCGGCGGACCTCCTCGTAAGGAACGGTCTTGCCAGCATCGACCTCGGCACGCGCTTCTTCGACCGCGGCCACATAGGCCGGGTCGAGCGCCGAGGCGTCCGCGTCCGTCTTGCGCTTTGTCGCCATGGGCGGAAGTTTACCTCATCCGGCGGCGCTTTGCATCTGAAAGGGAAGTCGCCGTCTGATAGAGACGGAAGCCCGCTGCCCATTTTGCCATTGGTGCTTGGCAAGCCTATGCCGGGCCGCATGAGGCGGGCTGTCAAGCCTGCCCCCCGGGGCACCGCGCCTTGCGCGGCTGCGGGCTTGACAGCCCGACGCGGCCCGGCACGCTTGCTTGAAGGCACCAATGGCAATGCGGCACCGCTCTGTGGCCCTGGCCGGAGTTTTGCGGTGGCGCCGAAGAAAACGCGCCAAAATCGTGCTTTACCAGTATTATGGCGTCACGGCTCGATAGGGTGGCGCCATGAAAAACGATGTGCAGACAAGCACTTGGGCACCGGATGGTGCCGTTCTTTTAACTTGCCCTCATTTTCTTCTTCGTCGTCGCTGCGCCGTACTACGCTCTACTACGATCCCTGTTCGAGAAATGGCAATTCCGCCAATGGGCGATTGTAGTCGGAAATTCGGGGCTTTCAGGATGCAGAATCAAACCTCAAAATAGGCTTGGCAGCGGCAGGAGGCATCGGTGCCGCTGCACAAAGTTGAGCACGCTTTCGGTCGTTCGGGCTGCAATTTGCAAGTGTATTCGGTTGCATAGTCGAGCAAAATCCAAGCCTTTCTTCGGCCTCAAATTCGCTATCGAAAGCCCGTTTTCAATCCGTTTGCCGACCTTTCCGCGCCTCGAGATAGCCTAATCTCACTGTGGGAGCTATGGCATAGATGAGTTTGGAGGAGGGAATGGCCGCGCCGTGGCACTATACAACCATCATAGATCTCCTGGATCATTGGCAGTCGCTTCTCGCCGGCTTGATAGCGTTACTTGCAGCGATCATCGCAGTGTGCGTGACATTAAGGATCGAGCAGCGGAAGGTTGATCGAGAGATCGAGGCCCTTCGCAAGTCACTCGCGATCGAGCTCCGTCAACTAATCCCGGGAGCCTTCGGAGCGCATATATCGCTCCAAGGATTGGTCAACAAAGCCGATGGACCGATCACGGCCCGTACGGTGGAGAGCTTGTCGCGCATGCCTGTCCCGATCGTATATCCTGCCAATACTCATAAAATTGGACTTCTTGGAAGTGATGCGATGGATGTCGTCATCATCTATGGGCTCATTGAGATTGCGCGTGACGGGGTAGGTCGATTGATGCGCCATCGGACGCCAGACGATATCCAGCCTAGCCTGGTTGCAGCGGTCGCGGAGGCACTTTTGGAGGCGTGCAAGTACGCCCGAGGTGTTCTGCCAAAGCTACGTACGGGTGTCGCTTCGCATGATGATCGAGACGCCGCTTTGATCCAAACCATCACGAAAACCGCCTCGGCCATGGAGCATGCAGGCCAGTAAAATCCGATTTTTCAGTGATGTACGAGGTGTAGGGTCGCTCGGGATATTGATGAGCAATGGAACCTTGGCCGTGGGCATGAACCATGCATAGCTTGATTAAGGCCGGGCTTGTGGCCCTTGTTCTGTCTGTGAACCTTGCCCGTCCAGTGCTGGCCAGCGTGGCTGAGGATGTGTCCGCCGCTCAGGCGGCTGATCAACGCGGGGACTACGCGACAGAACTTCAACTTATCCGCCCACTGGCAACCCAGGGTGCGGCCCCGGCACAATTGATACTTGGGACTATGTATGAGAGTGGCCATGGCGTCCCACAGGACGATGCCGAGGCGGCGAAGTGGTACCGCAAGGCGGCCGACCAGGGACATGCTGGGGCTGAAAGTGCCCTCGGAAACATGTTTGCCTCGGGCCGTGGCGTGCCGAAAGATCAGGTTGAGGCGGTGAAGTGGTATCGCAAGGCTGCCGACCAGGGGCAGGCCCAGGCTCAAGGCCATCTTGGGGTGATGTACGATTACGGCGAAGGCGTGGAGAAGGACCACGCACAGGCGGTGACGTGGTATCGCAAGGCCGCGGTTCAGGGTTACGCTCCGGCCCAATCCAACCTCGGAGTCAAATACCAGAACGGTGACGGGGTGCCACAAGACGACGCGCAAGCGGCGACGTGGTACCGGAGGGCTGCCGACCAGGGCGTCGTCATCGCCCAATACAACCTCGGGATCATGTACGATAAGGGCACTGGCGTGCCGCAGGACTATGCGGAGGCCGTGAAGTGGTTCGGCAAGGCTGCTGACCAGGGAGACGCCGACGCGCAGTACAACCTCGGTGTCATGTACCGCAACGGCCAGGGGGTGCGGCAAGACTATATACAGGCGCACAAATGGCTTAATCTGGCTGCCATGCGCTTCCCAGCGTCGGAGACTGAAAATCGTGATGATGCCGTCAAGGCACGCGACATGATCGCGGCGAAGATGACGCCACAGGAGATTGCCGAGGCCCAGCGGCTTGCGCGCGAATGGAAGCCGAAATGATTGGCTTCTGGGGAATGTCGAATAGGATTAGATTAGGCGAAATCGTGCTCCAGGCTGCTTAAAGTAGCGAAATCGACCGCCGGGAGGTGGGAATGCTCGCAAGCGATACCAACTCTTTCGACTACCAGGAGCGGGCGGTTGCTTTTATCGACGTACTGGGCTTTGCCGATCTTGTGAAAGCGAGTGACGCGAACCCAGCTGCGCGGGCCAAGATCAGCAAGCTGATTGGCACCAACAAACTATTTGATCAGTTCATGAAGAAGCTCCCCTTTGCGACCGCCAGTTTCTTCTCCGACTCCTTCGTTCTCTCCATGATGCAGGCCGACCGTGTGTTCTATATGGTTAGAGAGATCGGATATCTTTGCCGACATCTTTTACTATTGGGTTTCCCGTGCAGGGGAGCGATCACCGTCGGGTCACTTTATCATCACAAACGGATCGTGGTCGGCCCGGCATTCGTCGACGCATATCGGCTGGAACAATCTGTTGCCATCTATCCGCGTGTCATTTTGGACGACGCGACAATGGCGCATTGGAAACATGAGTTTCGATTGGACGAGTTTGGGCAGGGGTCCGCGCATCCTCATCTTAAATCGTTGGTAAAGCGTGATCGCGACGGACAACACTTCATCGATATTTTCAATCCAGAATGGGGGCCGAATTTTATTCCGTGGACCGAGATTATACCGTCACCTGACCCGGTCCCGACTGATGCTACAGATTTCCTCAAAGCAGCAAATAAGCAGATCCAGGATGGTCTTGCGGCGAACATCGGCAGGCCAAAGGTTCGCACTAAATATGAATGGCTCGCTGCTGAGTGTAGCGAATGCGCTACCGCACTCGGGGTGAAATGGTGCTCAGTCTCAAGCTGCGCTTCATTAGCATCCTGACGCACAGTGTTGTCGCCTTGATGCCAGGGGTATTCTTGAGGGATGGACAACGGGCGTGATTGATATTCACGGTTCCCCTCGAATGTGTAGCCGTCCGCGATATTGCTAGAGGTTAGGTTAGATTGCCGCCTTCAACGAATGTCGGTCTCGGCCAATGCGGCTCCCCGCAACTGCCAGCGATCCAAAACGGTTATCGAAAGCGCCGTCTATCCGCGACGCTGGATCGGCACGACCTGACCATCCCCCGTGCGCTTGATGCGGGCACAGAACTTCGCCCACTCGGCCATCAGCGAGCGGCGCTTTTCGAGCAAATCACCGCGCCGATAGGCGGCCTCGACCTTGTTCTCGATCGCATGCGCCAGCGCCATCTCGACCACTTCGCGCGGGTAGTTCGTGCGCTCCGCCGCCCAATCGCGGAACGTCGAGCGGAAGCCGTGAGCGGTCAGGTCCGCGCGGCCCATGCGCTCAAGTAGCGCCAGCATCGCCATGTTGCTGAGCGGCTTGTCGCGATTTCCGCCGGGGAATAGGAACGTGCCGGTGGGCTCCTTCTGGAGCGTCTCGACGATTGCCAGGGCGGGCGCGGACAATGGCACGCGATGCTCCGTGCCACCCTTCATGCGCCCGGCCGGCACCGCCCAAACCCTCTCCTTGATCTCATCCGGGCGGGCGCCGATTACCTCGCCCGTGCGGGCCGCCGTGAGGATCAGGAATTCAAGTGCGCGGGCCGAAACACCGTCATGAGTGCGCAACGTGGCCATGAACTCGGGCAGCTCGTCATAGGGTAGGGCGGCATGGTGCTTCACCTTGCGCAGCTTGGCGCGCGCGGGGAGCAGTTTGTCGAGATGGCCGCGCCATCGCGCAGGATTCTCGCCCTCGCGGTAACCGCGCGCCGTTGCCCAATCAAGTACGGCTTCGATTCGCCCGCGTAGTCGCGATGCTGTTTCCGGTTTCTTCGACCAAAGGGGCTCGATGATCTTCATTACCAAAGCTGTATCGATGGTCTGGACGGGCAGGAAACCTATGACAGGTTCGGCGTAGGTTTTAATGGTGGCATTCCATTGCGCCGCGTGCTTGGAATTGCGCCAGCCGACGCGATGCGCCGTGACGTATTGCGCGGCACATTCCTTGAAGGTCAGTGCTTTGGCGACATCGAGTGCGACCTTGGCGCGCTCAGCTTTGCGCGTATCGATTGGGTCTATGCCCTCATAGGTGAGCCGTCGGCACTCCGCGGCTTTGATGCGCGCTTCCGCCAAGCCGTATGTCGAAAGCGAGCCCAGCCCCATTTCGCGGGCTCTGCCGCGAAGCGTGAATCGATAAATCCAAGATTTCGCTATATGCGCATCGCCATCGCCCGTCACTTGCAGATAGAGGCCGGCGCCATCGGCGTACATGCCAGACTTCTTCGTCCTGAGAACTTTGAGGGCGGTGAGCCTACCGATGAATTGCGCCATATCCGCTTAACCGATTTCTACCCGCATCCCTACCCACGCCGCTAACGCGTTTACCCACAATCTCGGGCGAACGCGGACGGACGATTACGAGCAGATAATACTGGAAAATTAAGATATTTTTCAATACGTTCGCCGACGCCTGCGAACAACTGCGAACGGTAGGTTTGGCGGAGGGGGTGGGATTCGAACCCACGGTACCCTTGCGGGTACAACGGTTTTCGAGACCGCCCCGATCGACCGCTCCGGCACCCCTCCGCGCGGGGACAGTTAGGCAGCCCCTCGAGCGCGCTAGCGGGCGCTCGATCCGGGCAAGCCGAGGTCGGCGAGGGGCGCGAGACTAGCGCAACGGCAGGGGGCGCGGCAACTGCGCCATGGCAGCGCCGGCACGGCCGCGGCCCGGGGCTGCGACACCGTACAGGCCTGCCGCGATTCTTGCTATGATCGGGGCGATGCATTGGAGAGGGTCGATGGCTCGGGCTGCTGCCCCCACGCTTCCGGCGAGGGGCGAAGGCGAGGCGCACGCGCCGCTTGGCACGGCGGCAGGGCTGCGCCCGGCCGCCCGCAGGCGGGCGCTGCTGCGGGCCTTCTTGCTCGCCGCGGCTCTCTCTCAGATCGGCTGGGGCCTCATTGCCACGAGCGAGGCGGCGGGCAGCCAGCTGCTGGCCCCTCAGGATCCGGCCGCGGCAACGCCGCAGGCGCAAGCAGCACCCCAGCCGGGTAGCGCCGAGCCGCCGCGCGCCGCCGCGCGGAAGCTCAAGGAGCTCGAGGCGCGCGCCAAGAAGGGCGACCCCGACGCGCAGTACGAATTGGCCATGCTCTATGTGATCGGCGGCGAGGTGCCGCGGAACTACGGCGGGGCGGCGCACTGGATGCGCCTGGCGGCGGTGCAGAACCTCGCGGCCGCCGAGTACAACCTCGGCGTCTTCTACGAGAAGGGCTTGGGAGTCGAGAAGGAGCCGCGCCTGGCGCTGCTTTGGTACCTGAGCGCCGCCCAGCAGCGCTACCCGCCGGCCGAGTACAACCTCGGCACGGCCTATGCCGAAGGCAAGGGCGTGGCGCAAAACGACGCCGAGGCGCGCAAGTGGTTCGCCAAGGCGGCGGAGGACGGCCTCCCGCTCGCGGCGCTCAATCTCGGCACGCTCTACGAGAGCGGGCGCGGCGGTGCTGCGGATGCCGTCGAGGCCTACAAATGGTTCCGCGTCGCGGAGCGCGGCAACGTCCCGGCTGCGGCGGACTATCTCAAGTCGCTCAGGCCGAAGCTGAGTGCTACGGAGATCGCCGAGGGCGACCGCCGCTACGAGGCGGCGGCCGCGTCGATCGAGATCCGGCCGGCGTCGCGCGCCGAGATCGGCGCCGCAGCCGCGGTGGATGCCGCGGCACCGCGGCGCGGCAAGGAGGCGAGCGCCGCGGCGCCCGCAGCCCCCGAGCCGCCGCAGGCCGCAGCGCCGGCTGCGGCAGGCGCGCCCGCGGCACGGCCGCCCGCCGGCGCCGCGGCCCAAGTCGCGGCCCAAGTCGCGGCGGCGCCGCCGGCGGCCAGCGTCGCGGAAGCGTACCAGCTCCCGCTGCCCATTCCGAAGCCGGCCGAGACTCGCGCGGCCGCCGCAGCACCGCCGCCCGCGAGCGCCCCGGCGCAGGGTGCTTCCGCAGCCGCGATGGCGCCCGCGGCGCAGGCGCTGCCGCTCCCCGCGCCCGCGCCCAAACCGGCCGAGGCCAGCGCTGCCACCGCAGCACCGCCGCCGCCGAGCGCCCTCGCCCAAGGCACTGCCGAAACGCCGACGGCAGCCTCGGCGCAGGCAACGCCGGCTCCGCCGTCCGAAGCGAAACCGGCCGAGACGCGCGCGCCGGCCGCAGCCGCGCCGGCCGCAGCCGCAGCGGTCCGAGCGCCTGCCGCAACGCCCCCGGCACAGCCTGCGCAACTCGCGTCCAAGCCGGCCGAGACCCGCGCGGCCTCCGCCGCACCGCCGCCCGCAAACCCCCCGGTCCAGGCTGCTGCGAAGACGCCCGCGGCGCCGGCGGTGGAGGCGGCAGCGCTCCCCGAGCCCGTGCCCAAGCCGGCCGAGGTGCCGGGGGCCGCCGCCGCCAGGCCCCCCGCCCATGCCGCCGCAGCGCGCACGGCGCAAGCGCCACCGGTCCGGCGGCCGGCGGCGCGTCCCGCCGCCGCTCGTCCGGCGTCGGCCGCCGCACCCCCTGCGCATGCCGCCGGCGAAAACGCGCCGGAGATCGCCGAAATTCAGCGCCTGCTCGACGGATTCGGCTACAGCCCGGGCCCGGCCAGCGGCCGGCTGGACCCGCGGACGGTCGCCGCCATCCGCCTATTCCAGCACGAGACCGGGCTGCCGGCCAACGGGACGGCGAACGCCGATCTGCTGAGCTACATGCGGAAGCTCGCCGGAAAGCAGTGAGAGCGTCGATTTGGCGAAAAAGCGCGCGGCAGCGCGCAGGTGCCGAGCCGGCCGCCGGAGCGGGGAACGCGCCATGAGCGCCGATGCCCGCATCTTCGCCGCGGACGGCGCCGTCGCACGGCCCTCCCTCGCCCTCCTGCTGCGCGACCTCTCCGCCTTGCTCCGCGACCCGCCGCCGCCGCCGCCCGCTGTCGAGCTGCCGCGCGGGGACGGCCATGCGGTGCTCGTCTTTCCGCCCTTCCTCCATGGCGACCGCATGACCATGCCGCTCAGGCGCTATCTGGCAGCGCTCGGCTACCGCCCGTTCGGCTGGGGCTTCGGCCGCTGCCTCGGCCCGAGCGACGCCCTGCTCGCGCGCACCACGGCGCTGGTGGCCGAGCTCGCGCGCCGCCAGGGCTCGCCGCTCAGCCTCGTCGGCATCAGCCTCGGCGGCGTGCTCGCCCGCGAGACGGCGAAGTGCCAACCGGCCGCGGTGCGCCAGGTGATCACGCTGTGCAGTCCCTTCCGCCTGCCCACGGCCTCGAACCTGGAGCTCCTCTTTCGCCTCGCCGCGGCGCGCCACGCGGCCTCCTTCGACCATCTGCTCGCGACGCTGGCCCTGCCGCCGCCCGTGCCGACAAGCGCCATCTTCACCCGCCGCGACGGCATCGTCGCCTGGCAGAGCTGCCTCAACGGCGAGGCGGCATTGGCCGAGAACATCGAGGTCGAGGGCGCCCACAGCACCATCGGGCGCAATCCAGCCGCCCTCGCGGTCCTCGCCGACCGCCTGGCGCAGCGGCCCGGCCATTGGCGGCCCTACCGGGCGCCGGCGCCGCGGCAGTCCTCCGGCGCAAAGCGCGGCGCAATGCCTTGACAGGGGCACGTCCCTGGCTATAGTGCCGCCTCGCTTGCGCGAGGGCCGCTGCGGCCGCGCGCGCGCTTTTATTCGTCCCCGACACTCGGTTTGACATGTACGCAGTCGTCAAGACCGGCGGTAAGCAATATCGGGTCGCCCCCGGCGACGTGATCCGCGTCGAGAAGCTGCCCGCCGAAGCGGGTGCCGTCGTAGAGCTCGGCGAGGTGCTGATGCTCGGCGGCGACAGCGCCTCGGCCGCGGTCGGAGCGCCTCGCGTGGCCGGCGCCGTCGTCACCGCGACGGTGGTCGAGCAGATGCGCGACGACACGGTGCTGGTCTTCAAGAAGAAGCGCCGCCACAACTACCGGCGCAAGAGGGGCCACCGCCAGTACTTGACCGTGCTGCGCATCGCCGAGATCCTGCCGTCGGGCGCTCCCAGGGCGGCGGTGCCGGAGGCTGCGGCCGCAGCGCCCGAGCCGGCGGCAGCGGCTCCCGCCGAGGCGGCCGCTCCCAAGAAGAAGGCCGCGGCCAAGCCGGCCAAGGTCGAGGCTGCGAAGCCCGAGACCGCGCAGGCAGCGGCCCCCAAGGCCAAATCCGCCGCCAAGGCGAAGACGAGCAAGAAGCCCAAGGAGTAGCATGCCATGGCGCACAAGAAGGCAGGCGGCAGCTCGAGGAACGGCCGCGACACCGCGGGCCGGCGCCTCGGCGTCAAGCGGTTCGGCGGCCAGATCGTCATTCCGGGCAACATCCTGGTGCGCCAGCGCGGCACCAAGTTCCATCCCGGCAGCAACGTCGGCATGGGCCGCGACCACACGCTCTTCGCGCTCGTCGAGGGACACGTCGAGTTCAAGGAGAGTGCTGCCGGCCGCACCTACGTCTCGGTGAAGCCGCCCGCCTGAGCGCCTCTCCCCAAGGGAGGGGCGCCTCTGCGGGGGAATGGCCGGCCATTCCCCCGTTTTCGTTGCGGCGGCGGCGAGATCGCCCGCAGGCTACGCAAGCAGCCATGAAGTTCCTCGACGAGGCCAAGATCTATGTGCGGAGCGGCGACGGCGGCCCGGGCTGCGTCGCCTTCCGGCGCGAGAAGTTCATCGAGTTCGGCGGTCCCGACGGCGGCGACGGCGGGCGCGGCGGCAACGTCGTCGCGACCGCGGTGCCCGGCCTAAACACCCTCATCGACTACCGCTACCAGCAGCACTTCAAGGCGGCGCGCGGCCATCCCGGCGCCGGCGCCGACCGCACCGGCGGCAAGGGCCGGGACGCCGTCCTCAAGGTCCCGCTCGGCACTCAGATTTTGGCCGAGGACAAGGAGACGCTGGTCGCCGACCTCAAGGCGGCGGGCGAGCGCTACGTGCTGTGCAAGGGCGGCGGAGGCGGCTTCGGCAACGCCCATTACAAGAGCTCGACCAACCGTGCACCGCGCCGCGCCGATCCCGGCTGGCCGGGCGAGGAGCGCTGGCTCTGGCTGCGCCTCAAGCTCATCGCGGACGCCGGCCTCATCGGCCTGCCCAACGCCGGCAAGTCTACCTTCCTCGCCGCGGTCACGCGCGCGCGGCCCAAGATCGCGGACTATCCCTTCACCACGCTCGTGCCCCATCTCGGCGTCGTGCGCCTGGGCGAGGACGAGTTCGTGCTCGCCGATATCCCGGGCCTCATCGAGGGGGCGCACGCGGGCCGCGGGCGAGGGGTGCGCTTCCTCGGCCACGTCGAGCGCTGCAGCGTGCTCCTCCACCTCGTCGACGGCACGGCGGAGGATGTTGCAGCGAGCTACCGCACGGTGCGGCGCGAGCTCAAGCTCTATAGCGAGGCGCTCGCCGGCAAGCCGGAGATCGTGGCGCTCAACAAATGCGACGCGCTGGCACCGGCGGAGATCAAGGCGAAACGCGCCGCCCTCGCCCGCGCCGCCAGGCAGAAAGCGGTGCCGCTCTCGGGCGTCGCGGGCACCGGCGTCAAGGAGGTCTTGGGCCTCCTCGCGGCGGCCATCCGCAAGGGCCGCGAGGACGCCGCTGCCGCCGCGGCGGAGCGCGGCAGCCGGGCGGAGCTCCCGGCATGAGCGCCGCCAAACGTCCCGAGCTCGCGGATGCCAAGCGCCTCGTGGTCAAGATCGGCTCGGCGCTTCTCGTCGACGAGGAGACCGGCGAGCTCAAGAGCGCCTGGCTCGATTCCCTCGCCGACGACGTGGCGCGGCTCAAGGCGCGCGGCCAGGAGACGCTCATCGTCTCCTCGGGCGCCATCGCACTCGGCCGCCGCCAGCTCGGCCTCACCGGGCGCAAGCGCAAGCTCACGCTCGAGGAGCAGCAGGCGGCCGCCTCGGTCGGCCAGATCGGCCTCGCGCACGCCTATCGCGAGAGCTTCGCGCGTCACGGCTTCATTGTCTCGCAGATCTTGGTCACGCTGCGCGACACCGAGGAATGGCGGCGCCACTTGAATGCGCGCAACACGCTCGCGGCCCTGCTGCGCTTGGGCGCAGTACCCGTCATCAACGAGAACGACACGGTCGCCACCGAGGAGATCCGCTTCGGCGACAACGACCGCCTGGCGGCGCGCGTGGCGCAGATGATCAGCGCCGACGCGCTCATCCTGCTCTCCGACATCGACGGGCTCTATAGCGCCGACCCGCGGCGCCAAAAGGAGGCCGAGCGCGTCGCGGTCGTGCGCGAGGTGACGGCGGAGATCGAGGCCATGGCGGGTGCCGCGCGCCCCGGCTACAGCTCGGGCGGCATGGTGACCAAGCTCGCCGCCGCCAAGATCGCCATGAGCGCCGGCTGCCGCATGGCGATAGCGCTCGGCCGCCCGCTCCATCCCCTTGCCAGCCTCGAGGCGGGTGCCGCCTGCACCTGGTTCCTGCCGCGCACCAGCCCCCTCTCCGCGCGCCGCCAGCTCATCGCGACCGCGCTCAAGCCCGCCGGTGCCGTCACCGTCGATGCCGGTGCCGCGCGCGCGCTCAAGGCCAACAAGAGCCTGCTCCCGGCCGGCATCGTGGCGGTCGCCGGCCATTTCGAGCGCGGCGACGCCATCCTCGTCAAGGATGCCGACGGTCGCGAGATCGCGCGCGGCCTCTCCGCCTACGCCTCAGCCGACGCGCGCCGCATCATGGGCCACCACAGCCGCGACATCGAGGCGCTCCTCGGCTACCGCGGCCGCGAGGAGCTCATCCACCGCGACGACCTCGTGCTGAGCTGAGGGGGCGGCGCGGGGCGGAGCGGTGCTATACGCAGATTGCGATTTGCGTATAAATTCAACTTGACGCGGCGCTCGGCCATATTATTATACGCATATCGCAAAATGCGTATAATACTATTTGCACGGGCTCCATGGCTGCCGAAATCCCCCTCTCGCTGAGGACGGCCTACGCCGAGCTTCTCGAACGCTGTGCCGCCGCCGAGTTCGAGCAGGCGTTCGCCGAAGAGGGCGTATTCACGCCGAAGACGATCCGAGGGCGGCGCTACTGGTATTTCCAAGTGAGCGCGAACGGCACGCGCAAGCAGCGCTACGTCGGAGCGGAAACCGGGGAGCTTCTGGAGCGGATCGCCCGCCACAAGCAGGTGCGCGACGATCTGCGCGAGCGCCAGACTTCTGGTTTCCGCTTTGGTTCGCTCCGCCCATCTGCCACGGCCCGATCCGGCCGCCGGCGCCGTCCTCTCGGCACTCGCCGAGGCCGGGGTCTTCCGCCTCCGTGCCGTGCTGGTCGGCACGGTCGCCTTTCAGACCTACTCGGCCATGCTTGGCGCGCGGCTGCCCGTCGGCGCCGTGCAGACGGCAGACGTAGACATCGCGCAAGACTACGCGATCTCCGTCGCCGTCGCAGATGCCATTCCGAATATGCTCGGCGTCCTGCGCGGCGCAGATCCGTCGTTTCGGCCTCTCCCCTACGCGCACGAAGCGCGCCGCACGGCAACTTACGCAACGAGGGGGCTGCGGGTCGATTTCCTGGCGACCAATCGAGATGCGGAGCGGGACGCGCCGGTGAAGCTCAAGGCGCTCGGGACCGATGCGCTGCCGCTTCGTTTTCTCGATTTCCTCATCCGCGACCCGGTGCCGGCCGTCGTCCTCCACCGGCCCGGCGTCTACGCCCTTGTCCCGGCGCCGGAGCGATTTGCCCTCCATAAGCTGATCGTCTCTCGGCGCCGCCAAGGAGGCCACGCCAAGGCCGACAAGGATCTGCTTCAAGCGCAAGCGCTTCTTGGTGTTCTCGCCAACCAGCGCGAGAGCGATCTCCGCGCCGCCTGGGGCGAGGTCCTGGAGCGCGGCAGAAAATGGACGCAACTGCTGCTCGATGGGCTGCACATGGTCGATCCGACCGTGCGGGACGTGACGCTCAAGGCGCTTGGCCGGCCGCGCAACATCCTTGCCGACTTGGCGCTGCGGTTCGATGCGTCGGCCATGCACTATGACTTCGAGCGGGACGTTGCCGTCTTCACGGGCCTCGCTGGGAACCATCCGGTCCGTTGCGCCATCAGCCGCGAAGCATTGGACGATCATTTCGCTGCGGATGGGCTCGACGGCAAAGGCCGGCTCGGGCAGGCTCGCAAACATCGCGACGCCATCGAAGAGCTTGCCGCAATCAAATATCGCGACTGGCCCATCGAAGAGGCGGGCAGCACGCTCATCAGGACGCAGGACGTTGCGCAACTGCTGAGGGAGCGCGCGAGAGCATCGCGCCGCCGAAGCCGCAAGCCCCTGGAATTTCGCGGAAATTCCGGCTAGTGTGGCGCCCTCGTGAGGGGGCGGGGGCAGGGAGCGAGGCCGTGAGCGCAGTCGAGGCGATCGAGCGTCGGGACATCCATGCCCTCATGCAAGGGCTCGGCGCGCGGGCGCGCGCGGCCGCACTCGAGCTCGCGCGCACGCCGGCCGAGCGGAAGGTGCAGGCGCTCAATGCCGCCGCCGCGGCCGTGCGCCGCAGCAAGGCGAAGATTCTCGAGGCCAACGCGCGCGACCTTGCGGAGGCGGGGAGCCGCAACGCGAGTGCCGCCTTCCTCAACAGGCTCGCCCTCGACGAGGCGGGGATCGAGACGGTTGCCGCCGGGCTCGAGAGTGTCGCCGCCCTCCCCGATCCCGTGGGCCAGGTGATGGCGGCGTGGCAACGGCCCAACGGCCTTCGCATCGAGCGCGTGCGCGTGCCCTTGGGCGTCATCGGCATCATCTACGAGTCGCGGCCCAACGTGACGGCGGACGCGGGCGGGCTCTGCCTCAAGGCCGGCAATGCGGCAATCCTGCGCGGCGGCTCGGAGAGCTTCCATTCGTCTCAGGCGCTCGCCGAATGCCTGGCCGAAGGGCTGCGCTCGGCCGGCATCGACGAGGCGGCAATCCAGCTCGTGCCCGCGCGCTCGCGCGAGGCGGTCGGCGAGATGCTCGCCATGAGCGGGCTCATCGACGTGATCGTGCCGCGCGGCGGCAAGTCGCTCATCGAGCGCGTGCAGCGCGAGAGCCGCATCCCCGTGCTCGCCCACCTCGAGGGCAACTGCCACGTCTATGTGCACGCGGCAGCCGAGCTCGAGATGGCGCGGCGGGTCGTGCTCAACTCGAAGATGCGCCGCACAGGCGTGTGCGGCGCCGCCGAGAGCCTGGTGATCGACCGCGCGGTCGTAGGCAGCCATCTCCCGGTCATCGCCGCGGCGCTGATCGCGGCCGGCTGCGCGCTCCGCGGCGACGCGGAGGCGCGAGAGGCCGACGCGCGCATCACCCCGGCGAGCGAGGCCGACTGGTCGGCCGAGTATCTCGATGCCGTCCTCTCGATCAAGGTGGTGGGCGGCCTGGAGGCGGCCATCGACCACGTCAACCGCTACGGCTCGCACCACACGGACGCCATCGTGAGCGCGGACCCGGCCGCCGCGGAGCGCTTCCTCAAGGAGGTCGACAGCGCCATCGTGCTGCACAACGCCTCGACCCAGTTCGCGGACGGCGGCGAGTTCGGCATGGGTGCCGAGATCGGCATCGCCACGGGCAGGCTCCACGCGCGCGGGCCGGTCGGCGCCGAGCAGCTCACCAGCTTCAAATACCTGGTCCGCGGCAAGGGACAGCTCAGGCCCTGAGAGCGGCAATGGCGCGAGAGGCCCGAGGGGTGAGGCAGCCGGCCCAAGCCGCGCGCAGGCGGCGCCGGATCGGCCTCCTGGGCGGCTCCTTCAATCCCGCCCACGCCGGCCACCTCCACATCAGCCTCTTTGCGCTCAAGCTATTGAATCTGGACGAGATTTGGTGGCTCGTCTCGCCCCAGAACCCGCTCAAGCCGCGCCTCGGCATGGCGCCCTTCAGGGCGCGCCTCAAGGCCGCCCGCGCGGCCGTCCGCCACCCCCGCATCAAGGTGAGCGGCATCGAGGAGCTGCTCGGCACGCGCTACACCGCCGACACGGTCGCGGTCTTGAAGCGGCGCTTTCCGCGGCATCGCTTCGTCTGGCTGATGGGAGCGGACAACCTGGCGCAGATCCCAAGCTGGCAGCGCTGGGCGAAAATCTTCACGGAACTGTCCATTGCAGTTTTCGACCGACCTTCCTATTCTTTCAAGGCGTTGGCTGGAAAGGCCGCGCGCCGTTACGCACCCTTCCGCGTGCGGCAGCACCGGGCCAAGCGGATCGGCGAGCTCAGGCCGCCTGCATGGGTGTTTCTCCGCATCCCCCTGCACAAGGCCTCGGCAAGCGCCATCCGGGCGCGGCGCGGCGGCAGGCACGCGGAGCAAAACAAAGGAGAGGGCAACCATAGCGAGACGCCAGAGAAAGCCGTCCACCCCCGCTGAGGCGCTTTGCCGACTGATCGAGCGCTCGCTCGAGGACGACAAGGCGATCGACCCGGTGATCATCAGCCTGGAGCACAAATCGACGATCGCCGACTACATGATGATCGCAAGCGGGACCTCGCAGCGGCAGGTGGGCGCAATGGCCGAGCATCTCATGGAGAAGCTCAAGGCCGCGGGAATCCGGACGGCGCATGTCGAGGGCAAGAGCCAAGGCGATTGGCTGCTGATCGACGCCGGAGATGTGATCGTCCACCTCTTCCGCCCCGAGATCAGGGCACTCTACAGGCTGGAAAAGATGTGGGGGCGCGCGTTCCCCGGCTCCGAGCATGCCGCAGAGCTGATCGCCTGAGCATGACGGTGCCGGCCGCGCGGCCGCCGCCCGCATCCGAGGTGCCATGCGAATCCTTGTGGCCGCGGTGGGCCGAGCGCGCGGCGGCGTCGAGTGCCAACTCTACGAGCATTACGCGCGCCGCCTCTCCTGGCCCTTGCGGCTCAAGGAGTTGGCACAGCATTCCGCCATGGCGCCGGCGGAGGCCAAGGCCAAGGAAGGCGAGGCGCTGCTCGCCGCCATACCGGCCGGCGCCAAGCTCGCGGCCCTCGACGGGCGGGGCGAGCTCCTGACGAGCGAGGGTTTTGCAGCGCAGCTCGCCGCCTGGCGTGATGGCGGCGTGAGCGAGCTCGCCTTCGCCATCGGCGGTGCTCACGGCTTGGCCGACGCCGTGCTCGCGCGCGCCGACCTCGTGCTCTCCCTCGGCCGGGTCACCTGGCCTCACCTCCTCGTGCGCGGGCTCCTGGCCGAGCAGCTTTACCGCGCGGAGACCATCCTCGCGGGGCACCCCTATCACCGTGGTTGAGAGCCGCTGCCGCCCTCCCGCGAGGGAAGAGCGAAGGAAGTCGCTCAGCCGACCGTAGTACCTCCTTGAACGTCGTGTGGTCTGATGCCAGAGAGCGCGGCGCGTCATCGCGAGCGGCGGCCGCCGGGACGCGAGGCGGCGGAGCCTGCGCAAGGGTTGGGCATGGCGAACGGGGAGATGGCGCCGGCAAGGGCTCGTTGGCCGGGCAGCTCGGAAGCGAGCGGGGAGCTCCGCTTCGTCCCCGGGCACCCGGAGAGCCTTGCGGCGGCGGTACGCGACGAGCTGAGGCGGGGCCGCAGGGTGCGGCTCGAGCCGGCGGGGACACTCGCGCAACGGGTGGCCGAACTGGTGCCGGCAAGTGCCCATGGCGGCCGGCTCGCCATCGCCGACGAAGCCGCGGACCCTGCGAGCGGGCGTCATGCCACGATCATCATGTGCGAGACCGCTCCGCGGACGCTCGCGCGGCAGCTCCTCGGCTACGTCGATCGCGACGGCACGCGGATCGTGGCGCCGCTCACGGAGGCGTACGGCCTGGCGCGGCCGCTCTTCGTCATCGCCATTCCGAAAGCGGGCACCCACCTGCTGTTGGAGCTCGTGCGGGCGTTGGGCTATCGCGACGGCTTCACGCCCCCGGACCAGCCGGAGCCGGGCTTCTGGTACTATGTCGAGTACAGCAACGCACACACCGCGGCGCCCGATTTCTTCGTCGACAGCGTCAGGCGCCAGCCGCACGGCAATCGCCTCCACCCCTTCATGCGGACGCCGGCGCTTTTCATCTACCGCAACCCCTACGACATCGTCGTCTCGGAAGCCGGCTATTACCACGAGCCGGGCAACAGTCCCTTCGCCGGCTATCTCGCCGGGCTGAGCCCGGAGGAGAGGCTCCTCCGCCTGATCGACGATCCTTGGCTGCTCGGCAGCTTGCGCGACCGCGTTGGCCGCTTCGTTCCGTGGCTCAGCTTCGGAAACGTGATCCCCGTCGCCTTCGAGGAGCTGGTCGGCGAGGCAGGAGGCGGCAGCGACAGGCTGCAGCGGCAGCTCATCTGGTCGCTGCTGCTCAAGCTGCAGATTCCCGGCGATCCGGCTGCGATCGGCAAGCGCATCTTCAATCCCCGGAGCCCGACCTTCCGCGAGGGCAGGATCGGCGCCTATCGCTCCGTCTTGAGCGCTGCCGCGTGGGCAGCGCTCGAGCGCTTGCCCAAGGATTATCTCGACGAGCTTGGCTACGTCCCGCGCGCCGGCGATACCGAGGCCGCGATGCCGCGGCGCCGGGACGAGTTCCGCCGCCGCCCGCTCGAGCTGTGGCCGGCGGACGCGGGGAACGCCCCCGTGCTCGTGAAGCAGAACTATCTCGGCTACAACCTCATCGCCTACAAGCGGCGCTTCGTGGCACTGCCGCTCGCCGCGGGCGCCGTCGACGCAGCCGCGTTGGGCGAGCGCGGGCTGGCCGCCTTCCCGCACGCCATGAGCCTCGATGATCTGCAGGCGAAGGTCCTCGCGATCGAGCTCGCGGCCGGCGGCGTGCCGCAAGCGGGCCGCGTGCCCGCTTTCCCCTTTGGCGCCTCGCCGAGGCGGCACGGCGGAAGCCTCCCGCGCGGCACCCGCCTCGCCGTCGCGTGGCTGAGGCTGCGCGCGCGGCTGCGTGCGGGGCTCGATCGCGTGAGGCGGGCCTGAGCGGCTGCAAAGCCCTGTTCGCCGGCACGTCCTTGGCCTATATAAAGCCCATGACCGAGGCTCGCCGACCCCGCCCCGTCGTCCTCTCTGTGCTGGACGGCTGGGGCTATCGCCGGAGCAGCGAGGACAACGCGATCTGCCAGGCCCGCATGCCGGTGTGGCGGCGGCTCGTGGCCGAGTGCCCGCATGCGCTGCTCGACGCCTCGGCCCACGAGGTCGGCCTGCCCGCGGGGCAGATGGGCAATTCCGAGGTCGGCCATATGAACCTCGGCGCTGGCCGCGTGGTGACGCAGGACCTGCCGCGCATCGATGCCGCGATCGCCGACGGCTCGCTTGCCGGGCTGGCGCTTCTCCGGGACTTCATCGCCAAGCTCAAGGCGAGCAAGGGACGGGCCCATCTCATGGGCCTCCTCTCGCCGGGCGGCGTGCATTCCCACCAGGACCAGCTCGCCTTCCTCGCCCGCACCCTCGCCGGGGCCGGCATTGCGGTCGTGGTGCACGGCTTCCTCGACGGGCGCGACACGCCGCCCAAGAGCGCCCTCGGCTTCCTCGAGCGCTTCGAGGAGAGCTTGCGCGGCACCGAGGGCGTGCGCTTCGGCACCATCGGCGGGCGCTATTACGCGATGGACCGCGACAAGCGCTGGGAGCGCATCGCGCTCGCCTACGACGCGCTCACAGCAGGCGAGGGCGTGCCCGCCGCGGACGCGCGAGGCGCCATCGAGGCCGCCTATGCGCGCGGCGAGACGGACGAGTTCGTCAAGCCGAGCGTGCTCGGCGGCTACCGCGGCATCGCCGAGGGCGACGGCCTCCTCATGGGAAACTTCCGCGCCGACCGCGTGCGCCAGCTGCTCACAGCACTCCTCGATCCGGCCTTCGACGGCTTCCCGCGCAAAGAGCGCCCCGCCTTCGCGGCAGCGCTCGGCCTGGTCTCCTATTCGGCGGCACTCGACCGCTACCTCCCGGCGCTCTTCCCGCCCCAGGATCTCTCCGACACCTTGGGCGAGGTCATCGCCAGGGCGGGACTGCGCCAGCTGCGCATCGCCGAGACGGAGAAATACGCGCACGTCACCTTCTTCTTCAACGGCGGCGAGGAGAGGCTCTTCCCCGGCGAGGAGCGCATCATGGTGCCCTCGCCCAAGGTCGCGACTTACGACCTCAAGCCGGAGATGTCGGCGGACGAGCTGACCGACCGCCTGGTGGCGGCGATCGACGGCGGCCGCTTCGACCTCATCGTGGTGAACTATGCCAACGGCGACATGGTGGGCCATACCGGCATCCTCGCCGCCGCGGTCAAGGCAGCCGAGACGGTCGACCGTTGCCTGGGCCGGCTCGAGGCGGCGGTCGTGCGCGCGGGCGGCGTCCTGCTCATCACGGCGGATCACGGCAACCTCGAGGAGATGCGCGATCCCAAGTCCGGCCAGCCGCATACCGCCCATACCACGAACCCGGTGCCGCTCGTCCTGGTGAACGGCCCCAGCTGGGCGCAGCAGCTGGCGCACGGACGGCTCGCCGACGTGGCGCCGACCATCCTCGCGATCATGGGCCTGCCGCAGCCGGCGGCCATGACCGGGCATACGCTCATCGCCGCGCGCGCGCCCAGCCTCACGACAGAAGACGAGCGTGCCTCCGCGTGAGCCGGCCGCAGTCTTCGTGCTCGCGGCCATGCTGCTCCTGGCCGGGCCTGCCGCCGCCGGCGAGCCCGGCGGCAGGCCTCCCGCCGAGGCGCTGCAGAACGTGGAGCGCGCGCTCGAAGCGGACAAGGCGCGCGCCCTCGACCTCGGCAAGCGCTCGGCAGCGCTCGCCGGCGAGCTCGAGGACGTACAGCGCAACATGATCGCGGCGGCCAAGGCGACGCAGGACGAGGAGGATCAGCTCAGCGAGCTCGAGGGCAGGCTCGCCGCACTCGGCACCGCCGAGGCGGAGAAGAGCCGGGCGCTCACCGGCGAGCGCGGGCGCCTGGCGCTGACGCTCGGCACGCTCGAGCGGCTGGCGCTCTATCCCCCCGAGGCGCTCGTCGCCTTGCCGGAGAGCCCGGTCGACACGCTGCGGAGCGCCCTCCTGCTGCGCGCCGCGGTGCCGGCGATCGAGGCGCGCGCGGGCAAGCTGCGCGCCGATCTCGAGGCGCTGCGCACGCTGCAAAAGCAGATCGCGGCCGAGCGCCGGGCGGCGGCCGCGGCGGAGCGCAGGCTCACGGGCGACCATGAGCGCCTGGCCGCCCTCTTCGCGCGCAAGAGCGAGCTCTACCTCGGCGTCGAGAAGGAGCGCCAAGGTGCCGAGGACCGGGTGGTGAAGCTCGCCGCCGAGGCCAAGGATTTGCGCGATCTCATGGCGCGCATCGAGGCGGAGGAGAAAGCGCGCCTCGAGGCAGCGGAAAAGGCCCGCCTCGAGGCCGAGCGCAAGGCCCGCCTCGAAGCCGAGGAGAAGGCGCGCGAGGCGCTCGCCCACCCGAAGCCGCAAGGGCCGGCCGAGGCAGCGCCTAAGGCCCCGGGCGAGGGCGAGGCGCTCGCAGCGCTGCCGCCGGGCGCTCCCACGGCGATCCGCCCGATGAGCGCGGCCGAGGGCCGCTTGACGCTGCCCGCGCGCGGCGAGATCGCAAAGCAGTTCGGAGAGCCCGACGCCTATGGCGGCACCAGCAAGGGTATTACGATCAGGACCCGCCCCGCGGCCGAGGTCGTGGCCCCCTACGACGGTCAGGTCGCCTTCGCCGGCGCTTTCCGCGGCTACGGGCAAATCTTGATCATCGAGCACAGCGAGGGCTATCATACCCTGCTCGCGGGCATGTCGCGGGTTGACGCCGTTGCCGGCCAATGGGTGCTGGCAGGCGAGCCGGTAGGCGTGATGGGGCCGCAGGAGACGGGCGAGCCCGAGCTTTACATCGAGTTGCGGCGTAACGGCCGGCCGATCAACCCATTGCCGTGGCTGGCACTTCACAAAGGTAAGGTAAGCGGATGATGCGTCACATCATGACGGCGGCGGCCGTGGCGGCCGTCCTCCTTCTCTCCCGGGACGTGGGCTCGGCGCAGAACGCCGGCACCGAGTCCGCAGGCAACAGCGCCGACACCTATCGGGCCTTGAGCCTGTTCGGCGACGTATTCTCGAAGGTCAAGGAGGATTACGTCGAGCCCGTCGATGACGACAAATTGATCGAGGCCGCCGTCAACGGCATGCTGACCTCGCTCGACCCGCACTCCGGCTACATGAACGCGAAGAGCTTCCGCGACATGCAGATCCAGACGCGCGGCGAGTTCGGCGGGCTCGGCATCGAGGTCACCATGGAGAACGGCCTCGTGAAGGTCGTCTCGCCGATCGACGACACCCCGGCGGCCCAGGCCGGCCTCAAGCCGGGCGACCTCATCGTCCAGCTCGACAACGAGCCCGTCCTCGGCATGACGCTCGAGGATGCCGTCGAGAAGATGCGCGGGCCGGTGAACTCTCCCATCAAGCTCACCATCCGGCGCGGCAAGGAGCAGCCCTTCGAGGTGACGCTCAAGCGCGCCACCATCAAGATCCAGTCGGTGCGCTCGCAGATCTTCGATAACGTCGGCTACATCCGCATCTCCTCCTTCAGCGAGCAGACCGACGACGGCGTCAAGGCCGCGATGGCCAAGTTCAAGGACAAGCTCGGCAAGAACCTCGCCGGCGTCGTCCTCGACCTGCGCAACAATCCGGGCGGGCTCCTCGACCAGGCGGTCGCGGTGTCCGACGATTTCCTCGACCGCGGCGAGATCGTCTCCACCCGCGGGCGCCGCCCCGAGGACGTGCAGCGCTTCAATTCGCACGGCCATGACCTCGCGGCGGGCGTGCCCATGGTGGTGCTGATCAACGGCGGCTCCGCCTCCGCCTCGGAGATCGTGGCCGGAGCGCTGCAGGACCACCATCGCGGCGTGCTGCTCGGCACGCGCTCCTTCGGCAAGGGCTCGGTGCAGACCATCGTGCCGCTCGGCACCCACGGCGCCATGCGGCTCACCACCGCGCGCTACTACACGCCCTCCGGGCGCTCGATCCAGGCGCGCGGCATCGAGCCGGACATCGCGGTCGAGCAGGCCAAGATCGAGCAGATCGCCCAGCCCGAGTTCCCCAGCGAGCGCGAGCTCAAGGGCGCCTTGCCGAACCCCGACGAGCAGCCGGCCTCGCCGGACAAGGCCAACAAGGCGACGGCTCCCGAGAGCAAGGCGGCACCCGCCGCCCCCGGTGCCGCGGCACCGGCTGCTGCCGCCCCCGGCGCTGCGGCCCCTGGGACTGCCGCCCATGGTGCCGCTGCCCCCTCGGCTGCTGCCCCGGGTCATGCCGCTCCCGCCACGGAGGCCGACAGCGACAAGGCGGTCGAGAACCAGGACTACCAGCTCTCGCGCGCTCTCGACCTGCTGCGCGGGCTCGCCCTCTTCAACCAGCGGGCGAGCAATTAGGTCCGCAGCACGGCGGGCATTCTCAAGGACGGACGCGTGAATGGCAGCAGGCTGCGAAGGGACGAGAATCGACGGCTGAGCCCGCTCGGCGCGACGATCGTCGTCCTGCTCGCGCTCGTCCTCGAGGTGGCTGCCTGGCTCTGGATATCGACCCTCTCGGGCGAGGTGCAGACCGCCTCGCTGACGCGCGTGAGGGTCCACCTGCCGCCGCCGCTGCCGGCTCCCGCCGCGCCGGCAGCAGCACCGGCGCCGGCGGTGGTGGCGGCGCCGGCGCCCGAGCCCGCTGCCCCGCCTGAGGCGCCTCCCCTGCCGGCGAAGCCGGCGGCGGAGGAAACTCCGGCCGCACCGGCGCCCCAAGCAGCCCCGCCCACGGCAGCGGAGCCGGCACCGCCAGCGGCAGCGCCGGCGCCCGCAGCCAGTCCCGCCGGCAGCCCACCCGGCAAGCCCGCCGCCAGCGCCAAGGCGCCGCCGCAGCTCGCCCTCGTGCCGGCGCCGGCGCCCGGCCTCGTCGAGCGCGGCAGGGCCGGGCCGCTGCCGCGCATCGCCCCCGACGGCCGCGCCCCCTGGCGCGTCTACGCCCGCCCCTTCGACAAGAGCGACAGCCGGCCGCGCGTCGCCATCGTGATCGGCAACCTCGGGCTCTCGGGGGCGGCGACCGAGGCGGCAATCCAGGAGCTCCCCGGCGGGGTCACGCTCGCCTTCTCGCCTTACGCCCATGGGCTCGAGGAGTACATCTCGCTCGCCCGTGCCGCCGGGCACGAGGTGCTGATGAGCCTTCCCATGGAGGCGGAGGACCTCTCGACCGGCGACGCCGGGCCGCACGCCCTCCTTACCGTGCTCACGCCCTCGGAGAACCTCGACCGGCTGAGCTGGCTGCTCTCGCGCTTCACCGGCTACGTCGGAGCGACCAATTACCTGGGCCAGCGCTTCACCGCCTCGGACAGCAGCATGTGGCCGATCCTCGAGGAGCTCAAGGAGCGCGGCCTCCTCTTCCTCGACAGCCACGCGGCGGGCGCCAGCGCCGTCCGCGCGCTTGCCGACAAGCTCGGATTGCCGGCGGCCAGCAACGAGCGCATCATCGATACCGAGGCCTCGCGCGCCGCCATCGACCAGATGCTTGAGGCCGTCGAGGAGGAGGCGCGGGCAAAGGGCGCCAGCATCGCCATGGGCTTTCCCTATCCGGTGACCATCGAGCGGGTCGCGGCCTGGACCGCGACGCTGCCCGACAAGGGGATCGCCCTGGCCCCGGTCTCGGCCATGGTGCGCCAGCGGAGCGGCAGCTGACATGGCAGCCCATGACGATACGGTCTATCGCCGCGGCGTCGGCATCATGCTGGTCAATCGGGCCGGCCTCGTCTTCGTCGCCGAGCGCATCGGCATGCCGGGCGCGTGGCAGATGCCCCAGGGCGGCATCGACGCGGGCGAGACGCCGGCGGAAGCGGCACTGCGCGAGCTCGCCGAGGAGATCGGCACCGACAAGGCCGAGATCCTGGCCGAGAGCCGCGACTGGCTGGTCTACGAGCTGCCGCCGGAGACGCGCGCGCGCGCGTGGGGCGGGCGCTATCGCGGCCAGCGCCAGAAGTGGTTGCTCTGCCGCTTTGCCGGCGAGGACTCCGACATCGACCTCGAGCGCGACCACCATCCGGAATTCAGCCGCTGGCGCTGGGCCGAGCCCGCCTCGCTGCCGCGTCTCGCCGTCGCCTTCAAGCGCAACCTCTACGAGGCCGTGCTCGCCGAGTTCCGCGACCATCTGCCTCCGTTGAGGATTGATAAAAGCGGCTGATGCTGCAAGGACGCTTGCAGTTCCGCCGTGGGTCCTTCGTGACGCGCCCCTTTGGGGCGCTCCTCAGGATGAGGTCGATTTGTGTGTGGCAGAAAGACTGGACCTCGTCCTGAGGAGCGAGCGAAAGCGAGCGTCTCGAAGGACGCGCCGCTGCCGGTCCGAGGCGCCTTTGCACAGCGCATATCATGGCTAGCTGTGGTTAGTGCGAAGTTTCGGGCTGAAGAGGGCCGGCGAGTGTGCGATATGATAGGCGACCGCCACCCCTGAGCACGGAGTTCGGCATGCAGAGCCTGTGGTCCGACCGCGATGCCGAGGCCGCGCGCGCGCGCTATGGCGCCGCCGGCGTCGCGGCGGAGCTCGCCCTCAGGGTCTATACGACCCGGCTCCTCGGCGCCGAGCCGCGGCTCGTGCTGCACGGCGGCGGCAACACCTCCTTGAAGACGCAAGCCCGCGATCTCCTCGGCCGCGAGGTCGAGGTGCTCCGCGTCAAGGGCAGCGGCTGGGACATGGCGTCGATCGAGCCCCAAGGCCTGCCCGCGGTCCGCCTCGGCCCTTTGCGCGAGCTGCGCGCGCTTGCCGCACTCTCCGACGAGGACATGGTCAATGCCCAGCGCGGCAACCTCCTCGACAGCAACGCGCCCAATCCCTCGGTCGAGACGCTGCTGCACGCCTTCCTGCCGCACAAGTTCATCGACCATACCCATGCCAATGCGGTGCTCGCACTCGCCGACCAGCCGGAGGGCGAGGCGCTTTGCCGCGAGGTCTACGGCCGGCGCGCCGCCGTGGTGCCCTACATCATGCCCGGCTTTGCACTGGCCAAGAAAGCCGCCGAGGTCTACGAGGAGGACCCCGAGGTCGAGGGCCTCATCCTCGCCAAGCACGGCATCTTCAGCTTCGGCGCCACGGCGCGCGAGGCCTATGAGCGCATGATCGCGCTCGTGACGCGCGCCGAGGAGCGCTTGGCACACGGCGCCAACCGCAGCTTCGCCCGCGCGGCCTTGCCGGAGAGCGTCGCTCCTGCCGCCGCGATCGCCCCCATCCTCCGCGGCCTCGCGGCACTTCCCGCGGCGAGCGCGGCGGGCGGCACCGCCCGCTTCGTCATGAGCTTGCGCAACACGCCCGAGGTGCTCGCCTTCGTGAACGGCGCCGAGCTCCAGCGCTACGGCCAGGCCGGCGTCGTGACGCCCGACCACGTGATCCGCACCAAGCGCCTGCCGCTCATCCTCCCCGCACCCGCGGCCGGCGATCTCGCGGGATTCGCGGCTTCGGCCAAGGACGCCTTTGCCGCCTACCGGGCCGCCTACAGCGCCTATTTCGCGCGCAACAATGCGATGGCCGCAAACAAGAAGAAGGAGCTCGATCCGGTGCCGCGCGTCATCCTCGTGCCCGGCGTCGGGCTCTTCGCACTCGGCGCCTCGGCCAAGGAGGCGCGGGTCGCCGGCGATCTTGCCGAGACCGCCGTCGAGGTGATCGCCGCGGCCGAGCGCATCGGCCGCTTCGAGAGCATCTCGGAGGCCGAGTGCTTCGACATGGAATACTGGTCGCTCGAACAGGCGAAGCTCGGCAAGGCCGCGGAGAAGCCGCTCCAGCGCCGCATCGTCGCGGTGACCGGCGGGGGGAGCGGCATCGGCGCCGCGACCGCCGCCGCCTTTGCCGCCGCGGGCGCCGAGGTGGCGGTGCTCGACCGCGACCGAGAGCTCGCAGGTGCGGTCGCCAAGGCCATCGGCGGCTTGGCGCTCGCCTGCGACGTGACCGATGGCGAGCAAGTGGCGGCGGCCTTCGCGCGCCTTTGCGAGGCCTATGGCGGCCTCGACATCCTGGTGTCGAACGCCGGGGCGGCCTGGCAGGGCCGCATCGGCGAGGTCGCGGATGCCACGCTGCGCCAGAGCTTCGAGCTCAATTTCTTCGCGCACCAGACGGTGGCGCGCCACGCGGTCGCCGTCATGCGCGCGCAAGCGACCGGCGGCTGCCTCCTCTTCAACACCTCGAAGCAGGCGGTCAACCCGGGCCCCGACTTCGGCCCCTATGGGCTGCCCAAGGCGGCGACCCTCTTCCTCATGCGGCAATACGCCGTCGACTACGGCAAGGACGGCATCCGCTCCAATGCGGTCAACGCCGACCGCATCCGCTCGGGCCTCCTCACGGCGGAGATGATCGCCTCGCGCTCGAAGGCGCGCGGCCTCTCGGAGCGGCAATATATGGCGGGCAACCTGCTCGAGCGCGAGGTCAAGGCGGAGGACGTGGCGCAATGCTTCGTCTCGCTGGCGCTCGCCGAGAAGACGACGGGTGCGGTGCTCACCTGCGACGGCGGCAACATCGCGGCGGCGTTGCGCTGAGCGGGCGGGAGGTCGAGATGCGAGCTTACGAGCTTCTCGAGCCCGAGTGCGAGCCCGCCCCGGTGCTCTTCGACTCGCCGCACAGCGGGCGCTTCTATCCGGCCGACTGGCGCGTGCGGCTGCCGCAGGACATCCTTCGCCAGGGCGAGGACGCCTATGTGGACGAGCTGGTGGCGGCGGCACCGGCACTCGGCGTCACGCTCCTCCACGCCAACTACCCGCGCTGCTACATCGACGCCAACCGCGAGCCCGACGACCTCGACCGCGAGCTCCTGGCCGAGCCCTGGCCGGCACCGCTCAGGCCCACGAACAAGACGCGCAAGGGGCTGGGACTGGTGCGGCGCTATCTCACGCCGGGTGTCGAGGTGCATGCGGACAAGCTCAGCGTGGCCGAGGTCGCCGAGCGCCTCGAGCGCGTCTACTGGCCCTACCACCGCGCCCTAGGTGAGGCGCTCGACGGCCTCCACCGCCGCTTCGGCTTCGCCTGGCACATCGATTGGCACTCGATGAAGTCGGTGGGCAACGCCATGACCCCCGATAGCGGGCGGCGGCGCGCCGATTTCGTCATCGGCGACCTCGACGGCACGAGCTGTGCCGCGGAGCTCAGCCAACTTCTCGCCGAGGCCTTCCGCGCCCTCGGCTACCGCGTCGCCTTCAACGACCCCTACAAGGGCGCCGCCATCGTGCGGCGCTACGGCTCGCCGGCCGAGGAGCGCCACTCGGTGCAAGTCGAGATCAACCGGGGGCTCTACCTCGAGGAGGCCGCCGTCGAGAAGAGCGCCGGCTTCGCCAAGCTGCAAAGCGACATCGCCGCGGTCACCGCGCGCGTGGCGGCGGCGGCGAGGGCGAAGCTGGCGGCGATGTGAGAGTGGGCATGTGACGAGGGAGGAGCAAGCTCGCCCGTTCCCCTCACACCGCCGCGCGAGGGCGAAGACCCCGTCTCGGTGTCGCCTCGATCAAAAGGAGAGGTTTTCAAGTCGCCCCCCCCCCCCCCCCCCGCGAGGAGCGACCGGCACCTCGCGTATCGCATGAAATCTTCCTTCCCGTTTCAATCCGCGCCCCCCGCGTGAGAGGCGACATCTCGCACTCGAACTCAGCGTTGCCCCAGAAGGCGTTTCAATTCACGCCCCCGCGCGAGGGACGACCGCGAGCGCTCTTGCCCGGGTCGAGTTCGCCAAATGGTTTCAATCCACGCCCCCGCGCGAGGGACGACTAGCGATGGCCAGCGTGCACTACAAGCTGACGGTGTTTCAATCCACGCCCCCGCGCGAGGGACGACCTCGCACGGCGCTCGCATCGGCGGTGCTGCTCAGTTTCAATCCACGCCCCCGCGCGAGGGACGACCGCATGATCGGCTGAGTCGTGCCCGTCGAGTTATTCGTTTCAATCCACGCCCCCGCGCGAGGGACGACGGGTCTCGACCATGTTGAGCCTCCTGCCTGCGCGTTTCAATCCACGCCCCCGCGCGAGGGACGACCGTCGCTCGAGCGTCACCTCGCGCTGCTCGCGCTGGTTTCAATCCACGCCCCCGCGCGAGGGACGACACAGCTCGACGACGCTACGCGACGACGGCTTACATGTTTCAATCCACGCCCCCGCGCGAGGGACGACCTGCGTCGACGAGGGCAAGCTCGCGGCCTGTATCGGGTTTCAATCCACGCCCCCGCGCGAGGGACGACGTCGCCACCCACTCGGCGCGCTCAACCCGTCGGTGCCGTTTCAATCCACGCCCCCGCGCGAGGGACGACTCGGTCCACCGCCTGGATGAGCCTCGACGGCGGTGGTTTCAATCCACGCCCCCGCGCGAGGGACGACTTGCCGGGGCTCGATCCAGCCGCGCGAGGCGCCGATGTTTCAATCCACGCCCCCGCGCGAGGGACGACGCGCGCGACGTGCGCCTGCAGCTCGGCGAGTGACGTGTTTCAATCCACGCCCCCGCGCGAGGGACGACCCGCGACGGCGTCGAGACCGGCGAGCCAGTGGCAGACGTTTCAATCCACGCCCCCGCGCGAGGGACGACCCGCGACGGCGTCGAGGTCGCGCGTCGAGGTTGTGCGAGTTTCAATCCACGCCCCCGCGCGAGGGACGACCGTGCGGCCTCGAAGTGTCGGCCAGGTGCGTGGTGATGTTTCAATCCACGCCCCCGCGCGAGGGACGACACGCCGACTGGCCGCGCCGCACCTCGCTGCCAAGGTGTTTCAATCCACGCCCCCGCGCGAGGGACGACACTCGAGCCTCTCGTGCGGCGCGCCGTCGATGGCTGTTTCAATCCACGCCCCCGCGCGAGGGACGACATGCGACTCCGCGTCTGCCTCGTGCTCGTAACGCAGTTTCAATCCACGCCCCCGCGCGAGGGACGACCCGCCACGCGAGTCCGCCGCCGCGCTGCGCGGTCGGTTTCAATCCACGCCCCCGCGCGAGGGACGACAGCGCAGCCGCCATGTAGTGCATGACGGCTCGGGTGTTTCAATCCACGCCCCCGCGCGAGGGACGACCAGGCGCACTGCCGCCGACGCCAAGAGACGCCGAGGAGTTTCAATCCACGCCCCCGCGCGAGGGACGACTCGCGCCGTAGCTAGGGTGCCGCACCACCTGCGCCGGTTTCAATCCACGCCCCCGCGCGAGGGACGACGCGTGGCCGGTACGGCCGAGCCCGCGATGATTTCCGTTTCAATCCACGCCCCCGCGCGAGGGACGACCGGCCGCGCCGCGTCGCCGAGCGCGTGCCAGCGTGTTTCAATCCACGCCCCCGCGCGAGGGACGACCGTCATCGCGGGCACCCTTCTCAAGATCGAGGAGTTTCAATCCACGCCCCCGCGCGAGGGACGACGCGGTCACAAAGTCACAAAGTCACAACCCAATCGGTTTCAATCCACGCCCCCGCGCGAGGGACGACGGCGCTTTCGTATGCGCGGCCGATGACCTGGATGCGTTTCAATCCACGCCCCCGCGCGAGGGACGACGGGCGCCCGTCATGCGCGGGCGCCTCATGGTGCGTTTCAATCCACGCCCCCGCGCGAGGGACGACCTCGCGATACAACGCGATTATCCATAAGCTAGGTGGTTTCAATCCACGCCCCCGCGCGAGGGACGACTGGCCATGTCCCTCTCCTGGTTAACTGGTTGCAGTTTCAATCCACGCCCCCGCGCGAGGGACGACAGCCTCACCCCGTCGCCGAGCCTCACCCAGTTGCCGTTTCAATCCACGCCCCCGCGCGAGGGACGACATAAGGTTTGACATTTCATCGGCGTTCATTAGGGGTTTCAATCCACGCCCCCGCGCGAGGGACGACAATCGCACGCGACGTATTCGCCGTCGCTCTCGAAGTTTCAATCCACGCCCCCGCGCGAGGGACGACCGCTCGGCGCTGGGCGATCCTGCGGAGTACTGCGGGTTTCAATCCACGCCCCCGCGCGAGGGACGACGTTGCCGCTCAAGGTCTAGCGCTTTGTCAGCTGACAGTTTCAATCCACGCCCCCGCGCGAGGGACGACTCGTCGCCGGCGACGAGTGCCTCGCCCTCGCATGGGTTTCAATCCACGCCCCCGCGCGAGGGACGACTGACGTACTCGGCAAAGGGCCACGACGTTACCCAGTTTCAATCCACGCCCCCGCGCGAGGGACGACTCAAGCAGACCGTGATCGAGGGCGACCTCGACATGTTTCAATCCACGCCCCCGCGCGAGGGACGACCGTCGAGCAGCGGCTCGGCTACCTGCACGTCGTGGTTTCAATCCACGCCCCCGCGCGAGGGACGACACGCCCTGCTGGCGCCGCCTTGAGCGATGAGCACGCGTTTCAATCCACGCCCCCGCGCGAGGGACGACCCGGCGCACGTAGTCAACGACTTGGCCGTTTAGGCGGTTTCAATCCACGCCCCCGCGCGAGGGACGACGAGGATCGGTCGTCGCTGAAGCGACCTCCAGTGAGTTTCAATCCACGCCCCCGCGCGAGGGACGACGAAGTGGCGGGCTGACCGTGATTATCGGCGAGGAGTTTCAATCCACGCCCCCGCGCGAGGGACGACAGGACGATCGCCGAGCGTGGCCGGCGCGATCCATGATGTTTCAATCCACGCCCCCGCGCGAGGGACGACAGTTCATCAGCGCCGATCCCGAGCCGCCTTGGATGTTTCAATCCACGCCCCCGCGCGAGGGACGACACTTGATGCATCGAGGAGGACGACGGCATGGCGGCGTTTCAATCCACGCCCCCGCGCGAGGGACGACGCGCGGGGCGAACGCCACGTAGGTCTCTCCATCTGTTTCAATCCACGCCCCCGCGCGAGGGACGACTCCTGGTGGAGACCGAGAACGGCCGCAGCTGGGGAGTTTCAATCCACGCCCCCGCGCGAGGGACGACAGCGAGATCCCGGCGTGGCCGGCGCGATCCATGATGTTTCAATCCACGCCCCCGCGCGAGGGACGACCTGCCACGGCGACGCCCAGCGGCGGCCTCACTAGGTTTCAATCCACGCCCCCGCGCGAGGGACGACTTTCAGCCTCGGAGAGGCGAAAGCACACTGGGCGGTTTCAATCCACGCCCCCGCGCGAGGGACGACCAATGCGAGAGACGCGCGGAGAGTAGCCAATCAAGTTTCAATCCACGCCCCCGCGCGAGGGACGACATAATATCGCCGCACGCAATCCATAGAATGCGTTGTTTCAATCCACGCCCCCGCGCGAGGGACGACCCGTGAGGGGCTCTCTCGATCAATCGCGCTTCGCGGTTTCAATCCACGCCCCCGCGCGAGGGACGACGGGTCGTGGCGCGGCTCCGGTCCCTCGTGAATCGTTTCAATCCACGCCCCCGCGCGAGGGACGACGCGCCGCCAGCCGCGTCAGCGCCGCTGGCCGTGAAGTTTCAATCCACGCCCCCGCGCGAGGGACGACCGCGTGCCGAATGGCCGAGATCGGAGCGTGGACGATCGAGTTTCAATCCACGCCCCCGCGCGAGGGACGACCGCCGAGCACGTTGAGCTCGCGCGCGCACGGCGCAGGTTTCAATCCACGCCCCCGCGCGAGGGACGACCCCCCGACTTCGCCGCCTGGAGCCTTGCTGAATTGTTTCAATCCACGCCCCCGCGCGAGGGACGACTCTCGTCGGTCGTGAAGCCGGTCGATGCGGGATTGTTTCAATCCACGCCCCCGCGCGAGGGACGACGCGGTCCGAGCCCGATGCGCCGAGTTTCAATCCACGCCCCCGCGCGAGGGACGACCGGCGAGTGCCGGCGGCCTTGAGTTTCAATCCACGCCCCCGCGCGAGGGACGACGGCGGCACAGTAGCATGTTGATTCGTCTAGGACACTTGGCTCATGGGCGCGAACCTCTCAAAGCTCGCGCCAGCACGAATGCTTGCCACTCGATCTTGAAACTAAACCCTTGAATTTCCAGGAGCGCGAACCTAGCCCGACGTCTCTGCTCGCTTGAGGTTCGCGCGCGGCATTCAACCGCCCCCCCCCCCCCCGCCGGTCAGAGGATCAGCGCTCCGTCGGGATCGAGCGGCCTTTTCGCGCCGATGTGCTCGATACGCTTCACGCCGCTGCCGAGTTGGTAGAACCGCAGGCTATCCGCCTGTGGGTCGATCAAGTCGAGCAGGCGCGCTCTCAGAACCGTCCACTGGGCCGGATCCACCTCGCACTCGAAGACGGAGAGCTGCACACGTGTGCCGAAATCCTGACAGGCGCGCGCAACCCGGCGCAGCCGACGCCGGCCTGCCGATGTTGTCGTCCCGACATCATACGTCACAAGGACCAGCACGGGCACCTCAGCGAACGAGGAACGGCGGATAGGCGTCGAGATCGCCCCGCATGTGGGCCGCCAGGAGCCGCGCCTGCTCGTGCCAGAACAGGCCGACCATCAGCTTCTCTCCGGTGAACGGATGGCCGAGCGTTTCCCGCTTGCGCTCCTGATAGGCGACCAGCACGGTCTTCCGCGCATCCTCCTTCATCGTCACCGCGCCTCCAACCTCCGTCTCGAAGTCAGATGGGCTGACCTGCCTACGGTTGACGAGCGAAAGGACGAGGCGATCGGCGAACCATGCACGAAATTCCTCCACCAGATCCAAAGCCAGGCTCGGCCGCCCCGGTCGATCCCGATGGAGAAAGCCGACTGCCGGATCAAGCCCCACCCCTTCGAGCGCCGAGCGGGCGTCATGGGTCAACATGACGTAGACGAACGAAAGCAAGGCATTGACCGGATCGGTCGGCGGCCGGCGCACGCGTCCGGCGAAGCTATAAGCACGATCCCGCAGCAGGTTGGGAAACGCCGAGAAATAGGTTTGCGCCGCCTCGCCCTCAAGTCCACGAACCGCCTCGAGCGGTGCATCCCGCTCGAGGCGTCCGAGGACTTGCGTCAAGCGGTCGGCCGCCCCCTCAAGCCCGGCGCGCGCCTCCGATGCCATACCCGCGCCATGATCCCGCAACGCGCGCCGCAAGACGGCGCGCTGATTATAGACCTTGCCGATCACGATCGAGCGGGCGAGCGCCCCAGCCGCAGACGGGTCGTCGGCCGCCCGATATTGCGCACGCCGAAGAAGAACATTGCCGCGGACAGGGCCTTCGGCACGAGCAAGAAACCGGCCATGCTCGGTCAGCCAAGTGATCGTGACTCCCCGCTCGGCGCAAAATCCCAGGAGCGGCGGCGTAACGCTAACAAGGCCGAAGGCGACAATGCCGTCGACGCCGTGGATCGGGATTTGCGCCGGCGGCACACCGTCGCGGAAGACGCGGATGCATTCGCCCTCCTTCGAGAGATGAGTGCCCTGGGTCGTCACATAGAGCGTATTGCCGAGCCGACGCATGGCCGCACCCTCACGGCTCCGCGCGTGCCCGCTCCAGCCAGGACGCGGCCGAAGGCTTCTCCGACAAATGGGGACGGCAAATCTCCTCGAGCGAGCAGGATCGGCAGTGGGGACCGATCCTGGGCGGCGGGATTCCGCCTCGATCGAGCAACTCCCTGAGCTGAACGGCGTACGCCTCGGTCTCCTGCCTAAGCACGGCGTCGAACGTCACGGTCTCCCGCCGCCGCGGTGCTGCATAAAACAAGGCGCCCTCCGGCACCGCCAGGTCCAGCATCTCCTCGAGGCACAGAGCCTGGGCACAGAGCTGGACGCGGTCGGCATCATGAGTCTTCGGAGCACCCCGCTTGTACTCGATCGGGTAGGCCTGCTCGCTCCCGTCCTCGGCGCGATGGATTTCGACAACATCTGCGACGCCAATCAGGCCCAGGCGCCGGGACACGAGTGAAAGGGCTCGATATACCCGGAGCGCGCCACGGGTCGTCGTCTCGCCCGACTGGACGCGCGCGTGCAGCAGATCGCCCTCCGCCGTCAGGCGGTTCTCCGCCCAAGCGCGCTCGAGATGGATGAGCGCGCATTGTCGGGGGCAGAAAACGAGGTGCTGGAGGGCGGAAATGGGCGCCAACTCGTCGTCGGTGCTTTGCCGCTCCTGCCCGCTCATGCACCGGGCTCCTCCAAGGAGACACCGTCGGGCAGGCGATCGCGAGACACCGCCACGTCGTAATCGGCGAAGCTGCGCGGGGGCTGGTCCTTGGGAATCCGCTTCTTGACCTCGACCAGCTCGAGCAGCTTGTGCGCGGGCGCGTTGCCGAGCGCGTTGTCGTGGCGGAAGACATAGAGGCCGCGGCAGGACATTTCTCCGCGAGCGGCGGAGCGGTCGTGATCGAACATGCGGGTGAGCCCCTCCCACAATACGCCGAGGTCCTCATCCGAAAAGCCGGTGCGGGCCGCAAGATGCGCCGAGACGAAGCCGTGGGTGCGGTAGAGCCCGTAAGGCACGATCCACTTCTCGCCCATGGTGCGGTTGCCGCCGCGCTGCGCCTCGGCCTCGCGCTCGGTTGTTACCGCCATCCGGGTGATGGCGATGTTCAGGGTCTGCACGGGGTTGGCCGAGCGCGCGAAGGCAAGCTGAACGGGTCCGCGAACCTGCCCGGCATTCGTGTCGGTGGACATGACGGCGCCGAAAGTGCGGATGTCGAAGAAGGTGTCGCACATCCACTTCACCACCGCCTGCGCCTCGGCCTCCTTCTTCGGCAGGCGCTTCGGCTCGGGCTTGATGCCGAGCGCCTCATAGGCGCGGCGGTGCTGGATGTTGAGCACGGCCTTCTCGCGAACGTAGATCTCGTAGCCGACCTTATCGGGGCGCGTCACTTCGACATAGTTGCGCAGCTTGCGCTTGAGGCAGACGTTGGTGACCAGGCCCCGGTGAGTTTCGGGGTCGATCCGCGGCATGTTGCCCATATCGGGATCGCCGTTCGGGTTCCCGTTGGTCACGTCGAACAGGTAGACGAACTCTATGCGGTTGGCGAGGACGGTCATGGCTCACTCCTCGTTTGCGGTGTCGGCGGTCTCGGCCTCGATCGTGGTCTCGCTCTCGGCATCGCCGCCGGTCTCTCGCTTGGCAAAGAACGCACGACGTTGTTGGTAATAGCCGATGAAGAACAGGCCTTGCTGGCGAAGGTCGAGCTGCGAGGGGAAACCTTCCCTTGCAGTCACGCGGTTCATCAAATCCTCGATCTCCTTGGTCCTTTTATGAGCAATGCCGGGGGCATCGCGCTTCGCTTTCCTTTCGTGCGCGATTTTCAGGCTGAGCAGGTACGGGAACACCGCATGCGGCGTGACGGAGGCCGCCGCCGCAAAGCGGTGAAGGATGGTGGGCTGGGCACTTTCCCCTTTCGGCCCTTTGCCCCGCGACCATTCCTGCAGATTCTCCAGCAGCGCGAACAAGCGGCCGAGCAGATAGCCCGGCTCGCTAATGCTCTCGTCGAGACCCATGTCGATCTCCGATCCAATCGTTTCCCCCGAGTGCCGCCGATGTCGGTTGAGAGCGGCCTTGATCAGTCCAAGCCGAACGGTGGTGTAGTGACCGTCGCTGCGCAACCGCTCCAGCAGCAAGGGCAAAAGCGACTGGGGATAGTCGTACCCCGCCAAGACCGCGCGAAAGAGATCGCCATGCAACTTGTTGAGCGACTTCTTGGCACCGGCATCGCTGCGCGGCCTCCCCTCCGCGTCCTTGGGGAGCGTCTCGCTGGCAATCCGCCACAGGGTCGGCACATAGACGCCGGGACCCGGCTCTTCGAACAGAAGATCGCGGCAATGCTCCTGGAGGCGTTCCAGCAACCTGCCCAAGGTATCGACCAGGAAAAAGCGCAACTGCAACCTCGCCGCGTTGGGCGCCAGTCCCAGCACGAAGAACCGGAGGTCGCGGGTTTCTGCCAGTTGAGGGTCGTCCACCCAGCGCCCAGCCGCGATGCTTTGCAATCGATCCTGGACCCTTGCCGCCAGTTCCGCGTCCTCGCTGCGCCCTCCCAAGAGCGAGGCGAGAACCTGTTCCGCAGCGGAGGCGACGACTTGCTGCGCACGCGTCGTCTTCTCGGCCCATACGACAACAGTGGCATCGCCCAGTTGCAGGCGCTGTCGGCTGCCCGGCCGCATGAGGTGGTTCAGCGCCGTCGTGTAGGCAAAGGCTGCCGTAGCGCCGATAGGCGCGTTTAGGTTCTGTGTCTTGCCGTAGGAGGTGAAGGAATCCTGATTGAACGATACGAGCGCCGCACCGCTCGATTGCGCTCCGAGTACGCCTTTGATCGCGGGATGCGTCAGGGCGATCGGCAGGTCCGCAGCCCCCGTCAGCAGGCACTGGCCGCGCGGGCCGTCGGCTTCCGCGACGTGGCGTTCCCACGCGGCACGGAGAGCCGGCACCTCGTGGGCATATTCGCCGGTCGCGGCATAGCGAAAAACCAGCCAGCCCGTGGCGATCTCTTCGGGCTCACCGGCGAGACGCACCGCAGCCTCCGCCGGCTGCCAATTGGCAAAGAAAGCGAGGATTGCCCGCGCCACCGGATCGTCGACCTCGCTCAGGAGCCGCGCGTGGAAAGTACGTGACGCCGCGAACTGCTCTCGCACACGCTCGGGGCGGTCCTTCGCGTCGAAGCCGAGCAGGTATCCGGCATTGTCGAAAAGAAAGGCCGCCTCAACCGCCACGGTGCGCTTAGGGGGCTGCGGTACGACGAGGCGCAGCGGCACCTGTCTCGTCTTCTTGCCGACATTCGCCTGAGTACTGAGCGGGGTGATCTCGACGAGCCGTCCCGCTTCGTCGATGTTCAGCGCACCGACCACCGGAAGCTCGGCATACCCTAAGGGCGGCGGGCCGCCCGGCGTGCCGACGGTGCGGTCGTAATAGGCGGCAAGCGCCGAGAGGATCATGGCGCTGCCCCGAAGGGAAGAGAGGGCACCGCCAAGACGCCGTCGACGAGCTCCGCGCGAAAGAACCGAGGCGTGGCGTTATTCGCATGGTCGATGTCGTGCAGCATCCAGCCAAGATCGCGCCTTCCAGCCAAGCCGTCGGGGACCTTTAGAGTCGTCTCCCGGGCGACGGGCTCGAAATAGGCAGGAAACTCGCGGCAGCCGAGGTAGGGCTGCTGCACGCACTGGCCGCGCTCCAGGTGGCGCCGCATCATGTCGGCATGTTTGCCGGGATTGTCGCCGGCCTCGGCGCGGGCCGTCATGTCGAAGTGCGCCTCGATCACATAGGCGACGTCGCGCAATAGAAGGCTCGCCCGCTGCTGTCTATCCTCATCGGCATAGAGCGTGAGCGCTAGCGATGCCCCGGCAGCGGCCTGGCGGGCGGTCGCGTAGGGAAGCTTGCTCCCGACCTCGTTGCGGCGCAGGCTGTCAAAGCGGATGGGCTTCAGCACCTGAATGCGATCGATGACCCAGAGAATCGCCGGCTTCCAGTGGATCGCCTCCAGGATGCCGCGGGCAGCTGACGGGGTCATGACGTCATACGAAACCCGCTCGGCTTTGAACTCGGGCCGTGAAAAGAGAGCGAAATCCCCCCAAACCTTGACGCGAAACCCCGTCGCCATGGGCGTGTCCTTGTCTTACACCAGCGCCCCGCAAGGTAGCATCAACCGCGCCACACGCGCGTGGAAAGTTCCGCTGGGATCGCCTGCATGCGACTAAGTGAGGCGAGTCCCTGACACGATCGATGTCATAGTAGTCCATGCCAACCTCAGTGCGCGGATTAGGGGATTCGCTGGAGGCTGACCGGATTTTATGGTTCGCTCTGTCCGGGTGACCCGTGTCGCTATCTCGATTTCTATGATACGAGTCTGTTCGTTCGACATATGTTCGATCTCCGGGTGAGGCCTGCGGGCTTTCTCGCCCGCAGGCGTGATCCATAGGTATCATCACAGCGTTTCAATCCACGGGGCCGGTCGGGTCAAGTTGCAAGTTTTGCTGTAATGATGTCTATCGATCCTTTGGCCGCGACCTCCAAAATTTAGGAACCCACCGCGAAAAATTCAAGGAGGGGACCGAGATATTTTTCAAAAGACATTTGCCCGTGGATCGCGCAAGCCCGCGCGATCCAGGGAAAGGCCCGTGGCCTCGTCATAGAGGTTTCGATTGCAGAGCACGTGGAAGCGCCCCTCCGGGTCGAGCGGACGCAGATCGCCGCTTTCCCGCAAGCGTTGCAGACCGTAACAGCCGACTGTGAAGCTCTGCAGGCCGCGCAAAACATCGAGCGGCAGGCGCCGCGGCCCGGGCCGCGATTGCCTTAGCGCACCCTCAAGCCGCTCGATCAGCTCGTTCGCACGATCCCTGAAAGGCACGATCAGCGGTTGCGTATCGTCATCGATCATGCGGAACGCCGTGGCCACGAACCGGAACGGGATGTGCTCCATTCCCGTGCTTGCGTTGAGCATCTCCCAAGCACGCGCGGCGTCGTGGCTGGGCTTGGCCGGCGAGGGGTCTAGCGCGAAGAGGCGCCGGAAATAGGCCTCGACCGTCGCGGGCGCGAGGGCGTCAGGATGATGATCGAGCACCATCCTCGCCTCCTTTGCGCGCATTCTCAGGTCCTTGAGCGGTGCGGGAATGGCGTTGTAGCGCGCCGGCTCGAAAACGACGAAGCGCCCGAGGCCGGCAAGCTCGCCGTGGCGGTTGCAACGCCCGGCCGCCTGCGCCAACGAATCGACGCCGGCGATCGAGCGCCACACGGCGGGGAACGATACGTCCACACCCGCCTCGATGACCCTCGTGGCGACTAGTCGGCAGAGTAGCCCGTCGTGCAGGCGATTTTTGACCTTAGCAAGCACCTCGCGGCGATGAGCGGGGCACATGGCGGCCGAAAGGTGAAAACGGCTGCCGTCATCGGGCAGCAGCGCAAATAGCTCGGCCGCGTGTCGGCGCGCGTCCACGATGCAGAGAACCTGCAGGCTTTCCGTCAGACGGGCGGCAAGGGTCTCGTCATCCACTTTTCCCGCTTTTTCGGCGGCCACCCGGCGGAATGCAGCATGCAGCTCGGGCGTCTGCGGCACAATCGGCCGGGCCCTCGGCAGGCTCACGCGTGTCGAGACGCCGCCGTCGAACGCGGGCAGTGTCGCGCTGCACATGACGATGCTGGCACCGTAACGAACGACCAGCTCTCGCAAGACAGCCAGACACGGGGTCAGCTGGGGCAATGGCAGGGCCTGGACCTCGTCGAGCACGATGACCGAGCGCGCCAGGTTGTGCAGCTTGCGGCAACGGCTGGGCCGCGCCGCGTAGAGCAATTCAAAGAGCTGCACCGTGGTGGTGACGACCAGCGGCGCATCCCAATTCTCCGTTGCCAGGCGCAGGCGCTGCGGCCCGATCGGCTCATCGTCGTGTTCCGGGAGCGGCTCGGCCGCAGAATGATGTTCGACCAAGACATCGTCGCCGGCAGCCTTCAATGCCGTGCGAAACTCGTCGGCGGTCTGCTCGATGATCGACGTGTAAGGGATGGCGTATATCACGCGGCTCAGCCCATGGCGCGCCGCATGCTCGAGCGCAAAGGATAGGGAAGACAGGGTCTTGCCACCGCCCGTGGGCACCGCAAGCGAGAACACGCCGGGCGCTTCCGCTGCCGCTCTCCGGCAAGCGTCGAGAATCTTCTCGCGCTGCCGGTTGATCTCGCTCGGACGCGAATCGGCGAAATGCTCCTTGAGGTAACGGCGCAGCACCGGCGCGAGATTGACGGGACTTGGACGCCGTTGTCGCCGCGCCCAACCCTTGGCCCGGTCCATGAACCATTCGGTCGCGAGAAAGTCGGCATCGACCAAGGCCGAGAAAACCATGCGGGCGAAGAATGCCGCGGCGAAACGGCCGTCCGGCGGGCCACCGCGCCCAAGCAGGTCCATCACCTCGGCCACGAGGGCATCAGCCGTGGGCAGCGTGATCCTACCGCGCCACCGGTCATATCCTGACGGCACTTTGTGGGACTTGAGCCGACTCGTCAGCTCGCTCGGCGCACCCTCACCACCATCAGGAAGACCTGAGTGGTGACCGGCGATGCCATAGGCGAGAATATGGCCCACGTTTGAGCCATAGAGCGCCACCGCCTCCTTAGCACCCCCGGTCGAGTGATCGACCCTGAGCGCATCCCCGGCAATTCGGCGTTGGAACTCGTCCGAGTACTTGCCCACATCGTGCAACAAACCGCTCGCCATGCCCCAAGTCGGCGTACCGAACGCGCGGGTAAAGCGGCGGGCCAAAGCGCCGGCGCGCCGGAGATGCCATTCCAGTCTTTCCCAGCCTTCCGGGCCGCAATCTTCACGGCTGTGGGCGTAGAAGACGGAAGTAGGAGCGCTATCGGACATCCGAGCGCGATCGTAGCCCACTGACTCCAGATTACGCCACACCCTCCAGCGACCTGACGTCCACGGGTTTGCGCTGCATCCACTCTGCCCATGGACCGCACGCCCGTCGCTGCGACACGAGCCGCCTCCGCCACGCGGGCTACCGCTGAGGCGATGCGGGCGCCAAGGCGAGATAGTCCGCCGGACGGATGATGCGCACGCCCCGCCAGGGGTGAAGCACGAGAAGGTCATCGTCGCTACTGACGATGGTCTCGGCGCCGGCCGCGAGGGCAAGCTCCAGATACTTGTTGTCCTTTGGGTCGCGGCAGTCGGTGACACGGACCGCCGGATCGAACCAGATCGCCGCGCCGCGCAGAAGCTCCAAGAGGCGCTGACGCCGTTGGCGCGGAATGGCACGAGCGAATTTCGGGCGTCCGAGCACCTCGGCAATTTCGCTTTCAACGGCCGCGGAAAGCGCGAACACCTCCAACTCTTCGGCCCGCAGCAACGCGCGTTCCGGTACGCTGTCCGCTTTGAGCGCCGCGCCCACCAAGGCCGAGGCGTCGAAGACGATCAATCGACAACGCGGGGGTCGCGACGCTCTGCGTTGTACGCCGCGAGCTCGGCGTCGATCTCCGCGTCGGTCAACCCTGCCGTCCGCGCATCAGCCTTCATCTCGGCGATGGCCCGAGCAAGGGGGCTTGGACCGGAGCGCGGCCGGAGAACGCGGCTGACCAGGCGACCGATCGCCTTGCGATTGCGCGCGTCCGCAAGCGCCGCCGCAGCCTCGGGCTCAACCGGAATGGTCACGTCAACGGTGTCGTCCATGCTCAACTCCTCACCAATGAGGATAGCATTTCCGCTTGGCACATGCACCCAGCGTGATCGTGTCTGACAGGCCCGCGCGCAGGAGGCGGAGCTTTTCCCGTTCGTCTATCAGGCGGCACCCAGTCGTCCGCTTCACGACGCAGCCACATCCTCCAAGGACCTGACCTTCACCGGCCTCCGGTTGGGCAGTCGGACGATCACGTCGAGCTCGCCGCCCATGGCCTCCACATAGCCGCGCAGTGTGGAGAGATACATGTCCGTCTGCTGCTCGATCTTGGAGACGGCGGGCCGGCTGATCTTGAGCTTCCTGGCGATCTTAGCATGGGAGAGCCGCGAAAGCCGGCGCAACTCCTTCAACGACTCGACCTCGTTGACAAGTTCCTCGAAGCGCCGGTCGATCTCCGCTCGCTGCCCCGGCGGTAGAGCGTCGAGAACCTCTTTCAGCGAGCGAACCATGTCACGATCCTATCCTTTTGAGGTGCGCCTTGTAACGCGCATCCACGGTAGCAATCAATCGCCTGCAACAGCGTGATTGGGTCACGCCACTCTTGTCCCCGGCGACCAACAGGATCGCCTTTCGCTTCGCATCGAATGCGAAGGCCACGCACCTCGTCTGAGTCGACTGCTGCCCCCTCACCCAGCTTCGGGTAGGGCTCGGCTTCGCCTCGCCAACCCTCCGCAACCCTCTCCCCCTGAAGGAAGGGGGAGAGGGGGAAATTGAAGGACGGCCCGCGCGAGCGCCGGAAGGCTCGGGCTCTTCCCGCCCCTCACACCCCCGCGCGCGCGAGCTTGGCCAACCGGTGCGCCATGAACCGGGCGGCGAGGCGGGAGAGCGAGCGGCTGAGCAGCCCTTGCGGCTTCAGGCCCACCGCCTTCAAGGTCATGGCGACGGCGCGCTCCACGTGGCCCGGGCGGTAGAAGGCGTAGGCGCGGCGCGCGTAGGCGGCACCGTAGTACTTGCGGTCATAGGGCCTCTCGCCCGCGTGGTTCGCCGCGTAGTAGGCGAAGGCGAGCTCGTCGTCCTCGCTCTCGAAGACGCGGCCCAAGGCCACGAGCACGCGGCGCAAGGGACCGATGCGCTCGCGCGCGAGGTAGGTCTTGAGGTGGCCGTAGAAGAGCTTGTAGTGGCGCAGCTCGTCGGCGGCGATGCGCTTGCAGATCTCGTGGAGGACCGGCTCCTCCGCCGCCGCGGCGAGGGCGGTGTAGTAGGAGCTGGTGCCGACCTCGACGACGCAGCGCGCGACGAGCTCGCCGGCACGGGTGCCGCGCACGGAGCGGGGCTGCCCGGTCGGCAGCTTGATCTTGGCGGCGAAAAGCGCGAAGGCCGCGTCGAAGTCGAAGGCGGGGTCGGCGATCTTCGCCCAGCGCGCGAGTGCGGCACCGTGCTGCACCTCCTCGCGCGCCCAGGCCCAGGCGGCGTCCTTGAACTCGGCGTCGTCGGCGAAGACGTGCTCGAGATAGCGCGCGTATTCGTAGCCGTTATGCTCGACCAAGCTCGCCGCCTTCACGATCTTGAGGAGCTCGCCGTCGACCTTCGAGGCCGCGAAGCGCTCCCACGGGATGTCGTCGAGCGTCCAATGCGCCATGGCGGCCCTGCAACGCCTCCTACAGCACGGTTCGCGGCACCATTATATGACCCTCCGGAGCCCCCATGGCAAGGGCGTTCCGGCGCGATTATCGCATTAGTTCCCGTAGGTTATCGCCGGGCAATGGCGCCGAGCTTGGCCTCGGCCACGGCGATGCGCTGAAGAGCGAGCGCGCGCGCCTCCGCGTCTCCCGCGTCCTCGAGGTCCTCGCGCAGGTCCTTGAGCGCCGCCTCGAGCGCCTCGCGCTCGAGCTCGGCGAGCGGCATCGCCTCCTCGGCGAGCACCGTGCAGCGCTCGGGGGTGACCTCGGCGTAGCCGCCCGAGACGAAGTAGCGCGCCTTAACCGTCCGCCCCTCGTAGATGTCGAGGATGCCGGGGCGGAGGGCGGCGAGGAGCGGGGCATGGCGCGGCATGGCGGCGAAGTTGCCCTCGCTCCCGGGCACCACCACCATCTCGACCTCCTCCGAGCGCAAGAGGCGCTCGGGGCTCACGAGCTCGAAGCGCAATCTCTCGGGCATGCTCAGGCCGCCTCGGCGGCGAGCTTCTTCGCCTTCTCGACGGCCTCCTCGATGGTGCCGACCATGTAGAAGGCGGCCTCGGGCAGGTCGTCGTAATTGCCCTCGACGATGCCCTTGAAGCCCTTGATGGTGTCCTCGAGCTTGACGAAGACGCCGGGCGAGCCGGTGAAGACCTCGGCCACGTGGAAGGGCTGGGAGAGAAAGCGCTGGATCTTGCGCGCGCGCGCGACGGTGAGCTTGTCCTGCTCCGAGAGCTCCTCCATGCCGAGGATGGCGATGATGTCTTGCAGGGACTTGTAGGTCTGGAGGATGCGCTGGACCTCGCGGGCCACCCCGTAATGCTCCTCGCCGACGATGCGCGGGTCGAGCACGCGCGAGGTCGAATCGAGGGGATCGACCGCGGGATAGATGCCGAGCTCGGCGATCTGGCGGGAGAGCACCGTGGTGGCGTCCAGGTGCGCGAACGAGGTGGCGGGTGCCGGGTCGGTCAGGTCGTCGGCCGGCACGTAGATGGCCTGCACCGAGGTGATCGAGCCCTTCTTGGTGGAGGTGATGCGCTCCTGGAGGATGCCCATGTCGGTGGCGAGCGTCGGCTGATAGCCGACGGCGGAGGGGATGCGGCCCAGAAGCGCCGACACCTCGGAGCCCGCCTGGGTGAAGCGGAAGATGTTGTCGACGAAGAAGAGCACGTCCTGGCCCTCCTCGTCGCGGAAATACTCGGCGACCGTGAGGCCCGAGAGGCCGACGCGCGCGCGGGCACCCGGCGGCTCGTTCATCTGGCCGTAGACGAGCGCCACCTTGGAGCCCGGCCCGTCGAGGTCGATGACCTTCGATTCGACCATCTCGTGGTAGAGGTCGTTGCCCTCGCGCGTGCGCTCGCCCACGCCGGCGAACACCGAGTAGCCGCCGTGCGCCTTGGCGATGTTGTTGATGAGCTCCATGATGATCACGGTCTTGCCCACGCCGGCGCCGCCGAAGAGGCCGATCTTGCCGCCCTTGGGATAGGGCTCGAGGAGGTCGACGACCTTGATGCCGGTCGCCAGGATCTCGACCTCGGTCGACTGCTCGATATAGTCCGGTGCCGCGCGGTGGATGGGAAGCCGGCGCGTCGTCTTGACGGGCCCTCGCTCGTCGACCGGCTCGCCGATCACGTTCAAGATGCGCCCGAGCGTCTCGGGGCCGACCGGCATGGTGATGGGTCCGCCGGTGTCGCGCACCTCCTGGCCGCGCACCAGGCCGTCGGTGGTGTCCATGGCGACCGTGCGCACCGTGCTCTCGCCCAGGTGCTGCGCCACCTCGAGCACGAGGCGGCGGCCATGGTTCTCGAGCTCGAGCGCATTGAGGATGTACGGCAGATCGCCCTCGAACTGCACGTCGACCACGGCACCCATCACCTGACTGACCGTGCCCACGAGATTCTTCGCCATGCTCCCTCTCCATTCCTCCGGCGGCCGCCGGCCGCCTCACACCGCCTCGGCGCCCGAGATGATCTCGATGAGTTCCCTGGTGATGGCCGCCTGGCGCGTGCGGTTGTAGTTGAGCGTCAGCTTGTTGATCATGTCGCCCGCGTTGCGCGTGGCGTTGTCCATCGCGGTCATGCGCGCACCCTGCTCGCTCGCGTTGTTCTCGAGGAGGGCCTTGAAGAGCTGCACCGCGAGGTTGCGCGGCAGGAGAGCGGCGAGGATGTCCTCCTCCTCGGGCTCGTACTCGTAGACCGCACCGCCCGCCGCGGCCGTCTCCCCGCCTTTCGCCTCGGCCTTGCCCTCGGCCTCGGCCGCGAAGGGGATGATCTGCTGGCGCGTCACGAGCTGCGTCATGGCGCTCTTGAACTTGTTGTAGACGATGGTGCAGCCGTCGAACTCGCCGGCCTTGAACATGCCGGCGATGCGCCGGCCGACCGCATCCGCCGCGGCGAAGGTGACGCGCGGGCGCGCGATGTCCTGCACCGTATCGACGATGAGCGAGCCGTAGTCGCGGCGCAGCTGGTCGCGCCCCTTGCGGCCGATGCAGAGTATCTTGACGCTCTGGCCCTTCTCCAGGCGCGCGCGGATGACCCGCCGCGCCTCGCGCACGATCGAGGAGTTGAAGCTGCCGCAGAGCCCGCGGTCGGCGGTCATGACGACGACCAGCTGGACGTCCGCCTTGCCCGTGCCGACCAGCAAGGGCGGGGCGCCCGGGCGGCCCGCCATGCTCGCCGCCAGGCCCGCCACCACCGCCTCCATGCGCTCGGCATAGGGGCGCGCCGCCTCCGCCGTCTCCTGCGCGCGGCGCAGCTTGGCCGCCGCCACCATCTTCATGGCGGAGGTGATCTTGCGCGTCTGCTTGACGCTGACGATGCGCAGTCGGAGGCTCTTCAGGCTCGGCATGCTTAGCGACGCCTTTCGCCGGTCGGTTCGCCCCCCACCCTACCCTCCCCCTCAAGGGGGGAGGGGAGATGGCGCGGCAATCGACGAGATATCCCCCTCCCCCCTTGAGGGGGAGGGCGGGGAGGGGGGTATGACGCGTGCGATCCGCTGGAAAAGGACACGCGCTCGCCTCACGCAAACGTCTTGGCGAAGCCGTCGAGCAGCGCCTTGAGCTTGGCCTCGGTCTCGGGCTTGAGCTCGCGGTCGGCGCGGATGGCGTCGAGGATCGCCTTGCTGCCGGCGCGCAGCTCGGAGAGGAGCGAGGTCTCGAAGCGCTTCACGTCCGCGAGCTTTAAGGTGTCGAGATAGCCGCGCACGCCGGCGAAGATCACCGCCACCTGCTCCTCGACCGGCATCGGCACGTACTGGTCCTGCTTCAGGAGCTCGGTCAGCCGCGAGCCGCGCGCGAGGAGCTTCTGCGTCGAGGCGTCGAGGTCGGAGGCGAACTGGGAGAAGGCCGCCATCTCGCGGTATTGCGCGAGCTCGAGCTTGATGCGCCCGGCCACCTGCTTCATGGCCTTGATCTGCGCCGCCGAGCCCACCCGGCTCACCGAGAGGCCGACGTTCACCGCCGGCCGGATGCCGGCATAGAAGAGGTCGGTCTCGAGGAAGATCTGCCCGTCGGTGATCGAGATCACGTTGGTCGGGATATAGGCCGACACGTCGTTCGCCTGGGTCTCGATCACGGGCAGTGCCGTGAGCGAGCCCGCGCCGTGCGCGTCGCTCATCTTGGCCGCGCGCTCCAAGAGGCGCGAGTGGAGGTAGAAGACGTCGCCCGGATAGGCCTCGCGGCCCGGCGGCCGGCGCAGCAGGAGCGACATCTGGCGGTAGGCCACCGCCTGCTTCGAGAGGTCGTCGTAGAAGATCACCGCGTGCCGGCCGTTGTCGCGGAAGAACTCGCCCATGGTGCAGCCGGTATAGGGCGCGAGGAACTGGAGCGGTGCGGGCTCGGAGGCGGTGGCGGCGACGACGATGGTGTATTCGAGGGCGCCGAAATCCTCCAGCGTCTTGACGAGCTTGGCCACGCTCGAGCGCTTCTGGCCGATCGCCACGTAGACGCAATAGAGCTTCTGCTTCTCGTCGCCCGAGCGGTTGATGCCGCGCTGGTTGATGATGGTGTCGATGGCGATCGCCGTCTTGCCGGTCTGGCGGTCGCCGATGATGAGCTCGCGCTGGCCGCGGCCGATGGGGATCAGGCTGTCGATCGCCTTCAAGCCCGTCTGCATCGGCTCGTGCACGGAGCGGCGCGGGATGATGCCGGGCGCCTTGACCTCGACGCGCGACATCTTGGTGCCGGCGATGGGGCCCTTGCCGTCGATCGGGTTGCCGAGGGCATCGACCACGCGGCCGAGCAGCCCGTCGCCGACGGGCACCTCGACGATGGCGCCGGTGCGCTTGACGACATCGCCCTCCTTGATGGTGCGGTCCTCGCCGAAGATCACCACGCCCACGTTGTCGGACTCGAGGTTGAGCGCCATGCCCTTGATGCCGCCGGGGAACTCGACCATCTCGCCGGCCTGCACCTTGTCGAGGCCCCAGACGCGCGCGATGCCGTCGCCCACCGAGATCACCTGGCCGACCTCGGCCACGTCGGACTGCACGTCGAAGTTGGCGATCTGCTGCTTGAGAATGGCGGAGATTTCCGCGGCGCGGATTTCCATCAGCCGATCCCTTTCATGGCGAGCTCCAGCCTCTGCAATTTGCTCTTGAGCGAGCTGTCGACCATGCGCGAGCCGACCCGGACGACGAGCCCGCCGATGAGCGAAGGCTCGACCTTGAGCTCGAGGTTGACCGCCTTGCCCATGGCGCGCGCGAGCTGGGCCTTGAGCCGCTCGACCTGGGCGGGCTCGAGCGGGGCCGCCGAGCTCACCTCGGCCGAGATCTCGCCGCGCCGCAGAGCCAGGGTGGCGAGGAAGGCATGGATCATGGCACCGAGGAGGAAGAGGCGGCGGTGCTGGGCGGCAACGCCCACGAAATGGCGCACCGTCTTGCCGATCTCGGCTGTGCCAAGGATCGCCTCCATCGCCTTGGCCTGATCGCGACGTGCTATGAGCGGACTCCTCACGAGACGGCGCAGATCGTCGGACCGCTCTACCATGGCGCCGAGGGCGCGCAGGTCGGCGGCGACCGCGTCGAGCTCCTTGCCCTCGTCGGCCAGCTCGTAGAGTGCTGCCGCATAACGCCCGGCGATGGCGGATAGGCCTGCCGCATGCGAAGCCACGTGCGAAGATCCTCTCGATGCCCCTGAAGAGTCCCGCTTCCCCGTCCGGCGCGCGGCCGGAGCCCGGCAGCCTTTGCGGCGCGCGCGAGACGCGCAGCCCCCTTCGCGGACGGGAGTACCCGCCCGAAAAGCGGCTCGTTCGTAACACAGTCAAGGGTGCGGTGCAACCAGCTCCGGCCGGCCCGATTTGCTCTGACTCAGATCGGCAGCAAGGGCGGAAATTGGCAGTAAACCGCGAGGAGAACGGCATCGAAAGGGAGGCGCGCGGCTGCGATGCCGCGCCGCCTTACCCCTTCGCGAGATAGCGCTCGGCGAGGTGCACCCAGTAGCGGCTGCCGATGGCGATGCAGCGGTCGTTGAAGTCGTAGCCGGCGTTGTGCACCATGCAGCTCCCCTCGCCCGCGCCGTTGCCGATAAGGAGATAGGCGCCCGGGCGCTCCTCGAGCATGAAGGCGAAGTCCTCGCTGCCCATGAGCGGCACGGGGTCGCGCACCACGTTCTCGGCGCCGACGAGCTCGGTCGCCACCGCCGCGGCGAAGGCGGTCTCCTTCTCGTGGTTGACCAGGACCGGATAGCCCTCGCGGAAGCGGACGCGCGCCACGGCCCCGAAGCTCTCGGCCTGCGCCTTCACGAGTGCCGCGATGCGCTCGCGCAGGAGCACGCGCACCTTGGGGTCGAGCGCCCGCACGGTGAGGCGCATCTCGGCCTCGCCGGGGATGACGTTCGCCGCCTCGCCGGCCTTGATCGCACCGACCGTGATCACCGCCGACTCCTGCGGATCGACGTTGCGCGCGACGACCGTCTGCAGCGCCATGACCGTGCTGGCGGCCACCACCACGGGATCGATCGCCTTGTGCGGCATGGCGCCGTGGCCGCCCGTGCCTTCGATGGTGATCTCGAAGCGGTCGGCCGAGGCCATGAAGGGGCCGGGCCGGAAGACGAGCTTGCCCTCGGGATAGCCCGGCATGTTGTGCATGCCGTAGACCGCATCGCAGGGGAAGAGGCGGAAGAGGCCGTCCTCGATCATCTTCTTGGCGCCCGCCTGGCCCTCCTCGGCCGGCTGAAAGATGAGATGGAGGGTGCCGTCGAAGCAGCACCTCTCGGCGAGCCGCTTGGCCGCACCCAGCAGCATCGCCGTATGGCCGTCATGGCCGCAGGCGTGCATCTTGCCGGGGTTGACGCTGGCGTAAGGGAGGTTGGTCGTCTCGTGGATGGGGAGCGCATCCATGTCGGCGCGCAGGCCCAGGCAGCGCGCGCCGGAGCCGAGCCGCAAGGTGCCGACCACGCCGGTCTTGCCGAGGCCGCGGTGCACCTCGTAGCCCCAGGCGGCGAGGCGCTCGGCCACGAGATCGCTCGTCCGCGTCTCCTCGTAGGCGAGCTCGGGATGGCGGTGGATGTCGTGCCGGATGGCGACGATCTCCTCGTCGAGGGAACCATTGCCGATCGTTGCGTTCACCTGGACCTCCCCCGTCGCCACGCTGCCCGGGCGGCATTATTCGGCAAAACACGCGCTAAAGGAAGCTCTGGGGATCCACGTCCACCTGCACGCGCACGGCCGAGGGCACCTTGACCTTGGCGAGCCAGCCGGCGAGAGCGGCCTGGACGTTGACCGAGCGCGCGGCCTTGAGGAGGAGGCGGCGGCGGAAGCGGCCGCGCAGAAGGGCGAGCGGCGCCGGCGCCGGGCCCAGCACCTCGATGCCCGCGCCGCGCGGTGCCGTGCGTCCGAAAACGCGCGCGGTGGCGTCGACCGCCGCCTCGTCGCGGCTCGCCAGGATGAGCGCCGCGAGCCGGCCGAAGGGCGGCCAGCCCGCCTTCTTCCGCTCGGCCGCCTCGGCGGCGAGGAAGCCCTCGCGGTCGCCCGCCGCGAGTGCGGCCATCACCGGATGATCCGGGCGGTAGGTCTGCAAGAGAACGCGGCCCGGCCGCAGCTCGCGCCCGGCGCGGCCCGCCACTTGCGAGAGGAGCTGGTAGGTGCGCTCGGCCGCGCGCAGCTCGCCGCCGTCGAGCCCGAGGTCGGCGTCGACGACGCCGACGAGCGTGAGCATGGGGAAATGGTGGCCCTTGGCCACGATCTGGGTGCCGATGAGCACGTCGATCTCGCGGCTCTCGACGCGGCGGATGAGCTCGGCGATCTCCGCCGGCCCGCCGAGCGTGTCGCTCGCCACGATGGCGACGCGCGCCTCGGGATGGAGTGCCGACACCTCCTCGGCCAGGCGCTCGATGCCCGGGCCGCAGGCGACGAAGCTCTGGGCGGCTGCGCAGGCGGGGCACGTGCCCGGCACGCCCGTGGCCAGGCCGCAATGGTGGCATTGCAGGCGCCCGAGCAGGCGATGCTCGACGAGCCAGGCCGAGCAGTGCGGGCAGCGCATGCGGTGCCCGCAGTGCCGGCAGAGCGTGAGGGGCGCATAGCCGCGGCGATTGAGGAAGAGCATGGCCTGCTCGCCCTGCCGAAGCGTCTCGGCGAGGGCCTGGCGCAGGCTTGCCGAGAGCCAGGACTGGCGCCCGGGGCTCTCGTGGCGCATGTCGACGACCGCGATCTCGGGAAGTGCAGCGCCGCCGTGGCGGTCCTTGAGGTGCGCCACCTCGTAGCGGCCCTGGCGCACGTTCTCGAGCGTCTCGAGGGAGGGCGTCGCCGAGGCGAGCACCACCGCGTGAGCGGCGAGGCGCCCACGCACCACCGCCATGTCGCGGGCGTGATAGATGACGCCCTCCTCCTGCTTGAAGGAGGCGTCGTGCTCCTCGTCGACGACGATGAGGCCGAGATCCGGGAAGGGGAGGAAGAGCGCCGAGCGGGCACCCACCAGCGCCTTGGCGCGGCCCTCCGCCACGGCGCGCCAGGCCGTGCGCCGCTCGGCCGAGGAGAGCTCCGAGTGCCAGGCGGCCGGTGCCACGCCGAAGCGCCGCGCGAAGCGCGCGAGCCACTGTTGCGTGAGTGCGATCTCGGGCACCAGCACAAGGGCCTGGCGGCCGGCGGCGAGCGCTGCCGCGACGGCCTCGAGATAGACCTCGGTCTTGCCCGAGCCGGTGACGCCATCGAGGAGCGTCACGCTGAAGCCGCCGCGGGCTACGCGCGCGCGCAAGGCCGCCGCCGCCGCCGCCTGGTCGGACGAGAGCGGCACGCCCGGCCGTGCCAGATCGGGCTCGGCGAAGGGAGCGGGCGGCTTGAGCTCAAGCGCCTCGAGAGCACCTGCCTTGATGAGGCCCTTGATCACGGCGGGGCCGACGCCCGCCTCGCGCGCGAGCTCGCGGAGGGCGCGCGGGGGGCCGCCCTCGAGGAGCGCCAGCACGCGCGCGCGCCCGGGCGTGAGCCGCCGGCCGAGCGTCTCCGGCTCCAACGCCGTTCGCCCGTACGCGAGCGTCGGCCGCGGCGGCTCCAGCGCCTCGGGTGCCGTCATCGCCATGCGCAAGACCGCACCCGGCGGCGTCAGCGTGTAGCGTGCGACCCAGTCGATGAAGCGGCGCTCCACCTCAGGCAACGGCGGGACCTCGAGGCGGGCCGCGATGGCTTTGAGCTTGTGCGCCGACACCTCGCCCGCGGCTTCGCCCCATACCACGCCGATCGCCTCGCGGCTTCCGAGCGGCACGCGCACGAAATCGCCCGGTGCTATCACCAGCGCCGGCGGCACGCCGTAATCGTAGGCCCCCTTGAGCGGGAGGGGAAGCAGCACCGCAAGCCTTTCAGCGAAGGGGGCCGGCTTCGTCGCAATGGTGTTTTCGAGCGCCATTGGATGTAGACTAGCACCCGCGACCCGAGGGCGGCACCAGAGGACGGCAGAGGAGCACGGCTACCATGAAATTCTTCGTCGACACGGCGGACTTGGGCGAGATCCGCGAGCTTGCCGCGACGGGGCTCCTCGACGGCGTCACCACCAATCCCTCCCTCGTCGCCAAGTCGGGGAGAAAGTTCTTCGACGTGATCCAGGAGATCTGCGCGGTGGTGCCCGGCCCGGTGAGCGCCGAGGTGACGGCGCTCGACCACGCCACCATGCTGGCCGAGGGCCGCCGGCTCGCGCGCCTCGCCAAGAACGTCGCGGTCAAGGTGCCCCTCACGATGGACGGGCTCAAGACCTGCAAGGCCCTCGCCGACGAGGGCACCATGGTGAACGTCACGCTCTGCTTCTCGGCCGCCCAGGCGATCCTCGCGGCCAAGGCGGGGGCCTCCTTCGTCTCGCCCTTCGTGGGACGCCTCGACGACGTGGCCCAGCCGGGCATGGAGCTCATCCGCGACATCGTGGCGATCTACCGGCAATATCCCGCCTTCAAGACCGAGGTGCTGGTGGCCTCGGTGCGCGGCCCTCTCCACGTGGTGGAGGCGGCGCGGCTCGGCGCCCATGTGGCGACGCTGCCGCCGCAGGTGCTGCGCCAGCTCTTCCACCATCCGCTCACCGACAAGGGCCTCGCCCAATTCCTCGCCGACTGGGCCAAGACCGGGCAGTCGATCCTCGGGCACGAACAGGGACCGCGCGCCGTTGCAAAAGCCTAACGAACAAGCCAAGGCCGAGCTCGAGACCGGCATCGACGACGCCCAGGTGCTCGCCTACCTGCGCGCGCACCGCGGCTTCCTCGCCGAGCATGCCGAACTCCTGGCCCCGCTCCTCGACCGCGAGCGCGAGAGCGGCGACCGCGTGGTCGACCTGCAGCGCTTCATGGTCGAGCGCCTCAAGCGGCGCGCGCGCGAGCTCGAGGAGGAGTGCCAGCAGATGGTGGCGCTCGCCCGCCTCAACCTCAAGAGCCAGGCGCGCGTCCACCGCACGGCGCTGGCGCTCATGGGGGCGGCGAGCTTCGAGCACCTCATCCAGGTCATCACCATCGACCTGCCGGTCTTCCTCGGCCTCGACGTGGCGGCGCTCTGCATCGAATCCTCGGCAAATCCGCCGCCGCGCTGCGAGACCACCGGCGTGCGGCTGCTCGACAAGGGTGCCGTCGACCGCCTGATCGGCCCGGCGCGGGAGATGCTGCTGCGCGGACGCGTGCGCGGCGAGCGCGCCATCTTCGGCGGCGGAGCGAGCCTCGTGCGCTCGGACGCCTTGCTGCGCCTCAAGATCAGCGAGGCGACGCCGACCGGGCTCCTGGCCCTCGGCGCGCGCAAGGAGGGCCGCTTCCATCCCGGCCAGGGCACCGAGCTCCTGGGCTTCCTCGCCCGTGCGGTCGAGCACAGCATCCGCGCATGGCTCGACCTGCCCCTCTAGCGGCAAGCGCTTTCACCGCGGCCACGGACCTCCGCGCCGCCATCATGCAGTGGCAGAGCTGGCTCGCCAACGAGCGGCGCGCCTCGCTCCATACGGTCGACGCCTATGGCCGCGACTTGGCCGCCTTCACCGCCTTCCTCGCCGAGCATTTGGGCGAGCTTCCCGGCCTTGCGGCGCTCCAGCACCTGCGGACGGCCGATTTCCGCGCCTGGCTCGCGCGGCGCACGACGGACGGGCTCGCCAAGAGCTCGAGCGCGAGGGCACTCTCGGTGGTGCGCAGCTTCTTCCGCTTCTGCGAGCGCCGCGGGCTCGCCGACGCTGCCGCCGTGCGCGCCGTGCGCACGCCCAAGCTGCCCCACGCGCTGCCCAAGGCGCTCTCGGTCGCCGACGCGGCGGAGGTCATCGACAAGGCGGCCGTGCTCTCGGAGGTGCCGTGGATCGCCGCGCGCGACGCAGCCCTTCTGACGCTCCTCTACGGCTGCGGCCTGCGCATCGGCGAGGCGCTCGCCCTGAAGCGCCACGAGGCGCCGCAGGGCGACGCGTTGCGCGTCCTCGGCAAGGGGCGGAAGGAGCGCATCGTGCCGGTTCTCCCCGTCGTGCGCGAGGCGATTCTGCGCTACCTCGCGGCCTGCCCCTACGATCCCGGCCCGAGCGGCGCCCTCTTCCTCGGCGCCCGCGGCGGCGCTCTCGACCCCGCGGTCGTCCAGGCCCGCATGCGCAAGCTGCGCGCGTGGATCGGCCTCCCCGATTCCGCGACCCCCCACGCGCTGCGCCACAGCTTCGCCACCCACCTCCTCGCCGCCGGCGGAGATTTGCGCGCCATCCAGGAGCTCCTGGGCCACGCCTCCCTCTCGACGACGCAGCGCTACACCGAGGTCGATGCGACGGAGCTCATCGCGGTCTACGAGCGGTCGCACCCGCGGGCGAGGGGATAGGGGCGCTCGATCTTGCGAGCGATTTCGGCTGCGGGATGACCGTTGCCGCTTTCAGCCGCTCGATCCAGGCTGAGGTATCGACGAGCCGTATCAAATGCGGTCCGCCCGGCCGCGATAGCCCACCGGCTTGGCACCGCGCGCCAAGCCGGCGAGAGCCTCCGGCTTCGGCACCGGGACGAGCAGCACACCTTCGCCCTTTGGAATGAAGGCGAATTCCTGCCCCGCCTGCCAGTGCTGGGCAGCCCGCACCGCCTTCGGAATGGAAATCTGGAACTTGGCCGACAACTTGGCCGTCATTTTGGATCGCATTACGAAGCTCCGATCGATCGACATAGCGTAAGACCGTATCATCTGCTGCCTTCAGGCGAACCCGCGAAACGTGCCCCCGGGGCAAGCCAAGAGGCTTGATAACTCCGTATCAGGAAATTAATATATCCTGATACGGAGGACGCAATGACCTTCCACCCCAGCTATCCGGCTACCCGCTACGCGCCTTCGCCGCTCGTGGACCTTGGCGCCAAGGCCGAGCGGGAGCGCTTGAGTCCGGCTGCCATCAAGGCCTTCCTCAATATCATGAGACGCTGGCGGGTGCGCGACGAGGATGCGCGGGCGCTGCTCGGCGGCATGTCGAATGGGCCGTTCTACGAGATGAAAAGGAACCCCGTGCGCGTCCTCGACGAGGACAGGTTGCTGCGCATCTCCTACCTCGTCGGCATCTTCAAGGCGCTCAACATTCTCTATTCCGACGCGCTCGCCGATGCCTGGATGCAGCTTCCGAACACGAATAGGATATTCGGAGGCGAAACCCCGCTCGCCTATATGAAGAAGGGCGGCACTCCCGCTCTCGCGACGGTGCGGCGCCTGTTGGATGCGCGGCGGGGCGGGGTGTGACGGCGCTGCCGCGCGCCTTGCTCGTTCGCCGCAACGACACGCACCGCTTCGTTCCCGCCAAATACCGCGATGATGGTGCGAGCGTGCTCGCACGCATTTCCGACGACGACGCGCATCTCCAGGACATTTTCGCACTGGACAACGCCACCGACGAGCGCCTGCTTGCAGAGAACGGCCTCTTGCCCGGCATCGGCATTGACGAGCTCGTGTTCGGCGTGCCGTACCACCGCATCGTCAACGCCGCCTTCTGCCATGCCCATCCGCTCGGGAACCGCTTCAACGGGCCGGAGCGCGGTGCCTGGTATGCGGCTTTCGAGCGCGCGACCGCGCAAGCCGAAGTGGCGTTCCACAAGTCGGTCGAGCTCGCCGAAGTCGGTTGGCAGAACGAGACCGCGACCTACGACGATTACCTCGCAGACTTCAGCGCCGAGTTCCACGACATCCGCGGCGACGGGCGCTTCGCCGATTGCCTGGCACGGGACAGCTACGTGGCCTCGCAGAACCTGGCCGAGCGGCTCCTCGAGGCGGGCTCGCTCGGCATCGTCTATGGGAGCGTGCGCCGCCGCGGCGGCGTTTGCCTCGCCTCTTTCCGGCCGGCGCTCGTCATGAACGTACGCAAAGCGGGAACCTACCGCTTCCGTTGGCAAGGGCGGGGGCATCCGGCGATCGAGGAGGTCAAGGACGCCTGAGCCCTTGTGGCGAGCCGTCTCTCAGATATGGATGGCCCGTCCCGCCACCGCGAGCGCCGCCTCCTTGACCGCCTCATTCAGCGTCGGGTGGCCGTGGCAGGTGCGCGCGATGTCCTCGGACGAGGCGCCGAACTCCATGGCCATGACGACCTCGTGGATGACCGTGCCGGCGTCGGGGCCGAGGATGTGGCAGCCGAGCACGCGGTCGCTCTTGGCGTCGGCCAGGATCTTGACGAAGCCGTCGGTCGCCGCCATGGCGCGCGCGCGGGCGTTTGCGGTGAAGGGGAACTTGCCGGTCTTATAGGCGATGCCGGCGGCCTTGAGCTGCTCCTCGCTCTGGCCCACGGTCGCCACCTCGGGCGACGTGTAGACGATGCCGGGGATCGCGTCGTAGTTCACGTGGCCCTTCTGGCCGGCGATGGTCTCGGCCACGGCGATGCCCTCGTCCTCCGCCTTGTGGGCGAGCATGGGGCCGCGGATCACGTCGCCGATGGCGTAGATGCCCGGCAGCCGCGTCGCGAAATGCTCGTCGACCGGGACCATGCCGCGGTTGTCGAGGGCGATGCCGCAGGCCTCGAGGCCGAGCCCCTCGGTATAGGGGCGCCGGCCGACCGCCACCAGCACGCGGTCGCAGACGAGCGTCTCCGCCGCCCCTCCCGCCGCCGGCTCGAGGGTCAGTGTCACGCCGTCTTTCCCCGCCTTCGCCGCGGCGACCTTGGTCGCCAGGCGGAACTTGAAGCCCTGGCGCTCGAGGAGGCGCTGGAATTGCCGCCCGATCTCGTAGTCCATGCCGGGGACGATGCGCTCGAGGAACTCGACGACGGTGACTTGCGCGCCGAGGCGGCGCCACACCGAGCCCATCTCGAGCCCGATATAGCCGCCGCCCACCACCACGAGATGCTGCGGCACCGCTGCGAGCGCGAGGGCGCCGGTCGAGCTCACGATGGTCTTCTCGTCCACCTCGACGCCGCGCAAGGGGGTCGAGTCCGAGCCCGTGGCGATGACGATGCTCTTCGTCTCGAGCGCCGCCTTGCCGCCGTCCGAGAGTGCTGCCTCGACGAGGCCCGCGCGCGCGATGCGGCCGCTGCCCTTCACGTAAGCGATCTTGTGCTTGCGGAAGAGGAACTCGACGCCGCGCGTGTTCTCGCCGACCACCTTCTCCTTCTGCGCCATCATCTGGGCGAGGTCGAGCTCGACGCCGCTCAGCTTGACGCCGTGGACGCCCAAGGCGTGGCGCGCCTCCTCGAGCTTCTCGGAGGATTGCAGGAGCGCCTTCGAGGGAATGCATCCGACGTTGAGGCAGGTGCCGCCGAGGGTGCCGCGCTTCTCGACGCAGGCTACCCGCATGCCGAGCTGGGCGGCGCGGATGGCGGCGACATAGCCGCCCGGGCCGCCGCCGATGACGACGAGGTCGTACTGGTCGGCCATCGCACCCTCACATGTCGAGCAGCAAGCGCTCCGGATCCTCGATGCACTCCTTGACGCGCACGAGGAAGCTCACCGCCTCGCGGCCGTCGATGATGCGGTGGTCGTAGGAGACGGCGAGATACATCATCGGCCTGATCTCGATCTTGCCTTGGATCGCGACCGGGCGCTCGGCGATCTTGTGCATGCCGAGGATGGCGCTCTGGGGCGGGTTGATGATGGGCGTCGACATGAGCGAGCCGTAGATGCCGCCGTTGGTGATGGTGAAGGTGCCGCCGGTCAGCTCCTCGATGGTGAGCTTGCCGTCGTGCGCGCGGGCGCTCAAGGCGCCGATCTCCTTCTCGAGCACGGCGAACGACTTCCTGTCCACGTCGCGCACCACCGGCACCACCAGGCCCTGGCCGCTGCCGATTGCGACGCCGAAGTCATAGTGGTTCTTGTAGACGATGTCCTCGCCGTCGATCTGCGCATTGACGGAGGGCAGCTCCTTGAGGCCGACCACGCAGGCCTTGACGAAGAAGGACATGAAGCCGAGCCGCACGCCGTGCCGCTTCTCGAAGCTGTCGCGGTAGCGGGCCCTGAGCGCCATCACCGCCGACATGTCCGCCTCGTTGAAGGTGGTGAGCATGGCGGCGCTGTTCTGCGCCTCTTTCAGGCGGGCCGCGATGGTGCGCCTCAAGCGCGACATGTGCACGCGCTCCTCGCGGGCGCCTTCCGCCGCGGCGGGAGGTGCTGCCGCTGCCGCGGGCGCCGGCGCTGCGGGTGCGGGTGCGGGTGCTGCAGATGCCGGCGCTGCAGGTGCCGCGGGCGGAGGCGGCGGTGCTGAGGCGGGCTTCGCCCGGCTCTCGAGATAGGCGAGCACGTCGCCCTTGGTGAGGCGGCCGTCCTTGCCCGAGGCGGGAATCGCGGCGGGATCGAGGGCGTTCTCCTCGACGAGCTTGCGCACCGCGGGCGCCAGCACGTCGGCAGCCGTTGCCGGAGCCGCGGCGGCCGGAGCCGGAGCGGCGGCGGGCGGGGCCGGAGCGGCGGGCGGCGGTGCCGCCGGAGCGGGTTTGGCGGGAGCTGCCTTCGCCGGGGCGCCGGCGCCGTCCTCGACGATCGCGAGCGTGGCGCCGACCAGGACGGTGCTGCCCTCCGGTGCCAGTATCTCGCCGAGGGTTCCGGCCACGGGCGAGGGCACCTCGAGGGTCACCTTGTCGGTCTCGAGCTCGACGAGCGGGTCGTCCATCGCGACCGCCTCGCCCGCGCGCTTGAGCCATTTCGAGACCGTCGCCTCGCTCACCGACTCGCCGAGCGTCGGCACCACGATGTTGGTCGCCATGGCATCCATTCCCTCTCAGCCGTGCAGCACCCGCTCAGAGCGAGAGCGCCTCGTCGATCAGCCGCTTCTGTTCCTGGACGTGGCGCGCATGGAGGCCGGTCGCCGGCGAGGCGGACTCGGCGCGGCCGGCGTAGATGGGGCGCGGGCGCGCGGCGCCGACGGCGGCGAGGACCTCCTCCAGGCGCGGCCCGACGAAGGACCAGGCGCCCATGTTGCGCGGCTCCTCCTGGCACCAGACGAACTCGGCCTGCTTGAAGCGCGCCAGCTCGGCGGAGAGTGCGCGCACCGGGAAGGGATAGAGCTGCTCGAGGCGGAGGAGATAGACCTCCTTGAGCCCGCGCTTCTCGAGCTCCTCGAGGATGTCGTAATAGACCTTGCCGGAGCACAGCACGATGCGCGCGATCCCGCCGTCGGGCAGGCGCGGCGCCCAGTCGTAGTAGACGCGGTGGAAGCTGGTGCCCGGCCCCATGTCGGCGAGCCGGGAGACGCAATGGCGGTGGCGCAGCAGCGACTTGGGCGTCATCACCACGAGCGGCTTGCGGAAGTTGCGCCGCATCTGGCGCCTGAGCGCGTGGAAATATTGCGAAGGCGTCGAGCAATTGACGACCTGCATATTGTCCTCGCCGCAGAGCTGCAGATAGCGCTCGAGCCGCGCCGAGCTGTGCTCGGGCCCCTGGCCCTCGTAGCCGTGGGGCAGAAGAAGCACGAGGCCCGACATGCGCAGCCACTTGCTCTCGCCCGAGCTCAAGAACTGGTCGATGATCACCTGGGCGCCGTTGGCGAAGTCGCCGAACTGCGCCTCCCACAGCACGAGCGAGCGCGGGTCGGCGAGCGAATAGCCGTACTCGAAGCCGAGCACCGAGGCCTCGGCGAGCGGGCTGTCGATGACGCGGAAGTCGGCCTGGTCCGCCGCGAGATTGGCGAGCGGCACGTATTTCTCCTCGCTCTCCTGGTCGACCCAGACCGCGTGGCGCTGGGAGAAGGTGCCGCGGCCCGAATCCTGTCCGGAGAGCCGCACGGGCGTGCCCTCGACGACAAGCGAGCCGAAGGCGAGCGCCTCGGCGGTCGCCCAGTCGATGCCCTCGCCCGTCTCGATCAACTTGCGCTTCTGCTCGAGCAAGCGCGCGAGCTTGCGGTTGATGCGGAAGCCCTCGGGCCAGGCGCAGAGCTTGAGGCCGATCCGGCGCAGCGCGTCGAGCTCGACCGCGGTCTCGCCGCGCCGCGCCTCGCCGCGCGCCACGTCGAAGCCGCTCCAGGCGCCCTCGAGCCAGTCGGCCTTGTTGACGCGATAGCTCTTGGCCGCCTCGAAGTCGCGCTCGAGCCGGGCGTTGAAGCCGGCCACCAGCGCCTCGGCCGCCTCGGCCGAGACCTCGCCCTCCGCGGCGAGCTTCTCCGCGTAGAGCTGACGCGTCGTCGGGTGCTGGGCGATCTTGCGGTACATGCGCGGCTGGGTGAAGGCGGGCTCGTCGATCTCGTTGTGGCCGTGGCGGCGGTAGCAGAACATGTCGATCACCACGTCGCGCTTGAAGCGCTGGCGGAACTCGGTTGAGATGCGCGAGACGTGGACCACCGCCTCCGGGTCGTCGCCGTTGACGTGGAAGATCGGCGCCTGCACCACCTTGCCCATGTCCGAGCAATAGGCGCCGGTGCGCGCGTTGGCGGGATTGGTGGTGAAGCCGATCTGGTTGTTGACCACGAAATGGATGGTGCCGCCGATGCGGTAGTCGTAGAGCTCGGAGAGCTCGAAGGTCTCCGCCACGATGCCTTGCCCGGCAAAGGCGGCGTCGCCGTGCATCAGGAGGCCCATGACCTGCGAGCGCTCGGCGTCGCCGCGCAGGCGCTGCTTGGCGCGCGCCTTGCCGAGCACCACCGGATCGACCGCCTCGAGATGCGAGGGATTGGCGGTGAGCGAGAGGTGGACGTTCTTGCCGTCGAACTCGCGGTCCGACGAGGTACCGAGGTGGTACTTCACGTCGCCCGAGCCGAGCACCTCGTCGGGTGCGGCATGGCCCTCGAACTCGGCGAAGATCGCGGTGAAGGGCTTGCTCATCACGTTGGCGAGCACGTTGAGGCGGCCGCGGTGCGGCATGCCGATGACGATCTCCTCGATGCCGAGCCGGCCGCCCACCTTGATGATCTGCTCGAGCGCCGGGATGAGCGTCTCGGCGCCATCGAGGCCGAAGCGCTTGGTGCCGGTGAACTTCTTGTCGAGGAAGCGCTCGAAGACCTCGGCGGCGGTCAGGCGCTCGAGGATCGCCTGCTTGCCCTTGCTGGTGAACTCGGTGCGGTTGTGGCCCTCGATGCGCTCCTGGATCCACTGCTTCTGGTCGGCGTCCTGGATGTGCATGTACTCGACGCCGACGTTGCCGCAATAGGTCTCTCGCGCGCGCTTGACGATGTCGCGCAAGGAGGCGCTCTCGAGGCCGAGCACGTTGTTGATGAAGATCGGGCGGTCGAGATCGGCGTCGGTGAAGCCGTAGGTCTTGTAGTCGAGCTCGGGATGGTACTTGCGCTTCTCGAGGCCGAGCGGGTCGAGGTTGGCGATGAGGTGGCCGCGCACGCGATAGGCGCGGATCATCATGATGGCGCTCAGCACGTCGCGCTGGGCCTGGCGCACCTCCTCGGCGCTGAGTTGTGCTGTGGCGCCGTTGCCCTTGGCTGGGGCCGGCGGCGTCTCCGAGCCGTCGGCGATCATGCTTCCGCGCGGCGCCCAGCTCGCCCCGCGCACCTCGCCGAGCACGCTCGCGGGATCGTCGTGCAAGCCGCGGAAGAAGGCCGCCCAGCCCGCGTCGACGCTTCCCGGGTCCGCGAGGAAGCGGCCGTAGAGCTCGGCGATGAAGTCGGCATTGGAGCCGAAGAGAAAGGATTGTCGCTCGGTCTCGAGACGGTTGCTCATAATCGATCCGGAGTTGCCTGCCAATGCTGCGCCGCGCTTGCCAACCTACCCCCCTCCCGACCCTCCCCCTCAAGGGGGAGGGGAAATTCTATCGCCCCCGGTCGCTTACCCCCTCCCCCCTTGAGGGGGAGGGTTGGGGTGGGGGGTGCGTCCTAGCGCGACCCCGCTCGCCGCACCTCTACCCCGTCATCGCCTTGTGCATCGTGCTGCCGAGGGCGGCGGGCGACTGGGCGACGGTGATGCCGGCGCTCCGCATCGCTTCGATCTTGTCCTCGGCCCTGCCCTTGCCGCCGGCGATGATGGCGCCGGCGTGGCCCATGCGGCGGCCCGGCGGCGCCGTCAGGCCGGCGATGAAGCCGACCACCGGCTTCTTCCGCCGGCTCTGCATGAGGAACGCCGCCGCGTCCTCCTCGGCCGAGCCGCCGATCTCGCCGATCATCACGATGCCCTCGGTCTCCCTGTCGCCGAGGAAGAGCTCGAGGCAGTCGATGAAGTTGGTGCCGTTGACGGGATCGCCGCCGATGCCGACGCAGGTCGACTGGCCGAGCCCGGCCGCGGTCGTCTGCGCCACCGCCTCGTAGGTGAGGGTGCCCGAGCGAGAGACGATGCCGATCTTGCCGCGCTTGTGGATGTGCCCGGGCATGATGCCGATCTTGCACTCGTCGGGGGTGATGATGCCGGGGCAGTTGGGCCCGATGAGGCGCGAGCGCGTGCCGCAGAGTGCGCGCTTCACGCGCACCATGTCGGCGACCGGGATGCCCTCGGTGATGCAGACGACGAGCGGCAGCTCGGCGTCGACCGCCTCGAGGATGGCGTCCGCGGCAAAGGGCGGCGGCACGAAGATGACCGAGGCGTTGGCGCCGGTCGCCTTGACCGCGGCCGCGACCGTGTCGAAGACCGGCAGGTCGAGGTGCTTGGTCCCGCCTTTGCCGGGGGTGATGCCGCCCACCATCTGGGTGCCGTAGGCGATGGCCTGCTCGGAATGGAAGGTGCCCTGGGAGCCGGTGAAGCCCTGGCAGATCACCTTGGTGTCCTTGTCGACGAGCACCGCCACGTCATGCCTCCTTGACGGCCTTCACCACCTTCTCGGCGGCGTCGGCGAGATTGTCGGCCGAGATGATGGGCAGGCCCGACTGGGCGAGGAGCTTCTTGCCGAGCTCCACGTTGGTGCCCTCGAGGCGCACGACGAGCGGCACGTGGAGGCTCAGCTCGCGCGCCGCGGCGACGACGCCCTCGGCGATCACGTCGCAGCGCATGATGCCGCCGAAGATGTTGACGAGGATGCCCTCCACGTGGGCGTCGGAGAGGATGAGCTTGAAGGCGGTGGTGACGCGCTCCCGGGTCGCCCCCCCGCCCACGTCGAGGAAGTTGGCCGGCTCGCCGCCGTAGAGCTTGATGATGTCCATGGTCGCCATGGCGAGCCCTGCGCCGTTCACCATGCAGCCGATGTTGCCCGCGAGCTTGACGTAGTTGAGGTCGTGGCGCGCCGCCTCGCGCTCGGTCGGGTCCTCCTCGTCCTCGTCGCGCAGATCGGCGACCTCGCGGTGGCGGAAGAGCGCGTTGTCGTCGAAGTTCATCTTGGCGTCGAGTGCCACCACCTCGCCCGCCCCGGTGACGACGAGCGGATTGATCTCGACGAGGCTCGCATCGAGGCCGACGAAGGCGCCGTACATGCCGGAGAGGAACTTGACGGCGGCGGCGACCTCCTTGCCCGAAAGCCCGAGGCCGTAGGCGATCTTGCGCGCGTGGAAGGGCTGCAGGCCGGCCACCGGATCGACGGCCGCGCGCAGTATCTTCTCGGGTGCCTTCGCCGCCACCTCCTCGATCTCCACCCCGCCCTCGGTCGAGGCGATGAGCGTCACGCGCGCGCTTCCCCGGTCGATCAGCATGCCGAGGTAGAGCTCGCGCCGGATGTCGCAGCCCTCCTCGACATAGACGCGCTTCACTTCCTTGCCCTCGGGCCCTGTCTGATGGGTCACGAGGGTCATGCCGATCATCTTCTGCGCGGCGTCGCGCACCTCGTCCGTCGACCTGCACCAGCTTGACGCCGCCGCCCTTGCCGCGCCCGCCCGCGTGGATCTGCGCCTTCACGACCCAGGCCGGCCCGCCGAGGCCCTTGGCCACCTGCTCGGCCTCGGCCGCGGTATAGGCGACCCCGCCGCGCGGCACCGTGACGCCGTATTTGGCGAGGAGCGCCTTGGCTTGGTACTCGTGGATGTTCACGGTTTGCCGCTCTTGCCCATGAGGCCCTTGGTCACCTCGACGAGGCTCTTCACCGCGGCGACCGACTTCTCGAACATCGCGCGCTCGGCCTCGGTGAGCTCGATCTCGATTATGCGCTCGACGCCGCCCGCGCCGAGGACCACCGGCACGCCGACATAGACGCCGTTCACCCCATATTGCCCCTCGAGCATGGCGGCACAGGGCAAGAGACGCTTCTTGTCCTTGAGATAGGATTCGGCCATGGCGATGGCCGATGCGGCGGGGGCATAGAAGGCCGAGCCGGTCTTCAAGAGGCCGACGATCTCGGCGCCGCCGTTGCGCGTGCGCAGGACGATCTCATCGAGCCGCGCCTGGGAGAGCCAGCCCATCTTGACGAGATCGGGGAGCGGGATGCCGGCGACCGTCGAATAGCGCACCAGCGGCACCATGGTGTCGCCGTGCCCGCCGAGCACGAAGGCGGTCACGTCCTCGACCGAGACCTTGAGCTCCTCGGCGAGGAAATGACGGAAGCGCGCGGAATCGAGGACGCCCGCCATGCCGACGACGCGGCTCGCGGGAAAGCCCGTCACCTCGCGCATGGCCCACACCATGGCGTCGAGCGGGTTGGTGATGGTGATGACGAAGGCGCCGGGAGCGTGCGCCTTGATCGCGGTGCCCACCGTCTGCATGACGCCCGCGTTGATGCCGATGAGGTCGTCGCGGCTCATGCCGGGCTTGCGCGCCACGCCCGCGGTGACGATCACCACGTCGGCGCCGGCGACCGCGGCATAGTCGGTCGAGCCGGTGTAGCGCTGGTCGTAGCCCTCGATGGGTGCTGCCTGGGCGATGTCGAGCGCCTTGCCCTGGGGCATGCCCTCGACCTGGGGGATATCCACCAGCACCACGTCGCCCAACTCCTTGAGCCCGGCGAGCAGCGCCAACGTGCCGCCGATCTGGCCGGCACCGACGAGGGCGATCTTCTGTCTGGCCATTGATTTCCTCTCCTGAAAGAGCGAGCGGCAGTGGCTCCCTCCGGGCACTCCCAGCATGTCCCTTTGAGGCTGGCGCGTGGAACGGCCTAGGTACCGCGATTCGGATGCAAGAGCAAGGCCGGGCGTGCGCTGCAGCATGCCGCAGGAGCTGAGTTCTGGAACGAGCGATCCGGCCAAGCCGGCGGTCGCACGATCGTAGCATCTATTTATGACGCCTGGTCGCGCAGGTCACTTTGCGGCGGTCGCGGGGCGGCCAAGAGCGCGGAGGCTCTCACGCTGCCCTTGCCTCTGCATCGAGACCGGCACAAGCAAGCCGCACGGTCTTGGGCAGAAGGTGCGACCCGGCCTCATAATAGCGCCACATCCGAGGACTCACGCCCAAGGCCGCGGCGGCCTCGGCCTGCGTCATGCGGTGCGCCTTGCGCCATGACCGCAGCGTGGCACTTCCCTGCTCGAGCGCCAGACGCCAGAGCGTGTCGGAGGAAATCTCCATGTCGTCCGGACCAGCGGACGCACCAGCCCCGCTCGCCGACCGCGGCCTTGTGAAAGAACGCGTCGTCGGCGCGGAGCGGCGTGAAGATCGCATACTCCGCGAGATGCTTCGACACATCGACGACAGCTTCCGCCCCGCCCTTCCAGGTGATGACCAGATGGCGATCCTTCTCGGCACGGACGGCCTTGACGTTGGGCGCCTCGCTCGCCACGCTCAAACCCTCCGGTTGAGACGCACCCATTCGCCGCGCAGAATATCGCCCGCCATCCCCGCTCCGATCGGGCTCCGATGAAAGGATGGAGGAGAAGCACGACCGAGTGCGGCGTGTGTCGGATGGCCGTCCTATCCCCCACACCGCAATGATTATCGGTAATGGGAGACACCGCAAGTGCGGCGGCGCGTCTATGGAAATAACGGTTTGTGAGCGCGCATTTTATTGCGCATTCGTCATGCAATGTGGTTTACAATAAAAAGATTGCTCCCGTGTGTCCTACTATACTATCGTATTAATACGAATGATATATCTCCATACTATCAGAGAGTGAAAAGGGCCGCCATGGCACAGCGGAAGAACGGCAAATCTGGTGAACCACGCTCCGGGAGGGCTGAGAAAGCGCTGGCCGGCAGAACTCTGTCCGAGGCCAGCAAAGCCCACAGCACTTCCCATCGCGAGGTCTGGCATGTGGACTCAGGTGGGGAGCGCCACACCTATGTTACGAGCAGCAAATCGGTAAGGGCCATGGACGAAGCGGTTAGGCTCTATGATCGTGCGCTGAAACGGCTCGCCAATCGGTAAGCGGCACTATCGAATCACGCTCGCCGATGCTCTAAGTGCTCATGAAGTGCTCATGAGCGAGCGCTTAGAACTGGCGGCTTGCCTGGAATCCCGCATCGAGACCTAGTCGAATCGGCGATCCAGAGGCCATACAGCGGCTATTATCGTCTTATAGAGCGAAAGGCTTCCGCACTCGTGCAATCCATGGTGAACAACCATGGATTTGCGGACGGCAACAAACGGACGACCATCATTCTCGCCCATACCCTCATCGTGAATAGCGGCTACCGGCTTTCTGCACTCGACTCGAACGAATCGATTGACGACGCGTTCGAAGAAATGATTCTGGCGGCCGCAACAGGCGCCATGGCGCTTGATGAGATCACGGATTGGTTCAAGGCGCGGATACGACGGGCATCGTAAACTACGTGCGTCCAGGGGATAATTCCCTCACACGGCCACGCAAATCTTCCCGAAATGCGCCCCCGCCTCCATGTGGCGCAAGGCCGCGGGGAGCCCGGCCATGGGGAAGACGCGGTCGATGATCGGGCGCAAGCCGCTCGCCGCGATGGTGCGGTTCATCGCCTCGAACATCTCCTTGGGCCCGACGCTGATGCCGTGGAGGCGCACGCTCTTCATGATGAGCGGCATGGGGTCGAAGGAGCCCTTGCCCGCGAGCACGCCGATGACGGCGATGAGGCCGCCCACGCGCACGGCGCGGAGCGAGTGCTGCGAGCGTGCCCGCACCGCCCACCTCGACGACGCGGTCGACGCCTTGGCCGCCCGTGAGCTCGAGCACCCGGCGGTCCCACTCGGGCTGGTCGCGGTAATTGATCGTCTCGTCGGCGCCGAGGGACTTGAGGCGCTGGCAGCGCTCGTCGCGGCTCGAGGTGGCGATGACGCGGGCGCCGCGCAGCTTGGCGAACTGGAGGGCGAAGAGGGAGACGCCGCCCGAGCCTTGCGTGAGCACGCTCTCGCCCTCGGCGAGCGGCCTTGCGGCCTCGAGGGCATGCCAGGCGGTGACGCCGGCGCAGGGCAGGCACGCCGCCTCCTCGAATGAGAGGTGCGCCGGCACCTCGAGCAGCCCCTCTTCGCGCAGCACCACATATTCGGCGAGCATGCCGGCCCTGCCGGCGCCGAGTGCGGAGGCGCGCGCCGCAGGCCCGATCGGCCCCTCGAGCCAGCGCTGGAAGAAGGCGGCGACGACGCGGTCGCCAGGGGCGAAGTGCCGCACCCCCTCGCCCACGCTCGCCACCTCGCCCGCACCGTCCGAGCCCGGCACGAGCGGCAGCGGCAGGCGGCGGCTGTAGTCGCCCTTGGCGATGAGGAGGTCGCGGTAGTTGAGCGAGACGGCGCGCACGCGCAGCTTGACCTCGCCGGGTCCCGGCTCAGGCTCGGGCAGGTCTAAGAGGCGCAAGGCCTCGAGGCCGAAAGGCTCGCCCAGCTGATAGGCCTTCATGGCACCGCCTCACGTGAGATGGGCGAGCTCCATATACTCCGCCGTGCGCATCTCGATAAGCCGCGAGGCGGCGCGGCGGAAGAGCTCGGCCGCCTCGCCCGCGGGGCAGAGCCGGTCGGGCTCGGCCTCGGCAGCGGCTACGAGATGCACGCGATGCTCGTAGAGCTCGTCGATGAGGGTGACGAAGCGGCGCGCCTCGTTGCGCCGCGCGGGGCCGAGGCGGGGAATGCCGTCGAGCACCACCGCGCGGAAATGCTGGGCGAGGGCGAGATAATCGGCGGGGCCGAGGGTGGCCTCGCAGAGCTCGGCGAAGCTCGCGAGGAGCACGCCCTGGGCCGCGCGCGCCAGGCGCAAGGTGCGGCCCTGAACGATGAGGCTGTCGGGCGCCGGCGCAGCACCGTCGGTCAGCGCTGCGAAGGCCTCGCGCAAGGCGGCACTCGCCGCGGCGCCGAGCGGGACGTGGTAGGTGCGCGTGCCGATGAGGCGCCGGCGGCGCCAGTCGACGCCGCCCTCGAGCTGGAGCACGTCGAGCTTCTCCTTGATGATGGCGATGAAGGGGAGGAAGAGCTCGCGCTTGAGGCCGTTGCGGTAGAGCTCGTCGGGTGCATAGTTGGAGGTGGCGACGATCACGACGCCCGCCGAGAAGAGCGCCTCGAAAAGGCGCCCGAGGATCATGGCGTCGGCGATGTCGGTGACGTGGAACTCGTCGAAGCAGAGAAGCCAGGCCTCCTCGGCAAGCGCTGCCGCCACGGGTGCGATGGAGGCGCCCTTCCCCGCCTGGCGCAGGCGGTGGATGCGCGCGTGCACCTCGAGCATGAAGGCATGGAAGTGGACGCGGCGCTTCCGGGGTACTGCCGCGTGCGCAAAGAAGAGATCCATGAGCATGGACTTGCCCCGCCCCGCCTCGCCGAAGAGATAGAGCCCCTGGGGCAGCGTCCCGCGCCGGTCGGCGAGCCCGAGCCGCGCCTTCCAGCCGCTGCCGTTATCGAGGGGGCGATAGCCGGCAAGCGCCTTGGCGAGGCCCTGCAGCTTCTCCGCGGCAAGGAGCTGGGCCGGATCCGGGTTGAGCTTGCCCGCCTGGCGCATCGCGCGGTAGGCGGCGAGCGGCCCCTGCGAACCGGGTCCGAGGGTCGTCGGTGGGGGATTTGGCATCGGGTGGGATGGCGCCGAACTGACTGGCCCGCTCTCTCAGGGCCGCACAATTGGGCTCGGAGAGGCGGGATTGTCAACAGCGCCGCGCGATCATCCCCTACCGCCCCCCTGATACGCGCAGCGAGGTGCCGGTCACGTAGGAGGCGGCGTCCGAGAGCAGCCAGAGGATGGCCTCGGCGACCTCCTCGGCCGTGCCGCTGCGGCCGATCGGCACGAGAGGCGCGAGGCGCTCGAGACGGTCGGGCAACCCGGTCGAGGCGTGGATCTCGGTCGCGATGAGGCCGGGCGCCACCGCGTTCACCCGGATGCCCTCGCGCGCCACCTCGCGGCTCAAGCCGATGGTGAGCGTCTCGATGGCGCCCTTGGAGACCGCGTAATGCACGAACTCGTTGGGCATCCCCAAGAAGGCGGCCATGGAGGAGAGGTTGACGAGTGAGCCGCCCTTGCCGCCGCGCGTGGTCGACATCCGCCGCACCGCCTCGCGCGCCACGAGGAAGGCGCCGAGCACGTTGATGTCGAAGACCTCCTTGACGGTCGCGAGCGGCACGTCGGCGACGCGGCTCGCGGGACCGACGATGCCGGCGTTGTTGACGACGCCGCTGAGCGGTCCCAGCGCCTTCTCCGCCTCGTCGAAGAGACGCACGACGTCCGCCTCCTCGGCGACATTGCCCTGGACGGCTAGCGCGCGCCGGCCGGCCTTGGCGATGGCTGCTACCACCGCATCCGCAGCGGCACGGTCGCTGCGGTAGCTGATGCACACGTCGTAGCCGCGGCCGGCGGCGAGGCGGGCGGTGGCCGCTCCGATGCCGCGGCTGCCGCCAGTGATGAGAAGTGCAGCGGCCATGGCAGCCCTACTGCGCCGCCGCGCGAGGGCGGTCGCTGCAGCCGAAGGCGGCTTCCATCTCGCGGCGCAGGCGCACGGCGATGTCGTGGTCGTCGAGTGCCACGTCCGCCGCACGCAAGACGGCGCCGGCCTTGACCGGGTTCCTGAGCCTGACCTTGTGGGCGAGGCCGATGGGCAGGCAGCCGAGCTCGAGCAACGTCGCGGCCGGCATCAGCTTGCCGTAGACCATGGTGCCGCCCTCGCCGTCGAGCATCTCGTTGCCTGCGAGATCACGCTTGGCGGTCGCCACCGCATCGCCCATGAAGAACCGCGCGGCACCCGTCGCCTCGCCGCGCAGGGCGGCCGAGGCGACGCTGACGCCGAGCTCGAGCCCGATCAGGTGGTAGGGACGGTAGAGTGCGGCGTAGCGCCCGCTCTCGTCGGTCAAGAGCCCGTATTCGGCGAAGCAGCGCTGCACGTAATCGCTTCCCGCCTCGAAGGTAACGTAGACGCCCCAGCGCAGGTCGCGGAAGACGGGCGAGCCGTCGCGCTCCAGGCTCGAGACCACCTCGACCGTGCCCTTGTGGGCGAGCGCGCCGCCCGCACTCCGCGGCCGGCAGACGCGCGGCAGCTCGTCGACGCCTGCGGGCGGGAAGCCGAGCCCGTCCGGCTGTGGGGTGAGACCGGTCGCATTCGCCACCGCCGCCATCTCGATCGCCGATTTGGTGCCGTCGAGGAAGGAATTGAACATCTGGGCGTTCATGCCGCCGGCCGCCGCGGCCTCGGGCGAGAGGCCGTAGTGCGACCACACGGTCTCCGGCGTCGATTGGTGGTATGCGGGGAGGTACTTGGTGCCCTTCCCCGCGGCCACGATGTCGAATCCTGTCGCGCGCGCCCAATCGACCTGCTCGGCAATGAGCGCCGGCTGGTCGCCATAGGCCATGGAATAGACGACGCCCGCCGCCTTGGCCTTGCGCGCGAGGAGGGGACCTGCGAGCACGTCCGCCTCGACCGTCACCATGACCACGTGGCGGCCGCGGTGGATGGCCGCGAGCGCGTGGCGCAGGCCCGCCGCGGGCACGCCGGTCGCCTCGATCACCACGTCGAGGCCGTCGGCGGCGATCAGCGCCTCGGCGTCGTCGGTCAAAGCGACCGCACCGCTCGCGAGCGCTGCGGCGAAGCCGGGTGCCGCGATCCGCTCCGCGGGCCAGCCGGTGCGCTCGAGCGCCGCCCGCGCGCGCGCAAGCGAGAGATCGGCGATGCCGAGAAGCTGCAGGCCGGGCGTGCGCCGCACTTGCGCCAAGAACATGGTGCCGAACTTGCCGGCGCCGATGAGGCCGACGCGCACCGGATGGCCCTCCTCCGCGCGCTTGCCGAGCAACATGCCGAGATTCAAGGGGCGCCCTCCCCGTTCCCATGGTCAGGCCGCGACGCTAGCATGGGGCGGTGCGGACCGGGAGACCCATTCGCTGCGCCGGCCGCCGGAGAAGCGAGGGCGTCATGGACGAGAACATCTTCAACATGGACCTGCGCAAGTTCCTCAAGACGGTCGGCGTCACCTCCCAGCGCGAGATCGAGGAGGCGGTGCGCCAGGCGCTCGCCGCGGGCAAGCTCGCCGGCAGCGAGGCGCTGGCCGCCAGGGTCGTGCTCACCGTCGAGAAGTCTCGGCCTCACGCACACGGTCGAGGGCACGATCAAGCTCGGATAGGGAAGCCGCGGCCCCGCCTCAGGGCTCCAGCGCCTGCATGAGCTCGGCCACCTCGCGCGCCATGGCGTCGCCGGTTGCCGTGAGCCCGGCCATCGTGCCGCGGCGGTCGGCCTCGTTCTTGATCTGGTTGAGCTTGAACTTGCCCTCGATGCGCTCGATCGGCATCTCGAAGGCGGCGATGCCGCGCTGCATGCCCTCGAGATAGACCTCGCGCTGGCCCGCGAGCCGCCAGGGCTCGGCGAAGCCCCCCTCGTAGAGCTCGACCATGCGCTCGAGGAGGGCGCGCACCGCGCGAGGATCCTCCGTCGCGCGCGGCCTGCCATAGGCGTGCACGGCGGTGTAGAGCCAGGTCGGCACCTTGTCGGCGGTGGCGTACCAGCTCGGCGAGACGTAGGCGTGGGGACCCGTGAAGATGGCGAGCGCCGGGCTCGAGCCGTCGAACAGTTTGCCGTGCGGGTTGGCGCGCGCGACGTGGCCGACGATGGTTCCCCGCTCGCCCTTCTCGCGCTCGACGAGCAAGGGGAGATGGGTGGCGAAGGGTGCTCCGCCCTGGACACCAACCAGGGTGGCGAAGCTGTTGCGCTCCATGAAGCCATGAAGGGTGGCGAGGTCCTCGACCTCGAAGCCCTTGGGGATGTACACGGCCCGGTCCCTGCCGCCTCAGCGGCGCTCGAAGATGAGCTTCTTGAGCTCGCCGATCGCCTTGGCCGGATTGAAATGCTTGGGGCAGGTCTTGGTGCAGTTCATGATGGTGTGGCAGCGGTAGAGGCGGAAGGGGTCCTCGAGCGCATCGAGGCGCTCGCCCGCCGCCTCGTCGCGGCTGTCGCTGATCCAGCGATAGGCCTGCAGCAAGGTGGCGGGGCCGAGATAGCGCTTGCCGTTCCACCAATAGCTCGGGCAGGAGGTCGAGCAGCAGGCGCAGAGGATGCACTCGTAGAGCCCGTCGAGCTTGGCGCGGTCCTCCGGCGCCTGCGGCCGCTCGCGGTCGGGCGGCGGTGTTTCGCTCTTGAGCCACGGCTCGATCGCGGCGTGCTGGGCGTAGAACTGGGTGAGGTCGGGCACGAGGTCCTTGACGACCGGCATGTGGGGAAGCGGGTAGACCGCGACCTCGCCCTTCGCCTCCTCGATCGGCTTGGTGCAGGCGAGCGTGTTGGTGCCGTCGATGTTCATGGCGCAGCTGCCGCACACCCCCTCGCGGCAGGAGCGGCGGAAGGTGAGCGTGGCATCGACCTCGTTCTTGATCTTGATGAGGGCGTCCAACACCATGGGCGCGCAGTCCGCGAGATCGACGGTGTAGCGGTCGAGCCGCGGCCGCTCGCCGTCCTCGGGGTCCCAGCGGTAGATCTTGAAGACCTTGGGCCGCTTCGCCGCGGGCGGCGGCGGGTGCGTCTTGCCGGGGCGCACCTTGGAATTGGCGGGAAGGTTGAATACAAGCATCGCGGAATCCTTTGCGCGAGGGAGAGAGCCAGCCGCTCAGTACGACCGCGCCTTGGGCGGGAAGGACTGCACCTCGTTGGTGAGCGGCTGCAGGTGCACCGGGCGGTCGGAGAAGCTGAGCTTGCCGCCGTCATCGCACCACACGAGCGTATGCTTCAGCCAATTCACGTCGTCGCGCTCCTTGTGGTCCTCGCGCGCGTGCCCGCCGCGGCTCTCGGTGCGCTGGCCGGCCGAGCCCATGGTGCAGAGCGCCTGGGCCAGGAGATTGTCGAGCTCGAGGGTCTCCATGAGGTCGCTGTTCCAGATGAGCGAGCGGTCGCTCACCTTGAGATCGGCGCGCTTCACCCAGCACTGCTGCAGCTTGGCGAGCCCGACCGCCAGCACCTCGCCCGTGCGGAAGACGGCGCAGTCGCTCTGCATGGCGCGCTGCATCTCGAGGCGCAGGCGCGCCGTCGGTGTGCCGCCGTCGGCATGGCGCAGGCGGTCGAGACGCGCGAGCGCTGCCTCGCCGGCACCCTTGGCAAGCGGCTTCAACCGCTCGCCCGGCTTGACCAGCTCGGCGGCACGCAGGCCGGCAGCCCGGCCGAACACCACGAGATCGAGCAGCGAGTTCGAGCCGAGCCGGTTGGCGCCGTGCACCGAGACGCAGGCAGCCTCGCCGATCGCCATCAACCCGGGCACCACGTGATTGGCGTCGCCATTCAAGCGCGTCAGCGCCTCGCCGTGGTAGTTGGTCGGAATGCCGCCCATGTTGTAGTGGCAAGTGGGCAGCACCGGGATGGGCTCCTTGGTCACGTCGACGCCGGCGAAGATCATCGCCGTCTCCGAGATGCCGGGGAGACGCTCGTGCAGCACCTTGGGATCGAGGTGCTCGAGGTGGAGGAGCACGTAGTCCTTCTTGGGCCCGCAGCCGCGCCCTTCGCGCATCTCGATGGTCGAGGCGCGGCTCACCACGTCGCGCGAGGCGAGGTCCTTGGCGTGGGGCGCGTAGCGCTCCATGAAGCGCTCGCCCTCGGAGTTGGTGAGGTAGCCGCCCTCGCCGCGCGCACCCTCGGTGATGAGGCAGCCGGCGCTGTAGATGCCGGTCGGATGGAACTGCACGAACTCCATGTCCTCAAGCGGCAGGCCGGCGCGCAGCACCATGGCATTGCCGTCGCCCGTGCAGGTATGCGCCGAGGTGCAGGAGAAATAGGCGCGGCCGTAGCCGCCGGTCGCCACGATGGTGAGCGCCGCGCTGAAGCGGTGGATGGTGCCGTCGTCGAGGTTCCAGGCCATCACGCCGCGGCAACCGCCGTCCTCGTCCATGATGAGGTCGAGGGCGAAATACTCGATGAAGAACTCGGCATGGCGCTTGAGCGCCTGGCCGTAGAGGGTGTGGAGGATGGCATGGCCGGTGCGGTCGGCGGCGGCGCAGGTGCGCTGCGCCGTGCCCTCGCCGAAGTCCGTCGTCATGCCGCCGAAGGGGCGCTGGTAGATCTTGCCCTCGGGCGTGCGCGAGAAGGGCACGCCGTAATGCTCGAGCTCGATTACCGCCGGGACCGCCTCGCGGCACATGTATTCGATGGCGTCCTGGTCGCCGAGCCAGTCGGAGCCCTTGACCGTGTCGTACATGTGCCAGCGCCAGTCGTCCTCCCCCATGTTGCCGAGGGCGGCGCTGATGCCGCCCTGCGCCGCCACCGTATGGCTGCGCGTGGGGAAGACCTTGGTCACGCAGGCGCACTTGAGCCCCTTCTCGGCGATGCCGAGTGCGGCCCGCAAGCCCGCGCCGCCCGCACCCACCACCACCACGTCGTAGCTATGGTCGATGATCTCGTAGGCCTGTGCCATCAGCCGACCACTCCGAACGCGACCCTGACGATGCCGAAGACGCTGCCCGCCGCGAGCAGCACGGCGAGGTACCTGACGGCGATGAGCGTTGCCAGCTGCAACGCCCTGCCTTGAACATAGTCCTCGATCACCACGCTGAGGCCGAGCTGGGCGTGACGGAAGGTGGCGATGACGAGGACGATCATGAGCACGGCGTTGCGCGGGCGCGCAAGCCACATGGCGACCGTGCCGTGGTCGGCGCCCGCGAGCGACACCATCGAATAGGCGAACCACAGCCCGAGCGGCACGAGGGCAAGCGCGGTTAAGCGCTCCATCCACCAATTCTGCGGGCCCTCTTTCGCCGAGCCGAGGCCGCGCGCGCGGCCGAGCGGCGTGCGGATGCCGCTCATGGCTGCGCCCCCATCACGGCGTAGCCGGCGATCCAGGCGATGAGCGTGAGCGCCACCGAGGTCGCGAATACGAACCAGCCGCTGCGATAGACGTCCTTGAGCTCGAAACCCCAGCCGGCGTCCCAGGCGAGATGGCGGAGGCCGTTCGTGAGATGGTAGAAGAGCGCCCAACTCCAGCCGAAGAGCATGAGCCTGCCGATGATCGAGGCGAGGAAATGCTGGACGGTCGCGAAGGAAGCGGGGCCGCGCGCCAGACCCACGATCCACCACACGAGGAGGAACGTGCCGAAGGAGAGCGCCACTCCGGTCATCCGGTGCATGATCGAGAGCACCGAGGTGAGCTGCGGGCGATAGATCGTGAGATGGGGCGAGAGCGGCCTGTTGCGGGGAGTCATGAGGCGCCTTCTTCGGCGGGTTCGGCGTGCCGAGCGCTGGAGCGGCCGCGGGCGGTGAGCTGCCCGGGTTCCGGCAGGGTATCGGTAGGTTTTCTATGCCTCGCGGGCGCCTAAGTCAATCTGCGGCAACGCAGCAAAAACGCGCGGCCGCGGCGGCGATGGGGGGATTTTTCCCGGGGAACCGCAGGGCTTCGGCGGTTGCGCACCTGAAGGGAGCGCGGCGTGCAGAGAATCTGTGTACAACTCTGTGGACAATCTGTTGGGAGATTGTGAGGAAGGCCATTGTTTATTCACAAGAAATTTGACAATTACTTGATTTTTCCATTGCTGCTCGCAGGAACGGCCGTCACTATTCTTTCTCGGTGCTGGAGTGCATCGCAATGGGACATGCGGGTCGCATCGGACGTGCCGCCTTCGGGCGCCGGCCGGCGCGGGCCGCGATCCCAAAGCACGCGCGGCGCCGCCTTCGCAAGAGGGCGGGGTGTCCTCGGTCGCAGGCCGGTCCGCGCAGATCGGCCCGTCGCGACAGGGGAGGCCGGATCGTCGGGACGCGGGCCAGGGGCCGGACGGAGGGACGCCGCAAGGCGCCCCGCAAGGCCGGCCAAGGGGGGCCCTCTCCTCGCCCGGGAGAGCCGGCTTCCCTGAGCTTGGGAAGGGTCGGCGCGCGAGCGGCGGCCGTTCCCCGGCATGGTTTCGCGAACCGCGACGTGCCGCGGGCCAGGGCTCCGTCCCGCCCAGGGCGGACTTGGCCCTCAAGCACCGGCGTGGCGCGCGTTTCTCCCTGAGGCACGCGCGCGCCGGTGGCGGTGCGGTCGCATGCCGCTCCGGCATCGGGGGTCCGCCCAGGCCCCGGCGGCGTCGGGAGTGTCCCGCCCGGACACGCGCGTAAGTCCAACTTACGCTCCCGACGCCGCCTTCATTTCTGCTAAGTATTCGGGGCCTCGGGACACTCCTGACGCCGCCTTCATTTGCGCAGCACAAGCGTCGCGCCGAGCACGAGAAGCGCGGCGCCGAGCCATTGCGTGAGGCCGACCGGCCGCAAGGCAGGGCCAAGGCCGAGCGCATCGGCCATCAGCGCCGCCGCGAGTTGCACGGCGATGAGCACAGCCGAGGTGGCCGCGGCGCCGAGCTGGCGGTAGCCGGCGACGCTGGCGAAGACGAAGAGGGTTCCGAGCACGCCCGGAAGAATCCACCAGCTGCGAAAGCGCGCCGCCGTGTCGGCTATGAAGGCGCTGCCGTACCACCCCGATCCCGCCGCCACGATGAGGGCCAAGCCCACGGCGGAGTTCGCCAAGAGCGCAGGCAAGATCGCCCCGCCGCCGGCGATGCGGCTCATCAGCAGGTTCTGCGCGACGAGCCCGCAGCCGGCGGCGGCGAGGAGGAGAAGCGTTGCCAGGGTGCCGAGCACGCTTGCGCTCTCCCCGAGGCGGCGCCCTTCAGCGCCCGCCGCCGAGCAGGAGCTCCATGAACACGAGATCGAGCCAGCGGCCGAACTTGCGCCCGACCTCGCGGAGACGGCCGGCCTCGCGGAAGCCGAGCCGGGCATGAAGGCGGAGCGAGGCGGCGTTGCCCGCCTCGATGCCGCCGACCATGGCGTGCATGCCGCCCGCCTCGGCGCGCCGCACGAGGGCTGCGAGGAGTGCGGAGCCGAGCCCGCGCCCGCGCGCCGCGGCATCGATGTAGAGCGAATGCTCGACCGTCCGCTCATAGGCCTCCCACGGCCGGAAGCTGCCGAACGAGGCGAAGCCGAGCACCTCGCCCCCGATGCTCGCCACGAGGACGGGAAAGCCCAGGCGGCGGCGCTCCTCGTACCACTCGGCGCGCGCCGCGAGCGCCGTCGGCGTGAGCGTCCAAAGCGCCGTCGTGTTGGCGATCGCCTCGTTGGTGATGGCGAGGATGCGCGGCAGGTCGTCGCGCGTGGCATCGCGGATGTCGTCCGTCATCGCCCGGCACCTCTCCGAGAAAGGCCTTGGCCGTCCCTGGCATTTTCTACTATAATATAACAATGTCTCCTATGATAGAGGACTCGATCGACGCCCGGCTGGCCGCCCGGCTGAAGAGCGAGCGCGCGTCGCGGGGCTGGAGCCTGGACGAGCTGGCGCGGCGCTCGGGCGTCTCGCGCGCCATGATCAGCAAGGTCGAGCGCGGCGCGAGCAGCCCGACGGCGGCCCTCTTGGGCCGTCTCTCGGGCGCCTTCGGGCTCAGCCTCTCGCAGCTCCTCGCCCGCGCCGAGGGTGCGGGCGGGCGGCTTCTGCGCGCCGCCCGGCAAGAGGTCTGGCGCGACCCCGCGACCGGCTTCCGCCGCCGCGCGTTGACGCCGCCCGGCAGCTCCGAGGCGCCGCTCGAGCTCGTCTGGGGCGAGTTGCCGGCGGGTGCCGAGATCGCCTACCCCAGCACCGCCTTCGCCTTCATCGAGGACCAGCAGATCGTGGCGCTCGCGGGGCGCCTGCGCTTCGTCCAGGGAGAGACCGCCTATGATCTCGGCCCGGGCGACTGCCTGCGCCTCGGCCCGCCCGCGGACTGCCGCTTCGTCAACCCGGGACGCGGACGGTGCCGCTATCTCGTGGCGGTGCTGCGCCGGCGCGGCTGAGCGCGCGGCACCAAGCGCATGGCGGCCTCGCCGCAGGTCGGATGAGCCGATCGCCCGCGCGGCCTCGATCGGATCGCTTCCATAACGCGAGCGCCCCCGGCTATGCTGGCGCCGGGCGGTCGGGCTCCACTTGCGAGTGTCCGGACAGGCTTCGCCGAGCTTTTGGATGCAGGGCGATGAGCAGCGGGGAGCGGGAGCGCGTCGAGCGGCGGCTGGCAGCGGTCCTCGCCGCCGATGTCGCTGGCTATTCGCGGCTGATGGGCGAGGACGAGGAGGGCACGCTTGCGGCGTTGCAGGCGGTGCGCCACGAATTGGCCGACCCCAGGATCGCGGAGAACCGCGGCCGCATCGTCAAGACCACCGGCGACGGGCTGCTCGTCGAGTTTGCCAGCGTCGTCGATGCGGTGCGCTGCGCCGTCGAGGTGCAGACGGCAATGGCCGAGCGCAATGCCCCGGTGCCGGCCGGGCGGCGCATCGAGTTCCGCATCGGCATCAACCTCGGCGACGTCATCATCGACAAGGGCGACATCTTCGGCGACGGCGTCAATGTCGCGGCGCGGCTCGAAGCCCTGGCGGAGCCCGGCGGCATCTGCGTGAGCCGCGTCGTGCGCGACCAGGTGCGCGACAAACTCGGCTTCGTCTTCGAGGACATGGGCCAGCAACAGGTCAAGAACATCGCAAGGCCGGTTCACGCCCACCGCATCCTGCTCGGCGGGCGGAGGGCTCCCGCGGCGCCGCCGCAGCTTGCGCCATCGCCGCCGCTGCCCGACCGGCCCTCGATCGCCGTGCTGCCGTTCAACAACATGAGCGGCGACCCGGAGCAGGAATACTTCGTCGACGGCATCACCGAGGACATCATCACGGCGCTCTCCAAGTGGCGCTCGTTTTTCGTCATCGCGCGCAATTCGAGCTTCACCTACAAGGGAAAGGCGGCCGAGGCGGAGGCGCTCGCCGCCTACCGGCTGTTCCAGACGGCGATCGCACTCGATGCCAATCTCGCCGAAGCTCATATCGGGGTGGTCCGCGCGCTCAACATGCAATGCCTCTACGGCTCGCGGGACTTCGCCTCGATCAGGGAGGAAGCGGAAGCGGCCGCAGAGCGGGCGATTGCGCTCGATGACGAGAACGCAGCTGCCCATTACATGCTGTCGCGCATTCGCGACGAGGCCGGCGACGCCGTCAGCGCGATCGCTTCGGCGCGCCGGGCGATCGAGTTGAACGCGAATTTCGCTCTGGGCTACGTCGCCCTCGGTGCCGCGCTGACCCATGCCGGCCAGCACGCGGCAGCGATCGACGCGGTCGAGGTTTGGCAGCGCCTCAGCCCGCGGGACCCGCAGGCCTTCTTCATGCTCTGCCACAAGGCAGCGGCCCTCTATAGCCTCGGGCGCTACGAGGGCGCGCTCGAGGTCGCGCTGGAAGCGCACCGCATCCGCCCCGATGGCCATAGCTCGCATCTCTTGGCGGCGAGCTATGCGCAACTCGGCCGCGGCGAGGAGGCGAAAGGCGCGCTCGCCGAGATGCTCATGCTGCCGAACGGCAGCGTCAGGGCGACGCGATGGCGTCTCGAGCAATACTCCGATGCGGCCGCCCGGGAGCATATGATCGAGGGGCTGCGCAAGGCCGGATTGCCCGAGCCATGAGGCCGCCAGGCGGCGCTCCGCGGCAGCTCGTGCAATGGCTCGAACCGGCCATGGCAATGCCGCGTCCGCCGCAAGCGAATACTGTTTGTGGATAAGACTGTGGAGAACTTGTGGAGCCATTGTGCGGAATTGACAAATCTGCGCACAGATATTTTCAAGTCGCCGCGCTTTTCTTATTGATCTTCCATCTTGGTGAAGTACGATTTATGCGGCACGAGAGAGTGTCGAAGCGGATCGTCCCAAGCGGAACTGACCGTTGCCCCTTGGGGTTTCGGCCGGCGGGCTAGAGGACGAGGGCTTCGGGGCGATGCGGCCCTTCGGGGCGGCACCGCCCGGCCTCGGTGGCGGGGAGTTCTTCGGGACACCGCGCCGCCGGGCGGGAGGTCGAACTCCCGGTTGGCCGCTCTTTTCCCAGATCGGCGTCGGTAAGCCTTCGGGCTGCCGGGGCCGTCACGGGGGGCCGCGAGACCTTACGGGGAATCGCGGTCCCAGGCGCGAAAATTCTCCCGCAAGGGAGGAGGGACGCGACGGGAGGAGCGGACGCGGCCGACGGGTGAGCCTCTTTGCCGGCGATCCTCCGCGAGGGGGATACGGCTCCCCGCTCCAAAGGGGGCGTCCCCTCACGGGGTCGCGTCTGCGGAGCGGGACAGCCGGAAGCCTGGCCGCTCTCCTGCGCCATGGGGCTTCGGCTCCAGAGGCGTCAGGGGTGTCCCGCCCGGACACTTGCGTGGGTTCTCGCTTACGCTCCTGACGCCTCACCCATTTCAGGCGGCTTCGCCCGCCGATGGGCCGCGGAGGTGCCTCAGCACCCCGCGGCCTTTCGTTTATGCGCTAACCGCCGGTGCTGCGCGCATAGGAAGGCGTCCAGCCGGCGTATTTCGCAGAGCCGGGCGGCAAGGGCAGGGGCACCGCACGGCCGCTCTCGGCGGAGAGATAGAGCGCCGTGATGAGCTCGATGGCGCGGCGCGCATCGCTCAAGCCGAGCGGCCACGGCGCACCCGTCTCGAGCGCCGTGGCAAAGCGCGCGAAGAGGCCGGCGAAGCCGTCGGCTGCGGGTGTGAAATCCGCAAGGCACGCACCCATGCGGGGCGCCAGCTCCGGCGCCGCCACGAAGCGCCACGGTGCGGTCCCCGGGTTATAGGGATCGGCGCCGCTTTCCGCCGAGAGCCCGTCGAAGCAGAAGCGCAGGCGCGTCGTCTCGTGCGCCGAGCCCAAGGTCGCGGCGAGCGTGGCAAGCGAGCCATCCGCGAACTCGAGCACGGCGGCGGCGCAATCCTCTACCTCGATCGCGTTGACGCGGGTCGCGGTCGAGGCGAAGACGCGCCGCACCGGGCCGAGGATGTAGGCGAGGACGTTGAGGAAGTGGATCGCCTGCGTCACGAGCACGCCGCCGAGCTCGCTCCGCCACTTGCCGCGCCAGGGCGTCGCGTAATAGTCGGGCCCCCGCCTCCAGGCGAGCTCCACCGTCGTGAGGTAGTGGCGCCGCGCGATGCCGAGCTCGACGAGATGCTTGAGCTTCTGCAGCTCCTGGCCGTAGCGGTACTGGAAGACCGGCAGGATGCGCGCGCCGTGCGCCGCCTCGAAGCGCATGAGCTCGTCGATCTCGGCGAGCGAGCCGACGAGCGGCTTCTCGCAGATCACCAGCTTACCCGCGGCGAGCGCGCGCTCGATGAGCCCGCGATGGCTGGCGGGCGGCGTGCAGATGTCGATCACCGCGATCGCCGGATCGTCGAAGAGCGTCTCCACGTCGGTCGTGACGCGGGCGACGCCGTTCGCTTCGGCCACCTGGCGCGCGCGCGCCGCATCGAGGTCGCAGAGGGCGGCAATCGTGAATTGCCGCGGCAGCGCCTTGAAGGCTTCGACGTGGCGGCCCCCGATGCCCATGCCGATGACGGCGACGCCGAGCGGAAGCATGGCCGGCTATGCTCCGAGCGGCTCGAGCCGCGCGGCCGCGAGCTCTGCCTTCACGGCGAGCTCGGAGACGAGGAAGGTATGGGCCTGGGGCACCGCGGTCTCGCTGCGCTCGCGCACGTCGCGCACCAAGGCCGGCCCGAAGGGCAGCGCCACGCGCGCGCAGTCGATGTAGCGGGTCTCCCGCCCGTCGACGAGGAAAAGATGATCGGCGCCGGGTCGGCCGGCGAGGTCGCAGTATTTCCTCACCTCGATGAAGCCCTCGGTCCCGAGCACGGTCAGCCGTCCGTCGCCCCAGGTCGAGAGACCGTCCGGCGTGAACCAGTCGACCCGCACGTAGCCGCTCGTCCCCGCCCGGCCGTCGATGAGGAGCTCGCCGAAATCGTCGAACTCGGGGAATTGCGGATGCGCGCGGTTGGCGGTGCGGGCGAGGGCGATGGTGGCGTTCGTCGAGCCGGTGAAGACGAGGAACTGGTCGATCTGGTGCGAGGCGATGTCGTTGAGGATGCCGCCGTTGAGCGCGCGGCGGAAGAACCACGGCGGCCGGGCCGGCGCGTTGAGCCGGTGGGGGCCGAGGCCGATGGTCTGCACGACGCGGCCGATGGCGCCGGCGCGGGCCAGCTCGAGCGCCCGCACGGTGGCGGCACTCTCGAAGCGCTCGCCGAAGAGCACGGCGAAGATGCGCCCGGTCTCGGCCTGGACCCGGCGCGCCTCGGCGAGCGCCTCGAGGGTGGTGAAGGCGGGCTTGTCGGAGAGGAAGTCCTTGCCGTGCCGCATCGCGGCGATGCCGATCCCGGCGCGCTTGCCCGGCACCGCGGCACTCGCCACGAGGGCGATGTCCGGCGCCTCGAGGATCGCGCGGGCATCGCTCACCTGGCGCGCCATGGGGAAGCGGGCCGCGAAGGGCGGGGCGAGCGCCGGCTCGTCGGACTGAAAGAGGGCGAACTCGGCGCCGCCGCGCACGAGCGCCTCGCACTGCTGGTAGATGTGCGGGTGATCGAGGCCGATGACGCCGAAGCGCACCGTACCGTCCGTTGGCATGGTCTTCACCTCGCGTTCTCTCGTGGCGGGCCCGCTACTTGAGCCCGGTCATGGCGATGCCCTGGATGAGGAAGCGCTGGAAGAAGAGGAAGAGGAGGAACACGGGCGCCACCGACAGCGTCGACATGGCGAAGAGCGGCCCCCAGTCCGAGACCCCGGCCGAATCGACGAAGCTGCGCAGCGCCAAGGGCACGGTGTAGCGCTGCTGATCGCTCAGGTAGATGAGCGGTGCAAAGAAATCGTCCCAGCTCCAGATGAACGAGAAGATGGCGGTGGTGGCGAGCACCGGGAGCGAGAGCGGCAGCACGATCCGCCAATAGATGCGGAAGGGGCCGCAGCCGTCGAGCATTGCCGCCTCGTCGAGCTCGCGCGGCAGACCGCGGAAGAACTGCACCATGAGGAAGATGAAGAAGGCGTCGCCGGCGAGGAACTTCGGGACGACGAGCGGCAGCACCGTATTGACCCAGCCGAGATGGAGGAACAGCACATATTGGGGGATGAGCGTCACGTGATAGGGCAGCATGAGGGTGCCGAGCATGAGGGCGAAGAGCGCTCGCCTGAAGGGGAAGCGCAGGCGGGCGAAGGCGAAGGCGCTGAGCGAGCAGGCGAAGAGGTTGCCGGCCACCGCGAGTGCTGCGATGAGCAGCGAATTGGCGAAGAACGCCGAGAAGGGCACGGCAAGCCCATGCCAGCCTCGCCGGTAATTGTCGAAATCCCAGTGCTGCGGCACGAGACCCATGTCGGTCAGCACGCTGTCCGGCGTCTTGAGCGAGCCGGAGACCATCCACAAGAGCGGATAGAGCATGACGAGCGCCGCGAGCGCCAAGGGCAGGTGCTTGAGCCCGGCAGCGCGCCAGCGCCTAGCTTGCGTCGTTTTCATAGAACACCCAGAGCCGCTGGCTCGCGAAGGCGCAAGCCGTGAAGACCGCGATGGCGGCGAGCAGCACCCATGCCATGGCGGAGGCGTAGCCCATGCGGAAATGGTTGAAGGCCTCGTCGTAGAGATAGAGCGTGTAGAAGAGCGTCGAGTCGATCGGACCGCCGGTGCCGCCGCTCACGATGAAGGCCTGGGTGAAGGCCTTGAACGCCTCGATCGACTGCAGCACGAGGTTGAAGAAGATGATCGGGCCGAGGAGCGGCAGGGTGACGTGGAGGAACTTCCGCACGGCTCCGGCGCCGTCGATCGCGGCCGCATCGTAGACCTCCGTCGGGATCTGGCGGAGCCCGGCGAGGAAGATGATCATCGGCGAGCCGAACTGCCACACGCTCAGCGCCACCAGCGTGTAGATGGCGGTATCGGGATCGGAGACCCAGCTCGGCCCCGCGGCGCCGAACCAGCCGAGCACGTGGTTGAAGAGGCCGTCCACGCCGAAGAGCTGCCGCCACATCACGGCGATGGCGACGCTCGCGCCGAAGAGGGAGGGCAGGTAGAAGACGGCGCGGTAGAGGCTCAAGCCGCGGATGCCCTTGTCGAGCGCCAGCGCCAGCGCCAGCGCTGCCGCCAGCTTGGCCGGCACCGAGAGCGCCACGTAGAACAGCGTCACGCGCACGGCGGTCCAATAGCGCGGATCCGCCGTCGCCATCCGCACGTAGTTGTCGAGGCCGGCCCAGCGCGGCGGCTCGAGCAGGTTGAAATCGGTGAAGGAGAGGTAGAGCGAGGCCAGCATCGGCCCGAGCGTCAGTGCCGTGAAGCCGAGCAGCCAGGGCGCCAGAAAGAGATAGGCCGAAGCGGTGCCGCCGCCGAGCGCCCGCGCACGCCGCGCGCCGTCGGGCGCCGCCTTTCGCCGGGTGAGAAGCGACGCCGGCATGCTCAGCTTCGCGTCAGGATCTGCCTGGCCTCGTCGCAGAATTGCCGGGCGGCGTCCTTCACCGCAAGGCGTTCGAAGGAGACGGCGTCGTTGGTGCGGGTGAGCGCGTCCTCGATCTCGCCGGCGCCCTTGGGCGGCGTCGGGGGCAGCGGCGACATATGATCGCGCGCGAGGGTGATGTAGTCCAGCTGACGGCGATCGACGTCGTCGAGCTTGCCGGCCACGGCCTCGCGGGCCGCCGCCGCGGCCGGCACGCCGCGCTCGATCTCCAGCACGGCGATCGCCGCGGGGTCGCGGATGAGAAAATCGATGACCGCCGCCGCGAGCTCGGGCGACTTGGTCTTGGCATAGGCGCTCGCCATCATGGCCTGCTTGAGATATTGCCCCGGCCGCGTGCCCGGCGCCCCCCACGGGTTCATGGTGATGCCGAGGCGGTGCTTGTTGACGCTCTGGTAGGCGAGCAGCAGGTTGGAATGGCTCATCACGATCGCCGCCTTCTTGAGGGTGAGCGGGCTCGTGTCGACGCTGCCCTTGTCGAGCGCCTGGACGTTGGGCGTCACCGTCCCGCCCGCGCGGCGCAGCTTGTCCCAGAAGGCGAACCACTCGGCCGCGTCCTCGGGGGCAAAGGCGAGTTTGCCGTCGGCGGTATAGAGCGCCTTGCCGCGCTGGCGCACGTAGACCTCGAAGGCCGGCTCGAAGCCGCCGTGGTTGCCCGTGCCGGCGACGCTCCCCTTGCTCGCTTGGCCGATCTCGACGGCGAGCCGGGCGAACTCGTCCCAGCTCCAGCGATAGTCGGGCTCGGGGAGCTTGAGCGAGCCGAGCAACTCGGCGTCATAGATCGTGGCCGTCGAGTTGAGGCCGAGGCTCACGCCATAGAGCTTGCCGTCGACGCGGCCGGCGTCCTCGGCGCCGGGCGCGAAGTCGGCGAGATCGAGGGGCTTCGGCATGAAGCCGTCGAGCGGCAAGAGTGCTCCGCGGCGGGCATATTCGGCAAGAAAGCGGTAGTCCTGCTGGATGATGTCGGGCCCGTTGCCGCCTGCGACGAGGGTCGCGAGCTTCGGCCAATAGTCGCCCCAGCCGACGCTCTCGCCGAGGATGTGCACGCCCGGGTGGGAGCTTTCGAAGAGCCTGAGGGCGGCGTTCGTCCGCCGCGCGCGGTCCTGGCCGCCCCACCAGCTCATGCGCAGTTGGACATCCTCGGCGGCGAGTGCCGCGCGCTGCGGCATCCCGAGGAAAGCGCCGCCCACGAGGGCCAGCGCCGACTTGCCGAGGGTGCGGCGCGAGAGTGTCATCCTCTCCTCCCAAATTGCGCTTCCTGGCGGCTTCTTGTCGGCCCCATTTGCGCGGCGCCGACGCGAGTGGAGGATAACGCTCGCCCTGACGCTTGACAACGACGGGCGTCAGCCGCGCCGCGGGATCAGCACCGTATAATCGAGCTCGAGCACCACCGAGGGATCAGGTTTGCCCTGGGCGTCCTTGTCGGGAAAGTTGGCCGAGCTGCGGTCCTTGACGGCGACCGTGCGCAGGCGCAAGGCGCCGAGGTCGCGGCGGCCGGCGATCTCCCAGCGCGCCAGCACCTCGCTCCAGGCATAGATGGTGTCGCCGGCGAAGACGGGGCCGACGTGCCGGCCGCCGTTGATCGCGGCGATCGTCAGCGCATTGCCGAGGCCGTTGAAGCTCAAGGCGCGCGCCAGGCTCATGACGTGGCCGCCGTAGACGAGGCGGCGGCCGAAGCGGTCGGCGGCCTGGACGTGCTGGTTGAAGTGGACGCGCGCGGTGTTCTGGTAGAGCCGCGTCGCCATCATGTGCTCGGCCTCCTCGATGGTGACGCCGTCGACGTGGTCGATGCGCTCGCCCGCCGCGTAATCCTCCCAGGACGAGGGCGAGCCGGCGAGCGCGTAGTCGTAACCCGCGAGCGAGAGCCCCGCCGGCACGGCGAGCGAGGTCGCCGGCACCGCCTGGCCGAGGCTCGGCACCACGGCCTGCGGTGCGGGCGCCCACTCGTTCCGCTTCCTCACCATCACCCAGCGCACATAGTCGAGCACGATCTCGCCGCTCGCCTTGGCGCCGCTCGCCTTGCTGCCGATCGAGCGCACATAGACGATGCCGCTCTTGCCGTTGGCGTTCTCGCGCAGGCCGATGACGCGGCTCTTGGCCGAGAGCGTGTCGCCCGGAAAGACCGGTGCCAGGAAGCGGCATTCCGCATAACCGAGGTTGGCGACGGCGTTGAGCGAGACGTTGGGCACGGTCTTGCCGAAGACGATGTGGAAGGCGAGGAGATCGTCGATGGGTGCCGCCGGGAGACCGCGGGCGCGGGCGAAGACGTCCGAGGACTGAAGTGCAAAGCGCGTTCCCGTGAGCGCCGTATAAAGGGCTACGTCGCCCGTCGTCACCGTGCGCGGGGTCGCGTGCACGAGCTCCTGGCCGAGGCGGAAATCCTCGAAGAAGTTGCCGGCGCTGGTCTTGCTCCGCGCCACGGCATGGCCCCTACCCGGCTGCGCCGGCGGCGGTCTCGAGGCGCAGAATCGCCTCGGCGAGCGCCACCAGGCGCTCGGCATTCTCGACGTGCAGGTTCTCGATGAGCTTGCCGTCGACGAGCACGACGCCCTTGCCGGCGCGGGCGGCCTCGGCATGGGCGGCGATGATGCGCTCGGCGCAGGCGACCTCCGCGGCCGTGGGGCCGAAGATCTCGTTGGCCGCCGCGATCGTCTTCGGATGGATGAGCGTCTTGCCGTCGAAGCCGAGCTCCTTCCCCTGCCGGCAGCTCGCGGCGAAGCCCTCGTCGTCGGCGAGATCGAGATGCACGCCGTCGAGAATGGCGAGGCCGTGGGCGCGCGCGGCGAGGATCGCGAGCCCGAGGCTCGTCAGCATGGGCAGGCGTATGCGCGTGTGCGCGGCATGGAGGTCCTTGGCGAGGTCCGAGGTGCCCATGACGAGGCAGCCGACGCGCTTCGAGGAGGCCGCGATCGCCTCGGCATGGAGGATGCCGAGCGGCGTCTCCATCATGCACCAGATAGCGAGCTCGGCGGAGGCACCTGCGGCGGCGAGCCGCCCTTCGACCTCCGCCACCATCTCGGCACTCTCGACCTTGGGCACCAGCACCGCATGGGCGGGAAGCCGCGCCGCGGCAGCGAGGTCCTCCGCACCCCAGGGTGTCTCGAGCCCGTTCACGCGCACCACGAGCTCGCGCCCGCCATAGCCGCCGGCCTCGAGCGCCGCCGCAACTTGCGCGCGCGCCGCGGCCTTGGCGTCGGGCGCCACCGCGTCCTCGAGGTCGAGGATGAGCCCGTCGGCTGCCAGCGTACGCGCCTTCTCGAGCGCGCGCGCGTTCGAGCCCGGCATGTAGAGGAGGCTGCGGCGGGGCCTCGCAGTCGGGCTCATGACGCCATGCCTCCAGGGCAGCAGATGTCTCGGCAACGAGCGACCCTAGCAAGATTTCAGGTGGCGGGGCAAGACGGCGGCGGGATCGTCAATGTCTCGGATTGGTAGAGTCGAGGTGTGGCGCGGTGGCTGTAGGCCGAACATATCTGTTCCCGCCCCTTTCGTCTGGCGGTGCCTCACTGGTTCGACCCTGGCTCCGTTTCCACACCCCGCTCATCGAACCGGACGTGCGGATCTCCCGCATCCGGCTCTCGGACAAGACCTCACGCCTTCACAGTTCGCGTGCAACACCATCTGCAGTTTCTGAACACTCTTCGGAGTTGATAGGTTGCCCAATCTCCAGGTCCCTCACCGCGTATTGCGTCTGTCTTGAACTGAGGCCCCTTCCCTCCACCGGCGTTACCCGGCTTCAGCGGTACTACGAACCTCTCCGCCACCCCACGGCGCCCGGCCTGTCCCTCGCGGGCGTCCGGTTGGTCATCCCTGACCACGCCTTGGAGCTTCCCGTGTTGCGTACGCTTTCCTTGTGTACATGCTGCCGCCACTACCCCGGTGCAGCGCCTGGCCGTAGGTTTCGCTCATTCACCCAGGCGTATCAGCCTTCCCCGAAAGGGTCGTCGGGTCGGCCTGCACATCGTCCTTTTCGAGGCTTGCTCGGCGTTCACTCGCGTTGCGGCCTGCACACTCGCGCTGTCACCAATTCGTGACCCGCTATCCGAAGGCTTCAGCCATTTCGTTGCCTCCATGACTGCTCCGATTGCTTCCGGCTGGAGCGCTTGCCGGGTGGGCCTTGCACCCACTGGAAAGCGCCGCCTTGTCACGGCGCACACCCAAACCGGTCATTCGCCATCCCTCACTTGTGCAAAAATCACGAATTCCGCACCATACCTCCTCCATGCGAGGGCGTTTAACCCCCGACAACCCCGCTTGTGGTTGTCATGCTGCCGCCCATGGCCGTACGTTCCGCCAGTATCAGGTGAAGAAAATGAAGCGAAGCGCCCGCTTTATGCTTCTAATTGCGTTTTTGGGAGCGCGCTGTAGCGCCTCTCGCGCAGCTGACAAAACGCCAGCTCCAAGTGAGCCACGGGCAGGAAGGAGTTCTTCGATGTCAGACGAGTCTGCGATGCGCGACCTATTCGACCGATGGGAGCGGGTTTGGCATGAAGGCCAATACGGCCTGGTACCGGGCTGCGTCGCGGACAATTACATCCGACATGATGAAGGGGGCGATCGGACAGTAACACGGGAGGCCTATGCGGCGGAGATCACCAAGACCCGGAATGAGCGGCCGGATATACGTGTTGTTGTGTACGATCACTCATTCGTAGGCGACCGTGCGTGGTTTCGCTTTGCGTTCAAGTGGCATGATGCCAAGACCGGCGAGCCGCGCAGCCGGGCGGGCATGCAGTCCTACCGGATCGAAGCAGGCAAGCTCGCGGAGACTTGGCTGGTGTTGCAGCCACTGGGCTCGGCGTGGACAGATGCCCTTGCGCAGGAGCACTGGACGAGCCCACCGCCAATTAAGTAAGGCTGGCTGCGGCGGCGTGATGAACGCCACTCATCCTGTCGGTAACCGCCGCCGAGTGTCTCCCTTGGCACAAAGCGGACTCCGGTCAAACCGGGACGGTGCCGCCAGAATTCGGGCGCTGGCGGGACCGGGCGGCGCTATGGCAAGCTCGGCCGCCCATGAACGTGCTCTCCATCCAATCCGCGGTCGCCTACGGCCACGTCGGCAACAGCGCCGCACGCCTCGCCCTCGAGCGCCTGGGCCACGAGGTGTGGGCCATCGACACGGCGACGCTCGCCCACCATCCGGGCTACGGCGGCTGGCACGGCCGCGTCGCAACCGCCGCAGAGCTCGCGACGCTCATCGCCGGGCTTGCCGAGTGCCGGGCCTTCGAGCGCTGCGCTGCGGTGCTCTCGGGCTATCTCGGCGACGCGAGCCTGGGCACCCCGCTCCTCGACGCCGTGGCGCGCGCCAAGGCCGCCAACCCAAAGGCGCTCTACCTCTGCGACCCGGTGATGGGCGACGATGCGAAGGGCCTCTATGTGCGGCCGGGCATACCTCAGTTCTTTCGCGAGCGTGCGCTCACGCGTGCCGATATCCTCATGCCCAATCTCTTCGAGCTCGGCCTCCTCTCCGAGCGCCGCGTCGACGGCCTCGCCGAGGCGCTCGCGGCCGCACGCAGCCTCCTTGGCCGGGGCCCGCGCCTCGTCGTGGCCAAGGGCCTCTGCCGGCGGCACCGTGGGCGGGAGAGGATCGCCGCCCTTGCGGTCTCCGCCCATGCCGCCTGGCTCGCCGAAACGCCGCTCTTGGAGGCACCCGCGAGCGGGGCCGGCGACTGCTTCGCGGCCCTTTTCCTCGGCCATCTGCTCAAGCGCCGCAGCGTGCCGGCGGCACTCGGCCATGCCGTCTCCGCCATCCATGCCGTGCTGAGCAAGACCGCAGCACTCGGCGCGCGCGAGCTTGCGCTCGTCGCGGCGCAAGAGTCCCTGCTGGCGCCCAAGCGCCTGTTCAAAGCCGGCAAGATAGGCTAAAGGGGGCTGCCACGGCGGATTGGGGGGAGGCACAAGGCGCCCCGCAAAGGCGGACGATTCCCCTCGTGCGCTTGGGAGCGGCATGCGCGTCCTTTCGGCCGGCGGGGCGGCGGCGCACCTCGAAGCTTGGCCACATGCAGCTCATCCTCTTCATCAAGGGCTTTGCCGTCGGCGTCGTCATCGGCTCGCCGCTCGGCCCGGTCGGCGTTCTCTGCATGCAGCGCTCGCTCACCAAGGGGGCACTCTACGGCCTGGCCTCGGGCATGGGAGCCGCGGCGGCGGACGCGCTCTTCGGTGCCGCCGCCGCCTTCGGCGTGAGCTTCGCCGCGCAATTCCTCGAGCGCGAGCAGTATTGGTTCCAGCTCGGCGGCGGCAGCCTTCTCATGGCGCTCGGCCTCCATATGATCCTCGCCAAGTGGCGCCCGCCGGGGAGCGCCGCCGAGGCTGGCAGCCTCGCCCAAGATTCGGCCACCACCTTCCTCCTCACCATCTCCAACCCGCTCACCATCTTCTCGCTGACCGCGGTCTTCGTCGCCGTCGGCATCGCCAGGGGCACCGAGACGCTTCTCGGCGGCGCGCTCGTGACCGCCGGCGTCTATCTCGGCTCGGCGCTCTGGTGGATCGTCCTCTGCACGGGCGTGAGCATCTTCCGCAACGTGATGTCCCACGTCTTCCTCCGCCGCGTTCACCGCACCTCGGGCTTCGTCATGCTCGCCTTCGGCTCGGGCGTGCTCATCCATATCTTCACCTGAGGTTCCCCTTCGACGAGCTGAGGATGGCTTCTCGGAAGCCGGCGCTGCCGATGCGCCATTGCGTCGCGACCATAAACGTCAGAACGCCTTCGGCAAACCCGCATCCTTCAGCACCGAATTCGCAGTGCCGGCTGACGATTCCGGTCGGAACCGCGAAGTTCCGCCTCGTGAGGGGGCTATACCAGATTTGATGGCTTCCCTTGCCCGCTCGTACAAACCGGCATCCGGCCTGCTTAAGAAGACGCAGCAAATCCCGATCTAAGGCGGCGGCCATTATCCGTCGACGGTCGCCACCCGATCTGCCGTGATCTGAATAGTGACCTGCTCGCCGTGCTCCGCCAGGCCGTTCATGACGGCGATCTCGGGCGCAATCTCGACTGCGCGGGCGAAGAGCTGATCGAGCGTGGGAGCTTCCGTGGTCAGCGGCAACTCCTCGTTCGATCCCCACCAGACTTTCGTCTCGGGATCGAAATGCGCGCGGACCGTGAACTGTTTCATGACTGGGCGGCCCATCTCGGGAAGCGACGACCTTTGCCACTATGCGCCGATCCAGAAATCGCCGCAACGACGACGTCCGGCGATCACCTCCACTGTTGTCGATATTTCGCTATCGGCCATATATTGGCGGCAACGATTGGCGCACGGAATGAGTTGTCGGATTTTCGTGCCGTGTACCCGCATCCACACGCGGAGATTCCCATGGCTGGCCCGCCCGCCCTTAAGGCGCTCCTCTTCGACGTGTTCGGCACGGTGGTGGATTGGCGCACCAGCATCATCCGCGAGGGCGAGGCCTTCGGGCGCGAGAACGGCATCGCCGGCATCGATTGGGCCGCCTTCGCCGACGCCTGGCGCGGGCTCTACCAGCCGACCCTCGAGAAGGTGCGCAAGGGTGCCATCGCCTGGCAGCCGCTCGACGATCTCCATCGGGCGAGCCTCGACCGCCTGCTCGCCGAGCGCCATCTCGGCGGCATCCCCGAGCCAGCGCTCGACCGTTTCAACCGCTCCTGGCACCGCCTCGACCCCTGGCCGGACGCCGTTCCCGGTCTTGCGCGGCTCAAGCGCAAATACATCATCGCCACCTGCTCGAACGGCAATGTGGCGCTCATGGTCAACCTCGCCAAATACGGCCGCCTGCCGTGGGACATGGTGCTCGGCGCCGAGCTCGCACGGCACTACAAGCCCTGCCCCGAGGCCTACCGCAAATCCGTCGAGTTCCTGCGTCTCAAGCCAGCGGAATGCGCGATGGTCGCGGCGCACAACGGCGACCTCAAGGCGGCGGCGGCCCAAGGTCTGCGCACCGCCTTCGTGCCGCGGCCCAAGGAGCACGGCCCCGCCGGCAAGCCGGACCTCGAGCCCTCGCAAGCCTGGGACTTCGTGGCCGCGGACTTCGAGGCCCTCGCGGACCGGCTGGGATGCTAAGGAAAGCAAGAGAAACCACGAAGCCACAAAGGCACGAAGCACGCGAAGAGACGGTATCCACCTTCGTGTCTTTGTGTCTTCGTGGTTGCCGGCCTGTCTTCACCGCTTCGGCAGGTTCTTCTCGATGAGGCGCACGAAGAAGCTCGCGCCGAGCGGGATGATGTCGTCGTTGAAATCGTAGTGCGGGTTGTGCACGTCTGAGGCGCCCCCGGCCTTGCCGTTGCCGATGAAGATGAAGGCGCCGGGCCGGGCCTCGAGCATGTAGGAGAAGTCCTCGGACGCCGTGCGCGGCGGCATGTCGCGGTTCACATTCGCCTCGCCCACCACCTCGGCCGCGGCGTCGCCCGCGAGGCGCGCCTCCTCGGCGTGGTTGACGAGCGGCGGGTAGAGCATGCGGAAGTCGAGCTTCGCCTTGGCGCCGTAGGTGGCGGCGACGCCGTCGGCGATGCGCGCGAGCGCGGGGCCTATCTTGGCGATCACCTCGGGCCGGTAGGCGCGCACGTTGCCCTTGAGCGTCACCTCGTCGGGGATGACGTTATAGGCATGGCCGCCGTGCACTTGCGTCACGCTGACGACGACCGCGTCGATGGCGCTCACGTTGCGGCTCGCCACCGTCTGGATCGCCATCACCATGTTGGCGGCCACCACCACCGGATCGACGCCGGATTCGGGCCGCGCCGCATGGGCGCCGCGGCCCTCTACCACGAGATCGAAGTTGCCCGAGGCCGCCATGGTGGGACCCGCGCGGATGCCGAAGGTGCCGGCCGGTGCGGTCGCCCAATTGTGCATGCCGTAGACCGCATCGCAGGGGAACTTCTCGAAGAGCCCCTCCTCGATCATCACGCGGGCACCTCCGCCGCCCTCCTCGGCCGGCTGGAAGATGAAATGCACGGTGCCGTCGAAGTTGCGCGTCTCGGCGAGATAGCGCGCCGCACCCAAGAGCATCGTCGTGTGGCCGTCGTGGCCGCAGGCGTGCATCACGCCGTCGTTCGCCGAGCGGTGGGCGAAGTCGTTCTTCTCGTGGATGGGGAGCGCATCCATGTTGGCCCTGAGCCCGATCGCGCGGTTGGCGCGCCCGGCCTTGAGGCGGCCGACGACGCCGGTCCCGGCCAGGCCGCGGTGCACCTCGACGCCGTAGGCGGCAAGCTCGCGGGCGACGAGCTCGGAGGTGCGCAGCTCCTTGTAGCCGAGCTCGGGATGGGCGTGGATGTCGCGCCGGATGCGCCCGAGCTCCGCGTGGTAGGCGTTGATGCGCTCGACGACGGGCATGGCGTTCTCCCTCGCAGCACCCCCCTCCCTGCCCTCCCCCTCAAGGGGGGAGGGGAAGATATCAGCGTTGCCACCGCGAGAGCCCCCTCCCCCCTTGAGGGGGAGGGTTGGGGTGGGGGGTAGACTAAAGGCGCCGGAAGAGGCGCGCTAGGCCGCCTTCCTCATGTGGGTGCGCACCAGCTCCTCGGCGATCTGCACCGCGTTGAGCGCCGCTCCCTTGCGCAGGTTGTCGGCCACGACCCACAGGCTGAGGCCGTGCTTGACGGTCGGGTCGCGGCGGATGCGGCTCACGAAGACGCTGTCCTCGCCGGCGCACTCGACCGGCGTCACATAGCCCTCGTCCATGCGGTAGTCGACGACGGCCAAGCCGGGTGCCGCCTTGAGGGCGGCGCGCGCCTCCTCGACCGCGATCGGCTTCTCGAACTCGACGGAGAGCGCCTCGCCGTGGCCGATGAAGACCGGCACGCGCACGCAAGTTGCCGAGACCGCGATGTCGGGATCGAGTATCTTGTTGGTCTCGACCCGCATCTTCCACTCCTCCTTGGTCGAGCCGTCATCCATGAAGACGTCGATGTGGGGAATGACGTTGAAGGCGATCTGCTTGGTGAACTTGCGCTTCTGCGGCTGGTCGCCGACGTAGATGCCGCGCGTCTGCTCGAAGAGCTCGTCCATGGCGTCCTTGCCGGCGCCCGAGACCGACTGGTAGGTCGCGACCACCACGCGCTTGATGCGCGCGAGATCGTGGAGCGGCTTCAAGGCCACCACCATCTGGATGGTCGAGCAGTTGGGATTGGCGATGATGCGCTTCTTGCTGTAGCCCCCAATCGCGTGGGCGTTGACCTCGGGCACCACGAGGGGCACGTCCGGGTCCATGCGGAAATAGGAGGTGTTGTCGATGACGACGGCACCGGCCTCGGCGGCGCGCGGGCTGTGCTCGGCCGAGACCTTGGCGCCCGGCGAGGAGAGCACGATGTCGATGCCTTTGAAGTCGAACTTGGCGAGATCGCGGACCTTGAGCGTCTCCTCGTTGCCGAAGGAGACCTCGTTGCCGACCGAGCGCTCGGAGGCGAGCGCCACCACCTCGTCCACGGGGAATTGGCGCTCGGCGAGCGTCGTCAGCATCTCGCGGCCGACGTTGCCGGAAGCACCCACCACCGCCACTCTATATCCCATGACACCTGACCAGCCTGACGTTAGGGTTGCAGCAGGGCTTGACTTACGCCGATCGGCCGGCATTTTCAAGACGAGCGAGCGCCGGAAGCCATGAGCAAGCGCCCCACGACCTACGCCGAGTTCTGGCCCTATTACCTCGCCGAGCACATGTCGCCGGCGACGCGGGTCTGCCACTATGCGGGCACGATGCTCGGCATGCTCCTCCTGGCCCTCGCCATCGCCACCGCGGACTGGCGCCTGCTGCCGGCGGCCCTCCTCGCCGGCTACGGCCTGGCCTGGCTCGGCCACCTCGTCTTCGAGCGCAACCGCCCGGCGACCCTGCGCTATCCCCTCTGGTCCTTCGCGAGCGACTTCCGCATGCTCGGGCTCTTCCTCGCCGGCAGGCTCGAGGCGGAGCGCAGGCGCCAGCGCGGCGAATAGGGACGCTCCTTCGCCGGCAGCGCCGTCCGCCTTCAGCTTCCTGCTCCCGCCCATAATCTCGGAAGTCTCATGCGGACGCTGCCTTTCGGCTTCCGGCTGCCCGAGCGGAATGCTATCGTTCACGCCGCTTCCTGGTCATCGGGCAGATGTCGGCTTAGGGCATCGGCCGAGATGGTATCATGCGCCATGCGCCGCACCGACGCCGTGCATCTCGGCCTGATGCTCTCGGCCCTTGGCCTGACCTACGTCGTGCCATTCGAGCTCCTCTTGCTGTCATACGTCATCTTGGGCCCGGTGCATTACACCACCGAGATTTCCTGGCTGCATGACCGCAATTATTTCCTACCCCATCGCGGCGTAGCGCTGGCCTTGGCCATGGTGGCCATCGGCGCTGCGCTGATCGACAGCGCATCGTGGTTCGGTTTCGCGATGTGGAGTGCGCTCGTGGCGTGCGCGCTGGTCTCGGCCGCGTCCAGCGGCGCGCAAGGCGTCCTCCTCGTGATCGCCGCGACCGGATTGACGGCCGTCATGTACACGCATGCGCCGTCGCTGGCGGTCCTTGGAATTCTCCTTCCGACCCTGATCCACGTGTCGCTGTTTACGCTCGTCTTCATGACATTGGGCGCCTATCGCTCGCGGAGTGCTGTGCAGGCGGCCCTGATCGCCGTCTACGCGATGGCGGTCGGGCTCATCCTCGTCGTGCCGCCCTCGGCATCGACGGTGGTGCCCGAATTCGCCGCGGCCGGCCGCGAGTATTTCGGCAACGTGGCGCCGGCGCTCGGCCGGCTGTTCGGCATTCCCCACCTCACCTTGGACGCACGGCTGACCGGCCTTTTGGCCTTCGTCTACACCTATCATTATCTCAATTGGTTCATCAAAGCGGAGGTCATTCGCTGGACCGACATGGAGCCCCGGCGGCTGGCGCTAGTCGGCGCCGTCAGCGCCGCCTCGACCGGCCTCTACTTCTACGATTATGCCTTCGGGTTCAGCATCCTGCTCGCCCTCAGCCTGATCCACGTCGTGCTGGAATTCCCGCTCAACGTGCTGGCGGTGCGGCAGCTCGGCGGCGCCATCCGCACAGTCATGCTGCAGGATAGCCGCGGGCGCGGCGCGCTTGCTCGGCGGAGATCGTCCCCGGCCCGGCGCAAGCGGCCTTGAGCTTACGCCGCGCGCTTGTCGAGCTCGCGGACGATCGAATCGCCCATCACCGTGGTCGAGACGCGACCCTTGCCGGGCTGCATCACGTCGGCGGTGCGCAGGCCGCTCGTCAGCACGTTCTTGACCGCGGTCTCGACGAGCCCGGCCTCCTCCGTCATGTCGAAGGAGTGGCGCAGCAGCATGGCGAAGGAGAGGATGGCGCCGAGCGGGTTGGCGATGTCGCGCCCGGCGATGTCGGGTGCGCTGCCGTGCACCGGCTCGTAGAGTGCCTTGCGCCGGCCGTCCTTGTCCGAGGCGCCGAGCGAGGCGGAGGGCAGCATGCCGAGCGAGCCCGCGAGCATCGAGGCCTCGTCCGAGAGGATGTCGCCGAAGAGGTTGGAGGTGACGATCACGTCGAAGCGCTTGGGATCGCGCAGGAGCTGCATGGCGGCGTTGTCCACGTACATGTGGTCGAGCTCCACGTCCTTGAACTCCTTGTCGCGCAGCTTCTGGACCTCCTCGCGCCACAGCACGCTTGATTCGAGCACGTTCGCCTTGTCGATCGAGGTGACGTGCTTCTTGCGCCCGCGGGCGAGCTCGAAGGCGACGCGGGCGACGCGCCGGATCTCGCTCGAGGTGTAGACCTCGGTGTTGACGCCGCGGCGCTCGCCGTGGCCGAGCTCCTCGATGCCGCGCGGCTCGCCGAAATAGATGCCGCCCGTGAGCTCGCGCACGATCATGAGGTCGAGGCCGGCGACCACCTCGGGCTTGAGCGTCGAGGCGGCGGCGAGCGAATCGAAGACGATCGAGGGGCGCAGGTTGGCATAGAGCTCCATCGCCTTCCTCAACTTGAGGAGGCCGCGCTCGGGCCGCCTGGCGAACTCGAGCTTGTCCCATTTCGGGCCGCCGACGGCACCCAGCAGCACCGCATCGGCGGCGAGCGCCTCTTGCAGCGTCTCGTCGCTGAGCGGCGTGCCGTGCGCCTCGATGGAGGCGCCGCCGATCAGCCCCTCCTTGAGCTCGAAGCGCAGCGCGCGCCGACGCTCGAACCAGTCGATCACGCGGCGGGCCTGACGTATCACCTCGGGTCCGATGCCGTCGCCGGGCAGAATCAGAAGCGACTTGTTGGCGGTCATGCGGCGGTCTCCTGCGGTCATGTCCTTCTCCGGCCTCGCGGCGCTCGCCGCAGCCCTCGTGGGTTTGCGCGCGCGGCGGCTCAGCGCCAGAGCCACGGCTGGCTCAAGCGCTGCTTCGCCTCGAAGCTCGCGACGAAGGGGCCCTTCTGCAGCGTGAGGCCGATCTCGTCGAGGCCCTCAATGAGGGAGCTCTTGAGGGCGGGGTCGATCTCGAAGCGGATCGTGCTGCCGTCCGCGCGCCGGACGAGCTGGGCCGGCAGATCGACGGTGAGCGTCTCGCCGCGCTTGGCGTCCTCCATCAAGCAGCGCCACCTCGGCCGCGGGCAGCGTTAGGGGCAGCATGCCGTTCTTGAAGCAGTTGTTGTGGAAGATGTCGGCGAAGCTCGTCGAGATCACCGCGCGGATGCCGAAGTCCGAGAGCGCCCAGGGCGCGTGCTCGCGGCTCGAGCCGCAGCCGAAGTTCTCGCCGGCGACGAGTATCTTGGCCTCGCGCCAAGGCGCCTGGTTGAGCACGAAGTCCGGGCGCTCGCGCCCCTCCTCGTCGTAGCGCTTCTCGTAGAAGAGCGCCTTGCCGAGGCCGCTCCGCTTGATCGTCTTGAGGAAGTTCTTCGGGATGATCATGTCGGTATCGACATTGACCATGGGGAGCGGTGCCGCGACGCCGGTCAAGGTGACGAATTTCTGCATCTCGCTAGGCCCTCCGCCAAAACCCTCTGCCCAAGACGCTAAGCCAGCAACTCGCGCACGTCGCTCAGCTTGCCGTTCACCGCCGCCGCCGCCGCCATCGCCGGGCTCACGAGATGGGTGCGCCCGCCGCGGCCCTGGCGGCCCTCGAAGTTGCGGTTCGAGGTCGAGGCGCAGCGCTCGCCCGGCTGCAGGCGGTCGGCGTTCATGGCGAGGCACATGGAGCAGCCCGGCTCGCGCCACTCGAAGCCCGCCTCGCGAAAGACGGCGTCGAGGCCCTCCGCCTCGGCCTGCTCCTTGACGAGGCCGGAGCCGGGCACCACGAGGGCGCGCACGCCCGCGGCCACGCGGCGGCCCTTGGCGACGGCCGCCGCGGCGCGCAGATCCTCGATGCGCCCGTTGGTGCAGGAGCCGATGAAGACCGTGTCCACCTTGATCTCGGCGAGCGGGGTGCCGGGTGCGAGGCCCATATAGTCGAGCGCCCGCGTCCAGTTCTCGCGCGTCCCTTCGTCGGGCGCCTCCTTGGGATCGGGCACGCGGCCGGTGATCGGCTGCACCTGCTGAGGCGAGGTGCCCCACGTGACGTGGGGGGCGATTGCCGCGGCATCGAGCGCCGCTTCCTTGTCGTAGGCCGCACCGGCATCCGAGGGCAGCGTGCGCCAGAAGGCCACCGCCTGCTCCCACTGGCCCGCCTTGGGCGCCATGGCCCGGCCCTTGAGGTACTCGAAGGTGACCTCGTCGGGGGCGACGAGGCCGGCGCGGGCGCCGCCCTCGATCGTCATGTTGCACAAGGTCATGCGCGCCTCCATGGAGAGAGTGCGCACCGCCTCGCCGCAATATTCGATGACGTGGCCGGTGCCGCCGGCCGTGCCGATCTTGCCGATGATGGCGAGTGCCAGATCCTTCGACGTGCAGCCGGGGGCGAGCCGGCCCGAGACGCTCACGCGCATGTTCCTCGCGGGCTTCATCACCAGGGTCTGGGTCGCCAGCACGTGCTCGACCTCGCTCGTGCCGATGCCGAAGGCAAGGGCGCCGAAGGCGCCGTGGGTCGAGGTATGGCTGTCGCCGCACACGATGGTCATGCCCGGCTGCGTGAAGCCCTGCTCGGGGCCGATGATGTGCACGATGCCCTGGCGCACGTCGGCCACGGGGATGTAGGGGATGCCGAACTCCTTGCAGTTGGCCTCGAGTGTTTCGACCTGGAGGCGCGACTCCGCGTCCTTGATGCCGCCCGCGCGGTCGAGGGTCGGCACGTTGTGGTCCGCGACCGCGATGGCGGCCTTGGGCCGGCGCACCTTGCGCCCGGCCAGGCGCAGGCCCTCGAAGGCCTGCGGGCTCGTCACCTCATGCACCAGGTGGCAGTCGATGTAGAGAATGCAGGTGCCGTCCTCTTGGCGCTCGACCAGGTGGCTCTGCCAGATCTTGTCGAAGAGCGTGCGCGGTGCAGCCATCGTCGCTCGTCCCTTTCCGTCCCTTGCCGCGGCCCTTGCCGGGCCGCTCAGGCGCCCGCGGCCTCGGCCTTGGCGGCTTTCTTCTTCTTGTTCTTGGCCGCCTTGGCGCTCGCGGCCTCGCCCGTGCCGCCGCCCTCCGCGGGTGCGGCGGCGAGATCGGCGGCCAGCGTCTCGGCATCGAGCTCGGCGGCGCTCGCCACCTCGCCCAAGGCCGCGGCCCCGCCCGAGGTCTTCTCGGCGATGCGCGCCGCCTTGCCGGTGCGACCGCGCAGATAATAGAGCTTGGCGCGGCGCACGCGGCCGCGGCGCACCACCTCGATGCGGTCGACGAGCGGGCTATAGAGCGGGAAGACGCGCTCGACCCCCTCGCCGTAGCTGATTTTGCGCACCGTGAAGGCCGAATTGAGGCCCGAGTTCTTGCGCCCGATGCACACCCCCTCGAAGACCTGGGTGCGCACGCGCTCGCCCTCGACCACCTTGACGTGGACGCGCAGCGTGTCGCCCGGTGCAAAGCTCGGCACAGCGCCCTTGGCGGTGCGCTTGGCGATCTGCTCGCGCTCGAGCTCTTCGATGATGTTCATGGCTGTCACCCTTGATCTCTTTGACCCGAAGCGACGTAGCGGGCCCACAGGTCCGGCCGCCGCTCGCGCGTGATACGTTCCGCCTGGTCCCTGCGCCAGGACCTGATGCGCTCGTGATGGCCGCTCAAGAGCACCTCGGGGACCTCGCGGCCCTGCCAGCACTGCGGCCTGGTGTAGTGCGGGTATTCCAGGAGCCCCCGCGAAAAACTCTCCTCCTCGAGCGAGGCCTCGCGCCCGAGCACGCCCGGCCGCAGGCGCACGCAGGCATCGATGAGGCAGGTCGCCGCCGGCTCGCCGCCCGACAGCACGAAGTCGCCGAGGCTCAGCTCCGCTACGTCATGGGCCTCGAGCACCCGCTCGTCCAGCCCCTCAAAACGGCCGCAGATGACGGCGAGCGACGGCCCCATGGCGAGTGCTTCCACGCGTGCCTGATCGATGAGACGGCCGCGCGGCGAGAGATAGACGAGCGGGCCGCCGCCGGCGCACGAAGCCGCGATCGCCGCGTCCAGCACGTCCGGGCGCATCACCATGCCCGGTCCGCCGCCGAAGGGCGCGTCATCCACGGTGCGGTGTTTATCGCTTGCGAAGGCGCGGATGTCCACCGTCTCGAGCGACCACAGGCCGGAGGCGAGCGCCCGCCCGGCGAGCGAATGGCCGAGCGGCCCGGGGAACATCTCCGGGAAGATGGTCAGCACCTTGACGGCCCAGGGACGCAAGTGCTGGGCGCTCATGGCGGCCCTCCGGGGCGCTCCTCGCGGCCGCTCTCGCCTGCGGCCGTCTCTGCCGCCGCGGCAGCGTCGATCTCGGCCGGCGGCTCGACCACGAGGCGTCCGGCGGCGACATCGACGAGCGGGACGACGCTGCGCGTGAAGGGAAGCATGACGCGCGCGCCGTCCGGGCGCTCGACCTCGAGCACCGGGCCGGCGCCGAAGTCGAAGAGCGCCTTGACGGTTCCGAAGGGAGCGCCGTCCGCGAGCACGCAGGCGAGGCCCAGGAGATCGCTGTGGTAATATTCGTCCGCGGCGGGTGCTGGGAGTGCTGCGCGCTCGACATAAAGCCGCGTGCCGGCGAGCGCCTCGGCCGCGTCGCGGTCGCCTATGCCTTCGATGCGGGCGATGAGCCGGCCGCGCGCCTCGCCCACGAGGGCGAGCGTGAAGCGGAAGCGGCCCGCCTCGTCGCTGAGCGGGCCGTAGGCTGCGATGGCGGCGGCGTCCGCGGTGAAGCTCTCGAGGCGCACCTCGCCGCGCACGCCGTGGGCACCGGCGATCCGCCCGAGACAGATCATGTGCTTCGCTTGGCTCACTTCGCTTGGCTCACCGGCATTCGACTCCCGAGGGGTGCCGCAGCGCGGCCGGCCCCTCCCGCATGCTCACTCGGCCGGCGCCTCGGCGGGCGCCGCCTCGCCACTTGCCGCCGCCTTGGCGCGCTCCTGCGCCTTGGCCTTGGGCAGGTGCTTCTTGGTCTGCGCCGGCATGGCGGGCACCGGTCCGAGCTCGAGGCGGCCCAAGAAGCGCGCCACGCGCTCGGTCGGCTGGGCGCCCTTGGCGAGCCAGTGCTTGGCGCGCTCGGCGTCGAGCACGATGCGCTCGGGGTGGTCCTTGGCGACCATCGGGTTGTAGCTGCCGATGCGCTCGACGAAGCGGCCGTCGCGCGGCGAGCGGCTGTCGGCGATGACGATGCGGTAGAAGGGGCGCTTCTTGGCGCCTGCCCGCGCCAGTCGAATTTTCAAAGACATGCTCTTGGTGGCTCCTTAGTTGGACATCGTGAAAGCCCGCAGCGCGCTAATGCCGCGGCACGCCCGGCGGCAGGCCCTTCGGCGCGAGGAAGCCCGAGCGCATCAGGCCTTTCTCGCCGAGCTTCGTGACCTGCTTCATCATGCGGCTCATCTCCATGAATTGCTTCAGGAGCTTGTTCACGTCCTGCACGGAGGTGCCGGAGCCCTGTGCTATGCGGCGCTTGCGCGAGGCGTGGATGAGCTGGGGATTGCGCCGCTCGCCCTTGGTCATCGAGCCGATGATGGCCTCCTGGCGCTTCAAGATGCCGGCGTCGATGCGCTGCTCGGCGAGCTGCCGCTTCACCTTGGCTATGCCCGGCAGCATGCCGAGCAGGCCCTCCATGCCGCCCATCTTGCGCAGCTGGCGCAGCTGCTGGGCCATATCGTCGAGGTCGAACTTGCCCTTCTCGATCTTGCGGGCGAGGCGCTCGGCCTCCTCCTCCTCGATGGTCGCCGCCGCCTTCTCGACGAGGGAGACCACGTCGCCCATGCCGAGGATGCGGCCGGCGATGCGCGCGGGGTGGAAGGTCTCGAGCGCGTCGAGCTTCTCGCCCACGCCGATGAGCTTGATGGGGCGGCCGGTGACCGCGCGCATGCTGAGCGCCGCACCGCCGCGGGCATCGCCGTCCACCCTTGTCAGCACGATGCCGGTGACGCCGAGGCGCTTCTCGAAGGCGTCCGCCACCTGGACCGCGTCCTGCCCGGTCATGGCGTCGGCCACGAGGAGGGTCTCGCTCGGCCGCGTCGCCTGGCTGACGGCCGCCGCCTCGGCCATCAGCTCCTCGTCGATGTGGAGCCGGCCGGCGGTATCCAGGATGACCACGTCGTAGCCCTCGAGCCGCGCCTTCTGCAGCGAGCGCCTGGCAATCGCCAGCGGCGGCTCGCCGGGAACCAGCGGCAGCGTGTCGACCTCGGCCTCGAGCCCGAGGATGGCGAGCTGCTCCTGGGCCGCCGGCCGCCGCGTGTCGAGGGAGGCCATCAGCACCTTCTTGCGCTCGCGCGTGCGCAAGCTGAGGGCGAGCTTGGCGCTCGTCGTGGTCTTGCCCGAGCCTTGCAGGCCCACCATGAGGATGACCGCCGGCGGCTCGGTCCGGAGATCGAGCTCGGCCGTCTCGGCGCCCAGCATCTCGACCAGCTGGTCGTGCACGATCTTGACCACCATCTGGCCGGGCGTGACACTCTTGAGCACCTCGCCGCCGACCGCCTTCGCCTTGACGGCGGCAACCAGAATCCTTGACCACCGGCAGCGCCACGTCGGCCTCGAGGAGGGCGATCCGCACCTCGCGCAGTGCGGCATCGACGTCCGCCTCGCTGAGCGCCGCCCGCCCGCGCAGGCGGTCGAGCACCAGGCCGAGCTTGCTGGTCAAACCGTCGAACATCCTCGCCTCGACAAAACCGCGCGCGCCAGTGCGCGACACTCGCGGACTGGCGGACCCCCTGAGGGAGCGCAAGCGCTCGGACTACTCCTTGACGGGGGGCACTCTAAGGGACCCTCGCGCGCCAAGTCAAGCTCCGGCAGGACGCTCGTTCCAATACAGATGTAAAGGTCAATAAGCAACCTTGACGATTGCTACTGGGAGGTGAAAAATGACATCGTCTTGCGTCTCCGCTCGAGCGGGCGGGCGTGACAGGGAGGACCGACGTGGCCGCCACCATTCTCTCAGAGGTCGATCTCGAGATCGGCAGCCGCATCCGGCTCCGCCGCGCCATGCTCGGGCTGAGCCAGAAGCAGCTCGGCGACGCCATAGCACTCACGCCGCAGCAGGTCCAGAAATACGAGAAGGGCACCAACCGCATCGCCGCGAGCACGCTCTTCGTCGTGGCCGAGGCGCTCAACGTGCCGATCTCCTTCTTCTTCGACGGGCTGCCCAAGCGGCAGCTCGACGGCTACGAGGCGGATAGTGCCACGCTCGTCGACCGCCGCGAGACGCTCGATCTCCTGCGCGCCTATCACAAGGTCGACGATCCCGAGCTGCGCCGGCACTTCATCGATTTCATCCGCCAGATCGCCCACGCCGGCAATAACCGGCGGCATTAGCCGCGGGACGCGCCGCGAAGGCGCCTTGCGCATAGGGGCGATGCGCGCGGGGCGATGCGTGCGGGCGATGCGTGCGGGCGATGCGTGCCGGCGACGCGTGCCGGCGATGCATGCCTGGGGCACGGAATCGGCTTGCTAAAGTCGCGCCAGTTGACGATAAATGATGGTCACCAACTGGAGGGCGGATGATCGCGCGCGCTTGGCCTGAACGGGGAAAGCCCTTCAAAAAAACCTAGAAGGATAGGGGGATGAGGTTGGCGAAGGTGGAATCGATCGACGCGCACGTCGGCAAGCGTCTGCGCCAGCGCCGGATCGAGCTCGGAATGAGCCAACAGAAGCTGAGCGGGGTCACGGGCGTCAGCTACCAGCAAATCCAGAAGTACGAGCGAGGCACCAACCGCATCGGCGCCAGCATGCTGTGGCTCTTGAGCGACGTGCTCAACGTCCAGCCGGCGTATTTCTTCGACGGGCTGAGCAGGCGCGGGCGGGGACCGGCGGCACTCGGCGGTCTCGCCGAGCAGGAGAAGGCGGGCTACGACGCCGAGCTGCTCTCCGACCGCGAGACCATGGAGCTGGTCAAGGCCTATAGCGGGGTTGCCGACCCCCAGGTGCGCAAGGGGGTAAGGCAGATGCTGGGGGCGCTTGCCAAATCGGGCAAGCCGGCCCGGCCGCGCAAGCGCCGCGCCGCGCGCGGCTGAGCGGCGGCGGCGCACGCGCGGCGGCGGCAAAAGCGTTGGACTTGGCCGCGGCGCGGGTCATATAACCAGCGCCATGTCCGAGATCCTGAGCGCGCGCCCGCCCGAGTCCGCGACGATGCGCGATTTCGTCAAGATGCATGGGCTGGGCAACGATTTCGTCGTGCTCGACGCGCGCGCGGCGCCGCTTGTGCTCGACGAGAGAAGGACGCGCGCCATCGCCGACCGCAGGACGGGGGTCGGCTGCGACCAGCTCATCACCCTCGAGGCGCCGCGCGACCGCCGCGCCGCCGCCTTCATGCGCATCCGCAACGCCGACGGCGGCGAGGTCGAGGCCTGCGGCAATGCGGCGCGCTGCATCGCCACCCTCCTCATGGCCGAGCTCGCGCGCGAGCGCGTGGCGATCGAGACGGCGGCGGGCGTCATCGAGGCCGAGCGGCGGAGCGACGGCCTCATCGCCGTGGACATGGGCGAGGTGCGCCTGGAGTGGCAGCAGATACCGCTCGCGCGCGCGATGGATACGCTGCACCTCGAGCTCGGCATGGGCCCGCTCGGCGATCCCGCCGCGGTCAACGTCGGCAATCCCCACGCGGTCTTCTTCGTGGCCGACGCCGAGGCCGTGGCCCTCGAGCGGCTGGGACCCGAGATCGAGCGTCACCCGCTGTTCCCGGAGCGCACCAACGTCGAGGTCGTCCAGCGCCGCGGCGACGGCGCCTTGCGCATGCGCGTGTGGGAGCGCGGGGTCGGCATCACGCGGGCCTGCGGCACCGGCGCCTGTGCCGCCCTCGTGGCCGCCCACCGCCGCGGGCTCGCGCCGCGCCAGGCGACCGTCGTGCTCGACGGCGGCCCGCTCCTCGTCGAATGGCGCGCGCGCGACAACCACGTGGTCATGACCGGCCCGGCCGCGACCAGCTTCTCGGGCCGGCTCGACCCCTCGCTCCTCGCCTGAGGCCAACATGTCCGGCCTCGACATCGTCACCTTCGGCTGCCGCCTCAACGCCTACGAATCCCAGCTCATCCGCGCGCGCGCCGGCGAGGCCGGGCTCACCGATGCGGTCATCGTCAACACCTGCGCCGTCACCGCCGAGGCCGAGCGCCAGGCGCGCCAGGCGATCCGCAAGGCGCGGCGCGCGCGTCCCCATGCCCGCATCATCGTGACCGGCTGCGCCGCCGAGATCGCACCCGAGCGCTACGCCGCCATGGCCGAGGTCGACCAGGTCATCGGCAACCGCGAGAAGCTCGAGGCCCGCTCCTACGGCGGCGGCGCAGGCGTCGATGCCGGGGGCCGGGAGGCGCCCGGCGAGACCGCGGCGCATCTCCTCGAGGGTGCGGCCGCGCGCGCCCGCGCCTTCGTGCAGGTTCAGCAGGGCTGCGACCACCGCTGCACCTTCTGCATCATCCCTTACGGCCGCGGCCCGAGCCGCAGCGTACCCTTGGGCCGCATCGTCGAGGAGGTGCGGAGCCTCGTCGCGCGCGGCGTCAAGGAGCTGGTGCTGACCGGCGTCGACATCACCGACTACGGCAAGGAGCTGCCGGGTCGGCCGACGCTCGGCCAGTTGGTGCGCCGCCTCCTTGCCGCGGTGCCCGAGCTCGCGCGCTTGAGACTCTCCTCCCTCGATCCGGTCGAGATCGACGAGGAGCTCTTCCGCCTCGTCGCCGAGGAGCCGCGGCTCATGCCGCATCTCCATTTGAGCCTGCAGGCGGGCGCCGATCTCACGCTCAAGCGCATGCGCCGCCGCCATAGCCGGGCGCAGGCGATCGCGGTTGCCGAGCGGCTCGGCCGCCTGCGTCCGGGACTGGCGCTCGGCGCCGACCTCATCGCCGGCTTTCCGACCGAGACGGAGGCGATGTTCGAAGAGACCCTTTCCCTCGTCGAGGCCTGCGGCCTTGCCTTCCTCCACGTCTTCCCCTATTCGGCGCGCGAGGGCACGCCCGCGGCGCGCATGCCGCAGCTGCCCAAGCCCGTGCGCAAGTCGCGCGCGGCCCGCCTGCGCGCGGCAGGCGATGCCGCCCTCGCGGGCTTCCTCGCGAGCCGCGTCGGTCACACGGCCGCGGTCCTCGTCGAGAAGCCCGGGCGCGGGCGCAGCGAGCATTATGCCGCGGTGCGCCTGGCGGGCGAGGCCGCCCCCGGCAGCGTCGCGCGCGCGGCCGTCACCGCCGCGGACGGCTTGGAACTCGTTGCGCGCGTCCTCTAAAGGGCGGCCCGGGCCATGAGCGAGGAGGGCGGCGCGCCGCGGCGCGGCTGGCTAAGCCGCCTCAAGGCGGGGCTCAGCCGCACCTCGAGCCGGCTCTCGGACGGCATTGCCGGCATCCTCACCAGACGCAAGCTCGACGCCGCCGCACTCGCCGAGATCGAGGAGCTGCTCATCGCCGCGGATCTCGGGCCCGCCATGGCGGCGAAGCTGGTGAGCCGGCTTGCCGGCGAGCGCTTCGCGGACGACGCGACGCCGGCACTGGTGCGCGAGACGCTGGCCGAGGCGATCGCACTGGCGCTGGAGCCGGTAGCCAAGCCGCTCGTCATCGCTGGCGAAATAAAGCCTTTCGTCGTGCTCGTGGTCGGCGTCAACGGCACCGGCAAGACCACGACGATCGGCAAGCTCGCGCGGCTCTACAAGGAAGCGGGCCTGGACGTGATGCTGTGCGCGGGCGACACCTTCCGCGCCGCCGCGATCGAGCAGCTGCGCATCTGGGGGGAGCGCGTTGGCGTGCCGGTGATCGCGCGCGCGCAAGGCGAAGACGCCGCCGGGCTCGCCTTCGATGCGCTCAAGGAGGCGCGCGCGAGGGGCGCCGACCTTCTCCTCATCGATACTGCCGGCCGCCTCCACAACCGCGCCGACCTCATGGCCGAGCTGCAGAAGATGCGGCGGGTGCTGCAGAAGCTCGATCCCGCAGCCCCCCATGCGGTGCTCCTCGTGCTCGACGCCACCACCGGCCAGAACGCCCACGCCCAGGTCGAGACCTACCTCGCCATGACCGAGGTGAGCGGCCTCGTCGTGACCAAGCTCGACGGCACCGCGCGCGGCGGCGTCTTGGTGGCGCTCGCCGAGCGCTTCGGGCTGCCGGTCTATGCCATCGGCATAGGCGAGGGCGCCGACGACCTCCGCCCCTTCGACGCGCGCGACTTCGCGAGGAGCCTCCTGGGGCTGGAATGACCCGTAACGCCGGCTTTCCTTGGGTCCCCGTGTTATTTCCGTCAGCGCCCTATTGGCTCTGCGGCGGCGGTTCGCCGCCCAGCTCGCGCATGACCACCCGCAGGAGGGCGGGCAGCTCGTCGATGAGTACCGGCCTGAGGCGCGGCAGATCGACGATGAAGTACCGATGTGCAACGATATTGCGCAGGGCGGCGAAACCGCGCCAGTCGATCGCCGGGTGGCGCGCGGTGAGTGCGTCAGGCAGGTCCTTGATGGCCTCCCCGATCTCGGCGATCGCGTTCATGAGCGCGCGATAGGTCCTGCGGTCATTGGCCGGCAAGGCGAGGAAGGTCTCGGGCGCCATTCCGCGCATGAATGCCTGGATGTCCTCGATGGCCGAGACGATATCGCGCAGTCGATCCTCGGCCGGCCGAGGCGGCATCAAAACACGGCCACGGCATCGCGCTCGGCGCTCTCGCGCGCGTGGGGGCTGAGGGTGCGCCACTCCGCGAGATCGACGCGGGCATCGACAATATCCGAGAGCTCCTCGCCAAGCCGCGCGAAGCCGGTCAACGACACCCGTGCGTCCGGGGCGAACTCCACGATGAGGTCGATGTCGCTATCCGGCCGCGCCGCGTCGCGCGCGACCGAGCCGAAGACCCAGAGCTTGGCCACATCGCGCGCATGCAGCGCCGCCTTGTGCCTGCGGAGCGCATGCAAGACGCCGACCAGCGTCGGCACTTGGTGATCCTCCTCTCTCAGGAGCCGCTCGACCTGCCGACCCATCACCGCCTGCACGCTCTCGCCGCGCTCGGCCGCCAAACGCTTGAGTCGCCTGCGTCTCACATCGGAAATGCGGAATGACAAAAAGGCCATATTCGCGGGCCTATTAGCGTTGTGCACATGTGCACAACGCTAACCTAAGATGGCGCGGACGCAGTGTCAATCGCCGGCGTCATTTGATTTGACGCCGGCCAGGCTCGGCGCCACAAGGCTCGTGACGGTTTCGTGACGCGTCCTTCCGGCGGAGCAGACCTCGCCTATGCCGCTCGAGCTTCCCGCAGCGCTCCTCGTGCTGGCCGCAGCCCTCATGCACGCGAGCTGGAACGGCCTCGTCAAGGGTGCGGGCGACCGCCTCCTCGCCATGTCCTTCATGGCCTTCTGGCCGATGCTGCCGGCGCTCGCCGCGGCGCTTTTCTGGCTGCCCGCCCCGGCGCCCGCGAGCTGGCCCTTCCTCGTGGGCTCGATGCTCATCCACATCGGCTACTACACGGGGCTCGTCAAAGCCTATCGCTACGGCGATCTGAGCCAGGTCTATCCCTTGGCGCGCGGCTCGGCGCCCGTGCTGGTGGCGCTCGTCTCGGCCCTCGCCGCGGGCGAGCTTCTGGCGCCAGGCGGCTTCATCGGCGTCGCACTCGTCTCCCTCGGCACGGCGAGTCTCGCCTTTGAGCGCGGCCGGCCGCGCGGCGAGCAGCGCCGCTCGATCCTCTGGGCCCTCTTCACCGCCCTCACCATCACCGCCTACACGGTCGTGGACGGCCTCGGCGTGCGCCGCTCCGGCGCACCGCTCGGCTACATCGCCTGGCTCTTCACCATCGACGGCATTCCCTTCATCGCCGCCACTTGGGCCTGGCGGCGGCGCGATCTGCTCGCCTATTTCCACAGCAACTGGCTGGTGCCGATGATCGGCGGCTTGCTCTCGTTTGCGAGCTACGGCATCGCGATCTGGGCGCTCTCGCTCGGTGCCATGGCGCAGGTGGCGGCACTGCGCGAGACGGGCGTCATCTTCGCCGCCGTGATCGGCAGCCTCTTCCTCGGCGAGCCTTTCGGACGCCGCCGCATCCTCGCCGCCGCCACCGTCGCGGCCGGCATCATCCTCCTCGAGGCGGCCGGCTGACGCTCAGCGCAAGTCGCCGCGCTCGCCCGCGGGATTGCCGCGCACGGCGAAGACCTCGCTCCCCCACACCTCCCGCGCATGGTGGAGCGCCCAGCCGACCGAGGGAAAGGCGAGGTCCGGCCACGGGATCTCCTCCCAGGCGAAGAGGCCGACGGCCTCGGTCTCGTGTCCGGCGGACACCTCGGGCGAGATGAGGCGTGCGCGGTAGATGAGCTGCACCTGGCTGAGCCGCGGGATGTTGTAGACCGCGAGCAGGCCGTCCAACGCGATCCTGGCGCACGCCTCCTCGAAGGCCTCGCGCAAGGCTCCCTCGCCCGTCGTCTCGTTGAGCTCGAGATAGCCCGCCGGCAGCGTCCAATAGCCGAGCCGCGGGTTGATCGCGCGCTTGCAGAGGAGGATGCGCTCCTGCCACAGCACCACCGAGCCGACCACGACCTTGGGATTGTCGTAATGGACGAAGCCGCAGTCGGGGCACATGAGCCGCTCGCGGTTGTCGCCCTCCGGCACCGCCCGCACGCTCGGGCCCTTCGGCCGCACTCCCTCGGGCCTGTTCATGTCCGACATGATCGGCGACTCTGGACCATCGAGGGATGGGAGACAAGGCATGCAGTGCCGGGCCCATCGCAGCGACGAGGGCCGCTACGGGCCGGCGCCGTTGCGGCGACCGCTCAAAGCCGCACGAGCCGGCCGAGCACGGGGCCGTGGCCGGCGGCGGCGAAGCGGTCGACCTTGAGGACGACGCTGATCTTGCCCACGGCCAGACGGTAGATGCCATCCGGCTGAAGCGCGCGGCCGGCCGCGGCGAAGTCGTAGAAGGCGCCGCGCACGAGTGCTTCGGGTGCGATATCGAGGGCCACGCGCTCGCCGGGCACGTCCAGGCGCTCGACGACGAGCCGGACCTTGCCGCTGCGCTCGGGCCGAAGCGCGCCGCTCATGTCGATGAGCGGCGAGGAGCCGTAGATCGTCTGATCGATCCGCCGGGCGCCGTCGGCGGCTTCCTGCTTGAGCGGCATGTCGCGGAGAACGAGGACTCCGGCCCTGGCCGCCTGTTCGGTCGTGAGCCGGAAGCTTGTGCCATGGCACTCGACCTTCTCGCTCTTGAACGAGCCTCCCGTCGCCAGGCTGTGATCGATGCCGATGGTGACGATGCCGCCCACGATGGTCTCGTGCGCGCACGAGCGCAGGTAATCGACGACCAGGCGGCCGTCGCGCCCGAGCTCGACGACCTTCCCGGTCGGGAGATAATCGAAGGCGGCGACGCCGGCGGCGGCGTCCGACACGTCCTCCACGAGCGCCACCGGATCGGCAGCGAAGGCAGCTGCGTTGAGAGCCATGCCCCCCGCGAGAATCAAACCGCTGGCGGCCATGCATCTCATGCGTCACTTGACCCGATCGAGCTGGACGAAACCACCCCCACAGGTCCCGCCGAGCCAAGCGCCCTTAAAATGGTCGCCCTCAAAGCGACCGGAAAACACCGCCCCTCCCAGCGTTCCGGCCATGGAACCGTCGCCGCTGATTGTTCCGGCAATAGGGACCTTGCCGTAGGCGCTGATAAACGACATTTGACCGGAGGCATGGCTGCCGGCGACGCGAATCTCGGTGTCCAGAAATTTGAGGCACCCCTTGTGGTTGGTGCCGGCCTGCCCCTTCCAGTCTCCGTTGAAACGGCCGCCCGTCGAATCGGCACTCGCCGACGGCAGGTTCGCGTTGGGAGGAACCATGGCCTGCTGCTGAGGTGCGGCAGCCGGGGCCGCCGGAACCGAGCCGGCGACGGCGGTCTGTTGCTGTGGCGCGGCGCTGGGCGCGGCCCGATTTGCGGCGGCTTTTGCCTGGTTAAGCGATTCGATCCGTGCCCGGACGAGTGCCGCGAAGACGCCATTCGGAAACCGCTTCAGCTACGCTTCGAAGTCCGCCGCCTCGTTACTGTCCTTGATCGACTGCAAGAGCGAGATTTCCGGATCGGACGCCGGCGAAGCCGCGGACGGCGCGGCCTGCTGCTGCGCCTTCAATGCCTCCAGCCGATGCTGCGCCAATTCTTGAAATTCACCCTTGGGAAACTGCTTTAGGTATGCCTCGAAGTCCGCGGGGTTTTTGCTGTCCTTCATCGACTGCCAGAACAGGGCATCCTTATCGATGGCGGGTGGCACCGGTGCGGCCGGTTTGGCCTCTTCGGGCGGCGGCGGCAAGGCGGCGAAATAGAATTGCCCGTCGATGGGAGAGTTCGATACCCATGGCTGCTGCACGCCTTTCGTCTGCCGATCGACGGCCAGGCCCACCCGGTTGAACACCTCGAAGAGCCCAAGGCCGGGCGTCTTCAAGGTTTCGGCAAGGGCTGTCGCATAGGGACTGTTACGGCTCCCGATGCCGCCGTCGCTCGCCACGTTGCCCGGCTGGGTCGCGTAAGAGATCAGCGTTCCCCGCGGCGCCTTCATTTGCGCCAGGCCGCCGCCGATTTCGCGGAGTCCGCGGCCGCCGAACGGATTGTTGCGGCAGGCGTCCAGGATGACCATGTTGAGTTTCGAGCTCGCCCCCTCCATCACCTTGAGAACGAGGTTGGCATCGATCAGCTCGAAGTCGACATCAGACGATTTCGACGGGTTGGCCTCGACCGGGACGAGATAGTTGACCCCGTCCACCTGCAGGCCGTGACCGCCGTAATAGAAGAGACCGACCGCAGCACTGCTGAGCTGGTCGCCGAAGCTGCGGATGGCCTTCTGGAAGCCGGCCCGGTCGAGGTCGACGAGCACCTTGCCGCCCACCAGCGTAAAGCCGAGGCCCTGCAAAGTCTCGCCGATAAGCCGCGCATCGTTCGCCGTGTTGGCGAGCCGCGGCACGTTGACATATTGGCTGTTGCCGATGACAAGCGCGATGCGCCGCTCCGGCGTAGCGGCAACGGATGGGCCGCCCGACGGCAAAGAGACCAGGAGCGCGACCGCGAGGGCGACGAGCGGAGATGCCGCAGCTGCGGCGGCAACCGCAGCGCCCGCTCGCAGCCGGGATGCGCTCCCGGCCGCTGCCGGTCCCGCCTCTCCAGGCGGTTGTGGCAATCGAGGACCGATCAAGCGATGCAACCACATGGTTGCCTCCCGATCATTCGCTCCTCGATCTTACAAGCAAACCCGCCGGCGATACAGTGATCCCGGTCACGCGAGGCCGGCCCGCGCCGCACTCAGGGCTTGTAGCTCACCCGCCACACCGACTGGCTCATGTCGTCGGCTATAAGCAGGCTGCCGTCCTTGGCGATGGCGAGGCCGACGGGGCGGCCCCACACTTCCGCGCGCTCGGTCCCTGCGAACCAGAAGCCGGCCGCGAAGTTCTCGTAAGCGCCGGTCGGACGGCCGTCCTTGAACGGCACATGCACGACCTCGTAGCCGCGCGGACGTGCCGCGTTCCACGAGCCGTGAAGCGCCACGAAGGCGCCGCCGCGATAGCGTGCGGGGAACTGGCTCCCCGTATAGAAGGCGAGGCCCAAGGGTGCCGAGTGGGTGCGAATAAGGAGATCGGGGGCGATGGTCCTGGCCACGAGATCGGGCCGCTTGTCGCCGTAGCCCGGTTGGGGATGGCGGCCGAGATAGGCATAGGGCCAGCCGTAGAAGCCGCCCTCGACGAGGTGGGTGAGATAGTCGGGCGGCAGCTCGTCGCCCATGCCGTCGCGCTCGTTCACCACCACGAAGAGCTCGCCCGTGCCCGGACGGAACTCGATGCCGACCGCGTTGCGCAGGCCCGAGGCGTAGGTGCGCTGGCCGCTGCCGTCGGCATTGAACTCCTGGATGCTGGCGCGCGGCAGCGGGTCCTCGCCGATATTGTCGGCAGAGCCCACGGTGACGAAGAAGCGGGCGCCGTCCGGGCTGAAGACGATGTTGCGCGTCCAGTGGCCGGAGCCGGTGCCGATGGCGCCGGGTGCGGTCACCGGCTCGGGCGGGCCTGCCGCCTTGCTGTCGCCGTCGCGATAGGGGATGCGCCAGACGCGGCGCACGTCCGCGACATAGAGATAACCACCGTGGAAGGCCATGCCGTGCGGCCGGTCGAAGCCTTGGGCAAAGGTGGTGACGAGGCTCGCCTTGCCCTCGCCGCGCTCGTCGCGCAGCAGCGTCACTTTGCCCGCGTCCGGCTCGGCCAGGAAGACGTTGCCGTTCTGCGCCACGGCGAGCCAGCGCGCGTGGCTGAGCCCGCCCGCGAAGAGCGCGGCGTGAAAGCCGGGCGGGACCTGGGGCAGCTGGTCGGGCGCGCGGCGCACCACGCGCGGCGGATTGGCGACCGCGGGCGTCGCATAGGGCGGCGGCAGCTGGGCAGGCGAGACCTGGTTGCTTTGGCCGACCTCCTCGATGGCATGGGCGGCACCGGCGGCAAGGGAAAGTGCTGAAGCGAGGACGGCGATCGTTGCAAGGGGGTGACGCATGCTGGGCCTGTGAAGAGGGCAAGAGCGTGCCCGATTATATGGCGCGCGCCGCCCTGCCGGACCAGCCCCGGCGATAGCACATCGCAGGCCTCAGACCTTGGTCTCAGCCCTTGGCCGCGGCCTTGAGGGCGGCTAAGCCGGGCAGCTCCTTTCCCTCCAGCCACTCGAGAAAGGCACCACCCGCGGTCGAGACATAGGTGAAATCGCCAGCGACGCCCGCGTGATTAAGGGCCGCGACCGTGTCGCCGCCGCCCGCGATGCTGACGAGGCTGCCCGACCTGGTGAGCGCCGCCGCCGCTCGTGCCACCTCGTTGGTGCCGGCATCGAAGGGCGGCGTCTCGAAGGCGCCGAGCGGCCCGTTCCACAGGAGCGTGCGGCAGCCGGCGAGGCGCTTGGCGAGCGCTGCGGCCGTCCTCGGGCCGATGTCGAGGATCATGGCACCGGCCGGCACGGCATCCACCTCGACGGCACGGGACGCGACGCCGGCCGCAAGCCTGGCTGCTATGACCACGTCCTCCGGCAGGAGGACGGCGCATTTGCGCGCCGCCGCCTTGGCGAGGATGCCGCGGGCGACATCGCCGAGCTCATGCTCGCAAATGGATTTGCCGACCGCGATGCCCTTGGCGGCGAGGAAGCTATTGGCCATGCCGCCGCCGATGACGAGGAGGTCCACCTTGGCGACCAGGTTGCCGAGAAGGGCGAGCTTGCTCGACACCTTGGCGCCGCCGACGAGTGCGGCAAGCGGGTGCCGCGGCTTCTCGAGCGCGCGCTCGAGATGGCTGAGCTCCGCCTCCATGAGCCGCCCGGCCGCGGCCGGCAGGAGATGCGCCAGCGCCTCGACCGAGGCATGGGCGCGGTGCGCGCACGAGAAGGCGTCGTCCACGTAGAGCTCGCCCAGGGCCGCGAGTTCTTTCGCGAAGCCGGCGTCGTTCGCCTCCTCGCGGGGATCGAAGCGCAGGTTCTCGAGGAGCGCCACCTCGCCGTCCTTGAGCGAGGCGGCGGCCGCCTTCGCCGCCGGACCGACGCAATCGGCGGCAAAACGCACCCGTCGTCCGCCGAGCGCCTTGCCGAGCGGCTCGGCTATGGCTGCGAGCGAGTAGGCCGGATCGGGCCTGCCTTTGGGGCGGCCGAAATGGGAGAGGACGATCACGCGCGCGCCCTTAGACGCGAGCTCGGCGATGGTGGGCGCCAGCCGTTCGAGCCGCGTCGCGTCGCTCACCTTGCCGTCCTGCATCGGCACATTGAGATCGGCGCGCAGCAGCACGCGCCTGCCGCGCACGTCGAGATCGTCGAGGGTCGGGAATGCGGTCATGATCGCCTTCTCGTTATCGGCAGGCTAACGCCGCGCCATGGTCGAGCTGCGGTTATACCCCCCACCCTACCCTCCCCCTCAAGGGGGGAGGGCAAGTGCGCAAGGTGCCACGAAAACTTCCCCCTCCCCCCTTGAGGGGGAGGGTTGGGGTGGGGGGCACATGCCGCAAGAGCGGTTATACTCGCGCTCTCCGTCCCGCCCGAGGAGGCGTTGCATCATGGCCTACCAGTTCGCCGCGATCACCGGTGCCACGAGCGGCATCGGCGCCGCCTTCGCCCGTGCCCTGCCGCGCGAGACGAGTCTCCTGCTCAGCGGGCGCGACCAGGGCAAGCTCGCCGCGGCCAAGGCCGAGCTCGGCTCGGGCGGCCGGCGCGTCGAGACGGTCGCGGCGGACCTCGCGAGCGAGGGCGGGCGGCGCGATTTCCTTGCGGCTGCCGCGGCACTTCCGCTCGACCTTCTCGTCAACAATGCCGGGCTCGGGCACTTCGGCCGCGTCGTCGACGGCCCGGAAGAGCGCGAGCGCGAGATGGTGGAGGTCAACGTGGTGGCGGTGGTGACGCTCACCAGAGCACTGCTGCCCGCCATGCTGGCGCGCGCCGCGGCGGACGGCAGGCGCGCCGGCATCGTCATCGTGGGCAGCACCGCCTCCTTCCAGCCGGTGCCCTATCTCGCCACCTATTGCGCCACCAAGGCCTTCGATCTCTTCTACGCCGAGGCGCTCGCGGGCGAGCTCAAGGGCGAGCCGGTCGACGTGCTGGCGCTCTGCCCCGGCGTCACCGCGACGTCATTCCTCGGGCGCGCCGGCTTCCGCGGCGAGCTGCCCGGCCATGCCGCCTCGCCTGAGCGCGTGGCGCGCGAGGGGCTGGCCGCGCTCGGGAAGAAGCCGGTCCATGTGGTCGGCGCGCTCAACCGCCTCGGCGCCTTCCTCGCCCAGCGCTCGCCGCGCGCAATCGTCGTCGCGATGGCGGGACGGCACATGCGCCGGCGCTACGCGCCGCGCTAGCTTCCCGGCCGGCGGGCGAGCCGCTATCATCCGCCGCGATCCGGCGCCGATCCGGCGCCGATCCGGGACGGCCGGACGCATGAACCGCAGGTGGAGGAAACGCAGAATGGCCGCCGACGCGCAGCGCAACATCAAGTTCATCAGCCACTCGGACCAGGGCGGGCGCGCCGATGGCGTGCAGATCATGGTCCACCGCGGCTACGCCTACATCGGCAATTCCTTCAGCATGGGCATCACCGTGCTCGACGTGCGCGACCCCAAGCGTCCGAAGGCGGTCAATTTCCTCCCCTGCCCGCCCAACACGCGGCCGATCCACCTCCAAACCCACGACGATCTCCTGATCGCCACCAACCTACCCAGCGTGTGGACCATGCAGGCGCTGAGCGAGCAGGACTATTTCTCGAGCTCGCCCGCCGACAAGCTCCGCGAGCGCGCCGGGGACTTCACCGCGGGCCTCCGCCTCTACGACATCTCCAAGCCCGCCGAGCCGCGCGAGATCTCCTTCATGCCGATCGACGGCATCGGCCCCCATCGCATCTGGTACGCGGGCGGCCGCTACGCCTACATCTCCGCCCACTTCGCCGACTTCACGGACCATATCCTCGCCACCGTCGATCTCAAGGATCCGACGAAGCCCGCGGTCGCCGGTAAATGGTGGCTGCCGGGCATGTGGCGGGCCGGCGGCGAGACGCCGACTTGGCGCAAGGGCCGGCGCTTTGCCCTCCACCACGCGCTCGTGGCCGGCAACCTCGCCTATGGCGCCTGGCGCGACGGCGGCTTGACCGTGCACGACGTGAGCGACCCGGCGGCACCGAAACTCCTCTGCCACCGCAATCTCGACCCGCCCTTCGGCGGCGGCACCCATTCGCCGCTGCCGCTTCCCGAGCGCAACCTCCTCGTGCTGGCGGACGAGGCCACCTTCGCCAATTGCAGCCAGGGACTGCGCTACATCTGGCTCTTCGACGTGCGCGAGCCCGGCAATCCCGTGAGCTTCGCCACCATGCCGCAGCCGTCGGAGGCCGACTACTGCGCCAAGGGCGGCAATTTCGGCCCGCATAATCTGCACGAGAACCGCCCCGGCGCGTTCCAGAGCTCGCGCTACATCTTCGCCACCTACTACAACGCGGGCGTGCGCGTCTACGACATCGAGAACCCGTTCCAGCCGCGCGAGGTCGCCTATTACGTGCCGGAGAAGCCCGCGCGCATGATGGACCCGCGGCCCAACCGGCCGCAGGTCATCCAGTCCTGCGACTGCTACGTCGACAAGAACGGCATCATGTACGTGACCGACACCAACGCGGGGCTCAACATCCTGCAGTTCGAGGGCGCTTGAGAAGGCGCTGCAGCGGCGGACTTGAACGACGGACCCGCGGGGCGTAGCCTGCCTAGTTTCAGAGCGGGTCGCGCATTTCACGTCGGCGGGACATGCGATGGAGCCAGCCATGACGCACGAGCGGATCGAGATAAATCCCGAGATCATGGGCGGCAAGCCGGTGATCCGTGGAACGCGCGTGCCGGTCGAGACCATTCTGCGCAAACTCGGAGCCGGCATGGCCCCCGATGCGATCGTCGGCGAGCATCCGCGGCTGACGCTCGACGACATTCGCGCAGCGCAAGCCTTCGCCGCGGACTATCTGGCCGATGAAGCTGTCGTCTATGGCTGAAGCAGCGTGCGATGGCTGATTGATGAATGCGTGGATGCGGCGCTGGCCGCGCGGCTACGCGAGGCCGGGCACGATGTTGTCTACATGTCGGACATCGCGCCGCGCGCCACCGACGTGGAGGTCCTGAAGCGCGCTGACGACGAAGGCCGGCTGCTGCTGACGGAAGACAAGGACTTCGGCGACCTGGTCTTCCGGCAAGCAAGGACGATTCCCGGCATCGTGCTTCTGCGCATCGACCCGGTGCTACGCTCGCGCAAAGGGGCGCGACTGCTGGCCGCCATTGAGCGCTTCGGCGACAGCCTCTTTGGACGCTATACGGTCGTCGAAGAGTCTCGGTTCCGTTCTCGCTCCCTGCGGTCGGTGTGAATTCGCTTCATCCGTTCGAAAAGCGAACGGCGTTGTACGCTGGTCGCCGCATCAAGCGCAGCAACGGCGGGATTCGGTGTCTACAGCTTGCGCGGGAGCGGCGGCCCCACGGGAAGTTGAGCCAGAATCCTTGGGAGGCGGTGATCCTCTTAGCATAGACACGCCACAAGCGGCGCCCTTGCCGAGCGTGCCCGGGAACGCTTGTATAACACTGTCATATCGTCTCCCGCGCCAACCGGAAGGACGCGCCCCATGCCTCGCACGAGCCGCCCGATCACCGTCACCCTCGGCGACCTCCAGGAGCGCGTGGAGGCCCGCGTGAAGTCCGGCGCTTACACCTCGACAAGCGAGGTCATGCGCGCGGCGGTACGCGCGCTTGAGCGCGAGGAGGCGGCGCTGAACGAGTCGCGGCGACGCCGCGTCGATGAAGCTTTCGCCGCCCCCGGCCGAATGTGCCCGCCCGCGATGTCTTCAAGCGTTTGCGCAAGCATCATGCGGAACGGACGAAGAGTCGGCCGAGTGAAGAGGTTCAACGTTAGCTTTCGTCCGCTCGCGGAAGCCGATCTCTTCGAGCTCTATCGCTATATCGCAGGGCAAGCGGGCGGCGAGGCTGCCGGAGCCTAGATCGACCGGATCGAGGCCGCCTGCATGGCACTCGAGATTTTTCCCAGGCGCGGCGCGCGGCCGTTTGGGCTTGTCCTGCAGCGGTTTCCGATTTATATATGGGGAGCCGTATTCAGGCTCCCATAAGGATGGGTCCCGTGAAGACAACCGTGGAGATTTCCGATTCGCTGTTGCGCGAGGCCCGCAAGATCGCGGCCCGCGAAGGCGTTACGCTGCGCACGCTGGTGGAACGCGGGCTTCATCGGGTCGTCGCCGAGACGAAGCGCGGCCCGCCGTTCAAGCTGCGCCGGGCCAGCTTCAAGGGCAAGGGGCGGCAGGCGGCTCTCGGCGAGGCGTCATGGGAGAAGGTGCGCGAGCTTGCCTACGAGGGCCGCGGCGCGTGATCGCCGTCGACACCAACGTTCTCGTCTACGCGCATCGCGAAGATTCGCCGTTCCACGACGTGGCCTTCCGGCGCGTGGCGGAGCTTGCCGAAGGGCCGGCGAGCTGGGCCATTCCCTGGCCGTGCCTGCATGAGTTCCTCGCCATTGTGACGCATCCACGCATTTACGCGCCGCCCACACCGCTGGCCAAGGCCCTGGACCAGGTGGAAGCATGGCTTGAATCGCCGACGCTGGCGCTCTTGGCCGAGTCGACGGCGCACTGGACGACGTTGCGCGCGCTGCTCATGGGCGGCCGCGTTGCCGGAGCACAGGTCCATGACGCGCGGGTTGCGGCGCTCTGCCGGCAGCATGGCGTGCGCGAGCTATGGTCTGCAGATCGAGACTTCAGCCGTTTTTCGGGGCTCGCGGTGGTGAACCCGCTGATCGGTGGCGGGCACACGTGACGCAGGAGTGTCGGCGTAGGGCACCTTCCGAAAGCGGATCACAGGTGCTAGGCTTGAATGAATGCGAGCCGCGAAGGGCTCGCCAAAAGAGCGACGGGCGTCTCCGCCGATTCCGGGGCAGCCTCGCTCCACATCGGGAGGATGCGATGAACCGTAGCCTGGCTTTCCTCGTTGCGGCTGCCCTCGCCGCCGCGGCGGCGCCTGCTCTTGCCCAGCAAGAGGTCAAGATCATCGATACCGTCGAGCTCTCGGGCCCCGGCGCTGCCTCCGGCCTCAACTGGCAGAAGGGCGCCGATATGGCGGTGGCCGAGATCAACGCCCAGGGCGGCATCCTCGGCCGCAAGATCAACCTCACCCACATCGACAACCAGAGCAACGCCGGCGTCGCCAAGGCCGTGGTCGCCAAGGCCATCGACGAGGATCCCTACGCGATCATCGGGCCGATCTTCTCGGGCGACGTGATGGTGACCATGCCCGAGGTCGAGCAGGCCCAGATCCCGCAGATCATGGGCGGGGAGGCGGCGCCGCTCACCAAGCAGGGCTATCATTATACCTTCCGCACCTCGCTCAGCCAGGCCGCGGGCCTGCCCCCGCTCGCCGCCTATTTCGCCAAGGACGTGAAGCTCAAGACCATCGCGGTCGTGTGGGTCAACAACGACTACGGCCGCGACAGCCAGGACATCATGCTTCCGGCACTCGCCAAGGACGGCATCAAGGTGCTTGCCGACATCTCGACCGAGCAGGGCCAGCTCGACTTCTCGAACGTGGCCCTCGCGGTCATCAAGTCGGGCGCCGACGCGGTCTTCTCCTACCTCAACGAGGAGGAATTGGCGCGCCTCCTGACCGAGCTCAAGAAGCAGGGCTACGACAAGCCGCGCTTCGGCGAGACCGTGCTGATCAGCGCCAAGGTGATCCAGCTCGCGGGACCGGCGGCCGAGGGCGCCATCGGACATGTCGGGCTCAGCGCCGACGTGCCGAACCCGCTGATCAAAGCCTTTGCCGCGAAATTCAAGAAGGAATACGGCTTCGAGACCGACCACAACGGCATCAAGGGCTATTACGCGATCCAGCTCATCAAGGTCATCACCGAGAAGATGGGCAAGTTCGACCGCAAGCTCTTCGCCGCGACGCTGCGCGGCGCGCGGCTCTCGACCAAGACCTATCCCGGCCTCCTCGTCGACACCGCCTACGACCAGAACGGCGACGTCGACCGCGAGAGCTACATGGTCGAGGTCAAGGGCGGCAAGCAGGTGATCTTCCGCACGCTGCCGCCGCTCTCCGGGCCGATCAAGTGAAACGGCGAGGCAGCGCGCCAAGGAGCCATCGCTTCAGCGTTGCCGCTTCCCGGCCGTCCTGATCGCATCGGCGATGATGCCGAGCGGAAGGATCAGCTTGAGCGGGTCGTCCAGAAGCGGGAGAGCGCCGAAGCGCTCGTACCAGCGTACGGCATTGCCGTCCTTCGCGTCGATGGCAAGTGCGATGCCGCCGACCTCGGCCGAGACGGCCAATGCCCGCTCGCCGGCCGCCAGCAGCAGATCGCCGCCAAGCCCGCGGCCCTGTACGGCCAGATCGATCGCCAGCCGTGCGAGGCGAAAGACCGGCACATCGTAGCGGCCGAGCTTCCTGGTCAGTTTCGCCGGCACGCGGGCAAACTCGACGGCGCCGGGGCTGATCGAATAGAAGCCGAGGATGCGAGACGGCTCGGCCGCGGACGCCGCTACAAAGGTCTTGGCGCCGCCGAACTCGTGATTCTGCCGGGCATAGCGCTCGAGATAGTCATTGAGCTCGCGCGAGCCGCAATCGAAGGCCTTGCGGTCATGATGCCGCGCGATGGGCTCCTCCCGCCAAGGCGGCAGGGAGATCACCCCCGGGCGTGACGCCGGCGCGCGGCAGCCATGAGAGCAGGCGGCGGCTTGGGCGGATTCTCGAGCAACGCCAGCACGCGCGCCGTGTCGCGCGCCGAGAGCACGATGCGCTCGGCACGGTCCACCACGTCGCGCGCGGCAGGGAGCACGTTCCGCATGATGAAGCTGGTCATATCCAGCCGCTCATAAGCTGCGGCCGCCGCCAGAATCCGCTTTTCCTCCTTCGTCGCCCGCAACTCGATCCGGTCGCCGCGGGCCGCATCCGTCACCGACATGGCCGGCTCCGTAATCCTGTGTGCGCGTACGGACTATATCCGTACGACTGCCGCAACGTCAAGGCCGCAACCTCGTGGCCGGCTCCCGCTCACCCCACCCCCGCCTCGCGCGTGGTGCCGCCGAGGAAGAGGTCGACGATGCGCGGGTCATGGAGGATGGCGCGTGCGCCGTCCTCGAGGCGGACGCGGCCGAGCTCGAGCACGATGCCGTCGTCGGAGATCTCGAGGGCGCTCTTGGCGTTCTGCTCGACCATGAGGATGGTGACGCCGGAGCGGCGCAAGTCCCGCACGATGCCGAGCACCTCGCCCACGAGCTTGGGCGAGAGGCCGATCGAGGGTTCGTCGATGAGGACGAGCTGGGGCTCGAGGAGGAGGCCGCGCGCGATCTCGAGGAGCTTCTGCTCGCCGCCGCTCAAGGTCGAGGCCTGGGCGGCCGCCTTGCGGCGCAGCATCGGGAAGCGCTCGAGCGCCGCTTCGATGCGGGCGCGGAGCTTGGTGCGGTCGCGCGCCATGACGCCGCCGAGCTCGAGGTTGTGGCGCACCGAGAGCTCGGGGAAGATGTTGCGACCCTGCGGCACGTAGGCGATGCCGAGGCCGAGGAGCTCGCGCGGCCGCTTGTTCGTGATATCGCGGCCGGCGAAGGCGACGCGGCCGCTTGCCACCTTGAGCAGGCCGAACACCGCCTTGAACACCGTCGACTTGCCGGCGCCGTTGGGGCCGATGATGGTGGTGATCGCCCCGCGCCGCACGCGGAACGAGGTGCCGTTGAGCACCGTCATCTGGCCGTAGCCGGCGACCACGCCGGCCAACTCGAGGATGGCGTCAGTGGCCAAGATAGGCCTCGATGACCTGCGGGTTCGCGTGGATGGCGGCGGGCTCGCCCTCGGCGATGATGCGCCCCTCGGCCAATACCAAGAGGCGCGAGCAGAGCGACATGACGAACTCCATGTTGTGCTCGATCACCACGAAGGTGGCGCGGCGCTCGCGGTTGATCTCGCCGAGGCGCTCGCGCATTTCGGACAGCATGGTGAGGTTGACGCCGCTCGCCGGCTCGTCGAGCAGCACGAGCCGCGGCCCCGACATGAAGGCCATGGCCACGTCGAGCAGCTTCTGCTGCCCGTAGCTGAGCTCGCCTGCGAAGTTGCGGGCGACGCGCTCCAGGCGGAAGAATTCGATCATGCGTTGGGCCGCCTCGCCGAGCCCCGCGTCGCGCGCGCCGATCAGGCGCGAGAGCATGGTGCCGCGGTGCTCCTGCCCTGCGAGGATGAGGTTCTCGCGCACGCTCAGCTGCGGGAAGACCTGCAGCATCTGGAAGGTGCGGCTGACGCCGAGGCGGTTGAGCTCGCAGGGCCGCATGCCCGTCACGTCGCGGTCGTCGATGCGCACCTCGCCCTCACTTGGGCTCAATTGGCCGAGGATGCAGTCGAAGAGCGTCGATTTGCCACTGCCGTTGGGCCCGATGACGCCGACGATCTCGCCCTCCTCGACCCTGAGCGAGACGCCGTCGACGGCGGCAATTCCGCCGAAGCGCTTGCGCAAGCCCCTGACCTCGAGGACGGCGCTCACGGCTGCGGCTCCCCTCGAAGCGCCGCGGCGCCGGCCGGGGGCAAGCCGCCGCCGAGGGTGCGGAGCGCGCGCTCGAAGAGCCCGAGGATGCCGGAGGGGCAGAACACCATGAGGAGCATCACGAGCCCGGCATAGGCCATGAGATAGTAGCTGTCGGCGATGCGCAGCCATTCGGGCAAGAGGACAGCGACCATGGCGCCCACGAGCGGGCCGAAGAAATAGCCGGAGCCGCCGACCACGACCATCAGCAGAAGCTCGAGCGACTGCTGAAGCGTGAAGGAGGCGGGATCGATGAATTGCACGAGCGGCGCATAGAAGGCGCCGGCGACGCCGCCCAAGGCGGCACCGAGGGCGAAGGAGAGCAGCGTATAGGCGCGCGTGTCGACGCCGAGGCTGATCGCCCGCCGCGCGTTCTCCCGGAGTGCGATGAAGGCGCGGCCCCAGGGCGAGCGGATCATCCACCAGGTGCCGGCAAGCACGGCGAGAAGGGCCGCGAGGCAGAAATAGAAATAAGCGATCGGCGCGTCCAGAGGCGAGCCTAAGAGGCTCGGCCGCGGGATGCGGCTGATGCCGTAGACGCCGCCGGTGAGCCAGCTCTCGTTGCGGAAGACGAGGAAGGCGAGCGTCGTGAAGGCGAGCGTCACGAAGGCGAGATAATGGTGCTGCACGCGCAGCGCGGGGTAGCCGAGCGCCCAGCCGACGGCGAAGGCAAGGCCGCTCGAGGCGGCAAGCGCCGACCAGAAGGGCCAGCCGTGGGTCACGAGAAGCGCCGTCGTATAGGCGCCGATGCCGACGAAGGCTCCTTGCGCGAGCGACACCTGGCCGGCATAGCCGAGCGTCAGGTTGAGGCCGATCGCCGCGATGGCGAGCACGGCCCAGCGGCTCAGGAGATAGATGCCGTAAGGCTTGAGCGCGTGGGGCAGCGCTACGAGAAAGACGAGCGCCGCCGCTCCCGCGGCGCCGGCCCAGAGGCGGCGGCGGCCGCTCATGCCGCGCGCTCCTCGACGCGGCCCAAGATGCCGCGCGGCCTCAAAATGATCACCGCGACGAGGAGAAGGAGCGGTACCGCGGTGCGGTACTGGGTCGAGATGTAGGCCGCCGTGAGATTGTCGGCGATGCCGATGATGAAGCCGCCGGCGATGGCGCCGCGCACCTGGTTGAAGCCGCCGATGATGGCCGCGGTGAAGGCGACGAGGCCGAGCGTGTCGCCGTTGTCGAACTTCGCGAGATAGATCGGGCTGATGAGGACCGAGGCCAGGAAGACCAGTGCTGCGTTGAGGAGGAAGGTATAGAGGATCATGCGCTCGACCGCGATGCCGAGGATGGCGGCAACGGTGCGGTTCTGCGCCGTCGCCTGCATGGCGCGGCCGGTCTCGGTGCGCGCGAGGAAGAGCTGCAGGGAAATCACGGCGGCGACCGCGACCGCTAGCACCAGGATGTCCTGCAGCGAGAGCACGGCGCCGCCCAAGTGCATCGTGCCGGCCGAGACGAGCTCGGGGAAGCGCTGCGCCTCGCCGCTGTAGAAGGTCTTGACCGCCTCCTTGGAGAAGATCGAGAGGCCGATGGTGGCGATGACGAGCGGCAGCACGCCGTGGCGCAGGAGCGGGTCGACGAGGAGCTTCTTGAAGATGGCGCCGAGGAGGACGAGCGAGACGACGAGCCCGAAGGCGAGCGCCGTCCACAGGCCGAGACCGAGGAACCTCATGGCGGCGAGCACGAAGAAGGCCGGCAGCATGACGAACTCGCCCTGGGCGAAGTTGATGGTCTGGGAGGTCTGCCAGAGGAGCGTGAAGCCGATCGCCACGAGCGCGTAGATGGCGCCCGAGGCAAGGCCGGAGATCAGCAATTGCAGCAGGCCGGCCATGGCGCCGTCGCAGTCCTCCCCGCCGGATTCTCTTGGTACCCGTCGGCCGGCGCCCGGCTGCCGCCCGCTCGCTATGCCGCAATGCGGCTTGCGAGAGCGATCATGGCGTGCTCGTCCGCGACGGGAAAGCCGAAAAAGCTCAGGTACATGGGAATCTGGCTGTCGAGGGTGTGGTGGCCGTGATGGATGCGGAGGCCGAGCGCCCTGGCCGCTCTCAAGAGGGCCGTCTCCTTGGGCTTCATGACGATGTCGCACACCATCGCCTCGACGGGGAGTGCTGCCGGGTCGAAGGGCAGGGGATCGTCCGCCTTGAGGCCGCAAGGTGTGGCATTGACGGCGAGATCGACGGGCTCGGGGGGTGCCGCGACAAGGGCGACCGGCACGCCGGGGTGGTGCGCGCCGAGGCGCTCGACGACGGCGGCACCGCGCGCCGGGTCGACCTCGGTGAGATAGAGCCGATCGACCCCGGCCGCGGCGAGCGCCGAGGCGATGGCAGCCCCGGCCCCGCCGGCGCCGACGACCCACGCCTTGGCCCCGCGCGGCGCATAGCCTTGGATGTCGAGGCCGCGCACGAAACCGGCGCCGTCCGTCATGTCGCCGTAAAGTCCGCCGTCCGCCTCGAGCCGCACGAGGTTCACCGTTCCCGCCGCCCGGGCGCGGCTGGAGAGCCGGTCGACCATGCCCGCGATCGCCGTCTTATAGGGGATGGCGACGGTGATGCCCTTGAAGTTGCGCACCGCGCGCAGCGCTTGCAGCACGAGTGCCAAGCCGGCGCGGTCGACGTGAAGCGGCAGCCAGACCGCGTTGATGGCGAGTGCCGCAAAGACCGGGCCCATGACGAGGGGGAGGCGCAGCTGGGAAACCGGATCTCCGGGCGTGGCGAAGATCAGCGTGTCGCCGTCGATGGCCGGTCGGGCGAGGGCAGTCATGGTGCCGCGAGGCAATGCGCGATCCAGCGCCGCGTCAGCTTCTCCGCAACGCCGTTCTGGGCGAGCCGCTCGGCAAGTGCGGCGGTGTCGACGCGTGCGAGCGGCAGGTTGGCATCGACGCAGGCGAAGACGAGGCTCGTCGCCCCCGTCGCCGCGTCCTTGACCGGCTGCAGGCAGCGCCCGCAGACCTCCTTCATCATGCACTGCATGGGCGAGACGATGCTGCCGACGAGGATGGCGTCGGGCTTGAAGTGCGAAGCGAGAGCGCCCTCGCGCGCCGCGGCAAGGGAGGCCGAGAGTGCTGCCGGTCCAAGTGCGATGAGGCGGTCGATATCGCCGAGCGCCGGTGCCGCGGCACCGAGGACGCCCTCGCCGTAAGCGCGGATCGCGTCGACGACGCCGCCCGCGAAGCTCTTGTCCGACGGGCGCCCGGGTAGTGCCGCCGGCCCGCTCTCGCTGCACCACACCACAGCATCGGCATGGGCCTCGAGCGCTGCCTCCATGAAGCGCCCATCGGCGCTGGCGTAGCCCGCGAAGACGAGCGTCGAGAGCCCGCGCTCCTTGGCGGCGCGCGCGAGCGGGATCACGGCCGCCGTGCCGAAGCCGCTTCCCGCGAGGAGCACCGCGCCGCGCTCGGGCAGGTCGAGCGGAGCGCCGTTGGGGCCCATGAGGGCCACGGGTGCTGCCGGCTCGAGGAGGGCGGCGAGCACGCTCGAGCCGCCCTCGGTCGCGAGCACGAGCGAGACGAGGCCGCGCTCCTTGTCGACCGCCGAGGGAAAGGCCGCGACGCCCTCCATGGCAAGGCGCGTTTCTCCGGCCCGTGGTGCCAGCGTCTCGTAGTTCTGCAGGCGGAAGAACTGGCCCGGCCGCCAGGCTCGCGCCGCAAGGGGTGTCTCGAGGGTGAGCTCGACGAGGCCGGGGGCGAGCCGGCTCACGCTTGCCACGCGCTGGCGCAGGGCCTCGCTCAGCCGCGCGAAAAAATCCGCCTCGGCGATCCGGGACGGCGGGCGCTTGGCGAGGAGGCGCGAGATGAGCGGATAGGCGCGCTTGGCGCTCGCCATCGCCTTCACCACGTTGCCGGCGAAGGAGGCGTGGAGGTCGCCGTAGGCGCTGACGGCGCGGCCGTCAGAGGCGAGGTGCACGAGCACCTGCGCCACCGCGGGCTTGGCGACGCGCTCAGGGGTGACCGGCCGGCCCTCCTCGTCGAGAGCCTGGAAATAGCGGCCGTCGAGCTTGAAGTGCGCGGCGTCCTCGTGGGCGAGCATGATGTTGGGGCGGGTCCCGGCGGCGACGAGGATGCTCTTGGCAGGAAGCGTCACCTCCTCGCCCGTCTCGGCGAGCTTGCCGTCCGCGGCTGCCGCCATGCGCATCATGCGGATCGACTTGGCGTGGCCGTGGCGGTCGAGCTCGACGGCGCGCGGCAGGAGGCATTCGGCGAAGGCGACGCCCTCCTCGAGCGCCTTCTCGATCTCCTCGTGGTTGAGCGTGTAGCTCGGCGAATCGATGAGGCGGCGGCGGTAGGCGATGGTGACGCCGCCCCAGGCGTCGAGAAGCTCGCGGATGCGCGCCGGCCGGCCCTCGACCCCGGCCGCCTCGCGCTCGGCGCGGATGGCGCGCGCGTGCGCCATGAACTCTTGGGCGATCTCGCGCTCCTCCTCGCTCCAGGCGGCGGCGAGCGCCGCCTCGCCGCTTTCGGCCGAGAGCGCCTCGTAGCGGGCGAGGAACTTCTCCACCTGGATCGGATAGTAGGCCAACGATTCGGTCGCCGTGTCGCCGGCGGTGAGGCCGGCGCCGATCACCACCACGGGGAGGCGGAGCTGGAGGTCCGCGAGCGAGTTCCGCTTCGCCGCCCCGCCGAGCTGCAGGCCCATGAGGAAGTCGTTGGCGGCGCGCACGCCGCGCGCGAGGCCGTTCGGCACCTCGAGCATGGTGGGCCGGCCGGCGCCGACGCAGAGGGCTATGTGGTCGAAGCCGAGCGCCCAGGCCGCGCCGACCGAGAGAGTGCCGCCGAAGCGCACGGCGCCGAAGGCGCGGAAGGCGGCGCGGCGCTCGAGGAGGAGGCGCGCGACCTTGAGGTAGTTCTTGTCCCAGCGCACGGTGATGCCGTACTCGGAGAGGCCGCCGAAGCCCGCCATGATGCGCTCGTCGAGGCGCTCGCGGATTTGGGCGAAGCGCTCGACGGGTTGAAAGGGCACGCGCGCGCCTTCCTGCGTGATGCCCGAAAGCGCCGGCTCGAGCGGCTCGATCTTGAGCCCGTCGACGGCGGCGACGGTATGGCCCTCGTTCATGAGATGGTGCGCCAGGTTGCAGCCCGCCGGTCCCAGGCCGACGACGAGGACCTTCTTGCCGCTTGCCGGCCTCGGCACCGGCCGGCGCAGGTCGAGCGGATTCCAGCGCCCGAGGAGGCCGTAGATCTCCACACCCCAGGGCAACGCCAGGACGTTGGCCAGGATGCGGCTCTCGCTGCGCGGAATGTTCACGGGCTCCTGGCGCTGGTAGACGCAGGACTTCATGCAGTCGTTGCACACGCGGTGGCCGGTGAGCGCGCAGAGCGGGTTGTCGACGCAGACCACGGCGAGGGCGCCCAAGGGATGGCCCTCCGCCTTGAGCAGGTGCATCTCGGAGATCTTCTCCTCGAGCGGGCAGCCGGCCAGCGTCACGCCGAAGACGCTCTTGCGGAAGCCTTGCCCCTGCTTCTCCTTGAGGCCCTTGGAGCAGGAGTCCTTGCCCTGGTTGTGGCACCAGATGCAGTAGTTGGCGTCGTCGAGGCCGAGGGTCAGGTCGGCGCCATGGTCCGTGAGATCGAAGCCCTCGCGGCGCGGCGCGTGGCGGAGATCGACGCGCATGGCCTCGTAGCCGTCGCGTTTCTCGGTCACGACCGGCACGAGACGGTTGAAATCGAGCTTGTGCGGCACCTTGAAGAGGACGCCCGTTCGGTAGCGCTCCTTGCCTTCGGCGCTGAAGACCGCCCAGGCGGCATAGCGGCGCGCGAGGCCGAGACGTGCCGCGTTGGCCGTCTCGTCCTCGCGCCAGGCCATCACGGCTTTGGCAAAGACGAGCTCGTCCCAGCCGGAACCGATGAGGGCGTCGAGGGAGGCGCGCAAGGAGGCGCCGTCGAAGGCCGCCGCCTGGGCCTCGCCGTGGGCGCGCACGGCGTCGCGCTGCACGAAGAGGCGCTTGCAGGTATAGAGGGGGGCAAGGCGCTCATGCTCCGCCTCGAGGCGGGCCAGTTCGGCCTCGATGCCGAAGAGCTCGGCGATGAAATCCTCGAGCTCCGGCGCCAGCGCGATCGCGAGATCGCCCTCGGCCTTGTCGCCCAGCGCATCGGGTGCCGCGCGCGCGGCCATGAGCCGATTGAAAAGCGTCAAATCGGCCGCCTCGAGCCGGCGGCAAAAGAGCTCGTCGAGGGCAAGACAGCCCTCGCGCGCGTAGAGCGCCTCGAAGGTAATCCCGTGCGCCAGCTTGAGACCGCTCATCCACGCATCCTTCCGCGCGTGCATCGGGATCGCCGCCAGTGGGCGGCAAGGTCGGATCGGCTTCGGGCCCTCGCCTACTTGTAGGAAGCAGCTCGTGCGGAATTCAAGCCCCAATCGCGCGGGAGCGGCGCTTTGGCGCGCGCCGAGAGGCCGCGCTTTCCTGATGCAAAGCGATGGCCGGGCGTCCTAAACTCTCGGCGCGTGCGGCGCGCACGAGCGCCGCGGACTGCGGTAGGGCCGTCCCCATGAGCGATGCGCAATTCGACGCCCTTCGGACCGTCATGGTGCAGGAGATCCTGGCCCATGCCCAGTTCGCCCGCGAGCAGATCGGCAAGGAGACGCTCGATGCGGCGGTGATGGCGGCGCTCGGCCGCGTGCCGCGCCACGACTTCGTGCCGCTCGAGCTGCGCCAATACGCCTATGCCGACTCGCCGCTCCCGATCGGCTATGGCAAGACCATCTCGCAGCCCTTCATCGTGGCGCTGATGACCGATCTCCTCGAGGTCCAGCGCGGCGACAAGGTGCTGGAGATCGGCAGCGGGCTCGGCTACCAGGCGGCGGTCCTGGCCGAGCTCGCCGAGCGCGTCTATACCGTCGAGATCGTCGAGGAGCTGGCGCGCGAGGCGCGCGCGCGCCTGGCGCGGCTCGGCTACAGGAACGTCGAGTTCAAGCTGGGCGACGGCTATTACGGCTGGCCGGAGCACGGCCCCTTCTCGCGCATCATCGTGACCGCGGCACCCGAGCTCGTGCCGCCGCCGCTCCTCTCCCAGCTCAAGCCGGGCGGGCGCATGGTGATTCCGGCGGGCATGGCCGATTCACAGCAGCTCACCCTCGTCACCAAGGACGACAAGGGCAAGCTCAGCATGCGCGCCGTCCTCCCGGTGCGCTTCTCGCTCTTCGAGGCGGGCGAGCGCAGCGAGAGCTGAGGCCCCCGCGATCCGCGTGGCGCGTCCCTCCGGCGGCATCGGCCGCCACCTGCCGTCCCATCTCAAGGCGGGCCTAAGGCGAGCCTAGTCACAGGGCAGTGCTCAGCATCGGTGAAGCGCGCGTCACCCCCTCCCCACCCTCCCCCTTCGAGGGGGAGGGGGAAGCTTGTGGCAATGTTATGCACTTCCCCTCCCCCCTTGAGGGGAAGGGTTAGGGAGGGGGGTGGGCTACGCATCAATGGCTCCTAGCTACCGGTGCGAAGCCGCAGCGCTCCGCCGCAATGGTGGCGTCGAGCAGCTTCGCGCAGGCGTGCACGGCGGCGAAATGGGGCAGCGGCGTGCCGGTCAGATGGGCGAGCTCGACGACGGCGCCCGCGATGGCGTCCACCTCGAGCGCGCGTCCGGCCTCCACGTCCTGCAGCATCGAGGGCTTGTGCTGCGCCACCCGCTCGAGGGCCGACGCCACGCGTTCGGCGGCAGTTTGGCCGAGATCGACGCCAAGGCCGGCGGCAAGGGTGCTGAGCTCCTCCATCATGGCGACGACGAGCGCCCGGCTCGCGGGATGGCTGGTGATGCCCCCGATCGTGGCATGGGTAAGAGCCGCGAGCGGATTGAAGCAGGCGTTGCCCCACAGCTTGCGCCAGAGCTCGGCGCGAATGTCGGGCAGGATCGGTGCCGCGATGCCGGCGCGCGCGAGCGTGGCCGCGAGGCGCTCGGCGCGCGCGCTTCGGCTGCCGTCGAGCTCGCCGAGCGGAAGGCGGTTGCCGCCGCCATGGCGTACTAAGGCCGGCTCCAGGCGCTCGGCCGCGATATAGCTCACCGCACCCAGGATGCGCTCGGGCGGGATCGCGGCGGCGATGGCGCCGTCGGGGTCGAGGGAGGCGAGCCTGAGGCCCGCGTGCGGCCCGTCCAAGCGCTGGAAATACCACCAGGGAATGCCGTTCTGCAATGTCACCACCACGGTCTCCGCGTGGAAGAGGCTGCTGATGCCGGGGACGAGTGCAGCCACGTGATGCGCCTTGACGGCGAGGATGACGGCGTCCTGGGGACCCGCCTCTGCGGCCTCGCACGTGGTGCCGAGGCCGCGGGCGAGGCGGCGGCTGCCGTCGGCCTCGATGAGGGCGAGGCCGCCCTCGGAGATGGCGCTGCGCTGCGCTTCGCCGCGCACGAGGAGCGTCACCTCCTCGCCGGCAAGCGCCAGGCGCACCGCGAGCACCCCGCCGATGGCGCCCGCCCCCACGACGCAAATCCGCATCCGCCTCGCCTCCGCCCTCCCCCGTTCGAGCTTAGCACGGCCCGGGCTGCGGCCGATCGCGATTGTCCGCGCCGGGGCCGGGGCGATATGCTGCCGCCATCCACAATTGCGGCCCGTGAGGCCGGCGCCGGGCGCCGGCCGGAAGAAACGGCCGCGAAGCCGTAGGGGAAGGAAGCGCATGAGCGTCATCGACGTCCACACCCATATGCTGAGCCAGGCATGGTTCGAGCTCATCAAGGCCAAGGGAGCGCCCCGCTTCGAGGTGAAGCGCAGCAAGGACTATCCGGCACCCCTCGGCATCCATTCCGACGGGGCGCCCTTCATGACGCCGCAGCCCGGCCATTTCGACTACGAGCTGCGCATCAGGGAGATGGACGCGGCGCGCGTCGATCTGGCGATCGTCTCGCTCACCGCACCCAACTGCTATTGGGGCGACGCCGAGACCAGCCTCAAGGCGGCCCAGCTCGTGAACGACGACATGGCCGCGGCGCAAGCCGCCTATCCGGCGCGCATCCGCTGGCTCGCCTCGCTCCCCTGGGAGCACCCGAAGCTGGCGCTCAGGGAGCTCACGCGCGCCTGCCGCAAGGGTGCCGTCGGCGTGATCGTGCTGGCCAACGTGGCCGAGCGCTCGCTGACCGACCCGCTCTTCGCCCCCATCTGGGAGGAGATCGACCGCCGGGCGCTCCCCGTACTGGTGCATCCGACGGCACCTCCCGGCGTCAAGCATCTCGACATGCGGCGCTTCAACCTGGTGGCGCAGATCGGCTTCATGTTCGACACCTCGCTCGCCATCGCGCGCATGATCTACGACGGCTTTCTCGACCGCTACCCCGCCCTCAAGATCATCGCGTCGCACGGCGGTGCGGCGCTGCCCTATCTTGCGGGCCGCCTCGACATCTGCTTCGACAACATGGTCGCCGTGCGCGAGAAGATCGCGGAGCCGCCGCGCGAGTATCTGACGCGCATCTACTACGATGCGGTGGTGTACCGGCAGGAGGCGCTCGCGATGTGCCTCAACGTGGGCGGCGAGGCGAACGTCATGTACGGCTCCGACTGGCCGCACAACATCGGCGACATGAAGGGCTGCCTCGGCCGCGTCAACTCGCTGCCGGCGGGCCAGCGCAAGGCGGTGGCGGGCGCCAATGCGGAGCGCATCTTCAGGCTCTAGGAAGTCCGGCTAACCGCCAACCCGCGCTGGACTCTCGCCTCCGTCCTGGCCAGAATGGGCGGCAACGGGCGGCCGAGGGGCATGCCGACGCGCGTCCTTGGGCGGCCCGAGTGGAATGCAACGACCGATCATCGATTTTCGCGAGGGAGGAGCAAGCATGCATCACGTAAATCGTCGCAGGCTCATGGCAACGTCCGTTGCCACCGGCCTGTTTGCGGCCATGGCGGCGCTTGGGGGGTCGGTTCCCTCGCAAGCGGCGGAGAAGAGCCTCACCATCGGCATCGCACTGCCGCTCACGGGTGCCGACGCGGAGGGTGCGACGCGCATCAAGTACGGCGCCGAGATGGCGATCGACGAGGCCAATGCCAAGGGCGGCGTGGCGGGCTACAAGATCGACATGATGACGCTCGACAACGGCACGGCGACGGCGGGGCAGTACGATCCGGCCCAGGCCGCGACGAATGCCAAGAAGTTCGCCTCCGATCCGAAGGTCGTGGCGATCGTGGGGCCGGAGATGAGCGGCTCGGGCAAGGCGATGTCGCCGATCCTCTCCGCCGCCGACCTGGCGACGGTGACGCCGTCCTCGACCAACCCGGACATCACCGACCCGAAGTTCGCCGGTCAGTTCCGGCCGGCCGGCAAGGCGGTCTATTTCCGCACGGTGACGACGGACGCCTTCCAGGGCCCCAACATGGCCAACTACATGCGCGACGCGCTGCATGTGAAGACGATCTACATCCTGGACGATTCGGGCGCCTACGGGGTCGGCATCGCCAACGCCTTCGAGGGGCAGGCGAAGAAGATCGGCATCAAGGTGCTGGGCCACGACCAGCTCAACCCGAAGGAGGCGGACTACACGACGGTGCTGACCAAGATCAAGGCGCTGAACCCGGACGCCATCTACTACGGCGGCGTCGCGGGTGCCGGGGTCAAGTTCGTCAAGCAGTCCTACGACGTGATGCCGAAGATGATCCGGGCCGGCGGTGACGGGGTCTTCGGTCCCGAGTATCTCAAGGCCGTCGGCTTCCCGGCGGCGGAGGGTCTCTACGCGACGCAAGCCTCGCCGCACGTGACCGAGGATCCCGCGGTCCAGAGCTGGGTGGAGCGCTTCGCCAAGAAGTACGGCACGCAGCCCGACGACTACGCGATCACGGCCTATGACGCCGCGACCGTGGTGCTCGACGCCATCAAGCACGTGGCGGAAAGCGGCAAGCCGATGACCCACGCCAACGTCCGCGACGCGATCCAGGCCTCCAAGGTCAAGACCCTCCAAGGCGAGATCTCGTTCGACCAGAACGGCGACATCAACAGCCGGGTGGTCAGCGTCTTCCAGATCAGGCACGACCCGAAGTATAAGGACGACGACATCATCCACCAGTACAAGTACATCGGCGTAGCACCGCAGGCGCCCGCGAGCTGAGCAGCCGATACGGCGAGACGCGCGGGCCGGGTGGCGACACCCGGCCCGTTTTCTTTTTCCTTTCGAGCGGGCCTGTTCACAAACCAGCGAACGGCGTAGGGTTGGCAGTGCGGCCGGCGCTCGACGGCGCGCGGTCCGTGCGCAACCGTGGGAGGGGAAATTCGGGCGCGCCCGTCTATGTGGACGACAAGACGACGGCCGAGCACAAAGCGGCCCTTCTCGAGGTCTGCGCAGAAGCGACAAGGGAGTCGATGGCCATGGCGTACAACATCCTGATCATGGGCGCGTCCTACGGATCGCTGCTCGCCTCCAAGATGATGTTCGGCGGGCACAACGTGAAGCTCGTCTGCCTGCCGGCGGAGGCCGAGCTGATCAACGCCGAGGGCTTCCGCGTGCGCATGCCGGTCAAGGGCCGCAAGGAGCCGATCGAGATCGATTCGCAGAAGCTGCCGGGCAAGGTCTCCGCCGGCGGCACCAAGGATTTCGATCCGAAGGAATTCGATCTCATCGGCCTCGCCATGCAGGAGCCGCAATACCGCTCGCCCGGCGTGCGCGAGCTGCTCGACGCGGTGGCCAGGTCGCTGAAGCCCTGCATGTCGATCATGAACATGCCGCCGCTGCCCTACATGAAGCGTATTCCGGGGCTGAAGGCGGACACGCTCAAGCCCGCCTATACCGACCCGAGCGTGTGGGACAATTTCGCTCCCGGCTGCCTGACCTTGTGCAGCCCCGACCCGCAGGCGATCCGCCCGCCGGAGGAGAAGGTCAACGTGCTGCAAGTGACGCTGCCCACCAACTTCAAGGTCGCGCGTTTCGATTCCGACGCCAGCACCGCGATCCTGCGCCGGCTGGAAAAGGACATCGACGCGGTGCGCTTCGCCACGCCGGAAGGCGAGATCGAATTGCCCGTGAAGCTGCGCGTGCACGACTCGATCTTCGTGCCGCTGGCCAAATGGGCGATGCTGCTCGCCGGCAACTATCGCTGCGTCACCAAGGACGGCATGCGCACCGCGCAAGAGGCGGTGCACGGCGACATCGAGACCGCGCGCTCGGTGTACAATTTCGTCAACGATCTCTGCGTCAAGCTCGGCGCCGATCCGGGCGACCTGGTGCCGTTCGAGAAATACGCCGCCGCGGCTCAAAGCCTGACGCGTCCGGCTTCGGCCGCCCGCGCCCTGCAAAACGGCGCGCCCAATATCGAGCGCGCCGACAAGCTGGTGCAGCTCATCGCCAAAGAGAAGGGCCTGAGCCATCCGGTCATCGACGCCATCGTCGCCCTGGTCGATGCGCGGCTCGATGCGAACCGGAAGAAGGCGGCGGCCTGACGCGCAAGCCCCCGGCGCTCAGCCGGCGAAGCGTTTCTCGAGCGCCACATAGTCGCCGAGGCCGACGAGCGCCTCGCGCGCCGCGAAGGAGGCGAGGCGCTCCGCCACGGCAGCACTGCTGCCCTGCGTCTTGATCGCGGCGAGCGTCTCCTCGATGGCATGGATGGCGGCGCGCTGCAGGTCCGAGGGGATGATGACGATCTTGTAGCCGAGCTCGTGCAAGCGCTCGATCGGGACGAGCGGCGTCTTGCCGCCCTGGAACATGTTGATGAGCTTGAGCTGCGGCAGTGCCGCCGCGATTTGCCCGATCTCCGCGAGCGAGCGCGGCGCCTCGACGAAGAGCACGTCGGCTCCCGCCTCGCCATAGCGGCGGGCGCGCGCGAGGGCCGCCTCGAGCCCCTCGACCGCGATGGCGTCGGTGCGCGCGATGATGACGAGGCCCGACTCTTGGGCCGCCTCGCGCGCGGCGCGGATCTTCTGCACCATGGTCTCGGCCGGCTCCAGCGCCTTGTCCTCGTAATGGCCGCAGCGCTTGGGAAAGAGCTGATCCTCGAGATGGAGGGCGGCGGCCCCGGCGCGCGCGTATTGGCGCACCGTGCGCTGCACGTTGAGCGCGTTGCCGTAGCCGGTGTCCGCGTCGGCGATGACGGGAAGCCGCGTGGCCGCGGCGATCTCGGCGATGCGCGCCGCCATCTCGGCGGCGCCGAGGAGGCCGAGGTCGGGAACGCCCGTGCTGCGCGCGATGGCGCCGCCGCTTGCATAGACGGCGGCAAAGCCGGCGCGCTCGACGAGCTTGGCCGAGAGGCCGTCGTAGACGCCGGGTGCCACCACGATGCCGGGCCCGTCGAGGAGCGCGCGGAACTTCGATACCGCAGACATGGCCTACTCCTTCCGCTTGCGCGGCCCTTCCCGCGCCGGCCTCGAGCTTATCGCCGGCAGCGGGGATTGACAGGGGAATTGCTCGCAGGTCGGCGCAGCCGTGCTATGATGGCGGTGCCTGCAGATTGGAGAGACGGTCATGGTCCCGGCTCTGCCTTCGGGCGCGCCACCTCGGCTTAAGGCTGCGGCGCTGGCGCTCGCCGCCCTCCTCGCACTCCCGGCGCTCGCGGCGGCCGCCTGCCTGCCGATCGCCGAAGGGAGCCACGGGCTCCTCCAGCCGGCGAGCGTCGCCCCGCGGCTCGCCTTGGCACCCGGCACGGTCTCGCTCACCTACCTCGGCCACGCGAGCTTCCTCATCGAATCGCCCGAAGGCGTGACGGCGGTGACCGACTACAACGGCATCATAAAGCCGCCGCATATTCCCGACATCGTGACCATGAACAACGCGCATTCCATGCACTATACGGACACGCCCGAGCCCGAGATCAAATACGTGCTGCGCGGCTGGGACGAGCCGGGCCGCCTCGCGCGCTACAACATCCTCTACAAGGACATGCGCGTGCGCAACGTGCCGACCAACGTGCGCGACGAGGGCGGCACGCGATTTAACGGCAACTCGATCTTCGTCTTCGAGACGGCCAATCTCTGCGTGGCGCACCTCGGCCATTTGCACCATACGCTGACCGACGTGCATCTGAGCGAGCTCGGCCAGATCGACGTGCTCCTCGTTCCCGTGGACGGCGTCTATACCATGAGCCAGCCCGACATGATCGAGGTGGTGCGCGAGATCGCGGCCCCGCTCGTCATCCCCATGCACTTCTTCACAGAGGCGACGCTCGAGCGCTTCCTCGAGCGCATGCGCGAGACGCACAGCATCGTGATCAGCGAGAGCGCCACGGCCGAAGTCTCGCGCGACACCCTGCCGCGCGGCAGGCCGGAGGTGCTGGTGCTGCAGGGGCATTGAGGCGGCGCGGGGCGGCGGCGGCCTCAAGGCACCCGGAGACGATACGAGGAGGCTAGGGCGAGAACTGATAAATCGAGGTTGGTCGGCAGCGGCTCGTCAACGTCCGGTATGACGCATTGACCGGAACTGCAACCACGACGGCGATCGCCCGGGGCGGTCGCGGGGAAGAGAATGCCATGATCATTCGTGTCGCCGGCGCCTTGCTCATCCTCTGCACAGTGCCCGCGCTCGCCGGCCAGGCCGCGGTGGCCCCGCCAGCGGGTGCGCCGCTCCTGGCCGAGGCTGAGGCCGATGGAGTTCAGATCTATTCCTGCGAGGCCAAGGACAAGGGACCGGAGTGGGTATTCAAGGCGCCCGAGGCCAATCTCTTCGACGCTAAGGGAAGGCAGATCGGAACCCACTTCGCGGGCCCCGGCTGGAAGCTCGCCGACGGCTCCGAGGTCACCGGCGCGATCTTCGCGAAGGCGGAGGCGCCTCAACCTGGCGCTGTTCCCTGGCTCCTCCTCGAGGTCAAGACCCACGAGGGTTCGGGGAGCCTCGCCGCGGTCACGACGATCCGCCGGGCCGACACCAAGGGGGGTGCGGCACCTGCAACCGGCTGCGACGCAAGCCACTTGGGCGAGCAGGCCCGAATGCGCTACTCCGCGACCTATCAGTTCTTCGGGGCCGCAAAATAGATCAAGAGGCACGACGATCGGTCTTGCGGGCTGCCGATTCAGGCCATCGGCACCACGGTCGCGAGCAACGCTTTGCCCTGAACAGGCCCGCGGTTCGGCTCGTTATGGTGTCGACGCCCGTGCGGCAAGCGGCGATTGCGCCGTCGTATGAATTTCGAGGAAGGTACACGCGCTAAACGATGCACGAATGCCGGCGTCCGCTCGAGATCCTGGGCCATCCGACCACGTCAGCGGCGCGGCAGCTATTCCTTCAACCCCGGACACGCCTGCACGCTGCCGGCACCGCCGCAAGGTGCCATAAGCAGACATCGCGCCGGACCGCACACCGGACTTCATCTGAACGATCGAAGGCAACCCATGCACGCAACAAGAGAAATCGTGACTAAGCCAGAGAGCGACAGCGCGGCAACCCCGCCGAAAGAGGGATAGTGCTTCAATTGCATACAACGTTCTCCTTGATCGTCCAGACGTGGATCCATCCTGACTGCGCCAATGATCGAAATACATCGGGCACGCCGCTCGCTCTGGTGACTGCCGAATCGCCATAGAATATGGCAATGGGTTCGGCGAGAGCGGCCATCGGTCCTATTACTTCGACTTTGTGACCCGGCTCCGTATAATCGCAACCCGGCGTGTGAATGACGTTTGGATTGCCCGCTTTCAGCGCCGCTGCCACCTCGTCAAATCCATCCAGCGTCACACAGGCGAAATGTTCGCCGGTCACACAGTCGGCGATTGCGGGACGAAGGAAAATTAGGAGGAGGCTGACGATGAGAGGCACCCTCACTCGCCCGCGGTCAGACTTCCAAACCCTCACTTCGAACACTGATAAGCCCACACCTTGCAACCCTTGCCGCCGCCTTGCTCGCATTTGGTTTGGGCGTCCGCGCGCGCCTCGGCTTCGCTGTCGCCAAGCCCCCAAAAGGCGGCGGCACCGTCGGCCGCCACCACCGCTCCGCATTTGCGGTCGAACCACACCATCACTTCGCAATCGTCGCCGTGCTGCTTGCAGCTTTGCATGGCAACGCTCTCCGCTTTCGCCTCGCTGCCCCAATGATAGGACACGCCCCAGGCCCTGCTCTTGGAGCCGAAGGCAATAGCGCCGTAGCTGTTGGCGGGGGCGGACGGGGCCGCGCCCTCGCAGCCGTAGTGCGTGTACTGAACGCATTGACCTTGATCGTACCTACTGCAAACGGTCGAGCATGGGACTTGAGCCCGTGCCGGTAGCGCCGCCGCAGTCAGCGCGAGCAAGACGCCAACAGCCGTCGCCGCAATTCTTCCTGCCTGTCTCATGGCTCGCTCCTGTGCGTTCGGCCAAACCTATCCTCTCGGAGGCCCCTTGCGACCTACATGCCCCAGATGCTCTCTGGCCCGGACGGAAATCTGCCCCGTTTCGATACGTCGGGCAAGCACCCACGATGCCGGTGCGGGTCTGGATCATCGCGGCTGTCTGGTTCGGGTCATCCTGGGCCATGCGCCCACGTCGGCGGCGCGGCAGTTATTCCTTCAACCCCGGACACGCCCGCACGCTGCCGGCACCGCCGCAAGGTGCCACGAACAGACTTTCACGATAGGCGCCGGCAGACAGTCATTCCGATATGGAAAGTCGCACCCTCGGCGTGCCAGCGCGCAAGATATCGAGGCTTCGAGTACCTTCGGAGTGCTATCATCGGGCGGTGATCGTCAGTAGCTGAGGCGCTCGATCGCCTGGAGCAGATTGCGTCAATCGACGGTGTCAATGGTGTGTTCATCGGCCCGACCGATCTGGCGGCGAGCCTCGGCCACGTTGGCGAACCTGGCCATCCGAAGGTCAAGATGATCATCGAAGATGCCATCAGGCGAATTCGCACGTGCGGCAAGCCCGCTGGCATCTTGACACCCGCCGCCGCATTTGCGGCTCGTTGCATCGAACTTGGCACGACCTTTACGGCCGTTGGTGTCGACGCGGGCATCCTTGTGCGGACCACCGAGGCGCTCGCGACGCTGTTCCATGACGGAAAATAAGCTAGACCGTCTCACAATCCAGAAACTGAAGGCCCGAAAGGAAAAGCCATGACCGCACGCCTGATGGTTCTGAATGGGCCTAACCTCAACCTTCTTGGCACCCGCGAGCCGGACATTTACGGCAGGACGACACTCGAGACCGTCAAGGCAAGCTGCGAGGAATTCGCCAAATTCGCCGGCGCTCGCCTGGCGTTTCATCAGTCGAACCACGAGGGCGTATTAGTCGACCTGATTCAATCTGCACGCCAGGACGCCGATGCGATCATCATCAACCCAGCGGGATATTCTTTCACCTCAATCGCGATGCTGGATGCCTTCAAGATTTTTGAAGGTCCTATCATTGAGGTCCACATATCGAACATTCACGCACGCGATGAGCTGCACCGGCATTCCAAACTGTCGTCGGCCGTTAGAGCGGTCATCTGCGGACTTGGGAATTACGGCTACATCATCGGTATGCAAGCGGCGTTGCAGATGCTGGGCAAGCTCCCCGATAGCTTGCCTGCGCCGTTGCAGGTCGGTCCGCGTTAGCTCGAGCAGAGCAAATCGACCTACAGTACCGCGTAGTCCAGACGGAGCATGTTTCGCGCGAGACCGGCGCTGGCGAGAGCTGATCCGCACCGCGCCGCCTTAGAAATTCCAACTGAACCTGTCGCCAGCGCGGGCCTGGGCAGCGCTGACTCAGATATGGGCCATGATGGAGAATATCTGCTTTGGGTCATGGGCCGCGGTGCCGCAATTTACGCAGACCGTCGGGTTACCCTTCGATAGCGGCCGTGTTGATGCATCGCAGCGAACGAGGAGAAGCGGCCGAGCGCTTGACTGCGCCGAGCTACTGCTACACCGGCTACACCTGCTCCATTACGCGAATTATCGCTTTCTTTTCTTCGCGAAAATCACGTTCCAGTTATCTTTATAAGCTTGGGAAACCGGTTTCTGGCTCTCGCCCCTGCTATAGCCGGAGGGTAAGTCGGCAGCTATCTCGCCGCCCTTAGCCTTGGATAGGTCTACACCTGAAGTGCCCTTGCTCTTCGGAGGGGCCTCATTTTTTTGAGCGGGGTTAGTTTTAACCTTCTTATCGTCGCTGGCGATCATCTTCCCTGACGCTGATTTGTCTGATCAAGTTGACATGCCACTGAAGTTTCATCCAGCGGCGATTGGAGCCATTTGGGTTGATACGCCTTGCGACGTGCGGAAGCAACAGGCCATTGCGCGGACTACTCTGCTTCATCTATCGCGCGCCTTATTCTGCCCTGCCATGACACGCGCCGCGGCTCTCAAGCCAGGGAAGCAGCTTGCGCCGATCTTGATTGAATAGAGGGGCGCGGGGCTAAACCCGGTGAGTACCTACTAGGCTTTCCCCTCTGGTTACGTACCATTGACAGCAGTACTGAATGTCGCCTTCGGGTCAGCCTGAGTCATCCGCCCATGTCAGTGGCGCGGCAGCTATTCCTTCAGCTCCGGAAGCGCCCGCATGCTGCCGGCACCGCCGCAAGGTGCCAAGAAGCAACATCGACTTGCTGGCACCTCTGCGCGCGTTCTATCCAGGTCTAAACGCTGCCGCGCGGCGTGAACTTACCGTCCACGTCGGCGTGATACGGGGCAGATAATGCCCCTCGTATCGCTAGCTAACTAGAGTGCTAGGGTCTGTACCCGCATAATGTCTTGAAAAAGTTGTCCGAATGTGATTCACCGTGGTTGGAGGTGGATCATGCGGTTTGATTTGAGCGACGAGGAATGGGCTGTGCTGGAGCCGTTGATGCCGGGCCTTCGCAAGAAGGCGCGAGAGGATGATCGCCGGATCATGAATGGCATCTTCTACGTGCTGCGCACCGGCATGCCGTGGCGAGATTTGCCGGAGCGCTATGGGCCTTACACGACGGTCTACAATCGCTTCAACCGCTGGTCTCGCCGCGGCATCTGGAAGCGGATTTTCGACGCGCTGGCCGCGACATCGCACGATAGCCTCTATCTGATCGACAGCACCATCGTGAAAGCGCATCGCGCGGCGAGCGGCGCAAAAGGGGGGAGAAAAATCAGGCGATCGGTATTAGCCGGGGCGGGCGCAGCACGAAGATCCATGCGGTCGTCGACGGCAAAGGCCGCCCGCTGAACTTCATCGTCACGGGCGCACAGGTCCATGACAGCCAAGTCGTCGAAGCGGTACTGGACACGCCCAAGCCGCCCCTCGCCGTCGCGGCCGACAAGGCTTATGACAGCCAAAAGGTCCGCCAGCAGATCAGGGACGAAGGTGCCTTGCCCGTCATCCCCAGCCGCAGCAATGCCACCAAGAAAGCCTATTGTCCCAAGCGCATCTATCGCAGGCGGCACAAGATCGAAAATTACTTCTGCCGCATCAAGGATTGGCGGCGCATCGCAACCCGATACGACAAGCTGGCCAGAAACTTCCTTGCCGCCGCAGCCCTCGTCGGCGCACTCTACTGGATCAAATTGTGAGTCCAGACCCTAGCTCTTCGAGCCAGATGAATTCGAGCGGCGCCGTCGACATTGCGTTAACACGCTTAAACACATTTTGCATGTGTTGCGACCCAAGAAAATCCTTAACGGCCTCAACTTCCGACGCTGCCACGTCCCCGACAACGTGAACTCGGTTGCGATCGTCGCTTCCGCGTAACAGTCGCCAACGGCCAATTTTTGGTGGGGGGTCGGCCTTGAATATCTTAATCCACTCATCAAAATTTTTGAGACGATGAACAACGACGACGACGGGCATTTGGAACCTCCATTGCAACAAATTGTTTGTTCTCAGGTCAGGACAAAACCCCGACCAAATCGAAAATTAGCACATCTGAAGAGTTTTGAAGCCGTCTATTTGGGTACGGATAGCGTGTGCGGCCTAATGTCTCATTGGGGTCATTCGCGTCGATTCGCCAATGTCCGCCTCATGTCCGGTTAGCGGGTGACTTCGGAGATGCTGGTTCGCTGTTGATCGCTTCGCACCGGCCGCGATTCAAGCTCCCAAGGAGGAGCATCGACTCATGCGGCACGAACCCGCCGACTATAACTGGCGTGCCATCAAGCCGAAGCTGCCAAACAAGCCACGCGGTATTCCCCGTGTGGATGACAGGCGCATTCTCAACGGCGCCCTTTGGCTCTTGCGATCGGGCGCGCCGTGGCGCGACCTGCTGGAGAGCTTCGGGCCCTAGACGATCTGATTACGCAAGCTCGTCTCGCCGCGCCACAACCGGCCCAGGTTCTCCATGAGGAGATCGAGGACGTTGTCCTCGTAGCGCCGCGTTTCGCCGGCGGTGTGCGGCGTGATGAAGGCGTTCTCGAGGCCCCAGAGCGGCGAGGCGGGGGGGAGCGGCTCCTCCACCGTCACGTCGATGCCGGCGCCCGCGATGCGGCGCTCCTGAAGCGCCTTCACGAGCGCCGGCTCGTCGACGCAGCGCCCGCGCGCCACGTTGACGAGAAAGGCCGAGGGCTTCATGCGCGCGAGCGCCTCGGCGTCGATCAGCTTCTCCGTCTCCTTGGTGAGCGCGCAGGTGAGCGCCACGAAGTCGGCCTCCGGGAGGAGCCTCTTGAGCTCGGCCGTGCCGTGCACCTCGTCGGCGCCGCCGCTGCCGGCCGCGGGATTGCGGCGGATGCCGATGACGCGCATGTCGAAGGCCTTGGCGAGCTCGGCCAGGCGTCCTCCGATGTGCCCGAGCCCGACGAGGACGAGCGTCTTGCCGCCGAGCTCGTCCTCGCGCTGGGAGAGGTCGCCGATCATGCCGCGCCAGACGCGCCTCATCTGGTTCCGGCCGGCCTCGGGCAGACGCCGGGCAAGGGCGAGGATGAGGGCGATGGCATGCTCGGAGACGGCGCGCGCGTTGACCCCTTGCGCGCTCGCGAGGCGGATGCCGTGCTGGGCGAGCGTGTCGCGCGAATATTGGTCGACCCCGGCGCTGATCGACTGGATGAAGCCGAGCTTCGCCGCCCGCGCGGCGAGGTCGTTCTGCCACATGCCGGAGACCAGCAGCACGTCGGCCTCGGGAATGCGGCGCTCGAGCTCGCCCTTCTCGCGCACCTCGAAGCTCGCGATGCCGGTCGCGCGCGCGGCGAAGCGCGCCTGGAACTGATAGGCGATATGGGCGAAGCAGATCGTCAAGCGCTCTTTCGGCGGAAGCATGGCGTACCTCGCGAAGCTGGCTCGCTCGGGCCGGGGGTTGCCCTGCCCGAGCGAGCCACAGGCAGTCAGAACTGGATGTCCGACGGAATCGTGCTGCGGCTGACGCCGTACTTCCCCAAGGCGCCGATTAGCCACTCCGCCACGTTGCCGTTGGCCCGATTATACTCGGCCCAGCGCTGCATGAACTTCTGGAAGCGGCCGTCGGAATCGATGCGCATCCCGGCATAGGAGGGGAGCGCGTTGGGCGGCACCGGGAAGACGAGGTCGCCCACCTCCGGGTTCTTCTGCTTGGTCACCAGGCCGTCGAGCGTGGCGGCGAGATAAGTGTCGGCGCGCCCGCTCTGCACGGAGAGCAGGCAGTCGTCGACCTTGGCGAGGCCGACCGGCGTCGCCTTGGGCGTATAGCGCTTGATCTGCTGCTCCTGGCTGGCGCCGATCACGTAGCAGATGCGGATGGCGGGATCGTTGAAGTCGGCCCAGCGGCTGCCCGGCGGCTTCCAGCCCTTGCGGTCGATGAAGATGAAGCCGAGCGTGTAGATCGGCCCGGCAAAGTCGATGGCAAGCGCGCGCTCGGGCGTGGCGTTGAAGGCGAAGTAGGTGTGGCACTTGCCGCTCTGCAGGTCGAGGACGATGGTCCCCTGCGTGGTCTCGACGAACTCGATGTCGACGTGGAGGTCCTTCGCCACGTCGCGGCCCATCTCGGGCGCGAAGCCCTGCCAGGTGCCGTTCTCGTCCTTCCAGGCATAGGGCTGGTAGGAGGGGATGACGCAGAGCAGCAGCTTCTTCTTGGCCATGATGTCCGCCCACACGGAGGGTGCCTCCGCCGCGTGCGCCGCTCCGGCCGAGACGGCCAAGGCGGCGGCAAGGAGTGCCGGAACGAATCTCTTGAGCATGTGCTGTACCTCCTCTGTTTTGGCCGAGCCTCACGCGCCCGGCGTTGCCGCGTTGCGCAATTCCCGTTGCGGCTCGAGGCCGTATTCCTCGGCCGCCTCGACGAGCCAGTGCATAAGCGACGCGCCATAGCTGCGCCCGACGAAGAGCTCGAAGCCGGACGCCTCGGGCGAGCGCCAGACGATCGTGCGCATGCGCGCGAAGGCGGTCGCGGCGCAGGCTCCCGGCGGGAACTCGCGCGGATGGAGATCGAGCGCACAGCCCTTGGCGAGAAGCTCGCGGCAGCGCCGCCCGCCGACCCTGAGGCGCAGCCAGCCGTGGCTCGCGTCGAGCGCCACCTCGAAGGCGCGCGCGAGCAGGCCGCGCAAATCGGGCGCCGGCGGCGCCGCAGCGCTCTCGACGAGGAGCCAGATGGCCGGGCCGATAGAAAGAAGGCGGCGTCCCGCGGAGCCGCCGCTCTTTCCAGCCGGCGGCAGGCTGCCGAGGCCGAGCTGCGCCAGGATCGCGGCCAGCGCCTCGCCCTCGAGCGGACCCTCGAGATGCGCGATCGTCCCCGCCTCGCATGCCTCGAGCTCGATCCCGGAGGCGCCGCTAGGCATGGAGGCGCTCTCCCTGCGGATCGACGAACATGGGGCTCCGCACCACCACCGGCACGCTCTCGCCGGCGAGAGGAGAGACGGCGCTGAGCCGCTCGCCGTGGCGCGCCCGCCCGCCGGCCACGAGCCCGAGCCCGATCGGCATGCCGAGGAGCGGGCTCCAGCTCGTCGAGGTGAGCTCGCCGATGTAGCGGTTCGCTTCCGCGCCCAGGATCTTGGCGCCGGGAGGGAGTGCGCGCGCCCCGTCCGCCGGCTCGAGGCCGACGAGCTGCCAGCGCGCGGGATCGGCGAGGCCCGGCCGCGAGAGCGAGCGGCGCCCGATGAAATCGCCCAGCGGCCTGATCATGCGGCCGAGGCCGAGATCGCCGGCGGTCGTGCGGCCGTCGAGCTCGGCGCCCGCAACGTGGCCCTTCTCGATGCGTAAGGCATTGAGGGCGTCGATGCCGTAGGGCGAAATACCGTCCTCGGCACCCGCGGCGATCAGGCGCCGCCACAGCATCGTGCCGTGGCCGGCCGGCACGTAGATCTCGAAGGCGAGGTCGCCCGAGAAGCTGATGCGCAGCACGCGAGCCTCGACGCCGCCGACAGTGCCCGTGCCGGCCGCCATGTAGGGGAGCGCCGCGGGGCCAATATCCAGGCCCTCGATGACGCGCGCGAGCACCCGCCGGCTCGCAGGACCTGCGAGTGCCACGCCCGCCCATTGCTCGCTCACGTTCACGATGCGCAAATCGAGCTCCGGCCACAGCACCTTGCGGTAATAGTCGAGCCGCCGCGCCACGAGGGCTGCCTGGCCCGTGGTGGTCGTCATGAAGAAGCGCTCGGGGCCGAGCCGCGTGGTGGTGCCGTCGTCGAAGACGATGCCGTCCTCGCGCAGCATGACCCCGTAGCGGCAGCGGCCGACCGCGAGCGTGCGCCAGCGGTTGATGTAGACGCGCTCGAGGAACTCCACCGCGTCGGGACCGAAGAGCTCGAGCTTGCCGAGGGTCGAGACGTCGACGAGCCCGACGCGCTCGCGCACGGCGAGCGCCTCGCGCCGGGCCGCCGCCTCGAGGCTCTCGCCCGGGCGCGGATAGCACTGCGGGCGCCGCCAGGGCCCCGATTGCATCATGACGGCGCCCGCCGCGAGGTGCCAGGCGTGCATCGGCGTCAAGCGGTTGGGCATGAAGTGCCGCCCGCCCTCGGCGCCGGCCAGGGCGCCCAGGGCGACGGGCACGTAGGGCGGCCGGTAGGTGGTGGTGCCGACGGCGGATATCCCGCTGCCGAGCGCTGCCGCCACATGGGCGAAGCCGATGGCATTGCTGGTCTTGCCCTGGTCGGTGCCCATGCCGAGGGTGGTGTAGCGCTTGACGTGCTCGACCGAGCGGTAGCCCTCGCGCACGGCAAGGGCGATGTCGGCGGCGGTCACGTCGTCCTGCAGATCGACGAAGCGCTTGTGCCGCCCTCCCCGACCGGGCGGCACCTGCCAGAGCGGCTCGATGGTGCTCTCGAAGGCGCCCTGCATGGGGGCAAGATCGAGGTGCACCGCTGCGGCAAAACCGGCCGCCTCGGCGGCGGCAGCGCCCGCCGCAACGCCTTCGGCCAGGCAGCCGGCGAGCGAGAAGGTGCCGCGCGCGGCACCGGCCGAGCGCTCGGCCTGCACCGGCGGGCCCGGCACGAAGGCGGCGATCCCGGCGTCGTAGCGCGGCCGGCCGCGCGACTGGGCGTGAAGATGCACGGCCGGGTTCCAGCCGCCGGAGACGGCGAGAAGATCGCAGGCGATCTCGCGCTGCCGCGACGTGCCGGCGCCGTCGAGCTTGGCGAGCATCACGCGCCGCAGCGCGCGGCCGCCCGTGGCATGGAGCACGACCGAGCCGGGCGCATGCTCGATGCCGGCGGCGGCGAGGGCCGCGATGAGCGCCTCGGGCGCACGCGCGCGGCAATCCACGACCGCCTTGACGGCGACGCCGCCCGCGGCGAGATCGAGTGCTGCGGCATAAGCGGAATCGTTGTTGGTGAAGACCACGGCAGTGCTGCCCGGCCGCACGGCGTAGCGGTTGACGTAGCCGCGCGCGGCCGAGGCCAGCATGACGCCCGGCAGGTCGTTGTTGCCGAAGACGAGCGGGCGCTCGTGCGCCCCCGCCGCCAGCACCACCTGCCGTGCGGCGATGTGCCAGACGCGCTGGCGCGGCTCCCCCGGCCGCACGCCGCGGTGGTCGGCCACGCGCTCGAGGACGGCGATCTGGTTGTGGTCGTAATAGCCGAACGCCACGGCGCGGCTCAGCAGCAAGGCGTCGGGCAGCTGGGCGAGCTCGGCGTAAGTGCGCGCGACCCACTCGCCCGCAGGCCTGCCGCCGATCGTCGCCGTGCCGCCGCGGAGCGAGCCGCCCGCGGCGCTCGCCTCGTCGACGAGGATAAGGCGTGCGCCGGCGCGCCCCGCCGCCAATGCCGCAGCAAGGCCAGCCGGCCCGGCGCCGACGACGAGCGCGTCGCAATGGGCGTGGCGATGCTCGTAGCGGTCGGGATCGGGGAGCGTGGGTGCCCGGCCCATGCCCGCCATGCGCCGGATCGGCCGCTCGTAGGCGAGCCACCAGCGCCGCGGCCACATGAAGGTCTTGTAGTAGAAGCCGGCCGGCAGGAGCGGGGCAAAGAGGCCAAGCGAGGCACCCACGTCGAAAGCGACCGAGGGCCAGCAGTTCTGGCTCGCGGCCACGAGGCCGTCCTTGAGCTCGATCTCGGTCGCCTTGCTGTTGGGCTCGCTCGCCGCACCTTGGCCGAGCTGGACGAGGGCGTTCGGCTCCTCCGCCCCCAGGCCGAAGACGCCGCGCGGGCGGTGATATTTGAAGCTGCGCCCGACGAGGCGGACGCCGTTGGCGAGGAGGGCTGAGGCGAGCGTGTCGCCGGCATAGCCCTCGCAAACGCGGCCGTTGAAGGCGAAGCGGAGCGGCCGTGCGCGGTCGACCACGCCGCCCGTGGCGTTGCGGAAGGGCTGGCGCGTCATCGCTGCGGGCGCTCCCGTGCCGGAAGCGGTGCCGTGGCGGCGATGCGGTGCGAGAGCGTGTCGCGCTCGACCGCGATCCACTGCTCGCAGCCGAAGCTGTGATGCCAGTGCTCGCGGTGGACGCCGCAGGGATTGGCGCGGACGTAGAGATAGTCGTGCCAGGCCGCGTCCGTCGCGGCGGCCGGGTCGGCGGGTCGCACGAGCCCGCCGTCGCCGCCGTAGACGAACTCCGCGTGGGGTCTCAGGCCGCAGTGGGGGCAGGGGATCAGCATCGCTTGAGAGACCCTACTCAATGGAGCGCCGGGTAAGGCCCGGCGCCGCGCTCGTCGATCGTATAGCCGCGCGCGAAGCGCTCGAGGTTGTAGGGCGCATTCAGCGCGTGCGGCCGGTCTTGCGCGATCGTATGGGCGAAGACCCAGCCCGAGCCGGGCGTCGCCTTGAAGCCGCCGTAGCACCAGCCGCCGTTGAGATAGAGGCCCTCGACCGCCGTCTTGGCGATGATCGGGCTGCCGTCCATCGTCATGTCCATGATGCCGGCCCAGTGGCGCATGATGCGCAGCCGGCTCAAGCACGGGCAGGCGGTGACCGCGGCGGCGGCGACGTGCTCGACCATCGGCAGGTTGCCGCGCTGGGCGTAGGAGTTGTAGCCGTCGAGATCGCCGCCCATCACGAGCTCGCCCTTGTCGGTCTGGCTCGTGTAGAAGTGCCCCGCGCCGAAGGAGAGCGAGACGTTGAGGAGCGGCTTGACCGGCTCGGTGACCATGGCCTGGAGGAGATGGGACTCGATGGGAAGGCGCAGGCCCGCGAGCGCTGCCACCTGGCTCGAATGGCCGGCGACCGCGATGCCGACCTTGCGCGCGGCGATGAAGCCGCGCGTGGTCTCGACGCCTGCCACGCGTCCGGCCGCCGTGCGGATGCCGGTCACCTCGCAATTCTGGATGATGTCGACGCCGCGCGCGTCGGCCGCGCGCGCGAAGCCCCAGGCGACCGCGTCGTGGCGCGCCGTGCCCGCGCGCGGCTGCAAGAGGCCGCCCGTCACCGGGAAGCGCGCGCTTGCCGAGAAGTCGAGGATCGGCACCTTCCGCCGCATCTCCTCGCGGGAGAGGAAGACGGCGTCGATGCCGTGCACCCGCATGCCGTTGCCGCGCCTGAGGAGCGCCTGGGTCTGGGCGTCGAAGTGCGCGGTGATGAGCACGCCGCGCTGGCTGAACATGACGTTGAAGTTGAGATCGGCGCTGAGCTGCTCCCACAGCTTCAAGGAGAACTCGTAGAAGTGGGAGTTCTCTGCCAGGATGTAGTTGGAGCGCACGTTGGTGGTGTTGCGCCCGGTGTTGCCGCCGCCGATCCAGCCCTTCTCCAGCACGGCCACCTCTGTGATGCCGTGCTCCTTGGCGAGGTAATAGGCGCTCGCGAGGCCGTGCCCGCCGCCGCCGATGATGATCACGTCGTAGGAGGGCTTGGGATCGGGGCTGCGCCAGGCCGCGGGCCAGTCCCGGTGATAGCTCACCGCGTTGCGCAAGAGGCTGAAGATCGAGTAGCGCCGCATCGCCGCCGCCGTCGCCGCTTCAGCGCCTGAAGCGGCGGAGGAAGAGCTGGAGCCGCGGGTTCGTCGCGTGGTCGAGCACCTCCTCGGCACTGCCTTCCTCGACCACCGCACCGGCGTCCATGAAGGTCACGTTGCAGGCGACCTCGCGTGCGAAACCCATCTCGTGGGTGACGACGACCATCGTCATGCCTTCCTCGGTGAGCTGGCGGATGACCTCGAGCACCTCGCCCACGAGCTCGGGATCGAGCGCCGAGGTGACCTCGTCGAAGAGCACGACCTCGGGCGACATGGCGAGCGCCCGCGCAATCGCCACGCGCTGCGCCTGGCCGCCCGAGAGCTGGGGCGGATAGGCGTCCCGCTTCTCCGCGAGCCCGACCTTGGCGAGGAGCGCCTCGCCGATCTCGCGGGCCTCGGCGCGCGGCAGGCGCTTCACGGTGCGCGGCCCCTCCATGACGTTCTCGAGCGCCGTCATGTGCGGGAAGAGATGGAACTGCTGGAACACCATGCCGACGTTGGCGCGGAAGCGGGCCTGCTGGCGCAGCGACATGCGCGTCTGCCGCTCGCCGAACTCGATGCTCGTCTTGCCGACCCGCATGCGTCCGTGCGTCGGCTCCTCGAGGAGGTTGATGCAGCGGAGCAAGGTCGATTTGCCGCAGCCGCTAGGACCTATGACGAAGCGCGCCTCGCCGCGCCCGACGCGGAGCGAGGCACCCTTCACCGCCTCGAGCTTGCCGTAGCATTTGTGCAGCCCCTCGATCTCGATCATCGGCGGCTCGCCGGTACCGGCCGAGGGCGATGCCGCCTCAAAGGTCATCGCGGCGCTCCAATCGCTTGGCGAGCTTTTGCAGCGGATAGAGGATGACGAAATAGGCGGCGGCCAGGCTGGTATAGACCTCCAGCGGCCGGAAGGTCTCCGAGACGATGAGGGAGGCGTTGTACATGAGGTCGGGCACGGCCACGACCGAGAGGAGCGAGGTGTTCTTGAGCTGCAGCACCGACTGGTTGACGAAGGGCGGCAGCATCCGCCGCGTCGCCTGGGGCAGGATCACCCGCCACATCACCTGCCACGGCAGCATGCCGATGGCGCGTGCCGCCTGCCATTGCCCGCGGTCGATCGACATGATGCCGCCGCGGAAGATCTCCGCCGAGAAGGCTCCCATGTAGAAGGTGAGCCCGAGGCCGGCCGCCAGCCAGGCCGGGATCGCCACGTTGATGACGACGGGAAGCGCGTAGTAGAACCATACGATCTGGATGAGGAGCGGCGTGCAGCGGAAGAGCTGCACGTAGCCGTCGACGGGCGCCACCAAGAGGCGATGGCGGTTGAGCAGCAGCATGCCGCAGACGACGCCGATGACGAGGCCGCCGAAGATGGTCCCGATCGAATAGACGATGGTGACCACGAGCCCCGTGAGCCACATCGCCGGGTGCAGGACGACCGCGGTGAAGTCCCAATGGTAACCGGTCATTTCATGCCTGGCCCTCTGCTGCCGGCGGCGCGCTGCGCCGAGGGAATGGCACTTGCTAGCGGCCGCTCCGGTGATCGAAAATCGCGCTTCGCTCCATCCGCCGTCGGCAAGATAGCGCGGCGCATGGCTTTTCTGTCAAGAACAAACTATCTTGTCAGGAAATAGCCGCTCCAAGGCCGCCATCGAGGAAACATGCCCAAGCCGCGAAAGAGCCAAGCCGGGACCGTCCGAGGGCGGAGCGGACGCGCCCAGCGCCGCGCGCCGCGCGACAATCAGCTCGAGGCCTCGCTCGGCCAGGTGGTGCGCGAGTTCCGCAAGCGCACCGGCGTCGGCATCTCGGAGCTGGCGCGCCGCGCCGGCCTCTCGCCGGGCATGGTGTCGAAGATCGAGAACGGCGCCATCTCGCCCTCGCTCGCCAGCATCCGCGCCGTCTCGCGCGCCTTGCAGGTGCCCGTCACCACGCTCTTCCGGGAATTCGACGACGTGAGCGATGCGGCCTTCGTGCGCGCCGGCGAAGGTACCCGCGTGCACCGCAGCGGCATGAGCATCGAGCACGAGTACTGGGTGCTCGGCCAGACGACCGCCAAGGGCATCGCGGTCGAGCCCTACCTCATGACCTACACCGACAGCTCGCAGGTGCTGCCCTTCCTCCACCGCGCCGGGACGCAGTTCATCTACGTGCTCGAGGGCGAGCTCAGCTACCGCCACGGCACGCGGACCTATCGCATGTCGCCCGGCGATTCGCTGCTCTTCCAGGCCGACGTCCCGCACGGCCCCGAAGAGCTCCTCAAGACGCCCGTGCGCTATATCTCGGTGCTCTGCTTCCTCGGCGGCATGGGGGGGTAGAGCGGCAAAATGCGCCGTATCTGCGGCATGGTTCAGAGGCTACGAAATAAAGGATCGCGCGGACCTTTCCGACGGCGCAAGGAGCGAGACGCTCAGGCTCCAGTATTTTCCGTCAACAGCTCGATGGCGGCTTTTGCCGCATTGGCCCTTTCCGTTTTTTGCGACCTCGTCATCGGCTGCAGGACGGCCAAGGCCTTCTCGATCTGGCGATGGGGAAATTTCCCCTGCGTGGATAGCAAATCCAGGGCCTCCTCGCGGGCCTCATATGTGTCGTCTGCGATAATTTTTGTCAGAACCGCCAACGGAACTTTCGCCTTCAGTTCTTCGAGCGCATAGAGCAATGTCCCGCGCGCGCCTTTCGTGCTTGGACGCTTTAGCAATTCGATCAGCAGCTTATCTGTCCCCGCAATGCGGGAATCGGCAAGCGCGAGCGCCGCGGCGTTGCGCACCCTTGGCGAGCGAGTCTTGGTCAGCAGGCTCTTGATCCGGCTGATCGCTTCATCGCTCATTTGAGCGCGCTTTACGCTCCGAAGAGCCTCGATCACGCGCCCCTCGTCTCCGGAATCGATCGCCTCGTCCATTTGCGTGCGTCGCATAGCCACTTTGCCTTGCTTCTCACTTCCGTCTCGGCGCTCCCGCCTTGAGCCATTCGTCAATGAGCCGTTCGCCTTCCTCTCGGCTTTCAATATCTCTGCCGCCGTTCTTGTCTTTTCCATACCGGTGCCACCAAATCCTGAAATCACGAAAATCAGGACGATCCTCGAGCCCAAACCATCGGTCTCGTCTCTTCTTCCTTCCGCCGCGGAACCGTCCACCGGACGCCGCCGCAGGGGCCATGACGATCAGCAGGAGTGCGAGGCGTAACCGGGCCGGCTCCATAAGATCATTCTATCAACTGGCCGCATCAAATCCCAGGCCGTCGGCCGTATCGGCCGAAGCAAAAGCAATCCCCTCAAAGACCCGTGCCGGGCGGCAAAGGCACCCCCCTCAGAACTGGATCTCCGGAGGAAGCGTGCTCACATCGATGCCGACGCTCGCCATGGAATGCAGCAGCCACTGGGTGATGTTGCCGTTGGCCCGGTTGTACTCCGACCAGCGCTGCAGGAACTTCTGGAAGCGTCCGTCGGAGTCGAGCCGCATGCCGGCATAGGACGGCAGCGCATATTGCGGCGTCAGCATGCGGACCTGGCCCAAGTCGGGGTTCTTCTGCTTGGCGCCGAGGATGCCCATGACGCCGTCGATGTAGGTGTCGACCCGGCCGGAGAGGATGGCGAGCACGCAGTCGTCCGATTGGCCGAGCGCCACTTGCGTCGACTTGGGCGCGAAGCGTTTGATCTGCTGCTCCGAGCTGTTGCCCATGGAGTAGCAGACGCGGTCATCCGGCTTGTTGAGGTCGGCCCAGCCGTTGCCCGGCGCCTTCCAGCCCTTGCGGTCGAGGGCGAGGAAGCCGAGCGTGTAGAGGGGACCCGCGAAGTCGATGGCAAGTGCCCGCTCCGGCGTGGCATTGAAGCCGAAGAAGACATGGCACTTGGCGCTCTGCAGGTCGAGCACGACGGTCTTGAAGCTGGTCTCGATGAAGACCGGCTCGACGTGCAGGTCCTTCGCCACGTCCCTCGCCATCTCGACGGCGAAACCCTGCCAAGCTCCATCCTTGTCCTTCCAGGAGTAGGGCTGATAGGCCGGCACGACGCAGGCGACGAGCTTCTTCGCCGCCATGACGTCGCTCCAGATGGAGGGCGCCTCAGCGGCCGAGGCGCCCGCGCAATGGAGACCGACAACGGCGGCCAAGACCGCCGCGACAAAGCCAAGACGCATGATGCCCTCCTGTTGCAGTCCCGTTCCTGCTTGTCTTGCCGCGGCAGGCAACACGGCCGCGCGGCAATCAGCGATTGACAAGACAGTCGCATAGAGGTGAAATTCCTGTCAAGAACAGGTTATCCTCTCAGGAATAGAACCAGCACCGGCATCGAGAACGTCATGGCTGCCCGCAGCGCCCCGCTCACGCGCTGGCGCGAGTGCGGGCGGCGGGCAGCGGCAAGGGACTCATGTCCAGCACGTTCCAATTCTCCTTCGAGGGCCGGGCGGTGACCGCGCGCCAGGGCCAGAGCGTCGCGGCGGCGCTGATCGCTGCCGGAGAGCGCTGGCTGCGCACGGACGAGGCGGGCAACCCCAAGGGTGCGGTCTGCGGCATCGGCTTCTGCTGGGAGTGCCGCTTGAGCGTCGACGGCAGCGCCGACACCCGCGCCTGCATGACCGAGGCGAGGCCGGGCATGTTGGTGCGGCGCCAGGAGGGCCTCGTCTGATGGCGCGCACGCTCGTCATCGTCGGCGCAGGACCTGCCGGCATGGCGGCCGCGATCGAGGCCGTGGGCCGGGGCTGCCGGGTGACGCTGATCGACGAGTCCCCGCGTCCGGGCGGGCAGATCTACCGGCAGGGCCATCCGGCGCTCGGCACGAGCGAGCTCGCCGAGACAGGCGAGCTCGCGCGCAAGCGCCGGCTGCTCGACGGCTTTGCCGAGATCGGCGGGCGCATCGACTATCGTCCGGGCGCCACCGTCTTCGCCCTCTTCCCCTCGGGCGAGCTGCATGTGGCCGAGGGCGATGCGAGCGAGGTGCTGCGCGCCGACGCCGTGGTGCTGGCGACCGGCGTGCGCGAGCTCGCGGTCCCCTTCCCCGGCTGGACCACGCCGGGCGTCATGTTCGCGGGCGGCGCCCAGGCCGTGCTCAAGGCGCAGCACGTGCTGCCCGGGCGCCAGGCCGTCGTCGCCGGCTGCGGCGCCTTGCCGATCGTGGTGGCGGCGCAGATCCTGCGCGCGGGCGGGGCGCTCAAGGCGCTCGCCCCGCTGCATCCCTTGAGCCGCATGCTGCGCCACGCGGGCGGCCTGTGGCACGGCCGCGAGATCGTCGGCGAGGGCCTGCGCTATGCCTGGACCGTCGTGCGCAGCGGAGCGCCGCGGCTCACCGGCTACGTACCGCTGCGCGTCATCGGGCGCGAGCGCGTCGAGGCCGTGGTCCTAGGACGCCTCGCCAGCGACGGCCGCATCGCCGCCGGCAGCGAGCGGGAGATCGCCTGCGATCTCCTTGCCGTCAATTACGGCTTCCTCGCCAATAGCGAGCTCGCCGCCATGGCCGGCGCCGAGATGCGGCACGATCCGCTCGCGGGCGGCTGGCTGCCGAGGTGCGACGAGTTCGGGCGGACCTCGGTGCCCGGCCTCTTCGTGGCGGGCGACGGGGCGGCCTTGCGCGGCGCGTTGGTGGCCGAGCTCGACGGCCGCATCGTGGGCGCCGCGGCGGCGGCGGGCGCCGGGCACGATGGCGCGGAACTCAGCTCCACGCTCGGCGAGACGCTCTTGCAGCGGCGGAGGCAGCTCTCCTTCCAGCTCGCACTCCGCGAGACGCTGGTACTGCCGCGCGGCATCTGGTCGCTCGCCGCCGACGACACCACGGTGTGCCGCTGCGAGAACGTGACGCTCGGCGAGTTGCGTAGCACCTTCGCAGGCGGGCACCGCACGCTCAACGCGGTCAAGCGCAACGTGCGCTCCGGCATGGGCTGGTGCGGCGGCAGGACCTGCCTCCATGCGGTCGCGAGCCTCGCCGAGCTCCACGGTGCTGCGCTCGCCGAGGAGATGATGACGCCGCGTCCGCTCGTCCGCCCGGTCTCCTTCGCGGCGCTCGCCAACCAGAAGAAGGCAGGTGCTGCGTGATGAACGGCGGCGTTGACGTGCTCGTTGTCGGCGCCGGCGCCTATGGCCTCTCCTGCGCCTGGTGGATGGCGCGGCGGCGGAGCGGTGCCCGCATCCTGGTGGTCGACGAGGGCGAGTTCGCGAGCGGCGCCTCCGGGCGCAACGGCGCCGGCTTCCGCATGCAGTGGGGCCTCGAGCTCAACATCCGCCTCTGCCAGGAGGGCATTGCCTTCTTCGAGAGGGCCGAGGAGGAGCTCGACTATCCGCGCGGCTTCGAGCTCAAGCAGGACGGCTATCTCGTGCTGGCGCACAGCGAGAAGGCCTTCGCGACGCTCGGCTCGGTCTTGCCCAAGCAGCACGAGCTCGGCGTGCCGAGCACGCTCCTCGATGCCGACGACTGTATCAAGATGGTGCCGTCCCTCGGACGGCAGCACCTCGTGGGCGGCTCCTTCTGCAACAAGGACGGCACCGCCTCGCCCTTTCTCTGGCTCGACGCCCTCCTCAAGGCGTGCCGGCGCGAGGGGGTAGAGGTGCGCTACGGCACGCGCGTCGAGCGCCTCGAGCGCTCCGGCCGAGGCTTCTCGGCGCAGCTCGGCGCCGAGCGCATCGAGGCCAAGAAGGTGCTGCTCTGCACCGATTGGGCGGTGCCCGAGCTCCTGGCGCCCCTCGGCGCCGAGCTCCCGGTCGCGAGCCTGCCCAAGGAAGGCATCGTGACGACCCCCTGCAAGCCGATGGTGCGGCCGATCATCGTCTCGCTCGAGCACCACATCTCGGTCAACCAGGTCGGGCGAGGCTCCATCATCTTCATCGTGGCGCGCGCGCGCGAGGGGCACGACATCGCCTCCACGCCGGATTTCCTCGCCTATGCGGCGCCAAAGATCGTGGACCTCCTGCCCGGCCTCGCCGCCGTGCCGGTCTTGCGCACCTGGGGCGGCGTCTCCAGCGTGACGCCCGACATGCAGCCCATCCTCGGCGAGACGGAGGTCGAGGGCGTCTTCGTCGCGGTCTCCTCCTATCGCGGCTTCATGACCTCGCCGGCGGTCGGGCGCATGATGGCGGCCCTCGTGCTCGACGGCGACACCAACGACCCCATCCTCAGCCAGCTCAGTCCGCGCCGATTTAAGACGGGCGCCCTCATCGTCGAGCCGCTCCTCAACCAGGAATAGGCTCCCTCATTCCTCTCCTCCTTCAGGAGGAGAGGACGAGAGGGCGGGAGCCTGAGCTGGCTCGGCGCTTGCGTGCTTACGCGGGTGGCGAAATGCCTTGCCAGATCACCTCCTCACCCCCACCCTCTCCTCCTAAAGGAGGAGAGGGGGATTGCAGGAGTCATGGCGAAGAGCGATGCGGCGAGCGCGCGGCGGTCCGACGAGGGCGCCCTCTGGGACGGCGCCAAGGACTACACGCGCGTAATCCTCCGCGACGTCGAGGTGGAGGTGCAGGTGGGCCTGCATCCCTGGGAGCGCCATCCGGAGCGGCCGGCGAGGCTCATCGTCAACGTCGAGCTCTTCGCCCATCTGCCGGCCGGGAGCCGCGGCAGGCGCTCCGCCAAGCCCGCGATCGACTACGACGAGATCCGCGCCGAGCTCAAGAAATGGCGGCGCCGGCGCCACGTGCCGCTGCTCGAGGCCTTGGCCGAGGAGCTCATCCGCCTCGCCTTCCGCAACCCGCAGGTGGAGGCCTGCCGGGTCTCGCTCATGAAGCCGGACATCTTCAACGAGGCGGCCGGCGCCGGCGTCGAGCTCTACCGCCTGCGCCGCGCGCGCAAGGCCGCCGGGCGATAGGCGCGTGGGCACGGGCGACGCGGCACTGGTGACCGGCGGGGCGCGGCGCGTGGGTGCCGCCATCGTGAAGGCACTCGCCGCCGACGGCCGGCTGGTCTTCGTCCATTATCGCCGCTCCGAGCGCGCCGCGGCCGAGCTCGCGGAGGAGGTGGTGCTGGCGGGCGGCGACTGCATCCCGCTCAAGGCCGATCTCGGCAGCATCGAGGAGGCGGAGAAGCTGGTGCCCCGCTGCCTCGCCCACGGGCGCCCGCTCCGCTGCCTCGTCAACAACGCCTCGACCTTCGAGCGCGACACCGTCGCCAGCGTCTCGGCCGAGAGCTGGGCGCGGCACCTGGGGCCGAACCTGGCGGCGCCCGCCTTCCTCGCCAAGTCCTTCGCCGCGCATGCCGAGGGCGGCGGCGACAACGTCATCGTCAACATGCTCGACCAGAAGATCCGCAACCTCAATCCGGACTACTTCTCCTACACGATCAGCAAGCTCGGCCTCCTCGGCCTCACCGAGACGCTGGCGGTGGCGCTGGCGCCGGCGATCCGGGTATGCGGCATAGCGCCGGGCATTACGCTTCCGAGCGGCGAGCAGAGCGAGGAGCAGTTCGCGCGCGCCTGGCGCGCAACGCCGCTCGGCCGCAGCAGCACGACCGAGGACATCGTGCTGGCGCTGCGCTTCATCCTGGCGACGCCGTCGATGACCGGCAACATCCTCTATCTCGACGGCGGAGAGAGCCTGATCAAGCGCCCGCGCGACGTGGCCTTCGAGTTCGATTGAGCGCGCGCCCCTCTGCCCCGCCTCGAGGACCGGCGGCGGCGGCAGCGGTGCGCGCGAATGCCCATTCCTGGAAGCTCGCCGCTTGTCCGGCCGCGAAGACGGCGGCGAATTTGCGGTTGAGCGCGCGCTTCTCCGCCAGCGCCCGGCACCAGGTCTCCTGCAGCGCCGGCTTCTCGAAGCGCGGCGCCCCGGCGGCGCACTCGGCCAGCAGGCGGGCATAGCCCGCCTCGGCGCGCTCGGCAGCACCTGCACCGTGGGAGAGCGAGCGCGCCGCCACGCGATAGCGCCACAGCACGCGGCGATCGACGGGGAGTGCCTGGCACTCCTCGAAGGCGCGCGCGTTGAAGAGGACGTCCTCGGCGAAGGGCACGTCCTCGTCCCACGCCGGCAAGAGCTCGCGGCGGAAGACGAGACACCAGGAAAAGGGCGAGACCATGAGCTCGAGGGGGCCCACGGCCGCGCTGCCCTCGCCGCGCGGCAGCAGCGTGCCGAGCTCCCGCCCGCCGTCCTCGAATGCCACGCCATTGTCGGCGGCAACGCCGTGGCGCAGCGCAAGCGGCACCAGGACTTTTAGGCGCTCCGGCTCATAGAGGTCGTCGGCATCGAGACGCGTCACGAGGGCGCCCGCCGCGTGGCGCTGTGCTAAATTGCGCGCCGCCGCCGGGCCGCTGCCGGGAGCCGGGCTCGCGAAAAAGCGCAGGCGCGCGTCGGCGATGCCGGCCTGCCGCAGCACGTGCGCATAATCGCTGCCGTCGTCGGCGACGATGAGGAGCTCCCACTCGCGATGGCTCTGCGCCACGACGCTGGCTGCGGCGGCGGCAATGGTCGCGCGCGCCTGGAAGGCGGGCATGACGATGCTGACGAGTACGCTCTTGGCGACGCTCATGGCGGCGGCTCTTCAATCCGCCTCCCGCGGCCGGCGCTAATTCTCACCATGGCGGCCGGGGCCGGCTTGCTGCTTGCGCACCGTTGCGGCGAGCACCCAATAGGTGGCGCCCAGTGCGGCAATAACGACCGCGAGTGCGATGAGCGCTTCCCAGCTCATCGCCTCCAGATCGATGATGATGAACTTGCGCGCGACGGCGAGGATGGCGACGAGCACGACGGTGCGCACCTGCACCAGGTGGCCGTGATGCTCCAGCACTTGCGCGATCGAGAGGTTGAACTCGAGGGCGATGAGCACCGTCATGATGCGGCCGAAGATCTCCTCGATGCCGGCGTCCTTGAGCGCATCGAGCCCGCCGGCAAGAAGGCGGGCGACATCGAGGGCCAGACTCAGCATCGCGGCGACGATGAGCGCCGAGATCATGACGACAAGGACGGCAGCCACGACATGCTCGAACTTGGCGTAAAGCCCGAGCCCGCCCCAAATCTTCCAGTGCCGAGCGATGAAATCAGCCGCCTTCATGAAACCTCCCGCGAGAGGTGCTGCGCTGGCTGCTCAAGATCACCGATCCCACTCACGGCGACAAGTCCCGCGCGAGCTGCAATCCCCTCGATCTTTTTTCTTGACAACTAGATATCTTACACTATATCGTACGATATGTTTAACGATCACATCAGAGAGGATATCATGCATCGTCACCACGAACACGGGCGCGATCACGGCGAGCGCGGCTGCATGGGGCGCCATCGCGGCGAGCGCGGCTTCGGCCGCTTCATCGGCGGCTTCGCCGGCGGGGTGGGGCGGGGCGCGCGCGGCTTCGGCGCCGGGCGCAAGCTCGCCTCGGGCGACCTGCAGCTCGTCATCCTGGCACTCCTGGCCGAGGAGCCGCGGCACGGCTACGAGCTCATCAAGGCGCTCGAGGAGCGCTCGGGCGGCTTCTACAGCCCGAGCCCGGGCATGGTCTATCCCGCCCTCACCTATCTCGAGGAGATCGGCCACGCCACCGTCGAGGCCGAGGGCGCCAAGAAGCTCTACCGCATCACCGAGAGCGGGCGCGCCCATCTCGAGGAGAACCGTGAGATCGCCCAGTCGATGCTGGGCCAGCTCGCCTGGATCGGCCGCCGCATGGAGCGCGTGCGCCGTGCCTTTGCCGGCGACGAGACGGCACCGGACGGTAGTGCCGAGGAGGCCGAGGACGGCCGCCACGCGACCGCCGCGGAGCTGCGCCAAGCGCGCCGCGAGCTCCGGGCGACGCTCGCCGAGAGGCTCGACGGGCCGGCCGAGGAGCAGCGCCGCATCGCCGAGATCCTGAGGCGCGCCGCGCGCGAGATCCGCGGCGACTAGAGCGCCAAGCCGCCTGGGAGGCCGATTGGGGGTCGCGCGGAAAGCCGCAGTCTGCTATGATTTTCCCAACCTCACGCGAGAAGGTGGACCGCGCCTCTGCGCTCAATCGTGTCAACATCCTACCTCAGAGTGCTCGAAGCCGCCAGGACCAGACTCTGCGAAGTTGCAGTCCTGGCGGCTTCGACATCTTAGGCGCGTCCTCGCGGCGAGGCAAGGAGCGCGGACGGCGGCGCCGTCCATGCCCGCCGGCCTCGGGCGATCCCGCCTCGCCCTCGATCGTCATCCCTCTTCCGCCGGAGCACCCGAGGCCGCATGATGCGGCGCCGGAGGATTTTGGAGAGGATTTTGGAGAGGATTTTGGAGCCGCCGCGATGGCCGAACTGGAAGGCGCCTGTCTCGATTACTGCTTCCCGACACCCGTCATGTGCTTCGTGTGGCCGGACGTGGGCGAGCTCAACAGCGAGCTCTGCCGCCGCATCCTCGCGCAAGAGCAGGACAGCCACGGCCGCTCCAAGAGCAACATCGGCGGCTGGCATTCCGAGACCGGGACGCTCGAGTGGCTGGGGCCGCCCGGCCAGAGCCTCGTCGAGCGCTTCGTCAAGATGGCCAACCATGCCACGACGCAGCTTCTCGTAGCCTATGGCCGCCAGCCCGCGGAGTTCGCCTGGACGTTCCAGGCCTGGGCCAACGTCAACCGCGCCGGCGATTTCAACAAGACCCACACCCATCCCGGCGCCACCTGGTCGGGCACCTACTATGTCGACGCCGGCAATCCGACGGGCGAGAGCGGCCCCGCGACGCCGCTCCAGATCATCGATCCGTTCCTCTCGCGCGACAGCACCTTTTTCCCAGGGCTCATCCGCACCAGCGTCTACGTCCATCCCGTTCCCGGCATGATGGTCCTCTTCCCGAGCTACGTGCCCCACATGGTCTTTGCCCACCGCGGCGACCAGCCGCGCATCTCCATCGCCTTCAACCTGCGCAAAGAGCCTTTTCCGTGACGGGCGCTGCCTACGCGCCGGCCATCAGAACCGCTCGACCCAGGGCCTGAGCTCGACCTCCAGCGACCAGGCGCTGCGCGGCTGCCGCAGGACGGCGAGATAGCTCTCCGCGATGGCGTCGGGATCGAGCGTGCTGTCCGGCCGCTCCGCCGGATCGGGGCGCCGCGCGCTGCGCACCCCGCCGTCGATGACGAAATGCGCGACATGGATGCCCTGCGGGCCAAGCTCGCGCGCAGCGCTCTGGGCGAGGCCGCGCAAGGCGAACTTCCCCATGGCAAAGGCGGCCGAGAGGGCAAAGCCCTTCACGCTGGCGCTGGCACCGGTCAAGAGGATGGCGCCCCGGCCATGCGGCGTCATTCTCCGCGCCGCCTGCTGGACGGCGAGGAAGCCGCCGTAGGCCGAGACCGCGATGGCGGCCCGCACGGCTTCCGGGTCGAGCTCGGCCAAGGGACCGGGCGCGCGGGCGCTCGCGTTGTAGAGCACGACATCGGGCTCCCCGAGCCGCCTCGTCCGCCTCCTCGAAGAGGCGCTTGACCGCGGCGGGATCGGCGGCGTCCACGGCGAACGTCTCGGCGCCGGTCTCGGCGGCAAGCGGCGCCAGCTTGGCCGCGTTGCGCGCCGCCAATCCGAGCTTGAGACCGGCTGAGGCGAGCGCGCGCGCCACGGATGCGCTGATGCCCGGCCCGGTTCCGATGATGAGGGCGGTGCGGTAGGGAATGGCGGTCATGGCGATCTCCTCGAGGCTGCCTGGCGAACGAGCCCGCCCCGTCAGTGGGCGTTCGCCGCCGGCGTTTTGGACGCCGCGACGTTGCGCAAGAGCGGCACCAGGATGGTGGCGACGATAAAGGCGATGAGGATGGCGCGGAAGGCATCGGCATAAGCCATCGTCGACGCCTCGCGGTAGGCGAGCTGCCAGAGCTGCTTGAGAGCCGCGGCATGCCCTGCCGAAGCGCCGCCGAGGATGGCGCCGTGACGCTGCGCCATGCCGTCCAGCAGCCTCTCCATGGCACCGTTGGCCGGCGTCAGGCGGGAGGCGATGGCGAGGAAGTGGAAATTGGTCCGGTCGTTGAGGATGGCGCCGGAGACCGCGATGCCGACGGCACCGCCGAGATTGCGCATCATGTTGAAGAGGCCGCTCGCGTATTTGAGCCGCTCGGGCGGCAGGCTGCCGAGGCCGAGATTGACGCTCGGCGCCACGGCGAAGACCTGAGGGAAACCCCGGAAGACCTGCGGCAGAAGGAGCTCCCAAGCGCCCCAGTCGTGGGTTATGAAGCTGAAGCTCCACATCGAGAGCCCGAAGGAGGCGAGCCCGAACATCATGAGCCAGCGCATGTCGAACTTGCGGGCGAGCACGATGTAGACGGGGACGCCCGCCAGCGAGGCGGCACCCGTCGAGAAGATCGCGATGCCGGTCTGCCAGGCGCTGAAGCCGCGCACATAGCCGAGAAAGAGCGGCGTCAGGTAGATGGTCGAGAAGATGCCGATCCCGGTGATGAAGGAGAGCACGCAGCCCAGCGCGAAGTTGCGGTTCCCGAGCGCGCGGAGGTCGACGACGGGTCGCGCGAAGGTCAGGCTGCGGAGCACGAAGAGGATGCCGGCGATGGCGGCTACGAGTGCTGACGTCCTGATGACCTCGTCGTCGAGCCAGTTCCACCGCGCGCCCTCCTCCAGCACATATTCGAGATTGCCGAGGGCGATGGCCATGAGGACGATGCCGGGATAGTCCGCCTCCTTGAGGAGCGAGAGATCCGCCTCGTCGATCTTGACGAGAAGCGGGACGAGGACCGTGATGGCGAGACCCGGAGCGAGATTGATGTAGAAGAGCCAATGCCAGTCGAGCGTATCGGTGATCCAGCCGCCGATCACGGGCCCCAAGGTCGGGGCGACCGACGCGATGGTGCCGATCACGGCCGCGGAATAGACGCGGTACTGACCCTGGAAATAGTGGAACGAGGAGGTGAAGACGGTCGGGATCATGGAGGCGCCGAGGAGCCCCTGAAGGGCGCGGAAGAGGATCATGCTCTCGATGTTCCAGGCCAGCCCGCAGAGCATGCTCGCCACGGTGAAGCCGGCGGCGGAGGCGGTGAACAGCCAGCGCGTGGAGAAGACGCGCGTCAGCCAGCCCGAGAGCGGGATCACGATGATCTCGGCGATGAGATACGCGGTCTGTACCCAGCTGATCTGGTCCTGGGCCGCGGAGAGCCCGCCGCCGATGTCCTGGAGCGACGAGGCGACGATCTGGATGTCCAGCAGTGCGATGAACATGCCGACGCACATGACCACGAAGGGGAGGATGCTCCTCGCCCAGCCCGCGGACTGCGGCTCGCCCGTCACCGTCCGCCCCTAGGCTCGGACCGCGTGTCCACGCTCACGGTCGTCGACAGCCCAGGCCGGAGCCTGCCGAGCACCGCATCGCGGGCATCGAGCTCGATGCGGACGGGGACGCGCTGGACGATCTTGGTGAAATTGCCGGTCGCGTTCTCCGGCGGGATGACGCTGAAGATGGCGCCCGTGCCCGGGGCAAGGCTCTCGACGCGGCCGCGAAAGGCGTGCCCCGGCATGACGTCCGCGACGACCGTCGCGGACTGCCCCGGGGCCAACCGCCGCAGCTGGTCCTCCTTGAAGTTCGCATCGACCCACAGGCCGTGCGCCGGAATGACCGTCAGCAGATAGGCGCCTTCGGAGACGTAGGCGCCGGCCTGGGCGGAGCGATTGCCGACGTAGCCCTCGATCGGCGAGCGGACCTCTGCGTAGCCGAGATTGAGGCGGGCGGTGCGGAGGGCGGCCTCGGCCTCCGCCAGGGCGGCGCGGGCTTCGCCGATCTCCGCGTCCAAGACGGCGAGCTGTTGCCTCGCGGAGTCGAGCGCCGCCTGCGACGAGAGGACGGTGGAGCGCGTTTCCCGATCGACCGCGACGGCCCTTTCGGCATTCTGCTGCGACCCGGCGCCCGTGCGCGCCATGCTGCTGTAGCGCACGGCGTCCTCGCCCGCGAAACCGGCCTTCGCCGCATTCGCCGCAAGTCCTGCTGCTGCCTGGCGGATGACGGATTGCTGGAGCACGTATTTTTCCTGCATGCCGGCAAGTGCGGCGGCCCGCTGCCGCACGACCGCGTCCGCGCGGTCGAGGGCCGCCTGAAAATCCCGATCGTCGAGGCGGATGAGGAGCTGTCCCGCCTGCACATGCTGGTTGTCCGTGACCAGGATCTGCGAGACGAAGCCCGCCACGTGCGGCGAGATGGCGGTCACGTCGCCGCCGACATAGGCATCGTCGGTGCTCTCCATGAAGCGCCCGGCCGTCCACCAGTCGTAGCCGTACCAGGCCGCACCAAGCCCGAGCGCGAGAGCCAGGCCGAAGAGCGCGAGTCTCCTCTGCGCCGGTCTCGGCCTGCTCCTTGCCGGGGGCGAGCTCGTTTTGCGCTCGACGGCGACGCTGGTCACGGCAGGCGCCTCTCCTTCCCGGGCCGGCAGGCGGGCTCTTCGCGCGAAATACGCGTATATGCGCCTATATGAGCGCCCATGGGCCGATGTCAAGCGCGCTCGGAGCCGCCGCGTCGGCTCAGCCGGCTTTGGCGCGCCGCTCGACGATCAGGAGATGACCCTGCTCGCGCGCCAGATCGGCCGCGGCCTTCCCTTTGTCGCTGGCGAGTGCGGCGTCGGCGCCGGCCTCGAGCAGTGCCGCGGCCGCCTCCGCCATGCCGTTGACGCTCGCCGGCATGAGCGGCGTCCAGCCGCCGCCCTGGCGCGCGTCGATGTCGGAGGTGGCGGCGATCAACAGCCGTAGCGCGTCCGCCTTCTCGACCCGTCCCGCGCAGGCGGCGAGGTTTTTTCTCAAGCCCCGGTAGAGGCAGAACAGGACGAGCGAGATGCCGTCGCGGTCGCACAGCTCGAAGGGAGATTTACTGTCCGGAATCCTCTCGAGGAGAGCGGCCGGGTCATCTTGCTCGGCGGCGGCAAATATGTCCGGATCGGTTGCCATCGCTCGACCTCGGGCTCAAGCGGCGCGGTTGTCGCCATTCTAACGCGCAAGCCCCGCCGGTCACGATGACGATCCTGTCACCCATGACGCGCCGCCTCGCTGTCGAGATGCGCCATCTGGAGCGGCGCATAGCGCTCGCCGGCGGCGGCACCCTTGGGCACCGCCCTCTCGATCTTGGCCAGATCCGCGGGCGTCAGTGCGGTATTGAGCGCGCCAAGCGCCTCCTCGAGCCGGTCGCGGCGACGGGCGCCCACGAGGGGCACGATGTCCTCGCCTTGCGCCGCCACCCAGGCGATGGCCATCTGGGCGACGCTCAAGCCCTTGGCGCCCGCGATTCCGCGCAGCGCCTCGACGAGGGCCAAGTTGCGCTCCACGTTGCCATCCTGGAAGCGCGGGCTCTGCGTGCGGAAATCGCCGCGACCGGCGCCCGCTTTCCGCCAATGCCCGCCGATCAGGCCGCGCGAGAGCACGCCATAGGCCGTAATACCAATGCCGAGCTCGCGGCAGGCAGCGAGGATGCCGTCCTCGATGCCGCGCGAGATCAGCGAATATTCGATCTGGAGATCGGCGATCGGATGCACGGCGGCGGCCCTGCGAATGGTCTTGGGGCCGACTTCGGAGAGGCCGATGTAGCGCACGTAGCCCGCCCGCACCATCTCGGCGACGGCACCGACCGTCTCCTCGATCGGCACCTCAGGATCGAGGCGCGCCGGGCGGTAGATGTCGATGTGAGCGAGCCCGAGGCGCTGCAGCGAGTGGGCAAGGAAGTTCTTCACCGCCGCCGGCCTGGCGTCGTAGCCGAGCCATCCTCCGGCGGGATCGCGCAGCGCACCGAACTTGACGCTGACGAGCGCTTCCATGCGCTTGGCACCCTTGAGCGCCTCGCCGATCAGCATCTCGTTGTGGCCCATGCCGTAGAAGTCGCCCGTGTCGAGGAGCGTCACCCCGGCCTCGAGGGCGGCGTGGATGGTGGCGATGCTCTCAGCCCGGTCGGCCGGCCCGTACATGCCCGACATGCCCATGCAGCCGAGGCCGAGAGCCGAGACGCGCGGACCCGCCGCGCCAAGCTGGCGATGTTGCATTTGCCCACTCCGTTCCGCCGCGGCACGCGGCCGCTCGGCGGGATCGCCGACGGGCCAGACTCCGTCTCTGCGGTCCACGTGCTCCGAGCGTCGCTCGGGCAGTTTGGCGTCCCCGGCGGGATTCGAACCCACGGCCTACAGATTAGGAATCTGTCGCTCTATCCTGCTGAGCTACGGGGACTTCTTAATATTGTCAATAAGTTACGTCTCAAGGTCAAATGCTTAGGCTCGCTATAGGCTCTCACTGAATGTCGTTTAAAAATTTCACGGTAAGCTGCGAGGTTTTAGCACGGCAGCGCTGCTGTTAGAAGGCTCATAGGCCGGGCATGGCAGGGCGCCCGCGCCGAGGCGGTGGTGAGAGCTGAGGGACTGGTGCTAAGGATACTGGCCGATCGGGTCGAACGGCGCACTTACGGCAATGGGAACGAATGACGAAGTGAAAGCCTGCGATCGATCGTTCGGATGAGCTGCACGTAAGAGCCATCCCGGATGTTTGAGCTGGTCCTGGTTGTTTGGACAGGTGGCAGCGGATTTAAGGTGTATTCCGGATGCTGATCACGCTGCCAAGACTTCGAATCATGTTGAACGCTTTTTGTTGCTGTTGGGCCTGTGGAGATGTGGGCAAGGCGCCAGCCTTGTCCATCATATCCACAGGCCGCCCGGTCGAGTAGGCTTCCGCGGGCGTCCTGCCGTCAAGCGCCGAGTGCGGCCGCTCGGTGTTGTAGAACGCGATCCACTCGCCGATGACACGCTCGGCCGCGAAGCCATCCGTCATCTCGTGCAGGTAGACGGCCTCGTATTTCAGCGACCGCCAGAGGCGCTCGATGAAGATGTTGTCCAGGCACCGCCCCCGCCCGTCCATCGAGATCGCGATCGCCGCGTCCTTGAGCACGCCGGTGAAGTCGAGGCTGGTGAACTGGCTGCCCTGGTCGGTGTTGAAGATCTCGGGCCGGCCGTATTCGGCCAGCGCCTCGTTCAGCGCCTCGATGCAGAACCTGGCATCCATGGTGTTCGACAGCCGCCACGCCAGGACATGGCGCGTCGCCCAGTCCATGATCGCGACCAGATAGAGGAAGCCGCGCCGCACCGGGATGTAGGTGATGTCGGCGCACCAGACATGATCGGGGCGGTCCACCGCCACATCCCGCAGCAGATAGGGATAGACCCGGTGCGCCGGGTGCGGCGTGCTGGTTCTCGGCGCCTGGTAGATCGCCTCCAGGCCCATGAGGCGCATCAGCCGCCGAACCCGGTGGCGGCCGACCGAGATATCCTCCCGTCGCAACTGGCGCACCATTTGCCGGCTGCCGTAGAAGGGGCAGCGCAGAAACAGCTCGTCGATGCGGCGCATCAGCGCCAGGTTCTCCGGGCTCTCGCCCCTGGGGGCGTAATAGAACGAGGAGCGGCTGATCGAGAGAAGCCGGCATTGGCGGCTCAAGCTCAAGTCGGGGTGGCCGGGCGTGATCATCGCCTTGCGTTCCCCCCGGCTCATCGCTTGAGCCCTCTGGCCAAAAAATCCCGTTCCACCGTCAACTGCCCGATCTTGGCGTGGAGATCGCGAACCTCGCTCTCGTGATCCTGGCGCTCGCGGTCCACCCCGCTCGAGAACACCTCGCCCAAGCCGTCGATCGCTTGGCGCTTCCACGTGCTCACCTGGTTCGGATGCACCTTGTGCTTGGCCGCGATCTCCTGAACCGTCTTGTCGCCCCGCAACGCTTCCAGGGCTACCCGGGCCTTGAAATCGCCCGTAAACCGCCGTCTCGTCGTCATCGTCGTATCCCTCCGTTATCCGGCGGAATACACCTTATCACCCTGTCCGATTTTCCAGGACCAGCTCAGGCAAAGTTTGTCATCGTAACGAAACGATCCACCAAAAATGAAGCATAAATAGTCAGGGTAGACGCATGATAACGCTCTAACCACCATAAACTCGAATTGGGTTTCGTTCGGAGCGTCAGGGTCGGACACGTGAAGAATCTTGTCCGGGGCGCATTCACCAACAAAAATCGTTCTCACGCGTGCCCCCACGTCACATCAGCGACACCCTCAAGGTCCGTTTCTTCCGCTTGCAACCGCCCAATTTCCGGCTCGGTTGCAACGAGGGTATATACAATGGCTCTGCCCTTGCCCATAGAGGGGCGGAGGACTCGCCCCAGACGCTGGATGCGCTGACGCCTCGTTGCCGTGCTCGCGGCTATAATACCGATCTCAGTCTCAGGCACATTGAACCCTTCATCAAGCGCCCGACAGGTGACGAGCACATCCACGACGCCCCTGCGATATGCCGACAGCATGTCAACACGGTCACGAAGCAACATCTTCGAGTGATATATTCCAACCCGCACTTTGTTTTCCGCAAGAATCTGGTGAATCAAATTGCATGCTTCGATGTCCTCGTGAAAAATCAACACTCGCTGACCTTTATGGGCGGCAACAATTTTCAGGGCCAAACGAACGCGATTGAGACTAAGATTTAGCACTCGGGCGCGGCGTAAAAACAGCTTGACCGTCTCTTGTGCGTCAACACCATACAGGTCAATGGTACGGGCGATTGCTTTGGTAAGCTTGCTATATTCTTTTTGCCGGTCCTCCTCGAGCTCAAATAGTATGTTGCGAAGGGCGAATGGGACTATCACGCCATCACGAAGGGCGTCTCTATAGCTGTATGTATAAATTACGGGGCCAAGGGCAGGAACAAGAATTGCGCGAAGCCCATCATCGTAAGGACGTTCTGGTGTCGCCGATAAACCGAGGGTCGCAACCGTAGGAATATTCAAGACGGCCCGAAATTGTTCGCTCGCTGCCTTATGGCATTCATCGACAATTAGGAAGCAACGCTGACTTCGGGCTTGTTCATGGAGCTTCGATGCAGTGTTGAGCACCGCAAGATTAATCGTGCCAACTCTGACCTTCTGCCGTCCGGTGATGACATGAACCTCATCGATCTCGATGCCAAAAAAACTTGCTGCTTCCTCCCACCATTGATCCAATAGCGCAATGGTCGGAACTACTACCAGCGACGTATCGGGATTTAGCTTATCGATGCACGACAGTGCAAATATGGTCTTACCTCCTCCGGTAACGACTTCGATTATGCCGCGGTGGCTATTCTCCTCCCATCGAGCCAACGCCTCGTTTTGCCAGTTTCGGAGTTCCAATTTTGGCACCACGTGGTTATGCTTTTGAGGCCTCGCCGCGGATAATTGCCTCAAACTCTCCATCTTGGACGGCCTTGGCTGCATCCTCTATCCGTACCGCATCGACCCGAAGGAGATCGTTTTTAAGTCGACGAATGCTGTTGGGATTAATTCCCCCAGTGAGTTTGGATACCCGATATTCCGAGATGGCATCATAGAGATATTGACGAATGCACTCGTCCACTGCGTCGCTGGAATCTAAGGCGCAGTAGTAGGGATGCAGTCCGTTTATAATTACGTGAATAGTACCTGCTGTAGCGCCAGCTACGATCGTCAGATGCGGCTCATGCTCGCTCTTTTCCTGAAGCGAGACGACGACGCGAAGCTCTGGTAGGACTTCGATCGTTGCCAGCTTTTCTGCGTCGGTTAGCGCGTCGCGTCGCTGCTCGTTGTTTCCGATAATCGTGTCGATCGGAGGAAGCAGCGAATTGTTTATTGCGTCCTTCATTTCGGGAGTAACAAACTCTTTCTTCATGCTCTCGATTAAGTCACGAACCTTGTCCCGGGACCACGGCGTTCCGCGCGGGCCACGACGCCTTTGCGCGTAGTCTCGATAGTCTTTTGTAAACCCAAAAAGCAGGCGTTCAATCTGTTCTTCTTCGTCATCCTCGAAGAGAATGGCGTCCTTCGTATGCGACACTTCGAAACCGTCCAAATCGAAAACCCCCACGAGGCGTTGGGAGATCAGATTATTGGCCCCTTCATCGTCCACACCGCCGTAAATACTTCTCGGTTTCCATGCGTGGGGAAATCCCTGAATTTGTCTATTGTTTTGGAACAACGAAAACCCGCCAAACTTGCGGCCACCTTTTCGAAGCACGGCAATCCAGCCTTTTACAATCTTGCCGTTGATCTTAGTCTCGGGCAACTCCCGCTTATACTGATTACCCGAGGGGTCTGTATCGATGTCGTATTCTTCCGGTGCCTTCACTTCGTCGCCGTTGTACAAAATCTTGAGGTTGCCCGCGAGGAGATCGACCCGATACATCGATCCAAGGTACCCTTTGATAGTTTCCTCGGTGCGCGCCTGGATGTTTCGATGGAGGTCAGATATGACTATTTGTGTGTAATGCTCATCCCTACTTACAGGGCGCATACTCAGCGAAATCTTCTTATTATCATGTGCGATCGCTTTGACATCGATCTCTGCCGTCCATTCCTCGCCGCTGCTCCACTCGCATGTCACAACCTTCCAAGTGCGACCTATCCAACATGCAGCTGTCTTCATTCCCATGCCGTACTTCGAACGTCCCTTGCTGTCCTTGGTTCGATGAGCGATGCGGAGGGCTTGGATCAGGTCGTCTCTCGTCATTCCAATCGAATTGTCTTTAACGGTTATCTCCTTGCGTAGGCGGTTGTGGTTAATCTCGACAGTGAGAGGCTGCCCCTCACTTTTTAGCACGTCATCAATGATCGGCTCATAGTTCACCCTTGACTGCGTCGAGTTATCGATAAACTCAGCGAGGGCGTGCCACATTGTATAATTGAGCCGGCTATATGCGTCGATAGCCTCCGGACCTATAGTGAGCTCGGTTTCAATCTTGTCAGAGGTCATTGCCTCCTCCATTCCGATACTTATCGGTTTTTGGTGCTCGCCTTCCGACGCTTCGCGAACTGATTGAAGCGCCCTTTCGACCCTTTGACGTATCCGGATATTGCCTCAACACTTATCCAGCGGCGGCCAAGCTCTTCTGCGGCGGCTCCGGTTGTATTTGATCCCGCAAAAGGGTCTAAGACTAAATCTCCTAGATCAGTTAGAAATTGTATTAAAAACGCGGCCAAATCCATTTGCATGCGCGCTGGGTGAACGGCTGTTTTCTTCTTTTCACAGTATTTGCGGTAATTTATGTCCCACGAAGTGCCCGAGAATTTTAGAAGGGAGCGGGGTAACTTGGGGTCTTCGGGAGCAAAGTCAATAACGTTGGCCGAGATTGCGCCCTGGCGGTCCTTTAGAAATCCCGTTTTCGAAATCACGTGGCCAGACGGGCGCCTACCGGAGTTATATTTTTTTGTTTTCAAAAGCTTCCTCATTTGTTTGCCGTATGGCGTGAGGACATTTCGATTATCGGCTTTCGGTAACTCGGATCGAGACATCCACCATACATGGGTGAACGAGTCTTTCAAGCGGATGCGTCGGACATTTACCCACTCGGCCGGACTCGGAAGCCGCGCCGGGTTGTGGCAAATTATATGCTGGCAGAGGTGGAGCTTTGCCGCTCTCTTGAATGCAAGAAGCGCTTCAATGGGCAACGTCGACATGGCAGGCGATCCCTCTACCCATGCGTTGCCCACCTCGATCACAATTGATCCGTTCGGCGCGAGCAACTCGGCGAGCCGGGGCGCGAGGCCCTTAAGCCAAGCGACATATGTTTTTCCTGACTTGTTTCCGTAACGCTTCTTTCTGACTAATGGAAAGGGTGGCGAAGTTAGAATGAGATTGACCTTGCCTCGAGCTCGAGCTAGTTCGTGGTGACTAAGGGCATCTTCGATGGTTCCATTGATCATCTTACCGAGCTTCGTGCGATATGCACGTGTGACCGCTCCATTGCGGCGCTTAGTTTTCGGCCTTATCGAACTATCTGGCAAGTGTCGCTCCGATTAATAGGGTTATCGAATGGGGCGTCGCAGACCGATCGTCTCCGACGTTTTTCCAGACGTCGACCATCGTGGTGCTCGCGCGCTTAGAATAGCATTGAGCAGGCGCTCGCAAAAGGAGGTCGTTCATCAAGGTATCCCTAGGTCAGGCAAGCGTGGCCTGCCGACATAGCGGTTCGAGGGAAATCGATTTCGAGGTGGCGAGTTAAGGGAAGAGAATGGGAGAGTCGAGTTCAGAAGCGTTCATGCTTGGAGCTGCCAGGGTGTGGTAAAGTTGAACTGTCCCGAAAAGAGGCATGAACGGGACAGTAGACGATATGGCGACAGGGAAAACAAAGGCCAAAAACATCCGGCGGCGGAGACCGCCAAGCACTATAAATGGGACAGTACCCCCGCGCCGAGTAGGCAACAGCACGCGCCGGCCGCGGGAATATCTCACGCTCAAGGAAGTCGGACTGCTCATGGGCACCGCTCGGGAGCGGGGGCGCTACGGGCATCGCAATGCGACGATGATCCTCACGGCGTACCGCCACGGGCTTCGGCCTGGAGAGCTCTGCGTGCTAAGATGGGATCAGGTCGATCTGGGAAATGATCTGCTCCACGTCCGGCGCCTCAAGAACGGAACGCCGAGCGTGCATCCGATGGGCGGGAACGAAATCCGATCACTTCGCAGGCTCAAGCGCGAGGAGCCGCAATCGCGCTACGTGTTCAACACCGAGCGCCGGGCGCCGATGACGCCCGCGGGATTTCGTAAGATGCTTGCACGGATAGGGGGGACCGCGAAATTTCCGTTTCCGATTCACCCGCACATGCTCCGGCACGCCTGCGGGTACAAACTCGCGAACGACGGACAGGACACGCGTGCTGTACAGCACTATCTCGGACACAAGAATATCCAGCACACGGTACGCTACACCGAGCTCTCGCCGGAGCGATTCAAGTCCTTTTGGGAAGATTGAAAGTCCTTTGTAACGGTGAGCGTCCGTTCTTCCCGTTTGTAATCGGGATTCGACTTAGGCTCTGTCAATACCGCACCATGTTATCCGTTCCAGCGCGCGAGTAGCCGCGTGGGTTCATCAATAAGACACTAGACTTCCGCCGCCGCCGGAGCGGCTCAGTAGGCCGCGTGATTGGACATGGCGCGAGATCGTCAACGCGATCTTCTACGTGTTGCGAAGAAGGGTTCCCAACAGCAGAAGAGCAAGACACTATGAGCTATGCTCTCTTTCAACAATTGCGTTCCTAATCCTAATTGGCTCAGCGATACAGTGAAGGTGTTCAATACCGTGCCCGGTTCCCAGCACATGAAATCGTACCGTAATCGAAAATTCTTCCGAGGATCGTTTGATCAACGTCCACAAACTCAATCCTACCAATATTCATTTCCTCGGTATGGCGGGAGACAAATCCGGTCTTGTGTATCACCCTCAAATTTGTGACCGCGAACTCCGTAGTCCACCGAATAAACCAAGCGGGCACGAACAGACAAGCTGCAATAAAATACGCGAATGCGGAAATCGTAAGAATAACCACATGGCTTTCACCAAGCGCGTATCCGAGAGGCAGCATTCCAGTACCACAAATGGCAAACGTCAAGGCTTTCCAAAAGATGATCCAGTGAAGCCTCCCCTGGAAGATGATCTTTTCGTTAGCCAAAAGCTCATGTTTAACGTAGCTCATGTTTTTCTCCGTTGTTTCTCGTTCCGCAGGTGGCAACGCAGGGCTCAGCACCGGCAGGTCAAAGGCGGGCGAGTAACCGCCGCCGGCGTCCCGGCGGCGACCCTGTCACGCCCAAAAAAGGCTAATAACCCTGAGCCACTCGAAGATGGCGACTGCCGCAGCGACGTGCATCGCGAATTGTTCGTCGATCGCATGAGTTCCATCGCATCTTGAGGCCCACTCGCGGGTGGCGGCGATCGCCAAGACGATCGCATGGGCCGCTAAGACGAAGTGATCCATTGGACCCTCCTAATGAAGTGGCGCGAGCATCAGTGAGGGATTATGGTCTGGCATGCGAACGCGTCAGGACCAATGTAGCTTGGTACCGTCGCGCAATTTATGTAGCCCAGTTGGACCTATTTTCTGGAAAATTTGGCCGCGGGCTTGGGCGTCATCTTGGGCAAATTAGCGCCCAACTTGCGACGCCTCTCCGATTTATGATATGTGTACCTCGGAGGGCGTCATGGGGGACCCTGAAACGTACGAGGTCTCGGAGGTTCCACCTCCGGAACCGACCTTAATCGCTTCGATTGAGAGTTTCTTCAGCTGGGTGGCGGCAGCCTTTTCGGAAGGTCGGGACCACTCTGGCGATTTTCGTAAGAGTTTAGGTTTGTCCCAAAGCGATCTTTCGAACTGGAAGCGCGCGATTTGGAAGGGCAAGAACGCGTCGTCAAGACAGATTAATGTTACTGCGGAACTTCTGGCAACTCTTAGCTACAGTGGGACTCACCCCCATTATAGAACCAAGGGCGTTGAGAAGAAGGTGCGAGGGTCGGCGTGGGAAGCGTATGCCACGAAACCGAAGGCCCCAGACGAAGCGCAATGGCAGAAGATCGCATCTGATAGGATCCGACAGCTCGAGACCTACTATGAGTCGCTTATCCGAGGGCATCAAAATGCCATTCTTCGACGCGCAGCGTTGCCACGTGAAAATGCTTCCGTGAATGACTGTCAAGCTGCATTTGTTAAGGCCCTCACGGAATATGTTGCTATGCTTGTACAACAAGGTAAGATGACCACTGTGCTACATATTCGCGAAAGTATGTCTCATCTGTTGCACCTAATCGGTGGAGAATCAAACGAGAAGTCAAATTAGGTGAAATGGCGCTTGTTGCCGCGGTCGACACAGAGGCCGCGTTGGACAGAGCACGGGTTCTCGTCGACGACCTTGGATGGGCGTCGCACCTCCTAGGACAGGATGCAGTCGCCTTAGAGAACATCCAACGCGGAATTGAGATTGCTACTGCTCAGAGTACACAAAATGCTTCTGATATAGTTGAAATGCGACTCACAGCAGCCAAGGGTTATAGGCATATGGCAATGATGACTCAGCGGGAGGAGGATGGCCATAGGTTCTTGGACCGAGCGGAGGAGGTGATTACGTCCCTGAGAGGCCTTAACGAGAATGTCGAACACTTTAAAGATGCCTTGGTTCGCGACAAGGCGCAGATCGACCACGCCCGAGCAACGATTCTCGCCCGGAGCTTAGGTGTTCTCAACCACGGGAGCGACTTACCGAAAGATAGGGAATCGACAAAAAAGGCGATGGACGCCCTAGCGCTCGTTAGCGCTGCTACCACTTCGTTTGAATCAATCGCCGACTACGAGCGATTAAACAAAGGCCTTGTTCTCGAAGAGCGCCTCCTAACGGCTCTAGGACGTCGAACCGCCGCACTCGAGATTCATGCCAAGAGGCAGAAGGTGGCCAGAACCCTATCAGTTCGCAACCAGTAGAAGTCTCTCCATGTCCGAACAGATCGACATATTCGACGCGAATCTCAAAAAGACCGGTGTTGCTGATCGACTGTCGGCACACATGCAGGGAGCATGGCACCGGACTTTTCATCTTTGGGTAGTAACTGGAGAGTACAAAGGAAGCCTGCTTTTTCAGCTTCGCTCGCCTGTGGCAAAGAATTACCCGAATCTTCTGGATATAACCGCAGCCGGGCATCTCCGTACAGGTGAGGAACTTAGTGATGGTATCCGTGAAGTATCAGAGGAGCTTGGTATTACCGTGCGCTCGAGCGATTTAAAATGGCTCGGGTACCGTGTGGAAGTGGCAGATCAGGAGAACGGTCAGCTAAATAGAGAATATCAGGGAGTCTTTATGCTCAGAGATGACAGACCACTTGAGAGCTACCGCCCCGATCCAAACGAGGTGCACGGCCTCTTGGCGCTTCCAGTCAGCGCAGGCATGAAGCTGTTTGAAGAAAAGTTAGAGATCATACGTGTGAATGGAATCCGATATGATGCGAAAGCTCACGTTTGGATTTCTTGCGTAGAAGAAATTACGAAGAACCGGTTTCTACCGCGGATTCAAAATTATTACCTAACGGCTTTGATAATGGCCGAGAGGGTGCTGGAAGGTAGGCGACCCTTAGCCATTTCGTGACGCTGTGCTCCCGACCCTATTAACGACCCCAACGAGAAACGATCGGTCAATCGTTCGGTTTACCCAAAGTATCTGCTCGGCGCCTAGCCGTATGTCAATACAGGACGTGACGCACGGGTCCAACGGTATATATCCGAAGAAATTTGATGGATATTCGTGAACGAGGCGTGCGTAATACAGTAGAATTGCAGTGATTGATGATCTATGTCCAATAACGATGAAGAACTGGTTGACTGCATCGGAGAGCAGATTCCTCAGCGCGCCCTCGACTATGCGTTCAAAGTCCTGAACGCGCTCGGCGCCGAGCGGATACGGTATATCGTAAGAGGACAGAACGCCCGCACGATATAATGTCAATGAATTGTAGAACTCGGGATACTGAATTGCGATCTCACTTTCTGTCATGCCAGCTGCAATGCCAGACCGAATTGAGCGAAATTCTGGAACTGCCTTTAGCGCGGCGCCGAGTGGACCCGCAAGAGCGACTGCGGTCGTCTTAGCGCGTTCTGAATCAGCATGTGCAATTCTGATCGACTTGATCCCAAGTGCGCTAATGATTGAGTTAATTTCACTCCTTACGCGCTCTAGCTGAAGCTTCCCAGCCATAGTAAGTCGGTCGGAAGACGCATCGCCAGCAAACTGACCGAGTGCATTTTTTTCTGAGTCCGCGTGCCGGATGAGTAACACGAATCGACGATCCGTCATATCAGTGCCCCGATCGTATTCGCAATTCGGTGAGTTGCACGCGTGGAGTCAGCCGCTAAGCGGTCAAACAATAGCCCTTTTGATTTCATGGCTTCATGCGTACGCGCTCTAACGTCAGAAATTAATGGAACGATACGCTTTATAAGATGTTCAATAAGGTCGGGCACTGACTCGACGGCCAAACGCAAATCTGGAAAATCGAGTTGAAAGGTAAAACAGATCGAAGCTAGGGCAGAGCCAGAGCCTATTTCTTCTGACAGGGCGACTTCTCCTTCGTACTCCCATCGGCAATCTCTTGTCCACCTCCAGCCTATTCGTCGAGCGTAATTCCTAATCTGCTCGGTTACAGTCCGGTCGTCGTCCGTAAGGAATATGCAGTTGCCGTTGGCCTTCGACATTTTTTGCCCATTGCTTCCAAGCAATCTCGGGACCGGATCAAGTGCCATTCGTGGTGCCGGCATAGATCGGTGCTCCGCTGTGGTAAGCTTCTTGTGAAGGTTATTTGCCAATCTCGCAAAGCGAATGTTGTCGTCATTCATGAGAATAAAATCAGCCCCGAACGCTAGGAACTGAACGGCTTGATCGACTGGAAAAAGATAATCCCTAAGAGGAATACCGAATGCAGCCTTCAAGTCATCCTTCTTCGGATGGACCCTCTCCAGGCCCCGTAACGTAATCACGGCTCTGGCAAAATCAAAAAGTGGCGCATAGGCAGGAAAGATTTTGCTTTGGAGGCACGGAACAATAGTGCAATCTTCAGTGCAAAAGGCGTATAGTTGCGCGAGAAGTAGGGCTAACGGCTCCACGGACGGCGGTTTACCTGCTAAGTAGTTGGTTTTACCGTCTTGAATGACAAAGAAGAGCTCCCCGATTTGTTTGGTCTTCTCCGGATGGAGACAACCAAGATAATGGCCTAAGTGCAATCTCCCGTCACTCAACCGGCATCCGGATACTCCCATCTGCTGCGATGAGTTCATCTCGTCCCCCAATTATGTCTCGGCGCTGTTTTAAAAGAGCAATCCTGATCACTCTGCGTAGTTCGCTCGCCCGGCCTAGTCGGGTCTTTGCGGTCCGTTCGGTACCACCGTTATTCTAGCCTGAACTTTTTACTTTGAACATGAGCAAGTCACTGAGCCGACTCGATAAATCGGGCTTGTGATGGTCGCGTACTGACTACAGCCCGAGGCCGACGCCGAGCAGTTCGAGGGCGCGGGCTTGGAGGGGCGTCGGCTTGGTCGGCAGATCGAAGCGGTACGTCTGATTGCTGGGCAGGCTGACCTTGTTGAGGCAGAGGGTGGCGAGGTCATCGAGGAGGCTGCGGAAGCTATGGACGGGCAAGCCGTCATCGGTGCGGCGCGCGGTGGCCTTGCGCTTGGCCGCGGGGGAGCGTTGTGCCGGGGCGACGATGGATTTGCGCTCGGCGGCGGCAGCGGCGCGATCGTGGTCGTGGAAGAGCAGCGGCGCCAGATGGCCTCGCATGTGGAATTCGACGTAGTAGGCCAGCATGCACAACAGCACATGGGCGCGCACCCGCGGCGCGGTCCAATGGAAGACCGGGCGGATTTCGAGATCGGCGGTCTTGAGGCAGCGGAAGGCGCGCTCGACCTGGGCGAGGGATTTATAGGCGCCGACAGCCTGCTCCGCCGTGAGGGCGGCGGCCGGGACGCTGGTGCGGATCACATAGATGCCGTCGAGGCGGGCTTCGTCGGCGATGGCGCTTTCCTTGCGGCGGTACGTGAAGCTGGCATCGCCGATCGAGAGCTCATAGTGCTTGCCCATCTTGTGCTTGTCGAGCACGGCGCCGACGTCCAGGCCGATCTCGGCCTTGCCGCGCAGGGGGACGCGCTTGCGCTCTACCGCCAGCTTGACGCGGCTCAAGTCCCGCTCGGTCGCGGCCAACAAGGCTTCGCGCTTGCGTCGGCGCTCGGCCGCCAGCAGCGGATTGCGACAGACGATCAGGCGCTCGCCCGGATAATCCGGGGCGCTGATCTCGGCCAGGTCGCGCTCGTCGAACAGCGACAGTTGCAGCGGGCCGCCCTGGGCGAGCTCCTGGATCTTCGGCGCGCGCAAGGCGGTGATCCAATCCAGCCCCGCCGGCTCGAGCGCCTCGCGGATGCGGGCGCTGGTGATCATGCCGCGGTCGCCGACCAGAACCACCCGCTCCAGGCCGAAGCGTCCCTTGAGCTTGCTCAGCTGGGCTGCGAGCGTCATTGGATCGGCAGTGTTGCCTGCGAACACCTCGATCGCCACCGGACAGCCCTCCCGGTTGCACAGCAGGCCATAGACGAGCTGCGGCCGGTCGGGACGATGATCGCGGCTATAGCCGTGCTGCGCCAGTTCGCAGCAGCGGCCCTCGAGATACGAGGAGCTCACGTCGTAGAGGACGAGCGTGCCGCCGGCCAGATGGCGCCTGGCCAGCCCCTTCTCGATCCGCTCCTGCTGCGCGAGGAGCCAGTCCAGGGCCGCGTATATCTCGCGTTCCCCCACCGCGCCCAAACCCAGCCGCTCGCCCAGGCTCGACGCCGCCGTCTCCGCATTCAGCGCCCGCACCGCCGCCAGCTTGGACGACGGCGCGATCACGCGGTTGACGATGAGGGCCAGCACCAAGTCGCGATAGCGCCGCCCGTCAGGCCCGCCGCGGCGCTCGTTCAAGAGCTTCGCCAAGCCGAGCCGCTCCGCCGTGCCCAGCACCGCCGCGACATGCCCATGGGGCAACGAGCGGCTGATGCTCAGCGCCTCCTCCGCCCCGCCCACCGCCACGCCGCCACGCAGCAGCGTACGCAAGCCCTCCACCAGCTGCTCCGGCCAATGCGTCAGATTGGCGATGGTGCGCTTGCGCACCTTGCCCTCCGCGCGGTAGCTCTCGCGCAGCAGGATGGTCGGGTGCGATTTGCGGTTGGGCACGGACTCGATGTGCATGACACATCGAATCAGCCCCACCTCGCGCCGTCAAGCTATAAATGGCACGACTGCATGGCTACATTCGAGCGCCCGAAACGGCGAATTCCGATTCTATCTCAACGCCTTATCGCTTCGGACAATGAAAAGCTCGGCCTAAAGGCGGGGCGTAAGGGGGGGTGATAACCCCGCCTTGGCCGCCTCCAGGCGGCGCCTTTTGGGTTCCGGGTTTCCTTTCTATGAAAGGCATTTTGCATACTGGGTATTTTTAAATGGGTCTCATTAGATGCGTATCATTAATAGAGGACCGAGCGTTTTTGTCCGGTCTGGACCGAGCGTTTTTGTCCGGTCTGGACCGGACATTTTTGTCCGGTCTGGATCGGCTTACGACCGCTGCGGCTTGAGGTTCAATTCGTAGATATTGGTCTTCCCCAGCCCTCGCTGCTGGATAGCCAAGAGGCCGTTGGCTTCGAGCGATTTGAGGTGCCTCCGGACGCTGCGCTCGTCTAGCCCCATATCGACTGCGAGGCGCCGTTGGCCCGGAAAGCAGTAGTCATTCTGCCATGCGTAGCTGAGGAGCATGGCGAACGCCATCTTGTCGCCCGCGCTAAGCTTCTTTGATTTCAGGAGAAAATTCGGGACTTGGGTAAAGCCCTGGGCGGTCGCGGCGTCGGCGCCCCTGAGGATGATGTTGCGCTCTTTGAGAATGTCGGCGATGTGGCGCTCCTGCCGGACTTCCATATCGATCCATTATATCCCGATCGAAGGATGGCCCTGCCGGTTATCCCCTTTGTGAGGTGTCGTCCGGTGCGTGCTGCTCGGCGTGCCGGTCTGTCGGTCGCTCGAGGAGCGGGGTCAGCATTTTTTGTAGCTGGCCGACGAGAATGTTGGTTTACCTATCGCGTTCCAAAAGAGCTTCGATGGTCTTGTCCTTAACTGCGATCTGACCGCGCAGAAATTCGTTCTCTCCCTCGACTCGCTCGACGTAGGCTGTCGCGACAGGTCGCGACGTGTCGGCGCTTGTCGGGGGTTCTTGTCGCCGCTCTTCGTGGCTCTCTATCGGTGCGACAGTTGTCGCGACAGGTCGCGACTGGTCACGACCTGTCGCGGTAGGCCGCACCTCCTCGATGTAGGCGATGTGCTTTGCAACGGAAGCCGGCGTGATGAGGTACTTTTCGCCGAAGGGCGTTTCGATGCGCCGGCAATCAAGGTGGTCTTTGGCACAGTAGCGCTGAATGCTACGAGCCGTACGGGGGTGGCCGGCGTGCTCGTAACGTATGGCGGCCTCCTCGATCGTGAGGGTGTATTCGCTGTCGGGGATAGTCGCGCCTTGTCGCGACAGGTCGTCGTCCATTAGATACCAGGATAACGTGACGTGCCGGGCCGTCCCGCAGTTATCCCCACATAAACTCAGGGCGAATATAGGGATGAACGATCTGTCCGACTGGGTGGTCGAGGTTGTATTTAGAGAGCAGGGCATATACCATAACGAACCGTTGTCTTACGGTCGATGGCTTAACGGTCGGTGCAGGCGTGCCAAGACTGAACACGTTCTCGCTGTATCTTGCAAAGGCTGAAGTAACCGGCTTTGACGACCTGTTGACTGAAAATGCTCGAGATTTGGTAAAGCGGAAACTGGCGACGAAGACCCCCTCCGCCGAATTTGGCGACGGTAGCGGCCTATACACTTTTCCTGGTCATGAAGGTATTCCAAATTGGGTCGAATTGCTGAAGGCTTCATTTTCGCTTCCCGAGAACCTCTTTTCGAAGTCACCGTGCGCCGTTCTGGTGTTCAAAAAGGAGAAATCTATTTTCGCCCTGACGTTTTCATATGGGCACGTCTATTTGGATCACTCAAAAACGGAGGCTGATTTCGGTCTGAAGGTAGCAATCAACGCCGTTAGCGACGATAAGCTGCGAAGTGTAGAGCGCTCTAATATTGGCGCAGCGATTCGAGATTTTGCACAGGCCGCCGGACAGCGCGATCTCCGATCATTTGGTTTTGATGACGCGTTGGACCTGATTCGAAAGGTAAGCGGTTACACGGCGGATCACGAGTTTGCAGATTTAGTGACGGGCTCTCGTGCGCTGAGGTTCTCGAAGAGGATCGAGATAGCCGATGTACCGGATGCTGCCGTAGAAGCTGTTAATTTCTTTAAATCTGAGGCATATAAGAATACTAGTTTTCAAATCATCGACTTTCTTTCGCCCGTCTTAGACAACACTGTTCAATCGCTTCTTGACGAGGCCCTCGTTGCGGCCATTCGCGGAGGGAGTGACGAGTTTGAAATTGCAATTCCAAAAATTGTATCGGAGAGCGTCGGGTCTTTTCGATTTGAGCACGCACGAATTGGGAAGTTTTATCCTGATCTGTCGCTCGACCTGTATCGGGAGGCACTGGGAAGCAATCTAGCAAAATTGAGCTTGGAGGATTTGAACAAGCATAGCGTGGCAGCCTATATCGAGGATGATAAGCGACCGTGTGACCATTGGTCAGTGCATGATTCGCTTGTCGGCTCGTTGATTTTGAATGGTGCTCGATACGCGCTAAACGAGGGAAATTGGTATCGCATAGATCAGTTATTCAAGGATGCGGCAGACGAAAAGTTCGTGAAGCTGCGTGGTAAGCCGGATAAAAAATTGCGACCGCTGAGGAAAATTGATCGATCCGGTCCAAAGGCAAAAAGGGCGAGAGTTACCTACCAATCGGAGGAGTCCTACAATAAGGAAATGGAAACGGAGGCTGGCTACCTGCTAATGGATAGGAGGTTGGTTAAAATCGACGAAGTACCAGGCCAAGGTATGGAAGTGTGCGACTTACTCGATGTCGAGAGGCGTCGCTTTATCCATATTAAGAAGAGCTCCCGTCAATCGAGCCTGCTCAGCCACTTTTTTAAGCAAGGAGGGCACTCTGCGCAGCTGATACGGCAATATGATCCGTTCAAGGTTGGAATGATTGAAAAGGTGAGGGAGCATTATGGGACGAAAAAAGCGCAAGAATTCAAATCGGCGCTGAAGGACCGCTGGACTGTCGATTTCCAGATCGCAGATTTTCCGAGACGCGACGGGACACATAATATACCCTTCTTTAGCAAGCTAACGCTTCGTGACGAGGCTCGGAAGATTGAGGCGATGGATTTCAACGTCCAGGTAAATTTTATCAAGTTGACAAGGGTCCGTTAGGTTCCGCCGAGAACGACCTTGTAGCTGGCCCCAATAGGAAATGTGAAAAGGGGTCTGGTTTGGAAGCCAGACCCCCGCCCTTCAAGAAGGAGATGTCGTGTCGCGGTTAGCAACGCGCTCGTCTATCCAGCTCTGCACTTCCTCGGCCAACCACGCCACCCTGCAAGCACCAAGCTTTATCCGTTTCGGGAATTGGCCTGCCGCTTCAAGGCGCGCGATGTGCGCGAAGCTATACGGAACTCCATAGAGCGATTTCAGCTCTTTCTTGCTGACCAGTTTCTGTGTCATCGGACACCCCTTTGTGAGAGGGGCATCGCGATGCCGCCAGGAACCAGCTAGCGGGCAGGAAATGCTATGCCTGCTCCACCAGAGATTGCAAATGCTTTTCCCAGGCCTTCATCGCCGCGCGCATCTCGTCCATGTAGGTGTGCCGGTTGTAGATCGCGGCCACGCCGGAGATGGTACCGGAGACATGGTTGAGGAGTTTTTCGGTAACGTGCACGGGAACGCCGAGGGCGGCGAGGTTCGTCGCGAACGTCCGGCGGAGGTCATGAAGCGTCCAGTGAGCAATCTTGGCCCTCGCGTCCAGGGCCAGCCGGCACTTCGAGAAGCCATTCATCGGCTTGTCCTTCCCGCGGGCCGGGAAGAGGTACCCGTGCCTGTCCTTCGGCAGGAGACGTGAGGCCGCGGGACCGTAAGGGAAGGCGTGCTCACGGCCGTTCTTCGTAAGTCCTGCCGGGAGGGTAATCGTCTTGGTATTCTGATTGAGGTACTCGGAGCGGAGTGCGGAAATTTCTCCGACTCGTTGGCCGGTAAGCATGAGGAGCTTAACGAGTGTCCCAAACTGTCCCTCGCAGGCCCGCCACAGCTGGCCCAGCTCCTTGTCCGTAAGCACCCTGTCTTTGGATTTCGGACGTGTGGGAAGGCTCATCCCTTCAAGGGGGGAATGGAGAAGGTAGCGGCGACGAACGGTCCAACGGAAGAAGGTGCGAACAGCCGTGAAGGCGTGGTTGGCCTCCGAGGGTGTAGGAAGCATCCGGTCGATGATCCGCGAAACCACGTCCGGGGCGAGGTCCTCGAGCTTCTCAGGCCGGAGGCTGGAAAAGTGCTTCTGCAAGAGCCTCTTCGTTTCCCGAGCCGTCGATGCCTTGTTCTTTTGCTCGCAATGGGTGGACAGGAACAAGTCGATCGCTTCTCCAAAGGTGATAGCGGGGAGCGTGTGCTTGCGGAGGGTCCGCTCGGCCAAGAGCTCCTTGGCCTTCGTGCGCGCTTGGGAAAGGGTGATGATCGGATAGCGGCCGATCGTTGTCCGTTGGCGGCGTCTCCCGTGGATCAGGACGAAGGTTCTTGCTCCTCCCTGCGACACCCGCAATCCGAAGCCGGAGAGCGTATCATCCCAATAGGTAATTTGGCCGTGCTCCGGCGCTCCGAGTGTCTTGAGCGTCAGGTCGGTGAGATGCGTCTGAGGCACTCTTTAGGCTCTCTATAGGCTCTCACGCAGGGCGCGTAGAGGTGATTTGCTATGCGCTCATATGATCACATTAACGTCATAAAAAACAAGGAGAAAACAGATTTTTGCGACACTATGTTCAGCCATGAAAATGGCTTAAAAAAGTTTAGGAATTTGTCGCTCTATCCTGCTGAGCTACGGGGACGTGCCGCGGCCCTCGCGTCAATACCGGGATTTCTAGCATGGCGGCGGCGGCGGCAGGAAGCCTCCGGCGGCGCCGGCGGGACGCTTTATGGGCAGAGCCACAGCGAAGATGCCCAAATAATGGCGGCACAGGACCCCGCGGCCCGCCTGCCGCCTACGCTCGATTCGCCAGCCATGATAAGAGCTTAGAGGGCAGAACGGGAATGGCATGGGATTTGCCCTGAGGCTGGCGGGCACAACAGGCGAGCGGCACGAGGAGGCAAGCGGGATGGCATGGCGCGCAAGGCCGGCGCCGCGGCGGCGGCGGCCGGGGGCGGCGTTCTTCCGCTGCGGGGGCGGGAAATGCCGTCTGGACTCTCTTCGGACTCCCGGTCAATATCGTGCCCACCGCATTGCCCCAATGTGTGGCGTAGAAAATGCGTGCATAACGGGAGGGGGCGTTTCTCAGTCCTGGGAGGTAGCATCATGATAAACATTCGACGTCGCGCACTCGTGACGAGTGCAGTCAGTGCCGGCCTGTTTGCGGCCATGGCGGCGCTTGGGGGGTCGGTTCCCTCGCAAGCGGCGGAGAAGAGCCTCACCATCGGCATCGCACTGCCGCTCACGGGTGCCGACGCGGAGGGTGCGACGCGCATCAAGTACGGCGCCGAGATGGCGATCGACGAGGCCAATGCCAAGGGCGGCGTGGCGGGCTACAAGATCGACATGATGACGCTCGACAACGGCACGGCGACGGCGGGGCAGTACGATCCGGCCCAGGCCGCGACGAATGCCAAGAAGTTCGCCTCCGATCCGAAGGTCGTGGCGATCGTGGGGCCGGAGATGAGCGGCTCGGGCAAGGCGATGTCGCCGATCCTCTCCGCCGCCGACCTGGCGACGGTGACGCCGTCCTCGACCAACCCGGACATCACCGACCCGAAGTTCGCCGGTCAGTTCCGGCCGGCCGGCAAGGCGGTCTATTTCCGCACGGTGACGACGGACGCCTTCCAGGGCCCCAACATGGCCAACTACATGCGCGACGCGCTGCATGTGAAGACGATCTACATCCTGGACGATTCGGGCGCCTACGGGGTCGGCATCGCCAACGCCTTCGAGGGGCAGGCGAAGAAGATCGGCATCAAGGTGCTGGGCCACGACCAGCTCAACCCGAAGGAGGCGGACTACACGACGGTGCTGACCAAGATCAAGGCGCTGAACCCGGACGCCATCTACTACGGCGGCGTCGCGGGTGCCGGGGTCAAGTTCGTCAAGCAGTCCTACGACGTGATGCCGAAGATGATCCGGGCCGGCGGTGACGGGGTCTTCGGTCCCGAGTATCTCAAGGCCGTCGGCTTCCCGGCGGCGGAGGGTCTCTACGCGACGCAAGCCTCGCCGCACGTGACCGAGGATCCCGCGGTCCAGAGCTGGGTGGAGCGCTTCGCCAAGAAGTACGGCACGCAGCCCGACGACTACGCGATCACGGCCTATGACGCCGCGACCGTGGTGCTCGACGCCATCAAGCACGTGGCGGAAAGCGGCAAGCCGATGACCCACGCCAACGTCCGCGACGCGATCCAGGCCTCCAAGGTCAAGACCCTCCAAGGCGAGATCTCGTTCGACCAGAACGGCGACATCAACAGCCGGGTGGTCAGCGTCTTCCAGATCAGGCACGATCCGAAGTATAAGGACGACGACATCATCCACCAGTACAAGTACATCGGCGTAGCACCGCAGGCCCCCGCGAGCTGACGGGTGGCGGCGGCGAGAGCGGACCAGACGGCTGGTAGCGTCGGATGACCTATCAGGACGTCCTGATCCAGCAAGTCATAAACGGGGTGAGCCTGGGTGCCATGTATTCGCTCTTGGCACTCGGGTTCACCATGGTTTACGGCATCATCGAGCTCATCAACTTCGCCCACTTCAACGTCTTCATGGTGGGCTCCTTCTTCGCCATGTGGGTTCTGCAGCTCTCGGGGCTCACCGGGCAGAAGGTCATCCTGACCGGCTTCCCGCTGGTGGGCGTGCTGGTGCTCGGGCTGGTGGCGACCATGCTGCTCTCGGGCGCCTTGGGCGTGTTCATCGAGCGCGTCTCGCTGCGCCCCTTGCGCGGCGTTCCCGGCACCGCCGCGATGATCACCACCATCGGCGTCTCCTATATTCTCTTCAACCTCATCCTCCTGACCGTGGGCGCCGACGCGCAGAACTTCCCCAACCCCATGCCGAAGATCCGCTGGGAGATGGGCGGGGTGGTGCTGCAGATGCGCGAGGTGCTGGTCTGGGCCGTGTCGCTCGCGCTCATGGTCGCGCTGCATTTCTTCGTGCGGCACACCAAGATGGGCAAGGCCATGCAGGCGACCGCGCAGGACCAGGAGGCGGCGCGCATGATGGGCGTCGAGGTCGACAGGGTGGTGATGATCGCCTTCTTCCTCGGCTCGGCGCTGGCGGGGGCCGCCGGCATGATCTTCGGCCTCTATTACAACTACACGAACTTCACGATCGGCTATACCGCCGGCCTGCGGGCGTTCACCGCCGCCGTGCTCGGCGGCATCGGCAACATTCCCGGCGCCATGCTCGGCGGCATCATCATCGGGCTCATCGAATCCCTGGGCGGGCAGCTCCTCGAGGTGCGCTGGACCGACGTGATCATCTTCTCGATCCTCATTCTCGTGCTGGTGTTCCGGCCGTCGGGTCTGCTCGGCCGCGCCGTCGTCACCAAGTCTTGAGGCTCCGGATGGCAATACCCTCACCGCGGACCTGGGGTCTTGGCGAAGCCCTCGCGGCGCCGCTGCGGCGCCTCTCCGCCGATCAGCGGCGCCGTGCCATTCTCGCCGCGGTGACGCTGCTGGTGCTCGTCTTTCCCCTCATCGACCGCAATGATGGCGACATCGACGCGGCGGCCAACGCCACCGCCTTTGCCGTGCTGGCGCTCGGCCTCAACATCGTCGTCGGCCTGGCCGGCCTGCTCGACCTCGGCTACGCCGCCTTCTTCGCGATCGGCGCCTATTTCTACGGCATCACCTCGTCGTGGCAGCTGCAACCCGAGTGGTCGAGCTTCTGGGAGCCCTTCCAGTGGCTCGGCATGGTCGTGCATTACCAAGCGAACGGCGAGAACGTCGTCCATTTCGCCCTCTCGTTCTGGATCGCCATGCCGCTCGCCGCCTTCGTCGCTGCCTTCTTCGGCGTGCTCTTCGGGACGCCCACGCTGCGCCTGCGCGGCGACTATCTCGCCATCGTGACGCTCGGCTTCGGCGAGATCGTGCCGATCGTGGTGCGCAACTGGCCGACGCTCACCAACGGCGCCATGGGGCTGAACGGCGTGCAGCCGCCGATGCTCTTCGGCTATTCCTTCGGCGTGCAATCGGTGCCCTACTACTATCTCGGGGTCGCCCTCATCGCCTTTCTCATCTTCGTGAGCCTGAGGCTCAAGGACTCGCGCGTCGGGCGCGCCTGGATGGCCATCCGCGAGGACGAGATCGCGGCGGGCGCCATGGGGGTCAACCGGGTCAAGCTCAAGCTCCTCGCCTTCGCCACCGGCGCCGGCTTCGCGGGCGCCACCGGCGCCTTCTACGTGGCCAAGCTGCAGACCGCGACGCCCGACATGTTCATGTTCCCCGTCTCGGTCATGGTGCTGGTGATGGTCGTGCTGGGCGGCATGGGGAGCGTCTACGGCGTGGTGCTCGCGGCGGTGCTCCTCCAGCTCCTGCAGTCGTGGTTCCTCCAGGACCTCACGGTATGGACCCACGTGCTCGGCCGCGCGGTCGATGTCGAGTGGCTGCAGCATGTCGACTTCGTGCAGTCGATCGAGCTCATCTTCGGGGTCGTCCTCGTCCTCATGATGCTGTTCCGGCGCCAGGGGCTGATCCCGGCGACGCGGTCGACCGAGGCCTTGACGCTCGAGCAGCAGACGGCGCTGCCCACCCGCGGCACCATCGACGTGCAGCTGCGCACGGTCGCCGCCTCCGAGCCCAAGCCAGGCGTCGCCATGCTCGAGGCGCAGAAGCTGCTCAAGACCTTCGGCGGCATCACCGCGGTCAAGGAGGTGGACCTGCGCGTCGAGCCCAACAGCATCGTCGCCCTCATCGGCCCGAACGGCTCCGGCAAGACCACGCTCTTCAACGTCATCACCGGCATGAACCCGCCCGATGCCGGCAAGGTCCTCCTCCTGGGCGAGGACATCACCGGGCTGCCGTCCCATGCCATCGTCGAGCGCGGCATCGCGCGCACCTTCCAGAACCTCCGTCTCTTCAACAACATGACGGTGATGGAGAACATCCTCGTCGGCCAGCATTCGCGCTCGATGACGGGTGCGGTCGGCGCCGTGCTGCGCACCCGCGGCATGCTCGCCGAGGAGCGCGAGACGCGCGAGTACGCGATCGAGATACTGAGCATCTTCGGCAACCGCCTGCTCCCGCGCCTCAATCAGGTGGCGAAGGAGCTCTCCTACGCCAACCGGCGCCGGCTCGAGATCGCCCGCGCGCTTGCCTCGCGGCCCAGGATCCTGCTGCTCGACGAGCCGACCGCCGGCATGAACCCGGTTGAGACGATCGAGCTCGCCCAGCAGATCAAGAACCTGCGCAAGATGGGGCTCACCGTCTTCCTCATCGAGCACAAGCTCAACGTGGTGAACGACCTCGCGGACAAGATCGTCGTGCTCGACCACGGCGAGAAGATCGCCGAGGGCACCGCGGCACAGGTCCACGCGCGGCCGGAGGTGCTCGAGGCCTATCTCGGCCGCAAGGTGGTCCATGCTTGAGTTCCGCGACGTCGACACCTATTACGGCGAGCTCCACGTCCTCAAGCGCGTCAATTACGACATCAAGGAGGGCGAGATCGTCTGCCTCCTCGGCGGCAACGCCTGCGGCAAATCGACCACCATGAAGACCGTGCTCGGCCTCGTGAAGCCGCGCGCCGGCACCGTCGTCTACGAGGGGGCTACCATCAACAACCTCTCCACGGCCGAGCGCGTCAGGCGAGGCATCGCACCGGTGCCCGAGGCGCGCCGACTCTTCCCGCGCATGAGCGTCGCCGAGAACCTCGAGATGGGCGCCTTCACGCGCAGCGACAAGGCGGGCATCGAGGAGGACCTCGAGCGCGTCTACCAGCTCTTCCCCCGCGTCAAGGAGCGCTTGGGCCAGCAGGCCGGCACGCTCTCGGGCGGCGAGCAGCAGATGGTGGCGATCGGCCGCGCGCTCATGGCCCGCCCGCGCCTCCTCTGCATGGACGAGCCCTCGATGGGCCTCTCGCCCGCCTTCGTCGAGCAGGTCTTCGAGATCATCCAGTCGATCAACAAGCAGGGTACGACGATCTTCGTCGTCGAGCAGAACGCCAGCATGGCGCTCTCGATCGCGCACCGCGGTTACGTGCTGCAGACCGGCGAGGTGGTGCTCTCCGGCACCGCCAAGAGCCTCCTCGAGAACGAGATGCTGAAGAAGACCTACCTCGGCGAGATGTAGGCCCCTCCCTCTCCGCCTTTCCCCTCTCCTCCTTCAGGAGGAGAGGGTTAGGGTGAGGAGGTCTGCGGTCGAAGCGCGGCGTGACCTGTCATCACCATCGTACCCATGATGCGCGCGCTTTGCGCCGAAACTGTGCGCGGTGCTGGCACCTCCTCACCCCGACCCTCTCCTCCTGAAGGAGGAGAGGGGGAATGCCGATGGAGGAGAGCAAGAAACCTCTTCTCTGTTTGCGGGAATTCACGAAACACGGCCCTGTCGCGAAGCGGCCGGAAGCATGGTAGATAAGGCCGCCATGCAGGGAGGAGCGCCGTGAGCGACCTGGCACCCGCCAAAGCCCGCGCCAATCTCAGCCTCGAGGCCGCACTCGCCGAGGCGGAGGAGAGTTTCGTCGCGGCCAACCCCGAGAGTGCCGGCCGCCAGAGCGAGGCGGAGGCCGTCATGCCCGGCGGCAACACGCGCACGGTGCTCTTCTACACGCCCTTCCCCGTGACCCTCGTCAAGGGCGAGGGCTGCCGCGTCGAGGACCTCGACGGCCACGTTTACGTCGACTACCTGGGCGAATTCACGGCCGGGCTCTACGGCCATTCCCATCCGGCGATCCTCGCCGCCGTGCGGGCGGCGCTCGCGGACGGCATCGGGCTCGGCGGCCCCAACCGCTACGAGGCCGAGCTCGCGCGGCTCGTCTGCGCGCGCTTCCCCTCCTGCGAGCGCGTGCGCTTCACCAACTCGGGCACCGAGGGCAACCTGATGGCGCTGGCGACCGCCCGCGCCGTGACAAAGCGCAGCCACATCCTCGTCTTCGAGGGCGCCTATCACGGCGGCGTGCTCACCTTCAGCCACGGCGGCTCGCCGGTCAACGTCCCCTTCCCGGTGATCTACGGGCGCTACAACGACAGTGCCACCACGCTGGCGCTCATCGAGCGCCATGCGCACGAGCTCGCCGCCATCATCGTCGAGCCCATGATGGGCTCGGGCGGTGCCATCGCCGCCAGCCGCCGCTTTCTCGCCGACCTGCGCGAGGCGGCGACGCGCCACGGCATCGTGCTCATCTTCGACGAGGTGATGACCTCGCGCCTCTCCTCGGGCGGCCTGCAGCAGAAGCTCGCCATCACGCCTGACCTCACCTCCTTCGGAAAATACGTGGGCGGCGGGCTCAGCTTCGGCGCCTTCGGCGGCAAGGCTGAGCTCATGGCGATCTACGATCCCCACAAGCCCGGCTACGTTGGCCATGCCGGCACCTTCAACAACAACGTGCTGACCATGGCGGCCGGCGTCGCCGGCCTCTCCAGCGTCTATACGCCGGCCGAGGCGGAGCGCCTCAATGCCGCGGGCGATGCCTTGCGCGAGCGGCTCAACGGGATCGGCCGTGCCGCGGGCCTTCCGGTCCTGGTGACGGGGGTCGGCTCGATCCTCGCCGTGCATTTCCAGCGCACCCCCATCGCGCGGCCCGAGGACGCCGAGGCGACGCCGGCCGCGATGCGCGCGCTCTTCCATCTCGAGATGCTGGCGCGCGGCTATTACCTCGCGCGCCGCGGCTTCATGAGCCTCTCGATCATGCACGGGGAGAAGGAGTTCGACGGCTTCTCAGAGGCCTTCGCCGACTTCCTCGAGAGCTACCGCTCGCTCCTCGCCGACTGAGGCGGCAGCCGGCCTAATTCCCGAACAGCGAGCCCAGCTTGTCGAGCGGGTAGGAGTAGCTGACGAGGGCGGTCTCCGAGCCGGGGTTCGACTTGCCGAGGCCGGCATTCGAGATGTGGTGGAACATGACGCCGAGGCGCGAGCGGTCGTCGAAGCGGTAGGCGACGGCGATGGAGGAGCGGAACTCGGGGATCGCCCCCAGGTTCGCGTCGTTGCCGTGGTTGTAGGCGCCGACCGCCTCGCTCGGCGTCACCACGATGCGGTTGCCGAAGAAGAGGTCGACGGCGAAGCCGCCGTAGACGTAGGTGGCGCCGCGGCTGGTCACGAAGAAACCGCCCATCGGCTTCAAGACCCACAGCTTGTAGTCGGAGCGGTATTCGAGGTCCGCGATAGGGGTGTGGGCGTGGCGGACGTCGAAGGTGCCGAGCTGCAGGTCGAGGAAAGCCGGATCGTCGGCGAGCGCGGGGCGGGCCAAGAGACAAAGCGCCAGCAGGCTGAGCGGCAGAGCGAATCGGCGCACGAAATCCTCCTTGCAAGGCCTCGCCAGCGACGCGCCATGATACGGGTTTCACAGCACTTGGCAAGGCAGGGCTGGAGCGGGGCTAGCCCAGCGCGCGGAAACGGTCGGTCGCCTCCACGAGGGCCGAGCGGATGCCGGGCTCCATGGCGGAATGGCCGGCGTCGGGGACCACGGCAAAGCTCGCCTCCGGCCAGGCGCGGTGCAGCTCGTCCGCGGTGACGATCGGGCAGACCACGTCGTAGCGCCCCTGCACGATGGCCGCCGGCAGGTGGCGGATGCGGTCGAGGTTGTCGAGCAGCGCATTATCGGGCAGGAAGATGTTGTTGATGAAGTAATGGGCCTCCATGCGCGCGAGGCCGAGCGCCATGCGGTCGTCGCCGAAGGCGGCGACCGTCTCCGGGCTCGGCAAGAGGGTGGAGCAGGAGCCCTCGAAGACGCTCCAGCGCCGCGCCGCCGGCATGTGCACGGCCGGATCCGGGTGCATGAGCCGCTTGTGATAGTTGACGAGGATGTCGTCGCGCTCGTCGCGCGGCAGGTACTCGGCGAAGGCGCGCCAGGCCTCGGGAAAGACGTTGCGGATGTCGTAGAGGAACCAGTCGATCTCGCTGCGGCGGCAGAGGAAGATGCCGCGCAGCACGAGGCCGGTGCAGCGCTCGGCATGGGCCTCGGCATAGGCGAGCGCCAGGGTCGAGCCCCACGAGCCGCCGAAGACGAGCCAGCGCTCGATGCCGAGATGGGCGCGCAGGCGCTCGATGTCGCGGATGAGGTGAGGCGTCGTGTTCTCGCGGATGTCGCCGAGCGGCAGCGAGCGCCCGGCGCCGCGCTGGTCGAACAGCACGATGCGGTAATGCGCGGGGTCGAAGAAGCGGCGGTGGGTCGCCGTGGTGCCGGCCCCCGGGCCGCCGTGGAGGAAGATCACGGATGCGCCCCGCGGATTGCCCGAGACCTCCCAATACATGGTGTGGATGTCGTCGAGCCCGAGCATGCCGCTCTCGTGCGGCTGCACCTCGGGGTAGAGTTCGCGCAAGTTCGCCATCAGCCTCTCCGCCTTCATCCCCGCCGCCGTCACCGTCTTCTGGGCACACGGCGTGCGCGAGTGTACGATGCGGCCATGGTGCTGCAAAGCCGGGAACGCGGGCGATTTCGCCATCGTCCGCTGCTGAGCGCCGCCCTCCTCGCGGCATTCATTCTCGCACGCGGCGGCCCCCCTGCTGCGGCCGGCGAGGCGGCCGAGGAGGACGGGCGGGTCAAGGCCGTCATCGACGGCGACACGCTCAAGCTCGCGGACGGGCGCGAGGTGCGCTTGGCCGGCATCCTCGCACCCAAGCCGCCGCTCGATGCGGCGCCCGGCCGCCATTGGCCGCTCGCCGAGCGCGCCACGGCGGCCCTTGCGGAGCTGGCGCTCGGCCGCACGGTGCGCCTCGCCTATGGCGTGCACAAGAGCGACCGCTACGGCCGCCTCGTGGCCCAGCTCCACCGCGACGACGGGCTCTGGCTCGAGGGCGAGTTGCTCGCGCGCGGGATGGCCCGCGTGCTCTCCCACAAGGACGATCGCACCCTCGTGCCCGAGATGCTGGCGCGCGAAGAGGAGGCGCGCGCGGCGCGCCGCGGCCTCTGGGCCGTGCGCAGCTTCGCCGTGCTGGCGCCTCAGGAGGCGCGCCGCCACCTCGAGAGCTTCGAGCTCGTCGAGGGCAGCGTTGGGCGCGTCTCGCACGCGGGCAGCCGGACGTTCCTCCACATGGGAGCCGACGGAAGGGACGGCTTCACGGCGGTGCTCCTGCCTGAGAGCCGGCACCTCTTCGCGGCGGCGGGCCTGGCACCCGACGCCTTTGCCGGCAAGCGCCTGCGCGTACGCGGCTTCCTGCGCTGGTGGAACGGGCCGATCATCGAGGTCGACCATCCCGAGCAGATCGAGCTGCTTCAGCCATGAGGCACTGCCGCCGCACAGCCTCGCTCGTCCTGGGCGCCCTCGCACTCGTGAGCATGCTTGCCGGCTGCACCAGGAACCCGGCGACCGGCCAGCCGAGCTTCACCGCCTTCATGTCGCCCGCCGACGAGGTGCGCGTCGGCGCCGAGGAGGAGCCCAAGGTGCTGGCCGCCTTCGGCGGCGCCTATCCCGATCAGCGCCTCGCGGGCTACGTGCGGCGCATCGGCGAGCGGCTCGCAGCACACACCGAGCGCACGGACGTGCGCTACAGCTTCACCGTGCTCAACAGCCCGACGGTCAACGCCTTCTCGCTGCCCGGCGGCTACGTCTTCGTGACGCGCGGCCTCCTGGCACTCGCCAACAGCGAGGCCGAGCTCGCCGCCGTGCTCGGCCACGAGCTCGGCCATATCAATGCGCGGCACGCGGCGCAGCGCTACAGCGAGGCCAAGATGGGCAACGTCGGCGCCGCGGCGATCGGCCTCCTCACCTCGAGCCAGGACGTTTCGGAGGCCGCGGGGGAAGGCATCGAGCCCTTCCTCGCCGCCCACAGCCGGGACGAGGAGCGCCAGGCCGACGAGCTCGGCATCCGCTACCTGCGCCGCGCCGGCTACGATACCATGGCGATGGCGCGCATGCTCGAGGCGCTCGACGGCTACGAGAAGCTGCAAGCGACGCTCGCCGGCGCACCGTTGCCGCCGACGGGCTTCCTCGCAACCCACCCCTCGACGCCCGAGCGGGTCGAGCACGCCCTGGCACTCGCCGGCAGCGAAGCCGCCCTCGTGGCGACGCCGGTCGTGGGTGCCGCCGAATACCTCGAGATGCTCGAGCGCCTCGTCTACGGCGACGATCCCGAGGACGGCATCCTCAGCGGCCGCAGCTTCATGCAGAAGCGCCTGCTCTACGGCTTCGAGGTGCCGCCTGGCTTCGCCCTCTTCCGCGGCCAGGGGCGCCTGATCCTGCGCCAGCCGGGGGGTGCGGTCATCTTCTTCGACATGGGGAAGCTGCCCTTCGCGGGCGACATGCGCGACTACATCCGCAACTCCTGGGCGCCCGATCTCGCGCTCGACGACATCGAGGCGGCGAGCGCCCACGGGCTCGCCGGTGCCGCGGCCACGGGGCACACCACGCTCAAGGAGGGGCCGCGCGATCTGGCGCTCGCCGCCTTCCGCAAGAGCGGAAGCGAGATCTACCGCTTCATCATGCTGACGCCGCCGGAGGAGACCGCGGCGCTGAGACCCGAGTTCCGCCGCATGACCGCGAGCTTGCGCCTGTTGGCACCGCGCGAGGCTGCGGGTATCCGGGCGCTCAGGCTCCACGTGCATCGGGTGGCGCGCGGCGAGACGGCGGCCAGCATCGCCGCTACCCTCCCCTACCTCGACCACCGCCTCGAGCGCTTCGAGACCTTGAACGCCCTCGCCCCCGGTGCTCCGCTCGCGCCCGGCACGCTCGTCAAGGTGATCGGGGAGTAACGCTCAGAATCGTTGACGCCCCGCGCGCACCCCCCTCCCTACCCTCCCCCTCAAGGGGGGAGGGAAAGCTAGTGCCGCCGTCTCGGCCTGCCCCCTCCCCCCTTGAGGGGGAGGGCTGGGGTGGGGGGTCACCGCACGACGATAGATCGCGCCCCTAGCCCGCGATGCCGGCGCGCTCGAGGATGGCGTGGAGGAGGACTTCGCAGCCGGCGGCAAGGTCCGCCGCGGTGGCGTTCTCGATCTCGTTGTGGCTGAGCCCATTCTCGCAGGGCACGAAGATCATGCCCGTGGGGGCCACGCGCGAGAGGTAGCAGGCGTCGTGGCCGGCGCCCGAGACGATGTCGCGGTGGGCATAGCCGAGGCGCTCGGCGGCAGCGCGCACCGCGGCCACGCAATCGGCATCGAATTTGACGACGTCGGTGTTGACGATGCGCTCGATCCCGATCTCGAGGCGCTGCTCGACCGCGACCGCGGCGAAGCGCAGGCGCATCTCCGCGTCCATCGCGGCGAGCGCCGACTCCTCGGGATGGCGCATGTCGACGGAGAACGAGACCCGGCCGGGGATCACGTTGCGCGAATTGGGATGCACCTTGAGCATGCCCACGGTGGTGACCGCGTGGGGCGCGTTGGCCTTGGCGATCCTCTCGAGGCAGGCGACCATGCGCGCCGCACCCACCATGGCGTCGCGCCGGTTGGGCATGGGCGTAGTACCGGCGTGGGAGTCCTGCCCCGTCACGGTCACGTCGAACCAGCGCTGGCCCTGGGCGCCCGTCACCACGCCGATCGTCTTCGCCTCAGCCTCAAGAATCGGCCCCTGCTCGATATGCACCTCGAAGAAGGCGCCGACCGGGCGTCCGCCCACCGCTGCCTTGCCCTTGTAGCCGATCGCGTCCAACGCCTCGCCCATGGTGACGCCGTCCGCGTCCTTGATGGCGTGCGCGAAATCCAGGTTGAACTTGCCTGCGAAAACGCCCGAGGCGGTCATGGCGGGTGCGAAGCGCGAGCCTTCCTCGTTGGTCCACACCACCGCCTCGACGGGCGCCCTGGTGGCGATGCCGAGGTCGTTCAGCGTGCGCATCACCTCGAGCCCGGCCATGACGCCGTAGGCGCCGTCGAACTTGCCGCCGGTCGGCTGGCTGTCGAGGTGGCTGCCGGTCATGATCGGGGGAAGCGTGTCGTCGCTGCCGGCACGGCGCGCGAAGATGTTCCCCATGGCATCGACCGCGATGCTGCAGCCCGCCGCCTCGCACCAGCGGATGAAGAGGTCGCGCGACTGGCGGTCGAGCTCGGTCAAGGCCAGCCGGCACACCCCGCCCTTGGGCGTGGCGCCGATCTCGGCCATCTCCATGAGGCTCTGCCACAGCCGCTCGCCGTTGACCTTGAGGTTCTTCTCCATGGCTCTCTCCCCGACGCTCACGCTCGGACGGTATGGGGACGGGTGCTTAGGGTCAAGGGCTCGGCAATGGCGGAGCAGCAGCAAGATCAAGCGCGGGGGACGCTGAGGATTCGCGGGGGCCGCAGAGGAGAAACCATACCCCGCGCCCTCCGCGCAGCCCCTGCGCTATCCCTGATACTGCCTACGTTATCTCTCCACGGGAAGCGCGCGCTCGATGATGGTGGTGAAATCGACGCCGGCCGGGAGCGTGCCGAAGGCAAGGCCGTGGGCACCCTCGAGGCGCGAGGCGCAGAATGCATCGGCCACGGCCGGAGGGGCGCTTTTGAGGAGGAGGGCGGCCTGGAGCGCCAGGGCCAGATCCTCGACGAGGCGCCGCGCCCGCGTCTCCCAGCCGCCGCGCGCGGCGAGCTCGGCGTCGATGCGGCCGAGGAGGGCATCGTAGCGGCGGTCGGCGCCACGCGCGGCCGCGAGCTCGGCCATGAGCGCCTCGCGCGAGTCGGGCTCGCGTTCGAGGGCACGCAGCACGTCGAGGCAGATGACGTTGCCCGAGCCTTCCCAGATGCCGTTGAGCGGCGCCTCGCGGTAGAGGCGCGGCATCATGCACTCCTCGACGTAGCCGCTGCCGCCGAGGCACTCGAGCGCCTCGCCGACGAGTGCCGGTGCTCGCTTGCAGATCCAGTATTTGGCGATGGCCGTCGCGATGCGCGCGAAGCTGCGCCGGGCCGGCTCGCGCACCGCCTCGTCGAAGGCGCGCGCCACGCGCAGGGCGAGCGCCGTCGCCGCCTCGCTCTCGAGGGCGAGATCGGCGAGCACGTTCTGCATGAGCGCCTGGTCGATGAGCAGGCGCTGGAAGGCGGTCCTGTGGCTCGCGTGGTGCAGCGCCTGCACGAGTGCTTGGCGCATGAGCCCGGCCGAGCCGAGCGCGCACTCGAGGCGGGTGCCCTGCACCATGCCGATGATGGTGGCGACGCCGCGCCCCTCCTCGCCGATGAGGCGCGCCCAGGTCTCGTCGTACTCGATCTCGGATGAGGCGTTGGCGCGGTCGCCGAGCTTCTGCTTGAGGCGCTGGATGAAGATGCGGTTCTTGGCGCCGCCGGGGAGAAAGCGCGGCACGAGGAAGCAGGAGAGCCCGCCCTCGGCATAGGCGAGTGCTAAGAAGGCGTCGGACATGGGCGCCGAGCAGAACCACTTGTGGCCGGTCAGGAGATAGGCCTCGCCCGGCCCGCGCTTCCCCGCCGGCCGCGCCCGCGTGGTGTTGGCGCGCACGTCGGAGCCGCCCTGCTTCTCCGTCATCGCCATGCCGCAGGTGGCACCCGTCTTCCCTGCCGCGGGCATGAAGCGGCGGTCGTAGACGGCGCTCGTAAGACGCGGCTCCCACTCGGCGGCGAGTGCCGTGTCGCGGCGCAGGACGGGCACGGCGGCGAAGGTCATGGCCATGGGACAGCTCACCCCCGCCTCGCCCTGGGTCCAGAGGAAGGCGAGCGCCGCGCGCGCCACATGGGCGCCCGCACGCCGGTCGACCCAGGCGAGGCTCGGCACGCGATGGCCAATGGCGAGCGCCATGAGCTCGTGGTAGGCGGGATGGAAGTCGACCTCGTCGAGGCGGTTGCCGAAGCGGTCGTGGGTCTTAAGCTCGGGCGGGAAGCGGTTGGCAAGGTCCGCGAGCTCGATGACCTTGGCGCTGCCGACCACGGCGCCGAGCGCTGCGAGCTCGGCCTCGGCAAAGCCGCCGCCCTCGCGCGCCACCGCCTCGCGGAGTGCGATGTCGCTGCGGTAGAGGTTCACGTTCTCGAAGGGCGGCGGCTGGTTGAGCACCTCGTGGGTGCCGTAGATGCGCTCGCTCATTGGGGCGTCCTCGCGCAGGATGGCCCCCCACCCTACCCTCCCCCTCAAGGGGGGAGGGAAAATTTATGAGTGGGCTCAGATGACACGCCCACTCCCCCCTTGAGGGGGAGGGTTGGGGTGGGGGTAAAGCGGACGACGGCTTCGGGAGCTCAGGCCGCCTTGAGGATATGCTCGAGCCGCTTGATGGCCTGCTTCTCGTCGAGCTTCTCGACCGCGGCGAGCTCGCGCGCGAGGCGGTCGAGGGCGGCCTGGTAGATCTGCCGCTCGCTGTAGGACTGGTCCGGCTGGTCCGAGCCGCGGTGGAGGTCGCGCACCACCTCGGCGATCGACACCGGGTCGCCGGAGTTGATCTTGGCCTCGTATTCCTGGGCGCGCCGGCTCCACATGGTGCGCTTGGCACGGCGCCGGCCCTTGAGCGTCTTGAGCGCCGACTCCATCACCTTGCGCGTCGAGAGGCGGCGCAGGCCGGCCTGGCGCACCTTCTGGGTCGGGATGCGCAGCGTCATCTTCTCCTTGTCGAACTGGATGACGAAGAGCTGCAAGGCCGAGCCCGCGATCTCCTGCGTCTCGACGCCGGAGATGCGCCCCACCCCATGGGTGGGGTAGACGACGAAGTCGCCTTTGGTAAAGCCGTGCTCGCTGGCCATTCTTTGTTTCAGGGTGCTCATCGGCGCCTCTTGTGATCGACATCGAACCGTTGGCGCGGGCGCACTCTCGCGGGCGCCCCGCGGCACGAATTGCTTGTTTTGTCAGGCCGTTGTGGGTATGAACCGACCCACCGGACGGACGGCCCGGCCCGGAGGCCGTAAGGCCGGAAGCCGTATATATAGCATAATTTATGCTGAATGTGTAGCCCCACCCGCGCTGCGGCAAGCCGCCGCGGGTGCTATCTTCCCGGTAACTATCGTTTTGCCGGTTAGGCCGCGGAAGCCCCTCAGCGCTTGCCGGGGTTCGCCGTGAAGAACTTCTCGAACTTGCCCTCGACGCTCTTGAACTGGTCGGCGTCCGGCGGCGCCTCGCCGCGGCGCGTGATGTTGGGCCACGACTGGGCGTATTCGCGGTTGACCTCGACCCACTTCTCGAGACCGCCGTCCGTATCGGGCTTGATGGCCTCGACCGGGCATTCCGGCTCGCAGACGCCGCAGTCGATGCACTCGTCTGGGTGGATGACGAGCATGTTCTCGCCCTCGTAGAAGCAGTCGACCGGGCAGACCTCGACGCAATCCATGTATTTGCATTTGATGCAGGCTTCCGTCACCACGTAGGTCATCGTCGTCTCCCACTCGCTTGCCGAGGGCGATTGTCGAGGGCCGGCCGCCGCCGCCGAGAGTGCTAAATAAGCTCAAGGCGCCGGCCGGGGCAAGCGCCATTGCGCTCCGCAGCCGCAATCGTCAGCCGCGATCGTCAGGGCGCCTCCTTGAGGCGATCGAGCGCGCGGCGCTCGCGCTTGGTGGGCCGGCCGCTGCCCGGCTCCCGCTCGCCCGCTGCCACTTCCGGCCGAGCGGCGCCCGCAGCCGCGGGCGGTGCCAGGTCCTCGTAGAGGAGGCGCGCTTCTGCGGCGGGCCCGCGCCGCTCGGCGAGTGCCGCCACCCGCACGACGCGGATCTGCCGGCCCTGGGGAAAGGTCAAGACGTCGCCCGGCCGCACTTGCTGGTGCGCCTTGCTCACGCGGGCGCGGTCGAGCCGCAGCTTGCCCTCGGCGCAGAGCCGGGCGGCGAGCGAGCGGCTCCTGAAGAAGCGCGCGTACAACAGCCATTTGTCGAGGCGCATGGCGCCCGGCGCCGCCTTCTCCTCCTCGTCGGGCGCCGCCCTCTCGTCAGCGCACAAGCCGCAGCTCCTTGAGCACCGCGAAGGGCGACTGCGCCGCCTTGGCCTCGGCGGCGGCCTCCCTCGCCCGGCGCCGCCCGGGCGTCTTGCCGCGGCTCTTGCGCAGGAAGCGCACGTCTCCGTTGCTGCCCTCGGCACTGTAGCCGAGGGCTGCCAGCACCGCCGCGAGGCCACCCTTGGGGCAGGCGGCGAGAGAGAAAAGCCGGGGCGTCGCCGCGAAGGCGCCCTGGCGCGCGAGGAGCGCCGCCTCCTCCGCCAGGCGCTCCAGGCGGTCGATGCGCACCGCGATACCGCCGATCGCGTGGTAGCCGATCGCTTCGTAGAACGCCGCCGGCAGTGCTGCATCGAGCGTGAGCGAGACGCGTCCCGCAGGCGGCGGTGCCACGAGATCCACCATGTCGTGATGGGCGGCCCACAGCAGCGTCTTGAGCGCGATCGCCGCCGGCTTGAGGAGGGTGGGCATATAGAGTGCGATGCGGCCGAGGCGCACGCCGAGGCGTCTTAGGGCCTTGCGCGCGGGCTCGTCGAGGGCGGCGACCAGGCTCGCCACCTGGCGCCGCGGCAGGATGCCGAGCGCCTCGCGGAGCTGGAAGGCGATGCCGCGCGCGGCCCCCTCGAGCTCGGCACTCGCGAGGGCGAAGAGCGGCGCCAATCCGGCTCCGAGAATGGCCTCGAGGCGGCCCTCGAGATGGCGGCGCAGCACTTGGCACTCCTTGGGCTCGATGAGGTCGCTCGGCAGCAGCCTGAGGCGCGGGCTCAAGGGATGCTCGCCGGGCTCGAGATAGGCGACCGGCGCCTCCCGCCACAGGAGCTTGCCGTCGGGCGTGAGCGCGAAGGCCTCCTGGGCGTCCGCCATCAAGCGCGCGATGCGCGCCGGGATCTCGCGCTTGAGCGCGCCGAGTGCGGCGTTGGCGAGCGCCCGAGCCTCGTCCCGCGACGCGGTCTCGTCGGCCAGGAAGCGGAAGCCCTCGAGGCGGCCCACGGGCTCGCCCTCGACCAGCACGCTGCCCTCGCGCGTGACGGCGCCGATAAGCTCTCGGCCGTCGCGCAGGCGGCGCTGGAGCGTGGCGGCGCGGCGGTCGACGAAGCGCTGGGTGAGCCGCTCGTGCAGCGCCTCGGAGAGCCGGTCCTCGATCGCCCGCGCGCGCTCCTGCCAAGCGCCCGCGTTGGCGAGCCACTCGCCGCGGTGGGAGACGTAGGTCCAGGTGCGCACGAAGGCGATGCGCTGCACGAGCGTGTCGATGTCGCCGTCCGGGCGGTCGAGGCTTGCCAGCTGGCCCGCCACCCAATCCTCGGGCAGCCTCGCTTCGGGCCCGATCAAGTGGAGGAAGATGCGCTTCAAGAGCCGCACGTGCGCGTCGTGCATGATCTTGCGGAAGTCGGGTATCTGGCAGACCTCCCAGAGGAGGCGCAGTGCTGCCGGGCCTTGCGCGAGGGGCACGACGTCGGGGTCGCGCGCCAATGCTGCGAGCGCCTCCACATCGTCGAGCTCGCGCGCGCGTTTGAGGAAGGCGGCGCGCGGCGGCTCGTCGAGGCTCTTGAGGAGTGCCTCGAGCGAGCGGAAGTCGAGCTCGGCGTTGCGCCAGTAGATGAGCTTGAGCGTCTCGAAGCGGTGCTCCTCGATGGCCTCCACGAGCTCGGGCTCGAGGGTTGCAAGCTCGCCCGTGGTGCCGAAGGTGCCGTCCGTCATGTATCGCCCGGCGCGGCCGGCGATCTGGGCGAGCTCGGCGGGGCTCAAGCGGCGCGGCGCGCGGCCGTCGAACTTCACGAGGCTGGTGAAGGCGACGTGGTTCACGTCCATGTTCAGGCCCATGCCGATGGCGTCGGTCGCCACCAGGTAATCGACCTCGCCCGCCTGGTACATGGCGACCTGGGCGTTGCGCGTGCGTGGGCTGAGCGCCCCCAGCACCACCGCCGTGCCGCCGCGCTGGCGGCGCAGCGCCTCGGCGTGTGCGTAGACCTCCTGCACCGAGAAGGCGACGACGGCGCTCCGCGGCGGCAGGCGCGTGATCTTGCGCGCCCCCGTGTAGACCAGTTTCGAGAAGCGCGGGCGCGAGACGAAAGCGACGCCGGGCACGAGCTTCTTCAAGTGCGGGCGGATGGTGTCGGCGCCCAAGAGCATGGTCTCGGCGAGGCCGCGGGCGTGGAGCATGCGGTGGGTGAAGACGTGCCCGCGCTCGGCGTCGGCGGCGAGCTGGATCTCGTCGATGGCGAGGAACTCGACCGGGCGGTCGAGCGGCATGGCCTCGACCGTGGCGACCCAGTAGCTCGGGTGCGCCGGCACGATCTTCTCCTCGCCGGTGACGAGCGCCACAGCAGCCGCACCCCTCAGCCGCACGATGCGGTCGTAGTTCTCGCGCGCAAGCAGGCGCAAGGGAAAGCCGATCATGCCCGAGCGATGCGCCAGCATGCGCTCGATAGCGAGATGGGTCTTCCCCGTATTGGTCGGGCCCAAGACCGCGATCGGTGGCCGCAGATTGCGCGTCATCGCCAGACTACCGCTCGCTCTACCCCTCTCCCGCAAGCGGGAGAGGGAGGGGCCCATTGCGAAGCAATGGGAGGGTGAGGGACCACCCCGCCAGTATGTAGCCAGCAGCCTCCGGATTGCGAGCCCTACCCGCCCCCCGTCATCGGCACGAAGGCGACCGGCAAGGTCACCCGCTCGCTCACCCCGCCGTCAGCATCCTTCTCCACCACCACGAGCTCCTGCCGCCCGCCCGCCTCGCCGAGCGGGAGGACGAGCCGCCGCCCCGGCTTGAGCTGCGCTACCAGGGCCTCGGGCACCGCAGGCGCCGCCGCGGTCACGATGATGCCGTCGAAGGGCGCATGCTCGGGCCAGCCGAGCGCCCCGTCGCCCACGCGCACCTCGACGTTGCCGTAGCCGAGCCGTGCGAGGCGCCGCGCAGCACTGGCGCCGAGCTCGGCCACCACCTCGATCGAGTAGACGCGGGCCGCGAGCTCGGCGAGCACCGCCGCCTGGTAGCCGCAGCCGGTGCCGACCTCGAGCACCACGTCGCCCGGCAGCGGCTCCAGCATGTCGCTCATCACCGCGACGATATAGGGCTGCGAGATGGTCTGGCCATGGCCGATGGGGAGCGGCGCATTGTCGTAGGCGCGGAGCGCGAGCTCGTCGGGCACGAAGGCCTCGCGCGGCACCTTGGCCAATGCCGCCATCACGCGCGGCGAGAGTGCTGACTTGCCGAGATAAGCCTCGGTCTCGCGCACCTCCTCGGCGATCTCGGCCAGGAGACGGCGGCGGAGCTCGCCGTAAGGCGAGTCCGGTCGGGTGCCGCGGCGCGGGGGGAAGGGGGCCACGGGGGGAAGTGTAGCAGGGGGTGGGGGTGGGGCAATAGGGGAGGAGAAGACGTTCCAAAGGCCGACAAACCATTCAATCACCGTCGACTTATCGGTCCGACAGGGCACCGACCTCTGTACTCGAATCGCTTTTCGGGCTGATATACTATCGGACCTCCAAGTGAGGGAAAAACGATGACCAACCGATTGCCAGCGGTGTTCGGTGCTGTATTGGGCGACATCTTGGCAGCCTGCCAACTTCCGGGTGGGAATTTGGCTGGCATGACCGCTGAAGCTTTGCTTCGACATTTTTTGAAGGACAGGCTGGAAGCGGCCCATGCCATTCTGATCGCCGAGGTCCGTCGTGGCAGCCGAGATATTACGGATCCGGAGATCGAGGAAGCCGTATCCATCGCCTATCGCTATATTCGGGCAGCCCGGGAGGGGACCGCTCGCCGCAATCTGCGCCTCATGGCCCGAGTTATTGCTGGACAGATGGAATTCGGGGCGTTAGTAGCGGATGAATTCTTGCGACACGCCGACACTCTTGCTTCCTTGCGCAGGGAAGAAGTCATTCTACTTGCCACCGTATGTCGAAACCTGACCAAACCCGATGTACCTGACGAAGAAAAGAGATACGGAAAGACATTTATATCGGCTGGGCCGGAATTGATCCCAAATTTGTTCCCTACGGCTGACGACTTCAGTGCCGCGGCCGCAGCGTTGACTCGAACAGGCTATCTCGTCCCGCATCCCGCCATGGGCGGAGGCACGAACTACGGAATCGGGTCGGCCCTTGAACGCTTGAATAGGCTGGCACGGTTGGACGCTATGACTCTGGACGACCTAGCCTGAAACCACACCGTTACAGCGAAACCAAAGGGATTATGTACGCGGATTTGGTATGTGCCTGAACATGCCACGCCAGCGCGTGGCGGCGAGTCACCATTTCGGCACTTCGTCGTTATGGTGATGAATCCCGAAGTTTAATCGCTCAACGCCTGACGAGTAATTACGCCTTGACCAACTTCGCCAGTCTAGCGTCGATGCTGTTGAGCCGCTCCACCACTTGCGCTGCGCGCTCCGTTGACTTGGGCGACAAGCGATTGTCAGGATGCTGGATATACTGTTCGGCACCGCCGAAGCGACCTCTTTGTAGGTTCAACGGCGGCTCACAAACCGCGGTCAGAATAGCCTCGATGTGGTCGAGTGTGTCGTTTACGTCGGGCTTAATTCGGAAATTTAGGCGGAGGTCTCTCCACTTTTCGTTAACCGGGACCAGACCGAACCACGAAAATGAATTCCATCGATCTTTGAGATGGTCCTTTCTATGAGCCCGTAGTCTACGGAATAGCCTTTGATCGCCAGATCCAGTCTGGCCTACGTAAACAACCCGATAGTCGCTGTACAGGGCGTATACGGCTATCTGTTCGCGGAAATTGGTCGGCGGGCTGGTTGTCCGATTTTCGGGAACACCCCAGATGGCGCCTTCATTTCCGAGACCGCCCTTGCCCCAGTACACATTCTCCGCACTCCAAAATACCCCATAGTTCCTGACTAGGGTCTGGACTCACAATTTGATCCAGTAGAGTGCGCCGACGAGGGCTGCGGCGGCAAGGAAGTTTCTGGCCAGCTTGTTGTATCGGGTTGCGATGCGCCGCCAATCCTTGATGCGGCAGAAGTAATTTTCGATCTTGTGGCGCCTGCGATAGATGCGCTTGGGACAATAGGCTTTCTTGGTGGCATTGCTGCGGCTGGGGATGACGGGCAAGGCACCTTCGTCCCTGATCTGCTGGCGGACCTTTTGGCTGTCATAAGCCTTGTCGGCCGCGACGGCGAGGGGCGGCTTGGGCGTGTCCAGCACCGCTTCGACGACTTGGCTGTCATGGACCTGTGCGCCCGTGACGATGAAGTTCAGCGGGCGGCCTTTGCCGTCGACGACCGCATGGATCTTCGTGCTGCGCCCGCCCCGGCTAATACCGAGGGCGTCGATCGTAGAGCAATCCATGAGCACGTTGCCACCTCTGCCGCCGAGCTGTTTCTAGCGATGTGAAGAGGGCCGGGGGTGTGCGCCTGGATGACGCTCGAGAGGCCGCTAGGGGTCAATTGCCGATGTCGAAAGTCGCCCTAGTTGAGAGCGCAGATCAAATCGTCTTCGCCGCACCCAGGCGCCGCAGACTCGTCCCCCTCACCCATCGACGCGGGGGCAACGCGTCGATGATCGCGCCACGATCTAATTCCACCCAGCCACTGAAAATTCGTCCGTCTCACTGAGTTCCTTCAGTAAAATAGTAGCTTAGTGGCGCCTTCACTTGGTCGCGACCAAGTTGGTGCGCACGAAGTCAATTCCCCCTCACCCAGCTCCGGCTAACCCCCGGGTCAAGCCCGGGGGAAAGCCTGCGCAACCCTCTCCCCCTTTCAGGGGGCGAGGGGGGATTGCGGTCGAGCGCATCTCCCGTCCGGCGCGCCAATCCCGTCACGGATCGAGGCGGTCGCCGTCGATGAGCACGAAGGCCATGACGCAAGCGGCGTCGGAGCGGTTGCTCCAGGCATGGCTGGTGCCGCGCTGGATGCAGATGTCGCCGGCGCGCATGAGGACCTCGCTGTCGTCGAGGACGAGGGTGATCTCGCCCGCGAGCACGATGCCGTAGTCGACCGTCTTCGTCCGGTGCATGAAGGGGTGGCGCGCAGTGCCGCCGTGGGCGAGCGCGTGCGCGGCACCGCCCATGCCGGCAAACGCCGCGCGGGCCGCAGCGGCGTCGACCGATCCGATGTAGCCTTTTTCCGGCCCGAACTCGACGATGCGGAAATTGGTGCCGTGCGGCGGCGGCTCCAACGTCATGGCCGGAGTCACGGGATCGACCGAGCCGTGAACCTCGGCCGGCATGCGGGCGGTCGTCCAGACGTTCGTGAAGGCGACGCCCGGGCGCGCTTCAGAGGTGCGCACGTGCGCGACCGGCCCGTCGGAGATCACGACGGCTTTGCCCTCTCCGTCATGGCCCGTCACGATGCGCCGAATGGGCGTTGCGTTCATGTCATCCTCCATTCCAGGCGGCCGCTGCGGTGCGAGGGTAAGGGAGAGGGCGGACATATTGAAAGCAAGAATCGGAGTGTTCTCGAAGAGCGGACGGACTATCCAGCTCGGGTCGAAAAGGAGGACCCCATGAGCTTTCAGATCACGGCGCTCGAGCATCGGCGTTTCGCGAAGCTCTTCGCCATGTCGGACGAGGAGCTTGCCGGCCATCTGGCGGTTCGCATGACCGCTACGACGAAGCCGGGCTTTCCCTGCCGGGTGAGCCTGGCCGACGCCGAAGTGGGCGACGAGCTCATCCTGGTGAACTACGAGCATCAGGAGAGTGTCTCTCCCTATCGCGCCGCCCATGCGATCTTCGTGCGCAAAGGAGTCGAGCAGGCCCGTCCGGCAAAGGGCGAGGTGCCCGAGCTTTTCCGCTCGAGGATGCTGTCGCTGCGCGCTTTCGACGGCCGGGCGATGATCGTCGCGGCCGAGCTCGTCGACGGCAAGGACCTTGGACCGGCGCTCGAGAGGCTGCTCTCCGATCCGGCCGCCGCCTATGTCCATATTCACTATGCGAAGTTCGGCTGCTACGCGGCGCGGGCGGAGCGCGCCTGAGCTCCCGGCCGTGGCGGATGAGGGGTTACGCGCCGAGCGGCGCGCGCTATGATTGCAAAAGGGGTAAAAGCCCCGCATCCGATAGGGAGGTCATCCGATGAGCCTGCATCATGCCGAATCCTGCCCATGTTGCGGCGATCCGCGACGCGGCAGCTTCGCCCGCCGCCGCTTCCTGCAGGCCGCAGGCGCAAGCGCTGCGGCGCTCGCACTGCTGCCGCGCTTTGCCTTGGCCGAGACGGTGCCGGCCATCGCCTACGATTCCGTGCCCAATCCGCTGCGCCTGCCGCGCGACATCTATTTCGGCGAATGCTCGGGCGTGGCGCTCAATTCCAAGGGCCACGTCTTCGTGCTCTCGCGCGGCAACTCGACCGGCCCCGCCTATGCCGCGGCGGCGACCCAGCTCCTCGAGTTCGCGCCGGGCGGCCAGTTCATCCGCGAGATCGGCCACAATCTCTATGCCTGGTCGTTCGCGCACACCGTCAAGGTCGACCGCCACGACAACATCTGGGTGACGGACAAGGGCTCGGACATGGTGATCAAGTTCACGCCCGAGGGCCGCGTCGCCATGGTGTTCGGGCGCAAGCAGGAGGCCTCCGACGAGGAGACCGGCCCGCTCAAGCATCCCAACCCGCCGCTGCCGTCCGAGCCGGGCCGCTTCCGCCAGGTGACCGACGTGGCCTGGGACGCCGCCGACAACACCTACATCAGCGACGGCTACATCAATTCGCGCGTGGCCAAGGTCGACAAGGACGGCAACTGGCTCAAGTCGTGGGGCGACCGCGGCACCGGTCCCGGCCAGTTCCACACGCCGCACAGCATCGCGGTCGACGCCAAGGGCAGCGTCTATGTCGCCGACCGCAGCAACCGCCGCATCCAGGTGTTCGACGGCGAGGGCAATTTCCAGCGCCAGTTCACCATCGACGTGCCGGTGCCGCCCGACGCACGCCCGGCGATCGGCAACGTACCGGACGAGGCCACGATCGCCGCCGGCACCTTCGCACCCGGCTCGCCCTGGGCGATCTGCATTTCGCCCGGGCCGCACCCGGTGCTCTACAGCGCCGACGCCTTTCCCGGCCGCATCTACAGGCTCTCGCTCGAGGGCAAGCTCCTCGGCGTGCTCGGCCAATCGGGCAAGCAGCTGAAGCAGTTCGGCTGGATCCACGAGATGGCCTGTCCGGCGCCGAACGTGCTCTACGTCGGCGAGCTCCTAAACTGGCGCGTGCAGAAGCTGGTGCTGCACGGGTAGCGCCAACTCTCGCGAATTTGAGCGTCACCCCCACCCCAACCCTCCCCCTTCAAGGGGGAGGGGGAAGTTATCAAGCCCGCTCACGGATCCCCTCCCCCCTTGAGGGGGAGGGTAGGGAGGGGGGACAGGGCCGGGGCGATCGTGCCGCGGCATTCCCCGAAGCCGATCGAGGCGAAGCCCTCGCGGCGGCATGAGGCGCGGAAGATGACCTCGTCGCCGTCCTCGAGGAAGCGCCGCGTCTCGCCCGAGGCGAGGGCGAGGGGCCGCCGGCCGGCTTCGCTGAGCTCGAGGAGGCTGCCGAAGCTTGCGCGCTCCGGCCCGCTCACGGTGCCGCTGCCGAAGAGGTCGCCGGGCTCGAGGTTGCAGCCCCCACTCGTGTGGTGCGCCACCATCTGGGCGGGCGTCCAATAGAGGTCGCGGGCGGAGGCTTGCGAGAGCCGCTCGGGCGGCAGCGAGCGCTCGCGCATCCCAGGCGTCGAGAGCAGCACCTCGAGGGTCGCGTCGAGGGCGCCCGCCGCCTGATCGCGCACATCCATGAGATAGGGGAGCGGTGCCGGGTCACCTGCGGGGTGCTGTGCCTGGGGCACGCGGAAGGGAGCGAGCGCCTCGGCCGTCACCAGCCAGGGCGAGATCGTGGTCGCGAAGTTCTTGCCGAGGAAGGGGCCGAGGGGCTGGTACTCCCAGCCCTGGATGTCGCGCGCGGACCAGTCGTTCAAGAGGCAGAAGCCGGCCACGTGCCCGCCCGCCTCTGTGATCGCGATGGGCTCGCCCTGGCGGTTGCCCGGACCGATCCACAGGCCGAGCTCGATCTCGTAGTCGAGGTTGCGGCTCGGCCCGAAGCTAGGCAACGCCTCGGAGGCGGGCTTGCGCTGGCCGTTCGGCCGCTTGACCGGCGCACCCGAGGCAGAGATCGACGAGGTGCGGCCGTGATAGGCGACCGGCAGGTGCTTGTAATTGGGGAGGAGCGGATTGTCGGGGCGCAAGAGGCGCCCGGCATTGGTCGCGTGGTGGATGCCGGCGTAGAAGTCGGTGTAGCCGCCGATGGCGGCGGGGAGCTCGAGCGTGCAGTCCGCGGCCTTGTGGAGAAGCTTCTCCGCCAACGCCGCGGCACGCTCACCATCCGGGCCGTCGGCGGCGAGGAGGGCCGAGAGGCGCCGGCGCAATGCCGTGCGCGGTGCCGCGCCCAGAGCCAGGAGAGGATTGAGGCGGGGCCCGGCCGCCGCCTTGGCCGCCGCTGCCGCCTCGCCGTCGAGCAGCCCAGCCGCCAGCACGGCCGCGAGCTCGAGGATGCACTCACCGACGGCAACGCCGCCGCGCGGGGCGCCGCCCGCGGGCCGGAAGACGCCGAACGGCAGGTTCTGGATCGGGAAGTCCCTATGTCCGTCGGCGCCCGGCACCCAGCTCCGCCGCCTTGCGTCGTGCGTCTCGTCGATCATGGCTCTTCCCCGCCCCGCCGCTTGTGGCGCCGGGGGTCTTGCACCCGGCTCTCCTCTTCCTCATATCACGGCCGGGGGACGGAAACGCACAGTCGAGGGGATCATGTCCGAGGAAAAGCTCAGCTTCCAGGCCGAGGTCGCCAAGCTCCTGGATATCGTGGCCCACTCGCTCTACAGCGAGAAGGAGGTCTTCCTCCGCGAGCTCATCTCGAACGCGTCGGACGCCTGCGACCGGCTGCGCTACGAGGCGCTCACCAGGCCCGAGCTCCTCGAGGGCGACGGCAGCTTCCGCATCCTCCTCTCCCTCGACAAGGAGGCCGGCACCCTCACGATCGCCGACAACGGCATCGGCATGAACCGCGCGGAGCTCGTCGAGAACCTCGGCACCATCGCGCGCTCGGGCACCGCGGCCTTCGTCGCCGCGGCGGCGGGCGGCGATGCTGCCAAGGAAGGCGAGGGGGGCAAGGAGGCGCCGAGCCTCATCGGCCAGTTCGGCGTCGGCTTCTATTCCGCCTTCATGGTGGCCGACCGCGTCGAGGTCGTCTCGCGGAAGGCGGGCGAGGCGGAGGCCTGGCGCTGGAGCTCGGACGGCAAGGGCAGCTTCACCATCGCCGAGGCCGAGCTCGCGGCGCGCGGCACGCGCATCACCCTCCACCTGAGCGAAGCGGGCAAGGAATTCCTCGATCCCGCGCGCCTCCGCGGCATCGTCAAGCGCTACTCGGACCACATCGCTATCCCCATCGAGCTCGAGGGTGCCGGCAAGGCGGAGACGCTCAACCAGGCCTCGGCCCTGTGGACGCGGCCCAAGAGCGAGATCAGCGAGCTCCAGTACAAGGAGTTCTACCGCCACGTGGCGCACAGCTTCGACGATCCGTGGCTCACCTTGCATTACCGCGCCGAGGGCAAGCTCGACTATTCGGCCCTCCTCTACGTGCCGGGGACGCCGCCCTTCGATCTCTTCCATCCCGAGCGCAAGGGCCATCTCCGCCTCTACGTGAAGCGCGTCTTCATCACCGACGATTGCCCGGAGCTGCTGCCCTCGTGGCTGCGCTTCCTCCGCGGCATCGTCGACAGCGAGGACCTGCCGCTCAACGTGAGCCGCGAGATGCTGCAGAAGAACCCGCTTCTGGCGCGCATCCGCTCGGGCCTCTTGAAGCGCGTGCTCGACACCCTCGAGAAGCGCGCCAAGGAGGACGCCGAGGATTACGCCAAGTTCTGGGGCAACTTCGGCGCCGTGGTGAAGGAGGGCATCTACGAGGAGGCGGGCGAGCGCGAGCGCATCTTGGGCCTGGCCCGCTTCCGCTCGACGGCGGAGAGCGGCCTCGTCGGGCTCGAGAGCTATGTTGGCCGCATGAAGGAGGGCCAGGAGGCCATCTACTATATCACCGGCGAGGAGTTGGACGCACTGGCCAAGAGCCCGCAGCTCGAGGGCTTCCGCGCCAAGGGCATCGAGGTGCTGCTGATGACCGACCCGGTCGACGGCTTCTGGCTCTCGTCGGTGGAGGGCTACAAGGAGAAGCCCTTCAAGTCGGTGACGCGCGGCGGCGCCGATCTCGCCAAGATCAAGGGGGGTGCCGAGGCCAAGGCCTTAGCACCCGAGAAGGACAGCGAGGCGGGTGCGGTGAGCGGGCTCGTCGCCCTCTTCAAGCTCACGCTCAAGGACGCGGTCAAGGACGTGCGCGCTTCCGAGCGCCTGACCGACAGCGCGGTCTGCCTGGTCGCGGACGAGGGCGACATGGACATGCACCTCGAGCGCATCCTCCGCCAGCACAAGCAGCTCGGCGGCCAGTCGAAGCGCATCCTCGAGCTCAACCCGCGCCATCCGCTCATCAAGGAGCTGGTGCGCCACCTCTCGGCCAAGGGCTCGGACGAGCGGCTCGCCGACTACGCCTATCTCCTCCTCGACCAGGCGCGCATCGTCGAAGGCGAGACGCCGCCCGACCCCGCCGCCTTCTCCCGCCGCCTCGCCAACGTGCTCGAGCGCGGCCTCGCGGCGTGAAGGCTTAAGGACTCGGACAGATGTTGCCCCTCCCCCCTTGAGGGGGAGGTCGGCAACGCGTCAGCGTTGCCGGGAGGGGGGTTGGCCGTGCAGTGCGTCGCGAATCGAGAGAAGCACTCCGTCCGTGTTGCCGAGCACGTCATTGTTCCAGAAGCGGACGACTCGATAGCCGCGTGCCTCGAGCCAGCGAGTGCGAGCCGAATCCTCTGTTTCGCTCCAAGCATGTTGGCCGCCATCGACCTCGACGATGAGCGCGGCTTCAGGACAAAAGAAGTCGACCACATAGGGGCCGATGGGCTGCTGACGACGGAAGCGAAAGCCGTCGAGCTGTTTTCGGCGGAGGCGCGACCATAGGCGGATTTCCGCCTCCGTCGGCGTCTGGCGCAGGCGACGGGCGATCGGCGAGACCATCGGCTAATTCTGATTCCAATGGGGTCGCTTCGCCAACACCCAATTGCTATACCGCACCCTCGATACCCCCCTCCCGGCCGCTGCGCGGCCAACCTCCCCCTCAAGGGGGGAGGGGCACTCTGAGCTTGGAGGGGCATTCGGTGGAGAAAGGCGTGAGAAGAGCAGCCGCATCGCTTCGTGCGACGATGTTCCGCAGCGTCGCCGCGGCGCTCCTCTTTGCGGCACTCGCCGCCTGCGCGCCCGCCGATCATGCGCCGCGCTTCGCCGACAAGCCCTACGAGCCGTTCAACCGCGCGGACGCGGTGGCGGTGGCGCTCCGCGAGTGGCGTCTCTTCGGCTCGCCCGTGGCCAACGAGGCGCCGGGCACGCGACAGCAGCCGACGCCCGCGGAGAAGCCGGAGCGTCAGGCGGGCCTCTGGCAGCGCGTCGGCGAATATTGGTGGATCGGGCTCGAGGCCGATGCTCCCGAGGTCGCCTGGACGGGCAAGCACGACGCGAACGGCGCCGTCTTTCCCGCCAGCGTCGACGGCCAATACGCCTGGTCGGCCGCCTTCATCTCCTACGTCATGCGCATCGCGGGTGCTGCGAAGCGCTTCCCCTATGCCGCCGACCACGCCGCCTACGTCAATGCCGCGGCGGCAGGGAAGTCGCCCATCCTGCGCGCCGAGCCGCCCGAGAGCTATGCGCCCAAGCCGGGCGACCTCATCTGCCTCGGGCGCGGCCGCGCCCGCCACTTGCGCTTCGCCGATCTGCCCACCGCCACAATATGGCCCGGCCATTGCGCGATCGCGGTCGAGGTGCAGCCGGGGGTGCTGAGCGTCATCGGCGGCAATGTGGACGACGCCGTGAGCCTGACCCATGTGCCGCTCGCGGAAGGCGGCACCTTGGCGGGCGCGGACGGAACGGCGCTCGACAGCCGCTACCCGTGGTTCGTGGTCCTCGAGGTGCTCTATGACGCGGAGGCGGAGCCCGAGAGCGACGAGTAGAGGGAGGAGCTGGCGGCGCCTAACCGGTGTGCCAATCGTGCCAATCTCCGCCGACGAGACCGCCGACCTCGGCAAGCGCGGCAGCGACCCGCGGGCTGGTCGCGAGCACGACCGAGCCGCGCCGCGCACCGGTTTCGCGCTCCGAGGCGGTGCTGGGAAAGAACAGCCGAATCGACCGGTCCTTGACGAATTCGAGCAGGGCGAGCGAGAGCCGGCCGCCGGCGCCGTAATCGTCGAAGCCATAGCCTTGATCGAAAGGCACCTCGAAATCGTCGATCATGATCGCGGCATCGCGGCCGAACGTCAGCACGATTTCGATCTCCTCGCGCAGCGGCAGATCGGCGCCCCAATGGGCGTCGAGATAGATCAGGATCGGCGCGCCCGGCGGCAGCTTGTCCAGCGCCTCCCTGAGGAAGCGCCGGGAATCGCACTGCGCGATCTCGACATGCGCAAAGCGCGCGAGCTTGCGGCGCGACGCCAGGAAGCAGCGCGTATCGACCTCGCAGCTAAAGATGGGACCGGAGAAGATCCCGGCGATGTATTCGGTCGTGGTGCCGCGATAGGTGCCGGTCTCGACAACCGCGCCGGGCAGCAGGTGCGCCAATATTCCCTTGAATATCTCGCGGCGCCGCTCCTGGCCGTTGAATGGGCCGCCAAAGCTCTGCTGAAGGACCGGGTTGAGCAGATCGAGCGACGCCGCCGCCTGGAAGCCGATCAGCGCGGCCTCCGTGAGGCCGGCGGCCTCGAGCTCGAGCGCCAACCTGTGATAGGAATCCGCCGCCTCCTGCTGCCGCGCCAGCCGCTCCGCCTCGGTCATCCAGTCAGCACCTGCCGTGCTCCTCGTTCAAGGATCGCCCCTCCTCGTCCGGTTCGATCGCCGGAGCAGGCGGAACGACCGCCCTCGCGGCCCCCGCCTGACGGTGCCGGCGCCCGCGGCCGGTGCATCTCCGGCGAGCAATCATACAACGCGCGCGTCGCCGCGTGAGAGTGCTTCCGCAGCCGGGGGCAAAAAATGCGGCCGCCTCCAGGGTGGGGCGGCCGCTACTCGGCACCGGTAGGGACGGTGCCGCCTCTGCGGTTAGGTCTAGGCGTCGCCTATTGGCAGCCTCGCCGCTCCGAGGAGCGGCCAAGTGCAGTCGGCAGTGCCAACCTAAAAGTGCCCCTTCCATTGGACAAATGAATTTTATAGATATATAAAATCATAGTTTCCGATAAGTCCGGGCGTGCAATGCCTGGACGGCAAGCAGCCCTCTTCACGGCTCGCGATGGACATCGAGCAGGCACGCACATTTCTCGAGATCGCCGAGACCGGCACCTTCGTCAAGGCGGCCGAGCGCCTCAACATCACGCAGTCGACCGCCAGCATGCGCATCAAGGCGCTCGAGGACAGCCTGGGCCGGCCGCTCTTCGTGCGCAGCAAGGCGGGCGCCCAGCTGACCGCGGCGGGCCAGCAGTTCCGCCGCTACGCCACGACGCTGGTGCGCGCCTGGCAGCAGGCACGGCAGGAGGTGGCGCTGCCGCCCGGCTTCCGCGCCTCGCTCGGCATCGGCGGCCAGTACAGCCTGTGGGACCGGCTCCTCATCAAGTGGCTGCCGTGGATCCGCAACGCCATGCCGGACGTAGCGGTGCGCGCCGAGGTCGGCACGCCCGAGACGCTGGTGCGCCAGCTCGGCGAGGGCCTCTTGGACATCGCGGCGATGTATGCGCCGCAGAGCCGCACCGGCTTCGTCATCGAGCCCCTCTTCGACGACCGTCTCGTCATGGTGTCGAGCGAGAAGGACGCAGCGCCTGCGATCGGCGAAGGCTACGTCTTCGTCGATTGGGGTCCGGCCTTCCTCTCGGGCCACAGCCAGGCCTTCCCCGACTTCGCGACGCCGGCGGTGAGCGTCTCGATCGGCCTGCTCGGCCTGAGCTATATCCTCGAGAACGGCGGCACGGCCTACTTCCCCATCCGCGCGGTGCGGCCGTATCTCGACGAGGGGCGCCTCCATCTCGTGGCAGCGGCACCCGAGTTCCGCCGCCCGGCCTATGCGGTCTATCCCCAGGCCATGGCGCAGGAGGCGTTCTTCCAGGTGGCGCTGAACGGCTTGCGCGAGCTCGCCGCCGCCGAAGCGGCGGCGGAGACGTGAGCCGGCACCCCTACTTGCGTTCGACGAGGGCGGCGCCCAGCATGGCGCCCTGTCCGTCGCCCGCCTTGTAGTCGGACTGCACCAGGACGGCGCAGCCCTGCTCCGGCATGGGCTCCATCGCCAGGGCGATGTGCTGCTCCTTGCCGTCGTAGCGGCCGATGCTGCGCAGCTCGCGCACGACGTTGAACTCCTTGAGCGTATGGCCCTCGTTCTCGCCGCGGCCGACCGCCGTCTCGTGCTCGCGGTCGAAGAGGGCGAGCCACACCGTGGCGCCGCCGCTGAAGCTCGAGGCCGGGATGCCGACCGTGTAGCCGTCGCTGCCCGTCTCGCTCACCGCGAGCTGGAGCTTGCGCACGGCCTTCTCCTCGGAATCGATGAGCTCGCTAACGGTCTCGCGGTCCGAGCCGGTCGCGTCGCGCCTGCCGTCGACCACCATCTCGGGCGTATAGAGATAGCGGTTGCCGAGTGCCGCGGTGTAGCGGCGCTGGCGCTCGGTCGCCTCGTGGAAGGCGAAAGGATCCTTCCAGCCGATGTAGTCCCAGTAATCGACGTGGAAGGCGAGCGCCACGACGCCGGCCCGATGCGCGAGCTCGCCGAGATAAGCGTCGGCCGGCGGGCAGCTCGAGCAGCCCTCGGAGGTGAAGAGCTCGACCACGACCGGCGTGCCGCCCGCCGCGGCGGCGGGAAGCGGGACGGCGGCGAGCAGGGCCGTGGCGGCAGAGAGGAATGCGATTTTGGACATGACGCGACGATAAGCTCCCGGAGTGCCTTGGCCGAGTCAATTAATGGTGAAGTTGGCGGATGGTAAGGCGCGTCCGCGCGCGCCGGCGGCTCATGCGAGCGCTGCCAGTGCTGCTGCGGCGATGCTCTCGAGCTCGGCACGGCCGGGATCGAGCTTGGAGCGCACGCGCAAGCCGTCGATCACCGTAGCTAAGAGGCGGGCGAGCGGCACGGGATCGCGCGCGGCCGGGATCTCGCCCTTCTCGCGCGCGCGCGCGATCACGCGCGCGAGCAGGCGCTCGAGCTCCTCCGCCTGCGCCTTGAGGAGGGCCGCAAGCTCGGCATCGCGGTTCGCGAGCTCGCAGGCGCTATTGACGGCGAGGCAACCGCGGCGCTGCGGATCGCCCGCGGCAAAGGCGACGACCTCGGCCAAGAGCGCCTGCAACCCCGCGAGCGGCGACGGCGCCTGCTCGACGAGGGCCAGGCGCGGCGCCAGCACCGACGCGAAATAGCGCTCGAGCGCACGGCGGAAGAGGCTCCGCTTGTCGCCGAAGGTGGCGTAGAGGCTCGCCCGGTTCACGCCCATGGCACGGACGAGCTGGTCGACCGAGGTCGCCTCGTAGCCCTGCCGCCAGAAGAGCTGCATGGCCTTACGCAGCGCCACATCGGGATCGAAAGCCTTGCTCCGCGGCATGATGCCCCCGGAAAGCGTCCGTTTTGGAATACAGCCTTCGGAAGTCCGATGTCAATGGAACGAGCGATTTGGCAAAGCACGCCTAGAATGCCGGATTACGAACCCGCAACCTTCGCCCAACCCTCGCCAGCATCGGGCCATTCGATGCACAGGGCCTCGGACTGTCCGCGGTGCGTCCTTCGAGACGCGCGCTGCGCCCGCTCCCCCGGGCACTTCGTCCCGGGGGTTAAGTCTTTATGCCACAGACAAATTCTTCTCATCCTGAGGAGCGCCCCGCGGGCCGAAGGCCCGCTCTCTTGCATGATGCAAGAGAGGCGCGCTTGGCGCGCCGGGGGGCGCGTCTCGAAGGATGGCCCGACCGGAAGTCGCCCCTACGCCGGCTTCGCCAGGTGGCGCAGCACGTACTGCAGTATGCCGCCGTGGCGGAAATACTCGACTTCCTCCTCGGTGTCGATGCGGCAGGTGACGGGAACGGTTTCAGACTGACCGTTCTTTCTGTAAATCACCAGGTCCAGCTTCATGCTCGGCTTGATGCCACCGGTCAGGCCGATGACGTCGTAAGTCTCGCTGCCGTCGAGCTTGAGGGTCTTGCGCGTGATGCCCTCCGGAAGCTGGAGAGGAAGAACGCCCATTCCAACCAAGTTGGAGCGATGGATACGCTCGAAGCTCTCGACCACCACGGCCTTGATGCCGAGGAGGAGAGTGCCCTTGGCCGCCCAGTCGCGCGAGGAGCCGGTGCCGTACTCCTTGCCGGCGACGACGACGAGCGGCGTGCCCGCCGCCTGGTATTTCATCGCGGCATCGTAGATGGGCATCACCTTGCCGTCGGGGACGTATTTGGTGACGCCGCCCTCGACCCCCGGCACCATCTCGTTCCTGATGCGGATATTGGCGAAGGTGCCGCGCATCATGACCTCGTGGTTGCCGCGCCGCGCACCGTAGGAGTTGAAGTCGAGCGGGCGCACCTGGTGCTCGAGGAGGTATTCGCCGGCGGGGCTGTCCTTCTTGATCGAGCCCGCGGGCGAGATGTGGTCGGTGGTGACCGAATCGCCGAGCAGGGCCGCCGGGCGGGCGCCCTTCACGTCGCCGAAGCCCTTGGCGGGCGCGGCCGCCATGCCCTCGAAATAGGGCGGGTGCTTGACGTAGGTGCTGCCGGTGCCCCAGGCGTAGGTCATGCTCGGCTTCACCTCGATGGCGCGCCACTCGGGCGGCCCCTCGAAGACGTTGGCGTAGCGCTTGCGGAACATCTCGGCCGAGAGCACCTCGTGGATCGTCGACTGGATCTCCTTGCTCCCCGGCCAGATGTCCTTGAGGTAGACGGGCGTGCCGCCGGCGTCCTCGCCGAGCGGCTCGCGCGCGAGGTCGAGCTTGAGGGAGCCGGCGAGCGCATAGGCGACCACGAGGGGCGGCGAGGCGAGATAGTTGGCGCGCGTCATGGCATTGATGCGGCCCTCGAAGTTGCGGTTGCCCGAGAGCACGGCGGCGCACACGAGATCGCCCTCGTCGATCGCCTCGACGATGGCGTCGGGCAGCGGGCCGGAATTGCCGATGCAGGTGGTGCAGCCGTAGCCCACCAGGTTGAAGCCGAGCTTGTCGAGCTCTGTGTCGAGCCGCGCCGCGGCAAGATAGTCGCTCACCACCTGGCTGCCGGGCGCCAGCGAGGTCTTGACCCAGGGCTTGACCTTGAGGCCGCGCGCGTTGGCGTTCCTCGCGAGGAGGCCGGCGCCCACCAGCACGCTCGGGTTGGAGGTGTTGGTGCAGCTGGTGATGGCGGCGATCACCACGTCGCCGTCCTTGAGCGCGTAGTTGGCGCCCTTGACCTGTACGGATTTGCTGCGCCCCGCCTCGCCGACGAAGTCCTTGAGGCTGTCGTTGAAGCTCGCGGCAGCACTCGAGAGCAGTACCTTGTCCTGGGGGCGCTTGGGGCCGGCGATCGAGGGCTCGACGCTCGCGAGGTCGAGCTCGACGGTGTCGCTGAAGAAGGGGTCGGGGCTCGTCTTGTCGCGCCACATGCCTTGCGCCTTGGCGTAGGCCTCGACCAGGGCGACGCGCTCCTCGTTGCGGCCGGTGAAACGCAGGTAGCGCAGCGTCTCGCCGTCGATCGGGAAGAAGCCGCAGGTGGCGCCGTATTCCGGCGCCATGTTGCCGAGCGTCGCCCGGTCGGCGAGCGAGAGGCTGTCGAGCCCGTTGCCGTAATATTCGACGAACTTGTTCACCACTCCCTTCTTGCGCAGGATCTGAGTGACGGTGAGCACGAGGTCGGTCGCGGTCGCCCCCTCCTTGAGCCGGCCGGTGAGCTTGCAGCCGACCACCTCGGGGATGAGCATGGAGATGGGCTGGCCGAGCATGGCCGCCTCGGCCTCGATGCCGCCCACCCCCCAGCCGAGCACGGCCAAGCCGTTCACCATGGTGGTGTGGCTGTCAGTGCCGACGAGCGTGTCGGGATAGGCGAGCGCCGTGCCGCCCTCCTCGGCAACCCACACGGTCTGGGCGAGGTACTCGAGGTTGACCTGATGGCAGATGCCGGTGCCGGGCGGCACCACGCGGAAATTGTCGAAGGCGAGCTGGCCCCAGCGCAGGAACTCGTAGCGCTCGCGGTTGCGCTCGAACTCGAGCACCACGTTCTTGCGGAAGGACCCCGGGCTTCCGAAGGAGTCCACCATCACCGAATGGTCGATGACGAGGTCGACGGGCACCAGCGGGTTGATGCGCTTGGGATCGCCGCCGAGCTTGACCATGGCGTCGCGCATGGCGGCGAGGTCGACGACGGCGGGGACGCCGGTGAAGTCCTGCATCAAGACGCGCGCCGGGCGGTAGGCGATCTCGCGGTCGGAGCGGCGCTCCTTGAGCCAGAGGGCGACCGCCTTCACGTCGTCCACGCTCACGGTGCGGCCGTCCTCCCAGCGCAGGAGGTTCTCCAGCAGCACCTTGAGCGAGTAGGGCAAGCGCTGGACGTCGCCGAGCCCCGCCTTCTCGGCGGCGGCGATGGAGAAATAATCGTAGCGCTTGCCGCCGACGGTGAGGCTGCGGCGGGTCTTGAGCGTATCCTGTCCGGTCAAGGGCACGGGGAGTCTCCTGCGACTGGCGATTGCTAAGGCGCCGCCCGCAGGCCGGGACGGGCGTCTCGTGGGGAAGCGAGGGTTATAGCACCATTGGCGGGCGTTTGAAGCCCCGCGGCGCGTGATTTAATTGTGGCCGGCGCTTATGCCGCTCGACCGGACTGCGATGCGCTCGGGCGCCTCGGACTGAGTGCGGGGGTCCTTCGAGACGCTCGCTGCGCTCGCTCCTCAGGATGAGCTTAAATGTTTCTGCCACACTCGAATTGAACTCATCCTGAGGAGCGCCCCGAAGGGGCGCGTCTCGAAGGACCCACGGCAGCCCTGCAAGCGTCCGCGATGGGCGGGACTACAGCCGCACGTATTCGTAGGCGACCGACAGGTTGTTGATGCCGCGCTCGGGCGGGGCAAGCCACGCCGCCATCTTGCCCGGCTCGTTGACCGGCCGCATGAGGCTCTGGATGAAGGCCCGGTCCGCCTCGCCCGGGAGCCATTCGGGAAGACGGCTCTGCCATTCCTCGGCCGCGAGCGGGTTGCCGGCCGGATCGAAATGCCAGCCGGCCCAGACGCCGACCCCGCGGCGGAAGCGCTCGCTCGGGAGCTTGAGCTCGACATTCACGCCCGCCTTCCTGATGAGGCGGTTCCAGCGCTGCACGCCGATGTCGCAGTCCTTGAGATAGGCGCGGCGCACGATCTCGTTCATGGCGTTCCTGAGCGGCACCTCTTCCGCTGCGATGGCGCCCTCGCCTTTGGGCTTCTCCATGGCGAAGACGCTGTCCGAGCAGCGGTGGTCCTCGTAATTCGCCTCGTCGGGCCGGCCCTTGAGGCCGTTCGCGAAATAGCCCGCAGCGTTGGTCGAGACCTCGGAGCCGAAGAGGTCGAGGCAGGAGGAGCACCAGAAATTGATGTAGCGCTGCACGGTCGCGAGGTCGATGGCGCCGTGCGCGCGGATGCGCTCGGGCTCGTCCGTGCCGAGCTCGGCCATGACCTCGAGGGCGCGGCGGATGACGCGGCCGATGCCGGTCTCGCCCACGAACATGTGGTGGGCCTCCTCGGTCAGCATGAAGCGGCAGGTGCGCGCCAAGGGATCGAAGGCGCTCTCGGCCAGGCACTTCAGCTGGTACTTGCCGTCGCGATCGGTGAAGTAGCAGAAGCAGAAGAAGGACATCCAGTCGCCGATCGGCTCGTTGAAGGTGCTGAGGATGCGCGGATTGTCGGGATCGCCCGAATGGCGCTTGAGGAGCGCCTCGGCCTCCTCGCGGCCGTCGCGGCCGAAATAGGCGTGGAGGAGATAGACCATGGCCCAGAGGTGGCGGCCCTCCTCGACGTTGACCTGGAAGAGGTTGCGCAGGTCGTAGAGCGAGGGGCAGGTCTGGCCGAGCCGGCGCTGCTGCTCGACCGAGGCGGGCTCGGTGTCGCCCTGCGTCACGATGAGCCGGCGCAAGGTGGCGCGGAACTCGCCGGGCACCTCCTGCCAGGCGGGCGCGCCCATGAAGTCGCCGAAGCCGATCTTGCGCTCGGCTTCGGGGTCGGCCAAGAAGATGCCCCAGCGGTACTCCGGCATCTTGACCATGCCGTAGCTCGCCCAGCCCTTGGCGTCGACCGAGGTGGCGGTGCGCAGATAGAACGTCCTTGGCCTGATAGCCCTCGGGGCCGAGCGCCTTCCACCACTCGAGGAAGTGCGGCTGCCAGGCCTCGAGCGCGCGCTGCAGCCGGCGGTCGTCGGCGAGATGCACGTTGTTCGGGATGCGCTCCGCATAGTCGATCGTCATGGCGTCGCACTCCTCATCGATCGGGAAGAAATCGTCAGCGCAGAGGTCGCGGAGGATGCACAGGGGGCGCGGAGGAAGAGCGCTACTCTCCGCGTCCTCCGCGAAACCTCCGCGTCCCCTGCGCTAAGACCCTTCATCTCCCTCACACGCGCTTCTTGTCGAACTCGCCGCGTTGGCCGCTGCCGTAGCGCTTGAGGGCGCCCGCCTCGCCGGTGGCGTTGGGGCGCTGGAAGATCCAGTTCTGCCAGGCCGAGAGGCGGCCGAAGATCTTGCTCTCCATGGTCTCGGGGCCGGCGAAGCGCAGCGAGGCCTCCATGCCGGTGAGCGCGTCGGGCGAGAAGCTCGCGCGCTCCTCGAGCGCCAGGCGGATCTCGTCGGCCCAGTCGATGTCGTCGGGAATGAAGGTGACAAGGCCCGCGGCTTCGGCCGCCTCGGCATCGAGCGCCTCGCCGATGAGCTCGCGCGCGGTCTCCAGGAGCTGTGGCTCCCCGAGGAAGCGGCTCGCGAGCCGCGAGAGGCCGTTGGGCATGGGATAGGGCCCGAAGTTGACCTCGCCGAGACGCAAAGTTGCCGGCGGCCGGTTGTCGCCGTCGAGCCGGCCCTCGAGCATGTAGCTGCGGTCGGCGGCCAGCACCGGCTCGAGGAGCGTGCCGGCGAAGCAGCTGCCCGGCTCGACGAGTGCGATCAGCGTGCGCGAGCTCACGTCGAGGCGCTTGAAGACGCGCTTCAAATAGAGCGTCGTCTCGCGCACCAGCCAGTCGCTGCGGTGCGCGAGGAGGACGGCGTCCATCGCATCGACGAGTGCTGCGTCGCCCTCGCTCTTGAACACCCAGGTGCCGATCTCGGGCTCGTTCGAGCGCAGATGGAGAATGGCGTCGTCGAGCGCGCGGGCGAGCGCCAGGGGCCAGAAACCGGCGCCCTCGGCGTGGACGCCCTCGAGGCTCTCGGGCGGTCCTGCGGACGGCCCGAGGAGCGTCAACTCAGCCGTGCCGAGGGTGCGCTCGAGGCTCACGCGCAAGGCCGGATAGAGGATGCGCTCGCCCTCGACCGTCTTGGCGAGCGGCGTCAGGCGGATGCCGGCGGCGCTCTTCGGCCTGAGCGAGCGCTCGGCGAGTGCTTTGGCGCGGGCGCGGGCCGCCTCCGCGAGCTGGCTCTTCGGCACCAGCTCGTCGACGAGGTGCCAGTCGAGGGCGCGCTTGCCCTTGACGCCTTCCTCGGTCGTGCAGAAGAAATCGGCGCGGTCGCGCCGCACCTTGCGCTTGTCGACGAGGCGCGTGAGGCCGCCGGTGCCCGGCAGCACGGCCAAGAGCGGCACCTCGGGCAGCGAGACCGAGGTGTTGCCGTCGTCGGCCATGACGATCCAGTCGCAGGCAAGCGCCAGCTCGTAGCCGCCGCCGGCGCAAGGGCCGTTCACGGCGCAGACGAAGGCGAGCCCGCCGTGGCGGCTCGCGTCCTCCATGCCGTTGCGCGTCTCATTGGTGAATTTGCAGAAATTGACCTTCTCGACGTGGCTCGCCTGGCTCAGCATGCGGATGTTGGCGCCCGCCGAGAAGACGCGGTCCTTGGCCGAGGTGAGCAGCACGCAGCCGACCTCGGGATGCTCGAAGCGGATGCGCTGGAGCGCGTCGTGGAGCTCGATGTCGACGCCGAGATCGTAGGAGTTGAGCTTGAGCTCGTAGCCCGGCTTGAGGCCGCCCTCCTCGCGCACGTCGAGCGCCAGCACGGCGAGGCGGTCCTCGAAGGAGAGGCGCCAATGCCGGTAGCGCTGCGGATCCGTCTCGAAGCTGATCATGGCCTCCTCGCGGCAGCCGCGCCGAGATCGGCACTTTAGTTCATACTTCAGCTCACGCAAGAATTATTTCGCGTTCCATCCCGGAAGGCTTGCGAGAAGCTCCTTGAAGCTCTCGGCGGCGCTGCGGCCGGCCGTGTCCACCACGGCGTCCGCCTGGGCGTAGAGCGGCTCGCGCTCGAGGAGGATGCTGCGCAGGTCGTCCATCGCCTCGGCATTGCCTGCCACCGGCCGGTAATCGCCCTGCGCGAGCACGCGGCTCATATGCTCCTCGGGGGCGGCGCGCAGCCAAACGGTGTAGCAGCTGCCGAGCAAGAGCTCGTAGGTGCCCGGCTCGGAGACGAGGCTGCCGCCGGTCTCGATCACCGCGCGCTCGTGGCTCTCCACCAGGCGCTCGAGGGCGCGCCGCTCGAGGCGGCGGTAGGTGGCCTGGCCCGAGAGCGAGAAGATCTCGCTGAGGCTGATGCCGGAGAGGTTCTCGATCTCAACGCCGAGATCGAGGAAGGGGACGCCGAGATGGCCGGCCAGGCGGCGGCCGAGCGTGCTTTTGCCGGCGCCGCGCAGGCCGATGAGGGCGATGCGCCCGGCACGCTGGCCGTCGAGCGCCTGGGCAAAACGCGCGCGCAGCAGGCTCAGCACCTGGCCGAGCTCGTCCGCCGAGAGGCGCTCGAGGAGCTGGCGCACGAGCGCGAACTCGACGGCGCGCTCCGGTCCGTCGCGCGCGAGATCGGCGAGCGGCAGGCCCATGGCCTGGGCGATCTGGCGCAGCAGGAGAATGGAGACATTGCCCTGGCCGCTCTCGAGCTGGGCGAGGTAGCGCTCCGAGACGCCGGAATCATGGGCGAGGATCTTGCGCGAGATGCCGCGCCGCGCGCGCGCGTGGCGCACGCGCCCGCCCAGGCGCTTCAGATAGGCGGCACTGCTCTCGGCAGCACCGTCCTTCTCCTTTTTCTTCTCCCGCTCGAGCGTCCTTGCGCGCGCCATGGCCCGCCGTCCCGCCTGACAAGGGTAGAGCCAGATCTCACGAATTTGAGCGCCACCCCCACCCCAACCCTCCCCCTTCAAGGGGGAGGGGGAAGTCATTGTACCCCCTCGCACCCCCTCCCCCCTTGAGGGGGAGGGTAGGGAGGAGGGTGCCCCATGCGTCCAGATGTCATAAGCGCAAGCCTACACTGCGTGCCCCCTAACATGCAATATATTGCTTGTCATCGGGCCGCGAAATGCACTAGGGTCGCACGTCCCGCGGCGGGACGTGCACTTTGGGGAGGGGCCGCTGCGCATGTCGGTGACCATATTGGTCGGCACCATGACCGGCACCGCCGAACTGGTTGCCGAGGAGGTGCGGGATGCGCTTGCCGCCAAGGGCCATGCCATCGACATCCGGGCGATGGACGCGCTCGACGCCGGCGTATTCGAGCCCGGCCGCTGCTACCTCATCTGCACCTCGACTTACGGGCAGGGCGACGTGCCCGACAACGCCATGGCGCTCTATGGCGATCTCGAGGTGCGGCGGCCCGACCTCGCGGGCGTGCGCTACGGCGTGCTGGCGCTCGGCGACCGCACCTACAAGGAGACCTTCTGCCACGGCGGCGAGCGCTTCGACGAGCTGCTCTCGGGCCTTCACGCCGAGCGCATCGGCGCTATGATGCGGCATGACGCGAGCGCCGGCACCGTGCCCGAGGAGGCGGGCGTGGCCTGGGCGGAGGCCTGGATCGAGGCGCTGGCCGCACGCTTGAGCGAGGCCGCGTAGGCCGCACCGGCCCGCAAAGAGGCCACACAGGGAGACGCTGCAAGATGAGCCGCGAAGCCTTCGAATCCTTGCTTTCCGGGATCGCCCGCGCGATCGCCGAGAAGCCGCTCGACGCGGCGCTGGCGGCCGAGCTCAACGCCCGCTTCCCCGCCACGGGTGCCGCGTTCAAGGAGATCCAGGCGGCCTGCCACGAGGCGATCGCGGAGGGCTGGATGTGCAACCGCGAGGCGGGCGGCATCAAGTACGGCCGCGTCGCCAAGCCGTCCGAGGCACTCGGCGGCTTCAGCATCGACGTGGTCGACATGGCCGACGTGAAGGGCCCCCATCACCGCCACCCGCAAGGCGAGATCGACATGATCATGCCGCTCGACGCGGGCGCCGAGTTCGACGGCCATGGCGCCGGCTGGTGCGTCTACGGGCCCGGCACCGCGCATCATCCGACCGTGAGCAAGGGACGGGCGCTCGTCCTTTATCTCCTGCCGGGCGGCGCCATCGAGTTCACCAAGGGCTGAGGCGCTCGGTGTCGCCCTTCACCCGCGTCGACCGCTCGTTCTCGCCGCCGCGGCTCGAGCTGCCGCGGCCCTACAACGCGGCCGTCGACTTCATCGACCGCCACCTCGTCGAGGGCCGCGGGGACAAGACGGCCCTCTCCGACGACAACGGCCGCGTGAGCTACGCCGAGCTCGCGGAAGGCGTGAACCGCGCGGGCAACGCGATGCGCGCCCTCGGGCTCCGCGCCGAGGAGCGCGTCCTCATGCTCATGCTCGACGGCGCCGCCTTCCCCGCCGTGTTCTTCGGGGCGATCAAGACGGGCGCCGTGCCGGTGCCGCTCAATACGCTCCTCACCGCGGCGGACTACGACTTCATGCTGCGCCACAGCCGCGCGCGGCTCCTCGTCGTCTCGGCGGCACTCTACGAGAAGGTGGCGCCCGTGCTCCCCGCCCAGCCCTTCCTCGAGCGCGTGGTGGTCGACGGCGGCAGCGGCCACGGCCGGCCGCTCCTCTCGGAGCTCATGGCCGCGGCCTCGCCCGCGCTCGAGGCGGCGGCGACGCTGCCCGACGACATCGCCTTCTGGCTCTACACCTCGGGCTCGACCGGACGGTCCAAGGCGGCCGTGCATCTCCAGGGCGACATGGTGCAGGCGAGCGAGCTCTATGCCCTCCCCATCCTGGACTTGCGCGAGGACGACGTGCTGTTCTCGGCGGCCAAGCTCTTCTTCGCCTACGGCCTCGGCAATGCGATGTATTTCCCCTTGCGCGTGGGGGCCAGGGCCGTGCTCATGGCCGAGCGGCCGACGCCCCAGTCGGTCATCAAGCGCCTCGTCGAGGAGCGCCCCACCCTCTTCTTCGGCGTGCCCACGCTCTATGCCGCCCTTCTGACCGACCCGCGGCTGCCGAAGAAGGGCGAGCATGCGCTGCGCGCCTGCGTCTCGGCGGGCGAGGCGCTGCCCGAGGACATCGCCAAGCGCTGGCAGGCCCATGTCGGCGTCGAGATCCTCGACGGCATCGGCTCGACCGAGATGGCGCACATCTTCATCTCGAACCGCCCCGGCGAGCTCTGCTACGGCAGCACGGGGAAGCCGGTGCCGGGCTACGAGCTCAAGCTCCTCGGCGACGACGGGCTGCCCGTCAAGGAGGGTGCCATCGGCGATCTCTACGTGAGCGGGCCGACGAGCGCCATCATGTACTGGAGCGACCGGGCGCGCAGCCTCGAGTCCTTCCACGGGCGCTGGACCAAGACCGGCGACAAGTATCTCGTCGACGGCGAGGGCTTCTATCGCTACCAAGGCCGCTCCGACGACATGCTCAAGGTCGGCGGCATCTTCGTCTCGCCCTTCGAGGTCGAGGCGGCCCTGGCGAGCCACGAGGCGGTGCTCGAGGCGGCGGTGGTCGGCCACGAGGACTTGAGCCAGCTCGTCAAGCCGAAGGCCTTCGTGGTGCTCAAGGAGGGTATCGAGCCCTCGGAGGCGTTAGCGGAAGCGCTCAAGGCGCACGTGCGCGCGAAGCTCGCCGCTTACAAATATCCGCGCTGGGTCGAATTCCTTCCCGAGCTGCCCAAGACCGCGACGGGCAAGATCCAGCGCTTCAAGCTGAGATAGGCATGGGCGGGGCCCGCTCGCCATGACGCTCCTCGACGTAGCCGGCGTCCGCCTCGAGGTGGAGCACTACCAGCCGCGCCAAGAGCGCGCGATCGGCGGCAGCGTTCGGCTGAGGCCGACGCTCGTCTTCCTCCACGAGGGCCTCGGCTCGGTCAGCCAGTGGCGCGATTTTCCCCAGGCGCTCGCCGACGCCACGGGCTGCCCGGGGCTCGCCTATAGCCGGCAGGGCTACGGCCGCTCCGATCCCGTCTCCCTGCCGCGGCCCTTGAGCTTCATGCACGACGAGGCACGCGGCGCCCTTCCAGCACTCCTCGCCGCCGCGGGCATCGAGGAGGCCGTCCTCGTCGGCCATTCCGATGGCGCCTCGATCGCCCTCGTCTATGCGGGGGAAGACGGCCGGCGCTTGCGCGGCCTCGTGCTCGAAGCGCCCCACGTCTTCGTCGAGGAGCTCTCGCTCGCCTCGATCGCGCGCACGCGCGAGAGCTACCGCACAACGGATCTGCGCGAGCGCCTGCTGCGCCACCACGGGCCCAACGTCGACGGCGCCTTCTACGGCTGGGCCGACAGCTGGCTCGATCCCGCCTTCCGCGACTGGAACCTCGAGGCGTTCCTCCCCGCCATCACGGTGCCGACTCTCGTCATCCAGGGCGAGGACGACGAGTACGGCACCTCGGCGCAGATGCAGCGCATCGCGCGCCAGCTCACGTCCCCGATCGAGTGCGTGCTCTTCCCGCGCTGCGGCCACGCGCCCCACCGCGACCAGCGGGAGGAGACGCTCCAGGCGATGGCGATCTTCGTGAGGGGACTCACTCGGGGCACGCGCTCATAATCGGCACCGATCGCGGCCGGCCATCGCCGCGCCGCGCCGTCGAGGCAAATCAGGCGCTCCGTTCGTCGCACCTCAGAGCGTGATCCGGCCAAATCGAGGCGGACATTCATCTCGTTAAGCCCGCGAAATCGGAACGCCAGCAGCGCCTGGCCCCTCGCTTTCGCGCTACGGGATGCACGCAAGTGTGCGTATCGCTGTCTCATCATGGCGTTGCACTATCGGACCGGCGGCTATGCGTCCTTCGAGACGCTCGCTGCGCTCGCTCCTCAGGATGAGGTTAAGTCTTTCTGCCACCCACCAAATTTCCTCATCCTGAGGAGCGCCCCGAAGGGGCGCGTCTCGAAGGACCCGCGGCGGACCTGCAAGGCCCCTCAAAAGCCCCTCAAGATGTGTGCATCCGCAAGCGCTTTCGCGGGGGTGACGCCGGGCGTCTCAACCTGACCGGATCATGCTCAGCTCACCTCGACCTCTTCCCAGAAGCCGAAGCGGCCGGCGACTTGCCGCATGGCCGGGCGGGGCGCTTCGTAGGACCAGGCGGTGCGCTCGTGACGCGCGCCGCCGATCACCACGTCGTAGAACTGGACGCCGTGCGGGCAGGCGCGGTCCGACTCCGTCTTCTCGGCTTTCTCCAGCCAGTCCATGCATACCGCGGAGCGCGGGAAATATTGGTAACCGCCGCATTCGACCATGTCGTCGCTCTCGGCGATCACGTGGCCTTTCAGGATTGCCTTCATGCTTGGATCCTCCATGGGTCGAACGTTTTCAGCCCGTCATGCTTGCTCCTGGTGCGCTTGGATCGCTCTTGAAAGCGATCCGCCGCCCTTCCTCGGCCGACCAGTAGCCGGCGTAGTTGACCTTCGTGGTTTCGCGGGCCAGGCCAAGATCGGCCCGGGGCTGCCGGCCCAAGGACACGCATTCCATGAAATCTTGAATCTCCTGCAAGTAGCCCCTCGTCCACTCCTCTTCGAGGCAGACGAACTGCCAGCCCGTCTTGCGATCGACTTTCTCCGTGATGTAGACGCCCGTGAGTTTCTCCTCGTCGGTCAAATAGCTCGTCAGATGGTTGTTGGGCGTGATGTTCGCGAGGAGCGAGCCGCCGCTCGTATATGTCTCGACGACATTGCGCACCCCGCCCATGATCATGTCGCCGGAGAATACCGTGCTCTTCGTGCCGTCCGAGAAGGTGAGCGTGAGCATCCCCCAATCCTCGACGTCGACGGGATTGGCCTTGATATAGGTCCGCTCTTGCGGCGGCAGGCAAGCCGCGACATTGCCGACATCGGCGGTCACGGCCGACACCGTAATCCGCTCGCCGCGCGCTTGCGCCTCCACCTGCTTCAGATAGAGCACGGTCGAGAGCGGGTGGCACCCCATGCGGATGAGCGACCCGCCGCCCGTCATCGACCACTGGGCGGCATGGGCGGCGTGCGATCCGCTGTGGCTCTCCTCGGCCTTCATGAACAGGATCTTATCCTTCGTGGCCTTCAGTATCTCAACGGTTTTGGCCACCGCCGGGGCATAGATCCAATCCTCCGCGTACATGAAAAGACAGCCGCTCGATTCGACGGCGGCGCAAGTCCTGTCCATCTCCTCCATGACGCGCTCGTACATCAGCGATTTCGCCACGTGCTTGCCGATCGGCGTCCGGTTCCCGTCGTCGCTGCGCCCGAAATATCCGGTGAACGGCTTCTCGCAGATGACATGCTTTCCCGCCTGCACGGCCTCGACGATCATCGCCGCGTGCAGGGCGGGCGGCGTGCAGATGTCGACGACGTCGATCTTCTTGTCGGCGAGCAGGGAGCGGAGATCGCGACAGGTCGCGCGGATCTGGTGCCTCTTGGCGAAATCGAGGACATGGCCGCCGCGCGCGGCAACCGCGATCACTTCCGCCTCGAGTCCATAGACCCGCTTATAGGCATACATGTGCAATTCGGCGGCAAAACCGCATCCGACCAGGCCCACTCTCACTTTCGCCATCGCGGCACTCCGTCGCTGGAGCGGTCATCTTACCGCGTATGGGTTTGCGCGAAAGCTCCTCCCGAAGCCATGCGGCCGTTTCCCGAACAGCTCATTCGACCAAATCGCCCGCGCGGCAATTCGGGGCGGCTGACCGCGCGGCTATCGGGGCGACCGGCCGGTCGGCGCATTTGCCGCAGCGCTGCCAGCCGGCGTTTTTGATCCAGATCAATGCCGGCCTTTGGCGTTCCGGCGGATGTGGATGGAGCGGGCACGGCGGGCGTGCCAAGAGCCAACGCGGAAGAGGAGACGAGCCATGGCCTATCCGCCGATCCCCGACGAGGCCGAGGTGGCCCGCCATTTCAGCCAAGCCGTGCGCCGCGCGCGCCGCGACGACCGGCCCTATCGCCATTGGAAACTGGCCAACGTGCTCCCGGAGACACTCTGCACCGGCGTCCTCACGCTGCCGATCGCTCCGCCCCAGCTTGGCAAGACCGATGGGACGCGCAACACCTACAACGAACAGCGCTCTTTCATCACGCCGTTGCTGCGCTCGAAGTTCCCGACCTGCGCGGTGCTTTCCGATGCCTTGCAGCGCCCGGAGGTCGCGCGGCTGATGGCGGAGACCTGCGAGATTCCCGCCGAGGGCGGCTTTCTCAGGATGGAATACATTCAGGACACCGACGGCGCCTGGCTCGAGCCGCACCGCGACATTCCGGAAAAGCTGTTCTCGATGGTCGTCTATCTCTGCACCGGCCCCGACGCCAAGGACTGGGGCACCGACATCTACGACGCGGAGCGCCGCTGGATCGGCCGGTCTTCGGGAGAGTTCAACAGCGGCGTCATATTCGTTCCCGGGCCGGCGACCTGGCACGGCTTCGATCCGCGCCCGATCGTCGGCGTCCGCCGCCTCATGGAAATCAATTACGTCCGGCCGGATTGGCGCGACCGCGAGCAACTCGCCTTCCCGGAGCGGCCGATCGCGCTTGCGTAAGCTCACGCGACAGACGCGCGAGGCATGGCGAGGCCGGGCTCAATTGCCTTGGGAAGGGCTCGATACGGCTTGGCTATTTGTCCGCCTGGCCTCGAGCAATTGCCTGAACGTCCAGGCATTCGGACAAAATGCCGGTGCGGCCGCGACGGCGCCCGCTGCCTTGAGCCAGCGGCGGCAACGACCGTGCTCCCTGCACAGCGCACAATTGCGGTAAACATCGCCGTGCATCAAGCGATTGCCGAGCTGCTCGTCGACAGCTAGCCCGAGCCGCGCGAGCATCTCGGCCAGCAGGCGTTCCGCGCTCGGGTGCGCTTTCACGAAGAGCGGGATTTGATAGCGCATCAGGCCGACATCCGAAAGCTCCCGGTCATCCAGGCTCGCGAGCTCGCGCGCGAGCGTGCGGCGCTCCCGCCAGGCGGCGACGCAGCCGAGCGCTCCCCGCGCATAATGAGCGACGAATCCACCCAGCCGCGCTGCAAGCGTCCTCGGCCGCGCAGCGCCGGCGGCCTGCTCCTTTGCAGCAAACGAGGCTTGCATGCCACTCGCTCCCTTGGAATTGGGCCGATGATAGTTAACCGTCCGAGGCCGATCGCGCTTTGATCCATATCAAGAGCGGCACGCTCGGCCGTCCCGGCGGCAGCCGGCCCGTTTCGAGTTGATCCAAATCAAAACCGAGCCGAGCCTTCCCGTGCAGTCTGTCCCTGCTGGAGGAATGCCGGAGGCAGGAAAATGGGCAATATCCCGAAGTGGAAAGCGGTGCTCTACGACTGGCGTCAGCGCCGAATCATGGACGCGGCCGGGAGCCGGCTGGACAAGCTATCCCTGACCAGGGATACCGATGCGAGGCCCGAACAGATGGCGCGCCTGGCCGAGGTGTCCCTGAGCGCCGTCGAGGAATTCGACGGCATGCTGGCGCGCGTCGGCCTCGATTCGGACGCCGCTCCCCTGAAGGCCGCAGCACGCCTCGAGCTTTATTTGAATTGCATCGATTGCTCGCGGCGCCAGTCTTGCCGGCAATGGCTCGCCGCGGACAGGGAGGACGGCGGATATAAGGACTTTTGCCCGAACGCCGAGATGTTCGATCGCCTTCTGGAGATAGAGCGCTGCCAGTCTTGCGAGGCGGACCTGGCCTGACGCATTCATCGGGCCAGCACGATTTCGACGGGCAAGGCGCGCACTCTCGGCCTCTTGTGGGACGCCCGCGTCCCGCGAGGAGGCCGAGGCCCCCCGCTCAGTGCTGCCGCGCGCTCACGATGAGCGCCAGAACCGTCTCCTCGCCCAAGAGGCGCAGCGCTTCGAGGCGGTGGAGCCCGGTCACCAGGACATAGCGCTCCTTGTCGCGGCGTACTTGGATCGGGCTCTGCTGGCCGTGCTCGATGATGCTTTCGGCGATGGCCTCGACCTTCTTGAGGTCGAGCGCCTTGCGCAGCGCCGCCGGCACATAGATGTCCTCGAGCCGGACCGGCACGTCCTTCATCATGCCGGCACTTCCTTCATCATGGAGGCATCGCCGCATGCGTCGAGGTGAGGCCCGAGGGCGGGCCGTCGATGGCGGTCCAGCCGCCGTCGACGAGAAGGGCGCTGCCGGTGACGTAGCTCGCGGCGTCCGAGGCGAGGAAGGCCACGGCCGCCGCGACCTCGCTCGGCCGGCTCCAGCGCTGGAAAACCGTATGGGCGGCGAGCTTGGCGAAGATCCCGGGCAGCACCTTGAGCGGCGCCACGAGCGGCGTCTCGACGATGCTCGGCACGATGGCGTTGACGCGCACGCCGAAGCTCCCGACCTCGGAGGCGAGCCCGCGCACCATCTGGATGATGCCGGCCTTGGTGGCGCCATAGATGGCGAGGCCGGGCTCGAGGGTGGTCGCGCGCACCGACGAGCTCGCGATCAGGCTGCCGCCGCCTTGCGCGCACATCATGCGGCCGAAGGCGCGGAGGAAATAGAAGGTGCCGCGCAGGTTGAGGTCGGCCACGCGGTCGTACTCCGCATCCTCGTAGTCGAGCATGGGCTTGCGGACGTGCACGGCTGGCGTGGTGAAGGCGATGTCGAGCCGCGCGTGGCGGGCCTTGATGGCGGCGGCAAGGGCGGCGATGTCGCCAGCGCTGCCGGCGTCGACCACATGGGCCTCGCCGCCGCCGCGGCCCCTGAGCTCGGCCGCGGTCGCCTCGAGGCCCGCCTTGTCCCGGTCCGCCGCGATGACCGTGGCGCCGAGGGCGGCGAGCGCCTCGGCCGAGGCCTTGCCGATGCCGGAGGCAGCACCCAGCACGAGCGCCGTCTTGCCGGAGAGATCGAAGAGGCGGCGGTAGGCAGCAATGCGCTCCGCGATGGTGGCATCAGTCTCCGTCATGGCGTCCTCGCTCCCGCTCGAAGAGATCGCGCAAGCCATAGGCCAGCATGATCGCCCCCGAGACCGGCATGACGCCGTACCACAGCACGCGCGGCAGGTCGAGCTCGGGCGAGGTGTTGGTCGCCGAGGCCGCGAGATCCCACGAGAGCAGCGTGAAGGCGGCGAAGAAGACGACCGAGAGCGCCTTGAGGGCGAGGTCGAGGAGGCGCCCCGCGCGCGTGCCCTTGAGGGCGATGAGGACCATGTCGGCGCGGAAATGCAGGCGCTCGCGCACGAGCGCCGCGCTGCCGACGAAGATCATCCAGGCGAAGGCGAGCTCGACGAGCTCGTCCGTCCAGCCGCTCGACACGTAAGGGAACTCGCGCACCGCGACGATGAAGGCGACGAGGAGGAGCAGCACCACGAAGCTCCCGGCGGCGATCAGCCGCAAGAGCATGCCGAAGCCGCGCTCGAGCCGCGCCAGCATCAGCGGCCCATCAGCAGGTTGGGCAGCCACACCACGACCTCCGGCACGTAGCTGACGATGGCGAGCGCCACCATGAGCGCCGCGATATAGGGGATGAGCTCGTGCGCGAGGCGCCAGACCGGCACCTTGCCGACGCTCGAGATGGCATAGAGCACCATGCCGACGGGCGGGGTGAGCATGCCGATCATGAGGTTGAGCGTCATCATGACGCCGAAATGCACCGGGTCGATGCCGACCTTGGCGATCACCGGCATGAGCACCGGGACGGTGAGCAGCATGATCGCCGTGCCCTCCATGAAACAGCCCAGCACGAGCAGCACCAGGTTGATGATGGTCAGCACCATCCAGGGGTCCTGGGAAAAGGCGAGGAGCCCGTGGATGATCTTGTCGGGGGCGCCGAGATAGACGAGGTACCAGCCGAAGACGCCCGCGGTCGCGATGATGAACATGACGCGGATGGTCTGATCGACCGATTCCCAGATGACGCGGCCGAGCGAGCGCCAGCCGATCTCGCGGTAGACGAAGATGCCGAGGAGGAGGGCGTAGAGCGAGGCCACGACCGAGGCCTCGGTCGGCGTGAAGGCGCCGGAGAGGATGCCGCCCACCACCATGACCGGCATGGCGAGCGCCAGGACGCCCGCGACCAGGCCCTGCCAGAATTCGGCGAGCGTGGCGCGCGGCTCCCTGGGATAGCCCCGGCGGTGGGCCACGATGTAGACGACCGCCATCAGCACGAGGCCCATGATGAGGCCCGGCACCACGCCGCCGAGGAAGAGGCGCCCGACCGAGACGCCGGTGATGGCGCCGAAGATCACCAAGGGGATCGAGGGCGGGATCACCGGTCCGATGGTGGCGGACGCAGCGCTGATCGCCGCGGCGAAGCGGCGGTCGTAGCCGCCCTTCTCCATCGCGTTGATGGTGACGACGCCGACCCCCATGGCGTTGGCCAGCGCCGCACCCGACATGCCGGAGAAGATCATCGAGGCCACCACGTTGACGTGGCCGAGCCCGCCCTTGATGTGGCCGACGCAAGCGCGCGCCAGGCGGAAGATGCGGTCGGTCATGCCGCCGGTGTTCATCAGGTTGCCGGCGAAGATGAAGAACGGGATGGCGAGCAGCGGGAACGCCGTGGTGGCGGAATAGATGCGCTGCGGCACGACGACGAGGAGCTGCGTGTCGCCGAGCGCCAGCATGGCGGCGATCGTCGTGATCCCCATGGCGACCGCGATGGGGAGCCCGAGCACGATGAGAAGCACGAGGGCCGCGAAGATGAGCGCGATGATCACTTGGCGGCACTCCGCTTGCGGCCCTCTCGCTCGTCCGGCGGCGCGCGCCGCCGCACTGCCCTACGCCTTGCGCGCCTCGGCGACAAGGGCGAGATACTTCTTCACGTTGTCCGCGCCGGCATAGTCTCCGATGCGCTTGTAGGCGGGCTCCATCTTGGCGCGGAAGGGCGCCAGATCGGGCTCCGTGATCTTCATGCCGAAGCCCGCGAGCTTCTTGATCTGCTCGGCCTCCTGCTCGGCCATGAGCCGGCGCATGAGATCGCCCGCGGATTTGCTCTCCTCGCGGAAGATGGTCTGCTGCTGAGGCGTGAGCTTGGCCCAGCTCTTGACGCCCATGCAGTTGATCATGCTGTTGTAGACGTGCCGGGTGAGCGCCAGGTGGTTCTGCACCTCGTAGTACTTGTTGAAGAAGATCACCGCGACCGGGTTCTCCTCGCCGTCGACGACCTTCTGGGAGAGTGCGAGATAGAGCTCGGGGAAGGAGATCTTGGTCACCACGGCGCCGAGCGCCTCCATGGTCGCCTGCAGCTCGATCTCCGGCGGCGTGCGGATCTTGAGCCCCTTCACGTCGTCGGGCCCGTTGATCGGGCGCTTGTTGTTGGTGAGGTTGCGGAAGCCGTATTCCCAGTTGGCCATGATGACGAAGCCCTGCTTCTCGGCGAGCGGGGCGAACCAGGCCATGGCGGGGCCGTCGAGCACGCGGTGGACGTGCTCGAGGTTGTCGTAGATGAAGGGCAGCATCACCGTGGAGAACGCCTTGTCGTACTTGTCGAGCTGCCCTTGCGTCGGCACCGAGATGTCGATGGCGCCGAGGCGCGTCTGCTCCGCCTGCTCGTCGGGCGAGCCGAGCGCGTTGTTGGGGAAGATGGCGATCTTGATCGCACCCCCGGTGCGCGCCTCGACCTTGGCCGCGAACTGCTTGGCGGCGATGTTGGCGGGATGGTCCTCCGCCGCGAAGTGCGCGAAGCGCAGCGTCACCGGCGTCTGCCCCAGCGCCACGTAGGGGGCGCCGGCGAGCGCGCCGAGCCCGATGCTGCCCTTGATGAACGTCCTGCGGTCCATGGCTTGATCCTCCCTGTGCGCTGTTATGAGTGGGCGGGCCGGCCGCCGGGCGGCGGACGGCGCGCGGCGGGCGGGCGCGGCCGCGGCGGCGGCATGCCGTCGGCGAAGCGCCGGTAGCGCGCCTGGCTGTTGGCGAGGTGCCGGCGCATGGCCTCGCGCGCGGCCTTGGCCTCGCCCGCGGCGATGGCGGCGAAGATGGCGCGGTGCTCGTGCTGGATGAGCTCGAGGTAGGCGCGCTGGCCGCTCCCCTGGTGCGCCGCCATGCGGATGCTCTGGCGCGGGATGATGAAGCGGCCGAGATATTCGAGGAAGTGCGAGAACTGCGGATTGCCGGTGGCGAGCGCGATCGCGCGGTGGAAGGCGAAGTCCTCGTCGACCGCGCTCTCGCCGCGCCGGATCGCGGCGTCGATCGCCGCCAACGCCCGGGCGACGTGGCGGCGCGCGGCCGGGGTGGCGCGCGCGGCGGCAAGCCCCGCCGCCTCCGCCTCGACGCTCGCGCGCAGCTCCATGACATTGAGGACGTGGCCGACGCCGAGCTGCTCCCCGCCCGCGAGGCGGAAGGGGCGGCGCCAGATGTCGGTCGCCACGAAGGCGCCGGCGCCCTGCCGCGTCACCACCAGTCCCTCGGCGCGCAACGCCGCCACGGCCTCGCGCACCACGGTGCGGCTCACCCCCATGGCGGCGACCATCGCCTGCTCGGTCGGCAGCCGCGCACCCGGTTCGAGCTTGCCGCCCTTGATCTCCGCGGCTAGGCTTTCGGCGATCGCGCGCGTGAGGTTGCGCTGCGGCACGACCGGCCGCATCACCGCGAGCTTGTCAAGGCGCCTGGCCAATGCTAGGGTCATCCTGTGATATGGTGATAATATGACTCGACCGTAGCACGGCTCAGGGACGGCGGTCAATCCGGCTCCGCCCGTGCGGCGCGGCAGAATCCGCGGTCGGCGAGCTCGAACAGGGAGGACGACATGACCGAGAGACGCAAGGTGCTCATGCTGGCCGGTGCGGCGCTCGCCCTCGGCGTCGCGGCCGCGCTGCCGGCGGGGCCTGCGGAGGCGCAGGCGAAGATGGTGCTCAAGGCCTCCGACGTGCATCCGCCCGGCTACCCGACCGTGGTGGCGGTCGAGGACATGGGGAAGAAGCTCTCCGCGGCCACGGGCGGCCGCCTCAGCATCCAGATGTACCCCTCCATGCAGCTCGGCGGCGAGAAGGAGGCGATCGAGCAGGCGCAGGTAGGGGCGCTGCAGATCGCGCGCGTGAGCGTAGGTGCCTTGGGGCCCGTGGTCGACGACCTCAACGTCTTCAACCTGCCGTTCCTCTTCCGCGACACGGCGCACATGCGCAAGGTGATCGACGGCGAGATCGGCAATGAGCTGCTCGCCAAGGTCACCGACAACCCGAACACGCACCTCGTGGGCCTGTGCTGGATGGACGCCGGCGCGCGCAGCCTCTACGACACCAAGAGGCCGATCAAGAGCATCGAGGACCTGAAGGGCCTCAAGGTGCGCGTCATGGGCAACCCCATGTTCGTCGACATGATGAACGCGCTCGGCGCCAACGGCGTGCCCATGGGCTACGACCAGGTGTTCAGCGCGCTGCAGACGGGCGTCGTGGACGGTGCCGAGAACAACCCGCCGAGCTACGTGTTCGACAACCACTACCAGGTCGCCAAGCACTACACGCTGACCGAGCACCTCATCGTGCCCGAGATACTCGTCTTCTCGCGCAAGAGCTGGGACGCTCTCTCCAAGGACGACCAGTCGCTCATCATGAAGCTCGCCCGCGAGGCGCAGATGGAGGAGCGCACGCTCTGGGACGCCAAGGAGAAGGACGCCTTCGCGAAGATGAAGGCGGCCAACATCGACGTTGAGCAGATCGCGGACAAGACGCCGTTCCAGAAGGCGGTCAAGCCGGTGTGGGACAAGTACGGCGCCAAATACGCGGCACTCATCACGCGCATCGAGGCGGTGAAGTAGGGGGCGGCGCTTATCCCTCACCCCCCGCGGCCTTTGGCCGCGGGTCCCCCTCTCCCGCAAGCGGGAGAGGGAGTTACTAGCCCTCTCCCGCTTGCGGGAGAGGGCGGCGAGCGCAAGCGAGCCGGGTGAGGGAACCCTCGGCCGTCGGGCCGGCGAAAGGAGAAGGCGATGGCGCGCGCATTGCGCAGGGCGATGGACGCTCTCTATCTGCTCTGCATCCTCATCTCCGGCCTCTCGCTCGTGCTCATCTCCGCGGTGATCCCCTGGGGCGTCTATACGCGCTACGTGCTCAACCACGCCGCCTCCTGGCCCGAGCCGATGGCGATCCTGCTTGCCATCGTGCTCACCTTCTTCGGTGCCGCGGCGTGCTACCGCGTCAATCTGCACATGCGCGTGACCGTGGTCGCCCATCTGCTGCCGCCCTTGGGCCGGCGGGCGCTCGAGATCGTGGCCGAGCTCCTCATGGCGCTCATCAGCATCTTCATGCTGATCTGGGGCCTGGGGCTGGTCGAGACCACCTGGCACCAGGTGATCGACGAGTTCCCCTTCCTCTCGGTCGGCGTCACCTACCTGCCGATCCCGGCGGGCGGCGCCATCACCCTTCTCTTCGTCGTCGAGCGTCTCCTCATCGGGCCGCCGCCTGAGGACGCGGCCGCCGGCAACGGCGCCGCCGCCTTCGAGTAGTCGCCGGGAGGGGACGGGCGTGGACATCCTCTTCGTGCTGGGCAGCCTCTTCGTCTTCTTCGCGCTCGGCGTGCCGATCGCCTATTCGCTGGGCTTAGCCGCCCTCGTCGGCGCCTGGCGCCTCGGCATCCCGCCCGAGGCGGTGATGCTGCAGATCTCGAGCGGCGTCTCGAAGTTCGCCATGCTCACCATTCCCTTCTTCGTGCTGGCCGGCGCCATCATGGCGGAGGGCGGCATGGCGCGGCGCCTGGTGGCCTTCGCCAACGTGCTCGTCGGGCTGACGCGCGTGCGCGGCGGGCTCTCGGCGGTCAACATCATCGCCACCACCTTCCTCTCCGGCATCTCCGGCTCGGCGGTGGCCGACACCTCGGCGATCGGCTCGGTGATGATCCCCCAGATGGAGAAGAGCGGCTATCCGCGCGTCTTCGCCACCAACGTCACGATCACCGCCTCGGTCCAGGCGCTCTTAGTACCACCGAGCCACAATGCGGTCATCTATTCGCTGGCGACCGGCGGCACCATCTCGGTCATCGCCCTCTTCATGGCCGGCGTCGTCCCCGGCCTCCTGCTCGGCACCGCACTTCTTATCCTTTGCCTGGCGCTCGCCTACCGCCACGGCCATCCGCGCGGCGAGCGCGTGCCGTTCCGCGAGGGGCTCAGGCTCTCGGTCGAGGCGCTCTGGGGCCTGATTACGCTCGCCATCATCCTGGGCGGCATCCTGGGCGGCATCTTCACCGCGATCGAGGCGGGTGCCGTCGCCTGCGTCTGGGCCTTCTTCGTGACGATGTTCATCTACCGCGACTACCGCTGGCGCGACCTGCCGGCCCTCGTCCACCGCACCATGCGCACGGTCGCCATGGTGATGACGCTCATCGCCTTTGCCGCGAGCGTCGGCTACGTCATGGCCCTCATGCAGATGCCGGCGCACATCACCGCCTTCTTCCTCACGCTGTCGCACGACAAGAACGTCATTCTCATGATGATCAACGTCATGCTGCTCGTGCTCGGCTGCGTCATGGACATGGCGCCCTCCATCCTCATCTGCACGCCGATCCTGCTGCCCATGGTCACCAGCTTCGGCGTCGACCCGGTGCATTTCGGCATGATCATGATGCTGAACCTGGGCATCGGCCTCTGCCATCCGCCCGTGGGCGCCATCCTCTTCGTCGGCTGCGCCGTCGGCAAGGTGAAGATGGAGGAGGTGATGCTGAAGATCTGGCCCTTCTACGGGGTCATGTTCCTCGTGCTGATGCTGGTGACCTACGTGCCGACCATCTCGCTGTGGCTGCCGCGGCTGCTCGGGCTCTGAGCCCGCGCGGGCCCGGCGTCAGCCGTCCTCGCCGCCGGCCGTGGCGCCGAGGCGCTCGGCCACCTGGGCGAGCGCCCGGGCGAGGCCGTCCCGCGCGTCCCGCTTGAGCGGGGCCACGGCGAGGCGCTCGACGGCCGCGGCCTCGCCCTCGACCGCCCGGCGCAAGGCGCGGCCGCGCGCGGTCAGGCGCACGTTGAAGGCGCGGCGGTCCTTCTTGCTCGGCACCCGCTCGATGAGGCCGTCGCGCGCCATGCGGTCGAGCGTGCGCGCCATGGTCGGCTGCTCGACGCGCACCGCGCGCGCGAGCTCGGCCTGGGTGAGGCCGTCGCCGCCCCACAGGCGCTGGAGAACCGGGAGCTGGCCGGGGGCGACGCCGTGCGGCACCAGGCGGTCGTGGAGGGCTCTCGCGAAGAGGCGGCTCGTGAGCGTGACAAGAGCCGCGAGCGTGCTCCGGCGCACGCCCCGCGTGGGCGTAGGTCGCGCTGCTCTCGCTTTGCCGGCCGGCCTGCCGCCGCCCTTCCGTGCCGCTCTGACCATGATCCGCCTCCCAGCCCGAACCCGAAGGAAGTATAGCACACTACGCGCTTGCCGAGCCCAGCACGTCGCAAGGCTCGGATTTTAGGCAATCCCGCCGCGGTACCGCTGCGCGGGGCTCCCCCCCTTCATGTGGTTGGCGGCGGCCCACATGCAAGATGCGGGGCCGCTCGCCGCCGCTCACATGAAGCGCGGCTCGTAGCCGTCGATGGTGTGGTAGGGCTTGGGCCAGGCGATCGCGTAGCCCTGCTTCGCCGCCATGTGGCGCGTCCAATAGGGATCGTAGAGGTGCGCGCGCGCCAAGACGCAGAGATCGGCGCGACCGGCGGCGAGCACGCCGTTCACGTCCTCGAAGGTCGAGATGTTGCCGACGGTCATGGTGGGGATGCCGGCCTCGAGGCGCACGCGCTCGGAGAACGGCGTCTGGAAGAGGCGGCCGTAAGCGGGCGCCTGCTCGGGCACCACCTGGCCCGCCGAGACGTTGACGATGTCGCAGCCGAGCGCCTTGAGCGCTGCGGCGAGACGCACCGCATCGCCGCCCGCGAAGCCGCCCGGCACCCAGTCGGTCGCCGAGATGCGCACCGAGATCGGCTTCGCTGCCGGCCATGCCGCGCGCACCGCGGCGAACACCTCGAGGGGAAAGCGCATGCGGTTCTCGAGGCTGCCGCCGTAGGCGTCCTCGCGCCGGTTGGTGAGCGGCGAGAGGAAGGAGGAGAGGAGATAGCCGTGGGCGAAGTGGAGCTCGAGAAGATCGAAGCCGGCCTCCTCGGCGAGCAGTGCCGATGCTACGAAGTCGCGGCACACCTTCTCCATGTCGGTGCTCGTCATGGCGCGCGGCACCTGGCTCTCGGCGAGATAGGGGATGGGCGAGGGTGCCAGCAGGGGCCAGGCGGCGGCCGCGAGCGGCTCGTCCGCACCCTCCCAGGAGAGCCGCGTAGCACCCTTCCGCCCGGCATGCGCGAGCTGCAGGCCGATCTTGGCGAAGCTCCCGCGGTGGACGAACTCGACGATGCGGCGCCAGGCCGCCGCGTGCTCGGGCTTCCACATGCCGGCGCAGCCGGGCGTGATGCGCGCCTCGGGGCTCACGTCCGTCATCTCCGACATCACGAGGCCGGCGCCGCCGAGAGCGCGGCTTCCGAGATGCACGAGGTGCCAGTCGCCGACGGTGCCGTCCGCGGCCGAATACTGGCACATGGGCGACACCACGACGCGGTTCTGCAGCACCATCTCGCGCAGGCGGAAGGGCGTGAACATGGGCGGCGGCGGGGGCGCCGTCGGGATGTTGACGCCCGACTGGTTGGCCGCCTTCGCCGCGTACCAGCGGTCGACCGCGGCCACGAAGGCGGCATCGCGCAGCTTGAGGCTCTCGTGGCTGATGCGCAGCGAGCGGGTCAATAGGCTGAAGGCGAACTCGAGCGGCTCGAGGTGGGCGTGATAGCGCTCGCTCTCCTCGAACCAGCGCTGGCTCACGCGCGCGGCGCGCTGCACCGCCTCGACCTCGGGCCGCTGCGCCGCCTCGTAAGCCAGAAGCGCTGCGGGCACGTCGCCGGCATGGCGCGCGAGTGCTGCCGAGAGGGCGATGGCATCCTCCATGGCGAGCTTGGTGCCCGAGCCGATGGAGAAATGCGCCGTATGCGCGGCATCTCCGAGGAGGACCACCTTGCCGAAATGCCAGCGCCCGGTGCGCACCTCGGGGAAATTGCGCCAGATGGAGCGGTTGGGCAGCAGCGCCGCGCCGCCGAGCTCGCGCGCGAAGAGCCGCTCGCAATAGGCGAGCGCCCCTGCCTCGTCGTCGTCGGCGAGGCCGCTTTTGGCGAAGGTTTCAGCCGTGCACTCGACGATGAAGGTGGCCTCCCCCGCCGCGTATTGATAGGCGTGCACGCGCCAGAGGCCGTGCTCGTTCTCCTTGAAGATGAAGGTGAAGGCGGGAAAACGCGCCCGCGTGCCGAGCCAGATGAAGCGGTTGGCGCCGCTCTCGGCGTGCGGCTCGAAGGCCTCGGCGTATTTCCGGCGCAGGCTTGAGTTGACGCCGTCCGCCGCCACCACGAGATCGCAATCGGCGAAGGGTGCGATATCGTCGAACGGGTGCTCGAATAAGAGGCGGACGCCGAGGGCGGCGGCGCGCGCCTGGAGGATGTTGAGCAGCACCTTCCTCGGGCAGCCGCAGAAGCCGTGGCCGGTCGAGCTCAGGACCTCGCCCTTCACATGGATGTCGATGTCGTCCCAGTGGGCGAAGTGCCGGCGGATCTCCGCATAGCTCTCGCCGTCGGCCTCGCCGAGATTGGCGAGCGTGGCGTCCGAGAAGACGACGCCGAAGCCGAAGGTGTCGCCGGTTCGGTTGCGCTCGTAGACCGCGATGTCGGCGTGCGGCTCGGCCTTCTTCATGAGGATGGCGGCGTAGAGCCCGCCCGGCCCGCCGCCCAGGCACGCGATCTTCATGCCGCACTGTAGGGAGGAAAGACCACAAAGACACTAAGGCACGAAGGCACATTCTTGCGCGAAGCGCATTCGCGTTCTTCTTTGTGCCTTTGTGCCTTTGTGGTTCTCTTCATCGCTTTCCTTCTCCGTGCCCTACCCGGTGAGCTTTTTCAAGCTCGGCCTGGCGCAGCTTGAAGCGCTGCACCTTGCCGGTCTCGGTGCGCGGCAGGGCGTCGACGAACTCGACGGCGCGCGGATATTTGTAGGGCGCTATCTCGCCCTTGACGAAGTCCTGCAGCGCCTTCGCGGCGGCGGGTGCCGCCTCGCCCGCATCGCGCAGCACGACGAAGGCCTTGGCGATGAAGCCGCGCTCCGCGTCGGGCGAGGCGACGACGGCGCATTCGCGCACGAGCGGATGGTCGAGCAGCACCGCCTCGACCTCGGGGCCCGAGATGTTGTAGCCGGCCGAGATGATCATGTCGTCGGCGCGCGCCTGGTAGCGCAAGTAGCCGTCCTCCCCTGCCACGTAGAGATCGCCGGGGTAATTCCAGCCGCCGCGCACGTAGCTCCGCTGGCGCTCGGGATTGGCGAGGTAGCGGCAGCCCGTCGGGCCGCGCACCGCGAGATTGCCGGGCTCTCCCGGCGGCAGCGGGTTGCCGTCGCCGTCCACCACGCGGGCCTCGTAGCCCGGCACGGCCTTCCCCGTGGTGCCCGGCTTGATGCCGTCGCCCGCGGCCGAGACGAACATGTGCAGCATCTCGGTCGAGCCCAGGCCGTCGACGATCTTGAGGCCGGTCGCCTGGCGCCAGCCCTCGAAGGTGGGGAGCGGCAGCGTCTCGCCGGCCGAGATGCATTTCGTGAGGCTCGCGAGATCGTGGCGCCGGGCGAGCTCGGTCATGGCGCGGTAGCCGGTCGGAGCGCTGTAGAGCGTCGTCGCCCGGTAGCGCGTCACGGCCTCGAGCAGCGCATCGGGCGTGAACCTCTCGAGCAGCACCGTGGCGCCGCCCGTGTGCAGCGGGAAGCACAGCATGGCGCCGAGTCCGAAGGTGAAGGCGAGCGGCGGCGAGCCCGTCGAGATGTCGGCGGCACTCTCCTTGAGGAGGTAGCGCGGGAAGCAGTCGCACATCGCCATCACGTCGCGGTGGAAATGCATGGTGCCCTTGGGCTCACCCGTGGTGCCCGAGGTGAAGGCGATGAGCGCCACGTCGTTGGCCGCGGTCGCAACCGGAGCGAAGCCGGTGCCTGTCTTCTCCACGCGGCGGTCGAGGTTGGCCTCGGCCGAAGGGCCTTGGCCCAACTTGCTGAAGTAGCTCACGCGCGCGAGTGCTGAGGAGCGCTTGCGCGTCGCCTCCATCTCCACGGCGAGGGCCACGTCGCAGAGCGCCAGGGCGACGCCGGCCTTCTCCACGATGAAGGCGAGCTCGCGGGCACGCAGGAGCGGCATGGTGGCGACCGCGATGCCGCCCGCCTTGAGCACCGCGAGCCAGGCCGCCGCCATCATCGGGTTGTTGGGCGCGCGAAGGAGGACGCGGTTGCCGGAAACCAGTCCGAGCTCCTCCACCAGCACGCGCGCGATGCGGTCCGAGCGCTCGTTGAGTGCTGCATAGCTCCACACCGCATCCTCGAAATAGATCGCCGGCCGGCTGCCGCGCCCGGCCGCGAGCTGGCGGCCGAGGAGGCTTGCCGCGGCATTGATGCGGCTCTCGTAGGCGTTGAGCTCCGGCAGCGTGCCGTAATCCATGCGCGGCCATAGCTCGCGCGGCGGCAGGCTCGCGCGCGCAAAGCCGTCCCGCTGCGCGCTCGGCGCTTCGGGGAGGAAGGGTGTCCCGCTCACCGCCGGTGCCCGCCGCTCACGGCCTCTCCGCCGGCGCAGCATCGCGCCGCCCGGCGTCCTCGACCGACCCCTTGAGCTTGGCGAGGAGGGAATAGAGCTGGGCCATCTCCTTGCGGCCGAGATCGCCCATCATGGCGACTATCCAACTGCCGTGCTCGAGGGTCATGGCATCGAAAGCGCGGCGTCCGGCGGCGGTGAGGCGCACGAGCTGGACGCGCCGGTCGCCCGGCGCCGCCGTGCGCTCGACGAGCTCTTCTCCCGCCATGCGGTCGATGAGGCCGGTGACGTTGCCGTTCGTCACCATGAGCCGGCGGGAGAGCTCGCCCATGGTGAGGCCGTCCGGCGCGCGCTCGAGCTGGGCGAGCAGGTCGAAGCGCGGGAGGGTCATCTCGAAGGTCTTGCGCAGGCGCTGGCGCACGCGGTTCTCGATCAGGTTGGCGCAGGTGAGGAGGCGCAGCCAGACGCGCAGCTCCAGGCGGTCGTCGCGGCGCACGGCACTCTCGCAGTCGGGCCGCCGCGCGGGCACGTGCGTGAGCGCCGCCATCACGTCACCTCGCCGCCGGCGACCGCGATGCTCTGGCCGGTGACGGCGCCCGAGGCGGGGAGACAGAGCCAGGCGACCGCATCGGCGACCTCGGCCGGCGTCACCAGGCGCCCCTGGGGATTGCGTGCCGCGAGCTCGGCGCGCGCCGCGGCGGTGCTGCGGCCCGTCGCCCTCGCGATGTCGCCGACGGCCGCTGCGAGGAGGTCCGTATCGGTGAAGCCGGGGCAGACCGCGTTCACCGTGATGCCCTTCGCCGCGAGCTCGAGGGCGAGGGCCCTCGTCAGGCCGATGAGCCCGTGCTTGGCGGCACAATAGGCGGCGACGTAGCGGTAGCCGACTAGGCCCGCCGTGGAGGCAATATTGACGATGCGGCCCCAGCCCGCCGCGAGCATGCCGGGGAGCGCTGCCGAGCTCGCGAGATAGGCGCCCGTGAGGTTGACCGCCAGCATCTCGTCCCACAGGGCTCGGCTAGTCTTGAGGAAGGCCGCGCTCTTCGCGGCACCGGCGTTGTTCACGAGGATGAGCGGCGCGCCGTGGACGGCGCCCGCGCGCTCGAAGGCCGCCGCTACCGCGGGCGCGTCCGTCACCTCGGCCGCCGCGGTCGCCACCTTGCGGCCATGGGCCGCCTCGAGGCGCGCCGCGGCAAGCTCGAGCGTCCGAGCGGAGCGGCCGACCAGGGTGAGCTCGGCGCCGAGTGCCGCGAGCCGACCGGCGATCGCCTCGCCGATGCCGCGCCCGCCGCCGGTGACCAGCGCATGGCGCCCGGCGAGTGCTGCCTCCGGCGCGGGTGCTCGGCCCTCGAGCTCGACCGCCCCCGACACCGCTTCGCCTGCCATGACCACGATCCCCCTCCGGCCATTTCCCTTGGGTGGCTTGCCGGCCAGTTATTTTAAGTCTAAAATAAATGGGCGGCGCGGTTCAAGAGCTTTTGAGGGCGCGACGTTGGGGCGGCCGATCGCAGTTGACCCCGCGTCTTCATCGTGGGGCGTCATGGCCGGCGAAGGCCGGCCATCCACCTCTCGCAGCCAGCGAAAGAAGACGTGGATGCCCGCCTTCGCGGGCATGACGAGGAGAGGTGGGCCGTTGGAGTCGGCGCGCTGGCGGCGCGCCAGGCCGGACGAACACAAACGGGGGTGACGATCCATGCAGGTCCTGCAACCGCCGGGCTGGCCGCGCCCGAAGGGCTACAGCAACGGCATCGCGGCTGAAGGCCGCCTCGTCTTCGCGGCCGGCATGATCGGCTGGACCCCCGCCGGCCGCATCGAGACCGACAGCCTCGCCGGCCAGGTGCGCCAGGCGCTCGTCAACGTGCTGGCCGTGCTGGCCGAGGCGGGTGCCGGACCCCAGCACGTCTGCCGCATGAGCTGGTACGTGACCGACGGACAGGAGTATCTAGCCAACCTCGCCGAGGTCGGCCGGGCCTACCGCGCGGTGATGGGCAACCATTTCCCCGCCATGACGCTGGTCGAGGTCTCGGCCCTCGTCGAGGAGCGCGCCAAGGTCGAGATCGAGGCCACCGCGGTGGTGCCGCACGCCTAGCGAGACGAGGTTTGTCCCACTCCTCCTTCAGGAGGAGAGGGCGGGTCCCATCCCGAAGGAATGGGAGGGTGAGGAGGCGCGGCGTTTATGGGCCTTTGCGACCGACGATGTGCCTTGCAAAACCGCCTCCTCACCCCGACCCTCTCCTCCTGAAGGAGGAGAGGGAGACTTGACCCCGGCAGGATTGCCGCGTACCAGTGGGCCTACTCGTGATCGCCGGCCACGAAGAACCACGTAGCGAACAGGCCAGGGAGGCGCCGGGCGGGCGGGTCTTGGGGCGAAGGACGCCTCGGTCGGGTGCGGCCCATGCGCCTCGGCGCGCCGGCACCTCCGAGGGGCCCCTCACCGGCCATCCCCGGCGCCGTCGCGCAAGGAGGCGCCATGGCTGCCGAGCTCTACGCATCGCCCGAGGGCGCCAAGCCCGCGGCGCCCGAGGGGACGAGGCCCGGGTCTCCCGGGCTCGACACTTTCCCCAAGCTCCTGCTGCGCCACGCCAAGCTGCGCCCCGAGCGCCCGGCCATGCGGGAGAAGGATTTCGGCATCTGGCAGAGCTGGAGCTGGGCCGAGACGCTTCTTGAGGTGCGCCGCATCGCCTGCGGCCTCGCCGCGGCGGGTCTCGAGCGCGGCGACAAGCTCGCCGTGGTCGGCGACAACCGCCCCCATCTCTACTGGTCGATGGTGGCGGCCCAGGCGCTCGGCGCCGTGCCGGTGCCGATCTACCAGGACGCCAACGCCGGCGAGATGGAGTTCGTCCTCGCGCACGCCGAGGTGCGCTTCGCCGTCGCCGAGGACCAGGAGCAGGTCGACAAGCTCCTCGAGGTGATGGAGCGCTGCAAGGGCGTCGAGCGCATCGTCTACGACGACCCGCGGGGCTTGCGGAACTACCGCCAGCCGGCCCTCTCGAGCCTCGCGGCACTCGAGGAGGAGGGCCAAAAGTTCGACGCGGCCAACCCCGAATTCTTCTTGAGGGAGGTCGCCAAGGGCAAGGGCAGCGACATCGCGAGCTTCTACTACACCTCCGGCACCACCGGTCAGCCCAAGGGCGTCATCCTCTCCTTCGACAATCTCATCCTGACCGCGGACAGCGCCGCCGAGCTCGAGGGCTTGGGCGAGCGCGACGTGGCGCTTGCCTATCTCCCCATGGCCTGGGTCGGCGACAACGTCTTCTCGGTGGCGCAGGCCTATTGCACCGGCTTCTGCATCGCCTGCCCGGAATCGGGCGCCACCGTCATGCAGGACCTGCGCGAGATCGGCCCGACCTATTTCTTCGCCCCGCCGCGCATCTGGGAGAACATCCTGACCGGCGTGATGATCCGCATGGAGGACGCGGGCGCGCTCAAGCGCCGCCTCTTCAAGTCCTTCATGGCGCTGGCGCGGCGCGTGGGCCCCGCCATCCTCGACGGCAAGGCGGTCCCGCTCAAGGACCGCTTGCTCTATTGGCTGGGCGCGCTTCTCGTATACGGCCCGCTCAAGAACACGCTCGGCATGAGCCGCTTGAGGCTCGCCTATACCGCGGGCGAGGCGATCGGGCCCGACATCTTCATCTTCTATCGCTCGCTCGGCATCAACATCAAGCAGCTCTACGGCTCGACCGAGGCCTCGGTCTTCGTCACCATCCAGCCCAACCGCGAGATCTGGCCCGAGACCGTGGGCCGCCCGGTGAACGGCGTCGAGCTCAAGATCGCCGAGAGCGGCGAGGTGATGTTCCGGAGCCCCGGCGTCTTCGTCGAGTACTACAAGAACCCCGAGGCCACGGCCGCCGCCAAGACGCCCGACGGCTGGGTGCGCACGGGCGACGCCGGCTACATCGACCAGCACGGCCAGCTCAAGATCATCGACCGCGCCAAGGACGTGGGCCGCCTCAACGACGGCACGATCTTCGCGCCCAAGTACCTCGAGAACAAGCTCAAGTTCTTCCCCTACATCCGCGAGGCGGTGGCCTTCGGCGACGGCCGCGACTTCGCCGCCGCCTTCATCAGCATCGATCTCGGGGCCGTGGGCAACTGGGCCGAGCGGCGCGGCCTCGCCTATACGAGCTTCGGCGAGCTCGCTGGCAAGCCCGAGGTCTATGCCCTCATCAAGGAGAACGTCGAGGCGGTCAACCGCGACCTCGCGGCGGATCCGGCGTTGGCCGGCTCGCAGATCCGGCGCTATCTCCTCTTGCGCAAGGAGCTCGACGCCGACGACGGCGAGCTCACCCGCACGCGCAAGGTGCGCCGCCGCTTCATCGCCGAGAAGTACGAGACCCTCGTCGAGGCGCTCTATTCCGGGCGCACGGAATGCGACGTCGAGACCCAGATGCGCTTCGAGGACGGCCGCACGGGCACGGTGCGCGCGACGCTCAGGCTGGCCGACGCCGCGGGCTTCCCGCCGGCGGGTGCCGCGGCCGTGGAGCCGGCCCCCCTCAGGAAGGCGAGCTGAGGGATAGCGCCCTGATGGCAGCCGCGAGCGCCGGGCGCAGCATCGGGGACGTGCTCCTGAGGGTCGAGGATTTGAGCCTCTCCTTCGGCGGCGTCGCCGCCCTCTCGGACGTGAGCTTCGACATCCGCAAGGGCGAGATCCGCGCCATCATCGGCCCGAACGGCGCCGGCAAGAGCTCCATGCTCAACTGCATCAACGGCTTCTACAAGCCGCAGCGCGGCACCATCGCCTATAAGGGGAAGGCCGTGCACCACATGCGCCCGCACGACGCCGCCAAGAGCGGCATCGCGCGCACCTTCCAGAACATCGCCCTCTTCCGCGGCATGTCGACGCTCGACAACATCATGACCGGGCGCCTCCTCAAGATGCGCAGCAACGTCCTCCTCGACGCGCTGCACATAGGTCCCTCGGCGCGCGAGGAGGTGCGCCACCGCCGCTTCGCCGAGGAGATCATCGACTTCCTCGAGATCCAGGCCATCCGCAAGGTGCCGGTCGGGCGGCTCCCCTACGGCCTGCAGAAGCGCGTCGAGCTCGGCAGGGCACTCGCCGCCGAGCCCGAGCTCCTCCTCCTCGACGAGCCCATGGCCGGCATGAACGTCGAGGAGAAGGAGGACATGAGCCGCTTCATCCTCGACGTGAACGAGGAGTTCGGCACCACCATCGCCCTCATCGAGCACGACATGGGCGTGGTGATGGACATCTCCGACCGCATCGTGGTGCTCGACTACGGCCGCAAGATCGCCGACGGCACCCCCGACGAGGTGCGCGCCGACCAGGCCGTCATCGAGGCCTATCTCGGGGTAAGCCATGAGTGAAGGGGAGGCGGCGATGCAGGGCGTACCCCCCTCCCCAACCCTCCCCCTCACGGGGGGAGGGAAGATGCATCGCGTGTCGATAAGCCGTCCCCCTCCCCCCTTGAGGGGGAGGGTTGGGGTGGGGGGTAGCGCGCGCAACGAGCCGGGTGAGGGATAGCACCGATGCAATTCCTCTACGCCATCACCATCGGCCCCTTCGCGCAGATCGTAGCTGCCCCCGACTTCTTCCTCGAGGTGCTGGTCGGCGGCCTCTTGACCGGCGTCATGTATTCCCTCGTCGCACTGGGCTTCGTGCTCATCTACAAGGCCTCGGGCGTCTTCAACTTCGCGCAGGGCACCATGGTGCTCTTCGCCGCCCTCACCTTCGTCGGCCTCCTCGAGCTCAAGCTGCCGATCTGGTGTGCTGCCGTGCTCACCATGGCGGTGATGACGGCGCTCGCCTTCGTCGTCGAGCGCCTGGTGCTGCGCCCGCTCATCAACCAGCCGGAGATCATCCTCTTCATGGCGACCATCGGCATCAGCTTCTTCCTCGAGGGCTTCGGCCAGATGCTGTGGGGCGGCGACGTGCACGTGCTCGACATCGGGCTGCCGAGCGGGCCGATCAACCTCGGCGTCATCAACGTCAACAAGTTCGACCTGGTGGCGGCGGCGAGTGCCGGCCTGCTCGTGGCCGTGCTCGCCGTCTTCTTCCAGAAGACGCGCATCGGCAGGGCACTCCGCGCCGTGGCCAACGACCATCAGGCGGCCCTCTCGGTCGGCATCTCCTTGAAGCAGATCTGGGTCATCGTGTGGACGGTTGCCGGCCTCGTGGCGCTCGTCGCCGGCATCCTCTGGGGCACCAATCTCGGCGTGCAGTTCTCCTTGACGCTGGTGGCGCTCAAGGCGCTGCCGGTGCTCATCCTGGGCGGCTTCACCTCGGTGCCGGGCGCCATCGTCGGCGGGCTCATCGTCGGGGCTGCCGAGAAGGTGGGCGAGGTCTTCTGGGGCCCGCCGCTCGGCGGCGCCATCGAGGACTGGATCGCCTATATGCTGGCCCTCGTCTTCCTCCTCTTCCGGCCGCAAGGGCTCTTCGGCGAGCGCATCATCGAGAGGGTATAGGCGATGCTCTATCGCGAGGCCGGACAGTTCAAGACGAGCTACTCAGCCGACCAGGCGATCTTCCCCATCCTGCAGGACCGCATCGCGTTGGCGCTGCTCCTCGCCGCCGCCTATGTCGCCGTGCCGCTCGTCGCCAACGAATATTGGCTCAGCACCATCCTCGTACCCTTCCTCGTCTATTCGCTCGCCGCCCTGGGACTCAACATCCTGACCGGCTATGCGGGTCAGGTGTCGCTCGGCACCGGCGGCTTCATGGCGGTCGGGGCGTTTGCGGCCTTCAAGCTCTCGACCGGCTTTCCCGGGCTCCACATCGTGGTCGTCCTGCTCTTGGCCGGCCTCACCTCGGCCGGCGTCGGCATCCTCTTCGGCATCCCGAGCTTGCGCATCAAGGGCCTCTATCTCGCGGTCGCCACCCTCGCGGCGCAGTTCTTCCTCATCTGGCTCTTCAACCGCATACCCTGGTTCAACAATTATTCGAGCTCGGGCGTCATCTCGGCACCGCCGCGCGCGGTCTTCGGCCACGCCTTCGTGACCGGGCCCGAGGCGCAGCCGCTCGGCAAGTACCTCTTCGCCCTCACCATCGTGGTGGTGCTGGCGCTCGCTGCCAAGAACATGGCGCGCTCGGCCACGGGCCGCGCCTGGATGGCCATCCGCGACATGGACATCGCGGCCGAGATCGTCGGCATCCGGCCCTTGCGCACCAAGCTCCTCGCCTTTGCCGTGAGCTCCTTCTACATCGGCATCGCGGGCGCGCTCTGGGCCTTCGTCTATACCGGCAGCGTCGAGCCGCTCGCCTTCGACATCGACCGCTCCTTCCAGATCCTCTTCATGATCATCATCGGCGGCCTCGGCAGCGTGCTCGGCTCGTTCCTCGGTGCCGGCTTCATCGTGCTCTTGCCCATCCTCCTCATCAACGTGCCGCCGCTTCTCGGCATCGACATCAAGGTCACCACCGTCACCAACCTGCAATTCATGATCTTCGGCGCGCTCATCATCTTCTTCCTCATCGTCGAGCCGAACGGCCTGGCGCGGCTCTGGCAGACCGGGAAGGAGAAGCTGAGGACGTGGCCGTTTCCTTATTGAGGGGCGGGCGGGGCGCAAATCAGATTTGGGGCCACCTCTCGTCCACCCGATCCCCACCGACGCGCGCGGAGCAATCACGCCATGACCGGCTACAAGCTGAGGACCTTTGCGGAGATCATCGACCCGAAGCACACCATCCTTCTCGTGCACGAGCTCCTCAACGCCTTCGTGGCACCGGGCGGCAAGTTCGACCGGATCGGCATGCGAATGGATGTCTCCGCGATCGTGCCCGCGACGGCGACGCTCATCGCTGCCGCGCGGAAGGCCCGCGTGCGGGTCGCCTATCTCACCTGGACGAGCTTCGCCGACGGCAGAAGCCAGAACATCTGGGGCCGGCCGCACGCGAGCGGGCCCGACGATCCTCCGAGCCTGCCGTCCACCGCCTACCGCGACGCCGGCTGGGGAGCGCCGCCCGAGCAGGACGAATACCGCGACATCTCGACCGTCGAGGGCACCTGGGGCAACCAGGTGTTCGAGCCGGTGAAGCCGGAGGCGGACGACTGGGTGATCCGGAAATACCGGCCCGACGCCTTCTTCGCCACCACGCTCGACGCCTTCCTCCGCTGGAACGGCTTCCGCACGATCATCATCCTGGGCCTGGGTGCCGAGGTCGGCATCGTGCCGACGCTCATCACCGCCGCTCATCTCGGCTACCTCCGCGTCGCCGTCCGGGACTGCCTCCGGGCGAGCCGCCTCGAGCGAACGGACGACGCCATGCGCTACATCACCGACTACGCGATCGTGAAGACGCACGCCGAGATCATCGAGACGTGGGGGGGTAAGGTATCGGCGAGCGGGGCAGGGGCGCAGGGCTGAATTGCAGCTGGGCCGTCCGGGCAGCCGGTCGGGTCGGAAGCGGAGGTTCTCGTAAGGCGCATCTGGCGCGGGGACACATTGTCGGGCCGAACGGTGCGTGCCTCGCGGAGACAAATTGCTTAATCTGCGCTCCTGATTGTGGTATGTTCCTGTTTTGTTCGAGAGCGCCATGAGCATCGCCACGTCAATCGAATGGACGGATGCGACCTGGAACCCGGTGACCGGCTGCACCAAGATCAGCGCCGGCTGCGACCACTGCTATGCCGAGCGCTTCTCCGAGCGCTTCCGCGGGACCTCCGGCCATCCGTTCGAAATGGGCTTCGATCTGACGCTCCGTCCCGAGCGTCTCGAACAGCCTCTCTGCTGGCGTGCGCCTCGAATGATCTTCGTCAACTCCATGAGCGACCTCTTTCATAAGGAGGTGCCTGAGGACTTCATCGCCCGCGTGTGCGACACGATGGAGCGCGCGCCCTGGCACGCCTTTCAGGTCCTCACAAAGCGCTCGTCCCTTATGCGCGACTTCCTGCGCCGACGCTACGCCCGCGCGCGCGGCCCGCTCCACATGTGGTTCGGCGTCTCCGTAGAGGACGGCAGCAAAAAATCCCGCATCCGGCACCTTCAGGAAACCCCGGCCGGTGTGCGCTTTCTCTCGATCGAGCCGCTGATCGGGCCCGTTGGCAAACTCGACCTTGCCGGGATCGATTGGGTGATCGTCGGCGGCGAAAGCGGCCCGGGCGCCCGCCCCATGGATCCCGAATGGGTGCGCGAGGTACGCGACCAGTGCCTCGAGAGGGGCGTCGCCTTTTTCTTCAAGCAATGGGGAGGGCTGCGTCCGAAATCGGGCGGACGTGAGCTCGACGGGCGGGAATGGAGCCAATTCCCGCGTCCTCCAGCCTCGTGCGCAATCGCGGCCGAGTGAGATGGTCTCGCTTCACGATTATGCCGGTCGTGAGCAAACCTACGTTAAGCACGTATTTCTTCAGAGCTATCTCGAGGCTCTCGTCCACAAGACAGCCAGTGCATACTCACATGTCGTGTACGTCGACGGCTTCGCTGGACCTTGGCACAGCGCAAACGAGAAATTCGAGGATACCTCCTTTGGGATTGCTCTGAACGCGCTCCGAAGGGCCAAAGGGTCCTCTAGGACCTTGTGAACTTTATACGTCAATGGTAACGTCATCCATAGCGTCAATAGATTCATCAATGCGAGGGCTCGTGGGGTTGCGCCTGTACCGTCGTCGCATCGGCACATTTAAGTTGCGACAAGGCATAGCCGGCCTCAGGGCCGCACCAGCTCGCGCACAAAGGGAGATCTTGGTTATGGCGAGTGCGCTCGCAAATCGACTCGATTCGATCAAGAAGCGGGCCGGCATAAAATCCCGCGACGTCGCGCGAATGCTGGACACGACGCCTGAGACGGTGTCGCGATGGCGGCAGGGCCGCGCCGAACCTCAACCCAACCGGCTGCAGCGGTTGCTCACGCTCGAATGGTTGGTAACCGAGTTGTCGGAATTTTATTCGCCGGAAGAGGCCAAGCTGTGGCTATTTTCGCCGCATCGGCTTCTTGGGGGAGAGACTCCTGAGAAGCGGATTCACGATGGCAAACTGGACGATGTTCTCGGCGTGATCGAGCAACTTAAGACGGGAGCGTACGTGTAACAGCGGACCAAGACGTGGCTCTCGAAAAAGCCCTCGTCGACAAGCTTCAACGGCTGGAACCTGGACCTTGGAGCGGCACGGTCTATCGTCACATTCTCGGTGATCGTGATCCGCTCCTGCCCAATACGCGCGGTGCCCGATGGAATCCACCCGGCGTTGACGCCCTTTACTCGAGTTCTCGAACGAGCGACGGCGCTCGCTGAGGGCAATTACCTGATCGCCGCACAATCCGTGCCTCTCCGCGTCAAGCGCGTGCTGCACCGAATTCGCGTCACTCTCCGCTCCGTGATTCGATTGAGTGACGAAGCAATGCTACGGGAACTCGGGATCGACCACGCAGCGCTCGCCGATCCCGACCATAGCGCATGTCGAAAGGTGGGACAGGCCGCAGCGTGGCTCGAACATGACGGATTGATTGTTCCCTCCGCACGAGCAGCGGGTTTGAACTTGGTTGTCTTCGTCATTAACCTGGAAACAGAACCAGAAGTGATAGGCTCGGAGATCATTGACGATCCGGCGGCGTAACTATAGAGGCCGGCAACCAGTTCAGGTTACGAGCCGCGGCCCGATCCCGTCCGGCCAGGTGCCCGCTCCGGGTCAGCCGACCTTTCGCCAGCTCCACCCGACCTCCCCACTGATAGACCGTTTGCGCCCCTAACCTCGCCAATGTTACCCTCCCCGCAGTTGCCGGTAACGAGCCGTCCAAGGCCTGCCTCAGCGCACGACCCGGCAGTGGCTTTACGCAATGCAAGGGAGGGTTTCATGCACTTTCGCAAACTCCTGGTTGGCCTCGCCGCCATCGGGGCCGTCGCCTGGACGCTCGGTGCTACCGAGGCCATGGCGCAGAACGAGCAGTTCATCCCGCGCCTCGTCTACCGCACGGGTCCCTATGCGCCGAACGGCATTCCCTTCGCCGACGGCTACGACGATTATCTCGACATGATCGACGCCCGCGACGGCGGGGTGGGCGGCGTCAAGATCACCTACGAGGAGTGCGAGACCGCCTACAACAACGACAAGGGCGTCGAGTGCTACGAGCGCCTCAAGGGCCATGCCCCGACCGGCGCCTCGCTGGTCGACCCGCTCTCGACCGGCATCACCTACGCCCTCATCGAGCGCGCCACCGCCGACAAGATACCGGTGGTCTCCATGGGCTACGGCCGGGCGGACGCGAGCTACGGGCCGGTCTTCCCCTACGTCTTCACCTACCCGATCACCTACTGGGCGGGGGCGGACGCCATCGTGCAGTACATCGGCGGCAAGGAAGGCGGCATGGCCAGCCTCAAGGGCAAGAAGATCGCCCTCGTCTACCACGACAGCGCCTACGGCAAGGAGCCCATCGCCACGCTCGAGAAGCTCTCCGCGAAGCTCGGCTTCACCTTCTCCAAGTTCCCCGTCTCGCCTCCCGGCATCGAGCAGACGGCGACCTGGCTGCAGATCCGCCAGCAGAAGCCCGACTGGGTCTTGATGTGGGGCTGGGGCGTCATGAACTCGACGGCCATCAAGGCGGCCGCCAACGTGGGCTACCCCATGGACCACTTCATCGGCATCTGGTGGTCGGGTGCGGAGCCCGACGTGGAGCCGGCGGGGGCGGCGGCTAAGGGCTATCTCGCCGCCAACTTCACCGGCGTCGGCGACAGTTTCCCGGTCGTCCAGGACATCCTCAAGTACGTCTACGCCAAGGGCGGCGGCCACACCACCAAGGCCAAGGTCGGCGAGGTGCTCTACGACCGCGGCGTGGTCAACGCCATCTACGACACCGAGGCGATCCGCACGGCGCAGGGCAAGTTCGGCAAGAAGCCCTTGACCGGCGAGCAGGTGCGCTGGGGTCTCGAGAACCTCAACATCACCGAGGCGCGCATCAAGGCGCTCGGCGCGGACGGCCTCTTGACCGGCATCAAGCTCTCCTGCGAGGACCACGAGGGCGCCGGCAACGCCAAGATGCAGCAGTGGGACGGCCAGCACTGGAAGACCATCACCGACTGGATCGTGCCGGAGCGCGGCATGCTGCGCGAGATGTACAAGGAGTCGGCCCTCGCCTACGCCAAGGAGAAGGGCTTCAAGCCGCGCGACTGCTCGAAGGAGCTGGCGTCCCAGTGAACGCCTGATCGCACATGTCAGCGAAGCGATTTCCTCATCCTTCGAGACGGGCCTGCGGCCCTCCTCAGGATGAGGAAATCCGCCAAACGTGGGGGCCGCCTCACCCTGAGGAGCGCGCAAAGCGCGCGTCTCGAAGGGCGAGGCGGCCAAAGACGCTCTAACGTGGCAGAGGCGCCTCCTCTCCTCGCCGTCAACAACGTCGAGGTCATCTACGACCACGTGATCCTGGTCTTGAAGGGCGTCTCGCTCCAGGTTCCCGAGGGGGGCGTCACCGCCCTCCTCGGGGCCAATGGCGCGGGCAAGACCACGACGCTCAAGGCCATCTCCAACCTGCTGCGCGCCGAGCGCGGCGAGGTCACCAAGGGCGCCATCGAGTTCAAGGGCGAGCGCGTCGACCGCCTCTCGCCCAACGAGCTGGTGCGCCGCGGCGTCATCCAGGTGATGGAGGGGCGCCACTGCTTCGAGCACCTGACCGTGGAGGAAAACCTCCTCGCCGGCGCCTTCACCAGGCGCGACGGGCGGGGCGCCATCGCGCGCGATCTCGAGCTCGTCTACGGCTACTTCCCCCGCCTCAAGGAGCGCCGCGCCTCGCAAGCCGGCTATACCTCGGGCGGCGAGCAGCAGATGGTGGCGATCGGCCGCGCGCTCATGTCGCGGCCGACCATGATGCTGCTCGACGAGCCCTCGATGGGCCTGGCCCCCCAGCTCGTCGAGGAGATCTTCGCCATCGTCAAGGAGCTCAACGTCAAGGAGGGGGTGAGCCTGCTGCTCGCCGAGCAGAACACCAACCTCGCCCTGCGCTACGCCGACTACGGCTACATCCTCGAGAACGGCCGCATCGTGCTCGATGGACCTGCCGAGAAGCTGCGCCAGAACGAGGACGTGAAGGAGTTCTACTTGGGCCTCGCCGGCGAGCGGCGGCGCAGCTACCGCGAGGTCAAGCACTATAAGCGGCGCAAGCGCTGGCTCGCGTGAGCGCCGTGGCAGCGTCGAGCGCTTATTTCGACGAGCTCGAGAGGCGCGAGCCCGAGGCGCGCGAGAAGGCGCAGTTCGCAGCATTGCGCGTGCTCGTCGCCGAGGCGAAGGCGAAGGCGCCCGGCTGGGCGCGCATCCTCGAGGGCGTGGATGCGGCAGCACTCGCCGACCGCGCGGCCCTCGCGCGACTGCCGCTCACGCGCAAGTCCGAGCTCATGGAGCTGCAGCGCGCGATACCCCCCTTCGGCGGCCTCGTCACCCGGCCGCCCTCCGGTCTCCGCCGCATCTTCGCCTCGCCCGGCCCCATTTACGACCCCGAGGGCGGCGAGAAGGACTACTGGCGCCTGGCGCGCGCCCTCTTCGCCGCCGGCTTCCGCCCGGGCGATCTCGTGCACAACGGTTTCTCCTACCATCTGACCCCGGCGGGGGCGATGCTCGAGGACGGTGCCGCGGCCCTCGGCTGCGCGGTGATCCCGGGCGGCACAGGGCCAGAGCGAGCTCCAGGCCCGCGTCATCGCGGAGCTGCGCCCGGTCGGCTATAGCGGCACGCCCTCCTTCCTCAAGATACTCCTCGACAAGGCGGGCGAGCTCGGCCTCGACGCAAGCTCGCTCAAGAAGGCCCTCGTCAGCGGCGAGGCGCTGCCGCCTTCCTTGCGCGCCGCCATCGAGAGCCACGGGATGCGCGTGCTGCAGTGCTACGCCACCGCCGACCTCGGCCTCGTCGCCTACGAATCCGAGGCCAAGGAGGGCATGATCGCGGACGAGGGCGTCATCCTCGAGCTCGTGCGCCCGGGCACCGGCGATCCGGTGGCTCCCGGCGAGGTCGGCGAGGTGGTGGCGAGCGTGCTCAACCGCGTCTATCCGCTCATCCGCTTCGCGACCGGCGATCTCTCGGCACTCCTCCCGGGCGCCAGCCCCTGCGGCCGCACAGCTCTCCGCATCAAGGGTTGGATGGGCCGCGCCGACCAGACGGCCAAGCTGCGCGGCATGTTCGTGCGCCCGGGCCAGATCGCCGAGGTGGCGAAGCGCCATCCCGAGATCCTCAGGGCCCGCCTCACCATCGACCGCCGCGATCTCCTCGATACCGCCACCCTCGCCTGCGAGGTGCGCGGCGCGCCTGCGGCGGCGCTCGTCGAGGCAGTGGCCAAGAGCTTCCACGAGATCGCCAAGCTGCGCGCCGACGTCGCCCTGGCGGCGCCCGGCACGCTGCCCAACGACGGCAAGGTCATCGACGACGTGCGCAAGAACGACTAGCGCCGGCGTCCCTCAGAGCGGCTTTTCCATGAAGACGTTGGTGCGGTCGGCGGGGTAGCCGCCGAAGGGGCCGCGCGGGCGGTAGCCGGCCGAGCGGTAGAGCGAGAGGGCGGGGAGCTGCTTGGTGCCGGTCTCGAGGCGGATGACAGCGATGCCCGCCTCCTTCGCGTGGGCCTCGAGGGCCGCAAGCACCAGGCGGCCGAGGCGCTGCCCGCGCGCCGCGTGCGCCACATACATGCGCTTGATCTCGCCCCAGCCGCCGTGGCTCACGAAGGCGCCGCAGCCGACCGCCCGGCCCTCCGCGCGCACCACGTAGAGCGCCACGCCCGGCTCCTTGAGCTCGGCCACGTCGAGGAGGTGGTTGCGCTTTGGCGGATAGAGCCCGGCATAGAAATCGTCCGCCTCTTCGAGCAGCGCGTGCAGCTCGGGCTGATCGGGATCCTCGATCGCGATGGTCGGTGCCGCCGCCATGCCCAAGCCTAGCAGGCCGCAGGAGGGCGTTGCAAAATAAGTGCGGTGTACCGGACTGAGGGCGGCGGGTCCTTCGAGACGCTCGCTTTCGCTCGCCCCTCAGGATGAGTTCGAGCCTTTTTGCCACACGCAATTCGACCTCGTCCTGGGGAGCGCCCCGAAGGGGCGCGTCTCGAAGGACCGGGGATCGGCGCAAAATTGCACCATCTTGGAAAAACCGTTTCATTACAATCTGTTAATCTACGCGCCCGCGCCCGAATCCGGCGCCTAAAAATCACATAAATGCCCTATTTCAGGCGCAGGCGGGTCACATTCCGACGCCAGGATCACCCCCGGTAAAGACCTCCCCTCTTTGCCAGAGGCTGCCCCCTCAGCCTCCGGAGCCGGACCGCCTAGGCCCGGCACCCCCTTGCAGCCGGCGGCTCACACCGCCGGCTGCTTTCTTTTGCGCCCGGCTTCCGGCAAGCGACGAATTCCTGTGACGAGAGAGGGCACTTGCCGCTATTCAAGGAGCCCATGGCGCTGTTCGAGGCCGAGGATGTCGCTTGCGTGCGCGGCGAGCGCCTGGTGTTCGCCGGGCTCGCACTCTCGCTCCGCTCCGGCGAGGCGCTGCTGCTCTCCGGCCCCAACGGCAGCGGCAAATCGAGCCTGCTGCGCATTGCCGCCGGCCTCTTGCCGCCGGCCGAGGGCCGCCTCCTCTGGGACGGTGCCGCGATCGCGGAGGACCGCGAGGCGCACCGCGCGCGGCTCGTCTACGTCGGGCACCAGGACCCGGTGAAGCCGGTCTTGAGCGCGCGCGAGAACCTCGTCTTCTGGGCAGAGCTCCGGGATGGCTCGGGCGACGCCGTCGACGGCGCGCTCGCGCATTTCGGCCTGGCAGCGCTCGCCGAGGTGCCCGGGCGCATGCTCTCGTCGGGGCAGCGCCGCCGCCTCAACCTCGCCCGCCTGCTGACTGCCGACGCCGAGCTCTGGCTCCTCGACGAGCCCAGCGTCGGCCTCGACGAGGAGGCGTTGGCCGCACTCGAGAGGGCGCTTACGGCCCACCGCACCAAGGGCGGGCTGCTCCTGGTGGCGAGCCATCTGCCGCTCGGCCTCGGCGAGGTGCGGGAGCTCCGCCTGCAGGATTTCGCGGCACGGGGGAACGGCGCGTGACGGCGCTCCTCGCCATCCTGCGCCGCGACCTGCGCCTGGCGCTGCGCCAGGGCGTCGACACCCTCGTGGTGGTGCTCTTCTTCGTGCTCACCGTGAGCCTCTTCCCTTTCGGCGTGGGCCCGGAGCCGGAGGTGCTCGCGCGCATCGCGTCGGGCGTCATCTGGGTGACGGCGCTCCTCGCCTCGCTGCTCTCCCTCGAGCGCCTCTTCCAGACGGACTACGAGGACGGCGGCCTCGACCTGCTCATCCTGGCACCCCTCCCGCTCGAGGGCGCCGTGCTCGCCAAGTGCTTGGCCCACTGGCTCACGACCGGCGTGCCGCTGATCGCGGCAGCACCGCTCTTGGCCCTCCTCCTCAACCTCCCCGGAGAGGGCTTGGCCGGCCTCCTTCTCGCCATGCTGCTCGGCACGCCGACGCTCACGCTGGTGGGCGCCATCGGGGCGGCGCTGGTGCTGGGTGCCAGGCGCGGCGGCGTGCTCATCTCGCTCCTCGTGCTGCCGCTCTATGTGCCGGTGCTGATCTTCGGCGTGGCCGCGGTGGACGCGGCCGTCTTCGGCCTGGCGCTCAGGCCGCCGCTCATGGTCCTCGGCGGCTTCCTCATGGCGGCGCTGGTGCTGGCACCATGGGCGAGTGCCGCGGCGCTGCGCCAGGCCGCCGAATGAGCATCGTCAAGCCAGGCCCCAGAAGGCCGCTGGTCAAGTCCGGCGCGAAGGGGTAGAACCGGCTCATCGCCATGGCGACGAAGATGCATCGCTTTGCCAACCCGAACCGCTTCCTGCGGCTTGCCGCAGCAGTGCGGCCGTGGAGCGGTGCCGCCGCGGCGATTTTCATCGCGGCCGGGCTCTATCTGGCACTCTTCGCCTCGCCGCCCGACTACCAGCAGGGCGAGGCCGTGCGCATCATGTACGTGCACGTGCCGGCGGCCTGGATGGCGCTCATGGTCTATACGGCGATGGCGGCGGCGAGTGCGGCGGCCCTCATCTGGCGGCATCCCTTAGCCGATCTCATAGCCCAGGCCGCGGCCCCCATCGGCGCTTCGTTCACTTTCCTGGCGCTCGTCACCGGCTCGCTGTGGGGCAAGCCCATGTGGGGTGCGTGGTGGGTGTGGGACGCGCGGCTCACCTCGGTGCTCGTGCTGTTCTTCCTCTATCTCGGCTACATGGCGCTCTGCCGCGCCTTCGACGATCCGGTGCGCGCGGGCCGCGCCGCGGCGGTGCTGGCGGTGGTCGGCTTCGTCAATATCCCGATCATCCATTTCTCGGTCGTGTGGTGGAACACGCTGCATCAGCCGGCGAGCGTGTTCCGCATGGGCGGGCCGACGATAGCGCCCGAGATGCTGTGGCCGCTCCTCGTCATGGCGCTCGGCTTCGCCTGCTATTTCGTGACAGTGCTGCTGCTCCGCGTCGAGGGCGAGATCGCCGAGCGCAAGCTCAGGATGCTGCGCTTGAGCGAGCCGGGCGAACGGCTGCCGGCGCGCGGCCTCGCCGCCGGCAGCTGAGCCGCCCGGAGCGCGCCATGGACAGGGTTGCGGCATTCCTCGACATGGGCGGACGTGCGCAGTTCGTCTGGCCGGCCTACGGCCTCACGGCGCTCGTGCTGATCCTCCTCCTCGTCGTCTCGCTGCGCGCGCGGCGTGCGAGCCTGCGCGCCCTCGACGAGCTTAGCGGCGGACGGCGGCCGAGAAAGGGGCGCGGGCGATGAAGCGCGCGCGCATGAAGGCGAAGCACAAGCGGCTCGTCATCCTGCTCGCCGGTCTGGTAGCGCTCGCCGCCGCCGCCTTCCTCGTGCTCAACGCCTTCGAGGACAGCATCGTGTTCTTCTTCAGCCCGACCGAGATCGCCGAGGATCACGCCATGCCGGGCCGCACCATGCGTCTGGGCGGCCTCGTCGAGAAGGGCAGCGTCGAGCGCGGACCGGGCGCTGCGGTGCGCTTCAGGGTGACCGATCTCAGGCGCGACATCCGGGTGAACTACACGGGTATTCTCCCCGACCTCTTCCGCGAGGGGCAGGGCGTCATCGCCGAAGGCAAGCTGCAGGCCGACGGCAGCTTCCTCGCGAGCTCGGTGCTCGCCAAGCACGACGAGAAATACATGCCCCCCGAGGTGGCGGCGGCGCTCAAGAAATCGGGCCGCTGGCAGGAGGGCGAGCAGAAGTGACGAGGGTGGCGGCGGGCTGCTGCCGCGGGCTTGGCGCGCGGCGCGCGCGACAGAGCGCGAAAATCGCGAAACCGTGCTATAGCACCGCCCGCGCAAGCCCCGAGGGGCGCGCGGACGGCGAACGATGACAATGGCCCGGCGGCCGGAAAGGCGGCATCGAGGCCGGCGGGGACAGGGAGGAATGGCCGCATACCGAGGTCCCGAGGGCGGCTGCCGCAGCCTCGACGCCCGGCGCGCTTGCAGCACCGGGGCAGCCGGCCGCCGCGGGATACGGGGGCTTCAGCTGCGATGCACGTGAAAGAGCTCCTGCTGCACTACGGCCCGCTCGTCATTTTCGTCTGGACCTTCTTCGAGGGCGAGACGGTGCTGCTGGTCGCGGGCTTTCTCGCCCAGCGCGGCTATCTCTCGCTCGAATGGTGCATCCTTGCCGCCTTCGTCGGCAGCATGTCGGGCGACCAGCTCTACTTCTGGATCGGGCGCGCCTTCGGCAGCCAGATTCTCGAATGGCGCCCCGCCTGGCACGGCGCCGCGGACAGGGCGCTGCGCTTGCTCGTGCGCTACCAGAACCTCTTCATCCTCTCCTTCCGCTTCATCTACATGGTGCGCAACGTGGCCTCCTTCGCCATCGGCTTCGCCGGCGTGTCGTTCCGGCGCTTCGCCATGCTGAACGCCATCGCCGCCCTGGTGTGGGCGCTGAGCTTCGGCCTCGGCGGCTACTTCTTCGGCAAGACGCTCAAGCACTTCCTCGGCCAGGCAGAGCAGCTCGAGGCCATCGCACTCGGCGTAGCCGTGCTCGGCCTCGCCGCACTCTGGTTCTGGCACCGCGCGAAGCGCCGGCGCATGCTGCGCAGCGGCCCCGCCTCCGTGCCCGATGCCGGCAGCAACGGCTAGCCGGCAATGAAGGTCGCCGACATCCTCAAGGCCAAGGGCTCGCGCGTCGCCACCACGCGGCCCGAGCTCACCATCGGCACCGTGGCGCACCGGCTCAAGATGGAGAACGTGGGCTCGCTCGTCGTCAGCGCCGACGACAAGACGGTGCTCGGCATCATCTCCGAGCGCGACATCATCGTCGGCCTCGCCGAGCACGGCGCGGAGCTCCTCGACATGCGGGTCGAGGAGCTGATGAGCCTCGGCATCCCGACCTGCGTGCCCGAGGAGAGCATCGAGCAGGCGATGGCGCGCATGACGCGCGAGCGCATGCGCTACCTGCCCGTGGTCGAGCACGGCCGCCTCTGCGGCGTGATCTCGATCGGCGACCTGGTGAAGCATCGCCTCGACGAGGCCGCAATCGAGCGAGACGTGCTGCGCGACGCGCGCGGGCGGCAGCACTGAGCGCCGCATCCCCGCCTCCGTCAGCGCAAAATTGTCCCGCACCGAAACGCCCCGGCGGCGGATTTATCTATGAAGCTGCGGCGCCTGGTGCGATAATTGATTTGTAGCAACCGCGCCCTCGGTGAGGGCCGTCCCTATCGCCCGCGCCGCGCGGTAACGAGATATAGGGGGTTGAAACATGCATGTCGCCCAAATCTTGAAGAGCAAGGGAACGGCGGTCACAACCGTATCCCCGGACATGAGGATCGCGGAGGCGGTGCGCACGCTGTCGCGCCGGCGCATCGGCGCCGTGCTGGCGGTGGGTGCCGACGGCAAGCTCGCGGGCATCCTTTCGGAGCGCGACGTGATCTACGGTCTCGCCGAGCACGGTGAGCGCCTGCTCGAGATGGGCGTTGCCGATATCATGACGCGCTCGGTCGTGACCTGCACGCCCGAGAACACGGTCGAGGAGATCATGCGCGAGATGACCAACCGGCGCATCCGCCATCTCCCCGTCCTCGACGGCGGCCGCCTCGCCGGCATCATCTCGATCGGCGACGTGGTGAAGAACCGGCTCGAGGAGCTCTCGGCCGAGAGCGACATGCTGCGCAACTACATCGCCGGCGCCTAGACGCTTCCGCGAACGCCTGATACAGCCTTCCTGAGCGTCATGGCCGGGACTCGGGCCAGCGGCCGGCCAGGCCATGACGATTGCGGAGACTTGCGAACGATGAAGCGGGCGGCGGAGAGCGCTCTGGCGATTGCCGCGCAAGTCGGGGTTGGCTTGCGCGCGCCGCACGTCGCCGAGGTGCTGGCGGGCCGTCCCGCCATGGGCTGGTTCGAGGTCCACCCCGAGAACTACATGGCGAGCGGCCCGGCCTTGGCCCGGCTCCTCGCGGTGCGCCGCGACTACCGGCTGTCACTCCACGCCGTCGGCCTCTCGCTCGGCACGGCGGAGGGCGTCGATCCGCTGCACTTGGCGCGGCTCAAGGATCTCGCGGCGGCGAGCGAGCCCTTCCTCGTCTCCGAGCATCTCGCCTGGAGCGTCGCGGGCGGGAGCTATCTCAACGATCTCCTGCCGCTCCCTTATAGCGAGGAGGCGCTCGCCGCGGTCGGCCGCAACATCGCGGCCGTGCAGGAGGCGCTCAAGCGGCGCATCCTCGTCGAGAACCCCGCTAGCTATCTGCGCTTCCGCCACTCGCCGATTCCGGAGCCCGAGTTCCTGGCCGAGCTCGCGCGCGCGACCGGCTGCGGCATCCTCTGCGACGTGAACAACATCTTCGTGAGCTGCAGCAATTTCGCCGAGGACCCTGCGGCCTATCTCGAAGCACTTCCGGCCGAAGCGGTGGGCGAGATCCACCTCGCCGGCCATTTCCGCGGCGAGCGCCATGGCCGCCCGCTCCTCATCGACGATCACGGCTCGCGGGTGACGGGCGAGGTCTGGGCGCTCTACCGCCAGGCACTCGAGCGCTTCGGCATGGTGCCGAGCCTCATCGAATGGGATCGCAACCTGCCGCCCTGGGCGACGCTCCTCGCCGAGGCAAGGTGTGCTGCAGCCGTTGCCGCAAGGACGCTCGCCGCCGATGCCGACGCTCGCTGAGCTGCAGATCGCCTTCCGCCGCGCCCTCCTCGAGGACGACGCCGCGGGGCTCGCCGCTTTCGTGCGGCCCGACGGGCTCGCCGTGGCGGAGCGCCTCGCGGTCTACCGCGACAATGTCCGCTCCTCCCTCGCGGGCCTCCTCGAAGACGCCTTTCCCGCGGTGCGCCGCCTCGTGGGCGAGCCCTTCTTCGCCCATGCGGCGCAGGCCTTCATCGCGCTCGAGCCGCCGGCGCAGCCCTGCCTCCTCGAGTACGGCGGCGGTTTCCCGCAATTCCTCGCGGCGTTCCCGCCGTGCCGCGAGCACGTCTATCTCGCCGACGTGGCGCGCCTCGAATGGCTCATGCATCGCGCAGCCCATGCCCCCGATGCGGCGGCGCTGGCGCCCGAGGCACTCGAGGGCGTGGCGGCAGCGGACACCCCGCGTCTCGTCCTCGGCCTGCATCCCTCGCTCGGGCTCATCGCCTCGCGCTTTCCCATCGACCGCATCTGGCGCGCCAACCGCTCGGCGAGCGGGGAGAGCGCCGCCGTCGACCTCGCCGCCGGCGGCGCCCGGCTCGCGGTGCGGCGGAGCGGCGGCGACGTCGTGATGCGCGCGCTGCCGGCAGCCGCGCTCGCCTTCCGCGCAGCACTCCAGGCAGGCCAAGAGCTCGCCGCCGCAACGGATGCGGCACTCGCCGAGGACGCCGGCTTCGATCTCGCGGCGGCCTTGGCCGGGCTCTTCCGCGAGGGTCTGGTGGTCGCCATCGGCCGCGGCGCGCCGCCCCCCCGATAGAGAGAGACGGCAAGGCTTGCCCTCGGGCAGCGTCGCGGCGATGCGGTGCTGTGCCAGAGACGGCACCCCGGCGCTCCGGGGAGGAGAGCGGGGCATGGAGGAAATCCCGTGTCGCGACGTTATATAATCGGCGACCGGGACATAGAGGCGGGCCCTTGGATTGAGCCAATCGCACGAAGAGAGCGCCGGCGCCGCAAGTCGCACGCCCGCTCCCGAGGTGACGCTCTCGCGCGACGCCTGGGGGCGCTGGCGCAATGCCTTCGCGCGCCTGGCCGCCCTCCTCCTGCACGCGGGCCTGCTGGCCCTCCTGCTGGGCGGCCCGGCGGCGGAAAAGGCTCCCGCCGAGCCGGCCATGATTCCCGTCGAGCTCGTGATGGAGCCGCCGGTGAAGAAGGCCGAGATCGCGCCCAAGCCGCAACCGCCGCCGCCCAAGCCGGTGCAGCGGGCCCAGACCGAGGCGGAGCCGGTGCACCTCGAGTTGGGCGGCAGCCCCGAGATGGCCCCCGGCCGGCCGCCCGAGGTGAAGCCGCCAAAGCCGGCCGAGCCCGCCGAGGTGCAGAACCCGGGGCCGCCGGTGCCGCCGAGCGTGGAGCCGCCTCTCCCCGCGAAGCCGCCGCCGCAAGCGCTGCCGCGGCCCAAAGCGCCGGCGCCCGTAAAGGCCGCGGCTGCGGCGCCGAGCGCGCTGCCGCAGACGGGGATCCAAGGGGAGGTGCCGACGCCGCCCCAGCCGGCGCCCGCAGCGGCGACGCCGGCACCTCAGGTGGCCTCGCTGCCGCCGGCCGCGACGGGCAAGACGCCCGGGAGCGCAGCGGCGGCGACCGGCGAGCTGCAGGCGCCCGACTGGAGCGAGAGCGAGCGGCGCGGTGCGGGCGGCGGCGACAGCTATCTCAACGCGCTGCGCGACGCCATCATCGCCAATATCATCTACCCCGGTGCGGCCAAGGGCATGAAGGGGGTCGCCAAATACGGCATCGAGATGAACCGCAATGGCTTCATGCTCAGGGTGGAGCTGGTGCGATCGTCCGGCTATCCGGCACTCGACCGCGCCGGCATGGACGCCATCCAGAACACCATGCCGTTCCAGCCGGTGCCGATGCGCATCCAGGGCAACCACGTCTTCATCCTGGCGACGCTCTACATCGGGCCGCAGGGCTGACGCGGATCTTTCGGGAATTTCCGGAAACCTGGTGGAGCCGAGGGGGATCGAACCCCTGACCTCCGCATTGCGAACGCGGCGCTCTCCCAGCTGAGCTACGGCCCCGAGGGTGCTGGTCTCTCTTGCGTGATGCGGCGGGATAATGTGGGCGGCTCCCCGCCCTGTCAAGGCTCGGCAGCGGGTAGTGGGTCGGTCTGGCTGAAACCTCATCCTTCGAGACGCGTCGCATGCGCGACGCTCCTCAGGATGAGGACCCAGTGCCTAGGGTTTCACCTCATCCTGAGGAGCCGCCGTAGGCGGCGTCTCGAAGGGTGAGGTGAAACTGAGCCGTTACCCGGCAGCTGCCGGGCTTGCCTCACCCCCTGCCAACCGCTAGGGTCTCGTGCGAGCGGCCTCCACCGTCACGGACCCGGCGATGTTCGTCATTCTCGATCCCGTCATCCGAGTCCTGATCTTCGTCATCGATCTCTACTGGTACGTGGTCATCGCCGCGGCGATCATGAGCTGGCTGATCGCCTTCGGCGTGGTCAATACCTACAACCGCTTCGTCTATACGATCAACGACTTCCTCTTCCGCGTCACCGAGCCCGCCTTGCGCCCGCTCAGGCGCTTCGTGCCCAATCTCGGCGGCGTCGACATCACGCCGGTGATCCTGCTCATCGCCCTCTATTTCCTCAAGCTGCTCTTGTGGGACATCCTGCTCTCGCTGCATGGCCTCCTCTGACCCGCCCTCGCCCTTCAGCGCCGTGGCCGGCGGCGTGCGCTTGGCCGTGCGCGTGACGCCGCGGGCGGCCCGGGAGCGCATCGAGGGGACGGCGCTCGAGGCCGACGGCACGGCCGTGCTCCGCCTCGCCGTGACCGCACCGGCCGAGGACGGCAAGGCGAATGCAGCGCTCGTGCGCCTCCTCGCCAAGCGCTGGAAGCTGCCGCGGAGCGCGATCGCGGTTCTGCGCGGCAAGCATGCGCGGCGCAAGCTCCTTCACCTCACAGGCGAGCCGCGGCCGCTCCTGGCGCTGCTCGAGAGCTGGCTCAGGGAGAACCATGGCTGAGACGGCGGCAGGTGCCAGGATCATCGACGGCAAGGCCTTCGCGGCGGGCTTGCGCGCCCGCGTGGCGGACGAGGTGCGCGCGCTCAAGGAGCGCCACGGCCTCACCCCCGGCCTCGCCGTGATCCTGGTGGGCGACAATGCGGCGAGCCAGGTCTATGTCGGGAGCAAGCGCAAGATGACGCTCGAGGTGGGCATGCGCTCGCTCGAGCTGAACCTCGCCAAGGAGACGAGCGAGGCGGCACTCCTCGCCGAGATCCGGGCGCTCAACGAGGACGTGGCCGTCAACGGCATCCTCGTGCAGCTGCCGCTGCCGCCGCAGATCCGCGAGGCGGCGGTGATCGAGGCGCTCGATCCGGCGAAGGACGTGGACGGCTTCCATAAGCGCAACGTGGGCGAGCTGTGGACGGGCGGCCAAGGCATGGTGCCCTGCACGCCGCTCGGCTGCGTCATGCTGCTCGAGGCCAACCTCCCGTCGCTCGCGGGCCTCAGGGCATTGGTCCTCGGCCGCTCCAACATCGTGGGGAAGCCCGTGGCGGGCCTCCTCGTGGCGCGCAGCTGCACGGTGACGATCGCGCATTCGCGCACCCGCGACCTTGCCGCCGAGTGCCGCCGCGCCGATATCCTGGTGGCGGCGGTGGGCAAACCCGAGATGGTGCGCGGCGACTGGATCAAGCCGGGGGCTGTGGTGATCGACGTTGGCATCAACCGCGTGCCGCTCGAGGGCCAGCCGGGCAAGCAGCACATCGTGGGCGACGTGGCCTTTGCCGAGGCGGTCAAGGTCGCGGGCGCGCTCACCCCGGTGCCGGGCGGCGTCGGCCCCATGACCATCGCTTGTCTTTTGCGCAACACGCTGAGCGCCACCTGCCGCCAGGCCGGCGTGGCACTCCCTGCTTAGTGCTTGGACTGATTGATGCGGAGTGCACCCCCCTCCCCAACCCTCCCCCTCAAGGGGGGAGGGGGAGTGCTTGGCATGACAATGAAATTCCCCCTCCCCCTTGAAGGGGGAGGGTGGGGAGGGGGTGACGTTCGTCGCAATGACGGTGAGCACTGGTTGCCCGTCGGAGCCGTTTGACGGTGGGAGGGAGGACTCTGCGATGACCGGATCGACCGCGGCGCTCGTGATCGCGGCCTTCGCCTTCGTCGGCGGGCATTTCCTCCTCTCGCACCCGCTGCGGGCACTGTTAGTGAAGGCGGTCGGCGAGAAGGCGTTCCCGGGCGTCTACGCGCTCGTCGTCGGCGCCGCCTTCGTTTGGATGCTGCTCGCCTATGGCGCAGCGCCCTGGAGCGAGCTCTGGGGCAAGGCCGAGTGGATGCGCTGGCCGCTTGTCGTCCTCATGCTGCCGGCGTGCATCCTCCTCGTCTGCGGCCTCACGTCGCCCAATCCATCTCTCGTGGGGCGTGGCGAGCTGCTTCAGCGCGACACGGTCGGCCATGGCATCTTCGCCGTCACGCGCCATCCGATGAACTGGGGCATCGGCCTCTGGGCCTTAGGCCACCTGGTCATGAACGGCGAGACGCGCACGGTCATCCTCACGGTCGCCATCGCCTTTCTCGCCTTCGCCGGCTCCTGGGCGCAGGAGCGGCGCAAGCCGGCAGCACTAGGGGCGGCCTGGCAGCGCTTCGCCGCGGCCACCTCCTTCGTCCCCTTCGTCGCCATCGCCCAGGGCCGCGCCCGCTTCTCGCTCAGCGAGATCGGCTATCTCCGCATCGCGGGCGGCGTCGTGCTCTACGCGGCCCTCCTCCACGGCCACAGCCACTTCATCGGGGTCAACCCGCTCGGGGGTTAGCTCGGCCGCGCGCGCCCCTCACCCCCGCCGCATCTTCAGGAGCCGCAAGCGGAGCGCGTTGAGCTTGATGAAGCCCTCGGCGTCGTGCTGGTCGTAGACCTGGTCCTCCTCGAAGGTGACGTGGGCGAGGCTGTAGAGCGACTTCGGCGACTTGCGGCCGACGACGCGTGCCAAGCCCTTGTAGAGCTTGAGCCGCACGGTGCCCTCGACGCTCTCCTGGCTCTTGTCGATGAGCGATTGCAGCATCTCGCGCTCGGGCGAGAACCAGAAGCCGTTGTAGACGAGCTCGGCGTAGCGCGGCATGAGCTCGTCCTTGAGGTGGGCAGCACCCCGGTCGAGGGTGATGCTCTCGATGCCGCGGTGCGCCGCCTGGAGGATCGTGCCGCCCGGCGTCTCGTAGATGCCGCGCGACTTCATGCCGACGAAGCGGTTCTCCACGAGATCGAGTCGCCCCACGCCGTGCTTGCCGCCGAGCTCGTTGAGGCGCTGCAAGAGGCTCGCCGGCGAGAGCCGCTCGCCGCCGACCGCCACCGGGTCGCCCCTGGCGAACTCGATCTCGACATATTCCGGCTGATCGGGCGCCGCCTCGGGCGCTGTCGTGCGGCTATAGACGAACTCCTCGGGCTCCAGCCAGGGGTCCTCGAGCACCTTGCCCTCGGCCGAGATGTGGAGGAGGTTGGCGTCGACCGAGAAGGGCGCCTCGCCGCGCCTGTCGCGCGGAATGGGGATCTGGTGCTTCTCGGCATAGTCGATGAGCGTCGTGCGCGAGGTGAGCTCCCATTCGCGCCACGGGGCGATCACCTTGATGTCCGACTTGAGCGCGTAATAGGCGAGCTCGAAGCGCACCTGGTCGTTGCCCTTGCCGGTGGCACCATGGGCCACGGCGTCCGCCCCCACCTTCTCGGCAATGGCGATCTGGTGCAGGGCTATGAGCGGGCGTGCGATCGAGGTGCCGAGGAGATAGCTCCCCTCGTAGAGCGCGTTGGCGCGGAAGGCGGGGAAGACGAAGTCGCGCACGAACTCCTCGCGCACGTCCTCGACGAAGATCTGCTTGATGCCGAGGAGCTCCGCCTTCTTGCGCGCGGGCTCGAGGCTCTCGCCCTGGCCCAAATCGGCGGTGAAGGTCACCACCTCGCATCGATAGGTGTCCTGCAGCCAGCGCAGGATGATCGAGGTGTCGAGCCCGCCCGAATAGGCGAGCACCACCTTCTTCACGTCTTTCGCCATGGCCGGCTCCGCTCCGCGGGAGGAAGTGTCGAACGGCGCGGCAGTATAGGGAAATCGGGCGCGCCGGCAAGGCGCGGCCAGGGCAGGCGCCAAGCGGCACCGTCCCGCATTTCTTGACCGGAGGTCCCTTATGGTCATATATTTATGACCAGACATATGGAGATGACCATGCGCGACGCCGGAGAGACCATCAGCGCGAGCGCCTTCAAGGCAACCTGCCTCGCACTCCTGGAGCGCCTTCAGCAGGGCAAGCTCAACCGACTCATCATCACCAAGCGCGGACGGCCCATGGCGGTGCTGACTCCGTTCGACCGCGGCCATGAGGCGGAAGCGCTTTTCGGCTGCATGCGCGGCAGCGTGCGCGTGCCGCCGGCTGTCGATCTTACCGCCCCCGTGCTCGACGAGCCGCTCTCCGCGCGCAAGGGGCGCATCCACGGATGAGCGCGGCGGCGGGGCCGCTCCTCCTCGACACCTGTGCCGCGATCTTTGTCGCCAACGGCGACGAGATGCAGGCGCGCGGGCACGATGAGATCCTCGCCGCGGCGCGCGGGGAGGGCGTTCTCGTGTCCGTGGTGTCGGCCTGGGAGATCGGCCTGCTGGGCGCCGCCCGACGCAAGCACCCGGTGCAATTCCTCCCCGACGCGAAGACCTGGTTCGCTCGTCTCCTCGCGCAAGCCGGGATCAGGCTCGCCCCCTTCACCCCGGAGATCGCCATCGAATCGTCCGAACTTCCGGGAAACTTCCATGCCGATCCGGGCGACCGCCTCCTCGTCGCCACGGCACGCGCGCTCGGCGTCCCCATCGTCACGCGCGACCGCCACATTCTTGCTTATGCGCGCGCAGGCCACGTCCGCGCAATCGCCTGCTGAGCGCGACGGACGGTCCTCTTCGCCTCTCGCGCTGCGGCAGATGGCCGCACCGCCCGCCAGCACTTAGCGCGCGCGGCGCCTCGCCAGGGGCGGCGGCACTTCCCATATGGAACGAAAGCCCTTGGATGCTGGTTCACAACATGCGGCCCCGCGTCTTCGCGAGGGCGCCACGAGGGCTAGCGAGCGAATGCAGCGGCGCGGGCGGACGCCTGCCGCCGCCTCGAATGCAATTCACGAAGGAGACCGTACCATGCCAGATACCTTGACCAAGGGCCAAGCCGCCTTCGAGCTGCCGAAGCTGCCTTACGACGAGAACGCGCTTCAGCCGGTGATCACCGCGCGCACGCTCTCCTTCCACCACGGCAAGCACCACGCGGGCTACGTCAAGACGCTCAACGAGCTCGTCAAGGGCACGGGCTACGAGGGCGCGGCGCTCGAAGGGGTGATCCGGCGCGCGGCCAAGGATGCCAAGGCGGGCAAGATCTTCAACAACGCCGCCCAGGCGTGGAACCACGCGTTCTATTGGCAGTGCATGGCCCCGCACGGCGGCGGCGAGCCTGCGGGCAAGCTCAAGGCGGCGCTCGAGCGCGATTTCGGCGGCGCCAAGGCGTGCCGCGAGGCCATGGCGCAGGCGGCGCTCGGCCAGTTCGGCAGCGGCTGGGCCTGGCTCGCAGCCGACGCGAAGGGCGCGCTCAAGGTCATGGCGACCGCCAACGCCGACACGCCCCTCGTTCACGGTGCCACGCCGCTCCTCACCATCGACGTGTGGGAGCACGCTTATTACCTCGACTATCAGAACAGGCGCGCCGACTACGTCGCGGCCTGGCTCGACAAGCTGGTCAATTGGCGCTTCGCCGAGGAGAGGCTCGCGCTCGCCGCCTCATGATCTCATGATGCCGCCGCCGCCGCGCGCTTGGCCGCGCGCGCGGCGGCGCGCTCGCGCAGGCTCTCGGACTTGAGCTGGCCGCAGGCGGCGAGGATGTCGCGGCCGCGCGGCGTGCGCACGGGCGCGTGATAGCCGGCGTTCATCACGATGTCGGCGAAAGCGCGGATGGCGCCCTCGTCCGAGCATTCGAAGGGCGCGCCCGGCCAGGGGTTGAAGGGGATGAGGTTCACCTTGGCCGGGATGCCGCGGATGAGGCGCAGGAGCTCGCGCGCGTCGGCCGCACCGTCGTTCACCCCCTTGAGCATGACGTATTCGAAGGTGATGCGCCGGTTGGGGTTGAGTGCCGCATAGTCGCGGCAGGCCGCGATGAGCTCCGCGATCGGGTATTTGCGGTTGAGCGGCACGATCACGTCGCGCAAGCCGTCGGTCACCGCGTGGAGGGAGACCGCGAGATTGACGCGGAGCTCGGCACCCGCGCGCCTGATCTGCGGCACCACGCCCGCGGTCGAGAGCGTGATGCGCCGGCGCGAGATGGCGATGCCGTCCGCATCCATCACGATGCGCAATGCCTTGCGCGACGTTCTCGTAATTGTAGAGCGGCTCGCCCATCCCCATGAGCACGATGTTGGAGATCATGCGGCCGTCACGCGGCGACGGCCACTCGCCGATGGCATCGCGCGCCAGCATGAGCTGGCCGACGATCTCGCCGGCCTCGAGGTTGCGCACGAGCTTCTGCGTGCCGGTATGGCAGAACTTGCAGGTGAGCGTGCAGCCGACTTGCGAGGAGACGCACAAGGCGCCGCGGTCCTCCTCCGGAATGTGCACGGTCTCGACGAGATTGCCGTCGGCGAGCCGCAAGAGCCACTTGCGCGTGCCGTCCGAGGACTGCTGGTCGCGCACGGCCACGGCACGGGCGAGCGTGAAGTGCCGCTCGAGCGTCTCGCGCAGCCGGCGCGAGAGCGAGGACATCGCGGCGAAGTCGGGCGCGCCGCGGTGATAGATCCAGTGCCAGAGCTGGCGGGCGCGGAAGCGCTCGAGGCCGAGGACGGCGAGCTCCTCCTCGAGCTCCGCGCGGCTGAGCCCGATCAGGTTCTTTTGCGTCTCGGACGCGCGCTCGACGGCGACGCTCATGGCTCTTCATGCGGCAAGGGCGGCGGCTGCTAGTCTTTCGCGCCGCAGGCCTTGCCCGCCTCCTCAGCGCAGGTGTCATTGCTGCCCTGGATGTAGGTGACAACCGGCGGGAAAGCAAACTCGCAGAATGCTCGAATCCCCATGGTCACCTGACTCGGATCCCATTTCCGCATGGCGACGGCCGTTGTTCCTGTCAACGGGGAAGTCGTGACAGCTTCCTCGATCCGTCGCTAGCCTGATCCGTTTCACACGCCTTGGCGCCAGGCTCGGTCGTCCAAGGGGCGCAGGGCACGATTCTAGCGCGCCGCTACTTGTGATTGAGAGTGCCCCAGGGTCATGATAGTCTCTACGTCGCGGTTCGTGTCACTGCGGGGGTGATTAACGCCTGATACACCAGATTCGAGATGGGGTCATGAGACCGTTTATCCGGCGTATGGCCGTTGCGGCGATATTGGCCGTCACCGGCACGGCATCACTCGAGGCGACGGCCGATACCCGCGAGCAACGCATCGCGCTCGTCATCGGCAACGCCGACTACCAGCACACCGCCCGGCTCGCGAATACCTCTAACGATGCGAAGCTCATCGCCGATACATTGAAGAGCCTAGGCTTCACACTTGTCGGCGGCCAGGCGCTCCTCGATCTTGACAAGGCCGCCTTCGACAAAGCGATTCGCGACTTCCGCGAGCAACTCACCGGCGGCGCTGTGGGTCTCTTCTACTATGCGGGCCACGGGCTTCAGTTGGAGGGAGTCAATTATCTAGCACCAGTGAACGCCAACCCGACCCAGGCGGCCGACGCGGACTTCGAGCTCGTGGACGCGGGGGTGGTGCTGCGGCAGATGAACGCGTCCGGAGCGCGGCTCAACGTGATGATCCTCGACGCCTGCCGCAACAACCCCTTCGGCGGGCGGGGTTTTCGCGACGCCGGCGGCGGCCTCGCGCAAATGAAGGCGCCGCGAGGGACGCTGATATCGTACGCGACGCAGCCGGGCAACGTCGCGAGCGACGGCGGCCTGGGCGGCAACAGCCCATATACCAAGGCGCTTGCGGACGCGATGCGCAAGCCCGGCCTCGACATCTTGCACATGTTCAACTCGGTCGGCGTGGCCGTCGACCGCGAGACGGACGGATCGCAACAGCCGTGGGTATCGCATTCGCCCATTGACGGAGAGTTCTATTTCGCCGGCCTGTCGCCCGGCAGCACGATTCCGACCCCGCCCGCGCCCGTGCCATCGGCAGACAAGGAGACGGTATTCTGGGAGTTTATCGAGGGCAGCAAGGACCCGGCGGATTTCGAGGCATACCTGAAACAATATCCGACGGGCGCCTTCGCCTCGCTGGCGCGCAACCGGATTCAGGCGCTGCCGCCGGCGAGGCCGACGCCAGAGAAGGTTGCTGTTGCGGCACCGCCGCAGAAGGCAGTGTCAGCAATCCCACCTGTGGCGGACCTATCGATTTCAGGACCGCGCGCAAATATGATGGGCACGTTCGGAAATTGGAATGCGATCACCTACAAGGAAGGCGCGACCGATACCTGCTACGTCGCGAGCTATCCCAAGAAGGAGGAGGGCCATCAGAGCAAGCCCGGCGAGGCCAATATCCTCGTCACGCACTGGCGGAGGCAGAAGACCTTTGGCATCGTCAGCGTCACCAGCGGCTATGACTATCAGAAGAACAGCACCGTCGAGCTCGTAGTCGACGGTGAGAAGTTCTCGCTTTTCACCAACGGCAGCCGCGGATGGGCCATGGCTGGAGGCGACGCCGAGATCGTCGAAGCCCTCAAGATTGGCAGGCAGGCTGTCGTCACCGGCACGAGTGCCGAAGGCGCTAGGACAAGGGATGTTTACTCGCTCGAGGGGTTCAGGGAGGCCTACACAAGGGCGAGCAAGGCCTGCGGACTGACGCCCTAGATATGCTCTGCGGAATCCCCCGATCGCGCCATGGGGCCGCGCCCGCGCTTGCTTCTCGCTCAATCGGGTGGCGATGCCGGGTCCCCTCGGGAGCGAGCCAGCATCGAGTATCATCCGCCGTGCAAGACGCCGCAGCGACGATGCTTGGACGACTGATGCTGTTGCTTGCCATCGGCATAGCCGGACTTGTCTGTGCGCGAGGCGCCGCCGCAAACGACATAAAGACGCCGCCCGTCTACAAGAAAGTGACGGCCGAAGAGGGCGGTGTTAGAATTTTTTATGTCGTCCCTGCCATGCACGACCCCCTTCACGGGTGGGTCAACCCGTGCGCCTACCGCGGTTTTGCGGGCTTCCCGACCACATACGAGATTGTAGTGGGCGTGCCGTATGACCTTCGCGAGCGTTTCGAGAATTTGAGCTATGCAAGAGAGGTCGCCCGGAAGGCGGCAGCGAAATTTCAGGAGATCTGCCCGGATGCAAGGATGTATTCCATGGCGGGGCCGCCGAGCGATTTCAACACGAACCAGCTTGTGGTGTATGTCCTGCTCTACAGGAACCAGGAGATAGCGGCCTACTCCGAGCGCTACGGCAAGTCCTACGACCAGCAGTATGTCGCAAAGGCCTGGTTCAAGGCCGCGAAAAGCGACCCAGCGGCCACCGCCACGTGGGATTGGTCGCCGAACAATCCGAATATTGAAGATCGCGCTTATGCCGCGGCGGAGGAGCGCCGGCGGCAAGCGGAAGCCGAAGCAAGCCGAGTGCGGCAACAAGAGGAGCAGAAGCGTCGGGAGGAGGCGGCGCGGCTTGCGCGTGAGGCGAAACTCGCGGCCGAGGCCAAGGAGGCGGCGGAGCTGGCGGAAGCGCGCAAGACTGCCCGCGCCGCCTTCATTGCCGCAAACGGCGTCGTCGCCTGGGCCAGCGCGCAAATGCTCAAAACGAACCCGTTCCCATTCAAGGACAAGGTGGTCGGCGTCAGGGCCGACTTCTCCCAGATGCTGTCGGAGACTGAGGGGGCGTTCGGCGACCTCCTGGTGATCGATCTGCCGAGCACACGGTTCACCATGCCGGGACAGCAGGTCGTGTTGGCGATAAGAGTTCTGGGGATAAGAACGACAAAGACCCCAATCGGAATCGAGCTTCCGTTTCCCTATGGCAGCTACGTTGGGGTCTATCTTTGCCGGCAAAACAACTGCGGCGACTTCTTTGATCCGTCATGAGCATGCGCCGCCTCGCGGGTCACAGGACCGGATCACGGGAGTGCGGAGATCGTTCAGGAGGCGCCGGACCGTGCCTCGAGCCCGTGCTGTTGCTCATTGAGCACGTGCGCCCGTTTTGATATTCTCAGCCCAAGATTGTGAGCTGCGTCACTGACGCTGCTTTTTCGTTCGGATAGGAGAGTGCCATAGGAAGAAGCATAAGGCGGCGGGTATCATGAGACCGCTCTTCCGGCACTTGATTGTCGCGGCGATGTGGGCCATTGCGGCCTCGTCCGAGACAATGGCGGAGACGCCCGAGCGGCGCGTAGCACTGGTCATTGGAAACGCCGACTACCAGCACGCCGCCCGGCTCGCGAATACGCCCAACGATGCGAACCTCATAGCGGACACGCTGAGGAGCTTAGGCTTTACCTTGGTCGGCGACCGGGCGCTCCTCAACCTCGACAAGGCCGCCTTCGACAAAGCGATCCGCTCGTTCCGCGAGCAGCTCACCGGGGGCGGCGTGGGACTCTTCTACTACGCCGGCCACGGGCTCCAGTTGCAGGGCGTCAATTATCTGGCCCCCGTCGACGCCAATCCGACGCAGGCGGCCGACGCGGACTTCGAGCTCGTGGATGCCGGAGTCGTGCTGCGCCAGATGGAGGCCTCGGGTGCGCGGCTCAACGTGATGATCCTCGACGCCTGCCGCAACAACCCATTCGGCGGGCGCGGCCTGAGGGACGCCGGCGGCGGCCTCGCCCAGATGAAGGCGCCCAGGGGAACGCTGATCTCCTACGCGACGCAGCCGGGCAATGTGGCGAGCGACGGCGGCCTCGTCGGCAACAGCCCCTACACCAAGGCGCTCGCCGAGGCGATGCGCAAGCCCGGTCTCGACATCCTCCACATGTTCAACGAGGTCGGCTTGACCGTCGATCGGAACACCAACGGGTCCCAGCAGCCCTGGGTGGCGATTTCGCCCATCGATGGGGAGTTCTATTTCGCTGGAGAGCGCCAGCCCCCGCAGGTAGCGGTCGTTACATCCGTCCCGGAGCCGGCGATTTCGGCGGAAGAGGCCTTTCACAGAGGAAGGGAAGCCGAAGATAGGAAAGATTACGGCGAAGCTATGCGTTGGTATCTCAAAGCCGCCGACCAGGAAAATACCAAGGCACCGATTTTCATCGGAAGACTTTACGCCATGGGAAAAGGGGTGCCGAGAGACCCTGCCGAAGCGATGCGTTGGTTACGCAAGGCTGCCGATGAGGCGGATGCCGAGGCGCAACTTGAAATTGGCATCCTATACGAGAAAGGTTCGGGCGTACCTCAGGACCATGCCGAAGCCGAGCGCTGGTTCCGTAACGCCGTTGCTCAGTTCCGGAAGGCCGCCGATCAGGGGGATGCGTTGGCGCAGAACCACATAGGAGTAATTTACGCGAACGGTTGGGGTGTGTCGAAGGACTATGCCGAAGCGATGCGTTGGTACCGCAAGGCGGCTGATCGGGGGGATGCCGGGGCGCAGTACAACATCGGAGTTCTTTACGGAATGGGTCGGGGTGTGTCGAAGGACTATGCTGAAGCGATGCGTTGGTACCGCAGGGCCGCCGATCAGGGGAATGCCGAGGCGCAGTACAACATCGGAATTCTTTACAGCATGGGTTGGGGCGTGTCGATGGACTTTGCCGAAGCGATGCGTTGGTATCGCAAGGCCGCCGATCAGGGGCATGCCTGGGCCCAGTACAATGTCGGAGGTCTTTACTACACCGGTTGGGGCGTGGCGATGGACTATGCCGAAGCGATGCGTTGGTACCGCAAGGCCGCCGGTCAGGGGCATGACAGGGCGCAGTACCAAGTCGGACATCTTTACGACATGGGTGAGGGCGTCGCGACGGACTATGCCCAAGCACGTTACTGGTACAAGCTAGCAGCGGCGCAGGGCAATGAAGCGGCCAAGGACGCTTTGAGACGCCTCCCCGACGAATGAGCTTGACGATAGCGCTAAATGGGTAATTGGAGTGCCGGCTATTTCTGCGACGAAACCGGTCATGCAGTGGTCCGCGTTCCCGGCATCCGATCGGGGCGGAACGTGGCGCAAAGACATCACGGTTGGCCGGACAGATTCCATGGACAATGCGATTGATCGAAACACGACGCAGTTAAGGAAAATCGCCTCTAACATCGTCTTCGCCGCCAACGTGGCCGCGGCTCTGGCACTTATGCCCCAACACGCCTACACGCAAGGCCTCATCCCCGAGGACCCGGCGGTGCTCGCCAAGCTGCCGCACCTGCCGCCCTACCGGGCGTTCCTGCCGCTGCAAACGGACCTCTCGGGCGGCTTCCCCGATCCGCGCGACCAGGGCAGGCAAGGCTCCTGCGTCGCTTGGTCGGTCGGCTACGCGCTCAGGACCTACTACGATCATCTGCGCCGCGGGACGTCGCTTGCCGACGACAATAATCTCTTCAGCCCGGCTTTCGTCTACAATCAGATCGTCCACACGCCCGGCCAATGCAACAGCGGCTCGCGCATCTCCGACGCCCTCGTGTTGCTGCAAAGCGACGGCATCGCGAGCCTTGCCGAGTTCCCCTACGACCCGCGCTTCTGCTCAGCACTTCCCGATCCGGCGGTGAGGGAGCACGCGCGCGAGCATACGATCTTCGGCTTTGCCGTCGTCGACCGCGGAAATCTGGACGACGTGAAAGGGCGCCTCGCGGCCGGCGATCCGGTCGTCATCGGCATGAGGCTGAACGACTATGTCATGAAGCACCTCGGGCCGGGCGGCATCTACAACGTCGACGCCGCCGGCTCGAATGACAGCCACGCCATCGTCATCGTCGGCCACGACGATACGCGTCAGGCCTTCAAGTTCTTCAACTCATGGGGGCCGTATTGGGGCGACCGCGGGTTCGGCTGGATGTCATATGGCGCCTATCTCGCAAGCGTCCACGACGCGTTCACCGTGACGGACATCGCTCCGCCGACGCCACCACCCGCTCCGGAGCCGGCACCGCCGCCGCAACCCGAGCCGGTGGCATGGCAGGCGAGCCTCTCCGAAGCCGCGGCCGGGCTGAAATGCGCGCGGGTGAAGCTGCGCGCGACGGACCAGCAGCATGGCATGCTCTCCGGGTGGGTGGGGTCGGAGACGGACTTCGGCCGGTTGAAGGAGGCGGTTGCGCAATTGCCGGAAGGGGTTGACGTGAAATTCGATGTGCTGCTGCGGCCGTGGCCGCAGTGCGAGGCCCTGATGACGCTCGACGACGTGATCAAGCGTCGCCGCGGGCTGGAGCTTGCGGCGGTCGGCAACGATGGCGGCGACTATGGGGCCGGCAGCCGCCTGATTCTGCGCCTCCGCACGCCCACCTATCCCGCCTATGTCTATGTCACCTACCTTCAGGCAGGCGGCGACGCCGTGCAGCTTTATCAGCCTCTTGGAACGGTCCCGGCCGCCTTGCCGCCGAACAGCACCGTGGTTCTCGGCGGCGACGACGACCGGCGCAAGTACCGCATCGGCCCGCCATTCGGGCATGAGATGGTCGTGGCCGTGGCATCGGCGAGCCCGCTCTTCGCCGACGGGCTCGGCCGGAGCATGACCGAGCGCGAATATCTCACCGCGCTGCGCAAGGCGCTCTTGTACAAGCCCGACCCGAAACAGCGGGACCGGGTCGTCGATGCCGCAACGGTCGTTCTGACGACGCACGACGCGGCCAAGCCGTGAGCGGGGACGGCCATGCCTGACCTGCGCATTCTCCTCCTGATAGCGGTCTTCATCGCAACGGCGGCGCGGCTCCTGCCCGCAAGTGCTGCGGACTCCACCCCGGCGTGCTCCGGCTCCCTCTCCGCGTCCGAGATCGTGGGCTGCCTCAATCCACCCACTCCCACACGCGCCTTCGTGCCGAACCGGGGAGTCGCCGTCGAGGGCGACGAGCCGGCTCAGCAGCCGGCCACGGTGAGCCTCATGGTCAATTTCGAGTTCAATTCCGCGCGGCTCACCAATGACGGGATCATCTCGCTCGAACGTCCTCGGCAAGGCGCTGAGCGATTCGTCCCTGCGCGGCGCTCGCTTCGAGATCGCCGGCCACACCGATGCGGTCGGCTCCGTCGAGTACAACCAGCGTCTTTCGGAAGCAAGGGCCGGCACGGTGCGCGATTACCTCCTCGCCCACGCCGGTCTCGATCCGCAGAAGCTCGTCGCGATCGGCTTCGGGAAATTGAAGCTCTACGACACGGCCAATCCGACCGCCGGCATCAACAGGCGCGTCCAGATCACCCGACTGTCGAGCAAATAATCGAGCTCGTCTCCGAATGCTGTTTGCGCCAGTCAATTGCCATGCTTACCGGCACGCCGCTGGACCGACTCGGTGTACTCATGGTTTGACGCCGCAGGCCTTGCTCGCCTCCTCATAGGCCTTGGTGAAGCCGTCGAGCGAGAAGGTGTCCCTGGTCTTGGTGCCGCTCGCGGCGACGCCCGAGGCGACGGCGTCCTTGCCGGACTTGAAGGCCTTGACGATCTTGGGATCCTCGCCCTCCTTGGCCCAGCCGCGCGAGCCTTGCGTGAAGAGCGAGAACTTCTCGTCGCCGATCGCGAGCTCGACGGTGCTGTCCTTCTTGTAATCGAAGCCGCCGGTGACGCTCACCACGCCGAAGGTCTTCTGGGACGGCCAATGGGTGACCAGGATATTGGCCTCGCCGGGCTTGCTCTGATGGCCCTCCATCTTCTTGGGATAGCTCGCGACGTAACAGGTGTTGGCGCTGCCCTCCTTGTAGGTGATCGCCTGCCACTCGCCGTAGGTGCCGATGACCGTGGCCTTCTGCCCCGGCTGCTTGTCTTGCGGTTTCTCCGCCGATTTGAGCTGCGTCTGGGCGGCGAGCGTCGAGGCGCCCAAGGCGAAGACAACGGCGAAGACGGGGGCGAGGGCGAATGCGGATAATCTCTTCATGGGCGCCTTCCGATCATGCCATGGTGACAAAACTGCGCGCGCAAGCTTCCCTAGGCCTCGACCGCCCGGCGCCGCAGGATGGGCGGCCCGAAGTGCGGCTCCGGCAGCGCTGCCGCCTGCTGCCCGGCGGCGAGCGGACGGTCGGCGAAGCGGCCGAGGCTCAAGAGCCGGTCGTACATGACGATGGCGCCGGCGAGCGCCAGATTCACGGAGAATTTGGTCGGAATTTTGACGGTGTGGGCGCAGCGCGCGAGGAGGTCCGGCGAGAGCGCGCCGCGCTCCGGCCCGAGCACGTAGGCCGCCTGGCGCGGATGGGGGAAGCTCGGCAGCTCCACGGCGCCGTCGAGTATCTCGATGCCGACGAGGAGGCAGCCGCGCGGCAGGCGGAACTGCCCGAGGCCGGCGAATTCGTGGAGCGGCACCTGGTCCGAGGTCTTGGAGGTGTCCGCGAGCTCGCCCGCCGCCCGCTCGTACTGCGCGCCGATGGTGAACACGAAGGCCGCACCGAAGGCGTGGGCCGTGCGCCAAAGGCTGCCCAGATTCATGGGCTTGCTGATGCCCTCGACGCCGATGCCGAAATAGCCGCGCATGGCTCGCACCTTGCACCGCGGGGCGCGCCAAGGCAAGGTGTTTGACCGCGCGATGGGAGAACAAGAGCCAGCGATGCCGAACGCGCCAGAAACAAGCCCGACGCTCTCGCTCGAGGCCAATCCCGTGCTGATCGAGGTGACGCGCGGCCCGGCCGTAGAGAGCCGGCACCGCGGTGCCGCCGCCGTGGTCGACGCGCGCGGCCGCAGCGTCGCCGCCTGGGGCGACGTGGAACGCGCCGTCTATCCCCGCTCGGCGATCAAGCCGCTGCAGGCGATCGCCGTCATCGAGACCGGTGCGGCCGACGCCTATGCGCTCGACGACGCCGAGCTCGCCTTGTGCTGCGCGTCGCACGGCGGCGAGCCCAAGCACGTCGAGACGGTGACGCGCTGGCTCGCGCGCGTGGGGCTCGGCATCGCCGACCTCGAGTGCGGCGCCCACCTCCCCTCCACGCCGGCGGCGGGCGAGGCGCTCCTCAGGACCGGCACGGCGCCGACGGCCGCGCACAACAATTGCTCGGGCAAGCATGCGGGCATGCTCTCCGGTGCCCGCCACTTGGGCGAGCCGACCAAGGGCTACGTCCGCCCCGAGCATCCGGCGCAGCGGCGCTGGATGCGCACGGTCGGCGAGATGTGCGGCGTCGACCTCGCGGCAGCGCCGATGGGGACCGACGGCTGCAGCATCCCGACGCTCGCCATCCCCATCCGCGCGCTGGCGCTCGGCATGGCGCGCCTGGCGAGCCAGACCGGGCTTGGGCCCGAGCGCGGAGCCGCGGCGCGGCGCGTCCTTGCCGCGGTCGCGGCGCGCCCCGACATGGTGTCCGGCACCGGGCGCTTCGCCACGGTGCTCATGGAGGCGACCGGCGGACGCATCCTCGTCAAGGGCGGCGCCGAGGGCGTCTATTGCGCGGCACTGCCGGCACTCGGCCTCGGTCTCGCGCTCAAGATCGACGATGGCGCCGGGCGTGCTTCGGAGGTGGCGGCGGCGGCGATCCTGCGCCATCTCGGCGCCATCGACGAGGCGAGCTGGGCAGCACTCGGCGCCGTGGCCCGGCCGGTCTTACGCAATTGGAACGGCATCGCGACCGGCGAGATACGGAGCCGCCTCGGCTGAGACGCGGCAGGAGGAGAGAGAGCGCCATGCGCGCCATTCTGTGCAAGGCCTGGGGCGGGCCGGCGACGCTCAGCTGCGAGGAGACCGCGGCGCCCGAGCTGCCGCCGGGGCACGTGCGCTTTGCCGTGCACGGCGCCGGCATCAATTTCGCCGACACGCTGATGATCGCCGGCAAGTACCAGGAGAAGCCCGCCTTCCCCTTCGTCCCCGGCCTCGAGGCAGCCGGCGTCGTGAGCGAGGTGGCAGCCGACGTCCAGCGCCTCAAGGTGGGCGACCGCATCATGGCCTATATGGGCCACGGCGGCTTCGCCGAAGAGGCGGTGGTACGCGAGGCCCAGGCCGTCCGCGTGCCCGACAAGATGGACCTCACCACGGCGGCGGGCTTTGCCGTCGCCTACGGCACCGCCCATCTCGCCCTCACGCACCGCGGCAATCTCAAGGCGGGCGAGACGCTCCTCGTCAACGGCGCCTCCAGCGGCGTGGGCCTGACCGCGGTCGAGGTCGGGAAGGCAATGGGCGCCACCGTGATCGCCGGCGCGAGCTCGGCCGAGAAGCTCGCCGTGGCCAGCACCCACGGCGCCGATCACGGCATCAATTACGCCTCCGAGGACCTGCGCGAGCGGGTCAAGGCGCTCACCCAAGGCCACGGTGCGGACGTCGTCTTCGATCCCGTCGGCGGCGACGCCTTCGACGCCTCGCTGCGCGCCATCGCCTGGGAGGGCCGGCTCCTCGTCGTCGGCTTCGCCTCGGGGCGCATCCCGTCGGCGCCGGCCAATTACGTGCTGGTCAAGAACTGCGCGGTGATCGGCGTGCTCTGGGGGGCGAGCGTGCGCCGCGACCCCGCGCTCGCGCACGCCAGCTTCGCCGAGCTCTTTTCCATGTACGAGGCGGGGAAGCTCAAGCCGCTCGTCTCGCGCACCTTTCCCTTGGAGCGGGCGGCCGAGGCGCTCACCCTCATGATGGAGCGCAAGATCACCGGGAAGCTCGTGCTCACCACGGGGCTGAGCGCCAAATAGCCGGTCTCAGCGCTCCCAGAAGGGCTTGCTGTACTCGCGGAAGGCCTCGCTGCGGCCGAGGCCGATGTCCTTGAGCACGTCGTCGCCGAGCGCCATGAGCTCGCGCCGCCCACGCGCCCGCCGGCGCCATTCCTCGAAGCGCGCACCGGCCCAGGCAAGAGCCGCGAGTGCCCGCAGCCCGGCTGCGCCGTGGGTTTCGGGGAGACGGTCGAGGTGGAGCGTTGCCATCGTCATATTCCTCACATAAATCGGAAGGATTCAGTCCTTCCTCGGTTGCGCTGTTCGATGTTACGCATAGGAAATAAGGATGTTTTTGCTTGTCGACAATCGATTAGTTGTCTTATGATGCGTGAGTGAATTTCACACGAAATCGAGGCTTCCATGGCCCGCCGACTGCCCCCGCTCAAGGCCCTCCCCGACTTCGAGGCCGCCGCCCGCCATTTGAGCTTCACCAAGGCGGCAGAGGAGCTGCACGTGACCCACGGCGCGGTGAGCCGCCAGGTGAAGGCGCTCGAGGAGGCGCTCGGGGTCAAGCTCTTCCGCCAGCTCAATCGCGCGCTCAGGCTGACGGACGAGGGCCAGGCCTATGTCGGGACCGTGCGCGAGCTCCTGGAGCGGCTGGCGGAGGCGAGCGAGCGGCTGCGCGCGCGCGACGAGAAGGGCGGCGTCACCGTCAGCACGACCTATTCCTTCACGACCAAATGGCTGATGCCGCGCCTGGCGCGCTTCCGCGAGCGGCACCCGGAGATCGACGTGCGCCTCCAGGCCAACGACCAGCTCATCGATTTCACGCGCGACGACGTGGACCTCGCGATCCGCTACGGGCGCGGCCGCTACGCCGGCCTCGCCGCCGAGCAGCTCACCATCGACGATTACGTGCCGGTGTGCAGCCCGGCGCTCCTCAAGGGCGCACACCCGCTGCTGAAGCCCCAGGACCTGCGCCACCACACGCTCCTCCACGAGGAGGACTCGCTGCGCCAGGACATGCCCGGCGAGCCCAGCGCCGTCGGCTGGCGCATGTGGCTCAAGGCCGCGGGCGTGGAAGGCGTCGATGCCGGGCGCGGCCCCATCTTCAGCCATTCGAGCATGGTGCTCGAGGCGGCCATCAACGGCGAGGGGGTGGCGCTCGGGCGCACGGCGCTCATCGCCGAGGACCTCGCGGCGGGCCGCCTCGTCAAGCCCTTGGCGCTCGAGCTCAAAGTGGCGCTCGCCTATTACATCGTCTATCCGCCGCGCGCGGTCGAGCGCCCCAAGGTGCGCGCCTTCCGCGACTGGCTGCATGAAGAGGCGGCGAAGGACCGGGCGGGGCCGCGCGGTCGGGCGGCGGCGGCCGACTGAGCGCGGGATCAGGCGGAGGCACTGCCACGCCGTCGGCAGCTCCCGCCAAGCACCGATTGCGAAGGTTTTGGCGGCACGGCCGATGACACGGCGGAGATCGTGGTGCGACCGCAAAGCCGGAACGGCCTTCGCTCGCCATGCTTACGCCGCCTTGCCGCGCTCCCTCGCCTTCGGCAAATCGATTGTCAGTTCGGCATTCATCTTGCCCAGCGCCTCGTCGATGATCCACATATGCGAGTTGTGGCGCAGGTCGAGCAGACGGCGCACCGAATTCTCAGGCGCACCGAGCTCCTTGGCCAGCTTCAGCTTGGACCAGCCGCGGGCGCGCATCGTCTCGTAGACCGCCAGCTTGGCGGTGACGAGAGACGGCAGCACCGCCCGCTCGCACCCGTTATGACCGGCACCCTGTCGCGGCAGCGGCCTACCGGCCTTCATGTACCCTTCCAGCGCCGTGATCACGCAGTCGACGGCATTGGTGCGGGCCTCCTCCTGGGTCTCGCCCTCGGTCAGCGCTTCGGGGATGCCGGGAAAGCGGACAAGCCACCAGCCATTCTCCTGCCGCTGCAACGCGTAGCGGTATCCGAATGCCATCTCTAATCCTCCAGATCGGACTGGCGCCCCGCCATCAAGGGTGCGCGGCCTGGCGGCCGCGCATCGCCGGCCCGACGGCTGCGCCGCCCTTGACCACCCGCCGCCGGCCCGGCGGTGGCTCGCGAGGCGCGCAATTGCCGGGGCATGGTCCCGACCCGGTTCTCAGGAACGAAGCCCGGCGGCCTTGCGCAGAGCCGCGTTGATGCGCGATTGCCAGCCGGGGCCCGTGGCGCGGAAATGCGCGAGCACATCGGGATCGAGGCGCAGGCTCACTGCCTCCTTTGGCGAGGCCGACTTGGGTCGGCCGCGGCGGACGAGCTTGCCGCCCTCGAAGTAGTCGGCACGCTCGAACCACTCTTCGGTCAGCTCGGGCGCGTCATCAGGATCGAGCCGTTCGCGCTTTGTAGCACTCTTCTTCCCGCTCATGTCCGTACCTCATCGAAATGACGCGCCGTCCGCCGTCGCGCTGCGTCCGGACAATGACGACAAACCGCCCCTTCACGTAGCCGGCTGTGATGTATCGCGGCTCGCCATAGTCCCGCCGGTCGTCGAGGCTGGTGTAATGGCCGCCCGCGAACGCCTGCTCCGCGTCGGCGAAATCCAGGCCTCGTTCCGCCAAGGTTCGGCGCCGCTTTGCCTCGTTCCAAGCGATCGCCATTTATTGTATATACGAAAAATAGGAAATCAAGTGGCGATCATTCGAGCGCGACGGCGATGCGCGCGGCGAGGCGATCGGCGGCGACAACCAGAGCGGCATCTGGGCGCGCGCCGCCTCAGCCGAGCGCGCGCTTGAGGCGCTCCATGGCGGTGGCCAGGAGCTCCGGCGCCTGGGCGAAGCAGAGCCTGAGGAAACCCTCGCCGCCCGTGCCGAAGGCGGCACCGGGCGCCACCCCGACGCCGGCATCGCGCACGAGGCGCTTGGCAAGCGCCAGCGTGTCGTCCGCACCCTCGACCTGGAAGAAGGCGTAGAAGGCCGCCTCGGGCGGCGTGAAGCGCACGCGCGGGATCTCGGCGAGATGCTCGGCCACGATGTCGCGGCCGCGCCGGCAGCGCTCGACCATCTCCTTGACGAAGGGCTCGCCCTCCTTGAGGGCCGTGATCGCCGCCGGCTGGAGGAAGGTCGCAACGCCGCTCACATTGTGCTGCACGAGCTCGCCGATGAGATCGCCCAAGGCCGCGGGTGCGGTGAGCCAGCCGATGCGCCAGCCGGTCATGGCCCAGGCCTTGGAGAAGCTGTTGGCGACGAGGAGCGGATCGTCAGGCTCGGCGATGTCGAGGAAGGAGGGGGCGGCGTTGCCCTGGTAGACGATGCGGGCGTAGACCTCGTCGGCGGCGAGCCAGATGCGGCGGCGGCGGCAGAAGTCGAGCACCGCCTGCTGCTCCTCGCGGCTCATCATCCAGCCGGTCGGATTGCCCGGCGAATTGACGAAGATGAGGCGCGTGCGCGCGTCGCAGGCGGCGAAGAGACGATCGAGGTCGAGGCGCCAGCGCCCCTGCTCCTCGGCGAGGCTGACCTCCAGCACCTCGGCACCCATGATGCGCGCCGCGGCGCCCGCGTTGGGCCACAGCGGCGTCACCATGACCGCATTGTCGCCGGCCTCGAGCGAGAGCTCCATCATCAGCATGATGGCGTTCATGCCGGCGGTGGTGACGCTCACCCGCTCGACGCCGACGGGGCGGCGGTAGAGAGCCGTGCTGTAGTCGGCGATGGCCTTGCGCAGGGGCAGGATGCCGCGCGTGTGGGTGTAGAAGGTCTCGCCCTTGTCGAGCGCCTCCTTGGCGGTGCGCCGGATGAATTCGGGCGTCGCCACGTCCGACTCGCCGAACCATAAGGGGATCACGCTCGGATCGCCGAGTGCGAGGCTGGAGACGTTGGAGATGAGCTGGGGCTCGAGCGCCGAGATCGCCGCGCGCAAGGGGGCAGCAAGCCGCACGGGCCTGCCGAGGACGGTCGTCATCATGTCGTTCAATGCTGCAGCTCCGGAATGTCCCTGAAGAGCTTGAGCGCCTCCGGGTTGGCGAGCGCTTCCAGGTTCTTGACGGCGCGGCCGTGCACCACGTCGCGCACCGCGAGCTCGACGATCTTGCCCGACTTGGTGCGCGGGATGTCGTCGACCGCGACGATGCGGGCCGGCACGTGGCGCGGCGTGGTGTTGCTGCGGATGCGCACCTTGATGCGCTCGGCAAGGCCTGCGTCGAGGGCCTCCCCGTCGCGCAGGCGGACGAAGAGCACCACGCGCACGTCGTTGTCCCAGTCCTGGCCGATGACGAGGCTCTCGACCACCTCGTCGAGCTGCTCGACCTGGCGGTAGATCTCGGCGGTGCCGATGCGCACGCCGCCCGGGTTCAAGGTGGCATCCGAGCGGCCGTAGATGACGAGGCCGCCGTGCTCCGTCTGCATGCACCAGTCGCCGTGGCACCACACGCCGGGGAACTTCTCGAAATAGGCGGCGCGGTAGCGTTTGTCTTCGGGATCGTTCCAGAAGCCGAGCGGCATCGAGGGAAAGGGCTTGGTGCACACGAGTTCGCCCTTGTCGCGGGCGAGGGGCTTCCCCGCCTCGTCGAAGATCTCGACCGCCATGCCGAGAAGCTTGGCCTGGATCTCGCCGCGCCACACCGGGCCCAGCGGGTTGCCGCCCACGAAGCAGGCGACGATGTCGGTGCCGCCCGAGAGCGAGGCGAGATGCACGTCGGTCTTCACCTGGCTGTAGACATAGTCGAAGCCCTCGGCCACCAGCGGCGAGCCGGTCGAGCCGATGGCACGCAGCTCGGCGAGCTTGTTGCGCTTGATCGGCGCTATGCCGGCCTTGCGGCAGGCGTCGATGAACTTGGCCGAGGTGCCGAAGAAGGTCATGCCGGCCGCATCGGCGAAATCGAACAGCACGTTGCCGTCCGGATGGAAGGGCGAGCCGTCGTAGAGGAGGAGCGTCGCCTCGGCCGCCAGGCCCGAGACCAGCCAGTTCCACATCATCCAGCCGCAGGTGGTGAACCAGAAGAGGCGGTCGCCGGGTTTGATGTCGGCGTGGAGCTTGTGCTCCTTGAGATGGGTGATGAGGGTGCCGCCCACCCCGTGCACGATGCATTTGGGCGCCCCGGTGGTGCCCGAGGAATAGAGGATGTAGAGCGGGTGGTTGAAGGGCAGCCTGACGTAGGCGATCTCGCCCGGCGCGTAAGCGGCGAGGTAAGCCTCCCACGGCACGGCACCCCTTATGCCGTCGAGCGGCGGTGCCGCTCGCGTGTAGGGCACCACGACGACGCGCGAGACGCTCGGCAGCAGCGCCGCGATCTCCTTGAGCCGAGCCAGGCAATCATGGGCCTTGCCGTTGTAGTAATAGCCGTCGGCGGCAAGCAGCACCTTGGGCTCGATCTGGCCGAAGCGGTCGATGACGCCCTGCACGCCGAAATCGGGCGAGCTCGAGGACCACACGGCGCCGAGGCTGGTGGCGGCCAGCATGGCGATCACGGTCTCGGGCAGATTGGGCAGCCAGCCTGCCACCCGGTCGCCGGCGCCGACCCCCTCGGCGGCGAGCGCCTGCGCCAGGCGCGAGACCGCCTGGTGGAGCTCACGCCAGCTCAAGCGGCGGCGCACCTTTTCCTCGCCCCAGAAGACGAGGGCGTCGCTGCCGTCGCGCCGGCGCAGCAGGTTCTCGGCGAAATTGAGCCTGGCGTCCGGGAAGAAACGGCAGCCCGGCATGGCGCCCGGCTTCTCCATCGCGCGCGCGCCGCGCGTCTCGGCGACCACACCGCAGAAATCCCACAGCGCGGACCAGAAGCTACCCATCTCGGCGAGGGAATAGCGGTGGAGGGCCGCATAGTCGGCGAAGCTCAGGCCCGACGCCGCCTCGAGCTTGCGCATGAAGGCGGCCATGTTGCTCCCGGCGGCGCGCTCGGCGCTCGGCTGCCAGAGCGGCCGGGCGGCACCATCTCTCTCGCTGGTTCTCTCGCTGGACATTCCCGTCACTCGCTGTGCCATTCGGAGGACATAGCTATACGACGGGAGAAAGCGGCGCGGGAAGGGGCTCGCCAACGCGAGGCTTCTCAGCGCCGCCCGATCGCCTTAAGCTGGGGCGGAAAAATCGGCAGGACTGCGAAGGAATGACCGTGGTGCGTGCCTGGCTCGGCGTGATCCTCCTCTCCATGGCCCTCGCGGTGCTCGCCGCCTGCGGCGGCGGCGGCGACAGCAAGAAGCCGGCTCCCGATCCGCGGCAGCCGCCGCCCAACAGCAGCGCCTCCTTCAAGGAGGGCTACGAGCAGGGCTGCCCCGCGGGTACGCAGAGCGCCGACGCCTCGAGCTCCGGCTGGACCAACGCCAAGAGCGATCCGCGCTACGCCACGGACCTCGACTTCAAGAAGGGGTGGGACCAGGGCTTCTTCACCTGCCAGGGGCTGTCGCGCAACAGCTCGTTCTTCGGCGGCCTTAATCCCTTCTGAGACGGCGGCCCTCCATTGCACCGCCGCCGCGCTCGCCTCGCTTCCGCCCTTCTGCTAAGGAAAGCGGCCTCGCCCTGAGCGGCGGCAGATCGCGATCGGGAAGGGGAACGCCATGGAGCTTCGCGGACATGCGGCCATCGTCACGGGCGGCGGATCGGGCCTCGGCGCCGAGACCGCCCGCCATCTCGCGAAGGCGGGGGCGCGCGTCGCCGTGCTCGACGTGAACATGGCCGCTGCCGAGGCCGTCGCCGAGGAGATCGGTGCGGTGGCCGTGCGCTGCGACGTGTCGGACGCCAAGAGCGGCGAGGCAGCACTCGCCGCGGCGCGCGAGCGGCAGGGGCCGGCGCGCCTCCTCGTCAATTGCGCCGGCATCGGACCGGCAGCGCGCATCGTCGGCAAGGACGGGCCCATGCCGCTCGAGCAGTTCAGCAAGGTCATCGGCGTGAACCTGATCGGCAGCTTCAACATGATGCGCCTCGCCGCCGCCGACATGATGGACCTCGAGGCGCTTGCCGACGGCGAGCGCGGCGTCATCATCTCGACCGCCTCGGTGGCCGCCTTCGAGGGTCAGATCGGCCAGGCCGCCTACGCCGCCTCCAAGGGCGGCATCGTGGCGCTCACGCTGCCTGCGGCGCGCGAGTTCGCCCGCGTAGGAATCCGCGTGCTGGCGATCGCACCCGGCCTCATCGCCACCCCTCTCCTCCTCACCATGCCCCAGGCGGTGCAGGAGAGCCTCGCAAGCCAGGTGCCCTTCCCCCAGCGTTTCGGCCATGCCCACGAGTATGCGCGGCTCTGCCTCCATCTCATCGAGAACGTGATGCTCAACGGCGAGTGCATCCGCCTCGACGGCGCCATGCGCATGCAGGCGAAGTGAGGGCGGCGCTCAGGCCGCGAGCCTGTCGATGCGCTCGGCGAGCTCGATGTCGCGCTCGGAGAGGCCGCCCGCATCATGGGTGCTGAGCGTGATCTCGACCCTGTTATAGACGTTGAACCATTCCGGGTGATGGTCCATCTTTTCGGCGATGAGGGCCACCCTGGTCATGAAGGCGAAGGCCTCGTTGAAATCGGCGAACTTGAATTCCCGCGTGATGGCGTCGCGGCCGGCCGCTTCGCGCCAGGCGGCGAGGCGGGCGAGTGCGGCGCGGCGCGCCGCTCCTCCAAGCTTCTCGACCATCTTCGTCCCTCCGCTTGCTGTGCCCCGAGCCTCCTCGCATCTCCGAGAGTGGACCAGCGCCCGCGTGCGATCAAGGGCGTCGCCATGGCGCCCGCGCTAAGGCGGCACCCGTCCGCGGCGTCCGGCCGCGGCGCCTGCGCTGCCATCGGATGCCAGGCGCGATGAGGCTCGCGTTTCTCTGCGGCGGCCTCGAGCCGGGCGTCAACGGCGTCGGCGACATGGTCCGCCGTCTCGTTCCGCCGCTCCGGCTCGCGGGCGTCGAATGCCTGCTCGTCGGCCTGAACGACCCCGACGTTGAGCGCCTCGTCGACGATGGCGCCTCGAGCGCCCACTGCGGGGCGGCCATCCGGCGCATTCCCCGCCGCATGGGCTATGGCGCCGCGAGCCGCCTCGCGCGCGAGGCGCTCGAGCGCTTTCGCCCCGACTGGCTGAGCCTGCAATTCGTCTGCTACTCCTTTGCCGAGAAGGGTATCCTCATGGCCGAGCCCTTTTGGCTGCCGCGCGTCCTCCGCGGCTGGCCGCTCCATGTGATGATGCACGAGCTCTGGGTCGGACACGGGGTTTTCCGCACGCCGCGCAACGCGCTCCTCGGCGCCCTTCAGAGATTCTCCATCCGGGTCCTGCTGCGCCGCCTGCAGCCGGCCGTGGTGACGACCTCCTGCCTCTTCTACGTGCGGCAATTGCAGGAGATCGGCGTGCGGTCGCACGCCATTCCGCTCGCCGGCAACATCGCGGTCGGGGATGCGGTCGGCGGGCCGTGGCTCGACGAGGCCTTGCGCGCGGCCGGCGTCGACGTGGCGAGGGACGGCCGGCGGCATTACTGGCTCTTCGGCATCTTCGGCACGATCCTGCCGCAATGGCGGCCGGACGGGCTCTTCGCCCGTCTTGCAGCACTGGCGGGCGCCCACGGGCGGCAAGCGGCGGTCCTCGTGGCGGGCGGCACGGGCCGCGATACCGAGGCGCTTCTCGCGGCCTGGCGCGCGGGGCATCCGCAGATCCTGTTCGGCAATCTCGGGAGGCGCTCCGAGGCGGAGCTTTCGGCCCTCTTCAATGAGCTCGACTTCGGGCTCTCGTCCCACCCCCACTATACCGCGGGGAAGAGCGGCTCGATCGCCGCCATGCTCGAGCACGGGCTGCCCACGATCACGAGCTGGGGCTTCGAGGTCGCTCCCGAGCTGGCACCGATCGCAAGCGCGCTCGGCGCCAATCTGTGGCGCGCCGACGAGACGCTCGAGGCGAAGCTCCTGGCGCCGCCCGAGAGGGTGCGCACGCGCGACGGTGCCGCGCGCATGGCAGGGCAATTGCTGGCAGCGCTCGCCGCGGCACGGCCGGGCGACGGCCAACGAGAGGCGGCAGGCAGCGAGGCGTCGCCATGAGCGCCGCCTTCACGACGCCGCCCAGCCTCGACGATCTCGAGGCGATCGGGCGCAAGGCGCTCGAGAGCGTGCCGGCGAAGCTCAGGCGCCACGTGCGCAACGTCGTCATCCGCGTCGACGAGTTCCCGGACGAGGAGACCGAGAAGGCGATGCAGCTCGAGAGCCCGTACGACATCCTCGGCCTTTACCGCGGCATCTCGCTTGCCCACAAGAGCGTCGCCTACCCGCCGCGCGGCCCCGACATGATCTTCCTCTACCGCCGCCCCATCCTCGACTATTGGTGCGAGACCGGCGAGGACCTCTTCGAGCTCGTGCGCCACGTGCTCATCCACGAGATCGGCCATTATTTCGGCCTGAGCGACGACGACATGGCGCACCTCGAGAAATGAGCGGCGGAAAGACCAGGCTCACATGGCTTCCCAGTCCGAGTCCTTCGAGATCGTGCGCGACGCGCGGGCCTTCGCCGCTCTGGAAGAGGATTGGAATGCGCTTCTGACGCGCGCGAGCGGCTATCGCCTCTCGCAAAGCTTTCCCTGGTGCAGCGCCGCGTGGGAAATCCTGGCGGCACCTCGCGGGCGGCGGCTCCATTGCCTGGTGATGCGCCGAGCGGGCCGCATCGTGCTGGTCTGGCCGCTCGCGCTCGAGCGGCGCGCGCTCTGCTCCTTTGCCGCCCAGATCGGCTGGGAGACGACGGAATACAGCGACGTCCTCGTCGAGGACGGCCCGGACGCCGAGCGCCGCGTGGAGGCGGCCTGGCGCCGGCTCCGCGAGAGCTCGCGCGCGGATGTCATCGCCCTCCCCAACATCCGCACCGAGTCCCGGCTCTACCGCGCGCTTGCCGCGACGCGCGCGCCCTCGACCCTCCGCTCGGAACCCTCGCCCTGGCTCTCCCCCGAAGGATACCGCGATTGGGAGAGCTACATGCGCTCGCTCAGCCGCGACTTCCGCAGCGAGCTCGCGCGCAAGCGCCGGCGCCTGGGCGAGCTCGGCAAGCTCACCTTCGAGGTGGTGACGGACGGCGCCGCGCGTGAGGAAATCCTCAGATGGACGGTCAGCCAGAAGCGCGACTGGCTGGTGCGCCTCAAGGAGCGGGTCTCATGGCTCGCCTCGCGGGAGATGGAGAATTTCCTCGCCGCCATGCTCTCCCGCGGAGCGCCCGCGGGCGCCTTCGCCGTCATGGCGATGAAGCTCGACGGCCGCCTCATCGCCAGCCAGATCTGCGGCGTCGACAAGGTGCGCATGGAGGGGCAGGTCGGCGCCTTCGACGTTGCCTACAACAAATACTCGCCCGGCCAGGTGCTCCTGGAATATTGCCTGAAATGGGCGTTCGAGCAGGGCCTCGCCGTCGACTTCCGCATGGGCAGCCACCCCTATAAGCGCACCTGGACCAACCGCGACGGCGAGGCGGTGAGCTGCGAGATCGCCAACTCGCCGCTCGGCGCCGCCTATGTTCTGTGGCGCAAGTCCGTCGCCGCGGCCAGGGCGGCGCGGCGCCGGCTGACCGGGCTCGTGCCGCCCGCCTGGCGGCGGGAGATCAAGAGGGCTCTCGGGATGGCGGCTCCCCAGCGGCCCGGCGCCGGCTGAGCGGGTGCCGAGCGCGCAAGCCGTCCGCCTCTATTGCCTGACGGCGAAATGCCTGATGTAGGTGCGGCCGCCCAAGGTGAGCACCGCGGTGTAACGTCCCGGCAGCTCCGCGACAAAGCTGTCCGCGTTGAGGAAGATCGTGTGGTGCTTGTTCGGCTCCTTGACGATCGTGGGGAGCGGGTGGGTGACGATCTGTACGCCGCCGGGGTTCACGACCCTGAATTCGGCGGCGTAGGATCCCTCGCCGTCCTTCAGGACGAACAGCACGCCGAGGGGAAAGTTGACGGGAAATTTCGCCGCGCGGTCTACGCTGATCTCCGCTCCGGCAAAGTAACCGAGAAGCGACAGCTGGGAGAGGGACAGCGTCTCGTCGGAGTCGTGTCTGACCTGGTTGCAGATCAGGAAGTCGACCTTGCCGTCCGTTGGAAGGCTCTCAGCCATGGCTCCGTCACCTCGATGCGATGCTGGTCAAGCGGCCGGCCTCTTCGTGGCGGCGCGGGCGGAGGACGGCCGCGCCCGCCGCCGTCAGAGGCATTTGAGCCACGCGACCACGGCGTTGGCGCCCGTGGCCGGCGTATTGATGTGGCCGCCGGGCACCACGAGATAGCGGCTGAGCGGGTTCGGCTTCGCCTTGTCGAAGGCGTAAGCGCGGCCGAGCGCCATGGACTCCGGGTCGTCCTTGCCGATGATCCAGAGCAGCGGGATGCCAGGCCCCACGCGCATGATGTTCTTGGGGATGACCGCGTCGCCCATGGGATCGAAGTAGCTGAGATAGTTCTTCGCCGTGGTATAGGCGCCCGCGGTCGAGCCGTGCCATTGGGCCACGTCCTTGAAGATGTCGAACTTGTCGCCCAGGCCGGCCTCCACCATTTGGCGCGCCTTGGCGACGCCGGGCTCGATGATCTTGAAAAAGCCCGGGTCGTCCGGCAAGAGGCCGGGCGAGATCACCATCACGCCGGCCACGCCGCCGCGCAGCGCCGCGTAGCCGACGGCCGCATTGGAGCCGTAGCTGAAGCCGCCCACCACGATGCGCGCGGCGCCCTTCTGCCTGAGCGGCGCCGCGGCGGCGGTGATCTCGTCCATCGCCTGCTGGTAGGTGCGATTGTATTCGCGGGTTTCCGACCACGGCATCTCGGGCATCGCCACGCGGAAGCCGGCAGCTGCCATCTTGTTGCGCAGCGGCATGATCAGGTTCGACGGATCCAAGGCGCCGTGCAGCAGGACCACGCCGGTCGTCGAGGGGTGGTGGCCGCTCGGCTTGCACGCGACCTCGTCCGCCCGGAGCGGCGGCGTCCCGGCCGCAAGCATCAAGACCGCAAGCGTTATCGAAGCAATGATGAATTGACGCATGTTAGTCTCTCGGCCCGCCTCACGGTGCCGCCGCAGCGCCGATGGAATCGACTCATAGCAGCGCGGATTCGCCGGCGTCAACCCGCGACGCCGGGCGAGACGCGCGAGCGGCATCGTCACGCCCAGTAAGCCACCCGATTGGCGAGGCGGCGGGTCAGGCTGCGCACGCGCTCGCGGCTGTGCCAGAACCAGCGCTTGAGCGGCGAGCCTGCCGGGAGAGTATGGTAGGAGCTGCACTGCATGCCGTCGATCAGCTCGTCGAACTCGATCCAGGATTGCCGGGGATAGCGCTGATAGATGAGGCCGAGCGCCTCGCAGCGCGCCCGGACGCGCGCCCTGAGCACCCTGTATTTGGCCCGGGCGCTCGCGTAGGGCTCTTCGAAGGCCTCGCGGATGTCGAGGATCGCGGTGCGGCAGGCAGCGGCCTTCTGCGGATCGCGCGAGGCGGCCAGCAGGTTCTGCACATAGTGGTCGCGGTGAAGATGGTGCACGAGGAAGAGTGCGTCCTCGTCCTCGATGCCGGCGAAGCGGAAGCTCACCGAGAGTGCCAGGTCCAGGTACTCGATGTGATGCCAGACGAAAGCAGGCATGAACATCGTCTCGCCGGGCTCGAGGATATGCTCGACGCCGCCGGCCCGCAGCAGCAGCGCGCGCCGCACCGGCTCCGGCATGGCGCTCAGCTTGAGCGTGCCGTAGACGTCGTAGGGGTAGAGGAGGGGTGCCGCCGCCGCGGGGAAGACGGTGACCCGCTTGCGCCCGAAGCCCTGATAGAGCAGCACGTCCCGGCTGTCCCAATCGCAGTGCACGTCGGACGCGTTGCCGGCATTGGCGACGAAGAGGAGGGCCTGGGCCTGGTCCCGCGCGTGGGCGGCGCTGCAATCGGCATAGCCGCCGGCGATCCGTCCGATGCCGAGCGAGCGGAGATCGGCCATGGCCAGAACGGCATCCGGCACCGGCTGCTCGGCGACGATCCATCGCGTGCCGGGCTCGCGCAGCGCCAGGTCGAGATAGGCGCCAAGGCTGGTCGGCTCTCGCGGGATGGCGGCCTTCGGCTTGCGGCCCTGGGTGAATTTGACGATGTGGTCGAGCTTCGCATCGGCGTAGTTGCGGCTCATCAGCACGGGCGCCGCGCCGATGAGCGCGCGCGTCTTGTCGAGCGAGGCAAGGGCGGCGACCGGCTGTCCGTCGAAGAGCCCGGTCACCACCGCGGCTTGGCCGCGCATGACGAGCTCCTCGCGCATCTCGGCAAAGCGCTTGGCGGAGAGTATCGGGATCGCCGCCGGCGGCGACGCGGACCTCTCGCCGCGGCGCGCATCGCGCTTCGCCCCGGACCGCGGCGCGGTCCGGTAGTCCATGAACAATTGATCGGCAGTCATGACAAGGCCCACCCCATAGGAGACCGGTTTTGCCGGCGCGCGGCGGCCGCTCGATGGATGGCGGCTCCCGGTCCCTCCCGGGGCCGTCTCGGCACCGCCGCACCTCGGCTTCCGCGCATGTTAATGGGCAGGCGTAAAAATTTGGTTATCCAAGCGTAAAGACTTGGTTATCGACGGCGGCGGCCGGGCGGAGGACGCTCAGGCCCAATTGGCCACGCGGTTGGCCGAGCGCCGCACGAGGCTGCGCGCCCGCTCCCGCGTATGCCACCACCAGCGCCTCAAGGGGGAGCCGCCGATCAGCTCCTGATAGGGCGTGCATTCGATGCCGTCGAGCAGATCCTCGAACTCGAGCCAGGTCTCGCGCGCGAAGGCGCCGTCGAACAGCCCGAGCGCCAGGCACTTCTCCCGGGCCAAGGCGCGCATGGCCCGGTACTTCACGCGCGCGCTTGGGTAGGAGCGCTCGAACGCCGCCCTGATCTCGAGCATCGCGGCGCGCACCGCCGCCGCCTTGGCCGGGTCGAGCGAGGCGGCCATCAGGTTCTGCAGATAGAGGTCCTTGTGCATGCGGTCGATCGGGAACAGCACGTCCGCGTCCTGGATGCCGTAGAAGCGGATGGCGATGGAGATGGCGAGATCGACATACTCGAGATGGTGCCAGCAGAAGGCCGGCATGAAGACGGCCTCGCCCGGCTGGAGCATGTGCTCGACCCCGCCGGCATAGCGCACGAAGTCGCGCCGCGCCGGCTGCGGCATGTCGGACAGCCGTACGGTGCTGAACCAGCCGATGGAGTGGAAGTGCGGGGCGGCCGCCGGCGGGAAGAGGGTCACGTGCTTGTGCCCGAAGCCCTGGTAGAGCAGCACGTCGTGGCCGTCCCAATCGGTGTGCAGGTCGGCGGCGTTGCCGGCGTTGCCCGCGAAAATCTGGGTATAGGCCGTGTCGCGCCGCCGCGGCTCGGTGCGCTCGACGTAGCCCCCGATGAGACGCGTGAGACCGATCGAGCGCAGATCCATCAAGGCGAGGAAGCTCACCGGCACCGGCCCTTCGGCATAGAACCGGCGCGCCTCGGGCGCCCGCTCGGCGAGATCGAGATAGGCGGCGAGGGTGGTCTCCTCCGACTCGAGCGGGCGCTTCCTGCCGGAGAGGAAATCGAGGATCTCGTGGCGCCTGAAATCGAGGTAATTGCGCCCCATGGTCATGGGCGCCGAGCCGAGAAGCTCGCGCACCTTCTCGCGCGAGAGCAGCGCGGAAGACGGCTGCCCGTCGAGGAGCCCGGTCACCACCGCCGGCCGGCCCTCCCGGCTCAGCGCGTCGAGGCGGTCCGGAAAGCGCGCTGCAGGAACGAGCTCCATCTCGGTCCAAGGCTGCATGGTCGGCAACTCTCCCTCGTGATGCGTTCCCGCCGCCCGCTCGCGGCTCATGGCGTCGGGTGCGCGTCCCTCACAACTCGTGCATCCCGAGCCGCTTGCGCAGCCGCCCGGGCAACAGCGTGCCGATAAATCCCAGCAAGGCCCCCCCGCGCGCGAACAAGGAGACGAGCGCCTTGACGAAACCCGTGACGGTCAAGGGGAAGACCACGACCGACGAGGCGAGATCGGGAGCGCAGACGTTCTTGAGCAGCCCCGCGCAGCCGTGCGGAAAGATCATCTCGCGCACGCCTCGCTCCATCAGCCACTCGGCAAGAAAGGCGCGATGCAGCAGGGAGGGGTTCTTGTCGTAATGCCCGCGGTGGTTGAGCTGATAGGGGATGATGGCGCTCTTGCCCCAGATAAAGCCGCGGCAAATGCTGAATATCTCCCCGTCTGCGGCCGTCAGAATGGAGTAGAAGTGGTTGTTCTGCCGAGAGAGTTCTGCGCTCCCACTCGCGGATCTCGTTCTCGGGCACGACCCGCGGGCCGTTGTGCCGGCAGAGTGCCATGATCTCCTCGAGCACCCGGCCCGGCAGATGCCCGCTCACGGGCGCGAAGCGGATTGCCGAGGCTTGGGCGCGCTCGCGCGCCTTGCGCACGTTGCGCCGCGTGAACTTGCCCAGCTTCTTGAGGAAGGTCTGGTAATCGGCCGCGAGAGGGAGGATTTCCCGCGTTCTTTCCGGCACGCCGATCATCAGGAGGGGCCGGCCGGACGCCCGCCTGATCAGCGTGGCCCAGATGCCGTCCGACTTGCGGTAGTTCGCCAGCTTGAGCTTGGCCACCTCGAAGCGCTCGACGTCGTACAAGGCCCAGCAGGCGCGGCAGAGTTCCGCCGCGAGGTCCTGCTTGTCCCTCAGGAGGACGGTGCCGCTCACCGTTCTCGTCCTGAGCAGACCCGCGATCCGGCGGTAGTAGCCGACCCTGAAGGCGTCGTTGCCGCGGCTGCCGTCGATGAGCGAAATCTCGGTCTCGCGCAGCGTCGCGCGCAAGGCCAGCTGGAACATCTCCGCCCGCTCGTAGCCGTCCTTCGTCTCCGCGAACTGGGCGTCGTCGAGCGTGGCCGAGCGCACGCCGGCCATGGCGTAGCTCGGCTCCCGGCGGCGCACGGCGGCACCAGGAGCAAGAACGGAGTCTTGCGTGAGTGCCTTCGCGTCGCGCTCGCCCGGCATGGTCCCTTCGATCTCCGTCACGTGGCAGAACACATGCTAATAGACGCGCGGAATCGCGTCATTGCGCATCTTGGGAGACGGCCCCGACTCTAGCCGAATCCTGAGGGACGGTCCAGGACGGAGTTCACGTTTAGTGCACATTGCCATGCTGCGCATGCAATGCGCGCAGCGCCGGAGAGCGCCGGGGCCGCGCGCGGTCATGGCAAGTCCTGCGGCACTCCCCTATGATATCGCAGCGCCTTTCCTTGAGACAGGCGCGCTCGAGGTGCCCCGCTTGGCTCAACTGTTCGCGCGCTCTCTGGCAGCGGGGCTGCTCCTCGTCCTTGGGCTCCAAGGCCGGGCGAGTGCGGCTGCCGACGATCTCGCCCCGCGGCTCGCCGAGCTCGCGCGCCAGGCCGTGGCCGAGGACGACGTGAGCGGCATCGTGATCGCCGTCGGCTATAAGGACGAGGCGCCGGCGATCGCCGCCGCCGGGCTCGCCGAGATGGCCGCGCACGTAGCAATGCGGCCGGAGAGCGACTTCAAGGCGGCCAGCATCGCCAAGAGCTTCCTTGCCGCCCTCACGCTGACGCTCGCCGACGAGGGCAAGCTGGCGCTCGACGACAAGCTCGCCCGCTTCCTCCCCGACGTGCCCAATGCCGGGCGCGTGAGCCTGCGCCAGCTCCTCGACCACACCTCGGGCTACGACGACTATATCACCGACGCCTTCATCGCGGCGGCGCGCGCCCAGCCGGAGAAGCGCTGGACGCCGCGCGAGCTCCTCGCCTTTGCCCATCCCGAGCGGCTCGACTTCACGCCCGGCAAGCGCTTCGACTACTCCAACACCAACTACCTCCTCCTGCGCATGGCGCTCGCCGCGGTGCTCGGCCATTCGCCGCTCGCGGAGATGCGCCAGCGCTTTCTCGCCCCCCTCGGCCTGACGCGGACCTGGTTCGCGGAGGAGGAGGCGGTGCCGGCGGGCGCCCTCGCGCACGGCTATTCGGATCTGGCGGACAGCGGCGGCCTCGAGGATGCCACGGCCGAGCCCGCGGAGCTCGGCGGCGACGACGGGGCGCTGGTGTCGAACGCGCCCGACCTCATGGCCTGGGCGAGGGCGCTCCTCGGCGGACGCGTGCTGTCTGAGGCGCGGCTCGGCGAGATGCTGAGCTTCGTCGGCACCGACGGCGCGGACAGCGTCCCCGGCAGCGGCTACGGGCTCGGCATCGAGCGCTTCCGCTATGCCGGCGTCATGCTCTACGGCCATACGGGCTCGGCGCCCGGCTACAACGTGGCAATGCTCTACGAGCCCGCGAGCGAGACGGCGCTCGTGGTGGCGCTCAACGAGGATCCGCCCGACGAGGCGCTCCTCGACATCATCGCCGAGCGCGTCGTGCGCGCGGTCGAGGACATGGGCAAGGCGCATTTCCCGCGAGGTCCCGACGCGGACGCGCCGCCGGCACCTTAGCGGCACCGCTCAGCTTTCCTCTCCCTCCTCGAGGGGGAGGGCCAGGGAGGCGGGCGGATCGTGCGGGCCGCCGAGCGGGTAATGCGCCTCCGGCTTATAGATCGCCCCGCTCCTCGAGAGGAAGCTCGAGAACAGCACGAAGTGCCCGACGCGCACCGGCCCGGCGCGGAAGAGGGAGTTGGCGGCGACGAAGCCGCCAAGCCGCCTGACCGAGCTCTCCTTGAGGCGCGCCAAGGTCACGTGGGGCGAATATTTGCGGCTTTCCGGCTCGAGCCCGGTGGTGATGAGGGCGCGGTCGACCTTGGCGTGGAGTGTGCTGAGCGTCTCGTCGCGCTGCACGCCGGCCCAGAGGGTATGGGGAGCGCTCGCCTTGCCGAAGGTCGAGACGCCGTCGAGCATGAGCTCGAAGCTCGGCGCCTGGATGCGCGAGAGGGCCATGTGGATGTCCTCGAAGCGGCCCTCGTCCACCTCGCCGATGAAGCGCACGGTGACGTGATAGCTCTCGGGCCTGACCCAGCGCGCGCCCGGCACGCCGCCGCCGAGCAAGGCGAGGCGTCGCCGCATGTCCTCGGGCAACTCGAGGCCGACGAACAGGCGGATCATGATGCCCCGGTCCCGTCTTTTCCCCGCCGGCGCTAGAGCCCGCCTGCACTAGAGAAATAGCGCAAGCACGCCGGTATAGCCATAAAGCCGCGCGTTGGAAATCTCCCCGTTGCAGAAGAAGCCGACGAGCGGCACCTCGCCCAGGGCGTCGCGCAACAGGCCGAGCTCGGCCGAGCCGGGTCCGAAGAGATGCGGCCCGCGCGCGACGCAGCTGTAATAGACCGCACCGCGCGCCGCTCCCTTGGCGCGCGCCGCGAGGCGCTCGAGCATGTGCGCGAGATCGTGCCTGGCACTCGCCTCGTCGCGGCGGCAGAACATGACCTCATCGCCGCTCTCGGGCTCGCCGGCGATGGCGAGCCAGCCGCGCGCCGGATCGGCGCCCACGAGGTTGCGCACGAGATAGTCGCCGGTGTCGCTGCCGCGGATGGGGAGGGCCGCGTGGATGGAGCTCGCAGCCGCGGCGGAATGCCGCTCGATGAGGGCGCGCGCGTCCTCCTTGAAGACCTCGAGGGCCGGCCTGTCGTCGAGCTCGAAGAGCACGTTGGTGCTGCAGGCGGTGATCGTATGCATGGGGCCGATCGGCGCGCAGCCCTGGCTGAGGCCGGTCAGGAGGGCCAGCTCGGAAGAGAACAGCACGCCGCTGACGCCGCCCGCGGTGACCTGGCCCGCCACCTGGCTCATGGCACCGCGCGAGGAGGTGAGCCCGCCCACGAGGAAGCACGAGGCCTCCTCGGTCAGCCCCTCGAGCACCTGGCCCAGTCGCTGGTTGCTCGGATCGCCGTGCACCACCGCGAGGGCCGGCTGCTTCTCCTTGATCCAGGCGCCGTTCGCGGCGCGAAAACTGCTGAGCGAATCGGCGACCGTGGGGAAGACGCGGAACGAGCTCTCGGGCAGGCTCGCGACCATGACGGCGAGCGCCGGCTCGTCGAAATACTCCTTGCCGGTCGCCAGCACCCCCATGCCGAGCGTGCCCACCCATTGCTCGACTCCGGTGGCGCCGCGCAGGTAGGTCACGAGGCTGGCGAACTCGCCGGCGAAGGCGTCGCTCGCATAGACGAAGCCGAGCGCCGCCCCCGGCCCCGCCAAGGGACCCGCCGCAAGGAGCTCGGCCACGCAGGCCCTGGCCGCCTCGGCGCAGCTCCTGGCAGCGCAATGAGCGACGCGGAATGCCGTCATGGAGTGCCTCGTCGAGTGCCTGCGCTCCTTGCTCCGCGATGCGGCCGCCAGGCAGAGCGCGGGTACATCTCCTGAATCTGTACGGGAAAACGTCCGTCGTCTCAATGTTCTGAAATCCGTGCGAAAATTTTGCTTTGGACACGTTCTGGACTCCGCTCGCTTTTGTGCTACATTGTAGCCCAAAGGAGACCGCATCATGGCGGCAAATTCTGTCGTGCGGGCGCGGATCGACGAGCGCATCAAGCGCGAGGCCGCCGCCGTGCTGGCGGCCATGGGGCTTACCGTGTCCGATGCCTTTCGCCTCATGATGGTGCGGATCGCGGCGGAAAAGGCGCTCCCCTTCGAGCCGCTCGTTCCGAACGCTGACACGATCGAGGCGATGAAGGCCGCACGGCGGGGGGAACTCGTCACGGCCGGCCGGGCCAACGCGTTGCTCGCGAACCTGAATGCGGAGGATTAAATACGATACCCTATTTTCAACGCATTACCCGCCATCCGCCGTCATTCCCGCGCAAGCGGGAATCCATAGTTGGTCTGGAATCGGCCGTCAAAGATGGACCCCCGCTTTCGCGCTTGCTGATGCACGCATCTTGCGGAGGCTTGCAGTACCGCCGCGGGTCCTTCGAGACGCGCCCCTTTGGGGCGCTCCTCAGGACGAGGAGATTTCGTGGGTGGCAGAAAGACTTAGCCTCATCCTGAGGAGCGAGCGCAGCGAGCGTCTCGAAGGACGCATAGCCGCCGGTCCGAGGCGCCGCTTCGACAGCGCAACGTCATGATTGGGCAGCGATCTTCATACTTGTGTGCATCTACTACCGCGAAAGCGGGGGTGACGAATGGCTCATTGAAAATTACCGAGTCATTTCGAGTCACGCTCTCAAAGATCTCGGACTTGCCCCTTGCCCCGCGCGCAGCAACCGCTAAGCCTTGCGCCAAACGGTCGCGAGCCAGGGCTGCTTCTCGCGCGGCAGGCCGGGCGGGCGGTAGTAGTGGCTCACTTCTAAGAAGCCGGCGGCGCTGACGTAATTGCGCCAGAACGTCGTGAGCGAGGAAGCAGCCATAGCGGCCGCCGCTCAAGCCTTCCTCGTTGCTCCCTCGTGGGTTCGAGGAGAAAAGCACGCCCCGCGGCTTCAAGGTTGCGCGGAGCTCGGCCAAAACCCGCGGCAACTCCCGGCTCGGCACGTGGAATAGCGAAGCGTTGGCAAAGATGCCGTCGAAGCGGCTCTGCGGCAGGTCCATGGCGAGGAAGTTCTGGTGGAGAACCTCGCAACTCGAATAGGCGCGCGCCATGGCAACGAACTCTTTCGCTCCGTCCAGGCCCACGGCGTCGTGGCCCAACGAGCGGAAGTAGCGTAGGTCCCGGCCGGGCCCGCAGCCGAGATCGAGGATGGCAAAGGGAGGCTCCCCTTCGATCGCACCGAGGAGTGCCGCGTAGTTCTGCCCGACGTCGTGGTCCCGGGTGCCGTCCCAGTATGCCTCGGCCGAGCGGTCGTAAAAGGCGATCGTCGCTTCCGAGATGCGCCGCAGCTCCTCGGCATCGTACGACCGGGTGGGTTCGCTCATCGCTCGGAATCCCGTCAAAGCTTCAGGAGCCGCTCCACATAGGGTGCCAGGCGGGCCGCGATGACTACAACGCCGTTGGCGTTGGGATGCAGGCCGTCGGCTTGCGTGAGCGCCGGCTCTGCGGCCACGCCGTCGAGGAGGAAGGGATAGAGAAGGCAGCCGTGCTTCTTGGCGAGTGCGGGGTAGATGGCGGCGAAGGCGTGCCCGTACTCGCTCCCGAGATTGGGCGGGGCGAGCATGCCGGCGAGCAGCACCTTGAGCCCGGCGCCGTCGAGCGTCGAGAGGATCTTGTCGAGGTTGGCGTAGCTCTCCGCGGGCGGCAGCGCGCGCAAGGCGTCGTTGGCGCCGAGCTCGACGATGACGAGCTGGGGCTTGCTCGCGAGCATCCAGTCGAGCCGCGCGAGGCCGCCCGCCGTGGTGTCGCCCGAGACGCCGCCGTTCGTCACCCTCACGTCGTAGCCCGCCTTGCGCAGTGCCGCCTCGAGGACCACCGGCAGGCTCTCCGCCTCGGGCAGGCCGTAGCCCGCGGTGATGCTGTCGCCCAGCATGAGGATGCGCACGGGCTCCTTGCCTGCGGCCGGCAGTGCCGCGACAATGGCCGCAGCGAGGATGGCGGCGGCGCCGAGCAGGTTGAAAAGCGCGCGCAGAGGTACATATCCGCCGGGAGCGTCCTTCGGGCGAGCGCCGCCTTCGCGCGCGCCGCACCTCTTCCCGCCCCTGGCCCAGAGCGCCAAGCCCAGCATGCCGACCGCCCAACCCGCTCCCAACCAGCCTCTCCGAGCGCCGATGATCCGCCTCGAGGACGTCCATCTCAAGTTGGCAAGCCCGGCCGGCCTGGTCAACATCCTGAACGGCATCGATCTCGAGATCGCGGCGGGCGAGACGGTCGGCCTCACCGGCCCCTCGGGCAGCGGCAAGACCTCGCTCATGATGCTCGCGGCCGGCCTCGAGCGGCCGACCAGCGGGCGCGTGAGCGTGGCCGGCACCTCGCTTGCCGAGCTCGACGAGGACGCCCTCGCGCGCTTCCGCAGCCGCCGCGTCGGCATCGTGTTCCAGGCCTTCCACCTGGTGCCCACCATGACGGCGCTCGAGAACGTGGCCATGCCCCTCGAGCTCGCCGGCGCTTCCGATGCCTTCGCGCGCGCCAAGAGCGGCCTCGCGGCCGTCGGCCTCGGCGCCCGCGCCGAGCACTATCCCGGCCAGCTCTCGGGCGGCGAGCAGCAGCGCGTAGCCCTCGCCCGCGCCTTTGCCGTGGAGCCCGGCCTCCTCCTCGCCGACGAGCCCACCGGCAATCTCGACGGCAAGACCGGCGAGGCGGTGATCGCACTCCTCTTCGCACTCAGGGAGCGCTGCGGCACCACCCTTCTCCTCATCACCCATGACCCGGCCATCGCCGCGCGCTGCGAGCGCATCGTGAGATTGTCCGACGGGCGCATCGTCGAGGACCGCGGGGCGGCGGGCAGGGCGGCGGTGCGGCTCGGATGAGCGGCAAGGCCGCGGGCCTCGCACTCGCCTGCCGCCTGGCACGGCGCGAGCTTCGCCGGGGCCCGCGGGGGTTCTGGGTCTTTCTCGCCTCCTTGGCGCTCGGCGTAGGGGCGATCGCCGCGGTGGGCTCGCTCTCGGCCTCGGTCGACGCGGCGCTCAAGGGCGATGCGCGGGCGCTCCTCGGCGGCGATGCCGCCTTGACGCTCACCCACCGCGAGGCGAGCACGGCGGAATACGGCGCATTTGCTGCGGCGGGTACCGTCTCGTGGAGCGCCAATCTGCGCGCCATGACGCGCGCCGCCGCGGAGGGCGAGGGTACCGGCAAGCGCCTCCTCGTCGAGCTCAAGGCGGTCGACGGGCGCTACCCGCTCTATGGCACCCTTGCCCTCGGCCCGTCGCTCGCGCCAGAGGCGGCCTTCGCCGAGCGCGGTGGCGTCTTCGGCGCCGTGGCCGACGCCGACGTGCTGCAGAGGCTCGGGCTCAAGCTCGGCGAGCGCATCAAGCTGGGCCAAGCGACCTTCGAGCTGCGTGCCGCGATTCTGCACGAGCCCGACCGCGGCGTCGCCGTCTTCATCCTGGGCCCGCGCCTCATGATCTCGCGCGCAGGCCTGGATGCTACCGGGCTCGTCCAGCCCGGCAGCATCGTCTATTACAACTACCGCCTCAAGCTGCCGCCGGGGCGCGGCGCGCGGAGCTGGCTCGCCGGGCTCGCACGGCAGTTCCCCGACGCGGGCTGGCGCGCGCGCAGCCTCTACGACGCGACGCCGCGCCTCGAGCAGTTCCTCGACCGCATCGCCCTCTATCTCACCCTCGTCGGGCTCACCGCACTCCTCGTGGGCGGCCTCGGCGTGGCCAATGCGGTCAAGGCCTATCTCGACGGCAGCGCCGACACCATTGCCATCCTCAAATGCCTCGGCGCACCGGGGCGTCTCGTCTTCCAGATCTATCTCGCCGAGACGCTCGCCTTGGCGCTCGCCGGCATCGCGGGCGGGCTGGCGCTCGGCGCCTTGGCACCCGCCCTCTTGAGGGGCGCGCTCGCCCCGCTCCTCCCGGTCGAGCTGCGCCTCGGGCTCTATCCCGGCCCGCTCCTCCTCGCCGCGGCCTACGGCCTCCTCACCACGCTCGCCTTCACCCTCTGGCCGCTCGCCGTGGCGCGCGACGTGCCGGCGGCGCATCTCTTCCGCAAGCTGGTGGCGCCGCTCCGGCGCTGGCCGCGGCGCGCCGACGCGCTCGCGGTGCTCCTCGCGGCGAGCGCGCTCGCCGCACTCGCCATCCTCTCCGCTGGAGAGAAGAGCATGGCGCTGTGGTTCGTGGCCGGAGCGGCACTGACGCTTGCCGCCTTCCGCCTGGCGGGCTGGCTGATCGCGGCGCTGGCGCGCGCCGTCGGCCGCTTGCCGCCCGTGGTGCGCAAGCGGCCGAGCCTGCGCCTGGCGCTCGCCAATCTGCACCGCCCCGCAGCGCCTACGGCGAGCGTCGTGCTGGCGCTCGGCCTCGGCCTCACGCTCTTCATCGCCGTCGGCCTCGTCGAGGGCAACATCGCGCGCGAGGTGAGCGAGACGCTGCCCAAAAATGCCCCGAGCTACTTCTTCATCGACATCCAGCCCGACCAGCTCAAGGGCTTCGACGATGCCGTGCGCGGGGTCGCGGGAACGAGCGGCCTCGAGCAGGTGCCGAGCCTGCGCGGCCGCATCACCGCATTGAACGGCGTCGCCCCCGAGCGCGCTCGCATCGACCAGCGCTCGGCCTGGGTGCTGGAGAGCGACCGCGGCCTCACCTATGCGGCAAGCCCGCCGCCAGGCACGCGCATCGTGGCGGGGAGCTGGTGGCCGGCCGGCTATGCCGGCCTGCCGCTCGTCTCGCTCGATGCCGAGGTGGCGAAGGATTTCGGGCTCAAGCTCGGCGACACGCTCGCGGTCAACGTGCTGGGCCGCGAGGTGACGGCGCGCATCGCCAACTTGCGCGAGATCGACTGGTCCAGCCTCGCCATCAACTTCTTCATGGTGTTCTCGCCGGGCCTGCTCAACGGCGCGCCCCAGACCTTCATCGCGACGGTGAAGGCCGTGCCCGCGGCGGAGGAGGCGCTCGTCCGCGCCGTCACCGACCGCTTCGCCAACGTGAGCGCCATCCGCGTCAAGGACGCGCTCGATACGGTGGCGGCGACGCTCGGCAACCTCGCCGCCGCCGTGCGGCTCACGGCACTCTTCACGCTCCTCGTCGGCACGCTGGTGCTGGCGGGGGCACTCGCCGCCGAGCGCGAGCGCCGCACCTACGACGCCGTCGTGCTCAAGGTGCTGGGCGCCACGCGGACGAGGCTCCTCGCCACCTTCCTCATCGAGTACGGCACGCTTGGCGCCGCGGCGGCGGCACTTGCGGCAGCGCTCGGCACGCTCGCCGGCTATCTCGTGGTCACGCGCATCATGGGGGCCGCCTGGAGCTTTCTTCCCGGCACCGTCGCCGGCACGGCCCTCGCCGCGACGCTGCTCGCCCTCGTCCTCGGCTTCGCCGGCACCTGGCGCGCCCTCGGCGAGCGCCCGGCACCCTACCTGCGCAACGAGTGAGCGGTCCGCTTTCCGGCGCTCTCGCGGCAAGTCACTGATCTGTAACGATTCTCGAAAGAAGGGAGTTGATTTCCTCGGGCGGACGCCCAAAATAGCGTGCTGGGAGTGTACCCAGAGCCATTTCGAACGAGGGTTTGACCATGGATATTCGCGAGCAGGGCCGCGTCATTCCGCGGACGGTCGACCGCGCGGAGATCGACGAGGGTCTACGGAGCTACATGCTCCGCGTCTACAATTACATGGCCTCGGGCCTGGCGCTCACGGGCATCGTCGCCTATCTGGTGTCCCAATCGCCGGCGGCCATGCACGCGATCTTCGGCACGCCGCTCTATTGGCTGGTGATCTTCGCCCCGCTCGGGCTGGTGTTCTTCCTGAGTGCCCGCATCACGCGCATGCAGGCCTCGACCGCCCAGGCCCTCTTCTGGTTCTACGCCGGGCTCATGGGGCTGTCGCTCGCGGCGATCTTCGTGATCTATACGAGTGCCAGCATCGCGGAGGTGTTCTTCATCACCGCGGGCTCCTTCGCCGGGCTCAGCCTCTACGGCTACACCACGCGGCGCGACCTCTCGGCCTATGCCTCGTTCCTCATCGTCGGGGTCATCGGCGTCTTCCTCGCGATGATCGTCAACATGTTCCTCCACAGCACGGGGCTGCAGTTCGCCATCTCGGTGATCGGCGTGCTGGTGTTCGCGGGGCTCACCGCCTACGACACCCAGTCGATCAAGGAACTCTATACCGCGAGCGACGACGCGAGCACCGCGACGCGCAAGTCGGTCATGGGGGCGCTCCGCCTCTACCTCGACTTCCTCAACCTCTTCCTCTTCCTGCTGCAGCTCTTCGGCAGACGCAATTAGGCTGCGGCCGGCGTCGCTCACGGCAAACGGCCCGGACCGCAAGGTCCGGGCCGTTGGCGTTCGGGCGCCCCGGAGCGGCCGGCGGCAGCGCTCAGATGCAGCGCCCGCCGTCGATCTCGAGCGCCACGCCAGTCAGGAAGGCGCCCTCGTCCGAGGCGAGGTAGAGGGCGGCGTTGGCGAGGTCGGCCGGCGTGCTGAGGCGGCCGAGCGGCACCGAGGCGATGAAGCGCGCGCGGTTCTCTGGCGTGTCGCCGCCCATGAATTGGGCGAGCATGGGGGTGTCGCCGGCGACCGGGCAGAGGGCGTTGACGCGGATCTTCTGCGGTGCCAGCTCGATGGCCATCGCCTTGGTGAGGCTGATGACCGCGCCCTTGCTGCCGTTGTACCAGACGAGGCCCGGACGGGGCCTGAGGCCCGCGGTCGAGGCCGTATTGATGATGACGCCGCCGCCGCGGCGTACCAGCGCCGGCACGGTGTGGAGGGCCGAGAGATAGATGCTCTTCACGTTGACGGCGAAGATGCGGTCGAAGGTCGCCTCGTCGACGCCGAGCATGGGGCCGTTCCGCTGCGGCATGCCGGCATTGTTGACCACGATGTCGAGACCGCCGAAGCGCTCGGCTGCCGCCGCCGCAAGTGCCGCCACCTCGCGCCCCACCGACACGTCGGCATGGACGTAGTCCGCCTCGCCGCCCGCTTGCGCGATCGCGTCCGCCACTCGGCGGCCGGTCTGGTCGTTGATGTCGGCAACCACCACCATCGCACCTTCGGCGGCGAAGCGGCGCGCGATGCCCTCGCCGAAGCCCGAGCCCGCCCCGGTCACGATGGCGACCTTATCCTTGAGGCGCATTTTCTCCTCCCATTGGTCTTCTTGGAACGCGCCGAGTGCCGCGCGCCCTTTCCCATCATCGTCACACCCGCGAAAGCGGGTGTCCAGAGATTGCGAACGACGGACGTTGTCGTGAGGACTGGATGCCCGCTTTCGCGGGCATGACGAAAACCGGGATATCCCTCTCAGACCGCCCGCGCCAGCGTGAGGCCGAACCAGCGGCGCTCGTCCGTCGGCGCCGCCACCGCCGCGAAGCCGCAAGTCTCGAGCACGCGGGCGAACGAGGCGAGCTCGAACTTGCGCGAGATCTCCGTTTCGATGGTCTCGCCGTAGCTCAGCCGCACCGAGAGGCCGAGTGCTGCGATGCGCACCTCCTGCTCGGCCAGGCTGACCAGGTGCATCTCGATCTGCCGCGCCTCGCGATTGTAGAAGGCGCGGTGGGCGAAGCGGTCGAGGGCGAAATCGGCGCGGAAGCGGCGGTTGACGTGGCGCAGGATGTTGAGGTTGAAGGCCGCGGTGACGCCCTCTTTGTCGTTGTAGGCGGCCTCGATGAGCGCTGTCTCCTTCTCGAGGTCGGTGCCCACGAGGAGCCAGTCGCCGGGGGTGAGGGCGGCGCGCGCATTGCCGAGGAACTGCCGGGTCTCCGCCTCCGTGAGGTTGCCGATCGTGCTGCCGAGGAAGACGAGGAGGCGGGGCAAGGGCACCTCGGCCGCGCGCACGCCGGCAAGGGCGGCAAGTCCGGACTCGTAGGTGCCGACGATGGCATGGACCGCAAGGCCGCCATAGCGCGCGAGGAGCTGGGCGGCGCCGTGCTCGAGGCTTGTCGGGCTCACGTCGATGGCGGCGTAGCGGAGTGTCGAGCCGAGCGTTGCATAGGCGTCGAGGAGATGCTGCGTCTTGAGCGAGCTGCCGCTGCCGAGCTCGACGAGCTCGCAAGGGCCGGTGCGCGACGCGATGTCGCGCGCCACCCTTGCCAGAAGCGCGTTCTCGGTGCGCGTGAGATAATACTCCGGCAGGCGGCAGATGCGCTCGAAGAGCTGCGAGCCGAGCTCGTCGTAGAAGAAGCGGCAGGGCAGGCGCTTGGGTGAGGCGGCAAGGCCGCGGCGGATCTCGACGCCGTCGGCCGCGGCGTCGCCCTCGGGCGCCAGCACGGTCCAGGCGAGGCGCTCGCGCGAGCGCGCGTAGGGGGCGAGGGGAAGCGGCTCAGAGCGTGGCGGCATGGCGGAATCCTGCGAAAATCTGTCGTGTCCCGGGCGGATACCAGTTGCGGAAGCTGGCGCGCAGCACGGGCGCCAGCGCCGCCCAGCTGCCACCCTTGAGGAGGCGGTGCCTCCCGTCGAAATAGGCGGCGGAATAGCCCTCGTAGGGGAAGGCCGCGAAGCCCGCGTAAGGTGCGAAGACGGTCGCCGTCCATTGCCACACCTCGCCGAGGAAGCCGCACTCGGGATGGAGCCGGGCTGCGCGCTCCCATTCGGCCTCGCTCGGCAGGCGCACGTCCGAAAAGCGGCACCAGGCCTCGGCCTCGTAGGCGCTGATGCCGTGGACTGGCAGCGTCCCCGCACCGCCCTGCCAATGGCGCGGACGCTCGAAACCGCCGGCGCAGCGCCAGGCCCAGCCCTCCTTCGACCAGAAGCGGGCGTCGCCATAGCCGCCCGCCGCCATGAAACGGCCGTACTGCCGCTCGCTCACGGGCCGCCGCGAGATACCGAACCCCGCCAGCGCCACCTCATGGGCGGGCCCCTCGTTGTCGAGCGCCTCGGCTCCGTCGGAGCCCTGGTGGAAGCTCCCGGCCGGAATCTCGAGAAGCGTCTCGTCGCCGGCCGCCGCGAGAGAGGGCGCCGCCCGCTCGTCGAGGCCGGCCAAACGCCGCACCACGGCGATGGTCTCGGCATGCTGGGCCTCGTGCTGGAGGACGAAGCGCCAGAGCCGCAGGCTGCCGCCGTCGGGCTCGGTCTCCAGACGCGCCAGCACGAGCTCCCGCACCGCAGCAAGATAGGCCTCGAGCGCTGCGCGCGGCGGCAGCCGGCGGCGCGCCGCCTTGGGCAAGCCGTCCTGGCGGAAGAGCGTCTGCCATTCGGGATGGGGATCGGCGCCGGGCGCCAGCCACAGGGCCTCCGTATAGGCGATGTGGCCGAGATGCCAGCCGAGCGGGCTGAACTCGGGATCGGGCTGGGCGCGCAAGGCGGCGTCGTCGAGCCCGGCCACGCGCGCGAGGGTCTGAGCCCGGCAGGCCGCGAGCGCCGTGCGCATGGTTTGCTGCGCCGGAGGGCGCGGTTTGGCAGCAGCGACAGCGGGCGTCACGAGCCCCTCTTGTGGCCAATGCAGGCGGCTCGCGCGGAGTGGCCGAGCCTTGCGGCAGGATTCGGACCGCGATTGTTCCATGAAAGATGGGGAGGGTGAACCCCTTCGGCAACCATGGCTGAGCCGCGCAGGGGGCAAGGCTCGCCCGGCCACCCCCCACGGCAGCTCAGCGGCTCAATCGGCCTTTCGCGGCAACACCACGCAATCCTCGGCGCGGAACAGGAGCTCGACGCGGTCGCCCCGCCGCACCCGCGGCCCGGCGCGGTTCGGCTCGATGGCCATGAGGCGGCCCTCCGCACCCTCGACGATGTAATGGAGTGCCGCACCCATATTGACGACATCGACCACCTGGCCGGCGAGCCGGTTGCCGCCGGGGCCGGCGGCGGCGCCGGGTGCTGCCACGACGACGCGCTCAGGCCGGACGCAGGCGCTCCAGCTCTCCCCGGCGGCAGCACCGGGATCGGGGATCGCGAGCAGCGTGCCGGCAGCGGTGGCGAGCCGGCATAATCCCTCGCCGGCGGCACCCGCGATGCGGCCGTGGAACCAGTTGGCGCGGCCGATGAAGGCGGCCACGAAAGGGGTCTGGGGCTGCGCGTAGATCTCGTCGGGCGTGCCCTGCTGCTCGATGCGGCCGCGGTTCATCACGATGATGCGGTCGGCCAGGCTCATCGCCTCGTCCTGGTCATGGGTGACGACGATCGTCGTCGAGCCGACGGCGGCGAGTATCTGCTTCAGCTCGACGCGCAGCTCCTCGCGCAGCTTGGCGTCGAGCGCCGAGAGCGGCTCGTCGAGCAGCACGAGCTTGGGCCGGGTGGCAAGCACCCGGGCGAGCGCCACGCGCTGCTGCTGGCCGCCGCTCAGCTGGCCGGGCCGCCGCTCGTCGAAGCCCTGCAATTGCACGAGGCGCAGCATCTCGCCGACGCGGTTGCCGATCTCCGCCTTGGGCCAGCGGCGGTGCTTCAGCCCATAGGCGATGTTCTCGGCCACGGTCATGTGGGGAAAGAGCGCGTAGTGCTGGAAGAGCAGCCCCACGTTGCGCTCGTAGGGACGCTTGCCGACCATGGAGTCGCCGGCGATCTCGATGACGCCCTCGTCCGGCTCCTCGAAGCCGGAGATCAGGCGCAGCGTCGTCGTCTTGCCGCAGCCGCTGGGTCCGAGGAGCGAGACCGTCTCGCCGGCGCCGACGGCAAAGCTCACGCGATCGACCGCCACGGCCTGGCCGAAGCGCTTGCTCACGCCGCGGAACTCGATGACGGTCTCGAGAGGCGGTTGCACGGGCTCCGTCATGAGCGGAAGACCCCCTGGCCGATGGCCCGGTTGAGGCCAACGAATTTCTCGAGGGCGAGGATCAAGGCGAGTGTCAACAGCATCAGCATGACCGAGGCGGCGGCGATGCTCAGGTCGAAATTGGCCCGCATGCTGCTGATCAAGGCGACCGGGAGCGTGTAGGTGTTGGCGTCGGTCAGCATGATCGAGACCGCCACGTCGTCCATGGAGACGGCAAAGGCGAAGATGGCGCCGCTCAAGATGCCGGTGCGCGCGAGGGGAAAGGTCACGTCCCAAAACGCCTGGCGCTCCGTCGCCCCCAGGCTCTGCGCCGCCTCGTTGAGCGACGGGGCGATGCCGGAGAGGCCGGCGAGCGTGGCCCGGATCGTATAGGGCACCGTGATGATGATGTGGCCGCAAAGGAGGCGCGCGAAGCCGTTGATGAGGCCCATCTGGGAAAGGAAGAGGAGAAGGGCGAAGCCGGTGACCACCGGCGGCACGATGAGGGGCGAGAGGAAGAAGGAGACCAGCGCCTCCTTGCCGCGGAAGCTCGCGCGCTCGACGGCGATGGCCGTCGCCACGCCGACCGAGACCGACACCGCGACGGAGAGCGCGGCCAACTCGGCACTCGTCGCCAAGCCGCGCAGGAAGTAGTCGTCGGAAAAGAATTTGGCGAACCAGCGCAGCGAGAGTGCCGGCGGCGGCAGCGGGCCGAGGTAGGGGCGGGCATCGAACGCCATGACCGCGGTCACGAGGATGGGCGTTACCAGAAAAGCGACGACCGCGCCGATCATCAGGAGGCCGAGCAGGCGGAAGCCGTCGTCGAGCGCCCGGCCGCTCATGCGTTCCATCGCTTGTTCACCTGGCGGGACGTCGCGTAGACGATCGCCAGCGCCACGAAGAACAGCACCATCGAGATGGCCGCCCCGCTGGGATAGTCGGCGATCTCGCTGAAGCGGTTGTAGACCAGGTTCGAGATGAACAGCACGCGACCCTTGCCGAGAATCATCGGGATGACGAAGGCGCTGATCGAGAAGGTGAAGGCGAAGAGAAAGGCGGCCAGGAGGCCGCGCATCGCGAGCGGCAGCGTAATGGTGAGATGCGCCTTCCAGCCGGGGGCGCCGAGCGCCTCGGCCGCGTCGACGAGGCGGGGATCGACGTTCTGCACCGTGCCCAGGAGGGTCAGCGTCGCCATGGGGATGATGTAGTGGAGGAGGCCGGCGCCGACGAGCGTCTCGATGTAGGCGCGGCCGTTGAGCGAGATGCCGAGCGACTGGAGCAATGGCCGCAAGGGGCCGGTGGCGCCGAAGGTGAGCTCGAGCGCGTAGGTGCGCACCAGCACGCTCAAGAACATGAGCGTGACGAGGAAGCCTATGGCGATCGCGCGCCAGCGCGCGGTGAAGCGGCGCGTGATCCAATAGGCGAGCGGGAAGGCGAGGAGGAGCCCGGCGAGCGAGGCGAGCAGGCTGATCCGCATCGTCTCGAAGAAGAAGTCGGCGAAGGCGGGCGTCAAGAGCTCCGCGTAATTGAGAAGCGTGAAGGGGGCGTTGGCCGCGGAGCCGATGCTGCCCGGCAGGTAGAGGCGGAAACTCTCCACGAAGAGCCCCGCCATGGGCAGGAAGAAGAGGCCCAGGAAGACGGCCGAGGCCGGCAGCAGCAGCGGGAGGGTGCCGCGGTCAGGCTTCATGGCCCGACCCGCGGCGGCCGCCCTGCTTCGCCAGCTCCGGGTTTCTACAGCAGGGGAGCGATCTCGTTCTCCCAGCGCTTGGTCCAGGCGTCCTGCTGGCTGAGCACCACGTTGAAATCGGGGACATAGACGTACTTGTCCATTTCCTCGGGCGTGAAGGCAAGATGCTTGAGCGCGTCAGGCGTCTTGGACTTGACGTTGAGCGGCGCCTCGCCCGCCACTTCGGCATAGAGGTTGCTCATCTCCGGGCTGATGCAGAAGTTGACGAAATCGAGGGTGGCCTTGAGGTTCGGCCGGTTCTTGAAGATCGCGAAGCCGCTTTGGTAGAGGAAGGTCGGCATGCCTGCCTGCTTGGTCAGCCGCACCAGCGGGAAGGACTTGGCGACCGAGGTCAATTGCGGCTCGGAGAAGAAGCCGGCCGCCGTCTCGCCCGAGGTGAGCGAGGTCGTGAAGTCCGTGTCGGTGACGGCGATGCGGCCGATGTTGCCCGACTGGGCCAGCTTCTTCATCAGCGCCCAGCCCGGATCCATGTTCCTCTCGTTGCCGCCGGCATGGAGCGCCAGCGCCACGATCTGCAGCATCATGCTCTGGGTGGGGCCGGGCCACACGAGCTTGCCCTTGAGTTTAGGCGAGAAAAGGTCGTCGATGCTCTTGAGCTTGACGGGGCAGATGTCGTCGCGATAGGCGAAATAGATGCCGCCGACGGCGCGCGGCACGGCCATCCAGTCGCCCTTGGCATCCTTGACGATGATCTTCTTGGGAATGTCGGCGAGGTTAGGCACGGTGGCGACCGTCACCGGCACCAGCCAGTCCTCCTTGATCATGCCGTTGAAGGAGCCCTCCCAGCCGGCGACATAGTCGTATTCGGCATGGGGCCAGGTCGCCTTGATCTTGGGCAGGATGGCGCCCGAGCCGCCCTGGTGCAGCACCCAGTTGACCTTCACCTTGTCCTGCTTGGCCTCGATCTGCTTCATCGCGTTGACCACGTCGCCGCCCCATTCGACGGCGGTGATCTCGGTGGCTGCCGAGGCCGGGCGGCTCGCCCCGCCGAACAGCGCGATGGCCGCCGTCGCGGCGGCGCTCTTGAGGGTCTGCCTGCGCGTCAATCCCGTCATGGTTATCTCCCTTGCCGATGCCCCTGTTGCGGCCGTGCAGCGGCGCTCTTGGCCGGAGACTTGCGCTCGACCCGGCGCGCTGTTGCGATGCGTCATTGTGCGTCTGTTGGATGGCGCCGGTCCACAGACAAATGCGGCAGGCGGCCTTGCCCCGCCGCCCGCAGCTCAGATGACCGGCAGCTCGGGCTCGGGCGCCACGGTCAGGTATTCGAAGCCGCTCTCCGTGACATGGACCGAGTCCTCGATCTGGATTCCCCATTTGCCGGTGATGTAGATCGCCGGCTCGACGGCGAGCGTCATGCCGGTCGCGATCACGGTGTCGTCGCCCTCCTTGAGGTCCGGGCGCTCGGCGATGTCGAGGCCGACGCCGCGGCCGAGGCGGTGCTCGATATAGTCGCCGTAGCCCGCGTTGTGGATCATATTGCGCACGACGGCATCGAGGTGGCTCGCCGTCACGCCGGGCTTCAACTCCGCGAGCGCGGTCTGCTGCGCCTCGTAGAGGAGGTTATAGACGTTGATCATCTCGTTCGTGGCGTTGCCGAGCACGAAATTGCGCGAGAAGCCCACGCGGTAGCCTTTGAACTGGTTGGTCATGCAGAAGCACATGGCGACCATGTCGCCGCGCTTGAGGCGGTTGGGCGAGCCCTTGCCGTGCGAGATCGAGGAGCGCACTCCCGATTGAATGAGCTGCACGCCGTCGGTCAGGGGCGAGTGGTGGACGTCTTCGGGTGCAAACAGACCTGCCGCCGCATTGGTCGCCGCCTCGCGGGCCGCCTGGGCCACCTCGTACTCGCGCAAGCCCGGCTTGGCGATGTTGAGCGAGGCGTTCCAGGCGGCGACGGCGACCTTGCCCGACTTCTTCAGAAGGTCGATCTCGTAGGCGGACTTGATCATCCGGCATTGGCCGAGGAGGCCCGAGGCGTCGACCAGGCGCGCCTCAGGCAGCATCTTGGCGAAGCGCCGGTATTCGCCGACCGGCAGGAAAGTCTCCTCGATCCCGATCGCGGCGCGCGTCAGCTTCTTCTCCCGGAAGACGTCCATCATCAAGTCGTAGGGATTCTGGTGCCGGTCCGGCTCGGGGAACTCCGTGTAGTAGCGCACGTCGCCGATCCAGCTGACCTTGCTCGCGTATTCGAACTCGTTCTTGGACACGATGAAAGTGCAGTCGCCGCTGGCCGGGATCAGCACGGCCTCCATCCGGATGGGGATGAATTCCCAGAAGCCGGCGACGTACCACACGTTGGTCGGCTGGGTCAGGAACAGCGCGTCGACGCCATCCGCCCTCATCAGCCGGCGAATCCGTTCGACGCGCTGGGAAAACTCGCGCACTTGTGCCGCGGAATGGTGGTCGGTCACGGAATACTCCCTTGGCACTCGGTTGCCGTCGACGATGCGGCATCGTCATTCAGATTTTTCAGCTTGGGCGCTATGCGGACGCTAAGACCTTCCGGAATTCACGGCAAGCGAATATGAGCGACGGCGGCAAGAGCGGCGCGCTTGATTTCCAACAAACCCTTAGCGTCCTAGCGGTAGTGCACCGCGAGCCAGACGGTAGGCCCGCCGGGGTCCGTGGCCTCGACCCGGTGGCGGCGATGGGCGGCGATGGCGACATGGTCGCCCGGCCGCAGGGCGAGCGGCTCGGCCAGGTCGGCGAAGCGCAGCAGCGCCGAGCCTTGCAGCAGCACGACCCACTCGTTCCACGCCTGGTCGTACCAGAAGCCGGGCGGGCTCGCCTGGCCGCGGGAGACGATGCGCTCGATAGAGAGGCCCTCGCCGCGCGCGAGCTCGTCCCTCCGCTCGCCCGCTCCTGCATCGGGCAGCGGTGCGAAAATATTGCCAAGCGTGCTATCCATCTTGCCCGCAGCCATCCCCGCGTCAGGCCGGGAGGAAGTCCTCGATGTAGGCGCGGATGATGCCGTCGATATCCGGGTCGACGACGAGGCCGAGCGACTTCGCCTTGGCCCAGCCGGTGCCGCTCGGCCAGCCGGCCACGATGCGCGCGATCGCCGCGTCGGGCCGCACCTCGATCGCGCCGAGCTTGCGCCCGCCCGCCGTGCGCTTGAGCCCCTCGACCATGTCGCGCAAGGAGAGGTCGAGGCTCGGGAAGCTCACCGCGCGGTCGGCGCCGATCGCCTCGCCGGGCGCCTCGTGGAGGCGGATCAGGTTCTCGACGATCGAGCGGCAGCCGAGCACCGGCATGACGGTGTCGAGGCCGACCGGGAGATGGCAGGGCTCGCCGTTGAGCGGCTCGCGGATGACGCCGCTCACGAAGCTCGAGGCCGCCTTGTTGGGCTTGCCCGGCCGCACGATCACGGTCGGCAGCCGCGCCGAGCGGCCGTCGAGGAAGCCCTTGCGCGTGTAGTCGTTGACGAGGAGCTCCATCACCGCCTTGGTCATGCCGTAGGTCGTCTGGGGCGTGAGCTTGGTCATGTCGTCGACCCGGCTCCCCATGGCGGGCGCCCCGAACACCGCGATCGAGCTCGCGAAGACGAGGCGCGGTGCGCTGCGGCGCCGGCGGCAGGCCTCGAGCACGGTGCTGCCGCCCACGAGATTGACGCGCACGGCGAGGTCGAAGTCCGCCTCGGCGCCGCCGCTCACGACCGACGCCAGATGGAAGACCGCGATGTCGTCGCGGTCGATGAGGGCGTCGACCACGGCGGCATCGGCCACGTCGCCCGCCGTCAGCGTGACGCGGCCCTCGAGTCCCTTGCCGAGGGAGGGCGGCAGCACCGCATCGAAGAGCACCAGCTCGTCCACGGGCTCCGCGCTCCCAGACGGGCCGGCGAGCCGGCCGCGCTCCAGGATGCGTGCCGCGAGCATGCGTCCGATGAAGCCCGTGCCGCCCGTAATGACCACCTTCATGACGACCTCGCCCTTCTCTCGCACGCGTTTCCGGGGTGAGACAGAGCGCCGCCGGCCGGCCCGCGGTCAAGGGCAAATCGGCAGCGCCACGACGGCGCGGAACCAGCCGCTGGCAATGAGCTCGGCGATGGCCGCGATGTCCGGCGCATGGGGCCGGTCGGACTCGTAAGGGGCGGCCCGCGCGCGCACCGCTGCGAGGACTTCCTTGAGCGCCGGGCTGGTGGCGAGCGGCCGGCGCAGCTCGACCCCTTGGGCCGCGGCGAGGAGCTCGATTGCCACGATGCGGCACGTATTCTCCGCCATGGCGATGGTGCGCCGCGCCGCATAGGTCGCCATGCTCACATGGTCCTCCTGGCCCGCCGAGGTGGGCAGGCTGTCGACGCTCGAGGGGGCGGCGAGCGCCTTGTTCTCGCTGACAAGCGCCGCCGCGGTCACCTGCGGGATCATGAAGCCGGAGTTGAGCCCGGCCTCGCGCACGAGGAAGGGCGGCAAGCCGGCGCTCAAGTTGGCGTCCACCAGGAGTGCGGTGCGCCGCTCCGAGAGCGAGCCTATCTCGGCAATGGCGAGGGCCATGGCGTCCGCCGCGAGCGCCACCGGCTCGCCATGGAAATTGCCGCCCGAGAGCACGGCGCCGCTCTCGGCGAAGACGAGCGGGTTGTCCGACACCGCGTTGGCCTCGCGCTCCAGCACGCCCGCCGCGAAGCGCAGCTGGTCGAGCACGGCCCCCATCACCTGCGGCTGGCAGCGCAGCGAATAGGGATCCTGCACCCGGCTGTCGCCCTCGAGATGGGAGCGGCGGATGGCGCTGCCGGCGAGAAGCCGCATGAGCACCTGGGCGACGGCGGCCTGGCCCGGCTGGCCGCGCACGGCCTGGATGCGCGGATCGAAGGGCGTGTCGGCGCCGAGGGCGGCATCGACGCTCAAGGCGCCGGCGGCGAGCGCTGCCGCGAAGGCGTCCTCCGCGGCGAAGAGCCCGGCGAGCGCCAGCGCCGCCGAGACCTGCGTGCCGTTGATGAGGGAGAGCCCTTCCTTGGGGCCGAGCGCCATGGGAGCCAGGCCGGCGCGCGCCAGGCCCTCGCGCGCGGGGAGGCGCTCGCCCTTGCAGCGCACCTCGCCCACCCCGATGAGCACGCCCGAGAGATGGGCGAGCGGCGCCAGGTCGCCCGAGGCGCCGACCGAGCCCTGCTGCGGTACGATGGGATAGACGCCGGCATTGGCGAGCGCGAGGAGTGCCGCGATGAGCGCGCGGCTCGCACCCGAGTAGCCGCGCGCGAGGCTCGCCGCCTTGAGCACGAGGATGAGGCGGACGATGCGGTCGGGGAGCGCCTCGCCGACGCCGGCCATGTGAGAGAGCAGCAAGCGGCGCTGCAGCTCGGCGAGCTCGCTCTCCGGGATGTGGGTGGTCGAGAGCCGGCCGAAGCCCGTATTGACGCCGTAGATCGGGCGGCCCTCGGCCACGAGGCGTGCGACCGTGGCCGCCGCGGCGTCGACCGCCGGCCAGGCGCCGGCATCGAGCTCGATGCGCTCCCCGCCCTCGAGCACCGCGCGCAGATCGCCGAGCCTGAGCTTCCCCGGCACCAGCGTGAAGCTTTCCGCCATCCCGTCCTCGCGCAGCGCGTTGGCCCATGAAACGCGCTCAAGCTTAGCGCGCGGCGCTGCCGGGCGCATCAGGGAGCAGCTTGGCGCGAGGGGAATCGCATGTGGGCGCCTCGTCCTGAGGAGGGCCGAAGGCCCGTCTCGAAGGATGAGGAAATCCATATGGCGCCATATGCGGATGCCCTGGGCTTGGCGCCGGCTCGTGCCTCCCCCTATGATGGCCGCCATGACGCGCAGCTATCCCGAGCGGCCCTTCGCGGGCGTCGGCGCCCTCGTCTTCCGCGGCGAGGAGGTGCTCCTCGTCAAGCGCGGCAACCCGCCGCGCCAGGGGCAGTGGAGCATTCCCGGCGGCATCCAGCAGCTCGGCGAAAGCGTCGCCGAGGCGGTGCTACGCGAGGTCAAGGAGGAGGCCGGCATCGACGTCGAGGTCAAGGAGGTGATTGCGGTCGTGGATTCGATCGCGCGCGATGAGGCGGGACGCGTCAGCTACCACTACACCCTCGTCGACCTCCTCGCCGAATGGCAGGCCGGCGAGGCCGTGGCCGGCGACGACGCGGCCGAGGTCGCGTGGGTGCCGCTCGACGGGCTGGCGCCCTATGGGCTGTGGTCCGAGACGCTCACGGTGATCCGCCTCGCGGCAGCGCGGCGAAGAGCCGCGGCCGGCAGCGCTCCGGCCATTGCGACGGTGCCATGAAGCCGCCCTTGGCGTGCCCGGCGCCGGGTCCGCCCGCCGCAGGATGGCGCACCCTTGCGGCGTATCAGGTTCGCCCTACCTATCGCTGACGGCCGGGCGGGGAGAGCTTTGGCAGCACTCCCGGCGCGCATGCCCCGAGCCCGCCGCCGATGCCATCACGGAGACCCCCATGCCGCTCAAAGGAAAGCTTGCGCCCATGCTGCTGCTGCTCGCCGGCCTCGCCGCTGCGCCGGCGGGCGGGCGGGCGGATGTTCCCGCCACCTCGACCGCCGAGGCGGCCAAATTCGTCCAGACTTTGGGCGACCGGGCGGTGGCGCTGTTCGCCAACTACACGCCGGCCGAAGCGGCCAAGAGCCGCGAGGAGTTCCGTCAGATCTTCGACCAGGGCTTCGACCTCGAGCTCATCAGCCGCTTCGTGCTCGGCAGCGCCTGGCGCACGGCCACGCCCGACCAGAAGGCGCAGTATCGCCAGCTCTTCGACGACTGGGTGCTCGACACCTATTCCCGGCGCATCGGCGCGTATAAGGGCGAGACCTTCAAGGTCACCGGCAGCGAGCCGATCGCCGGGACCGACGCCATCGTCGAGACCGAGATCATTCGCAACGACGGACCGCCGCTCAAGGCCGCCTGGCGCGTGCGCGATATCGACGGCAAGCTGAAGATCATCGACGTGGTGGTCGAGGGCATCAGCATGGCGCTGACCCAGCGCCAGGAGTTCGCCTCGGAAATCCAGCACAAGGGCCTCGACGGCCTCATCCGCGATCTCAAGGCCCGCGTCGACAATCTCAAGGCGAATGCGGGCGGCAGCGATTAGCGCGATCCGCCATCGATCATCGTCCAGCTTGAAGTCGCGGCGGAGCAGCCGACGTGCTACCCTAGCCGCAACCGGGGAAAGCATCCGGGACATCTCGCGTGGGAGGGAGCGCGATGACCCGACCGCTGGCCGCCGCGCTCGTCATTGCCGGCGCTCTCCTCGCGGCACTCGGCGCCGTGGCTCCGCCAGCGCGCGCCGCCACCACCACATGCTCCGCCGACGGCTCGGTCTGCACCACGAGCTCGACGCTCCCGGACGGCAGCGCCTATACGACGACGTTCGACGCCACGACCGGCACCTATAGCTTCACCTCGAACGGCAAGACCTCGGGCTCCGGCAGCTTCATACTCTTTTTCGGGCCGAGCTCGGTCGAGATCGTCGGCTCCGAGACGATCAACGGCGTCACCAGCCAGATCGATTGCACGATCAGCGCGAGCGGCGGCCACTCGGGCCAATGCGGCGTGCTGCCCGGCTTCCTCGACACCGTGGCCGCCGCCAACACCGGGCCGGCGCAGCAGGCGGCCCTCTCGGGCAGCTCGCAGGCGATCTTGAGGAGCGAGACCGAGCTCACGCGCGACCTCATCTCCGCCCGCATCCGGGCACTCGCGCGCGAGATGGCGGCGGCGCGGGAGACGGGCACGCAGCAGCCGGACGGCAGCGCCGGCGCCGGCTATTACGGCGGGCTCTCCACCGGCGGCGCCGACCGCAAATGGGGCTTCTGGTCCGACGCCTCGGGCTCCTATTTGAGCGACGACAGCGCCGCCGCCGGCTTCGAGGGCTACGGCACGGCAGCGCTCGCGGGCGTCGACTACCGGCTCGGCGAGGCGTGGCTCTTGGGCTTCGCCGCCGGCTACCTCCGCGCGGACCTCGAGGTGAAGGCAATCCACGGCATCCGGCTCTCCAACGGCGCGCAGCTCGGACCTTACGCGTCCTACGTCATCTCCTCCCATTTCTCGCTCGACGCCCTCTTCGCCTACGCCCGCCTCGCCAACGGCTTCAGCGGCATCGGCAACTTCGACAGCAACCGCTATACCGGGGCGGCGAACGTCAACGCCTTCTACGACGTGGGACATTTCGCCCTCACCGGCTTTGCCGGCTATGCCTATGCGCTCGAGAGCCCGGCGGCCGGGCTGCCGCCCGCCGCGGCAGCACCCCAGCCCACCCTCGTGCGCTACGGCAGCCTCAAGATCGGCGGCGAGGCCGCCTATCCGCTCGGCGATTTCGAGCCCTATGTGCCGCTCTCGCTCGCCTACGAGACGACCCGGCCGCTCGACGGCGCGGGCAGGCTGGGCGTCACCATCGGCATCGGCACGCGCTACCGCATCAACGATGCGGTCAAGGCGGGTTTCCTCGTAACCACCGAGGAGGCGCGCAGCCACAGCACCAACGTGGTGGCTGGCGCCAGCCTACGCATCGCGTTTTGAGCTGGAAAAAGGCCGCAGTGCCCAAGAAAGCGGGCCCGCTGGCGGCCGAGCCTCAAGGCCACCGCCTGGGAGCGGGTGGCCGAAATGGCCAAGGCAGCCTGATCCAAGGGAACCGACGAGCAGAGCGCCGGATACGCGCGCACCGGCGACCGCGCACGCCGTCATAACCTTCTAATGGCTATTTACAGGTGAGGCCCGCGAATTTAGTCTGCGCCATTCGAGATGAGGAGGCTGGCAGCCGTGTCCTGGCGACAGAGGCTCGCGACACCATTCTCGGAGATCGTGCACCGCGCCATGACGCGCAACCTGTTGTCCAGCATCTGCACGGCGCTCGCCCTCCTCGGCGTCGCCGCCGCGGCCAAGGGCGCGCCGCCGCCGGACGCCAATCCGTCGCTTGCGCCGTGGTTCCAAAGCTTGCAGCGGCCGGGCGGGGGCGGGTCGTGCTGCGCGGCGGCCGACTGTCGGCGCGTGCAAAGCCGCATTGGTCGGGGAGGATATGAGGTCCTGCTTAAGGGAGGCGTTTGGGTGCCGGTCCCGCCCGACAAGGTTCTGCATCGGGAAAATCCGACCGGCGAAGCGGTGGCCTGCACCAAGGGCCCGGTGGTTCTATGTTTCGTGCCGCCTCCCGAAAGTTGAAGCGATGCGATGCGCGCGATGCATGCTCGTCCGCGACCGGATGTCCGTGACCGGTCCGGTCAACCCCCGGCCGCGGTCGAACTGGCGCGCCGCAACAGACAGCCGCGGTGAGCCATATCTCGACATCGTGGCCCATTTCATGCGCCCGACCGAACTGGTAGCGTGATTGCAAAGCCGCTGGCGGCACCTGCCGAAGTCCTGTTTTTCAGCTGCAGCGTTGGTGCCGTCGGCGGTCGAGCATAGTGAAAATCCCGTGTCCCGCATCAGGAATGGAGATGGGTATGAAAGTCCTGGGCTTGCTCGTCCGCGCGGCAATCTGCGTTGTTTTGTCTCAGATCGCATTTGCGGCTGTGGCGGCGGACTATCCCACGCCGCAAGAAGGCGATTGGGTCGCGCGAGATTTCCGCTTTCACACCGGCGAAGTCATGCCGGAGCTGCACCTGCACTACACGACGGTCGGCGCACCCTCCGGGGAGCCTGTGCTGATCCTGCACGGCACCAGCCAATCCGGCACCGCTATGCTCTCGCCCGTCTTTGCGGGCGAGTTGTTCGGTGCGGGCCAGCCGCTGGATGCCGGCAAATACTACATCATCCTGCCCGACAGCATCGGTCACGGCAAATCGGCTAAGCCTTCGGACGGCCTGCGCGCCAAGTTCCCTCTCTACAATTACGACGACATGGTCGCCGCCCAATACCGGCTGGTGAGCGAAGGGCTGGGGCTGCACCATCTGCGCCTGGTGCTCGGCTTCTCGATGGGCGGCATGCACACTTGGATTTGGGGCGTGAAATACCCCGGCTTCATGGACGCTCTCGCGCCCATGGCGTCGCAGCCTGCCGAAATGTCCAGCCGCAACTGGATGATGCGGCGCCTGATCACAGACAGCATCCGCAACGATCCGGAGTGGAACAACGGCAACTACTCGGCCCAGCCGCGCTCGGCGCGGTTCGCCAGCGTGTTCTACGGCATCGCCACCAACGGCGGCACGCTGGCATACCAGAAATTGGCTCCCACGCGCGAAGCGGCCGATAAGCTGCTCGATGGCCGGCTGGCAGCACCCTTCAAGGCGGATGCCAACGACGTGCTCTATCAATGGGACTCTTCGCGCGACTACAACCCCGCACCCGGGCTCGCGCGCATCCAGGCCGCGGTGCTGGCGATCAATTCGGCGGACGACGAGCGCAATCCGCCGGAAACCGGGATCATGGAGCGCGCGCTCAAGCGCGTGAAGAACGCTCGCCTGTTCCTCATTCCAGCCAGCGAAGACACGAGGGGCCATGGCACCGTCTTCTTCGCCAAGTTCTGGAAGCAGCAGCTAAAGGAGTTGCTGCAGACGGCCCCGCGGCGCGCCCCGTAGCATGCCATTCTTCCCGTAGCATGCCATTCTTATGGAGTGGTCGTCAGAGGCGATGTCCGCTCCGGGCCTTGGGCTGCCGTCCGGCGGTGCGCCCCGAGCGTCCGTCGCACCTTCAGCACCGCACCTCGCGGCAAAGGATCGTCGACTTGCCCCTTGGTGCAGCAATCCGCCGCATACCGGCACCATGATCTACCGCTATGCACGGGTCTCGACGGACGTCGAAGCCGGCCGAGACGGGCGGGACTGACGGCCGGACGGCCTCGGTTTGGCACGCCTCGGCGCCAGCGCCTTGTTGCGCCGCCGGCAAGCCGGCATAATGCCGGCCAGCCGCCACGGAAGGCAGGCGGTTGCCGCCGCCGCCCGTGCTACCGGCGCCGCCGCCCGGTCATGACATGACGCTCGCCCAACAGCGCCCCAGCAGCAGCGCCCCGCCCGCCGAGGGCGAGCTCGCGCCCTTGCTCGAGCGCGCGCTCGAGCGGAGCGCCCTCATCGACGCGCGCAGCCTCGAGCGCGCGCGGCGGGTCGCGGCCGAGCACGGCATCGCCCTCGACGCGGCGGTAACCCAGCTCGGCCTCATCGGCGAGCGCGCGCTCGCCGAGCTGCTCGCGGGCGAGCTCGGCCTGCGCCTGGCGCTGCCCGAGGACTATCCCGCCGCGGTCGTGCTGGGAGAGCGCCTCAAGGCGCCATACTTGCGCAAGGCGCGCGCGCTGCCGCTCGCCGTCGCGGCGGACCGCGTCGTCCTCGCCATGGCCAATCCGCTCGACCGCTTCACGCGCGACGCCGTGGCGACGGCGACCGGCCTCGCGGTCGAGGCCTGGGTCGCCGTGCCCATCGACCTCGAGGCCGCCTTAGTAAGGCTCTACGGCGACCAGGTCCCTGCGGCCAGCGCTGCCGCCACTGCCGAGATCGAGGATCTGGAGAACGCCGCCCAGGAGGGTGCGGAGGATGCCGAGCGGCTCAAGGACCTGGCGAGCGAGGCGCCGGTCATCCGCCTGGTGAACCGCCTCATCGCGCGCGCCGTCGAGACCCGCGCCTCGGACATCCACATCGAGCCGTTCGAGGACCGGCTGCGCATCCGCTACCGCCACGACGGCGTCCTCGAGGAGATCGAGGCGCCGCCGGCTCGCCTTAAGGCCGCCATCATCTCGCGCATCAAGATCATGGCGCGGCTCGATATCGCCGAGCGGCGGCTGCCCCAGGACGGCCGCATCAAGCTCGCCGTGCGCGGCCACGCCATCGACTTCCGCGTCGCCACCATCCCCTCGCTCCACGGCGAGACGGTGGTCTTGCGCGTGCTCGACCGCTCCGCCATCGAGCTCGATTTCGCCAAGCTCGGCCTGGCGCCCGACCTCACCGACCAGTTCCGCCGCACGCTCGCCCTGCCCAACGGCATCGTGCTGGTGACCGGGCCCACCGGCAGCGGCAAGACCACGACGCTCTATACCGCCCTCCTCCACCTCAACTCGAGCGAGCGCAACATCATCACCGTCGAGGACCCCATCGAGTACCAGCTCGACGGCATCAACCAGACGCACGTCAGGCCGCAGATCGGGCTCAGCTTCGCAAGCCTGCTGCGCGCCATCCTGCGCCAGGATCCCGACGTCATCATGGTGGGCGAGATCCGCGACCTCGAGACCGCGGAGATCGCCGTGCAGGCGGCCTTGACCGGCCATCTCGTGCTCTCGACGCTGCACACCAACAGCGCCGCCGCCACGGTGACGCGGCTGCGCGACATGGGGGTCGAGGATTATCTCCTGACGGCGACGCTCAACGGCGTGCTGGCGCAGCGCCTGGTGCGCCGCCTCTGCAGCGCCTGCAAGCGGCCGCTTCAAGCGAGCCCGGAGCTCATCGCCCGCTTCGAGCTCGACCGGCTCGCGCGGGAGCGCCCGATCCTGCTCCACGAAGCGGCGGGCTGCGCCGAGTGCCACGGCACGGGCTATCTCGGCCGCATCGCGATCGCCGAGTATCTCGCGCCGAGCGCGGCACTCCATCGCCTCATCCTCGCGGGCGCCGACCAGGGGGCGTTGCAGGAGGCCGCGGTGGCAGACGGCATGCGCACGCTCCTCGAGAGCGGGGTGCGGGAGGCGCTCGCCGGCGTCACCACGCTCAGGGAGGTCGTGCGCAGCGTGCGCGACGACGGATGAGGCCGATGCCGCGCTTTCGCTACACGGCGGTCGACACGGCGGGGAAGACGGTGAGCGGCACGCTCGAGGGGGAGAGCCGGGCCGCCGCGGTGGCGCGGCTCCAAGCCGACGGCCATGTGGTGCTGCGCGCCGAGCCGGCCGGCCGGCGGAGCGCCTTGGGCGATCTCCTCGGCCGCGAGCTCCTGGCCCGCCGCGGCCTCTCCAAGGGCGAGGTCGCCGAGTTCACGCGCGAGCTCGCCGTCATGCTGGGCGCCGGCCAGGACCTCGACCATGCGCTGCGCTTCGTCGTCGAGACGGCATCAGGCGCCCGCGCGCGCGGCATCTGTGCCGACATCCGCGACAAGGTGCGCGGCGGCTCGACGCTTGCCGCAGCGCTCGCCGGCCATGGCGAGAGCTTCAGCCAGCTTTACCGCGGCATGGTGCGGGCCGGCGAGGCGGGTGGTGCCCTCGCCGCGACGCTGGAGCGGCTGGCCGGCCTCCTCGAGCGCGAGCGGCGCATCGCGGCCGGCATCCAGTCGGCCCTCATCTATCCCGCCCTCCTGGTGACGGCAGCCATCGCCGTCATCCTTCTCCTCCTCGTCTATGTGCTGCCGCAGTTCACCACCATCTTCGCGCAGGCCGGTGCTCAGCTGCCGGCCGCCACGCGCGCGCTCATCGCATTCGGCGATTTCGTGCGCGACGACGGGCTCTGGCTCTTGCTCGGCCTTCTCGTAGCCCTGCTCGCGGCGCGCCAGGCGCTGGCGGCGCCGGAGCTGCGCCTCGCCGTCGACCGCATGCTCCTCGCACTCCCCGTGGCAGGCACGCTTTTGAGCCAGCGCGCCGCGGCCTATCTCACGCGCACGCTCGGCACCCTTCTCGAGAACGGCGTCCCTCTCCTCCAGGCGCTGGCCGCGGCGCGCGACGTGCTGGGCAACCGGGCGGCGCAAGCAGCCGTCGTCCGCGCCGAGGCGAGCGCCAAGCAGGGCGCCGGGCTCGCCCGCTCGCTCGAAGCCTCGCACGTCTTTCCCATGCGCATGATCCATCTCCTCCGCCTCGGCGAGGAGACCGGCCGCCTCGGCGAAATGGCGCTCCGGGCAGCCGACATCCATGACGAGCAGGTCCGCCTCGGCCTCGAGCGCCTGACCGGCCTCATCGTTCCCGCGGTGACCATCGTGACCGGGCTCGCGGTCGCCGGCATCATCGCCTCGCTCGTCACCGCCATGCTGAGCCTCAATGACCTGGCACTTTAGGTTCCGGCCCTGCCGCAGGGAGGCCGCCGCCGGCTTCACGCTCATCGAGCTTGTCGTCGTCTTGGCGATCCTGGCGCTCGCCGCCGTGCTGGCGGCCGGCGCCTTGATGCCGGTCTCGCCGGGCACGGCCGCGCGCGCGGCGGCGGGCGAGCTCGCCTCGGCGCTGCGCCTGGCGCGCGCCCAGGCGATCGCCGAGGACCGCCCCATAGGCCTCGTCCTCGACGTGGCCGCCCATCGCTACCGCGTGGGCCGCGCCGCCGTGGTGCCGCTCCCCGCCGTCCTGCGGCTCAGCCTCTTGACCGCGCGCGGCGAGGTGATCTCCGGCAGCACCGGCAGCATCCGCTTCAATCCCGACGGCAGCTCGAGCGGCGGCCGGATCGACGTGGCCGGCGGCAGCCGGCACATCTCGGTCCGCGTCGAATGGCTGAGCGGGAGAGTGTCGATTGTCGAGCGCAGCTGAGCCGGCCGGCGAGCGCGGCTTCACGCTTCTCGAGGTGGTGGTGGCGCTCGCCATCGCGGCGCTGGCGCTCGCCGCCCTCTTCCAGGCCGCGAGCGGCGGGCTCGACAACGTGGATATCGCCCAGCGCACCCTCGGTGCGGCGCGGCGGGCGCAGAACCTCCTCGCCGAAAGCGGCGTCGTGAGCCCGCTCAGCCCCGGCGTGCGCTCGGGCGAGGCTGAGGGCTACCGCTGGCAAGTCACGGTCAGGCCCGCCGTCGCCGGGCGCCCCGCCGGGAACGGCACGCCAGCGGTCCCGGCACTCTACTCGATCGAGGCTCGGGTGAGCTGGCGGCGCGGCCTCGTCGCGCGCACGGTGACGCTCGCCACCCTCAGGCTCGGCCGCATCGGCGGCGGCAATGATTGACGGGCGCAAAGCGCCGCCGCGCGTTGTGGTCCCGGCGCCGGATCCCCATCATCGTGCCGGAACCACAACGCATCATTATGATTTTGCTAGTGTTCCGGGCCGACGGTTCAGAGTGAACCGTCGGAGCCGGAACACTAGCGGCGCCGGCTTCACCCTCCTCGAGGTGCTCGTGGCACTCGCGGTCCTGGGGCTCGTGAGCGCCATGCTGGTGGGCGGCGTCCGCTTCGGCGCGCGCGCCTGGGAGGCGCAGGACAGCCGCCTCGCCGCGGCGAGCGAGCTCGACGCCGTGCGCACACTCCTCGGCCAGCTCATCGCGGCGAGCGCCCCGCTGCCGCTCGTGGGCCTCGGCGCGCAGAACGCCCCGCTCTATCTCGACGGCCGGGCGGACGGCATCACCATGGTGACCGAGCTGCCCGAGGCGCTCGCCGGACGCGACCTCTACGACGCGAGCCTGGCGCTCGCCGGCGCCGGCCGCCTCGTGCTGCGCTGGCGGCCGCACCTGCGACCGCGGGGCGGGGCGTCGCCGCCTCCCTGGCAGGAGACCGAGATCCTGCGCGGCGTCGCGGCGCTCAAGCTGCAATACTTCGCACCCGCAACCGAGGACGAGCCCGGCCGCTGGAGTGCGGACTGGCGCCTGGCCGCGGCACTCCCGGCCCTCGTCCGCCTGCGCCTGGAGTTTGCCCCCGGCGACCGGCGGCGCTGGACCGAGCTCGTCACGGCACTGCCCTTGCGCACGCCTTAGACCTTCGCGGCCTCGCGCTCGGCCGTCCGGCGCCTCATGCGCCGCGAAATCGGCCATTTTCTCTATCGTGACTCTCGGTGCGACCCTTGTACAATCGCCGCCTGATGTTCAGGGAGCTCTATCGCTGGTGGCTCGATCAGTTGGCGGGCCTGCTGCCGCAGGCGCTGCGGCGGCCCGGCGCCGTGTTGCCCGATGCGACGATCGTCGGCCTCGAGCCCGGCGCCTATACGCTCTCCCTGCGGCGCAACGGCGGCGTCAACTCGCTCGCGCGCTTCGAGCGCAATTCCCAGGGCATCCGCGCCCTCCAGCAGCGCCTTGCCGGCCTCGGAGCCAATGCGCCGGGACTGGCGCTCGGCCTGCCGCGCGAGCGCGTCCTTGCCAAGCGCGTGACGCTGCCGCTCGCGGCGCGCGCCGATCTGGCGCAGGCCCTCGCCTTCGAGATCGCCCGCGAGACGCCCTTCGAGGAGGGCGAGGTCTTATGGGACTACACCCTCGTCCGCGTCGACCGCGCGCTCGGACGCCTCGAGGCCGAGCTGGTGCTGGTGCCGCGCGCCCCGCTCGCCGACGACATTGCCGCGATCGCCGCCGCCCATCTCGCGGCCGACGCCGTCGAGGTCGAGGGCCTGGCGCGGCCCTACCGCATGGCGCTCGGCGGGAGCGCGCGGCGCGAGGGCCGCGCGCCGCAGCGCGCCATGCCGGCACTCGCCGCCCTCACGGTACTCCTGGCGCTGGCGGCGGTGCTGACGCCCTTCGTCAAGCAGCAGTGGGCGCTCGGCCGTCTCGGCAGCGAAATCGCAGCGCTCGACAGCGACGTGCATGCCGCGGCCGCCATGCGTTCCGAGCTCGAGAAGCTCTCCAAGGCGGCGGACTTTCTCGGCACGGAGCGCGCGCGCATCGGCAGTCCGCTCGCCACCCTCGCCGCCCTGACGCGCGTCGTGCCCGACGACAGCTACCTCACGGTGCTCACGCTCCGCGACGGGCAGTTGACCATCGCCGGCCGCTCGCCCTCCTCCGCCGGCCTCATCGTCAAGCTCGCCGCCACCAAGACCTTCAAGGACCCCGCCTTCGTCGAGCCCGTGGTGCGCGCGAAGGGCGACGATCTCGAGTTCTTCACCATCCGGACTGCGGTCGCGGCGGGCGGTGGGTCATGACGCTGCCGGAAGGCAGGCCCGGCAAGCTACTCGCGCTCGGCATCCTCGGCCTTCTCCTGGCGCTCGCCTATGTCGCGGTGCTGGCGCCGCTCGAGGCGCTCCATGCCAGCCGCGCGCAGGAGATCGCCCAGCTCCGCGAGCGGCTCGCGCACCTCCGGCGCGCGGTCGCCGAGCTGCCGCAGCTGCGCGCCACGCTCTCCGAGGTGCGCACGCGGAGCGCTCCCGACGATCTCCTGCTGCCTGGCGCCAGCGAGGCCGTTGCCGCGGCCAATCTGCAGAGCAAGGTGAAGGACCTTTTCGCCGAGACGGGCACCGAGCTGATCAGCGCCGAGGGCCTGCCCGCGGCAGCACAAGGCGGCCAGCGCCGCGTCGGCATCCGCGTCCTCGTCGCGGCCGAGCTCGAACGTCCTCGCCAACGTGCTGCACGCGCTCGGCGCGGCGCGTCCGTTCCTCTTCGTCGACAACATCGAGGTGCACAGCAATCCCGCGGCACGGCTGCAGGCGGCGGACAAGAGCGCGGTCCTCAACATCGCCCTCGACGTCTATGGATACCGCGCCAATGGCACCTAGCGCCAAGAGAGCGGCCGTGGCCCCCGCGGCGAGCGCCGGCGGCGCTGCCCGCGCCCCTTGGGCGGCACACGCATGATAACGGACCTCCGTCTCCCGCTCATGGCGGCGGCGGCCGTGGCGCTTGCGGCCGTCGTCTATGCGGAGCTCGCCTCGGGTCCGTCCTCGGCGTCGCTTGGTGCCGCCGGCGGCGTGCGGACCGCGCCGGCGGAGAGCGGCGCAGGGAAGAGCGCTGCGCCGGATGCTGGTGCTGCCGATCTCGACGAAGTTCTCGCCCGGCCGCTCTTCACGCCCGGCCGGCAGCCGGCGCCGGGACGCCAAGGCCCTGCCGCGGGAGGCCAGGCCCTGCCCTTCGAGGCGCGCCTCGTCGGCATCCTCTACAGCCCCGAGCAGCGCGAGGTGCTGTTCGCCGACGGCGGCAAGGGCGGCAATAAGGCGCTGCACGAGGGCGAGAGCATCGAGGGCTGGACGGTCGAGCGCATCTCGCCGGAACGCGTGACCTTCCGCTCGGGCGTGCGCTCGGCGACCATCGAGCTGGCCCAGGACGGGACGCCTGGCAGCCGGCCTCGGCGCCCGCCCGGGCTGCGCGGCGTCGCGGCGCCAGGCCGCGCTCCGGGCGTCAAGACCAATGCGCCCTGAAGCCCGCAAGGGGCGCTTCCCGTGCGTAGCGCCGTGGCTCGCGGGCGGCGCTCTCGTCCTGGCGCTTGCCGCCTGCGACAAGCCGCCCTTCGGCCACGCCTCGAGCCAGAGCGGCAAGGCCGCGGCACCGGCCGGTGCGGCGGCACCGGCGCCGGCGCCGGTGACGCAAAGCGGGGGCAGCGCCCCCGTCGGCGCCGCCGCACCGCGCGTGAGCGGCACCATCACCCCAGCACCCACCACGCCGGCCCCGCCCGCCCGCATCACCTTCGGCAGCAATCCGACGCCGGTCCAGCTGCCGCCGGCCGGCAGCGCCGTGCCCGCGGGTCCGGCCGACATCACGCTCAACTACGTGAATGCCGATCTGCGCGAGGTGATCCGCGTCATCCTCGGCAATCTGCTCAAGGCCAATTACACGGTCGATCCGCTGGTCAACGGCACGGTGACGCTGCAGACCTCGCAAGCAATCCCGCGCACGCGGCTTCTTGGGCTCCTCCAGGAGCTCCTGGCCGAGAACGGCGCTACGCTGGTGGAAAGCGGCGGCTATTACCACGTGCTGCCGGCGGCGCGCGCGGGCGGTGCGGCCGGCGCCGGCGCCGCCGCGGCCGCGGTCGGGGGGACCGAGGTGGTGCCGCTGCGCTATACCGCGGCCAAGGACGTGGCGCGGGCGCTGCAGCCCTATGTCGGCGAGGGGCGGCGCCTCACCCCGGCGCCCTCGGGCAACGCGCTCGTCATCAGCGGCACGGCGGCCGAGCGCGAGAGCCTGGTGGCGCTCATCCGCTCCTTCGACGTGGAGGCGCTGGCCGGCCGCTCCTACGGCATCTTTCCGGTGAAGTCCGACAGCCCGGAGAAGGTCGCGAGCGAGCTGCAGGACATCATCGATGCGGACAACGAGTCGGGCGGCGAAGGTGCCGTCCACGTGGTGCCGATCGAGCGCATCAATGCCGTGCTGGTGGTGAGCCGGAAGCCCGCCTATCTCACCCGCATCCAGCGCCTGCTCGACGAGATCGACAAGGTCGGCGAGACGTCCGCGCGCAAGCTCCACGTCTATTACGTGCAGAACGGCACGGCGGGCGACCTGGCGCCGCTCCTCCAGCGCGCCTTCGCACCCTCCCGCGCGGGTGCCACCGGCGGCGAGGGCGAGACGCAGCAAAACCCGCTCTCGCCCGGCACCCAGGCGGCGACGATCGCGACCCCCGCCCAGGGCCAGGGCGTGCAAGCGCAGGGCCAGCAGGGTCTCGGCCAGCAGCAACCGGTCGCAGGCGCGCAGCCCGCGGGCGGCACCGGCAGCATGGGTGGCGCCCAGGCCGGCCAGCTGGGCGGCACGGGCTCGCTGGCCCGCCGTTCCGGCACCGGCGAGACGGAGGGCGAGAGCGAGGTCACCGCGATGCCGCCCGGCATCCGCATCATCCCCGACAAGCGCAACAACGCGCTCCTCATCTCCGCCACCGACGACGAATATGCCATGATCGAGGCGACGCTGCGCAAGATCGACATCCTGCCGCTTCAGGTGCTCATCGAGGCGACCATCGCGGAGGTGACGCTCAACGACGCGCTGCAATACGGCACCCAGTGGTTCTTCGCGAAGGGCAAGGGCAGTGTCGGGCTCATCAACACCACGGCCGGCCAGCCCGTTGAGCCCGTCAATCCCGGCTTCAATTTCGCCATCACCGGTGCCGTCGTGCAGACGGCCCTGAGCGCGCTCGAGAGCGTCACCACGGTGAAGGTGATCTCGGACCCGCAGCTCCTCGTGCTCGACAACGAGTATGCGCGCCTCCAGGTGGGCGATCTGGTGCCCATCGTCACCCAGTCGGCGGTGTCGGTGACGACCTCGGGCGCCCCCATCGTGAACAACGTCGACTACCGCGAGACCGGCGTGATCCTCGAGGTGGCGCCGCGGGTCAATTCGGGCAACCTGGTGACGCTCGACATCCAGCAGGAGGTCTCGGACGTGGTGCCGACCACGACCTCGACCATCGACTCGCCCACCATCGAGCAGCGCAAGATCAAGACCCGCGTCGTCGTGCAGGACGGCGAGACGATCGCCCTCGGCGGGCTCATCAAGGACAACACGTCGGTCGCGAACTCCGGCTTTCCCTGGCTCACCGATATCCCGGTGCTCGGCGGCCTCTTCGGGACGCGCTCCGTCAGCGCCCAGCGCACCGAGCTCCTGGTCCTCTTGACGCCCCACGTCATCCACGATCAGCGCGACGTGCGCGCGCTGACGGACGAGCTGCGTCAGCGCCTGGGCGGCCTCGCCTCCCAGCCGTTGCCGCACGACCCGATCGAGCCGCCCGGGCCGCTGCGCACGCCCAAGACGCCTTAGGCAGGCCGAGCCATGATGCCGCGCGCCCTCGGCCGGCACGGCTTCGCTCTCCTCCTCGTGCTCTCGGTGCTCGTGCTGCTCTCCGCGATCGCCCTTCACCTCGCCGCGACCGGCCGCACCGAGGCGCGCATTGCCTACAACCTGGTGGCCGGCGCGGAAGCCGAGGCGGTCGCGGACGCCGGCGTGGCGCGCGCCGTGCTCGCCCTCATGGAGCGCGGCGGGGCCGAGAGCCTGACGATCGGCGGCGCGCCGCAGCGCTTGGCATTGCCGGGCGGCAGCGCCGTCGTGCGCATCGAGGACGAGAATGCCAAGGTCAATCCGAACCTGGCGCCCGACTGGCTGCTCTCGGCGCTGTTGCAGGCAGCCGGCGTCGACGACGAGCAAGCCCAGCAGCTCGCCGCCGCGATCGTCGAATACCGCAGCGTGCGGACCAATGCGCCGCCGCCGAGCGGCACGATCGAGACCATCGACGAGCTGCTGCGCGTGCCCGGCATGACGCCCGCGATCCTCGCGGAGCTGCGCCCGGTCCTGAGCATCCACTCGGGCGCCTCGGTGCCGGACGCGCACGGCGCACGGCCGCTCGTCGCGACTGCCTTGGCCAGTGCCGCCGCCAACCCGGCCTCGACCCCGGGCGCCTTCAATCCGGCGCTGGCACTGGGCGAGCGGCCGACCGTCGCGATCACCGTCACCGCGCAATCGGAGCGGGGAGCCACCTTCGTCCGCCGCGCCGTCGTGGCGATCGACCCCGGCAATGCCGCCGGCTATGACGTGCTCGCCTGGGAGCGCGGCGAGCTTCCCGAGAGGTAGGGCTTGTTTCGATCAGGTGGAACCGCTTCTCCCGTCACCCCCGCGAAAGCGCTTGCCGATGCACGCATCTTGCGGAGGCCTGCAGTACCGCCGCGGGTCCTTCGAGAGGCGCCCCTTCGGGGCGCTCCTCAGGACGAGGAGATTGCGTGGGTGGCAGAAAGACTTGGCCTCATCCCGAGGAGCGAGCGCAGCGAGCGTCTCGAAGGACGCATAGCCGCCGGTCCGAGGCGCCGCTTCGACAGCGCAACGTCATGATTGGGCAGCGCTCTTCATACTTCTGTGCATCTACTACCGCGCAAGCGGGGGTAGAGAGCTGCGAGTGGGTTCCCGCTTGCGCGGGACTGACGAACGGGGCGGCGCTTGCGCTTGAGCAAATGCCCCCTGGGCAAAGAGCATGCTAGCGATTGACGATCGGCGCGTTGTCGCCGCTGCCGCCGGGCTCGCCGCTCGGGCCCAGGCTCAAGAGATCGTAGTCGTGGCCGGGCCGCTGGCTCGGGCAGCGGTATTGGAAGGGATGGCCCCAGGGATCGAGCGGCACCTGGTCGCCCTTGATGTAGGGCCCGTTCCAGTTGGCGACCCCCGCCGGCCTGCGGATCAGCGCCTCGAGACCCTGGTCGGTGCTCGGATAGCTGCCGACGTCGAGGCGGTAGATGTCGAGGATGCCTTCGATGCGCTCGATCGACTGGGTGGCGATCTTCTCCTTGGAGGTGCTGAGTATCCTCATCACGTGGGGCGCCACGAGCCCGATCAGCAGACCGAGGATGGCGAGCACCACGAGGAGCTCGAGGAGGGTGAAGCCGTCCTCGTTCGAGAGCGGCCTGCGGCGGCGGGAAATCGAGGTCGCGAGTGCTGTCATGACCGCCAGGCAAAGCAACGCCGCGGGCGCCCCTCCGCCCGGCCGCGATGCTATCACAAGCGCCCCGCGATGCAACGCGCCGGTGCCGCATGGTCCGGCGGAGCGCCATGAGCCCGGCTGACGCCGCGGCACTCGCCGGCCTCCTGGCAGCACCCGCCGTCGGCAGCTTCATCGGCAGCGTCATCGTCCGGCTGCCCCAGGGGGGCGCCCAGCGGCGCGGCGTCATCCTCGGGCGCTCCCATTGCCCCCATTGCGGGCAGCGTCTCGCCGCGCGCGATCTCGTGCCGCTCGTGAGCTGGCTCGTCCTCAAGGGCCGCTGCCGCACCTGCGGCGCTGCCCTCGGCTGGTTCTACCCCCTCGTCGAGCTCGCCTCAGTTGCGGTCGCACTGACGGCGGCGGCGGCACTCAGCGATGCGCCGGTCCCGGTGCTGGCGGTGAGCCTGCTGCTCGGCTGGACCCTCCTGGTGCTCGCCTGGATCGACGCGCGCCATCTTTTCATGCCGGACGCGCTCACGCTCACGCTCATCCCTGCCGGCCTGCTCGCGAGCTGGGCGCTCGAGCCCGGCTCCCTTGCCGACCACGCGCTCGGTGCGCTCGCCGGCGGCGGGGGTCTCTGGCTCGTCGCCGCCGTCTATCGCCGCCTCAGGAAGCGGGAGGGGCTCGGCGGCGGCGACATCAAGCTCATGGCCGCGGCAGGCGCCTGGGTCTCCTGGCAGGGGCTGCCGAGCGTGCTGCTCCTCGCCAGCCTGAGCGGCCTTGCGGTCGGCCTCGCGCGCGCCGTCCGCGCCCATCGGCCGCTCGAGCGGGAGGTGCTGGCCTTCGGGCCCTTCATCGCACTCGGCTTCTGGACGGTGTGGCTGCTCGGCCCCCTCCGCATCGGCTGAGGCCGCTTCGCAAGCGCGCCGCCTTCGCGTAGCATCGCCCGCGGCGGATAAGGGGAGGAAGGTGCGCCATGAAAACGATCGTGATGGGCGCAGGCGTGGTCGGCGTCACCACGGCCTACTACCTCGCGAAGGCCGGCCACGAGGTGGTGGTGCTCGACCGCGGAAGCGAGCCGGCCGGCGAGACGAGCTACGCCAATGCCGGTCTGGTGGCGCCCGGCCACTCCTTCACCTGGAACTCGCCGCGCGCGCCGAAGCTCCTCCTGCAGTCGCTGTGGCATCGCGATCTTTCCTATCGCATGCACTTCAGCCTCGACTGGCGCTTCTGGATCTGGGGCCTCAAGTTCCTCTGCGCCTGCTCGGCCAAGACCGCGCGCACCAACACGCTCATCAAGCTTGCCCTCTGCCGCTACAGCCAGGGCAAGCTCGAGGAGATCGCCGGCGCGGAGGGCTTGAGCTATCACCAATACCGCAAGGGTCTGCTCTTCTTCTATCGCGACGCGGCACATTTCGCGCAAGGCATCGCCAACATGACGCTGCTTAAGGACCACGGCCTGCCGGTCGAGGTCATCGACGCGAGGCGCGCGGTCGAGATCGAGCCGGCGCTGGCGCCGATCGCGGAGAAGCTCGCAGGTGCTGTCTATTGCCCGAGCGACGGCAGCGGCGACTGCAACGCCTTCACCGTGCAGCTCGCCGAGGCCTGCAAGCGCCTCGGCGTCGCCTTCGAGCTCGGCTGCGAGATCACGGGCCTCGAGCGCAGCGGCGGCCGCATCGCGGCCGTCGCCACCGCGCGCGGAGCGAGGAGTGCCGACGCCTACGTCCTCTCGCTCGGCAGCTATAGCGCCCGCGTGGCGGCGTCGGCCGGGCTCGGCATCCCGGTCTATCCGGTCAAGGGCTTCTCCTTGACGCTGCCGATCGCGCCTTCGCTCTCGCCCAAGGTGGGCGGCGTCGACGAAGGCGCGCTCGTCGCCTATTGCGGCATGGGGGAGCGGCTGCGCATGACGGCGACCGCCGACTTCTCCGGCTTCGACAACAGCCACCGGCCGGCGGACTTCGCCACCATGATGGCGCTGGCGCGCGAGCTCTTCCCCAAGGGCGTCGATTTCTCGAGGCCGAGCTACTGGTCGTGCCTGAGGCCCATGACGCCCGACGGCCCGCCCATCGTCTGCCGCTCGCCCTTGGACAACCTCTGGTACAACACCGGCCACGGCCACATGGGCTGGACCATGTCGGCGGGCTCGAGCCGCATCCTCGCCGACCTCATGGCGGGCAGGGCGCCCGAGCACCCGGCGGACGGCCTCGGACTCAGATAGCGAGCAGCCTGCCGAAGCCGGGCACGGGATCGCGGTAGCCGGCGAGGCGCAGGCTGTGCCAGGCCATGGCGTGGTTGCTCGCGGTGACGGGCTTGCCGAGCTTGGCCTCCATCGCCGCCACGCGCTCCGCGACCCTGAGGCTCGTGCAGGAGACGAAGACGGCGTCGACGCTGCCGTGGCGGCCGAGCTCGAGCACGGCGGCCTCGATCGAGGCGGGCGAGATGCGCGCGACCTCGTTGTCGTTCTCGTGATTGAAGGAGCCCATCACGGGCACCGCGATGCCGCGCGCCTCGATATAGTCGCGCATCATGCGGTTGATGGCGTCGATGTAGGGTGTCAAGAGCGCGATGCGCGCGACGCCGAGTGCAGCGAAGCCGGCGAGGGCTGCGGTGATGGGCGAGGTGCAGGCGATCCCCGGCCGCGCCTCGCGGATGCGCGCGAACACCGTCTCCTCGCCCATGACCATGGTGCCCGAGGTGCAGCCGTAGGCCATCACGTCGAGATGCTCGCCCGGGCGGATGAGGCCCGCCGCCGTGGCGAGGCCCGCCTCCATCGCCTTGAGCGTCTCGGGCGTTATTTGGACCGCGTTGTGGATGCGGCTCTCGTAGAAGGCGACGCCCTCGATGCCGAGCATCCGCCGCCACTCGTGCTCGATGGTGTGATCGGTGGCGAGCACGATGAGGCCGATCGCGGCGCGCGCGGAGACGCCGGCATCGAGCTCGAAGGGAATGTGCATGCGGTTGACGAGGAGCCCCTCGTCGCCGCCCGGTCGGCGCAGCGCCTGGCTCATCCTTGGCCTCCCTTCAACGTCGCTACGGCAGCGCCGTCATCATGCCCCAGAACCGCCGCCCGAGAAAGAGGCCGCCGCCTTCGTCTTGGCGGTCCGGGCGCCGGGTAGGAAAAAATCGGCCGCGGGTGAATTTTTTATTGCATTCGCGCGCAACTTGCCTCATATCGCCAACATCTCGTGCTTACCGAGACATCTTCTGGTTTGGGGGTGTGATCTAATGACCACTCGCTTCAAATTGGGGATGGACTTGGGGCGCGCGCAGCGCACGGCGAATGCATCGGCGCCAGCGGTTACGCCCGACCTGTCCAGAACCGCAACCGGTGCAAACCGGGCATACTTTCGTTCGGACGACGCCGCGCCGAAGGACTTCTTCGTCACGCGCGGCGGCAAGACGTTCGCGGGCACCCATCTCATTCTCGACCTCAAGGGGGCCGAGCATCTCGACGAGGTGCCCTATATCGAGCGCGCGCTGGTGGCAGCCGTCAAGGCCGCGAATGCGACGCTCCTCCACATTCACCTCCACCACTTCACGCCCAACGGCGGCGTGTCGGGCGTGGCGGTGCTGGCGGAGTCGCACATCAGCGTCCACACCTGGCCGGAGCGCGGCTTCGCCGCCTTCGACATCTTCATGTGCGGCAAGGCCGACCCCTACAAGTCGGTGCCTGTGCTCGAGCGCGCCTTCAAGCCGGCCGCGATGAGCGTGCAGGAGCTCCTGCGCGGCGAGGTGCAGGCGCCGGCACAGGCGAGCGCCGCCTAGTCTCGCGCAGGGTCAAGGCACCGAGAGGTCATCGACGGGCCGGCCGGGACGATCCGGCCGGCTTTTGTCGTTGGCGGCGCCGCGGCGGCGGACGTTTGCGTGCGCCGCAGCACTCGGGCAAGCTATGCCGGCGCCATGACCGGCTGGTGCCGGCCATGCCGCGAGAGGGAAGGCGCTGCATGACCTGGTCGATCGTCGCGCGCGATCCCGAGACAGGCGCTTTCGGCGTCGCCGTCACCACCCGCTTCTTCGCCGTCGGTGCGCTCTGTCCCCATGCGGCGAGCGGCATCGGTGCGCTTGCCACCCAGGCCCTCATCAATCCGACTTTCGGACCGCGGGGGATGGCACTCCTCGCCGCGGCGGCGGAGCCCGAGGAGGTCGTCGCCCGCCTCCTCGCCGAGGACGAGGGCCGCGAGCACCGCCAGCTCCACCTCATCGACCGCCAGGGCCGCATCGCCCAGCACACGGGGCGAAGCTGCATCGGCTGGTGCGGCCACAAGGCGGGCGAGGGCTACTCGGTCGCCGGCAACATGCTGGCCGGTGCCGCGGTAGTGGAGGATACTGCGGCCGCCTACGCAAGTGCCGCGGCGCTGCCCTTCGCCGAGCGCCTGATCGTAGCCCTCGATGCCGGCCAGGCGGCGGGAGGCGACAAGCGCGGCAAGCAGTCGGCGGCGCTCTGCATCTTCACCAGCGAGAGCTACCCGAGCCTCGATCTCAGGGTCGACGACCACCCGGAGCCGCTCGCCGAGTTGAGGCGCCTCCACGAAGTGAGCAAGCAGATCTTCCAGCCGTTCCTCGCCTTCCTCCCCAGCCGCGCCAATCCCTCGGGCATCTACGACCGCGCCGTCATCGACGCCGAGGTGGTGCTGCGCCAACGAGCGCTCGAGGACTGAGCGGCGATGGCGGCGGCGGGCGAGCGGGGCGAGGCGGGACATGCAGCAGCCGCGCCGCTCCTCGAGGTGCGCGGGCTCCGCACCTATTTCGCGGGCCAGGAGGGCGAGTGCCGCGCCGTCGACGGCCTGAGCTTCGCGCTGCAAGCGGGCCGCACGCTCGGCCTCGTCGGCGAGTTCGGGCTGCGGCAAGAGCGTCACCTCGCTCTCCATCATGGGGCTCGTGCCCACGCCCCCGGGCCGCATCGCGGGCGGCCAGGTACTGTTCGAGGGTCAGGATCTCCTGCGCCTCCCGCGCGCCGCCTTGCGCGAGCTCCGCGGCAACCGCATCTCGATGATCTTCCAGGAGCCGATGACCTCGCTCAATCCCGCCTTCACCGTGGGCGACCAGATCGCCGAGGCGATCCAGCGCCACCGCAAGGTGGGGAAGCGCGAGGCGCGCGCGCGCGCCGTCGAGATGATGCGCCGGGTGCGCATCCCGGCACCCGAGCGCCGCGCCCACGACCATCCCCACAAGCTCTCGGGCGGCATGCGGCAGCGCGTCATGATCGCCATGGCGCTTGCCTGCGGCCCCAAGCTCCTCATCGCGGACGAGCCGACGACGGCCCTCGACGTGACCATCCAGGCGCAGATCCTCGACCTCATGCGCGAGCTCAAGAGCGAGCTCGGCACCGCCATCATCATGATCACCCACGATCTCGGCGTCATCGCCGAGCTGGCGGACGAGGTGGCCGTCATGTATGCCGGCCGCATCGTCGAGCAGGCGCCGGTCGCCGCCCTCTTCGCCGATCCGCAGCATCCCTACACGATCGGCCTCCTGGGCGCGCTGCCCAAGCTGCATCGCGACAGGGCGCGGCTCGCCACCATCCGGGGCAACGTGCCGAACCCGGCCGCGCTGCCGCAAGGCTGCCGCTTCCATCCGCGCTGCCCCTTTGCCGAGGCGGCATGCCGCGAGCGCGAGCCTGAGCTCGCCGAGCTCCGCCGGCATCACTTCGCCGCCTGCCTCAAAGCGCCGCTCGCGGAGACCCCGTGATGGCGGCGCAAGGGGCAGCGCTCCTCGAGGTGGCGGGCCTGGTCAAGCATTTCGAGGCCGGCTCCGGCCTCCTCGGCCGCAGCCGCGGCACCGTCAAGGCGGTCGACGGCATCGGCTTCAGCGTGGACGCGGGCGAGACGCTGGCGCTCGTGGGCGAGAGCGGCTGCGGCAAATCGACGACGGGCCGGCTCGTGCTGCGGCTCCTCGACCCCGATGCGGGCAGCATCCGCTTCGCCGGCCGCGACATCCTCGGCCTCTCGGGCGGCGGCATGCGGGCCTTGCGCCGCGAGATGCAGATCGTCTTCCAGGACCCCTATGCCTCGCTCAACCCGCGCATGACGGTGGGCGAGATGCTCGCCGAGCCGCTCGCCGTCCACGGCCTCGCCGAGCGCGGCGCCCGGCGCGCGCGGGTGGCCGAGCTCCTCGGGCTGGTCGGCCTCTTGCCCAGCCATGCGCGGCGCTATCCCCACGAATTCTCCGGCGGCCAGCGCCAGCGCATCGGCATCGCGCGCGCGCTCGCGGTCGAGCCCAAGCTCCTCGTCTGCGACGAGCCCGTCTCGGCGCTCGACGTCTCGGTGCGCGCCCAGGTCATCAACCTGCTCATGGACCTGCAAGCCCGCTTCGGGCTGAGCTACCTCTTCATCGCCCACGACCTCGCGGTGGTGAAGCACATCGCGGACCGCGTGGCCGTCATGTATCTCGGCAAGATCGTCGAGCTGGCGGAGAAGGACCGCCTCTTCGCGGCACCCCGCCACCCTTATACCCAGGCCCTCCTCTCGGCGATCCCGCTGCCCGCACCGGAGCGTGCGCGGCGGCGCATGATCCTCGAGGGCGACGTGCCGAGCCCTCTCGCGGTGCCGCCCGGCTGCCGCTTCCACACCCGCTGCCCGCACGCCCGCGAGCGCTGCCGGGAGGAGGAGCCGGGCCTCGCGGGCGAAGACGCCGGGCACCTCGCCGCCTGCCATTTCTGGCGCGAGATTCCGTCGGCCGCGGACCTCATCCCGCGCCCGGAGGACGAGCCGCCCAACCCGCGGCTCGAGCGCCTCCAGGCCTTCTTCAGCGAAGAGCCCGGCAGCGGCGGCACGGGCTGAGGGGCCGCTCGCGGCATTTTGATTGGCAGGCGGCTGCTAAGGCGAGACACTAGGCAGCGCCGCGAGCGCGGGATACCGTCGCTCGGCCGAGCGGGGTCAAGAGGCGAGCAAAAGCCGAGGCCCAAAGGGAAGCTCACAGCGAGGAGGCGAAAGATGGGAAAGCCGAGCAGATTCACCGTTGCCGCGGCGCTCGCCGCCGTGCTCGCCGCATTTGCCGCGGGCGCCGGCGCCGCCGCCACCTTGCGCATCGGGCTCGCCGAGGACCCCGACATCCTCGATCCCACGCTCGCGCGCACCTTCGTGGGCCGCATAGTCTTCGCGAGCCTGTGCGACAAGCTCTTCGACATCACCGCCGATCTCAAGATCGTGCCGCAGCTGGCGACGAGCTACGCCTGGGCGCCCGACAACAAGTCCATAACGCTCAAGCTGCGCCAGGGCGTCGTCTTCCAGGACGGCACGCCGTTCGACGCCGAGGCCGTCAAGTACAACATCGAGCGCCACCTCACCATGAAGGGCTCCAACCGCAAGGGCGAGATCAGCGCCATCCAAAGCGTCGAGGTGATCGATCCCGCGACGGTGCGCCTCGATCTCGCGGCACCCTTTGCACCGCTCCTGGCGCAGCTTACCGACCGCGCCGGCATGATGGTCTCGCCCACGGCGGCCAAGGCCGAAGGCGACAACTTCGGCGCCCATCCGGTGTGCTCCGGGCCCTTCAAGTTCGTCGAGCGCGTGGCGCAAGACCGCATCGTGGTCGAGAAGTTCGACAAGTACTGGGACAAGGACCACGTCTTCATCGACCGCATCGAGTACCGCCCGATCCCCGACGCGGCCGTGCGCGTGGCCAACCTCGAGGCCGGCAGCCTCGACTTCATCGAGCGCCTGCAGCCGACCGACGTGCCCGCGGTGCGCAAGGACCCGAAGCTCGCCGTAGCCTCCATCGCGGGCATCGGCTACATCGGCATCACCGTCAACATGGCGAACGGCGACAAGGCGAAAGACCCGCTCGGTGAGGACCCGCGCGTGCGCGAGGCGCTCAGCCTCTCGATCGACCGCCAAGCGCTGATGCAGGTCGTCTACAACGGCGAGTACCTCGCAGGCGATCAGCCCTTCTCGCCCGCGAGCCCGTGGTTCGACAAGGCCTTCCCCGTGCCGGCGCGCGACGTGGCCAAGGCGAAGGAGCTGCTCAAGGCCGCCGGTCAGTCCAATCCCACCATCGAGCTCATGGTGCCGACGACGAGCGACGACCAGCAGGTGGCGCAGGTGATCCAGGCCATGGCGAAGGAGGCCGGCATCGATCTCAAGATCCAGTCCATCGAGTTCGCCACCTCGCTCGACCGCGCAGTGGGCGGCGATTTCCAGGCCTACCAGATCGGCTGGAGCGGGCGCGTCGATCCCGACGGCAACCTCTTTCTCTTCGTCGCGTGCAAGGGCTCGCTCAACTACGGGCACTATTGCAATCCCGATGTCGACAAGCTCCTCGGCGAGGGCCGCACCACCATCGACACGGCGGCGCGCAAGACGATCTACGACCAGATGGACGCTCTCTTGCAGCGCGACCTGCCGATCATCTACCTCTACAACCAGCGCTGGATCTACGGCTACAGCAAGAAGCTCGCGGGCTTCACGCCCTTTCCCGACGGGCTCGTGCGCGTCGAGGACCTCAAGCTCCAGTAGGGCCTCCCTCCGCCGCCGCCGGCACGCGCGGCCGCCATGCTCGCCTTCCTCGCCCGCCGCCTGCTGATCGCGGTGCCGACGCTCGTCTTCGTCTCGCTCATCATCTTCGGGCTGCAGCAGCTGCTGCCCGGCGATCCCGCCCTCGTGCTGGCGGGCGAGGACCGCGATCCCAACGTGATCGCCTATATCCGCCACAAGTACCACTTGGACCAGCCGCTCCCCGTGCGCTACTTCCTGTGGGCCACGGGCGCGCTCACCGGCGACCTCGGCGAGTCCTTGCGCAACAAGATGCCGGTCGGCACGCTGGTGCTGCAGAAGCTGCCGGTGACGCTCGAGCTCGGCGGCCTCGCCTTCCTCATCGCCCTTCTGATCGGCATCCCGGCCGGCATTCTCTCGGCGGTCAAGAGCGGCAGCCTCATCGATTACGCCGCCAATCTCTTTGCCCTCTGGGGTCTCTCGACGCCGAACTTCTGGCTCGGCATCATGCTGATTCTCCTCGTCTCGGTCGATCTCGGCTGGCTGCCGGCCTCCGGCTTCGTGCCGCCCTCCGAGAATCTTGGCGAGAACCTGCGCACCATCATCATGCCGGCCTTCGTCTTGGGCAATGCCGTGGCGGCGGTGATCATGCGCCACACGCGAAGCGCCATGCTGCAGGTGCTCGGTTCGGACTACGTGCGCACGGCGCGCGCCAAGGGCCTCTCGGAGCGCACCGTGGTGCTGCACCACAGCCTGCGCAACGCCCTCATCCCGGTCATCACCTTGGGCGCGCTCGAGTTCGGCCAGCTCCTCTCTGGTGCGGTGCTGACCGAGCAGGTCTTCACCATCCCGGGCTTCGGCAAGCTCATCGTCGATGCGGTGTTCAACCGCGACTATGCGGTCGTGCAGGGCGTCGTGCTGGTGACGGCGACGATCTACATCCTCCTCAACATCTGCGCGGACTTCGCCTATGTGCTGGTGAACCCGCGCCTGCGCGCGTGAGTGTAGAGCGGTGACGGCGCTCGCGACCGAAGATATCGAGGTCAAGGAGCCTGGTCCGCTCCAGGCAGTGCTCGCCCGGCTCGTGCGCCGGCCGAGTGCGCTCATGGGCGCACTCGTAGTGCTCTTCTTCGTGGCCGTGGCGGTGCTCGCCCCGCTCTTGAGCCCCTACGATCCGACGGCCACGAATTTCCTTGCCGTGCGCAAGGCGCCGAGCCTGGCGCACGTCTTCGGCACCGACGAGATCGGCCGCGACCTCCTCGCGCGCATGATCTACGGCGCGCGCGCCTCGCTCCTCGCCGGCGTCGTATCGGTGGTGATCGCACTCGGTCTCGGCGTGCCGATCGGCCTCGTCTCGGGCTATGCCGGGCGCTGGATCGACGGGCTCATCATGCGCATCACCGATGCCATGCTCGCCTGCCCCTTCCTCATCCTGGCGATCGCCCTTGCCGCCTTCTTGGGCCCGAGCCTCACCAACGCGATGATCGCCATCGGCATCTCCGCCATGCCGATCTTCGTGCGGCTCACGCGCGGCCAGACGCTTGCGGTCAAGGTCGAGGACTATGTCGAGGCGGCCAAGGCGCTGGGCAATTCCCACGCGCGCATCCTGTTGCGCCACATCCTCCCCAACATCCTGCCGCCGCTCATGGTGCAGGCCACCCTCGCGATCGCCCAGGCCGTCATCGCGGAGGCGAGCCTCTCCTTCCTCGGGCTCGGCCAGCAGCCGCCGGCGCCGAGCTGGGGCAGCATGCTCAATACGGCCAAGAACTTCCTCGAGCAGGCGCCGTGGATGGCCCTCTGGCCCGGGCTCGCCATCTTCCTCGTCGTGCTCGCCTTCAATCTCCTCGGCGACGGCCTGCGCGACGCGCTCGACCCGCGGCGGAAGTGAGCGGAGGCGCGCCGCGGGCGCCGGAGCCGCCGTCAGTGCTCGACCGGGCCGCCCGCCTTGACCCAGGCGCCGAAGCCGCCCCCCATGTGGGAGACGTTGGCGACGCCCATGTCGGAAAGCGTCTTGGCGGCGAGCGCCGAACGGCCGCCGGAGCCGCAATAGAGCACCAGCCGCTTCCCTGAGGAGAGGGCGGGATTGTGGATCGGCGCCTCGGGATCGGCGATGAACTCGAGGAGGCCGCGGGGCACGCTCAAGGCACCGGGGAGATGGCCCTCGGCATATTCGGAGCCCTCGCGCACATCGACGAGGACGGTGTCGCCCGCGGACTGGAGCCGTAGCACCTCGGCGACCGGGACGGTTTCGACGGCGGCATTCGCTTCGGCAAGCAACGCCTTGAAGCCCTTCTTCAACACGGCACAGGCCCTCCCATTCTGCTCAGCGCTCGGCCGCACCGGCGGCTTTGCCTCCACCATGCTCGCTCTCGGCGGCAAACCGCGCAAGTGCCGCATAGACCGCGGCCGGCGGGTCGAAATCGACGCGCGGGTGGCGGAACGGCACCCATTGGAAGCGCGCGAAGAAGAGGCGGCCCGGGTGAGGCGGGGTGCCGTAGTCATAGGGTGCGAGCGGGCGCAGGCACTCGGCCTCGCAACGGATATGGGCGAGGTTGCGCCGCTCCGAGCGGTAGAGGCCCAAGGCCCGGCGCTTCCAGGCCGCCTCCTCCGGGGAGAGGGCGATGGCGCGCTCGTCCCCGTGCGGCGCCACGAAGCGCTGGCTGTGCACGCCGCCGCCGGCCGCGTGATATTCCGCGAACTCGATGACGGGGAGGCGGTGCGCAAGGCGCGAGGCGAGCAGGTTGGCGGCATCGTGGTCCTGATGGCCGCCCTCGAAGGCCGGCGCCCACAGCTCGTCGATGCCCTCGGCCGCGAGCACAACTTCGATGCGGGCGAGCGAAGCCGCGAGGTGCGACTTCAAGGTGCGCGCCGGCAGCGCGGCAAAACCCACGGGCTCGAGGCCGAGGAATGCCGCCGCGGCCTCCGCCTCGGCGCGGCGCGCGGCGATGAGTGCTGCGTAGCGCCGACGCTGCCACGGCCACAAGAGATGCCGCTCGGGCACGCCGCTCGTGAGATAGAGGGTGAAAAGGCGCTTGCCGCCCGCCTTTGCGCGCCGCACTGCAACAGCGCATCCCACCACCTCGTCGTCCGGATGGGGGACGAGGATGAGGATGCGGGCGCCGTCGCTCACGCTCGCCAGTTAGGGCCCTCGGCAGCGACCCTTTGCCAATGGGGCAGGAGGTCCTCGCCGAGCACGTCCTCCCAGGCGGGCAGGCGCTGCTCGGCGTAGCGCCGTGCCGCGCGCGCCATGCGCGTGCGCAGCACCGCATCCTCGGTCAGGAGCTTGATGGCGCCGGCCCAGGCCTCCCGCGCGGCACCTGGGAGCGTGAGCCCGGTCTCGCCCTCGACGATGGCGCGGCCCATGCCGCTCTCGCGCGCGACGAGGACCGGCAGGCCGGAGGCCAGCGCCTCGAGCACCACGTTCGCCAATTCCTCGATCTCGGACGGCAGTGCGAAGAGATCGGCCGAGGCGTAGAGCCGGGCGAGGAAGTCGGGTGCCAGGGTACCCGGGCAGGTGGCGCGCTCGCCGAGCTGGGCGATGACCGCGTCGCGCTGGTCGCCGACGCCGGCGCAGACGAGCTGGAGATCGAGCCCCTCGGCCACCAGCGCCGCCATCGCCTCGGCCAGCAGCAGCACGTTCTTGCCGCGGTTGAGCCGGCCGACGAAGAGCACCACCGTGCGCTCGACGGGAACGCCGAGGGTGGCCGCGAGCCAGGCGCGGTTGCGCTGGTGCGGCGTGAAGAGGTCGCGCTCGATGCCGCGGCGCAGGAGGCCGACCCGCCCGCCGAGCGCGCGCTCCGCCGCGGCGAGCTGCTCGGGGCGCGAGAGGAAGCTGAAGGCGCAGTGGCGCTGATGCTCGGCCAGGCGCTCCACCATGCGGCGCTCCACCATGCGGTCGAGCCCCAGGCGCTCGATGAGGGCGCGGCCCAAGGCGCCGCAGCCGGCCAGGCGCTGGATCGTCAGCCGCGTGTAGATGCGCGAATACTCGGGCGTATTGGTATGGACCGAGGTGACCAGCGGGATGCCGGTGCGCCGGGCGACGCGGATGGCGGTGCGCGCATAGGCGAAGAAGGCGTCGGTGGTGTGGATCACATGGTAGCTGCGCAAGGCGCGCGCGAGGCGCAGGTGGTAGGGTGCGACGTCCGTGTGGTCCGGCACGTGCGAGAGAAAGGGAAAGCGCGCCGTGCTCAGGACCGGCGGCTCGATGACGTAGCGCACGTTGTCGGCGAGCGCTTCCGTGGCGCGCTCGCGGCCGGCGAAATGGACCGTGAGGTCGAGCTGATCGCCGAAGGCCGAGGCGGCACGCGCCAGGCGCTCCCAGCACTTGACGTGTCCGCCCGCCTGCGGGCTGAGCTCGAGGTCGACGAGCACGCCGACGCGGATGCGCGCGCGCTCTCCCGCTGCCGGAACATTCGCCCCCACATAGTCAAGCGCGACCATCGCTAGAATGTGCCCCTCGACTTGTCCCCGGCCCGGCCGCCATTGCCCGGCCGCAAACCGAGCCCCCCGGCCCCCCGGGATAATACGCCAGACCGCGGAAGGGCCGGCGCCCGGAGGGCCACCATGTCTTATTCGGCAACCCTCTTATAATCAAGCGTCCGCCGCAATGACATTGGTCACATCCCCCGCCAGAGGGGCGGTACGGGCCGCCCCCGGCCATGCGCCCGGAGCGGCTCGACCCGGCCGCGGGGGTGCCCTGGGCCTAGTGGTATTACCACTTATCGATTGGCTCGTGCAAAGCGTCGTAATTGATGCCAAAATTACAACAATTGGCTTGCTGAGGACCTCCGGATGTCCAGAGAGATCCTTCGCTTCGCGGCTCATGGCACCATCGAGGTCGATACGGCCTCGAGGACCCTTCGCGCGACCACGAAAAAGATGCTGACCTACTTCGGGCTCAACGGGCGCAAGGCGGCGCCGAAGGAGGTCAAGATCCGCAAGCGCGCCCGGCGCGATCTCGAGAGCTTCGTGACCGAGCGCTTCGGCGAAGGCAAGGCCGGTTGGACCTGGCTGACGCCCGAGGGCAAGAGGGTCAAGGTCTAGCGTCTCGACGCACGATATCCCCCATGGTGAGTGCTAGGCCGCGAGGAACCCCCTGACTTCCTGCAGGAAGCGGGGAAAGGCGGGCTCATCTTCAAGGATCAGGTGATTGCGGCTCGCCAGCGGCACGAACCGGGCGCCCGGGATTGCTGCGGCGAGACGCCTGCCCTGGTCAAAGGGGACGCGGGCGTCGTCGCGCGCATGCATGACAAGGGTCGGGACGGCAACCTGAGCCAGCAGCGCGCTGACATCCGTATCGCCGTTCGCGGCCAGGCTGCGCACCGCGTCTTCGGGCGAGGTCGAGATCCGTTGCAGCTCATTGAACCAGTCGACCTGCTCCTTGGTTCCACCCGGGATGAATTGCGACGTGAAGATCTGGCGAAAGGCGGGATTTTCCTGGCCCCAGCCGAGTCGCACCAGGGTCAGCATCGCCGCACCTTGCTCCTTTTCCGCGGCCGACTTGGCACGCTTCGCCCAGCCGACCGCGTAGCCCCCGAAGAGAATCAGATGCGTGACGCGCTCCGGATGGCGCACCGCATAGGCGATCGACACCGCGCAGCCCTGGGAGATACCGAGCAGCGCGAAGCGTTCGAGGCCGGCGGCGTCGACGACGGCTTCGAGATCGTTCACGAGCGCCTCGAAGGAGACATCTTCAACGTCGCGGTCGGAGAGGCCGTTGCCGCGCGCGTCGTAGCGGATCAGGGTGCGATCGCGCGACAGCTCGCGGTAGAGATGCCGCCAAATCGGGCTCTCGAAATCGAACTCGAGATGCGTCATCCAGTTTCCGGTCTTGACCAGCGGCGGTCCGCTGCCCATGCGCGAATAAGCGAGCTGCACGCCGTCCCGCGTCATGCAGAATTGAATCTCCTGCTCATAGTGCGGCCCGGACCCATGGCGGTCGGCGCCCGGCTGATCGGCCGGCGGCTGGACGATTTCGGGCTCCGGCAGCGCTGCGATCTCCTTCTGGGCGAGGCCAAAGACGCCGACGGCGCGGGATATGTTCTTGACCGTCTGCTCGCCCAGATCGGCGAAGGCGAGCGACAGCTTGTCCCTGATTTGATCGTTGGCCGCGCGTGAGATGCACAGCCCTCCAGGCTCGCAGAGCGCTTCCAGACGGGCCGCAATATTCACGCCGTCCCCGAAGATGTCGCCGCCGTCGATGATAATGTCGCCAACATTGATCCCGATGCGGAAGACAATGCGCTTGTCCTCGGCCACGCGCGCGTTGCGGCTGACCATGCCGCGCTGGATCGCCACCGCGCACCCGACCGCATCGACGACGCTGGCGAATTCTACCAGCGCCCCGTCGCCCGTGGTCTTGACCATACGGCCGTGATGAGCGGCAATCACCGGGTCGACCAGCTCGCGGCGATGCGCCTTCAGCGCCTCCAAAGTACGGACCTCGTCGGCGTTCATCAGCCGGCTGTAGCCGACGACGTCGGCGGCGAGGATGGCCGCAAGCCTGCGCTGGACGCTCTTACTCTCCATGGTCCACCCTACGGCGTGCGGGTGCTGCAGCGCGATTGTCTACTCCTTCGGGCTCGGCTGGCAACGGCTCCTTGAGCTGTACCCGGGCCGGGCGAAATTCCCGATTTCGGCATGTTGCTCCGGGGGGATGACCTTGGGGGCAGCTGCCGGACTTGCACTTGGCGAAATGGGGGCCAGGGAATAGCGACGCGCCGGCCATGATTTTGTATCATGGGGCTGCGCCGCATCGCACGCTGTCCTACCCCGACCAAGCGGCGCCGGGGCACTTTTTCCATTGCCGCAGGTTCCATTCTTGCGCCAGATCAAGGCCCGCAGCTTGGCCAGGGACTAGCTACAAGCGGCCGGCCGTGCCTTGCCGAAAGCGGCCGCCACCCAACGCGAGGGAGACGACATGTCCTACAAAGACCTTCTCGTCCACGTCGACGCGTCGCGGCACTGCCGGGCGCGGCTGGAATTGGCCGCGGCCCTTGCGCGCCGCTTCGCCGCCCAATTGAGGGGCATGTACGTGCTGCCACCGGTCACCCTCTCGCCGTTCATGGTGGACCAGTTTCAGCCGGCGCGCCTGGAGGAGGCGGACGCCGAGGTCGGCCAAGAGCGCGACGTGGCCAAGGCGCTCTTCGAGACGGCGATCGCCGGCCTCAAGCCCGCGGCGGAATGGCTCGAGGGCGAAGGCGATGCGGCCGAGCTGGTGTCGCGCGAAGGGCGCCATACGGACCTCGCCATCCTCGGCCAGACCGATCCGGACGAGCGCCTCTCGGGCCGCAGCCCCGATTTCGCAGAGAGCGTGGCGATGGGGACGGGCCGGCCCGTCCTCATGGTGCCCTATGCCGGACGCTTCGCCACCCTCGGCGAGAACGTGCTGGTGGCGTGGAACGGCAGCCCCCAGGCGTCGCGCGCCGTGCGCGATGCGCTGCCGTTCCTCGCGGGCGCCAAGCGCGTCGAGATCCTCTCGATCATTCCCCGCCCGGCGGAGACGGGTGCAGAACCCGGGGAGGGAGAGGCCATTTGCCGCTATCTGGCGCGCCACGGCATCGCGGCCGAGACGCACGAGCTCGCCGGCGGCGACATCACGGTCGGCGACATGCTGCTCTCGCGCGCGGCCGACGAGGGGGTCGATCTCATCGTCATGGGCGTCTATGGCCATTCGCGCCTGCGCGAGCTCGTGCTCGGCGGCGCCTCCCGCCAGATCTTCGAGCGCATGACCGTGCCCGTGCTGATGGCCCATTGAGGCTCCGGCGACGCCGGCGCCTTCAGCCGGCGCTCATCCCCGCCGCGACCGCCGCGGCGACGGCGGCAAGGGGGATGGCCGCCATGGCGCTGCCGCCGAAGTCCTGCGCCTTAAGCACGGTGAGCCGCGGCGTGGCGGGCGCGAATTTGGCCGCCAGGCTGGGGCCGAAGAGGCTCACCATCGGGCATTCGACGGCCGCCAGCATGTGGGCGGTGCCGCAGTCGTTGGCGACCGCGAGGCGGAGCCGCCGCCCCAGCGCCATGGTATAGAGCGGCGAGGCGGCCAGCTCCGGCGCGATGCGGCCGTCCTGCAAGGGGAAAAGCGCTCCCGGCACCGCCTCGCGCAAGGGGCCGAGCCAATCGCGCTCGTCGGGCCCGAGGATGAAGGCGGCGCGGGCGCCCTGGGCAAGGATCTGGCGCGCAAGCTCGGCATAGCGCTCGCGCGGCCAGCATTTATGGCGCCCGCCGGCGCCCGGCACGAGACCCAGGATGGGCGGTCCCGGTGCGAGCGCCGTGGTGGCGGCGGCGGCATAGCGCTCGGGCAGCGCCGGCTGCGGGGCGAGGACCGCGGGACGGCCCGCCGCAATGGCCACGAGGTCGAGGAGCTGGGCCGCCATGGCCTGAGGCCGGCGGTAGCCCGCGGCCGGGCGCCGGTCGCTCAAGCGGAAGCCGGCGGCGGCGGAGACGAAGAGCCGGTGCCGCACGCGGCGCAGGACGAGCGTCGTCTTGACGCCGCGCTGCGTGTCGATCACGAGCTCGAAGCCGCGCCCGCCAAGCGGCCGGCGGAGGAGCTCGGCAAGCGACACGCCGATTCCCGCATCCGCGATGACCTCGTCGAGATAGCCTGCCACCAGCGGGGCGAGTGCCGCGGCATAGACGGTGGCACCGCGGCCCGCGAGCCAGGTGATGCGCGCGCCGGGCCAGGTCCCCCTGAGCGCGCGCAAGAACGGGATCTTCATGAAGCCGTCCCCCATCAGCTCGCGGCCGGAATAGACGAGGAGGGTCGCCGGATCGGCCAGCATGGGTCGCCCGCCGAACCCGCGTCGCCGGCGCTACCTCACGGCGGAGAATTTGGTCGGCTGCAGGATGAGGTTCTCGAGGGAGGCAACGATGGCGCCGTCGCGCTCGGTCTCGGCGCGCTTGGCGATCCATTCGGGATCGTTCATGAAGGCCGTCCATTTCTTCTCGCGCTCGGCGAGCGACCCCCATTGCAGGAGGTAATAGAGATCCTGGTTCGAATCCCCGATCACCACGGTCCAGAAGCCGGCCTGGCGGATGCCGTGGCGCTCCCAGATGCCCAGCGTGATGGTCTCGAAGCGCTTGAGGAGGGCCGGCAGGCGGCCCGAGACGCAGTGATAGACGCGCAGCTCGTAGATCATGTCGTTCCCTTCCCTCTCGAGAGCGAAAGACGCGACGGCGCTTTGCCCGGCCGCCGCCCGCGCGGGAGCGCCGCGCGCCCGCCCATCCATATACCGCCCGCCGCCGGCCGCCAAGCCGGCCGTCCGGCCCTCAACCCGCCTTCGCCCGCGGCGCGCTGCGCAGCGGCCAGTAGGAGTCGAGGAAATAATTGACGAGCGTCGCCGGCACGACGGCGGCAAGCTGGCGGAGGATGGGGGCGCTCTCCGGAAAGGCCGCTGAGAGGGCGAGGAAGGTGCCGTAGCTCGCGGCGAGCGCGAGGAGCGAGACCGCGCTGAACTTGCGCCCCTTCATCGTCGGGGCGGTGCCGCGGCTCTCGGCGCGGAAGGTCCAATAGCGGTTGAGCGTGAAGTTCGAGACGATCGAGAGCGCCACCGCAAGCGGCGAGGCCGCATAGGGGCTCATCCCGAGCGCCAGGAGGACGGCGAAGGAGCCGAGGTTGACCGCGACGCCGGCGGCGCCGACGGCGCCGAGCTTGATGAAGGTGCGCGAGCTCTGGAAGCGGATCCACCAGACGTTGACGATGAACTCCACGATATCCGAGAGCCCCAACTTCGACTGGCCGCTGCGGCGCTCGATGAAGTCGACCGGGACTTCGACGATCTTGGCCTCCCGCATCATCGCCGCGTGCAGCATGGCGACGAGGAAGGCGTAGCCCTCGACGCGCAAGGAGCCGAGCTCGATGTCGCGGACGAGCGCTGCGCGGATGGCGCGGAAGCCCGCGGTGCAGTCGTGCACGCGGTGGAGGCCCGCGATATGGCGCGTCGCCAGATTGCCGAGGAGCGACATGAGCCGCCTGTGGAGCTGCCATTCGGCCGGCACCGAGCCGCCCGCCACGTAGCGGCTGCCGATGACGAAATCGGCTCCCGCCTCGAGTGCGGCCATGAGGCGCGGCACGTCCTCCGGCTTGTGCGAGAGGTCGGCGTCCATTTGGAGGACGACGTCGGCGGCGAGCCCGTCGAGGGCGTAGCGCAGGCCGCGCACGTAAGCGGTGCCGAGACCGGCCTTGCGCCCTTCGAGGAGGTGGAGGTTGGCGAAGCGCTGCTGCAGCTCCCGCACGGCCGCGGCGGTGCCGTCGGGCGAGCTGTCGTCGACGACGAGGACGTGCATGTCGTGCGGCATGGCGCGGAACTGCGCCTCGAGCGCCGTGACGAGCGGCTCGATATTGCCGCGTTCGTTGTAAGTGGGAACGACGATGACCGCGCGCATGGGATGCCTGCCGGCAACGATAGCCCCCTTTCGCGGCCCTTGCCAGGAGGCCGGGGCTTCGCGGCCGCCGCGGCGCCCTCATTCGGCAACCCGCTCGACACGTGGTGCGGCGTTCCGGCCTTCCCCGCGTGCCTCCACGGCTGGCTCAGGGTGCGCCAGCGCGCCGCCGTCGTCATCTTCGCCGCCTGGCGCACTCTGCATCCTCTGGGCCTTCGCCCCGCCGCAAGACGCCGTTCATGATTGCCATTGCAATGGCCGGTGTCTTGCCAAGAATGCCCGTCAGGGCGCGGTCTCCGACAGCAATGGCGAGAGAGAGGCGAGTTGCGCCATCGTGCGGTTGCTGAAAAGGCAGATCGTAGTCCCGACGACGCAGTAATGATGCGATAGGTTATTATCATGCGCACGCTTGAGCATGGCATTCACCCTCCCTGAGTCGGAACGCATATAAATCACGCTTTCGATGGTTTCCGGTTCCGGCGGCAGGTTGCCTTCGAAAGGCCGCATACTGAGAAATAATATGCTGTCGTCAATTGAAACGCCGCCCAGTTCCGGCGGGCGGGAATCGACTTTCAGGATGAACTCCCTCACAAGTTCGCGATTCTCCGCTCCCTTCTGTATAAGGTAACTGCCTCCGCCGGCCGCATAGGCTGGGCCGAAATCGATGCGATGCGTATCGCCGTTCCACGCCAGCAAGCCGATGACAACCAGCGCTCCCTGCAGCACAAGCGTTTCCCGAACGGCAAAGCGCGGCGGACGCAGGCCGCAATGCAGCAGGACGGCGATGACGGGCCAGCCAAGGCTTAGAATGAAAGGGAAGGCGTAATAAAAGCGGAGATAACCAGCGGCATCCGCATTTGCCGTCCAGTTGAGCAGGAACCAGGGAATGCAGGCGATGAATCCTACGGGGAGGTAGGGATTGCGCATCCGCCACGACCATGTCAGGGTCAGAAGAAACCCCAGCCACAGCGAAATATGTTCCTGAAATATGATTTGCGCACGTCCCCACAACAGCGACCAGGAAAGATGGGCATAGAACGGAATGCCCGTATAGATCCTGGTAAGATTGTCGGGATATTTATCGAAAAGCATATCGCCGTAAGCGTTTCGCATTCTGGATTGCACCCACAAGGCCAGAAGGCTGTAGCCGCAGGCGCAAATAATGTATACCGCTTCACGCTTGATCCCCGGTAGGGAACGGGTTTTTCTGTATTTGATCAAGGCGATGAGTCCGAGCACAGCCGCCATATGGAATCCGGCATCTTCCCGGCATAATAAAGTGAGGATGAAAAAGAAAATCGTGGATGATCGGTCTTCGCATGCGTAATGCAGGAAGAAAAGCAGCATGCCCAGCGGAATCATGTATTCAAAGTGGGTTATCCATAAGCCGCTCATGATGATTTCGTTGAATGAAAAGCCAATCGCCAGCACGGCCAGAATGGAAATTTTCCACGGACCGACCGATGGAACGAGACGCCTGAATGCGTCAAACAGGGCGAGTCCGATCAACGCGTACGTGGCTGCGCAGAAGCCCGCATAAAATTCGGCCATGTGAGTGGGCAGAACATAGGATAGCCCGTTGATAAGCCATAGTAAGGGCGTAACATGAAGGAGAAAGAAGGAATAATCGCCGAATACGCGCGGGTTCATAAGCCGCCAACCGTTATGCCACATCAGGTGGGCGAGTTGTATGGTATCGCCGTCGCCGTACGGCGTGCCGAAATGATAGAACTCATTGAGTAGATAATTGTAGTGCAGTTGAAAGGGTATGAGGAACGCCATCGCTGCGTATGCCAGCCAGCGCGTCCGCGCTGAGGCATCGCCATCTTGGGGCGAAGGGACGGGACCCTGGGGATTCGGTAATGGCCAAGAAGTGGTATAGGAGAGCCTGTAGGAGTCGGGTTCAAAGGTCATGAATGCCTCGCGATCCGGCGCAGCAGGAGCATGACGGAAGCGGCATAGAGGAAAGCGCGTGCGGAGTCGATCGTGGCCTCGAAATCCTTCGCCAGTCTGCGATTGCGCTGAACGGCGGTGCCGCCGCCTATTCCGGATAGCCCTTGTAGGCGTCGTTCGGCCACAGGAAGTTCGTGTAGGTGATGGTGACGCTGAAATCGAGCGACTTCACCTGATGCCACCAGCCGATGGGGAGGAAGATGACCTCGCCGGGACTGAGCGTCACGTCGTAGATGCGGGCGCCGGCCAGGCGGGGAAAACGCACGCGGTCGATCGCCGGGTCGTCGAGATCGGCGATCTCGCTGAACACGTGCCGGTGATTGTAGAGCTTGCCCACCTCGGCGGCGGGGATGACCTTGAACCGCTTGCGCCCGACGATCTGCGCCACGAAGTTGTTGGTGAGGTCGTGATGGAGCGAGGTGACGGTTCCCGCCGGGCCGATCCACATCATGCCGTGGGGTTGGGCAACGTCGCGCGCGAGGAACTTGTCGAGGAAGCCGAGATCGCTATGGAGCAAGGCGAGGGACTCGCTGTTGCGCGCCGAGTTGTAGGCCGTGATGTAGGCGTCGTTGCCCTCGCGCTCGGCGATGAGGTCGATGAAGCGCTCGAACGGCAGCTCGCGGCGGTGGCCGTCCTTCTCCATCTCGAAGCGGGGATTCTCCGTCCGCCCGCCCTGGTATTCGACGGACCGCGAGCCGACCACGCTCTTGAGATAGGGCGGCGTCCAGCGCCAGAGGGCCGGCCAATGGGCCATCTCGCCGGCCAGGATGACGGGCCGGCCGGCTGAGTAATAGCGCTCGAGGAACTCCTCGCGGCCGAGGTCGAGGCGCCGCTCGATCTCGCGGGTCGCGGGGGTGAGCGCTTGGTGGCGTTCCATCGTCTCGAGCAGCCACTCGCGCTTGCGCAGCGCAAGGACGCTCGCACCGCTCTCCGGCGCGCCCGCGTGCCCGGCGGCGGCCGGGGCCGGCCCGTCGTCGGCTGCCGGCTCGGCCGCGCGCGCGGCTTGCGGCTCGGGAGCCGGCGCGCGCTCTTCGCGGGCGGCGGCGGCCTCCGGTGCCGCAGCCAGGCGGAACGGCGCCAGGCGCAGCTTGGTGCGATGGTCGGCGATCGGCGCCCGGCCCGCCGGGTCGACGCCGCGGTAGTAGTGCTTCTGCCATTTCTCCGCGCCCGCCACCGGGCTCTCGCGCGCCATCCGCGCATGGAACTCGTTGCGCAGCCGGCTCCACTCCTTGAACTGGCCCATCACATCCGGTGCCGTCTCCATCGGCACGAATTCGGGCGTCACCTCCTCGAGCGTGGCGCGCCCGACGGGGAAGACGAAGCAGATCGGCTCGCCCACGTCGAAATGCACCCACTGGTTGGGCCGCGTGAAGCGCCAGTTCATGGTGAAGGTGTAAGGCGCCCAATCGGTCTCCACCACGCCGGTCAGGGCATAGATGCCGTCCTTGGGCCGGTTGGGCGAGCCGCCGACCCACAGATTCCAGCCCGGCGGCGTGCGGAACAGCCCGAAGACATGGAAGGTGAGGACGCCCTGGCCGAAGAGCGACACGGGCGCCATGTCGAGCTTGGCGTCGGGCGCCAGCCGGATGGCCACGTCGGCCGTCGTCATGCCGCCCGTCCAGCAGGCATCGAAGGCGCACTCGGAGAGGACCTCCCAGCCGTGGGCGTTGGCGATGTTGAGCGGCAGGCAGCGGTAGGCGAAGGACTCCGGCGTGTTCGTCATCCATTCGCGCGTCGCCTCGGCGGGACGGACCTGAGGCCGCCATCCCGGATGCAGATAGCAGATCAGCTTCATCTGGTTCCCCGGCTCCGGCCCGCACCTGCCGCTCGGACAACGTCAAGCCTTCACGGCGGCGTGGCCCAACCGCCGCACTATAGCACGGCGCGGCTCTCTCCGATCCTCGCGGCGGCAGCCGTCATAATTCCGGGGTGGGCGTCGGGGTTGGCGTGGGAGTTGGCGTCGGCGAGGGGGTGGGCGTCGGGGTGGGCGTCGGGGTGGGCGTCGGCGTCGGAGTGGGAGTTGGCGTCGGAGTGGGCGTCGGCGTCGGAGTAGGTGTCGGGGTCGGCGTCGGAGCCGGCGTCGGCGTGGGAGTAGGCGTCGGCGTCGGAGTGGGGGTTGGCGTCGGAGTTGGCGTCGGCGTCGGCGTCGGGGAGGCTTGGTATGGCGGGATTATGCCCGGCAGATTGTCCTCGACGGTATTGGTCGGATCGTCCTCGCGATGCCGCCGGATCAGGCTCTTGGTCGGGCCGAAATAGTAGCGCAAGCCGAGGAGGCCGAATTCGGCCCCGTGCCCGGATACGCCGCCGTTGGCGAAGACGGCGAGGCCGGGCAGCGACTGCAGGCCGAGCTGATATTCGACCCCGGCGAGGCCGAGCGGGCGCGTCGGATTGTATTCGGCGCCGGCCGTGAACTTCAGATCGTCGATCGGGTACCAGGAGAGCGTGAGCCGGGCGACGCCGCCGTGCCGCACGGTGCCGTCCTGGTATCCGGCAACGCCGGAGACGGTGAACTGGCCGAGATAGGCCTCCCCCTCGGCGCCGTAGCGGTTGAGCGTGAGGCCGTCGCGGTTGATATGAGCTCCGAAAGCGCCGAGGAGACCCTGGGCCGGATCGCGCCAGAAGCCCTGCCCGCCGACGCCCCACAGCTTGTCGTGGGCGGTCTTGCCGAGGGCCGCGTCGAGCTGGGCGCCGAAGCTCTCGAAGACGGGAATCGTGCCGCTGCCGCTGAAGTAACCGAGCGCCGAGCCTTCGCCGGCACCGCCTTCCGCGCTGACCTCGCCGTTGGGCTCCGAGACCGCCGGTCCGGCCGCCGAGGCGCCCCCGGCAAGGCCGATGCCGAAGAGGGCCGCGAGGCTGCCGACAATCCCGCCGCCGCGCAAATGCCTGAGCCAGCGCCGCCCCAGGCGCGCGCTGCGCGCGACGGGAATGACGGGCACTTGCGGCTCCGTCTCGCCGAGGCGGACCGCGAGCGCGAATGCGTCGCCGTCGCCCGCCTGCCAATTGGCGAGCACGCGTGCCGCGCGCGCCTCGATGCGGGCGCGCGCCGCGGCGTCGAGAGGCTCGCCGTGCGGGCCGCCGTCCCGGCCGAACGCGAGGTAGAGGGTGCCGCTCCGCGGCTCGAGATAGGCCCCATGCAGCGCCTCGCCGAAGGCGGCGCCAAGGCGCTCCGTGCAGCGCAGGAGTGCCGCGGCCCGGCTCACCGCGCGCGTGGGATCGTAGACCACGCGCTCGTGGCGGAACGCGGCGAGCACCTCCTCGAGGCTCCGCGTGCGCGCCAGGCGGCGCTCGTCGATGGTGCGGACGCGGCAGCGCGCAGCGAGGCCGGCGCGCGCCAATGCGGCTGCCGCCTCGGCGGCAAGCCGGCGGCGGTTTCCGCCCGGTGCTACGTGAAGCGTAAGGTGCGGCAGCGCTCCCCGGTCGGCACCCGCGAAGAACACCGGCTGCGATAGCGAGGCGAGCGTCTTGCCCATTCCGTCAAGCCGCTCGGCCGTGCGCATTACCCCCCCTCGCACCCCGGTCGACGCCGGGGCCCAATTTCCCTCAAATTGTTGTAATCTTCCCGCATACCGCCTGCAAGCCTCCCATACCTCGGGACCGCCGGGAGATGCCGATTCGCGCGGCCCTGTTGCAGCGCCGCCGCTCTGGGCGCAGCAAGCCCTTCTTGCTATGCTGCACGCGGCTCGGAGGGGTAGCGTGGCAGCCCGCGAGGGGGCCGGCGGCGGCTCTCGGGCGCAGGGACAGCGAAGCGGTGAGCGATGGCTTGGTACAAGACGGCGCTTCTCATTCCCGGCCTGCTTGCCCTGGCCGCCTGCGGCTTTCGGCCGGTCTATGCCGAACGCTCGGACGGCACGAGCGTCGGCGAACAGATGTCGCAGGTGCGGGTCGAGCCGATCGACTACCCCGGCCAGCAGGGCGTGAATCTCTTCCGCCTGGGACAGGAGCTGCACAACGAGCTGCTCAACCGCATCAATCCCGACGGCAAGCCGGCCAAGCCGGCCTACGCCGTCAAGGTGACGCTGAGCGAGACCGAGATCGACTTGGCGATCGATCCTTCCGGGCTCTCCCAGCGCTCGAGCATCGTCGAGACCGCGATCTACCAGATGGTCTCCCTTGCCGACAAGAAGCAGGTCATGAGCGGCACGAGCACGGGCATCAACAGCTTCGGCAACGTGACCAACGCCTTCGCCACCGTCGAGGGAAAGGAAGACGCGCGCCGGCGCGCGCTCAACTACGTGGCGGACGACATCGCGGCGCGCGTGGCGCTTTACTTCCAGCGCCAGCCGCAGGCGGAAAAGTGACGCGGCGCTGCTTCGGCCCGGGAGGTGCGAGGGGGACGGGCCGGCGGAGGAGCCGGTGCCCTATCCGTAACATAGTTTTATTTTTCTTCCGCTAGTGTGCTGCCTCACGGCTCGGCAAAGCGCCCTTGCGCTGCGCCGGGGCCGACACGTTCCCGCTCTCAACCATGAGGGAAGACGACCATGCAAGACACCCTTCGCGGCAGCATCGATCCTGCCGCCCTCGGCGGATACCTCGCAGCACGCGGTCGGGGAGCACTTGCCAAGGCCGCCCCGGCCGTGCGTCATCTAGCCGGCCGCCTCGCCTCGGCGCTGGCACTCAAGTCCAAGCGCGGAGTCACCGCGATCGAGTACGGCCTGATCGCGGCGCTGATCGCGGTCGCCATCATCGTGGCGGTGACCTTGGTCGGTACCAATCTGAACGCGACCTTCAACATGATCGCCGGCCACCTCGGCAACACGCCGCACTGAGGCCGGAGCGGCGTTATCGTGGAAGACGAAGGCGCCAAGCGGCGTGCGGCGCCGCCCTCCGCACGCCAATCGGCGGAGGAGGGCCGCACGCCCGCGGCGCCAGACGCAGCCGCGGCACGCGGCGGCTGCGAGCCGCTCGAGCGCACCCGCGTCTCGGCACGGAGGATCGTGGCGGAGCTCGTCGTCATCGCCGTCTTCGCCCTCGGCGTGTGGCAGATCGCCGTGCTCCTCCTGGCCTTTGCCGGCCGCTGAGGTCGGCGGCCAACTCGAAGAGAAGGAGCGACAACAGATGTCGAATGCAACAGCGATGAACTCCACGCCCGAAGGCTTGCGGCTCCGGCCCCAGGCCTGCGCGAGCCAGGCATTCGTGGCACCCGCATTCGTCCCTTCGGCGCTCGTCGCCTATGTGACCGAGGACGTTGCCGGCGGCGGCGCGCCCGGCACGGCGCCGGGGGAGCTCTCCCCGCGCGGCTTCACCCGGGTCGTGCTGCCGCAAGCCGGAGCGCCGCCCCATGGGCACGGCCGTTGGCAGGAGCTCGACGGCGGCGGCGAGGCGGGCCGCAACTTCGCTGCGGCACGGCACCCCGGCGCCCTCCTCCGCGAGGATGTGGTGCCGGCTTTCGGGCTGCCCGCGGCCGCGATCGCGCGCCTCATCGGCGTGACGCCCAGGACGCTGCAGGCCATCTTGGGCGAGCGCGCGCCGGTGACGGCGGCGATGGCGCTCCGCCTGGGCAAGCTCTGCGGCAACAGGCCCGAGCTCTGGCTCGGCCTGCAGGCGCGCTACGAGCTCGCCCGCGCGGGCGAGGCGCTGGAGAAGGAGATCGCCGCCATCCCGACGCTGGCGGCGTGACGGACCTTGCTTGCCGATCTCGTCCGTTGTCCCGCCGCGCTCTCGCCGCATCGGCGGCATCGACGCGATAGGACCCGGCGGCTTGACGGAGGACGGACCGGGCAGTGTTTGAGCGAGGTTAAGGTCTGTCTGGGCCGATCCCGGTTAGTCCGCACAATAGCGAGACATTCCGGCGAAGAAGCAAGCATGGCGCGTCCGTCTTCGGCCCCGCTTGAGGCTGCCATCGCGTAGCGCGCCCGTCGCGCGGTGCGGGCGGCGGAAGAACGGCCGATTGACGTGAATCAAAGCGCAGGGCCGCGCTCCAGGCATCTTTACCATCATCGGCGGAACCCGTCCGCTGGGGCTGGGCCATGGATCATCGCGACATCGGTCGACGGAGGGGCGGCGGCGTGCTGGCCATCGGCGCGACCGCCTTGGTCGCGCTCACCGGCCTTCTGTTCGAGGGCGGCAATGTCCGCCGCCTGATCGAGGATGTCGTTCCCGGCTCGGGCGACGTCGTTCTCGGCGCCCTCACGGCCGCATGGTGGTGTCTCGCCGCCTGGCTGGCCGCGACGCTGCTCAGGCAAGTCCTGCATCGCTTCGTCTTCCCCTACGACGGGCAGCCCAGGAGACGCAAAATCCTCTCCGATCTCGTCGCGGGCCTGATCTATCTCGCGGCGGTCTTCGGCATCCTGAAATTCTCTTTTCACCAGCCGATTGCGGGGTTGTTGGCCACGTCGGGCGTCGTCGCCGTGGTGCTCGGCCTCGCGCTTCAAAGCACGCTCGCCGATCTTTTCTCGGGAATTGCGCTCAACATCGAAAGCCCGTTCCGTGCCGGCGACTGGATCACCGTCGAGGGAACCAGCGAGGGTCAAGTCATCGAGATCAACTGGCGGGCCACGCGGATGCGCGACCGCAGCGGCGACATCACGATCATCCCGAACAGCCAGATGGCCAAGTCGCGCGTCACCAACCACTGCTTGCCCGAGAAGATCCACCCCAGCAGCATCACCGTCGACTTCAACGTCGAGTGTCCCGCGGACAAGGTGGCGGAGGCCCTCGTTGCCGCGGTCCTCGACGCAATGCACGTGCTGAGCGATCCCCCGCCGGAGGTCACGGTGGAGGGGATTCGAGAGCGCGCGGCGTCCTACTGCGTGTCGTTTTACGTGGCCGACTTCGCAGACATCCCCTTGGCGCAAAGCGACGCGCTCAAGCGGGTGCTGTCATGCGTCTCGAGCGCCGGTCTGCGGCTTGCCCGCCCGCGAACGGAGGTCGTGGTCGTGCAAGAGCCGGGCCCGGCCGCAACCGCCCTCTCGAGCTGACGGCGCCGCCATTTTCCCAAGACCCGGCGGCGGACGCCGTACCGCATCGTCGAGCGGGACGATGCGGAAGCGGTGGATGGGTGAGGACATGGGTGTCGATCGGGCGTCTTCGCTCGCTTCCAGGCAAGACGTGTCGAGCCCCCGGTCGCACGAAACGGCCGCCGGCGCTCGTCACGCCGGCGGCCGCTCCAGCTTCGTGCTTAGCCTTCGCTCGCCTGCTTGGACCAGGCGACGTACTCGTTGACGCCGTGCCGGTTCAAGAGAAAGAGAAGGTGCTGGTTGGCTCCGGCATCGCCCTCCTTGAGCATCGCCATCGCCTCTTCGGGCGTGGTCACCGGGTGCTGATTGATCGAGACGATGACGTTGCCCGGCTGCAGATCGGCGTTGGAGAGCGGACTCGACTCGGAGATCGAGCCGACCACCACGCCTTTCACGTCCGAGCCCACCTGGAGCTGCTGGCGCCGCTCCGGCGTGAGGGCCTCGAGCTCAACGCCCAAGGCGCTAGACTTCTCCGGCGTAGCCGACTGGCCGCCTTCGTTCGATGCGAGCTGGAGATTGCCCGGCTGCTCGGCGATTTTGAGCCCCAGGGTCATCTCCTGGCCCTTGCGCCAGACCTCCACCTTGGCGTTGGTGCCCACGGCCGTCTCGGCCACCATGATGGGAAGGTCGCGCATCTTCGCGACATCGTGGCCGTCGAAGGCCTCGATCACGTCGCCCTGCTTGACGCCGGCCTTGGCCGCCGGGCTGTCCTTGGTCACGTCGGCGACGAGCGCACCGTGGTCATTCGGCAGGCCGAGACCCGCGGCGATCGCCGGCGTCACCTCCTGGATCTGCACGCCGAGCCAGCCGCGGCTCACTTTGCCGTGCTCGCGCAGCTGCGCGATGATCGGCTTGGCGAGATCCGAGGGGATCGCAAAGCCGATGCCGACGCTGCCGCCGCTCGGCGAGTAGATCGCCGTGTTGATGCCGATCACCCGGCCCTCGAGGTTGAAGGTGGGACCGCCGGAATTGCCGCGGTTGATCGGAGCGTCGATCTGCAGGAAGTCGTCGTAGGGGCCCGAGTGGATGTCGCGGCCGCGCGCCGAGACGATGCCGGCACTCACGGTGCCGCCGAGGCCGAACGGGTTGCCGATGGCGACCACCCAGTCGCCGACCTGCTCGCTGCCGCTGTCGCCCCACGCGACATAGGGCAGCGCGTGACCGGCATCGATCTTGAGGAGCGCCAGATCCGTCTTGGCATCGCGGCCCAGGATCTTTGCCGCGTATTTGGTGCCGTCCTGCAGCACCACCGTCACCCGCTTGGCGCCGTCCACGACGTGGTTGTTGGTGACGACGAGGCCGGAGGGATCGATGATGAACCCGGAGCCGAGCGCCATGCGCTGCGCGTGCGGCTCGGGCGCGGTCTGACCCTCGGGCGCGTTCGGCTTGATGCCCTGCTCCTGGAAGAACTTCTTCAGAAAGTCGTTGAACGGCGATCCCTCGGGAAAGCTCGGCATCGGACCGGGCTGCACATTGGGGCCGGACTCGGCGGTCTCATCGCCGGCGCCCGCCTTTTCGAGCACCGAGATGTTGACGACCGCCGGCATGACCTTCTTGACCAGCGGCGAGAGGCTCGGCAGCTGCACCATGGCCGTTTCCGCGGCCGCGGTCCCGGCGTGCGCCCACTCCAGGCCGACGACCGGAGCGAGCACCAAGGCAAGTGCCACGCCCGTCGCGAGCGCGGCCATGCGCGGACGCCGGAATGCGCGCATTCCGTCCCAGCGCGGCGATAGTTTCGACAACATGATTGACCTCTCATTCCAGTTGGATGGCGCGTATGGAGCCGCCGGCCTCGCGTCAGGCCGCGCGGGCACTGCCCCATCACATGGTGTCGCGGCATTACGCCCGGCCTTCCGTTGTCTTAATTCGCTGTCATGTCCGCGACGGGCCGGCGGCCTGCAGAGGGCCCGTCGCATGGCGCCGGCAAGGCTTGGGGGCTGCAGAGCTCTCGGCGCTTAGCGGGAGGCGATCCAGCGGGCGATCTCCGGCCAATGCTCCTTGAGCGTGCGCACTCCCATGAAGAGCCCGATATGGCCGCCCGGCACCGTCTTCTGAACGATGCGGTCTTTCGGCGTCCCGATATATTTCGCCGCATCGAGGACCTGCTCGGGCGTCGTGATGTCGTCGGCCGCACCGGCCAAAAGGTAGGCCGGGCAGGTGATATTGCGGAGCTCGAGCCTGCGGCCCAAGCCGACGAACGTCCCCTTGGCGAGCCGGTTCTCCTTGAAGAGCTGGGTGATCGCCTGGAGGTACCAGCGCCCCGGCAAGTCGATCGGGTTCTCGTACCAGCTCTCGAAGGTCTCCTCCTTGGCGAGATAGGCCGGGTCGTCGATGTGCTCGTAGAGATCGATGTGGTCCTGGATGTAGTGCTGCCCGGGGTGCATGTTCTTCCAGCCCTGCAGCATGAATTTGCCTTTCATCAGGCCGCCGCCGAGCTCGACCAGCTCCTCGTAGAACGAGATCGGGGACTCCTTCACCATGCGCTTGATCGGGCCGTTGCCGGCGTCGGTGTCGATGGGTGCGCCCGCGAGCACGAGCGCGTTCACCTTGGCGGGAAAGCGCGCCGCGATCATCGCCGAGAGCCAGCCGCCCTGACAAAGTCCGACAAGATTGACGCGGCCGCCGAGATCGTCGATCGCAACGACGACCTCGGCCAAGTAGCTGTCGATGTCCAGATCCTTCATGTCCTCGGTGGCCGACTTCCAGTCGGTGAGCGCCACGTGGCCGATGCCGTTGGCCAGCAGGGTCTCGACCAGGCTCTGGCCTTTGTGATAGTCGGCGATCATGGCGGTATGACCGGCATGGGGCGCGTCGACGAGCGTCGGAATGCCGCCCGGCTTGCCGTAATCGCGCAGCACCATGGTGCGCAGATCGAGACGCACCTGGTTCGGCGTCGCGAGGGTGGGTCTCAGCTCGTCGTGAATCTTGATCTCCTCCTCGGCGAACTTGAGGTTCTTGGCATAGAGCTCGGTGCCCTCCTCGAGCATTGCGCTCGCCATCGCCATCGGCCAGAAGGCCGGGACGCTCATGAGGGAGAGCTCCGAGGATTTGACGGAGGGCTTCTTGGGCATGGCTGTTCCTTCTATATCGACATGCCCGAAGGCCTAGGGCGGCCGGCCTGGGCGGCAAAAGCCGTGAGCAGCAACATTGGCGCCGCTTTCGCGCTCACGAAGCGATGCGGCCTTCCACGCGCAGGAGATGGCGGGCCTGGCTGGCGGCACGGTGATCCAGCAGCCCATAAGCGCCGATCTTGATGGCACTCGCCACGAAGAACGAGACGAGCGTATAGCCCCAGACCATGAGCACGTAGAGCCAGCCAGTGGGTGCCATGAACCAGCCATAGACCACGACCAGCGTGCCGATGAGCTGGGTCGTCTCGCAGGGAACCACCAGCTTCCAGCTCGGCCACGGGCGCTCCCAGATCGGACCCTTGTTGCGCGTGAGGTAGATCGTCATGTGGCCCGACACCAGGAGCTTGAGAAAGATGAGGGCCTGGACGAGCGGCAAGGACAGCGCGAGATAGTCGCGGACGATCCAGAACATGCCGAAGCTCTCGATCACGCCGTAACCGCCCAGCGCCGAGGCGATGGTCAGAACCCGCACCATGTCCCAGCGCACCGGGCGCGGGGCTATGGGCGCGTTGTCGTAGGCGATCATCATGATCGGCAGGTCGTTGAGCAGGGCCAAGAGCACGACCATGATCGCGTTGACCGGATAGAAGTTGAAGATCAGGATGCTCGCCGTCATGAAGAAGAGGAGCCGCATGGTCTCCGCGATGCGGTACATGGCATAGCTGTTCATGCGCTCGAAGATGCGGCGGGCCTCCTCGATCGCCGTCGTGATGACCGAGAGGCCGGGCGCCGTCAGCACGAGGTCGGCTGCGGCGCGCGCGGCGTCGGTTGCGCCGCTGACCGCGATGCCGACATCGGCCTGCTTGAGCGCCGGCGCGTCGTTTACCCCGTCGCCCGTCATGCCGATGATATGCCCGGTGCTCTGGAGCGCCTTGACGATCTTGTACTTGTCCTCTGGAAAAACGCGCGCAAAGCCGTCGGCGGCGACGATGCGGGATAGCTGCTCGCCGGCGTCGGCTTGCCCGAAGACGCTGTCGGCGACGACGATGTTCTGCCCGAGCTTGAGCTGGCCGGCGATTTGCCTGGCGATCGCCTCGTGATCGCCCGTGACCATCTTGATGTCGACGCCCATCGCGCGGGCCGCAGCAATGGTCGCGGCGCAATCGTCCCGCGGCGGATCGAAGAGCGGCAGGAGTCCGAGATAGCGCCAGGTGCCGGCGGCGTCGGCGCGCGCCACGCCCAGGGTCCTGAATCCCTTGGCCGCGTCGCGGTCGACGCTTGCGCCGATCGCTTGGCGCTCCTCGTCGCTGGGCTTACAGAGGTCGACGATCACTTGCGGCGCGCCCTTGACGACCTTGAAACGGCCGCCGCCATGCTCGATCTCCGCCTCCGCCCGCTTCGCCACGGGGTCGAAAGGATGGAACGCCTTCACCGTGTAGCCGTCGAGAAGCTGGGCCGAGGGGGCGCCTGCGAGGATCGCCGCATCGATGGCGTCGGGCGCATCGCGCCTCGACGCCAAGGCCGCCGCGAGAATGAGGTCGTCGCGCGTGACGCCTTTGGCGGGCTCCGGGTCGCCAAGGGTCAGCTCGTTCTTGGTCAGCGTGCCGGTCTTGTCGCTGCACAGCGTGTCCATGCCCGCCATCTCTTCGATCGCGACGAGGCGCGAGACGATCGCCTTGAACGCCGCCAGACGCTCGGCGCCGACCGCCATGGTGACGGAAAGGACGGCCGGCAGGGCGACCGGGATCGAGGCGATGGTGAGGATGAGGGCGAACTGCACGGTCTCGATCACCGGGTCGTGGCGGAAAAGAGCCGCGAGCACGATGACGCAGACCAAACCGACCGTCACCAGGATGAGGAAGTTGCCGATGCGCAGCACGGCGCGCTGGAAGTGCGAGACCGTCTTGGCCTGCTCGACGAGCCGGGCCGTCTTGCCGAAATAGGTCTTCATGCCGGTGGCGGTGACGATGCCGGTCATCTCGCCCTGCTTGGCGATCGAGCCGGAATAGGCTTCGTCTCCGACCTTCTTGTCGACCGGCAGCGATTCCCCGGTCAGTGCCGACTGGTCGACGCTGAGATAGGCGCCGCCGATCAGCTTCAAATCCGCGGGAATGATATTGCCGAGCTCCACCAGCACGGCGTCGCCCGGAACCAGGAGTTTTGCCTCGACGTCCTTCCAGGCGCCGTCGCGGCGCACGCGCGCCCTGAGCGCCAGGCGCTGCTTCAGCAGTGCTATGGCGTTGTCGGCCTTGAATTCCTGCCAGAAGCCGACGCCCGCATTGATGAAGAGCATCGCGAGGATGATGGCGAGGTCGGCCCAATGGCCGAGCACGGCCGAAAGGATCGCCGCGATCTCGATCATCCAGGGAATCGGTCCCCAGAAGAAACGGGCGAGCCGCTCGAACGTGCTGACGTGATGCTCGGCAAGGGCGTTCTCGCCATATTGGGCAAGCCGCCGTGCCGCCTCGGCCTCGGTCAGACCGTCGGTGTTCTTCGTTGGCCTGGATCGGGGCCTTCCCGCCAGCGGCGTCTTCCGTCGTCGGTTCCTTCGTCATGTCGGCCTCTTGCCAGTTGGCTCCGCCAGCAGCGAGGCGGGCCGCGATCGCGCCGCGTCGAGCGCCTCGGATCGGGGAGTCTGCCGAGAGCGCAGCTAGGACCCGCCCAGCCCCTTCGGACGCCGGTCGGGCCGCGAGCCCGAATCGAGCCACATCACGAAATCCTCGACGGTGTCCTTGAGGTCGCCGGCCATCTTCTCGATTTCGATCTTCACGTCCTGCCGGAAGCCCGGCCCCGCGCGCGTGAGCCTTTGGACCTGCTCCTCGAGCGTCTTGCGGCGCCGCTCCAATTCATCGATCTCGCCGAACGCCTCGATCTTCTCGAGGCCCTTCGCCCGAGCCATCTTCAGCCTGAGCTCGGCGATGCGCGCCGCCAAGGCCGTGAGGCGCATCTCCAACTCCGGATGCGAGCCAGTCTCTGCCATGTCGCTCTCTCCTCGATGGCGTCTCAGCCATGCCTCTCAAGCGGCTGCCTGTGCGTTCAACACCGTCCAGGCGTGCCGCGCGATCATCAGATCCTCGTCCGTCGGAATGACCCAGACCGACGTCCGGCTGCCCGCAAGGGCGATCCGCGGACCGCCGGCCGCATTGGCACTTTCGTCGAGACGCACGCCGAGCCAGGCGGCGTCCGCTGAGACCCGGCGCCTGATCTCGGGCGCGCGCTCGCCTATTCCCGCGGTGAAGATCAGCGCGTCGAGGCCGCCGAGAGCCGCGGCCAGGGAGCCGAGCTCGCGGCCGATGCGGTAGACGAAGAGCGCCACCGCCTCCGCCGCCGACGGACGGTCGCTGGCCAGGAGCGTCCGCATGTCGTCGCTGATGCCGGAGACGCCGAAGAGGCCGGAGTCGCGATAGAGAAGATCGCTGACCTCGGCCGCCGTCATGCCCTTCTCCTGCAAGAGGTAGAGAATGACCCCCGGGTCGAGGTTGCCGCAGCGGCGGCCCATCGGCAGGCCATCGAGTGCCGTGAAGCCCATGGTCGTTGCCACGCTCTGGCGTGCGCGCATCGCGCACATGCTGGCGCCGCTGCCGAGGTGGGCGACGACCACGCGGCCATCCGCGGCTGCCGGACCGAGGACGTCCGGAAGGGTGCTGGCTATATATTCGTAAGAGAGGCCGTGAAATCCGTAGCGCCTGACACCCTCGGCCGTGAGCCGGCGCGGCAGGGCGAAGGCGGTGGCGAGTGCCGGCTCTGTATGGTGGAAGGCGGTGTCGAAGCAGGCGATCTGCGGCAAGCGTCGGGTGCAGCTTCGACACGGCCGCGATGGCGGCAAGGTGATGGGGCTGATGGAGCGGCGCCAGCGGAATGAGACGGCGGAGCTCGGCGATCACCGAGGCGTCGATGCGGACCGGCGCCGTATAGCGCGATCCGCCATGCACCACCCGATGGCCGACCGCGACCAGGCGCTCGTCCGGATATCGGCGTTCCAGCCAGCGCAGAAGCACGGCGAGCGCCTCCTCGTGAGCGGTCCCTGCCGCGAGATACTCGTCGACCAGCGACGCGCCGGCGCGGTCCTTCGCCGTGAAATGCACGCGGTGGCCGATCCCTTCATGCTCGCCCGCGCAGATGAGGCCCTCGCGGCTCGGCCGCGCATGGCCCGGGAAGACGGAGAACTTGATGCTCGACGAGCCGGCGTTGAGGACGAGGATGGCGTCGCTCACGGCTTGGCCCCCGACTTGTGGCGCGCCAGCAGCAGTGCGATGGCGCACGAGCCGAGCCTCGCGAGGGTCTTGTCGGCGCGGCTCGTCAGTATGATCGGCACGCGCGCGCCGAGCACGATGCCGGCCATTTGCGCGCCTGCAAGGTACTCGAGCTGCTTCGCCAGCATGTTGCCGGCCTCGAGGTCCGGCACCACGAAGATGTCGGCCCGGCCGGCGACCGGCGAGACGATCCCCTTCGTCTTGGCCGCCTCCAGGGAGACGGCATTGTCGAAGGCGAGCGGGCCGTCGAGGATGCCGCCGGTGATCTGGCGGCGGTCGGCCATCTTGCAGAGCGCTGCGGCGTCGAGCGTGGACTTGACCTTCTCCGTCACGGTCTCGACCGCCGAGAGGATCGCCACGCGCGGCTCCGCGATGCCGAGCGCGTGCGCCAGATCGATCGCGTTCTGGACGATGTCGCGCTTCTCCTCCAGCGTGGGATAGACGTTGATCGCCGCGTCGGTGACGAAAAGCGCCCTCGGATAGCCGGGCGCGTCGATCGCGAAGACGTGGCTGATGCGCCGGGAGGTGCGCAAGCCGCGCTCGCCGTCGACGACCGCATGCATGAGCTCGTCCGTATGGAGGGCACCCTTCATGAGCGCCTCGACCTTGCCGGCGCGGGCCATGGCGACGGCCTCGGCCGCCGCGGCCTCGCTGTGCTCCTTAGCTACGATCTCGTAAGTCGCCAGATCGAGCCGGGCCTCGGCCGCGGCGGCGCGGATCCTGGCCTCAGGCCCCACCAGCACCGGCACGATGAGATTGGCGCGCGCCGCTTCGACGGCGCCGAGCAGGGAGGGCGTGTCGACCGGGTGGACGACCGCGGTACGGATCGGCGCGAGGCCGCGGGTCATCTCGATCAGGCGCCTATAGCGCCGGCCCGTCTCCTTGAGCTCGACTTCGGGGAGGACGATACGCTCGCGGGAAACCTTCTCGGTCGGCGCAATGACCTCGGCCGTGCCGGAGATGACCACCTCGCCGCGCTGGTTCGCGGCGCGGCAGTCGAAGATGACGCGATGCTTTTCTGCGGTCTTGCTCTTCACGGTCACCGTCACCGTGATCGTGTCGCCCAGGCCGACGGGCCGGTGGAAACGCAGAGATTGCTCGATATAGACGGTTCCGGGACCCGGGAGCTCGGTTCCGAGCACCGCCGAGATCAGCGAGCCGCCCCACATGCCGTGGGCCACCACCCTGTGGAACATGTCGCTCTTGGCGAACTCCTCGTCCACGTGCGAGGGGTTGACGTCCCCCGACATGATGGCGAAGAGCTCGATGTCCTTATGGGTGAGCGTCCGCACGAGGCTCGCCGAATCTCCCGGCTTCATCTCGTCAAAGGTCCGGTTCTCGATGCGGTCCATCATGCGGCTCCGAATTGCCCGCCCTCATCGCCAAGCCACGATCGCCCCGTCATGACCGTGGCCGCAAGACCGTTCACGTGCTGTGGCTCCCAATGATCCCAGTGAAGCTTATCAGAAGGGAGATTACATCCGTAATCGCGGCAAAGCAGCCCGGCTATCGCCGGCTCGGCATTCTGCCGGCACGGGAGGGAATGGTGATGAACCACAAGAAGCTGCTGCGGCTCTACCGGGATGAAGGGCTGAGCGTGCGCCGCCGGCGCGGCCGCAAGCGCGCCACCGGCACGCGGGCGCCGCTGGCGCTCCCCCAGGGCCCGAACCAGCGCTGGTCGCTCGGCTTCGTCGCCGACATGCTCGGCTGGGGGCGCCGGATCAGGGTGCTCGCGGTGGTCGATGACTTCACCCGCGAGGCGTTGGCCCTGGTCGTCGACACCTCGATCGGCGGCCTGCGAGTCGTGCGCGAGCTCGACACCCTCATCGCCCGGCGTGGCCGACCTGCTACGACCGTCTCGGACAATGGCACCGAGCTGACCTCACGCGCCGTGCTCGAGCGGAGCAACCGCACCGGCATCGACTGGCACTACATCGCGCCGGGAAAGCCGGTGCAGAACGCCTTCGTCGAGAGCTTCAACGGCCGCTTCCGCGACGAATGCCTGAATGAGGAGGTCTTCGCCGGCCTCGCCGAAGCCCGGGCGGTCATCGAGCGCTGGCGTCGAGATTACAACCAGGTGCGGCCGCATTCGGCGCACGGCGGCCCCACCCCTGAGGCCGTGCGCATCCAAGCCGCGGGCGATCGGCTGCGCAACCCCGGCCAGCTCCGCCGATCGCCCGCTACCATCGCGCAGGCGGAGACTGTATGAAAACCCAGGACTTCTCATTATCAGTGAGGGACCGAAGGGGAGCACGTCACTTCGAAGCTTATGGTGCCGACGCGAGGATTTGAACCTCGGACCTACTGATTACGAATCAGTTGCTCTACCCCTGAGCTACGTCGGCATTTCTAAATAATATCAATGAGTTAACATTTTACAAAATTCTCTAGGCTCTCTATAGGCTCAGGGCCGCTGGTCTTACCGATCTCCGCGCGGGGGGTACGGCTCGATCCGCAAACCGAGCGGCAACCTAGCGCCAAAACTCTGTGCCGGCAAATACCGTTGTAAGATGTAATCTGTTTGTCGGCATTGCGGCGACAAGACGACTGGGTTGGGGTTCTTGTAATGATCAGCTGAAAGCGCGGGCCTCGCTACTGGAGCATTCCGTCCGATGGACATCGAAACGGCAAGAGTGGTTGCTGCCGCAGGGGATGCGAAATATGGGAGGGCATTCCAGCTGCTGTGTGATTGGCAATACCGCGCATTTGAAAGGCTGCGGAACGACGGCGCGATCTCAGAAGAAGGCTTTAATAGGATGGTGGCGGTCCCACAGGGCCGAATTGTTGCGGATGGCGGCAGGGGTGGCCCGTGGATCGGGATACGTACCCTGAAAGACGGGGAAGTGATCGACATTGACTCGGTCGCAACCTATGTCCTTCGCGAAGCCCGCGAAGCCCTGCCGGTCGTGATGGGCGACGTGTTCTACCCCTTTCTTGCTCCCGGCGTCTCCACCGCCCTGGCCGCTTTCCGTGCTGACCTCCGCCAGAACCTCGGCTGGCTTGGGCGCTTGCTCTGCGCCACGCCCATCGGCCGCTATATCCATCCCCGTGGCTACGTCCTCCTCGCCGCGTTGAGAGCCGTACTGGACTCGCCCCGCTAATGACGGATGGCGCACGCACCGATATCACCAAGCAGGAAGCAGCTTCGCGACAGCTTGAAACAGCCATTGTTTTGTTCTTTTGCGATGATGATGCGATCTCAATTCATGTACTGGCGAGTTCTGCGAGCCAAATCCTTTATGATGTTTGCGCGCACAAGGGCGCGACAAGCGTCCGTGACATTTGGCAGGATTACATTGTTGAGCAGCATCAGAAGGAATGGCACAAAAAGATTTGGGAAGCATATAACTATTTCAAACATGCAAGAAATGATTCATTTACTGAACTTGAGCGATTTGACCCCAGGTCGAATGAGTTTGTACTCTTTGCTGCTTGCGTCGACTATCTCACTGTATACAAATGTCCGCGGACACCACTTGCAATAACCGCTTTCCTTACCTGGTTTTTAGCGACGCATCCAGACATGATGCGGAAGGACCACCCGCTCACCAACGTCATTACAGATTCACACTCATTGAGGGGGCTAGGTGCGAAATCACCACATCAACAACGGCGGTGGGCTGCGGAGATGTTGAGGGAGATGTATAAGAATTTAGATCAAAGGCCACCAGTTTCGGGATTAGGAAGCCATGTTTTATAATTCGGGTCAGCGTGCGCGCTCGACATGTCGGGCGCTCGTATGTAACCTCGCCATACGGAGACCGGCGGATCACGAGGGCGCCGGCTCGCCGCGCGAAATTGGGCTCGTGGCCTTCAGATACTTCCCGCGATGAACCCGACGATAACGCTAGAAGATATCTACAAGTGCCGACTTTCCAAATCGGCATGGGAGAAGCTTTTGGCTGGTCTGGGCTACAGCGACGGGAAATATGATCCTGACTGTCTCGTCAGCCTTGGCACCATAGCCATGGCAAATGGTGACACCGATGCGCTGTGGTGCATTCGCGCGCTCGAATGGCATGATATTGCGGTGCGCCGTGCCGTGATCGCCGGAACAGTACTGCCCGCGCTGAAGCGCGCTTCGGTCCATACATCGGATAGGCGGGTGCTCGACTGCCTCGAGCTCATCGACCGCTGGTGCAGCGGCGACGACACCGTCAATCTTGTCGCGCCGTCGGTGGCATGGAAGTGGGCTCGGCAGGGGGCGGGGGCGGAGACAAGGGCAGCAATCCGAAGATTGTGGATCGCGCGCGTGATGTCTCGGACCACGGCAGAGGCGGCGTGGGCGGATTGGGCGAAGGCCAAGGCGGCGGCCTGGGTAGGCAATGCGGTGTGGGCGGGAGTGATAACGGTGTTGGGCGCGCAGGGGGCGCAGACAGCCGGGGAAGCAGCGCGAGCAATAGAGGCGGTTTGGAAAGCGGCGGCAACAGCAGAGGAAGCCGCGGCAATGACGATGAGGCGCAGGTCGAATATTCCGATGGCGATGAGAGCGGTGGAACGAGGCCGCCAGCATCGAGACCTTGTTAAGGCGTTCCCGCACCCCTCCTCCACGTAACCTCCCGCAGAGCGCCTGAATCGAACGGCGGATCAAACGCCTTTGGCGGCCCAGCACACGCAGAGATTGTGCAGCGTCTTCTGCTTTAGGTCCTTACGGTGGTAGGCGACGGTCACCCTGAGGGTCGGATGACCAGAAGCCGAGCTGTGAACCGTTCAAGAAGACCAAATTCGGTGGCAGTAGCGGGCGAACTTGGGCATCATGTGCTTCGCTCGGGAACCGCGAGCAGGGAAGTATTACTGCGATGCTCGATAACCCGGTCATCCGGGGAATGTCAGATCAAAACGACCAGAATCTAACCGAAGATTCTGCGGGAGGGGCTGAATCCCTATGCGGTGAAGAGGTCACATCGTGAGTCGGGAAGCCAGCCTAGATCGTCTCAGCGACTACTCCGAGAAATCCCTTCTTGATGAGCTTCGCCGCGTTGCGGGACTCCTGGGAAAGAGCACCCTTGTAATGAGTGATATTGAGACCCATGCCCGCTGCTCGTATGCGATCCTAAAGATGAGGTTCGGAGGATTGCGGCCAGCACTCAGAGCCGCTGGCCTAGCGAGCTTGCCATTCCACCGAAATGTCCCGGATGAGAAACTTCTCGATGAACTCGAGAGAGTTTGGGATGTGGCCCTTGAGGCAGAGGGACGTCGTCCGTACCGAGATGACCTAACGAAGTACGGTTGTGAATTCTCTCAGGGGCCTTACCTGAGGCGATGGGGCTCCTGGATTAAGGCGTGTGAAGCAGTGCTGGAGCGCTCTGCTCGGGGCGGGGGACTGACCTCAGAGCGAAGTGATACCAATCCAATAGAGACCGGATTGACTGGCCGCGCAACACGCCCAAAGCGACCACTTCCCCTGAAGCTCCGATATGATGTGATAAAGCGCGACAGTTTTCGCTGCGTCTTGTGCGGTCGGTCGCCTGCAGCCTGCACTGGCCTGAAGCTGCACGTAGATCACATATATCCTGAATGGGCTGGCGGGCCAGCGACGATTCAGAATCTCCGTACGCTCTGTGACGACTGCAATGTGGGGAGGGGGGCAGCACATGAGGAAGTTTAATGGTGATGAGTTAACAAAACCAACGATATGTGGTAAAAGATTGGTCGAATTGACTCCTAAAATTTGAAGCGACGCGAATGCGCCGGCGGCTGGTGTCTCTAAGAGGCTCCGGACGCTTGACGAATTGGAGAAGTAGCCGCGAGCAAATCCAGTTCGCGCACCAAAATATGCTCGATTGGTTGTCCGAAATGGATTTTGTAAATGCGCCAATGCACCCCATTCGTCAGGATTACCCATTCGGTACCCAAGCCGGCGCCGTAGTTGACGCCTTGCCTCACGTGAGATTCCTTGAGGTCGACGTTGATGGCTTTCGCTTCGATCAAGAACCGTATTTCTTTGTCCACCTTCACGGCAAGATCGATATAGCCTCCGGAGTGGTCCGGAAGCTCAGAGGTTATCTCGGTAAACCTCTTGTAGCCAAGAAGGTCAGATACGATGTTCCTAATGATGGTCACCGTATCGCTTTCGTTGATGTCTCGATTCTTGGCGTCGGTCAGCACGGCTTGATACTTCTTCAAACCGGCGGTGATGCGCTCAACGGCCCTCTTCGGAATCGCCATGTCCCGCTCCCTCAGTTGCGGATTATCATACATGCGCCCGGGGGGAGAGAATAGGATACAGAATCGCGTACCCATCGGAAATCGGCCGAAGCACGCCGCTACCCTGGCGCTCGCGGCGGGCGTCAAGCACGCCAAGCGCCGCATTCCGCGCGAGGGCGTTCAAGGCTCAGGGCACCCGTGAGCACGGGCGGATGGCCATGCGGAGCCGTCCGCGGGAAGCCTAGGTTGGCAGGCCGCTCGGAAGCCCCGGGACCGCGCTTGGCGTTGCCAGTGCACCGGAACGCTCACGCTTTCAGGACCGCTCCGCGCGACGCGCGCGATGCGCGAACGGTATCTCTGCCGGATTTGGTCTCGCGGTCGCGCTGCGCGCCTCTCACCGCGCAACGACTTAAGTCGCGATCCGGGTTCGACTTCCGGGCGCTTCCGCCCAACCGTTGCAAGCTAAAGGGCGACGAATTGATCGTTCTCGACGATTACCCGCTTTGTGCAAATCGGACAGTTTCCGAGCTTGCCAGCCAGGTAGAAATGCCGCTCGCAGTGCGGGCAATCGCCTTCATAGACGCCGCGCTTTTTTCGGAATCCCCCGCCCATCCAAATCAGAAGCGCGAAGACCTCTAAGACGCCAATAACAACAAAAGCCGGAAAGAAAATCAGGGCGATGAAGTAGTTAAAGAATGCCAACGCCAATGGATAAACGACGATCTTAAAGGGAAGCGAAAGCCACCACCAAGCACGCCTGGCGGTGGAGTTGGGATAGAATTTTCCGCCCTCGACATAGCCGCGAGGATGGAACGTAGCTGGCATGGACCGGGCATCAGACATTCAGCCCCTCCCATTCACATTCGCAATCCGTAAACCACTTTTGAGGGCGCTCGACGGCCAGCGAGCGTAGCTCGGCGTCGCTGCAAATCGCGATGCTTGATGGGAGCGCCGCCGCGTTGCACCAATCGTCGAGCGGCGCCGGGCGTGCCTGCGAGATCGGGATGACAAGCAGTCCGAGCGCAAGCAAGAGGCGCATAGCGATGCTCCTCCGATATCTCGCGCAACTATAATCTCGCCGCTCGATCCCAGCAACTTCCGAGTCCGAGCCAGTTACGTTAACGCATGACCGCGAGGACGGGGCCACGACAAAAGCCGACAGTGCGCCGGCCAGCGAGGCTCCATCAGAAGCGTGCCGAAACAATGCAGTAGCGCTGCCCTGGCTCCAAGGCGAATTGCATGGAGCCATGAATAGCGATGTGCAGACAAGGACATAGGTGCCTGTTGGAGGCACTGCTTTATCTTGCCCTACCTTAGGCGCGGGTCCGTCGCCGCACCAACTACGCCCTCTTGCTCCGCCTGCCGAGCATCATGGGGGCGAAGCGAAGGCAGCGGGGCTCCGCTGCCGGTGCCCGCCAGGGCATCGCGGAGCGGATCGCCGGCTTGCTCGGCGATCCCGAAGCCCGCCAGCCCGATGGTTGTTGCAGGCTCGGCATTCGGGCGCTGCTGATTCGGCTCGCGCCTCGAGCCAAGGCACAGCAGCATGATCATCAGGCGACCATGGCAATGCCTCGCCACCGCGCGGCCGAAATTAACCCGCGTGATACCTAGGGGATACCTAGGCACCCGCCGCCCGTCCGCTTTTGTTCTTTAACACATTGATTTCATTGGTGCCGACGCGAGGATTTGAACCTCGGACCTACTGATTACGAATCAGTTGCTCTACCCCTGAGCTACGTCGGCGCTCTGCCCCCGCGCTCTGCCCCCCGCCGGGGCGCCAGGGCGCGCAGAAGCTACCCTCGGAAGGGACCCCCGTCAACTGCGGCGCGGCGCGCGCGGCTATGGCTTTGAGATTGCAATTTCATGCTCTTTTGCTATGCTCGTTATATTAGATTGTAATAACAGATGTTACACTGCATGGTTGTATCCAAACGAACCGCGCTTTGCGGCCTCGCTGTCGCCGGCCTCCTGCTCGTGGCGGTCGCCGCGCTCTTGCTTTGCGGCCGGGCTGCCGCCGCCGCGAGCGGCGACGAGGTGCGGGTGTGGACGAGTGCGGCCCTCTGCCGGCAGGTCGTCGAGGTCGAGCACGGCCGCATGGCCGATGACGCCGCGGCGGGGAGCCTGAGGCTCGGCACCTGGAACATCGAGTGGTTCCCCGACCACACGCACGTGGGCTGGCTCGCCTGCGCCATCGCCTGGATGAACCTCGATCTCCTGGGCGTCGTCGAGATCCGCGACACCGAGGCGGCGCGCGCGCGCATGGCCGAGCTCCTGGCCGAGCTCGGCCGCCTGACCGGCGAGCCCTGGCAGGTCGATCTCCAGCGCTGCGGCGCTGCTGCGAGCCAGCACGTGGGCTTCCTGTGGGACGCGCGGCGGCTCCGCCTCGCGCAAGGAGAGGACGACTGGTCGCTCAACGACCGCGCGCGCGGGCCCGAGGAGCCTTGCGCCGGCTGGCTGCGGCCGGGCCGCCACGGCTATTTCATCCCGCGCGACGACGCTCAGGCCGGCTTCCATGCCATCGTCGTGCACTTGAAGAGCGGCGCCCGGCCCGAGGATGCGGCGGAGCGCGCGGCAGCCCTCGCCAATCTCGCGCGCGCCACGGCAAGGCTCGGCGCGAACGGCGAGCGCGTGGTTCTCTTGGGCGACTTCAACACCATGGGCGACGGCCGCCGCGGCTCGGCGGCGGTCGAGGTGCAGGCGCTCGCCGAGCGCGCCGCGGCGGCGGCACCCGCCTTGCGGCAAGCGCCGCTTCTCCCCGCTTGCACGGAATATTACCGCGGCCGCGGCGGCCGCCTCGACCACCTCCTGGCGAGTGCGGCCATGGGCACTCTCGAGGAGGGGCGCACGCGGGTGAGCGGCTATTGCGCGCTCGCCGGCTGCGCCCCCATCTCGCCGTGGCAGGCAGCGGAGCGCCCCGCCGCCTACCGCAGCCTCTCCGACCACTGCCCGGTGGTGGTCGAGATCGCTCACGCCTTCCTTAGCCGGACAAGGAACTGACGCCGCTGCGGCCGGCGGCTGCGGCCGGCGGCGGCACGAGCGATGACGGTGCGGCGCGCGCCGGGCTCTCCCAGGCGAGCGCGTCGTAGGCGGCGCAGCGCGGGCAGAGTGCCTGCCACTCGGCCTCGGCGGCGCCGCAGTTGCGGCAGAGCCAGGCCGCATCCGGCTCCCCGCCCGCGGCGTGCCGCAGCCACTCCCGCGCGCGGGCGCCGTCGCCGTGCTCGCCCTCCTCGAGTGCCGCCTTGAGCCGGCAGGCCCGCGCGCTCTCGCCCTGAGCCCCGTCGCCCGGGAGTGCCGCGAGCGCCCGCCGCGCCTCGCCCCAGAGGCGTGCGGCAATGGCCGCCTCGGCCAGGGCCAGGGAGCTTTCCGGGTGCTCGGGCCTGAGCTTGGCGAGCGCCTGCATGCGCATCAGGCGGCGGATCGGCTCGTCGCTCTCGCCGAGCGCCAGATAGAGCCGCGCCAGCGCCGGATGCGGCGCCAGCTGCCAGGCGGCTTCGACGTTGCGCTCCGCGCGCTTGCGCTTGCCTTGCAGCATGAGGAGCTTGGCGGTCTCCACGGCGGCCGGCACGAAGCCCGGCTCAATCGCGTTCGCCTTGCGCGCGGCCTTGAGCGCTGCCGCCGTCTCGCCCGCGGCCTCGGCCGCGAGGCTCTGCTGGTAAAGGGCGATGGCGCGGTTGCGCGTGCCTTGGGCGGCGCGCATGGTGCCGGCGGCGAGTGCCAAGCGCGCGGTCTCCTCGGCGCTCGACCATTGGCCGGCCCGCGCCTCGAGCTCGAAGAGCGTGCTCAAGACCCAGCTCGTGCGCGGCGACAGCGCCTTGGCGCGGCGCGCGAGTGCGAGCGCCCGCGCGGTATCGCCCGTCTTGCTCGCCTGCACGACGAGGCCGCGCAAACCGAGGAACTCGGTCTCCGGCCGCTCCAGCATGGCGGAGAAGTAGTTCGCCGCCGCCGCCTCGTCGCCGTTGAGCTGGGCGGCCTGGGCCGAGAGCAGCATGGTGAGCGGCGGCTCGTTCAAGAGCACATCCGCGCGCCGCGCCTGGCGCCGCGCCTCCGTCGGGTCGCCGGCCGCCACCGCGACCATGCCTTGCGTCAACGCGCGGTATCCCTTGAGGCGGCGGCTCTCGCGGCGGCGGCGGGCCACGGCGGCGGGCGCGCGCCTGAGCCAGCGCCACAGCTGATAGAGTGCCGCGGCCAGCGCACTCGCCAACGCCACGGCGCCGGCCAGCACGGCAACCGAGGTGTCGATGCGGTAGTCGCGCCAATAGAGCGTGAGCGAGCCCGGATGATCGGCGAGCCAGGCGATGGCGGCCGCCGCTGCCGCGAGGACGACAAGCCAGAAGGTGGCCCGCACCATGGCTGCCTAGCCTCGCCTCACGAGCGGCTCTCGCCGAGCCGGGCGATGGCGCGGCTCTCGAGCCTGGCGAGTGCGGCATCCGCGGCCAGCCGCGCCTTGGCGTCGGCGAGCCAGGGTGCCATGGCCTCGGCCGGCGGACCCTTGAGCTCTGCCAAGGCGGCCACCGCCGCCGCGAGATCGCCCGTCCTCAGGAGCGCCTCGGCGCGCGCGAGGGCGGCGTCGCTGCCGCCGCCCTGGCCATCGTTCTTGCGGATCACCACGAGGCGCGCGAGGGTGGCGAGGGTGGCGCCGAGCCAGCCCTTGGGCGCCGGCATGATGGCGGCGCGCGCGGCAGCGAGTGCAGCACCGTCGAAGCGCTCGGCGAGCTCGGGGAAGGTGGGGACGCCCTTGGCTGCCGCCGGCTTGAGCACGGCGAGCGCTGCCGCGAGCTCGGCGTCGCCCTCGCTCAAGCCCGCGACCGCGGCGAGCGGCTTGTCATAGGCCTCCGAGTGCTGGAGGGCCGCGCGGAGCTCCCCCACCGCGAGCACCAGGGCGAGGTGCCGCCCGTCGAGCGCCGCGGCCTTGGCGGCGCTCGCCTCGAGGGCGGCGAGGCGCTGTTGGGTGGCCTCGAGGGAGGCGGCGAGCTTGGCGTTGCCGCTCTCGAGAGCGGCCAGCTTTCCGCTCTCGTCGGCCGCTTGCGGACGGCTCGCAAGCGCGGCAAGAGCGCTCTCGAGCGCCGCCGTGCGCCGCTCGCCGCTGGCGACCGTCTCGGCGAGCTTGGCCTCGCGCTCCGCAAGGGCCGCCGTATCGGCCGCGGCCGGCGCTGGATTTGCCTTCCCGGCCGCCGCCTCCAGGCCCGCCAAGCGCCCTTCGACCGCGGCGAGGCTGCGGGTGAGCGCCTCGAGATGCTGCACGAGCGCGCCGTCGCCCGCCTGCACCGCCGGCGCCGCCGGCGTCGCGTCCCTTGCCTTGAGGCCGAGTGCTGGCCCCCAGGTGGGCAGGCTCACCGCGGCCGCGAGCACGAGCGCCGCCACGGCGATGGCCCAGAGTGCTGCCGCCGAGCCGCGCGGCGATGGTGCCGCGGCGGCGATGGCATGGGGCGGGGGCGAGACGACGGCCGCGGCCGTAGCTGCCTCAGCGCGGGCACCTTGGGCGGTCCGCCCGGTGCTCAATTGGGTGCTCCCTTGGGCGCTCGCTTGGGCGGCCGCGCGCTCGCCGTTCTCGGCAGCGGCACCCGAGCCTGCCGCCGGTGCATCCAAGTCCGCTGCCGTGAGGGCGACGCCGTGGCTGGCCGCGGCGGCGAGGAGGTCGGGGATGCGCGCGGCCGGGATGTGGCCGCGCTCCTTCCAGCCCTGCACGGTGGTGACGGGGACGCCGAGCTTGGCCGCCATGGGGCGCACGCCGCCGAAGGCGCCGAGAGCGCGCGCGACCGGGCTATCGCTGCCGGCAGCGCCGCTGCCCTCGGGATTAGCGCTTGGCTGCTGCGATGCTTCCGACACCCTGGTCCTCGCCCCGCGGCTTCGTGAGAAGTGCCAGGAGGGCGGCCTGGGCCGGACGTGCCGCCGTGAGCAGCTCCCGCCAGGCGAGCGCCCTCGCCTCCTCGGCCACCGCCGGGCTCAAGGCTAAGGCGGCAAGACGCGCGCATGCGCCGGCCAGACCCGCGGCTCGCGCGAGACTAACAAAGGTCTGAGCGCTGCGGGGGGAAAAAAACAGCACGGCGTCGAGCGCGCCCGCGGCGAGGGCGGCACGGGTCGCTGCCGCAAGTGCCGCGGCCGGCACCGCCTCGTAGAGCACCGCGCGGCGCAGCTCGAGGCCCGCTTCGGCAAGCCGCGGCGCGAGCTCGCCCCGCACCACCGCGCCGGCACAATGGAGAACGGCACCCGCAGAGGGATCGAGCCTCTCGCAGAGCAGCCGGGCGAGCTCGGGTGCAGCACCTTGGGCGCTCTCCACGCGCGCGAAGCCGGCCGCGCGTGCGGCTTCTGCCGTGTGCTCGCCGACCGCGAAGACGGGGAGCGCGCGCAGAGGCTCGCGCGCGGCAAAGGCGCGCACGCCGTTGGCCGAGGTGAAGGCAAGCGCCTGCACGCCCGTGAGGGGAAGTGCCGCCGCAGACGGGCGGATATCGAGGAGCGCATCGATAAGCCACTCGATGCCCCGTGCTGCGAGCAGCTTAGCTACCGCCTCGGACTCCTCCCGCGGGCGCGTGATGAGGACACGCATGGCGCATGCTCTACCCGCTTCGGCCGGCAATTGAAAGAGGGTGCCGGTCCATCTTGCTCGCCGCGACCTCGTGCTTTATTGTGTACATGCCAGCACCCATCCGCGGGACATCTCGGCGACATGGCTTCCACGACCTTCACCGTCCGCGTCGACCAGAGTGCCAGGAAGCGGCTCGAGAAGCTCGCCCGGAGCACCGGGCGCAGCCGCTCGTTTCTCGCCGCCGAGGCGATCGACGCGTACCTCGACTCGAACGAGTGGCAGGTCGCCGGCATCAAGCAGGCGATGGCGTCGCTCGACCGCGGCGAGGGGATTGCGCACGAGGCGTTGAAGGAGTGGGTCGCCTCGTGGGGCAGCAAGGACGAACGGGCGGCGCCTAAACGCTCCCGATCATGACGCCGGTCTGCTCGCCCGAGGCCATCGACGATCTCGCATCTCTGCGCGCCTATATCGCTGAGGACGACCCCGCCGCGGCGCAACGCATCGCCCTCCACATCATCCACCATGTGGAAACTCTCCTGAGCAAGAACCCGGAGTTGGGCCGGCCTGGCCGCGTGCCGGGCACGCGCGAGCTTGTGATCCCGAGCGCGCCGTTCGTCGTGCCGTACCGGGTGCAGGGTAACAGGTTGCAAATCTTGCGCATCTACCACGGCGCGCGCCGCTGGCCGGAGCGGTTTTGATTTTGCGCGCAGACTCTGTTGCACTAGGAAAGAGGATGCGCGCGCCGGAGGGCCGGCCTAGACTGCCGCCCCCATGATCGTGCTTGGCATCGAGACGAGCTGCGACGAGACGGCGTCGGCGGTGGTGCGCTCGGACCGCACGGTGCTCGCCGAGCGCCTGCTCTCCCAGCTCGCCGAGCATCGCCCCTACGGCGGCATCGTGCCCGAGATCGCGGCGCGCGCCCATCTCGACCATCTCGACCGGCTGGTGGGCGAGACCATGGCGGCGGCCGGCATCGGCTTCGCCGCACTCGACGGCGTCGCCGCCACCGCAGGTCCTGGGCTCATCGGCGGCCTCCTCGTCGGCGTCATGACGGCCAAGGCCATCGCCGCCGTGGCCGGCAAGCCCTTCCTCGCGATCAACCACCTCGAGGGCCACGCGCTCTCGGCCCGCCTCGTGGACGAGCTCGCCTTCCCCTATCTCCTGCTGCTCGTCTCGGGCGGCCATTGCCAGCTCCTCGCGGTCGAGGGCGTCGGGCGCTACCGCCGCCTCGGCACCACCCTCGACGACGCCGCGGGCGAGGCCTTCGACAAGGCCGCCAAGCTGCTCGGCCTCGGCTATCCCGGGGGACCTGCGATCGAGCGCGCCGCCGCCGCGGGCAACCCGAAGCGCTTCGCGCTGCCGCGCCCGCTCTTAGGTCGTCCGGGCTGCGACTTCTCCTTCTCCGGGCTCAAGACGGCGCTGCGCCATGCGATCGACGGGCTGGGACCTGCCGCCGAAAAGAGCGTCGCGGATCTTGCCGCGAGCTTCCAGGCGGCCGTCGCCGACGTGCTGGCCAACCGCACCGCCCATGCGCTCGCGAGCTTCCGCAAGCGCTACGGCCAAAGCCGCGTGCTCGTGACCGCGGGCGGGGTCGCCGCCAATGCAGCACTCAAGGAGCGCCTCGCGGCCACCGCGGCGGCGCATGGCTTCCGATTTTTAGCCCCGCCCCCACGGCTCTGCACCGACAACGGCGCCATGATCGCCTGGGCCGGCATCGAGCGCTTGAGCCTCGGCATGACCGACGGCCTCGATTTCGCGGCCCGCCCGCGCTGGCCCCTCGATCCGGATGCACCCAAGGCCATCGGCGCCGGCGTCAAGGCGTGACCTTCGCGGTGAGATTTCCTTGCTATAACCGCTCGAGGCGGCAGGCGTAGAAGCCGTCGAGGCCGCCGAGCTCCGCGAGATGGCAGGGCAGCGTGCGCAGATCGCCCGCCTCGCTCACGAGCTCCGCCAAGCCGGCGAGCTCGCGCGGCTCGATGGCGCGCCGCCTGACCGGCAGGCCCGCTTCCACGAGTGCCGCGATGCGCGCCGGACCCTCCTCGGGCTCGAGCGAGCACACCGCGTAGACGAGGAGGCCGCCCGGCCGCAGCATGGCCAGTGCGGCGCGCAGCAGGCGGTCCTGCTCGGCTGCCATGCGCGCCACGTCGGCCGGCGTCTTCAGGTGCCGCACGTCGGGATGGCGCCGGATGGCTCCCGTGGCCGTGCAGGGCGCATCGAGGAGCACGGCGTCCGCGGGCTCCTCGGGCCGCCACAGGACCACGTCAGCGGCGATGAGGTTGGCGGTCAAGCGGAGCCGCGCCAGATTCTCCGCGACGCGCTTCAAGCGCTGGGCCGAGCGGTCGAGGGCGGTCACCGCAGCACCCGCTTGTGCCAATTGCGCCGTCTTGCCGCCGGGGGCGGCGCAGAGATCGAGCACGCGCTTCCCCGCAATCTCGCCCAAGAGCCGTGCGGGCAAAGCCGCCGCCGAGTCCTGCACCCACCAGGCGCCCTCGGCGAAGCCGGGGAGCGCCCGCACGTCGCCGGCCGCGGCCAGGCGCAAGCTCCCGGTCGGCAGCAGGGCCGCGCCGAGCACGGCGGCCCAGCGCTCGCGATCCCCCTTGACCGTGAGGTCGAGGGCCGCCTCGGCGAGGTTCGCCTTGGCGATGGCGCGGGCCGTCTCCTCGCCATAGCTGCTGCTCCAGCTCTGCCACAGCCAGTCCGGCGTGGTGAGGCGCTCGGCGTCCTGGCCGGCCGCGAGCGCCTCGCCCTCCCCCGCCAGCCGGCGCAGCACGGCGTTGATGAGGCCCTTGAAGCCGCCCCAGCCGATGGCGTCCGCGACCGCTACCGTCTCGCCCACCGCGGCATGGGGCGGCACCTTGAGAAAAAGGAGCTGGGCCACCCCTAAGCGGAGGAGATGGCGCGCGGTTGCCGCCTTGGCCGGGAGCGGACGCGCCAGGCAATGGGCGATGAGGGCGTCGATCTGGCCGAGGCGGCGCAGCGTCGTCGCCACCATGAGATGCACGAAGGCGCGGTCGCGCGCCTCGAGTGTGGCGAGACCGCGATGGCCGTCGAAGAGCTCGTCGAAGGGACGCCGCGCGTCGAGCACGGAAGCGAGAATGTCGAGCGCCACGGCACGGGCCGCGGGCTTGGCGGCGGCAGGGCCTAGAGCGGCCTCATTGCCGGGGCGGCTCATCGCCGTGCCGCCCGCGGCGCGCGCTCAGCCCCAGGGGCTGGCGGCCGGGCCGGCGGCACCCGCCATCTCGCGCAGGCGGCGGATGCGGTTCTCGGTCGCGGGGTGGCTGGCGAAGAGGTTGTTCATGCGCTCGCCCGCGAGCGGGTTGACGATGAAGAGATGTGCCGTCGCCGGATGCGCCGCCGCCACGGGATTGGGCGTGCCGCGCGCGTAGGGCTCGATCTTCTCGAGCGCCGCGGCGAGCCACAGGGGATGGCCCGAGACCTCGGCGCCGGCGCGGTCCGCCTCGTACTCGCGGCTGCGGCTGATGGCGAGCTGCACGAGGGTAGCGGCGACGGGCGCCAGAAGGGCCACGAGGATGGTACCGACGATGCCGAGCGGGTTGCCGCGCTCGTCGCGCCCGCCGAAGGCGCCGAGGAAGAAGGCGAAGTTGGCGAGCATGCCGATGGCACCGGCGATCGTCGCGGTGATCGTCATGGTGAGGGTGTCGCGGTGCTTGATGTGGCCGAGCTCGTGACCGAGCACGCCGGCGAGCTCCTCGTGGCTCACGATGCGCAAGAGGCCGGAGGTCACGCAGACGGCGGCATGGGCCGGGTCGCGGCCGGTGGCAAAGGCGTTGGGCTGGTCCTGCTCCACGACATAGACGCGCGGCATGGGGATCTCGGCGCGGTCGGCGAGCTGCTCGACGATGCCGTAGAGGCCGGGTGCGGAGGCCCGGTCGACCTCGCGCGCGCCATAGAGGCCGAGCACCATGCGGTCCGAGTTCCAATAGGCGAAGAGGTTCATGCCCGCGGCGGCGACGAAGGCGATCGCCATGCCGGCCGTGCCGCCGACGAGCCAGCCGACGGCCATGAAGAGTGCTGTCAGCGCCGCTATGAGCAATCCGGTGCGGAGCGTGTTCATGACTGACATAGATGGGGAGGCAGGCCGATTGATCAAGATCGCAGCTTGGCAGGCGGGCGGGCGCGACCTATGGTCAAAGCTATGAGCGAGAATGAGAAGAAATTGGGCGATGCCGTGGATTCCCTCACCCTCCCGTTGCTGCGCAACGGGCCCCTCCCTCTCCCGCTTGCGGGCTCGAGCCGCGAAGCGGATCGAGGTCGGGGTGAGGGACGGCCGGCTTCCGCGAAGAAGGTCCCCGAGACCGGCGGCCCGGAGGGGCCGGAGCCCACGCGCTACGGCGACTGGGAGCGCAAGGGGCGCTGCATCGATTTCTGAGCGTGCCGCTCCGGCGCCCGCTCGAGGACGACGGCGCCGTCCTTGACGGCGAGCGCGATGCGGGCGAGCGACTGGCCCTGGCAGGGACCGGTGAAGCAATAGCCGTCGTAGACGCGGAAGCGCGCGCCGTGGGTCATGCAGAGGATGTGGCGCTTGTCCTGCGTCATGAAGCGGTCGGGCACCATGTCGAGCGGCGTGCCGATGTGGGGGCAGCTGTTGAGGTAGCCGTGCACGCGGCCGCTGCTGCGCACCACGAAAACGAGCGTGCGCTCCTCGCCCGCGCCGAGCGTGAAGCCGCGGCCCTCGCCCTCCGGGATCTCTTCGAGGCGGCAGAGGAGCTGCTGTGCCGCGGCGCCGCTCACGGCTTGACGCCGGCCATCTTGCTGAGGAGCCGCCACTCGGCGTCGCCGATCGGCACCACCGAGAGGCGCGACTGGCGCACCAGCAAGAGATTGCCGAGGCGAGGCGAGGCCTTGATCTCGGCGAGCGTCACCGGCCGTGCCACCGGCATGACCGGGCGCACCTCTACCATGCCGAAGCGGCCGCTCGCGTCGCTCGGGTCCGGGCGGTAGAGGCCCGAGACCTCGAGCACGCCGACGATGCGCTTCTCGTCGACCGAGTGATAGAAAAAGCCGCGCTCGCCGAGCTTCATCGCCTTCATGTTGTTGGCGGCCTGGTGGTTGCGCACGCCGTCCCAGGCGCTCGCACCCTTTGCCACCAGGTCGTCCCAGGAGAACTCGCCAGGCTCGGACTTGAAGAGCCAATGGGCCATGGAGGCACTCGTCCTCGGCAATCGGGCTGCCGCGCGCGACCCTAGCGCAACTCGGGAGGACGTTCCAGCCTTGCCGTCCCCTTGGCCGTCCCCTTGGCCGTCCCCTTGGCCGTCCCCTCGCTCTTGAAGGGCCGCGCGAGCAGGCCCGCGATGGTGGCGTCGATCGCCGCACCCTCGTGCAGCACCGCCTCGACCGCGCGCGAGATCGGCATGTCGACGCCAAGCCGGCGCGCGAGGGCGACCACCGCCGGCGCCGTCGTCACCCCCTCGGCCACGGAGCGGCGCTCGGAGAGGATGCCGGCAAGCGCCCGCCCTTGGCCGAGCGCCAGGCCGAGCGAGAAGTTGCGCGACTGGGCGCCGTTGCAGGTGAGGGTGAGATCGCCCAAGCCCGAGAGGCCCATGAAGGTCTCGGCGCGGGCGCCCTTGGCGACGCCGAGCCGCGCCATCTCGGCGAGGCCGCGGGTGATGAGGGCGGCGCGCGCATTGTCGCCGAGCCGCCGTCCGGCGACGATGCCGCAGGCGATGGCGATGACGTTCTTGGTAGCACCGCCGATCTCGACGCCAACGGGATCGTCGGAGAGATAGGGCCGCAAGTGCCGGCTGCCGACGGCGCGCACGAGCTTGGCACCGAGGCCGGCGTCGCGCGCCGCGAGCGTCAAGGCCATCGGCAGCCCCAGCACCACCTCGGCGGCGAAGCTCGGGCCCGAGAGCACGGCGAGCGGGGCGGCCGGCACTTCCTCGGCCACGATCTCGCTCATGAGCGCCGAGGTACCTTGCTCGATGCCCTTGGTGGCGATGAGGATCGGGGTGCCGCTGCGGAGCCGGACCGCGAGCGCCCGCGCGAGGGTGCGCAGATGCTGCGCTGGGGTGACGAGGAGGATCGCCTCCGCGGCGGCCAAGTCGGCGAGCTCCGCCGTGGCACGGACCGCGGGAGGAAGCTTGACGCCGGGAAGATAGAGCGGGTTCTCGTGGCCGGCGTTGATCGCCTGCACCACCTCGCGCTCGTGGGCCCAGAGCACGACCTCGCGTCCGGCGCGGCCAAGGACGAGGGCGAGCGCCGTTCCCCAGGCGCCGGCGCCGACGATGCCGATGCGCTTCATGGCAGAAGGAATCGCCGAATTACGCGGCGAGGGCAAGCCTTGCGGCGGTCCGCTGCCGAGCGGCGCTCCTCGCAGGCAGCGGATCAAAGTCGACACATCGCCCGGGTCGATGTTAATTTTCGCCCTGTGAGCGAGATCGGCGCTTCCTCGACGCCAGGGGGACGAGGTGGGCTCGCTGCAGCATCAAGGCAGAGCTTCGTTCAGTCCGACGGCTGGCCGGCAGGGCGCGCCTCTCAGGGCGTGGCGTGCGCCGTCGGCGGTTCTCTTCGCTGCGGTGGTTTTGCTCGCGGCGTTCTCGGGCGGCCGCGCGCTTGCCGAGGCCACCGAGCCCCGCGTGGCACTCGTCATCGGCAATGGCGACTATCGCGCCGCAGGCGTGCCGAAGCTCAAGAATCCGGTCAACGATGCCCGCGCCATGGCACAGGAGCTGCGCGACGTTGGCTTCAAGGTGATCGAAGTCGAGGACGCCGATCTCAAGGCAATGCAGACCGCGTTCGTCGAGTTCAGCCGAGCACTGCCGCATGACGGCGTGGCGCTCTTCTACTATGCCGGGCACGGCATGCAGCTCAGAGGATTGAATTACTTGCTCCCCGTAGATGCCAAGGTGGAAAGCGACGACGCGATCCCATTCGAGACGTTTCCCATGGAGGTGGTGACCGATCGCTTCAATATCGCGCAATCCCGGATAGCCCTGGTGATTCTCGACGCCTGCCGCGACAGCCCGTTTGGGCGTGGGCTGCGCGGCCTCTCGGGCGGGCTCGCGGCAATCGACGCCGCGCGCGGTACCCTGATCTCCTATGCCACGGCGCCGGGCGGTGTGGCGGCAGATGGCGACAGCGCGCACGGACTCTTTACGGCGGAGCTCTTGAAGTCGATGACCGCGCCCGGGCTGGAGGTCGAGCAGCTGTTCAGGCGCGTGCGCGCCTCCGTGGTGGAGCGCTCGCAAGGCAAGCAGGTGCCATGGGAGTCCTCGTCGCTGGTCGGCGAGTTCTATTTCGTGCCGCCGGCACCCGCACCGGCGCCGCCTCCGGCTGTCGTGCAGCCAGCGGAGCCGGACAAGGAGATCGTGTTCTGGCAGTCGATCAAGGACAGCAAGAACCCGGCGGACTTCGAGGCATACCTGACGCAATTTCCCGAAGGGTGAACTTCAAGAATTGGCGCGCAATCGGCTGGCGGCATTGAAGGCCGAGCCGCGGGCGACTACCACGCCGCCCTGGCTCGCCAGCGTCCGACGACGGAGATCGTATTCTGGCAATCGTCAAAGACAGCACGAACGCGGCGGACTTCGACGCGTACCTGACGCAATTCCCCCAGGGCACCTTCGCTGGCCTGGCAAAGGTGATGATCGAAGGGCTGAAGCGGGGCCAGATGGCGGCGCTCCCGCCGCAGCCAGAGACGGCCATCGAGGAGTTCAAGGGCTCCTACATCACGGTCAAGCGCGCGAACGTCCGCGAGAAACCGCTAGCTGAGGCCAGACTGGTGAAGGCGCTGGAGCCGGGCGTGTCGCTAAAGGTAACTGGCCGGGTCAAGGATACGGGCTGGTTCCGCGTGGCGAGCTTGGACAACAAAGTGCGCGGCTTTCTACCGGGAGACGCGATCCAAGACTTGACGGCCGCCGAGGAAACAGACTGGCAGCGCGCGAAGGACGCCAAGCAGAGCGCCGTGGTGGCAGACTTCCTGCGGCGCTATCCGGCAGGGACCCACTCCGAGGAGGCGAAAATCCTGCACGATGCTCTGCTAAAGAACGAGGAGGCAGCGCGACGGCAGAAGACAGAGGAAGCGGACTGGCAGCGGGTCAAGGATGCCAAGCAGAGCAGCGTCGTAAGCGGGTTCCTAAGACGCTACCCCACCGGCGCTTACGCCGAGCAGGCGAAGAACTTGCGCGATGCTCTGGTGAAGGATGAGGAAGCAGTGCAGCGTCAGAAGGCTGAGGAGACGGAGCGGCGCAAGACAGAGGAGGCCGCCCAGCGGCAGAAAGCGGACGAGGCGGCGCTCAAGGCTCGGCAGGAGGCGACGCGACGGCAGAACATCGCCGAGGCCGATCAGCGGAAAACCGACAGCCCAACGGCATCGAACGCGGCTGACGCCGAATCCTCTAGACCGCAGCAGCAGGCCATGATCGCACCTTCGAGCAAAGCGATCGCAAGTCCCACCGCTTCGCCTGGAGCGCATGATGGAGCCTGGAAGGGGCAGGCATTGTTGTCCTACGGGCCTGTCTCTTGCCCGTTTTATTTTGCGATCACCGTGACGAACAATGTGCTGACTGGCACGGCTCATTTTGAAAACCGGTATAACAAACCGACTTTCGATGTCTCTGGCGAGATTGCGCACGACGGAACCGTCAATGCAAAGGTAGGCAGCCACAATCTTGTCGGCAAGTTCACATCCAACGAATTCAAAGGCACCGTAGCCGGCTTTAGATGTGCGCACGGAGAGCAGGACGCGTCCGTCAATCTGTCCCCGGTCAGGTAAAGAGTGCCCTTCAAACCGACAGCGGCATGTTCGTCGCACTGAGCCATGCAAGCGCGCTGGCTTGCTTCAAACGCTAGTGGACGCCCCATTCCTTCGGGCAAGCCTTGCGGCCGATTCTCCAAGCTGATAGGAACCTCCTCATGCCGCGTGCCGTCCGCGTCGCTCCCTCCATTCTCTCGGCCGACTTCGCGAGGCTGGGCGAGGAGGTGCGCGCGGTTGCCGCGGCCGGCGCCGACTATATCCACATCGACGTGATGGACGGGCATTTCGTGCCCAACCTCACCATAGGTCCCGCGGTCGTGAGGGCGCTGCGGCCGCACACCCAGCTTCCCTTCGACGTGCATCTCATGATCTCGCCGGCCGATGCCTACGTCGCCCAGTTCGCCGAGGCGGGTGCCGACATCATCACCGTGCATCCCGAGGCGGGGCCCCATCTCCACCGCACGATCCAGCTCGTCAAGTCGCTCGGCAAGAAGGCGGGTGCGGCGCTCAACCCTGCTACCCCCGTCGAGGCCATCGATTACGTGCTCGGCGATCTCGACCTCGTCTTGGTGATGAGCGTCAATCCCGGCTTCGGCGGGCAGAGCTTCATCGCCTCCCAGCTCGACAAGCTGCGCGAGCTGCGCGCGCGCATCGACCGGCTCGGCAAGACGGTCGAGCTCGAGGTCGACGGCGGCATCAACTTCGAGACGGCGCGCGAGGCGGTCAAGGCCGGTGCCGACGTGCTGGTGGCCGGCACCGCCACCTTCGGCGGCGGCCCGGGCTCCTACGCCGCCAACATCGCCAGGCTCAGGGGGACCGGCTGATGGCGGCGCTGGCTGCCGCCGGCAGCGGGCAGCCGCGATGAGCAGCGCCGCGGAGGCTCCCGGCTCTCGCCTGCGGCGGCTCGGCGAGCGCCTGCGTGCGGCTGCCGAGCGTCTCGTCTTTGCCAGTGCCGCCTACCGCGTGCTCCTCCTCGGTGCCGCACCCGCGGCACTCGCCTCGGCACCCGGGGCGAGGCCCGGCGACGCACGCCAGGGTGCCGCCATCCTCGCCGGCCAATGGACGCTCGCGGGCGAGACCATAGCCGGCGACGATCCCTTCGCCGCCGCGGTAAGCGAGGACGTGCTGAGAGAGCTCCACGGCTTCGCCTGGCTCGCCGACGTTATGGCCGTGGACAGCGACGCGGCGCGCGAGAAGGGCAGGGCGCTCGTCTCGGAGTGGATCGCGCGCCACGGCGAGTGGTCGCCGCTCGCCTGGCGCGGCGACGTGCTCGGCCGCCGCATCGCCGCCTGGCTCGCCGCCTACGAAGCCCTCACGCGCGGCGCCGACGACGCCTTCCGTAAACGCCTCCTGCGCAGCATCGCGCGCCAGCTCCGCCATTTGGGCCGTCTCGCCTGGCTCGGCGGTGCTGCGCTTGCGCCCGCCGGTCACGGGCGGCTCGAGGCGCTCATCGCCGATGTGACGGCGACAGCCTGCCTGCCCGGGCGCAAGGACCGCCTCGTCATGCCGGCGGCCCGCCTCCTGGCCGAGCTCGATGTCCAGGTGCTGCCCGACGGCGGCCATTACCAGCGCAGCCCGGCCACCCATCTCGCGGCGCTGGCGCTCCTCGTCGAGCTGCGCGGCACCCTTCTCGCCGGCCGCCATGGGGTGCCGGCGGGGCTGCAGGCGACCATCGACCGCATGGCGCCCATGCTGCGCTTCTTCCGCCACGGCGACGGGCGCTTGGCACTCTTCAATCATACGGGCGAGGGCGACGCCCAAGAGATCGACGCCGTGCTCGCGAGGGCCGATGCGGTGGGGAAGCCGCCGCCATCGGCACCCCACACCGGCTTCCAGCGCCTCGAGGCCGGCAGCAGCCTCGTGCTCATGGACACCGGCCCCCCGCCGCCGCCGGGCAGCGAGGCCTATGCCCATGCCGGCACGCTCAGCTTCGAGCTCTCCTACGGCAAGGAGCGCGTCATCGTGAATTGCGGCGCGAGGCCGCGCGCCAAGGGCGAGTGGCTGATGGCCCAGCGCGCCACGGCGGCGCACTCGACGCTCGTGCTCGCCGACACCAACTCCTGCGATTTCCTCTCCTACGGCCGCATCGGCCGGCGCCCGCGCCACGTGCTGGCGCGGCGCGAGGAAGCGGACGGCGCCATCCTTGTGGATGCCAGCCACGACGGCTACGAGCCGCCCTTCCACGTGCTGCACCGCCGCCGCCTCTATCTCGCAAGCGGTGGCGAGGACCTGCGCGGCGAGGACCGCCTCGCGCGTCTCGGCCCCGGGCGCGAGCCGCTCGCCTTTGCGGTGCGCTTCCACCTCCATCCCGAGGTGCAGGCGTCGCTCGTGCAGGACGGCAAGGCCGTCCTCTTGCGCACGCCGGGCCGCATGGGCTTCCGCCTGGATGCCGCGGGCGGCCGCCTTGCCATCGCGGAGAGCGTCTATCTCGGCGGCTCGGGCGGCGTCCGGCGCAGCGAGCAGATCGTCATCGAGAGCACGCTCGCGGGCGAGGAGGCGGCGGTCAAATGGTCGCTGAAGAGGGTCGGCACGGGTTGAGGGGAGGTGAGAAGAAAATTCACCACAAAGACACAAAGACACGAAGGATTTATTGCGCTTCGCGCAAGAGGCCTTCTTCGTGTCTTTGTGTCTTTGTGGTTCCAATCCTTGTTCTCTTCCCCGCGCGCTATGACGCCATCGACCAGATGAGGCCGAGGATGCGCTCGCGCGTGGCGACGAACTCCGGGCTCCCCTTGATGGCGCGGATGTCGTCGCCGCCCGCGGTCGCGCGCGAGAAGCCGACCGCAAGCCGCTCGATGATGCGGCCCGGGCGAGGCGACATGACGACGACCTCGGTGCCGAGATAGACCGCCTCCTCGACGCTGTGGGTGATGAAGACCACGGTCATGCGCGTGCGCCGCCACACGGCGTGGAGCTCCTCCTGCATCTTCTCGCGCGTCAAGGCATCGAGCGCGCCGAAGGGCTCGTCCATCAGGAGGACCTTGGGGTCGTTGACGAGGGCGCGCACGATGGCAAGACGCTGCTGCATGCCGCCCGAGAGCTGGTAGGGGTAGCGGTTGCGGAACTCGGCGAGGCCGACGAGGCCGAGATAGCGCTCCACCGCCTCGCGCCGCTCGGCGCGGCTCTTGCCGCGCACCATGGGCCCGAACTCGGCGTTCTCCAAGACGCTCATCCAGGGGAAGAGTGCCGGCTGCTGGAAGACGACGCCGCGGTCGGGACCGGGGCCGGCGATGGCGGCGCCGTTGAGTGCGACGCGGCCGGCACTCGGCTTGATGAAGCCGGCGAGCGTCTGCATGAGGGTCGTCTTGCCGCACCCCGAGGGGCCGACGATGCAGACGAAGTCGCCGGCCGCGAAGGCGAGGTCGATGCCTTCCAGCGCAAGGACCGGCCCGTCCTTGGATGGGTACTCGACGGAGAGGCCGGCGAATTCGACGAAGGGCGCGGACATGCCCTCACCCCCTCCCTACCCTCCCCCTTCAAGGGGGAGGGGGAGTTTTGTTGTCATGCCATGAACCTCCCCTCCCCCCTTGAGGGGGAGGGTCAGGGAGGGGGGTCCGTTCGGCATCGATGATTTTGCGACTACGCCTTCGCCGCCTTCGCGAGGAAGCTGGTATTGATCGCCTTCTCAAAGGCCTCGATCCCGGGTGCGGCGCGGATGCTCTTCTGCGCCACGAGGAAGTCGGCGGTGCTCTTCAGCACGGTGGCGAACTTTCCGGCATGGCCGGGGGTGCCGAGCCAGGCCGGCGAGAGCTGGCGCTCGAAGGTGACGAAGTCGTACTCGCCCATGTCGTGCTTGGCGACCTCGGCGCTGACGCCCGCCTGCTTGCCGACGATCGCCTCGGCCTCGGCGGGCTTGCTCTTGTACATGGCGAGCGCGTTGCGATAGGCGTGGAGGAAACCGACCATGGCGTCCGGATAGGCGGTGCTGAACTCCGCGCGCGCCACGATGAGATCGGCGATCACGTAGCCCGCGGCGTCCAGCTTCTTCCAGGTCGGGAAGCTGACGCCGCCGGCCTCGAGCATCTTCGACTTGGCCGGGCTCCAGACATAGGCGGCGTCGATGTCGCCGCGCGTCCAGGCCGCAACCTCGGCATCGGGCTTGAGGTCGAGCACGGTCACGTCCTTCTCGCTGAGGCCGTTGGTCTTGAGGTAGCCGAGCAGGCGGAAATGGGAAGTCGAGCCGAACGGCGTCGCCACCTTCTTCCCCTTGAAATCGGCCGGCGCCTTGATGTTGGCCGCCTTGCGCACGATCATGTCCTCGGCCGGGCCGATGTTGTCGACCATGCCGACGAGCTCGTAGGGGATCTTCTGGCTGATGCCGGCCGCCGTGGGCGAGGAGCCGATGGCGAGCCCGATGTCGACCGATTTCGCCGCCATCGCCGTGTTGATCTCGGCGCCGCTGCCGACCTCGCTCCAGGCGATCGGGCCGCCCGCCATCTTCTCGAACCAGCCCTCGCCCTTGGCGATCATCGTCGGCTTGGTTTCGACGAAGAAGGCCACGCGGACGCTGTCGGGCGCCTTGCCGGCGGCAAGAAGCGCCCGCGCCGGCAAGCCGGCCACCAGTGCCGCACCCGAGAGCGTGACGGTCTTCATGAAGGTGCGCCGCTTGAGCGTGCCCGACCCGAAATCGCGATCTCCCATTGTCGCCTCCTCTTTCCTGGCTCTCTCCATGAGGGTCTTGCTCCCCGTCCGGGACCCCCGTACCGGATTTGATCAATCCCGTCCCGCCCAATGGACGACGCGATGCTCAAGGGCCAGGAGCAGCCGGTCGAGCGCCAGGCCCATCAGGCCGATGATGAGGATGCCGACGAAGACGTAGTCCGAGCGCAGGAAGCGCCCGGCATCGAGGATCATCCAGCCGAGCCCGGTGCTGCCGGCGATGATCTCGGCGGCGATGAGCGTGGCATAGACGACGCCGATAGCTAAGCGGGCGCCGGTGAAGATCTCGTGCAGCGCCGAGGGGAAGACGACGTAGCGGAAGACCTGCCACTCGCTGGCGCCGAGCGCCTTGGCCGCCTGCATGCGCTGGAGGGAGGCGCTCTTGACGCCGTCCATGGCGGCGATCGCCGAGACCGGAAAGGCGGTCAAGAAGAGGAGGATGATCTGCGCCTCCTCGCCGATGCCGAACCAGACGATGAGGAGGACGAGATAGGCGAGCTGCGGCAGCGGCCTGAGGAACTCGACGAGCGGGCTGAAGAGCGCCTCGATGCGGCGCTCGTAGCCCATTCCGAGGCCCAAGAGGGTGCCGAAGACGGCGCCGGTCAAGAAGCCCGCGAGCACGCGCTCGAGGCTGAGCCCGGCATGCTCCCAGAGGCTGCGGCTGCGGTAGCCGTTCTCGAGGAGATCGAGGAAGCCGGCCCAAAGGAGGCCGGGACCCGGGAGGAAGAGGTCGTCGACGAGGCCGAGCTCCGTGACGGCGACCCAGGCAAGGATGAGGACGAGGAGACTGAGAAGCGTGACCGGATTGATGCCGAGGACATGGCGGCGCCTGGGAGAGGCGGGCATGGCGCTCACTCCACGCCGCGCCAGTGGACGACCGCGCCGTCCACCAGCAGCATGAGCCTGTTGAGCGCCATGCCGATGACGCCCAGGAGGATGATGCCGATGATGATGATGTCGTTGCGCAGGAAGCGGCTTGCCGAGAAGACCATCCAGCCGAGCCCGTCGGTCGCCGCCATGAGCTCGGCCGCGACCACGGTCGAGAAGGCGGCGGCAAGGGCGATCCTGGCGCCCGTGAAGATGAGCGGCAGCGCCGAGGGGAAGATGACGTGGCGGAAGACGTGCCAGTCCGAGGCACCAAGCGCCTTCGCTGCCTGGATGCGCTGCAGCTTCGCCGCCCGCACGCCCGCCATGGCGCTCGAGGCCACGATGGGAAAGGCGGTGAGATAGAGGAGGGCGATCTTGGACGCGTCTCCCGTGCCGAGCCAGAGGATGAGGAGGATGAGATAGGAGAGCGGCGGCAGCGGCCGCATGAATTGCACGATGTAATCGCAAGCCGCGCGCACCGTCGCATTCTGCCCCATGGCGAGGCCGAGGGGCACGCCCGTCAGGCAGGCGAGCACGAAACCGGCGCCGCAGCGCCACAGGGTGGCAGCGCTGTTCTGCCACAGCGTGGTGTCGCGGTAGCCGTGCTGCACGATGTCGATGAAGGTGGCAAGGACCAGGCCGGGGCCGGGCAGCAGCACCGCGGGCACCAGAGCGAGCTCGGTCAGGAGATACCAGACGGCGAGAACGCCGAGCACGGAAAGTGCCCCGAGCCAGCGCCAGGAATGGAACCAGGAGTGCAGCACGGGCGCGCGCCTTGCCTTGCTGACAGCGTCGTTCTCCCGCATGCGACCGGCCTCCGCAGCCTCGGACATGATACGGATGATCGGGCCGCGCGTGTCAAGCGAAGCCTTTTGCCAAGCCTCATGCGGGTGGCTTTCGGATTGCCCAACGATTGGGCAGCGCTGTCGCTCGCATGTCTCGTTTACGCGGAACCATCTCTCCCGTCACCCCCGCGAAGCTTGTCCCCGCGAAGGCGGGGAGCGGGGGTCCAGAGCCGATGGATTGCCGCTTTCGCGGGAATGACGATCGGAGCGGCGGTCGGCCTCAGAACGCCTTCAGCTTGCGGAAGGCGAAGAGCACCATGCGGAGCAGCAGCCAGCCGTGGCGGAAACGCGCGATCTGCGTCTCGCCGTAGCGCCTCCTCGCGTAGCGCACGGGAACCTCGACGACCTTGAGGTTGAGCTTGGCGGCGCCGAAGATGAGGTCGAAGTCGCCGAAGGGATCAAAGTCGCCGAAATAGGCGCGACTGGCGACGATGCGCTCGTAATGGCGCTTCGCGAGCGCCTTGGTGCCGCAGAGCGTGTCGGTGAAACGCTGGTTCAAGAGCCAGCTGAAGAGCCAGGAGAACACCCGGTTGGCGACGAGGTTGAGGAAGCGCATCGCCTCGTCCTCCATCGGATAGACGAGGCGCGAGCCGTTGACGAACTCGCCGCGGCCCGAGCGGATCTCCTCGTAGAAGCGCGGGATCCATTCCGGCGGCACGCTGAGGTCCGCATCGAGGATGATGAGCACCTCGCCCGCGGCCGCGGCGAAGCCCTTGCGCACCGCGTCGCCCTTGCCCTTGCCGTCCTGGGTCAAGAGGCGCATGCGGCGCTCGGGATATGCTGAGATGACGCGCTCGATCTCTTCCCTGGTGCCGTCCCCGCTGCCGCCCTCGACGAAGAGGATCTCGAGCTCGCTGGCGAAGCTCGGCAGGCGCCGGACCGCGGGCTCGATGTTGCCGCGCTCGTTCTTGCAGGGGATGAGCACGCTGGCCGAGAGATCGCCGAGCGGCTCCTTGGGCCGCGGCCGCGCCACCACGTAGTGGCGCAAGGCGAGGCGGCGGATGAGCGGCAGCGGTGCTAAGTAGCGGTTGACGAGTGGACCGAGGCCCAGCAGGCGCTTGGGCAGGAGCTGGCGCCACTCGCGCTTCACCACCTCGAAGCCGGCGAGCTCGAGGAGCGCCATGATGTCCTCGGTCGCGAGCCAGTTCTGCCGCTCCTGAGGCATCTTCTGGCCGATCCATTCGCCGAGCTTGAGGACCGGCTCCCACATGGTCGAGTGGTAGGAGACGACGATGCGGGTGTCGCGCGCAGCCAGGCGGCGCAGGCTGGCGAGCGTCGCCTGGCAATCCTCGAGCTCGCCGATGGTGTCGGAGAGGAGGATGACGTCGAAGGGCCCGCCCAGGCCCTCGAGCGTCGCCGGATCCTCCACGTCGCCGAGGCGGTACTCGAATTCCGGATGGCGCGCCCGCGCCAGACGCAGCACCGCCTCGCTGAAATCGATGCCCACCCCGCGCGAGGGCCTGAGGGCCGCCAGGCTATCGCCGACCCCGCAGCCGAGCTCGAGCACCTTGAGCCCCGCTGGCACGAGGAAGCGCAGATAGCGGTGGTCCTCCGCGTAGTAATAGGCGTTGCGCGCCATCCAGGCGAGGCGCTCGTCCGCCTGGCGGTCCGCCCGCGCGCGGATCGCCTGCTTGCGCGCGGAGGCGCCTGCCCACGGGTCGCTCATTCTTTCCCCCCGCTCCAGAGGTTGTGATAATAGCGTCTCGGCAGCGCATAAGGGAGCGGCAGGGCGGCATGTGCGGCATCGTCGGCAGGGCGGCGCTCGGCGGCATCGATCGCACCACGCTCGCGCCACGGCTCGAGGCGGCGATCGCGCGGCTCTATCCGCGCGGGCCGGACCAGCAAGGGCGCTTCCTCGACGAGCGTTGCGCGCTCGGTGCAGCACGTCTCGCCATCGTCGACCTCTCGCCCGCGGGCGCCCAGCCCATGGCGCGCGCTGGCCTCGTCATCAGCTACAACGGCTGCATCTACAACTACCCCGCCTTGCGCGAGGAGCTCCAGGGGCTCGGCCACCAGTTCGTCGGCCATTCCGACACCGAGGTGCTGCTCGAGGGCTGGCGCGAATGGGGGAGCGCCCTCCTGCCCAGGCTCCAGGGCATGTTCGCCTTCGCCATCTGGGATCAGGCGGCGGGCGAGCTCGTGCTCGCGCGCGACCGCTTCGGGAAGAAACCGCTCCTATACCGCCATGAAGGCGGCACCCTCGACTTCGCTTCCGAGCTCGTGGCACTCGAATGCCTCGCAGGCAGCGCCGGCACGCTCGACCGCACGGCCCTGCGGCTCTATTTCGCGCTGCGCTACGTGCCCGAGCCGTGGTCGATCAGCGCCGGCGTTAGCAAGCTGCCGGCCGGGCACTTCGCGCGCTTCTCCCGCGCGGGCCTCAAGATCGAGCGCTTCTACGACCTCGCCGCCTCGCGGCCGCGGCCCTTCGCGTGCGAGGAGGAGGCGGCCGAGGCGCTCCGCGAGCGCCTCGACGAGGCGGTCAAGATGCGCCTCGTGGCAGACGTGCCGCTCGGCGCCTTTCTCTCGGGCGGCCTCGATTCGGCGATCGTGGTGAGCCTGATGGCGGCGCACGCCGAGCGCGTGCGCACCTTTACCGTCGGCTTCGCGGGTGCCGCCGACTATTACGAGGAGCGCCCGGCGGCGCGCCTTGTGGCCGAGCATTTCGGCACCGCCCACGAGGAGATCGAGGTCACGCCCGAGGAGACGCTCAAGGCGCTCCCTAAGGTGTGGGACGGGCTCGACGAGCCCTTCGCCGACAGCTCGGCGATCCCGCAGTATCTCGTGGCACGGGAGACGCGGCGGCACGTCACCGTAGCGCTCTCGGGCGACGGCTCGGACGAGCTCTTCGGCGGCTACCGCAAATACCAGGGCGAGCTCCTGGCCGCCCGCTTCGGCTGTCTCCCGGCGTGGCTCAAGCGCGCGGCGCTGGCGCCGCTCACCCTGCTGCCCGAGGACAAGAGCCGGCCGCTCTACGAGCGGGCGCGGCGGCTGCGCCGCTTCTCCGCCCATGGCTGGAAGGAGGCAGCAGCGCGCCAGGCCGGCTGGGCGCGCAATCTCGAGGAGGGCGAGCTCGACGGCCTCTTCGCCGAGCCGGCGGCGGCCCCCACGGTCGAGGAGCTCGTGGGCGGCCTGCGCACGTCGGCCCGCGACGGCGACCCGCTCAACGCCATGCTCGATGCCGATCTCGGCCTCGGCCTGGTGGGCGACATGCTGGTCAAGGCCGACCGCATGAGCATGGCCGCAAGCCTCGAGATGCGCTGCCCCTTCCTCGATCACCGGGTCGTCGAGTGCGCGGCGGCGATGCCGGGCCGCTTCAAGCTGGCACCCGGCGCGGGCAAGCGCATCCTGCGCAAGGCCTTCGCCGGCCGGCTACCCGCCGAGGTCATGACGCGGCCCAAGAAAGGCTTCGAGATCCCCATCGCGGAGTGGCTCAAGGGCGAGCTCGGCGACCTCGTGCGCAGCGCCACCGACCCCGTCCGCCTCGCCCGCCAAGGGCTCTTCCGGCCCGAGCTGCCGCAGCGCTGGGTGCGCGAGCTCGCAAGCGGCCGGCGCGACAGCTCGGCCCAGCTCTGGACCCTCATCGCCTTCCAAGCGTGGTGGGAGCGGCGCCAGGCGGCGTGAAGGTGGGCGGCATGAAGATCTGCGAGCTCTGCGCCGTCGATTTCACCCTCTACCACTTCATAGCCCCCCTCATGCTCGCGCTCGAGGAGGCCGGGCACGAGGTGGTCGGCGTCGCCTCCGGCGGCCCGCTCCTCGACAAGGTGCGCGCCTTGGGCCTCAGGGTCGAGGCGGTCGAGATCGCGCGCAGCTTCGATCTCCGCAAGCACCTCGCGAGCTACCGGCGCCTCGTAGCCCTCTTCCGCCGCGAACGCTTCGACATCGTCCATGTGCACACGCCGGTCGCCGCCCTCATCGGCCGCTTTGCCGCCTGGCGCGCGGGCGTGCCGAGAATCGTCTATACCGCGCACGGCTTCTATTTCCACGATGGCATGCCGGCGTGGCGGCGGGCGTTCTTCATCCTCCTCGAGTGGCTCGCGGGCCGCCTCACCGACGTGGTCTTCACCCAGTCGGCGGAGGATGCCGCAGCGGCCCGGCGCTACCATCTCTCGGCCGGCGGCGTCGTCCTCGCGATCGGCAACGGCGTCGATCCCAAGCGCTTCCATCCGCCAAGCGAGCCGGGCGAGCGCATGGCCGTGCGCGCAGCACTCGAGGTGCCGGAGAGCGCCGTCGTCATCCTCATGGTCGGCCGCCTCGTGGCCGAGAAGGGCTATCCCGAGCTCTTTGCCGCGATGCGCGAGGTGGATGCCACCCTCTGGGTCGTGGGCGAGCGCCTGCCGAGCGACCATGCCTCGGCCATCGACCAGGCGCTCGAGGCAGTGCGGCGCGATGCCGTGCTGGCGCCACGCATCCGCCTTCTCGGCTACCGCGACGACGTGCCCCGGCTCATGCGCGCCGCCGACATCTTCACGCTGCCCTCCCACCGCGAGGGCATGCCGCGCTCGATCATCGAGGCCATGATGACGGGGCTGCCGGTGGTCGCCACCGACATCCGAGGTGCTCGCGAGGAGGTGGTGCCCGGCGAGACCGGCGCCCTCGTCCCCGTGGGCAATGCTATGGCGCTTGCCGCGGCCTTGAGGCGGCTCGCCGCCGACCCGGCGCTCCGCGCGCGCCAGGGCGCTGCCGGCCGAGCGCGCGCGCTCGAGCTCTACGACGAGGGCAAGGTCATCGCCCGCCAGCTCGCCATTTTGGGCTTGTGACGGCCGACCGAAGCCGGCTATATGCCTTCATTGAATACAATGAATACGCATAGAGTGCTGCGACGGAGCGCCGTGCCATGGCGAACCTGAACATCCGCCGCCTCGACGACGAGACCATACGGCGGCTGCGCATCCGCGCCGCCCAGCATGGCCGTAGCATGGAGGAGGAGGCGCGTCAGCTTCTGCTCGCCGCGGTCGGCATGGCGGCCGCGAGCGGCGACTATTGGGCGCGGCTGCGCAGCCGGGCCAAGCTGCGCGGCGGCGGTGCCGCGCAAAGCGACAGCACGCTCCTCATCCGCGAGGAGCGCGACCGTTGAGCCTGGTGCTCGACGCCTCGGTGGCGGTCAAGCTGGCGATCGAAGAGTCTGGGAGCGAGGCGGCCTCCGCCGCGGCCGCGGGAGCCGGGGCACTTGCCGCACCCGCCTTCATTCTCGTCGAGACGGCCAACGCGCTGAGAAGGAAGGTAGCACTGGGCGAGCTCTCCCCGGGCGAGGCGCGCCAAGCCTTCCAGGACATCCTGACGCTCCCCCTGTCGCTCGTCGCCGAGGATGGCGAGCTGGCCATGGCAGCACTCGAGTTGGCGCTGGAGCTCCGGCATGCCGTCGCCGACTGCCTCTATCTGGCCTTGGCCATTGCCGAAGACGCCAAGTTTCTCACCGCCGATCACATCTTTGCCGGCGCCGTGCGCCGACAAGGGACCTACGCCGATCGCATCTTGCTATTGGGAGAAGCGGCGTAGCCGCCGGCTCGCTTCACGGTGGCATAGGTGCCGTGCCGCCGCTCTGCGCATCCAATACGATGGTACGCTTGCTGCACCCCGTCCCGGCACGGCCGCGGGGAAGAAGGCGCACGGCTTTAGCCTTGGCAAGCCGCGCGAAGCTTTGTCGGGCTTGGACTATTGCACTTGCGAGTCCTGCCAAGACCATGGCATTTTCCGCCCACAATAATCCCTGAAGGGAAGCGGGCAGCAGACTATCCCAGATTGCAGAGGACCATGTCGTGCCGCCGAGTGCGGACGGCACGTGCGGGCGTTGCTGCGCGGCGGGCGCGGGAACCGTCGATGAAGGCGGCATGGAGGGCGGGGCCGTGGCCGATCTGGCGATCCGGGGCGCTTGGCGATGGCAGGCCACAGGCGCCATATCGCACTGACCTGCATGGCCGCCTTGATCTTCGGCGCCACCGCGGTCGCCGCCCTCTATTGGGCCCGGCGCGCGAGCGCGCCGCACGGCGAGGCGCCTCCTCCCGAGGAATTTCCCGTCTGCAGGGGACCGCCCGCGGCCGACTCTGCCGCTGCCGGAGGCAACGCTGGAAAAGACGCCGGGGAGGACGCCGGGGAGGACGAGAGTGCTGCGGAGCGGGCCACCAAGGCGCAAGACATGAGCCGGAAGCCGACGAGCCAGGTGCCTGAGCCCGGGGCCGCGCCGGCGCCCCTCGCCAGGACCGCCGAAGCCGCGGCTCCGCCGCCGGCGCAAGCGCCCGGAAGCGCAGTCCGCAGCAGGGCGGCGGCTCCCCTGCGCGCCGCCGTGGAAACGGCAACTCCCCCGAGCGGCGACGAGGCGGCGCACGAGCTCGCGGTCAAGCTCGCGCGCACCGGCGATAACGCTCAGGCGCTCGCCATCCTGACGGCGCTCGCGGAAAAGGAGCCCGGCAATCTCGCCGTCATCCGCGACGAGCTCGCGGTCCTCGCCTGGGCCGGCCGCCAAGCCGAGGCCGCAGCACTCTTTGCGCGGCTGCCGCCAGGGCAGCCGGCCTACGTGCTGTCCGCGGCAGGGCGCGCCTACCGCGATCTCAAGCGCTGGCCGCAAGCGCTCAAGATCTACGCCGAAGGCCGCCGCCGCTTTCCCGGCGAGCCGGACTTCGCGGCGGGCGAGATACTCGTGCTCACCGACATGGGCGACGCGGTGACAGCGCTCTCGCAGGCGGACGCGGCGCTCCAGCGGCGCCGCACGCTGCCAGTTCTCATGGCGGCGGGCTATGCGGCCATGGCGCTCGACCAGCCCGTCGAGGCGCTGCGCCGCTACGACCAGGCGCTCGAGCTGGCACCTCAGGACAAGGAGGCTGCGCGGGCGCGCATCCTCGCGATCGAGCGCATGGGCGCCCCGCACCAGGCGCTCGCGCTGGCGGAAGCGTCGCCCGGCCTCGTCACGGACGAGGAGCAGCACCGCCTCGAGGGCAGCGATGCCGCCGAGCTTGTGCGCTTCGGCTCGCTCGAGCCGGAATCCGAGGCGAAGCGCTTCGCCGTGACCGATGCGGCGATCGCACGGCTCGACGCGCTCATCGCGCACTTCGCGGCCGCAGGCGATGCGGCCAAGGACGATCTCATGCGCGCGCGCCTCGACCGCATGATCGCCTATCGCGACCGCGCGCGCATGGCGGATCTCGTGCGCGAGTACGAGGGGCTCAGCGCAGAGAAGGTGGACCTCCCGCCCTATGCGCTCGAGGCCGCGGCCGACGCCTATCTCTATCTGCGCGAGCCCGAGCAGGCGCGTGCGCTCTACGAACGCGCGCTCGAGCGCGAGGGCGGCAGCTTCACTCCCTCGCTCGGGCTCTTCTATTCCCTCGTCGAGCTCGAGGAGCTCGACAAGGCGGTCGCCCTCATCGATAAGCTCGACGCGGCTCAGAGCAAGTGGCTGTGGCTCAAGGGCGGGGTCAACCCGCTGCCCAATCCGGCGCGCGAGACGGCCGACCTCGCCGCCGCCTCCGCGCGGCTCTACGCGGACGAGCTGCCGCGGGCCGAGGCGATGACCGAGGCGCTGGTGGACGCCGCCCCCGCCAACCCGGCCTTTCTCATGAGCCTGGCCAGCGTCTACCGCGCGCGCGGCTGGCCGGGCAAGGCGCAGGAGGAATACGACGTAGCCGCCGCACTCGCGCCCAACGATCCGGCGCTCGCCGCCGACGAGGGGAGCAATGCGCTGGCGCTTCAGGACTACGAGCGCGCCGCGGCGGAGGCCTCGGACTTGATGCGGCGCTACCCCGAGCGCCGCGACGCCCAGCGTCTCGCCGAGGCCTGGGACATCCATGAGCGCCCCGAGCTCACCATCTCGCTCGGCAAGACCTTCGAATCGGCGACCAGCGTGGCGGGCGGCAATGGCGTCGCCTTCGATGGGCACCTCTTCTCGGCGCCGATCCTCTACCAATGGCGCGCCTTTGCCGGCGAATACATCGCCGAGCAGGAGACCGCGGCCGGCGAGGAAAACTATTTCCGCCACGCGGCCGGCCTCGAGTGGCGCTCCGGTCCGCTCACCGCCGCGGCCGAGGCCAGCCTCAACAGCTATGGCAGCGACAAGCCGGGTGCAGCACTCAGCGCCGCCTGGGCGCTCGACGACCAGTGGCACCTAGACGGCAAGGGCGAGCTCTTCGCCAAGGACACGCCCTTGCCGGCGCTCAAGGCGGGGGTCACGGCCGACGAGGGCAGCGGCACGCTCACCTGGCGCGAGAGCGAATCCCGCGCGGCCAGCCTGACCGCCGCCGTCATGGGCTTTTCCGACGGCAACCTGCGGCCGTCCCTCGACGGGCACTATAGCGAGCGGCTGTGGAGCGAGCCGCACCTTAGCCTCGACGGCACCGCCGAGCTCGCCACCTCGGCCAGCACGCGCTCCAACACGAGCTATTACAGCCCGCGCCACGACCTCTTGCCGGTGCTCGGCTTCGAGGCGGTCCAGGTGCTCTACCGCCGCTATGAGCTGAGCTGGCAGCACGAGCTCTCGCTCAGCGCCGGCGGCTATTGGGAGGAGCGCTTCGGCACCAGCCCCGCCGCCACGCTCGCCTATCGCCACCGGCTCAAGCTGAGCGAGGCCTTCGAGATCGCCGCCGGCTTCGAGCTCGGCAGCCAGACTTACGACGGCCAGCGCGTGGACAGCCTGACGCTGACCCTCAGTCTGAGCTGGAGGCCCGAGCTGTGAGGCTGGGACTTGCGCGTCTCCTCGCATTTTCCGCCGCGCTGCTCGGCCTCGCGACCGCCGCGGCGCCGTCCCTCGCTCAATCGGCCGACGGCGACAACGCCCAAGCCGCGATGGCGCGGGCGCTCGCGCGCACGCCGCCGCTTCCCGCCGGCACGCCTCGTTTCCTCGCGATTTGCTACCATGCGATCGAGGACAAGGACCCCGACCAGCGCTACAACGCCGTATCGACCGCCAAGCTCGTGCAGCAGATGAGCTGGCTCGCGCGCAACGGCTACCACCCGGTCAGCGTGGACCAGCTCCTGGCGGCGCGCGACGGCAAGGCCCCGCTTCCCGCGAAGCCGGTGCTGATCACCTTCGACGACGGCTACGAGAGCTTCTATACGCGCGCCTTTCCCATCCTCAAGGCCTTCAACTACCCGGCGGTGATCGGCCTGGTCCATTCCTGGATGCGCGGGGCGCCCGGCAGCGAGGTCGAGTACGGCAGCAGCATGACGATGGCGCCGCGCTCGTTCTTCATGACCTGGGACCAGGTGCGCGAGGTCGTGCGCTCCGGCCTCGTCGAGGTCGCGGCCCATTCCGATCACCTCCACATGGGCATCCCCGCCAATCCGCAGGGCAACCTCGAGCCCGCCGCCGTCACGCACCGCTACGACCCGGCGAGCGGTGCTTACGAGAGCGAGACGGCCTTCGAGGCGCGCCTCAGGGCGGACGCCCAAGGCATCTCCGCGGAGATCGCCCGCGAGACGGGCAAGCGCCCCCGCGTGATGATCTGGCCCTATGGCGAGCGCAGCAAGCTGGCGATCTCGATCTTCGCCGCGGCCGGCATGCCGATCACCACGAGCCTTTCGACCGGGGTCGGCTCCATCGACGCCCTCGCCGACACGCCGCGACAGCTCGTGACCGACGACCCGGAGCTTGCCGCCTACGTCGCCGACATTCACCGCTTCGAGCCGCACGATCCCATGCGCGTGGTGCAGGTCGACCTCGACTACGTCTACGATCCCGATGCCGCGCAGCAGGAGAAGAACCTCGGCCAGCTCATCGACCGCGTCTATGCGCTCGGCGTCTCCGCCGTGTTCCTCCAGGCCTTCGCGGACCCCGAGGGGAGCGGCGTCGCCAAGGCGACCTATTTTCCCAACAAGCTCCTTCCCATGCGCGCCGACCTCTTCAACCGGGTCGCCTGGCAGCTGCGCACGCGCGCGCGCGTCGAGGTCTACGCCTGGCTTCCGGTGCTGAGCTTCGACTTCGGAGCACCTGCCGAGCATGTGGAGGCGTGGAACCCCGGGCGCCAGGCGGCTGCGGCGGACGCCACGCAGCCGGCGCGCCTCTCGCCCTTCGATGCGAAATCGCGCGCCCTCGTCCTCGAGCTCTATGAGGAGATGGCCGAGGCAGCACCCATCGCGGGCCTCCTCTTCGGCGACGACGCGCTGCTCTCGGATTTCGAGGACGCGAGCCCGCCGGCGCTTGCCGCCTACAAGGCCGCCGGCTTCCCCAACTCGATTCCAGCCATCCGCGCCGACCCTAAGACCATGGCGGCCTGGACGGAATTCAAGACGGCCGCCCTCATCGACTTCACGAAGGAGCTCGCCGAGCGCGTCCGCCTCCACCGCGGGCCCGTCAAGACCGCGCGCAACCTCTTCGCGCGGCCCATCCTCGAACCCGCGAGCCGCAGCTGGTTCGCCCAGGATCTCGACAGCTTCCTCGCGGCCTACGACTACACCGCGGTGATGGCCATGCCCCTCATGGAGGGCATCGCCCAAGCCGACGCCGACGCCTGGCTCGAGCGTCTCGTCACCGCGGTGGCGGCGCGCCCGAACGGGCTCGCGCGCACGCTCTTCGAGCTCCAGGCCGTGGACTGGCGGGTGCCGGGCGAGAGCCCCGAGCGCCGGATCCCGACCGCCATCCTGGCCCACGAGATGCGCCTCCTGGCGCGGCGGGGTGCGATCAATTTCGGCTATTACCCGGACGACGAGGCGAAGGGGCATCCCAACGTCGACGAGCTGCGCAAGGCGCTCTCCCTCGAGACCTATCCCTACCGGCCGTGAGCGCGAGGCTAAGGTGCATCTCCTCTCCGATCTCGCGGCCCTGCTCCAGAGCCTCCATCTCAACCGCCTGGGAGGCGGGCTCCTCAATTTCGTCTTCTTTTATCCGCTCTTCATGTCCTACATCTGGATCTCGGGCGGCATCTACTACTTCCTCCACTGGGAGCTGCGCAGCCTGCGGCCGGACGACCTGCCGCGCCTCGTGGAGCCGCCGCTCGTGAGCCTGCTCGTGCCCTGCTTCAACGAGGGCGACAATCTGGCGGAGACAGTCGCAGCGCTCGACGCGCAGCATTATCCTAATTTCGAGATCATCGCGGTCGACGACGGCTCGCGCGACGGCACCGGGCCGGCCCTCGATGCGCTGCTTCAGCGCTATCCGCGGCTGCGCGTCGTCCATCACGCCGAGAACCAGGGCAAGGCCATGGCGTTGCGCATGGCGGCCCTCGTCGCCAATGGGGAATATCTCGTCTGCGTCGACGGCGACACCGTGCTCCACCCGAATGCCACGGCGCATCTGGTCAAGCATTTCATCACCAGCCCGCGCGTCGGCGCCGTCACCGGCAATCCGCGCATCCGCACGCGCTCCAGCCTGCTCGGCCTCATCCAGGTCTGCGAATTCTCCTCGATCGTCGGCCTCATCAAGCGCTCCCAGCGCATCTACGGCAACATCTTCACGGTCTCGGGCGCCATCGCCGCGTTCCGCCGCGCGGCCCTGCATCAGGTCGGCTACTGGCCGCTCGACAAGATCACTGAGGATATCGCGGCGTCCTGGGCGCTCGAGCTCAACCATTGGCAGATCCGCTACGAGCCGAGCGCCATCTGCTGGATCCTCATGCCCGAGACGTTCAGGGGGCTGTGGCGGCAGCGCCTGCGCTGGGCCGAGGGCGGCGCCCAGGTGTTCTTCGAGAACGTCGCCAAGGTGATGCGCTGGCGCAACCGGCGCATGTGGCTGGTCGCCGCCGAGTACGCCGCCAGCATCGTGTGGACCTACGCGCTCGCCTTCTCGTTCCTCCTCTGGGGCATCGGCAAGTTCACCGCCATGCCCGAGGGCCTCAACGTGCCGACGCTGTGGCCGCCGGCCTTCTGGGGACTCCTGCTCTCCGCGAGCTATCTCGTGCAAGGCGCCGTGGCGCTCGGCATCGAGAGCCGCTACGAGCCCGGCCTGTGGCGCAACTACGGCTGGGTCATCTGGTATCCGATGGCCTTCTGGTTCATCTCCTTCATCACCTCGCTGGTCGGCGTTCCCAAGGCGCGCTTCGCAAAACGGGGCGCCCGCGGCATTTGGACCAGCCCGGACCGGGGATTTCGCTCATTTACACCGAAATCATCATAAACGTCGCGCGCGCGCGGCCGAATTGGATGCGGCTGCGCGACGCGGCGCTCTCGGCCTGCGCCTGGTCCTTCTATCTCTATCTCGTGCGCGGCTCGGCGCTGACCCTCGCGGCCGCGGTCGGACTGGACGTGCTCCTCGGCCTGCCGCCGCTGCCGCCCGCCCCCATGCACGGCGACATCATCGCAACGCTGCTCTCCTATGCGGCGGTGATCGCGCACAACGCCATGCTCCTCATGGTCTGGAGCCTCTATAACTTCGTGCGCTTCCGCGGCCACAACCGGCGGCTCTTCGCAAAGGTGGTGAGTGCCGAGGACCTGGCCGAGCTCTACCGGTTGCCGGCCGAGGACGTGACGGCCTGGCAGCACGCGCGGCGCATCGTCATGCACCACGACGCCGCGGGCAACGTCCTTGGCAGCGGCGCCGCGGACGGTGCGGCGGCCGCGGCCGGCCCCGGGCACCGGAGTCCCTGAGCCGCGGGCGGCCGCCCCCGCCGGCCGAGCCGAGCCCACCATCGGGCTTTACAGGGCGGGCCTTCTGACGCTACGGAAGGCGCGCCGCCGCTGCGGGCGGCGCTGTGCGGGACACCACGGCCGCAATGACGCATCTCGACGCGCTTGAGAGCCAGAGCATCTACATCATCCGCGAGGCCTTCAGCCGCATCGGCCGGCTCGCCATGCTGTGGTCGCTCGGCAAGGACTCGAACGCCATGCTGTGGCTTACGCGGAAGGCCTTCTTCGGCCGCGTGCCCTTCCCGGTGCTGCACGTCGACACCGGCCGGAAGTTCCCCGAGATGTACGACTTCCGGCAGCGCTACGCCGAGGCGTGGGGGCTCGAGCTCATGGTGGCCCAATGCCCGCCGCTCGACGCCATCGACCCCACGCTGCCGCCCGCGGCACGCGCCGCCGCCCGCAAGACGGCCGGGCTCAAGGCGGCCATCGCCGAGCACGGCTTCGCCGGCATCTTCGCCGGCATCCGCCGCGACGAGGAGGCGGTGCGCGCCAAGGAGCGCGTCTTCAGCCCGCGCGGCGAGGGCTCGCGCTGGAACTTCCGCGACCAGCCGCCCGAGTTCTGGGACCAGTACATGACCGCGGTGCCGAAGGGCGGCCACCTGCGCATCCACCCCATCCTCCATTGGAGCGAGCTCGACGTGTGGCGCTACATCCGGCGCGAGGGCATCCCGGTCGTCGATCTCTATTTCGCGCGCGGCGGACAGCGCTACCGCTCGCTCGGCGACCGCGACATCACGCAGCCGGTCGCCAGCGAGGCCGCCACCATCGACGAGGTCATCGCCGAGCTCGAGCTGAGCCGCACGTCCGAGCGCGCGGGCCGCGCCATGGACCACGAGGCGGAGGACTCCTTCGAGCGCCTGCGCGCCGACGGATACATGTGATGCACGAGGCGCCGCGCACGGGGAAGTCGGCCGATGCCGCGCGCGGCCTCCTCAAGGTCGCCATCGTCGGCCACGTCGATCACGGCAAATCGACCCTCGTCGGGCGCCTGCTCCACGAGACCGGCTCGCTGCCCGAGGGCAAGCTCGCGGCGGTCGAGGCCATGTGCAAGCGCCGCGGCATGCCCTTCGAGTGGGCCTTCGTGACCGACGCCTTCCAGGCCGAGCGCGACCAGGGCGTCACCATCGACGTGAGCCACATCCGCCTTGCAGGCAGGCTTCGGGACTTCCTCCTCCTCGACGCGCCCGGCCACCGCGAGTTCCTCAAGAACATGGTGACCGGCGCTGCGGCCGGCGATGCCGCCCTCCTCATCGTGGACGCCGCCGAGGGCATGCGCGAGCAATCGCGCCGCCACGGCTTCCTCCTCTCGCTCATCGGCATCAAGCAGGCGATCGTCGTCGTCAACAAGATGGACCTGGTGGGCTACGACGCCGCACGCTTCGCCAGCCTCGAGGCCGAGATCGCGGCCTACCTGGCGAGCGTCGGGATCGCCCCCCGTGCCGTGGTGCCGGTCTCGGCCAGCAGCGGGGCCAATCTCGTCTCGCCCGCCGCGGAGATGGCGTGGTACGGCGGCGAGACCCTGCTCTCGGCTCTCGAGAGCCTCGAGCCGGCGCCGCCGCTCGACGATCTCCCGCTCCGCTTTCCCGTGCAGGACGTCTACAAGTTCGACGAGCGGCGCATCATCGTGGGCCGCATCGAGAGCGGCCGCCTGGCGGTGGGCGACGAGCTCCTGTTCTCGCCCTCGAACAAGAGCGCGCGCGTGAAGTCGATCGAGGTCTGGCACGCCGCCCAACCGGTCCGCGCGGCCGAGGCCGGCGAGGCGGTCGGCATCACGCTCGACGAGCCGCTCTTCGTCGAGCGCGGCGAGATGATCAGCCACCGCGACCATCCGCCCATCGAGACCAGCGTGTTCCGCGCGCGCCTCTTCTGGCTCGGCGACGTCCCGTTGAGAGTCGGGAGCCGCTATACCCTCCGGCTCCTCACCCTTGCCACGGCGGTCGAGGTGCAGGAGATCGAGCGCGTCATCGACCCCTCCGACCTCTCGACCGCGGAGGCGGCGGCCGTCGAGCGCCACGGTATCGCCGAGGTGGTCTTGCGCAGCCGCGCGCTCGTCGCCCTCGATGCCTTCGCCGCCAACTCGCGGAGCGGCCGCTTCGTGCTCTTCGAGGGCGACCTTGCCGTGGGCGGCGGCACCATCGGCATGGAGGGCTATCCGGACCAGCGCGAGCTCGTGACCGTGCGCGCGACCAATCTCACCGAGGTGCCCCACCGGGTGAGCCGCGGCTTGCGCGAGGCGCGCGCCGGCCACCGCGGCGGCGTGCTGTGGCTCACGGGGCTGTCGGGTGCCGGCAAATCGACCCTCGCCATGGAGGTCGAGCAGCGCCTCTTCGCCAAGGGCTTCAACAGCTACGTGCTCGACGGCGACAATGTGCGCAGCGGCCTCAACGCCAACCTCGGCTTCTCCGCCGACGACCGCGCCGAGAACATCCGGCGCGTGGGCGAGGTGGCGGCACTCTTCGCCGACGCCGGCTTCATCTGCATCACCGCCTTCATCTCGCCCTACCGCAGCGATCGCGAGCGGGCGCGCGCGGCGGCCTCGGGCCGCTTCCACGAGATCTACGTGCGCGCCTCGCTTGCCGTCTGCGAGGGCCGCGATCCCAAGGGCCTCTACCGCCGCGCGCGCGCCGGCGAGATCAGGGAGTTCACCGGCGTCTCCGCCCCCTACGAGCCGCCCGCCGGGCCCGAGCTCGTGGTCGACACGGCCGAGTGCTCCGTCGAGGCCTGCGTCGCCGAGATCATGGCCTATGTCGAGCGCAGCTTTGCACTCGCACGGCCGGAGAGGCGAGGGCCGCCATGAGCGAGAGCCACGCGGTCGAGGCCGTGGACGTGGCGGGCAATCTTGCCGCGGTCAAGGCACGCATCGCGGCCGCGGTCGCATCGGCCGGCCGGGCACCCCGGTCGGTGACGCTCGTCGCCGTGACCAAGACCCACCCGGCCGCGCGCATCCGCCCGGCGCTGGCCGCGGGCCACCGCACCTTCGGCGAGAACCGCGTGCAGGAGGCGAAGGCCAAGTGGCCCAAGCTGCGCGAGGAATTCCCCGGCATCGAGCTCCACCTGATCGGCCCGCTGCAGACCAACAAGGTCAAGGACGCGGTCGCCCTCTTCGACATGATCGAGACGGTGGACCGCCCCAAGCTCGTGTCAGCACTCGCCCGCGCGATGGCGGCCGAGGGCCGGCGGCCCAATTGTCTCGTCGAGGTCAACATCGGCCACGAGCCCCAGAAGGCCGGCGTGCCGCCCGACGACGTGGCCGCCTTCGTCGCCGCCTGCCGCGAGGACTACAAGCTGCCGATCGTCGGCCTCATGTGCATCCCGCCGGCGGGAGTGCCGCCCGAGCCCTTCTTCCGCCGCTTGGCCGAGCTCGCGCGGCGCGCGGGCCTGCCGCTCGTCAGCATGGGCATGAGCGAGGATTTCGAAATCGCCGTGCGGGCCGGCGCCACCCACGTACGCGTCGGCACCGCCATCTTCGGCGCGCGCGAGACGGCCGCCTGAGCCGCCGTTTCGGAGGTTCCCTTTACGCCTGGACCACGAGCCGGTCCTCGGGACCGACCGCCGCGAGGAGGGCGAGGAGGTCGGGGAGGGCCAAGGCGACGCAGCCCTCGGTCGGCCCGTAATCGGCTCGTGCGACGTGGAGGAAGATGGCGCTGCCGCGCCCGGGGACGGGCGGCGCATCGTTGCAGCCGAGCACCACGATGGCGTCGTAGAGATGGTCGGCGCGCCACAGACGCTCGTGGCTTGCCGGGTAGGGCAGGCGGACATGCTGGTTGTAGTGCGGGTCGTTGGGCTCGTCGCACCAGCCGTCGTCCTCGCGCATGGTGGCGATGCCGAGCAGCGTCCCGGGACGGGCGAGCCGGTCGGCGCGGTAGAGCGCGCGGCGCAGAGGGAAGGCGCCCGCGGGCGTCGCCCCGTCGCCCTCGCGCTTCTCCGCGACGATGCCGCTTCTGCCGATCGCGCAAGCGTAGGAGCGCTGCCCCCAGACGAGCCGCCGCTCCGCCGTCACCAGGATGTCCATCGGCTCCCTTATAGCCGCGGGGAGCGGGCCGCTCCAGCCCGGCGCACGGCCGGCTTTGCCAAGCTCTCTGGAATATGGCGGAAATTGCCGGTATTCTCGCCCCCAGGCCTCGCGCGGGAGCCTGCACTGCTGCCCGCGGGGACGAGGCGCCTAGGGTGTCCTGATGGAGCGCAACGCAGCCGCCTCGTCCGATCTCAAGAGCGCCGCGGCGGGCCGCAAGATCCTGCTCGTCGACGACGACGCGGCATTGCGCCACTCGCTCTGCGAGCAGCTGCAGCTCCACGAGGAATTCCAGACCGGCGTGGCCGAGACCGGCGGCAAGGCGCTCGAGATGGCGCGCGCCGACTACTATGACGCCGTGCTGCTCGATGTCGGCCTGCCCGACATGGACGGCCGCGAGGTCTGCCGCCTGTTGCGCCGCAACGGCTTCAAGTCGCCCATCATCATGCTCACCGGCGCCGATACCGACGCCGATACCATCTTGGCACTCGACGCCGGCGCCAACGACTACGTGACCAAGCCGTTCCGCCTGAGCGTGCTCTTGGCCCGGCTGCGCGCCCAGCTGCGCCAGCACCAGCAGAGCGAGGACGCCGTCTTCACCATCGGCCCCTACAGCTTCCGCCCCTCGGCGAAGCTCCTCCTCGAGGCCGGCAGCAACAAGAAGGTGCGGCTCACCGAGAAGGAGGCCGCGATCCTCAAGTACCTCTACCGCGCGGGCGAGAAGGTGGTGGGCCGCGAGACCCTGCTCAACGAGGTGTGGGGCTATAATGCCGGCGTCACCACCCATACGCTCGAGACCCATGTCTACCGTCTGCGCCAGAAGATCGAGGCGGACCCTTCCAAGGCGGTCATCCTGATCACCGAGCCGGGCGGTTATCGCCTGGTGCCGTGACGGACCTCGCGCCTCGGTTGGGGGTGTGACGGGCGTCACACCCCGGGGGGTGCGGCGGGCATAGTTTGAGCAGCGTCAAGATGCCGCAGGGCGGCTTCCCGACGGCGCTGGGAAGAGAGGGGCGTTCGCGTTTGGCCGAGGGGGACAAGCTCAGGGTGAGGTTCTGGGGCGTGCGCGGGTCGATCGCCTGCCCCGGGGCGGAATACGTGCGCTACGGCGGCAACACCTCGTGCCTGGAGGTGCGCTGCGGCGGCCGCTTGCTCATCTTCGACGCCGGCACGGGGCTGCGGCCGTTGGGCCGCCACCTCGACGACAAGGCCGAGGTCGATGGCGACCTCTTCTTCACGCACACCCACTTCGACCACATCACCGGGCTGCCGTTCTTCAGCCCCGCCTTCAAGCCGGCCAACCGCTTCCGCTTCTGGGCCGGGCATCTCCTCCCCGAGTACCGCCTCTATGACGTGCTCTCCGAGCTCATGATGGCGCCCCTCTTCCCGGTGCCGCTCGACGTGCTCAAGGCGAAAATCTGCTACCGCGATTTCAAGTGCGGCGAGACGCTCGAGCCGCACCCGGGCATCGTCATCCGCACGGCGCCGCTCAACCATCCCAACGGCGCCACCGGCTACCGCATCGAGCACGGCGGCCGCTCGCTCTGCTACGTCACCGATACGGAGCACTCCCCCGGCCGGCTCGACGCCAACATCCTCGGGCTGATCGAGGGCGCCGATGCGCTGATCTACGACAGCACTTTTACCGAGGCCGAATATCCGCGCTTCGTCGGCTGGGGCCATTCGACCTGGGAGGAGGGCGTGCGCTTGAGCGATGCCGCGCACGTCAAGACCCTCGTCATCTTCCACCACGACCCCTCCCACGACGACGCTTGCATGGACCGCATCGCCGCCGAGGCCGAGCGCGCGCGGCCCGGCACCGTCGTCGCGCGCGAGGGCATGGTGCTGACGCCGTAACGGCGGCGGGCTCGTCTCGCGTCGGCGGAACTCGCCGCGCGACTGCCTCTCCTCCTTCAGCTATGGCATTCACACATCTCGAGGAGACTTGCAGTGCGACCCGCCACAGCTCGTCCGACGCGTCTCCGCGCCGCGCCGCGCCATGATTTGCCAGCGATTTTCGGATTTGTGTGACTCCCTTAGCCTCCCGAAGGAGGAGAGCACTGATTGCGTCGCCGCCGCGAAATGACTGCCTCTTCAGCGATACGGGTCCGCCGCGTCCCTGAGGCCGTCGCCGAGGAAATTGAAGGCGAGCACCACGAGGATCACCGGCGCCACGGGCAGCATGATCCAGGGATAGACGGCGACTGCGTTGATGTTCTGCGCCTCGTTCAAGAGCACGCCCCAGCTCGTGATGGGCGGCCTAAGGCCGAGGCCGAGGAAGCTCAGCGCCGTCTCGCCGAGGATCATGTTGGGGATCGAGAGGGTCGCGGAGGCGATGAGGTGGCTCATGAAGCTCGGCAGCAAGTGCCGTGCGATGACGCGGCGCGGACGTGCTCCCATGAGGATCGCCGCGGTGCAGAAATCCTCCTCGCGCAGCGCCAGGAGCTTCGAGCGCACGGCGCGCCCGAGGCCCGTCCAGTCGATGAGGCCCAAGATGATGGTGATGCCGAAATAGATCAGCGCCGGGCTCCAGGTCACCGGCAGCACCGCCGAGAGCGCCATCCACAGCGGCAGCTCGGGGAACGAGCGGATCACCTCGATGAGGCGCTGGATCAGGCTGTCGATCCAGCCGCCGTAATAGCCCGCGAGCCCGCCGAACGTCAGGCCCAGGAGAAAGCTGATGCTGATGCCGATGAGCCCGATGGTGAGCGAGATGCGGGCGCCGTAGACGATGCGCGAGAGCATGTCGCGCCCGAGCCGGTCGGTGCCGAGCAAGAAGAGCGTGCCGCCCTCCGCCGGGCAGACGAGATGGAAGCGCCCCGGGACGAAGCTCCAGAAGCGGTAGCCGTCGCCCAGGCAGAAGAAGCGCAGGCGCTCCACCTTGGCGGGGTTGGGCGTATAGACCCAGCGCAGGGTCTCCATGTCGAGGCTGGCGTCGAGGCCGTAGACGAAGGGCCCGACGAAGCGGCTGCCGTCGAAGAGGTGCAGCGCCTGGGGCGGCGCGTAGAGGAAGTCCGTGTGGCGCGTCTGCAGGTTGTAGGGGGCGAGGATCTCGCTGATCAGGATCGAGGAATAGATCAACAGGAGAAAGGCGCCGGAGACCACGGCCAGGCGGTGGCGGCGCAGCTTCCACCACATGAGGCGCCACTGGCCGGCGAGATAGTAGCGCTCCTGGCCGGGCGCCATCGCCTCGATGGCGTAGGGGTCGAAGGGCTCGGGCGAGACGTAATGGGCGAGCCGCTCGGCCTCCAGGCGATCCTCGGCGGCACTCATCGCGTCGTCCCGCCCTGCAGCCGGATGCGCGGGTCGAGAAGGGCGAGCAGCAGGTCCGAGAGCAGCACGCCGAACACCGTGAGCGTGGCGAGGAACATGAGGAAGGAGCCGGCGAGATACATGTCCTGGCTGCGCAGCGCCTGGAGCAGCATGGGCCCCGTCGTGGGCAGCGACAGCACGATCGAGGTGATGGCGGCGCCCGAGATGATTTGCGGCAGGATGTTGCCGATGTCGGCGATGAAGGGATTGAGCGCCATGCGCAAGGGATATTTGAGGAGGAGCCGCCGCGGCGGCAGGCCCTTGGCGCGCCCCGTCACCACATATTGCTTCTGCAGCTCGTCGAGCAGGTTGGCGCGCAGCCGGCGGATCATGCCGGCGGTGCCAGAGGTGCCGATCACGATGACCGGTATCCAAAGGTGCGCCAGCACGGACGCGAGCTTGGCCCAGCTCCACGGCTGGCCGAGAAAATTCTCGGCCATGAGGCCGCCGACCGAGACGCCGAACCAGCTGTTGGCGACGTAGAGCAGCACGAGGGCGAGGAGGAAATTGGGCGTGGCGAGGCCGAGGAAGCCGAGGAACGTGAGACCGTAGTCGCCGAAGCTGTACTGGTGCGTCGCCGAATAGACGCCGATGGGGAAGGACACGACCCAGACGAAGAGGATCGTCGTGAACGAGACGATGATGGAGAGCGTGAGGCGGTCGCCCACCACCTTGGTGACCGGCAGGTTGTACTCGAACGAGTAGCCGAAATCGCCATGCAGCATGCCGGTGAGCCAGACGTAATATTGCTTGAAGAGCGGCTGGTCCAGTCCGTACTGCGTGCGCAGGAACTGGATCTTCTGCTGATCGACCGACTCGCCCTGGCTCTCCAGCTCGGCGACGTAGCTCGAGAGATAGTCGCCGGGCGGCGCCTGGATGATGACGAAGACGATGATGCTGATGGCGAGCAGCGTCGGGATCATGATCAGGATTCGCTGCACGATATAGCCTAGCATGAGCGCAGCCCCCTCACCGTTAGACGCCCGCCGTCAGGGCTTGCCGCCCGTGAGCGCCGCGGTCTCCGCGGGCGCGTTGTCGAACCAGAAGCTGTCCGGCCTGTACATCCCGAAATGCGCGCCCGGCTCCCAGCTGAAGACGGCGTTCTGGGGCACGTTCTTCAAGTGGTTATTGACCACGACCGGCTGCGGCACCTCCGACACGAGGCCGATGGTGAACTGCTGCTCGGCGTTGATCTCCAGCATGCGCTGCCAGATGCCCATGCGCTCTGCCTTGCTGTCCGAGATGCCCCAGCGCTTGTTGAGCGTCAAGAGCTCCTGGGCAGCCGGCAGATCGGGGGACTCGCCGGTCTTGCCGTGGGAGTCGTAATAATCGCCCCACTTCGGCCATTGCAGCTGCTCTTCGTCCGTGGGCGCCAGCTCGGCCGGGCTGATGTCCGCGACCGGCACCCCGTCGTCGAGCCCGCCCGCGATCGCCATCAGGGTCTCGCCTGCGAAGATACGGTTGCGGAACACCTCGAGTTGGGAGGGCTTGATGAAGAGGCGCAGGCCGAGCTCCTCCCAGGTATCGTGGATGAGCTGCAGCACGTCGGTCTGCTCGGTCGACGAGCCGGCGGTCTCGACCACGATCTCCATGGGGCGCCCGTCGGGCAGGAGGCGCACCCCGCGGTCGTCGCGCTTGACGAGGCCCATCTCGCCGAGGAGCGCGTTCGCCGCCTTGAGATCGAAGTTCGTCCACTCCTTCTGATACTCCGGCTTGAAGAGCGGGCTCTGCGGCAGCACCGTGTTGTTGCCCTCGGTGCCGAGGCCGAAATAGACGACCTTGTTGATCTCGTGGCGGTCGATGCCGAGGGAGAGCGCGCGGCGGAAGCGCACGTCGCGCACCACGGCGCGCCACACCGGGTCCTTGACGTTGAGGTTGGGATAGAGGGCGAGCTCGGAGCCCGTGCCGCTCCGCCACAGGCGCACGGCGTAGTCGTGCTCCTTCTCGCCGCGCTTGAGGAAGGTGTAGTCGTCGAAGCGCAGGTAGCGCGCCTGGAGGTCCGTTTCGCCGCTCTCGGTCTTGAGCGGGATCAGCTTGCTGTCGACGATGTCCATCGCCACGCTGTCGATATAGGGCAGCTGGTGGCCGGCGGAATCGAAGCGGTAGTAGTAGGGGTTGCGCACGAAGACGAAGCGCTCGGCCGGCGCCCGCGTGGTGAGCACCCAGGGCTCGAGCGTCGGCAGATCGGGATTGTCGTTCTTGTACGAGTGGCTCCTCAAGGTATGGAGTGCTGCCCAGCTGCGCTGCTTGGCCGCCTTGGCGAGCTTCTTGAGCTTCTCGGGGTCGGTGTACTTCGCGTTGAACTGCTTCAAGTAATGCGCCGGCATGAAGATCTCGAGCGGCGTCGCGGCGGCAAGCTGCGGCAGGAAGAGCGGGTTGGGCTTCTTCCAGCCGTAGCGCACGGTATAGGCATCCGGGAACTCGACCGTGGGCGGCTCGCCGTCGACGAGGAGCGTGCGGGTGAGGCCGAAGGGCGACAGCTCCTTGTTGTTGGCCACGTCCTGCCAATAGTAGCGGAAGTCCTCGCTGGTGAAGGGCACGCCGTCGGACCAGCGCATGCCCTTGCGCAGATGAAAGGTGAAGATGCGGCCCTCGTCCACGTCGTAGCTCGCGAGGATGTCGGGCACGAGCTCGTACTGCTCGTTGAAGGCAACCAGGCGCGCATAGCCGTAGACCACCATGAGCCGCGTGTCCTTGTCGCTCGCCATCAGGATGTGCAGCATGCCGCCCGGCCGGCCGATCCTCTTGCCCTCGCTCTTGAGATCGACGATAAGCGGCTCCTGCGGCGCCCGCTCGGCAACCGGCGGCAGCTTGCCCGCCGCCACTTCGGCGCGGAGGGAGGGCGTCTCCTGCATGTCGAAGGCGCGGGCGGCGCCGGTCGCCACGAGGAGGGTCAGGGCGAGGGCGGCGGCGATGGCGCGGGTCATGTCACCAGGGCTCCCAGATCGGCCGACGGATCGGCACGCACGAAATGGCCGGCATCGATCTCGACCAGCACGGCATGGCCGGTGCCGTCCACGGTGAAGGGCGCCGGCCAGGCTGCCGGGAGCGACGCCTTGCCCTCCATGAGCGCCGTGAGGTCGAGGCGGTGGCGCGGGTCCGGCTCCGGCACCGCGGTGAGGAGTGCCTGCGTATAGGGGTGCACCGGCTGGCGGAAGAGCGTCTCGCGCGGCGCCACCTCGACGATGCGGCCGGCGCACATCACAGCGATGCGGTCGGCGATGTAATCGACCACCGCGAGGTTGTGCGAGATGAAGAGGTAGGTGAGACCGAGGCGGTCCTTGAGGTCCTTGAGCAGGTTCAGTATCTGCGCCTGGATCGAGACGTCGAGCGCCGAGACCGGCTCGTCGCAGATGAGGAGGTCGGGCTTCAATGCCAAGGCGCGCGCGATCCCGATGCGCTGGCGCTGGCCGCCCGAGAAGCTGTGCGGATAGCGGTTGAGGAAGCGCGGGTCGAGGCCGACGAGCTCCATGAGCTCCTTCACCATCTCGTGCCGCCAGGTGCCGTCGCCGACGCCGTGGATGACGAGCGGCTCGCCCACGATGTCGAGCACCGTCATGCGCGGGTTGAGCGAGCCGTAGGGATCCTGGAAGATGAACTGCAGCTTGCGCCGGAAGGGGATGAGCTCGCGCGCCGTGAGCGCCAGCACGTCGAGGCGCGTGCCGCAGTCGTTGAACCACACCTCGCCCGCGTCGGCGTTGAGCGCGCGCATCACCACCTTGCCGAAGGTCGTCTTGCCGCAGCCGCTCTCGCCCACCAGGCCCAGGCACTCGCCGCGGCGGATATCCAGGCTCACGTCGTCGAGTGCGGTGACCTCGCCGCCCTGCTTGCCGCCGAAGAGGCCCGGCTCGCGGATGCGGAAACGCTTCGAGAGGCGCCTCGCGGAGAGCAGCGGCCCCGCCGCATCGGCGCCCGCGGGCCACGGCTCCTTGGCGGCGAGCAGGTTGCCCGTCTTGGGCGTGATCTCGCGCACCGGCTGCAGGCGCTCGCCCGGCTTCATGTCGAACTTCGGCACCGCGCGCAAGAGCGCCTTGAGGTAGGGATGGGTGGGGTTGCGGAAGATGTCCTCGAGCATGCCGTTCTCGGTGACCTGCCCGTTGTACATCACCACCACCTCCTCGGCGACGTTGGCGACCACGCCGAGGTCGTGGGTGATCATGAGCACCGCCATGTCGAGCTCGTGCTGCAGGTCCTGGATCAGCTTGAGGATCTGCGCCTGGATGGTCACGTCGAGCGCCGTCGTCGGCTCGTCGGCGATGAGGAGGGCCGGGCGGCAGATGAGCGCCATGGCGATCATGGCGCGCTGGCGCAGGCCGCCCGAGAGCTCGAAGGGGTAGGTCCTGAGCGCGCGGGCGGGATCGGCGAAGCCGACGAGGCGCAGCATCTCCTCGGTGAGCGCCATGCCCTCCGCGTGCGACGCCTTGCGGTGGAGAAAGAGCGCCTCGCTCACTTGGTCGCCGATGGTATGGAGCGGCGAGAGCGAGGTCATGGGCTCCTGGAAGATGATCGAGATGCGGGCGCCGCGAATGGCGCGCATGGCCTGGGAATCGGCATCGAGGCGCGCGATGTCGACGCAGTCCCCGCCGCGCGCCGGATCGTTGAACAGTATCTCGCCGCCGGCGATGCGCCCGTTGCGCGGCAGGATGCCCATGATCGCCTGCGACACCACCGACTTGCCGGAGCCGGACTCGCCGACGATGGCGACGGTGGTGCCCCGGCGCACGCGGAACGACACCCCCTTGACCGCCAGGAGCTTGCCGTCGTGCACGCCGAACTCGACTTTGAGATCGCGGACAGTGAGGAGGTTGCTCATGCGCTTTCGGCGGCCGGCTTGATTCCCAAGGCTAAGAGGTTGTTCTCCGTAGCGACGTCCAGCTTCAGCCCTTGGGCCCGCGCGGCCGCTGTCGCGCGCCCCGCCAGCTCGGCGAAGCCGTCGAGCGTGGATTCGACCGCGAGACGCCGCCAGCCTGCCGCAAGGGTGAGTTGCATCCAGCCTCCCGTGCGATCCCGCTTGGTCGCGTAGTATCGCAGCTTGATTGCGCTGAGCTCGCGCCAAGCGAGATTAACGCAACGACCGCCCGAGGTCGATACGCCTTCGTCGCCGAGCTCGATGATGGTGCGTTGCCGCAAGAAGGTGCGGATGCCAAAGGCGAGGAAGAGAAGAACGGCACCGCCGAGGACCGCGGTGGCGACCGGCTGTCCACTCGCCAGGGCGGCAAGCGCCGCTGAGAGGACGAAGCCCGAGCCGGCGCGCAGGTAATCGCCGCGCAGCGCCCCGACGGGATAGCGATGGATGGTCACGGCCGCGCGGCCGCGACGGGCGGCGCCGCGCTTTCGGCGCCCGCGAAGATCTCCCGCACGGCGAGCCAGCGCACGGCAGGATGAGCCGAGGCGCGCGCCACGAGCTCCTCGAGGAAGCCCCAGGCGGCGGCGTCATGGGCGAGGTGATGCGAGAGCAGCCCGCTCGGCTCATCGGCGTCGACTTCGCCCGAGCGGCGCGCGCGAAGGTGTGCCGTGAGCTCGCCCAGCGCCTTGCCTTCGCCCACGAAGCCGCGCCCGCCGCGCCAGTCGATGATGTCGAGATGGGTATTGACCTCGAGGAGGCCGGGGGCGGCGAAGGCGTGCGTGCGCGCGCCGAAGGTCGAGAGGCCGCAAAAGCCGAGCCCGGGGAGGTGCGGGAGGAGGGCGGCATCGATGCGGTTCCATGGCGGCACGAGCACGGGGAGCGTGTTGGCGCCGAACAGCGCCGCCATGCGCCGGCGGCCGCGCGCGAGGTCGCGCAAATTGTCCTCGCGCGGCCGGCCGGCAGCGAGCTCGGCGCTCCGCGCGCCGGCGGGCGCATGGTTGGCATGGGCGAGGCCGTGCTGGATGGGCGTCACAGGTGCTCCGGCGATCGCCTTGGCGAGGCCGTCCTCCGCCAGCAGCGGCACGACCGCGAGCGCCAGCGGGACATGGTCGCGCCGCGCCACGGCGAGAAGCCGCGCCAGCGCCGGCGTCGCCGCGACCGCGTCATCGTCGCGCCACCACAGCCCGGCGCACCTGCCCGCGGCCTGCCAGGCGGCAAGCTCAAGCTCGAGCGCCTGCCAGCCGCTCACGGCTCGGCGGCCGTGCGCGAGCGGCATCGCCCCAGTCTCTCCGCCACGATGCGCACGCTGGTCTCGGCGCCCGAGCTGTCGAGCCAGGCAAAGGAGGGAGCCGGCATCCCGTCCGCCTCGTCGATCGCGCACGCCAGGCGCTCGGGCGTGAGCGCGCCCTCGGCAAGGACGCGCACCAGGCCGTGCGCCGCGAGCTTCTCCGCGCGGAGCGCCTGCTCGGTCTCGCCGGGGCCGGCAAAGGGAACGAGCACGGCGCGGGCGTTGGCGGCGGCGATGTCCATGACGGTATTATAGCCGGCCTGGGAGACGGAAATTCGACAATTGGCCAGGAGGCGGCTGAAGTCCGGCCGCGCCCGCTCGACCGTCACGGACGCGGGGGCCGCCGCGGCGAGACGCGCGAGTGCTGCGTCCGGCAGGTTGTGCCCGGCAAGCAGCCTCCAGCGCGCCCGCGCGAGCTTGCCGAGGGGCCGCGCTGCGAGTGCTGCGGCAAGGAGCGCCTCGCCGACGGCACCGCCGCCCGCCGAGACCACCACCTCGTCCCAGCCCGGATCGCCCGCTCGGCCGCGCGTCTCCGCGTGCGAGGCGATGTAGCCGGTATAGCGGAGGTGCTCGCCGAGCTCGGCTGCCAAGGGAAAGCTCTCCTCGAAGCGCACGAGCCGCGGGTCGCCGTGCACCAGCACGAGATCGAAGGCGCTCTCGACGAGCTCGAGGGTCTCCTCGGCGCGGCCCGGCTTGCGCCGGCCCTGCACGATGTCGCGCACCGAGGCGAAGATGAGCGGAGGCGGCGTCCGCGCGCGCGCCGCGGCAAGCAGCGGCAAAAGCTCGAAGCGCATCTGCCGGCGGCCGAAGGGAAACATCTCGAGCAGCAGCACGTCGGGCCGCTGCCGGGCCAGGAGGGCGAGCAGCTGCTCGCATCGCGCGCGGCGCCAGGCCTCGCCGAGCGGCGCTCCGGAAGCGTCGACGAGCTCGCCGAAGCGCTCGTCCCGGCTGCGTGCCGGGGGGAGCTGGACGAGGCGCGCGCCGCCGAGCGGAAGGTGCGCTGCCGGCATGCCGCCCGATGCCAGCTCAACGTCCGCACCGGCCGCCGCGAAGGCGCCGGCGAGCCGCGCCGCGCGCACGAGATGGCCGATGCCGAGAAGATGCTGCACATAGAAGAGGACGCGGAAGCTCATGGCGCTGCGAGCGGGATGTTGGCCTTGACGAGGTGCGGAGCGCCGCCGCCGTCGAGCTCGAAAAGCTGCGCCGAGGCCGCTGCGAGGTGCTGCGGCGGCTTGCCGAGGAAATCCCAGCCGGTGGCAAGGCCGAGGGCGGCGCGGATGACGCCCTTGTGGGTCACCGCCGCGATTGAGCGGCCGTCCTGCGCCACGCGCGCGAGCCAAGGTGCCAGGCGGCGCTGGACGTCGCGCGGGCTTTCCCCGCCCGGCGGCCGGAAATCGAGCCCGCGCTCCTCGTTCTCCGCCATGGCCGGGCCGAGCTCGCGGCGCAGATCCTCGAGGCGCCGGCCTTCCCATTCGCCCCACGCCATCTCGGCGAGCGCCGGCTCGACTGGCACCTCGCAGCCGAGGAGAAGCCGGGCGGTAGCGCCGGCACGGAGCAGCGGGCTCGCCACCCAGAGGAAGCCTCGGAGCTCCTCCGGCACGCGCCAGCGCGCCGCCTCGGCAGCACCCCTTGGGCTGAGCGGCGGGTCGCAGGTGCCCTGGATGAGGCCGCACTCGTTCCACTCGCTCGCGGCGTGGCGGATGAGGGCGAGGCGCGTCACTTGCGGCGCCCTGCGATGACGCGGCAGAGGATGCCGTCGAGCCGGGCCGCGGCGGCGGCGATGTCGTGCCCGCGCAAAACGACGTCGCGTGCGCCGCGCCCGAGCGCGCTGCGCCGCTCGGCGTCGCCGAGCAGGCGGCGCACCGCGGCGGCAAACGCGGCGGCATCGCCCGGCGGCACCAGAAGCCCGCTCTCGCCATGGCGCACCACCTCGGGCACGCCGCGCTCGCGTCCGGCGACCACGGGAAGGCCGGCGGCCTGGGCCTCGAGGAAGGCCATCCCGAAAGCCTCATGGATGGCCGGCCAGAGATAGAGGTCGGCGCTGCGATAGATGGCCGGCAGAGCGGCACCCGGAAGTGCTCCGAGGAAGCGCACGCGGTCCTCCCCCAGCGGCCGGAAGAGCGCCTCCACCCGGCCGCGCGCCGGACCGTCGCCCACGAGGAGGAGCTGCCAAGGGAGATCGCCGAGCCCGCCGAGTGCGGCGGCCAGCACGCCGTAGGAGGCGAGCTTGGCGCCCTCCCGCATCATGGCCACGGAAAGAAGCCAGGGCCGTGCCGAGTCGAGGCCGTAGCGCTCGGCGACGCTCGCCCTTTGCCGCGGGGCTTGCGCGAAGGGTGCCGTCGCGATGAAGGGAGCGAGGCGGACGCAGGGCGCCTCTTCGCCGAGGGCGGCGAGCAGTCCCTCCTGGTCGTCGCCGTTGAGATTGACGAGGACGTCGGCGGCAGCCATGGCGGCACGGGCGGCGGCATGGCCCGCCGCCCACGGCCCCTCCCGGCGCTTCTCGGCGAGCGAGGCCTCGACGACGACATAAGGGATGGCGAGCCCTGCGGCGACGCTCGGGCCGAGCCAGTCGGGCGCCTTGTGGTAGAGGTGATAGGTGAGCCAGAGGTCGGGCTGCAGCTCGGGCCGCATCCGGTAGCGGCTGAGGAGGGCTGCCGCGCGGGCAGCACCCGCGCCTGCGATGCGGCGCTGGCGGGCGGCATCGCCGGCGCCGTCCCAGCTGCGCAGCCTGGACGCCAGCACCACCTCGTGACCGGCAAGGCCGAGCGCCGCCATGAGCGCGCGGCCGATGCGGCGATCGCCCGAGGGCACGGGGTGGTCGGGCGGCTTCAGCGGCGCATAGAACGCAATGCGCATGGCATTGGCGGCCCGCTCTCGGCCGCCGCTTCCGCCGGAAGCCCGAACTTGGCGGCGATGCGGGCGATCCCCGGCTCGCTAGTGAAGTCCCGTCCGACCCGCGCGCTGCCGGCGCTGCCGAGGCGTCGGCGCAGCGCCGGTTGCGCGATGAGCCGGGCGAGGAGCGCCGCAAGCGCCTCCACGTCGCCCGCGGGTGCCAGGAGGCCGCTCGCCTCCGGCTCGATGAGCTCGGCCGCAGCACCCGCCGTGGTCGAGAGGCAGGCGAGGCCCTGGCTTTGCGCCTCGAGGAGCACGTTGGGCAGGCCGTCCCTGTCGCCCTTTGCCGCGACGCGGCTCGCCAGCACGAAGAGGTCGGCGCGGCGGTATTCCCCCAGCACCGCGTCCTGCGCGAGCGGCCCGCGCCAGGCGATGCGCGACGCCAGGCCGCGCTGCCTCGCCTCGGCCTCGAGGGCCGCCGCAAGCGGCCCGCCGCCCACATGGACGAAGCGCCAGTTGAGGCTGCCCGGCAGCCGGGCGAGTGCTGCCAGGAGATCGCCATAGCCCTTCTTGGCGACCAGGCGGCCGACCGAGAGGATGACGACCGGGTCGCCGGCATCGCCGCCGTCGCGCGGCGGGCGGAGCGAGGAGGGCGGCGGGAAGCGCGCGAGATCGAGGCCGTGATAGACGAGCTCGACCTTGCGCGGCTCGGCGGCGAGATGGGCAAGATGCTCGGCGCCGGTGCTGGTGCAGGTGACGAGCCAGTCGAGGCTCGCGAGCTTGCGGCGCTTCTCCCAGGCGGGCGTCGTCCAGATGTCCTTGGCGTGCGCCGAGCAGCTCCACGGCAGGCCCATGAGGAGGCTCGCGTAGCGCGCGACCGAGGCGGGCGTGTGAAGGAAGTGGGCGTGGAGCCGGGCGATGCCCGGCGGCAGCTCGTGGGCGAGGACGAGCGCCTGGCCGAAGCGGCGCACGCGGTTGGGCGTGGGATCGCGGGCCAGATCGGCGAGCCAGGCGGCGCGGGCGCGGGCGTAGCCGGGCAGCAGCCGCACGCGGCGCCAGGCGGCGAGCACGCGGTGCGGCGCCTCGCGGAGATATTCGGGAAGATAGAGAAGGGGTGCCGCGATCTCGCGATGCACGGGATGCACCGCGGGATCGCTCGGGCGGCGCAGCGAGGCGATGACGAAGGCAAGGCCGCGGCGCTCGAGGGCGGCGAGCTCGTGGGCGATGAAGGTCTCGGAGAGGCGCGGATAGCCTTTGACGACGACCGCGACGGTGGGCGGCACGGCTCTGCTCTAGCCCGGACCGGCGACCATCGGGACGCGCTGCGGGTGGCGTCCCCGCAGGTGCCGCTCGACCAGCCGGTTGACGTTGCTGAGGCCGTCGAGGAGGCCCGGCACCACCACGTCCGAGGGGCGGTTCTGCTGCGGCAGCTGGCGTAGCGCCGTCGCCATCACCTGGGGGTCGCGGTCGTACTCGTCCACGAGGAGCGAGACCAGCCCGAGCTCCTGGGCGCGCGAGGCGCGGATGTACTGCTCGAGGCGCGGCTTGGTGCGCGGCACGATAAGCGCCGGCTTGTCGAAGGAGAGTATCTCGCAGAAGGTGTTGTAGCCCCCCATGGCGACGACGCCCACCGCCCCCTCGATGAGGGTCTCCATGCGCGCATCGAAGGTCATCATCTCGATGTTGGCAAGGCGGCCCGCGCGGGTGACGAACTCCGCCTGGCACTCGGGCTGCATGAAGGGGCCGAGCACGATGAGCGCCGGATGGGGCATGGCCTCCTGCTGCTCGTAGGCGCGCAACACCCAATCCACGAGCGCCTCGCCGTCGCCGCCGCCGCCAGGCGTCACCAGGAGATAGGGCACCTCGAGGCGCGGCCGCGTCGCCATGTGGGTGCCATGGCTCGGCACGCTGCGCTCGAGATAGCCGGTATAGACCGTGCGGTGACGCACCGAGTTCGGGTATCTCGATCCCTTCGAGCGGATCGCAGATCTGCGGCAGGCCGTAGATCCAGATGGCGTCGTAGAACTCGGCGAGCGCCGGCACCACGTTCTTGCGCTCCCACTCGGGCGCCAGGAGTGCGGGCTCGTCCATCACGTCGCGCAGGCCCAGCACGAGGGGCACGCCGCGCGCCTTCAGCATGGCGAGCGTGTCCTCGATCTCGCCGCGCAGCCCCAAGGGCTCCTTGTCGACGAGGAAGAGGTCGGGATCGAAGCTGTCCGCCGTGTGGCGGATGATCGACGAGCGCATGGCCAGCATCTCGGCGATGTCGATGTGGAGGTTGAGCGAGGTGTACTCGCCGTTGTGCAGCTTGATCACGCCGGGCACGCGCACGAAATCGACGCGCGCGCGGAAGTCGAAGCTGCCGATGATGGGCGAGCCCGAGAGGATGAGCACCGACATGTCCTTGTGGTGCTCGACGAGGGAATGCGCAAGCGTGCGGCAGCGCCGCAAATGGCCGAGGCCGAAAGTATCGTGACTGTAGATGAGAACGCGCGTGCCCTTGCGGCTCGCCATTGCATCCTCCTTTCGGTGCCCCGCCTCCCATAGCCTATCGCGGGTGCCGAGGTCAAAGCCAGTCTTGCCGGGCTGCGCGACCTCCAGCCGGGCGGCATTTACGGCCCCGAGCGGCTGGGGTAAGCTCGGGCGGGGCGCGAGGGTTCCCTGCCCGCTACGAAAAATAGGGAAAAAGGGCCGTGGAAAAGACTATTTATCGCTTCATCCTGAAGTACAGTCTCAAGGAGCAAATCATCTTACTCGTCGTCACGGCAGCGTCCTTTCCGTTTCTCTATTATTCATATGATCTGCCCAAGCTGATCGTCAATCACATCAAGGACTCCGCCAACCAGGCCTTCCGCGGCGGCGGGCTCGAGGCGGTGAAGTCGAACCACCTCTTCGGCACGAAATTCGGCGCGGTCGAGTGGCTGATGCTGCTGTCCTGCGTCTTTCTGGTGCTCACCGTCGTCAACGGCGGCTTCAAATATTTCATCAACGTCTACAAGGGGCGCCTCGGCGAGCGCATGCTGCGCCGCATGCGCTACCAGCTCTATAGCCGCATCCTCTGCTTCCCGCTGCCCCACTTCAAGAAGATCTCCGTGGGCGAGATCATCGCGATGATCATCGCCGAGACCCTCACGCTGGGCGAATTCGTGGGCGATGCGGTGGCGACGCCGATCTTCCAGGGCGGCCTCCTCCTGGTGCCGCTCATCTTCATCCTGGTGCAGAATTTCTGGCTCGGCCTGGCGGCGGTGGCGCTCTACCCCGCGCAGGGCTTTCTCATCCCGAAGATGCAGCAGCGCATCAACGAGTACAACAAGCAGCGCATCCGCACGCAGCGCGGGCTCTCCGACCGCCTGGGCGAGGCGGTGGGGGGTGCCCTCGAGATCCGCGCCAACGACACCTCGCGCTTCGAGCGCGCCGATTTCTCCAGCCGGCTCTATACGCAATACCGCGTCCGCCTCAGGATCTTCATCCTCAAATTCCTCGTCAAATACATCAACAACACGTGCGACAAAGTGACGCCGTTCTTCTTCTTCACGATCGGCGGCTATCTCGTCCTCGAGGGGCGGCTCGATATCGGAGCGCTCGTCGCGGTCATCGGCGCGCAGAAGGATTTGGCGTCGCCGTGGGGCGAGCTGCTCACCTTCTACCAGAGCAAGGACAACGCGCGCATCATGTACGAGCAGGTGGTGCAGCAGTTCGCCCCGCCCGGCACGCTCGACGAGGCGATGCAGCTCGCCGAGCCCGAGAAGATCGAGCCGCTCAAAGGCGACGTCCAGTTGGCGAACGTCGGCCTCAGCGAGGACGGCCGGCTCAAGCTCGTGGACGGCGTCTCGGCGCGCTTCCCGCTCGAGAGCCACCTCGCGGTCATCGGCGCGGGCGCCAGCGGCAAGGAGGAGCTCGGCCTCTTGATCGCGCATCTCCTCGCGCCGAGCTCGGGCAAGATCACCATCGGGGAGAAGAACCTCGCCGACCTGCCCGAGGCGGTCACCGGCCGGCGCATCGGCTTCGTCGCCCAGCACAGCTATCTCTTCTCGGGCACCGTCAACGACAATCTCTATTACGCGCTCAAGCACAGGCCGGTATCGAACGGGGCGGCCTCGCCCGAACGCGCGGCGATCATGCTGGAGGCCGAGCGCACCGGCAACTTGCCGCTCGACATCCAGGCGGACTGGATCGACGCGGCCGCCGCCGGCGCCGGCACGGCGGAGGAGCTCAGGGCCAGGGCGCTTGCCACCCTCGGCATCACCGAGATGGAGGATAACGTCTACCACGTGGGCATGCGCAGCGTCATCGATCCCGCGAAGAAGCCCGATCTGGCCAAGAGCATCGTCGAGGCGCGCCATGCCATGCGCGCGCGCCTGGCCGAGCCGGGCTTCGCCAAGCTCGTCGAGCTCTTCGACCGCGAGCGCTACAACGACAACGCGAGCGTCGCGGAGAACCTCCTCTTCGGCACGCCGCTCGACAGCGGCTTCGACATGGACCGCCTGGCGGAGAACGCCTATGTGCTCGCCGTCCTCGACAAGGCCGGCCTCACCGAGACCATCCTCGCCATGGGCCGCGAGGCGGCATCGACGATGGTCGAGCTCTTCGCCGATCTGCCGCCGGGCAGCGAGCTCTTCGAGCAGTACTCCTTCATCAGCGCCGACGAGCTGCCCGAGTACCAGGCCCTCCTGAGCCGCGTCGGCAGCGCGCCGCTCGGCCAGATCAGAGACGACGACAAGAAGCGCCTCTTGAACCTGCCCTTCAAGCTCATCCCGGCCCGCCATCGCCTCGACCTGGTCGACGACGCCTTCAAGGAGCGCATCCTCAAGGCGCGCGGGGTCTTCAGGGACGGCCTGCCGCCGGCGCTCAAGGGCGCCGTCGAGTTCTTCGACTTCGAGCGCTACAACGCCGCCGCCACGCTGCAGGACAACGTGCTGTTCGGCAAGCTCGCCTATGGCCAGCCCCAGGGCGCCCAGCGCGTGGGGGCCCTCATCCAGGAGGTCCTCGAGCAGCTCGGCTTGCGCAATGCCGTGATGGAGGCCGGCCTCGGCTTCAACATCGGGAGCGCCGGCGGCCGGCTCTCGGGCGGCCAGCGCCAGAAGCTGGCGATCGCCCGCGCCGTGCTCAAGCGGCCGGACCTCCTCGTGCTCAACGACGCGCTCGCCGCACTCGACAGCGCGGCGCAGGTCCGCGTGCTTGAGCGGCTGCGCGCCGAGTTCAAGGGCCGCGGTCTCATCGCCGTGCTCAACCGCGCCACTTTGGCGCGCGGCTTCGACCGCGTGCTCGTCATGCGCGCCGGCAGGCTGGTCGAGGACGGCAGCGTCGCCGAGCTCGACCGCAAGGGCACGGCATTCCACGAATTGGTCACGGCCGAGTAAGGCGAGCGGGAGGATAAGATGAGTCTCAAGGAAGAAGTCGAGATTCTGCGCAACATCCCCCTCTTCGGCAAGATCGAGGCCTCGAAGCTGAAGCTGCTCGCCTTCGCCTCGGAGCGCCTCACCTATCCCGCCGACCAGGTCATCTTCCACCAGGGCGACCCCGGCAATTCGGCCTACATCATCTTGAGCGGCGAGGCCGAGGTGATCGTCGAGAGCCCCGAGGGGCCGCTCGTGGTGGCGGTCCTCGCGCGCAACGCGATCGTCGGCGAGATCGCCATCCTCTGCGACGTGCCGCGCACCGCGACCGTCAAGGCCAAGAGCGAGCTGGTGACGCTGCGCATCTCGAAGGAGCTCTTCTTCCGCCTGATCACCGAGTTCCCCCAGATGGGCATCGAGATCATGCGCGTGCTCGCCGACCGCCTCGAGCGCACGACGCACCAGCTGCGCGAAGCGGTGAGCCACGCGGGACATCCGTGAGCCGGCTCGACAGCTTCATCCGGCGCCTCGAGGCGCAGCGCGCCACGATCGACCACGCGGCCGCGCTCATCGCCGGCGTCCCAGGCCCGATCCTCGAGCTCGGGCTCGGCAACGGGCGCACCTACGACCATCTGCGCGAGCGCTTTGGAACCCGCGAGATCTTCGTCTTCGACCGCGAGCTTGCGGCGCACCCGAGCTCGCGCCCCGATGAGGCGCACTTCGTCCAAGGCGATTTCCGCGCGACGCTGCCGGCAGCCTTGCCGCGCATCGGCGGCAAGGCAGCGCTCGCGCACTGCGACATCGGCTCGCACAGCCGCGAGGCGAGCCTCGCCCTCGCCGCCGCGATCGCGCCGCTCTTGGCACCCCTCATGGCCGAGGGCGGCATCGTGCTCGGCGACCAGCCCATGCCGCAGCCGGCGTGGCGGGAGCTCGAGCTCCCCGACGGCCTCGAGCCCGGGCGCTATTACATGTACCGCGCGGCGTGAGGGAGCGGCCTATATTCCGATATCGGCCACCACCGGGGCGTGGTCGGAGGGCAGCTCCCAGCCGCGCGCGTCCTTGAGGACGGCGGCGCCCTCGAGCCGGTCGCCGAGCGCCGGCGTCACCCAGATATGGTCGAGGCGGCGGCCGCGGTCGGCGGCGCGCCAGTCGGCGGCGCGGTAGCTCCACCAGCTGTAGAGCTTCTCCTCGGCGGGGACGAAGCGGCGCACGGCGTCGACGAAGCCGTGCGCCGCCTGCAGCTTGGCGAGCCACTCGACCTCGAGCGGCGTGTGGCTGACCACGTCGAGGAGCGCCTTGTGCGACCACACGTCGCTCTCGAGCGGGGCGATGTTGAGGTCGCCCACGATGACCGCCTTGCGCCGCGGCTTGCGCCGCGCCTGCCACCACGCGACGAGCTCGGCCAGGAAGCGGAGCTTGTGGGCGAACTTCGGGTTGGCCTCGGGATCGGGCACGTCGCCTCCCGCGGGGATGTAATAGTTGTGCAGCTCGACGCCGCCCGCGAGCGTGGCGAAGGCGTGGCGGCAGTCCTCCTTGCCGCACCAGCCCTTGATACCGGCCTCCTTGAGCGGCACGCGCGAGAGGATGGCGACGCCGTTGTAGGACTTCATGCCGTGCACGAGGCGGTGCTTGTAGCCGAGCCGCTCGAAGGGCTCGACGGGGAACTGCGGGTCCTGGACCTTGGTCTCCTGGAGGCAGAGCACGTCCGGAGCAGCCTCGGCGATGAGGCGCTCGACGAGGCCGATGCGGATACGGACCGAGTTGATGTTCCAGCTGACGATGCGCATGGGGGGCGAGGCGATCCTGGTGGCGGCAGGGGAGGGTGGTGCTAAATCGCGCGCGGCGGCACGCTCACCGGGGTGCCGCCAGTCCGGCCTTCTCCGCCTCAGTATAGAAGGCGTCGGCGTGGATGTCCTCGGTGCGCATGCCGCGCGCGCGCAGAGTAGCCGTCGCCGCCTCGACCATCGCCAGCGGGCCCGCAAGATAGGCCTTCCAGCCCTCGTAGCTCGCGCGCGCGGCGGCGGCCTCCTCGTGGACGAGGCCGCGGCGCCGTGCGCTCGGCCGCTCGGGCGCGCTCAGCACCGGGATGAAGCTCAAGTTCGCATGGCGGCGCGCGAGGGCCGCGAAGCGGTCCTCGAGGTAGAGGTCGCGCTCGCCGCGCGCGCCGAAATAAAGCTCGATCGGCTGGCACATGCCGTGGGCGAGGGCGGTCTCCACGATCGACTTGATGGGTGCCAAGCCGGAGCCGCCGGCGATCGCCAGGAGCGGCCCCGGATGGCGCGCGCGCCAATAAGCGGTGCCGAACGGCCCTTCGACCTCCACGGCCTCGCCGAGCGCGAGCCGCTCCGCCGCGTAGCGCGACGAGCGGCCGTCGGAGAGCGCGCGGATGTGGAACTCGATGACGGGCTCGGCCGGCGTATTGGCCATGGAATAATCGCGCGGCGCCTCGACCCCGAAGCTCGCGCGCGCATATTGCCCGGCGGAGAAGCGGAAGGGGCCGCCCGCCTCGACCGCAAGGCGCACGCGCCGGATGTCATGGGTCGCGTCCTCGAGCGTCACGACGCGGCAGGCGAGCCGGCGCACCGGATGGGCGATGCTCCCGTCGCTGTCGAGCCAGCCGACCTCGGCGTCGGAGCGCGGCACCGCGCGGCAGGCGAGGATGAGCCCGGCCGAGCGCTCGGCGGCGCTCAATGCATAGCTGGAATAGGGCGCCATGGCGACCTCGCCGGCATAGAGGCGCGATTTGCAGGTGCCGCAATTGCCCGCCTGGCAGCCGTGGGGGTAGGGCACGTCGGCCTTGAGCGCCGCGGCGAGGATGGTCTCGCCTGCGGCCACGGCAAGCGCACGCTCGTGCTGGCGGATCCTCACCGTGAACGCCATGGAGCACCTCGGCCCGGCCGGCGGCTCCGGCCCGTCTCTCGCTTGGCGGCACGCTATGCGGCGCCTGGCACCTTGACAAGCGCTGCGGCCGCCCGCAGGGCTCCAGACGAGCGAACGCCCGGTCTAGGGGGGCATGACCGGGCGTTCAGAGCTCAAAGAGCCCGAGGGCACCAGGGGAGTTGCCCTCGGGCGACCGGCCCTGTGGGCCGACCGCTCGATTAAGAGATAGGCCTCCGGACGGCAAATTCCCATTCCAGGCGCGACCGGCTGCCATGCCGTTCACGCAAGGCGGGCGGGGCCGGTGTCGGGCACCACGTCGAAGGCGATGCAGATGCGCTCCTCCTCGCCCTCGAAGGGGACGGTGTGGTGCCAGAAATAGGAGGGGAAAAGGACGATCATGCCTTCCTCGGGGCGGATGGACACGCTGAGCGGCGTCTCCGCGGCCGCGGCCCCGGGCGTGCCGTCGGCCGGCGGGCCGAACTTGATGAAGCCGCCCTCTCCGGCCACGCCGGCCTTCACCACCTCAGGGATCTGCACGTAATAGACGCCGCTCACCACCGCCTCCGGATGAAAATGCGGCGTCTGGTAGCCGCTCGCGCGCAGCACCACCGCCCAGCCGTGGAGATGCCAGGCCCGTGGCGGCGACGGCACGAGCGGGCTGCGGCCGGCCGCCAGCGCCGTCGCGAAATAGCCGCGCACCGAGTCCTCGATGAAGCGCTGCAGCGCCGCGATGGGGGGTGCTGCGGAATTGAGGATCTCCATGGTCTGGCTGCCGTTCTGGGTCGCCTTGGCCGGCGGGTCGCGCATGAGCGTCGGGTGCCCATAGACGTGGCGCGCGAGCTCGGCGTTGAAGGCGGCGACCGTGGCCCAGCCCGCGACCTCGCCGAGCCGCCGCGTGCGCAGAAGATGGGGATAGTCGAGAAGCGCCTGCGCCTCCTCCCAGTTGCCGGCCTGCTGCAAGGCGATCGACCAATGGGCCTTGGCGGTGGTGAGCGCCGGATCGAGTGCGAGCGCGCGGCGGAAGGCGGCATCGGCCGCGGCCGGCTCGCCCAGGACCTGGAGCGTCTGCGCCAGGTTGACGTAAGTGAGCGCCTTGCCGGGCTCGATCGCGAGGCCGCGCCTGATGGCGGCGAGTGCTGCTGCGAATTCGCCCTCCTCGTAGAGGACGGCGCCGAGATTGACGTGCGCCTGGGCGAGAGCCGGATCGAGTGCGGCGGCGCGCGCGAAGCACAGCTTCGCCTCGACGAGGTTGTCCGCTTCCTCGAGCGCCGTGCCGAGATTGAGGTGTGCCGCCGCCGACTGCGGGTCGATCGCGACGGCCGCGCGGTAGGCCGCGACCGCCTCCTGCGGCCGGCGCTGGGTCGCGAGCACGAGGCCGAGATTGAACTGGGCGGCGAAGGACCGGCTGTCGAGCGCCACCGCCCGGCGCAACGCCGCGACCGCCTCGTCGAACGCCGACGCCTCTTGCAACGTGACGCCGAGGTTGATGTGGACGTGCACGAGCCCCGGGTCGATGGCGGTCGCTCGGCGGTAGGCGGCGATGGCCTCGTCGAGCCTGCCTTGACGGCGGAAAAGATTGCCCAGGCCGAAGTGCGTAGCGGGGAGATCGGGGCCGAGCTCGAGCGCCCGGCGATAGGCCTGGGCGGCCTCCGCGGGACGGTTCGCGGCCAGATAGGCGCTGCCCAGATCATTGAGGAAGAGTGCATTGCCGGGAGCGAGACGCGCTGCCGCGGCGAGCTCGTCGATGGCCGCCTCGCCGCGCCCGCTCTCGGCATAGAGAATGCCGAGGAGGCGATGCGCCTGCGCCGTCTCGGGCCAGCCGGCGAGGACCTCGCGATAGAGCTCTTCGGCGGCGGCGATGCGGCCGGCGCGGTGGCACTCCCGCGCGCGCGCAAGGAGCGCCCGCGCGTCGCCCGCGGGCGAGGCACCGGGCTTCGCGGCTACGCCCGCTCTCTTAGGCTCCTGCTCGTCGCTCATGCGCGCCAATGGCCGCGGCGGACCGTCATGGCGGAGCGCCGACGCGGTCCCACGCCCAACCCTACGCACTAACGACGGATACGAATTGGGCCTCCCTGTGCGCCGCGGCATGCGCCGCAGGTGGCACGGGTCTTCCCGGCCCGCAGGTCTCTCAGCGCGGCCATGAACGCGAGCGAGCGCCCGCACCACCGCGCAACCCGCGGCACGCCTGGGAAAGAGGTGCTTGAGACGCCGCCTGGCACGCGGCTCGGTTGCGGAAATCCTTCAGCTCGGAGGGCGCCGCGTCACGAAAAAGTGAACGCCGGAGCTATGCGGCGATGCCGATCCGGCCTCGCGCGCGGGCCTCGGCGCGCGCGCGCGCCGCGTCTCCGAAGGCGCGGAAGAGGGCGCGCGAGACCGGGTTCTCCAAGAGCTTCCATTCGGGGTGCCATTGCACGCCGAGCGCGAAATTCGCCGCGTCCTTGACGCTGACGGCCTCGACGATGCCGTCGCTCGAGACGGCCTCGACCATGAGCCGCGGCGCCGGTTGGTCGATGGCCTGGGCGTGGAGCGAGTTGACAATGAGCTCCTGCTGCCCGGTCAAGCGCGCGAGCATGCCGCCGGGCGTCAGCTTCACCGCGTGGCGCGGGGCGTATTGCACCTCGCGGGGCTCGCCCTGCGGCATGCGGTGGTCCATCTTGCCGGGCAGTTCCTGCACCCGCTGATGGAGGCTGCCGCCGAGCGCCACATTGAGCTCCTGGATGCCGCGGCAGATGGCGAGGAGAGGGAGGCCGGCGCGCAGCGCCTCGCGGATGAGGGGGAGCGTGGTGGCGTCGCGCGAGGGATCGTGCTTGGTGCCGGGCACGCTCTCGGGGCCGTCGTAATGATGCGGCTCGACGTTCGAGGGGCTGCCCGTGAGCATGAGGCCGTCGAGGCTGGCGACGAGTGCCGGCAGGTCGTGGTCGTCGCCGAGCGCCGGGATGATGATCGGCATGCCTTCCGCGCCCAGCACGACCGCGTTGAGATATTTCTCGCCGCAGGCGTGAAAGGGGAAGCCGTTGACCTCCCGCACGCAGGCCGGCAGGCCGATGAGGGAACGGAGGCCGTTTGTCGACATGGCATTCGCCCGCAGAGTTGCCGCTTGCGGCACTAGGGAATCATGGGCGGGCGCCGCCCGCAAGGGAAATCCGCGGCCGTGCCGCCGGCCGGCGGTCAATTGGCGTGTCCTGGACCGGCGCTCGGCGAGGGGTCGACGAACTTGAAGAGATTGGGGTCGAGCTTGGTGTCGAACTGGGCGTCGAGGAGCGCCACGTCGATCTCCTTGCCGTTGCGGTCTATCACCGTCCACTTGCGCAGCTGCAGCGGCTTGTCGCTGAACACGAGCGTGATGCGGCCCTGGTCGGGATGGTCCCTGTCGTGGAGCGTCACGCGCAGCGCGTCGCTGCCGCGCACGATCTTGCTCACCGTCACGTTGTCCTCGAAGCCCACCTTGTCCTTGACGAGGAAATAGGCGGGCGTGGAATCGATCGGCAGATAGCTCGCCTGCTTGAGCTGCGGGTCGTAGACCGAGAGATACATGCCGCTCGCCACCATGAAGAGCGGGTCCGGGGGATCGTACTGGATGCGCATTTTGCCCGGCCGCTCGAGGTAGAAGTTGCCTTGCGCGACGCGGCCCTCCGAGCTCTGCATGAAGCGCGCGGCGACCGTGCGGATGGAATTGAGGTACTGCTCGACGCGCGCCACGTCCGCGCGGTCGCTCTCGGAGAGCGTGGCCGCCGGCGTCGCCGCCATTGCGGCGAGCGGCTGGACCAGCAATGCCGCCGCCAAGGCGGCGCTCCTCAAGACTCTCATGCCGTCGCTCCTGTCCTTGATCCCGCCGCCGCGCGGCCAAGCCGCGACAGCCGGTCATAGCGGGAATATGGTCGCTCGACCGCACCGCCTCAATGCTTCAGTTGGGACTTCCCTGGGGAAACGCCCTCTCGGCCGGCGTTGCGCGAGCTCAGTTGGACGAGCGCTCGTTGCCGCCGCCCGGCGAGGGATCGACGAACTTGAAGAGGTTGGGGTCGAGCTTGGTATTGAACTCGGCATTGACGAGCGCGATGTCGGTCTCGTTGCCGTCGTGGTCGATCATCTTCCACTTCTTGAGCTCGAGCGGCCGGTCGCTGAAGATCAGCACGATGCGGCCCTCGTCGGCTTTGTCCTTCTCGTAGACCGTGACGCGGAGCGAGGCGTCGCCGCGCTCGAGCTTGCTGGCGATCACGGCGTTGCCGAGGCCGATCTTCTCCTGCATGAGAAAATAGGCCGGCGTCGCGTCGACCGGCACGTAGCTCGCCTTCTTGAGCCGCGGGTCCCAGATCGACAGCGTCGAGCCGCTCGCCACCATGAAGAACTTGTTCGGCGTGTCGTACTGGATGCGCATCTTGCCGGGCCGCTCGAGGTAGAAATTGCCCTCGCCCACGACGTCGCCGTCGGTGGTCTGCAGGAAGTGGCCGTGCACGGTGCGGATGGAATCGAGATAGGCCTCGACGCGCGCCACGTTGGCCTGGTCGGCCGCACTCAGAGTGGCGGGGGGAGGTGCGGCGGCGGCGGCGGCAAAGGGGAGGAGCGCCAGGATTGCGCTGAAAGCGGCGGCCTCAAGTATCCTCATTCGCTCGACTCCCACTTGCGAAGCCCCGGGAAGCCCCGCACCGGCGCGGAGCGGGCCTTCCCGCACATGGCCCATATATTGTTCGGCGAGCGGGCGAGCGCAACCGTCGTCTGCCCAGGCGTCATGGCTCGTCGTCCTCGATGCTGCGGCCCAGCACCTCGCGTTTGCCCACGTGGTTGGCCGCGGTCACCACGCCCTCCGCCTCCATGCGCTCGATGATGCGGGCGGCGCGGTTGTAGCCGATCTGCAGGTAGCGCTGCACGAAGCTGGTCGAGGCCTTGCGCTCGCGGCAGACGATGGCCACCGCGCGGTCGTAGAGCTCGTCGCCCGAGCCGCCGCCGCCCTCGAACTCCGGCAGCATGGCGTCCTCGTCCTCCTCGGTCACCTCCTCGACGTAGGCGGGATCGCCCTGCGCCTTGAGGAAGCTCACCACGGCCTCGACCTCGTCGTCGCGCACGAAGGGCCCGTGCACGCGCGAGATGCGCCCGCCGCCCGCCATGTGGAGCATGTCGCCCTGGCCGAGGAGCTGCTCGGCGCCGGACTCGCCGAGGATGGTGCGGCTGTCGATGCGCGAGGTGACCTGGAAGCTCACGCGCGTGGGGAAGTTCGCCTTGATGGTGCCGGTGATGACGTTGACCGAGGGGCGCTGGGTCGCCATGAGGAGATGGATGCCGGCGGCGCGCGCCATCTGGGAGAGGCGCTGGACCGCCGCCTCGATGTCCTTGCCGGCGACGAGCATGAGGTCGGCGAACTCGTCCACGACCACGACGATATAAGGGAGCGGCGCCATCTCGAGGGGCTGCTCCTCGAAGAGGGGCTTGCCCGTCTCCGCGTCGAAGCCGGTCTGCACGCGGCGCTTCAGCATCTCGCCCTTGCGCGCCGCCTCCTGGAGACGCAGGTTGTAGCCGGCGATGTTGCGCACGCCGAGCGTCGACATGGCGCGGTAGCGGTTCTCCATCTCGCGCACCGTCCACTTGAGGGCCACGACCGCCTTCTTGGGCTCGGTCACCACCGGCGCCAGGAGATGCGGGATGCCGTCATAGACCGAGAGCTCCAGCATCTTCGGATCGATCATGACGAACTTGCACTGGCTCGGCGGCAGGCGGTAGAGCAGCGAGAGGATCATGGTGTTGATCGCCACCGACTTGCCCGAGCCCGTGGTGCCGGCGATCAAGAGATGCGGCATGCGCGCGAGATCGACGATCACAGGTGCCCCGCCGATGTCCTTGCCCAGCACGAGGGTGAGCTTGGCCGCCGTGCGCTCATAGGCCTCGGAGGCGAGGAGCTCGCGCAAGTAGACCGTCTCGCGCCGCGCGTTGGGCAGCTCGATGCCGAGCACGTTGCGCCCCGGCACCACGGCCACGCGCACCGAGATGGCGCTCATCGAGCGCGCGATGTCGTCGGCCAGGCTGATGACGCGCGAGGACTTGGTGCCGGGTGCGGGCTCGAGCTCGTAGAGCGCCACCACAGGTCCCGGGCGCACCTTGACGATCTTGCCCTTGACGCCGAAGTCCTCGAGCACCGACTCGAGGAGGCGCGCATTGGCCGAGAGCGCCTCCTCGTCCAGGCGCTCCTCGTGGCGGGCGGCGGGCGGCAGCGTCAGAAGGTCGAGCGGCGGCAGCTCGTAATTCTCCTCGGTGTCGAGCTCCAGGCTGGCTTGCCTGGAATGCGCGTTCCGCTTGCGCCCGGCCGGATTGGCGGCGCGCGGCTCGATGGCCGGCGCGGCACCCTCGCGGCCGGCGCGGCCCGCAGCCCCGGCTGCGGCCTCGCCGCCCTCGCGGCGCCCGCGCTGGACGGGCGAGCCGAGACGCGGCTCGGCCGCGCGCTCGACGAGCCGCCTCCTGCCGCTGCCGAGGAGAGCCGAGCACAGCTGCCTCGCGCGCAAGAAGGCCAGCACGAGGGCACGCAAGAGCGCCGGCGGCGCCCCGACCGCGAGCCAGGCGAGCCAGCGGGCCAGCGCCTTCCATTCGGCCCAGCTGAAGCCGAGGATGTAGAGGAAGAGGGCGCCCGCCGGGATTGCCGCGGCGAGGCCGAGAAGCCCGCCGCCGAGGTCGAGGCCGCTCGTCTCGGCGGCGCTGGCGAAGCGGCCGTGGCCGATGAGCCCGACGAAGCCGCCGACGCCGGTCCTCACGGGCCAGCCCGCGGGCGGCGGCAGCGCCGCCGCGGCGATGGCCGCGAAGAGGAGGAGAGGGGCTAAGGCGATGACGCGGAGGAGCGGGTGGGGGAGGCCCTTGTGCGCGGCAAGGCGCCAGCCCCAGAGTGCTGCGACCACGCCGATGAGGGTCGCCGCCAGGCCGAAGGGCTGCAGCAGGAGATCGGCCCCGTAGGCGCCGGCCGCACCCGCGAGATTGCGCGCGGCACTGCTGGTCGCATGGTTGAACGACGGATCGGAGGGCTCGTAGCTCGCGAGCGCCAGGAGCACCGCGAGGCCGCAGAGAAGGAGCACCGCTCCACCGAGCTCGGCGAGCCGGCGGCGCAGGAACTGCGCCGCCTCGGGCGGCAGCAGAGCGAGCCGGTTCGATCGATGCGCCGCGGCGCGCGCCATCCGCTCAACTCCTCGCCCGAGAGGGAGCGCCTGCCCAAGGTACAAAAGGTAAACGAGTGTAACCGCGACGGGCCGGAGACACAAGCTTCCTCATGCTTAAGTAACACTGCATCTCGGGGTGCCCAGGCGAGAATAATACAAATGAAAGGGGTTCGCTTTTTCCGTTTTGCATTTGTTCGCCGATGCGCGACTCGGAGACGACGAGACAATCGGCCGCCGGCACGCCCGCTTCATCTGGCCATATAAATGACATTACAACAATGGATTACCCATATGACCTCGCGTTGATAGTGAGTTCGCTGCCGTTACCATCTTATATTATTCGCGAAAAAGGCGAAAGGGTTGACCCGCGCGCGGAACGGCGCGCTGCCGCGGACGGCACGGCCCCTCCAGCCAGGTGCTTAGATGCCGAACTAACGATCCTAAGCGCGCGCGGAGCGTTCCCGATCGGGCATGCCAGGGAAACTCCCGGCCATATTCGATCCGGGGCCGAAGGCCCTTGCCACGGCGGGAGCGATAAGACTGCGGCACGGCGTTGGCCTGCCGAAGTCTCGCTCGGGCGTTCGCTCCGCTTCTTTTTGCTGCCGGCCTTTGCAAATGCCGGACGAATGCTGGTATAGTTTGTTGCCATGAAAAACGTGGTCGCGGGTCTCTTTGTCGGCGTCGGCGTATTCGCAATCTGCCTCCTTTATTTCTACGCCTTGAGCTTGTCGATCATTGTCGTGCTCAACGGCGGCCTGCCGTGGTACATCGTGGTGGGCGCCTGGCTCCTCCTCTTCGGGGTGCTCTATTACGAGAAGCGCCTCGATCAGAAGCTGCGGACTTCGGGAATTCCCTGAGCCTCCGGTCGCTGGGCCGGCGCTCGCGGCGAAGCTGCGGCTGCGCCGGCTGATCCCCAGGCATTGATCCCCGGGCATCGTTGCGGTTTCACCGGCGTTGCGGAAGGGCGGCCGGCCGCGGGCCGCACGAGCAGGCGCTCGCCAGGCGGGCAAGCGAAACGGCCCGGCCATGGCGGCCGGGCCGTTGGCGCGTGGCGTGCCGCTCGGCGTCTACTGCACGACCTCGCCATGGAGGGCGAGATCGAGGCCGTCGCGCTCGATCTCCTCGCTGACGCGCAGTCCGATGGTGGCGTCGATGATCTTGAGGAGGATGAGGCTCACGATGGCGTCGTAGACGATGACGATGACGATGCCCTCGAGCTGGTTCAGGACCTGGCCTGGGTTGCCCTCGATGAGGCCGGCGGTGCCGCCGTATTGCTGGATGGCGAAGACGCCGGTCAAGAGGGCGCCGGCGATGCCGCCCACGGCATGGACGCCGAAGGCGTCGAGGGCGTCGTCGTAGCCGATCTTGCCCTTGAGCCACACCGCACCCCAGTAGCACACCGCACCGGCGACGATGCCGATGACGAGGGCGCCGATGGGGCCGACGAAGCCGGAGGCGGGGGTGATGGCGACGAGGCCGGCGACGGCGCCGGAGCAGATGCCGAGCACGCTCGGCTTCCCTTTGCAGGCCCACTCGACGAACATCCAGGAGAGGGCGGCGGTGGCGGTGGCGATCTGGGTGACGGCCATGGCCATGCCGGCCTGGAGGCCTGCGGAGACGGCGGAGCCGGCGTTGAAGCCGAACCAGCCGACCCAGAGGAGGGAGGCGCCGATCAGGGTGAGCACCAGGTTGTGGGGCGCCATGTGCTCAGTGCCGAGGCCCTTGCGCTTGCCCAGCATGAGGGCGCACATGAGGCCGGCGACGCCGGAGTTGATGTGCACCACGGTGCCGCCCGCGAAGTCGAGCACCTTGACGGCGGCCTTGTCGTTGCCGCTCGAGAGGAAGCCGTCGGGCCCCCACACCCAGTGGGCGATGGGGGCATAGACGAGGGTGGCCCAGAGGCCAATGAACCACAGCATGGCGGAGAACTTCATGCGCTCGGCGAAGGCGCCGGCGATGAGGGCCGGCGTGATGATGGCGAAGGTCATCTGGAAGCACATGTAGACCATCTCGGGGATGGTGGGTGCGAGCGAGTTGACCGAGGGCACCAGCTTGGTGTCGGCGGCGATGTCGCTCACCACGCCCTGGAGGAGGAAGCGCGAGAGGCCGCCGATGAAGGGGGTGCCGGCGGTGAAGGCGGTGGAGTAGTTGAGGATGGTCCACAGCACGGTGACGAGGCAGGTGATGGCGAAGCTCTGCATCACGGTGGAGAGCACGTTCATCTTGCGCACCATGCCGCCGTAGAAGAGGGCAAGGCCGGGGATGGTCATCATGAGGACGAGCGCTACCGAGGCGAGCATCCAGGCGGTGTCGCCGGAATCGATCTTGGGCGGTGCGGGCGTCGCCGCCGGCGCCGCGGCGGCGGCCGGGGCGGCCGCGGCCGGTGCCGCGGGTGCCTGCTGGGCAAAGGCCGCGCCGCCGAACGCCGCCACGGCAAGCGCCGCCAGCAGCAGGAAGAGCGCGAGAGCGGCCGTGCGGCGCATCGCGTCGCTCCAGCGCGCAGCACCGATGCCGGCGCGGGCGCTACGGCAGAGCTCGAGCGCGGGCGACGTCATGCTTGCGGCGCCGGGCGCCCATCCATCTCTTGTTCTTGTGGCCATATGAGTCACTCCCAACGGTCAAGGTGCTTGCTAGATAGCGTGCTCATCGCGCTCGCCGGTGCGGATGCGCACCGCCTGCGCCACGTCGAGGACGAAGATCTTGCCGTCGCCGATCTTGCCGGTGGCGGCATGCTTCTGGATCGTCTCGACGGTCGACTCGACGAGAGCGTCCTTGACCACCACCTCGATCTTGAGCTTGGGCAGCAGGCTGATCTGATACTCGGCGCCCCGGTAGATCTCGGTCTGGCCCTTCTGCCGCCCGAAGCCCTTCACCTCGGAGACCGTCAAGCCCTCGATGCCCATGGCGGTGAGGGCGTCGCGTACCTCGTCGAGCTTGAAGGGTTTGATGATCGCGATGACGAGCTTCATGGGCCCCCTCCCCGCCACGTCCCAGTCGGTGCTGTGGCCGAAGGCCGGCCTTGCAACAGCTTGCCGCGGCAGCGCGGCATTGCTCGCGTTGCCTCGGGAGGCGGGAACTTCAAGAACCGTGCCGGCTTTGCCGCGCTGCAAAATCCCCCGATTCGAAGGGCATTCCGGGCGAAAGCGAAAAAAGAGAGCCGCGAAAATGTGCAGATGGTCTATTATGCCGATTGAATAGGCATTCTTGCCGCCGACCCGAGGTGTCAGGCGACGGGCGGGGCTATCCTTTACAATTTCTTAACGGCTGGTCGCTATGCTAAATATAGTGGGACCGCCCTCCGCGAGCCGGAGCAGATAGCAGCGAAAGGAATCGATCATGACATTGGGATTGAGGGAGCTTTTCGTCGGAGCCAGCACGTTCGGCATCGCCTTGCTGTACTTCTACGCCCTCGCCCTTTCGATCATCACCATGATCAGCGGCATCCTCTCGGCATATATCGTCATTGCCGCCTGGGCGGTGGTGACCGGGGCGCTCTACTTCGCCTGTACTCATAACCACCGGCAGCGCCGGGCCGCAGACCAGGCCTGAGCGTCCGCGCGCCGCGGCTCGCGCCGCGGCAGCCACAAGGGCGGCGTTGCCCGCCCGGCCATCAGGTGCACCGGCTTCCGCGCTCGGCAGCTTCCACGCCAGCCCCTGGACAGGCCGCCCGGCGTCGGCGATGGTGCGGTCATGGCAAGCCACGACGACGACCGGCCGGCGGGTACGGAGAGCGCACTCTCGACCGAGGTGCTCGTCGTGGGCGGCGGCATGGTCGGCATGACGCTGGCGGCGGCCCTTGCCGGGGCCGGCATCGAGGTGATCATCCTCGACAGCACCGCCCCGGCGCGACAGGAGGAGAGCGCCTTCGACGGCCGCGCCTCGGCGATCGCCTGGGGCTCGGCCCAGGCGCTCGCCGCCATCGGCCTGTGGCCGTCGATGGCGTCTGCGGCCGAGCCCATCCTCGACATCCGCGTCTCCGACGGGCCGTCGCTTCTCTTCCTCGAGTACTGCCACGCCGAGGTGGCCGACCATCCGCTCGGCTACATCGTCGAGAACCGCGACATCCGCAGATGCCTCTTCGCGCGGCTTGCGGAACTCTCCTCCGCAAGGCTCCTAGCACCCGTCGAGCTTGCCCGGCTCGAGCGGCACGGCGCCCGCGTCGAAGCGGAGCTCGGCGACGGACGACGCATCGAGGCCATGCTCGCCGTCGCCGCCGATGGGCGCAACTCGCCCTTGCGCGAGGAGGCCGGCATCCCCGTCACCGCCTGGAGCTACCCGCAGACCGGCATCGTGGCGACGGTCGCCCATGAGCGCCCGCACCGCGGCATCGCCCATGAGCGCTTCCTTCCGGCGGGTCCGCTCGCCTTCCTGCCGATGACGGGAAAGCGCTCCTCGATCGTGTGGACGGAGCACGGAGAGCTGGCACCCGTACTCCTCGCCCTCGACGAGGCGGATTTCACCGCCGAGCTCGAGCGCCGCTTCGGCCCCTACCTGGGCCGCCTCACGCTCGCGGGGCCGCGTTTCTCGTATCCCCTGGCACTCCTCCATGCGGCGCGCTACGTGGACGAGCGCCTGGCGCTCGTCGGCGACGCGGCGCACGCCATCCATCCCATCGCAGGGCAAGGCCTCAATCTCGGCCTGCGCGACGTGGCAGCACTCGCCGAGATACTCGTCGACGCCCGGCGCCTCGGCCTCGACTTGGGCGGCGGCGAGCTCCTCCAGCGCTACCAGCGCTGGCGCCGCTTCGACACGATGGCGCTGATGGCGGCGACCGATGCGCTCAACCGCCTGTTCTCCAACAACGTGCCGCTCTTGCGCCTGGCGCGCGATCTCGGGCTCGGCCTGGTCAACGAGCTGCCGCCGCTCAAGCGCCTCTTCATGCGCCACGCCATGGGCGTCGTGGGCGAGCTCCCGCGCCTCATCAAGGGCGAGCCGCTTTAACGCTCACATCGCGATCGTCATGCCGCCGTCGACGACCAGCACGTGGCCGTTGACGAAGGAGGCGGCCGGCGAGGCGAGGAAGACGGCCGCACCCGCGATCTCCTCGGGCCGCCCCCAGCGCTTGAGCGGGATGCGGCGGTCGACGTGCTCGGCCGTGGCCGGATCGGCGACGAGTGCGGCGTTGGTCTCGGTCGCGAAGAAGCCCGGTGCGATGGCGTTGCTGGTGATGCCGTGGGGCCCGTACTCGACCGCGAGCGCCCGCACCAGCCCGGTCAGGCCCTGCTTGGCCGCGGTGTAGGCGGCGTCTTTCGAGCCCGCGACCTGGCCGGCGATCGAGGTGACGGCGATGAGCCGGCCGCTCTTCTGCGCCAGCATGTAGTGCCCCGCCTCGCGCGCCAGCACGAGCCCGGCGAAGAGATCGACATCGAGGAGGCGGCGGATGTCCTCGTCGCCGAGCTCCGCGAGCGGCTTGCGGTTGCGTGCACCGACGTTGTTGACCACGATGTCGAGGCGGCCGTGCCGCTCGGCGATGCCGGCGAGCGCTGCCTTGAGCGCAGCACCGTCGCTCACGTCGAAGGCCGCGGTCGAGGCCTCGCCGCCGGCTCTGCGCACGGCCTCCGCCGCAGGCTCGAGGCGGGCGCCGTCGCGGCCGTTGAGCACCACGTGGGCGCCTGAGCCTGCCATCGCCTTGGCGATCTCGAAGCCCAGGCCGCGCGCGCTGCCGGTGACGAGCGCCACCCGCCCGCGCAATGCGAAGGCCTCGAGATAGGGCAGCCCGGACATCGCTTGCGCGCGGCTCAGGCGCCGGCGCGCCGCGGCGGATCGCGCGACAGGCCGCTCGCCGCGAGCGCGGCTATGTAGCGCCGCCACCTCTCGTCCTGCTCGGCGCCGAGCTCGTAGAGATAGGCCCAGGTGAAGATGCCGGTGTCGTGGAGGTCGTCGAAGGTAATGCGGATCGCATAGTTGCCGACCGGCTCGAGGGAGAGGATGCCGACGTGGCGGCGCCCGGCCACGAGCTGCTTCTGGGAGGGACCATGGCCCTGCACCTCGGCCAACGGGCTCTCGACGCGCAGGTATTCGGCCGGGTAGCGGTAGGCGGCGCCGTCGTCGAAATCGATCTCGAGGAGCTTCTCCGCCTGCTTGAGGCGGATCTCGAGGGGCCAGTGCTGGGTGCCGAGTTCGGCTTTGCGCCCGCCGGTCACGCTCGTTCACTCCTGCGCTGCCGAGCTCTTCGCCTCGTCGAGCCGCCGCGCCTCCTCGACCAGCATGATGGGGATGCCGTCGCGGATGGGATAGGCGAGCCCCGCCGCCTCGCTGACCAGCTCGTTCGCCTCGCGGTCGTAGCGCAGCGCCGCCTTGGTAAGCGGGCAGACCAGGATCTCGAGCAGCTTGGGGTCGACCCCGGATTTCGCCTCGGCCATGGCTTGCACCTCCTTGCTGCAGCTCTAGTCAGTGGCGCGCCTCGCCCGACTTGCGGCCGAGCACCGCCATCTCGAAGAGCGCCGTCATCACGCGCGCGCGCTCGGCGAGGTCGCGCGCCTCGAGGAGCGCCTGCTTCTCGCTCGGCTCGAAGGGGCAGGCCATGGCGAGCGTGGTGATGAGGCGCTCGTCGGAGGCCGCCTCGATCGCCTTCCAGTCGGCCTGGATGCTCTGCAGCTTGAAGTAGGCGCGCACCGTCTGGGCGAGGCGCTTGCGGTCGATGGTGCCGTCCGGCGCCTGCTTGAAATCGTCGTAATGGCGCGAGAAATCCGGCACCACGCGGCGGTAGCCGTTGATGCCCGGCAGCTCCTCGGCGATGGTGAAGCGCGCCAGGCCGGCGAGGGCGATGTGAAAGCGCCCGTCGTCGGTCTCGTCGAAGGAGACGATGCGTCCGGCGCAGCCGAGGCGGTAGACCGCGGGCGCCGGCGCCTTCTCCTCGCCCTCGCGGGGCTGCACCATGCCGATCATGCGGTCGGCGCGCAGCGCGTCCTGGATCATGGCGAGATAGCGCGGCTCGAAGATGATGAGGGGCAGCCGGCCGCCCGGCAACAGCAAGGCGCCGGCCAGCGGGAAGATCGGCAGCACCCGCGGCAGCTGATCGATGCTCGGGTCGAACGGGCTGCGGCTCATGCGAAGATCACGGGACGGTCATGAGAAGAGGAGCGAGGAGAGCCGCCGCCGGCCGCTCGCCACCAGCGGATTGCCGGGGCCGAGCGCCTCGAAGAGCTTGAGGAGCTGCTTGCGCGCCGCCTCCTCGTTCCATTTGCGGTCGCGCCGGATGAGCTCGAGGAGCTGGTCGACCGCCTCCTCGCTGCGCCCGGCGCCATAGAGCGCGTTGGCGAGATCGAGGCGCAGCTGGTTATCCGCCGGGTTGGCCTCCGCCTTGGCCTTGAGCTCGTCGATGGGGCCGCTCTTCTGCGCCTCTTCGGCGAGCTCGAGCGCCGAGCGCACGGCGGCGATCTCGGGGTCGCCCGCATGCTCGGCCGGCACCTTGGCAAGGAGCTCCTTGGCGCGCGCGGGCTCGCCGCCCTTCAGATAGCAGCGCGCCAGGCCGCCGATGGCCGCGAGGTTCTCCGGCTCGTCCTGCAGGATCTGGCCGAAAATGGCGCTGGCCGTGCCAGCGTCGCCTTCCTCGAGGAGGCGCTTCGCCTCGGCCAGCGCCTCGGCGATCTGCGCCGCCCCCTCGTCCTCGCCGGCTTCGCCCTTGAGACGCTCGACGAAGGCCTTGATCTGGCTCTCGGGCAAAGCGCCTACGAAGCCGTCGACCACGCGACCGCCGGCCAGCGCGAAGACCGCGGGGATCGACTGCACGCGGAACTGCTGGGCGATCTGCGGGTTCTCGTCGATGTTGACCTTGGCGAGGCGCAGCTTGCCCTTGGCCTCGCGCACCACCTTCTCGAGCATGGGGCCGAGCTGTTTGCAGGGGCCGCACCACGGCGCCCACAGGTCGACGATGACCGGCACCTTGCGCGAGGCCTCGATCACGTCGGCCATGAAGCTCGCCGCCGTCACGTCCTTGATGAGCGCTGCGTCGCCCGCAGGGGCTTGCCCGCGATCCGTGGCAAGGGTTGACATACCTTTTTTCCTCTCTTGGCCGGGCGCCGAGGCGTGCTGGCGCCGGCGATCCTCTTAGTCCGACATGCGGTCAGTTAAATGGCTGCTTTCCGCCGCGGAAGCAACCCCGGCCGCGGGTGCCGCAGCCTCGGCCCCGGCCTCGCCCCCCGCGAGGTCGAGCACGAGCGGCTCATGGCCCGAGGCGGCGAGGAACTTCAAGAGGTCGGCGGGCGAGATCGCGGTCGTGCGGTCATTGACGAGGGGATGGTAGTTGAGCGGGTCTTGCCCCAGCATGCGGCGCTCGAGCACCACCGTGACGCGCCCGCTGCGGTCGTTGACGACGCCGAAGGGCGTCACCGAGCCGGGTGTGACGCCGAGGGCCGCCATGAGAAGCTCAGCACTGCCGAAGGAGAGCGTCTTCCTGGCGTCGAGCCGGCGGCGCAGCGCCTTGAGATCGACGGGCCGGTCCTCGAGCGCTACCACGAGCCACAGGCGCTCGCCCTTGTCCTTGAGGAAGAGGCTCTTGCAGTGGCCGCCGGGCAGCCGGCCGCGCAGGCGCTTGCTCTCCTCGACGGTGAAGACGGGGGGATGCTCGTGGGTCTTGCTGCGGATCCCGAGCTCGGCCAGGAGCCCGAGAAGCTCGTCGGGAGTGGCAGGCATGGCCGCTAGCATAGCGGCTGAAGGGCGGCGCGCAACTGCCGGAAGGGGTGCGAAACCAAAGCCAATTCGAGGCTTGCAAATGGGGAGGCGATGCCTATGATCGGCGCCCGGTCGCGGGAGTAGCTCAGGGGTAGAGCATCACGTTGCCAACGTGAGGGTCGAGGGTTCGAATCCCTTCTCCCGCTCCAAATGCCGCCGCCCTATGACTCTAACATCTTCCCGCCATCGCCCGCACGCCAGCTGGCCATAGTCCCATCGTCACGAATCGGCGGCGAGTGTGAATTTCGCGGCCGCGCGCGGCTATAACGGGCGTTTCGGCCTTTGCCCTTGCAACCATAAGATGAAGCCGGCTAACATCGCCCGCGAAACTTCGCGCCAGGGAGGGGCCCATGGACAAGATCGCCAGAGCGGCGGCGGCGGCGGGAGCGTTGCTCCTTTCCCTGGCACCTGCAGCGCCGGCCATGGCACAGGCGACGCGGACGTGGGTCTCGGGCGTCGGCGACGACGCCAATCCATGCAGCCGCACGGCGCCCTGCAAGACCTTCGCGGGCGCCATCTCGAAGACCGCCGCCGGCGGCGAGATCGACGCCCTCGATCCCGGCGGCTTCGGCGCCTTGACGATCACCAAAGCGATCAGCATCGTCAACGATGGGGTGGGCACGGTGGGCGTCCTGGTGGCGGGCACCAATGGCATCGTCATCAGCGCCGGGGCCAACGATGTCATCAATCTGCGCGGCCTCATCATCGACGGACTCGGGACCGGGCTGTCCGGAATCCTCTTCACCACCGGCAGCGCGCTGCACGTCCAGAACTGCGTCATCAAGAATTTCCAGGCCGGCGCCGCGAGCGGCATCCAGTTCGCGCCGAGTGCCGCGAGCAAGCTCTTCGTGTCGGACACGGTGATCTCGAACAACGGCAGCGGCACCACCGGCAACGGCATTCTCGTCAAGCCGACCGGCTCGGGCTCCGCGAGCGTCGCGCTCAATCGCATTCAGGTCAACGGCAACGCCACCGGCCTCACCGCCGACGGCACGGGCAGCACCGGCACGGGCATCCAGGTTCTCTTGCGGGACAGCGTGGTCTCGGGCAGCGCCGCCTCCGGCGTCACCATCACCGGGCCGGCGGGCGGGCAGAGTGCGCTCCTGATGATGGATCGTAGCGCCTCCGTCGCCAACGCCACCACCGGCGTCATCGCGAACGGCACGGGCTCCACCATCCTCGTCGGCAACTCGACGATCACGTTCAACGCCACCGGCGTCGGTGCCGGTAGCGGCACGATATATTCGTACAAGAACAATAGCATCAACGGCAACACGACGACCGATGGGACGCCGGTGAACGGCACTCCGGTCAACTGACCGGGCGACTGCTGCGTCCGCCGCGGCGGCCCTCGATGACGGGCGCCGGCGCGGCGGCCCGCGTCCTCAGCTTCGCCCGTGCGCAAGGCCCATGGGCGGCGCCCGACAGCCGAACGGCCGCCTGGCCCGCCATGCGCGCCCTCACATTCGCTCTCCCGCCGTGGTAGATTGCGCGTAACAATTCCCCGCTAGTGTCGCCGGCTGCGGCCGGAAAGGCCTTGGTGCGGGCGTGGGAGGATGTGCGATGGCGGCGCGGGCGCAAGGAGCGAAGGAGGAGCAGATCGGGCGCGTCGCGGCGCTGGCGCGCGAGCGCCTGCCGCGCGGCAAATCGGAATGGGCCGAGCGCTTCATCCGCCAATACTACGCCAACGTGCCCGACGACGTGCTGGAGGCCGAGGTCGACCAGCTCTACGGCGCCGCCATGGCCTTCTACGGCTTCGCGCGCGTGCGCGAGCCCGGGCGGCCCAAGATCCGTGCCTACAATCCGCGCTTCGAGGACCACGGCTGGAAATCGCACCACACCGTCGTCGAGATCGTCAACGACGACATGCCGTTCCTCGTCGATTCGGTGACCGCCGAGCTCAATCGCCGCGAGCGCGCGGTGCATCTCGTGATCCATCCCATCCTCTCCGTGAAGCGCGACGCGAACGGCGCCCTCCTCGAGCTCGCGGCACCCGGCGAGGCGGCGGAGGGTGCGGCGGGCGAATCCTGCATGCATCTCGAGATCGACGAGGAGACGGCACCTGAGGCACTCCACGAGATTTGCGCCGACCTCGCGCGCGTGCTCGGCGACGTGCGCGCCGCGGTCGAGGACTGGCCGGCGATGCAGAAGCGCGTCGCCGATCTCGTCGCACGCCTCGCTGCCGTGAGCCTGCCGCTGCCGCCGGCCGAGCTTGCGGAGGCGAAGGCCTTCATCGCCTGGATCGCCGGCGATCACTTCACCTTCCTCGGCTACCGGGAATACGACTTCGCGGGCGAGGGCGAGGGGGCGCGCATGGAGGTGACGCCGGCGACCGGGCTCGGCATCCTGCGCGACAACGCCCAGCTCATCTTCAGCGGCCGGCGCGACATGTCGGCACTGCCGCCCGACGTGCAGGCCTTCATCCGCCAGCCCAAGCTCTTGACCGTCAACAAGTCCGACCGCCGCTCGACGGTGCACCGCCCGACCCATCTCGACGTGGTGACCGTCAAGAAGTTCACCGACGGCGGCGAAGTCTCGGGCGAGCGGGTCTTCGTCGGGCTCTTCACCTCGGCCGCCTACAACCGCATCCCGCGCGACATCCCGCTCCTGCGCCACAAGGTGGCCCACGTGGTCGAGCGCTCGGGCTTCGCCTCGAACAGCCACGACGGCAAGGCGCTCCTCCACATCCTCGAGACCTATCCGCGCGACGATCTCTTCCAGATCGAGGAGGACGAGCTCTTCGAGATCGCCATGGGCATCCTCCATCTGCAGGAGCGCCAGCGCATCGCCCTCTTCATGCGCAAGGATCCCTTCGAGCGCTTCGTCTCCTGCCTCGCCTACGTGGCGCGCGAGCGCTACAGCACGGAGCTGCGCCGGCGCTTCGGCGCCATCCTCGAGGAGGCGCTCAACGGCACCATCAGCGAGTTCGAGCCCGAGCTCGGCACCGAAACGGCGCTCGCGCGCGTGCACTTCATCGTCGCGACCACGCCGGGCGAGGTGCCCAACGTGCGCGTCGCGGAGATCGAGGCGAAACTCGTCGAGGCGGCGCGCTCGTGGAGCGACAGGCTCAAGGCGGCCCTCGTCGAGAGCAAGGGCGAGGAGCGCGGCCTCAAGCTCATGCGCCGCTACGGCAGCGCCTTCCCGACCGACTACCGCGAGCGCTTCCCGGCGCATACCGCCCTCCTCGACATCGACAAGATCGAGGCCGTGCTCGCCCAAGGAAGCGTCGGCATGCACCTCTACCGTGCGCTCGAGGCGCACGACAACGAGGTGCGCTTCAAGATCTACAACGCGCGGGGTGCCGTGGCGCTCTCCGACATCCTGCCCATGCTCGAGGACATGGGCCTGCGCGTGCTCCAGGAGGTGCCCTTCCTCGTCGAGCCCCAGGAGGCCGACGCGGTCTACCTCCACGATTTCGGCATGGTGCGCTCCGACGGCGCGGCGATCGACCTCGACGCCTTGCGCGAGAGCTTCCAGGACGCCTTCGCGCGCATCTGGTCGGGTGCCATGGAGGGCGACGGCTTCAACCGCCTGGTGCTGGCGGGCGGGCTCGCCTGGCGCCAGGTGGTGGTGCTGCGCGCGCTCTGCAAGTACCTGCGCCAGACCGGGATCGCCTTCAGCCAGGCCTATATGGAGGAGACGCTCACCGAGAACCCGACGCTGGCGCGCCGCGTCGTCGAGCTCTTCCTCGCGCGCTTCGATCCCAGGCGCCAGACCGATGCCGAGGTGCAATGCGCGGCCCTCGCCAAGGAGATCGAGCAGGAGCTCGACAAGGTCGAGAGCCTGGACGAGGACCGCATCCTGCGCCGCTTCGTCAATCTCGTGGACGCGATGGTGCGCACCAACTACTTCCAGACCGGCAAGGACGGTGCGCCCAAGCCCTACCTCTCCTTCAAGTTCGACAGCCGCAAGGTGGACGAGCTGCCCGAGCCGCACCCGCTCTTCGAGATCTGGGTCTATGCGCCGCGCATGGAGGGCATCCACCTGCGCGCCGGCCGCGTGGCGCGCGGCGGCATCCGCTGGTCGGACCGGCGCGAGGACTTCCGCACCGAGATCCTCGGCCTCATGAAGACCCAGACCGTGAAGAACACCGTCATCGTGCCGGTCGGCTCCAAGGGCGGCTTCGTCTTGAAGCGCCCGCCCGCCGACGGCCGCCGCGAGGCCATCCTGGCCGAGGCCATCGAATGCTACCGCACCCTCATGCGCGGCATGCTCGACCTCACCGACAACATCAAGCAGGGCAAGATCATCCCGCCCGCCGACGTGGTGCGGCGCGACGAGGACGACGCCTATCTCGTGGTCGCCGCCGACAAGGGCACCGCCACCTTCTCCGACATCGCCAACGCGGTAAGCCGCGACGAGTACGGCTTCTGGCTCGACGACGCCTTCGCCTCCGGCGGCTCGGCCGGCTACGACCATAAGAAGATGGGCATCACCGCCAAGGGCGCCTGGGAGTTGGTCAAGCGGCATTTCCGCGAGGCGGGTCGCGACGTGCAGAGCGAGGACTTCACGGTCGTCGGCATCGGCGACATGTCGGGCGACGTGTTCGGCAACGGCATGCTGCTCTCCGAGCACATCAGGCTGCTCGGCGCCTTCAACCACCTCCACATCTTCGTCGACCCCGATCCCGAGCCCAAGGCGAGCCTGGCCGAGCGCCGCCGCCTCTTCGAGCTGCCGCGCTCGAGCTGGGGCGATTACGACGCCAAGCTCATTTCCAAGGGCGGCGGCGTCTTCGAGCGCAAGGCGAAGTCGATCCGGCTCACGCCCGAGATGAGGAGCGTCTTCGCCCTCGAGCGCGACGCGCTGACGCCGGCGGAGCTCGTCCAGGCCATGCTCAAGGCGCCGGTCGACCTCCTGTGGTTCGGCGGCATCGGCACCTACGTCAAGGCGGCCGAGGAGAGCCACGCGGAGGTGGGCGACAAAACCAACGACGCCTTGCGCGTCGATGCCGAGGAGCTCAGCGCCAAGGTGATCGGCGAGGGCGCCAACCTGGGCGTCACCCAGCGCGGCCGCGTCGCCTACGCCCTTGCCGGCGGGCGCATCAACACCGACGCCATCGACAACTCGGCGGGCGTCTCCACCTCCGACCACGAGGTCAACCTCAAGATCCTGCTGGGCGACGTGGTGTCGCGCGGCGACATGACCATGAAGCAGCGCGACTTGCTCCTCCACAGCGTCGAGGACGAGGTCGCCGCCCACGTGCTCGAGGACAATTACCAGCAGCCGCAGACCCTCTCGGTCGCCGAGAGCGAGGGGGCAGCACTCCTCGACGACCAGGTCCTCCTGATGCGCCGGCTCGAGCACGCCGGCCGGCTCAACCGTGCCATCGAGTTCCTCCCCGACGACAAGGCGCTCGCCGCCCGCGCCGCCGCGGGCAAGAGCCTGGTGCGGCCCGAGCTCGCCACGCTCATGGCCTATGCCAAGCTCGACCTCTACGACCGGCTGCTGCCGAGCGACCTGCCCGACGATCCTACCCTCGTCGAGGAGCTGGTGCGCTATTTCCCGCGGCCGCTGCGCGAGGGCCACCGCGCCGCGATTCTGCGCCACAGCCTGAGGCGCGAGATCATCGCCACCACGGTCACCAACGACATCGTCGACCGCGGCGGCGCCACCTTCGTCTCGACGCTCGCCGAGAAGACCGGCATGGCGGCCGCCGACATCGCGCGCGCCTACACGATCACGCGCCAGGCCTTCGGACTGGCCACGCTGTGGCAGGGCATCGAGGCGCTCGACAACAAGGTGGCCGCGGCCCTCCAGACCACCATGATGGTCGAGCTGCGCCGCACCCTCGAGCGCGTGACGCGCTGGTTCTTGAGCCACGGGCGCCATCCGCTCGACGTGGACGGTTTCATCGCCGGCTATGCCCCGGGCATCGCGCGCCTCTGGGCGCGTATCGACGAGATACTGGCGCCCGAGGACCGCGTCGTCTTCGACGGCAAGGTGGCGAGCTACAGCGCCAAGGGCGTGCCCCTCGAGCTGGCACGGCCGGTCGCCGGCCTCGATTTCCTCGTCTCCGGCTGCGACATCGTGCGCGTGGCCCAGGGCGAGGGCAAGACGGGCGAGGGCAAGACGGGCGACGGCAAGACGGGCGGCGGCAAGGCGGTCGAGGAGGTCGGGCGCGTCTATTTCGCGCTCGGCGTGCGCTTCGGCTTCGACTGGCTGCGCGCGGCTGCCGACAGCCTCGCGGTCGACGGCCATTGGCAGAAGCTCGCGGTCGCCGCCATCATCGACGACCTCTACGCGCACCAGAGCGATCTCGTGACCAACGTGCTCAACGGCGCCAACGGCAAGGACGCCGCCCCCGCCGCCGACGCCGTCGCCGCCTGGGTCGAGGCGCACCGTCCGGTCGTCGAGCGCGCGGAGAGCGTCATCGCCGACATCAAGAGCGCCGGCCAGCCCGACCTCGCCATGCTCGCCGTGGCCAACCGCCAGCTCCGCCAGATGATGGCGGGCTAGCGGTGCCATTGCGCGGAGGCACCGCCGCCGCCGCTGCCTGGTGCGTCTACGACTTCGGCGCCGCGGCCTGGCCCGTCGTGGTCGCGACCTTCGTGTGGGGCACCTATTTCTCGACGGCGATCCTCAGATCGCCCGACGCGGGGGCGGAGCGCTGGGGTGCGGCACTCTCCTCGGCCGGCGTCGTGGTGGCCATCCTGGCGCCCGTGCTCGGCGCCGTCGCCGACCGCGCGGGACGGCGCAAGCCATGGCTCGCCATCTTCGTCCTCGTCGCGACGGCCGCGACGGCGCTCCTCTGGTTCTCGGCGCCGGAGCCGGCTGCCGCCACGCGTACCCTCGTGCTGGTGGCGCTCTCGAGCGTCGCCTACGAGTTCGGCCTCGTCTTCTACAACGCGATGCTGCGCGACCTGGCGCCGCCCGAGCGCCTGGGCCGGCTCTCGGGCTGGGGCTGGGGCCTCGGCTACGTGGGCGGGCTCGCCTGCCTGAGCCTCGCCCTCTTCGGCCTCATCAGGGCGCCGATGCCGCCCTTCGGCCTTGCCGCCGTGCCGGCAGGCCCCGTGCGCGCCACCGCACCCCTCGTGGCACTGTGGTTCGCCCTCTTCGCGGCGCCGCTCTTCCTTCTCGTGCCGGACCGTCCGCGCACGGCCACGGCTCTCGCTACCGCGGTGCGCGAGGGCCTCGCCGAACTTGCCGCGAGCTTGCGCCGGCTGCCGCGCGAGGGCCACGTGCTGCGCTTCCTGTTTGCCCGCATGATCTATGCCGACGGGCTCAACACTCTCTTCATCTTCGGCGGCATTTATGCCGCGGGCACCATCGGCCTCAGCCTCGAGGAGGTGATCGTCTTCGCCATCCTCATCAACGCGACGGCGGGGGCGGGCGCACTCCTCTTCGCCTGGGTCGACGATCGCATCGGCTCCAAGCCGACGGTCGTCGTCTCGCTCCTGGCACTCGTGGCACTCGGCAGCGCCGTGCTCGCGGTCCATAGCAAGCCATGGTTCTGGGTGCTGGGTCTCGCGCTCGGCGTCTTCGTGGGGCCCGCCCAGGCGGCGAGCCGCACCCTCATGGCGCGCCTGGCACCCACCGGCAAGGAGAGCGAGATGTTCGGGCTCTATGCGCTCACCGGCAAGGCGACCGCCTTCGTGGGTCCAGCGCTCTACGGCCTCATGAGCGCCCGCTTCGCGAGCCAGCGCGCCGGCATGGCGAGCGTCGTCGCCTTCTTGGCCGTGGGGCTCGTGCTCCTGCTGACGGTGAAGGCGCCGCCAACGGCGCGGACGGCCCCGCGCAAGGACCGCTGAGGGCCGCCCTGCCATCCGTGCGCCGCCGCCGCCGCGCCTTCACCTCGCGTACCCGAATGCGAGATTGGGCAGCACCAGGGCGATCTGGGGAGCGAGCGCCAGCAAGATGATGATGACCATGTAGGGAACGAGAAAGGGGAGCGCGGCATAGGAGATTTCGGCGAGCGTGACATTCGCGAGGCGCGCGCCGACGAAGAGGTTCACGCCGACGGGCGGGGTGAGAAATCCGATCTCGCAGGCCGCCACCACGATCAGTCCGAGGATGATCGGGTCGACGTGCAGCGAGACGACGAAAGGGAAGAACAGCGGGACGAAGAGCAGGATTTGCGCCGCGGACTCCATGAAGGTGCCCGTGAAGATCAGCACGGCCGCGACGACCATCAGGGCGAGGAAGCCGCTGCCCGTGGCGCCGAGGAAGAGCTTGCCGACGAGGTCCGGCGCGTCCATCAAGGTCATCACCTCGCCGAAGGCGCGCGCGAGGCCCAAGAGAACCAGGATCGGCCCCGACACCGCGGCGGTGAAGCGCAAGGATTCCGCGACGCCGCGCCGGCTCAGGCTGCGGTAGACGAAGGCGCCGACCACGAGCGCATAGACGACCGAGACGGCGGCGGCCTCGGTCACGGTGAAGACGCCGAGATATATGCCGCCGAGAATCACCGCGGGGGCGGCGACCGCCCACTTGCCTTGACGGAGCGCGCCGAGGAAGCGCGCGAGCGAGAGGGCCTCCTCGGAGCTGCGATAGCCGTGGCGCTTGGCGATGAGCCAGGCCGTCCAGCCCAGCATCAGGCTCGTGATCAGGCCGGGGACGATCCCCGCAAGGAAGAGCCTCGGAATCGAGGTATTGGTGATGATGCCGTAGATGATCATGAGCGTGCTCGGCGGGATGAGGCTGCCGAGCGCGCCGCCCGATGCGCTGACGGCGCCCGCGAACGCCGGCCGGTAGTTCTCCCGCAGCATGGTCGGGATCGTCACGGCGCCGATCGCGGCGGTTGTCGCGGGGCCCGATCCGGAAATCGCCGCGAAGAAGGTGCAGCCGACGATCGCGACGATCGCCAGGCTGCCGTAGTAGTTGCCCACCAGCGTCTTGGCGACGGCGACGATATGGCTCGTGATGCCGCCCCGCTCCATGAGCGCCCCGGCCAGGATGAAGAGCGGGATGGTGATGAGCGCTGTGCTCTGGAGCCCGTCGAAGGCGTTCTGGGCGATGCCGATCAGGGGGAGGCCGGTCAGCCAGGTGCCGACCACCGTGGCGACGCCGATGCAGGCGGGCACCGGCAGGCCCAACGCAACCGCGCCGAAGAGCACGGCGAAGACGACGGCAAGGTCAGTCAATGGCGGCCTCGCCGCCCTCGAGCGGGCTCGTCAGCGGCCGGCCGGTCCGCCACCAATCGACGTAGACCTCGGCCATCCTGAGCGCCACGAAGAGGAACCCGACGGGGACCGCGAGGAACGGCCATTTCTCGGAGATGCCGAGCGCGCTCGAGAGATAGGGGTGCACGGAGAGGTCGCGGAAGAGCGCGGCACCCTGCCAGACCATGAGCGCGTTGAAGGCCAGCCACAGGAGGTCGCTCGCCATCACCGCGGCGAGCGCCGCCCGAGGCGGCAGAAGGTGGATGAAGTTGAGCACGCGGATGTGCGAACGCTCCCGCGTCGCCAGGGAGGCACCGAGATAGACGAACCACACGAAGGCGAAGACGCTCGCCTCGTCCACCCAGGAGAGCGGCGCGTGGAAGACGTACCGCATCACGACCTGGAGGAAGATGATCGCCGTGATGAAGACGAGCAGGAGCGAGCACAAGACGTCCTCGGCCCTCCGGCGGATCACTTCAAGCGCCCGGCTGAGCATCCTTCGAATGCGCACTCTCCACCGTCCGGCGTCGTGGTCGATTGCGGGGCTCTCGCCGGGCGCGCGCCCTGAATTACCGCGCGCGCGGAAGAAGAGCCTGCGCCGGCCCTCGAGACCGGAGCCTAGTTCGACGATGACGCGGTCGCCTCGATCTCCTTGATGACCTCCGCGGCCTTCGGGCCGCGCTCCTTGACGAAGCGGTCCCAGACCGGTTTCACGGCAGCAATGAATTCCGCCTTGTCCGGGTGGGTGAAGACCACGCCCGCCGCTTTGAGCTTCTCGACCGCGTCGCGCTCGGTACTGTAGCCGAACGCCCGCGCGACGGCCCCGGCCTCGGGTCCGGCGGCGCGGATGATGTCCGCGGTTTTCGCCGGCAGCTTGCTCAAGAACTTGTCGCCGACGAAGAAGCCCGAAATCAGGACGAAATGCTCGGTCACGGCCATGTGCTTGGCCACCTCGTAGATTTTGGACTGATAGAGGTGGATCGCGGCGAGGTCGCCGCCGTCGACGATGCCGGTCTGCGTCGCGCTGAAGGTCTCGGCGAAGCCGAGCGGCGTCGCCTCGGCACCGAACGCCTGGTAGGTCTGGATCATGACCTCGTTGCGCGGGACCCTGTATTTGAGGCCGGCCACGTCCTTGAGGCTGTTGATGTCGCGCTTGCTGTTATAGAGGTTGCGGAAGAGGAAGTCTGTATAGCCGATGACTTCCACGCCGGTCTTCTCGCGGATCTCCGCGTGCAGCTTCGCGCCGATCGGACCCAGCATCACGTGCTCGAGGTGCTTCAGGTCCTTGAACATGTACGGCAGGAAGAAGGTATCGACGTCGGCGACGAACGGCCCGACCAGGTTGAGCCCCAGGATGGCGCCGTCGAGGCTTCCCTCCTCGATGCGGCGGAATTCGTCCTCGTCGCTTCCCAGCCGCCCGCAGCAGATGATGCGCAGCTCGACCTCGCCGTTGGTGCGGCTCTCGACCAGCTCCTTGAACTTCTTGGCGCCCACGTCGTAGGTCGAGCCTTCCGGCAGGCTGTAGGCGAGCGTCATGACGGTCTTGGCGTCGGCAGAAGAAAAGGCGAACATGACCGCGCAGGCGAAACATAGAGCCGCGAGCGAGGTCGATCCGAAACGAGCTGCCGCTTGTGCCATGACGCTCCTCCGCTTCCTTATGATGGCGGCGACCCGGCCGGCGCCGCGCGAGCCGCCGTCCTAGACCCGAGAATCTCCTCGAGAACGAGCAGGAGGCTGGTCACGTCCTGGTCCATCCTTCCCAGTGGCTCGCCCAAGGTCAGCACCGCCCGAGCCGCCGAGCCCGTTGCCAGCGGCACGCCGAGCTCCGCGCCGAATTCGACGGCAAGGCCGAGATCCTTGTGCGCGAGCCGCATCGCGAAGAGCGGCGTCACGTCGCCTGCGAGAACCTTCTTCGGATAGAGAACGTTGATGGCGCCCCGGCCGGCGACGGTCTTCTGCAGCACCGAGACGAGGAGATCGCGGTCGATGCCGGCCGTCTTGCCGAAGGCCAGCGTCTCGGCCGCCACCACCATGCCGAGGACGCTCATATAATTGTTGATCGCCTTGACCTTCGCACCGTTCCCCTGCGGCCCGCAGTGAATGATCTCGTTGCCCATGCAGCGCAGGATCGGCGCCGCGTGGGCGAGGTCCCCCTCATCCGCGCCGACGAGGAAGAGCAATGTCCCCTGCTCGGCGTCCCAAGGCGGCCGGCCCACCGCCGCATCGATCATCCTGCAGCCACGCTCGCCCAGCAGCCGCGCGAGCGACATGGATTCGCGCGGCGACGCCGTGGTCGAATCGATGAGCATGCAGCCGGGCGCCATCGACGGGATGGCGCCCTCCGGCCCCGCCATCGCCTCGCGCACGTCCGCGGACGTGGGCAGCATGGTGATGACGAACTGCGCCCCCTTCGCCGCATCGAGCGGCGAGGCGGCAATGCGCGCGCGAGTCTCGCCGAAGCGGACGAGCGCCGCCTCGGAGCAATCGAACGCCGCCACGGAATGCCCGTGCTTCAGGAGATTGCGCGCCATGGGCGCGCCCATCGTGCCAAGCCCGATGAAGGCGATTTGCGCCACGCAGTTCCCCGTCCCCCGCTCCGTCCACGCCTCTTTCGAGCCGTTCGGCGGGCCGCGATTTTTATCTTCCGATATATCGGAAGGTGTTCACGATACCGAACCCGCGCCGTCCTGTCAACGCAGGCCGGCCAAGGCCGGGGCGCCGCCGGACGCGCGCGACGGCCACTTTTCCCGCTCTTCCTGGCGCGGTCAACCAAATTCGCTCGCGCCATCGCGCGGGGCGGGGCAAAAGGCCCGAGCGCCGGCGGGCTATTCCATTTTCGCCATCCGCGGCGCCGCGAGCGTCAATTCCATGAGGTCGGCGCCCCAGATGATGCTGCCCGCGTAGATCTGCATCATCTCGCGCAGGATCTGCTCCCGCACCCCCGGCCGGTCGATCTGCTCCAGCATGTGCGTGAGCACCAGCGTCTTCACCCCGGCCTCCTTCGCCACATGGGCGGTGTCGATATGGTTGCCGCAAACCGCGCGATAGATCGGCGTGGGTTCGGTGCCACTGAAGTAGTGGTTCATGTGAATAAGCATGTCGCAGCCTTGCGCGAGCTTGATCACGCTTCTGCAGACCCCGCCGCTGTCGCCGGAATAGCAGACGGACCCGTCGTTCGTGTCGATGCGGTAGGCGAAGCATTCGAGATAGGGCTGCACGTGCGACGCTTCGCCCACGGTGATGCGCCACTCGCCGCCTTCGATGACTGAGCCGGGCTTGACGACGGCGACCTCCGGCTTCGGCCACTTGCGCGGCGGCTTGCCGCCGCGCTTCTCGAAGATGTCGATGCTGCCCTGATGCTTGATGCGCGCGTTGATGTCGGGCCCGAAGACGCCGTCCTCCTCGAAGAGTAGCTCCGTCATCCGCCGCGTATGAGCCGGACCGTAGACCTTGAGCTCGGGGATGCGGTCGGCGCCCATATCCCACCGCGTGAGCAAGAGCCGCGCATAGTCGCAGCAGTGGTCGTAATGGAGATGGCTGAAGAGGAGGTGCGTGACATCGACCGCACGCTTGCCCGCCTGCAAAAGGCGGTGGTGGGCGCCCGGCCCGTGATCGATGACGATCACGTCCTCGCCGATCTCGAAGAGATATCCGGAGCTTGCGCGAACGAGCGACGGCGTGGGGGTTCCCGTTCCGAGAAGCGTGACTTTCATGATTTTGGTTCCCCATTCCCGACCGGCATCGCCGGCCCGCTCGCCGGACGCTGCGCCACAAAGCGGAAGCCGCCCCGCCCCGCGGCCGCGCCGCATTTACAGTATATAGGAGAAATTTCCTGTCAATCGGATTTGAGCTGCGGGCGGCGCCGCTACCGCGGGTTCTGCGCGGGAGCGTGGGTGACCACGATGAGCCCGCGCGACGGCGCATCGCGCAGGTTGCGGATCGCATGCGGGAGGTCGCCGCGGTAGCGGATGGTCTCGCCCGCGGCGACTGTCGCCACCTGCTCGCCGCTCTGCACCTGGAACTTGCCGTCCAAAACGGTGAGATGCTCGGTCGTTCCCGCCTCGTGCGGCTCGGAGATCAGTGCGCCTCCCTTCGCGGCCTGGAAATCGTACCACTCGACGTAGGCCGCCAGTTCCATCGGCCCGAGGATGCGCAAGGTACATTTTCTGTCGGCGCTTCCGAGCGCGGGCGTCGCATGGTCGGGCAACAGACTCATCTCTCTAATCGACTGCGGGCTCGGCAGCACGCCCTCGAGTCCGAGGCCGAGCGCCGAGGTGATGCGCCATACCGTTGCGAACGTCGGATTCGTAAGATCGCGCTCGATCTGCGACAGCATCGAGCGGGACACGCCCGACCTTTTGGCCAGCTCCTCCAAGGTCCAGCCATGCGCCTTTCTTGCGCGGTGGATGACCGTGCCCACTTTCGGCGGGGTGTTCTGCTTTTTCTGCATCGACGCCCCCTCCGTGCAATGGAAGAGCGATGAAGGCTGGAATGCGCGCGAAGCCTGCTCCGCCACTGCACTATCCCATCCCCGTTCCCCTCAATGCCTGAAGTGCCGCATGCCTGTGAAGACCATGGCGATGCCGGCCTCGTCCGCGGCCTTGATGACCTCCTCGTCGCGCAGCGAGCCGCCCGGCTGGATGACGGCGGTGGCACCGGCGGCCACGGCGGCAAGGAGCCCGTCGGCGAAGGGGAAGAAGGCGTCGGAGGCGACGACCGCACCTTTGGTGCGGAGCGCCGCCTCGCCCGCGGCCTTGCCCGCCTCCTCGGCCTTCCAGGCGGCGATGCGCGAGGAATCGACGCGGCTCATCTGGCCGGCGCCGATGCCGACGGTGGCACCGCCCTTGGCATAGACGATGGCGTTCGACTTGACGTGCTTGGCCACGCGGAAGGCGAAGAGGAGGTCCAAGAGCTCGGCCTCGCTCGGCGCCCGCCGCGTCACGAGCTTGAGGTCCTCGCGCCGAACCCGTCCGTCGTCGCGCGTCTCGGCCAGATAGCCGCCCGCGAGCGAGCGCACACTCAGGCCCGGCCCGGCCGGGTCTGGCAAGCCGCCCGTGACGAGGAGGCGCAGGTTCTTCTTGGCCGCGAGTGCCGCCTCCGCCGCCGCCTCGGCCGCGGGTGCGATCACCACCTCGATCAAGAGCTTGCCGATCTCGCCGGCCGTGGCCGCGTCGAGCGGGCGGTTGAGCGCCACGATGCCGCCGAAAGCGCTCATGGGATCGCAGGCGAGCGCCTTGGCATAGGCCTCGGCGGGACCGGTGCCGGTGGCGACGCCGCAGGGATTGGCGTGCTTGATGATGGCGACGGCGGGCTCGGCGAATTCGGCGACCAGCTCGAAGGCCGCATCCGTGTCGTTGAGGTTGTTGTAGCTGAGCTCCTTGCCTTGGAGCTGGCGCGCGGTGGCGACACCCGGGCGCGGCGCACCACCCACGTAGAACGCCGCCTTCTGGTGCGGATTCTCGCCGTAGCGCAGGCGCTCCTTGAGGGTGCCGGCCAGGACGAGGCGCTCGGGAAAAGTCTCGCCCAGCTCACCCGCGAACCAGCCGCCGATCGCCGCGTCATAGGCGGCGGTCCGCGCGTAGGCCTTGGCCGCGAGCCGGCGCCTGAGGGCGAGCGTGGTGGCGCCTCCCTCGGCGCCCATCTCGGCGATGAGCGCCTCATAGTCGCCGGGCTCGGTCACCACAGCTACGAACTCGTGGTTCTTGGCGGCAGCCCGGATGAGGGCCGGCCCGCCGATGTCGATGTTCTCGATGGCGTCCGCGAAATCGGCACCCCGCGCCACCGTGGCCTCGAAGGGATAGAGGTTGATCACCACCAGGTCGATGGGCTCGATGCCGAGCTCGCGCATCGCCTTCCGATCGTCGGCCACGTCGCGGCGCGCGAGGATGCCGCCGTGGATCTTGGGGTGGAGGGTCTTGACCCGGCCGTCCATGATCTCGGGGAAGCCGGTCGCCTGGGCCACCTCGGTGGCGGCAACGCCGGCCCCGGCGAGCGCCTTGGCCGAGCCGCCGGTCGAGAGGATCTCGACGCCACGCGCGGCGAGGAAGCGGCCTAGCTCGACGAGGCCCGTCTTGTCCGAGACCGAGACCAGCGCCCGGCGGATCGGCAGCGCCGTCCCGCTCATCGCGCGGCGGTCGCCCGCTCTGCGCCGTCGGCCGCCGGACGGTACTCCGGCACCATGCGCTCGAGAAGGGTCAAGAGCTGCTCGTCCCGCCCGCGCAGCACGGCCTCCTCGGCCTCGTCGATGGCGCGGCCGATGAGCGCCAGATCGGCCGCGCGGGGGGCGGCGAGGAGGATGCCCTGGCAGCGCGTGGGCAGGAGCTGCTCGGTCGCATGGAGCAGCTCCTCGTTGAGCTTCTCGCCCGGCCGCAAGCCGGTGAAGACGATCGCGATGTCGACCTCGGGCCTGAGCCCGGCCAGGCGGATCATCTGGCGCGCGAGATCGAGGATGCGCACCGGCTCGCCCATGTCGAGCACGAAGATCTTGCCGGCCTCGACGCCGGCGCTGGCGCCGAGGGCGGCTGCCTGGAGCACGAGCTCGACCGCCTCGCGCACGGTCATGAAGTAGCGCTTGATGTCTCGATGGGTGACGGTCACCGGGCCGCCGCGCTCGATCTGGCGCTGGAAGAGCGGCACCACCGAGCCGGTCGAGCCCAGCACGTTGCCGAAGCGCACCGTGATGTAGCGCGTGCGTCCGCGGCCGGCGGCGGCGAGGATGTCGCGCGCCTGGCAGTAGCTCTCGGCAGCGCGCTTGGTGGCGCCCATGACGCTCGCCGGATTGACGGCCTTGTCGGTCGAGATGAGCACCATGGCGGCGACGCCGGCCGCGTGGCAGGCATCCGCCACGTTGCGCGTGCCGACGAGATTGGTGAGCACGCCCTCGCGCGCGTTGTGCTCGACCATCGGCACATGCTTGAGGGCCGCCGCGTGGAACACCAGCTCCGGCTTCTCGGCCGCGAAAAGCGCTGCCATGTGCGCGCCCTCGCGCACGTCGGCGAGCAGGACGACTTGCGCCAGCTCCGGCGCCAGCTCGGCGAGCTCCTGGGCGATGCGGTAGAGGTTGTACTCGCCGTTGTCGAGGAGGGCCAAGCGGGCGGGCGCCAGCTCGGCGATCTGGCGCACGAGCTCGCCGCCGATGGTGCCGCCGGCGCCCGTGACCAGCACGCGGCGGCCGGCGATCATCGCCTTCATGCCGGCGCGGTCGAGCACCGTCTGCGGCCGGCCGAGCAAATCCTCGATGGCGATCGGCCGCGTCTCGAGCGTATCGGCGAGGCCGGCGCGCAGATCGCTCATGCGCGGCGCGCGCGCGAGGGTGAGGCCGAGAGCGTCGGCTGCCTCGAAGAGCTCCCTGAGGCCGCTCGCCGCGAGATTGTCCTTGGTGACGATCAGGCGCTCCGGCCGCCGCCCCCGCGCGGCGCAGCGCGCCACGACCGCGGCGAGCTCCTGGTCGGTGCCCAGCACCGGCACGCCATGGATGTCGCGTCCCACCCGCGTGCCCTTCTCGTCGAGGATGCCGACCACCCGGTAGTGCGCCTGGGGCTCGTACTGCATGGCGCGGATGAACATCTCGGCGCCGTCGCCGGCGCCGACCAGGAGCACGGGCACGCGGCGGTGCCCGGTCTTGGCAAGGGTGAGGCCGAGGCGGCGGTCCTTGGCCAGGCGATAGAGGATGCGCGGGCCGCCCAGGAGCGCCATGAGCACGAACCAGTTGATGATCAGCATGGAGCGCGGCAGCTGATCGAGCCGGGTGAAGAAGAAAAGCAGCGGGAGGAAGAGGAGGATGACGAGGGTGACCGCCTGGGCGAGGGTCAGGAGGTCGACCATGGCGATGAAGCGCCACACGCCGCGACCCGTGCGCATCCAGAGAAAGACCACCGCCGCGACCGCCACGAAGAGGAGCAGGGCGGGCCACAGGTAGTTCGCGAGATACCACCAAGTGAGGTCGCCCACCCGGAGATAGAGCGAAACGACGAAGGAGAGCGCCGCCATGATCACGTCATGGAGGAAGGCGAGGCGGGCTGGGGTCAGAATGCGGCTCAAGTGGCGCGTCCGGTCGTCCTCGTGCCGTGGTATCTGCGTGCGCTCTCCGGCCACCGCGTCGCAGCCACGACATAGCGCTGCGATTCCGCCGGTTGGGCGGGCGGGACAATAGCATAGGCGGCCGCTGCTCAATAGCTCCGCGAGCGCCGCGCGCTCAGGCGCGCTTGCGGGTGCCGAGGTAGGCGAGGAGGAGGGCTGTGGCGAGCGCCCCGAGCGCCAGCGGGAGCCACGGTCTCGCCAAGGTGGCCCACAGCGCGAGCGCGAGGAGTGCGGCGTCGGCGCCGAGCACCGCCGCCACCACCTGGGCGTGGCTCAGGCCGGCCGCCACGGCCTTCTGGTAGAAATGCTCGCGGTGGGCGCGCCAGACGCGCTCGCCGCGCAAGAGCCGGCGCAGCAGGGTGAGCGAGGCGTCGGCGAGGTAGTAGAGCGGCAGCAGGAGTGCCGCCGCCCAGAGGCCGCGGGTCGCGAGCTCGAGGAGCAGCCAGGCGAGGAGATAGCCGAGCGGCACGCTGCCCACGTCGCCCATGAAAATGCGCGCCGGCGGCCAGTTCCAAGCGAGAAAGCCGAGCGCCGCCGCGGCCACGGTCAGGCCGTAGAGCGGCATGGCACCGCCCCAGCCGCCGAGGGCTGCGACGAGCGCAACCCCGCCGCCGAGGGCCGCGGCTTCCGCCCCGGCGATGCCGTCGATGCCGTCCATGAAGTTGAAGAGGTTTAGGAACCAGAGCCAGAGGACGCCGCCGGCAAGGCGATCGAGCCAGAACGGGAGAAGGCCATGCAGGAACAGCCCCTTGCCGGCAAAGGCGACGAGGCCTAAGGCGACGGCCGCCGCCTGGGCGAGGAGGCGGAGATGGACCGCGAGCGGCGCCAGGTCGTCGCGCCAGCTCACCGCCGCGAGGAGTGCCGCCGCGGCGAGCGGCCACAGGACCGCGCGATCCGCCCCCGGCACGAGGAGGGCTATGAGCAGCCACGCCGGCAGCAGCACGGCCATGAGGGCGAGGCCGCCGCCGCGCGGCGTCGGCACCGCATGGCTCGAGCGCTCGTTGGGGTGGTCGAGAATGGCGTGGCGCTCGAGATAGGCGAGCACGAGGCGCGTGGCGCCGAGGCTCGCGAGGAAGACGGCGAGAAGGGCCAAGAGCCGGGTCATGGGCAGCTTATAGCCGGGCAGGCGCCCGGGCGGAAGCGCCCGGCGGCGCCCTGCCGGGGCGGCGGATTTTCCTACCCTTGGCAGGCGTGCTTTATGCGCTACAATCCATCGAATATTCTCGATGCAAGGAGTCCGTCATGCGTGCATCGGACATGAACATGTTCATCGGCGTCGGCACCTTTGCCGTCGCCATGCTGTATTTCTACGTCCTCACACTTTCGGTCCTCGTGACGTTTTGGGGCATGCTGTCCTGGTGGTTCGTGGCGGCCGGCTGGCTGCTTTTGTTCATCGTGCTCTACGGCGAAAAGTACGTAAACGAGAGGACAGGGCAGAGTGCTGCGTCCCATCTGATGAAGGAGTAAGCGGGGACGCCGCGCCGCGCCCTCGCGGGCTCTGCCCGGCATGCCCGGCACCCTTGCGGGTCCGCGGCGCTATTGCGGAAGTGCTTGATCTCCCGGAATCCCTTGCTATCAATGTGGCTCTTCGCATGGCTATAGTGCCGCACGAAGGGGGGAGGCGGCCGGTGTCGCGAGCATCAAGGAGCAAGTCAGGATGTCGTCAGCTTTGAGCAGCCCCCAGTCCCACCCCCGCCGGCGCATCGCCCTTGCCGGCGCGCTCCTGGCGCTGGCGCTCGGCGGCTGCGGCCTCTTCGGCGATAAGCAGCTTCCCAAAGGGACCACGCCAGCGGAGATGCCGGGTGGTACGGTGAGCGAGCCTCCGGGCGGGACCGCCGACAGGCAGGCAACGCCGATCCTCCCGGCCTTCTCCAAGGGCACCGAGTCCAGCGTCGGCCAGAGCATCGGCGTCAACACCTTCCTCTGGCGCGGCGCGCTCGACACGGTCTCCTTCATGCCGCTCGTCTCGGCCGACCCCTTCGGCGGCGTCATCATCACCGATTGGTATGCGCCGCCCGAGACGCCGCAGGAGCGCTTCAAGCTCAACATCTACATCCTCGGCAAGGACCTGCGCGCCGAGGCGCTGCGCGTCACCGTCTTCCACCAGAAGCAGACCGACGGGCAGTGGCAGGACGTGGCCTCCGAGCAGCACACGGCGACCGAGCTCGAGGACACCATCCTGTCGCGCGCGGAGCGCTTGCGCAGCCAGGCCCTCGGCACCACCGGCGGCAGCTGAGCGGCAGCACTCCTCATTGCGGCGTGGGGGATCAGGTGAGCGCCCAAGGCAAGGCTGCGTCGCGCTACAACCACCGGGAGACCGAGGCCAAGTGGCAGGCGGCCTGGGCCGAGCGCCGCTCCTTCGAGAGCCGCGAGGATGCGAGCCGGCCGAAATACTATGTTCTCGAGATGTTCCCCTACCCCTCCGGCCGCATCCACATGGGCCACGTGCGCAACTACACCATGGGCGACGTGGTGGCCCGCTACAAGCGCGCGCGCGGCTACAACGTGCTGCATCCCATGGGCTGGGACGCCTTCGGCCTGCCGGCGGAGAACGCGGCGATCGAGGCCAAGGTGCCCCCGCGCGAGTGGACCTACGCCAACATCGCGCAGATGCGCGCTCAGCTCAAGCTCATGGGCCTCTCGCTCGACTGGAGCCGGGAGCTGGCGACCTGCGATCCCTCCTACTACCGGCACGAGCAGCGCATGTTCCTCGACTTTCTCGCGGCGGGGCTCGCCTACCGCAAGGAGTCCTGGGTCAATTGGGATCCGGTCGACCAGACCGTGCTGGCCAACGAGCAGGTGATCGACGGGCGGGGTTGGCGCTCGGGTGCCCCCGTCGAGCGGCGCAAGCTCGGCCAGTGGTGCTTCCGCATCACCGCCTTTGCCGAGGCGCTCCTCGACGAGCTCGGCCGCCTGCCGCGCTGGCCCGACAAGGTGCGGCTCATGCAGCAGAACTGGATCGGCCGCTCGACGGGCGCGCGCGTGGCCTTCGCCCTTAAAGGGGAGCCCGAGACGCTCGAGATCTACACCACCCGGCCGGATACGCTCTTCGGTGCGAGCTTCGCCGCCATCTCGGCCGACCACCCGCTGGCCGAGCGCATCGCCGCTGCCGACCCGCGCGCCGCCGCCTTCGTCGAGGAGTGCCGCCGCCTCGGCACCAGCGAGGCGAGCATCGAGACGGCCGAGAAGAAGGGCTATCTCACGACGCTCAAGGCGCTCCACCCGCTCGTGGAGGGCTGGGAGCTGCCGCTCTATATCGCCAACTTCGTGCTCATCGAGTACGGCACCGGCGCCATCTTCGGCTGCCCGGCGCACGACCAGCGCGACCTCGATTTCGCGCGCAAATACGGCCTCCGCGTGGTGCCAGTCGTGCTGCCGCCGGGCGAGGACGCCAAGACCTTCGCAGTGGCGGCCGAGGCCTACGTGGGCGAGGGCACGATCATCAACTCGGATTTCCTCGACGGGCTTTCCGTAGAGGCGGCGAAGGAGCGGGTCATCGCGCGTCTCGAGGCGCTCGGCCGCGGCCGCGGCGAGGTCAACTTCCGCCTGCGCGACTGGGGCATCTCGCGCCAGCGCTATTGGGGCTGCCCGGTGCCGGTCATCCACTGCGCCGCCTGCGGCATGGTGCCGGTGCCCGTGAACGACCTCCCGGTGACGCTGCCCGAAGATGCGCGCTTCGACAAGCCGGGCAATCCGCTCGACCATCACCCGACGTGGAAGCACGTAAAGTGCCCGCGCTGCGGCGGTGCCGCCGTGCGCGAGACCGACACCTTCGACACCTTCGTCGAGTCCTCGTGGTATTTCGCGCGCTTCTGCTCGCCCGCGGCGGATGAGCCGGTGGCCCGCGCCGCGGTCGACTATTGGCTGCCGGTCGACCAGTACATCGGCGGGGTGGAGCACGCCATCCTTCACCTCCTCTACTCGCGCTTCTACATGCGCGCCATGCGTGGCGCGGGTTATGTCGGCATCGACGAGCCCTTCACCGGCCTCTTCACCCAGGGCATGGTCTGTCACGAGACCTACCGCAGCGAGGACGGGCGCTGGCTGGCGCCGTCCGAGGTCGAGCGCGATGCGAGCGGCGCCGTGATCGAGAGCGCGAGCGGCAAGCCGGCCGGCGTCGGGCGCTCGGAGAAGATGAGCAAGTCGCGCAAGAACACCGTGGATCCCAACGAGATCATCGAGACCTACGGCGCCGACACGGCGCGCTGGTTCATGCTCTCGGACTCGCCCCCCGAGCGCGACATGGAATGGACGGCGCAAGGCGTCGAGGGCGCCTGGCGCTACGTCAACCGGCTGTGGCGCAACGTGAGCCAGATCGCCCAAGGCCTGGCGCCGCCCGGGAGCCCGCTGCCGCCCGCCCTCAGTGCCGCCGCCGCGGCGGCGCGGCGCGCCGTCCACAAGACGATCGACGGCGTCACGCAAGACCTCGAGCAGTTCCGCTTCAACCGCGCCGTGGCGCGCGTGCACGAGCTGAGCAACACGCTTGCCGATTTAGCAGGAGACGGCGCCGGCGAGACCTGGGCGCTGCGCGAGGGCTATGAGACGCTCGCCCATCTCATCGCCCCCATGATGCCGCATCTGGCGGAGGAGCTCTGGCAGGCGCTTGGCCATGTCACGCTTCTCGTCGACGAGCCGTGGCCGGAGGCCGAGGCGCGGCTCCTCGTCGACGATCTGGTGACCATAGCAGTGCAGGTGAACGGCAAGCTGCGCGGCACCCTCGAGCTGCCGCGCGACGCGGCCGGGGCGGCCGCCGAGGAGGCAGCACTGGCGCTCCCCGCCGTGGCCAAGGCGCTCGAGGGACGGGCGCTGCGCCGCGTCATCCTGGTGCCCAACCGCGTCATCAACGTCGTGGTCTGATGAAGATCGCGAATCCGCGCAGCGACGCCTTCGTGGCCAAGCCCGATCCCGCGGTGCGCGCGGTGCTGCTCTACGGTCCGGACGCCGGCCTCGTGCGCGAGCGTGCGGACCGGCTCTGCCGTACCGTCGTCGCGGATCTCGGCGATCCCTTCCGCGTCGTCGAGCTCCTGCCCGCCGCCTTGCGCGACGATCCGGCGCGCCTTCTCGACGAGGCGGCGCAGATCGCCCTCACGGGCGGCCGCCGCGTGGTCCGCCTGCGCGACGCGGGCGACGCCGCGGCGGCCCCGCTCGAGACCTTTCTTGCCTCGGGCGCCGGCGATGCGCTCGTCGTCGTCGAGGCGGGCGAGCTTGCCGCGCGCTCGAAGCTGCGCCTCCTTTGCGAGGAGACGGCGAACGCCGCGGCGGTCGCCTGCTACGCCGACAATGAGGACAGCTTGGCCACCCTCGTGCGCGAGGCCTTGCGCCAGGGGCGCCTCAGTGTCACGCCCGAGGCGCTCGATTATCTCCTCGGCCACCTCGGCGGCGACCGGCTGGTGACGCGCAGCGAGCTCGAGAAGCTCGTGCTCTACATGGGCGAAGGCGGCGGCGAGGTGCGCCTCGAGGACGTCGAGGCCTCGATCGGCGACAGCGCCGGGCATTCGCTCGACGACGCGGTGCTGGCGGCGGCGGAGGGCGACGGCCGTGCCGTCGGCCAAGCGCTCGCGCGCGCCTTCGCCGAGGGCGAGACGCCGGTAGGGGCGCTGCGCGCGGCCGAGCGCTATTTCCAGCGCCTGCATCTCGCGGCCGGCCGCGTCGAGGGCGGCGAGACGGCCGAGCGCGCGGCCGATGGCCTCAAGCCCAGGCTCTTCTGGAAGGTGCGCGGCCGTTTCATTAGCCAGCTCAGGATGTGGCCCGCGGCCCGCGTGGCGGATGCCCTTCAGCGGCTCACCGCCGCGGAGATCGCCTGCAAGTCGACCGGCATGCCGGACGAGGCCGTGGCCGCGCGCGCCCTCCTCGAGCTCGCGGGCTGGGCCGCGCGCCAGCGGCGCGCGCGCTGAGGGGCGTCTATAGCGCGCGCGCGAGGCGCGCGATGAGGTCGTCGAGCTGCTCGAGCGTGGCGTAGCGTAAGACCAGCTCGCCGCCCCGCTTCTTGCTCCTGATCGTGACCGCGAGGCCGAGCTTGAGGGCGAGATCGCGCTCGAGGGCCAGCGTGTCCGCGTCCTTGCCGGCGCGCGGCAGCATGGCACGGCGCCGCCCGGTCTTCTGCGCCAGACGCTCGGTCTGCCGCACGTTCAGGCCGCGCGCGACGACCGTCTCGGCGAGGGCCACAGCATCGCTTGCGTTGAGAAGGGCGCGGGCATGGCCTGCGCTCAGCGCGCCCTTGGCAAGGAGCTCCTTGACCGGCGGCGGAAGTGCCAGGAGGCGCAGCGTGTTGGCAACGTGGCTGCGGCTCTTGCCCACCACCTTGGCGAGGCCGTCCTGGCTGTGGGCGAATTCCTCCATGAGCCGGCGATAGCCCTCGGCCTCCTCGAGCGGGCTCAGGTCCTGGCGCTGGATGTTCTCGACGAGGGCGATCTCGAGCGCCTCGCCGTCGCTGAGCTCGCGGACGCTGACCGGCACCTCGTGGAGCGGGATCTGCTGCGCCGCGCGCCAGCGCCGCTCGCCGGCAATGATCTCGTAGATGCCCGGCTCGTCCGGTGCGCGGCGCACCAGGATGGGCTGCAGGATGCCCTGGGCTTCGATCGAGCGCACGAGCGAGGCCATCTCCTCGGCATCGAAGCTGCGGCGCGGCTGGAAGCGCCCGGGCCGGAGCGCGCTCGTCGGCAGGCTGTGGAGCGCTCGCCCGCCCTCCGCTGCGCGAGCGTCCTCGCGCTCGGCCCCGAGCAGCGCCGAGAGGCCGCGGCCGAGGCCGCGCCGCTTGGTGTCCTGGGCCGTCACGCCGGCACCCCATCCGCTGCGGCGTCGGAGGCCAGCCCTTCCTGACGCAGCACCTCGCTCGCCAGTTGCAAGTAGGCCTGGGCGCCGGCGCAGCGCAGGTCGTAGAGCAGCACCGGCTTGCCGTGCGAAGGCGCCTCCGAGACACGTACGTTGCGTGGTATGACGGTCTGATAGACCTTGTCGGCGAGGTGTTCGCGTACGTCTCTAGCGATGAGTTCGCTCAATCCATTGCGTTTATCGTACATAGTCAATACTATCCCTTGTATAGCAAGCTTAGGATTGAGCGTACGTTTGACGCGTTCGATCGTACCGATGAGATGGCTGAGCCCTTCCAACGCATAGAACTCGACCTGCAGCGGCACCAGCACCGCGTCGGCCGCGACAAGAGCGTTGAGAGTGAGGAGGCCGAGCGCCGGCGGGCAATCGATGAGGATATAGTCGAAGGCGACGGGCATGGTGGCCAAAGCGTCGCGGAGCTGGTACTCGCGGCGCGGGGTGGCAACGAGCTCGAGCTCGGCGCCGGTGAGCTCGAGCGACGCCGGGATCAGCGAGAGGCCGGGGATGCCCGTCGCGACGACGGCCTGGGCGACCGGCAGGCGGTCGACGAGCATCTCGTAGGAGCTGAAGCGGCGGCGCTCGCGATCGATGCCGAGGCCGGTCGAGGCATTGCCCTGGGGATCGAAATCGATGAGGAGGACGCGCTGCCCCACGGCCGCGAGGGCGGTGCCGAGGTTGATCGCCGTCGTGGTCTTGCCGACTCCGCCCTTCTGATTCGCCACCGCAATGATACGCGGGTGCCGGGGAGCGTCGCGGTCGTCCGGGCTATCTATCTGATGGAACACGGGTAATCTCCTTCACGCGAAGTACCCGCCCGCCCGGTTCGGCTTCGCTTGGAAAACGCTCGAGCTGCATCTTCCACGCTTTGCGCGCCGCGGTCAATTCTTCCTCGACCCGGCGGCCCTTGAGCAGGAGGGCGGCGCCGCCGGGGGCGAGGAGCGCTGCCGCATAGCCGAGGAGCTCCTCGAGCGGCGCCAGTGCGCGCGCCGTCACCACCTGATAGGCGGCGGGAGCGAGCTCCGCGATGCGGCATTGCCGCACGCTCGCGGCGGCACCGGTCACCCGGATGGCCTCGCGGAGGAAGGCGCACTTGCGCGCGTCCGCCTCGACGAGCTCGACCTCGCCGGCGCCGAGGAGTGCCAGCACCAGGCCGGGAAAGCCGGCGCCGCTGCCGAGGTCGGCAAGGCGGCAGGGGAGCTGCGGGATGTAGCGCAGGAGCTGGGCGGAATCGAGCATGTGCCGGCGCCACAGGTCCGGCAACGTGCCCGCCGCAACGAGGTTGATCGCCTTCTGCCAGCGCAGCAAGAGCGCCGCGTAGCGCTCGAAACGCGCCAATGTTTCACGTGAAACATTGAGGGCCGCCGCGAATTCCTCGGGCGAGAGCGGCCGTGCGGCAGTCACGCCGAACGGAGCGCCGGCTCGGCCGCAACGCCGCGGCGCACGTGGCGCAAGAGAGCCGTCAGGGCGGCCGGCGTGATGCCCGGGATGCGGGCGGCCTGGCCCAGGGTACGGGGCCGCACGGCGCTCAACTTCTGGTAGGCTTCGGCAGAGAGCCCACCAATCCTTGTGTAGTCGAGGTCCGCCGGCAGATCGAGCTGCTCGTCCCGCCGGAAGGCGCGGATGTTGGCCTCCTGGCGCTCGAGATAGCCCGCGTAGCGCGCGTCGATCTCGATCTGCTCGCGGACCTCGGGCCCGAGCGCCGCGAGCTCGGGCCAGATGACGGCGAGCTCCGGGAAGCCGAGGTTGGGGTCGCGCAAGAGATCGGCGGCGCTGCGCCGGGCGCCGTCGAGATTGACGGCGAGGCCGCGGCGCCGCAGGGCGCTCGGCGTATCGCCGAGCCGGCGCACGAGCGCGCGCCCGGCCTCGAGCGCCGCGCACTTGGCGGCAAAGGCCGCCGCGCGCGCCGCCGAGACGCAGCCGGCGGCGATCCCCTGCGGCGTCAAGCGCAGATCGGCATTGTCGGCGCGCAGGGTGAGCCGGTACTCGGCCCGCGAGGTGAACATGCGGTAGGGCTCGGTGGTGCCGAGTGTCACCAGATCGTCGATGAGCACGCCGATATAGGCATCGGCGCGGCCGAGGACGAGCGGCTCGAGCCCGCCCGCGGCGCGCGCGGCATTGAGGCCGGCCAAGAGGCCCTGGGCCGCCGCCTCCTCATAGCCCGTGGTGCCGTTGATCTGGCCCGCGAAATAGAGCCCGGCTACGCGCCGCGTCTCGAGGCTCGGCCAAAGCTCGCGCGGATCGACGAAGTCGTACTCGATGGCATAGCCCGGCCGCAGCATGCGCGCGCGCTCGAGCCCGGGAATGGCCGCGAGCAGGGCCTCCTGCACCTCGCGCGGCAGCGAGGTCGAGATGCCGTTGGGGTAGACGGTCGGGTCGTCCAGCCCCTCCGGCTCGAGGAAGATCTGGTGGCGCTCCTTGCCGGCGAAGCGCACAACCTTGTCCTCGATCGAGGGGCAATAGCGCGGGCCGGTGCTGGCGATCTGGCCCGAATACATCGGCGCGCGGTGGAGGTTGGCGCGGATGAGCGCATGGGCCGCGGGGGTCGTATAGGTGATGTGGCAGACGGTCTGGGGTACCGCGATGCGGTCGGTTAGGAAGGAGAAGGGCTGCGGCGGCTCGTCGCCGTGCTGCACCTCGAGGCCGGCCCAGTCGATGGTGCGGCCGTCGAGGCGCGGCGGCGTGCCGGTCTTGAGCCGGCCGAGCGCAAAGCCGCAGCGCTCGAGGGTCGCCGAGAGGCCGAGGGAGGGCGCCTCGCCAACGCGGCCTGCGGGGCGCTGCTCCTCGCCGATATGGATGAGGCCGCGGAGGAAGGTGCCGGTGGTGAGCACCACGGCGCCGGCGCGGATGGCCTCCCCTTCCGCGGTGACGACGCCCGCCACCCGCCCCTCGCCTTCGAGCAGCAGGTCCTCGACCGCGGCCGCGCGCAACTCGAGACCCGCCACCTCGGCGAGGATCGCCTGCATGGCCGCCTTGTAGAGCTTGCGGTTGGCCTGGGCGCGGGGCCCGCGCACCGCCGGGCCCTTGCTGCGGTTGAGCATGCGGAACTGGATGCCGGCGCGGTCGATCGAGCGCGCCATCGCCCCGTCGAGGGCGTCGACCTCGCGCACGAGCTGGCCCTTGGCGAGCCCGCCGATGGCCGGGTTGCAGGACATCTCCCCGATGGTGTCGAGCCTATGGCTCAGGAGGAGCGTGCGCGCGCCAAAGCGCGCCGCCGCCGCCGCCGCCTCGCAGCCCGCATGCCCGCCGCCCACCACGATGACGTCGTAACGCCGCCCGCTCTCCGCCATGGCGCGGAATTTACGGGCGGAGCGGCGGCAAGTCAAAGCGGCGCGCGGGATGTTTCACGTGAAACGGGGTGCGGCTGGCCGCGCCGGCAGATGGCAGAGCAGTTGCGCCGACGGCTGCGCAGGCAACAAGATAGCCGGCGGCCGCACCGCGGCTCGGAGGATCAATCCATGGCACGACTTTTCGCCGTCACGCGCTCGCGGGGTAGTGCTTGGAACGACTCGCTGCCGATGGAAGAGCAGGAGGCGTGGAAGGCTCATGCTCTGTTCATGAACGCTCTTCAGGCCGAGGGCTTCGTGCTCATAGGAGGGCCGCTCGAGGGCACGCGAGACGCCTTGCTGGTCATTCGAGCGAAAGATGCGCAAGAGATCAGGGCGCGCCTCTCCGAAAATCCATGGACCCGCATGGCTCTCCTCGAGATTACCCAGCTGATCCCTTGGACGCTCCGCCTCGGCTCGCTCGGATAACTTCGTCCGCCTTGACCACACGCATTGCGTGCAACGGAGAGGGTATTTCTCGCCGATTACAGGAAAGCTGCGGCCCGCGCCATCAACTCCTCGAGCCCGGCCTCATTCGGATTGCGCGGCTTGCCGGGATGAATGATGGACACCTGGCAGCTCTCGGCGGCTTCCACGAGCTGACGATAGGTTCCGGCCGCCGGATCCACGATGAGCGCCTGCTTGTCCTTGTTATAGCCGAACATCTTGTTGTTGATCTGCGTGCACTCGTTGCAACTATTGCAGCGCGGCGTCTCGATGTAGGGCTCGTCGGACGGCCGTTCCGTCTCCGCTTCGGCCTGCTGGGGAGCCGCCGCCGCCGCGGCCGGCGCTGGAGCCGGCGCGTCTTTCGCCGGCACTGCTCCGCTTCCGCGCACCTCGATTTCGCGCTGCAGCTGCTCTTGCCATGCCGTGCGCTCGCGCGCGAGAAGCCTCAGGGCATGCGAGTTACGGATGCCGCCGAGCTCCTGAAGGCTGCGCCACATTTCCGCGCAGCGGCGCGCCTCGCGGACCAGCGCATTGTCGACGATCACCTTCTGGAGCACGTTGTCGCGATCGACCATGCAGAGAGAGGGCAGCTTCTCGGGTACGCCCTCCGGCTCATGCGCCAGACACTCGGTCACCGGCACCATGCGCCCGTTCCACTCGGCGCGCGGCACCTTGGCAAAATCCTTGGCAAGGCGCCGATCGCAGGCGAGGAAATCGACGAGCGTAAAAGCCAGGCTCTCGGGAATCCGCTGGTGCGCCTCGTCCTCGAAGGCGAGGCTATGGACCGGCCAGTCGAGCGCTACCTGGGGATTGTCCTCGAGGCGGAAGCGCGACGCCCAGTCGGGCCCTGCCGACGGGTCGTAAACGAAGGCGGCAAAGGCGCGCGACTCCATCGCCGCCGCGGCGACCAGATAGGGCGGCAGGTCGCCGGCATGTCCGGTGGCGCCGGAGAAGATGCTGAAGAGGGCGGGCCCCGCGTAGGCCAGTCCGTTGAAGATGCCGTCCCGGCAGCGGAGCAAGTTCGAGCCGCTCGACTGCAAAACGTAGATCTCGCCCGATGCGATCATCGAGCCCGCGATGAGCTTGCCGCGCGAGCCGAGGGCGGGGCGTCCGTTGCCGATCGGCGATGGCTCGAGGATATCGTCGGTCTGGACCAGGATCTTCATCGGCAAGCCTGCGGAGAGAACTTCCACGAGCCTGGTCATCTCAACCGGCGGCATGTCGGCGACGTTGAGGCAAACCAGATAGTCCGGGAACAAGGCGGCATCCCTCGGATCGAGGCCGTTGCTGCCGAACTCCTCGAAGAACGCATCGTGCCTCGCCTCCCGGTATTCTCCCTCGATCTCGAGCCCGGCCATTGCGATGGCCTTGGCGAGCTCGATCATCTTGGGCAGCCGCTCGCGGTAGGCGTCGACGGCGCTGGTGCAGCTCTCGAAGACAAAAGCGTAAGGCGCTCCAGCGTCGGCCGGTTTCTCGGCCGCACCGGACACCGAGAAGAGCCTCTGCGAGCGCAGCACCGAGAGCAGCCAGCGGATGCGTTGGCGGCGGGCCTCGGAGAGCGAGGCCTTGGGCGCCGCCTTGCCGAGCAGACGCGACATCGCGTCGAAATCGAAGGCCCCCTCTTGCGCCGGCCCGATGGAGGCCTTGAGGCTCTTGGCGCTACGGCCTTCCTCCGAGCGGACGAAATCGGCCTTGAGGATGTCGGAAAGCTTGAGGGCGAGCCTGTCCACGTCTTCGCGCAATCTCCGCGATTTCTTCTGCTGCACCGTCCGCCAGACGTGGCTCAAGACCAGCACCGGCATCGCCTGGTCGCAATCGACGACCTCTCCCTCGGGCTTGAGGGCGGCGCGGACGCGGGCCAGGCTGTCGCGGAAGAGATCGTCCTTCTTCGTCGCGAGCCGGCTTGCGGCCGCGTCCCACAGTGCCGACAGCGATTGGCCGCCGCCCCGCGCCGCGAGCGTGCGGATTTCCTGCTCCATCCGCAGGGCGTGCCTCCTCAGCCGCTCGCCGTCGGCGCCCTGGGCGATCTCGTGAAGCGCTCTGTCGAAGAGGCCCGAGAGGGATTGCAGCGACGCTTCGCCTGCGCCGGCGCCCACAAGCACCAGCGGAAAGTCGTAGCGAAGCTTGGTGAGATCCCGGTATCCGGCGAAGAGCGCTGGACGCAAGCCGAGCTCGTCGATGGCGTCCGGATCGCCGGCCGGTCGCTTCCCCGCCAGATAAAAAGCGGCATACGCCTGAGGTCCGCCATGCATGCCGATGTCGCCTTTCATTTCCAAGCCAGCCGGCAAAGTCCGTCTGCCGATTGCGTCTTCACGACGCGTCAACGCGTCAAGCATTGGCCTCGATCGGCTCTTCCGTTCTCTGCGGCCAGACCGTGAACTTGTCGAACTCCTTCTCGAGCCCCGCCTTGATGAGCCCGCTCGAACGCAGCTGCCCGGCGTTCCTCAGCTCCTCGTAGCAGGGCACGTCGGCATTGCGATAAAGGATGCCCACCGGGATGGGATCGTCGATCGAGGAGATCTCCCGCGCCCGGTTGAGATTCGCGGGGTCGTGCTCCTCTTGATTCTTGTAGACCTTGGCTAAGGCCGGGCTGATGCGGAGACCCCGCTCATGGTTGAGGAGCAGGACCCGCTGCGGATCGTGAAGCCAGGGATCGAGCAGCTTAGGCAACCATTCCGGGCAGCGCTGGACGATGCGCACGAAGGAGAGCCCCTTGTGGTGGAAGGCGGCCGAGATGATGTCGTAAAGCACCTCCGGTATCCAATCGACCGCCTGCGCCACGAAGGAGACGTTCTGGACGCCGAGCGTCACGCTCAGCGGGTGCAGCGCCTCCAGATAGGCGCCTCTCGGCGTGGTATTGCTCTTGAGCCCCTTCGGCGAGGTCGGCGAAGCCTGCATCTTGGTCAGGCCGTAGATCTGGTTGTCGTGCAGCATGACCGTCATGTTCATGTTGTAGCGGATGGCGTGGATCCAGTGGGCGGCGCCGATGCTGCAGCAATCCCCGTCGCCGGTGTTGACGAAGACGTGCAGATCCGGCCGCGCCATCTTGATGCCTTCGGCGACCGGCAGCGCGCGGCCGTGGATGCCGTGGAACCCGTAGGTCCTCATGTAATGGGGAAAGCGGCTCGAGCAGCCGATCCCCGACACGAACACGGTCTTCTCCGGCCGCAGATCCTCGTCGCGGCAGAGCCGCTGCACGGCCGTAAGAATGGCATTGTCCCCGCAGCCGGTGCACCAGCGCGGCACGCCGCTCTGGTAGTCCTCGAGCTCGTGATGCTCGTCGTACATGCGAAGCAGGCATTCGCTGGCGGCAATCGTCATGGCGGCGTCCTCTCAATGCCGAGCTAACCGCTCGAGGATCACGCGGCGGATCGTATTGGGCTTGATGGGCTCGCCCCGCACCTCGCTCCAGCAATCGACGTCGATCAGGTAGCGCGAGCGCAGCAGCATCGCGAGGGCCGAGTAGCGCCGGTTGCTCTCGTCGATGATCTCGTCCTCCGGCCGGTCGCACCAGTTGCTCTCGATCGTCACGACCTTCTCGAAGCCCTGCATGATCTCCTTGATCCCAGGCGGCATGGGCTGGAGGAACGTGAGGTGCAAGGAGGACACCTTGCGGCCCTCCTCGCGCAGGCTTTCCACGGCCTCCTCGATGGCGCCCTTGGTGCTGCCCCAGCCGACGACCAGAAGCTCGCCCGTCTGGCCGCCGAACAGCGGCGGCGCTTTCAGCGTCTTCTGCAGCGCCGCCAGCTTGAGGCTGCGGGCGCGGATGCCCTCCTCGTTGATCTCCGCGTCGTACGCGACGTGGCTCAGCCTGTCATGGGCGAGCCCGGTCAGGGTATGCATGCCGTCGGGCTGACCCGGTATGAAGCGGCGCGCGAGGCCGATGGAGGCATCCCAGTCGTAGGGCTTGGCACCGGCGGGGACTCTGCTCTGATCGACCGGCGGCGCCACCCACGCCTCGCTGAATTGCGGCCGCGGGAAGGGCTGCTGGGAGGTGGCCAGATTGGCGTCGGACAGCACGACGACGACCATGTTGAAGGTCTCGGCGATCTTGCGCGCGGTGATGATGGAATAGAAGCAGTCCTCGATCGTGCTGGCCGCCATGACCACCTTGGGGGCATCGCCGTGACTGCCGAACATGGCCGTGAGGAGGTCGCCCTGCTCCGCCTTCGTCGGCTGGCCGGTCGAGGGACCGCCGCGCTGCACATTCACGACGACCAGCGGAATCTCGCCCATCACGGCAAGCCCGATCGCCTCCTGCTTGAGCGAGTAGCCCGGGCCGGAGGTGATCGTGACCGTGCATTTGCCGGCGTACGAGGCGCCGATCGCGAAAGCGCAGGCCGCGATCTCGTCCTCCGCCTGATGCACCACGCCGCCCACCTTCTCGAAGACGTCGCTCAGATAATGCGACGCCGAGGTCGCCGGCGTGATGGGATACATGGCGCAGACTTCCATGCCCGAGGCGAGGATGCCGAGCGCCAGTGCTGTGTTCCCGTTGATCACGATCTGCGGTTCGTTCACCCGCTCCGCCGGGATGCGGAACTTGAAGTCGAGGTTGCGCTCCGCCCACTCGTGGCCCGCCTCCATGAGCTTGACGTTCGACTTGATCACGCTCTCGTCCTTCTTGCCGAAGGTGAGGGCGATCTGCTCGCGCGCCAGCTGCAGCTCCAGGCTGTAGAGGCTGCAAAGCATGCCGAGCGCGAACATGTTCTTGCCGCGCCGCGCGTCGCCGACGATGAGCCGGCACTCGCGCTCCATCGGGATCTCGTGCACCTTGTACCCGCCCGTCACGAGCTGGTCGTGGATATCCACGTAGGATGCCGCGATTGCCGGATCCGCATCCTCGCGCCACTTGCTTTCGAGAAGCACGATGCAGCCGGGCTTGAGCGCGCCTGCCCGCACCCGCCCGAGAAGCACCTGCTCGTTGAAGGCCACCACGAGGTCCGTCTCGTTGCCGCCGTTGGTGACGCGGCGGGAGCCGAGGCGAATGCGGTTTCCGCTGGCGCCGGCGACGCTCCGCGCCGGCGGCCGGATTTCGGCGGGGATGATCTCGACCGTCCAGACGCCATTCCCCATCCGCGCCGCGATGGCGCCCAGGGACTGGCCGCATCGTTGCGCGCCCTCGCCGGAATCGCTGATCACCTCGACGATGTGCTCGCTCAAGGTGGCGATCGCCTTCCGGCCGGCGGGCAGCGAGACCGGCGGAGCCGTGTTGCGAAGGGGCTGCATTAGGGAGGTTTCGTTCATGGTCGTGCCACAGCCTTTTGAGTTCCTGCGCCGCCGCGCGGCGCTCGTTTGGGTACCGACAGCCTAAGCCACGCGAATGCGCGCGAAATTGCGCTCCCTGAGATCGATGCCGAAGAGCGTGCCGGCCGGAGCTCCCCCTTCCGAGGAAGCCTCCTCGCCGTAATCGCGCAGCCCGAGATAGGCCTTCATGCTGCGCGCGGCCTTGCGGCCGGCGCCCATCGCCTCGATCACGGTCGCCGCACCGGTGACGATGTCGCCGCCGGCGAAGACGCCCGCCATCGAGGTAGCCAGGCTCTCGTCCGTCTCGATGTAGCCCCGCTTGTTGAGGCGAAGTTTCGCGGTCTGGCCGATGATCGGGTTCGCGTTCGTTCCGATCGCGAAGACGACCTGATCGACCTCCAGCTCATGCTCGCTGCCGGCAAGCGGAACGGGGCGCCGCCGGCCCGATTCGTCGGGCTCGCCGAGCGTCATTTGCAGGCACCGCATGGCGCGCACGCCCCCCTTGTCGTCGGCGAGGATGGCTGAGGGATTGGTCAGCCAGTGGAATTCGATCCCCTCTTCCTCCGCATGATGGACTTCCTCCGCGCGCGCGGGGCACTCCGCCCTGCTGCGGCGGTAGACGCAGAAAACCTTCTCGGCACCCAGCCTCAGGCAGACCCTCATGGCATCCATCGCCGTGTTGCCGGCGCCGACCACGGCAACGCGGCGGCCGAGCGGCAGGGGCGTGTCGTAGTTGGGGAACTCCTTGGCGCGCATCAGATTGCAGCGCGTCAAGAGCTCGTTGGCCGAGAGCACGCCGTTGAGGGAGTCGCCGGGGATCCCGAGCATCGAGGGGTAGCCGGCGCCGGTGCCGATGAAGACGGCGTCGAAACCGAGCTCGCCGATCATCTGCTCGATGGTGAAGAGGCGTCCGACCAGCGTGTTGCACTCGAACTTGACGCCGAGCTTGCCGAGGTTGCCGATCTCGGCATCGATCACCTCGTTGGGCAGACGGAAATCGGGGATGCCGTAGCGCAACACGCCGCCCGGCTGATGGAACGCTTCGTAGACCGTGACCTCGCACCCCGCCTTGGCCATATCGGCGGCACAGGCGGCACCGGCGGGCCCGGAGCCCACGATGCCGATCCTGAAGCCGTTGGGCTCGATGTAGGGAACGCTCACCCAATGCTCCGCGATGGCGCGGTCGCCGAGCCAGCGCTCGAGCCGGCCGATGGCAACCGGCTCCAGCGTCTCGCCCACCACGCAGACGCCCTCGCACTGGGTTTCCTGCGGGCAGACCCGGCCGCAAACGGCGGGCAGAAGATTGGTCCGGGTTATGGTCTCATAGGCCCCGCGGAAATCCTTGGCACCGAGCTTTTCGATGAAGCCGGGGATATCGATGTTGACCGGGCAGCCGGCGACGCAGACCGGGTCCTTGCAAAGCAGGCAACGCTCGGACTCGCGGAGCGCCTCCTCCTGGCTGTAGCCGCAATTCACCTCGGCAAAATTCCCCGCCCGCTCCCGCGCGTCCTGCTCGCGGACGGGGGTGCGTTTCTGCGGAATGGTCCGTATCGTCTTTTTCTTCGCCATCGCCATTCACCTTTCGAGGGATGCCCGACGCTGCCAAAGACCTCGCCCGCTCAGCTCCGTGCGCTCGGCTCGGGCAGCCGCGACGCGAGCGGGGCCGCACCGGCCAGGCTCCTCATGCGGCAGGCCTCCGACCAGCGCTCCATGGCCGCCTTCTCCTCCTCGGCGTAGCGCTTGAGGCGCATCATCAGATCGTCGAAATCGACCTTGTGACCGTCGAAGTCGGGGCCGTCGACGCAGGCGAACTTGACCTGCTCGCCCACCTTGACGCGGCAGCCGCCGCACATCCCCGTTCCGTCGACCATGATGGGATTGAGGCTGACGAACGTCTTGATCGCTTTGGCACGCGTCACCTCGACGCACGCCCTCATCATGACGGGCGGGCCGATGACGATCGCCTCGTCGATGTCGGGATGCTTCGCGATGGCGAGCCGCATGCCGTCGCTGACGAAGCCCTTGACGCCGGCCGAGCCGTCGTCGGTGCAGAGGATCAGCTCGTCGCAGCAGGCGGCGAATTTCTCCTCCCAGAAGACGAGCCCCTTGGTGCGGAACCCGAGGACGCCGATGACGTAGGCGCCGCTCTCCTTGAAGCCGCGCGCCTGGGGAAAGACCGGCGCCACGCCGAGCCCCCCGCCGACGCAGAGGACCTTCTTGGCGCCGCCCGTGGCGCTCGGCACGCCCATGGGACCCACGAGGGCGTAAAGCGCGGTCCCGGCCTTGCACGTCTGCTGCATCTCTCTCGTCGTCTTGCCGACCGCCTGGATGACCAGGGTGACCATCCCCTTGTCGCGGTCGAAGTCGGCGATGGTGAGAGGGATGCGTTCGCCCTCCTCATGCGACATGACGATGACGAACTGCCCGGGCTTGGCCGCTTTCGCCATCAAGGGATGGCGAACCTCGAGGAGGTAGGTCACGTCCGAGAAGTCCTCGCGGCGGACGATCTCGAAGCCGCCGCTGCCGCCTTCCGCATGATCCATGTCGGGCCTCATGATCTCGTAGGGCCTTGGGGCTGCCGCTGCTCTTAACCCTATGAAACGCATCGCGCGTTGATTCACATCAACGGTCGCGCTGCGGCCGGGCCCTTAAAGCGTAATTCGATCGGCTCGAACCGCCTCGCGCGTCACCCCCCCCCCCCGCAGAAGCGCTACGGTATTCACACATCTCAAGAACGCCTGCACCGCCGCCCTGGGTCCTTCGAGACGCGCCCCTTCGGGGCGCTCCTCAGGACGAGGTAAATCCGTGCGTGGCAGAAAGGCCTTAACTCATCCTGAGGAGCGAGCGCAGCGAGCGTCTCGAAGGACGCACCGCAGCCGGTCCAAAGCACCTTTTGCAAAGCGCGATACATGATTTACCGGTGATCTTTGGATCCGTGTGCATCCCCTAGCTCGGAAGCGGGGCCCGGAGCTGCTTGATCCCCGCCTGCCGAAGCTCTTGAGAAATCCTCCTCGCTCCAATACGATCGTATGCAACGAGGCAGAGACGCCCGCCAATCGTGCGAGGTGCCCGCATGGGACAGGAGGATAGGGCCGCGTTGCAGAAGGACCTGCAACGCTGGGCGAGGCTGTTGCGCAAGCAGCCTGATCCGCGCGTTCGCAAGGTACTGAAAGAATTGATAAAAGAGGCCAGAGCGCAGTTGCAGGGCCGTGCCCCGCCCGCGCAAAAACGGCGCGAGGAGCGTTGACAGGGATCTAGTGTGAATTCGGCTTGGTGGCGTTTGCGCGATAATATCGAGAAATTTAGCCCAAAGTGATATTCGGAAAGAACCCGGCCGGCCTTCCCAAGGGCACCGGAAGCCGCAAGGCGCTCGACATACTTCGACATACTACGGGAGAGCGGCGAAGCTCTATCAGCCCAGGAGTTCGCTAGGCGCATCCTAGTCAGCGTGGAGAGGAATACCGATCCGGTTGCGGTGGAGATGCTCGCCGACACGATCCGCAGCAGTTTCTCGCGGCAGAGAAATCCTATCGTCTGGTATGACCGCGACTCGTGGCCGGGGAAGTGGCGGTTAAGGGCACCATAGGCGGCGCGTCTCGAACGAAACTCCGCGGAAGATCGTTCTAACTGGAAGCGGCGGTTTTCTTGGTTCGTGGCTTCCGCTTTTTTCGCACATAATCCGATGACGGCGGCGCGGCTAATTCGGCTGCGGTCAACTCCGTAATTTTGCCAGCCGAGATCAGCCACCCAATGTGTTTATCAATGGCGACCTCCGCGGCCGAGGTCAGTGTTGCGCCATATCGCCCCAAAACAATCGCCCTATCAAGGTACGCATATAGCGGCCAGGCTAGGGTAATTGTCGTCGTTTTTGTCGGAATACGATTATTTTTTCGAGCCATCCCATTGAGGACATTAGCAGATCGTCATCATGACAAATAAGGTGAAAACGATGCGACAATTGTGTTGACGATAGGCGGCGCTCGCACACAAAATATAGTGTATCGGCGTTGACCAGACACAAGGGCATCGGATTCCGAGTCGCCTTTTTCGGCTAACGCAGGTAATTTGTTCGGCAAAAGTTCTGGGAGGGCTAAGCTCATGGCGCGACTCAAAATCAGAACCGTTGGTAACGGTCAGCACCCGAGTGAGGCGGTGGTCGCAGTAACCACCGCGGATGGCAAAACGGAAGAATTGATCGTTGACAGGCGGTCAATAACCGACAATAGCGTTAAGATAGGCTATCCAATCAGCGCTCGCGGAACGGACGAACTTCTCGTTGAATTGCCGCGCGAGAGTCTTCGGGGAAGCTGGCGAATATGGGTTCGCCGGAGTGATGTCGAGGAAGCTGCTGCGTGATCCTGACGGATCGAGAAATCAAGATTTACATTGAGCGGGGGCTGATAACCGTCGAGCCGCGCCCTCCGCAAGTCGCGTACCAGTCGTCGAGCATTGACTTAACGCTTGATCCCGACATCAGCCTTTTCAAGGAGGTTGCATCCGGGATCGACATGATAATTGACCCGACACACGCTGATTTCAAAAGCGATGTCGTCGTCAAGGAGTTGACAACAAGTTTTTCGATCGATCCGCAAGCCGGCTATCCATTGACCCGTCACACAATGATCCTTGCGTGGACGAAGGAGTACATCGACCTAAAGGAATCTCGGTTGGCGGCCCGAGTTGAAGGGAGAAGCTCATTGGCGCGGATAGGTCTTTCTATCCACATGACGGCCCCAACGATACATGCTGGCTTTGAAGGGCGAATAAGACTGGAGATAGTCAACCATGGCCATCGGCCCGTGCGTCTAAAACCAGGTATGCGAATTTGCCAATTAATTTTTGAGCAGACCTTCGGGACTCCAGAAAAGGGGTACGGACAGTTTCAAGGGCAATCCGCCGCGCCTTAATGTTCTATTGTAGGGTCAAATTTTCACGATAGGTGAGTTTGCTACCTAATACCGCCTACTTCCCAATACAAAACTCCCGAAAGATCACGTCGAGGAGGTCCTCCACGTCGACGCGGCCGGTGATGCGGCCGAGCTCGCGCATGGCGAGGCGGAGGTCCTCGACGGCGAGCTCGGGCAAGGGGGCGCGGAGGGCGCGCTCAAGGGCCTCGCGGCAGCGCTCGAGGGCCTGGCGGTGGCGGAGGCGGGTGAGCGCGGGTGCCTCGGGAAGCGCCATGCGCTCGGCGGCCAGCGTCGCGAGTGCCCGCACCAGCTCCTCGATCCCCTCGCCGGTGAGCGCCGAGATGGCGAGTACCGTGCGGCCCGCGATCTCGAGGGGCGGCGGCGGGCGCAGCTTGTCGATCTTGTTGAGGACGAGGAGGCTGCCCTCGCCCACGAGCGGCGCCACCTCGGCCGGCAGCGCCGGCCACTGCGTGGCATCGAGCATGACGATGCGCAGGTTGGCCTGCTCCGCCCGCGCCCGCGCGCGGCGCACGCCCTCCATCTCGATCTCGTCGCGGGCCTCGCGCAGGCCCGCGGTGTTGGCCAGCACCACGGGGTAGCCCGCGAGGTCGAGATGCACCTCGATCACGTCGCGCGTGGTGCCGGCGCGCTCCGAGACGATCGCCACGTCGCGCCGGGCGAGCGCGTTCATGAGGCTCGACTTGCCCACGTTGGGGGCGCCCAGGATGGCGAGCGAGAGGCCGTCGCGCAGGGTCTCGCCGCGGCGCGGTGCCGCGAGGTGCTGTGCTATCTCCCCGGCGAGCAGGGCGACTTTGCCGTAGCGCTCGCGATCGAGCCCCTCCCCCGCACTCTCGTCGGGAAAATCGATCGCCGCCTCGCCGTGGGCCAGGAGGCGGAGCAGCCGCTCGCGCCAGCCCTCGTAGAGGCGGCCGAGCTCGCCGCGGAGCTGGCGCAGGGCCTGGAGGCGCTGAGCCTCGGTCTCGGCCGCCACCAGATCGGCAAGGCCCTCGACCGCGGTCAAGTCGAGCTTGCCGTTCTCGAAGGCGCGGCGGGTGAACTCGCCGGCCGCGGCCGGGCGGAAGCCGGGGAGCCTGGCGAGGGCCTCGAGGACGCCCGCCACGGTCGCCCGGCCGCCGTGGATCTGGAGCTCGGCCACGTCCTCGCCGGTCTCGCTCGAAGGGGCCGGAAACCAGAGGGCCAGGCCGTCGTCGAGTGGCGCACCGCTCGCGGGGTCGAGAAAGCGCGCGTAGGCCGCCGCGCGCGGCTTGGGCAGGCTGCGGCCGCCGCGCAAGCGGACCAGCGCCTCCCCGGCCCGCGGGCCGCTCACCCGCACGACCGCGATCGCAGCGCGTCCCGGCGCCGACGAGAGGGCGAAGATGGTATCCCGCTCCTCGGCCATGCGGGCCCGCTCCCGCCGCCTATCCCCCCCTGGCGCGCTATTTCCCCTTGCGCTCCGGGCCGCCGCCGGCACCCTGGGACCAGAAGAACTTCTGCAGCTGCTCGAGCCCCTGCATGCCCGCGGGCAGCCACATCTTCATCATGGCCTCGGGGTCCATGGTGGCGAGTGCGGAGCGCATGCGCTGCTCCATGTCGCCGAGGAGTGCTGCCTGGATGGGGCCGACGTTGGGCAGGCCGAAGAAGCTCCGCGCCTCGAGCGGCGTGCAGTCGATGTCGATCTTGATCTTCATGGGCTCCCCCGAAGCACCTGCCGCGGCCGGACGCGCCACGGCCTTCCGCCGGGGCCAAGCCTACGCCGCGGCGGCGCGCGCGGCAAATTGCGCGGCAGCGGTTGCCGCGGCCCCGGCGAGGCGCTATTTGCAAGCGACCATGAGCGAAAACCAGCTCGCGCGCGAGACCAGCCCCTATCTCCTCCAGCATCGGGACAATCCCGTCCATTGGCGCGCCTGGGGTGCCGAGGCCCTGGCCGAGGCGCGGCAGCTCGACCGTCCCATCCTCCTCTCGATCGGCTATGCCGCCTGCCACTGGTGCCACGTCATGGCCCATGAGAGCTTCGAGGATCGGGCGACGGCGGCTCTCATGAACGCGCTCTTCGTCAACATCAAGGTCGACCGCGAGGAGCGCCCGGACCTCGACGCCATCTACCAGCATGCCTTGGCACTCATGAGCGAGCAGGGCGGCTGGCCGCTCACCATGTTCTGCACGCCCGAGGGCGAGCCCTTCTGGGGCGGCACCTATTTCCCGCCGCTGGCGCGCTACGGGCGGCCCGGCTTCCGGGACATCCTGCAGCGCGTCTCGGACATCTACCGCGACGAGAAGGACACCGTCCGCCACAATGCCGATGCGCTGCGCCAGGGCCTTGAGCGCCTCGCCCGCTCGGCGCCCGGCGAGGCCATCCCGCCCGCCGCCCTCCTCGCCGCCGCAAGCGAGCTCGTGCCCCACATGGACATCGAGTGGGGCGGCATCGGCCCGGCGCCCAAGTTCCCGCAAGCACCCCTCCTCAAGCTCTTCTGGCGCGCCTGGCACGCGAGCGGCCAGGCGAGATACCGCGACGCCGTGCTGGTGACCCTCGCGCGCATGTGCGAGGGCGGCATCTACGACCACCTGGGCGGCGGCTTCGCGCGCTACTCGACCGACGCGGTGTGGCTCGTCCCCCACTTCGAGAAGATGCTCTACGACAACGCCCAGCTCCTCGAGCTGCTCGCCGCCGCCTGGCAGGCGACGCGCGAGCCGCTCTTCGCCCAGCGCGCGCGCGAGACCGTCGGCTGGGTCTTGCGCGAGATGGTAGCCGAGGGCGGCGGCTTCGCCGCCACGCTCGACGCCGACAGCGAGGGCCACGAGGGCCGCTTCTACGTGTGGAGCGAGGCGGAGATCGACGGCCTCCTCGGCGCCGACGCGGCGCTCTTCAAATCCGCCTATGGCGTTTCCGCGGAAGGCAACTGGGAGGGCAGCAACATCCTCAACCGCAGCGGCGGCAAGGCCACTCCGCTCGACGACGGGGACGAGGCGACCCTCGCGCGCTGCCGCGAGCTGCTCCTTGCGGCGCGCGCGCTGCGCGTGCGCCCGGGCTGGGACGACAAGGTGTTGGCCGACTGGAACGGGCTCATGATAGCAGGCCTCGCCGAGGCGGCGGGCGTCTTCGCCGAGCCCGCCTGGCTCGCCGCGGCCGGGCGCGCCTTCGCCTTCGTGGCCGCGCACATGGAGCGCTCCGGCCGCCTCTTCCACAGCTACCGCGCCGGCACGCTCAAGCACCGCGGCACCCTCGAGGATTATGCGGCGATGATCCGCGCCGCGCTGGCACTCTACGAGGCGAGCGGCGAGAGCGGCTATCTCGCCCGCGCCGAGGCCTGGGCCGAGGCGCTGCAGCGCCATTTCGCCGACCACGAGGCGGGCGGCTATTTCACCACCGCCGACGACGTGGACGACGTGATCGTGCGCGCCAAGACGGCCAACGACAACGCGACACCTGCCGGCAACGGCGTCGCCGCCGAAGCCTTGGCACGGCTCTACTATCTCACCGGCAAGGCGCTCTACCGCGAGCGCGCCGAGGCCGTCTTGCGCGCCTTCGCGGGCCAGCTCGCGCGCAACGTCTTCCCCCTCGCGACCCTGCTCTCGGCGGCTGACTTCCTCGCCCACGCCGTCCAGGTCGTCATCATCGGCGAGCCGCGGGACGCGGGCTTCCAGGCGCTCCGCCAGGCGGCCTACGCCGTCTCGCAGCCGAACCGGCTCCTCGCCGTGCTCGCCCCCGGTGCGGCACTCCCCGCCGAGCATCCGGCCCACGGCAAGGGCCTCGCCAACGGTGCCGCCACGGCCTATGTCTGCACGGCCATGACCTGCTCGCTGCCCATCACCACGCCCGCAGGCCTCCGCGCCGCGCTCGAGCCCCACCGAGAGAAGCGCCATGGCGAGCCTCACCCTCGCTAGCCCGCTCGGGCCGCTCACCGTGAGCGAGCGCCGCGGCGCCATCGTGGCGCTCGACTTCGGCGGCGCCGGCGGCGAGGATGCGACGCCGCTCCTCGCCGAGGCGGCGGCCCAGCTCGGCGGCTACTTCGCCGGCCTGAGGCGCGAGTTCGCATTGCGGCTTGAGCCCGAGGGCACGCCGTTCCAGCGCCGCCTCTGGCAGGCCCTCCTCGCCATTCCCTACGGCACGCTCAGCACCTATCGCGAGCTCGCCGCGCGCATCGGCAGCGTGCCGCGCGCCGTGGGCGGCGCCTGCGGGCGCAATCCCATCCCCATCATCATCCCCTGCCACCGGGTGGTTGCGGTGGGCGGCATCGGCGGCTATTCAGGCGGCGCCGGGATCGCCATCAAGCGCCGCCTCTTGGAGCTCGAGAACCCGGATCTGCCGGAGGCGTCCCCGTGACAAGCGGCATTCCCCGCGCTACTCTCGCGCGGCGAGCACGGACAAGCGCACTTCCGTAGAAAGCTCCCGCCCGACAGGAGGGGTCATGCCCGACGTGACGATCGCCGCCAGCGACGGCGGCCAATTCACCGCCTATCTCGCCAAGCCCGCCTCCGGCAAGGGACCCGGCATCGTCGTGTGCCAGGAGATCTTCGGCGTCAACCGGGTGATGCGCGACGTGTGCGACCGCTTGGCCGGCGCCGGCGCCTTCGCCATCTGCCCCGACCTCTTCTGGCGCCAGGAGCCGGGCATCCAGATCAGCGACCGCACCGAGGCCGAGTGGCAGCAGGCCTTCGCCCTCTACAAGGGCTTCGACGAGGCCAAGGGCGTCGAGGACCTCAAGGCGACGCTCGCCTATGCGCGCGCGATCCCGGGCGCGAGCGGCAAGGTCGGCTCGGTCGGCTATTGCCTCGGCGGCAAGCTCGCCTACCTCATGGCCACGCGCACCGACGCCGACGCCAGCGTGGGCTACTACGGCGTCGGCATCGAGGGCGCCTTAGAGGAGGCCGGGAACATCAAGAAGCCGCTCATGCTGCACATCGCAGCCAAGGACTCCTATTGCCCGCCCGAGGCCCAGGCCAAGATCAGGAGCGGCCTCGCCGGCAATGCGAAGGTGACCATCCATGTCTACGACGGCATGGAGCATGCCTTCGCGCGGCCCGGCGGCCAGCACTTCGACAAGGCGGCGGCCGAGCTCGCCAACAAGCGCAGCGCGGATTTCTTCAAGGCTCACCTCGCTTGAGGCGCCGGAGCGAATAGCAATCGGGAAAGGGAGCGAGACCATGGTCGAGACCATCCGCATCAGCCAGCCCGGCGGGCCCGAGGTGCTCAGGCTGGAGAACCTCGCGCTGCCGGAGCCGGGCCCGGGCGAGGCGCTCGTGCGCAACCACGCGGTCGGCCTCAACTTCGTCGACTGCTATATCCGGAGCGGACTCTATAAGCAGCCCGCCTACCCTTGCGGCATCGGCTACGAGGGTGCCGGCATCGTCGAGAAGGTCGGTCCCAGGGTCAAGGAGATCAAGGCCGGCGACCGCGTGGCCTACGGCCAGGGGCCGCTCGGCGCCTATGCGGAGGCGCGCGTGATGCCGGCCGAGCGCCTGCTCAAGCTGCCCAAGGAGATCGACTTCAAGACGGGTGCCGCCATGATGCTGCAGGGCATGACCGTGCAGTATCTCATCCGCCGCACCTACCGGGTGAAGAAGGGCGACACCATCCTCATCCACGCCGCGGCCGGCGGCGTCGGCCTCATCCTCTGCCAATGGGCCAAGTCGCTCGGCGCCACCGTCATCGGCACGGTGGGCTCGGACGACAAGGCCAAGCTCGCCAAGGCGAACGGCTGCAAGCATCCGATCGTCTATACGCGCGACGACTTCGTGGCCGCGGTGAGGAAGATCACCAAGGGCGAAGGCGTGCCGGTGGTCTATGATTCGATCGGCAAGGACACCTTCGTCCGCTCGCTCGACTGCCTCAGGCCCTTGGGGCTGATGGTGAGCTTCGGCAGCGCCTCGGGCCCGGTGCCGCCCTTCGATCTCAGCATGCTGGTCGCCAAGGGCTCGCTCTTCTTGACAAGGCCGTCGCTGCAGACTTATGCGGCGAAGCACGCGGACCTCCTCGCGGCCGCGCGCGATCTCTTCCGCGCCGTGCGCTCGGGCGCCGTCAAGATCCGCGTCAACCAGACCTACAAGCTCGCCGACGCAGCACAGGCCCACCGCGATCTCGAGGCGCGCAAGACCACGGGCTCGACGGTGCTGATCCCATAAGCGGCAGCACTCACGCGGGCGGCGCCGCGAAGCTCAGCAGATCGGGCCGCACCAGGCGCTCGGCCGCCGCGGCACCGAGCTGATAGAGCGGCTCGATCGCGGCGACATTGTCGATCTCGCCCAAGGGCGCGAGCTCGGCAGCACTCACATGGCGGCGAAGCTCCCTTTCGATCCACGCGCTCTCGAGCGGCACGTCGAAGCGCGCGTAGGACAGAAGCCGCCGCTCGGGCGGCTTCTCGTGATCGAGCGCCCCCGCCTCCCGGTCGATGGACCAGGGCGTGCGCACGGCTGCCATGGACTGCAGCACCATATGGCCCAGCCGGCTGCAATCGGCGACGATCGAGCGCAGTGCATGCGTCGCCATCAGGGCGGAAGGCATGTGGCGGAGCTCCCGCACGTCGTGCGCCGGACGTTCCAATCCGGTTCCGACCGAGGTTAGGTGGAGCGCCTGCTCGCCGCTCTGCCAGCCATAGCCGTAGGACGGCGTGGTGGCGACGAGGAAGAGCAGCAGCGCCGGATTGTTGTAGGGGCTGGCGCCGCCGTCGACGAAGAAGCCCGAATGGCCTTTGGCCACCTCGATGAATTCCGGGGGAAAGAAGGTCGGCGCCGCGGTGCTCGCGCGCAGGATTTGCTGCAACGGAAGATCCTTGTTCGGCGTCGCCGCGGGCTCGTCCTTGGGCGCGCCGTAATAGCGCCCGAACGGATTGTTGTGCAGCACCCAGACGCTGCCGGTATCGAGCCGCTTGGCCACGAGGACGAGGGCGCAAGTGATCTCCCGGGTGCCGAGCGTCCTCTCTCCGAGCTCGCGGTGGAAATTGGCCTCGAGCGCTCTGAGCGAGAAGCGCGGGCCGAAAAGGCCGCGGCGCCAGATGTGCCGCACGAACACCTGCCGGCCGAAGTCGCGGTAGACGGCGAGCATGTCGTCCACGGAATGCCCGAGCGCCAGGCCGGTCGCGATGATGGCGCCGCTCGAGGTGCCCCCGATCATGTCGAAGTGGTCGCGCAGGCGAAAGTCCGGCCGGTTGCCGTAGCGCGCGCGCAGCAGCGTCTCGATGCGCTGGAGGAAGGCAAGCGCCACCACGCCGCGCAGCCCGCCGCCGTCGAGCGCAAGGAGGTACTTCGGCCCGGGCCGGCGGATGCGCCGGGCGACCGGGTGGTCTTCCACATCTGCGGGGGATTGCGCCGAGGTCATCGCCGCCCTCCGCGCGTGCGGCCCGCTTCGCGCGGACCTACTGGTTCATCGACTGGAAGAACTCGGCGTTGGTCTTGGTGTGGCGCAGCTTGTCGAGGAGGAACTCCATGGCGTCGTTCATGCCCATGGGCATGAGGATGCGGCGCAAGACCCACATCTTGGCGAGCACGTCGCGCTCGACGAGGAGCTCCTCCTTGCGCGTGCCGGAGCGCGTGATGTCGATCGAGGGGAAGACGCGCTTGTCCGAGAGCTTGCGGTCGAGGATGATCTCGGAATTGCCGGTGCCCTTGAACTCCTCGAAGATCACCTCGTCCATGCGCGAGCCGGTGTCGACGAGCGCCGTCGCGATGATGGTGAGCGAGCCGCCCTCCTCGATGTTGCGCGCGGCGCCGAAGAAGCGCTTGGGGCGCTGGAGGGCATTGGCGTCGACGCCGCCGGTCAGGACCTTGCCCGAGGACGGCACCACCGTGTTGTAGGCGCGCGCGAGCCGCGTGATCGAGTCCAAGAGGATCACCACGTCGCGCTTGTACTCGACGAGGCGCTTCGCCTTCTCGATCACCATCTCGGCGACCTGGACGTGGCGCACCGCCGGCTCGTCGAAGGTCGAGCTGATGACCTCGCCCTTGACCGAGCGCTGCATGTCGGTGACCTCCTCGGGCCGCTCGTCGATGAGCAGCACGATGAGGTAGGCCTCGGGGTGGTTGGCCGCGACCGAATGGGCGATGTTCTGCAGCATCACCGTCTTGCCGGTGCGCGGGGGTGCCACGATGAGGCCGCGCTGGCCCTTGCCGAGCGGGCTGATGAGGTCGATGACGCGCGCCGTGAAGTCGCGCCGCGAGACGTCGCGCAACTCCGTGTCGCGCGAGCCGGTGCCGCGGCGCGGCGCCGGGCCGGTCGGGCTCGAGCCCGGCGGCGGCGGCGCATCGGGCTCGAGCTCGAGCACGAAGCGATCGTCGGGATAGAGCGGCGTCAGGTTGTCGAAGTTGATGCGGTGGCGGACCTTGTCCGGGTCCTCGAAGTTGATCTCGTTGACCTTGAGGAGGGCAAAATAGCGCTCGCCGTCCTTGGGCGCCCTGATCTGCCCCTGCACCGTGTCGCCGGTCCGGAGGCCGAAGCGCCGCACCTGGCTCGGCGACACGTAGATGTCGTCCGGGCCCGGCAGATAATTGGCCTCGGGCGAGCGCAGGAAGCCGAAGCCGTCCTGCAGGATCTCCAGCACGCCGTCGCCGAAGATGGCGATGTCGCGCTCGGCGAGCACCTTGAGGATGGCGAACATGAGCTCCTGCTTGCGCAGGTTGCTCGCGTTCTCGACCTGCATCTCCTCGGCGTAGGTCAGGAGATCCGCCGGGGTCTTAGACTTGAGCTCTTGAAGATTCATGCCGCGCCTATTCGCGTCGCATCGGGGGGAGGGGAAGCGCTCGGACGCCCTGCGCCGGGCCGGATGATCGGATAATGCCCGCCGAGCAGGCGGAGCTACCAGGCGCAAGCTCGTGGAAGGACGCAGGCCGTGAGTCGCTGGAGGAGATCCGCCAGATTGATCGCGCAAAGCGGCCCTCGCGTCAAGCGAAATGCGGATGACAGCGGGAAAGCTCAATTGCGCCCTCGCCTTAGGTGCGGCACCCGGGCGCAGGCGCCCTTCCCTCAGAACGGTTTCACGACCACCATGATCACGATCACGATCATGGCGACCGTGGGAACCTCGTTCATGATGCGGTAGAAGCGCTGGGGATGCCTGTTGGCGCCCGCGGCGAAATCGTTGCGCCAGCGCCCCATGGCATGCTGGGCCCAGGTGAGCACGGCGACGCCCGCGAGCTTGACATAAATCCAGCCCTGCGACCAATCGACCAACCCCGGCGTCGCCAGCAACAGCCCGCCCGTGAGGTACGCCGCGACCATCGCCGGGTTCATGATGGCGCGCAGCAGCCGCCGTTCCATGGTCTGGAAGCGCTTGTCCTCGGCCGCGCCGGCCGCCGCCTCGCAGTGATAGACGAAGAGGCGCGGCAGGTAGAGAAGCCCCGCCATCCAGGCGATCACGCTGATGACGTGGAACGCCTTGACCCAAGGGTAGATGGGCACGAGCCAGCTCACCCGCCGCTCCCCTTGCCGTTCATCGGACAATTCACCGTGGCCGCCGGGCAGATGCGCAAGCCCCCGCCCGGGCAAATCTCGAGCGGCCGCGCGAGCGCCGCCCGCACCAGCCCGGCAAGGCCCGCCACGAACGGCGCCGCGAGCGAGACCGTGGGCACGCGCACGTAAGCGGAGACGCCCGAGCTCCGCGCCAGCTCGCCATACTTCATGTCGAGCTCCTCGAGCGTCTCGGAATGCTCCGACACGAAGGCGATCGGCACCACGACGAGTGCGATGCCCTCGCGTCCCGCGCGCGCGATCTCCTCGTCCGTCGCCGGACCGATCCACTCGAGCGGACCGACGCGGCTTTGATAGCAGACCCGCCAGTCGAGGTCGCGCCGCCCGATCGCCAGCACCGCCGCGGCGCAGCTCTGCTCGACCTGCCATTGATAGGGATCGCCGCGCTCGACGATGCGCTTCGGCAGGCCGTGCGCGGAGAAGAGCACGCGCACGCGGCGCTCTCCCCGGGCGGCCGCCGCCGCCTCGACGAGCCCCTCGCGCACCGCCGCTGCCACGGCCTTCACGAAGCCCGCCTCGCGCGGATAGCAGCAGACGAGCGTGGCCGGTGCCGAGAGACCGGCGCGCGCGGCCGCCTCGCGCCAGGCGCGCCACGAGGACGCCGTCGTCGTGGTCGAGAATTGCGGATAAAGCGGCAGCAGGACGACGCGCCCGGCGCCCCAGGCCTTGACCGCGGCCGCGGCACTCTCGCTCGACGGCGACCAGTAGCGCATGGCGACGAAGCTGCGCACCTCGCCCAGCTCCGCGAGTGCCGCCTCGAGCGCCTGCGCCTGCGCCTCGGTATTGGCCAGGAGCGGCGAAGCGCCGCCGATATGGCGATAGATCTCGCGCGCGACCGGCGCCCGGCGCCAGGCGATCAGCTTGGCGAGCGGCCAGCGCAGGACGGGCGGCAGCCCGATGATCGCCTTGTCGTTGAAGAGATTGAAGAGAAACGGCTCGACGGCGGCGAGGCTGTCCGGCCCGCCGAGATTGAAGAGGACGACGGCAATCCGCTCCTGCGCGCTCACGGCCGCCAGCCGCGCACGATCTCGACCAGCTGGGCCACGTGCTCCGGCGGCGTCGTCTGGAGCACGCCATGACCGAGATTGAAGATGAGCGGACCCCAGCCCCAGCACTGCAGAATGCGCTCCGCGGCCGCGCGCATCGCCTCGCCGCCGGCAACGAGAAGCAGCGGATCGAGGTTGCCTTGCAGCGTCGCCCACGGCTGCAGCTCGCGCGCGGCCCAGCCGAGCGGTACCGTGGGATCGAGCGAAATGCCGTCGACGCCGGTGCGTTCGACGAAGCGGCTGTAGCCGACGCCGGCGCCGCGCGGGAACGCGATGATCGGGACCGTCGGACAGCTCTCCTTGACTTGGCGCACGATGCGCTCGATCGGTGCCACGCACCAGCGCTCGAACTCCGCCTCGGCAAGGACGCCGGCCCAGCTGTCGAAGATCTGCAGCACCTCGGCGCCGGCGGCGACCTGACGGACGAGGTGATGCGCCGTTGCCTCGGCGATGAGATCGACGAGCCGCTGGAACTCCTCCGGCTGCTTGAAGGCGGCGAGCTTGACGGCGGCGAAGTCGCGGCTCGTGCGTCCCTCTACCATGTAGGCCGCGACGGTCCATGGTGCACCGGCGAAACCGATGAGCGCCACCTCCGGAGCCAATGCCATACGCACGCGCGCAAGCGCCTCATAGACGGGCGCCAAGCGCTCGTCGAGATCCTCACAGCGCAAGCGCTCGATGTCCGCCAGATCGGCGAGAGGATCGAGCTGCGGCCCCTCCTTCTCGCTGAAGCGCACGGCTCGCCCGAGTGCCAAGGGAACCACCAGAATGTCGGAAAATAGGATTGCCGCGTCGAGGCCGAAGCGGCGCACCGGCTGCAACGTCACCTCGGCGGCGAGCTCGGGAGTAAAGCAGAGCTCGAGAAAGCCGCCGGCACGCTCGCGCACGCGGCGATACTCCGGCAGGTAGCGTCCGGCCTGCCGCATCAGCCAAAGCGGCACCGCTCCGGGCCCCTTGCCGCCAAGCGCCCTCAAGAGCGGCTTCTGCCTGGCCGGTCCGGGGTTTGTCTGCTCGCTTGCCGAGTTCACTCCCCTCGCCCTCTTCCTTAAGACTCTTCAACTAAGAAAGGTAGATGTAGTAGTGGGTCCCTGTTAAGCACGGGGAGTAAAATCTACCCCCAATCTTACTCCCCTGTCCGGCCCCTCTTGCCCATGCTGGCCGCTCGGCCGTGGATCGCCTGTGACAAACGCGGCGGACGTGGCAGTATGGGCCGGCCGCTTGGGGATTTGAAAGAGGGGGAAAGCCGGGATAACGCAAATGTGCGTCCTCTTCGGCCGCGGGATTCACAAGGCCGCTTGCGGCCTCGGCCACAGGTTGAGAAGTCGGCCTGGGCGCGAGCGATGTCGGGGGTCGAATGGGGAGGAGGCGGCTTGCACCGCGGGTTATGCCCGCTCGGAGCCAGTCGTCCACAGCCGGCGGAATACCATGACAGCAGGTGCGCACCCGTGAAGAAGCAGCACGTCCATCTCGTCTCCGACGCGACCGGCGAGACGGTGCACAGCGTGGTGCGCGCCTGCCTCGTGCAATTCGAAGGCATCGACGTGGACGAGCACATGTGGCCGCTCGTGCGCACGAGGAGCCAGATCGACAAAGTCCTCGCGGAGATCGCCGAGCAGCCCGGCCTCGTGGTCTATACGCTCGTCGACAAGACGCTGCACACGGTGCTCATCGGCGGCTTGCGCAAGCTCAAGGTGCCGCACATCTCGGTGCTCGATCCCATCATGGGGGCGCTTGCGAGCTATCTCGGCCTTGAGAGCCGCAATTTGCCCGGCCGGCAGCACGAGCTCGACGCGGAGTATTTCAGCCGCATCGATGCCATGCAGTTCGTGCTCAGTCATGACGACGGCCAGGCGGCTTGGAACCTCGATCACGCCGACGTGGTGCTGGTCGGCGTCTCGCGCACTTCCAAGACGCCGACCTGCATCTATCTCGCCAACCGCGGCATCAAGGCGGCGAACGTGCCCATCGTTCCCGGCGTGGCCGTCCCCCACGAGCTCCTCGAGGCGCGCCACCCGCTCATCGTCGGGCTGACCAAGGATCCCGTCCGCCTCGTGCAGATCCGCCGCAACCGGCTGCGCACGCTGAATGAGTCCGAGGATACGGACTACACCGACCTCGACACCGTCAAGCGCGAGCTCGCCGCAGCACGTCGCGTCTTCGCCGAGCACGGCTGGGCGGTGATCGACGTGACGCGGCGCTCGATCGAGGAGACCGCCGCGGCGATCATGCAGCTCCATGCCGACCGGCGGAAACATATGCAGTGAGCGCTGGCGAGATGACCATGGGCGGGAACGCGGCTAGAGGGGCGGCGGCGACGCCGCGCCTGGTGCTGGCCTCCGCGAGCCCTACCCGTGCGGCACTTCTCCGCCATGCCGGCGTTGCCTGCATCGCCGAGGCCGCCGGCATCGACGAGGAGGAGATCAAGCGGGCGCTCAAGAGCGAGGGTGCCGCGAGCGCCGAGGCGGCACTGACGCTCGCCGAGCTCAAGGCGCGCAAGCTCTCGCTGCGCCACGTCGGCGCCTTCGTCATCGGCGCCGATCAGATGTTGGAATGCGCCGGCACCTGGTACGACAAGCCGGCGGACCTCGGGGCTGCGCGCGACCAGCTCAAGGCGCTCGGCGGCAAGGAGCACGAGCTTCTCTCGGCCGTCGTCGCGGTGCGCGACGGCAGCCGTCTCTGGCACCACGTCGAGCGCGCGCGCCTCCGCATGCGGCCCTTGAGCGACGCCTTCATCGAGAGCTATCTCGCGGCGGTCGGCGAGGCCGCCTGCCGCTCGGTCGGCGCCTACCAGCTCGAGGGCCTGGGCGCGCAGCTCTTCGAGCGCGTGGAGGGCGACTATTTCGCCGTGCTCGGGCTGCCGCTCCTGCCGCTCCTCGCCTTTCTGCGCGAGCACGGCATGCTCCCGGCCTGACGCGCGTCACCGGGCGAGCCATGGTGATCCTCGGCCTGACCGGCTCGATCGCGATGGGAAAGAGCACGGCGGCCGCGGGCTTCCGCCGTCTCGGCATCGCGGTGCATGACGCCGATGCGGCGGTGCATGCCCTCTTCGCCAAGGGCGGTGCCGCGGTGCCGCTCATCGCCGCGGCCTTTCCCGATGCCGTGAAGGCGGGCGCCGTCGACCGCAGCAGCCTCGGCGCCATGGTCTTCAACGACCCGGCGGCGCTGGTGCTGCTCGAGGGCATCGTCCATCCCCTCGTGCGGCGAGACCAGGAGCGCTTCCTTCGCCGCCAGGCGGCACGGCGCGCGCGGCTCGTGGTGCTCGACATTCCGCTGCTTCTCGAGCAGGGCGCGGAACGCCGCTACGACGCGGTGGTCGTGGTCTCCGCACCGGCCACTCTCCAGGCCCAGCGCGTGCTGGCGCGGCCGGGCATGACGCGCGAGCGGCTCGCCGCCATCCTCGCCCAGCAGATGCCGGACCGCGAGAAGCGCCGCCGCGCCGACTTCCTGGTGCCGAGCGGGCTCGGCAAGCGCGCGAGCTTGCACCGCATCGCCAAGATCGTCAGAGTGATGCAGCGGCGGCGCGGGCGGCATTGGCCGCCCGAGGCCGCAAGGTGCGGATAGGCCGGGGACCGCCATGCGCGAGATCGTGCTCGATACCGAGACGACGGGCCTCGATCCGGCCGAGGGCCACCGCATCGTCGAGATCGCCTGCCTCGAGCTCTTGAACCATCTGCCGACCGGCAACAGCTTCCAGCGCTACCTCAACCCCGAGCGCGAGGTGCCCGAGGACGCCAAGGCGGTGCACGGGCTCTCGGCGGAGTTTCTCGCCGGCCAGGTGCTGTTTGCCGACATCGTCGACGAGCTCCTCGCCTTTCTCGGCGATGCGCCGCTCGTCATCCACAATGCGGAGTTCGATCTGCGCTTCCTCAATGCCGAGCTTCTCCGCCTCGGCCGGCCGGCCTTAGCTGCGGCGCGCGCGGTGGATACGCTTGCCATGGCGCGGCGCAAGTTCCCCGGCGCTCAGGCGAGCCTCGACGCCCTCTGCCGGCGCTTCGCGATCGATGCCAGCGCCCGCACCTACCACGGAGCGCTCGTCGACTGCGATCTCCTCTCCCAGGTCTATCTCGAGCTCATCGGCGGGCGCCAGGCGACCCTCGAGCTCGCGGCGGCGGCGGGCGCCTCCTTGGGCGCCGGCGCTGCCGAGCGGCCGTTCCGCCCGCCGCGCGCCCATGCGCCGAGCGAGGATGAGCTCGCCGCCCACGAAACGCTCGTGGCCAAGCTCAAGGACCCGGTCTGGCTCGCTTAAGCGGCGGGCGGCGAGGTGCTCAGACCAGGCGCGGCTGTTGCGGCTGGGCGATCTCGCGGCGATAGAGCTCGACGAAGTCGATCGGCTGGAGGAGGAGCGGCGGGAAGCCGCCCTCGCGCGTGGCGTCCGCGATGATGTTGCGCGCGAAGGGGAAGAGCAGGCGCGGCGCCTCGATGAGGAGGAGCGGCCGCATGTGCTCCTGCGGCACCGGACCGAGCGCCACCACCCCGCCATAGGTGAGCTCGACCATGAAGAGCGCCTGGTCGTCCTTCTTGGCCGAGGCGGTGATGACGAGCGTCACCTCGTAATCCTGCTCGGCGAGATGCTCGGCCCCGACATGGACCGTGACCTCGATGGCGGGCGGGCTTTGCAGCGCTTGGAAGCTCGCTGGCGCGCGCGGGTTCTCGAACGAGAGATCCTTGATGTATTGCGCCTTGACGAGGAGCGGGGTCTGCGCCGGCGGCGCTGCCCCGGAGCCGTCGGCGTTGCTGTTCGAGGGGGTCGGCACGTCGGACATGGGAGCGCTCCTCCGGCAGGCGGTCGCCGCGGGCTGCGGCCCAATGGCTAAGCGGCCCAATGGCTAAGCGGCCCAGTGGCTAACACGCTTTGCCCCTCGCGGGCAATTGCGCTCAATCTTGCAGAGACGCGGGTGCCGTGGGATCGAAGGGGAGGTGCGCGCCATTGGTGACGGTCTCGCCGGTGAGCGCGCGGATGAAGCCCCAGTGGGTGATCACCGCGACCTCGGGCCAGTCGGGTGCCGCGGCCATGGCCTGGCGGAAGGCTCGCGCGCGCGCCGCGAGTGCCGCCTCGCTCTCCTCGCCGTGGCCCCACCAGCGCTCGGCGAGATGGCCGAAGGAGAGCGCCGGCCACAGGCGCGCCAGCTCGGAGGCCGGCGTGCCGATGTCGCAGGTGAAGGCGGCGCGCTCGCGCACCAGGGGCTCGATGGCGACGGGCAGTGCCAGGGCCGTGGCGATGATCTCGGCGGTCTCGAGCGCGCGCCGGTATGGGCTCGCGATGAGCCGCTTGAGGCGCCGCGCGCCGAGGGGTGCGACCGCGGCGAGCGCCTGCTGCCGCCCGGTCTCGGTGAGCCGCGGGTCCGGGATGCCCGGATCGACGCGGGTGGCACCGTAGTGGAGGTTGAAGTAGGACTGCCCGTGGCGCACCAGGATCACGGCTCGTCTCCCTTGCCGAGGCGGGGGCGCTCCCGGCCGCCGGCCGCCGGCGGCCGCCCGCGCTCGACGATGGTGTAGTCGGTCTCGATGACGACGCCCTCGCCGCGCCGCGCGCGCCGCGCGAAGGCGGTCCAGATGCGCCGCCGCACGGCGCGCCTGAGCGGCGGCACGAAGAGGAGAAGGCCGAGCGCGTCGGTGATGAAGCCGGGGACGATGAGAAGTGCCCCGGCGAGGAGGATGGCGAGGCCGTCGAGGAGCTCCGCGACCGGCGCCTTGTTGCGCTCAGTCGCCTCGCGCGCCCGCGCCAGCGTGGCAAGGCCTTGCGCGCGCATGAGGACGACGCCGGCGGCGCTGGCGAGGAGCGTGAGCGCCACCGTTGGCGCCACCCCGATCAGCTCGCCCACCTTGATGAAGACCGCGATCTCGAGGAAAGGCAGGGCTGCCAGCGCCAGGAGAATCAGGAGCGCCATGCTTGCAGGGCGGGGTGCTGCTGCCCATCTAGAGGATGGCGCCTGCGGGTGCCGTTGCCGCGGCCGCAGGGGCGCTGTACCCGGCGGCTCCGTTCGAGTATTGTCATAGGCTGTCTTTAGACCAAGGGCCCCGCCCGGTCCAGCTTGCACCGGCGGCTTGAGAGCGATGGACGTGCACTTCATCGACATCATCTTCTTCGCCATGGTCGCGGCATTCCTCATCCTGCGCTTGAGGAGCGTCTTGGGCCGGCGCACCGGCGAGGAGCGCCAGCGGCCCGACCCCTTCCACCCGAAGCCGGTCGAGGGTGCCGGCGACAAGGTCATTCCGCTGGCGGACCCCGGCCAGCGGACGGCGGGCGAGGCGGCCGTGGCGCTGCCGCCTGCGGCCAAGGGCACGCCGCTCGAGGCGGCCTTGACCCAGATCGCCGTGGCCGACCCGGGCTTTACGGCCGAGCATTTCACCGAGGGTGCCAAGGCCGCCTTCGAGATGGTCGTCGCGGCCTTCGCCAAGGGCGACCGCCAGGCGCTGCGTCCGCTCCTCAACGACGCCGTGTTCGAGCATTTCTCGGCCGCCATCAAGGCGCGCGAGGATGCCAAGCAGACGCGCGAGACGACGCTCGTCGACGTGAAGCAGGCGAGCATCCTCGAGGCGCAGATGGACGGCCGCAGCGCCTTCGTGACCGTCAAGTTCGTCACCGATCAGATCAACGTCACGCGCGACGCGGACGGCAAGGCGGTCGACGGCGACCCGGGCCACGTGACCGAGACCACCGACATCTGGACCTTCGCGCGCAACACGCGCGCGCGCGATCCCAACTGGGCGCTCGTCGAGACCCGCAGCTCCCAGTAAGGCCGGTGCGCCGCAGCGCCACGCTCGCCTTGCGGCTCTGCCTCGTCCTCGCGGCGGCAGCACTCGCCGCCTGCGAGACCACTCCTCCACCCGCAAAGCCGCCCGAGAAGCTCGTCCTCGCCCGCGTCGAGTTCGCCGAGCTGCCGGGCTGGCGCGACGACGATACGGCCGCGGCGCTGCCGGCGCTCCGCCGCTCCTGCGCCAAGCTCGCGGCGGAGAGCAAGAGCCCGGCCGTGGCCCCGCCCGAGGCGGCAACCTGGCTCGCCGGCATGCGCCCCGCCTGCGAAGCGCTCGGCGCCGTGCCGGACGGCGACGAGGCGGCGGCGCGGCGCTATCTCGAGAGCTGGTTCCGGCCCTACAGGGCGAGTGCCGGCAGCACCCAGGAGGGGCTCTTCACCGGCTATTACGAGCCCGAGCTCGGCGGTGCGCGCAAGAAGAGCGCCGGCTTCAGCGTGCCGCTCTACGGCGAGCCGGGCGATCTCGTGACGGTCAACCTCGGCGCCTTCGACGACAGCCTCAAGGGCAAGCACGTGACCGGCCGGGTCGTGGGCCACGCGCTCGAGCCCTATCCCACGCGCGCCGAGATCGAGGCCGGCAGGCTCGACGGCAAGGCGCCAGAGCTCCTCTGGCTCGCCGATCCCGTCGACGCCTTCTTCCTGCAGATCCAGGGCTCGGGGCGCGTGGTGCTCGAGGACGGCTCGGTCGTCCATGTCGGCTATGCCGGGGCCAACGGGCGGCGCTACGTCTCGATCGGCAGGCTTCTCGTCGAGCGCGGCGCCATGCGCCTCGAGGACGTGAGCCTGCAGTCGCTCAAGGCCTGGCTCAGGGCGCACCCGGAGGACGCCAAGGCGCTCATGGACGCCGACGCCTCCTATGTCTTCTTCCGCGAGCTTACGGGCGACGGGCCGATCGGCGCCGAGGGCGTGGCGCTTACGCCCGGCCGCAGCCTGGCGGTCGATCCCAAGTTCGTCCTCCTGGGTCTGCCGCTCTGGCTCGACATCGCGAGCCCGCAAGGGGGACAACAGCGCATCCGCCGCCTCGTCGTGGCCCAGGACATCGGCGCCGCCATCAAGGGCCCCTTGCGCGGCGATCTCTTCTGGGGACACGGAGCCGAGGCCGAGGCGATGGCCGGCCGCATGCGCTCAAAGGGAAGCTATTACCTGCTGCTGCCGCGGACGGAGTGAGCGGCGTCGCGTGTGCGAAATTGTCCCTGCGAGCTGCGGCGCTCGTTCTGAAGGACCTCGATCGCCACCTGCAGCGTGGCGCATTTCTTGTCCTCGGCGCGCCGCGTCGAGCCGCCCGATCGCTCCGTCAAAATCGCCCGCAACGCGGAAATCGCCGCCTTCAGCTGGTGGCGGGCTCCCGCCCTCTCCGCGATATCTCGCCACTCCGAGAGGATCGTACGCACCTCCTCCTCAATCCGCGTTCGATCGGCACCGCGCTCGGCGAGCTCCGACAGCCGCTTCGCGGCTTCCTCAGATCGGGTGACCGGGCGCAGCCCGGCTTCCGGGGCCATGCCGGGCAAATGAGCGACGATCTCGAGGGGAACTTCCAAAGCGGCCGCGATCTTGACGAGGGCGGCGTTGCTGCCCGGTTTCTTCAGGGTCTCGATTTCCGCCAGATAGCTCGCCGCGATTCCTGCCGCCGCGGCGAGCGCGCGTTGCGAGAAGCCGCGCTTCTGGCGCCAGATGCGGACCGGGCTCTCGCCATCGAGGAGCCGCTCTGCTTGGCTTCGCGTCAGGTAATTGCGCCGCGCGAGCTCCCATCCGACGCGGCTCTCGTAGGCGCGATGCGCGGCAACGGCCGCAAGATCCTTGCGCTCCCCGGCGGTCTCGAGGAGGGCCAGAAAATCCGCCCGCCTGAGCGTGACGGTGTCCTTCGTCTGTGCAAGCGGCTTGATCGAGCTCATCGCTAAATCTCTCCGCGGTGTCCCACGCGGTCGAGGACGACGTCGCCGTGGCGAATGCGGAACACCGCGCGCCAATGGCCCTTCCGCAACCGCCACAGGCCGGAATGCCCGGCCATCTGGGCAACGAAAGGGAAACGCTTGGCCGGCTCCGCCGCAACCGTTTCCAAAGCATCGAGCAACCGCCGGCGGTCCGCCTTGGAGAGCGCCTTCAATTGCTTGACGACGTCAGGTGGAATGACCAGCGCCACCGACGTATGCTCCCTATCGGGGGGCAGCCTGTCAAGGAAAGGCGCTCGCTAATGGCGAGCACCCGGGAGGTTCGGCAGGACGTGTCGATCGCTCTGCACGTGGCCGCAGCGGGGTATCCCGACAGGGGTTGCCATCCCTTGCCCGAGCCTTCATGCTGGCCGCGGCCTCATCCGAGCGGGGGACGCCCGCCATGAAAGTCGCGCTTTTCGTCACCTGTCTCGTCGATCTCTTCCGCCCCACGGTCGGTTTCGCGGCGGTCAAGCTCTTGGAGGAGGCGGGCTGCGAGATCGCGGTGCCGCGCGCCCAGACCTGCTGCGGCCAGCCGGCCTACAATTCGGGCGACAAGGCGGACGCCAAGGCGATCGCGCGCCAGGTCATCGCCGCCTTCGAGGCTTACGATTTCGTGGTGGCGCCCTCGGGCTCCTGCGCCGGCATGATCAAGGTGCATTATCCCGAGCTCTTCGCCGACGAGCCGAGCTGGGCGCAGCGCGCCCATGATCTGGCACGGCGCACTTACGAGCTCGTCTCCTTCCTCGTCGACGTGTGCGGCGTCGATGCCGTCGACGCCCATTACGAGGGCACGGTCACCTATCACGATTCCTGCTCGGGGCTGCGCGAGCTCGGCGTCAAGGCGCAGCCGCGCAAGCTGCTCGCGAGCGTCGCCGGCTTGAGCCTCGCCGAGCTGCCCGGCTCCGAAGTGTGCTGCGGCTTCGGCGGCACCTTCTGCATCAAATATCCCGAGATCTCGACGCGCATGGCCGCGAACAAGGCCAAGGACGTGACGGCTACGGGCGCCGACACGCTGCTCTCGGGCGACCTCGGCTGCCTCCTCAACATGGCAGGGCGGCTCTCGCGCGAGGGTGCCGCGGTCAAGGTGCGCCACGTGGCCGAGGTGCTCGCCGGCATGACCGAGGTGCCGGCCATCGGCGTGCCGCGGCGCTGAGGGCGCCATGGAGTCGACCACCGCCAGCTTCAAGGAGAACGCGCACCGCGCCCTCAACGACGCCACGCTGCAGCGCGCCATCTCGAAGCTCGGCTTCGCCGCCACGCGCGCGGCCGCGGTCGAGCGCCTGCCCGAGTTCGACAAACTGCGCGAGGCCGCGCGCGCGATCAAGGATCACGTGCTCGAGAACCTCGATTTCTACCTCGAGCGCTACGAGGCCGAGGCGGCGAAGCGCGGCTCGCAAGTCCATTGGTGCCGCACGGCGGGCGAGGCGCGCGATTGCGTGCTCGCCATCTGCAAGCGCCTGGGTGCCAGGACCGTGACCAAGGGCAAGTCGATGATCGGCGAGGAGATCGCCATCAACGAGCATCTCGAGAAGAACGGCATCGCGCCGATCGAGACGGATCTCGGCGAATACATCATCCAGCTCCGCCACGAGCCGCCGAGCCACATCATAGCACCCGCCATCCACCTGACCAAGGAGCAGATCGCCGACAGCTTCGAGGAGAACCACGCCCAGTACGGCAAGCACCGCCGCCTCGGGAACGCCGCCGAGATGCTGGCCGAGGCGCGCGAGATCCTGCGCGCCAAGTTCGTCGCCGCGGACGTGGGCATTACCGGCGCCAACTTTCTCATCGCCGAGACGGGGAGCACGGTGATCGTCACCAACGAGGGCAACGGCGACCTCACCCAGACGCTGCCCAAGGCCCACATCGTGCTGGCGACGCCCGAGAAGCTGGTGCCGACGCTCGAGGACGCCAGCACCATCATCCGCCTCCTCGCCCGCTCGGCGACCGGCCAGGAGATGTCGGTCTACACCACCTTCTCGACCGGGCCGCGCCGGCCCGAGGACGCCGACGGGCCGGGCGAGCATCACGTGGTCATCCTCGACGGCGGCCGCACGGCGCTCCTCGGCGGCGAGTTCCAGGACATGCTGCGCTGCATCCGCTGCGGCGCCTGCATCAACCATTGCCCGGTCTATACCTCGATCGGCGGCCACGCCTACGGCTGGGTCTATCCGGGGCCCATGGGCTCGGTTTTGACGCCGGCGATCATCGGCATCGAGAGCAGCGCCCTCCTGCCCGGCGCCTCCACCTTCTGCGGGCGCTGCGAGAGCGTCTGCCCGATGAAGATCCCGCTGCCCAAGATGCTGCGCCATTGGCGCGAGCGGGAGTTCGAGAAGGGGCTCATGCCGAAGCGCTTCCGCCTCGGCCTCAGGCTGTGGTCCTGGTTCGTCCGCCGCCCCGGCCTCTACCACACGGGCGCCCGCCTGGCCATGGCGGCGCTCGGCCTCTTGGGCCGCGGCAAGGGGCGCTTCCGGCGCCTGCCGCTCGCGGGCGGCTGGACCGCCGGTCGCGACATGCCGAGCCCCGAGGGGCCGACCTTCCACGCCTTGTGGGCGGCCGATCACGATGGGGAGGGAGCGTGAGCGAGGCGCGCGAGCAGATCCTGGCGAGCGTGCGCCGCGCCCTCGGCAAGGGCGCCGGCAATGACGCTGGCGATAAGGTGCTGAAGGCGGCCCTCGAGGCGCGTCTTAGCAGGCACGCGCGCAACCTCGTGCCCAAGCGCGCACAGCTCGACCACCCCGGGCAGGTGCATCTCTTCGTCGAGATGGCCGAGAAGGCCGCCGCCACGGTGGCACGCGTGCGTGAGCTTGCGGACGTGCCGGCTGCCGTCGCCGATTTCCTCGCCGCGCAGAACCTGCCGGCCACGCTCCGCGTGGCTTCGGACGCGGAAATTGCGGCACTGCCCTGGTCCAGCCGGCCGCTCCTCAAGCGCGAGACGGGCCCGGCGCGGGCGAGCGACAGCGCGAGCCTGACGCCGGCCTTCGCCGGCATCGCCGAAACCGGCACGCTCATGCTCGTCTCGGGAGCCGGCAGCCCGACCACGCTCAATTTCCTCCCCGACAACCATCTCGTCGTCTTGCGCGAGGCGCAGATCGTCGGCCCTTACGAGGACGCCTGGGACCGCTTGCGCGGGGTGCTGGCACCCGGCACCTGGCCGCGCACCGTCAATCTCATCACCGGGCCCTCGCGCTCCGCCGACATCGAGCAGCAGCTCCAAATGGGCGCCCACGGGCCGCGCCGCCTCCACATCATCCTGGTGGCGGAGGGTGGCGATGGCCAAGGCGAAGCCTGAGCCGCACGCGCCCGGCCGCGAGGGCGACGACGACGCCCTCTGGGCCCATGTCACGCGCGACGCCAAGCCGCTCTCCCGGCGCGGGGAGCGGCCGCCGCCCCCGCCCGCGGCCGGCCGCGAGCGCCAGGCGGTGCTGGCGCCGGCCCAAGCGCCGCCGGCACCGCGCTCGGCCACGCTGCCGGCGCCCCAGCCGCTGCCCGAGCTCTCCCGCGATGCCGCCCCGGGCCTCGACAAGCGCACGGCCGAGCGGCTGCGGCAGGGCGAGCTCGCCATCGAGGCGCGGCTCGACCTCCACGGCCATACCCAGGAGGAGGCGCACCGGGCACTCATCGCCTTCGTCGAAGAGGCCTGGCGGCGGCGCTGCCGCGCCCTTCTCGTGATCACCGGCAAGGGGCGGAGCGGAGAAGGCGAGGGCATCTTGCGCGCGGCGGTGCCGCGCTGGCTCAACGGTGCCCCCTTGCGCTCCCGCCTCCTCGCCTTTGCCGCCGCCAGGCCCAGGGACGGCGGGTCGGGCGCGCTCTATCTCCTGCTGCGCCGCCAGCGCTGAGGTAGTGGGCGAGCCATGACGCCCTTCGGCGAGCGGGTGCGGGCGCTGCGCCTCGCGCGCGGTGTCACGCTCCGCGACATGGCGGCCTCCCTCGAGCTCTCCGCCGCCTACCTCTCCGCCCTCGAGCACGGCCGGCGCGGGCGGCCGGCCAACGGCCTGGTGCACCAGATCTGCGACTATTTCGGCCTCTATTGGGACGATGCCGAGGAGCTGAGGGGCCTCGCCCGCCTCTCCCATCCGCGCGTCACGGTCGATACCGCCGGGCTCTCGCCCGCCAAGACCGAGCTCGCCAATCTCCTCGCCGAGCGCATCCGCGCGCTCCCCGAGGCGACGGTCGCGGAGCTCGTCAGGCACTTGAAGCCGGCGGGAGGGAAAAAGCGGCGATGAGCGGACGCGGGAGCGCTCAGGAAATTTCCGGCCTTATGTAGCTGACTCACCATTCTCGGTATCATTTCCTGCTATACAAAAGGGGCGTGCTCAGGGGGTAGCGCTATGCCACAAGGCGACGACCTCACCATTATTCTGTTTCTCATTGGGACCGGCCTTGGCATCGGAGTGGGTGTCTTGCACCTAGCCGGGGTCCAGAATCGGATCCTCAGTGCGCGCCAATATCGAATACCGTCATAAATTTTCTGCAAATCGTTTGTAACTTCGCAAAGTCACCGGGCGCTGTCATGGCAGCTCGGATCAACGGTTCAAGCTCATCAAGCTGTGCCGCTCGATCTTCTGTTATAGCGCCGCCGTCGTATTCGTTTTCGATACGATCAACGACGGTGAGGAGCACGAGGGACAGGACAGGATAAGCGGTGGAGTGCTCTAGGGCGAATGTTGCTATTGCCGCGATCTCGTCGCTATGCATCCCCACGAGTCACCGTTTCCCTTTAAGGGGGAACCCGCAAACTCTGGTGAACCTTTAGGGGAGGAAATCGTTCGTATCATACAGCGCAATAAGCTCGACGCCATCCTTAGCAAGGGCTTCCTTAGCGCCCTCCAATCGATCAACGATCGTTATGACAGCGGCGATTTCGCAGTTATGCCTTTTGACCTCCTCTATCGCCTGCTTGATAGAGCCGCCCGTGGTCGTCACGTCATCAACGATGATAACTCGCGAGCCGTCAACGATATGGCCGTCCGTCAAGTCGTTAGTCCCGTGGCCCTTGGCCTCTTTGCGAACCCAGAACCCTCTCAGCGGCCGGTTTCCTCCGCGGCTTTTCATAACTACCGCGACGACGACCGGGACTGCCCCCATTGCGAGACCGCCCACATAGTCGGCACGAATGCCAGCGGTCTCTTCCAATATGAGATCAGCCAACAACTCAATCCCCTCGGGGTCGAGCATCGCCTTTTTAAGATTGAAATAGAAATTGCTTTCCCTTCCCGAGGCGAGCCGGAATGTCGGCCCCGTCGTGAAGCACATATCTGCGATGATATGACGCAGACGCTCACGGCGGCCGTCCTGATCGAATCGAGCGGGCTTACTGGCGACCTGAGCCATGTGCGTTTCCCTAGGTTTTATACCCAAGGCCTGACTAATCGTGACGAGGTCGCCCAGGGGTATGCGGTGGAGCCCATCCCAACCACAAGATATTGATACACAACTCTCTACTCTCTCGGAATCAAAGGAGCAAGAGGAATTAGCGCTCTGCCTCAAGCGGGCAAGCGACTCGATGCAGTGTAGACGCCTTCTATAACAAAACCGAGTCGTTTGAATCGCTTAGCGGCTGCCTTCCTAAGGGCCTGGCACAGGCAGGACGCCCGTAACACGTTCGCCGATGATCGTGGCACTGCCACACAGGAGCATGATTGCGACTCGGGATTGGTCCCATTTGTGCCCGAATACCGTCAATTCGAGCCGTCTGGCTTCCCGCCATTCCGCTTTTTCTGAAGCTCGTCGGATCGCTCTTTCGTCGCCAAATCCCTAGATAGTTGATCCTTGATGAACGTGCGCAGGGCGCCCTGCATCACCTTCTTTGCCGATCCCTCAAAATGAGCGTCGCAGAAGGCGGATGCCAGATCGGGGTCTAGGTCAGTCATTCAAGCGCTCCTGTGCTTAAGGAAAATGCTTGATGACTGGATTATTAAGGGATCGAATTTTGGCTACTTCAAGGATTTATCAGTTTTATTGCGGGTTTTTCTTGTTATACGCAATAATTAGCCGTCAATCGGTGCGTCAGCTACATAAGACCGGAAATCTCCGCGAGATACCACTCGATGTAGCGGCGCTCGTTGTATTCCATGGGTGCCAGCGGACCCGGCTCGAAGAAGCGCGAGCGTACGCCCTCGGCCGTGCGCTCGATGATGCGCTTGTCCGCCTCGCTCGTCACCTGCCAGAGCCAGACGAGGCGCTCCTTGTCGTAATCGACGCCTTCCCGGGCATCGCCGCGCACGAGCCAGACGAGCTCCATCTCAACGGCATCCGGCCCCTTGGGCGCAAAGCGGTAGACGACGCCGTGATCGGGATAGGCGAGGAGGAAGCTCGCACCTCCGACGTGCACGGAGGTCACACCCCCGTCATAGCCGGTGAAATCGCCCATGAGCGGTGCCACCGGCCGGCCGTCGGGGCTGCCGGTCGCGACACCTTCGTAGAGCGCATAGCGGAAGCAGTCGATCGCCTCGGCGCCACGCTCGGAGGTGCGCCACTGGTGGCACTCCGCCACCGCGATGCCGAGTGCCGCGGTGCGCTCGGCCATGCGCGCATTGAGGGCGGCGATGCGCGGCAGCGGCTGCTCGAGGGCATGCAGGCGCGAATACTCGGGATGCGCCGGGCTGCAATGGTAGCATTCCACATAGTTCTCGACGGCGAGCTTCCAGTTGGCCGCGATGGCGTAGCGCTCGCGGTGCGCCACCTTGGCCGCAGCCCAGCCGTAGCGCCCGCAGGAACCGCTGAGCGCGCCGGCAACCGGCGTGAAATCGAGCGGCGTGCTTGCGAAGGAGACGAAGACGAGCCCCTCGGCCACGCGGAGATGCAGCCGCTTGAGCCCGTGCGCGGTCCTATCGAAGCCTTGCGGCATGTGCCGCGCCGCCGCGAGGCTGCCGTCGAGCGCGTAGCTCCAGGCGTGGTAGGGGCAGACGAAGAAGTCGGCATGACCGGCCGGCACGCTGCAAATGCGCGAGCCGCGGTGGCGGCAGACGTTGAGAAGCGCATTGAGCTCGCCGTCGCGGCCGCGGGCGACGATGATCTCCTCGCCGCCGGCGTTGGCGAGGAAATAGTCGCCCGGTGCCGCGGCAGCGCTGGCATGGCCGGCGCAGAGCCAGTGGCGGTGGAAGATGCGCGCGAGGTCGCGCTCGTAGATCTCGGGGTCATCATAGAAGGCGCCGGCGAGGCCGCGTCCGGGCTCCCGCGCCGCAATCAGCGCCGCGATGCGCGAGGGGGCCGCTTCGCCCGCCGTCGATCGAGCCTGCGCCATGGCGACATCAACGAATAGCTCGAAATTTTTGTCAATGACGATGAGAATGGGCGGCGCCGACGGGCGGAAGACGCTGCGGCGCCGAGGCGAGGGAGGGACTGGTGGAGCTCTTCATCTTCGGACGGTTTCATGCCCGCGAGGGTGCCGAGAGCGCGCTTAAGGCGGCGCTGCGCGATGTCGCCGGCCCGACGGGCGCGGAAGCCGGCTGCCTCGGCTTCGCAGCTTTCCGCTCGACCCGGGACCCGCGGCTCTTCTACGTCCATTCGCGCTGGAAAAGCGAAGCCGCATTCGAGCTTCACGCGGGCCTGCCCCATACGCAGCACTTCATCGGGCGCGTGGAGCCGCTCATCGATCACCCGCTCGACGTGACGCGCGCGCGGCCGCTCGCGGCTGCGGCGCCAGAGGCGAAGCGCCCTAAGGCGAAGCGCCCTAAGGCGAAACGCCCTAAAGGATGAACTTCGAGAGGTCGGCGTTCTTGGCGAGATCGCCCACGTGCTTCTGCACATAGGCGGCGTCGATGGCGATGGCCTGCCCCGGCAGGTCGGTCGCGGCGAAGCTGATCTCGTCGAGCAAGCGCTCCATCACGGTATGGAGACGGCGCGCGCCGATGTCCTCGACGCCGCGGTTGACCTCGGCCGCGAGGTCGGCGATCGCCGCGATGGCGTCCTCGCTGAAGTCGAGGGTGACCTCCTCGGTCGCGAGAAGCGCCTTGTACTGCTTGATGAGGCTGTTCTCCGGCTCCGTGAGGATGCGGATGAAGTCGTTGCGGTCGAGCGCCTTGAGCTCGACGCGGATGGGCAGGCGGCCCTGCAGCTCGGGCAGGAGGTCCGAGGGCTTGGCGAGATGGAAGGAGCCGGACGCGATGAAGAGCACGTGGTCGCTCTTCACGGCACCGTGCTTGGTCGCGACCGTGGTGCCCTCGATGAGGGGCAGGAGGTCGCGCTGCACGCCCTCGCGGCTCACGTCGGCGCCCATGCGCTCGGAGCGCGCGGTGATCTTGTCGATCTCGTCGAGGAAGACGATGCCGTTCTGCTCGGCGGCCTGGATCGCCTCGCGCACCAGCTTCTCCTGGTCGAGGAGCTTGTCGCTCTCCTCGGCCATCAGCACCTCGTGGGATTCGCTGACCTTCATGCGGCGCGGCCGCGTCTGCCCGCCGAACGCCTTGCCGAGCACCTCGTTGAGGTTGATCATGCCCATCTGCGCGCCCGGCATGCCCGGGATCTCGAAGGTCGGCATCGCACCTCCCGCCTGGCCCTGCACCTGGACCTCGATCTCCTTGTCGTCGAGCTGGCCCTCGCGCAGCATCTTGCGGAATTTCTGGCGCGTGTCCTGGCCGGCGGTCTGGCCCACGAGGGCGTCGAGCACGCGCTCCTCGGCGGCGAGCTCGGCGCGCGCCGCCACTTCCTTGCGCCTGCGCTCGCGCGTCTGGGCGATCGAGATCTCGACGAGGTCGCGCATGATCGATTCCACGTCGCGGCCGACGTAGCCGATCTCGGTGAACTTGGTCGCCTCGACCTTGAGGAAGGGCGCCTGGGCGAGGCGCGCCAGGCGCCGCGCGATCTCGGTCTTGCCGCAGCCGGTCGGCCCGATCATCAGGATGTTCTTGGGCTGCACCTCCTCGCGCAGCTCTTCGGGGAGCTGCTGGCGGCGCCAGCGGTTGCGCAGCGCAATCGCGACGGCGCGTTTGGCATCGCCCTGGCCCACGATGTAGCGGTCGAGCTCGGAGACGATCTCGCGCGGGGTCAGGCTGGCACTCTGGGAGGCGGGGAGCGGCCGGTTCATAGGGCCTCGATCACGATGTTGGTGTTGGTGTAGATGCAGATGCCGGCGGCGATCTCGATTGAACGCCGCGCGATGGTCTCGGCATCCATGTCGTCGCGGGCGATCAGCGCGCGGGCAGCTGCGAGCGCATAGGGCCCGCCCGAGCCGATGCCGATGAGACCGTCCTCGGGCTCGAGCACGTCGCCGTTGCCCGAGAGGATGAGCGAGGCGTTGGCGTCGGCCACCGCCATCATGGCCTCGAGCCGGCGCAGGTAGCGGTCCGTGCGCCAGTCCTTGGCGAGCTCGACGCAGGCGCGGGTGAGCTGCTTGGGATGCTTCTCGAGCTTGCCCTCGAGCCGCTCGAAGAGCGTGAAGGCGTCGGCCGTGGCGCCGGCGAAGCCGCCGATCACCGAGCCATCGCCCAGGCGGCGCACCTTGCGCGCGTTCGACTTGATCACCGTCTGGCCGAAGCTCACCTGGCCGTCGCCGGCGATCACCACGCGGCCGCCCTTGCGCACGCAAAGGATGGTCGTGCCGTGCCATAGGCTGTTCGTGTCTTCGGCCATGGGTCCTCGATTGCGTAGGGGATGCCGGTAGCGGGAGATCCGGCGGGGCAGCCGCTCTCATTTGGGCAAGCACGGCCCGCGGGTCAAGGGCCGGGCCGCGCGCGCCGGCGGGGCTCACTCGGCCACGATTTGCACCATGAAGCGGTAGGGCGATTTGTCGGTGCCGGCGACGATCTCGTTGTCGCCGCCTTGCAGGATGGCGACGTTGACGCCCGCCTTGCCGCCGATGCGCACGCCGTTCACCACCGTGCCCAGGTGGCTGCCGCAGTCGCGCACGATGAGGCCGCGGCGGCTCTGCTCGATGGCGAAGTGGCGGCGCGAGAGGTTGAAGGGCTTGAAATCCTCGAAGGTGAGGTCGTTGTCCTCGGTCGGCGGCGGCTCGCCCTTGACCGAGTTGCGCCCGACGCGGAAGGGAAGCTCGGTCACGTCGACGCCACCCGAGCGCATGAGCTGCTCGAGATATTCGCTCCCCGGCAGGAGGCGGATGCGGCCGCCGCGCGGTGCCGCCGGGGGGTCCCCGCCGTCCGCCTCGCCCGCCTCGCTCTCCTCGCCGTCCTCGGCACCGGCGAGAGACGTCACCGTGGCGCCCTGCTCCTCCTCCTCGGCGTGGAGGCGCGAGAGCAGCGTCTTCAGGACCGGCCGCGCCATGTCGGGCTGCTGGTTGACGGCATGGAGGAAGCTCGCGCGGCTGATGGCGCGCACGTCCACGCGGTCGAGCGCCCGTGCCGTCACCGAGCGGCGCTGGTCGAGGATGACGCCCATCTCGCCGAAGACCTCGCCCTCGCCGAGGACGGTGATCTGGTTGTGCCGGCCGCCCTCGTTCTTGAGGATCTCGACCCGCCCGCGGCGGATGAAATAGGCGAAATCGCTCTTGTCGCCCTCCTGGTAGATCACGTCACCGGGCGCGTAGCGGCGCTCGGCCATGGCCATCCTCCCCTTCAAAGCCCCTTTTTGCCTTAACCGATTCCGCGGCCTGGCGTCAAACCTTACGTGGGCGTGAGCCAGCACGGCGGCTGGCATGGTGCCGAGCTTCCTGCTACAAGGGCGCCCATCTCCAGCTAGGGGGCTCAAGGAGCGGGCCATGCGCCAGGCGACCATCGAGCGCAAGACGCGCGAGACCGAGATCGCGGTCACCGTCGATCTCGACGGCAGCGGCCGCTACGAGGTGAAGAGCGGGATCGGCTTCCTCGACCACATGCTCGAGCAGCTCTCCCGCCACAGCCTGATCGACCTCAAGCTCGCCGCCAAGGGCGACCTCCACATCGACTACCACCACACGACCGAGGATACCGGCATCGTCATCGGCCAGGCGGTGGCCCAGGCGCTCGGCGAGCGCAAGGGCATCAAGCGCTACGGCTCGGCGCTCATCCCCATGGACGAGACGCTCACCCGCGTGGCGCTCGATGCCTCCAACCGGCCCTATCTCATCTGGAAGGTGGCCTTCACGCGCCAGAAGCTCGGCGACTTCGACACCGAGCTCTTCAAGGAGTGGTTCCAGGCCTTCGCGCAGCACGCCGGCGTCACCCTCCATATCGAGAACCTCTACGGCGACAACAGCCATCACATCGTCGAGTCGTGCTTCAAGGGCCTGGCGCGCGCGCTGCGCGAGGCCGTGACCATCGACCCGCGCCAGGCCGATGCCGTGCCCTCGACCAAGGGGCGGCTCTAGCCGGCACGATGGACGTTGCCGTCATCGATTACGGCTCCGGCAACCTGCGCTCCGCCGCCAAGGCGGTCGAGCGCGCGGCGTCGGCGCTTAACCCGCGGCCCGCCGTGCGCGTCGTCTCCGATGCCGAGGCCGTGCTCGCGGCCGCGCGCATCGTGCTGCCGGGTCAGGGCGCTTTCGGCGAGTGTGCTGCCGGCGTGCGCCGCGTGCCGGGCCTCTGGCAGGCGCTCGAGGAGGCGGTGGTGCAAAAGGGCCGGCCGTTCCTCGGCATCTGCGTCGGCATGCAGCTCATGGTGAGCCGCGGGCGCGAGCACGGCGTGCACGACGGCTTCGGCTGGCTCAAGGGCGAGGTCACGCGCATGGCGCCCCGCGATCCCTCGCTCAAGATCCCGCACATGGGGTGGAACGATCTCGTGATCGACCGCGCCGAGCATCCGCTCCTCGCCGGCCTCGCGACCGGCACCGACGTTTATTTCGTGCACAGCTACGCCATCACCGGCGCCGAGGCGGGCGACGTGCTGGCGCGCGCCGACTACGGCGGCATGCTTCCGGCGGTGATCGGCCGCGACAACATGGCCGGCACCCAGTTCCACCCGGACAAGAGCCAGGAGGCGGGCCTCAGGCTCATCGCCAACTTCCTCACCTGGCGGCCGTGATCCTCTTCCCCGCCATCGATCTCAAGGACGGCGCCTGCGTGCGGCTCTTCCAGGGGCGCATGGCGGACGCCACGGTGTACAACCGCGATCCCGCGGCCCAGGCCAGCACCTTCGCCGCGGCCGGCAGCCGCTGGCTCCACGTCGTCGATCTCGACGGCGCCTTTGCCGGCCGGCCGAAGAACGCGGAGGCCGTGCGCGCCATCCTCCAGGCGGTCAAAATCCCGCTCCAGCTCGGCGGCGGCATCCGCGAGATTGCGACGCTCGAGGCCTGGCTCGCGGCGGGCGTCGCGCGCGTCATCCTGGGCACCGCGGCGGTGCGCGATCCGGCCTTCGTGCGCGCGGCCTGCAAGTCCTATCCCGGCCGCGTCGCGGTCGGCATCGACGCGCGCGGCGGCAAGGTGGCGGTGGCCGGCTGGGCCGAAACGTCCGAGATGGGTGCGGCCGAGCTCGCTTGTGCCTTTGCCGATGCCGGCGTCGCCGCGATCGTCTATACGGATATCGAGCGCGACGGCGCGCTTGCCGGCCCCAACGTGGCGGCGACGGCGGCGCTCGCGCGCGCAGCAAGCGTGCCGGTGATCGCCTCGGGCGGCGTCGCCTCGCTCGCCGATCTTAAGGCGCTCAAGGCCCACGAGAGCGACGGCATCGCAGGCGTCATAGCCGGCCGCGCGCTCTACGACGGCCGCCTCGACCTTGCCGAGGCGCTGGCGCTGCTCGCCGCCTAGACCGGACGCCCAAAGCCATGCTCAAGGTCCGCCTCATCCCCTGCCTCGACGTGAAGGACGGCCGCACCGTCAAGGGCATCAACTTCGTCTCCTTGCGCGATGCCGGCGATCCGGTCGAGCAGGCGCGCCTCTACGACCGCGGCGGCGCCGACGAGCTCTGCTTCCTCGACATCACCGCGAGCCACGAGAACCGCGACACGCTCTACGACGTGGTGAGCGCCACCGCCGAGCAATGCTTCATGCCGCTCACCGTGGGCGGCGGCGTGCGCAGCACCGAGGATATCAGGAAGCTCCTCCTCGCCGGCGCCGACAAGGCCTCGATCAACACCGCCGCCGTCGAGCGGCCCGAGCTCGTGCGCGAGGCGGCGGAGAAGTTCGGCAGCCAGTGCGTCGTCGTCGCCATCGACGCCAAGCGCACGGCCGCCGGCCGCTTCGAGGTCTTCACCCACGGCGGCCGGCGGGCGACCGGCCTCGATGCGCTCGCCTGGGCGCAGCGCATGGTCGAGTACGGCGCCGGCGAGATCCTGCTCACCTCGATGGACCGCGACGGCACGCGCCAGGGCTTCGATCTGGCGCTCACGCGCGCCATCGCCGACGGCGTGAGCGTGCCGGTGATCGCCTCGGGCGGCGTCGGCACGCTCGATCACCTGGTGGCGGGTGTCAAGGAAGGCCATGCCTCGGCCCTCCTCGCCGCCTCGATCTTCCATTTCGGCGAGGCGACGCTCGCCGCCGCCAAGGCGTATCTCGCGCGGCACGGCATCGCCGTGCGCGCGGTGCCAGAGCAGTGACCCGACGGCAAAAATCTGCTAGGGAGGAAGCGTCCGGGGGGCCTCGGCCGGAAGGAGTCTGAGCCATGAGCAACGACGGCGACAGCGCCATCCTGGCGCGCCTCTTCGCCATCATCGAGAGCCGCAAGGGCGCCGATCCCTCGGTCTCGCGCACCGCCCACCTCTTCCACCGCGGCATTCCCAAGATCGCCCAGAAGCTCGGCGAGGAGGCGGTCGAGGCGGTGATCGCGGCGGTCGAGGGCAAGGCCGGCGAACTGGTGAACGAGAGCGCGGACGTGCTCTACCATCTCCTCGTGCTGTGGTCGGCCATGGGCTTGAAGCCCGAGGACGTCTATGCCGAGCTCGCCCGCCGCGAGGGCACTTCGGGCATCGAGGAGAAGCGCGCGCGCGCCGACAGAGGCTGAGCCTCGGGAGGGGCAGAGGGAGAGGGCATGTACGACAGCAACAACATCTTCGCGCGCATCCTCAAGGGCGAGATCCCGTGCAAGAAGGTCTATGAGGACGCCCACGTGCTGGCCTTCCACGACATCCGGCCGCAGACCCCCACCCACATCCTCGTCATCCCCAAGGGCGCTTACGTGAGCCTGGACGATTTCTCGGCGAGCGCGTCGGACGCCGAGATCGCCGCCCTCTTCCGCGCCGTCGGCCGCCTCGCGCGCGAGGCCGGCTTAGCCGAGAGCGGCTACCGCATCCTCGCCAACACCGGCGCCGACGCCCACCAGGAGGTGCCGCACTTTCACGTGCACATCTTCGGCGGCAGGAACCTCGGACGCATGATCCGGCCGGCCGAGGCGTAAAGGCCGCTGGCGCATTGACAGCGTCGGGCTCTGCCGGCAATCCAGGCTCGCGAGCTGGCCGGCGCTCAAGGAAGGACTCGCGACCATGACCGACCAAGCGTCGCAAGAGTTGGCAAAGCCCGTCCTGGCTGGCGCCGAGCCCCAGTTGTTCGTCGCCGGCATCAAGGCGTCATGCGACTTCTTCACGCAAAAGCTCGGCTTCAGGGTCGCCTTCGTCTACGGCGAGCCGCCCTTCTACGGCCAGGTCGCGCGCGACGCGGCGCGGCTCAATCTCCGTTGCGTCGCGGCGCCGTTGATCGACAACGAGGTGAGGGAGCGCGAGAGCTTGCTGTCCGCGGCGATCACCGTCGGCACCGCCGAAGAGATCAAGCAGCTCTTCCTCGAGTTTCAGGCGGCGGGCGCCGGTTTCCATCAGACGCTGAAGAAGCAGCCCTGGGGTGCCAGGGACTTCATCGTCAGGGATGCGGACGGCAATCTGCTGTGCTTCGCCGGCCCCGCGGAGTGAGGCACCCCGGCGGCGCTGGCCGTGGCGCGCCGGCCGCGTAGCCTTCAGCGCCCGAGTGCTATGCGCCGGTAGGAGAGCGCCTCGGCGATGTGGAGGCGGCGCACCCGCTCGGCGTCCTCGAGGTCGGCGAGCGTGCGCGCCACGCGCAGGACGCGGTGATAGCCGCGCGCCGAGAGCTTCATGCGCTCGGCCGCCTGGTTGAGGAGCGCTCTCCCCTCGGCGTCCGGTGCCGCCACTTCCTCGAGAAGCCGGCCGTCCGCCTCGGCGTTGCTGCGGATGGGCACGCTTCCGTCGCCGAGGCGCCGGTAGCGGCGGCGCTGGCGCTCGCGGGCTGCTGCGACCCGCGACGCCACTTGCGCCGAGCCCTCGGCGGGCGGCGGCAGGCTCAAATCGGCCGGGCTCACCGCGGGCACGTCGACGTGGAGATCGATGCGGTCGAAGAGGGGACCCGAGATGCGCGCCTGGTACTCGAGCGCGCATTTGGGCGCCCTGCCGCACGCCAGCGCGGCATCATCCAGATGCCCGCAGCGGCAGGGGTTCATCGCCGCCACGAGCTGGAAGCGCGCCGGATAGGCGACGTGATGGTTGGCGCGCGCGATGGTGGCGCGCCCGCTCTCGATCGGCTGGCGCAGCGCCTCGAGGCTCTGGCGCGCGAATTCGGGGAGCTCGTCCAGGAAGAGCACGCCGTGGTGGGCGAGCGACACCTCGCCCGGCCGCGCGCGCTGGCCGCCGCCCACGAGGGCGGGCAGCGTCGCCGAATGGTGCGGATCGCGGAACGGCCGCGCGCGGAGGAGACGGCCTTCGCTCAGCTCGCCCGCGATCGAGTGGATCATCGAGACCTCGAGCGCCTCGGCCGGATCGAGCGGCGGCAGGATGCCGGGAAGGCGTGCCGCGAGCATCGACTTGCCGGCACCCGGCGGGCCGATCATGAGGAGGTTGTGCGCCCCCGCCGCAGCCAGCTCGAGGGCGCGCTTGGCGCTCTCCTGGCCCTTGATGTCCTTGAGGTCGGGGAGGCGCTCGGGCCCGTCGGCCAAGCGCGGCACCGGCCGCGGCAGCACCTGGGTGCCCTTGAAGTGGTTGACGAGGGCGATGAGATCGGTGGGCGCCAGCACCTCGAGCTCGCCCGCCCAGGCCGCCTCGCCGCCCTGCTGCGCCGGGCAGATGAGCCCGCGGCCCTGGGCCGACGCGGTGATCGCCGCGGGCAGCACGCCCGCCACCGGTGCCAGCGAGCCGTCGAGGCCGAGCTCGCCCAAGGCCGTGTAGCTCGCCATCTCCTCCTTGGGCAGCACGCCCATGGCGACGAGGAGGCCCAAGGCGATCGGCAGGTCGAAGTGGCTGCCCTCCTTGAGCACGTCGGCCGGTGCCAGGTTGATGGTGATGCGCCCGCTCGGCAGTGCCAACCCCATGGCGGAAAGGGCCGCGCGCACACGCTCGCGCGATTCGGCGACCGCCTTGTCCGGCAGGCCCACGAGCGTGAAGGCCGGGAGGCCGCCCGCCATCTGCACCTGGACGTCGATCGCCAGCACGTCGATGCCCTGAAAGGCGACCGTGTTGATGCGCGCGACCATGGAACGGCATCCCCCGTCCTCAACCCACGCGCGATCTTAGGCCTCGGCATCGGGCGGCGCCAGCTTTCGCATCGTTGCCGCGCAGGTCATTCGATATCGGCACGGGCTGGCGCATGGTATGATCCATTTCGTTCAGGGCCAAACTCGCGTGGAGCAGCCGAACAGCAATGACTGAAATGCGGGACTTCACGGTTGTGCTGGAGCCGCAGCCCGAGGGCGGCTTCACGGTCTCGGTGCCGGCCCTTCCGGAGGTGGCGACCGAAGGCGAGACCGAGGAGGAAGCACTCAGGATGGCGGAGGACGCCATCCGGCTGGTCCTCGAGTACCGCCGCGAGCATGGGCTTCCGGTCCCTTCCGATGCGTCTCCGAGGGTACGGAAGATCACCATTGCCGCATGAGCGGCCGGCTGCCGGTCGCGACCGCCCGTGAGGTGTTGCGCGCGCTTGGACGCGCCGGCTTCGTCATCGCACGCACGTCAGGCAGCCATTACATTCTCGCTCATCCAAGCGATCCCCTGCGCGCCGTGACGGTGCCCTACCATGGCACGCGCAGCCTCAAGCCGGGAACGCTCCGCAACATCATCCGGCAGGCCGGCATGACGGTCGAGGATTTCCGGGATTTGCTCTGATGGTAAGGCTCGGCTGCGGCGCCGATCCTAGCGCCCCTCACACCGGCCCGAGAGGGTGGCGCGCCGGGAGGGGGAAATCCACTCTGAGTGCGCCATTTTCTCCAATTTCCCGCTACCCTAACTTTCGAGAGCGCGGGCCACGGCGTCGGGGTCTTTCGCGATGACTGTCAGAAGCACTTGAGCCGCCTTGTCCGGCCGATGGGCGCCTTGCTCCCAGTCGCGGACGGTACCGAGCGGCAGGTGGAACCGCGCTGCGAACTCCTCCTGCGTCACATTCAGCTTCTTGCGCAAGGCACGGACAGTCGGGACGCGGCGAGCGCCGGCAAGCTGCGCCTCGGTCGCGGGCGGACAGTCGGGGTCGGAGAGTGCCGCCTGATGGCGCTTCTCCTCGCTCATGGCGTCGAAGGTCCGCCAATCGGTCCTTGGCGGCTTCTTCGGATTGAGCCTAAAGCTCGCGGTACTTCCTTTTTTCATGCGGCTCTGCCCCTCTGGCGGATATGATGCGGACGACGGCCGCTCTCATCGTGCAAGTCACGAAGAGCATCCGGCCTTCGACCAAGCCAAACGCGTTGAAGCGCAGCTTGCCGTCGGCACCGCGATCGTCAAACTCGATCACGTGCGGGTCCAAGAACACCTTGGCGGCGGTTCAGAAGTCGAGGCCGTGCTTCTTCCGGTTGGCGTGCTCCTTGGCGTCGTCCCACTCGAAGTCCATCGCTTGCCCCAGCCCTGAATATACTGATATTCAGTACTCACTGCAAGAACGCCATGAGGGCCGCCGTGAGCCTCATGCTCGATCCGGAGCCATGATGCGCGCAGCCTCAAGCCGGGAACGCTTTTTTCCTCGAGCACCGTCGCGAGCTTGGCTTAGCCGTCCCTGCCGAGCTATCTCCAAGGCTACGGCTCGGGTCAGGCAGCGGCACGCTTCGTCGGGCGCTTTCCCGATGTTTTCCGCAAAGGCGGAAGGAGCACGTTGGCCGGCACGCGGAAACGAGCGCGCAGACGCTGCACCATCGCCATGCTCAATCCCTTCTTGCCCCGCAGGACCTCGCTCACGCGGCTCGGAGTGCCCAGGATCGGAACCAGGTCCGCGCGCGTGAGGCCGTGCTGGTCCATGAGGTGGCGGATCAGATCAGCCGCGCTCGGCTGCCGGCGAGGCCATTTCTTCTCCTCATAGGCGGCGATCAGGCGCGCTTGTGCCTCCAACCGGGCGTTGTTGGCCGGATCGTTCGAGTTCCACAGCTGGTCGACGAGTGCGCGAGCGCGGGCGAGTTCCGCATCGTTCTCGATCAAGATCAGGGTTGCATCCATTACACGGTCTCCGCGTCGACTTTATCGTACTCGGAATGGGTCCCGAAGAATCGAATTGCCAGGACTCCTGCCCGATACTGAACGGCCGCAATCAATCTGTAGTCATTGCCCTTGATGTTGAACACCACTCGGCTGCCCTTGAGAATGCTCGCTTTTGGATAGGACGCCTTGACATTCTCCGGGTTGCGCCATCGAGCACCGCCCGCAATGGCAAGCCAGGCGTTGTATTGCATCCGCGCGGTTTTGATCCCTTTGTGGCCAGCGTGAGTTCTGAAGTAGCGCTCGACGACCTCCGTGCCGATGACGAACATTGCCGAAGCATGGCACAAAATTCCAAAAATTGGAAGAGGCGTCGCTCGCACGCCGCTCTACGCGCCCCTCACATCGGCCGGAGCGGGTGGCGCGCCTGGAAGCGCGCCTCGATGGCCTCCCAGAGCGGGATCTCGAGGGCGACGCCGTCGAGGCGGTTGATCTCCTGGATGCCGGTCGGCGAGGTGACGTTGATCTCGGTGAGGTAGTCGCCGATCACGTCGATGCCGACGAAGACGAGGCCGTGCTCCTTGAGCGTGGGGCCGATCGCCGAGCAGATCTCCTTGTCGCGCGCGCTGAGCCCGGCCTTGACCGCGACGGCGCCGACGTGGAGGTTGGCGCGCGCCTCGCCCGCCTTGGGCACCCGCGACACCGCACCCAGCGGCACGCCGTCGACCAGCACGATGCGCTTGTCGCCCTGGCGCACCTCGGGGATGTAGCGCTGCACGATGATGGGCTCGCGGTAGAGCCGGGTGAAGAGCTCGATGAGGGCGTTGAAGTTCTCGTCCGCGGGCGTCAGGTGGAAGACGTCCGAGCCGCCGTTGCCGAAGAGCGGCTTCAGCACGATGTCGCCGTGCTCGGCGCGGAACGCCTCGATCGCGGGCTTGTCGCTCGCGATCAGGGTCGGCGGCATGACCTCCCTGAAGTGGGTGACGAAGAGCTTCTCGGGCGCGTTGCGCACGTGCGCGGGGTCGTTGAGCACGAGGGTCTCGGGCTGGATGTGCTCGAGGAGATGGGTCGCCGTGATGTAGGCCATGTCGAAGGGCGGATCCTGGCGCATCAGCACGATGTCCATGGTCGAGAGGTCGAGCGTCTCGAAGCCGCCGAGGGTGAAGTGATTGCCCTGCCGGCGCCGCACCTCGAGCCGGCGCGCCCGCGCATAGAGCCGCCCGTCGCGCAGCATGAGGTGCTGCGGCAGATAGTGCCAGAGCGCGTGGCCGCGCCGCTGCGCCTCGAGCGCCATGACGAAGGTGCTGTCGGTGTCGATGTTGACCGACTCGATGGGGTCCATCTGGATGGCGACCGCTAGGCTCATGGCTCGCTACTCGCCGCGCGCCGCTAGTTGAGCCGCGCGCGCAGCTGCTGGAGGAGGGCGGCCGCCTGATGCTTGGCGCCGGCCTGCCCGGCGCTGCCGAGGAACGTCTCGAGTGCTGCGATCGCCGCGCGCAGATTGCCGAGCTTGGCGTTGAAGGCGCCCGCCTCGTGCCACAGGCTCGCCTCCTTGGGCGCGAAGAGCAGCATGCTCTCGACGACGGCGAGCGCCCGCGCATGGTCGCCCGATTGGGAGAGGCGCAGTTTGAGATTGCCCTGGAGCCGCATGATGACGTCGCGGTTGCCGACCGGCGCATAGTGGCTGGGGCTGAGCTCGGCGCCCTCGCCGTGGCTCGACTTGAGCATCTCGCGCAGCTCCGAGACCTCGCGCAGGACGCCCTCGTTGAAGGGATCGATGATGGCGCGCCTGCCGCCGTGCTCGAGGCGCACCATGAAGTGCGCCGGGAACATGATGCCCGCCACCTGCCAGCCCTGCGCGCGCGCCAGGTGGATGTAGAGGATGCTGAGCGACACCGGCAGGCCGCGCCTCCGGTCGATCACCCGCATCAGGTTGGCGTTCTGCAGGTCGTCGTAATGCAGGCTGTCGCCGCGATAGCCGTGGCGCGCGTACATCACGTGATTGACCGCCGCGATGCGCGCCTCGAGCGTGTCGTGTGCTGCGAGGCTGCCGCGGCCCGCCTCCGCCACGTCGCGCACGAGGAGTGCCAAGTGATGGCGGTAGCGCTCGAGCGGCACATGCGGCCGGTCGAGCGACGCCAGGCGGAGTGCGGCCTCGGCAAGGTCGATCGCCTCGTCCGGCAGCGCGCCTACGCGCCGCAGATAGTCGCGCGGATCGTCGGGCTCGCCCGTTCCCTGGCTCGACCACGTCTCCATGCGGATGCCGTCCCCCGCTTTCCGCTCCCGCGGACTCTTGGCGTCCTCGATTCCTAGCGTCCCCGATTCCTAGCGTCCCCGATTCTTAGCGTCAAAATCGCGCGCGGTCACGCGCCGTGTGAGGGGTGCGCGCTCGCGGCAGCGAGGCGTCCTCGAGCCGCCACGCGTTCGTCACGTGGCGCGGCAGGCGCCAGCGCCGCACCAGCATCACGTCGAAGCGCACGGCAAGCCCGCGCGCCGGCGGATGGCGGGCGAGGAAGGCGCTCGCCGCGCGCGCGATGCGCCGGCGCTGGCGCGCGCCCACCGCCTCCGCCGCATCGGCGAGCGTGGCGCGCGCCTTCACCTCGACGATGGCAAGCGTTTGTCCCCGCTGCGCCACGATGTCGATCTCGCCCGCCTTCACGCGGAAGCCGCAGGCGAGGATGCGATAGCCCTTGACGCGCAGCACGATGCGGCAGAGCGCCTCGGAGAAGCGGCCGTGCCGGTAGGCGCGCTGGCGCCGGGCGTCGCTCATCCGGGCGGCCGTTCTCTGGCGAGTGCCAGCGCGCGGGCATAGACGCGGCGGCGCGGAAGCCCGCTCGAGTGTGCTACGGCGTCGACGGCATCGCGCAAGGAGAAGCGCTCGAGCGCCTCCGCGAGCATGCGCTCGAGTGCCGTCTCGTCGGCTGGCTCGGCGGCGGCGGGCGGGCCGACGACGACGACGAGCTCGCCCTTGGGCGGGCCCGCCTCGCCGTAGTGGCGCGCGAGCTCGGCGAGGGTGCCGCGCCGCACCTCCTCGAAGAGCTTGGTGAGCTCGCGCGCCACCGCCGCCTCGCGCGCGCCCAAGCTCTCCGCCATGTCGGCGAGGGACTTAGCAAGGCGCGGTGCACTCTCGAAGAGCACGAGGGTCGCGCGGACGCTTGCGAGCTCGGCGAGCGCCTTCCTCCGCTCGCCCGCCTTGGCGGGAAGGAAGCCGGCGAAGAGGAAGCGGTCGCTCGGCAGGCCGGAGAGCGCCAGTGCCGCGAGCACCGCCGAGGCGCCGGGTGCTACGCTCACGGGAATGCCCTCGGCCACCGCGGCGCGCACGAGCTTGTAGCCGGGATCGGAGACGAGCGGCGTGCCGGCGTCGGCGACGAGGGCGATGGCGGCACCCTGGCGCAGCCGTGCCATGAGCTTCGGCCGCGCGCGCTCGGCATTGTGCTCGTGATAGGGCGTCAAGCGGCCTTTGATGCCGTAGGCCGCAAGCAGCCGGCCGGTCACGCGCGTGTCCTCGCAGGCGATGAGCTCGGCCGAGCGCAGCACCTCGAGCGCGCGCAGCGTGATGTCGCCGAGATTGCCGATCGGCGTCGCCACGAGATGGAGCCCGGGAGCGAGCGGCTTCGCCGCTCTCCCGGCGGCCCGCGGTTTACTTCCCGGCGGGCAACCGCTAGGCTCCCCCGCCTCGCCGTCCCTTGTGGTGGAGTCCATTCGTTGCGCTGCCTTGCGATAGCCGGGAGGTCGCTGCCGCTCCGCGCCTGCGCCTTGCTCGTGGCATGGCTCGCGCTCGTGGCATTCGATGGCTGCCAGAACCGAAGCCTAGCCGAGAGCGGTCACGAACTGCAATGGACGCCGACGATGCCCACGCCGCCGGCACGGCGCGCGCCGCCGCCGCCGGCCGCCGCCGTGCCGCCGCCGCCGCCCGCCGAGAGCTCGCCGCCGGCCGCCTCGGCGCCGGTCGCACCCGTGACCGTCGAGCCGGTGCCGTCCGGGACGAGCCCGGTGCCGGGCGCCGCTCCGGGCCTCGCACCGCCGCCCTTGGCCGAGGGCGAGACCGTCAAGGTCGGCTTGCTCTTGCCCTTGAGCGGCCAGGGAGCTGCCCTCGGCAATGCCCTCCTCAATGCGGCGCAGCTGGCGCTCTTCGATATCGCAGGCGATCACTTCGCACTTCTGCCGCGCGATACGGGGGGCACGCCCGACGGTGCCGCGCGCGCCACGCGCTCGGCGCTCGACGCCGGCGCGCGCCTCATCCTCGGCCCGTTCTTCTCCGGCGAGGTGACGGCTGCGGCACCCATTGCGCGTGCTGCCGGCGTCAGCGTGGTGGCCTTCTCGACCGACGAGCACGCGGCCGGCCAGGGCGTCTTTCTCATGGGCTTCCTGCCGAGGAGCCAGGTGCGGCGCGTGGTGAGCTACGCCCACGAGCAGGGCTTGAGCCGCTTCGCCGCGATCGTGCCCGACACGCCCTACGGCGACGCCATCTCGGCGCTCCTCCGCGACGCCGTGAGCGACGCGGGCGGCGACATCGACCAGATCGCGACCTACGACCCCGGGGCCGGCGATGCCGCGCAGGTGGTGCGCCAGCTCGGCAATTACGAGAGCCGGCACGCCGCTTACCTCGCCCAGAAGAAGGTCCTCGAGAAGAAGGACGACGAGGTCTCGAAGCAGGCCCTCCAGCGCCTCGAGGCCGACGAGGGGGTGGGCGGCGTCGGCTTCGACGCCATCATGCTGCCCGAGGGCGGCGAGCGTCTCCTGGCCCTGGCACCGCTCCTCCCCTACTACGACATCGATCCCGCGCGCGTGCGGCTCCTCGGCACCGGCCTGTGGGACGATAGGCACCTCGCCACGGAGCCCGCCCTCGTCGGCGGCTGGTACGCCGCACCCGAGCCCGCGGCGCGCGCCACCTTCGAGCAGCACTATGCCGCGCTCTACGGCGCCAAGCCGCCGCGCATCGCCACCCTCGGCTACGACGCCACCGCGCTGGCGCTGGCCCTCGACCATGCCCAGGGCGGCCCCGATTTCAGCATCCACGCGCTCACCAGCGACGAGGGCTTCAGCGGCCTCGACGGCATCTTCCGCTTCCGCCCCGACGGCCTCAATGAGCGCGGCTTAGCCGTGCTCGAGGTGCAGCGCGACGCGCCCAAGGTGGTGAGCCCGGCGCCCACCAGCTTCGCGGGGCAGTAGGGGGTAGCAGGCGCGTGATCCAGTCAAATTGAATCGCATATGCACCTCGTCATTCCCGCGAAAGCGGGAATCCAGCAGCGTCTGGACCCCCGCTTTCGCGGGGTGACGGCGGGTGTTTCAACCTGATCGGATCATGCTCTAACGGATCGCGCCTTTACGCGAGGAGCGCCCCGAGCACCGCGTTGAGGCGCTGGCGGCCGGCGGCGGTGGCGCGGAGGCCGCGGGCGTCAAGCGCGAGGAAGCCGCCGTCGGCGAGGCGCGCCAGGCGGGCGCCGTCGAGCGCGGACTCGAGCTCGCTGCCCGTGACCGAGCGGAAGCGCCTGCGGCTCACGCCTTCGGCGAGGCGCAGGCCCATCATCAGCATCTCCTCCACGAGCTCGTCCGCGCTGAGCGCCGTGCGCGTGCGCGTGGCGTGGCCGTGCTGCTCGACGCGTTCGAGCCAGGCTTCGGGCGCACGGTGCTGGCGGGTCGCGAAGCGCGTGCCGTCGATCGTCAAGCGCCCATGGGCGCCGGGGCCGACGCCCACGTAATCGCCGTAGCGCCAATAGCTGAGGTTGTGGCGCGACTCCTGGCCGGGCGCTGCGTGGTTCGAGATCTCGTAGGCCGGCAGGCCGGCACGCTCGAGCACCTCCTGGGTCGCCTCGTAGAGTGCTGCCGCGGTGCCCTCGTCGGGGAGAACGAAGTCGCCTCGCGCATGGGCTTGCGCGAACACGGTCTCCGGCTCGATGGTGAGCTGATAGACCGAGAGGTGGCCGCGTGCGTGCGGAAGCGCACGGGCGAGCTCATGGCACCAGGCAGCGACGCTCTGGCCGGGCCGCGCATAGATGAGATCGAAGCTCGTGCGCGGGAAGTGCCGCCCCGCGAGCGCCACGGCGGCGAGCGCCTCGGCTGCCGAGTGGCGGCGGCCGAGGAAGGCGAGCGAGGCATCGTCGAGCGCCTGCACGCCGAGCGAGAGGCGATTGACGCCGGCCGCGGCATAGCCGGCGAAGCGGCCGGCCTCGACCGAGGTCGGGTTGGCCTCGAGCGTCACCTCGATGTCGGGGGCGGCCGTCCAGCGCGCAAGGACGCGCGCGATGATCGCGGCCACGGTCTCGGGCGCCATGAGCGAGGGCGTGCCGCCGCCGAGGAAGAGGCTGGTGACGGTGCGCCCCGCGGTCTCGGCCGCGTAATGGTCGAGCTCGGCCAGGAGTGCCGCGCGCCAGCGGGCCTCGTCGACGCGCGCGCGCACGTGGCTGTTGAAATCGCAATAGGGGCATTTCGCGAGGCAGAAGGGCCAATGGACGTAGACCGCCAAGCCGGGCTCGTCCTCGCCGGGAGTCTCCGCGCCGTGCGCCTCGCCGTGCGCCTTGGGGCTCATGCCGCGAAGCAGGCGGCGATCAGCTTGCGCAGGGCGTCGGCGCGGTGGCTGATGGCGTATTTGGCCGCCGGCTCCATCTCGCCGTAGGTCACCTGATAGCCCGTCGGCCGGAAGATGGGGTCGTAGCCGAAGCCCTTCTCTCCGCGCGGCGGGAAGACGACCTCGCCGTCGGCGCGGCCCTCGAAGCTCTCCGCGTGGCCGTCCGGCCACGCCAGGCTGAGGGCGCAGACGAAATGGGCGGAGCACTCCGGCTTGCCCCCGAGCGCCTTCTCGACGCGCGCGATGGCCTTGGCGAAGTCGCGCTTGCGCCCGGCCCAGCGCGCCGAGTTGATGCCGGGAGCGCCGTCGAGCGCCGGGATCACGAGCCCTGAATCGTCGGCCAGGGCAGGGAGCTGGCTCGCGCGCGCGGCGGCCAGCGCCTTGAGCTCGGAATTGGCGAGGAAGGTGGCACCCGTCTCCTTGGGCTCGGCTAAGCCGAGGGTGCGGGCGGCTACGGTCTCCACGTCGTAGGGTGCCAGCAGATCCGCGATCTCGCGCACCTTGCCCTCATTGTGGCTGGCGATGACCAGCTTGGCGCCGGCGAAGCGTCTCGACACGGCCTGCTCCGTCCTTGTTCGGCGGCGTCATTGCCCGAGTGCTGCGCGCTGCAGGAGCGCCAACTCGGCAATGCCCTTCTCGGCCAGCGCCAGCAGGGCCTCGAAGGCCCGGCGCTCGAAGGGATGCTTCTCGGCGCTCGCCTGCACCTCGACGAGGCGGCCGCCCGCCGTCAGGACGAAATTGGCGTCCGCCTCGGCCTTGCTGTCCTCGGCATAGTCGAGATCGAGAACTGGTATCGTGGCATAGAGTCCGCAAGAGACCGCCGCCACCTGGTCGGTGAGCGGCACGCGGTCGAGGAGGCCGGTCTTGATGAGGTGCTGGAAGGCGAGATGGAGGGCGACGTAGCTCCCGGTGATCGCCGCCGTGCGCGTGCCGCCGTCCGCCTGCAGCACGTCGCAGTCGATGCGGATGGCGCGCTCGCCGAAGCCGCTAAGGTCGGTCACGGCGCGGAGCGCGCGGCCGATCAGGCGCTGGATCTCCATGGTTCGGCCGCTCTGCCGGCCGCGCGCCGCCTCGCGGTCGGTGCGCGTGCCGGTCGAGCGCGGCAGCATGCCGTATTCCGCGGTGATCCAGCCGGTGCCGCTGTTGCGCAGGTGCGGCGGCACGCGCTCCTCGACCGACGCGGTGCACAGCACGTGGGTGTCGCCGAAGCGGGCGAGGCAGGAGCCCTCGGCGTATTTGTTGAAGCGCGGCTCGAGGCTGACGGCGCGAAGCTGGTCGGGAGAGCGGCCGGAGGGTCGCATGGGCGGATCCTGCTTGGGGAAGGGGGCATAACCTATCGTCGCGCGGGCGGCCCTGTCCACCCCGCCAAAGGCGCTGGCGGCCTACCGGTAGCCGGCCGGCGTTGACGCTCCGGGGGGCGCTCACTACATTTCAGGCCGGCTTTGGACAAAACCGCCACATGAACGCCACCCCGACGAGCGACATCCCGCTGAACGAGCGCGCGCGCGAGATCCTGCGGCGCATCATCGACGGCTATCTCGAGACCGGCGACCCGGTCGGCTCGCGCACCCTCTCGCGCCAGAAGGGCATAGCACTGTCGCCGGCGACCATCCGCAACGTCATGGCGGACCTCACGGACTCAGGCCTGGTCTATGCGCCGCACACCTCGGCGGGGCGGCTGCCGACCGACGCGGGCTTGCGCCTCTTCGTCCACGGCCTGCTTGAGATCGGCGGCGTCGGCGAGGAGGAGCGCCGGCAGATCGAGAGCCAGTGCAAGGCGGCCGGGCGCAGCCTGCCCCAGGCGCTCGAGGAGGCGACGGCGATGCTCTCGGGCCTCTCGCACTGCGCCGGCCTCGTGGTGGCGCCCAAGATCGAGAGCCCGCTCAAGCACGTCGAGTTCGTCAATCTCGGCAGCAGCCGGGCGCTCGTCGTGCTGGTGAGCGAGGACGGCCTGGTCGAGAACCGCATCATCGACCTGCCGGCGGGCCTGCCGGCATCGGCCCTCGTGCAGGCCGGCAATTACCTCAACAGCAAGCTCGGCGGCCGCACTCTCGAGGAGGCGCGCAAGGTCGTGCTCGACGAGCTCGAGGCGCGGCGCGCCGAGCTCGACGAGCTCACCCGCAAGGTGGTCGAGGCCGGGCTCGCCGTGCCGGCTGGCGAGGGGGCGTCGGGCGTCCTCATCGTGCGCGGCCAGTCGAACCTCCTCGAGGACGTGCGCGCGGTCGAGGACCTCGAGCGCATCCGCGAGCTCTTCGCCGTGCTCGACACCAAGGAGAGCCTGCTGCGCCTCATCGAGGCGGCGGGCACCGCCGAGGGCGTGCAGATCTTCATCGGCGCCGAGAACAACCTCTTCGCCCATGCCGGCTGCTCGCTGATCATCGCGCCCTTCGGCAACAGCCGCGAGAAGATACTCGGCGCCATCGGCGTGATCGGTCCGACCCGCATCAATTACGCCCGCATCATCCCCATGGTCGATTACACCGCCAAAGTGATCGGTCGCATGCTCGGCTGAGCCGAGCCGAGAACCGCAAGGAATGGACGCCATGCCGGACGCGAACGAGGAGACGAACGACATCGAGGGCGCCGACGCGGCGGCCGAGGAGGCCGCGGCCGAGCCGCGGCCCGAGGAGAGGCCCGAGGAGAGGCCCGAGGAGCGCATCGCCGCACTCGAGGCGCAGGTGGCCGAGCTCAGGGACCAGCTCCTCCGCGCCCTCGCCGAGGCCGAGAACACGCGCCGGCGCGCGCGCAAGGAGGTCGAGGACACGGCGCGCTACGCGGTCGCCAATCTGGCCAAGGAGCTGCTCTCGGCACCCGACAACCTGCGCAGAGCGCTCGACGCCATCCCGCCCGAGGGACGCCAGGCGGACGCGCTCCTCGAGCGCCTGGCCTCGGGCGTCGAGCTCGTCGAGCGCGAGCTCCTCGCCATCCTCGAGCGCCACGGCATTACGCGCATCGAGGCGCTCGGCCGGCCCTTCGACCACAACCTGCACCAGGCCCTCTTCGAGGTGGCGACCGCGGAAGCCCCCCCGGCACCGTCGTCCAGGTGCTCGTCCCCGGCTATCTCATCCACGACCGCCTCTTACGCGCCGCCATGGTCGGCGTGGCCAAGGCGCCGCCCGCCGCCGCGGCGGCGGGTGCACCCGCCGAGAGCACGGATACCAGCACCTAGGGCCTCACCCTGGCGCGAGCAGGAACTCGCCTGCCGGATCATGCGCCCGCTGGCGCTCCCGTGCCCGCGCGCGCGAGGCCACCGCGTAGCAATAGACGCAGCCGTGGGGGCAGCTCTCGTAGGCGCCGATGTCGCGGCTCGCGGCGCAGAGGCAGCCCGGGCGGTTGCCCTTGGTGCGTGCCGCGATGGGCTTGCCCGCTATGGCGGCGAGCCGCTCCGCGTCGATGCAGCGCGCCTCTTCGCTGCCCTCCGCGCGGAGCCCCGGCTGGGTACAGAGCGAGAGCCGCATGCCTTGCTCGCGGGCGCGAGGCACGAGCTCGCCCAGGAGCGCGCGCTTGGCCTCCTCGGCGGGGTCGTGCCAAGCGAAACCGTGGCGCCTCGCCGCGGCATCGAGGTTGCGCCGGGTCTTGCGGTAGATCTGCGCGAAGGAGACCACCACCTCGTCGACAGCACCTTCGAGGCCGCGCGCGAGCCCCGCGAAATTGGCCAGGTGCCATGCCGGCGGCGTGATGCTCGTGACGACGATCGGGTCGTAGCGCCACACCACCGCCTTGGGGCCGTAGGCCCGGGCGAGGCGGCGGGCGAGCGCAATCGCGCGCTCGGCCTCGATCACCGCGGCGTCGAGCGCCCTGGGATAGCCGGTGATGGTGAGCTGCACGACGAAGGGAAAGCCCTGCTCCCTGAGCGCCTCGAGCGCTGGCAGGAACGGCCCCGGATTGCGCGTCCAGAAGACGAAGCCGTCGACCGCCTCGCGGGCGAGCGGCACCTCGAGGAGCTGGCCGCCGTAGGGGTTGACCGTGCGGCAGAAGCCGGCCGCCAGCCGCGCCATGAACCAGCGGCCGTAGAAGGCCGGGATGTCGGTCCGATAGCTTGCCGAGACGATCATGAGGGGAGCTTATAGCATGGCGGCTGCCGCGGCCCGGCCGGGCGGGCTCCCTGGGCCGCGGAAGCGCCATTTCCTCCTCGACTTCCCGCCCGGACTGCGCCAGCCTTGCTGCCGCGTGCCGGAGGGGGTCAGAGAGGCGGGATGGCGCCCTCCCCGGCTTGTAGCGCCGCTTGCGGCTCCCTATATGAGTTCCCGGGGTTAGCCGAGCGCAAGCAATGCTCTAACCGGCACATATTGAGGGGGCCCTCTGGGCGCTGTTGCAGGTCCGGCGGGCCCGCCGTAAGAGGTGGGACACATCATGGCTAAAGTTGTCGGCATCGATCTCGGCACGACCAACTCCTGCGTCGCCGTCATGGAGGGCAAGGAGGCCAAGGTCATCGAGAACACCGAGGGCATGCGCACCACGCCCTCGATCGTGGCGTTCACCGAGAGCGGCGAGCGCCTGGTCGGCCAGGCCGCCAAGCGCCAGGCCGTCACCAACCCGGAAAACACCTTCTTCGCCATCAAGCGCCTCATCGGACGGCGCTTCGACGACCCGATGGTCGCGAAGGACAAGGAGCTGGTGCCGTACAAGATCGTCCGCGGCGACAACGGCGACGCCTGGGTCGAATCGCGCGGCAAGAAATACTCCCCGAGCCAGATCAGCGCCTTCACCCTCCAGAAGATGAAGGAGACGGCGGAGGCCTATCTCGGCGAGAAGGTCGAGCAGGCGGTGATCACGGTGCCCGCCTACTTCAACGATTCCCAGCGCCAGGCGACGAAGGACGCGGGCCGCATCGCCGGCCTCGAGGTGCTGCGCATCATCAACGAGCCGACGGCGGCGGCACTCGCCTACGGGCTCGAGAAGAAGGGTACGGGCACCATCGCGGTCTATGACCTGGGCGGCGGCACCTTCGACATCTCGGTCCTCGAGATCGGCGACGGCGTCTTCGAGGTGAAGTCGACGAACGGCGACACCTTCTTGGGCGGCGAGGACTTCGACAAGCGCATCATCGACTACCTCGCGGACGAGTTCAAAAAGGAGCAGGGCATCGACCTGCGCAAGGACAAGCTCGCCCTCCAGCGCCTCAAGGAGGCGGCGGAGAAGGCCAAGATCGAGCTCAGCTCCTCGATGCAGACCGAGGTCAACCTGCCCTTCATCACCGCCGACCAGGCCGGGCCCAAGCACCTCAACATCAAGCTCACCCGCGCCAAGCTCGAGGCCCTCGTCGAGGAGCTCATCGAGCGCACCATCGAGCCCTGCAAGGCGGCCCTCAGAGATGCCGGGCTCAAGGCCTCGGAGATCAACGAGGTGGTGCTCGTGGGCGGCATGACGCGCATGCCCAAGGTGATCGAGACGGTGAAGAACTTCTTCGGGCGCGAGCCGCACCGCGGCGTCAACCCGGACGAGGTGGTGGCCGTGGGTGCCGCCATCCAGGCCGGCGTGCTCAAGGGCGAGGTCAAGGACGTCCTCCTCCTCGACGTGACCCCGCTCTCGCTCGGCATCGAGACCCTGGGCGGCGTCTTCACCCGGCTCATCGACCGCAACACCACGATCCCCACGCGCAAGAGCCAGGTCTTCTCGACCGCCGAGGACAATCAGACCGCGGTCACCATCCGCGTCTTCCAGGGCGAGCGCGAGATGGCGGCGGACAACAAGCTCTTGGGCCAGTTCGACCTGGTCGGGCTGCCCTCCGCCCCGCGCGGCGTGCCCCAGGTCGAGGTGACCTTCGACATCGACGCCAACGGCATCGTCAACGTCTCGGCCAAGGACAAGGCCACCGCCAAGGAGCAGGCCATCCGCATCCAGGCCTCGGGCGGCCTCGCGGAGGCCGACATCCAGCGCATGGTCAAGGACGCCGAGCAGCACGCCAGCGAGGACAAGAAGCGGCGCGAGCTGGTCGAGGCGAAGAACCACGCCGAGGCGCTCGTCCATACGACCGAGCGCAGCCTCAAGGAGTACGGCGAGAAGGTCTCGGCCGCGGAGAAGGGCGCCATCGAAAGCGCCGTCCAGGAGCTGCGCGGCATCATGTCGGGCGACGATGCGGCCGCCATCAAGGCGAAGACCGAAGCGCTTGCCCAGGCCTCGATGAAGCTCGGCGAGGCGATGTACAAGGCGGCGCAGGAGAGCGGCTCGGCCGGCGGCCCGTCGTCCCCGGGCGACGGCCAGGGCGGCGCCGCACCCGGTGCCTCCGGCGACGGCACGGCGCAGAAGGGCGACAAGGTCGTCGATGCCGACTTCGAGGAGGTCGACGACGAGAAGAACAAGAAGTCGGCCTGAAGGGCGCGCATGACCGCAATGAGGTGAACCTCGGCACCGCCCCGGGCCCTTGACGGGACCGGGGCGGCGCCATGTCCGGATGCCAGGACGATGGCCAAGGCAGACTACTACGAGACCCTGGGCGTGGGCCGCGGGGCGAGCCCGGAGGACCTCAAGAAGTCCTACCGCAAGCTCGCCATGCAACATCACCCTGACCGCAACCCGGCCGACAAGTTGGCCGAGCAGAAATTCAAGGACCTGAACGAGGCCTACGACGTCCTCAAGGACGAGCAGAAGCGCGCCGCCTATGACCGCTACGGCCATGCCGCCTTCGCGGCCAACGGCGGCGCCGGCGGCTTCCGCCCGGACGGCTTCGGCTTCGGCGCCGGCTTCGCCGACATCTTCGACGAGATGTTCGGCGAGTTCACCGGCAACCGCCGCCGCGGCAGCGGCGCCGCGCGGGGTGCCGACCTGCGCTACAATCTCGAGATCTCGCTCGAGGAGGCCTTCCGCGGCAGCCAGGCCAAGGTGCGCGTGCCGAGCTCGGTCATGTGCGAGGTCTGCCACGGCACGGGCGGTGAGGGCGGCGCCCAGCCGGCGAGCTGCCAGACCTGCCAGGGCCACGGCCGCGTGCGCGCCCAGCAGGGCTTCTTCACCATCGAGCGCACCTGCCCGACCTGCCAGGGCTCGGGCCGCGTCATCCGCGATCCCTGCCGCACTTGCCACGGCAACGGCCGGGTGGCGCGCGAGAAGACGCTCTCGGTCTCGATCCCGCCCGGCGTCGAGGACGGCACGCGCATCAGGCTCGCGGGCGAGGGCGAGGCGGGCATGCGCGGGTCGCCGCCCGGCGATCTCTACATCTTCCTCTCGCTCAAGCCGCATCTCCTCTTCCGGCGCGACGGCGCCAACATCTTCTGCCGCGTGCCCATCCCGATGACCACGGCATCGCTCGGCGGCGTCATCGAGGTGCCGACGGTCGACGGCTCGCGCGCCCGCGTCAACGTGCCCGCCGGCACCCAGAGCGGCAACCAGTTCCGTCTGCGCGCCAAGGGCATGTCGGTCCTGCGCTCGCACCAGCGCGGCGACATGTACATCGAGGCGGTGATCGAGACACCGGTCAATCTCTCCAAGCGCCAGCGCGAGCTCTTGCGCGAGTTCGGCGAGGCGGAGGGCGGCGGCAAGCCCAACAGCCCGCAGTCCGCCGGCTTCTTCGCCAAGGTGCGCGAGCTGTGGGACGATCTCACCGAGTAGATGCTCTCCGAAAAGCCCATACCGGCGAGCGAGCGGCTCATCTTCGCCCTCGACGTGGCGAGCGTGGCCGAGGCCAAGCGCCTCGTCGAGGCGCTCGGCGATGAGGTCGTCTTCTATAAGCTCGGCCTCGAGATCTTCATGGCCGGGGGCTATTTCGAGCTCATCGATTGGCTCGCCGGGCGCGGCAAGAAGTGCTTCGTCGATCTCAAGTTCTTCGACGTACCCAATACGGTCGCCTCTGCCGTCCGCCAGCTCCGCGGACATCCCGCGGAATTCGCCACCGTGCACGGCAACGACGAGATCCTGCGCGCCGCCTGCGCCGAGAAGGGCGGGGTCAAGATCCTCGCCGTCACGGTGCTCACCAGCCTCGACAACGGCGATCTCGAGGCGCTCGGCTTCACGGTCGATGCCGCGGCCCTCGTGCTCTCGCGGGCCAAGCGGGCGCTTGCCATCGGCTGCGACGGCGTCATCTCCTCGGGCCTCGAGGCCGAGCGGCTCCGCGCCGAGCTCGGGCCGCACTTCCTCGTCGTGGTTCCCGGCATCCGTCCGGTCGCCAACAGCGACGACCAGAAGCGCACGGTCGACGTGGAGGAGGCCTTCCGCAAGGGCGCCGATTACATCGTGGTCGGCCGGCCCATCCGGGCGGCCCGCGATCCGCATGAGGCGGCGGCGGCCATTCAGGCGCGCATTGCCAGGCTCTTCGCCGCCGCTTGACGGCGGCCCCCTGCGGCCGCTCCTCCGGTTGTCTTAGCCATTTCAGCACGATAGCATTGCAGCTCGAAAGACGCGTGCGAGAGGCCCCAAAATGCCGCCCGGGGGAGCGGCGGAGCGAGGCCGGGGGAATGGCGAGCGACCTCTTCATCAGCTACTCGAGGCAGGACCAGGACAGGGTCGAGGCGCTGGCGGCGGTGCTCGAGGGCGCCGGCCTCTCCGTGTGGTGGGACCGGCGGATCAAGTCGGGCGATTCCTTCGATCTCGTCATCGAGAAGGCCATCGCCGACGCCAAGGTCGTCATCGTCGCCTGGTCGCAGCACTCCGTCGATTCGTCCTGGGTGCGCGCCGAGGCCGGCTACGCGCTCGAGAAGAGCAAGCTGGTGCCGGTGCGCTTCGACCACGCGGCTCCCCCCTTGCGTTTCCTCCACGTCCATACGGTCGACCTCTCCTCGTGGGACGGTCGCAGTGCCTCCGGCGGCTGCGCCAAGCTCGTGGCCGACCTCGTCGAGAAGGTCGCGGCCGGAACGGGAGCCGCGGAGGTGGCGGAACCGCCGTCTCGCGCCGCGGCCCATCCGGAGACGCCCGGCCGGGCGGCAGGCCTGCCGCGGCGCAAGCTCCTGGCGCTGGCCGGGCTTGCCGCCGCGATTGCCGCGGCCGGCATCGCCTTTCTCCTCTTCCATGGCGGCAAGGAGGAGGTGCGTGCGCCGCCCACGAGCCTCGCCGGCGGTAGCGGACGCGCCGGCGGCGAGGCGAGCCCGGCTCCCGCCAGCTCGCCCGCCGGCGATGTCGCGGCAAATGCCGCCCGCGACCATCAGGTCGAGATCGCCTTCTGGGATTCGATCAAGGACAGCAAGAAGACCGTCGAGCTCGAGGCCTATCTGCAGAAATATCCGAAGGGCGACTTTGCCGCGGTCGCGCGCAGCCGGCTCGACGCCCTCAGGGAGGCCGCGGCCGAGGCCGCGGCCTGGGAGCCGCTCAAGGAGAGCAACGACCAGGCGGCACTCGCGGCCTATCTTGCGGCCCATCCCAACTCCGAATTCGCCGCCGCCGCCGCCGCGCGCATAGCTGCACTCAAGGAGGCCGCGGCCGCCGCCGCGGCCTGGGATGCGCTCAAGGACAGCAAGAGCACGGCCGATCTCGAGGCCTATCTCGAGCGCTATCCGAAGGGCGAGTTCGCCTCCGCCGCGCGCGAGCGTCTCGCCGCGCTCAAGGAGGCTCAGGCGGCAGCGGCAGCCTGGTCGGCGATCAAGGACACCAAGAGCCTGGCCGATCTCAAGGCCTATCTGCAGCGCTACCCGCAAGCCGAGTCGGCACCCGCCGCGCACGCGCGCCTTGCCGCCTTGAGGGAGGCCGAGGCCGCGGCAACGGCCTGGGACGCCCTCAAGCAAAGCAAGAGCACGGCCGATCTCGATGCCTATCTCAAGCGCTACCCGGACGAGCGAGTTCGCGCCTGCCGCGCGCGCCCGCCTGGCGGCGCTCAAGGAGGCAGAGGCGGCTGCCGCGGCCTGGGAGGCGCTCAAGGACAGCAAGAGCGCCGCCGACTTCGCGGCCTATGTCGAGCGCTATCCGAACGCCGAATTCGCACCTGCCGCGCGCGCCCGCCTTGCCGCACTGCAGGAGGCGCAGACGGCGGTCAAAAACGTGCCGGCGCTCGAGGTGCTCGACGCGGACATGATCGCCGGGCATACCGCCCCCTTGCGCGAGGCACCCGACATCAGGGCGAAGCAGGTGGGCCGCCTCAAGGAGGGGGAGACGGTGCATGTCGCCGGCAAGCTGAAGTCGGGCGGCTGGTACGGCGTCCAGCTCAAGGGCGGCACGCTTGCCTATGTGGCTTCAATCGCGCTCGAGGAGCCCGCGGCCTTCCAGGCGCGCAAGGAGAAGGAGCAGCGCGAGCGCGAGGCCGAAAAGCAGAGAGAGAGCTCGCAGGCCCCCGAGAAGGTCGCCTCGGCACCGAGTGCCGCTGCGGCACCCGCGGCGGGGCCGGGCAAATCCGGGCCCAACGATGGCCGCTACGTCGGCCGCATCACCTGCGAGCAGATCCCCAACTCCACCATGGGCCCCGTCAGCGTCGAGGCGGTCGTGGTGGTGAGCGGCGCGCGCGCGGACTTCTCGCGCTCGGTCCTCACCCTGGACGGCAGCAGCATCAGGGGCAAGGAGACGGCGAGTGGCAGCCTCGCCGCGGACGGCACCATGAGCCTCACGGGCGGCGCGCAGGGGCCCGATTGGCATTTCGATTCCGCCTATCAGGGCAAGCTCAGGGACGGCCGCATCGAGCTGAGCGGGACGGAGAGCATCCCGCGGCCGGGGCGAAGCCCTTACGCGCGGAACTGCAAGGTCTCGGTCGCGCGGCAATAGCGTCGGCGGAATTTCTTGCCGCAGCCCTCCGCCGGGAGGCGGATTTGCTCGTCCGGGTGCGCGGCCCGGTGCTATCGTGGCCGTCAAAGCGGGGGAGGAAGCGGACATGGCGGAGGTGCGGATCGGCATCGTCGGTTGCGCGGGCCGCATGGGGCAGACGTTGGCGGCGGAGGTGGCGCGCACCAAGGGCTGCAGGCTCGCGGGCGGCAGCGAGGTGCCGGGCCATGCAGCACTCGGGCGCGATCTCGGCGAGCTCGCCGGCTTGGGCACCCTCGGCTTGGCGGTGGGCGACGACCCGGCGGCACTCTTCGCAAGCGTCGATGCGGTGCTCGATTTCACGGCGCCCCAGGCGAGCGTGCAGCACGCCGGGCTCGCCGCGGCGCGCGGCACCGTGCACGTCATCGGCACCACCGGCATCGGCGCCGAGGACGAGGCCGCCATCCGCCGGGCGGCTGCCAAGGCGCCCATCGTGCTGGCGCCCAACATGAGCGTCGGCGTCAACCTCCTCTTGGCCCTCGTCGAGCGCGTGGCGGCGACGCTCGACGAGCGCTACGATATCGAGATCGTGGAGATGCACCACCGCCACAAGGTGGATGCGCCCTCGGGAACCGCGCTCGGCCTCGGCCGTGCCGCCGCCAAGGGCCGCGGCGTCGAGCTCGATGCGGTCGCAGTACCTGCGCGCCACGGCCACACGGGTCCGCGCCCGGCGGGCGCCATCGGCTTCGCGGCCTTGCGCGGCGGCGACGTGGTGGGCGACCACAGCGTCGTCTTCGCCGGCACCGGCGAGCGGCTCGAGCTCACCCACCGCGCCGCGAGCCGCGAGATCTACGCCCAGGGTGCCGTGCGCGCGGCCCTCTGGGCCCGGGGCAGGCCGCCCGGCCTCTACGGCATGCGCGACGTGCTGGGCTTTTGAGCGAGGCCGACCGTTCGGCGCTATGCCGCGTGACTGACTTCCCAGCCCTTGCAGGCGAGCAAAATCGGGCGCGGCACGGGCTTCTCCCCGTTCGAGTAGTAGGCAACCATCCGCCGGGAAAGGCCCAATGCCTCTGCGGTCTTGCTCAAAGACAGGCCGTGCCTCAGGCGCCATTCGAGGAAGCTTCGCGCATCCGCGCGGCCGGTGGCCGACAAGGTCTCCAGCCAGAGCGTCTCCGCGCCGAGCTCTGCTCCGGACGGCCATTCGACGGAGTGACCCCATTCGCCCACGCGAACGCGCGCGAATTCGGCTCGATCGCGCAAAGCGCTGTAGGCTTTTTTGCTGAGCAGCGCGCCGAGGTCGAGATCGGCACGCGTGCCGTCGGACCATTTGACCGCGATCGCCGCGGGAGCTTTGGCTTTCACCGCCGCGATCGTGCGGAGCTTGTCTTCGGCACTCATGAATTCAGCTCCTGCCATTTCGCCATCAGCATTTGGCGATTCTCCCGCGCCCAAGCGCAAGCCGCTTTCAAGATCGCGCGGGGAGCTGTCCCGATGATCGGCTCTTCCGTTCCGATGATGATAGAGCAGCGAAATCCGCGGCCCTCCACGTGGAAATGGGGCACGCCATGCTCGCGCCCGTAGACGGCAATTTTCCGATCGGCGTCACGGTGGAGCGCTACCATAAGTCTCGCCCTAGTGCAACTGTTGCACTATCGCTCAGGACGAGCTGCCGGGCGTGCGGGCGAGGGCCGCGAGGAGCTCGCGGCTCTCTACCACTTGGGCATATTCGCCCTGCATGTTGGCAAGCGAGAGCGCGTGGACGCGCTCGGCGGGATGGAGCTCGCCTGAAAGATCGCGCTTGTCCACCGTGAAGCAGCCGTCGGCGACGACATAGGTGGCGAAACCGAGGTTGCCCGCCATGCGCACCGTCGCCTCGACCGAGTTGTTGGTGATGACCGGCGCTTGATCGACGAAGGTTATCCACAGAAATATTAACAAACCGCTAGTTCTTGTGGATAACTTTGGATTGACCGACGCGATCTTGTTGGTTCCCTTTCTGCCGCGAATGCTCCGGCCCTCCGTCTAAGGACGGCGCCCGCGCCCTGATTGGGCGGGGCGCATCGGGCGCTCCGAGGTCGGCAGGCCAAAACCTGCCCACCGTGGCGGAGCAGCACATGGATGCATTCGCGTGCGGACTGCCCTGGGGGCGGATGGTCTCCGTAAGGAGATACCTCAGGTGCAGACGCGGACGATGGGAAACCATCGAAGCTCACATACGGAAATGGCCGCGCCTCACACGCGGCCACCCGTAGAAACTGATCCGGCAACTCAGCGCCCCTTCGGGGGCGCTCTTTTTGTGCGCCTATCTTGCCCCTCTGCCGCCAGCGCCGTCAAGCAAAATCTGGTAACGGCTGGTAACAGTTGGTACTGTCCGAAGCATGGTGACAGCCGACCCCAATCCGCCGAAAGGCCGGTGGAAGCTGCGGGAACCCCTCGCCAGCGACCTTGTCGATTTTTGCGAAGCCCATCGCGGCGCGCCCGAGCACCGAATCATCGCGGACGCTCTGCGCGCATTTATCGACGCACGATTGAAGGCGGAGCCAGAGCTAAAAAAGAGATTCGACGAAGAGCGCCGGAAAAGGCGCGGGTCGATTGAGGGGGATAATGTGACGGTGTTGCCGACCGCCAAATCAATCTATCTCCGGTATTCTGGCGCGAATGGGAGCAGCCCATTCCGCGCCAGTGTTGGCCTATGCTGATGCCGCACACTTAGTATGAGCAATCTCTCCTAGTTGTTGGCGCGCGCCCCCCTATTTAACATCATCGCCGGTTAACTCTTGCCCCGCAAGTCGGCTAGGTCCCGCATTGCCACGAATTGAGATGCGGGGGAAGGAAGTGCCGAGAAACGCTTAATTCAACGAATATGTTGGAGTAGGGTGCCCTTGCTCAACATGTTGTGGTCCGATTAGCGCCCGGCCACAAATCGTTGGCGTCTCAGGTGTATTAGCGGTGTCGCGTACGCGAGGACACGCTATGATCACGCGAGAAGCCCGCAAGCGTACAGACCCCTGTCTAGCCAATCTGTGGGGCTGTGACAAAATGTCGCAGTAGGATGCGCGCAACTCCCTAGACCGCGAGGCGGCGCGGGGTAGGGCGTACAACCGACCATCGGGCGGATGGCAAGAAACGCTGATCACCCGAGGGAGCTACGATGAAGAATGAGCGGACCCTTGCAATTCGTCTCTTGCTGAAGCGCGGCATCACGCCCATCGATGCCGCCGCCGAAGACGACGAGATTGCCGACAGCGTGATACGCCGATTTACGCGCGGCAACGTGTCTATGCAGCAGGGTAATCTTCTCATGGAAGACGACCTTGAGCGCGGACGCGACGCAATCAGAGCGCGTCTTCTCAAGAACCAAAAAGCATAATCTTCTAGGACCCGCACGAGCCCGCGCGGGAACTCATTTTTTTTTTTAATTATTATTTAATTAAATTTATTTAATTATATTAAATAATTAAATATTATATTTTAATAAATTAAACGAGCGCGTTATGGTTGAGATTTTCCCAGTCCTTGGCCAGCCGGCGACAACGACCCAGCCAACCGATAGTGCGTTCGACGATCCATCGTTTGGGCAGAACGACGAAGGCCTTGGCCCGATCGCGAACGGCGCACAATTTCGGTGACGAGGTCCGGCATGATGTTCGCCAGGCCGTCATGGAACACCGGCCCCGCATAGGCGCTGTCGGCAAACAGCTTCTTGAGGAACGGGAACTGTCCGAACAACGTGGCCAAGACCATCAGCCCGCCGTCGCGATCCTGAACATCAGCGGACGTAACCAGCGCGTGCAGCAACAAACCCAGCGTATCGACGAGGATGTGGCGCTTCTTGCCTTTGATCAACTTGCCTGCATCGAACCCATGGGGATCGATGCAGGCCCCCCTTTTTCTGCGCTTTTCACGCTCTGGCTATCGATGATGCAGGCGGTGGGGCTCGCCTCGGCTTCATCCTGCTCGCGGCATTTGACGTAGAGCGCGTGGTGAATCTTCTCCAACGCGCCGTTGTAGCCCCATAGGCAAAAGTAGCCGTTCACCGTGCTCCGCGGCGGCAGGTCTTTTGGGATGTAGCGCCACTGGCACCCTGTGCTCAGGACATACATCACACCGTTGACCACCTCGCGCATGTCTGACGCTCCGCTTGCCGCCGCCACTCTTGGCCGGTGGTATCAGCGGCTCGATATGCTGCCATTCCGCATCCGTCAGATCGCTCGGATAGCGCAACTTGTCGCGATTGTAGCCGGCGACGACGAGGGTGCCGTAGCCGCAGCTGCGCAGCCAGGGCTCGAGCTCGGTGCCGATGAAGGCGCTGTTGGTCTCTTTCGCGATCACGGTCTCGCCGGCGAGGGATGCGGTCTCCGGCTTGAAACCGTGGCCCGGCCGGTCCGGGCGGTAGGTCGAGTTGGCCTTGCGCGAATCGTGGCGAATATGGACGATGGGCATGCCGCGCGCGCGCCAAGCCGCAAGGAGTGCCGCCACCCTCGCCTCGCAGCCCGGATTGTTGCGCCGGCCCCAGCGCGGATCGTCGATCGCCTTCTGCAGGTCGATGACCATGAGCACGGCGTTCTCGGGGAGTGCGATCTTGGCCATCGCCCTTGTCGTCTCGCCCGGCGCGCGCCGGGCGGTCTCAGCCGTGCTCGGCCGCCGCGGCCCAGTCGCCGGCATTGCGGCCTTCGCGCTGGCGGCTGAGTGCCGCGCGCAGGGCCTGGGCGACCTCGTAGCGCTCGCCGGGCGGCAGGAAGGCGCCGACGACGAGCGAGCGGCCGTGGGAGGTGAGGCGCAGCTGGCTGCCGTGCTGCGGCGGCTCGTCGATCTCGACCTTGAGCCAGTAGGGCTGGAAGCTCCAGCGCGCGCGGCGGCCGCGCGGACCCAAGCGCTCGACGACGAGGGCGTCGGCCCCGAGCCTGATCGTCTCGCAGAACCGCGCCGAGCGGTAGCTCGCCCGGAAGGCGAGATAGAGCAGCAGCACGTCGAGCCCGAAATAGCCGAACACCGGCCAGGCGCCGCGCAGCACGAAATACATGCCGGAGACGAAGCTCACGGCGCTGACGACCGCCATGAGCAGCCAGAAGCCGGCCGGCTCCAGGCTGCGGTGCGGCACGAGCACCGCATCGAAGAGGAGGGGCTCGGCGGTTTCGCTCGCGTTGGGGTCGGGCGGGGCACTCATGTCGGGCACTATAGGGTGGCGCTCAGGGCGCGGTAAAGTGCCGCGAGCCGCGTCTTCCGGCGGCGCGCCTGCCCGTATAGAGTGGCGGCCATGACGAGCATGAAGCCATGACGAGCATGAGGAAGGAGGCCGTGGCGGAGTTCTTCCGCCGCCTTGCCGCCGAGCGGCCCAATCCGCGCGGCGAGCTCGACTTCATCAATCCCTATACGCTGCTGGTCGCCGTCGTGCTCTCGGCCCAGGCGACGGATGCCAGCGTCAACAAGGCGACCGACGCGCTCTTCAAGGTAGCCGACGCGCCGGCGAAGATGCTCAAGCTCGGCGAGGCGCGGCTCAAGCATTTCATCAAGACGATCGGCCTCTATAACAGCAAGGCGAAGCACGTGATCGCGCTGAGCGAAATCCTGCTCAGCGAGCACGGCGGCCAAGTGCCGCGCGCGCGCGAGAAGCTCGAGGCGCTGCCGGGCGTGGGGCGCAAGACCGCGAACGTGGTGCTGAACATCGCCTTCGGCGAGCCCACCATCGCCGTCGACACCCACATCTTCCGCATCGGCAACCGCACCGGCCTCGCCCCCGGCAAGACGCCGCTCGAGGTGGAGATGAAGCTCCTGAAGCGCGTGCCGCCCGAATTCAGGCTCCACGCCCACCACTGGCTCATCCTCCACGGCCGCTACGTGTGCAAGGCGCGCAAGCCCGAGTGCTGGCGCTGCATCGTGCGCGATCTCTGCGGCTTCAAGGGGAAGACGGTGGCGTAAGCGGGCCTCAGATTCGCCCTGTCAGAATCTGCCCTGGCGGCGCCTTCCTGGCGAAGCCCGCCGGCAGTGCGCCGGGCCCGAGCGTGGTCTTGCCGAAGCTGATGCCGGCGCTCGCTTGCGGCCGCCGCCTGCGCTCGACGCAGAAGGGCGGCCGTGCCGCCTCGCGGTCGTCGACGCGGAGCTCCGCATAGGTCACGCGGAAGGTGCCGCGCTCGTCATAGAGAAAGACGTGCAGCACGCAGCCGCCGCCGGCATATTGCCAAATCTGCGCCGGCCCGTCGCGGCTGAGGAGCGAGGGTGCTCCCAGCATCGCCGCAAGCTCGTCGGCGGCGAGCCCCTTGAGGTCCTCGGGCGTCGGAACACCTGCCGGTCCGGCCGTGCGCTTCGCCGCGACGGGGATCGCCGCGAGCATGGCACCACGCGCCACCGCCGCAGGCAGCGCCAACTTGCCGCCGGCCGCGAGCGGCGGCGGCGCCGCGTGCGCCTCAAGGCCTTCGCCTGAGCCGCTTGGAGCCTTTTCGGAGAGTGCAGCGCCAGGGTACCCCCCCGGCTGGGCGCAGGCGGCGAGCAGCAGCATGCCCGCCACGGCGCCCGTCCGCAACAGCTGCGGTCCGCCGCGCGGCGCCAGCACCATGCCCCCCCTCACGACGACCTCCCCCCTTGTCCGCCGCCCCCGACGGCACCCCTCGATCTAACGCGCGGCGCTCCGCGTCACTCCTCGCCGCCGCCTGCGGCGGCGCTATCGAGGAAGCTGCTGTCGACCGCCGGTGCCGCCGTGAGATGCCGGGCCGGCGCCGCGGCGGCGCCCAGGCTACTCACCTCGCCGTTGATCTCGCCGCCCTGCTCGATCTCGAGGCGGCCGTAGCGCACCTTGCCGGTGACGCGGCCGGAACTGCGGATCAAGAGGCGCTCGCGCACCGTGAGCGAGCCTTCGAAGCGGCCCGAGATCTCGGCGCCCTCGACCTCGGCGGCCCCCTTGAAGGTGCCGCAATCCGCCACCTCGATGGCGCGGCAGTCGTTGAGCTCGGCCTCGACCGTGCCCTCGACCACCAGCCGCTCGCACGCGGAAATATGGCCATTCAGGCAGATCTCGCGGCCGACGATCAGCTTCTTGCTGTCTGCCGCGGGTGCTGCCGGGCGCTCGACCCGGCGCGGCAGCGAAGGAATGTCGACGACGCGGCGCGGGAGATCGGCCCGCGGCGGCACCGCAACCGCACTCTTGGGTACGGCGGGCAACGGCCGGGCAAGGAGTTCCGAGCTGGCCGGCCGCGTGAAGGGCCGGGCAGCGGCGGCGCCGGCATCGAGCGGCGGCGGCGGCTCTTCGCGGGGCGCCTCGCTGCCGCCCTCCTCGCCGGGCTTCCTGCGTTTGAAGATCATCGCAACCCCCTCTCCCGAGCCGAGCGGACCCTCGCAAGAGGAGCCCGCCGCGGCGCAAGGCCATCGCTGCCGGACATCATGGCATGCCGCGGGGCCGGCGCACCCGCGTCATCCCGTGATAGACATGCACCATGAGGGCGGTCGCCAACACGGGTGCCAGCAGGTTCACCACCGGCACCGTCAGCGCCACGGCGGTGAGTACCCCCACGAGGAGCATCTGAGCCGGATGGGCGAGGCGCAGACGCCGCGCCTCGGGCGGCGTAAGCCGCCGGAAGGCCACCAGCTCGAAATACGCCCGGCTCACAAGATAGCCGTTCAAGCCATAGAAAAACAACAGATTTATTGCCGGAAAGAAGAGATAGACCGGGAGTGCCAGGAGGTTGAGAAGAACGCTCGTTCCGGCAAAGCGCAACCCCGCCATGGCAAGCTCGCCCCAGCCCTGCCGCCGCGCCGGCCCCGCCTCGGGGTAGTGCAGCACCTCGACCGCATCCGCCACCTCGTCGAGGAAGAAGCTCACCACGACGCTTGCCACCACCGTGAAGAGCACGGCTGCGAGGAAGAGTGCGGCGAGCGCGCCCAAGAGGCCGGCCGCCCAATGCAGCCAGGATTGCGCGAAGGGAATTTGCGCGAGCCCGAGCGCCGCACCGCCCAAGAGGAGCGCCATGACGATCACGGTGAGCGCAGCACTCTTGAGCAGCACGGCGAGAATGCGCGCATCCGAGAGCTGTGCGAGCGACGAGGCTATATAGCCGAGCATGCTTTTCGCGCGATCCCTTGCGGCGCTCGGCGGCGGCCGGGCTCCTCGTCCTCTCCTTAGCTCAGCGCCGCCACCCGCGGCAAGCGCCAGCGCAATCGCAATTGGCGCCGAGCGGATTTCCTCATCCTTCGAGACGGGCCTGCGGCCCCCCTCGGGATGAGGAAATCCACCAACCGCGGGGGCCACCTCACCCTGAGGAGCGCGCAGAGCGCGCGTCTCGAAGGGCGAGGCGGCCATATGCGTTACCGCCCGGGGCAAGCGGCGCGCATCCTGTTGCGGACAAGTGCGGCATCGCTATACTGCGCCGCCCGGCGCCTTGCCGGCGACGCCTGATCCCCCACGAAAGCCGCAACGAGCGAGAGGCAAGACCCCATGGCCAGCACTCCATCCGGCCACGCGCGCTTCGACGCCTTAGGCATCGGCAATGCCATCGTCGACGTGCTGGCGCATGCGCGGGAGGAGGCGCTCGCCGAGCTCGGCCTCGAGAAGGGCGCCATGACGCTGGTCGACGCAGGCGAGGCGGAGACGCTCTATCGCCGCATGGGGCCGGGCATCGAATGCTCGGGCGGCTCGGCGGCGAACACCATCGCGGGCATCGCTTCCCTAGGCGGGCGGGCCGCCTTCATCGGCAAGGTCAAGAGCGACCAGCTCGGCCGGGTGTTCCGCCACGACATCCAGGCGCTCGGCGTGCATTTCCCGACGCCGCCAGCACCCGTGGGTCCGGCGACCGCGCGCTGCCTCGTCTTCGTGACGCCCGACGGCCAGCGCACCATGCAGACCTATCTCGGCGCCTGCATCGAGCTCGGGCCGGAGGACGTGGAGGGCGAGCTCGTCGCCGCCGCCGAGCTCACCTATCTCGAGGGCTATCTCTATGACCCGCCGCGCGCCCAGGAGGCCTTCCGCAAGGCCTCCGAGGTCGCCCACGCGAGCGGGCGCAAGGTGGCGCTCTCGCTCTCCGATCCCTTCTGTGTTAAGCGCTACCGCGCCGCCTTCCAAGACCTCGTCGAGGCGCACGTCGACATCCTCTTCGCCAACGAGCACGAGATCGCGGCACTCTACGAGGTGCCGAGCTTCGATGCAGCACTCCAGGCGGTGCGCGGCCATTGCGAGATCGCCTGCCTGACGCGGAGCGAGAAAGGCTCGGTCATCCTCGCCGGCAGCGAAGTGCACGTCATCGACGCGGCACCCGTCGCCCAGGTGGTGGACACCACCGGCGCCGGCGATCTCTACGCCGCCGGATTTCTCTATGGCTACACCCACGGCTACGATCTCGCGCGCGCGGGCCGCCTCGGAAGCCTGGCAGCGGCCGAGGCGATCGGCCACCTCGGCGCGCGTCCCGAGCGCCCGCTCGCCGAGCTCGCCCGCGAAGCAGGCCTGGCATAACCCTGGACGTAAGGAAGGGACTAGCGCGGAGGACGCAGGGGATGCGCGGAGGGCGCAAAGTCAGGACGTCCCCGGGATCTCCCGCGTCTGCTGCGCATCCCCTGCGTCCTCTGCGCTGAACAATTCTTTTAACGGCGACGGCCGCGATGGTTGTTCCGGCAGGCCGCAATCACTATGTTACGGCGCAACCGGAGAACCTCTGCGAGCCCCATGGACATCCGCAACCTCGCCATCATCGCGCACGTCGACCACGGCAAGACCACGCTCATCGACGTGCTCTTGAGGCAGAGCGGTGCGGTGCGCGCCCACCAGGCGATGGCCGAGCGTGCGCTCGACTCGAACGACCTCGAGCGCGAGCGCGGCATCACCATCCTCGCCAAATGCACCTCCGTCGCCTGGCAGGGCGTGCGCCTCAACATCGTGGATACGCCGGGTCACGCGGATTTCGGCGGCGAGGTCGAGCGCATCCTCGACATGGTGGATGGTGCGGTGGTGCTGGTCGACGCCGCCGAGGGCCCGCTGCCGCAGACCAAGTTCGTGCTCTCCAAGGCGCTGCGCCTGGGCTTGAGGCCGATCGTGCTGATCAACAAGTGCGACCGGCCCGACGCGCGGCCGCACGAGGTGCACGAGGAGATCTTCGATCTCTTCGCCGCGCTCGACGCGAGCGAGGCGCAGCTCGACTTCCCGCTGCTCTACGCCTCGGGGCGCGAGGGTTGGGCCGCCGCCAGCCTGGAGGCACCGCGCGAGAGCATGGCGCCGCTCTTCGAGCTCATCATCTCCCATATCCCTCAGCCCAAGGCCGACGCCCTAGGACCCTTCGCCATGCTGGCGAGCACGCTGGAATACGATTCCTATCTCGGCCGCGTGCTCACCGGCCGCATCTATTCAGGCACCGCACGGCTCAACATGCCGGTGAGAGCGCTGGCGCGCGACGGCGGCGTCCTCGAGGAGGGGCGGCTCACCAAGCTCCTCGCCTTCCGCGGGCTCGAGCGCGTGCCGATCGAGCACGCCGAGGCCGGCGACATCATCGCGATCGCCGGGCTCGCGCGGGCGACCGTCGCCGACACGCTCGCAGCCCCCGAGGTGACGGAGGCGCTCAAGGCCCAGCCGATCGACCCGCCCACCATCGCCATGACCTTCTCGGTCAATGATTCGCCGCTTGCCGGCCGCGACGGCACGCGCCTCACCTCGCGCGAGATCGGCACGCGGCTTATGCGCGAAGCCGAGGGCAACGTCGCCATCAAGGTGAGCGAGTCCGAGGAGCGCGACGCCTTCGAGGTCGCCGGCCGCGGCGAGCTGCAGATGGGCGTGCTCATCGAGACCATGCGGCGCGAGGGCTTCGAGCTCTCGATCAGCCGGCCGCGCGTGCTCTTCAAGGACGATCCCTTGACCGGCGCCCGCCTCGAGCCCATCGAGGAGGTGCTGATCGACGTGGACGACGCCCATACCGGCGTCGTCATCGACGGGCTCGCCGAGCGCAGGGGCGAGCTCGTCGAGATGCGGCCCTCCGGCGGCGGCAAGACGCGGCTCACGCTCCTGGTGCCCGCGCGCGGCCTCATCGGCTACCAGGGCCAGTTCCTGACCGAGACGCGCGGCACCGGCGTGCTCTCGCGCCTCTTCCACGGCTACGCGCCCTTCAAGGGCCCGATGCAGGGCCGCCGCAACGGCGTGCTCGTCTCGCTCGGCGACGGCCTTGCCGTCGCCTACGCCCTCTGGAACCTCGAGGAGCGCGGCGTGCTCTTCATCAATCCGAACGACCGCGTCTACCAGGGCATGATCATCGGCGAGCACAGCCGCGGCAACGACCTCGAGGTCAATCCCTTGAAGGGCAAGCAGCTCACCAACATCCGCGCCGCGAACAAGGACGAGGCGGTGCGCTTGACCCCGCCGCGCCTCCTCACCCTCGAGCAGGCGATCTCCTATATCGGCGAGGACGAGCTCGTCGAGGTGACGCCCAAGGTCATCCGGCTCAGGAAGCAATACCTCGACCGCCACGAGCGCAAGAAGGAAGCGCGCAAGGCGGGGTGAGCGGGGCGGGGCGAGCGTTCTAGGCCGTTAGGCCGCGCTCACAGCGGAGCGCTCAGCAGTCGCACCACCAGCGCAATGATGACGACGGCAACCGCGAGTGCGCCGGTCGCCCACACGTGCCGCCAAATGCGCAGCTGGCGGGCGAGCGGGAGGGAAGGCGCCGCCCAGTCGGGCGCCTGCGTGCCCCAGACGGCGAGGACGCTGCCCTTGCCCTCGACCATGCCGAGATCGCGAAAGGGGACTTGGGCGCGCGCGGCGATCTCGGCCGCGAGGTGCTGAAAATACGGGGTCGCGAGCGGCGTTCCGAGTGCGCGGTCCTCGAAGAGGAAGATCAGCTCGCCGCCCTTGCGCCGCAGCGCGTAGGCGCGCTGCATGCTCGCCATGCCGAGGCTGGAATAGGCCTCGAGCCGCGTCTCGATCGCCTCGATATCCCCATAGGGGATGATCGCGTGCGTCGCTTGCGGGCGGTGGATGAGCGAGCGCCCGGCAGGCAGCTCGAGGGCGAGTGAGTTGGCGTCGAGCGCCACGCGGAGGCCCCATTTGCCGCGCAAATCCCGCGCTACATAGCCCGTGAGGCCGGCGATAAAACAGGCGCAGGGTGCCAGGACGAAGAGGCCGACCTGCCATTGCCTGCCGAACAGCAGCACGACGGCGAAAGCCGTCATGGCAGCACTCGCGGCGCCGACCACCAGCACGCCGAAGAGCGAGAGGAGGCGCGCTGCGAGCGGCACCCGGAAGACCGCGCGCGCTGGCGTGCCGCCGCTGGCCGCGGTCGAGATGCCGGCGCCGGACGTCACAATCGACCCCTCCTCTCAGCGCCGTTCCGGAGGGAGCAGCCAGCTGCGATCTTGCGGCTGGGTGTCGTGCCGGATAGCGTCGCTCGGGATGCGGACCCAGGGCTGCGCGCTCCGCGTCCAGACATGCACGCTCGGCCGCAGCCATGCGGTGTCGTCCAGCGTGCCGGGCTTGACGTTGACGTTCTCTGCAAGCTTGGCGGGCGAATGGTAGAGCCGCGTCCCGCAGTCGGGACAGAACCAGCACAGCATGGTGCGCCCGCTCTCGCCGGTCCGCGCGAAGGATTTCGGCTGGCCTTGCAGCAGCCGGAAGCCCTTTGCCGGGACGACCATGGCCATGGCGAAGGCGCTTCCCGACTGCCTCTGGCACTCCAGGCAATGGCAGGCATAGACCACGGTCGGCGGCGCCGAGATCTCGTAGCGGACAGCGCCGCACTGGCAACCGCCGCGGCGCAGCATGGTTTTGGGGTGCTCCTCGGTTGGCCCGCCGGTCATGGTGGTTGGCTTTGGAAGGCCCGGCGCGCAGCACACTATCATCTGTAGAAACGCAGGGGAATCCTTCCGCCTCGACGCTGCCAAAGCCCGCTAGCACGTGCCCGCCGCCCTGCCCTAAGATCGCTTGCGGCCCACCCGAGAGAGGCCTTCCGTGCCGAAGAGCTGGCTCCAAGCCCTCCGTGTCTACAGCGACCGCCGGGTGCTCGCCATCCTCCTCCTCGGCATCTCGAGCGGGCTGCCGCTGCTCCTCACCTTCTCGACGCTCAGCGCGTGGCTCGCCACGGAGGGCGTCTCCAAGGCCTCGATCGGGCTCTTCGCCGCGGTGGGGCTGCCCTATTCCTTGAAGTTCCTGTGGTCGCCCTTGATTGACGGGCTGCCGCTGCCGCTCTTCGGCCGCTTGGGGCAGCGCCGCGGCTGGGCGATCTTCGTGCAGCTCCTCCTGATCGCCGCGATCACAGCCCTCGGCAGCCTGACGCCGAACGAGCAGCCGCTCGCCACAGCCGCCCTGGCCCTCCTCGTCGCCTTCCTCTCGGCGAGCCAGGACATCGTGATCGACGCCTACCGCGTCGAGATCCTGACGCCCGAGGAGCAGGGCCCCGGTGCCGCCATGATCCAGACCGGCTACCGCCTGGGCCTCTTGATCGCCGGCGCCGGCGCCCTCTATCTCGCCGACGCCTTCGGCTGGCATGCGGCCTATTACGTGATGGCGCTCCTCATCTCGATCGGCATGGCGACGATCCTCGCCAATCCGGAGCCGGCGGCGGGAGCGCGCGCGCAAGCCCCGGGGCGAGGCGGCGCGCCGCCCGTTGCGGCCTGGGCGCGCGACCACGTGGTCGCCCCCTTCGCCGACTTCATGCGGCGGCCTCACTGGCTCGCCATCCTCCTCTTCATCCTCCTCTACAAGCTCGGCGACGCGGTGGCCGGCGTCATGGCCAACCCGCTCTACATCGGCCTCGGCTTCTCGCTCTCCGAGATCGCCAGCGTCTCCAAGGTCTTCGGCTTCTTCGCCACCCTCATCGGCGCCTTCCTGGGCGGCCTCATGGTGACGCGCCTGGGCATGTTCCCGAGCCTCCTCATCTGCGGCATAGCCCAAGCCGCCTCGAACCTCATGTATGCGCTCCAGGCCTGGGCCGGCCACGACATCGCCATGCTCGCGCTCACCATAGCGGCCGAGAACGTGACCGGCGGCATGGGCTCGGCAGCACTCGTGGCCTATCTCTCCGGGCTCTGCTCGCGCGGCTACACGGCGACGCAATACGCGCTCCTCTCCTCCCTCGCGACCGTCGGGCGCACCCTCATCTCCTCCTTGAGCGGCATCTTGGCCGAGCAGCTCGGCTGGATCGCCTTCTTCGCCGCCTCAGCGTTCCTCGGCGTGCCCGGGCTGGTGGCGCTCGTCTGGCTCATGCTGCGCGAGCGCGCGGCACCTCCTGCGGCCGAGGCTTGGCACTCCCGCCCCTGACGCGCCATACTCCGGCAAAGGCGAGGAAACGCTCCATGCACGTAGGCGTCCCCAAGGAGATCAAGACCCACGAGTACCGCGTCGGCCTGGTGCCGGCGGGCGTGCGCGAGCTCGTCCACCGCGGCCACCAGGTCTCGGTCGAGACGGCAGCCGGCCAGGGCATCGGCTTCGACGACGAGGCCTACCGCAAGGCGGGCGCCAAGGTGCTCGGCTCGGCCGCCGAGGTCTTCGCCGCGGCCGAGCTCATCGTCAAGGTGAAGGAGCCGCAGCCCGTCGAATACAAGCTGCTGCGCGAGGGCCTGGTGCTCTTCACCTATCTGCACCTGGCGCCCGACGCCAAGCAGACCAAGGCCCTCATTGCGAGCGGCGTCGCCGCCATCGCCTACGAGACGGTGACCGACGAGACGGGCGGCCTCCCGCTCCTCGCCCCCATGAGCGAGGTCGCCGGCCGCATGTCGATCCAGGTCGGCGCCCACTGCCTCGAGAAGGAGCAGGGCGGCGCCGGCATGCTCTTGGGCGGCGTGCCGGGGGTGGCCGCGGCCAAGGTCGTCATCATCGGCGGCGGCGTTTCCGGCACCAACGCGGCGCGCATGGCCATGGGCCTTGAGGCGCACGTCATCGTCATCGACAAGTCCTTGAAGCGGCTCTACGAGCTCGATTTGCAGTTCGGCGCCAAGCTGCACACCATGTTCGCCACCATGGCCGCCATCGAGGAGCACGTGAGCCAGGCCGATCTCGTGATCGGCGCCGTGCTCGTGCCGGGGGCGGCGGCGCCCAAGCTGGTGACGCGCGAGATGGTGCGCCGCATGCGCCGCGGCTCGGTCATCGTCGACATCTCGATCGACCAGGGCGGCTGCTGCGAGACGAGCCGGCCCACCAGCCACGCGGCACCGACCTACGTCGAGGAGGGCGTGGTGCATTACTGCGTCACCAACATGCCGGGCGCCGTGGCGCGCACCTCGACCTTCGCGCTCACCAACGCGACCCTCCCGTTCACCCTCGAGCTCGCCGACAAGGGCTACCGCCGCGCCCTTGCCGAGAACCGCCATCTCCTCGCCGGCCTCAACGTGCATCGCGGCAAGGTCACCCACAGGGCCGTGGCGCGCGACCTCGGCCTCGCCTATCAGCCGGCCGAGGAGGCGATCCAGCCTTAGCCATGGCTCACTCGCTCGAGGTCGTGGAAGGCGACATCACCCGGCTCGCGGTCGATGCCATTGTCAATGCCGCGAACAGCGCCCTGCTCGGCGGCGGCGGGGTGGACGGTGCCATCCACCGCGCGGCCGGGCCCGAGCTGCGCGAGGAGTGCCGGCTTCTCGGCGGCTGTCCCACCGGCGAGGCCAAGCTCACCAAGGGCTACCGCCTCCCCGCCGCATGGGTGATCCACACGGTCGGTCCCGTGTGGCGCGGCGGCGGCCACGGCGAGGAGCGACTGCTCGAAAGCTGCTACCGCAATTCCCTCGCGCGCGCCCGCGAGATCGGCGCTGCGAGCATCGCCTTCCCCTCGATCAGCACCGGCGCCTACGGCTTTCCGCTGGCGCGCGCGGCTGCGATCGCCTTTGCCACGGTCGAGGGCGAGCTCGCCAAGGCGCCGGGGCCCGAGCGGGTTCTCTTCTGCTGCTTCGGCGCCGAGGCGGCGCGCCTCTATCGCACGCTGGTCGAGGGTAAAGGCTGATCTCAGGCGATGAGCTCGGTGCCGGCGATCGAGATGCCGAAGCCGGAGAGCGCCACATATTGGCGCGGTCGCACGGCGAGGAGGCGGATCGAGCGCACGCCGAGGTCGCGCAGGATCTGGGCGCCGAGCCCGATCTCGCGCCATTGGCGCTCGCGCGCGGCCTCGCTGTTGCTCGCCCCGCGCACCGCTGCCTCCGCCTCGGCTAGGCCGCCCGCCGGCACGCCGGCGGTGCCGTCGCGCAAATAGATGAGCACGCCCCTGCCCTCGGCGCGGAAGCGCTCGAAGACCTTGGCCAGCACGCGGCCGCCGCCGAACACGTCGCTCATGATCTCCTCGCGGTGAAGGCGCGTCGGCACCGCACTGCCGTCGCCGAGCGCGCCATAGACGAGGGCCAAGTGCTGCACCTCGTCGAACGGCGTGCGATAGGCGTAGCCGCGCGCCTCGCCGATGGCGGTCGCCACGGGAAACTCGCGGATGCGCTCGACCAGCCGCTCGCGCGCCTGGCGGTAGGCGATGAGATCGGCGACCGAGATGACCGTCAGGCGATGCTCGGCGGCGAAGCTTCGCACCTCGGCGCCGCGCTTGACGCTGCCGTCGTCGTTGACGAGCTCGGCCAAGAGGCCGACCGGGGCCAACCCGGCAAGCCGCGCCAGATCGACCGCCGCCTCGGTGTGCCCCGAGCGCATGAGCACGCCGCCCTCCTTCGCGATAAGCGGGAAGACGTGCCCGGGCCGCACGAAGTCGCTCGCCCCTGTATTGCCGTTGGCAAGCGCCCGCACCGTGCTGCAGCGCTCCTCGGCGGAGATCCCCGTCGTCAAGCCGTGGCGAAAATCGACCGAGACGGTGAAGGCGGTGCCCTGCAGGCCCTCGTTGACGGCGACCATGGGGGGCAGGCCCAAGCGCGCGGCGTCGGCGGCGCCAAGCGGCGTGCAGAGGATGCCGCTCGTGTGGCGCACCATGAACGCGACCTGCTCCGCCGTCGCCAGCGCCGCCGCCATGATGAGGTCGCCCTCGTTCTCGCGGTCGTCGTCGTCGACCACCACGACGAGGCGCCCGGCACGGACGTCCTCGATCGCCGCCGTCACCCGCTCGGCCATCTCCGGCATCGCTCTGCTCCCCGGGGCTTGCGCGTTTCCGAGGGGCCGGAGCTTAGAGCGGTTCCCGTTTGGATGGAACCGCCTCTCTCGTCACCCCGGAGAAAGCGCTGGTGCATGTTAACCCCGTCTCCCGCAAGCAGGAGAGGGATTCGCGGGCGTCTCGTCAGACGAGGGCGTCGTCGAGGGCGTAGCCGGCGGAGCGCACGGTGCGGATGGGATCGGAATCGCGCTCGCCGTTGAGCGCGCGCCGGAGGCGCCGGATGTGCACGTCGACGGTGCGCGGCTCGACGTAGACGTCGCTCCCCCACACCGCGTCCAAGAGCTGCTCGCGCGAGAAGACGCGGCCGGGATGCTCGAGGAGGTAGCGCAGCAGGCGGAACTCGGTCGGCCCGAGATGGACGTTGCGGCCGCCGCGCGTCACCCGGTGGGCGGCCAAGTCCATGACGATGTCGACGAAGCTCAAGCGCTCCTCGGCGAGCGCCGGACGGGCGCGGCGCAGGACCGCGCGCACGCGCGCCACGAGCTCGCGCGGCGAGAAGGGCTTGGTGATGTAGTCGTCCGCCCCGCTGTTGAGGCCGCGGATGCGGTCGCCCTCCTCGCCCCGGGCGGTCAGCATGATGATGGGAACGTTGCGCGTCTCGGGGCGCCTCCTCAGCTGGCGGCAGACGTCGAGCCCGGACATCAGCGGCAGCATCCAGTCGAGCACGATGATGTCGGGCGGATCCTCGGCCACCATGATGAGCGCCTCCTCGCCGTCGGCGGCGGCGGAGACGCGGAAGCCTTCCTGCTCGAAGTTGTAGCGCAGCAGCTCGACGAGTGCCGCCTCGTCCTCGACGATCAGGACGTGCAATTTCATGAGCTCGCTAATCGTTGCTCTTCCCCTCGCCCGGCTCGGCCCCGCGCTCGCTCGCGCGCTGGGCGCTCGGCGCCACCACGGTGAAGCTCGAATTGTCGCCCTTGGGGCGGTGCTCGCGGAACGAGCCGCCCTCGACGAGGAAATGCACGGTCTCCGCGATGTTGGTCGCGTGGTCGCCGATGCGCTCGATGTTCTTGGCGATGAAGAGGAGGTGCGTCGAGGGCGTGATGTTGCGCGGATCCTCCATCATGTAGGTGAGGAGCTCGCGGAAGAGGCCCGAGTACATGTCGTCGAGCTCCTCGTCGCTGCGCCACACCCGCATCGCCTTCTCGGTGTTGCGCTCGGCGAAGGCGTCGAGCACGTCCTTGATGAGCGCCTGCGCGATCGCCCCCATGCGCGGCACGGCATAGGCGGGCTTCACCGCCTGGGTCTGGCTCAGCACGATGGCGCGCTTGGCGACGTTCGTCGCGTAGTCGCCGATGCGCTCGATATCGCTCGAGATCTTGAGCGCCGCCACGATGTTGCGCAGATCCCGCGCCATCGGCTGGCGCAGCGCCAAGAGGCGCACCACCTGGTCCTGCACCTCGTGCTCGAGCGCGTCGATGCGCACGTCGGCCTCGACCGTCTCGGCGGCGAGCTCGGGGTCGCGCTGGACGACCGCGGCGATGGCGTTGGCAAGCTGGATCTCCGCGAGTCCGCCCATCTGGGCGATCGTGTTGTTGAGCTGGTCGAGCTCCTGATCGTAGGCCTTGACGATGTGCTCAGCGGCCATCTCGTTCTCCTGCCTCGCGCGCCCCCAGCGTTTCCCAGCCTACCCGTGGTGCGCGATGAAATTACTACGGTGATGTGACAGTTCCGTGACTGGACGAGGATGCCGCGGCGTCCTCCTCGGGCCTGGGTGCCGCTCCGGCCGCGTGGAGGAAGACCGTGAAGACGCTGCCCTGTCCCGGCTCGCTCTCGATCTGCAAGGCGCCCCGGTGATGGCTCACGATGTGCTTCACGATGGCGAGGCCGAGGCCGGTGCCGCCGAGCTCGCGCGAGCGCGCGGCGTCCACCCGGTAGAAGCGCTCGGTCAGGCGCGGGATCTGCTCCTTGGCGATGCCCTCGCCCTCGTCCGCGACGGCGACGGCGACGAGGCCCGCGGCGGGGGCACGGCCGAGCGGCAGGGGTGCGCGCTCGGCGCTCGCCACCGTGACGCGCACCGTGGTGCCGCGGCGGCCGTATTTGAGGGCGTTGTCGATGAGGTTCTGGAACACCTGGGCGAGCTCGTCGCCGTGGCCGAGCACGCTCGGCGGCTCCTCGCCCTTGAGCTCGAGGGCGATCGGCATGTCGCGCGCCCGCGCGAGGGGCTGCAGCGCGTCGATCACCCCGCGCAGCACCTTGACGACGTCGATCGCATCGGTCGGTGCCGTGTGCTCGCGCAGCTCGATGTGGGAGAGCGAGAGGAGGTCGTCGACCAGGCGCGACATGCGGCTCGCCTGCTGCTGCATGATGGCGAGGAAGCGGCCGCGGGCGCGGGCGTCCTGGCTCGCCGGGCCTTGGAGGGTCTCGATGAAGCCGAGGAGAGTGGCGAGCGGGGTCCTGAGCTCGTGGCTGGCGTTGGCCACGAAGTCGGCGCGCATCTGCTCGGCGCGCTTCTCGGTGGTCAGGTCGTGCAGCACCATGATGAGCGAGATCTCGTCGCGCGCGAAGCCGGCGAGCCGCTCGACGCGCCCGACGAAGGCGCGGCGCACCGGGCTCGCGAGCTCGAAGCTGGCGGTCGAGCCGGCGCCGCGGCGGAGCGCCGACTGGGCCGCCTCGAGGAGGGCGGGAACGCGGAAGACCGCCGAGAGCTCGCGCCCCTGGGGCTCGTCGGCGAGGAGCTCCTCGGCCGCGCGGTTGGCGCGCACCACGCGCAGCCGGTCGTCGAGCATGATGAGGGGGTCCGGAAGCCCGTCGAGCACCGCTTCGAGGGCAGCCAGCCTGGCGGCCATGTCGTCGCGCCGCGCCTGGGTGCGCCGGCGCAGCCGGCCGATCGCAGAGGCGAGCGCCACCACGAGCGGCGGCCACAGCGGGCTCTGCGGCGCCGGGTCCTCGCCCTCGGCGAGGGCGTCGAGATAGGCGGTGAGGCGCACGACGGCCGCGAGGTGGGGCCGGATGAGGAAGGCGGTTGCCGGCACGATGACGAGGAAGGCGAGTGCCGCGGCGGCGGCGTCGAGGCGGTCGAGCGCCACGAGCGCCGCAAGGACGAGGGCGAGCGGCAGGGCTAGGAGCGCCGTCATCGCTAAGAGCGGCTTCACGGGGATGGGTCCGCCGGCCATGGCAGCGCCAATCTCCGCCAAAGCGGGGCGCGTGGCAAGGCGGGAGGTCCCTCTACCGCTTGCGGGAGAGGGAGGGGCCCGCGGCCGTAAGGCCGTGGGAGGGTGAGGGACCACGCCGGCATCGGGCCGTCCCTCACCCTTCCCATCCCTTCGGGATGGGCCCCTTCCCTCTCCCGCAAGCGGGAGAGGGGCTTAGTCGGCTATCTCAGCCCGCGTCGATGGCGTCGCGCGCGGTCAAGGCAGCCAAGTTGACGAGCTCGGAGAGCGTGGTGCCGAGGGGGGCGATCTGCGCCGGCTTGTCGAGGCCGATGAGGAGCGGCCCGATCACCGTGCTGCGGCCGAGCTGCTGGAGGAGCTTGGCGCCGATGTTGGCGGAATGCAGGCCGGGCATGACCAGCACGTTGGCGGGTCCCGAGAGGCGGCAGAAGGGATAGAGCTTCATCACCTCCGGGTCGAGCGCCACGTCGACCGCCATCTCGCCGTCGTACTCGAAGTCGACGCTGCGGCGCTCGAGCTCGGCCACCGCCGCGCGGATCTCGGCCGCGCGCCGCACGTGGCTGTTGCCGAAGCTCGAGAACGAGCACAGCGCCACGCGCGGCTCGTGGCCGAGCTGGCGCGCCTTGGCCGCGGCCTGGACGGCGATGTCGGCGAGCTGGTTCGTGGTGGGGCGCTCGTGCACCTGGGTGTCGGCGATGAGCACGGTGCGGCGGCGTGCCACCACGATCGAAAGCCCGAACACCTCGCGGCCGGGTGCGGCGTCGATGGCGTGGCTGATGTCCTCGTAGGCCACGGTGAAGCTCCGCGTGGTGCCGGTCACCATGCCGTCGGCATCGCCCATGGCCACCATGCAGGCGGCGAACACGTTGCGGTTCTGGTTCACCATGCGCTGGCAGTCGCGGTACATGAAGCCGCGGCGCTGCAGGCGCGCGAAGAGGTAGTCGGTGTAGCGCTTGTTGGCGGTGGAGAGCCGCGCGTTGTGGATCTCGAGCTCGCTCGCCCCTTCGAGGCCGATCTGGGCCATGGTCGCGCGCACGCGCTCCTCGCGCCCGACCAGCACGGGCACGCCGAAGCCGGCGTTGCGGAAGGCGAGTGCCGCGCGGATGACGCGCTCCTCCTCGCCCTCGGCGAAGACGATGCGCTTGGGCCGCGCGCGCACGGATTCGAAGATGAACTGCAGCGTCGAGGCCAGCGGGTCGAGGCGTCCCGCGAGTTCGCGCTTGTAACCCTCCATGTCGATGATGGGACGGCGCGCCACGCCCGACTCCATGGCCGCCTCGGCCACCGCCGCCGGCACCGTGGCGATGAGGCGCGGATCGAAGGGGGTCGGGATGATGTAGTCGGGGCCGAAGCGCAGGCGCTGGCCGGCATAGGCCGCCGACACCTCGTCGGGCACGTCCTCGCGCGCGAGCTTGGCGAGCGCCTGGGCCGCCGCGATCTTCATCTCGTCGTTGATGGTGGAGGCGCGCACGTCGAGGGCGCCGCGGAAGATGTAGGGGAAGCCGAGCACGTTGTTGATCTGGTTGGCGTAGTCCGAGCGGCCGGTGGCCACGATGGCGTCCTTGCGCGCGGCACGGACGTCCTCGGGCGTGATCTCGGGGTCGGGGTTCGCCATGGCGAAGATGATGGGCTGCTTCGCCATGGTCGCCACCATGGCCTGGCTCACCGCCCCCTTGACCGAGAGGCCGAAGAAGACGTCGGCGCCCTTGAGCACTTGGGCGAGCGTGCGCATCCCCGTCTCGGCCGCATAGGCCGATTTCCACTGGTTCATGCCCTCGCTGCGGCCGCGGTAGATGACGCCCTTGCTGTCGCACAGCACGATGTGCTCGCGCGGCATGCCCATGCGCACGAAGAGGTCGGCCGAGGCGATCGCCGCGGCACCCGCGCCGTTCACCACCATGCGCGCCGTCCCGAGCGTGCGGCCGGTGAGGTCGAGGGCGTTGATGAGGCCCGCCGCCGCGATGATCGCGGTGCCGTGCTGGTCGTCGTGGAAGACCGGGATGTCGAGGAGTGCGCGCAGGCGCTCCTCGATCATGAAGCACTCCGGCGCCTTGATGTCCTCGAGATTGATGCCGCCGAAGCTGGCGCCGAGATAGCGCACGCAATTGACGAACTCGTCCACGTCGCGCGTCGAGACCTCGAGGTCGATGCCGTCCACGTCGGCGAAGCGCTTGAAGAGGACGGCCTTGCCCTCCATCACCGGCTTGGCGGCGATGGCGCCGAGATCGCCCAGGCCCAGGACCGCCGTGCCGTTGGAGATGACCCCCACGAGGTTGCCCTTGGCGGTATAGTCGTAGGCGAGCGAGGCATCGCGCGCGATCTCGAGGCAGGGCACGGCCACGCCCGGCGAGTAGGCGAGCGAGAGCTCGCGCGCGGTGGTGAGCGGCTTGGTCGCCCGGATCTCGATCTTGCCCGGCCGGCCCGACGAGTGGAAGAGCAGAGCCTCCTCGTCGGTCAGGGTGATGGTACGTTTCCCGCCAGTGGCGTCCATAAATATCTCCGTCGTTCGTCTTGTGCGGAGTTTTCCGGGGCGCAGAGCCGGTGCTCGGCCGAGGGGCGGCCGTGCCGCCCCGCGCTTCGCCGAGCATAGCGCCTCGCCGCCACGGCTGTTAAGGACGAAGAATGCGGGGCCGCCTTGCACGGCGCTCCGGCGCGCGCTCGCGGCGGCCGTAGCCCGGCGCTCGCGCGCCATGCTAAGGTGCCGCCGGCCTTGGCCACTTCCCGCAACCGTCGCGCGCGAGCCGAGCGAGCCTTGCCGTTCCCTGCCGAGCCCTTGAGCGAGAGCCCTCCGCCCGCGCCCGCGCGCGAGGCTGCCGCATTGGCGCCCGCCACGCCCATGATGGCGCAATATCTCGAGGTCAAGCGCGCCCATCCGGACTGCCTTCTCTTCTACCGCATGGGCGACTTCTACGAGATGTTCTTCGAGGACGCGGTGGCAGCATCCAAGGCGCTCGACATCACGCTCACCCGCCGCGGCCGCCACGAGGGCGAGGACGTGCCCCTCTGCGGCGTGCCGGTGCATGCGGCAGATGCCTATCTCTCGCGCCTCATCCGCCAGGGCTTCCGCGTCGCCGTGTGCGAGCAGATGGAGGACCCGGCCGAGGCCAAGCGGCGCGGCGGCAAGGCGGTGGTGCGCCGCGGCGTGGTCCGCATCGTGACGCCGGGGACGCTGACCGAGGACACGCTCCTCGACGCGCGGCGGCACAATTACCTGGCGGCCCTGGCCGAAGCGGCGGGCGCCCTGGCACTCGCCTGGCTCGACCTCTCGACCGGCGATTTCCAGGTCCAGGCGCTCGACGAGCCCGCACTCGCGAGCACGCTCGCGCGCCTCGAGCCGGGCGAGCTCGTCCTCTCCGACCGCCTCTTGGCGCGCCCGGCGCTCGCGGCCCTTCTCGCCGATTGGCGGGCCGAACTCACGCCGCAGCCTCAGGCGCGCTTCGACAGCGATTCCGGGCGGCGCCGGCTCGAGGCCTATTACCGCGTTACCGTGCTCGACGGCTTCGGCAGCTTCTCCCGCCCCGAGCTTGCTGCGGCCGGCGCCCTCCTCGACTATGTCGAGCTCACCCAGAAGGGCAAGCTGCCGCGTCTCGGGCGGCTGCAGCAGGTGCGCGCCGGGGCGGTCTTGGAGATCGACCCGGCGACGCGGCGCAACCTCGAGCTCGCCGAGACGCTCTCAGGCGAGCGCCGCGGCAGCCTCCTCTCGGTCATCGACCGCACGGTCACCGCCGGCGGCGCCCGCCTCCTCGCCGCGCGCTTGGCCGCCCCCTTGACCGACCCCGCGGCGATCGCCGCACGCCTCGACATGGTGGAGTTCTTCGCCGGCCTCGAGCGCCTCCGCGAGGACGCGCGCCGCATCCTCAAGCGCTGCCCCGATCTCGAGCGCGCCCTCTCGCGCTTGGCCCTCGGGCGCGGCGGCCCGCGCGACCTCGCGGGTCTCAGGGACGGCTTGCGCGAGGCGGCGGAGCTCGAGCTGGCACTTTCCGCACCCGGGCTCGTCGAGCCGCCCTCAGGGATCGCGGAGGCCAGCACCAGGCTCGGCGGCCACGAGGCGCTCGTGGACCTTCTCGCCCGCGCGCTGGCGCCCGATCTGCCGCTTCTCGCGCGCGACGGCGGCTTCATCGCGGCGGGGCACAATCCGGCACTCGACGAGGAGCGCCTGCTGCGCGACGAGAGCCGGCGCCTGGTGGCGGCCCTCGAGGCGCGTTACCGCGGCGAGACGGGCGTCGCCTCGCTCAAGATCCGCCACAACAACGTGCTCGGCTATTACGTCGAGGTCACGGCGGCGCACGCCGACAAGCTGCCCTCGGGCGCCGGCGGGCGCTTCATCCACCGCCAGAGCATGGCGAGCGCCGTGCGCTTCACCACGGCCGAGCTCGCCGGCCTCGAGGAGAAGATCGCGCGCGCCGCCGACAAGGCGCTCGCCGTCGAGCTCTCGCTCTTCGACGAGCTCGCCAGCACCGTCCTCGCCCGCGCCGAGGCCATAGCCGCGACCGCGGCGGCACTCGCCGCCCTCGACGTGGCAGCGGCACTCGCGGCGCTCGCGGTCGAGCGGCGCTACGCCCGGCCGCTCGTCGACGCGAGCCTCGCCTTCGAGATCGCGGGCGGCCGCCATCCGGTCGTCGAGGCAGCACTTCAAGAGCGTCAGGACAGCACCTTCGTGGCGAACGACTGCGCGCTCCCGCCCGAGCGCCGCCTCTGGCTCGTGACCGGTCCCAACATGGCGGGGAAGAGCACCTTCCTCCGCCAGAACGCGCTCATTGCGATCTTGGCGCAAATGGGCGCTTACGTGCCGGCCGAGCGCGCGCACATCGGCGTCGTCGACCGCCTCTTCAGCCGCGTGGGTGCCGCCGACGACCTCGCGCGCGGGCGCTCGACCTTCATGGTCGAGATGGTCGAGACCGCGGCGATCCTCAACCAGGCGGGCGAGCGCGCGCTCGTCATCCTCGACGAGATCGGGCGGGGGACGGCGACCTTCGACGGCCTCTCGATCGCCTGGGCGACGCTCGAGCACCTCCACGAGGTGAACCGCTGCCGCGCCCTTTTTGCCACGCACTACCACGAGCTCACAGCACTCGCCGCCAAGCTCGCCGCGCTTGCCTGCTACACCATGCGCGTCAAGGAATGGCAGGGCGACGTGGTCTTCCTCCACGAGGTCGCACCCGGTGCCGCCGACCGCTCCTACGGCATCCACGTGGCGAAGCTCGCGGGGCTGCCGGCTGCCGTCATCGCCCGCGCCGAGGAGATTCTCGCCACCCTCGAGTCAGGCGAGGAGGCAAGCGCGCTCGCCCGCCTCGCCGACGACCTCCCCCTCTTCAGCGCCGCCGCCGCGCGCCCGCAAGGGGGCCTCCCGCGCGGGCCCTCGCCCGCCGAGGAGGCGCTCGCCGAGGTGCATCCGGACGAGCTCACGCCGAAAGAGGCGCTCGAGCTCCTCTATCGCTTGAAGGGGATGGGGGAGAAGGGGTGAGGGCGCGTTTGGTCGATCGAGCGGCGGGAGGGCTTGGAGGGAATTGCAAATCCCACAGAATCCCAGGGTGGGTTAATCCTTGGATTGGTGACGAGCGCCATAAAGGCAAGCATTCTATATCCCGTCCATCCAACCGCCCTGGAGCGGAGTCGTGCGCGCGCTAGTCTACCGTAACACTAAGCACACCATTCCTAGATGGGTGCCCCTTCATGAGAAGGAGCCACGGGGCGTCGCGTATGAGACGCATACGCACTTTGTCCACCATTATGGAAAAGACCGAGGACTATGGGTAATCTCGCCCGGGCTGACGGTCACGGAGAAGAAATCGGGATCACTACGGGACTGGGTCGAACGGACTTTTGGGGCACAAGCTGTCGAAGAGACTGAGAACGACGTAGGCTGCACGATAGAAGGCGTGTGGAGACCTGGCCTCTATTTTACTGAAGAGATTTTGCAAGGCTTGGGGGCTACCAATGTCGAACTTCGGTTAGCCGAGCAAGCTTTGCTGCTGCTAGTGCAGCGGCTCGATGAGCTACTTTACTTCGTCGAGCCTGCTTCCGGTGCAATGAACACGCACAGCCACAAGGTACGAGAACTTCTTATTCTCGCTTGTACGGAAGTCGAAAATATTTGGAAGCATTATCTCCGAATAGCAGATGTCCACACCCCTGCAAGCGGCCAGTTCACCACCAAAAATTACGTGGGGCTCGGAAGCCCTTTGTTTCTTGCGGAGTTCGAGATCAGCCTCCCAAGATACACTGACATTCCGCCAATTCGCCCTTTTCTGGGGTGGAACCTAACGAGCCCAACGAAGACGCTGCCATGGTATGAAGCTTACAATAAGACAAAGCACGATCGCAGAGCCCATTTCTCCGAGGCCACACTTTGGAATTGCCTCCAGGCCGTTGCCGCCAACATAGTGCTGTTTAGCGTCCGCTTCGGGCCGTTTCATCTCTTTCACGCGGCAGGCTCGCTTGCCGCTCTAGCCAATCAGCTTTTTTCAATCGAAATCAAAGACTGTGACCCCAAGTCCTTTTATGTGCCGAACGTATTGCTCCCGACGAATCAGCGCGATGATCTAATCTGTTTTGGCGCCAATGAGCTTGTGCAACCACGCAACGTTCAACCGTTACGGCTATAATCCTTCGCGTCCAGGTAGGGTGTCAAACGTCGCTCCCTGTGGCGGGCCAAGCTTCAATCGCTTTTTCCGCCACTTTCGCCCGTTGCCAGTAAGGATGCCATTCTCATTGCATCAAGGCTGACCATCCGTGAACTGGGTTCAGCGAATGGCGTCATTGCCCATAGCTGCACATGGCGACATCGGGGACGCGTTGCCACCAACCGCCGCCCTTTAACTCAACGCCTCGCGCGTCTCCCGCGGGCGCTTGGCGATGACCTTGAGATAGGCGGCGGCGCGTGCGTCGGACTGGCGGCGGCCCTGCTCCCAATTCTTCAGCGTCGCGAGCGGGATGCGATAGGCGCGCGCGAAGGCTTGCTGGGCATGCACAGGCGCTTGCGGATCGCCCGCACTTCCGGGCCTTCGATCACATGTACGCGCGCGGCGGCTTTCTTGCCCTCGGCGTGCGCGACCGCCTCCGAGAGGCTTTGGATCAGCTCTTTGCTGAACCTGTTCATTTCATCCGTAGCGCCGCCCGCCCCGCGCCGCTCGCCCCTCAATACACCACGACGCTCCTGATCGATTCGCCCTTGGTCATGAGCTCGAACGCGTCGTTGATCCTCTCGAGCGGCATGGTGTGGGTGATGAGGTCGTCGATGTTGACCTTGCCCTCCATGTACCAGTCGACGATCTTCGGCACGTCGGTGCGGCCGCGGGCGCCGCCGAAGGCGGTGCCCTTCCAGACGCGGCCGGTGACGAGCTGGAAGGGCCGCGTCGAGATCTCCTTCCCCGCCGCCGCCACGCCGATGATGGTGCTCACTCCCCAGCCGCGGTGGCAGCATTCGAGCGCCTGGCGCATGAGCTCGGTATTGCCGACGCACTCGAAGCTGTAATCGGCGCCGCCCTTGGTGAGCTCGAAGAGATGGGCCACGAGATCGCCCGCCGTCTCCTTGGGATTGACGAAATGCGTCATGCCGAACTTGCGCGCCATCGCCTCGCGCTTGGGATTGACGTCGACGCCGATGATCATGTCGGCGCCGGCGAGCCGCGCCCCCTGGATCACGTTGAGGCCGATGCCGCCGAGCCCGAAGACCACGACGTTGGCGCCGGGCTCCACCTTCGCCGTATAGATGACGGCGCCGATGCCGGTCGTGACGCCGCAGCCGATGTAGCAGATCTTGTCGAAGGGCGCGTCCTCGCGCACCTTGGCCAAGGCGATCTCCGGCAGCACGGTGAAGTTCGAGAAGGTCGAGCAGCCCATGTAATGGAGGAGCGGCTTGCCGCCGAAGGAGAAGCGGCTGGTGCCGTCCGGCATCAACCCCTTCCCCTGCGTCGCACGGATCGCGGTGCAGAGGTTGGTCTTGCGCGAGAGGCAGGATTTGCACTGGCGGCATTCGGGCGTGTAGAGCGGGATGACGTGGTCGCCCTTCTTGACGCTCGCGACGCCGGCGCCCACGTCGACCACGATGCCGGCCCCCTCATGGCCGAGGATGGCGGGGAAGAGCCCCTCCGGGTCGGCGCCCGAGAGCGTGTATTTGTCGGTGTGGCAAATGCCGGTCGCCTTGATCTCGACCAGCACCTCTCCGGCGCGCGGACCGTCGAGTTGAACGGTCTCGACGGCGAGCGGCTTGCCCGCCCCCCAGGCGACGGCTGCGCGGACGTTCCATGGCTCTTCTCCCGATCCGGCGGCACTCAGGCGCGGAGCGTGCCCGCGGCCTTGGCGGCCGCGGTCGCGAGGAAATCCATGAGCGGTGGCGAGAGGCAGTCGTAGGGCTCGAGGCCGAGCTCCTTGAGCCGCGCGCGCACGGCGCCCATCTCCTTGGGATCGGCCCCGCTCTCGATGATCGAGGAGACGAAGGCGGCGAACTCCGGCGGCGACCAGCCGGACTCGGGCGAGAGCTCGGTATGGATGAAATCGAGCCCGTAGAGCGGGTGCTTCGCGTTCTCGATGCGGCCGTACATGTGCACGCCGCACACCTTGCAGGCATGCCGCTGGATCGTGGCTGAGGGATCGACCACCTTGAGCTTGTCGGCGTTGGCGCTGACGGTGAGCTTGTCCCGCGGCACCACGGCCACGACCGAGAAGAGGGCGCCTGCGGGCTTCCAGCATTTGGTGCAGCCGCAGGCGTGGTTATGCGCGGACTGCGAGGCGACTGTCACCTTGACGGGATTCGTCGCGCATTTGCACGAGAGGGTGCCGCCCGCGAAATCCTTGGCCGCCGGCTTGATGCCGCGATCGACCGAGGGGTGAATCGAGATTGCGCCTGCCATCTTCTCCTCCCTGAATGTCTTGTGATTGCCGCGGGCTCGCGCCCTCGTCCGGCCGGCACAGTAGCAGCCCGCACCGCGCAGTCAAGGAAGCTCAACCGCCGGCGCTTCGCCAGGAATTGGCATGCGATTTCCCTGGGTCAAGCCCGGGGGTTAGCCTGCGCAACCCTCACGAGCGGCGGGAACTGCGCGAGATTTGCCGACCAGGCGCGTTGATACTCGAGGATGCGGGCGGTCTCCAGCGCCACCTCGCGGCCGCAGAGCCGCATCAGGAGATGGAGCACCGTATCGATGCAGAGCGTGACCCCGCCGCCGGTGATGACGCGATCCTCGTCGACCAGGCTCGCCTCGTGCACCTCGATGCGCGGATGCGCCTCGCGCATGACGTTGAGCGGCGGCACCTCGGGCGGCACGACCGCGCGCTTCGTCGTCGCGGCCTTGCCGTCAAGCACGCCGCTCGCTGCGAGGATCATGGCACCCGTGCAGACCGAGACGAGAAGCGCATCGGCCGAGCGCCGGCTGAGGAACTCGAGCGTGTCCGGACGCGCTGCCTGAGCGCGCCAGCTCGCGCCGCCGGTCACGATGACCGCGTCGAGGGGCGGCGCCGAGCGGAAATCGTGCTCGGCGATGACGCGCAGGCCATTCACCAGCGCCACGGGCCCGCGCTCCGGGGCGATCGTGCAGATCTCGATGTCCGGCCGGATGCGCCGCGCCATCGAGAGCACGCCGAAGGTCGCGAGGTCGATCGGCTCGACCCCTTCGTAGATGACCACGCCGAACCGCATGTCGGGGCTCCCTTCCGCAAACGAGACCGGGCGCCAACATTATCCGATAAAAGCCGAATGGGATGAAACATGCGCCGCGCCGCCAGGGCGGACCGCTCCTGCGGCATCCACGCGGCGAAGCTCGGCGGGCTGCCGGCGGCCATCGTCGCCCGCGCCGAGGAGATCCTCGTCACCCTTGAGGCGGGCGCGGAGGCGCTCGGCGAGGTGCACCCCGACGAGCTCACGCCCAAGGAGGCGCTCGGGCTTCTCTATCGGCTGAAGGGGATGGTGGGGAAGGGGTGAGCGCTCGCGCGCCCTCTACCGCTCGGCGGCGAGACGCTGGAACTGCCGCTTGACGGCGTCGACGCGGGCGAGATAGGCCGCGGCGTCGTGATCGCCGCAGCGCTCGCCTGGGGTCAAATGGAAGCCGCGGCGCGCGAAGGCCGTGGCCGGACCGGCGCCGCAGAGATGGATGATGGCGGCGAGGTCCTGCTTCTGCCGTGCAGTCGCCTTGGCGCGGGGCCGGCGCGCGAGAACGGCCGCGACGCCGCGGTCGAGATAGGCCGCCGTGAGCTCGACGGCGTGGCTCGGGAGCACGCGGAAATAGAGGTCGCCCGGCCAGCAGCCGTCCTCGACGACGGCGTGGCGGCGGATGCAATAGCGCCGCGCCTCGGCAAAGGCCGCATCGGTCATCTGATATAAGCCGACGGCGCTCGAGGCGGGCTCGAAGATCGCCAAGGGATTCCAGGCGAGGCGCCAGCGCCAATAGGTGCGCGCGACCGGATTGCCGGCACTTTCGACCTGGGCGAGTGCCGCCAGCAGCTCGGGCGTGATGGCCGCCGTGGAATACTCGCGGAAGAGCGGGGCGTATTGCCGCCAGGTTTCGGCCGGCGCCTTGTCGAGCGCGCCGCTCAGGGGAAAGAGCATCTCGGTCGGCTTGCTTGCCACCTGATAGACGAGGTCAGCGGCCGCGAAGAGCGCCAGGACCGCCGTCGCCATGATGGCGATTCGCGCCGCCGGCGGCGCCGCGTCGAGCTTCCGCCGCGCCCGCCGCGCATGCTTGCGCCAGCGGCGGAGCCAACGGAGGAGAGCGCTCCAGTCTCGGCGGACGCGCCTCCAGCGAGCGGGGACCCTGGCGTCGTGCGACAAGGGCATGGACATGATGCGGCCATTATGCGCCGGCGTGCGGCAACGCGCCAGCGAGGCGCGGGCCGTCAGTGCTGCGCCCACGGCATGATCGGCACGGTGCTGATCGCGTTGGCCGGCGAGCCGTTGACGATCTTGGTGCTGATGGCGAGATAGACGAGCGAATTGTGCTTCGCGTCGGGCAGCCGGTAGATGCGCGTCGCCTTGAAGAAGATGCTCGTCTTCTCGCTGAACGCCTCCTCGCGCCTGGGCAGCTTAGCTATGTCGACGGCGATGGGGCCGACCTGGCGGCAGGCGAGCGAGAAATTCGAGGGGTCCTCGTTGAGGCCGAGCGGCTGGCCCCAGCCGCCCTTGCGCGCTTGCGAGATGTAGCAGACGACCCCGGGCACCCTGGGGTCGCCGAATTCGCTCACGCACACCTTGTCGTTCGGCGACAGCAGGTTGAAGGTCGTGCTCAGGCAGGCGAGATCGTTGGCCCGTGCCGCGGCCGCACTCGCGACGAGCAGCGCCGCCGCTGCCAAGAAGAATCTCATGGCCGATCTCCGCCTCCTTTAATCGCGGCAATTGCCGGCATTATAGTGGGCGCCACCTCGGTTCGTCACCCCGGCGGGCGCCTCAGCCGAGGCGGTCAGGGTGCCGCGCGGGCGGGCGGCTTGCCCGCATCCTCGTCGACCTCCGGCGTGGCATGCCAGGCGGCGATCTGCTGCCGCGCCTTGGCGAGCGCATCCGCCGGCATGGACTGCGCCAGGCGGTCGCGATCCTTGGCTGCGAGCGCGTTGCCCGCGGCGGCGGCGAGGCTGAACCACATGAAAGCCTGGACCTCGTCCTTGGGCCCGCCCTCGCCGTTGGCGTAGAGCACCCCGAGATTGTATTGCCCGCCCGCATTGCCTTGCACGGCCGCCTTGCGATACCAGCGCAGCGCCTGCGCATAGTCGCGCGGAACGCCCGCGCCGTCGGCATACATGCTGCCGAGATTAGACTCCGCATCGGCATAGCCCTGGGCGGCGGCCCTGAGGTACCAGGCCACGGCCTCAGCGTCGCTCTTGGCGATGCCCCGCCCGGCCTCGTAGTGGATACCGAGGTTGTTCTGCGCCGGCGCATAGCCCTGCTCGGCGGCCAGGCGGTACCAGCGCACGGCCTGCGCATCGTCCTGCCGGACGCCCTCGCCCTTGGCGTAGAGGAAGCCGAGGTTGCTCTGGGCCACCGCATAGCCCTGGTCGGCGGCCATGCGATACCAGCGCGCGGCCTCGGCATAGCTCTGGGCCACGCCCTCGCCGTCGGCGTAGAGCACGCCGAGCCCGTTCTCTGCCGCCGCATTGCCCGCATCGGCCAAAGGCTGCAGCAGCTTGAGGGCAGCGGCATAATCGTGCCGCCCGAAGGACGCCTCGGCGGCGCTCAGGGCGTCCGTCGTCGCGTTCGCGCGCGCGGCACCCGGCGCGGACGCGAGGGCAAGCACGCCGCCTGCGGCGAAGGCAACGATGACGGTGAGGCGCATGGCGGAGCGTCCTTGCCTTGGGACGGCCGGCCGCATCCCGCACCAAGTGCCGCAGCAGGCACGGCCGCGACGGGCGTCATGCTCGCGGCGACGGCAAACCTTCCTCAAATACGATATTATATCTCGCTGGACGGCGACAATACGGGAGAGAGCCGGGAGAGCCGGGCGAGCGCATGACCGCCATTGCCAATCCGCGCGAGACCGTGAGCCGGCGCACCCTCGCGGAGGAGCTCGCCGCACTTGCCGCGGGCGGGACCTCTTGGGAGGCGCTGCGCCCCGAGGTGCTCGCCTCTTTCCGCCGGGCGCTCGAGGACGGCCGGCGCCAGGTGCGCAAGCGCTTCGAGGCGAAGCTCTCGGGCAGCGAGACGGTGCGCAGCCTGGCCGCCCTCATGGACCAGCTCGTGCGCACGCTCCACGAGTTCACCACCACCAGGGTCTTCCCGCTTGCCAACCCGACGGTGGGCGAGCGCCTGGCGGTGGTGGCGGTCGGCGGCTATGGCCGCGGCGAGCTCGCACCCTTCTCCGACATCGATCTCCTCTTCATCCTGCCCTACAAATCGACGCCCTATACCGAGCAGGTGGTCGAGTGGATGCTCTACCTGCTCTGGGACTTGGGCCTCAAGGTCGGCCACGCCACGCGCTCGATCGACGAGTGCATCCGCCAGGCCAAGGCCGACATCACCATCCGCACCGCCCTTCTCGAGTCCCGCTACGTCTCGGGCGAGGAGGCGCTCTATCTCGAGTTCAAGCGGCGCTTCGCCCGCGAGGTGATCGCCGGCACCGGGCTCGCCTTCGCCGCCGCCAAGCTCGCCGAGCGCGATCAGCGCCATCAGCGCATGGGCGATTCGCGCTACGTGGTCGAGCCCAACATCAAGGAGGGCAAGGGGGGCCTGCGCGACCTCCACACGCTCTTCTGGATCGCCAAGTACCTCTACCGCATCGACGACGCGCGCGAGCTGGTGCCGCTCGGCTTCCTCACCGAGGAGGAGTACCAGGCCTTCGCCAAGGCGCAGGACTTCCTCTTGACACTGCGCTGCACGCTGCATTGGCTCACCGGCCGCGCCGAGGAGCGCCTCACCTTCGACGTGCAGCCGGAGATCGCCCGGCACATGGGCTACACCGACCATGCCGGCAGCCAGCGCGTCGAGCGGCTGATGAAGCACTATTACCTGGTGGCCAAGGACGTGGGCGATCTCACGCGCATCTTCTGCGCGGCCCTCGAGGCCGAGCACAAGCGCCCGCCGCGCTTCAGCCTCGCAGCCCTCCTCCGCCGCCGCCGCGACATCGAGGGCTTCCAGCTCGAGGGCGAGCGTCTCACCGTCGCCGACGAGGCGCTCTTCCGCAAGGATCCGGTCAAGCTCCTCAAGCTCTTCCACGTGGCCCAGCAGCACGGCCTCGACATCCATCCCAAGGCGCTGCGCGGCGTGCGCCGCGCGCTCCGCCTCGTCGACGCCCGCTTGCGCGAGGACCCGGAGGCCAACCGCCTCTTCCTCGAGATGCTGACCTCGCCGAACGACCCGGAAACGACGCTCCGCCGGCTCAACGAGGCCGGCGTGTTCGGCCGCTTCATCACCGACTTCGGCCGCGTCGTCGCCCAGATGCAGTACGACATGTACCATGTCTACACGGTCGACGAGCACACCATCCGGGCGATCGGCCTCCTCCACGCCGTCGAGCAGGGCAAGCTCAAGGCCGAGCATCCGCTGTCGAGCGAGCTCGTGCATCAGCTCCTCTCCCGCCGTGTGCTCTATCTCGCACTCCTGCTGCACGACATCGCCAAGGGACGCGGCGGCGACCATTCGACGCTCGGCGCCGAGGTGGCGCGCAAGCTCTGCCCGCGCTTGGGCTTGACACCCGAGGAGACCGACACCGTCGCCTGGCTGGTGCGCTATCACCTTGCCATGAGCCACACGGCGCAGAAGCGCGACATCGGCGACCGCAAGACGATCACCGACTTCGCGGGCCTGGTGCAGTCGCCGGAGCGCCTGCGCCTCCTCCTCGTGCTCACCGTCGTCGACATGAAGGCGACCGGGCCCAAGGTGTTCAACAACTGGAAGGCGGCACTCCTGCGCGACCTCTATTTCAAGACCGAGGAGGTGCTCACCGGGGCGCTCGCCACCCACGGCGACGCGGCGCGCGTCAGGGGCGTGCTCGCGGAGCTGCGCGCAGCGCTTGCCGAGTGGAGCGAGGCGGACTGGCAGGCCCATGTGGCGCGCGGACAGGCCGCCTATTGGCTGGCGCTCGACATCGATACGCTGGCACGCCACGCGCGCATCATCCGCCAGGCCGAGGCCGAGAACGCGCCGCTCGCCCTCGACTGGCGCATCGACGCCTACCGCGCCGTCACCGAGCTCACCGTCTATACGGCGGATCACGCCGGGCTCTTCGCCAAGATCGCCGGCGCCATCGCGGTCGCCGGCGGCAACATCGTGGACGCCCGCATCTTCACGCTGGCGACCGGCATGGCGCTCGACAGCTTCTCGGTGCAAGACACCGCCGGCAACAGCTTCGACCGGCCGCAGAAGCTCGCCCGGCTCTCCGCCACCATCGAGCGCTCGCTCGCCGGCCGCCTGTGGCCCGAGGAGGTCGCCGCGGTGGGCCGCGGCCTGCCGAGCCGGCTCGACGTCTTCCAGGTGCCGCCGCGCGTCCTCATCGACAACAGGGCGAGCGCCACCCACACGGTCATCGAGGTCAACGGCCGCGACCGCCCCGGCCTCCTCTATGCGCTCACGAGGGCGCTCACCGAGCTCAACCTGCAGATCTCCTCGGCCAAGATCTCGACCTACGGCGAGCGCGTCGTCGACGTGTTCTACGTGAAGGACGTCTTCGGCCTCAAGGTCGAGCACGAGCAGAAGCTGAGGCGCATCCACGAGCATCTCTCGGGCGTGCTGGCCGGGGCGGGAGGGGAGCCGGAGACGGCGCGGCGCACCGCCGCCGAGGCAGGTTAGCTAAGAGCGCACCCTGGAACGAAACGGTCCTGCGTCCCTTCCCCCTCGCGAGATTCCGCTATCGTGAGCCGTCTCGAGCGACGAACACTGCCTGACAGCGGCTTGGCCCTGGCGAAAATCCCAGGAAAAGGCAATACAAAGCGCATTATATTGCGCAATTCAAAAGGCAGGTTTATATCGTGGGGCGAGCCAGGTCCGCATGAACGATAGCATAGCGCTGCGATTCCGCCGCCATGCGGACCCGCGGGGAACGGGCCCAGTGAATGAGCGGAAATTTTCAAACTGCAGCACAAGAGGAACGGCAGACCATGACCAGCCCGGTCGCACGAAAGCTAGAATCGCTGCGCAACAAAGGGATCAGGCAGACCGAGGTGGCAATCCTCCTGGGCACGCGGCCGGAGCAAGTATCGCGTTGGAACAAGGGCCAGGCCTACCCGCACTCCTCGACCGAAAAGGCACTGCTCGAGCTCGAATTCATCGTCGATCAGCTCTGCGATTTTTACGAGCCGAAGGAAGCACGCCAATGGCTGTTCTCGCCTCAGAAGCATCTTCGGGGGCATTCACCGGCCGAATTGATTCAGGACGGCAAAATGGACGAGGTGCGTCGATTGGTTAACCAACTGCGGGATGGTGTCTACATCTGACGGTCCTCGGGGATGAGCTATGACCCGGACCTTGCGGATCGTCTTGGTGCGTTTGCGACGGAGGCATTTTCCGGAGAGGTCTTTCGCACTACCCGCACGAGCGCCGATCCGACAGCACCCTCGCTTTACGGCGGCCGCTGGGCGCGGCCCCAGAATGGCGACCCTGGCACAAACGTGCTCTACACCAGTCTGGAGCGGGACGGAGCCATGGCAGAGGCGGTATCATTTTTGGCCGATCAGACGCCGATGCCCGGGCCACGGGAACTCAAGCTGACGCGGCTTGCGGTGACCACCTCCAAGACGCTTCACTTGGCCCGTGCCGATCTGGAGGCATTGGATGTCGACATGAGTCGTTACGGCGAACGCGACTATGCGCGGACTCAGGAGATCGGCAGCACCCTGGCTTGGCTGGGCTTGGACGGTCTTATCGCTCCTTCCGCCCGTTGGGAGTGCGAAAATCTGATGATCTTTACCGACAATCACACCCAGGATGCGAAGCTGGAGCCGACCGGTCATGAGCTGATCGAGTGGCGCGCCTGGGCCGAGAGCCATGGCATCATTCGTGCCGACTGAATGATAGGGCCGCGAGAGACACGTACTGTGCCACTCTCCTCGGTCAAGATCTCGACCTACGGCGAGCGCGCCGTCGACGTGTTCTATGTGAAAGACGTCTTCGGCCTCAAGATCGAGCACGAGCAGAAGCTGAGAAAGATCCATGAGCATCACTCGGGCTTGCCGCCCCTGAAACCGCGCGGATGAGGGCCTGGGTGGCTTGACATCGTTTCCGAAAAATTGATATCAAAGATATCAACGATACACCTCGGCTGGGACTCCATGGCATCTTTGATCGTGCGCAACGTGGATGACGAGCTGGTGGCCAAGCTCAAGCTGCGCGCGGCGCGCAATCAGCGCTCGGCGGAGGCGGAGCATCGCGAGATTCTGCGCCAGGCGCTCGGCGGGGAGCCGCGGCAGTCCTTCAAGGAGATCGCCGCCAGGCTGCGCGCGATGACGGCCAATCGGCGCCATACGCCCGCGGAGGTCCTCCTTCGCGAGGGGCGGGACGAGCGGTGAAGCTGCCCGAGCGCGTGCTCGTCGATGCCAGCGTCGCGATCAAATGGGTGGTCGACGAGCCGGGGAGCGCCGTGGCGGCGTTGCTTCTCGAGCGGCGGCTCATGGCACCGGACCTGCTCTCTTCCGAGTGCGCGAACATTCTCTGGAAGAAAGTCATGCTGCGCGAGCTGACGGCGGAAGAGGCCGATCTGGCGGCGCGGGCGCTCGAGGGTGCGGAGGTCGAGCTCGTGGCGACGAGGCCGTATCTCGCGGCGGCCGCGGCGATCGCCATCGAGCTCGATCATCCGGCTTACGACGGTATCTATCTCGCGGTGGCCGAAGCCATGGCGCTGCCTCTCGTCACCGCCGATGCGCGCCTCGTCGCCAAAGCGCGCGCGGGTCGCGGCCGATTTAGCGAGCGGCTCGTAGCCCTTTCCGAAGTGCCGGCGGCACTCTGACCATGGCCCTCCTGCGCTCGAGCGCCGTGGTCGGCGGCTACACCATGGCGAGCCGCGTGCTCGGCTTCGTGCGCGACGTGATGATCGCGGCAGCCCTGGGTGCTGGTCCCGTAGCCGACGCCTTCGTGGTCGCCTTCCGCTTCCCCAACCTCTTCCGCAACCTGGTGGCCGAGGGCGCCTTCAGCGTCGCCTTCGTGCCGCTCTTCACCCGCGCCGACGCCGAGGGCGGCGAGGTGCGGGCCATCGCCTTTGCCGGCGAGGTGCTGGCCGTCCTTCTCGCCTCTCTCGTGCTTTTCACCCTGGTCGCCCTCGCCGCCATGCCCTGGCTCATGGCGGCGCTGGCGCCCGGCTTCGTGGCGAACCCTGCGAAATACGCGCTCGCGGTCGAGCTCACGCGCATCACCTTCCCCTATCTCCTCTGCATGGCGCTGGTAGCACTCTTGGGCGGCATGCTCAACAGCCGCTTCCGCTTCGCGGCCGCGGCGGTCTCGCCCATCCTCCTAAACCTCACGCTCATCTCAGCCCTCCTCCTGCCGCGCAGCTGGGGTGCCGAGCCCGGCCATGCCCTCGCGTGGGCGGTGATGGTGGCGGGCATCGGCCAGTTCCTCTGGCTCGCCTGGTCGGCAGGGCGCCACGGCCTCCTGCCGCGCCTGCCGCGCCCGCGGCTCACGCCCGCGGTGCGCCGCCTACTCCGCCTCATGCTGCCCGGAGCCTTCGGTGCCGGCGTCATCCAGATCAACATCGTGATCGGCACCGTGATCGCCTCGCTCCTGCCCACGGGTGCGGTCGCCAGCCTCTATTACGCCGACCGGCTCTATCAGCTGCCGCTCGGCGTCATCGGCACGGCGATCGGCACGGTCCTTTTGCCCGAGCTCGCGCGCAAGCTGCGCACGGGCGATGCGGCGGGGGCGGCCGTGAGCCAGAACCGCGCGCTCGAGCTCGCCCTCGTGCTCACGCTGCCCGCAGCAGCGGCGCTCGCCGCGATCGCGGCGCCGATCACCACGGTGCTCTTCCAGCACGGCGCCTTCGGCGCAGCTGCCACGCGGACGACGGCGGCGGCACTCGCGGCCTATGCCCTGGGCCTGCCCGCCTATGTCATCGTCAAGGCCCTGGCGCCCGCCTTCTTCGCCCGCGAGGACACGGCGACCCCCGTGCGTGCCGCGGTCATCGCGGTGGCGGCCAACATCGCCCTCAGCCTGGCGCTCGTGCGGCCGCTGGGGCCGACCGGGATCGCGCTTGCGAGCTCAGCCGCCGCCTGGGTCAATGCGGCGACGCTCGCCTATTGGCTGAGGCGCCATGCGCATCTCGCCCTCGACGCCGGCTTCCACCGGCGCGTGCCGCGCGCCGTCCTTGCCAGTGCTGCGATGGCGGCCGCCCTCGTGCTCGGCGCACGCGCGCTCCACGGCGCCTTTGCCGCCGGGCTCGCGGCTAAGGTCGCGGCACTCGCGGCACTCGTCGGCGGCGGGGCGGCGCTCTATGGCGCGCTCGTGCTTGCGACTGGCGCCGTCGAGCTCGGACTCCTCGGTCGTGCATTTCTCCGCGGGCGCCGACGAGACTAGGCCGGCCCTTGACCGCTCCCCGCACGAGCCGCCATAACTCGCCGCGCGCGTCGTGCGCACCGCACGTGAGGCCCCCGCCATGAACCGCATCTTCTCGGGCGTCCAGCCCACCGGCAATCTGCACCTCGGCAACTACCTCGGTGCCATCCGGAACTGGGTGCTTTTGCAGGGCGAGTACCACTGCCTCTTCTGCGTCGTCGACCTCCATGCCATCACGCAATGGCAGGAGCCGGCCGAGCTGCGCGCGAGCACCCGCGAGGTGACCGCCGGCCTGCTCGCGGCCGGCATCGATCCCGAGCGCGCCATCCTCTTCAACCAGAGCCAGGTCGCGGCCCACGCCGAGCTCGCCTGGATTTTCAATTGCGTGGCGCGCATCGGCTGGCTCAACCGCATGACCCAGTTCAAGGAGAAGGCGGGCAAGCACCGCGAGAACGCCTCCGCCGGGCTCTACGTCTATCCCAACCTGATGGCGGCCGACATCCTCCTCTACAAGGCGACCCATGTGCCGGTAGGCGAGGACCAGAAGCAGCATCTCGAGCTCTGCCGCGACATCGCGCAGAAGTTCAACAGCGACTACAAGGTCGATTTCTTCCCGCTCATCGAGCCGCTCATCCTCGGCGAGGCGAGCCGCGTCATGAGCCTGCGCGACGGCACCAAGAAGATGAGCAAGTCGGATCCCTCGGACTTCTCCCGCATCAACATGACCGACGGCGCCGACGCCATAGCGCTCAAGATCCGCCGCGCCAAGACCGATGCGGACCCGCTGCCGGGCGACCCGGTCGGGCTCTTGAACCGGCCCGAGGCCGCCAATCTCGTCGGCATCTATGCAGCGCTTGCCGATCTTCCGACCGAGGCGGTGTGCCGGCGCTACGACGGCGCCATGTTCTCGAAGTTCAAGGAGGAGCTCGCCGAGCTCGCGGCTTCCGTGCTCGGGCCGATCGGCAGCGAGATGAAGCGGCTCCAGGCGGACGAAGCCTATGTGGAGGGCGTGCTCCGCCAAGGTGCCGCGCGGGCGCGGGAGATCGCCACGCCCGTGCTGCGCCAGGTCCAGGACATCGTCGGCTTCCTCAGGGTCTAGGGGCCGGCGCGATCCTCTCGACAGGCAAGATGGGAGAAGCGCCATGATTCTCGAAATCGCGCAGATCGACGTGAAGCCCGGCATGGAAGCGGCCTTCGAGGCCGGCGTCAAGGAGGCGGCCCCGCTCTTCCGCCGCGCCAAGGGCTGCACGGGCGTGGAGCTGCAGCGCTCGCACGAGAAGCCGCACCGCTACCGCCTCTTCGTCAAATGGGAGACGCTCGAGAACCACACCGTCGATTTCCGCGGCTCCGCGGATTTCCAGTCCTGGCGCAAGCTCGTCGGCCATTGCTTCGCGGAGCCGCCGGCGGTCGAGCACACGAGCGTGGCGGTCAAGGGATTCTGAAGTCGGACGACAGATGACGGACGACAGACGGCGGCAGACGGAATAACCTCATCCGTCGTCCGTCCTCTGTCGTCCGTCCTCCGGCATGCAAATCTACCTCCCCATCGCCGAGCTCTCCGTCAACGTTTTCCTGCTGCTCGGGCTGGGCTGCATCGTGGGCTTCTTCTCCGGCCTTTTTGGCGTGGGCGGGGGCTTCGTCACGACGCCGCTTCTCATCTTCATCGGCGTGCCGCCCACGGTCGCGGTGAGCACCCAGGCGAACCAGCTCGTCGCCGCCTCGGTCTCCGGCGTGATGGCCCACTGGCGCCGCAAGGCGGTCGACTTCCGCATGGGCTTCGTCATCATGGGCGGCGGCCTCGTCGGCTCCTCCTTCGGCGTGTGGCTCTTCAAGCACCTGAGCCAGCTCGGCCAAGTCGAGCTGGTGATCTCGCTGAGCTACGTCTTCCTCCTCGGCGTCATCGGCTTCCTCATGCTGTTCGAGACGCTGCGGGCGCTCCTGCGCCAGCACCGCCACGCACCACCCAGGCCGCGCGCCGGCCGGCATCCCCTCTGGGTGCGCGTGCTGCCCTTCAAGATGCGCTTCTACCGCTCGCGCATCTACATCTCCGCCCTCGTCCCCTTCGCCCTCGGCCTCGCCGTGGGGGTGGTGGTCGCCATCATGGGGGTGGGCGGCGGCTTCGTCATGGTGCCGGCGATGATCTATCTCCTCGGCATGCCGACGGCCGTGGTCGCCGGCACCTCGCTCTTCCAGGTCATCTTCATCACCGCGAACGTAACCTTCCTCCAGGCCGTCACCACCCAGACGGTCGATGCGGTGCTGGCCTTCATCATGCTGATCGGCGCCGTGCTGGGCGCCCAGGCCGGCGCGCGCGCGAACGACAGGCTCAAGGGCGAGCACGTGCGGGCGCTCCTCGCCGTCCTGCTGCTCGCGGTCGCCGGCAAGCTGCTCTACGAGCTGGTGATCCCGCCCGCGGACCTCTACTCGATCACCCGGGCGCCGGGATGATGCGTAGCGCCGCCCTCGTCCTTGCCTCGCTTCTGAGCGCGGCGGCAGCGGTGCCGGAGGCGCAGGCCCAGGCGCTCATCGCCGACCTCTCGAGCCACCTCGTCGCCATCACCACGGGCTTCACCGGCACCGATGTGCTGCTCTTCGGTGCGGTCGAGGGGCCGGGCGACGTGGTGGTGGTGGTGCGCGGGCCCGACGAGCGCGTCATCGTGCGGCGCAAGGCGAGATCGCTCGGCATCTACTTCAACAGGAAGGAGATGAGCTTCGCCGCGGTGCCCTCCTTCTACGTGGTGGCGGCGAGCCGCGAGCTCGACAAGATCGTTCCCGCCTCCGAGCAGGCGCGCGAGGAGATCGGCAGCGAGCATCTGCACTTCGTGCCGGAGGTCGAGCGCGATCCGGCGGCGGTCGCGGAATTCCGCGCCGCACTCGTCCGCGACGAGGAGGCGGAGGGGCTCTACTCCAAGGCGCCGCTCAAGGTGACGTTCCTCGGCAGCCGGCTCTTCCGCGTCAACCTCAACTTTCCCTCCAATGTGCCGGTCGGCACCTATCAGGTGCGGGTCTTCCTCGTGCGCGGCGGTGCCGTCGCCGGCGCCCAGACCACGCCCCTCGTCATCAGCAAGGTGGGCGCCAGCGCCGACATCTTCGACTTCGCCCACCGCTTTGCCGCGGCCTATGGCGCGATTGCAATCGCCATGGCCTTGGTGGCAGGGTGGCTCGCAGGCGCCATCTTCCGCAGGGCCTGAAGCGACGGAGCCGTGCCATGGCAGAGGATGCGAAGGGGGGTGCCGATCACGTCTTCCTCGTCGTCGTCGACCGCAGCGAGGAGCTCAACCTGGCGCTGCGCTTCGCCTGCCGCGGCGCCCGCCGGCGCGGCGGCCGCGTCGCCCTCCTCTGGGTGGTCGAGCCGCCCGAGGGCATCGGCTGGATGGCGGTCGAGAAGCTCGCCGAGCGCGAGGGGCGCCAGGAGGCCGAGGAGAAGCTCCAGGCGCTCTCGGCCAAGGTGGTCGAATGGACCGGCCTCATGCCGGCGATTTATATCCGCGAAGGGCGGCCGCTCGACGAGCTCCTCAAGCTCATCGACGAGGACCCCGCAATCTGCAGTCTCGTGCTCGGCGCCGACCCCGGCCCGCAGGGTCCTGGGCCGCTCGTCTCCGCCCTGAGCGGCAAGCACATCGCCAAGCTCCGCGTGCCGCTCACCATCGTCCCAGGCAACCTCGCCGAGGAGCGCATCGACCTGCTTGCGTGACGGGAGTACGTGCTTGCAAGCCGCTTCCAGCCGCACGTACGCTCGACGAGCCAATCCGCACGCTCGCCGTTCGTTGACTTGATTTAAACGAATTTTTCGCCAAGGGCGCCGTACGCGTACGCGCCGTGCCCGGCGCCCTCAGAGCTCGGCCACCGATGGCTCTCGAGCGTCGGAGCCGTCGGCGGGTTCGGGGTAGGCGAAGACCTCCTCGGGCTCGGAGATGCCGCGCAGGACCTGGAAGCCGAGAGACAGGAGGGGCCGGCCATAGGCGTGGGCGAAGTCGGCGGAGACCAGGAACGGCCGGTCCAGAACCTTGGAAAGCGCCTCGATGCGGACCACCTTGTTTACCGCGGAGCCGATGACGGTGAAGTCGAGCCGCTGCGGGGTGCCGATATTGCCGTAGCCCACGTCGCCGATGTGGAGGGCTATGCCCAGCTTGATGCTGCGCAGCCCGGACGCCGCGCGCACCGTGTTGAGCCGCCGCACGTTCGCCAGCGCCTCGACGGCCGCCGCCGCGCCGCTTTCGACGCCCGTGCTCCCGCGCCCGCCGTCGAGCGGGAAGATCGCCAGCACCGCGTCGCCGATGAATTTCAGGATCTCCCCGCCGTGCGCGATGACGGGTTGGCCCACGGCCTCGAAATAGGCGTTGAGGAGCTCGATGAGCTCGTTGTGCGGCAGGGTATCCGAGAGGTTGGTGAAGCCGCGCAGGTCGCAGTACCACAGCACGGCGTGAATGGTCTCGTGCTGGCCGCGCTGGATCGCCCCTTGCAGAACGCGCGGCCCCGTCTGCGCGCCCAGATAGACGTCGAGAAGCGTGGCGCCGAGACGCCGCACCTTGTACACCTCGACGACGAGGCTGAGGATCGGCAGGATGTCGTAGAGCAGCGTCAGATGCTCGACCGGGAAGCCGCCGGGCCGGTCCGATGCCCAGGTGATCGCGGCCGGCCGATCCTCCATGTCCGGCAGCGCCATCGCCACGTAATCGGTGGCGCCGGCGGCGCGCAGCTCCCCGAGAATCGGGAAATCGAGCTGCGGCTCGGCCACATCGAGGCGGCGCCGCAAGGCGGAGGCGCCCTCGTAGATGACGCGGATCGGGCTCGCCAGATAGCCGTCGCTCCGCTCGGCACCGCGCTCGCGGTCGATGCGCTCGACCGGCGCCCCGCGCAGCCAGACGTAGTTCACGGCGCTGAGCTGCGGGTGGAGCACGCGCACCGAGAGATTGGCGCGCCACAGCGGCAGGCCCGCTGCGACCAGGCGCTCGCAGAGCGCGCCGAAGAAGACCCGGCCATCGGGAATGCGGCGGCCCTCGAGCAGGAGCCATTCGATCGGCTCGGGCAGCGACAAGCGCCGGAGCACTGCGTCAACGGCGGGGCGCGGCGCCACCTCGCTCATGGGGATTCTCCTGGACCGGACCGCTCGATCGGCGCTGGCGCCGTGCTGCGAGCCTACGCATATATCATGGTCCGCTTGATCTTCCAGCACGCCCGCGCTATCTAACTCGGCGTGGCGCCGATTATATAGGTAGCGGAATGTTCATTCAAACCGAGCAGACTCCGAATCCCGCGACCCTCAAATTCCTCCCGGGCTGCGAAGTCATGGCCTCGGGTACGGCCGACTTTCCCACCGCCGAGACGGCGGACCGCTCGCCTTTGGCGGAACGCTTGTTTCAAATCGGTGGGGTGTCCGGCGTGTTCCTGGGCACCGACTTTGTCACGGTGACCAAGGCGGCGGACCGCGAGTGGCAGCTCCTCAGGCCGGCGATCCTGGGTGCCATCATGGAGCACTTCACCTCGGGCGCGCCCACCATCCTGGCGCCCTCCGAAGGCAGCGCCGGGGTTGCGGCCGGCGAGGAGAGCGAGGTCGTCGCCCAGATCCGCGAGCTCATCGACACGCGCGTGCGCCCGGCGGTGGCGCAGGATGGCGGCGACATCATCTTCCACGGCTTCGAGGACGGCGTCGTCTACCTGCACATGCAGGGCTCCTGCTCCGGCTGCCCGAGCTCGACGGCGACGCTCAAGGCCGGCATCGAGAACATGCTGAGACACTATCTGCCCGAGGTCGTCGAGGTGCGGGCGGTTTGACCAGCGCCCGGCCGGAACCCGTTTCCAATTGAATTCCGCCAGCGCCCGATTGCCGCGCGGCAGCCTTGCCGCGCGCGGGCCCGGTGCGACGCGCGCCTAGCGGCGCTCCGCCATCCCCCCTCCGGACAACTCGCCTGAGACCACCCGCCTGAAAGGATATTCATGGCAACGCGGACCTTGAGACTGAAGCCGCTCGAGCGTGCGCTCCTCGGCATGGCGCCGCTGGCAATGAGCGCAGCCTTCGCCCCTTGCGGCCAGGCGGCCGAGCTGGCGGGCTCGCTCGGCGCCGCCTTCATCGAGGCCACGCGCGTCTCCCTTCCCGGCAGCGATGACGGCGCGGCCCAGCCAGGCGATGCGCTTTACGCCCCCTTCGCGCGGCGCGGCACGAGATGGTCGCCGAGCGTCGCGCGCACGGTGGCGCTCGAGGATGCCGCGGCCCTGGACGGCGAGTTCCGCCGCCTCGACTATCGCCTCGACGCAAAGGGCGCCATCGCGGTGCCGCGCGTCATCGTGGCCAAGCTGCCGCCCGACTTCCGCGCCCTCGATGGCAGCGCGCAGCGCAAGACCCTCTTCTTCCAGCTCGTCCTGCCCCTCGTCCTCGCGGTCAACGAGAATATCCTCGAGGAGCGCCATCTCCTTCTGGCGCTGAGCGCGCATCTCGAGTCCGGCGGCGCATTGACGCTCAGCGAGCACGACTGGCTCATCCGCCTCGCCGCTCAGTACGGCGGCAAGCCCGACGAGCTCGACGATCTGCTCGGCCGCGTCGACATCGTTCCCCCCTCGCTCGCCCTCGCCCAGGCGGCGCTCGAGACCGGCTGGGGAACCTCCCACCCGGCAAACGCCGCGAATGCGCTCTTTGGCCAGTTCACCGCGGACGAGCCGGGCGCCCGCGTGCCGGCCGGCACCACGCGGCACGGCGCGCAGCATCTCCGTGCCTTCGACCACCTCCTCGACGCGGTGCGCGCCTATGCGCAGAACCTCAACGGCTCCGCCGCCTACGGCAAATTCCGCGAGCTGCGCGCGGCCGAGCGCGCGCACGACGAGCGGCTCGACGGCTACAAGCTCGCGGGCCTCATCCAACGCTACTCCTCGCGCGGCGCTCTCTACGTGCGCGAGCTCCGCCGCGTCATGCGGGCGAACGCGCTTGCGGATCTCGACGATGCCCGGCTCGCGGACGGCGTGGTGACGCGCGTGGTGTTCAATGACGGCTGAGGCCCGCGCCTCACATCATCGGCTGCGCGAGCGCGCTGTCGGAGATGAGGGGATAGCCGCGCGCGCCGAACAGCTGGTAATGCCACCATTCATTCCTGTAGAAGTCCCAGCCGGCGGCGCTCATCAGGCCGAGAAGGAGATGGCGGTTGCGCTGGGCGGCCGGCGACACCGCCGGGCTGCCGTGATGGGAGCGTTCGGTGAAGGCATCGAACGGCGTGCCCATCTCGAGCTCGGCGCCGCCGCCATCGGCGAGCGTCAAATCGACGGCGACGCCGCGCGAATGGGGCGAGCCGCGCCGCGGGTCGGCGAGAAACTCGGGGTCGGGCGTATGAGCCCACATCGCCCACTGCGCCTCGCTGGGGCGGAAGGCATCGAAGACCTTGAGGCGGAGGCCGAGCGCTGCGGCGAGCTCGACGGCGCGGCCGAGTGCTGCCGCCGCGTGCGGATGGAGATAGCACGCCGCCCGTCGATAGATGGGCCGGCCGGTGAAGTTCGCCGCGGTCGCATAGGCGAGCGAGAATGTCACGCGATGGCTCTCTTCGGTGATCGGCACGAGAATCATGGGGCGGGCCTCGGCTGGCGGCAGCTTGATCTGGCTCGTCTCTCTAGCACGGCGCGGCGGCGATGAGGATCCTCGCCCTCGACTCTTCGGGAGCCGCGTGCTCCGCAGCCCTCTGGGCCGACGGCGCCATCCGGGCGCGGCGCTTGGAGGCGATGCCGCGCGGCCACGCCGAGCGTCTGCTTCCGCTCCTTCTCGAGGTGACGGCGGAAGCCGGCACGGCGCTCGCCGCGGTCGATCTCTTCGCCGCCACCACCGGCCCGGGCGGCTTTACCGGCGTGCGCGTCGGCTTGGCAACGCTGCGCGGGCTGGCGCTCGCCGCCTCGCGCCCGATGCTCGGCATCACCAGCTTCGCGGCCGTCGCCCATGGCACGCGCCCGGCGGAGCGCAAAGGCAGGCGCCTCCTCGCCGTCATCGAGAGCAAGCGCGACGAGCTCTTCGTGCAGGCCTTCAGCGAGACTCTCGAGCCGGCAGGCCCGGGTGTGGCCTTGGAGCCGAGCGGGATCGCGGCGTGGAGCGGTACTGCACCTCTCCTCCTCGCAGGCGACGGCGCTGCGCGCGCGTGCGCGGCGCTGGCGGCCGCCGGCCGCGACGTGGGCCTCGCCTCCACGGCCGCGCACATCGATGCCGCAGTGGTGGCGGCCCTCGCGGCATGCCGTGCCGGAGAGGCGCGGGCGGAGCCGCCCGCCCCGCTCTATCTCCGGCCGCCCAGCGTATCGGCTCCCAGCGCGGCAGCGCCATGAGCCACCGCGTGATGGAAGTGCAGGCCGCGCACTCCGAGCTCCTCGCCGCCATTCATGCCGAGGCCTTCGCCGAGCCGTGGCCGCCCGCGGCGTTCGCCGAGCTCTTGACACGGCCCGGCAGCTTTGCCCTGCTCGCCGCCGGCGCTAGGGCCGCGCGGCCCGAGACGGCGCCGCTCGGCTTCATCCTTTGCCGCGCTGCCGGCGGCGAGTGCGAAATCCTGACATTTGCCGTGCTGCCGGCAATCCGACGGCAAGGTGTCGCCAAGGCGCTCCTCGAGGCGGCACTTGCAAAGGCGGCGAAACTCGGAGCCGAAGCCGTCTTTCTCGAGGTCGCGGCGGACAATGCCGCGGCGCGCGCGCTTTACGAGCGCGCCGGATTCGCGGCCGCGGGCAGACGCGCCGCCTACTACCATCGGGAGAATGGCCGAAGCGCCGATGCACTCGTCATGCGCCGCGGGCCCAACGTCCAAGCGTCTGAAAAGTGAAGACTTTTTTCGACGCTCCAAAGAGGTTGTCGGGCAAGGTAGAAGTATTTATAAACACAAGAGCGCAAGCCGGAGGAGCCAGTATTATGCCCGAGCAAAGGAACCTCGACGAAATTCTGTCCTTGACCGCGAAGATCGTCGCCGCTCACGTCTCGAAGAACACGGTCCCGGTCACGGACTTGGCAAACTTGATCAAATCGGTCCACGCAAGCCTCTTGGACATCGACCGGCCGGCCGAGGCGGCACCCGAGCGGCCGCAGCCGGCGGTGGCAATCAAGAAGTCGGTCACCCCCGATTTCATCGTCTGCCTCGAGGACGGCAAGAAGCTGAAGATGCTCAAGCGTCATCTCAAGACGGCGTACAATTTGACGCCCGAGCAGTACCGCGAGCGCTGGGGCCTGGCGGGCGACTATCCGATGGTGGCGCCCAATTACGCCAAGCAGCGCAGCCGGCTCGCCAAGGAAATCGGCTTGGGCACGCGCGCCCGCAAGCCGGGCCGCTGAGGCCGGGGACGGCTCGGCCGGCCGCGGGACCGAAGCGGCCACGAGCGCCCGCGGCGGCCGGCATGCGGGTGCCGGCGCCGCGGCCGGGCCGGCGAACGCGATAGGCGGCCCTGGGCTTTTCCGCTATACTCGCCCGCAGCAATTCCACACGAGCAGATGGGGACATGCCGTCGCGGCTGGAGAAGCTTTGCCAGGACAAGGGATTGAAGATGACCGACCAGCGCCGGGTGATCGCCCGCGTGCTGTCGGATGCGCATGATCATCCCGACGTCGAGCAGGTCTACCGCCGCGCCACGCAGATCGACCCCCACATCAGCATCTCGACGGTGTACCGCACGGTGCGGCTCTTCGAGGAGGCGAACATTCTCGAGCGCCACGACTTCGGCGACGGCCGCGCGCGCTACGAGGAGATTCCGGAATCCCATCACGATCATCTGATCGACATCCAGTCGGGCCGCGTCATCGAGTTCTCCAACGACAGAATCGAGCAGCTCCAACGCGAAGTCGCCACCGAGCTCGGCTTCGAGCTGGTCGACCATCGCCTCGAGCTCTACGGCGTGCCGCTCGGCCCGCAGGGAAAGCCGAGGAAGTGACCGACATGCGGCTGGCGGCGCCGGAGCGCGCCCGCGCGCCCGAGAGAAGGAGGACGCAACCGTGAGCAAGGTGACACCGCTCAGGAAATTGCGCACCGCACCGGACTCGGCGACGCGGGTGAGCAACCTCGAGGTCCGGCTCGCCCAGGACCGCGAGGAGATCGAGGCGGCGATGGCGCTGCGCTATCGCGTGTTCTACGAGGAGATGTCGGCGAGGCCCAGCGCCGAGATCGCGCGCCGCAAGCTCGACTTCGACCGCTTCGACGAGGCCTGCGATCATCTGCTCGTGGTCGACAACGACAAGTGCCAAGCCCGCGAGCGCGTGGTGGGGACCTACCGCCTCATCCGCCGCGCCGCGGCGGCCGCTTCGGGCGGCTTCTACAGCGAGAGCGAGTACGACATCGGCCAGCTCAAGGACTATCCCGGCGAGATCCTCGAGCTCGGCCGCTCGTGCGTTGCCGCCGACTACCGCACGCGCGGCACCATGCAGCTCCTGTGGAAGGGCATCGCCGATTACGTCTGGACGTACGATGTGGCGCTGATGTTCGGCTGCGCCAGCCTGCCGGGCACGGATGCGAGCGCGCATGCCGCCGTGCTGACCTATCTCTATCACTACCATCTCGCCCCGCCGGGCTTGCGCGCGCGCGCGCTTCCGGACCGCTTCGTCGAGATGTGCCAGCTCGATCCCGCCACGATCAATCCGCGCCGCACGCTCGCCGAGCTGCCGCCGCTCATCAAGGGCTACCTGCGCCTCGGCGGCTTCGTCGGCGACGGCGCCGTGATCGACGACCAGTTCAACACGACGGACGTGCTGATCCTCGTCAAGACCGGCTGGGTGACGGAGAAATACCGCGAGCATTTCTCGATGGAGCGGGTCGCCAAGAGCGGGGGGGCTCTGGATTAATCCCATGGGCTCGCCGCTCCGCGCGCTCGTCCGGCTGCTGCTCTACATCGGCTTGACTCTCTCGCTGATCCCGGCGCAGGTCGTGGCACTCATCCTGGGACCGCGCGCCAGCGAGCGCATTCCGCTCTTCTATCATCGCACCTGTTGCCGCATCTTCGGCATGACCGTCGAGGTGCGCGGCAAGCAGGCGCATCGCCGGCCGGTGCTGTTCGTGAGCAACCACACCTCCTATCTCGACATCATGGTGCTCGCCTCGCTCATCGAGGGCTCCTTCATCGCCAAGCACGAGGTGGCGAATTGGCCCTTCTTCGGGCTCCTCGCCAAGCTGCAGCGCACCATCTTCGTGGTGCGCGAGCGCCGCCAGGCCGCGGCCCAGCGCGACGAGATCACGCGGCGCCTCGCCGCCGGCGACCAGCTCGTGCTTTTTCCCGAAGGGACGAGCAACGACGGCAACCGCGTGCTGCCCTTCAAGAGCGCCCTCTTCGCCGTGGCGCAAGAGGAGATCGAGGGCACGCGCCTCATCGTGCAGCCCGTCTCGATCGCCTATGTGGCGCTCGACGGCACGCCGCTCGGCCGCTTTCTGCGCCCCTTCTATGCCTGGTACGGCGACATGGAGATGGCACCCCATCTTTGGAAGGTCGCGGCCCTCGGCAACGCCACGGTGGTGGTGGAGTTCCACCCCCCTGCCCCGCACGAGGCCTTCGCCTCGCGCAAGACGCTGGCCGACTACTGCTTCCGCCACGTCGCCGCCGGGGTGGCGCGCGCGCTCGCCGGGCGGGGTACTGCCGAGGAGACGGACGAGGCGGCGCTGGAGGCGGCGCAATGAGTGCGGCTGCCACGCGAAGGCTCTTCATCAAGACCTACGGCTGCCAGATGAACCTCTACGACTCCGCCCGCATGGCGGAGGCGCTGGCGCCGCTCGGCTACGCCGCCGCAGCCTCCGCCGAGGAGGCCGACCTCGTCATCCTCAACACCTGCCACATCCGCGAGAAGGCGGCGGAGAAGGTCTATTCCGAGCTCGGACGCCTGCGCCGCCTCAAGGAGGCGCGCCAGGCGCAAGGCTGCCGCCTGATCCTCGCGGTCGCCGGCTGCGTGGCCCAGGCCGAGGGTGCGGAGATGCTGCGCCGCCAGCCGGCGCTCGACTTGGTCTTCGGCCCCCAGGCCTACCACCGCCTGCCCGAGATGGTGGCCCGTGCGGCAGGTGCCGAGAGAGTGCTCGATACCTCCTTTGCGGTCGAGCGCAAGTTCGACGAGCTGCCCGAGGCGCGGCGCGCGCAAGGCCCCGCCGCCTTCCTCACCATCCAGGAGGGCTGCGACCGCTTCTGCACCTTCTGCGTGGTGCCCTACACGCGCGGCGCCGAGTACTCGCGGCCCGCGGCCGAGATCGAGGCGGAGGCGCGGCAGCTCGTGGCCGCGGGTGCACGCGAGCTCACGCTCCTCGGCCAGAACGTCAACGCCTATCACGGCAGACCGCCCGCGCACGCCGGCAGCTGGAGCCTGGGCCGCCTCATCCGGCAGCTTGCCGCGATCGACGGTCTCGCCCGCATCCGCTACACCACCTCGCACCCGCTTCAGATGGACGACGAGCTCGTGGCCGCCCACGGCGAGGTCGACAAGCTGATGCCGTCCGTGCATCTTCCGGTGCAGTCGGGCTCGGACCGCATCCTTGCCGCCATGAACCGCGGCCACGGCAGCGACGATTACCGCCGCCTCGTCGAGCGCCTGCGCAAGGTGCGGCCGGACTTAGCCCTCTCCTCCGACTTCATCGTCGGCTTTCCCGGCGAGTGCGAGGCGGACTTCGCGGCAACCTTGGCGCTGGTGCGCGGGATCGGCTTCGCCCAGGCCTATTGCTTCCAATATAGCGCGCGGCCCGGCACGCCGGCGGCAAGCATGGCCGGGCAGGTCGCGGAGGAGGCGAAGGCCGAGCGCCTCGCGCGGCTCCAGGCGCTCATCGCGGCGCAGCAGCGCGCGTTCAACGCCCGCCTGCTCGGCCGGCACCTTGCAGTGCTGCTCGAGCGCCGCGGCCGGCGCCCGGGCCAGCTCGCCGGGCGCAGCCCATATATGCAGGTGGTGAACGTGGCGGCCGGCGAGGAACGGCTCGGCGCCATCGTCGAGGTCGAGATCTCCGGCGTCCACGCGGTGAGCCTCTCGGGCAGGCTCGCCGAGACGCCGCACCTTGAGCGGCAGCGCGGTCAACCAAGCGGGGAGGATAGGGTTCACGCGTGAGCACGGGCACGAGAGAGGGCAACGGCACCCCGATCCGCCTGCAGTTCGAGGACAATCGGCTGCTGGCGCGGCTCTATGGAGAGCATGATCAGCACCTTGCGCGCATCGAGCAGCAGCTCGGCGTCGAGCTGTCCCAGCGCGGCAATCAGCTGGCGATCTCGGGTCCCGCCCATGAGGCGGCGACCGCGCGCGATGCCATCACCGCCCTCTACCACCGCCTCAAGGGCGGCAAGGATGTGGGCATGCACGAGGTCGATGCGGCGATGAGGCAGGCGGCGCGCGGCGGCGGCGCCGAGGGCGAGATCGAGGTGGTGACGCGCCGCCGCGTGATTGCCGCGCGCTCGCCCGTCCAGGGCGACTATCTCAAGGCGCTCTACGATTTCGAGCTCGTCTTCGGCATCGGCCCGGCGGGCACGGGCAAGACCTATCTCGCGGTCGCCACCGCGGTGGCCATGCTCTCGAGCGGGCAGGTCGACCGCCTCATCCTGTCGCGGCCCGCCGTCGAGGCGGGCGAGCGTCTCGGCTTCCTCCCCGGCGACGTGCGCGACAAGGTCGATCCCTATCTCCGTCCGCTCTACGACGCGCTCTACGACATGCTGCCGGCGGATCAGGTCGCCAAGCGCCTCGGCAACGGCGAGATCGAGATCGCACCCCTTGCCTTCATGCGCGGCCGCACGCTGTCCAACGCCTTCATCATCCTCGACGAGGCACAGAACACCACGCCGGTGCAGATGAAGATGTTCCTCACGCGCCTCGGCGAGAACTCGCGCATGGCCGTCACCGGCGACTTGACCCAGATCGATCTGCCGCTCGGCGCGCGCTCGGGCCTGGCCGATGCCATCGACGTGCTCGAGAACGTCGGCGGCATCACTTTCATCCGCTTCACCGACAAGGACGTGGTGCGCCACCCCCTCGTCACGCGCGTGGTGCGCGCCTATGACGCCAAGGACCGGCGTCTTCTCGAGACGCGGCAGGCGGCCAAGAAAAAGGGCGGAGCCGGCTGAGCATGGCGGCGCGGGTGGCGATCGCGGTCTCGGTATCCTGTGCCGCCTGGCGCCGCGCACCGGCGGGGGCGAAAGCGCTCGCGCGCGCGGCGGCCGAGGCGGCACTCGCGGCGGTGCGGCGCGCGGGCGGTACCGTCCCGCGGGCGGGCGAGCTCAGCCTGGTGCTGGCGGACGACGCGCTCGCCCGGCGGCTCAACCGCGACTACCGCCGCAAGGACGCGCCCACCAACGTGCTCGCCTTCCCGGCGTCGGCACCCGGGGAGCGCGCGGCTGAGCGCGGCGGAGCGCCTCGGCTGCTCGGCGACGTGATCGTCGCCTGGGAGACCAGCCGCAGCGAGGCCGCGGCCCTGGGCAAGCCGCTCGCCCATCATCTCGCCCACCTCGTCGTGCACGGCACGCTGCATCTGCTCGGCTACGATCACGCGCGCCCGGCCGAGGCACTCCGCATGGAGCGCCTCGAGCGCGCGGCGCTGGCCGGCCTCGGCATTCCCGATCCCTACGCCGCGGAGCGCCGTCGTCATGGCTGATCCCCCGTCTCCGGGCGGCGGCCGGACCTCGATCATCGGCATCCTGCGCAACTGGCTCAAGGGACTGCGCTGGACGCGCAACGGCGAGGCCACCTTGCGCGAGGCGCTCGGCGAGCTCATCGAGGAGACCGACGCGGCGGCCGCGGAGATCGATCCCCAGGAGCGCGCGCTCCTCACCAACATCCTCAAGCTGCACGAGCTCACGGCCGCCGACGTCATGGTGCCGCGCGCGGACATCGTCGCGGTCGAGCACAGCCTCTCGCTCGACGAGCTCGTGCGCGTCATGAGCAACGAGGCGCACTCGCGCACCCCGGTCTATCGCGAGTCGCTCGACGACGTGATCGGCATGGTGCACATCAAGGACGTGCTCGCCTGGTGGGGCCGGCCGAACGAATTCCAGGTGGCGAAAATCCTGCGTCCCGTGCTCTTCATAGCCCCCTCCATGCGCGTGCTCGATCTCCTGCTCAAGATGCGCGCCACGCGCCGCCATCTCGTCCTCGTCGTCGACGAGTTCGGCGGCATCGACGGCCTCGTCACCATCGAGGATCTCGTCGAGGAGATCGTGGGCGAGATCGAGGACGAGCACGACGACGAGGCGCGCCCCGCCATCGTCGAGGGCCCGGGCGGCGTGCTCGTCGCCGATGCGCGCGTGCCGGTCGAGGAGCTCGAGGCGCGGGTCGGGCCGCTCCTGCGCGACGAGGAGCGCGAGGACATCGACACCCTGGGCGGCCTCGTCTTTGCACTCGCCGGCCGCATCCCCGCGCGCGGCGAGGTGATCGCGCACCCCTCGGGCCTGGAGTTCGAGGTGATCGATGCCGATCCGCGGCGCATCAAGCGCCTGCGGGTGCGCAACGTGCCGCGCCCGGCGGTGCCGGCGCCATGACCGCGGCGCGCCTGGCACCGGCGCCCGCCGCCGCGGGGGCGCTCGCTGCACTCGCGGCGCTCGCGGAGCGTCTCGCGGCGCTGACGGGCTGGCGGCGCTACGCGCTCGCAACCGCACTCGGCGTCTCGGCGGCACTCGCACTGCCGCCCTTCTATCTCGCGCCGCTTCTCGTCGTGTCCTTCACGGGGCTGCTCTGGCTCGCGGACGGCAACCGGCGGATGCGCCAGGCACTGGCACTCGGCTGGTGGTTCGGTTTCGGCTTCTTCCTCGCCGGCCTCTATTGGATCGGCATCTCCATGACCGTCGATCTCGCCCGCTTCGGCTGGATGATTCCCTTCGCGACGGGCGGTCTCTCGGCCGGCTTTGCGGTCTATTCGGCGCTTGCCCTCCTGCTGCTCCACCTCTCGCGCGCCAAGGGTATGGGCCGCGCGCTTGCCCTTGCGGCGCTGTGGACCGCCTTCGAATGGCTGCGCGGCCAGCTCTTCACCGGCTTCCCGTGGAACCTCGTCGGCTATGCCTGGACGCTCGCGGATGCCCCGATCCAGCTGGCGTCCGCCGTCGGCATCTACGGCCTGAGCCTGGTGACCGTCGCGATCGCCGCACTGCCGGCCGCGGCGTGCGGCAAGGCGGCCGCTCGGCGGCCGCTCGTGCCGCTTGCAGCCGCGCTCGTTCTCGCGGGCCTGCTCTGGGGCGGCGGTGCGTTGCGCCTTGCCGGTGCCACGAGCGCCATGGTGCCGGGCGTCACCTTGCGCCTCGTGCAGCCCAACGTGGCGCAGCTCGACAAATGGGACGCGGCGCGCGTGCGCGACAACCTCGTCGCCACGGTGCGGCTCTCCACGCGCCCGCCGGCACGGCCGCTGAGCGCCATCATCTGGCCCGAGGCGGCGGTGCCGTTCTTCCTCGCGGACGAGCCGGAGGTGAAGGACGAGCTCGCGCGCATCGTGCCGCCGGGCGGCCTTCTCCTCACCGGCACGCTGCGCCGCGCCGCGGCAAGCGACGGCAGCTACCGCGACTACAACAGCCTCGAGGCGCTCGACGGCGGCGGGCGCATCGTCGCGAGCTACGACAAGTTCCATCTCGTCCCCTTCGGCGAATATGTGCCGCTCCGGGGCATCCTCCCCATCGACAAGCTGACGCCGGGCCGCGGCGATTTCGCGGCCGGGCCGGGCCCGCGCACGCTCGTGCTGCCGCACCTGCCGCCCGTGAGCCCGCTCATCTGTTACGAGGCGATCTTCCCCGGCGAGGTTGCCGCCGCCGACCCGCGGCCGCGCTGGCTCCTCAACGTGACCAACGACGCCTGGTTCGGCCGCAGCTCCGGCCCCTACCAGCACTTCGAGAGCGCGCGCGTGCGGGCGGTCGAGGAGGGGCTGCCGCTCGTGCGCGTGGCGAATACCGGCATCTCGGGCGTGGTCGATCCCTATGGCCGCGTCGTCGCGCGGCTCGGGCTGGGCAAGGAGGGCATCGTCGATGCGCCGCTGCCGGAGCCGCTGCCGGCGCCCACCTTCTTCGCGCGCTTCGGCGAGCGCGGCTTGGCCGCACTCCTTGCGCTGACGCTTCTCCTCGCCTGGCCCCTCTCGCCGAGGGCGGGGCCGGTTGAGCAAAAAAGGGCGGGTGCTTGCAATTTTGTGTAATTTTGCGTTTGACCATTCACAGAATTGTGAATATGTTTTTCACACCTGAAATATTACTCACACAAACAACTTATGATGGTTTGACATGGCACCCCGCTTACGCGCAACCCGTATCAAGACCGGAAAGCCCAACCCCGTCGATGTTCACGTCGGCAGCCGCGTGCGGCTGCGCCGGACCATGCTCGGCATGAGCCAGGAGAAGCTTGGCGAGGCGATCAGCCTCACCTTCCAGCAGGTTCAGAAGTACGAACGCGGCGCCAACCGCATCGGCGCCAGCCGGCTCTTCGAGTTGAGCCGGGTCCTCGATGTGCCGGTGTCCTTCTTCTTCGATGACATGCCGAGCGAGGCCGCGCTGCGCGCGAGCCGGACGCACGCGGCGGAGGACGGCGAGCAGCTCGCGCTCGATCCGATGGCGAAGCGCGAGACGCTCGAGCTCGTGCGCGCCTACTACCGCATCACCGATGCGGGCGTGCGCAAGAAGGTGTTCGAGCTGACCAAGGCGCTCGCGCGCGCGGGCGACACGGCGTAAGCGCGCCGGGAGGCGGCGGCCCGCCCTGCGGCGAGGCGGGCCCGCCCCCGCGGCCGCGGGCGCGCCCGTCCTTCCGTAGTCCTTGACACGCTCCCGCGGAGGCTGCCACATGACCGCGCTTCAGGCCGCGGCGGGGGTTGCTGTGCACGGCGCCGGGCCGGCCTGCTTCTCGATGTTGCCCGCAAAAGGGGGGTGACCCGTGGCGCTCCGCGATTATCTCTTCACCAGCGAATCCGTGTCCGAGGGCCATCCGGACAAGGTGTGCGACCGCATCTCGGATGCCGTGGTCGATACCTTCCTCACCGCCGATCCCTATTCGCGCGTCGCTTGCGAGACCCTCGTCACCACCAATTTCGTGGTGCTGGCGGGCGAGGTGCGCGGGCCCGCGAGCATCACCAAGCAGTCGCTCGAGGAGATCGCGCGCCGCTGCATCAAGGAGATCGGCTACGAGCAGGCCGGCTTCCACTGGCAGAAGGCCGAGGTGCTGGTGCGCGTCCACGCCCAGTCGAGCGACATCGCCCAGGGGGTCGATGCCAAGGACAACAAGGACGAGGGTGCCGGCGACCAGGGCATCATGTTCGGCTTCGCCTGCCGCGAGACCGAGGCGCTGATGCCGGCGCCGATCTATTACGCCCACGCCATCCTGCTCTCGCTCAAGGAGGCGCGCCATTCGGGCGCCGAGCCGGCGCTCGGTCCCGACGCCAAGAGCCAGGTGACGCTGCGCTACGTGGACGGCAAGCCGGTCGGCGCCGCCTCGATCGTGGTCTCCACCCAGCACGCCGCCGAGGTCGACCAGGATCAGGTGCGCGAGATCGTGCGCCCGCACGTGCTCAACGTGCTGCCCGAGGGCTGGATGTGCCCGGAGAGCGATTTCTACGTGAACCCCACCGGACGCTTCGTCATCGGCGGTCCCGACGGCGACGCCGGCGTCACCGGGCGCAAGATCATCGTCGACACCTACGGCGGCAAGGCGCCCCACGGCGGCGGCGCCTTCTCGGGCAAGGACCCCACCAAGGTCGACCGCTCGGCCGCCTACGCCGCGCGCTATCTCGCGAAGAACGTCGTCGCCGCCGGCCTCGCCGACGAATGCACCATCCAGCTCTCCTACGCCATCGGCGTGCCGAAGCCGCTCTCGGTCTACATCAACACCAACAGCACCGGGCGCGTCGACGAGACCAAGCTGGTGCACGTGCTGTGCGAGATGGTGAACCTCTCGCCGCGCGGCATCCGCGAGCACCTCAAGCTCAACAAGCCGATCTACGCGCGCACCTCCGCCTATGGCCACTTCGGCCGGGCGCCCGACCCGGATGGCGGCTTCTCCTGGGAGAAGACCGATCTGGCGCCCGAGCTCAAGCGCATCTTCGGCTCGAACGGCGCCTGACGCCGCAGCACGGCCGCAAGCCGTGCGCGGCCCCTTCCCGCTCCGTCTCTACGGCCGCCGCAAAGGCAAGGCGCTCCGCCCGCTGCAGGAGGCCCTCCTGCGGAGGGCGCTTCCGGGCCTCGCCGTGGCCCTGCCGCCGGAGGGCGAGCGCCTCGATCCGCGCACCCTCTTCGCCCCCGGCATCGCCGGCGTGTGGCTCGAGATCGGCTTCGGCGGCGGCGAGCATCTCGCGGCCCAGGCCAAGGCGCACGGCGAGGTCGGCTTCATCGGCTGCGAGCCCTACGTCAATGGCGTGGTCAAGCTCCTGGCGGCGATCGAGCGCGAAGGCCTCGCCAACTTGCGCATCTTCCCCGACGACGCGCGGCTGCTGCTTCGGGGACTGGCACCCCACTCGCTCGGCCGCGTCTTCGCACTCTTTCCAGATCCCTGGCCGAAGAAGCGCCATCGCCGGCGCCGGCTCGTCCAGGGGGCGACGCTCGATCTCCTGGCGGCCGCCATGGCGGCGGGAGCCGAGCTGCGCCTCGCCACCGACGACCCGGACTATGCGGCCGCCATGCGCGAGGCGCTGGCGGCGCACGGCGGCTTCGCCGGTCCCGCGGGCGGCCCGCAAGGCCTTGACGAGCGCCCCGAGGGCTGGCCGCCGACGCGCTACGAGACCAAGGCGCTCGCCGCCGGCCGGCGCTGCGCCTATCTCGTCCACCGCCGCCGCCCGCTGGCGGCCGGGGGCGGCTGAGCGGCTCCGGCAGGCGGTCAAAAAAGCCTTGAAGCGCCGGGTTCTATCGCTATATTTGCCGCATACGACGTGGTCCCGGAAGGACTGATCAGGTATCAGGCCGGAACGAGAGTGGGTCCCAAGCCCACTCTCTCGTTTTATGCGGCCTCGGTTGGCGATGGGGTCCGGCTGGCGAGGCCCGAGGCGGGGGGCGGGAGAGTCGTCGGTGGAAGGTTCGGAGCTGCCGCGCCGCATCGAGCGCATGCTTGCCCCCTCCCTCGCGGCGATGGGCTACGAGATCGTACGGGTGCAGCTCTCGGGCGGCCGCAGCCCCACCCTCCAGCTCATGGTGGAGCGGGCGATGGGCGGGCCGGTGACCCTCGACGATTGTACGGCGATCAGCCGGACGGCGTCGGCGCTGCTCGACGTGGAGGATCCGCTCTCGGGCTCCTACACGCTCGAGGTGAGCTCGCCCGGGATCGACCGGCCGCTCGTGCGGGAGAAGGACTTCGAGCGCTTTGCCGGCTACGAGGCGAAGATCGAGACCGCAACGCCGCTCGAGGGCCGCCGGCGCTTCCGCGGCAGGCTCCTGGGGCTGGCCGGCGGGATGGTGCGGATCGCCTTGCCCGAGGGGGCGGTCGATCTGCCGTTCGATGCGATCGTCAAGGCCCGCCTGGTCCTGACGGACGAACTGCTCGCCGCCGCTCAAGCCAAGGAGCGCGCGGCCAACGAACGACGAAGGTAGAGGAATGGCCACAGTTCAAATGACCGCAAGCGCGCCGCGCATCGAGCTCCTGCAAGTCGCCGACGCGGTGGCGCGCGAGAAGGGCATCGACCGCGACGAGGTGCTCGAGGCGATGGAGCAGGCGATCCAGAAGGCCGGCCGCTCGAAATACGGCCTCGAGCACGACATCCGCGCCACCATCGACCGCAAGACCGGCGAGATCAAGCTCATGCGCTTCCGCGAGGTGGCGGACCCCGTGGTCAACGAGACGACGCAGATCTCGCCCGCCGAGGCCGAGCGCATCGATGCCAACCTCAAGGTCGGCGACTTCATCAGCGATCCCCTGCCGCCCATCGACTTCGGCCGCATCGCCGCGCAGACCGCCAAGCAGGTCATCGTGCAGCGCGTGCGCGAGGCCGAGCGCCAGCGCCAGTTCCGCGAGTACAAGGACCGCACGGGCGAGATCGTCAACGGCCTCGTCAAGCGCGTCGAGTTCGGCAACATCATCGTCGATCTCGGCCGCGCCGAGGCGATCTTGAGGCGCGAGGAGATGATCCCGCGCGAGAGCTTCCGCCAGGGCGACCGCGTGCGCGCCTATATCTACGACGTGCGCGAGGAGCCGCGGGGCCCGCAGATCTTCCTCTCGCGCACGCGGCCGGAGTTCATGCAGCGCCTCTTCGCCCAGGAGGTGCCCGAGATCTACGACGGCATCATCGAGATCAAGGCGGTGGCGCGCGATCCCGGCAGCCGCGCCAAGATCGCCGTCATCTCCAAGGACTCGAGCATCGATCCGGTGGGTGCCTGCGTCGGCATGCGCGGCAGCCGCGTGCAGGCGGTGGTGAGCGAGCTGCAGGGCGAGAAGATCGACATCATTCCGTGGTCGGGCGAGCCCGCCACCTTCGTCGTCAACGCCCTCGCCCCCGCCGAGGTCGCCAAGGTGGTGCTCGACGAGGAGCAGCGGCGCATCGAGGTGATCGTGCCCGACGAGCAGCTCTCGCTCGCCATCGGCCGGCGCGGCCAGAACGTGCGCCTGGCCTCCCAGCTCACCGGCTGGGACATCGACATCCTGACCGAGGACGAGGAGTCCCAGCGCCGCCAGGAGGAGTTCCGCACGCGCTCGCGGCTCTTCATCGACTCCCTCGACGTGGACGACGTGATCGCGCACCTGCTCGTGACCGAGGGCTTCTCGACCATCGAGGAGGTGGCCTTCGTGCCGCTCGAGGACCTCAGCGGCATCGAGGGCTTCGACGAGAGCCTGGCGCGCGAGCTCGGCACGCGGGCGCGCACCTATCTCGAGGAGCAGGACCGCAAGTTCGACGGCCGCCGCCGCGAGCTCGGCGTCGAGGATGCGCTCGGCTCGATCCCGGGCCTCACGCCGGCCATGCTGGTGACCTTGGGCGAGGCCGGCGTCAAGACCCTCGACGATCTCGCGGACCTCTCCACGGACGAGCTCATCAACCCCGAGGACGGCGTCTTGCGCGGCTTCGAGCTCGATGCCGAGCAGGCCAACGCCATCGTCATGGCGGCGCGCCAGCACTGGTTCGCGGGCGAGGAGACGGCTCAGGATAGCGCCGAGCCGCCGGCCCATGATGCCTGAAGGGGGAGGGCATCATGCTGGCGGACGAGAGCACCAAGCCATGCGAGCCTGCCCCTCCGGATAAGCCGGAGGCGGCGGCATCCCCTTTTCGCCGCTGCATCGTGAGCGGCGGCGTCTTTCCCAAGGGACGCTTGATCCGCTTCGTCGTGGATGCCGAGGGCCGCGTGCTGCCCGACCTCGAGGGCCGCCTCGAGGGGCGGGGAATCTGGTTGCAGGCGCGGCGGGATGTAGTAGAAACAGCCTGTGCCAAGGGCAGCTTCGCCAAGGCGGCGCGGACGCCGGTCAAGCTCCCCGCGGGGCTGGCCGACCGCATCGAGGCGCTCTTGAGGCGGCGCTGCCTCGATATCCTCGGGCTCGCGCGCCGCGCGGGCCAGCTGGCGGCCGGCTTCGAGCAGGTCAGCACCTGGCTCGCCGAGGGGCGCGCCGCGGTGCTCGTCGAGGCCATCGACGGCTCCAAGGCCGGGCGCGCCAAGCTCCCGGGCGGGGTGCTGAAGCTGCCCGTCGTCGAGCTGTTCACGGCGCGCGAGCTGGGGGCGGCACTTGGCCGTGATGCGGCCGTTCACGTGGCCTTGGGCGCCGGTGCCTTGGCCGAGCGGTTTGCGGCCGAGGCCTCGCGCCTCGGCGGATTCGCCGCAGCGGGCGGGGTCGCCCGCCCGGCTGCGGAGGGGGCGGAGCGGCGATGATGGAAGAACGGACGGACATGGTAGAATCGCACGAAAATGACCCGAAGAAGCCGCTAGGACTGTCGCGACCGGGGCGTTTGGAGCTGCGCAAGACGGTCGAGACCGGCCAGGTCCGCCAGAGCTTCCCCCACGGCCGCTCCAAGGCGGTGACCGTCGAGGTCAAACGCAAGCGCACCTTTACCCAGGATGCCGGCGGCCTCCTCCACGAGGTCAAGGCGCCGGCGCTCGATCTTGCGGCGGCCCATGCCGAGGTCGTGGCCGAGGAAGCCGCCCATGCCGCGCGCTCGCTGACCGAGGAGGAGCGCGCCCAGCGCGTGCGCGCCCTCAAGAGCGCCGTGCAGGCCGACAACGAGGCGCGCAAGCGACACGAGAGCGACGAGGTTCGCCGTGCCGAGGAAGAGGCGCGGCGCAAGGGCGAAGAGGAGGCGCTCCACAAGGCCGAGGAGGAATCGCGTCTCGCGGTCGAGGAGGCGGCGCGGAGCAAAGATGAGGAGGGCGGGCGCGAAGCGCTCGCCGAGGCGAAACCGGCGGAACCGGCCGCGGCCGCCGGGCCGGCTGCGGCGGCGGCGCTCCCCGAGGCCGTCGAAGGTGAGGCGCGCGCGCCGGCGCCCCTCAGGGTGGCGGCGAAGCTCGCGGCCGTCCCCGCCCCTGCCGCGGCGCCCGAGGAAGAGGAGGAGGCCGAGCGGGCCGGCAAGCGGACCGCGGGCAAGGCGCGCCCGGCGCTCGCCCCCAAGCGGCTCGAGCCGCGCCGGCGCACGGGCAAGCTCACCATCACCCAGGCGCTCGGCGACAGCGAGGAGGAGCGCGTGCGCTCGCTCGCCTCGGTGCGCCGCGCCCGCGAGCGCGAGAAGCAGCGCGCGCGCCAGGCCCTCATGGAGGCGGGACAGAAGATCGCCCGCGAGGTGGTGGTCCCCGAGGCGATCACCGTGCAGGAGCTCGCCAACCGCATGGCCGAGCGCGGCGCCGACGTGATCAAGACGCTCATGAAGCTCGGCGTCATGGCGACGATCAACCAGACGATCGACCCCGACACCGCCGAGCTCGTAGTGGCCGAGTTCGGCCACAAGGTGCGGCGCGTCTCGGAGGCGGACGTGGAGATCGGCATCGAGGGCGCAGACGACGCGCCCGAGCACTTGAGCCCGCGGCCGCCGGTGGTCACCGTGATGGGCCACGTCGACCACGGCAAGACCTCGCTCCTCGACGCGCTGCGCGCGACCGACGTGGCGGCGCACGAGGCGGGCGGCATCACCCAGCACATCGGCGCCTATCAGGTGGCACTCTCCGGCGGCCAGCGCATCACCTTCCTCGACACCCCGGGCCACGAGGCCTTCACCGCCATGCGCGCACGCGGCGCCAAGGTAACCGACATCGTCGTGCTGGTGGTGGCCGCGGACGACGGCGTGCAGCCGCAGACCGTGGAGGCGATCAACCACGCCAAGGCGGCGAACGTGCCGATCGTGGTGGCCATCAACAAGGTCGACAAGTCCGACGCCAATCCCGAGCGCGTGCGCAACGATCTCCTGCAGCACGGCGTCGTGCTCGAGCAGTTCGGCGGCGACGTGCTGGCGATCGAGGTCTCGGCGACCAAGCGGATCAACCTCGACAAGCTCGAGGAGGCGATCCTGCTGCAGGCCGAGATACTCGACCTGAGGGCCAATCCCGAGCGCAACGCGCAGGGCACCGTGATCGAGGCGAGGCTCGAGCGCGGGCGGGGGCCGGTCGCGACCGTGCTCGTGCAGCGCGGCACGCTCAAGCTGGGCGATATCTTCATCGCCGGCAGCGAGTGGGGCCGCGTGCGGGCACTCCTCGACGACCGCGCGCGCCCGCTCGATGAGGCGGGTCCGGCCATGCCCGTCGAGGTGCTCGGGCTCAACGCCACGCCGCTCGCCGGCGATTCCTTCAGCGTGGTCGACAGCGAGCAGCGCGCCCGCGAGGTCACCGAGTTCCGCCAGCGCAAGCTCCGTGACGTGCGCGTGGCGCGCGGCTCGCGCGGCACCGTCGACGAGATGTTCTCGCGCATCGCCGCGGGCGATGCCAAGGAGCTGCCCATCGTGGTCAAGGCGGACGTGCAGGGCTCGGTCGAGGCGATCGTCAACGCCATCCAGCGCCTGGCGACCGACGAGGTGTCGGTGCGCGTACTGCACGGCGGCGTCGGCGGCATCAACGAGTCGGACGTGGCGCTTGCCGCAGCAACCCGGGCGCTCATCGTCGGCTTCAACGTGCGCGCCAATCTGCAGGCGCGCGAGCTGGCGCGGCGCGACGGCCTGGATATCCGCTACTACTCGATCATCTACAACGTCGTGGACGACGTGAAGAAGATGCTCTCGGGCCTCTTGTCGCCCACGGTCTCCGAGAAGCAGCTCGGACATGCCGAGATCCGCGAGGTCTTCGCCGTCAGCAAGGCCGGCAAGGTCGCTGGCTGCATGGTGACGGAAGGCCAGGTGCGGCGCGGCGCGCGCGCGCGGCTCTTACGCGACCACGTGGTCGTGCACGAGGGCCGGATCGGCAGCCTGCGCCGCTTCAAGGAAGAGGTGCGCGAGGTCAAGGAAGGCTACGAGTGCGGCATGTCCTTCGAGAACTACCAGGACATCCAGAAGGGCGACATCATCGAGTGCTACGAGGTCGAGGAGATGGCGCGCGCGCTGTGAGCGGCGCGCCCTCCTCCCGTTGACGGCCGGCGCGCGGCATTGCCGCCGGGCATGCCATGACAAGACATCGCAACCTTCCCGAGAGCCAGCGCCAGCGGCGCGTCGGCGAGGCGATCCGCGCGGCGCTCGTACACCTCATCGAGCGCGGCCATTTCCGCGATCCCGATCTGCTCGGCGTCTCCGTCACCGTGACCGCGGTCAGCGTGAGCCCCGATCTCAGGCATGCGACGGTGCGCATCTTGCGCTTCGGCGGCGGCGACAGCGCTGCCGTGGCCCAGGCGCTCAACCGCGCCGCGGCTTACTTGCGCGGCCAGCTTGCCCGCGAGGTGAAGCTGCGCTTCGCCCCCGAGCTCGTCTTCGAGGCCGATACCGATTTCGCGCGCGCGGCCGAGCTCGATCGCCTCTTCGAAAGCCCTGCCGTGGCGCGCGACCTGGCGGAGGGGAGCGTGCCCGGAGAGGCGGGTGCCCCCGCGCGCGCCGCCGGCGACGAGGACGGCGATGGCGCGTAGGCGCAAGGGCGAGAAGGTCGACGGCTGGCTCGTCATCGACAAGCCCGCCGGCCTCACCTCGACCACGGTGGTGGCCCGGGTGAAGCGCGCGCTTGGGGCGGCCAAGGCGGGCCACGCCGGGACCCTCGATCCGCTGGCGACCGGCGTGCTGCCGATCGCTCTCGGCGAGGCCACCAAGACCGTCGCCTTCGCCATGGCGGGTGCCAAGCGCTACCGTTTCACCGTTTGCTGGGGCGAGGAGCGCACGACCGACGACGCCGAGGGCGCCCTGACCCGCGTCTCGGCCCGGCGGCCGTCGCGGTCCGAGATCGAGGCGGCGCTGCCGGGCTTCCTGGGCGAGCTCGAGCAGGTGCCGCCGGCCTATTCGGCGATCAAGGTCGAGGGCCGCCGCGCCTATGATCTTGCCCGCGCGGGCGAGGTGCCGGAGCTTGCGGCGCGCGTCGTGCGCATCGACGAGATCGCCCTCCTGGAGCTGCCCGACGCCGACCATGCGGTCTTCGAGGTGGCCTGCGGCAAGGGTGCCTACATGCGCGGCCTCGTGCGGGATCTGGCCGCCGCACTCGGCACTTACGGGCATATCGCGGCACTCCGGCGGCTCTCGGTCGGGGGCTTCTCGGAATCGCAGGCGATTTCCCTGGATAAATTCGAGGCGCTGGGGCATAGTCCCGCCGCACTCGAGCACCTGCTCCCGGTCGTGACCGCGCTGGCCGACATCCCGGCGCTGGCCCTGACCGAAATCGAGGCGAAGCTCCTCAAGAGCGGACGCCCCGTGCAGGTGCTGCGCACCGCCGACAAGGCGAAGATCGACGGGATCGCGGACGGCGAAATGATCTGCGCCCTTTCCGGCGGCAAGCCGGTGGCGCTCGTCCGGGTCGAAAGCGCTCCCGTCCTCCAGCTTCATCCGGTGCGCGTGCTCAACGTGTAACCCTGGACTTCGAGGAGTATGCGATGTCGATTAGCGCGGAGCGCAAGCGCGAGCTCATCGGCGAGTTCGCCCACGGCGACAAGGATACGGGCTCGCCCGAGGTCCAGGTCGCGATCCTCAGCGAGAGGATCAAGAACCTGACCGACCACCTCAATCTCCACAAGAAGGACTTCCACTCCCGGCGGGGCCTTCTCATGATGGTCGGCCTGCGCCGGCGGCTGCTCGATTATCTGCACGGCAAGGATGCCGGGCGCTATGAGGAGCTGATCAAGCGTCTCGGCTTGCGCCGCTGACGCCGATGCGCGCCATGCCGCGGGAATTCCCCCAGCTGACGCGCCACCCCCTCTCTCATGCACGCATGGAGCGGGTAGGCCACACCCGCGTTCCGGTCCGGTTCCCGGAGGACGCGCGGCGGGTCTTTGCAATGCGGTCCGGAATGAGCCGGATAGCGGAAGGATAGGAAAAAATGTTCAAGATTTATCGCAAGGAGCTCGACTGGGGCGGGCGCAAGCTGGTGCTCGAGACCGGCAAGATCGCGCGTCAGGCGGACGGTGCGATCCTGGCGACCTACGGCGAGACCACGGTGCTGGCGACTGCCGTGGCGCAGAAGACCGCCCGGGCCGGCATCGACTTCTTCCCCCTCACGGTGAACTACCAGGAGAAGACCTTCGCCGCCGGCAAGATTCCCGGCGGCTTCTTCAAGCGCGAAGGACGCCCGAGCGAGAAGGAGGTGCTCACCTCGCGCCTCATCGACCGGCCGATCCGGCCGCTCTTCGCCGCCGGCTTCACCAACGAGACCCAGATCATCTGCACGACCCTGAGCCACGATCTCGAGAACGATCCCGACATCGTGGCGCTGGTGGCGGCGTCGGCCGCCCTCACCATCTCGGGCATTCCCTTCATGGGCCCGATCGCCGCTTGCCGCGTCGGCCGCGTGGGCGGCGAGTTCGTCGTCAACCCCCAGATGGACCAGTTGCCGAATTCGGAGATCGACCTCGTCGTCGCCGGCACGGCGGAGGGCGTGCTCATGGTCGAGAGCGAAGCCAAGGAGCTCGCCGAGGAGACCATGCTGCAGGCCGTCATGTTCGGCCACAAGAGCTTCCAGCCGGTGATCCAGGCGATCATCGAGCTCGCCGAGGCCTGCGCCAAGGATCCCTGGGCGCTCCCGGTGGCGCACGCGGACAAGGAGCGGGTCGCGGCCCGGCTCGCCGAGCTCGCCGAGGCGCCGTTGCGCGAGGCGTACCGCGAGACCGTCAAGCAGACGCGCGTCGAGCGCGTTGCCAACGCCAAGGCGGCGGCGCTCGCGACGATGGCCGAGGAAGGCATCGATGCCACCCTCGCCGCCTCGCTCTTGAAGCCGCTCGAGAAAGAGATCGTGCGCGGCAACATCCTGAAGACGGGCTTGCGCATCGACGGCCGCGACACGCGCACCGTGCGCCCCATCGTGGCCGAGGTCGGCGTGCTGCCGCGCGCGCACGGCAGCGCCCTCTTCACCCGCGGCGAGACCCAGGCGCTCGTCACCGCCACGCTCGGCACCGGACAGGACGAGCAGATCATCGACGCGCTCGAGGGCGAGTACCGCGAGCGCTTCCTCCTGCACTACAACTTCCCGCCCTACTCGGTCGGCGAGGCGAGCTTCCTGCGCGCACCGGGACGGCGCGAGATCGGCCACGGCAAGCTGGCCTGGCGCGCGCTCCGCCCGCTCCTGCCGGCGGCGGACGGCTTCCCCTACACCATCCGCGTGGTCTCCGAGATCACGGAATCGAACGGCAGCTCGTCCATGGCGACGGTCTGCGGCTCGTCCCTGGCGCTCATGGACGCCGGCGTTCCGCTCACGCGTCCCGTCGCCGGCATCGCCATGGGCCTCATCAAGGAGGACGACGGCGTTGCCGTGCTCTCCGACATCCTCGGCGACGAGGACCATCTCGGCGACATGGACTTCAAGGTGGCCGGCACCGAGCGCGGCATCACCTCGCTCCAGATGGACATCAAGATCACCAGCATCACCGAGGCGATCATGCGCACCGCGCTCGACCAGGCGCGCGAGGGCCGCATGCACATCCTCGGCGAGATGGGCAAGGCCATCGCCGGCTCGCGCGAGGGGGTGAGCAAGCACGCGCCGCGCATCACCACCTTCACCATCCCCAAGGACAAGATCCGCGAGGTGATCGGCACGGGCGGCAAGGTCATCCGCGAGATCGTCGAGGTCACCGGCGCGAAGATCGACATCGAGGACGACGGCACCGTCAAGGTGGCGGCCGTCGACGAGCACGCGAGCCAGGCCGCGGTCGACTGGATCCGCAACATCGTGGCCGAGCCCGAGGTCGGCGTCATCTACCACGGCAAGGTGGTGAAGATCGTCGACTTCGGCGCCTTCGTGAACTTCCTCGGCAGCCGCGACGGGCTCGTGCACGTCTCGGAGATGGCGCCCTACCGCGTCAAGCAGCCCTCCGACATCGTCAAGGTGGGCGACCCGGTCCATGTGAAAGTGCTCGGCATCGACGAGCGCGGCAAGGTCCGCCTCTCCATGAAGGTGGTCGACCAGAAGACGGGCAAGGAGGCGGCACCCCCGCCAAGCGAGCCGCGCGAGGGCCGGGGCGAGCGCGCAGAGGGCAGCCCGCGCGAGGCGGGCGGCGGCGATTGAGCCGGCCGGATATCCGCCTTCCCAAGGTGATCGGCCATCGCGGTGCGGCCCTGCGCGCGCCGGAGAACACGCTGGCCGGCTTCAGGAAGGCGGCCGAGCTCGGCTGCCGCTGGGTCGAGTTCGACGTGCGCCTCTCCCGCGACGAGGTGCCGGTCGTCTTCCATGACGACCGCCTCGAGCGCGTGACGGGGCAAGAGGGCGCCGTCGCTGCGGCCTCGCTCGCCGAGCTCAAGGCGTGTGATGCCGGCTCCGTCTTCTCGCCCGAGTACCGCGGCGAGCGCATCCCCACTCTCGCCGAGGCGCTCGAGCTACTCGGCGGCCTCGGCCTCGCCTTCGATCTCGAGCTCAAGGCCGAGCGCGGCCGCGAGCAGGCGCTTGCCGAGGCGGCTGCCGCAGAGCTTGAGCGGCGCTGGCCGCGCGAGCGGCCGCTGCCGCTGGTGACCAGCTTCGAGACGGCAGCGCTCCTTCATTTCGCGCGGCGCGCGCCGGCCTATCTGCGCGGCTATCTCGTCGCTGCCTTGCCGCGCGACTGGCGCGCCGAGGCGGAGCGGCTGGATGCCGCGGCCGTGATCTGCGATCAGCGGCGGATCGCGGCGGAGGGCGTGCGCGCGGTGAAAGGGGCGGGCTATCCGCTTCTCGTCTATACGGTGAACCGCCCGGCGCGCGCCGCCGAGCTCCTCGGCTGGGGCGTCGACGGCGTCATCAGCGACGCCCCGGACGCCATCATGGCGGCCCTCTAGGCCCGGCCCTCGCGAGGTTGTGAATGGCCGGCCGCTCTCCCGCCTGTCGTGAAAGCGGCGCAAACTCAAAGTGTTGTGGCTGCTTTCCGATAGGCCACCACGGGGTGCGGCCCTCGGGGGAGAGGAGCCGGGGCCGGCGGCGAGCTCAAAAAGCAGCGATTTCACTTCATATCATTGCAGAACGGCACTATATCCTTTGCTGCCGCGCCACCGATCGAGGTCCAGGGGGTCAGCCGTCGGCGGCCGTCGGCACTTAAGGTTAGGAGCGCTGTGAAAGGGTGAGGACGCTCAATCCGGTTCTCATTTCCGGCCGCGAGGTGCTGCCGCTCGTCGAGGGCGGCAAGGGCATTTCTGTGTCCAACGGCGAGAGTTCCGGCGCCTGGGCGGCGGCCGGCGGGGTCGGCACCTTCTCGGGCGTCAATGCCGACTTCTTCGACGAGGCCGGCAATCTCTTCGAGCAGATCTATTACGGCCGCACCCGGCGCGAGCGCCACGAGGAGCTCATCGCCTATGCGATCAAGGGAGCGGTGCACCAGGCCAAGGTCGCCTACGAGAGCGCCATGGGCCAGGGCCGCATCCACATGAACATCCTGTGGGAGATGGCGGCGGCCGAGACCATCCTCCACAACGTGCTCGAGCGCGCCAAGGACCTCGTGAACGGCGTCACCTGCGGCGCCGGCATGCCCTATCGCATCGCCGAGATCTGCGCGCGCTACAGCGTCCATTACTATCCCATCATCTCCTCGGCGCGCGCCTTTCGGGCGCTGTGGAAGCGCGCCTATCACAAGTTCCGCGACTGGCTCGGCGGCGTGGTCTACGAGGACCCCTGGCTCGCCGGCGGCCACAATGGGCTGAGCAACGCCGAGGATCCGCTGAGGCCGGAGCCTCCCTTCCCGCGCGTCAAGGCCCTGCGCGAGCTCATGAACGAGGTCGGCCTTGCGCGCACCCCCATCGTGATGGCAGGGGGCGTGTGGTTCTTGCGGGAATGGGAGGACTGGATCGACAATCCGGAGCTCGGGCCCATCTGCTTCCAGTTCGGCACTCGGCCGCTCCTCACCCGGGAGAGCCCGATCTCGGACGTTTGGAAGCAGCGGCTGACCACGCTCAAGGGCGGCGACGTGCTGCTCCATCGCTTCAGCCCGACCGGCTTCTATTCCTCCTCCGTCAAGAACAAGTACCTCCACGAGCTCGAGGAGCGCGTGGCGCGCCAGATGGCCTTCACGATGGAGCCGGTTGGCCAGCACGACACGCCCTTCGCGGTCGGACCGCGCGGGCGCATCGTCTATCTCGCCGCACTCGACAAGGGGCGCGCCGACGCCTGGGTGGCCGCGGGCTATACCGAGGCGCTCAAGACGCCGGACTCGACCATCATCTTCGTGACGCCGGAGAAGGCGCGGGAGATCCGCACCGACCAGATCAACTGCATGGGCTGCCTCTCGGCCTGCCTGTTCTCCAATTGGTCGCAGAACGAGCCCTACAGCACCGGCCGCAAGGCCGATCCGCGCTCCTTCTGCATCCAGAAGACGCTGCAGCACATCAGCCACGGCGGCGATGTCGAGAGCCAGCTCATGTTCGCCGGCCACAACGCCTATCGCTTTGCCGAGGACCCGTTCTATGCCAACGGCTTCATCCCCACCGTCCGCCAGCTGGTCGAGCGCATCTTGACCGGCGACTGAATGCCGCGGGCAAATGGCGTGGTGCAGTGCAAGATGACTTTCTTTTTTCCAAGGATTAGGGCAGGGTACCGGCTATCTGCTTCGCTTTGCGTGAAAATCTTGACCCAGATTTGAGGCCCATGTCAGCAGCCCGTCAGTTCGCCCCGGTCCTCGAGCGCCTGCGCAACGCCGGCCTGCGGCCGACGCGGCAACGCTTGGCGCTTGCCCGACTGATGTTCGACGAGGGCGACCGGCACATGAGTGCCGAGAGGCTTCACATCGAGGCGGTCAGCGCCAGCATACCGGTCTCTCTCGCGACGGTTTACAACACGCTCCACCAGTTCACGGCCGCCGGGCTGCTGCGCGAGGTGGTCGTCGACGCCGGACGCTCCTATTTCGATACCAACACCTCCGATCATCACCACTTCTACAATGAGGAAAGCGGCGAGCTGCAGGATATCGCGGGCGACGCAGTGACCGTCGGCGCACTGCCGTCGCCTCCCGAGGGCACCGCCATCGCGCGCGTCGACGTGATCGTTCGGGTACGAAAAGACTGATAGTTTTCGGTCAATTTCAATATAATAGAGCATTTGTTACAATTATTCTAATTCGTTGACAAGGCGCCCAACGAGGTCATATAAGGTGCTCTGAGCGCCCGCCCGCCGGGGCCTCGCCTTAGGATGCGGATCACAGGCGGCGGGCCGCTGGACATACGTCACTTGCATGCGAAGGGAGATTGCTATGGCGTCGCTCAAGGGATCCAAGACCGAGGAAAATCTCAAGGCCGCCTTCGGCGGCGAATTGCAGGCCAACCGCCGTTATCTTTATTTCGCCCAGAAGGCGGACGTGGAAGGCTACAACGACGTGGCCGCGGTGTTCCGCTCCACGGCCGAGGGCGAGACCGGCCATGCGCATGGCCATCTCGAGTTCCTCGAGGCCGTGGGCGATCCGGCGACCGGCAAACCCATCGGCAAGACCTCGGACAACCTCCTGGCCGCGATTGCCGGCGAGACGCACGAATACACCGACATGTACCCCGGCATGGCCCGCACCGCGCGCCAGGAAGGCTTCGAGGAGATCGCCGACTGGTTCGAGACGCTGGCCAAGGCCGAGCGCTCGCATGCCGGCCGCTTCCATAAGGCGCTCGACGAGATCAAGTAGCGAAAGACGGCACCGTCGGGCGCTGCGGGAGGGGGCGGCAGGCTCCCCCTCCTGGCTGCCCGGTCGGGTGCGACAGCGCCAGTTTCCCGGCCAGTCTCGCCTGGCAGTTTCGCTTGGCAGTTTCCCCTGGCAGTTTCCCCTGGCGGCTCCCCGTGACCGGCGAGGATGAGCGATGAGAGAAGGCAGCCTCGAGGCGCCGACGCGGCATCCGCTCGCTTGGCAGGAGGCGGACTTCTACGATCCGGCCAAGCTCGAGGCCGAGATGCGCCGCGTCTTCGACATCTGCCACGGCTGCCGGCGCTGCTTCAATCTCTGTGACTCCTTTCCGCGCCTCTTCGATCTCATCGACCACTCCGCCACGGGCGAGCTCGATGCGGTTGCCAGCGCCGACTTCGCTCCGGTGGTGGACGCCTGCACGCTCTGCGACATGTGCTTCATGACGAAATGCCCCTATGTGCCGCCGCATGCCTTCAACCTCGACTTTCCCCATCTGATGCTGCGCTACCGCGCGGTTTCCGCGCACGCGGGGCGCACGGCCGCGGCCGACCGCGCGCTTGCCAAGACCGACCGCAACGGCAAGCTCGCGAACTTGGCCGCCCCGCTTGCCAATTGGGCGAGCGCGCGCGCGAACAAGCTCACGCGGCCGCTTCTCGAGAGCGCAGCCGGTCTCGACCGCGAGGCCGAGCTGCCCAAGTTCGCCGGCACCACCTTCGCGATGCGCGCCAAGGACGAACCCCTCGAAGTCGACCGCACGGCCCCCGCCTTCGGCCGCAAGGCGGTGCTCTATGCCACCTGCTTCGTCAATTACAATGATCCCGAGGTGGGTCTCGCGGCGCGCGCGGTCCTGGCCAAGAACGGCGTCGAGACCGAGGTGGTCTATCCGGGCTGCTGCGGCATGCCGCTTCTCGAGCAGGGCATGCTCAAGGAGGTGGCGGGCCGCGCCGCCGCCGTGGCCGCGGCGCTCAAGCCGTGGATCGCCAAGGGCTACGACGTGGTGGCGCTGGTTCCCTCCTGCGCCCTCATGCTCAAGTTCGAATGGCCCCTCATCCTCCCCGGCGAGCGCGACGTGAAGCTCCTCGCCTCCACCACCTATGACGTGAGCGAGTACATCGTCGACATCGCCAAGCGCGAGGGCCTGGCGCAAGGGCTGCGGCCGATCGAGGGCGGCATTGCCGTGCATCTCGCCTGTCATGCGCGCGCCCAGAACATGGGCCAGAAGGCCGCCGAGATGCTGCGCCTCATCCCGGGCACCGAGCTGCAGGTCATCGAGCGCTGCTCGGGCCACGGCGGCTCCTGGGGCTTCAAGAAGGACAATTTCGCGACCGCCCTCAAGGTGGGCCGGCCGGCGGCACGCCAGGCGGCGGAGGGCGGCAAGGCCTTCGTCTCCTCCGAATGCCCGCTCGCCGGCGCGCACATCGCCCAGGGCATGGAGCGCCTGGACGGCGACGGCGCCAAACCGCGCCTCGTCAGCCATCCGGTCGAGCTCCTCGCCCGGGCCTACGGGCTCGGCGCCTAGCCCGGCCCAATCACAGCCGCGGAGACCGCCATGGCCAGCAAGCATGAGCTCAGCGCCGTCGACCTGATGGAGATGGCGGACTACGGCAAGGTGCGGCGCGAGGAGCGCCTCGCGATCGTCGAGCTCAAGCGCCGCCGGCGCGTCGAGGTGGGGCCGTATGCCACCTTCTACTTCGAGTGCTACGAGACCATGCGGCACCAGGTGCACGAGATGCTCTTCGCCGAGAAGGGCGGCGCCGAGCAGGTGCCGGGCGAGCTCGCCGCCTACAACCCGCTCGTGCCCAAGGGCAACGAGCTCGTCGCCACCGTCATGATCGAGATCGACGAGCCGGCGCGGCGCGAGCGCATTCTCGCGCGTCTCGGCGGCTTCGAGGAGACCGCCAGCTTGCGCATCGCGGGCGAGGCGGTGAAGGCCGAGGCGGAGGCGGACCTCGAGCGCACCTCCGAGGAGGGCAAGGCCTCCTCCGTCCAGTTCGTCCATTTCCACCTGACGCCCGCGCAGGCCGCCAAGTTCAAGACGCCGGGCACCGAGATCGTGCTCGGGCTCGACCATCCGGAGTACCGCCACATGGCGGTGCTCCCCGAGGCGGTGCGCGCGGAGCTGGCGAAGGATTCTGGATTAGCCGGCTCGTCCGGCCGGCCGCGGCCTACTCGACCGGCTCGTCGGTATAGACGCCCCAGAACTCGGTGCGCTTGAGCCAGCCGCGGTAGCCGTTCACGTCGATGCGGCACCACGCTCCCTTGCAGACGAGGAGTTGGCCGATGACGTTGGGCTCGACCATGGCGGCGGCGCGCGCGCCCTCCTGCGGCTCGCGCCGCAAGGGTCGGGTGGTACCGCTGACGATGATGGCGCGGCGGCTCGAGAGCAGGTTCTGGTGCACCCAGCCGACGGTGCCCTCGATGTCGCGTATCTTGCGGTAGTTGTCGTGCTCGGCGATGACCTCGACCGGCATGCCCTTGCGCTCGAACACCCATTCGACGGGATATTGCGGCCCGGGCCCGGCGCGCACGTTGACCTTGTCCGCGCGCAGCGTCACGAAGCGCGGCACGGGCAGGCCCGATTCGGCTGCCCCCGCCCATCCGCCGCCGGCAAATAGGGAGAGCAGCAGCATGGCGAAGGCGAGGGCGAGCCCCGGTGCCGGTGGTCGAGCGAGGCGAGGCATGACAAGAGTTTCCGCAGGCGGGCGATCCACCCTCCCTCTTTAGCGGTGCCGCTTCCGGCTGGTCAAGCGATGCGGCCTAGAGGGCTGGACAAGCCGCTTGCGGATTGTTATGGCAAGCGGCACCCCGCACCTCACCGCCGGGTCGGGACGCGCGAGTTCGGCGGCCTGCAACGGCCGGAGGCTGGGGGCTCCCATGACAACGCGCAAGCCGCTTGTCGTCGTCACGCGCAAGCTGCCCGACGTGATCGAGACGCGCATGATGGAGCTCTTCGAGGCCCGCCTCAACCGGGATGACAAGCCACTCCAGCAGGCCGAGCTCATCGAGGCCGCGGCCAGCGCCGACGTGATGGTGCCGACGGTCACGGACCGCATCGACAAGAGCGTGCTGGCGCACGCCGGCGCGCGGCTCAAGCTGATCGCCTCCTTCGGCACCGGCGTCGACCATATCGACCTGGCGTCCGCCCGCCAACGCGGCATCACGGTCACCAACACGCCGGGCGTGCTCACCGAGGATACCGCCGACATGACGATGGCGCTCATCCTCGCGGTGCCGCGGCGTTTGAGCGAGGGCGAGCGGCTGCTGCGCTCCGGCAAGTGGGAGGGCTGGGGTCCCACCTCCATGCTCGGCCACCGCATCTGGGGCAAGCGCCTCGGCATCGTCGGCATGGGCCGCATCGGCTCGGCCGTGGCGCGCCGGGCGCGCGGCTTCGGGCTCTCGATCCACTACCACAACCGCCGCCGCGTCCACGCCGACCTCGAGCGCCAGCTCGAGGCCACCTATTGGGAGAGCCTCGACCAGATGCTTGCCCATGTGGATATCATCTCGGTCAATTGCCCGCACACGCCGGCTACCTACCACCTGCTGTCGGCGCGGCGGCTCAAGCTGATCCGGCCGCACGCCTATGTGGTCAACACCTCGCGCGGCGAGGTGATCGACGAGACGGCCCTTGCCCGCATGCTCGCGAGCAAGGAGATCGGCGGCGCCGGGCTCAACGTCTTCGAGCACGAGCCCGCGGTCAATCCGAAGCTGCTCAATCTGCAGAACGTGGTGCTGCTGCCCCACATGGGCTCCGCCACCATCGAGGGCCGCATCGACATGGGCGAAAAGGTCATCATCAACATCAAGACCTTCGTCGACGGCCACGCGCCGCCCGACCGCGTCCTCGAGACGATGTATTGAGTCGCACCCCGAGAGGGAGATATCCACGGTTGTCGAGCCGGGGCCACGAATGCCGCTGCCGGGATGACCCTAGGAGGGGTGGTGCGTGAAGGACGTGATCGTTCTCGCCGGCCCGAACGGCGCAGGCAAGACAACGGCGGCACCGAGCGTTCTTCCGGCGCACCTCGGCGTTACGGAATTCGTGAACGCCGACGAGATCGCCCGTGGCGTCTCGCCGTTCGATCCCGAGGGCTCGGCAATGGCCGCGGGGCGGCTGCTGGTCGGGCGCATTCATGTTCTGGCGCGTGCCGGCAAGAGCTTCGCCTTCGAGACGACTTGCGCCGGGCGAGGGCATGCGCGTCTGCTGCAGTCATGCCGGGACGCCGGCTACCGCGTGACTTTGATCTTTCTTTGGCTGCCTTCGCCGCAGGCAGCGCTCGCGCGTGTCGCGAAACGCGTCAGCGAAGGAGGCCATGATGTGCCCGGCGACATTGTGGTTCGGCGCTATTGGAAGGGGCTTCGCGACTTGCATCGCCTTTACTTGCCCCTCGTGGATCTCGGCTTCATCTATGACAACTCGGACGAGGGCCGAGACCTGATCGCCGAGGTGCTGCAGACGACATTGATCGTGCATGATCCGCGGCGATGGAGCGTGATCGAGGAGGCAGGGCGATAACCGATCTCACACCACAGCAGATCAGGGCGGCGGTCCTTCAGGGCCTCAAAGAAGTGGCCGACCGATTTGCCAGGGACCCCAGGCCGACCGACGGCTCCGTCCGGGCCGCGCTGGCGTTGGTTTCGCGCGGCACTCGCGGAAAAGCAAAGCCGGACGAGACGACACCGCGCGGCAGGAAGGCGCCATAACCGGGTCGATCTGCCGAGCGGTCGTCAGCGGCGCGGCCTGATCTTCCGCTCACGCCGCCTTGTGGTGGTGCGCCAGGCTGGTCAGGCGGGCGTGCGGGCCGCAGAGCGCGCAATCGGGCGCGCGCGGCACCTTGAGCTTCCGCACCGCGGCGGCGAGACCGTCGTAGACGAGGAGATGGCCGGAGAGGCTGTCGCCCAGGCCCAGGAGCTCCTTGAGCACCTCGACCGCCTGGAGCGAGCCCATGACGCCGGCCACCGCGCCGAAGATGCCGGCCTCCTCGCAGCGCGGGATGAGGTCCTGAGGCGGCGGCTCGGGAAAGAGGCAGCGGTAGCAGGGATGCCCGCCCGCGAGATAGGGCTTGAAGGTCGCGAGCTGGCCGTCGAAGCGCAAGAGCGCCGCCGAGACCAGCGGGATGCGCGCGAAGTAGCAGGCGTCGTTCAGAAGATAGCGCGTCGCGAAATTGTCGCTGCCGTCGGCCACGAGATCGTATCCCGCGATGAGCGCCATCGCGTTCTCCGCCGCGAGCCGCGCCTTCACGGGAACGACGCGCACGTCGGGATTGAGAGCCGCGAGCGTCCGTGCCGCACTCTCCACCTTGGCGCTGCCGATGCGGTCGTTGGCGTGCACGATCTGGCGCTGCAGGTTGCTCAGCTCCACCTCGTCGTCATCGACGATGCCGAGCGTGCCGACGCCGGCTGCAGCGAGATAGAGGAGGAGGGGCGAGCCCAGGCCGCCCGCGCCCACCACCAGCACCTTGGAGGCGAGCAGCTTCTCCTGGCCCTCCTCGCCGACCTCGTCGAGGATGATGTGCCGCGCGTAGCGCTCGAGCTCGGCGTCGGAGATCGCCATGGGCCGGACCTAGAGCCCCTCGAAGAGCGCCGTCGAGAGATAGCGCTCGGCGAAGGAGGGGATGATCACCACGATGCGCTTGCCGGCCATCTCCGGGCGCAGGCCGAGCTCGAGCGCCGCCGCGAGCGCCGCACCCGAGGAGATGCCGACCGGCAGCCCGTCGAGGCGGGCCGCTTGGCGCGCCGTGCGGAAAGCGGTGTCGTTGCCGATGCGGACGATCTCGTCGATGAGGGCCACCTCGAGGATTTTCGGGACGAAGCCGGCGCCGATGCCCTGGATCTTGTGCGGTCCGGGAAGGCCGCCCGAGAGCACCGGGCTGTCCTCGGGCTCGACGGCGATGACGCGAAGATGCGGGAGGCGGGGCTTGAGCGCGCGCGCGATGCCGCTCAAGGTGCCGCCGGTGCCGACGGCCGAGACGAAGGCGTCGAAGGCGCCCTTCGTGTCGCGCCAGATCTCCTCGGCGGTGGTGCGCTCGTGCACCGCCGGATTAGCCGGGTTGTTGAACTGCTGGAGCATCACCGCGTCGCCGATCTCGGCGACGATCTCCTCGGCACGCTGGATCGCGCCCTGCATGCCGGTCGCGGGCGGCGTCAGCTCGATCTCCGCGCCCAGCAGCAGGAGCATCTTGCGGCGCTCGAGCGACATGCTCTCGGGCATGGTGAGGATGAGGCGGCGGGCCTTGGCGGCGCAGACGAAGGCGAGGGCGATGCCGGTATTGCCCGAGGTGGGCTCGACGATCGCGGTCTTGGCGCCGAGCCGGCCGCTCTCCTCGGCGGCCTCGATCATGGCGAGGCCGATGCGGTCCTTGACCGAGGCGAGCGGGTTGAAGAACTCGAGCTTGGCCAGGATCTCCGCCCGGCAGCCGGCCTCTTCCGCGAGCCGCGTCACGCGCACGAGCGGCGTCGCCCCGATGGTGTCGAGAATGCTGTCGTAGATGCGGCCGCGGAACTCGGGCCCCGCCTCGGCCGCGCTCTCTCTCTCCCTCGCCGCGGCAGCACCTCTCTCCGAATGCGGCGGCGTCATATCACATAGTCCAGCTTCTGGAAGGCTTCGCTCTCCAGGTTCGCCTGGCGCGCGCGCAGGCAGAGCTCCTCGATGGTGACGGCGTCGAGCCGGCCCATCACCTCGCCCTGCAGCTCCTGCCAGAGCGGGCGCACCACCTTGTGGCCGAGCTCCGAGCCGGCGGGGTCGGCGATCGGATCCTCCGCGCTCTCCATGGCGCGCACGATGCGCACGATCTCGCCGAGCGTGATCTTGCGGCGCTCGCGCGCGAGGCGGTAGCCGCCGCGCGGGCCGCGCACGCCCGCCAGGATGCCGGCGCGCACGAGCTGCTGGAGGACCTGCTCGAGATAGCGCCGCGGAATGCCTTGGCGGCGCGTGATCTCGCGCGACTGCACCGGCTCGCTGCCGGCGTTGTACGCGATGTCGAGCACCGCCTCGATGGCGAACATGAGCTTCTTCGAGAGGCGCAGCATGGCTAGCGCTCCCCGGCGAGGTTGGCGGGGGCGGCGGCAAGGGGCGGGGCCTCCGTGCCGGTGGAGCCGAAGCCGCCGCCCGCGCGCCCGGTCGCCGGCAGCGTCTCCGCCTCGACGAGGCGGGCCTGAGCCGCGGGTGCGATTACGATCTGGGCGATGCGCATGCCGCGCGTGATGGTGACGCGACGAGCCCCGAGGTTGACGAGGATGACGCCGACCTCGCCGCGGTAGTCGGAATCGATGGTGCCGGGCGCGTTGAGCACGGTGATGCCCTCATTGAGCGCCAAGCCCGAGCGCGGCCGCACCTGCGCCTCGTAGCCTGCGGGCAAGGCCAGCGCGAAGCCGGTCGGCACGAGCGCGCGTGCGCCGGGCTCGAGCGCCAGGGGCGCCTCGATCGCCGCCGCGAGATCGAGGCCGGCGCTTCCCGGCGTGGCGTAGCTCGGCAGCGGCAGGCCGGCCGCATGGGGAAGGCGCAGAAGCGCCACCTCGAGCGCCGCCATCAGCCGGCCACCGCGAGCGCCGCCGCGATGCGTCCGGCAAGGCGCTCGGCGACGTGCACCTTGCTCATGGTCGGCCACTCCTCGACCCCCTTCGCGGAGACGAGGTGGATGGTGTTGCGCACGCCGCCGAAGGTGCCGCTCGCGGGCGACACGTCGTTCGCGAGAATCCAGTCGCAGCCCTTCTTCTCGCGCTTGGCCCTGGCATAGGCGACGACGCTCTCCGTCTCGGCGGCGAAGCCCACGACGAGGCGCGGGCGGCGATTTCCCGCCTGGCCGAGGGTCTTGAGGATGTCCGGATTCTCGACCAGCTTGAGGCTCGGCTCCTTGCCGTTCTTCTTGAGCTTCTGCTCGGCTGCATCCGCCGGCCGCCAGTCGCTCACCGCGGCGGCGCAGACCGCCACGTCGGCGGGCAGCGCGGCGAGGCACGCGGCCAGCATGTCGCGCGCGGATTCGATGCGCACCACCGTGACCCCCGGCGGATCGGGCTCATGGGTCGGCCCGGTCACCAGCGTGGTCGCAGCACCCAGGCGCGCGAGCGCTGCGGCGATGGCATGGCCCTGCTTGCCCGAGGAGCGGTTCGCGATGTAGCGCACCGGATCGAGCGCCTCGTGGGTCGGTCCGCTCGTCACCAGCGCGCGGCGGCCGCCCAAGGGCGAGCGGTCGCGGAAATGCGCCTCGATGGCGGCGATGATCTCCATCGGCTCCGCCATGCGGCCCGGTCCGTACTCGCCGCACGCCATGTCGCCCTCGTTGGGGCCGACGCGGATCACTCCGCGCGCTTCGAGCACGGCAAGATTGGCCTGCGTCGCGGGATGCAGCCACATGCGCACGTTCATGGCAGGTGCCAGCAGGACCGGCTTGTCGGTCGCTAGGAGGGCCGTCGAGGCGAGGTCGTCGGCGAGCCCGGCCGCCATCTTCGCCATAAGATCCGCCGTGGCCGGCGCCACCACCAGGAGATCGGCCGCGCGCGAGAGCTCGATGTGTCCCATCTCGCTCTCGTCGGTGAGCGAGAAGAGATCCTCGAAGACCTTGTCCTCGGTGAGGGCGGCGAGCGAGAGCGGCGTGACGAACTGGGCGCCGCTCCTGGTGAGAACCGCGCGCACCGCAGCACCGCGCTCGCGCAGGCGGCGAACCAGCTCCAGGCTCTTGTATGCGGCGATGCCGCCCGCCACGATGAGAAGAATTCTCCTGCCGGTCAGCACTGTAGAAGTTTCCCAAATTTACGCGCAATTCCTGTGAATAACATAGGGGTGTCGCGGCGAGGATGCAACCGCGATCTCGCGCGCGAGACTATGAGTAAATGAGCAGAATCAGCAGAATCAGGGCAAGCAGGCCGACGGCACCCCAGAGCGGCCACAACAGCTGCCGGCTGCCGCCCGGGCGGGCGGCCAAGGCCTCGACAGTGTCGGGATGGAGGCGCAGGCCGCCGTCCGCGAGCTCGGCGAGGGCTTCCTCGGCGCGCCGCGCGAGCTCCGGCAGGCGCCGCACTACCTCGGCGATGTCGCGCACGGCCGCGCCGATCACCGCTTCGGGTGCGGCGTTCTCGCGCACCCAGGCCTCGACGAGCGGCTGCGCCAGCGCCCACATGTTGACGTCCGGCGCCAGCTTGCGTCCGACCCCTTCGGCCAGCAGCATGGATTTCTGCAGGAGGAGAAGCTGCGGCTGCGTCTCCATCGCGAAAGTCTCGGTCACCTCGAAGAGCTGGCCCAAGAGCCGGGCGAGCGAGATCTCGTGGAGCGGCTTGTTGACGATGGGCTCGCCGATGGCGCGGCAGGCCTGCGTGAAGGCATCGACGGACTTCGACGCCGGCACGTAGCCGGCGCGGAAGTGCACCTCGGCGACGCGGCGGTAGTCGCCTTCGAGGAAGCCGATCAGCATCTCGGCAAGATAGTGACGCGTCTTCTGCTCGATGCGCCCCATGATGCCGAAATCGACCATGACGAGGCGGCCCTCCTCGTCGACCGAGAGGTTCCCCGGATGCATGTCGGCATGGAAGAAGCCGTTGCGGAAGACTTGCGTGAAGAAGCTCTCTGCGGCATGGCCAACGACGGCGACGGGATCGTGCCCGGCGGCTGTGAGCGCCTCGCGCTCGTCGACGGGAATGCCGGCGATGCGCTCGAGCGTCAGCACCCGCCGCGCGGTGCGCTGCCAATCGACCTTTGGGATGCGCACGCCGGGATCGTCGGCGAGCGTCTCGGCGAACTCGGAGGCGGCGGCGGCCTCGAGCCGCAGGTCCATCTCGAGCGACACCGTATCGCGGAAAAAGGCGACGACCTGGCGCGGCTTGAGCCGGGCGAGCGCCGGACGCGCCGTCTCGAGGACCCGTGCCAGCCACTCGAAGAGTGCGAGATCGCGCGCGAAGGCCGCCTCGATGCCGGGCCGCAAGACCTTGACCGCGACGGGAGCGCCCTCGCTCGTCACCGCATAATGCACCTGGGCGATCGAGGCGGCGGCGACCGGCGCATCCTCGAAGCTCGCGAAGAGGGCGGAGAGCGGCTGGCCCAGCTCGGCCTCGACGGTGGCGCGGGCCTCGCCGCCGGCAAAGGGCGGCAGGCGGTCCTGAAGGGTCGAGAGATCCTCGGCCATGCCTTCGCCGAGGAGGTCCGAGCGCACGGAGAGCGCCTGGCCGAACTTGATGAAGCTCGGACCGAGCTCTTGCAAGGCGAGCGCCAGACGCTCGCCCGGCCGGCCCGGCGACCGGTTGCGCTTGGCGAAGAGGCGGCCAAGCAGGCGCAACGCCGGCGGCACCTCGGCCTCCTCGAGCATGAAGAGCGCGTCGCGGCGCCCGAGCGTGCGGAGAATCGCGAGCAGCCGTGCCACGTGGCGGGGCGTCTCGAGCATCGCCGCCGCGGCTTAGAGCCGCCAGGCGGAGTGCAGCGCCGCAATGCCGCCCGAGAGGTTGCGCACCTTGACGAGGCCGAGGCCGGCCTTGGCCAAGCGCCGCGCGAGCGCCTTCTGCGCGGGGAAGCGGCGGATGCTCTCGACGAGATACTCGTAGGCCTCGCGGTTGCCCGTCACCCGCTCGCCGAGCCAGGGCACCACCGCGAAGGAGTAGCGCTCGTAGAGCTCGTCGAGGAGCGGCACGCTCACGCGGCTGAACTCGAGGCAGAGGAAGCGGCCGCCTGGCTTCAGCACGCGCCTCGCCTCTCCGAGGGCGCGGTCGATGTCGGTCACGTTCCTGAGGCCGAAGGCGATGGTATAGGCGTCGATGCTGCGCGCAGGAAAGGGAAGCGCCTCGGCGTCGCCCACCAGCCACGCGATGCCGCAGAGGATGCCGCGGTCGAGCGCGCGCTCGCGGCCGCGCCGCACCATCGCCTCGTTGATGTCGCAGACCGCGATTGGGGCGCTGCCTTGCGTGCGCGCGTAGGCGCGGAGTGCTACGTCGCCGGTGCCGCCCGCCACGTCGAGCAGACGCTCGCCCGGCCTGAGCGCCAGGCGCTCGATCATGGTGTCTTTCCATAGGCGGTGGATGCCGCCGCTCATGAGGTCGTTCATCAGGTCGTAGCGCTCGGCCACGCGATCGAAGACCTCGCGCACGAGCCGGCTCTTGGCGGCATGGGGCACGCGGCGGAAGCCGAACTCGGCCTCCCCGGCTGCGTCGTCGCTCTCCTCGCGGTGCGGTCCCGGCGGCATGCAGCGGACCATAGCGCAGCCACCCCACATAGGCTAGCTTGGCCCTGGAGCGTTTCCCGATCGCGTGGGATCGGGAAACGCTCCAAATTATACGAGTCGACGGGCAATTTCCGATCCGGCGTTTGGACCGGATGGGAATTTGCTCTCGGAGACGACCGCCATGCCGGAGTTGCCGGAAGTCGAGACCGTATGCCGCGGCCTGGCCGCCAGGCTGGTGGGACGCCGTCTGGCCCGCGTGGTGGTGCGGCGCCCCGATCTGCGCCTGCCGCTGCCGCCGGGCTTCGCGGCGCGCCTCGAGGGCCGCACCGTCGAGCGCATCGACCGGCGCGCCAAATATATCCTCGTGCACCTCGAGGGCGGCGTCGTGCTCTTGGCTCACCTCGGCATGTCCGGCCGCATGGTGATCGCGGACGGCGACGGGCCGGGTCCCCACGACCACGTCATCCTTGCGGCCGACGACGGCACCGAGGTGCGCTTCTCCGACCACCGCCGCTTCGGCCTCATGACGCTTACGACCGAGGAGGGTTGGCCGGACCACCCGCTCCTCAAAGGGCTCGGGCCCGAGCCGCTCGGCAACCGCTTCAATGCCGAGGTGCTGTCGGCGGCCCTCGAAGGCAAGGCGACGCCGATCAAGGCGGCGCTGCTCGACCAGGCCGTGGTCGCGGGGCTCGGCAACATCTATGCGTGCGAGAGCCTCTACCGCGCCGGTGTCTCGCCGCGGCGCCTTGCCAAGAGCTGCACGGGCGTCCGCGCCGAGCGGCTCGTCGCCGCCATCCGCGCGGTCTTGCGCGAGGCGATCGCGGCGGGCGGCTCGTCGCTCCGCGACCATGTGCAGCCCTCGGGCGAGCTCGGCTACTTCCAGCACAGCTGGGCGGTCTACGGCCGCGAGGGCAAGCCCTGCCCGCGCTGCGCCGGCAAGGGTGCTGCCTGCCGCATCAAGCGCATCCAGCAGGCGGGCCGCTCAAGCTTTTTCTGTTCTCGCCGGCAGCGCTGAGGTAAAAACCGGTCGCGATGCGGATGGGCTCGTCAGTGCCGGGTCGGATGCTCGCGGACGCGCTCCGCGCGCTCGCGTTGTGCGCCGCACTCCTCTGTCTGGCGTCCGCGGGGAATGCAGCGCGTGCCGCCGGCGCCTTCGTCGCCGGCACCGAGGATCTGCCGCTCATGCCCGGGCTCGTCATGGTGGAAGGGGCTGGCGTGGTGTTCGACACGCCCCAGGGCCGCATCGTCGAGGCCTACGCCAAGGGCACGGTGCGGCACAACGCGGTGCTCGACTTCTACGCGGCCACGCTGCCGCAGCTCGGCTGGCGGGCGCTCGGCCGCAGCTCCTACCGGCGCGAGGGCGAGACGCTGCGCCTCGAGCTCTACGACGAGGTGCCGAACCTCACCGTGCGCTTCTATCTTTCGCCGGGCTGAACCCGCGGCGCGCGCGGGCGCCCGCCTGGCCCATCATGCGGATCACGAGGAAGGGAACACGCGATGGCTTACGAGCACATCATCGTCGAGACGCGGGGGCCGGTCGGGCTCATCACGCTCAACCGCCCGCAGGCCCTCAATGCGCTCTCTTCGCCCCTCATCCGGGAGATGGGCGCCGCCCTCGACGGCTTCGAGGCCGACGACGCGATCGGCGCCGTGGTGATCACCGGCAGCGACAAGGCGTTCGCCGCCGGGGCGGACATCAAGGAGATGCAGCCCCGGCACTTCGCCGATGTCTATCTTCGCGACTTCATCACCAAGGGCTGGGAGCGCGTCACCACGTGCCGCAAGCCGATCATCGCGGCGGTCGCCGGCTTTGCGCTCGGCGGCGGCTGCGAGATGGCCATGATGTGCGACTTCATCCTTGCCGCCGACAACGCCCGCTTCGGCCAGCCCGAGATCAAGCTCGGCACCATTCCGGGCGCGGGCGGCACGCAGCGCCTGCCGCGCTTCGTCGGCAAGTCGAAGGCTATGGAGATGGTGCTGAGCGGGCGGATGATGGATGCGGCCGAGGCCGAGCGCGCCGGCCTGGTGAGCCGCGTGCTGCCGCTCCCTGAGCTGCTGCCCGAGGCGATCAAGGTCGCGACCGCGATCGCCGGACTTTCGCGCCCGGCGGTCTTCATGGCGAAGGAGGCGGTCAACCGCGCCTTCGAGACGACGCTCGCCGAAGGCATCCGCTACGAGCGCCGGCTCTTCCACGCGACCTTCGCACTCGCGGATCAGAAGGAAGGCATGCAGGCCTTCATCGACAAGCGACCCGCCAAATTCGCCAACCGCTGAGCGCAAATGCGCTCTTGCCGCACTGCCGCGCTGCTTGACGTGCGGTGGCAAGCGGGTCTATAACGCGCGGCTCGCGGAATCGGGGGCGTGCGCCCATTGTCGATTTCCTGCGATCTTTCCGAACCCGGGCGCATCAGGTGGCATATGGCTCAGCACAAGTCGGCAAAGAAGCGCATTCGACGGAACGAGCGGCGGCGCAACGTCAACCGCACGCGCGTGAGCCGGCTGCGCACCGTCACCCGCAAGGCGGAGGCGGCGATCGCGAGCGGCGACAAGGCCGCGGCCACGACCGCCTTCCGCGAGATGCAGCCCGTGCTGCAGAGCGCCGTGACCAAGGGCGCCATCCAAGCGAACACGGTCGCGCGCAAGCTCTCGCGTCTCTCCGCCCGCATCAAGGTTCTCTAGCGCATTCCACGACGCGGCGCGCGGCGCGGCGTTCGCACGCCGGGTGCGAGCGTCGCCGTTCGTTCGCAAAAGCGTTACTCGATCGACGCGCAACTTTTACCGAATCATCAAAAAAGATGCGCGTTCCCGTTCCGTCTTGTTGCCACGCGCTTCCGCGGCGAGTAGCATCATCGTCACGCGGCGATCGATGGTCGTCGCAGAGGTGGTCCAGTCGGCATGAAAATTTTCCCGCACGCGAGCAACTCGGAAAAATTCTGGCGTTGAACGGCCGTGCCGCGCGAGTGCCGGCCGCAAGACGGAAAATCGAGTCGCAAAAAAGGTCGTCGAGCCGAAAATAAAAGCGGACCGAGGAAGGTCATGAGGCAGGCGGGAGTCTTCGGCCACCGCAGGGGGGCGACCGGTGCTCAACGTGAATTCATTGCGGAAGGTCGTCGCGTCGACGGCGCGGTTGCTCTTCGGCGTCGCGCGCGCCCGTGAGGGCGCGCCGGGGCCCGGCGCCGAGACCCGCGGTGGGTCGGGGCGCCGGCCGAGAGCTGGCGTGGCTTGGTGGTAGGGTCGGGCCATGGCGGATGGGGATACTTCTGGCAAGGTCGATGCGCAATGGGCGCGGGTGCGCGGCCGCTTGCGCGCGGAGTTCGGCGAGCCCGCGTATAAGAGCTGGCTCAAGCCGCTGACCTTCAAGTCGTTCGAGGTCGGCCTGGTGCGGCTCAGCGCGCCCACGCGCTTCATGCGCGATTGGGTCGCGAGCCACTACGCGGACCGCATCCGCGCGCTGTGGCAGAGCGAGAATCCCGCGGTGCGCCTGATCGAGTTCGTCGTCGAGAGCACGCGGGAGGCGGCACCCCGCGCCAGGGTGAAGCCCGACCATGCCGCCGCCAACGGCGGCGAGCCCGAGCCCGACGTGCGCGCGAGCCTCTCCGCCCCGCTCGATCCGCGCTTCACCTTCGAGAACTTCGTGGTCGGCAAGCCGAACGAGCTCGCCCATGCCGCAGCCCGGCGCGTCGCCGAATCGAACACGGTGCCGTTCAACCCGCTCTTCCTCTATAGCGGCGTCGGCCTCGGCAAGACCCATCTCATGCACGCCATCGCCTGGCACATCCGCAAGCGCGACCCCGCGCGCCCGGTCATCTACCTCTCGGCCGAGAAGTTCATGTACCAGTTCATCCGGGCGCTCAGGTACAAGGACACGGTCGCCTTCAAGGAGCAGTTCCGCTCCGTCGACGTGCTGATGATCGACGACGTGCAGTTCATCAGCGGCAAGGACTTCGACCCAGGAGGAGTTCTTCCACACCTTCAACGCCCTCGTCGACCAGAACCGCCAGATCATCATCTCCGCCGACAAGTCGCCCTCCGACCTCGAGGGCCTCGAGGAGCGCCTGCGCTCGCGCCTCGGCTGGGGCCTCGTCGCCGACATCCATCCCACGAGCTACGAGCTGCGCCTCGGCATCCTGCAATCCAAGGCCGAGAGCATGGGCGCGCAGGTCCCCGCCAAGGTCATGGAGTTCCTCGCCCACAAGATCACCTCCAACGTGCGCGAGCTCGAGGGCGCCTTGAACCGCATCGTGGCGCACCTGACGCTCGTCGCCCGCCCGATCACGCTCGAGACGACCCAGGAGGTGCTGCACGATCTCCTGCGCGCCAACGACCGCCGCGTCACCATCGAGGAGATCCAGAAGCGCGTCGCCGAGCACTTCAACATCCGCGTCTCCGACATGCACTCGGCGCGCCGCGCCCGCGCGGTGGCGCGCCCGCGCCAGGTCGCCATGTACCTCGCCAAGCAGCTCACCGCCCGCTCGCTGCCCGAGATCGGGCGCAAGTTCGGCGGCCGCGACCACACCACGGTGATGCATGCGGTGCGCAAGGTGGATGAGCTGCGCGCCACCGATTCGAGCTTCTCCGACGACGTTCGAGCTGCTCCGCCGCATGCTCGAGGCATAAACCGGCAAAATGTCTTTGAGCGGTCAGGAGAAGACCGCGCGCCGGCACGAAAACGACTTCGGACTCAATATGGTTATGCTATACTGCCGCTCCGCGCGCGGGTGCCGGTCGGGCGCCGCCGGGCGGGGCCTCGGGCGATCCTTCGCCGGCGGCTGCTGATCGCTTCTTGACCCAATTGCTCGGCTCCGGTCCGCCATGAAACTCACCATCGAACGTGCGGCCCTATTGCGCTCGCTCGCTCACGTACAGAGCGTCGTGGAGCGCCGCAACACGATCCCCATCCTCGCCAACGTGCTCATGCAGGCGAAGGCGGGATCGGTCGGGCTGACGGCGACCGACATGGACCTCGAGATCGTCGAGCAGGCGGCGGCGGAGATCGTGCAGGAGGGCGCCGCCACGGCGCCCGCGCACACCTTCTACGACATCGTGCGCAAGCTGCCGGAAGGCGCCCAGGTTCGCCTCGAGGCGCAGAGCGAGCGCTCGCAGCTCCTCATCAAGTGCGGGCGCTCCCAATTCACGCTGCAGACGCTGCCGGCCGAGGACTTCCCGGTGATGACGGGCGGCGAGCTGCCGACCGAGTTCTCCCTCGCCGCGGGCGAGCTCAGGGCACTCGTCGACCGCACCTCCTTCGCGATCTCGCTGGAGGAGACGCGCTACTACCTGAACGGCATCTATCTGCACGGTGCCGAGCAGGGCAAGGTCAAATTCCTGCGCGCGGCGGCGACCGACGGCCATCGCCTGGCGCGCGTCGAGATGGCGCTGCCCGCGGGTGCCGAGGGCATGCCGGGCGTCATCGTGCCGCGCAAGACGGTGATGGAGGTGCGCAAGCTCATCGAGGGAAGCGAGGCGCCGGTCGCGATCGGCCTCTCCGAGACGCGCATCCGCTTCGGCTTCGACGACACGTTTCTCACCTCGAAGCTGATCGACGGCACCTTTCCCGACTACGAGCGCGTCATCCCGCAGAGCAACGACAAGGTGCTCGAGGTCGACCGCCGTCTCTTCGCCGAGGCGGTCGACCGGGTGTCGACCATCTCGACGGAGAAGTCGCGCGCGGTGAAGCTGACGCTCGGCGACGGCACGCTCACGCTCTCGGCGAGCAGCCCGGACGCCGGCAGCGCCACCGAGGAGCTCGAGGTAAAGTACAACGCGGGCGCCATCGAGATCGGCTTCAATTCCCGCTATCTCCTGGACATCACGCGGCAGATCGAGGGCGAGGGCGCGCAGTTCGCCATGTCGGACGCGGCGTCGCCGACCGTGGTTCGCGACGTGGCGGACCAGAGCGCCCTCTACGTGCTGATGCCGATGCGGGTGTGAGGGAAGCGGCGCGCCATAGCTTCGCGGAGGAGCCGCGGGCGGGGGCCGAGAGTAGGTCTCCCGGGCTCGCGGTGCGGCGCTTGGCGCTCAGCAACTTCCGCTGCTACGCGAGCCTGCGCCTCGAGGTCGAGCCGCGGCTCGTGGTGCTGACCGGGCCGAACGGCGCCGGCAAGACCAATCTCCTCGAGGCGCTCTCGTTCTTGGCCCCTGGCCGCGGCTTGCGGCGCGCGCGGCTCGAGGAGGTCGACCGGCGCGGCTCGGGCGGGCGCTGGGCCGCGGCGGCCGTGCTTGCGGTTGCCGGCGGCGTGCTCGAGATCGGCACCGGCCGCGATCCCGAGGCGGGCGAGGCCGCGCCGCGCCGCATCGTGCGCATCGACGGCAAGCCCGCGCGCAGCCAGTCCGAGCTCGCGCGGCACCTCTCCGTGCTGTGGGTGACGCCGGACATGGACCGGCTCTTCCAGGAGGGTGCGGGCGCGCGCCGGCGCTTCCTCGACCGCATGGTCTACGGCGTCGACGCCGAGCACGCAGCGCGGATCGCGGCCTATGAGCGCTCGCTCAAGGAGCGCGCGCGGCTCTTGGGCGACGGCTGCCGCGACGAGGCCTGGCTCGCAGCGCTCGAGAGCGCCATGGCGGAGACGGGGGTGGCGATCGCAGCGGCGCGGCGCGCCCTCGTGCGCCGCCTCGAGGCGGCACTCGCGTTCGGCTGCACACCCTTCCCCGCGGCGGCGATCGAGCTCCGCGGCACGCTCGAGGGCTGGCTCAACGAGGGGCCGGCGCTCGATGCCGAGGAGCGCTTCAAGGCGCTCCTCTCGGCAGCCCGGCCCGAGGATGCGGCGGCGGGCGGTGCGGCGGACGGGCCGCAGCGGAGCGACCTCGCGGTGCGCCACCTCGCGAGCGGCCTGCCGGCGGCACTCTGCTCGACCGGCGAGCAGAAGGCGCTGCTGCTCTCGCTCGTGCTCGCCCATGCGCGGCTCGAGAGCGGAGAGCGGGGCAGCCCGCCGCTCCTCCTCCTCGACGAGGTCGGCGCCCACCTCGACCGCGTGCGGCGCGCCGCACTCTACGAGGCACTCGCCGCACTCGGCAGCCAGGCCTGGCTCTCCGGCACCGACGAAGCGATGTTCGAGAGCATGGGGAACGAGGCCCAGTATTTCCGCGTGGTCGACGGCAACGCCGTGCCGCGCTGAGGGAGCATGCGAGAGCGATGAGCGCCAAAGAGAAGAAAGCGGCCGAGGCGGCGGCGCCAGCCGCCGGCGACAACGGCGAGGAGACCTACGACGCGCACTCGATCAAGATCCTGCGCGGGCTCGACGCCGTGCGCAAGCGGCCGGGCATGTACATCGGCGACACCGACGACGGCTCCGGCCTCCACCACATGGTCTACGAGGTGGTCGACAACGCCATCGACGAGACGCTCGCCGGCTATTGCGACCGCATCGAGGCGACGCTCAACGACGACGGCTCGGTCACCGTGCGCGACAACGGCCGCGGCATCCCGGTCGACATCCACGAGGAGGAGGGCGTCTCGGCCGCCCAGGTCATCATGACCCAGCTCCACGCCGGCGGCAAATTCGACCAGAACTCCTACAAGGTCGCGGGCGGGCTCCACGGCGTCGGCGTCTCGGTGGTGAACGCGCTCTCCGAAATTCTCGAGATGCGCATCTGGCGCGACGGGGCCGAGCACTTCATGCGCTTCCGCGACGGCGAGCCCGAGGCGCCGCTTGCGGCCGTGGCCGCGTACGCGGGTCGCTCCGGCACCGAGATCACCTTCCATCCCTCGAAGAAGGTCTTCACCAAGACCGAGTTCGACTTCGCGACCCTCGAGCATCGCTTGCGCGAGCTCGCCTTCCTCAACTCGGGCGTCTTCCTCAAGCTCACCGACGCGCGCGGGTTGCAGCCGCGCTCGGTCGAGCTCCATTACGAGGGCGGCATCGAGGCCTTCGTGAAGTGGCTCGACCGCTCGAAGACGGCGCTGCACCAGGGCCCGATCGTGATCGCGGGGATGCGCGAGGGCATCTCGGTCGCGGCAGCGCTCCAGTGGAACGACAGCTATCACGAGACGATGCTGTGCTTCACCAACAACATCCCGCAGCGCGACGGCGGCACGCACCTCGCCGCCTTCCGCGCCGCCTTGACGCGCACCGTCAACGCCTATGCCAACGCCCAGGGCATCGCCAAGAAGGAGAAGGTGCAGCTCACCGGCGACGACATGCGCGAGGGCCTCACTTGCGTGCTCTCCTGCAAGGTGCCCGACCCCAAGTTCTCCTCCCAGACCAAGGAGAAGCTGGTCTCCTCGGAGGTGCGGCCGGTAGTCGAGGGGGTGCTGGGCGACCGCCTCGCAGCCTGGTTCGAGGAGCACCCGTCCGAGGCCAGGCGCATCGTCGGCAAGGTGGTCGAGGCGGCTGCCGCACGCGAGGCCGCGCGCAAGGCGCGCGAGCTTACCAGGCGCAAGGGGGCGCTCGACATGGCGTCCCTCCCTGGCAAGCTCGCCGACTGCCAGGAGCGCGACCCGGCCAAGTCCGAGCTTTTCATCGTCGAGGGCGATTCGGCGGGCGGCTCCGCCAAGCAGGGGCGCGACCGCGCCACCCAAGCGATCCTCCCCTTGCGCGGCAAGATACTCAACGTCGAGCGCGCGCGCTTCGACAAGATGCTGGGCTCGGCCGAGATCGGCACGCTCATCTCAGCCCTCGGCACCGGCATCGGGCGCGAGGACTTCGACGTGGGCAAGCTGCGCTACCACAAGATCATCATCATGACGGACGCGGACGTGGACGGCAGCCACATCCGCACCCTCCTCCTCACCTTCTTCTACCGCCAGATGCCCGAGCTCATCGCCCGCGGCCATCTCTTCATCGCCCAGCCGCCGCTCTACCGCGCCAAGCGCGGGCAGTCCGAGGTCTATCTCAAGGACGACCGCGCGCTCGAGGACTACCTCATGGGAGCTGCCCTCGAGGAGGCGGTTTTCGCCACCCACGACGGCGTGCAGCACGCTGGCGCCGATCTTCGCCAGATCGTCGAGGAGGCGCGCCGGGTGAAGGCGCTGCTCCAGCCCCTCATCCGCCACATCGGCAATGCGGCGGTCGTCGAGCAGGCGGCGATCGCGGGGGCGCTTAACCCCGAGATCCTCTCGAACCGCAGCCAGGCCGCGAGTGCGGCCGCCTACATCGCCTCGCGCCTCGACCGGCTGTCGCCCGAGCATGCCCGCGGCTGGCAGGCGACGCCGCTCGCCGATGGCGGCCTCGAGTTCGCGCGCACGCTGCGCGGCGTGGCCGAACGCCGCGTCATCGACGGCTCGGTCATCCGCTCCGCCGAGGCGCGGCGGGTGGACGCCTTCGCGGGCAAGCTGCAGCAGCTCTACGCCAAGCGCGCCAAGCTCACGGCCAAGGAGCGCGAGCTCCTCATCGCCGGCCCCATCGGCCTGGTGGACGCGGTGATGGAGCTCGGCCGCAAGGGCGTCGTCATCCAGCGCTACAAGGGCTTGGGCGAGATGAACCCCGAGCAGCTCTGGCAGACCACCCTCGACCCCCACGCGCGCACCCTCCTCCAGGTCCGCGTCGAGCACACCGACGAGGCCGAGGAGGTGTTCTCCACCCTCATGGGCGACGTGGTCGAGCCGCGCCGCGAATTCATCCAGCAGAACGCCCTCAAGGTGGCGAACCTCGACGTGTAAGCGGCAGATTGACTTCACTCGCAGCCCGTATTACGTTGTAATACGTACGGCCGCGAGGGTCGCCATGCGCAGAGTGGTCTCGATCCGTCTCGAGGAGGGCACGCTTGCCGCGGCACGGCGTCGTGCCAAACGGCGGAGCCGCACCCTGACCAACTACGTCGAGCTCCTTATCGAGCGCGATCTTGAGGATCGCGCAAGCGAGGCGCCGCGCGCGGCCAACGGAGCGCCGTCGCTCAGCCGCGTGATCCGCACATTGAGGCAGCACCGCCGCGAGCTCGAGCGCATGGGCGTCCGCCATGCCGCGGTGTTCGGCTCGCTCGCGCGCGGCGAGGCGGGGCCGGGGAGCGACGTGGACGTCCTCATCGAGACCGACCCACAGGTCGTGCGCAGCCTCTTCGCCTATGGCGGCATCCAGCAGTCGCTCGCGGAATGGCTCGGCCGGCCGGTCGACTTGGCGGGCAAGGACCGCCTCCGGCCGGGTGCTGCCGCCGAGGCCGAGCGGGATGCCATCCTTGCCTTCTGAGAAGCGCCTCGATCGGCTCGGCGACATCGTCAAGAACTGCGAGCGCATCGCGCGGCACACGGCCGGGATGTCGCGGGAATCGTATTTCGCGGATGAGAAGACGATCGACGCCATCGAGCGCTGCCTGCAACGCATCAGCGAGGCGGCGGTCAAGCTCGGCCCCGATCTCGACGCGCGTTATCCCGAAGCGCCGTGGAAAGAGGCACGCGGCATCGGCAATATCCTGCGGCACAAATATGACGAGATCGTCGACGATCTCATCTGGACCAGCATCGAGAGCAACGTCCCGCGCCTGAGGACAAGCGCCGTCAGCGAGATCGCGCGGCTCGAGGCCGAAGACGGCAACGGCGGCGCGTGAGCCTGGCCGCCTCCGCCGCTCAGAACCGGCAGTGCCTCTTGGCGATGCGCGCGATGTCGGCGCTGAGCGGGCTGATGTCGTCGCTGCGGAAGGCGGCGACGTAGAGGATCGGCGGCAGCGGCGGCACCGTCTCGATGCGCTTGAGGCGGCCCGCGCGCACAAAGGGGGTTGCGTAGCCCTTGGGCAGGAAGGTGACGCCGAAGCCCGCCGCGGCGAGCTCGGTCCTGACCGCGAGGCTGTTGCACGAGATCACCCAATTGAGCCCGAGGCCGTTCCGCCGCATCCAGCGGAAGACGATCTTCTGGGAGGCCGAGCGGTCGCTGTCGACGAGGATCGGGTGGCGCTCGATCTCGGCGAGCGGATGGCGGCCGTCGCCGAGGCCGAGGCTCGGGCTCGCCACCCACGAGAAGGCGCAGCGGCCGAGCTGCATCAGGGAAAAGCCGGTGAATTCCCCCTCGCTCTCCATCCACGGCCCGATCGCGAGATCGATGCGGCGGGCGGCCAGCCGCTCGAAGAGGGTGAGGCTGGCATCCACCTCGGGCTCGAGGATGATCTTGGGATAGGCCTTGCGGATCGCCGCCACGAGCTGCGGCAGGAAGTTGAGCGCCGCGAGCTCGGTGATGCCGAAGCGGAAGCGCACGGCGCGCAAGTCGCCGCGCCCCGAGGCCCGCATCATGCGGCTCTCGAGCGCCAGCATCTCCTCGCTCATGGGGATGAGCGCCTGGCCCTCGGCGGTGAGCCGCGGCTTGTGCCGCGAGCGGTCGAAGAGCGCGCTGCCGAGTGCTGCCTCGAGCTCGCCGATGCGCTTGGAGAGCGCCGACTGGGTCATGTTGAGCTTGCGCGCGGCGGCCGCGAAGCTGCCGAGGGCGTTGATCCAGTAGAGCGCCTCGATCTGCTTGAGCGAGAGCATGGGGCCTCCTTCCCCCTTGAAAATAATTCAAATCGGCCGGCAAAAAAATATCGCTTTTCTTCGCGTCTCCGCCGGTGCTCGTAATGGCGGCGGCAAGAAGTTGCGCGGGCCGCGCGCGGTCTCGAGGGGAAGCGTGGGGCATGGCCGGGAGTGAGGACGTCATCGTGGTCGGCGCCGGCATCACGGGTGCCAGCACGGCCTATCATCTCAAGAAGCGCGGCGTCGGCCGCGTCCTCCTCCTCGAGTTCGCACGAGCCCGCGAGCGGCGGCACCGGCCGCAGCGCCGCGATCATCCGCCAGCATTATTCGACGCCGCTTCTCGTGCGCCTGGCACGGGCGAGCATCGACATGCTCGCGGCGATGCCCGAGGAACTCGGCCGCGACGGCGGCTACGTGCGCGCGGGCTATTGCTTCCTCGTGCCGCCCGAGCTCCTCGAGGCTGCCCGGCGCAACGTCGCCATGCAGCAGGGCCTCGGCATCGACACCGTGCTCGGCGATGCCGCGAGCCTCGCCGAGCATCTCCCGGCCATGGCTCCGCAGGGCCTCGCCGCCGTGGTTTACGAGCGGCTCGGCGGCTACGCCGACCCGGTGCGCGCGACCGAGGCCTATGTCGCGGGCTTCGAGCGGCTCGGCGGCACGCTCGCAAGGCGCACGCCGGCGCGCGCCCTTCTCGAGCGCCAGGGGCGCATCCATGGCGTGCTCACCGACGCCGGTGCCGTCGCGGCCGGCTGGGTGGTGAATGCGGCGGGCCCCTGGGCCGGCCGGCTCGCCGCGAGCGCGGGCATCGAGCTCGCACTCCGTACGGTGCGCGAGCAGGATACGGTCTGGGAGATCCCGGCCGGCCGGCCGCTCCCCACCGTCTCCGTCTCGAACGGGGCGGAGGCGATCTACCTGCGCCCGCTCGGCGGCCGCCGCTTCGTCATCGGGCGCGGCTTTCCCAAGGGCTATTTCGACGTCGACCCAGCGAACTACAAGCTCACCGCCGACGAGGACTTCATCGCCGACATCCAGGACCGCGCGGAACGCCGCTTCCCGGCCTTCGCCGGCATGCGGCTCGTCGATTCCTACGCAGCGCTCTACGACGTAACGCCCGACTGGAACCCCTTCGTCGGCCCGCGCGCCGGCCTCGCCGGCTATGCCGATGCCTGCGGCGGCAGCGGCCACGGCTTCAAGATCGCACCGGCGCTCGGCCGCGAGCTTGCCGAGTGGATCGCCCTGGGCAGGGCCGCCGACGACTTCCGCCAATTCAGCCACGACCGCATTGCCGCGGGACGGCTTTTCACCGGCGCCTACGGCGGCAACCGGGCGTAGGCCAGCGTCGGGCCGACGCGGCGCGCGCGGCGCTGCTACGGTTCGCCCTCAGCCTTGCCGTAGCGCTCGACGAGGGCCTGCCATAGCGAGATCAGCTCGGCCGCCATGGGATCGCCGCGCGGTTGGGCGCGCACCGCCGTGTGGACGAGGACGAGCTTCGCAGCCGGGTCGACGAACATCGCCTGGCCGTAGACGCCGAGGAGGGCGAACATGCGCCGCGGCCCCGGCATGATCCACAGCTGGTAGCCGTAGCCGTAGAAGCCCGTCGCCGTGCGCGGCGCCAGGAAATTGCCGGGCGGTGCCGCGGCGGTGGCATCGAGCAGCCATTGCCGCGGGATGATCTGCTCGCCCTGCCACTCTCCGTCGTTGGCGAGGAGCAGGCCGAAGCGTCCCCAGTCGCGCAAGACCGCGTTGAAGCAGCAGAAGCCCGCCTCCTGCCCCGAGGCATCGACCACCCAGGAAGCGTCGGCCTCGCTGCCGATGCGCTTCCAGATGCGCTGCTCGACATAGGCGGCGAGCGGCATCTTGACCGCCCGCGCGACGATGAGGCCGAGGAGCTCGCTGTTGATGCCGGCGTAGTACCAGAAGGTGTCGGGGAGTGCGATGCGGTCGCCGAACTTGAGGATGGCGGCGGCAACGCCCGGCGTGTCCGGCCGCCACAGGTCGCGGTTGAGGCGCGCGGCATCGTCGCTGCCGTCGTAGGTCTCGCTGTAGGCGATGCCGGAGGCCATGTGCAGGAGGGCGCGGATCGGCGTGCCGCCGAACTCGCTGCCGGCGAGCTCGGGCACGTAGTCCGAGGCCGCATCGTCGACGGAGCGGATGGCACCCTCCGAGATGGCAATGCCCACCAGCATCGAGGTGATGGTCTTGGCCATGGATTCGGAGGTGAAGCGGTCCTTGTCGCTGCGGGCGTAGCGGTAGTGCTCGAAGAGGATGGTGTCGCCCTTGAGGATGAGGAGGCCGGTCGCCGGCTGGCGCTCGAGATAGTCGAGAAGCGTGTGCGTCTCGCCGCGGTGGCTGTAGCTGAGCGCGATCTCCTCCGCCGCGCGCTTGAACGCGAAAGGTGCAGCGGCGCGCGCGATCGCATGGGAGGCGCGGATGCTGTCGAAGTGGCTCAGGCTGCCGACGAGGAAGCGCTGCTGGCGCATCGTGGCCGGCCTGCCGACGGGATAGTTGTCCTGAGCACCATAGGCGCCGGCGTCGGGACCGCCGTTGGAGAAGACCGGGAGCGCCTCGGCAGCCGCGGAGACTGGCCGGAGAAGGAGTGCCGCGAGAAGCGGGACGAAGAGCCGAGGGATGCCGCGCATCGGCGCGATCCATTGCCGGATGAGGACTGCCGAGAGCATAGGGGCTGAGCTTCTCCCGGCCAAGCGCCGAGACGGCCGCTCTGCCGCCTCGGTGCCGTCCGGCGGGCGGCGGCGCACGAGGTGTTCCGCGACGGAATGATGGTCAGCGTCGCGTGCCGTGTTACAGTGCCGGCGAGAGAGTATTGCCGAGAGAAAGGCGGGCGCATCGAGGTACTGCGCGCCGCCTCCCGAGAGGCGCATGAAGCCTGTCTACGACGCCGTCCTCTTCGACCTGCTCACGGCACTCCTCGATTCCTGGTCGCTCTGGGACAAGGTCGCGGGAAGCGAGGCCCATGGCCGCAAGTGGCGCGCCGCCTATCTCCGGCGCACCTACCGCACGGGCGCCTATCGGCCTTACGAGACGATCGTCGCCGAGGCGGCGGCCGAGGTCGGCCTGCCGGGCGAGCTCGCGGCCGAGCTCGCGGCGCGCTACGGCGAGATCGAGCCGTGGCCGGAGGTCACTGCCGTGCTCACGGCGCTCAAGCAGCACGTGGCGCTCGCCGTCATCACCAATTGCTCCGAAGTCTTGGCGGCAAAGGGCGTCGCCCGCACGGGGATCGACTTCAACGTGGTGGTCACCGCCGAGCGGGCGGGCTTCTACAAGCCCGATCCGCGGCCCTATCGGCTGGCGCTCGCGGAGCTCGGGCTGCCGGTCGAGCGCTGCCTCTTCGTCGCGGGCTCGCCCTACGACCTCTTCGGCACCGGCAAGCTCGGCCTGCCCGCCTACTGGCACGACCGCATCGGCATGGCGGCGACGCCGGAGGCGCCCAAGCTGATCGCCCACCACGATTCGCTCGGGCCCCTCGCCGACGTGGTGCTCGGCCGCCTGACCTGACGCCGCCGGGGCATTTGCCGCGAACGCATCGGCATTTGCTTCAGGCGGCGAGCACGCTCAAGAGCGCTGCTGCGCCAAGCGCCCAGAGCGGATTGCGCTTGCTGAAGAGGACGAAGAGCGCCGTGCCGGCGGTGATGGCGAGCGCGAGGGTGCCGGAGTTGGCGGTGCTGCCCATGACCACGCCGCTTGCCAGGATGAGGCCGACCGCGATCGGCACGAGGCCGCTTTGGACGATGCGCAGGGTGTGCGCGCCGGAAAAGCGCGTGAGCAGGCGTGCGGCCGCGAAGGCGAGGAGGGAGGAGGGTGCGATCATGGCGAGCGTCGCCACGGCAAGCCCCGCGAGCCCGGCCACGTGCCAGCCGATCAGGCTGACGATGAGCACGTTCGGGCCGGGTGCCGCTTGCGCCACGGCGAAGAGGTTGACGAAGGTCTGGTCGCTCATCCAGCCGTGCCCCTCGACGACCTCCCGGTGCATGCCCGGGATCACCGCATTGGCGCCGCCGATGGCGACGAGGGAGAGGGAGGCGAAGGTGCCGGCGAGCTGCCAGAGGACGCCCGATTTCATGGCCGGCGCTCCGCATAGGCCGCGGCGATGCTGAGGGGGGCGAGCGCCAGCACGACGGGAACGAGCGGCCAGCCGAGGATGCCGACGGTGGCAAAGGCGGCGAGGCCGAAGCCGAGCGCGGTGCGCCTGAGCTTGAGGCGGTGCGCCATCTTGAGCGCCGTGCCGATGACCAGGCCCGCGGCGGCGGCGGCCGTGCCGCCGATCCCGGCCGCCACGTCCGGCACCGCGGCGAAGCGCTCGTAGACCGCGGCGAGCGCTACCAGGATGGCAAGCGGCATCGCCATGAGGGCGAGGACGGCGATCACCGCACCGGCGATGCCCTGGAAGCGGTCGCCGATCATCACCGCCGCATTGACGGTGTTCGGCCCCGGCAGCACCTGGCCGATAGCCAAAATCGCGGCGTACTCCCGCTCGCTCAGCCAGCCGCGCTCCTCGACGATGACGTGCCGCGCCCAGGCCGCGATGCCGCCGAAGCCGAGCAGGCCGATCTTGAGGAAGCCGAGGAAGAGCTCGCGGCGGCTGACCGTCTTGGGAAGCGAGGAGAGGGCAGGCGCTGAAGCTTCGGCATCCGGCATCGTCGAGCGTCCTCGGTGGCCAGAGCGTTTCCCGATCGCGTGGCATCGGGAAACGCTTCAATTATATGATTCGACGGGCAAATCCAGATCCTGTGAGGCGACCGGATCGGGATTTGCTCGGGCGCGCGAGGATAGGGCCGGCACCAGGCCCACGGAAACATTTTATGGCGCGTGACGGCTCCGCGGCGTGCTCATGGGCGCTCCGGCTCATAGTGCCGGCCGAGCTTGAGCATGAAGGCGAGCCCTGCCGCCGTGAGCGCGCAAAGGGCGATCGGCACGAAGGCCAGCACCGGCACGCCGCTCGCGTCCCACAGCCAGCCGCCCGCGATCGAGATGGCGACCGGGCAGCAATAGCTGATGGTGAACATCCCGGCCGAGGTGCGGTGCACGTCGTCGGGAGCGCTCACGAGGGCCGGGAGTGCCAGCGTAAGCACGAGGCCGAGCGCCACGGAAAAGCCCAAGGCGGCGGCCGCGGCGACGACCCAGCCGCCTGGGGCGAGCATGATGCCGAGGGTCGAGGCGAGGGAGAGGAGCCCGACGCCCGAGAGCGGCCAGGCGCGGCCGACGACGCGGTCAGCTGTGGCGAGCACCAGGAAGGAGGCGGGAAGCTGGCCGAGGTTGAGCGCCGTCAAGGCGGCGTTGATCAGCTCCGCGCGGCCGCTCGCATGGAGATAGTCGGGGAGGAAGCCGTTGCTCGCGAGATAGATGCTGTTGATGGCGCCCATGATCAGGCCGAGGCGCCAGATGCGCGGGTCGCGCCACCTCGGCCACCAGCGCCGGCGCGTCGGCGAAGCGCGCAGCACCCCGCCGCCGGCGCGCGGTGCGAGCAGCCCCACGAGGATGGCCGTCGCGAGGACGGGCAGCGCCCAGACGAGGAAGCTCAGCCGCCAGCTGCCGCCCACGAGCGGCAGGACGACGGGGATGGTGAGCGACGCCGAGAGCACCTCGCCGACGAGCAGGCCGTTCGCATAGACGGCCGTGCCGAAGCCGATGCGCAGCGGCAGCCAGTCGCGCACGATGGGCGGCAGGGCCGGCTGCATGACCGCGACGCCGAGGCCCATGACGAAGGTCGCGGCGAAGAGCAGCGCCGGGTCGCCCGCAGCACCCCGCGCGGCCGAGGCGACGGCGCTGAGCACGAGGCCGGCCGTGAGCGTCGCCAGCGCTCCGAAGCGCGCGATGAGCAGCGAGCCCGGCACCGCCGCGAGAGCGAAGAGGAAGGCGGGCAGGCTCACGAGCGCGCCGATGCCGCTCTCCGTGAGCTTGAGGTCGGCATGGAGGAGCGGGATGACCGGCGGCACGGCGAGCAGCGTGATGCGCAGGCAAATGCCCGAGAGCCACAGCAGGAGGAGTGCCACGAGCGGGCGTCCCGCCGCGGGCGCCAAGATCGCGGCGCGCGATTCCCTCGTGGTCATGGCGTTTCCCCTTGGCCGGCGTTCTCGGCGAGCGCGCTCGCATCGACGGAACGCCTGACGGCTTGGCGGGCGGATTCGATCGTGCGGCAGAGATATGGGCGAGCCGTCTCGGCTCCGTCAAGCCCGGCCGATACGCACCTGCGGTGCCGGCGCTTGCTGCGGCGCCTGCGCGCTCCTACCATCCCCTCGCTGCAAACGGACGGCAGAGCCGGGTGGGGAGGCGGGAGGCATGGCGGCCACGGAGGAGAGCTACGATTTCATCGTCGTCGGCGCGGGCTCGGCCGGCTGCGTGCTGGCGGAGCGCCTGAGTGCGGGCGGCAGGCTGAGCGTGCTCCTCCTCGAGGCGGGGCCGCGCGACCGCAATCCCTGGATCCACGTGCCGATCGGCTACGCCAAGCTCTTCAACAACCGCAAGCTGAACTGGGCCTACACCTCCGAGCCCGAGCCCCATCTCGACGGCCGCCGCATCTTCAATCCGCGCGGCAAGGTGCTCGGCGGCTCGAGCTCGATCAACGGCCTCGTCTATATCCGCGGCCAGCGCGAGGACTTCGACGCCTGGTGCCAAGCCGGCAATGCGGGCTGGGGCTTCGACGAGCTCCTGCCCTATTTCAAGCGTGCCGAGAACCAGATGCGCGGGCCGGACCAGCTCCACGGCACGCTCGGCCCGCTCACCGTCTCCGATCCCTCGGAGCCGCATCCCCTCTGCGACGCCTTCATCGCCGGCGCGCAGGAGGCCGGTTTCCCGCGCAACGACGATTTCAACGGCCCCACCCAGGAGGGTGCGGGCTATTACCAGTTCACCGTGAAGAACGGCCTGCGCGCGAGCACGGCGACCGCCTATCTCAAGCCGGCGCGGACGCGCGCGAACCTGCGGGTGGAGACGGAGGCGCTCGCGACGCGCGTCCTCTTCGAGGGCCGGCGCGCAGCAGGCGTCGAGTACCGAAGCCACGGCGCGCTCCTCTCAGCGCGTGCGCGCGGCGAGGTCATCCTCTCGGGCGGCGCCTTCAACAGCCCGCAGCTCCTGCAGCTCTCGGGCGTCGGGCCGGCGGAGCTGCTGCAGCGCCTGGGGATCGCACCCGTTCTCGCCCTCGAGGGCGTGGGCCGCAGCTACCAGGACCACATGCAGGTGCGCATCGTGCTCAGATGCAAGAAGCCGGTGACGCTCAACGACGAGGTCGCGAGCTTGAGGCGCAAGGCCATCATGGGCTTGCGCTACCTTCTCTACCGCAAGGGCTCGCTCACCATCGGCGCCGGCTATGCCGGCGGCTTCTTCCGCAGCTCCGAGGCGGTGGACCGGCGGCCCGACGTGCAGTGCCACTTCCTCCTCTTCAGCACGACCAAGATGGGCGAGAAGCTGCACCCCTTCTCGGCCTTCAGCTCGTCCAACTGCCAGTTGCGGCCCGAGAGCCGCGGCGAGGTGATGGCGGTCTCGCCCGACCCGGCCGTGCCGCCCGCGATCCGCGCCAACTTCCTCGCCGAGGAGAAGGACCGGCGCGTCCACGTGGCGGGGCTGCGCCTCCTCCGTCGCATCCACGAGGCGCCGGCGCTGCGCGAATACGTGGCGTCGGAGTACGAGCCGGGCCCCTCCGTGCAGTCGGACGACGAGCTCCTCGCCTATTGCCGCGAGCGCGGCTCGACCATCTATCACCCCACCTCGACCTGCCGCATGGGCAGCGACCCGCTCGCCGTCGTCGACCACCGCCTCAAGGTGAAGGGGCTCGAATCTTTACGCGTGGTCGACGCCTCGGTGATGCCGTCCGTCGTCTCGGGCAACACCAACGCACCCGTGATCGCCATCGCCGAGAAGGCGTGCGAGATGATCCTCGAGGAGCGGCGGTAGCCGCGGCGGATCTCGGCGTCACAGCTCCGCGCGCGGGATATGCAATGCCCTGGCCGCGGCCAGCATGCGCTCGTCGTAGCTTGCGAGCTCGACCGTCTGCCCTCGCGCGCGGAGGATGAGCACTTCTCGGTCGCGTCCGCCGGTACCAGGTGGCGATCAACAGCCGCACCAGTACGATCGAGGTGAACATCGAGGTCATGATGCCAAGGCTGATCGTGATGGCGAATCCGCGCACTGGCCCCGATCCCAGACCGTAGAGGATCACCATCTTCAGCAGTGTCGTCATGTTCGCGTCGATGATCGTGGACATGGCGCGCGAGAAGCCGGTCTGGACCGCGGCAAGCGCGGTCTTGCCCTTGCGCGCCTCTTCCCGAATGCGCTCATTGATCAGCACGTTCGCATCCACCGACATTCCCACGGTGAGCAGGATGCCGACGAATTCCAGGCAAGGTCAGGCTGGACTGCAGGAGTGACAGCGCGCCCATCAGCAATGCAAGATTGGTGATCATGCCGATCGAGGCAAAGACGCCGAACAGCCGGTAAAAATAGAGCATGAAAAAGATGACGAGCGTGCCGCCGATAGCGCAGGCATATATGCCAACGCGGATTGCATCCGCGCCCAGATTGGGACCAACCGTGCGTTCTTCGATCACCTTCAGAGGCGCAGGAAGCGCGCCGCCGCGCAGGAGTATTGCGAGTTCGTTCGCGGATTCGACGGTGAAATTGCCGCTGATCTGACCGCTTCCGCCCAAGATCGGTTCGCGAATTACGGGGGCGGAGATCACGCGATTGTCGAGCACAATCGCGAAGGGCTTGCCGACATTGGCTTTGGTAATATCGCCGAACTCGCGCGCACCGCGGCTATCGAAGCCAAAATTCACCACCGGCTCGCCGCCGCGTGGATCAAATCCGGAGCTGGCCTGAGTGAGCCGGTCGCCATCGACGGCAACACGGCGCTGCACGAGATAGGGTGTCTGCGTGCCATTCTTTTCGGTTTCGTGGAGAAGCTCGTCTTCGGGCGGGACGCGGCCGGGCGCTGCGTCGGCAGGGTTTGCGGTCGTATCGACAAGCCTGAACGTCATTTTGGCCGTGGTCCCGAGCAACCGCTTCAGCCGGTCGGGATCCTGCACGCCCGGCAATTCCACGATGATGCGGTCCGAGCCCTGCCGCTCGATCGTAGGTTCGCTGACGCCGGTTTCATCGACGCGCCGCCGGATGATCTCGACCGATCGCGTCAGTATGTCGTCGGTTCTGGCCTGCAGCGCCGCCTGATTCGGAGTCAGGACCTGCGTTCCGTTGCCATTGTCCGCTATCGTGTAATCGGGCGATGCGCCGGTACCTACGATAGGCAGCAGCACACGCTTCGCGTCCGCAACGCGGTTGGCGTCGCGAATATGGATCGATACCGAATTGCCGGTGACACGCAAATCGTCATACGGAATGCGAGCCGTCCGCAGGGTGCTGCGGATGTTTTCAAGCGTCGTCTGGGCGCGCTCCTTTTCCGCCGCTGGTACGTCGACCTGAAGCTGCAGGTAGGTCCCGCCTTTCAAATCAAGTCCGAGATAAATTTGCTGTCCGAACGGCAAATAGCGCAGAACGCCGGGGCCGACGACATTCGGAATAGCTGCCAGCACACCCAACAGCACTCCAAAGACGATCGCAGCGATTTGCCAGCGTTTATAGATCATACCTGATATCCCCCGGGCTCGAACCAGACGATGTGCGATCAATGCCAGCGGACGGGCGGGATGGAGTAGATGCCTTCAGTCCCAACCACGCCAGGGCGAACAAAATCGCAGGCCCAAATTCGATCACTAAGCTAGCACGTTCGGCAAGAACCCAGTGCAGAAGATTGTTCATTCGCTCACTCCGGTTCGCATCAGCGAAGTCCCGTCCATTAAATCAGTGCACCGAGGAGGAGTCCAAACGCGAGGGCCGCCGCTACAGCCTTTCCGGTCTCGAAAAGAATGCATGCCGGCGGCGGCAATCCCTCGAGCAGCGGCTGATCCGCCGCGTCCCGTTCGCTTTGCCAAAAAAAAGACCTGTCCACCAGTTCGGCTTCTTCCTTGAAAACGCGCCTGGTCATGCAAACGCCGATGCTTTCCGCAAGACTGCGCGGAGTTCCCAAACAACCGGAAGCTGGAAACTACGAAAAGGCGTAAAAAATCGAGATCGTGCCGGCCACCACTTCATATAGGCGACGTATAGGCGAGCATCGGCCAACAAAAAAAGCTTCGGGTGAGGGTCAGCCCACCCGAAGCTTCGCAGTTCCTGATTTCTAGCCGAGCAGATTGTTGCGTTCGCTTTCGGCGCGGACCTGATCTGCCTGCGCGCGCAGGTGGTCAGCCAGCGCCGACACGCTGCCGCCATGCTGTTGCAGGAAGCCGTTGAAATCCGAACGTTCCGAAAGGGCAAGCCAGATGCCTTCTACTTCCATGTCGGTGATGATGGGCCGTCCATCGGCGGTTTTCCGTACACGGAATGCCACACGAATTGGTTGCTGACCCGAAGAAGCCTGTGGATTGACGACCACGGCGTTCACCACAACGTCGTCAGCCGCGCGCAGAACCGAGCCCGTCACTTTCAGTGTCTGGCCCGTATATTTTCCCAGCCGCGAACTCGTAAACAGCAACCGAATAATCCGTGAATGCCTTGTCAAAAGCCTGCAGATCGGCCGGCGAGGCGCTGTTTGCGTATTGGCCGAGCGTAAACGTTCCAATGCGGTGAAGATCGGTCAGTGTGAGAAGGAAATCGCGAAACTGATCGTGCCGTTGTGCGCCGGAGAGCGCGGGGTCGTTCAGAAATCTCGATACCCTCGGTCCACATTCTGCTGAACGAATGCTTCGGCGGACGGTTTACCAGCCTGTGCAAAAGCGGATTGCGCCGGGAAAACCATTATCGCGGCGAGCGTCAAAATCGCGACCAGTTGGATCGCAAGGCCCCGCCACCGAGCCAAATACGCGTTCATTAAGCGCCTCCTGATTTCAGGATTGCCCAAGTTCCAAGTTCGCAAACGTGCGTCTGTTCCGCTCGTGTCCTGCGCCATCGTGGCGCCCCCATTCAAAAATTCGGCAAATTCTGAATTTCAGGCATTCCATGCCTGATCTGAGACTCACGTTCCTGATGATAAAGACTGCGCAAGGAAGCATAAAAATCCAGTGCAGTTTTTTCAATCTCATCCAATGTTTCGATGTTGCGCGCCCGCAAATCAATATCGTCCAGTCCCGTCCGGCCGATTGCCACCAGAAATTTTCGCGCAACGGGTAATATGTGAATGGATCAAAAAGGAAGTCCACACCGTAGCCCGAGAGGTCGCGGATGTTGGATGGACCGAGAATGGGTATGAACAGATAAGGCCCCTCGCCGACGCCGTATGTGCCCAGTGTTACACCGAAATCGCTGGTATGGCGGGGATAACCCCACCCGTTTGCGGGATCAAACAAACCGCCAATCCCGATTGTGGTGTTCACGCCCAGGCGAAAGAGCGTCGTGCCTGCGCCATCAACGTCGCCCTGCAAAACGTCATTCGCAAAAACCACCGGCGAACCGAGATTGTTGAGGAAATTCCGGATGCTATCGCGCACACCCGAAGGAACCACGTCGCGATAGGCGATCGCGACTCGCCGGATTACCGCCCGGTCCAGCCGGAAAGTTGCATCGAAAAGTACCCGATTTTCCTTTTCGAAGGGATCATACACATCGCCGGTATCGGCCATGGGCATGCTGGCGCATCCCGAAAGCAGCAGGCAAATCGTGAGCGCCGCATTGAAACGGTGGGAGAGGCTCATTGTGCGTGGATGATGTGTGATTGAGTCCGTAGCCTGCGGGGAATTGGCGAAGCTTTCGTCAATATACGAACGGCAACGAAAGAATATGCCGGAATTTTTAATCTTTGTTGCGGAACCAGTTCTTTGACAGGTGTTAAGGGTACACGTATAAAGACATAAAGATATGTTTATGTATTGGTGACGTGATGGAACGGCTGCTTGGGATGTTACGTGCGGCGGGCGACCCTACGCGGTTGCGCCTGCTTTTTCTGCTCGTGAAGGCCGAGCTGACCGTCAGCGAGATCACGGAGATTATCGGGCAGAGCCAACCACGCGTGAGCCGTCACCTTAAGCTGCTTTGCGACGCAGGGTTGCTGGAGCGTGTCAAGGAAGGCGCGTGGGTATTTTATCGCGGCGCCGACGGCGGTGATGCCGCGGAATTGGCAAGAGGATTCGCTCAATGGCCGGCTTCGGATAGCGATGCGGTTTTGCGGGGAGACCAGCAGCGTTTGGCAGAGGTCCGGGCTGAACGGGCGCAGAGGCGGCGAAATATTTTGCCGCGAATGCAGCGCATTGGGAAAAAATCCGTGCCTTGCACGTGCCGGAGAGCGAGGTGGAACGCTCTGTGGTGCGCTTGTTGCAGAATGGTCCGCTTGAGCAGGTACTGGACGCGGGTACCGGGACAGGCCGGATGTTGGAAGTTCTGTCATCCCATATCAGACGGGGCATCGGCATCGACAGCAGCCCCAAAATGCTGACGATCGCGCGCGATCGTCTTGCCAATGCGGGAATCCTCAATTGCCAGGTTCGGCGTGGAGATGTTTACCGGTTGCCTTTCTCCGACGGCAGCACAAAGGAAGGGTTTGATGCTGTCGTGTTTCATCAGGTGCTGCATTTTTTGGACGACCCGCAGGCCGCAATCCGCGAAGCCAGACGGGTGATCCGGGCCGGTGGACGGATATTGATGGCCGATTTTGCGCCGCATGAGCACTCGAATTCCTGCGGAAGGAGTATGCGCATCGCCGCCTGGGCTTTTCGAACAGCGAGGTCGAAGGGTGGTTCAGATTGGCTGGTCTCAAGTCAGTAGCTACTCAAATCATTTGCGCCGCCGCTCGGGGCGCAGGCATTGAGCGTTGTGGTCTGGATGGGCGAATACGCCGTCGCGGGGCAGCGCAGCAAAACAGAGCCGCGGCATAAAGTGCAAAATTTGGCCGAATTGAAAACGGAAAGCGCGGTTTCGTTTCAATTTCCGCCGCGCACACCCGAGATGGAGACGCAACTCTGGAATGCAATCCGGCGACTCGGGCCGCTGCAGCCACGTTTTGTCTCGGTCACTTATGGCGCCGGTGGTTCGACGCGGGACCGTACACATGCGACAGTCAAGCGAATCGTCGAGGAAACGGAGCTCAACCCGGCGGCGCATCTCACTTGCGTCGG
>CAVVLJ010000020.1:0-895923 GCA_963749075.1 uncultured Pseudomonadota bacterium | reverse complement strand
AAATTTTGTGGCAGGGTGTGCTCAATGGTATTGACCGTGGTGTAATCTGGAAGTTGGCCATGAGATTGCAGCCGCTTGTCAATCTCAATGAGTATCATTCTAGAGAAGGCCAATCGCGAGGCCGATAGGCCGGATTGTGCACCAGCGCGTACTCGAACTCTTGGTCTGAAACCCAGACTGTAGACTTCTTAAATTGTTCCTGGAGTGCTCTGATTTTGTTTGGCTCATTTATTATTTTTCCAAGCAGGGGCGGAAACATCACATCATATTGTGTGGTCGCCAATTCGGTCATCTTCCTGCGCACCAATAGTACCAGGGTCTCATGCAGGATCGCACAAGTATCGCCTGGCGACAAAGCTCCGTTTGCATGGGCACGCAGGACCGAAAGCACAAACGGTGTGCTAAACTCCATCCGCGTATTTCGGATACAAATCAGCAGGCCGTTAATGTCCTCATCTTTATGCGGATATGCTGCTGGCTCCGTGATCGTGCGATAGAGCGAGGCACCTGCGAAGATTTCCGCCAAGTGCTGCTTCGCCGATGGAACATTGAGATTGCGGTTTTTTCCTTTGAAATGGATGTATACCTTGCGGTGCTTTCCGACCATTTTCGGCTCACCGATAGAAAAGAGATTGCGAAGATACTCCTCAAAGTGGTCATCATTTTCCAGAAGACGAGTGGTCCCAAGCCATTGGGTATTATGTAAATCTTCGAAGCTTTCTTTTGCCTCTATAATTGGGCGGAAAAGGTAATTGCAGAGCAACTCACTTGCCCTTAGTGGTATTCCCTTGTCGTTGAGGCTTTCGAATATAGCCTGCGGATCGTCCTTCTCTTGATCGAGAGGAATCCACACGACCTTCAAACAGTTTAGTAATGCCTGCGCCAATTGCCAAAGTGTAGGAACGTCGCCATAGTTGGCCGCAAGCTTCTTTCGCGCATACTTATGAAATTCGTCAACTCTATTCCTTCCGGGGACATATAATTGTAGATCAGTCTGAAGCATTGGTGTTTGCGGGTTCGCATCGCCACCAAAGATCACGCGGTAAGTAGGCAATCGGTCGCCCTTCGACGAGAACACCTTGAGCTTCAAGTAATCGTCACTCCCAGAAACGTCGTTTGTCAGATAACGGCCTAGCTTAGCCAAATGATCGAAAGCGTCGCTCGACAAGTGCTTTTTCGCGCGGAGCTGCTCTTGAATAATCCCCAAGAGCAAATAGACGGTTGTTATCCGCTGCTGGCCGTCGATCACGAGAAATTCCTTTAACTCCGCAGTGCCACCAATTTTTTCCAGGACAACAATAGGACCAAAAAAATGCTCCACGTCGACCATCTCTGAGCCCGAGTTAAGCTCAGAGACAACTTCCTCTTGAAGGTCGAGGAAGAGCTGATCCCACTGCTTCCTATCCCAAGCATAGCCGCGCTGAAAGAAGGGGATTTCGAAGCGGACTGTACTGGCCAGGATGTCTTTGAAAGTGCGGTTTTTAACGGAGTCTGTGGGCATGGAGGGGACCCTGGCTTTCTGCCAAATCTTTTTGGGTAGCACTCGTCTGAGGCTATTCTAACGCAGATTGTTGCGCAAATCAGAAATTTGGTCAAATAGGTTGCCTTGATCGCTTATTAAAAATCTTCATTGGCTTCCCTGAGGGCGCGGTCCACTTTCCTGCCTTCGTGAGGCGGTCGGCAGGGTTAGATGCCAAGACGGCGGCCATGACCGTGGAACTAGCGGGGAACGACCGTCGCGCGGTATAAGCCCAAGCTAGGCTAAGCTCAGTCACGATGACGCGACCGTTCGCGGATCATTCGGGTTCACTTAGTCGCTACGCCGGGTTAGCACAGGGGTAGTGCAGCGGTTTTGTAAACCGAAGGTCGGGGGTTCAAATCCCTCACCCGGCACCAGCTACCAGAAGCGCGTCCGCGCGTCGGTGAGCCGCTCGACGCCCTTCTCCGTGAGCAGCACGGTCTCCTCGAAGTCGCCGAGATAGCCGTCCTGCATGAGGGTGCGCTCGAAGTTGAGCACCATGCCGGGGACGAGCTTCATGGTCTCTTGCGGTACCAGCCACGGCTCGTCCCAGCCGAGGCCGATGCCGTGGCCCAAGCCGGAGAAGACGCCCTTGAGCGGATAGCCGAGCGCCTCCTGCTTGCCGAGGCCGGCGCGCGCGACCGTGCCCGCGGCGACGCCGGGCTCGAGCGCCGCGATGCCCTCCTCGACCGTGGCGATGGCGGCCTCGAAGGCGTCGATCTGGCGGTTGGTCGGCCGCCCGATCGGGCGCGAGCGCGAGACATCGAAATAATAGCCGTCGAGCACGCCCGAGATGCCGAGGCGGAGCCACTGCCCCTCCTTGAGCGGCGTGGGCGAGGCCCAGGTGGGGAAGCTCGAGCGCACCACGGTGGGCGCCTCGCCGCCCTGACCCGAGGCCATGAAGGAGTTGTAGAGGATGCCGCCCGCGGGCACGAGGACCTGGAGCCCGGCCGCCACCACGTCGCCGTGGGTCGCCCCCGGCTCGGCCGCCGCCATCATCGCCTCGATCATGCGCGAGCCGAGCCGCGCCGAGGCGGCGAGCCGCGCGATCTCGGCCGGCGACTTCACCGCGCGGAGAGCCGAGAGGATGTGCCCGGCCGGGACGAAGCGGGCCTCGGGTGCGGCACTCTCGAAGACCCGCATCATGCTGACCGGCAGGATGTCCTCGCCCACGAGCCCGACGCGGCCCTTGGCGAGGCCGGTGCGCCCGAGCGCGGCGCACACCTCCTCGAGGACGAGATCGGCGATGGTGACCTGCGCCGCCGGCATGGCGATCGCCTCGACGTAGGGCACGTCGACGACGAGCGCCGGATCGCCCGCCACGGGGAGGAGGAGGAAGGAATGGGCGCGCCCGGTCCAGCTCCCCGCAAGATCGGGAATGTAGGGGAAGGGCGAATAGTGGTTCGTGAGATAGAGGATGTCGGCGTAGCGGTCGAGCGCCCCGCCGCCGCGGCCGCAGACGAGGAGCCCGTCGAGGCCGGCCGCGCGCGCGCCTGCCACGGCCCGCTCGCGGCGCCGCGCGAACTCGGCCGCGGGGATCGCGACGGGCGCCTCCCGTGCTGCCATGGCGGCGCTCAGGCGAGCCGCCAGGCGTTGAGCTTCTCGGTCACCGCCGCCAGGTTCTCGCCCCACCATTTCTCGTCGGCGAGGAAGTACTTGCCCGCCTGCTGCGGCCCGCCCGAGAGGATCTTGGCGCGCTCGGGCGGCAGGAGCTTGTAGGCGTCCGGCGTCACCGGACCGTAGGTGTAGTCGAGGGCGATCGCGGCCTGCGCCTCGGGGCTGAGCGCGTAGTCGAGGAAGCGCATGGCGGCCTCGCGGTTGGGCGCGCCGCGCGGCACCACCATCGTCGACCAGGTCATCATGCTTTGCCCGTAGTCGATGACGACGGGCGCCCCGTGCTCGATCACGGATAGCGCGCGGCCGTCGGGCACGAGGCCGGTGACGGCCTGGCCGTCGGTCATGAACTGCTCGAGCTGCGCGTTGGTCTCGCCCCACACGATCGAGTCGCGGATCCTGGAGAGGCTCTTGAGCGCGCGCTCCACGTCGAGCGGATAGAGCTTGTCCATGGGGACACCGTCGGCGATGAGGGCCGCCTCGAGGGTGCCGGAATTGGCCTTGGAGGCGAAGGTGCGCTTTCCCGGGAAGCGCTTCGCGTCCCACGCCTCGACCCAGTCCTTGGGATAGGCGTCGCCCGCGAAGGCCTTGGTGTTGTGGAAGCGCACGCGCGACCACAGCACCTCGGGCACCGAATAGTCGGTGACGAGGTTGGCGCCCTTCATGACCTTGCCGGTGTCGATGGTCTTGAAGTCGAGCTTCTCGAGGAGGTTGGCCTTGGCGCCGATCCACTGGAAATCGGGATTGACCTCGACCACGTCCCACTCGACGTTGCCGGCCTCGACCATGGCGCGGAACTTGCCGTAGGTGTTGCCGCCCGCGGTCGCCACCTCGATGCCGGTCTTCTTGGTGAAGGGATCGAACCAGGCGTGGCGCATGGCCTTCTCCCAGGAGCCGCCCCAGGTCGCGAAGACGAGCTTCTTCGCGTCCGCGCGCGCGCGGATCGCCGGCGCCGCGAGCGCCGCGGTGGCGGCCAATGCGGCGGCCAGAGCCTGCCGGCGGCTCAATGCGCGGCGGCTTCGTTCGGTCATGACACGTCCTCCGGAATGTGACGACGGCACCCTTCGCGTTTTCGCGTTGCCGCGATGATGGCACGAGCGCGCGGCGGATTCAAATAGGCGCGGGCCGGCGGCAGCGGCGGCGCTTGCGGAGCGCCCGCTTTGCGCCTAATTGAGGCCGAATGGCCAGCGGCGCTGCGGGCTGCGCGCCCGGCGCCCACCCGGGAGGCGGAGATGGCGAAAAGGCGGAAGGACTGGGAGGACGAGGAGAAGCTCGGCGGCGACGCCTACGGACGGGCGCTCTACAAGCTCCAGGTCGAGCTCGTCAAGCTGCAGAAGCACATCATCAAGCACGACGACCGCATCCTCGTCGTCTTCGAGGGGCGCGACGCGGCGGGCAAGGACGGCACCATCAAGCGCATCACCCAGCATCTCTCGCCGCGCGAGGTGCGCGTGGTGGCACTCGGCAAGCCGTCGGACCGCGACGAGAGCTCCTGGTACTTCCAGCGCTACGTGCCGCATTTCCCGGCGGCGCAGGAGATGGTGCTCTTCAACCGCAGCTGGTACAACCGCGCCGGCGTCGAGCGCGTCATGCGCTTCTGCAGCAAGGCCGAGGTCGAGGCCTTCCTGGAGGACGTGCCGCTTTTCGAGGAGCTCCTGGTGCGCGCGGGCATCAAGCTCCTCAAATACTATCTCGACATCACGAAGGAGGAGCAGAAGCGGCGGCTCAAGGCGCGCGCCCACGACCCGCTCACGCAATGGAAGACGAGCGAGATCGACCTGCAGGCGCTTTCGCGCTGGAAGGACTACAGCCGCGCGCGCGACGAGATGCTGGCGCGCAGCCACACCGCGGCGGGCCCCTGGCACATGGTGCGCGCCGACGACAAGCGCCGCGCGCGCCTCAACGTGATCCGCGACATGCTGAGCCGGCTCGACTACGCCGACAAGAAGGACCACGCGGTCCTGCCGGACCCCGAGATCGTCTTCCCCTACAGCCAGCCGGCGCTCTCGGCCGGCCTCATCGCGCCTTGAGCGCTCAGCTCTCGCCGGTGCCGCAGCCCGCTCCCCACGCCAGCTCGTAGTGGCGCACGAAATCGTCGAACTCGGCGAGCACCGCGCGCGCCCTGGGCTCGACCACCGCCCGCTCGGCGTCCTCGCCCGCGAAGGCCCTGACCGCCGCGAGCGAGTCCCAGAGTGTCACCGCAAGGAACTCGGTTCCCGCCGCGGTCTCGCGCTTGAGGAGATAGGCGCCTTTGTGGCCGGCGATGGCGCCGAGCGAGGGGAACACGGTGCCCGTGACGTGGCGGGCATAGGCCTCGGCGTTGGCACCCTTCGCCGTCCCGCGCCACATGCGAACGATCATGCGTAAGCACTCCTCTTGCAAAGATGAGCAATGCGCCGCACCCCCCCACCCTACCCTCCCCCTCAAGGGGGGAGGGTAGGGTGGGGGGTGGAGTGGGCACCGCCATGGCTTTGCCGGATGATGCGTGGACGCGGCCCAGGCGTATTGGCTAAAATTGCCGCGTGGCCCGCATCGACCGCAGCAACCGCTCGCGCTACTGGTGGGACCGGAGTGTCCCCGGCCTCAGCTTGCTCAGCGCCGATTTCACCACCCACGAATATCCGCCGCACAGCCACGAGGCCTTCGTCGTCGCCGTCACCGAGGCGGGCGGCTCCGTCATCAAGAGCCGCGGCCGCGTCGAGGAGGCCGGCACCTCGAGCCTCTTCGTCTTCAACCCGGCCGAGCCGCATGCCGGCTGGATGGGCCGGAGCGAGCGCTGGCGCTACCGCGCGCTCTATCTCACGCAGGCCGCCATCGACGAGGTGGCGCGCGGCCTCGCCGTCGAGCGCGTGCCCTACTTCACGGAGAACTGCTTCGCCGACCGCGATCTCATCGAGGGCTTCTTGGCCCTCCATCAGGCGCTCGAGGACGGCCGCGACCCCTTCCGCGAGCGCGAGCTCCTCATCGGCGCCATGGGCTGCCTCTTCCGCCGCCACGGCAGCGGCGGCGGGCGCATCGCACCCGGTCCGCACGACCGCGCGCGGCTCGAGGCCGCCGTAGCACTCATGCGCGCGCAGCACGGCGAGAGCCTGCGTTTGGACGCGGTCGCGGACGCCGCCGGGCTTTCCATCTTCCAGCTCATCGGCCTCTTCAAGCGGACGACGGGCCTCACGCCCCATGCCTATCTGACGCAAGTTCGGCTCAACCTCGCCTGCCGCTACCTGCGCCGCGAGGTGCCGCTTGCCGAGGTGGCCGCCGCCGCGGGCTTCTACGACCAGAGCGCCTTGAACCGCCATTTCAAGCGCTGCTACGGCATCACGCCGCTGCAGTTCGCCCGCGCGGCGCGCGGCGGCGCTGCCGCCCCCTCGCGCAATTTCCGCCAATACGGCGGCGGGGCGGCGGCGTAAGTTCCGCCTTTCCGAGGACGCGGAGGCCATGCATCTTTTCTGCCACGATCATCCCGATACGCTTCGGCTCGAAAGCGAGGTGGCGGACGCGCGGCCGGGTGCCGTCGCCCTCGCGGAGACGCCCTTCTACCCGGGCGGCGGCGGCCAGCCGCCCGACCGCGGGGTCTTGCGCTGGCCGGGAGGAGAGGCCGCGGTCACCGGCTTCGAGCACGCCGGCGGCAGGCTCTGGCACCTCATCGAGACGGCCGAGGTACCCTCAGGGTCCGTCGAGGCCGCGGTCGACGCGGACTTCCGCCGTACCATGCGCCAGCTCCACACCGGCACCCACATCCTCAACGCCCTCATCTTCCAGGCCTTCGACGGGGCGCTGGTCACCGGCGTGCAGATGTACGAGGACGGCAGCGCGCGCATGGATTTCGACCTGCCGGGCGCCGACAACGAGCGCATCCGCGCGCTCGAGGCGCCGATCAACGAGGTGATCGCCCAAGACGTGGGTTTGCGCTTCGACTATGTCCCCCTCGCCGAGGCCGAGGCTCAGCACGGCCTCATCCGCAGCCGCTCCGTGGCACCCCCGCCGACGCCCGACGGCCGCATCCGCATCGTCGAGATCATCGGCCTCGACCGCCAGGCCTGCGGCGGCACCCACCTCGCCTCGACCGGCAGCTCGCCGCCCTTGCGCATCCTCAAGATCGACAACAAGGGCCGCCATAACCGCCGCGTGCGCATCGCGCTCGAGCGTTAGAGCCCTCTCCGGCCCCCACCCTGCCCTTTCCCGCCCCCTCACCCTGCCCTCTCCCCCTGAAGGGGGAGAGGGTTGCGCAGGCTTAGCGAGGCGAAGCCGAGCTTAGCCGGAGCTGGGTGAGGGGGTGACCGCGGCGGTCCACCGCCGCTCGACGACGCCCCTCGGCACCGCTAAGCTCGGCGGGCAACGAGAAGCCGGTCGGGAGCAGGCGCGCATGGAGTTCGGCATCCAGTTCTTCCCGGACGTGGGTCCGGCCGAGAAGTCGGGCGCCGACTATTGGCGGGAGGCGCTCGAGCTCGTCGATCTCTCAGATGAGCTCGGCCTCGCCCACGTGCGCACGGTCGAGCATTACTTCCACGCCTACGGCGGCTACAGCCCGAACCCGCTTCTCTTCCTCGCCGCCGCCGCCATGCGCACGCGGAACGCCCGGCTCATCACCGGCGCCGTGCTGCCGATCTTCAATCACCCGCTCAAGCTGGCGGGCGAGATCGGCATGCTCGACGCCATCTCGGGCGGCCGTCTCGAGGTCGGCTTCGCGCGCGCCTTTCTCCCCCACGAGTTCGGGCACTTCAAGGTCTCGGTCAACGAGAGCCGCGCCCGCTTCGAGGAGGGGGTGGAGCAGGTCCGCCGTCTCCTCGAGGAGGAGAACGTCACCTGCGAGGGCCGCTTCCACGGCTTCCGCAACGTGACCTCGCTGCCGCGCCCGACGCAAGTGCCGCGCCCGCCCTTCTGGGTGGCGGCACTCGCGAGCCCGGAGAGCTTCGCGGGAGCCGGTGCCGCCGGCCACGCCATCATGGCCATCCCCATGGCGGGCGGCATGATGAAGGAGCTCATCGCCCTCTACCGCGAGGCCTGGCGCAAGGGGGGCCATCCCGGCCGCGGGCGCGTCATGCTCGCCTTCCACATGTTCTGCGCCGAGAGCGACGCCGAGGCGGCACGAGTGGCGCGCGAGCCGCTCAACCGCTACTTGGCTACGCTGGTCGCCGCCGCTTCGGACTGGACCGAGGGCCTCAATTCCAAGGACTACCCCAACTACGACAAGATCATAGCCGCCCTCGCCAAGGAGAGCTTCGAGAGCCAGGTCGAGAAGGGGGCGGCGTGGATCGGCACGCCCGAGCGCATCGTGGGCCAGATCCGCGCCTATCAGGCGCTCGTCGGCGGCTTCGAGGTCGCCTCCATGCAGGTCAATTTCAACACCATCCCCCTCGAGGACGCCAAGCGCTCGTTGAGACTCTTCGCCCGCGAGGTCATGCCGCAGGCGGCCGGGCTCGCCCGCGCCGCCGAGTAGGCGCCCGCGCGCAGCAACGAAAGGACAAGGACATGGCGAAGAAGAGCCGCGAGCCCAAGCTCGTCAAGCCGCACGACATCGATCCGCGCCACGACTGGAGCCGGCCGCTCTCGGCACCCGGCCAGCTCACCGTCGACTTCGAGGAGCGCGTCGATTTCCGCCGCCTCCACGACTACCGCCTCGCGCGCACGCGGGCGGCACTCGCCAAGTCGGGGCTCGGCGCCATCCTCGCCTTCGACCAGCACAACATCCGCTACATCTCCTCGACGGTGATCGGCGAGTGGGCGCGCGACAAGCTGCTGCGCTACTGCTTGCTCAGCGGCAACGGCGACCCCTATGTGTGGGACTTCGGCTCGGCGGCGAAGCACCACCGCCTCTTCGCACCCTGGCTCCATCACGACCATTGCCGCGCCGGCCTCACGGGCCTGCGCGGCGCCGTGCATCCCAAGGTCGGCCTCTTCAAGCGCGCCGCCGAGGAGATCAAGGCCATCCTCGAGGAGGAGGGCGTCGCCAAGATGCCGCTCGGCATGGACATGGCGGAGCTCCCCATGATCTTCGAGCTCGAGCGCCTCGGCATCACGGTGCGCGACGGCCAGCAGCTCATGCTCGACGCGCGCGAGATCAAGAGCCGCGACGAGCTCATGCTGCTCAACATCTCGGCCGCGATGGTCGACGGCACCTACCAGAAGATCGCCGAGGCGCTCAAGCCGGGCGTGCGCGAGAGCCAGATCGTGGCGCTCGCCAACCACGACCTCTACGAGAAGGGCTCGGACTGCGTCGAGGCGATCAACGCCATCTCCGGCGAGCGCTGCTCGCCCCATCCGCACAACTTCACCGACCGCCTGCTGCGCCCGGGCGACCAGGCCTTCTTCGACATCATCCAGTCCTACATGGGCTACCGCACCTGCTACTACCGCACCTTCAACGTGGGCCGCGCCACGCCGGCGCAAGGCGACGCCTATAAGCGCGCGCGGGAGTGGATCGACCGCGCCATCGCCATGATCAGGCCCGGCGTGCGCTCGGACGAGGTGGCGGCCTCCTGGCCCAAGGCCGAGGAGATCGGCTTCGACGGCGAGATGGAGGCCTTCGGCCTCGAGTTCGGCCATGGCCTCGGCCTGGGCCTCCACGAGCGGCCGATCATCAGCCGGCTCAACTCCTTCGAGGATCCGGTCGAGATCAAGACGGGCATGGTGTTCGCGCTCGAGACCTATTGCCCGGCCACGGACGGCATCTCCGCGGCGCGCATCGAGGAGGAGATCGTCGTCACCGACAGAGGCTGCAAGGTCATCACCCTCTACCCGGCCGAGGAGCTGCCGATCGCCAACCGCTATTGAGGGGCGCCTGCCGCACCCTCACCCCGACCCTCTCCCTCTTCAGAGGGAGAGGGGGTTCGAGTTCCCTCTCCTCCTTTAGGAGGAGAGGGTCAGGGCGAGGAGGCCGCGGTTCAAGCACCAAGCGAGGAGAACGACGACATGACGGACAAGAAGCACAAGCTCGGCTGGATCGGGCTCGGGCACATGGGGTTTCCCATGGCGGCGCGGCTCCTGAAGGCAGGCTCGGAGCTTGCGGCCTACAACCGCACGCGCAGCAAGGCCGAGCCGCTCGCAGCACTCGGGGCGCGCATCGTCGAGGCACCCGCCGAGCTCGCCCAGTGCGACATCGTCTTCACCATGGTGACGAGCTCGAGCGACCTCCTCGAGGTGCTCTCCGGGCCCAAGGGCCTGCTCTCGAAGAAGGGCAAGGCGCCGCGCATCGTCATCGACTGCTCGACGGTCAGCGAGGAGGCGTCGGCGGCAGGGCGCGAGGCCGCTTCAGCCGCGGGTGCCGCCTTCCTCGCGGCACCCGTGAGCGGCAACGGCAAGGTGGTCAAGGCCGGCGGCCTCAGCGTCGTCGTCTCGGGTCCGCGCGCGGCTTACGAGGAGGCGGAGCCCTATCTCGCGAGCCTGGGCCGGGGCGTGAGCTACGTCGGCGAGGGCGAGCGCGCGCGCATCGTCAAGATCTGCCACAACGTGCTGCTCGGCGTCGTCACCCAGTCGCTCGCCGAGGTCACCGTGCTGGCCGAGAAGGCCGGCGTGCCGCGCCACGCCTTCCTCGACTTCATCAACAATAGCGTGCTGGGCTCCGTCTTCACGCGCTACAAGACGCCGGCCTTCGTCAAGCTCGACTTCACGCCGACCTTCACGCCGGTGCTGCTGCGCAAGGACCTCGACCTCGGGCTCGCCGCCGCGCGCAAGTTCGAGGTGCCCATGCTGCTCGCCGCCACGGTGCGCGAGCTCCTGCAGAGCCTCATCGGCAACGGTCACGCCGACCGCGACTTCGCCGCCCTCCTGGCACTCGAGGCCAAGGGGGCGGGGCTCGCCTTGGCACCCGAGGGCGTGGCGGTGAGCGACGGCCTCGAGAGCGCCTGAGCGCCTTGAGGCTCACTCGGCGCGGATGTGCTCGAAGTCGGGCCAGCCGTAAACGAGGGCGATGCGGTTGGCGATCTCGGCGAGAAGCGCCTGGCCGGCTTCGCCGTTGGTCATCACCACCGCACCACCCCTGCCGTCCGCGTAGCCCACGAGAAGGTCCTTGTAGCCCACGTTGTCGCCCGCCTGGTAGAAATGGAGATCGCTCCCCTCGCCTGCGACGAAGAGCCCGTGCCCCGCCCGTCCGTCCCTGTCGCGCGTCAAGAGCGAGCGCGCGACCTCGGTCGTGAGCCCGTCCGCACCCTTCCCGAGCCAGGCATTCTGGAGCGCCAGCTCGAAGCGCGCGAGGTCCGTGGGCGTCGACCACAGACCGGCGGCGGCGAGCTCGGGGAAGACGTGCCAGTGGCCCTTGAGCGGCGTGGCGTGCTCGTCGTGGCCCCATGCCGCATTGCTCCAGAGCTCCGGCGGCAAGGGCTGGAAGAAGCCGCTGCGGCTCATGCCGAGCGGGCGCAGCACCATGCGCTCGGCGAGCTGCGGCAAAAGGCTCGCCGCTCGCCTCGGCGAGGAGGAGCTGGAGTACCGTGAAGCCGCCGCCCGAATATTCGTAGCGCGAGCCCGGAGGCCAGCCGACGCGCACGGGCGGCGAGTTCGCGGGCGCCACGCCCTCGAGGATCTGCACGAGGGACGGCAGCCGCTCGTCCGTCTCGTAGCCGAGGAATCCCGGCACCGTGAGCCCGGCATGGTGGCTCATGAGGAGGCGCAGCGTCACCGGCTGCCCCGCCGTGAACCCGTTCTGCGGCAGATGCCAGGAGCGGAGATAGGCATTCACGTCGCGGTCCGGATCGAGACGGCCTTCGCCCACCAGCTCGAGCGTCATGACGGCCGCGACCGGCTTGCTGATCGAGGCCGCCTGGAAGAGGGTATCGGCATCGACCGGACGGGGATCGCGCGGCGACAGCACGCCGTACCCCTTGGCCCAGGCGATGCGGCCGCGCTCGATCACGGCGATGCTGACGCCGGGCACGTGATAGCGCACCATGCGCGCAGCAAGCGGCGCCGGCGGCGAGCCGTCGAGCGGCTGGAGCGCACTTTCGATCTCGGCACTCCGCGGGTCGCCGTCTGCGGCGCCGGCGGCGAGCGCTCCTCGCGCGACGAGGAGGGCGATAAGGGCGAGGGCACATATGCGAAGCATCGGCAACTCCATGACGGCTGACAGTATCGGCCCTTGTGTGCGGGAGGTGAAGCGATAGGAATGACGCCGAAGCCGGAGCAGTCGCGCCATTGGCGCCGCCTCCTCGCGGCGCTCGCGCTCGCGGTCCTCCTCGCGGGCGGGCTCTACGCCGCGACGATGCCGCTGCCGCGCGTGCTCTTGCAGGCGGCCGCGGCTCTCATCTTCTCGGCGACCTACCTCGTCGTCGCCATCGGACGCCTGCCCGGCTTCCGGCTCGACCGGCCAGGTGCCGCACTCGTCGGCGCAAGCCTGATGGTCGCCCTCGGCATCCTGCCGCTCGAGGACGCCTATCGCGCCATCGACTTCGACACGATCGCCCTCCTCCTCGGCATGATGATCGTCGTCGCCAACCTGCGCCTCTCGGGATTCTTCCGCCTCGCGGGAGGCTGGGCCGTGACGCGGGCGCGCCATCCTCTCGTGCTCCTCGGCGCGATAACGCTCCTCGCAGGCCTGCTCTCGGCGTTCCTCGTCAACGACACGATCTGCCTCGTCCTCACCCCGCTCGTGCTCGAGCTGGTGACGCGGCTCCGCCGCCAGCCGCAGCCTTATCTCCTGGCGATCGCCATGGCATCGAACGTCGGCAGCACGGCCACGATCACGGGCAATCCGCAGAACATGATCATCGGCAGCCTGTCGCACATCCCCTACCGCAGCTTCGCGGCGGCGCTCTCGCCCATAGCCGCCGGCGGCCTCGTCCTCACGGTGGCGCTGATCGCGCTTGCCTATCGCGCCGAATTCTTCACGCGCGAGACCCTCATGGAGGAGCCGCAGCCCGCGCGCGCCCACCAGCCGCTCATTCTCAAGTCCGTCACCGTGCTGCTCGCCATGGTCGCCGCCTTCTTCGCGGGCGCCCCGCCGGCGCTGGCGGCGATCGTGGGCGGCAGCCTTCTCCTCGTCACGCGGCGGATCAAGGCGGAGAAGATCTATGCCGAGATCGACTGGCCGCTCCTTTTGATGTTCGGCGGCCTCTTCGTGGTCGTGGCCGGGCTCGAGCGCAGCGTGCTCCCGCCCGAGGCCATCGCCGCCGCGGCGCGGCTCCATCTCGAGCGCCTGCCGCTCTTGAGCACGCTTACGGCACTGCTCTCGAACCTCCTGAGCAACGTCCCCGCGGTGCTCGCCTTGAAGCCGTTCATAGCCTCCCTCCCCGACCCCGGGCGGGCTTGGCTCGCGGTCGCCATGGCCGCCACGCTTGCGGGCAATCTTACCCTCCTCGGCTCGGTCGCCAACCTCATCGTCGTCGAGCGCGCGCGGGCGGAGGGTGTGGAGATCGGCTTCTGGAGCCATTTCAAGATCGGCGCGCCGCTCGCGGTGCTGACGATCGCGGCAGGCGTGCTGTGGCTCGCGCACCTGTAGTCGGCGCCCCGGCGGCTCTACAGGCCCAGATAGGCCCGCCTGATCTCCGGCATGGCGGCAAGTGCCGACGGCGGACCTTCCGTGAAGACGCGCCCCTCGGCGATGACGTAGGCGTGGTCGCTCATGGCGAAGGCGAGATGGACGTTCTGCTCGACGAGGAGAATGGTGAGGCCGCTCGCCTTGAGCGCCTTGAGGGTGCCGAAGAGCTGGTAGACCACGACGGGCGCCAGGCCGAGCGAGAGCTCGTCGATGATGAGCACCTTGGGGTCGGACATCAGGCCGCGCCCGATCGCCAGCATCTGCTGCTCGCCGCCGGAGAGCGTCCCCGCCTTCTGGCGCCGGCGCTCCTTGAGGCGCGGGAAGAGGGTGAAGACCTCCTCGAGGCGGGTTGCTGCATTGCGCGCGGCGCGCGAGGAGAAGGCGCCCATCTCGAGATTCTCCTCGATGGTCATGGCGCCGAAGAGCTGGCGCCCCTCGGGCACCAACACCAGCCCGCGCGCCGCCTTGACGTGGGCCGGAAGGCGCGTCACGTCGGCGCCCTCGAAGAGCACGCGGCCCCGCCAGGGCGCGATGCTGCCGATGAGCGCCCTGAGCGTGGTCGTCTTGCCGGCGCCGTTGGCGCCCACGATGGTGGTGAGCCGGCCGGCGGCGACGGCAAGCGAGATGCCCCAGAGGATCTGGACCTCCCCGTAGCCCGCCTCGAGCGCCTCGAGCTCGAGGAGCGTCTCGCCGCTCACGCCCCGCCTCCGTGCAGCTCCTCGGCGAGCTTGGGATCGCCGAGATAGGCCTCGATCACGAGCGGGTCGTTGGCGACCGCAACGGGCGCGCCTTCCGCCAGCTTGCGGCCGGAGTTGAGCACGATGATGCGGTCCGAGAGGCTCATGATCGCCTGCATGAGATGCTCGATGATGAGGATGGTGACGCCGCGCTCGCGGATGCTGCGGATCACCTCGATCATGCGCGCGACCTCCGCCGGGTTGAGGCCGGCGAGCACCTCGTCGAGGAGGAGGAGAGCGGGGTTCGCCGCCAGCGCGCGGGCGAGCTCGAGGCGCTTCTTGCCGGCGATGGTGAGCTGGGAGGCGAGCGTCGGGAGACGGTCCTCGAGGCCGACGAACACCGCCGCCTCGCGCGCGACCTCGCGCGCCCGTACCAAGGGCAGGTTCTCGCGTCCGAAGCAGGCGCCCACGGTGCAGTTCTCGAGCACGGTCATGGCGGTGAGCGGCTGGACGATCTGGTGCGTGCGCGCGAGCCCGGCGCGCGCGACGAGATAGGGTGCCAGGCCCGTGATGTCGCTGCCGCGGAATCTGACGCGCCCCACGTCCGGCGGAAAGACGCCGTTGATGAGGTTGAAGAGCGTCGACTTGCCGGCGCCGTTGGGCCCGATGAGGCCGAGGATCTCGTGCTCCTCGATCGCGAAGCTGAGCTCGTCCACCGCGAGCAGCCCGCCGAACCGCTTGCCGAGATTCTCGACGACGAGCAGCGCCGTCATTCGAGCACCCGCTTCAGGCCCGGCCAGCGGCCGTAGAGCCATCCCATGAGCCCGCCGGGCGCGAACAGCACGATGACGAGCAGGAGCGCGCCCGCGATCACGAGCTGGAAATCGGAGAAGGTTTCGGAGGTGAGGAGCCAGCCGCGCAGCTCCTCGTAGAGATAGGCGCCGAGCGCCGGCCCCAGGACCGTGCCCTGGCCGCCCAGCATGGCGATGACGATGGCCTCGGTCGAGAGCTGCAGATCGAAGGCGTCCGTCGGCTGGATGAAGGCGCCTTTGAAAAAGTAGAGCCCGCCCGCGATGGCGGGGAGGAAGGCGGAGGCGCTATAGGCGAGCGCCTTGTAGCGCGGCGCCGGCACGCCGAGCACCAGGGCCGCGTCCTCGTTCTGGCCTATGGCGAGGAGGCCGAGGCCGAACTTCGACACCTTGATGAGATAGCTGAGATAGAGCGAGAGCCCCATCACCGCCACCAGCACGTAATAGATGATCCAGAGGGCCCGCCCGGGGCCGCCGAGCGGCTGGAAGAGCTCGGTCGAGAGATAGATGCCGGTGCCGCCGCCCCACGGATCGAAGTTGGTCACGAAGGCCATCACCGCCTCGTTGACGCCGATGGTGGCGAGCGCGAAATAGGCGCCGCGCAGGCGCAGGATGCCGAGCCCGAAGAGGAGAGCCAAGGCACTCACCGCAACGCCGCCCACGAGTGCCGCCGGCGCCAGCCCCCAGCCGAGTGCGCTCATGAAATAGACGCAGAAATAGCCGCCGAGGCCGAAGAAGACGATGCTGCCGAAATTGACGTAGCCGGCATAGCCCAGCATCACGTTGAGATTGCTCGCGAGCGTGATGTAGACGGCGGCCAAGAGCAGGCTCTCGCGCAGCTCCACGTTGTTGCCGAGCGTCGGCGCCGCGACGAAGACGACGATGATGGCGGCGATGATCCAGAAGAAGGGACGGCGGAGGATCATCCGGGCTCTCGCCGTCCGCTCATAGCGAGGACGCCCGCGCGCGCCGCGGCAGCCGCAGGCTCATGAGCCCGCCGGGCACCGCGATGAGCACCAGCACGAAGAGCACGAATTCGATGACGAGGGTCCAGCTCACCGGCATGAAGGGCGTGGCGAGGCCCTCGACGAGGCCGAGTGCTATGCCGCCGATGAGGGCGCCCGTGGGATTGCCCAGGCCGCCCAGCACCGTCACCACGAAGCTCTTGAGCTGATAGGCGTCGCCCGCCAGCACGGTGAAGGGGAAGAGGGTGCCGATCAAGGCACCCGAGACGCAGGCGAGCGCCACGCCGAGGCCGAAGGCGAGCGCGAGCACGCGCGTCGTCGGGATGCCGACGAGCTCGGCCGCCTCGCGGTTGCCGGCAACCGCGCGCACCGCCTTCCCCGGCCGCGTGCGGTAGAGGAAGAGATAGAGGAGCCCGGCGATGACCGCGGTCAGCACCGCCGCCATGATGTGGGTGCCTGGGAAGGTGTAGCGCCCGAGGCTGAGGCCGGGGAGCGAGACCGGCACGTTGAAGAGCACGGTGCCCCACTTGGCGGTGCCGAGCCCGATCAGCACCAGGTTGACCGAGAAGGTGGAGAGCAGGCTCATGAGCGGCGGCCGGCCGATCATGCGGTGCACCGCCACCCAATAGAGCGCCACGCCGACCAGGAAGCCGGCCACGAGAACGGGCGGCAGCGCCGCATAGGCCGGCAGGCCCGCGGCGTTGACGAGGAAATAGAGCCCGAACATGCCGGCCACGATCATGGCGCCGTGGGTCAAGTTGATCACGTCCATGACGCCCCAGATGAGCGTGATGCCCATCGCGGCGAGGCCGTAGACCGAGCCCACGAGCACGCCGTCGATGATCGAGGCGAGGAGGCCGATCATGGAGCGATGCCTGTACCCTCTCCCGCTTGCAGGAGAGCGAGGGGCCCATTGCGACCCCCGGGCACTTCGTCCCGGGGGAATGGGAGGGTGAGGGACGCCTCCGGCATCTGGCGTTCCCTCACCCTTCCCATCCCTAGGGGATGGGCCCCTTCCCTCTCCCGCTTGCGGGAGAGGGATTTGGGAGAGGGATATTGCGCGACGAGCCGCACTAATAGAGCGGGTAGAGGACGTTGGCGGTCTTGGCCGCATCCGGCCAGACCATCTCCTTCTCGAGCTTGCCGCCCTTCATCTGCCACTGGGCGAGCACCATCTGGTGGGCGGTCTGCATGCCGTGATGCCGCGGCATCGGTCGCGAACTTGACGTGGCCGAAGAAGGTGGTCACGTCGATCTTGTTGAGTGCCGCGGCGACCTTCTCGGGATCGATCGAGCCGGCCGCTTCGATGGCGTGCTGCAGGATCTGCCCCACGACGTATCCAGAGGCCGCGTGATAGTCCACCTCGATCTTGAACTTGTCCTGGAACATCTTGGCGAATTGCTCCGGCGTCGGGCCGAAGTCCGGCTTGTAGGTCACCTGCGGCTCCCACTGGGAAGGCACCGTGACGCCCGCCGCGGCGGCGCCTAAGGTGGCGAACTGCGGGCTGTCGGGTGCGACGAGGATCGACACCCACTTGAGGTCCGCCTTCTGGTCGTGGAGCTGGCGCGCCAGCGTGGCGCCATCCGGATAATGGCCGCCGCCAAGGAAGGCGTCCGCCTTGGCGGAGATGATCTTGTTGATGATCGGGCTGAAATCCGTCGTCGAGGGCGGATAGGACTCGACGAGCACTTCCTTGAAGCCGGCCTCGGCCGCCTGGGTGCGCGCGGCGGCGACGACCGCTTTGGAGAAGGGATCGTCGGAATAGACGAACGCCACCTGGGCGTGGGGATTCTTCTCCTTGAGCGCCTGGATGGCGCCGGTGAGATAGTGGTCGGCGGTGGTGATGCACTGGAAGAGGTACTTGTTGCCGAGCTCGTAGGTCTTGGCTTCGGCTCCGCCGCCGATCAGCATGATCTTGCCGTACTGCTCGGTGATCACGGCCGCCGTCGCCGTCAAGCCGGACGAGTAGGGGCTGAAGAGAAACTGCGCCTTGTCCTGCAAGATGAGCCGCGTGTAGAGCTGCTGGACGCGGCCGCCTTGCGACTGGTCGTCGTACTCGACGAAGTTGATCTTGTAGTGCGTGTCGCCGACCGCAATACCGCCTGAGGCATTGACCTCGTCGCGCCAGAGCTCGGCGCCCTTGAGCTGGGCCACCGAGTTGACGTTGAGGGAGCCGGTCTGCGAGACGGTCATCCCGATGGTGATGGTGTCGTCGGCTGCGAACGCCGGCGCCGCGACGATGGCCGCGGCGGCCGCGATGATGCAGAGCCTTTTCATGTCGTCCTCCCAATGCTCGCCGGTGCGGCCGCACGCTCCCCAGCGGCGTCCGGCGCGAGATTTGCGATAGCGCATCCCTGCCGCCGAAATCTCCGCTTTCTGGCTCGGGGCCACCGGCCCATGCGAAGCGTGCGAATTCCGGCGGTAAGCGCAACCATTTGCACGGCGCGCCACGGCTGTCAATGACGTTACCGCCGCCGCCCCTGGAGGGCGATTTCCCGGGCAGACGATGTCCCGGCCGGCGCGGCACCCGGCTCACCCCCTGGCCACCCCGATGAGGCGGTCGAGTGCCGCGGGGTCGGATTTGAGGGCCGCACTGGCGCCGTCGTAGACGATGCGGCCGCGGTCGAGCACCACGGCGCGCGGCGAGAGCTCGAACGCCAGGCGCAGGTTCTGCTCGACGAGGACGAGGGTGAGCCCCTCCGTCTCGCGCAAGCGCCGCACGGCGCGGGCGAGCTCTGCCACGATCACCGGCGCGAGGCCCTCGGAGGGCTCGTCCATGAGCACGACGGCGGGATTGCCCATGAGCGCGCGGCCGATGGCGAGCATTTGCTGCTCGCCGCCCGAGAGCTGGTTGCCGCCGTTCGACTGGCGCTCGCGCAAGGGGGGAAAGAGCTCGAACACGCCGGCCACCGTCCAGGCGCCCGGCCGCCCTGCTACCTCGAGGTTCTCGCGCACCGAGAGCGAGGGGAAGATCTCGCGCTCCTGCGGCACGTAGCCGAGGCCGGCCGCGACACGGCGGTGGATGGCGAGGCGCGAGACGTTGCGGCCGCCGAGCCGCACGGCGCCGCCATGGAGCGTGGTATGGCCCATGACGGTGGCGAGCAGCGTCGTCTTGCCCACGCCGTTGCGGCCGACGATGGAGACGCTCTCGCCCGCGGCCACCGCGAGGCTCACCTCCTCGAGCACGACCGTCTCGCCGTAGCCGGCCGAGACGCGCACGAGCTCGAGTGCCGCTGCCGCCTCAGCCATGACCTCCCTCTGGGCGCCCTTCCCCCGCCTCCTCGCCGAGATAGACCGCGCGCACGCGGGCGTCGGCGGCGATCGCCGCGGGCGGTCCTTCCGCGAGCACGGCGCCGCCCACCAGCACGGTGATATCGCGCGCGAAGCGGAACACCACGTCCATGTCGTGCTCGATGATGAGGATGGCGATGTCGGGGTCGAGGCGGTCGAGTGCCTCCAGGATGAGATGGCTCTCGCTCGACGACACACCCGCCGCCGGCTCGTCGAGGAGGAGGACGCGGGGGTGCTGGGCGAGTGCCAACGCGATCTCGACGAGGCGCTGGCGGCCGTAGGCGAGCTCGCGCACCGGCCGGAGCGCGTCCTCGACGAGGCGGTGCGTGGCGAGGTGCTCGAGCGCCTCCTCGATCACCGCCGGCTTGGAGCCCGCCGGCCGGAAGAGGTTGTTGCAGGCGCCGGTGCGCTCGCCGATGGCGAGGCAGAGGTTCTCGAGCACGGAGAGGCCACGGAAGAGCTGGTTGATCTGGAAGGTGCGCGCGAGGCCGCGGCGCGCGCGCGCCGCCTGGGAGAGCTGGGTGATGTCCTCGCCGTCGAGCAGCACGCGGCCGGAGGACGGCTTGAGCGCGCCGGTGATGAGGTTGACGAGGCTCGTCTTGCCGGCGCCGTTGGGCCCGATGAGGCCGCGCCTGGCACCGCGCTCGAGGCGGAGCGAGATGTCGCGCGCCACGGCGAGCGCCCCGAAGCTCTTGCTCAAGCCCCGCGTCTCGAGCGCGGCGGCGCTCACCGGGCGATGCTCCGGCGCAGGAGCCCGGCCAGGTCCTCGAGTGCGCCCAGGAGGCCGCGGCGGGCGAAGAGCACGGTCAGCACCAGGAGGAGGCCGATACCGAACTCCCAGAACTCCGGGCTCAGCTTGGCGAGGTCGTGCTCGAGAAGCATGTAGACGGCAGCTCCCACGAAGGCGCCGTAGAGCCGCCCGGCGCCGCCGAGGATGAGCATGACGAGCACCGCGGCCGAGCGCTCGAAGCCGAGCACGCCCAGCGTCACGAAGGCGTTGGTCTCGGCATAGAGCCCGCCCGCAATACCGGCGATCGCCGCACCGATCGTATAGGCCGCGACGAGCCGCGCATGCACCGGCGAGCCGAGCGCGTGCATGCGGCGTACGTTCTCGCGGATGCCGGTCAGCGCCTGGCCGAAGGGCGAATAGACGATGCGCCGCACCGCGAGGAAGAGGACGAAGAGCACGGCGAGGACGTAGAGGTAGTTGGTATGGCCGTAGAGGTCGTATTGGAAGCGGCCGAAGAGCGGCGCCACCGCAATACCGGTGAGGCCGTCGAAGCCGCCGGTCAAGTCGGCGCGCGCGTTGCCGAGCTCCTGCAGCATGGCGGCGGTCGCGAGCGTCAGCATGAGGAGCGTGAGACCGCGGTAGCGCAAGAGGAACCAGCCCGAGATCCAGCCGACGAGGGCGGCTGAGGCACCGGCCGCGGCGAGGCCGCTCAAGGGCTCGTCCCAGCCGAGCCGCGCCGAGAGCATGCCCGCGGCGTAGGCGCCGGTACCGAAGAAGGCCGCCTGGCCCAGGCTCACGATCCCGGCGTAGCCGAGGATGAGATCGAGCGAGAGGGCGAACAGCACCATGATGAGAAGCTGGGCGCCGAACACCATGTAGTCGGGGAAGAGGAAATAGGCCGCGAGCGCCAAGAGCCAGGGCAGCGCCTCGGCCGCGCGGAAGCGGTGGCGGCGCAGCAGGAACGCCGCGGCCGCCGCCCGCGCTTGGGCGAGCTCACTGCCGGCCATAGAGGCCGGCCGGCTTCAAGAGCAGCAGGAGGACGGTGATGGCATAGATGAAGAAGCCGCCGCCGTCGGGATAGAGGTATTTGCCGGCGTTGTCGAAGATGCCCAGCACCAGTGCAGCGCACACCGTGCCCTTGATGCTGCCGAGCCCGCCCACCGCCACCACGATGAGGAAGAGCACGAGGTACTGCACGGCGAAGGTCGGCGTGAGCCCGATGAGATTGACCGCGAGCCCGCCGCCGAGTGCTGCAAGCCCGCTGCCCAGTGCGAAGGTGAGGGTGAAGAGGCGGTCCACGTCGATGCCGATCGACTGGGCCATGCGGCGGTTGTCGACGGCGGCGCGGATGCGGGCGCCGAGGCTGGTGCGCTCGAAGCCGTACCACAGGATCGCGATGAGGAGCCCGCCCACCGCGATCATGAACACCCGGTAGCCCGGGAAGACGCGGAAGCCGAGGTCGATCTGGCCCTGGAGATAGGCGGGCACCTTGACGCTCTCGGGGGTGGGACCGTAGATGAAGGTGTAGGCGGCGATCGCCATGAAGGCGAGGCCGATGGTGAGCAGCACCTGGTCGAGCTCGCCCGCCTTGTAGAGGCGGCGGTAGAGCAGGCGCTCGAGCACCACGCTCGCGGCTCCCACCGAGACGAAGGCCGCCACGAGTGCTGCGAGGAAGGGCACGCCGTAGCGCTCGGTCAGGCTCACGGTGACGTAGCCGCCCGCCATGGCGAAGGCGCCGTGCGCCAGATTGACGAAGCCCATCAGCCCCATGGTGACCGAGAGCCCCACGGAGATGACGAAGAGGATCATCGCGTAGGCGAGGCCGTCGAAGAGGATGCTGACGGCGACGTTGGCGAAGTGCTGCACCGCTCCCCCAGTCGCCCCTCAGAGCCCCGCCCGAAATGTGCAACTCGTTTTAAATGCGCTATTCGTCAAAAGGTGCCTCGGACTGGCTGCGGCGGATCCTTCGAGACGCTCGCTTTCGCTCGCTCCTCAGGATGAGGATGGGTCTTTCTGCCACACACAAACCGTCCTCATCCTGAGGAGCGCCCTGAAAGGGCGCGTCTCGAAGGACGCACGATGGCGCTGCCAGCGTCCTCGAGAGCGCCTCAGGTGCCGCACTTATCGATCTTGAGCTCCTTGCACGGGTCCTTGACCGCCGGAATCGTCTCGAGCACCTTCACGCCGAGCTTGCCGTCGGGCAGCTTGACGACTTCCTGGACGTGCTCGTCCTGGATGATGTCGCGCGTCTTGGGGTCGATGGTGATGTGGCCGCGCGGACTGTCGAAGCTCCAGCCCTCGAGTGCTGCCATCGCCTTGTCCGGGTCGATCTTGCCGTGGAGCGTCTCGATCACGTGGAAGACGGCGGCCATGCCGTCCCATCCCGCCACCGCCATGAAGTCGGGCGGCACGGCATTGCCGTAGGCCGCGTACCACTCCTTGACGAAGGCCTTGTTGGCCGGATTGTCGTAGTCGGCGGCGTAATGGCCCATGGTGATGAGGCCGACCGCGGCGTCGCCCATGCTCTGCAGCTTGGTGTCCTGGATGATGTCGAGGGGACCGATCATCTTGATGCCGGCGGCCTTGAGGCCGAGCTCGCCATAGGTCTTGACGAGGGCGGCGGCGTGCACGCCGGCCGGCACGAAGACGTAGAAGCAATCGGGCTTCTCGTCCTTGACGCGCTGCAGGAAGGGCGTGAAGTCGGGCACCTGCACGGGATTGCCCATGGGGATCGCGTCGACCACCTTGCCGCCCGCTCCCTCGAAGCCCTTCGAGAAGGCCGCGAGCTCGTCCTTGCCCGGCGGATAGTCGGTGTAGCCGACCGCCGCCGTCTTGCAGCCGAGCGTCTTCGCGGCATAGCTCCCCATGGGATAGCCCGACTGCCACATGGAGAACGAGGTGCGCGCGATATAGGGCGAGAGGTTGGTGATCCAGGCGGTGCCCGCGTTGACCACGATCATCGGCACCTTGGCCTGTGTTACGACCGGAGCACTGGCGATGGCATCCGGCGAGAAGATGAAGCCGATCAGCATGTTGACGTGGTCCTGGGTGATCAGCTCGGTCACGTCGGTCTTGGCGCCGGCACCCGTGGGCGGACCCGAATCGCGCTTGATGAGCTCGATCTTGTTGCCGTCGAGATCCTTCTCGTGGAGCTTCATGTAAAGCTCCATGGCGCGCGTGATCTGCTGGCCGTACTCGGCATTGACGCCCGAATAGGTCAGCACGACGCCGATCTTCACGGTCTCGGCGCGCGCGGCCGCGGACAGCGCCACGGCGAGCGCGAGGCATCCCAGGATTTGCAGCAGTCGCATGGCACCCTCCCAGAGCGGCCTTCTGGCCTTGTCGGTTGATCGAGGAACCATAGCAGGACGACCGCCATCGCGCCACCCCGCAGCAGGGCCGGCCGAGCCCGATTGACTCGGCACCGCCGCCCTGGGATGCTCCGCGGGCGCGCGGCAGCGCGTCAAGGAAGAGCCGGTCTCGGAAAGGAAACGCGCCATGCGACTGATGAGCTTCAAGTTGAAGGGCCGCGAGAGCTACGGCGCCGTGGTGGACGGCGGCATCGTCGATCTCGGCCGCCGCCTCGGCAGGCAATATCCGACCTTGAAGGCGCTCCTCGCGGGCAACGGCCTCGCAGCTGCCCGGCGTCTCGTCAAGGGTGCGAAGGCGGACGTGCGCATGAGCCAGGTGACTTTCCTTCCGGTCATCACGGCGCCGTCCAAGATCCTCGCGATCGGCCTCAACTACGCCGACCACGCGGCCGAGGCCGGGCTCAAGCCGCCGCCCAAGCCCGTCGTCTTCGTGCGCTTCCCCGACAGCCACGTGGGCCACGAGCAGTCGATCATGAAGCCCAAGGATTCGGAGCACTACGACTACGAGGTCGAGCTCTGCCTGGTGATCGGCCGGCGGGCGCGCCGGGTGGCCGCCAAGGACGCCCTCAAATACATAGCCGGCTATACCATCTACAACGACGGCTCGGTGCGCGACTGGCAGATGCACACCTCGCAGTTCACGCCGGGCAAGAACTTCCCCAAGTCGGGCGCCGTGGGGCCCTGGATGGTGACGAGCGACGAGCTCAAGGATCCCTCCCACCTGAGGCTCACCACCAAGCTCAACGGCCGCCTCCTGCAGGACAGCACGACGGCGCAGCTCATCTTCCCGGTCGAGGAGATCGTCGCCTATTGCTCGGGCTTCACCACGCTCGAGCCCGGCGACCTCATCCCGACGGGCACGCCGCCCGGCGTCGGCTTCGTGCGCAAGCCGCCCGTCTTCATGAAGAAGGGCGACGTGGTCGAGATGGAGATCGAGGGCATCGGGATCTTGCGCAATAAGGTGAGCGAGGGCTGAGCGGACGCGCACCAGCGCCTGCGAGGATGACCCGGACCGTCGATTTCTTCTACGGCCTCGGCAGCCGCTACTCCTATCTGGCGGCGACGCAGATGGCCGCCCTCGAAGCCGAAACCGGCTGCCGCGTGCGCTGGCGTCCGCTGAGCAGCGTCGATCTCATGGCGCGCCGCGGCCAAAGCCCCTTCGCGGGCCCGCCCGTCTCCGGCCAACCCGTCTCCGGCCAACCCGTCTCCGGCCAACCCGTCTCCGGCCAATATGACTGGGCCTACCGGCAATACGACGCCGAATGCTGGGCCGGTTATTACGGCGTGCCCTATCGCGAGCCGCAGGCGCTCGTCCTCGATCCCCGCGTGCTCGCCGGCGCTTGCCTCGCCGCCGGCCGCTCAGGCGCGCTCGTCCCCTTTAGCCTCCGTCTCTTCCGCGCCATCTTCGCCGAGCATCGCCGGGTCGAGCGCGAGACGCTCGCCACCCTCGCGGCGGAGCTCGGCCTCGAGCCCGCCCTCGTGGCCGAGCCGCTTGCGGATGAAGGCATCGCGGCCGAGCTCGGCGCCACGGTCGAGGAGGCCTTCGCGCGCGGCGCCTTCGGCGTGCCGACCTTCTTCGTGGGCGAGCGCCTCTTCTGGGGCAACGATCGCCTCGTCCTCGTCCGCCACGCCCTCGCCAAGACCGCAGGATCGGGCTGAGCCGGCCGGCTCTCAGCCGGCGCGCCGCACGCCTGAGCCGGGGTCCTCGACGAGATAGGGCTGCAAGTGCCGCTTCAGCACGGCCACGAGCGCATCGAGGATGCGCGCGCGCGGTCGCTCGGTCGGATAAAGGAGGCCGATCTCGAAGGGAATCCGCGGCCGGAACCGCCGCGCCACGATGCCGCGGCCCGCGTAGTCCGAGGCCGTGATCGGATCGACGATCGAGACGCCGGTTCCCAAGGCGGCGAAGGCGCAGTTCGTCGCGAAGAAGCGCGTCTCCGCGACCACGTTCCAGTGGGCGTTGGCCGCAGCGAAGGCCCGCGCGACCTGGTAATGGATGATGTGCTCGCCGAAGAGGGAAATGAACGGAAGGTTGTCGAGATCGGCGGGCGTCAAGGTCTCGCGCTCTGCGAGCGCATGGCCTTCGGGCAGCACGCAGACGCATTCGAGCGTCAAGGGCTCCGAATGGACGCCGCGCTGGTTGGCCGGCAACTCGGCGATCGCCACGTCGAAGCGCTGGGCGGGGATCAGCTCGTGGATGACGTGCGAGCTCCGCGAATGAAGCTCGACGCGCACGTCCGGCCGCCCGGCCAGGAACTCTGCGACCACCATGGGGAGAAACTCGAGCGCGATCCCGGGATAGCTCGCCACCACGAGACGGCCATGCGTGCGGTTGCGGATGGCGCGCGCGGTCTGCACGGTGCGCTCGAGGCTGCCCAGCGTGCGCTCGATGTCCTGGAAAAGGTAATGCGCCTCGGGCGTGGCGCGCATGCGGCCGCTCAGGCGCGAGAACAGGGCGAAGCCGAGCTCATGCTCGAGCGCGCGGATCATGCCGCTCACCGCGGGCTGCGAGACGCCGAGCAGCGCCGCCGCCCCCGTAAAGCTGCCGGCCGTCATGGCGGCGCGAAAGCATTCCATATGCCTGACGTTCATGGATCCCCGCACGCGAATGCCGGTGTCGAGCCGCCGGTAGCTTATAAGATTCGCTTATGAAGAACCAAGAGCGTCTTATTTGACACTAATGCCTTTTGCGTATTCGCTGGTGCCGGGCGTTTCGCGGGGGCCGAAACGGTGAGTCCGGCAGAGGATGATGGAGGGCAAGCGGCGGCCGGGCGCCCGGAAGACGCGCCGGCGCGCGCCGTGGGGATACGCTGGGGCTGGTTCCTTCTTCCGGCGGTCGTCGTCTCCGGCGGGCTTCTGATCGGCTCCCAGGCGGTCTTCCTCCGCATGAGCTTCTACCGCGACCGCGGCTTCGGCCTACTCGACACCGGCTGGACGCTCGCCAATTATCTCGCGGTGCTGAGCGACCCCTTCTACCTCCGCTCGCTCCTGCTGACCGCCGAGGTCGCCCTTGCTGTCGTGGCCTGCTCGCTCTTGCTCGGCTTCCCTGCGGCCTACATCCTCGCCCGCATGCGTTCGCGCTGGGCCTCGCTCCTCCTGGCCGGCATCGTGGTGACGGCGCTGGTGGCGGAGGTCATCAAGGTCCTCGGCCTCATCGTGATCTTCAACGCGGACGGGCTGGTGAACCGCGTCCTCCTCTCCCTCCTCCCCCTCTCCGCCCCGCTGCAGATTCTCGGCACTTTCACGGGCGTGGTGATCGGCCTCCTTCACTTCACGCTCGGCTTCGTCATCCTGCTCGTCTTCAGCGTGATCCAGACCATCCCGCGCTCCCTCGAGGAAGCCGCGGCCGGTCTCGGCGCCGGGCGCCTGCGGGTGTTCCGCCGCGTCGTCCTTCCCTTGTCGCTTCCGGGCCTCCTCACGGGCGGCCTCGTCGTCTTCAACCTCAGCATGGGGGCCTTCACCGCGGCGGCACTCCTGGGCGGCGGGCGCATCCTGACGCTTCCCGTCCTCATCGAGCGCACGATGATCCTCGAATCCAAATACGCCATGGCGGCGACGCTCTCGGCCGTGCTCATGGGCAGCGTGCTGGCCGTCAACGTGGCCACGGTCGCCGTGCTGGCGCGGCTGCGAACCGCGCGCATGACGGGCGTCGTGTGATGCGCGCGGCCGGCAGCCGGGCGCTCAAGCGGAGTATCGCGGCCCTCTTCATAGCGTCGCTCTACGTCTTCCTTTTCGCCCCCATGGTGGTCATCGCGGCGGCGTCCTTTGCCGGCGGCGAGCATCCCTATGTCAGCTTCCCGCCGCACGAGCTTTCCCTCGAATGGTACCGGCGCATGCCGGCGCGCGACATCGACAGCCTTTTCGTCAGCCTGGCGCTTGCCCTCGCGACGGCGGCGGCCTCGCTCGCGCTCGCCGTGCCCGCCGCATTGGGGCTGGTGCGCGACCGCTTCCCCGGCCGCCGCCTGGTGGCGCTCTTCCTCCGCGCCCCGCTGCAGATCCCCTTCGTCGTGACCGGGATCGCCTTCCTCCAGCTCTACTACCTCGTGGGCGGCGCCGTCGGGCTCAATCTGCGCGGGCAGTTCCTCGGCCTGCTGCTGGGGCACGTGTTCCTCACGGGGCCTTACGCGATGGGCGCCGTGATGGCCGTCCTGCAGCGCTTCAATCCGCGCTTCGAGGAGGCCGCCCTCAGCCTCGGCGCCTCCAGATGGCGCACCTTCCGCCGCGTGACGCTGCCGATCATCATGCCCGGCGTCTACGCGGGCGGCCTCTATGCCTTCATCGTCTCCTTCGGCGAGGTCCCCGTGGCGCTTTTCCTGAGCAGCCCGGCCTACACCACCTTCCCGGTCGAGATGTTCACCTCCATGCAGTTCGACTTCAGTCCGGCGCTCTTGGCGCTCTCCACGATCACGCTGGCGATCTCGCTCGCCGTTCTCATCCTGCTGCAGCGCGCCATCGGCCTCGATGGCCTGCTCCGCGCCGGCAGCGCCCGCCGATGAGCGCGAACCCGCATTCCGGCCACAGTCGCCGGCAACACAGGAGGAGGCATGACATGACCATGAGCTTGTGGCGCAAAGGCGCCTTTTTGGCCGCGATCGGCGCCCTCGGCGCCGTCCTCTCGGCGCCCCCGGCCGCCGTCGCGGAGGAGCGCTTCGACGGCGTCACCATCCGCGTCGCGACCTGGGGCGGCAGCTGGCGCGACCGCATTCAGGAGCTCATCGGCAGCGAGCTCGAGAAGCGCGGCGCCAAGGTCGAGTACGTCATCGGCAACGCCCTCGAGAATTTCAACAAGCTCCTCGCCGCGCGCGGCCAGAAGCCGCCCTTCGACGTGATGGAGTTCCAGTCCGACCTGTGGAAGCCGCTCAAGGATTCCGGCCTCCTCATGGCGATGCCCTATGGCGACATTCCGAACTCGGCGGCGCTCACAGCGGCGCAGAAGGACGGCGAGACGGCCAACACCTGGACGCTCGAGGAGGGCATCGTCTACAATACCGAGAAGTTCGCCGCGGCCAACATCGCGAAGCCGGCGCGCTACTCCGACCTCCTCGATGCCAAGCTCGCCGGGCACGTGGCATGGCCCGACATCAGCTACGGACCCTACGCGCTCATCGGGCTCTCGACCGAATACGGCGGCGACGAGCTCAACGTCGATCCCGGCCTCAAGCGGCTCAAGGAGGCCAATCTCCCCTACTTCTACCGCTCGTCCGTCGAGCTCTCGACGAAATTCGCCTCGGGCGACGTGTGGGCGGCTCCGTGGCACGCCGGCTGGGCGCTGCGCGTCAAGCGCACGGGCATTCCGGTCGCGATCAGCTTCCCCCAGGTCAAGGACAGGAACGGCGTCATCGCGAGCGGCATGGTCGGCATCGTCAAGGGCACCGAGGTGGCTCCCGCCGCGGAATTCTTCGTCAACCGCTACCTCTCGCCCGCGGTGCAGGAAGCGCTCGGCCGCGCCAACGGCGTGGCGCCGGTCAACACGCAGGCGCTCGCCGACATGCGGAGCGATCCGGTGCTCGCCCAGCTGATGCTGCTCACGCCCGAGGCCGTCGCCCACGCCTATGCCATTGACTGGGGGCACATCGACCTCGCCGCCATCGTCGACAAGTGGAACCGGGTCACCGCCCGCTGATGCCGCAAGCGGCCGATGTCCCACGTGCTGTTCCGCCATGTCGTGAAGCGATATGGCGCCTATACCGCGCTCGACGGCGTCGATCTCGAGGTCAAGGAGGGGGAGTTCCTCTCCCTCCTCGGCCCCTCCGGCTGCGGCAAGACGACGGCGCTGCGCCTCGTCGCCGGCTTCGTCGAGCCGACGAGCGGCGAGATCGTCATGGACGGCCGCGGCATGGCGGGCGTGCCGCCGCAGCGGCGCGACGTGGGCATGGTGTTCCAGGACTACGCCCTCTTTCCCCACCTGAGCGTCGCCGAGAACGTCGCCTTCGGCCTCCGCGAGCGCGGCCGCCGCGGCCGCGAGCTCGAGGCGCGCGTGGCCGAGCTCCTCGAGCTGGTCAGGCTGCCGGGCCTCGCCGGCCGCTATCCCGCCGAACTCAGCGGCGGCCAGCAGCAGCGCGTGGCCCTTGCGCGAGCGCTCGCCTTCCGGCCAAAGGTGCTCCTGATGGACGAGCCCTTGGGTGCGCTCGATCTCAAATTGCGCGAGGCGATGCAGGCCGAGCTCCGCCGCCTGCATCGGGCGCTGGCGGTCACCACCATCTACGTCACCCACGATCAGGGCGAAGCGATGGCGCTCTCCGACCGCATCGCGGTGATGGCCGCGGGGCGCATTGTCCAGCTGGCGCCGCCCGAGGAGATCTACAAGCGGCCGGCGACCCGCTTCGTCGCCGAGTTCGTCGGCAAGGTCAACCTCCTCAGCGCCCGCCCGGCCGGCGCCACGCCGTCCCATCTCGTCCTCGACTATTGCGGCAGGCGCATCCTCTGCCCCCGCGGCGGTCCGGGTGCCGCCCCGGGCGCCGCCGGCGGCGAAGCGCTCACCGTCATGATCAGGCCCGAGGCGCTCATGCTTTACGCGCCGGGCCTGGCGCCCGAGGGATGCAACGCCGTCGAGGGCACCGTCGTCGACCGCGTCTTTGCCGGCAGCCTGGTGCACGCGACCGTCGAGCTCGACCCCGCGACCCAGTTCCTCGTCGAGGCGCGGCCGGGCGATCCGCTGACGGCGCCGGGCACGCGCGTCGCCCTTGCCTGGAAGCCCGAGGGCTCGAGCCTGCTCGTTCCTGGAAATGGAGAGAAGACATGACGGCGCCCGGCGCACCCTCAGGCTTGGAGCTTTACGAGCAGAGCCTCGTCGTCGACTGCCTCAACGGCAGCGCGCTCACGCCAGGCGTCATCGCGCGCATGCGGCAAGCGCGCGTCACGGCGGTGAACCTGACCGCGGTCCGCATCGGCGCCAGCCTGCCGGAGGCCCTCAGCGACCTGGCAAGCGTGATCGCGACGGTCAAAGGCAGCCCGGACGAGCTCATGCTGGTGAGCCGCGCCGAGGACATCCGGCTTGCGAAATCGCGCCGGCGCGTCGGCATCATCCTCGGGCTGCAGGACGCCGAGCCGATCGGCCGCGAGTTCGCCTTTCTCCGCATCCTCGCGGAGCTCGGCGTGCGCATCATTCAGCTCACCCACAACCAGCGGAGCATCATCGGCACCGGCTGCTGCGAGCCCGACGACGGGTTGAGCCGCTTCGGGCGCCGGGTGGTCGAGGAGATGAACCGCCTCGGCCTGATCATCGACGTCTCCCACTGCGGGCCCAGGACCACGCTCGACGCGATTGCCCATTCCGCGGCGCCGGTGCTGTGCAGCCACGCCAATCCGAGCGCCGTCTCGCCCTCCCCGCGCAACAAGAGCGACGACGCGATCCTCAGCCTCGCGGAGAAGGGCGGGGTGATCGGCATCGCCTTCTGGTCGCCCATCGCCCACCGCGGCGACGGCCGCCGGCCGACCATCGAGGACGTTCTCGACTGCTTCGATCACGCGCTCCGCCTGGTCGGCCCCGATCACGTCGCGATCGGCTCCGACTGGTGCGAGGATTTGATCCCCGAGCCCGCCGAGTGGGCGCGCGTCTATGGCCCGGCCGGCGCCTACCCCGAGGTGACCGGCGGCCTCGGCGACTGGTACGGCTTCGAGACGGTCAATGCCGAAGGGCTGGAGACCGCGGCCACCCTTCCCGCCATTGCGAACGGCCTCCTGGCACGGGGCCATGCCGCGCCGACCGTCGAGAAGGTGCTGGGGCTCAACTTCGCAAGGCTCTTCGCGCGCGTCGAGGGCGGCGGGAGCGGAGCGGACCTCGCCAGGCAGCCGGCCCTCGGCGGCGCTCCGCACATGTGAAGCGTGGCAGCGGCCGGGGAGCCCGCGCCAAGGTCAGGTTGCTGGCGTCCCGCCGCTTTGGCACACTGCGGCCCAACGGGCCGACGGCGCGCCCGAAGCAGGATCGAATGCCGGTCGAGGTGCCACCACGTCGTGACATGACCGCAGTGCGAGGGGCAGCCCTCGGCGCGCTCCTCGCCGCGACGCTCGCCGGCTATGCCGCGTCGCAGACGAATCCGGCAGCACCGCTCGCGGTCGAGGCGCTCCCCCAGCATCACGTGGGCGACAGCCTCACCTACGACAACAACGGCGTCGAGCGCACGGTCACCGTCTCCGCCGTGAGCGGCGACGAGATCACCTGGACCGACAAGGCCGGCAGCAAATGGGTCGGCTTCCGCGATCCTTCCATTCCGCCGCGCTCCGAGACCCCCGCCAACGGCGGCACCTCGCTCACGCGCAGCTTCGAGCCCGAGATGCCCACCGTCTTCCCTCTCGTCGCCGACAAAGAGGTCGCCTACAAGGTCATCGTCCGGCAAGGCGACGGCCCACCGCGCGTCGAGCGCGACTCCTGCCAGGTGCGGCGCTCGCACAAGCTCACGGTCGAGGCCGGGACCTTTACGGCTTGGGAGATTGCCTGCCAGCGCGGCGACGGCCTGGAGACGCTCTTTTACGCGCCCGAGGTGGGTGCCGTCCTCGAGCGCGATTTCCAGAGCGGCGGCACCCTGAGGCGCATGACCCTCGCCAATTACCACAAGTTCGGCGAGGTGCTGCCGAGCCTGGCCATGGTGGACACGGGCGAGGACAAGGACACCGCCGACCAGCCCGCGGCGGGCGGAGCCGCCCCGGCGACGGGGGCCAAGCCCGCGCCGCCGCCGCGGCCGCCCGCCGAGCCGACGACGCCGGTCACCGCCAAGGCCCTGCCGGCGCCCGCCGCGCAAGCTCCCGCGAGCAAGCCCGCGGCGGCCGCGCGCGCGGAGCCGCCGGCCGTTCGGCCCGAGCCGCCGCTGCCGGTCCAGCGCCCCGCGAGAGCGGCAACCGCCGCAGCGGCCAAGCCGGCGCCGCCGGCGAAAGCGGCCCCGGCAACTCAGCTCGCCTCCCTGCCGAAGAAGAGCGCAGCCGCCACCGGCCCGGTCGCCTCGCCCACGGGCAAGTTCCTCGTGCAGTTCGTCGCCTTCGGCGCACCCGCTGAGGCGAGCCGCAACTGGGACGCCCTGCGCGCCCGCCTGCCCGCCCTCCTCGCCAGGCTCAAGCCGCGCTACGACACGGTCACCACGGTCGGCGGCATGACGCTGGCGCGGCTCTCGCTCGGCCCCTTCGCGAGCGAGGCCGAGGCCAAGGAGCTCTGCACGACGCTGCACACGGCGGGCCCGGAGTGCTGGGTGCGGCCGCTCAAGTGACGCGGGCGCCGGCTCAGAAGGACGCGTCCGGCTCCGCGAGGAACTCTGCCTCCGCCCGCGTGGTCGCGCGCCCGAGGGCGGCGTTGCGGTGGGGAAAGCGGCCGAAGCGGCGGATGATCTCCGCGTGGCGCCATGCGGTCTCCGTGATGCCGCGCGTCTCGGGGAACGCCTCGAGCTCCTGGAAGAGGGTGAGCGCCCTCTCCTGGTCGGCGAGCGCCTCGCTGTGCTCGAAGGGGAGATAGAGGAACATGCGCTCGACCGGCACGAGCTCGCGGTCACGCCCGCGCGCGATGGCCGCCGACGCCGCCGCGCGCGCGAGCGCGTCGCTCGCATAGGCGCGCGCCGTGCCGCGGAAGATGTTGCGCGGCACCTGATCGAGGAGGATGACGAGGGCGAGCGCACCCTCGACGCTTGCCGCCCACTCGCCAAGCGCTTCTGCCGCGGCCGCCTCGTGCGCCGCCGCCAGCCGCTCGCGCACCTCGGCATCGAAGGCGTCGTCCTTGGCGAACCAGCGGGCGCGCTGCCGGCCGTAGCCGGAGGTGCCGCGCTCCGCCGCGAACCAGAAGGCGAGGACCTCCGCCGGCGTCATCTCGTCTAACGTCAGCACCGCCCCGCTGCCGATCACGCCCGCGGTGCCATGTTGCCGCGCTGCTCGCGCCACAGGCCGAGCTTCTCCTGCACCGGCCGGTCGGAGAAGCTGAAGAGCACCGAGTCCTCGTCGGGCTCGTGGCGGTACCAGGACCAGCTCGGCACCACGAAGACGTCGCGCGGCCCCCATTCGAGCGCGCGGTCGCCCACGTGGGTCCGCCCGCGCCCCTCGACGCAGGCGAAGACGGCGCCGTCGGTCGAGCGGTAGGGGAGTGCCGCGAAACCCCTGGGCAGGAGCTGCATGAAGGTGCCCATGGTCGGCATGGCGTAATCGCCGCTCGCCGGATTGACGTAGCGCACCTTGAGGCCGTGAGAGGCATCCCACTCGTCCGTGCGCCGCATGGTCTCGAGCGCCTCGCGCGTGCGCGCGTAGGGGTAGTTGAAGACGGGCGAGCACCGGCTCTTGGCCTCGTAGCCGTCGGGCAGGAGGCCCTGGCCGTAGCGCGCGAGGGAATCGCCGGGCGGCCGCGCCAGGGGCTGGCTCTCCTCCGGATAGCGCTCGAGGAAGCTCGCGTTGAGGAAATTGACGAGCGGCATGTCGAGCCCGTCCATCCACACCATCGGCTTGTCGCTGTCGTTGCCGTGGTCGTGCCAGCTCCACGGCGGTGTGATGACGAAGTCGCCCTCGGACATGATGGTCTTCTCGCCTTCGACCGCCGTATAGGCGCCCTCGCCCTCGACGATGAAGCGCAGCGCCGAGGCGGCGTGGCGGTGGCTCGGCGCCACCTCGCCCGGGAGGATGAGCTGGAGGCCGGCATAGAGGCTCATGGTGATGCGTGAGAGGCCCTTGAGCGCTGGGTTCTCGAGCACCAGCACGCGCCGCTCGGCCTCCTTGGCCGAGATGATGCGCCCCGCCTCCATGACCGCCGGCCGCACCGCCGCATAGTGCCAGACCGCCGGCACTTCGCGGACGACCGGTTCGCGCGTCACCAGGCCGCTCAAGACCTCCCAGAGCGGCGTCAGGTTGTCTTGGGCGATGCGCGCGTAATAGGCCTCGCGCTCGGGCGTGCGCTTGGGCTCAACATCCATGGCCGTTCTCCGCTCTGGCCGCGGGACTCTGGCATATCGCGCGGTCGCACGCCAATGCCTCGGCGAGGATCAAGCGGCTTTCCCTTTGCGGGTCGGGCGGATCAGGACATCGGCGGAAATGCCGAGACGCTCATGCAGACGCCGGATCATAGCGATCGACAGGCTGCGCTTGCGGTTCAGGATCTCGGCGACGCGCGTCCGTGTCCCGATCAGAGGCTCCAGGTCCTTGCGCGCGAGGCCCTGCTGCTCCATGCGGAACTTGATCGCCTCGACCGCATCGGGAGGGTCCATCGGATAATGCTCGGCCTCATAGGCGTCGATCAGCGTTGCCAGCACGTCGAGGCGGTCGCCCTCCGGCGTGCCTATCCTCTTGCCCCAGAGCCGTTCGACCTCGACAAGCGCGCGGGCGTAGTCGGCCTTCGTGCAAATCGGCTTCAGCTCATCCGCCATGCTCCACCTCCGTCGCGTCGATCCGATCATGGTCCTTGTGCGCGCCAATCCATTTGATCCAGACGATGCTTTTCTCGAAGTCGACGGCGACAACCAGCCGGTAGGAATTGCTATTCATACGGAGCCCGCCGAAGAGGTGCGGCCGCCGCACCTAAGACGGGCGATCCGCGACCGGTTCGTCCGGCGAGGGCGCCGGGCGCGCGCTGCGGCCCCTGCCGACGAGTCCGCGCACGACGACGTAGAAGACCGGCGTGAAGATGAGGCCGAAGCCGGTGACGCCGAGCATGCCGAAGAACACCGCGGTGCCGAGGGACTGCCGCATCTCCGCACCCGCGCCGGTGGCGATGGCAAGCGGCAGCACGCCGAAGATGAAGGCGAACGAGGTCATGAGGATGGGCCTGAGGCGGGTGTGCGCCGCCGTGACCGCGGCCGCGAACCGGTCCTGCCCTTGCGCTTCGGCCTGGCGGGCGAACTCCACGATGAGGATGGCGTTCTTGGCGGCGAGGCCGACCAGAACCACGAAGCCGACCTGCGCCAGGATGTTCACGTCCATGCCGCGGGCGACGAGGCCGCTCACCGCGGCGAGAAGGCACATCGGCACGATGAGGATGACGGAGAGGGGCAGGCTCCAGCTCTCGTACTGCGCGGCGAGCACGAGGAAGACGAAGACGACCGAGGCGGCGAAGACCTGGAGCCCCGAGTTGCCCGCCAGCTTCTCCTGATAGGCGAGGTCCGTCCACTCGTAGCCGAAGCCGTCGGGAAGACGCTCGGCCGCGAGCCGCTCCATGGCGGCGATGGCATAGCCGGTGGAATAGCCCGGCGCCACGTTGCCCTGGACCTCCGCGGCCGGATAGAGATTGTAGCGCGGCACGCGGTAGGCGGTGGTGATGTCGCGGAAGGTGGCGACCGAGCCGATCGGCACCATGCTGCCGGAATTGTTGCGCGTCTTGAGATTGGCGATGTCGCGAATGTGCTGTCGGAAGGGTGCGTCGGCCTGGGCGATGACCTCGTAGGTCCGCCCGAGATAGTTGAACTGGTTGACGAAGACCGAGCCGAGATAGACCTCGAGCGTCTCGAACACCTTGTCGGCCGAGACGCCCAGCATCTCCGCCTTGACCCGGTCGATATCGGCGTAGATCGTCGGCGTGCGCGTGTTGAAGAGCGAGAAGACGCCCGAGAGCCCGGGCGTGCGGTTGGCGGCGGCCACCATGTCCTGCGCCGCGGCCTCGAGTGCCTGGATGCCACGGCCGCGCTTGTCCTGCACCATCATCTTGAAGCCGCCGGCCGTGCCGATGCCGCGCACCGGCGGCGGCGGAATGACGATGATGAAGGCATCCTGAATTGCGCCGAGGCGGGTCCTGAGATCGGCCAGGATGTGGTTGGCGCTGAGGCCCTTCGCCACCCGCTCGGGGAACGGCGCAAGGTCGGTGAAGACGGCGCCGGCGTTCGACGCGTTGGTGAAGGTGGCACCGTCGAAGCCGGCGAACTCGATGGCGTGCGTGACGCCGGGAGTGTCGAGCAGAATCTTCGCGACGCGCCGCACCACCGCGTCGGTGCGCGCCAGCGAGGCGCCCGGCGGCAGCTGGATCACGGTGATGAGATAACCCTGGTCCAGCGGGGGAATGAAGCCCGTCGGAGCGCGCGCGAACTGCCAACCGGTGAGCGCAAGCAGGCCCGCATAGACGAGAAGACAGACCAGCGTCAAACGGACGAGGCGCCGGGTGAGGCCGCCATAGCCGAGTGCCAGCCGGCCGAAGGCGAAATTGAAGCCCTTGAAGAGGAGGACGAGCGGCCGCGCGAGGGGCGTGGGCGGCCTCGCTTCGGCGGCGTGCGGCTTGAAGAGGAGGGCGCAGAGCGCCGGGCTCAAGGTCAGCGAGACGAAGCAGGAGATCACCGTCGCGGAGGCGATGGTGACCGCGAACTGGCGGAAGAACTGGCCGGAGATGCCGGGGATGAAGGCCGCCGGCACGAACACCGCCGAGAGCACGAGCGCGATCGCGATGAGAGCGCCGCCCACCTCGTCCATGGTCTCGTGCGCCGCATCCCGCGGCGACATGCCGTCGCGGATGTTGCGCTCGACGTTCTCCACGACGACGATGGCATCGTCGACCACGATGCCGATGGCGAGCACCAGGCCGAAGAGCGAGAGGTTGTTGAGCGAGTAGCCGAAGGCGGCGAGCACCGCGAAGGTGCCGATGAGCGAGACCGGGATGGCCACGATCGGCACGACCGAGGCGCGCCAGGTCTGGAGGAAGAGGATCACCACGCCGGTCACCAGCGCCACGGCGATGTAGATCGTCTTGATGACCTCGTCGACCGACTGGGCGATGAACTGCGTCGGGTCGTAGACGATGTCGTAGCGGAGCCCCGCGGGAAAGGACTTGGAGAGCTCGGCCATGGCGGTGCGCAGGCGCGTCGAGGTGGCGAGCGCGTTGGTGCCGGGAAGCTGGAAGATGAGGAGCGGCACGGCCACGTGATTGTCGAGATAGCCATTGGCGCTATAGTCCTGAGCGCCGAGCTCGACCCGGCCGATGTCGCGCACGCGGGTGACGCGGCCGTCCGGGTCGGTCTTGACCAGGATATTGTCGAACTGACGCGGGTCCACGAGGCGGCCGAGCGTCTGCACGTTGAGCTGGAAGGCGCCCTGCTTGGGCACCGGGGGCTGGTCGAGTACGCCCGAGGCGACCTGGACGTTCTGCGCCTGGAGGGCGGCGACCACGTCGCCCGCCGTGAGCCCGCGCGCCTGCCCCTTCTCGGGATCGAGCCACACCCGCATCGAGTAGTCGCGCGCGCCGAAGACACGCACGTCGCCCACGCCGGTCAAGCGCGCCAGCACGTCCTTCACCTGGAGGGTCGCGTAGTTCGACATGTAGAGCTGGTCGCGCGAGCCGTCGGGCGAGCTCAGATGGATGACCATCAGGAGATCGGGCGAGTTCTTCTTGACCGTGACGCCGAGGCGCTGGACCTCCTCCGGCAAGAGCGGCGCCGCGATCGCCACGCGGTTCTGCACCAGCACCTGGGCGATGTCGAGGTTGGTGCCGAGGGCGAAGGTCACGGTGAGCTGCAGATTGCCGTCGCCGGTCGCCTGCGAGGACATGTAGAGCATGTTCTCGACGCCGTTGATCTGCTGCTCGAGCGGCGTCGCCACCGTCTCGCTTACCACCTGCGCGGAGGCGCCGGGGTAGGAGGCGCTCACCACGATCGTCGGCGGGGCGATCTCGGGATACTGGGCGACCGGCAGGGTGAAATAGGCGAAGCCGCCGATCAGCGTGATGAAGATCGACAGCACGGCCGCGAAGATCGGCCGGTCGATGAAGAAATGCGAGAGCTTCACGGCGCCACGGGCCTCGAGCTCACGGCTCGGGCTCGGCTTCGATCTTGCCCGCCTCTGGCGTCACTTTGGCGCCCGGCCGGGCGCGCACCAGCCCGTTGATCACGATGGTGTCGCTTGCCGCGAGGCCGTTGCGCACGATGCGCAGGCCCTCATAGGTGGGCCCTGGCCGGATCACGCGCGGCACGACCGTGCCGTCGGCGCCTACGGTCATGACGATCTTCCGCGACTGGTCGGACACGATCGCGGCGTCGGGAATAAGGATCGCCTGGTGCGGCTCGGAGCCGGGTACCCGGATGCGGCCGAACTCGCCCGGCGTGAGGAAGAGCGACTTATTGGGGAAGACCGCCCGCGCCCGGATGGTACCGGCGCCGCGGTCGATCTGATTGTCGATGAAGTCCATGTGCCCCTCGTGCGGCCAGCCCGTCTCGTTGGCCAGCCGCACGTACGCGGAAACCGCGCGACCGCGCTCCGACGTCATGAGGCCGGCCGGCACGGCGCGCTGGTAGCCGAGATAGTCGCTCTCGCTCATGTCGAAATTGAAATAGATCGGGTCGAGCGAGACGATGGTCGCGAGCAGCGTCGCGGTCCCCGCCGAGCCGCCGACGATGAGATTGCCGATGCTGACCTGGTGGCTGCCGATGCGCCCGTCCACGGGGGCGGTCACGTGGGTGAACTCCAGATTGAGCTTGGCCTGCATCACCGCCGCCTCGTTGGCCTTGACGGTTGCAATGGCGCCCTCCGCGGTGGCGCGCGCCTGCTCGAATTGCTGCTGCGGCGCGAACGACTTCTTGGCGAGCTCGCTGTAGCGCGCGAGGTCGAGATTGGCGCGCACGACCTGCGCCTTGTCGCGCTCGAGATTGGCCTGCGCCTGCTGCAGATCGGCCTCGAAAGGCCGCGGATCGACCACGAAGAGGAGGTCGCCCGTCTTGACGAACTGGCCGTCCTTGAAATGGATCTCGGTCAGGTAGCCGCTGACCCGGGCGCGCAGCTCGACGTCCTCGACGGCGGCGAACTGGCCGGTGTATTCGTCCCACTCGACGATCTTGCGCTCGAGCGGGTGGCTCACGGTCACCGCCGGCGGCGCCACCGGCTGGGACTGGGCCATGGCGCCACCGCCTCCGGCGAAGCAGAGCCCGACGGCGGCGCCCGCCAGCAGGAGTGCCGTCCGCAGGCGTTTCCTCCGTCGCAGCGCCGCGACAGTCGCCTCTCGGTCCCCGCTCCCGCCCATGGCGGCGTCTCCCCCGGCTTGCAGCATCCCGGCGAACAGCCGTCGGAGACGGCCGAAGCGTCCCGCCAATATAGATCGCCGCGCGGAAGCTGTCATTGGCACCGACGGCGCCCAGGCGCAGCATCGCCTCGCGCTCGCGGGAGAGCCCCCTCAGCCGCCGACGAGCGGCTCGAGCGGCCGTTCGCGGTGGGCGCGCAGCCATCTCTCGTTCTCCTCGAGCGCCTCCTTGCCGAGGACGAAGAAGAGCGTCCGGCGGCGCGCGGCCTTTTCCTCGGGCGCCTCGTCGGCCGCCTCGTCGATCGCAGCCAATGCGGCCTTGGCGCGCTTGAAGATCTTGCGCGCATCCTGGTAGCCGCGCATCTCCGCCTCGAGCGAGAGCTTCTCGGCAACGAAGCGGATGGCGCCCGCCACCGCCGGCGGAAAGATGGCGGCCATCGTCACGAGGCGCTCCGCGAGCTCGTCGCGCGGGGCCGCTCCGCCGCCACCCTCGCCCAAGGGCGGCAGCACGGCCGCCAGGTCGTAAAGGCCGAAGGCAAGCAGAAAGCCGGTGCAGAGTGCTATGAGCCAGCCGAGGACCTTGAAGAGGCCTTTATGGGGGCTGAAGTAACGCCGGAGGACGAAGGCTGGTACGATCGCCGTGGCCCAGAAGAGCAGGGCTACGACGAGCAGCGTGGCGCCGAGTGCCAGCCACGGCGGCACCTGGCTCCAAACGCTCGGCACCGCGGCGTGAACGAGGCCCTGGCCGCCCAAGCGGGCGGCAACGAGAGCCGCCGCCGGCGCCAGGCTGGCCACGAAGAGGAACCAGCTGCTTGCCTCCACGCGCAGCACGCTGAGCCGGCGCGCGTCGATGCGGTCCTTGAAGAATTTGAGCTGGCCGTCGATCCAGCGCCGGTCGGCGTTCTCGACGGGCCGCGGGGCCGGCAGCGCCAGGAGGGCGGCGTCGAGCAGCTGGTGGACCGCGGCGCGCACGAGACCGAGCGAGCCGAGCGTCCCCCGCAGGTAGAAGCGCTCGACCCGGTGGTCGGGCCCGCCGAGCCCCGCATCCCACCAGGCGAGCTGGACGCGCAAGGCCTCGGACACGGCGCGGTAGTCCTCGGCGACGGGCTGCCAGCGATAGTTCCTCGCGCACCCGAAGACGCCGAGGGCGACGAGCGCCAGGACGAGATAGGCGAGGACGGCATACCGTAGCGGCCAGTAGGCGGAGAGCTCGACGTGGAGCTCGAAGGCGAGGATCGCGGCCACGAAGAGGAGTGCCAGCGCCCAGGCGGAGCGCTTGACCCGCGTATTGTACCTGACCTGGATGGCCGAGAGCGCCAGGCGGATGCGGCGGAGCGCCGATGCCGCGTCGCCCGCGTCCGGGCCGGCGCGCGCCTCCACGTCTCGCTGCCACGCCGCATCCTCCAGGGCGAGGGCGCGGCGGTTGAAGATCGCGAGGCCGTGGACGAGGAGCAGGCTCTCATCGACCGCCGCGCGGTCGCTCCACGGCCGGCGCTGCGGCTCCTCGCCGGGCAGCCGGACCTCGCAGCCGTGCGGCGGGCGGGTGCCGGGCTTGCCGCCGACGGTCGCGAGATCGATGAGCCAGAGCGCTCCGGTGCGCGGGCGGTCGAGCACCATGGCGCCGCGCAGCAACTGGCTGCGCTCGACGACCGCGCGGGCGTGGGAGTCGAGCTCGCCGCGCAGCCGGTAATCGGCGATGCGCGCCGTGCCGCCGATGCGCCCCGGCTTCTCGTCGCCCGCCATCACGGCGATGAGCAGTGCCGAGCGCTCCGCGATGACGAGGCCCACCTGCTCGTAGTGGAGCGTCCGCTCGGGGTTGCCGGCGTTGCCGCGCCGGCTGAGTGCTGCTGGTGCGAGCGGCTCGCCCGAGTGCGCATCGAGAAGCGGCTCGAGGAACCAGGTGCGCACCTTGGGATGCGCCAGAAGCCCGCGGAGCCGCGCCGCGGCGGCACCCTCGAAATCCTCCGCGTAGAGCTCCAGCGAGAGAGGCAGCGCCGCCACCACGCGCCAGGAAGCGCGCTCGAGCGCCGCCTCGGCGGCGAGCGTGTCGGCGCCCTCGGCGAGCCCGGAGAGGAGAACCTTCGGCGTCTCGGGATAGCGCGCATCGAGCTCGTCGAAGGCCTGGCGCAATGCTTCGCCGACCGCCTCGGCCTTGCCCTCGAGGTCGCGCTTCCCGGTGATGCCGATGACGACCGGTGCTAGAACTCGATCGGCCATGGACCTCGGCTCCAGGGGTCGGGGAAGACCGAGCCGACCTGCGGCTCGCCCCTATCATGGCCATCGCCGCTCCCGCCGCAAGCCCGCACTTCGCCTCCCCCGCGTCGGCCCGATTGGCGCCCGGCAGGCGCCCGTAATATAGTGGCGCACGCGTTGACGCCCGAAGGGCGGGTCATCCGGGGAGGAGCGTGTCATGGCCGGCAGCAAATTCAAATTCTCGGCGTCCCACGCCAAGGACGCGGTCTTCAAGGACGGCGGCCTCAGGTCGTGCTTCAAGTACCGCGACCTCGGCATCAGCGAGGCTACGGGCGGCCGCGCCATGGCGCACGTCATCCGCGCCAAGAAGGGCGGCCATGGCGGCTTCGGCTGGCACAAGCACGATCTCGAGTTCCAGATGTATTTCGTCCTCAAGGGCTGGGTGAAATTCAACTACGAGGGGGTCGGCGAGGTGACCGCGCGGGCCGGCTCCTGCGTCAACCAGCCGCCCGGCATCCGCCATGCCGAGCTCGACCATTCCGACGACCTCGAGCTCATCGAGATCACCCTTCCCGCCGAATTCAAGACCGTCGAGGTCGCGGCCCCCGCCGCGCGGCGGACGCGGGCGAAGGCGGCGGCGGGTCGGCGGCAGCGCGCGGCGGCACCCGCGCGGCAGGCTGCGGAGTAGCGCCGAGCCGCGCGGGCTCGCGGGCGGCGCTCGGCCGGGCGGATGCCATGCCGCGCGTGAGCTACGTGGTCACGGTCTACAACAAGGCGCCCTACCTGCCGTTCCTCGTCGACGGGCTCAAACGCCAGGAGGGCGGCTTCGCGCGCGAGTTCGTCTTCGTCGACGACGGCTCGAGCGACGGCAGCGCGGACGCTCTCGGCCGCCTGACCGCGGGCTGGAGCGACGTGCGCATCATCGTGCAAGCCAATAGGGGGCCGTCCCAAGCGATGAATGCCGGCCTCGCCGCGGCGGGCGGCGATTTCGTCAAGGCGCTCGACGGCGACGACATGCTGACCCCCGGTGCCACCGCGGCGCTCCTCGATGCCGTCACGGCGGCCGGCTCGGGGCTCGCCTTCGGCCGGAGCGGCAGCTATCGCCTCTCGGACGGGCTCGCGCGCGCCCGCGAGGCGGCAGCGCAGGCGGACCGCGGGGGCGCCGCCGAGGCGCTCCGCGACACCTTGCGGCAATGCCTGAGGCGCGCGCAGACGACGCCATCCGCCTGGCTCGCCGAAGCCGAGCTCGTGCGCCGGAGCGGCGGCTCCGATCCGGGCGTCCTCGTGCAGGACTATTCGCTCGAGCTCCGCCTGGCGCGCCTCGCCCGCTTCGCGCGCAGTCCGGCCGTCGTGTTCCTGGCGCCCGAGGAGGCGCCCGGCCGCATGTCCGAGGCGCTGGCCCAGGAGCTTCACGACCTCAACCTGGCACTGGCCAACTTCGTCGCCGCAGGACCTGAGTTGCCGCCCGCGCTCAGGCGCTATGCGCTCCGCCGCGCCGCCGGCCGCGCCTGGCACTATGCCCGGCGCCAGGGCGGGCGCGGCTGGCTCTCCCGCGAGTTCGCCGCCTTCCTCGCGGCACACTTGCCGCTCGCTTCCGCGGACGGCGCCCGCATCCGCGCCACCTGCCGCATCTTCCGCGAGCTCGGAACAGTGCGGCTCACGGCCGAGGAGGCCGTGCGCCCGGCGCCCGGCGGGCGGCGATGAGCGCTCTCGCGGCGGGGCAACGGACGTGGAGCCGATACGGCCGCGGGGCCGCACTCCTCCTCGCCGCCATCCTGGCGCTCAAGCTGGCGCTTCTCTTCTGGCTCGGCCCGTCGTTCTTTCCCGACAGCCACGGCTATATCGCACCCGCCGACGGCCTCCTGGCGGGCCACTGGCTCGATCAGCTGGACTGGAGGAGCGTGCCGACGCCGCTCGCCATCCAAAGGCCCTTCGGCTACCCGCTTCTCGTGGCGCTCGCCAAGCTCGCGGCCGGCCGCGACTTCGGCCTGGCGCTCGCCAGCCTGCAGTGCGTCGCCTCGGTCGCCGCCCTCGGCCTCGTCGCCGCGGCATTGGCCGCCCTCATCGAGCGGCCGGCGCTGCGCTACGCCGTCCTCGTCCTCGCGGCGCTCTCGGGCTCCGCCCTTTACGACATCGTGGTGCTGAGCGACAGCATCTATGCCAGCCTCTTCATCGTCGCCGTCTTCGCGATCGCCATGGACATGACGGGGCAGCTCCGCCTTGGGGCGGGCGCCCTCGCCGCACTCGGGGCCGCCTGGGGTCTCTCCATCTGGGTGCGCGACGTGGGCGTCTATTTCACGCTCTTCCCGCTCATCGGGCTCGTCATGGCCGGCCGCGTCAGCGGCCTGCGCATGGCCGCCATCCTGGGCTCGCTCGTCCTCTTCCTGGCCCCTGCGGCGGCGCTGGTAGCGCTCCACATGCTGTGGAACCTGGAGCGCACGGGCCTTTTCGTCCTCAGCGTCGGCAGCGACAGCATCAACTGGCTGTGGCCCTCGGCGAACATCGCGGCAATGGGGCTCGCCGATCCCTTCGACGGCGGCGACTTCGTCTCGCGCGTCGCCCGCAGCCACGCGCTCGCCGCGGGCCTCGCCGGCGTCTTCCAGCTCGTCGACATGCTGCGGCGCGACTACGGCCTCGACCCGCAGCAGCTGGACCGCGTCCTCTTCGGCCACTTCACGTCGGTGCTGGCGCGCCATCCGCTCGCCTATCTCGCCACCATCCCGCACAACCTCCAGATCGTGCGGCTCGCCGAGCTCCTCCTCGATCCGCTGGCCAACTTCAACGATTTCCTCCAGCTCGGCCCGACGGCCTCGGCCCGCGTGGTCCCCGGCATGCACGAGCTGCGCGAGATGCAGCGCGAGGGCCTCGCCCTCAATGCGGCGGGGCTCGCCCCGCTCCTCCTCGCGCTCGACGTCGCGGCACTCCTCGGCCTCGCGGTCATCGCACTCGCGACGCCCATCGCTGCCCTGCGGCGCTGCCGCGGCGGCAGCTGCCGCCGCCACGCCGCGGCAGCCTTCCTCTGGCTCACCTTCATGGGCCTCGTCGGCGCCTATGCGCTGCTCCACCTCGAGATGCGCTACGCGCTCCCGGTCATCCCCGCCGCCCTTGCCTGCCTCGGCTACTGCTTCGACGGCTGGTGGCCAAGGCGGCATGCGCCCGCCAGCCAATCCTAGAGCGGAGTCCGATCGGCTGGAACACCCCCGCCGTCACCCCGGCGAAAGCCGGGGTCCAGGAGCGGCCGCTCGTCACTTAGCTCTGGGTTCCCGTTCCCCGCCTTCGCGCTCATTGATGCGCACGGATTTGAAGATCATCGGCGAAACGCTCATTTGTCGGGAAGGTGTCTCAAATTTTCCTTGGCTGTCTGATTGCCGTGCGCAGCTGCCAGCGCGTACCAGTTACGTGCCTGGGCATAGTCCTGCGGCACGCCCAGACCTTTCTGGTAAAGATATCCGATGTTGTTCTGCGCCCACGTATTTCCATGGTCGGCAGCCATGCGGAACCAGCGTATGGCTTCGGCAAAGTCCGGCGACACGCCCCAACCGTTCTGGTAAAGAAGTCCGATGTAGTTCTGCCCATAGGTATTTCCCTGATCGGCGGCCTTGCGATACCAACGCATGGCTTCGGCATAGTCCTGCGAGACGCCCCAACCCTTCTGGTAAAGAAGTCCGATGTTGCTCTGCGCCTGAGCATACCCCTGATCGGAGGCCCTGCGGTACCAACGCATGGCTTCGGCATAGTCCTTCGGCACGCCCCAGGCGTTTTGGTAAAAAGCTCCAACGTTGACCTGCGCCGCCGCATACCCCTGATCGGCAGCGTTGCGCTGCCAACGCATGGCTTCGGCATAGTCCTGCGGCACGCCCCAACCATTATAGTAAAGAAATCCGACGTTGTTCTGCGCGTGAGCATTCCCCTGATCGGCGGCCTTGCGGAACCAACGCATGGCTTCAGCATAGTCCTGCGGCACGCCCCAACCATTCTGATAAAGAAATCCGACGTCGTTCTGCGCCACCGCGTTCCCCTCATCGGCGGCCTTGCGGAACCAACGCATGGCTTCGCCGTAATCTTTGCTTTTTGCGGCTTCCACGCCTTTCCGACGCGCCTCTTCCGCCGAAATTGCCGACTCCGGGATGGGCGCCGCCGCCTCTGCCTTCTGCTGCGGTGCTGTCTCCTCTGCGGGCAAAGGCGGCGGATTGCCGCGCACTGCAGGTTTGCCGTGCTCCACATCGCTCAAGACCAATTCAACGGAGCGCTCCGGCGCTTCAGGCCCGATATAAAGCGTCAGCAGCAGGCCGATCTTATCGCCGCTGACCTCGGCCGGCACCGGCTCGAAGGGTGCTGAGAGCTCGACGGCCTGCCGGCCGGCCCGGTCGAGAATGTCGGAACCCGACGAGCGCGCGAGGCGAACATCGAGCAGCTGTCCATCGCGGTCGACGACCAGCTCGTACTTAGCGGCTCCGGCGAGGCCGCGCTCGCGCGCGGCATCGGGATAGACGAGGTTGCCGAAAATGTTGTCGCGCATCTCTTTGAGGTAGAGATCGACATCCGGGCTTTGGACAGGCGCGCGCTGCCCCACCTGGGAGGGCGGCCTGGCCAGAGTCAAAGACGCCGGCGTCTCGGGCTTGGCGGCTGGCGCCGGCGCCGCGGCTACAGGTGCCGCTGGCTTGGGCACCGGCAAGGGAAGCGGCAGGGCGGCGGCGGGCGGCAGGGATGCGGTCTGGGGCGGGCGCTTCCCCGGTGCCGGCTCGGGCGCCGCGGGGGCGGCCTCGGCCGGGGCTGCTGCGCTCGGAGCGGCCGCGGCCGGCGCCTCGGGCCTCGCCGCGAGGGCCGCCATCTGGTTGCGCTTCAGCTCTCCGATCATCACCTTCGCCAAACCGGCGAAGGTGCCTTGCGGGAACTGGTCCAGATAGGCCTGGATCTTGGCCGGGTCGCGGCTGTCCTTGACGCTCGACCACAGCATCATCTCCGCCGCCTCGGACGAGGCCGGGCCGGGCGGCGGCGGCGGCGCGGCCGTCGCGGTCGAGGCCGGCGGCACGAAGAAGAACTGGCCGCGGATCGCCGTCATGCCGGTCCAGGGCTGCTGCTCGCCCTTGGTCTCGTTCTCGACCGAGACCGAGACCTCGTTGAAGACCTCGAGCACGTCGAGCCCGGGCCGCCGCACCGCGTCGAGGAAGGCCGCCGTATAGGGGCTGTTGGCGCCAGGCGGCCCGTCTGCCGCGACCTTGCCGGGTGCCGTCGCATAGCTGATGATCGTCCCCGATGGCCGGTCCTTGATCTCGGCGAGGCCGGTGCCGACCGCGCGCAGGCCGCGACCGCCGAAGGGGTTGATGCGGCAGGCGTCGAGCACGATCATGCTCAGGCGGTTGTTGGCGTTTCTCACCTGCTTGAGCAGGAGCCCCACGTCGACGAGCTCGAAGTCCACGTCGGCGCTCTCCTTGGGATCGGCGTCGACGGGGACGAGATAATTGTGCCCGTCGACCTCGAGGCCATGGCCGGAATAGTAGAAGAGGCCGACGGCACCGCGCTCGAGGCTCCGCCCGAAGCTGCGGATCGCCTGCTCCATGCCGCGCTTGTCGAGGTCGAGCTGCGCCCCCCCGCCGACCAGCTCGAACCCCGTCTTGCGCAGCGCCGCCGCAACGTCCCGCGCGTCGCGCAGCGGATTGTCGAGCCGCTCCACCTTGCGATAGGCGCTGTTGCCGATGACGAGCGCCACCCGGCGCTCGGCCTCCGCCTGGGCCGCGGCGGGCCAAGCGGAGAAGGCGAGCCAAATCGCCGCAACAAGAATGAAGGCGTTGCGCCCGGCGCAACTGTCGCGAAGCAAGACAGCCATGGGGCTCTCCCGCAACTTTGCGGCGATTCTGCCACAGCTGCTCGCCGCACGCCATGATTGCGCTCAGCCGCTGCTGGCAGCAGGCATTGCCCGCCCGTTAGCGCGCCCGAGCCGCATCTATCGTCGCGAGGGTGGCAAAAGGGCGCCTCGCGGCCACATACTCGGTGGCAGGCCGCTGATACAATCGCGGATCAAGCTAATTGAGCTTAAGAAGGAGAGCGGCGATGACGACAGAGCCCGACCTCTTGGCCCTGGCGAGCGAGCTCGAAGCGGCGGGCGACGGCAGCCGGGAGCTCGACATCAAAATAGCCCTTACGGCGGAGCCCTATCCGCGCCGGGTCGGGCTCTGGCTCAGCCTGGAGGCGGGCGTCCCGGCGCACTGCGCCTTCACGCGCTCGATCGATGCCGCCTTGACGCTCGCCCCCACGGGGACGCCCTGGCAGCTCAGCGCCCTGCGCGGGCCGGAGGCGCGGGTCGGCGGCTTTGAGGGGCGGGCGCGGACGGCGGCCCTCGCCCTCGCAGCGGCGGCCTTGCGGGCACGCGCGGCGGCGGCGGCAGGCGCGCCGGCATCGCCCCACGCCTAGTGCGAGTGAGCGCCTCTCCGATAGACGAGCCGGGCTGAATTTGGCGACTATGGCGTAAGATGCCGCGAAATGCGAAAGCCCAAATGCGGAATCCCAAATGCGGAATCGCAGCGTGACGGGTGCATGCGCGTGACGATCGCGAGCGCAGGGCGTCAAATCCGCGCGTGGGCGCGCGTCGGCGCTGCCTGGGGCTTTATCGCATGCTTGCTCGCCGCATGCGCTTCGTCATCGACGCCGCCGGCGACGGATCAGGAAAAAAGCCAGGCGGAAAAATCCTACATCTCGTGCTTGCGGGATTCCGCGCGGATTGTCGATGACGGCAATGTCGACGCCGCCAGCATTGCCTACGAGATAGAGCCGCTCTGCGTCGCCCAGTTCTCCGCCTACCAAGAGGCGTATGGACGCGGCCTCGACCCGGAAGCGCGCCGAAGATTCGACGCCAACACGGTGGAATTCGAGCGGGAAACGGCGACTGCGGCGATCCTCCAGGAGCGCGCGGCTCGGCGTGCGCAGCCGAGCCAACCTTCGAACTGAGGCCCTCCCTCGCCCTTGGCGGCCGTCGTCGCAGCCGCGCGGTACGATGCGACCGGGCGCCCCGCCCCGCCGCGGCCAACCCCGCCCTCCCATTTTATTACTTCCCGCGTAATTGATCTGGAGAGCGCCGCTCCGGCACTGTCGGCTCCCGTTCCGTCGTTGTAGCGGTAAAGCTACGTCGGTCGAACCGCGCTATAGGGAGCCGCCGTGAGGGAGCATAGCGGAAGTCTTGATGGCCATCGCGTCAAGCGCAATTGGCGGAACCGTCACAGCCTTGATCCGATTCATGGTCGCGACGACGGATCCAATTGCACTTGCCGCGCTGCGCTTCGGGTCGGGGGCAATCTTTCTCCTGCCGGTGGCCCTCTGCCTAAGAGCTCGATGGCCGCGCGGCGGCGACTGGATCCGGGTCGTCTCGCTGGGCTTCCTGTTCTTCGGCATGTGCTTCGCGTTGTTCAATACCGCGCTCGTCTACACGACGGCTGCGCGAGGGGCTCTTGCCATGTCGACGTTGCCGCTATTGACGATGATCGCCGGTGCAGTGCTCGGTGTTGAGCGCCTTACCGTGCGCAAAGCGACGGGTGTGCTGGTGGCGATCGGAGGCGTGGCAATCGCTCTGGTGACGGGTCTCGCGGTGGCTCCCACGGACGCATGGCGAGGCGACCTCATCATGATTGCAGCGGCCACGTGCATGGCGCTTTACAACGTCTGGTCCCGGCCGTTTATTGCACGATCCGGACCATTGGCATATGTCACGGCGACGATGGGCGCCGGTGCTGCTTTGCTCGGCGCTATCGCCTGGTTTACCGGCGGATTTGCAATTGTCGCAGAGTTCGGCAAACCGCAATGGATAGCCATTCTCTATCTGGGACTGGTCGGAAGCGCCCTGTCCTTCTTTCTCTGGGTGTCCGCCTTGGAGCGGACGACCCCCACGCGGGTCGCCAGCACGCTCACCGTGAATCCGGTGACGGCCTCCATCCTTGCCGCGATCCTTCTGGGCGAGCCGGTCGGCTTCAATCTTCTCCTCGGCGTGGTTGCCGTCTTCATCGGCATATGGATCGCATCAACCGACGCGTCGGCGCGGCCTTCCACGCGCGACTCAGGCTGCCGACTGAAGATGGAATGAGCTTGGCACCTAGCTTGGTCCCCAAGAGCGGAGCAATCGATCGGACTGCAGATCCGCCGGAAAGAAGCACTCGATGCGCAGCTCCTGCAAGGTGACATGCTGCGGCGTGCCCAGGGTGGCGATCGTCGTGAACAGACGCAGCGAGATGTCATTCTTGCGGAAATGCATCGTGAGGACCGGAGCGAACGGCTCGACCAAGGGGATCTGCGCGCTGGCCCTCGGGATACCCGGAAGCGCAAAGAGACGCTGCAAGAGGGCCGATGACTCCGCGGTGCCATCCGTCAGGGCATCGGCTTCGACGCTGCGCACCAGATGCAGCGCGACCTCCTGCCAGTTGACCAGGAGCGGCCGAGCGCCCGTCGGAGAGAGCAGCCATTCGGCGAGATTGATCGCCTCGGTACTCGCGGCCGCCACGGGGCCGGTCAGAAACTCCGTCAGCCGTTCGGCACCTCCATTGGCGCGAAGCAGGTTCCATCTGCGATCCACGACCACGGCCGGGTAGGGCTCCTGCTGCGAGAGCATGAAATCGAGTGCCCTATTGACCTGCGCAAGCTCCGGTGCTGCGAGGTCGCTTTCGCGCCAGATCGGCGCGAAGCCCGCGGCCAGCAGCATGGCATTCTGTTGACCGAGCGGCACATTGAGGGCCGATCCGAGAAGAACCACCATTTCCCGGCTCGGGTCGGTACGCCCCAACTCGAGAAAGCTGACGTGACGCTGCGAAATACCTGCGGCATGGGCTAGCGCGAGCTGGGACAATCCACGATGGGTACGCCACCATCGCAGCCTTCCGCTGAACGGCTTGCCAGCGGCGTCTCGAACGGATTTCGTCGTCATAGCGCTCGTTCCGGCAACCGTCGGCTCCGATGCACCACGATAATCTCCTCCCCCAATCGAGCAGGCCGTGGCCGGCCATGTGGCCTTTCGCCTCGCTCGACGGAACGTCCGCCTCGGATCATCGAAAGCCCAAATGCCATGTCCGCGTCGAGTCCGTCTTGGCCTCAACTGCAGACGCTCGTCCGGGTCGCTTGTCAAGCGGCCTCGCCCCTCCATCGGGATTGGGATGCGGCCGCCTCCGCGCTCCCGGTCGCGGCTAAACTCCGAGGTAGCGCTCCTGCAGCGCCGCGTCGGCGGAAAGCGCGGCCGAGCTGCCCTGCCAGACGATGCGGCCCTTCTCCAGCATGTAGTGGCGGTCGGCGATGCGCGCGAGCTGGGCGATGTTCTTGTCGATGACGAGGATCGACTGGCCCGCCGCCTTGAGCTCGGCGAGGCAGCGCCAGATCTCCTTGCGCACGAGCGGCGCCAGCCCCTCCGTCGCCTCGTCGAGGATCAAGAGCCGCGGGTTGGTCATGAGCGCCCGCGCGATCGCCAGCATCTGCTGCTCGCCGCCCGAGAGGAGCGAGGCCATGGCGTCGCGGCGCTCGGCAAGCAGCGGGAAGAGCGCGAGCACACCGGGAAGCGTCCAGGGTGCCGCCGCATGCGCGCGGTCGGCTGCGGTCGCCACGAGGTTCTCGCGCACGGTCAGGTTGGGGAAGACCTGGCGGCCCTCGGGCACCAGGCCGAGGCCGGCCTGCGCCACGCGATAGGCGGGAAGGCCGTGGATCGCGCGGCCGGCAAAGCGGATCTCGCCGGCGCGCGGGCGGAGGATGCCCATGACGGCCGAGACGGTCGTGGTCTTGCCCATGCCGTTCCGTCCGAGGAGGGTCACCATCTCGCCGGCCTCGACCGCGAAGGAGACGCCGAAGAGCACCTGGCTCTCGCCGTAGCCCGCCTCGAGCCCGCTCACCTCGAGCATCACGGCCCAACCTCCTCGCCGAGATAGGCCTGGCGCACCTCCGCGTTGCTGCGGATCGCCTGGGGTGCCCCGGTGGCGATGGCGCGTCCGTAGACGAGCACGGTGATGCGGTCGGCGAGGGCGAAGACCGCATCCATGTCGTGCTCGACGAGGAGGATGGTGAGCTTGCCCTTGAGGCTCCCGAGCAGGCGCACCATGCGCGCCGAATCCTCGGGCCCCATGCCCGCCATGGGCTCGTCGAGGAGGAGAAGGCGCGGCCGCGCCGCGAGCGCCATGGCGATCTCGAGCGCCCTTTGCTCGCCGTGGGCGAGGGTCGCCGCCGGCACTTGGGCGCGCGCCGCGAGGCCCACTTGGGCGAGCACCGCGGCGGCGGGCTCGTAGAGCGCCGCCTCCGCCCGCGCGCGGCGCCAGAAGCGGAAGCTGTGCCCGGCATGGGCCTGCACCGCGAGCGCCACATTGTCGAGGGCGGTGAACTCGCGGAAGATGCTGGTGATCTGGAACGAGCGGGCGAGCCCGCGGCGCGCGCGGGCGTGGACGGAGAGGCGCGTCACGTCCGAGCCCGCGAAGCGGATGGTGCCCTCGTCGGCGGCGAGCTCGCCCGCGAGCTGGGCGAGGAGCGTGGTCTTGCCGGCGCCGTTCGGCCCGATGACGGCATGGAGCTCGCCTTCGGGCAGTGCGAGGGAGAACCGGTCGGTGGCGACCAGGCCGCCAAAGCGCTTGACGAGCGAATCGACCTCGAGGAGCGCCTCAGCCACGGGCGGCACCCGCAGCAGGGCCGGCCAAGAGGCCGAAGAGGCCGCGCCTGGCGAAGAGCACGACGAGGATGAGGATCGGGCCGAGGATCGCCTGCCAGTGGGTGGTGAGGCCGGAGAGGGTCTCCTCGAGGAGGAGGAAGGCGACGGCACCCAGGACGGGCCCGAAGAGCGAGCCCATGCCGCCCAGGATCACCATGATCATGACCTCGCCCGAGCGCGTCCACTGCATGATCGATGGCGAGACGAAAAGCGTCAGGTTGGCGAGAAGCGCTCCCGCCACCCCGCACATGGCGCCCGAGATGGCGAAGGCGGCGAGCTTGTAGCGGAAGGTGGGGAAGCCGATCGCGCGCATCCGCCGCTCGTTCGACTTGACGCCTCGGATCACCATGCCGAAGCGCGAGGCCATGAGGCGCTCGCCGAGCACGAGGAAGAGCAGCAGGACGGCGAGGACGAGATAGTAGAGCGTGCCCGCGTCGTCGAGGTCGAGGAGGCGGCCGAAGTCGCTGTGTGCTGTGATGTTCATGCCGTCGTCGCCGCCGTAGACATTGAGGCTGACGCCGAGGAAATAGATCATCTGGCTGAAGGCGAGCGTGATCATGATGAAATAGACGCCGCTCGTCCGGAGCGAGACGGCGCCGATGAGGAGTGCGGCGAGCGCCGAGGCAACGAGTGCGGTGGCGAAATGGAGGAGCCCGTTCGTCAGGCCGTAATGGCTCAAGATGCCGACGGCATAGGCGCCGATGCCGAGGTAGGCGGCGTGGCCGAAGCTCACCATGCCGCCGTAGCCGAGGATGAGATCGAGGCTGAGCGCTGCGATCGCGAAGATGAGGATGCGGGTGAAGAGGTCGAGGTAGAAGGGCTCGCCCAATGAAATGGCGACCGGCGGCAGTGCGGCCAGGGCCACGATCGAGAGCGCCACGGTGAGGCTGCGCCGCCCGAGCCGCATCGCCTAGCGCCCGCGCGGCGGGAAGAGGCCCTGGGGCCGGAAGAAGAGCACGGTCGCCATCAGGATGTAGATCAGCATGGAGGCGAGCGCCGGGCCGGTATTGTCGGCGGCGGCGGGCGCCATGAAGGTCGCGAGCAGTGGGCGGAGGAAGGCGCGGCCCATGGTGTCGACGATGCCGACGAGGAGGCTCGCCACGAAGGCGCCGCGGATCGAGCCGATGCCGCCGATCACGATGACCACGAAGGCGAGGATGAGGACGCTCTCCCCCATGCCGGACTCGACGGTGAAGATGGGCCCCGCCATGAGGCCGGAGAGTGCCGCGAGTGCCGCACCCAGGCCGAAGACGAGGGTATAGAGGAGCCGCACGTTGACGCCGAGTGCCGCCACCATGACGCGGTTCGCAGCACCGGCGCGGATCAGCATGCCGAGCCGGGTCTTCGCCACGAGGAGATAGAGGAGGAGTGCCACCGCGAGACCGACCGCGATGATGGCGAGCCGGTAGGAGGGATAGGGAATATGCGGCAGGATCTCGACCTGGCCTGCGAGTGCCGCGGGCACGCTCGCATAGAGCGCGGTCGGGCCCCAGATGATGCGCACCATCTCGTCGAAGAAGAGGATGAGGCCGAAGGTGGCAAGCACCTGGTCGAGGTGCTCGCGCTCATAGAGCGCGCGGAACACCGCGAGCTCGATGACGATGCCGACGGCGAGTGCCGCGGCGAGGGCCGCCGCGGCACCGAGGAGGAAGGAGCCGCTCGCCTGGAAGACGTAGGCCGAGACATAGGCCCCGATCATGTAGAGCGAGCCGTGCGCCAGGTTGATGAGATTCATGATGCCGAAGACGAGCGTGAGCCCGGCCGCCATGAGGAACAGCATGACGCCGAACTGGACGCCGTTCAGGCCCTGCTCGAGGACGAGGGAGAGCTGCATCGCTCGCGGCCGGTCGCGACTAATCCCTCTCCCGCTTGCGGGAGAGGGAAGGGGCCCATCGCGCAGCGATGGGAAGGGCGAGGGACCGCCGGATGCCGGAGCCGTCCCTCACCCTCCCACGGCCTCGCGGCCGCAGGTCCCTCATCGATCCGCTTCGCGGCTCGATCCCGCAAGCGGGAGAGGGGACCCGCGCAAAAATCTGCGACTCCCGTAACTTCGATGAGGAGGCGGGAGTGCCGGGGCTTGCCTCACTTCATCTTGCACTCCTCGTAATAGGCGTCCTTGTGGTCGGTGAAGACCGTCTTCACGATCTTGCGCACGTAGTTGCCTTGGGCGTCCTTGCCGATCTTGAAGAGATAGAAGTTCTCGATCGGGAAATGGTTGGTGTTGTACGTGTAGGGGCCGCGCACGGAAGCGAAGTCGGCCTTGTCGAGGGCGGCGATCATCCCGTCCTTGTTGGCGAGGTCGCCGTTCACCGCTTTCACCGCGCTGTCGATGAGGAAGATCGCATCGAAGCTCTGGGCGGCGTAGAAGGAGGGATAGTAATTGTACTTCTTGCGGAAGGCGGCGACGAATTCCTGATTGCGCGCCACCTTGAGGTCGGGCGACCAGAAGCCGACCTCGAAATTGCCGTCGGCCGCGTCGCCGATGGCGGGGAGCGTCGTCTCGTCCACGGTGAAGGCCGAATAGAGCGGTATCTTGCCGCGCAGGCCCGATTGCGCGTACTGCTTGACGAACTGGATGCCCATGCCGCCCGGAAGGAAGACGAACACCGCCTTGGGAGCCGCGGCGCGGATCTGGCTGATCTCGGCCTGGTAGTCCGCCTGCCCGGGCTTGGTGAAGACCTCGCCCGCGATCTTGCCCTTGAAGTAGCGCTTGAAGCCCGCGACCATGTCCTTGCCGGCGGCGTAGTCGGGCGCCATGACGTAGACGTCGTCCATCTTCTCGTCGTTCATGAACTTGCCCATCGCCTCGGGCGTCTCGTCGTTCTGCCACGAGCTCGAGAAGAAATTGGGCGCGCACATGGCGCCGGCGATCTCGTGCGGGCCGGCGTTGGCGCCGACGAGGATGGTGCCGGACTTGATGATCGGCTGGTAGGAGGCGAGAAGGACGTTCGACCAGATGAAGCCGGTCATGAAATCGACCTTGTCCTTCTTGAGCATCTCCTCGGCGACCTGGCGGCCGACGTCGGGCTTGAACTGGTCGTCGCCATAGACGATCTCGGCGGGAATGCCGCCGATCTTGCCGCCCAGCATCTCGAGAGCGAGATCGGCCGCGTCCTTCATGTGCTTGCCGATGATCCCGGCCGGACCCGAGAGCGTGGTGACGAAGCCTATCTTGATCTTCTCGGCAGCACTTGCCGGCACCGCGAGCAAAGCGAGCGCCGCGGCGGCCGCGATCAGTGTCTTCTTCATTTCGCTCCTCCCAGACGCCGTTGCGGCGCTTCTGCCGGAGTGTACTCGACCGCGGAGGGCATGAAAACGGCCTTGCCGCGCGCTTGCCGCGCGGCCTCCCCTCGATCCGCCTCGCGGCTCGATCCTCAAAGCGCTGCGATGTTCTCGTAGACCCGCCGCAGCATGGCCTTGAGCGCCTCCGCCTCCTCCTGCCCGAAGGCGTTGAGCGCCACCGCCTCGTAGCGGAGCGCCTCGGGGATGATGCGCCGCGTGAGCCGGCTGCCGGGTGGAGTGAGGCGGACGAGGACGCTCCGCGCGTCCGCCTCGGCGCGGCGGCGCTCGACGAGGCCGCGGCGGTCCATGGCGGCAAGCAGGCGCGAGAGGGTGGAGAGCTCGATCGAGGTGAGCTCGGCGAGCTCGCCCACGCGCCTGGTGCCGCGCGCGTGAAGGGCCGCCATCACGCGCCACATGGGGAGCGTCACCCCGTGGCCCGCGAGCTCCTTGCCGAAGGCCTCGGCGAGACGCACGCCAGCGCGGTTAATCAGGTAGGGCAGGTAGGACGCCAGGTCCAGCATTGCCTTGCGTTGCTGCGAAGGCCGGCGCCACCGCCGCCATGAACCGGGACATCTGATCCTTGACCATGCCGTGCGGCTTGTTGCCGACGTTGAAGTAGAGGATGACCTCCTCGATGCCGGCCGCCTCGACGCGCTTGAGCGTCTCGATGATGCGCTCCGGCGTGCCGATGAGGATGGATTTCTCGCCCAGGTCCTCCTTCCTCATGCCCTTGAGGATTTCCACGATGCGCATGAAGTACTGCATGGTCGGCGGCGCCTTGGCCGGATCCTTGGGGAAGGCCGGCAGCACGCAGTGGCGGAAGTAGCTCATCAGCGCCGCGCGGCCGTAGTCCTCCTCGGCGGGCGTGTCGGCAATATGGACGAAGTAGCTGCACATCGCCTTTCCCGGCGGCTTGCCGCACTTGGCGCACTCCTCGCGATAGGCGGCGACGGCCTTGGCGAGATCGCCGAAGGTCATGGCGGCGGCGAAGGGGGCGAAGATGATGTTGAGGCCGCGCCTGGCTGCGATCTCCAGGCTCGCGCGCGAGAAGCAGGCGATGAAGAAGGGGAGCGGCCGCTGCACCGGCCGCGGCGTGATCGCCATGTCCCTGATGGCGTAGTGCTTGCCCTCGTAGGACCAGGGACCCTCAGCGCTCCACGCCTTGAGGAGGATGTCCACCCCCTCGGCGAAGACCTCGAGCGAGGCCATGAAGTCGGCGCCGAAGGGCTCGTACTCGCGCCGGTCGTAGCCGCGCCCGGCGGCGAAATCGACGCGCCCGCCGCTCAGGAGGTCGAGCGTCGCCCACTCCTCGGCGACGCTGAGCGGATGGTGGAGCGGCAGCACCGCGACCGCCGGCGCCAGGCGTACGCGCGTGGTGAGCGGCACGATGCTGGCGAGGAGCAGCGACGGGCAGGAATTCACCCCGAGCGAATCGAAGTGATGCTCGCCGATCCACACCGAATGCATGCCGAGCGCCTCGGCATGGAGCGCCTCGGCGCGGATGTCGAGGATGAAGCGCTCGGCGCTGCGCGGATTGTCGGGATAGTGGTTGTCGCTCAGCGTGAAATAGCCGAACTCCATCGCGCGGCCCCCCCGCCGCAAGGTGCGGCCGATTAATTGTAAATGCAACTATATCGCGGAACAAGGCGATCGGCGCTTGGCCCGCCACCTGCTGCGCGCCCCGCACGGCCATGGTAGAACTCGGCTCCTCTCGGGCGAGCCCGAGCCACGATGGGAGTGCCGGGGCCGGCCATGGGGAACGCGCCCGAAATCAGCGTCATCATTCCGGTCTACAACCGCGCCTGGTCGATCGGCCGCGCGGTGCGATCGGTGCTCGGCCAGAGCTTCGCCGATCTCGAGCTCGTCGTCGTCGACGACGGCTCGAGCGACGATCTCCGAGGGGCGCTTGCCGCCTTCGCCGACGCGCGCCTGCGCCTCCTCCGCCACGAGCGGAACCGCGGGACCGCGGCCGCGCGCAACACCGGGATCCGCGCGAGCCGCGGCAGCGCCATTGCCTTCCTCGATTCCGACGACGAGTGGCTGCCGGCGAAGCTCGCGCGCCAGCAGGCGCTCCTCGCCGCAGCGCCGCGCGAGCAGGCGCTTGCGCTCTGCGGCTTCACACTCATGCGCGAGGGCAGCGCGCGCCCGCAGGCGCGGCCTCTTGCGGTTGCCGACGACTGGTACCGCCGCGTCCTCGCCGGCTGCAACGTGAGCTTCGGCAGCTGCGCGCTCGCGCGCCGCAGCGCCTTCGACGAGTTCGGCCTGCTCGACGAGGCCATGCTCAGGCTCGAGGACTGGGACTGGCTCCTGCGCTATACCGAGCGCTGCTCGATCGCGGTCGTCTCCGAGCCGCTCGCCGTCGTCCATGCCGGCGCCGGCTGGCCGGGCGTCGCCGTGGTCGATCGGTCGGCGGCACGGATCTGGGAGAGGCATGGCGAGGCGGCGGGCCGCCGCTCGGCCGCGGCGCGGCGCCTGCTTCGCTCCACGATCTGGTACGAGCGCGGCGTGGCGCGTTACCGTCACGGCCGCCGCTTCGGTGCTGCGTGGTGCCTCGCGCGCGCACTTCTGCTCTTCCCGGCGCGCGGCCTCGAGCTCTGCCGCAGCCTCGCGCGCCGCGGCGCTACGCGCGAAGCGGAGAATGCGGCATGACGCTTGCGCCGGGCACCGTCGCCGTCGAGGCGCTCTCGAAGTGCTTCGCGCTTTACGACCGGCCGTGGCAGCGTCTCGCCGACTGGCTCGCGGGCGGGCGGCTGCACTACCGCCAGGAGATTCTGGCCGCTGAGCGACGTGAGCTTCCGCGTGGCGCGCGGCGAGAGCGTCGGCATCATCGGGCTCAACGGTGCTGGCAAGAGCACGCTCCTCAAGCTCCTCGCCGGCGTGCTTCGGCCGAGCGCCGGACGCGCCGCGGTCGGCGGCTCGGCGCTCGCCCTCCTCGAGCTCGGCGCCGGCTTCCACCCCGAGCTCAGCGGCCGCGAGAACGTGCGCAACCTCGCCGCCCTCCTCGACTTCCCCGCCGGCTACGCCGAGGAGCGCATGGCGGACATCCTCGAGTTTGCCGGCATCGGCGATTTCAGCGACAGCCCGCTCAAGGTCTATTCGTCGGGCATGGCGATCCGCCTCGCCTTCGCGACCTACCTCTATTTCTCGCCCGACGTGCTCATCGTCGACGAGGCGCTCGCGGTCGGCGACATCTTCTTCCAGCAGCAATGCTACGAGGCGATGCGCGCGCGGGTCGCCCGCGGCACCACGCTGCTCTTCGTCTCCCACGACATGGCGGCGGTGCGCGCCATGTGCAGCCGCGTCCTCGTCTTGAGCGGCGGCAGGCTCGATTTCGACGGCACCACCGACGAGGCGATCGGGCGCTACATCGTCGAGAGCGGACGCGCGCTCGAGCCCGAGGCGCCGCCGCGTCCGCCCGGCGCCGGCCTGCAGCTTAAGGCGGAGGCAGGTGCTGCGGCGCGGCTCATGGCGCATTCGCTCATCGCCGGGCGGGTACCAGGCGGCGAGCCCTCGTTCGAGATCGCCGCCGTGCGCCTTGCCGATGCGGCGGGCGAGGACTGCCTCGGCTTCGCCGTCTTCGACCGGCTCGTGATCGAGGCGCTCGTGCTCGCCCGCGAAAGCATGCTCAAGCCCAACGTCGGCTTCGAGCTGCACGACGAGACGGGTGCGCTCGTCTTCTCCACGAGCTTCCTCCATCTCGGGCGGCCGCTGCCGCCGCTCGCCGCGGGCAGCAGCGCCGTTCTCCGCTTCGAGCTCCGCCTCGCGGTGCGTCCGGGACGCTACGCTATCTCCATATTGTGCGGCGAGCTCGAGGGGACGCCCCACGCCAACATGGCCTTCGTGCGCGACCGCCACGACGGGCTCGGCCCGCTCGAGGTGGCGGCGCGCGGCGCTGCGCTCCCCTTCACGGGGGCGGTGCAGCTCGCTTGCGAGGTGACGGTCGAGGCCGTGCCCTGACGGCCGCGGGCACGGCGCTCACGCGGTCACCTCGACGCGGGAAAAGAGCAGCGCTTGCGGCCGCGTGTAGCGGACCTGCGGCCGGCGGCCCATGCGAATATCCCAGTCCTCCTGCCAGAAGGCTTCCACGCTGGCGCCGGGGCTCTCGCGCAGCAGGCGCTCGACCTCCGCCGTCGCCGCCTGGCTCGCCGCGGAGGGCGGGCCCTCCGAATAGGAGGCCAGGCAATTGCCGTCGTAGTCGATGGGGACCACGGCCTCAAGCCTGAAGCCGGCGAGTGCCACCGCCGAGGCGTAATGGGCCGCCGGATAGGGCCATTCGTACATCTTGTAGGGCTGGCAATAAGGATGGCTGCCGAGGTTGAGGGCGAGCTCGCCGGCGCTGTCGGCGTACCATTCGCGGATGGCGAGCCATTTCCCGCCGGGTGCCAAGCCGCGGCGCAGCATGACCGCCGCGCGCGTGATGTTCTCGAAATGGTGGATGCAGTTTCGCGTGAGGAGGACGTTGCAGCGTCCGCGCAGCTGCGCCCACGCCGCAACGTCGTCGTGCACCGCGATGGCGGCGGCGTCCGCCCGCGATCTCAGATAGCCCGTGCCGGTCACGCGATGGGCGTTGGGCTCCAGCACCTCGAGCTTCTCGAATCCCTCCTTGAGGAGCGCCCAGGAGAGGTAGCCCGGCCCGGCGCCGACCTCGCAGATGCGCGCACCCTTCGCGGCGCCGAAGATGTCGAGGAGCCGCAGCACGGCGGCGAATTCCCTGCTCTTGCGGAAGCGCTCGAAGTCGCCCGCGCGGTCCTCGGTCAGGTAGAGGCTCTCGAGGAGAAGGCGGACTTGGCCGTCGCTCCGCGCCTCTTGCTGTTGGCGGCGGATGACGCGCTCCCACAATCTCGGGCGCTCGCGGAGCTCGGCGATCTCGAGCCGGTCGAGGGCATCGCCGGCAGGACCGCCGACGCCGCCCGCCGCGGGAGCGCCTGCCGGCCGGGAGAGACGCTCGAAAAGCCGCCCCGCGAGCGAGGAGAGAGCAAATGCCATCCCAATCCCGATGTACCTGTTGCCTTGGCGCTGCGGCGCCGAGAGGCGGCCGGCCCGGGCGAAGCCTAGGGGCTTGCTCCCCTTGATGACAAGGGTCATCGGGTCAAGCGCAGCGGCCCAGGGTCCACCCGCCCTCCTCGCGAAGATGTTATCGAGCGCGCGTTGTTCGCCCCGTCCGCGCATGGTCTAGTGCCCGCGGGGAGCCAAATCCCATAGCGTACTCGGCGCATGAGGCGACCTCAGCAACCCCGGCCAGGGAGGGATGCCATGCCTTACCGTAGCGTGCTCTTCGCCGCACTCATCGCCTGCTTTGCCACCGCGGCCGCGGCGCAGATGGCCGCACCGCCGATGCGCATCCGCGGCACCATCGCGGCCGTCGATGCCAAGACGCTCTCGATCGCCATGCGCGAGGGTCCGACGGTCAAGCTCGCGCTGAGCGACAAGCTCTCGGTCTCCGCGGTCAAGGCGGTCGACGTCTCCGCGATCAAAGAGGGCACCTTCATCGGCACGGCCGCCGAGATGGGCGCCGACGGCACCCTCTGGGCGCTCGAAGTCGTGGTCTTCCCGGAGAAACTGCGCGGCACCGGCGAGGGCCATTACGGCTGGGACCTCAGGCCCGACACCAGCATGACGAACGCCACCGTCAGCGCCATGGTCGAGAGCGCCTCGGGGCGCGACCTCGTCCTCAGCTACAAGGGCGGCACCACCACGGTTCGGCTGCGCCCGGGCCTGCCGATCGTGACCATCGTCCCGGCGGCGCGCGCCGACCTCAAGCCGGGACTGCCGGTCTTCGCGGTCGCGAGCAAAGCCAGCGACGGCGCGCTGACGCTGCTGCGCATCAACGTCGGCAAGTACGGCGTGGCGCCGCCCATGTAGGACGCCGGACCGACCGCTCATTCCGCCTCGAGGACGAGGCTGCGGACGAAGAGGCCGAGCGGGCGGCGGTCGGCCGAGAGCCCAAGCTCGGCGGGCGAGTGCCACGGGCTCGACAAAAGGCTCAGGCGGAGCTCGCCGTCCTCCCCGAGGAGCCCTCCCGGGATGCTCACCGCGCGCTCGCCGCCCGGTGCTGCGGCATCGAAGGAAATGCGGCCAACCGCGGTGCCGTTCGCCTCGACCTCGACGGTCAGCGACGGCTGGGCGGGTGCCAAGAGGCCGTGCCCATCCAACAGGAGCTTGAGGTCGCCGGACGGCTTGGTGGCGAGGCGAAGGCCGAGCTCGGCACGCGGTCCCGCGGACCAGGTGCCGGCCGACTCCGAGCCCCACCAGCCATCGCCCAGATAGGGCCGCACATTGCCTGCGCTGCCGAAGTCGAGGCGCTCGCCAAGCCGATAGAGAGGCGGGGGCGGCGGGGCGGCGCCGGGCTCGAGGCGAAGCGAAGCCACGTGGAGGCCCAACTGCCGGTCGTCGCGCGAGAGGCCGTATGACGCCGGCGAGGCGGGATGGTCGGGCGTCAAGACGATGCGGAGCTCCGGCGAGCGCGCGGCGAGCCCGGCCGGAATGAGCGCCGTGCGCGGGCGCAGCGGCTCGCCCGCGAGGAAGAGCCAGTGGGCGACGGCAACGCCGTTGACCGCGACGCCGACCGAAATGAAGGGCTGCTGGGGCGGGGTGAAGGCCTGCGACTCGAGGGTCAGAAGCACGGGCGCCGAGGTGCTGGAAGCGGGCGCCAGCAGGAGGCTCGCGGCATCCCCGTCCGTCCACGTCCCGCCCTCGTCGGGCGACGACCAGCCGCGCTCGATCGCCTCGCCCGAATTGCCGCCGGTGCGGAAGTCGATGGTATCGCCCCAATGGTAGGCCGGCCGGGGCATGCCGAGCCAGTAGGCGGCCTGCCAGTGGCTGACGTGGTAGCCGTCGCGGATGAATCCGGATTCCTGCTGCGAGAGATGCTCGAGACGGACGATCGCCGACGCCTCGGCGGACGAGAGCGCGCGCTTGCCGTGTCCCTTCCAGGCGAGGACGTAGAAATCCGGCGTCTCGGCGAAGAGAGCGAAGCGCTCGCCCAGCAGCGGCGGCTGGAAGAGCGGGTCGAGCCCGGCCCCCCAGAAGTGGATGTCGCCCTTGTCGACGAGGAAGTAATCGATGCCGAGCCCGCGCAGCGTGCGCTCGGCCTCGTCGGGCCCGGAGAGGACGGTCTCGCGGAAGGCGCGCGCGAGTGCCGATTCATAAGGGTGCTGCAATGTGCCGCGCGGAAAGATGCCGGCGCCGACGCAGGGTGCCAGGGTCGAGAAGCCGTTGATGTGGAGAAGCCTCGCATGCGCGGGCAGCACCTCGGCAAGGCGAAGGCAGCGTCCATATTCCTGCTCCGCGGGCGGCAGCGCCGCCTCGGCGCCGCCGAGCCCGGCCGCGTAGCGCAGAAGCGCTGCGATGGATTCCGCGCGGCCGATCGATGCGAGCGACAGCACGACGAAGACGGCGGTTGCCGCGGCGGCGGCTTCGAGAAGCCCGCTGCGGATCGGTGCGGGAAGCGTTCCGGCCGCAGCTTGCCGCGAGAGCCGTCCCCAGGCGGCAACGAGGCCGGCGCCGAGCAATGCGGCGCCGAGCAGGGTCGCAAGGGCGGCAGCGCCTGCAAGCTGCCATCCTCCCCAGAGCATCGTGCGGGCCTCGTACGCGGCGAGTATCGCACCCGCGCATGCCGCGGTGGTGGCGGCGAGCCACGCCAGGCGGCGGCGCACGGGCGATGGCTGGGCTCCGCCGGGGACGAGCGCCAAGAGGGCCGCAAGGGCGAGCGCAATTGCGGCCGTGACCGGCAGCACGGCATCCTGATGGCGGAAGAGCCGCATGAGGCTCGAGGCATTGATGAGCGCCGGAAGGCCGCTCGCCAGCCCATGATAGGCAAGGAGCGCTGCCAAGATGGCCGCAGCCGCCCTTAACCCCGCGCGCGGCGTCGGCGGACGGCACCCCGCGAGAAGAAGCGCCAATCCTGCCGCGAGCGCCCCCGCCTCGAGCGCGCGCACCAGCACGTCGAGGGCAAGATACCTCATCCGGCTGACGGCAGGCGGACCCGCGGCAAGAAAGGCAAGAGCCAGCGCCAAGAGCAGCGTGCGAAGTGCAATGGCGAGCTGACCAACGGGCTTGCCCAGGCGCCCCATCGCGGCGGCGCCGGCAAAGGCGAGCGCGAGCACCGCCACAGCAACTCCCGGCCCGCCGAGGAGGGCGCGGAGGGCCTCCGCAACCCGGGCCGCGAGGCTGAGATGCAGTTCCGCCGGCGCAGCCGTCGCGAACGTCCCGGTAACGCCTTGCAGATAGTTGACGTAGAGCTGCGTTTGCCGGCTCGACCAGCGGGAGAATACGCCGTCCCTGATGAACGGCTCGAACACCCAATAGGGAATGAGCTCGGGCGTGCCGATATAGAGCCAATTGAAGAGCAGGCCTGCGGCGCACATGACGCCCGCACCGAGCACCGCGAGCGCGCTCGCCGGATCGCGGAGCGGCCGGCCGGCGATCTTGCCGCATAAGACGCCGACGGCGACGATGGCGACATAGATCGCGGTGTATTGCGGCAGGCTCAACGGCAGTGCCACCGCGAGCGCGGCAAGGAGGACCGCGCCCAGGCGGCGTTCGCCCTCGGAGCCGGTCGCGCGCAGCACGACAGCGTACAGGGCCGCGAGGAACCACGCCGCGGTCTGCACGTGGTAGCGCCCGAAGGGCAAGACATCCGACAGTATGGTGGCGGCGAGAATGACCGCCAGATCGGGGAGAAGCCGGGGGATCGCCGGGCCGAGCATCGCCTCGGCCGGTGCCAGCGCGCGGACGGCGACAGCGCGCAGCGTAAGCAGGATGAGGACGGCATAGACGGCCGAGACGGCCTGGATCACGAGGCCGCCGCCGATCCCGGCGGCGAAGAGAAAGACGCCGTTGCCGCGGCCGGAGAGGAAATCGAAGTAGAGGGGCTCGGCCGGGTCGAGCCAGAACGACCCGAGATGGCGGACCTCGTCGAGGAAGAGCACGTACTGCTGCTGCGAATCGAAATCGCCGAGATGCGGATCGATCGTGCGCAGGAGAAGGAGTGCTGCGGCCGCGAGGATGCCGAGCCAGCGCAGGATGCGGAGCAGAGGGCTCGCCTCGGCGGGCGCCTTGGGCGAGAGCCATTGGCGGAGCCGGCCGAGCCCGTCGCGCACGAGGGCGCCGCGCCAGGCGATCCAGCTGCCGAGCGCCGCCGCGAGGATGGCGCCTGAGACCCAAGGATCGATGAGACGGGCCGCGGCGAGGGCGACGCCCAACACGCTCAAGAGCGCCGTGCCGAGCGTAAGGCGCAGGAGGACCGCCTCGGCGCTGAGCTGAAGGGCGCCCGCCGACCGGAGCGCGAGGAGCGCCACGTCGCCGAGCGCCAGGGCCAGGGCGCCAAGCGCCGCCGCGAGGACGAGCAGCGCCAGATTGAAGCCCAGCACCGCCAAGCCGCCGCTCTCGGCCAGCACGGCAAAGGGCGGCGGATTTGCCACCCCGGCCGCCGCCGCTACAGCCAGGAGTGCCACGAGCCCGCCAGAGAGGCGCTCGCCGGTCGCCAGCCGGCTCACCGGGCCGGCTCGCTTTGGGCGTAGCGCGGGCGGGCCAGCGCCTCGCGGTAGATCTCGGCCACCCGGCGGGCCGTCTCATGCCAGGAAAAGTGCCTCGCCCGGCGGGCCGCGCGCCCGGCGAGCGCCTGCCGCAAGTCCGGCTCGTCCGCAAGCCGCCGCATCGCGGCCAAGAGGCTCGCCCCGTCGTGCGGATCGATCAGAAGGCCGGCATCGCCGAGGATCTCGGGGATCGAGCTCACCGCCGACGAGATCACCGGAGCGCCCTGGCTCATGGCTTCCACGACCGGCAGCCCGAAGCCTTCCCAGAAGGTCGGATAGACGAAGGCAAAGCAGTTCCGGTAGAGCCAGGCGAGCTCCGCCTCGCTCGCATAGCCGAGGCGCAGCACCGCGTCGCCCAGCTCGAGCGCGCGGAGCCGGTCGTCGAAGTGCTGCATCATCCAGCCGTTCTTGCCGGCGATCACGAGGGGCATGGCTCGCCCGCCCTCGCCGCCGAGGCGGGCGAAGGCCTCGGCCAGGCCCTCGTAGTTCTTGCGCGGCTCGATGGTGCCGACCGCGAGCCAGAAGCCCGCGGCGGCAAGGCGCGCCAGCCGCTCGGAGGGCGGCCCGGCGGCCACCCCTGGCGCCGGTGCGGCAAAGCGGCTCGCGAGATGCACGACGGCCGTGCGCTCGGCCGGATAGTGCGGGAAGGTGGCGAGGAAATGGCGGCGCGAGAAGTCCGAGATGGCAACGACGGCGTTGGCCCGCACGCTCGCGTTGAAGACGCCCGTGAAGCAGCCGACCCGGTTGGCCTCCGTGGTCCACTCGGGGTTCTCGAGGAAATTGAGATCGTAGAGCGTATAGACGAGACGGGCGCGGGCGAGCGCCGGGGGGCAGAAGAAATTGTTGGAATGGACGATGTCGGGATCGCCGAGCAGCGCATCGAGTGCCGCCGGCGGGGTGCGCCAGAAGGCGCGCGCCGCCTCGAAATCCGTGTGGTGGAAGCCGCGGCGCAGGTTGGCGCCGGCGGGGAGTGCGGTATCTTCCGCCCAGCGCTCGTCCCAATAGAGATCGCCGAAGGTCGGATAGAGAAGGAACTCGTCCTCGGCCATGAGGGCGGGGAGATGACGGATGAGGCAGTCGGCGAGGATGCCGCAGCCGGCCTTGTCCCTGCCGGTCTGACTCACGTCGAAGCCGACCTTCATGGTGCCGCTCTCCGGCGCAAGCGCGCGACCCTCTCCGCGAGCGACGAGCGCAGCCAGCCCGAGGTGAGCGCCACGAGCGAGCGGTTGAGCCGGCGGTTCCAGCTGAGGCCCGCCGCAAGCGTCGCCCAGGCGACCGCCCAGGCGAAGCGCGCGCGGTCGGCGCGGGCGATGCCGCGCTCCTCGACCACGACGTGGGCGTAATTGGCGAGCCAGCGGTCGGGCACCCGCCCGAGCCGGCGCTTGAGCATGCTGTTGATCTCGGCGTGGAAGCTTCTCCGCTCGCCGAGCGTCTTGGTGGCGCCATGGAGGCGCGAGCCCGCGAGCGTGCGCGGCAGCTGCGCGAAGACGGCGCCGCCGTGGCCGAGGCGCAGCCAGTATTCGTAGTCCATGCAATAGCGCAGCGACTTGTCGAGCGGACCGAAGCGCTCGACGACGCGGCGGCGGAAGAACACCGCCGGCTGGCAGAGGAAGCAGACCTCGGCGAGGCGCTTGAGATTCCACGGCTCGACGGCGTAGTCCTCGATCACCGCATCGTTCTCGTCGATGTGCTGGGCGTTGCCGTAGAGCACGTCGACCTCGGGATGCAGGGCGAAAAACTCGAGTGCCGCGGCGACAGCGCCGGGGTAATAGACGTTGTCGGAATTGAGCCAGCCGATGACCGGCGCATCGCTCATCGCCAGGCCCTTGTTGACGGCGTCGCTCTGCCCCTCGTCGGGCGCGGAAACGAAGCGGAGCGAGCCCTGGTAGCGGCGCAGGATCTCGAGGGTGCCGTCCGTGCTGCCGCCGTCCACCACCACGTAGTCGATGGCGAGCGGCCCCTGGTCGAGCACGCTCCGGACGGTGCGCTCGATGAAGCGGCCTTGCGCGAAGGAAGGGGTGATGACGGCGATCGCGGCCGTCATGCAGGGCGCCTCTGGTTGGCGTCCCGGCGGGGCGTCACGGCTTGGCGCCCGCGAAAAGCCGCCGCACGCCGCGCACCAGCGTCTTGAGAACCGGCAGCCGGCGCCCGAGCTCCGCGCGCGCGAGCTGCAGGCGGCCGTGGAGCCACGCCTGCAAGCGGCGGCGGAGCGCTGCCGCGGCGCCGCGTGCGCCGGCTCTGAGGGAAGCGGAGCCCAAGGCACGCCCGGCCGCGCGCCTGAGCCGCCGGAGGCGGCGGGAGAGCCGACCCAAATGCCAGCGCTCGTCCGCGATCGCCTCGTCGAAGAGCTCGAGATAGGCCGCCGTCATGCTCTCGGCGTCCCCGAGTGCTGCGGCGCGCGCGCGTCCGGCCGCGGCGAGCCGGGCGGGCAGCCCCGGCTCGCTCTCGATAGCCTCGATGGCGCGGAGGACGTCGCCCGGCCGCCGCGCATCGAAGAAGAGGGCCGCGTCGCCGGCGATCTCGGGCAGGCTCGCGCGATCGGCTGAGAGCACCGGCACGCCCGCGGCCATCGCCTCGAGGACGGGCATGCCGAAGCCCTCGAAGAGCGAGGGAAAGATGAGCGCCCGCGCCGCGGCGAGGAGTGCCGCGAGCTCCCCCTCGCCGAGGAAGCCCGGAAAAAGCACGCGGCCGGCAAGCCCCATGCGCGCGGCGGCCGCCTTGAGCGCTCCCCCGCGCGTATCGTCGCTTACCCCGCTGCACAGGATCTTGAGGTCGCTCGCCGGATGACGCGCGAAATACATCCCCGCCGCGGTCAGCAGCATCTCGTGGTTCTTGTGCGGCCAGGTGTTCGCCGGATAGATGAGGTAGCGCCCGCGCAACACCCCATGGCGCGCAAGGAGTGCCGCCTCGCCCGCCGCATCGCCCGGCCCGAGGCGTTCGGGAAGCGTGATGTGGATGCGCCGTGCCCGCTTCTCCGCGAGGCCGCTCATGCGCAGGACTTGGGCGCGGACGTAATCCGAGATGCACGCCAGCCGCTCGCATTCGGCCGCGGCGGCGAAGAAATTGCGCGCCCGCTCCTCGACCTCGGCGCGGCTGAAGAACTGCGGGTACTCGGCGAACTGCAGGTCGTAGACGGTGGCGACGGTCGGCACCAGCAGGCTCGCGTAGAAGGGGGCGGTGAAAGGGCAATAGAGAAGGTCGGCGCGGCCGCCGCCGGGCAAGTGCGCGGGATCGGGGCGGAGTTCCGCGCGGCCTTCCCCGTCGATCGCGCGCAACCGCGCCATGGCGGGGAAGCGCTCGGCGAGGAGCGCCTCGTTGGCGGCAGTGGTCAAGAGCAGCCAGCGCCAGCCCGCCCGCGCCCGCGCCATGCCCTCGAGGAGCGCCAGCACGAACCACTTGGCGCCGCCATTGCCGCCGCCCGGCAAGAGCGGCGTCAGGTCCACCATCACGGTTGCATGGTCCGGCCGCCTGCTGCTCATCGCGGCGCCACCGCGCGTCATCGATGTGAAGTCCACGCTGCTGTCGGAACCCCGCCGCCCGGCTGACTTTCCCGCGGCCGTAGGTAAAGCGGGAGGCGGCGAATGTCCAGCCGCATTTGCCGGCGCGCCTGCCGCGGAAGCGGCTGTGCTCCCCTAATAGGGCCCCTTGAAATCGTCGACCAGATCGATGTCGCCGAGCTGGCGCGCGCCGCGCCCCATGAGTGCCAGTGCTGCTTGCACGATCGTCGAGGCCTTGGGGTAGAAGACCGCCTCGAGGGAGGCCGCGACCGGCGCCGGGCAATCCGCGAGCGCCAAACGCCTGACCGGCGCCTTGAGAGAGTGGAAGGCCTTCTCGGCGGCGAGGGCCGCGATCTCGCTCACCACGCCGCAGAGCTCCCAGCTCGTGTCGACGGCGATGAGCCGCCCGGTCTTGCGCACGGAGGCGAGCACCGTCTCCTCGTCGAGCGGGCGGATGGTGCGCAGGTCGACGACCTCGGCCGAGATGCCCTCCTTCTCGAGCTCGGCCGCCGCATGGAGCGCCTCGACGACCATGTAGGAGGCGGCGACCACGCTCACGTCGCGTCCCTGGCGCGCCACGCTGGCGACGCCGATGGGGGTCGGCTCGAACGCCTCGCTCACCGGGCCGCTCAGGCCGTAGAGCGTGCGGTGCTCGATGATGACGACGGGCGAGTTCGATTGCAGCGCCGCGATGGTCAGGCCCTTGGCGTCCTGCGGCAGCGCCGGCGTCACCACCTTGAGGCCGGGGAAATGCGCCAGCACGCCGTGGAGGCTCTGCGAATGCGTGGCGCCCTGCCCCCAGCCGCGCCCGACGATGGCGCGCACCACGAGGGGGAGCGGGCCGGCGCGGCCGCCGAACATGTAGTGCCACTTGGCGGCCAAGTTGATCATCTGGTCGAAGGCGAGGAACATGAAGTCGTTGCGCGCGTGGACGATCATCGGGCGCTTGCCCACCGCGGCGGCGCCGATGGCGATGCCGGTGAGGGCGTTCTCCATGGCGGGCGTATCGAAGATGCGCGCGGGGCCGAAGCGCTTCACCGCCTCGAGGGTCGAGCCGAAGATGCCCGAGGAGTAGTCGACGGCGATGCCGGCTACGAAGATGCTGGGATCGCGCGTCATGGCCTGCACGAGCCCCTCCGACAGCGCATCGGAGTATTTGAGCTGGCGCGCCTTCGCCGTCTCGATCCTGGCAGCAGGCTCGCTCATCACCAGACGTGCTCGAAGAGGTCTGCCGGGCTCGGCTGGGGTGCCGCCTTGGCGGCCTTGACCGCGGCCGCGATCTCGCGCTCGATCTCGCCCTCCCAGAGGACGATCTCGCCCTCGGCCGCGTGGCGCCCGTCCAAGAGGCGCTGACGCGCGCGCTTGACCGGGCAACGCGCCATCCACTCCTCGAGCTCGGCGCGGCTGCGATAGGTGCGTCCCATCTCGTGGTCGTAGAGCGGGCCCACGTGCTCGCGCCAGCGGTAGGTCATGCACTCGAGCAAGTAGGGGCCCTCGCCGCCCCGGATGCCGTCGAGCGCGCGCCGGGCCGCCGCATAGACGCCCGCCACGTCGTTGCCGTCGATGCGCTCGGCGGGGATCTTGAAGGCGCCGGCTCGCTCGCAGAGATCGGTTCCCGGCGGCTGGCGCACCGCGAGCGGGCTCTCGGTCGAATAGAGATTGTTCTCGCAGACGAAGAAGACCGGAAGCCGCCGGATCGAGGCGTAATTGAGGCACTCGTAGATGATGCCCTCCTCCCAGGTGGCCTCGCCGAAGAAGGTCACCGCGACGCGGGGCACGCCGTCCATCTTGAAGGCGAGCGCCGAGCCGGTCGCCACCGCGACGGTCTCGCCGACGATGGCGCTCGAGACCACGAAGCCCCGCTCACGCGCGGTCAGGTGCACCGAGCCGCCGCGGCCCCGCGAGCAGCCCGTCTCGCGCCCGTAGAGCTCCGCCGCGAGCGCCTCGACGCTGCCGCCGCGCGCGAGATAGTGGTTGTGGCAGCGGTGGTGGCTATAGACCACGTCCTCGGGCGCGAGCGCCTCCGAGACCCCACTCGCCACCGCCTCCTGGCCGATGCCGAAGTGGGTGGGCGTGCGCATCTCCTGCTCGCGGTAGAGCTCGGCGAGGGTCTCCTCGGTGCGGCGCAAGCGGTAGACCGAGCGGTAGAGGCGGGCGAGCTCCGCGGCGCTGACGGGCGAATTGCCGGACGGGGCGTCGCTCCCGCGCGCACCCGGTTGCGAGACGCGCCCGGTCACAGCGTGTTCGCCCTTCGCCGCTTCGCCAGGCTGGGGACGGGCGACGGCTCGGCGTGCGGCAGGGAGCCCTCGAGGGCGGCCGACGAGCGGGCGCCGCGCACCGCCGCCGGATCGTAGCGCCGCATCTCGACGACGAGGCGGAGAAGCGTGCGCGCGATGCTCGCGAGGTTGCCGAGACGGAGGGCCGAGGAGCGCCGGGTGCGCTCCTCGCCGGGCACCGGCACCTCGACGTAGCTGCAGCCGGCCTTCAAGAGCTTGGTCAGGATCTCGCCCTGGAAGGCGAAGCCGGTGCTCGTGATGGTGAGCGCGCGAAGAAGCGCCGTGCGGTAGAGCGGCAGGCCGTTGTAATAGGAGAGGTGCTGGCGGAAGAGCGCGTTCATGAGGAGGGTGTAGCTGCGCGACATGGCGTAGCGCAGCGGCGTCTTGATCTCCTTGAGGTTGTCGATCGCGGGCACCACCACGTTGGCCGTGCCCATGCGCGCGAGGATGGGCGGCAGGCTCGCGGCGGGAAAGCCGCCGTCGCCGCAGAGCATCATGTAGTAGGGAAAGCGCGCCTCGCGCAAGCCGACCTTGAAGCTGTTGCCGAGGCCGAGATTGCCGCGGTTGTGCACGGCGCGCAGCCTGGGGTGCGCCGCCGCCAGCTCGTCCATGATGGCGCCCGTGCGGTCGCTCGAGCCGTCGTCGACCAGGATGAGCTCCCAATCGGCGAGCAGGCTCTCCACGACCGCGACGATCTCGCCCGCGACCTGGCGGATGACGTCCTCCTCGTTGAGCGCCGGAAGTGCGATCGAGAGGGCCGGCATTCGTTGCGACGACGTCATCGGCATTCGCGACTCGCCAACTGTGACGCGGCACCGACATGGCGCCGCGAGGCTGCGGCACGGCCATTGCCTAGCAGGCGATGCTCCCCACCCATGGTCCACATGCCATAGGCAAATCGCTGGTGTCAATATCGCTGAGTTGCAGAAAAGCCACAATGCGGCACGGCGGCGGGCGGCAGAAAGCCGCGCGGCTCCGCGCCGGTTCGCCCGACTTCTCGGCGGCAACCGGGCGCCACCGCAGCCGCTCGGACGGCCGGTGACGGGTTGCCTACGCCCCGCGCGCTCGTCTATCGTGGCCGACAGGCGCGCAGAGCCGCGTCTGCGATCTGTGCTCGCGAACCAATCGCAGCAGCCGGGAGGAGTTGGCGACTCGTCGGCTTGCGCCAATGACGTGCGAGAGAAAGTCCGGAGCCATGCTGTTCAACTCTCCTGTCTTCCTCTTCGCCTTTCTCCCGATCACCTTCCTCGGCTACCTGGTGATCCAGCGCCACGTGCCCAAGCTCACCACGATCTGGCTCACCGCCGCCTCGCTCTTCTTCTACGGCTGGTGGGATGTCTCCTACGTGCCGCTCCTCTGCGCTTCCGCCCTTTGCAACCTCGCGGCAGGCGGACTGATCGCGCACGCCCGCGACGGCGGCAGGGCCGGGCACGCCAAAGCGCTCCTCGCCGTCGCTGTCGCCGCGAACCTCGCGGCGATCGGCTACTTCAAATATTCGGGGTTCCTGGGCGAGAATCTTTACGCCCTCTTCGGCCGCGCGTGGCAGCGCGCGCCCGTCGAGCTGCCGCTCGGCATCTCGTTCTTCACCTTCACTCAAATTGCCTTTCTCTGCGACGTTTACGCGGGCAAGGTGCGCGACTTCAATCTCTTCCGCTACGGGTTGTTCGTCAGCTACTTCCCCCATCTGATCGCCGGGCCGGTGCTGCACCACAAGGAGATGATGCCGCAATTCGACCGTCAGGCGCGCCGCCCGCGGGTGCATCCCGCCAACGTCGCCGCGGGCCTGTCGATCTTTTGCATCGGGCTATTCAAGAAAGCGGTCCTGGCCGACGGCATCGCCGACTACGCGAATGCCGGCTTCGATTTGGCGACGCAGGGGCTGGCACTCAGCTTCATCCAGGCGCTGCCGGCGACGCTTGCGTACTGCCTGCAAATCTATTTCGATTTCTCCGGCTACTCGGATATGGCGATCGGCGGCTCGTTGATTTTCGGTGTCCGCCTGCCGCTGAATTTCAACTCGCCCTACAAGTCGCGGAGCATCATCGAGTTCTGGCGGCGCTGGCACATGACGCTCTCGCGCTTCCTGCGTGATTACCTCTATTTCCCGCTGGGCGGCAATCGCAAGGGCGCGCCGCGGCGCTACGCCAATCTCATGATCGTCATGCTGCTGGGCGGTCTGTGGCACGGTGCCGCCTGGACCTTCGTGATCTGGGGCGGTCTCCACGGCCTCTATCTTCTGGTCAATCACCTGTGGAACGCCACGGTCGGCGCCAGGCTGGGCGCGGCCGGACGGCTACGTGGCGCCGCTGCCCAGCTTCTGACCTTCGCCGCGGTGTACGTGGCCTGGGTTTTTTTCCGCGCGCCTAATCTCGATGCCGCCATGGGCATGCTCGAAGGCCTCTTCGGCCTCCACGGCCTCGGCGCCGCCGATCTCGTGGTGCGGCCGAACTTCTGGCACAACCTCAACGTCCTGGGCATTCTGGGCCAACCGCCGCCGTACGTGCCGGGCAAGGTCTCGGCCGCGGCTTTCGTGTGGCTCTCGGCACTCCTCGCCATCGTCTTCTTGCTGCCCAACTCTCAGGAGCTCATGTCGCGCTTCCCGCCCGCGCTCGAGCGGCAGACCACCCTCTGGCCGCGCTCGCTTCTCTGGGTACCCAACTGGGCGTGGGGCGTCGTGATGATGGGGCTGGCAGCTGTGTCCGTTGCATACGGCCCGGCAAACCAGCAGTTCCTCTATTTCCAATTCTAGGGGCCATGGACCTCGTCCCTCGCGACGGATTCGTCACGGCATCGGGTGCGGGTGGCCTGCGGCCGCGGCCGGCCGGACGCGCGCGCGGGTGGCTGCGCGTCTATTGCATCGCGATCGTCCTTGCCGCGCTTGCGGCCTTCGCATACGGCATCAAGACCAACAGCATATTCCGTTGCCCTGCGGTCACCGATGACGGCAGTTACCTCGCCTATTGCACCGCGCCGCGCTATGCCGACTACGAGCATGGCGCCATCTATTTCGGCCTGGAGCCGGGTGTCGTGGAGAATCTCCGCGCTGCCGACGTCGTGTTCGTCGGCAACAGCCGCACCCAGATGGCATTTTCGTCCGCTGCGACCGCCCGGTGGTTCTCCGGTTCGTCGTTGCGCTATTACCTGCTCGGCTTCGGCTATGACGAGGGCGCGGTCTTCGAGGACGCCTTGCTCAAGCATCTTCGCCTGCGGCCCAAGGTGCTCATCATCAACGCCGACGCGTTCTTCAACAGCCACATGAGCCCGCCGGCGCGCACCGTCCTGCTCGACAAGGGCGGCCGCGCGGTCTACCGCGAAAAACGGTTGTGGGGGATCGTCGACCGCAATCTGTGCGCACTCGCAAGAACCCTCTGCGAGACGGACGTTGGCCCGTCGCGCATGCGCAGCGGCCTCGCCATCTCCCGTTCGCGCGCCACCGGTGCCTGGCACATGATGATCGTCGACACCGATGCCGACGGGCCGCCGGTCGACTATGAGACGCCGGTCGACGAGCGGGCCCACCAGGAGGAGCTCGCCATCGCGCGGAGCTTTCTCGCCGGCCTCGCGGTACGCCGCGAGTGCATAGTGATCACGGTGGTCCCCTGGGCGAAGACGCCGCTCGAGGACGGACGAGCGCTGGCCTCCGACCTCGGCCTCAGCTTCGTCTCCCCGAGGATCGCGGGGCTGCGTACCTTCGACGGCTCCCACCTCAACAACCGCAGTGCCTCAGCGTGGAGCGGAGCCATGCTGGAAGCGGCGCGGCCGATCATGGAGCGCTGCGCCGCGGGCGGCTGACGTACGGCGACGCTTGGAGGAACCCGTGCCGGAGGGCGCGATCAAGGGGGCGCCGGCGCGAGCAGGTCGCGTATGTCGTCGAGATCCAGGCGGCGGCACCGGATCCCTTGTAGTGGGCCGTAAGCCATCTCTACGCGCGCATCGAGGACCTCTTTGAACAGGATACCCGTCATGGCGACATTGGAGCGAAACAACCTCACATCGCCGCTATCGCCACTCGCGCGAAGGCAGCGGCTATAGTCGAGCGGCATGACGATGACCGCCCAGCCTGGAGCCTGCGCTTTCACGCGCAGGCCCCGCTTCAAGAATTCGCCCGAGGCGTTGCGAGCCGGCACCAGCGCGTAGCCCGCCAGCGACGCGTCATAGACGGCGAATTCCTTCTCCGGGTCGAAGGCCGGACTCGATATGAGCCCGATAGAGTCTTGAAAGTTTGCGAATTGAACGGGCATCGTAGGGCTATAATCGAAAAGATTCGGCCGCTTCAATTCGAAAACGGAGAGGGAGCCGGATTTGTGCACGAGCTCGGCCCCCGCCGAATCGGCGCTTCCCGCCGTCGAGGTGACAAGATAACGGACACCCAGCATTGCGAGGATTTTGGAATTCGGCTCCGTAACCACCAATATATTACGCGATTGCATGATGTCGCCGGTATCCAGCGTGTGCGAGACCAAATAAAAGAGGTCGGGCGTAACGTAATGCCCGTATTGAGACAGGGTGGGAATCCCGAGCCGATGCCAGCTGAAGACCTGCAGCGGATTGTGGAATTCCGCGATGTTCTGAAACGACGAATTGAGCAGATAATACGTGTTGGAAGCCGGCTTTGGCGTCACTTTGTAGCTCGTTTCCACGGCCCCTCTGAATTTGCCGTTCGGCGTGAGCCGAGTGCGCTCGGCGAGGAACGCCTCGATGTCGTTGGGCCTCAGGTTCAAGCGTTCCGTCCAACGCGCTTCATTGATCCCGAGGTCCTGATTTTGCAGGCCCACGGCAGCAAAGGCGATCAATAGGGGAGCCCAGGCGACAAGCCGCATCGCCGGCCGGGCGGCCCGTCTCGCCTGGAAGAAGGTCGCCAGCGAATACCAAAGGTTCGCCGCCGCATAGAGCGCGCAGATCGTCATCCAGGGCAGACCCAGCCGGGCGCGCCACAGGAAATAGGTGGCCAACGGGAAGGCGAGAATCGCAAATACCCGGCCAAGGCGCGCCGTGCGTTCGCTCTCGACGGCGAGGTAGCTCCCCACGCAGCGCAACCCTTGCACGATGAACAAGCACAATATGGGGAACGCCGCCTGGTCGAAGTAGGCCCAATTCGGCATGTCCGAGCCAAACCATCCAAGCATGAAGACCAATCCGGCGGCGCACCAAAGGAAGATGGTCGCGAGCGCGGCGAGCGCGAATGTGATGACCGGCCTCGTGATCCCCGTCTTTTTGCCGAGAAGCACCGCCGAAAGCGCGCCGCTGAATGCCATGAGCAGGTAAAACTGGAGCTGATGTTCGGGATAAAACGGCACACCCGGCTGGCGCCAGCCAAACGGCGATGTTTCGAACGAGCCCGAGAGTAGAACGCGCGCCGAGAATGCGAAGAGCGTCATCACATATTCCGCGTACAATCCCGCGGTCGCGCATGCCGCGGCCGCGGCCGCGGCGATCTTCCACAGCAACTCCGAGCGCGAGCGCGACGCGACGAGGGCGGCTATTCCGAACACCAGCAACGTCGGGCCGGCCAAGGTCGCGACGGCGGGGTCCGCCGCGAGAATAAGCAGTGCGAGAACGATGAACGCCGCGGCATAGAGCGAATTGAAAAGAAGCCTGGGGCTTCGGCCGATGCACAACAGCAAGCCCAGCAATAAATTGGCGTTATAGACAACGGTGGTTTGCAGCCCTCCTACCGAATGGGTGGCCTGCAAATTGGCAGTCATGAAAAATGTGAGAAAAGACGCGACGATCGCGACGTACTTGTTCGCTCCGATGTTGACGAGCAGGAACAGGCTCGAAGCATATAAAATCGTCGCGAAAATCACATAACTCAGGAAGATGGCAGTATCCGGATCGTGGAGCAGAAAATAGGGTGCGAGGTGGGGGATGAGAGCCGCATTGCCGGGATGGGTCAAAGAATACATGCCCTCCATCGGCGTATATGTGGGTCCGAGGAAGGGGCCGCCCCAGGACGAGAGCGTCATCATTTCGGAATAAAAATACATTCCGTCGAAGTGGCTCAGTAAAAACTCCGGAAATAGAGCGTAATTCAGCGAGGCCGCCGCGACGAACAGGGCAATCGAGATGGAGAAAGCTCTTCCGCGCGCAGTCCGGCGGAGAGCCCGCAGGAGCGACACGGCGTTAAGGCCTGCAGGCTGATTTATTGCCGCGCGACTCGGGTTTTGATTGTGGACGGCAGAGTTGCACGCAAGCGGCGCGGGGTCGACGCGGCCCGCGCCCGGCGGCACGGCGCATACCGAACGCGTCCGCGCAACCGGCCGTCGTTATATGAGCCGCGGCATCGCCGCGCGTTGAACCGAGCTGGGCAGACCCTATTTCGAGGCTCCGCACGTGGCCTCCATGGCAAATGCCTGGATTTCGCGTTTTGTAGACCGCTGCCGGAAGCGTGTAAAGAGCCGCCGCGCCGGCGCGCGGCGCCGGGCCGCCGGGCCGCCGGGCCGCCGGGCCGCCGGGCTGGTGATGTCGTAAGCGCCGGATTACAATGGACATTCGGCAACGGCGAGGAGCCTAGGCCCAAGATGCGCACAAGCGCGGACAAGAGCGACCGATTGGCGGACTTCTACGCGGGCAAGACCGTGCTGGTGACCGGGCATACCGGGTTCAAAGGGGCCTGGCTTTCGCTCTGGCTGACCCGGCTCGGCGCGCGGGTCGTGGGCTTGAGTCTGCCCGAGGCGGACGATCCGAGCCGCGCCCTCTTTCAGCCCGCAGTCGCGGTCTCGCTTGCCATCGACGTGCGCGACGGCGCCCTCGTCAAGGAAGCGCTCGCCGCGCATCGGCCCGAGATCGTCATTCATCTCGCCGCCCAGTCCCTCGTCGGGCGCTCCGGCGACGATCCGATCGGCACTTTCGCGGTCAACGTCATGGGCACCGCCCACGTGCTCGACGCCGCCTGCGGCACGGCTGCCACGCGAGCCGTGCTCAACGTCACGAGCGACAAGTGCTACGCGAACGCGGGCCGCAAGCTGCCTTTCCGCGAGGACGACCCGCTCGGCGGCAACGACCCTTACAGCGCGAGCAAGGCCTGTTCGGAGCTCGTGACCGCGGCGTGGCGGCGCAGCCTGCGGCACGGCCGGCTGCCCGCCTTGGCGACGGCGCGGGCGGGCAACGTCATCGGGGGCGGCGATTGGGCGCCGCGGCGGATCGTGCCGGATATCGTGCGCGCCCTTGCCGCCGGCCAGCCGGTCAAGCTCCGCCATCCCGCGGCGACGCGGCCTTGGCAGCACGTGCTCGACCCGCTCCACGGCTATCTCCTCCTCGCGCGCGCCTTGCACGGCGAGCCGGAGCGCTACGAGGGGCCGTGGAACTTCGGTCCCGATCCGCGCCGGACGACCGAGGTGCGCGAGCTCGCCCGCCTCGTGCATGCCCGCTGGGGAAGGGGCAGCGCCGGCGAGGAGCAGGGCGAGGCGGGCGTGCCGGAGGCGGAAACCTTGGCCCTCGATTCGGCGAAGGCGGCGCGCGAGCTCGGCTGGCGGCCGGCATTGGCCATCGATCGCACGATCGAGCTCACCGTCGATTGGTATCGCCGCGTCATCGAGCACGGCGACGACGCCATTCGCGCGAGCGAGGCTCAGATCGCCGAGTTCGAGGCCGCCTGCCGCGAGACGGGCGACGCGGCGCCGCGGTCCGCGGCCGCGCGGGCGGCGCCATGAGGCTGCTCTCCATCGTCGTCCCCGTCTACAATGAAGAAGCGAACGTCGAGCCGCTCTACGACGCCGTCACCCGCGTGCTCGACGGCATCGCCGACCGCTACGCCTGGGAGTTCGTCTTCACCGACAATTGCAGCAGCGACGGCACCTTCGAACGCCTCGAGCGGCTCGCGGCGCGCGATGCCAGGGTGCGCGCCTACCGCTTCACGCGGAACTTCGGCTTCCAGCGCTCGATCCTCACCGGCTACCGGCTGGCGCGAGGCGACGCCGCGGTGCAGATCGACTGCGACCTGCAGGATCCGCCCGAGCTCATCCTCGAGTTCGTCAAGCTATGGGAGGCCGGCTACAAGATCGTCTACGGCGTGCGCCGCTCCCGTCCCGAGCCTTTTTACCTCCACGGCGCGCGGCGTTTGTTTTACCGGCTCATCGCGCTGCTCAGCAGCGACGAGCTGCCGCACGATGCAGGCGACTTCCGGCTCGTCGACCGCTGCGTCCTCGACCTGCTGCACAGCTACCGCGACGAGAACCCCTATCTCCGGGGCTTCATTGCGACGCTCGGCTACAGGCAGATCGGGGTCGATTACGACCGTGCCGAGCGCCAGCGCGGAAAGAGCGCCTTCGGCTTCGGCAGCCTTTTGGATCTGGCGCTCGACGGTATCGTCAGCCACTCGATCCTCCCCCTCAGGCTCGCGAGCGTCGTCGGCGGCGCTCTGGCGCTCCTCGCCGTCTTGGCCATCATGGTCTATTTCGTGCTGTGGCTTGCCTACGGCAGGCCGTGGCCGGCGGGTTTTGCCACGCTCGCCTTTCTCATGCTCGTCTCGCTCGCGGCGAATGCCATCTTCCTCGGCATCATCGGCGAGTATCTGGCGCGCATCTATCGCCAGGTGAAGCCGCAGCCGCTTGCCATCGTGGAGCGCTTCGTCGACCGCGCGGAGGCGGCGGGACGCGAGGGCGGGGCCCGCGCCACCCAGGCGGTCGCGGACGTCGTGTTGCCGCTCGGCGGCGAGGGGCGGCCGCCGGATATGGGCGATGGACTTTGACCGGCATGCCGACGCGTATCGCGACGCCGTCGAGGCGGTCGCGGGCGTCTCGGTCGAGGGCCTCGCCGCGGAGAAGGCGCGCCTCATCCTCGAGGTGCTCGCGAGATCGGTGGGCGAGCCCGCAGGACTGCGCGTGCTCGACATCGGCTGCGGCATAGGCCTGATCGACTGCGAGCTCGAGCCAAAGGTCAAAGAGCTCAGCGCCGCCGACGTGAGCCGCCGCTCGCTTGAGCTTGCCCGCGAGCGCTCGCCCGCGACGAACTTCGTCCATTACGACGGGCGGCATCTGCCCTTCGCCGATGCGTCGCTCGACGCGGTGTTCGCGATTTGCGTGCTGCATCACGTGCCGCCGGAGGCACGGCGCGGCTTCGTGGCGGAGATGCTGCGTCCGCTGCGCCCGCGGGGAGCCGCCATCGTGATCGAGCACAATCCGCTCAACCCCGTGACGCGGCGCATCGTGTCGCGCTGCGCCTTCGACGCCGACGCCGTGCTGCTGGGCAGCCGGGAGGCAGCACTGCTCCTCGTCCAAGGCGGCGCGTCGGTCGCGGGCCGGCGCTACATCGGCTTCTCGCCCTTCCGTCACAGGCTCATCGAGCGCGCCGAGCGCGCGCTCGGCTGGCTTCCGGCGGGCGCCCAATACTGCGTCTGGGGCCTCAAGGGGCCGGGGGGCTGAGCCCGCCCGCCGTCACCCGCCATGCGGCTCGCCGAGCAGGTCCGAGAGCCATTCGACGATGCCTGGAATGGGCGCGCGGGGGCGTCCCAGGAGCCAGGCCGGCGAGCGCGGAAGACGCAGGTCCATGTTCTCCCCCCCAGGCGTCGGCAGCGCCGCAAGCCTGAGCAGCTCCTCGCGGCCGAAGGCGCGGAATACCGCAATCGCGACCTCGCGGAGCGCGACCGGCGTCCCCGTGCTGAGATGCAGCACCGCTTCACCGCGCCAGTCGCGGGAGAGGAGTGCCAGCACCGAGCGCGCCGCGTCCGCGACATGACAATATTCGCGAAGCTGGCGGCCCTCGCTCATGCGAAAGATCCGGCGCGCCCTGAGGCTCTCGTGAATCTGTCCGAGGAACGAGTGGGGTGCCGGCGTTCCCCCGTAGAGCGTGTGCAGCCGCAAATGCGCGATCCGCCCGGCAAGCCGCGGCTCCGCCATCAGCGTCTCCAGGTGCCGCCACAAGGCCGCCTTGGAAGCAAGATAGCGATTGCCTGCCGAGAGCCCGGCGAACGTCTCGAGCGCGGAGCCGAACGTCAAATAGCGGTATCGCGGGTCGTCGGCGCAGGCCTCGATCACCGACGCCGGGAGCCCGAGGTTGCCGCGCATAAGATCGGCTTCCGCTGCGCCGGGATCCGTGATGCCGCCCGCGAAGACGATATCGGCCTCGCCGCCGGCGGCGGCAAAGCGCGCGAGAATCCTCCTCTGGTCGGACGCTGCCCAGCGAGCGGCTTCGGACCACGCCACCGTCACCACGGGCCGGCCGACCGGCGCTGCCGCCTCCGCAATTGCGCGGCCAAGCCGGCCGCCCGCGCCGAAGAGGATGATCCGCCGGCGCCGCTTCACTCGGGCCACAGTTTCCAAGGTGCCGTGCCGGCGCGCCACAGCCGCTCGAGATGGTCGCGGTCCCTGAGCGTGTCCATCGGGTGCCAGTAGCCCTCATGGCGGAAGGCGGCAAGCTGGCCCTCGGACGCGAGCACGCCGAGCACGTCGTCCTCGAGCGAGCTCGCGTCGCCCGCGATGCGGTCGAGCAGCCCGCGCTCGAAAACGAAGAACCCGCCGTTGATCCAACCCTCGCGTCCCTGGGCCTTCTCGGAGAATTCGCTCACCAGATCGCCGGCGAGATCGAGGCTGCCGAAGCGGGCGGGCGGGCGCACGGCGGTCACGGTGGCGAGACGGCCGTGGCGGCGATGGAAGGCCACGAGCTCGCCGATGTCGACGTTCGCGACGCCGTCGCCGTAAGTGGCGAGAAAGGTGTCGCCGCCGATCCATTGGCCGAGGCGCTTGAGCCGCCCGGCCGTCATGGTGTCGAGGCCGGTGTCGACGGGCGCCACGATCCAATCGGGCACGGCACCGGGACCGGGCTGCCGCCTTCCGTCGGAGAGCCTCACCGTCCAGTCGCTGTTGATCGCCTGGAAGCGGTCGAAGTAATCCTTGATCACGGCGCCCTTGTAGCCGCAAGCGACGATGAAATCCTTGTAGCCGAAGCGGTCGTAGATCTTCATGATGTGCCAGAGGATCGGCCGGCCGCCGATTTCGATCATCGGCTTTGGAATGCGTGCGGTTTCCTCCGCAATCCGGGTCCCGTAGCCGCCCGCGAGAATGACGACCTTCATGTGGCCTCTTGCCGTTGCAGCAGCGAGCCGGGCTCGCTCAAATCGGGGTGCCGGTACCACACCATGAATTGTCCGATCTGCGCAAGCTTATCGCGGCCGGACGCCCGGCATCCGGAGGTCGAGCTCTACCGCTGCACCGATTGCGGCCACCGCTTCAGCCGGCTCAAGCCGGGCCTCGCCATGGAACCGTACGATGCGGACTATTTCGAGAAGACCCACCGCAACTGGTTCGCGCACCCCGATCTCGAGCTCTTCGCGCGCATCGCACGGCTCCTCGGGCGCGAGCCCGCGCCGCGCTCGCTCATCGACGTGGGCTGCGGCAACGGCAACCTGCTGCGTTATCTCGCCGGCCAGCCGGCGGCGCCTGCGGCGCTCGCGGGCATCGATCTGATGACGAACGCGCCCCAGGCGGGGATCGAATTCATCCGCGGCGACGCGCTCTCGACCGACGTCGGGCGGCAGTTCTCCGTGGTGGTCAGCCTCGCCGCGATCGAGCATGTGCTCGACGCGCACGGCTTCGCGCGGCGCCTGAAAGCCCTCGCGAGGCCGGGCGGACTCGTCATCGTCATGACCCTCAACGACGACAGCCTGCTCTATGCGGCCGCGCGTCTCCTGCGCCGCCTCGGCGTGACGCTGCCCTTCGATCGTCTCTATAGCCGGCACCACCTCCACCATTTCAACCGCGCCTCGCTGTCGCGCCTCCTCGAGGACGAAGGCTTGCGGCCCGAGGGCGCCATGCTCCACAACGCGCCGCTCGCCGCGATCGACATGCCGGCGCCCTCGGGTGCGGCCGCGCTCGTGATGCGTGCCGGCGTCGCCCTCCTCTTCGCCACGGGCGCGCTGCTCGGGCGCACCTATCTGCAAACCGTCGTCTTTCGCAGGCCGATCGCGTGACGGCCGCCGGTTCGCCCGATCGCGGCCCGCCGGATGCGCTCACGGCGCGCGCCGGCGGCCGCCCAACAATCCGCGCAAAAGCCGGGTTTCGGCTTGGAGCGCCGCCGCAAGCGAGGCGGCGAGCAGCAGCGTCATGAAGTCGATGAGCCGGAACGCGCTTGCGGCCGCAAAGCAGGAGGGCAAGAACGAAAAGATGAGCGCGATCGCGACCGGCAGGCCGAGGTGCGGGTGTCCCGCGCCCGCCCGGCGCGAAGCGGCGAGCGGCCCCAATGCGAGCAGCAGCAGGGGCCAAAGCGGCGCCTTCCGCCATTCCTCGAGGCCGAGGGCAGCGAGCGCCCGGGCGGCGCTGATCGGCTGATAGACGAAGAAGGAGCGCAGAGCGTAGGCCGGGTGCTCGGCAATCTGGCGCAGCACGACGTCCTCGAGCACGGCATCGTAGCGCGGCCATATGTAGTCGTAGCGCGGATCGCTCGTGCGCAGCTTCCACTCGCCGTCATCGAGGAGGAAATCGGACAAGGGCAGGCCGCGCGCGGCGATCTCTCTTTCGAAGAGGTAGTACGAGATGCGATCGTCGAAGGGCGACAGGTCGGACGGGATGCCGAAGCGCTCGGTGCGCAGGGGGTTGTTGTGGAGCGCCGTCGCGACGTTGTGCCAGAAGATGTGGCCGGACGTGCCGTGCGCCCCGAGATAATGCCTGTTCAAAGCCGTCGCCTGGTGAACCTGGAAGACGAGCAATCCGGCGACGAGAAGGCCGCTCGGCCACACCGCCGGCCACGCGATCGCGCGCTTCCTGCGCAAGAGATGGCATGCCGCCAACGCGCCCGCGAGTGCGAATACCGCGATGAATTCCCAGGCCTCGGTCGTCCGCGCATTGAGGACGAGGACCATGAGCAGCACCTGCACCGCAGCGCCAAGCGCCACCCAAGTCCGCAACGGCCTTCGCTCGCGCGAGAGCAGCATGAGCTGGAACATGCCCGGGATCGTCAGGACCGACAGGAATCGCGAGCTGTGGATGGCGCCGACGTTGCCCGCCAAATCCTGGCAGGCCAGGACGGCCACGTACTGTGCGCCGAGGACGGCCGTCAGGAACATCAGTGCGTCGGTCCTCCGCCGGAAGGTCGCCGCGAAGATCGCCGCGGAAACCGAGAGCAGCAATATGTACGTGTAGAAAAACCCCGCGACGTTCCGGCCGAAAATGACGAAGGAAATGATGTAGTAAATCGCCATGCCTTTTTCGTTGGCGTCGAGAAAATAGAGCCCCCGACCGGCGGGATCCTTCAACGACGAAGCCACGGCGATCGCATGGTCCAGAATATCGGGACGCCTCATCGTCTCGATATAGCCGCCGAGCCCCAGCGGCCGCACCTCCGCCGGCTGCAGGCTCAGGCCATTGGCGTCGAGCGCCAGGTTGACGCTCTTGTAGCTGGCGTAGCCGAACCACTTGCCGTACTGCAGAAGCGTGAGCGCGATCGCGATCGCGTCCCGATGGCGTTGCATGGGTCCGGGCAAGACCTTGTCGGCGCCGGCTCGCACGCCCTCGAAAAACGTCAGCGCGATGAGCACCGCCGCGAGCGCGATCAACAGGCCGTTGCGCCGGCTCGCAGCGCCGCTCGCGAAGCGCGGAATGTGCATGATCTTCATCCGATGACTAGAATGCCGGGCGTTTCGTCGAACGTGGTTGCACCGTCCAAATCGATCGCCTGCCGCACATCGCCGGGCCGCGATCGACGGCATTGCGCTCAACCTAACAGAGCGGAGGCCGGCACCTCAACCGCGACGCCCGGACGGCGGCCCGAGCGGCCGGCCGCGGCGCCCGAGGCCGCCATAGAAGTGGAGCGGCGATCGGCGGCGGCCGGCAGGACCGGCCCGAGCGCGCGGCGGCGCCCGGAATCGGGACTATTGACCGCTCCGTCGATCGGCGGGATAAGGCGCCACGGCAATGCCGCTCGCACGCCGCACGCATCCTCGGGGGGTGCCTGAATGGAGGTCGAGGTCCTCAAGGCGATGGAGGCAGCGCGCGAAGGGGGCGCGCCGCGTCTCTCGGTCATCATCCCGGTCTACAACGAGGAGGAGAACGTTCCCCTCCTCTCCGAGCGCCTCTTCGCGGTCCTCGAGAGCCTGCCCTACGGCTTCGAGGTCGTGGCCGTGAACGACGGCAGCACGGACCGCTCGCTCGAGGCGCTGCGCAGCGAGACGAGCCGGCATGCGCAGCTCAGGATCGTCGACTTCCGCCGCAACTACGGCCAGACCGCGGCCCTCATGGCCGGCATCGACCATTCGCAAGGCGAGATCATCGTCTCGCTCGACGCCGACCTGCAGAACGACCCCGCCGACATCCCCCTGCTCGTCGAGAAGCTGGCGGAAGGCTATGACGTGGTCTCCGGCTGGCGCAAGGACAGGCAGGACGCGGCGATCCGGCGCGTGCTCGTGAGCCGCATCGCCAATTCCTTCATCTCCTTCGTCTCCGGCGTCAAGCTCAGGGACTACGGCTGCACGCTCAAGGCCTACCGCCGCGAGATGGTGAAGGACGTGCGGCTCTACGGCGAGATGCACCGCTTCATTCCCATCTATGCGAGCTGGATGGGCGCCCGCGTCGTCGAGATGCCGGTCAAGCACCACCCGCGCCGCTTCGGCCGCTCGAAATACGGCCTCGGGCGCATCGTCAAGGTTCTCCTCGACCTCATGGTCGTGAAGTTCCTCCAGCACTATTTCGTCAAGCCGATCTATGTCTTCGGCGGCTTCGGATTCATTTCGTTGTTTTTGTCGCTTCTCGCGGGATGCTATATGCTGTACCTCAAGTTCGCTGAGGGGTACTCGATGATCCTGACGCCGCTCCCCCTCGTCGTCACCATGACGTTCCTGGTCGGCGTCATGAGCATCCTCATGGGACTGCTGGCGGAGATCCTGATCAGGACCTATTTCGAATCGCAGCAGCGCAGGGCCTATCTGGTGCGCGAGCTCGTCAACTTCGGAAGCAAGGACTGATGTGCGGCATCGTCGGCTTCGTGGGTCCCGGGGACCGTGACGATCTCGGCGCCATGACGGCGGCCTTGGCCCACCGCGGGCCGGACGGCGAGGCGCACTTCATCGACGAGGCGAGACGCCTCCATCTCGGCCACCGGCGGCTCGCCATCGTGGATCTCGCGGGCGGCGCGCAGCCGATGTGGAACGAGGACGCAGAGCGTCTGCGTCATCCAGAACGGCGAGATCTACAATCACCTCGAGCTGAGGGCGCTCCTCGAGGAGAAGGGGCACCGTTTCCGCTCCGACCACTCGGACACCGAGGTGCTGGTGCACGGCTACGAGGAATGGGGCGCCGATCTGCCGCTCCGCCTCAACGGCATGTTCGCCTTCGCCATCTACGACCGCCCGCGGCAGCGCCTTTTTCTCGCGCGCGACCGTTTCGGCGAGAAGCCGCTCTACTACAGCCACCGGCCCGGCCTCTTCGCCTTCGCGAGCGAGCTGAGCGCCATGCTGTGCCACCCCGAGATCGGCCGCAGCATCGACATCCGCGCGCTCCAGAAGTTCTTCGCCTACGGCTACATGCCGGCGCCCAATGCCCTTTACGAGCACAGCCGCAAGCTGCCGGGCGGCTGCCACCTCACCTTCGACATCGCCTCGGGGAGCCTGCGCGTTGGCCGCTACTGGCAATTCGCCATAACGCCCGACGAGAGCCTGGGCGACGACGCCGAGGCGGGCCTCGCGGAGGAGCTGCGCCACCTCCTCCTCCAGGCGGCGCGGCGGCGCCTCATGAGCGACGTGCCGCTCGGCATCTTCCTGAGCGGCGGCATCGATTCGAGCAGCGTGCTCGCCGCGGTGAGCGACCATCTGCCGTCCGAGCAGATCGAGACCTTCACCATCGGCTTCACCGAGCCGTCGTTCGACGAATCGGCCCAGGCGCGCGCGGTGGCGGCGGCCTTCCGCACCCGCCATCACGAGCAGATCCTCGACCTCGCGGCGGCCCAAGGCATGATGGAGGGCGTGCTCCGGCACCTCGACGAGCCGCTCGGCGACGCCTCGATCCTGCCGACCTACCTCGTCTGCCGCTTCGCGCGCACCCGCGTCACGGTAGCGCTCTCGGGCGACGGCGGCGACGAGCTCTTTGCCGGCTACGACCCCATCAAGGCGCTGCAGCCGGCGCAGCTCTACGAGCATCTCGTGCCCCGGCCGCTCCACCGGGGCTTCCGCCGCCTGGCCGAGCTTTTGCCCGCCTCCACCCGCAACATGAGCCTCGACTTCAAGATCCGCCGCGGGCTCACCGGCCTCTCCTATCCGCGCGCGCTGTGGAACGCGGTCTGGCTCGGCTCGGTCGAGCCCGATACCATGGCCGATCTCTTCGAGGCGCCCATCCGGCCGGAGGAGCTCTTCGAGGAGGCGATCGCGCTGTGGAACCGCGACCCGCGCCTCGGCGTCCTCGACCGCACCCTCGAGTTCTACACCAACCTCTATCTGCAGGACGACATCCTGACGAAGTCGGACCGTGCCAGCATGATGTCCTCGCTCGAGGGCCGCGCCGTCTTCCTCGACAACGACATCGTCGCCTTCTGCCAGCGCCTGCCCGGACGCTTCAAGTACCGCAACGGCGAGCGCAAGTATCTCCTCAAGAAGGCGGTGGCACCGCTCCTGCCGCGCGAGGTGCTCCGGCGGCGCAAGAAGGGCTTCGGCATCCCGGTCGCGAAATGGCTGCGGGCGCTGCCCGCGGCACCGCCCTTGCCGCCCATCGCCGGCGTCAAGACGCGCTGGGTCGAGCAGTGCTGGCGCGACCATCGCGCCGGGCGCAGCGACCACCGCCTCTTCCTGTGGAGCTGGCTGAGCTTCCAGAGCCTGCTGCCGGCTCTCAACGACGTGCATTAGCCGGCGGGCGGCATGGAAGCCACGGTCTACGAGGTCGAGGCCGCGATCGAGGAGAGCCACTGGTGGTTCGTCGGCCGCCGCGCGCTCTTCGCGCGCGAGATATTGCGCGCGGGCATTGCGCGGAGCGCGCGCACCCTCGATATCGGCACCAGCACGGGGACCAACCTGCGCATGCTGCGCGAGCTCGGCTTCCGCGACGTGATCGGGGTCGACGCCAGCGAGGAGGCGATCCGCTATTGCGCCGGCAAGGGCCTGGCGCCGGTCAGGAAGGGCGACGCCTGCGCGCTGCCCTTCGCGGACGCGAGCTTCGATCTCGTGCTGGCCACCGACATCATCGAGCACGTCGACGACGATCTGCTGGCGCTGCGCGAGATCGCGCGCGTGCTCGCACCGGGCGGCAAGGCGCTCATCACCGTGCCGGCGTTCCCCTCGCTCTGGGGCCTGCAGGACGAGGTGGCGCGGCACAAGCGGCGCTATCGCATGCGCCCGCTTCGCGCGCGCATCGCGGCGAGCGGCCTCGGCCCGCTCAGGGGGTATCATTTCAACTACCTGCTGTTCGCCCCGATCTGGGCGGCGCGGCGCGTCATGGCGGCCCTCGGCATCCGGCTCGAGAGCGAGGCCCAGATCAATACGCCGGCGCTCAATGCGCTCTTCTCCGCGCTCTTCTCCCTCGACGTGAGGACGGCCCCCTGGCTGCACCCGCCCTTCGGCGTCTCGATCCTGTGCCTGGCCGAGAGAGGGGAAAGAGCGGCGCATGGCTAAGGCGGCGGGGAGCGCCGGCCGCTCGCCTGCGAGCTGAGCGAGCTGTAGCTCTAGACGAATGAACAGTTCAGGGATCATAAGGTCTTGAGCAAGACCCGTCGGTCTTCAGCTTGGCCACCGTCGCGAGCACGCCGTTTTTGCTTTCCTCCAAAATGCACAAATTGTATCGATCCCGAACCTCCGGATAAAACAAAAACTGGATTCCCGAGTAGCCGTAGTTCTCGTCCGGTGCGGGGCGGCGTCTCCCATGATAGTAGTCAGCGAAAGAATTCTCTATGAAGACGTAGGTACCAGGAGCAACCGCATGCCGCGCCCGAGCTAACAGACTAGCACTCCAGATTCGGGATTCAAAATCGAGCGAGCTGCTCACTCCGAAAGCGTCATTTTGCTTCGCGAGCAGGTAAACCGGAATGTCACGCCCAGATTTGAGGAATAAGGCGACTTTCCTCTTGTTCGGCTGATACTTGCGCACCAATTCGAAGGCATCCCAGGAGATCGGATCATAGGCCTCCGGGACCATCGGCGTCTTCTCCAGGGACCGCAAATATTCAATCTTCTCGCGCGCATACTCGTTCAAGCTGACGCTTCCTGAAAGCAGCTCGGAAAATCCTGCTCTGAGCCCGGCACGCACGCCCACCACGCCCGAGAGCAAGATCAGCGCGCTCCCAACGGCGAAAATCGATACCGAGTCCAGCAATGTCAGCGCTCGCCGGTGTCTAAATCGAGCGAAGAAACGATCGACCGCGACGGTCGCAATTATTGCTGCCGGCACGACCGTTGGCCACAAGTTGAACGCGAACGGGCGCCCAACCCAGTACCACATCCCGAGTAAACCTGCGACGGTGACCGGAAGAATCGCCCGTACGATCAAACAATCCGAGCCGTCCCTTGACCGCCCGTCGAAAATTTTTGCGATTGCAACGCCTAGACCCACGAAATAGATCACCCCCTCGGCAGCCCAAGCCCAAGTCTCGATTGAGAACGGAATCGTGGCCCATGCGTTGCCGGAGTATGCGCCCCATACCAGATCAAAGTAGATATCATAGCGCGGCCACTGCCCTGCGAGGATGTAAGTCGCAATCGAGAAGACCGCGTGCGCCGCAAGCACGATGAGCCCCGCACCGCCAATGCAGCGTACGAATTCCGCAAGCCGCGCCCGCTCGTAGAGAAGCCTGCCGCCGATCCCGCAGGAAAAGGTGAGAAAGCTCCAGACGAACGCCTCGATGCTCCAAAATCCGGCAATCAACAGCGGCAGCAACGATAGCAGAGATATCCGCCGTTCGAGCGGTTGAAAGGTAAGGCCCAACGCCACAAGCAATGGGGGTAGGAAGCGCAAGCCGCCAGCCGGGGGAAGTCCCAGCCACTGCGGCACGATCGCGACGGTGATCAATACAATAGCCGCAGCGGTCAACACGAGGCTGCGAACGCACCGCATCATGATGACGGCGGCGACCATCACATAGGTGGCGTTTGCCAGCGACACCACGAACGCGGCCGAAGGAAATGACGGTGCAACGATCGTCGAGAAGGCCGCCGCAAACACAAGAAAATACCCAAGGCCGTATATGCTGAATGCATCGACCAGAGGTACGCCACCGTTCATAACCCGGAGTGCCGGTCCGATAGATACACCGAGGGTCGTGATCCAGTCGAGGCTGCCATTGACGCCCGACTGCACTAATGCCGTTGTGACAATCGCCAAGATGATGACGCCAACCGCGAAAATCCGAACGGGAATGACAATCGGCCATAGCTTCGGCGACGCGCGCGCCTCAAGCAGTATCCCCACGATCAGGATGAAACCAAAAGCCGCACCCCTCGCGAATATCGCCGCATTTGTCTTCCACATTATCGAGAAGTCAGCCGCGGCAGCTAGCGCAATGAAAGCGAGCGCGGCAAGGATGCAGAAAATCGACACGAGACCCGACCACTGACGATAGAGGCCACGCCTCAACGCCCAAAGGGACAAGGCCCCGGCCATGGGCGCACAAAGCCCATATGCCGCCAAATATGCAATAAGTCTTCCGGTCGCGTCGTTCGGCGGCGTGGCCGCAAGCACCGCCCCTACAACCAATAGGGCGAGACCAATGATAAAGAATATCCCGGGGTCGCGACCGGCGGATTTTGCGAAAGGCATGTTGCTCCACATTCCTCAGACCGCCTGGGTCAACCGTGGAGCGGTTGCTTTGCCGGCACGTTCGCTTTGGCGCAGACCGGTCCGGCGCAGGGTGTCGCATGCGGGCAACCGCGCTGGTGGAGGCATCGCCGCCGGGTTGCGCACCGGCAAGGGCGATGGCAACCAATCATGCGCCGGCCGCCGCATATCATCGCTTTTGCCGGCATCCATCGGGCCATTCGGAAACGAAATCGCGTCAGCGTTACGGATCATAAGGATGTGCACAGGGTCCCTATACTTTCGGTGCTGCCATCGTTGCAAGCATGCCATATCGCCAGGCCGACCTCCAGGTCCCGGCCGAGACCGAGAGCGGCTCCGCCGTTACGCAGATCGAATTCCTGTCGCAGCGGGCCATCGCCTCCCCTCGGAGCGGTGCGGGGGATCGGCCCCTCGTGTTCGGACTGAAGGCGCTCACGATGTTGGGGACGCGCTGGTCGACAGGCACCGCATTGCAGGCGGGAGCGGCCCTCGCTGCGCGCCAGGCCGCTCCGGGAAATAGGCGTGAAAACCACGCTCCGGAGGCCAGATGATCGCCAAATTCGCTGCTTTTCGGCTCTTGGGGCAGCCAGCGTCCTCAAACCAGCTTGTCCGTGCGACGGAATTGGCACACGATAGCAACGAATCTCCGGTCATCCGGGGAATGTCGGTTCGGACAAACCGAGCCAGCTTTGCCGGGTGGCGGCGTCGGGGAATGGTCTTGCGGATGTTGCGCGCTGTTTGGCTATCGGCCGTTTGTGCGCTGGCTGTGCTACCGCTCAGAGGATATCGTTTCAATTACCTGATGTTCGGCCCGATCTGGGCGGTGCCTCGCATCATGGCGGGCCTCGGCATCCGGCTTGGGAGCGTGGTCCAGGTCAATACTCTGGCGCTCAATGCGCCGCTCCCGGCGCTCTTCTCGCTCGACGTGAGGTCGGCCCCCCGGCAGCGTCCGCCCTTCGGCGTGTCGATCCCGTGCCTGGCCGAGGCAGGGGAAAGAGCGGCGCATGGCTAAGGCGGCGGGGAGCGGGCTCGCAAGCGAGCGGCCGACGGTCGCCGGGGACAAACTTTGTCGCCTTCTGCGTCGGTGCAAGGCCGCCGGCGCCGCGCGGATCATGGAGATCCTGGCGCTGGCGGCGCTCTCCGCGGCCCTTATCGCCGTGCTGGTCGCCGACGGAGTTTGCGGAATTATCTTCCACTATGCTTGGATCACGCCTTTCGGCGAGGGGTTCACCTGGTCGTTCGTCCCGCCGTTGCAGGCAGGCGTCCCCGGCGCCTACTGGTACCTCCACATCGGCGATTCCGGATTGATCCTCTTTACGCGCGGCGTGCATTGGCTGACCGCCACGATTCTTGGCTCCGGGCAATTCACGCTCGAGTACATGACGACCTTCGGCTCCGTCTTCATGGCGGCACAAGCGGCTCTGAAGATCGCGGCGGTGATCGTCCTGCTGCGCGCGAGAACCGACATGCGCGTGAAGCTTGCCGCCATGGCGTTCCTCTTCACGCTCAGTTTTGTCGTTCCCCCTTACGCCGATTCCTATAGCGCATACGTCAATACGATGACGTTCTTCGTCATCTACGTCTTCGTGTTTGCCATCCTGCTGGCCTATGCCATCGGGTCCGAGCTGGCGTGGCTTATGCGCCACAAGACGCGGCTGGCGGTCGCGATCGGCGCCTTCTCCGGTCTGCTTTTCTTCGATCTCGCGATGTGGGGCTGGCTCACGCTGGCGACGCTCGCCGTTCTTTGCGCGCGCCTGCCATGGCGCCATGCGCTCAGGGTCCTCCTGGTCAGCGTTGCGGTCGGCCTGCCGACGGCGGTCGCGGCGCTCTACGCCGCCCAAGAGGGAGACGCCGGCGCCGCGCTCTTCGCGGCCTGGTCCCACCTCCTGGGATTCATGCCGGGATACACGTATGCCGAGCCTGCGTTTTACCAGCATTTCTTCGAGCTCTTCTTGAACGCGCGAAGCTCGCTTTTCTCGGAGCAGGTCCTCATCGTGGGCGCGGGCACACTCTTGGCCGTCGCGCTTCTATGGCTCGCGGTCGACCTTATCGCCGCGCGGGGATTGAGACCGCTTTCGCGTCCCTCCGCCGCCTTCGATGGCGTCTTTCTCCTGACGGGTGCCGCCTATTGGCATGTGCTGCGCGTTCACGGGAGCGGAACGGTGGCCCAGGCGACGGCCCTCGCCGCAGTCACCTATCTCTTCTTCCGGCCGCTGCTTCAGCCCGCGGACTTCCGCTGGCCGCGCGCCCGCTACGCGGCCGGCCTCATGGCATTGCCGGCCGTGGCCGCCGTGACATTCCTCGCAGTGCATTTCTCGCCGCTGGCCGCATATCTTGTGCTCATCGCGGAGCAACGCCTGGACGGCAGGGTCGTGCAATGGACGGATCGGTTCTTCGACGACTGCGCCCAGCACTACACGGTGGTCAACACTCCCGACCTCTACTTCGAGATCAATACGATCGCCTATCACCTGAAGAACCTCTTGATTACGATGCACAGGGGCAGCGAGGCGGGCAATAACGGAAATGCGGCGCTCGAGGCGGCGTATGCCGCACGCATACCGCGCTACAAGCTCTACTTCCCGGATACGATCATCGATATCGGGCCGCGGTGCCGGGAAGGGGAAACGCTGCCCTACGCGTCGCCGACCATGGTGGCCGGGCCCGTGGTCACCTGCAACACGCTCGAGCTCGGCAGCCGCCGGCTGGTCTTCAACGCGGTCCAGACGACGCCCGCCGCCGGCGTAGAGCACACCGCGTTGTACTATGTCCTGCCCGACACGCTCGGCGGCGCTGCCTTCGAGGACGCCAGCGCCCACGCGTCATGGCTGGATTATACCCCCGGAAAATGCGCGCTGTTGACGGCCGGCCCGCAATCGGCAGCGGCCGAGGGGCTTCGCGAAGAGACATCCGCCGCGGGCGCCCCGTCGTACGGGTTCCAGGCGATGGCAGTCGATCCGCGGGCCATGCGCAAGCGAATTGTCGATGATGAAGCCAGATATCGGAACTCGCCCGGCGATGTCCGGGCCGCGGAAGTCGCCACTGCCGCCCTCGAGAAGAGGCGCCGCGCCATGCTCGTCAAGATATCCGGGGTTTTTATGACGAGCTACGTGCTCATCGTGCCGTGACTCAGCAGCGGCAAAACGCCAGAGGACCGGCCGTGTGGCGCGCCGTCATGCTCTCGGCATTGACGGTGCTCTCCGCGGCCCTGGTCGCCGTGCTGATCGCCGACGGAGTGTGCGGAATCATCTACCGCTATGCCTGGATCACGCCTTTCTCCGAGGGGTTCACCTGGTCGTTCGTCCCGCCGTTGCAGGCAGCCGTCAGCGGCGCCTACTGGTACCTCCACATCGGCGATTCCGGATTGATCCTCTTTACGCGCGGCTTGCATTGGCTGACCGCAGCCCTGCTCGGCTCGCGGCAATTCACGCTCGAGTACATGACGGCCTTCGGCTCCGTCTTCATGGCGGTGCAAGCGGCTCTGAAGATCGCGGCGGTGATCGTCCTGCTGCGCGCGAGAACCGACATGCGCGTGAAGCTGGCCGCCGTGGCGTTCCTCCTCACGCTTACCTTCGTCGATTGCACTTTCGCCCAGTCCTACGGCGAATACGTCAATACGATGACGTTCTTCGTCATCTACGTTTTCGTGTTTGCCATCCTGCTGGCCTATGCCATCGGGTCCGAGCTGGCATGGCTTATGCGCCACAAGACGCGGCTGGCGGTCGCGATCGGCGCTTTCTCCGGTCTGCTTTTCTTCGATCTCACGATGTGGGGCTGGCTCGCGGCGGCGACGCTCGCCGTTCTATGCGCCCGCCTGCCGCGGCGCCATGCGCTCAGGGTCCTGCTCGTGACCGTTGCGGTCGGGCTGCCGACGGCGGTCGTGGCGCTCTACGCCGCCTACGAGGGGGACGCCGGCGCCGCGTTCTTCTCGGCCTTGTCGCAGCTCAGGGGATTCATGCCGGAAAGCAGGTATGCCGAGAACGCGTTTCACGAGGTATTCGTCACGCTTTTCCTGGATCGCAGAAGCAATTACTTTCCCGAGGAGGTCTTGATCGCGGGCGCCGGGACGCTCCTCGCCGTCTCGCTCGCGTGGCTCGCGGTCGAGCTCATCGCCGCCCGGGGACCGAGACGGCTTTCGCGTCCCTCCGCCGCCTTCGACGGCGTCTTTCTCCTGACGGCTGCCGCCTATTGGCACGTGCTGCGCGTTCACGGGAGCGGAACGGTGGTCCAGGCGATGGCCCTCGCCGCACTCAGCTATCTCTTCTTCCGGCCGCTGCTTCAGCCCGCCGTCTTTCGCTCGCCGCGCGCCCGCTATGCTGCCGGCCTCATGGCATTGCCGGCCGCGGCCATCGTGACATTCCTTGCGGTGCATTTCTCGCCGCTCACCACATATCTCGACTACATTGCGGAGCAACGCCTGGACGGCAGGGTGGTGCGCTGGACGGATCGCTTCTTCGACGACTGCGCAGAGCACTACACGGTGGTTTTCTCGCCCGACCTGTATTTTGCCATCGATACCGTCGCGTGGGATCTGAAGAACATCTTTGCCACGCTGCATCGAGGGACCGAGGAATTCGATCATGGCAATGCGGCCCTCGAGGCGGCTTACGCCGGACGCATTCCGCGATACAACTTCTACTTTCCCGATACGGTCGTCGATACCGGGCCGCGGTGCCGCGCCGGGGAGACGCTTCCCTACGCCTCGCCGACCATGGTGGCCGGACCGGTGACCCGCTGCTACACGCTCGCGCTCGGCAGCCACCGGCTGGTCTTCAACCTGGTCCAGACGACGCCGGCCGCCGCCGTGGAGCACACCGCCCTCTACTACGTGCTGCCCGACACGGTCGGCGCCGCCGCCTTCGAGGCCGCCAGCGCCCACAGGTCATGGCAGGACTTCGCGCCCGGCAAATGCGCGCTGCTGACGGCCGGCCCGCAATCGGCGGCGCCGGGGCTTCGCGAAGAAACATCTGCCGCCGGCGCCCAGCCATACGGGCTCCAGGCGATGGCGGTCGACCCGCTGGACCTCCGCAACGGGATGATCGATGATCTTCACAACTCGCCCAGCTATGTGCGAACCGCAAAGCTGGTCATTGCCGCCCTCGAGAGGAGGCGCCGCGCCATACTCGTCAAGATATCCGGGGTTTGGCTGACGAGCTACGTGCTGATCGTGCCGTGAGCGGCAGCGGCGAAACCGGTGGAGAGCGAGGGAGCTGCGCTCGAGCATGACTACCGGGGGGACACGGCCGGCTCCACCCGCCGCGGCGCTGGGCGGCGGCTCGCCCGAGCGCTTCGGCTACGAGTGGGAGCGCTACTCGGAGATGCGGCCCGAGTACGAGGAGCAGTTCCGCCGCTGGACGGTCCACCTGGCGCCGGCCGACTGGGGAGGGCTCACGTTCCTCGACGTGGGCTGCGGCATGGGGCGCAACAGCTACTGGCCGATGACGTACGGCGCTGCGGGCGGCATGGCCATCGACGTCGACGCGCGCTCGCTCGCCGCGGCGCGGCGCACGCTCGAGCGCTATCCGGCGGTCGCCGTGCGCGAGCAGAGCGCCTACGACATCGAGCCCTCGGCCTCGTTCGACATCGTGTTCTCGATCGGCGTGATCCATCACCTGGAATTCCCCGCGCGCGCGCTCGCGGCCATGGCGGGTGCCGCGAAGCCCGGCGGCCGCGTGCTCATCTGGGTCTACGGGCTCGAGAACAACCGCTGGATCGTCCATGGGCTCACGCCGCTGCGCCGGCTTCTCTTCAGCCGCCTGCCGGTGGCCCTCGTCGATCACCTGGCGCTCTATCCGACGGCGCTCCTCTGGCTCGGCTTGCGCCTCGGCATGGGGCGCATCGAGTATTTCCGCCTCCTCCGGCGCCTCGCCTTCCGCCATCTGCGCTCGATCGTGTTCGACCAGATGCTGCCCAAGATCGCCCATTACTGGTCGCGCGCCGAGGTCGAGGCGCTGATGCGCGGGGCCGGCCTCGTCGAGGTGAGGCTCGCCTGGGTCAACGAGATGTCCTGGTCGGCCGTCGGCCGCCGAGCGGCCGGGGTGGAGCCGCGCTGATGGCAATCGAGAGCCCCCCACCCGTGGATCGCCCGGCCGCACTCGGCGGCTTCCTCGATCTGCTGCGCTGCCCGGTGAGCGGCGATGCGCTGGCGCTCGAGGAAGGCTCGCTCGTGGGCCTCTCGGAGCGCCGGCGCTACGCCTTGGGCCCCCATGGCATTCCCCTCTTCGCCGCCGAGTTCTGCTCGGCCGACGCGCGGGTGCAGCAGGCGCATTACGAGAAGATCGGCCGCGACTACGTGGAGAACCTCGGCTATCCCCACACGCGCGAATACATGGCCTATCTCGACCGGGTGCTCCTCGAGGCGGTCGAGCGGCGCGACCTCGGCACTGTCGCGGAGATCTGCTGCGGGCGCGGCGAGGCGTTCAAGCTCCTCGGCCATGCGGTCGGCCGCGGCGTCGGCGTCGACGTGGCGGTCGGCATGCTCGAGGAGGCCATCAAGGCCAACCCCGGCCGCAACCTCGCCTTCGTGCAGGGCGACGCCACCTTCCTGCCGCTCGCGGAGGGGGCCTTCGACAGCGTCTTCATGCTCGGCGGCATCCATCACGTGCGCGACCGCGGGAAGCTGTTCTCGGAGATCGCGCGCATCCTCAAGCCGGGCGGGCGCTTCTACTTCCGCGAGCCGGTCAGCGATTTCGCGCTTTGGCGCGCCATCCGCGCCGTGATGTACCGCCTCTCGCCGGCACTCGATCACACGACGGAGCGCCCGCTCCTCCATCGCGAGACCGTGCCCGTGCTCGAGGCGGCCGGACTCGTCCCGCGCCATTGGCGGACCCACGGCTTCCTCGGCTTCTGCCTCTTCATGAACAGCGACGTGCTCGTCTTCAACCGGCTCTTCCGCTTCGTGCCAGGCATCGCGGCGCTCACGCGCCTCTCGACGAGGCTCGACGAATGGACGACCTCGCTTCCCGGCCTCGAGCGGGCCGGCCTCCAGGTCATAGGCGTGGCCGAGAAGCCGGCGGTGGAGATGGGCGGCTGAGCGCCGCCGCGGGCTCGCGAGCGCAAGCCCGTCACTTCTTCCCGCAGCAGAGTGCGAAGAGATAGTGCGCCATCTTGTGGTAGCCGGTGTGCACGATCTCGTCGTTCATGCAGAACATGTAGACGTTGTGGAAGAAGCGCTGCATGCCCGCCTTGAGCTGGGGCAGCGTCTGGCAGTTGACGTGGCCGGCCTTGCTCGTGGGCGAGGCGAAGGCCTGGCTCTCGAGCGACGGCATGCCGATGACGAGCGTGCCGTGCGGCTCGAGGGAGGCGGTCATGTTGGCGAGAAAGCGCGCCTCGTGCTCGGGGGCGATGTGCTCGAGCACGTCGAGCGCGTAGATGCCGTCGAAGCTGCCGGGGACCGGCCCCTCGAGGAGGTCGTGGACGAAGGCGCCGGCGAACTGCCAGCCCTCGACCTGGCGCGCCTTCGCGTCCGCGATGAAGACGGGGTCGAAGTCGACGACGGTGAGCCGCCCGACCGACTGCTGCACGATGCGGCTCGGGAAGGCGTCGCCGCAGCCCACCTCGAGCACGTTGCGGCAGCCCTCGAGCATCTTCGCCACGAACTTGTAGCGCGAGAAGGTGAAGGTGAGCCGCTTGGGGTCGTCGAACCAGGCCTGGTTCATCATGAGCCCGAGGGGCTCCTGGCCGTGGCGGTCGCGGTAGTCGAGGCTGTTCACGTATTGCGGCTCGCGCGTCGTCTCCGCCGGCTTTGCTCGCTTCTTCATCGCCGCTCCCATGGTGCAGACCGCGAGGCCGTGACCTGCGGCATTCCGCTCAACCTAACAGAGCGGGGCGCGGCACCTCAACCGCGTTGGCCCACCGCAATGGCCCAGGGGCAGCTTGAGCGATTGACCGGGCAGGCCCGGGCCACTATATAGGCGGAGCGGCGGCAGGCCCCTCGTCCACAGGCTCCGATGACTGAAAACGAACAAGATATCAACGGCTTGGCGTCGGACCTCGGCGACGAGGTGCCGCGCACCTATCGCGATCTGCTGAAGGCCGCCAGCTTCTCGCGCGGGGAGATCGCGGCGCTGCACCGGACGCACAGCCTCCGCGCGCTCGTCGACTTCGCGGGCGTGCTGGCGACCACGGCCGCGGTGCCCTTGCTCTACCTCCTGATCCCGAACCCGCTCATGGCAATACCTTGCGTGCTGCTGACCATCCACAACTTCAACTCGCTCGCCTCGATCGTGCATTACTGCGGCCACGGCAAGCTCTTTGCGGGCGGCCGGTGGAACGAGATCGTCGGCGTCGTCGCAGCGGCGCTCATGGGATACCCGCGGACCGGGCACGCGCTCTCCCACCAGACCCATCACATCTACCTCAACAACGAGGGCGACGCCGACCTCCTCTTCGGCCAGCCGGACGAGCCGACCGCCAGCTTCTTCCGCATGCTGCTGCAGGACGTCTTCATGATCTCGGCGGTCAAGCGGCTGCTGCAGTATATGCAGTCCGACCGCAAGAGCTACAGCGCCACACCGTGGCGGACGCTCAGCTTGCGCAAGCTCGCGGGCAAGATCGACATCATGCTGCCGGCGCTTTGCGCCCAGGCGGCGCTCGTCGCCTATTACTGGGCGGTCATCGGGCCCGAGTTCTACCTCTACTTCTACGTGCTCCCAGTCCTGACGCTCTACCCGGCGCAGATCCGCCTGCGCTCCCTCAGCGAGCACGGCTTCGAGGCGGGCTACCGGCCGCGCACCGCCGAGGAGCGCTGGGTCACGCGCAGCACCGCGGCGAACCTCTTCGAGCGCCTCGTCATCGTGCCCTTGGGCGGCGAGCATCATTTCGAGCACCATCTCCTCCCCGGCGTGCCTTACTACAACCTGCCGCTGGCACGGCAGATACTCGCCGCCAGGGGCTTCAAGATCCCGCTTGGGCCCGGCTATTTCCGCTTCGTCTTTCGCCGTTGGAAGCAGGAGCAGTCGCTCGCGCGCCGTGCCGCGGCGTAGCGTCGCGGCCGCGCGCGAGGTGGCCACGGCCTGTCATCTCTGCGGCGCGCCCGCGCTGCCGCTTTTCGCCGCACGGGATTACGAGCACGGCGTGCCCGGAGAATGGCGCCTCGCCCGCTGCAGCGCCTGCGCGCTCGTCTTCCTCGACCCTCTGCCGGCGGCTGCCGAGATCGGCGGCTTCTACCCGCCCGACTACTCCGCCTACAACAGCGACACGATCATCAGCTGGATGTCGCGCGTCGTCTACGCCCAGGACGCGAAACGCATCGCGGCGCTGACCGGCCGCAGCGGGCGCATTCTCGACGTGGGCTGCGGCAACGGGGCGGCGCTGCTCGCCCTCAAGAAGCGCGGCAGCTGGGAGCTTCATGGCGTCGAGATCGATGCCGCCGCGGCGGAGCGCGCGCGCAAGCTCGGACTCCCGGTGCAGACGGGCGAGCTCACGGACTGCACCTTCCCCGAGGCCAGCTTCGACCTCATCCGCATGGGCCACGTGATCGAGCACGCGCGCGACCCTCTCGCGATCCTCCGCCGCGCCTATGCGCTCCTCAAGACGGGCGGCGTGCTCTTCGGCGAGACGCCGAACACGGACTGTCTCGACTTCCGGCTGTTCGGGCGCTACTGGGGCGCCTTGCACGTGCCCCGCCACATCGTGCTGTTCGACGACGCCAATCTCCGCCGCGCCCTCGCCGAGTCCGGCTTCCGCGACGTGCGCATGAGCTGGCGCCTCCGCACGGTCGGCTGGAGCGCCGGCATTCAGAATTTTCTCGCCGACCGCTGCGGCCTCAAGGTGCCGCCGAGCGGCCGCGTGCGGTGGTACGCGCTCCTCATAGCACCCTTCCTGCCGGTGACGCTGCTTCAGGCCGCGGTGCACAAGACGGCCACCGTCGCCTTCACGGCGGGCAAGCCGGCCGGGTAGGGAGCCCGCTCCAACGCCGGGCTGCCGCGCCCGCGACGAGGATGAGGTCGCAGCCGGTCACAGCGAGACGCGGGCGGCGTCTCAACGGCCGAGATGGCGAAATGCGCGGCGCCGGGCGGCGCCCTCACTCGAAACGCATGCGCCTCAGATTGAGCGACAGCGGGCGCTCGTCGTCCGACATGCCGAGCTGGTGCGGTGATACCGCAGGCTCGCCGGCAATACGCAAGACGATCGTCGTCGAGCCGGCGAGGAGCGAGCGGGGAACGACGAGCTTCGCCGCCGAGGCGCCTTTCGTGTCGAAGGAGACGCGGCCGATCGGCTGTCCGTTGAGCGACAGCTCCGCGGCCTGGGGCGCCCGGCTTTCCGTGAAGAAAGAAGTGCCCTCCAGGTACAAGGTGAGGTCATGGTCCACCGGCGCGCCCAGACGAAAGAGGAGCGTCGCGTCGGAACCGAGCATCCATGTCCCGGCCGCCTCCGGCGCCGCCCACCCGGACAATTCATACGCCGGCGCATTGCCGCCCGCCCGGAAGTCGATGTCGCTGCCGGGCGAATAAGCGGGGACTTGCGCGGAAGGCAGTTCATCCACCGCGACCCTGGAGACGAAGATTCCGAGCTTTCGAGCATCGTCTGATTCGCCCACGTCCGCCGGCGAGAGCGGATCGGCGATCGCGAACGAGATCGTCCGCGCCCCGGAGGCGACGGAGTCGGCCGGCACGACGAGGCGATAGGAGCGCGCGGCTTCGCCGTGGATCATCGTGAGCGTTCCGATCGGGTGGCCGTCGAACGCGAGCGAAATTCGCTGCGTCGGATGAGCCCGGGGCACATAGCCGTGCGCTTCCAACGTGAGCAACAAGGGACCCGGCGGAGTTCCAAGGTCGGGGATGACGAGCGCTGCCTTCCGGCCCTCGCTCCATCTTCCCTCCTCTTCCAGGCCCGACCAGCCGCCCGCCGCGAACGTCGCGAAGTTGCCGCGCCCGGTCGCATCGATTGCAATGTGATACGGGCACATATCCCAGCGGGGCTCCTTCCCGTCCGTGCCGGGGTCATCCGCATGGCGGAGCCCCGGCAGCCAGAGAGGCGGTCCTTCGTTGACCGTCGTCCGAGGCGTCACGCGCACGAAAACGCTCCCCGTGAAGGGCCATGGCAGCATCACGGGCCGCCCATCCTCCGAGAGGGCTACTCGCTCCCCCTCGTCCGATGGCCGGCAAACCGGCGCTCCCGGATGCGCGAAAACCTCGATGCGCGGCGGCAGCAATCGAATGAGACGCGGGCTGCCGATCGTCGCCTGCAAGGAAAGCTGCGGCCTGCCGTCGATGACTTGAAGCTGCGCGGCAATCCGCTCGATGACCGGGTGAGTGTCGTTGTCGAGCTTGACGATCGCCCAATTGTCCCGACGCGTGTCATCCTCGGCTACAAGGCGATGCGTGAATGGGCCTATGCCCTCGGCGGCGATCTCGACGAGACCGAGATTCGCGCACCGCCCGTTCGGGTCCTTGAAGCCGGCCGGGTCCAAAGTGGCAAGAACCGATCTGAGGGTTGGCCGCACCAGGCACATGAAATAGTCCGGCTCCCGATAGGCCGTGTTGGTGGCCCGATCCGCCAGCCACAAATAGCTCGTCGCATCGCGCCCCAGGACGATGCCCTCGGGCGTTACCTCCGTGAAGACCCTCCCGATGCGCAAGTCGAGATAGGCCCATTGATGCGTCATGGCGGCAACCGGTGCCGCATAATTGCCGACGACGAAAGACGCTCCGGCAAAGGGCGGCGCCCGCAAGCGCCGGATACCCGCATACTGGTCGGGCGGCAGGAGCGTTGCGTAGGTCGCTTGCAGCTCGGCCCAAGCGGCAGCGAGGACGACCGTCGCCAGTACCGCCGCTGCCAGGGAGCCGGCGGCAGGCAGGGAGGGCGGCACGAGCCGCCGCCGCTGGAGGCGGCGCCGGTGCCATCCCGCCCGCAACGCCGCGAGGCTGCGGAGCGCCACCACGACCACGAGATAGGCTCCGAGCGCCGGCAGCAGGGCCGCGAAGTACACCGCGAAGGCGGCATAGCGCCAGGCATAGCCGGTCAGCACATAACCCGGGGAGAGCCAATAGACCGCGGCATAAGCCGCCTGGCAGACGACGAAGAGCACCACCACGCTCCCGACGCCGCGGAGGCGGCCCTGCCCCAGCGCGGCGCGCGCGCCGAGGCAAGCGAGCGTCAGGCCCGAGAGGAATGCGGCGACGAGCCCGAGCGCCAATCCCCAGCGCCACGCCGCCGAGGGGAATGCGGCCGTCCAGAGCAGCGCGAATTCCTGGTCGAAAGGACGCGGCCAGAGCCAGCCGACGAGCGCCACGGTAGCAATGTAAGGTGCAGCTCGCCGAGCATAGCGCCAGCTCGAAAGGCGGGCGAGCGGACGACGCACGGCACGGCGCCAGAGCATCGCGACACCTCCGGCGAGGGCGAGCCCGAGGAGCGGTCCGATCAAGCGGCCGGCCGAAGCACCGCCCTCCCGCGCGATGCCGTGGAACCGCGCATCGGGGATGAGGCAGAGGAGGACGGCCGCCAGCACCAGGACGAGGGCGGCGGCCATGTCGACGAGGCGCCTATTGCGCGCCAGCACCTCGGCTCGTGCGAGCCTCAGCCCCCGGCGCCGAACGGCATCCACCGCGGCGCCGCAAGCGAATCCGACGACGGGCAGCACCGCCATGAGCAGCAGCACCGGCGTATAGACCTGATAGACGTACCAGCTTTCTGATCTGACGAGGGCGCCGAGCGAGCGGTAGCGGTCGCCGTCGACCAGATTGTACCAGAAGGCGATGTTCCGCGACGCATAGAACGCGTGGAGCTCCCGGGCGAAGGCGGGATCGGTCGCGGCGTTGCGCGCGTGGAGCGTGAGCTCGAAGTCCCGCACCACGTCGTGAAGGCCGAAGACGGCGGCGAGCTGGCCGAAGAGGAGGCCCAAGGCGAGTGCCGCGCCGATGCCCTCGGCAAGCACCAGGGCCGCCGCGCGCCGCGGCCTCCGGCGATGGAGAAATGCGCCGAAGGCCGCGAACACGACGCCGAGCATGACCGCGTTCACGAGCTCGAAATAGAAGGCGAGGAAGAACACGGCGCCCTGGAGTACCGCCCAGCGGCGCCAGCGCTCGCCGCCCGCCTCGACCACGCAGACGAGGGCCGTGAAGAAGAGAAAGCCGTACCACACCCGGTAGGTGACGACGTGCCATTCGGCGACCAGGATGTAATCGGTGAAGAAGAGGAGGCAGAAGACGGTGGCGAAGAGCGGCGAGACGAGGCGCGCCACGCCGTGGTAGGCAGCCAGGAGCGTGGCACTGCCGACGACGAGGAAGGTGACGGCAATCTGGCTCTCGATCGTGCGCGCGCCGAGGACGTAGATGAGAAAGCCGAAGAGCCGCGGCATGTTCCCCTGATGGGTATGGAGATAGGGGTGGGCCGCCGGGGATAAGCCGTACGAACTCGTCGGCGAGCCCCCACGACTTGAAGAAGTCATAGTGGAACAGGTTGTGCGCGTGGATCAGCACCGAGAAGGATTCGTTGCCGTCGAGCACATAGGGCATGAAGTCGGAGGCGGCCAGCATCCAGCCGTAATAGGCCGCATAGACGGAGGCCACGAGCCCAAGGCCGATGGCGTAACTTCGCTCAAGTCTCATGCACATTCTCCGGCCCGGCGCTCACGGCGCGCAAGCCGGCTCGATAGAGAGCCCCCGCCGACGCCGGACTGCCACGTCATTGCTTTTCCAAGATCGTGAGCGCTACGAGACCGAGCGCGAGCGGCCGAACCTCCGCACCCGCCGCCGCGGTCCGAGCGAAGCTGCTGGGTCGGTTCGAGCGGAATTCGATCTCCGCAACGGCGGAGTCACCGACGACCTCGGCCGGGATCGCGAAATCGGCATGGACGCGCTCTTGGTCCGCAGCGAAATCCAGGCGTCCGACGACGGCGCCGTTGACGAGCACCTCGGTGGAGAGTGGCGGCGCATCCGGCGGCAGGTACGCCCGCGCATCCAGCGCCAGCCGGACGGGGGTGCCCTTCCAGCCGCCCTTGAAAAGGAGGATCGAGTCATTGCCGAGGCCCCACGTGCCCCACGATTCGGGCGTCGACCAGCCGCTCGCGAGCATGGCCGTGCCCGCTTGGCCGGCGGCAAATCCCACGCTCTGGCCTAAGGGCACGATTGCCACATCCGCGGCACTCGCCGCGGCGAGGCTCAGCTTGGTGAACCCGAGGCCCAATAGCCGCTCGTCGGGCGAGTCGGGCAGGGCGCGCGCGGGAGCGACCGGGTCGTCGTTTTCCACTTTGATATCGATGTTGCCCGACGCCATCGGCATCCTCGGCACGCGGAAACGCTCGACCGCTGCCGAATTGCCCGGCGCTAAAACGATGCGGCCGACCGTGATGCCCTGCGCCTCGATCGCGGCGGAGGCCACGGGATGCGCCTCGTTCACCAGCCCGCGGACCTCCATCGTAAGGACCATGTCGCTATCCGCGGACGATGGATTGGGAACCACGAGCTCGGCCGTCCGCCCGACCGTCCAGGTCCCCCAGGACTCCGCGGCGGCCCAGCCTGCGGTCTCGAATTTGTCGGCGTCGCCAACGGCGCGGAAGTCGAGCTCCCGCACGCCGCTGCACTTGAATATCCGCACCGCCGCGACCGTGCCGGAGCCGGTCGAATCCAGAAGCGACGTCACGCTCACCGCGTTCGACAGCACGGGAATGCCCCTCGCGTCCGCCGTCCGTGGCGTCACGCGCGCGACCACGAGCCCCGAGAACCCGGGCGGCAGCGGCAGAGCGCCCGATCCCGCGAGACGGCCGATCGGGGTCAGGGCGTTGTCGTGAACGACGCAGCCTGCATTGCCGCGCTCGGCCAGAAGCTCGACGTCGGCCGGAATGACCGGGATGCCATCCTGCTGTGCGGTCTCGCTGGAGACCTGCGCCACGGCGCCGGCTGTGCCCGCTTCGACCGTGAGCGCGAGGCTCCTGACGAAGGGTGGGAACGTCCAGCCAAGCTTGACGATCGCCCATGATGCGTAGAGCGACGGGTCCGCCGCGACGAGGCGGCGATGAAGCGGAAAACCGGGCTTCGTTGCATCGGAAACAATGCCCAGACTGGGGCAATAGTGGATTAAATCCTGGAAGAGCGACGGATCGCGCGCGCCGACCGCCGTGCGAAAGCTCTGCGGCCAAAAACAGACATAGTAATCCGGCCGCAGATAGGCCGGGTTAGTATGGCGATCGGCGAACCAAAGGGCCGTCCTGAGGTTGCGTGCCAAATCATAGCCGCCGCCACGCCAAATCACGTGGTCCTGCGCCAGGACGTCGTCGAAATAGCCCCAACCGCCGGTCATGGCCGCCATGGGCGCCGCATAGGTATTGACGGCGACCGACTTTCCCGCGAACTGCGGCTCCCGCAGCAGCTTGAGGAAGGCCGCGTGGTCGGGCGGCAGGAGTGCCGCATAGACGCCCTGAACCACGATCCAATAGAGGCCGATGGCCGTGAGCACGGCCGCCGCACCACCGCGCAGCAGCGGCAGCGGCAGCGCCACGGCCGGGGCCCGCGCCTCCCGGCGCCGCAGCCAGGGTGCCGAGACGGTGCGGTACAGCGCGAAGAGGGCGGCGGCGAGCGGCAGCTCGACGAAGAACACGGCGAAAGGGGCGTAGCGCTCGAGATATCCCTTGTAGATGTAGCCCGGCGAGAGCCAGTAAATGACCGCAAAGGCCGCCTCGCAGACGATGAAAAATCCGAGGGCGCGGGCGATCTCGCGGCTTGCAACGGCACCCAGGAGACGCCGCGGCCCACCGAGCGCCAGGCCGATCGCTACGGCGAGGGCGAGAACGGCAACCGCCCGCGCGAACACCGTGCCGCCCGAGAACCCCAGCGGCATCATCCACACCAGCGAGAAATCCTGGTCGTAAGCGTGCCATTGGCCGCGGATGACGAAATAAACGAACCAAAGGAAGACGGCACACAGAAGCATCTGCAGCGAGAGAGTCGGCTGCGGGTCCCGCGTGCGCTCGGTCGCCTCGCGCCACAGCCAGATTCCGCCGCTCGCGGCGACGGCCAAGGCAAGGCCCATCAGCCACAGAGAAGCCGATACCGGCTGCGTCGGCTTGAGGCCGAAGGGCAGCGGCCCTTGCGCAAGGACCGCGAGCAGCAATGCGAGCCCGACCGTCCACAGGACGACCGCGCCGGCGCCGAGAAGGGCCGCCGACAGCGGGCCCGGCCCTTGCCCTGCCTGCTCTCCGCGCAGCCGGGAGCCAGCGGCAAGGGCGGCGCTCCACAACGCCGCGGCCTCGCGGCGCGCCGAAGCGTACCAGCAAAGCGTCAGGACGAAAGCGGCGCTCGAGAGCAAGCCTCGCTCGAGGCGAGGGTGGACAAGGCCCGGATAGAGCAAAAGGAAGCACACGGCGGCGAGGCAGGCGGGCACTGCCATCCAGGGCCAGTCGCGGCCACCGGCACCGCTCAAGGAGAAGCTGTCGGAAAGGCGCTGGGCCCGGCGGGCGAGCCACGGCAAGGTGCGCCGCGGACCGACTGAAACTATGCCGCAGAGCGCAGCCAGCAGGGCGCACGGCAGAAGGGTGAGGCCCCAGCGCGCGCTGCCGAGGGGCAGGCCTGAGGCCGCGAGGACGCCCAGTCCCGGCAGGAGAGCAGCCGCGGCCATCGCCAAGCCCATGACCCATCGCGGCTTCACGCCGCTCCCGCGAGCAGCACCGCCCGGCGCCGTTGCCGTCCCGGCCAGCTCGCGCAGGCAAATCCCGGCAACGAGACCGAGCGCCAAAGCGAGGAGCTTCGCGGCAACGGGCGCCAACCTCCCGCTGGGCAACAAGGACGTGGTTGCCGCAGCCGAGAAAAGTGCCAGCAGAAGCGAAGGTACCGCGATCATGGCGATTTGCGCGCGCGAGGCCGCGGCCGCACGCCATCCCGTCCCGCGGCGATCGAAGAGCCAGCCGACTGCCCATCCCCCGAGCAGCATCAGGCAGATCAGCGCCAGAATCGGCGTATGGACCTGGAACAGCAGGCTTGTTTGAAGGCGCAAGAATGACCAAAGGCTCCGGGGAGGGCTGCCCTCGCCGAAATCGCTCAAGAAGACAATGGGCTTGTCATTGTAGAACTGGTCGGCTGCCTCGCGGAGGTGCGGCGCAGCGATCAGATTGCGAGCTAGGAAAGTCAGACGAAAGTCCTCCGCCACCACATGCAAGCCGAACTTGGCCCAGAGCTGGAGGAACAAAATCCCGACCGACAGGGCGGCACCTGCCGCCTCGATCAGGATCAGGCGCAAGGCGAGCCTGGCCTTGCGGCGGTATGTCCAGAGAGTCCAAGAGGCCCCGGTGACGGCCATCAACCCGGCGAAGACCAGCTCGCCGTAGAAAAGCAGCAAATAGCCGCCGAAGAGGCCCGCCTGCGCGAGCCAACGGCGCCTTCCATCTGCGCGCTGGATGGCGAGAAGAATCGCAAAGAAGAGGAAGCCATACCACACGCGATAGGTGACCACGTGCCATTGCGCGTAAAGGATATAATCTGTAAAAAGGACGAGGCAGAAGATGAAGGCGAAGACCCGGCCCGCGAGCCGCGCCATCGCGCCATAGGCGAAGACGAGCGTGAGCGTGCCGATCGCCGCGGTCGTCACCACGACCTGGCTCTCGATCGTCCGCGCGCCCAGAGCGTAGATCAGGAAGCCGAAGAGCCGCGGCAGGTTCCCCTGGTGGGTATGCAGAAAGGGGTGGGCCGCGGCACCGGTCGAAATCGCCTCGTCGGTAAGGCCGAAGCTGTCCGCGAACTTGAAATGGAAGAGGTTATAGGCGTGCCAGAGCGTCGAGAACGACTCGTTGCCGTCCATGACGTAGGGGATGCCGCCGCTCTTGATGAGGATAGCGCCGTAATAGACAAGGTAGACGAGCGCCAGGATCGCCGGCATGAGGATGCGGCGGTCTTTGAGGCGAGCAAGGAAGCCGGTCACAGGTGCCCCGTCTTGCCGCTAGTGCAAGTCATGCCGAAGGCTGGGCGGCGCGAGCACTCGGTCATCCAAGCGGCCCAACCGTCGGATGGCTCCGCGGGGTCTTATTGCAGCCGCTCGCCGATATGGAACGTCGCAATCGGGTCTCCTCGCTCCGAATAGCCATAGAGCTCGCTATCCTTTCGGTAAAGCCGGGCAAGGCAGAAATCGCCCCACGCCGTGAAGCGCACGCAGAGACGCCCACCGCCGGCGGTCAAGCTGCCTCGGTCGCCCCACACGCGCAAGAGACCGCGGTGCCATGCGCGGGCCACGACCTCTCCGCGACCGCCGACACGCCAGCGAAAGCTCCAATCGCCGGCTTCGCCTTGCACGCGCCGCCACGCGAGCAGCTCGGCTACCGACGACGGATCGACCGCTTGTGCGCCCAAGGCGCCGATCTGGGCCTCGCGGGCCGGTGCCGAGAGATCGCCTCCCGTAACGGCTGGATCGGCCATCTTGGCGATGTCGATGTATTTGTAGAGTCCGTCCTGTTCGCGGGCAAGCGGCCTCAAGTCGACCGGCGCGCCACGGGCGCTGGCCAAGGCGGCCGCGACCTCGAAACCGTAGAAGAACTGCCGCGAGAAAAACGGAAAGTTCTTGAGGGCCGCAGGGCCGCGCGCCACCACGTCATTCCGGATGCTCTCGACGGCGTGCCAATCGAATGCGCCGGTGCCGAAAAAGGGATGGCGGATGGCGGTCGCCATGTAGTTGGACATCTGGACCGCGGCCAGATAGAGGACGAGGGCCCAGCCGAGCGGCTTCGCGAGGCGCATGCCGCCGAAAGCCGTGCCGGCGAAGAGTGCCAGGAAAACCGAGGAAAGCGACGCGTAGTAGCACACTTCGGAGAGGTGCGTGGCGAGCGGAAGCAGCAGGACGGACTCGATGAGAACGAAGGGGATCGCGGCCAGAAGCACGTTTCGCGCGAGCGTCCGGCCGGGCGGCGGCAGGTTGCGGAAGGCGAGCACGCCGGCCATGAGGAAGAGCGCGAGCGATAGCTGCTCGCGCGCCGTCCATTGGAAGAACCACTTGAGCGGCTGGTTTGCCGTCCACTGGATATTCACGATCCGTCCGGGAACGACGTGGACGGAAAGGATCGTCTCCAGAAGACCGAACGGCGCTGCGCTTGTGAGCCTGTTGGCGATCTCTGATCGATTTTCTCCGAACATCTCGGCATAGGGGCTTTTCGTCACGGTGGTGATCAGGTCGAGCGGCACTTGGTCCAGCGCCGCATTGAGCAGCGGGACGACCAGGAGCCCGAGAACGGCCACGACCGCAAATGGAATCGCAAGCGCAGCGCCTGAGAAGAGGAGCGCGCGCGTGCGACCCCCGGCCGGCATTCGGCCGATGCCGGCCAAGAGGATCGGCAGGCAGATGGGGATAAAGATGGCGGTCTCGTCCGAGAGGAGCGCCAGCGTCAAAGCCGCCCCGATGATCGAAGCCGCCCTACCGGGCCGCGCCTCGGTGCCGAGCTCCGGCACGTCGATCAGCCAGGTGGCGCCGTAGAGCGCCACGATAAAGCAGAGGCTCACGAGCGCCTTGGCGGGAATGAGGAGATCGTTCAACGACTCGAGAAGCGCCGGCGAAGCGGCGTACAGGATCGTGGCCATCGCCGCCGCGCGCAGCCCGGCGCCCGGCAGCCGGCGCACCGCGGCAAACAGCACAACGAGACAGGCGGGATGCATCAGCCAGGTCAAGCTCAGCGAAGGCGGGATCGCAAGCGAGCGAAGCAGCCACGCGCGGATCGAGACGTTGAGCCAGCTCAGCAGGTTGTCCGCGAGCCTCAGGCGCGGATCGCCGAGACCGTCGACGTCGAAGATCTTCGCGATCCCGCCTTCGGCGAAATGCGGAACGAACTTGGTGACGTACTCCAACATGATCGAGGAGCGGTCGGTGCGGAGGACGAGCAGCCAGGCCGTCGCCGCGAGCACCGCGGTCAGGCCGAGGAGGGCAAGCCGGCGCTCCCACGCTTCGAACTCGTCGCCGGAGAGGGTGCTGCCCGCAGCACCCATGGAGACCGTCCCATCCGCGACGGAGGTGGATTTGCCGCGCCCGCTCATCGATTTGCCGCGAGCCGGCCGCGAAGGTACGTCACCGAATAGGGCGGGACATAGGCGAGGCGAACGTGCCGGGCGCCTGCGGGAAGCGCCAGACCATATTGCGCATGGTTCGCCCGCAAGAGCGGCCGCGGCTCTCCGTCGACCAGCGCCGTCCAGTAGGGGTTCCACGTCATCGCGACGACGAGAAAGCCCGGGCCGTCGAGTGTGACATCGAGGTCGATCGTATCCGGCATGATGCGCACGGGGGTCGCCGTGCCCTTAGCAAACCCATCGCGGCGGGCGAGCCCGGCCCCGTCCGCACCCTCGAGGACGGCGGTGCTGCGCAGCTCCGCAAGCGACATGGCGGATAGCCGATCGAGGGCTGCGGTTCCGTCCGGCTCGACTTCCACGCGATCGACGAGACGGAAGCGCGGCAGTGCGCGGTCGAGCGCGTAGATGAACACATCCTTGCCCGCCGCCCGGCGCTTCCACGCCTCGGCAAGGTCCCAGAACGGCTGCGCAAACGGGGCCGCGGCGCCGAAGTCGGCGAGCGAAGGCTGGCGCGGCGGCAAGGCGATGCCGGTGTTGCGGTCGCGCGGGCGCGGCCAATCGGGCCATTTCGCCGGGGCATGCACCAAGGTGACGCCGGTCCCCCGCAACGGATATTCCGAGAGCAGGTATTTGACGTTGAGCATGCGCAAGAGGTCGAGGTTGAAACGGCGGTCGAGGTCGAAGCCGCGGCGCAACGCCTGCCACACGTCCTCGTCCGGCAGCAGGCCGACACCCGGCTGGATCAGGCCCGCCCCGAGGAAGAGGAAGTTATCCTCGGCGCGGCCGGTGTCGACGCCGAAGACCTTGCGCGTTTGCGGCAGCTCCTTGAACAGCGGGGCAAGCACGCGCAGCCACAACTCACGATAGACGAGCGGATAGAGATTGGCCCAGCCGTCCGCCGCCTCGAGGCCTTGTGCATAGGCATAGGCCGGTTGCAGCGGCAGGACGCTCGCTACGCGATAGAGGCTCGTGTCCTCTCGCTTCAGCGCCTCGACGCCGGCGGCCTGGTAGTTGCGCTCGCCCCAATCGTCGACGCCGAGCGGATAGAAGAGGAAGATTTTGGGCTCGATGATCATAAAGGCGACGAAGCCGACCGCCGCGGTTGCGGCCATGGCGCGCCGGGGAGGCGTGGTGAGGACGACGCTCCACGCGAGCCGGCCGCAGAGCGTCAGGCCGAGCGAGACCAGGAAGGCTTCCGGGATTTCCCAGAACCGCCCCATGGAAAAGCCGCGCACCCAGGGAAACACCGCCGCAATGAGCACCTGCGCGCCGAGCCACAGCCACTTCTGCGAGAGGAGCGCATAGATGCCGGTCACGCGCAAGAACGGAGCGACAAACGGAGCCGCCTCCCGCGGGCGGCTGAGGCGCCAGAGCAGTACCATGGCGAGACCCACGGCGAGGCCGAGCGGCGGCAAGAGCATGGTGACCGGCCGGATGCTCTTGTCCTGGTCGAAGAGATCGAATTGGGGCTGCCAATAAAACAGACGGTCGAACGACCATTGGAAGGGCTCGAGCTGCCAGCCGGCGCGGTGGGAAAACGGCGCATTGGCCGCCGCGGCCAGGAGCTGCGGCGACTTGACGGCCATGAGGACAGCGGCAAAGACCGTGAATTGCGCTATCGCGCGCCAGCCCCTCACCCCGCGCACGATCGCCAGCCACAGCACGGCGAAGACCAGAAGATAGGGAACGCCGAACGTGAAAGTCGTGCAGAGCGATACGAGCACGCCGGCGAGCACGGGCATCCACCAGCGGCGCCGCGCCTCGACCGTGCGTTGGAGCAGCCAGAGGACGAGCGGCACGCCGGGGAGCGTCAGAAGCTGCCCGAACGTAAAATAGGAGAGGCAGGCGAAGAGCCAGCCCGCGAGCGTGCTCCAGCGGCGGTCGAGGCCGATCTGCTCCTCGGCCACGCGGGCGGCAAAGAAAATCGCCGCGAAATATTGCAGGAACCTGTGCAGGCCGTTCGCCAGCCAGGGCGGGAGCGTGGAGAAGAGCAGCATCTCGAATTGGACCGGATCGGCATTGCCCAAGAAGGCGAGGCGGTCGAGCCCGCCGAGATCGAAGGTCTCCCAGAGTGCGAAGTTGCGCTGAGGCTCGGAGAGCGCAAGCTGCACCGGGATCGACTCGAGGCCGGCGCCGTAGCCGTACATCCACGAGAACGGGCCGAAGGCCCAGGATTCGAAGCTGCACAGCACGGCGCCCAAGAGCGCCCAGCGCAAATGATAAACAACGTCCGACGCGTCCGTCGCAGCCACCCTCACGCTCTTCCAGGCATGGCTAGCGGCCATGCTTTGGCCGCCCCGCCGGGGAAGCGCTCGCACTCGAAGTGGCCCAAGGCAGTCCGGCGCGCCGCCCCCAACCCATGACCCAGCCAATGGCCAATGATGTTACCCCCGGAGGACATCCCACGGCGGCGAAACGGTGCGCTATGCCATGAGCGGCCGCCGCGTGACCTTACGAATTGACCGGCGAAATGTCCATAACGGGCATTCCGGCTTCTTGCACGCGAATGGACGCCGCCGCCGCCGCTCGCGCACCGTCCATTGGAAGAACCCCATTGGAAGAACCCCATTGGAAGAACCCCATTGGAAGAACCACTGCATGGGCAGATTGGCCGTCCACTTGATATTCACGATCCAGCCGGGAACCAAGTGGACGGAGAGGATCGTCTCCAAAAGGCCGAACGGCGCTGCGCTCGTGAGCCTGCTCGCGATGCCCGCCCGATTTTCTCCGAACATCTCGGCATAGGCGCTTTTCGTCACGGTGGCGATCGAGTCGAGCGGCACTTGGCCCAGCGCCGCATTGAGGAGCGGGATGACCGGGAGTCCGAGAACAGCCACGACCGCCAAGGGGATTGCAAGCGCTCCGCCCGAGAAGAGGAGCGCGCGTTGAGAGCGCTCCGCCCGCCGCTCCCATGGAGCCCCTCCCGTCTGCGGCAGATGTGGAATTGCCCCGCCCGCTTATCGATGCGCAGCGATCCGGCCGAGAAGGTACGTCACCGAATAGGGCGGGACATAGGCGAGGCGCACGTGCCGGGCGCCTGCGGGAAGCGCCAGACCATATTGCGCATGGTTCGCCCGCAAGAGCGGCCGCGGCTCTCCGTCGACCAGCGCCGTCCAGTAGGGGTTCCACGTCATCGCGACGACGAGAAAACCCGGGCCGCCGAGTGCGACATCGAGGTCGATCGTATCCGGCATGATGCGCACGGGGGTCACCGTGCCCTTAGCAAACCCGTCGCGGCGGGCGAGCCCTGTCCCGTCCGCACCCTCGAGGACGGCGGTGCTGCCCAGCTCCGCAAGCGACATGGCGGATAGCCGATCGAGGGCTGCGGGGCCGTTCGGCTCGACTTCCACCCGGCTCACGAGACGGAAGCGGGGGAGTGCTCCGGCCAGCCGGTAGATGAACACGTCCTTGCCCTTGGCGCGGCGTTTCCAAGCTTGGGCAAGGTCCCAAAAAGGCTGCACTAAAGGCGTGATGGCACCGAGGGCGAGCGTCGAGGGCTCGCGGGGCGGCATGGCCCAGCCGGTGTTGCGGTCCCGCGGGCGAGGCCAATCGGGCCATTTTGCCGGGGCATGCACCAGGTCGACACCGGTTCCCCGCAAGGGGTATTCCGAGAGCAGGTATTCGACGTTGAGCATGCGCAGCAGATCGAGGTTGAAACGGCGATCGAGGTCGAAGCCGCTGCGCAGCGCCTGCCACGCGTCTTCGCCCGGCAATTGGCCGTACCCGAACACCGGATGGATCAGGCCCACCCCGAGAAAGATGAAGTTATCCTCGGTGCGGCCCGTGTCGACGCCGAAGACCTTGCGCGTCGGCGGCAGCTCCTTGAAGAGCGGCGCGAGCACGCGCAGCCACAGCTCGCGGTAGACCAGCGGATAGAGATTGGCCCAGCCGTCCGCCGCCTCGAGGCCTTGGGCATAGGCATAGGCCGGTTGCAGCGGCAGGACGCTCGCCACGCGATAGAGGCTCGTGTCGTCGCGCTTGAGCGCATCCACGCTGGCAACCTGGAAGTTGCGCTCCCCCCAATCGTCCACCCCGAGCGGATAGAAGAGGAAGATCTTGGGCTCGACAATCATGAAGGCGATGAAGCCGACGGTCGCGGCAGCGGCCACGGCGCGCCGGGGAGGCGTGGTGAGGACGACGCTCCACGCGAGCCGGCCGCAGAGCGTCAGGCCGAGCGAGACCAGGAAGGCTTCCGGGATTTCCCAGAACCGCCCCATGGAGAAACCGCGCACCCAGGGAAATACCGTGGCAATGAGCGTCTGCACGCCGAGAAACAGCCACTTCTGGGAGAGGAGCGCATAGATGCCCGCCACGCGCAGGAAGGGAGCTACGAACGGAGCCGCCTCCCGGGGGCCGCGCAGGCGCCAGAGCAGGACCATGCCGAGGCCGGCGGCGAAGCCGTACGGCGGAAGCCACTCGGTGACCGGCCAGATGTTCTTGTCCTGGGCGAAGAGATCGAACTGGGGCTGCCAATAGAACAGCCGGTCGAACGTCCATCGGAAGGGCTCGAGCTGCCAGCCGGCGCGGTGGGAGAACGGCGCATTGGCCGCCGCGGCCAGGAGCTGCGGCGATTTGACGGCCATGAGGACCAAGGCGAAGACGGCGAATTGCCATATCGCGCGCCAGCCCCTCACGCCCCGCACGATCGCCAGCCACAGCACCGCGAAGAACAGGAGATAGGGAACGCCGAAGGTGAAAGTCGTGCAGAGCGAGACAAGGAGGCCGGCAAGCGCCGCCATCCACCAGGGACACCGCACCTCCACGGTACGCTGGAGCAGCCAAAGGACCAGCGGCACGCCGGGGAGCGTAAGAAGGGCACTTACCGTCAGATAGGAGAAGCAGGCGAACAACCACCCCGCAAGCGCGCTCCAGCGGCGGTCGAGGCCGATCTGCTCCTCGGCCACGCGGGCGGCGAAGAAAATCGCCACGAAATATTGCAGGAACCTGTGCAGGCCGTTCGCCAGCCACGTTGGAAGCGTGCGGAACAGCAACATCTCGAATTCGACTGGATCGGCATTGCCCCAGAATGCGAGGCGATCGAGTCCCCCGAGGTCGAAAGGCTGCCAAAGCGAGAAATTGCGGTGCGGTTCCGAGAGCGCGAGCATCTCTGGGATCCCGCAGACGCCGCTGCCGTAGCCGTACATCCACGAGAACGGGCCGAAGGCCCAGGACTCGAAGCTGCACAGCACGGCGCCCAAGAGCGCCCAGCGCAGGTGGTAAGCGAGGTCCGACGCGCCCGTCGCGGCCGGCCTCGCGCTCTTCCGCGCATGGCTAGCCGCCATGCTTCGACCGCCTCGCCGGGGAAGCGCTCGCGCTCCGAGCCGGCCACGGCAATCCCGCCCTCCGCCGCCGCATGACCCAGCAAATCGCCAACGATGTTACCCCCGGAGGAGATTCCGCGGCGGCGGAGCCGCATGCCGAGCCATGAACGGCCGCGGCGTGACCCTGCGAATTGGCCGCTGAGATGTCCATAACGGGCATTCCGGGCTCTTGCAATGTGAATGGAGGCCGCCGTCGTGCGGTCGCGGCCTCAACGGATCGGGATCAGGTGACGCTTCTCGTGCGGGATCGCGAAGACATTCTTTGCTCCCTCCTCCTCGACGGAGAGAATCTTCCCACCGGCGCAAAGCGGTCCTCGGCGGGAAGGTAATCGAGGAGATCGAAGCCAGCCTCAGCGGACCACGCAACGAACCCCGCGTATTGACCGAAACATGCCTCGAGCATGAGGAAGGGCCGCGCGCGGCGGATCGTCTCTCGTGCGCCGGCAAGCACGCTCAATTCGAATCCCTCGAACGTCGATCTTGATGATATCGGGCGAGAGGCCGAGCGCGTCGATCGGCAGGATCTGCACGATCTGCCGCTTGACCGTGATGCGATCGGCGACGCGCCCGCCGAAGAACTGGCGCACCGTCTCGCGCACCCGAGTCTCGCCGAGGGCGGCGCAGGTGTGAAGCGCTATTCGCCCGTAAAAGGGCGTGTAGAGCTCGAGCTGCGCCGCCTCGGCGCCGGCACCCTGCAGAAGGTAATCGAAGCCGGACGTTGTCCGCTTCAGCCGCTCGAGCGAGCCGGCGTGCATCCGGTTGGGCTCGATGGAGAGAATCCGGTAGCGTTGATTCATCTTGCGAAAGGAACGGGCGGAGACGCCGCTGTTGGCGCCGACGTCGAGGAACAGCCCGTCCTCCTTCACGCAGAAATGGCGAAGCGCGTAATAGGTCGGGTCGTGGGCCGGCAGCACGGAGAGCCGGTTCACCATCGCCCAGGCGATGCGCCACGTCAACGGATGCCATTGCACGACGCCTGAGATGCTGTAGAGCCACTTACGGAGCAAGCAGGTGTCCTCGAGGGAGACGAATGGGCCGACGCCGGTGGGGTCGGGCGGGAGCGACGAATATAGACGCTCGACCCCGCGAATCAATCCGGGCCGCCGGCAGCGGCTCGCCCATGACGGGTGGGGTCTCGCCGCTCACGATCCTCGGCCAGCGCCCATGCCTTGGGAGCCGCCACGCCCGGCGGGCGGCATCCCTTGCGCGCGGGGGCGCCGCCCCGACCTGCGCCAGGCAAAGAGGAACGCGAGGAAGAGAAGAACGCCGACGGCCCTGAGGACGTGTCCCCATAGGCTGAGCACGAAGGGCACATAGGCCATCGTCACCGCCGTGGCGCCCGCCGGCACGATGACGCCGCGCATGACGGCATTGGTCGGCAGGATCGGCACCTCGCGCCCGTCGACGTAGGCGTGCCAGCCGGGGAAATAGAGCTCGTTCAGGACGAGAAGGCGCGCGCGGTCCGAGGCCGCGAACGACGCGCTCAGCCGGTCGCCTTCCCCGCTGAGGGCCACGCGGCCGCCGCCAGGAAAGGAACACGGGCAGTGCAGGCCCTCGACGACGGAAAGCGCCGTCACGTCGCGCGGAGCTCCGTTCACGAAAAGCTTATCGATGTCATCTTGCAGCGAGCTCGCGGGCTCGGCGGCGGCGGCGAAGAACGCCCGCGGCGTTACGGCTGCCGGGTTCTCCGTGACCGCGATGCGCTCGGGGTCGGCCGGCGTCAGTATTGCGGCCCGCGGATCGGCGACATTGCGGAAGAGATCGTCGCCGCCATGGAGCAGGTGCTTCACGTTGAGTAGACCGAGGAGCGGCCACGGCACGGTCGCGGCATTGATGAAGCTGATCGTGCGCAAGCCGAGGCCGGCCGTCCAGGGCAATGCCGCCAGCCGCTTCGGAACGCCGACCCCGTAATAGCCGTCGATCGCGCGGATGTCCCAGAACTGCGGGATATGCCCGGCGCAGAACCCGCCGACGATTTCGGTTCTGCAGATAAGCAAGACGCGGTAGTCCGCGTTGTCGATGCGGGCGCGGAGAGCCGCTGCCTCGCCGGCGCTCGGCGGCGTGAACTCTCCACGCCGCGCCATGTACATGTCGCCATGGTAGAATGGATGGTCGAGCGTCCGGGTGGCCGGCCCGTTGACCTGCACATTCGCTGCGGCCAGCACCTGCACGCCGATCGCGACGCAGAGCGCCGCGTGCAACGCAGGCCGAATCTCGCTCGCGCGCCAGCTGATCGACAACGCCGCGAGGAGCAGCACGAACGCCGCGGCCGAGAGCCCGACGCGCACCAAGGCGTCCACGCGCATGACCGGCAATCCGGTGAACGCCACGGTGCCGCCCGCATGTGCCGCGATCCGCTCGATAGTCACTGCGATCAGCACGCCCACGATCGCCCCGCTGGCCGCGGTGGCCGCGCGCTGCACGGGCCGGAGCGCGGACCACCGTACGGCCGGCCGCAGATCCTCGAGCACCATGGCAATCAAGGAAACGAGGGGGAGGAGCCCGGCGATGATGATGCGGGCGTGCATAAAATCGATCCGCAGGAAAAGCAGATAGACGAGACGGAGCAGCGGCTTGATTCCGATGACGCCGAACGTCGCCGCCGTGGTCCAGAAGAAGAACGCCGCGTCCGCCTCGGCCGTGCGCGGCAGCCACAGCCAACGCCGGCGATAGCGAAGAACGCCCCAGGCGATGAGGAAGGGGACGATCGAGCTGGTCGAAAGCAGGAATCCTTCGGTCAGATTGAGGGGGTCTCCGATGCGGGCCGCGTCCGCCATCCCTGTGCCGAAAATCGTCCCGTCGAACCAGCGCAGCAACTCGAACGGCCGGATGCCCTGGAAGCGATAGACGGCCTCGAAGCTCGAGAGGTCGATGGCCGGCTCGCGCCGCACGTATTGCGTCATGATGATGGCGACGCCGACGAGGCGCGGAGCCGCGAAGACCACTGCCGGCAGGAGCGCCGCGGCGGAGACGGCAAGCGGCCGCCAGTCGCGCGCGACCGCACTCCGCCACAGCGCGAGGGCGCCAGCGAGCAACAGCACGTAGGCCACGTCCTGGAGGAACATGAGCTGGAGGAGAGCCGCCCAAAGCAGCGCCAGCGCCGCAAAGCATCGCCGCTCCCTGCCGGCGCGGATCTGCACGGTGGTCAGGACGATCAAGGGAATGGCGATGAAGGTCGCGAAATTTCCCACTTCCTGGTTGAGCTTGAGCACCGTCAGCGCGGCGAACTCGTAGCAGAGCGCTCCCGCCAGCGCCGCGGCACCCGCCGGGACGCGGGAGCGGATGAAGACGTAGGCGGCCGTGCCCGCGGCACCCAAGAGCGCCATCGAGACGAAGCCCATCACCACATAGAAATGCCTGACGCCGAAGGCGGCCGCGAGCCACGCCGTGGGCCCCGGGAAGATGGTCGGCAGCGAGAAGCTGTCGTAGCCCATCATCTCGGTGTCATTCCATGCGCTGATCCCGCTGCCCGCAATCCCCTCGACGTAATGGAGCAGTATCTTCAGATTGCTGTTGAGGCGGTCGGCATTGCCGATCCAGGTGCCGCTGCCGAGCACATGGTCCCGGTAGAGCCATAGCGGAGCGGCAAACATCAGCAGGACCGCCGCGAGATCCTCCTTGCGCCGCACGCCGTACCTGACGAGCCGGCCCATTGCTGCGGCCCAACCGGGTAGCGCCTCTCTCATCATGCCTTGCTCACGGCGGGTCGTGCCTGAAGAAGCGGCGCAACCGCCCCCGCCATTTCACCAGCCTGAGGCCCGCCTCGGTCGGCGTCAGGCGCCCGCCCGCCGAGACCGCCAAGAGACCTCCCTCGACCATCCAGTCGATCCGCCGAGCGACCATCTCGCCGCTGTCGTAGCGCCCGGCGATCTGCGCGAGCGACGCGGTGCCGTGCCTGAGATGGACCAGCAGATTGGCCGACACGCTCGTCGCGGCGGAATTGAACAAGAAGAGATAGATCTCGCTGCCGAACGCATAAGCGGCCAAGGCGCCGAGCGTCTCCGGCGAGGCGCCGTAGTGCCGGACGAGCCACCACGCCAGGAGGGCGCCGGCCGGCAGGCCGACGGCGAGGAACTTCGCGACGCCGATCGACTGGCCGACGAGCCGGCAGATCAGGCCGTGGGCCGCTATGGCCGCGGCGAGCGCCGCGATCGGCGAGAGGAGCCACATCTGATTATTGGGCCTCGTCGAGCTTCGCGATCCAATGGAGGAGTGCCAGGAAGGCGGCAAACCAGCGGCCGCGCCTGGTCAGGGCAACCCGCTCGCCCTCGAGGCGGACGAGGCCCAGGCTCTCGACGACGATGAGCCGGTAGGCCTTCTTCTCGTCGCCGATGTGCACGTGGCTCGCGATGAGCCCCTCCCGCGGCACGCCGCCGGGCGCGGAAGCGGCACTCGCCAGAATGCCGATCGAATGGCTCCCTTGGGTCAGCGACCAGGCCTCGAGGAAGGACAGGCTGTAGATGCCTTGACACGAGACGGCCGCGAGCGCCGCCGCCCAGGCGCCCGAGGACCCAAGCGCCAACGCCGCAACGAGCGCCAGCACGCTCAGCGCCGCACTCCAGAATAAATGATAGAGCAGGATGCCGCGCTCCCGCTGGCACCAGCGCAGATCGCGCAAGCGCACGACGTAGGCGGCGAAATTGAGTCCCGGCCCCAGGGCCAAGCCCAGCACGATGAGGATGAGAGCGCAACGATCCACCCGATGCCCCAGCATGCCCGACCGGAATGCCGCGCGGCATCGGCACCGCCGGGGCGGCGGCGCCAATGCCGTCGAGACGGCAGACCGCTTATACAAGCTGACCCGGGCCCCGACAACGAACGATTTCGCGCGGAACGGCGCGGGCGTTTCTCTGCGCAAACGGCCGAGCGCGGCCGGCCGGAGGGACCGCACTGCCGGAAGCGCTTGACTGAGAGGCAGGGTATCGCCACTAACAGGGCCGTCTGGTTCTTCGTGTCTTGAACCGTCTCGCCCGGAGGACGCCCTCGTTGAGAGACTTGGCGCCTTGCCAGATTCTGCGGCTCGCGCGAGCGGCGGCTGCTCTATGGCAGCACGCTTCCTCCGGGTGCTGCCTATAGCCGGGCGCTCGACCCCTACGGCGGGCACTATGCCATCAACCGCTGCGCCGGCTGCGGCCTCATCTATTCGAGCCCGATCTTCGACGAGAGCGAGGTGAAGGCGCTCTACGAGGGCTCGCCGCACACCAACGTGAGTGCCGGCGAGGAAGCCAACGTGCGGACCACCATGCGGGGCTATTACGGGCTGGCGCGGCCTCACCTCGCCGGCCGCGAGCGCCTGCTCGACATCGGCTGCGACATGGGGTTCCTCCTGGAGATCGCGCGCGAGGACGGCTTCAAGGAGCTCTATGGCACCGAGCCCAATCCGACCGCGCGCCGCATCGCCGAGCGGCTTCCCGGAAGCCGCATCTCCGAGAAGTTCTACGAAGAGCAGGACTATCCGGCGGACTACTTCGACCTGGTTTCCCTGATCCACGTCGTGGACCATCTGGTCTATCCGAACGAGGTGCTGTCGCGGGCGCGCCGGCACCTCAAGCCCGGTGGCGTGCTCATCGCCGTGGTCCACAACGTCGAGTCGATGCTGGCCAGGCTCATGAGCGAGAAATTCCCGCCCTTCAATTTCTATCACCACTATTTCTTCTCCAAGCGCACCCTGGCAAAGCTCGTTGCCCGCAACGGTCTCGAGCCGATCGCCGTGCTGTCGACGCCCAACTGCTACTCGCTCGGCTTCTTCGCGGACCGCGCCCCGACCGTGCCGGCGGCCGTCAAGCGCGCGATGCGCAGCCTCCTCGAAACCGCAGGCCTGGCTTCCAAGGCGCTCAACATCAACGTCGGGAACATCGGCATCGTGGCACGGCGGCCGCTTGGCCGGGACGCATAGTCCGGGAGGCGGCAAGCTCCGAAGCCCGCCCGGCGTTCGGCAGAGTGCCGCCCGGAGTATTCGCGGTTGTCGTGCGCCGTTGCGGGCGATATTTTCCGAGACCGAATGCCCGCCGGCGCGCTTCCGGCATGATGGGAGACCCAGCCCGGATGGATGCAAACAACGGACGCGGCGGCCGCCGCGCGCAGAGTGCGAAATCGCTCACCGTCCTGGTTCCCGTCCTCAACGAGGAGCGCAATCTGGCGCCGACCGTCGAGCGCCTGCTGCGCGCGCTCACCACCTCGGTCGAGGACTTCGAGATCATCGTCGTCGATGACGGCAGCAGCGACGGCACGGGTGAGATCGCCGACCGGCTGGCGCGCGAGACACAAGGCGTCAAGGTCATCCACCACGCGGCGAACAAGGGTCTTGGTGCAGCCTACGTGAGCGGCATCGAAGCGGCATCCAAGGCCTATTTCGTCTATATCCCGGGCGACAACACCTGGCCCTACCGCTCGTTCCTCGAGCTCTTCGGCAACATCGGGGCGGCCGATGTCGTCACCTCCTATTCCATAAATCCCGAGAACCGGCCCTGGGGCAGGCGCGTCGTCTCCTCCGCCTTCACCTATACGGTGAACGCGCTCTTCGGCTACCGCATGCGTTACTTCAACGGGCTCACCGTCTATCCGATCGAGTACCTGCGTCTCAAGCCGATCTCGACCTTCGGCTTCGGCTTCCAGGCCGAGGCGCTCCTCAAGGCGCTCGAGCTCGGACTGTCCTATTACGAGGTCGGCCTGCCGATCGACGAGCGCACCGCGGGCGCCTCCAAGGCGGTGACGCCCAAGAACATCGCGAGCGTGCTCGTCACGCTCGCCCGGCTGTTCTGGGATCTTCGCGTCTCGCGGCGCTGGCGGCAGAGGACCGCGGCACTCGGCATGAACAAGCGCGGCCATAGGGCGGCCTTCCGCTCGGGCAATACGGTCGACGAAATCGGCTTCCGCCCGGCGCAGCCGCAGCCGACCGAGGCCGGCACGCGCGCGCGGCCCGCAGCACTCGCGATCGTGTTGAGCGGTGCGAGCTCGGGCATCGGTGCTGCGCTGGCAAAAGCGCTCGCGGGCGACGGCCACCGCCTCTTTCTCTGCGCGCGCGGCGCCGAGGCGCTCGCGGAGATCTCGCGTCACGACGCGGCCGCCGCCGCAATGTCGTGCGACGTCCGCGACGAGCGCCAGGTGAACGCCTTTGCCGATTTCGTGGCCGCGCGGACGGAGCGCGTCGACGTGCTCATCAATTGCGCCGGGACCTTCGGCGAGATCGGCCCGATCGCCGTCACGGACAGCGAGCGCTGGTTCGATACGGTGCGCGTCAACCTCTTCGGCAGCTACCTCATGATCCGGCGCTTCCTGCCGCTCCTCGAGCGCTCGCCCTCCGCGCGCGTGCTCAATTTCTCGGGCGGCGGCGCCTTCAGCCCGTTTCCCAATTACAGCGCCTATGCCTGCTCGAAGGCGGCCTTGGTCCGGCTCACCGAGACGCTCGCCGCCGAGCTCGCGGATCAGGGCATCGCCGTCAACGCCATAGCGCCCGGCATCGTCGCCACGCCGATGCACGAGGCGACGCTCGCCGCCGGCCCCGAGCGCGCCGGGCTTCTCAACTATCGCCGCACGCGCGTCATCATGAAGGAGGGCGGCGCCCCCCTCGACACGGTCGTCGACTGCGTGCGCCAGCTCGTCTCCCCGGCCTTCGACGGCTTGACCGGCAAGACGATCAGCGCCAATTTCGATCCCTGGATGACGCCCATCTTCGCGGAGAAGATCGCGGACATCTCGCGCTCCGATCTCTTCACCCTGCGGCGCGTGAACATCGCCAACCTGCCCCATGGCGCGCTGCGCAGCACGCTGTCCAAGGCCTGGGCCAGCTACAAGACGCAGATATGACGCGGGAGCGCGGGGCAGCCATGCGGCACGGACTGCGACCGCGCGGTCGGCGATGAAGGCCCTCGTCATCGCGGCGGCCATGACGGCGGCATATTTCGCCGCGGTCACGCTGACGTTCCGGTACCGCACCGTGCACAGCCGCGCTTCCGCCATGCTGCGCCTCTTCGCAGCGTCCGCGCCTCTCGCGGCACTCGCGTCGCTCCTCACGCCTGCCGAGCTTTGGCTGCTGCCCGCGGACCTCGTCGAGCCCTTCCCCTGGGTCGACGTGGCCGCCGTCGAGATCTTCTATGGTGCCGCCATCCTCGGCGGCGTGCTTCAGCTCTACAATCTCGCCGACCGCGGCTTCTCGCTGCGCATCCTCATCGACATCCGCGAGGCGGCAGGAGAGCACATGACCCTCGAGGAGGTGATGGCCGGCTACGGCGGCGGCAAGGGCATCGCCTGGATGTACGGCAAGCGCATGGACGACATGCGGGCCCATACGCTCATGGCACTCGAGGGGGACGAGGTGCGCCTCCTCGAGAAGGGGCGGCGCGTCGCGCGCCTCTTCGGCACGCTGCGGCGCCTCTTGCACATGCAAGTCGTCCTTGCCGGGGAGCGCGTGTGATGCTCGCGGGCCTCCTCCTCGGCATGCTCTGGTTTCTCGTCTTCCTTGCCGGCCACCTCGGCGTCCTGGCGCTGCGGCCCGTGCGCCGGCGCTTCGCCTTCATCGTGCAGGTCTTCGCGGCGGCGGCGGCGGCGCTGGTGGCGAGCTGCCTCCTCGCCGCCGGCGGCTCCGCAGCGCTCGGAGGCGGCTTCGCCTGCGGGACGGCCGTCAACGCCGCGGCCGGCCTCCTGGTCATGCTGTGCCTCTTCGTCGTCTATATGCCGTTTCTCTTCGTGATCGGCACCTCGCTCTCGGTGCAGTCGCTGGTGCTCCTCTCGCAGAGGCCAGCCGGCGTGCTCCCCTTGCGCACGCTCAGCGAGGCGTTCGTCTCCAAGGAGCTCGTGGGCGCGCGCCTCGAGACCATGGTGCTCAACGGCTATTTGCGGCGACGCGGGAGCGCCTATGTCCTGACGCCGCGCGGGCGCGCCGTCGCCGGCGCCTTCGCATCTCTCAAGCGGCTGTGGCGCCTGGGAGCGGGCGGCTGAGGAAAGTGCACCACCCTTGGCAATGCGAGCGGCCGCGCGTTCAAAGCGGCTCCGCCTCGCTCCCGAGCGGAGCGCGGCGCCGCGTCGTGTCGAAGAGCCACAGGGCGCCGCCGACCAGGCTGCCGAACAGGTTGACCAGGCCATAGAGCAGCGAGGTGAGCACCGCGTCGCCGGCGCTCACGCCGACGATGCCGAGGCCGATCAGCAGCATCGATTCGCGCAGGCCCCAGCCGGCGATGGAGACGGGCACCATGAGCAGCACGAACACGGTCGGCACCACCATGAGCGTGTGGAGCGCGTCGAGGTCGGTCCCGAGCCCGCGCGCGATGGCCCAGATCGCGAGGCAGCCCGAGACCTGGCCCACGAGCGAGATGGCGGCGACGAGGACGAAGAAGTGGCGGTGCAGGAGCACGGCGAGCACGTCGTGCGCCACATTGTAGACGAGGCGGCCGAGGCGGAAGCGCCTGAGCCAGCCGCTCACGATGATGAGGGCCATGCCGGCGACCATGCCGACGAGGCCGCCGAGGATCACCGCGGCGAGCACCCAGGCGTGATAGTCCATGGCGAAGTAGCGCATCATCATCGGCAGCCCGGCGATGCTGAGCAGCAGCAGCACGAAGAGGCCGATGAGGCGCTCCGCGAGCACCGAGCGGAAGGCCACGTCCACCGGCAGGCCGGCGCGCGTGCCGAGGAGGATGCGCATGGCGTCGCCGCCGACCGTGGAGGGCAGCGCCTGGTTGAAAAAGAAGCCGACGAGGACGTAGCGCAGCAGGAGGAGGATGGGCAGCCGGTGCTTGACCGCGACGAGGATGAGCCACCAGCGCGCCGCCGACAGCGCCGTGCCGAAATAGATGAGGAGGAGTGCCGCACCGAGCGAGAGCGGGGAAATGCTCTTGAGGCGCGCGGCCACGTCCGCCCAATCGAGATGGCGCAGCATGAGCCACAGCAGGAAGGCGGACACGCCCACCTTGGCGAGCAGCGCAAGGAGGCTCCTCAGGCGGCCCGATCGGCCCGCGGCGCTCATCATCGTCGCTCGATTTCCCGTTCAAGTGTCCCATGGCCCGAGAGGGCGCCGCGCGGATGCCATCGCCCGGACGGGCACCCGGCTGTTAGCCTGCCCGGTGCCTCCCGGTCAAGCCGCATTGCCGTAGCCGCGCAGCGCGGCATCGCCCTCTTGAGCCCCATTCAGCCGGAAGCGGGCTTGCGGCAGCAGATGAGGCAGCGAATGCCGAAGGACAGATAGGCGCGCCGACGCAACCAGTCCTCGCACGCCATGAGCGGATTGGCGAGACGATTGAGACGGCCCGTCGTCTCGATGGAGCGCTCGACCGCAGCCTTGGCATCGGACGCGACCAGGGATGCCTTGAGGCGCGTGAGCTTCTTCGTCAGCCAGAAGGCCGGGTAGATGAGGAAGCCGAGGTGCGACTTCTCGAGCGTGCGGAAGCCGGCGGCCTCTACCAGCTTCTCGAGCCGCCCCATGTCGTAGCGCCGATAATGCATGAGGAGCTTGTCGTAGGCGTCGAAGAGCGCGGGTCCTGCCGGCACTTCGGCGATCATCAGGCCGCCCGGCTTCAGGATGCGGTACATGTGCCGAACCGCCAGGTCATCCCTCTCGATGTGCTCGAGCACGTTGAGCGTCACCACGATGTCGACCGAGGCGTCGGGCAGCGGGCACCGCGTCAGATCGAAGCGCATGAGCGGGATGCCGGGCACGCGCTCGGCCAGCGCCTCGAGGGTCTCGAGGGTATAGTCGGCGCCCATGACGTGCGCTTGGGGAAAGGCGGCAACGAGGTCGCTCACGAAGAAGCCCGACGCGCAGCCGACCTCGAGGATAATCGGGGTGGCCGCCGCGTTGAGCCGCCTGATCGCGCCGAGCGCATATGCGCGGGACGCCGCATTGATGAAATGGTGCCGGCCGGTGCCTTTTTCGTGGAGGCGGGTCAGCTCGTCGGTCCAGCCCGATCGGCCGACCTCGAAGGCGATGATGCGCTTCGTCGCATCCCCGACCCGGAACGCATCGCCGGCCCATATCGGCGGCGGCGCGCCCTCCGCGGGGCTGGGAAAATCGAAGGCGAACTTCGTCATCGCGCTCTACCGAAGCGTTCCGCTTGCCCGGGCGGCACGACGCCCGGCGCTAGGTCTCGCATGTTTAGTGTTCCCGCCGATGCCAGTCCAGCAGCTTCCTCGCAAGCCGCCGTCATCGCCTGCGACGGCTACACGTCGGGTTGACAGCTTGACTTGACCACAGAGATTGTGTGTAAAGGGCCGCGTGCTCCTGCGGCCGTCCCGACCCGCGCGAGGCGCTCTGGGTCCGCCCACCGTACCGGCGCCCTGGGCCGGGGCTGTTCGGAAGGCGATGATGGGCATGGACGCGGTTTCGCTCCCCAGGATCTCGGTCGTCGTCCCGGTCTACAAGGAAGAGGACAATATCCGTCCCTTCCTCGCCCGCCTGCGCCCGGTGCTCGAGCGCATCGGTTCCTTTGAGATCATCTTCTGCCTCGATCCCAGCCCCGATCGCACCGAGGAGTTCATCGCGGCGGAGGCGGCACGCGACGTGAGAATCGCCCTCCTCCGCTTCAGCCGGCGCTTCGGCCAACCGGCGGCGACGATGGCCGGCATCCTGAACTGCCGGGGCGAGACGTGCGCGGTGATCGACGTCGACCTCCAGGACCCTCCCGAACTGATCGAAGGGATGTTCGCCAAGCTCGCGGAGGGCTACGACGTGGTGACCGCGCGACGTGCCAGCCGGAAGGGCGAGACGGCGGTCAAGCGCTTCGTGTCCGAGCTCGGCTACCGGCTGATCAACCGCATCTCCGAGGTTGCGATCCCGCGCAATACGGGCGACTTCCGCATCATCAACCGCCGCGTCATCGAGGAGCTGCGCTACTTGAGCGAGAGCCACGGCTTTCTCCGCGGCCTCGTGGCTCTCGTCGGCTTGCGCCAGACCTTCCTCGAATACGAGCGCGAGGCGCGCGAGGCCGGCGACAGCAAGTACAACCGCTATCTCGGCTCGCTGCGCATCGGCTTCAACGGCGTCTTCGGCTTCTCGACCTATCCGCTCTCCTTCATGCTGTGGACCGGCTTCGGCGTGCTCCTCTTCAGCCTGGCGATGATCCTCTTCATCCTCGTCGCCAAGGTGGCGCTCGGCATGCAGTACCCGATGGGCGTGCCGACGATCATCGTGCTGGTGGTGTTCATGGGCGGGGTGCAGCTCATGGCCATCGGCGTGCTGGGGGAATACATCGGGCGCATCTACGACGAGGTGCGCGGGCGGCCGCTCTTCGTCGTCGAGCGCGCCATCAATCTCGAGGTGCGCGACCGCCGGGGCCCCCGCTCGGGGCCGGGGGTGGGCGATCTTGCGGACGCCCAAGCGGAGCCGCGGACACGGGCGCGGTCCCCGGCAGAGCAGCCCGCCGAACCGTCCTAGCGTATAACGCCGTGCCGACCGTTCGCCTGCCGCTGCCTACGTCCGTTGCCGGTCGTCGCGATGGCGCGTTCCGACACATGCCCTCCGGCGCGACGCGGCGGGAAGAGAGATGCTGCGGAGGGCGCGCATGAGCGGCTTCGTCGCCATGTTGGCCGTTCAATTCGGCTCCCTTTTCCTCATCGGGACTCCCGCGGCAATCGTGCTCGCGGCGCGCGACGGCACCGCGAAATTGCCGGCTTGGCTGTTCCTGGCACCCGCCTTCGGATTGACCATTTATTTCGGCCTCGGCACCCTCCTCCACGATCTCGGCCTGGGATCCCGGGCGGTTTATGCCATCGTCCTCGCCTCGACGCTTGCCGCCCTCATTGCGGCCGGCGCGGCGCGGCGCATACGGCTTCCCCTGCGCGGTCTCGTCCTGGGCTCCGGCCTCGTCGCCGCTGCCGCTCTGTTGTCCGGCGCGATCAATTCGGTCGACATCGCCTCCGTCGGCCTCGAGGGATACTTTCCCCTGACCAACGACGACACCTTTGCCTATCTGGGCTGCATCGATCAAATTCGCCACGCGGGCTGGCTGGCGCCGATCATCTCCTACCCCGCGGGCTTCATGCCCAAGATACCCGGCATCGTGCTTCGCCTTCCCGAAGTGATCTTCGTCGCGGATTTCGCCAGCACGTTCGGGCTCGAGAGCCACGCCGCGTTCTTTCTTTTCCAAAGAATCGCCCTGGTGACGATCGTGCTCGCCGCCACGGGGGCCGCCTTCATTGCCGGCGAAAGCGTCCTTGCCGCCTGCATCTGCTTTGCCGGGCTCGCCGCAGGCAACTTCATCCTGCCGCAAGTCTTGCAGCAATTCGTCGGATCCTCCTCGGGCGAGGTCGTGTCGATCGTCGTTCTTGCCTTGGCGGCCTGGACGGCGCGGCGCGGCCGGCGGCGTGGCGAGTTCCTCGCCGGAGCGGCGGCGGCGGGGCTTGCCATGGGGATTATGGCAATGGCTTCGCCGGAGGGCCATCCGTTCTGGCTTCTGCTGCTGGCAACGATTTTCGTCTATCTGGCCGCGGTGCGCCGCCAGTTCGCGCGGCTGGCGGTTGCGCTGCTGCTGTTCGTCGCTTGCTATCTTGCCGTCTCATTCCCGGTGATCTGGACCATTTGGCGGCTGATCGTGGCGCAGTTCGCCTATGCGTCGTCCAAGCCTCCCGGCGACTGGGTCGCGGTTCCGGACTTCGTTCTCTACGCGAGCGGCGTGAGCGCGATCAAGAGCGACGTGTTCTCCGCCTATTCCTATAACGTCCAGCTGGCGGCGCTCGCGTTCGCGGCGGCGTTCTGCCTGGCGTTCCTCTCCCTGGCGCGGCGCGTGACGCGGCGCGGAGCGTCAAGAGGGGCGGGCCACAGCGACATCTTCATCCTTTTCGCCAGCGCCGGCATCATGCTGCTGTTTCAGGCCTATTTTTATGCGCGGGGGATGGGTTACGGCCTCTTGAAGCTCACCGATTACTTCGCGTTCCTGCCGAGCCTCGTGCTCGGCGTCGGGCTGAGCCTGTTCGCGCGCGCGATCGGGGATGTCCGCGTGGGCACCTTGGCGGCGCTCGTGATTGCCGCGGCGGGCGCAGGCTATGCCGAGACGACGCTCGCGGAGAAGTGGCAGCTCTCGAAGGACTACGTCGATGCCATCGAAGCCATGCCGGCGCCGGTCGACTACCGCGTCATGGCGCTCGGCCGCGAGACGCCGGCCGTCGTCGTGCCGGACCTCCACGGCGAGGCGCTCGATCTTTTCCTCTATGCCAATCGGTGGGGCTCGAACGTCATTTGGCTGCCGCCGGGCGAGTTCGAATCGCTACGCGCCGCTGCCTCTGCCGAGCGCAGGCGAGCGCTGGATGGCACGGCTGCCGCGCGTCGGCATCGCCGGCCGAGCGCTCGCGGACATCACCTACGTCGCCGGCCGGAGGACGGACACGCTTGTGGAAGTGCTGCCGCTGTCCGGCCAAGCCCGCCTCGTTCCAGGCGGCGGCTGGCTCCAGCCGGAGGGCACTAGCCCATCGGCTCTGAACCGCTGGCTGAGCGGACGCGGCGAGTTCCGCCTTTACGGTGGCGCGTCCCTCGCCGGCCGCTCGCTGCAGATGGAGCTGCAGGCGGGTCCCGATCTCCGCCCGGAGAACGCGGTCGAAATCCGTGTCGCCGGCCGGCTCCTCGCGCGCATCGTGCCGCAAGAGCTGCCGCACTTGGTGATTGCGGCGTTGCCCGCCGACATCCGGGAATTCGCCGCCCTCGGCGAGGTCGAGGTGACCGGTCCTTCGGCGGGGGTCCGGCAGGTTGCGGTGGGGCAGCTGCGGACGCTCGACGCTGGCCGGCCGAGCGTCGGCCAATGATCGGCGCCGCGCGTTACTGCGCCCACGCAACGGGGTGCGCGGTGACCTGGTACTTGGCGTTGGCCAATCGCGATATCAGCGTCCAGGGCAGAACGCGCTCCCACGCCGCCTGCTTGCGGACATGAAGGTTCTTCAGCACCTTGAAGCGAATGATGTCCTCGAAACCGGGGACGAAGCCGCGCTCTTCCGCGCGAAATCCGGTCTGGGCCAGAAGACGGCGCATCGTCGCCGGCTCGAAAAAGCTAATGTGCACTTCGGGCACCACATAGCGCCATTCGATAAATGCCTTGCGGTGCGGTTCGGCGTTGCCCGTCGTGTAGAACAGCAATCCGCCGGGCTTCATCAACGCGCGAATGCTTGTGAGAACCGCGACCGGATCGGCCACGTGCTCGAAGACCTCGATCGCGGTAACGACGTCGAACGAGGCCTTGTGCGACGCCAGCTCCTCGCTGCTCAGGATCGGAACGCCCAAGACCCGCGCGCGGCCGGCAATCCAGCCCTCTTCGAAACCGATGATGTCGGCGGCACCCTGCGCTCGGACATAGTGAACCAGTCCGCCATGGGCGCAGCCGTAGTCGAGCCAGCGGCTGCCTTTGGGTGCTCCGCGCAAGGCGGTCACGGCACGCAAGATGCCGCGCCATTCGTACATGTGCACGGTATCGTCGAGGTGCTCGATTTCGAACGTGTAATCGGCCAGCGGATCGGCGCCCCGGCCGCCGTAATACTCCTCCGAGTACACTTTCGCATAATCCTCGAGATGATTGCCCACGAAGGCAAATCCGCACCGCGCGCAACGATATAAATTGAAATACTTCTGCACATATTTGCCCATCTTGCGGCCGACAAGGCCGGCTGGTGCGGTGCAGATGCGGCAGGTCAATTCTTCGGGCTGGCCAAAAGTCGTATCCATCTTCGTGAGCGTCCGTCCAAAGAGCTTTGCACCGGATATTCGGGAACAGTGCCGTTGGAGCGGGACCGCCGGCTACGCGTGCGCCCCCGCAGGCGTCAAGCGCATGAATTCCTCGTTCGCCCCGACCCACTCCTGCCAGGGATTCTGGCCCAGTTCAAGACGAGATGTCGATGCCGCCGGCATTGCCGCCGCCGTTCCAAGCGAGCATCGCCCACGCGCTCGACAATCTTTTCGGTCGCAGCCGGCCGCGCCATTATGGACAATTCAACATTGAAAGGCCGCGGACGGCGATCAGCAAAGGCCGAGTATCGGCGTATGGCGGCTTGAGCAGCGTCGGTTCGTCCAACGGCCGCAGGCGGATACTGGTGGCGCCTGCCCCGATCGGCACGCGGAAGGAGAACAGGCCGTTGCCGACGGTGAAATCGCCGCGATAGCCGCGATCGGTCAGGACCGCGATCCGGGTGTCGGTGCGGCCGGGCAGGCTTGGCCCGAGACCCAGATACGCGCTGAGGTCCGCTTCGCCGGCTTCACGGGAAACGATGGTGAACTCGGTGTCGCCCCCCCCCATCCAGAAGCCCCAAGATTCAAGGCCGTTCGGCGTGGTGAGGTCGGCCAACAACGGCGATCCCGAAGCCGAGGTCTTGAACAAGCGGTAGGGGCCGCCTTCCCAGACCAAGCGCCATTCGGGGCACAGAGCCCCTGATGGCCCGACCAGTTGAAAGCGTATGTCCCCGAGGTTTTTAGAAGACACGCGACTTGATGCCGGCGCTTCAGAAAGAGGGGCAAACTCCGGGTGGTGACTGATCACGATGGTTTTTGCCTGTCTCAGATAATAGACGGCCCATCCCAAAGGCAGTAGATCGTCCAGATTCACGGCAATCCGGGCATTGGATGCAATCGCCGCGACATTGCGTACCTGCGCAAAATATTCGATGTTCTTTTGCGCGACCATATCGTCGAATTTGATGACTCGCATGCCGGAGACCGTCGCATAAGACAGGATTGCCGCGCCGGCTAAGCCGCTCTGCAGCAATCGCGGCCGCGGCCGTGCCAGCCATAAGGTTTCGCCGCCCACGAAGGCCAAATAAGCCAAAGTGAACCAGCCGGCAGAGATTATTTTTGAGGCGGCATAACCGTAATGCCATATCAGGAGAGCATAGCCGGCCATTGCTGCATTGAGTAGCATCGTGACCGGCAACGCCCAGCGGCCGCGCCGCAATGCCGCAGCCGCGCCGATCACGGCGAGGAGCGAAAGCATGACGGCGAGCGCCTGGCCGGCATAATAGGTGCCGTCCCTGATTGCCGCCCAGCAGCTTTCCACCGGCGACCAAAAACCCCAAAACGCCGCGAGCGCGCAGTGCTGGTCGAGCAGAGCCGGGTAATAGCCCTCGCCGGGCCGCCGACCCGCCGATAGCGCCGCTGCAAGCTGAATGCGGAAGAAGGCGATCCAGCCGTTCAGCCAGAGAGCACCGACCAGGAGTGCTACGATGAGGGTGACGCCTAATAGTAGCAGCCAGGCTTTGCGCGCCCAATGTTCGCGGATCATCCGCTCCACGACGACCGCTGTGGCCGGGAACAGCAGAACCGGAGACAACTCCGGGTAGGTGAGGATCGCCGCTCCGGCGGCGAGCCCTGCCGCAACCCCCCAGCGGGGGCGGCGAGGATCGACCCGGTAGGCAAGGCCGGCCAGGGTCGGCCCGAAGCCGGCCGCCAGCACATTGTCGAAATTATTGGCCATGATCAGATTGAGCATCCAACCGCCGCAGGTGGCGAACGCCGCGTAGAAGACGGGTGCGTATCCTCGGTGGCGCAACGCCATCTGGCTGAATGAGAGGCAACCCGAGCAGTAAAAGAAGAGGGAAACCGCCAAGAAAACGCCGGTTGCCGCCTGTGTGTCCTCGCGCAGAAAGGCGCTATACAAGGCTATGAGCCCTGACCCGGCAAACCGCGCCGCGGAGATGCGAATGCCATATGCGTAGAGCGGGATCATTTCAGCGATCCCGCCCGCCGGCATCGTCTTCAAGTATTCCGCGTAGGCTTGGTAATTCCAGCCGTCGGCCTTGTCGCTGCCGGGATAGGTTGAGATGCCGTACCAGAAATAGGCCGCCATGACCGCCACCGGCACCACGAGTGCGATGCAAATGCCGACGATGGCGGCGCGGTTCCGCACGTGCCGATGGCTCCTCAGGCCAAGCAGTGCCAAAATGACGCTGATCGCCGCGATCGGCAGAGCGGCGCGCCCGATCGGTTGACCGAGAGCCACGGCCAACGTCAGCAACACGATCCAAACCGAAAGCCCGAGACCCGGCGCCAGCGTCCAGCCCGAAGCATTCTCGGGCTTGTTTGCCAGGACCCGCCGCACACCTAAACCGGTGAGGCAGCACAGCAGGCACATGACGACATAGTCGACCATTGAATTTTCCTTTGCCCTTCGGCTATCGGTCTTCGCCCGCAGCAACTAGATCAACATGGCAACGTCGCCGCGGTGAGCCGCAAAAGCGCGTCAATCGCTGACCGGCGTCAGGCGGTAGTCGAAAAGGCCGACGATCATCGGCCTGCGGTCGCCGTTGTCGGGCATTCGTCCGGCAGGTGCGGCGAGCACGGTGAGCTCGACGGCGGTCACTCCGGCCCGCACGGGCAGACGGATGCTCGCGGCCGGCGGGCTGATCTCTGCCGTCGTGCGCCAATCCCCGGCGCGCACGGCGACATCCCAGGAGCGCGCACCCTCTGCCGCGCGCGGACCGGGAACGACCTCGGCCGTCAGGATGGCGTCGCCGGCGGCACCCGACACGACGGTCAGATGGGTCGCCCCGCCGCCCAGCCAGATGAAGGGCCGATCGCTGCTCCCCTCGACGCCATTGGGGTTGTCGACCTCGGCGATCGTCATCCAGTTTCCCGGCGCCACTTGCCAAAGCGCATATGCACGGTTCTGCCAGACCACCCGGCCGCCCGCCACGATCGACGGCACGGCCGGCCTGCTGCGGTCGGTGAGCGCATACGCGATCCTCTGCCACGGGACCGGTCGCGCCGCCGCCATGAGCCGTGCCAACTGCGGAGCCGACATATAGAGGCGGTAAGGAGCCACGCGCATGGGCACGGCATCGAGCTGATACACCGCCCACACATTTGCCAGCTCATCGGTGACGGATACCAGCAGCGGAGCGCCTTTGCCGATGCGGGCCGCGGCATCGGCCGCCTCGCGGGCGAGACGATGTGCCGCGGCCGACACCTCAAAGCGATTGATCTCGAGCACGGTATGAGCGCGGAGATAGATCGCCGGCACGAGCAGCACTGCCATTCCGCAGACCTCCGCCGACCCGAGGTTCCGAAAGGCAGACTTCCGCCCGAGCCGCCTCGCGAGGTCGGCGCCGCCGCTGACGGCCAGCCAGGCGATGACCCAGAAGTTGACGGAGACAATCTTGTACGCGCCATAGGAGTAATGGCTGCCGAAAGCCATCGTGCCATAGGCGAGCAGCACCGCGCCACCCGCGAACGCCGGCAGCACGCCCCGGCTCGGTCGTATCGCACCCCAGAGCGCGCAGCCGGTCATGGCCGCGGCCACCAACGCGCCCGTCAGAATATATTCCGGAAAGTGAAATTCGCCCCCCAATGCCCACACCGCCGATAGCGCATAGCTGGGGTCGGTCAGGCCGGTAAAATAACCTTCCGCGGGCCGGAGGCCGGTCGTGGTCCCGCTTGCCAGCTGATCGAGAAAATAGACGACAAGCGCTTTCCCCCCCGGCAGCAGTGCAACAGACGCGCCCGCCAGCGCGAGCAGAACGGCTGCCGCTGTGCGTCCGAGCGTCCGCCACGGCCGAATGGCCCCTCCGAGCGAGAAGCTCGCTGCCACGGCGATACCGAATGCGGCCATCTCGATGTACGCGTACAAGGCTGCCGCGATCAGCAGCGACGCCGCGGGCGCCAAGCGCCACGGGGATCGTTCTTTCGCGGCGTGGGCGGCGACCGAGGCCAGGGCGGGAAGCAGCGGCAGCACCAGTAATTGATCGAAATTACCGACAAAAACGATGTCTCCGGGCCAGCCATAGACGCTGAGGAGAAGGAGTGCCACGGTCGGCACCAGCCGTCGTTCGAATACCGTGAGCGCGAAATGGGCAACAGCACCCGCGAAGGCGAAAAGGGACAAAAGGCAGAACAGATTGACCGCCGTGTCCGGACGCCCCCCCGCCGACACCGACGAGAGGAACGCGAGGAGCGCGTAAGTGGCGTTGCGCGCGTCGGCAAGATGGGCGGCATATTGGTGGAGGGGGCTGAGGCCGGAGGCGACGCCGCGCGGCTCGACGCGCAGATAATCTGCGACGGCAACATAGGACCAGCTGTCCGGTGCCGTGGACCCGGCAAAATCGGCCAGTCCGAAGCGCAGCACGCCGGGCAGCACGGCGAGGGGCAACAGGCAGCAGAGCACTGCCGGCACTAGAAAGCCGGCGTCGCTCCAGGGAGCGGACCTTGGCAGTGCCGAGCCCATTCGGCCTTGTACCGCCCGGATCACGATATGGATGCCCGGCAACATCAGGAGCAGCGTCACGGCCCACACCCACGGCGTCACGCCAACGATCGGCAGCCGGAGCCACGCGGCGCCCGAGCAAAGGATCGTCCACAAGGCCAACATCAGGGCCGGTGCCAGGAAGAGAGGTGCGGCGAGCCGGCTGCGGCAGCCGAGGACGGCGAGGAGACCGAGGCCGCCCAGGCTGAGCAGAATGGCGACAAGAAGAAACCAGAGCGCGCCTAGGCCGCCCATGAGCAGATCGGCGGTCATGCCGGAGAGCCGTTCCCCTGCGCGGCTCTCCCCAGAGCTCGCCCGCGACGCGACGCGCCCGGTACCGACGCCGCCGTGCGCCAGCCGCGGGGTGAGCCGCCCCATCCGCGGGCGCCGGGGCAATGGGGTCGGACAAGCCGCTCAGGGAGGCAACGAACCATGACGATTAACCCGCCTTCACCGATGTCCCGCGCATGACCGAGTATCCGCGCGAACGCTATCATTTTGCCGGGAGACCAGGAAGCGGACTGAGGCCGGCAATTGCAGCGGGCCAGGACTACAATCCTTCCTCCTCGTCCACTGGCTTGTTACCATGGGCCGCCGATCAGACTCGACGGCTTCGCGAGATTTGGCGCCCCGCGAAGAATTTCCGAGCGTCGATGCCAGCGATCCCAGCCATGGATTCTGACTTGCACCCCGACCACCCAGCACCTTCCCTGATACGGCGCACGCAGACCGCGATCCTTCCGCGGTCGACAGTGACGCGATGATCGACATCGCCTTTCTGGTCTATTCCGTCGTGCTGCTCGCGCTGATCGGCTTGCCCGCGTCGCTGCTGCTGCCCGAGGGACGCGCCCCGCGCATCGCCCTCGCGCCGGTCTTCGGCTATTGCATCGTCGCGATCCTTGCGCCGAACCTGCTCAGGGCGGGACTTGCGATAAGCCAGCAGGTCTGGCTCTACGGTGCGCTCGCGGCACTCGGCCTCGGCTGTCTCGCGTCCCGGCTGCGCCGCGGCGGCGAATTGGCCGGCGAGCGGCGCCGGGACATTTGGCACCTCGCCGCGGCCTGGGCTCTCGCTGCGGCCGCCCTGTCGCTGCCCAAATGGATCGCGGGAGAGCCTTACTACGCATACCATGGAAACGTCTGGGACTATTTCAACTACGTGACCGCCGGCAGCGTCTTCTCCAAGATGAGCGCGGCGGCGATCTGGGCATCGCAGTATGCGAGCCCGGCCGCCGTGCTGCGCAACCCCATGCTGATCGGGCTGGCGCATCTCCACACGCGCCCCTCCGTCACGATGGCGTTCGCGGCACTCGCCCATGTCGGGATCGCGCTCAAGATCCCTGTCTTCGAGCTCGCCAACGACTTCGTGAGCCTGACCCTCTCGCTCTACGTGCCGAGCCTTTATTTTCTCCTGCGCGCCGCGACGGACGCGCGGCCGGCGGCACGGCTCGTCGTGCCATTGACCTTCGCCTGCGGTTTTTGGGGCGGATATCTCATCGACGTCGATGCCTGGTCGCAGCTTGCCGGCGTCATGGTGATGCCGGCGCTGTTCGGCCTGGGCCTCGAGCCCCTCTTGCCGGCCGCGGGAACCCTCACGGCAGGCGCACTCGACAGGCTGCGCGCCAGCTTGGCGCTGTCGCTCCTCGTCGCGGGCGCCATTTATCTCTATCCGGAGTGTCTTCCGGTCTATGTGCCGGTCTATGGCGCTTCGCTCCTCGCGGTTCTTTGGGCGAGCAGATCGTCGTTCCAGCGCGTCATCCCTCAGCTCGCGGCGGCGGCATTGGGGGCGGGTCTTGCGTTACCATGCTTCGACAGCACGCTCGGCTTCCTCTACGAGCAAATACGCTCGATCTCGTCCAGCCCCGAGATGTCCCTGAACTGGTTCTCCTACTTCCACGGTTTCGCGGTCGTGGGCGACGATTTGTCGGCCCTGTTTCGACCGATCCATACGAGGCTGACGATCACCAACGGAATCGCGGGCCTGGCGGGCCTCTATCGGGTCGTCCCCACATTCGATTCTCCCCATTGGCTCCTCGTCGCCGTCGGGATCGCCGTGTCGGTCGAGGTCGCCGCTCTCGGCTGGTGCGCGCTACGCTCGCTCAGGGCGCGCGAGCTCTGGCTGCCGGCAGGCCTCGCGACCGGCCTCGCGCTGGTCGCGGCGCTGGCGCTCCAGGGGAACCCTTACGCCGCCGGCAAGGCGTACGTCTGGCTCTCCCCGTTCTTGCTCCTCCTGCTGCTGTTGCCGCTCGCCGATCCGCGCGCGACGCGGTGGCGGCGCGTGCCCGCGCAGCTCTATATAGGCCTCCAACTCGTCACCATGACCGTCCGCCTGGCGAGCGTGGCGGCCCATGACGGCATTCCCGGCCTATCGCCCTATCCGGGCGACCCTCCACTCGCGCGCAGGCTCGAGACCGAGTTCGACCTGGCCCCGCTGCTCAGCCGTCTCGACCGCTGCCACATGGTGCGCGTCGACCTGGAGGACCCTTTCCTCCGCCATTACGTCATGGTCAATTTGTATGCGCGCGACGTGCCATACGTCTCCGCGCAGGAGATCAACACATATTATGGCCAGGGGGCGGCACTCGGCTTCCAGACCCCCGCAGTCCGGCCCGATTGTACCGTGCGGCTGGGGCCGGCAGGCGGAGAGGGAGTCGGGCGCAACGGCTTCGTCGTCACGTCCGCAGGCGGATAGAGCATGTGCCTCGCGAAAGCGCGGCGCGCGCACCGCCCGCCGACACCGCGCCTCGGTCGCGCAGGTGCGCGATACTTCCGGTTGCGGTCCGGACGGCATTTCGGTACATCACACGCGGTTTCCGCTTTTCATCGAGAGGCCTTGCGTGAGCGAGCCCCCTGACGATCCCGTTCTGCGCGAGTCCTTGGACGCGAACAAACGATATTTCTTGAAGAACATCGAGGAATACAAGCGGAACATCGAGACGCTCGATACCTACGTCCGGCTCCGCGGCCGCGTCTCCGAGAAGCTCTCCGGCATAGGGCGGATGCTCGACATCGGCAACGGCGGCGTATTCGACTACGACGCGTCGCGCGTGGGCGAGATCGTCGCCCTCGATCTCTTTTTCGACAAGCTCCCGCCCGATCTGCCTGCCAAGGTCTTCCCGCCCAATGCCCGGGCGAAGACAGGGAGCGCCCTCGACATCCCCGAGCCGGACGGCTCCTTCGACGCCGTGCTCATGGTCATGCTGATCCACCACCTGGTCGGGCGAACCGTCGCGGATTGCCGGTCCAACGCGCGCCGCGCGATCGGCGAGGCGAGCCGCGTGCTGAAGCCCGGCGGGCGATTCATCCTCGTGGAGTCCTGCGTGCCGCGCTGGTTCTACGGCCTGGAGCGGCTCGCCTATCGGCCGAGCACGAAGCTTCTGCCGCTTCTCTCCTCGCATCCGCCGACGCTGCAGTATGCGGCCGACGATTTGCGCGGCATGGTCGCCGAATTCCTGCCGAGGGTCGAGGTCGAGCGCGTGCCTCTGGGGCGACACGTCATGCTGCACGGCGTCAAGGTGCCGTCCGTCCTCACTCCGGTCCAGGTCCATATCCTGGAGGGCCGTAAAGAGGAGGCCGCAGGATCGACGACGCGGTGAGCCGCGCGCTCCGCAATTCCCCCGAGGCAGCGCCCGCCATTCCCCCCTCGGACGCGGTACAACCCATTGGCATTCGCGGTCGATACGACGTGCGGGCGCATAAGGCCTCTGTCCATAACGTGCGAAGATGTCCGTGCCCGGCAGCACGTCAAATCTCCGCTTCCGCGGTTATTGGACCTCAGGGGTTGTGGTCAGCGCGGCAGCATTGTCCACAAGACCACACCCCGGGCGCGCCGAGCGAATTCAAGCGGCCCGAGACCGAGAGTTGGTGAGCTGTCCTTTAGGTCGAAGCGGGCCGGCCCGACCGGCACGGCCCGCACGCCCAGGCGTTTTGAGTTAGTACGCCGATCCCTCGTCGTAGAACCACAAATCCCAATTGCCCTGCAGCTCGGCATAGGAGATCGCGTTGCTGCTGTTGTCGAGCATGGTTATTGCATTCACGCTGCCGTTGGCCGGGGCGCTCGAGCCCGGATAGTAATAGGTCGGGCTGCCGCTGGTGTAATTAAACGCCTCGCAGAACGTCCATGGGTCGGACACGTAGTTGGTCAACGTCGCCAACCCTCCGCTCACCCCCGGCCTTTCAACGATCCACTCGACACTATTGCCAGTCTCCGGGTAGCCGCTCGGCGCGGAAAAGGCGAGCCCCACGGCTGCGTTCTTTGTGTAATTGACGATGTAGGTTTCGCCCGTCGTCGTGTTGGTGTTCCAGATATACACGCGCACGAGATCGCCTTTGTCGATCGGGAAGTTCGAGATCCGGGACTCGCCATTCGGATACCACTCGAACCAGGTCGAGTAGAGCGTCTGGGGAACGTCGCCTCCGCAATAGGCATCAAACTCGATGCCAGCCTGAAAAACGACGCCGTTGCTGAACCCGTCGACGCCGACCCATGCCGAGCCGTAATCCCACCCGCCGTTGCATGTGCCGAAGGCCTGTTGGGCGGGCGGCACGGAATACTGGGCCAAAACTTCCTCGGCCGTGAACGGATCGTTGCTGGATGTGATCGCGTAGCCGCTCCAATTGGAGCTCGTGGAATTGGTAATGTTTCCGACTGTCGCCTCGTTGCTCTTGCCCGAGGGCCCCGGCCGCCGCGGGCCATGATAGATTTGCGTCTGCTCCAGCGTCGGCATGATGCGCGTGACCGGCGCGCTCGCCATCTTCTCCCAATCGGCCAAGGCCGCGGCGTTGTTCCCGCCCGGCCGCGGCGGAAATCCGTATTGCTGAAGCTGCGCCGAGGACGCGTGGACCGCATCGAAACCTTCCGGCGGTGCCAGGAAGGCGCTCACGCCCGGGATATTGGTGGCGGCGGTGTGAGCGCCCTGCGCCATGGCGACTGAGGACGGAGCGCAGAGCGCAAGCGCGGCGCCGAGAGCGGCGCCCAAGCCGATCACCCAATGAGATCGCGGGTTCCGGTATGCCTTCCGACGCGTGCTCGTAAACATGTGCACCTCCCCCAGGAAAAATGCGATTTAATATGATGCGGGCAATCTTATATCATGTCAACAGGCGGCCGCCGAAATTGCGGGCGAAATTGCGGGGCGCCCTCGCGCGACCGCGCATCTTGCCGCGGCGCAACGCCAGCATATTATGGGCCATCTTGTGACAGTCCATATGCACGGCGCCGCCGTGGAAAAACGCTGCATGCCAGTCTTGAGCCGGCGGCGGGCTCCGACGATCGACTTGCGCGCGTCATCGCGGCGCTGCGCGCGGCGCCACCCAAGGCCCCGGACCGCACACGCTCGGCGCGAGATGGCGACGCATCTCGATCGAGTTTCGCGAACGGCCCGCCCGGCAGGCGGCCAAAACGCCGCGAAACAGCGTCGTCGAGACTTTGAAGCAGGTTTGTCGAGACTTTGAAATTAATTTCATGCCCACGGCCGGGGACGGTGCTGTGACGGCGGTCACAGCAGGAATTTTGCTCTCGCAATGTCTTGACCTTGGTTAACCCCTATGCGACCATACATGTCTCTGAGGTGGTTTTTGGGGGAGAATGTACGATGAAGCTATTCCTGAAGTTGGCCGGTCTGGCGGTGCTCGCCCTGATGGCGTTCGGCACTCCTTCCTATGCCAACAATCCTCTGCTTGGCGATTCCTCCCACTTGACGGTTCTCTCCGACAAGGAGATGGCGTCCGTCAAAGGTAGCGGCTCCACGGCGGCGTACTACGGCTACTATGGCGCGCTTTACGGCTCATACGCGAGCCTCTATGCCGCCTATGGTACCTATTACAACTACGTATACGGTACCGGCTCCAGCAGCTACGCGACAGCCTACTACTACGACGCCCAGTACTACGCGTACTATTCGTACTTGAACTACTACTACGCGTACTACTACTCGTACTACGGCTACTAAGCCGGTCGGCAGGATACGGGATGGTTGCGGCTCCGCCCGGCGGTTGCTTCGCAGAGCGCCGCGGGGACGGGAGTCGCAGCCAGCCCGGTCAACCTTCCCTGAGCCCGACTTCTACAGCGTCCTCGTTTGCTGCCGAGCGACGCGGGTTCGATTGCGGAGCGGGTCGGGTGACAATCGGCGGCAGTGATTGACCCGACGCGCCCCCCTGATCGTCCGTTGACCACTTTCTCGCGCCCCCTTGCCCTCTCGGCCTTGCTCTTGTGCATGCCGCTCGGCGCGCATGCCGGGAGCGACGCGGCCTCCGCGGGAGCGCGCGTGCAGGCCGCCCCGGGCGAGCTTACCACCGTCGCCGGCGATCACCTGACCGGCGAGATTGTGGGCGTCGACTGCCATGGACTGGCGTTCAAATATATGGGCCGCACGATCGTGGTGGGCCTCGACAAGCTGACGGCGGCCTCGAGCAGCGGCGAGGTGACGGTGTCGCCCGGCAGCGGCGGCGATCGCGTCACCGGGAAGCTCGCCATCAGGAACGGCACCGTCCGCGTCGCGACCCGGGCTCTCGGCGACGTGACGATCCCGATTGCCATGTTCAAATGCCGGCAGCTCGCCGCCGGCGAGATGGCGCTCATCGTCGGCGGCGGGCCGGGAGCATCGGACCAGGACCAGGACCAGACGAAGAAGAAGGCGACCCAGGCGCAGCCGGACCAGGGCACCGCCGGCAATGCTCCGGCGCAGGGCCAGAACAGCGGCTCCAATCCTTCGGCACAGAATCAGGGCGGGACGGCGGGCAACACCCCCTCGCCCAAGGAGCAGGCCGAGGAGACGCTGCGCCAGCACCTGGAATTCCTGCGCAACGAGGCCGTCCTGGTGAAGCCGATGAAGATCGAGTCCGACATTTCGCTGAGCTATCTTCATACGAGCCTGGCGCAGGGTATCGGAAACGATAAGGTGGTGATGGCGACGGCCACCGGGCGCTTCGGCATCGTCACCGGGCTCGAAGGGTTCGTGACCGCGCCTTACGTGTGGGGGCAGCGGCAGATCCAAGGGCTGACGCAATCCTCGATCGAGCTGAACGGTCCGGGAGATGTGAGCTTCGGTGCGAAATACAGCGCTCTCAACGAAGGCGCCGAAAGGCCCAACGTGATCGTAGGCGCGCAGATTTCAGCCCCGACCGGCCGGCCACCCTATTTGCCCCCCAGCGGGAACTCGGCCGTCTCGGGCGGCGATACGAGAGAATCCCTTGAGCCCCCAGATCGGCACGGGGCACTGGATCATGACGGGGTCGGTCACGGCGCTCAAATCATACGACCCGGTTCTGCTGTTCACCACGGTGAGTTACAGCCACTTCATCCCGACCAACTATTACGGCGTGCACGTCTCGCCGGGAGACATCTGGGAGCTCAATACCGGCCTCGGCTTCTCCGTCAACGACACGGACACGCTCAGCTTTCAGGCCATCCTCGACTACCAGGAGAAATGGAGCTTCAACGGGGTCACAGTACCCCAGACGCTTGCCACGCCGATCAGCATGCGTTTCGCCTATACCCATGCAATCAACCCGGGCAACCTCATCGAGCCGTGGATCATCATTGGGGCGTCGCGGGACGCCAAGGATGCCATCCTTGGCGTCGACTACATTCACAAGTTCTGAGAGCGCGCACCATGAGATGGCCGCTCCTCGCCCTGACGATGCTCGTGCTGGCCGGGTGCGCCGCCGGCCCGGATCCCTTGGACCGGCGGGTCCAGACCTGGCACGACAACAAGTTCCACGATGTGACGCGGCAGCTCACCGATTTCACCTGCGGCTCGGCCGCCCTCTCGACCGTCAGCGAATATTATTACGGGAAGCCGATCAGCGAGAGCGAGTTCACCACCGCGATGCGCGTGACCTACAGCAAGGAAGAGTGGAAGGACAAGGAGAAGAACGGCCTTTCCATGCTCGACATGAAGCGCGCGGCGGAGCACTTCGGGTTCGCGGCCGAGGGCCTCAAGATGACGTTGCAGCAGCTGACCGAGCTCAACGGGCCCGTCATCATCCTTCTTCAGAGGGGCGATTACCTGCATTTCGTCGTGTTCAGGGGGTTCGTCGGGGACCGCGCCTTCGTGGCCAACCCTATCCTCGGCAATCTCCGCATGCCGCTCTACCGCTTCACCGACCAATGGACGGGTTATGCGCTTGCCGTGTGGATCGAGGGCAAGGACCTGCCGGTCAAGAACGCCTTGGCCGTCGATCCCAACGATCGCGCGCACGAGCGCGGGGATGTGGGCCGCGAGGCGCTCTACACCTCGCAGGTGCATAACTTCATACCCAGCTTCTCCAGCTACTGATGCCACACTCGGATTCCGGGAGCCGGCGCGGCCTGCGGGCGGACGCGGCGAAGCAGGCCCCGGCGAGGGGGCTAGCCCCGGGGCAGGCGGCTCATCCCGCGTCCCAGTCCTTGCCACGGTCCTTGGGCAGCACTCGCCTGAGCGTATAGATGTCCGAGCCGGCGAGCTCGGCGGCATGCCGGCCGAGCGTCTCCCAGGGATCCCAGAGTGCTGCGATGAGGCGTCCCGTGATGCCGTCGCTCGCCGGCGAGGCGAGCCAGGCGCAGAGGCCCGCCGCCTTCTCGAGTGCCGCCGCTGCCTCGCCGCTCTGGGCCTTCCGTGCTAGGGCCATCTCCCGCTCGCCGCTCCGGGCCTCTCCGGCGGCGAGGACGGCCTCGGTCATGGCGCTTGCGAGCGTGCCTGGTGCGATGGCGTTCACCTCGATGTTGCACGCGCGGACCTCCTCCGCGAAGGTCTCGGTGAAGCGCACCAGTGCCGTCTTGGCGACGGCATAGGCGCTGAAGTTGGCGCGCGGGCCGCTTGCCCCCCCGCCCGAGATATTGACGATCTTGCCGCGCCGCGCGGCGGCGAGGGGCTCGACGAGGGCGCGCGCGAGGGCAACCGGCACGAGCAGGTTGACGCGGACCGTCTCCTCCCAGGCCTGCCAGTCGTTCTCCCAGAGCGGGCCGATCGGCCCCTGGATGGCCGCGTTGTTGAAGAGCGCGTCGAGGCGGCCGAGCGCGCCGACCGCGGCCGCCACGCGCTCGGGCGCCTCCTTGGCGGCGAGGTCGAGCGCCAGCGTCTCGATGCCGCCAGGGGCCTGCTCGGCGGCGAGCGCCTCGCGGAGGGTGGCGAGCCGTGGGGCCGCACGTCCGACGAGGAGGAGATGGGCCCCCTCCCGCCGCAACCGGTGCGCGATCGCGCTGCCGAGCGTGCCGTAGGCGCCGGTCACCAGGCAGCGCAGCCCGCTCAATGCCGGCGTTTCCGTCATGTCCGGCGCTCGAAGATCCAGCGGTTGGCCGTGAGCCATTCGAGCGTGCGCACGATGCCCTGGCGGATGTCGAGCCGCGGCGTCCAGCCGAGTGCCCTGATGCGCTTGGTCTCGAGGAAGATGAAGGGATTGTCGCCGACCCAGCCGCGCTCGCCGCCGGCATAGCTGAGCCGCGGGGCGAGCCCGAGGTGGGCCGTGATCGTCGCGATCGAGTCGTTGACCTCGACGTACTCCTCGGTGCCGAGGTTGAAGACGTTGACCCTGGCCTCGGCGCGGGCGAGCGCCGTCAGGATGGCGGCGAGGCAGTCCTCGACGTAGAGATAGGATTTCTTCTGCCGGCCGTTGCCGAGCACGTGGAGCCGGCTCGGATCCTCGAGGAGCCTCTTGTAGAAGTCGAAGACGTGCCCGTGGGTGTAGCGCTCGCCCAGGATCGAGACGAAGCGGAAGATCCAGCTCTGCATGGCGAAGGCCTCGCAATAGGCGGCGATCAGCCCCTCGCCCGCGAGCTTGGAGGCGCCGTAGAGCGAGGTCTGCACCGGAAAGGGCGCATCCTCGGGCGTGGGGATCACCTTAGCGTCGCCGTAGATCGAGCCTGTCGAGGCGAAGGCGATGCGCGTGGCACCGTTCGCGCGCATCGCCTCGAGCACGTTGAAGGTGGCGATGGTGTTCTGCTCGAGGTCCCTCATGGGATGCTCGATACCGTAGCGCACGTCCGCGTTGGCGGCGAGATGGAAGACGATGTCGCAGCCCGCCATGGCCCGGGCAAGCGCCACCGCGTCGAGGAGATCGCCCTCGATGAAGGTGAAGCGGGGGTGCTTTCTCGCCTCGCCGAGGAACTCGACGAAGCCGGTCGAGAAGTTGTCGTAGGCCGTGACGCGGCAGCCGAGTGCGAGGAGGCGCTCGACCAGATGGCTGCCGATGAAGCCCGCACCTCCGGTGACGAAGGCGTGATCGATCGCCGGCGCCGGGCCGCCGCTCATCGCCCGCTCTCCTCGCGGTGGACCCGGGCGATGGCCTCGCCGTGGGGGGTGAAGCGGAAGCGGGGAAAGGCGCGGCGCACCGCCGTGATGTCGTAATGGCGATGGGTGACCGGGACGCTGCGCGGCGTGAAGGCGATCTCCGCATTGGGCTCGAACTGGGCCGCCACCAGGCGCGCCACCTCGAGAAAGCTGAGCGAGGTGCCGCTCGCCGCATTGACGAGGCCATGGCTGCGGTGGACGAGCATCAAGCGGATGAGCTCGACCAGATCGCCCAAATAGATCTGGTCGCGCGTCTCCTCGCCCTTGCCCGCAAGGGCGATCCTGCCCGTCTCGCGTGCCTGGCGGCGGAAGCGGTTGGCGCCGTAGGAGCCGTGGGTGTCGCCCGCCGCCAGCACCATGGTGACGCGCGCGATCGCGAGGCGCTCGCGCGCCACGGCGGAGGCGAACATCGCCTCGCGCGTCCGGTGCATGGCGCCGTAGAGATCAGGCGGGTCGGCCGGCGTGCTCTCGCTGACGAGGCCGGGGCCGGGCGGGTAGACGGCGTCGCTGCTCACATAGATCACTTGCGCGCAAGCGCTGCGGCCGAGGGCCGCGCATACGGCCTCGCCCATGTCGAGGTTCCTCATGAGCGTCGCGATGTCGCGCCCCTTCTCCGGCGTGAGGGCCGCCAGCATCACCAGCGCGTCCTCGGCGCGCAAGAGGCCGGCGAGCCTCGCCTCGGCCCCGTCGCCGAGGAGGTCGACGTCGGCCGAGCCCAGCGCCAGGACGGGGATGGACTCCGCCGTGAGCCGCGCGGCCAGCGCGCGGCCGATGATGCCGCTGGCGCCGAGCACAACGACGCGGGCGGGCGGGCTCGGCAGGGGCTTGCGGTGCGCGAGCATGGCGGTCAGCGGCACTCGGCACCCAGGCGGTGATGCTCGAGCCCTGCCGCAGCGGAGGCCCGGGCGTCGAGCACGCCATAGGGGTCGATGACGACGCGCCCCGCCATGACCTCGGCCATCGCCGCGGGCGAGAGCGCCTTGAACGGCCGCCACGGCGTCATGATCGCGACGGCGTCGGCGCCGCGGCAGGCATCGAGGGCGTCGCGCGCTTGGGCGAGTGCGGGGTGCCAGGCCGGCTCCACCTTGACGGCGGGATCGTAGGCGCGCAGGCGGAACGGCCTGAGCTCCGCGATCAGCGCCAGCGACGGGGAGTTCTTGGTCGAGTGGGTGTCCTCCTTGTAGGCGAGGCCGAGCACGCCGATGAGCGGATCGGTCAGCCGCGCGAGCACGGTGTCGTGGAGCCTTCTCAGCGCCCAGAAGCGGCGGTGCCGGCTGTTGGCCTGCCAGGCGAGCACTACGCCCACGTCGCTGCCGGCCTCGGCTCCCAGGCGCACGAAGGTGGCGAGATCGCGCTCGAGGTTGCCGCCGGCGATGCCGAGGCCGGGGGCGAGATAGGCATGCTGGCCGATGCGCTTGTCGAGGCGCAGGGCCGGCACGATCTCCGACCAGTCGGCGCCGATGTGCTCGGCGAGCTCGGCGAGCGTATTGGCGGCGCTGATGGAGGCCACGAGGAAGAAGTTGATGGCGATCTTCGAAAGCTCGGCGCTCTCGTAGCGCATCTGCAGGACGGGGCAGCCGAAGGCGCCGAGGAAGGCCGCGAGTGCTGGCGGCAGCGGCAGCAGCGGCTCGGCGCAGCCGACGATGAAGCGCTCGGGATGGAGTGCGCGCTCGATGGCACGGCCGAAGATCAGCGTCTCCACCTGATAGAACGTGCGGGCGTCGGCGCGCGCGAGGCCGCGGGTGAAGCCGGGCGGCACCTGGCTCAGCACCACCATCGCGGCGTCTTCCTTGAGTGCCGGCTCGACGGCGGCGATGAGCGCCCTGAGCGGGCCGAGATCGCTCGCACCCGCATCGTCGGTCGCCACGTCGGGTGCCACATAGACGACGTCGCAGCGCGAGAGCGCCGCGAGATCGCCCGTGAAAGCGAGGCGCTCCCTGTTCTTCGCCATGAGCTCGGGCAAATCGGGCTCGCTCACCGCAGGCTCGCCGCGCTGAAGCGCCGCGATGCGCCCGCCGTCGGGATCGAAGGCGACGACGGCGAAGCCGCGCTCCGCCGCCGCCACCGCGGAATTGAGGCCGAGATGGGTCATGCCGGCGTAGCCAATGACGGGTGCGGCAGCGCTCATCGCCCGCACTCCTCGAGCGCCGCGGCGCCGAGCCGCCGCAAGCTGCGGTTGAGCCAGAGATCGTTCGCCAGGTCGGCCGCCCGCCCCTCCGCCACGAGCGTCCTGAAATGCGCGTACTCGATCGCCCAGGTCGGATCCTCCTCGACGAGCGTCACCGCCTCCTCGGGCGGCCGGCCGCTCGGCAGCACGCGCCTGCGGCTCACGAAGCGCGCGGGTCCCCATTTGCAGAGGGAGCGGATGTGCGCCGTCCCCTTCTCGGCGAGGATGTCGCAGGTGAAGTGGTTGCGCCACATGAGGAGCGTCATCTCGAGCTCGAGCGCCGGCCGCCGCCCGACCGAATCGATCACCACGTGATCGGGCGCCCGGTTCTCGAACGCGTGCGCCGAGGCGACGCGGAAGTCGTCCGCGATGTCGCCGAACCAGAAGCGCGCCGTGTCGAGAAGATGCGAGCCGAGATCGGGCAGCACGCCCGCACCCTGGTCGCGCCAGCGCGACTCGCGCACGAGGCGCGCGGTGCCGTTGCCGTAGAACATGCGGCAGCGGTAGATCGAACCGAGCTCGCCCGAGGCGATGAGCTCGCGCATGCGCACGAAATGCGGCTCGAAGCGGTGGTTGTAGGCGGTGTAGCAGACGGCCCCCTTGGCCCGCGCCAGCGCCTCGAGCCGGGCGATCTCAGCGTCCTCCGCCGCGAAGAGCGGCTTCTCGACGAGGCAATGCTTGCCGTTGCCGAGAAGATAGCTCAAGAGCTCGAGCTTGGGCTCATCGGGGACAGAGAGGAGTGCCGCGTCGAAATCGCCGAGCGGCACGTCGGCCAAGTCGCGGTAGCGCGCCTCGCGGTTGACCGGATCGACCGCGGCGGCGAAATCGGCGCCCGCGAAGCGGCGGCGCTTCTCGCCCTGCACGCCCAACCCGACGACGATGACGCGCATGCGGCCCCTCTTCCGCGGTCAATCGAAGATCGCGCGCTTCTCTACGCCGTCGAGCTTCTGCCGCACGTCGTCCGCCGTGACGGGAACGTTGCCGTCGTGCTCGCACTCGATGGCCGCGGCCATCGAGCCCAGGACCGAGGCGATGACCTCGTTGCCGGACTTGATCATCGCCAGCGTCGCGTAGGCGAGGAGCGCGTCTCCCGAGCCCACGGCGTCGACGACGTTGCCCGCGAAGCTGTCGACCACGAAGAAGGCGCGGTAATCCTCGTCCGTCTTGGGCACTGCGCGATAGGTGATCACGCCGCGCTCGCCCATCTTGAGGATGAGGGTCCGGCATCCCGCCTGCTTGTAGAGCTCTAGCCCGAGCGGGCGGACGACCGAGTCCTGATCGCCGAGGGCGAAGCGCGCCTCGCGCTCGTTCGGGGTGATGAGGTCGAAGCCCTGGAAGTCGAGGATGTTGCCCCAGCGGCTCGCCACCTGGCTGTCGGCGACGCGGTAGGCGCCTGCGGGGATGCTCTCGACGAGGGGCGGGATGGTGCGGCGGTTGAAGACGCCGTGGCGGAAGTCGCAGAAGACCACCGCATCGCCCGCGGCGGCCGCGATCCTGCCGCGGAACTCCTCGAGGATGCGCTGCGAGATCGCGCGGTTGTCGAGGGTGTCGACCTTGAGCAGCCGGTAGCCGCCGGCGATGAAGGCGTTCTTGTTGGTGGTCGGCCGCGTCGGATCGACGATCGCGTTGACCGCAATACCGGCCTTGGCGAGGTCGTCGAGCACGAAGTCCCTGAGAGGGTCGGCGCCGAGCACCGTGGTGAAGGTGACCTGGGCGCCGGCGGCGGCGAGGTGCTTGGCCACCACGCCGGCGCCGCCGACGTAGTCGGTCTGCCTCTCGAAGCGCACGCTGAAGGTCGGCGTCTTGGTATTGCCGCCGATGAGGGTGGTCTGGGTATAGCTGTCGACGATGGTGTCGCCCACGACGTGGACGCGGATGCCGGCGAAGCGCGTGAGGGCGGCGCGCAGATCGGAGAATTTGAGCCCCTCGGCATCGAGGAGGGAGAGCAGCTTCTCGAGCGCCAGATTGGGCGGCATGCTCTCGATGATCGCCGAGGAGGAGAACACGATGTCGCCCGGCGTGTAGATGAACTCGCCGCCGTAGCCCTCGAGCACGGCGAGCTCCTCCTTGGTGCGCGGGTCGATGCCGCCGGCCACGTACTCGTAGCCCTTGGCGAAATAGTCGGGCTGGATGAGGCCGAGGTTCCTGAGCGGCTTCGCCTCGCTGTCGATGATCACGTAATCGACCATCTCGAGCGCCGCGAGGTTCATCGCGCGCAGCTCCTGCGGCACGTAGGGACGGAAATTGGCCTTGGAGACGTGGGTGTCGGCGGTCAGGCTCACGACCAGGGTGTCGGCCTTGCTCTTGGCATAGATGAGGTGGCGCACGTGGCCCGGATGGACGATGTCGAAAGTGCCGTGGCACATGATCACGCGCTTGGCGCGCGGGCGCTTGCCGAGCGCCTTGCACAGCTCGTCGATCGTCTTGATCTTCTCCTTGAGCCGGTCCTCAGTCATGCGGCGCAAGCTCCGGCGAGGGGGCGAGATAGTCGAACCAGGTTTTCGTCGCCTCGGCGATCGAGTCCGGGTCCCAGAGCGGCGCCTCGCGCCAGTAATCGATCTCCTTGAGGATGCGCGCGACCCCGTCGGCGAAGCTCACCTTGGGCGCCCAGCCGAGCTCGCGCCTGATCTTGCCGATGTCGGCCCAGGTGCAGTCGGGCTCGCCGGGCCGCTTGGGGATATTGATCCTCTCGCCGCCGAGGAGCTCGACGAGGCGGTTGACCGTCTCAGGGCTGCCGGCGCCGAGGTTGTAGACCTCGCCCGCGCGCTCCGTCTCCGCCGCCGCGAGGAAGGCCGCCGCCACGTCGGTGACGTAAAGGAAGTCGCGGCTCTGGCTGCCGTCGCCCACCACGGTGAAGGGCTTGCCGGCGAGCTTCTGGCGGAGGAAGACGCCGAACACGGCGCCGTAGGCGCCAGAGGTGCGCGAGCGCGTGCCGTACGCATTGAAGATGCGCAGCGAGTTGACCGGCAGTCGGTAGACGCGGTGCCAATGGAAGGCCGCCTCCTCGCCCTGGTACTTGCTGAGCGCGTAGGGGTATTGCGGCCGGATGGGGTGGTCCTCGCGCGTCGGCGTGGCGGCGAGACCGTAGCAGGAGGAGGAGGCCGCGTAGACGAACTTCCTGACCCCCGCTGCGCGCGCGCACTCCAGCATGCGGGCGGTACCCTGCGTGTTCACGGAGAGATATTCGAGCGGCCGCTCGATCGAGGGCACGATGTCGCCGATGCCGGCGAAGTGGAAGAGGTAGCGCACGCCGGCAAAGAGCGCGTCGCCGGGCTCGAGCGTCCGGATGTCGCGTTTCGCGAAGGCGAGCCGCGGGTTGCCCGCGTGGTGCGCTAAATTGGCCTCGCGCCCGCCCACGAGATTGTCGATGACGCGCACGGCGTAGCCGCGCCCGATGAGGAGGTCGACCATGTGGCTGCCGATGAAGCCGGCGCCACCGGTGACGACGGCAAGCGGTGCGCCACCCCCCGAGTCGCTCATGCCGCCTTGATCGCCTTCATGGTGCGGACGTTGTAATACCAGTCGTTGTCGAAGCTGTTCGGCAGCTTGCCCGCCTTGAAGGCGCGGCAGAGGTCGCGCACCGCCTCCTCGATCGAGTGCCGTGGCCGGAAGCCGAGGACGCGGAAGATCTTGTCGGAATTGATGTGGTAGGAGCGGTTGTCGTTCGATTCGGTGCGCACGATCTCGATTCTCCGCTTCTCCGGGAACTCCGCCTCGACGACGTTGCGCACGATCTCGGCGATGTCGATGATCTTGCGGTTCTGGTAGCCGATGTTGAAGGTCTCGCCCGCGATCTTCTCGGCCGGCGCCTCGATCATCAGCTTGTAGGCGTCGCACATGTCCTGGATGTGCAGGTTCGGCCGCTTCTGCTCGCCGCCGAAGACGGTGATGCGGCCCTTGTTGACCGCGTGGTTGGTGAGGATGTTGACCGAGAGGTCGAGGCGCGTGCGCGGGCTGTAGCCGCAGACGGTGGCGGGGCGGATGGTGACGCAGGCGAAGCCCGTCGCCTGGTGCTTGAAGAGGAGCGGCTCGCACATGCCCTTGAACTTGTTGTAGAGCGTCAAGGGCACGAGCGGATGGTCCTCGGTCACGTCGGGGGCGTCGCTCACGCCATAGACCGAGCTCGAGGAGCAATAGACGAAGCGCTTGACGCCGGCGGCCTTGGCGGCCATCACCATCGGCTCGAAGCAGTCGAAGTTGATCGACTTGCTGAGGCCTTCGTCGAGCTCGAAGCTCGGATCGTTCGAGATGCAGGCGAGGTGGAGTATGACATCGACGCCGGGAAAGAGCCGCGCGAGCCGGCCGGTGTCGCGGATGTCGCCCTCGGCCACGCGGAGGTTTGGGTTGGCAAGCGGCAGCGTCTCCTTGCCGTAGTAGAGGGCGTCGTAGACGACGACCTTGTAGCCCGCCTCGAGGAGCTGCGGCACAAGCAGGTTGCCCACGTATCCGGCGCCGCCAGTGATCAGAACGGTCTTCACCTTTGCGACCTCTCCCTTGCGATCGAGACCCGCTTGCCGGGGCATCCATTAGCCGACGGACCGGCCGGAATCAAGCGTTCAGCCCGCCTTCGGCGCCGCTCGAGGGGTGCCTTGGGAGGCCGCCGCCTCGCGCGCGAGGATCCAGCGGCAGGCCTCCGCCAGCGACTCCACGACGACGTCCGGCGCCTCGGGCCGCCGCTCGGCATAGCCGTAGTCGACGAAGGCGGTCAAGCAGCCGGCGGCGCGGCCGGCCGCCACGTCGCGCCAGCGGTCGCCCACCATATAGCTCTCGGCGAGTGCGATGTCCCAGCGGCGCGCCGCGTCGAGCAGCATGCCTGGAAGCGGCTTGCGGCAGGCGCAGCGGTCGCGGTCGTCATGATAGCAGACGCGGATGTCGTCCAAGGCAAGCTCGGCGCGGAGCCGCGCGTGCATCGCCTCGACGGTCTCGCGGCGCTGGCGCCCGGCGGCCACGTCCGGCTGATTGGTCGCGACGATGACGAGGAAGCCGGCCGCGCGCAAGGCCGCGACCGCCTCGCCGACGCCGGGAAGGAGCTCGAACTCGGCCAGCGAGGCGGGCGGATAGGCCTTGCCCTCGCGCACGATGGAGCGGTTGATGACGCCGTCCCGATCGAGGAAGACGGCGCGTCTCAGCTTGCCACGGCCGGCGCCGCCAGCACCGTCTCCCATTTCGTGCCCTTGACCTGGAGCAGCGGGTTCGACACCAGGCAATGCCACACCACCGCCTGGAAGGCCTCCGAGTGTGGCGTCACGCGCGCGGGATCGGCGGTCGGCACGACGACCACCGCATCGCCCATGCGCGCCGTGTAGCCGGTCGCCCGGCCGACCACGCCGAACACCTTCATGCCGCGCGCCTTGGCCTCGTCGATGGCGCGCACCAGATTGGCGCTCACGTTGCGTTCGGCATCGCCGCCGCCCACGGAGAATACCAGGATGGCGTCCTTCTCGTTGGCGCGGCTGGTGGCGAGCCAGGCGGCGAACACGGTCTCCCAGCCCTCGTCGTTGGTGCGCGCCGTGAGCTCGGAGACGTTGTCGACCGGCGTATAGGCCTCGATGCCGCAGAGCTTGCGGAAGTCGTTGACGGCGTGGCTGCAATTGCCGGCACTGCCGCCCACGCCCAGGAGGAAGAGCCGCCCATTGCGCTCGCGCAAGCGCGCCAGCTCCTCGGCCATGCGGTCGACAGTGGCGAAATCGAGCTGGGCGGCGATGCGGGCAGCTTCCTCGAAGTACGTCTTGGAATGGCTCACGGTCGCTCTCGACTTATAGGGACGGGGCTTGCGGCGGCTGAAGCGCCGCCCGCGGTGTCCGCCCGGCTGCCCGGGCGCCGCTTGGGGGTGGTCGGAATCGGCTCAAAGGTGTATTCTTTCGACCTCTCGGGGTCAAGTGCCGCATCCCCATGCCCGCGCCGCGGCGGGCTCGCCCCGGACGGGGCGACTGGCGGCGCCCTCGGGGTCAGCGCGGCATTTTCCACAACTCCTGAGGCGGCATCCAGCGGAGGGCAAGCCGAGACGCCATGGCGACGACGGAGACGAAGCGGCAGGGCAAGGAGCTCTCGGGCCGGCGCGTGTGGGTTGCCGGCCACCGGGGCATGGTCGGCTCGGCCATCTGCCGGCGCTTGGCGCGCGAGGGCTGCCAGATTCTCTCCGTCGGGCGCGGCGAGCTCGACCTGCGCCGCCAGCGCGAGCTCGAGGAGTGGATGGCAGCGAGCCGGCCGGAGCTCGTCTTCCTCGCCGCCGCCACGGTCGGCGGCATCCATGCCAACGACGTGCGCCCGGCCGAGTTCCTCTACGACAACCTGATGATCGAGGCCAACGTCATCGAGGCGGCGCGGCGCACAGGCGTCGAGAAGCTGCTCTTCCTCGGCTCCTCGTGCATCTATCCGCGCGAGGCGGCGCAGCCGATGAGCGAGGAGGCCCTCCTGACCGGGCCGCTCGAGGCGACGAACCAGTGGTACGCCGTGGCCAAGATCTCCGGCATCAAGCTCTGCCAGGCCTACCGCCGGCAGTACGGCTGCGACTTCATCTCCGCGATGCCGACCAATCTTTACGGCCCCGGGGACAACTTCGATCTCGCCTCGAGCCACGTGCTGCCCGCCCTCATGGTCAAGATCGACAAGGCCAAGCGCACGGGCGGCTCGAGCGTCGAGATCTGGGGCTCGGGCACGCCGCGGCGCGAGTTCCTCTATTGCGACGACCTGGCCAACGCGCTCGTCTTCCTCATGCGCCACTATTCCGGCGAGGGCCACGTCAACGTCGGCACGGGCAGCGACCTCACCATCCGCGAGGTGGCGGCGCTCTTGGCAGAGGTGATCGGCTACGAGGGCCGCTTCGTCTACGACGCGAGCAAGCCCGACGGCGCGCCGCAGAAGCTGCTCGACGTGGGCCGCCTCGACCGCCTCGGCTGGCGGGCCGAGACCCCCTTGCGCGAGGGTCTCGAGAAGACCTACCGCTGGTTCCTGGAGACGCCCCGGGCGCGCGGCCGCAGTGCGACCCAGGCGGCATAGCCGGCGCCGGCGACACGAGACGGCGCGAGCAGGGGGGTGATCTCCTACGCCCAGAACTTCGAGGACGTCATGCTGGCGCGCGCGCTCGCGGACGTCGCGCGCGGCTTCTACATCGACGTGGGCGCCATGGACCCGGTCACCCACTCGGTCACCTGCCACTTCTACGAAGCGGGCTGGCACGGCATCAACGTCGAGCCGGTGCCGCGCCATTTCGCGCGGCTGGCCGAGGCCAGGCCGCGCGACATCAACCTCAACCTGGCCTTGGGCGAGCGCGACGAGCTGCGCGAGCTCTACGACGTGCCGGAGAGCGGCCTCGCGAGCTTTTGCGCGGAGGAGCCGGCAGCGGCCGGCCCGCCCTCTCCTCCCCGCGTCCCTTTGCCCGCGGTCCGCGTCACCACGCTCGCCCGCCTCTGCGCCGAGCACGCAAGCGGCGTCACCATCGACTTTCTCAAGATCAACGTCGAGGGCTGGGAGCGCCAGGTGATCGAGGGAGGCGACTGGCGCCGCTTCCGGCCGCGCATCGTCGTGGTCGAGGCGACGCGGCCCAACAGCCCCGAGCCGGCCTGGGCCAACTGGGAGCCGGCGCTCCTTGCGGGCGGCTATCTCTTCGTCTGGTTCGACGGCCTCAACCGCTTCTACCTGCGCGAGGAGGATGCGGCCCGCGCGCGGCACTTCGTCGTCCCGCCCAACGTCTTCGACGGCTTCGTGCCGTGGGATGCGGTGCGGCTCGAGCGCGAACGCGACAGCGCGGCGGCGGCTCATGCGCACCTCGGCGAGCGCCATCTCCACCTCCTTGCCGAGCACGCCAAGCTCGCAGCGGAGCACGAGAAGCTGATCGAGGAGCAGGCTCGGACCGCGGCGGCGCTCGCGCGCGAGAGCGCCGCCCGCATGGCGCGCGAGAGCGAGCTCGCCGCCCTCCATAGCTCTCATAGCTGGCGGATCACGGCACCGCTCCGCTGGCTCGCCGAGCGGCTCGGCAGGCGCGGCCAAGGGCCGCGCTGAGGCGGCGTCATGCTCGGCTCCCTCTACCGCCACCGCAAATACATCCTCCGCAGCGCCACGGCCGAGCTGCGCCACCGCTATGCCGGGACCTCCCTCGGCTTCGTGTGGAACGTGCTGCAGCCACTGGCGCTCATCCTCGTCTTCAGCCTGGTGTTCTCGCGCATCGTGCCGCTCAGGCCGATGGCGGGGGCGTCCAAGGGCGTCTCCTTCCTCCTCTACCTGTGCGCGGGCTACTTGCCCTGGCTCGGCTTCTCCGATGCGCTGATGCGCTCGCTCATGGCGCTTCCCGAAAACGCCGTCTATCTCAAGAAGCTGCCCATCCCGGAGGAGGTCTTCGTGGCCAAGGCGGCGCTCAGCGCCTTGCTCTCGATGATGCTGTCGCTCCTGCTGCTGCCCCTGCTGCTGCTGGTCCTGGGCCAGCCGATCGGCTGGTCGATCCTCGCGGTCGTGCCCGCGGCGGTGCTGCTCGCCGGGCTCGGCTTCGGCCTCGGGCTCCTCTTCGGCACCCTCAACGTGTTCTTCCGCGACATCGCCCACCTCATGGCCGTGATTCTCCAGCTCTGGATGTGGTGCTCGCCCATCGTCTACTCGATCGAGGTCATTCCCGAGCGCTATCGCGATCTCTTCTGGCTCAATCCGGTGCACCCCTATCTCATCGCGATCCGCGCAGCACTCCTCGAGCGGAGCCTGCCCGAGGCCACGATCTGGCTCGCCATGGCCGGCTGGGCGGCGCTCGCCGTTCTCCTCGGCGTGGCCGTGCTCATGCGGCTGCGCCACGAGATCAGGGACGTGCTGTGAGCGGCGGGCGCCACGGTGCCACGGATGCGGTCATCGAGGTGCACGAGCTCGGCAAGTGCTTCCGGCTCTATGCGCGGCCGTGGCGGCGCGCCGCGGCCTGGCTGAGCGGCGGACGGTACGGCGCCGCGCGCGAGGTGTGGGCGCTCTCCCGCGTCTCCTTCGCGGTCGAGAGGGGCGAATGCCTCGGCATCATCGGCGTCAACGGCTCGGGGAAAAGCACGCTTCTCAAGCTGCTCACGGGCGTCCTCGAGCGCAGTGCCGGCGAGCTCCGCGTCGGCGGCCGGCTCCTGGCGCTTCTCGAGCTCGGCGGCGGCTTCAATCCGGAGCTCAGCGGGCGGCAGAACGTCGTCCTCAGCACGCGCCTCTTGGGCTTCCCCGAAGGCTATGCCGAGGCGCGCATTGGCGACATCGAGGCCTTCTGCGACATCGGCTCCTTCTTCGACCGGCCGATGCGGATCTATTCGTCGGGCATGGGCATGCGCTTGGCCTTCGCGACCTTTCTCTTCCTCGACCCCGACATCCTGGTGGTCGACGAGGCGCTGGCCGTGGGCGACATCCTCTTCCAGCGCAAATGCTTCGCCGCCATGGAGGCGATCGTGAAGCGCGGGCGGACGGTGCTCTTCGTCTCGCACGACATGGCCGCCATCGAGCGCCTCGCCACGCGGGCGATCCTCCTCGAGCACGGCCAAGTCGCCTTCATGGGCGAGCCCGCCGAGGCGATCGCGCGCTATCTTCTCCATGCGGGCGGCGGCGCGCTCCCGGCGGGCCACAGTGCGGCGGAGGGGCACGCCGAGGCCGATCTCGCCGGCGCCATCCTCGGCCATTCGCTCCTCGCCGCGCGCGGCCCAAGGGGTGGCCAAGGGGGCGGCCAAGGGGACGCCCGAGAGGCTGTCCGGGGCTGCCGCATCGCGGGCGCCCGCGTCCTCGACCGCCGCGGCCGCCGCAGCATGCGGGCGCTCGCCGGCGATGAGCTCGTCATCCAGCTCCTCCTCGAGGCGGACGGCGCGGTGCCCGAGCCCGAGCTCGAGCTCGAGCTTTACGACCGCTTCAACCGGCTCGTCTGCGGGCTCTCGGCGTCCTCGCTCGGCCAGCGGCTGGCACCTCTCGCGGCCAGCGAGCGGCGCGCGGTCGCCTTCCGCCTGCGTGCCTCGCTCGAGCCCGGCGAATACACCTTTGCGCTTGCCGCCTACGACCGTGCCGGCGGCGAAGCGCGGGAGGCCTGGCGCTGCCTCGACCGCCACGCAGGCTTGGGGCCCCTCCACATCGCCTGGGACCGCGAGCTGCTGCCCTTCTACGGCATCGCGGCGCTGGACTGCAGCGCGGAGATCCAGGCCGGCTCCGCGGACGCCTAGCTCGCACCCTGCGGGCGCCGGTTGCGGCCGAGCGGGGCGGATGCTATCAACACTTGGACGGCTTGGAGGCGCATGCGCGAGATCAATCTCCTGGAATCGGCCCCCAAGGTGGTGCGCGACGTGGGTGCGCGCAAGGCGAACAAGGAGGAGAACCGGCGCCTGGCACTCGAATTCGGCTTCGAGTATTTCGACGGCACGCGCGAGCAGGGCTACGGCGGCTACCGCTACGACGGGCGCTGGGTCGCGGTCGCCAAGCGGCTGGTCGAGCTCTATGGCCTCAAGCCCGGCCATCGCGTGCTCGACATCGGCTGCGCCAAGGGCTTCCTGATCAAGGACCTGATGGACACCCTACCCGGCATCGAGGCGTTCGGCGTGGACGTCTCCGACTATGCCATCCGCCACAGCCACCCGGACGCGGCGGGCCGCATCGCGCGCGCCGACTGCGCGCACCTGCCCTTCGCCGATGGCAGCTTCGAGCTGGCGCTCGCGATCAACGCCATCCACAACCTAGCACCCGCGGACTGCATGCAAGCCGTGCGCGAGCTCCAGCGCGTGTCGCCCAACGCCGGCTTCATCCAGGTGGACGCCTTCCGCACGCCGGAGGAGCGCCGATTGTTCGAGGACTGGATGCTGACGGCGAAGACCTATCTCGAGCCCGAGAAATGGCTCGAGCTCTATCGCCAAGCCGGCTATACGGGAGACTATTACTGGACGATCTTCTCCTTCGATCCCGGATGGACGATCGTCGAGTCCGGACCGGGGAATGCTACCTCGGATCGCCCGCAGAAGGGTCCACCGCCATGAATGGTGAATTGCCATGAAACGCCGCACTCTCCTCGGTCTCCTCCTGCCTCTCATGATTGTGCTCTGGTCCGGGCTTCCGGCCCGGCCGGCGGCGGCGGAGGAGCAACCGATCGTGCAGATCCTCGAGCATGCCAAGCATGCCGACAAGGCCGCGGTGCAGGCCCGTGCGCTCGGCTGGGCCGCGGTCATCCTCGGCGGCGTCAACCTGATCGTGCTCGCCCTCGTGGTGCTGCAATTGCTCGGCCGCGAGTGGACGCTGCTCGGCTCGGCCGAATGGCCGGTCCGCGCCATCCGCCGGCGCCAGAAGGCGATCGGCAAGAGCGTCGCCGAGCTCAACGCGCACTTCCAGGACATCGACGGCGACCGCAAATACCTGCACGAGCTCCTGCAGGCGATCAACGATCAGCTGCGCGCCACGGAGGAGGACATCGAGGCGACCGCCGCCCTGAAGAGATAGCGGACGGCGGCGAAGCCCCATTGACGGCGCGGACGAAAAGCCGCTCTACGCCGGGCTCCTCTTAGTAGCCGCAGCGACCCGGCCCCGCAGGTAGGCGTCCGTCTCGGCCAGCCCCGCGGGCGAGCCGATCTCGTAGAAGCGCTGCCGGACCTCGAAGCCGGCGAGCCGCCCGGCCTCGACGAGGGCGGCGTAGACCTCCGCCAGGTCGAAGTTCTGGCCCTCCGCGTAGCGCTGCAGCACCTCGGCCTTGAGCAGACCCAGGCCGTAGTCGATGTGATGCATGTCGGGACGCTTCGCCTCTTTGCTGTAGAAGAGGATGCGTCCCTCCCCGAACACCACGTTGCTCGCGTCCCAGCGGCCCTCGTTGCGGTAGACCGTCATGAGGCCGTCGAGGCCGCTCGCAACGAAGGCCTCCTCGACCGGTGCATAGGCGAGGTCGAGGTAGCTGTCGCCGTAGAGGATCATGAAGTGCGGGCCGAGGAGCGGCAGGGCCTTGCGGAGCGCGCCGCCGGTGCCGAGGAGGCGCTCGCCGTCGTAGGCGCAGCGCACCTCGAGCCCGAAGCGGCTGCCGTCGCCGACGAAGGCCTCGACCTGCTCGCCGAGATGGCCCAAGCAGAGCACCACCTCGGCAGCACCCTCGCGGCGGAGGAGACGCAGCTGGTGGGCGATGAAAGGCTCGCCCGCCACCTCGATCATCGCCTTGGGCAGGCTCTCGCTCAGCGGGCGTAAGCGCTTGGCGAGGCCGCCCGCGAGGACGGCGATGGTGGGGAGTCGGTCGGTCGAGCTCATCCGCTTGCCTCGCGAGGGGCCGCCCCCGGCTACTGCGCGATGATCTTGGTGCCCTCGAAATCGAAGCGGAAGCGCACCTCGCGCAATCCCGCCTGCAGCATGGCGCGGCGCACGCGCGCCTTCTCCTCCGTATAGAACATGAGGAAGCCGCCGCCGCCGGCGCCGATCAGCTTGCCGCCGACCGCGCCGTTCGCCATGGCAAGCTCGTAGAAGCGGTCGATCTCGGGGTTGGACATGCCGCCCGAGCGGCGCTTCTTGTGCTCCCAATGCTCGTGCATGAGGCGCCCGAAGGCGGCGAGATCGCCCCTCGCCAAGAGGGCAGCACTCCGCCGGCCAAGCTCCTTGACGTAGTGCAGGTTCTCGACCATCGCCGCATCCGAGCGCTTGGTGCGGCTGTCCTGGTCCTCGAGGATCGAGCCGGCGCTGCGCGAATAGCCGGTGAAGAAGAGCAGCAGGTTGTCCTCGAGATTGTAGCGCGTCTCGTCGGGAAGGCGCAGCGGCTCCGCCTCGACGCGGCCGTCGGGGTTGAAGCGGAAGCAGGTGATGCCGCCATAGGCGGCGATGTACTGGTCCTGCTTGCCGACCGGCTCGCCCAGGATGTCGATCTCGATATGGCAGGCCTGCTCGGCGAGCTCCTGGGGCGGCAGCAGGTTGCGGCGGTAGGCGTGGAGCGCCTTCAAGAGCGCCGTCGTGAAGCTGCCGGACGAGCCGAGGCCGGTGCCCGCCGGGATGTCGGCCATGCTGGTGAGCTCGAGATGCGCCTCTCCGCCATTGCCATGCACGAGCTTGATCGCCTCGCGGATGATGGGATGCTCGATGAGGTTCACGTCGGCCACGCGCTCGAGCTTGGAGTATTTGATGAGGTATTCCGCCTCGAAAGTCTCGTGCAGCGTGATGTAGACGTATTTGTCGATCGCCGCCGCGATGAGGAAGCCGCCGTGCTCGCGGTAATAGGACGGCAGATCCGTGCCGCCGCCGCCGAGCGTCACGCGCAGCGGGCTTCGCGTGATGATCATCGCCGTCTCCCCTCATAGAGCCTGCCCACGATCTCGAGATTGGCCTTGGCGTCGTCGAGATTGCCGACCGGCTCGCGGCCTTGGGCGATGGCCGCCAAGAGCTCGGCGAGCTCGGCTTCCCACGAGCCGTCGGGGCCCGGGTAGTCCCAGCTCGTGGTCTCGGGCGGCCCCATCTCGGGCAGCATGCGGTAGAAGGTGAGGCGCTCGACGCCGTAGCTGCCGCCCAGGCCCTCGATATGCAGCTTGCCGAGGCGGCCGTAGATCTCGAAGGAGAAGAGGTTCTTCCATTCCGTCCAGCTCGCGTGCAGCCAGGCCACCTGCCCCTTTGCCGTGCGCAGCGCCACGAAGCAGTTGTCCTCGGCCGGGATGTCCCAGAAATAGGTGGCGAGCATGCCCTCCACGTGCGCGAAGTCGCCGAGGAACCAGCGCGCGAGATCGATGAGGTGCGAGCCCTGGTCGATGAGCTCGCCGCCGCCCGAGACCTCGGGCCTGGCGCGCCATTCCTTCTCGTAGCCGACGCGGCCGCCGTGGCCGTAGCGCGCGCGGACGAAGAAGAGCGGGCCGAGCGCTCCGCCGTCGACGATCTCCCGCGCCTTCTGGAAGGCGGGGTGGAAGCGGTGGTTGAAGCCGACCTTGACGGCGACCCGCTTCCGCGCCGCAGCCGCGATGACGGGCGCCAGCTCTGCCGAGTTGCGCGCCGCCGGCTTCTCCACCAGCACGTGGCAGCCGGCGTCCGCGGCCGCACGCGAGATCTCCGCAAGGCGGTCGTGGGTCGTCGCCACCACCACGATGTCGGGCTGCATCTCGATCACGCTCCGCCAGTCCGTCGTGGCCCGGCCGCCGCCGCCCGTCGCCGTCACGAGGGCCTCCGCACGCGCGGAATCGAGGTCGGCGGCGGCAGCGACGGCGAGGCCGCGCGCCACCGCCGCCTTGGCGCGCTTGGCGCCGATGAGACCGCAGCCGATGATGCCGACGCGCAAGCCCGCACTCCTCTCCTGCGCCGCCATTACCGGCTCTCCACCTTGCTCTCGCTCCAGGAGGGTGCCGCGGCCACGGCGCCGTCCGAGAGGGCGGCGAGAGCCGCCAGCATGTCGAAGGCGAAGTGCCGCCACGAGAAATGGCTCGCGCGCTCGAGGCCGCGCGCCGCGAGGCTCGCACGCAGGTCCGCATCGACCGCCACGCGATGCATGGCGTTGGCCCAGCGCGCGGCGTCGAGCGGCGGCAAAATGAGCGCGGCGCCGCCGGCGATCTCCGGCAGGCTTGCCGCGTCCGCCGCGATGACCGGCGTGCCGCACGCCATCGCCTCGAGCACCGGCATGCCGAAGCCCTCGAAGCGCGAGGGGAAGACGAGTGCCGCGGCACCGCGATAGAGCCGCACCATGTCCGCCTCGTCCACGTAGCCGAGAAAGCGCACCGCCTGCGAGAGCCCGAGCTCGGCCACGAGGCGCTCGAGCTCCGGCTGCGCCTCGCGCGCCCCGCCGGCGCAGGCGAGCGCCATGGTGCCGCCGTGCCGCTCCTTGAGAAGAGCTAACGCACGGATCGCCGTCGCGTGGTTCTTGTGATGCCAAGTGCGAGCGGGAAAGAAGAAATACTTCCCCGCCTCGAGCCCGTAGCGGCGGGCGAGGAAGGCCGCGGCGGCGGCCTCCGAGCCGGGCTCCGCCGGTGCGTACGCGGGAGCCGCGGCCAGGTGGGCGACCGAGATGCGCTCCGCCGGCAGGCCGAGACGCGAGGTCAGCGTCTCGCGCGTGAACTCGGAAATCGCGCAAATGCGTTCGGCGCGCGCCAGCGACTGGTCGAAGAGCCGCCGCCGCTCGGCGAGCGCTTCCGCCGAAAAGAACTCCGGGAAGAACTCGTGCTGGATGTCGGGCACGATCACGAGGTGGCGCAGCGCCCAGAGCTCGGGATGGATGAAGCCTGTGAAGGACAAGGCGATGTCGGCATCGAGCCGCGCCAGATCGCCGAGTGCCCAGCGCTCCGGCCAGCGCGCCGAGCTGCCGCCGAGCGCCGCACCCAGCCGCCGGCCGATGGCGCGTCCCGCGCGCCGCAAGTCCGCCGCGCCTGAGTCGCGGCATAGGATGCGGAAATTGCCGCGTCCGCGCAGATCGAAATCGGCGGCGCACTGCGCCGGCAGGATGAGCGTGTAGCGATTGACGCGATCGAGCGAAAGGAGGGCGCCGGTGAGCGCCCGCGCGAGCTGCTCGAGCCCGCCGGCACTGCCTGGAACCATCCAGCGCATGTCGATAGAGAGGTGCATGGCGCCGCGCGGCGCAGCCGGCGCCTTGACCGCCGCGGCAGCCACGGCGCGGCGGTAGCGCTCGGTCACCCGAGCGGCGGCGTGCGCGCGCACGCTCGCAAGGCCACCCGCCACGACCGCCGCCTCCTGCCCAGCGCCGGCGAGGACCCGGCCGACCGCGGCGGCGAAGCCGGCGGCATCGTCGGCGAGATAGAGATTGCCGCCGTCCTCGGCGGCGAGGCCTTCGGCGCCGACGGAGGTCGACACCACGGCCCGGCCGCAGGCCCAGGCCTCGAGGATCTTGTTACGGGCACCGCTCGCGAAGCGAAGCGGCACCACCACCACGCTCGCCGCCTGGAAGAGCGGGCGCATGTCCGGCACCTCGCCCGTCACGCGCACTCCGTCGTGGCCGTCGAGGGCGCGCACCGCGCGCGGCGGCCGCATGCCGGCGATCACGAAGCTGGCACCCGGATGCGCCGCGCGCACACGGGGCAGGATCGCCTTGGCGAACCACAGCGCCGCGTCGATGTTGGGGAGGTGGTCCATGGTGCCGGGAAAGAGCATGACCGGAGACGCCGGCTCGGCCGGCGGCAGCGGCCGGTAATAGTCCGTGTCGACCGGCAGCGGCACGACGGCGTGAGGCTCGACGCCGAACCAGCGGCGCAAGAGGGATGCGTCCACCTCGGTCAGGCAGATGACCCCGGCGAAGCGTCGAAAGACCCGCCGCTCGTACGCCCGGCATTTGGCCGCCGCGACCAGCGCTGAGAATTTGGCCAAAGGCCCCACGGCAACCTCGGCGCGCCGACGCCATGCCATGGTCTGCACGTCGTGCAACACGAGCAGCGCTGGCACATGCGCCGGCAGCCACAGGCGCCACTCGGCGAAGCGGGACTGAACAATGACAAACACATCCCAATGACGCTCTGCGAGCGCGCGGCGCAAGGCGGCCGCCATGTTGGCCAGCGTCCGCCTGGCTTCGTAGACCTCCGCCGGATACTGTAGAAGGGGCGACGCGATGCTATGGATGCGGCGCAGAAAGGCGCGCAGCCGCGGGCGCCACGCGGCAGCCTCGCCCGCCGCTGCCATAGCCGTCCCACCGCCAGGTGCGGACAGGCCGGCAGGGCTCACCGGCTCCGCGGCATAGACCATCACGCCGCGCTGCTCGAGCCGGCGGACGTCGATCCAGTCGGCGGGCGCGTCGAGCCGTGTGACGAGGCCGACAGCGAAGCTCTGCGCCAGGCCCGTCGTGTTGATGTACTCATGGAAGCGGGCGCCGTATTTCGGCAGGTCCGGATTGATGACCAGGACAGCGGGGCGCCGAGCCGGCTCGTGCTTGGCACTCATTGCCGCTCCACGCGCGGCCGGCGGACGTGGCGGGCGGCGCTTTGCAGCGGCCAGGCCGAGATGCGGGCCGCGGCCAGGAGAGCCGTCCCGGCGGCGGCGCGCCAATCCCGCGCCTTTGCCTGCTGCAGCGCCAGCCGCGCCATCTCGGTGCCGTACCACACGCAGGCGGCGCGCCTGAGCCCGGCCGGCATGCCGGCGGCCACCATGAGCCGGCGCGCAAGCGCCAGATACTCGTCGAGCAGTGCCCGGTTGCCGCCGCCCTCGTTGTTGATGGTGAGCGAGCGGTCGTGCAGGCGGTACTGGTAGACGATGGGCTCGATGGGCACGGTCTTCATGCCGAGGACGAGCGAACGGATGAGGAACTCGCGGTCGGCGGCGAGGCGGAACCGCGGGTCATACTCGCCGGCGCGCGCGTACCAGGCGCGGCGGAAGAAGCGGGCATTGGTGATCGGCACGCCGCGCGTGAGCGCCCGCCAGTCGAGGCGCTTGATGCGCGCCTCCGCGACCGTGCGCGCCACCTCCCAGCCTTGCCCCCCGGCCGGCCGCACGATGACGGCGCCGCCGCAGACGGCATCGGCCTCGGGGCGTGCCGCGAGCGCCTCGGCCGCCGCGGCGAAGGCGCCGGGCAGATAGAGGTCGTCGCTGTTGAGATGGCCGATGATCTCACCGGTCGCGAGCCGCAGGCCCTTGTTGATGGCGTCGTAGAGCCCGTGGTCCTGCTCGCTGACCCAGCGCACGCCCGGCGCATGCCGCAAGAGCTCGACCGTGCCGTCGGTCGAGCCGCCGTCGACGACGATGTGCTCGACGTCGGGATAGGCCTGCGCCCGCACCGAGGCCAGCGCCTCGCCGATCATGGCGGCGCGGTCGAGCACCGGCGTCACGATGGAGATGCGGGGGAGCGCTGCCATGGGCGGGGTGCCGCGCGGTCCGTCAGGCGCCGGCCGGCGCCGGGAGCGGCGTCAAGCTGACGAAGCGCCAGGCGAGCGGACGGAAATCGCGGTTGCGGCGGAAGAGATGCGGCACGTACCAGCGGTCGGCCACGATCTCGACGACGAGCGGCGCCGCGGCCTTGGCCGGCAGCGGGATGTCGAGCGAGAAAGGCCCGCCCGCGGCGAGCGAAAGCTCGCGCGCGGCACCGCCTTGGATGCGCACGGTGAGCTTGAGAGGCCCGGGGAACCATGCCAGATCGGCCTCTCCCGCGAGGCGCAGCGCCACGGCGCCCGCGGCCGGCTCCGCCACCAGCACGAGGCGGGGACCGGCCCAGCCGTCGTCCCAGAGGCGCGTATTGGCCATGTAGGCGAGGGTCTGCGGCGACGGCGGGGGAGCGGCGGCGGCACCGTCCGCGGCGACGCCGGCCGCCGCCGCGGCGCGGGCAAGGCGGCGGGCGATGAGCGTCTTGACGAGTGCCGCGGCGCGCCCGCGGAGCGGCGCATAGAACGCCAGGTAGAAGGCGACGCCGGGCGCCAGAGCGCTCCCCGCGATGCCTGCCAGCGCCGCCCCGCCCCAGGCACCCGCCTTGCGCGCGGCCTCGGCCCGGCGCAAGAGGGCGCGGCCGCGTCCCACCCGGTCGATGCGGTAGCAGAGCAGCGAGAGGGCGAGCCGCCAGCGCAAGGGCTGCCACCACGGGCCCCAATAGCGCCGGCTCACCGCGATCGAACGCTCGAGCCGCGTGCGGTCGTCGGCGGCCGCGGTCTTCGAGCCCGCGTGGAGGCGGTAGTTGGCATAGACCCGGTCGACGGGATGGAAGGCGAAATGCCGGCTCATGCGGCAGAAGAGGTCGTAGTCGAGCACCAGCCGCTCGTCGGCATCGAGCGGGCCGCTCGCCTCCCATGCGGTGCGCGTCCAGAAGATCGCCGGCTGCGGCAGCCAGTGGCCGAGCCAGATGGCCAGCACCTGGCGGTGGTCGATGAAGGCCGAAGGATGCTCGATGCCGAGAAAGCGGTCGGCCTCGTCGATGAAGCGGCAGCGCCCCATCACCACGTAGCGGCCGGCGGCCGCGTCGATCTCGCTTGCCACGCTCATGAGCGCGCCGGGCTCGAGCGTATCGTCGGCGTTGAGAAAGGCCAGGATGGCGCCGCTCGCGCGCGCGAAGCCCTTGTTGATGGCGTCCGCCTGGCCGCGGTCGGCCTCGCGGATGACGGTGAGATGGGGATAGCGGGCGAGGATTTCCGCGGTGCCGTCGCTGGAGAGCCCGTCGACGACGATATGCTCGAGGTTGGGGTAGGCTTGGGCGAGCACGCTCTCGATCGTGCGCGCGATGAAGGCGCCCTGGTTGAGCGACGGCGTCACGATGGAAATGCGCGGCAGGCCGGCGGCACCCCTCCCGCTGCCCGGCAGCCTTTCCCCGGCGGACTCGGCCGGCGCCCGAACTTCTGCTGTCGTCATCACCGTCATGCCGAAGATCGCAATCGCGGCAGGCCTCACCCGCCGGCGGCCGCCCGGCGGCCGCCCGGTGCTGGATATCCCTTGTGCCGTCGCTCCATCTCGGCGTCGAGCAGGCGATCGACCACCGCCGGCATCGTGGTCCTGGCCTGCCAGCCGAGGAGCCGCTTGGCCTTGGCCGGATTGCCCACGCTCACCCGGATGTCGGCCGGGCGCTTGAGCTCGGGGTCGATCTCGACGCAGTTGCGCCAGTCGAGGCCGAAATAGCCGAAGGCCCGGCTCACGAAGTCCTCGAGGGTGGAGAGCTTGCCGGTGGCGATCACGAAATCCTCGGGGCGGTCGAGATCGACCATGGCGGCCATCGCCTCGACGTACTCCGGCGCCCAGCCCCAATCGCGCGCGATGTCGAGCTCGCCCAGGCGCAGGCGCTCTTGGTTGCCCTCGGCCACGTCGGCAGCGCCGCGCACGATCTTCTGCGTCACGTAGCGGGTGGGCCTGAGCAGCGACTCGTGATTGAAGAGGATGCCCGAGCAGGCGAAGAGAGCGTAGGATTCGCGGTAGTTGGCGACCGCCCAGTAGGCGGCCGCCTTGCCGACGCCGTAGGGGCTGCGCGGGCGGAACGGGGTGTCCTCGGAGGCCGGCTCGCCCTCGGTATTGCCGAAGCACTCGCTCGAGGAGGCGTTGTAGAAGCGCGCCGCGAGGCCGAGCGTGCGCATCGCCTCGAGGATGTTGAGCGTGCCGCCGATCGTGCTGTCGAGCGTCTCCATGGGCTGATCGAACGAAAGGCCGACCGAGGATTGGCTCGCAAGGTTGTAGATGCGGGCGGGCCGCACCTTGCTGATGACCTGCAGCACGCTGCGGAAATCGCTGGGTACCGCGGAATGGAGGTGCACGCGCTCGAGGAGGCCGAGCCGTACCAGGTTGGCGAAGCTCGACATCTCGCGGTCGCGCGAGGTGCCGTGCACGGCGAAGCCGCGCTCGAGCAGCAGGCGGGCAAGATAGGCGCCGTCCTGGCCGGAGATGCCGAAGATGAGCGCCACGGCGGCCGCCATGCTCAGAGCGCCTCGCGCATGCGGGAGACGCCGTGGGCTGCCGCGAGTGCCGCACCCTCGGCCGTGCCGCGGCCGTCCGCCGCGAGGACCCGCCGGTCCGACTCGACCATCTCGCGGACCAGTGCGGGAAAGCTCACGCTGTGGCGCCAGCCCAGCTTGGCGTGCGCCTTGGAGGGATCGCCGATCAGGAGGTCGACCTCGGTCGGGCGGAAATAGGCGGGATCGACGCGCACGAGCGCGTCGCCGGTCCGCGCGTCGACGCCGCACTCATCGACCCCCTTGCCGCGCCATTCGAGTTTGCGTCCGATATGGCCGAAGGCCAGCTCGACGAACTCGCGCACGGAATGGGTCTCGCCGGTCGCCAGCACGTAATCGTCGGGCTCGGGCTGCTGGAGGATGCGCCACATGCCCTCGACATAGTCGCGCGCGTGGCCCCAGTCGCGCTTGGCGTCGAGATTGCCGAGATAGAGCACGGCCTGCAGCCCGGCATCGATCGCCGCCACGGCGCGCGTGATCTTGCGCGTGACGAAGGTCTCGCCGCGCGTCGGCCCCTCGTGGTTGAAGAGGATGCCGTTGGAGGCGTGCATGCCGTAGGCCTCGCGGTAATTGACCGTGATCCAGTAGGCATAGAGCTTGGCCGCACCATAGGGGCTGCGCGGATAGAAGGGGGTGGTCTCCCGCTGCGGCACCTCCTGGGCCTTGCCGTAGAGCTCCGAGGTCGAGGCCTGGTAGAAGCGCACGCTCTTCTGCATGCCGAGGATGCGCATCGCCTCTAAGAGGCGCAGCGTGCCGAGGCCGTCGGCGTTGGCGGTATATTCCGGCGTCTCGAAGCTGACCTGGACGTGGCTCTGCGCCGCGAGATTGTAGATCTCGGTCGGCTGGATCTCCTGCACGAGCCGGATGAGGTTGGTCGAGTTGGTGAGGTCGCCGTAATGCAGGAAGAAGGAAACATCCTTCTCGTGGCGGTCCTGATAGAGGTGCTCGACCCGGCCGGTGTTGAACGACGAGGCGCGGCGCTTGACGCCGTGCACGACGTAGCCCTTGGTCAAGAGGAGCGCTGCCAGATACGCCCCGTCCTGACCGGTGACACCTGTGATTAAAGCGACTTTCCCCACCGGACGATCCCCTGACGATCTCGTGGCCGTGCGGCAGCCGGCGCCGCGGGGGACGAGCTCCGCCCGCCTCCGGACGCGCTGCCGGGAGCCGCTAATTCCCGCGGCGCAACAAGGCCATAGATACCCTTAAAGGGCGGGGCTATGGAAGCCCCGACTTGCGGCGGGCGCCAGCGCCTCCCGTTCGCCCGTGCCGGCCTGCCTGCGGGCCTCGCCCCGCGCAGCGCGGGACCCTGCACGCACGGACTAGGCCGCGGTGGTTGCCTTGAGCGGCGCCACCAGGCGGTAGCCCGCGGCCTGGGCATCGCGATAGAACATCTGCACGGTGTCGAGGGAGTACTGGTTCAAGTCCTTGCCGACGAGCGACAATTTCGCCAGCACGTCCTTCGTCGCGGTGATGATGTGGCAGCCGACCTCCTCCGCCTGGAAGACGTTGAGAAGCTCGCGCGGGCTTGCCCACAAGAGCTCCGCCCTCGGGCGGTCGCGGAGAATGGCCACGCACTCGCGCATGAGCGGCATGGGATCGCGGCCGGTGTCGGCGATGCGCCCGGCGAAGACCGAGACGATGCTCGGCGTGGCGGGCGAGAGGGCGGCCGCCACCTCGCGCACCTGCGGCACCGTGAGGATCGCCGTCACGTTGAGCGGAATGCCCTCTTGGGAGAGCTTGCGGATGAGGGCCGCACTGCTCGCCCCCTTGGTGTTGGTCACCGGTATCTTGACGTAGGTGTTGCCGCCCCAGCTGCGGATCTCGCGCGCCTCGCGCTCCATGGTCTCGAAATCGTCCGAGAAGACCTCGAAGGAGATCGAGCGGCCGGCGACCGCCGCGATCGCCTCGTTGGCGAAGGCGGCGTAGTCCGCGATGCCCGCCTTGCGCATGAGCGTGGGATTGGTGGTGAACCCCGTGATCAGAGGATTGGACGCCACCGCCTCCTTCATCGCCGGCAGCTCGGCGCCGTCGAGGAAGAGCTTGATGCGCAGCGAACCGACTTCCGGCATGGCAATGATCCCCTGCAGTTGCGCGGTGCCCCTTAGTATCGCGCCTTCTAGCGCAAAAACAAAGCTGGAACAAGGAACGGCCGGCAACGCCTAGCCGTGGCGTCCGATGATCGCCGCGGCCTCGCCGAGATCGCCGGCGCGGAAGTCCGGGCGCGAGGCGGCGGCCCGGTCGCCGGCATGAGGATTGGCGACGAGGACCGTGCGCACGCCTGCAGCACTGCCGCAGGCCATGTCCGTGTCCTGATCGCCCACCATCCACGAGTGCGGCATGTCGATGCCGTAGCGCGCCGCGGCGACGAGGAGGAAATAGGGTCCCGGCTTGCGCGCGAGGCTGGCTCCCGAGAAATACGGCACCACGCCCTCCGGGTGCCCGAAAGCGTAGTAGCAGTCCTTGAAGCGGATGCCCTCGGCGGCGAGCAATCCCACCAGCTTGTCATGCACCGCCCACAGCGCCTCGAGCGTGGCGTTGCCCCGCGCGTAAGCGCCCTGGTTCGAGACGAGGAAGAGCTCGTAGCCGAGCGTCGCGAGGCGCCAGAGCGCTGCCGGCACGCCGGGTCGGAGCGCCAGATCCTCGGGCCCGAGCGGCGCCTCCCAGCGCCCGGTGCGCTGGTAGTAGATCTCCTCGCTCAGCACGCCGTCGCGGTCGAGGAAGACGGCGCGCATCATCGCGCTCTCGGCGCATGCGTCATGGCATCCCCCGCAGCCGATGCCGGCGGCGGCGCCGCATCTAGAGCTCCCAGCGTCCGGTATCCGGCGGCAGCTCGGTGTCGCGCCAGATGCCCTTCACGTCCGCCACGAGGCCGTCCTTTTTGACCAGGCGGGCGAAGTCGCTCGGCTTGAGCGCGCGGTACTCGTCGTGCGCCACGGCCCCCACCACGCAGTCGTAGCCCTCGAGGCCGGCGAGGCTCTCGAGCAGCTCGACGCCGTAGAGCAGCTTGGCCTCGCCGGGATCGGCGAAGGGGTCGTGGACTGCGACCTCATGGCCGCGCGCGCGCAGGCCGCGGATGAGATCTTCCACCTTGCTGTTGCGCAGATCGGGGATGTTCTCCTTGAAGGTGAGGCCGAGCACCAGGATGCGGGCACCCTCTGGCCTTTGGCAGCGCCGCCCGAGCGCCGTCGCGATCTCGCTCGCGACGTAGGCGCCCATGCGGTCGTTGATGCGCCGGCCGGCGAGGATGATCTCCGGGTCGTGCCCGAGGCTGTGCGCGAGGTGCGCTAGAAAAAAGGGATCGACCCCGATGCAGTGGCCGCCCACCAGCCCGGGCATGAAGCGGAGAAAATTCCACTTGGTCGAGGAGGTCGCCAGCACGTCGTGGATGGAGAGGCCCATCTTGTTGAAGATCATCGTCACTTCGTTGATGAAGGCGATGTTGATGTCGCGCTGGGCGTTCTCGATGACCTTGGCCGCCTCGGCGGTCTTGATGCTCTTGGCGAGGTGGATCTGGCCGCCGTTGATGGCGCCGTAGATCGCCGCGAGGCGCGCCGCCACCTCCGGGGTCTCGCCGGCCACCACCTTCACGATGCGGTCGACCGCGTGCTGGCGGTCGCCCGGATTGATGCGCTCGGGCGAATAGCCGACGTGGAAGTCGACGCCGCCTTTGAGCCCCGAGGCGCTGGCGATCTCGGGCCGGCAGATTTCCTCGGTGACGCCGGGATAGACCGTGCTCTCGAGCACCACGAGCGCGCCTTTGGCGATGACGCGGCCGATCATGCGGCAGGCCGCGCGCACGGCCTCGAGATCGGGCAGATTGTCCTCGGTGACCGGGGTCGGCACGGTGATGATGAAGACCTGGCAGCCGCGGATCGCCTCGAGCTCGTTGACGATCTCGAGCCGGCTTGCGCGCAGCACCGCTTCGCCGATCTCGCCGGTGCGGTCGTGGCTGCCGCGCAGCTCCCCGATGCGCGTCTCGTCCACGTCGAAGCCGACCACCTCGAAGTGGCGGGCGAGCGCCACGGCAAGCGGCAGGCCGACGTAGCCTAAGCCGACGATCGCAATGCGTGGGGAGCTCGGCATGCCGTTTTGCGGGAAATGGAGGGGCGCTCTGCCGGTTGCACGCGGCGGGCGCCGCCGCGGAAAGCCGGATCCGTTGCCGTTCCGGAGACAGGCTCCTAGCCCCCGCACTGGCAATTGTCAATCGAAGACGAGGGACAGCGCCGAAATCGGCCGTGTAGGAGCCGGGCCGCGGCTGGTGTATAAGGGGCCGCGCCAATCATGTGAGACGGGCACGAATGGGCGGAAAAATCCAGCCGGTCATCCTCTCGGGCGGCTCGGGCACCCGGCTTTGGCCGCTCTCGCGCAAGGCCTATCCCAAGCACCTCTTGCCGCTCGCCTCGCGGCTGAGCCTGCTGCAGGAGACCGTGAAGCGCGTGGCCGAGCGGGCGCATTTTGCCCCCCCCATCCTGGTGTGCAACGAGGAGTACCGCTTCGCCATCGCCGAGCAGCTGCGCGAGATCGCGGTCGAGCCGCGCGCCATCGTGCTCGAGCCGCTCGGGCGCAACACGGCACCCGCGGTGACGGTGGCCGCACTCATGCTGGCCGAGGAGGACGCGGACGCGCTCATGCTGGTGCTGCCCTCCGATCACGTCATCGCGGACCAGGCGGCGTTCCTCGCCGCGCTCGAGACGGCGGCGCGGGCGGCGGAGGCGGGTGCCATCGTCACCTTCGGCATGACGCCCACGGAGCCCGAGACCGGCTACGGCTACATCCGCGCCGGCGAGGCCCTTGGCGGAGCGCCCGGCGCTTTCCGCATCGCGCGCTTCACGGAAAAGCCCGACCGCTCGACCGCCGAAGGCTTCCTCGCCGAGGGGGGCTATTACTGGAACAGCGGCATGTTCCTCTTCCGCGTCCGGAGCTATCTCGCGGAGCTCGAGCGCCTGGCGCCGCCGATCCTCGCCGGCTGCCGCGCGGCCCTGGCTGCCAGCAGCAAGGACCTCGGCTTCCTCCGCCTCGGCGCCGACGCCTTCGCGCGGATTCCCGCCACCTCGATCGACTATGCGGTGATGGAGCGCACCGCAGCCGCGGCCGTGGTGCCCGCCCAGATCGGCTGGAGCGACGTGGGCTCCTGGTCGTCCCTGTGGTCGATCGGCAGCCAGGATGCGGCCGGCAACGTGCTGGTGGGGGACGTGCTCGCGCGCGACGTGAGCGACAGCTACATCCGCGCCGACGGCCGCCTCGTCGCCGCCATCGGCATCGAGGGCCTCGTCGTGGTGGCGACGGAGGATGCGCTCCTCCTCGCACCCCGCGCGCGCGCCCAGGAGGTCAAGGAGATCGTCGAGCGGCTCGAGCGCGACGGGCGCTCCGAGGCGATCGTGCATCGCAAGGTGCACCGGCCGTGGGGCAGCTATCAGCAGATCGACGCCGGGCCCTCCCACCAGGTGAAGCGCATCACCGTGAAGCCGGGCGCCAAGCTCTCGCTGCAGCGCCACGCCAAGCGCGCCGAGCACTGGACCGTGGTGCGCGGAGAGGCGCGCGTCACCATCGGCGACAAGGTCTTCGCGCTCAAGGAGAACGAGTTCGACCTACGTGCCGCTCGGCTCGGTGCACCGCCTCGAGAACCCCGGCGAGGGCCCGCTCGACATCATCGAGGTGCAGACCGGGAGCTATTTCGGCGAGGACGACATCGAGCGGCTCGAGGACGCCTACGGGCGCTGACGCCCGCGCGCGCCGCAAGGCCGTCTTCCCAGGGTACTTCCGGCCGCTTCGAACGTTCGCCTATCTCGCTTCGCGAATGCGCTCGGCTGGTTCCGCTCGGCGCCGCGTCACGTCTCGAGCATACGGTCGTCCGCATGCGCGCCGAGCACGGCGGAGAGGCGGCGCGTCACCTGGACCATCAGGTCCGGCGTGCCGCGATCGAAACCATAGACCCACTCCGGAAAGTTGAGCGGCGCCTGCACCGCCCATATCTCGTCATGCTTGCCGGGCGGCAGGATGCTCGCCGGGTCGCCGACGGCGACCCAGCCGATCGGCACGGTGGTACCCGGCGCCAACCGGGTGCGCAGATGTACGGTGGCATGCGGGCGCACTTCCGCCCGCTCGCCAAGATAAGCGCCGTGAAAGATTGCGGCTCCCGTCGCGACGAATACCTGATCCTCCAGCACGGCGCCTGCGACATGGGCATTGGGGCCGATCAGACAGTTGTCGCCGACCGTGCAGCCGTGGCGGCGGCTCGCGCGCACCACGGCGTTTTCCATCACGATGCAGTCGCGTCCGATCCGGATGGCGCCGCCCGCCTCGCCGATGAGGCGCGCCCCGTGCATGATGCGGGCGCCGGGGCCGATCGCGACATCGCCGCATAGCGTAGCGTCGGGTGCGACCCAGGCAGACGGGTCTATCTGCGGATGCTTACCTGCGTGGGCGATCAGCATGGTTCGTTTTTCTCCGCTCAGGGTCCGCGGGCGCTCGTTCAAGGTCGGTCGCGCGAGTGCCGATGGGACAGCTCGGCCCGTCGCACGCCGCGTGATCGCACAACCGGCACGTCGTACGGGCAAAGGCCCGCGAGGTGGTCGCGGCGGCCAGCATCGCATCGAGCGAGCGCTCGAACGCGCTCCGCTCTTGCCGGGGCAAGGCTGCCAGAATGCGGTCCATGGCAAGGAGACGCGCCGCTTGCAGAGATCGCGCCCGCTCCTTCCCCGCGCGAGTGAGGCCGAGCGGCGTCGTCCGTCCGATGCGCGGCTTGCGTTCCAGCCACCCGCGGCGGGCAAGACCGTCGAGCACCCGCACGGCGGTGGGCTGGGCGATGCCGGCGACCTCCGCCAACCGGGTCATCGTCATGCTGGGACGGTAGTGCAGCGTGAGCAGCAGTGCCGCAGCGCTCGGCGACATCCCATCGAGCGCATCTTCCATGGCATCGGAGACGAGCACGCCGAGGGCGCCCAGTTTGTTCGCAGCCAACATATGCATAGCCTATGCATTATTCCGGCGGCGTCAAGGGATTAAGCGAGAGCTCCCCCTCGAGAACCCCACCGCCCCTCACATCCCGTGATACTCGCGGTACCAGGCGACGAAGAGCTGCACGCCCTCCTCGAGGCCGACGCGCGGGGCGAAGCCGAGCTCGCGCTCGCTCGCCGTGATGTCGGCGAAGGTCTCGACCACGTCGCCGGGCTGCATGGGGGCGAGCTCGACGATGGCCTTTCGGTTCGTTGCCCGCTCGATGAGGGCCACGAGATGGCGGAGCTCCTCGGCGCGGTGGTTGCCGATGTTGTAGAGCCGGTGGGGAGCGTCCTGGCCCCGTGGCGGCGCGCGGTCGAGGGAGGCGAGCACGCCAGCGACCACGTCGTCGATATAGGTGAAGTCGCGCCGCATGTCGCCTTGATTGAAGAGGCGCAAGGGCTGCCCCTCGAGGATCGCCTTGGTGAAGATGTACATCGCCATGTCCGGCCGTCCCCACGGGCCGTAGACCGTGAAGAAGCGCAAGCCGGTCGCCGGAATGCCGAAGAGATGGCAGTAGGCATAGCTGATGAGCTCGTCCGCACCCTTGGTCGCGGCATAGAGGGAGACCGGGCGGTCGATGCGGTCCTCGATCGCGAAGGGCAGCTTGCGGCTGCCGCCGTAGACCGAGGACGAGCTCGCGTAGACGAGATGCTCGAAACCCTCGAGCCCGCGGCAGAGCTCGAGCACGGCCTGGTGCCCCGCCACGTTGGCGTGGATATAGGCGCCGGGATCGATGAGCGAGTAGCGCACCCCCGCCTGGGCCGCGAGGTGCACGACGCGCGTGATGCCGGGATGCCGCTCGGCGAGCTCGGAGAGGGCGCCCGCCCCTGCTATGTCGCGGCGCTCGAAGGCGAAGCCCGGCCTGGCCTGGAGGCGCGCGAGACGGGCCTCCTTGAGCCGCACGTCGTAATAGTCGTTCACCTCGTCGACGCCGATGACGCGCTCGCCCTCCGCGAGGAGCGCCTCGCTCACGTGGTAGCCGATGAACCCCGCAGCACCCGTGACGAGAACCGTCATCTGAGCACCCCTCCCCCGCCAAGCCCGGCCTTTTGTAGCGGCGGCCGGCGGCGCTGTCCACGCCCGCCCGGGAGAGGGCGCACAACCGGGGTGCGGCACGTCTCACATGCCCCGCGCGAAATGTGCTACCGATGGATACTGGCGGGCTTTCGCGAGGGAACGCGGAGACGGGCATGGCAGGTGCCATCGGCGCAGAGGCGGTCGAGACGCCGTCGGGCAAGGGTGCCGGGGACGAAAATTTTCCCGTGGGCTCCCTCCTCCTTCCCGCCCGCTTGCGGCCCCATGTGGCGCTCTTCTACGGCTTCGCCCGCGCCATCGACGACATCGCAGACAATCCGGCCTTGGCGCCCGAGGAGAAGGCGAGGCGCCTCGAGGGCTTCGAGGCGGCCATCCTCGGGCGCGAGCGTGCCGATCCCGCCTATCTCAAGGCCCACCGCCTGCGCGAGAGCCTGGCCGAGACCGGCGTGACTGCGCAGCACTGCACAGACCTCATCGCCGCCTTCAAGCGCGACGCCACGGTCTTGCGCTACCAGAGCTGGGACGAGCTCATCGTGCGCTACTGCATGCTCTCGGCGGCACCGGTCGGCCGCTACCTCCTCGACCTCCACGGCGAGAGCAAGGCGGGCTACCCGGCCTCGGACGCCCTCTGCAACGCGCTTCAGGTCATCAACCATCTGCAGGACTGCCGCGACGACTACCGCAACCTCGACCGCGTCTATCTCCCGCTCGAGTGGCTCGCGGCCGAGGGCGAGCGCGTCGAGGCCCTCGCGGTGCCGCGGGCGAGCCCCGGCATGCGGCGCGTGCTCGACCGCTGCCTCGACGGGGTAGCAGCACTCATGGCGGAGGCGCAGAAGCTGCCCGGCCTCCTCTCCGACCGGCGCCTTGCCTGCGAATCCGGCGCCATCTTGGCACTCGCGGAGCGGCTCGGCGTCCTTTTGCGCCGGCACGACCCGCTCGCCCGCCGGGTCGAGCTCGCCAAGCCAGCCTTCCTCCTGGTCGCCGCTTCGGGCGTCGTGCGCACCCTCCTCCAAGGCCGGCGCCGGTGAGCGGAACCCGCAGCGGACGGCCGGGAAATGGCTGGCTTTGCTTCCGCCCATGGGCTATCCACGCGTCATGATCTTGACCCTGACCGGCGTCACGTCGCTGGCCCTGCTCTCGGGCCTCGGCAAGTTTTTCCTGCGGCACGGCTTCTGGCGGGCCTCCCACCGCCTGCCCGAGGAGGTGCCGCCGCTCGCCGCGTGGCCGCAGGTCGTGGCCGTCGTCCCGGCGCGCAACGAGGCCGAATTCATCGGCCGCGCGGTCGCCTCGCTCCTCGCCCAGGACTATCCGGGCAAATTGTCGCTCGTGCTCGTCGATGACCGCAGCGAGGACGGCACGGCGGCGGCGGCGCGCGCGGCGGCGGCAGCGGCCGGGGCCGCGGAGCGGCTCACGGTCATCGAGGGCGCCCCGCTGCCCCCGGGCTGGACCGGCAAGACCTGGGCCATGGCACAAGGGGCGCGCTTCGCCGGCGAGCTCGGCGAGGCGTCCTATCTCCTCCTCACCGACGCCGACATCAGCCACGACGCGCTCAACCTGCGCCGCCTCGTCGCCAAGGCGGAGACGGAGCGCCTCGACCTCGTCTCCCTCATGGTGCTGCTGCGCTCGCTGAGCTTCTGGGAGCGCCTGCTCATCCCCGCCTTCGTCTTCTTCTTCCAGATGCTCTACCCCTTCCGCGAGGTCAACCGGCGCCGGAGCCGCGTCGCCGCCGCCGCCGGCGGCTGCATGCTGGTGCGCAAAGCAGCCCTCGAGCGCGCGGGCGGCATCGCCGCCATCCGCGGCGCTCTGATCGACGATCTGGCGCTGGCGCGCCTCGTCAAGGACCAGGGGGGCGCCATCTGGCTCGGCCTCACCGACCGGGTGCACAGCATCCGGCCCTATGAGACGCTCGCGGACGTTCTGGCACATGGTGGCGCGCTCGGCCTTCACCCAGCTGAGATACTCCCGCGTCCTGCTGCTCGGCACCGTCGTCCTCATGTCGCTCATGTATCTGGTGCCGCCGATCTTCCTGGTGGCGGGGCTGCTGCTGTGGGACGTCCCGCTCGCCGTGATCGCCATGCTCGCCTGGGCGCTCATGGCCTATATGTACCGCCCGACCCTGGCGCTCTACGGCGAGCCGGCGTGGCGCTCGCTGCTGCTGCCTCTCGCCGCGGCGTTCTACATGGCGATGACAATCGATTCGGCACTCCTCCACTGGCGCGGCCGCGGCGGCGCTTGGAAGGGCCGCACCTACGCGGGCGAGCCGCGCCCCTCCGGCTGAGGCAGCTCCTCCCGTGGCAGAGACCGTCTCCCCGGCCGCCGCCTCAGAGGAGGCGGCACGCGCCCATGTGCGGCAGGTCACCCTGCGTTCCGGCACCTCGTTCTTCTGGGCCATGCGGCTCCTCGAGCCCGCCCGGCGCGACGCCATGTTCGCCATCTACGCCTTCTGCCGCGAGGTCGACGACATCGCGGACGAGGGCGGTGCAGCCGAGGAGAAGCGCCAGGCGCTCGCCGAGTGGCGGCGCGAGATCGGGCGGCTCTATGCCGGCGCTCCCACACGGCCGACCACGCGGGCGCTTCTGCGGCCGGTCGCGGACTACGGACTCTTGCGCGACGACTTTCTTGCGGTCATCGACGGCATGGAGATGGATGCGCTCGGCGACATGCGGGCACCTTCGCTCGCCGAGCTCGAGCTCTATTGCGCGCGCGTGGCGGGTGCGGTCGGCCTCCTCTCGGTGCGCGCCTTCGGCGACCGCAGCGAGAGCGCGCGCAAGCTCGCACTCGCCGAGGGCAAGGCGCTGCAGCTCACCAACATCCTGCGCGACCTCAGAGAGGACGCGGAGCGCGGCCGGCTCTACCTGCCGCGCGAGCTCCTCGAGCGCCACGGCATCGCGGCCAGCGAGCCGGAGGCCGTGCTCGCCCACCCCGCCTTGGGCGCGGTTTGCGACGAGCTCGCCGCCATCGCGCGTGCGAGCTACGACGAGGCGCGGTCATGGCTCGCGCGGCTCGACCGCCGCAAGATGCGGCCGGCCGTCATCATGATGGAGGTCTATCGCCGCACCTTGGATGCGCTGGTGGCGCGCGGCTGGCAGGAGCTCGAGCGCCCGGTCGGCCCCTCCAAGCTCGCAAAGCTCTGGCTGGCACTGCGCCATGGCGTCCTCTAGGCGCGCGCGGCGGGGCTGGTCGGTCGCCCATATCGTCGGTGCCGGGCTCTCCGGCCTCGCCGCCGCGGTGCGCCTCGCCGCCACGGGCAACGTCGAGGTCCGCCTCCACGAGGCGGCCGGGCAGGCGGGCGGCCGCTGCCGCTCCTTCTTCGACGAGACGCTTGGCACCGTCATCGACAACGGCAATCACCTGCTGCTCTCGGGCAACCGCTCGGCGCTCGCCTATCTCGCCGAGATCGGCGCCGCGGACACGCTCTATTCGGCGCCCGAGCCGGCCTTCCCCTTCGTCGACCTCGCGAGCGGGAAGCACTGGACCGTGCGGCCCAACCGCGGCCGCCTGCCCTGGTGGATCTGCGACCCCGCGCGCCGCGTGCCGGATACCTCGCTCCTCGATTATCTCGCGGCGCTGCGCCTGGCGGTGGCCGAGCCCAATGCCACGGTCGCCCAATGCCTCGCCAGGCACCGGGTGCTCTATAAGCGCTTCTGGGAGCCGCTCGCGACAGCCGTCCTCAATACGGCGGCGGACGAGGGGGCGGCGCGCCTCCTGTGGCCCGTGGTGGTCGAGACCTTCGGGCGCGGCGGCGATGCCTGCCGGCCCTGCATCGCCAAGGACGGCCTCTCGGCGAGCTTCGTCGATCCAGCACTTGCCTTCCTCGCCGAGCGCGGCGTGGCACCCGGCTTCAACCGCCGGCTCAAGGCGCTCGAGATCGCGGAGGGGCGCATCGCCGCCCTCGATTTCGCCCAAGGGAAGCTCCCGCTCGAGCCCGGGCACCTCGTCATCCTGGCGCTGCCGCCCGCGCGCGTGGCCGAGCTCCTGCCGGGTGCCGCGGTGCCGCTCGAGAGCCGCGCCATCGTGAACGCGCATTTCCGCCTCGCCACAGTACCCGACTTCCCGGAGAACCTGCCCTTCCTCGGCCTCATCGGCGGCACGGCACACTGGCTCTTCCGCCGCGGGCCCATCGTCTCGGTCACGGTGAGCGCTGCCGACGCGCTCGCCGAGGAGGCGAACGAAGTACTTGCCGAGCGCCTCTGGGCCGACGTGGCCAAGGCGCTCGACCTCGCGCGCGAGCCGCAGCCGCCCGCGCGCATCGTGAAAGAGAAGCGCGCCACCTTCGCCCAGGTGCCCTCGGCGCTGCCCAAGCGGGCGCGCACGCGCACCCACATCGCGAACCTCCTCCTCGCCGGGGACTGGACCGACACCGGCCTCCCCGCCACCATCGAGAGCGCCGTGCGCTCGGGCCACCTCGCCGCGGCCGCGGTCATGGGGAGTTAGAGCGGATAGCTGCGGAGGCGCTCGGAGAGATCGCGGATCATCTACATGTCACGCCGCGCCACCTCGACCAGCGGGCGCTGTCCGCCCTTGGGGCGGTTGATGGAGGGGAGTTGGCCGCGCTCAATGGGCCTTTTTCGACACACTGGCGATCAAGTCGTCGAACTCTTGATAGGAAAAGCTTAAGAAGCGAAGACGTGTTCGCCTTGTGGTAGCCGAGAACCAAGTCGATCGTCGGAGCTGCGCCCTTCAGGGGGCGGCTTATCACCGACCAAGGAAGGAAATTTTGGACGTAGATCGGCAACAACGCTACGCCGCGTGTCGAGGCCACCAGCGATATTGCCATGGAAAGATTATCCGCTTCGTGATCCGGCGTGATGTTCGTGCCGGAGCTTTTTATGTAGTCGTCAATGATCACACGCAGGGCAGGCGCGGTCTTCGACACCCCTATGAATGTCTCGCCCACGATATCGTGCAGGCTGATGGCCTTGAAGGCCGCGAGGCGGTGATCGCTCGGCAGAACGACGACCAGCGGTTCCTTGGTCAGGAGCTTGAACGCCAGATCCGGCATCCCGTCTTCCCGCCGCAGGAAGGCCAGGTCGACTTTTCCGCTCAGGAGCGCTGCCGCCAGTTCCGGCGAGGATTGGCTGGAGATGATGACCTCGATGTTGGGCAACTCGTCGCGCAGAATCCGCACGGCCTCCGGGAGCCATTCCATCTCGTGCCCCGTGAGGAAGCCCATGACGAAGGACGCCTTGGCGGGGTGCGCAGCCCGCCGCGCCGCTTCGCGAGCCGCCTCGACCTGCGATAGCGCCAGTCGTGCATGATCGAGAAAGGCGCGGCCTGCGGCAGTCAGTTCGACGCCGCGGGCGCTGCGGATCAGGAGTTGCACGCCTACGTCCAACTCCAGATCGCGGATTTGCCGGCTCAGAGAGGGCTGCGCCGTATGCAGACGTTGGCCGGCCGCGAGCGTGAGACTCCCTTCCTCGGCAACCGCAATGAAATAGCGCAGATGCCGCAGCTCCATGACTGGTCCCATGCCTACGAGGTATGGCCCGGATCATACAAAGTCTTTCTCAGGGGCGCCAGGAAAACCTAAATGCCCGTCAGCAGCACCGATCGTTGGCGCGTCATCATCGTCCCGGTGGAGTTCCGGTTTCCGCTTTCACGGCGGCGGCTCAAGGGTCAACCCTATCTGAAGGAATGGCGATATGAGCACCCCTATTGTCTTGATCACCGGCGCGCTAACTGGAATCGGCCGCGCGGCGGCCCTTGCTTTCGCGCGGGCCGGCAATCGCGTCGTCGTCTCCGGTCGCCACGAGGAAGCCGGCAAGGCATTGGCCGCGGAGCTCCGCGCGCTCGGCGCAGAGGCCGAGTTCATCCGTGCGGACGTGCGCCACGAGGACGATGTGCGCAGCCTGGTCGATCGCACCGTCGCACGCTTCGGTCGCCTGGACGCGGCCGTCAACAACGCCGGCACCGAAGGCCGGCCCGGTCCGGTGACGCAGCAGACCGCCGACAGCTATGCCGCCACCTTCGATACCAATGTGCTCGGCACGCTCCTCAGCATGAAGCATGAGCTGCGCGTGATGCAGGCTCAGGGCGGCGGCAGCATCGTCAACATCTCATCGACCTACGGTCACAATGGCGCGGGCGGTGCCTCCGTCTATTCCGCGAGCAAGCACGCGGTCGAGGGGCTCACCAAGTCCGCCGCACTCGAGGTCGCAGGTTCGGGCGTTCGCGTCAACGCGGTGGCACCGGGGCCGATCGAGACCGCGATGCTCAACCGCTTCACCGGCAACGCCGAAAGAAAGGCCGGTCTCGTCTCGGGCGTGCCGCTCAAGCGCGTGGGAGAGCCCGACGAGATCGCCAACGCCATCCTATTCCTCGCCTCCGACAAGTCGTCCTTCACCACCGGCCAGGTGCTTTCCGTCGATGGCGGAAAGTCGGCGGGGTGAGCTGAGCACCGGCAAAGGCTCGAACCCGCTGCTCAAAAGGATAGGCAACCATGACCCTTCTCTCAGGAAAGACGGCCCTTGTCACCGGCGCCTCTCGCGGCATCGGCCGCGCCAGCGCGCTCGCCCTTGCCAAGGCCGGAGCGCAGGTCCTCGTTCACTACGGCCGCGGTGCTAAGGAGGCCGAAGCCGTCGTTAGGGACATCCGCAATGCCGGCGGTCGTGCCGATGCGGTCGCGGCCGACCTCGCCGCGCCGGACGGGGCGCACAAGCTCGCCAGGCAGGTCCGCAGCATCGTCGGCGATCGTCTGGATATCCTCGTTGCCAATGCAGGCGTCGCCAAGGCCGCGACGATCGAGGACACCACGGTCGAGGACTTCGACAACCTCTTCGCGGTCAACGTCCGCGCGCCCTTCTTCCTCGTGCAGCAATTGCTCCCGATCCTCGGCAGCGGCAGCAGCGTGGTCCTCGTCTCATCGCTGGCGGCACGCGCTTCCGTCGGCACGTTCTCGGCCTATGCGGCCACAAAGGGCGCCGTCGACACGCTGGTGAAGCACTTCGCTTCGGCGCTCGGCCCGCGCGGAATCCGCGTCAACGCCGTGGCACCCGGGGTGATCGACACGGACATGTCGAGCTTCGCCAGAACCAAGGACGGCCGTGCCTTCACGCTTGCGATGCAGGCGATGCAGCGGATCGGCGAGCCGGCCGATGTCGGACCGGTCGTCGCCTTCCTCGCCTCGGACGACGCCCGCTGGATCACCGGCGATAGCGTTCGGGTCGACGGCGGCTCCAAGCTCTGAACAACCCCGCCCCAATGCCAGGGCCATGAGGGCGACCGCCCTTCCGATCGGGCAGCTACAGGGAGTTAGTCGGAGGCGGATCACATGGCAATTGCCGTGTCATCGAGGGACGCGATTCCTTCAACGATCGGCAAACGCCAGCTTGGCGCCGAGCGCAAGGAAGGCGCCGGCGAAGGTGCGGCGCATCCACGTCAGCACCCGCGGGCGCGAGAGCACGTGGTCGCGAAGCGAGGCGGCGAACAAGCCGTAGCCGACGAAGACCACGAAAGTCATCAGCATGAAGACGGCGCTCAGTTCGAGCATGCGCGAAAGCGGGCTGGGCTCGCCCGCGCTCACGAACTGCGGCAGGAATGCGAGAAAGAAAATCGACAGCTTGGGATTGAGGAGGTTGATCAGCACGGCCCGGACGGTGACCTGGAGCGCCGAGCGCGGACCGATCTCCTTCTCCACCTGCAACGCGCCGTGCTCGCGCAGTGCGTGCCAGGCCATATAGAGAAGATAGGCCACGCCCAGATATTTGAAGGTCTCGAAGGCGAGCGCGCTGGCGTGGAGGAGTGCCGCCAGCCCCGTGACCGCCGCCGCGATGTGCGGCACGATGCCGATCGTGCAGCCGAACGCCGCCACGACGCTCGCGCGGGATCCCCGCGAGAGGCCGGCCGCCAGCGTATAGAGGACGCCGGTCCCGGGCGAGACGACGACGATGAGCGAGGTGACCAGGAATTCGACGCTCACGGCAGCTCTCCCATGAGAGGCATCGATCGTGCGGCACCAGGATGTCTCCGGTCGGCGGGGCAGGCAAGGCAATTAGTGCGCCAAGGCAGCGGCCGTCGCAGCGGCCGTCCCCTTGGCGATCGCGGCGAAACGATCTAGCATGCCGATTCAGGCCGCAACGGGAAGCCGTCATGCCAGCGGACGTGAATCGCCAGGTTCGCCTCAAGTCCCGTCCGAGCGGCATCCCGGAGGCCGAACATTTCGAAATCGCCGATGCCGCGTTGCCGGAACTTCGCGACGGACAGTTCCTCGTGCGGAACGATTATCTCTCGGTCGAGCCTGCGATGCGCGGCTGGGTGAGCGCCGTCGCCAACTACTCGACGCCGGTCGGACTGGGCGAGGTGATGCGCGCCTTCGCGGCGGGCAAGGTGGTGGCGTCGCGTCATAGGGATTATGCCGAAGGGGATGCCGTGATGGGCATGCTCGGCTGGCAGGAGTACGCGCTCTCCGACGGCAGCTCGATCGCGCGAAAGGTGCGCGAGACGGATCTGCCGCTCTCGCTCTCGCTGGGAATTCTCGGGCTGAACGGCGTCACCGCCTATTTTGGCCTCCTCGACCTCGGCGAGCCGCGCCCGGGCGACACCGTCGTCGTGTCGACGGCGGCCGGTGCCGTCGGCTCCGCGGTCGGGCAGATCGCCAAACTGATGGGTTGCCGCACGGTCGGCGTCACGGGAGGTGCCGTGAAGACCCGCATCTGCCTCGAAGAGTTCGGCTATGACGCGGCAATCGACTACAAGGCGGGCGACTACAAGGCCGGCCCCAACCTCGGCGAGGCCATTGCGGCCTCCTGCCCGCGCGGCGTCGATGTCTATTTCGACAACACCGCCGGTGCGATCAGCGATGCGGTGCTGGCTGAGCTCGCCGCCGGCGCGCGGGTGGTGATCTGCGGCACCGCGTCGGTTGCGAGCTGGGACCCGCCGCCCATGGGGCCGCGCGTCGAGCGGCATCTCCTCGTCAAGCGGGCGCGCATGTCGGGATTTCTCGTGTTCGATTACCGCCATCGCTATGAGGAAGCCGTCATGCGCCTGGCGGCCTGGGTGCGCGAGGGACGCATCCGTTATCTCGAGGACATCCGCGACGGCATCGAGAGCTGCCCCGGCGCCATCGCCGAGCTCTATCGCGGAGAGAACCTCGGCAAGCGGCTTATCCGCCTTCGCCGCGAGTAGCTCGGCATCGTCCTGGCGCTTAATCGATTCCATTTCCGGCTGCAGAACCATGTGACGAGTCTCCTAGGCATGGATCCTTGATCGGCTGTATGTTGAGACCCGCGAATTGGTCTGTGCCGACTTCGCGGCGAAGCGTCTTCCGGGGGACACCTTATGGGCACTGCTCGCAAGAAGCCAAGCGGAGACCACGCCGCCTTGGACTACGAGGTCGATATCGCCCATCCGAACTTTCCCGTGGATATCAGCTATGGCGCGATGACTTTCCTGCGGAATAACAATCCGAATGGGATATCGCCCACGCTTTACCAAGATAGTGACGGCGCCTGGCTCAGGCTTGCTGTGGCGAGGGACGCTTATACGAAAGCCTCGGACGGCGATCCCGAGAGGTGCGATCGTTGCGAGTTGCGCGACAAGAAGGTCGCGCTCGGCACGCCGGTTTGGTACTCGTTCGATATGCGGGCCGAGAAGTCATTTCCGATCGTCGACGCGCGGTGCGTCTGCGCTCAGATCAAGGCGCCCTATTACGATTCCGACGGCGGTAGCCCGCTCTTCGCCCTGCGCATCGACAGGGGCCGCTATGTCGCGACAGTCGAGCACCTCTATGAGGCGAAAAACGTCACCTTCGTTGATGGGTCGGAGATAAGCCGGCACGTCAAACCGTACCAGAAGCCCGGCCCTTGTCCGGACGGCGTCAGGGCCTTGGATCATCATGTCTTCGGCAACAGCAAGAGCGATTTCAAAGAACTCCAGGTGCGAGCCCTCCTTGCGACCGACTCGCGCGGCCTGCAGGCTCATCTTGAGAGCGAATTCCTCTCATGCACCAACCTCGTGGACGTGAAGCAGGAGAACCCGTTACCCGACGACATCTACTCGTGGCGGCGCTTCACGGTGCGCGTCGCGCCGACCAAGGTCAAGGACGCGGACGGCATCCTGCAACTTTCGGTCGACGATCCGAAGAGCGGCAGGGAACTGCCTATTGTGACGGCTACAGGCGAATTCGGACATGCCGGCGATACCGATCCCGCGGTGAACACCGGACCTGAGCCGGGCGACGGACTGCAGTATTTCAAGCTCGGGCCGTATCGCGACAAACTCAAAATTTGGGGCGGCGAGCCCGCCGCGATTAACGTTCGGAACATCGAGCGCGGATATTGGGGGGAGGGTGCGGAGTTACGAGAGCGCCTGCCTCGCCGCCGGTAATCAAGGCTACGCTCGCCAGCAAGGTTCGAGCGACCGCCAACGAACTCTGTCAAGTCAGACTCGTCCGCCGAGCGCCGCGCCCCCTCAATAGCCCAGCGCGTGGGGCAGCCAGAGGGCGATCCCGGGCACGAAGGCGATGACGAGGAGGCAGGCGAGCAAGAGGCCGAGGTAGCCGAGCATCGGCTTCACCGTCTGCTCGATGGGGACGTTGCCGATGAGGCAGGCGCCGTAGAGGCCGAGGCCGAGCGGCGGGGCGAAGAGCCCGATGCCCATGGCGATCACCAGGACGACGCCGAAATGAAGCGGTGCGATGCCGAGCTGGGCTGCGACCGGTATCAGGAGCGGCCCGAAGATGATGAGCGCCGCGGCACCCTCGAGCATCGAGCCCATGACGATGAGGATGAGGATCGAGAGCAGCATGAAGGGCCAGGTGCCGCTGTCGTGCGAGAGGCCGATCATCATCCTGCCGAGGGCATGCGGCACCCGCTGCAGGGTCAGCATGAAGGCGAGCGACTGGGCGGCGGCGACGATGAAGAGCACCAGGCCCGAGCGCGTCGCCGCATGCACGAAGCTCGCCGCCGCCGCCTTGAAGCCGAGCTCGCGGAAGACGAGGCCGCCCACGGCGAGCGCATAGAGGGCCGCGAAGGCGGAGATCTCGGTCGCGGTGGCGAAGCCGCTCTTGAAGCCGCCGAAGATGATGGCGATGAGGCCGAGCGTCACCGCAGCACCGCCCCAAAGCTTGGCGGTCCCCCTCCGTGCTGCGCCCTCGCTTGTCATGCGGCTGCGCCCGGCGAAGAGCACGGCCACGGCGATGAGGGCGAGCGCCATCAGCCCGGCCGGCAGCAGGCCCGCCATGAAGAGGCCGCCGATCGAGAGGTTGGCGACGAAGCCGAGGATGATCAGGTTGATGCAGGGCGGGATGGTCTCCGCCATCACCGCCGAGGCGGCGAGGAGCGCTACCGCGCCGCCGGGGTTCTGCCGCGAGCGCCGCGCCGCCGGGATGAGGACCGAGCCCACCGCCGCCACGTCGGCCATCTTCGAGCCGGAGATGCCCGAGAAGATCACCATGGAGAGCACCATGACGACGTTGAGCCCGCCGCGCATGCGCCCGACCAGGCGCTCCAGGAGCTCGATCAGGCGGACGGACATGCCGTTCGCCTCCATGATGTAGCCGACCAGGATGAAGAAGGGGATGGCGAGCAGCACGAAATTGTCGATGCCGCGCGCCATCTGCTGGGCGAAGATCACGCCGGGGAGCGAGCCGTCGACCCAGACGTAGATCAGCGCCGCGAGCGCCAGTGCGAAGCCGATCGGCATGCCGCCGCAAAGCGAGAGCGCGAAGCCGATCGCCATCAGCACGCCCGGCTTGGGTGCCGTCTCGGGCGACAGCATGCTCCAGCCGTACCACAGCCCGGCGAGGAGGCCCACGATGGCCGCCGCCGCCGCCATGTCGGCGAGGCCGCGGCGGCAGTATTGATGGCAGGCGAAGACCGTCATGCAGCAAGTGGCCGCACCCATCGGATAGAAGGTGAGCTCGAGCGGCAGGCCGGAGCCCGTCGTCTGTCCGATTGTGAGGGTGCCGAGTCTCAACGCGTTCGCCGCGACATAGGCGGAGACGACGAGGATCAGCAAGGCGCCGGCGGCGTCGATCAGCCGGCGCGGGCGCTGCGGGATGCGCTCGACGAAGAAGACGACGCCGACGTTCTCGCTGCGCCCGAGCGCACTCGCGGCGCCGAAGAAGCTCGAGCCCACCATGAGGCCGCGCGCCACGTCGTCCGACCATTCGACCGGCGCGTCGAAGAGCGAGCGCAGCAGCACCGAGGCGATGACGACCACGAGGTCCGCCGCCAGCAGCAAGGCGCTGGCGGCGTCCGTCGCGCGCAAGAGCGGGCGGATGAGGAGGCGCTCGGCGCCGCTCGGTTCGGACGCGGCGCCCGCCACGGCGACCGTCTCAGACGTGGGTCGCGCGGATCATATCGACGACCGGCTTGGCGTCGGGATGCGCCTTCACGAAATCCACGGTCTGCGGCATGACGCGCTTGCGGAAGGCCTCCTTGTCGCACGCGGAGACGGCGACGCCCTTCTGCTTCAGGACCTCGAGCGCCTCCTTCTCGACCGCGAGACCCTGCGTCCGCGTATCGACCGCGGCCTTTTGCGCCGCCGCGACGAAGCCGTCGCGCAGCTTGGGGTCCATGCGCGTGAAGGTCATCTCGCTGAAATAGACGGCGAGCGGCGAGAAATTGTGCTGGGTGAGGGAGTAGAACTTCACCGTCTCGTAGAACTTGCTGGCGAGGATGGTGGGGGGATCGTGCTCCAGCCCGTCGAGCACGCCCGCCTGAAGCGCCGTGTAGATCTCCCCGAAGGCGAGCGGCGTCGCGGCCGCCCCCATGAGACGCAGACACTCGGTGATGACCGGATTGGGCAACGTGCGGATCTTGAGCCCCGCCAGATCCGCGGGCTCCTTCACCGCCTTCCTGGCGAGCACGCTGCGCGAGCCGAAGTTGTAGGCCCAGGCGATGATGCGGATATTGGCGCCCTTGAGGAGCGCTGCCTCGACCGGCTTGGCGGCACCGGCGTCGAAGGCCTTGGTCTGCTGCGGGAAGCTGTCGAAGAGGTAGCCGAGATCGAAGGTGCCGACCAGCGGCACGAGATTGGCCGAGATCGACGAGCCCGAGACCATGAGGTCGATGACCCCGAGCTTGACCGAATTGATGACGTCGATCTCCTGGCCGAGCTGGTTGTCGGGAAAGAACTGGATGTCGAGCGCCTCGCCCAGGCCGTCCGCCTTCACGTGCTTCACGAGGTTGTCGTAATAGACACGGCCGTTGGCGTATTTCGGGTCGTTCGGCAGCGAGGAGGAGAGCCGCATCTTCATCTGGGCGGCCTCGGCCCTGCCGATGATGGCGGGTGCCAGCAGAAGCGCAAGCGGCACGGCACCGGCGGCGCGCAGCATGGAGCGGCGGTTGAAGCGGCGGACGGTCATGGCGTATTTCCTCCCTGGCAACAGGCGGTCTTGCGGCCGCCTTTATTTTGCACGGTTACAGGCGTAGCGAACCGTGCCCGCTCGAGTTCATGGAGTCAAGCGGCAGCCGGCTCGCCGCCGCCCTGGCGCTCTTGCGGCACTTTGCCTTTCGCCGCCCGACTGGCTAGATTGTGCGGCACCTCAGCTCCCGAACCCCCGCCATGGCCCTTGGGCGAAGGAGGTCCCGTGCCGATCAAATCCCGCGTGCGCTCGATTCCCGACTATCCCAAGCCGGGCATCATCTTCCGCGACATCACGACGCTCCTCCAGGACGCGGTCGGCTTTCGCATCACCATCGAGCGCCTGGTCGAGGCCTTCCAGGGCCAGCGCGTCGACAAGGTGGCGGGCATCGAGGCGCGCGGCTTCATCCTGGGCGGTGCCGTGGCCAACCGGCTCGAGGCCGGTTTCATCCCCGTGCGCAAGAAGGGCAAGCTGCCGTGGCAGACCATCGGGCAGGACTATGCCCTGGAATACGGCAGCGACCGCATCGAGATCCACACCGACGCCATCCTCGAGGGCGAGCGCATCCTCCTCGTCGACGACCTCATCGCGACCGGCGGCACCGCCGCCGCCGCCATCGACCTCCTGCGCCAGGCCAAGGGCAACGTGATCGGCGCCGCCTTCGTCATCGACCTCCCCGAGCTCGGCGGCCGCCGCCGCATCGAGACCATGGGCGTCGAGGTCACCACGCTTTGCGAGTTCGAGGGCCATTGAGCGCACCCCCGTCTCCCGCATGGCAGCGGGGCCTCCTACGGCGTTGAAAAACAGCCCTCTTGCCGCTACAGTCCGGGCTCCTGAAGCTCCTTTGCGAAGCCGGGCGCCCCCTGGGTACCGCGGCTTCGGCGTATTGGGGCCGCACTGCACAAGATTTGACGAACGGCGGAAGGCACTTTGACTGACGATCGCGAACAGCTTGTCAAGAGCCGGCTCGAGCCCGTGATTGCCGAGGTCGCGGCGGCGCTCAAGGCGCTGCAGCGCGAGGACGGCCACTGGGCCTTCGAGCTCGAAGCCGATGCGTCGCTGCCGGCCGAGTTCCTCCTGCTCGGGCATTTTCTCGACGAGGTCGATCGCGAGCTCGAGGCGAGGATCGCCGGCTACCTGCGCGGCCTGCAGGGTGCCCACGGCGGCTGGGCGCTCTTCCACGGCGGCGATTTCAACATCTCCTCCTCGGTCAAATGCTACTTCGCGCTCAAGCTCGCGGGCGACGACCCCGAGGCGCCGCACATGCGGCGCGCGCGCGAGGCGATCCTCGCCCACGGTGGCGCAGAGCGCTGCAACGTCTTCACCCGCTTCGCGCTCGCGCTCTTCGAGCAGATCCCGTGGCGCGGCGTGCCGGTCATGCCGGTCGAGATCATGCTGCTGCCGCGCTGGTTCCCCTTCCACCTGAGCAAGGTGAGCTACTGGTCGCGCACGGTGATCGTACCGCTGCTCATCCTCACGGCGCTCAAGCCCAAGGCGCGGAACCCGCGGCGGGTCGACATCCGCGAGCTCTTCGCGGCGCCGTCCGAGGAGGTGCGCCACTACCAGATCAACCCGACCGGCGCGCGCCTGGGCGATTACTTCCTCGCCCTCGACAAGCTCCTGCAGATCGCCGAGCCCTTCTTCCCCAAGGGCAAGCGCGCCAAGGCGATCGAGCGCGCCGCCCAATGGGTGAGCGAGCGGCTCAACGGCGAGGACGGGCTCGGCGCCATTGCACCCGCCATGGCGAACGCGGTCATGGCGTTCTCGGCACTCGGCTACGCCAAGGATCACCCCGACCTGGTGACCGCCAAGGCAGCGCTCCGGAAGCTGGTCGTGCTCAAGGACGGCATCGGCTACGCGCAGCCCTGCGTGTCGCCCGTGTGGGACACCGGGCTCGCGGCGCTGGCGATCATGGAGGCGGAGGCGCCGCGCGACGGAACCAGTGCCGCGCGCGCGATGAGCTGGCTTGCGGATCGGCAGATACTCGACGTGAAGGGCGATTGGGCCTGGCAGCGGCCGGCACTTCGCCCGGGCGGCTGGGCGTTCCAGTACGCCAATGCCGATTACCCGGACGTGGACGATACCGCGGTGGTCGGCATGGCGCTCGACCGCGCCGGCGACCCCGCGCACCGCGGGGCGGTCGAGCGCGCCGCCGAGTGGGTCATCGGCATGCAGAGCGAGGGCGGCGGCTGGGGCTCGTTCGACGCCGACAACACCAAGTTCTATCTCAACCACATTCCCTTCGCGGACCATGGCGCGCTGCTCGATCCGCCGACCGCCGACGTGAGCGCGCGCTGCTTGGGTTTCCTCGCGCAGCTCGGCCACAAGCGCGACCATCAGGCGGTGGCGCGCGCCATCGAGTTCCTCAAGCGCGAGCAGGAGGCCGACGGCTCGTGGTTCGGGCGCTGGGGCACCAATTACATCTACGGGACCTGGTCCGTGCTGTGCGCGCTGAATGCCGTGCACGAGGACCCGGGGCAGCCCTACATCCGCAAGGCCGTCGAGTGGCTCAAGGGACGCCAGCGCGAGGACGGCGGCTGGGGCGAGGACGGCGCCAGCTATTGGCCGGAGCGGCGCGGCGAGTGCAAGGCCTCGACCGCCTCGCAGACCGCCTGGGCGCTCTTGGGCCTCATGGCGGCGGGCGAGGCCGACAGCGTGGCGGTCAAGCGCGGCATCGCCTATCTCCTCGAGGCGCCGCGGCGCGGCTGCGAATGGGAGGAGCCGTGGTTCACCGCGGTCGGCTTCCCGCGCGTCTTCTTTCTGCGCTACCACGGCTATTGCCAGTTCTTTCCCCTGTGGGCGCTGGCGCGCTACCGCAACCTGACGCGCGGCAACGACAAGACCGTCCAATACGGCATCTGATGCGCATCGGCGTCGTCGTCGGCATGGCAGCCGAGGCGGCGGCCGCGGCGGCCCCCTCCGCGGCGCTCGCCGCCGCCCGCCGCCCGCTCCTCTTCGTCTCCGGCGCGCGGCCGGAGCGTGCTTACGAGGGTGCCAAGGCGCTTCTCGCGCAAGGCGCTGGGGCGCTCTTGAGCTTCGGCCTCGCGGGCGGCCTCGATTCCGAGCTGGCGAGCGGAGATGCGCTCCTCGCGAGCCTCATCGTGCTCCCCGACGGCCGGCGGCTCGAGACCTCGGCCGCCTGGCGCCGCAGCCTCGCCGCGGCACTGGGTGCCCGCGCGCGCGAGGGCAGCATCGCCGGCCGCGAGGAGGCGGCGGCAACGGCCGCCGCCAAGGCGGCGCTCGCGCAAAGCAGCGGCGCGCAGGCGGTCGATATGGAGAGCCATGGGGTGGCGCGCGCGGCCCATGAGGCGGGCGTCCCCTTCATGGCCTTGCGCGTGATCCTCGATCCGGCGGGGCGCGCACTGCCTCAGGCGGCGCTTGCAGGCCTAGCGCCCGACGGCACGAGCCGCGTCCTTCCGGTGCTGTTCCGGCTTCTTTTGCGGCCCGCGGAGCTGCCCCAGCTCCTGGCACTCGCCCGCGACCACCGGCGGGCCCTCGCCGTCCTAGGCCGCCTGGCTGCCGACCTTGGCCCGGCGTTCGGCTTCCTCGTGTAGCTCGCCGAGCGCCTTCTGCACATTGGCCTCGAAGACGTATTCCGCGGGCCGCTGCCGGTCGAGGGGGATGTCCGCCACCATCGGGCCCTCGGTCTTGGGCCCGCGCAGCGAGACCATGAAGGCCTTCAAGGGATGGCGCAGCGAATCGTCGGCCGCGGTCGGCTCGTAGCCGCAATGCACCATGCAGTTGGCGCATTTCTCGTAATTGCCCGTGCCGTATTTCTCCCACTCGGTCGTCGCCATGAGCTCGCTGAAGCTCCGCGCATAGCCTTCGCCCAGGAGATAGCACGGCCGCTGCCAGCCGAAGACGTTGCGCGTCGGGTTGCCCCACGGCGTGCAATGATACTGCTGGTTGCCGGCGAGGAAATCGAGGAAGAGGCTCGACTGGGAGAAGCGCCACTTCTTGCCGCGGCCGCGCTTGAACACCTCGCGGAAGAGCTGCTTGGTCTTCTGGCGGTTGAGGAAGTGCTGCTGGTCGGGTGCGCGCTCGTAGGCGTAGCCCGGCGAGATGGTGATGGCGTCGACCTTGAGCTCGAAGCTCGCGTAGTCGAGGAAGGAGGCGATGCGGTCGGGGTCGAGCCCGTCGAAGAGCGTGGCATTGACGCTCACCCGGAAGCCCCGCGCCTTGGCCTTGGCGACGGCGGCGGTGGCGCGCTCGAAGACGCCCGCTTGCGCCACCGCGTGATCGTGCTCCTCCTTGAGCCCGTCGAGGTGCACGGAGAAGGTGAGATAGGGCGACGGCGTGAAGAGGTCGAGCTTCTTCTCGAGGAGCAGCGCGTTGGTGCAGAGATAGACGAACTTCTTGCGCGCGACGATGCCCGCCACGATCTTGTCGATCTCCTTGTGGAGGAGCGGCTCGCCGCCCGGGATCGAGACCACCGGTGCCCCGCACTCGTCGACCGCCTCGAGGCATTCGGCCACGGAGAGGCGCTTGTTCAGGATCTCGTCCGGATAGTCGATCTTGCCGCAGCCGGGGCAGGCGAGGTTGCAGCGGAAGAGCGGCTCGAGCATGAGCACGAGCGGGTAGCGCTTTTTGCCCAAGAGCTGCTGCTTCACGATATATGCGCCGACGCGCATCATCTGGATCAAAGGTACGCCCACGTCTCAACTCCTCGCGAAATCGCTTCCCCTCGTGCCGCGCCCCGGCTCAGGCGACGGCCTCGTCGCGCAGCTCGGCCGGCAGCTTGAACTGCACGTTCTCCTGGATGCCGTCGAGCACGCTCACCTCGACCTGATCGAAGTCCCTGAGCCGCGCGATGAGCTCCTGCACCAGCTCCTCCGGCGCCGAGGCGCCGGCCGTGATCCCCACCGCCTCCGCCCCTTTGAGCCAGCGCGGATCGAGCTGGCCGGCGTCGTCGATCAGGTAGCTCGCCACCCCCATCTCGGAGCCGATCTCGCGGAGCCGGTTGGAATTTGAGCTGTTCTTGGCGCCGACCACGAGGATCACGTCGACCTCGCGCGCGAGCTCGCGCACCGCCGCCTGGCGGTTCTGGGTGGCGTAGCAGATGTCCTTCACGTCCGGCCCGAGGATGCGCGGGAAGCGCCGGCGCAGCGCCTCGATCACCTCGCGGGTGTCGTCGACCGAGAGCGTCGTCTGGGTGACGTAGGCGAGCCTGCTCGGGTCGCTCACGGTGAGCTTGGCCACGTCGCCCGCCTTGGAGACGAGATGCACCTTGCCCGGGATGCGGCCCATGGTGCCCTCGACCTCGGGGTGGCCCTTGTGCCCGATGAGCACCACCTCGTAGCCGCTCTCCGAGTAGCGCTGGCCTTCCTTGTGCACCTTGGCGACGAGCGGGCAGGTGGCGTCGATCACGGGCAGCTCGCGGCCCATCGCCTCGTCCTCGACGGTCTGGGCGACGCCGTGGGCGCTGAACACCGTGATGGCGCCCTTCGGCACCCCGTCGAGCTCCTCGACGAAGATGGCGCCCTTGGCCTTGAGGTCCTCGACCACGCGCTTGTTGTGCACGATCTCGTGGCGCACGTAGACAGGCGGACCGTAGCGCTTGAGGGCGCGCTCGACGATCTCGATGGCGCGCTCGACGCCGGCGCAGAACCCCCTCGGTTGGGCAAGGACGACCCGCATGCACCCCTCTTTCGCTCGCTTATGCAACGCGGCGCGGCCGGCCTGCCCGCCGCCTTCCCCGTTGCAGCCTAACCACTTCCTCATCGAACCCGGCCCTAGCCAGCCGGGCTCTCCCCCCCCGGCTCAATAACATGAATCGACGCCCCACGCCACGGAATCGCCCGGCGGCGGCACCGCGCGCGGCACATTCCGAGAACCTTCAACCATGCCCCTCCGGGGGCATCGCCCCTCAAGCCGGAGGCGATCGCGCGCGCGCAACCCGAGCACCTCCGGATGACGCCATAATTTGCGTCGTTCTCGCGGCAATTCAAGCGTAATGGCCGAATGGTCATAGAAGGCCGAGCGAGCCTGACGGCGACCGCGGGCCGGCGCAGGATAAGACCGGCCCCCGCGTAGCAACCGGGGCGGTCGCATGCGTCGCCACAACGAGGGGACTGTTTCCGAATGAGACGCGGGCAAGGGCCGAGCCGGCCTCCCCAGAGCGGTCCCGCCCGTACCCGGCGCAGGGGGCCTTGCGCACCTCGCCAATTGCATTTCACGTATCCCGGCGGACTGTTATCTTTCACGCCGATCCCTGGTCATTTGGGGAATATCGGGTGAACATCCTAAGGGCCGCGATCTCGATTGCCGGCCGACACGAGCGGGCGCAATCTGGGAACGGCCACATGAACCGTATCGACGAACCAGCTGACCGAGACGATTGCGCCCGGGCGAACGGCCAGCCCGTCGTGTGGTTCGAAGTCGAGGATTTTCTCCGGTATTTCGATCACTTTCGCAACCCGACCGGCCTGCAACGCGTGCCGTTCGAGATTTTCGTCGAGGCCGAGAGGCTTTACGGCCGTACGGGACGCGTGAGGTTTTGCCGGCTCAGCGTGTACAGCAAGCAATTCGAGCCCATCGGGTTCGATGCGGTCATCTCGGCCTACTTGAACCCCCCAGGCGCCGGCGCCCCGTGGAAGACGGTCTGGGAGCCGGCGCGGGTCTTGAGCGAATGCTCCAAAATGCTGCCCGCGATCATCCGTCATCCGCGATTTTTCTTCTGGATATTCAAGGCGGCGCTTCGCGACCTCGTCGAGATGAGAAGCCAGCGCCGCCGTTTCGAGCGCTCCGTGCGCCGCGGCGACATCCTCGTTTCGCTCGGCGCCTCCTGGGCATTGCCTCGCTACGCGCAGCGTATTGCCGAAGCGAAGCGGCGCTACGGGATCAAGTTCTCGACCCTGATCTACGATCTCATTCCGATCGAAAACGAATCCTTTGTCGAGCAACGGCACGTTCTCCAATTCCGGAAGTGGCTGCAAGAGGCCATACCCATTGCGGATGTGGTGCTCACCGTGTCGAAGTATTCGCGGGATGCGCTCTTGAGCCTGGCCGCAGCCGCGGGATGGTCGCTGCCTCGCGTCGAGGTCCTGGAGCCGGGCGCCGCCTTGAGCGACCGGCCGCTCGCCGGGGACCGGAAAACGCTCCGCCTTCCTCAGCGCTACGTGCTGTTCGTTTCCACGATTGAAATCCGCAAGAATCACCGGATGCTCGTCAGAATATGGCGGCGGTTGCTGGAGCGTCACGGCGCGGATGCCATACCGGTCCTCATCTTCGCCGGCCAGATCGGCTGGCTGGTGGACGACTTGCTCGCGGACCTCGCGGCGAGCGACTACCTGGGCGGCAAGGTCAAGCTCATGCCCGACTTGTCGGATGCCGAGCTGCGCGAGGCTTATCGGTCCTGCTGGTTCACGATATTTCCGAGCCTTTGCGAGGGCTGGGGATTGCCGATCGCGGAAAGCCTCGCGCAGGGCAAGTTCTGCGTCGCCTCGGACCGCACATCGATCCCCGAGGTGGGCGGCGACTTCGTCGATTATTTCGATCCGTCGAACGATGAGGACGCGCTGGCGAAGATCGAGAGGTTGCTCTTCGATCCCGGCTATCTGGCGGCACGGGAGGCGCGGCTGCTGGCCGAATACCGTCCCCGAACCTGGGCCGATTGCGTTGAGGCGCTCATCGGCAGGCTCGATCAGACGGCGCCGGCAGACCGCGAATCGTGACGCGCGGGCCACGGTTGCGAGACGCGCATCAGCCGTTGAGATAGCCGTTCGCCCCGAACCAGCGAACGGCGTCGGCGATGGCCTCGGCCGCCGGACGCGCGCCATAGCCGAGCTCGCGCGCCGCCTTGTCGGACTTGAAATACATATATTTCTTGGCGAGCCGCACGCCGTCGACCGTGGCGATGGGTTCGCCGCGCCCGGCGAGGCGCGCCCAGGCCTCGGCCGCATAGGCGATGGGCAGCACGAGATTGTGCGGCAGGCGGATGCGCGGCGGCGGGCGGCCGGTGAGCCGCGCCACCTCGGCGAGAATCTGCCTGAGCGACATGTTGTCGCCGCCCAGGATGTAGCGCTCGCCGAGCCTGCCGCGCGCGAAGGCAAGGAGATGGCCGTGCGCCACGTCGTCGACGTGGACGACGTTGAGCCCGGTATCCACATAAGCCGGCATCTTGCCGCTCGCCGCCTCGACGATCATGCGCCCGGTCGGGGTCGGGCGCACGTCGCGCGGACCGATGGGCGCCGAGGGATTGACGATGACGGCCGGCAGCCCCTCCTCGCGCACGAGGCGCCTCACCTCCTCCTCGGCGAGGAACTTGGAGCGCTTGTAGTGCCCGATCATGTCGGCAAGCGTGGAGGGGGTGTCCTCGTCCGCCGGCGTGCCGTCGGGATTGAGTCCGAGCGTGGCCACGCTGCTCGTGTAGACGATGCGGGAGAGCCGCGCCGCGAGGGCAGCGCGCATCAGGCTCAGCGTGCCCTCCACGTTGGTGCGGTAGATCGCCTCCGGCTTGGGCACCCAGAGGCGGTAATCGGCGGCGACGTGGAAGAGCGCCTGGCAGCCCTCGAGTGCGGCCGCGAGCGACGGCGGGTCGCCGAGATCGCCCTGGCGCAGCTCGCACGGCAGCCCCGCGAGGTTGCGCCGGTCGCTGCCCGCGCGGACGAGGGCCACGGTCTCGAAGCCCTCCTCGATGGCGCGGCGGAGCACGGCCGAGCCGATGAAGCCCGCGGCACCGGTGACGAGCGCCCTCATGGCGTCTCCCCGCGATGCTGCTCGCGCCAGGTGAGGAGTGCGGGCAGCACGACGAGGGTGCAGATCAGCGCCAGCGACAGGCAGATGCCGAGGAGATAGCCCATGCTCGCCATCCCGCGGTGGCTCGACACCATGAGGCTCGAGAACGAGACCATGGTGGTGAGCGCCGAGAAGAGCACCGCGCGCGGCGTGCTGGTGCGCATGAGCTGGGCGACCCCGCGGGTCTCGCGGTGGCGCAGCACGAAGTAGATGCCGAAGGCGACGCCGAGGCTGAAGAGGAGCGGCAGTGCGATGATATTGGCGAAATTGAAGGCCTGCCCGGTCACCACGACGAGGGCCACCGTGAGCGCCGCCGCGAGCGCCAGCGGCAAGAGCACGAGGAGGGAGTCCCAAACGCTGCGCAGCACGAGGACGAGGAGCAGGCTGATGGCGACGAGCGCTATGGCGCCCGCCTGCTCGAAGGCGCCGATGACGAGCTTGCCGCCTTCGAGGAGCTCGACGGGTGCCCCGGTGGCATCGGGCGCCACGGTGCGCACGGACTCGACGAAGCGGCGCAAGGCGACCTCGTTGGTGAGATTCTGAGCCGGGAAGATCTCGACGCGCGCGCGGCCGTCGGGGGTGACGTAGCGCTCCCGCAGATTGTACGGCAGCGTGCCGTAGGTGACGGGTCCCGCCTGCATGAGGTCGATGAGGCTGTCGAGACGGCCCGGCAGGTTGCCGACGAGGGCGGTCTCGAGCCGGCTATAGGCGGCGAGATCCCTGCCGGGGCCGTCGTTGAAGCGCGCGAGCAGCTCGGCCAGGCGCCTTGCGGAGGCGGCGACGGCGCCCGCCTTGGGCGAGACGGCGAGCTCGACGAGGGCCTGGCGCAGCGCCTCCGAGGCGGCGCGCCGCTCGGCGTCGCTCGGCGGCGGCTTCGGCTCGGGCTCCTGCAGCACGGGCGTCAGGAAGGTCGCCATCTGATCGATGAGCCCCAGCTTTGCCGCGGCGCCCTGCGGAATGAAGGAGCTCAGCGTCACCGTGCTGTCCACCTCGGGCAGCCGGTCGAGCCGTTTGGCCAGCGCATCGGCATCCGCGAGGTTCGGCGCCACGACGTTGAGCGAATAGGGCGAGGTGCCGGCGTCCTTGGTCAATTCCAAATAGGCCTGCACCGACTCGGTGTTCGGGTTCTTGAGATTGATGGGATCGAAGTCGAAGCGCGCGAAGGGAACGGCCGCGAGCGAGACGAGGCCGATGGCAAGTGCCGCGAGGCACACCGCCCGCGCGTGGCGGTCGAGAAACGCCGCCACGACGAGCCGGTTCCTCTCCTCGATCGGCCGGGCGCTCGGCTTGATGGGCATGAGCGCCAGCAGCGCCGGCAGCAGCGTCAGCGTCGCGAAGAGCCCGATGAACATGCCGCCGCCGGCGATGATGCCGAGCTGGGAGAGGCCCGTATAGTCGGTCGGCACGAAGGCGAAGAAGCCGACCGCGGCGCAGAGTGCGGCCAGGCCGACCGCGACGCCGGTGCCCCGCGCCGCGCGCTCGAGTGCTGCCGCGAGACCGGCGCCGTGATCCACGCTCTCCTTGTAGCGCAGCCCGAACTGGATGCTGAAATCGACCGCGAGGCCGATGAAGAGCACGGCGAAGGCGATCGAGATCATGTTGAGATAGCCGATGGCTAGCGTGGCGAAGGCCGCGGTCCATATCAGGCTCAGGATCAGCGTCGCGAGCGTCGCGAAGATCAGCTTGGGCGAGCGCAGGCCGATGCAGACGATGATGGAGACGAGCACGAGCGAGATCATGCTGGCGAGCCCGACGCCGTTCCGCGCGCTGCGCAAATCGTCCTCGTCGAGCGCCGGGCCGCCCGTCACGCGCACGCGCACGCCGTGCCGCGCATCGAGATCGAGCGCCGCCGCGAGGGCGTGCACGGCCTTGATCGCGCGCTCGGCGGGGGCGAGCGAGCCGTGGTCGAGCCGCGGCTTGACGAGGATGAACTGGCGCCGGTCGGCCGGCCGGTCGGGGAGACCCGTCATGAGGTCGCGCCAGCTCAAGCGCGCCGGCCTGCCCTCGAGCCCGGCCTGGACCGTGTCCCCGATCGCCTCGAGCGGGCGCACCAGGAGGGTGGGGGCGACCTCGCCGTGCTCGATGCCGAGCGTGGCCTCGCGGAGCACGCCGAAGAGGCCGCGCAGGCTGCGGTCCTCGACGAGCGCGCCGAGGAGCGGCTGGGCCTGCGCCAGGCGGTCCGAGAGATCCTGGAGCTCCTTCTTATCGAGGAACAGCAGGCCCTCGCGGCGGAAGAACGGCTCGCCGGTAGGGAAATAGACGTCCTCGAAGAGCGCGCTCGCGGCGCCGAGCCTGGCGGCGAGCGCGTTCGCCGCGTCCTCGGCGCGGTCGGGACTGTCGCCGTCGACGATGACGACGAGATTGCCCCGGAGCTCTGGAAATGCCGTCCTGAAGGCCTTGAGCGTCTGGCGATAGGGCAACGCCGAGGACAGGAGCGCGTCGCTGTCGGAATTCATGCGGAGATTCCGCACGGTGTAGACGCCGCCCGCGAGCGTGGCCAAGAGCGCTGCGACGACCACGGGCCAAGCAAAGCGCCGCACCCGCTCGACCCACCAGCCGAGGGCCCAGGCGATGCGCGGTCCGAACGGGCGGCGGCGGTGCTCGGGCACGGCCTCACTGCCGCTCGGATGTTCCTCCGGGACCTCGGCCTGCACGGGTATAGGGCTCATCGACAGCGAGAACAGCCGGTTGCGGCCAAAAGCAACGCACCATCCCCTCGGCGCCGTCCGGCCATCAAGGCGTGCATATAAGGGCGGGCGCCGTGATCGACAAGCCCAATATTAGCCAGCCGCGGCCGGCGGAGGGTGCCTGGCGCATTTTGCGCGTCACCGGCGCCGTCCAGCAACACTCTGCGCTCAAGGCCGTAGGAGTAGAGGAATACGTAGCCGACGTAGACCCTTGGATCGCTCACATCACGGGCTGGCGTCATTCTTTGGCCTGATCGGCCGTGCACCCGTGACCGCCAATCCGCTCGAATCGCCGTGCCCGGCGAGCGAGGGAAACAAGCATCCCGGACGGCAGGCACTGAAAGCCGGTGGCTCCATAAAATGGCCCACAAAATGATAGCGCTGGGCGCCTGGGTTCGACTGATCAAGCGGCGCCAGCGCGAGGGCGAGCAGTTGCAGCATCTGGAAGCTACCGGTGGACAAGGCAAAGGCGAAGACGTTCTCGCGGGCCTTGAGCGGGAGGTCTTTCGGCAAACTGGCGATGTAATGCGGATCGTCGAGATGTCCCTCGCGCTCCATCTGTACTAAGCTGGGGTCGTATTGACCGAGGCACTGCAGACAGCACCGTTCAACCATGGCGGTGTGCGCGCGCCAATCGGCCGCAGCCAGCTTGCCCAGCCGGTTGGTTCGGATGGCGATGCCACCGTCGATCACCGGGATCAAGTGGGCGTAGGCGATGAGGTTCAACACATACCGGCCCCACGGACGGTCGACGCAGGAAAAGAGGACGTTACAGTCAAGAGCCGCCCGGAAGCCTTCCTCCTCGTACACGGCGGCGGTTACTGGCTCGACTCGGAAAGCCGCGGCGGTCGCGCGAGTGCGCAGATGCTCCGCCAACACCTCCACCTTGAGCTCGCCGATGTCGGCGCGCGTCGCATAGACCAGGCGGTCGAGGTTATGGCGCTCGACATGATCGAAATCGATGAGCATCACATCCTCGAAGCCGGTTCGCGCGAGAAGTCTCGGCAACAATGCCACCAACGCTGCCGGCGCCGACGACACCGACGCGCAGGCGCACCAGATCCTCTTGGCTGCTTTCGCCCCAGGCCGAGGTAGTCCGGATCTGCTCGTCGGTCGGTCGCGGTGGCGGAGCGAGCGCGGGGTTATACATCGTGACGAGGCGTTGGCCGATTACCCGCACCGTGGCACACCAAGCACCAGGATATGTCCGCGGTGCAGTGCGATCCCAGAACCGCGCGCTCCACGTGCCATCGCCAGCGAGCGTCAAGCCTACCAGAGGCGAGCCGGTCGCGCCGTAGGTAGCCCCGGCATGGCCCTGCTCAGCGACGACGTTGTCCTTGCTCATGCCCTGCCAACCGCGCCCGTACGGATGGCTGTGTAGAAGCGCCAAGCCGGCGCCTTGGGCCGTGGCGGTGCCGAGCGCGCGCTCGAAAAATGCCGGCTCGAAGCTCGCGTTGCCGTGAATCCGGCGGTCCCCCTCTTCAGGCAGGATGAGGCGCTCAATGAGCGCGGTCGTCCGGCTACGACCGCGGCTCGGGTGCCACAGCGCGAAGCACAAATCTTCCTGGCGGTCGATGCGCAAGAGTTGGCCACGGGCTGCGCGGTCCACCTTCTCTGTCATCGCCGCCGAGTGGGCTGCGCGGCTCATTGCGTGGCCCACAAGCGCCAGATGTGGCTCATGTAGGCGGCGACGGTCTTCTTGCCCTTCACCCAGTCCTTCAAAGGGCGCGACCAATACTGCCAAAGGCCCCCTAGCCCGCGCTCAAAGGGCTCTGAGTGCGATCGGTGCACCGCACCGTTCGGGTGGCCACCATCGGTCTTGATCGGGTGGATGTGCGGCGAGACGTGTGGGCCGCTCGGGGGGATCTCGGGGAAGTCGGGCGGCACGATGAATCCCAGGCGCATCTGCTGGCCGGCGAAACGGCCGACCGGCACCGAGTAGTCGATCACAACATGGTCCGGCTTGCCCGGCAGTGCGACGGACGCGTAGCCGAGTCCGCGCAAGCCCTCGACGAAGGCCGGAACCCCCCGCACAATCGGGCCGTCCGAGACCGGCGTCGGCCCTAGCGAGACGATCTGGAACTGCATGCCGTCGTGCAGCTTGACCGGCTCGTTGCCTTTGCCCTGGTAACTGATCTTCTCGTGCCCTTTGAGCTGAATGAGATAGTGGGTTGTTGCGTCTTGACCGTTGCCGAACTCTCGAATGATCTCGTTCGGCGTCATCTCGCGTTTCTCCGTCTCGCAAGGTTCGCCGTCGACGGTGAAGTGAATTGCGTGATGATGCGCCTCGGCTTCCTGGAGTTCGGATTCCGCCCGCTCCAGATCGTGCTCGGCTCGCTCGAGTTCCGCTACGGCCTGCTTCACGTCCGCCGCCGCTTTCTGTACGTCCGTATCAACTTGCTCTGGGTTTGGTTGATTCTGCGGTTCCATTTGCCTGTTCCTCTGTAGGGTGTGCGGCCGGCACGGATGGTCCGAGCGGCGCAGGTCACTGCTAGATAGCTAAAATACAGCTATTTTTTAGCTAGTCAACGGCTAAATTATGTTGACAAAATCCATGCCGACGCCTATATATCGTTGGCCTGGAGGAGAAGCCCCGTGACCGAAAAGCGGACCATGACGCTCAATCTGAGCGATGCCGAGATGAACGCACTGGAGGCCCTCTGCATTCGCAAGGGTCTATCGAAGACCGTGTTGCTGCGTCAGGCGTTGCGTCTCTATCAGTCGGTTGACGAGCGTTTAGAGCGTGGCGACAAGGTTTTCATCGAGGACCCCAAGAGCAAAGAAAAAGCTGAGCTGATGGTCCTATGAAGACGCGGCTTGGCGCCTTTGACCTGCTAAACCGTCAAACCCGGCGGTACGAGGAGGCCATGCTCTTCGATGGGATCGACGCAAAGAATCTCCTCGATTTTGAGCGTGACTGGCAACCCGCTTTCGCAGCCAGATTGCCAGCCAATGCCTCGGCCGTTGAGCGCGTGGCAGCGAATGCTGAAGATGCGCACTGGGATTGGCGGCGGTTGGCCGAAATCTACCGGAATCCGCTCCTGTTTCAGATGTACAGCGTCGAGTGCGCTGATCTTACGCAAGGGCTCATGCTGGTCCGCAAAGGTGGAAAATTCAGTCGTCACTCTGACCACCCGCGCGCGGACCTGCGTCTACATAGACCGGCTGGCAACGGCGCCTTGGAATCGACCACGGTTCGTTACCGATCCGAAATACAAGGGCGTAGGTCAGCTACTCTTCGCCGCGGCCGTAAACCTCAGCCTCGACGAGGGCTTGGAGGGCCGCATCGGTCTCCATGCCCTGCCGAACGCGGAGGGATTCTACCGCGACGTTATGGAGTTGACCGACTTCGGCTCCGACCAGCAATGCTATGGATTATGCTACTTCGAGCTTTCGTCAAACCAGGCCGCGACCTTTCTGGAAACGCCGGAAAGCTGAGGAACACGACATGATCATGAGAATCACAAACAAATGGCTGCGGAGCCGGATCGAGCGTGACGCCGACCTGGATACCGACGCCGGTCTACCTATCACAAAGGCTGAAGTCCTACAGGCCTTTGTTTCCGAAAAGACCCCGCGCACCCCGCCTAGCCCTAGAGCGAAAGCGCCAGCTAGCAGCGCGCAGCCGGCAGTGCTGCTCGGCATTTTGCTTCGGCAGTTGCGTCGGCGAGACAATCTGAATATCGCGCAACTTGCTGCGGTCGTCCGCGTACCCGAAGGAGAACTACGCGCGCTCGAGCAAGACGGCAGTATCGTCCCGAGACCGCGGACGATTTACCAGCTCGCCGTTCATTTCAAATTGCCGCCACGGGCACTTCTCGTTCTCTCACCAGCAGCTGCCGAGCGTGACCAAAATCTTGAGAAGGCGGCGGTCCGGTTTGCTGCCAGCTCGGACGACTTATCGAAGCTAAGCCGAGATGAGCGGAAACGCCTGAACGAATTCATCAAGTTGCTTAGCGAATACAAGGAGCATTGGAAGAAGAATGCCGATTGAGGATCCGGAAATCGACGAATATTCAGCTGAGGACATTCGGCGGCAAATTGCACGCATCTTGCGCGATCTCGGCCAGCCAGAACCGCCATTGCTCCTCGGAGAAGTTCGCGAGCTTCTGAAGCTGGATCTCGGCTACTACAGCAAGACCGATCTATCACTGTTTGACGAGGTGTCCCATCGACTAAGGGTCGGTGGGAAACGCCTGATTCGAAAACCAACCCGAATGATCGAGGTGATACAGAAGGCCGGGCTTCGGGCGCTCCTGTTCAAAGAGGACCGGCGGATTTTGATCGATGATGATGTGCCGACACCCAAGCAACGGCATATCGAGGCCCATGAGATCACGCATGACATCACGCCATGGCACCGCGATTTCCTGCGGGGCGACAACGAGCTAACACTCGACCCAGCATGTCACATGGTCATCGAGGCCGAAGCGAATTACGGCGCTGGTCAGCTCCTGTTCCTCTTGGACAAATTCGCGAATGAGGCGCGTGATGGCGAGCTAAGTTGGACTGCAATTCATGAGCTCAAGAAGCGCTATGGCAACACAATCACGACCACGCTCTGGCATATGATCGAGGAGCGCGAGCCAGATCACCCGGTCGTGGGGCTTATTAGCCGTCATCCGCGCCATCCGCATATCGGTGGAGCATCGGATGGAGGGAACTGCCGACACTTCATCCGATCGCGTGGATTCCGACGAGCTTTCCCGCATCTGTTAGGAGCAGATATCTACCGCATAGTACGTTCCTACGTTGACTTCCGCTCAAAGGGCCCGACTGGCGATGCGAGCCACCCGCTCCAGGACGCGAATGGTGAGGTCTGGGAGTTCCGCTTCGAGAGCTTCTGCAACAGCTACGATCTGCTAACCTTCGGCGTCGCCGTCAGACGACTCCCAGCTCTCATTGCTAATAGCCGGTAACCGCGCCGAAACCGCCGATCGCGGCCGGCGGTACGGTGACATTCCATTCGAGATTTGAGCTGGCAGACCGGACCGGGGCGGTCTTCGATGGTCGCCCAACGTAGGTTCACACACAGCACAAAATGCCTCTGGCAATTTTATTGAATGAAGCGAGCCGTTAGGCAAACCGTGTTCCGTGGAAATCCAAGCTAGCGCCGCGCCCCGCGGCGCTGCGCGCGCCAGGTGAGGAGTGCTGGAAGAACGGTGAGCGTGCAGACGAGTGCGAGGGTCAAGCAGACGCCGAGGAGAAAGCCCATGCTCGCCGTGCCGCGGTGGCTCGACAGCATGAGGCTCGAGAACGCCACCATCGTGGTCAGCGCCGAGAACAGAATGGCCCTGGGCGTGCTGGTGTGCATGAGGTCCACCAGTCCCGGGGTCTCGCGGTGGCGCATCACGAAATAGATGCCGAAGGCGACGCCTAAGCTGAAGAGCAGCGGAAGCGCTATGATATTCGCGAAATTGAAGGAATGCCCCGTCACCACGACGACCGCCACCGTGAGCACCGCGGCCAGCGTCAAGGGCAGCAGCACGAGGAGCGAATCGAGCAGGCTGCGCAGCACGAGGACGAGGACCAGGCTGATGGCGACGAGCGCGATCACGCCCGCCTCGACGAAGGCGCCGACCACCATCCGGCCGCCCTCGTAGAGCTCGACCGGCGAATCGGTGGCATCGGGCGCCACGGCGCGCACCGCCGTGACGAAGCGGCTGAGCGCGCGCTCGTTGTTGAGCGTCTCCGCGGGGAACACCTGGATGCGCGCGCGGCCGGAGTCCGCCACGTAGCGCGCCCGGATGTTGGCCGGCAGCTCCGCCGCCGTCACGGCCGCCGGCTGCAGCAGGCCGGCCATGCCGTCGAGCTCGCCCGACAGGCTCGCGACGAGCGCCTTCTCGAGGCCGCCATAGCTATCGAGATTCTGCCCGGGCCCTCGTTGAAGCGGGCGAGAACCTCGGCCAAGTGCCGCGCCGGTGCCGCGGCGGCGCCGGCGTTGGGCAGGTTCGCCAAGCCGGTGAGCATGGTGCCCGCCTCCTCCGTCGCGTCGCGGCGGCGCTCGCCGCTCGGCGGACTGCGGCGCTCGGGTGCCTGCAGGATGGGCAGCACGGAAGCCGCCATGCGCCGGATGACGGGCAGCTTGGCCTCCTCGTCCGAGGGCAGGAAGGAGCTGAGGGTTACGGTTCCGGCGACCTCGGGCAGCTTGTCGAGCCGCTTGGCCAGCGCATCGGCCGCCCCCAGATTGGGCGTCACGATGCTGATCGAGTAGGGCGAGGTGCGCGAATCCTTGGTCATGTCGCGAAAGACCTGGACGGACTCGCTGTCGGGGCTCTTGAGGTTGATGGGATCGATATCGAAGCGCACCCACGGGAAGGATGTGAGCGCCACGAGGCCCACGGCGAGCGCCCCCAGGCACGCCGCGCGGGCATGGCGCTCGAGCAGCCTCGCCGCGGCATAGCCCTTCCTGTTCTCGACCGCGCGCCGGCTCGGCTTCACCGGCAGGAGCGTGAGGATCGCCGGCAGCAGCGTGAGGGTGGCGAAGAGCCCGATGAACATGCCGCCGCCCGCGATGATGCCGAGCTGCGAGAGGCCGATGTAGTCGGTCGGCACGAAAGCGAAGAAGCCGATCGCGGCGCACACCGCGGCAAGCGTCACGGCGACGCCGGTGCCGCCCGCCGCCTCCCTGAGCGCCGCCTGGGTCGGCGAGCCGCGGTCGACGCTCTCCTTGTAGCGCAGCCCGAACTGGATGCTGAAATCGACCGCGAGGCCGATGAAGAGCACGGCGAAGGCGACCGAGATCATGTTGAGGTAGCCGACCGCGAGCGTCGCGTAGGCGGCGGTCCACACCAGGCTCAGCACGAGCGTTGCGAGGGTCGCGAAGACGAGCCGGGGCGAGCGCAGGCCGAGGAACACGATGATCGAGACGAGCACGAGCGAGACCGCGCTCGCCAGCCCGACGCCGTCCCTCACGGTCTTGAGATCGTCCTCGTCGAGCGCCGGCGAGCCGGTGATGCGCACGCGCACGCCGTGCGCCGGATCGAGGCCCAGCTCCGCCGCTGTGGCGCGCACGGCCTTGATCGCGGTCACGGCCGGCGACAAGGACTGCGGGTCGATGTGGAGCTTGAGCTGAATGATCTGGCGCCGATCCGAGGCTTTGCCGGGCGACGCGGCCACGAGATCGCGCCAGCTCAAGGGATCCGACTTGCCGTCGATCTGCCCCTCCACCGTCTGGGCGATCGCGCCGAGCGGGTGCGCGAGCAGCGCCGGATCGAGCTTGCCGAGCTTGACGCCCTCGGCCACGTCGCCGAGCGCGCCGAAGAAGCCGCGCAGGCTGCGGTCCAAGGCGAAGGTGACGAGCAGCGGCTTGGCCTGGACGATGCGGTCGGCGAACTGCTGCAGCTCGTCGGACTTGAGGTAAAGCAGACCCTCGCGGTGGAAGAAGGGGTCGCCCATCGGATAGAAGACGTCCTCGAAGAGCGCGTGGTCGGCCGCGAACTTGGCGGCGAGCGCCTTGGCCGCGCTCTCCGCGCGCTCGGCGCCGTCGCTCTCGACGACGACCACGAGATTCCCGCGCATCTGCGGGAAATCCTCCTCGAAGGCCTTGAATATCTTGCGGTAGGGCAGATCGGGGGACAACAGGGCGTCGATGTCGGTGTTCATGCGGAGATGGCTGGCGGTGTAGACGCCGCCCGCAAGCGCAAGCAAAACGGAGCCGATGACGACCGGCCAGGCCAGACGCCGCACGCGCTCCACCCACCAGCAGAGCGCCATGGCGACCATGGCCGTCCTCAGGCGGTACCACCGCCCGGGCAATATCGCCATTCGCCTGGGACGCTGCTCCGGGACTTCGGCGTGCACTGGTGTTGCGACTCGCATGTTGGAGGAATCGGACCCGAGCGGCCGAATGCGGCGCGAACGCCAAGCGTGCCCTGCCCGCGAGCCACTGGATATAACGGCGCGCGCCGCGATCCACAAGCCCAATATTGCCGCGGGGCGCCGCCGCCGAGGCGCTGCGGAACGCGCCGCGGGCGCGCGCGGCGCCGAGTTCCGCGCCGCGCGGCCGTGCGGACAAATGGCGAACGTCGGTGCCCGGATGCGGCACGCGCCGAATCGGCGGAAGCCGCTTGCCGCCGCAGGTTGAGCGGGCTTGACGCAGCGCGCCGCGCAGGAGACCCTATTGCCGCCGCGCCATCGAGTCCTTAATTTGAGGAATGAGCGGCATCCGCACGATGCGGCGTCGTCTTGCGAACAACCTTGGGATTCCGATGCTGCAGCGCCTGAAAGCTCTCCTGGCCGCCCTCGCCGTGGCCGCCACGCTCTCCGCCGCGGCCGCGGCCGCCCCCGATGCACCGAAGCAGGTGATCGAGAGCTATTACGCGCAGCTCATGAACGCCATGCAGAACGGCGCCAGGCTCGGCTACAAGGGCCGCTACGAGCTCCTCAAGCCGTGGGTGGAGAAGACCTTCAACGTGGCGCTGATGGCGCAGACGAGCGTCGGCTCCTACTGGGACTCGATGACGGCCGCTCAGCGCACGGCGCTGGTCGACGCCTTCCGCAACTTCACCGTCGCGAACTACGCGCACAACTTCCCCGGCTACGAGGGCGAGAAGTTCGTCACCAGCGGCATCAAGGAGACGCCGCGCAAGGACATCATCGTCTATACCGCGATCGTCAAGTCCGACGGCGACAAGGTTCCCATCGACTATCTTCTGCGCGCCGACGGCGACAGCAATTACCAGGTGATCGAACGTCTTTCTCGACGGCTCGATCTCCCAGCTCGCCACGCGGCGCTCGGAATACACCTCCGTCATCCGCGACAAGGGGGTCGACGCCCTCATCTCGGCGATCCGCAAGAAGACCGACGATCTCGCAGGCTGAGGCGGCGGGCGGCTAGAAGTCGAACATCTTCTTGAGCGGCACCGCGACGGTGAGAAGGAAGTTGTTGGCGCCAGGGTTGCAGACGCAGCCGGTGCGCTCGCGAGGCAGCAGGGAGCCGTTCGAACTCGTGGCTGAAGGTGAAGCCGGCGCGCGATCCGTTGTCGAACACGTAGAGCAGCTGCAAGCCGGTCTGGAAGAGCGAGCTGCTCCCCATGTCGCGGCCGCCGCCGCGGCTGTAGCCGCCGACCGCAAAGTAGGGATCCGCCTCGAAATGCGAGCCGATGGGCACCGTGCCGTGGATGCCGCCGTAGCCCATGCCGGCGCCCTTGCCGGTCACGAAACCGCCGATGTAGGGGTTGACGATGAAATAGCCCCAGAAATCGACGATCGACCAGCGTGGAATGGCGTCGAGCTGGAAGAGCACCGTGGTGTCCTGCCCGTTGTTGTCGGGCACCGCGAAGCCGCCGGTGCTGAATTCGAGCAGCGCGGGCACCGGCCCGCGATCGAAGAAGGTGAGCCCGTCCGCTCGGGCCGAGCCGGGCAACGCGCCCACGGAAAGGAGCGCGGCGACCGCCACGCCCAGCCAACGGCACCGCATGTTACGATTGTCCCCCTGCCTTGCAATTGCGCGACACTATGACGGCCCGGGGGCAAAGAATCAACCGATCCCATCGCCGCCGCCGGCACCCGGTGCAGGCGCAGGCGAGCGGGGAACGGCCATGCGCGCGCTGACGGCGGCACTCGTCCCGGCCGCTGCCCTCTCGGCCGCCCTCCTTCTCGGCAGCGCCGCCGCGGCCGACGAGGCGCGCGTCCGCATCAACCTCCTGACACAAGACGGCTTGGGCCCGGGCATCGGCACCGTTCTCGCCGCCGACAGCGGAGAGGACCTCAAGCTGAGCCCGCTGCTCAGGAGCCTGCCGTCCGGCAGCCACGTCATCGGCATCTACGAGCATGGCGATTGCGCTCCCGGCGTGCTCGACGGCAACAAGGTGGCGGGCGGTGCGGCGGGCAGCACCTTCGTGCCGCCGCCCGCCGCCGCCTCCAAGGGCGGGGCGGCCGCGCGAGGTGCCGTCGAGCCGGTGGCGCTCGCGGTCGGCAACGACGGCATCGCGCGCACCACCGCGACCATCCCCAACCTCAAGCTCGCCGAGATCAAGGGCCGCGCGCTCGTCGTCGCAAAGAGCCGCGGGGGCGAGCGGCAGGCCTGCGGGGTCATCCCCTGAAGGTGCCGGCGCCGGAGGCGGGTCTCAGACGCCGCGGAACGCGGGCTTGCGCTTGGCGATGAAGGCGCGGATGCCCTCCTGGTAGTCCTCGCTGCCCGCCGTCGCGAAGCCCTCGGCGAACTCCTCGGGCGAGAGCGGCCGCGGGTCGAGGAGGCGGCGCGCGAACTTCTTGTGGTAGCGGTTCGAGAGCGGGGCGCCGTCGGCGATGCGCCTGGCGCTGGCGTAGGCCTCCTCCTCCACCTTGTCGTCGGGGGCGACGCGCGTGACGAGGCCCTTCTCCTTAGCCTCCTCGGCGCCGAAGACGCGGCCCTCGAGCAGGATCTCGAGCGTCGTCGCGCGCCCCACGAGGTCGATGAGCGCCGTGATCTCGGGATAGGCCATGATCACGCCGAGGCGGTTGATCGGCACGCCGAAGCGGCTCGATTGGCCGCAGATCCGGAGGTCGCACATGATGGCGAGCTCGAGGCCGCCGCCCACGCAGACGCCCTTGATCAGCGCGATCGTCGGGTGCCGGCAGTTGGCGATGCGGCCCATGGTCTCGTGCATGACGGCGCCGTAGCGGCGCGCCTCCTCGACGTTCGAGCGCTCGCTCGCGAACTCGGCAATGTCGGCACCCGGAGCGAAGGCCTTGTCGCCGGCGCCGCGCAGCACGATGGCGCGCACGCCGTCGTCGCCCTCGAGCGCCGCCATCGCCTCGCCCACGCCCTGCCACAGCGCCTTGTTGAGCGCGTTGAGCTTCTCGGGGCGGTTGAGGACGACGGTCGCGATGTCGGCCTGGCGCTGGACGAGGACGAGCTCGGACATGGCGGCAACCTCTCGGGATTTTTGCACCGGGACTTTAGCAAGCGGCTGCCGCGCGGCAAGCTCCCAATTGGCGGCCCCGACGCGGCTCGCGCCTAGCCCCTTCCCTCGCCGCACCTTCGGCCGTACCCTCAGCCTCCCGAGCCTTGCCCCCTTGCGGAGACCGGCATGAGTGCTGCGACTGTGCTTCCCGCGCGCGATAGCCCGGCTTACGCGACCGCGCGCATCCTCGTCGAGGTCGAGGCCGTCAAGCTCAGCCCGGACAAGCCCTTCGTCTTCACCTCGGGGCGCCGCTCGCCGGTCTATATCGACTGCCGCCGGCTCATCGCCTTTCCGCGCGCGCGGGGCCGCCTCATGGACCTCGCCGTGGACATGATCCTCGCCGAGATCGGCTGCGAGTCGCTCGATGCCGTGGCCGGCGGCGAGACCGCCGGCATCCCCTTCGCCGCCTGGATCGCCGAGCGCATGGGCCTCCCCATGCTCTACGTGCGCAAGGAGCCCAAGGGCTTCGGCCGCATGAGCCAGATCGAGGGCGCCATGGCCGAGGGTGCGCGCGTCCTCCTCGTCGAGGATCTGGCGACCGACGGCGGCAGCAAGCTCGTCTTCATAGAGGCACTGCGCAAGGCGGGGGCCAAGGTCGCGCACAATTTCGTGATCTTCCACTACGGCATCTTCCCGGCGGCGATCGCGCGCCTCGCCGAGAAGGGGGTCGAGCTCCTGGCGCTCGCCACCTGGTGGGACGTGCTGGCGGTCGCCGAGGCGGAGGGCACCTTCGATGCCGCGAGCCTCGCCAAGGTGCGCGCCTTCCTCGACGACCCGGACGGCTGGCAGGCGGCCCACGCCGGTGCCGAGCGCGCGTCCTGAGGCCGAGCCGAGGCCAAGGCACGCAACCGGACGGCCTTGGAGTCAGCACCCCCCTCCCTGCCCTCGCCCTCAAGGGGGGAGGGGAGAATTGGGGCGTGCTCCGCTCAAAGCCCCCTCCCCCCTTGAGGGGGAGGGTTGGGGAGGGGGGTAGATCCGCAACAATGAGCCGCACGGCAGTCGCGATCTTCCTCCTGGCGACGCCGCCCGCCTGCGGCCTCGCGGCCCTGGCGCTCGGCATGGACGCCAACTGGGATCTGCGCAACTACCACTATTACAATGCCTATGCCTGGCTCACCGGGCGCGAGGGCTACGACGTGCTGGCGGCCCAGGTGGCCACTTTCTTCAACCCCCTCATCGACGTGCCGTTCTTCCTCGCGGTGCAGGTCTGGCCGGCGCGCCTCGTGGGCTTCCTCCTCGCGACCGTGCAGGGCTTGAACGTCCTGCCGCTCTACGGCATCGCCCACGCCACGCTCGCCATCGCCTCGCCGTCGCGCCGCCGGCTCGCCGCCGCGGGCGTGGCGCTGCTCGGCCTGCTGGGGGTGGGAGCACTCTCCGAGCTCGGCACCACCTTCTACGACAATGTGGTGAGCCTGGGACCGCTCACGGCACTCTGGCTCATCCTCCGGCGCTACGAGACGGTTCTCGGCGGCGCCTGGCGCCGCCTAGCACCGGGCCTCGTCGCGGCCGGGCTCGCGTGCGGCATCGCCGTCGGGCTCAAGCAGCCGATCGTGACGCTGGCGCTCGGTCTCTGCCTCGCCTTCCTCGCGGCACCCACGGGCTACTTCCGCCGCTTCGCACTCGCGTTCCTCTTCGGCATCGGCGTCCTCATGGGGATGGCACTCAGCTCGGGCTTGTGGATGCACCACCTGTGGCAGGCCTACGGCAATCCGGCCTTCCCCTTCGACAACCAGATCTTCAAGTCGCCCTGGGCGCTCGACAAGGACTACCGCGAGTTCTTCTATATTCCCACCGATCTCCGGCAGCGCATCTTCTTCCCCTTCGCCTATCTCGTGCACCCCCGGCTCACCGCCGAAGTGGATTTCCGCGACCTGCGCATCCTCGCCTGCTTCGTGCTGCTGCCGCTTGCCGCCCTCGCCTCCCTGGCTCGGAGCTGGCGCGGAGCCGCAGCGCCCGCGCCCGAGAGGGCCGCCCGCTCGCGCCATCTCCTCGTCGCCTTTGCCATCGGCTATATCGCCTGGGCGATCATCCTCTGCATCTACCGCTACCTCGTCGCCTACGAGATGCTGGCGCCGCTCGCGATCGCACTCGCGATTCAGCGCTTCCCTATTACGCCGCGCGTCCGGGCGTTCGCGACCGTGGCGGTGCTCGCCCTCGTCACCGCCGCGATGCGGCCGGCCGACTGGACCCGCGTGCCGTGGAGCGAGCGCTGGGTGACGGCAACGCCGCCGGCACTTGCCGATCCGGATCATACGATCGTGCTCATCACCGGGCACGAGCCGCTCTCCTACCTCATCCCCTTCTTTCCGCCAGCCGTGCGCTTCCTGCGCATCCACAGCGGCTTCACCGGCCCCTACCAGCCGCAGGTGCTCTTCAACGTCGAGATGCACCGCATCGTAGCCGCGCACCGCGGCCCGCTCTATGTGCTCTACAACCCCAACGAGGCCGCATTCGCGAAGCAGCACCTCGCCGCCTACCATCTCAGGATCGAGAGCCGGGAGTGCCGCCTGGTGCCCTCCAACATCGGCTATCTCCCCTATCTCCTCTGTGCGCTCTCGCCGGTGTGAGCGCCGGAGATGACGCAAGACAGCCGGCGGACCACGGATTACAAAAGACCGCGATGACCGCTCGTCTCCTCCGCCCGCTCCTCGCCCTCTTGACGCTTGCCGCCGCCGCGGCCGGCCCGCCGGCCTACGCCAAGGACGAGCTCACCATCGGCATTACCCAGTTCCCCTCGACCTTCCAGCCCAACATCGATGCCATGGTGGCCAAGAGCTACATCCTGGCCATGGCGGAGCGGCCGTTTACCGCCTATGACGCGAACTGGCAACTCATCTGCATGCTGTGCACCGAGCTCCCCACCTTCGAGAACGGTCTCGCGAGGCACGAGAAGACGCCCGACGGCAAGGACGGGGTGGCGCTCAGCTACAAGATCCAGCCGGGTGCCGCCTGGGGCGATGGCGTGCCGGTCACCGCCAAGGACGCGGTCTTCACCTGGCAGGTCGGCAGCAATCCAAAGAGCGGGGTCGGCGACCTCGAGCTCTACCGCCGCATCCTCAAGATCGACGTTCTGGACGACAAGACCTTCGTGATGCACGTCGACCGCGTCACCTTCGACTACAACGCCATCGACGACTTCCGCCTGCTGCCGGCGCACCTCGAGGAGGCCGCCTTCGCCGATCCGGCGCAGTACCGCACGCGGACGCGTTTCGATACCGACACGGCGAATCCCGGCCTCTATTTCGGGCCCTACAGGATCACGCAGGTCTCCCCCGGCGCCTTCGTGGTGCTCGAGCCCAATCCGACCTGGTACGGCGCCAAGCCCTTCTTCAAGCGCATCGTCGTCAAGGTGATCGAGAATACCGCGGCACTCGAGGCCAATCTGCTCTCGGGCGGCGTCGACTACATCGCGGGCGAGCTCGGCCTCACGCTTGACCAGGCGCTCGCCTTCCAGGCGCAGCATCCCCAAGCCTACCGCTACGTCTACAAGCCCGGCCTCACCTACGAGCACATCGACTTCAACCTCGACAACCCCATCCTCCGCGATCTCCGAGTACGCCGGGCGCTCGCCTACGCGCTCGACCGCAACGCCATCAACGAGCGCCTCTTCGGCGGGCGCCAGCCGCCCGCCGTAAGCTTCATGAGCCCGCTCGACTGGCCCTATGCCAAGGACCTTACAGGCTACGGCCACGAGCCGGCGAAGGCGGCCGCCCTCCTCGACGAGGCGGGCTGGAAGCTGGGTGCTGCCGGGCTCCGGCGCAACGCGAAGGGCGAGGCGCTCTCCCTCGAGCTCATGTCGACGGCGGGAAACCGCGCGCGCGAGCTCGTCGAGCAGGTGCTGCAGAGCCAGTGGAAGGCGCTCGGTGTCGACGTGCGCATCCGCAACGAGCCGGCGCGCGTCTTCTTCGGCGAGACGGTGAGGGAGCGCAAGTTCCCCGCCATGGCGATGTATGCCTGGGTGAGCGCGCCTGAGAACGTGCCGCGCTCGACGCTCTATTCGAGCGAGATTCCGAGTGCTTCGAACGGCTGGAGCGGGCAGAACGACGCGGGCTACAAGAGCGCCGAGATGGACAAGCTGATCGACGAGATCGAGGTCGAGCTCGACCGCGGCAAGCGCAAGGCGCTCTGGCACCGCATCCAGGAGCTCTATGTCGCGGACCTGCCTGTCCTGCCGCTCTTCTACCGCGCCGACCCCTTCATCATCCCCAAGTGGCTCGAGGGCGTGGTGCCGACCGGCCATGAGGACCCGAGCAGCCTCGAGGTCGAGACGTGGCGCTCGACGCAATAGCAGGCGACGCCGGCGGCAGCGCCGAGCCGCTCCTCGCGGTCGAGGATTTGAGCGTCGTCTTCGCCACCCGCGACGGCCCGCTGGCAGCGCTCGAGCAGGTCTCCTACGAGCTCGCGCGCGGCCGCACCCTTGGCGTCGTCGGCGAGAGCGGCTCGGGCAAGACCGTGCTGGCGCTGGCACTTTTGCGCCTCGTGCCGCCGCCGGGACGCATCACGGCCGGGCGCATCCGGCTCGAGGGCCGCGAGGTGACGGCGCTCGATCGCCGCACCTTGACGGCGCTGCGCGGCGACCGCATCGCCATGATCTTCCAGGAGCCGATGACGGCGCTCAACCCGGTCTTCACCGTGGGCGAGCAGATCGCCGAGGCGCTCCGCCTCCACCGCGGCATGGGCAAGAGCGAGGCCTGGGACGGTGCGATAGCCGCCCTCGCGCGCGTCGGCATCGCGGCGGCCGCACGCCGCGCGCGCGACTATCCGCACCAGCTCTCGGGCGGCATGCGCCAGCGCGTCATGATCGCGGCAGCACTCGCCTGCCGGCCGGCCCTCCTCGTCGCCGACGAGCCGACGACGGCGCTCGACGTGACCATCCAGGCGCAGATCCTCGAGCTCATGCTGGAGGCGCAGGCCGAGCTCGGCATGGCCATCCAGTTCGTGAGCCACGACATGGCGGTGGTCTCCGAGGTGGCGGACGAGATCGCCGTCATGTACGCCGGCCGTATGGTCGAGCTGGCGCCCGCCGGCGAATTCTTCGCCGAGCCCCTCCACCCCTATAGCCGCGCCCTCATCGCGAGCGTGCCGCAGATCGGCGTAAGAGCGGGCGGCGGCGGCATTCCCGGCCAGATGCCCTCGCCCTTGGCGCGGCCCGCGGGATGCCGCTTCTCCGACCGCTGCCCGCTCGCCGACGCCGGCTGCAGGAGCGCCGAGCCGCCGCTCGCGGAGGTGGCCCCCGGCCGCCGCGTCGCCTGCTTCAAGGCAGCACCATGACAGCGCCCCTCCTCGAAGTCGAAAAGCTCAGCAAGCATTTTCCGCAGAAGGGCGGCGGCAGCCTCAAGGCGCTCGTCTCCGTGAGCTTCGCCATCGCCGCGGGCGAGACCTTGGCACTCGTCGGCGAATCGGGCTGCGGCAAGACGACGCTCGCGCGCACGGCCGCCCTCCTCTACCGGCCCGACGCCGGCAGCGTGCGTCTTAGCGGGCGCGAGCTTGCCGGCCTCGGGCGGCGCGCGCTCAAGCCCTTCCGGCGCGAGCTCCAGCTCGTCTTCCAGGACCCCTTCGCCTCGCTCAATCCGCGCTTGCGCGTGGGCAGCATCGTGGCCGAGCCGCTCGCCATCCACGGCGTCGGGCGGCGCAGCTTCCGCCGCGCGCGCGCGGCAGCCCTCCTCGCCGACCTCGGCTTCCATGACGGCGACCTCGAGCGCTATCCCCACGAGTTCTCGGGCGGCCAGCGCCAGCGCATCGCCATTGCGCGCGCACTCGTGCTCGAGCCCAAGCTCCTCGTCGCCGACGAGCCGCTCGCCGCCCTCAACGTCTCGATCCAGGCGCAGCTGCTTGAGCTCCTGCGCACGCTGCGCCAGCGCCTCGGCCTCGCCATGCTCTTCATCAGCCACGATCTCGCGGCCGTCGAGCGCATCGCCGACCGTATCGCGGTCATGTATTTGGGCCGCCTCGTCGAGCTGGCGCCGAGTGCTGCCCTCTTAGCACAGCCGAGCCATCCCTATACACAGGCCCTCCTCGCGGCCCTGCCGCGCCTCGGCCGCGGCAAGCGCAAGCCGGGCACGGCACCCCGCGGCGAGCCCGCCAATGCCCTCGCACCACCGCCGGGCTGCCCGTTCCACCCGCGCTGCCCCAAGGCGGAAGCGATCTGCACGCGCATCGAGCCGCCGCTCGCGGCACTCGGCGACGCCGGTCGGCAGACCGCCTGCCATTTCCCCGACTGAGCGAGAGTGCCGTGACCCGCTATATCGCCAACCGGCTCTTCCAGGCGCTCCTCGTGCTCCTCGTCATGTCGGTGGTGATCTACGGCCTCATCGGGCTCATGCCGGGCGACCCCATCGATCTCATGCTGAGCGCCGACCCCAAGCTGACGGCGGCGGACGTGGTGCGGCTCAAGTCGCTCTACGGCCTCGACCTGCCGCTCTACGAGCGCTACCTCAATTGGCTCGCGGCGGCGCTGCACGGCGATCTCGGCTATTCGCGCGCCTTCGCCAAGCCGGTCCTCGCCGTGCTGCTGCCGCGCCTCGGCAATACCGCCTGGCTCATGGGGCTGAGCTTCCTCGTCTCGCTCGCAGCAGCCCTTCCCTTGGGCGTGCTTGCCGCGACGCGGCCGCAGAGCCGCCTCGATGGCGCGATCAACCTCTTCTGCTTCGCCGGCATCTCGATCCCGCCCTTCTGGCTCGCCCTCCTCCTCATCGGCCTCTTCTCGGTGAGCCTAGGCTGGCTGCCCGCGGGCGGCATGGAGACGGTCGGCCTCGGCACCTTCTCGGATCGCGCCGTGCATCTCGTGCTTCCCGTCCTGGCCTTGACGCTGCTCAGCGTCGCCGGCTTCACGCGCTATCTGCGCGCCGAGATGCTCGAGGTGCTGAGCCAGGACTACGTGCGCACGGCGCGCGCCAAGGGCGTGCCGGAGCGCCTCGTGCTCATGAAGCACGCGCTCAGGAACGCGCTCATCCCGGTCGTGACGGTGATCGGCCTCGATTTCGGCGCCCTCTTCTCCGGCGCCCTCATCACCGAGACCATGTTCGCCTACCCGGGCATGGGCAAGCTCATCTACGACTCGATCATGGGCAACGACTTCAACCTCGCCATGGTGGCGCTCCTCTTGGCCACCTTCACGACGATCGTAGCCAACCTCTTGGCCGACCTCGCGGTCGGCTGGCTCGATCCCCGGATCAGCCTCGCATGAGCGGGCGCGGACGCGGGCGGCGCGGATACGGGCCTTGGCGGCTCATGGCGGAGCGCCTGGCAGCCGACCGCCTGGCCCTCGCGAGCCTCGTTCTGCTGGCAGGGCTGGCGCTCCTCGTCCTGGCGGCCCCCCTCGTGTCAACGCTTCTCGGCCACGACGCCGACGCGGTCGATCTCCTCGCCCGCCTCGCACCGCCGAGCCTCGGCCATCCGCTCGGCACCGACGAGCTCGGACGCGACGAGCTCCTGCGCCTGCTCTACGGCGGCCGCGTCTCGCTCCTCGTGGGCCTCGTGGCGGCACTCGCCTCGGCGGTGCTCGGCACGGCGGTCGGGCTCGCGGCGGGCTATCGCGGCGGCTGGGCCAACGCCTTCCTCATGCGCGTGACCGACGGGGTGATCGCTCTCCCGCTCCTGCCGCTCCTCATCGTGCTCGCCGCCGTCGATCCGGCGAAGCTCGGGCTGCCGGCCGCCATCGCGCAATCCGACAGCATCAGCCTCTACCGCATCATCGCCATCACCGCCCTCGTCGGCTGGACGCGCACCGCGCGCCTGGTGAGGAACGCGACGCTAACCTTGCGCGAGCGCGAGTTCGTGCTGGCGGCCCGCGCCGAGGGTGCCGGGCCCTTGCGCATCATGGCGGTGCACATCCTCCCCAACGCGGTGTCGCCCATCATCGTGGCGACCACGCTCTCGATCGGCGGCATCATCCTCTTCGAGAGCGTCTTGAGCTTCCTCGGCCTCGGCATCCAGCCGCCGGCGGCGAGCTGGGGCAACATGCTCTCGGGCGGCCTCGAGCTTCTCGGCTCCTCGCCCGCACTCGCCGTCTATCCGGGTGCGCTCATCTTCCTCGCGGTGATCGCCTTCAACCTCATCGGCGACGGGCTGCAGGCAGCCCTCGATCCGAGGGCACTCGGCAGGTGACGCTCACGCCCGCTTTGCAGCACCGTCCCCCAGCATGGTGTCGACGAGCTGCACCCAATAGCTGGCGCCGATCGGCAGCACCTCGTCGTTGAAGTCGTAGTGCGGGTTATGGAGACCGCAGCCGCCCGCCTGCGGCCCGTTGCCGATCCACACGTAGGAGCCCGGCTTCGCCTCGAGCATGAAGGCGAAATCCTCCGAGCCCATGCTCGGCACCGGATCGCGGATGACGTTCTCGGCACCCACCACCTTGGCGGCGGCCTCGCCCGCGCGCGCGGTCTCGGCGGCGCTGTTGACGGTGGGCGGGTAGCGCCGCTCGTAGCGCAAGCTCGCCGTGGCGCCGAAGGCCGCTGCGACGCCGTCGGCGATGCGGCGGATCGCCGGCTCGATGCGCTCCTGCACCTCGCGGCGGAAGCTGCGGCAGGTGCCGCGCAAAACGACCTCGTCGGGGATCACGTTCCAGGTGTCGCCGCCGTGGATTTGTGTCACCGAGACGACGACGGAATCGAGCGGATTGGTGTTGCGGCTGGCGATCGTCTGGAGGGCCGAGACGATCTCCGCCGCCACCACCACCGGATCGACGCCGTCGTGCGGCATGGCGCCATGGGAGCCGCGGCCCAGGACCCTGAGCTCGAAGACGTCATAGGCCGCCATCATGGGGCCGGTGCGCACCGCGATGGTGCCGACCGGCTGGCCCGGCCAATTGTGCATGCCGAAGACGGCGTCGACGGGGAACTTCTCGAAGAGCCCTTGCTCGACCATGACGCGGCCGCCGCCCTCGTTCTCCTCGGCGGGCTGGAAGACGACGTGCACGGTGCCGGCGAAGGCGCGGGTCTCGGCGAGATAGCGCGCAGCACCCAGCAGCATGGTGGTGTGGCCGTCGTGGCCGCAGGCATGCATGCGCCCCGGGTTCTGCGAGCGGTGCGCGAAGCCGTTCTTCTCCTCGACGTGGAGCGCGTCGAGATCGGCCCTGAGGGCGATCGCGCCGCCCCCTCCCTTGCCGCCGCGGATGGTGCCGACGACGCCGGTGCCGGCGAGGCCGCGGTGCACCTCGATGCCGAACGAGGCGAGCTTCTTGGCGACGAACTCCGCCGTCGCATGCTCCTCGAAGGCGGTCTCCGGATGGGCGTGGATGTGATGGCGCCAAGCGGTCATGTCCGCGTGGAACTCGGCGATGCGGTTGAGGACGGCCATGGGGAACCCCGCGCAAGATACTCGAGAAACGGCGACTCTAGCCGCGTGGCGCCCACCCGTCGAGCGCCCCCTCGCTTCCCCTGTCCCCTCCCTCATACTGCCCGCGCGCCCGCTCTTGCCATCTGTCTCACATAAGACCATATTACGTCTCATCTGAGACAGGAGCCGCCCATGAGCGAAATTCAGGACGTGGCCGAGGTCCTCGGCGTCCGGCGCCCCAAGACGCCGCTCGATCTCGTCGTCACGATCGAGCACGGCCTGCCGCTCAAGAGCCTCACGCGGCTTTCCGGCCTGCTCGCGCCGAGCGACAACGGCTTCAAATACCGCGTCGTACCCAAGGCGAGCCTGGCGCGGCGGCGGGAGGGCAACAGGCTCTCGCCCGCGGAGAGCGCGCTCGTGGCGCGGCTCGCGGGCATCTGGGCGCTCGCCGTGCGAATCTGGCAGAGCGAGGAGGACGCGCGCGACTTCCTCAACCGTCCCCACCAGCTCCTCGGCGGCAAGCGCCCCATCGAGCTTGCCATCGCGTACGAGCTCGGCGCCCGGCTCGTCGAGGACATTCTCGGCCGCATCCAGTCCGGCGTCGCCGTGTGAGCGCGCAAAGGCTCGACCGGGTTCTCAAATCCTACCGCATCGGCGACCCCGAGGGCGCCCATGCCATCTTCGACGCAACGGGCTCGACGAGCTATCCCGGCCGCTGGAACACAGCTTTAAGCCCCGTCCTCTACACGAGCGAGCACTACTCCACCGCACTCATCGAGAAGCTCGTGCATGCGAACGGCATCCTTCCGCCGAACCAGCACTTCATCGAGATCACCGTGCCCAACGGCACCACCTACGAGGTGCTCGACGAGGCGGCACTGCCCGACTGGGCCGAGGCAACAGCCGCGGCGAGCAAGGCATCCGGCGAGGCTTGGCAGCAGAGCCGGCGCTCCCTTCTTCTCATCGTGCCGAGCGTGGTGGCGCGGCCCGAGCGCAACTTCCTCTTCAATCCGCAGCACGAGCAGTTCGCCACGCTGCAGCCTTCGCTCCATCGTCCCGTGTGGTGGGATCGGCGCCTCTTCGCCCCAGCCGAGGCGCGCTGATTGCGCCTTCCGTGACGCTGTGATCGGGCTGAGGGACGGCTTGAGAAGCGCGCTCAGGAATGCCTATTTCTCAAGCACATCTACCGCCCCCAGCCTCGCCAGCCCCACTTCGATCTCCTTCGCCGTCGGCAGGGCGCTCTGCGCCCCAACCTTGAGGCAGGCGAGTGCACCCGCGACGCTGGCGCGGCGAAGCGCATCCGCCAAACCCTCGCCGCGGTCGAGGCTCGCGGCTAGGGCGCCGACGAAGGCGTCGCCGGCGCCGGTGGTATCGACCGGCTCGACCGCAAGCGCGGGGACGCGGAGGCCCGAGCCGTCGGGGCGCGCTGCCACGGCACCTGCGGCGCCCAGCGTCACCACCACGGCGATGCCGTGGCGCTGGGCGAGTGCCGTAGCACCCCCGTCATCCCCCACCTCGGCGCCGAGGAGTGCCGCGGCCTCGTGCTGGTTGACCACGAGAAAGTCGAGGCTCGCGAAGAGCGCCTCGGGCACCGGCCCCATGGGCGAGAGGTTGAGGATGACGCGGTTCCCGGCCGCATGGGCGCGCGCGGCGAGGGCGGCGATCTCGCCGGGCTCGGTCTCGCGCTCGAGGAGGAGCGTCGTCTGCGGCCCGAGCGCCGCGTCGGGCACTTGCGCCGCGCGCGCAAGTGCATTGGCGCCGCCGGCTACGAGGATGAGGTTCTCGCCGTTGGCGTCGACCGCCACCACGGCGCAGCCGGTCGGCGCCGCAACCACCGTCACGAGCCGCGCATCGACGCCGTTCTCGGCCAGTGCCGCGAGCAGGAGGCGGCCATGCGCATCGTCGCCCACGGCACCCGCCATCGCCACCTTGGCGCCGGCGCGCGCCGCGGCCACGGCCTGGTTGGCGCCCTTGCCGCCGGGGTGCAGGGCCATGCCGGGGGCCAGCACGGTCTCGCCCGGGCGCGGCAGTGCCGCTACGGCGAAGACGAGGTCGACGTTGAGCGAGCCGAAGACGAGGATCACGGGTGCGAGCCGCGGCCGGCCGGCCGGCGGTGCTGCCTCAGTGGGACATCAGCACCGGCACCGTCATGTGGGCGAGGAGGTCGCGCGTGGCGCCGCCCAGCACCATCTCGCGCAGCCGCGCGTGGCCGTAGGCGCCCATGACGATGAGGTCGACGCCCTCGTCCGAGGCGCGGGAGAGGATCATGTCGCCCACGTCGATGTCGTCGGCGTGGATGTGGCTCGCCTCGGCCGCAATACCGTGGCGCGCGAGATGGAGGGCGATGTCGGCGCCGGGCACCTCGCCGTGGCCTTGCGAGCCCTCCTCGGGGTTGACCGCGAGGATGGTCACCTTCTTGGCGCGCGCGAGGATCGGCAGCGCGTCGTTGACGGCGCGCACCGCGGCCGCACTCGCGTTCCACGCCACGAGCACCCGCTCGCCCACCTTGGGAAAGCTGCCGGCATAGGGGACGACGAGGGCCGGCCGCCCGGATTCGAGCACGACGCGCTCGGCAAGCAGCTCGTCGAGCTCGGGGGTCTCCTCGTCGGGATCGTTCTGCCCGACGACCGCGAGGTCCGTGTAGCGCGCATGCACCGCGGCGGTCGCACCCGGATCGCCCTCGGCCTGGCGCCACTCCCACTCGATGCCGGCCTTGCGCATGCGCTCCTCGAAGTCGGACTTGAGGCGCTCGAGCACGTCGCGCATGCGGCGCTCCTGGGCAAGCAGCACGTCGGGCGGCACCTGCGCCGCGATATAGGGCGGCATTTCGAAGCCGGGCGAGACGTAGAGGCCGACGAGATGCGCATCGTTGTCCTGCGCGAGGCGCACGGCGAGCTCGATGCGCTTGCCGGCATGCTTGGAGCTATTGACTTGGACCATCAGATCCTTGAGCGCCATGGCTGCCTCCCCATCCTCATGCTTCGGCCTTATGCTTCGGCTCCGACATTACGCGGCCGCGCCTCGGGCCACTCAAGCGGGAAGTCCCGCTCCGCTCATTGACGCAGGTCAACGATAGAGGCCGAGGGGGAGCCGGGTCAACCGATCCCCCTTGCCGATCCCCCTTGCCGCCATGCGCGAAGGACATTGCCGCGCGCGGCATGCACGCATTGTCCTGCCGGCTGCGGCGAGGTAGGTTAGCGGCGACACGAAACGGCGAACCCCCAATGGCGAGGCACCGATGACCGCCCGATTGAACTCGAACCAGGCGCGCGACATCGCCTATTACCTGCATCCCTACACGAACCTGAGCGTCCACGAGAAGGAAGGCCCGCTCGTCATCACCCGCGGCGAGGGCGTCTACGTGTACGACGATGCGGGCAAGCGCTACATCGAGGGCCTGGGCGGCCTGTGGTGCGCCTCGCTCGGCTTCAGCGAGGAGCGCCTCATCGACGCCGCGGTCAAGCAGATGCGCAAGCTGCCCTTCTACCATGCCTTCGGCCACAAGACCTCGGAGGTCGGCATCGAGCTCGCCGAGCGGCTCATCAACATGGCGCCGGTGCCCATGTCGAAGGTGTTCTTCGCCAACTCCGGCTCGGAGGCCAACGACAGCGCGGTCAAGCTCATCTGGTACTACCACAACGCCATCGGCAAGCCGGAGAAGAAGAAGATCATCGCGCGCCTGCGCGGCTATCACGGCGTCACCGTGGCGGCGGCGAGCCTGACGGGCCTGCCCAACAACCACCGCGACTTCGACCTGCCGATCGCGCGCATCCTCCATACCGAATGCCCCCATCACTACCGCTACGGCAAGCCGGGCGAGAGCGAGGAGGCTTTTGCCACGCGCATGGCGGAGGCGCTCGAGGCGCTCATCCTCAGCGAGGGTCCCGAGACGGTCGCCGCCTTCTTCGCCGAGCCGGTGATGGGTGCGGGGGGCGTCATTGTGCCGCCCAAGACCTACTTCGAGAAGATCCAGAAGGTGCTCAAGAAGTACGACGTGCTCTTCCTCGCCGACGAGGTGATCTGCGGCTTCGGGCGCACCGGCAACATGTTCGCGACCACCACCTACGGCCTCGAGCCCGACATGATCACGGTCGCCAAGCAGCTCTCCGCCGCCTATATGCCGATCTCCGCCCTCATGGTGAACGAGAAGATCTACCGCGCCCTCGTTGCCGAGAGCGAGAAGATCGGCGTCTTCGCCCACGGCTTCACCTATGGCGGCCACCCGGTGCCGGCGGCAGTGGCGCTCGAGACCCTCAAGATCTACGAGGAGCGCCGCATCCTCGAGCACGTGGGGCGCGTGGCGCCGCGTTTCCAGGCGCGGCTCAGGGCGCTCTCAGGCCACCCGCTCGTCGGCGAGGCGCGCGGCGTCGGCCTCATCGGCGGCCTCGAGCTCGTCAAGGACAAGGCGACGCGGGAGGCCTTCGAGCCCAAGGACGGCGTCGGCATTCTTGCCTCCAAGTTCGCCCAGGCGCACGGCGTCATCACCCGCGGCATGGGCGACACGCTCGGCTTCTGCCCGCCCCTCATCATCAGCGAGCGCGAGATCGACGCCATGTTCGACGCCGTCGCCAAGGCGCTCGACGAGACCCACGCGGGCCTCCGCGAGCGCCAGCTCGTGGCGGCGTAGCAGAGGGGCCGTCCGCGGCAATGTGACACATTCCGGCGCGCCACGATCGGGCCTAAGCACGGGCAGCTGTCCGGGGAGGTCGCCGATGGACTATGAGCGCCGCTTCCGCGAGGCACTCGGGGCACTTCAGGCCGAGGGGCGCTATCGCGTCTTCGCCGACCTCGAGCGCCATGCCGGGTCGTTCCCCAACGCCACCTACCGCACGCCCGACGGCCGGAGCCGCGAGGTCGTGGTGTGGTGCAGCAACGACTACCTTGGCATGGGGCAGCATCCGGCGGTGCTCGCCGCCATGCGCCAATCGCTCGAGCGCGCCGGCGCCGGCGCCGGCGGCACGCGCAACATCTCGGGCACCAGCCACGAGCACGTGCTCCTCGAGCGCGAGCTCGCCTCACTCCACGGCAAGGAGGCCGCCCTCCTCTTCACCTCGGGCTACGTCGCCAACGAGGCGGCGCTCGCCAGCTTGAGCCGGCTGCTCCCCGGGCTCGTCATTTTCTCGGACGCGCTCAACCATGCCTCGATGATCGAGGGCATGCGCCACGGCGGCGCCCAGAAGCGCATCTTCCGGCACAGCGATGCACGCGACCTCGAGCGCCTCCTCGGCGAGAGCGATCCCGCCGCCCCCAAGCTCGTCGCCTTCGAGAGCGTCTATTCGATGGACGGCGACATCGGCCCCATCGCCGCGCTCTGCGATGTCGCGGAGCGCTTCGGCGCCCTCACCTACCTCGACGAGGTGCACGCCGTCGGCCTCTACGGTCCGCACGGCGGCGGCATTGCGGAGCGCCAAGGCCAGATGCACCGCCTCGCGGTCATCGAGGGCACCCTCGGCAAGGCCTTCGGCTGCATGGGCGGCTATATCGCGGGCTCGGCGGCGCTGGTCGACGCGGTGCGCAGCCACGCCGCGGGCTTCATCTTCACGACGGCGCTGCCGCCGCACATTGCTGCCGGGGCGCTTGCCAGCGTGCGGCACCTGAAGGCGAGCGGCGCCGAGCGGCAGCGCCACCAGGAGCGCGCCTTGACCCTCAAGCGCCGCCTCGAGGCGGCCGGGCTCCCGGTCATGGCGAGCGCCAGCCACATCGTCCCGCTCCTCGTGGGCGACGCGTGCCTCTGCAAGGAGGCCTGCGACGAGCTCTTAGATCGCCACGGCATCTATGTGCAGCCGATCAATTACCCGACCGTGCCGCGCGGCAGCGAGCGCCTGAGGCTCACGCCGAGCCCGCTCCACGAGGAGCGGCACGTGGACCGCCTCCTCGAGGCCTTGCGCGACGTGTGGTCGAGGCTCGGCCTGAGACGCGCGGCGTGAGCCGCCGGCAGCTGGACTTGAGGGTCCTGCGTCCCCATATCCCGTCATAGCCAATAGGGGCCGCGACGCATGTACCGCGACAAGACGCTCATCCCGACCGAGGCGATCAGGCTCTGCGCCCTCGGCATCCTCGCGGGCGGGCCCGAGCGCTACGCGGCACTCGCGGCCGCGGTGCGCCACTTCGCGAGCCGGGTGATGGGGCCGTCCCTCGACATCCTCGGCACCTCGATCGAGCTTCTCCGCCTCGAGGGGCTGGTCGAGCCGGTCGAGGGCAGCGACATCGCGGACGACGCGCGCCTCGCCATCACCGAGGCCGGCCGCGCCGAGCTCAAGACCCTCCTCAAGAGCCGCGTGCGCTCGCCCGTCGACGACCTCAACAAGCTCGTGGTGGCGCTCAAGATGCGCTTCTTCGACCTGCTCGACGCCGATGAGAAGCGCCAGCAGCTCGACCTCCTCGTCGAGGCGACCGAGGGCGAGATCGCCCGCCTCGCCGACTTGCGCGCGCGCGAGCCCGCCGGCCTCCTCGCCGACTGGCTCGGCCACGACCTCGCCCAGCTCGAGGCGCGCAGGAGATGGTTCGAGGATCGGAGGACAGAAAACAGATGACGGACGACGGATGCCGGATCCGGGCATCGCGTCAGTCATCCGTCGTCTGTCGTCCGTCGTCTGCTCGTCAGAGCAAGTGCTGCCCGCCGGTGATGAAGATCTCGGTGCCGGTGACGTAGCCGAAGTCGGCCGAGCAGAGCTGGAAGACCACCCCTGCCACCTCCTCGGGCGTGCCCAGGCGATGGAGCGGGATGCGCGGGATGAGGCTGTCGTACTCGGGCCCCACCATCGCCGTCTCGATCTCGCCCGGGGCCACCGCATTGACGCGCACGCCGAGTGCCGCGAACTCGACGGCCATCTCGCGCGTGAGCGCCGAGAGGGCGGCCTTCGAGGTCGAATAGGCCGAGCCGGCGAAGGGATGGATGGCGTGCCCGGCGATCGAGGTGATGTTGACGATGCAGCCCTTGCCCTTGGCGAGCGCCGGGGCGAACCCGCGCGAGAGCGCCAGCGGGGCAAAGAAATTGAGCTCGAAGACGCGGCGCCACTCGTCGAGGTCGCCGTTGAGCGAGCCCAGGCGCTCGCTGAACGGCGCCTTGGGCGAGACCGCCGCATTGTTGACGAGGGCATGGAGGGCGGCACCCTCGAGGAGCTCGACCGCTTCGGCGATGAAGGCCCCGGCACTCGCAGGCTCCGCCAGGTCGGTCACCACATGGTGCGTCCAGTTGGGATCGCGCTTGCACTCGGGCGGCACGTCCTCGCGGCTGCAGGTGATGATGCGCCAGCCCTCGTCGGAGAAGCGCTTGACGCTGGCGTGGCCGATGCCGCGGCTGGCGCCGGTCAAGAGGACCGTCTTCGGTGTCTCGTCGGGCATGGGCCGGAGTTTAGCGCAATCCGCCCGTGACGCCAGCGCCGCGAAAGGAGCGGTGCCTCCCCGCGCTCAATGCTCGAGGAGGACCGGCAGGCGGGACTCGTTGAGCACGGCGCGGGTGGCGCCGCCGAAGATGGTCTCGCGCATGCGGCTGTGGCCGTAGGCGCCCATCACCAGGAGATCGGCGCCCGCGGCGGCCGCCTCGCCGACCAGCTCGCTGCCGACCGGCCAGCCCTTGAGCGCCACGCGCTTCGCCTCGCCTTTGATGCCGTGGTGGCCGAGCCATTCGGCGAGGGCGTCGAGGCTCGGCTCGACCGGCGCCTGCTTGACGCCCGAGAGCAGCAGCACGCGCTCGGCTTGCGCGAGCAGCGGCAAGGCCGCCGTTGCGGCGCGCGCCGCCTCGACGCTGCCGTTCCAGGCGAGCGCCACCGCCTTGCCGAACGGCCCGCGCGTGTCGGCCGGCAGGACGAGGACGGGCCGGCCGCCTTCGACGAGCGTCGCCTCGAGGGTGAGCCGCCAGTCGATGTCCCTCTCCTCGGGCACCCGGATCATGACGACGAGATCCCGCACGCGCGCGGCGAGCGGCACGTCGTCCGGCGCGCGGCCGACCAGGCTGCGGAAGCGCGCGCCGGCGCTCTCGCCGGCGGTGGTGACCTTGGCCGCCTTGCAGGCCGAGACGAAGAAGCGCTCCGCCGTCTCGGCGCGCAGCGCCGCCTCCTTCTCGGCGGCCTCGATGATGTCGGCGATCACCGGGCCGGAGGTCCCCTCGGCGATGAGCGGCACGGCCTCGCGCGGATCCGGCTTCACGTGCAGCACGTCGGCATAGGCGCCGAGCCGGCGCGCCAGGCCGAGTGCCGCCACCAGCGCGACCTCGCCCTCCTCGTAGCCTGTCAGGGGAATCAAGATGCTCTTGATGGCCATCATCTCCTCCAGCGGAAAATCTGCGAAATCCCTAGCTGCGCGAGCCGGCGCGCGCCGTGATCTATATCAATGGCGGCCATCGGCCGATAGCCCGAGAACGGTACGGGCTGCGGCCAGCGTCTCTGCGGGCGGGCCGGCGGCGTCGAGCTTGTGCCAGCCGAGCGCGCCCAGCTCGAGGGCGAGCTGCGCGTGCAGCACGGCGGCCGTGGCATCGGAGGCATCGGAGGCGTCGCCCTCGCGCCGCTCGACGCGGCACCCCAGCACGCGGGACGGCGCCTCGAGCCACAATCCGCGGAACCGGGCGCCCGCCTCGCGCGCCACGGCCTCGAGCGCCGCGCGCTCGCTTGGCCGCGCATGCACGGCGTCGGCGATCACCGCGTGTCCGGCCGCGAGGGCCGTGCGCGCGCGGCTCCGCATGGCGGCATAGACGCGCGCGGTCATCTCGGGCGTGTAGCCCTCGGGACCGAGGCGGGCGAGCGGATCGCATCCGAGGAGATGCTTGCGGATCACGTCGCTGCGCAGCACCAGCGCGCCCGGCACCGCACCGAGGGAGGGTGCGAGCGCCTCGGCGAGGGTCGACTTGCCGCTGCCCGAGAGACCGCCCACCGCCACGAGCACGGCGGGCGGCGGCGCCAGGTAGCCGAGCGCCAGGCGGAGATAGCTGCCGGCCTCCGCGACCGCGCGGCGCTCAGCTTGCGCATCGCGCTGGGCCGCCGCCGCCGCGGCACCCACTTGCGCGCGCACCGCGGCGCGGCAGGAGAGAAAAAGCGGCAGCGCCGCCAATCCGCCGAGATCACCGAGTGCGGCGTCGCGGGCGCCCTCGGAGAGATAGCGGTTGAAGACGCGGTTGCCGAGCGGCCCGAGCCCGCGCTTGTCGAGGTCCATGAGGAGGAAGGCCAGGTCGTAGAGCACGTCGACGCAAGATATCTCGTCGTTGAACTCGATGGCGTCGAAGAGCGTCGGCCGGCCGCCCCACAGGCAGATGTTGCGCAGATGGAGATCGCCGTGGCAGTGGCGCACGAGGCCGGAGAGGCGCCGCGCCTCGAGGAGCGGTGCCAGGCGCTGCAGCGCTGCCTCGCTCGCCTGGCCGAGGTGCAGCACCTCGCGCGCATCGATGCCCGCTTCCCGAGCCTCGGCGAGTCCGCGGTCGTTGCCGCGGATCACGCGCGCGATGCCGGCACTTCCGCCGTGCTCGGGGCGCACTTCGGCTGCCCTGTGGAGCGCCAGCACCGCGTCGGCGAGCGCGGTCATGAGCGGTGCCGCGAGGGCGCCCCGTTCGGCCATGCGCTCGAAGAGCGCACCCTCCGCGAAGCGGCGCATGACGACGACCCAATCGACGGCCGGGCCGCCGCCGCCGAGCGCTAGGCCGCCGTCCGGGGCGCGCGTGATGGGGAGTGCCGCGAGATAGAGCTCCGGCGCCGTGCGCCGGTTGAGCGCCAGCTCGGCTTCGCAGGCCCGGCGGCGCAACGCCAGCGTGGAATAGTCCATATAGGGGAACTTGACCGCGCGCTTGAGCTTATAGGCCCGCGCGCCGGCGAGCACGACCACGGCGCCGTGGGTGTCGATGCGCTCGACCGCAGCCCCGCCGTGGCTCTCAGGTGCCGCGAGAAAGGCGATCGCCTCGCTCTGGTCCTCGACCACATGGCTCGCGCGCGGCTCAGCGCACATAATTCGGCCGCGGCTCGGCGAGCCCGGCCGGATCTTCGTGGATGAGCACCTCCGAGCCGGGAAAGGCGTCGCACAGCTGCGCCTCGACGGCATCGGCGATCTCGTGGGCGCGCAGCAGCGTGATGGCGGGGTCCATCTCGAGGTGGAGCTGGATGAACTGCATCGGCCCGGAAGCGCGCGTGCGCAGATCGTGGAGCGTCACCACGCCGGGATGGGAGAGGACGATCTCCCTGATGCGTCGGCGCGCTTCGTCGGGCAGCTCGCGGTCCATGAGCTGGTCGAGGGACTGGCGGGCGATGAACCAGGCGCTCGTCACGATATAGAGGGCGATCGCGATGGCGAAGAGCGGGTCGAGGAGATGCCAGCCGAACTCCATGCCGAGGGCGAGCGACAGGATCACGCTGCCGTTGACCATGAGGTCGCCGAGGTAGTGGAGCGCGTTGGCCTTGATGGCGAGCGAGCCCGTGACGCGCACGACGTGGCGCTGGTAGGCCACGAGGCCAAGCGTCACCACGAGCGAGAACGCCATGACGGCGATCCCGACGACGCCGTTGCGCACCGGCTGCGGTTCGATGAGGCGGCGGCCGGCTTGGAAGATGAGGAAGAGGGTGGAGCCCGCGATGAAGGCCGATTGGGCGAGGCCGGCGAGCGCCTCCGCCTTGCCGTGGCCGAAGCGGTGCTCCTGGTCGGCGGGCACCAGCGCCTGGCGCACGGCGAAGAGGTTGACGGTCGAGGCCGCGGCATCGAGCAGCGAATCGATGAGGGTTGAGAGCAGGGCCACCGAGTTGGTCACCAGATAGGCGCCGATCTTGACGAGGATGAGGACGCCGGCCGCGGTGACGGAGGCGTAGGTGGCCGCGGTCATCAGCCGCGCGCTGCGTCCGCTCACGGTGCCGCGCTCCGTCATTTCTCCCTCGCGGCGGCGTCGAGCCCGAGGCCGGGACGCTCAGGGATAAAGGCGCTCCGTGCGCCAGCCGCCTTCGCTGCGATGATACACGATGCGCTCGTGCAAGCGAAACGGGCGGTCGCGCCAGAACTCGATGCGTTCGGGCTGCAAGCGGTAGCCTGTCCAATAGGGCGGTCGCGGCACCGTGCCGAGGCCGAAGCGGGCGGCGTACTGCGCCACGCGCCGCTCGAGCTCGAGGAAGCCGGCGAGCGGACGCGACTGCTGGGATGCCCAGGCGCCGATCTGACTCTGACGGTGGCGCGTCGCGAAATAGGCGTTGGCCTCGCTCTCGGAGACGAGCGCCACCGGGCCCTCGATGCGCACCTGGCGGCGCAGCGACTTCCAATGGAAGCACAGCGCCGCGCGCGGATTCTCCGCGAGCTCGCGGCCCTTGCGGCTCTCGCTGTTGGTATAAAACACGAAGCCTCGCTCGTCGGCGTCCTTGAGCAGCACCATGCGCAGCGAGGGCGCGCCGGCCGCGTCCGCCGTCGCGAGCGCCACGGCATTGGCCTCCGCCGGCTCGCTCGCCTCCGCCTCCTCGAACCAGCTGCGGAAGAGCGCCATGGGATCTGCGCCGGCATCTTCGTTCATCGCGGGTTCAGCAAGCCTCCGCCATCTTCGGGACAGTGATATAAAACGCTTGGGCGCTTGAGGCACGGCAAAAAAGCTCCCGCGTGCCGCCCCTCGGGAAAAGATCGCGCAGGTTCAGGGGTTGCTCGGGCGTAATTGCCGGTGACCCACGCAAATGCCGAGAGGGTCGGTTGCCACGGAGTTGCTTGCCACTGAGTTCGATTGACTGCACGATCGGGTGCGACGGCAATTACGGACGCAAAGCAAACAAGAAAGCCGGGCAAATGCGCCGATCCCCACAGCGGCGCCACTTTGGCCACGAGGCCTTGCGCCAATCCCGGAGAAATTGACAAAGGTTAGTATGAACCCTAGTTTCCTCGGATTGGCTTCTCCTGCTCTTCGCCTTGCGTCAGCGCAATAGGCGGCATGCATGCCGCGGCGGATGAACGGCCGCGATCACCCCCTGGTGGAGGAAACTCGATCATGAAGACCCTAGGCCAATTGTTGTCCGCGCTCCTGCTTGCCGCAGGCGCCGCGGCATTCGCGGCACCCGCGTTCGCGCAAGTGCCGCCGCCGGGTGGCGTCCCCGCGCCCGGCGGAGCGCCGCGAGGTGGGGAGGCGCCGCGTGGCGAACCGAACCGCGGCCATGACGAGCGCGGCGGCTTCCGCGACCGCGACCCCCGGCATTTCACGGAGCATGACTGGGGCGTCTGGCGGGGCGGGGGCTGGAACCACGCCTTTCACGACGGCCGCCTCGGCTGGTGGTGGGTGGTCGGGCCTTATTGGTACTTCTACGGGTCGCCGGTCTACCCCTATCCGGACCCCTACGTGCCGCCGGCAGTGGCGGTGCAGCCGGCGCCGCCGGCAAGCGGCCCGCCACCGGCGCAGTCCTGGTACTATTGCGACAATCCCGCGGGATATTATCCTTATGTGAGCTCATGTCCGACCCAATGGCGTCAGGTTCCGGCGACGCCGCAGGGTGCACCACAGTGAGGAGAACAGCCATGAAGCGCCTAGCAGCAACGATAGCCGGGCTGGCGGCGGTCGTGCTGATCGGCGGATGCGGCCCGCAGCCGCTGTCGCCGAGCGTGCAGGTGATGCCGGCGCCGAACAAGCCGTTCGAGTCGTTCGAGCAGGATCAGGCCGTGTGCCGGCAGTACGCCCAGTCGCAAGTGGCCGGGCAGGAGAACGCCGGGTCGAACCAGGTGCTGGGCAGCGCCGTCATCGGCACCCTCCTCGGCGCCGGGCTGGGTGCCGCGGTCGGCGGCGGCCGCGGTGCCGCCATAGGTGCTGCCTCCGGCGCCGTTGCCGGAACCGCCTATGGCGCGAGCTCAGGCGGCGCCGTGCAGATGACCGTGCAGCAGCGCTACGACAACGCCTACGCGCAGTGCATGTATTCCAAGGGGAACCAAGTGCCCGGCTTCCAGGCGGCACCGGGGGCGGCACCGCCGCCGCCGCCGCCGCCGGGAGGGTCGCCGCCGGGAGGGTCGCCGCCACCGCCACCGCCACCGCCGCCTCAGGGCTGATCGCGCGGGAGCGGCGCCGCACCTGCGCGCCGCCGCTCCCGCAGGCGATCCGAGGGAGGGCATTGCCGCCGACGCTCATGAGGCTCGTCGCGAGAGCGGGAGCGGCCGTCGTCCTCCTGGCGCTTTCAGGATGCGCGGGCGGAGGGAGCGGGGTGCCGGGCGAGGCTGGCCAGCCGGCGGCGGATGCGCTCTCTGCTGGCGCTGCCCGCGGCGCCGCAGGCGAGGCCGAGCGCGCGCTGGATGCCGAGGACGAGGCCTACCGGCAGCGGACCACCCAGCAGGCGCTCGAGGGCGTGCCTTCGGGCGAGACTGCGAGCTGGACGAACCCGGAGAGCGGACATTCCGGGAGCGTCACGCCCGTCACAACCTATCGCAGCGTCTCCGGCCGGTTCTGCCGCGACTTCCGCGCCACCGTCACGGTCGGCGGCGACACCGCGGAGAGCCGCGCCACGGCATGCCGCCTCGGCGACGGCTCCTGGACCATCGTCGGCCGGCGTTAAGCAACGCGCGGGCCCGGCGCAGCGCCGTCGCTCCATCTTCCCCTCGAGCGGCCGCGGCGGAGGCGGCTTTGCCGGTTTCCGCCTTTTGTGTAGGATGCCGCCGGCCCGGAGCGCCGTGCCAGAGAGAACCGGAAGAGGCGATGATGACCGAAGCAAGCGCGCTCATGGCCGGGAAGTGCGGCCTCATCCTCGGCGTGGCGAACGACCGCTCGCTGGCATGGGGCATCGCCAAGACGCTCGCCGCGCACGGCGCCAAGCTCGCCATCACCTACCAGATCCCGCAGCTCGAGCGGCGCGTGCGCCCGCTCGCGGAGTCCGTCGGCGCACCCCTCGTGCTGCCCTGCGACGTGACGGACGCGGCGAGCCTGGATGCCGTGTTCGCCGCCATGGCGGAGGCGTGGGGCACCATCGACTTCGTCGTGCACGCCATCGCCTTCTCGGACCGCATTGAGCTCACCGGCAAGTACGTCGACACCAGCCGGGAGAACTTCGTCCAGACCATGGTGATCTCCTGCTACTCCTTCACCGAGCTCGCGCGCCGCGCCGCCCCCCTGATGCCGCACGGCGGCAGCCTCCTGACCCTCACCTATTACGGCGCCGAGAAGGTGATGCCCCACTATAACGTGATGGGCGTGGCCAAGGCGGCGCTCGAGGCGAGCGTGCGCTACCTCGCGGTCGATCTCGGCGGCCGCCAGGTCCGCGTCAATGCCATCTCGGCAGGCCCGGTCAAGACGCTCGCCTCCTCGGCCATCGGCGATTTCCGCTACATCCTCAAGTGGAACGAGTACAACGCACCGCTCAAGCACAACATAACCATCGATCAGGTGGGCGCCTCTGCGCTCTATCTCCTGAGCGAGCTCGGCAGCGGTGTCACGGGCGAGGTCCATCACGTCGACTGCGGCTACCACGTGGTGGGCATGCTGGCGGTCGACGCGGTGGCCGAGGTGAAGGGCATGCTCGACACCTTCAAGACCAATTCCTGACCATGCCGGGCAACAGCTTCGGCCACGCGTTCCGCTACACGAGCTGGGGCGAGAGCCACGGCCCCGCCATCGGCTGCGTCGTCGACGGCGCCCCGCCGCGCATCGCCCTCGCCGAGCCCGACATCCAGCGCTGGCTCGACAAGCGCCGCCCCGGCCAGTCGCGCTTCACGAGCCAGCGCCGCGAGCCGGACCAGGTGCGCATCCTCTCCGGCACCTTCGAGGGCGAGACCACCGGCACGCCGATCTCGCTCCTCATCGAGAACGTCGACCAGCGCTCCAAGGACTACAGCGAGATCAAGGAGCTCTACCGCCCCGGCCACGCCGACTTCAGCTATCAGGCCAAATACGGCATCCGCGACTACCGCGGCGGCGGGCGCGCGTCGGCCCGGGAGACCGCCTGCCGGGTCGCCGCCGGCGCGGTCGCGCGCAAGGTGCTGGGGCCAGGCGTCGTCATCCGCGGCGCCATGGTGCAGATGGGCCCGCACGGGATCGAGCGCGGCCGCTGGAGCTGGGCGGCGGTCGAGGAGAACCCCTTCTTCTGCCCCGACGCCGAGGCGGCCAGCGCCTGGGAGGGCGAGCTCGACGCCGTGCGCAAGCGCGGCTCGTCGGTGGGCGCCGTCGTCGAGATCGTCGCCTCGGGCGTCCCGGCCGGGCTCGGCGAGCCGGTCTACGACAAGCTCGACGCCGATCTCGCCAAGGCCATGATGAGCATCAACGCGGTCAAGGCGGTGGAGATCGGCGACGGTTTCGCGGGTGCCGCCGTGCCGGGCGAGGCGGCGCACGACGAGATGCGGATGGTCGGCGGCAAGCCGCATTTCCTCACCAACCGCGCGGGCGGCACGCTCGGCGGCATCTCGACCGGCCAGGACGTCGTGGTGCGCTTTGCCGTCAAGCCGACGAGCTCGCTCCTCATCCCGCAACGCGGCGTCACCGTGCGCGGCGAGGAGGTGGAAGTCGTCACCAAGGGCCGCCACGATCCCTGCGTCGGCATCCGCGCCGTGCCGGTCGGCGAGGCGATGATGGCGATCGTGCTCGCCGACCACCTGCTGCGCCACCGCGCGCAATGCGGCGGCTGAGCCGGGAACGGCGCTAGGAGCGGTCCCGCGGCCGCGGAGGAGGAGTTCTGATGCGCTGGCTCAAACGAATCGTCGTCGGCTTTCTCGCGCTCGTCGGGCTCATGACGCTTGGCATCGCGGCGCTCGCGATGTGGGTCGGCATGAGCCTCGTCTCGCCCTCCGGACGCACGGTACCGGGCGTCACGGCGCTCGAGCTCGATCTCTCAAGCCCGCTCGCCGATGCCGGTTCCGCGGGAAACCTTGCAGGCCTCCTCTCGCCCGAGCGCCCGACCTTACGCGAGGTCGAGGCGGCGCTCAAGCAGGCGAGCGGCGATGCCCGCGTCAAGGGTCTCCTGGTCCGCTTCGGCGCCTCGCTCGGCGCCGCCACGAGCGACGAGCTGCGCGATGCCATCGCCGCCTTCCGCAAAAGCGGCAAGTTCGTCATCGCCTTCGCCGAGAGCTACGGCTCGGCCGGCGGCGGCAGCGGCGGCTATCCCGTCGCGGCGGCGTGCGACGAGGTCTGGCTGCAGCCCTCGGGCGAGGTGAACCTCGTCGGCGTCGTGGCCCAGACCCCCTTCTTCCGCGGCTCGCTCGACAAGCTCGGCATCCTGCCGCGCTTCGACAAGCGCGAGGAGTACAAGACCGCCATCGATCAGTTGACCGAGACCGCCTACGATGCGGCCTTCAGGGAGTCGCTCGGAAGCATCCTCGGCTCGCTCTATGGCCAGCTCGTCGCCATGGTCGCGGAGGGTCGCGGCCTCAGCCCGGACGCGGTCAAGGCGCTCATCGACCGCGGACCGTTCCTTGCCCCGGACGCCATGGCGGCGAAGCTCGTCGACCGCCTCGGCTACCACGACGATGCGCGCGACGAGGCGAAGCGGCGCGCGGGGTCGGGCGCCAGGGTGGTGCGGCTCCCGGAATATTTCCGCGCCACGCACAGCGGCAAGGAGAGCGGCCGCATCATTGCGGTCATCAACGCGAGCGGCCCGATCGTCGGAGGATCGAGCGGCTTGGACGACGCCTTCGGCACGAGCAAGATCGGCGCCGACACGCTCGCGGCCGAGCTCGACGAGGCGGCGCGCGCGCACGACGTGGCGGCCATCCTGCTGCGCGTCGACAGCCCCGGCGGCTCCTATGTGGCATCCGACACCATCTGGCGGGCGGTCGCCCGCGCCAAGGCGGCCGGCAAGCCGGTCGTCGTCTCGATGGGGGACACGGCGGCCTCGGGCGGCTATTTCATCGCCGCACCCGCCACCAAGATCGTGGCCGAGCCGGGCACCCTCACCGGCTCGATCGGCGTCTTCGGCGGCAAGCTCGTGGTCAAGGGGCTGCTCGACAAGCTCGGCATCAGCATCGACACGCTGAAGATCGGCGCCGATGCCGCGGACTGGAGCGTCGATCAGGACTTCTCGGCCGCGGCCTGGGATCGCTTCGAGGCCTCCCTCGACGCCATCTACAAGGACTTCACCACCAAGGTGGTGGCCGGGCGCGGCCTCGAGCCGAGGCGCATCCCGGAAATCGCCAAGGGGCGCGTCTTCACCGGCGAGCAGGCGCAGAAGATCGGCCTGGTCGACGCCCTCGGCGGCTTCGAGAAGGCGCTCGAGCTCGCCCGCGAGGCGGCCGGCATCAAGCCCGAGGAAACCGTGAGCTTGAGGAGCTATCCGCAGCGCGGGCACGAGCTGCGCGAGCTCTTGGAGCGGCTCTTCAATTATGACGAGCTCACTCAGGCGCGCATCGCCGGCTCCCTCGCCCACGAGCTCGGCATGAGCGTCACGGCGTTGCGCCCGCTCATCGCCGAGCTTCCGGCGCTCGCCCGGCCGGGCGACGCCCGCCTCCTCATGCCGCCCTTGGACGTGCGCTGAGCGAAGCGCCGGCCATGCCCACCATGACCGCCGCCGAGGCCGTGGTCGAGAGCCTGCTGCGCCATGGCATCGACACGGTCTACGGCCTGCCGGGGCTGCACAACGATCCGCTCTTCGATGCCTTCCATGGCGCGCAAGCCCGCCTCCGCGTCATCCACCCGCGCCACGAGCAGGCCGCGGCCTATATGGCGCTCGGTGCGGCGTGTGCTACCGGCAAGCCGCAGGCCTTCGCGGTGGTGCCCGGCCCCGGCTTCCTCAATGCCGGTGCGGCACTGCTCACCGCCTACGGCATGAATGCGCCGGTCGTGGCGCTGGCCGGCCAGATCCCGCAGGCCGACATCGACCGCGGCCACGGCCACCTCCACGAGATCCACGACCAGCGCGGCCTGGCCCGGCACCTGGCCAAGCATGTCGCGCGCATTCGTGCCGCCCACGAGGCGCCGCTCCGCGTGAGCGAGGCGCTCCGCAGCACGGCCGCCGGGCGCGCCGGGCCGGCGGTGCTCGAATGCGCGATCGACGTCTCGGGGCAGAAGGGCGCCGTCGTCTTCCCGGAGATGCCGGCGCCGGCAGAGCAGCCGCCGATCGACGAGGACGCCGCCGAGTCCGCGGCCAGGATCCTGGGTGCGGCCAAGCGCCCGCTCATCGTCGTGGGCGGCGGCGCTCAGGATGCCGGCCCGGAAGTGGCCGCACTCGCCGAGCTCCTCGAGGCGCCGGTCGTTGCCTACCGCCGCGGCCAGGGCGTGCTGCCCGCGACGCACCGGCTCAGCGTGGCCCTCCCCATCGCCCATCGCCTGTGGGCCGAGAGCGACGCCGTGCTCGCCATCGGCACGCGGCTCTACATGCAGCAGAGCCAGTGGGGGGTGGATCAAGACCTCAAGATCGTGCGCATCGACAGCGATCCCGAGGCGCCGGAGCGCTTCCTGAAGCCTGCCGCCGCCCTCTTGGGCGAGGCGGCGGACGCCGCCCGGGCGCTCCTCGCCCGCCTGCCGGCGCACAATCGCCGGCGCGCGGCGCGCACGGAGGAGCTGCAGGCGCAGCGCGCCTGGCTCGCCGGGCGGCTTGCCCGCCTCGAGCCGCAGCTGGGCTTCCTCAAGGCCATCCGCGCCGCACTTCCCGAGGACGGCATCTTCGTGGACGAGGTGACGCAGGTCGGCTTCGTGTCGCGCCTGGCCTTCCCGGTGCTCAAGCCGCGCACCTTCCTCTCGCCCGGCTACCAGGACAATCTCGGCTGGGGCTACGGAGCGGCACTCGGCGCCAAGGCGGCCAAGCCGGGGACGCCGGTCGTGGCCATCGCCGGCGACGGCGGCTTCATGTATCAGGCGGGCGAGCTTGCGACCGCGGTGCAGCATCGGCTTGCGGTCGTCGTGGTGGTGTTCGACAACGCCGGTTTCGGCAACGTGCGGCGTATTCAGGAGGAGCAATACGGCAACCGGACGATCGCCTGTGATCTGGTCAATCCCGACTTCCTCAAGCTCGCTGACGCCTTCGGCGTCGCCGGCTTCCGCGCCCGAGAGCCGCAGGATCTCGAGAGCGCCTTGCGCGCGGCCCTCGCGCTCGACGCGCCGGCGCTCGTCCACGTGCCCTGCGGCGCCATGCCGAGCCCGTGGGACCTCATCCTCATGCCCCGGGTACGCGGCTGAGACAGGCGGCGCCCGGCTAGCGCACGCCCACGATCAGGTGCTGCCTGTGATCGCGGTCACTGGCGGCAATCGCCGCTTCGAGGAAACTCTTGGCGATGTCGGCGGCGAACATGCACCCGCGGGGGCCCCTCATCTTGATTCGCAACGGCAAATGTACCAGATTACAATCTCGGCAACGCCTTCCGCTTTGCGAGGGCGGGGGCGGGAAGTGAGACCGGCAGCCACGTGCGTCCTGAGGTAGGAAGCCAGAGGATCATGCCATGACGATCACCGCAAAAGCGTCGCGTTCGCTCCGAGCTCTCGGCCGTATCTGCGCAGCTCTCATGCTGGCCGCGGGCGTGCTCTTTGTTGCGGGCTCCGTTGCTCCGGCCGATGCCGCCCGCGGGTGGCACGGCGGCGGCGGGTGGCACGGCGGTTGGTGCTGCGGCGGGGGTTGGGGCGCCGGCCTGGCTCCCTGGTGGGGCTGGCCCTACTACTACCCCGGCTACTACCCTTACGCGTATGAGCCCGCCGCACCGGTCACCGTGATCCAGCAGCCGTCGGCCCCTGCGGCCGCTCCGGCGCCGTCGACGGCGCAGACCTGGTACTACTGCGACAGCTCCAAGGGCTATTATCCCTACGTCCAGACCTGCAACACGGGCTGGCGTCAGGTTCCCGCGGCGCCGCCCAGGTGACATCGCCGGAGCGAGCGGGAAATAGCGCGGCTCGCTGACGGCGCCGCCCTGGAAGGGCGGCGCTGCGGCTATGCGGCGGGCGCCCCGAGCGCGCGGATCTTCTCGAGCACGGGCAGGATATAGGCGCGGAACTGCGCCGGGTTTTCGCTCATCGGGAAGTGCCCGAGCGCCTTCATCACCTTAACCTCGGCGCCCGCGATCGCCGCCGCCGTCCTCAGCGTATCCGCGGGCTCGCAGGAGTAGTCGTACTCGCCCGTCAGGAGAAAGAGCGGCGCCGCCTTGGTGTCGATGCGCCCGAGCTCGCCGCGCAGGTCGCCGTCGACGCGATAGAAATAGAGGTCGCCCTTGAACACGCCCGGGCCGCCCTGCATGTAGTGCCAGAGCGTCTCGTGGCGGAACTCGGCGGGGCTTTGCGGGGCGACGAGGCCCGAGACGAGGGCGGCGCAAAGCTCGCCGCCGTGCACGTCGGCGCGGTGCAGCCAGTCGGTATCGTACCACGGCGCCTGGAAGTCGGCTGCCTCGAGGCCGATGAAGGCGCGGAACTCCGCGGCGTGCGCGACGGCGAGATGCAGCACCAGCCGGCCGCCGATCGAGCAGCCCATCACCACCGGCCGCTCGAGCGCGAGCGCCTTCGAGAAGGCGCGCACCATCTCGGCATAGAGCGCCGTCGTGAGGCGGTACTCGCTCTTCTCCCAGCCCGCCGGCGGGTTCGACTTGCCGTGCCACGGCATGTCGAAGGCGAGCACGCGGAAGTGCCGCGTCACCTCGGCATCGACCATGAGATGGCGCCACTGCCGCCCGTCGGCGCCCGCCGTATGCAGGCAGAGGAGCGGGATGCCGGCACCGCTCTCCTCGAAATAGATGCGGTGCGGCCGGCCGCCGATCTCGATGCGCGCGTAGCGGCCGACGATGGGCTCAATCTCCGCCGTCATGGGAGGCCTCCGCGAAGAGCCGGCGGGGTGCCGCCAGAGACGTCCTTGAAATACTGCAGGTTCGCCATGAGCGGATGGAGGTCGCCCTCGAGCCTCGCCTCGCCGCGCTTGGCCAGCGCCATGAGGTCGTGCCAGCCGGGTGCCGGCACCGGCTGCCAGAGGGCGAGCCACGCAGCCGCCGGGGCGCGGACCGCGAAGCGCCACGGCCGCATGAGGAGCGGGCCGCGCTCGAGTGCCTCGAGCCTGCCCTGGGCGATCGCGGCGTAGAACGGCACGGCACCGATCTCGATGAGGCACTCGACCGCGAGATGGCGGGCGCGGTGGGCGAGCCGGACGTCGGCGGCGACGAGGAGGGGGAGCTGCTCGAAGGCCGCCGCCGCCTCGGCATCGGCGGCGGCAGCTGGCGCCGGAGTGCCGGGGTTCCTCATCCCGTTCGTCATGGACCGACACCTCCCCATCGCAGGCACCTGCGAGGGTGCCGCAATTGCGTTACGCGCTCGAGACGAGATCGGAGCCGACGATGACCCGGCGCGCCGTCTCGAGCACCGTATTCACGCTCCGCCCGGCCTTGTCCACAAGATAGGCGGCATAGAGCCGCGGGCGCTCCGTCTGCGGCCGGGTCCTGAGCACCGCGAGCGCCGCGGAGCGCAGCTCGCTCCTGAGGATGGCGAGCGGCAGCAGCGCCACCCCCTCGCCGGCCGCGGTCAAGCGAACGATGACCGAGAGGTCGTTGCACGTGCTGAGCTGCTGCGGCTCGAGCCCGGCGGAGGCGAACCAGTTCATCACCAGCACGCGTAAGCCGGACGGCTCGGGATGGGTGAAGACATGGAAGCCCAAGAGGTCCCTCGGCTCCAGCCAGCCCGCCCCCAGTCCGAGCCGCGGGCTGGAGACCCAGACGTGCGGCATCGTGCCGAGCGCCTCGACCCGCACGAAGGGCTCGACCTCCGGGTCGACCACGAAGGCGAGATCGAGCTCGCGGGCGTTCAGCCTGCGGGACAGCTCGACGCTGTTGTCGACGGTCAGGGCCACGGTGAGCTCGGGATATTCCTTCCTGAGGTCGCCGAGGAGGTTCGCCATGCAGCTCAATGCGAAGCTGGCAGGGGCACCGAGCCTGAGGCGGCCCTGCAGCGGGTCGTGCGAGGCATGGTGCGTCGAGACCTGCTCGGCGAGATCGACCAGCCGCCTGACGAGCGGCAGCAGCGCCACCCCCTCGGCCGTCAGCCGCGCCCGGCGGCCGGCGCGCTCGAAAAGGCGGTGGCCGAGCGAGCGCTCGAGGCTTCTGATGCGCAGGCTGACGGTCGGCTGGGTCAGGTTGAGCTGGACGGCGGCGGCGCGAAAGCTGCCCAGCCGCTCGATCCAATAGAACGCCTCGATTTGACCCAGCGAAGTCCTCATAGATTGGAAAACCCTATCGATTACCGGCCATTAAATCAATTTGTTTCAATCGATCGTAGAGCCTATCGTTGCTCGCGGCAACGGAAACGCCGGGGCCCGGGGAGGAAGGCGGCGACGAGCGGCCTGCCGGCCATGGCCAGAACGAAGCAATTGACGAGGGGGCGAACGATGACGGGACGCTTTGCAACGCGACGCGCTGCGCTCGCGGCGCTTGTCGCGGCGGTCGGCTTTTGCGCACTGGCGCCGAGCGCGCGGGCCGAGGACGTAACGCTCACGGTGTGGAGCCACGAGGCGGACGAGGACGCCAAGGTCGCCTTCCGCGAGAAGGCCGCCAAGAATCTCGAGGCCGCGCATCCGGGGGTCCACGTCAAGATCACCTGGTACGAGAAGAACCCGATGCTGGCCGCGTTGAAGACAGCACTTCCGGCCGGCCAGGGGCCCGACGTCTTCTACGTCGAGCCGGATTGGACGGAATATGTCGAGGCCGGCTATCTGGCGCCGCTCGACGATCTCGTCAATTGGAACAACATCGAACCCTGGGCGCGCGCGGTCTGGGTCCACAACGGCAAGACCTACGGGGTTCCGCAGGAGGCCTACACCAACGAGCTCTATTACAACAAGGCGCTCCTTAAGAAGCTCGGGGTCGAGCTGCCGGCCAACGAGCAATTCACCCAGGCGCAGTTCCTCGATCTCGTCAAGAAGGCCAAGGCGGCCGGGATCACGCCGATCGCGCAGGGCGTCGGCGACCGGCCCTACCCCGGCGCCTACATCGTCGGCGAGGCGCTCCTCCGCAAGCTCGGCAAGGACGACTATAGGAAGCTGTGGACGGGCAAGCTGTCGTTCGAGGACCCGCGCGTCATCGCCGTCCTCAAATGGACCAAGGAGCTCGTCGACGCGGGCGCCTATCCCAAGAATTTCATGACCTTGAAGCTCGGCGAGTCCCACTATTATTTCTACTCGAATCCCGGCTCCTTGATGCTGCCGATGGGCAGCTGGTACACCGGCCGCGCCTTCGTGCCCGTGGATAAGGGTGGCCAGCCGCCCGACTTCCCGCTCGGCATCATGCAATATCCGGCGATGGACGGCGGCGCCTGCAACAACTGCAAGACCTCGGATATCGGCGCCAGCTTTGCGATCAATGCTGCGAGCAAGCATAAGAAGATCGCCGCCGAGTTCCTCGATGCGATGTCGACGCCCGAGATGGGCAAAATGTGGATCGAGACGGTCTATCTCCAGACCGGCATCAAGGCCGACGTGAAAACCTTCTCCGGCCCGCACGCCGCCTATTTCACCGAGCTCATGGCGCGCCAGAAGGGGGAGGACTATTTCATCGGCGGACCGCTCGATCTGATGCAGGGCAAGTGCAAGGACACCTTCTCGCAGGTGCTGAACAGCGCCTTCCCCGGCGGCCTGCTCTCGGTCGAGGAGACGGCGAAGAAGATGAACGAGGGCTGCTACAAGGGCTGAGCGGGCTGCCGCGCGGGCACACGGGACGGCGGTGGCGGCGCGCCTCGCGAGGCTTCGGAGGCGCGCCGCTCGCGAGGCGGAGGTGGGCGTGCGCCACGCGCGCCCCGCGACTCTCCTCGTCTTCTTGGCACCCGCCTTCCTTCTCTATGCCAGCTTCATCGTCTATCCGGTGCTGCGCACCTTCTGGAACAGCATCCACACGATAGGGCCCCACAACGTCCAGACGTTCGTCGGCCTCGCCAATTTCCGCGCACTCCTGCTCAGCGATGCCGTGTTCTGGAAGGCGGTCGGCAACACCGCGATCTTTACCGTCGTCGCCACCATCGTCGACGTCTCGGGCGGCCTGCTCCTCGCCCTTTGCCTCTTCTCCGGTGCGCCGCTCGCAAAGCTGTTGCGGGTCGTCTGGTTCACGCCCGTGCTGATGTCCTACGTCGTGGTCGGCATCATCTGGGTGTGGATCTACGATTACGACTGGGGCCTCGCCAACCTCATCCTGCGCTCGATCGGCCTCGGTGCCTTCGAGCAGTCCTGGCTCGGCGATCCCCATACCGCGCTGTGGTCGGTGATGGCGACGCACATCTGGAAATGGCTCGGATTCAACATGATCATCTTCCTCGCCGCCCTCTACGCGCTGCCGGCGGAGGTGCTGGGTGCGGCCGCGCTCGACAATTGCGGCTGGCTCGCCAAGCTCGTCTACATCGTCATCCCGATGCTGCGGCCGACGATCGTGAACCTCCTCATTCTCTCCTTCGTGGGCAAGATGATGATCTTCGATCTCGTCTGGATCATGACCGGCGGGGGCCCGCTGTGGTCGACCGAGACGGTGTCGACCTACGTCTACAAGCGCGCCTTCGACTGGAATACCTTCGATCTCGGCTACCCATCGGCGATCGCGGTCCTCTGGTTCGTCATCATCCTCGCCTTCGTCTTCGCGATGACGCACTTCTTACACTCCCGCGATCGCCTGGAGTATTGAGGCGATGACGGCGTCCGGGAGCCCTTGGCTCGTTCAGCTGCGGCGCGCGCCGCTGCTCCTGTTCCTTTTGCTCTATACGGTGCTCGCGGGCGGGCCCTTTCTCTGGGTGGCGTCCATGTCGCTACGTACGACGCCCGAGATATTCGCGCATCCCTATGCGTTTCCGAGCCCGTTCCATTGGGAGAAGTTCGCGGAGGCGTGGACGCGCTCAAACTACGGCACCTATTTCTGGAACAGCACCATCGTCGTCGTTACCGCGGTTTTCTTTCTCACCGTCATCGGCGCCATGGCCGCGCATTGCCTCGCGCGCTATCAGTTCCGAGGGAACCGGCTCGCGCGCTTCGTCATCCTCTCGGGCCTGATCCTGCCGCCGCAGCTTCTCATCCTCTCGCTCTTCCAGATTCTCCTCGAGTTCGACCTCTACAACACGCTTACGGGCCTCATCCTCGTCTACGTCGCCGCCCATCTCGCGATAACGGTCTACATTCTCGAGGGCTTCTTCGCGCAGATACCGCAGGATCTGTTCGATGCGGCGCGCATCGACGGCTACTCGGATTTCGAGATTTTCTGGCGCATCACGCTGCCGATCGGCACGCCGGCGATCTTCACCGCGGTCACCCTCAATTTCATCATCCTCTGGAACGAGTTCCTCTACGCCGTCGTGCTGCTGACCGACGACGACAAGCGCACCTTGCCGCTCGGCATCATGCATTTCATGGGCAGCCACCAGCTCGATATCGGCATGCTCGCAACCGGCCTCATGATCGCAATCACGCCGATCATCCTGCTCTATGCCTTCTTCTCCGAGACGATGATCAGGGGCATGACGGCGGGCGCCGTCCGCTAGCCGCCCGGGACCACAGGAGAGCAACGGGACCGACATGGCGACGGTCAGCATCGAGCGGCTCAGCAAGCGCTACGAGGGCAGCGGCGAGGCTGCCGTCAAGGAGGTGAGCCTCAGCGTGGCCGACGGCGAGTTCATGGTGCTGCTCGGACCCTCGGGCTGCGGCAAATCCTCCGTGCTGCGCATGATCGCGGGCCTCGAGCCCATCACCTCCGGCACCGTGTCGATCGACGGCCGCGTCGTCAACCACGTGCCCGCCAAGGACCGCGACATCGCCATGGTGTTCCAGTCCTATGCGCTCTACCCGCACATGAGCGTCCATCGCAACCTCGCCTTCGGCCTGCACCGCCGCGGCGTCGCGGCCGCGGAGATCGAGCGGCGCGTCGCCGGCGTAGCAGCCCGGCTCGACCTCGTCCCCTTCCTCGCGCGCAAGCCCCATGCGCTCTCGGGCGGACAGCGCCAGCGCGTCGCCCTCGGCCGCGCCATCGTGCGCGACCCCAAAGTCTTCCTCTTCGACGAGCCGCTCTCCAACCTCGATGCGGCGCTGCGCGTCACCACCCGCAACGAGATCATCAAGCAGCAGCACGACATCGGCACCACCACGATCTACGTCACGCACGACCAGGTCGAGGCCATGACCATGGGCCACCGCATCGCCATCCTGGACAAGGGCGAGATCGTGCAGGTGGGGCGGCCGCTCGAGGTCTACGGCAATCCGGTCAATTGCTTCGTCGCGCGCTTCCTCGGCAATCCGCCGATGAACCTGGTTCCCTGCGCCCTCGAGCCGGCCTCGGATGGGCTGCGCCTGCGTCTGGGCAACGGCTCCGTGGCGCTCCCGGGCTGGCCGCCGGCGCGGCTCGCCGGCAACCGCGAGCAGGGCGTCATCCTGGGCGTGCGGCCCGAGGACCTCTACGAGAGTGCCGCGCGCGAGGGCAGCAGCGGCGTCATGGCGGAAATCCCGGTCGAGGTGATCGCGGTCGAGCCCCTCGGCGCGGAGACCCTGCTCGTCGTGGCGCTCGGCGGCACGCGCGAGGAGATCATCGCGCGCGTCGGCCGCCAGACCACGCTCAGGGCCGGCGCGCACGCGACGCTGGCCCTAGACACCGCGCAAATCCATCTCTTCGATCCGGCCACGACCCGGGCGATCCCGAAAGCGGCGCCATGAGCGCGGCGCGCATCATCGATTGCCATGCGCACGTGGTCGATCCCGTGCGCTTTCCCTACGTCGACGGTCCGGGCTACAAGCCGCTGGCCGACGAAGCCGGCACGCGCGAGGAGTTCACAGCCGTGCTCGACGCCCATGGCGTCGCCCACGCGCTCCTCGTGCAGCCGAGCTGCTACGGCTATGCGAACGCGGCCCTGCTCGATGCCATGGCGGCCTACCCCGGCCGCTTCAAGACGATCGCCGTGCTCGACCCCGCGACGCCGGAGGCCGAGCTCGAGGCGCTCGCGAAAGCGGGCATCGTCGGCGTGCGCTTCAACCTCGTGAGCTACGACCGCGAGGCGCTCGCCCGGCCGGCGGCACAGCCCTTCCTCCAGCGCCTCAAGGCGCTCGGCTGGTTCGTGCAGGTCTATGCCCACGACGAGCAATGGCCGGAGCTCGCCCGCCTTCTGCACAATGCCGGAGTCAAGGTGCTGGTCGACCATTTCGGCGTGCGCGAATTGGCGGGCGGGGTCGAGCGGCCCGGCTTTCAGGCCGTCCTCAGGCTCGGCCGCGAAGGCAACGCCGCCGTCAAACTCTCCGCACCCTTCCGCATCTCGCGCGACCTTGGCCGTTACGCGGACCTCGCACCCTTCGCCGAGGCGGCGATCGCGGCCTTCGGCATCGAGCGCTGCGTCTGGGGCTCGGACTGGCCGTTCGTCAATGTGCCCGGCGGGTTCCGCTATGCCGCGGCGCTCGAGGCGGTCGACCGCTGGCTCGGCGACGCGGACGCGCGGGAGTGCCTCTTCTGGCGCAATCCGATACGGCTCTTCGGCTTCGGCGAGGTGAGCTCATGAGCAAAACCCGCGACCGCTCGCAACCGCTCCGCGTGGCACTCGCCGGCGCCGGAATGATCAGCCACTTCCACCTCACCGCCTGGCGCGCGCTCGGCGGCGCGGTGCGCCTCGTCGCGGTCTTCGATCCCGATCCGGTGCGCGCACGCGCCCGCGCGCGCGAGTTCGAGATCGCCAAAGCCTACGAGAGTGCCGAAGCCATGCTCGATGGCGAGGACATCGACGCGCTCGACGTCGCCTCGCCGCGCGAGACGCACGCCTTCTGGGTCGAGGCGGCGGCCGGGCGCGGCATCGACGTGCTGTGCCAGAAGCCCTTGGCACCCACGCTCGCCGAGGCCGAGGCGCTGGTCCGCCGCCTCGCCGGCCGCGTGCGGCTCATGGTGCACGAGAACTGGCGCTTCCGCCCCTGGTACCGCACGCTCAAGGCCTGGCTCGCGGCAGGCGAGCTCGGCGAGCTCAGCGCGGGGCAGCTGGTGGCGACCTCGTCGGGCCTGCTGCCGGATGCGAGCGGACGGCGCCCGGCCCTCGTACGGCAGCCCTTCATGGCGAACGAGCGGCGGTTCCTCATCGCCGAGTCGCTCATCCATCAGCTCGACGTCATGCGCTGGCTCGCCGGCCCCCTGCGCGTCGTCGGCGCACGCGCGGCGCGGACGATCGACGAGGTCAAGGGCGAGACCCTCGCCACGGTCTTCCTCGAGAGTGCTGCCGGCGCGCCGATGGTGGTGAGCGGCAACATGGCGGCACCCGGTTTTCCGCCGCGCGGCCAGGACCGCCTCGAGCTCATCGGCCGCAAGGCGAGCGCCGTGCTGGACGGCAGCGAGCTGAGCCTCATCGGCGCCCGGCCGCGCGCGGAGAGCTACGACGCGGATGCGGGCTACCAGGCGAGCTTCGACGGGGTGATCGCGCACTTCGTCGCATGCCTCGGGAGCGGCGCCGCGTTCGAGACCGGTCCCGCCGACAATCTCGAAACTTTGAGGCTCGTCGAGCACGCCTATTGGGCGGCCGGCCTCCACGCACCCGTCGTCACGGGCTAGGAGGACATCATGTGCGCAGCCGAGACGTTGGTCGGCCTACCGAAGACGGCGCTCGACACGCCCGCACTCCTCGTCGATCTCGACGTGATGGAGGCGAACATCAGGCGCATCGCGGATACCTGCCGCGCGAACAACGTCGGCTGGCGCCCGCACATGAAGGGCCACAAGACGCCCGAGATCGCCCATAAGGAGCTCGCCGCCGGCGCCATCGGCGTCACCTGCGCCAAGGTGAGCGAAGCGGAGGTCATGGCCGCAGCGGGCATCCGCAACATCCTCATCGCCAACCAGATCGTCGGGGCAGCGAAAATCGAGCGGCTGATGGAGCTCACCCTGCATGCCGATCCGATCGTGGGCGTCGACAGCATCGCCAATCTCGCCGAGCTGGCCGAGGCCAGCGAGCGCCGGGGCAAGGAGCTCAAGGTGGCGATCGAGGTCAATATCGGCATGAACCGCGCTGGGGTGGAGCCGGGTGCCGCGGTGGTGACGCTGGCCAACGCGGTGGCGCAGCACGCCGGCCTGCGCCTCGCCGGCCTGGTGGCCTGGGAGAGCCACGCCACCACCATCGCCGATCCGGCGGAGAAGGCGCGCGCGGTGGCGGACGCGATTCTCCGCCTCACCGCGAGCGCGCAAGCCTGCCGCGAGGCGGGCCATGCCATCGAGATCGTGAGCTGCGGCGGCACCGGCACCTTTCCCTATTGCGCGCAGCACCCCGGAGTGACCGAGGTGCAGGTCGGCGGCGCCATTTTCAGCGACATGCATTACCGCACGCACTATCACGCCGACTTCCCCACCGCCCTCACCGTGCTCGCCACGGTGACGAGCCGGCCCACGCCCACCCGCATCGTGCTCGATGCCGGGCGGAAGGCCATGAGCGGCGATGCGGCCATGCCGCAGCCGCTCGGACTGCCGGCGATCGCCGCCATGCGGCTTTCCGCCGAGCACATGAAGATCGAGCTCGAGCAGCCGAGTGCTGCGCCGCGGATCGGCGAGCGGCTCGAGCTGATCGTGGGCTACTCCGACACCACGGTCCATCTCCACGAGGAGATCGTGGGAATGCGCGCCGGGCGCGTCGAGGCCGTGTGGCGGGTGGCGGCGCGCGGCAAGATCAAGTGAGAGCAGCCCTCGCTGGAGACCTCTCCGCCTCCCCTGCGATCGAGCCGGATTCGGCGCAGAGCAGGCTGATGGAGAATGCGGCCCCGCCGGCGGGCCGGTTCTCGACGGTGACCGAGCCGGCGTGCGCCTCGACGATGCGGCGGACGATCGAGAGCCCGAGCCCCGCATTGCCGGTGCGGCGGCGGTCGCGGCGCCAGAAGCGCTGGAAGACGAGCGCGCGCTCGCCTTCGGGGATGCCCGGTCCCTGATCGAAGACGGAGACGGTGCCGCTCTCCGCCACGACGATGTCGACCGTGGTACCCGGGGGCGTGTGATTGAGCGCGTTCTCGACGAGGTTGCGCACGGCCTGGGAGAGGACTTGCGCATTGCCGCGGACCCAGACCGGCGCCGCAGCGCCGCTCAAGGCGACGCTCTTGCCCTGGGCCAAGGCGAGAGGCGCTACGAACCCTGCGAGCTCCGCGCACACGGCTTGCAAGTCCGCCTTCTCGCGGGGATCGACGACGAAGGTCTCGAGCTCGGCGATGTCGAGCAGCTGGCTGACGATGCGGCTCATGCCGGCGATGTCGCGGCTCAGCGTCGAGGCGATCTTGCGGTCGGCGAGCGTGTCGATCCGTGCGCGCAGGATCGTGAGCGGCGTGCGCAGCTCGTGGGCGGCGTCGGCGGTGAACTCGCGCTGCATGCGGAAGCCCTCTTCGAGCCGGTCCAGCGCCTGGTTGACGGCGCGCACCAGCGGCAGGACCTCGCTCGGCATGTCCTTGGCCGGCAGCCGCACGTCGGTGCGCTCCGGCCCGATGTCCGCCGCCATTACCGAGGCCCGCCGCACGTGCCGCAGCGCGCGGCGGAAGATGACGATGTCGATCGCCAGAAGCGACAGCAGGATGGGGATGGTGATCCAGCCGACGCGCCTGAAGAAATCGGCGACGATGTCGTCGATCAGCACGTCGCTGTGCTCGAGATCCTCGCCCACCTGGATCCACACGGTGCGGCCGTGGATCGTCCGCGGAATGCTGGCGCCGTAGAGGACCATGTCGCCGCGCCGCGCCTGGAGAAAGGACGCCGCCGGGGAGCGGCGGTCCCCGGGAAAAGTCGGCGAGCCGTCGTTGAACGACGAGAAGAGGACCTTGCCGCGGTCGTCGAGCACCGTGTAGGCATAGCGCCCGTAGCTCATCGAGTAGAGCTGCTGAAGCTCCGGCGGCAGATCGAGCTTCCAGCCGCCCGCCGCCTGCGGGAGAAGATGGTGCGCGATCTTCTCGGAGATTTCCCGCAGCGCGCGATGATGGAGGTCGTTGGCCGTCGAATCCATCAGCCAATCGAGCGCCAGCGGCATCGAGACCAGAGTTATGCCGACGACGACGACGTGGAGCGAGATGATCTGCGAGGCGATCGATTTGAAGCGGATCACGCCGGCTTGTCCTCGGCAATGAGATAGCCGACCCCGCGGATCGTGTGGATCTGCACCGTGGCGCGGCGCTCGGCGAGCTGCTTCCTCAGGCGGTGGATGTAGACCTCGACCGCGTTGGACGCAACGTCGCTGGCGAGCCCGAAGAGCTGGTCCTCGACCAGCTTCTTGGGCACGACGCGGCCGCTGCGCCGCATCAGGATCTCGAGCACCGCCACCTCGCGCGCGGACAGGACCTGCGGCTCGTCGCCGACGAGCGCCTGCCGCGCCTCCGTATCGAAGACGAGATTGCCGACGCGAAGCGAGCGTCCCAGCAATTGCCCGGGCCGGCGCAGCACCGCCTCCAGGCGGGCCACCAGCTCCTCGAACGCGAAGGGCTTGACGATGTAATCGTCGGCGCCGCCGCGCAGTCCGGCGACGCGGTCCTGCACGCCGGCCCGCGCCGTGAGCACGACGACCGGCGTCGGATCGCTGCGTTCGCGGGCTTCGCGGAGGAGGACGAGGCCGTTCTCGTCCGGCAGGCCGAGATCGAGGATCACGGCGGCATACCTGCTCGCGGCCAGCGCGGCACGGGCCTCGCCGGCCGTGGTCACGATATCCGTGGCATAGCCCGCCGCCCCGAGCCCCTTGGCCAGAAGCTGCGTGAGCTCCTCGTTGTCCTCGACGACCAGCAATCGCATGCGCGGGCGTCCCGTTCGGCGTCGGTCGGAGAATTATAAGAGTGTAGCACCGCGCGCCTTTGTCTGCCCAGCTATGCCCGTTCAGCCAGACGTAAGACTCGCGTAAGGCTTACGTAAGACGCGACGGCCATCGTTGAGGCCGCGGCGGCCGCGGCGTCGAGAGGGCGGCGTGTTGGCCGGCAATCGCCAGGCTAAACTTGGCTGTCCTGACCGAGCAAGACCCAGCCCAAGAAGCGGAGCGCGCTGCCGTCGGCCCAGCGCCATAGCATGACCGCGAGCGCAATCAGCACGCAGACTTTGGCCGCTTGCGCCCACAATGGGTAACCGGGCGCGCCAGCGGCGCGCCGCAGAAGCCCGGACGCCGCCCGAACGGGGGCGGCGCGCTTCGGCTCTTGCGCCGGCGCTAAGGCGGCGCGCCTTGCGAAGCGCCGCTTGGGCCAGCCATGAGCTTGGCCGGCTTCAAGCATCAGGGTTGCAAGCCGCAAGTCATACGGCGAACCTTACAAGAATCTTACGTCGCGTTAGTCTGAGTGCTCTGAATGAAATACCAGATAATCCTTACGAATACCTGAAGGGCTTCCAAGTTTTAACTGAGTTTTAATTTTTTCGGTATAGCATGATCGGGCTCGCAATCGGCGGATGCGACGGCGGCAGGGAGCCCGCCCCCTGAGAATGAGAGATACCATGCACGATCGATCCATGAGAGCGCCGGAGCGCCCTTTACGGGGGGATGCCCCGGGCGGCAATGCTGCCGACACGACCGGGAAGTCCCGCTCCTTCCCGAGGGCGCTCCGCGCCCTCATGCAAAACCGCCGCGGCAACATCGCGGTCTTGTTCGCGCTCATGGCGCCGGTTCTCCTCATGTCGCTCGGCGCCGGCGTCGATTTTGCGCTCGCCGTTCAGGCCAGGACGTCGCTGCAGAGCATCGTGGATTCCGCGGCACTGTCCGGCGCCGCCGTCTTTTTAGGCTCCACCGACGGTTCCGCCGCGACCACGGTGGCCGACAACTACATGAACCTCAACGTCACCAACCTGCCGAACAACCAGGGCACCACCTACGCCGTCTCGACGGCCGTCTCGACCAGCGCCTACAGCGTCACCGTGGCCGCCAATTCGAGCATCAAGACGACCTTCATGTACATGTTCGTGCAATCGATCCCCATCTATGCCACGGCGACGGCGGCCTATGAGGGCTCGATCGGCAGCGTCAATGCGGCCAATTGGGGCAGCAACGCCGGCGACCACAACACCATCTATTGGTACATCGTGCCCACGAACGGTACCGTGCCGGTATTCAACTCCGCGCATTTCCCCACCGGCACCTTCACGGACGGCACCTTCACGGCGCTCTTCACCAACTCCTCGTCGAACGTGCCGCCCACGAGCAACCTCACCTTCTCGGTGCCGCCGGGCGCGCAAATCGGCTTCGCCCTCGTCAACGTGACGGGCGGTCTCATCAATTACGGCGACAACCAGTACGGCGGGACGCCCGGCAGCACGCACGTCTTCTATTCGCAATTGACCATCCCCAACGACTCGACCAACAACCCGGGCGGCTATACCACCGCGGCGGATTACACGAACGGCTTGACCTGTACCGGGCGCCACCCGCCAAGCGGCTGCAAGACAATCGAGAACTGCAGCCTGCAGACCCAGCAGGTGACCGGCTCGAGCCTGCCCACGCCGACCGCGGGAAAGTGCTTCACCACGGCGCAGACCAATGCGTCGCCGACCTGCGCGCAGATGAACGGCAGCAACTGGTACTATTCCTGGAACGACATGGGCGGCTCGACCGACGACTTCGACTACAACGACGCTCAATTCACCTTCACCTGCTCGGGCGGCCTTCAGGGCAACGGAATAACGAACGGCGTCCTGCTCACCCATTAGCGCGATCCTTCGGCCGCGCCGGCCCGAGTTGTCGGGTACACCGCCGTTCGCGGCCTCTCCCGCCGGTGTGCGCAAGATCTCTGCCCGGGCGCCGCGCCGGCTCTGGACCGCCCGCCGTAACGCTCCGGCGCTGGATGCCCTCGGTGCGACGCTACTCGCAGCGGCCCCGCAACGAATCGCTGCCTGGACGGCACATCTCGCCGCCGACCGCCCGGCCGCGCTTTCCAAACGGTAATGCCATGGAAAGGGGTCGGAGAGGTGGCGAGGATTACCATTTCCTTTGCAGAGCGACGGCGGATCGGAGGTGCCGCACCTCTTTGGCGTGATCGCGCGGGCGCTGAAATCAAAGCGTCGCGTGACACCCATCGAATAGAGACCGATCGCGGTCCTGATCGCCGTTGTGGCCATCTTGGCCGACGTGACGGCGTGGGGAGCAATCTGAATTTGGCCTTCGATATGATCGCCGGTTTTCTGGGCAATCCCCGCACTGAGTCGCATTACGCATGCCGCCCCATCCTCGCCTAGATAATACCCGTGCCGCCGATAGCCGAGCGGCCCCGGACAGGCGAGCCCGCTCGGACAATCGCGGCATTGTCGCTCGGCTGTTCTCGCAAAACATCGGCACGGCGGCGGTGGAATTCGGATTGGTGGGGCCGATCTTCGTAGTCTTCGCGCTGTTCATCTTTGAGCTCGCCCTCGATTTCGTCACCCAAGAGCTCATGGACACCGCCGCACGCGACGCCGCCCGTTTGATCCGCATCGGCACGATCACGGGCTCCGGCTATTCATCGACGCTGACCACCGACGTGTGCAACGATCTCCCGCTGGTGCCTTCGTGCAGCACCAGTATTCAAATCTATGTCGCAGCGGCGGCGTCCGGTTCGCCGGCAGGCCACGCGTTCACGACCCTTTCGCTCGCAACGATCTCCAGCGGCGTCATGACCACGACCCAGGCCAGCCTGGCCAGCAATTACGACGTCATTCTGCAGATCGGCTACCAGCGTACCTGGATGATTCAGTGGGTCGCCGACGTGCTCGGCACGACCGGCGGTTTTCTCATATCGACGATCGCCTTCCAGACCGAGCCTTACTGATGCTGCGCCGGCTCGGCTCCCGCATCGCCGATAAACGCGGGGTGGCCGCCCTCGAATTCGTGCTCGTGGCGCCGGTCATGATCATCATCATGTATGGCCTTTACGAAGGCGCCCAAATGGTCCGGGCCGCCATGATGCTGAGCAATGCAGCCGCGGCGATCGCCGACCTGGCCGCACAGCAGATCAACGGCGTCACCAGCGGCACCAGCGGATCGCTGGGCAATTTCTGCAAAGCCGGAATGCTCGTGATGACGCCATTCCCGACCAATGGGACATCCGGCAATGCCAATGCGTTCTCGGTCGCGATCGCCAGCGTCACCAACTACACGTCCGGCGGCGTCAAGGAAGATTGGGAAAGCGACCTGTCCTGTACCGTCGCTGCGACGGCGATGGGCTCCGGAGCCGTCACCGATGCGACGACGCCCACCAACCTGGTGCCGAATGCCGGCGCCCCCGGCGACAGCGTGATCGTCGTCCAAGCGACCTACATCTACAGCTCGGCCATCCAATACGTGCTCCCGGGCCTCTTCACGTTCAGCCAGACATCCTTTGCCCGGCCGCGCGGCAATTCGCCGATCTCCTGCACCTCTCCCTGTACGTGAGGAACGCCATGTCGCTTCTCCCGAAAGCGAAGCTCATGCCCAGGCCCCTCCGGCTGCTCGGCGACAGGAGCGGCCAGGTGGCCATCATGTTCGCTTTGATGCTGACGCCCTTCATGATCGCCCTGGGTGCTGCCATCGATTATGCGCGCGCGGTCCAGGCCAGGTATGTCCTGCAAAGCGCCGTCGACGCAGCGGCACTCGCGGGCGCTGCCGCCTTCATCGGCCCAGGCTCGGCGAGCAACGCGCAGACCGTCGCCACCAACTACTTCAAGGCCGCCATCCTGCCGAACGGCCTCACGGTCGGTTCGCCGTCGGTGACCACCAACACGAGCGGAACGATCAACCCGGCGCTCGGAACCGCCAACGCCTACACCGTCACCGTCAGTGCCAGCGGCACTCTCGCGACGACCTTCCTCTACCTCGTCTACCACACGCTCTACGTGAGCGCCTCGGGGACTGCCGGCAATCCCGTGATCACGCCGCAGCTCGAATTCACCAACGTCAACTCCCAGGCATGCGACGGCAACACCGTCTATCTCTATCAGGTGCCGAAAAACACAGCCGGCACCGGATACAATTACGGCGCGGTTCCCACTTTCTCGGTGGCAACCAGCAGCTCAAACCAGGGCAATTATTACGAGATCGGCACGAGCTATTCGTCTCCCAACCCGCTCGCCACAATGCCCCCCGGACAGGCCCTTCCGACCTTCAACGTCAATCAGCCGCTCGGCGTGATGCTACGCAACGACACCAACGGCAATACCGGCAATCCCTCTTGCGGGGCCGCGGTCACCGGAGCGAATTCCTACGGCGCTCCCAATGGCGGCTCGCAGGCCTTCTATTCGTCCTTGCTCGGGAACGCCCAGTCCCCCAGCCAGAACACCAACTATTCCTATACCGTCAAAGTCACGAGCACGACGTCTCACGGCACCACCACGATTACGGCGGTGTCCGTCACGCTGCCGCCCAGCATTTTGTATCCCAGCGGCACCACGATCACCGAGCCGATCGCGTCGGGGTCCTACAACACGCTCGCGACCTATCTCGGGATCAATGCGCCCAGTTCGGGCTATTCCAACTGTTCCTCGTCGGTGTCCGGGTCGGTGACGACCTACTCCTGCAGCACCCAATACCGGACAGCGCCAAGCTCGAGCTCGCCCAACTGCTCGCTCTATATCCAAACCGGCGTCACGCAAAACTACATCAACGGCCTGTCGAACAGTTCCACGGCACCCGCCGCCGCCGTTCCCAACTGCTCGTCGCTGACCGGCGGCGGCGCTCAGTTTGCGGCACCCACTTGCGCTCAGATTTCGGCCTTGGCGAGCGGCAGCGGCTCGTCGGCGATCGCGCCCGCCACGGTGTTCTGGTGGGACGACGCCGGCGGCGTCGGGCCCGGAGAGCAGTATTACGGGCCGGCCAGCCATTGCACCGGGATGACGGTGAACGGCCCCGGTTACGGCGAGGATTGCCAATACAAGAACAATTACTTCGCGATGAATTGCAACGTCAGCGGCGGCAGCGGCTCCGGCCTGACCGAGGTCGTGCTGACACAGTAGTGCCTGTCCGCATCTCGACGTCGTCGGAGCAAACCGGAAGGCGGGGGAGGGGCTCTCTCTTTGTCCGCCCGTCGTGCGGATGCATCCCCCGCGGCGGCGCGAGATTTCCAAACGATAACCCGATGGAAATCATCCGGAGAGGCTTCAAGCCATAGGATGCGCATCGGTTGCACGTCCGGAAGGAGCGCCCAAGACGGCGCCCGGGCGCCTCGAGCCTTCCAACGAAGACCCAACGGCATGCCGCGACCAAAGGCCGGCGCGTTCCTGCGCGGAAAGCTCAAGATGGCAAGACCGGTCGGCACCGGTATCGAAATTTGCGCGGCGGTCGCCGTCACGGCTCTGGCGGTGGGGCTGCCGACGAGCTGGTGGTGCCGCGTCGTCCTGTTGCTGGCGGCAGAGGGCATTGTCGCCGATCTCGTCTGGCTCTCGCCCTTGATGACCGCGCAATCGCGCTCGCGCAAGATTTGCCTCGCCTTGATCGGCGCGGCACTGCTCCTGGCCGTCGGCTGGAAGCCCGTCAGGGACGGTTATGTCGGCGCGGAGCGGCCGGATGTCACCTTCCGCTTCGTCTATCCCCTGCAGCCCTCGCTGCTGCTCATCAATAATTCCGGCAAAGTGGCGCGCGATATCAAATATTCGTTCCTGCTGTGGAACCTCGACCGGCCGGATTTGGCGACGGACCGCAACCCGCTGCAGATCCCGGCGGCGGGGTTCGACTATATCAGGCCGCACGAGCGAAGCGGCGCCATTGCCCTCTTCGCGAGCGCGGGTGCCGAGTCCGACCTCGAGCCGGGGAACCGCATCTTCGGTGTGGGGATGGTCACCTGTCCCGACTGCACCTATACGCGCAGCTTCTGGATCTACATCGTCTGGAAGCGAAGCGGTTGGATTGCGGAGCTCCCGCACGACCGCCACGTGGATTTGGACAAGCTCGCGAGCGATCTTCCGAAAGTCGCCGGCAATATCGAAGGATTCTTTTCGACGACCAGGGATCGCATCCGGATCGAGAATCGATCTCCCTGACCTGGCTCCACGATCGGGCGGGAGCCCTTTGGCGGCGGCTCAGACCGGCGTGTTGCTGGCCGCGCGCACCCTGGAGGCCGTCTCCATTGCGGCAGCACTGCGCGCCGCGACGCTTGCGCGCGGAAGGACGATGCGCGCGATGAGGCCGGGATGGGCGCTTTCCAAAGAGACCGTTCCGCCGTGAAGACGGCCGATGGCGGCCACGATCGGAAGCCCGAGACCGTTGCCGGGAAGGCTCCGGCTGCGATCGAGGCGATAGAACCGCGTGGCGACTTTTGCCAGCTCCTCGGGCGGAATGCCGGGTCCGTCGTCCTCGACGACGATCGACGCGGTGCTCTGGTCTTGCGCCGCGCGGACACGCACGGCGGCACCGCTGCCGGCATATTTAAGTGCATTGTCGATGAGGTTTGCCGTGGCGCTGCGCAACAGGTCCTTGTCGCCGAGCGTCATAGGCTCGCCGTCGATCTCGACCGCAAGGGAGATGTCCTTTGCTTCGGCGGCGGCATCGTAGAGCTCGACGACGTCGGTGATCACCTCCCTGAGTGCGACGGGTCGGAAGGACTGGCGCCGGGTCCCCGACTCAGCCTCCGCGATCTGCAGGAGCTTGTCGAAGACGGTGATGAGCTCGTCGATCCCGCCGATCGCGGCGACGGCGGCCTCGGAGAGGCGCTTCGCTCCCTTGCCGGGCAGCAGCGCCTCGTCGAGCAAGCTTCGGATGCGGCCGAGCGGTGTGCGCAGATCGTGCGCGATGGCATTGGAGACGTCCCGCACGCCGTCCATCAAATGCTGGATGCGGTCGAGCATATGGTTGATGTCGCCGCTCAGCCGGCTGAACTCGTCCGGCGTATCGGATACGGGGATGCGACGGCTCAAGTCTCCGGCTTCGATCTCGAGGGCCGTCCGGCGGATCACCGCGACGCGGTGCTCGAGCTGCCGGCGCAGCAGGAAGACGCCGCCGATCGCAAGCAGCAAGGTCACTCCGCCCCCCACGGTAAGAGCGCGGAGCACGAGCTGCTCGATCTCGCGTATATCCTGTATGTCGCGGCCGACCACGAGCACGGCGCCATTCGACAATCGGTGCGGCAGGAGCCGGCTGACCGACGGCTGATCGTGATCGGCGCCGAGCTCGCTCCGGGTCGCCACCTGATCGGTCAGGCGCTCAAAGGGCATCTGAGCGGCGTTCCATCCTGAGAGATTGCCCGTCATCCGCCGCCCGCCCGCGTCGAGAAGGAGGTAGACTTCCGTGTCCTGATCTATGCCGTCCGTCAGGAGCCCGTCTATATCGCGCCTGAGCCGTTCGATGCCGCTTATCTCGAATTGCTGAGAGAGCCGTCGCGAGGTCGCGAAGAGCTTCGCGTCGATCCCGCGGTTGAGCACGCCGACGGTGCCGAAATAGACCGCCCATGAAATCATCGCCATGGCGCAGATCATCAGCGCGCCGTGGCCCAGCGCCAGGCGGAACGAGACGGAATTCCACAGCTTAGTCATTGACGCTCATGATGTAGCCGACGCCGCGCAGAGTATGCAGGAGCGCCGGCGAGAAGCCCTTGTCTATCTTCTGGCGCAGCCGGCTGATCTGGACGTTGATGACATTGGTCTGCGGATCGAAGTGATAATCCCATACCGACTCGAGAAGCATGGTGCGGGTGACCACCTGTCCCTGGTGACGGACCAGATATTCGAGCAGGCGGAATTCCCGCGGTTGCAACGCGATCGGAACCGCGGCGCGCTCGACCTTGCGCCGCCTCAGGTCGAGCTTCAAGTCGGCGATCGAGAGCTCGGAAATCTCTTCCGGCTGCATCCCCGAGCGGCGCAGCAGGGCGTGCACGCGGGCAAGCAACTCGGAGAACGCGAACGGCTTGGTGAGGTAATCGTCGCCGCCGCCGTCGAGCCCGCGCACGCGCTCGTCGAGGCTCGCAAGGGCGCTCAGGATCAGGACAGGCGTCGTCTTGCCAAGCTCGCGGACGGTCCGGACGATCGACAGGCCCTCGATCTCGCCCGGGAGCATGCGGTCGAGGACGATGATGTCCCATCGCTCGCCGGTCGCCAGATGCAGCCCGTCGACGCCGTTGCCGCACCACACCACGGCGAAGCCCGCCTCTTTGAGGCCGTTGCAGATGTAGCGCGCGGTCTCGACCTCGTCCTCGATCACGAGACAGCGCATTCGACCGCTCCTGCAGGAATTGCGAGGCTCCCGGACCGAGAATGCCAGACCGGCATATTACGACATTCCGGCGGGAAATAAGCGGCAAATGCCTCCGCCGCCGAGCGGCCTAGGGAAAGAGGCCGCCGGCAGACGGGGCCGCAATGCTAGCCGCGCTTGAGGGTGCTCGCGGCGGCGGCCGTGCGGCGGAAGAGGCCGAGCGGCCTGGCCATGGCGTAGCCGGGGAAGACCGCGGCGGCCAATGGCTTGCCCGCATGGGCTGCGAGCACCTCGCCGAGCACCTGGCGGTAGTCGGTGGCGACCGCGAGATCGACCCCCTCGTCGAGCTCGTGCGAGGCGAGCCCCGGCCAGCGCCCGTAGATGCGGCCGCCGGCCACCCTGCCGCCGAGGACGGCCATCACGCCGGCGCGGCCGTGGTCGGTGCCGTTGCTGCGGTTCGAGCGCAGGCGGCGGCCGAACTCGCTCACCGTCACGAGGATGAGCCGGTCGCGAGAGCGCCACATGTCCTCGTAGAAGGCGCCGATGCCGCTCGACAGTCGCTCGACCGCATTGCGGAAGCGGCCCGGCTGGTACTCGTGGGTGTCCCAGCCGCCGATGTCGACGGTGGCGGCCTCGAGGCCGATCTCGAGCTTGGCGAGCTGGGCCACGGTGCGCAGCGGGCGTGCGAGATCGCCCGCCCGGTCGTAATTGGCCGCATGCTCGGGGGCGTAAGGCAGCGGGCGGTTCTGCGCGTCGCGCGGCAGGCGCTGGTCGACGAGCTGCATGGCGGCGAGCGAGGCGCGGCCCGCCGCCGCGGCCGGCCCCGGCGCCGCCTCGTAGAGCCGGCGCAGCACCTCGCTCGCCTGCGGCCCGCCCGGTGCGGTGAAGCCGCCGCCGAGATCGGGCAGCGCGAGCGCCGCCGCGTCGCCCGCGAGCTCGCCGCTCGGCGCCGCCGCGGCCGAGACGGCGCTCGTGGGCCGCTCGCCGCCGCGGCTCTGCTGGTAGCGCGCGAGCCAGCCGGTGGCCGTTCGGGCGAGTGCGGCGGCGCCGGCGACGCCGTGCTCGATCATGTCGGTTGCGACGAAGTGGCTGCGCGTGGCATCGCTCAAGCCCACGGCGTGGACGAAGGCGAGCTCGCCGCTCTTGTAGAGCTCGGCGAGCCCGCCCGCAGCAGGGTGGAGGCGGAAATCGATGCCCGGATCGGGGCCGTTCGCGAGCGCGTGCCCGGCATCCGGCCCGTCGCTGCCGACGCGCAGGTCCGAGGCGCGCGCCGCGATGAAGTCCGCATCGCTCGCCGGCGAGATGAGGTTGAGCCCGTCGCAGCCGCCGCGCAGGTGCACGATGACGAGGAGCGGGCGCTCGACGCCGTCGGCCGCGAAGGAGAGGCGGCGCAAGCCCGGCACCAGCGCCACCCCGGCGCCTGCCGCAAGCCCGTGCCGGAGGATGTCGCGTCGCGTGAGCGTCATGGCGGCTCCTCAGGCGCTCTGGAACTCGGGCGCCATGGCAGCTAAGGCGGCGATGCGCGCGAGCCGTTTCATCGCGTCGGGCCGCCCGGGGTCGCCGAGCGGCTCGTCCGCCGGCCAGCCGAGGCCGCCGAGCACGGCCTCGACGCTCGCCGCCTCGGCACGGCCCTGCATCGCATTGAGGAAATGCCCGATGGCGGCGCGCGGCGTCGCCGGCGCTGCCGCGAGGAGAGGCGGGAGCGGCAGCTCGCCCGTGCCCCACCAGTTCTCGGCGAGCGCCAGCACCAGCGTCCAGCGCCGCCGCATGCTGTTGGCGCCGAGGAAATAGGCGCCCTCGTCGGGAAGCCCGGTCGGCGGCGGAAAGCCGAAGAGGCGCTGGCCGCCGTTGGCGAGCTCGTTCCACAAGGGCTCGCTCGGCATGAGGTCGAGGCCGAGAGCGCGCGCGAAGGCGGCGGCAAGCGCCAGCGGCCGGCGCACCTTGCGGCCGCGCGCCGCGGCGAATTCCGGCGAGAGGAGGATGGTGCGTACGGTCACTGCGATCTGGTCCTTGGCGCGGCGCGCGGCCGTCCAGGTGCGCAGTGCCGCGGCGATCGCGCTTGGCGGCGGATCGTCGCCGATGAAGCGGCGGCAGAGCTTCGTCGCAATGGCGCGCGCGGTCGCCGGATGGGCGGCCACGAGATCGAGCACGCGCCTGCCGTCCGCCATGGCGGGTGCGAATTCCTTGAACTCGTTCGCCAGCACGCGCTTCTGGTAGCCGTCGTGCCAGGATTTCGACGTAGGCGAAGCGGCCGGTCGCGGGCAGCTTGCGCCGGCCGTCGATGCCGCTGCCGTCCTCGACGGTCCAGCCGGTGAAGGCGCGCGCGGATTCGTAGACGTCCTCGTCGATGTAGCCCACGGGAGCGCCCTTGGCTGCACCGGGCACCGAGCGCCAGCGGTCGTAGCGGTCGTTGAGATAGGCGGTGCTGCCAAGCGTATGCAGCTCGAAAAGCTCGCGGCCGTAATTCTCGTTGGCGGCACCAGCGCGCGAGCTGCGGTTCGAGAGGTAATAGAGCATCGCCGTGCTGGTGGCGACCGCCTCGAGGAAGTCGCGGAAATTGCCGAGCGCGTGGCGGCGGATCACCTCGCGGTCGTAAGAGGGCAGCGCCACCGAGATCTCGTCGCTCGAATAGGCATCGACGTTGAAGTGGTCGTGCCAGAAGCTCGCCAGCACCTCGCGCAGCTGCCAGCGGCTGTGCACCGCGCGGAGGATGGTCGCCGCCGTCACCTCCTCGCGCGCGCGGCGGCGCTCGGCGCCGTCCATGCCGCCGCGCCGGACGATGAGGTCCCAGCTCTCCTCGATCGGGCGGTCGAGGAGGGTAAGCGGCCGCATCTCGTCGAGCGCCGGCCATTTCGCGTTGGCGCCATGGCGGATGCGGAGCTTGAGGCGGGCCAGGCGCTCGTGCGCGCCGCCGTCCTCCTCCTCGCGCGGTACGAGCTGCGCCTCGACCCAGGGTGCGAAGCCGTGCTGAGTGAGCTCGGCCACGTCCTCCGGCCGCGCGCCGTAAGCGGCGCGCCCGAGGGCCGAGATCACCCAATCGGCCGTGGGACGGGCGGGTCGGGCCATGCGGGAGCCGGTCTCCATTCTAGGCACACGGACGCTTCGCTCATACGCGGCAGCATCGCCGCTCCTGCGCAAAGCTCGCCGGTCGGCAGCACCTCAAGAGGATAGGGGAACCCGCGGCCGCTTTGAAGCGCCTCAGCGCCGGCTCAAGCACGCCACCAGCTCGAGGTGCGGCGACCACAGGAATTGGTCGACCGGCTGGATCCACTCGATTCCGTAGCCGCCGTCGGCGAGGATGCGCGCGTCGCGCGCGAAGGTCGCGGGATTGCACGAGACCGCGGCGATACGCGCGACGCCGCTCGCGGCGAGGGCCGCGGCCTGCGCCTTGGCGCCCGCGCGCGGCGGGTCGATGACGACGGCATCCGTGCGGGCGAGCTCCTCTCGCTCGAGGGGCCGGCGTGCGAGATCGCGCTCCTCGGCCGCAAGTCGCAGCCGGCCGGCCGCGGCTCGACTTGCAGCGTCAAGCGCCGCGACCGCGTGCTTCTCGGCCTCGAACGCCCGCACCTGCCGCCCGGCCGCGGCTAGCGGCAGGGCAAAGGTGCCGCAGCCGGCATAGAGGTCGGCGATGCGGCGGGCGCCGCCGACCGCTTCCGCGACGGCACGGCCGAGTGCCGCCTCGCCCTCCCGCGTCGGCTGGAGAAAGGCTCCGGGTGGCAGCTCGACCGCCGTATCGCCGAAGCGGGCGCGCACGGGCCGGCGCTCGACGATCGGCTCGGCGCCGGAGCCCATGGGATGGCGGCGCGCGATGCGCGCGAGATCGGCCGCCTCGGCGAAGGCGGCGAGGCGCTCGCGGCGCTTGAGGCCGAGCGCGGCGTCGCTCACGAGGAGGAGGTCGAGGCCGCTGTCGCTTTCCGTCACCAGCGCATCGGCGCGGCCGCCCGGCTCGAGGACGGCGAAGAGGAGCTCGCGGAGCGGCGCCAGGAGTGCAACGATGGCCGGCCGCAGCACCGGGCATTCCGCGAGATCGATGACCTGGTGGCTCGCCCGCGCGTGGAAACCGAGCACGAGATCGCTCTTGCGCCGCACGGCGGCGAGCTCGGCGCGGCGCCGGCTCGCGGGCGGGCTCACGAGGAGCGGACGGATCGCCCCAGGCGCGATCTTTTGGCGCGCGAGCGCCGTCTCGAGAAGTGCCAGCTTCCAGCGCCGGTAATGGGCCTCGTCGAGATGCTGGAGCGCGCAGCCGCCGCAACTCCCGAAATGGCGGCAGGCGGGCGCCGCCCGCCCGGCACCCTCGGCGAGGAGCTCGACCACGCGGCCGGCATAGCCGTCGGGGTGCCGATCTCCCAGGCGGACGCGGGCGCGGTCGCCCGGCACGGTGAAGGGCACGTAGAGGCGGCCGCCATCGGCGAGCCTGGCAATGCCGTCGCCGCGCGCGCCGATCTCCTCGATCGTGACCTCGAGCTCGTGCCTCACGGCGGGCGCTCCGCGAGGTGTCCTGCGATGAGGAACTCCTTGTTGCCGTCGGCACCCGCGATCGGGCTTGCCATGAGGCCGAGCACGGTCCAGCCCGGCTGCTCCGCGAGGAAGCGGCGGATGCGCTCGCAAACGGCCTCGCGGAGTTGCTCGTCGCGCACGATGCCGCCCTTCCCCACCTGGCCGGGGCCGACCTCGAACTGCGGCTTGATGAGGGCGATGAGGAAGGCGCCGGGTGCGGCCAGTGCCAGGCTTGCGGGAAGTACCGTGGCGAGGCCGATGAAGCTCGCGTCGCAGACGATGAGCTCGATCGGCTCGGGCACTTGCGCGCGGCTCAAATGGCGCGCGTTGGTGCGCTCCAGCACCGCGACGTGCGGGTCCTGGCGCAGCTTCCAGGCGAGCTGGCCGTGGCCCACGTCGACCGCGTAGACGCGCCGAGCGCCGCGCGCCAGCAGCACGTCGGTGAAGCCGCCCGTGGAGGCGCCGATGTCGAGCGCGGTGAGGCCGTGCGGATCGATGGCGAAATGGTCGAGCGCCGCCGCGAGCTTGAGCCCGCCGCGCGACACCCAAGGGTGATCGCGGCCGCGCAAGGCGAGCTCGATATCCTCCGCCACCAGAGCGCCCGGCTTGTCGAGCCGCCGCTCGCCGCTATAGACGAGCCCCGCCATGACGAGCGCCTGGGCGCGGCTGCGGCTCTCGGCGAGCCCGCGCGCCACGAGGAGCTGGTCGAGCCGGGTCCTGGTCGAGGGCCTGGGCATGCTGCGCGCTCCCATCGGCGACACCGCTCGGAGGGGCGTGGGGCGCTTCACACCAATTCCATGCGCAGCTGCCGCCCGACGGCTTGCGCGGCGCGCGTGAGCGTGGTGAGCGTGACCGACTCGTTTTCCGGGTCGAGCAGGCGATCGAGCTGCGCGCGGCTGGTCTGCATGCGCTTGGCAAGTGCGGATTTCGAGAGGCCTTGATCCCGCATCAGGGCATCGAGCTGCCGGGCGATCACGCGCTTGATGGCGCGCGCCGTCACCTCCTCGTAAATGCCCTCATGCTTCAGGAATTCGTCGAAGGACGATCCGATGCGGCCCTTCTTCTTCATCATGTGAGCTCCTTCTTTCGCGCGGCCGTAGCCGCGGCATTCACGCGTTTTGACGAAGCTTACAGCGCCGCCGCGGGTCCTTCGAGACGCGCCCCTTCGGGGCGCTCCTCAGGATGAGTAAAATCGCGTGTGGCGGAAGGACTTAAACTCATCCTGAGCGAGCGTAGCGAGCGTCTCGAAGGACCCACCGCAACCGGACCGAGGCGCCTTTGCACAGCGCAATACCACGCTTTGCCGACAATCCTCGGCTTTGTGTTAATCCCGTAGCCCACCCGTGAGCGGGAGGAGCGGGCGGCGGAGCGACCGAGCGAGCGAGAGTTGCCTCCGCCCCGCGCTACGCGCGGATCAGCGTCTCGAGCCGCTCCTGGCCCAGGGCCGCGAGCGCTTGCGCCACGATATGCTTGGCGTTGAGCCCGGCCAGGTCGTACTGCAGCTCCGGCTTGTCGTGGTCGACGACGCGGCTCGGCATGCAGAGCGGGCGGAACTTGAGCTGGCCGCGGTCCAAGAGGCCGGCGTGGGCGAGGAAATGCATGACGTGGCTCGCGAAGCCGCCGATCGTGGCCTCCTCGACGGTGATGAGCACCTGATGCTCGGCGGCGAGCCGGCGCACCAGCGCCTCGTCGAGCGGGCGCATGAAGCGGGCGTCGGCCACCGTGGTCGAGAGGCCGCGCGCCTCGAGCTCGTCCGCCGCCTTGAGCGCCTCCTGGAGCCGCGTGCCGTAGGAGAGGATGGCTAAGGCCGTGCCCTCGCGTAAGATCCGGCCCTTGCCGAGCTCGAGTGCCACGCCCTCCTCGGGCATCGGCACGCCGATGCCGTCGCCGCGCGGATAGCGCATGGCGCTCGGCCGGTCGTCGATCGCCACCTGGGTCGCCACCATATGCACGAGCTCGGCCTCGTCCGCCGGCGCCATCAGCACGAACTCGGGCAGGCAGCCGAGATAGCTCAGATCGAAGGCGCCGTGGTGGGTCTGCCCGTCGGCGCCCACGTAGCCCGCGCGGTCGAGCACGAAGCGCACCGGCAGCTTCTGGATCGCCACGTCGTGCACGACCTGGTCGTAGGCGCGCTGGAGGAAGGTCGAGTAGATGGCGCAGAAGGGCTTCATGCCCTGGGTGGCGAGACCCGCCGCGAAGGTGACGCCGTGCTGCTCGGCGATGCCCACGTCGAAGGCGCGCTCGGGGAAGTGCTGGGCGAAGATGTTGACGCCGGTGCCGGACGGCATGGCGGCGGTCAGCGCCACGATGCGCGGGTCCTTCTCCGCCTCCTTGACGAGGGCGTTGCCGAACACCTTGGTGTAGGCCGGCGCGTTGGTCGCGGACTTGGCCTGCTTGCCGGTGTCGATGTCGAACTTGGCGACGCCGTGATACTTGTCGGCGGAGGCCTCGGCCGGGGCATAGCCCTTGCCCTTCTGGGTCACCACGTGGATGAGGATGGGACCCTCGTCGTCGGCGTCGCGCACGTTGCGCAGCACGGGCAGCAAGTGGTCGAGGTTGTGGCCGTCGATGGGGCCCACGTAGAAGAAGCCGAGCTCCTCGAAGAGCGTGCCGCCGGTGACGAGGCCGCGGGCGTATTCCTCGGCACGCTTCGCGGCGTTGCCGAGCGAGCGCGGGAAGCGCTTGCTGATCTCCTTGCCGAGATGGCGCAGCGAGCGGTAGGGCTTGGAGGAGACGAGGCGCGCCAGATAGGCGCTCATGGCTCCCACGGGGGGTGCGATCGACATGTCGTTGTCGTTGAGGATGACGACGAGGCGGCTCGTCAGCGAGCCGGCATTGTTCATCGCCTCATAGGCCATGCCGGCGCTCATGGCGCCGTCGCCGATGACGCAGACGACGTTGAACTTCTTGCCCTGGAGGTCGCGCGCCACCGCCATGCCGAGGCCGGCCGAGATCGAGGTCGAGCTGTGCGCGGCGCCGAAGGGATCGTAGACGCTCTCGACGCGGCGGGTGAAGCCGGAGAGCCCGCCGCCCTGGCGGAGCGTGCGGATGCGCTCGCGCCGGCCGGTGAGAATCTTGTGCGGATAGGACTGGTGGCCCACATCCCAGATGAGCTTGTCCTCGGGCGTGTTGAAGACATGGTGGATGGCGACCGTGAGCTCGACCACGCCGAGCCCGGCGCCCAGGTGGCCGCCGGTGACCGAGACCGCGTCGATCGTCTCGCGGCGCAGGTCCGCCGCCAGCTCCTTGAGCTGATCGACCGTGAAGTGCCGCAGATCGGCGGGCTCCTTCACCTGATCGAGAACCGGTGTGCTGGATTGGCCTGTCACGTCCCCCTCCTCCTCCTCTGCCTGCCCGCTGCCCGCCCTATGCCCGCCGCGCGATGACAAAACGGGCGAGTTCCGCTAGAGGTTCCGATTTTTCATGAAAAATATCAAGGCTTGAAACCGCGCGCCCCACCAGCATTTGTGCCTCTTTTCGGGCATTTTCAATACCTAGAAGCGAAACGAAGGTGGCCTTGCCGAGTGCGGCATCTTTGCCGACTTTTTTCCCCACCTCGGCCTCGCTGCCCTCGGCATCGAGCAGGTCGTCGGCGATCTGAAAGGCGAGACCGAGGTCCTCGGCATAGGCGAGGAGGGCCCGGCGCGCCGCGGCCGGTGCCTGGCCGAGAATGGCGCCCGCCTCGCAGGAGAAGGCGAAGAGGGCGCCCGTTTTCATGCGCTGGAGGCGCTTGATCTCCGGAAGCGCCAGCGCGCGCGTCTCGGCCTCGAGGTCGAACATCTGGCCGCCGACCATGCCCTCGGCCCCGGCCGCCTTGGCAAGTGCTGCCACGAGGGCTATGCGCACGCCGGCATCCGGGTGCGTGGCCGGATCGGCCAGCACCTCGAAAGCGAGGGTCAAGAGCCCGTCGCCCGCGAGTATCGCCGTCGCCTCGTCGAACTGGATGTGGCAGGTCGCACGCCCGCGGCGCAGCTCGTCGTCGTCCATGGCAGGCAGGTCGTCGTGCACCAGGGAGTAGCAGTGCACCAGCTCGACCGCGGCACCCGCACGCGTGGCATGGGTCTCGGGCACGCCGAAGAGCCGCGCACCCTCGATCACGAGAAAGGGCCTGAGGCGCTTGCCGCCGCCGAGCGTGGCGTAGCGCATGGCGGCAAAGACGCGCGCCTCGGGGCCGCTCCCCGTCGGGAGCACGCGCTCGAGCGCGGCCTCGACGGCGGCGGCCGAGACGGCGAGTGCGGCATCGAAAGCACGCAAAGTCGGTTGCCCCTCGTTCAGTCCACGTCGGCCGGCGCCAGGCCGGCCGCTCCCTCCGGCCCCAGCACGATCTTCTCCACCTTGGCGCGCGCCTCGGCGAGCTTAGCCTCGCAATGGCGCTTCAGCGCAGCGCCCCGCGCATAGGCCTTGATCGCGTCGTCGAGCTTGCCCTTGCCCTCCTCGAGCTGGCGCACGATGGCCTCGAGCTCGGCGAGCGCCTCCTCGAAGCTCATCTTCGCCACGTCGGCGGGAAGTGCCCCCTCGGGCATGCCATCCTCTTGGCTCGTCTTCGTGATTCCGGCGCGCGACTATAGTAAGCCAGGTCCGGCGGAGCAAGGCGAGCGAAACGTAGGCCTGCGGCGGCGGCCCTCAGCTCAGCGCCGATACCACATCCGTCGCGGCGAAATCGTCGCCTTTGAACAACAGTGGCTCGCCCGCGGCCTTGGCCAGCGCATAGGCGAAGCAGTCGCCGAAATTGAGCCCGGCGGGATGTCCGCTGCCCTTGCCGAAATCGCGATAGGCCTCGCGCGCGATGCGTGCCTGGGCCTCGGTCACGGGCTCGATCGCGACCTCGGCCTCGCTGAGAAGCTCGTCGAAGCGGCGGCTCGCGATCGGGTTGCGGCTCAAATCGACGACGGCCGCGGCCTCGGCGAAATTCACCGCGGAGAGGCGGCGGCTCGAGGCCTGCTCGATCGCGGAGGCGCAAGCTGCCGCCTCCGGCTCGTCGCGCAGGATGGCAATCAGCGCAGAGGCGTCGATGATCATCGCGGCAAGCCGCGCTCGTCGTAGAGCAGCGCCCCGTGATCGGCGGAGTGCCACGGCTCCCTGAGGCGCTTCGCGCAATCCTTGCCGATCGCCAGCAGGCGCTCGGAGAGGCTGCCGCGCCGCGCGCGGCGCGTGCGCTCCAGGCGCTCGCGGAGTGCCACGGTGACGGTGCCGGTCAGGCTCTCTCCCGTCAGCTTGGCGAGCTCCTGTGCCAAACGATGCGTCTCCTCGTTCTTGATGTTCATGCTCATTTCTTACATCATTCTACCATTAATCTATACTATTCTACCATGACCGCCCGCAAAGTCACCCACCGGCTGCTGCTCTCAAGTTCGTTCGGGTCGGATGCGGCCGTGCCGCTACCCCGCCATCAGCACGTCGACATGGGCGGCGACCGATTTGGCAAGCGCGCGCAGGTCGTAGCCGCCCTCAAGGGAGGAGACGACGCGGCGCTTGGCGTGGCGCGCGGCGAGCTCGAGGAGCTTGTGCGTGACCCAGGCGTAGTCCTCCTCGACCAGGTTGAGCGAGGCCAACGGGTCGCGCAAATGGGCGTCGAAGCCGGCCGAGATGATGAGAAGCTCGGGCTTGAAGGCGTCGAGCGCCGGCAGCACCCGGCTCTCGATGGCGGCGCGGAATTCGGCCGAGCCCGAGAAGGGGGCGAGCGGCACGTTCACGATGTTGCCGGCGACGCCGCGCTCGTGGGGCTGGCCGGTGCCGGGATAGAGCGGCCACTGGTGCGTCGAGGCATAGAAGAAGTCGGGATCGGCGGCGAAGGCGGCCTGGGTGCCGTTGCCGTGATGCACGTCGAAGTCGACGACCGCGACGCGCTGCAAGCCGTGCACCACGCGCGCGTGCGCCGCGCCGATCGCCACGTTGTTGAAGATGCAGAAGCCCATGGCCTGGCCGGGCTCGGCATGATGGCCGGGCGGGCGCACGGCGCAGAAGGCGTTCTCCGCCTCGCCCGCCACCACCGCGTCGACTGCGGCACAGACCGCACCCGCGGCCCTGAAGGCGGCCTCGCCCGAGCCCGGCGAGACGATGGTATCCGCATCGAGGCCGGCGAAACCCTCCTTGGGGATCTGGCCGAGCACCCACTCGACGTAGTGCGCCTCATGGGTGCGCTCGATCTGCGCTTTCTCCGCGAGCGGCGCCGTGCGGCGCTCGAGGAGTGCAAAGGCCTCGCTCTCGAGTGCCGTGTGGATCGCGCGCAGGCGGTCCGCCCGCTCGGGGTGATGCGGGCCCGTGTCGTGCTCGAGGAAGGCGGGGTGGGTGTAGAGCAGCGTCGCCATGGCGGTCCTTCGGGGGCGGTCTCAACAGTGGCCGGACTGCGGCATTTTGTCATCAACATTTGGCGCCAGCCGGCCTCGCGAGACGAGCGCTCATTTTGCCGCTATAAGGGCGCCATGGATTGCGATTTCCTCATCGTCGGCGCCGGCATGGCCGGCGCCTCGGCCGGCTACGAGCTCGCCCACCGCGGCAGCGTCATTCTCCTCGAGCGCGAGAGCCAGCCGGGCTACCACACGACCGGGCGCTCCGCCGCCATGTTCATCGAGAGCTACGGCAATGCGACTGTGCGCGCCATCACCTCGGCGAGCCGCGCCTTCTTCGTGGGCCCTCCCGAGGGCTTCTCCGAGGCAGCGCTGCTCTCGCCGCGCGGCGTCCTCTTGCTGGCGCGCAAGGACCAGATGGCGGCGCTCGAGCACGAATATGCCGAGGTGAGCCGCGACGCGCCGAACCTGCGGCAGCTCGACAAGAAGGAGACGCTGGCGCTCTTCCCGCTCGTCAACCCCGACTATGTGGAGGCCGGCCTCCTCGATCCCGACGCCATGGACATGGACGTGCACGCCATCCACCAGGGCTTCTTGAGGGGCCTGCGCGCGCGCGGCGGCGAGCTCGTGACCTCGGCCGAGGTCACCTCGGCCGAGCGCAAGGGCGGGCGCTGGCACGTGCGCACGCCCGCGGGCGACTTCGCGGCCCCGGTGCTGGTCAACGCCGCCGGCGCCTGGGCGGACGTGCTCGCGGCGCGCGCCGGCGCCAAGCCAGTCGGCCTCGTGCCCAAGCGGCGCACCGCCTTCATCTTCGACGCCCCGCCCGGCTCCCGCCTCGACGGCTGCCCGCTCGCCGCCGACGTGGAGGAGCAGTTCTACTTCAAGCCCGAGGCCGGCAAGCTCCTCGGCTCGCCCGCGGACGAGACGCCGGTCGAGCCCCAGGACGTCCAGCCCGAGGAGCTCGACATCGCGATTGCCGCCGACCGCATCGAGAAGGCGGTCACCTTCAAGATCGCGCGCATCTCGCGGCGCTGGGCGGGCTTGCGGAGCTTCGTCGCGGACAAGACGCTCGTGGCCGGCTTCGCTCCCGATGCGGAGGGTTTTTTCTGGCTCGCCGGGCAAGGCGGCTACGGCATCCAGACCTCGCCCGCCATGGGCCGCATCACAGCCGCCCTCGCAAGCGGCGCCTCGCTCCCTCCAGACGTGGCGGCACGCGGCGTCACGGAGGCGCAGCTCGGACCGGCGAGGTGCTGGGAGGCGGACGACAGATGACGGACGACGGACGACGAAAAGCACGCTCGCTACATTCCGTCATCCGGCAGCCTTCCTGATGTGAAAGACGTAGACCTCGCCGTCGCGCCGGGAGGCGAGGAGGCCGTCGCCGGTGGCGGCACAGAAGGCCGCGAAGTCCTTGACAGCACCTGGATCGGTCGCCAGCACCTCGAGCACGTCGCCCTCGGCAAGCTCGCGCATCGCGCGCCGCGCCTTGAGCACGGGGAGCGGGCATTTCAAGCCCTTGGCGTCGAGCGTGCGCTTGGGCGTCATGGTTCAAATCGCGTTCAAGGGGATGCGCAGATAGGAGACGCCGTTCGCCTCGGGCGGCGGCAAGGCGCCCGCACGGATATTGACCTGGAGGGCCGGGAGGATCAGCTCGGGCGGCGAGAGCTGTGCATCGCGCGCGCGGCGCATGGCGACGAAGCTCTCCTCATCCACGCCGTCGTGCATGTGGATGTTGGCGGCGCGCTGCTCGGCGACCGTCGTCTCCCAGCCATAGGCGCGTCCGCCGGGCGCGTAATCGTGGCAGGTGAAGAGCCGCGTGGCAGCCGGCAGCGCCAGGATGCGGCGGATCGAGCGGAAGAGCACGCGCGCGTCGCCGCCGGGAAAATCGCAGCGCGCCGTGCCGTAGTCGGGCATGAAGAGCGTGTCGCCCACGAAGGCGCAGTCGCCGATCGCGTAAGTGAGACAGGCAGGCGTGTGGCCCGGCGTCGCCAGCACGCGCACCTCGAGCGCGCCGAGCGGCAGGCGCTCGCCGTCGTCGAGCAGGCGGTCGAACTGGGAGCCGTCGGGCAGAAAGCCGACGTCGAGGTTGTAGATGCGCTGCCAGGTGCGCTGCACCTCGACGATGCCGCGGCCGATCGCGGTCCTCGCACCCAGCCGCTCCTTGAGATAAGCGCCGGCCGAGAGGTGGTCGGCGTGGGAATGGGTCTCGAGGATCCAGGCGGCGGCGAGGCGGTCCTCGCCCACCTTGGCGAGGATGCGGTCGGCACCTGCCGTGCCGATGCGGGCGCCCGCCGCCTGATAGTCGAGCACCGGGTCGATCACCACGGCCTCCCTACTCGCCGGATCGGCGACGAGATAGCTGATGCTCTTGGTGGCGTCGTCGAAAAAGGCGCTGACGGCGGGCGCCATGCCGCTTCCTCCTGCCGGCGCTCGAGCAAGAGCGCATTCGGACAAGGACAGTGTGCAACGGCCGTCGCGCGCGGCGCAACCCTCTCGGCCTCCGCCGTGCCATAATCGCGGGAGAGGGGAGGAGCGCCATTCCGCCATGACAGGGAAGCACCACACGGCCGATGGGGATGCGCCGAACCCGGACGGCGGCGCTCAGCGCTTTCCCGTCTCCATCAAGGGCGTCGTGCTGCTCCGCGGCAAGGTCGCCCTGCTCAAGAACGAGCGCGACGAGTGGGAGCTGCCGGGCGGCAAGCTCGAGCCGGGCGAGGACCCGCGCACCTGCCTTGAGCGCGAGATAGCCGAGGAGCTCGGCCTCGCCGTCTCGGCCGCCGACATCCTCGACTGCTGGCTTTATGACATTTGCGGCGAGGTCGAGGTCGTCATCGTGAGCTACGGCTGCGCCGTGCACGGCGGGAGCGAGCCCGTGCTCAGCGCCGAGCACAAGGCACTCGGCCTCTTCGCCCTCGACGAGATCGACGCCCTCGCCATGCCCGAAGGCTACCGCCGCTCGATCCGGCGCTGGGCGGCGCTCTCGCGGGCGTAGCGCGCGGCGCTCACAGCACGGACACCCACTCCCGCGCCCAGTCAAGCGCCTCCTCGTCGGGCAGCGGCTGGGTGCAGGCGTCGATTTCGAGCCGCTCGCCGATGCGCTCGGCGCCGAGGGAAGCGAAAAGCGCGTCCATGATCTTGCCGCCGCGGCAGAAGGTGGCGCTGTAGGTCTGGTCGCCGAGCGCGATCACGCCGTAGCGCAGGCGGGAGAGATCGGGCCGCGCTTGCTCGAGCGCCGCGTAGAGCGGCCGGATGTTCTCGGGCAACTCGCCCTCGCCGTGGGTCGAGCAGCAGATCAGCACGGTCGAGCGCGCGGCAAGCCTCGCCTCCTCCGCACCGCCCTTAGACTGGACCTCGACCGCATGGCCCGCCTTGCCGAGCTCCTCCTCGAGGACGTCGGCCACCATCTGGGCATTGCCCGATTCGCTGCCGACCAGGATGAGGATGTCCGCCATCGCACCTCGAGGAAGCGGGGACCGGGCAGCACCTGCCGCATGCGGATAGGCCCCTACAAAGGGGGGCGCGCGCGGGGTAGAGTAGGCCCAAGGGCGGCGAGCCGCCAAGGAGGACCGCCAAGGAGGACCGGGTGGGAAGCGACGACGCCGATCTCATCGCGCGCATCGGCCAGGGGAGGAAACTCGGCGCGGACGACGAGCTCCCGGCCGGCTATCGCGCCGAGCTCCTGCGCCTCATGGTCGTCTTCGTCGATTCGGAGCTCGCCGGGGCCGCGGGCTTCGCCGAGCGCATCAACACCGCACCCGGCATCCGCGAGCGCGCCGCGGCGGCCCGCATCGTGAGCGACAAGTTCGCCCACGCCGAGGCCGTGCTCGAGCTCATGAAGCGCTTCGGCGTCGACCCGCAGCTTTACGTGCGCTCGCACGCCTGGCAGGCGCGGCTCGACCGCGCCCTCGACCTCGGCAACCGGCGCCTCGGCGGCGACAAGCGCCTCAACGTCTTCCATTACCCCCTCGAGGGCTGGGTCGACGCGGTGGCGATGAACATGCTGATGGGCCGCGCCAGCGCCATCCAGCTGGGCGATCTCCTCGAGTGCTCCTACCAGCCGCTCGGTGCGGCGCTGAGGAGCATCGTGCTCGGCGAGATCGCCCATGCGCGCCTCGGCGAGGCCGGGCTCAAGCGCGCCATCGAGCGGGACCGCGCCGCCCTTGCGGCAGCTGCCTCCGTCGCCTACTGGTACCCGCGCGTCGCCGCCACCTTCGGGCGCAGCGAGAGCGAGCGCTTCGAGCTCTACCGCAAATACGGCCTGCGCCAGCATGCCAACGGCGAGCTCCTCGCGCGTTGGGAGGCGGAGATCGGCGAGCGGCTTGCGGCCCTCGGGCTCGCGGCGCCGCGGGCGGCGGCCGATGCCGCCGCCGCAACGGACTAGGGGGCGCGCGCCATGGCCTACCGCACCATCGTCTTCGAGCGCGCCCAAGGCTATGCCGCGATCACGCTCAACCGGCCGGAGCGGCTCAATGCCTTCACCGCCGAGATGCACGGCGAGCTCAAGGCAGCACTCGACGAGGTGGAGGACGACAAGGAGCTGCGCGCGCTTCTCCTGACCGGCGCCGGCCGCGGCTTCTCTGCCGGCCAGGACCTGAGCGAGCGTAGGACCGCACCCGGCGAGCCGCCGCACGATGCGGGCGACACGCTCGAGCGCCTCTACAATCCTCTCATCCGCCGCCTGCGCGGCATGGCGCTCCCCGTGGTGGCCGCGGTCAACGGCGTCGCGGCCGGGGCCGGCGCCAACCTGGCACTCGCCTGCGACATCGTGCTCGCCGCGCGCTCGGCGAGCTTCATCCAGGCCTTCTGCCGCCTTGGCCTGGTGCCCGATGCGGGCGGCACCTACGCGCTGCCGCGCCTCGTCGGCCAGGCGCGGGCACTGGGCCTGGCCCTCTTGGGCGAGCCGGTCTCCGCCGAGCGTGCGGTCGAGATGGGCATGATCTGGAGGTGCGTCGACGACGACAAGCTCGCCGAGGAGGCGCGCGCGCTGGCCTCGCATCTGGCAGAGCAGCCGACCAAGGGACTCGCCCTCATCAAGCAGGCGATCAACGCCTCCGCGGGCAACAGCCTCGAGCGCCAGCTCGACCTCGAACGCGACCTCCAGCGCATCGCCGCGCGCAGCGAGGACTACCGCGAGGGCGTCGCCGCCTTCCTCGAGAAGCGCAAGCCGCAGTTCAAGGGGCGCTGATGGCAGCCCTCGCCAAGAGCGCAACGGTCGCCGTGGTCGGCGCCGGCACCATGGGAAGCGGCATCGCCCAGGTGGCGGCCGCGGCCGGCCATCGCGTGCTGCTCTATGACGCAGCCGCAGGCGCTGCCGCGCGCGCGCGCGACGGCATCGCCAAGGCGCTCCAGCGCCTCGTCGAGCGCGGGCGCATGGCGGCCGAGGTGCAGGCGGCGCTCCTCGAGCGCATCGCCCTGTGCGCCGATCTCGCGGAGCTGGCGCCCGCGTCGCTCGTCATCGAGGCGGTGGTCGAGGAGCTCGCCGCCAAGCGCGCGCTCTTCGCGGCACTCGAGGCGGTGGTGGGCGAGGACGCGGTCCTCGCCTCCAACACCTCCTCGCTTTCGCTCACCGCGATCGCCGCCGGGCTCAAGCGGCCGGGCCGCGTCTGCGGCATGCATTTCTTCAACCCGCCGCCGCTCATGCCGCTCGTCGAGGTGGTGAGCGGCCTCGCGAGCGACCCCGCCGTCACGGCCCTGGTCGCCGACACGGCGAGATCCTGGGGCAAGGACCCGGTGCACGCAGCCTCGACGCCCGGCTTCATCGTGAACCGGGTGGCGCGGCCCTTCTACGGCGAGGCGCTGCGCCTGCTCGAGGAGGGTGCCGCCGATTTCGCCACCATCGATTCACTGGCACGCGAGGCGGGCGGCTTCTGCATGGGGCCCTTCGAGGTCATGGACCTCGTGGGCCTCGACGTGAACTGGGCGGTGACCAACTCGGTCTTCGCCGACTATTTCTACGACCCGCGCTACAAGCCTTCCTTGAGACAACGCGAGCTCGTCGCTGCCGGCCGCCTCGGGCGCAAGAGCGGGCATGGCTGGTACGCTTACTCGGAGGGTGCGACGCCGCCCCAGCCGGCGACGCTGCCGCCGGCTCCGCCGCCCCGGCGCATCGTGATCGAGGGCCGGCTCGGCCCGGCCGAGGACCTCGCCGCCGCGATCAAGGCCAAGGGTCTCCCGCTCGGCGCGCGCGACGGCGAGGATGCGCGCGAGGGGGCGATCGTGCTCGACGGCGCCGTGCTGCGCTTGACCGACGGCCGCAGCGCCACCGAGCGGGCGGCGAGCGAGCGGGCGGGCGAGCGCCTGGTGCTTTTCGATCTCGCGCGCGACTATGGCTCGGCGCGTCGCATCGCACTCGCCAAGGCCAACCAGGCGCCGCCCGAGGCGCTCGCCGCAGCAGGCGGCCTCTTCCAGGCGCTCGGCATGGCGGTCTCGCCCATCGACGACGTGCCCGGCATGGTGCTCATGCGCATCCTTGCCATGCTGGCCAATGAGGCGGCGGAGGCGGTCAACCAATCCGTGGCCACGGCTGAGGCGGTCGATACGGCCATGGTCAAGGGTGTCTCCTATCCCCAAGGCCCGCTCGCCTGGGCGGAGGCGCTCGGGCTCGCGCGCATCCTCGCGGTCCTCGACCATCTCGCGCGGAGCTACGGTGACGACCGCTACCGCGCCTCGCCACTCCTGCGCCGCAAGGTGCTCGGCGGAGGGCATTTTCATGGCTGAGGCGGCGGGCGGGAGCCGCGGGCGGGCGCAGCGCCTGGCGGACGCGGTGGGGGTAGGCATGTACGCGCGGGACAGCGCCTCCCGGGCGCTCGGCATCCAACTCCTCGCCATCCGCCCCGGTTACGCGCAGACTTGCATGACGGTGCGCGAGGACATGGTGAACGGCCACGGCACCTGCCATGGCGGCCTCATCTTCACCCTCGCCGACACCGCCTTCGCCTTCTCCTGCAACTCGCACAACCGGAACGCCGTGGCCCAGCACTGCACCATCAGCTTTCTCAAGCCGGCACGGCTCGGCGAGGTCCTCAGCGCCGAGGCGGCCGAGCAGACGCTCGCCGGCCGGGGCGGCGTCTACGACGTGAAGGTGAGCAACGAGGCGGGCGAGCTCGTCGCCCTCTTCCGCGGCAATTCGCGCGTCATCGCGGGAGAGGTGGTGGCAGCACCCGAGCCCGCTCACGGCGAGCGAGAGAGGGAGCCCAAATGAGCGAAGCCTTTATCTGCGACGCGGTGCGCACGCCCATCGGGCGCTACGGCGGCGTCCTCGCGGGAGTGCGCACCGACGATCTCGCGGCCGTGCCTATCAAGGCGCTTATCAAGCGCAACCCGGGTATTGCCTGGGAGGCGCTCGACGACGTGATCTACGGCTGCGCCAACCAGGCGGGCGAGGACAACCGCAATGTGGCGCGCATGGCGGCCCTTCTCGCGGGTCTCCCGAGTGCTGTCTCCGGCGTCACCGTCAACCGCCTCTGCGGCTCGGGCATGGAGGCGGTCGCGCAATGCGCGCGCGCCATCAAGACGGGCGAGGCCGACCTCATGATCGCGGGCGGCGTCGAGAGCATGAGCAGGGCACCCTTCGTCATGCCCAAGGCGGAGGCCGCCTTCAGCCGTTCAGCCGAGATCTACGACACCACCATCGGCTGGCGCTTCGTCAACCCGCTCATGAAGGCCCAGTACGGCATCGATTCCATGCCCGAGACCGGCGAGAACGTGGCCGAGGAGTTCCAGATCTCGCGCGCCGACCAGGACGCCTTCGCCCAGCGCTCCCAGGCGCACGCCGGCGTTGCCATGAAGAACGGCGCCTTGGCCGCCGAGATCGTGCCGGTCAGCATCGCGCAGCGGAAGGGCGAGCCCAAGGTCGTGACCGAGGACGAGCATCCGCGGCCCGACACCACGCTCGAGGCGCTCGCCAAGCTGCCGGCGCCGTTCCGCAAGGGCGGCACGGTGACGGCCGGCAATGCCTCGGGCGTGAACGACGGCTCGGCCGCCCTCCTCCTCGCCTCCGCGCGCGCGGTGAAGCAATACGGGCTTACGCCCAAGGCCCGCGTAGTCGGTGCCGGGAGCGCCGGCGTCGCACCCCGCATCATGGGCATCGGGCCGGCGCCGGCCACGAGGAAGCTCCTCGAGCGCTTGGGCCTCGGGCTCGCCGAGATGGCGGTGATCGAGCTCAACGAGGCCTTTGCCGCCCAGGCGCTCGCGGTCCTGCGCCAGCTCGGCCTGCCGGACGACGCCGAGCACGTCAACCCCAACGGCGGCGCCATCGCCCTCGGCCATCCCCTCGGCGCCTCGGGCGCGCGCCTCGTGCTCACCGCCGGCTACGAGCTCGCCCGGCGCAAGGGCCGCTATGCGCTTACCACCATGTGCATCGGCGTCGGCCAAGGCATCGCCATGGTGATCGAGCGGGCGTGAGGAGATAAATTCACAAAGGAGGCACGGAAGAGAAGACAAGAAAGGGTCAACGCGGAGGAGGCGGAGGAGGCGCAGGGTACGCGGAGGTATAACAATCACTGCGCCCTCTGCGAAACCTCCGCTTCCTCCGCGCTAAAAACTCTCTTTTTGGAGGTAACGTCATGCCGGCGCGGGTGCCGCAGAAGGGCGAGCTGGAGCCGATCGAGAGGGCGAGCCGCGACGAGATCGCAGGCCTGCAGACCGAGCGTCTCAAGCGCACGCTCGCGCATGCCTACGCGAACGTGCCCCATTACCGGGAGGCCTTCGCCGCAGCGGGCGTGCATCCGGGCGACTTCAAGCATCTCGAGGATCTCGCCAGGTTCCCCTTCACCACCAAGGAGGACCTGCGGCGCAACTATCCCTTCGGCATGTTCGCGGTGCCGCGCGAGAGGATCGTGCGCATCCATGCGTCCTCGGGCACCACGGGGAAGCCGACGGTCGTCGGCTATACCGAGGGCGACATCAACGTCTGGGCAACCCTCATGGCGCGCTCGATCCGCGCCTCGGGCGGCCGGCCGGGCGACATCGTTCACGTGGCCTACGGCTACGGCCTCTTCACCGGCGGCCTCGGCGCCCATTACGGCGCCGAGCGGCTCGGCTGCACCGTGATCCCCGTCTCGGGCGGCATGACCGAGCGCCAGGTCCAGCTCATCGCCGACTTCAAGCCCGACATCGTCATGGTGACGCCGAGCTACATGCTGGCGATCGCCGACGAGTTCCAGCGCCAGGGCCGCGACGCCAGCGCCTGCTCGCTCCGCATCGGCATCCATGGTGCCGAGCCCTGGACCGAGGCGATGCGCAAGGAGATCGAGGCCCGCTTCGCCATCGACGCGGTCGATATCTACGGCCTCTCCGAGGTGATGGGGCCGGGCGTCGCCAACGAATGCGTCGAGACCAAGGACGGACCCACCATCTGGGAGGACCATTTCTATCCCGAGGTGATCGACCCTGCCGACGCCGCGGTGCTGCCGGAGGGCGCCTTCGGCGAGCTCGTCTTCACCACGCTCACCAAGGAGGGCTTCCCCGTCATCCGCTACCGCACGCGGGATCTCACGCGCCTGCTGCCCGGCACCGCGCGCAGCTTCCGGCGCTTCGCGCGCATCACCGGCCGCACGGACGACATGCTGATCATCCGCGGCGTCAACCTCTTCCCAACCCAGATCGAGGAGCTCATCCTCAAGGACGCGCGGCTGTCGCCCCATTACGTGCTCGAGGTCAAGCGCGAGGGCCGGCTCGACACCCTCGCCGTCGTGGTCGAAGGTGCTGCGGGCCTGCCGCCCGCGGCCCAGGCGGATGCGGCCAAGGCGCTCGAGCATGAGGTCAAGGCCTATATCGGCGTCACGGTCGAGGTGAAGGTGGCCGCACACGGTGCCGTCGAGCGCTCGCTCGGCAAGGCGAAGCGCGTCATCGACCTCAGGCCGAAATGACCAGCTACCGCTATCCCGCCTTCGCCTATCGCCCGGTCCGCGAGCGCCCGGGACGGCGCCACCAGGTGGCGGTGGTGGGGGCCGGCCCGGTCGGGCTCGCGGCGGCCATCGATCTCGCCGTGCGCGGCGTCGAGACCGTGGTGCTCGGCGAGGACGACACGGTGAGCACAGGCAGCCGCGCCATCTGCTGGGCCAAGCGCACCCTCGAGATCTTCGACCGCCTGGGCGCTGCGGCCCCCATGATGGCGAAGGGCATCACCTGGAGCCGCGGCAAGGTCTTCCACCGCGAGCGCCTCCTCTATAGCTTCGACCTCTTGCCCGAGCCCGGCCACAAGTTCCCCGCCTTCATCAACCTCCAGCAATATTACGTCGAGGAGGCGCTCGTCGCGCGCGCCGAGGCGCTCGCCGCCATGGATATCCGCTGGAAGCACCGCGTCGCGGGCGTGCGCGAGGAACGCGGCGGCGTCACGCTCGAGGTCGAGACCCCGGACGGCCCCTACGCGCTTGCGGCCGAGTACGTCATCGCGGCGGACGGCGCCAAGAGCACGCTCCGCCGCCTCCTCGGCCTCGAGTTCGAGGGCCGCAGCTTCGAGGACCGCTTCCTCATCGCCGACGTCAAGATGAAGGCCGATTTCCCGACCGAGCGCTGGTTCTGGTTCGCCCCGCCCTTCCACGCCGGGCCTTCGGCCCTGCTCCACCGCCAGGCGGACGACATCTGGCGCATCGACCTGCAGCTCGGTCCCGAGGCCGATCCCGAGGCGGAGCGCATGCCCGAGCGCGTGGTGCCGCGGCTCGCCGCCATGCTCGGTCCCACGCGCCCCTTCGAGCTCGAATGGGTGAGCGTCTATCGCTTCCAGTGCCGCATGCTCGAGCGCTTCCGCCATGGCCGCGTCCTCTTCGCAGGCGACGCGGCGCACCAGGTGTCGCCCTTCGGCGCCCGCGGCGGCAACAGCGGCGTCCAGGACGCCGACAACCTCGCCTGGAAGCTCGCCCTGGTCCTCTCCGGCCAAGCGCCGGACGCCCTTCTCGACAGTTACGACGACGAGCGCGTGCCGGCGGCGCGCGACAACGTGGCGATCGCCGCGCGCACCACCGACTTCATGTCGGCCAAGGGTGCCGCGGCCGTGGCCTTCCGCGACGCCGTGCTCGAGCTCGCCGGCAAGGCGCCCATGGCGCGCGCCTTCGTCAACAGCGGCCGGCTCTCGACACCCGCCGTCCTTGCCGGCTCGCCCCTCAACACCCCCGACCGCGACGGCTTCGCCGGTGCGCTGGCGCCGGGCGCCGCCGCCCCCGATGCGCCGCTCCTTTGCGATGGCGGCAAGGCCTGGCTCTTAGACGCGCTCGCCGGCGGCTTCACGCTCCTCGCCTTCGACGATGGCGGCCAGGCCGCGGCGGCGCGTGCTGCCTTGCCACGCGGCTTGCCGCCCGTGCGACTGGTCGCCGTCGCCTCGGCGGGCGGCGCGAATCAGGCACTCGTCGACGGCGAGGGCACGGCCTTCCGCCGCTACGATGCGCGGCCCGGCACCGCCTATCTCCTGCGGCCGGACCAGCACGTGGCGGCGCGCTGGCGCAAGATCGACGGGCGCGCGCTCGCGGAGGCACTGGCGCGCGCCTGCGGCCTTGCCAGCCGGGCAGCGCTGGCCGAGGCCGGGGAGTGAGCGCCGTGCCGCTCAAGGACACGCTCAACCTCGCGGCACCCGACGAGCTCTACGCCCTCCTGATCGCGGCCCATGCGGGCTTGAGCGCCGAGGAGAGCCTCAAGCTCGACGCCAAGCTGGTCCTGCTCCTCGCCAATCACATCGGCGACATCGAGCTGCTGCGCGCGGCCGTCGCGAAGGCGAAGGAGACGGACCCGGCCTAAGATGGGCGACATCCTCCACAAGATCGTCGAGGCGGTCGGCAGCAACCAGCATCTCGCCTACGGGCTCGTCCTCGTGCTGTCCTTCTCCGAATCGCTGCCCGTGCTCGGCTCCTTCATTCCCGGCACCACCATCATCGTGACCATCGCGGCCTTGGTGCCGAGCGGCGCCATCGACATCTGGTGGCTCCTCGGCTCCGCCATCCTGGGCGCCATCGTCGGCGACGGCTTCTCCTTCTGGCTCGGCCAGCGCTACCACCGCGAGATCGCGGAGATGTGGCCGCTCAAGAAATATCCCCAGCTCATCGCACTCGGGCAGGCGGCCTTCGACAAGCACGGCGGCAAGAGCATCCTCATCGCCCGCTTCACGCCGGCGATCCGCGCCATCGTCCCCCTCGTCGCCGGCATCCTGCGCATGGAGCCCTGGCGCTTCTACGTGGTCAACATCGTCTCGGCTTTCGCCTGGGCCATCGCGCACATCGTGCCCGCGGTGATCGTGGGCGCCTCGCTCGCGGTGGCGGGCGCCGTCGGCGGCCGGCTCCTGGTGATGATCGTCGTCCTCGCGGTGGTGCTCTGGCTCATCGTGCTGTTGGTGCGCCTCGCCGTGGGCAAGGGACTGCCGCTCCTCGCGGGCGGTGCTTCGAGGCTCTGGCTTTGGGCGCGGCATCACGACAACTGGGCGAGCCGCGAGGTCCTCTCGCTCCTCGATCCGAGCCATGACGAGGTGAAGGGCCTGGCGCTCCTCGTCCTCCTCCTCGGCGGCGGCATCACTGGCCTCCTCGCCGTTCTCGACGACACGGGTGCGGGCGAGCCCGTCCTGCGCATGGACCAGGCGGTGCTCAACTTCCTCCAGGGCGTGCACAGCGCCTGGGCGGACCGCGCCTTGGTCGTGCTGAAGGAGCTCGGCGACCCGCTGGTCACGGGTGCGGTGGCGCTTGCCGCAGCGCTCTGGCTCGCCGCGCGAGGCGGACGGCGGGCAGCCGCCTATTGGCTGGGCGGCATCGCCGTCGCTGGCCTCTTCGCATCAGGGCTCGCCGTCCTCCTCGGCCTGCCGCGCCCGATGCCGCTCGAGGAGGCGAGCCGCCTCGCCTTCACTCTTGGCCATACGGCGGTGTGCGGGACGGTCTACGGCCTCCTTGCCGTGCTCGCCGGACGCGAGCTCGCGGCGCGCGGACGTTCTGGCGCTCGCCATCCTCATGAGCGTGCTGGTCTTCCTCATCGCCTTCTCGCGCGTCTATTTGGGCGTGCGCTGGACCTCGGACGCGGCGGTCGGCTTCGCCTTTGCCCTCGCCTGGGTGGCGGGGCTCGGCATCGTCTACCTCAATCACCGGCCGCAGAAGGTCGGCGCCGGCGGGCTCCTCGGCCTCGCCGCCCTCGTCCTCGCCACGGCGGGCGTCTATCACGCGAGCGGGCACTTCCGCGGCGATCTCCACCGCTACGCGCTGAGGCCCGTCATCAGTCACATGGCGGCGGCGGAATGGTGGCGGGACGGCTGGGCCGACGAGCCGGCCCGGCGCATCGATCTCGCGGGCGGCCTCGAGGAGCCGATCACGCTGCAATGGGCGGGCACGCTGCCGGCGCTCGAGACGGCGCTCGCGGCACGCGGCTGGAGCGAGCCGCCGCCCTGGACGCTCGGCTCGGCGCTCGCCTGGCTCGAGCCGGGCGCCGAGCTCTCCGATCTCCCCGTCCTCACACAGCTCCACGACGGGCGGCCGGCGCGGCTCATCCTCATCCGGCCCGAGAAAGGGCCGGCGAAGCGCCTCATCCTGCGGCTCTGGCGGGCGCCGGTCGAGCTCGACACCGGCGACGGACGCTCCTCCCGCCTGTGGCTCGGCACCGTTGTCGAGCAGCGCCTCTACCACGTCGGCAGCTTCCTCACCTTCGGCCGCGCCGTGCGCGACGAGAACGCGCCGCGCGCCGAGCTCGAGGCGGCGCTGCTGCCCGGGCGCACCGTGCAGCGCGCGATGGCCGTCGACCGCTGGGGCTGGAGCGGCTGGGTGCTGCTCGCCCACGAGCCGGACATGACGCTGCCGCGGATCGAGGAGGACGGCGCGCCGTAAGGATGCGCCTCACGCCGCGAGGGGGTTGACCCAGCGCAAGCCGGGGAAGCGCGCGAAGTCGCCGTCCGTGGAGCATAGCGTAAGCCCGTGCTCGACCGCCAAAGCGGCGAGATGCGCGTCCGGCACGAGATTGCCAAGTACGCCCGCAAGGCCGAGGAACTCGCCAAGCAGCTCCGCATGACGCTCCGTCGGCTGCGGCACCCACGCCGTCTCGCACGCGAGCCATAGAAGCACTTGGCGCCATGCCTCGGCCATCGGCTCGGGATGCTCGAACACCCGCGGATTCGTCACCAGGCGCAGAAATGCAAGGAGACTTGGCCATGGCAGCCCGACGGAAGCGGGGCCGTTCAGTTGACGGTCGAGCCAGTTGCGGGCGGCGTGGTGGCGCGCAAAGGAGCTGACATGGGCATAGATGAGGATATTGGCGTCGAGCAGGATCACTTGAAGGCCTCGCCCTCCGCAATGGCGAGCGCCTCGGCGATGTTGTCGATACCGGCCATGCGCAGCCGTCCGAGCGAGACCGAGCGTGTGCGCACCGGCCCGCGCCGCTTGGTGCGCGCGCCCATATCCTTGAGGCCGCGCCGCAGCGCCTCGTTGATGAGGGTCTTCATGCTCGCCTCGCGGCTCTTGCGCAGGCGCAAGAGCACGGCGGCCACGTCATCGTCGATGGTGAGGGTCGTTCTCATGCATCAAAGCATAGACATGTTGATGTTTTGATGTCAAGCGGGCGGAACGTTCCATGCCGTCGGAGCATGACCCGATCGTGTGGACGCGTGCCTCGTCGTCTTTCCCGCGAAGCTTGTCCCCGCGAAGGCGCGAATTGATGCACACATCGCCGCGCCGCCGCCGGTCGCGATAAATCCCACTCCCGTTTACGGGAGAGGGATTCCTTGCCATCTCCAGTCGGCGCGCGCGGTGAGCGGGCGGTCACAGCCCGAGATAGGCCGCCTTGACCTGCTCGTTCTCGAGGAGCGCCCGGCCGCTGTCGGCGAGGACGATGCGGCCGGTCTCCATGACGTAGCCGCGCTCGGCGATGGCAAGGGCCGCATAGGCGTTCTGCTCGACGAGGAGCACCGTGGTGCCGAGCTCCTTCAACTGCTGCACGGTGCGGAAGATGTCCTCGACGAGCATGGGGGCGAGCCCCATGCTCGGCTCGTCGAGGAGGAGGAGGCGGGGCTTGGCCATGAGCGCCCGGCCGATCGCCAGCATCTGCTGCTGCCCGCCCGAGAGCGTGCCGGCCGGCTGGCGGCGGCGCTCGGCGAGTGCCGGGAAGCGCTCGTAGACCTCTTGCAGCGTCTTCGCGGCCTCGCGGCGCGGCCGGGTGTAGCCGCCGAGGGCGAGATTGTCCTCGACCGAGAGCGGGCCGAAGACGTGGCGGCCCTCGGGCACCTGGGCGATGCCGAGGCGCACGCGGCGCGCCGGCGAGCCGCGCGTGATGTCCTCGCCGTCGAAGCGGATGGTGCCGGCACTCGCCGGCCGCACGCCGGAGATGGTGCGGAGCAACGTCGTCTTGCCCGCGCCGTTGGCGCCGACGAGGGCCACGAGCTCGCCCTCCAAGACCTCGAGCGCTATGCCGCGGAGCGCCTGGATGCGGCCGTAGTGGCTCGAGAGCCCGTCGATCTTGAGCAGCATCAGGGCTCTCCCGACACGTCGATGGGCGGGGGACCGGCGGGCTTCTTGCGTCCCGACGACGGCTGGGCGAGAGCGCTCCCGGCATGGCCGAGATATGCTGCGATCACCTCCGGGTCGTTGCGTACGTCGAACGCCGTGCCACAGGCGAGCTTGCGGCCGTAGTCGAGCACGAGGATGCGGTCGGAGACGCCCATGACCAGCTTCATGTCGTGCTCGACGAGGAGCACGGTGATGCCGCCCTTGGCCAGCCTGGCGATGAGGGCGTCGATCTCCTGCGTCTCGCGCGCATTGAGGCCGGCCGCGGGCTCGTCGAGGAGGAGAAGCCTGGGCCCGGTCGCGAGGGCGCGGGCGATCTCGAGGCGCTTCAAGGCACCGTAGGAGAGCTCGCCCGCCTGGAGGGAGCCCTCTTCCGCGAGGCCGACGAGCTCGAGAAGCGCTGCGGCCTCGCCCGCCGCCCGCCGCTCGCCGCGCGCGATCCATGGCAGGCGGAAGAGGGCGGGGAGCACGCGGCCGTCGAGGTGGCGGTGGCGGCCGGCCATGACATTCTCGAGCGCCGTCATGTTGAAGAAGATCCGCAGGTTCTGGAAGGTGCGCGACATGCCGAGGGCTGCGAGCTGAGAAGGTGCGAGGCCCGTCACGTCGCGGCCGGCAAAGCGGATGCGGCCGCGCGTCGGCCGCTCGAAGCCGGTCACCAGATTGAAGAGCGTCGTCTTGCCCGCCCCGTTGGGGCCGATCAGCGAGAAGACGCTGCCCTCCTCGACGGCGAAGCTCAAATCGTCGACGGCGAGGATGCCGCCGAACTCGCGAGATAGCCGCTCCACCTCGAGGAGGCTCACGGCCGCCTCCCCAAGCGCGCGGCGAGGCTCGGCACCAGGCCCTTCGGCATGAACACCATGGTGAGCATGAGCACGAGGCCGAGTGCCAGCTGCTCGTAGTCGTGGAAGAGTGCCAGCGCCTGGGGCAGCACCGTGACGACGGCCGCCCCCACCACGGCGCCGTAGGTGGACGCCATGCCGCCGAGCACGACCATGGTGACGAACTCGATCGAGCGGAGGAAGCTCGCCTCGGACGGTGTCAAGAAACCGCTCGAATGGGCGAAGAGGCTGCCGGCGATGCTTGCGAAGAGCGCCGAGATCACGAAGGCGCGCGTCTTGTAGCGCACCGTGTCGATCGCCACCATCTCGGCCGCCGCCTCCGAGCCGTGGAGCGCGCGGAGCGCCCGGCCGAGCGGCGATTGCACAAGGTTGAGCGCCGCCGCGACCGCGAGGAAGAGGGCGCCGGCCACGATCCAGTAGCAGCTCCACTCGCTCGCGTACTCGCGGCCGCGGAAGCTCAATGGCGGCACCGTCATGCCGTCGGGCCCGCCGGTGAGCTCGCTCTCGTGCACCAGCACGAGCGAGATGATGACGCCGAGACCGAGCGTCGCCATGGCGAGATAGTGGCCGCGCAGGCGGAGGAGCGGGCGCGCCACGGCGAAGGCGAGCAGGCCCACGACGGCGGCACCCGCCAGCACGGCGACGGCCGGCGGCCAGCCGTAGCGTGCCGTGAGGATCGCCGAGGCATAGGCGCCGAGGCCGAAGAAGCCGGCATGTCCGAGGCTGATCTGCCCGGCGTAGCCCATGAGCAGGTTGAGCCCGACCGCGACGATGGCATTGATCCCGATGAGGATCGCCACATTGAGGAAGAAGTCGTTGGGCAGGAGCCAGGGCAGCAGGGCCAGCACGAGCGCCAGCATGAGGAGGCCGCGGTAGTGCTGGAGCCGCGGCGAGGTGCGCCTGGTGCTGCCGCGGTAGAGCCCCGGCATGCGCGGCCCCGGCCCCCTCACAGTCGCTCGCTCCTCTTTTGGCCGAAGAGGCCCTGGGGCATGAAGAAGAGCACCAGGAGGATGATGACGAAGGCGATGGCGTCCTTGTAGGCGGAGGAGAGATAGCCGGCGCCGAACGCCTCGAGGAGGCCCAAGAGGAGGCCGCCCGCGACGGCCCCCATGCTGCTGCCGAGCCCGCCGAGCACGGCGGCGCTGAAGCCCTTCAAGCCGAGCATCACGCCCGCGTCGTAGGAGGTGAGCGAGATGGGCGTGATGAGGACGCCGGCGACCGCCCCCAGCGCCGCCGAGAGGGCGAAGGAGAGCAGCAGCACCCCCCGCGTGCCGATGCCGACGAGCTGGGCCGCCAGCGGATCGCAGGAGGTGGCGAGGAAAGCCTTGCCGAGCCGCGTGCGGTTGAAGAACCACCAGAGTGCGGCGACGAGGAGTGCAGCACTGCCGAGCACCCAGAGCGTCTGCGGCACGATGGCGGCACCGCCGAACCGGATGGGCGTCTCGCCTGAGAAGGCGGCGAGCGAATGATAGTTGCGCCCGAACACCACCTGCGCCAGGCCGCGGAGGAAGATGGAGGCGCCCACCGTGATGATGATGAGCGCCACCACGGGTGCCTCGCCCGCGCGCTCGACCGCGAGCTTCTCCAAGGCGAGACCCGCGAGCACGGCAAAGCCTATGGCGAGAGCCGCCGCCAGCGGCACCGGCATGCCGCCCTCCGCCAGCACGGCGGTCGCGAGCCCGCCGATCATGACGAACTCGCCCTGGGCGAAATTGATCACCTGGCTCGCGTTGTAGATGATCGAGAAACCGAGCCCGACGAGGGCATAGATGGCACCGACGGTGATGCCCGAGAAGAGGAACTGGAGAAACTCGGCCACGGCTTTCCCTCACCCTCCCATTGCGTCGCAATGGGTCCCTCCCTCTCCCGTAAACGGGAGAGGGGATAGGCGCCGCCGCTCAATCCCTCTCCCGCTTGCGGGAGAGGGCGGGGCCCATAGCCGCAAGGCCACGGGAGGGTGAGGGACCCGCGCCGCCTCTAATAGAGATACTTCCAGTTGCCGTCCCTCACCTCGACCATCTTGAAGGAGGAGATGTCGAGGCCGTCGTGGTCGGTCGGCGACAGGTTGAACATGCCGTCGACGCCGACGAAGCCCTTGGTGGTCTCGAGCGCGTCGCGCACCTTGGCGCGATCGGTCGAGCCCACGCGCTGAATCGCGTTCACCAGCAGCATGAGCGCGTCGTAGGCGTGGCCGCCGAAGGTGGAGATCGGCTCGTGGTAGCGCTCCTCGTAGATCTTGGTGTAGGCGAGCCCGATCTTCTTCTGCGGGTCGCTCGCGGGGAGCGCGGCCGCGACCAGCACGGCCGCCGCCGGGAGCCGCACGCCCTCTGCCGCCTCGCCGGCGCCGGCGATGAACTGCTTCGAGGCCGAGCCGTGGTTGTGGTAGAGCGGCACCGTGATGCCGAGCTGGTGGTAGTTCTTGGTGACGATCACCGAGGCGGCCCCGAAACCGCAGAAGAGGATGGCCTGGATGCCGGGTGCCGACTTGAGCTTGGTGAGCTGCGGCGTCATGTCCTTGTCGCCCGAGCTGTAGGTCTCGCTCGCCACCACGCTGACGCCGGCGGGATCGAGCAGCTTCTTGTCGGCGGCGTTCGCCATGCAGGACTTGTCGAAGCCGCCGTCGCCGCCGATGACGCCGACCTTGGAGAGGCCGCGCTTCTTCATGTCGGCATAGACCTTCTCGACCGCCAGGCGGTCGGTGTGCGGCGTCTTGAACAGCCACTTCTTGACCGGATCGACGATCACCGAGGCGCCGCCCAGCGAGATGAAGGGAATCTCGGCGCGCTCGACGAGCGGGTCGGCGGCCATGGTGTCGCCCGTGGTGCTGCCGCCGATGATGAAGTCGACCTTGTCCTCGTCGATGAGCCGGCGCGCGAAGGTCGCCGCCTGCTTGGCGTCGCCGCCCGTGTCATAGACGGTGAGCTGGAGCGGCCGGCCGAGCACGCCGCCCGCGGCGTTGATGCGCTCGACGAAGAGCTCGAGGGTCTTCTTCTCGGGATCGCCCAGGAAGGCCGCCGGCCCGCTCACGGCGAGGAAGGAGCCGAGCTTGATCGGCTCGGCGGCACCCGCGGCGCTCCCTGCCGCGAGCAGCGCCGCGGCGCCGAGCGCTGCCATCGTGCTCAGAAGTCTCGTCATGGCCATTGCCTCCCGCTCTCTCTGGACGTTTCGCCGCGTCTCTTGCGGACGCGCCGACAGCATAGCATGCCGGTGCGGAATTGGAGAGCGCGTCGATTGCGTCGCGCATTGCGTTTCCGGATCGCGGGCTTTGCGGACATAGAGCCGCGCGCTAAGGGCTGCCGCTCATGTTAAGGGTTCTCGGAACGTCCTAAGCCAAGCCGCAGCATGCATCTACGAGGGTTCCGGAACATCGCTTACTAGGCACGGGCGGGTTCGGACTGCTCACCACTTCGTATCCAATTCCTCATGTGACCCGGAAGCATCTGCGCTTAATGGAGAATAGTCGCATCCGATCGAGCGGTGATTGTGACCGACGGTAAATAAAAAAGGGTAAAAAGCGGTGTCCAAGGATAGGTCGCCACGATCGCCACGGTGCTTCCTGGACTATTATTCGGGGAGAATGTGACCGACACGGAGATATTGCCAGGGGCGAGCATACCGCAATTATTCTGGACTTGCGTCAGGATGGTGGAGGCGGAGGCCGGCGAAGAGCTTTGCGAGCCGTGCACGATAGCATAGCGTTCGCCGGCGAAGACGGCTTCGGTAAGCGCCTGCTGCTGGGCCACGTAGAGTCCGAGCTCCGCGATGCCGAGGCACACGCCGAGAAAGATCGGAAGGGTAAGGGCAACCTCCAGGGCCGCTGTGCCTCTTCGATCCCCGAAAAACTTGGCAAGGAGGCCGGTTCGCGACATCGTCAGCCGGTGCGCACGGAGCCGGTCGTCGTGAGCGTTAGCGGCGACGTCAGGTTGAAGCCTGACACCGGAAACGGAATATCGACTTCGGTGCTCACTGTGATGTTCATGAACTGCTGACGAACGTAGCCAGAATTGCACGTGCTTGTGCAGGCTATCGAGCTGGGCGCGGTCGGCTGGCTTGTGCCGGTGGCAACGCAGTAGCAGACCGTGCTGGTCGAGACGGTGATCGATGTTCCATAGGCCTTTTGGGCGGCGGCCGTGATACCGGAGCTATTGCTCGCGTTGCCCGCGCTGACGTAGGTCATCGTGTCCTGCAGCGCCTCGTCGAGCTCGGCCTTGCCCAAGGCGACTAGTCCCACGTCCCACAACAAGAGCAGAAATGGCACGAGGAATAGCGCTAGAACCAGGGCCACTTCGACTGCGGCGGCGCCCCGGGCCGAAGCGACGGCGCGATGCACTTTGTTCGTCGGCCATATCACTGCAAGAGCACCGCGTTCAGGCTACCGTTGGCCGAATTGATGGCATTCGGCGACGGGCTTAGGGACAAGTTCATCGTATCGAAGGTGACCTCATTTGCCACCAGCGTCATGCCGTCGCTCGTGACGTTCGAGGCGGAGTTAAAGGTAATGTTGCGGCTCGGCAGATAAATAAGACCCTGCAATAAATGTCCCGACGAGGATCCGTCGATCGTAAAGCTGCTTGTGCTCAGGCCATCAGGCTCGAACATCAGGACATTGGCATAGGTGCCGCTCGTCGGTGCCGACAAGTTTGCCGTGACGCCCGAATTGATTTGGATGTAGGAGGAGCTGTTGACGAAATAAAACGTCACGGCCGTGCCGTTGATGGTCCAACCGCTATTCAGATTCCAATTCGTTCCATCGAGGATGTAAGTGCCCGCCGCGAGGTTCGCCGTCCCCGATCCATTAAAATTGAACGATCCGCAATAGGTCCCAGGCGAAAGATGCACCGTCCCACTGTAGTTCTGGTTGCTAACGGTGCAATTGCTGTAGCTCGGCTTGGGGATCGTGCCAGCATAGGGATTCGAGGCGACGGTGCAATGATTGGTCAAGTTATTGACCTGCGCGCCGCCATTGACGGTTGTCCCTCCCGCGACGCACATCCCGGCGATATTCGGAAGACTCGAATCGATCATCGCCGCCGGACTGCTGGTCGAAGCGACGTTTATTTGGCAATTCGGCGCGTTGATTTGGGCGCCGCTATTGACCAACAGGCTTTGGCCGGACGGATCAAGAACGAGAATGCAGACGGGGGTTCCTCCCGGCCCGGCCACCGCCGTGGCCGTGGTCGTCGGGGCCTTGGGCAAGAAAAGCACGGAGAAGTAGAGTTGCAGATTACGCGAAGCGGTGACTGTCACGGTGGAGCGGTCGGCGGCGACTTGCACCGAAATGGTATCGCCATTAGCCGTGGACAGGCCGTCGAGAACGCCGACATTCTCGGCTACCGCGGTGATCATTGCGGTGGTATTGCTCTGGGTGCCGAGGAGCGGAGCGGCGGCCAAAGCCGCGTTGTCCGCGATCTTCTGCATCTGGCGCTCATTGGTGTACCAGTTCGCTGCGTCGGTGCCGAGCCCGGCAATGCCGCAAAGCGCGACGATCATGAGGGCCGTCATGATCAACGCAGCGCCGCGCTGGTCGGCGTACAGAGCGACGAGCCATTTAGGGAGGGCGCGTATTGCTTGTGTCGTATTCATCGAATTTGAGTCCTTGACTCTAGTAACGCGCGAATTTCCTGTCCGGGTTTTTAGGTATCTCCGTAACGTGGTCGACTCAGTTCCATCCGTCTCACGGTGCTGGGCCCTGTTTACAAAATGAATGACGCCCGAATCGAATTTCGATTCAAGGATTCCTCTTGGAGAGGAGGGGACCTTGAGCCGAGGCGATCTGAGCGAAGCCAAACGACGATTGTTGAAGGATTTGCTGCCGGCGGAGCGTGGCCGCAAGAGCCGACCGTCGTTCGACAACCGAACCATCGTGAACCGCATTCTCTGGCGGCTGCGGACCGGCGCCCCTTGGCGGGACGTTCCGGAGAAGTACGGTAAATGGATAAACGTGTACTAGCGCTTCCGACGCTGGAGCGAGGCCGGCGTGTGGGAGGCTGTTGCTTCCACGCTGGCGCACGCGATGGCGGACAAGCTCAACCGCACCGTCGCCACACACTACGACAAGCTCGCTCGATCCTTCCTCGACACCCTTCATCTCGCTACCATCTGACGCTGCCTACGTCTGGCAACTCTGTAAACGGGACCTAGCAGAACCAAATATCTGCCTCAGAAGCAAACCTGACCAATTCTGAGCGGTTTTTCAATATCGCATTGCAGCACATTAACAGAATATCGTTAAGATATTGTTATCAAAAACATAAGTGTCTGTTCGGAAAGTTTTGGTTCTTGGACCGAGCCTCGCTGGTCGACGGACCATGAGGCGGATGCCGGCGAGCACAACGAAGGCCCAGGCGGTACGGGTGAGGTTCTCAAAGTCCTTGGCGAGACGGTAACAGCGGCCGAGCCAGGCTCGGCGCCTCCGTGACGCAACGGGGCGGGGCGTTTGAGCTCGTTGGGGGCTCCACGCCCCGTCCCGTTGCACCACCGAGCCGGACAGGCTCAAATGACGAACGGACTCTCTTCATTATTGGCCCCAACCGGACATCCGCTTGTTTTGACGATGGTGATCAGGTTCGCTGACAGCCCCATGTCACGAAGGACGCACGCGCCCAACCGACCGCCGCGCGCGCATCGGCGGCGGCCAGGATAACCTTTGCACCCAAACGTCCGCGCTCCACGCAGCCGAGGAAGAGCGGCACATTTGCGTCGAGCATAGCGCAATCGAGAGGCGCGAATTCGATCCAGATCATTTTCCCGGCCGCTAGTTCGTATCAATATCTCAACGAGCGCTACCAAAAGGGATGGAAAATACGTACTCCAAAAATCCGGACGTAATTTTGGTCAAGTCGGCCAGGAGGTACGTGCTATGGCTACCGGTTCCGTGGAGGTCGTATACCGCGGCGTTTTTCAGAAGAATTTGGCCAAGAACATCAGCCGCGGGGTTATCGAGGACGCGGCTGCCGAGGTGCCGCCAACTGGAGGTACGCTTGCGGCTTTTCGCCGCACCGAGCGGTCCTATCACGGCCACAAGCCTTACGTCGGGGTGAGACGCTACGTCATGTTCAATTGGATGGCGGACCACGCCACGGCGCGGCGCGAAGTCCTGCGCCATCGCCTGTCGGCGGCGGCGAAGCTGCTCGTTCCGCGAGGCTGGGGTGCCGCATGACCCGGCTCAGCGGCCTAGCACGTCCGCGGCGTAGTAGTATGCCTTGACGAGCGGCAGGAACCACGGCGTGCCGCGGTAGAGCGGCAAGCTCGGATGGCCGATCTCTGCGAAGGCGCTTCGGCCCTCGAGCGAGCCGAGCACGCTCAAGGCCGCCTTGCGCCCGAGCCAGGTCGACATCACCACGCCCGAGCCGCAGTAGCCGAGCGCGTAATGCACGCCGTCGGAAATCCCGCTGTGGGGCAGGCGGTCGAAGCTGTAGGCGATGAAGCCGTACCAGCTGTGGCTGAGCCGCGTCTCCGAGAGCTCGGGGAAGAGGCGCACCAGGTAGCGGCGCAAGATCGCACCTGCCTCCTTGAGGTCGGCCGGGCGGTAGTGGGCGCGGCCGCCGAAGAGGATGCGCTTGCCGTCGTGCGACGGGCGGAAATAGACGAGGAGGCGGTTGGTATCGGTCATCATGCGCCCCTTGGGCATGAGCTCAAGCATGAGGTTGCCGGAGAGCTCTTCGGTCGCGATGATGTAGCTCGTCACCGGGATGACGCGGCGGCGCAGCCAGTCCGTCACCGGGCCGGTATAGCCGTTGGTGGTGACGATCACGTCGCGCGCCTCGACCTCGCCTTTGGGCGTGCCGACGGTGAAGCCGCGCATCTCGCGCCTCAAGCCCGTCATCGGCGTCTCGCCTGCTATCTGGGCACCGGCCGCAAGCGCGCGCTTCAGGAGCTCGCGGTGATAGAGTGCCGGGTGGAGGCCGCCGTGGTGATGGGTGACGCGGCCGCCCACATAGGCGTCGGTGCCGATCTCCTGGCGCACCTCGGCCTTCCCCACCATGTCGAACTCGAAGCCGTTCACCTTCCTGAGCGTTTCCGAAATGCGCGCCATCTCCTCGTACTGGCCCCGCTTGAGGGCGCCCGTGAAGCGCCCCATGCGCGAGAAATGGCACTCGATGCCCTCTTGCGTGATGAAGGAGGCCAGGAACTCGAGGGCCTCGCGCCCCTCCTTGAGGAGGGCCACCGCGAGCTTCTCGCCGTAGCGGCGGGTGAGCTCCTCGAGCGAGGGCTTGAGCTGGTCGCCGCACATGCCGCCATTCCTCGAGCTCGCCCCCTCGCCGGGAACGCCGGCCTCGAGCACGAGGACCGAGCGTCCGGCGCGCGCCAGCGTGAGGGCAGCCGAAAGCCCCGAATAGCCGGCGCCGATCACCGCTACGTCGACGTGCTTCGGCAGCTCGCGCGCCGGGCGTGGGGAGATGGGTGCGGCCTCCCACCAGAATGGCGTCTCCTTGAAGCCCGCCGCCAGGATGTCCTCGCTCATGGTGTTTCCTTATTTCCCCTCAGGCCGCCCTGGCGGCGGCGCGGTACCAGTCGAGGATCTCGGCGCCGGTCCAGAACAGCACGCCCTCGCGGGCTTTCATATACTCGAGGATGGCCTCGAAGTGCCGGATGCGGTGCGCGACACCGCTGATGTAGGGATGCACGGCGAGCGCCAGCACGCGCGCGCTCTCTCCGCCCTCGGCATGGAGCCGGTCGAAGGCGTCGCGCGTGCGCGAGAAGAGCTCGTCCGCCCGGTGATGCTGCACGATCATCATCGGGATGTCGTTCTGCTCGACCGTGTAGGGCAGCGCCACGATGGGGCCGTGCGCGGTCCGCAGCGTCGCCGGCTGATCGTCGAACACCCAATCGCCGATATATTCGATGCCCGCTTCGGCCAGGTGATCGAGGGTCTCGTAGGTCTCGGTCAGGCCGGGGCCGAGCCAGCCGCGCGGGCGGGCACCGGTGAAGGCGGCGAGCGTATCGAGCGACTGCGCGATCGCCGCGCGCTCGTCCGCGAGCTGGTGGATGGGCATCTGAACGAAGCTGTGGCCCATGAACTCCCAGCCCCCGTCGCGCGCCGCCTCGGCCACGCGCGGATACTCGTTCACCACCGCGGCATTGATCGAGAGGGTGGGGGTCACGGCGAAGCGCTCGAGTGCCGCCTTGAGGCGCCAGAAGCCGACCCGCATGCCGTACTCGTGCCAGGCCCAGTTGGGCACGTCCGGCACCACGGCGGCACCCGCCGGCGCCGGCAGCACCTGGCGCGGCATGGGACGTGCGATCTCCCACACCTCGAGGTTGACGATGGGCCACACGATGAGCCGCGCCCCGCCCGGCAGCTTGAGCGGCGGGCGGTCGACGATGGCGGAATAGGCGATGCGGTCCTTGGGCAGCGTCATCGCGAACCTCTTTCACCGCGCCCGATCGGTTTCGCCAGAGAAGAAGAGGAGGATTTAGCGCGGAGGACGCTGAGGTCTCGCAGGGTACGCGATGGTATCAATCTCACTGCGGCCACCGCGAAACCTCAGCGCCCTCTGCGCTGAAACCTCACTCTCTCCGCTCTCCGTGTCCTCCGTCGTGCACCCGCTTCGTCCCCTCGTCACGCCTTGGCGCTCGGGCGGGCGGCGACCGCGTCGTACCAGCGCCGCACGTTCCGGCATTCGGCGGGGATGGCGATCTTCATCCAGCCCGCGAAATCGACGGCGACGAGGGCGGTGATGTCGGCCACGGTGTAGCGCGGGCCGGCCACGAATTCGCGCGCGGCGAGCCAGCCGTCGAGCTCGCCGAGGAAGTCGGCGAAGCGCGCCTTGCCGCGCTCGACGAGGGCCGGGATCTGCGCGTAGATGTGCGGACCCGAGAGCGCATGGTCCTTGAAGGCGGGGCTCGAGTTGCGGAACGCCTCGCCCACCGCGAGGAAGCCCTCGAGCTCGGCACGCCGCTCCCACATGGCGACGAGCGCCTTGTCCTTGGCGTCAATGCCCATGAGCGGCGGCGACGGGTAGCTCTCCTCGAGGTAGCGCCAGATCGCCGGCACCTCGCAGATGCCCGTGCCGTCGTCGAGCACGAGATAGGGCACCACGCATTGCGGGTTGACGGTGCTGAAGGCGGGCGTGAACTGCTCCCCCGCGCGCAGATCGACCTGGATCGTGGGGATGGCGATGCCCTTCTCGGCCATGAAGATGCGCACGCGCCGCGGGCTCGGCGCGGGCTTACAGTCGTAAAGCTGCATGGCAGGCTCCTCGCTTCCTCCGCGGCGTATTTTGCCGAGCACGATAAAGCAAGCGAGCGACGAGGGGAACGAGGAAGCGCACGAGCTGCCCCGTGTCGTCCGGCAAGCCAGGACGGCAGCATCGAGCCGGCATCGGCGATCGCGAACAGCACCTCTTCCGGCTCTGCGATGTCCGGCGGACGGCGCCCGGCGCGGCTATTGTTGTTGCTTAGACAGCGCCCCAGCGCTGATGGGCCCAATGGATCGGCAGCTTGTTGTGCTTGGGAGCCTGTGCAGCCGCCATGTCCTGCGACGCAACGGGAAGCGGCCCCAGCGCACTGAAGATGCCAATCTCCTCCCCGCCGAACGACGCGCCACGCCACATCGAGAACATCGTGAGGGCGAGGAGCCAAGCTGCGGCAATGAGAAACGAAACCCGCAAATCCAGCGTCTTCATCGTCTTCGTCCCTCCCCCCCGTCCGCGCGGCGGGCCTCCGCCGGGGACGGCTTCAGGAACCACGACACATCCTAACACGACTGGCGGAAGCGAGGCAATAATCGTGCGCGGCTCAGGGGCTCGGCATGCCGTTCGCTGCGCGCCCGGGCGGGCGGAGGAAATCGAAGTCGCAGCCGCCGTCCGCTTGCAGCACGTGTTGGTGGAAGAGCCTGGCGTAGCCGCGCGCGGGAACGCTCGCCGGCACCTGGCTCTGCCGCCTGAGGGCGAGCTCGGCCGCGTCCACCAGGAGGTCGATGCGGCGCTCGTTCACGCTGAGCCGGATGCGGTCGCCGCTCTTAACAAGGCCGAGCGGCCCACCGTCGGCGGCCTCGGGCGTCACATGGAGCACGATGGTGCCGAACGCGGTGCCGCTCATGCGCGCGTCCGAGATGCGCACCATGTCCTTGACGCCCTGGCGCGCGAGCTTCCCCGGGATCGGCAGATAGCCAGCCTCCGGCATCGCAGCGGGGCTCTTGGGGCCGGCATTCTGCAGCACGAGGAAATCCTCGGGCGTCACGTCGAGCGCCGGATCGTCGATGCGCCGCGCCAAGTCCTCGAGCGAGGCGAAGACCACGGCGCGCCCCTCGGTCTCGAAGAGCTGCGGCGAGGCCGCGGCGCGCTTCAAGATGGCGCCGCGCGGGGCCAAGCTGCCGAAGAGTGCTACGAGGCCGCCCTGGGGCTGGAACGGCTCCTCTCGCGGCCGCACGATGCGGCGGTCGACCCAGGCCGGCCGCGCGGCGAGGACTTGCTCGAGCGTCTCGCCGGTGACGGTCATGCAGTCGAGGTGGAGGAGCGGCCTGAGCTCCGCGAGCACGGCACCGACGCCGCCCGCCGCGAAGAAGTCCTCCATGTAATGCTCGCCGACCGGCTTCAAGTCGACCAGCACCGGCGTCGCGTCGCTGAGCTCGTTGAGCCGCGAGAGCGGCACCGGGATGCCGAGCCGGCCGGCGACCGCGGTCAGATGCACGATGGCATTGGTCGAGCCGCCGAGGGCGAGCAGCACGCGGAGCGCGTTCTCGACGGACTTCTCCGTGATGATCTTCTCCGGCGTCAGCGTCGAGCCGGCAAGCTCGACCGCGCGCGCGCCCGTCGCCTCGGCGGCGCGCAGGCGGTCGGCATGCACGGCCGGGATCGCCGCGGTGCCGGGAAGGATCATGCCCAGCGTCTCGGAGATCGCCGCCATGGTGCTGGCCGTGCCCATGACGGCGCAGGTGCCGGCGGTGGTGGCGAGGCGGCTCTCGATGAGCTCGATCTCCTCGCCCGGAAGGGTGCCTGCGCGGTATTGCGCCCAGAAGCGGCGGCAGTCGGTGCAGGCGCCGAGGCGCTGCTCGCGGTAGCGGCCCGTCATCATGGGGCCGGCCACGAGCTGGATGGCGGGCACGCCGGCGGAGGCGGCACCCATGAGCTGGGCCGGCACCGTCTTGTCGCAGCCGCCCACCAGCACCACCGCGTCGAGCGGCTGGGCGCGCACCATCTCCTCCACGTCCATCGCCATGAGGTTGCGGAACATCATGCTGGTGGGGGCGAGGAAGGGCTCGCCCAGCGAGATGGTGGGGAACTCGAGGGGCAGGCCGCCCGCCGCCAGCACGCCGCGCTTCACCGCCTCCACGAGCTCGGGGAAATGGCGGTGGCAGTTGTTGAGTCCGCTCGCGGAGTTGGCGATGCCGACGACAGGCCGCTTGAGGAGCGCCGCCGAATAGCCCATGGAGCGCGCGAAGGAGCGCCGGAGATAGGCGGCGAAGCCGGGATCGCCGTATTGCGTGAGACCGCGGGCGAGGCCGTGCGGCTTCTCTCTGGGGTCATCGTGCGACATGGCGGGCCTCGGCGGAATATGGCATCGCTCGTCCATGAATCTCCGGTGCATCTCGAAGGAAAATTCTATATTCTAATGCGTCTAGAGTTCAATCGCCGGGGGAATACCGGCTAATCTCTCGCGGCTGACGGGGCAACCGTTCTCATCTTGGTTCTTAAGATCGTCGCGAATGCTTGTCGGGACAGCATGAGGGGGGGGTCATGGCTATGCGAAAACTGGTCTGGCTGGCGATGCTCTGCGGCTTGTCGATGTTCGCCCTATTGCAGCCGGTTGCGGCAGCGCCCATCGCCTCCACCGACGGCGAGGCGACGGGCACTCGCATCGAACGTCCTGGAGCTGAAGCGTGTGACCGGCGGAACCGTCATGCTGCGCTTCACGGTATTCAATGATTCGGACTCGGGGGTTCGAATTTTCGACAGTTTGTGGGCCCAGGAGTCATATAGCGTCGACGGCGTCTATCTCGTCGATCTGGCCGGCAAGAAGAAGTACGAGGCGATCCATGACGCCGACAAGACTTGCGTCTGCAGCCGCAACATCCCCCAAATTGCCCCGCATGCCAGCATCAACTTGTGGGTAAAATTCCCGGCGCCGCCCGACGGCGTCGACAAGATCGGCGTGGTCGTGCCGCATTTCATCCCCATGGACGACGTGCCGCTCGCCAAGTGAAGGGAGCCGGTGCGATGCGCCTGGCTGGCTGCGTTGCGCTTCTTCTCGCCGCCGGCGCCAGCGCGGCGCCGGCCCAGGAGGGTGCGGGCGGACCGCTCGGCGGGAAGACGCTCGATCTTGTGTTCACCGTCGTCGATTTGGGCGGCGGGTCCGGCGGCGCCGCAGGGAAGGTTCTGGACGCCGGAGCGAAGCTTCTCGATCTTTCCGGCCGGATCACCGACCTGAAATTCATCGTCGTCGATCTCGCCGGCAAGAACGAGGCGATCGGCGGTGCCGCCGCGGGCACCGGGGGCAAGGCGGTCGATCTTTCGGGCGGGGTCAAGGACCTCCAGGTCAAGGAGACCGCCACCGAGATCCGCATCGAGCTCTCGGCCAACGTGCTCTTCGACTTCGACAAGGCGACGATCAAGCCCGAGGCGGCGGCAGCACTCCATACGGTCGCCGGGATCATCAGGGACAAGGGCAAGGGGCGCAGCGTGCGCATCGACGGCCACACCGACGGCAAGGGTACCCCGTCCTACAACCAGAAGCTCTCCGAGCGCCGCGCCGAATCCGTGAAGCAGTGGCTCGCGCAGAAAGAGGGGCTGGGCCACGTCAAGATGACGACGCAAGGCTTCGGCGCCACCAAGCCGGTGGCGCCCAACACCAAGCCCGACGGCTCCGACGATCCCGCGGGCCGCCAGAAGAACCGCCGCGTGGAGATCGTGCTGGCCAAGTAGCGCCCGATGCCGGGCTAGCCGAGGCAGCTTGCCTCGAGCTGCGCCCAGGGGGAGAGTAGAGATGTTCGGCTTGTCTCGCGGTGCAACGGCGGTCATCGCCGTGGTCCTGCTCGGCGCGCTCGCCCTCGCCGCCTCCGACATCAACGCGGTGCCGCGTCAGGACGAGGCTGTCAAGGCGGCGTGGAGCCAGGTGCTGAACCAGTACCAGAGGCGCGCCGACCTCATTCCGAACCTCGTCGAGACGGTGAAGGGCTATGCCCGCCAGGAGCAGCAGGTGCTCACCGCCGTCACCGAGGCGCGCGCCAAGGCGACGCAGATGCAACTGCCGGCCAACATTCTGACCAACCCCGATGCGTTCAAGCTCTTCGAGCAGAACCAGGCCGCATTGACCGGCGCGCTGGGGCGCCTCCTGGCGGTGAGCGAGAGCTATCCCCAGCTCAAATCGGACCAGAATTTCTTGGCATTGCAATCGCAGCTCGAAGGCACCGAGAACCGCATCGCCGTGGCGCGGCGCGACTACATCGAGGCGGTGCAGCGCTACAACACGACGCTGCGCTCGATCCCCAGCCGCTGGATCGCGGCCCTGCTCTATCCCGATGCCACGGTCAAGGAGACCTTCTCCATCTCCGAGCAGGCGCAGCAGCCGCCCCAGGTCAAGTTCTGATGGCGCCTCGGCCGAGGCCGCGGCGCCGGCACGCCGCGTTCGTGGGCGCCGCCGCGGCGCTCTGGCTGGTCCTGGGGGCGGTCGCCGCCGCGGCACCGTCCTTCCCTCAGCTGAGCGGCCGCGTCGTCGACGACGCCGGCATCCTGTCGCCCAAGACCCGCGACGAGATCACCGAGATGCTGGCCGCGCGCGAGAAGGCGACGGGCGAGCAGATCGTGGTGGCGACGGTCAAGTCGCTGCAAGGCTATGCGATCGAGGATTTCGGCTACCAGCTCGGCCGCAGCTGGGGCATCGGCCAGAAGGGGCGCGACAACGGCGCCATCCTCCTGGTGGCGCCCAACGAGCACAAGGTGCGCATCGAGGTGGGCTACGGCCTCGAGGGCCGCCTCACCGACGCCGAGAGCCGCGTCATCATCGAGCAGGTGATCCTGCCGGCCTTCCGCCGCGGCGATTTCGACGCCGCCGTGCGCAACGGCACCGCCGCCATGCTGCGCGTGCTCGGCGGCGAGCAGGCGGTCGCGGGCGGGGGGAAGGCGGAGGATAGCCCCCTCTTTCTCGCCATCTTCATCCCGCTCTGGTGCCTGGTCTTCTTCGGCATCTGGGGCATCGTCCTCGTCGGCTTGTGGCGGCACCGCCACGACCCGCATCGCCACGGCCACGGCTCGGTCTTCTGGCTCGGCGGGTCGTCCGGCAGCTCGTCCGGCGGGGGCGGCTTCTCTGGCGGCGGCTTCTCGGGCGGCGGCGGATCGTTCGGCGGCGGAGGCGCTTCCGGCTCATGGTGACGGCCAAGGTTCCCCTCACGCAAGAGGAGCGCGAGCGCATCGGCGCCGCCGTTGCCGACGCGGAACGTCGAACCAGCGCGCACATAGCACTCGTGATCGTGCCGGCGAGCGAGCGCTATGCGCTTTTCCCGGTGGCCTGGGCCGCGGTCGCCGCGCTCTCGGTCACGGGCGTGCTGGCGCTGCTCCGCCCGGCGCTCTCCATCGGCGAGGGCTTCCTCGTCAACGCCGCGCTCTTCATAGCGCTCGCTCTCGTTCTCGATTGGCGGCCGCTCCGCTTGCGCATCGTCCCTGGCGCCATCAGGCGCGAGCACGCGCGGCAGCTCGCTCAGCGCGAGTTCGCCACCCGAATCGTGGGCAGCGCGCAGCACCGCAATGGCGTGCTGTTCTTCGTGTCGCTCGGCGAGCGTTACGTCGAGGTGCTCGCCGACCGCGAGATCCACGGCCGCGTCGCGCCGGACACCTGGAATCAGCTCGTCGCCCGCTTCGTCGCCGCGGTCCAGGCGGGCCGGCTTGCCGACGGCTTCATCGCCGCGGTCGAGACGTGCGGCGCGACGCTGGAAAAGCACTATCCGGGCGGCGAGCGCTAGCACGCACGGCCGTTGACGCGCGCATTACCCTCCCGTAGCGCCGCGTGGTCAAAGGTGTCTCGGACCGGCTACGGTGGGTCCTTCGAGACGCTCGCTGCGCTCGCTCCTCAGGACGAGGAACAGCATTTCTGCCACACACAAATTGACCTCGTCCTGAGGAGCGCCCCGAAGGGGCGCGTCTCGAAGGACCCACGGCGGTACTGCAGGCGTACTCGACCGCCCCTTGTTCGCGCTGCCCCCGCCCGCTAGGGTAGCGCCATGCCCTGAGACGAGGCGGTCAACGTAATTGCCCCCAAGGGAGGAAACGGTGATGGGAAACCCATGGAAGATGCCGCGAGGCGGCCGCGCGACCTTGCGGCGGATCGCGGCGATAGCGCTGGCGGCCGGGCTGCTCTCTGGCGTCGGTGCGGCTGAAGCGGCGGACAATCCCCACGTGAAGCTCGCCATCGGCGGTGCCGGTTGCCTCTGCTATCTGCCGACGGTGCTGGCCAACCAGCTCGGCCTCTATGCGAAGAACGGCGTCGACGTGGAGATGATCGCGCTCAAGGGCGGCTCCGAGGCCTTGACCGCGGTGCTCGGCGGCAGCGCCGACGTGGTCTCCGGCTATTACGACCATACGGTCGAGCTCGCGCCCAAGGGCAAGCTCCTCGAGGCCTTCGTGATCTACGACCGCTTCCCCGGCCTCGTCCTCGTGGTCTCGCCCAAGTTCACCGATACGATCAAATCCGTGGGCGACCTCGTCGGCCACAACGTCGGCGTCTCGGCACCCGGCTCGTCCACCGATTTCTTCCTCAAATACGCGCTCAAGAAGGGCGGCTACGACCCGGCCAAGGTGCCGGCCCTCGGCGTCGGCCTCGGCGCCACGGCGATTGCCGCGATGGAGCAGGGCCAGGTGCAGGCGGCCGTCATGCTCGACCCGGCGGTGACCCAGCTCAAGGCGCGCCACAAGGACTTGCGCATCCTGGTCGACACGCGCACCGCCGCGGACACGCGCAAGGTGTTCGGCGGCGATTACCCGGGCGGCGCCCTCTACGCGCCTGAGGCCTGGGTGGCAGCCCACGCCAAGGAGGCCCAGGGGCTGACCGATGCCGTCGTCGAGACGCTCAAGTGGATTCATGGGCACACGCCCGCGGAGATCATGGAGAAGATGCCCGCGGAATACGTGGGCCAGGACAAGGCGCTCTATCTCGCAGCCCTCGTCAACACGATCCCCATGTACTCGGAGAACGGCCTCATGGACCCGAAGGGCGCCCAGGCGGTGCTGGACGTCTTCAGCCAGTCGGACGCCGAGGTGGCGCAGGCCCACGTCGATCTCGCGAAGACCTACACCAATGCCTACGCCGAGAAGGCGGCCGCGAAGTTCGGCATCCCCACCCACTGAGCGGCGGGACCGCATGGGGGCGGGTGGCGTCTATTGCAGGCGGGCCGGTGCCCCGGCCTGACGGCGCGCCGGCGATCGCCTTCGAGGGCGTGACCGTGCGCTTCGCCACGCCCGCGGGCGCCGTCCACACGGTGATGAGCGGCATCGATCTCGCAATCGAGACGGGAACCTTCGTCGCCATCGTGGGGCCGTCGGGCTGCGGCAAATCGACCCTGCTCAACGCCGCCGCCGGGCTCCTCTTTCCGCCCGAGGGGCGCGTCTCGGTGTTCGGCGAGCAGCTCACGGGCGTCAACCCGCACGCCGCCTATCTCTTCCAGCAAGATGCCCTGCTGCCGTGGCGCACGGTGCTCGACAACGTCAAGCTCGGCCTCGTCTTCCGCGGCGTCGCTCACGCCGAGGCCAGGGCCGAGGCGCGGCGCTGGCTCGCGCGCGTCGGCCTCGCCGGCTTCGAGGACCGCTTTCCCCACCAGCTCTCGGGCGGCATGCGCAAGCGCGCAGCGATCGCCCAGGCGTGGATCACAGACCCGCGCATCCTCCTCATGGACGAGCCCTTCGCCTCCCTCGACGTGCAGACGCGCCAGATCATGGAGAACGAGCTACTCGAGCTGTGGCAGGGCAGCAGCAAGACCGTGCTCTTCATCACCCACGACCTCGAGGAGGCGATCGCACTCGCCGACCGCGTGGTCGTGCTCTCGACCGGCCCGGCGCGCCTCAAGGGCGACTACGGCATCGCGCTTAAGCGGCCGCGCGACGTGGCCGAGATCCGCCTCGATCCCGCCTTCAACGCGCTCTACAAGCGCATCTGGGCGGACCTGCGCGACGAGGTGATGAAGCACATGGCAGAGGACCGCGCGGAGCCCGGCCGTGGCACGTGAGCAGAGCGCCGCCGTCGTCGTCACGCGCAAGCGGACGAGCCGCCGGCTCATCCTCGCGCTGCGGATCGGCTTCTTCGCGGCGAGCATGGGCGCCTGGGAGGCGCTCTCGCGTACGGGCTGGCTCGATCCCTTTTTCTTCAGCATGCCGTCTCAAATCGCCCTGCGCATGGCGCAGTGGATCTGGACCGGCTACATCTGGATCCATCTGGCGACGACGCTCACCGAGGCGATGGCCGCCTTCGCGATCGGCATCGTGACCGGCGTCGCGGCAGGCCTGGCGCTCGCGCGGGTCGAGCTCCTCGCCGCCGTGTTCGACCCCTATATCCGCGTCATGAACGCGCTGCCGCGCGTCATCCTCGCCCCCATCCTCATCATCTGGTTCGGGCTCGGCATGGCCTCCAAGATCGCGCTCGGCGTGACGCTCGTGTTCTTCGTGGTGTTCTTCAACACCTTTCAGGGCATACGCGAGGTCGATCCCGTCATCCTCAACAACGCGCGCATGCTGCAGGCCTCCGACCATCAGCTCATGCGCCACGTCTATCTGCCCTCGGCCATGGCCTGGATCTTCTCGAGCCTCCATACCTCGATCGGCTTCGCACTCGTGGGTGCCGTGGTCGGCGAGTACATCGGCGCCTCCAAGGGCATCGGCTACGTGGTGGCCCAGGCGCAGGGCGTCTTCGACACCACCGGGGTCTTCGCCGGCCTCATCCTCACCTCGATCGTGGTGCTCGGCATCGACCTCGCGATCGAGCGCGTGGAGCGCTATCTTCTTCGCTGGCGGCCGCAGGCGTAAGCGCGCCGGCGCCGAGGCGAGGCCGGGGAGTCCCATGGAATCGATCTACTACGTCATGAGCTGGGCCTGCCACCGGCGCTGCCGCCATTGCTACGAGGAGCGCTTCCATCCCTACGTGCGCGAGGGGCTGGCAGGCGTCCTCGCCGAGGCGGCGGCGAATTTCCCCCGCATCGTCGATCACTTTCCCGAGCGCATGACCTATCTCGACCGCGACGAGCCGCAAGCCGACGGCACGCTTGCCGAGAAGGTCGGCCGCGTCATCCTCTCGGGCGGCGAGTGCCTCCTCGACGAGGTGCGCGAGCGCGTCACCTATCCGGTCATCGAGCGGCTCGCGCGCCGCTATGCGGCCCAAGGCGGCGTCAAGATCGTGGTGCAGACGACCGGCGATCTCGTGACCGACAGAATCGTGGACGAGCTCCTCTCTCGCGGCGTCTCGATGATCTCCGTCGCCGGCGTGGACGATTACCACGTCGGCCTCGAGGGGGCCGAGCGCCAGGCCGCCTTCATGGAGGAGCTCTCGCGCCTCTTCGAGCGCCACGGCATGGCGCCCTCCGGGCTCTCCTCGGAGAGCCGCAAGTGGCACGAGGAGAGCGGGCAGTACTACAGCTTCTTCGGCGCCACGCCCGACTCCTGGATCGGCAAGCTGTGGCCGCGCGGCCGCGCCTGGCAGAACGACCTCAGCCGCGCCACGCTCGCCGACAATTTCTGCAATCGCTGGTCGGGCGGGCTCAATTTCCTGAGCCACCGCTACAGCGGCTCGGAGGTCTCCGTCGAGCCCGACGGCAGCCTCTACCCGTGCTGCATCAAGACCAAGCTGCCGTTGGGCAGCCTCTTGGAGGACGGCCTCATCGACATCCTCGACTCGCTCACGGGCGTTCCCGCCTACGAGGCGATCTCGATGGGGCATCCGGAGCGCATGGGCATCGCCCAGGGCTGGAGCGAGGAGCGCTTCCTGGAGCGCTCGTCGACCGCGACGCCTGCGGGCCGCCCCTACCGGAACCTCTGCATCGGCTGCGACCGCTTCCACGAGGAGATGCTGGGGCCCGTGCTCGCCGCGGCGCGCGAGCGGCGCCGTGCGGCGAGGGAGCGCGGCGCGTGAGCGCCTGTCCTACCCCCCTCCCCAACCCTCCCCCTCAAGGGGGGAGGGGGTGCACATCGCATAGCATAACAAGTAAATGCCCCTCCCCCCTTGAGGGGGAGGGTAGGGAGGGGGGTCGTGGCGGGCCGAGGCGCCTGACACTCGTCTCCCTCGCACTCCTCGCCCTGATCCTCGCGACCCACGCGGCACGCAGCGAGGGCTGGGACGACATCCTCGCCCGCGCGCGGGGCGAGACCGTTTATTGGAACGCCTGGGCGGGCGACGCCAAGACCAACGACTTCATCGCCTGGGTGGGGCAAGAGGTGGGCCGGCGCTATGGCGTGACGCTCCGTCAGGTGCCGCTCAGCGACACCGCCGAGGCGGTGACCCGCGTGGTGGCGGAGAAGGCGGCCGGCCGCGACGCCGGCGGCGCGGTCGACCTCGTCTGGATCAACGGGCCCAATTTCCTCGCCATGAAGGAGCAGCACCTGCTCTACGGACCGTTCACCGATCGCTTGCCTAACATGCGCTACGTCGACACGCGCCACAAGCCCTCCAACCTCGTCGACTTCACGGTGCCCGTGGACGGCCTCGAATCGCCGTGGCGCATGGCGCAGGTCGTCTTCGTCTACGACAGCGCCCGTGTGGAGGACGTGCCGCGCTCGATCCCCGACTTTCTTTCCTGGGCGCGCCGCCATCCCGGCCGCTTCACCCATCCGGCCGTGCGCAATTTCCTCGGCGCCACCTTCTTGAAGCAGGCGCTCTACGAGCTCGCACCCGATCCCGCGCGCTTGCAGGAGCCGGCGAGCGATGCGAGCTTCGCTGCGGTGACGGCGCCCTTGTGGTCCTGGTACGACGCGCTGCGCCCGCTCCTCTGGCGGGGCGGCCGGGAGTTCCCCGCGAGCGGGCCGGCCATGCGCCAGCTCCTCGACGACGGCGAGCTCGACATGATGATCTCCTTCAATCCGGCCGAGGCGGCGGTCGACATCGCGGCCGGCCTGCTGCCGCCCTCGGTGCGCACCGCGACGCTCGCGCGCGGCACCATCGGCAACACGAGCTTCGTCGCCATCCCCTACAACGCCGCGCACAAGGCCGGCGCCATGGTGGTCGCCAATTTCCTCCTGGCACCCGCGACCCAGGCGCATGCCGAGGACATCCGCCAGATGGGCAGCCTCACGGTGCTCGACTTGGACAAGCTCGCGCCCGAGGAGCAGAAGCTCTTCGCCGAGCTGCCGCAGAGCCCAGCACTCCCCACCCCTGCCGAGCTCGGCAACGTGCTGCTCGAGCCGCATCCCTCCTGGATGACCCGGATCGCCGCGGAATGGGAGCAGCGCTACACGAGATAGTGCCGCGCGGCGCTCTCGCTGCCGCGCGGCCGCGGCGCGCCGGCCGCCTGCTGCGCGCGGCACCCGCCGCGACCGTCGCCGCCTTCCTGCTGCCGATCGCGGCGGGGCTCTTGGGCACGCTGCTGCCGGCCTTCGGCTACCTGCCGGCACTCGGCGGCGCGCACCTCGGCCTCGCCCCCTGGCGGCAGCTCTTCGCCCATCCAGGCTTCGCCACCGCCTTGCGTCTCACGCTCTCGACCGGCCTTGCCGCCACCGCGGCCGCCCTCGCGCTCACCGTGGCGCTTTGCGCCTGGGCCCATGGCCGGCCGGCCTTTCGCGGCGTGCAGGCGATGCTGGCCCCGCTCCTCTCCTCGCCCCATTCGGCGATGGCGATCGGGCTCGCCTTCCTCCTGGCGCCGAGCGGCTGGCTTGCCCGCCTCGTCTCGCCGTGGCTCACCGGCTGGACGCTGCCGCCCGACGTGGCGAGCGTGGGCGATCCCTGGGGCTTCGCCCTCGTCTTGGGCCTCCTCGTCAAGGAGGTGCCCTACCTCCTCCTCATGACGCTCGCCGCCCTCAACCAGGTGCCGGCGCGTGCCCAGCTCGACGTGGCGCGGGCGCTCGGCTACGGCCGCTGCGTCGCCTGGATCAAGATCGTGCTGCCGCAGATCTATCCGCAGATCCGCCTGCCGGTCTATGCCGTACTCGCCTTCTCGCTCTCGGTCGTCGACATCGCCCTCATCCTGGGGCCGGGCAATCCGCCGCCGCTTGCGGTGCTCGCCCTGCGCTGGTTCTCCAACCCGGACGTGACGCTCTATTTCCCGGCCGCCGCCGCCGCCTCTCTGCTCCTTGCCATCGTCGCCGCGGCGACCGGCCTCTGGCGCCTGGGCGAGGCCGCGGCCGGGTCGCTCGGGCGGCGCTGGATCGCGCGCGGCGGCCGCGGGCGCGCGGCCGAGCCGGGCCTGCGCCTGGCCGCCTTGGCCCCGCTCCTCCTCATGATGCTGAGCATGCTCAGCATGCTGGGCATCGCCCTCTGGTCCGTGGCCTCGGCCTGGCGCTTTCCCGCGAGCCTGCCGGGCGGCTGGACGCTCGCCACCTGGCGGCACGCGCTCAGGAGCCTCGCCTGGCCCACCGCGACGACGTGCTCCGTGGCGCTCGCGGCGACGGCGCTCGCGCTCGCGCTCACCCTCGCCTGCCTCGAGAACGAGGAGGAGAGCGGCGCCCGCGCCGGTGCCAAGGCGCTCTGGCTCCTCTACGCGCCGCTCCTGGTGCCGCAGATCGCCTTCCTCTTCGGCGCGCAAGTGCTGCTCCTGCGCCTCGACCTCGACGGCACCTTCGCCGCCGTCGTCTGGGCCCATCTCCTCTTCGTGCTGCCCTACGTCTTCCTCTCGCTCGCCGATCCCTGGCGCGCGCTCGACCCGCGCTACGCGCGCACGGCGCGCTGCCTCGGCGCCCGGCCGGCGCGCGTCCTCCTCCGCGTCAAGCTCCCCATGCTGCTGCGCCCGCTCCTCATCGCCGCCGCGGTCGGCTTCGCGGTCAGCGTCGGCCAGTACCTGCCGACCGTCTTTGCCGGCGCCGGCCGGCTCGCCACGCTGACGACCGAGGCGGTGACGCTCGCCGCGGGTGCCGACCGCCGCGTCATCGCGGTCTACGCCTTCCTCCAGTCGCTCCTGCCGCTCCTCGCCTTCGGCCTTGCCATCCTCTTTCCCGCCGCACTCTCGGCCTGGCGGCGCGGGCACGTGCGGCCGGGATGAGCGGGGCACTCCGCCTCGAAGGCGTCGAGCTGGCGCTTGCCGGCCGCATCCTCGTGCCGGCGCTCGATCTTGCCGTGGCGCCGGGCGAGGTGGTGACGATCATGGGAGCGAGCGGTGCCGGCAAGTCGACGCTCCTCGCCTTCATCTGCGGCACCGCGGACCCCGCCTTCAGCGCGCGCGGCCGCGTCTTCGTGGGCGAGCGCGAGGTCACCGAGCTGCCGCCCGAGGAGCGCCGCCTCGGCATCCTCTTCCAGGACGACCTGCTCTTCCCGCACCTCTCGGTCGGCGGCAACCTGGCCTTCGGCTTGGCAGCCGCGGTGCGCGGCAAGGCCGAGCGCGGCGCCCGCATCGAGGCGGCACTCGGCGAGGCGGGGCTCGCCGGCTTCGCGCGGCGCGATCCGGCCACGCTCTCGGGCGGCCAGCGCGCGCGCGTCTCGCTCTTGCGCATCCTCCTCGCCGAGCCGGAGGCACTCCTCCTCGACGAGCCCTTCAACAGGCTCGATGCGGCGCTGCGCGAGGAGTTCCGCCGCTTCGTCTTCGGCCACATAGTGCTGCGCGCGCTGCCCGCACTCCTCGTCACCCACGACGCGGCGGACGCCCGTGCCGCGGGCGGCCGGGTGCTGCGCCTCGGCGCTTGACGGGCTGGCGCCGGCCGCAGGATTGTGCTTTCAAGGGCGTATCCTGGACGGCATGCGATGATACGCGTGCAGCAAGCATTTTAATCAAATTTGAGGCGCGCCCATGGCGCTCGAACAGGCCTTCATCGCGGCGAATCGCTTCGGGCTCGGCCCGCGGCCGGGAGATCTGGGGCGCATTGCCGGCGACCCGCGCGGCTGGCTCCTCCACCAGCTTGCCGCACCGGAGGCGCCGGCCGCACTTGCGAGCCTGCCGCCCCCGCAGGAGCAGGTGCAGCGCTTCTTTGCGCTGCGCCTCGAGATCCAGGAGGAGAGGAAGCAGCTCGCAGCCGGCAACCAGGTTGCGTTCGCGCGGCGCGCCAACATGGCCGAACCCATGGAAGAGCCCGCAGCGGCGACGGCCAAGGCGGCACTCGCCAACCTCGCCCGGCCGATCCGCGAGGTCTATCTCGCCGAGGCGGTGGCGCGCACGCACGCCGCAATAGAGAGCACGACGCCGCTCGTCGAGCGGCTCGTCGCCTTCTGGTCGAACCATTTCACCGTCTCGATCCAGCGCCCCGTGGTCGCCGGCCTCTGCGGTCCCTTCGAGCGCGAGGCCATCCGGCCGCACGTGCTGGGCCGCTTCGCCGACATGGTGGGCGCCGTGCTGCGCCATCCGGCGATGCTGCTCTATCTCGACAATGCGCGCTCGATCGGGCCCGACTCGATGGCGGGCTTGCGCCTCGGCAAGGGCATCAACGAGAACCTCGGCCGCGAGCTCCTCGAGCTCCACACCCTCGGCGTCAACGGCGGCTACGGCCAGCGCGACGTGGAGGCCATGGCGCGCATGCTGACGGGCTGGAGCATCGTGCCGCCGCGCCAGCCGGGCGGCGGCAGCTTCCACTTCGCCCCGCGCATCCATGAGCCGGGGCCCAAGACGCTGCTCGGCGTCACCTATCGCGAGGCCGGGATGGAGGAGGCCGAGGCGGCGATCGGCAACCTCGCCCGCCACCCGGCGACGGCGCATCATCTCGCGCTCAAGCTCGCGCGCCATTTCATCGCCGACGAGCCGCCGGCGGCGGCGGTGGCGCGCCTGGCCGCGGTCTATCTGAGGAGCGACGGCAACCTCGGGGCCGTAACACGGGCGCTCGTCGAGGCGCCGGAGGCGTGGCGCGACCCGCTGGCCAAGGTGAAGACGCCCCAGGACCTCGTCGTCTCGCTCGTGCGCGCGAGCGGCTTCGTGCCGCAGGAGCCGCGCGTGCTCGTGCAGTCGCTGCGCGTTCTCGGCCAGCCGCCCTTCGCGGCACCCTCGCCCGCGGGCTGGCCCGACCGGGCGTCCGACTGGCTGGCGCCCGAGGCGCTCATGCACCGCATCGAGTGGGCCGATGCTGCAGCGCACAAGCTGGCCGGCGGCACCCCCGCCGAGGCCATTGCGCGCGAGACGATCGCACCCGTGGCCTCGCCCTCGACCCTCAAGACGATCGCGTCCGCCGGCGATCCGGTCGCCAAGCTGACCCTCGTCTTCGCCAGCCGCGAATTCCAGAGGAGGTAGCCCATGCTCTCCCGCCGCGACATGCTTTTGGGCGTGGCCCTCGGCTCCGGTGCCGCAGCGCTCGGCTTGCCCGGCGTCGCCTTCGCCCGCATTGCGAGCGAGCGGCGCTTCGTGCTCGTCATCCTGCGCGGCGCCATGGACGGCCTCGCCTCGGTGCCGCCCTACGGCGATCCCGACTACCGCGCGGTGCGCGGCTCGCTTTCGCTCCCCCAGCCGGGCGAGACGGGCGGCATCCTGCCGCTCGACCGCTTCTACGGCCTCAATGCCGCACTCGAGCCCATCGCGTCGCTGTTCAAGTCGGGCGAGGCGCTGGCCCTCCACGCCGTGGCGACGCCCTACCGCGAGCGCTCCCACTTCGACGGCCAGGACGTGCTCGAGAACGGCGCCGCCAAGCCCCATGTGAGCGAGAGCGGCTGGCTCAACCGCGCCCTCGGCCTCTACGGCGCCGAGGGGACGCGGAGCGGCCTCGCCGTGGGCCAGGGCATCCCGCTAGCGCTGCGCGGCGCCGTGCCGGTCAAGTCGTGGGCGCCCTCCCAGCTCCCCGGCCTGCCGCCCGAGCTGGTGCGCGATTTGCGCGCGCTCTACGGCGGCGACCGCCTCTTCGCCTCGGCGCTCGAGGAGGGGGTGCAGGGGGAGACCCTTGCCGACGAGACGCTGGGCGACCAGCGCGCCATGGGACCGGTGGGGCCGCAAGCCAATGCCTTCGCCAGGCTCGCCCCAGAGGCGGGCAAGCTCCTCGCCGCCGAGGCCGGGCCGCGCGTCGCCGTCATGGAGTGCCTCGGCTGGGACACCCACCAGGGCCAGGGCACCGTGGCAGGGCGCATGGCCGACACCCTCAAGGCCTTTGCCACGGGCGTCGCGGGCCTTGCCCAGTCCCTGGGGCCGAGTTGGAAGAGCACGGTCGTCGTCGCCGCCACCGAGTTCGGCCGTACGGTCCACCCCAACGGCACCGGCGGGACGGATCACGGCACCGCGACCGCCGCCTTCGTCATCGGCGGCGCCGTCCACGGCGGACGCGTCGTGGCGCGCTGGCCCGGCCTCGGCCAGGGACAGCTCTACCAGGGCCGCGACCTGGCGGCGACCCTCGACCTGCGGGCAGCGCTCAAGGGCGTGTTGCGCGACCACCTGGAGCTGCCGCAAGAGGCGCTCGACCGCGTGGTCTTCCCGGAGAGCGCCCAGGTGCGGCCTCTCGAGGGGCTGGTGCGCGCCTGAGGCCGCGGTGGCCCCGTGCTGCGGCAGGCGGCCGAGCTTGAGCGGGCAAACTTCTATCCCCGGTCGCGCGCGGATCGACTAAGCTTGCCGGTGGTGAGGCGTCGCCGGGGCCGCAGCATGCGCGCGAGCGAGGGAGAGCAAGCCGCCCTGGCGGCCAATGAGGCCTTCTACCGGGCCTTTGCGACGCGCGACCTTCCTGCCATGGCGGCACTCTGGGCGCGCGACGTGGAGGTCGCCTGCCTGCATCCTGGCTGGGCGCCGCTGTTCGGCCGGGAGGCGGTGATGGAAAGCTGGGCCGGCATCCTCGGCAATCCTCAGTCGCCCAACATCCGCTGCCTGCAGTGCCGGGTGACGCTCAAAGGCGATGTCGCCACCGTCGTCTGCTACGAGATCGTCGAGGAGGGCTATCTCGTGGCCACCAACCTCTTCGTGCGCGAGGCGGGCGGCTGGAAACTCTACCATCATCAGGCCGGGCCGCTCTCGGCGGAGACCGCCGATCCCGCCCTGCCCAGCCAGCCGGACGTCAAGCAGCTTCATTGAGAGATCTCCGGCCGCCTGCCGCCTTGCCATGCTGAGCCGGCTATTTTTGCGAATTGCAAAGGCTAAGCGTCGCATTTTTGTCACACCCTTTCCCTAGATTGAGCCCCGATGCAACGTCAATGTTGATTTGTTTGAGGCATTTGCCATGTCCTATCTTGCTGGCGCGTTGGAGCGATTGGACCCTCGCAAAGTGGAGCGGTGGGATGGCTTCGGCGCGGGTCCCTCCTGTTGCAACAATGAGCGCCTTCGGCTAGGGTGCAACAGAAACGGGGGCTGAACTCCACAGGGGGTGAAGAAATGAAACTCGTGAGAGCGCTCGGTGCCGTAGTCGGGCTTTTGCTGCTCGGTGCCTGCTATCCAGACGACATCAACGCACAGCTTAACCCGATCGAGCAGAGTCCTGGGACGGGCTCGCCCTACGCTCAGGCCCTGCACAAAGAATACATGGTCCTGGCTCGGGATTTTCAGCACAACCGCTTCCTGAGCGAAGCCCTCTTCTGGGGTCACAAGTCGGCGGCGGCCGGCGCGGGCCAGGAGGTGCCCTGGGAGAATGTTGATGCCCAGGGCCTGCCGCCGCCCAAGCTCGCCGAGGCGAAGCACAACGAGGCGCGGCTCAACGCCGTCATCGCGGCCGGCGCCAAGCAGAGCGATCCGGGGGACCTTGCCATCGCGCAAGTCTCGTTCGACTGCATGATCCGCGACTGGTGCGACCCGATCTATAAGGCGGTCCTCGACGGCTGCCGGGCGCGCTTCGAGCAGGCCATGGCGAAGCTCGAGAAGCCGAAGCCCATGGTCATGGAGCCGCCGGCGCGCGACTTCTGGATCTACTACAACTTCAACCGCTACAACATCCGCGCGGATGCGGCGGAGATCCTCAACAGCGTGCTCGAACTCGATCCGCAAGCTCGGCAAGCCCAAGGTGCTGCTGACCGGCCACACCGACACCGTCGGCACGGCACCTTACAACCAGCGTCTCTCGGTGGAGCGCGCGCTGGCCGCCAAGAACTACCTCGTGCATCACGGCGTGCCCGCAGCCGTCATCACCTCCATCGGCAAGGGCAAGACCGATCTCAGGGTGAAGACCCCGGATCAGGTCCGCGAGCAGGAGAACCGGAACGTCCACATCGAGCTCCAGTAAGCTCGTCGGACGCGACTTCAGGACTGCGGCGCCGGCCATTGCCGGCGCCGCTCTCTTTTTCGCCTCGGCGCCGTCCGGCGCGAGCGCCCACCCTTGTGGAAACAGGCCTTGTGGAAATCATTTGGCGGCGCCGCCCAAAAACGCTAGGCTGCGGCACAACAAAAAAATCAGCCATCGACCGGCGGCGAGAGGGATCTGATGCGCGCAAAGAGGGAGTGGCGCCTTTACGGCGTGGCGGCTGCGGCCGCTCTTTTGATGTCTCAGCTTCCAGGGGCGGCGGCCTTTGCGGCCGGAACCCAGGGGGGCGGCGCCGACGGCTACAACATCGGCTCGCTCGCCTCGCCCTTCCTCCAGAGCAAGACCCAGATCACCATCCTCGGCCAGGACGACCAGAAGGTGCCGGGCTGCCAGCAGAAGCAATTCGTCAAGGCGGCCCCCGCCGAGGCGCCGACCGTACGCTCGCTCGGCTCCGTCACCGAGAAGAAGTGGCGCGAGATGTGGACGCTCGACCGCTGCGGCGAGCAGGTCAACTACTGGGTCTTCTTCACCGAGGTCGGCAACGGCGGCGCCTATTACGCGATCGTCGGCCCGTAAGGGTGCCGCGGCTCACACCACGTTGAGCTCGCGCAAGGGCCGGCCCGCGGCAAAGCGCGCGTAAGCGAATTCCGAGAGATCGAGGCTGCGGTAGCCGCCGTAACGGACGAGCTCGGCAATGGCGCGCCCGGCGGCGGGCGACTGCTGGATGCCGTGGCCGCTGAAGCCGTTGGCGAAGAGGAGATTGCGCACCTCGGGATGCGGCCCGAGGATGGCGTTCTGGTCGACCGTGTTGTAGTCGTAATGCCCGGCCCAGGCATTGGTGAGCTTGACGGCCTCGAAGGGCGGGATGCGGCGGGCGAGGGTTGGCCACACGACCTCCTCCCAGAGGCGGTAATCGAGCTCGAGATCCTCGCAGTCCCTATCCTCGCTCTCCTCGGGCGAGACGCCGCAGATGAACTGGCTGCCCTCCGGGCGCACCCACACGCCCGTGGTGTCGATGAGGAGCGGGCAGCGCTCGACCGGCGTGCGGCAGGCGATGACATAGACGTAGCGCTTGCGCGGGCGGACCGGCAGCTCGATGCCGGCGAGCGCCGCCACGGCGCCGGCGAAGGGCCCGGCCGCGTCGACCAGGATGCCGCAGCCGAGCGCTTCGCCCGAGCGCAGGTTTACGCCCGTTATGGCAGCACCGCTCCGCGCGATGCCCACCACCTCGTCCGCGATGTAGACGGCGCCGCCGGCGCGCGCCTTGCGCTTGAAGCCCTGGAGGAGCGCGTGGGGGTCGAACCAGCCCTCGTTGGCCAACCCGAGCGAGCCGAGCGCTATACCCGCGGTGTCGAGCCAGGGGAAGCGCCTGGCGAGCGCCTCAGGCGGAAGCAGCACGTTGTCGGCGCCGTGCGCCCGCTGCATCGCATGGTTCCGCTCGAGCACGGCGCGGCCCGCCTCGCTCGCCAGGAAGAGATAGCCGCCCTCGCGGAAGCTCAGCTGCGGCACCTCGCCGTCAACCGCCAGATAGTCGCCGACGTGCTTGACGAAATGGGCGCCGAACTTGGACATCTCGATGTTGCCGGGGGTCGAGAACTGCTGGCGCACGCCGCCCGCCGAGCGCGTGGTGGAGGCGCGGGCGTAGCTCGGGTCGCGCTCCACGACCGCCACGCGGCCGCCGAAGCCCGAGTCGGCCGTGAGAAAAAACGCGACCGCGCTGCCCACGGCACCGCCGCCCACGATCACCACGTCGTAGCTCTCCGCCACCCTCGTCTCCCGCGTGAGAGGTGAAGGCTGGTGTTTTATCGGAGCCGCGGCTCCCCTGCCAAGGCTCCTTGCAGCGCGGCGTGCCATTCCGCGCGCACTTGGCATAGGATTAAAGCGCGCGCGGCCGGCAAGAGGCGGGACCCGGACGATGGACTTGGATTTCGACTTGAGCCGCGCCGAGGTGCGCGCCGACCCCTACCCGCTCATGCGCCGCCTGCGCGAGGAGGACCCGGTCCATTGGAGCGGGCGGCTCGGCGGCTGGCTCCTGACGCGCTACGCCGACGTGCACGCAGCACTCAACGACCCGCGCCTCTCGGCCGACCGCATCACCCCCTTCGCCGACCATGTCTCGGGGGCCGACGGCTCGCCGCTCGCCGAGCTCGCCAAGGCGCTCGGCCTCTGGGCCGTGTTCCGCGATCCGCCCGACCACACGCGCCTGCGCGCGGCCATGAACCGGGCCTTCGTCCCTGCCGCGGTCAACCGCCTTGAGCCGGCGATCGAGGCGCTGGTGGACGGCTTTCTCGAGCGCGCCGAGGCGGCGGGCGCCATGGACGTGATCGGCGATCTCGCCTATCCGCTCCCCGTCGCGGTCATCGGCAAGCTCCTCGGCGTGCCGGCCGAGGACTTCGCCCGGCTCAAGGCCTGGTCGGACGATCTCGCGACCGTGGTGGGCACGGCGCTCGCGCTTCCCGACAAGCACGAGCGCGCAGCGCGGAGCTGGGGTGCGATGCGCGATTATTTCGCGAGCCTCATCGCGGCGCGGCGCGCGGCACCGCCCGCCGACGCGCTCGGCGCCATGATCCGCGCGCGCGAGGAGGACGCCCGCCTCGACGAAGCCGAGCTCGTCGCCAACGCCGTGCTGCTGCTCTTCGCCGGGCACGAGACGACGACCAACCTGATCGCCAACGCCACCCTCGCCCTGCTGCGCAATCCGCAGGAGCTCGCCCGCCTAAAGCGCCACCCGGAGCTCGCCGAGAGTGCCGTCGAGGAGTTCCTGCGCTACGACGGGCCGGTGCAGGCGCTCACCCGCATCGCGCGCGCCGAGCTCGAGCTCTCCGGCCGGCGCATCCGCCCGGGCGAGCGGCTCATCCTCATGCTGACCGCCGCCAACCGCGACCCCGCGCAGTTCCGCAAGCCCGACCGGCTCGACCTCGCGCGCGAGCCCAACCGCCACATCGCCTTCGGCTACGGCATCCACTTCTGCTTAGGGGCGCCGCTCGCGCGGCTCGAGGCGAGGATCGCGCTTTCCCGGCTGGTCGAGCGCCTCCCCGGTCTCGCCCTTGCGCCAACGCGGCTCGAGTGGCTGAACTCGCTCGTCTTCCGCGGCATGCGCGCGCTCCCCGTCAGCTTCGCGGCGCGCGAGGCGGCACTTTAGCCCGTGCCCGGAGAAGGGAGGACCCCGATGACGATGGTCGACGCCACGATGCGCCCGGAGAACACGGAGGCGACGCGTTCCCACTACATCGATGCGGTCAACATGCCATGGGAGAGGACCAAGTTCCCGGGCATCGAGATGAAGGTGCTCTACAGCGACCCGGCGAGCGGCCTCTCGACCATCCTCTTCCGCCTCGAGCCGGGTGCCGAGGTGCCGCTCCACGAGCACACGGCGATCGAGCAGACCTACATGATCGAGGGCCGCCTGGTCGACCACGAGGGCGAATGCACGCCGGGCAATTTCGTCTGGCGTCCGGGCGGCAGCCGCCACATCGCCCGCGCGCCGGAGGGTGCGATCCTCCTCTCCATGTTCATGAAGCCCAACCGCTTCGCCCTTGGCCAGCGCTTCTTCACCGAGGACTAGCGCCTCGTCGCGGTGGGCCGCCCTCCGGCTCCAGCCCGGCGCGCTTCGGCATCGGCGGCGCCGGCCGCCGGCCGCAAACCAAATTCTAGTAAGCCCAGGAGCGCCGGTCGAAAACGCCGGGCGGCGCCGGATCCAGGACCTCCCGAAATTCCTCCTTGCCGACCATTCCGCGCAGGGCAACGAGGTCCTCGAGGGTGCCATAGGTCATGACGTGGGCGAGAAAACGCACGGGATCGGCGAGAGCAACCGCCGGCTCCTCGAACCAGACGACGCGGCGCGCCACGGCAAGGAGAGCGGGCGAGAGAGGCAACGGCCTCATGACGCGCCTCCATCTTCGGGCGGCCGCTTCACGTGCGGCGTCGGCTTTGGCGGCGCAATCGGATCGACCGACCCGACGGCGGCGCTGAGCCGGTCCCGCACGCCGATCGGACTTGCCGGCACGTCGTCGTAATAATCGACCGAGCTGCGGTGTCCGAGACGGAGTGCCAACGCAGTCCCGCGATAAAGCGTAAAATGATCCGGTGTTGCGAGTTCAGCCCAGAGCCGCCGCTGCGGCAGCGCGAGAATGCCGAGATCGGGCATCGGCACGGTCATCATTTGCACCATATCATAGCCTGCATTTTGGCCTGCCCTCGCCTCGCTCTCAGCGTCCGCGCCCGCCGTTTGCGAGGTGCGCGATGAGGTTGCGCAGGGCGGCCTTGAGGTCGGCTGCCTGACCGAGTCGTGGCCGGCGAGCACCGCGCGTTCGTGCGCCACGCGAGGCCGCACCTGCTGTCGAGGGTGCGGAGGACGCTAACCCGCGACCAGGTCGATTTCGAAGTGCACCTTTCGCGCCGCCAGGATAGGGCGTAGGGCGCGGCCTTCCCCTTTGTCGAGCCGCACGATTCCAGCGGCAACGAACTTCTTGAGCGTCCGTAACACGTTCTGCTCGGCCCGGCCGGTCATCGCGGCCAGCTCCGTTACGGACTGCGGTTTCCGCTCGGCGATCGCGCGCAACAGCATGCGGTTCTTGGCCGATAGCAGCTTGGCTCCGGCCTCGAGCGAGCGGAACTGCACCCGGCTCTTCGTGCCTTTCGTCCCATCGGCGCGCTCGCACCAAATTTTGGGCGCACTCGGATCGACCGGCCGCGCACCGCGCGCGAGCGCAAGCGTGTAGGCCTGGAACTCTTTGAAGCTTCCGACTTTGCCCCTCATGACACACCTCGCTCCTTCATAATCCTCTCGACCTCGCGGTAAAAATCCTCCAGCAATGGCGCTGGCCCGCGGTACGCATAGCCGACGACCTCGTGCGCGCCGTAGACGTGCCGGTGATCGAACTCTCGTCGGCGGCCCGCTTTGTGGGCATTATCGATCCCGTAAATGCGCCGCCCTTTGGGATTGTGCAGCGTGAGACTGTATTTAATCCCGTGCGGCCGGCCCTCGGTCGCCTTAATCTCCCGAGCTGCGAATTTCACCCGATAGCCGCTTGCGAATCTAAACTCGTATTCATCAAGGCTGAGCAAGAACTCCAATTCATGATCGATCTTATCCAGATTACATCCTATCATGATTGGATTGTTTAGTCGAGCCCGCAGCTTCGGCTGCTTCCCTAGTAGGTGCGAGCACGCTCACGGCGCCCGCCCGCGCCCGCCGTCGGCGAGGTGCTGGAGGAGGGTGCGCAGCGCCGCCTTGAGCTGCGCCTCCTCGACCGGATCGTAGCCGGCCAGCACCTCGCGCTCGTGCGCCTTGGCGCGCCGCGCGAGGTGCCGTGCCACGCGCCGTCCGGCTTCAGTGATGCGCACCAGCACCACGCGCCGGTCGGCGGTGCCGGGGCGGCGCCCGATCAGGCCGAGCCGCGCCATGCGGTCGAGGATCTTGGTGAGCGTCGGCTGCTTGAAGAGCACGATGCGGGCAAGCGCCGAGACGGTGAGCGCCTCGCCGTCGGAGAGGGCCGCGAGCACGCGCCAATGGGGGATCGGCACCGCGGCCCCCTTGAGCCTGGCATGGAACTCGGCGCTCGCCTGGCTCGAGGCGCGGGCGAGGAGATAGAGGAGGTAGTCGTCGATGAAGCGGCCGCGCCGCCCCGCCGGCGCCTCGCTCTCGGGATGGTGCGAGGTGACCTTGTAGCCGCCGAGATGGAAGGCGAGCGCCGTGCGGTCGGCGTCGGCGAAGCGCTCGACCCGGCCCACCATGATGACGTGGTCGCCGCCCTCGTACTGATGGACGTTGTGGCACTCGAACCAGGCGGTGCAGCCCTCGATCATCGGCACCCCGCCCAGGCCCTCGCGGCAGGCCACGTCGAGGAAGCGGTCGTCGCGGGCGCTCGCGAACTGGCGCGAGAGGGCGATCTGGTCGGCGGCGAGCACGTTGATGACGTAATGCGGCGCGCCTACGAAATAGGGCAGGCTCCTCGCCGCTTTGGCGAGGCTCCACAGCACGAGCGGTGGGTCGAGGGAGACCGAGTTGAAGGAGTTGGCGGTGAGCCCGATGCGCCGGCCGCCGGGGCCGAGCGTGGTCACCACCGTGACCCCGGTCGGGAAGCGGCCGAGGGCGTTGCGGAAGGCGCGCTTGTCGCTGCCCGGCTTGCTCTCGCTCATGCTCGCGACACTCCCGCTTCACCCCCGCGCACGAGCCAGTGTAGCGCGAAAATCTATGCCTTTTCATATAAATTTTCTGTGCTAGTCTATTGTCCTCGGTACTTTATTCGGACCCCGGGGTCGTCATTCCGGCCCCCCGGGTCCGGCCGTAGGGCCGGCCTGGGGACAGGCTCCGCGAAGCGGAGAGCCGGAATCCATCTGTCGCAGCACTGGATGCCCGCTTTCGCGGGCATGACGAAGAGGGGATGACGTGTCGGAACCGAGGCACGGGGATCGGACGGGCGCCAAAAATGCCCTTCCCAACGGAGAGCGGGACGCGCGTGCGCGACGATCGCATCGAGGGCAAGTGGATCGAGAGCTTTGCGCGGGTCTTCGCCCTCTGCAAGCTCGCACCGGGCGAGACGGCCGCCATCCTCTCGGAAAGCCAGTCGCGGCCGCTCAACGTGGCGCTCGCCGAGCTTGCCGCCTTGCGCCTGGGCGCGCGGACCTTCCACCTCGTCCTCCCCACGCCGGCGCAAGCCGCCCCGGTGCCGGTGCGCTCGACGGGCGCCTCCGACGCGCTGCAAGGGCTCGAGCCGGCGCTCGCGGCGCTCGCCGCATCGCACCTCGTCATCGACCTCACGGTCGAGGGCATGCTGCATGCGCCGGAGCTGCCCGAGATCCTTAAACGCGGCGCCCGCCTCCTCATGGTGAGCAACGAGCATCCCGAGGTGCTCGAGCGCCTGCTGCCCGACCCCGCCTCGGAGGGCAAGGTGCGCGAGGGCATCAGGCTCTTGCGCGCGGCGAAGCGCATGACCGTGCGCTCGGCTGCGGGGAGCGACCTCGCGGTCGAGGTCGAGGGGGCGCCCACGGGCGGCGTCTGGGGCTTTTGCGCGAAGCCCGGGCAGGTCGCCCATTGGCCGGGCGGCCTCGTGCTGTGCTTCCCGAGGAAGGGCACGGTCAACGGCACCCTCGTGCTGGACCGCGGCGACGCCAACCTCACCTTCAAGCGCTACCTCGAGAGCGCCGTGCGCCTCACCATCGCCGACGACTATGTGACGGAGATCGCGGGCGACGGCCTCGACGCCGAGCTCATGCGCAGCTACATCGCCGCCTGGGGCGAGCGCGACGCCTACGCCACCTCCCACGTCGGCTGGGGTATGAACCCGCGCGCCCGCTGGGAAGCGCTGGCGCTTTACGACAAGCGCGACGTGAACGGCACCGAGCTGCGCGCCTTTGCCGGCAACTTCCTCTATTCGACCGGCGCCAACGAGGCCGCCGGGCGCCACACGCTCGGCCATTTCGACCTCCCTTTGCGCAATTGCACGGTCGAGCTCGACGGCCGGCCCGTCGTGGTCAAGGGGGCGCTCCAGCCCCCACTCGCCTGAGGCGGCCGGCTGTGGCCGACGACGCCTTCTTGCCCGAGGCCGGCCGCGTGAGCGGCAGGCAGGCGGCGCTCATCCAAGCCGTGCGCAAGCTCGGGCCCGGCTTCGCTGCGCGCGCCGAGCGCTACGACCGCGAGGCCGCCTTTCCCTTCGAGAACTACGGCGAGCTGCGCAAGTCGGGCCTCCTCGGGCTCGCGGTGCCCGAGGCCTATGGCGGTCTCGGTGCCGATTTCGAGACCTATTGTCTCGTCTCGGCCGAGCTCGCGCGCTTCTGCGGGGCGACGGCGCTCACCTTCAACATGCACGCCTGCTCGGCCCTGTGGAGCGGGGCGCTGGCCAACGATCTCGACATGACGGCAGACGAGCGCGCGCGCCACGAGACCCACCGCCGCCTCCATTACCGCCGCATCGTCGCCGAGGGCGCCCTCTATGCCCAGCCCTTCTCGGAAGGAAGTGCGGCGGCAGCGGGCAGAGCGCCCTTCGGCACGCTTGCCACGCGCACGGCGGGCGGCTGGCGCCTCCAGGGAAAGAAGATCTTCGCCTCCCTCTCGGGTGCCGCCGATTACTACGGCGTGCTCTGCAGCGAGGACAAGCACGAGCGCTCGCTCCGCGACACCCTCTATCTCGCGGTGCCCGCCAAGGCGGCGGGCGTCTCGGTCGTGGGCCCCTGGGACCCGCTCGGCATGCGCGCCACGGTGTCGCGCACTCTCCTCCTCGAGGACGTGGCCGTGCCCGAGGAGGCCGAGCTCCTGCCGCGCGGCATCTATTACCAGGCCGCCTCGCGCTGGCCGCATATGTTCTTGACGCTCGCGCCCACCTACATGGGGATCGCACAGGCCGCCTACGACTTCACGCGCGCCTACCTGCGCGGCGAGGTCGAGGGCATGGGCGTCAAGCGCCGCATGTATCCGACCAAGCAGATCGCCGTGGCCGAGATGTTCGTCAAGCTGCAGCAGACCTGGGCGCTCTTCCGCCAGGCGATCCGCGAGGCGCACGTCGACCCCTCGAAGAGCGAGCGGCTCAGGGCCTATGCCGCGCAGTTCACCATCATGGAGAACGCCAACGACCTCTGCCGGCTTGCCATCCGCACCTGCGGCGGCCAGTCCATGCTCAAGTCGCTGCCCCTCGAGCGCCTCTATCGCGACAGCCGCTGCGGCTCGCTCATGCTGCCCTGGACGGCGGAGCTCTGCCTCGACCGCATCGGCCGCGAAGCGCTCTACGAGGCCGGCGAAAAGGACGAGTAGGCGCTGCACCCCATGGACATCTCCCAATGGATCGAGCGCTGGGCCGCCTTCGCAGGCGGCAAGACCGCGATCCGCTTCGCGGGCGAGGCGTGGAGCTACGCCGCCCTCGCCGCGCGCATCGCCGCGGCCGCGCGGCTGCTCAAGGACGGGCTCGGCGTCGAGCGCGGCGACCGCATCGCCTTCCTCGGCTACAACAGCGTCGAGTTCCTGACCCTCCTCTTCGCCTGCGCGCGGCTGGGGGCGCTCTTAACACCGCTCAACTGGCGGCTCGCGGCACCCGAGCATCGCTACATCCTCGGCGACGCGGGCGCCTCCATCCTCCTCGTCGAGCCCGAATTCCTCGCCCACGCGGAGACGCTGCGCGCGACGCTGCCCGATTGCCGCTTCGTCGCCTTCGCAGCCGCCGCACCCGGCTGGCTCTCCTACGGCGAGCTCATGGCCGCGGCCGGGGGCGACGGCCGCAACGCCCACGACGGCCTCGAGAGCCCGCTCCTCGTCGTCTACACCGCGGGCACCACCGGCAGGCCCAAGGGTGCCGTGCTCACCCAGTCGGCACTTCTGTGGAACGCGGTCAACTCGGCCGCCATGCACGACCTTGTAAGCGACGACGTGATCCTCACCACGCTCCCCATGTTCCACGTGGGCGGGCTCAACATCCAGACCTTGCCCGCCCTCCATGCCGGCGCCTCGGTGATCCTCCACCGCCGCTTCGAGCTCGAGCCCGCGATGCGCGCGATCGCCCTAGAGAAGCCCACGCTCACCGTGCTGGTGCCCGCCCAGCTCAAGGCCTTCATCGAGCACGCCGGCTGGACGGAGCTGCCGCTCGGCTCGCTGCGCGCGGTGACCACGGGCTCGACCATCGTGCCGCTGCCGCTTATCGCGGCCTGGCAGGCGCGCGGCGTGCCCATGATCCAGGTCTACGGCTCGACCGAGACGGCGCCCATCGCCGTGCACCAGCGCATCGCCGACGCCTTCGGAAGCGTGGGCTCGACGGGGAAGCCGGCGCTCCATTGCGAGGCGCTGATCGCCGCACCCGACGGCCGCGAGGCGGCACCGGGCGAACGCGGCGAGATCCTCGTGCGCGGGCCGAACGTGATGCGCGAATATTGGGGCGATCCGGCGGCGACGGCCGCGGCACTCGCGGACGGCTGGTTCCATACGGGCGACATCGGCCATCGCGACGCGGCCGGCAACTTCTACGTGGACGAGCGCAAGGGCAACGTCATCATCTCGGGCAGCGAGAACATCTATCCGGCCGAGCTCGAGGCCGTGCTGCATGCCTCTCCGGAGATCGCCGATGCCGCCGTGGTGGCGCGCCCGCACGAGCGCTGGGGCGAGGTTCCCATCGCCGTCGTCGTCCCGCGGCCGGACGCGGCGCTCACGGCCGAGCGGGTGCTCGCCCTCTTCGCCGGCCGCCTCGCGCGCTTCAAGCACCCCCACGACGTGGTCTTCGTGGAAGCGCTGCCGAGGAACGCCATGGGCAAGGTGCTCAAATACCGGCTCAGGGAGATGGTGCGGGGGTAAGCTGATGCGACCGCCTCCTCACCCTACCCTCTCCTCCTAAAGGAGGAGAGGGGGAGCTTCCCCCTCTCCCTCTTTAGAGGGCTCGAGCCGCGAAGCGGATCGAGGGTCGGGGTGAGGGTGTTTTCTGCGGCCAAAAAAGTAGAGGCGAAGATGAAGCCCTTCCGCGTGGACGTGCTCGAGGCCCGCGGGACACCTTACGAGGTCGGCCGCGGGCTCGCCCTAGCCTTCCTCAAGACGCCACGCGGGCGCGCCTTTGCACGGCGCCGCCCGCGCCGCCCCTTCGCCTTCAGCCTCAAGAACGCGGAGGCGGCACTCGGAGCTTGGGCGCCCAATATCTGGGAGGAGCTCCACGGCATCGCGGACGGCCTTGCAGTGCCCCTCGAGCGCGCCGTCGCCGAGTTCTCGAACGGCCGGCTGCGCTATCCCAGGCGCGGCTGCTCGGCGGTGATGTCGGGCGGCATCTACGCGCGCAACTACGACTTCGGCGCGAGCCGCTACGACCGCACGATGATGGCGATCCAGCCGCAGGGTGTTCACGCCTCGATCGGCTTCGCGGACCGCTTCACCGGCCGGCTCGACGGCATGAACGAGAGCGGGCTCGCCGTCGGGCTTCATATGGTCAACCAGAGGACATGGCAGCCCGGCCTCGTCTCAATCCTCATCGTGCGCATGGTGCTCGACCAGTGCGCCGACACGCGGCAAGCGCTCGCCTTGCTGCGCCGCCTGCCGCACGGGCTCGGCTTCAATTATTCGCTGCTCGACGCCGCGGGCGAGGCGGCGGTCGTCGAGGCGGCCCCTGGTGCCGTCGCGGTGCGCCAGGGCGATTGGCTCGCCTGCACCAATCATTTCCAATCGCCCGCCATGCAGCGCTTCAACCGGCGGGTCACCCGGCCGTCGCGGAAGCGCCTGCCGCCGCTCGAAGCCTGGGCGGCACGGACGATGAGCGCGGACGATCTCTACCGCGCGCTCAACGATTCGCGCTCGCCCGCCTTCTTCCACGCCTATGCCAAGGGCGCCGGCACGCTCCACACGCTCGTCGCCGAGCCGGCCAAGCGCCGCCTCCTCGTCGGCATCGGCGGCGACGCGACGCCGACCGAGATCGACGTGGGCGCCTGGGTGCGAGGCGCACCGCTTCCTTTCGCGGCTCTCGAAGGCCAGCTCGGCGGCACTAGAGCAAATCCCGATCCGGTCGAATCACCGGATCGGGATTTGCTCGTCGAACCATATAATTTAGAGCGTTTCCCGATCCCACGTGATCGGGAAACGCTCTAGCCAGCCTTATCCGCTCAAGCGCCCGCGGGCGGCTTGACGCCGAGGTGCTTGAAGAAGCGCGCCAGGTCGACGACGGCGCGGCCGTGACTGCCCTCCATGAGGAGCTTGCCGCCCGCACTCGCCGAGACCGCGAACTCGACCTCTTTGCCCTTGACCGCGGTGACCGTGGCGTTGGCCTCGACGATGCTGCCGGGGAGTGCCGCCGCGAGATGGCGCACGTTGACGAAGACGCCGACCGAGCCCTCGCCCGCCTCGTAGCTCGGCCGCAGGCACTCCAAGGCCGCCGTCTCGAGGAAGCCGATGAGGACCGGCGTTGCCACCACCGCCACGCCCTTGTTGCCGTAATGGGCCGCCGTGTGGCTGTCGTTCGTCTCGATGCGCTCGGTGTGGCTCTGGCCGATCGCGACAGGCTTCATGGCTCGCTCTCCTGGCTCGGGACCGCCTCGCGCGCTGCCGCATTTGCCGTTGCCGGAGCAGCTTCGTCAAGCACGGCAAGCATCTCTGCGATGCGGGTGAATTTCTCGCGCGGCCGGCCGGGTGCGGCGCGCGCCACCTCGGCCGCGTTGAGGCACTGCCAGTCCGCGAAGCTCACGGGGCGGACGCCGCGGCTCGCGAGCAGGGCGTCGAGGGCGGCGGGGCCGGGCTTGCGCCGGCCGAGGAGAGTGAGGTCCGCGGCGATGAGCTCCGCCACCGCCAGGGAGTCGGCGCGGTTGGTGGGGATCGTGCCCGAAGGGCCGCGCTTCGCCCAGCCGACCGCGTAGACGCCCGGCTCGACGCGGCCCCCCTCGTTGCGCACGATGCCGCGCAGCGCATCGAGCGGCAGGCCGGCCAGGGGTGCGGTCGCATAGCCGATGGCGGTGATCACCGTCGAGACCGCGAGCTCGCGCCTCTCGCCCGCGCCCGGCCCGGTCGAGGCGAGCCGCAGGCCCTCGACGCGCGTCTCCCCGAGGATCGCTTGCGGCGCCGACCAGAAGAGGAGATGGAGCTCGAGCGGCTTCAGGCCCGGCTTGTTCCCGGCGAAGCGGCGGAGCGTCGCCAGCACCTTCTCCTTCGCCTTGAGCGCTTCCGGCCCGGCGGCGGCGATGTCGCGCTCGAGGGCGGCGCCGTCGAGGAGCGGCACGGCGCGCTCGAGCTCGCCCAGCTCGGCGAGCTCGACGGGCGTGAAGCTCGCCTCGAGCGGCCCGCGCCGGCCGATGAGATAGAGCCGCTCGAGCGGTGCCGCGGCAAGCCTCTCGGCGGCGTGGCGGCAGAGGTCCGACTTGGCCATCTCGGCCGGCGTCTTCGCCAGCACGCGCACGCAATCGATGGCGACGTTGCCGTTGCCGATCACGGCGACGGCAGGACCTTGGAGATCGGGCTCGAGATCGCGGAACGAGGGATGGCCGTTCAGCCAGCCGACGAAGGACCAGGAGCCGTAGACGCCGCGGAGCCCCTCGCCCGGAATGCCGAGGCGGCGGTCCACGGGGCAGCCGATGGCGATCACCACCGCGTCGTAAGCGGCCCTGAGCTCGTCGGTGCTCACGTCGCGGCCGGCCTCGACCGCGCCGAGGAAGCGCACGCCCGGCCGCGTCGCCGTGCGCTCGAAGACGCGCTGCACCGCCTTGGTGCTCTGATGGTCGGGGGCGACGCCGGCGCGCACCAGGCCATAAGGGTTCGGCAGCCGCTCGATGATGTCGATGCGGCAGTCGGGCAACTTGCGCAAGAGCGCATCCGCCGCATAGAAGCCAGACGGCCCGCTGCCCACGATGGCGATGGAGGCGCTCGCACCCGCCATGGCGGGCGTCAGCCCTGGCTGGCGAGGAGCCGGCGGCCGACCTCCGGCATGAGGGCCGCATCGAGGTTGGCGAAGGCGAGCCTCAGATAGGGCTCCTCGCCCGGCCCGAACATGGTGCCGGGGAGTGCCAGGAGATTCTCCTCCTCAGCAAGCCGCCGCGCCACCGCGGCCGCGGGCGTGCCGTCGAAGGGATGGCGCACATAGGCGAAATAGGCGCCCGAGCTCACCAGCCGGTAGGCGAGGCGGTTGTCGGCGAAGATGCCGCGCAGCGCCGCGAGCCGGCCCGCGATCATGGCGCACTTCTCGCGCTGCCAGCCCTCCAGATGGTCGAGGCCGAAGGCCGCCGCCTCCTGGCCGATGCGCGGCGCGCAGATGGCGATGCAATCCATGATCTTGGCGACCTCCTCGACGAGGTGCGGACCGGCGATCATGGCGCCCACGCGATAGCCGGTCAGGGCATAGACCTTCGAGAAGCTGTAGAGCTGGACGAGCGTGTCCTCCCAGCCCGGCTTGCCGAAGAGGCCGTGAGGCGGCGCTGCCTCCTCGCGGAAGTCGCGGTAGGTCTCGTCGAGGACGAGCGCCAGGCCTCGCTTGCGCGCGAGCTCGAAAAAGGCCTCGATGAGCCCGGGCGGATAGATGGCGCCGGTCGGGTTGTTCGGCGTGACGAGGACAATGGCCCGCGTCCTGTCGCTCACCAGCCGCGCCGCGTCCTCCGGCGTGGGCATGGCGCCGCGTTCCTCGCGGCAGGGCAGGTGGACGGCGCGCACGCCGGTGATCTCAAGCCACATCTGGTAATTGAAATAGTAGGGGAGCGGCAGCAGCACCTCGTCGCCGGCGCGGGCAAGGGCCGAGAGTGCCACGCAGAAGGCCTGGTTGCAGCCGGCGGTGATGGCCACCCGCCCGGCGGCGATCTCGGCGCCGTAATTGGCGCTCATGCGCCGGGCGAGCTTGGCGCGGAGATGGGGGAGGCCCAGGATCGGCGTGTAGGTCGAGGTCTCGGGCAACCGCGCGAGCTCGGCCACGTGGGCCTGAAGCGCTTCCGCGGGCGGATAGCTCGGCACCGCCTGGCAGAGGTCGAGGAGCGGCCTCTCGGCGGGGAAGCTGCGCCCCGCCACCCAGCCGTGCGCCTCCGCGATCGGCGGCGCCGCCACGTTCTGCACCAGCTTGTTCACGCGATAGGACATGCGCCCGCCCGAATCGCTTCTCGCTCCGAGCCTCGCCTGCACGCACCCCCCTCCCTACCCTTCCCCTCAAGGGGGGAGGGGAATTTTAGGGACACGCGCAAATGAGCCCCCTCCCCCCTTGAGGGGGAGGGTTGGGGGGGTAGGTATGGACGCTCAAATCCAGGGCCCTCAAATCACCTTGGCCTCGCGCAGCTCCGCCTCGTAGTCGGCGAGTGCGGCGCCGAGCAACTCGACGATCTCCTCGATCTCGGCGGCGCTCACGATGAGCGGCGGGGCGATCATGAGCCACTCGCCGTACTTGCCGTCCGCCGTGCGCCGCGAATAGAGGAGGAGGCCGCGCTTGGCCGCGAGATCCATGATGCGATAGACGGCCATGAGCTCGGCCGGCGGCACGGCCTTGGTCTCCTTGTCGGTGACGATCTCGATCGCCATCAAGAGGCCCTTGCCGCGCACGTCGCCCAAGATGGCGCTCTTCGCCTGGAGCCCCTCGAGCCGCTCCAGCAGAAGCGCTCCCATGCGCGCGGCGTTCGCCATGAGCTCGTGCTCGATCATCTCGCGCACCACGGCCACGCCGACGGCGCAGGAGAGCGGGTTGGTGAGATAGGTGTGGCCGTGGAGGAAGCCGCCCGCGGCCGCCACGCGCTCGACCATGCGGTCGGGCGCCAAGAGTGCCCCCATGGGCGTGTAGCCGGCGGCGATCCCCTTGGCGAGCGTCACCATGTCGGGCCGCGCCGCGGGCCAATGCTCGGCCGCGAGGAACTTGCCGGTGCGCCCGGCGCCGCTCATCACCTCGTCGTAGATGAGGAGCACGCCGTAGCGGTTGCAGATCTCGCGCACGGTGTCGTAGTAGACGTCGGGGGCGACGAGGGCGCCGGTCGCAAGTCCCCCGACCGGCTCCATGATGAAGGCGAGGACGCTCTCCGGCCCCTCGCGGCGGATGGTTTCCTCGACGGCCGCGGCGCAATGGCGGGCATAGGAGAGCGGGTCGTGGTTGGGCGGCAGGCGGTAGGTGAAGGGCGCCGGCACCTTGGGCATCGCCTTCATCATCGGGCCGAAGACCGCCTCGGAGACCGGATCGCCGGTGACGGCAAGCGCTCCGAGCGTGCTGCCGTGATAGCCTGGGTCGCGGCCGATCACCTTCCAGCGCGACGCCTCGCCCACGGCTACGGCATATTGACGCGCGAGCTTCAAGGCGCTCTCCGTCGCCTCGGAGCCGCCGGAGACGAAGAAAGCGCGCTCGAGGCCCGGCCCCGCGAGACCGGTCACGAGGTCCGCGAGCTCGACGTTGGCCTCGCTCTCGAAGGCCGTGCGGGAGGCGAAGACGGCCTTCCCGGCCTGCGCCAGCATGGCCGCGAGCACGCGCTTGTTGCCATGGCCGAGGTTGCTCACCACCGGGCCCGAGGAGGCGTCGATGTAGCGCTTGCCCTCGCTGTCCCACATATGGATGCCCTCGGCGCGGGCGATCACCGGGCGCCGCGGCGTGCCCTTCTTGAGATAGAAGGCATGGACCGGCCCGCCGTGGCCCTCGCTGCCGATGGTGCGCGTTCCCGTCGCGTCTGGCATGTTCCGCTCCCGAAATCCTCGCGCAAGGCTGCACGAGCGGGCGCCAGCATAGCCTCGCCCGGCCGGGCGGCAAAGTGGGGGAAGGGGCCAAGCCGTGCAGCGGGCGCTGGCCCGCCGCCGCGGAACATCCTATAAATGCCCTGCCGTCCCGCGTTGCAACAGAGGGTGCCGCCATGGCGCGCCGTCGAGTTGGCCCGGTGTCCAGCCAGGAGGAGCGGAAGATCCGCGCGATCGTGCGCAAGCACGCGCGCGCCCACGGCATCAAGGAATTCGCGCTCGAGTTCGGCGAGGATTCGGAGGGCGAGCCGGCGGTGCGCATCTTCTTCAAGATCAAGGACGATTACAATCCCTCGCCGAAATGGATTTCCGAGCTCAGTGCCCTTCATACCGCGGTCTCTCGGGATGTCCTGCGCGAAGGCTTCGAGCACTATCCCTTCGTGCGCTTCGTCGAGCGGCTTCCCGCCAATCAGGCCTGACGAGGGCGCATCGTGGCCCTCGCTGACGACTTGCTGGAGCAGGCCCGTCATCTGGCCGAGAAAGAGCGCGGCAAGCCTAGTCAGGCAAGCCTGCGCCGCGCGCTCTCGGCCGCCTATTACGCGCTCTTTCATCTCCTTGTCGAGGCCGGCGCTGGCGTGCTTAGGGATGTCAGACCCGTCGGTCTTCGCTTCCGCGTGCAGCGGGCCTTCGATCACAAGGCCATGCGGAATGTGTGCATCGAGTTTGCCGCAGGGCAACGGTCTGCGCTGAAGCCGGCCGTGCGCGCCTTGATCGCCGAACCGCTCGAAGCGGAACTGGCATCCGTCGCCCGCGCATTCGTCGATCTCCAGGAAATCCGGCGCGATGCCGATTACGACGGCGCGCAGACGTTCAGACGGGCGGAGGTCCTGGAGAACATTGACCGGGCTCAACAGGCCTTCGACGACTGGAGGAAGGTCCATAGGAAAGACAATGCCACGGTCTTCCTCACGGCCCTCCTCCTCGCGCGCCATTGGGTACGTTGAGGCGGCGGCGCGCTCTAGCTGCATCTCTTCGAATGGGGGACGGCTTTCTTGACGGCGGAACCGTGATGCCCGATGAGATTGCAGCCGCGCGCCGCGCCTACGCGGAGGAATTGCGCTTCACCGCTCACCTTCGCTCGCCCGCTGTCGTCGAGGCCTTTGCGACGGTGGCACGCGAGCGGTTCGTCGGATCGGGACCTTGGCGAATCAAGAGCCCGATGGATGTCGATGAAATCGAATATTGGTCGACCGACGATGCGGATCCCCGCACCGTCTACCACGACGTGCTCATAGCACTCGACGAAAGCCGCGGGATCAACAACGGCCAGCCTCAACTTTGGGCGTTCTTGCTCGACCAATTGGGGATCGCTCCGGGTCAGCATCTGCTGCACCTCGGTTGCGGCACGGGCTACTATACCGCGATCATGGCTGAGCTTGTCGGGCCAAGGGGCAGGGTCTCGGCGTTCGAAATCGACCCTCGACTCTGCGAACGGGCACGCGTCGCGCTCGCTCCCTGGCCGCAGGTGGCCGTCACCAACGTCAATGCGGCGACCGCGGCATTCGAGCCGGTTGACCGCATCGTCGCCAGCGCGGGTGCTACCCATCCGCTCCCGGCGTGGCTCGACGCCCTCCGGTCGGGCGGCCGGCTTCTCTTTCCGATGACGACAGACGAGCGTTGGGGCGGCATGCTGCTGGTCAGCCGCGAGACCGCCGAGGCCTTTGCGGCGCGCGTTCTCAGGACGGTCGGGTTCATCGAGTTCAGCGGTGCGCGCGACCCCGACATCGGTCGCCCATTAGGAGCGGCGCTTGCGCGCGATGGCGGCAAGTCGATCAAGTCGCTGCGCCGCGACCAGCACCCGGAGAGCGAGACCTGCTGGCTGCATGCCGAGGGCTGGTGCATTTCCAAGCTCCAGCCGGCGCGGACGGAGCCATGAGCCCTCTGTAGGCGGGCCTAAACGTGCGGCAGCTCGCGCGGGAAACGCTCTAGCGGTTGAGCCACCGCCTCATGAAGCCGAGCAGTCCCTGGGGCATGAAAATCACCATGGCGATGAAGATGAGCCCGACCGGGATCAGGTAGTATTCCGTGAAGAAGCGCGAGAACCCCTCGCGCAGAAGGAGGAAGAACGCGGCACCCGCGATGGGGCCGACCAGCGTGCCGATGCCGCCCATGACGTTGTAGATGACGACCTCGCCCGAGACCAGGAAGAAGACGAAGTCGGGTGCCGCGAACTGGTTCTGCACGGCGTAGAGCACGCCGGCCAGCCCGGCGAACAGGCCTGAGAGCATCACGGCCACGATCTTGTAGCGCTCGACGGCATAACCGATGGCCCTGGTCCGCGCCTCGTTCTCGCGGATCGACTGCAGCACCATCCCGAACGGCGATTGGGTGATGCGCCTGAGGATGAGGTAGGACGCCACGACCACCGCGAGCACGAACCAATGGAGCGTCGCGGTGGTGAACGGCAGCGAGAACAGTCCGGGAATGGCGAGCGCCGGCCGCCTGAAGGTGAGCCCGTTCTCGCCCCCCGTCACCGCGGTCCAGGTGAAGATGACGACGTAGAATATCTGCGAGAAGATCAAGGTCGTGATCGCGAAGTAGATGTCGCGCAGCCGCGTCGAGAAATACGCCACGAAGGCCGCGACCGCGGCCGAGGCGACGAGGCCGCAGGGGATCGCGAGCCAGAGACTGGGCGGCTTGACCAGGAGCAGCGCCGCCGCGGCGCCGTAGATGCCGAGGCCGAAGAAGGCCGAGTGGCCGAACGACACCATGCCCGTGTAGCCGATCAGGATGTCCGAGGACATGGCCAAGAGCCCCCAGATCAGGATCTCGGTCACGAAGCGGCGCCAGAACTCGGGCAGCACGAGCGGTGCGGCGATCAGGAGCGCCACGATGACGGCAAACCCCGTCCAATAGACGACGGCGTGGCGCTTGCTCATTTCGGCGTCGGAACGAAGAGGCCGGTGGGGCGGAAGAGCAAGGTCAGGATCAGCGCCACGAAGGAGAAGATGACGGCCTGCGCGGGGCTGACCCAGAGCGAGGCGTAGGATTCGAGCAGGCTGATGAAGATCGCGGCGGCGACGGAGCCCCAGAGATTGCCCATGCCGCCGACCACGACGACGATGAAGGCCTTGAGCACCCAATCGAGCCCCATGGCGTAGTTGACGCCGACGAGCGGGCCGAACAGCACGCCGCTGGCGCCTGCCATGCCCGAGCCGATGGCGAAGACGGCGGCGAGGACCCACGGCACGGGGATGCCCATGGCTTGAGCCATGACGCGGTCCTGGGTCGTGGCGCGGATCCAGATGCCGAAGGTGCCGAACTTGAGGAAGAGCCAGAGGCCGCCGATGATGGCGGCCGAGAGCAGGGCGATCACCAGCCGGTACCAGGGATATTCGAGGTAGAAGAGCGTGAAGTGGCCGGCGAAGGGCTCCTGAATCTTGCGCGCCACCGGCCCGAACTGCCAGAGCGCGTAATTCTGCAGCACGAGCGAGACCCCGAAGGTGGCGAGGATGGTCGTCAAGGGATCGCGGCCGAGCAACGGGCGCAGGGTGGTCACATGAATGAGCGCGCCGAGAAGCGCTATCGCGAGGGTGGCGACCACGAGCGCAATCCAGAAACTGCCGGTGGCGGCGAGCGTGATCACGCCCACGTAGGCGCCCAGCATGAAGAGCTCGCCATGGGCGAAATTCACCACGTCCATGATGCCGAAGATGAGCGTAAGTCCGGAGGCGACCAGCGCCAGGATCATGCCGGTGACGATGCCGTTCACCGTCTGGATGATGATCTGCTCGAGGGGAATGGGCACGCTACACCCCCAAATACTGCTGGATGACCGCGTCGTTCACCCTGAGCTCGGAGGCCGCGGCGTGATGGCGGACCATGCCCTTCTCGATGATGTAGATGCGCCGGCTGGCCTCCAGGGTGAGCGGAACGTTCTGCTCGACGAGCAGGACCGCCACGCGCTCCCGGCGCAGCACGTCGATGATCTCCCGGATCTGGGAAACCATGCGCGGCATGAGGCCTTCCGTGGGCTCGTCCAAGAGGATGATCTTGGGCTCGACCATCATCGCGCGCGCGATGGCGAGCATCTGCTGCTCGCCGCCCGAGAGCGTGCCGCCGGCCTGATGGCGCCGCTCGGCGAGCCGCGGGAAGTACTCGTAGGCCTTCTCCAGGAGCTCCTTCTTGCGCGCGCTCGTGACGCCTCGGCGATCGAGGCCGGTGCGCAGATTCTCCATGACCGTGAGCAGGCGGAAGATCCGCCGGTCCTCGGGAACGTAGCCGATGCCGAGCCTGGCGCGGCGATGGGCGGGCACGTCGTTGACGGGCCGGCCCTCGAACAGCACGCTCCCCTGGCTCGGCCGGACGAGGCCCATGATGGCCTTGAGCGTCGTGCTCTTGCCGACGCCGTTGCGCCCAAGGAGGCCCACCACCTCGCCGCGCCCCACCGCAAGCGAGACGCCGTGCAGAATATGGCTCTTGCCGTAGTAGGCGTGGATGTCCTCGAGCTTGACGAGGGGCTCGCTCGCGGCGGCGTCCGGGCTCATGTCTTGAGGTAGACCTCCAGCACCTTGGGGTTGCGCTGGATCTCCGCCGGCGTCCCCTCCGCCAGGATGGCGCCGTAGTGGAGCACCGTAATGCGCTGGGCCAAGTCCATGACCACCTGCATGTCGTGCTCCACGATGAGGATCGTCAGGTTCCTCGCGATGCGCCGCACCAGCGCCATGGTGTCGCGGGTCTCGGCGGCGCTCATGCCCGCCGTCGGCTCGTCCAGGCAAAGGAGCCGGGGCTCGGTCGCGAGGGCGATGCCGATCTCGAGATTGCGCTGCTCGCCGTGGGAGAGGTTGGCGGCCAGCTCGTCCGCCTTGCCTCCCAGCCCGACCGCCTCCAGTGCCGCCTCGGCTTTCTCGATGACGTTGGTGAAGGCGCGGTGGTGGGTCAGCATGCTCCAGCCGTGCCGGCGCGACTGGGCCGCGATGCGGGCGTTCTCGAGCACGGTGGCGTTGGGCAGGATGTTGGTGATCTGATAGGAGCGGGCGACGCCTTTGCGGGAGATTTGGTTGGGTGCCAGCCCGGCGATGTCCTCGCCGTTGAAGAGGATGCGTCCCGACGAGGGGCGCAGGACTCCGGTCAGGCAGTTGAAGAAAGTGCTCTTTCCCGCACCATTCGGTCCGATGATCGCGCGGATCTCGTCGCGCCGCACTTCGAAGTCGACGGCGTTGAGGGCGGTCAGGCCGCCGAAGCGGACCGTCAGACGCTCGGTGCGGAGAACGGGAGCCGCAGCACCTTCCTCGGCCGCGCGGGCTGGCGAGATCATCGAGCGTCGGCGGCCGCTTAGGCGAAGGTGCAGGCCGGCGGCACCATCGTTTTCTCTTTCGGGACGACCTCGAGGATGTGGTGCTTGCCGCCCTTGATGTCGAAGATGAACTCGCGGAGGAACGCCTGATGGTCCTCCTTGCGCAGCGTCTTGTCGCCCTGGGGGAAGTCGTCCCCCTCCTTCATCTCGAGCCCCTCCAGCGCGGCGATCAGCTTCGGCGCGTCCTCGCGGCCGCGGAAACCCGACTTCTCCATGGCGAGCTTGGCGGCATTCATGGCCTCGAAGTTCGACTGGACGTAGCGGTCGGGCAGCGGGCCGGAGGGATCGACTTTCTTGAGCCGGGCGACCGCCTCGTCGAAGAATTTCTTGTTCGCGGGCGTGTCGAGCGGCGGGTCGAGAACCGGGATGTAGCGGTTGATGCCGATGAAGCCCTCGATCTTGTTGCCGAGGGCCGGAAGGTTGGTCGATTCCGCAATGGCGCCGTCGCCGGCCCACCTGTACTTCTTGGTCAGGCCCAAGTCGTAGGCCTGATTGCCGACGGTCACCCCGTCCTTGCCGAAGAAGATGCCGAACAGGCCGTCGAAGTCGCCGGTGATCTTGGAGAGGAACGGCGTCATGTTGGCCGTTCCGAGCGGGATGCCGATGGTGCCGGCGACCTCGCCGCCCGCCTTCTTGATCGCCTCCGCGTAGGCATCCTTGGTCGACTGGCCCCAGGAGTAGTCGGCATAGGCCAGGTACCACTTCTTGCCCAGCTTGTTGACCAGATAGGGCGCAAACGCCACGGCCTGGGCGGGGGCGTAATCGAATGTGCGGAACGTGTAGCGGTCGCACTTGCTCGTGGTGATGGTGGTGTCCAGGCAGACGCTGATCATGTTGACGATCTTCTGCTCCGCCCACACCGGCATGCAGGCCAGGCACACGTTGGAGAGGAAGCCGCCCACGTGGACGTTGATGTTGTCCTCGACGGCCAGCTTCTCGACCTTGCGCCGGCCGACATCGGGCTTGGACTCGCTGTCCTCCACGATGAGCTCGACGGGCCGGCCGTTGATGCCGCCCGACTTGTTGATGCGGTCCACCGCCATCTGGATGCCGACGAGCGCCGTCTTGCCACCTGCGGCGCCGGCGCCGGAAAGCGGCTGCAGCGAGCCGATCTTGTACGGCTTGGCCTGGCCGAAGGCGGCCCGCCACGGCGCCGGCGCCAGCATCGTCGCGCCGAGTGCGGCAGCACCCCCGGCACTCCAGCCAAGGAGCCGGCGGCGGGTGAGCAGGTCGCGGGAGCGGGATTCCTTCCCCCCGTTCTTCGATTTGCCGTTGGCAGCCATGGCGAGCCCTCCCCTGGTCAACAGCTCACATGAACGTCCCGGCGGCCGCCACGCGCGGATGGGCGTCGGCCTAATTCGCGCGCACCGCCTTCGCCCGAAAGCGGACACGCGGCACGCCCGACTGACGCCTCATATTGCCGCGACGGCTGACGCAACCCCTGGCGATGCGTCGAGCGACACCGCGACCCGCCGAGCCTCCCGCCGAAGTTCATTCGGTCAAGATATTGCTTGGCATCATACTCTAAGGATCCCGCGCCAACAACCGACTGTTCCTCTCGGCGTTCGCTGCAAGAGAGGCCGTCGGCGGCTCGGCGCAGAGGGCTGGACGCCCGTTCCGCGACCTGCTTCTCTCCCGCGCAGAAACGCCGCGACGACCGGCGAAGCAGGGTGCCCCGACATGGCCGCAAACCGCGCAACGCTCCTCATCATGGCCGGCGAGGGCATCGGGCCCGAGGTCTTGGCCCAATCCCGCCGCGCGGCCGAATGGCTCGTGGCACACCGCGGGCTCGATGTCTCGATCGAGGAGGAGCTCTACGGCATCGATGCCTACAAGGCCTACGGCCGGCTCCTGCGCGAGGAGGCCTTGCCGCGCATGCGGGCGGCGGACGCCATCCTTTTCCGCGCCACCGGGAGCCTCACCAATGCCGCCTTGCCGGCAGAGGTGCGCGCCTCGGGCAGCCTCCTCGGCATCCGCAAGTCCTCGGCCTAGCGGCATCTATGTGAAGAGCTTGGTCACCTTCGCACCTGCATCGGCAAGCCTGACGAAGTCAGGCAAGATGGCAATGAGGCCTTCCCAGCATTGACGGAGCTTTGATTTGTTTGGCTTCTCCTCTTTGACCTCCGTCATGAAGCTGTCGAATAGCACGCCTGCCGCCGAATTCTGCGACTTCTCGACTTGCTCGGCGATTGAGAGGAGAGCATCCGCCGTATTTTCGTCGATTCGCTCTTTTGTTTTGTTGAATGCATGTTCCACGAGCGATCGGTTGACGATCGTAGCGTTGCTAATTCCCTCGAACTTGTCACCCATGACCAACTCCTTGATAATTATGCTCAGGCGCTTCTGATCGATCGATACTCTTAGCGCACAACAAAGACTGATAATCGAGTGGCCGTAGCGCTCCCGACTGACGGCACGGAAGCATCCTTTCTGATGCTCAGAACACAAGTAGTAGCCCATTTGAAGTTTTCTGTTGAAATCGTCAAGCCGATTGTCGAAATCGAGGAGGCAGCCGTAGGTTTCCCGATGGGCGGGCGCCTTCGAATAACTGCTAATCAATGCGCATACTACGAGATGAAACAAAGCATGCCGCTGGAGCGAATAATCAAATTTCTGCTCTAGGGTTCCCCAGGCAATGAAGCGTAAGGAGGCCACAGCTGTGCAAGGATGCGCGTCATCCATGTGAGCTCCGGCCAAAAAGAGGTTCGTCAATCCATGGTCCATCGCAGTTATAACTCCGTCGTAGAGGGCAATCAGAAGATCCGCATTGCCCAGACCCACTCCTTTCTTTTTCCTCTCTAAGAACTGCAATATCTCAAGATAGTCTGCGACAGGCTGCCTCAGTAGCGACTCTGGCTCGTCGTCTGGTGGAAGGAGGTAGAATTTGAAATCCGATTGTGCCTCGTTCGCTGCATTAAGAAATGCGCCAAACGCACTCTCATAGTGATAGTGCGGAAGTATCATTACTTTGGGCATCTCAATACCCTGGGTCGTGCACCACGGATCCAAGCGCGACAGGGCCGAGCCTCCAACGCGACTCCTTCAGTCGGCGCCTGTAGCCCCGAGCATTGCATAGGTCTCATAGTAACCGCAAATCGCTCACAGCCCCTCCCCGGAATGGCTGGACGCCCACCCTCTGAGCTGCTTTCCTCCCGGGCAGAAACGCCGCAACGACCGCGCGCAGCAGGGTGCCCCGACATGCCAGCAAACCGCGCAACGCTCCTCATCATGGCCGGCGAGGGCATCGGGCCCGAGGTGCTCGCCCAATCCCGCCGCGTGGCCGAATGGCTCATCGCCCACCGCGGCCTCGCCGCCGACATCGAGGAGGAGCTCTACGGCATCGCTGCTTACAAGGCCCACGGCCGGCTCTTCCGCGAGGAGGCCTTGCCGCGCATGCGGGCGGCGGACGCCATCCTCTTCGGCGCCACCGGGAGCCTCGCCAATGCCGCCTTGCCGGCAGAGGTGCTGAAGTCCGGCAGCCTCTTGCGCATCCGCAAGTCCCTCGACCTCTATGCCAACCTCCGTCCCGTCGTAGGCCTCGCGGCGCTCGCCGAGGCCTCGAGCCTCAAGCCCGCGGTGCGGCAGGGCGTCGATTTCGTCATCGTGCGCGAGCTCTCGAGCGGGATGTATTTCGGCGAGCCGCGCGGCATCGAGACGCTGCCCGACGGGCGCAAGCGCGGCATCAACACCCATTCCTACACGAGCGACGAGATCGAGCGCGTGGCGCGCACCGCCTTCGAATTAGCCAAGCGGCGGCAGAGCCGCGTGACCTCGGTCGACAAGGCGAACGTCATGGAGGCGGGCAGGCTGTGGCGCGACGTGGTACAGGCGCTGCACGATGCCGAGTACGCCGACGTGGAGTTGAGCCACATGCTCGCCGACAATTGCGCCATGCAGATCGTGCGGGCCCCCAGGCAGTTCGACGTGCTGCTCACCGACAACCTCTTCGGCGACCTTCTCTCGGACGCGGCGGCCATGATCGCGGGCTCGCTCGGCATGCTGCCCTCGGCCTCGCTCGGCCCCATAGGCCCCGGCGGCCGCCGCCCGGCACTCTACGAGCCGGTGCACGGCAGCGCCCCCGACATCGCAGGGCGCGGCATCGCCAATCCGCTCGGCGCCATCCTGAGCCTGGCGCTCGCGCTCGAATGGTCGCTTCACCGCCCGGCGGAGGCGCGCCTCGTCGAGGCCGCGGTCGTCCGCGCGCTTGACGGTGGTGCCCGCACGGCGGACATTATGGAGAGCGGCGCGCGGCAGGTCTCGACGCAGGGGATGGGCGATGCGGTGCTCGCAGCACTCGATGAGCTTGCCTAAAGAGCTGCTGAAAATAACGCGGGCTCAAGGAGGATCTCATGGCGGCTCTCACGGCGGCTCCGGCAGCACCGGCGGCGCGGCGCTTGCGCGAGCTCCTCGCGGTACCCGGCATGGTCATCGCCCCAGGCGCCTATGACTGCATCAGCGCGCGCGTTATCGAGCAGGCGGGCTTCCCGGCCGTCTACATGACGGGCGCCGGTACGGCGGCGACGCTCGGCTATCCGGATTACGGCATCCTCACCATGACGGAGATGGTGGAGAACGCCGGCCGCATCGCCGCCGCGGTCGGCCTTCCCGTGGTGGCCGACGCGGACACCGGCTACGGCAACGAGCTCAACGTGGTGCGCACGGTTGCCGAGTACGAGAAGCGTGGTGTGGCCGGCCTCCACATCGAGGACCAGGGCTTCCCCAAGCGCTGCGGCCACCTCGACGACAAGGAGATCATCGGACTCGACGACTACCTCGCCAAGGTGCGCGCCGCGGCCGCGGCCAGGCGCAGCCCCGACTTCCTCATCATCGCGCGCACCGACTCGCGCGCCGGCGCCGGCTTCGAGGAGGCGCTGAGGCGCGTGAATGCCGCACTCGACGCCGGCGCCGACATGGCCTTCCTCGAGGCGCCCCAGACGGCCGAGGAGGTCGCCGCCATCCCGCGCCTCGTCAAGGGCCCCTGCCTCCTCAACGTGGTGTGGGGCGGCAAGACGCCGGCGCTCGACCTGGCCGAGGCCGAGAGGCTCGGCTTCAAGCTCGCCATCCTGCCGGGCCTCCTCTTCAAGGGCGCCATCAACGCCTTCGACGCCCTCTTGGCCGAGGTCAAGATGACGAAGCGCCATCCCGCGATGGGCGCCACCGTGCGCGACGTCTTCCGCCGCATGGGGGCCGAGGAGTGGGATCCCTTGCGCGAGCGCTTCCGCACCGCGGCGACGGCCGAGCTCGCGCGCCGCAAGCCGGCGGCCGAGTAGCGCGCCGTGACGGACGGGGCGGGAGAGCCGCGCACGCTCTTCGAGAAGATCTGGGAGCGCCACAAGGTCGTCGAGCGCGCCGACGGCCAGACCCTCCTCTACATCGACCGCCATCTCATCCACGACGGCTCGCGCCACGCCTTCGAGCTCTTGGGCGAGCGCGGCCTGAATGTGCGCCGGCCCGAGCGCACGTTCGGCACGCCGGACCATTACGTGCCGACCTCGAGCCGCGATGCCGCGGCGATCGCCGACCCCGAGGCGCGCGGCATGGTCGAGGCGATCTCGCGGAACGCGGCCAAGCACGGCGTCACCCTCTTCGAGCTGGGTGATGCGCGCCAGGGCATCGTCCATGTGGTGGGGCCGGAGCAGGGCATCACCCAGCCGGGCCTGACGCTCGTCTGCGGCGATTCCCACACCTCGACCCACGGGGCGCTGGGAGCGCTCGCCTTCGGCATCGGCGCCTCCGAGGTGGGCCACGTGCTCGCCACCCAGTCGCTCTGGCAGCAGAAGCCCAAGACGCTGAGGATCGCGGTCGAGGGTGCCTTGCCGCCGGGGGTCTTCGCCAAGGACATCATCCTCGCCATCATCGCCAAGATCGGCGCCGCGGGTGCGGTCGGCCACGTCATCGAGTACGCCGGCGCCGCCATCCGCAGCCTCGGCATGGAAGGCCGCCTCACGGTCTGCAACATGTCGATCGAGGCGGGTGCGCGCGCCGGCATGGTGGCGCCCGACGGCACCACCTTCGCCTATCTCGCGGGGCGGCCTTACGCGCCCAAGGGCCGCGAATGGGAGAAGGCGCTCGCCTTTTGGCGCACGCTGCCGAGCGACCCCGCCGCGCGTTTCGACCGCGAGGTGACGCTCGCAGCAGGCGAGCTCTCGCCCATGGTGACCTGGGGCACCTCGCCCGAGCATGCGGCTCCGATCTCGGGCCGCGTGCCCGATCCGAGAGAGGCGCCGGATGCAATCGTCGGCGCGGGCTGGAGCCAGGCGCTCGCCTATATGGGCCTCGCACCCGGCACGCCGCTCGACGAGATCGCCATCGACCGCGTCTTCATCGGCTCCTGCACCAACAGCCGCATCGACGACCTGCGCGCCGCGGCCAAGGTGGTCAAGGGACGGAAGGCGGCGATCCCCGCCTGGGCGGTGCCCGGCTCGGGCCTGGTCAAGGCCCAGGCCGAGGCCGAGGGGCTCGACCGCGTCTTCAAGGAGGCGGGCTTCGAGTGGCGCGAGGCGGGCTGCTCCATGTGCGTCGGCATGAACGGCGATCTGGTGGCCGCCGGCCAGCGCTGCGCCTCCACCTCGAACCGCAACTTCGCCGGCCGCCAGGGCAAGGGGGCGCGCACGCACCTCTTGAGCCCGGCCATGGCGGCGGCGGCGGCCCTGACGGGCCGCTTGAGCGACGTGCGCAAGCTCATGGCGGGCGCATAAGATGGAGAAGTTCCAGCGCCTCGAGGCCCTAGCATTGCCGCTCGACGCGCCCAACATGGATACCGACCAGATCATCCCGGCGCGCTTCTTGCGCAAGCCGCGCAAGGCGGGCATGGGCGGCTTTCTCTTCCACGACCTGCGCTTTGCCGACGACGGCAGCGAGAAGCCCGGCTTCGTGCTCAACCGCCCCGCCTTCCGAGGTGCCCGCATCCTCGTCGCCGAGCGCAACTTCGGCTGCGGCTCCTCGCGCGAGCACGCGGTCTATGCGCTCTGGGACTACGGCATCCGCGCGGTGCTGGCGCCGAGCTTCGGCGACATCTTCTACAACAACAGCTTCAAGAACGGCCTCCTCCCGATTGTCGTGCCGGCCGAGACCGCGGCTGGCCTGCGCGCCGCACTCAACACAAGGCCCGGCGCCCATATGACCGTCGATCTCGCCGCCCAGCGCGTGACGAGCCCCGCGGGCGAGACCATCCCCTTCGAGATCGATCCCTTCCGCAAGCACTGCCTCCTCGAAGGCGTCGACGAGATCGGCTTCACCCTCGGCCTCGAGCGCGACATCGCCGCCTTCGAAGCGCGCCAGAGAGAGGACATGAGCTGGCTATAGGAATTGCGCGCTCTTTTCCCTCTCCCGCAAACGGGAGAGGGAAGGGGCCCATCGCGAAGCGATGGGAAGGGTGAGGGACCACCCCGCCCCGACTCCTTTAGCGCCACCCGAATAGCCTCCACCACGCCCTCCAGATTCTCCATCGCCTCGTTGTTCCAGAACCGCAGGACCCGATAACCCTGCGCCTCGAGCGCCCGCGCGCGCTCCTCGTCCCGCACGGTAGCGTCCGCGTGCTGCCCGCCGTCGAGCTCGACGACGAGCCTCCGTGCCACGCAGGCGAAGTCCGCGAAATAGGGGCCGATCGGCACCTGGCGGCGAAACTTGGCGCCGGCGATCTGCCGGTTGCGGATCGCCCGCCAGACGCGGCGCTCGGCGTCGGTCTCGTCGCGGCGAAGCCGGCGGGCGCGGGCGGCGGCTTCGGGGCGCGGTAGAGGGGAGAGGGCGCGCTTGGTCATAACATCATGATACCGCGTGGTCCCTCACCCTCCCACGGCCTTTCGGCCGTGGGTCCCTCCCTCTCCCGCTCGCGGGAGAGGGCAGGATGCGCTTCATTCCCTCTCCCGCAAGCGGGAGAGGGAAGGGGCCCATCGCGAAGCGATGGGAAGGGTGAGGGATTGCACCTACCCCCGCCGGTGCAGCCTGCGGTCGAGGGCCAGGAGGAGGGAGCTCACTGAGATCGCGAAGAGGATGAGGAGGAGGATGACGGCGGTCATGGTCGGCACGTCGTGGATGTTCATGCCGTTGATGATCATGAAGCCGAGGCCGCGCTGGGAGGCGAACATCTCGCCGATGATGACGCCTAGAAGCGTGAGCGCGAAGCCGACGCGGAGGCCGGTGAAGATCTCCGGCACCACGGCGGGGGCGAGGACGGTCGCGGCCGTCTGCAGCGGGGTCAGGCGCAGCACGCGCGCCGTCTTGAGGTGGACGGGATCGATGGCGCGCACGGCGGCCATGGTGAAGAGGATGACGGGGACGATGCCGTGCATCACGCCGAAGGCGATCTTGGCCGAGAGGCCGAGCCCGAAGACGAGCAGTACCAAGGGATAGAGCGTCACCTTGGGCAGCGTATAGAGCGCCGTCAGGATCGGCTCGGCGACGACGCCCGAGAAGCGGTGGAAGCCGAGTGCCAGGCCCGCCGCCACGCCGGCCGCGGACGCGATGGCGACCGAGACGGCGAGTGCCGTGGCGGTGGCGCTCACGTGGCGCCAGAAGACGGGCGAGTGGAGCAGCTTGTCCGCCTGCGTGAGCGTGCCGAAGGGCGAGGTGATGGCGACGCCGCCGACCGCGGCGTAGAGGAGCTGCCAGGCTGCCACGACGACGAGCGCAAGCACTGCCCCGTCGAGCCAGCGCTGCAATCGCGGCGGCCGAAGTGCGAGGACGGCGCTCACTGGCGCTGCCGGTGCCGCATCAGGCGCTGCTCCCAGAGGTGGAGTGCGGCGTTGAGGAGGATCGCGAGCGTCACCACGAAGAGCATGAGCGCATACATGGTGCGGTTGTCGAAGGCGTCGTAGGCATAGGCGATCGAGTAGCCGAGGCCGCCGCCCGAGAGGATGAACTCGCCCGCCAGCACGCCGATGAAGCTGTAGGCGAGCGCCAGCTTGATCCCGGTGAAGAGGTGCGGTGCCGCCGCCGGCAGGATGATGCGGAAGACCTCCTCGCCGCGCCCGAGGCGGTGCACGCGCGCCACCTTGCCGTAGACGCGCGGCACGCGGTCGAGCCCGTTGAGCGTGGCGATCACCATGGCGGCGGCGCCGAAGGCGAAGCCGATGGCGACGAGCGGCCAGCGGTTGAGCCCGAAGATGGCGATGAGCAGCGGATAGAAGACGAAGAAGGGCACCGCATAGTAGGAGGCGAGGAGCGGATCGGCGAGCCGGCGCAGGCGGGGCGCTGCGTGGACGGCAAGGCCGATCGCGAGCCCGAGCGTCACCGAGAGGAAGAAGGCGAGGGCGATGTTGCCGAAGCTTTGCGCCATCGCCGCATCGAGCCTGCCCGAGACGAGCATGCTCCAGAGCTGGGCCGCCATGACGCTCGGCGGGATGATGACGAGATTGCTGACGGCGCCCGTGCGGGTGAGGAGCTCGAGGAGGACCAGGGCGCCGAGGATGAGCGCTGCGCGCAGCAGGCTCGCCCGGCTCACGCAACGCCCCCGGACCGGGCGGCGGGGCCGGCGCCATCATCGCCGCGGCCGAGCGCCTTGAGCGATTCGCCGCGCAGCTTGGACCACACGTGCGCGGTGAGCCGGCCGAACGACTCCTCCTCGACGATGCGCGAATTGCGGCCCGAGGGCCAGCCGGTCTCGACCAGCTCGATGAAGCGGCCGGGCCGCGCCGACATGACGCCCACCCGGTTGGCCAGCATGACGCCCTCGTCGATGGCATGGGTGATGAGGAGGACGGTCGCCTTGGTCTCGCGCCAGAGGCGGAGGAGCTCGTCGCCCATGAGGAGCCGGGTCTGCTGGTCGAGCGCGCCGAACGGCTCATCCAGAAGGATCAGCCGCGGCTCGAGCACGAGCGTGCGCGCGATGCAGACGCGCTGGCGCATGCCGCCCGAGAGCTGCGCCGGATAGGCTCGTGCGAAGCTGCCGAGCCCCATGAAGGAGACCGCGTAATCGACGCGCGCGCGGACTTGGGCCGCCGCCGCACCGGCGCGGCGCAGGCCGAAGGCGATGTTGTCCCACACGCTGAGCCAGGGGAGGCAGGCGTCCTCCTGGAAGACGACGCCGATGCCGTCGGGCACGCGGCCCCTGACCTCGCGCCCCTCGAAGATGACCTCCCCCTCGCTCGCGGGCACCAGGCCGGCGAGCGTCTCGAGAAGCGTCGTCTTGCCGCAGCCGGAGGGGCCGACCACGGCCACGAACTCGCCGGCGTAGAGCTCGAGGTCGAGCGGCCCGAGTGCCGCCACGGCACCCTTGCCGTCCGCCGCCCGATAGACCTTGGAGACACCGCGCAGCTCGGCGTGGACCGCGCGCGCGGCGCTGCCCGACGGTTGCGGCAGGCCCGCCATCAATGGGTCTTGGCCTGGAGATCCTGCGGCAGGTACGCCGTCTCGACGAGCTTCGGCCAATCCATCGCACCCTTGAGCTTGCCGACGATCTCGAGCCCCTCGACCATGCGGTTCATGGCGGCATAGTCGAAGGCGCCCTCGCTCCAATAGCCGATGGCGAGGAAATGCTTGAACACTTCGCGGGTGAGGGCGGGGTCGATGTTGTAGACCTTGGCGACGATGGCCGCCGCCTCGTCGACATGCTGGGCGATGTATTGCACGCCCTCGCGCCGCCCCGCGATGATGGCGCGCACCTTGTCGGGCTGCGCCTTGGCGAACTCCTCGGTGACGATGCACACCGTCTGGGTCATGTTGGGCGGCAGGATGTCCTTGACCCAGAAGACGGGTTTCACCTTCGCCTTCTCCTCGGACCACAGCGGCTCGGCCGTCATCGCCGCGTCCACCGCACCGCTCAGCGCCGCGGTCAGGTTGGCGCCGACGCCGCCCGCGGGCACGATCGTCACCTGATCGGGCCTGATCCCCGAGGCCTTCATCGCCATGAGGATGAGCATGTTGGTGACCGAGCCCGGCGAGGTATAGGCGATCTTCTTGCCGACGATGTCCTTGATCGAGTTGAGCGGCGAACCGGGCTTGGCGATCCACAGGATGTCGGCGACGCTCTCCACCCCGGCCGAGACGATCTTGATCGGCTGACCCGCCTGGATGGCCTCGACCGCGGCCGAGAGCGCCACCTCGCCGAAGGGGAGGTCCCCCGCGAGCGTGTTGCGCACGGAGGTGCCGCCGCCCGTCGAGGTGAGAATGCCGGTGATGTCGACGCCGCGCTTCTTGAAGAAGCCCTTCTCCATGGCGATCGCATAGGGGGCGCCGTAGAACTGGGCTCCCCAATGGGTCACGGTGATGGTCTCGGCAGATGAGCTGCCGGCGGCGGCCATGCCGAGGAGCAAGGCGAGTGCCGCCGTCAAGCCGCGCTCAAGCGAAGCGATCATGGTCATGGCGCATCCTCCCACTGCCATGCGTCCTGCGCCCGGGCGCAAGACGCCTTCTCGCGGCAAGCGTTCTTGTTGCCGCGAGCTTAGCACAGTGAAGGCCGCCTCAAAAGAAGGCTGCGGCCGGCCGCGGAAAGAGGCGGCTCAGCGCTTGTTGAGCGCTCCCTTGACCGCGCGCGAGAGCTTGAAGCGCACGCTCTTGGACGCCTTGATCTTGACGGCAGCACCTGTCTGAGGATTGCGGCCGATGCGCGCCGCGCGCTTGGCGACGGTGAAGATGCCGAGCGTGGTGCGCACCGCCTCCCCCTTGAGGAGCGCTGCTTGGATCGCGGCAAGCACGGTCTGCACCGCTTCCTTCGCCTCGCGCGCGCTCAGCTTCTCCCTCTTCGCGATCTGCTGAATGAGTTCCGCCTGGTTCATGTATGCGTGTCCTTGTCGTTCATTAAGAGACCAGCGACTATGGAGAAAGCTGTAGTCATCAATGCGTCATTTGGCAAGAGGCGAGTGGGGCGAGCGATGAGCCACCTTCACCTCATCCTTCGAGACGGCGCTTCGCGCCTCCTCAGGATGAGGTGAACCCCTGCAACCCGCTCCTCATCCCGAGGAGCGATCCACAGGATCGCGTCTCGAGGGATGAAAGATCTGCGGCGTTCGCCTCAGTGGTTATGCCGCGGGATGCCCTTCTCCGCGTCGATGCGCTGATAGCCCACCGCGAACTCGAGGCAGCCGCCGCTCTCGAGCTGGCCGACGTGGCCGCGGTAGAACTCCTGCCACGGCGTCTGGTTGTCGAGCTTGGGCGGGCGGTAGTCCTCGCGCCGCCGAGCGAGCTCCGCCTCCGGCACGAGCATGTCGGCGCGCCGCTTCTTCAAGTCGATGCGCACGCGGTCGCCCGTCTTGAGGAGCGCCAAGCCGCCGCCGATCGCCCCCTCGGGCGAGGCGTGGAGGATGGAGGGGCTGCCCGAGGTGCCGCTCTGCCTGCCGTCGCCGATGCAGGGAAGCGTCGAGACGCCCTTCTGCACGAGGCGGTCCGGCGGCAGCATGTTCACCACCTCGGCCGAGCCGGGATAGCCGACGGGCCCGCAATTGCGGATGAAGAGGAGCGCGTTCTCGTCGATAGGAAGCGACGGGTCGTTGATGCGCGCGTGGTAGTCCTCCGGGCCGTCGAACACGATGGCGGTGCCCTCGAAGGCGCCCTCGTCGCCCTTGCGCTCGAGGTAGCGCCTGCGGAACTCGGGCTCGATGGCACTCGTCTTCATGATCGCCGAATGGAAGAGATTGCCCTTGAGCACGGCGAAGCCCGCCTTCTCCTTGAGCGGCTCGCCATAGGGGCGGATCACCTCGCGGTCCTTGATCTCGGCGCGCGCCAGGTTCTCGGCCATGGTCCTGCCGGTGACGGTGAGTGCCTCGCCGTGAAGCTTGCCGGCCTTGAGCAACTCCTTCATGACCGCGGGCACGCCGCCCGCGCGGTGGAAGGCCTCGCCGAGATATTTGCCGGTGGGCATCAGGTTGACGAGGAGCGGGATGTCGTAGCCGAGGCGGTCCCAGTCGTCGAGGGGGAGCTCGACGCCGATGTGTCGCGCGATCGCGGTGATGTGGGGCGGGCAGTTGGTCGAGGCGCCGAGCGCCGAGCAGGCCACGATGGCGTTCTCGAAGGCCTCTTTCGTGAGCACCTTCGAAGGCCGCAGGTCCTCGCGCACCATCTCGACGATGCGTTTTCCCGTCTCGTAGGCGATCTGGCCGCGCTCGCGGTAGGGCCCGGGGATGGCGGCGCAGCCGGTGAGCGACATGCCGAGCGCCTCGGCGAGCGAGTTCATCGAGGTGGCGGTGCCCATGGTGTTGCAATGGCCGACGCTCATGGTCGAGGCCGCGACCTTGGCGATGAACTCGTCGTAATCGATCTCGCCGGCGGCGAGCTCCTCGCGCGCCTTCCATACGACCGTGCCGGAGCCGACGAGCTGGCCCTTGTAATAGCCGTCGAGCATCGGCCCGCCCGAGAGCACGATGGCGGGGATGTCGAGCGTGGCCGCCCCCATGATGCCGGCGGGGGTGGTCTTATCGCAGCCTGTCGTCAGCACCACGCCGTCGATGGGATAGCCGTAGAGCACCTCGACGAGGCTCAAATAGGAGAGGTTGCGGTCGAGCGCCGCGGTCGGGCGCCTGGCGGTCTCCTGGATGGGATGGCAGGGGAACTCGAAGGGCACGCCTCCCGCGTCGCGGATGCCGGCGCGCACGCGCTCGGCAAGCTGGAGATGGTGGCGGTTGCACGGCGAGAGGTCGCTCCCCGTCTGGGCGATGCCGATGATGGGGCGGCCGGTGCGCAGCTCGTCCACCGTCATGCCGTAATTGAGGAAGCGCTCGATATAGATCGCCGTCATGCCGGGATTGTGCGCGTCGTCGAACCAAGCCTGGCTGCGCAGTCGGCGTTTTGCTGGAGCGTCGGACATGGCGTTGCTCTCCCAAAACCGAATGTTGTCGCCTTGATCGCGGTTGGCGCTACCGTAGCACCGGGCAGGGGCGCGGTGAAGAAGCGGACGGCGCTCAAGGCGGAGCGAGGAGATCGTAGAGGCTGCGGGCGACGACCTCGGTAGCACCGTAGAGGTCGGCGAGCACCAGGCGCTCGTCGGCGCGGTGGGCGTTGGCCTCGAGGAAATCGCGGGGGCCAGCACCATAGAGCACCGTCGGCACGCCCGCGGCGGCATAATGGCGGGCGTCCGTATAGAGCGGGATGCCGTGGCAGGGGATGTCCCGGCCAAAGATGCGGGCGGCATTGGCGGCGAGCGGTGCCGTGAGGCGCTCGACGCCCGGCAGCGGCACCAAGGGTGCGGCGGCGAGGATGCGTCGCACGGCGACGGAGATACCCGGCATGCCGCGCGCCGCCTCGGCGATGAGCCGGCGGAGCTCCTCCTCGACCTCCGCCAGCGCCTCCTCGGGGATTACGCGGCGGTCGAGGCGGAAGCTCACCCGGTCGGGCACCACGTTGGTGTTGATGCCGCCCGCGATGAGGCCGACGACGAGGGTGGGCGAGCCGATGCCTGCCACCGCCGAGCGCCGCCGAGCGTAGCTTTCGCGTTCCGCATAGAGGGCGGCGAGCAGGCGCGTCGCCGCGGCGAGCGCGTCCGCACCCGTGTCGGGCCGCGCCGCGTGGGCCGAGCGCCCGCGCACCTCGACCTCGAGATGGAGGCAGCCGTTATGTGCCGTCACCACCGAATAGGAGAAGCCGGCGCAGATCGCGAGGTCCGGCTTGACGATGCCGGCATCGAGGAGCCGCTTGGGGCCGATCTCGCCGCCCGCCTCCTCGTCATAGGTGAAGTGGAGCTCGACCACACCCGCGAGCGGCAGGGCGAGATGCTCGAGCGCCAGGAGGGCGAAGGCATAGGTCGCGAAATCGGACTTCGAGACCGCGACGCCGCGCCCGTACATGACGCCGCCGCGCACCTCCGCACCATAGGGATCCGTGGACCACCCCTCGCCGGGCGGCACCACGTCGCCATGGGCGTTGAGCGCCACCGTGGGGCCCGCGCCGAAGGTGCGGCGCACCACGAGGTTCACGGCGCTCGTCATGCCGTGCTCGCGGCAGAGCTCGCCCGCCACGGGATGCTCCTCGACGGCGAAGCCGAGTGCCGAGAGGAGCTTGGCGGCGGCGCGGCTATGGGGCGCGCAGTCGCCCGGCGGGTTGTCCGACGGCAGCTTGACGAGCTCGGCCAGGAGGCGCTGCTGCGCGGCACGGCGGTCCCTAAGGAATGCCGCGATCGCTTCCTTCGCCTCGCTCACGGCCGCGCCATCCATGCGCCTTCCCGCTCCCGCTCAATCCCTGGGCATCTGCCGCCCGCAGGGGCAAATGAGAGCGGCAAATGAATCATGTTTCGCGCGCCCTGGCCAGAGCGCCGCAGCAACCCCTCGCGAATCTGTTGGCCCGCAGCAAGGGCGTCACGTAACATGGGCCGCAAGCCGGCAACGGCAGAGCCAATAACCGACAGCGGGGGTGTCATGAAGGTCATGAGGAAAGTCCGGCAAGGATTGCTTGCTGCCGCAGCGCTGGCGGCCGTGGCGGCGCTGGCCGTCCCAGCCGCCGAGGCGCAAAGTGCGGGAAAGACGCTCCGCATCATTCCCGAGGCCGACCTGCGCATCCTCGATCCGATCTGGACCACGGCCTACATCACGCGCAATTACGGCTACATGATCTACGATACGCTCTTCGCCTTCGACGCCAACTTCAAGGTGCAGCCCCAGATGGTGGGGAGCTGGAGCGAGAGCGCCGATCACTTGAGCTACAGCTTCACGCTCCGCGACGGGCTCAAGTGGCACGACGGCCAGCCGGTCACCGCCGCCGACTGCACAGCCTCGCTCGCGCGCTGGATGAAGCGCGACGGGCTCGGCCAGGCGATGGCAGACGCCATCGCCGAGATGAAGCCGACGGACGCCAAGAGCTTCACCATCGTGCTCAAGAAGCCCTTCCCGCTCCTCCTCGAGGGCCTCGCCAAGCTCTCGAGCAGCGCTCCCTTCATGATGCCGGAGCGCGTCGCCAAGACCGACGCCAATACGCAGATCACCGAGACGGTCGGCTCCGGGCCCTTCAAGTTCGTGAAATCCGAATGGGTGCCCGGCAGCAAGGCGGTCTTCGTCAAGAACACCGACTACGTGCCGCGCAGCGAGCCGCCGAGCTGGGGTGCCGGCGGCAAGGTCGTCAAGGTCGACCGCGTCGAATGGGTCTATATCCCCGATCCCGCCACCGCGGCCAACGCGCTCAACGCCGGCGAGGTCGACTGGTGGCAGCAGGCGCCGCCGGATCTCGTGCCGCTCCTCGAGAAGAACAAGGACATCACCGTCACCACCGTGGATCCGCTCGGCAGCATGGGCATCCTGCGCTTCAACCACCTGCTGCCGCCCTTCGACAACGAGAAGATGCGCCAGGCGGTGCTCGAGGTGGTGGACCAGAAGGACATCATGACGGCAGTCGCCGGCAATCCCAAGGACTGGCGCACCTGCTACTCCTTCTTCCCCTGCGGCACGCCGCTCTCGACCGAGGCGGGCGCCGAGGCCTTCATGGGCAAGCGCGACTACGACAAGGCCAAGGCGCTCGTGAAAGAGGCCGGATATAAGGGCGAGCGCGTCGTCATCATGATCGCGACCGACCAGCCGATCGTGAACGCGCAGGGGCTCGTCGTCGCCGACGAGCTCAAGCGCCTCGGCCTCAACGTCGATCTCCAGGCGATGGACTGGGGCACGCTGATCACGCGCCGCGCCTCCAAGGCGCCCATCGACAAGGGCGGCTGGAACATCTTCTTCACCTGGACGGTGGCGCCCGATCTCGTCAATCCCGCGGTGCTCTCCGCACTGCGCGCCAACGGCGACAAGGCGTGGTTCGGCTGGCCGAGCGACCCGGCGCTCGAGGCGCTCCACGACAAATGGTTCGACGCCCCCGACCTCGCGGCCCAGAAGAAGGCCGCCGCCGAGCTGCAGATCGAGGCCTTCAAGGAGCTGCCCTATATCCCGACCGGCCAGTTCATCATCCCGACCGCCTATCGCAATAATCTGAAGGGCGTCATCGTGGCGCCGATCCTCTTCCTGTGGAACGTGGAGAAGGGGTAGGCCGCGGCGTCATCGCCGCGTCGTACCCCCCTCCCTGACCCTCCCCCTCAAGGGGGGAGGGGAGGTGCTTGGCACGGCAACGAAAACCCCCTCCCCCCTTGAGGGGGAGGGTTGGGGTGGGGGGTACGCCTTGGATCGAAGATCGTCGATACCGCCCGATGCCGCGCCCCCTCTCACACGTTGGAGAAGCGGCTGTTGCGCAGCATGCGGAAGCCCTTGATGAGCTCGGCGATGCCTTGGGCGAGCGACCAGCGCGGGCGCCAGCCGGTCGCCTCGAACTTGGCGTTCGAGACGATGTAGTCGCGCTTGTCCGGGTCCTCGCCGATGGGCGCCTCGAGGTAGGCGAAGCCCGGCACCTGCTCCTTGATGCGGGCGCAGAGCTCGAGCTTGGAGAGATTGGCGTCCGAGAGCCCGACGTTGTAGGGCTCGCGGGCGAGGCTCGCGTACTTGGCGATCGCGTGCTCGAAGGCGCCGACCACGTCGCGCACGTGGATGAAGTTGCGCCGGGCATGGCCCTCGAAGACCACGAGCGCGCGGTCGTTCACGGCCCGGTAGGTGAAGTCGTTGACCAGGAGGTCGAGGCGCATGCGCGGCGACATGCCGAAGACCGTCGCCAGGCGCAAGGACGTCCCCTTGCCGCTCTCCAGGACCGCGCGCTCGGCCTCGGCCTTGGTGGTGCCGTAGAGCGAGATCGGCCGGAGCGGCGTCTCTTCGGTGCAGAGTGCTGCATTGCTGCCGATGCCGTAGCCCGAGTTGGTGGTGGGGAAGATCAGCATCTGGCCGCGACCGGTGCGCTTCACGAGTGCCACGACGGCGTCGCGGTTCACCGTCCTCGCCCCCACCTCGTCGCGCGCCGAGAGCGGCGCCCCCACGAGGGCGGCGAGCGGGATCAGCACGTCGGCCCTGGGCACCAGCTCGTCGAGCAGGCGCTCGTCGCGCGCGTCGCCGCGGACGGGGGCGAAGCCGGCGTGGCGGCAGGCGGCGGCGAGCTGGGTGCCGCCGTCGGCGAACGTATCAAGGACAGTCGCCTCATGCCCGGCCTCGAGCAGCGCCGGCACCAGGAGCGAGCCGATATAGCCAGCACCACCGGTCACGAGAATGCGCATCGCCAACCTTCCCCGGAGCGTCCACGGCCCCCGCCGCCCGGTCCGCCGCCGGCGTTTTTTCGCAATTCGCCGGAGCAAAAGCAACTCCGGGGGCAAAACCCGCCCGCCGCGGCCCCGATTGGGTTGGACAAACCCGCACCCGGCCGCTAATAGTCAGCTCGCCAGGCGGACTCGACCGAGCGGCGGCGGGGGGTGTCGCAAGAACGGGAGCCGGGCCAACCCGAAGCGCCTCGCGTTGGTGCCGCAATGATAATGACCTCGAGGACGCCGCTGCGCGTGAGTTTGTTCGGCGGCGGCACCGATTACCCCGCCTATTTCGAGCGGCACCGTGGTGCGGTGATCGGCTTCGCCATCAACAAGTACATCTATATCACCGCCCGCCCCCTGGCCCCTCGCCTGGGTTACCGCTACCGGCTCAGCTATTCGAAGGTGGAGACGGTCAACGATCCGGCCGAGCTGCAGCACCCGGTGGTGCGGGCACTCCTCGGCCGCTGTCAGAGCGACGGCCCGCTCGACATCATCGTAGAGACCGATCTCAAGGCGAGCGCCGGGCTCGGCAGCTCATCCGCCTTCACCGTGGGCTTCCTCAGGCTGATCTCCGGCCTGAAAGGCACCCCCAGCAGCAGGCTCGAGCTGGCGAGCGAGGCGATCTACGTCGAGCAGAAAGTGCTCGGCGAGCTCGTCGGCGTGCAGGACCAGCTCCACGCCGCGTTCGGCGGCTTCAACCGCTTCGACTTCCGCAACGGCACGCCGTTCGCGGCACGGCCGATCGCCATCGTCGGCGCCGATCTCGAGGCGCTCGCGGAGTGGATGCTGCTCGTCGATACCGGCCTCAAGCGCAAGGCAAGCGAGGTGGCGGCGGAGCAGGTCGAGAACACCTCGGCACGCCGCATCGACGCCGATCTCTCCCACCTGGTCGAGCTCGCCGACCTGGGCCAGCGCCTGCTCGAGACGGAGCGCGGCGAGCGGCTGCCCCGCGAGCTGGCCCGCCTCCTCGACGAGAGCTGGCGGGTCAAGCGGCGGCTCTCCACCAAGATAAGCTCGGCGGAGATCGACGCGCTCTATGAGCGCTGTCTGGCCGAGGGTGCGCTGGGCGGCAAGCTGTGCGGTGCCGGCGGCGGCGGCTTCCTCCTCATGCTGGTGCCGCCCGATCGCCAGGAGCGCTTCCGCGCGGCGCTCGCGGAGCGCACCTGCGTCAGCTTCGCCATCGACTTCGAGGGCTCGACGCTCGCCGGCCGCGTCGGCGGCTGAGCGTGGCCGCGAGCGACGCCATCATCCTCTGCGGCGGGCAGGGCTCGCGGCTCGGAGCCGTGCTCGGCGGCCTGCCCAAGCCGTTAGCATGCGTGGGCGGGCGGCCGTTCCTCGACCATCTCCTCGCGGCCCTCACGGCGAGCGGCGTCGTGCGGCAGGCCGTCTTGGCACTTGGCTTTGGCGCCGAGCGCTTCGTCGAGCATTACCGCTTGAGCCCGCCGCCGCTGCCGCTCGCCTATGCGCGCGAGGCCACCCCCCTCGGCACGGGCGGAGCACTCGTCAACGCCTTGCCGCTGACGGAAAGCGAGCCGGTGCTGGCGGCCAACGGCGACAGCCTCTTCTGCTTCGATCTCAGGGCTCTGCTCCGCCGCCACCTGGAGACGCGCGCGGAGGCGACGCTGGCGCTCGTCGAGGCGTCCGATGCCGGACGCTTCGGCAGCGTCGAGCTCGCCGGCACCCGGGTGACCGCCTTCCGCGAGAAGGCGGCAGCGCACGGGCCTGGGCTCATCTACGGCGGCATCGCGCTCGTCGCGCGCAAGCTTCTCATGCGGCCGCTGGCGCCGCTATCGCTCGAGCGCGAGCTCCTGCCGGACGCCATTGCCCGAGGGAGCGTCTCGGCACTCGCCTTCGCGAGCCCTTTCGTCGACATCGGGCTCCCCGAGACGCTCGCGGGCGCCGCCGCGATCCTTCAGGCACTCCAGCAGGCGCCGGCCGCAGTGGCCGTGCGCGATGGCGCCTAAGGCGCGCTCATGAACTGCGACGTCATACCCGCTTCGCGGAAACGACGCATAATTTGTTGCGACAACGATGTCTTTCGAGATGCGTGCGCCGCGCCGTCACTCAGGATCCAAGTCTTCGACACGAACGCCGCGTCCGGCGCGTAAGCTTGCGCGCGCTTGTTCGATCCGGCGGAGAAAACGCGGATCGGTTTCGAGCCGATATTCGAACCAATCGTCTTCGGATGCGAAGCCGATCAGTACGCCGGCCGGTTTGCCGTGGCGCGTAATGACGATTTCCTCTTTGCCCGCCTCGCGGAGGTAGCGCGACAGGTCATCCTTGATCGCGGACAGCGGAACTTCCCTCACCCGGGACTTCCGAATTGCATGAGCCACGCCTCTGCCTCCGATTTTGCCACGATCGCCAAGACCTCGACGACCGATCCCGAGACGTCGTAGAACACCCGTACGTCGCCGATACGAAGCCTGAACTGCGGCCTGCGGATGCCGCGAAGCCGCTTGATGCGGCTACGGCTCGTCCTTGCCGGCGCGTGCCTCAGATGCCTCTCGAGCGCCGTCCGCACCGCGGATCGGACGCCGGCCTTGAGCATCCTCAGGTCGTCCGCGGCTTCCGGGGCCAAGGCGATTGCGAACGGCATTCTGGCCAGACTATAGCCAGAATGAACCGATCGTCAAGCCGGCGCGGCCCCTTCACTCGCCGATGCCGAGCGCCGTGCGCATTTGCCGGATGCTCTCCTGATGCGGCGTGAAGAGGCGCCCGCGGATGGCGCCGCCGTCGACCACGATGTCCTCGCCGTTGACGAAGCTCGCGCGGTCGGAGGCGAGCCAGAGGGCGCACTGGGCGATGTCGTCGGGCATGCCGGCGCGCGGGATGGGCTGCGCCTTGGCGAAGGGCCCGTGCATGCGCTCCGCCATGGCGTCGGCCTTGCCGGCGTCGCTGAGGCCGAGCGCCTTGGCGAAGATGCCGGTGGCGATGGCACCGGGCGACACGGAATTGACGCGCACGCCGTGCTCGCCGAGCTCCATCGCCACGCAGCGCGTGAGATGCACCACCGCCGCCTTGGCGGCGCCGTAGACCATGGAGCTCGAGTAACCGGCGAGGTGTGCGGCGATCGAGCCGTTGTTGACGATCGAGCCCGCTCGCTGGCGCTTCATGACCGGCGCCGCGTGCTTCATGCCGAGCATGACCGAGCGCACGAGGAGGGCCATCGCCGCATCGAAGCCGGCGACCGTGACGGCCTCGATGCCGCCGGTCTCGGCCGGGCCGCCCGCATTGTTGAAGAGCGCGTCGAGCCGGCCGTGGCGCTCGAGCACGCGGCCCATGACGCGCTGCCAATCGGCCTCGCTCGTGGCGTCCGCGGCGACGAAATCCGCGGCGGCACCGAGCCGGCCGGCGATCGCCTCGCCTTCGGCCTTGCGCCGGCCGGTGAGGACGACCTTTGCCCCCTCCTCCACGAAAAGCTCGGCCGTGCGCGCGCCGATCCCGCTCGTGGCACCCGTCACGATCGCCACCTTGCCCTCAAGCATGCCCATCTCCGGTCCTCCTCGGTTAAGCCCCACGCGGGCGCAAGCCCGCCATCGCCGCTCACTTGGCCGGGCGCAGCAGGAGCCGCGTCCCGGCGACCGCCTCGATGCGTTCCCGGCTGAAGAGGAGCGGGAACATCTCGCCCTTGAGCCAGCGCGGATAGAGATCGCGATAATGGGCGCTCGCGGGATCGCCCGACTGGCCCGGCGCGTTGAGTGCCAACGAGGCGTCCCAGTTCCCCACGTCGAGCACCATGCTGAAGGAGGCGCCGCCCGACACATTTGCCGTGGGCGACGCGAGCCAGCGCGCCAGCACGGTCGAGTTGTCGCCTCCCGTCTCGCCGCCTGCTATGGCCGTAGCAGCGCGCTCATCCTCCTTGAGGAGGGCCGCCAGCGGATGCCGGAGTGCCGCCGTATGGAGGCGCCCCCAGCGCCAGGCCGCCCACTCGGGTCCGAGCCGTTGCTCGAGCTCCTGGACGGCCTTCTCGAGTGCGGCCAAGAGGAGCGCGTCGCGCGCCGCCGCAGGCTCGGGCCCGAAGCGCTCGTCCGGGTGCTCGAGTGCTGCGAGGCCGACGCTCGGATTGACGAAGGGCACCAGCCCGCGCAAACGCTCGGGGATCAAGCTGTCGCGCAAGCCCTGCCACAGCTTCGCCCACCAGACCTCGAAGAGCGCCGCGGCCGCGCTGTCGGCGGCCATCCGCTTGTCCCAGGCACCGAGCATGGCGATGGCGCGGACCAGCTTGGCATCGTCCGGGTGCAGTCCGCCAAGAAGTGCCGCCAGCCGCACCGCGCGCCCGGAGAGCACGTCGTGCTGGACGGCCACGCTGTCCGCGAGCGAGAAGGCTGAGCCCGCCTTCAAGAGCTCGACGATGCGCGCGTGGCGGTCGGGCGCGCCCCACTCGAAGCCGATCTTGCGCGTAGCATGGGGGTAATCCGGCGGCAGGTTCATCTCGTTGGCGCTGGCAAGCCAGCCCTCGGGCGGATTGAAGGCGCTGGGCAAATCCGCGAGCGGCATGAGGCCTGCCCAGTCGTAGCGCCCGTCGCCGGGAACCGGCAAGAGGCCGTCGTGATGGGGGCGCAGCGGCACGCGCCCGGCGGGCCGCCAGCCGATGTTGCCGTCCACGTCCGCGTAAAGATAGTTGGTGCCCACGCTGGCCGAGCCGAGCGCCTCGTTGAAGCTCTGCCAGTCCCGCGCGAAGTCGTACGGCAGGTTGAGGAGGAGGACCGCCGCACCGGGCTCGAGCCAGGTGGCCTTGAGCGCCACGGCGCGCCTCGCCCGGGGATGCTCGGCCACGATCGGCCCCAAGAGGCTGTATTTCAGCTTGACGGCCACAGGGGCTCCGCCCTTGACCGCGATCTCCTCGTTGACGACCGTCATGCGCTGCCAGCGCCCCTGGTAGAGGTATTGCTCGGGATCGCCCGGCTTGGTCTCGAGGACGTAGACGTCCTCCTGATCGATGGCGAAGTTGGTACGGCCGAAGGCGATGCGGTCGTTGTGGCCGTTCTGGATGCCCGGGCTCCCCGGCCATCCGGCGCCGATCGCATCGAGGCCCGGTGCCACCAGATGGCTGATGTAGCGCGGCGAGGGCACCCCGAGGCGGAGATGCGGGTCGTTGGCGAGGATGGGGCGCCCGCTCCGCGTGAGGCGGCCCGAGATGGCCCAGGCACTGCTGCCCTCGGCCGCAGCGGGGTCGGACGGGCCGGCGTCGCCTTGGGCAAGCCGCTCGGCGGCGCGGGAAGGGAGCCAACCGGCTTTGCCGGCGGCTTCCGCGAGGGGCAGCCTCGCCCCCAGCAGCAGCCGAGGCTCGAGGTCGCCGAGCGTGACCGAGCAGGGGTCGAGGCCGTCGGGGACCGCGGTGCGCCACGGCGGCGACAAGGGATGGGCGATGGCGTCGGCGGCGAGCGCGCCGCGGCAGGCGAGTTCCGCGCGCCGCACCTCGGCCGCGGCGTTGCCCGAGGCGCCGTCGGAGCGCAGGCGGAAGAGGTCGGCGGGCTGCCACGGCTCCGGGAAATAGCCGAGCCAGCGGAACTCCGCGGGCAGGAGAGCCGGCTCTTGGCGCACGAGCGCCACATAGGCGTTGATGCCGGCGGTGAAGGCGGTTGCCATCTCCCTGATGCGCGGGCCGTAGGCCTGCCATTCGGCCTCCTCCTCGCCGCGGTAGAGGAAGAGGCGCGCGGCTCGGTCATAGGGAACCAGAGCAGGGCCGAGACGCTCGGCGAGCCGGCCCAGGCCGCGCAGCCGGTGCCAGTCGATCTGCCACAGCCGGTCGCGCGCGGCCACGAAGCCTTGCGCGAAAAAAGCGTCCGCCAGCGTCTTTGCGAAAATATGCGGCACGCCCCACGGGTCGTAGAGCACCTCGACCGGCTGGACCAGCCCTTTGACGGCGTAGACCGCCGGCGCCTCGCCGGCGGCGGCGCGCATGCTTCCCGCAAGGAGCGCCACGAGACAGAACGCCGGTCCGAGATTCCGCAGCCTCCTCACGATCCCTCCGCCCTCGCCCGTGAGCCGCATCCTACGCGATCCGCCGGCGCGGCCGCAGCCTGCTTGACGGAGTTCGCGCCGGCCACGGCCCCTGGCGAGCCGAGGGGGCGAGCGTATATAGTAAAGGGCCGGGCGAGCCTCTCTCGGGGCGCCCCGGCGCGCACGACAAGAACGGCACGAAAGGCGGGACACCATGAAAAAACTGGCGCTCGTCATTGTCGGCGTCATCGTCCTTCTGGTCGCAGCCGTCTTCGCAGCCCCCAGCGTCATCGACTTCAAGCCGTGGATCATTTCGAGCGTGCGGCAGGCGACCGGCCGCGAGCTGCGCATCGACGGCGCGCTGAGCCTGTCGCTGCTTGCCCGAGCTGCGCGTGAGTGCGGCAGGCGTCCACCTCGCCAACGCACCCGGCATGACGGCGCCCGAGATGCTGTCGATCGGCGATCTCTCGCTCGAGGCTGAGCTTTGGCCGCTCATCGGCGGCCGCCTCGTCATCGACCAGCTCACCGTCACGAATGCGTCGCTCACGCTTGAGGTGAACAAGGCCGGCACGCCCAATTGGCGCTTCGCGGGCGCGAGCGGGGCGGCTCCGGCGGCAGCGGGAGCGGCGCCCTCCGGCGGAGGGTTGGGAGGGCTCAGTCTCGGCGACGTGAAGATCGCGGGCGGGCATGTCGCCTACAGCGACGCCACCACCGGCCAGACCATCGAGGCCAAGAACGTCTCGCTCGACGCGGCGATGGCCGCGGTCTCCAGCCCGATGACGCTCAAAGGCAGCATGACGCTCAACGACGAGCCGCTCACGCTCGATGCCTCGCTTGACTCCCTCGCCCGCCTCTCGCAAGGCCAGCAGGCCAAGGTGAAGCTGGCGGTGACGACGAAAGAGCTCACGGCGAAATTCGACGGCGGCGCGCAGCAGCGCCCGGTGCCCGGCCTCGACGGCACCTTCGATTTGAGCGTGCCTTCGGTCGGCCGGCTCATGGCTTGGCTCCACCGCCCGCTCGACAAGGCGCAAGCCGATCCGGGGCCCGTCACGATCCACGCCGTCTTCGCCTCGAACGGCAGCACGTCGGCGCTCAAGGAGGCCACGCTCCAAGGCACGGCGCTCAAGGCGAGCGCCAGCGGGAGCCTGGACGAGAGCGGCCCGGTGACCAAGCTCTCGCTTGCCGTCGACAGCTCGATGCTCGACCTCGACCGCTACCTGCCGCCGCCGCCCAAGGCCGCGGCGGCAGCGCCGGGGATCGCAGCACCGCCGGGGAAAAGCCTGGCGGCAGCGCTCTCCGACAAGCCGTTCGACCTCGAGGCACTGCGCAAGATCGATGCCGACGTGAAGGTGACGCTGACCGGCGTCAAGGCCATGGGCTACGTGCTCGGCAACACGGCCTTGAGCGCCACGGCGAAGGGCGGCGTGCTCGATGCGGAGCTCGCCGATCTGCAGCTTTACGGCGGCAGCGTCAAGGGCGGCGTGAAGCTCGACGCCACGCAGAATGCTCTGGCGCTCGCCGCCAGCATGAAGATCGACCACGTGACGGTCGACAAGCTGGCGGCCCTCGCAGGCACGCCCGCGAGCGGCGCCGTCTCGGCAACCCTCGACGCCGCGGCCCGGGGGACCACCCCGCGCGCCCTCTTCGCGGGCCTGAGCGGCAAGCTGGCGCTCGACCTCGGCGGCGTCAACGTCAAGGAGGCGGCTGCCCACGCCATCTCCGGCCTCAAGCTCGAGGTCGATCTTCCGGGCCTCGATAAGCAGCCGACGCTCAAGGCCAGCCTCAACTACAACGGCCAGGCGGTGACGACGGACGCCACGCTCGGCCCGCTGCAGAAGATGTTCGCGGGCGAGCGCTTCCCGGCCAAGATCGCCCTCGCCTCGGCGCTCGCCTCGCTCAACTACGCGGGCGAGGTGCAGCTCAAGCAGCCGGTGCCGGGCATCGACGGCACCTTCGACGTCGACGTAGCCTCCGTCGCCAAGCTCGCGGCCTGGCTCGACAACCCGCTCGACCCCAAGCAGCCGGACCCCGGGCCGCTCAAGATCCATGCGACGCTCGCGAGCGACGGCGCCAAGCTCACGCTCAAGGACGCCTCGATCACCGGCAAGGCGATCAAGGTCACGGCCGCGATGCAGCTCGACGGCTCGCAGAAGGTTCCCACCTTTACCGGCAAGCTCAGCGTCCAGCAGGCGGATCTCAACGCCTACCTGCCGTCCAGCACGGGCCAGGCGGCCGCGCCCGGCGCCAAGGGCGCAGCACCTGCGGCAGCACCGGCCGCGGGCTGGAGCGCCGAGCCCTACGACCTCGCCTCGCTGGCGGACGGCAACGGCGATCTCACCATCGAGCTCGCCTCGACGCACTACCGCGATCTCGACATCACCGAGGGCGAGATCAAGACCACGCTCGCCAACAAGGTGCTTACCGTAACGATCGGCAAGCTCGCCCTTGCCAAGGGCACGATCGGCGCCAAGGTGTCGCTCGATGCCACGGGCGCGGTGCCGAAGCTCGCCTATCAGGCGACCGTCGCCGGCGTAGAGGCAGAGCCGCTCCTCAAGACCTTCGCCGGCAGCAGCCGGCTCTCCGGCACCACGGATTACGAGATGAGCGTGGCAGGCAGCGGGCGGAGCGAGAAGGAGCTCGTCGGCACGCTTCAAGGCAAGGGCCAGTTCAAGATCACCAACGGCGCCATTCACGGCATCGATCTCCCGGCCATGCTGCGCCAGGCCGGCAGCCTCGGCTTCGGCAGCTCCGAGACGCAGAAGACGGATTTCTCGGAGCTCAGCGGCACTTTCGCGATGAAGGCCGGCGTGCTGAGCAACGGCGATCTCAAGATGCTGGCGCCGCTCGTGCGCCTCACCGGCAAGGGGACCGTTCCCTTCCCGCCGCGCACGCTCGACTACACCGTCGAGGCCACGCTCGTAGCCTCAACCCAAGGCCAAGGCGGCAGTGACTCGCTCAGCGGCATCCCGATTCCGGTCAAGATCACCGGCCCATGGAGCAATCCGAGCTACCAGGCCGACTGGAAGTCCGTCCTCGCGCAGGTCATGAAGGACCCCGCGCGGCTGAAGAACCTGCCCGCGAACCTCGGCAACGCGGCCAAGGGCCTGGGCCTGCCGATCCCGGGCGGCGCCGCGGGCGGCAGCCAGGCGCCCGCGGTGAAGAATATCGGCAACGCCATCAAGGGGTTGTTCGGGAAATAGCGGCGCGGCGCGAGGGAATGGAGGAGGCCCCTATGAGCAGACTCCGGGCAATGGCAGGCGCGGCACTTGCCGCGGCGGCGCTGCTGGCGGCACCGGCCGCGGCCCTGGCGCAAGCGCGCAACGACGAGGCAGCACCCAAGAGCGTCGAGGAGCTGGCGCGCGACGCGGCGGGCGAGCTGATGAAGGCGCTCGAGCGGCTGGTCCAGCAGCTGCCCCGCTACGAATTGCCGGCGATCGACGGCAAGGGCGACATCATCATCCGCCGCAAGCCCCCTCACGCAGAGCCGCAACCCAGGCGGGCGCCGCCGCGCGCGGAGGAGAGGGAAATCTGAGGCGCCAGGGGCCGCGAGAAGGGGGGCTCCCCGCCCGGGATGCGGCAGGGGAGCGCCGGTCCTGCGCCATTTTTCCGCACGGCCCAGTCATCCCGACGTCGTAATAATAAATATTTATCAATAGCTTAGAGATAGCGCCGACGGCGGAACGCGCATGCGGATGGAGAGCGCGGCCGCGACGGCGCTGCGACGAATGCAAAACTGCAACATTGTGCCGCACTATAGGCATTACCCCGCCTGATGCGTGGACCGGGCGCGGTGCTATAGTGAGTGGGCAAGCAGCTCGCGGCCGGCAGGCAAGGGCAACGCGGGCGAAAAACAGGAGGAGGTTGCAATGCGAGTCTATGGGCAAAGCCTCGACACGGCCAAGACGACAGAACCGGGCGCCTTGCGCGGGCGCTTCGGCACGTCCCGACCGACGACCCCGTCCTTCGATCGCCGTGCTGCTCTCGGCGACCATGCGGACGTGATCAACCTTCCCGACGCGATCTCCGGCCAGACGCGCGACGAGTGGCTGGCGCGTCTCGGCAATCTTTCCCAGATCGAGCTGACGTTCGACGATCAAGACAAGATCCTCTGGTGCTTCATGAGCCCGACGGCGCGGCCGAGCGTGACGCTCGAGCTCGCGCGCGAGAGCCGCACGCTGCAGCGCTCGGTGCAGCAGCTCTTTCGCGAGCAGCCCGGCGGCGCCGGCGCCCCCTTCCGCTACATGGTGTGGTCCTCCAAGGTTCCGGGCATCTTCAATCTGGGCGGCGATCTGCAGCTCTTCGTGGAGCTCATCCGCAAACGCGACCGCGAGCGCCTCTTGGAATACGCGACCGCGTGCGTGGACGTCGTCTATCTCAACACGATCAACCTGGAGCTGCCGCTCATCACGGTCTCGCTCGTGCGCGGCGACGCGCTCGGCGGCGGCTTCGAGGCGGCATTGTCGAGCAACCTCGTGATCGCCGAGCGCAGCGCCAAGTTCGGCTTCCCCGAGATGCTCTTCAATCTCTTCCCCGGCATGGGGGCCTACAGCCTGATCGAGCGGCGCATAGGTGCTGCACAGGCCGAGCGCATGATCCTCTCCGGCCGCATCTATGGCGCCGACGAGCTCTACGAGCTCGGGCTCGTCGACGTGCTGGCCGACGACGGCAAGGGCGACGACGCGGTCTACGAATACATCGACCAGTTCGGGCGGCGCCACACGGCCCACCGTGCCGTCTACCGCGTGCGCCGCCGCGTCAACCCGGTGCCCTACGAGGAGCTCCTCGACGTGACCCACGTCTGGGTCGAGGCCGCCTTGAGCTTGGAGGAGAGCGACCTCCGCCGCATGGAGCGCCTTGCCGCCGCCCAGGACCGGCGCGTCTCGGCGCTCGTGCGCAACAACTGAGCGACGCCCGCCGAGCGGCACCCCCGAGGGCGCCGCCCGGCGGCCGACCGGCGGCGCCGGGGGGAGCAGCCGGCGCGCGGGATCACGAGCCGAGGCTGGTGCCGCGCGCCTCGGACTTGTACTGGGCGAGCGCCGTGCGCAGGCGGTCGAACTCGCTTCTGATGCGCCCGACATATTCGGCGGCGTTGCGGGCGAGATCGTGCGTGTCGATGCCGCGGAGCGACAGCAGGAGCTGGTAGAACTGGCTGGCGCCGATATAGCCGGCGCTGCCGCGCAGGCCATGCACGAGCTCGCGGAACTCGCGCGTGTCGCGCGCCTCGGCCGCCCGCCCGAGCTGGACGAGAATCTCCTCGCCGTCGGCGATGAAATCCTCGATCAGGCTGGTCACGAACTCCGGTCCGGAGCCGAGGCTCCTCAGGTCGTCGAGCTTGCGGCGGTCGACCACCGGCAGGCCGTCGCCGCTCGCGCGCGGATGCATCACGACATTGGAGCCGCGCTCGCTCTGCACCACCCGCTCGGCCGCCGCGCGCCGCTGCTCGACCATCTCGTCGATGGTCTCGAGCAGCTGCTTGGGCTCGATCGGCTTGGTGAGGCAGGCATCCATGCCCGCCTCCTTGGCCGCCTGGCGGGCCGACTGGGTCGCGTCCGCGGTGAGCCCGATGATCGGCGGACTGGGCCGCCCGAGATTGGTGTAGCGGAAGAGCTTGGTGGCCTCGGCGCCGCTCATGCGCGGCATGTGCAGGTCCATCACCACCGCGTCGAAGCGGTCATTGTCGAGCGCCTCGAGCGCCTCCTCGCCGTTGCCGACGAGCTGCGCCTCATGGCCGGCGCGCTCCAGGATTTTGGCGATGACGCGGCGGTTCACCAGGTTGTCCTCGGCGACGAGTATCTTGAGCCGCCGGCGCGGTTGCTGGGATGCCGTCTCGCCTGCGCGCTCCGCCGGCCGCTCGCCCGCCAGCGCCGCGCGCAGCGCGCCGTGGAGTGCCGCACCATCGGACGCCGGCACCTCGCAGAGGAACTCGGGGCCCACGCGCGCAGCGCCCTCGCCGCTCCGGCGATGATCGGTCACCAGGATGGCGCGCAAGCCGATCTCCGCCTTGACGCGGAAGAGCTCCTCGACGAAGGCCAAGGGATCGCCGTCGAGCCCGCCGGCATCGGCCAAGACCACGGCGCGCGTGCCGCCGAGCTCGGAGCTCGCATGCACGGCGCCGATCGCCGCGCGCGTGCTGCGCACCTCGACGGCGGCAAGGCCCCACTGCTCGAGCTTGCGCCGCAATGCCGCCGCCGTCTCCTCGTGCGCGGAGACGATGATCGCCTGCACGCCGGCTCCGGCCAGCTGCTCGGGCTCAGCCACGTCCTCGACTTCGACCGGCATCTCGAACCAGAAGCGGCTGCCCCTGCCGGGCGCGCTTTCGACCCCGATGCGGCCGCCCATCAGCGTCACGAGATGGCGCGAGATCGCCAGCCCCAGCCCCGAGCCGCCGACTTTGCGCGTGGTCACGTCGTCCGCCTGGGTGAAGACCTCGAAGATGCGCGCCTGCGCCTCGAGCTCGATGCCGATGCCGGTATCGCGCACCTCGAAGCGCAGCACGCGCCGCTCGGCGCCGTCGCCCGCAGCGAGCCCGGCATAGAGGACGATGCCGCCCTCGGGCGTGAACTTGAGGGCGTTCGAGCAGAAGTTGAGCAGCACCTGGCGCAAATATTGCGCGTCGCCGCGCAGGCGATAGGGGGTGCCCGCCTCGAGGCTCGTCGAGAACCACAGGCCGCGCGCGCGCGCCTGCGGCTCCATCATGGTGGCGATCCCGGCGACCACCGCGTGAAGGTCGAAGGCGACGGGCCTGAGCGACACCTTGCCCGCCTCGATCTTGGCGAGGTCGAGGATGTCGTCGATGAGCGAGAGCAGCGAGCGGCCGGAGGCGTGGATGGTCGCCACCATGTCGCGCTGCTCGTGGTCGAGCCGCGCGTCGCTCAAGAGGTCGCTCATGCCGATGATGGCGTTGAGCGGCGTGCGCAGCTCGTGGCTCATGTTGGCGAGGAAGCGGCTCTTGGCCTGGCTGGCCTCCTCCGCCTGGCCCTTCGCCTTGGTCAGCTTGGCGAGGAGGGCCGAGGCATAGGCGGGAATGATGACGAGCGCTATGAGGAGGCCGAGCGAGAGAAAGGGTTGTCCCCGCCAATAGTCGGAGCTCGCGATGACGTAGCCGAAGCCGGCGACGCTGACGGCGGCCGAGACGAAGAGATAGCGCTGGCCGAAGCGGAAGCCGTTGCCGAGGGTCACCCACAGATAGACGGGATACCAGAAGGCGGTGAAGGCGCCGCCGGTGCGGAGAAAGACGGTGAGCGCCGTCATGTCGACGAGCGTGCCGACGAGGCGGCGCGCGGGCCACGCGCGGCGGTCGAGTGCGACGTGCAGCAGGAGGGCGAGCGAGAGGGCGAAGCCCACCGCGGCGACCTCGAGGGGGTGGCGGACGGCGCCGCGGTCGACGACGCCCATCGCCTCGAGCGAGACGATGTAGGCGCAGGTCATGAAGCCGAACGCCACGCGGATGAGGGCCTGCTCGTGCTCGCTGTCGGCGCGCCCGGAGAACCGCGCGGCAAGCGCGCGCAAGTGCGTCCGAATGGTGCCGAGGGCTGCGTGCATCATCGCCAGTACTGCTGCAAAACGCGCCGCGGCGGCCCCGCCTTCCGCTTATTGCGACTGCTCCCGGCCGCACGACCGGGGCGAGGACTCAACCGGGATTTTCGCCGATCTTTGGCCATCTCCCTGCGGCGCGCAAGCGGCGCCGGCCTCAACTCGCCCGCTTGCCCGGCGGGATCGTGCCGATGCGCAGCAGGCCCTCGACCTTGTCCGCGCTGAGCGGCCGCGAGAACAGGTAGCCCTGCAGCGCATCGCACTGGTAGGCGCGCAGGTAATCGAGCTGCTCCTGGGTCTCCACCCCTTCGGCGACGGCCTTCTTCTTCATGGCGTGCGTCATCGAGACGATGGCCTGCACCAGGGCCGCGTGCGCCGGGTCGGCGGTCATCTGCGAGACGAAGGAGAGGTCGACCTTGAGCGTCTCGACCTTGAGACGCGACAGGTGGCTCAGCGCCGAGTGCTCGATGCCGAAGTCGTCGACGGCAAAGGTGACGCCCTCGCTCCTGAGCTGCTGCATCACGCGGGAGACGACCTCCGCGTTCTGGATGATCGTGCTCTCGGTCAGCTCCAGCTTGAGGCTGACGGGCGAGAAGCCGGTCTTGCCCAGGACGGAGAGCACGAGATCGCCGAAGTTCTCCTCCATGAGCTGGCGGCCGGAGACGTTGACCGACATGGAGGGAATGTTGAGGCCGTCGCGCTCCCAGGCCTTCGCCTGCTCGCAGGCCGTGCGCAGGACGTGCTCGCCGAGCTGCACGATGAGGCCGGTCTGCTCGGCGATGGGGATGAAATCGTAGGGCGAGACGAGCAGGTTTCCGGGTCGGCGCCAGCGCGCCAGCGCCTCGAGGCCGACGATGGCGAAGTCGCTCGAGCCGACCTGCGGCTGATAGAAGACCTCGATCTGACCCTCGTCGAGCGCGCGGCGCAGGCCCGCCTCGAGATTCATGCGCCTGAGCGCGCCCTCGGTCATCTGCGCGCTGTAGAACTCGTAGCGCCGCGTGGGCAGGAACTTGGCGCGGTCGAGGGCGGTATTGGCATTGCGCATCAGCGCTTCCGGCTCGCGCGCGTCGACCGGGAAGGCGCTGATGCCCATGACGGCCTTGATGTGGATGTGGTCGCCGTGCAGTGCGAAGGGCCGCTCGAAGGCCTCGACGAGCTTGTGCAGCGGCACGGCTACGTTGGCCATCTTCCTGATGCCGCAGAGCAGCGCATAGAACTGCCCGCCGCCGACATGGGCGATGGTATCGCCCGGACGCAGCGTGGCCCTGAGGCGCTTCCCCGTCTCGCGGATGATGTCGTCGGCGGCGACGAGGCCCCAGCTGTCGCGGATGTCGCGCAGGGTCTCGATCTCGAGGCAGAGCACGGCGGCGATGCGCCCCGAGCGCTCGGCCTGGGTGATGGCCTGCGACATGCGGTCGAGAAACAGGCTCTGGTTCGGCAGGCCGGTCAACTGGTCGTGGTAGGCGAGGTAGTCGCGGTGCGCCTCGGCCTTCTTGAGGTTGGTGATGTCGAGGATGACGCCGTCCCAGATGATGTCGCGGCTCTCGAGCCGGCGCGGCCGCGACATGGTCTTGAGCCAGCGGAGCTCGCCCGCCGGCGTCATGAAGCGGCCCTCGAACTCCATGGGGGAGAGCTTCTCCACCGAGCGGTGCATCGCGGCGATGTAGCCCTCGCGGTCCTCGGGATGCATGACGCGGAGCATCGCGGAGCCGTCGCGCACGGCCTCCTCGGGGTCGATGCCGTAGATCGTCTTGGCCGTGGCGCCGATATAGGGGTAGGCGATCGAGCCGTCCGGCCGCAGCACGCAGCGGAAGATCGTGCCGGGCATATGCTCGGCGATGCCGCGCAGCATCTCCTCGCCCTCGCGCCGCGCCGCCTCGGCATCCTTGCGCTCGGTGATGTCGATGGCGACGGTCACGGCGTGGGTGATGCGGCCGCCCGCGTCGCGCAAGGCGCTCTTGGTGGTGAGCATCTCGCGCCGGCGCCGGGCGGCGTCGACGAGCTGCTCCTCGAAGGGCGGCGGCGCCTCACCGGTGGTGAAGAGCGTCAGATCGGCCGCCTGGCTCATGCGGCCGAAGCTCTCGCCGAACACGGCCTCGGCGCTCTCGCCGATCGCGGCCTCGCGCCCGACGCCCGAGAACGTCGCGGCGTGGCTGTTGAGGAAGACCAGGCGAAGGTCGGCATCCGTCGCGTAGATCATCGCCGGCACGGCATCGATCACCGCGCGCAGCCGGCCCTGGATTTCCTTGACCGTCTCCTCGTGGAGGCGATGGCTCTGCGCCAGCTTGCGCTCGAGCGAATAGGCGCGGTGCTTGATGATCTGCTGCTGGCGCCGCAGTGCAAGGAGATTGCGCGAGCGCGCCCAGAACTCGTGGTGGTCGACGGGCGAGAGGAGAAAGTCGGTGGCGCCGGCCTCCAGCGCCTGATAGCGGAACTCGCGGTCCTCGTAGACCGTCACCACCACCGCGGGGACGTCGAAGCAGAGCGGCAGACGGCGGAAGCGGCGCACGAACTCGGCGCCGTCGATGTTCGGCATCTTGTAATCGGTGATCACGAGGTCGGGCGTGTTGTCCTCGACCCAGGCGAGCGCCGCGAGCGGATCGTCGAACGCCTTGACCGTGATGTTCTCCTCGAGCACCGCGGCCAATTCGCTCATGATGCGCCGGTTGGTGACGCGGTCGTCGATGATGACGATCCGCGTCTTGCCGGCCGCCTCGCGCGCATTGCCGCCGCAGGGCGCCTCCTTAGGCCGGCTCGTCGGAGTTCCGCGAATGCGCGCCACCCTATCGCTCAACATTGGTTTACGTTCCACGCTTTAGCCGGCTCGGCTGGCTGCCGCGCCGCGGCTCGCTTGTCGATTGTTTTGCTCTATTTTCACGCGTCCGCCCAGACTGATCATCTCATTATTGACTGACCTTTGTTAATATTTGGTTATAATGAGAATCGCCGCGCGCGATGCTGGCGAATTGACCGCTCCCGCCGGCAGGTTGGGGCGGCCGGTGGGATGAGATTACAGCGCGGGCACGGCGTGGTCTCGCGGCAATTGAATTAAAATTCGGGCAAATTTTAACAATTTTTCAGCCCGGGCGCCGCCCGCTGCCATCCCGTGCGATGGCGCGAAAGCCATTCGTTTTCAGCCGGTTGAGGAGAGGGGCGGGGTGCCAAGCAGCGCCGCCGCGGCACGTTCCTTGACGCGAATTGCATTGACGCCCATGGCGCCCGTTCCCAAGATCGCGGGCGCCGCTGCCCTTTTCCGCCTCCCGCTCACAGGAGCCCCGACATGTCTCCACCCGTCGATGCCGTGCGAAGCGACGGCAAGCTGCCTGCCTCCGCCGGCGTGGTCGTCATCGGCGGCGGCATCATCGGCTGCTCGGCCGCTTATTTTCTCGCCAAGAAGGGCCATTCGGTAGCCCTCATCGAGAAGGGCCGCGTCGGCGGCGAGCAGTCGAGCCGCAATTGGGGCTGGTGCCGCCAGCAGATGCGCGACACGCGCGAGATCGCGCTCGTCAAAGAGAGTCTTGCGATCTGGGGCGGCCTCAACGAGGAGATCGGCGCCGACACCGGCTTCCGCCGCAGCGGCCTCCTCTACGTCACCAAGGACCCGGCCGAGCTGGCGCGCTGGGAGCGCTGGCTCGAGCACGCAAGGCAATACCAGCTCCACACGCGGCTCCTGAGCGCTGCCGAGACAGCGGCCATGATGCCGGGCTGCGAGGAGAAATGGCTGGCCGGCCTGCATACGCCGAGCGACGGCCGCGCCGAGCCGGCCAAGGCGGCACCCGCGATCGCCGAGGCCGCGCGCAAGCTCGGCGTGACGCTGCACCAGAATTGCGCCGCGCGCGGGCTCGAGACCGAGGGGGGCGCCGTCGCCGCGGTGGTGACCGAGGCGGGCGTCATCCGCACCAGCGCCGTGCTGTGCGCCGCGGGCGCCTGGTCGCGCCTCTTCTGCCGCCGCCACGGCCTCGATCTCAAGCAGCTCGCCGTGCGCGCCTCGGTGCTGCGCACCGAGCCGGCGCCCGAGGTCCTGAGCGCCCCGCTGAGCGCCCCCGGCTTCGGCATGCGCCGCCGCCTCGACGGCGGCTATACGGTCGGCATGCGCGGCGCGGCGAGCTTCGATCTCACGCTCGACGCCTTGCGCTACTTGCCCGCGTTCTGGCCCGCCTATGCCCAGGGCAGCATGGGGATCAAGGTGCGCTTCGGCGCCGCCTTCTTCAAGGCGCTCGCCACGCCCGGCAGCTGGGCGCTCGACCGGCCCTCGCCCTTCGAGGCGGAGCGCGTGCTCGACCCGCTGCCGGATATGGGCGTGCTCCAGGCCGCACTTGCCAACGTCAAGACGGCCTATCCGGCGCTCGGCGAGGTCAAGGTGGCGGAGACCTGGGCCGGCATGATCGACGCGACGCCCGACGCGGTGCCGGTGATCTCGCCGGTGGAGGCGCTCCCCGGCTTCTTTATCGCGACCGGCTTCAGCGGCCACGGCTTCGGCATCGGACCGGCGGCAGGAAGGCTCGCGGCCGAGCTCGTGGCCGGCGACCCGCCGCTCGTCGACCCGGAGCCCTTCCGCTATTCGCGCATGACCGACGGCACGCGCCTCGCACCCCAGGAGGGGCTGTAGCGCGAGAAGCTCACGCCGGCTCGGCGTAGGGTCCCTCCGTCGCATCGGGAAAGCGGATCGGCGCACCCGGCTCGCGCGGGCCCATCAGCGGGTTCTCGGGATAAGCGCGCAGGATTCGCCGGCGCATGGCGGCCGTGGCCGGCGTGAACTGGGGACCGGGCAGCGGCTCGTGGGCGAGGTGATGCCACTCGTCGCGCCCGCGCACGAGCTGGCCCGAGCCGCGCCCGACGCTCTGGCGCGCGGCCGCCGCGGTGTAATCGTAGAGGATCGCCACGCGGCGGGATGCCGAGCGGTTGGCTCCGGAGGCATGCATCAGGTTGGCGGAGAAGAAGGCGGCCTCGCCGGGTGCGAGCTCGAGCGGCACCGCGCGCGCGACGTCGGGATGCTCGACCCGCGCCACGCGGCGCGCGGGCTGTCCGGGCGCATTCTCGACCACGCGGAAGGGTGCCACCCCGCGGTGGCTCCCCGGGATGACCTGGAGGCAGCCGTTCGCCTCGCTCGCGGCGCCGACCGCGAGATAGCCGATGATGAAGCAGGGCTCGACCTGGATGCGCGCCGAATCCTGGTGCCAGTCGTAAAGCACGTCCGAGCCCGGCTCCTTGATGCGGAAGACCGCGTCGGTCATGAAGATATCGGCTCCGATGAGGTCCTCGACCGCATCGAGCATGCGCTGGCCGGTGCCGGCGGCCACCACCCAGTCGAGCAGAAGGTTGCACTTGATGTCGAAGGCCCAGGCCACCTCGCCGGGATAGGTGCGCTCGAACTCCTCGACGCGCTCCTCGAGGCGTCTGGCCTCATCCGCTGCCAGGATGGGGACGCCGCTCACGTAGCCGCAGCACTCGAATGAGGCGATCTCCGCAGCGCTCAGCAACTTGCCCATCCGCCTCCCCGTTCGGCCGAGGCGGACATTATAGCTTTGCCCGCGCGGTGCTCGGCAAGCGCTCGATGGCCGGCGGGAGGCTTGCGCGATCGGCGGCGCAACCCCGCCCTACGGCGTCTCGCGGCCGACCTTCTGCACCCGCATGAGGTCCACCAGCTGTGCGATGTTGCCGCGATTGCGCTGCAGCACCGAGGCGAAGTCGGCGCGCTGGCTCCATTCCAGGCTGGAGCCCTGAACGATGAGATCGAAAACCTTGAGGGCGCCGTCCTGCTTGCGGACGCGCCACTCCACCCGCGACGGCTTCTCGCCGCGCGAGCCGATGCCGCTCTCCACGAGCGCCGTATCGGCACCGTCGGGCGACGCGCCGGCCACGGAAAATACGTCGCCGAGAGCCCGCATGCGGGAGAAATAATTGCGGATCATGTAGTCCTTGAAGGCCAGCACATAAGCGTCCCTTTGGCGGTCCGCCGCCCCGCCGGCGTAGCCGCCGAGGGCGAAGAGTCCCATCGAGCGCACGTCGAAATTGGCGAAGAACCAGTCGGCGAGGCTCGCCTTGCGCTGGTCCTCGCTGAGCGATTTGTTCTCGAGAATGCCGATCGCCTGCCCGGCCACGGCCGAGACGAAAGCGGCGGCCTCGGCCGGCAAGTCGTCCGCCAGGGCGGCACTCGGGAGAAGGAGCAGGCACACTGCGGCCGAGGCCGCCGCGGCCACGAGCGCGCGACGGCCGCGCGTCGCGAGCGAATTCGAGAGCAACGCCTTCAGCATTAGCCAGGGCGCCATGAGCGCCCGCCGAGTTATTCTCACGATTGCACCGCCAGTCGTCGAGGGGAGGGATTCGCATGATAGGCCGCCGCGCGATTACAATACTAAGTTCGGCAGCGGTTCCGACTGTCATCCCGAAAAATATTTCTCTTTTCCTGAGCCGGCAGCATCGTCGGAGCTCTATCGAAGCGCCCGCCCCTCGATCTTCGTTCGCGGTGCCGCACCTCGACTCGCGCGGCCGCGGCGTCTCCTCATGCATCTGCACTTCGGTGGAGCCCGCGAACCTTCCCGACGGCAACCCTCAATAGCCGACGGCGGGATCGACGAGCCCTAAGGGCGGCTCGCCCGCCTCGAGCCGGCGCAGGTTCTCGAGGATCTGCTCCATGGCGAGTTCGGCTATGGGTTGCGCCGCGATGTGGGGTGTCAAGCTGACGCGCGGATGGCTCCAGAAGGGATGCGCGGGCGGCAGCGGCTCGTCGTGGAAGACGTCGAGGATGGCGCGGCTCAGGTGGCCGGCGTCGAGTGCGGCGAGGAGATCGGCCTCGACCACGTGGCGTCCCCGCGCGATGTTGATGAGGGCGGCACCCCGCGGCAGCCGCGCGAGCGTCTGGCGGTTGACGATGCCGATCGTCTCCGGCGTGAGCGGCAGGAGGACGATCGCGATCTCCGAGGCGGCGAGGAATTCGTCGAGGCCTGCTCTGCCGTGGAACGTCCTCACGCCCTCGAGCGACTTCGGCGTGCGGCTCCAGCCGAGCGTGCGGAAGCCGAGGAGGACGAGCTTCCGCGCGAGATCGGCGCCGAGCACGCCCAAGCCCATGATGCCGACACGTAGCTCCGAGGGATCGATGGGGGGATGCCGGTGCCAGGTGCGGCTCGCCTGCTGCGCGCGGTAGACCGCCATGCGCCGGTGCAGCTCGAGCACGCCGTGGATGGCATATTCGCTCATCTGCGCCGCGAGACCGGCGTCGATGAGGCGATAGAGGGGCACCTCGCGCGGGAAGCCCGGGTCCTTGAGGATCTGGTCGACGCCGGCGCCGAGTGCCAGGATCGCCTTGAGGTTGGGCAGCGTGCCGAGAACGCCGTCGCCGATCTTCCAGATGAGCGCGTACTCGATGTCCTCGCGGCGCCCAACCTCGGGCCAGACGCGGAATTCGAGGGCGGGGAAGCGGCGGGCGCAGACCGCGCGGAAGGGTGCCGGATCGTCGAAGTCGCTGCCGAAGAGAATGGCCTTTGCCGTCATGACCCTCGTCCCCCGCTCCTCTGCCCATGGCCGGCAGCGACTTTGGCCGACCGCCGCGCGCGCGGTCAACCTCCGGCGCCGCGGCAGGAGCTCACTGCGCGAGGAAGCCGCCGTCGACGGCGAGGTTATGGCCGACCACGAAGGACGCCGCGTCGGAGGCGAGCCAGAGGACCGCGGCCGCCACCTCCTCGGGCCGCCCCATGCGGCGGAGCGGCAAGCCCATAGCTACGGCCGCCATGTCGTCGATGCCGGAGGCGAGCATCATGGGCGTCTCGACGCGCCCGGGCGAGACCGCGTTGATGCGGATGCCGTGCGGTGCATATTCCATGGCCGCCGAACGCGTGAGCGAGATCGCGGCCGCCTTGGACGCGGCGTAGAGTGCCAAGCCCGGATTCGGGTTGCGCACGCCGCTAACCGAGGCGTTGTTGACGATGACGCCGCCGCCGTGGCGCAGCATGGCGGCGATCTCGGCCTTCATCGCGAGGAAGAGGGCGCGCAGGTTCGTGGCGACCACGCGCTCGAAGACCCCGTCGGGCTGCTCCGCGAGGAGCGCTCGGCGCTCTTGCATCCCTGCGTTGTTGAAGGCGATGTCGAGCCGCCCGAAGCGCTGGAGCGCTGCCTCGACCATGGCCGCCGCTTGCCCCGGCCGGCTCAGGTCGGCTGCGAAGAAGAACGCGGGTGCACCAAATTCGGCGCAAGTGCTAGCCGCGGCCTCGCCCCGCTCGCGGTCGCGGCCGACGAGGAAGACCGCGGCACCCTCGCGCGCGAGCGCGAGCGCCGTGGCGCGCCCGATGCCGGAGCTCGCCCCGCTCACCAGTGCCGCCTTGCCGCCGAGCGCCGCCAAGGGCGCTCGCGATCCCTCTCCGGGCGCGCTCATGGGCGAAAGCGTGGCGCGCGGCCCGCTCCCGGTATTGGCGAAAATTGTGTCCACGGCCCTGCGGCTTAGGGCCAGAACGCGCGCGAGGCGAGGCGCGCACCTTCCGCCATGGCGGCGAGCTTGGCCCACACCACCGCGGGATCGACGGCCGCCTGGCCGACCCAGGTGCCGTAGCCGCAGTCGCTCCCGGCGATGACGTTCTCGCGGCCAACCAGCTTGGCGTAGCGCCCGATGCGCTGGGCGACGAGCTCGGGGTGCTCGATGAAGTTCGTCTTCGATTCGATGACGCCGGGGATGAGGAGCTTGCCCTCCGGCAGCTTGACGCGCTCGAAGAGCTGCCACTCGTGCGCGTGGCGCGGGTTGGCCGCCTCGAAGGAGACGGCGCTCGGCCGTGCTGTGAGGACGATATCGAGGATGTCGGCGAGCGGCACGTCGCAGTGATGCGGGCCCTCGTAGTTGCCCCAGCAGAGATGCATGCGCAGCCGCTCCGGTGCGATGCCGGCGAGCGCGTGATCGAGCGCCTCGATGTGGAGGTGCATGCGCTTCTTGAACTCCTCGAGGCCGAGCGAGGCGTATTGGATGTGCCGCCCCATGGCGAGATCGGGGCAGTCGAGCTGCAGGATGAAGCCGGCCTTGGCCACGGTCTCGTACTCGGGCCGCATGGCGTCGGCGATGGCGAGGAGATAGGCCTCCTGGGTCGGGTAATGGCCGTTGTGGAAGAAGAGCGAGATGAGGCCCGGCGAGGCGGCGCTCATGAAACCCTCGCCGCCGCCGGCCGCTGCGAGTGCCGCCTTGAGGTTCTCGGCGTCGATCCCGGCCGCTTCGCCGTCCTTCACGCGGATGGGGCCGTTGCATCCGGGCGTCTTGCGCCGCGCGCGGCCGGGGTCGCCGAAGACGCGCCGGGCGAGCTCGGGGAACTCGACGAGGTCTTGATACTGCAGCGGATGGCTGCTGCCGCCGAAGCCGTCGAGGCGGTCCTTGATGTAGGTGGCGTAGCTCGGCTTGCTCATCTCGCCGTCGTTCACGATGTCGATGCCCGCTTGGCGCTGCTTCTGCACCACCTCCGCGACCGCCGAGCGGATGCGCGCCGCGAGTGCCGCCTTGTCGACGGGAACGCCCTCCTCCTTGGCGAACATCATGCGGATGAGATCGTCCGGCCGCGGCAGGCTGCCGGTGTGGGTGGTGAGAAAGCGCTCGCTGCTGCGCATCATGACGGCCTCCCTCCGGTCGTCGAGCAAGCCCCGGTTGGCGTCATCTTAGCGCAGGCGGTGCCACAATCCTCGCTAATGTCTCGGTGGGTCCTTCGAGACGCGCCCCTTTCGGGGCGCTCCTCAGGACGAGGTCAATTTGTGTGTGGCAGAAAGACTTTGACTCGTCCTGAGGAGCGAGCGAGAGCGAGCGTCTCGAAGGACGCGCCGCACTCGGCCCGAGTCGCCTGTGCGCTGCGGAACACCGCGATTTGCCAGTGATTTTCGGTCTTGTTTGCATACCCTAGCGCTCTCGCGGGGGTGACGGGAGAGGCGGTTCCACCTAATCGGGACACGCTCTAGGGGCCATCTCAGGCACCTCGCTATACCGCCGCATGAAGCGCCGGTCGATGGCGTCCTTCCAGCGCCACACGGCACGGCCCCAGAAGGCCCAGGGGCCGCGCGAGGCTATGGCATATTTGTCGCCGGTCGAGATCAGGCTGAGGAAATGCCGCTGCGGCACGAAGGGGCGGGGCTCCTCGCCCAGGAGTGCCGCGCGCAGGTTGCGCGCGAGGGGCTTCCCCTGGCGCACGGCGAAGACGCCCGCCTTGGGCCGTGGATGGTCGATCACCGCGGCGATGTCGCCCGCCGCGAAGACGCCCTTGTGGGAGAGGGATTCGAGCGCTGCGCTCACGGCGACGAAGCCGTCTCCGTCGAGCGCCAGGCCGCTCTCCTCGAGCCAGGGGGCAGCACCTGCCTGCGTCGCCCACAGGATCTCGTCGAGTGCGAAGGTGCTTCCGTCGGCGAGGCTGAGGCAGCCCGGCGCCACGGCCACGACCGCGCGGCCGGCATGCAGGGCGATACCGCGCGCCGCCAGCACCTGGCGGAATTTGCGGCGAACCCGGCTGTTGTGGCCGGGAAGGATGTCGGGCGTAGCGCTGAAGAGATGGCATTCGAGCCGCGCGCCGAGGCGGCTCAGCCGGTGGTGCGCCGCGAGCAATAGCTCGACGCCGCCGGCGCCGGCGCCGACCATGCCGATGCGCGCACCGCCGCGCTCGGCCGCGCGCGCGAGGAGCGCCTGCCAGCGCTCGAGGAAGCCATGGATCGGCTTCACCGGCACCACGTTGCCCGCGGCCCCCGGCACCCCCGCCATGTGCGGCGTCGAGCCGATGTCGAGCGACAGCACGTCGTAGGCGAGCGGCGCATGGCTGCGGCAGGCGAGCCGCCGCGCATCGGGGTCGAGGCCCACCGCCTCGTCGCGGATGAAGTGCGCGCCTGCGAAGCGCACGAGCGGCGGAAGCGCTATGTGGGTCTCCTCGAAGCGGTAATGCCCGGCGATGAGGCCGGGCAGCATGCCCGAATAGGGCGTGGCGTCGCCGCCGCTCACGAGGGTGACGCGCACGCCGGGCATCGGCTCCATGCCGAAGCTCCGCAGCACCTCGACGTGGCTGTGCCCGCCGCCGACGAGGAGAAGATCCTTGAAGATGGGAGGCGCCCTCAATAGGTGAGGACGCGGCAGTCGTCGCTCATGGCCTCGCCGATGAGATAGGCGGAGCCCACGAAGCCGCTGCATTCGGGAATGAGGTCGGCCTCGGTCATCGCGAAGAGATCGAGGTTGCCCGAGCAGGCGAGGAACTTGGCCCCCGCCTCGTGGGCGTCCTTGATCAAGTCGTAGACGGTCCTGGGCGCGCCCGGCTTGAGCGTCAGCTCTTGGGCGAAGCCGCGCTTCATCAGCCGCGCGCCAGCCGCCGTGCAGATCACCTCGACCGCGAAATCCATGGCCGCCGCGACCGCCGCCTGCGAGAGGGCCGAGGCCACCTCCTCGACCTTGCGCGGATCGGTATTGACGAGAACGATCAAGAGCTTAACCGCCATGGCCGCATCATGTCGCAGCCCCCCGCCGCTGGCAAGCGGCGCGACAACGGGCGCTCCGATGGGGTAGAGTCCGGCGCCACGCGCGAGGTTCCACGCCATGCCGCGAGTCCTGGATGCGAGAGGCCTGCTCTGTCCCGAGCCCGTGCTGCGCACGCGCAAGGCGATGGCCGGCGTGGCGCCGGGCGAGACGCTGACCGTGCTCGCGACCGACCCGGCAGCGACGATCGATTTCCCCTATTATTGCCATCATGCGGGGCTGGAGCTGCTCGCGGCACGGAAGGAGGCGGACATGCTGGTCTTCGATATCCGCAAGCCCGCCGAGCCCGGCCCGCATGCTCCGGGCCGTCCGATCACGTGAGGGACAGCGGGATGCCAACCACGAGCTGGAACAAGGGCTATGTCGCCGACATCGCCTACACCGCCGGCTTCTATCCCGACCAGGCGCCGGCGCACCTCGACTTCATCGCGGTCCTCAACGGCTTCGAGCCCATGGCGCCCCAGGGCCCCATGCGCTATCTGGAGCTCGGCTGCGGCCAGGGCCTCACCTCGTGCCTGCTCGCGGCAACCAACCCCGCGGTCGAGTTCCATGCCGTCGACTTCAATCCGGCGCACATCGCGGGCGCGCGCGAGCTCGCCGCCGCGAGCGGGCTCGGCAATGTGCAGTTCATCGAGCGCAGCTTCGAGGAGCTCTTGGAGCGGGGCCCGCCGCTGCCCGAGTTCGACGCGATCACGCTGCACGGCATCTACAGCTGGATCGGCGCCGAGGCCCGGCGCGCCATCGTCGAGCTCATCCGCCGGCAGCTCAAGCCCGGCGGCATGGTCTATGTGAGCTACAACGCCATGCCCGGCTGGACACAGGCGCTGCCGATCCAGCGCATGCTCTACGAGCTGGCGGCACTCGCCGAGGGACGCTCGGACCGCCGGCTCGAGCAGGCGCTCGGCTTCGCCCGCCGCATGCGCGGCGTGAAAGCACGCTTCTTCGCCGAGCAGTCCTTCCTCGACCAGATCCTCGAGCAGTGGGAAGGCGGCTACGGCGTCTACCTCGCCCACGAGCTCCTCAACGAGCATTGGCGGCCGCTCTATCACGCCGACGTGGCGCGCGAGCTCGCCGAGGCCAAGCTCGGCTTCGTCGGCAGCTCGGCCGTGCTCGAGAACTTCCCCGAGATCGCCCTCTCGCCGGAGGAGCGCGAGCTCCTGGCCGCCGTCGAGGAGAGCGACCTTAAGGAGACGCTCAAGGACTTCTTCCTGGCACGCCTGCTGCGCAAGGACGTCTACGTGCGCGGACCGCGGCGCCTGAGCCGCGCGCGCCAGGATGCGCTCATGCGCGAGCTCGAGCTGGCGCTCGTGGTGCCGCGCGCGCGCGCGCGCTTCAGCTTCACCGCCGGACGCGCCACGGCGTCGATCGAGGAGGCGGTCTACGGCCCGATCTTCGATGCGTTGGCGCTTCGTCCGCGCGCGGTCGGCGAGCTCTTGGCGCTGAGCGAGGTGCGCGAGCGCTCGAAGATGCAGGCGGTCGAGCTCGCCGGCATGCTGGTGGGCTCGCTGCAGGCGCTGCCGGTGCCGAGAGCCGGCCCTTCCGCGCCGCCCGCCGCCAAGGCGCTCAACCGCGTCGTGGCGGCGCGCGCGCGCGAAGCCCCGCTCAGCGCCATGACCGCACTCGCCGCGGAGCGGCTCGGCACCGGGCTCCACGTGAGCGGCGTCGAGGCGCATGTCTACGACGAGCTCGCGCGCGGCACGGCACCGGACACCGCCGTCCTCGCCCGCGCGCTCTGGCGCACCCTAGCCGAGCGCGGCGAGCGAATTCTCAAGGACGGCAAGCCGCTCGAGTCCGAGGCCGACAGCCTCGCCCTCCTCGAGGAGCGCGCGCAGGTCCTGCTCACCGAGATCCTGCCGCTCTGGCGCGGCCTCGGCGTCATCTGAGCACCCCGATCGAAATGACGCGATCGTGGTGAATCGATTATTCGTCGCCCCCGCTTTCACGCGCGGTATCGGACCGACAGCGGATTCCCGCCCCCGCTTTCGCGAGGACAAGCTTCGCGGGAATGACGACGGATCTTGCATTGAAGATAACGAACTGATTCCCGGCAGCCTCTGAGCGCCGGCTCACCGCGCGACCACCCAGCCCTGCAGCGAGAACACCGCGTCCGAGCTGTCGCGGCGGGCGGGACGCGACTTGAGCCAGGTGTTCCAGCCGAGGCGCGGCACGTAAGCGCCCTCTTGGCCGCCCTCTTGGGCCATCTCGCAGGCCGGGATCTCCTCCTTGGCGAGGGTGAGCTGCACGTCGAAATAGAGGTCCGCGCCGACGTAGAGGCGGGTGAGCTGGGCCAGGCGCAGGAGCTCGTCGCCGGTCGGCATGAAGCGCACGAACTGGGCGTAGCTGAGCGGCCCGATGGCGAGGCGGAAGCTGCCCTGCACGTCCCATACGCGCTCGCCCACCACGCTGTTGACGCCGAGCTCGCAGAAGCGGCCCTGCGGCTCGTCCTTGCTCGGCATCCGCGAGCGCTGGTCCAAAGTGAGCCACAGCCAATGGCCGTGGAACTGCTCGACCTGCACGGGCCGGCCGGCATAGTCGCTGAGGAGTGATTCGAGTGCCGCCGCCGAGCGCGGCCAGTGGGAGAGGTAGCCGGAATAGTGCAACAGCGCCTCGTCGTCGATCTCGAGCCGGCCGCAGAGGTGGCCTGTTCCGAAGCCGGCGAGGGCATAGAGGCTCTGGCTGATCGGATCCTTGCCGCCGTTGCCGAAATGCTCGTAGGCCGCGGGCAGGCGGTACTTCTCCCAGGCGCGGTAGAAGAGCGACACCAGGCGGTGGTTGAAGACGTCGAAGAAATCGCGCAAGCCGTAGCTCTTGCTCCGCGTCACCTGGATGAGGATGTCGGTATAGTGCTGCGGCAGCACGCCGCTCGGGCCGGTCAGCCCCATGAAGTTGACCGCCATGGCCGGCGGCGGCTCGGCGTTGCCCGAAGCCGGCTCGCCCGCGGGCTCGCTGAGCTCGGCGATCGAGGCGGGGGGAAAGCTGAGCGCCAAGGTCGCCTTGAAGCGCACCGTCTCCTGGCGCGGATCGCCGTACTCGCCGACCGGCGCGCGGCCGAGATAGCGCGGGTCGCGCGCCTCGCGCGCGGCCGCCTGCTCGAGGACCCGCACCGCCTGGAAGAAGTCGAAGCGGTAGGGCTCGCGGAACAGGCGCTCGATCAGAGCAAGGGAAGGTCGCCCGCCCTTGGCGGCCATCGTCTGAGCTCCCCGGGCCGGCCCTTGACCGTGACGACCAGCCGCGTGAATGAATTGATGGTGCAGTAAAGCGGAAGGAAGCGCTCGAGCACGGCGGCGAGGAGAAAGAGCCCGCTCCCGGAGAAGCCCTCGGGCACCAGCGTGAGCGTCGCCTCGATGCCGCGGCAGAAGGCGTTCATGTCGCGCGACGGCGCGCGCGCCACGGCAGGCCGGCTCCTGAGGCTCACCACGCTGTCGATCACCGTCCGCGTCTCGGCGGAATCGCGGAAGTCGTAGAGCTTGAGGATCTCGCGCAGCGCGTCGGCGCCCTCCTCGGCGTCGATCAGCGAGAGGTGGTTGAGCGCCAGATGGGAGACGAGGCGCCAGCGCCCGCGCTGGCGCAAGGGCGGACGGAGCGTCGGCGTCGGCGGCACCAGGCAGGCGATGGATGCCACCGGCGAGGCGCCCTCGACGAGGCTCAAGTTGGGATGGCCGCCGCCCACCGGCAGCCGGCTCGGCAGATCGCGGTTGAGCGCCGTGATCGCGACGGAGACGATCGAGTCCGCCGGCACCGAGGGGTTGAAGTCGAGATCGACGAGGGAGAGGAAGACCTCGGTGCCGGGATCGTTGCCCTCGGCCGCGCGGCGCGCCGGGTACCAATAGCTGCGCGTGCCCTCGCGGTCGCGCGCGTGCTTGGCCGCGTAGAAGGGGAGGAAGACGGTCTCGCTGCCGTCGGGCCCGGTCGCCTTGACCTCGTCGACGCTGTAGACCTCGGTGGTGCCCGGCCGGCGCGCATCCGGCACCACGCGGTACTCGGAGATCGTGCGCGTGAGCTGGATGGGCTCGGCGCGCTGGCGGAAGAGATTGCTCGCCGGCGTGCAGCCGAGGGCAAAGGAGTCCTTGCTCACGACGCGCTCGAGGTCGACCGAGGTGCGGTTGAGGTAGATGAAGATCTCGAGCTTGTTGCCGGCCTCGAGCAGCACCTTGCCGGAGAGCTTCGTCACGTCGAAGAAGAGGAACTTCTCCGGGAAGGCGAAGTACTCGGTCAAGAGGCGGTAGCCCACGAAGGAGCGCGCGGGATAGGGCATCATGCCCTCGCTGCGCTCGAAGCCGACCGGCCGGATGCACTCCGCCGGCAGGATCACCGGGTTGGGGTCGACCGCGGAATTGGCGAGCGCCACCGAGAGCGCGTTGTTGAAGATGAGCTCGTAGAGCGCGAACACCTCGTGCGGCTGGCCGCGCAGGAAGAAGCGCAGCTCGTCGGGGGCGAGCTTGGTGAAGGTCATGTCGCCAGTGAGGCATTTGAGCGAGAGCCGCAGGATGGCGACCGCGCCCGCGCGCGAGGCCGCGGGGTTGGGTGGGGCTACGAGCGGCCGGCCGCTCAGGCTCGCGGCCTCGAGGGCGATCGGCCAGAGCGTCGTCGGATAAGAGGTGCGGAAGCGGCAGGCGTCGCCGGCGACCGCCTCGGCCTCGAGCTCGGTGCCCGCCGGGATCGTGTAGGGTGCCGTGAGGTCCGGCTGGCAGGCGAACTCCACGATGGCCATGGAGGGCACGGGCGCCACGTAATGCGGGTAGAGCACGCCGAGAAGCGCGTCGGTGAGCTCGGGGAAATCGTCGTCGAGGCGGTAGCGCAGCCGCGCCGTGAGGTAGGCGAAGGCCTCGATGAGCCGCGCCACGTGCGGGTCGTCGACCGCCTCGGGGCTGAGCCTCAAGCGTCCGGCGATCTTCGGGTGTGCCTGGGCGAAGTCGGCTGCAAGCCGGCGGATGTAGCTGAGCTCGCGCTGATAATAGGGGAGGAGCTCGTCAGCCATTGTCCTTGGCCGTCACGGCGAAGCTGTGCGTCACCGGCTCGAGGTAGCTGTCGAACACGAGGGGCTCGGGCGCCGGATCGGCGTAGATGAGCGCCTCGATGCGGAAGCGCAGCGTGCGGTCGAGGGCGTCGACGTTCTCGAGCAGCACGACACGGACCTTCTGGAAGCGCGGCTCGTAGCGCCGGATGATGCCCTCGATGGTGGCGCGGAAGGTCTCGCGCTGCGCCTCGGTCGTAAGGTTGAGGCCGCTGAAGTCGGGTATGCCGTAATTGACGAAGGAGGTCTGCAGCTCCGTCAGGTTGGCCGGTGCCGAGATGCAGCGCTGGCGCGTGTTGAGCAGCGCCTCGAGATCGCGCCGCACCGCGCGGCGCAGCTCGGCGAGATACTGGCCGTGGTGCTTGGGCGGGTCCTGCCTCAGCTCCGGATGCTCGTCGATGAGGCGATCGAGGAGCGAGGGGCGGAGCGGCTGGTCGAGCTCTACCCGCGCCATCGGCTCAGCCGTCCGCCCGGGCGAACTTGACGGTGCCGAGCTCCATGATCGACATGCCCTCCTCGCCGACGAGGTAGCTGCGCAAGCCGGCACCCTGCACCGGGACGCCCTCGCCGCCGGTCCATTCCGTCACCCGGCCGAGGCGGACCCGGTCGTCGGACGCCGCCGCCGCCGCCGCATAGATGGCGGGGAGGAACACCTCGCCGTCCGGTCCGCCCGCCACCACCATATGGGCGCGGCGCCAACAGAGGTCGCGCGGTCGCTCCGGCTTGCGGAACTCGATGATCTCGACGCTCTCCATCGGCACCCAGTAGTACTTGCCCGTGCTGGTCAGCACCTCGAAGACGCAACTGCACACATCGTCCATGTCGCGCATGTCCTCGAAGGCGCGCCCGTCCGAGACGCCGGCGACGCGGGGCCGCGCCGCCTCGGCTTCCTCGAGGAGCCGAGCCGCCTCGGCGGCGTTGCCCTCGCGCAGATGGATCGAGGCCTCGAGGTGAAGCTGAACGTGGGGCGGCGGACGGTCGAGGAACTCAGGCAGCCGGCCCTCGCGGTAGAACTGGCGGCGCGCGGTCTCGCCGCGCACGAGCTGGCGGAAGAGTGCGACGCCGAGTGCCGTCTTGGTATCCTGCTTCTGGATCACGTCGAGCTGGGCGTCGACCCGCTCCATCTCGCCGGCGAAGCAGAGGAGCTCGGAGAGGAAACCGCGCCGGCTCACGTCGGTCGGATGCTGCCGCACGTCGCGCGTCAGCTCGTCGATCGCGTCCGCGAGACGGCCGGCCTCGAAATGCTCCTTGGCGCTCATGGCGATACCCCGTACCAGGTGCCGCTCAATGCGGCGACGCACCGGTGAGCTCGGTCACCAGCTTGAAGCTGGTCACCACCTGCTCGAGTTGGAAGTGCGGCCTCAGATGGATGATCGAGCGGAAGGACCCCGGCTGGCCGGGCACGTCGCGCACTTGTACGCTCGCCTCGCGCAGCGGATATTTGGCCTTCATCTCGTAGGAGGCGTCGTCGTTGCCGAGGGTGTATTTGCGCAGCCAGCCCATGAGGAGGGCCTCGCACTCCGCGGCGGTCGCGAAGGAGCCCACCCGGTCGCGCCCGATCACCTTGATGTAGTGGCTCACGCGCGAGACGCAGAGCACGTACTGCAGCATCGAGGAGAGGCGCGCGTTGATGTTGGCGACGAAGCGGTCGTACTTCTTCGGCACGTGGACCGAGGGCGTGGCAAAGAAGGCGGAATAGTCCGTGTCCTTGCATTTGCGCAACGGCATGAAGCCGAGCTCGCTCAACGCCACGTCCTGCAGCTCGCTCAGGCACAGATCCGTCGAATAGCGCTGGGCGATATGCGCGCTATCCGTCTCGAAGCAAGAGATCGGCAGATCGGTGGCGAGCCCGCCTCCGATCACGTCGCGCGGCGCCCCGCGGATCTCGGCGAACCAGCCCGAGGAGACGAAGGAGCGGATGAGCACGGCGCCGAAGGCGAAGATGGCGCTGCCCCAGAGATAGGCGTCGTGGTGCGCGGCGGTCACCTCCTCGGCGAAGCGGAAGCCGTCGACGCGCGAGCCGTCGTCGCGGTAGGGCAGCCGCATCAGCACGCGCGGCAGCACGACCGCGATGAAGCGCGCGTCGTCGCTCTCCTGGAGGCTGCGCCAGCGCAGGTACTCGAGCTGGTTGAAGGTGGAGCCGAGGTCGACATGGATGCCGAGCTCGCGGAAGCGGTCGACGCCGAACATGCCGGGCAGGCAGCCGACGACGAAGGGGGTGAAGGCCGCCGCGGCCACCTGCGACATGCCCTTGAGCGCCGCCACGTCGTCGCTCGGATGACCTGCCGCGCGCTTGTGCAGGACCTCGTAGTCCCCGAGCAGCACGCCGAAGGGCTCGCCGCCCGGCATGCCGAACTCCTCGCTGTAGATCTTGCCGAAGAGCTGGCTCTGGTCGAACTCGATGGCGCGCTCGAGATCGCGGCAGAGCTCGGCCCAGGGCAGCTGGAGGATGCGCACCTTGACGCCGTCGTCCGGGTCGGCCTGATCGGCGAGATAGCGCACGCCCCGCCACGACGCCTCGAGGCGCTGGAAGCGCGGATGGTGAAGGACGGCGTTGGCCTGGGCGCTCAGGAGCGCGTCGATGGCGGCGATGTCGCGGTCGAGTGCCGCCAGCACCGCGCCGCGCTCGTCGGCGAGCGAGCGGCTGACCGGGCCGCCGAACCAGAGGGCGAGGGCCGCGGCGATATCCGGCTCGGCGAGGAAGGCCGCGAGCGCGGGCCCGGCGTTGGCCGCCTCGCCCGCGGTCAAGCGCACGCCGAGCGGCACGCCGCCCGGCACCGGCGACGGCCTCGCCCGCGACGCGGCTCCGTGCCTCCCGAGACCCTCGTCGCCGGGTACCGCCGTATCGACCGCCATGTCCCTCTCAGCTCATCTTCGGAATGCGCGCCACCATGCGCATGGAGGTGGTGAGCTCTTCGAACTGCAGCCACGGCCGCATGAAGGCGATGGCGTTGTACGAGCCGGGTGCCCCCGGCACCTCCTTCACCACCACCTTGGCGTCGGCGAGCGGGTATTTCGCCTTCATGTCCGGCCCGGCCTGGGGGTTGCCGTTGACGTAGTTCGAAATCCAGCGGTTGAGCCAGGCCTCGCAGTCGGACGCCTCCATGAACGAGCCGATCTTGTCGCGCGCCAGGATCTTGAGGTAGTGGGCGAAGCGCGAGCAGGCCATCATATAGGGCAGGCGCGCCGAGATGGCGGCGTTCGCCGTCGCCTCGGGGCGGTCGTACTTCTTGGGCTTCTGGGTGGTCTGCGCGCCGAAGAAGACCGCGTAGTCGGTGTTCTTGTAATGGCAGAGCGGCAGGAAGCCGAGCTTGCTCAGCTCCGCCTCGCGGCGGTCGGTGATGCCGATCTCGGTCGGGCACTTCTGGTCCGGGTCGCCGTCGTCGCTGATGAAGATGTAGGAGGGGAGCCATTCGACCTTGCCCCCGCCCTCGGCACCCCGGATGGCGGTGCACCAGCCGTTCTTGGCGAAGGCGTCGGTGAGCTTGGTGCCCATGACGTAGGCGGCGTTCATCCAGCAGAAGTCGTCGTGCTGCATGGGGAGCGAGCGGCCGCGCTTGTCGGTCGGCGCCTCCTCGTAGTCGAACTCGTCGATGGTGCGGGTGTTGGCGCCGTAGGGCAGGCGGGCGAGCACGCGCGGCATGGTGAGCGTGACGAAGCGCGAGTCCTCGCTGTCGCGGTAGCTGCGCCATTTGGCATATTCGATCGTGTCGAAGATCTTCTCGAGGTCGCGCGGCCTGGAGAGCTCGGAGAAGCTCTCGAAGCCGAACATCTTCGGGCTGCCTGCGGCGATGAAGGGTGCAAAGGCCGCGGCGGCGACGTTCGAGACGCCGGAGAGCAGCTCGATGTCCTCCGGGTGGTTGGTGAACTCGTAGTCGCCGATGAGGGCGCCGTAGGGCTCGCCGCCGGGCGTGCCGAACTCGTTCTCGTAGATCTTCTTGAAGGTCTGGCTTTGATCGAATTCGACCGCCTTGGTGATGTCGCGGTAGAGCTCGCGCTTGCTCACGTTCATCACGCGGATCTTGAGCATGGCGCTGGTCTCGGAGTTCATCACCAGGTGATGCATGCCGCGCCAGGTGCCCTCGAGCTTGCCGAACTTCGGATCGTGCATGATCACCGCGAGCTGCTCGGAGAGCTTGGCGTCGATCGCGGCGATCGCCTTGTTGAAGGTGACGGTGAGGTTCTTGTTGAAGACCACCGTCCCCTTGAGCGCCTCGGTCGTGAGCGCGCGCAGCAGCTCCTGGGCGCGCTCCGGCTCGGTCTGCTTGGTCGCCGCGACCGCCTGGTCGAGCAGACTGACCTCCGCGGCTTCCGCGGTCTTGGTCTCGGTGCGTCGCTCGGTTTTCGCGTCGGCCATCACTCGCCCTCCTTCTTGCCGGTCTCTCCGGCCGGGGCCTCGGCCCCAAGCTGGCTGGAGAGGGACTTGAGCTGCTCCTCGTTCTGCAGAATGCGCTCGAGCAGCCCCTCGAGGTCCTGCGAGCGGTCGGCCTTGCTCATGAGGTCGCGCAGCTTGTTGCGCGTCTCCATCAGCTTGCGCAGCGGCTCCACCTGGTCGACCACGCGCGCGGGCTCGAAGTCGTCGAGCGAGCGGAACTTGAGGCTCACCGCCATCTGGCTGCCGTCGTCGGCGAGCTTGTTGTCGACCTTGAGGTTGAGGCCAGGGGTCATCGAGGCCATGACGCTGTCGAAGTTGTCGCGGTCGATCTGGACGAACTTGCGGTCCTTGAGCGGCTTGAGCGGCTCGCTCGGATCGCCCGAGAAATCGCCGAGCACGCCGACCACGAAGGGAAGCTCCTTCTGGACGACGGCGCCCTCGGTTTCCACGTCGTAGGTGATATGGACCCTCGGCTTGCGAACGCGGTTGAGCTTTTGGTGGATGCTCTCGGCCATGGCTACCTTCCCTTCCCTGGCGTCCTGCCCGGCGTCACGTTGCGACGCTCTGCGGCGGCCGGTGCCGCCCTCTCGATCTCGCCGTCATCTCCTCATCGCCCAGCTTTTCATCGTCCCGATCCCGCCGGCGGCTGGATGCCGGCGCGCATGAAGAGGCCGTCCCGCGCCGCCTGGTCCGGAACCAGCTCCGAGAGCAGCTCCGAGAGGGGCAGCCGGCCGCGGCGGACGGTCTCCTCGATGGTGAGTGCTAGGAAGGAATGCGGCTCGGCGCGGCGGAAATAGTCCGCCACGGCGAGGAGCAAGCGAAAGGCCTGCTCGCGCGAATTGATCGGACCGCCCGCCGCAAGCGCCGCCTCGGCCGCTGGCTGGGCAGCACCCGCTCCCTGGGAGGCGCCGGCTCCCTCGGCTGGCGCCAAGCGGTCCTTGTTGGCCGAGCGCACGGTGTCCAGCACCCGGGTGAGCTCGCCCTTGATGTTCGAGCTGGGCGGCGCGTCGTGGCCGCATTTTGCCTCGAGCGCCGCGTTCAGGCCGGCAAATTCCGCGAGGCAACCCTCGAGGTCGGCGATCAGCTCGCGATAGAAGTCGACCGGCGTGTGCGAGACGGCGCCGGTGAACTTCTCGATCGTCGTGGCGCCGGCGTCGATGCGGCGCTGGCGCGTCTCGGCGTCGACCTTGAAGAGGTTGCTCGCCTGGTCGTGGTGCCACATTGAGAGGACGCCGGCGTCGGCGTTGCCGGTGATCGGCACCTTGCGCAGCGGCAGGATGAGCGTGCCGTCCATGCCCTCGCCGTTGAGCCCGGTCAGCGGCCCCACGCGCGTGCTCACGCCGTCCTCGTCGGGCAGCGGATAGAGATTGTCCCAGAACTTCTCGACGAGGCCGCGCGCGAGGCGGAAGCCGTCGTGCAGCCCGGCGAAGCCGTGCCGGCGCAGGAGCGCCTCGATCAGCCAGGCGGCGACCTCGAGGTCCTTGCTTCGCTCGGCCAGGATCGGGGGGGACAGCTCGAGAATGGCGAGCCATTCCTTGGGCCACTCGGCCTCGTCCTCGGGCGCCTGCCCGTCCGCCTCGGCGGGTGCCCCGAGCTGGCGCTCCGCCGCCCGCGCCGCGGCGCGCAGGTCCTTGAGCTTGTAGTAGACCGAGGTGGGAGTGGCATCGTCGCGCAGATTGCCCCCTCCCGGGTTGTCGCCCGGGATGGCCGCGAGTAAACGGTCAATATCGAGAACGGACGCCAAGCACCGATCTCCCGCTTTCGTTCACCGCGTCGCAGCAAAGGCACGTAATTATTTGATCCCAATTGAATTATAGCTGTCGCCTGCGGCTTGGGTCAAGACTTGGCATGGGGACTTGGCATGGGGACAGACTTGGCATGGGGACTTGGCATGGGTACCTCGGGGGGCAGCTCAGCGGCACGCGGCCTCGAACGGCGGCGCTCCCGAGGGCGGCAGCGTCATGCTGCAGGTCGCGAGGCTGTCCGGGATCGCCGCGCGGAGATAGGCCGCGGTCCCGCGGTAGCGGCACACCAGGAGAAGGCCCTCCTTGCGATAATCCGCGAGCCGCCAGAGCTGCACGATGCGGCCCTCGCGCTTGCTCTCGTCGTCGGGAGCGAGGGTGGCCGGCGCCGTCGCCTGCTCCTCGCCCGGCGGGCCGTTGACGATGCTCGCACTGCTCAAGGGCCGCTCCGCGCGCGGCGCGCTGCCGATGAGCGCGAAACCGCCGGGCAGCGGCGTGCCGGGGCCGACCGCCAGGGGGCAGCTGAGCTCCGCCGCGGCGGCCGGAGCCGCCAGCAGCACCAGTCCGGCCAGAACCCCACTCCTCAGCCGGCCCTCCGCGCGCAACGGCTTGCCGGCCACCTCAGGCACCGGGCGCAAGGGCAGGTCCGGCGCTAGCCACCGAGATTGACGATCTGCACGCGCCGGTTGACGGCACTCGTCGGATTGGCCGGATCGAGCAGCATCTTCTCGCCGCGGCCGACGGCATCGAGGCGCTCCTGCGGCACGCCGAAGGTCTTGACCAGATAATCGCGCACCGCCTGGGCGCGCTCCTCGGAGAGCGCCATGTTGTAATCCGGCGTCCCGGTCGTGTCGGTATGGCCCTCGAGGAGGAAGCGGTAATGGGCGAGCTGGGGCGCCATCATGGCTTCGCCGATCTTCTTGATCACCGCCTTCGCGTCATCGGTCAGGGCCGCCGAGTTGAGCTCGAAGCGGATGGCGATGGCAACGGCCGGGGCCTCCGCCTTTGCCGGCGCGCTGGCGCTCGGGGCCGCGGGAGGCACCACGGTGAGCCCGCGCGTGCGGATGCCGCCGCCGGCCGGCGGCGTGAGAGCCTGGATGATGTCGTCGGACGTGGCGCTGCCGCCGAGCTGCTTGACCGCGGCGGCGGCGCTGATGATGGGCTGGGCGGCCAGCACTCCGGCAGCCACGAGACAGCCGATCAAGTGGCCTTTCATTGGCTGGATCTCCTCAATGCTACGCAGTGGGCGGTGCCCAAGCCCACCATCGCTACGAACGTCCTTTGGGACAGCATTTTTATGTCCTGGCAATATAACACCCTCGCCATGGCGAGTCATGGCGAAATCGCGGCGGCGGCGGAGCCCCCCTCAATTCGCCGGATTGACCGCGACGGAGACAAAGCTCGCGAGCGGGAGCCCCTCCTCGCCGCCCGGTGCGGCGGAAGCGAGGGCCTGCCGGAGGGCCGGGAAATAGACGGCGCCCCGCTCGACCTCGGGCCGCAGCGCGCTGAAAAGCGGCCGCCGCGAGGAGATGGCGATCAGCAGATTCTCGCCGAACGGCGGCGATGCCACGAGCTCGCCCCTGGCGCCCGCGGTGAGCTCCTGGCCGGCCAGCACGCGGCTCCCGAGCAGGCTCGGGGTCCACAAGAGATGGACGACGCTGCCCTCGCTGTCGATGAAATCCAGGTAGAGATAGCCGGCGAAGCGGTCGGAGGCCTTCACCTTGACGACGAACTTGTCGCCCGCGCGGTACGCGAGATCGGCGTGGTTGAGCTGCAGAACCGGTGCGCCGATGCCGGCGCCGCCCACGAGGGCAAGCTCATCGAGCATCGCGCGGACCTCGCAGAACGGCCGCGGTACGATCACGAGGTCCGCGGTCACGCTCGACACCCCCGATAGGGCCGAAAGCTTGGCGGCAAGATCGCTCTTGTCGGCCTCGCTCGCGACGAAGCCGGAAACGCTGAGCGCGCCGTTCTCCGCGGCCACCGTCTTCACGCTCGCGCAATCGAGCCGCGAGGCGACGCGCCGGGCATTGGCCTCGAGCTGCGGGAGATCGAGCTTCGGCGGAGACAGTGCCGCGGTCTGCTCGGCAGCCGGCGGTTGCGGGGGGGGCGGCGACGCTACGGGGCTCGGCGGAGGTGCTGGGCTCTGCTGAGGTGCCGGGCTCGGCGAGGGCGACGGCGCGCTGGACGAAGCCGCGGAGGGGCTCGGGTGCGGCGGGCCGGGGCTCGCCGGAGGAACGCCGGCCCCAAGCGCGGGGCTCGCCGGCGGGGTCGCGCTCGGTGCCGGCGGGGTCGGGCTCGCGGCGGCGACGCCGGACGGCGCCGGATGCGGCGGCGCTGCGGCAGGGGTCGAGTTGCCGGCACTCGACGGCGCCGGAGTTGGCGCCGGCGCTTGCGGGCTCGGCGCAGGGCTGGCGCCCGTAGACACGGGGCTTGCGGCGGCGCTGCTCGGCGCAGGCTTGGGGCTCGGCGGGGGTGCCGCGGCTTCCGTCGCGGCGGCGCTGGGAGTGGGCGACGGCGATGGGACCTTGATCGGGCTCGTACTGGAGATCGTCACGTAGATGATGACCCCGCCGGCGAGCACGGCGAGGCCGAAGGCCGCCGCCAGGATCTTGACGACGAGCTCGGAGCGGCTCCGCGGCGGTGCTGTGCTGCCGCGCGATTGCGGCGGTGCCGCGGCGCGCTCGCGCGCGAGCTCCCGCCGAGCACGACGGTCGACCCCTCGGCGGCCCCGGCTGGGGGCTCGGGCGCCGTGAGCTCATCGAGGGAGCGCATGCGGCGCTCCGGGTCCGGCTCGAGCATGCGGGCGAGCTCGGCGCGGAAGGCCTCGGGCACGGGGCTGAGATCGGGCACCGCGCGGCGCGAATCGATGGCCAACATCGGCGTCGAGCCCATGGCCAGCGGCTTGCCCGCCGCCGCCGCGGCGAGCACCAGCCCCAGGCTGTAGATGTCGGAGCGCGCGTCCACGCGGGCGCCGAACATGCCGAACTGCTCGGGCGACGCGAAGAGGTAGCGGCCCGCGAAGTCGTCGCCCACGATGGTGCCCGCCAGCGGGTCGGACAGCTTGGCAATGCCGAAATCGATGATCTTCGCCTTGTCCAGCTCGCCCCCGGGCAGGATCACGTTGTCGGGCGAGAGATCGCGATGGACGATGCCCTTCGCGTGCGCGGCCGCGAGGCCCTTGGCGAGGCGCTCCCGCAGCCGATAGAGCTCGTCCAGGGAGAGCGGCCGCGCCTTGAGCACCTCGGAGAGCGACGGCCCGTCGACATATTCCATGACGAGATAGAGCCGGCCGTTCTCGTCGCGGAAGATGCCGTCATAGGCGACGATGGCGTCGTTCCTGATCGCGCGCAGGGTCGTCGCCTCGCGCTTGAAGAGCTCGGCGACCTTGGCGTCGTTGGCGAGCTCGGGGCGGATGACCTTGATGGCGTGCTCGGTGCGCAGGTCGAGGTGGATCGCGCGGTAGACCTCGCCCATGCCGCCGCGGGCGAGCAGCTTCTCGATGCGGTAGGTGAAGCCGAGCACCATGCCGGCCGGCACGATGGTGTGGCCGTCCTCGTCGCGCGCGGCACTCGCGGCCGGCGTCTCGGCGAGCGGGGTGCCACCCTCGCCCGTCGGAGCGCCGTCGGATCCCGGATCCCTGTCGCCTTGTGCCATCTCGAGACTCCTCCGCCCGCGGCACTCGAGCATGGCTCCCCACGCCCCGGGCGGCACGGAGCTTTCCCCCCTTGCGGTTACGGCGCCATTCTAATGTCCTTTGCGCGGGGACCCTATGCAAATTTCGGCCCCGCTGCCGGGGCGCGACACGGCTGCGAGGACGGCGCGGACAATGCGCCGGGGGTCGAGTGCCGGATCGGCGAAGCCCGGTCGCCGCGCAGCCGGCCATGGGCGTATTCGACGTGACGCCGCGTCGCCGCGCTCACGCTCAAGCTCTCGACGCGCAGGATGGGCTCGTGGCGCGGGGCGGACGCCGCCCGCATTGGGGAACCGAGCGTAAGCGCCGCACTTTCGCAGGGCGAAAAATGGCCCCGCCGCGCTCGCCGTCATAGGTGCTATAGTCGAGGGGTGCCGCGGCATGCAATCTCATCACCGGGCTTCGGAGAGAGCGGATTTTCACGCGGCGTGAGTGACCACGTTCGTCAATAGTTCACGCCGTACGCGCAGACCCCGGAGGGAAGCGATGGACAAGAAGAAGATGCATTTCAATTTGTGGTACGCGATCGCCGCGTTCCTCGCCATCACCCTGTTCCAGAGCTGGTGGGGCACGCATCAGAAAGTCGAGACGATATCCTGGAGCGAGTTCGAGCAGTTCCTCAAGGACGGCAAGATCGAGGCCGTCAACGTGCGACAGAATTATCTCGACGGCAAGCTGGTCAAACCGCTTCCCGACGGCCGGCAATATTATTCGACGGTGCTGGTGGCGCCGGACATCGCGGATATGCTCGAAAAGTACAAAGTGAAGATTACCGGCGTCGTCGAGAATCATTTCATCGCCGACCTCCTGTCGTGGGTGCTGCCCGCCGTCGTTTTCTTCGCGATTTGGATGTTCGTCATTCGCCGCTTCGGCGGACAGCAGGGCCTGGGCGGCTTGATGTCGATCGGCAAAAGCAAGGCGAAGATCTTCGTCGAGAAAGATACCAAGGTCACCTTCGCGGACGTGGCGGGCGTCGACGAGGCGCGGGACGAGCTCATGGAGACCGTCAATTTCCTCAAGGAGCCGAAGCTTCACGCGCGGCTCGGCGCGCGCATGCCGAAAGGTGTCTTGCTCGTCGGCCCGCCGGGCACGGGAAAGACGCTGCTCGCCCGCGCGGTTGCCGGTGAGGCGGGCGTGCCTTTCTTTTCCATCAGCGGATCGGAATTCGTCGAGATGTTCGTCGGCGTCGGCGCGGCGCGCGTCCGCGACCTCTTCGAGCAGGCTCGCAAGGTGGCGCCCTGCATCATCTTCATCGACGAGCTCGACGCCTTGGGGAGGGCGCGCGGCGTCGGTCCGATGGCCGGCGGGCACGACGAAAAAGAGCAAACGCTGAACCAGCTCCTCATGGAGCTGGACGGGTTCGACCCGCAAACGGGGATCGTGCTGCTGGCGGCGACGAACAGGCCCGAGGTTCTCGACCCTGCGCTGCTGCGGGCCGGCCGTTTCGACCGCCAGGTGCTGGTCGACCGGCCGGACAAGATCGGCCGCGTCGCCATTCTCAAGATCCATCTCAAGCAAGTGCAAGCCGCAACGGACGTCGATCCGGCGCAGATCGCCGCCTTGACGCCCGGGTTCTCCGGCGCCGACCTGGCAAATCTGGTCAACGAGGCGGCCCTTCAGGCGACAAAGCGCAACGCGCCATCCGTCGCGATGGCCGACTTCACGGTTGCCATCGAGCGCATCGTCGGCGGCCTGGAACGGAAGAGCCGGCTGCTCATCCCCAAGGAGCGGGAGGTCGTTGCCTACCACGAGATGGGCCATGCCCTGGTCGCCATGGCCACCCCGGGGGCGGATCCGGTGCAGAAGATATCGATCGTGCCGCGCGGCATCGGCGCCCTCGGCTACACGATGCAGCGCCCGATGGACGACCGCTTTCTCATGACCCGCGCCGAGCTCAAGGGCAAGATGGCCGTGCTTCTCGGCGGCCGTTCGGCCGAAGCTCTCGTCTTCGACGAGATCTCCACGGGCGCTTCGGACGATCTGGAAAAGGCGACGCACATCGCCCGCAACATGATCACGCGCTACGGCATGTCCGACGAGCTCGGCCAGATGGCCTACGAGACCCAGCGCGATACGTTTCTCGGCAATCCCGCCTCGATCTCCCGCGACTATAGCGAGCAGACCGCCCGGGAAATCGACTGCGCCGTCCGTGCCCTCGTGGATGAGGCCGGGAACACCGCGATGCACATCCTCAAGACCTATCGCACGCAATTGAACGAGGGGGCAAAGGACCTGCTCGAGAAGGAGACATTGCTGCCGGACGAACTGCCCAAGCTCGATCTGCACCCCAGGCACCACCGGAAGGTGCATTCGTGACCTGCGCCGGCGCGTCTATGCCCAATAGGCGAAATCGCCAAGAGGCTTCATATAGGTGGCACCGAAGCCGTCCAGCAGTCCTCTCAGCTCATCGCTCGGCTGCCCGTAGACGGTGAATCGCGTGCGCTCCGCCACGGCGGAGAAACGCGCGCCGAAGAGTTCGGCGAAATTGCGCAGGTGCGCCGCGGCGGCGGACGAACTGGCGTAGCGCTCGTAGACATGGACGGACTTGCCGTCGCCGCCGAGGAATCTCTGGTAGCTCAAGACGCCGGGCTCGCTTCGCGTGAACGCCACCATCTCGCCCGTGAGCGCGCGAAAGCTCGCGAGCTGGGCCGGCTTGAGCGCAAGCTCCACGCGCCAGGAGATCTCCCCGTCCATACGGCGTGCCTCCTCCGTCCGTCTCGCCGCCAAGCCGTGCGAGCGATGCCAAGTCCTCAAAAAACCACGTAAGAGCCGTCACGCGGTGGTCCGTTGCGCCAGCCGTTTCAGCGCCTTCTCGCCGAATTCGTCCACGAGGAGGAGGAACGCCCGCGCCGCCGCGGACGGCTTCTTGCGGCCTTGCTCCCAATCCGAAATGAGGCGATGCGGCACGCCGGTCGCTGCCGCGAAGGCGGCCTGCGTTAGACAGAGACCCGAGCGGATGCGCGCCACGTCGACGTCTTGCGGTCGTATGGCGACGAGCCGCGCGGGATCCGCCTCGAAGGTGTCGGCATCATCCTTGATCGCGCGCATCACCTCTTCGTCCGTCTGCCGTACCGCGACTTTGACGGCCTCGTCTGCGGCGCGGTGGATTTCTTCCACGCCCGGACGCCGGAACGTTCTGCGGGTTGGTGCTACCATGTGCAAATTCTTGGCGGCTGGCTTCTTAGGGATTGGCTTGCGCATAGGCTCGACGCTCCTTTCGGCTCGCGCGGCGCATGCTGATAATCCGATACACTCGGCCGCGCATGGTGTAACAGGCGGTGAAGACCTGATCGCCGATCCGACCCACCGCCAACCATCTGTCCTCCCGGCAATCGAAACGACCATCGGACTGGAGGATCAGACCTTCGAAAGGGACCGCAGCCGCCGCGAGGGCGATGCCATGCTTGCGCTGGTTGATGGCGTCCTTGGCCGGATCGACTTCGATAACGATCACGAAGACACTCTACGCCTTAGGCGTAGTCGCGTCCAGGGAAAAGTACGCTTAAAGCGTAGATAGGAACCGTTGCCACGATTGACCCTCGACATTGGCCTAATTCGAAACCGCGCTCAGATTCCAGATTCCAACTCCAGTTTGCCGCGCCCAGGTCACGAACAGTTTGATCCCGCGATTTCTTCGTGGCGAAACCTGACTTTGGATATGGCTTTCCGGCTGTGCCCGTTAACCCGCCTTGAGCGGTGGCGGTGCAAATCCAAGTTCCGTGCCATCTACCGCTCGGTACCCAAGGCTCCGATATCCGGCCTCCCGCTTGACCGCCATCTTCGCCAGCATCGGCTCGTTTTCATCGATGTAGTCATAAATGACAACATCGCGTTTCGCGGCATGCAACCGGTGCAGCCGGCCCGCATACTGAGCAAGGATTCCGCGCCAGGAGATCGGCATCGTCAGAAACAGGGTGTCGAGCCTCGCATCATCGAAGCCCTCGCCGAGATATCGGCCCGTAGCCACCAGCACCCGTTCCTCGCCAGCCGGGATCTTGGCCAAGGACTCGGTTGCCGCCCGCGACTGCCGAACGGTCGTGCCGCCACGAAGAACGATGACGTTCTTCGCGAACTTCGACAGGCGGCCCGCCAGTGCGTCGAGATGATCCTTGCGTTCGGTGATGACCACTGGCGAACGACCGGCTTCGAGCGCCGCCAGGACGTTGTCGAAGATGAGATCGTTCCGCGCCGGGTCCTGGGTGAGCCTTGCATAAAGCTCCTGGATCGCCGGCTTTTCGTCCGGATTATTCTGTGCAAGCCGGAACTCCGTGCGTCGGAAGACGACCTTGTGGTCGAAGGGCCGAGCCGCAGCCTGCTTCTTGGCATCGACCCGATGACGGATCGGACCGCATTGCATGAAGATGATCGGGTGGTGGCCGTCTTTCCTCGTGACCGTCGCAGACAGGCCGAGCACATATCGGGCCTTAGCCTGCCGCGCAATGGCTTCGAAGCCCACAGCGGACAGGTGATGGCATTCGTCAACGACAATTTGGCCATAATCGGCGACCAGATCGGAGACGACGCCCTTCCGAACCAAGCTCTGCATGAGGGCGATATCGATGTTGCCGCTCGGCTTCTTCTTCCCGCCATGGATGACGCCGAGCTTGTTCGGAGGGATGTCGAGGAAGGCTTGAAGACGCGCTACCCACTGATCGAGGAGCTGCCGGCGATGGACGAGGACCAGTGCGGTCCGATCCCGCTCCGCGATCATTTTCGCGGCAATGACGGTCTTACCAAATGCCGTGGTCGCTGCGAGCACCCCGGTCTCATGCTGGAGAAGGGCCACGAAAGCCTTATCCTGTTCCGGCGTCAGCTCGCCGAGAAACCTCATCCCGAGGGGCCGCCCTTGCTGGCGCTCGTCGCGCAGTGCGGCAGCAACGCCCGCGTCGCCGAGAAGGCCCAACAGATTGTCGAGGCATCCCCTTGGGAGGGCGACATGTTTCGAGAACAGCTCGGCACAGGAGATGATGCGTGGCTTGCCGAAGGTCGGCAGACGCATGGCCTGCGCCGCATAGAACTCGGGATTTTGGAATGCGGCCAGCCGTGCGATCCGGTTCACGAGAGCCGGCGGGAGCTTCGTTCGGTCGATATAGACCTGATTGCCCAGCACGACCTCGACCGAGTCGGGAAGCTCGCCCATGATCGGTGGTTCTTTGCTGCGGCGGGACGGTAGTGCTGCCCAGGGCTCATCGTCCTCTTTGGTCGAAGAAAGCCGCACGCCGATAATCTGCCCCGTCGCGGCCGCTTCGGCCACGATCGATATCAGCTCGCCCCGCGATAACCGGTCGATCGTTGACAGATACGCCCACTGATCTTCGTACGGGCGAAAATCATCATCGAGAAAGACGCTGTTGCCATTCTCGCGAGGCCGGTGCTGAAGCGGCAGCGCGATCAGATTGCCGAACCCGCCCGCCGGCATTGTGTCCTGGCTCGGGAAGAACCGATCATACGAATCGAAGCCGATGTCGGGACAGCGATCCATCGTCGCCGTGACGAGGAGCGCCCCAAGCCGCCGTGCATCAGCCGCCGGCACCGGTTCAGCAAAGAAAATCCACGCATGAGCACCGTTGCCGGAGCGCGATCGTTCGATTGCGACGGAGACGCCTTTTCCCCGCGCCGTGTCGCGGAACGCGGCAACATCCTGCATCCAGGACTTCTTGTCGAAATCGGCAGCAAGGAACCAGCATGTCTCGTCCGGCAGCATAGGGTAGACGCCGGCGGTGAAGTCCGCCGGGTTTCCGCCCGCCCTTCCCGTGAGATGCGCGCGGACGACATCGTTCCCGACAGGGACGAATGCCTGATTTGAGCATTCTCCGCACTTGACCTGCGGCTTTCTGCAAACTCCTCGGACCCACTCGTTCCGGCACACGGGCGCGTAACCCGCCTTCCCGGTCCTTGGGTTTTCCCATCGGCGCGGAAACACATCCTCTCGTCCACGGAACAGGTTCCGAAAAAATGCGATCTTCTCGGAGGTTGGCGAGGCCATAGTTACGCGGGTGGAAGTGAGGAGAGGCTGCTTGGCCCCGTCCTTCGCTTGAGCCCGCTCCAGCTCTCCCAGCCGTTCGGTGATCACCGACCGCTCCTGGTCAAGTGTCACCAACCGGCTCTTCAACGTCCGAATCTGCAGGGCTGTGTCGCCCGACACTGAGGGTCTGTTATGCTTTTCGCCCATCGGCAGTAACTTATCGCGCTTACTTGATCTCGGCGACCCTGACCTCGAACGTGAGGCGCTTTTCAAGCTGGGCTACAGTCGGATGCCGAGCCCAAGCGTTGGAACGGGCCTCAGATTCTTTCTTTGCTGGGCGTCAGTTACGTGAATTTGTGTGCCAGTTTGTGCCAAAGCAGCCCGCGGGTCCAGAGATGCGGATTTTAAATCATTGATATGATTGGAGCGGGTGAAGGGAATCGAACCCCCGTCTGGAGCTTGGGAAGCTTCTGCTCTGCCATTGAGCTACACCCGCGTTCCCGGAGCTAGGACCTCACATTATATTTATGCCGCACCCGCCGGCAAGGACGGCGCCGGTACCAGCTCGGCCACGCTGACGGCCACGCTCAGGCTGGGCCTGCCACCGCCTAGGATGACGCCGCGGAGCGGTGTCACGTCCGAGAAGTCGCGGCCGTAGGCGACCGCCACGTGCTCGTCCGCCACCACGAGGTCGTTGGTGGGGTCGAGCTCGAGCCAGCCGATCTCCTCGCCGCACCAGGCCGAGACCCAGGCATGGCTCGCGCCGGCGCCGAGGAGGGCCTGGCCGCCGTCGCCCTCGGCACCTGGCGTGCGGATGTAGCCCGAGACGTAGCGCGCCGGCAGCCCGAGGCCGCGCAAGCCCGCGATCATCACATGGGCGAAGTCCTGGCACACGCCGCGGCGCATGGCGATCACCTCGGCGACCTTGGTCGAGACGTCGGTCAGGTTCGTCTGATAGACGAAGTCCGCGTGGATGCGCCGGTTGAGCTCGATGAGGGCCTCGGCAATCGGCCGGGCGGGCGCGAAGGTGGGCCGGGCGTAGTCGCCCGCGGCCTCGACGGGTGCGGCGAGCGGCGAGGGAAAGACGAACTCGGCGACCGCGGGCGGGCTCGGGAAGCCGTCGCCGCGCATTGCCTCGCGCACCGCCTCCCAGGCCGGGCCGCCATTGGCCGGGACGGCGCTGCCGCCGCCCGCGACCTCGACCGTGGCCTCGAGCGTCACTGCGAGATGGTCGTGGGTGACCTCGACCTCGACGTGATGCACGACGTTGCCGAAGTGGTCGATGAACGTGCGCGTCTCCGTCGGCTCCGGCTCGATCGCGAGCGCATGGGCGAGGACGCGCTGGCGCGCCGTCTCGAGCGGCGTGAGGCGCAGCAGGTGGAAGCCGAGATCGACCGGCGCCTCATAGCCGTAGCGCGTCTCGTGGCGGACGGCGTAGCGCCTCACGTCGCGGCCTCGAGAAGCGCCGGCCGGCTCGCGTAGCCGACGAGGCAGGCCGAGGCGACGTGGGTGAAGAAGGCGCGCGTCATGGCGTCCGAAAGCGAGAGCAGCTCGCCCGCCGCACCGTGGAGGAGATCGAGGAGGGCGGCGAGCCCGGCCGCACTGCCGTCGGGATGGGCGCGCTCGAAGGGGAACTGCTCGATCCTCTCGATGAGCGGGAGCAGCGCCGCCGGCTCGAGCTGCGCCGTGCCGAGAAGCGCCTGGGTGCCGAGATGGCCGTCGATGCGGGCGAGCTGAAAGACGAGTGCCCGCGGATTGTTGCGCTCGGTCAGCACGAACTCGAGCGCGCGGGCGAAGCGCGGCTCGGCCGGATAGCGCAGGAGATAGGCGTTCGTCGAATCGCAGAGCTCGAGCGCCAGGCGCACGCCCGCCTCGCTCTGTGCTATGGGCCCGCTCATGACGCCATAGACCGCCTGGGCGATGGCGATGCCGCGCTCGATGCGGCGGCCCAAATCGAGGAAGCGCCAGCCGGCACCGCGCGTCATGTTCTCGGCCACCAGGCCCGCGAAGGCGGCGAGCGTGGCGATCGAGCCGTCGAGCGCCTCGAGGAGGCGGTCGGGGTCGTGGGGTGCCGCCGCGAACCGCGCCGCGGCGGGACCCGTCAGCTGATGGAGCACGTGCCACATGTCGAGGGAGAGCTGGTCGCGCACGGCAAGCGTCAGGCGGCGGATGGCATCGAGAGAGCGCCGCATCATCGCGCCGCCGGCCGCGGCAGCGCTCACCCCGCCGCGGAACATGGCGCCGTCGACCGGGGCTGCCGCCAGCGAAGGCGAGATCCAGGCGGTGCGCAACAGTGCCGAGGCAAGGCGGCCGAGCTCGGCGCGGTCGCGCGCGCTGAGGCCGCCGGAGGCGAGGCGGTGGAGCGTGGCGAGCAGCTGGCGCGCGCCGGCGTCGAGGCGCTCCACGTGGCGCCCGAGCCAATAGAGATCGTCGGCCGTGCGGCTGCGCAGCGCGGCATCCTCGCGGCGCGCGCGCGCGGCGGCGAGCGGCGCCGACGCCGCCGGCACCTGAACGTCGCGCTCCTCCTCCGCCAGCACCCAGAACGTCCTTGGCGATGCCGCCGTGGCGCAGCAGGTTGCGATAGACGGAGCGGTCGGCCGCGATGCGGGCGACGCCGCCGGGGAATGCGGTCCAGGCGCCGGCGTGCCAGAGGGCTACGGCGCGCAGCACCACCGGTGCCGCGGTGATGCGGCCCTCTCCGAGCGCCGCGTCCTCCGCGGCAAGGCACGGTGCGAGACTCGGCGCCATGCGCTCGCGCGCGACGAAGCGCTCTGGGTGGCGCCCTAAGAGCGCCTCGAAGCGTTCGCGCTCATCGGCCGCGAGGAGGGCCGGCTCGACCGGCGTGGGATCGGGCTCGAAGACCGGCTGGAGGGCGAAATTGTCGAGTGCCGCGCGCACCTCGCCGAGCGCCCGCTCCTGCCCGCACCACCAGGTGGTGACGGCGGGAAGCCGCAGCTCGGCGCCGAGGAGCCGGCGCGAGAGCTCCGGGAGGAAGGGTGCGAAGGCCGGCGTCTCGATCACCGCCGAGCCCGGCAGGTTGAGCACGGCCACATTGCCGCAGCGCATCACCTCGACGAGGCCGGCGACGCCGAGCTCGGAGTCCTCGCGCAGCTCCAGCGAATCGCAGTAATCGCCGTCGACCCGGCGGTAGATGACGTCGACCTTGACGAGCCCCTCGAGCGTCTTGAGGAAGACGAAATTGTTGCGCACGGTGAGATCGGCGCTCTGCACGATGGTGATGCCGAGCTCGCGGGCGAGAAGCATGTGCTCGAAATAGGCCTCGTTATAGGGTCCCGGTGTCAGGAGGACGATCTGCGGCGGCTCGGCAAGTGCTGCGCCGATGGCGGCAAGGCTCGTTTGCCAGAGCTCGAGGAAGGACTCGAGGCGCCGCACCTCGGCGGTGCGGAAGGCCTCGGGGAAAGTGCGCGCGAGCACGGCGCGGTGATGGAGCGCATAGCCGACGCCGGCCGCCGCCTGGGTGCGGTCGGCGAAGACGCGCCACTCGCCGCTCGGCAGGCGCACCAGATCGGCGGCATAGAAATGCAGGTACGGCACGCCGCCCCCGCCTAGCGCCCGGCGCAAGGGGCGGAGGAAGGCCGGATTGCCCAGCACGAGATAGGGCGGCAGCAGGCGCTCCTCGATGAGGCGCTGCGGGCCGTAGAGATCGGCGAGGATGGCGTCGAGCAGGCGCGCCCGCTCGGCGAGCCCGGCGGCGAGCTCCCGCCATTCCGCCTCGGGGAGGATGAGAGGCAGGAGGTCGAGCGAGCGGGTCGGCGGCCCGGCCGCGTGCTCGCGCAAGGCGAGGAGCCGGTCGGCGTCCGCCATCTGGAGCGCCGCGCGCGCCTGCTTCTCGGCAAGCTGCTCGGGCGAGAAGCTCCAGACCGTCTCCATCACGCCGCGCCAGTGCGGCCTGAGGGCACCGGCGCCGGTGACCATTTCGTCGTAGGGCGAGCTCACGTCCCTCTCGTCTCGGCCATCAGAGGCCGCAGTTTCGCCGATCGCTGCCGGGAATGCCAGCGTGCCCCCATTGAGCGCGCGGCAATCGCATTTGCCGCCGCCCGGATGTCCTCATCCTTCGAGACGGGCCTGCGGCCCTCCTCGGGATGAGGACATCCGCCGAACGTCGGGGCCCCCTCACCCTGAGGAGCGCGCCGCGGGCCGAAGGTCCGCCCCACCCTCACGCGAAGCGGCGCAGGTCGAGGGTGACCGGGTGCTCCCCGCTCGGCGCCGCCTCCTCGGGCAGCGTCCCGAGCGGCGTGTGGCCGAAGGGGAAGAAGCGCGCGCGGCGGCGCGTCTCGGCCTCGTTGGCATTGACCGGGAAGGTCTCGAAGCTGCGCCCGCCAGGATGGGACACGTGGTAGGCGCAGCCGCCCAGCGCCCGGCCGCTCCAAGTATCGAAGAGGTCGAAAACGAGGGGCGCGTCGACCGGAATGGTGGGATGGAGCGCCCGCGCCGGCTGCCAGGCGCGGTAGCGGATGCCGGCCACGTATTCCGCCTGCCGTCCGGTCGCGCGCAGGGGCACGTAGCGGCCGTTGCACACCAGGCGGTGGCGCCCGTCGGTGAGGCCTTCGAGCTTGACCTGCAGGCGCTCGACCGAGCTGTCGACGTAGCGCGCGGTGCCGCCGGCCGCCGCGTCCTCGCCGAGCACGTGCCAGGGCTCGAGCGCGTGGCGCAGCTCGATCTCGATGCCGCGGCAGGCGGCCTTGCCGATGAGCGGGAAGCGGAACTCGCGGTGCGCCGCGAACCAGGCGGGCTCGAAGTCGTAGCCCGCGCGCTTCAAGTCGTCGAGCACGTCCTCGAAGTCGTTGCCGGCGAAGAAGGGCAGCATGAACTCGTCGTTGAGCCGCGTGCCGTAGCGTACCAAGGGCCGCTCGTAGGGCTCGCGCCAGAACCAGGCGACGAGAGCCCGCAGGAGCGCCTGCTGCGCCAGGCTCATGCGCGCATGGGGCGGCATCTCGAAGGCGCGCATCTCGAGGAGGCCGCGGCGCCCGGCCGCACTCTCGGGGGGATAGAGCTTGTCGACGCAGAACTCGGCGCGGTGCGTGTTGCCGGTCATGTCGACGAGGAGGTCGCGGAAGATGCGGTCGACCAGCCAGGGCGGCGTCGTCTCGGCGGCGGCGAGCGCCTTGAAGGCGATCTCGAGCTCGAGGGTGGCGTCGTCCCGCCCCTCGTCGGTGCGCGGGTGCTGGCTCGTCGGGCCGATGAAGAGGCCGGAGAAGAGATAGGAGAGCGAGGGGTGGTTGTGCCAATAGCCGAGCAGGCTCTTGAGGAGATCGGGCCGGCGCAAGAGCGGCGAATCCGCGGGCGTCGGCCCGCCGAGCGTCATGTGGTTGCCGCCGCCGGTGCCCACGTGGCTGCCGTCGAGCATGAACTTCTCGCTCGCGAGGCCTGAGGCGCGCGCCTCGTCGTAGACGGCGGTGGTGGTGCGCACGAGCTCGTCCCACGAGTCCGCGGGATGCACGTTGACCTCGATCACGCCGGGATCGGGCGTCACCGAGAAGTGCAGCAGGCGCGGATCGGAGGGCGGCACATAGCCCTCGACCGAGATCGGGTGGCCGCTCTCCGCCGTCACCTCCTCGAGCACGGCCACGAGGTCGAGATAGTCCTCGGCCGTCTCGACCGGCGGCATGAAGACGCGGAGAACCCCGCCGCGCACCTCGACGCAGAGGGCGGTGCGCACCACGCCTGCAGCGATATCGCCCGGCCGCGGGGGAAGCGGCACCGGCTCGCGGCGCCCCGCTCCGCCACGAGAGACCTCTCCCTCACCGGCGGCGCGGAGGCGGAAGGCCTGGTGCCGCGGCAAGGGCGCGCGCTCGGCCGTCGGGTCCTCGGGAAGGATAAGGGGATAGTCGCTTTCCGCAACCTTGGGCAGCGAGTCGAGAGGCAGGCGGTAACCCATCGGCGAATCGCCCGGGATGAGGAACATGATCTCGGGACGGAAGAGCCACGGCTCGCTCTGCCAGCGCCGCTCGGCGCCGCCGCCGACGCGTTTGAGCGGGAGCGCGAAGCCTACGGGGTGCTGCAGGCCCTGCTCGAAGAGGCGCGCCAGACGCGCGCGCTCGAGCGGATCCTTGAGCTCGCTCTTGCGCGGATCGACATCGACCGGGAGCCGCCGCTCCTTCCAGAGATAGTACCAGGCGTCCTCATAGGCCGGCACGCACAAGGCGGGATCGAGCTGCAGGCGCTCGGCCAGGCGCGCGGCGAAGCGGCGCGCGTCCTCGGGGCCGAGTGCCGGATCGCCGCCGTCGGCGGCGGCGAAGAGCGCCTTATCCTGCCAGAGCGGCTCGCCGTCCTTGCGCCAATGGCAGGAGAGCGCCCAGCGCGGCAGCTGCTCGCCGGGATACCATTTGCCCTGCCCGTCGTGGAGGAGATAGCCGGAGGCGAAGCGCCCGGCCAAGCGGCGCGTGAGCGCTTTCGCGTAGCGCTCCTTGGTGGGGCCGAGCGCCTCGCTGTTCCATTCGGCGCCGTCGGGGTCGGCGGCGGCGACGAAGGTCGGCTCGCCGCCCATGGTGAGGCGCACGTCGCCCTTGGCGAGCTCGCGGTCGACGCGCGCGCCGAGCGCCATCAGGCGCTGCCACTCGGCCTCGCCATAGGGCAGCGTCACGCGCGGCCGCTCGGCCACGCGGCTGACCGACATGACGTGGCTCATTACCGTCTCGCACTCCTCGAGAGTGCCGCTGATGGGCGCCGCACTCTGCGGCTCGAGCGAGCAGGCGAGCGGGATGTGCCCTTCGCCGGCGAGGAGGCCCGAGGTGGGATCGAGGCCGATCCAGCCCGCACCCGGGAGATAGACCTCGCACCAGGCGTGGAGGTCGGTGAAATCGGCGCTCGGCCCGGGCGGACCTGTGAGCGGCTTCTGGTCGGCCACGAGCTGGATGAGGTAGCCGGAGACGAAACGCGACGCGAGGCCGAGATGGCGCATGATCTCGACGAGGAGCCAGCCCGAATCCCGGCACGAGCCCTCGCCCTTCAGAAGCGTCTCCTCGGGCGCCTGCACGCCGGGCTCGAGCCGCACGATGTAGCGGATGTCGTGCGCCAGACGCTGGTTGAGCCCGACGAGGAAATCGATGGTGCGCACCGGCTCGCGCGGGGTCTCGGCGAGAAAACGCGCGAGCCGCGGCCCGGCCGGTGCCGCCTTGAGGAAGGGTGCGAGCTCGCCGTCGAGGGCGTGGTCGTAGGCGAAGGGAAAGCTCTCCGCCTCCGGCTCGAGGAAGAAGTCGAAGGGATTGATCACCGTCATGTCGGCCACGAGATCGACAGTCACGACGAGCCGCTCGGTCTTCTCGGGCACCACCACGCGGGCGAGGAAATTGCCCTCGGGGTCCTGCTGCCAGTTGAGGAAATGCTCGGCCGGCTCGATGGTGAGCGAATAGGCGGTGACCGGCGTGCGCGTGTGCGGCGCCGGGCGCAGGCGCACCACCTGCGGGCCGAGCGAGATGCGCCGGTCGTAGCGGTACTCGGTGCGATGGTTGAGGGCGACCGAAATGCTCACGCTCTATCCCCCTGCCGCGGGCGCTGGCCGCGCGCCTAAGCGTTGGCGGCCGTCGGCGGCCGCCTTATGTTGCAGCGCAACATTAGCGAATTCTGCGAGCCAGCACAACGGGAGGAAGGAGCAGCGGTTCAGTTCGAATGCCCGTTTGTGACGATTCGCAGAGATTCTATTCGATCAGCGTGTCGGCGCCGGCGAGGAGCAAGGGCGGAATGGTGAGATCGAGCGCCTTCGCAGTCTTGAGGTTGATCACCAGCTCGAACTTGGTCGGTTGCTCTACCGGGAGGTTGGCCGGCTTGGCGCCCTTCAGGATCTTGTCGACATAGGTGGCACCGAGGCGCCATTGATCGTCGAGGTCGATCCCGAACGACATCAAGGCACCGGCTTCGGCATCCTCGCGGAACGGCGCGAAGAGGGCGATCTGGTGGCGCAACGCGAATTCGACGATCTCGGCCCGCCGCGAGATGAACAATCCATCCAGCGGGAGGAAGAGCGCTGCCTTGCACCGCTCGTCGAGCGGAGTCGCCAATGCCTGATCCAACTGTTCGGGCGTAGCTGCGTCGATCACATGGAGCTCGATACCCAGCTTCTCGCGGGCATCCATGAAGGCCGGCGCATTCGCCATGATCGACTGATTGGCAGGGTTCCTCAGGTACATCAAGCAGCGGATCCCGGGCAGCACCTCAGTGACCATTTGCAGCCGTTTCGCGGCCCACTCTTCAACGGCGTTGGCGGTTCCCGTGACGTTGCCGCCAGGATGGGCAAGGCTTGCGACGAGGCCGGTCCCAATCGGATTGCCGATGCCGAGCATGACGATCGGGATCGAAGCCGTCGTCTTCTTGAGGGCGAGAGAGGATGGCGTGCCTGACGCCACGAGCACATCGGGCTTGAGACCGACCAACTCGGCTGCCAGTTTCGGCAGCTCATCGTTGGTGCTCTTGGCCGAGCGAAACAGAATCGTCAGATTTCGCCCCTCTTCGTAACCCAACTCGCGCGGCGCCTCGATGAACGCCGGCGCCGGACCGGTATCACCCACGGTACTGAGAAAGCCGATCGTGACCGCCGCCGCCGTCGCCTGGGCGACAGCGACCGACACCATGCCGAGAAGGCCCAGAATCGCGAGTATGCCGATGCGTCCCGGCTTCATGACGGCTCCTCGATACAAGGCGGTTGTGACGTTCAGGATAGCAGCCATTCGCACCTTGGCGGCGTCAAAACGTGCCCAAACGCGAAGAGTCCCGTGAAGATCGAGTTTGCCGGGTCGTGCCAAGAGCGGCCATCCAACGAGGTGCGATAGGGGGACATTCGAGGACCATTGAGGCTCGGCTCGATTTATGGCACACGGCGAAGAAATCAGGGAGGTTCATTGTGCTCGGTCGGATCATAGCAGCAATAATCGGCTTCGTGCTCTTCTCCATCCCCACCAACGCCGGCGCCCAGTCGCCTGCCTGCGCGGCCAGCAATTTGCTTGTCGGAGAATGCTTCACCGTGCATGGCCGAATGACCTCTTGCACCTCGGTCCCCAATGTCCGGATCTGGATTGTCGGGACAAGACGGGTCCTTGGTGTCGCGGACGCCAAGGGTGACGTTGCCGGTGATGAAGTTCTGACCGGAAAACTCGATCAGGAGATGTTCACGTTGCCTCCTTGCACGAAGGCCGCTTGGGGCGACTTTACCGTCTGCCCGCTGACACTGAGCCGACCAGGTGTCATGCAGAGGGTTTGCATAGCGGAGGCGACGAAGCTCATCTTCAAAGAGTGGTAAGTTCGCCCGGCACCTTATTGAACCCTTGACAATTGCGGACATTCAACCAGGCGCGGCATCCAGCCGCCCGCGTCTATTCCGCAGCCTGCGCCAGCGCGCGCAGCGCCCGTGCGCCGCGCGCTCTCTGGCTCACGGCCTTGAGCGCGTCGCTGAGAATCGACATGGCGCGGTCCACCTCCTCGTTCGTCGTCGTCATGGGCGGCACCAGGCGGATGACGTTCGCGAGGCTGCCGGCGCCGCGGCTCTGGAAGATGAGGCCCTTCTCGAGGCAATGGCGCTCGACCGCCTTGCACGCCTCGTTGGCCGGCGTCTTCTTGGCACGGTCGCTCACGAGCTCGATGCCGACGAGGACGCCGCGCCCGCGCACATCGCCGATGAGCTCGAACTCTTGGGCCAGTGCTGCGAGCGCCTTCTTGATGCGGCGCTCGATGCGGAGGGCCTTCGCCGCCATCTCCTCCTCGACGACGATCCGCAGGCTCTCCTCGCCGGCGGCGCAGAGGAGCGGATCGCCCGCGTGCGAGCGCGTGGCGAAGAAGCCGGCCTTGACCGCGCGCCCTGCCACCTTGGCGCTCGTGCACACGGCGCTGATCGGCAGCCCGCCGCCGAAATGCTTCGAGATGGTGATGATGTCGGGCTTGAGGCCCGCCTCGTGCTGGAAGCCGAAGAGCTTGCCGGTCTTCCCTAAGCCGGTCTGGGACTCGTCGAGGATCATCAGCATGCCGCGCTTGTCGCATTCCTCGCGCATCGCCGCGTAGAAGCCCGGCGGCGGCACGATGACACCGCCTGCGCTCAAGATCGGCTCGCCGATGAAGGCGGCGGGCTTGGCGGTGAAGTTGGCGTCGGCCAGCTCCATGCTCGTCTTGAGGCACTGGATGCCGCACTTGGGGAAGGCGAGGCCGAGCGGGCAGCGGTAGCAATAGGGCGTCAAGACGGCCGAGGTGGCCGGCGCCACCGTGGCGTGGCGGCGGCGCGCCCAGGTGAAGGTGAGCGAGCGCGTGACGAAGGAGGTCGAGCCGTGGAGGCCGGCGTGGAGGCCGAGCACGTCGAGGCCGCCCGTCGCCTTGCGCGCGAGGTCGATGGCCGCCTCGATCGCGTCGCTGCCCGAGACGAGAAAGACGGATTTCTTGAGGGGAGCGGGGAGGAGCTTGCCGAGCCGCTCGTGGAGCCGCAAGCGCGGCACGTTGAGCATGGTGTTGGAGCCGTGCATGAGCGACTTCATCGTCTCCGCGATGGCCGCCACGATGCGCGGATGCTGGTGGCCGAGGGCGGCACCCATCTGGCCCGACTGGAAGTCGAGATAGCGCCTGCCCTCCGTGTCGATCACCGTCGAGCCAAGCGATTGCGCCCAGATGGGGCGCTCCTCGAGCCCGCCCATGTAGCTCGAGCCGGCAGTGGGGAACATCCATTCCCGGGCAATGCGCCGGGCCTCTTCGCGTTTCATCATCAACCTCCCTTTAGGCACCTCAAGCCGATTCGAGCGAGCGCGGCAGCCACCGCTTGGCAGCCTCGCGCGCGCTCGGGTCGAGCCGGCGCATCAGATGGCGGCTCAGGAGCGAGAGGCCGTAGCAGCAGACGAAATAGACCGCGGCGACGAAGCCGTAGATCACGTAGGACTGGTAGACCCGGTTGTTCACGTTGTTGGCGGCGCGGAAGAACTCGGTGACGCCGATCACGTAGGCGAGCGAGGTGCCCATGAAGAGTGCGATGAAGCGGCTCACCACCGCCGGCAGCATGTTGCGGAAGGCCTGGGGCAGGATGACGTACCACATGGCGGCGAGATAGGAGAGGCCGGCCGAGCGCGCCGCCTCGCTCTGGGTGCGCGGCACCGAGAGGATGCCGGCGCGCACCACCTCCGCCATATAGCTCGTGTTGAAGACGATGAGCGCCAGGAGTGCCGCCATGAGGGGAGTGACCGGGCTGCCCGTCACGTAGGGCAAGAGGAAGAAGAACCAGAAGATCACCATGATGAGGGGGATGGTGCGCATCACGTCGACGAAGGCGCCCGCGGGGAGGCGGACCCAGGCGAGCGCCGAGAGCCGCATCATGGCGAAGAGCGTGCCGGTCACGAGACTCGCCGCCATGCCGACGAGCGCGAGGAAGACGGTGGTGGCGAGGCCCTCCATCATGTAGGCGAGATTGTCCGGGATGACCGAGAAATCCATCTCAACCCCCGCGCAGCTCGATCCTGAGCGCCCGCTCGAGCTGCCGCATGGCAAGGACGACGACGAAGGCGAGGGCGATGTAGATGAGCGTCACCGCGGTCGCCGCCTCGAAGCCGCGGAAGGTGCGCGCCTCGATCTCCTGGCTCTGGAAGGTGAGCTCGGTCACCGCGATGGTCATGGCCACGGACGAGTTCTTGATGATGTTGATGAACTCGATGCTGAGCGCGGGCACGATGCGGATGACGGCCTGCGGCACGATGACGTAGCGCATCATCTGCAGAAAACGCAGGCCGGACGAGCGGGCGGCCTCGATCTGCGTCTTGGGGATTGCCTGGATGCCCGAGCGGAACACCTCGGCGATATAGGCGCTCTGGAAGACCGAGAGGCCGACCACGGCGCCCGTGAAGGAATTGAGCCCGACCGCGAAGTACCAGAAGAAGAACTGCACGATGGGCGGAACGTTGCGGAAGAACTCGGTATAAGCCGCGAGCAGCACGGCCGCCGGCCCCTTGGCGAAGGGGCGGAGCGAGCCGACCACGCCGCCGATCGCGAGGCTCAGGAGGAGCGAGAGGCCCGAGAGCTCGACCGTGACGACGAGCCCGTCGAGGAGGAGCTGGCGGTATTGCCAGAGCACCTCCCAATGGAGCTCGAAGCTCATCCCAAGGCCCTCAGGCGCCCTACGGATTTCCTCATCCTTCGAGACGGGCCTGCGGCCCTCCTCAGGAAGAGGAAATCCGCCGAATGTCGGGGCCACCTCACCCTGAGGAGCGCGCCCGGCGTGCCGGGCGCGCGTCTCGAAGGGCGAGGCGGCGGCACCTCCGCACCCGTGCCCGCCCGCTCACAGTTCCCACGGATAGATCTTGAAGCAGGGGTCCGGTTTCTCGCCGAAGTACTTCTCGTAGAGGGAGAGGTAGGTGCCGTCCTGCCACATGGCGATCAAGGTGAAGTCCACGTAGTTGCGCCATTTCGAATCGTTGGGGCGCACCGCGATCCCCATGGGCGAGGGCACCGAGGGATCGCCCGAGGCGACGAGCTCGGCGGCGTGCTCCTTGGCGAACATCACGAGAGGAGCCGCATCGTCCACGTAGGCATCGGCCTTGCCGTTGATGACCGCGAGCACGGCCTGCGGCTTGTCCTGGAAGACGAGCGGCTTGATCGAGGGCTCGGCCGCGCGCGCCTTCTCGCCCCACGGTGTCCCTTGCGTATAGGCGACGGTCTTGCCGGCAAGGTCGTGCCACGTCTTGATGCCGCTCCCCTTCCTCACGAGGAACTTCGAGCCGATGACGATGTAGGGCACGCTGAAGTCCACCACCTCGGCGCGCTCCTTGGTGATGGTGAGGCTCGCCGCGATCACATCGATGGCGCTGTTCTGCAGCATGGGAATGCGGTTGGCGCTGGTAACCGGCCTGAGCTCGAGCTTCACGCCGAGGCGCTTCGCCATATAGGCCATGATGTCGATGTCGAAGCCGACGAGCTTGCCGTCCTTGTCGGTATAGCCGAAGGGCGGGTAGTCCGCCTTGACGCCTGCGATGAGCGTGCCGCGCGCCTTGACGGCGTCGAGCGCCGATTGCTCGGCCGCCGCGGGTGCCGCGTGAAGCGCAAGCCCGCCTGAGATCAGCAGCGCCGCGAATGTCGCGATGGTCCGTCCCGTCATGGCTTTATCTCCCTGTTGAAGCCGTCCCTGCGATTTGCCGTCCCGTCAATGAACCAGTATCTTGCTGAGGAAGAGCCGCGTCCGCTCCTGGCGCGGCGACGCGAAGAAATTCTCCGGCCCGCCCTCCTCGACGATTCCGCCTTCGTCCATGAAGATGATCCTGTGCGCCACGCGCCGGGCAAAGCCCATCTCGTGGGTGACGACCAGCATGGTCATGCCGTCGCGCGCGAGGTCGCTCATGACGTTCGAGCACCTCCTGGATCATCTCGGGATCGAGTGCCGAGGTCGGCTCGTCGAACAGCATGATCTTCGGCCGCATGGCGAGCGCGCGGGCGATGGCGACGCGCTGCTGCTGGCCGCCGGAGAGCTGGCTCGGGTAGCTCGCCGCCTTCTCGCCGATCCCCACCTTGGCGAGGAGCTCGCGCGCGCGCGCCTCGGCCTGGAGCTTCGAGATGCCGCGCACCACCATGGGCGCCAGCGTGATGTTCCGGAGCGCCGTCATGTGGGGATAGAGGTTGAGGGACTGGAAGACGACGCCGATCTCGGCGCGCAGGCGGTTCAAATCGACCTTCGGGCTCGTGACCTCGAGGCCGTCGACCAGGATGCGTCCCTCCTCGACGGGCTCGAGGCGGTTGATGCAGCGGAGCAACGTGCTCTTGCCCGAGCCGGAGGGACCGCACACCACCACCACCTCGCCGGCCGCGATCTCGAGCGAGACGCCGTTCAGGACCTGGAGTGCCCCGAACCACTTGCTGACACCTTCGAAGCTGATCATCCGCGCCGGACCAGCCGGTCGAGGCTGGCGGCGATGCCGCGGTCGAGCTTCTCGGCCGCGCGGTCGAGCTGCTCCTCGCTCGTCGTGAAGGGCGGCACGAAGCGGATGACGCTGCCCTGGCGGCGCACGCTGAAGACGAGGCCGTCCGCGAGGCAGTGCTCGTAGACCGCCTTGCCGAGCTCGTAGAAAGGCTCCTTGGCGCTGCGGTCCTTGACGAACTCGAGGCCCTGGATGAGGCCGCGGCCGCGCACGTCGCCGATCGCCTCGTATTTCTGGGAGAGCCGGCCCAAATGGTCGCGCCAATAGGCGCCGACCGCGCCGGCGCGCGCGGGCATGTCCTCCTCGACGAGAACCTTGAGCGTGGCGATCGCCGCGTTGCAGGCGAGCGGATCGTTGGTGTGGGAGTGCCCGATGACGAGCCCCTTGTCGATGACCTTCTCCTCGACCTCCTCGGTCGTCACCACGGCGCTGATCTCCACACCGCCGCCGAAGTGCTTGGAGATCGTCATGAGGTCCGGCACCACGCCTTCCTGCTCGCAGGCGAACATGGTGCCGAGCTTGCCGAGGCCGGTCTGCGCCTCGTCGAGGATGAGGAGGATGTCGCGCTCCTCGCAAGCCTCTGCGAGCGCCTGGAGCCAGCCCTTGGGCGGCTCGATCACGCCGCCCGCGCTGAAGAGCGGCTCGGTGATGATGGCCGCGATGGGGCCGTTGGCCTGGGCGTCCAGCACCTCGAGGCTGCCCTTAAGACAAGCGAGGCCGCACTCCGGATGGGTGAGCGAGAGCGGGCAGCGGTAGCAGTAGGGCGCCATGATGGCATAGGCGCCGACGGGCCCGGGGCCGTAGCCCTTGTGCCAGCCGGCGAAGGTCACCGAGCGGGCGCCGGTGCCGAGGCCGGAGAAGTTGACGTGCGGTGCCGCGTACTCGTAGCCGCCCGAGTATTTCTTGGCGATGGTGATTGCCGCCTCGTTGGAATCGCTGCCCGAGCCGAGGAACATCGATTTCTTGAGCGGGCGCGGCACGAGCTCGCCCAAGCGCGCCGCGAGCTCGATCTCCTTCACGTTGAAGATGCTGGAGCTCGCGTGCATGATCGTGCGGCAGCTCTCCTCGATCGCCTCGACGATGCGCGGATGATTGTGCCCGAGCGCCGAGCACATCTGGCCGGAATTGAAGTCGAGATACTCCTTGCCGTTGGTGTCGACCACGACGGAGCCGCTCGCGCGCTCGAAGACCGGGCCGCTGAAGGTCGTCTTGTCCATGCGGCCGCGGAAGCTGTATTCGCGCGCCTGGCTCAAGAGCTCTTCTTCCTTGCTGGTCTCCCGTACGGCCGACATGTGCGCTCCTTTCCGCGATTGTTGAGCCGCCCGCTCAGACGAACGGCGAGGAATTCTCGAGAAACGCGTTGAGCGCGCGGTAGGCGCGCTCGGCACTCTCCCGCGCGCGCCGCCCGGCGGCCTCGGCGTCGCCCTGCCGCACGGCGTCCAGGATGCGGCGGTGCTCCTCGATGGATTTCTCGAGCCGCCCCGGCAACGACATGGCGAGGCGGCGGAAGCGCGGCGTGCGCTTGCCCAGGCTGGCGAGGAGCTGGATGAGCGTGCGGTTCGGGCAGGCGTTGCGGATCACGTCGTGAAAGGCGTCGTTGAGCTCGAAATAGCGCTGCACGTCGGCTTCCGCGGCGGCGCGCTCCATGCGCTTCAAGAGCCGCGACATCTCCGCCACCTCGCCGAGCGAGATATGCGGCACCGCGCGCCTCGTATAGAGCTCCTCGAGGTCGGCCAGCACCTCGAAGATCTCGCCCGCCTCCTCGCGCGAGACGTCGGCCACCTGGAGGCCGCGCGGACCGTTCGCGACCAGGCCCTCGCGCTGCAGCGCGCGCAGCGCCTCGCGCACCGGAGCACGGCTGGCGCCGAAGCGCGCCGCGAGCTCCGTCTCGACGAGGCGCTCGCGCGGCTTCAAGGCACCCGAGATGATCTCGCTATCGAGTGCCGCGAGGATGACCGCGCTGAGGCTGCGCTCGGGCGCGCGCGGCTTGACCGCTGTCTGCATCTTGGTCGCCTTCATTGTCGACAGAATAGCCGACAGATGGCGGCTTGGCCAGACCCTCATCCGCGCGGCGGCGTCTCAATTCGGCGATCTCCGCCCGCAGCGGTTTCCCCTCTCCTCCTTCAGGAGGAGAGGGCAAGGGTGAGGAGGCGCATCTGCGAGACGCAACCGCTCGCAAGCCCGGCGCCACATCGCGAGGCCTCCTCAGCTTCCCATCGCTTGCGCGATGGGCCCCTTCCTCTCCTCCTGAAGGAGGAGAGGAATAGCGCCGCTCACAAAAGCCGCCCTCGAGCGTCAATGGTTCGAGCACCGCTTGGCGCTTCTCGCCTTCGTGGTGCGGCATCCCCGTCGATGGACATCGGGAAGGAGAGGAGCAATGGCTATACCCACCCCCGTGAACGGTCAGATCACGGACTCCGTGACCCAGGCGAACGTGAAGGTGCTGGGCGACGCCCCGGCGGTCGCCATGGGCGCCATCTACCAGTCGCTCGCCCACTCGACCGGCATTCTCTACGAGAACGCAACGAGCGCCCAGCAGCAGCTCGGGATCGCGGCCCAGGCGGCGACCAACCAGGGCGTCATCCAGATCTACAGCGTCGACACCATGGCCGATGCGGTCTCGACCTCGAAGATCGCCCAGAGCGACGTGCCCGACAACATGCTCTCGCTGCTCGCCGCCCTCAAGGCGGTCTCGGGCTAGGCAGCGCTCGATCTCGCTTGGAGACGCGCCCCTCGCGCCGCTCGCTTCGCGGCAGGACGCAACAGAGCTAAGCCGCGCAACATAGGAGCTCAACAATGGCAGACAACACCCCGGTCAACGGCCAGATCACCGATTCCGTGACCCAGGCGAACGTCAAGGTGCTGGGCGACGCCCCGGCCATGGCGCTCGGCGCCATCTACCAGTCGCTCTCCCACTCGACCGGCATCCTCTACGAGAACGCGACGAGCGCCCAGCAGCAGCTCTCGATCGCCGCGCAGGCGGCGACCAACCAGGGCGTCATCCAGATCTACAGCGTCGACACCATGGCGGGCGCCGTCTCGACCTCGAAGATCGCCCAGAGCGACGTGCCCGACAACATGCTGTCCCTCCTCAGCGCCCTCGACGCGCTCAAGACCCAGAAGGTTCAGTGAGCCGCTAGGACCGCGCGGCGCCCCTCCCCTCAGGCCCAGGCCGCCTCAGGCCTGGGCCTTTCCTTTCGGCAAGGCGGGCAGCGTCCGGTGGATTCGGCGGCGAGCGACTTCACAGCCTAGGCAGCAGCGGCGTTATGCATGAGGGAACGCCGGCAGCGCGGGACGCCCCAAGGGAGATGAGCGATGTTTGGCTCGAAAGACGAAAAAGATTCCGCGGCGGCCGCGAGCCATGCGGCGCGGGGTACCGAGAGCGTGGCGGCGCAGCTCACCGACGCCCTCACCCAGGCCAACGTCATGGCGATCGGCATCGGACCGGCCGTGGCGATCGTGCAGTCCTGCCTTGCCTCGACCCAGGCCCATAGCGTGCTGTGGGCCAATATGGCGCACGAGCACCAGGAGCTCGGCATCGCGGCGATCGCGGCGACCGTGCGCTCGGTCATGCATATTCTCGACGGCGGCAAGAGCGGACAGGGTGGTTGAAGCCGGCTGCGAGCGGTCTCGAGCGGCGCGCAACGCGGAAGGAACGGAGGCGACCATGGCGGACAATGTGAATGCGGCAATCACCGACGCCGTGACGCACGCCAACGTCACGACGCTTGGCAGCGGCCAGGCGCTGGCGGCCGACCAGTCCTATCTTGCCTCCTCGCAATTCCATGCGACGATCTTCGCGAGCGCCGTGCGCGAGCAGCGCCAGCTTGCCATGGCCAGCCTGGCGGCGACGATCAAGGGTGTCGCGCAAATCCTGGCGCTCTCGCGCGGCGCGCCGCCGGGATCGGCAGCCTTCCGCGGACCGGAGCAGCCGCAGCCGCGCCCGGAGCCGGCAGCAGAGCCGGCGCCGTCCTGGCAGGGCGGCCCCTCGGTGACCTGACCGGCAGCCTCTGCCGCGCGGGGAGGCAGGGAAAGGACGTGAGGCGGTGGCCGAGACGCAGGTCAATCCCCAGATCACCGATGCGATCACCCAGACCAACGTCAAGGTGGTCGGGGAATTGCCCGCGCAATCCTTGAGCCTCGCCTATCAGGCGCTCGGCCACTCGACCGGGCTCGCCATGGAGAACGCGATGCAGGCGCAGGCCGGCATGCAGCAGATCGCGGCCTCCGCCACCTCGGTCATCCTCAAGATGATCGTCCAGGCGGGTGCGGCATGACGCCCGCGGCACTTCACAGAGCCCGGCGCTTCACAAAGCGGAGCGCCAGCCGTCAATCAATCGGTGCTGCAAGACGCGACGCCCGCAGCGCCAGCCGAGGAGGAATGCGATGGCCATACCCACTCCCGTGAACGGCCAGATCACCGACGCGGTCAGCCAGGCCGGCGTCAGCGTGCTGGCGAACGCGCCGGCGATGGCCATGGCCTCGATCTACCAGAGCCTCGGCCATTCGACCGGCATCCTCTTCCAGAACTCCGTGCAGGCCCAGAAGATGGCGGCCATCTCGGCGCAGGCCGCGACCAACCAGGGCGTCATCCAGATCTACAGCGTCAACACCATGGCGGCCGCCGTCGCGACCAACAAGATGGCGAGGAGCGACTCACCCAATACGCTCTTGACGCTGCTCGTCGTCCTCGCGGCGCTCAAGGGTAGATGAGGGGCGCTCCGGAGGGCAACGCTGAAGCTCTGCAAGCTGGAATGGCGGGCGTATCATGGCAGACAACACCCCGGTCAATGCACAGATCACCGACGCCGTCACCCAGGCCAACGTCAAGGTGCTCGGCGACGCGCCGGCCCAGGCGATGGCGCTCGTCTACCAGACCGTGGCGCACTCGATCAGCCTCGCCATGGAGACCGCCGGCCAAAGCCAGGGCGGCCTGCAGCAGATCTCGAACGCCGTCACCTCGAGCGCCGTGCGCATGATCCTCGAGATCTCGGGCGGCGGCATGAAGGGCTAAGCGGAGGGTGAGACATGCCGAGCGACACGACAGGCGACGATGCTCCGCCGGGCGGCCTCACGACGGTCAATCCGCAGGTGCTCAATGCCGTGGCGATTACCAACTCAAACGTGCTCGGCGCCGCCAAGGAGACCGGCGCCGGCATCGCCTTTCAGAAGGTGAGCCAGGCCGCCGCTTTCGCGGTGCAGGACGCGACCGACTATATGCGGAACGTCATGACCGTAGCACTCACCGCCCAGGGCATCGCCCTCAAGCTCATGATCGAGAAGAAGGACCCGAGCTATGCGCCGGTGCTCGCCGCGGCGCAAGCGGCCGTGACCATGGCAGAGGGCGTCTTCAGCGCCGTCGGCACCGCGGCGGGCCAAGTGGTTTCCAGCTTCCCCTCCGGCACCTGAGGCGGCGCATCCCCTTTCCATGAGCTCGGCCGAGCCCTCGGCCGGCACCCCCGCCGTCAGCGGATGCCGAGCTTGCGCAAGCGATCGCGGGCAAGCTGGATGCGCTTGCGCACCGCGCAGTTGCTGAGCCCGAGCCGTGCTGCGATCTCGTCGTAGGAGAGGTCGTCGAGGACGCGCATGAGGAGCGGCTCGCTGAGGCTTCGCGGCATGCGCTCGAGCTCGGCGGAGAGCTGGCCGAGCTCGCGCCGCGCGATGGTCTCCTCCTCGGGCGTGGGCGACACCGTCTCCGGCATGGTGTCGGCTGCCTCGAAGTCGCCGCCGAGCACCTCCTCGAGCGAGTGGCGGATGCGCCGGTTGCTGCGATGGAGGTCCATGCAGACGTTGTGCACGAGCCGGGTGAGCCAGGCGCGCTCGTTGACGATGGCGCCCGCGTAGGTCTCGAATTTCTGCAGCGCCTTCAACATAGCGTTGCTGAGAGCGTCTTCGGCGTCGGCGAGGTTGCCCGACATCAGGCGCAGCGTCTGCTTGCGCAAATAGCCCTGATGCGCCGTCCAGAGCTGCCAGAAGTCCGCGGAGGGAAGTGCCGATTGGCCGCCGGCGGAGACGCCCGCGGCAGCCGCAATGACCGCCACCGGGTCGGCCGATCCGCGCGGATGGGCGGCGGCGGCGATGATCTCGACCGGCGTCGGAGGACGGGGTGCAGCTCGAGGAGGGACTGAGTCCCCTGCCTCGCGCGCGGTGCCCGCAGCACTCCCTTGCGCTCGCTGGCGCTGCTCCCTGCGCCGTGACCCGCCGCCGCCTAAAACGCCCTCTGCCATGCCCGTCCATGGCGGGCAAGGGACGCGCTCGGCCGCCGACAATGCCGGCGATCGCAATACCGGCTGCCAGGCCGCGATCGCCGGCACGGCGCGCGCATTCGGATGGCCCGCGGGCGCAATCATCCCTCCTCGAGGGTCCGCGCCGCCCGCAAGACGCTCCAACCGCCGGCCGTTCCGTGCACAACGAAGATCGCGACGCTATTGCTGGCTGCGTCCCTCACGTCGCACCGCCATGCCTCCCTGAGCCCGAAGCGGCGCTGCCGCCGCTCCCCGCATTCTAAGGACGGGCCAGCTGCATAGTTGTGAAAACAGATTGCATTAACACTTTAGAGAGAACCCCGAACGGCGCGCCGGGGCGGTCTAACCGGCGCTCGGCTCCGCGTCCGGCGGCGCCGGCGCTGCCGCGAGCTGGCGGCGGATCTCGGCGGCGATGATCTGCCTGAGCCGCTCGGCGATCCGCTCCGCGATCACGGCGGCGAAGGCCTCGGTCACGCGCCGGGAGAGCGTTGCCGCAGCGTCGCTTGGCGCAAGCGGAGCCGCGGCGGCCTGGGCCGCAGCGCCGCTGCCGGCCACCGCCCGGGCGCCCGCCCCGGGCAGCATCCTGGCGAATTCGGCGAGCGCCGCCACGCGCTGGGCCGCGACGGCACCGGCAATAGCGGCGCGGCGTGCCTGGAACGCGCGCCCATAGGCAAGGCGCCAGGCCTGGGGATCGTTATGGACGGCGGCAGCCGCAGGCGCCGGCAGCGCGGCAGGAGCGGCGGCCGGCCGCGGCTCGCCCGGCGGCTCCGCGGAAGCTCTGCTGCTGTCGCTCGCGGGCATCGGCTGCCGCTTCCGCCGTCACGCCTTTGAGGTGCGCCGGCTATTGCTGCCGGTGGCCGGCTCGCCCGCCTCCGCTTCGGCCTCTCGCTCGGCGCGCAGCCGGCGCGCGGCGTCGCGCTTGACCTCCTCCTCGTAGGCCACGACCGACTTCTCGAACTCCCGCGTGCGCTCCTCGAGCCTGAGCGCCTCCGCCTCGACCGCGGCTGCCTCGTGGCCGAAGCGCTCCTCTGCGGACGCCGCCCGGTGGGGCAATTCTCCGCCGCGTTGCTTGCTCATGGCTCGGGACCTCTCGTTGCAGCCGCGCGCATCCGGCCGTCCCGGAGCCGCTTTTCCGGATGACGCCCTGAGGCAAGGCTTTGTGAAGTCGCGGCCCGCACTTGCCCGCCCGTCGGCCGCGGCGTATGACAGTCGGAAGCCAAGCTGCCGCGCGCCGCGTGCGGCTCGAGCGAGGGGACAGCCTGCGGTGAGTGTCAAGCTCGGCATGTTCAGCATGCCGTTCCACCATCCCGAGCGCGACTATGCCGCCATCCTCGCTGAGGATCAGGAGGCGGTCGTGCTCGCCGACCGGCTCGGCTTCAGCGAGGCCTATTTCGGCGAGCATATGAGCTCGTGGAGCGAGCGCATCAGCTCGCCGCTCGCCTTCTTCGCGAGCGTCATCGGCCGCACGCGGCAGATCCGCTTCGGCACCGGCGTGCTCAACCTGCCGCAGAGCCACCCGGTCAAGATCGCGGCGGAGGCGGCCATGTTCGACCAGCTCTCGGGCGGCCGCCTCATCATGGGCGTCGGCCCGGGCGGCCTGGTGAGCGACATGGAGCTCTTCGCGGTGCCGGCGCCCGAGCTGCGCCCGCTCATGGTGCTCGAGGCGGTCGACATGATCCTCAAGCTCTGGGCCAGCGACCCGCCCTACGAGATCGACGGCCGCTTCTGGAAGATCTCGCTTAAGCACGGCATCTGGCCCGAGTTCAAGGTCGGCTGGGTGCCGCGGCCGCTGCAGAAGCCGCACCCGCCGGTCGCCCTCTCCCTCGTCTCGCCCAACTCGCTCAGCGCCCGAAGTGCCGGCGAGCGCGGCTGGATCCCGGTCTCGGGCAATTTCTTCCACCAGCGCTATCTCAGCGGCCATTGGGAGAAATACGCCGAGGGCTGCGAGGCGGCCGGGCGGCGGCCCGATGCGGAAATCTGGCGCGTGGCGCGCTGCATCCTGGTCACCGGAAGCGACGCCGAGGCCGAGGATTACCTCGCCGATCCCGGGAACGGGCTCTCCTACTACTACACCTTCTTCCGCCACAGCTTCGCCCAGGGGAGGAAGGCGCTTTACATGATCAAGCCGGACCTGGACGTGCCCGACGAGGCCCTGACCGTCGATGCCATCAAGCGCTCCCAGGTCATCGCCGGCAGCCCCAAGCGCGTGCTCGAGCGGCTCGTGGCGCTGCGCGAGGAGTGCGGCCACTTCGGCACGCTGCTCATGACCGGCCACGACTGGGACAAGCCTCTGCTGTGGCGCCGCTCCATGGAGCTCCTGGCAACCGAGGTCATGCCGCGCTTCAGCCGCCACGCGGGCGCGGCCGCGGCCGCCGCCGCTCAGTCCTGAAGATAGCGCGCGAGAAACTGCGGCACGCGCTTCAGCGCATCCTCGCGCGCGGCAGGGTCGAGGCCGGCGATCGGAGCGGCACCCGAGCGCATGCGGTAGGAGAGGAGCTCGTGCGTGGCCACGCCCGGCCAATCGAAATCGTGATAGGCGCCGGGATAGATCTGCATCTCGACGAGCGATCCGCGTGCGACGGCGCCGTCGACGAAGCTCTTGCAGGGGGCGGCGGGCGTCCAATTGTCGAGCTCGCCGACCAGGACGAGGAGCGGCACGCTGCTCTTCCACGGCATCCGGTAGGACTCGTCCTTGCAGGAGGCCGGATAGAAGGCGACCGCAGCAGCAAAATCGCCCTGCGGCAACTCGGGCGGCCGGCCGCCGCTGTCCTCCGGGATCGCGAGCAGCACCGTACCCCCGCCCTGCGACCAGCCGATCACGCCGATGCGGTCCGGCCGCACGAAATCCTGTGCCTGGAGATAGCGGAGCGCGCCATAGGCGTCCTTCGGCCGCTCGCGATAGAGCTGAAGGCGAAAGCCTCCGGCCGAGCACATCTCGCCCTGCTCGCGCGGCGTGAAGCTGTCGACCATGAGGACGACGTAACCGAGTGCCGTGAGTTGCTGCGCCCAGGCGCTCTCGCGCGACACGATGGCGCCCCGCTTGTTGAGGAGCCCGTCGCAGCCGTGGAGAAAGACCACGGCGGCATGCCGCCCCTCGCCCGCGGGCCGGAAGAGGTAGCCGTCGAGGCTCGTGGCGGCCTCGTCGAGGGAGGGGAAATGCACCTTCTCCTCTGCCGCGGCCGCGGCCGGCAGCGCGAACGCGAGCATGAGAGCAAGTATAGCGCTCACCTGAAGAGCCGCCCCGCGGCGAAGCGCGCGCGGGCGCCGGCCGCCTCCTCGATGCGCAGGCCCTCGTTCCATTTCGCCATGCGCTCGGAGCGCGCGAAGGAGCCGACCTTGAGCTGCGGCACGCCCCAGCCGACCGCGAGATGCACGATGGTGGCGTCCTCGCTCTCGCCCGAGCGGGCGGAGACGATCGCGCCCCACTCGGCCGCCCGCGCCGCCTCGAGCGCCGCGCGCGTCTCGCTCACGGTGCCGGCCTGGTTGGGTTTGAGGAGGACGGCGTTGCAGGCGCCCATGTCCGCCGCGGCCTGGACGCGCGCGGCGTTGCTCACGAGGAAGTCGTCGCCTACGATCTGCACGCGCTCGCCCACCGCCGCGGTGAAGCGCACCATCCCCTCCGCGTCGTCCTCGGCGAGCGGGTCCTCGATCGAGTGGATGGGATAGCGGTCGAGCCAGCCGATCAGCATGTCGCTCATCTCGTCGGCGTCGAGCTCCACGCCGTCGAGCGCCAGCCGGTAGAGCCCTCCCTCGCGGAACTCCGAGGCGGCGATGTCGAGGGAGATCGCCATCTCCTCGCCGGGCACCAGGCCGGCGCGCTCGATGGCGCTCACCAGCGCGTCGAGCGCCTCCTCGTTCGAATCGAAGGCGGGCCAGTAGCCGCCCTCGTCGGCGACGCCTTGGAGGCTGCCCCACTCCTCCATGAGCAGCCCCGCAGCACGGTAGACCTCGGCCGTCCATTCGAGCGCCTGGTCGAAGGAGCCGGCGCCGATCGCCATGACCATGAAATCCTGCACGTCGACGCGCCGGCGCGCGTGCGCCCCGCCGCCGAAGATCTGGATCTCGGGGAGCGGCAGCGTGACCTCCTCCTCGTCGAGGAGATAGGCATAGAGCGGCAGGCCGTGGGCCGCCGCCGCGGCATGGAGGTTCGCCATCGAGACGGCGACGAGGGCATTGGCGCCGAGGCGGCTCTTGTCCGGAGTGCCGTCGAGCGCCACGAGCGCCTCGTCGAGCGCCTCCTGGTCGGTCGCGTCGCGCCCGAGCACGGCCTTGGCGATCTCGCCGTTGACGTTGGCCACGGCGCGGCGCACGTCGAAGCCGCCGAGCCGGCTGCCGCCGTCGCGCAGTTCGACCGCCTCGCCGCTGCCGGTCGAGGCGCCGGCGGGTGCGATGGCCCGGCCGCGGGCACCGCTCGCCAGCACGACCTCGGCCTCGACCGTGGGGCGGCCGCGCGAATCCCACACGCGGCGGCCGATCAGCTTGACGATGCGGCTGTCCGTCACGGCGCACCGCGCCCGGTTGCGAGCTCCGCGGCCCAGGCGGCGCTCACCTCGGCAAGGCGCTCGACCGGCTCCTGCAAGAGCGCCCGCGCGGTGCGGCGCACGCGGTCCTTGCCGCGTTCCTCGCGCACGTACTCGACCGGCGACTTGCCGTCGACGCGGGCGAGGAAGAGGCCGGGGAGGAGCCGCGCCGTGCGCGCCTCGAGCGCTGCGCGCGGCTCCCAGCCGGCGCCGGCGAGATAGCGCTCGGCGAGTGCCGCGAAGCAGGCGAGAAAACCCGCCGCAGCAGCCGGCACCATGAGGCACTTCAAGAGGAGATGGTTGAGGCAGAAGGCGAGATCGAAGGCCGGATCGCCGTACCAGGCGCATTCGGCATCGAGGAAGACCGGCCCGCGCGGGCCCAAGAGGATGTTCTTCGGGCTCACGTCGCCATGGACGAGGGCGAGGCGGGTGCCGGCCGTGGTGCGCGCGAGCGCCTCGAGGGCGGGCGCCAGATCGCCGTGCAGCTCGGCAGTCGCGAGGAGATAGGGCTCAAGACGGATGGCGTGGAAGGTGGCGTCCGTGGCGAAGCGCTGGGCGACCGCTAGCTCGCCCGCCGTTGCCTGATGGATGAGGGCGAGCCGCGCGCCCACCGCCTCGGCGGTGCGCGGCTCGGCCATTCCTGCTGCGAGCTGCGCCTTCCACAGCGGATATTCGGCAGGCTCGAGATAGGCCATGACGAATAGGCCGGCCGCGGCGTCGTGGCCGAGGAGCGGCGGCACGGCATCGGGGCATATTCGCCCGGCCGTCTCGAACCAGGCCCACTCATAGCGATTGCGCACGACGGGAGCTTCCCAGAGCCGCTTGACCTTGAGGCGCGGCAGTGCGCGCTTGACGCAGAGCTTCCGCGCGCCCGTCTCCACGAGCCAGATGTCGGAGGAGACGCCGCCCTCGAGCGGCAGGAGGCGGCACGCCTCGCCCGGTGCCAAGAGGCCCAGGCGCCGGAGCGACGCCAGGATCTCCGCCTCGGCAGGCGTCCGGCCGGCAGCGCGCGCGTCGCGAGCGCCCGTCACTGCGGCCTCTGCCGGCGCCGGCTCATGTCCTCGGGCTCGGTCATGGCGTTTCCCCTCCCCCTCTTCTGCCTCAGCTTGGGCGCGCAATCAACCGCTCGCTACCGGCGATTGACGCTGGCGGCAAAGACAGCGATCCTCGCGGCCGTCCTCGGGGAGGGAGAAACCGCTCAATGGCCAAGACCGTCAGCGCCGACCAGCTCGCTTTCCTCGCGCGTTTCGACACGCCGACCATCTGCAACGGGCTCGAGCTCGTCATGCCGGAGCGTCAGTCGACCGGCTTCACGACCGAGCATCTCCATGCGGCGAGTCCGGCCTTGCCGGCCTTCGTCGGCTACGCGCGCACGGCAACGATCCGCGCCGTCGAGCCGCCGGCCGCCAGTGCCGCCGAGATGCGCGAGCGCCGCCTCGCCTATTACGACTATGTCGCGGCCGGGCCGCGCCCGACCGTCGTCGTCATCCAGGACATCGACCCGCGGCCCGGCTTCGGCGCCTTCTGGGGCGAGGTGCAGAGCGCCGTGCACAAGGGTCTCGGCGCGCTCGGCGGGGTGACCAACGGCTCGATCCGCGACCTCGAGCAGATCGCACCCGGCTTCCAGCTCCTCGCCGGCAAGATCGGGCCGAGCCACGCCCACGTCCACCTCGTCGCGTTCGGCGGCCAGGTCAACGTCTTCGGCATGACGGTCAAGCACGGCGACCTCGTCCACGCCGACCGCCACGGCGCCGTCGTGGTGCCGCTCGCGGCGCTCGACGGGCTCGCCGCCGCCATCGACAAGATCTCCCGGCGCGAGAAGGTCATCCTCGACGCCGCGCGCGCCCCCGGCTTCACGGCCGACAAGCTCAAGTCGGCGATGAAGGGGGCGGCCGACATCCACTGAGGGGCGAAATGCCGCCCTCGTCGCCCGACTGCGCTCAAGCATGATCCGGCCGGACCGGACACCGCCATCGTCATTCCCGCGAAAACGGGAATCCACCGGCGGTTCTGGACCCCCGCTTTCGCGCTAGTTGATGCGCACAATTTCTAAGATCACCGGCAAATCATGATGTTGCGCTCTGCAAAGGCGCCTCGGACTGGCCACGGTGCGTCCTTCGAGACGCTCGCTACGCTCGCTCCTCAGGATGAGGTTAAGTCTTTCTGCCACACACACATTTGCCTCATCCTGAGGAGCGCCCCGAAGGGGCGCGTCTCGAAGGACCCACGGTGGCCCTGCAAGCGTCTTTAAGATGCGTGTATCAGCAAGCGCGAAAGCGGGGGTGACGAGGGAGCCGGTTGCCGCTAAGCGGGACTATTCTACCGCGGCGTCACCTTGGTCGGAATGCGCGACAGGCCGATGAGCACGGCGAGCGTCGTCACCACCAGCAGCATGGTCAGCGCCGAGCCTTCGAACACGTCGCCCCGGTCGGTGAGCGCAAAGATGCCGACCGGCATGGTGACCCAGCCCGGCGGATAAACCATCACCGTGGCGCCCAGCTCGCCCATGGAGAGGGCGAAGCTCAGGCTGAAGGCCGCGATGAGGTGGGGCAGGATCAGCGGCAGGGTGACGTGGCGCAGGCGATAGGCCGGCCGCGCGCCGAGGCTCTCGGCGACCTGCTCGACATCGGGCGGGATGCGGGCGAGACCGGCCGAGACATTGCCGTAGGTGAAGGCCGAGATCAGCACCAGATGGGCGATGAAGACCATGGCGCTGGTGCCGTTGAGCAGGATCGGCGGCCGGCTGAAGGCGACGAGCAGGCCGAGGCCGACCGACACGGAGGGCACCGCGCTCGGCGTGAAGAACACGACATCGAGCACCCGCCGCGGCCATCCGTGGAAGCTGCGCAATGCCAGTGCCGCCCAGGTGCCGATCAGGAGGGCGATCCCGCTCGCCACCACCCCGGTCACGATGCTGGCCCAGAGCTCGTCGCCCGACGAGCCGGAGACGGCATCGAGATAGTGCTTCACCGTCGGCAGGCTCGGCAGCGCGCCGTTCCATTGCCCGGCGAAGCTCGCGAGAAGGATGATGCCGAGGGGCGCAACATAGACGATGCCGATGAGCCCCGCCGCCACGGCCCAGGCGGACAGGCGTCCGGAGCTAGACCACACCAGCATTGCGCCCTCCGAGACGCGCGATCATCAGCCGGTACAGCATATAGAGCGACAGCGAGAGCGCCACGTTGATGACGGCGATGACGCAGGCGGCGGTATAGTCGAATTCCTGGATGCCCTTGTCGTAGACGAGGAGCGGGAGCGTGATGACGCCCTTGGCGCCGATGAAGAGCACGATGCCGAACTCGTTGACGGTCAGCAGCAGGCACAGGCTGCCGCCGGCCAGGAGCGCCGGCATGGCGGCCGGAAGGATGATCTGGCGGATGATCCGCCAGGGCCGCGCGCCGAGGCTGCTGGCGACCTCGATCTGCGCCCCCTCGATCAGCGAGAAGGCGGCGAGCAGCGGACGCAGCACGAAGGGCGTGTAGACGGTGACCTCGGCCAGGATCACGCCCCACGGCGAATAGAGGAAGTCGATCGGCGGCCGTGCCAAGCCGAAGAGCTCGATCAGCGCGCTGTTGAGCACCCCGGCCGAGCCGTAGATGAAGGTGAAGGCGAGTGCCGCGAGAAAGGTCGGCAGCGCTATGAAGGTGTCGATGAAGCGCGCGACCTCGCGCGCGCCTGGGAACGGCACGAAGGACAGCACGAGCGCGATCGCGAAGCCGAGCACGAGGCAGCCGGCGCTGGCCGCGACGGCGATTTCGATCGTGTGGAGCAGCGCGCCCACGAAGAGGGCCGAGCGGATCACCGAGGCGAAGTGGTCGAGCGAGACGCGGCCGCCGTCGCCGGTCAGCGCCTGCGCCACGATCAAGGACAGCGGATAGAAGAAGAGGCCGGCGAGCACGGCGAGCGGCGGCACGACCCAGATCCGGCCTGAGCTGCGCGCGGCGCCGGCAAGGGCCACGTCAGCCATGGGGAGCCCTGGCGTCGGCGGCGATCAGCGTCGCGTCGACGGCGTCGAAGGCGAGCTCGAGCGGCTCGCCCGCCGCCGGCGGCTCGCGCAGCGGCGTCGACACCAGGCGGAGCAGCGTGCCGGCGCAATCGAGCGTGATCGCGTGGTGATCGCCCTGCCACTGCACGGACGTGACGGTGGCGCTCAACCGGTTGCCGTCCACTTGATGGTCGGCCAGGCGCAAATCGTGCGGCCGGATGCAGAGCAGGCAATCGGCACCGGAGCCGAGCGTCGGATGGGCCGGCACCGTCAGCGCCGCCTCGCCGAAGCGCACCCGCACCAGGCCGCGCTCGGCGGGCGCCTCGACGCGGACCTCCAGCAGGTTCGCGCGGCCGAGGAATTCGGCGGTGAAGCGGTTCGGCGGGCGGCGATAGAGCTCGTGCGACGGTCCGAACGAGCTCAAGCGGCCGTCGCGCATGATGGCGATGCGATCGGCGAGCGTCAGCGCCTCGGTCTGGTCATGGGTGACGTAGAGCACGGTCAGGCCCGGCAGATCGCGATGCAGCTTCGCCAGCTCCTCGACCATCGAGCGGCGGATCTGGGCGTCGAGCGCCGACAAGGGCTCGTCGAGCAGCAGCACGCGCGGCCGCACCGCGAGCGCCCGGGCGATCGCGACGCGCTGCTGCTGCCCGCCGGACAATTCGCGCGGGTAGCGCCCGACAAAACCGGCCATGCCGACCAGGCCGAGGCAGTCGCGCACCCGGTCGGCGATCAGCGCGGCCTCGGCCTTTTGCGCGCGCAGGCCGAAGGCCACGTTGTCCTCGATCTTCATGTGGGGGAAGAGCGCGTAGTTCTGCACCACCATGCCGATGCCGCGCTCATAGGGCGGCAGATCGGTCACGTCGGTCTCGCCGATGCGCACGCGGCCCGCGCGCGGGCGCACGAAGCCCGCGACCGCGCGCAGCGCCGTGGTCTTGCCCGACCCCGACGGACCGATGAGCGCCATGATCTCGCCGCGCTGGATCTGCAGCGAGAAATCGTCGAGCACCACCGTGCCGCGATAGGCGACGGTGATGCCCTCGAAGATGATGCCCTCGCCCTCCGGCGAGGGGCCTCGCGACGCGGCCATGGCTCTTTCCCCCGGCAGCGTCGCAGCGCGCCCGACTAGCTGCCCGTAACCTGGTGCCACTTGGCGACGTCGGCCTGGAGGTCGCTCAGGACCTGCGCCCAGTCCGGCGTCCAGATGCTAACACCCTCCATCAGCTTGTGGATGTTCTTAAAGGCCTCGTCGGTCGGCGTCACGTCGTTGCGCACCGGCAAGCCCTGCGCCACCGAGGTGACCGTCTCCTGCGCCTCTTTCGAGAGCAGGAAATCGATCAGCTTCTTGCCGGCGGCGGCGTCCGGAGCACCCTTCACGAGGCCGACGTAATAGGGCAGTGCGAAGGTCGAGCGCTCGCCGTTCGGACCGGCCGGCCAGAATATGCGGATGTTGGGGTTGGCCGCCATCTGCGAGATGTTCATCTGCACGTCGCCGTTGGAGACGTTGAGCTCGCCCTTGTTGACCAGCGCCGTCAGCTTGCCCGTCGAGGAGGAGGGGCCGACATTGTTCGCCTGCAGCTTCTTCAGGAAGTCGAAGCCGGCGTCCTTGCCGCCGAAGGCGTGGAACACCTCGATCATCACCGCGGTGCCGTCGCCCGCCTGACCGGGGGTCGAGTACTGGATCTTGCCCTTGAATTTCGCATCGAGCAGATCGTCGAACGTCTTCGGCGGCTCCTTGAGGACCGCCGCGTTGTAGATGAAATTCATGTAGTTGTTGACGAGCGCCAAATAGAGCCCGTGGGGGTCCTTCTGCTCGGCCGCGATCTGGTCGGCACCGGCCGGCGTATAGGGCTGCAGCAGCCCGTCCGCGGCGGCCTTCTGGATGAACGGCGGCAAGGTCACGAGCACGTCGGCCTGCGGGTTCGAGGCCTCCTTGGCGACGCGCTCGACGACGACGCCCGAGCCGCCCTCGACATACTGCACCTTGATGCCGGTCGCCTTGGTGAAGGCGTCGAACTGGTTCTGATACCAGTTGGGGGTGCCGTCATGCAGCCCGTCGGCGCTGTAGATCGTGACGACGTTCGCGGCCCAGGCCGGTGCTGAGCCGAGCAAGACGACTCCCAGCGCGACAGCGAGCTTCCTGATCATCATGGTCGTTCCCTCCCCAGAATTGACGCCGGGATACTAATCGCTCGACGTGACGTTCATGTTACAGGCGCGCGGCGGGCAGGCCTCGCGAAGGGCTCGCCGCAGCCCGTGGAGGGCACTTATCCACAGCGCAATGCCACGATTTGCCGGCGAGCCTCGAATTGGCCTAGGTCAGTCAGCCTTCGAGGAAGAAGGGGGCGGGGCATGCATCAATGAGTCGGAGGACCAGGTCCGCGCGCGCTGCCGTTCCGCGAGCGCCTTCGCGAGCTCGCCGAGGACGCTCTCCCAGTCGCCGGCTGCCGGCTGGCGGAAGAGCCGCGCCGTCGGGTACCAGGGGCTGTCGCGGCGCGCGAGGAGCCAGCGCCAGTCGGGTACGGCCAGGAGCATGATCCAGACCGGCTTGCCCAGTGCCGCTGCGAGATGGGCCGCGGCGGTGTCGATGCTGATCACGAGATCGAGCTCCGAGACGAGGGCCGCGGTGTCGGCGAAATCGCGGAGCTGCGGCGACCAGTCGGCGACCGGCAGCTTGCTGGCGGCGATCTCCGCGGTCTCGCCCGCGACCTGGATGGCGTGCCACGAGACGCCCTCGCATGCCATGAGCGGGCCGAGGCGCTCGAGCGGGATGGTGCGCTTCGCCTCGGGCGTCGGCCGGCCGCGCCAGGCGAGGCCGACCTTGAGCCCGGCCGCACCCGCGAGCCGCTCGCGCCACGCGGCCGCGGCGGCCGGCGGCACCGTGATATAGGGCTCCCGCGCCAGCGGCAGCTCCTCGAGCCGGAGTGCCAGGCGCGACGGCAAGCTCAAGAGCGGCACGACATAGTCGTAAGGCCGCTCGGTCGCGATGCGGTTGGGCTCGCGCGTGCGCTCGATGACGCGAAGATTGCCGCCGGCGAAGCCCTCGCGCAGGAGGCGCACCTGGGGGGTGGTGACCTCGAGCAGCACCTCTCCGGCCATCGCGGCCAGTCGGCGGGCGAGCGGCAGGAACTGGATCACGTCGCCGTAGCCCTGCTCGGCATAGACCACGACCGTCTTCCCCGCGAGCGGCTGGCCGCGCCACACCGGGACTGGCAGCCGGCGCTTGGGATCGGGGAACTTGTCCCAGCGCCAGCGCCACTCGTACTCCTGCCAGCCTTGCGCGAAGTCGCTCTTGGTGAGGAGTGCCAGCGACAGGTTCCAGTGGGCGAGGGCGAAGCCGGGCTCGAGCTCGATCGCCATGCGGTGGCAGCGGATCGCCTCGTCGGGATAGCCGATCTCGGTGAGCGCCTTGCCGAGGCTGGTCAGCGCATGCTCGACCATCTCGACGCGCCCGCTGGGCTGGCCGGGCGGCTTGACGATGTCGTGCGGCACCACGGCGTCGGCGATGAGGCGCGGCAAGAGGCCGTCGAGAAAGCTCTTGAGCTCGGGCAGCACGAGCGCGTGCAGCACGATGCCGCGCAGGAGCTCCGGCACCGCCGCGCGCGGATCGCCCGACCAGGCGAGGCCGGTGCCCATGTTGACGTAGGCGGCGTAGCGGCAGCGGTCGATCTCGATGATGCGCCGGTAGATGGGGATCGCCTGGTCGTGCCGCTCGACCTTCTGCAAGGCGCAGCCGAGATCGATGAGGGCGTCGAGCGCTGCCGGCTTGTTCCCCAGCTTCTCGAGGCTGACCGAGAGGTTCTGGTAGTACATGGGCTGGGCGGGGTCGAGCCGGATGGCGCGCTCGAGAAGCTCGGCCGCGCGCCGGTGGTCGCCCTGCTGGCCGGCGATCACGCCCAATTGATGCAGGCAGACGGCCGTCAGCCTGGGCTGGTCCATGAGCTCGAGATAGGCGCCGCGCGCCTTGCCGAGCTGGCCCTGGCGATGGGCCTCGAGTGCCGCCGCAAAGAGGGGCACGTCCGCCGCGATGACGTTGAGATAGTTGACCGGAACCGCGGCGGCGCCGGGGCCTTGCGGCTCGCGCCGCGCGGGGGAAGGCGATTGCGCCATGAGAGCCTGCCGTAGCGATCAAGAGCGCGCCGAGGATATCATTGGCGATTCGCGCTGTCGCGCGATCAAAGGGGCCTCGGACCGGCTGCGGTGGGTCCTTCGAGACGCTCGCTACGCTCGCTCCTCAGGACGAGGTCTAGTCTTTCTGCCACACACAAATGCGCCTTATCCTGAGGAGCAACCCGAAAGGGTTGCGTCTCGAAGGACCCGCAGCGGTAGGTGCAAGCGTCCTTTCATTTCGGGCCAGCCGCTCAGAAGCTATAGCTGATCTGGAACCAGTAGCGGTTGCGGCCGTGCTTGCCGTCGCTGTTGTTGCCGTTCAGGTCGCGGCCGGGGTTGATGCCGATGGCGCGTGCCACCGTGAACTTGGCGCGCAGCGCCGGGAGGAACGTAGGCCTCAGGCTCGCCTCGATGCCGGGGCCCTGCAGCACGTAGGCATCCGCCTCGTTGAGCTTGCTCTGCCAGCCCTTCCAGCTCTCCTGGTGCTGCAGGATGCCGCCCACGTCGTAGAAACCGGCGATCTCCAGGATGCCTGAGAAGTCGTGGCGGAGCTCGAGCGTGGCGATGGCGCCGCTGTCGCCGTTGGCCTCGTTCACCGGGTAGGCGCGCACGCCGCCCGGTCCGCCGAGGGAGAGCTTCTCCGAGCTCTCCAGGTTCTTGAGCGCGTACTGCAGGTTGACCGAGAAAAAGAGCGTCGTGTCCGCGAAGAGCTGCTGCGAGCGCGAGAGGGCGGCGGTGAGCTTGCTGTAGCCGCCGTGGGTGCGCGCCGTCAGCTTGTCGGCCAAGAGATCGAGGGCGTTGCCGCTGCGGTTGAGCGTGCCGACGCTGACGCCGGCGTTGAAGTCATTGACGCCGCCGCCGAGGAGCTTGTCGGTCACCAGGCCGAGGAAGTGGAAGCTGCCGACCTCGAGGGCGCGGTCGGCCGTGTCGCTGCCGAGCGCCCAATCGACGAGCCGCTTGTGGTCGAAGGAGGCGACGGCGGTGAGGGCCAGACCCGGCGCGCGGCGGATCGGATAGCTCGCCGTGACGCCGCCGGTATAGGCGTAGCCGCCCTCGTTCAGCACGTTGAAGGGCGAGCCCAGGCTGTATTCCAGGTTCGAGCCGTTGATGCCGAGGGTGAGCCCGCTATCGCCGGCCGGCATCTGGAAGGCGAGGCGGTCGTATTCGCTGCCGCTCGTCCACAGGGCCGCCAGCGAGAGCTGCTCGCCGAGCCCCAGGGGATCGCTGACGGTCGTGCTGCCGACGACGCGGTGGCTGCCCGACCAGCGCACGCCGGCGTCGTCGGTCACGAGGAAGCTCGAGACGAGCGGCCGGTCGGCGAGCGTGAGATCGGCGTTGGTCTCGCCCGCGGCACTGCCGGGCACGAGCGTCGCCTTGGCCACCACTCCGGGAATCTCGTTGACGATCGCCACCCCTTCCTCGAGGTCGGAGGGCCGCAGCACCTCGCCCGTGGGCGCCCGCCCCCGCACGATGCCGATCGCGATATCGGGATCGAGGCGCGTGCGGCTCGCCGGATCGACCGTGACGGCGCCGAGCCTGGCCTCCAGCACGTCGATCTCGACGACGCCGTTCTCGATGGTCTGCTTCGGGAGATAAGCGCGCGCGAGGAGATCGTGCTCGCGGTAGTACTCGCTGATCTTGAGCGCCGCGTCCTCGAGATCGCCGATGGTGAGCTCGCGGCCGACGTAGTCCTTGACGAGCGCCTTGAGGGAGTCCTCGGGGAACTCGGTGGCCTTGATGCGGAAGTCCTTGACCAGCACCTTGGCCCCCTCGCGGGCGGGCTTCGGCGTCTCCTCGGGTGCGAGCGGCACCGGCGGCAGCGTGGGGGTTGCCTTGGGCTGGCCGCTCGGGCCGAACTCGCGGAGGAGCGTGCCGGCGTTGGGCGCCTGCTGGGCGCCGGCCGGGGAAGCGATGAGAGCCGCGGCGAGGGCCGCGAGCGCCGCGGCGGCCGCGAGGAAGAGCCGCGGCGCCGCAGTGGTCGACTGCTCCGCGACCTCGTTGCCCCGCGACATCATCATTGCGCTACTACTGTTCCGTCGCTAGCAGAAGTATCCACTTCTCGCCTTCGTCATTCCGGCCGGAGCGAAGCGGAGAGCCGGAATCCAGGGAGCCGCTGCAGTGGATGCCCGCTTTCGCGGGCATGACGAGGAGAGGCGAACCGTTAGAAGTCCACGCACTACGTTGCGCCGCGGTCCCCTTGCGCCGCAGTTTCACGGCCGCGATGCCGCGCGCTACTCGTCCGTCGGAATTTGCGACAGCACCGTGATCGACACCAGGGGAGAGAGCGACAGCTCCGGCGAGGCCGACAGCTCCGGCGAGGCCGCCATCAGTGGGGAATATCCCAGCGTGGCCGGCGGCGGCGGCTGCATGATTCCCGGCGGCAATGGCGGAGTGGGCAGGCCGTCGCCGGACAGGGCCGGCGGCAGGGCGAGGCCGTCGGTCGCGCCGGTCGGCAGCAACGGCGGCGACTGCGGCGGCGCCACCGTCGGGGTCGGCGCGCCGGCGAACGCCGAGTCCCGGAAATAGGGATAGGTCGAGCTGCCGATCTGCCAGATGTTGGTGAAATCCCAGCCGGCGCTGGTGAAGGTCGCCTCGTCCGTCATCGCCTCGTTGAACTCGCCGGTGCCGCCGGCGCTCGTCATCTGGTGCGAGGTATCCATGTCCCAGAAGCTGGCGATGACGCTGCCCAAGTTGGTGCCGATCAGCCCGCCCGTGCTGCTGCCGCCGACGACCAGGCCGACCGCATAGCTGTTGCTCACCGTGCCGGAATTGTAGCCCGGCCACGTAGGTGCCGCCGCTGACCGCACCCGTGGCGTAGGTATTGGCGATCTGGCCGTCGTTTTCTCCCGCCAGCCCGCCAACGTTGCTGCTGCCGCTGCCGCCGCTCACCGACCCCGCGGCGAAGCTGATGCTGATCGTGCCGGAGCTGTAATTGAAGCCCACGAGGCCGCCGATATCCTGGCTGCCGCTGCCGCCGCTCACGTTCCCCGTGGCGTAGCTCAAGCTGATGGCACCGAGGGTAAAGCCCACCAGCCCGCCGATGTAGATGCTGTCGCTGCCGCCGCTCACCGCGCCAGAGGCCGAGCTCGCGCTGACGATGCCGTAATTCTCCCCCACCAGCCCGCCGATGTACCTGCTGCCGCTGCCGCCGCTGACCGCTCCCGACGCCCAGCTACTGATCACGCTGCCGGTGTAGTAGTTGTATCCCACCAGCCCGCCGACGTTGGCGCCGCTGTCGCCGATGCCGACCGAGCCCGAGGCGGAGCTGCTGGCAACCGTGCCGAGGTTGTAGCCGACCAGGCCGCCGATGTCGGAGCTCCCCTCGCCGCCTGTCACATTGCCGCTGGCGTAGCTGGCACTCACCGTGCCGCCGCTGTCGTTCCAGCCCACGAGGCCGCCGATATCCTGGCTGCCGCTGCCGCCGCTCACCGTTCCCCGTGGCGTAGCTCAAGCTGATGGCACCGAGGGTAAAGCCCACCAGCCCGCCGATGTAGATGCTGTCGCTGCCGCCGCTCACCGCGCCAGAGGCCGAGCTCGCGCTCACGGTGCCCATGTAGTTGTAGCCCACCAGGCCGCCGATATATAGGCTGTTGCTGTCGCCGCTGACCGAGCCCGAGGCGGAACTATTGGCGACCGTGCCGAGGTTGAAGCCGACCAGCCCTCCGAGGTCGTAGCTCTCGCTGCCGCCGCTCACGTTGCCGATGGCGTAGCTCCCGCTCACCGTGGCGCCGCTGCCGCCGTTCCAGCCCACCAGCCCGCCGAGGTAGAAGCTGCCGCTGCCGCCGCTCACGTTGCCCGTGGCGTAGCTCGCGCTGACGGTGGCATTGTTGTCTCCCACAAGCCCGCCGACCGCGCCGCCGCCATCGCCGTCGCTGACCGAGCCCGAGGCCGAGCTGTTGCTCACGACGCCGGTGTTCTGTCCCACCAGCCCGCCGATGGCGTAGCTGCCGCCGCCGCTGACCGAGCCCGTGGCGTAGGCGGCACTCACCGTGCCGCTGCTGTCATTCTCCCCCACCAGCCCACCGATGAATTCGGCGTTGCTGCCGCCGCTGACCGTGGCCGAGGCCGAGCTGGTGCTCACGGTGCCGTTGCTGTACCCCACCAGCCCGCCGATGTCGAAGCCGCCGCTGCCGCCGCTCACCGAGCCCGAGGCCGAGCTGTTGCTCACGGTGCCGGAGCTGTATCCCACCAGCGCGCCCACATAGCTGAGGCCGCTGACGTTGACGTCGCTCAGCAGCAGGTCGCTGATGGTGCCCGAGCTGTCGCCGAAGAGGCCGATGTAGCTCCCCGTGGCCGAGCTGATCGAGAGGTTGGAGAGCGTGTGCCCGAGCCCCTCGAAGATGCCCGAGAAGGGCGTGCCCGAGGTGCCGATCGGCGTCCAATTGGCGACGCTCGAGAGATCGAGGTCGCCGTCGAGCGCGTAATAACCATCGGGGGTGAAGCCGGTTCCCTCGAGCGCCTCGAGCTCGGAGAGGCTGGTGATGAGCATATAGGAGGCACCGTTGATGGTGAGCGAGTCGCCGCTCGCCGACAGCGTCACCTTTGCTCCGTCAGTCACGCTGAGTCCGTTGAGGCCGCTGCTCGTGCCACCCGTGTCCGCCGTCAGCGTAAGCGTGCTGCCGCTGCCTGTGGAGACGGTGTCGCGGGTGATGCTGGCGTCGATCGTGATGTTGCGGTAGGCGCTGAGCGTGAGCCCGTACTGGCTCGACCACGAGATCGGCGAGGCGACGATGATGTCGCCGTTCCCCGAGGCGTTGACGACGCCGTATGGGGTCGCGCTCGACGCCGTCGTCTCCACCAGCACGTCGGCGCTGACCAGCGCCGCGTCGATGTCCGCCGCCCCCATCGTGTCGATGGTGAGGTCGTAGGGGTCGAGGAGCCAGCTCCCGCCGCGGCCCATGGGCGCTCCCAGATCGACCGTGAGCGCACCCAGCGTCAGCACGTGGCCGGAGGTCTCGAGCGTGCCGCCGTCGCCCCCTTGGGCGCCGCCGCGCGCCGTCATCTTGCCGGCCACGCTCGTGGTGCCGCCCGAGAGCACCGCGATCTTGCCGCCCTTCCCCTTCACCTTGGCCGAGGCGTCGAGCACCGTCCCCTTGTCCGTGCTGACACTCGTCGAGGACCAGGTGCCGACCGAGATCGAGCCGCCCCCGCTGCCCCCCGTGGCATCGATGGTGGCGCCCGCGAGCGTCACCGAGGCCGCACTCAGGCTGGCGCTGCCGCCCGTCGTCGCCCCCGAGAACGTTGATCGTGCCTGAGTCCGTGATCGTGTCGCTCGCCTCGAGCGTCACCGTGCCGCCGTGCGAGACGAGCGAGTTCGCCGCGATGGTCCCGGTGTTGTTGATCACCCCGCCCAAGAGGCTGTTCGCCGCCTTGGCCAACATGATCACGCTGCCGTCCGGTGCCGCCACCAGATTGTAGCTCAGCCAGTTGATGATGGCGCGCTCGCTCGACTGGGTCACGTCGAGCGTCGAGCCCGTCTGGCTGATGCTCGCCTGGCCGCCCGCCACATTGCCGCCCGTAGGCAGCGTGGACGACGAGAGCGCAAAGGCCACGGACGGCGCTAGCAGCGTCCCCGCCGCCGAGGCGAGGAGCGCCCCGCGCAGCCAGCCCCGCGGGCGCGCGCGCACGGCCACCACAAGAGGGGGTGCCACACAACCCCGTCTCCCGCCGGAAGCCGCCGCCGCGCGCCTTGCGGTCCTGCCCACCCCGCTCGCTCCCCTCGACGCCGCCAGCCTGCTGGCGCCGTCGCAATGCTTGTCGCCCCCTTCGACGACGCGTGCCGCCGACGCCCCTTTTTATCTAAAAATCGAGCAAATTTTTAGAAGAGTAACAGGCCCCTCCGCACGGCACAAGCGCACGAGACGCGAGGTAGTGGGTCAATCTGGCTGAATCCTCATCCTTCGAGACGCGTCGCAAGCGCGACGCTCCTCAGGATGAGGACTCGGTGCTTAGGGTTTCGCCTCATCCTGAGGAGCCGCCGTAGGCGGCGTCTCGAAGGAGGAGGCGAAACTGACCCAGTACCAGACGCGACGCGTCCTCCGCAGCGTTCGCCGATACTAAGAATGCCATGGGGCCGCCCGCCCCGCTCTCATTGAGTGTTATAACGGAAGTTATTATTTCTATCGAGAGCTATAATTCTAAAAAATCTCTTGTGGCGAGATATCAGATCATGTTCTACACTCTGGCGCTATTCGCCGAGCAATGCAGGCTCAGCGGGCCTTGCCATAAAGAGGGAGCGTCGAATGTCGAACCTGCGTTACGCCGCGGCGGCCGCGGTGGTCATCATCGCGGTCAGTGCAGCCGGAAACGCCTTCGCAGCGGAAAGCCCGGAGGTCCGTCAGATGCGGCTGGCCCTGCGCTCCATCCACACCACCGAGCGCCACCTCACGCAGGCGGCCCAGGATTTCGACGGGCACCGCGCCAAGGCGCTCGATCTCGTGAAGCAGGCCGAGGCGGAGGTGCTGGCGGCCCTCCCGCCGCGGCCGCCGCGCGCCCCGCGCGCGCCGAGGACGGCAGCGCCGCCGGCCGCCGCGTCTCCGACCCCGGCCCCGGCCCAGCCGGCACCCGCCGCGACACCGCCCGCGACGGCGCCGGCCGCCAAGCCGTAGCGCCGCCGCATTCAAGCGGCGGCGGGCTCGAGCTCGGCGAAGCGGCGCTGGTGGTGATCGGCGTTGCCGAAGCTCACGTCGATCATGGCGAGGCGCTTGAGGTAGTGGCCGACGGCGAGCTCGTCGGTCATGCCCATGCCGCCGTGGAGCTGCACCGCCTCCTGGCCGACGAGCCGTCCGGCGCGGCCGGCCTGCACCTTGGCCGCCGCCGCGGCGCGCGCACGGTAGGTCACGTCCGCTTGCGAGCCGTCCTGGGCGAGGATGTGCGCCGCGGCCGCCGCCGTCGAGCGCGCGAGCTCCAAGGCCATGAGCATGTCGACGAGGCGGTGCTGCAGCACCTGGAAGCTGCCGATCGGCACGCCGAACTGCTTGCGCGTCTTGAGATAGCCGCACGTCATGGCGAGGAGCGCCTCCATGGCGCCCACCGCCTCGGCGGCCAGTGCTGCAAGCGCCTCGTCGAGGGCATGCTCGAGGAGCGTTGAGCCGCGGTCGAGCTCGCCGAGAATCGCCTCGGCCGGCACGGCGACGCCCGCGAGCCTGACCTCCGCCGCGCGCTGGCCGCAGGCCGTGCGATAGGGCACGAGGCTGAGGCCCGCCGCCTCCCGCGGCACGAGGAAGAGCGTGATGCCGTCCCGCTCGGCAACGCCGCCCGCAGTGCGCGCGGAGACGATGAGGCGGTCGGCGCTCGGTGCTCCGAGTGCGACGGCCTTGTGGCCTGAGAGCCTGAAGCCGCCGCCCGCACGCTCGGCCCGCGTCTCCACATGGGCGAGCTCGAAGCGCGCCTTGGGCTCGTCGTGGGCGAGCGCCACCATGAGCCGGCCCTTGACGAGCTCGGGGAGGAGGCCGGCCGCGGCACCGCCCGCCTTCGCGAGCAGGCTGCGGCCCAGCACGGCGCTCGCAAGATAGGGCTCGAGCACGAGGTGCCGCCCGATGCCCTGCATGACGATGGCGCTCTCGACGGCGCCGCCGCCGAGCCCGCCGAGCGGCTCCGGGATGCCGATACCGAGCCAGCCGAGCTCGGCGAACTGCGCCCAGATGGCGCGGCTGAAGCCGAGCTCGCTCGCGAGCAACGCGCGCCGCTTGTCGAAGGGATATTCCTTGGCGAGGAAACGCTCGACGCTCTCCTGGAGGAGCCGCTGCTCGTCGCTCAGCGAGAGATCCATCGGGTGCTCTCGTCCAATTCCAAGTGCGGAAGCGGCTTTGTCCGCTGCCTCGCGGGCTATGCGGCGATCGAGCTTTGGCGGCGAATCTGCTCGAGCGCCGCCGCGATATGCTCGGGATGGGCCGAGGCATGCTCGATTTCCCAAAGCCACGGCTGCCCGTCCGCCGCATAATGGATGACCAAATCCTCACCCGAATCCTTACCGCCTATTGCCGACACATCGCCGCCGGAATGTGCCGGCCATGGGCGAATCTCGATCGCCATCGTACCGGTGTCTGGGTAGTAACGGATGCTCGGCTCGACTGTCATGGCTGGAAACCCCGATCCCAGAAGCCGTTATGAACCGTTTCGCCGTCAGGCTCCGTGACGACGCGAAGCCAGCGCTCGCGCTCCACGACCCAGATCCAGTGCCGCAAGCGCCCGTCGGGCTGCCGAAGTCTGCGTGCCGGCTGGTTCAAGGCGCGCAACCGGCCCCCGCGCGCCCCCTCAAAGCCCCAGCATGTGCTTGGCGATGATGTTGCGCTGGATCTCGTTGGAGCCGCCGTAGATCGAGACCTTGCGCCAATTGAAGTAGCGCGAGGCGAGCGGCGGCGCGTGGTCGGGCCCCACGGGCTCGCCGTTCCAGCCGGGCTCGAACCATTCGGGGAGATAAGGCAGCGCGTAGACGCCGGCGGCTTCCATCAGGAGCTCGGCGAGGGTCTGCTGGATGAGCGAGCCCTTGATCTTGAGGATGGAGGATTCCGGCCCGGGCGGCTTGCCGGGCTCTTGCGTCGAGGCGATGCGGAAGACGCTCGCCTCGAGGGCCAGGAGATCGATCTCGACGGCGGCGATCTTGGCGCGGAACTCCGGGTCCTCGGCGAGCGGCCGGCCGCGGCTCATCTCCGCGGCGGCGACCGCCTTGAGCCTGGCCAGGAGCCGGGTCGAGAGCCCGACGCGGGCGATGCCGGTGCGCTCGTGGGCGAGGAGATATTTGGCATAGGTCCAGCCCCTGCCCTCCTCGCCGACGAGGTTCGCCTTGGGCACGCGCACATTGTCGAAGAACACCGTGTTGACCTCGCGGCCGCCGTCCATGGTGACGATCGGCGTCACCGCGATGCCGGGGCTCTTCATGTCGATCAGGAGGAAGGAGATGCTCTCCTGCTTCTTCCCGGCACCGGGTGTGCGCACCAGGCAGAAGATCATGTCGGCATATTGCGCGTAGGTCGTCCAGGTCTTCGAGCCGTTGACGCGGTAGTGCTCGCCGTCCGGCTCCGCGCGCGTCCTGAGCGCCGCCAGGTCCGAGCCGGCCTCGGGCTCGGAATAGCCCTGGCACCACCAGTCCTCGCTCTCGAGGATGCGCGGGAGATAGTGCCTCTTCTGCGCCGCGTTGCCGAAGGCGATGATGACGGGGCCCACGTAATTGACCCCGAAGGCGATGACCGGAGGTGCCGGGGCGAGGCCGAGCTCGGTCTCGAAGATGACGCGCTGGATCGGGCTCCAGCCGGTGCCGCCATGCTCGGCCGGCCAGCCCGGCGCCAGCCAGCCCCGGCGATTGAGGATGCGCTGCCAGAGGACGTGGTCCTCCTTGGAGAGCCGCTTTCCCGCCTCGACGCGGGCGCGGATGTCCTGGGGCAGCTCTCCATCGATGAAGCGGCGCACCTCGTCGCGGAAGGCCGTATTGGCGGCATCGAGCTTAAGGCGCACGGCACCCCTCCCTGGCTCGCGCGAAAGCTTGCTATGATTGCCCGATCATAGCCGCCGCCGCCTCGCTCCCGCCAGCGCAAAGGGCAAGCGCCATGAGCATGAAGGATCTCTTCGATCTCTCCGGCAAGGTGGCCGTCGTCACCGGCGCCACCCGCGGCATCGGCAAGGCGATCGCCGAGGCCATGGCCGCCTTCGGCGCCAAGGTGGCGATCTCGAGCCGCAAGGTGCTGCAATGCGAAGAGGTGGCGGGCGCCATCCGTGCCGCGGGCGGCACGGCGGTCGCCATTCCCTGCAACGTCTCGCGCCTCCCCGAGCTCGACGGCCTCGTCGAGCGCACGCTCGCGGAGTGGGGCCGCATCGACATCCTGGTGTGCAACGCGGCGACGAACCCCTACTTCGGGCCGATGGCGGGGGTGAGCGAGGAGGCCTACGACAAGATCATGTCGACCAACGTGAAGAGCAACCTGTGGCTGTGCAACAAGGTGCTCCCCGGCATGGCCGAGCGCAAGGACGGCGTCGTCATCATCGTCTCGTCGATCGCGGCCTTGAAGGGCAACGACAAGCTCGGCATCTACGGCCTCTCCAAGGCGGCCGACCTGCAGCTCGCGCGCAACATCGCGGTGGAGTGGGGGCGCCGGAACATCCGCGCCAACTGCCTCGCCCCTGCGATCATCCGCACCGATTTCGCGCGCGCGCTCTGGGAGAACCCGGAGACCTACAAGCGCGCCGTCGAGAGCTATCCCTTGGGCCGCATCGGCGAGCCGCAGGAGATCGCGGGTGCCGCCGTCATGCTGGCGAGCCGCGCCGGCAGCTTCATCACCGGCCAGACGATCGTCATCGACGGCGGCGCCACCATCTCCGGCGCGCGCTACGGGTGAGGCGGCGCCGGACCGACGCCGGCGCCGATCGCGCTCAGGCCGGCTGCGGCTGCTCCGGCGGCGTCTCCGGCCGCTGGCGGCGGTCATTCATGAACTGATCGAACTCGGCCTTGTCCTTGGCGACGCGCAGCCGGTCGAGGAATTCGGCAAACTCCTTCTGCTCGTCCTCGAGACGGCTGAGCGTCTCGGCGCGATATTCGTCGAAGGCGGCGTTGCCGCTCGATGACGAGGCGCCGCAGCCGCCGGACCAGCTCTTCCAACCCTGCCACGGGCCGCGACGGCCCGGCCAGCCGCCGTGGCGGCCATAGTTGTGGTACCACATCCGTTTGCTCCATATGAGAACGCCGAGCAGCACCAGACCGATCGGCCACCAGAAGATGAAGCCCAAGACCATCGCCACGACGATGAGCGGCTTCACCGCATGGAACGGCATCCAAGGCGGCAGCATGTCCCAATAGCGATGGCCCCACGGGCCGCCTTGCGCGTTGGGGCCCCGACCCCAGTTGGGACCGCCATAGGCTTGATCATTTGCGGCGCTGGTCATGGCTGGCCTCATGTGAATGTAAGATACATTTACATAACTCCGTCGAGGCGCGGGAGTCAAGGGGGAGAGATGCGCTATTTATCCTTCCCTGCCCCGCCTGCCAGGCCGAGGCTTTGCAGATAGAGCAGCACGCCGGCTTCGAGCAGCTCCTCGGGCGACATCGGCAGCTTGCGTCGCGCCGCATCGGCACGGCAGAAGAGCGAGGCGATGCCGTGCGAGAGCGCCCAGACATGGAGCGCAATCATGAGCGAGGGCGGGCGGCTGGCCTTGGGCAAGGTCGCGGCCACGCGCTCGGCGGCCTCGCGCAGAATGGCGAAGGCGCGGTCGGCGGCGGCGCGCAGCGGCGGGTAGCCCTCGAAGGCGATGCGCGTCTCGAACATCGCGGCATAATAGGCGGGCTCGTCGCGCGCAAAGGCGAGATAGGCGCGGCCAACGTTCTCGAAGGCGCGGAGCGGGTTGGGCCGGCCGTCGTTCCAGGCGCGGGCGAGGGCAGCTGCGAAATGCTCGAAGCCGCGGAGCGCCACCTCGGCCAGGAGCGCCTCGGCGTCGCGGAAATGGCGATAGGGTGCGGCGGGGCTGACGCCTGCGAGCCGCGCCGCCTCGGCCACCGTGAAGCCGGCCGGGCCCTTCTCCGCGATCAGCGCCAGCGCCGCCTCGATCAGCGCCTCGCGCAGATTGCCGTGGTGATAGCCGCGCCGCTCGTGGCCGCCGCCCGGTCCGGTCCAAGTCATGTTAGCTTCTTTTACATCATCGGCCGGAGAAATTCAGCGACAAGAAATTCAGCGACAAGAAATTCAGCGACAAGAAATTCAGCGCCCGCTTGAGGCGGGGCCGAGTTTTCCGCCGCCGGCCTCACGGCCCCGCTTCGCCCGCGATGAGGGCGGCACCCTTCTCCGCAAGCGTCGCCACGCGCTGGCCGAAGGCGGCGAAGCGGGCGTCCGTGGTCTGGCCGCGCAGGTAGCGGATGTAGATCTGCTGGATGACGCCGGTCAGCTTGAAGACGCCGAAGACGTGGTACCAGCGCACGTCGGCGAGCGCGAAGCCGGTCTTCCCGGCGTAGCGCTCGACGGCCTCCCGGCGGCTCGGGAAGCCCGGGTACCAGGTCGGCATGAAGGCGGCCTGCCGCCACGCCGGATCGTCGCCCGCCTCGGACCAGTAGTTGAGCATGTAGCCGAGGTCCATGAGGGGATCGCCGCGCGTGCACATGTCCCAGTCGAGCACCGCCACCGCGCGCCCCGGGTCGTGCGCGTCGACGATCATGTTGTCGAGCTTGTAGTCGTTGTGCAGGAGCGAGACGGCCTCGGGCCTCGGCACGCGGGCATGGAGCCAGCGCTCCATCTCGTCCACGTTGGCATTGTCCTTGTCCTTGGCGGCGTGCCAGCGCTTGGTCCAGCCCTCGAGCTGGCGCGCCACATAGCCGTCCGGACGGCCGAGGTCGCCCAAGCCGGCCGCCGCCGGATCGGCCGTGTGGAGGTGGGCCAGGTTGTCCACCATCATCTCGCCGATGCGCCGCGCCAAGGCGAGATCGCCCTTGAACTCGTCGGGCAGGTCGCTGCGGATGACGATGCCGTGGCGGCGCTCCATGACGTGGAACTCGGCGCCGATGAGCGAAGCGTCGCCGCAATAGAGGTAGCTCTTGGGCGCCAGCGCGAAGACGTCCGGCAGCGTCGCCAGCACGCGATTCTCGCGCTTCATGTCGTGGGCCGAGGGGGCTATGGGGCCGAGCGGCGGACGGCGCACGACGTATTCGTGGGCGCCGAAGCGCACCTCGTAGGTGAGGTTGGCATGGCCGCCGCCGAACTGGCGGAAGGAGAAGGGCCCGTCGGCCGCCGGCAGATGCGCGCGCAAGTACGGCTCGAGGCGGCTTGTGTCGAGCTCCTCGCCCTTGCGCGGCTCGATGAGATCGACCGCGTCCGCGCTCACAGCACCCTCACGCCACCTCGAAGAGGCCGGCCGCCCCCATGCCGCCGCCGATGCACATGGTGACGACGCAGTGCTTGGCGCCGCGCCGCTTGCCCTCGATGAGGGCGTGGCCCACGAGGCGCGCGCCGCTCATGCCGTAGGGATGGCCGACGGCAACGGCGCCGCCGTCGACGTTGAGCCTCTCGTGGGGGATGCCGAGGCGGTCGCGACAATAGACGACCTGCACGGCGAAGGCCTCATTGAGCTCCCAGAGATCGATGTCGTCCATCTTGAGCCCGTGGCGCGAGAGGAGGCGCGGCACCGCGAAGACCGGGCCGATGCCCATCTCGTCGGGCTCGCAGCCGGCGACCGCGAAGCCGCGGAAGATGCCGAGGGGTGCCAAGCCGCGGCGCGCGGCCTCCTTCGCCTCCATGACGACGCAGGCCGAGGCGCCGTCGGAGAGCTGGCTCGCGTTGCCGGCGGTGATGAACTGGTCGTCGCCGCGCACGGGCTTGAGCTTGGCGAGGCCCTCGGGCGTGGTATCGGGGCGGTTGCCCTCGTCGCGCGCCAGCGTCGTCTCCTCGGTCCAGGTCTCGCCGGTCTCCTTGTTCGCCATGAGCTTGGTCGTCTTGAGCGGCACGATCTCGTCGTCGAAGCGGCCGGCCTGCTGGGCCGCGGCGCAGCGCAGCTGGCTCGAAAGCGCGAACTCGTCCTGGCGCTCGCGGCTCACCTGGTAGCGCCTCGCCACGATGTCGGCGGTCTCGATCATGGCGAGGTAGATCTCGGGCTTGTGCGCCATGATCCACTCGTCGTTGTAGTGGTGCTTGTTCTGGTGCTCGGTCTGCACGAGCGAGATCGATTCGAGCCCGCCCGCGACCGCGGCCGGCACCTCTTCCATGACGACGCGGCCCGCCGCGATGGCGATCGCCTGCATGCCGGAGCTGCAGAAGCGGTTGACGGTGACGCCGCCCGTGGTGACCGGCAGCCCGGCGCGGATCGCCGCCTGGCGCGCGATGTTGCCGCCGGTCGCCCCTTCCGGCAAGGCGCAGCCCATGATGCAGTCCTCGACCTCGCCCGGCTCGAGCCTGGCGCGCTCGACCGCGTGGCGGATTGCGTGGCCGGCGAGCGTCGCACCATGGGTCAGATTGAAGGCGCCGCGGTAGGCCTTGCCGATCGGCGTGCGGGCGGTCGAGACGATGACGGCTTCGCGCATGGGACACTCTCCTCGGGGAATGGACCGCGCTGTCCCTCACCCTCCCGTCCCTTCGGGACGGGCCCCTCCCTCTCCCGCTTGCGGGAGAGGGCTTAATCCCCTCGCCCGCTTGCGGGAGAGGGAAGGGGCCCGTTGCGCAGCAACGGGAAGGGTGAGGGATTATTTACCATCGAATTCGGGCTGCGCATACATCGCCACTCAGCCATCCCCGAACCCCTTCCCCACCTGGGCTCGCCTCACGACTCGCTCGCAGCCGCGTTCAAGGCGGCGAGCACGTCTCCAACCTTCCGTACCATCGCGAACCGCCATCTCCCATACGTACGCTCCGCATTCACCGCGCCAACCCAACGATCAGCGGCTTGGCGCTTCACCTCCGCGAGGTCGTCGTACCCTTTGGTTTCAAGGATCAGATGACGCGGCCTGTCGCCCTTCAAGCGCACGAGAAAGTCCGGCTCATAGTCGTGCTGCTGGCCGTTGTGGAGGTATGGGATGGCGAAACCCAGGCCGGCGTTCTTGACGAAGGCGTCCACCGCGGGATGGGTGTCGATGAGGTAGGCCGCCGACTGCTCCCATTGCTTCGTATCGGCGACCACGTAGTTGAGATGGCAGCGCACCACATCGCGCACGTCGCGGCTGGTCCAAAAATTGACTTCCCCCGTCGAGCCGTCGCCTCGGTTCCGCTCGAAGACCGGCAGCTCCGGGGACTCGCCCTGCGCGGTATCGGGCCGGATCGCTTCGACCAGCCGTTCGATCACCCATCCGTAATAGGGTGAGAGAAACGCATCGATCCGCTCGGCCGGGGCCTCGGGTACGATCTTCTCCCGCAGATAGCGCGCGACAATCGCGGCGAGTTGGGGAAAGAGGACATGCGCCGGTGCTGCGCCTTCGCTCCGGCTGCCGAAGTCCCGCGTCAGGTCGCGGGCCATCTCGAATGCCAGCTCTTGGAGGCGGCGCCCCTTGCGATAGGGATTGAGGTTCACATCGACGAGCGCGCCGGGACCGCTGAGAGATGGTCGCCCTCGGTTTGCCGGTAGTGCGCCCTTCATCTGAACCTCGGGCGGAATCCGCTTGGGATCGAGCGCGAGCGGCGCCAGCGCCGGCCAATCGACGGTCACGCGATTGCGAACCGCCTGCCGAAAGCCCTCGACGCGGGGGAAGGCAATGGCATACGCGTCCTTCTCCGGCACCGCATGGATATGGTGCCGCTTCGGCCGCGGCGCTTTCGCCGCGCCCTTGTTCGCCTTGAAGGGAATGACCTCGAAGGGGACGCCGAACACCTTGGCGACTTCCTCGGTCAAGCGCCCGTCCTCGCCAACCTCGTAGCTCGACCGGCGGAGTCCGCGTCCGACGACCTGCTCGCAGAGAAGCTGCGACATGAACGGGCGCAGCCCCACGATATGCGTGACCGTGTTGCAATCCCATCCCTCGGTCAGCATCCCGACGCTGACGATGCAGCGAATGTCCCGCCCCGGTGGATGCAGCGGCCGGCCGAGCTTGCCCGCCAACTCCCCGAAGCCCTCCGCGTACAGCGGCCGGCCCTGTCGGTCGCGCGGCCAATCGAGCTTGCCGACCGTGTCGAGGGTCAGCCGCATCCAGATCACCTCGTCGCTCTTGGCCTGGTCGCTGTCGCTTTCGTGGACGACCTTGGTGTCCACTCGGATCGTGACCAGCCGATCCGGCCGGTTGCGCAAGGCGTCGATCTTCGCCGGCGGAATGCCGGTCGGCGACTTCCCCTCCGCCAGCCATTCATGCAGTACCTTGGCGATTTTGGTGTTCTTGCAGACCAGGATGAAAACGGGCGGACGCTCCTCTTTAAGGTCCACCTCCCATCGCCGCCGTTCCTCGTCCCACAGGCTGCCGAGCATGGCGATCGGCGTGTCGGCGTATTTCAGGATCGCCTCGGGTTTCGGATTGCCCTTGCGCCCGCCGCGCTCGGCCGCCGTCAGCTTGGGCAGAATCCAGTGCCAGATGTTGAAATAGCCGGGGATGGCCGCACCCGTCGTGTCGCGCACGGCAAGTTGCGGGATCTTCACCAGCCCCGATTCGATGGCGTCGGTTAGCCCGAAATCGCTGACGACCCAGGGAAAAACGCTGTTCGTCGCCTGCCCGACCCGGCCGATGAAATAGGGCGTCGCCGACAGATCGACGCAGAAATTGATGCCGCGCAGCTTGTTGATCCGGTCCAGCCCGTCGACCCAGACCGTGGCGCTCTTAACGAATTCCTCGTCCGCGTCGCCGTTCTCGTCCTCTTCCGAGGAGTCGTCGCCTTGCGCCTCGTTGCGGCGGATGCGGTAGGCATGATGGGCCTCATCGTTGAAGACCAGGACATTGCGCTTGCCGCCCACCTCGCGGAGCACGCGTTCCACGAGCGCCGTGTCGCTTTCCACGTAGCGGACGCCTCGCACCTTGACGCTGACGAGATTGCCTTGCGCGTCGCGCTTCTCATCGACGACGGTAAGCTCGCCGCTCGCAATCCGGGCGGCGAGCGCTTCCGGCGTGATGTAGCGCCTGCCGCGGAACGAGGTGGTTTTGCGCGCAACCTGGAAGGTTTCGTCGAACGGCACGGGCCGCCCGGTCTTCACCACGCGCGCGCCGGTGCCGCCGACAGCACTCCCCTGCGGCTCGAAAATGTGCCAGTTGGTGACGAGGACGCGCCCCTGCGTCAAATCCGGCATCAGCCGTTCCGGCACGAGGTCGCGCGTGCGGTAGAGGCTCGCTTCGCCGGCCCTCGGATCGAGCTCGGCTAGGCGGTTGCGGATGGTTACGTTGGGGCAGACCGCCAGCACGACGTCCGAGAACCGCCGGTCCGCGCGGTCGTTGACCTTGTTGAGGATGCTCCATGACGCGAGCATCGCCATGACAGTCGTCTTCCCGGAGCCCGTCGCCATCTTGCAGGCGAGGCGGCGAAAGGCACGAATGCCCTCCGCCTTCTGGTCGTCTCCCGGCTCGTCCGACGGCACCGCAATCCCCTGGAGGAAATCGGCCCGCGCCTCGATGAGAAAGACGATCGTCTCCGCCGCCTCGAGCTGGGCGAAGAACAGCCGCGTCTCCCGCCCGTCGCGGCTCCAATAGTCGATCAGCTCTCGCGTCGTGCGCGTGAGGCCAGGGCGGCCAACCCCGCGCCACTCCTTCATCCGCTCCCGGATCAGGTTGACGAGCGCCAGCTCGCGCCATTCGCCCTTGGCCTCGTGCTCGGAGGCATCCCGCACCTTGGGGTCGCGATACCAGTAGCCGGCGCGGCGCCGGCCGCTCCTGCGCTCGGGCTCCTTGCCCTCCTCGATCAGCCAATGCGCGGCGGGCTCCGCGAATGGCGCGTTGAGGATCGGCTCAGCGACCTCGAAATTGCTCACTCGAGCGCTGCCTTCTTGCGGCGGCATCCGGTGTTGCTATCCCACGATCGTTGCCAGCCGCGCCAGGACATCATCGATGATGGCGGGCGGCACGGTTTCGAGCCTGCGTCCGCCGCGGGCGTGAAGATCGAGGGCGCGCGGCTGGTCGCAACGGATGATGCCGGTCGTCTCGGTTCCGGCGCCGGCGAGCGGTACGGCGAACCCCGCCATGCGCGCGAAGCTGCCCCCGGTGGTGATCGGCAGCACGACCGGAACCCGGGTCAGCCGGTTGAACGGGCCGGGCGAGATCACGAGCACCGGGCGCCTGCCGCGTTGCTCATGCCCTTCCGCCGGATCGAGCGACACCAGATAGATGTCGCCCCGTTCCATCAGATGAGTTCACGGCCTGCCGCGGCAGCGTCGAGCCATTCCCGCTCTTCCTCCGGTCGTGGAGCTTCGGCGTCGCATCGCGCCAGCAGCTCGTCGAGCGTGTAGTGCTGCCGCCGTGCGGGCTCGACCACGAGCCTGCCGCCTTCGACCGACACGGCAACCGGCTTCCCGGCCGCGAGCGACATGGTTTCGAGCAGCGCCGGCGGAATCGCCAGCATCACCGAACCACCGACCTTGCGCAGCACCGCCATATAGGACATGAACGACTCCGAGTTATACGAATATATAACATTGCTCGGCACACCCGGAAAGGGGAAATCCGGCCACAGGGCGTCGGGTTCCCGCGCTGCTAAGCCACTATCGGGAACCCTTATAAAATCCGGGAGGCATATGGGGGGGTTTGCTCGACCTGGATATCCGATACGGATCGGGTTCGTCAGCAGCGGCCAAGCAGCGCAAAAATTCCGACCACTTCTCGCCCTGATTCCGAACGGCTGAGGGAGCAATGCGCTCGAACGTCTCTGCCAAGGACTTCATGTCACGGCAAATCATCGACCAGAGCTATCGAGCGGAATCGAGCTTCAAGGGGCGCAACCCGTCCGTGAATTCGGTTATGGCACACGTCGTAGCGGCCATATTAGACCGCAGTGCTGCAATCGCCCTTACCTCGTCTGTAGAGAGGAGTGGGATGTCCTGCGCAAGGGCGTCTGTGAAGGGCATCTGTCTCGGGGAATAACCTCGCAGATGCTGACCATTTGGCTCGGTGTTTCCGGTCTTCAACAGCCCGAGCCCATTCGTCATCATGCTGTACAGTTGATGGTACCCTACAGCCACGTTGACCAGGTCCGAGCCGATTAGAGCCTTCATCCGCTCGCGCTTAGCGTTTAACTCGGTTTCCGCCTGGCGGTCTTGATTGGATCGGTTGATCCAGTTTCCCAGCAACAGAGCACCCGCGCCGAAGAGCGCTCCGACCAAGGCTGCAACAGCGTCCTCCGATCGTGGGACGTGGAACAGCAGTACGGCACCCCCGCCACCAAACAGCAGGATGCTGATCAGCAGATCGGAGAGGGCAGGCAGCCGCCGTCTCATCACTTGGCCTCGCCCAGCTTCTTCACCACCAGCAGCTCGTTCCCCCGGTCGTCGATCACCTTCACCGCGACCTGCCCATACTGCCCGGCCTCGAACGGGCCGCTGGTCGTGCCGGCAAGATGGTCCCACACGCTTTCCTCATGCGTCGCCTTGAGTGCCTTCTTGAGGTTGTCCCAGGCCGCCGTGCGCGGGAAGAACACCTGGCTGCCGTGGAAGACCAAGCCGCTATAGTCGGCATCGAGCATCCAGCAGGGCACGTCGTCGCCCTTGCGGTGCTCCGTGTCCATCTCCACCGGATCGAACACGTCGAGCCCGAGCAGTTCTACCCGGTAGCGTGCCGGACCGCCGGCCTCAGCGGGTTCCGTCCTGCGTAGCCTGATTTCCGGCAAGCCGCAGACGCTGAAGATCTGGCTCGCCCGCGTGGTCTTGAGCAGATCGCCCATCACAAGGTCTGGGGTCGCCTGGACATAGGTTGCAGGAATACCGATCGCACTCTCGCAGGTTTCGATCAATTCGCGCGCGTTCGACTGGATCGCGAAGCCGATCACGTAGAGGTGCGTGAAATTCTTCGCGTGCGCCTCGCGTGCCGCCGTGAAGACGAGCGTCTCGCTGACGGCGCCATTCTCCGGCCCGAAGACGAGCGCGACGGACTTCACCTGCCTGTTCTCGATCACGGCCTCGGCCGAGAGCGAGAGCGACTTCGCCGGCGGCCGGATGTTCTTGAACGTCACCACCTTGCCGCCGCCCAATTGCAGCACCGGCGACCGGCGCAGCACTTCCAACATGCGGTCGAGGAAGTTGCCTTGCGTGTCGGCGCGATCGTCGTTTTCCGTACCGTCCCGCTCCCAATCGATGGGTGTAGGGATCGTCGCCTCGACGCAAAATGGGCCAGTGATGCGAACAATGCCGGTGTCTTCCTCCGGCCGATCGACTAGAATTTCCTCATCAGGTGACTCGTTGTTAGCAATGCTTTTGAGCGTGACGTGTGGCACGATGCCTCCGACTTCCTCTCCCTTGCGGTTCTGCCTGCGCACGTAGACGAATCCATCGGCCGGCCCCCGTCCCTCATCCTTGAGCCGGTAATAGGGAAAGGTGGCGGTCAGTAGCCGCTGCCGCGCCAGCGCCAATGGCACCCGGCTAGTATCGATGGTGATCCACCGGCGTCAGCTCCCGCACATGATGCAGGTTCTCATCGCTGATCTGGACGAACACGCTGCCGGACGCGTGCAAGAGATCGCGCGCCAGCAGCAGGCGATCGCGCAGATAGGTAAGGTAGGAGTGCAGCCCGAGCTCCCAGGTGTCGCGGTACGCCTTCACCATCTCGGGCTCGCGGGTCATGTCCTGGTCGTCGTTGTGGGACACATCCCGCTTGCGCACGAAGGGCTGGAAGTTGGAGCCGAACTTAACGCCGTAGGGCGGGTCGATATAGATCATCTGCACTTGCCCGCCCATGCCCTCGTAATGGAGCAGGCTGTTCATCACGATGAGCGAATCGCCGAGGATCATCCGGTTGACCCATTGGTCGCGGTACTCGTAGGCGCGCAGCACCTGGTCGGCGATGGAGCGTCGCGGATCGCCGAAGAGGCTGAACATGTCGGCCTGCGCGGCGCGCTTCTCGTGCGATTGTAGGGTCTCGACGATGGCCTTCGTGGAGAGCCGCTCATGGACGAAGAGCGGCAGGGTCGGCACGTCGAAGGACAGCCGCTCCGCCTTGCCGGCCCAGTTGAGGAACGGCCGGCCGAGGCGCCGCAGCCTGGCCGCCGCGTCCTTCGCCCCGACGATCGCCGCGCGCGCTGCTGCCTGAGCCTCTCCCAGCGTTGCAGCCTTGTCGAGCGCACCCGAGTCGATATTCAGGATGTCGCTGATCGCCGCCTCGGCCTGCTCGCCCGCCGGGTTCTGCCCGTCCCAATCGAGCGCTGGCGACAGCGAGGAGTCATAGCGATAGGTCGCCGGCGGCTTCTTCTTGCGGAACTGCGGCTGCGTGCCGACATCCGGCCGCGACGGACTTTCCGCCGTCACATGCCGATAGCTCTCGGCCTGCTTGCCGGCCGCCGTCGATTTCCTCGGCCTTCGCGCCATGGTGCCTCCGGACCGCGCCGCTTGCTCTCCCCATGATTGTATAGCGCATGGCGGCCGCGCCCGGAATGCATCATGGAAGCCGACCGCTCACGCCTCCCCGAACCCCTTACCTGCGGCGGCGAGCTTCTCGAGGAGGGCTGAGGGGCTGAGCGCGTCGCCCTGCTCCTCGTGGAGGCGGCGCATGACGTCGCGGATTTTAGCCAGGCCCACCTCCTCGGCATAGAACATGGGGCCGCCGCGGTAGGCGGGGAAGCCGTAGCCGTAGATCCACACGATGTCGATGTCGCTCGCGCGCAGCGCCAGGCCCTCGTCGAGGATCTTGGCGCCCTCGTTGATGAGCGGATACATGCAGCGCTCGAGGATCTCCCGCGTCTCGATGCGGCGCCGCTTGATGCCGAGCTCGCCCGCCGCCTCGAGGACGAGCCGCTCGACGAGCGGATCGGGGATTGGCGCGCGGCTCCCGGCCTCATAGCGGTACCAGCCGGCACCCGTCTTCTGGCCGAAGCGGCCCATCTCGCAGAGGCGGTCGCCCACCGCATGGCCGGGATAGTTGTCCTTGCCCTCGGCCTGGCGGCGCTTCCTGATGCGCCAGCTCACGTCGAGGCCGGCAAGGTCGCCCATGGCGAAGGGCCCCATGGGCAGGCCGAAATCGTAGATCGCCTTGTCGACCTCGTGCGGCAACGCGCCCTCGAGGAGAAGCGCGTTCGCCTGGCGCAAATAGGCAGCCAACATGCGGTTGCCGACGAAGCCGTCGCACACGCCGACCAGCACGCCGATCTTGCCGATCCGCTTCGAGAGCGCCATCACGGTCGCGATGGTCTCCTTGCTCGACCTCCTGCCGCGCACGTTCTCGATGAGGCGCATGACGTTGGCCGGGCTGAAGAAGTGCGTGCCGATGACCTTCTCGGGCCGCGCCGTGGCGGCGGCGATCTCGTCCACGTCGAGGGTCGAGGTATTGGTGGCGAGGATCGCCGCGGGCTTGGCGAGCGCGTCGAGCTTGCGGAAGACCTCCTTCTTCACCGCCATCTCCTCGAAGACGGCCTCGATCACGATGTCGGCGCTCCTCACCTCGTCCCACTCGAGCGTGCCCTTGACGAGGGCGAGGCGCTTCGCCATCTCGGCCTCGCTGAGGCGGCCCTTGGCGGCGGTCGCGGCGTAGTTCTTGCGGATGATGGCGAGGCCGCGCTCGAGCGCGTCGGCCGAGGATTCGAGCACGGTCACCGGGATGCCGCCGTTGGCGAAGTTCATGGCGATGCCGCCGCCCATGGTGCCGCAGCCGATCACGGCGGCCTCCTTGATCGGCACGGCCGGCGTCTCCGGCGGCACGTCGGGAATCTTGGCGGCCTCGCGCTCGGCGAAGAAGACGTGGCGCTGCGCCTTGCTTTGCGCCGAGCCCATGCGCTCGACGAAGGCGGCGCGCTCGAACTCGAGGCCCTCGGCGAAGGGCAGCGCCGCCGCTGCCTCGACGCAGTCGATGCAGCGCTGCGGCGCCTCGTAGCCGCGGAAGCGCCGCGCCGTCTCCTTGCGCATGGCGGCGAAGAGCCCGGGTGCGGCCTGTGCTGCGGCGATCTTATCGGCAATCGCACTCGTCTTGCGCGGCGGTGCAGCGGAGGCGGCGAGCTTTTCGGCGAGCGCCGCGGCGGCCGCGACGAGGTCGGCCTCCACCACCGCGTCCACGATGCCGAGCAGCAACGCCTCCTTGGCCGGCTTGAGCTCGCCGCTCACGATCATCTCGAGCGCCGCCTCGACGCCTGCAAGGCGCGGCAGGCGCTGGGTGCCGCCGGCGCCGGGGAGGAGGCCAAGCTTGACCTCGGGCAGGCCGAGCCGCGCCTCCCGCGAGGCCAAGCGGGCGTGGCAGCCGAGGGCGAGCTCGAGCCCGCCCCCGGCAGCCACCCCGTTGATCGCGGCAACGAAGGGCCTCTGCGCATTCTCGATCCGCTCGATGATCGCGCGGAGCGTGGGCGCCTCCGGCGGGCGCGGCTTGCCGAACTCGCGGATGTCGGCGCCGCCCACGAAGATCTTGCCCGCACCCGTGAGCACGAAGGCCTTGACCCCCTTGTCCGCGAGACCGGCCTCGAGGCGCTCCGCGAGGCCGGTCAGCGTCGGGACGCTGAGCGCGTTGACCGGCGGATTGTCGAGCGTGATGACGCCAACCGCCCCGCGGCGCTCGTAATGCACTTCGGCCATAGGCTCTCCTCTCGGCTCCGCCGCCGCCGCTCCCGGCTCAGCTTCCCGCCGCAGACAGCACGGGGCCGAAGAGCTCCCAGGATTTGCCGTCGAACTTCATGAGCTGCATCTGCTTGATCGGCGCGAAGTCGTTCGGGCCGGTCGAGATCTTGATGCCCGGCAGCAGCATGGGGAGCTCGAGGTCCTTGATGCTGGCCGCCTGCTTCATGATGTTCTCGCGTGTGAGATCGTCGCCGGCCTGCTTGAGGACCTGGACCATCGTCTGCGCCGCAAGATAGCCGTAGACGTTGAAGGCATCGCCGAGGTTGCCGTTCGGCAGGTACTTGTTCATCCAGGCCCGCCAGTCCTTGTACGCCTGGGTGTTCTGCCACTGCGGATCGACCGGGTCCCTGTAGTAGGTGGAGGAGATGATGCCGACCGACTTGTCGAGTCCAGCCGGCTGCAACACGGCGCTCACCGAGTTCGAGACGTTGTTGAGGAACTCGGTCTGCTTCCAGCCGATGTCGTAGGCCTTGCGGATCGCCTGGGAGGCGAACTTGGGCGTCGTCACGTTGAAGAAGACGTTGGCGCCGCTTGCCTTGAGCGCCACGATCTGGGAATCGACGGTCGGGTCCGAGGTCTCGTAGGACTTCTGCGCCACCACCATCTTTGCGGCCTTGTCGCCGAGCCCATCCATCATCCCCTTGACATAGTCCTTCCCGTAGTCGTCGTTCTGGTAGAGGATGGCGATCTTGGCGTCGGGAATGTTCTTCAGGATATAGGCGGCGTAGATGCGCCCCTCGATCTGGTAGTTGGGCTGCCAGCCCATGGTCCAGGGGAAGTGCTTGGGGTCGTTCCACTTGGTGGCCCCCGTGGCGACGAAGATCTGGGGCACCTTCTTCTCGTTCATGTAGGGCTCGATCGCCGTATTGCAGGGCGTGCCGAGGGGCTGGAAATCGAGCAGCACCTTTTCCTCCTCGACGAGCCGGCGCGTCTGCTCGACCGTCCTCGGCGGGCTGTAGCCGTCGTCGAGCGAGATGAAGTCGATCTTGCGCCCGTTGATGCCGCCTTGGTCGTTGATCATGTGCGAAATAAGCGGCGATCGATTTGCCGATCGTGCCGTAGGCGGAGGCCGGGCCGCTATAGGGATTGGTGTTGCCGATCTTGATCTCGGTGTCGCTGACACCGGGGCCGTACATCTTCTCGGCCTTGGCCGGGCCGCACGCGAGCGCCAGTGCCGCGACTGACGCCGCCATCATCAGGTCTCGTCTCTTGAGCGTCATGGCTATCCTCCCTTGTTGAGCCGTCGTTCGATCAGTATCTTGCCGGATCGGTCACCGGCTTGGCTTCGGCTGCCGCCCGCCCGGCGGCAAGCCGTCCAATGAGCTCCGCGAGGGTACCGGCGATGCCCTTGGGCATCAAATACATGAAGGCGATGAGGAACAGTCCGTAGATCGCCCAGGGTGCGGCGTCGGAAATGTCGCCCGCGATGTTGGGGATGAACTGGATGAAGATGCCGCCGAAGACGGCACCCGAGATGGTCGCGATGCCGCCGACCACGGAGCCTACGATGAAGGAGATCGAGAGGAACGGGCTGAAGCTGTCGGGCGCCACGAAGGCCGTGACGATGGCGGCGAGCGCGCCTGCGATCCCCGTCATGGCGGCGCTCACGCCGAACGCCGTCGTCTTGTAGAAGGCGGTGTTGATGCCCATCGCGGTCGCCGAGATCGGGTGGTCGCGGATGGCGACCAGCGCGCGCCCGGTGCGGCTCTGCAAGAGATTGCGCCCGACCCAGAAGACGAGGACGAGTGCCGCCAGCACGAGATAGTAGAGCCAGCGGTCGTTGCCCACGGGGAACCAGGCCGGTGCCGCGGGCTTGCTGATGAGGATGCCCTGGGAGCCGCCGCTCCAACCGTCAAAGTATTTGAGGAACTGCGGCGCGGCGACCGCCAGCGAGAGGGTCACGAGGGCGAGGTAGAGCCCCTCGAGGCGCAGCGCCGGCAGCCCGAAGAGGAAGCCGACCGCGAACGCGAGCAGGCCCGCCGGCGGCAGCGTCAGGTAGTAGGGCACGCCCCAGCGGTGGATGAGGATCGCCGCGGTATAGCCGCCGATCGCGAAGAAGGCGCCGTGGCCGAGCGAGATCTGGCCGTTGTAGCCGGTCAAGAGATTGAGGCCGAGAAGGGCGATCGCGTAGATCATTGCGAGAGTGAACTGGAAGGTGCGGAAGTCGCTGATGAGCCAGGGCAACAGGAGTGCTGCCGCCAGCGCCGCGAGCGCGCCGAGCCGGCGCCAGGCGGACGCAGAGCAGACCGGCGATGCGCGCCCCGGGCAGCTCGACGTTCGCGGTCTCGGCCGTCCCGACCATGGCTAGACCCGTTTCACGATGGCGGCGCCGAACAGGCCGCTCGGCTTGACCACGAGGATAATGATGATGACGCGTCAAGGCAACCGTCAGCTTGAGCTCGGTCGCGATCAGGTAGGTGCCGACGAGGTTCTCCAGCACGCCCACGAGGAGGCCGCCCACCACGGCGCCGCCCGGGCTCGTGATGCCGCCGAGGAGCGCTCCTGCAAAGGCATAGAGCAGCACGCCGCTCATCATGTTGGGGTCGAGAAAGAGCACCGGCGCCACCATGATGCCGGCGACGGCACCGACCGCCGCCGCGAGGCCCCAGCCGATCGCCAGCATCCAGCCCACGCGGATGCCGACGAGCCGCGCCGAGACCGGGTTCTGCGCCGCCGCGCGCATGGCGAAGCCGAGCGGGGTGAAGCGGAAGAAGACGTAGAGCAGCGCCAGCACGACGAGCGTCACCCCGATCACGCCGAGCTCGCTCGAGGTGATCATGTCGCCCAAGAGCGGCGTATCGCCGAAGGGGCTCGGGAATTCCTTGATCGTGTAGGTGAAGATCCAGCCCGCCGTGCTGTTGAAGATGACGAGGAGCCCGATGAAGACGATGACCTGGGAGAGCACGGGTGCGTTCTCGACGGGTCGGATGATGACGCGCTCGATGAGGACGCCGCCGAGGAAGGAGATGGCCACGGTCAGCACAAAGGCGGCCCAGAAGGGCAGCCCCGCCTCGACCAGCGTCCAGGCGATGTAGGTGGAGAACATCGCCATCTCGCCCTGGGCGAAATTCACCGATTCCGTCGCCTGGTAGATCATGACGAGCGCCAGCGCCAGGCTCGCATAGATGGCGCCCGTGGCGAGGCCGGAGAGGATTTGCTGGAGGAGCTGATCCATGCGCGCCGCCTAGTGCCGGGCACCGTTGACGCTTGATCCACCCCCCTCCCTACCCTCCCCCACAAGGGGGGAGGGGTACTCCGTTGCCATGGCATGCATTCCCCCTCCCCCCTCGAGGGGGAGGGATGGGGTGGGGGGTATCTCTCGCACCAACGTTTCCATGCGCAGCCCTAGATCCCGAGGTAGGAGCGCCGCACCTGCTCGTTCCGGCGGAACGCCTCGGCAGTGCCCGCCATCACCACGCGGCCGGTCTCGAGGAGATAGGCGTGGTCGGCGAGCTCGAGGGCTAAGCCGGCGTTCTGCTCGACGAGGAGGATGCTGACGCTCTCCTCGCGCCGCACCGTCTCCATGATGCGGAAGATGCTCGCCACCATGAGCGGCGCCAGCCCGAAGGACGGCTCGTCGAGCACGAGAAGGCGCGGGCGCAGCATGAGGGCCCGCGCGATCGCCAGCATCTGCTGCTCGCCGCCGGAGAGCGTGCCGGCCTGCTGGCGGCGCCGCTCGGCAAGCTGCGGGAAATACTGGTACATGCGCGCGATATCCGCCGCCACGCCCTGGCGCACGCGGCGGCCGTAGGCGCCGATGCGCAGGTTCTCCTCGACCGAGAGGCCGACGAAGGTGCCGCGCCCCTCGGGCACGTGGGCGACGCCCAGGCGCACGATGTCCTCGGTCGCCTTGCCGTCGACGCGCTGGCCCATGAAGCGGATCTCGCCCTTCCGCGCCACCATGCCGCAGACGGCACGGAGCGTCGTCGTCTTGCCGGCACCATTGGCGCCGAGGAGGGCCGTGATGCCGCCCTCGGGGAGCGCGAAGTCGATGCCGTGCAGCACCTCGGTCGGCCCATAGGCGGCGCGCAGCTGGGCGACCTCGAGGAGGAGCGCCGTCACGGCGCCTGCCCCAGATAGGCTTCGATCACCGCCTTGTCCGCCTGCACCTCGGCAGGCGTGCCCTCGGCGATGACGCGGCCGATGTCGAGCGCCACCACCCGGTCGCTGACAGCCATGACGAAGCTCATGTGATGCTCGACGAGCAGCATGGTGAGTCCGAGGGCCGTGCGGATGCGGAGGAGGAGGGCGCTGAGCTCGGCCACCTCCTCGTGGTTGAGGCCGCTCGCCGGCTCGTCGAGGAGGAGAAGCCGCGGCCGGCTCGCCAGCGCGCGGGCGATCTCGACGCGCTTCTGCGTGCCGAAGGGAAGGCTGGCTGCGGGACGCTCGGCGAGTGCCGCGAGCCCGACGAGATCGAGCATGCGGCGCGCCGCCTCGCCGAGGCGGGCCTCCTCGCGGCGCACCGCGGAGAGGCGGAGCGCGTTGCCGAGAAAGCCGCTCTCTCCCCTGGCGTGGCCGCCCACCATGACGTTGTCGAGCACGCTCATGGAGCCGAAAAGGGCGAGGTTCTGGAAGGTCCGCCCGATGCCGGCCGCGGCGATGCGGTGCGGCGGCAGCGCCAGGAGATTGCCGCCATCGAAGCGCACCTCGCCCAAGGCGGGCCGGTAGAGGCGCGAGAGGATGTTGAAGAGCGTCGTCTTGCCCGCCCCGTTCGGTCCGATGAGGCCGACGATCTCGCCCTCGCCCACGGAGAAGGAGACCCGGTCGAGGGCGAGGATGCCGCCGAAGCGGAGGCTGAGGCCCTTCACCTCGAGAAGCGGCCGCGGCAGCGCAACGGCGTCGGGCAGGCCCGCCTGAGCCGCATGCGGCAGCGCGCTCACCGCACCTCCGCGGCAGCACCGCCGACGCCGCGGGACGGGCCCGGAGAGGCCGTGGAACTGCGTTGCCGCAACCGAGATCCGACCGGCCGGTCCCTCACGCGAGCGTCTCCCTGCATCCGCACTTTATCGCTTTATGGTTGCCGCCTGCGCAGCTGCGGATAGCTTCTGCGAGCCCTTCCCGCACTGTCGCACAGCGGCGCAAACGCGTCAACGCGAGCGGAACCGCCTGCTGCACTGCGAAAGTGCTCCGGCCCGGCGCTCACGAGAGGGCGGTGTTCCTCGCGAGCTCGAGGCGGGCGAGCTGCGCCACATGCACCTCGTCGGGCCCGTCGACGATGCGGAGCGTGCGCGCCTGCGCCCAGGCGTGCGCCAGGCCGAAGTCCTCGGAGACGCCGGCAGCGCCGTGGAGCTGGATGGCGCGGTCGATGACCTGGAGCGCCATGTTGGGGGCGAGCACCTTGATCATGGCGATCTCGCTGCGCGCCGCCTTGTTGCCGACCGTGTCCATCATGTAGGCGGCCTTGAGCACGAGGAGGCGGGCCTGCTCGATCTCGATGCGCGAGCGCGCGATCATGTCGGCGGCGGCACCGTGCTCGCCGATCGGCCGGCCGAAGGCGACGCGGCTCTTGGCGCGCGCGCGCATGGCCTCGAGTGCGCGCTCGGCCATGCCGACCGCGCGCATGCAGTGGTGGATGCGGCCGGGGCCCAGGCGGCCTTGCGCGATCTCGAAGCCGCGCCCCTCGCCGAGCAGCATGTTGGCGGCGGGCACGCGCACGTTCTCGAACCTGATCTCCCAGTGGCCGTGGGGCGCGTGGTCGTAGCCGAAGACCGGTAGCGGGCGGACGATGTTGACGCCCGGCGTGCGGCGCGGCACGAGGATCATGGACTGCTGCTTGTGGCGCGCGGCGGAGGGATCGCTCTTGCCCATGAAGATGAGGATCTCGCAAGCCGCGTTGCCAGCACCCGAGCACCACCATTTGTGGCCGTTGATCACGTAGTCGCCACCGTCGTGCTCGATGCGCGAGGAGATGTTGGTGGCGTCCGAGGAGGCGACGTGCGGCTCGGTCATGGCGAAGGCCGAGCGGATGCGGCCCTCCAAGAGCGGGACGAGCCAGCGCTCCTGCTGCTGCCTCGTGCCGTAGCGGGCGAGCACCTCCATGTTGCCGGTATCGGGGGCCGAGCAGTTGAAGACCTCCGACGCGATGGGCGAGCGGCCCATGACCTCGGCGAGCGGCGCGTATTCGAGGTTGCTCAAGCCCGCCCCCCATTCGGCCTCGGGGAGGAAGAGGTTCCACAGGCCCGCGGCGCGCGCCTCCGTCTTCATCGCCTCCATGATGGGCGGCGTCGTCCAGCGCTCGGCAGCCGCCTCGAGCTCCTCGTAGAAGCGCCGCTCGTTGGGATAGACCACCTGGTCCATGAACTCGCGGAGCTCCTTCAGGAGGCGCTCGACCTTGGGCGAGTAGGAAAAATCCATGGCGGCCCGGCGTCGTTGCGGTTACGGGCCGCCACTCTGGCACGCGGCGCGCTCGGCCGTCAACGAAGCGGGGGGCGCGCAAGTGTGCTCCCGCCGCTTAGGAGGCTAACGACACCCATCTTTTCAAAACGAAAAGCTAAAGCTATTGAGCCCCTGGACCACTAAGACCCCCGTCGAGATTATATCCATCCCCAAAATGACCTCGAACCCCGCACCCGTACTGTCAAATTCGCAGCCGCGGATCACTTGCGCTAAACCATGAAGTTGGGCGTGAGCATGCCCTGGGTCAGGTGGCGGCAGGCCGGAAAGAAGAGGAGAACCTGGAGGTATTGCGAACGGAAAACCAAGAACAAAAAAATAAAAATTATGAGGACGAGTACCGCCCACCCCGTGGACTGAAAATTTTCCTTGCGGCTGTAACTGTAATTGTGTCGCAACTTTCGTGCTAATTCCCGTGGAATCGGCCCCAGTGTCAATCAAGGTAGGGAAAGTAGCTGCGCCCGCTAGATGCGGCGGCACCCCTCCAGAAGGAGTTAGAACGGTCGACGGAAAGATAGATACCGCACAGATAAGTTGCTTACCGCTGTGCTGTCCCCAAATGCATGGCATGAGAAAAGACTCCCAAATCCACAGCCTGTTTGGTCACCTGCTGTATTGAAAATAGATTATCCGAATACATCTTTGTACCGGAGGTATAGGCATCATGGATGGTATCGTAGAAGCCAACAATTTGCAGGTCGCGTATAAGTGCGAATTTTCCGGCCTGCTGAGGCAAAAGTTTTGGCAGCTCGCTCTCGAAGAAAGCAAAATTTCGATCTACTTCTTCCTGCTTCGTCCGATTGGCTATCATTGCGCCCACCTTGCCAGAGCGGCTATCACGGCTACGCCGGTCGCATCTGCCAGCATTTTTCCCGCTCGCGGGCCTATTGAAACGTGTAGAATCCTTACTCATTTCTCGCGTCCTTTCTGTATCAGATTCCTCAGGAAAGCGCGAGTCAAACCCTCCCTCAGGGGCCGGCCCACGTAACTGAAATCGCACCAGAATTTCAAAGTGAGGCACTACCGCGGGTGCCTCACTCGAGGCTGAAAGTCACCGGGAGGACGAGCTCGAGGTGCTCTCCGGGATAGGAGGCGGGCGGTGCGGGGAGCGGGTCGGCGCGGCGGATCATGTCCTTGGCCGCCGCGTCGAGTGCCGCACTGCCCGAGCCGCCACGCACGGCCGAGGACAGCACGCGCCCGTCGCGGGCGATGGCAAAGGCGATGAGCACGGTGCCCTCGTCGTGGCGCCGCCGAGCCTCATCGGGATAGCGCTTGTAGCGCGCGAGCCAGGCCACGATCTCGGCGAGATAGTCGGCGCCGGGTCCGGCCGCGCGCGCTGCCGGCGGCGAGGCGGACGCCACAGCACTTGCGGCCGTTGGCGCGGCACTCGCAGACGGTGCGGCCGGCGGCGGCTCGTCCGCCCCGGCCTGTGGTGCCGGGACTTGCGCCTCGCCCGGGTCGGGCGCTGCCGTCGGCGCAGCCGCCGCGACCGCGCGCCTCGGCTTGCGCTTCCGCTCGGGCAGCGGCGAGGGCTGCGGCGGGGTCTCGGCGATCGCGGCTGCGGCCGAGGGCTCTGCGGCAGCGGGTGGTGGCGCCGCTTCGCGCGGGGCCTCGGCGCTTGCCGCGGTGGCGGCGCTCGCCGCGATCACCAGGGTGACCGGGATGACGATGGCCTCCGCGTCGGGCGTGCCGCCGGGCGAATGCCACGCGAGGACGGCACCCAGCACCGCGGCGTGCAGTGCCAGCGAGACGAGGCGCGAGGCTGCGTTCATCCCTCAGGCGTGCCGTTCCGTCGCGAGCAGCGGGAGATCGGGCCCGGCCGCGAGGCCGACCACGCGGGCGAGCCGGTTGAGCACCAGGAGACCGGCGAAGGCGGCGCCATTGATGGCGAAGATGCGGCCGACGATCTCCGGCGAGAAGGCGTCCGTGCCGCCGAGGAGTGCCAAGGCTACGGCGAGGAGCGTCCCCTCGTAGACCGCGAAGGCCGCGAGGAAGGCGGCGAGCGCCGCCTCGAGCCGGCCGAGCTGGCTCAGGCCGAGCGCCGTAGCCCGGGCGGCCATCGCGGCGAGCACCGTCGCGGCGCCGAGCGCGACACCCCAAGCGAGGGTCTCCGCCGTCCAGGGGTAAGCGAGGAAGCCGAATCCGACGACCTGGTTGGCGAGCCAGACCGCGGCCGCGAGGAGAAGGGCATCGCGCCGCTTAAGCGTGAGGGCGGCCGCCGCGGCGAAGGCGGCGAAGGGTGTCGCGCAGGCGAAGCCGAGGCTGAAGCCAACGCTTGCCGCCACCAGGAGGGCGAGCCAGAGCCAATGGCGCCACGGGGCGAGGATCGCTGGGTCTTGCTGCGGCATTTCTAAATCTCCTTGTCGAGGTTGAGGGGTCTCAGCCGTGGCTGAAGCGGCGGCCGGAGCGGTCGAGTGGATCGGGCTCGCCGAGGCCGAGCCAGCGCGCGCGCAAGCGGTCCCAAAGCGCCAGACGCGACCAGTCGGGCGCCTTCGCGACCTTGTCCCCGTCGGGCGAGAGGAAGGGATTGGGCAGAAGGATGGTCAGCTGCTGCTCGCCGTGGCCGTTGAAGAGCCGCAGGGCCCATGAGATCGGCGCGCCCGCGCGGTCGAGGCGCCGGTAGAGCTCGGCGCGCGCCGTACGGCGATGGCGCGCCAGTGCCTCGGGCGTGGGGCTGTGGTGCGTCCCCTTGTGCGCGCCGATGCAGAGATGGAAGTGCGAGGCGCCGAAGGCGACGGTCAGATAGCCGTCGAGCATGCCGACGTGGGTGGGTGCGAAGGGTGCCCGCATCTCCCAGGCGGCACCCTGGATGAGCGGCCCGAAGGTGATCTCCTGCCAGTGGTTCGCGAAGAGGTCGCTCAAGAGCTCGACGAGGCTCGCCTCGTCGCAGGGCAGGAGAAAGACCTCGAGAGTGGCGCCGTCGGGTTCGGTGACGCGCTGAGGCGTCGCTGGCGCAGCGCCCGGAATTGCAGCAGCCGGCTGCATCATTTGCTGACCTCCGCTGTATTGAAGACGTAGCGCAAGCCCGCGAAGACCCCGAGCGATGGCTGCTCGAAGCCGACCGGGTTCTGGTAGTGGCGATCGAGCGCGTTGTCGACGCGCGCGAAGGCGGTGACGCCGTGGCCGAGGTCGTAGGAGGCCGTGAGATTGACGACCGTATAGCCCCCGGCGCGGAGGCCCGCGGCCGTGCCCGCGCGGTTCACGTCGATCCAGGCGCCGGTATAGAGGGCCGTCGCCGAGAGCGAGGCGGCCTCCGTCGCGTGCCACGTCCCGGTGAGGCTCGCCTTATTCTTCGGCCGCCGCTCCAGCTCCTCATGGAGGGTGTCGTCCTCGGCGTAGGTGTAGGTGTAGTCGGCGCGGAAGCCGAGCTCCTTGAGCGGCTGGTAGGCGAGAAAGCTCTCGACACCGTATGTCGTCGCCCTGCCGACGTTGACGTAGGAGGTGAAGGTGGCGTTGGTGTCGATGAGGTTCCTGATGTCGTTGTGGAAATAGGTGGCGCCGAACCGGAGGGATTTCTTGAGAAAGCTTTGCTCGAAGCCGAGATCGTAGCCGAGGCTCGTCTCGGGCTTGAGGTCGGGGTTGGCAAAGAAGCCGTACGCGGGGTAGTTGTCGAAGAGCTCGTCGAGCGAGGGCGCCTTGAAACCCGTGCCGACGCTGCCCTTGAGCTTGGTCCCGGTCTCGGGAATGAGGAGCGCGGGAGCGTCCCGGAAGGTCGGCTTGGCGCCGAAGCGGCTGTTGTCGTCGTAGCGCGCGCTGACGGCATTGAAATAGCGCTCCGCAAAGCTCGATTGCAGCTGGACGAAGCCCGCGTTGTTGCTCATTTGGGCGAAGAGCGGCCCGCTGTCGTAGAGCTGGTCGAGCTGGTGCTCGGCGCCGAGCGTCACCGTCTCGCCGGTCGCCACCTTGATGTTGCCCTGCCAGTTGAATTTGAGGCGGTCGCCGCGATAGAAGGCGGGATCGCCGCCCGCAGCCAGATCGGAGGCGTTCGGGTCGTAATAGCGCCGGCGGTAGGCCGTGTAGCCGACTCCAGCCGTCTGCTCGAAGACGCCGTCGAAAAGCACAAGGTGCGCCGTGCCGCGGGTGAAGAGCTCGTTGTTGGTGCTTTCGCTCGGCAGCGCCTCGGGGCCGAGGAAATCGTCGCTCGTGGAATGGAGATCGCTCGTCACGTAGTGCATGACGAAGCCAAGATCGAAATTGTCGGTCACGTCGGCGCCGAGCCTGGTCGAATAGCTCTTGGTGTCGTTCCAGTCGCCGTGCGAGTCGCGGCCGGGCGGCACGAGGTCCTTGGGGGTCACCTGCACGTCGCCGGCATGGAAGTGCGCGAAATCGAAGACGTAGTTGAAGCGGCCCTCAGACCCGCTCAAGCCCGCCGTCTGGTTGAAGGTATCGAAGGAGCCGCCCTCGAGGCTGCCGTGGAGCTGCAGCGGGCCCGAGCCCTTCTTGGTGATGATGTCGATGACGCCGCCGATGGCGTCCGAGCCGTAGAGCCCGCTCTGCGGTCCGCGCAGCACCTCGACCCGCGCGATATCGGAGGCGAGGAACTGGGAGAAGTCGAAGGCGGCATTGGGCGAGCTCGGGTCGCTCACGTCGATGCCGTCGACCAGGACCTTGACGTGGTTGGAATTGGTGCCGCGCATGAAGACCGAGGTCTGGCCCCCGGGCCCGCCGGTCTCGACCACGTTGATGCCGGGCACGTCCTCGAGGACCTCGGGCAGCGTGCGCGCCTGCAACCGCTCGATATCGGCGTCGGTGATCACGGTGACGCTGCTGCCGAGCTCGTCCTCGGGCGTCGGCAGGAGCGTGGCGCTCACGACGAGCGGGGGCAACGGAATCGGCTGGGCCGGCACGTCGTCGGCAGCGGCCGGCGAGAGCCCGGCGGCAGCGGCGAGAAGGAAATATGCGGCGAACGCGCGCGGACGCGCTTGGATTCGAGCGGAACTGGACATGGCAGGGACCTCGTGGCGACGCAGCACGTCACCACGAACCAAAGTCCGGCCGCCCGCTCAGGCGAGAGACAGTTCCGGATCTCCATCGGTGCACCCCGCCCAATGTGTTCGCGCGTGACCACGGCCGATGGCAGGTCTCCTGGCTCGCGGGTCCTCGCCTTGCGTCGCCTTCCCGGTTTCCCAGTGGCTTCGATGACGCTCGGCTCGCCGCTTACAGTTGCGGGGGCAGCCGCGGCATAGGGCAAAGGCCCGCACCGCAGTTCCCTTTTAATCCCCAAGACGGGGAACCATCACGCTCAGTATGGGCGGCGCCCGCGCGGCCGGTCAATCGCTTTCTAACGCCGCTTTCTAACGCCGGCCGCTCAATCCTGCCGCATCGGCCGGAGCAGCCGTTCGGCGCAAAGCCCAACGGCGACGGTCAATGCCAGCACCAACGTCGTGATGGCGCCGATCTCCGGCGAGAGCCCGGAAAAGAGCCGGCCGTAAATCAGGACCGGCAACGTCGGGCGGTAGCCGCCGAGGAAGAAGGAGCGCAGAAAGTCGTCGAAGCTCTCGAGCAGCGCCAGCACCGCCGCGGCGCCGATCGCGGGGCGCAACCAGGGAAGCGTTATGTGCAGAAACGTGCGCGCTTCGGTCGCCCCGAGATTGCGCGCCGCGTCGGTCAGGCGCTGCGGCATGGCGCGCAGGCGAAGGCCGGCGATGACGACGACGTATGGGACCGCATGGGCGGCATGGCCGAGCACGATCGCCGCGAAGCCGGGATCCAGGCCCACAAGCGCTATGAACATGCGAAGGGAGATTGCCGAGATGATGCCGGGCGTGACGGCCGGCAGGCAGGCGGCAGAGAACAGCAGGGCGCGCAGCACCGGGCTCGCGAGGCTGGCGATCGCCAGCGACGTCCACATGCCCGCCAGAAGGGCGAGCGACGCCGAAGCGGCGGCGACCGCCGAGGAGTAGACGAAAGCCTGCACGACCTCGCGGTCGGCCAACACCGCGGCGTACCAGCGCTGTGTCACGCTGTCGACGGGGAATCCCACGATCGGCGCATCCTTGACGCTCATCAGCGCCATCAGCCCGAGCGGCAGAAATAGGCACACGACCGCTCCCCAGTAGAGCGCGCGCAGCAGTCGATGCCGGGGCGGTGCAGCGGTCACGCCGGCGCCATTTTGGGCCGTGCCATCAAATGCATGACGGCTCCGGCAATGCCGAGCCCGCCCACCAGCAGGATGAGACCGAACGCCGCACCGAGCGGCCAGCGGCCGGCGCTGCTGGCGAACATGCTGCCGATGGTCATGGAGAAGAGCGTGGTGTCGGCGCCTCCGAGGAGCATCGGCACCGCGAAGCTTCCCAGGCTGATGAGGAACACGAGTGCCGAGCCCGACGCGATGCCGTCGCGGCTGAGCGGCAGCGTGACGCGGATGAAGCGGCTCCAGGGCCTGGCGCCCAGGCCGGCGGCGGCATCGAGGAGGTCCCGCCGCAGCCTCTCAATTACCGCATAGAGCGGCAGCAGCATCGCCAGCAGTACGACATAGAGCATGCCGAAGGCGACCGAATATTGATTGTAGAGCAGCGGCAGCGGGTCGTCGGTGACGCCCGCCCAGCGCAAGGCGCCATTGACCGCCCCGCGATTGGCCAGCAGCAGCATGACGGCGAAAATGCGCACGATCTCGCTCGTCCAGAAGGGTGCTATGAGCAGGAGTAGACGGCGCAGGCGCCGCCGCCGGGGGACCCTGAGCGCAATCACGTAGGCCAGCGGATAGGCGACGAGCAGCGCCAGGACGGTGGTGGCGCCGGCGAAGACGATGCTGCGCAGGAAGGCCGCGCGGTAGATCGGGCTCGCGACGAAGGCGAGGTAGTTGTCGAGGCTGTAGCGCGCGACGTGGCCGGGCGGTGCGGGATAGCTGTCGAGCAGGCTGATCCGCGCCATCTCGATGAGCGGTGCCACGTTCAGCCCGGCGATCCACAGCAGAGGACCGAGCAGCAGCAGAAGGCGGCCGGGCCTCATCGAGCGTCCTCCGCCCGCCGGCGGGGCCCCCGCGATCATCCCGCCTGCACCTCCTCGACCGCGCGATCGATCAAGCTCGAGCTCAGCGCCTGAGCCTTGTAGCTCAGGAAGCGCAAGCGCTTCAGCTGGTCCGGCGTCAACAGGAAGGCCCGGCGCTCAAGCTCGCTGAGCGACGCTTCCGCGCCGGTGAACGTCGAGGTGTAGCCGGCCGAGCGCGTCAGTGCCGCGCCGACGTCCGGATAGGCGAGCAAAGCATCGAGAAAACGGTAAGCGTTGTCGCGATTTGCCGCATTCTTCACCACGGCGAAGTTGTAGACGAAGGCCAGGCTGCCCTCGCGCGGGATAACGAGACGGATCGGCTGGCCGGCCAAGATCAGCTTGGCCAAGGTGCCGGCATAGGCTTGGGCCAGGACCACGTCTTCGCCGATCAGGAGCTGCTGCAGCACGCTGCCGTCCTCGTAGAACTTGAGAACCTGGCTTTTGTTCCTGATGAGGAAGTCGCGCGCGGCGTTCACGGCGCGGCGTGCCTCGTCGGGCTTGTCGACATAGGCGGCAAAGCTGCCGTCGGCGCCCTGATAGAGCATGGTGCATTGCAGGAAATCCTCGATCACATAGGCCGTCCGCCGCCGATACCGCCGGTCGAACATGGCGCCCCAGCTGTCGGGCGCCGGCACGGCCTTTCCGGCGTTGTAGACCAGCACGTCGGCGCCGACGAAGAGCGGCACGGCCATGACGGCGCCGTCGACCGCGATCCAGTCGGACTCCGTGTAGAGCGGGTTGATCCGCTTCCAGTTCCTGAGGCGCGTCGCATCCAGCGGCTCGATCACCTGCCCCTCGACGAACTGATGGATGCGGTTGCCCGTGACCGTGCAGATATCGCTCAGGGGATGCGGGCGCTCGGCGACGAGCAGGTTCAGCTCAGGCGCCTGGCTGGAAGCAAGGCGCACGCGGACCTCGATCCCGGTTTCGGCCTCGAACTGCCGCTTGAAGGCGGGCGGGATGAAGCCGTCGTAGGCCGTGATGTTCAGCATCGTGCCGGCCACGGCCGGGCGGGCCCTCAACAGTGCGGGTGCCGCCACCATCGCCGCCCCGGCTGCACGCAGAATGGCCCGGCGCGTGACACGGGAACCGCCGGAGACTAGAAATCCACTTGTTGGCTGGTCCGTCATGGCGCCCTCGCAGATCAGTGAGTATGATGTTATTAGAAAAACATCATATCACCGCCACGGCAGAGGGCCAGAGGGTTGATCATGCCCCGGAGGATTTGTCATGCAACGCGTGACCATCACCATCGACGACGCGCTCATGGCGGAGCTCGACCGGCTCATCGCCGTACGCGGCTATCAGAACCGCTCGGAAGCGATCCGCGATCTCGCCCGCGCCGGGCTGCAGCAGGCGTCAGCCGAGACGACGCCGGAGCGGCACTGCGTTGCGGCTCTGGTCTATGTCTACGATCACGCGACGCGCGAGCTGCCGAAGCGCCTCACGCACAGCTTCCACGAGCACCACGACATGTCCGTCTCGACCCTCCACGTGCACCTCGACCACGACAGCTGCATGGAGGTCACGGTGCTGAAAGGGCAGGTCGGCGCCGTGCGTCACTTCGCCGAGCACGTGATCGCCGAGCGCGGCGTGAAACACGGCCGGCTCGTGATGGTGCCGGTGGAGCTCGCCTCGGAGAAGCATTCGCACGGCACGCCGGGTAGCCATCACCACGATCACGCTCATGTTCGCTGAAGCGGGATTTGCCCGGAATTTCGCGGCGGCGCCAAGCCAGAAAGGCGCCTAGAGTCCGCCGCCGCTTTGGGCTAGGTTAGAGGCCGGGACCGCCTGAGGCGGGCCGCTCGTCCGCCGCGGCGGAACAAGAACCTATGGGAGACAGCCGATGAGCAGACTAGCGACGAAACTCCTCTTCCTCGCATGTGCTGCGAGCTTCACGCTCGGCATCGCCGCCGCCAAGGCCGACGCGCTCGACGACATCAAGAAGCGCGGCACCCTCATCGTCGGCACCAAGGCCGACTACAAGCCCTACGGCTTCCGCGATCCCTCGGGCAACATCGTCGGCATCGAGCCCGATCTCGCCGCCGACGTGGCCAAGCGCCTCGGCGTCAAGCTCGAGCTGGTGCCGGTCGTGGCCTCGAACCGCATGCAGTTCCTCGACCAGGGCAAGATCGACCTGATGATCGCCACCATGACCGACACGCCGGAGCGGCGCAAGGTGGTCGACATCGTCGACCCGGACTATTACGCCTCGGGCACCAACCTCCTCACGCCCAAGTCGGCGCATCTCACCGACTGGACCCAGCTCAAGGGCAAGCCCGTGTGCCTCATCCAGGGCTCCTTCTACAACAAGGAGCTGCAGGAGAAGTACGGCATCGAGCCGGTCGCCTTCAAGGGCACGACCGAGGCCTATGCAGCACTCAAGGACGGCAACTGCGTGGGCGTCGCCTACGACGACACGGCGCTCTACGGCCAGCTCCTCGATCCCGAATGGAAGGATTACGAGGTGCCGCTCAAGTCGATCCTGGTGCAGCCTTGGGGCCTCGCCGCCAAGCTCGGCGAGACCGCCTTCGCGAAGTTCATGCACGACACCATCATCGACTGGCACAAGAGCGGCTTCATCCTCACGCTCGAGAAGAAGTGGGGCGTGCCGAACTCGCAGTTCGCCGAGGACATGCACGCGAAGTACAAGTAACGGAGAGCGCTCCCTCACCCGGCTCGCTCGCGCTCGCCACCCTCTCCCGCTTGCGGGAGAGGGAAGGGGCCCATCCCGCAGGGATGGGAAGGGTGAGGGACGGCTCCGCGGCAAAGAAGCTTTGCCCGCAGGGGGGCGATCCATGCAGGCCTTCTGGAACTGGTTTGCCTGGCTGCACCAGAATACCAACATCAACCTGACGATCTTCTACGACCCCTTCGACCGCCACCGCTTCGCCGAGGGGATGCTGATGACGATCGAGCTCTCGATCGTCTGCATCATCCTGAGCCTCGCGATCGGCGTGGTCGGCGCCTGGCTGCAGGGCTCGAAGCTCAGGCTGCTGCGCATGGTCGTCCTCTGGTACATCCAGCTCTTCCGCAACACGCCGCCGCTGGTGCAGCTCTATTTCTTCTATTTCGGCATCGGAGCGCTCCTGCGCCTGCCGGGGGCGAACGGCATCGAGCACCCCATCGTCAGCAACGTCGCCTGGGCCATCTTCTCGCTCTCCTTCTACGCCGGCTCCTTCAACGTGGAGATCTTCCGCTCCGGCATCGAGGCGGTGCCGCGCGCCACGATCGAGGCGGCCGAGTCCCTCGGCTACAGCCGGCTCGGCGCCTACATCTACATCATCCTGCCGCTCGCCTTCCGCGTCAGCCTGCCGGCGCTCAACAACAACCTCGTCAACCTGATCAAGACGACCACCCTCGCCTACGCCATCTCGGTGCCGGAGATGCTGTGGGTGTCGAGCCAGATCTGGTCGGACGAGGCCAACGTGCCGGAGATGATGAACGTGCTCCTCATCTGCTACGTGGCGCTCGTCGGCGTGCTGGCGCTGGTGATGCACCGCTGGGAGCACGCGCTGCGCGTGCCCGGCGTCGGCGTCGCCGTGGCGGGAGCGATCTGATGGCGCGGCGCCTCCCCCGCTTTGCCGCACTCCCGCAAGGGAGCGATCTTGCGGTGCTGCTGCCCTCGGCGGAGCGCTTCGCGGCGAGAGCCGCGGCCGAGCGCGCGCTCGGCTTCCCGATGCTCAGGCTCACCCTCGGCCACGGAGCGCTCCTCCTCGCCGTCTTCCTCCTGGCGGCGGGTGCCGCCGAGGCGCAGTCGGCGCCCGCCAAGGCCTCGGTCGTTGCGGCACTCCTCAGATGGACGCCGCTTCTCCTCAAGGGCTTCGCCTTCAACATCGCCATCAGCTTCTTCGCCATGGCGACCGGCACCGCGGCCGGCACCGTGCTCGGCCTGGCGCAGATCTCCTCCTGCCGCCGGTGCGCAAGGCGGCCACCTTCACCACCCATTTCTTCCGCAACGCGCCGTGGCTGGTGCTGCTCTTCTATTGCATGTTCCTGCTGCCCTTCCAGGTGCACATCCTGGGCGTGGCGGTGCCGCTGCCCGACTGGATCAAGGCGACCTTCGGGCTGGCGCTGCCGGTGATGGCCAACGTCTCGGAGATCGTGCGCGGCGCCGTGCAGTCGATCCCGACCGGGCAGTGGGAAAGCGCCAACTCCCTCGCCTTCACGCGGCGCCAGACCATGTGGCGCATCATCCTGCCGCAGTGCGTGAAACGCATGCTGCCGCCGTGGATGAACCTCTACTCGATCCTCACCATGTCGACCGTGCTCGCCTCGATCGTCGGCGTGAACGAGGTCATGACGCTCACCGGCGACGCGCTCTCGGCCGAGAACCGCCCCGAGCTCCTGCTGCCGTTCTACAGCTACATCCTCGTCTGGTTCTTCCTCTACTGCTACCCGATCGCGCGCTGGACGGTGCGCCTCGAGCGCCGCTTCGCGGTCAATATCTGAGGGCAACATCCGAGGTCGATTGCCATGGCACAAACGGACGGGCGGCCCATCGTCAGCATCCACGAGGTGCACAAGTCGTTCGGCACGGTCGAGGTGCTGAAGGGCGTCTCGCTCGACGTAGAGAAGGGCGAGGTGGTGTGCATCATCGGCCCCTCGGGCTCGGGCAAATCGACGCTGCTGCGCTGCATCAACGCCCTCGTCATGGTCGACCGCGGCGAGATCCGCGTGGCCGACTACCAGGTGCACCTGATGCGCAAGGACAAGGAGCTGCTCCAGCTGCGCCGCGAGGTCGCCATGGTCTTCCAGCAGTACAACCTCTTCCCGCACAAGACGGCGCTCGAGAACGTGATGATGGCGCCGGTGCACGTGCTCAAGGAGGACAAGCGCGAGGTCGAGGAGCGCGCGCGCAAGCTCCTCAAGAAGGTGCGGCTCGAGGGCAAGGAGGGCTCCTATCCCGGCGAGCTCTCGGGCGGGCAGCAGCAGCGCGTCGCCATCGCGCGCGGCCTCGCCATGCGGCCGGAGATCATGCTCTTCGACGAGGTGACGGCAGCGCTCGACCCGGAGACGGTCAAGGAGGTCCTGGTCGCCATCCGCGAGCTCGCCGAGGAGGGCATGACCTGCATCCTCGTCACCCACGAGATGGGCTTCGCGCGCGAGGTCGCCGATCACATGTACTTCACCGACCACGGCATCATCGTCGAGCACGGGCCGCCCAAGGAGTTCTTCGCCAACCCGCGCGAGGCGCGCACGCGCGAGTTCCTCTCGCAGATCCTTTAGGCGCTCACGCGCGTCCGAGGCGCGTGCAAACCCGCACTTCTCTGTTGTCGCGGGCGGCCCGGCCGCCTTACAGTCCGGGAGCGAACATCGAGGGCGCCGCGAGAGCGCCCATGAGGGAGGTGTGATGAAAGCCATACTCATAGCGCTCTCGGCAGCGCTTGCCGCCGCGGCCGTGGCGCCTGCCCATGCGCAGGAGAAGACCGTCGAGCTCAAGATCTCCCACTGGGTGCCGCCGTCCCATCCCTTGCAGCCGGCGCTCGAGGCCTGGGCCAAGTCGGTCGAGGAGGAGTCGAAGGGGACGATCAAGTCCACCATCTTTCCTTCCCAGCAGCTCGGCAAGGCCTTCGACCATTACGACATGGCGCGCGACGGCATCGCCGACCTCACCTACGTGAACCCCGGCTATCAGCCCGGCCGCTTCCCCATCATCGCGGCCGGCGAGCTGCCGTTCCTCATGAGCGACGCCAAGGGCGGCACGGAGGCGCTCGACGAGTGGTACCGCAAATACGCCCCGAGCGAGATGAAGGACGTGAAGTTCTGTCTCGCCTTCGTGCACGACCCGGGCACCTTCCACTCGCGCAAGAAGATCGTGGTGCCGGCGGACATCAAGGGCATGAAGGTGCGCCCGGCGCAGGCGACCATGGCCGAATTCGTGACCTTGCTTGGCGGCACCAACGTGCAGGCGGCGGCACCCGAGGTGCGCGACATCCTCGAGAAGGGCGTCGCCGACGCGGTGACCTTCCCGTGGGGCTCGATCATCCTCTTCGGCATCGACAAGGTGACCAAGTACCACATGGACGTGCCGCTCTACGTCACCACCTTCGTACTCGTCATGAACAAGGCCAAGTACGGCGGCATGTCGCCCCGGCAACAGACGGTGATCGATCACCATTGCAATACCGCATGGGCCGAGAAGATCGCGGCACCCTGGGCCGATTTCGAGCACGCCGGCATCGCCAAGCTGAAGAGCGAGCCCGGCCACGAGGTCTATTCGCTCACCGCCGCTGAGCTCGCCCTCTGGCGCCAGGCCGCCGCACCGCTCGAGGCCAAGTGGGCCGCCAACGTGCGCAAGGTGGGCGTCGACCCCGACGCCGCGATGGCCGAGCTCAAGGCCGAGCTCGTCAAATACAAGGCGGCCTATTGATGCGGCATGCCGGCGCCGGCGCCTGACCGGCCGGGCGGCCGGCCCCTGGGAGCCGGCCGGGGAAGTGCTGCCATGAAGCGCCGCCACATGGACCGCTTCATCGACTCGATCGAGCTCATCGCCGCGGCCTTCGTCGGCATCGTCGCGGCCGACATCTTCGTCTCGGTGCTGCTGCGCTATTTCTTCAGCCTGTCGATTCCCGACAGCTACGACATCGGGCGCCTCCTCCTCGGCATCCTCATCTTCTGGGGTATCGCGGCGACGAGCTACCGCGGCACCCACATCACGGTCGACCTCGTGTGGGCGAACGCCGGCCCGCGCCTCCAGCGCGCCATCGACGTCTTCGCGACCCTCGTGCTCCTCTTCGTGGTGACGGTCCATACCTACACCCTCTTCGACAAGGTGCGCACCACCCGCGCCGACCACGTGCTCACCTTCGATCTCAATCTGCCGACCTGGCCCTTCTTCGCGGTCGCCTGGGTGGGCGACGTCTCGGCGGTGCTGCTGATCGCCGTGCGCACCTACCGCCTGATCTTCCGGCCCGAGCTGATGGATGCGCGCCAGCAGACCAAGGCGGTCGAGTGAGCCTCAAGCGATGAGCACGGACTTGGTCGCCGTCGCGGGGTTCGCCGTGCTCTTCGCGCTCATGCTGCTGCGCGTGCCGGTCGGCATGGCGCTCGGGCTGGTGGGTGTTGGCGGCTTCGGCTATCTCGTCGGCGCCGAGCCGGCGCTCAAGCTGGTCGGCCAGACCTCGATGCGCACGGTCACCGACTACACCTTCGGCGTCATCCCCATGTTCCTCCTCATGGGGTCGTTCGTCTCGACCTCGGGCATGAGCCGCGAGCTCTTCAGGGCGGCCAACAGCTTCGTAGGCCACCTGCGCGGCGGCCTCGGCATCGCCACCATCGCCGCCTGCGGCTCGTTCGCCGCCATCTCCGGCTCGTCGGTGGCGACCGCCGCCACCTTCTCGACCGTGGCCTATCCCGAGATGCGGCGCTACGGCTATCCGCAGTCCTTCTCGACCGGCGTCATCGCGGCCGGCGGCACGCTCGGCGCCATCTTCCCGCCGTCCACCGTGCTCGCCGTCTACGGCATCATCACCGAGCAGGACATCGGCAAGCTCTTCATCGCCGGCATCGTTCCCGGCCTCCTCGCGGTCACCATGTACATCGTCACCATCCTCGGCATCGGCGCGCTGCGGCCGGGCTTCCTGCCGGCCGGACCGCGGAGCCCCTGGCGCGAGCGCGCGCTGGCGCTGCGCAACATCTGGGCGCCGCTCCTCCTCTTCGTCTTCGTCATCGGCGGCCTCTACGGCGGCCTCTTCACGCCGACCGAGGCCGGCGGCATGGGGGCCGGCGGCGCCTTCCTCATCGGCATCGCGCGCGGGCGGCTCTCGCCGGCCGACATCCTGCGCTCGCTCCTCCAGGCCACGCGCACCGCGGCCGCGGTCTTCACCATCCTGATCGGCGCCCTCCTCTTCGGCTATTTCCTCACCATCACGCAGACTCCCCAGAACGTCACCGCCTTCTTGACGGGGCTCGGGCTCGGCCGCTACGGCGTGCTGGCGCTCATCATGCTCATGTATCTCGCACTCGGCTGCCTGATGGACGCCATGGCGATGATCATCCTCACCATCCCGATCATCTTCCCCGTCATCACGGCACTCGGCTTCGATCCCGTGTGGTTCGGCGTCATCATCGTCATGACGGTGGAGCTCGGCCTCATCCATCCGCCCGTGGGCATGAACGTCTTCGTCATCAAGAGCGTGGTGCCGGACGTGAGCTTCTCGACGATCTTCCTGGGCGTGCTGCCCTTCATCGTGACCGATCTCATCCGCCTGGTGATCCTCATTGCCTTCCCGCTCCTCGCCACCTGGCTGCCGCGCACCATGGGATAGGGCTCAGAGGAGCCGGGCGAGCCCCGCGAGCGCCGCCTCGACCGAAAGCCGCGCGAGATCGCCCCCGGGCGCCTTGAGCACGCGGACGCGCAGGCCCAGCGGATGCCACACGCGCGGGTCGCTCGGCCCGAAGAGGGCGAGCGTCGGGCAAGCGCGCGCGGCGAGATGGCTGATGCCGGAGTCGTTGCCGACGTAAGCGCGGGCGAGCGAGAGCAGCGCCAGCACCTCGCGGAGCGGCCGCCCAACGAGCGAACGCGCCGGGAACCCGCGCGGCAGCGCGCGCTCGACCGCCTGCCAAGCCTCCGCGTCCGCCGGTCCCACGAGGAAGACCGGCATCACGCCGAAGCGCTTCGCGGCTGCCGCGGCGAGTGCCGCGAAATGCGGGGCGGGCCAGCATTTGGCGGCCCCGCCGCTGCCCGGATGAAGGGCGAGAATGCCGCCCTCGGGCGGCGCTGCGAGGCCGACCGACGCCAGGGCCGCCGCGGCCTCCACCCGGTCGAGGCGAAGGAGCGGATGCTCGGGGAGGGGCAAAGCTGCGGCCGGCCAGCCGCCCAATGCTTCGAGCGGCGCCATGAGGCGGGCTGCCGCATGGGCCGGGCCAGGCGGCCATGGCGCTGAGACCGCCTCGCTCGCCGGCCAGTCCTCGCCATCCGCCGCCTCCCCGAGTGCCGCCGGTCGAGCGCCACGGACCTGCGGCACGCCCGCGGCGCGCAATCCCGCCTCGAGCGCCGCGCGGTGGGCGCCCGCGAGGACGAGGGCCGCGTCGACCCCGGCAAGCAGCGCGCGGGCGCGGACGCCGAGCTCGGCGTCTCCGGCGAAGAGGCCGAGCCACTCCCGCCCGCCCATGTCGAGAACCTCGAGCGGCGGCGAAGGGACGCGCAGGAAGCGCCACGAGCCCGGCGTGCCGAGGAGAAGGATGCGCGCCGCCCCGCGCGCGGCGAGCGCCTCCACGAGCGGCAGGGTCAGAAGCGCGTCGCCGAGGGCGCCTGGGCGGAGGATGAGGATCGTGCGTATTGTCAGTCCAAGTCTATTTGCGAGCCCGCTGGACGTGCTCGACGTAGGCGCGCAGAACCGTATTGATGCGCGTCTGATACCGCGGGCCCAACGTGCGAAAGAAGCTGAGAATGTCCTTGTCGAGGCGAATCGTGATGCGGCCCTTCTCGGGCGGACTGACGTGCCTGGCACTCTTGAACCAATCGGCATCGAGGAGCGGTGCCGCGTCGGGATCCTCGGCAACGGCCCGCTGGATCTCCCTGTCGGTGAGCGCCTTGAGACGCTTCCAATCGGTGCGGTCACGCGCGGCCGATATCCGGGAACGTCTGACGATACGCTTGTCTCTCGCGCTCATTCGCTCTTCTCGCTGAGATCAGGCGACACACATTGCCGCGCAAGGTGCAGACGATGACGAGTTCAAGCCCGAAGACCGTGCCGATAGAGATGATCCTCTGCTCGCCATAATCCCGGCGCGCATCGATTTGCTCGAGACGTGGGCACGAAAAGACCCGTTTGGCCGTTGCAAAGTCGACGCCGTGCTTCTCGAGATTGAAGCGACGCTTTGCTTCATCCCACTCGAACCTGTCGGGCTCCATCGGGAAAAACGTCCTTCGTCCCGCCACGCACCGGCCCGGCCCGCGGTTCTGTACACACGATGTGCATCAATGTATGCACAGCCCAGCCGACCGTCAAGCGCCGCGGCCGCCGGGCGGCGCCGACGTGGGTTTGGACGCCGGCACCACGTGCACCGCTATGCGCGGGGTTCTCCGTCCGCTAGATTAGCCGCGGCATTATCGTTGCGCCATCGCCGCGACCCTTCGCCCGAGACCGCCCCATGAGCTGGAACCCCGACCTCTACCTCGCCTTCGGCGATCACCGGCTGCGGCCGGCGCTAGACCTCATGGCGCGCGTGCCGCTCGCGGCACCGCGGCGCATCGTCGATCTCGGCTGCGGCCCCGGCAACGTGACCAAACTGCTCGCGGAGCGCTGGCCGGGCGCGCACGTCATCGGCATCGACAACGCGGCCGAGATGCTCGAGCGAGCGCGGAAGGACTATCCGGCGCTCGAGTGGCGCCAAGGCGACATCGCGAGCTGGCGCGCCGAGGAGCCCGTCAACCTCGTCTTCACCAACGCGGCGCTGCAGTGGCTCGACGATCACGAGAGGCTCTATCCGAGGCTCCTCTCACAGGTGGCGCCGGGCGGCGCACTCGCCGTGCAGGTACCGCGCAACGACGACAGCCCCTCCCACGTCGCCATCCGCGAGACGGTGGCGGCAGGACCCTGGCGCCAGCACCTCGAGCCCCTGGTGCGCAGCGCGCGCGTGGCGCCCCCTCAGTTCTATCACCGCCTCCTAGCCCCCCTCGCCAAGGGCCTCAACATCTGGGACATCGACTATCTCCAGGTCCTGAGCGGCGAGAACCCGGTGGTCGAATGGACGAAGGGCACGGCGTTGAGCCCCTTCCTCGCGGCACTCGAGGAGCCGGCACGCAGCGCCTTCGAGGCGCAGTACCGCGAGCGCGTGCTCAAGGCCTACCCGCCCGAGGCCGACGGCCGCACGCTCTATCCCTTCCGCCGCCTCTTCCTGGTGGCGCTGGCATAACACCCCGCCCGGGCGGCGTCCGACGCGCACCGTCGAGAGAAATCATCCGAGGGAGGCAAGACGATGTTGGACAAGACGAGCATCGAGGCCGCGGTCGCCCGCCTCGAGGAGGCCGAGCGCACGCGCACCTTCATGCGCCAGCTCACCCGCGAGCATCCGGCCATGACCATCGAGGACGCCTACGCCATCCAGCACGCCTGGCTGCAGCTCAAGCTCTCGCGCGGGCGCACCGTCAAGGGGCGCAAGATCGGCCTCACCTCCAAGGTCATGCAGCGCACCGTGAACATCGACGAGCCGGACTACGGCTTCCTCCTCGACGACATGTTCTTCCATGACGGCTCGAACATCCCGACCGAGCGCTTCATCCAGCCCAAGATCGAGATGGAGCTCGCCTTCGTGCTGGCGCGGCGGCTCTCCGGCCCCGGCGCCACGATCTTCGATGCGCTCAACGCCACGGACTACGTGGTGCCGGCGCTCGAGATACTCGACGCGCGCATCGAGCGCGTCGACCGCGAGAGCAAGGCCACGCGCAAGATCACGGACGGCATCGCCGACAACGCGAGCGACGCCGGCATCGTGGTGGGCGGGCGGCCCTTCAAGCCGCTCGAGACGGATTTGCGCTGGATCGGCGGCCTCTGCGCGAAGAACGGCCAGATCGAGGAGACCGGGGTCGCGGCGGCGGTGCTCAACCATCCGGCCAACGGCATCGCCTGGCTCGCCAACAAGCTCGCACTCCACGGTTTGGCCCTCGAGCCCGGCCAAGTCGTCCTGAGCGGCTCCTTCATCAGGCCGATCGACGTGAAGAAGGGCGATACGATCCACGCGGATTACGGCCCCTTCGGCTCGGTCTCCTGCTACTTCGCGTGAGCGGGCCGCGCTGCGCCAGGCATCGCGCGGCGCTGCAAGCCTCCTTGGGAGGTGCGGATGCGGCCTAAGACGAGGAGCGCGAGGAGCTCAGCAGATTTGAAGTGGATTTTAGGCAATTTGCCTTGCAATTTGCAAATTGCGAAGCGGGTGGGCTCCGCCTGGCGACGGCGCGCTTAGAGGATGCCCCACAGGCCTCTGGCCACGAGGACCACTAGGGCCCAGCTGCCCAGCCAGGCGGTGAGCAGGAGGGAGATGTCCCGCACCCCTCTCAGCCGCCGAAGAAGGCCGGATCGCGCGGCTTTTGCCGGCCGCTCGGAGACCATTTCCCGGCTGTTTTGCCCGTGCGTTGCGACCCATGCCATGACCGAACCTCTCGCTATCCTGATCCTGCATCCGAACGGGAAGCCTTCTCCCCGCTCCCTCGAGGTAGAGCAAGATCGGGGCCACGCCATGGGACCGCTTGCCGCAGGCGGGGCGGGCGGGCCGGCCGGGAGCCAGGCCGCGGGAGCCAGGCCGCGGTTGCAGGCGCCTCGTGTCGTCATATACTTTCTCGAGAGGGGGGTGAGCCCATGAACGACGCGAGGCCCGAGATAAAGGCGATTTCGACGCTGGCGGCGGTGCGCGCGGCCGCGGCGCGGCTTGCCGGGCAGGCGGTGCGCACCCCGCTCCTCGCATCGCCGGTGCTCGATGCCCGGCTCGGCGGCCGGCTCTTCGTCAAGGCCGAGACGCTGCAGCGCACGGGCTCGTTCAAGTTCCGCGGCGCCTATAACCGCATGAGCCAGATCCCCGCCGAGGCGCGGGCGCGCGGCGTCGTCGCCTTCTCCTCCGGCAACCATGCGCAGGGCGTTGCGGCCGCGGCCCAGCTTCTCGCCATGCCGGCCGTGATCGTCATGCCGGCCGATGCGCCCGCCATCAAGGTCGCCAATACCCGCGGCTACGGTGCCGAGGTGGTGTTCTACGACCGCTACAAGGAGGACCGGGAGGCGGTCGCGGCGCGGCTCCTGGCCGAGCGCGGCGCCACGCTCGTGCGGCCCTACGACGACCCCGAGATCATCGCGGGCCAGGGCACCGCGGGCCTGGAGATCGCCGAGGATGCGGCGGCGCTCGGCGTCGAGCTTGCCGCGGTGGCGGTGCCCGCGAGCGGCGGCGGGCTCGCCTCGGGCATCGCGATCGCCCTCAGCGAGCTCTCGCCGGCGACGCGCGTGCACAGCGTCGAGCCGGAAGGCTTCGACGACACCGCCCGCTCGCTCGCGGCAGGCAGGCGCGTGAGCAACGCCAGCGGCGGACGCTCGATCTGCGATGCGCTCATGGCGGAGCAGCCGGGCGAGCTCACCTTCGCCGCCATGCAGGGCCGCGTCGCGAGCGGCTTTGCCGTGAGCGAAGCCGAGGTGGCAGCGGCCATGGCGGCAGCCTTCGAGCATTTCAAGCTGGTGGTCGAGCCGGGGGGTGCCGTGGCGCTCGCGGCCGTGCTCGCCGGCAAGCTGCCTATTGCCGGGCGCGCGGTCGCGGTCGTCTGCTCGGGCGGCAACGTGGATGCGGCGCTCTACTGCCGCCTCCTCACGGAAGGCGCGCGGGGTTCGGCCTAGAAGCCCTCTCACGCGGGGAGAAGCCGTGAGCGAAATCTACCGTCTCCTCCCGGGAAGCACACCGCTCCTCATCTCGATCCCCCATTGTGGCACGAGCGTTCCAGATCACTTGGCGGCGCGCATGACGCCCGCCGCGCTCGTGCTGGCCGATACCGACTGGCACGTCGACCGGCTCTATGAATTCGCGGGCGCGCTCGGCGCCCATTTCCTGATGGCGAACTTCTCGCGCTATGTGGTCGATCTCAACCGCGACCCGAGCGGCGAGGCCCTCTATCCGGGTGCCGAGAACACCGGCGTCGTCCCGCTCGACACCTTCGAGCGTCTGCCGCTCTACCGCCCAAGCGAGGAGCCCGACGCCGAGGAGGTGCACCGCCGCATCAACGTCTATTGGAAGCCCTATCACGACCGCGTCACACACGAGCTGGAGCGCATCCGCGGCAAGTTCGGCTTCGCCATCCTATTCGACGCCCACTCGATCCGCTCGCGCGTGCCGCGCTTCTTCCCTGGCCGCCTCCCCGACCTCAACCTGGGCACCGCCAAGGGCGCCAGCATGGAGGCCGGCCTCGCCCGCAGGCTCTTCGAGCTCTGCCAGAGCGCCGAGGGCTTCACGAGCGTGCTCGACGGCCGCTTCACCGGCGGCTACATCACGCGGCGGTACGGCCGCCCCGCGGACGCCGTGCAGGCCGTCCAGCTCGAGCTCAGCCAGATCACCTACATGGACGAGAGCCCGCCCTTCCGCTACCGCGCCGAGCGCGCCGAGCGGCTGCGCCCCGTCCTCGAGCAGCTGATTGCCGCCCTCGCCGGCCATGTGGCGGAGCGGCGCGCCAGCGGGTAGCATGGCGCCATGCAACAGGCGAAGCGCCTTCTCAAGAGCAAGCTGCACCTTCTGGTGCCCCTCGTCATCCTTCTTGCAGCGCTCGCCGGCTGGGCCGCCGAGCCGGTGCCGCTCGAGCAGCTGCGGCTCTTCGTCTTCGACGATTACATGCGCCTCAAGCCGCGCGACTACGAGCCGGTGCCGGTGCGCATCGTCGACATCGACGACGACAGCCTGACGCGCCTCGGTCAATGGCCGTGGCCGCGCACGCTCATGGCCAAGCTGGTCGACCGGCTGACCGCGCTCGGCGCCGCGGTGACCGCTTTCGACATCGTCTTTGCCGAGCCGGACCGCACCTCGCCGGCGTACACCCTCGGGGACCTCAAGGGACTCGATCCCAACGACCCCCTGGTCCAGCGCATCGAGGCGCTCCCCGACCACGACGACGTGCTCGGCGACGCGATCCGGCGCAGCCGCGTGGTGACCGGCTTCGTGCTCACCCACCGGCACGGCGCGCTCCTGCCGCGGGAAAAGGCCAGCTTCGCCATCGCCGGCGACGATCCGCGGCCCTGGGTCCCGCAGTTCCGCGGCGCCGTCGTCAATATCGGCAGCATCGAGGCGGCCGCCGCGGGCAACGGCACCTTCAACGACATCCTCGGGATCGACGGGATCACCCGCCGGGTGCCCCTCGTGAGCGGCCTCGACGATTATTGGCTCTATCCGGCGGTGGCGCTCGAGACCCTGCGCGTGGCGCAGGGGGCGCACACCTACATCATCAAGTCGACGGGTGCCAACGGCGTCAGGAGCTTCGGCGAGCACGTGGGCGTGAACTCGATCAAGGTCGGCCGGCTCGTGGTGCCGACCGATTCGCGCGGCACCGTCTGGCTCCACTTCACGCCACCCGTCCCCGAGCGCTACGTACCCGCCTGGAAGGTGCTCGACGGCAGCGTGGACCCGGACATGATCAAGGGCAACATCGTCTATGTCGGCACCACCGCCCAGGGCCTCAAGGAATTCCGCCCGACGCCGCTCGACCCCGACGCGCCGGGCGTCGAGATCCATGCCCAGCTCACCGAGCAGATGCTGCTCGGCGACTCGCTCGAGCGGCCCAATTGGGCGCTCGGGGCCGAGCTCGTCTACATGCTGGTGATCGGGATCGCCCTCCTCTTGCTGCTGCCCAAGGTGGGTGCCCGCTGGACGGCCTTCCTCGGCCTTGGCGCCATGGCTTCGGCGTTCGGCGCGTCATGGTACGCCTATGCCGCGCACAATCTCTTGTTCGACCCGGCGTTCCCCTCGATCGTGGTGCTCCTCGTCTACCTCTCCTCCTCGGCCGTGCTGTTCTTCCGCACGGAGAACGAGCGCCGCCGCGTGCGCCACGCCTTCGGGCGCTATCTGGCGCCGGCCATCGTCGAACAGCTCTCGCGCCATCCCGAGCGGCTCGTGCTCGGCGGGGAGATGCGCGAGATGACGCTCATGTTCAGCGACATCCGCGGCTTCACCGGGATCGCCGAACGCCTCGACGCCCACGGCCTCACCAGCTTCATCAACCGCTTCTTGACGCCCATGACGGACGCCATCCTTGCCGCTGGCGGCACCGTCGACAAATACATGGGCGACGCCATCATGGCGTTCTGGAACGCGCCGCTCGACGATGCGAGCCATTCCGAGCATGCCTGCCGCGCAGCGCTCGCCATGCGCAGCGAGCTCGTGCGCCTCAATGAGAGCTGGCGCGAGGAAGCCGCGGCCGAGGACCGCCCCTTCCACCAGGTGCGCATCGGCATCGGCCTCAATACGGGCACCTGCTGCGTCGGCAACCTGGGCTCGGCCCAGCGCTTCGACTATTCGGTGCTCGGCGACGACGTGAACCTGGCCTCGCGGCTCGAGGGGCAGTCGGCGAGCTACGGCGTCGATATCGTGGTGGGCGAGAAGACGGCCGAGGAGGCTGAGGGGCTCGCCTTCATCGAGCTCGACCTGGTGCGGGTCAAGGGCAAGGCCGTGCCGGTGCACATCTTCGCCCTCGTCGGCGACGCCGGGATCGCGGCGAACTCCGCCTTCGCGGCGCTCAAGGCCGACCACGACGCCATGCTGGCCGCCTATCGGGAGCGGCGCTGGGCCGAGGCGTGCCGGTACCTCGAGGCCTGCAGCTCGCAGGCACCCGAGACGCTCCAGGCGCTCTACACGCTCTACGAGGGCCGCATCGCGCGCTTCCGCGCGGAGCCGCCGCCCGCCGATTGGGACGGGGTGTTCGTCGCGCTCACGAAATAGCCGCCGGCGCAGGGCGAAGTGCGGCCCCTTGCGAGCCACGCAATCGCTGCGAGCTCAATGAACCGAGCCCGCTTGCCGGCGCGGCAACACTCGGCACTCGGCAAGCAGGTCAGGAAGGCGGGGCGGCCTCAGTGGCCTTCCTTGTCCTTATCGTGCTCGTGGTGCTTGCCCTTCGAGATGCCGAAGTGCTCGCGCCACGTCCGCCATCTGCGGTGGTCCTCGGCAGCTCTCTTCCAGCGGTCCATCTCCTTCCCGAAGCGGTCGAGATAGTTCTGGAATTTATCGCGGTACCAGCTGCTGGCGTGATCGCCGCTGTCGTGCCGTTCGTGGTCCTTGCCGCGGTGGAACGTGTATTTGTCGTAGTCGTGCTTGGCGTCCTTATGATCGGACCAGCCGCTGGAGTGCTCGCTGCCGTCGTGCAGATCGCGCTCGTGCCCGCGGTGGAAAGTGTAACGGTCGTAGTCGTGCTTACCGTCCTTGTGGCTTGACGAGCCGCTCGAGCCGTGGTCCCCGGAGGAGCCGCTGTGGCCCGACGAGCCCTTGGAGCCGGAGCTCCCGCTGTGCCCGGACGAGCCGCTATGGCCCGACGAGCCGCTATGACCGGACGAGCCGCTGGAGCCGGAGCTGCCGCTATGGCCCGACGAGCCGCTGAAGCCGGAGCTGCCGCTATGGCCCGACGAGCCGCTGAAGCCGGAGCTGCCGCTATGGCCCGACGAGCCGGAGTCTCCGCTCGCGCCCAAGTTGTTGGCGTTGCCCGAGCTGCCGCTGTGACCCGAGGAGCCGCTCGAGCCGGAGCTGCCGCTATGGCCGCCGGACGAGCCGCTCGAGCCCGAGGCACCGCTCGAGCCGGAGCTGCCGCTATGGCCGCCGGACGAGCCGCTCGAGCCCGAGGCACCGCTCGAGCCGGAGCTGCCGCTCGAGCCGGACGAGCCGCTCGAGCCCGAGGCGCCGCTCGAGCCAGAGCTGCCGCTGGAGCCGGACGAGCCGCTCGAGCCAGAGCTGCCGCTGTGGCCGCCAGACGAGCCGCTCGAGCCCGAGGCACCGCTCGAGCCGGAGCTGCCGCTATGGCCGCCAGACGAGCCGCTCGAGCCGGAGCTGCCGCTATGGCCGCCAGACGAGCCGCTCGAGCCGGAGCTGCCGCTGGAGCCGGACGAGCCGCTAGAGCCCGAGGAGCCGCTAGAGCCGGAGCTGCCGCTATGGCCGCCAGACGAGCCGCTCGAGCCGGAGCTGCCGCTGGAGCCGGACGAGCCGCTGGAGCCCGAGGAGCCGCTAGAGCCGGAGCTGCCGCTATGGCCGCCAGACGAGCCGCTCGAGCCGGAGCTGCCGCTGGAGCCGGACGAGCCGCTGGAGCCCGAGGAGCCGCTAGAGCCGGAGCTGCCGCTATGGCCGCCAGACGAGCCGCTCGAGCCGGAGCTGCCGCTGTGGCCGCCGGACGAGCCGCTCGAGCCGGAGCTGCCGCTGTGGCCGCCGGACGAGCCGCTCGAGCCAGAGCTGCCGCTGTGGCCGCCGGACGAGCCGCTCGAGCCGGAGCTGCCGCTGTGGCCGCCGGACGAGCCGCTCGAGCCGGAGCTGCCGCTGTGGCCGCCAGACGAGCCGCTCGAGCCGGAGCTGCCGCTGTGGCCGCCGGACGAGCCGCTCGAGCCGGAGCTGCCGCTGTGGCCGCCGGACGAGCCGCTCGAGCCAGAGCTGCCGCTGTGGCCGCCGGACGAGCCGCTCGAGCCGGAGCTGCCGCTGTGGCCGCCGGACGAGCCGCTGAAGCCGGAGCTGCCGCTGTGGCCAGACGAGCCCTTGTCGCCGGAGCTCCCGCTGTGGCCGGACGAGCCGCTGAAGCCGGAGCTGCCGCTGTGGCCGGACGAGCCCTTGTCGCCGGAGCTCCCGCTGTGCCCGGACGAGCCGGAGAAGCCGGAGCTGCCGCTATGGCCGGACGAGCCCTTGTCGCCGGAGCTCCCGCTGTGCCCGGACGAGCCGGAGAAGCCGGAGCTGCCGCTATGGCCCGAGGAGCCGGAGTAGCCGCTGTGCCCGGACGAGCCGCTGAAGCCGGAGCTGCCGCTGTGGCCGGACGAGCCCTTGTCGCCGGAACTCCCGCTGTGCCCGGACGAGCCGCTGAAGCCGGAGCTGCCGCTATGGCCGGACGAGCCCTTGTCGCCGGAACTCCCGCTGTGCCCGGACGAGCCGCTGAAGCCGGAGCTGCCGCTATGGCCGGACGAGCCCTTGTCACCGGAGCTCCCGCTATGCCCGGACGAGCCCTTGTCGCCGGAGCTCCCGCTGTGCCCGGACGAGCCGGAGAAGCCGGAGCTGCCGCTGTGTCCAGAGGAACCGGTGTAGCCCGAGGAGCCGCTGTGGCCCGACGAGCCGCTATGGCCGTACCAATGGTGGTCGTACCAATAATGATGGTGGTACTCGAACTGGTAATGGTGATGGTGGTGGTGATGGTGGTGCTTTGACGGCGTTGGCGTTGGCGTTGGCGTGGGCGTCGGGGTCGGCGTTGGCGTTGGCGTTGGCGTGGGTGTCGGCGTCGGCGTCGGCGTCGGCGTAGGAGTAGGAGTAGGCGTGGGCGTCGGGGTGGGCGTGGGTGCGGGTGTCGGCGCCGGCGTGGGTGTCGGCGTAGGTGTCGGAGCAGGAGTTGGCGCCGGCGTCGGAGTGGGCGTCGGCGTCGGGTTGGGAATGAAGGTCTGTGGCCCGCTGTTCGAATAAGAGCCCAGCCCATTGCCGCCGCCCGAAGGCGGGCCGGCATCGCCTAGGCCCGGGTTTCCCTGGTCGCCCCCGGCTCGTGGTGCTATCGAGCCGATGACGGCCGCGAGGGCGTTCGGATCGTCGCCTTCCAGTTCGCCGATCATGCTCTGGAGGGCGGCAGGCGAGGTCGCGAAGGGCGCTGACGGAGGCTGGCCCGATCCCGGCACGGCGACCGAGGTGCCGGGCACGTTGGTGCAGACCTTGTGTCCGTCCGCGAGCACGCACATATGCTCGCCGAAGCCGAAGGTCGCCGTGACCTGGTCGTTGGCGCCGACCTTGACGAAGAGGATGCCGCCGCGCACGGTGATCGCGGCCGAAGGCGTCATGAAGGTGACGTCCTTCTGCTTGCTCACCTTGCCGCCCACGTAGCGGAGCAGGCCGGTGGTCAAATTCGCGACCATGTTGCCCGCCTGCTTGCGCGGGTCGTAGACGAACTCGTCGATCACCACTTCCGAGTTGGGGGCAACCGTCAGCGACGACTGGTCCACGAAGAGGATCTGCGTCTGACCCAGGCCCTTCGTGGCGATGCGCTCATTGCGCATGATGTCGTGGCCGACGATGAGCGTGCTCTCCGGCTCATTCGGCGGCTGACCCACCGCCTCCGGATTGACCGCGGAGGTGACGCCGACCGTCTCTTGGGCCGCCGCAACGGACCCGGCGCCGCCGCCCAGGCCGAGCAGCGCCACGAAGACCGAGCGGGCGGCTTCGGCTAACAGCCTCTCGCGAAGCGCGTTTCGAGACGTGACCCCGCGCATCCCCTGCTCCCCCGCCGGCGCGGCTGATCCCCGCGCGCTTCACGCTTCGTCCTGGCCGCCGCCCGACAGATCGGGCGTCAGCCCACGGGCTTCCCCGGAAGCGGCGACGCCGTCCTCCGAGTTGCCTGCGCTCCGGGTGCCCATTCAGTGCGGCAATTCATCGCCCGCCTTAAGATGCAACCGTTGTGCCAGGCCCCCTAGCGAACGCCCTAACCACTTGAACCGTCGCGCAATCTCTCTGGCGCGGGCCATCTCGCTGTGGCTGGCAAGCAATGCGGGCTTGCCGTCGATGTTATCAATTTTAAGCGAATTTAAGGGAGTTGCGGCGGCTGCGCAAGAAGGAATCCTGGCGGAAGTGCGCGCGGCAGGGCGTTGGGCGGTCTGCCATGCCGCGCGCGCGCCATTGCCGCCGCCATGCCCGCTTCTGCTAGACTTCCGCCGCGCTCCCGGGAGCCCGGACCGGGGCCAGTCCGGGCGAGCCGAGTGCCGCACCCTCGCCCCGGCGGCCGCCGAAGGAGAGCCCCATTGCCGCAGCAGCGCAGCGTCTGCCTGAACATGATCGTCAAGAACGAGTCCCGGGTCATCGGGCGCTGCCTCGACTCGCTGCGGCCGTTCATCGACTACTGGGTGATCGTCGATACGGGGTCGGGCGACGGCACCCAACAGCTCGTTCTCGACCACTTGAGGGGGATTCCGGGCGAGCTCCACGCGCGGCCCTGGCGCGATTTCGCCCATAATCGCACCGAGGCGATCCGTCTCGCGGAGGGCAAGGCGGACTATCTCTTGTTTTGCGACGCGGACATGACCTTGACGGTGCGCGACCCCGCCTGGAAGGAGAAGCTCGCGGCCGACGTCTATCTCGTCATCCAGCGCAACCAATGGGGATTTTTCTACGGCAACGTCCGCCTGGTCAACGCGCGCCTGACCGGGGGCCGGCGCTGGCGCTACTGGGGCTCGACCCACGAATATTGCGCCAGCGTGTCGCCCGACATCCACCGCGACCCCCCGCTGACCGATGCCATCGAGTTCCTGGACTATGCCGACGGCAGCAGCAGGCCGGAGAAATACAGCCGCGACATCGCCCTCCTCACGCGCGACCTCGAGGCGCTCGAGGAGCTCGAGCGGCAGGCCGCCTACGAGCCGGAGCGCGCCGATCTCAAGGAGCCTCTCGGCGAAGCGCGGCTGCTCAAGCCGCGCAACATCTTCTATCTTGCGCAAACCTACAGGGACATGGGGCGGCCGGAAGACGCCCTCGAGACTTACCGGCGCCGCGCCGAGCTCGGTGGCTGGGTCGAAGAGGTGTGGTATTCGCTCTACCAGATCGCCCGCCTGAGCGAGAGCCTGGGGCTTCCCGAGGCGACGGTGGTCGAGTGCTATCTGCAGACCTACCAATACCGCATGCAGCGGGCCGAGCCGCTCGTCCGCCTGGCGCGCTTCTACCGGGAACGCAACCGGTACGCGCTGGCGCATCTCTTCTCCAAGCGCGCCACCGAAATCCCGCGGCCGGCCAGCGACTATCTGTTCATCGAGGGCGAATGCTACGACTGGCTCAACTGGGACGAATATGCGGTCGCGACCTACTGGATAGGCGAACACCGCGAATCGGAGCGCGTCTGCCAAATGCTGCTCGACGGCACCCAGCTGCCGGCCGGCGAGCGGGAGCGCGTCTTGGGCAACCTGCAGCACGCGCAGCGGGCGCTCGGCGCGTGAGCGGACGCTCCCCGTCTGCCTCTGCCGGTCGCCAGCGGTGCGCGCCGCCGATGACGGGGATTGCCAGCGACATGAGCGGCAGGATCGCGCCGACGATAGTGATGATGAGCTCGCGGCGGCGCCTTTTCGCTTCCGGGCATCCCAGCGGAATGTTACCTTTCTTGGTCGTCTGGAGAATGTCGATTAAAGCGAGCCCTGAGTCGCGCGCATGGCGGGAAATCCCTTAGTCAGCATCAATACGCCGACTCGCAATCGGCAGCATTTCCTGCCGCTCATATACGAATGCGTCAAAGCTCAGCATATGAGCGATTTCGAGTGGCTGGTCCTGGACGACAGTCCGTCGCCCAGTGATTTCATGACGGCACTTGCCGACCCGCGCGTCATCTACAGGCATTCCTCGCAACCCCTCACCATCGGCATGAAGCGCAACATCCTCATCGAGCAGGCGCGTGGAGAGATCATCGCAAATTTCGACGACGACGACTTTTACGCAAAGCACTACCTGTTGGACATGCTCCGCGCCATGTTCGAGGAGAAGGCGAGCTTCGTGAAGCTGGACAGCTTCTTCATCTTCAGCAAGGTCCATGGCATCTTTGCGCATTGCGACTTGTGCCAGCACGTCGGGCCCCATTATGTCCTCGGCAACGAGCCCGTGCAGCTCGTCAATTTCGACGACAGCAACAATGTGCACCTGCGTGGATCCGTTTTCGGCTACGGGTTCTCGTTCATGTACAGGAAGTCGGTCTGGAACGAGGTGCGGTGTCCGGATCTGGATTGGCGCGAGGACGCCGTGTTCGCCGAGGGCGCCATGGAGCGGTTCGGGATGTACGGCGTGGCGGATATGAGTTTCATATGCCTGCATATTCTGCATTCCACGAATACGTCGCGATGCTTCGTGCAGAAGCTCTTGCCAAGCTTTCTCTTGGAGACCCTGTTTCCCAACTCCGTCGACCACGTGCTATTCGGGCTCGACCCGGTCTCGTCGGCGTTAGCGCGCGGCACGTGACGCCGGCTCGTCAGAGATCGCCGCGCGGCTGGGCGGCGGGCGCCCGTCCGCCCGCGCGGGTCACGGACGATGCATGCCGGTGACGAATGGGATCAACAGCGACATAAGAAAAAAGATCGCACCGACGATGGTGATGATGAGCTCGCGGCGGCGCAGGCGCCGCTTCTGCCGCTCCCATTCGGGCTCGACGGCGTCTTCGCTGTCGGAATCACCGGTATCCTGCGGCTCCATCGCTCGCTCTCGTTGACTTGCCACCCGGAGCCGGCGATCGGACTCCGCCGCTCGAAGCAAAGGATTTTACAGCGTCGGCCGATCCGGCGCGAGCGAAGGACGCGCCGGCGCCTCCGGTGCCGCATGACCGGCGGCCGCCCGCGCGGCTCACCCTGCCGCGCTGGCGAAAATCTGCACCTGCCGCAGATGGAGGCAGGTCCAGCGCGGAACGACGATGCGGACGAAACGCGCGACACGCGGCGCGGGTGCCGTCCAAATCACCGCTCTCCCGCCGCTGCCGCCCATCAAGCCGGGAGGTGTCGTGAAGAGCTCGGCCCACGTCTCCATATCGATCGACGTCTCGACGCGCAGCGGACCGGCGCGCGCAGCATTGAGGACATCGTCCGCACGATTGTCAATGAGGACCTCCGCGATTGCCTGGGGCCGTTCGAGATCCACGCGCCACCAGGGAGAATTCTCCCAGTTGGTGTGAAATGCATAGGGCTCCTGCGGCGCTCCGAGCAAGGCGCGTCCGGCGTCCTCCTCCGTGGTGCGCCCGACCGACCAGGGGCTGAGCGAGCTCTGCTGCGCGGGCCTGCCGGCGGCCACGTCGGCTGCGCGGCCGACCGGGTCGCGGCGCTGCGAAAAGCCGGGCGGCATCGGCCGGCAGCCCCGGCGGCAGCCGATCTCGAGATAGTGCTCGAGCGGGCCGGCGAACCAGCCCTCGCTGATCTCCATCGCCGCGTCGATATAGGCATGCGCGTACCACACCGGATTGAAGTCGATGTCGGACGGAGCGACGCGGACGTAGGGCGCGCGCTGGCGCAGGACATCGACCTGGCGCGGCGAGATCTCCCTGCAACGGGCGGCGATTTCCGCATGCGAGGGCAGAGCCTCCTCGAGCGAAAGGCCGTAATGCAGCGGGAAGAGGAAGAAGCGGTAGCGCGCATCCGCGGTCGGTAGAAGGTCGATGTCGCCCCAGCCCGGGAAATGCATCGGATTGAAGAAGCCGAGTATGGGGAGGAAAATGCGCTCCGCCGACGACAGCCAGGCGGCGAGCCAGGAGAAGGTGCTCACGGCGATCGCAATGTGCCGCGCCGAGCGGATCGTCTCGAAGTCGCTGAGGACGTCCTGCGTCTCGATGAACCGCGCGTGCGGAAAGCCCTCGCGCAGCCGGTCGCAGTGCGCGTTGTTCTCGAGCTGCCCCATGAAGCAGGGCCTGAGCCCGCTCAGCTCGCTCAACGTGCGATAGAATTCCGCCGGGACGAGCGGGTAGTGCTGGATGCCTCCGGCCGCGTCGCCGGAGCGGATGTGGATGAGGAGCTCGTCGTCCGCCACCGGAGCGGGGGTGGCCTTCGGCGGGAAGACGCGCGCGCAAGCCGCGGGCTCGCCGAGATAGTCCATCCGTTGCGCGTTTTCGGCGATCACGACGCGCTGGAATGCGCCGGCATTCACCAGCTCGACCAGGGTGCGGAATGGCACCCGCGCCTCGTGGCGCAGCACCAGCTCCCTTTCCTCTCCGCCGCTACTGAGCGGCGGCATCACGAGGTCCCATTCGGGGAGACTGACGTTGGATAGGCGGCTGCCGCGACAGTGCGCCTGCAGTCTTTTCGCCGCCAGATATTGAATCATGCGGTTGGCAAGAAGGCCCTTCGGCTCGATATGGATGACGGGGCCCGTGTCCATCGCTCGATCCGGGTGGAGCGCGTCAAACCCGCCGCGGCCGAGCGGGGCGGAGACGCGACGCGGGCGGCCTCGCCCGCCGCTCAGTAGGACCAAAGCAGGCCGAAGATCACCTGCGAGTTGTTGTATTTGCTGATCGGGATGTTGGCATCCACCAACTCGCGGACCACGCGCACGCTGGCGGCCAGGCTCTCGGTCAGGCCGAGCTGGGTGCTGAGGCCGTAGCGCCATTCCTGGGTGACCTGCGAGCGCGTCGGGTCCAGTCCGGGGTCGGGCTGGTCGTAGTGGGCATAGATGCGGTCGACCTCGGGCGTCAGCACGAGCGGCCCGCGCGGGAAATGCCACGGCAGCGACACGCTCTGCGAGTAGCTGAGGCGGAACTCGAGCGAATGCGAGGCGTTGAAGTCCACCCGCGCATTGTCGATCGCGTAGTCCGTATCGAAGGAGAGGCTGCCGTTCTCGAGGACGTTGTAGCTCCAGCCGAGGGTGAAGGCGTGCACGCCCCCGCTCAGGCCGGGGGCGCCCCCGACCGAGTCGTTGTAGGAGAAATGCTCCGAGCGGAACTCGTAGTTGCCGCTGAGCTTGAGCTCCTTGGTGATCGGGCGGCTCACCTCGATGCCGCCGCCGACCGTCCAGAAGAGGTGCTCGTTGCCGAGCAGCACCTCGTTGGCGAGGATATAGGGCCGCGTGCGGAAATAGACTTCCTCGCCGTCGCCCATATCGAAGCGCGGCCCCGAGTTCACCTCGATGGACGCCGAATCGAATTGCCCCAGCCGGATCTGCTTCGAGTAATAGACGAGGACGTTGGTCTCGAGTTTCGCGTTCCTCGCCGGGCTGAGATCGTAGCTGTGCTCCATGTTGCCGTCGAAGAACACGTCCCAATCGGACTTGCGCGCGAAGATCGAGCTCAGCGTCGACGGCACGCCGCCGACGATGATGTTGGCGCCGGCCGGACCCGCATTGGCGTTGGTCTGATAGCGCGCTCCCGCGAGCACGCTGGCGGTGATCCTCGAAGTTGCCGACTGGCGGTTGAGCTCGTCCTCGATCGCCTTCTCGCGCGCGACGACCTTCAGCGGCATGTTCGGTTCCTGCTGGGCCTGCTTGAGATAGACCCGCGCCACGTCGTAGGAGCCGATGTGGAGATAGAGCTCGGCCAGCTCGAGCTTCACCTCCGGGAAATCGGGATCATAGAGCAGCAGGCGCTCGAGCGCCGAGATCGCCGACTCGTAGTTGCCGATCTTGGTGGCGACGTCGGCGAACTGGAAGGTGAGATCGACGTTGGTGGGGTCCTTGAGCAGCTTCTGGAAGAGGTCGTTGTACTGCGCCTGCAGACCTTCCTTCGTCTGAGGCGGCGTCTGGGGCGACGTTCTGAGGAGCCGAACCCGTCTGCGCCGCCGCCGCCGCGCCGGTGCCGAGGCCCAGTGCTGCGAGCGCCAACGCGCCGGCAACGAGCATGCGGCGGCCGCCCGAGGCACCCCGCCGGAGCACGGCCGCGCACCGGACACGCGTCCGCCCCCCCGCCAAGCCACGACGCGGCTTGCGCATTGCCGCCCGTTCCAGCATCCCCCTCACCGCCGCTTGCGTCTCGCCGCCCACGCCAACGCCTCCGCCGGACCCGGCTTGGCACGGTGGACGCAACTTTATATACGACTTTGGCCGCGGAGTATAGTTTGGGGCGCCAATCGTGGGCGCCAATCGTGGGCGCCAATCGCCGGCTGGCCAAGGGCGGCATGACCGCGCTCGCCAAGCGTCTCGCCATGGGTTGAGGAGCGCTCCTCCACAGCGGGCGCAAGTGGAATTTCGCCGTGCGGCCGGCGATGGCGCCTTGTATTTTAAGCCAGCGCCCCGCGAGGGGCGCCGGCGCAGCTTCTGTGGCGGCAGCGAGCCGCGCCCACGCTCCCTGGGCCGCCGTTTCGGGAGCGCCGCATGCGCTGCTACGCACTGGGCATCGCCGCTGCCGTGATCGCGCTGAGCCTTGCCGGGCCGCATGCGGCAGAGCGCGGCGGATGGGTCGCCGACGCCAAGGGCTGCCGGGTGTGGCGCCAGCATCCGCGCGCCACCCTCACCTTGAGCTGGAGCGGGCCTTGCGTCCGCGGCGTGGCGGCAGGCCACGGCGTCCTCGAGTGGTACGAGGACGGCCGCCGCGAGGGCCGCTACGAAGGAGACCTCAAGGCCGGCCATTACGACGGGCATGGCGCCTACGGCTGGGCCAACGGCGACCGCTACTGGGGCGAGCTCAGCAACGACGCCGAGAGCGGCCACGGCTTCTTCGCCTGGGCCAGCGGCGACCGCTACGACGGCGAGTGGCGCCAGGGGCTGAGGAGCGGCCAGGGCGTCTATCTGTGGGCGGACGGCAGCCGCTACGAAGGGGGCTGGAAGGATGGCCGCGCGGAGGGCCGCGGCACCTACCGGCAGGCCGGCGGCGAGAGCTATACGGGCAGCTGGGCCGCCGGCTGCTTCCGCGAGGGGACGCGCCGGGCCTGGGTCGGCACCGCCGCCGACAAGTGCAAGTGAGCGCCGCCGCGGCGGCAGGCGGGCAAAAAAAGGGGGCCGGACGCGATGTCCGGCCCCAAGTGCCACAGGAGGATGGACGGTTCCAGATCGCTCCACTTGCTGGCGCCGCATGGGTACGGCCGTAAGCGAGCAATCCGGCTTTCTACCTACTGCACCCGGCAAGGGAAATCAGTGACCGCCGTCACAGGGCCGCGCGCACCCGCTCGGGCCTGGCCCGGCATGCCGCGGCCGGGTCCTCAAGGAGCCCGCCGCGAGCGCGCGAGCGGCAGGGCCACGATGACCCGGAAGCCGCCTTGCGCGCGGTTCTCGGCGGCGACGACGCCGCCCATCGCCTCGACGTTGCGGCGCACGACCCAGAGCCCGAGGCCGAGGTGGGCGCCGCCGCGCCGCCCGCCCGCGGCGTGCTCTCCGGTCCCGCTTGCCAAAGGCTCGCTCGCGCGCAGCGAGACGAAGCGCTCGAAGATGCGCTCGATCTTGTCGGCCGGCACCCCCGGGCCGCGGTCGGCGACCGCAAGTTCGGCCACGCCGCCCCGCGCGCGCAGGCTCACCATGATCTCGCCTTGCGGCGGGCTGAAGCTGAGCGCGTTGTCGAGCAGGTTCTGCATGACGATCTCGAGGAGATCCGGCGCGCCGGTCACCGCGATGCCGCGCTCGATGTCCACGGTAAAGCGCGCCCCGCCTTCCTCGTGGGCCTCGCGATACTCGCCGGCGATCTCGCCCACGAGATCGGAGAGCGGCACGCGCTCGCGCGGCGGGTTGATCGAATCGGCGATCGCCTCGTCCAGGCGGCGCGAGGTGGCGACCAGGCTGTCGAGGCGCTCGAGCGACTTGCCGATGAGCTCGACGGCGCGGCGAGCGCGCGCGTCCTCGCCGGCGAGGCCGCGGCTGAGCGGCTCGAGGCTCTGGGCGATGATGCCGAGCGGCGTCTTGAACGCGTGCGCCATCTCCTGGGCGGCGAAGCGCAGGGCCTGGGACGAGGAGCGCAGCGTGGCGACCAGGCGGTCGAACTCCTCGGCCACGCCCGCGAGCTCGGGAATGCGGTTGAGCGAGGCGAAGGAGCCGCGCTGCTCGCGTCCCGTGCGCAAGTCGCGCGCCAGCCGTCCGAAGCGGCGCAGGCTCAGGCTCGCCTCGACGAAGAGCACCGCGACGAGGGCCGCCATGGCCAGATAGATCGCCGCGGCGAGCCGCACGGCATCGGTCTGCCAATAGGGCTGGCCGAGCGAGGAGCCGAGGAATTCCGCCGTGCGGTTGGAGGTGATGACCACCCAGCAGCCGCTCGCGGCCCGGATGGGCGTGATCGAGGTGAGGAGCTCGTGCCCGCCCGCCGGATTGGTGTAGCGCACGCCGAGCGAGCGCACCTCCTCGCAGGAATCCTTGAGGCGGTCGAGCACGCCGGCGTTCAGCAGATCCTGGCGCTCCTCGTCGAGGTACTGAGCCGAGACGGCCGGCGAGGAGGCCACGTAGAAGAACGACTGGCTCGAGGGGCCGCCCGCGGGGCGATAGAGCAGCTTGATGTTGGAGCCGGAATCGCCGAGCCGCGCCACCGTCTCGGCGATCGTGCGCATGGCCTGCGCGTCGGTGCTGGCGACGAGGGGGCGCAACGCCTCGGCCGCGAGCCGCCCCTGCGCCTCGACGCTCTCGAACAAGAGGCGGTTCTTCTCCGCGTCGGCCGCCTTGAACTCCTGGTAGAGGATGACGGGCACGGCGATGAAAATCGCGGCGAGAACGAGGATCTTCGCAGCGAACGAGCGCATGATCCGGTCGAGGCCGCCCATTGCCCTATGAATTCCCGCTCTCTCCCTCGCGCCAGCGGTAGCCGAAGCCCGAATAGTTCTCGATCTCGTCGAAGGCGGCATCCGCGTCGCGGAACTTCTGGCGGATGCGCTTGACGAAGGCGCGCACGTTCGAGCGATAGCCCTCGCTGCCGTAGCCGGCGACGAAGCCGGAGCCGTGCACCAGGTCGTAGAGATCGCGGTAGCGCACGTCGCGGCCGGCGCGCGTGGCGAGGAGATCGACCATCTTGAACTCGGTGACGGAGAGCGGCACTTCCGAGCCGTTCCAGAAGACGCGGCTCGTCTCGCGCCTGAGCTCGAGGGCGCCGCGCCGGAAGACCGCCGGGCGCGGCCCAGCCTCGCCCGCCTGGGCGGCGTCGCCGCCCTTGCGCCCGGCAAGGATCAGGTTCATGCGCCGCAGCAGGATCGCGAAGCTGCGCGATTTCTCGACGAAATCCACCGCACCGCCCTGCAGCGCCGCCTCCTCGTAGATCTGGTCGTTGAGCACGGTGAGGAAGATGACCGGCGCCTCGAGGCCCGCCTGGCGCATGCGGCGCAAGAGCTCGATGCCGTTCATCCCCGGCATCTTCCAGTCGAGCAGCACGATGTCGTCGCTCTCGCCGTCGAGGAGATGCGCGAGCGCCGCCTCGGCGGAGGGGAAATCGCGCACCTCGAAGCCGGCGTCGCCGAGGTTCTGGCCGAGGGATTCGCGGAAGAGATCGTCGTCGTCGACCAGCACGACGCGCGCCCGCGCCGGCCCCTCGGCGTCAGTCATGAGCGGCCGGGTGCAAGGAGGCGAGGCAGGCGCTGCCGGCAAGCCCGTGCGGCACCTTGGGCTTGAGCTCGTAGCTGAGCGCGCGGAAGGTCTGGCTCGCCAGGTCCATGTAGAAGAACACCTCGAGCCCGCAGCCGGCCGAGGCATAGCGCCACACCAGCGCCGGCGCCTCCTCGCGCACGCTCGCCGGCTCGCCGATGAGCGCCCGCACATCCGCTTCGCCGAGCCCGACCAGGCGCTCGGGTGCTACCACGCCGGCTTGCCGCTCGCGCGGCGGAGGCACGGGGACAGGGGGCAGGGCGGCCTGCTGTCTCGGGGCCTGAGCGATGGCGGCGACCGCATCTTTCCGGCTCGGCGACGCCGCATCGGCGGCGCGCCGCTCCTGCGCAGGCGGTGCTACGCAGCCTGCCAAGGCAACGGCCGTCAGCAGCATTATGGCACGCAGCTCTCGCATCATCCTCGCAGCAAGGAGGCCGCTGTGGCCGCCGGACCAAGGCTACGGCGAGCGCTCGGGCGATGCGAACGTCGGACGCCGGCCGATCGCACCGCGCCCCAGAGGGACGGACCTTCCCGGCCTAGCTCTTGGTCTGCTTGTAGGCATCCTCGATGCAGGCAGCCCGGCGGTCGGCACCCTTCACGGAGGAGCACTGCGGATAGGCCTTGGCGAGGTTGCGCTGCCAAAGCTGGATGCAGTGGTCCTTGACCGCCCGGGAGCACGGCGGGTAATCGAGCCCCGCGGTCGAGGCGCTCTCCTCCGGCATGGCCTTAGGCTTGGCCTTGGCCGCCGCATGCGCCTTGACAGGCGGCTTCGGCTTCGCCGGGGCCGTGGTCTCGCTCGTTGTGCCGCCGGAAGACTGCGCGAACGCCTCGAATGCCATCGGACCCGTGAACAGCAGGGCGACGAGGGCCGCGCCGATCATCTTGCTGATCATCTCGTCCTCCATTTTTCTTTCTCGCAGCGGCGGGAAAGACGCCCGCCGCAATCCGTCCCCATCATAGGGCGCATTTGGGTGTTCGCAAGAGCCGCGGCAAGGCACGCTCGGATCAGTGCGCTCCCGCTCATGCACGCCGGCTCGCTGCCCGCCCCGGCCCCACAACCGATAGCGGGGGTCGTCCACTTATTGTCTTAATATTGTCGCCCTCCCGACCCATGCAATTCCACTAATTACCTGAATATGACGGACCGGATGCGGCGAGCCGCCCGGTCAAGCGCAACGATTTCGGCCCAAGGATATCAGCGGAGCCGGCAGCATGTCGCTTTTCTCCAAGGCCAGGGCCGTGGCCGCCGGCAGCAGCGCGCCGGAGGAGAAGGCGCGCCGCCTCTGGCCCCGCCACGCCTTCGAGGCCAGCATGGCCTACAGCCTCCGCCTGCTGCGGCAGAGCCATGTTCCGCTGACGCTCTTTGCCGTCGAGCTGCCCGCGCGCGGCCTGGTCGAGGCCAACGATGCCGTCGGCGAAGCGCTCTCACCGCTCGGCGTCGTCGGCCGCCTGCCCGACGGCCGCATCGGACTGCTCTACCTCGGGCCCCACAGCCTCGGCGCGGACGCGGAGCAGGTCCTCGCGCGCCACATCCTCGACAAGATCGAGGGACGGCTGCGCGACCAGGGCTGGGGCCCGCTCTGCCGCGGCCTGAAGCTTACCGCCGCCCACGCCTGGAGCGATGCGATCGCCGGCCCCGCTCAGCTCTTAGCCAAGCTCGACGAGCGCAGAGGTCCCTACACCTTGACGGCAAGAGAGCCGCGCGGCGATGCCCGCCCGCATCAGGCACGCGCCCGAGCGGAGCGACGCGAGGAACCGCCTGAGCGGAGCGACGCGAGGAACCGCCTGAGCGGAGCGACGCGAGGAACCGCCTGAGCGGAGCGACGCGAGGAACCTAGAGTCCAGAGGGCTCTCCCCGGCGCGGAGGCCGGAACTCACCGCACACGGCCGACCGGCCTCCGCGCTCTTTTCCGCGCGCAGCGGGCCCTGCTGCCGCGGCCCGCCTTGCGGCGTCAGAGATAATAGGTCTTGAGCGGCGGGAAGCCGTTGAAGCCGATCGACGAGTAGGTCGTCGTGTAGGCGCCGCAGGAGAGGATGTGCACCTTGTCGCCCTCCTTGAGCGCTAACGGCAGGCGGTAGCCGGCCTTCTCGTAAAGGATGTCGACGCTGTCGCAGGTGGGACCGGCCAGCACCACGGGTCCGGTTGGCCCGCCGTCGTGCGGGGTCGAGAGACGGTACTTGATCGCCTCGTCCATGGTCTCGGCGAGGCCGGAGAACTTGCCGACGTCGAGGTAGACCCAGCGCGTCTGCTCGCCCACGTCCTTGGTCGAGATCAGCACCACCTCGCTCTCGATGACGCCGGCGTCGCCCACCACGCCGCGGCCCGGCTCGACGATGAGCTCGGGCAACGGCTCGCCGAAATGCTTGCGCGCCGCCGCGATCACCGCGGCGCCATAGGCCTCGACCGAGGGCACGTCCTGCTGATAGCGGCTCGGGAAGCCGCCGCCGAGATTGATCAGGCGGAGGTCGACCCCGCGCGCGCGCACCTCGCGATAGAGGCGGGCGACCTTCTCGAGCACCTTGTCCCACTGCGCCACGTCGGTCTGCTGGGAGCCGACGTGGAAGGAGAAGCCGCAGGCATCGAGCCCGAGCGAGCGGGCGGCGAGCATGAGCTCGCCCGCCATGCCGGGTGCGCAGCCGAACTTGCGCGAGAGCGGCCATTCCGCCCCCTCGTTGTCCACCAGCACGCGGCAGAAGACGCGCGCCCCGGGTGCCGCCGCGGCGAGCTTCTTGACCTCGCTCTCCGCATCGAAGGCGAAGAGGCGGACGCCCTTCTCGAAGGCGAAGGCGATGTCGGCCTGCTTCTTGATCGTGTTGCCGAAGGAGAGCCGCGCGGGATCGATGCCGAGCGCCAGGCAGAGCTCGATCTCGCCGAGGCTCGCCGCATCGAAGGCCGAGCCGTTGCGCGCCAGCAGGCGCAGCACCTCGGGCGCCGGGTTCGCCTTGACCGAATAGAACATCTGCGCCGGCTCGAGCGAGCGGGCGAGCGCCAGATAGCTCTGCTCGACCACGTCGAGATCGACGACGAGGCAGGGCGTCGCCGGCCGCGCCGTGGCGAGGAACTCGGCGGTCTTGGGTGTTACGTCGCCGCGCGCGACCTCGGCGCCGACGACGCGAAGGCGCGGCTTGCCCTTGCGCTTGTGCGGCGCGCGCGCGCGGGACGGCTCCGGCGCCAGCGCCGCACCGGCAAGCCGCACGCCATCGCGCCCGCGCGCAGGAACCGCCTGGGCATCCAGACGCTCTGCCGCGGCGGCGGCCGGAGAAGACGAGGAAATCCGACGACGGGTGGCCGGGCCACCCTTATTGGCTACGAACATCGATTGCTCCCTCTCGGATCCGGCGCGGCGCCGGGGTTGCCAAAAGAGACGCGACCGTCGTTGCATAACCACAGAGGGCCAGCGGCACGTGCGTATGCGTCGACCTTTCTTCTACGCCAATTTGGCCGGTGCGCAAGAGTAAAGTTCGCGGCCTGGATGAATTCGCGGCTGAGCGGCCGGCGCCGCAGCGGCCCCCGTCCGGAGCCGGCGACGCGACGCTTGAAATCCGCGGCGAATTGAGACAAGGTCGCGGACAATAAAATAAACTGCAGACACAACGAGCGGCGCGGGAAAGGGGGCGGCATGAGGGAGCGAAAGCTCGCCAAGCTGATCGCTATTGGCATCGTTGCGACATTCCCTGTCTTCGGCCTTATCTCCGGTCTCATCTCCTCGCCCAGCTGGGCCGTTCAATGCGCGCCCTATGCCCGGGACATCTCGGGCCTCGACCTCTATGGCGCCGCCTGGACCTGGTGGCACGAAGCCGACGGTCGCTACGGGCGCGGCAGCCGGCCAGCGGTGGGTGCCGCCCTCGTCTTCAAGCGCAGCCGCGGCATGCCCGCCGGCCACGTGGCGGTGGTGACCGAGATGGTCGACGCGCGCACCATCAAGGTCGACCACGCCAACTGGTCGCGCATCGCCGGCCGCAGGGGCCGCGTCGAGGAGGACGTGGAGGTGATCGACGAATCGCCCGACAACGACTGGAGCCAGGTGCGCGTGTGGTACGGGCCGCTCAACGACTTCGGCAACAAGGTCTACGCGGTCTACGGCTTCATCTATCCCGAGGCGCCCGGCGCCATGGCCCAGACCGGCTCCTACTAGACGCGGGCGCCGCTCGGGGCGGTGCTGCTTGTCTCGCGAGGAAGGCGCGCCCATACTCGCCGGACACGGCCAGGTAAGGACGGCTGCCATGGATTTCCGGCTCGGCGCGGACCAGCTGTCGCTCAAGGCCCGCGCCGCGGCGCTGGCCGACGGCGAGATCGCCGCGCGCGCCGCCGAGGTCGACCGCAGCGAGGCCTATCCCTGGGACAATGTGGCGGCGCTCAAGGCGGCCGGCTTTTTCGGCATGACCATCCCCCAAGCCTATGGCGGCGCCGGGCTCGGCTATCTCGACGCGGTTCTCGTCGTCCAGGCGATGGCCAAGCGCTGCGGCGTTACCGCGCGCATCGTGGTCGAGGCCAACATGGGCGCCATCGGCGCCATCATGGCCTACGGCAGCGAGGCGCAGAAGCGGCTCGCGGCGGAGCTCGTGCTCGCGGGCGACAAGCCCGCCATCTGCATCACCGAGCCCGAGGCCGGCAGTGCCGCGAGCGAGATGACGACGCGCGCCGATAAGCGCCAAGGGCGCTACGTGCTCAACGGCAAGAAGCATTGGATCACCGGCGGCGGCGTCTCCAAGCTCCATCTCATCTTCGCGCGCGTCTTCGACGAGCGCGGTGCCGAGCAGGGCATCGGCGGCTTCATCGCGGTGCGCGGCGAGCATCCCGGCCTCGTCATCGGCAAGCGCGAGCCGGCCATGGGCCTGCGCGGCATTCCGGAGACGGAGATCCTCTTTCGCGACCTCGAGCTGCCGCTCGAGCGCGCGTTGCCCTCGCCCGGCGGCTTCCGCAAGGGCTTCGGCGATCTCATGAACGCCTATAACGGCCAGCGCGTGGGCGCTGCGGCAGTCGCCCTCGGCATCGCACAGGGCAGCTACGAGGCGGCACTTGCCTATAGCCAGGAGCGCGAGCAGTTCGGCCGCCCGATCGCCGAGTTCCAGGGCCTGCAGTGGATGCTCGCCGACATGTCGGTGCGCCTGGCCGCCGCCGAGGCCCTCGTCTACAAGGCGGCGGCCAATGCCGGCGCCGGCTTCCCCGACCCGCTCGAGGCGGCGCAGGCCAAGCTGCTCGCCTCCGAGACCGCAATCCAGGTGACCAACGACGCCCTCCAGATCCACGGCGCTGCCGGCTACTCGCGCAACCGCCCGCTCGAGCGCATGGTGCGCGACGCGCGCATGTTCACGATCGGCGGCGGCACCGCGCAGATCCTGCGCACCGTGGTGGCGGCGCGCATCCTGGGCCGCAAGCTGCCGCAGACGCGCGACGGCCACCTGCGCGAGGCGGCGGCTGCCAAGCGACCGCACCTCAAGGCGGTGGAATAACCGACGCACCCGCTACGCCTTGGCGGCGACCGCCTCGATCTCGACGAGCCAGGCCGGCGAGGCGAGCGCCGTGATCATGACGAGCGTGGCCGCCGGCGGCGGGTCCTTGAGGAAGCGGTCGCGCACGGCGCGCAACGCCGCCACGTTCGCCGCATCGGTCAGGTAGTAGTTGAGGCGCACGAGATCGCCCGGGCCCATGCCCGCCGCCTCGAGCACGCCGAGGAGATTGCGCCAGGCCTGGCCCGCCTGCGCCTCGAAGCCCTCGAGCATGGTGCCGTCGGGCGTCACCCCGACCTGTCCGGATATATAGAGCAGGCGCGCGCCCGCCGGCACCTCGACCGCCTGGCTGTAGCGCCCGGCGGGCTTGGCGATGGTCGCGGGGTTGAGATGCTTGAGCACGGCTTGGCCTCCTTCGTTCGAGCGTCTTTTCGCTGCATGGCGCCTCATCGTCACACAGGCAGCCGTTCGCGCGCTAGCCTCCGAGGAAGGCCTGCTTCGCGGCGCCACTTTCGGCAAGCGCCGCAGCAGAGCCCGCGCGCACCACGCGGCCGAGCTCGAGGAGATAGCCGCGCTCGGCCACCGCGAGCGCTTTCCGCGCGTTCTCCTCGGCGAGCAGCACCGCGGTGCCCGCGCGCTGAATCGCGCGCACGCTCTCGAGGACCTCGTCCGCCAGGATGGGCGAGAGGCCGAGCGTGGGCTCGTCGAGAAGGAGGAGGCGCGGTGCCGACATGAGCGCGCGGCCGAGCGCCAGCATCTGCTGCTGCCCACCGGAGAGCTGCCAGGCGCGCGCATGGCACCGCTCCGCAAGTGCGGGGAAGAGCGTCAGCACGGACTCGAGCCGCCGCCGCCTCGCCGCACGTCCGGCGCGCGCCGCGACCTCGAGATTGTCGCGCACGCTGAGGCCGGGAAAGACGCGGCGGCCCTCGGGGCAATAGCCGAGCCCGAGCCGCGCGCGCTCGGCTGTGGCGAGGCGGCGGAGGTCGGCGCCGGCGAAGCTCAAGCGCGCGGCCGCGTGCGGCACGAGGCCCATCACCGCCTTGATGAGCGTCGATTTGCCGGCGCCGTTGGCGCCGAGGAGGGCCACCGCCTCGCCGGCCTCGAGCGCGAGCGAGACGCCCTCGAGCGCCGTGCTGCCGCCGTAGGACACCGAGAGGCCTCTGATGTCGAGGAGCGGCTCGCTCACGGCAGCCCTCCCGGCTCGGCGCTGCGCCCGAGATAGGCTTCGATCACGCGCGGATGCTCGCGCATCTCGGCGGGGGTGCCCTCGGCGATGACGCGGCCATCGGCCAGGCAGATCACGCGCCGCGCCAAGGCCAAGAGGAACGGCATGTCGTGCTCGACGACGAGGAGTGCTGTGCCGCCCAGCATCAGACGCTCGAGCCGCTCGCCGAGTGCTGCCGCCGCAGCCTCGCCCAAGCCCGCCGCCGGCTCGTCGAGGATGAGAAGCCGCGGCTCGAGGGCGAGGGCGCGCGCGATCTCGACGAGGCGCCGGGTGCCGTGCGGCAGCTCGCCCGCGGCACGGCCGGCGTGGGCGGCGATGCCGAGCTCGTAGAGGAGCGCCATGGCATGGGCGCGCGCGCGCGCGAGCTGCCGATCGAGCCGTCCCGCGAGGAATGCCGAGCGAAGGCCGGCGCCCTCGAGCGCAGCACGGCCGAGGGCCACATTGTCGAGCGCCGTCATCTGCGGCACCAGCTCGACGCTCTGGAAGCTGCGCGCGATGCCGAGCTGCGCCAAGCGGTGCGCCGGCGCTCCCGTGACGTCGCGGCCGGCAAAGCGGATGCGCCCCTCGCGCGGACGGTAGAGCCCGGTCACCAGGTTGACGAGCGTGGTCTTGCCCGAGCCGTTCGGCCCGATGAGGCCCACGAGCTCGCCCTCGCGGATGGCGAGGCTCACGCCGCCGAGCGCCCGCACGCCGCCGAAGGCGATGCCCAGGCGCTCGAGCTCGAGGAGGGGCGCGCCGGATGCCGCCTCGCGCGGGCGGAGAGCCGTCGTCGCGGGCGCCGGGCACGCGGGCGGCGGCTCGGGCATGAGGCGGGCGCGCAGGCGCTCGGCGGCGCCCACGAGCCCGGAGGGGGCTGCCGTGATGACGGCGAGGAGTGCGGCACCGTAAGCGATGAGATAATAGCCCTCGAGGGGGCGGAACCACTCGGGCAGGTGGACGAGCAGCACGGCACCGAGGATGGCGCCCGCGACGCGGGTGGCGCCGCCCACCACCGCCATGGCGAGGCAGGCGACCATGACGGGAAACTCGAGCACGCTCGGCGAGATCACGCCAATCGCATGGGCGTAGAGGGCGCCGGCAGCGCCCGCGTAAGCAGCCGAGAGGAGGAAAGCCGCGAAGCGCAGCCGCGCTGCGTCGATGCCGAGGCAGGCCGCGGCGCTCGTGCTCTCGCGCATGACGCGGAAGCTGCTGCCGTAGAGGCCGCGCATGAGCTGCCAGGCGAGCAGTCCGCCCAACGCAACGAAGGCCCAGACGAGGAGGAGGAGCGGCCAGCCGTCCGGCACGGCCACGCCGAAGGCGGCGATGGCGGGGATCGCCGCGATGCCGTTCGCCCCTCCGGTGAGACCCTGCCAATCGAGCGCTGCCAGCAGCACGACCTGGGCGAGGCCCAAGGTGGCGAGCGCGAAATAATGGCTCTCGAGCCGCAACACCGGCACCGCGACGCAGGCCGCGAGAAGTGCGGGTGCCGCCACGGCGAGCGGGAAGGCGAGCGGAAAGCTCCAGCCGAGGTCGCTCGCCAGGATGCCGCTCACATAGGCGCCGAGGCCGAAGAAGGCGCCTTGCGCCAGCGAGAAGGCGCCGGCGTGGCCGAAGACGAACTGGTAGCCGATGACGAGGAGCGCATAGATGCCGGCGAGCGTCAGCACGCGCAAGCCGTAGGCGTTGGCGAGAAGTGCGGGATAGATCGCCAGGGCGAGGGCCGCGGCGAGGAGCGGCAGCCGGATGCCCTTGGCGAGCGCTGCGGGCATCAGGCGCGCCGCCCCGCGGCCTCGCCGAAGAGGCCCTTGGGCCGCAAGAAGAGCACGGCGAGGAGGACGCCATAGAGGAGGGCTGCCGCTGCCGTATAGGAGACGTAGGCCGAGACGATGACCTGGAAGAGGGCGATGAGGAGGGCCGCGGTGACCGCCCCCGGCAAGCTGCCCCAGCCGCCGATGACGACGGCGATATAGGCGCTCAGCATGAGCTCGTTGCCGCGCGCGGGCTCGACGAAATAGCGGTTGGCGAGGAGGAGCCCGGCGGCACCGGCGAGTGCTGAGGCAAGAGCGAAGGTGAGGGCGATCATGCGCCTCGTGCGGATGCCGAGCGCCTCGGCGATCTCGCGGTCCTCTGCCGTCGCGCGCAGCGCGCGGCCGAGCTGAGTGCGCGCGAAGAGGAGATGCTGGCCCAAGACGAGGACGGCCGCCGTCGCGATGATGGCGAGCGACTGCTCGCCGAGCGCCAAGGCGCCCCAATGGAAGACGCGCTCGCCCAAAAGCGCCGGCGCCTTCTGCGGTGCAGCACCGAAGATCGCATTCGCCGTATTCTGCAGGATGACGCCGAGCGCCAGCGTGCTGATGAAGACCGCGGTAGGCGGCCGGCGCATGAGCGGGAAATAGGCGAGCACTGCCGCCGCGAGCCCGAGCGGCGCCATGAGGAGGAGGACGAGCGGCAGGAGGAGGATGCCCGGGACCGGCAGCACGCCCGCGAGCGCCACCGCCACGAAGCCGCCCGCCATCACCATGTCGCCGGTCGCGAAGTTGACCGCACCCGTGGCGTTGAGCACGAGCACGAAGCCCAAGGCCACGAGCGCATAGGCGGCCCCGAGGGCGACGCCGTCCAAGACGAGCTGGAGGAATTGCAAGGGGGTGCCCGCCCGGCCGCCGCCTAAGGCGCCGCGTCGAGGTTCTCGTAATGGGCGGCTATGGCCGGCGTCCGCGTCTTGCCGTCGTAACAGACGATCTCGGCCGCATGCGCCATGTTGCCCTTGCCGTCGGATTTATAGGTCATGGCGAGCCCCTTGTAGCTCTTCCCGGCGAGATAGGCGCGCACCGCCTCGGGCGTCGCAGCGCCCTCGGCGACCGCGCGCTCGACCATCTCGACGCCGTCGTATTGGGCGAGCGCGTAGGCGTCGGGATCGCCGTGGAACATCGCGCGGTAGGCGGCGAGCCATGCCGCGATCTCCGGCGTCTCGGCCGAGATGGGAGAAGCGCTCGTCTCGGCGCACACGCCCTTGAGGTCGGCGGGATCGAGGAGGGCCGCGGTCGAGGGCTGGTGCATGGCCGAGCCGGCGACGATGGGCAGGCCGAGCGCCATCGCCGCCGCCTGCTTCACGACGAGGGCCGTCGAGCTGGCGTGGAGCTGGAGGATGAGCACGTCCGGCTTGGCCGCCTTCACCCGCTCGAGGATCGGCAGGAAATCCTTGACCGAGAGATCGAGCGCGTCCTCGAAGACGAGCGGTGCGCCGAGCTTCTTGAAGGCCGGCACCAGCACCGCCTCGCCGCTCTGGCCGTAGGCGGTCGTCTGGTAGAGGAGTGCCGGCCGGCGCTTCCCCAGGCGCTCGACGGCAAAACGCGCCTGCGCCCGCTTGACGAGAGTGTCGGCGGGGAAGAAGCGGAAGACGTACGGATTGCCGAGCTCGGTGACCTTGGCCGTGCCCGAGATGGTGATGAGCGGCAGCTTGTAGCGCGCGGCGAGCGGCAGCATGGCGAGGATCTGCGGCCCGAACATGGAAGCGACGACGGCGATTGGATGGCCGTCCAACGCCGCGCGCTCGAGCGCATTGACCGCCACCTCGGGCGCACTGCCGGTGTCGGAGACCTCGCCCTTGACCTGAACGCCGTGCGGCGGATGGGCGAAGGCGAGGAGAGCGCCGTTCCTCTGGCTGGTGCCTTCGAGCGCCAAGACACCGGTGAGCGGCACCAGGACCGGGATCTCGACCTCGGCGGCGCGGGCGGGGACGGCTGCGGCAAGCGCCAGCGCAATCATCGCCCGGCTCATGGCGACTGCGGCGCGCGCTACCCCCCTCCCTGCCCTCCCCCTCAAGGGGGGAAGGGAAATGCCAGTGTGGACGACAATGGGCCCCCTCCCCCCTTGAGGGGGAGGGTTGGGGAGGGGGGTATGCCACATCAATCTTTAATCTTTCCCGGCTCCCGCTTCCGGCAACAGCGCCTCGACCTCGCGCAGGATCTCGGGTGCCGTGGGCGACACGCGCGAGGGCCACATGCCGGCGAGCTCGCCCGAGGGGCCGACGAGGTACTTGTGGAAGTTCCAGCGCGGTGCCGCGTCCTCGCCGAGCTCGCTCGCGACCCAGCGGTAGAACGGGTGGGCCTCGGCGCCGATCACCTTCTCCTTGCCGGCGAGCGGGAAGTCGACCGCGTAATTGAGCTCGCAAAAGCTCTTGATCTCGGCGGCACTGCCCGGCTCCTGGCCGCCGAAGTCGTTCGACGGCACGCCGAGGACGACGAGGCCGCGCGCGCGGTAGCGCCGCCAGAGGGCCTCGAGCTCCTTATATTGCGGCGTGAAGCCGCACTCGGAGGCGGTATTGACCACGAGCACCGGCTTGCCGCGATAGGCCTCGAGCGGCAGCGGCGTGCCGTCGATCGAGCGGAAACTGAAATCGTAAGCGGTCATCCGTAGCGCTCCTCCTTCCACGGGTCGGCGTCGTTGTGGTAGCCGCGCACCTCCCAGAAGCCGGGCTTGTCCTCGGCGCTGAGCTCGATGCGCTTCAGCCACTTGGCGCTCTTCCAGAAATAGAGTCTGGGCACCAGCGCGCGCACCGGCCCGCCGTGCTCGCGGGTGAGCGGCTCGCCCTCCCAGCTCGCGGCGAGCATCACGTCCTCGCCCGCGAAGACGCTAAGCGGGATGTTGGTCGTATAGCCGTCGAAGCTGTGGAAGATCACGTGCCGGGCCTCGGGCTTGGGCCGTACCAGGTCGAGAATGCGGCGTGCCGAGACCCCTTCCCAGCGGTTGTCGTAGCGCGACCAGGCGGTGACACAATGGATGTCGGAGGTCGAGCGCACGCGCGGCTGCGCCTGGAAATCGTCCCACTCCCAGCTCAGCGGATGCTCGACCAGGCCGTCGACCGCGAGGCGCCAGCGCGCGGGCGGCAGCATGGGCTGGATGCCGAGATCGAGGACCGGCCAGTCCTTCACCTCGCGCTGCCCGGGCGGCAGGCGGGCCGCCGCCGGATCGCCGCGCTTGCCGGTCAGGAGGCGGCCCTCGCGCGCCCACTTCTCCTTGTGTGCTACAAGCTTCGCCTTGATCCCGGCGAGCATTACGGGCTTGTCCTCGCCCATGAGCGCATTCCCTCAAGAGGACCAGGGGCCACCGCACCGCCCCGGCCATAAGATACCGCAGGCGGCCGCGCGGGCAACCGCCGCCTTGCGCAATTTGCTTGACGAGCACCGACACCTCTCCCGATTGTCGCCGCCATGAAGCCCGTCACGCCCATGACGATCGATTTCGGACGCACCGCGAAGGATTACGGCCGGCACCGCGCCGGCTTCCCCGAGGCCTTCTTCGAGCGCCTCGCTGCCTTCGCCGTCGGCCGGCCGGGCCAGCGCGTGCTCGACCTCGGCACGGGCACGGGCACCGTGGCGCGCGGCCTGGCGCGGCGCGGCTGCCGCGTCACCGCCCTCGATCCGGCGCCGGCGCTCATCGCGGAGGCCAAGCGGCTCGACCGCGCGGCCGCGGTCGAGGTCGAGTATCTCCTCGGCCGCGCCGAGGAGACCGGCCTGCCCTCCGCGAGCTTCGAGGCGGTGACGGCCGGGCAGTGCTGGCATTGGTTCGAGCGCAGGCGGACGGCTCAGGAGACGCGGCGCCTCCTGGTGCCGGGCGGCACCTTGGTCATCGCCCAGCTCGACTGGCTGCCGCTGCCGGGCAATGCGGTCGAGGCGACCGAGCGGCTCATCCTCGCCCATAATCCAGCCTGGGACCGCGCCGCCGGCACCGGGCTCTATCCCGCCTGGCTCGGCGATGCCTGGCGGGCGGGCTTCGTCGGCCTCGAGACCTTCTCCTTCGACATCGCCATCCCCTATAGCCATGCGGCCTGGCGCGGCCGCATCCGGGCGAGCGGCGGGGTGGCCGCGAGCCTGCCGCCCGACGCGGTGGCGCGCTTCGATGCGGCCCATGCCAGCATGCTCGCCATCGACTTCCCGGCCGAGCCGCTCGAGGTGCCGCACCGCGTCTGGGCCCTCGTCGCGCGCGCGCCGGCCTCGGACTAAAGTATCCGCAGCACCGCCTCGGGCGGGCGGCCGAGCGCGGCCTTGTCGCCGGCGATCACGATCGGGCGCTCGATCAGAATCGGATGCTTCACCATGGCGGCGATGATCTTGTCCTCGGGGAGCGCAGGCTCGTCGAGCCCGGCCGCCTTGTATTCCTTCTCCTTGCTGCGCAGGAGCTGGCGTGCTGTGAGCCCGAGCATCTTGAGGATGCGCTTGAGCTCGGCAGCGCTCGGCGGCGTCTTGAGATATTCGACGACGACGGGCTTGAGGCCGCGCCCCTCGAGGAGCTTGAGCGCGGCGCGCGACTTGCCGCAGCGCGGGTTGTGGTAGATCGTGACGGCCATCTCGGCTGCCTCCCTCGGACGTGCCATGCCCGCTCAGTCGGGCCACGGCGGCACGGGCTTCCACTCCCCAGGTGCTATGCCACCGATGTGACGCTTGATCTCTTCATATTGCGCATCGCCCGGCTTGACCTCCCACCGGCCCTCGGCGATGGGGCCCGGCGGCAGGCTGCGCAAGCGGAGGACGATCGTGCCGTCGGGCAGCATGTGCGCACTGCCGATGCTTTGCGGGCGCTCCTCGCCGCGGGCCCAGGACGGCGCCGCCAGGAGTGCCAGAAGAAAAGCCCGCCTTGCCAGGGTCATGCTCGGGTGGACCGCAGCCGCCGCCAATTGCGGCACTGTGCTATAGGACGCCCGACCTGTCACCCTGTTATGCTGGCTCAGCCGCGGAGCCCAAGCTGAGCCCGGAGCCAGGAGCTGCCATGACCGAGCTCTCGCCGCCTCAGCCGCGCCGCTTCGGGGCCGTCAACTGGATCGGCCTCGGCACTCTCTGCCTCAAGGAGATCCGCCGCTTCGGCAAGGTCTCCTCCCAGACCGTCCTGGCGCCGGTGGTGACGACGCTCCTCTTCCTCGCCATCTTCGCGCTCGCCCTCGGCGGGGCCACGCGCACCATCGGCGGCGTGCCTTACGAGGAATTCCTCGTCCCCGGCCTCATCGTCATGGCGATCGCGCAGAATGCCTTCGCCAACACCTCCTCCTCCCTCATCATCGCCAAGGTGCAGGGCAACATCGTCGACGTGCTGATGCCGCCCTTGAGCCCGGGCGAGCTCACCTTCGGCTTCGCACTCGGCGGCGTCGTGCGCGGCTTGGCCGTTGGCCTCGCGGTGGCGCTGGCTGTGGCGCCCTTCGTGCCGCTCCACGTGCAGCACTGGGGCTTCATGCTCTTCCACGCCGCCGCCGCGGCGACGCTGATGTCGCTCCTCGGCATGCTGGCGGGCATCTGGGCCGACCGCTTCGACCATATCGCGGCCGTCACCAATTTCGTGGTGACCCCGCTCACCTTCCTCTCCGGCACCTTCTACTCGATCGGGCGGCTGCCCGGCGTCTGGCAGGAGCTGGCACGGCTCAACCCGTTCTTCTACATGATCGACGGCTTCCGCTACGCCTTCATCGGTGCGGCCGACGGCTCGCTTCAAGCCGGCCTCGCGGTGCTCATCGCCGCCAACGCAGCCCTCGCCTGGGCCTGCCACCGCGCCTTCGCCACCGGCTACAAGCTCAAGGCGTAGGAGTCGAACGAGTGCGCATTGACACTCCGCGGGCGAATGCCAATACTCCCCGCCTTTCGCGCGCGCAAACCGTCCTCATGTCGTGGAGGCTCAAGTGATCCCAGCGGTGATGCCGACCTATGCCCGGGCCAATCTCGCGTTCGAGCGGGGCGAGGGGGCGTATCTCTACGCTAGCGACGGACGGCGCTTCCTCGATTTCGCCTCGGGCATCGCGGTGACCGGCCTCGGGCACGCCCACCCGCATCTCGTCGAGGCCTTGACCGAGCAGGGCCGCAAGCTCTGGCATTGCTCGAACATCTTTCAGATCCCGGGCCAGGAGCGCCTTGCCGAGCGCCTGGTCGCGCACAGCTTCGCGGACACGGTGTTCTTCTGCAATTCTGGCGCCGAGGCGCTCGAGGGCGGCATCAAGCTCGTGCGCAAATACCAAGACGATACCGGCCATCCCGAGCGCTTCCGCATCATCTGCTTCCACAACGGCTTCCACGGCCGCACGCTCGCCACCATCGCGGCCGGCGGCCAGGAGAAGCACTTGAAGGGCTTCGCACCCGCGGTCGAGGGCTTCGACCACGTGGCCTACGAGAACCTGAACGAGGTGCGCAACGCCATTACCGGCGAGACCGCCGCCATCCTCGTCGAGCCGGTGCAGGGCGAAGGCGGCCTGCGCGCGGCGAGGCCGGAGTTCATGCGGGGCTTACGCGCCGTGTGCGACGAGTTCGGCCTCCTCCTCTTCCTCGACGAGGTGCAGTGCGGCATGGGGCGCACGGGCAAGCTCTTCGCCCACGAGTGGGCCGGCGTCAAGCCGGACGTGCTGTCGACCGCCAAGGCGCTCGGCGGCGGCTTCCCCATCGGCGCTGTGCTGGCGACCGAGAAGGCGGCGGCCGGCATGACGGCCGGCACCCACGGCTCGACCTTCGGCGGCAACCCGCTGGCCATGGCGGTGGCGAACGCGGTGCTCGACGTGATGCTGGCGGACGGCTTCCTCGAACAGGTGGTCTTGCGCGGCGAGCGCCTCGGCCAGCGCCTGGCTGGCCTCGTCAAGGCCCATCCCGGCCTCTTCACCGAGGTGCGCGGCATGGGCCTCATGCGCGGCCTCAAATGCGCCGACGGCATCGTCGCCGCCGACGTGGTGGCCGCCTTGCGCGACCACGGCCTCTTGACCGTCGGCTCGGGCGAGAACGTGGTGCGCTTCCTGCCGCCGCTCATCATCGAGGAGCGCCACATCGACGAGGCGCTCGCCATCCTCGAGCGCGCGGCACCGGCGCTCGCCGCCGCCAAGGCGCCGGACTCCAAGCCGGCCCAGCCCAAGGCAGCTCAACCATGAGCGGCGTGCCGTGAGTGCTGGCGGCGGACCGCGCCACTTTCTCGACCTCGACCGCTTCGATGCGGCGACGCTCAGGCGCCTCATCGAGCTGGGCAAGGCGCTCAAGCGCGGCGAAGGCCTCGAGGTGCCGCCGCTCAAGGGCAAGACGCTCGCCATGCTGTTCGAGAAGCCGTCCACGCGCACGCGGGTCTCCTTCGAGGTCGGCATGCGCAAGCTCGGCGGCGAGGTCGTGGTGCTCGAGCGCAACGACATGCAGCTCGGCCGCGGCGAGAGCGTCGCCGACACCGCGCGCGTGCTCTCGCGCTACGTCGACGTCATCATGCTGCGCACGACCAAGGAGGAGAAGCTGCACGAGCTCGCCGAGCACGCCAGCGTGCCGGTCATCAACGGCCTCACCGACCGCACGCACCCCTGCCAGCTCATGGCCGACGTGATGACCTTCGAGGAGCATCGCGGGCCCATCGCCGGCAAGGTGGTGGCCTGGGCCGGCGACGGCAACAACATGGCGACCTCGTGGATCCACGCGGCGGTGCGCTTCGCCTTCACCCTCAAGCTCGCCTGCCCGCGCGAGCTCGGGCCGCCGCGCCAGGTCGTCGAGTGGGCGCTCAAGCAAGGGGCCAAGATCGTCGTCACCGACAAGCTCGAGGAGGCGGTGGGCGCAGCGGACTGCGTGGTCACCGACGCCTGGGTCTCCATGGGCGAAGAGGAGGTCGAGACGCGCAAGGCGCTGTTGCCGCCCTACCGGGTGGACGACCGGGTGATGAAGCTCGCCAAGCGCGATGCCATTTTCATGCATTGCCTGCCGGCCCACCGCGGCGAGGAGGTGACGCCCTCGGTCATCGACGGTCCCCAGTCGGTGGTGTGGGACGAGGCCGGCAACCGGCTGCCGGCGCAGCAAGCCATCCTCCTCTGGTGTCTCAAGTAGGCGACAGTCCGGCCGTGCGCGGCCCAGGCCGGGACGCGGCGGAGCGCGCGGACGACCTCGTCCAGCCGTTCCAGATCGAGGCGCAGGCCATCCGCGGCCGCCTCGTGCGGCTCGGGCCGCTCGTCGATGAGGTGCTCTCCCGGCACGCCTATCCCGAGGAGGTGGCGGCCCTCCTCGGCCAGAGCGTAGCACTCACCGCCACGCTCGCCGGCGTCTTCAAGTACGACGGAGTCTTCACGCTGCAGACCTCGGGCGACGGGCCGGTCGGGCTCTTGGTGACCGATGTGACCAGCACCGGCGAGGTGCGCGCCTACGCCCGCTTCGACAAGGACCGCCTGGCCGAGGCCGCGCGCGGGCACCAGGCGGGGCACGGCGTCAAGGGCACCGTGCCCCGCCTCCTCGGTGCCGGCTATCTCGCCTTCACGGTCGATCAGGGCGTCAATACCGAGCGCTACCAGGGCATCGTCGAGCTGGCGGGCGCCGAGCTCGTCGACTGCGTGCACCACTACTTCCGCCAATCCGAGCAGCTCGACGCCGCCTTCAAGCTCGCGGTCGGGCGCATCGACGGTGCGGGCGGCCAGGGCCGCTGGCGCGCCGCCGGCCTCATGCTGCAGCGCGTGCCGCTCTCGGGCGGCCAAGCTGCCGGGTGGGCGGCCGAGGGCGAGCCGGCGGAGGGCTCGCTCGCCGAGGAGGTGCACCAGGAGGCCCGCGAGGAGGGCTGGCGCCGCGCCCTCGTCATGATGGCGAGCGCCACCACCGCCGAGCTCCTCGACCCCGGCCTCGGCGTGCACGACCTGCTCTATCGCCTCTTTCACGAGGACGGCGTGCGCGTCTTCCGCCAGCGTCCCTTGCGCGCCGGCTGCCGCTGCTCCGAGGCGCGCGTCATCATGGTGCTGCGCTCGCTTTCCGAGGCCGAGCTCGAGGACATGGTGGTCGACGGCCGGGTCAGCGTGGTGTGCCAGTTCTGCATGCGGGAATACGCCTACGACCGGGCAGCGCTCGCAGCCCTCCGCAAGGGCGATGCGCCGCCCCCGGCGTAAGCCGGTCGCTTGAGGGGCCGGGCCGCTAGAGGGTATGGTGCCGGCCGGGGGTATCAGCCGGGGGTATCAGGCTGCATCCGAGGGGAGCGCCGGACCATGGCCACACGCATGCTCGTCCGCCTCGCCGGCACGGCAGTGCTGCTTGCGCTCGCCGCCGGCTGCGGCTCGAGCCCGCCGCCCGAGCCGTTCCCCGAGCTCACCTGGACGCACCTGCCGCCGATCAAGCTCAACGTCGGCAAGATCGAGGTGGCGAACGAGTACCAGCCGCGCGTGATCTCGCCCCACGTCGAGACCCTGGCGCCGCGCAGCCTGCTGGCGTTGGCCGACGGCTGGGCGCGCGACCGCCTGAAGGCGGACGGCGACGACGGCTACGCCCGCTTCGTCGTCACCGACGCCAGCATCGTCGAGACGCCGCCGCTGAACCGGCAGGCGCGGCGCTATACCGGGCACGTTGCCGTGCGCATCGAGGTTCACAACGAGCGCGGCGCCATCGACGCCCAGGCCGCGGCCGACGCCACCAACTCTCAGACGGTACCCAAGGAGGTCTCCGACCGCGAGGTCAAGCAGGCTTGGTACCTCGTCGTGCAGGGCGCCATGCTCGACCTCAATGCCGAGCTCGACAAGCAGATCCGCTTCTACCTGTCGCGCTATCTCGCGGAGTAGCTCTGTCGGGCCGCCGGCACCCGCCATGCGAGTCCCGGGAACCGCGCATAGTCGCGGTCGAGCGTGATCCACTCGCATCCCCATTCGATGGCAAGCGCTGCAAACCAGGCATCGCTCGTTCGAGAGCCGCGCGTGTCGGTCTCGATGCAGAGGCGTCTGAAGATGTCCCAGTGCCGCTCGCCGGGCTCCACGATCTGGCAATGGCGTTGCCCGAGGAGGTCTCCGCAGAACCCGAACGCCTCCTCGACGGCGCTCGGCGTCCTGAAGGCGCGCGCATTGGTGGCGATGCGAACGACGGCGCTCAAGACCATGGGCGACAGGCCGAAGCGGGCGTCGCCCGATATCACGTCCAGGAGCCATCGGCGGCAGCGCGCATGCTGGGGCAAATCCGCGCGAAAGGCATGGATCAGGACATTCACGTCCGGCAAGATCACTTGAAATGCTTCATTCGCCGAACGTAGTCCAGATCATCCGCCTCCTGGAGCGGCGATAGAGAACGTTAACTCGAGCCCGGGCAGCGGGCCGCCGCCGGCCTTGCTCACCCGAGGCATGACGCGCTTCGACTTCGTGGCTGTCCGATTTTCGGCTACGACCAAGCGCAGCCCGTCCGCGATCAGCGACGTAAGGGTGCGGTCCTCCGCAGCCGCCTTGCGCTTCGCGCGGTTGAGAAGGTCTTCGGGAAGTCGAACGGTGGTTCGCTCTGCCATATGTCACGACATATCATCGTGCCGGCTATATGTCAAATCTGCCGCAGTTCGGCGGCGGTGCAGAGCAGCGCCGCCGTCCCTCACCCGGCTCGCTTCGCTCGCCACCCTCTCCCGCTTGCGGGAGAGGGAAGGGGCCCATCGCGAAGCGATGGGAAGGGTGAGGGACGGCGCCGCGGCCTCCCGCCATCACCCCGCGCAATGCTCGATGAGGCGGCGGAGGAAGGCCTCGCAGAGGGCGAGCTGCGCGCGTTCGATGAACTCGTTCGGCCGGTGCGCCACCGCGATGTCGCCGGGGCCGCACAGCACGGCCGGGATGCCGGCCGCCTGGAAGAGCCCGGCCTCGGAGCCGTAGGCGACGACGCCGGTGCCGTTCTCGCCGGTGAGCGCGAGGACGAGCGCCTCGGCGGGCGAGCCGGGCTCGGGGGCGAGCGCCGGCACGTTCGCGAGCACCTCCGTCGAGACGCCGCCGTCTGCACTCCGCGCGCGCAAGCTCGGCGCCACGCGCTCCTCGGCGAAGGCGTTGAAGCGGCGCAGGACCTCCTCGCCGTCGCCGCTCGCCGGCAGCGGGCGGCACTCCCAGAGGAATGAGCACTCCCTGGGGATGATGTTGACGGCGGTGCCGCCCTTGATGGTGCCGACGCTGACCGTGCTGTGGGGCGGTGCGAACTCCCCGTCGGCCGAGCCCGGGCTGATGCCGCGCGCGGCAAGCTCGGCGGCAAGGGTCGAGAGGAACTGGATGAGCTCGGCCGCCGCCATGATGGCGGAGGCGCCGCTGTGGGTGGCGCTCGAATGGGCCTCGCGGCCGACGACACGGGTCTCGCAGACGAGGACGCCCTTGTGCGCGTTCACCACCTTCATGCCCGTGGGCTCGCCCACGATGACGAGGCTGGGGCGCTCCGTCCCTTGCGCGATGCCGCGGATGAGGCGGCCGACGCCGAGGCAGCCGACCTCCTCGTCGAAGGAGAGTGCGAGATGGATCGGCGTCTTCAGGCGGCGCTCGACCATCTCGGGCACCAGTGCCAACGCCGTCGCGATGAAGCTCTTCATGTCCGCCGTGCCGCGGCCGTAGAGCCGGCCCCCTCGCTCGACGACCCGGAAGGGATCGCTCTCCCAGGCCTGGCCCTCGACCGGCACCACGTCGGTATGGCCGGAGAGCACGATGCCGCCGGACCCGGCGGGGCCCACGGTCGCGAAGAGGTTGGCCTTGGTGCGCGCCTCGTTATGGGTGAGGTGCGATGCGATGCCGTGGCCGGACAAATAATCCGCCACGCTCGCGATGAGGGCGAGATTGGACTTGGCCGAGGTGGTATCGAAGGCGACGAGGCGCTCGATCATGGCGGCGGGCGTCGGCGTCTCGCGCGTCATGGCGGCGGCCGGAGGAGGGGCCGTCAGCTGTCGGCCTGCATGGTGCGCGGGTTGCCGATCATGGAGAGGAACTCGCGCCTGGTCGTGGGATCGTTGCGGAACTGGCCGAGCATGCGGCTCGTCACCATGGTGACGCCGGTCTTGTGGATGCCGCGCGTCGTCATGCACTGGTGCGAGGCCTCGATGCAGACCGCGACCCCGAGGGGCTCGAGCACCTCCTCGATGGTGTTGGCGATCTGCGCCGTGAGCTTCTCCTGGATCTGCAGGCGCCGCGAATAGACCTCGACGAGTCGGGCGAGCTTGCTGATGCCGACCACGCGGCGGGACGGCAGGTAGGCGATGTGCACCTTGCCGATGATGGGGGCGAGATGGTGCTCGCAGTGCGACTCGAAGCGGATGTCGCGCAGCACCACCATCTCGTCGTAGCCGTCGGTCTCCTCGAAGGTCGCCTTGAGGAAGGCGTAAGGGTCCTCGCCGTAGCCCGAGAACCACTCCTTGAAGGCGCGCGCCACCCGCGCCGGCGTCTCGCGCAGACCCTCGCGGTCGGGGTTGTCGCCGGCCCAGGCGATGAGCGTGCGGATCGCGCGCTCCACCTCCTCGCGCGCGGGCTCCTCGGGTGCCGCCTCCTCATGGGCGGGCTTGGGGGCCTCCGCCACGGCGCTCGGGAATGTCACGGGCTTCATCGCCACGGCGGTCTCCTTCTCGGCTTCACGCTGCTGACACGGGAGGCGGGCACGGCGCCCCGGAAGCTTCAATTTGGGCCTTGCCCAGTGCGAGTCAAGCGCAGAGGTCGCCCCTCAATTGAGCCGCACGCTGTCATAGGGGCTGTCGAGGGAGAAGGCCGGAACGGCGATCTCGAAGCGCTCGCCCCGCTCGCTCTCCATCTCGTAAGTCCCGCGCATGATCCCGGACGGGGTGGCGAGCGGCGTGCCGCTCGTGTACTCGTAATGCTCGCCCGGACGCAGGATCGGCTGCTCGCCCACCACGCCGGCGCCGCGCACCTCCTGCACCCGGCCGATGCCGTCGGTGATGTGCCAGTAGCGGTTGCGCAGCTGCACGGTCTCGCCGCCGCGGTTCTCGATGCGCACGTGATAGGCCCAGACGAAATGGTTCTGTCTCGGGTTCGACTGGTCCTCGAGGAAGATGGGCTCGACGCTGACCTTGATCGAGCGCGTCGTCTCCTGGTACATCGCACTGTCCTCTCGACCCTCTCTTCGCGGGGCACGCGCGCACGGCACCGCGAGCGCCCGATTCTAAAGCGCCTTTCGCCTTTGTCCAGGCTCGGCGAAGCGGCAGCACCGCGGCCGCTCGAGCGGCTTCAGAAGCCCTCAAGCACCAGCTTGCCGATGGTGTGGCCCTCCTCGAGCGCCTTGTGCGCGCGTTTGAGGTTGGCGGCGTTGAGCGGGCCCAGGTTGCGGGAGAGCGTGGTCTTGAGCACGCCCGCCTCGATGAGCCCGGCCGCCTCGTCGAGGAGCTCGTGCTGAAGGGTCATGTCCGGTGTCTGGAACATGGCGCGCGTGAACATCATCTCCCACGCGAAGGTGATGCTCTTCCCCATGAGCGGGCCGAGCTCGAGCGGGGCCGCCGGGCGCACGATGGCGCAGATCTTCCCCTGCGGCTTGACGATCTGGGCGAAGGCCGGGAAGTGGCGGTCGAGATCGTTGAAGCAGAGCACGTACTCGACCTCGGGCGTGCCGAGCGACTTGAGGCCGGCAGCCAAGTCCTTGCTGTGATCGACGGTCGCGTCGGCGCCGAGCTCGCGCACCCAGCGGATCGACTCCGGCCGCGAGGCGGTCGCGATCACCTTGAGACCGGCGAGCCTCTTCGCGAGCTGGATGGCGATCGAGCCGACGCCGCCGGCGCCGCCGATCACCAGCACCGTCGCCGACCCCGCTCCGCCCGTGCTGCGCGGCACACCCAGGCGATGGAAGAGCGCCTCCCAGGTGGTGATGGTGGTGAGCGGCAGTGCCGCCGCCTCGGCAAAGCTCAAGTTCGCCGGCTTGCGCCCGACGATGCGCTCGTCGACCAGGTGGAACTCGCTGTCGCAGCCCGCGCGCGTGATGCTGCCGGCGTAATAGACCGCATCGCCCGGCTTGAAGAGCGTCGCCTCGCCGCCCGCCGCCTTGACGATGCCCGCGGCGTCCCAGCCGAGCACGCGCGGCACCGTCTCGACCTGCGCCTTGGGCGCGCGCGTCTTGCAATCGACCGGATTGACGGAGACGGCCTTGACCTCGACGAGGAGGTCGCGGCCCGTTGCCGCGGGCGTGGGAATCTCGACGTCGAGGAACGCCTCGGGGTCGTCGATGGGGAGATAGCGGGTGAGGGCTACGGCTTTCATGAGGCCTCCGGGGAGAGTGACGGGCAGAGGTGGCGCCCGTGCTATGTCGCCCCGCCCGCGGCGGCGGTCAAGCGGGCGAGGTGCGGCCGTGCCCTCACCAGCGCACGGTGCGGCCGCGATAGTCGAGATAGCGAAGACCGGGCTTGCCCGACTGGGCGGCGATGGCGTCGACCACGCGCGGTATGCTCTCCTCGATGCCGAGCGTGGCTTGCGGCCCTCCCATGTCCGTGCGCACCCAGCCGGGTGCGATGATCAGGAGGGCCCGCGGATCGCGGGCATGGCGGGCGGCGAAACTGCGCATCAGCGTGTTGAGCGCCGCCTTGCTGCCGCGATAGACCTCCCAGCCGCCGTGCTCGTTGTCGGCCACGCTGCCGAGGCCGGAAGACATCACGCCGATCGTGCCGCCGGGGGGCACGAGGTCTTGCAGAGCCTCGACGACGCGCATGGGGCCGAGCGCGTTCGTCACCATCACGCGCACGAACTCCTCGGTGGAGACCTCGCCGATCGTCTCGCCGGGGTCGTTGGCCACGCCGGCATTGACGAAGAGGAGATCGAACGAGCGCCCGGCGAGACGGCGGCGGAGGGCGGCGATCTCGTCCGGCTCGACGATGTCGAGGGTTTCGATCTCGAGCCGTCCGCCCGCTCGGCCGGCGAGGTCGTGGAGGCCGGTCCGGGCGCTGCCGCGCACGGTGGCCAAGACGCGCCAGCCGCGGTTCGCGTATTCCTCAGCCAAGGCAAGGCCGAGGCCGCGGGATGCGCCAATGATCAGCGCGGTCGAGCCTGAGGGTGAGATGGGCATAGCTTGGTCCTTTCGCAGGCAGCTCCCACGGAGGATCGCCTAGCCGACGCGCTTGACAAGGTCTGCCAGCACGGCCTCATACGGCGTCTTGCCGATGACGTGCTCGTTGCCGACGCCCTCGAACGCGATCCAGCCGGAATTGAAGCCGTCGAGCATTGCGATCCGCGGCGCCGCCGAGCTCGTGCCCTGGGAGCGGAACAGCGCTTCCCACTCCCCGCGCGGCACGGGCCTCGCCGTCACGGTTCGCCCGAGGGCCAGCCCGAGCAGGGACGCGATTTCGTTCTGCGAATAGCGTTTCGGCCCCTCGATCTCGAGCACGCGGCGGCCGCTCCAGCTCTCGAGCAGCGTCTCGGCGGCGACCCGGCCGATATCGGCGCTCGCGATCATGGGGAAGGGCCGGTCGAGCGGCCGAAGGAAGCTCGCCATCTCTCCCGTCTCGCGGGCCGGTGCGATGTCCCACAGCGAGTTCTCCATGAACCAGGCCGGCCGCAGAACGGCGCTCGGGACGGCGAGGCTGCTCATCGCCTGCTCGAAGATATGCAGCTGCGTGATGAGGCCAAGACGCGATCCGCGATGCCCACCGATGGACGAGAGCGCGACGACCCTAGGCAGCGCTGCAAGCGCGATCGCTTCGGCGTGAGCAGATGCGGCGGTGCGGGCAGCGGTAAAACCAGGGTCAGGGGCGAAGTTCGGCGGCACCATCGCGAACACCCCTTGGGTGCCCGAGAAGGCCTTTGTCAGAGCCGCCACGTCGCCGAATTCGGCGACGGCGATCTCGGCGCCGAGCGCCTGCCAGGGCGCTGCCTTGGCCCGGTCGCGCAGCACGGCGCGCACGGCGTGGCCTGCCTCGATGAGGGCGCGGGCGGCGGCACCGCCGACCTGACCGGTGATCCCGGTAATCGCAAACATGCCGATCTCCTTGTTCCGCCTGCCGCGGCCGACGCCGCTTCGGAGGTGAAAATGGGGGTGGACAGGGCATTACGCGACTGCATAAGTGTCATTTGACTTATGACATGGAGTCATTGAAATGCCGTTCGATGCGCGGCTCCTGAGCGGCATCGGCGTGGTGGCGGCGGTGGTCGAGGCCGGCAGCTTCGTGCGCGCGGCCGAGGCGCTCGGCTTGACCCAGCCCGGCGTCAGCCGCGCGGTCGCCCGGCTCGAGGCGCGGCTCGGCGTGCGTCTTTTCGACAGGACGACGCGCTCGGTCAAGCTGACCGACGAGGGGCGCCGCTTCTACGAGCACGTCGGTCCGCTTCTTGCCGGCATCGAGGAGGCGGCGGCCCAGGCGGCAGGCTCCTCCGCGACCGTGCGCGGGCGCCTGCGCGTCAATGTCGACCCGTTCTTCTCGCGCCTCGTTCTCGCCGCCCAACTCGGCGCCTTCCTCGCGCGCTATCCCGAGCTCTCCCTCGAGCTCGTCACCCGCGAGCACATAGGCGATCTCGTCGCCGAGGGCTTCGACGTGGCGGTGCGCTTCGGTGAAGCGCCATCGTCATCCCTCGTCGCGCGCAAGCTGATCGAGACGCGCATCCTGACCGTGGCGGCACCCGCCTATCTCGATCGGCACGGCCGGCCCAGGCGGCCGGCCGAGCTCGCGCGCCATGCCTGCATCCAGTTCCGCAACCCGCTGACGGGGCAGCCGTTCGATTGGGAGTTCCGCCGCGGCCGCAGGATCGTTCCCGTCAAGACGGCCGGACGCCTCTTGCTGAGCGACGTTGGCACGATGCTCGGCGCCTGCGTCGCCGGAGCCGGCATCGCCCAGGTCATGGCCTTGGGCGTAGAGGAGCTATTGGAGCAAGGCCGCCTGATCGAGCTCTTCCCGGACTGGCCCGGGGAGACATTCCCGCTCTATGCGCTGCATCCCTCGCGCCATCACCAGGCCGCGAAGGTCCGGGCGTTCGTCGACTTCATGCTGCAGGCGATCCGCTGAAGATTGCCGAGGGGTAAATTGCGAACTGGTGCGGGCGGGGAGAGTCGAACTCCCACTCTGTTGCCAGAACTGGATTTTGAGTCCAGCGCGTCTACCGGTTCCGCCACGCCCGCGAGCGCGGCGATCATAGCCGAGGCGAGGCGCGGGTCAACGGCGCCGCTTCAGCGCGGCCGCGTCGCGATGAAGGTCATGCGCGCCGGATTGAAGCCGAAGTTCGTGCGCCGCCGGCGCGCGGCAAAGCCCGCATCCTTGAGGAGCGCCAGCATCTCCGCCTCGCCGTAAGCGGCGAAGCCGGCCTCGGCGCGCAGGCGCCGGTAGTCGGAAAGTGCCGCCCGCACGAGTCCGATGAGGGCGGCACCCAGGAAGCCGTGCCGCCAGGCGGTCGCGAGCAGCGCCTTGGCGTCGGCCGCCGCCTGGGGCCCCGGCGGCACCACGTCCGCGAGCACGAGCGCGCCTCCCCGCTTGAGCCAGCCGAGCGCCCGCTCGAGGAGGGCCATGAGCTCCTCGCGCGCGAGATACTGGATGACCGAGTTCACGACCACGACATCGAGCGCCGCTTCGCCGAGTGCGGCGAGCCCGTCCTCGTCGAGCACGGCGAGCCCGGCGGCGCCCTCGAAGCGCTCGAGGAGCCGCGCGCGCACCGTGCGTGAGGCGTCATAAAGATAGAGCCGGGCGCAATGCGCGGCCACGCGGCCCGCCTCGAGCGCCTCGCCGCAGCCGTAGTCGAGCACGGCTCCATCGCCCTCCGGCGGCAGCACGGAGCGGATGTCCTCCGCCACGCGCGCGTAGTGGACGCGGCGGTGGCGCTCGCTCACATAGATGGGATTGTCGCCTTCCCAGAAGGCCAGCCACTTCGACATCGCCCCGCCGCCCTCTGCGCCGCGCGCCGCGATTTCGCCCCATTTGCGCGGGGCAAGCCTAGCCGAGCCTGCGGCCGGATGCGACATTGCTCTCTCAGCCATCGCCTGCTAAACCGGCGCGGCCACGAGGTAGCAAGGGATCGCGATGCTGCGACGGCTCTACGACTGGACTCTCACGATCGCCGGCCATCGCCACGCCATCTGGGGCCTCGCCGCCGTGAGCTTCATCGAGAGCTCGCTCTTCCCCATTCCGCCGGACGTGCTGCTCATCCCCATGGTGCTGGCGCGGCCGCGCCGCGCCTTCCTCTTGGCCGGCGTGTGCACCTTGGCCTCGGTCGCCGGCGGCTATCTCGGCTACGCCATCGGCTATTTCGCCTTCGAGACCATCGGCGTGCGCGTGCTCGAGTTCTATCACGTGATGGACAAGTACGAGGCGCTCAAGGCCTCCTATGCCGAGTGGGGGGCGTGGATCATCATGATCAAGGGCATGACGCCCATCCCCTACAAGCTCATCACGATCGCGAGCGGCGCCCTCAAGTTCGACCTCGCGGCCTTCACGCTGGCCTCGCTCGTCTCGCGCAGCCTGCGCTTTTTCCTGGTGGCGGCCCTGCTCTGGCGCTTCGGCGATAGGGTCCGCCTCTTCATCGAGCGGCGCCTCGCCCTCATGACGAGCCTCTTCGCAGCGGCACTCGTGGGCGGCTTCCTCGTGCTGCGCTTTCTCTAGGAGCCGCCCTTGTCCGAACGCACCCGGCAATCCTTGCTCGACCGGCTGGCCCGCGGCCGCCACGCGCCGGGCGCCCTCATCCTCGCCGCCTCGGCCGCCGTCCTCGGCACCTCCTTCCTCTTCCAATATGTGGGCAAGCTCCAGCCTTGCGTGCTCTGCATCTACCAACGCTACCCCTACGGCGTCGCCATCGCCTTTGCGGCTCTCGCCCTCTTCCTCGCCGATCGCCGGTTGCGCGGCGCCGCCCTCTCCCTCGCGGCCCTCGCCTTCCTCGCCGATGCCGGCATCGCCGCCTTCCATGTGGGCGTCGAGCACCACTGGTGGGAAGGCACTGCCGCCTGCACCGGAGCCGCCGGGTCGGCTCCCGCCGGCTCGCTCGCGGCACTCCGGCAGCAGATCCTGGCGGCACCCGTCGTGCGCTGCGACAGCATCCCCTGGTCGCTGTTCGGCATCTCCATGGCGGGCTACAATTTCGCCATAGCACTTTGCCTGGCGCTCTTCGCTCTCTACGCGGCGCGCCGGGCGTGGAGGGGAGCCCGCTCATGAGCGAGCCTGTCAAGGAGACCGCGGCCGAGCGCTGGCCGGGCGATCCCGACCGCGCAGAGCTCGTCAAGCGCATGATCCGCGTCGACCATGCGGGCGAATTCGGCGCCAAGCGCATCTACGACGGCCAGCTCGCCGTGCTCGGCAGCAGCCCCGAGGCAGCCGCCATCCGCAAGATGGCCGCAGAAGAGGAGCGCCACCTCGAAGCCTTCGAGCGGCTCATCGTCGAGCGCCGCGTGCGCCCGACGGTCCTCTACCCGCTCTGGCACGTGGCGGGCTTCGCCCTCGGTGCTGCTACGGCGCTCCTGGGCGGGCGCGCGGCAATGGCCTGCACCGTCGCGGTCGAGGAGGTGATCGACGAGCATTACGCGCGCCAGGCGGCAGCGCTCGGCGACGACGAGGCGGCGCTCAAGAGCACGGTTGAGGAGTTCCGCCAGCACGAGGTCGAGCACAAGGAGACCGCTCTCGCCCACGGCGCCGAGGCGGCTCCCGCCTATCCCCTCCTCTCCGGCGCCATCAAAGCCGCCTCGCGCCTCGCCATCTGGCTCTCGACGCGGGTGTAGCGAAGCCGGCTACGGGATCAAGCGTACCCCCCACCCTACCCTCCCCCTCAAGGGGGGAGGGGAAGCGAGGTGGACCCCGCTATCTTCTCCCTCCCCCCTTGAGGGGGAGGGCTGGGGAGGGGGGCGTGGCGTCTTGCATCACACCGGAGCTTTGGCGGAGAATTGCCGCGCAGCAGGCGAGGAGGCGGTCATGCGAACTCAGTGCTAAGCAGGTGGACGAGTTCGGGCGCCGGGGCTTTCTCGTGCTCCCGGCGCTCTTCTCGCCGCGCGAGGTCGAGGTGCTGCGCCAGGCGCTCCTCCCGCTCTTCGCCGAGGACAGCGCCGCCAACGTGCGCGAGAAGCTGAGCGGCGAGGTGCGCACCGCCATGGGCCTCCATCTCAGGAGTGCTGCCTATGCCAAGCTCGTGCGCCATCCGCGCCTCCTCGAGCCCGCCTTCCAGCTCCTGGGCGAGCGGCTCTATGCCCAGCAGGTCAAGGTCAACGTCAAGGCCGCCTTCGAGGGCGAGGCCTGGCAGTGGCACTACGACTTCGCGACGCACCACCATGAGGACGGCGTGCCCGAGCCGTTGGCGCTCAACCTCCACGTCTTCCTCGACGAGGTGAGCGAGTTCAACGGGCCGCTCTATTTCATCCCCGGCTCGCAGCGCCACGGCCCGGCGCCGGCCGAGCTCGACACGACCTCCACGAGCTATCCGCTCTGGGTCGTCGAGCGCGACACCATTGCGCGGCTCGCCGACGCGCACGGCATCGTGTCCGCGACCGGACGCGCGGGCACGGCGCTCATCTTCGGCGACTGCCTGGTGCACGCCTCGCCGCCCAACCTCTCGCCCTGGAGCCGGCGCATCTTCTCGCTCATCGCCAATCCGGTCGCCAACGCGCAAAGGCGCTTCGCGCGGCCCGACTACAAGCACCACCGGGACTTCGCGCCGCTCGCACTCCTCGCCGACGATTGCCTCCTCGAGGCCGCGGCGGCATGAGCGATGCGGACGAGGACGGCCGCGGGCCGGTCCTCCATGCCGGCTATTTCACCGCGCACCTCGGCGAGATCGATCCCACCATCGCCGAGGCCATCGCCCAGGAATACGCGCGCCAGCGGGACGTGATCGAGCTCATCGCGTCGGAGAACATCGTAAGCCGCGCCGTGCTCGAGGCGCAGGGCTCGCTGCTTACCAACAAGACGGTCGAGGGGCTGCCGGGCCGGCGCTACCATGGCGGTGCCGCCAACGTGGACGTGGTCGAGCGCGTCGCCATCGAGCGTGCCTGCGCTCTCTTCGGCTGCCGCTTCGCCAACGTGCAGCCCCATTCGGGAAGCCAGGCGAACCAGGCGGTGTTCATGGCTCTCCTCGAGCCGGGCGACGCGGTACTCTCCATGGCGCTCGACGCCGGCGGACATTTGAGCCATGGCGCGCCCTTCAACCAGAGCGGCAAGTTCCACCGCGTCGTGCAATACGGCACGCGCCGCCAGGACGGCCTCATCGATTACGACGAGGTGGCAGCCCTCGCGCGTGCGCACCGGCCGAAGCTCGTGGTGGCCGGCGGCTCCTCCTACCCGCGGGCGATCGACTTCCTGCGCATGCGCGCCATCGCCGACGAGGCGGGTGCCAAGCTCCTCGTCGACATGGCCCATTTTGCCGGATTGGTCGCCGGCGGCGTCCATCCGAACCCGCTGCCATACGCCGACGTGGCGACGACCACGACCTACAAATCGCTGCGCGGTGCCCGCGGCGGCGTCATCCTCTCGAACGACGAGACGCTGGCGCGCCGCATCAACCAGGCGGTCTTTCCGGGCGTGCAGGGCAGCCCCCTCCTCCATGCGCTCGCCGCCAAGGCGGTGTGCCTGGCGGAGGCGTTGCGGCCCGAGTTCCGCCTCTACGCCCATGCCGTGCTGGAGAATGCCCGTGCACTCGCCGCCATCCTCGCCGCGCGCGGCTACGACGTGGTGGGCGGCGGCACGGACACGCCGATCGTGCTTCTCGATCTGCGGCGCCAGGGCCTCAAGGGCCTGGCTGCCTCGGAGAGCCTCGAGCGCGCCGGCATCACCTGCAACAAGAACGCCGTGCCCTTCGACGAGGAGAAGCCTTCCCTCACCTCGGGCATCAGGCTCGGCGCCTCGGCCGCCACCACGCGCGGCTTCGGCGTGCCCGAGTTCCAGGCGACGGGCAATTGGATCGCCCAAGTTCTCGACGGGCTCGCCCGGGCGCCCCGGCAGAACGACGCGGTCGAGGGCGCCGTGCATGCGCAAGTGCGGGCGCTGACGCGCCGCTTCCCGATCTATCCGGCGGAGGCGCTTGCCCTCCCGGCTCAGTTCGGATCGAGCTCGGTATCCCAGTAAAGGAAGTCCCGCCAGCTCTGGTGGAGATAGTTCGGCGGGAAGGCGCGGCCGTTCGCCTGGAGCTCGTAGGTGGTGGGCGGCAACGGCCGCGTGCGCGGGTAGAGACCCGACTCCCTGGAAAGCCGGTTGCCCTTCAAAAGATTGCACTGGCCGCAGGCGGTGACCACGTTCTGCCAGGTCGTGTGCCCGCCGCGCGAGCGCGGCACCAGATGGTCGAAGGTGAGCTCCTGGGTTGGCCGGCGCGAGCCGCAGTACTGGCAGGTGAAATGGTCGCGCAGAAAGACGTTGAAACGGGTGAAGGCCGGACGCCGCGCCGCCGGGATATATTCCTTGAGCGCGATCACGCTCGGCAGCCGCATCGCCATGGTCGGCGAATGCACGAGCTCGTCATATTGCGAGACGATGTTGACCCGTTCGAGGAAGACGGCCTTGATCGTCTCCTGCCATGACCACAGGGAAAGCGGGAAGTAGCTGAGCGGCCGGAAATCGGCGTTCAACACCAACGCGGGCCAACTGTTCGGTGAAAGCATCCCGTCCGCTCACTCTCCGCCGCTCACTCGCGCAAGGCATAGAACCATATTGTGACAGCGTGATGAAGTGAAGTCCAAAAATCGACGAATTTCGGGCTTGACCCCCTAAATCTTGTGGTTCCAACGCTAGAGTCTGAGGGCGCATGCCCGGCAAGCACCCGGATGCGCGCTTATGTCTGCCAGCGATCTAGCTAATTCTCCTAGCCGGCCATTTGCCGGAGCTCAAGGCGCGTGTCATCGTCGCCCCGATCGGCGCCCGCGCGGGGAGCGGGCGGCATGAATGGCGGTCCTGATCGACCTGGCCCCAGGAGCGGTGCGGTGCGGGAAATCGTCGATGCTCGGTCCGTCGCGGGGAAGACGCCGGTTGCGCAGGAGCACGCGCAGCTTCTCGTGCTGGGCGTGGGCCCGGCCGGACTCGCTGCGGCCCGCGAGGCGGCAGGGCTCGGGCTCAAGGTCATGTTGGTCGACGAGCATCCGATCGACGCGGCGATGATGGGCCTGGATGTTCCCTTGCATTTCGGGCAGCGCATGGACGGCTCGAGCCGGCATCGCGGCCGCATGCTCGAGCGGATCGCTGCCGCGGACCCCGCGATCGAGGAAGCCTTCGAGCTCGGCGTCGACGTGCGGCTCGGCACTTGCGCGTGGGGCGCCTTTGCCAACGGTCCCGGCGTCCACTGGATGCCCGGGCCCGTCATGGGACTGGCGGACGACAAGGGATCGTGGCTCGTCGGCTTCGAGCGCGTCGTGATCGCGGCGGGCCGGCGCGACATGGGCATGGCGTTTCCCGGCTGGCACATGGCCGGCGTGATGGGAATTGGCGCCGCCCACGCATTGCTCACGCGTTATCGGGCGTTTGCAGGCCGCCGCATCGTCGTCCTCGGCTCCGGCGCCGAGGCCCTCTCTACGGCAGCGGCGGCGCTCGACCAAGGCGTCGAGGTGGCAGCCATAATCGAGGTGGCGCCGGCGCTGCACGGTCCGCGCCATCTCATCAAGAGACTGCAGGACGCGGGCGTCCAGCTCGTTCCCTCCTCCGTCGTCTCGCAGGTCGACGGGAGCGCCGACGGCGTGTGCCGCGCGACGATCCTGGAGGTCGATTCTGCGCTCCATCCCCGCCCGGGAAGCGAGCGGGCGATTGCCTGTGATACGGTGTGTCTCGGCATCGCCGCCGTTCCGAACATCGAGCTTCTTGACGTGCTCGGCTGCGATATCGCTTACGACGCCATGCTGGGCGGGCACGTCCCGGCGGTCGACTCCCGGCAGCGCACCTCGCTGCCCTTCGCCTTCGCGGCCGGCGACTGTGCCGGCATCTTTGCGGAGAAGACGCTCGAGTCCATCGTGGCGGAGACGGAGGGCCGCACTGCCGCCCTGAGCGCCGCCCTGTCGCTCGGCGCCATCGACGAGGCTACGTTCGCGCGCCGCGCGGCGGTGCTGCCGTCCTTGCCGCGGCCGCGGTCGCAGCCGACGGACAGCCGCCTCAGCTGGGTCAAGGCCTTGCTCAACATGGGCTGGCAGGACACAGTGGTCTGTCAGTGCGAGGAGGTCACCTGCCGCGATATCCTGGACGTCCGCCCGCCGCGCTACCTCGAATGGAGCGGCTCGAGCAACCCGCCGCGCGATCTCAAGACCCTGCTCGCCGACGGCCCGCCGAACCAGGATCAGCTGAAGCGTCTCACGCGGGCGGGAATGGGCCACTGCCAGGGGCGGCGTTGCCGGGAGCAGGTCGCCATGCTGCTGGCCCTGGCGGCGGACCTCGACGTCGGCCGCATCCCGCTCCCCAGCTACCGCGCGCCCGTGCGGCCGCTGCCGCTGGCGGTGCTCCAGGACAGGGAGGAAGTCACGGCCATGGCCGCCGAGTGGGACGCGTGGTTCGGCATTCCCGGCCAGTGGACGCCGTTCTGGGAGATCGACGCGCCGTCCGCGGGCGACGGCGGCACGGCGCGCCGCGGCACGCGCCGGGGCGGCTGACGGCCATTGCAGATATCTTCGTCAAGTCACGCGGTCGGAATGCGCGCCACCAAGGGAGCCTCGGTCATCGTCATAGGCGGCGGCGTCACGGGATTGAGCGCCGCCTGGTGGCTCGCCCGCTCCGGCGCCGACGTTCTGGTGATCGAGAGGGGCATCGTCGGCTGGGAGGCATCCGGACGGAACGGCGGCGGGGCGACCCATCCGCACAGCCCGCTGTTCGCCGAGGAGCAGCGGCTGTGGCCGCAGATGGACGAACTTCTCCGCTATCCCACCGAATTCCGCCCCTGCCGCATCCGCGTTGCCTCGAGCCAGAAAGATCGCGAGCGCTGCGGAGAAATCGCAAGAGCGGCCGGATATCAGGGCTTCAAGACGGAGCCCCTCGATGCGAAGCAGCTCGCCGAGCTGGTGCCGCTCGCCGGAAACGCCGCTTCGGGAGGCCTCTTCCTTCATTTCGGCGGCCACGCAAATCCGCAGCGCACGGTTCAGGCCTACGCCTGGGCGCTGCAGGACTTGGGCGGCCGCATCGCGCAACACACCACGGTCACCGGGATAGCACTCGGCGCCGATCGGGCGGCGGGCGTCAGGACGGACCGCGGCGACTTCGGCTGCGATGCGCTGGTGATCGCGGCCGGGCCGCAAACCGGGCGGCTGGCCGCGATGGTCGGCGCCGCGGTGCCAATGGCTCCCGCGCGCGCCGAGATGATCGTGACGGAAGCGCTGCCGCCGATGCGCTACGGCGGCGTCGACGGCAACGGACTCTACGGGCGCCAGACCCTGCGTGGAAACCTTGTCTACGGCGGCGGCCCCCATGAATGGCTCGGGGACGCGGAGGCGGCGGCGCGGGCGAATGCCGGCACGCCGCTCTTGCGCAATATCGCGCGCCGGCTTGCGGCGCTCTTCCCGGGTGCCGCGCATGCGCGCGTGCTCAGGAGCTGGGCCGGGCTCGTCGAGAACACGCCGGACGGACGGCCGGTGATCGACCGGCTGGAGACGCCGGGGAACGTCGTCGTCGCCACCATGTCGAGCGTCGGCTTCGGCCTGTCGCCCGCGAGCGGCAAGGCCGTCATGGAGCTCGTCCTCCGCGGCCGCTGCGGCTTCGCCGACCTGTCGCCGCTTCGCCTCGCGCGCTTCTCGGGACTTGAGGAGGACTGGCGGCAGAGACGGGGATGGCTTCCGCTGCGGCACGATGCCTGATCTTGCGTCCCGGCGCGCCGGCGGGGTGACACATCATTAGGTTTGCCACTATCATTGATTAGATTTTCTGGTAGGGGCACGCCCATTTTGGCGCGCCGGCAGCGGACCGGTAGGATGCGGCGGCGAATTCGCCGCTCGTCGTGGGAGATCGTAACGGCGCCATGCGCTCGTCGTTGGATTCTGAGGGCTCTCAGAATTCTCTCGGCCGTCGCCGCGAGAGGCAGCATGACGGATGCGGCGAGGTTCCTGGGCTTGACCCAATCCGCCGTTTCCCAGGTCGTCCATCAGATCGAACGCGAAGTCGGCACGCCGCTCTTCGACCGCACGCGCCGGCCGCTTCGCCTGACCGCGAGCGGCGTCGTGCTGACGCATCGCGCCGAGCACATCATCGAGGAGGCGGAGCAGCTTGTGGCCGCCACCCGCAGTGCGGCCACCATCCCGGAGCTGCGCATCGGCCTGATCGACTCCATTGCCGGCACGGTCGGGCCCCATGTCGCCCGCATGTTCATGGCAAAGGTCGAGAACCTGATGCTTTGGTCGGGCCTGACGGCCCGGCTGAGCCAGGATTTCCTCAGCCGCAACGTCGATCTGGTGATCTGCGCGGAAGAGATCGAGGACGTTGACGGCTTGCGTCAGGTGCCGCTCCTGCGCGAACCCTTCGTTCTGGCCGTGCCGAAGGCGATGGCAAGCACGGCGCACGGCGCGAGCTTCGAGGCGCTCGCCGAAGCCGGCCCGATGATCCGCTACTCCTCCCGTTCGCACATCGGCATCCAGATCGAGCGGCACTTGCGCAGGATCGGGCTCAGGCCGCATCGCCGCGTCGAGATGGACTCGTCGGAGTCGCTGCTTGCCATGGTCGCGGCGGGCGTCGGCTGGGCGATCACGACTCCCCTGTGCGTCGTGCATGGTCGGCCGGACATGGCTCAGCTTCTGCTGCTTCCGCTGCCAGGCTTCGAGTTCTCCCGTCACGTCGTGCTCATCCATCGGCGCGGCGAGTACGACGAGTTGGCGGAATGCGTCGCGCGCATCGCCTGGGACACGCTCGAGGAGCATGTCGTGCCGGCGGTGCGGCGTCAGCTGCCCTTTGCCGCGAATATGATGATCGTCGAGCGCCCTGCAGGTGCTGCACCCGTACCGGCCGCGCGGCCGCGGCTGATCTACCGCCAGAAGTGATGGATTGAAGGAGGTCGGGACATGAAGCGTCGGTATCTGGTATTGCTCCTGTCGTTGGCATGGCTCTTTTCGGGCGGCCCGGGCAGCGCCTCCGCCGAGGACACCCTCGCCGCGATCAAGCAGCACGGAAAGATCGTCGTCGGCGTCAAGCCGGACTACCGGCCCTGGGGCTACCTCGACCCCAGCGGCAATATCGTCGGGTTCGAGATCGACCTGGCGCAGGACATCGCCAACCGCCTGGGCGTCAAGCTCGAGAAGGTGCCCGTCACCGGTGCGAACCGCATGGAGTTCCTCAACCAGGGGCGCATCGACATGATCCTTGCGACCATGGGCGATACGCCGGACCGGCGCAAGGTCGTGGGAATGATCGTGCCGAACTACTTCGCCGGCGCCACCAACGTCCTGGCGCCGAAGTCCGCCAAGCTGAAGAAGTGGTCGGATCTCAAGGGACAGAAGGTCTGTGCCGTCGAGGGCGCCTACTACAACAGGCGCGTGACGACGCTGTATTCGCCCGAGCTCGTGGTCTTCCCGGACCTGCCCTCGGCAATGAAGGCCCTGCAGAACGGCAACTGCCTGGCCTTCCTCTTCGATGACACGCTCATCGAATCGACGCTCTCGAGCGGCGACCCGAATTGGGCGGATTACGAGATGCCCTTCGTGAGCGAGGACCCGCAGCCATGGGCGATCGGCGTCCGGCTCGGCGACCTCGACGGGCCTTTCGGCAAGTTCCTCAGGGCCGTGAGCGTCGAGTGGCACAAGAAGGGGACCTTGATCGAGCTCGAGCGCAAGTGGAAGATGAAGCCGAGCCCGTTCCTCGAAGAGATGCACGAGAAATACAAGTCCAGCTAGAGCGGTTCCCGCTCAAGCGGAATCGCCGCTCCGGTCGTCATTCCCGCGAAAGCGGGAATCCGGCGGCTCTGGACCCCCGCTTTCGCGGGGGTGACGGGAGAGGCGCTCCCCGTTTGCTGCGGCCCGCGGACTCGGCAGATTGGCGCGATGATTTTGGCAGTGCTGCGCGATGTCCCCGATCAGCGAGTTTTTCAGATGGCTCAATGAGTCCTATGGCCTGAACTTCTCGATCTTCTACGACCCCTACGACGAGAGCCGCTTCCTCGAAGGCCTGTGGACGACGGTCTATCTCTCGGTCGTCTGCATCACCGTCAGCACGCTCATCGGCCTCGTCGGGTGCTGGCTGCAGGGCGCCCGCTCGCCCGTCGTCCGCGCGGCCGTGCAGGGCTACATCCACGTCGTCCGCAATACCCCGCCGCTCGTCCAGCTTCTCTTCTTCTTTTTCGCAATCGGCTCGATCATGCCGAGCATCGCCGCCGGAGGGCGCATCTCGGTGCCCCTCGTCGACAACATCGGCTGGGCGATCATCGCGCTCTCGCTCTACGGCGGCGCTTTCAACATCGAGATTTTCCGCTCCGGCATCGAGGCGGTACCGCTGGCGACGCGGGAGGCGGCAGAATCGCTCGGCTATACGCGGCTGGGCATCTATGTCCATGTCGCGATGCCGCTCGGGTTCCGCATCTGCCTGCCGGCTTTCAACAACAATCTCGTCAACCTCGTGAAGACGACCACGCTGGCCTATGCCATCGCGGTTCCCGAGCTGCTTTACGCGTCCGCGCAGATCTGGTCGGAGACGCTGAACGTCCGCGAGATGATGAATGTCCTGCTCGTCACCTACATCCTCCTGGTAAGCGTCGTGGTCCTCATCATGCGGCGGATCGAGCGTGCGCTGCACATACCGGGCTATAACGCTTGAGGCGCCCGGCATCGCAGCCGGCCCCTGCCGCCGGCATCCGAGCGCCGACCGCCCGCCTCGCCGCCGGCCGGGCGGGTCTCCCGGCATTCCGGCCGAGCGCCTGGATGCTTGCGGCGATCTTCGCGATCTTCTGCTCGTCGGTGCTGGCCGCCGAAGCGGCGAACGGAAGTGCCGCGCCGGGAATCGTCATGACGCTCGCGCGATGGGCGCCGCTGATCTTCGAGCACTTCCTCTTCAACCTGCTCGTGAGCGTCTTCGCCATGCTGATCGGATCGGCGGCCGGCGTCGCGCTGGGGCTGGCGCAGCTCTCGCTCATCCGGCCGCTCCGCCACGGGGCCTGGCTCGCGACGCAGTTCTTCCGCAACGCGCCTTGGCTCGTCCTGCTCTTCTACGTCATGTTCCTCATCCCGTTCTCGCTCACGGTCATGGGGCAGCAGATTCCGATTCCCGGCTGGTTCAAGGCCATCATCGGCCTGTCGCTTCCGGTGATGGCCAACGTCTCCGAGATCATGCGCGGCGGCATCACGTCGATCCCCTATGGCCAGTGGGAGTCGGCCCAGTCGCTGGCCCTGAACCGCCGTCAGACGCTGTGGATGGTCGTCATTCCCCAGGCGATCAGGCGCATGATTCCGCCTTGGATGAACCTCTATGCCATCCTGACCATGGCGACCTCCCTCATCTCCGTCGTCGGCGTCCAGGAGGCGGTTGCCACGACGGAGCAGGCGCTCGTGGCGGACGGCCGCACCGAGCTCTTCATCCCGATGTATGCGATGCTGCTCCTCATGTTCTTCGTCTACTGCTATCCGATCGCGCGCTGGACGGCCCGGCTGGAACGGCGCTTCAACGTCAAGGCGTAGATACGGATATTGCCTGGCGAAAACCTACCCCGGCGCCGCCGGCAGGACCTTGGCGAGGAAGCGCCCGCCGGCCGCAAGGCCGAACTCGTCGATGCCGTGGCCGAGGCCCGGGCGCTCGTGCGCCTCGACCGGCACGCCGAGCGCCTCGAGCAGTTGCTTCGCCTCGCGCATGGCGGCGATGGGGATCATCTCGTTGGCCGTGCCGTGGATGAGGAGGACGGGCGGCCGCGAGGCGAGCTCGCCCGCGAGTGCCGGGCCGCCGATGAGCCGGCCCGAGTAGCCGAGCACGCCGGCCAGCTGCTTGGCGCGCCTGAGCGCCACGTAGAGCGCCATCATGGTGCCCTGGGAGAAGCCGACGAGCGCCAGGCGGTCCTCCTCGAGCCCGCGCTTCGCGAGCTCCTCGTCGATGAAGCCCTCGAGCGCCGGCACGCTCGCGCGCACGCCCGCCATGATGCGCTCGGGCGAGCGGTCGGCGAGGCTGAACCATTGGCGGCCGAAGCCCATGTCGCAAGGAAAGGGCCCGTGCGGGGAGAGGAACTCCGCGTGCGGCAGTGCCGGCGCCCAATGGGGCGCGAGGCCGATGAGGTCGTTGCCGTTGGCCCCCCAGCCGTGCAGCAGGATGACGAGTGCCGCGGCCTTGCCGCCCGCGAGCGGGGGAAAGCCCGGGCCGCTCAGCGCGAAAAGATCGGGCATCGCTCGCGTCGTCCTTCCCGGCGCTCAAGCGGGCGCGTTGCGGTAGTAGTGCCACATGAGCCGCGCCGCATAGCTGCGCCACGGCCGCCACGGCTCGGCTATCGCGAGCATGCGCTTGCGGTCGGGGCGCTTCCTCAATCCCTTCAAGCGCTGCACCGCGACCACGACGGCGAGATCGTCGACCGGCCAGATGTCGGGGCGCCGCATGGCGAAGAGGAGATAGACCTCGGCACTCCAGCGCCCCAGGCCCTTGAGCTCGGTGATGGCGGCGATCGCCTCCTCGTCCGCCATGCGGTGGATGCGCGCGAGATCGAGCCCGCCGCCGGCGATCGCCTCGGCGAGGCCGCGGCCGTAGAGGATCTTCTGGCGGCTGAAGCCGATGGCGCGCAACTGCCCGTCGTCGAGGGCGAGGAAGCCCGCAGGCGTGGGCGGCCCGGCGAGTGCCAGGAGGCGCCCCTTGATCGCATTGGCCGAGGCGGCCGAGAGCTGCTGCGCCAAGATGATGTCGAGCAGGGCGGCGAAGCCCGGCTCGCGCCGGCGCAAGTTGGGCGTGCCCGCCTCGCGGTGCGCGCGCGCAAGATCGGGGTCGCGCCGGCCGAGCTCGGCGAGCGCTTCCTCCAGCATCCTGCGGCTCAATCGCTGCGTCATTCCCGGCTCCGCGCGCATCTTCCCTTAGCGGAAACTTTGGCGTACTGCCAGCGCCATGACGAGCGCCATGATGAGCGGCCCTGCCGTGGTAACCCGCTTCGCCCCGAGCCCGACCGGCCGCCTCCACCTCGGCCACGCTTATGCCGCCCTCTTCGCCGCGGCCGCTGCACGCGAGGCGGGCGGCCGTTTCCTCCTCCGCATCGAGGACATCGACCGCGCGCGCGCGCGCAAGGAGTTCGAGGACGCCATCCTCGCGGACCTCGCCTGGCTCGGCCTCGCCTGGGAGGAACCGGTGCGCCGCCAGTCCGAGCATATGGCGGACTACGCCACGGCGCTGCGCGAGCTCGATGGCATGGGCCTCCTTTATCCCTGCTTCTGCACGCGGGCGGAGATCGCAGCCGAGATCGCGCGCGCCGCAGCAGCGCCCCATGGCGCCGAGGGCCCGCTCTATCCCGGCACCTGCCGCCGCCTCCCACTTTCCGAGCGAAGCGCGCGCATCGCCGCCGGCAGCCCTTACGCACTCCGCCTCGACATGGCGGCGGCAATCGCTGCCGCGGGTCCGCTCGCCTGGCACGACCGCGGCCGCGGCCAGGTGCGCGCAGCACCCGAGAGCCACGGCGACGTGGTGCTGGCGAGGAAGGAGCTCGGCACGAGCTACCATCTCGCGGTGACTCTCGACGACCATCTCCAGGGAGTGACGCTGGTGACGCGCGGCGAGGACCTCTTTGCCGCCACCCACGTGCACCGGCTCCTCCAGGCCCTTCTCGGCCTCGCGGTGCCGGACTATTGCCACCACGCGCTGCTCGAGGACACAAGCGGCCGGCGCCTCGCCAAGCGCGAGGGCGCACCAACGCTCGCCGCCTTGCGCGAAGCAGGCAAGAGCCCCGCGGAGGTCCGGGCGCTCGCGGGATTTCCGGATTAGGGCCAGCTCTCGCCAATTTACGCGCCACCCCCACCCCAACCCTCCCCCTTCAAGGGGGAGGGGGAAATAATCGAGCCCGCTCAGAGCTCCCCTCCCCCCTTGAGGGGGAGGGGAGGGAGGGGGGTCCGCCACGCGCCGATGGGCCAGATACTTGCGCGCCCTACTGGTGCAGGCCCTTGACGATCGCGAGGTAGTCCGGGTGCTCGGGCGGAATGAGGCCGTGCTGCACGAGGAAGTGGATGATGACGAGGTTGCAGTTGAACTTGAACTCGGCGCTGCCGTCCACCACCTCCATCACCCGCTCGATGGGCCACAGCATGAATTCGTGGATCTCGCCGTCGCGCGCCCGCGGCGTGAAATCGGCCGGCACGGCGAGGTCGTAGACGAACTGCACGTCGGGCTTGAGGCCCTCGGGCGTCTCCATGGCGTAGGTGACGGCACCGGTTGGCACGGCACGCCGCGCGAGCCAATCCGGGATGTTGGCCTCCTCGTGGCATTCCTTGGCGAGATTGTCCGCGAGCGAGATGCCGGCCGGCTGGCCGCCCGCCACCATGTTGTCGAGCATGCCCGGGTAGGTGGGCTTGTCAAGGGCGCGCCGCGCCACCCACATGGAGATGCGCTCGCCTTCGGCAACGAAGCCGTTCATGTGCACGCCATAGGCGCGCACGCCGAAGTAGGGCGTGGCGGCGCGCTCCATCAGCATGATGGGTGCGGCGCCCCAGGCCAGCGTCACCGGATAGACCTCCTCGCGCCAGCCCTCGATGACGCCGCGCTCGGCGAGCCGGCGCAGCGCCTCGTCGAGCGCCGCAGTCCGCGCCTCGGCGGTCGCGAGCTCGGGCGCCAGCACCACGCGCTCCTCGCTCACCGCGAAGAGCTTGGGGAAGGCCTCGAGCTCGTGGACGAAGGGCGCCTTGAGCCAGCCGACGCGCTCGCCGCCCGCGACGAAGGGGCGGAAGCGGGACATGTCGCGGCTGTTGCATTCGCGGATGCGGTCGAGAAAGCTCAACGGACGCGGCTCCGGCCCTTTTGCTGAGCCGCTCCTCTAGCGGTATCCGCGGCCGGCCGCAACCTCGCTTCCGTGACAATCGCCCGGCGGCGGCACCCCCTCAGTCGCGCCCGGCGTAGCCCTTCTCGGAGATGAGCACGAGGACCACGTCGGGCAGCTGGCGTAAACAGCGCGCCACATATTGGGCGAGCTCGTGCGCCATCCCTTCGACTTGGATGTCGATGTGGAGCTCGGCGCCGCCCGAGCCATGAAGCGTGCTGTGCCAGTGCCGCGGCACCAGGCCGCGCTTGGCGAAGAGCTCGAGGACGCGCGGCATCGCGCCAGGCTCGGCGCGCGCCTCGACGGCGAAACAGGCGGTCGGCTGCGAGGGGGATTGGCTCGGATGTTGTCGGGATTCAGCGGTGGCAAGCATGGCAAGCAGACTCCTGCAAACGGGCGGACGCAATAGCACCAAGGCCCGGCAGCCCAAGGGGCGCCGGGGTGCTAATTCGCCGAATGCGGAGCTGCTCGCTCATGGCGGGAAGCTAACAGGGTAAGGCCCGCGCGGTCAAGCCTCCGGCGGCGGCGGCGCGGAAGCCCTCCATGGCTCGGACTTCCCAGCGTTACTTGCCGAAGCGCGCCACGCGCGCGGCGGTCTCGGGATCGAGGAAGCCGCGCACGGTCGCCTCGGTCTCGAGCGCCATCGCCGCCTCGAGGTCGAGAGCGCAAGCGCGGTTCAAGACGCGCTTGAGATCGCTCACCGCACCCGCCGGCAGGCTCGCGATGCGGCGCGCCGTCTCCTCCGCCGCGGCGAGGAGCGCTGTCTCCGGCACCACCTTCCAGGCGATCCCCATGGCGAGTGCCGCGCGCGCGTCGAAGCGCTCGCCGAAGAGGATGAGCTCGCGCGCCTTCTGGAGGCCGACGAGCTTGGGGAGGAGCGTGGTGACGCCGCCCGTCACGAAGACGCCGAGGGCGATCTCCGGGAAGAAGCAGCGCGTGCCCTCCGCCATGATGGCGAGGTCGCAGTTGATCACCCATTCGAGCCCGCCGCCCACGGCCCAGCCATGGATGGCGCCGATCACCATCTTGCCGCCGAGCGAGATGGCGCGCGTCACCTCCTGGATCTCCTCGACGTAGGCGCGCGCCCCGTCGGGCGAGCGGCTCTGCTCGCTGAATTCCTTGAGATCGTCGCCCGCGCAGAAGGCGCGACCGGCGCCGCGCAGCACGACCGCCCGCACCCCCTCATCGGCATTGGCCGCGCGCATGGCCGCAAGGAGGCCGGCGAGGAGTGCGGGGTTGATCGCATTGAGCCGCTCGGGGCGGTTGAGCGTGATCGTGGAGACCCCGTCGTGGTGCTCACTCAAGACCGCGTTGGCCATCGCCTACTCCTTGAAGACTCGCCGAGTCTTGCCTTCGTTGCGCGGCAGCGAGCGCGGCGGCGCGAGCGTGACCGCCGCGCTGACGCCGAGCTCCCGCTTGATCGCCGCGGCGACCGCATCGGCGAGGGCGGCGCCGTCGGGCGCCCCGGCGGCGAGCTCGGCCTCGACCGGAAGACGGTCGTGGGGCCCGCGGCGCGGGAGGCGGATGCGGTATTCGCCCGAGAGCTCGGGGAAGGCGCCGAGCACGGCCGCGACCATGGTCGGATAGACGTTGATGCCGCGCACCACCACCATGTCGTCGCTGCGCCCGATGACGCGGAAGCGCGGCGCCGTGCGCCCGCAGGCGCAAGGCTCGCTCGCAGTGAGGACGACAACGTCGCCCGTGCGGAAGCGCACGAGGGGCTGGCATTCCTTGGCGAGGTGGGTCAGCACCAGCTCGCCCTCCTCGCCCGCCGCGAAGGGGTGCTGCTCGCCCGTGGCCGGATCGATGAGCTCGGGATAGAGCGCGTCGAGCGCCACGAAATGGAGGTCGCCCTGGGCCTCGCACTGGCCGGCGAAATTGCACAGCACGTCCGAGACGCCGTAGTTGGCGTTGCGCGCCGCAAATCCCCAAACCGTCTCGAGCCGCGCGCGGAAATTCGCGTCGTCGAGGCCGGCCTCGCCGCCGAAGAGTGCTAGCTCGAGGCCGAGGTCGCTGGGTTTGAGGCCAGGGAAGCGCTCGGCGATCACGCGCTCGAGCACCGCGGGATAGGAGGGCGTGCAGCAGATCGCCGTGATGCCGAGCTCGCGGATGGTGCGCACGAGAAGCTCGCTGCCGCCGACGCCGAAGGGAACGACGGTGGCACCCGTCGCCTCGAGCGTCATGTGGTCGGTGAGGCCGCCCATCCAGAGCTGGTAGTTGAGACAATGCACCACCCGATGACCGGGGCCGAGCCCGGCGGCGCGCTGGGCGCGGCCGCCGACCTCGGCCGTGAGCCCGGCGTCGGCGGCACTGAGTGCCAAGTTCATCGCCTGGCCGGTGGTGCCCGAGGTGCGGTGCACGCGCAAGACCTCCTCGCTTCGCGCGGCGAGATAATCGCCGAAGGGCGGCGAGGCCGCCTGGCTCGCGCGCAGCATCGCCTTGTCGCAGAGCGGCAGCACCGGCAGATCCGCGAGCAGCACCGGCGGCGCAGCACCGGCCCAGAGCCGCCGGAAGAAGGGCGAGTGCCGCGCCACGTAAGCCGACTGCGCCTGCCAGCGCGCGGCCTGGAGCGCTGCGATCTCGGCGAGCGGGAGGAAGTCGGGCGTCATGGCGGGCTGAAGCGTCGGGTGCGCCCGGCCGCTTGTCAACCGACGTCGAGATGAAGGCTTAACCACGGAGAACACGGAGAAGAATGTTCTCCCTCTCCTCCTTCAGGAGGAGAGGGTCGGGGTGAGGAGGTATCTTTGCAAGGCTCCTCGTCGGCCGCAGAAGCGCTCAAGCATTCGGCCTCCTCACCTTCCCATCCCTTCGGGATGGGCCCCTTCCTCTCCTCCTGAAGGAGGAGAGGAATGAACTGGCCTACGCCGCCTCCTGGCTGGCGCGGTCGACGAGGGCGACGATGTCGGCGATGATGGCGTTGAGCGCGTAGTCCTTGGGCGTATAGACGCGGGCGACGCCGGCCTCGCGCAAGCGCCGCTCGTCGGCCGGCGGGATGATGCCGCCGACGACGACGGGGATGTCGCCGATACCGAGTGCGGCCATGCGCTCGCGCACCTCCGTCACGAGCGCCACGTGGGAGCCCGAGAGGATCGAGAGCCCGACCACGTGCACCGATTCCTCGAGCGCGGTCGCCACGATCTGCTCGGGCGTCAAGCGGATGCCCTGGTAGACGACCTCGAGACCGGCGTCGCGGGCGCGCACGGCGATCTGCTCCGCGCCGTTGGAATGGCCGTCGAGGCCGGGCTTGCCGACCAGCATCTTGATGCGGCGGCCCAAGCGCCGGCTCACCCGCTCCGTCTCCTGGCGCAAGCTCGCGAGCTCGGCCGCGGCAGCGGCCGGTGCGGCGCCGCCGACGCCCGTGGGTGCCCGGTACTCGCCGAAGACGGCGCGGAGTGCGGCCGCCCATTCGCCGGTGGTGACGCCGGCATGCGCCGCGGCGATCGAGGGCTCCATGACGTTGCGGCCTCCGGCGGCGGCCTCGCCGAGGGCGGCGAGTGCCGCGGCTACGGCGCCCGCATCGCGCTCTCTGCGCCAGGCCGCAAGCGAGGCGAGCTGCGCCGCCTCGGCCGCCTCGTCGGGCACGAGGGCCCCGCCGTCGGCGGATTGCAAGAGCGGCGAGGGTGCCGTGTCCGTGAAGGCGTTGACGCCGACGACCGTCTGCTCGCCCGCCTCGATGGCGGCCAAGCGGCGCGCGTTGCTCTCGACGAGCGCCCGCTTCAAATAGCCGCTCTCGACCGCGGCAATCGCACCTCCCATGGCCTCGATGCGGGCGAGCTCGGCCGAGGCTGCCGCCTTGAGCTCGGCCACCTTGGCGGCGATGGCGTGCGCGCCGTCGAAGATGTCGCCGTACTCGAGGAGATCGCTCTCATAGGCGAGGATCTGCTGGAGCCGGATGCTCCATTGCTGGTCCCACGGCCGCGGCAGGCCGAGCGCCTCGTTCCACGCCGGGAGCTGCACGGCGCGCGCCCGCGCGCGGCGGGAGAGCACCACCGCGAGCATCTCGAGGAGGATGCGGTAGACGTTGTTCTCCGGCTGCTGCTCGGTCAAGCCGAGCGAGTTCACCTGCACGCCGTAGCGGAAGCGGCGCAGCTTCTCGTCGGCGATGGCGTAGCGATCGCTGAGGAGCTCGTCCCACAGCTCGGCGAAGGCGCGCATCTTGCACATCTCGGTCACGAAGCGGATGCCGGCATTGACGAAGAAGCTGATGCGGCCGGCGACGGTGGGGAAATCCTCGGCCGGCACGCGCGCGCGCGCGGCGTCGAGCACGGCCGCGGCGGTCGCCAAGGCTATCGCCAGCTCCTGCACCGGCGTGGCACCCGCCTCCTGCAGATGGTAGGAGCAGACATTGATCGGGTTCCACTTCGGGAGCTCGCGGTAGGTGAAGGCGATCACGTCGGTGGTCAATCTGAGCGACGGCTCCGGCGGGAAGATGTAGGTGCCGCGCGAGAGATACTCCTTCACGAGGTCGTTCTGCGTGGTGCCGGAGAGTGCTGCGCGCTCCGCCCCCTGGCGCTCGGCCGCCGCGATATAGAGGGCGAGGAGCCAGGGTGCCGTCGCGTTGATCGTCATCGAGGTGTTCATGCGGGCGAGCGGGATCCCTTCGAAGAGCGCCGTCATGTCGCCCAAATGGGAGATCGGCACGCCGACCTTGCCGACCTCGCCCTTGGCGAGCGGATGGTCGCTGTCGTAGCCGGTCTGGGTCGGCAGATCGAAGGCGACCGAGAGACCCGTCTGGCCGCGCGCGAGATTGGTGCGGTAGAGCTCGTTCGACGCCTTGGCCGAGCTGTGGCCCGAATAGGTGCGGATGAGCCACGGCTCGTCGCGCGTCATCTCCCCTTCGGCCATTCGCCCGTCTCCTTCCCAACTCGTCGCTTGAGTTTGCGGCGCACAAACGAAGGCGACATTTTATTGCAGTAATTTTATTTCAGGAGAAATAAAGCGTCATTTTGTGCATTGCAGAATGATGAAGCCCGCGCTATGAGTCAATCTCCATGTTGCGCTGCGGGATGACCATTCCGGAAGCCGGGAAGGAGGCTCAAGATGGGCGAGGCGGCGAAGCTGGTGGAGTTCGCAGCGGCGGCGGTGCCCGCGGGCAAGGATCTCTACGAGATCGGCGAGGTCCCTCCTCTCGGCCATGTGCCGGAGCGCATGTACGCCTGGACGATCCGGCGCGAGCGTCACGGCGAGCCGGAGCGCGCCATGCAGCTCGAGGTGGTGGCGACGCCGGTGATCGAGGCCGACGAGGTGCTCGTCATGGTGATGGCCGCGGGCGTCAACTACAACGGCGTCTGGGCGGCCCTCGGCAAGCCCATCTCGGTGTTCGACGTGCACAAGGCGCCCTATCACGTGGCGGGCTCGGACGCCGCCGGCGTGGTGTGGGCGACCGGCGCCAAGGTGAAGCGCTGGAAGGTCGGCGACGAGGTCGTCGTGCACTGCAACCAGGACGACGGCGACGACGAGGAGTGCAACGGCGGCGACCCGATGTATTCCCCCTCCCAGCGCATCTGGGGCTACGAGACTCCCGACGGCTCGTTTGCCCAGTTCGCGCGCGTGCAGTCGCGCCAGCTCATGCCGCGGCCGCAGCACCTCAGCTGGGAGGAATGCGGCTGCTACACCCTCACCTTGGCGACCGCCTACCGCATGCTGTTCGGCCACCGGCCGCACATCCTGCGCCCCGGCCACAACGTGCTCGTCTGGGGGGCGGCGGGCGGCCTCGGCTCCATGGCGGTGCAGCTCATCGCCGCGGCGGGGGCGCACGCCATCGGCGTGATCTCCGACGAGGGCAAGCGCGACTTCGTCATGCAGCTCGGCGCCAAGGGCGCCATCAACCGCAGCAAGTTCGACTGCTGGGGGCGCCTCCCCGAGATCAACGCGGGCGGCGGCTACGGCGACTACATGAAGAAGGTGCGCGAGTTCGGCAAGGCGATCTGGGAGGTGACGGGCAAGGGCAACGACGTGGATTTCGTCTTCGAGCATCCCGGCGAGGCGACCTTCCCGGTGAGCTGCTTCGTGGTGAAGCGCGGCGGCATGGTGGTGTTCTGCGCCGGCACCACCGGCTTCAACATCACCTTCGACGCGCGCTTCGTGTGGATGCGCCAGAAGCGCATCCAGGGCAGCCACTTCGCGAACCTCCTCCAAGCGAGCCAGGCCAACCGACTGGTCATCGAGCGGCGCATCGACCCCTGCATGAGCGAGGTGTTCCCCTGGCAGGAAATCCCCCTCGCCCACACCAAGATGATGCGCAACGAGCACAAGCCGGGCAACATGGCGGTCTTGGTGCAGGCCAAGCGCACGGGCCTGCGCACCTTCGAGGACGCGGTGAACGCCTGAGGCGGAGTTGGAACCGTGAGCCAAGCCGCCATCCGCACGGCGCACGAGGCTCCGCCTGAGCCGCTGCTCGCGGACCTTCTCGCCCTTTGCCGCGAGGCGCTCGCCGCCGCGGAGAGCTATCTGGCGCACGCGCGCCTCGCGGTCGCCGACAAGATCGGTGCCAACGGCGAGTTCCTCGAGCGCGAGCAGTTCGCCGCGCACGGCTACGCCTGGAGTGCGACCTACGTGGCGGCGCTCGGCGCCATGCTCGCCTGGGCCGAGCGGCTCGAGGCGTCGGGCGGTTTCGGAGAGCTCGAGCGCCTCCTCCTGCAGGCCGCCTTCGGCGAGTATCTCGCCCAGCTCAAGGGCGGCATCGCGCTCTCCCAGGTCGAGGTGGTGCGGCCAGCCGACATGGGCCTTCTCGAGCGCGACCTCGGCGAGCTCTCGCGGCCGGCAGCGGCGCGTCTTATCGAGCGCGGCAATACGGCAGCGCTGCGCGCCCGCCTCGCAGCCCTCATGGGCGAGCACGGCGGCTTCGGCGAGCACGGCCTCGAGGACGAGGCGCTCGTCCTCGTCCGCGACCAGTTCCGCCGCTTCGCCGAGGCGCGGGTGGCGCCCGACGCGCACCGCTGGCATCTCGAGGACCGCCTCATCCCCATGGAGATCGTCGACGAGCTGGCGGCACTCGGCGTCTTCGGCCTGACGGTGCCCGAGGAATACGGTGGCGCCGGCCTCGGCAAGCTCGCCATGTGCGTGGTGACCGAGGAGCTCTCGCGCGTCTCGCTCGGCGTGGGCTCGCTCGGCACGCGCTCCGAGATCGCCGCCGAGCTCATCCGTGCCGGCGGCAGCGAGGCGCAGAAAACTAAGTGGCTCCCGCGCATCGCGTCGGGCGAGGTGCTGCCGACCGCGGTCTTCACCGAGCCCAACACCGGCTCCGATCTCGGCGCCTTGCGCACGCGCGCGGTGCGCGAGGGCGAGCTCTACCGGGTGACCGGGGCGAAGACCTGGATCACCCACGCGGCGCGCGCCGATCTCATGACGCTCCTCGCCCGCACCGACGCCGCCGAGCCCGGATACAGGGGCCTCTCCATGTTCCTTGCCGAGAAGCCGCGCGGCAGCGCTGCTGAGCCCTTCCCCGTCGCAGGCCTCTCCGGCAGCGAGATCCGCGTGCTCGGCTACCGCGGCATGAAGGAGTACGAGCTCGCCTTCGACCGTTTTGCGGTCAAGGCCGAGAACCTCCTCGGCGGGGTCGAGGGCCAGGGCTTCAAGCAGCTCATGGCGACCTTCGAATCGGCGCGCATCCAGACCGCCGCGCGCGCCGTGGGCGTGGCGCAGAACGCCCTCGAGCTCGGCCTCAAATACGCCCTCGAGCGCGTCCAGTTCGGCAAGCCCATCGCCCTCTTCCCGCGCGTCTCCGGCAAACTCGCCATGATGGCGGTCGAGACCATGGCAGCGCGCCAGCTCACCTATTTCGCGGCGCGCGAGAAGGAGAGCGGGCGGCGCTGCGACGTGCCGGCGGGCATGGCCAAGCTCTTGGCCGCGCGCGTCGCCTGGGCCAACGCCGACGCCGCCCTCCAGATCCACGGCGGCAACGGCTATGCCGAGGAATATCCCATCAGCCGCGTATTGTGCGACGCGCGCATCCTCAATATCTTCGAGGGTGCGGCCGAGATCCAGGCCCACGTGATCGCGCGCGGCCTCCTCGCCGGGCGCAACTGACGCTCTGCCGGAGGCCCTATGATACGATATGTATCGCGTGCGATGCGCGCCGTCCTCTCTGCCGCGGCGCTGCTCGCAGCACTCGCAGCACTACCCGCGGCACCCGCGCGCGCCGCGCAGCCGACCGTCTGCGGCCTCGCCGACGCACGGCCCGGCCCGCAGGACCAGTCGCTCAAGAACCTCGCCCGCGACCTCGGCCTCAGAGAGGTCGACGCCTTCGTCGCGGTCGCCAACACGCTCCACCGCACGGGCCGGCTCCCCGGCTGCTATCTCGCCAAGCGCGCGGCCGAGGCCAAGGGCTGGCGGCCCGGCGGGGACCTCTGGCGCGTAGCACCCGGCGCCGCCATCGGCGGCGACCGCTTCGGCAACCGCGAGCAGCGGCTTCCCGCCCAATATGACGGCCGCTACCGGGAGGCGGATCTGGATTACGCGGGCGGGCACCGCGGCGCCGACCGGCTCATCTATGTGGACCGCGGCGAGGGCACCTGGCTGCAATGGGTGACCGTCGACCATTACCGGCACTTCTTCGAGCTGCCGGAGGCGGAGTGAGCGAGGCCGCGGCGCCGCGCCGCGTGCGCATCGAGGGCGCCGCGGTCCGCTCGCTCGACGACGCCTATGATGCGCTGGCGAAGGCCCTCGCCCTCCCCGCCCACTTCGGCCGCAACCTCGACGCGCTCTACGACGCGCTCACCGGCGACGTGGCGGGCCCGCTCGAGCTCGAGTGGGCGGACGCCGCGGCCTCGCGCGCGGCGCTCGGTCAGGACTTCGAGCGCCTCGCCGCGGTCCTCCGAGAGGCGGAGAGAAAACGGAACGATTTTCGCTTCAACCTGCGCTGAGCCGCGACGCAGTCCCCCTCTCCCGCAAGCGGGAGAGGGGGGGCCCGCGGCCGCAAGGCCGTGGGAGGGTGAGGGACGACGCCGACATCGGGCCTTCCCTCACCCTTCCCATCCCTTCGGGATGGGCCCCTTCCCTCTCCCGTAAACGGGAGAGGGATCTCTTGCCTTCTCCCTCGGCGTCCCGCGCCCTTGCGCTGCCGTCATGCTCCCGGGTTATCATGGCGCATGTCGCAGCGGGAACGCTTGGCCGAGCTCATCGGAGAATCGCGGCGCGCGGTCGTCTTCACCGGCGCCGGCATCTCGACCGAGTCCGGCATCCCCGATTTCAGGAGCCCCGGCGGCGTGTGGAGCCGCATGCGGCCGATCTATTTCCAGGAGTTCGTCGCCAGCGAGGAGATGCGGCGCGAGGCCTGGAACCGCGTCTTCTCGGGTGCCGCGGGTTGGACGGGCGCCAAGCCGAACGCCGGCCACTACGCGGTGGCGCGCCTCATAGCCCGCGGCAAGGCCGCCGCCGTGATCACCCAGAACGTCGACAACCTGCACCAGGAGTTGGGCGTGCCGGCGGAGTGCCTAATCGAGCTCCACGGCAACGCCAGCTACGCCACCTGCCTCGATTGTGGGCTGCGCCACGAGCTTAGCGTGCTGAAGCAGAGCTTCCTCGGCCGCGGCGAGATCCCGCTCTGCCGCGAGTGCTCGGGCCTCGTCAAGACGGCGACCATCTCCTTCGGCCAAGCCATGCCGCAGCGCCCCATGGCGCGCGCCGAAGAGGAGACGCAGGCCTGCGACCTCTTCCTCGTGCTCGGCTCCTCGCTCGTGGTCCATCCGGCGGCGGGCTTTCCGCTCCTCGCCAAGCGGAACGGCGCCCGCCTCGTCATCGTCAACCGCGAGCCGACCGAGCAGGACGCGCTTGCCGATCTCGTCCTCCACGAGGAGATCGGCGCCGTGCTGCCGCCGCTCGTGCCTGCGGATTGAGGCGGCGGCCCGCCCACGTAAGGCATGCCGCCGCGCGCGCCTCAGCCCATCACCGACGCCGAGGTGGGCTCGATCTCGAACATGAGACGCACCTCGCCCGGCTGGGCGTAGGGATATTTGTCCTTGCCGAGATATTTCTTGGCGAGCGAGTCGATGTGCGCGGCCGCCCCTTCCTCGGTCACGCGGCGCACGCGGCCGCGCACCTGGATGTAGCGATAGGGATCGTCCGGATCGAGGATGGAGAGCGCCACCCGCGAGCCTTCCTTCATGTTGCGCGACTTGACCCGCCCCTTGGCCGAGTTCACGCGGATGGCGCCGTCCTTGAAGTCGAGCCAGACCGGCGTCACCTGCGGCGAGCCGTCCGGCATCACCGTCGCCAAGTGCGCGAAGGCTTTCTTCGTCTCGAGGAGGTCGCGGAATTTCTCGGGAATCGCTGACATTGCCGTGCACTCCTTGCCGTTTCAACCAGTCTCACGCGGCGCTCACGCCGTTCGCTTCACCTTCGCCTTCGTCTTTTTCTTCGGCGGCACCTTCGGACAGACCATGCCCTCGAGCTTAAGCCCGTCGGGATCGAGAAAGAAGACGGCGTAATAGCCCTTGCCGTAATGGGGATAGTCGGCCGGGGGATCGACGACGGTGGCCTTGATCCGCTTCAGGCAGGCATAGAGCTCGTCCACGTCCTTGCGCGCGGAAAGCTCGAAGGCATAGTGATGGAAGCCGATGTTGCCGATGCGGTGCGGATGGCGCTTGCCCTCGCGGTCGGCCTCGCCGATCCAGAAGAGCGTCTTGCCGTTGCTCCAGCCGGCGCTGCGATCGAATTCGTATTTGAGCTCGAAGCCGAGGGTGCCGAGCACCGACTTGTAGAAGCGCTTCGAGCGCGCCAGGTCGGCGACCCGGATCACCAGGTGGTCGATGCCGATGACGCGCGCCATGGTCCTCCCGCTCTCCCCGTGCCGCGCGCAAGACCACGCTGCGGCGCCGCCAGCCTGATGTAAGGCCGCCGGCGCCGGAATACCAGTGCCGCCGGCCGGCATCCTTAAAATCGTTGGTGGCGCCGCCGCCAAGGGGTATATGACGGCGATGGAAAGGCTCTTCCCCTATCTCGTCGGCATCGCCATGGCGGCGGTGCTCGTGGTGCTGCTGCTCGGCGTCGGCTCGATGTTCCGGGGCGGCGAGTTCAACCGCAAATATGCCAACAAGCTCATGCGGCTGCGCGTGGCGCTCCAGGCCCTCGCCCTCATCCTCTTCGCCATCTTCATGCTGTTCTTCCGCCACCCGAGCTGAGGCCGCGCCGCCGTGGTCAAGCTCACCCGCATCTATACGCGCGGCGGAGATCGGGGCGAGACCTCGCTCGGCGACGGCACGCGCGTGCCCAAGGAGGCGGCGCGCGTCGCCGCCTACGGCTCGGTCGACGAGGCCAACAGTGCGATCGGCATGGCCCGCCTCCACGCGGCGGGCGAGGCCGACGCCATGCTGGCGCGCATCCAGAACGACCTCTTCGATCTCGGCGCCGATCTTTGCACGCCCTCGGGCGGTGCCCGCGAGGAGAAGGCGCTGCGCATCGCGGAGGCCCAGGTGGCACGGCTCGAGCGCGAGATCGACGCGCTCAACGCCGAGCTGGCGCCGCTCGATTCCTTCGTCCTCCCGGGCGGCACTCCTGCCGCGGCCCATCTCCACCTCGCGCGCGCCATCGTGCGCCGCGCCGAGCGCTTGACCGCGGCGCTCGCGGCGGCGGAGCCGGTCAATGGCGCTGCACTCCGTTACTTGAACCGCCTATCGGACCACCTCTTCGTGCTGGCGCGCCACGCGAACGAGCGCGGCAGGAAGGACGTGCTGTGGATCCCCGGCGGCAACCGCTAGCGGAGCGCGCGCCGCGCGATTGACTGCGGCCGCGGCGCGGCCTAGCTTTCCGCTGCGAACCGGCGGCGGATTTCCTCCCGATTTCCGCCGCTTAATGCCGCGGGCGCTTGCTTGACAGGCACCCCTCGGTCCCCTAAACAAGCGAGCCCCGGTCGGAGGTCGGACCGGCGGGCGGGTGGGCCGTTCGCAGCAAAGGCAGCACGATGAAGGTTCTGGTTGCGGTCAAACGCGTCGTCGACTTCAACGTCAAGATCCGCGTCAAGGCCGACCACTCGGGCGTCGAGACGGCCAACGTCAAGATGTCCATGAACCCCTTCGACGAGATCGGCGTCGAGGAGGCCGTGCGCCTCAGGGAGGCGGGTCAGGCGAGCGAGGTGGTCGCCGTCTCGATCGGCCCCGCCCAATGCCAGGAGACGATCCGCACGGCACTCGCCATGGGCGCCGACCGCGGCATCCACGTGGAGGCGAACGAGGAGGTGCAGCCGCTCGCCGCCGCCAAGCTCTTCAGGGCGCTCGCCGCCAAGGAGAGCCCCGGCCTCGTCATTCTCGGCAAGCAGGCGATCGACGACGACAGCAACCAGACCGGCCAGATGCTGGCGGGCCTCCTCGGCTGGCCGCAGGGCACCTTCGCCTCCAAGCTCGTCTTCAAGGACGACAAGCTCGAGGTGACGCGCGAGGTCGACGGCGGCCTCGAGACGGTGCTGCTCAAGCTGCCGGCCGTGGTCACCACCGATCTGCGGCTGAACGAGCCGCGCTACGCCTCGCTGCCCAACATCATGAAGGCGAAGAAGAAGCCGATCGACAAGGCGACGCCCGCGGAGCTCGGCGTCGACGTGAGCCCGCGTCTTAAGACGCTCAAGGTCGAGGAGCCCGGCAAGCGCAACGCCGGCGTCAAGGTCAAGGACGTGGCCGAGCTGGTGCAGAAGCTCAAGCAGGAAGCCAAGGTGATCTGATGAGCGTGCTCGTCCTTGCCGCCCACGACAACGCGGCGATCAAGCCGGCGACGCTCAACGCCGTCGCCGCGGCGAAGCCGTTAGGCGACGTCGTCGTCCTGGTGGCCGGAAGCGGCTGCAAGGCGGCGGCCGAGGCAGCCGCCAAGATCGCCGGCGTCGCCAAGGTGCTGCTCGCCGAAGCGCCGCATCTCGCCCATGGCCTGGCCGAGAACCTGGCCCCCCTCATCGCCAAGCTCGCCCCCTCCTACAGCCACGTGCTGGCGGCGGCCGACACCTCGGCCAAGAACGCCATGCCGCGCGCGGCGGCCCTCCTCGACTGCCAGCAGATCTCCGAGATCACCGCGGTCGTCTCGCCCGACACCTTCGTGCGGCCGATCTATGCCGGGAACGCGCTCGCCACCGTGCAGTCGACGGACGCGGTCAAGATCATCACCGTGCGCGCGACCGGCTTCGATCCGGTCGCCGCCGAAGGCGGCGCGGCTCCGATCGAGAGCGTCGAGCCGCCGCCCGAGAGCGGCCTCTCGACGTTCGTGGGTCAGGCGCTCAGCAAGTCCGAGCGGCCCGAGCTCACCAGCGCGCGCATCGTCATCTCGGGCGGCCGCGGCATGCAGTCGGGCGACAACTTCGCCATGCTGGAGCGCATCGCCGACAAGCTCGGAGCCGCGGTCGGCGCCAGCCGGGCCGCGGTCGACGCGGGCTTCGTGCCCAACGACTACCAGGTCGGGCAAACGGGGAAGATCGTGGCGCCCGACCTCTACATCGCCGTCGGCATCTCGGGCGCCATCCAGCACCTGGCCGGCATGAAGGATTCGAAGGTCATCGTGGCGATCAACAAGGACGAGGAAGCGCCGATCTTCCAGGTGGCGGATTACGGGCTGGTCGCGGATCTGTTCAAGGCGCTGCCCGAGCTCGAGGCCGAGCTCGGCAAGGCGGGCTGAGGACGCCGCCGTGCCCAAGCGTGGAGAGTGATCTTGGCGATCGACAGGATAGGCGTCATCGGCGCCGGCCAGATGGGCAACGGCATCGCCCATGTGGCGGCACTCGCGGGCATCGAGGTCCGCCTCGGCGACGTGAGCCAGGAGGCGCTCGACAAGGCGCTCGGCATCATCGAGCGCAACATGCGCCGCCAGGTCGGGCGCGGCATGATCAGCGAGGCGCAGCAGAAGGCCGCGGTCGCGCGCATCAAATGCGGCACCGGCTACGAGCAGTTCGGCGATTGCGACCTGGTCATCGAATCCGCCTCGGAGAATCTGAGCGTCAAGAGCTCGATCCTCAAGGCGCTCTGCCCGGTCCTCGGCAAGGACGCGCTCATCGCCTCCAACACCTCGTCGATTTCCATCACCCGCCTCGCCTCGCTCACCGACCGGCCCGCCAAGTTCATGGGCATGCATTTCATGAACCCGGTGCCGGTGATGGAGCTCGTCGAGCTCATCCGCGGCCTGGCGACGGCGGAGGACACCTTCAAGACGATCCGCGAGCTCGCCATCCGCCTGGGCAAGACGCCGGCCAATGCCGAGGATTTCCCCGCCTTCATCGTCAATCGCATCTTGCTGCCGATGATCAACGAGGCGGTCTATGCGCTCTACGAGGGCGTGGGCTCGGTCGAGGCCGTCGACGTGGCAATGCGATTAGGCGCGCACCATCCGATGGGGCCGCTCGAGCTCGCCGACTTCATCGGCCTCGATACCTGCCTCGCCGTCATGCACGTGCTCTACGAGGGGCTCTCGGACAGCAAATACCGGCCCTGCCCGCTCCTCGTGAAGTACGTCGAGGCCGGCTGGCTCGGCCGCAAGACCGGGCGCGGCTTCTACGACTACGGCGGCGAAAAGCCGGTGCCGACGCGCTAGGCCGCGGGCGTCACGGAGAGCGCCACTGGCGCTCGCACTGCGGCCGTCTTATATCCCCCCTCATCGCGCGGCCATCCCGCACTCCTTCATTGAAATCATTCCAATGAGGGATATTTAGGATGACAGCGCCGGGGCCGCGGCGCAAATTCGTCGCCCGCGGCCGAAGAAACGGGTAGGAAACGCCATGTCCTTGAATGCGCTTCGTACTGAGCAGCCTCACGAGGAGCAACGCGAGACCCTCGAATCGGTCGTCATGCGCATTGCCGGCGATTCGGGCGACGGCATCCAGCTGACCGGCAGCCAGTTCGCCCAGACGACGGCCTTCGCGGGCAACGATCTCGCGACCTTCCCCGACTTCCCGGCCGAGATCAGGGCGCCGATCGGCACGACCTTCGGGGTGTCGTCCTTCCAGATCAACTTCGGCGCGCGCCATATCCGCACCTCGGGCGACGCGCCGGACGTGCTGGTGGCGCTCAACCCGGCGGCACTCAAGGTGCATTTGAGCGACCTCAAGCGCGGCGGCATCCTCATCGTCAATTCCGGCGCCTTCACCGAGCGCAATTTCGCCAAGGCCGGCTTCAAGGCCGATCCGCGCAAGGACGGCTCGTTCAGCGCCTACCGGGTGATCGAGATCGATATCTCGCGCTTGACGCTCGAGGCGGTCAAGGGGCTCGAGATTTCGCAAAAGGAAGCGCTGCGCTGCAAGAACATGTGGGCGCTCGGCCTGCTCTACTGGATGTACGGGCGCAAGCGCCAGCCGACCGTCGAGTACTTGAAGCGCCGCTTCCAGAAGCTGCCGCTGGTGGCAGACGCCAACGTTGCAGCGCTCAATGCCGGCCATGCCTTCGGCGAGACGGCGGAGATGCCGTCGGCGCTACCCGCCTTCAGCGTGCCGCCCGCGCATCTCGAGCCCGGCCTCTACCGCACGGTGACCGGCACCGAGGCCATGGCCTGGGGCCTCGTCGCCGGCTGCCAGCTGGCCTCGCTGCCGCTCGTCTTCTGCTCCTACCCCATCACGCCGGCCTCGGCCGTGCTCCACACGCTCGCAGCACTCAAGCATTTCGGCGTGCTGACCTTCCAGGCCGAGGACGAGATCGCCGCGATCGGCGCCGCCATCGGCGCCTCCTATGCCGGCGCCATGGGCGTCACCTCGAGCTCGGGGCCCGGGGTGGCGCTCAAGACCGAGGCGCTCGGCCTCGCCATCGGCGCCGAGCTGCCGCTCGTGCTCATCAACTCCCAGCGCGCAGGCCCCTCGACCGGCATGCCGACCAAGACCGAGCAGTCAGACCTCTACCAGGCGGTCTTCGGGCGCAATGCGGATGCGCCGCTGGCGGTGCTCGCCGCGCGCTCCTCGGCCGACTGCTTCGAGACGGCGATCGAGGCGGTGCGCATCGCGAGCAAGTACATGACTCCGGTCATCGTGCTCACCGACGGCTATCTCGCCAACGCGGCCGAGCCCTGGAAGATTCCCGACGTGACGGCCTACAGGCCTTTCCCGGTGCACTTCCGCACCGAGCCCGCGGGCTTCCATCCCTACCTCCGCGACGAGGCGACCCTGGCGCGCCCCTGGGTGAGGCCCGGCACGCCCGCGCTCGAGCACCGCATCGGCGGCATCGAGCGGGACTACGTGAGCGGCAACATCTCCTACGACGCCGACAATCACCAGAAGATGACGCTGGCGCGCGCCGCCAAGATCGACGGCATCGCCAACGACATCCCGCCGCAGACGACCGAGGACGGCGGTACCGTGGGCCGCCTTGCCGTGCTTGGCTGGGGCTCGACCTTCGGGCCGATCGGCCGCGCCGTCGACAAGATGCGCGGCCGGGGCCTCGCCGTCTCCCACATCCACCTGCGCTACATCTGGCCGCTGCCGGCCAATCTCGGGGAGCTGCTCAAGGGCTTCGAGAAGGTGCTGATCCCCGAGATGAACAACGGCCAGCTCCTGACCCTCATCCGCAGCCGCTATCTGGTGCCGGCCGAGGGGCTCAACAAGGTAACCGGCCAGCCCTTCAAGATCGCCGAGATCGAGGACGCCGTGCGCGCCCGCCTGGAGGCTTGACATGAACATCGCGACCCCGCCCGAGAAACTGGCACCCAAGGACTACGCCTCCGACCAGGAGGTGCGCTGGTGCCCGGGCTGCGGCGACTACGCCATCATCAAGGCGGTGACCAAGACGCTCGCCGACATCGGCGCCAGGCGCGAGAGCACGGTGTTCGTCTCCGGCATCGGCTGCGCCGCGCGCTTCCCCTACTACATCGCGAGCTACGGCTTCCACACCATCCACGGCCGCGCGCCGGCGATCGCGACCGGCGTCAAGCTCAGCAATCCCGCACTCGACGTGTGGGTGATCGGCGGCGACGGCGACATGCTGTCGATCGGCGGCAACCACACGCTGCACGCGCTCCGCCGCAACGTCGACCTGCAGATACTGCTCTTCAACAACGCGATCTACGGTCTGACCAAGGGGCAGTATTCGCCGACCTCGCGGCCCGGCACGCGCTCGCCCTCCACGCCCATGGGCTCGGTCGACAACCCGGTGTCGGCGACGCAGTTCGCCCTCGGCGCAGGCGGCCGCTTCGTGGCGCGCTCGGTCGACACCCTCCAGCACCATCTGCCGGTCGTGCTCAAGCGCGCCTACGAGCACAAGGGCGCCAGCTTCGTCGAGATCTTCCAAAACTGCATCATCTACAACGACGGCGTGTTCGACGACTTCACCGCGAAGGAGGCGGCGGCCGACAACCAGCTCCATCTCGAGCACGGCAAGCCCATGATCTTCGGCAAGGCGCGCGACAAGGGCATCCGCATCAAGCCGGGCACGCTCGATCTCGAGGTGGTGCGCCTGGGCGAGGGCGGCGCCGCGGAAGCGGAGCTCCTCGTCCACGACGAGACCAACCGCATGGCCGCCTTCATGCTGGCCCAGATGGAGCCGCCCGAGTTCCCCGTGGCCTTGGGCGTGCTCTATTGCAATCCCGCACCGTCCTACGAGGGCCTCGTCGCCGCCCAGATCGAGGAGGCCAAGCGCCAGCAGCCCCAGGCCGACATGAACGCGCTCCTTCGCCACGGCACCACCTGGCGCGTGGGGGCGTGAGCCGGCTTTTCCCGTCCGCCACCACCGCGGCGTTCGGCGGGCTCTTGGGCCTGCCGTCTGACCAACTTGACCAAACGCCGGGCACGGCCTATCCTTGACCAACTTGACCAAGGACGTGCCATGGCGACGACGGTCAACATCTACGAGGCCAAGACGAAGCTCTCCGAGCTCGTCGAGCGCGCGGCGAAGGGCGAGGAGATCGTCATCGCCAAGGCCGGCCAACCGCGCGCCAAGCTCGTTCCCCTGCCCGCGCAGACGGGGACGCGCCCGATGGGCCTATGGAAAGGCAAAATCGAAATTCCAGACGATTTCGACGATCCGCTGCCCGAAGAAATACTGAAGCTGTTCGAGGGGGACGAGAGCTGAGGCTGCTGCTCGATACCCACGTCTTCCTCTGGTGGATCGGTAATCCCGGCCAAATCAGCGAGGCGGCGCGTACGGCCATCGCACCTCGCGCGGATGCGGCCCTGCTGAGCGTGGCATCGGTCTGGGAAATCTCGATCAAGGCCGCCCTTGGACGCTTGCCGCCGGTACCGGATATCGCGGGGGCGATGAAGTCCCACGAATTCCTCCCCCTCGACATCACCATGGCCCACGCGCTCGCCGCCGGCGCCTTGCCGCTTCACCACCGCGACCCGTTCGACCGCATGCTGGTGGCGCAGGCGCAACTCGAGGGCCTCGTCCTCGTCAGCCGCGACCGCCGGCTCGAGCCCTACGGCGTTCCCATCCTCTGGGCGTGAGCCGCCGCGGCGCTGCTCATTCCGCAGCGAGCCAGCCGACGCCGAGGAGGAGGACAGGCGGCACCAGGAGTGCGGCGGCGGCATCGTAGCCGCCCGCCACGAGCGCCGCGTCGAGCGCCACGGCGAATGCCACGACCGCGACGTTTCGCAAGTCGCCGAAGAGGACCTTGAGGAGCGCCGTCATTGGACGAGCGCTCCCGCGTGCCGGCGCTTGAGGCCCGCGGCCACGGCGAGCCCGCCGGCAAGATAGAAGGCGGCGAGCGCGGGCAGGCTCCAATCGCCCCACGGCCAGGCCGCGGCACCGCCGATCGCCTCGTGGGTCCAGAAGGTGCCGAAGGCGACGATCATGGCGCCGACCGTGAGCTTGACGGCGTTCTCCGGCACCCGCCTGAGCGGCGCCTGCACGAGACATCCCGCCGCGGCCACCAGGACGAGGGCGGCGAGCGCCGCTCCCGCGGCGGCGAGCGTCTCGCGCTCCCGCACGCCGAGCGCCACCACGATGAGCCACACCTCGAGTCCCTCGAGCAGCACGCCCTTGAAGGCGACGAGCCAGGCGGCATGGCGGTCGCCGCGCGCGAGGAGCGCCTGCGCATCCGCGAACTCCGCGTCCTCGTCGTGCAGCACCTTGAGGCCGGCATGCCGGGCCACGGCCTTGGCGAGCCAGCGCACGCCGAAGAGCAGCAGCAGCACGCCGACCACGGCCCTGAGCCAGCTCGCATCCACGGCAGCGCCCAGAACGCCGCCCGTTGCCGCGGTGAGCGCCGCGAGGAGGGCGAGTGCCGCGAGTGCCGCACCGGCGGCGGCGCGCCAGCCGATGCTGAGACTGACCGCCAGCACGATGGTGAAGGCCTCGACCCATTCCACGCCCGCGGCGAGGAAGGTCGCGAGGAAGATGCTCCAGGCGGTCACGGCTCAGCCTGCCGGCCGGGCGCCGGCCGGTGCCAGCCGCCGCGTCTCATGCACCTCGCCCGCCTTCCCCTCGGCGATGAAATACTTGATGAGCTCGAGCGCCGCGGGCGAATCCCACTGCGCCGGGCCGAGCATCACGCCGCGCGCGAGGCCGTCGCGGCCGATGACGAAGCTGGTCGGGACACCCTGGCCCTGCCACGCGCGGAAGCTCTCGCCCTCGGGGTCGAGGTAGATGCCTAGGTGGGTGAGGTCGTTCTCCATCAGGAAGGGCGCCACCGCCGCCTTGCCCTGGCGGTCGAGGGAGATGTCGACGACGATGAAGTCCTTGCCGCCGAGCTGCCCCTCGAGGCGGTCGAGCGAGGTCATCTCGCCGCGGCAGGGGGCGCACCAGGTGGCCCAGAAATTGACCAGCACGACGCGGCCCTTGAAGTCGGCGAGCGACAGCGACTTGCCGTCCGCGTCCTTGAAGGCGATCGGCGGCACTGGCTTGGCGCCCGCGAAATAGCTAAAGTCGCCCATCTCGCCCTTGAAGGCCGGGTGCTGTGCCGCGGCCGCGAGAGCGGCCGGCGCCGGCGCCGCGAGCGAGAGCGCGCCGCCGCCCAAAACCGCCGCCGCGAAGAGAGAGAGGATGGAGCGTCCCGCGAGCCTTATTGCCACCGTTCGACCTCTCGCCAATGCGCCCGGCAGCCGCCAGGACGCCGTGCCCAGGACCCCGGACCATGACCGCCAAGGCCAAGCATAGGAAAGCACAGACCAAGGACGCCGCGAACCCCCTATGGGGCGGACAATTCGCCGCAGGTCCGGCCGCCATCATGGGCGAAATCAACGCCTCGATCGACGTCGACCGCCGGCTCTACGCCCAGGACATCGCCGCCTCCAAGGCCCATGCCGCCATGCTCGCGGCCACGGGCATCATCTCGAGGAAAGATGGGCAGTCCATCGCCCGCGGTCTAGAGCAGGTGCGCGCGGAGATCGAGAGCGGCCGCTTCCGCTTCTCGAAGGCGCTCGAGGACATCCACATGAACGTCGAGCAGCGCCTCTTCGAGCTCATCGGCGAGCCGGCCGGCCGCCTCCACACCGCGCGCTCGCGCAACGACCAGGTGGCGACCGACTTCCGGCTCTGGGTGCGCGACGCGATCGACGCGCTCGAGCCGGCGCTCGAGGACCTGCAGGCCGCCCTCCTCGGCCAGGCGGAGCGCCATGCCGCCACCCTGATGCCCGGCTTCACCCATCTCCAGCCGGCCCAGCCCGTCACCTTCGGCCACCACCTCATGGCCTACGTCGAGATGTTCGGGCGTGACCGCGGCCGCTTTGCCGACTGCCGCGCGCGGCTCGACGAATGCCCGCTGGGTGCCGCGGCACTCGCCGGCACCTCCTTCCCCATCGACCGCGAGATGACGGCCACCGCACTCGGCTTCGCGCGGCCGATGGCGAACTCGATCGACGCCGTCTCCGACCGCGACTTCGCGCTCGAGTTCCTCGCCTCGGCCGCCATCGCCGGCGTGCATCTCTCGCGCCTTGCCGAGGAGATCGTGTTGTGGTCGAGCGAGCAGTTCCGCTTCCTCGCACTCTCGGACGCCTTCACCACCGGCAGCTCGATCATGCCGCAGAAGAGGAACCCGGACGCCGCCGAGCTGGTGCGCGCCAAGTCCGGCCGGCTGATCGGCGATCTCGCGAGCCTCCTCGTCGTCATGAAGGGCCTGCCGCTCACCTACGGCAAGGACATGCAGGAGGACAAGGTGCCGGTCTTCGAGGCGGCCGACGTGCTGGCCCTGGCACTGGCCGCGGCGGCAGGCATGGTGCGCGACATGACGGCCAACGAGGCGGCGATGCGGAAGGCGCTCGACGGCGGCTTCATCACCGCAACCGACCTCGCCGATTGGTTGGTGCGCGCGCGCGGCCTCCCCTTCCGCGCGGCGCACCATGCGACGGGCCGCCTCGTGCGCCTCGCCGAGGAGCGCGGCTGCCGGCTCGACCAGCTCAGCCTCGACGAGATGCGCGCCATCGAGCCGCGCGTGAGCGCCGAGGTCTTCGATGTGCTGCGCGTCGAGCGCTCGGCCGCGAGCCGGACGAGCCTGGGCGGCACGGCGCCGAGCGAGGTCAGCCGCGCCATCGCGCGCGCCAAGGAGCGCTACCTATGAGCCGCGTCTTGCTCGCCCTGTTGCTCGCGTCACTCCTCGCAGGTCCTCTCGCCGCCTGCGGCCGCAAGGGGGACCCGGAGATTCCGCCCGGCCAGACCGATACTCTCACGCGCAAGTATCCGAACCCCAAGGACCAATAGGCGGACCCCGATGCCGGACTTCGCCTACAAGGGCGGCAAGCTCATGGCCGAGGGCGTGGCGCTCGCGCGCATCGCGGCCGAGGTGGGAACGCCCTATTACTGCTACTCGACGGCGGCACTCGTGCGCGGCTACGAGCGCTTTGCCGAGGCGTTCGCCGGCGTGCCGGCCATGGTCTGCTATGCGCTCAAGGCCAACTCGACGCTCGCCGTCGTGCGCACTCTGGCGGAGCGGGGGGCCGGCGCCGACGTGGTCTCCGAGGGCGAGCTCTTGACCGCACTCGCCGCCGGCATCCCCGCCGGCCGCATCATCTTCTCGGGCGTCGGCAAGACGCGCGCGGAGCTCGCCGCAGCGCTCGACGCGCGCATCCTCCAGATCAACGTCGAGTCGGAGCCCGAGCTCGAGCTTCTGGGCGAGCTGGCACGCGGCCTCGGGCGGCCGGTCGCGGTGGCGCTGCGCATCAATCCCGACGTCGATGCGCGCACCCATGCCAAGATCACCACCGGCAAGAAGGAGAACAAGTTCGGCGTGCCGCTCGCCGAGGCACGGCAGCTCTATGCCCGCGGCGCCAAGATGCCGAATCTCGTCATGCAGGGGGCGGCACTCCACATCGGCTCCCAGCTCGAGACGCTTCAGCCTTACCGCCGCGCCTTCCGGCGACTCGTCGGCCTCTTGAGGACGCTGCGCGCCGACGGGCACGACATCCGGCGCCTCGACTTCGGCGGCGGGCTCGGCATCACTTATCGCGAGGAGCAGCCGCCGTCGGTCGAATCCTATGCCGCACTGGTGAAGGAGCTCACGCGCGGGCTCGACGTCGAGCTCGCCTTCGAGCCGGGTCGCTACCTCGTCGGCAACGCGGGCGTGCTGGTGACGCGCGTGCTCTATGTGAAGGAAGGTGCCGCTCACCGATTTGTGATCGTCGACGCGGGCATGAACGATCTCATCCGCCCCACGCTCTACGACGCCTACCATGCCATCAAGCCCGTGGCCGAGCCCGCGCGGGGCGCCGCTCCTGGCGCCTGCCGACGTGGTGGGGCCGGTGTGCGAGACGGGCGATTTCCTCGCGCTCGGGCGGCCGCTGCCGCCGCTCAAAGCCGGCGACCTTCTTGCCATTTGCTCGGCGGGGGCCTACGCTTCCGTCATGGCGTCGACCTACAACAGCCGGCTGCCAGCAGCGGAAGTGATGGTCAAGGGCAGCCGCTACGCCGTGGTGCGGGCGCGGCCCGATTACGATGAGCTCTTCCGCCGCGAGCAGCTCCCCGGCTGGCTCGCGATGCCGCCCAGGCGCTCGGCCGGGGGTGCCGCATGACGGGCGAGGCTCCCGAGGAGCGGGCGCCGGCCGCCGGCAACTTGCCGGCGCTCAGTCGCGGCGTCCTTGGCCTGGCGCGGCTGGCGCTCCTCTGGGAGTGGCTGTGGCGCGCCGCCTGGCCGGCCACGGGAATAGCCGGGCTCTTCGCAGCACTCGCCTTCCTTGGCCTCTTCGCGCTGTTGCCCGGCTGGCTCCATCTCCTCATCCTCCTGGGCTTTGCCGGCACCTTCGCCTGGCAGGCCTATCGACTGTTCGAGGGACTGAAGGCGCCGAGCGTGGCCGCGGCCGAGCGCCGCATCGAGCGCGACAGCGCGCTCGCGCACCGTCCGCTTACGGCGCTCGACGACACGCTCGCCGTCGGCCGCGGCGACGCCTTCACGGAGGCGCTGTGGCGCGCCCATCTCGCGCGCATGGCGCGGGCCCTCGGCAAGATCCGCCTGGCGCTGCCGAGCCCCGGACTCGCGGCGCGCGATCCGCTGGCGCTGCGTCTGGCGCTCCTCCTCCTTCTCGCGGTCTCCCTCCTCGATGCGCGCGGCGAGGCACCCGGCCGCCTGGCGCAGGCGTTCCTCCCCGAGCTCGGCGCGCTGACGCCGCGCGCGCCGGCGAGCGTCGAGCTCTGGCTCACCCCGCCGGCCTACACCGGCCTGGCGCCGATCTTCCTCCGCGCCGGCGAGGCGGAAGGGCAAAAGCCCGCCGCCAAGGACGCCGCCGGCACAGCCGCCAATCCGGTGAGCGTGCCGGTCGGCAGCAAGGTGCTCGCCCGCCTCGAGGGCGGCGCCGGTGCCGCCCGCCTCCTCGTCGGCGAGCGCGCGGTGCCCTTCAAGGCGGTCGACGAGACCACCTACCAGCTCGAGGACAGCGTCGCCAGCGGCGATCATCTCGCCGTTCAGCAGGGCGGCCGCACGATCGCGCGCTGGGCGATCCGCATCGTGCCCGACCTGCCGCCCAAGATCGCCTTCGCGGTGCCGCCCTCGCGCACGCTGCGCGCCGCCCTGCGGCTCGAATACGCGGCCTCCGACGATTACGGCGTCGCCGCGGTCAAGGCCGAGATCAGGCGCGTTGCGGGGCCGCAAGACGAGCCGCCGATCACGCTCGAGCTGCCGCTCTCCGGCGGCCACCCCAAGCAGGCGCACGAGACGAGCTTCCAAGATCTGACGCCGCACCCCTGGGCCGGGCTGCCGGTCACCATCCAGCTCATCGCCCAGGACGAGCCCGGACAAGTGGGCAAGAGCGAGCGGGTCGAGATGGTGCTGCCCGAGCGCACCTTCAACCACCCGGTCGCGCGCGCCATCATCGAGAGCCGCAAGATGCTCACGAGGGAGCCGCAGGACCGGCTCGATGTGGCGGAGCGCCTCGCCGCCATCGCGGCGCGCCCCGGCGCTTACGGTGGCGACATCGGCGTCTTCCTCTCGCTCATCGCCGCGCGCACCCGCCTCGAGCTCTCCGGCCGGCCGGATACCGTCGCCGACGTGCAGCAGCTCCTGTGGGACACCGCACTCGCCGTCGAGGACGGCCACCTCTCGCTCGCCGAGCGCGAGCTGCGCGATCTCCAGCAGAAGCTCCAGGACGCGCTCGACCGCAACGCGCCCGACAAGGAGATCGAGCAGCTCATCGCCCGCCTCCAGGACGCCGTCGAGCGCTATCTCCAGGCTCTCGCCGAGCAGGAGCTGCGCAATCCCGAGAAGAGCCAGGCGCCGCCCGACCGGAACGCCCGCATGCTCGAGCGCCGCGATCTCCAGAAGCTCATCGAGCGCATGCGCGAGATGGCGCGCACCGGCGCCCACGACGCGGCGCGCCAGCTCCTCGCCCAGCTGCAGGACATGCTCGAGAACCTGCGCGCCGCGCGCGCGGGCCAGGGCGGGCAGGGCCAGAACGGGGCGAGCGCCTTGATGCGCGGCCTCGACGATCTGATCGGCCAGCAGGACCGCCTCCTGCAGCGCACCTTCCGCGACGCGCAGCAGGGCGGCATGGGCATGCCGCTCGGCCAGCCCGGCAACGGCAACAGCGCCGCCGACCAGGAGGCGCTGAGACGGGCGCTCGGCGACATCATGCGCCGCATGGGCGACATGGCAGGCAATATCCCAGGCCAGCTCGGCCGCGCCGAGCGCGCCATGCGCGACGCCGTCGAGGCCTTGAGCCGCAATGCGCCCGGCGATGCGGTGCAGGCCCAGTCCCAGGCGCTCGAGGCCTTGCGCCAGGGCCGCCAGGCCATGCTCGAGGGCCTGCGCAACCGGCTCGGCCAGGAGGGCGATCCCGAGGACCTCGACGCCTTCGGCCCCTCGCGCGATCCCTTGGGCCGCGTCATGCCGGGCTTCGGCGCCTTCGACGCCAACGACGTGGCGATCCCCGAGCACGGCGACGTGCAGCGCGCGCGCGAGATCCAGGAGGAGCTCCAGCGCCGCGCCGGCCAGCGCCAGCGCCCCGAGCTCGAGCGCGAATACATCGACCGCCTGCTGCAGCGGTTCTAGCGCCCATCATCATTGCGAGAAGCATCACCCCCGCCCTACCCTCCCCCTTCAAGGGGGAGGGGGTGTTGGGGAAGCGGTGTTTCGTTGCGAAGACGAGCACTTTCCCCTCCCCTCTTGAGGGGGAGGGTCGGGGTGGGGGGTGCACCGCGCATCGATGATTGCAAATACCGCCGCCAGCGCGCGCCTCAGCCGCCGCCGCCGGGAAGGAAGTCCACGTCCACGTCGGTCGCCTCGCTCGGCGGGTTCTTGATGGTGGTCGAGAACTTGCTGATCTCGCCCGGCAGGAGCTTGCTCTCGGGCGCCTTGAAGATCCATTGCTGGACGCTGCGCTGGCGCGCGTCCCTGAGCGTGGCGGCGAGCGGCGGCACGTCGATGCTTTGCCGGCTCACGTTCGCCACCTCGCCCGCGATGCGCAGCACCGGAACGCCGTCCTCGTCGGCGCGCACGGTGGTGACGTTGCGGATCTTGAGGCTCTCGCCCAGCGGCGCGGGCATGACGTTCGAGCAGCCGGTAGAGCCGCGCCGCCGGCGGCCAGGCCTCGACCACGCGCGCGCGCGCGATATAACCCTCGAAGACCAGCCCGGCGAGCACGAGGAGAAGGAGAATCCAGCCGAGCGCCGAGCTGCGGCGCTTCTGCGGCGGCGGAAAGGCGGGGAGGTTCGAGCCGGGAGGAATGGGCCGCAGCTCGCTGGTGCGCGACGCCGCGAGCTCTTCGCCGGCCGCCGCCTCGCCCATGCGCGGAATCGGCTCGACCTTGATCGCGACGCCCTCGGGCGAGGACTGGTGCCAGGTATGGCCGCAGCGCGCGCAGCGCACCAGGCGCCCCTCCGGCCCGAGCTTGGCGGAGTCGAGGAGATAGCGCGTCGCACAGCTGGGGCAGCTCAGGATCATTGCAGCTCCGGATCGGCTCCTTTGCCACGGAATCCCCGTCACGCGCGTGTCTTATAGGGCTTGAGCCGGCCCCCTGGCAAGCAAGTGCCACGCCGCGGGCAGGGCGAAAAATCGCGGCCGCGGCGCGCTTTACCTCGCTTCCCCGCCGTGCCATGCTTGCCTCCGCCGCCCTCGAGAGCCATTCCAGCGTCATGGACCAGAAGCCCGCGGTCGTCCGCTTCGAGAACGTCGGCATGCGCTACGGCATGGGGCCCGAGGTCCTGCGCGACGTGAGCTTCACGCTGCCCGCGGGCTCCTTCCATTTCCTCACCGGGCCGAGCGGTGCGGGCAAGTCCTCGCTCCTCAAGCTCATGTATCTGGCGCACCGGCCCTCGCGCGGGCTCATCAACCTCTTCGGCCGCGACATCGCCACCACCGACCGCCGCGAGATGCCGGCGCTGCGCCGGCGCATCGGCGTGGTGTTCCAGGACTTCCGCCTCATCGACCATCTCTCCGCACTCGACAACGTAGCGCTCCCCTTGCGCGTCGCCGGCGCCAACGACGACCAGGTGCGCGAGCACGTGGCCGAGCTCCTCGCCTGGGTGGGTTTGGCCGAGCACATCGAGGCGACGCCGACCACGCTCTCCGGCGGCCAGCAGCAGCGCGTCGCCATCGCGCGCGCCGTGATCAACCGCCCCTCGCTGCTGCTCGCCGACGAGCCCACGGGCAACGTCGACGACGAGCTCGCGGTGCGCCTGCTCTATCTCTTCGACGAGCTCAACAAGCTCGGCACCACGGTGGTGATCGCGACGCACAACGAGAGCCTGGTGGAGCGCTTCGGCCACACGGTCCTCCATCTCGAGGACGGCGAGCTCATGCGCGTCGAGACGAGCCGCCGCACGGTCGCCTGAGCATGCTGCGCCGCCGCTCCGACGTGCCGCTCGAGGGCGACGAATTGGGCCGCTTCATCCCCTGGATCATCGCCCTCATGGTCTATCTCGCGAGCCTGGCGCTGGCCGGAGCGCTCGTCGCCCAAAGCGCCATCGAGCGTTGGAGCCAGGGCCTCGCCGGCTCGCTCACCGTCGAGATCAAGCCGTCCGACGATCCCGACCCCAAGCTGCGCGAGCTGCGCGTGGCCAGCACCATGGCGCTCCTCCTCGGCACGCCGGGCATCGCCCACGCCGAGGTGCTGAGCGACGCCGCGGTGGCGAAGCTGCTCGAGCCCTGGCTAGGTGCCGCCGACCTCAAGGAGCTGCCGCTTCCCATCCTCGTCGACGTGCGGCTCGAGCCCGGCAACAGGCTCGATCTTGCGGCACTCTCAGCACGCCTCGCGGATGCGGTGCCGGGGACGGTGCTCGACGACCACCAGCGCTGGCTCAACGAGCTCATCCTCTTGGGCCGCTCGGTCGAGCTCGTGGCCGCGATCATCCTCGCCCTCATCGCCGCCGCCGCCGCCGCGGTGACCGTGTTCAGCACGCGCACGGCGCTCGCCATCCACCACAACGTCATCGAGGTGATGCACCTGATCGGCGCCCAGGACTCCTACGTGGCGCGCCAGTTCCAGGCCCATGCCCTTGCCATAGCCCTGCGCGGCAGCCTCGCCGGCCTCGCGGGTGCCGCGGCGACGCTCCTCGCCGCGCGCTATTTCGCGGGTCCCGAGAGCGGCAGCCTGCTGCCCGTGCTCTCGCTCGAGCCCTGGCAATGGGCGGCACTCCTCATCCTGCCGCTCGCCATGGCGATCATTGCCATGATCACGGCGCGCGCCACGGTGCTGGCGTCGCTCGCCCGCATGGTGTGAGCGCCCGCATGGCGGCACTGCGCTCGCTCCTCTTCAACTGCGCCTTCTTCGGCTGGACGGCGCTCGCCTGCATCCTCGCCCTGCCGGCGCTCGTCATGCCGCGCATCGTCCTCGTGCGCCTGGGCTGGCTGTGGGCGCGCGGCATCGCAGGTCTCCTCGCCGTCCTCGTAGGTCTCCGCTACCAGGTGCGCGGCGAGGGCGGCAACGCGCGGCGCAAGGGTGCCGCCATCTACGCCTTCAAGCACCAGTCCGCCTGGGACACGCTCCTCCTGCCGCTCCTCCTCGAGGATCCGGCCATCATCCTCAAGCGCGAGCTGCTCTTCATCCCGCTCTTCGGCTGGTATCTGTGGAAGACCGAGCAGATCGCCATCGACCGGCGCGGCGGGGCCGCCGCGCTCAAGGCGATGCTGCGGAACGCCCGCCGGGCGCTTGCGGGCGGGCGGCCGCTCGCGATCTTCCCCGAGGGCACGCGCGTGGCCCCGGGCCAGCACCGCCCCTACCACCCCGGCGTGGCGGCGCTCTACGGCCAGCTCGAACTCCCGGTCATCCCCGTCGCGCTCAACTCCGGCCTCTTCTGGGGCCGCCGCAGCTTCCTCAAGAAGCCCGGCCTCATGACCGTCGAGTTCCTCCCCGCCATCGCACCGGGCCTCTCGCGCAAGGCCTTCTTAGCCGAGCTCGAGCGCCGCACCGAGGGCGCCTGCCGGCGGCTTTTGGCGCTGGGCATGGAGCAAGGGACATAGCGAGACGGCTTGAGGCGCCTGTGGATAACCCTGTTGGAAAAGATTCTTGGCCGAAAAGCGCCAAGGGGATTAAGAGGACAAATCGGCTGTTCGCTTGCGTCACAGTGGCTTGGCCGCCGCTGCTCTTGTGGAAACATAACAGGAACGATTCCGATTGACCTCGGTCATGGCACTGGTTAAATTGCTCCAATAGTTTGGTTTTACGGGATTTTCGCCCTCGCGGGGCCGCCGGTCCGCGGGGTCTCACGTTGTCGGGCGGGCGGAGCGGCGCATGACGCAGGTGGCCTCGATCTCCCAGCAAATCTGGGACATGAAGTACCGGCTCAAGGGGCCGGACGGCTCGCCTGTGGACAAAACCATCGAGGACAGCTGGCGGCGCATCGCCGTAGCACTGGCCGAGCCCGAGCGCGAGCGGAAGCGCTGGACCGAGGCCTTCTACGAGGCCATGGAGGGCTTCCGCTTCCTTCCCGCCGGCCGCATCGTGGCGGGGGCGGGCACGCGGCGCAGCGTCACCCTCTTCAACTGCTTCGTCATGGGCGCCATCCCGGACGACATGGCCGGGATTTTCGACCACCTCAAGGAGGCCGCCCTCACCATGCAGCAGGGCGGCGGCATCGGCTACGACTTCTCGACCTTGCGGCCCAAGGGTGCCCCCGTGCGCGGCGTCGGTGCCGATGCCTCGGGCCCGCTCAGCTTCATGGACGTGTGGGACGCCATGTGCCGCACCATCATGAGCGCCGGCCACCGGCGCGGCGCCATGATGGCGACCATGCGCTGCGACCATCCCGACATCGAGGCCTTCATCGAGGCCAAGCGCGAGCCCGGCCGCTTGCGCATGTTCAACCTCTCGGTGCTGGCGACCGACGCCTTCATGACGGCGGTCAAGGAGAATGCGCCTTGGGAGCTCACCTTCGCCGGCACCCATTACAAGACCGTCGAGGCGCGCGAGCTGTGGGACCGCATCATGCGCTCGACCTACGGCTTTGCCGAGCCGGGCGTCATCTTCATCGACCGCATCAACCGCCTCAACAACCTCAATTACTGCGAGACGATCGCGGCGACCAACCCGTGTGGCGAGCAGCCGCTGCCACCCTATGGCGCCTGCCTCTTGGGCTCGCTCAACCTCGCCGCCCTGGTGCGCAACCCCTTCGAGGCCGATGCCGCCCTCGACATGGATGAGCTCGCACGCCTCGTGCCCATCGCCGTGCGCATGATGGACAACGTGACCGACGTGTCCAACTTCCCGCTTCCCCAGCAGCGCCACGAGGCCTACGCGAAGCGGCGCATCGGCCTCGGCGTCACGGGCCTTGCCGATGCGCTCATCCTCGCGGGCGTGCGCTACGGCAGCCCCCGTGCCGTCGAGCTCACCGAGAGCTGGACGCGCACCGTGACGCGGCACGCCTATCTCGCCTCGGCCGAGCTCGCCGCCGAGAAGGGCGCCTTCCCGCTCTATGAGCGCGAGAAGTTCCTCGCCGGCGCCTTCGTGGCGAGCCTCGACGAGGACGTGCGCGACGCCATCGCAAAGCGCGGCATGCGCAACTCGCACCTCACCTCGATCGCGCCCACCGGCACCATCTCCATCTTCGCCGACAACGTCTCCTCGGGCCTCGAGCCGGTGTTCAGCTTCAAATACAGCCGCAACGTGCTGATGCCCGACGGCACGCGGCGCGAGGAGGAGGTGAGCGATTACGCCTATCGCCTGTTCCGCCGCTTGAAGGGCGACAATCCCCCGCTCCCCGATTATTTCGTCGATGCCCAGGGCTTGGCGCCGCGCGATCATGTGGCGATCCAGGCGGCGGCGCAGAAGCACATCGACAGCTCGATCTCGAAGACGATCAACGTGCCGGTCGACATCGGCTTCGACGAGTTCAAGGACGTCTATGCCCTCGCCTACGAGCTCGGCTGCAAGGGCTGCACCACCTACCGGCCGAACGCGGTCACCGGCGCCGTGCTCGAGGCGAGGAAGGAGAAGGAGGCGGCCTCCCCCGAGCCGCGGCTCCCGCTCGAGGAGCAGCCCGCGCGCCACGCGGACGCCTTCGAGGCGGGCGGGGTCATCTACATGACGCGGCCCTTGGACCGCCCCGAGGCGCTCCCCGGCCGCACCTACAAGATCCGCTGGGCCGACAGCGACCACGCCATCTACATCACGGTCAACGACATCGTGCGCGACGGCCGCCGGCGCCCCTTCGAGGTCTTCATCAACTCGAAGAACATGGAGCACTACGCCTGGACGGTGGGCCTCACGCGCATGATCAGCGCCGTCTTCCGCCGCGGCGGCGACGTCTCGTTCGTCGTCGAGGAGCTCAAGGCGGTGTTCGATCCCCGCGGCGGGCAATGGATGGACGGCCGCTACGTGCCCTCGTTGCTCGCCGCCATCGGCGAGGTGATCGAGCGCCACATGATCGACATCGGCTTCCTCCCCAATCCCAAGGAGGCGCGCGAAGAGTTCCTCGAGCGCAAAGTGGTCGGCATGCCGGAGCTCGGCATGCGCCAATGCCCCAAATGCGGCCAGGCCGCCCTCATCCGCCAGGAGGACTGCGACCTCTGCACGAGCTGCGGCTATTCCAAGTGCGGGTGAGCGCATTCCATTGAAGCGCCCTCGATCCGCCTCGCCCTTCGAGACGCGCGCCCGGCGCGCCTGTGCGCCTCTTTTACATCATGCAAGAGAGCGGGCCTTCGGCCCGCGGCGCGCTCCTCAGGGTGAGGCCGCCCCCAGGACTGGCGGATTTACTCATCCTGAGGAGGGCCACAGGCCCGTCTCGAAGGATGAGGAAATCCGTTCGCCGCCCAATGCGCTCGCCCTTCCCCTGAGGGGGCGGGGGCGTACCGTCACGCCGCGCGCCGCCGCTCCACATAGCGCAGGAGCTCGTGCATGGGGCCGTCCTTGATGCCGAGCTCGTCGAGGTGGCGCACCGTGTTGATAAGGTACTCGGCGCAAGCGCCGCGCTCGCCGTGGCCCTGGCAGATGAGCTCGGCGATGCGCTCGAGGGTGAGCGGGCCGCTATGCTGCGGATGGGCGAGCTTGGTGACGTGGGCGTAGGCATGGATGCGGCCGCGCCCGGCGGCGAGCTCGACCGGCAGCCGGCGCTGCTCGTAGACATTGCCCTTCATCTCGCGCTCGTGGAGATAGGCGAAGACCTCCTCGCGCCGGCCGGCGTCGATGCGGAAGGCGATGCCGCGGCATGAGCCGCCGGGCCTGAGGCCGAGCACCAGGCCCGGCCGCTCCGGCGTGCCGCGGTAGCGCTGCGAATAGATGCAGAAGGCGCGGTGGTAGCCGTGCACGAGGCCGGCCGCGCGCTCGAGATAGGCGAAGCCCGGGTCCCACATGAGCGAGCCGTAGCCGAAGATCCGAGACGTTCGTGCTCTTTCACCATTGCGCTCATTCGTTGACAAGGGCGGCCGTCCCGAGCGTCTTGCCCAGCAAGAAATGCGCCATGATCACCGTCACCGGCGGCACCAGCTGGAAGAGGCTGGCCGTGTCCCTCCGAAATGCGGCGGGAGTCTAGCCGCGGCGGCGGCGCGCGCAAGCGCCTCTTGCGGCAGGGGCGCCATGCCCGTGCTGCAAGGCGTGACGCCGCCCGCCCCGCCCGCTATAAGCAAGGCCGTCCCCATCGCCGCCCAGGCTCGAGACCGCCATGCGCCTTGCCCCTCGCCCGCTCGCCGCCGCAAGCGGCGTCATCCTGCTCATCCTTGCCGGCTATACGGGCTTCTGGTTCCACGAGGCGGGCGTCGTGCGCGACGGGCTTGCGGAATGGACGGCGGTGCAGCGCGCGGCGGGCCTCACCGTCGCTTACGAGGGCCCGCGGCTCTCCGGCTTTCCCCTGCGCATCGCGGTGCGCCTCGAGCATCCCGTCCTCGCCGACCCGGTGCGGCACTGGCGCTGGAGCGGCGAGGCCGTGTCGGCCGCGGTCTTTCCCTGGGCCTTCCGTCACGTGACGGTCCACCCCATCGGCCGCCAGGAGCTGACTTTCACGACAGGCGGCGAGACCGCGCTCATGACCGCGAGCGCCGCCGCGGCCACGGCGGTCGTCGATGTGAGCGCGCGCGGCAGCCTTGAGCGAGGCAGCTTCGACGCCACGGACATGTCCGTGGCACTGCCGGGGGCGTCCGCCGCCGCGACCGTGCACCTCGCCCACGTCGAGCTTGCCTTGCCGGCCGCACCGGCGGCGGCGGCCGGCCCGGCACTGGCGCCCAGCCTGACCATCGCCCTCAGCCTCACGGAGATCGCACTTCCCGGGGCCGAGGGGAGCCCGCTCGGGGCCAGCCTCGGCTGGCTCGGCGCCGAGGGGCAGCTCCGGGGCCCGCTCGAGGGCAAGAGCCCGCTTGCGGCACTCACGGCCTGGCGCGACGCGGGCGGCACGCTCGAGCTCAAGAGCTTCTCCCTCGCCTGGGGGCCGCTCGAGCTCTCGGGCAATGCCACCCTCGCCCTCGATCCCGCCATGCAGCCCGAGGGCGCCGGCACCGCGCAGATCCGCGGCTTCGACGAGACCATCGATGCGCTCGTCGGCAACGGCCTGGTCAAGCCCAACGACGGCGCCATCGCCAAGGGGGTGCTCGGCCTCCTCGCCAAGACGCCGGCCGACGGCGGACCCAAGGTGCTGAGCGTGGCCCTCACCATCCAGAAGCAGGCGCTCTACGCCGGCCCCATCCGCCTCCTGAGGCTGCCGACGATCAAATGGGCGGGATAAGGCCGCCCCGGCCGGGGGCGCGAGCCGGGCCGGGGCTTCCCCGAGTCGTTTCGCAAATTGCAGCTGCAGATTGGCGAAAATTGGCGGCTCGCGGCCGGAAACGTGCCTATCAGGCGTGCATTTCCGGCCGATTTGAGCGAAAATCGCAGCATCTCAGCCTGTTAGCCTTGCGGCCCGGAGGCGCCGGGAGCGCGGGCTTTCGGCCCGGGACGTGCAAGGCTGCGGGCAAGGCGCCTCTCTCGGGCAGCGCCGGGTGGGGCATTTTTAACAATATTTTATATTTCAGGGATTTAAGCTGCGCGTAATCTGCTTTGCTCGCGCGTAGAAGGTTTGACATTGCGACGGGTTCGTAAGAGAGACGCCCTATGAAGTTGCGGGAGCACATATGGGAGCTGCGCGGCCTACGGCGCGTTCGCCGTCTTCTCGGACGGAAGGGCACCGCTGCGATCGAGTTCGCGGTGGCGGCCCCGGTCTTCCTGTTGTTCGCCTGCATGATCATCGAGAACGGCATCATGCTGTTCACCCAGGCGTCGCTCGACAACGCGACGCGCGACGCGGCGCGCCTCATCCAGACCGGGCAGGTCAACGCCAACGGCAACGCCTCGACCCTCTTCACCAACCAGCTCTGCACCGATCTGAGCAGCTTCATCACCTGCGCGAGCCTCCTCTACAATGTGCAGTCCGCCAGCACCTTCTCGTCGCTCAGCCCCGTGGTGACGATGGACAGCAGCACCTTCTCGCCCGGCTCGGGCGCCCAGGACGTCGTCGTGCAGGTTGCCTACAACCGCGCCTTCTTCATCCCCTGGGTGGGCAATCTCGTGAGCACGAGCGACAGCCTGCAGATGGTGTCGACCGTGGCCTTCCAGAACGAGCCCTTCTGATGAGCGGCCGGCTCCACGCCATGGTGCGGGACCAGCGCGGTTCGGCGCTCATCGAGTTCGCGCTCATCGGCACGGTCATGATCATGCTGCTGGTCGGCGGCTACGAGGCGGCCACGGCCGTGCGCGCCACCATGAAGACCAACGCCGCGGCGCTGACCATGGCCGAGCTCGTCGCCATGCAGAACGCCGTCAACAACACCTCCATGGCCAATTTCTGCAACGGTGCCAAGCTGGTCATGACGCCCCTTTCGAACACGACGCTCAAGATCGCCGTTGCCAGCGTTACGAAGAATGCGACGAGCGGGACGACGGCGGTCGACTGGAGCGACACCACCTGCGGCAGTGCTAGCAGCATCGCATCCACCGCCATCTCGCTTTCGAGCGGTCTCATTCCCAACAACGGCGACAGCGTCATCGTCTCCTATGCGACCTACACCTACGACGCGGCCAGCAGCTTCATGCTGCCGGCGACCATCACGCTATCGCAGATCGCCTTCGGGCGGCCGCGGAACATCGCGCAGATTCCCCATAACTGACGCCACATCCAACCTTCAAGCGAGACGCCCCATGTTGCGCAAACTCATGTCCCTCACCCCGCTCCGCCACGAGCTCGGCTGCCGCCGCGGCAACATCGCGGTGATGTTCGCGCTCACGGCGCCGGTTCTGCTCATGTCGCTCGGCGCCGGCGTCGATTTTGCACTCGCCGTGCAGGCCAGGACCTCGCTGCAGAGCATCGTGGATTCCGCAGCGCTCTCCGGCGCCGCCGTCTTCTTGGCCTCCACCGACGGCCCCGCCGCGACCACGGTGGCCGACAACTACATGAACCTCAACGTCACCAACCTGCCGCACAACCAGGGCACGACCTACGCCGTCTCGACGGCCGTCTCGACCAGCGCCTACAGCGTCACCGTGACCGCCAATTCGAGCGTCAAGACGACCTTCATGTACATGTTCGTGCAATCGATCCCCATCTATGCCACGGCCACGGCGGCTTACGAGGGCTCGATCGGCAACGTGAACGCGGCCAACTGGAACAGCAACGCCGGCGACCACAACACCATGTATTGGTATCTCGTGCCCACCAACGGCAGCGTGCCGGTGTGGAATGCGTCGAATTTCCCCAACGGCACCTTCACGGACAGCACCTTCACGGCGATCTTCACCAACTCCTCGTCGAACGTGCCGCCCACGAGCAACCAGACCTTCTCGGTGCCGCCCGGCCGCCAGGTCGCCTTCGCGCTCGTCAACGTGACGGGCGGGCTCTCCAACTACGGCGACAACCAGTACGGCGGCACGCCCGGCAGCACCCACGTCTTCTATTCGCAATTGACCATCCCCAACGACTCGACCAACAACCCGGGCGGCTATACCACCGCGTCGAAGTACACCAACGGCCTCACCTGCACCGGGAGCCACCCGCCAAGCGGCTGCAAGACAATTGAGAATTGCAGCCTTCAGACGCTTCAGGTGACCGGCTCGAGCCTGCCCACGCCGACCGCGGGAAAGTGCTTCACCACGGCGCAGACCAATGCGTCGCCGACCTGCGCGCAGGTGGCCGGCCAGACCTGGTACTATGCGTGGAACGACATGGGCGGCACCACCGACGACTTCGACTACAACGACGCCGAGTTCACCTTCACCTGCTCGGGCGGCCTCATGGGCAACGGAGTAACGAACGGCGTCCTTCTGACCAATTAGTGCGGGGCTGCCGGCGCGCTCACTCGCCCCAGACGAGGAAGAGGCCGATGTCGCCGGGAAAGCCGCCAGGGAAGTCGAGAACCCTCGCCGCCAGGTGGAAGCCGCACGGCCGGAGGTCGCGCTCCCAACGCAGATAGGCCTCCGCCGCCTCGCCGCGCAGCGTCTTGGACCAATCGGGCTCCGGCGCATTGATGGCACGTCCGCCGTCGCTGCAGAGCTCGTGCGGAAAACGCAGCAGCATGAACTCCCTGGCCCCGTGCTCCGCCGCCTCGCGCGCACGGTGCACGATGCTCTGCCAGTCGTCCTCGACGATGTGGCGGTCGATGAGCTCCTTCACCCGCTTCCGCCGCACGGCCGCCTCGGCTTGGGACTCCGCGTCGCGGCGGCGCTCGGCCTCGTGCTTCGCATCGCCGACGAGAGCGCGGAAATCGCCGGCGCTGAGCCCGCCAAGGGGTGCCGCCGGGGCCTGCCCGGCGGCGGCCGGCCGCGGCGGCGAGCGATGGTGGAAGTAATGTTCATCGATGGCCGCGATGATGCCGCTCGGGTGGCGGGCGGCGGGCGCCGCAGCGGCGTCGGCCTCTTCTGCGGCGAGCGCGCGCAGGAGGTCGGCGCGGCTCACGATGCCGACGATCCGTCCGTCGCGCACGACGGGCACCCGCTTGATGTGATAGGCCGCAAGGAGGCGCGCGATCTCCGCCACCTCGGTCGCCTCCCCGACGGTCACCAGCGGCGCCGACATGATGTCGCGTGCGGTGCGCTCCTTGGAGCCCGCGTGCGCGAGGAACTCGTCGCTGAGCGCCTCGCCCTCGGCAAGGAGGGCGAGCCACCAATCGCGCCTCGCCTCGCGCGCCGCGTCGCTGCGGCCGATGAGGTCGCCCTCGCTCACCATGCCGAGGGGAGCGCCGCCGCCATCCACCACCGGCACCGCGCTGATGCCCTTCTCGAGCAGCAGCCTGGCGATCTCGCGAACGGGCGTGTCGGGACCGGCCGCTACGACCGTGCTCGTCATGACGTCGCTTGCCTTCATCGCGTCCGTCTCCGCGCCTAGGCCTCGATGACGACCTTGAGCGCGTGGGTGGCCGCGGCATGCCCGAAGGTCTCGTAGGCCTCGAGGATCTGCGCGAGCTTGAAGCGGTGGGTGATCAAGAGCTTGGGATCGATCTTGTGCGACCGCACGGTCTTGAGCAGCATGGGCGTGGTCACGGTGTCGACGAGCCGCGTGGTGATGGTGATGTTCTGCGACCACAGGCGCTCGAGGTGGAGGTCGGCCTTGACGCCGTGCACGCCCACGTTGGCGATCGTGCCGCCGGGCGCCACGATGTCCTCGCAGAGGATGAAGGTGGCGGGCGCGCCGACGGCCTCGATCGCGGTGTCGACGCCGCGGCCGCCGGTCATCGCCATCACCTCTTCCGCTGCCTTGCCGCCGGCGGCATTCACCGTGGCGGTGGCGCCGAAGCGCTTGGCGACCGCGAGACGATTGTCGTCCAGGTCGATCATGATGATCTCGGCCGGCGAATAGAACTGCGCGGTGAGCAAGGCCGCAAGGCCGATGGGGCCGGCGCCGACGATCGCCACCGCGGCGCCCGGCGCCACCTTGCCGTTGAGCACGCCGCACTCGAAGCCGGTCGGCAGGATGTCGCTGAGCATGACCAGCGCCTCCTCGTCGGCCCCTTCGGGAATCCTGTAGAGGCTGGTGTCGGCATGGGGGATGCGCACATATTCCGCCTGGGTGCCGTCGATGGCGTTGCCCAGGATCCAGCCGCCGGTCGTGCAGTGGGAGTACATGCCCCGGCGGCAGTATTCGCACGCGCCGCAGGACGAGATGCAGGAGATGAGGACGCGGTCGCCGGCGCGCCAGGCGGTGACGCCGGCGCCGGTCTTCTCGACCACGCCGATGCCCTCGTGGCCGAGGATGCGCCCTGGCTGGCAGGTCGGCACGTCGCCCTTGAGGATGTGCAGGTCGGTGCCGCAGATGGTCGTCTTGACGATTCGCACGATGGCGTCGGTGGCTGCGGCGATCTCCGGCATCGGGCGCTCCATGAGCGCCTTCTTGCCCGGTCCCTGATAAACGAGAGCCTTCATGATCGTTCTCCTCTCGGCAATTGAGGATGGCCCGAAGGCTCGACTAGACCTGCGGGCCGCACTCCCGGCATTGACCTGGCTCAAATGCGGCGCGGCGGGCCGGCTTACGCCTGCTTGGCCTCGATGAGGCCGCGGCGCACCGCGCGCGTGCGCGTGAACCACTCCTCGAGCTTGTCGCCCTGGGCGAAGCGCACCATGCGCTGGAGCGCCGTCAGGTCCTCGGTGAAATGGCCGAGCAGCTCGAGCACCGCCTCGCGGTTGTTGAGGAAGACGTCGCGCCACATCACGGGATCGGAGGCGGCGATGCGCGTGAAGTCGCGAAAGCCGCCGGCCGCGAACTTGATCACCTCGGAGTTCGTCAGCTCCTCGAGATGCATGGCGGTGCCGACGATGCAGTAGGCGATGAGGTGCGGCAGGTGCGAGGTGATGGCGAGCACGATGTCGTGATGCTTGGCATCCATGCGCTCGATGTTCATGCCGCAGCGCCGCCACAGCTCGGCGAGCTTCTCGACCGCCGCCTCGTCGGTGCCCGGCGGCGGCGTCAAGATGCACCAGCGCCCGTCGAAGAGCTCGGCGAAGCCGGAACTCGGGGCCCGAATGCTCGGTGCCGGCCACCGGATGGCCGGGCACGAAATGCACGCCCGCGGGCACGTGGCGGCCGATCTGGGCGATCGCCTGCTCCTTGACCGAGCCAACGTCCGTGAGGATGGCGCCGGGGGCGAGCGCCGGTGCGATCGCTTGCGCGACTGCCGCATAGGCGCCGAGCGGCGTGCACAGCACGACGAGGTCGGCCTCGGCCACAGCCTCCTCGGGCCGCTCGTAGACGGCATCGACGATGCCGAGTGCGAGTGCCGTCCTGCGGCTGCGCTCGCTCTTGGCGCAGCAGACGATTTGCCCGGCGAGCCCGTCGCGCCTCATCCGCCGCGCGAGCGAGGAGCCGATGAGGCCGATGCCGATGAGTGCTACGCGCGCGAAGAGCGGCTTCGTCGGCACCGCTAACGGCCCATGAATTCGGCGAGCGCCGCCACGGCGAGCCGCATCTCGTCCTCGGCGCCCACCGTGAAGCGCAGGCTATGGGGCAGCTTGTAGGCGCCCATCTTGCGCGGGATGATGCCGCGCGCGGCGAGGAAGTCGTAGGCGGCATCGGCGTTGCGCCGGCGCTCGCCGGGAAAGCGCACGAGCACGAAGTTGCCGACCGAGGGCGCCACCTGGAGCCCGATCCCCGCGAGCGCCGCCGTGGTCCAGGGCAGCCACACGTCGTTGCTGGCGCGCGAGGCGTCCACGTGGGCGATGTCCTCGAGGGCGGCCAGGCCCGCCGCCTGCGCGGGTGCGGTCACGTTGAACGGGTTGCGCAGGCGATTGAGCACGTCGGCCACCGCGGGCGGGCAATAGGCCCAGCCGAGGCGCACGCCCGCCAAGCCGTAGATCTTCGAGAAGGTGCGCGTCATCACCACATTGCCGTGCGCCTCGACGAGCTCGGCGCCGGCGCTGTAGTCGTTGCGCTTGACGTATTCCGCATAGGCCGCGTCGATGACGAGAAGCACGTCCCCGGGCAGGCCGGCATGGAGCTCGGCCACCGCGTCCCTCGCGACGTAGCTCCCCGTCGGGTTGTTGGGATTGGCGAGGAAGAGGATGCGCGTCCGCCGCGTCACGCGGGCGAGGAGGGCCGCCGCGTCCGCGCGCAGGCCGGTTTCGGGTGCCGCGACCGGCACCGCACCCACGCCCTTCGCCGAGATCGGGTACATGAGGAAGCCATACTCGCTGTAGAGCACCTCGTCCCCTTGGCCGGCAAAGGCGCGCGTCAGGAGGGTGATGAGCTCGTCCGAGCCGGCGCCGCACACGATGCGCTCGGGATCGAGCCCGTAGCGGCGGCCGAGTGCCGCCCGCAAGGCCTCGGAGGCGCCGTCCGGGTAGCGGTGCTGCTCGCGCGCCGCGGCCTCGAGCGCCTTGACGGCGCGCGGGCTCGGGCCGAGCGCGTTCTCGTTCGACGACAGCTTGACGATGCGGCCGGCGCCGGCGACGGACAATTCGCCGCCCCTATAGGGCTCGATCTCGAGGATGCCCGGCTTGGGTGCGAGAGCGTTCACGGCTTTCCCGCCTCCGAAAGGCCCGCGTCCGGCTGGGCGGCCAGCTCCTTCGCGTCGAACGGCAGCGCGTAGCCGCCGAGCGAGAAGACGCGGCGCACGCGCCCGCCCATGGCGCTCGCGAACTCGGCGAGACGCGCGTCGTCCTCGGCGGCAAAGCTGCCGACCTCGGCGAGGATGAGGCGGCGCCCCGCGCCCGGCTCCTGCCACAGGGCGTAGAAGCACGGCTCGAGGCCGGCCTTGGCGAGCTGCGCGCCGAGTGCTGCGCGGCTCAGCTCCTCGGCCGTCTCGAGCGCGAGATAGCTGCGGTCGCGCCCGGTCGGCTCGGGTGCCACGGGGCCTACGGCCAGCGCTGCCAGGCCCTCGCCGCGCGCATTGCGGCTCGCCGCCATGGGGAGCCGCGCCATGATGTGCGGACGCTCCTTGCCCTCGCGCGCGAGGAGCCGCCACCACGGGTCGGTATCGTCGTCCTCTATGGCCGGCAGCACGCCCACCACGGCACGGCCCTCGCCGAGCGCGCGGATGACCTGGCCGGGCGTGGTGTAGGCGGCGAAGGGGACGGTGCTGCCGTAATGATCGCGCGCCAGGTCCCAGTAGCCGGGTTGCTCCTTGGGCGCATAGACGGCAACCGAGAAGGAGCCCTGCACGAAGAGCGGCCCCGCCATGATCTCGCGCCAAAGGCGCACCAGTGCCGCCTTGGGGAACGGTCCTCTGTGGCGCGCGATGAGGCGGCGCAGCACGACCGCCTCGCGGCCGGGACGCAGGAAGGCGCCGGCCGCGGCCCCGCCGGCATCCTTTGCCGCCGCGATCTCGGAGAGCAGGGCGGCGCGCCGCATGACGAGATCGTGGATGCCGTCGTCGATGGCGTCGATCTCGCGCCGGAGCTCCTCGAGTGAGCGAATAGGATGCTGCATGTTCATGGGGTGTGGCTCTCCGCGGGCCGCATAGTCATACTGGCAGCGCCCCGCGAAATCAAAGAAAACATTGACAGTTGGCCCCCTTGCACCCCAACTACCCCCCCGCTCGCGGGAGCGCCGCGGAGACCATGGGCAGGCAAGGAATGGCCGTTCAAGATTCCCCAGCGCCGGCTGCAGCGCGCGCCCGTCCGGGCCAAAGTGCCGAGTTCGGCCGCGACCGGCCCTTCAAGCTCGATTCCGGCGCCGAGCTCGGACCCTTCACCATCGCCTACCAGACCTACGGCACGCTCAACGCCGCCCGCTCGAACGCCGTCCTCGCCTGCCACGCGCTCACCGGCGACCAGTATGCCACCGGCATCAATCCCGTGACCGGGCGCGAGGGCTGGTGGGACGTCATGGTGGGGCCCGGGCTCACCATCGACACCGAGCGCTATTTCGTCATCTGCGTCAACGTGCTGGGCGGCTGCATGGGCACCGCCGGCCCGAAGGAGATCAACCCGGCGACGGGCGAGGCGTGGGGCCTCTCCTTCCCCGTCATCACCGTCGCCGACATGGTGCGCGCCCAGAAGCTGCTGGTCGACCATCTCGGCATCGACAAGCTGTTCTGCGTCACCGGCGGCTCGATGGGCGGCATGCAAGTGCTGCAATGGGCGGCGAGCTATCCCGAGCGCCTGGTCACCGCCGTGCCGGTGGCGACGGCGGCGCGCCACTCGGCGCAGAACATCGCCTTCCACGAGGTCGGCCGCCAGGCGATCATGGCGGACCCCGAGTGGTGCGAGGGCGATTACCTGCGTCGCGGCAAGGTGCCGCACCGCGGGCTGGCGGTCGCGCGCATGGCGGCGCACATCACCTATCTCTCGGAGGCAGCACTCCACCGCAAATTCGGCCGCAACCTGCAGGACCGGCTCAGCGTCACCTACGGCTTCGACGCCGACTTCCAGGTGGAGAGCTATCTGCGCCACCAGGGCAGCACCTTCGTCGACCGCTTCGACGCCAACTCCTATCTCTACATCACGCGCGCCATGGACTATTTCGACCTGGCGCTGGAGCACGGCGGCGTCCTCGCCAACGCCTTCAAGGCGACGCCCGTGCGCTTCTGCGTGATCTCCTTCACGAGCGACTGGCTCTTTCCCACGCCCGAGAGCAAGGAGGTCGTGCGCGCCTTGAACTCGGTTGCGGCCAACGTGAGCTTCGTCGAGGTGCGCTCGGACAAGGGCCACGACGCCTTCCTCCTCGACGAGCCCGAGTTCTTCGCGACCTTGAGCGGCTTCCTCGCGGGTGCCGCCGAGCAGATCGGCCTCAGCTGGCCATGAGGCGGCCGTGGAAATGAGCAAGCCGCAGCGGGGGGCGGGTCCGCTCCGGCTCGACCTCCAGCTCATCGCCGACATGATCGAGCCCGAGACGCGCGTGCTCGACGTGGGCTGCGGCGACGGCGCCCTTCTCGCCTACCTGGGCCATGCCAAGGGGGTCGACGGGCGCGGCATCGAGTTGAGCCAGGCCGGCGTGAATGCCTGCGTGAGCCACGGCCTCTCGGTCATCCAGGGCGATGCCGATACCGACCTCAAGGACTATCCGCGGCACTCCTTCGATTACGCCGTGCTGAGCCAGACGCTGCCGGCCATGGGCGATCCCAAGGGCGTGCTCCTCGACCTCGTGCGCATCGGCCGGCACGCCATCGTGTCGATCGCGAACTTCGGCTATTGGCGCCTGCGCTTGAGCCTGCTCTCGGGCGGCCGCATCACGATCCCCAACGGCGCCAGCCACCGCTGGTACGACACGCCCAACATCCATCCCTGCACCATCGCGGACTTCATGGCGCTCACAGCCGAGCTCGGCATCGGCATCCTCGGCAGCGTCTCGATCGACCGGCGCGGCGGCACGCGGCGCTCGAGCACGCCGCGCGCACTCGCCAACCTCGTCGACGAGCAGGCGATCTTCCTCCTGCGCAAGGATTAGGCTCAGCCCGGGATCGGCAGGTAGACGCGGCGGCGCCTGCGCTCGGGCCGCGCCAAGGCGCCGCCGTAGATCTGCTTCGCGGCCTCGATCATGACGACGCCGGCGAAGGTCTCGAGGCGGCGCTCGCCGACCCCCTCCCAGGCGGGCGCCCAGGCGAGGAGGAAACGGCGCGCGGTCGGCGGCATGAAGAGTGCTACCGCGGACTGCACCGGCGTGAAGAGATTGTCGCGCAGCATGCGGGAGAGCTGGTCGAGGGTATAGGGCAGTCCCTGTCCAAAGGGCGTGCGGTCGAGCCGCGCCCAGATGCCGCGCCGGTTGGGCACCACGACGAGGAGCCTCCCGCCGTCGCGCAGCACGCGCCAGAGCTCGCGCAGCAAGGCCGAGGGCTGCTCGCTGTGCTCGAGGGCGTGCACCAGGAGCACGCGGTCGATCGAGAGATCGGGGAGCGGCAGCTCGGCGTCGTCGGCGAGCGCCACCAGGCTCCGCTCGCCGAGCGGCCAGTGCATGACTCCCTGGCCGGGCGGCATGAAGGCGAGCACCCGCTCCGCCTCCTCGAGGAAGGGGCGCAGGTACGGCACCGCGTAGCCTGAGCCGAGCAGGCGCTCGCCCCCGAGCGAGGGCCAGATGCGGCGCAAGCGCCGGCGGATGAGCCGGGTCGCCATCTGGCCCAGGCTCGTGCGATAGAACTCGTGGAGATCGACGACATCGCTCGCCATGGCGGCGCCGAGGATAGCACGGCGAGGCCGGCGCTTCGACGGTGGCGGCACCCGGGACCGCCAGTGCAAGTTCGCCGCCTCATTATTTCTATATACGTGGAAATATAGAAATGCTAAAAGGCGCACGGATGAGATCGGGAGGTGCGCCGCGATGCAGACCCGTCAGGCCATAAGCGCGCTCGGCTCGCTCGCCCAGGAGACCCGCCTGGCGATCTTCCGCCTTCTTGTCGAGAGCGGCCCCGAGGGCCTTGCGGCAGGTGCCATCGCGGATCGCCTCGGGGTGCCCACCTCGTCGCTCTCCTTCCATCTCGCGCACCTGCTGCGGGCGCGCCTGCTGCTGCAGCGGCGCGAGAGCCGCTCGCTCATCTATTCCGCAGACTTCGACGGCATGAACGCCTTGATCGGCTATCTCACCGAGAATTGTTGCGGCCGCAGGAGCAGAGCGGCCGCAACGGGAGCCGACTTGCGGGCTCCGCGGCCGAGACGCGCCGCACGGGCATGACGGACTGTTCCAGAAAGGAAACGACGATGACGGAGAAGCGCCTCCCCGTTGCCATCATCGGCGCCGGACCGGTCGGCCTGGCGGCGGCCGCCCGGCTGATAGCGCGCGGCGAGACGCCGCTCGTCCTCGAGGCCGGCTCAGGCGTCGGGCACAACGTCCGCCAATGGCAGCATGTTCCGATGTTCACGACTTGGGATCTCAATACCGACGGCGCCGCCGTCGAGCTCTTGGCGGCCTCCGGTTGGCGCCACCCGCCGAACGGCGAGAACCCGACGGGCGGCGAGCTCGTCGAGCGCTACCTCGCTCCGCTCGCGGCACTGCCCGCCCTCCGTCCGCATATCCGCTTGGGCGCCCGGGTCGTCGCGGTGACGCGCAAGGGATGCGACAAGGTGCGCACGGCGGGGCGCGCGGAGCTCCCCTTCGTCCTCCGCGTGGAGACTTCCGATGGCGGGATGCAAGCTCTCGAGGCCAAGGCCGTGATCGACGCCTCGGGCACCTGGAATTCGCCCAATCCCGCGGGGGCCGACGGGCTTCCGGCCATCGGCGAGAAGGAGGCGGCCGGCAGCATCTTCTACGGCATCCCCGACGTGCTCGGCCGGCTCCGCGGCCGCTACGCCGGCAAGACGACCATGGTGGTGGGCGGCGGACACTCGGCGCTCAACACGCTGATCGAGCTTGCCGAGCTCGCGGAGCAGGCGCCCGCCACGCGCATCCTCTGGATCATGCGCAAGGAGAACATGGAAGCCGCATTCGGCGGCGAGGCCGCGGACGCCCTGCCGGCGAGAGGCGCCCTCGGCAGCCAGGCGCGCGAGCTCGTGGAAAGCGGCGCCGTCCGTGTCGTGACACCTTTCCGCATCGCGCGCATCGCGCGGGAAGCGGACGGCCGGCTGGCCGTCTCCGGCGACCATGGCGGCCGGGAGGGACGCCTCCTCGCCGACGAGCTCGTGGTGGCGACGGGCTTCCGGCCCGACTTCTCGGCATTGCGCGAGATCCGCCTCTCCCTCGATCCCTGGCTCGAGAGCAGCGGCCGGATCGGACCGCTCATCGACCCGAACCTGCACAGCTGCGGCACGGTACGCGCGCATGGAGCCGAGGAGCTCGCCCATGCCGAGCCGGGCTTCTACATCGCGGGCATGAAGAGCTACGGCCGCGCACCGACCTTCCTCGCCGCCACGGGGTACGAGCAGGTGCGCTCCATCGTCGCCGCCTTGACCGGCGATGCCGAGGCTGCAGCCCGGGTCGAGCTCAAGCTTCCGGAGACCGGGGTCTGCGTCAGCAGGCCGTCCCGGCCGAGGGCGCCGAATGCCGCGGTGCCTCTTGGCGCCGCTCCCTGTTGCGGCGCCTCTTCCGCGGCCGTCGCCGCCGAGCCCAAGGGCTGCTGCTGAGCCGAGCCTTGGCCGGAGGGAGGGGCGTGCAGCGGAGCGGACAGCTGACGGAAGCGACAGCCTCGCGGCGAAGCCTTGCGTGGCATCCACGCCAGGGCGGCAAGGCCGCGGTCATCGCCATCCTAGGCTTCACGCAGTGCCTCGCCTGGGGCTCGTCCTATTATCTCCTCGCCGTGCTGGCGAAGCCGATCGCCGCGGATACCGGCTGGCCGCTCACTGAGGTGGTCTCCGGCCTCTCGCTCGGCCTCCTCGTCGCCGGCTTCGTCTCGCCGCGCGTCGGCCGCGCCATCGAGCGCCTCGGCGGCCGCAAGGTGCTCTCCTTCGGCTCCCTGGCCCTGGCGCTGGGGCTCGCAGGCCTCGGCCTCGCGCGCGGACCGGTCCTCTATTTCGCCGCCTGGGCGCTTCTCGGCGTCGGCATGTCGGCCGGGCTCTACGATGCCGCCTTCTCGACGCTCGTCGGCATCTACGGGCGCCGGGCCAAGGGCCTCATCGTCAACCTCACCTTGATCGGCGGTTTTGCCAGCACCTTTGCCTGGCCCTTGAGCACGCTTCTCCTCGAGAGCCTGGGCTGGCGCGGCGCCTGTCTCGTCTATGCCGGAATGCATGTCCTCTTGGGGCTGCCGATGCACTTCCTGCTGCTTCCGGCGCGGCCGGCGCCGGCGGGCGAGGACGAAAGTCCAGAAGCCGTGGCGGAGAGCGAGCCCGGCGCCGCGGGCATGCTCGACCGCCGCATGCGACTGCTGCTCGTCGTCCTGCTCGGCGCCATGTTCACGCTGCAGTCGAGCATCTCGTCGGTGCTCTCCGTGCATCTCCTCGCGATCCTTCAGGGCTTGGGTCTGGGACTCGCGGCGGCGGTCGGTTACGGCGCCATGGTGGGGCCGTCCCAGGTCGGCGGGCGGCTGCTGCAGATCGCCTTCGGCCGCTATTTCCATCCGGTGTGGACCGCGGTCGCCACCAGCCTCGCCGTCTTCCTCGGCGTGGCTATGCTCTTGCCGGGCAATGTCGCGATCGTGGCCGCGGCCGTCATCTGCTACGGAGCGGGCAATGGCGTGGCGACCATCGTCCGCGGCACGCTGCCTCTCCATTTCTTCGGCTCCGTCGGCTATGCCCCGCTTCTCGGCCGCTACGCCTTCTCGAACCTCTTGGCTCAGGCGATCGCACCCGCCGCCGTGGCATTGGTCCTCGCGGATAAGGGTCCCAGGCCGGCTCTCATGATCCTCGTTGCTTTGGCGCTTTCGAACCTTCTTTTATCACTTGTCCTGCGCCTTATGTCGCATCGGACCGGGGGCGTCTCGCGGGAAGGGTAGTCGAGGGAGCGAGCGCAGCAGCGTCGCTCGATCTTCCTCAGGCGTGCTCGTACCAACCCTTCGTTGCGGACACGATCCGAACGACCGAGAGCATCACCGGCACCTCGATGAGCACCCCAACGACGGTCGCGAGTGCGGCACCGGAGTTGAGGCCGAAGAGCGCTATCGCCGTGGCAACGGCAAGCTCGAAGAAATTGCTGGCACCGATGAGGGCCGAGGGTCCGGCGACACAATGGGCAACACCGAGCGTCCGGTTCAGCCAATAGGCGAGGCCAGCGTTCAGGTAGACTTGGATAAGGATCGGCACCGCCAGAAGCAGAATCACCAGCGGCTGCCTCAGGATCTGCTCGCCCTGGAAACCGAAGAGCAGCACGAGCGTCGCCAGCAGTGCCGCGAGCGAGACCGGCCCAAGCCGCTTGAGCATGGCCGCGAGACGTGCGGCACCACCATGCGCCAGGAGGCCGCGGCGCCAAATCTGTGCTGCGATCACCGGCACCACGATATAGAGCAGCACCGAGAGGAACAGTGTCTGCCACGGTACGGCGATGGCGGAAAGCCCAAGCAGAAGCCCGACGAGCGGCGCAAAAGCGACGATCATGATGGCGTCGTTGAGCGCTACCTGGCTGAGCGTGAAGTGCGGCTCGCCCTCGACCAGATTGCTCCACACGAAGACCATCGCCGTGCAGGGTGCCGCTGCGAGCAGAATGAGGCCGGCGACGTAGGAGGAAAGCTGGTCCGACGGCAGCAGGGGCGCGAAGAGATGAGCGATGAAAATCCAGGCGAGGAGCGCCATCGAGAAAGGCTTGACCGCCCAATTGATGAAGAGCGTTACGCCGATGCCGCGCCAATGCTCCCGCACCTGATGCAGCGCGCCGAAATCGACCTTGAGCAGCATCGGCACGATCATGAGCCAGACGAGCACGGCCACCGGCAGATTGACCTGTGCCACGGTGCTGCTGCCGAGGATCGCGAAGGGCGTCGGCAAGAAGCGTCCGAGCGCAATGCCGGCCACGATGCAGAGAGCGACCCACAGCGAGAGATAGCGTTCGACCACGCCGAGACGGGCGGCGCGGCCGCGCAGCACCGGTTCACCACGGAGAGCAGCGCCGGAGCGTGATGGCGTTCCCGATTGGATCGTCACGAGGCGCGCTCGACGGAGGATGTGTCGAGGACGGTGCGGCCAATTTCGTCGACCTTCTTCTTGAGCGCCAGCCGGTCGAGCGCCTCGACCCGCAGATTGACGAAGATCTTGATGCGGAACTCGAGCTCGCGCAGCGCGCGCCTGAAGGCGTCGCGCTTCTCGATCTCGCTCCCCTCGACCGCCGCAGGATCGGCGAGGCCCCAATGGGCGGTGATGGGCTGGCCGGGCCACACGGGGCACGGCTCATTCGCCGCCTGGTCGCACACGGTGAAGACGAAGTCCATCTCCGGCGCACGCGGCCCGGCGAACTCGTCCCAGCTCTTGCTGCGCAGCCCTTCCGTCGGCAGGTGCAGCCTCCTCAGCAGCTCAAGAGCATAGGGATGCGGTGCCGGCTTCGGGAAGCTGCCGGCGCTGAACGCATTGAAGCGGCCCTTGCCCCAGTGCCCGAGGAGGACCTCCGCGAAGATGCTCCTGGCGGAATTCCCCGTGCACAAGAAAAGGACGTTGAAGGTCCTTTGGGTCATTGGGCGATCCTAGGCTCTAGCTGAGGCGGCCGCCGCGGCCGGATCAGCGGCGGCGCGCACGCGAAGGCGCTTCATGGTCTCGTCTCCCTCCGGCTTTCGCTCTCGCTGCGACGGACGCCGGCTCGCACTCGGGAAGGCCGCACGACGCCGGATGGCCCTCGCAGCAGTTCTCGGTCAGATAGGCCACGAGCGTCCGCACGCGCTCGAAGTCGGCCGAGTAGATCAGCGAGCGGCCGTTCCGCTCGGCATCGACGAGGCCGGCATGCTTGAGGTGGCTCAAGTGGAAGGAGAGCGTCGCCGGTGCTAGATCGAGACGCTCGCCGATCCGGCCGGCGGATATCCCGCCGGGTCCCGCCTCGACCAGGAGCCGGAAGATGTCGAGCCGCGTCTCGTGCGAGAGGCCGGAGAGGGCCGCCAGGGCGTCCACCTTTTCCATATTTCGAGTATTGTCGAATTTTCTGTCCATTGTCAACGGCCGCCCTTCGATACTCCGAGAATATCGGGCCGAAATGCACTCTCCGTACCAGTATCCCGATTCGATGACAATGTCATGACCTGCTCGTGATGAATCAACTCCCGCAAGAATTCCATGGTCAGATAGTCGTTATCGCCGATTGCTGCGTCTCGACATGGGCTGGAAGGACAGTTCCCGACTCGTCTGTGCCTGCTGCAGCCCCGGCCGGAGATAGTTCAATCGTCATAAATAAGTCATATTCTCGAAATCAATCTGTCGCTCGCAACATCGATAATTCCGGAAATCTAGTTTTCCGGAAATATGGTCGATACGAGGGTACCGCGCACGGCAACCGCACAAGGAGGGAAATTGACATGATGAGATGGTTTCTGAACGAAGCGACGAAGCGGACTTGTCGAGTGACTGGAAAGACCCTGTTGGCGCTGGGGATCGGCGCGATGGTGCTGCTGGCTGGCCGCGCCGAGGCACAGGATGCCTGCCCCAAGATGGGCGTCAAGGAGCTGACGGGAGCCGGCTCTACCTTCGACTACCCGCTTTTCTCGAAGATGTTCGACGCGTACAACAAGCTGTGCGGCGTCAAGGTCAACTACCAATCCATCGGCTCGGGCGGCGGCATCCGGCAACTTCAGGAAATGACCGTTGATTTCGGCGCCACCGACGGCATTTTGACGGATCAGCAGCTGGCTCAGGCGAAAGGCGGTCCGATCCTGCACATTCCCGTCACAGCCGGGGCCGTCACGGTTTCCTACAACCTGGCGGGGATATCGAGCGGAACTCTGAAAATAACGCCCGATGTGCTGGCAGACATCTATCTCAAGAAGATCAAGAAGTGGAACGACCAGCGCATCACGTCGCTCAATCCGGGCGTCAAGCTGCCGGATCTCGACATTGCCGTCGTGCACCGCTCCGATGGATCGGGAACGACGTTCATCTTCTCGAACTATCTCTCCAAGGTGTCGAAGGAATGGGCCGACAAAGTGGGATTTGCCACGTCTGTGAATTGGCCCGGCGACATCGGAGGCGCGGGCAATGAGGGCGTCGCCAATCAAGTGAAGCAGATTCCCGGGGCCATCGGCTATGTGGAACTGGCTTATGCGGTACAGAACCACATTCCTTGGGTGAAGATGCGCAACAAGGCAGGCGTCTATCTCGACCCCTCGTTAGAGGGGGCCGCCGCTGCCGCGGACGTGGCGGATTTGCCGGACGATATGAAGGCTCTGATCACCGACAGCGCGAATCCAAAGGCCTACCCCATTTCCGGGTTCAGCTGGATGATCGTCTATGAAAATGGCAAGGACAAGGCCGAGACCGATGCGGTCGCGCACCTCGCCTGGTGGATGATCCATGACGGGCAAAAATTCAGTGGGCCGCTACTGTACGCGCCGCTTGAGGGCGCAGCAGTGAAGAAGGCGGAAAATCTGCTGAAGAAAATCACGGTCGACGGCAAGCCCGCCCTGGCGATGAACTGAGCTCAGCCCGGCGGCAATCGACGATCCGGCGGGTTTCCCGCTCTCAAGGGAAACCCGCCAAGGGCAGGGATTTCATATGGAAGCCGAAGAGCAAGACACAGCGAGCACGTCCCCCGATCCGTTGTTGCGGCGCCTGTCCGATCCTCTGCCCTTTCGCGTACTTGATCCCTTGCCCCGGAGCTCGGGTCCGTGGGCTGTCCGTCGAGGTCTCGGAACCTTCGGGGACAGCATTTTCTATGCTGTAACCAGACTCTTCGCGTTGCTCATCATTGTATTGACGGGCCTCCTCATTTTCGTGCTCTTTAGCGGGTCCTGGGAGGCCATCCAGCGATTCGGTCTGGGATTTCTTGTCGGCACCACCTGGGATCCGGTCGCGGAGGTGTTCGGAACATTGCCGACCATTGTGGGCACCGTCGCGAAATCCTTCCTCGCCCTTCTTATCGCGGTTCCGATCAGTCTCGGATCGGCGATCTTTCTAGGGCTCTACGCACCGCGCTGGATTCGCAATCCGCTCTCCTACCTCGTGGAAATGCTCGCTGCGATTCCAAGCGTCGTCTTCGGATTGTGGGGGCTTTTCATCCTGGTGCCCATTGTGCGCCAGATGCAAATCTGGCTCAAAGCGCATTTCGGATGGTTCCCGCCGTTCCAGGGGCCGGCTGTCTATGGCGTCGGCGTTCTGGCGGCGGGCATCATCCTGGCAATCATGATCACGCCGATCATTACCGCGATCTCGCGCGACCTGCTCCGCGCGGTCCCGCGCTCGCAGTTGGAAGCGATGCTCGCTCTCGGGGCGACCAGATGGGAAGCCATCCAAAAGGCCGTCTTGCCCTATGCGCGTGTCGGCCTGATCGGCGCTATTGTCCTCGGACTCGGGCGGGCCATCGGTGAGACCATGGCCGTCACCTTGGTCGGCGGAAACGCCTTCAGGATGCTCACCTCGCTGTTCGATCCGGTCCACAGCATGGCAAGCCAAATCGCCAGCGAGTTCACGGAAGCCACATACAGCCTCTACGTATCGTCGCTGATCTATGTGGGTCTCGTGCTATTCGGCATCACCATCGTTCTCGGCCTTCTGTCGCAGCTTCTCATATGGCGGCTTTCCCGAGGGCAGGTTGGCATATTGGAGTAGGCCATGAAATTCGGACCGGACGCGGGGCTCCTCCGCCGAACGCTTTTAGACAGGGCCGCCTTTCTGGCCATGGCCGTTAGCACTGCGCTGACCGTGTCTGTCTTGTTCGTCATTATGGCCTATGTGGCGTACCAGGGCGTCTCATACATCAGTTGGAGCTTCCTGATTTCCCTTCCGACCCCGGTCGGAGAAGGGGGCGGGGGAATTGCAAATGCGCTGGTGGGCAGCTTGGAGGTCGTGGCCGTTGCCGCAGCGATGGCGATCCCCATCGGCGTCGGAGCTGCCGTCTTCTTGAATGAGTTCCAGAGCGGATGGCTCGGCTGGTTCGTCCGTTTCCTCGCCGACACATTGACCGGCGTCCCGTCGATCGTTGTTGGGCTTGTCGCATACGCGATGGTGGTCCAGCCGATGCGCGAATTTTCTGCGCTGTCGGGCTCCGTGGCTTACGCCTTCATCATGATCCCGATCATCCTCATTACCGCCCAAGAAGCCCTTCGCCTCGTGCCGGGCACGATTCGGGAGGCATCGTTGGCCTTGGGAATTCCGACTTGGAGGACGATCTTGCGGATCGTGTTACCCACTTGTTCCCGGGCGATGCTGACCGGCTTGTTGCTGGCTGTCGCTCGCGCTCTCGGCGAAGCGGCGCCCATGCTGTTCACGGCGTTCGGCAGTCCTTTCTGGAACGTGAACTTGGCCAAGCCGATCGCCACTGTGCCGCTGGTCATCTACCGCTATGCGACCGCCCCCTATGACGACTGGCATGCGCAGGCCTGGGCCGCCTCGCTCATGTTGGTCATGGTTGTTCTGGTGGCGAGCACACTTACCCGCCTCGCGTTCAGGAGCCGACTCGATGATTGAAGTGACGACCGACGCGAGCGTCCCGGAACACGTCGAAGCCGTTTCTGGGAACGGCACATTGCTTTCGGTGGAAGGCTTGAGCGCCTATTACGGCAAGTCGCGGGCGGTGAACAATGTGTCGCTCGGTTTCAAGGCCGGAGCGGTCACGGCGATCATTGGCCCCTCGGGTTGCGGCAAGTCCACGCTCCTTCGATGTCTCAATCGCATGCATGAGGTAACCCGGGGGGCGCGGGTTCAGGGCAAGGTTCTGCTGGATAGCGAAGATCTGTACGGACCGTCTGTAAATGTTGTTCAAGTGCGGCGTCGGATCGGGATGGTCTTTCAGAAGGCGAACCCGTTTCCGACCATGTCGATCTTCGAGAACGTCGCAGCCGGCCTCAAGCTGAATGGGACGCGAAAACGCACTACCATGGAAGAAAAAGTCGAAAAAAGCCTGAAGATGGCGGCCCTTTGGGACGAAGTCAAAGACCAGCTCGGCAAATCGGGCGCCAGCCTCTCCGGCGGACAGCAGCAGCGCCTGTGCCTCGCGCGGGCACTGGCGGTGGACCCCGAAGTGCTGCTTTTGGACGAGCCCTGCTCGGCTCTCGACCCGATCTCGACGAGCAAGATCGAAGAGCTCATCGGCGAGCTCAAGCAGAATTACACAGTCGTCATCGTCACCCACAATATGCAGCAAGCTGGCCGGGTGTCGGACTATACCGCCTTCATGTATCTCGGCGAGCTTGTCGAGTTCGGCGGGACTGCGCACCTGTTCCAACGTCCTAAGGAGAAGAAGACAGAGGACTACGTCACCGGACGTTTCGGTTGACATCGAGGTGGCTCGATCGATGACGGCACGAGTGGTTCTTTTCGCGGACGACGACGCGGCGCTGCGCGCCTCGCTGCGCTACCATCTCGAGCGCGAGGGTTACGACGTGATCGAAGCGTTTGATGGGCCGAGCGCGCTCGTTCAAATCGTCGAGCGAAAGCCGGATCTCGCGCTCCTGGACTGGACACTTCCGGTCGTTTCGGGGACGGATATTTGTCGGCAGATGCGCCGCTCTCCGAACCAGCGTCACCTGCGGATCATCATGTCGATTGGCCGAGGAGAGGATGGCCAGAAGGTACGCGGCAGCAATTGCGGCGCTGATGAATATTTGCTGAAACCGATCAATCCTGCAGACCTGACCGCGTCGATCCGTCGCCTCTTCCAAACGCCACCGGATGGCCCAGTCCAGGATATCCTGCAATTCGACGACGTTCGAATGGACTTGACGGCGCACCGGGTGCTTCGCAACGGCCGACCAATCCACGTCGGGCCCAGCGAATTCCGGCTGCTTCGCTTCCTCCTCTCACACCCTGGCCAAGCCTTTTCGCGCGAACAGCTTCTAGACGCGGTGTGGGGACACGATGCGAACGTTCTGCCGCGGACAGTCGATGTTCATATCCTTCGCCTTCGCAAGGCGCTCGATCGGCCAGGTCTTCCCGATCTCGTCCGCACGGTGCCGTGGGTCGGCTACGCGCTCGAAATCGACGATTGCGGCGCGACCGAGCTTGCCACGGCGGAGATCACTGCGAAATAGGCCGCTGCAACCTGAGCGCGGCGCCCGCCAAGGATATGCTCAATTCCTAATCATACTTGCCGCTAGTTGCCCATATTTTCGCAGCGAGCATACCGATCGAGTACCGTCATGATTCAATCAATAAGCATCATGATGACGAACGCTCCAACTCCGGAAATTGAGCCGACGAGAACCGCGCTGTAGGCGAAAAGTGCGGAAAAACCCATCATCCCAACGCCTACGATGACGCCGATCAGAACCGCGGGCAGCAATCTCTTGCGGTGAAATCGGATCCTGTTCGGCACAATTCTGGCCCCTAAATGGCCATCTGATTAGATTCGTTGTCCGACGCCGGGCCACCGCTGCTAAAGCCTTCACGCAAGGCGGGCCCCAACGGCCGCCATTAACCCGCGCAATGGTATTGCGGGCGGCGCGGATGAGCAATACTCTATTGGAAATATGGAAGGTTCGGCGAACCGAGCCGGTACGGCGCCGCCCAATAGGCGCCCGCGCTGCCAACCGGCAGCGTGGAGGACAGGGAGGACGACAATGCACAGCAGCGGCTGGGGCGTCCGCGCGGGGTCATCTCCGGATCGGCCCCGTGACCGCGCGATTCTTGGCAGGCGGGCGTTCCTCGGCGGGATCGCCGCCGCCGTGGCGGCAGGTGCCGTCCCGCTCCGTGCCGCGGAGGCCGTCAGCTTCGGCCTGACCCCGGTCTTCCTCGATTCGGATATCAAGCTCCTCTCGATGCTTCAGAGCTACCTCGAGCAGCGGCTGGAGCGGCCGGTCACGCTCGTCAAGCGGCGGACCTACCAGGAGATCACCGCCATGCTGCTGTCCGGGCAGCTCGATGCCGCCTGGGTCTGCGACGATCCCTATGTGCAGCACGAGGACAAGCTCGCCTTGCTGGCGGTGCCGCTCTACCACCACAAGCCGCTCTATCAAACCTACATCATCGTCAACGAGGCCAGCAGGGCTCAATCGTTCGACGACATCCGTGGCACCGTCCATGCCTTTTCCGACCCGGACAGCACGTCGGGCTATCTGGTCACGCGCTGGCTTCTGGCCCTCCGCCGGACGACGCCGGCGGCATTCTTCCGCGATTCCTTTTTCACCTACGGTCACCGGAACGTCATCCGCGCGGTCAGCACGGGGCTGGCCGAAAGCGGCAGCATGGACGGCTACGTCTGGGACGTGATGAGCGTCCGCGAACCCGAGTTGGTGGGAAAGACGCGGATCATCTATCGCTCGGAATGGCTCGGTTTCCCGCCCGTGGTCGGGCTCCAGGCAACGCGAAACACGCCGGTGGCCACGGCGATCGCCGCCGCGCTCATCGGCACGACGTCGTACCCGCTCGGCCGGGAGATCCTGTCGGTGCTCGGGCTCGACGGTTTCGCGGCCGAAAGCCCCGAGCTCTATGAAGGCACCAAGGCGATGTGGCGCATCGTGAAGGCGCAAGTGTGATGGCTCTCTTGCAGCGAATCGCCGCATGGCCGCTCACGCTCAAGGTTCCCTTGCTGGTGTCCGGCTTGATGGTGGGCGTCGCTGTCATGATCTCGCAGGTGGTTCTTTCCCGCTTGGTCGCGGACCAGGAAAGCAACCTGCGGCTGCTCACGAGCGCGTACCTGGATGGTCTCTCGGCGGCCGTCCTCCCCGCGGTCGTTCGCGCAGATACGTGGGAAGCCTTCGACGTCCTCGACCGGGCGCGCCGTCAATACGCCGGCGTCGAGGCGCTTTACGCGATCGTCGAGCTGCCGAACGGCTCGGTGCTGGCCGCTTCCGACCCGGTCCGCTTCCCGGTGCAAACCCCGGTGCCCCAGGACCTGCGGCAGCGCTTCGCCTCCGGCGACGAGCTGGTCCTCGACGACCGCAGGGGACGCGCCTGGCTCGCGAGGACGCTGAAGGAGGGGGCGTTTTCCGTCGGCCGCATCATCGCCGAGGTCGACATCGCGAACCTGCTCAGCATCCGGCATCGCGTATCTCTGACGCTGATTCTGGTGAACAGCGCCTTGACGCTCGCCTTTGCCGCGATCGGATATTTCGCGCTGAAACGCATGCTGCATCCGTTGGGCGTCCTCACCCGCTACGTCGAGCGCGTCCGCGATGGCCGGATCGAGCCCATCCCCGAGCACCATCGCAAGCGCCTCTCGAGCGAGTTCGGCCAGCTCTTCGCGCAGTTCAACGCAATGGCCCGGGCGCTGCACGAGCGCGAGAGCCTCGCCGCGCACCTCGCCGAGCAGGAGAAGTACGCCATGCTGGGCAAGCTCGCCTCCGGCATGGCGCACGAGGTCAATAACCCCCTCGGCGGGATGCTCAATCTCGTCGATACCCTCCGCAAGCATGGCCGCGACGATGCGATCCGCCGCCGATCGCTGGACTTGCTCGAGCGGGGTTTGTCGGGAATCGGGAACGTCGTGCGGGCAGCACTTGCCACATACAAGGGAGCTTCCGGCGTCAACGAGCTACGCGGGCGGGACCTCGACGATCTCAAGTTCCTGCTGCAGCACGAAGTGGGGCGCCGGCACCTCGAGCTCTCTTGGCAGAACCGCGCGCCCGAGAAAATCGATGTCGACGGCTCGGCCGTCCGGCAGATCGCCCTCAATCTGCTCCTCAATGCTTGCGCGGCGTCACCGACCGCGGGCATCGTCGCGTTCGAGGCGCGCGTGGCCGGCCGCGAGTTCCGCATGACCGTGAGCGACGCCGGCCCCGGCCTTCCCAGCGACATCGAGCTGCTCTACAGAAATCCAGCGGAGGTCTCGCGCGCGCCCACCCAGCGCCTGGGCCTCGGGGTCTGGACGGTCTGCCACATGGTGAGCCGGTTGCGCGGCCGCATTGAGCTCGACACCGCGGCCGATCGGGGCACGACGGTAACGATTCGGCTTCCGATGGGACGGGAGGAGGCGCTCGATGCTGTCGCCTAACGCTCGACGGATCGCAATCCTCGAGGACGACCCCATCATGGGGGAATCGATCGTGCAGCGGCTGACCCTCGAAGGCTTCGATGCCGTCTGGTGGCATACGGGCAAGGAGGCGCTCGAGGCGCTGCGGAAGCGGCGGCCCGACCTGATGATATGCGACATCAAGTTGCCGGACATGAGCGGCGAGGAGGTGTTCCGGGACGCTCTGCCGGACCTCAATGCCAGCCCGATCCTCTTCATCACGGCTTACGGCGAGATCGACCAGGCGGTCCGCCTCATCCGCGCCGGCGCCGACGACTACATCACCAAGCCGTTCCACATGGAGGACTTCCTCTCGCGCATCGAGCATCTGCTCGAGCGCAAGGCGACTGCCGAGGGCGGACCGCCCGGGACGCTGGGCGCCTCCAAAGCCATGCGCCGCGTCGAGGCCCTTCTCCGCCGGGTCGCGGACATCGATAGCACGCTGCTGCTGACCGGCGAGAGCGGCGTCGGCAAAGAGGTCGCGGCACGTTTCGTCCATCAGATATCGCGCCGCGCCCCCCGGCCGTTCGTCGCCGTCAACTGCGCGGCAGTTCCCGCCGCCCTGCTCGAGAGCGAGCTCTTTGGCCACGAAAGAGGCGCTTTCACGGGCGCCCACGTGCGGCACGAGGGCTACGCGGAGCGCGCTCGCGACGGGATCCTTTTCCTCGACGAGATTTGCGAATTGCCGCCGCCAGTTCAAGCCAAGCTCCTGCGCCTCGTGCAGGAGCGCGTTTTCCTTCGGCTGGGGGGAGAGAAGCCGATCCAGTTCGCGGCCCGCCTCGTGTGCTCGACGAACGCCGAGCTCGACCGGCTCGTTCGCGCGGGCGAGTTCCGTCAGGATTTGTATTACCGCATCAACGTGATCCCGGTGCACATTGGACCGCTCCGCGAGCGCGCGGACGACATCTTGCCGCTGCTCCAGAAATACGTCGCTTATTTCGCCTTAGCCATGCACTCAGAGGTCCGCGGGCTGACCACGGGCGCCGAGTCGGCGGCACTCGGCCACGACTGGCCCGGCAACGTCCGCGAGCTCCGGAACCGCGCGGAGCGGGCGGTGGCGCTTGCCGCCGGCCCATGGCTCGCCGCGGCCGACCTCTTTCCCGTTCGCCATCACCATGACGGGCCGTCGCAGGAAATCCCCTCCCTCGCCGCGGCGCGCCAGGAGGCCGAGCGGCGGCACATCATGGCCGCCTTGGAGCGCACCGCGGGCCAGGTCGGCAAGGCAGCCGAGATCCTTGCGGTCTCGCGAACCACGCTTTGGGAGAAAATGAGGAAGCTCGGCATCTCCACCGACGAGGCGGTCTGAGCGGCCGGCCCGCTCCCGGCGCAGCGCGTTCCGTTTCTCGAACATGGCTCGCCGCGGCGTTCGGAAATCCAGACGATTTGCTCCAGATCTACGGCTGAATTTCCTTCTATTTCAAAAGCTTGACGGATCCAGCCCGGTGGCATGGCGAGTGCTAGGCCTCTTTGCGCAAGCAGCTTTGGCAAAGGGAGGAACGCATGCGCCAATGCGACAAGCTCGTCGATCTAGGACGGCGTCAATTCCTGCGCGGCGGGGCGGCGGCGGCTGCCGCAGGCGTGGCGGCAACCATGGCGCCCGCGGGGGACGCGGTCGCGGCGCCTTCCTTGGCGCGGGTCAATTATCCGAGCAAGCGGCTCGCTAGCCTGAAGGACCTCAAAGTCGACCAGCCGGTCTCCATCGCCTATCCGGACGCGGACTCGCCGGGCGTTCTCCTCAAGCTCGGCCACGCGGTCGAGGGCGGCGTAGGCCCGGAGCGGGACGTCGTCGCTTTCTCGATCATCTGCCCGCACAAGGGGTTTCCCCTCAACTACGTGGCGGCGGACAAGACGCTCAACTGTCCGGGCCACTACTCGCGCTTCGACTGCGAGAAGGGCGGCCAGGAAATCTGGGGGCAGGCGACGCAGAACCTTCCGCAATTCAAGTTACGGGTGGACGAAAAGGGCGACATCCACGCGATCGCGGTCGACGAGCTGATCTATGGCCGCCTCAGCAACGTCCTGAAGGCATAGGGAGGACACTATGACCTACAAACGAAACATCGACCGCCTTCCCATCCCGCCCAAGGACGCCAAGGTCCACAATGTCGTCTGCCACTATTGCATCGTCGGCTGCGGCTACAAGGCGTACAGCTGGGACATCGACAGACAGGGCGGAACCGCGCCCTCCCTCAATGCCTTCGGCGCGGATCTGTCGCAGCAGCAGGGTGCCATGACCGCGAATTGGTTCTCGCCCTCCATGTACAACATCGTCAAGCAGAACGGCCGGGATGTGCATCTCGTGGTCAAGCCCGATCACGACTGCGTCGTGAATTCCGGTCTCGGCTCGATTCGCGGCGCGCGCATCGCGGAAATGTCGTTCTCGGAGACGACCGGCACTCAGGCTCAACGGCTGACGGACCCGATGGTTTGGCGATACGGCGGCCTCTATCCCACGTCGTGGGACGACGCGCTCGAGCTGGTCGCGGAGGTGACGCGCCGCGTGGTCGAGATCCAAGGCGAGGACGGCCTGATCGTGTCCGCCTACGACCACGGCGGCGCGGGCGGCGGCTACGAGAACACGTGGGCCACCGGCAAGCTCTATTTCGAGAGCATGAAGATCAAGAACATCCGCATCCACAATCGGCCCGCCTACAATTCGGAAGTTCATGCCACGCGCGACATGGGAGTCGGCGAGCTCAACAACTGCTACGAGGATGCCGAGCTGGCAGACACCATCTTCGCCGTCGGCACGAACACTCTCGAGACGCAGACCAATTATTTTCTCAACCACTGGATCCCGAACCTGCGCGGCGAATTGCTCGACAAGAAGAAAGCCGAGATACCAGGCGAGGCGCATGCGGCCGCTCGCATCGTCATCGTCGATCCTCGCCGCACCGTCACCGTCAATGCCTGCGAGGTTGAGGCAGGCAAGGATCGCATGTTGCATCTCCCGATCAATTCGGGGACCGATCTTGTGCTTTTCAATGCGCTGCTGACTTACGTCGTGGAGAAGGGCTGGATCGACAAGGCGTTCATCGCCGAGCACACCTCCGGCTTCGACGAGATGCTCAAAGCCAACCGGACCACCCTCGAGGACGCGGCAAAGATTACCGGCTTGACGGTGCAGCAGATGGAGCGCGCGGCGGCTTTCATCGCAGAGCCCAAGGACGGCAAGCGCCGCCGTACGATGTTCTCCTACGAGAAAGGCCTGATCTGGGGCAACGACAACTACCGAACCAACGGCGCCCTGGTGAATCTGGCGCTGGCCACAGGCAACATCGGCCGTCCAGGCGGCGGATGCGTCCGCATGGGCGGTCACCAGGAGGGCTATGTCCGGCCGGACTATCCCGGCGGCCGGCCGGCCGTCTACATCGACCAGCTCCTCATCGGCGGCAAGGGCGGCGTGCATCACATCTGGGGCTGCGATCACTACAAGACGACGCTCAACGCCCTCGAGTTCAAGAACGTCTACAAGCGCCGCACGGACATGGTGAAGGATGCCATGTCGGCGGTGCCCTACGGCGACCGCGAAGCCCAGATCAATGCCATCATGGGCGCGCTCGGGAAGGGCGGTCTCTTCGTCGTCGACGTTGACCTCATCCCGACCAAGATCGGCCAGGCTGCCCACGTCCTCCTGCCGGCGGCCACCTCGGGCGAGGCGAACCTGACATCGATGAACGGCGAGCGGCGCATGCGCCTGACCGAGCGCTACATGGACCCGCCCGGCAATGCGAGACCCGACTCCTTGATCGTGGCCGGGCTTGCCCAGGCGCTCGAGCGCTCCTGGCGCAAGGCCGGCAAGGCGGCCGTCGCCGACAAGTTCCGGGGGTATGACTGGAAGACCGAGGAAGACGCCTTCATGGACGGCTACCACAAGCATGCCACGGGCGGCCAATTCGTGACCTACGCGCGCCTGCGCGCCATGGGCACGAACGGCTTCCAGGAGCCGGCGACCGGCTTCGAGAACGACAAGATCGTCGGCACCAGGCGCCTCTACACGGACGGCAAGTTCGGCACCAAGGACGGCAAGGCCCATTTCATGGCGACCCAGTGGCGCGGCCTCGAAGCGCCCGGCAAGCAGGCCGAGAAGGACAAGTTCGCTTTCCTCATCAACAACGGCCGCACCAACCATATTTGGCAATCGGCGTACCTCGACCAGCAGAACGACTTCGTGATGGGACGCTGGCCGCTCCCCTTCATCGAAATGAATCCCGACGATATGAAGGAGCTTGGGGTTGGCCAAGGCGACTTGGTCGAGGTGTACAACGACAACGGCTCGACCCAAGCGATGGTCTATCCCACGCCGACGGCGAAGCGGAAACAGGCCTTCATGCTGTTCGCCAATCCGATGGGCGTGCAAGGCGACGTGGTATCGAAGGGGGTGAACGAGCTGATCATCCCGAACTACAAGCAGACCTGGGGAAATATCCGGAAAATCGCCTCTGCCCCTGAGGTCACGAAGCAGCTGACATTCAAATCCATGGGCTATCGCGTGTCATAGGCGCGCGCGCTCCTGCCGCGCGGGATCCCAGGATCCCGCGCGGCACCTCTCTTCGGGGAATCATCGATGGATAGCCTGGGCGTTGCGCGCGGGGACTGGATGATCGACCCGTTCCAACGCCGGATCACCTACCTCAGGGTCTCGGTGACGGATCGCTGCGACCTCCGTTGCGTTTATTGCATGGCGGAGGACATGACTTTCGTGCCCAGGGCCGAGATCCTGAGTCTGGAGGAGCTCGAGCGGGTGTGTGCCGCCTTTGTACGGCTCGGGGTCAGTAAGCTTCGCTTGACCGGCGGCGAGCCGCTCGTCCGGCGCAACATCATGAGTCTCTTCCGTGGCTTGGGACGGCTCGTCCACAGCGGCGCGCTCGCGGAGCTGACGCTCACCACGAACGGCAGCCAGCTCGCGCGCTACGCCGGCGAGCTGCGAGACTGCGGCGTCCGCCGGGTCAACGTGTCGCTCGACACGCTCGAGCCCGCCAAATTCGCGGCGATCACGCGCTGGGGCAAGCTCGAGCGCATACTGTACGGCATCGCGGCGGCCAAGGCCGCAGGGCTCGCCATCAAGATCAACGTGGTGGCGCTCAAGGGCGTCAACGACGACGAGGCTGCGGGGCTCGTCGCCTGGGCGCACGGCGAAGGCCACGACATCACCTTCATCGAAGTCATGCCGATGGGGGAGATCGGAGGCGCGGTCCGGCTCGACCAGTACCTCGCGCTCTCCATGCTGCGCGCCAGGCTGGCCGAGCGCTATACGCTCGAGGAGACCGACTACCGTACGGGCGGGCCGGCCCGATACTTCACCGCCAGGGAGACGGGCGGGCGGATCGGCTTCATCACGCCGATGACCCACAACTTCTGCGAGTCATGCAATCGGGTACGGCTGACTTGCAAAGGCATCCTCTTCATGTGCCTGGGGCAGGAGGACGCCGCCGACCTGCGCGCGCCGGTGCGCGCGTCCGATGACGATGCTCAACTCGTCGCCGCGATTCGCGAGGCGATCCGGCGCAAGCCCAAGGGTCACGACTTCGTCATGGACCGCAGAGCCATCCGCCCGGCCGTCCCCCGCCACATGAGCGTCACCGGCGGCTGAACCGGCGTCGCAACCGGATTGACGCCTCGATCAGCCCAACACATCGGCTGGCAGCGCCGCGCGCTTGTGCTAACGTCGGCTTCCGCAAATCCAGCTGCAGGGCACGCCATGTCCGTCCTCGAAATCGTCCTCGTTCCCTGCCTCAGGGACAATTACGCCTATCTGCTGCGCGACACGGCCACGGGCGCCGTGGGCGTCGTCGATCCCTCCGAGGCCGAGCCGGTGATGAAGGCGCTCGCCCAGCACGGCTGGAAGCTCACCCACATCCTCAACACCCACCACCACTGGGACCATACGGGCGGCAATCCGGCGCTCAAGGCGGCGACGGGCGCCATCGTCGTCGGGCCCAAGGCGGACGAGGGGCGCATCCCCAACATCGACGTGGCACTCGACGACGGCGCGAGCTGGCGGCTCGGCCAAGCCGAGGCGCGCATCCTCTTCATCCCTGGCCATACGCGCGGCCACATCGCCTTCTGGTTCCCCGAATCCGCGGCGGTCTTCTGCGGCGACACGCTCTTCGCCATCGGCTGCGGCCGCACCTTCGAGGGCACGGCCGCGCAAATGTGGCACTCCCTCGGCCGGCTCAAGGCGCTGCCGCCCGAGACGCGCGTCTATTGCGGGCACGAGTACACCCAGTCGAACGCGCGCTTCGCCCTCACGGTCGAGCCCGCGAACGCCGCACTCCAGGCGCGCGCCAAGGCCGTCGACGCGGCGCGCGCCAAGGGGCTGCCGACCATCCCCTCGACGATCGCCGAGGAGCGGGCGACCAATCCCTTCCTGCGCGCCGACGAGCCGGGCATCGCCGAGACCATCGGGCTTGCCGGCTCGGACGCGGTCGCCGTCTTCGCCGAGGTGCGCCTGCGCAAGGACAATTTCTGACAGCACCTGGAGGTCTTGGATGAAGCTCCGCTACGGGCCGATCTCGCCCTATACGCGCAAGGTGGTGGTGGCCGCCTACGAGGCCGGTCTCGAGGGGCGCATCGAGCGCGTCCGCACCATGGTGCATGCGCCGGACACCGACATCGCAGAGGTCAATCCACTCGGCAAGATCCCGGCCCTCGTCACCGACGAGGGCACGGCACTCTACGATTCGCCGGTGATCTGCGAGTATCTCGACAGCCTCAATCGAGGCGCCAAGCTGTTCCCCGCGGCGGGGCCGGCGCGCTGGCAGGCGCTCAAGCTGCAGGCGCTCGCCGACGGCGTGCTCGATGCGGCGATTTTGAGGCGCCACGAGAGCCAGCGGCCGCCCGCGCAGCAGGACAAGGCCTGGATCGAGCGCCAGGCCGCCGCGATGAGGCGCGGCTTGGCCGCCCTCGAGAGCGAGGCCGCAAGCTGGGGCGAGGCGGTGACCATCGGCCAGATCGCGGCGGGCGTGGTCTGCGGCTATCTCGATTACCGCTTCACGCACGAGCCCTGGCGGCCGGCGGCGCCGAACCTCGCGGCGTGGTACGAGCGCTTCGCCAAACGCCCCTCCATGCAGGCGACCGTTCCCAAGGAATAGCCCGATGCCCTTGAGAGACGAGGCCGAGGCGATCGTCCGCGCGCTCGGCCTCGTCCCGCATCCGGAGGGCGGGCACTACCGCGAAATCTTCCGCGACCACGGCGCGGGCGGCGCGCGCGGTGCGGTGACGGCCATCTATTATCTGCTCAAGGCCGGCGAGCGCTCCCACTGGCACCGCATCGACGCGGTCGAGATCTGGCACTTCCACGCGGGAGCGGCCCTGTCGCTGGCACTCTCGGCGGAGGGCGGCACGCCCTTCAGCCATAAGCTCGGCAATGATTTGCTTGCCGGCGAGCGGCCGCAGATCGCCGTGCCCGCGCGCGTCTGGCAGAGTGCGGCAACGCTCGGCGCCTACAGCCTCGTCGGCTGCACGGTGGCGCCCGCCTTCAGCTTCGCCGGCTTCGAGCTGGCGCCGCCGGGCTGGGAGCCGGGCTAGAGGGTGATCCGCGCAAGTCTCATCAGGTGTTTGCAGCGTCATTCCCGCGAAAGCGGGAATCCAGCAGCCTGTGGACCCCCGCTTTCGCGCTACGGCGTTCACGCATCTCGAGAAGGCTTGCAGTGCCACCGGGGCTCCTTCGAGACGCGCCCCTTCGGGGCGCTCCTCAGGATGAGGCGATTTCGTGTATGGCAGAAAGACTTCACCTCGTCCTGAGGAGCGAGCGCAGCGAGCGTCTCGAAGGACCCACCGCACTCAGTCCGAGGCGCCTCTGCACTGCGCGGCGCCGTGATTTGCCAGCGATCTTCGGATCCGCGTGAATCCCGTAGCGCTTTGGCGGCGGTGACGACGGGTGTTTCGGCTTGCTCGGATTCCGCCCTAAGCCGCGCGCGGGCGAACCTCCCGCTCGATGTGCCTCTCGTGCGGGTGCCCCGCGAGGGAGAGCTCGCCGGCAGCCCCGGGACGGAGGCGCGGGATCAATTGCGGCGGCCTTCCGGCGAGCGCCGGAAGGTTACGGTCTCCGCAGTCAGGTTCGGATAGGCGTTGTAGCCCGTATCGCGCCAGGCGTGACACTGGGGATGACCTCTGGTCGGGATCGCCTCGTTTGCCCACCATTCGAGGTGCGATCTCGCGGCGGGCGGCAGAGGTCCGCCCATCAGTTTTTCAATTTCGTTGAAGGTCAAGACGACCGAGGCATCCGTCAAGAGTTTCAGATGCACGCGCAGCATGTTGTACTTTCCTGCCATCGCCCCCTCCCTCTCGCAAAACCCGCTCCAGCAGCCCCTCAAGCGACGATGGGCGTGCGGCAGCTGGCGCTTCGGCTTCCTGCCGAGGCTCGCAGGAAGGGCGCGGAAGAGACCCCGCCGGGTTTTGCCGGCGGGGCTAGTTTTGGGTCACCCAATCGCGGCACGTCACCATGCCGCGACCGCTGCAGGCTATGCCGCGAAATCTAAAGAAACGGTTATCGAAGCGTAAAAGCATTGTTATCGATAAGGGGTGCCAACAAGAGCCGGCCCGCGCTGCAATGATGGCGGGAACGATGATGCGGCCTTCGTCGCCGGACCCGGCGGCTATGATCTCGCAGCCTGGCGCGGCGCCCGGCCCGCGGAACGCCGCGGCCGGCAGGAGCTCACGCCCCCTCGCTCTTGAGCACGCCGCGGCGGATCTGATCGAGCTCGATCGATTCGAAGAGGGCGCGGAAATTGCCCTCGCCGAATCCCTCGTCGCCCTTGCGCTGGATGATCTCGAGGAAGATCGGGCCGATCAGGTTCCGGGTGAAGATCTGCAGGAGCCGCCCGCCGTCCTTGGTGGGAGCACCATCGATGAGGATGCGGCTCTTGCGCAGGCGCTCGAGGTCCTCGCCGTGGCCGGGGAGGCGGGCGTCGAGCTGCTCGTAGTAGGCGTCGGGCACCGTCTGGAACGGCAGCTCCCGCGCGGTGAGCGCCTCGACCGTCGCATAGATGTCGCTCGCGGCAAGGGCGATGTGCTGGATGCCCTCGCCGCGATAGGCGTCGAGATACTCGGCGATCTGCGAGCGCTCGTCGGCGCTCTCGTTGATCGGGATGCGGATCTTGCCGCAGGGGCTCACCATGGCCTTCGACCTGAGGCCGGTCAGCTTGCCCTCGATGTCGAAATATTTCATCTCGCGGAAATTGAAGAGCCGCTCGTAGAACTCGGCCCATTCCTTCATGCGCCCGCGGTGGACGTTGTGGGTGAGATGGTCGACGCCGGTGAAGCCGACGCCCTTGGGATCGCGCTCGACGCCGTCGAGCCAGGCGAAATCGATGTCGTAGATGGTGCCCTTGGCGCCGTAGCGGTCGACCAGATAGATGAGGCTGTCGCCGATGCCCTTGATAGCCGGGATATTGAGCTCCATCGGCCCGATCTTGCCCGCGACGCCCCAGGCGCCGAGCTCGAGGGCGCGGCCATACGCCTTGGCCGCGTCGCGCACGCGGAAGGCGATGGCGCAGATGCTCGGCCCATGGAGGCGCGCGAAGCTCCTGGCGAAGCTGTCGGGCTCGGCGTTGATGATGAAGTTGACGTCGCCTTGGCGGTAGAGCGTCACGTCCTTGGAGCGGTGGCGCGCCGCGGCCGCAAAGCCGAGCCGCTCGAAGAGGGCGGCGAGCTCGCGCGCATCGGGAGCGGCGTACTCGATGAACTCGAAGCCGTCCGTCCCCATGGGATTGGCGGCACTGCCGGCTTGTCCGGACTCGCTATTCATGGCCATCGCCTGACTCCCGAGACTAGCCTCGCCCGTGGATGGTGACGCCGCCCGCCGCCACGCTCGCGAGCTCCGACGTGCCGAAATTCACGGTCTCGCGCGAGACGGCGTGAACCGCGAGGAGGAGGTCGCGCAGGTTGCCCGAGATCATGGTCTCGGCGAGGGCGTGGCGCACCTTGCCGTCCTCGATGTAGAAGGCGTTCTTGGCGATGCCGCTGAAGTCGAGATTGTCGCTCGGCACGCCGCCCGAGTAGCGCGTGAGGATGATGCCGCGCGCGGTCCCGGCGATGATCTCGGCAAGCGGTTTCTCGCCCGGCGGCACCACGAAGGCCGAATAGACCGCGCTCACCGGGATGCCGAGCTTGCGCGACGCGTAGAAGTCGACGAGGAAGTCCTCGAGCACGCCGTCCTTGACCACGTCGAGGTCGCGCGTCGGGATGCCGAAGGCATCGAAATCGATCCCCTCGGGGAAGCTCGCCGCGCGCGGCCGGTTCAGGAGGCTGAAGAGCGGGCCGGCGATGGCCCGGCCTCGCTTCTCCTTGTAGGGGCTGGTGCCCGCGATGAGGCTGTAGCCGCCGAGCACGCGGACGAGGGGGACGATCACCATCTCCTCGAGCGCGTCGGGCGTGATGATCACGTCGCCGGTGAACTTGCCCGCTAACGGGCGCGCCTCGAAGGAGCGCTCAAGGTCGCCGTAGAGCTGGCGCAAGGCGCCCACCTCGATGAGGCGGCCGAACGGGTTGTACGAGCTCACGCCATGGAAGTTGAACGAGGTGGTGCGGCCGTCGCGGCGCGCGGCGAAGAGCGTCGCGAAGCTGTAGCGGCCGCGCGTCTCCTGGCGCGCGAGGCCGGCGGAGTTTGCGAAGCTGCGCCGCGTGCGGTTGAACTGGTGATAGGCCTCGCGTGCCACGATGGCGGGGAATTCCCGCGCCATCGTCTCGATGTGCTCGAGGCAGCGGTCGATGAGATGCTCGCGGTCGGCCTCGGCGGGGCCGTAGAGCGTCGCCGGCCCGGGCTCGGACGGTGCCAAGCCGTTCGCCTCGTCGGCGGGCGCCGCCTCCGCCGCGGCGAGCGCTTCGGCTATCGCGTGCGCCGCCGCCGCCTCGCCGCGGCCGGTGAGCGTGGCACTCCCCTTGCGCGCCGCCTTGAAGATGGTGAGCAGCGTCTCGTCCTCGTGGGTGGTGCGCAGGAGCGAGAGCCGGCGGGTGTCGAAGTCGACCTCGGTGCGCTCGTTCACGCTGAGCCGCGCCTGCGCGTCGCCGGCGCCCGCTGCCATCGCGTCGGCGACGATGCGCCCGACGAAGGCGAGCTCGGCTTGCGCCGAAGGATCTTGCGCCGTCATCGCCCGCCGAGGTTGAGGCGCGTCTTGATCGCCGGCCCGCCCATGCCGACCGGGATGAGCGTCTTCTTGCCGCACCAGCCGCCGACCGACCAGGTGAAGCGCTCCCCCACGTGGGTCACCGCTTGCAGCACGTCGAAGGCGACGCCCGAGATGGTGGTGTCGCGCAGCGCGCGGCCGAGCTTGCCGCCCTTGATTTCGTAGCCGCAGGCGATGCCGAACATGAACTCGCTGGTGAGGTCGGCCTGGCCGTTGGTCGAGCGCTTGAGGTAATAGCCGTCGTCCACGGCGGCGATCATGTCCTCGAGGCGGTCGTTGCCCGGCATGATCGCGGTGTTGCGCATGCGCACGAGCGGCTCGTCGTTGAAGGTGTAGGCGCGCGCGTTCCCGGTCGGCTCGGCGCCGAGCTCGAGCGCCGTCGCCTTGTTGTGGAGGAAGCCCTTGAGCACGCCCTTCTCGATGATGGCGACGTCTCGGCAGGGCGTGCCCTCGTCGTCGACGTGGACGGCGACGCCGCCCTGGCCGTCGAAGCCGCGCGCTCCCTGGTCGACGAGCGTCACCTTCTCGGAGGCGACCTGCCGCCCGAGCCAGCCGCCCGCGACCGAGCCCGTGAGCACCAGGTCGCCCTCGCAGGTGTGGCCGATGGCCTCGTGGGCGAGGATACCGGCGAGCTCCGAATCGAGCACCACGTCATGCGCGCCGGCCACGGGAAAGACGCCCTCGGCCTTGCGTCGGAGATCCTCGTAGAGCCGGTCGACCGCGGCCTCCGCTGAGGCGAGCCCGTCGAGCTGATCCTCGAGCTCGCCGAAGCCGCCGAGCACGTCGAAGAGCTGCACCGGGCCGTCGGCGGCCGCAAGCGTGAGCGGAACCCAGAGCACCGCGCGCGGGCAGAAGCAGTAGCTTAGCGCCCCCTCCGAGGTGGCGAGCGCCTTCTCGATGGCGAGCTCGCCGAGCGCCAGATCGGCATTGATCACGTCGGGATAGCGCCGGCGGACGTAAGCGTCGAGGCGGAGGAGGAGCTCGATGCGCACGCCGGCCGCGACCTTCGCCCTCCCCGTGCGGTAGTCGTGGACGCCGTCCCCGGGTGCGGTCTGCGGCAGGGGCTCGTCCGAGCGCCCCGAGCGCCGCCCGATGAGGTCGGCATTGGCGCGCGCCTCGCCGAGCACGCGGTTCAATGCCGCGTCGTCCTCTGCCGGAACGGCGGCAAAGCCGAAGACGCCGAGCGCGTAAGCGCGCGCCGAGCAGCCCGCGAGCACGTGGCTGCTGTTCTCGATGAGGGCGCCGCGGCGCATGACGAGGCGGCGCGCCCTATTGCGGTGGAGGCGGAGCTCCGCATAGCCGGGTGCCGCGCCGACGAGGCGTTGGAGACGGTCGAGCATGGCGGGAATGTAGCACGGATGGCAGGCGCGGGCGCCCGCGCAAGGTCGGGCCTTAACCCCCCTCCCTGCCCTCCCCCTCAAGGGGGGAGGGCAGGGAGGGGGGTGAATCGAGAGCGCGATCGCTGAAGCTACCCGCCCCCAGCGCCCTCACCTCACGCCATGTATTGCCCGCCGTTCACGGTGAGGGTCGAGCCGGTGATGAAGCCGGCTTCGTCGGAGGCGAGGAAGACGACGGCGCGCGCGACCTCCTCGGGCTCGCCCAGGCGGCCCACGGGAATCTGCGGCAGGATCTTGGTCTTGAGCACGTCCTCGGGCACCGCGCGCACCATCTCTGTGCCGATATAGCCGGGGGCGATGGCGTTGACCGTGATGCCCTTGCTGGCGTTCTCCTGCGCCACCGCCTTGGTGAAGCCGATCATGCCCGCCTTGGCGGCCGAGTAGTTGGCCTGGCCGAACTGCCCCTTCTGGCCGTTGATGGAGCTTATGTTGACGATGCGGCCGAAGCCGCGCGCGCGCATGCCCTCGATGACGCTGCGCGTCATGTTGAAGAGCGAGCTGAGGTTGGTCTCGATCACCTGGTGCCACTGCTCGGGCGTCATGCGATGGAGCGTGGTGTCGCGCGTGATGCCGGCGTTGTTGACGAGGATGTCGACCGGGCCGAGTGCCGCCTCGACCGCGCCGACGCCCGCCGTGCAGGCGGCGAAATCCGCCACGTCCCACTTGACGACGTGAATGCCGGTCTCGGCGTGGAGCTTCTGCGCCGCCTCCTCGTTGCCCGCATAGGTTGCGGCAACCGTGTAGCCCGCCGCCTTGAGCCCCCGGCTGATGGCCGCACCGATCCCTCTGGTGCCGCCCGTGACCAGCGCAACGCGTGCCATCGCTGTCTCCTCCCGCACGTTTCTAGCTTTACGCCTATCAAATCACAAAACCGCGGCAGCGAACAGCGCCACCCTGGCGCGGCCCGGCCGCCTGCGCATTGCGCTGGATCAATCGGACGATGGTTTCCCGGCCGCAAACGAAAGCCGGGCCGCACCCTTCGGCACGGCCCGGCTCGGATGCCGCTATTGCCCGCTCCGGCTCAGCCGCGCTCGACGCACATGGCGATGCCCATGCCGCCGCCGATGCAGAGCGTCGCCAGGCCGCGCTTGACGTTGCGCTTCTCCATCTCGAAGAGCAGCGTGATGAGCACGCGCGCGCCCGAGGCGCCGATCGGGTGGCCGAGGGCGATGGCGCCGCCGTTGACGTTGACCTTGCTGGTGTCCCAGGCGAGGTCCTTGTTGACGGCGCAGGCCTGGGCCGCGAAGGCCTCGTTCGCCTCGACGAGCTCGAGGTCCTCCTTGGACCAGCCGGCGCGCTTGAGCGCGAGACGGCTCGCCGGGATGGGGCCCGTGCCCATGATCGCGGGATCGACGCCGGCCGTGGCCCAGGAGACGATACGGGCGAGCGGCTTGATGCCGCGCGAGGCTGCCTCCTTGTCGCTCATCAGCACGAGGGCCGCGGCACCGTCGTTGATGCCGCTCGCATTGCCGGCGGTGACGGTGCCGGCCTTGTCGAAGGCCGGACGCAGCTTCTGCAGCATCTCGAGCGTGGTGCCGTGCTTGGGGTACTCGTCCGCCTCCACCACCACGTCGCCCTTGCGCCCCTTGATGGTGACGGGGACGATCTCGTCCTTGAAGCGGCCGGACTTCTGCGCCGCCTCGGCCTTGGCCTGGGAGGCGAGGGCGAACTTGTCCTGCTCCTCGCGGGTGATCTGCCACTTCTGCGCGACGTTCTCGGCCGTGTTGCCCATGTGGTAGCCGTTGAAGGCGTCCCACAGCCCGTCCTTGATCATGGTGTCGATGAGCTCGAGGCTGCCCATCTTGGTGCCGCTCCTGAGATAGGCGCAGTGCGGCGCCTGGCTCATGCTCTCCTGGCCGCCCGCCACGACGATCCCGCTGTCGCCGACGCGGATCGCCTGGAAGCCGAGCGCCACCGTGCGCAGGCCCGAGCCGCAGAGCTGATTGACGCCGTAGGCGGTCTTCTCGACCGGGATGCCCGCGGCGACGGCCGCCTGGCGCGCCGGGTTCTGGCCGGCTCCCGCCGACAGGATCTGCCCCATGATGACCTCGTCCACCTCGCCGGTCTCCACTTTGGCGCGCTTGAGCGCCTCTTTGATGGCGACGGTGCCGAGGTAGGAGGCCGGAACGCTCGAAAGCGCACCGTTGAAGGCGCCGACCGGGGTGCGGGCGGCGGCGGCGATCACGACTTCGGTCATTGGGATATCCTCCTCAGGTGGGTTCTTCCGAGCTTCTCCCCTGGCCGTGGGAGTTATATGTCTGTTGCACCTGCGAAGGCAAGGAATGGCTCCGGCGCCCCGGCCGCCGGGGCGGCTTTGCCGCGGTGCGGGAGAGCCACGCGGCAAGCGGCCGCCATACCGCACTCTCCGCCGAGCCGCCCGCCATCATGCCGATGTGCCCGGCGTGCGCCGTCAGGCGCTCCGCCTTGGGGATGAGGCGGAGGAGGGCCTCGGCCGAGGGCGGCGGCACGATGCGGTCCTGGGACGGCATGACGATCAGCGTCGGCCCGCCGATCTCGCGCGGATCGACGAGCTCGCCTGCGACGCGCCAGGCGCCGCGGCCGGGCGTGTTCTCGCCGTACCAGCCCTCGAGGCACTCGCGCGCCACCCGTGCCGCAAGCGGCACGCCGTCGTTGAGCCAGTCCTCGAGGGCGACGAAGGCGCGCTCCTGTGCCGAGCCGGGCTCGGAGGCGGCAAAGCGTACGAACTTGCGCGGCGCAAGATAAGGGTCGAGCAGGTAGAAGAGGGCCTGGAGCATGTCGGTCGGGAGCTCGCCCAGCCGGTCGGCGAAAGCGAGGAGCGGCGCCGAGCCGGCGGCCAGGGCACGGGCGAGCTCCGGCCGGTCGGCGTGGAAGTCCCATGGCGTGGCGAGGAGGGCCAATGCCGCCACGTCCTTGGCCCGCCGGCAGGCGAGTGCCAGGGCCAGATTGCCCCCCATGCAATAGCCGGCGAGCACCACCGGGCCGCCCGCGAGGGCGACCGCGGCATCGAGGCAGCGCTCGAGCGGCCCCGAGATGTAATCGCCGAGGTCGAAGCCGCGCTCGGCAGCACCCGGCCGGCCCCAATCCACGAGAAGCGGGCGGAAGCCCTGCCCGGCGAGCCAGCGGAGGAAGCTGTGGTCCTCCGTCAGGTCGAGGATATAGCCGCGGTTGACGAGGGAGGGCACGAAGAGCACGACCGGGCCGCCGGCCGCCGCCGGCGCCACAGCACCGTAGTCGCGCAAGGCGGCAGCATTCTCGCTCCACACCGCGGGCGGGCTCGCCAGGCTACGCCGGTAGGGATGGTGGCGGTAGCGCTCGATGCCGGAGAGATAGCGCTCTATGCGGCGCCGGATCTCGCGGTCAAGCGCCTGGTCCAGCGCCGTCTGGTCGGCGTCGGCGAGGCTTTCGCGGAGCGCTGCCGCCTCCTGCACCAACGCCGGATTCCAGGGCAGCGAGCCGGCGATCAAGTGCGGCAATGCGGCGCGCGAGCTCGTCCACGTCGAGAGAGCCGTCGCGAGATGGAGGGCGAGCGGCCGCGGCCCCTGCCTCAGGGGCGGCACTCCTGGCGGTGACGCTGGGGTTGCGGGATGGGGCATCGGCGTCTTTGGCTTTCTCAGGGTCCGCGGCCTTGGCCGCCGCCTCTGCCATGCCGGAGAGCCATTGGGCGCCGGCCTGGTTGAGCGTGCCGAACCAGCGCGCGAGCGCGTCCGCCAGCTCCGCATCGGACGCCATCGCCGCCCATTGCTCCTGCCAGAGGTCGAGGTAGCGGTGGACGAGCGTCTCCATATCCGGCGGCTCGGGCATGGCGGCGAGTATAGCGGCTGGGAGTGGGCGTGGCCAGGAGCCGCAGAATTCGGGGCGGGCCAAGATAGGGAGAAGAATCTTACGCAGCGCAGCGTGAATGGAATTATACTGTCGCAGGCTGTCTTATCCTCTCAGAGGCTAAAGGCATGGCAATGGAAGCGAAATCCGACGAGCCGAGCGCGCCGATCACGATCAAGAAATACGCCAACCGGCGGCTCTACAACACGGCGACGAGCTCCTATGTGACGCTCGACGACCTCTGCCACATGGTCAAGGAGAACCAGGAGTTCGTGGTCTACGACGCCAAGAGCGGCGACGACATCACGCGCTCGGTGCTCACCCAGATCATCGTCGAGGAGGAGGGCAAGGGGCAGAACCTGCTGCCGATCAGCTTCCTGCGCCAGCTCATCGGCTTCTACGGCGACAACCTCGGCAACATGCTGCCGCGCTACCTCGAGGGCAGCATGAAGGCCTTCGCCCAGAATCAGGAGAAATTCCGCCAATATATGAAGGGCGCCTTCGACGGCTTCTTTCCCTTCGGCTCGCTCGAGGAGGTGAGCAAGCAGAATGTGGCGATGATGGAGCGCGCCATGAAGATGCTCAACCCCTTTGCCGGCGATACGGCCGAGAAGGGCGACAAGTCCGCAGCGGCCGCCGAGGCCGACCACCTTGCCGAGCTCAAGCAGAAGATCGACGCGCTGCAGCACCAGCTCGACGAACTGGGAAAACAGAAGACGGAGGACAGAGGACAGAAGACGGAGGAGTGAGCGGCCTGCGGCCGCCCGCCCGATCCTGTCATCCGTCATCTGGCTTCAGTCACCTGTCGTCCGCCTTCAGTTCCGCCTGGTAGCGGTAGGGGTGCGCCGGGTAGACGCCGAGGATCATGAGGCTCGTGCTGAAGAACTCCAGCTCCTCGAGGGCGAGCTTGAGGCGGCGCTCGCTCGGGTGACCCTCCACGTCGGAATAGAACAGGGTGGCGGCGAAGCGGCCGCCGACCATGTAGCTCTCGAGCTTCGTCATGTTGATGCCGTTGGTGGCGAAGCCGCCGAGCGCCTTGTAGAGCGCTGCCGGCACGTTGCGCACGTTGAAGACGAAGGTCGTCACCACGGGACCGCGCGCCGGGTTGGGGTCGACCGCCTCGCGCGCCATGACGAGGAAGCGCGTGGTGTTGTGCTCGGCGTCCTCGATGTTGCTGCGCAGGACCTCGAGCCCGTAGAGCTCGCCGGCGAGCGGCGAGGCGATCGCCGCCTGGCTCCTGTCGTTCCATTTGGCCACGTCCGCCGCCGCCGCCGCCGTATCGATGTGCACCACCGGCTTGAGCTTGAGCTGCGCCAGCGTATTGCGGCACTGGTTGAGGGCGTGCACGTGGCTGTGCACCGCCTTCACCTCCTCGAGCCGCGTCCCCTTGGGCGCAAGCAGATAGTGGTTCACCCGCTGGAAGTGCTCGGCGATGATGTGGAGGCCCGATTGCGGCAGCAGGTGATGGATGTCGGCGACGCGGCCGGCGACCGAGTTCTCGACCGGGATCATGGCGAGGCGCGCGCGGCGCTCGCGCACCGCGGCGAAGGTCTCCTCGAAGCTCTCGCAAGGGAGCGTGCCGAGCTCGGGGAAGACGATGCGGCACGCCATGTCCGAATTGGCGCCGGCGGCGCCCTGGAAGGCGATGAGCTCGTCTGGATTGCGCTTATCCGGCATGGCTGGCTCGCTCAAACGCGCGCTTTGCCGGCCAGCATCTGCCGCGCCCGCGCGAGGTCGGCGGGAGTATTGACATCGAGCGCCACCGTGTCAACGAGCGCCACCTCGATGCGCATCCCCGCCTCGAGCGCGCGCAGCTGCTCGAGGCGCTCGCGCGCCTCGAGGACGCCCCGCGGGAGGCGCACGAAACGCTCGAGCGCCGCGCGCCGATAGGCGTAGAGCCCGCGATGGAAGTAGTGCTCGCCGGCACCCCACGGCACGGTGGCGCGGCTGAAGTAAAGCGCGCGCGCCACGCGCACGCCGGGAGCGAAGCCGGCGACCGCCTTCGTGACGTTGGGGTCATGGCGCTCATCCTCGCGCGCGATCACCGTGGCGATCGTGGCGATGTCCACTTGGGGGTCCGCGAGCGGCGCCAGGACGGCGCGGATGGCCTCCGGCTCGATGGTCGGCAGATCGCCCTGCACGTTGACCACCGCGTCGTGCCTGCCGCGAGGGTCGAGACGCTCGAGCGCCTCGAAGATGCGGTCCGAGCCGCTGGCGTGGTCGGGCCGGGTGAGCATGGCCTCGCCGCCGGCACGGACGACCGCATCCGCGATCTCCTGCTCGGCCGCCGCCACCACCACGGGCCCGATCGCCGCCGCGACGGCGCGGCGCCATACATGGACGATCATGGGCTCGCCCGCGATGTCGGCCAAGGGCTTCCCCGGAAAGCGCGTCGACGCCATGCGCGAGGGGATGAGGACGATGGGGTTAACCGGCCGGGTCATGGAGAGGCGTGGTCGAGCGCGGGCAGCGGCCCGCCTGAGATTGCGACATTTTGCCGCGCCGCGGCATTCAGCCAGGCCCACCGGGCCTGCCGTGCTGCAGGCGGACCATATAACGGTTGCCCTCGGAGCGGAAAGCATTTATCGACCCCCGGTGCGGCGCTGCTGTGGCGCTGCGGCGAGGCTTTTCCAAGCGCCCTAATCTCGGCCGGGGGAAGGCATGGATTCGTTCGAGACCAACAAGATCGTCGGCGCCGTGCTGATGACCCTCCTCGTCACCACGGTGATCGGCCATGTCGGCGACATTCTCGTGCGCGAGCCCGAGGCGGGCAAGAGCCACTTCGAGATCGCCGGCGCGCCGGCGACCGCGGCGCCGAGCCAGCAGGCGAGCGTGCCCGCCGGGCCGCCGCCCTTGGCGCCGCTCCTCGCCAAGGCGAGCGTCGCCGACGGCCAGAGCGCCGCCGCCCCGTGCAAGACCTGCCACACCTTCGGCAAGGGCGAGCCGGCGAAGATCGGGCCCAACCTCTACGCCATCGTCGGCGAGAAGATCGCGGCAGTCCCCGGCTACGAGTTCTCCGACGCCCTCAAGAAGATCCAGGGCACCTGGACCTTCGACGAGCTCAACGAGTGGCTCGAGGGGCCGCAGAAGATGGCGCCCGGCACCAAGATGACCTTTGCCGGCGTGCCCGACCCGCAAAAGCGCGCCGACGTCATCGCCTACCTCAACAGCCTCTCCGATCACCCGGAGCCGCTGCCGAAGTAAGCGGCGCCGCGGCGCGCCGTCGGACTTGGCAAGGGGGCCGGCTTCGCCCACACTCCGCCGCCATGGCCGCCGACGCGATCGACGATTTCCTCCTGCTTGCCGCCCGTCTCGCCGACGAGAGCGAGGCCGTCATCCGGCGCTATTTCCGCAAGCCCCTCGCGGTCGACGACAAGAGCGACCTCTCGCCGGTGACGATCGCCGACCGCGAGGCCGAGGCCGCCATGCGCCGGCTCATCGCGGCGAGCTTTCCCGAGCACGGCATCATCGGCGAGGAGCACGGCGCCGAGCGCCCCGAGGCGCCTTATGTCTGGGTGCTCGACCCCATCGACGGCACCAAGTCCTTCATCACCGGCAAGCCGCTTTTCGGCACGCTGATCGCCCTCATGGAGGAGGGCCGCGCCATCCTCGGCGTCATCAACCACCCGGCCCTCGGCGAGCGCTGGACGGGTGCGCGCGGCCGGCCCACGCGCTTCAACGGCAAGCCGGCCGCGACGCGACCCTGCGCCGAGCTCGGCAAGGCAGCGCTCTACACCACCTCGCCCTACATGTTCGCGAGCGCTGGCGACGCCGCCGCCTACGAGCGCGTGCGCCAGGCGGTCAAGCTCGCGCTCTTCGGCACCGACTGCTACGGCTACGGGCTCGTCGCCAGCGGCTATGCGGACCTCGTGGTCGAGGGCGGCCTCAAGGTCTACGACTATTGCGCCGTGATCCCGGTCATCGAGGGGGCGGGCGGGGTGGTGAGCGACTGGCAGGGCGGCACCTTAGGCCTTCATTCGGACGGGCGCATGTGTGCAGCCGGCGACCGGCACTGTCATGCCGAGGCACTGGCGCTCCTCGCCGAGGGAAGCGGCTGAGCGGCACCCCGCAGCCATGTCTCGGGAATTGCCCGCGGCAATACATGATCCCGGACGCTCAACCGTCACCGCAGTGGTCCCTCGATCTCATGAGGCGCTCGAAGGGGCCCCAAATGGGCTTGCTTTTGAAAGTAACTTATATATGACTATATGAGCAGCGTGCTGACCGTCGTCGAGTATGTCAGGCAGGACGCGTCCAACCCATTCCGGACGTGGTTCAATAGCCTTCATGCCCAAGCGGCGGCGAAGGTCGCAACGGCGACGCTGCGGCTCGAGCTGGGCAATACGTCGAGGGTGAAGTGGCTTGGCGCCATCGGCGAGTATCGCATCGATTGGGGACCGGGCTACCGGATCTATCTCGCGAGGGATGGCGATGCGCTGATCATCCTGCTCGGCGGCGGCACGAAGCAGCGTCAGCAAGCCGACATCGAGCGCGCGGGGGTATTGTGGGCAGAATATAAGGCACGAAAAGCCGCCGCGGCTAAGCCGAAAGGCAAGAGGTGAAGGACATGGCACTGACCCGGGACTTCAAACAGACGGTGGTGGAGCGCGTGCAGCGCGATCCGGAATTCGCCAAGGCGCTGCTCGACGAGGCGGCTACGCTTTTCCTGAACGGCGAGCCGCGCACGGCCCGCCTCATCCTGCGCGACCTCGTCAATGCGACCGTGGGATTCGAGGCGCTCGCCGCCGCGACGGCGAAGCCCGCCAAGAGCCTGCACCGCATGCTGTCGAAGAAGGGGAACCCGACGATGGACAATCTCGCGGCCATTCTCGCCGTGGTCCGCAGGAAGCTCGGAGTGGAAATTCAGGCTCACACCGTCGAAGCGGCGTGAACGACGCGGAGAATGTCCATCCGACCGCCGCGAGCGACTTGGTCAGGCTCGCAGTGAGCGGGACGCGGAACTGAGAAAATCGCAAAACCTTGCTGTATCCCGCGACGATCGCCGGGACCGTGGACGCCAACGGGACAACCCGACGACTGTGCTATGGTCGGACTTGATGGCGGCGGCGGAAACGGCCATCTTGCTCGCAGTCCGCTCGTCTCTCTCGTCCGCGTCCGAGGGTCGCCATGCCTGATGCAAGAGCCGCAGCGTCAACCCTTCTAGCGTTCCTTTCGGCGGCGCTGCTCTGGGCGCTGCCCGCCCGGGCCGAGGATGCCGCCTTCACCGGCCCCGGCATGGCCATGCACGGCGAGCCCAAATACAAGCCCGGCTTCACCCATTTCGACTACACCAATCCCGAGGCGCCCAAGGGCGGCCAGGTGCGCGAGGCCACGATCGGCACCTACGACAGCCTCAATCCCTTCATCCTCAAGGGCGTCCCCGCCGCAGGCCTCGGTCTTTGCTTCGACACCCTCATGACGTTCGAGCGACGACGAGGCCTTCAGCGAGTACGGCCTCATCGCCCAGTCGATCGAGGTGCCCAAGGACCGCTCCTGGGTCGTCTTCGATCTGAGGCCCGAGGCGCGCTTCGCCGACGGCAGCCCGATCACGGCGGACGACGTGATCTGGACCTTCGACACGCTCCGCACCAAGGGCCACCCCTTCTACGCCGCCTACTACCGCAGCGTGGCCAAGGCGGAGAAGCTCGGCGAGCACAAGGTCAAGTTCACCTTCCAGCCCGGCGACAATCGCGAGCTGCCGCTCATCCTGGGCCAGCTCCCGGTGCTCTCGGAGAAATATTACGCGAGCCACGACTTCGACAAGACGACGCTCGAGGCGCCGCTCGGCAGCGGCCCTTACAAGGTGTCGGCCGTCGATCCGGGCCGCTCCATCACCATCGAGCGGATCAAGGACTATTGGGCCAAGGACCTGCCGGTCAACAAGGGCCGCTACAACTTCGACCGCATCCGCATCGACTACTACCGCGACGAGAACGTCTCCCTCGAGGCCTTCAAGGCCGGCGACTACGACTTCCGCGAGGAGAGCTCGTCGAAGTTCTGGGCGACCGGCTATGATTCGCCGGCGGTGCACGACGGCCGCATCAAGAAGGAGGAGATCCCCAACGAGCAGCCGCAGGGCATGCAGGGCTACGTCTACAACATCCGCCACCCCGTCTTCCAGGACCCGCGCGTGCGCGCGGCCCTCGGCTATGCCTTCGATTTCGAGTGGAGCAACAAGACGCTCTTCTACGGCCAATACACGCGCACGGAGAGCTATTTCTCGAACTCCGAGCTCGCCTCGCACGGGCTGCCGAGCGCCGAGGAGCTCAAGATCCTCGAGCCGCTCAAAGGCGGGATTCCCGACGAGGTCTTCGCCAAGCAGTATGTGGCGCCGAAGAGCGACGGCTCAGGCAACATCCGCGCCAATCTCGGCGAGGCGTTCAAGCTCCTCGCGGCGGCGGGCTGGACGGTCAAGGGCGGCAAGATGGTCGATGCCCAGGGCCAGCCGCTCGCCTTCGAGATACTGCTCGACGAGCCCGCCTTCGAGCGCATCACCGAGCCCTTCGTGCAGAACCTCACGCGGCTCGGCGTCGACGCCCACATCCGCACCGTCGATACCGCGCAATACAAGAACCGCCTCGACAACTTCGACTTCGACATGATCGTCGGCAGCTTCCCCGAATCGCTCTCCCCGGGGAACGAGCAGCGCGACTACTGGGGCTCGGCGAGCGCCGACACGCCCGGCGGCCGCAACATCATCGGCATCAAGGACAAGGCGATCGACGCGCTCGTCGGCCTCATCATCTCGGCACCGGACCGCGACTCGCTCGTCGAGCGCACGCGCGCGCTCGACCGCGTGCTGCTCTGGCACTACTACGTCATCCCGCAGTGGCACATCACCTATTTCCGGGCGGCCTTCTGGAACAAGTTCGGGTGGCCGGCGATCGCACCCAAATACGCGCTCCCCTTCGCCGACACCTGGTGGATCGACGCGGCGAAGGCGGCGGCGCTCAAGGCCGGACAGTGAGGGGGCTTGCGGGACCATCGCGGGTCCTTCGAGACGCGCCCCTTTTCGGGGCGCTCCTCAGGACGAGGAAAATTGCGTGTGGCAAAACGAATTTGACCTCAGCCTGAGGAGCGAGCGCAGCGAGCGTCTCGAAGGACGCACCGCTGCCGGCCCGGGACGCCGCGCTCCGGCACGGCCGCGCTTGCGCGCACAGGCTATCGTCAGCCGGTCTTGAGCGGGCGATGCTCGCCTATATCATCCGCCGCCTGCTCCTCATCATCCCGACGCTCATCGGCATCATGGTGGTCAATTTCGCGATCATCCAGGCGGCCCCCGGCGGGCCGGTCGAGCAGGCGCTCGCCCAGATCCAGGGCATGGCGGTGAGCGCCACGGCGCGCATCTCGGGTTCGGGCGGCGAGACGGCGGCGGCGCAGGCGCCGGCGCCGGCGCCGGCGGCGGGCGTCAGCAGGTACCGCGGCGCCCGCGGCCTCGACCCCGCGCTCGTCAAGCGCCTCGAGCATCAGTTCGGCTTCGACCAGCCGATGTGGAAGCGCTTCCTCCTCATGATGGGCGACTATGTGCGCTTCGACTTCGGCCAGAGCTTCTTCCGCGACCGGAGCGTGGTGAGCCTGGTGCTCGAGAAGATGCCGGTGTCGATCTCGATCGGCCTGTGGACGACGCTCCTCGTCTATCTCATCTCGATTCCGCTCGGCATCGCCAAGGCGGTGCGCGACGGCGCGCGCTTCGACATGTGGACGAGTGCGGTGATCGTGGTGAGCTACTCGATCCCGAGCTTCCTCTTCGCCATCCTCCTCATCGTGCTCTTCGCGGGCGGCAGCTACGTCCAGTGGTTCCCGCTGCGCGGCCTGGTCTCCGAGAACTGGCACCAGCTCGACCTCTTCCACAAGGTCACCGACTATTTCTGGCACATCACGCTGCCCATCCTGGCACTCGTGATCGGCGGCTTCGCCTCGCTCACCATGCTGACCAAGAACTCCTTCCTGGCCGAGCTCGGCAAGCAGTACGTGCTCACCGCGCGCGCCAAGGGGCTTTCCGAGCGCCGCGTCCTCTATCGCCACGTCTTCCGCAACGGCATGCTGATCGTCATCGCCGGCTTCCCCGGCGCCTTCATCGGCATCCTCTTCACGGGCGCCCTCTTGATCGAGGTCATCTTCTCCCTCGACGGCCTGGGCCTCCTCGGCTTCCAGGCGACCATCAACCGCGACTATCCGGTGATCTTCGGCACGCTCTATTTCTTCACGCTGCTCGGGCTCTTGACCAACCTGATCGGCGACCTCACCTACGTCCTGGTCGACCCGCGCATCGATTTCGAGGCGCGGGAGAGCTGAGATGGCAGCGCCCGCGCGCCTCCTCGGCTTGCCGCTCGGGCTCTCGCCGATCAACGCGCGCCGGCTCGCCAACTTCCGCGCCAACGGGCGCGGCTTCTGGTCGCTCTGGCTCTTCCTCCTGCTCTTCGTCTTGAGCCTGTTCGCCGAGTTCATCGCCAACGACCGCCCGCTCCTCGTCTTCTACGACGGCCATCTCTTCGTGCCGGTGCTCCTCGACTATCCGGAGACCGCCTTCGGCGGCGTCTTCCCGACCGAGGCGGACTACCGCGACCCCGAGGTCGAGAAGCTCATCCGCGACAAGGGCTGGCTGATCTGGCCGCTCATCCCCTTCAGCTACAACACCGAAGTGTACGGTCTGGGCGTGCCGGCGCCGTCGCCGCCTTCGCTGCGCAATTGGCTCGGCACCGACGACCAGGCGCGCGACGTGACGGCCCGCCTCATCTACGGCTTCCGCATCTCGGTGCTGTTCGGCCTGGTGCTCACCGTGCTGAGCTCGATCGTGGGCGTGCTCGCGGGGCTGGTGCAGGGCTATTTCGGCGGCAAGGTCGACCTCCTGGGCCAGCGCTTCATCGAGATCTGGTCGGGACTGCCGGTGCTCTTCCTCCTCATCATCCTCTCGAGCGTGGTCGAGCCCAATTTCTGGTGGCTCTTGGGCATCATGCTGCTCTTCAGCTGGACCGCGCTCGTGGGCGTGGTGCGGGCCGAGACCCTCCGCGCGCGCAACTTCGTCTATGTGCGCGCGGCGCGCGCGCTCGGCGCCACCGACCGCACGATCATGATCCGCCACGTCATGCCCAACGCCATGGTCTCGACGCTCACCTTCATGCCCTTCATCTTGAACGGCTCGATCGCGACGCTCACCTCGCTCGACTTCCTCGGCTTCGGCCTGCCGCCGGGCTCGCCCTCGCTCGGCGAGCTCCTGGCCCAGGGCAAGAACAACCTCCAGGCGCCGTGGCTGGGCTTGACCGGCTTCTGCGTGCTCGCCCTCATGCTGAGCCTGCTCATCTTCGTGGGCGAGGCGGTGCGCGACGCGCTCGACCCGCGCAAGGTCTTCGGCGAGGGCCGCCGCGGCGAAGTCGCCGAGGTCAAGGGCAGGGTGGCGCTCCGCGAGGCGCCCACGGGCGGGCTTCTCCAGGTCGACGACCTCTCGGTCGCCTTCGACATGCCGGACGGGCCGCTAGAGGCGGTGCGCCACGTCTCCTTCTCCCTCGAAGCCGGCGAGACGCTCGCCATCGTGGGCGAGTTCGGGCTCGGGCAAGTCGGTCACCGCGCTCGCGATCCTCCGCCTCCTCCCCTACCCCAAGGCGCGCCATCCCTCGGGCAGCATCCGCTTCCGCGGCGAGGAGCTGCTCAAGGCGCCGGGCGAGGTCGTGCGCCGCATCCGCGGCAACCGCATCGCCATGATCTTCCAGGAGCCGATGACGGCGCTCAACCCGCTCCATTCCGTCGAGCGCCAGGTCTCGGAGGTGCTGACGCTGCACAAGAAGCTGCCGCAGGCCGAGGTGCGCCGCCGCGTGCTCGAGCTCCTCGAGCTCGTCGGCATCAGAGATGCGGCCCAGCGCTTGGGCGCCTTCCCCCACGAGCTCTCGGGCGGCCAGCGCCAGCGCGTGATGATCGCCATGGCGCTCGCCAACGAGCCGGACATCCTCATCGCCGACGAGCCCACGACCGCCCTCGACGTGACCATCCAGGCGCAGATTCTGGCGCTTCTGAAGCGCCTGCAGCAGCGCATTGGCATGGCGATCATCTTCATCACCCACGACCTCACCATCGTGCGCAACTTCGCCGACCGGGTGGCGGTGATGAACGCCGGGCGCATCGTCGAGAGCGGCAGCGTCGAGCAGGTGTTCAACGAGCCGCGCCACGCCTATACCCGCCACCTCCTCGCAGCCGAGCCCAAGGGCCGTGCCGCCGCGGCCGCCGCGGACGCGCCGGTGCTCATCGCGACCGAGGAGATGCGCGTGTGGTTCCCGGTGCGCGCCGGCGTCTTCCGCGGCATCAAGGGCTTCATCAAGGCGGTCGACGGCGTCTCGCTGGCCCTCCGCGAGGGGCACACGACCGGCGTCGTCGGCGAATCGGGCTCGGGCAAGACGACCCTCGGCCTGGCCCTCTTGCGCCTCCAGCCGCGCGATGCGCTGCGCGACGCCAAGGGCACCCTCCACCCGCCGCCCATCACCTTCGCCGGACGGCGCATCGAGGCGCTGCCCGCGGGCGTGCTGCGCCCCTTGCGGCGCGACATGCAGATCGTCTTCCAGGACCCCTTCGACAGCCTGAGCCCGCGCCTCACGGTGGGCGAGATCGTGGGCGAGGGCCTGGGCGTGCACCGCATCGGCGGCAGTGCGGCCGAGCGCGCGGAGATGATCGTGGCCGCCCTGCAGGAGGTCGGCCTCGACCCGGAGACGCGGCACCGCTATCCCCACGAATTCTCCGGCGGCCAGCGCCAGCGCATCGCGATCGCGCGGGCGATCGTGCTCAAGCCGCGCTTCGTGGTGCTCGACGAGCCGACCTCGGCGCTCGACATGTCGGTGCAGGCGCAGATCGTCGATCTCCTGCGCGAGCTGCAGCGAAGGCACGGGCTCAGCTATCTCTTCATCAGCCACGACCTGCGCGTCATCCGCGCCATGGCCGACGAGGTCATCGTCATGCGCGGAGGCGAGGTGGTCGAGCAGGGCCCGTCCGAGCGCATCTTCGCAGCCCCCCAGCACCCCTACACCAAGGCCCTCATGGCCGCCGCCTTTCATCTGGAAGCGGTCGAGAGCGGCGTGGTAAGCGTTTAGGGGGATTATTCGGAATAGCGTGGATTACCCCCCACCCGTCTCAACATCGCGCCACGTGCCTTGGTCTGAACTCGCTCCCCTACTCCGGTCACTTGCCGATGATCATCGAGTTCGAGCCGAAACCGTTCCAGCTTTTCCGGCGTCTTAGCCCATGGTGCGCCGGGCATCGCGGTTATGAGCTTGCGGAAGATTTCGGCGAATGCACTGCGCACCGCCTCGTCCGTCCATTCCCCCGCCGCATCCGGAGAGAGGAGCGGACGAATATCGGTGGCGAAGCGCGGGGCAACGAGCTTGGCGAACATCCGCTTCTCGGCTTCGGCGCGGCTGATCGATAGCGCGGTCTTTGCCAGATAAAGACCGAGAAATTCGACGATGCGATTCGTGTTCAAATCCGGAAAGACCGCAAGCGCGTGTGCCAGATCGAGCAGATCCCGGCCTTTGTCGCGCTGGAGAAGCGCTCGCAGCTTTGTCGCCAGCAGCTCTTCGCGTGAGAAGGTGGCAATGCCTGCCGTTCCCGTGAACCAGGGATTCTCAACGGCAAGCCCGATGGCCTGCGGCTTGTCGAACGCTTCGATCTCCCGCGTGTTGATCTCGATCTTGAGCCGAATCTCCCCCGATCCGTCCTCGGCCGGGACGCGAAACCGCAGCTTCGGCGCGATCTCGCTTTGGTCGAAGGACGCCCGGCCGAGCCAGGGTTCCAGCGCCGCACGAATGCGATTCAGGATTGGGCCGATCGGTCCCGCCGTGGTGCGGACGAGGTCTATATCTTCCGAGTAGCGCAATGGCTTGGGGAAGAACAGCTTATTGAGTGCGGCGCCGCCCCGGAAACGTAGTTCGGCTTGCAACATCGGGTCGGCGAACAAATCGACGAGCGCACGGCTGATGACGAGGTCCTGCTCGACCTGCCGCATTTCGGGCCAGGGGGCTTGGGCGCTCCACGCGACGATATTCATCATCGGGATCATGCGTCGCGCTCCGGAATGCGCCTGACGATGACCCGCCAGCGCTTGTCGCGCGCGACCGCCTGTGGCGCAGCGTCCGGGTCAGCAGTCAACGAGGGATCGAGTTCGATCCATTGCGTCGCTGGCCCTTGTTCCAGCGACTTGTGCAACTTATCCGCCTGGTCCCGGAGACCCATCTGGTTCAAGAGATAACCTACACGCTGGACGACGGTCCGCTCGAATGCCCGAGAGAGAGAGGCCAGCTTTATGGCATCGAGCTTTTGGCCGAGCTCCTCGAAGATGGTGACAATGTTGTCGAAGCCACCGCTCGCCTGCGGGTAGCGAACGAGGTCAAGGATCGTCAGTTCCGGCGCGGCCACCTTCATTTTTCCCGTGTCCGTCTTGCGCTCTTCGATGCCGACGGCAAGCTGCGTCAGCTCTTTTCGATAGTAGAAGACGATTTTCATGCGGCCCGCCCGGATCGCCGGCAGCCGCTTGCTCGTGACGACCTGGAATTGCATTACGGCCTGATGCGCGGCCCCATGCAGCTCAGCCGCCTTCAACAACCCCACATAATAGGGACAGCCCTCATGGCGCATGAGATCGTCGATGAAAGAGGCGGGCGGCGGGCTTCCCAGGTTCAGATATTGCGGCGGCACCACAACGTAAAAGCCACGCCGCGGGCTGAAGAGCTGCCGCCGCTTTTGCAGCCTTTCGGCGGCGTCGAGGAACGCCCCTTGGCTTATGTTGTTGGCCTTTTGGGCTTCCTCCCGCAAGAAGACCAGCCGCCCCGAGGCGATTAGCCCCGTGACGTAGGAGGCGAGATTGTCGTACTGCTTATGAATCATGTTTAATTATCCGCTATTTGAGCGGAATTATCAACGTAATGTATTGATTTCGGGTATACCATTCTCGTAAATCCGCTCGAAGAGCGGACTTTCAGAAATGATCTATCGAAAAGCCTGGTTTCCATATGGGGCGCGCCAGCCCACGCAGGCCAAGGAGCCGGAAGAGCTTTCTCGCATTTTCGGCAAAGTGCGATGAAATAACTGCCTCGACTGACGTGTTTTCGCGTCTTTTGCTGGCGAAACTTTGGTTTCTGGTTCCAGCTATTCACGATGATCCGTTCTATATCGGCGATAATCCGGTGGCGCAGCAAAATGAGCAGGATCACGGGCCGTATGGCAATCTTGGTTTCGCCTCGGCGGGCATCGAAATCTATCCACCTATCAGTTGCACCTTGAGCTTGGGCATGGTTGATCCGATAATTTTTGCGCCAGCTGCACAGGCTTCTGAAAAACTCAAACGATTGCGCGCCCAATTGCTGACACAAAAGGCCGCGGCTGCTGGGGCGAACTATGCCGAGATCGACGAGATCTTGGCGGCCAGCGAAGCCGAGATTCAGCGGGTGGAAAAATATAAGAATGATTTGCAGAACGGCTCACCGGTACCCTATTCGTCGGAAGTCGTAACGCGCTTAAATTCCCTTCAGGTATCTCATGCCACGCGATTTGTGATGTCCAGCGAGCGCGATTTCTCGCTGGCGCATCGGATGATTCGCGATAATGACGTTTATCGGCGTGGTCTTAGCGTGACAGTGTGAGAGTCGTCGGTGGGTATATGTTGTTATCCGAAGCAACACTATGGTAATGAGGAGTGACATTTAGCAATATCGAACCGCTCGCCTGCGAAATCGCCGAGCGCATCTGCCGGCAGAGCGAGGCGATGATCATCGCAGCACTGCAGGAGGTCGGCCTCGACCCGGAGACGCGGCACCGCTACCCCCACGAGTTCTCCGGCGGCCAGCGCCAGCGCATCGCGATCGCGCGCGCGATCGTGCTCAAGCCGCGCTTCGTGGTGCTCGACGAGCCGACCTCGGCGCTCGACATGTCGGTGCAGGCGCAGATCGTCGATCTCCTGCGCGAGCTGCAGCGAAGGCACGGGCTCAGCTATCTCTTCATCAGCCACGACCTGCGCGTCATCCGCGCCACGGCCGACGAGGTCATCGTCATGCGCGGAGGCGAGGTGGTCGAGCAGGGCCCGTCCGAGCGCATCTTCGCAGCCCCCCAGCACCCCTACACCAAGGCCCTCATGGCCGCCGCCTTTCATCTGGAAGCGGTCGAGAGCGGCGTGGTAAGCGTTTAGGGGGATTGACCGGAATTGCGTGGCAGGAGCGCATGGCACTTCTCTTCAAATCCGACAGCGACCGCGTCGCGTGGTGGAAGCAGGAGCTCACTGCCCGCCTGCCCAACGTCGAGTTCCGCCACTGGCCCGAGGTGGGCGATCCCAGGGACATCGAGTTCGCGCTCGTGTGGAACATGCCCAAGGGTGCCCTCAAGACCTTCCCCAACTTGCGCGCCATCTTCTCGCTCGGCGCCGGCGTCGATCATCTCTTCGCCGACCCGGAGCTGCCGCGCCACGTGCCGATCTGCCGCATCGTCGACAGATATCTGACCCAGCGCATGACCGAGTACGTCGTGCTCCACGTGTTGCGCTTTCACCGCCGCCAGCCCGAGCTCGAGGCTCAGCAGCGCGCGGGCGATTGGAAGGAGCTCTATTCGCCGACCGCGGCGGAGCGAGCGGTCGGCATCATGGGGCTTGGCGAGCTCGGCGCCGACGCGGCAAGGGCGCTCGTCGCCATGGGCTTCAAGGTGGCGGGCTGGAGCCGCACGGCGAAGGAGCTCGAGCACGTCGAGAGCTTCCACGGTGGCGCCGGCCTCGCGCCCTTCCTCGCCAAGAGCGAGATCCTCGTCTGCCTCCTGCCGCTCACGGCCGAGACCGCCGGCATCCTCGACGGCAAGCTTTTCGCAGGCCTCCCCAAAGGGGCGGCCGTCGTCAACGCCGCGCGCGGCAGGCACCTCGTGGACGCGGACCTGCTCGCGGCACTGGACGCGGGGCAAATCTCCTACGCCGCCCTCAACGTCTTCCAGCCCGAGCCGCTGCCGGCCGGCCATCCCTTCTGGAGCCACCCGCGCATCGCCCTAAGCCCGCACATCGCCAGCATCACCGACCCGCGCAGCACGACCGAGCTCGTCGCCGAGAACGTGCGGCGCTACCGCGCGGGCGAGCCCTTCCTCCACATGGTGGATACGGCGCTGGGGTATTAGCGTTTCGTGCCGCGCCCTCCGAAGCGCTCGCGCAGCATGGCGAAGAGGGCGCGCATGGCGAGGCCCTCGCCGCCCTCGGGCCGGCCGGGCCGGCTCTTGGCGTTCCAGCCGTAGCTGTCGATGTGCATCCACGGGGTGGAAGCCTCGACGAACTCCTCGAGGAAGAGGGCGGCGATGACGGCGCCGGCGAAGCTGCCGTCGGAGACGTTGTTGATGTCGGCGGTCTTGCTCTCGAGGAGACGCCGGTAGGGGCGCCAGAGTGGGAGGCGCCAGAGCGGGTCCTCCTCCGCCGTGCCGTGGCGCAAGAGGGCCGTGGCAAGCTCGTCGTCGTTCGAGAAGAGCGCCGGCAGCTCGGGGCCGAGGGCCACGCGCGCGGCACCGGTCAAGGTGGCGCAATCGACGATGAGCGCCGGCCGCTCGGACGCGGCCTCGGCGAGCGCGTCGGCGAGGACGAGGCGGCCCTCGGCGTCCGTGTTGCCGATCTCGACGGTCGTGCCCTTGCGGCTCTTCACGATGTCGAGCGGGCGCATGGCGTTGCCCGAGACGCTGTTCTCGACCGCGGGCACGAGGAGGCGCAGCCGCACGGGAAGGCGGGCCGCCATGACCATCGAGGCGAGCCCCAGCATGGTCGCGGCGCCGCCCATGTCCTTCTTCATCATGAGCATGCCGCCCGCGGGCTTGAGGTCGAGCCCGCCCGAATCGAAGCACACGCCCTTGCCGACGAGCGTCACTTTGGGATCGCCGGCGCCGCCCCAGGTGAGGTCGATGAGGCGAGGTGCGCGCGCGGAGGCGCGGCCGACCGCGTGGATGAGGGGATAGTTGTGCTTGAGGAGCGCCTCGCCCTCGATCACCGCGATCTCGGCGCCGTGCTTCTCGGCGAGCTGCCGTGCCGCAGCGGCGAGCTCGGCCGGGCCCATGTCGGAGGCAGGCGTATTGATGAGGTCGCGGGCGAGGAAGAGCCCGTCCCGCGCCGCCTCGACCGCAGCGCGGTCAGCGCCCTTGGGCCAGACGAGCACGGCCGCCGGCTTAGCCTCCTTGCGGTAGCGCTCGAAGCGGTAGCTGCCGAGCGCCCAGCCGAGTGCTGCCTTGCCCGCCACGGCGGCGCCGAGCGGCGCATCGAGGCGGTAGCTTCCCGCCGGCAGGCTTTGCGGCAGGCCGGCCAGCGTCCACAGCGATTGGTGCTCCTCGACGCCGACGAGGACGCGGGCGAGCCGGCCGTTCTCTCCCGGGGCGAGCGAGAGCTCGCCGGGCTTGGCAGTGAAGCCGGTCGATTCGACCCAGCCGCGCCAGGCCAGGCCGGCGCCCGCGAGCCAGCGCGCCAGCGCTGCCTCGCGCAAGGGGGTGATGGGAACAGCCTCCCGTGGGGCTGCCGCGATTAGGGAGCTCGTCATAGGGTCCTCGCTCATACCGACTTCAGGTTGCAGCCGCAGGGCCGCGGACACGTCTAGAATGGCGCGCTTTTGGGTAATTGGGAAGCCGCCGGCCGCCGCCTTCGACGCCGCCCTTGCGCGCGGCCGCACCTTCGCTTAGACCGTCCTGCCGCAAGCCGCAATGGAGCAGCGCCTTGGCCGACATCGCGATCGTCATCGGCAACAAGAACACCTCGTCCTGGTCGCTCCGCGGCTGGATGGCGCTCAAGGCCACCGGGGCCGCCTTCGAGGAGATCCTGGTGCCCTTGCGCCGGCCCGAGACCAAGGCCGAGATCCTGCATCACGCGCCCGGCGGCGGCGGCACGGTGCCGATCCTCAAGCACAAAGGGACGACCGTGTGGGAGACCCTGGCAATCTGCGAGTTCCTCGCCGAGAGCTATCCCGCTGCCCGGCTGTGGCCGGCCGATGCCGGCGCCCGGGCGCTGGCGCGCGCCGTCTCCGCCGAGATGCACGCGGGCTTCGCCCCCTTGCGCGCCAACATGCCGATGGACATGCGGGCGCGGAAGCCGGGCCAGGGCCTCGCCCCGGGGGTTCAGGAGAACATCGACCGCATCGCGGCCATCTGGCAGAACTGCCGCCAGCACTACGGCAATGGCGGGCCCTATCTCTTCGGCCATTTCACCGCGGCGGATGCCATGTTCGCACCCGTGGTGAGCCGTTTCGCGACCTATGCGCCGGCGCTCGACCCGGTCTCCGAGGCCTATCGCGACGCAGTCTGGAGCATGAAGTCGCTGCAAGAGTGGTACAGGGCGGCGGAGCGCGAGACCCTCAGCTACGGCTGACGGAGTGCCGCCTCACTTGAGCATGCCGGCCTCGCGGTAGTAGCGCTCGGCTCCCGGGTGGAGCGGGAGCGCCAGGCCGTCGAGCGCCGTCTCCAGGCGGATCTCCTTGCCCTCGGGATGGCCCACGTCGAGGAGACGCCGCGTGCTCTTCTCCCACAGCGCCTTGGTGACGCCGTAGACGAGCTCCTCGTCGAGATCGGCCGAGGCCACCCAGATCGCCGCCATGCTGACCGCGTCCGTGGCGGGGACGCCCGCGTAGGTGCCGGCCGGTATCTCGGTGATGCCGAAGAAGGGGTGGGTCTGGCGCAGCCTGGGCAGCGCGTCGGCGTCGACGGGCACGAGGCGGACCGGCATGGCCTCGGCCAGGGCCGCCACCGTCGAGACCGGCCAGCCGGCAACCATGAAAAAGGCGTCTATGCGGCCCTCGCGCAGCGCGTCGCTCGCCTGGCCGGGCTTGAGGAACTGGAGCTGCACGTCCTTGCGCCGCAGCTTGTAGGCGGCCAGGATCGCGTCGGCGTCGATCAGCGTGCCCGAGCCTTCCTCGCCGACCGAGACGCGCCTGCCCTTGAGCTGGGCCACGCTGCGGATATCCGAATCGGCGCGCACCACGATATGCACGGCCTCGCGGTAGAGGTTGGCGATGGCGCGCAGCTTGCCGAGCGGCCTTTTGGCGAAGGGGCCGAGGCCGTAATAGGCGGCATAGGCGAGGTCGGCCTGGCAGAGGCCCGATTCGAGCTCGCCGTGTTCGATCCGCGTCACGTTCTCGACCGAGCCCTGGGTCGATTGCGCGACCGCGATGAGGCCCGGCACGCCGCAGCTGCCGCCCTTGTCGCAAGGGCGGGCACCCGGCGGATTGCTGATGGCGCTGGCGATCACGCCGCCGATGGGGAAATAGGTGCCTCCCGAGGCGCCGGTGCCGATGCGGAAGAAGCGGCCCTGATCGCCGCTCTGGGCCACGGCCGGTGCGGCGGCGGCAACGAGCGGCAGCGCCACGAGCGCGCCAGCCAGGAAGCGCCGCACCGCGCTCAAGCTGGAGAAGACCATCGCCACTCTCCGGTCGGGACCGCCCATTATTAGCTTGGTACGCGCCAGGATCAAAGCGGCCGGCATCGAGCGGGGGAATATTTCGCGCGGGCGATTGTCCCAGCCGTTGCGGCGCGCGGCTGTGACGGCGCGCACAGGCGGCGGGCCGCTCAGCCGCCGTCCCGCAAGCCAAGAAGTCGCTCGGCTGCGCGCCGCAGCACCAGGGCGTCGGCGAGATCGCCCGGCGAGAGGCTGGCATGGGCGAGGTGTGCGAGGATATAGAGATGCGCGCGGGGCCCGAGAGCCGCGGCAAGGTCGACGCTCTCGCTATAGGGCACGATGGCGTCGTCGCGGCCGTGGATGAGCAGCACCTGGGCGTGGAGGCGGGAGAGGTCCTTGTCCGCGAGGTCGAGGGCGGCGATCTCGGCCGAGATGCGCTCGGGCAGCGTCGCGATGAGCGCTGGCACCTTGGCGGGGTCGCGGTTGTCGAGGAGCGCCATCACAGCACGTCCCTGGGGGCCGAGGGTTGGCTCGAGCGCCGACGTGTCCGCATTGAGGTCATGGAGCTTCGTCCAGGCCAGGCGGGCGAGACGCTCGCGGTCGGCGGCGGAGTCGAGGCGGACGGCATTGGCCAGCACGAAGACCCATTTGCCGTAGGCGTTGGGCTTGCCGAGCTGCCAGGGCGCCCCCGGTGCGGCGCGCCAATAGCCGGTGGTGAAGAAGGTAATGACGCTGGTGGAGTCGTAATAGCCCCCGATGCAGACGAGGAAGCCCACGACCTTGCCCATGCCCGGCTCGAGTGCCGCGAGGATCGCGGGCCCCACGCCATAGGAGATGGCGGCGATGCCGAGCGGCCCTTGGCCGTGGGGCAGGCCCGCGAGATAGGCGGCGGCGTCTCTGATCTCGGGAATGTCCTCATGGCCGACGCGGAGCGCCTTGGGTCCCGGCAGGTCGGGCACGAGCACGAGGAAGCCGTGGTCGGCCAGGCCGCGCGCGAAGGCCACGAGACGGGGATCGTCCTTGCCCGTCTCGGCGGCACCGGGAACGAGGAGGAGTGCGGCACGGGCGCCCCCAGGCGGACGGTAGAGGTCGCCCTGATAGCTGCCGCCCTGGCTCTGCCAGCTCGCGGCAGCGGGTACCAATGCCGGCACGCGGCCGCTCGCAAGCTCGAAGAGGAGGGCGGCGGCCTCGAGCGCGCGCGGCGGAGCGAGTGCCAGCCAAAAGGCGGCGAGCCCCAGTGCGATGAGCGCCGCCGCAGCGACGCCCGCGGTCTTGAGCCGTCGGCGTGGACGCCTCATATCATTGATGCCCGTCACCCCCCACCCTAACCCTCCCCCTCAAGGGGGGAGGGGATGTGTATCGCATGGCAACAAGCTTCCCCCTCGCCCCTCGAGGGGGAGGGTTGGGGAGGGGGGTATGCTTCGCGCCGATGAGTCCGGGCAATGCGCCCCGGCCCTCACGACTTCGGCTTGGTCTTGTCCTTGGGCTCGACGAGGTCGGAGAGCTTCTTCTCGAGGTTGACGACGTCGCTCGCGGCCAGGCCGAACAGCCAATCCTTGCCGCGCGCGTCAATCGCGTCCGCCTCCTTCTTGACCTCCTCGGCGCTCTTGAGCGTGGGCGGCGCCGCGGCGCTCTTGGCCGCTTCGGCGGGGGCGGCGGGCGGCGGCTCGGCGCTGTAGGACGCCTTGAGCTTGGCCCACTTCTTGCCGTCCTGCTCGTAGAGCGCCAGCTCGACGGTGAGGCCGTCGAAGCTCTTGTAGTCGAGCGTGGTGAGGAGCTTGGCGTCGGGCTTGAGGTCCTTGGCCGGCAGCACGTCGTCGAGGAGGAGGAGGCCCAAGGCGCCCGCCACGGAGTTGAGCTCGTAGGCCGACTTCGCCTTGTCGTCGGGCGGCACGTCGGAGAGGGTGAAGTCGCCCTCGCCCGGCTTCGCCTTGCTGAGCGTATAGGCCTTGTCGCCGGCCGGCGTCACCGTCACCTCGCGCACCCGGTCGCGCTCGAGCGCCGCCACGTCGCGCACGAGCCAGGGCTTGAGATCGTCGTTGCGCTCGAGCGTGCCGGTCGAGAGCCATGATTGCGCCTCGCCCGCCTTGCGCACATAGAGCTCGACCGCCTGATCGGCGCCGCGGCCGTAGTGGCGCTTGCCGAGGATGACGCTGGCGAGCTTCTCGCCCTTGGCATCCTCGAGCGTCAAGAGCTCGCCCTTGGCGTCCTTCTGGCTGATGTCCTCGACCTCGAGGCGGGGATAGAGTGCTGGCTCGGCGGTCTTGGCCTCGACCGTCTTGAGCTGGGCGAGACCGACGAGCGTCTGCCGCACCAGGTCGAACTTGGCGGGATAGCCGTATTTGTCGGCAACCGCCCAGCCCTTGCCGGTGCGCACGATGCTGAACTTCTGCTCCGCGGTCTGCACGGTGATCTTGGCCGCATCGTTGACGTGGGCGGCCAAGTCGGGGAAGACGAGCTGCCCGCCCGTGCCGCTCCTATAGGCCGGCGTGCGGCTCGAGACCACGATGGCGGCTGTCGCGAAGATGAGCGTGACGATCGCGAGGATGGCAAGCGTTCTCGGCTTCATCTTGGGCTGCCTCCCCCTTCAGGCGGTGCCGTAGCGCCGGCGCCGGCGCGCCGCGCGCACGACGGCCACCGCGATCGCGGCGATGCCGACGAGGATCGGCACGAGTGCGATGTTGATGAACTTGAGGAGCTCGTCGAGCCGCTCGATATTGACGCGGAGTGCCCGCTGCACCTCGCGCAAGGACTTGCGCGTCGTCAGCATCTCGCCGCGGAACTTGTCGATCTCCCCCTGCTGGGCCGCCGTCAGGATCTGGTGGGAGCCGGCATCGCCCTCCTTCTGGAGGGAGGCGAGCTTCTTCTCGGCGTCCTTGAGCCGGTCCTGCAGCTCCTGCGCCTTGGCGAGATAGCGCGCATCGGCCTTGGCGCGCAGGCGCTGCACGAGCTCGAAGGGCCGCGCCGAGAGCCCGCGGCCGCGCAGGCCGATGAGCGCCTCGGAGCCCGCGAGATTGTCGAGCGCGTTGATCACGAAGTCGCCGTTGCCGGCGGTCGGCTGCACGACCTGCTGGCCGAAGAAGTCCTGGGTGCGCACCCAGAAGCGGTCGCTCAGCATGTCGGTGTCGGCGACCACGATCACGTTGATCGGTTTCGCCGACTCCTTGAGCCAGCTTGCCGGCTTGGCCGGCTCCGGCTTGTCCGCCGCCTTCGTCTCGCCCGGCTTCTCGGCCGGTTTATCGGCCGGCTTTTCGCCTGGCGCCGCCGTCTTCGCCGTCTCCTTGGCGGCACCGGGAGGGCCGTCGGGAAAGGCGGTCTTGACCATGCCCTGCACGCGCGCCGCCAAGGTCAAGGGATGGCCGACGGCTTTGTAATTGGCAAGCAGGCTCAAGAAATCGGGGAAGAGGCGCAGCTTGTCCGCCGGTATCTCGGTCGCGTCGTCGTCCGTCTGGACGAGCGGCGTGAAGGTGACGGCGGCGCCCTTCTTCTTCTCGAGGATGCCCGGGGTCGCCATCAGGAGGCTCGAGAGGTCGGCCGTCACCACGTCGTCGCGGTTGAGATTGGCCTGCTCGAGGGAGAGCCAGGCTATGTAGTCGATCGCCTGGCTGCGCCCGTTGATGGGCGCCTGCACGCGCGTCGCGAGCTCGCGGTCGCCGGCCACCTTGTCGGGCACCAGCTCGATGCCCCAGGCCGCGAAGAGGCGCTTCAAGTCCGAGCTCGAGGCGCCGGTCATCATCATGGGGCTGGGGCCGGTGTCGGACTCGGCGTTGGGGTCGACGAAGACGAGGGCGCGGCCGCCGCCGAGCACGTACTGGTCGATGGCGAACTGCGCCTTCTCGGTGAGCGCCTTGGGATGGACGATCATGAGGACGTCGATGTCCTTGTCGATGGCGTCTGGATTCTCGCCGAGCTCGCGCACGGTGAACTGCTGGCGCATCTCGCTCATCACGATCCACGGCTGCACCGTCGCCTGGCCCATCATGGGGTTGCCGAAGGAGCCGCCCATGGGGAGCGAGCTTATGAGGCCGATCGCCTTCTTCTTCGGGTTGGCCAAGTTGGCGATCAGCTTGCTCACGTCGTACTCGAGGAAGCGCTCGCGGTCCGGCTGGAAGAAGGGGATGATCTCCTCGTCGTCCGTGCTGTTGGTGGCCGCGAGGCCGAAATAGACCTGGTCGCCGGAGCTGCCCACCGGCACGCCCTGCAGCCCGAAGGAGACCGCGCGGTCCTCGGCATCGGAGAACGGCTCGGGATTGTAGAACTCGAGGCGGATCTTGCCGTCGGAGAGGCTGGCGTAGCGCTCGAGCAGCTCGCGCACGCGCGAGGCGTAGTTGCCGTAGCTCGGCACCGCGTCGGCGAGGCGCTGCGAGAAGTAGAAGCGCAGCGTGAGCGGCTCCTTGAGATTGGCTAAGAGCTGCCGCGTGCCTCCCGAGAGCGTGTAGAGCCCACCCTCTGTGAGATCGAGGGTCCAGCCCTTGAACGCGGCGTTGGCGAAGATGTTGATCGCGAAGAAGAGGGTGACCGCAAGCGCCAAGCCGAGGAGCGAGAGCGCCGTGCGGTCGAGCCGGTGCGGGGTCATCATGCGCGGAGGCCCATTCGACTATGCCGCCTTCTTGAGGTCGACCAGAATCACGTTCGCATAGAGAAAGAGCACGATGAGCGAGGCGAGGAAGATCACGTCGCGCAAATCGATGACGCCTTTCTTGATCGCATTGAAGTGGGTGAGGAAGCTGAAGGAGGCGATGGTGTCGACCAGCACCTGCGGCAGCCAGCTCCCGGCGAAGCCGAGCACCATCGGCGTGCCGGAGAGGATGAAGAGAAAGCAGGCGACGCAGGCGAGCACGAAGGCGACGACCTGGTTCTTGGTGAGGGCGGACATGCAGGAGCCGACCGCGAGAAAGGCGCCCGCCATGACGAAGCTGCCGAGATAGCCCGCCACGATGACGCCGTTGTCGGGCCGCCCGAGGACATTGACCGAGATCCAGATGGGGAAGGTGAGGGCCAGCGCCACGGCGGTGAAGGCCCAGGCAGCGAGGAACTTGCCGATCACCGCCTCGGGGATGGTGAGCGGCAGCGTCAGCAGAAGCTCGGCGGTGCCCGTCTTGCGCTCCTCGGCCCAGAGGCGCATCGAGATCGCCGGGATGAGGAAGAGATAGAGCCACGGGTGGAAGGTGAAGAAGGGCTCGAGGTCGGCCTGCTCGCGCGTGAAAAAGTTGCCGATATAGAAGGTGAGGGCACCCGCGAGGGCGAGGAAGACGACGAGGAAGACGTAGGCCAGCGGCGTCGTGAAATAGGCGGCGAATTCGCGGCGGAACACCGCATAGATATTGCAGAGGCCTCTCATCTCGACACCCTCTCGCCTGCCCGATCGACCGCACTGCTCCCTAGACTACCATCGTTGAAGCATGAGACACCCCCTCCCCACCCTCCCCCTTCGAGGGGGAGGGAGAAGCTTGTTGCCATGCCATGCATGTCCCCTCCACCCTTGAGGGGGAGGGTTAGGGAGGGGGGTGGAACGCACATCAATGATTCCCGGTATTAGCTGCGGCCAGCGGTGATCTCGCGGAACACCTCGTCGAGCTGGCCTTGCTCGACGCGGATCTCCTCGACCGTCCAGCCGCGCTCGTGGATGAGGCGGCTCACCTCGGCGACGATCGTCCGGCCGTCCTCGGCATAGAGCGTAAGCCCGATGACGTCGCCCACGGTCTCGCGCGCATCGAGGCCGGCGACGCCGGGCACGCTTGCGAGATGGGAGCTCGCCTCGGCGAGCCCCAGGCCGGCGAGGCGCAAGGACACCGCATTGTGGAGCCGCGAGCGGCCCTCGAGCTCGGCCGGCGTCGAATCGACCACCAGCCTGCCGCCGGCGATGACGATGGCGCGCGTGCAGACGGCGCTCACCTCGTCGAGCAGGTGGGTCGAGATGACGATGGTCTTGCGCGGCGCCATCTCGCGGATGAGCGTGCGCACCTCGTGCTTCTGATTGGGGTCGAGGCCGTCGGTCGGCTCGTCGAGGATGAGCACCTCGGGGTCGTGGAGGAGCGCCTGGGCCAGGCCCACGCGACGCTTGTAGCCCTTGGAGAGGGTGTCGATCGGGCGGTCGAACACCGCGAGTATCTCGGTCTCCTCGGCGGCGGCGTCGATGCGCCGGCGCGCCTCGGCGCCGCGGAAGCCGCGCGCCGCGGCGATGAAGGCGAGGAAGCTCCTCGGCGTCATGTCGGCATAGAGCGGTGCGCCCTCCGGCAGGTAGCCGATGCGCGTCTTGACCTCGATCGGCTGCTCGAGCACGTCGAAGCCGCACACCTTGGCGACGCCGCTCGTGGGCGTCAGAAAGCCCGCGATCATCTTCATCGTCGTCGACTTGCCGGCACCATTGGGACCCAGGAAGCCGAGCACCTCGCCGCGGCCGACCGCGAAGCTCACGTTCTCCACGGCGACGATGGGGCCGAAATGCTTGGTGAGCGATTGAACTTCGATCATCCCGATACATCCATGGGTGCAGGATCGCGGAGGCTTGCGGAGGCGGCCGGCACGCGCACGGCAGCGCCGCCGCGGAGCCCCGAGCGCCGGTACCCGCCCATATAGGGAAATGCGGGCACGAGATAAAGGGGATTGTTGCGGCCGGCCGCAAGATCGCCGTTCCGCAGCCGAGCGACTTGGCAATTGCTAAACGCCTGCGCGTATTTTGTCGCGGCCGCGACCGTCCAAGCGGCACCCGACCGCGCGGCGCGCAACTCGCCAAGCAGGGAACAGGCTCAGCCCGCGGCCTTGCGCGGCCCGTCGGCCGCTTCGTCGAGCGCGGGGAAGGGCAAAGGCTCGGCACTGGGCTCGCCCGTCTCGGGCGCTGCACGCGCCGCCGGACGGCGGCGGCGGCCGAAAATGCGCATGTGCTGCAGCTGGTCGAGATAGATGTAGATGACCGGCGTCAGATAGAGGGTGAGGAGCTGCGAGAGCATGAGGCCGCCCACCACGGCAATGCCCAAGGGCCGGCGCGCCTCGGAGCCGCTGCCGACGCCGAGGGCTATGGGCAGCGTGCCCATGAGAGCCGCCATGGTCGTCATCATGATCGGGCGGAAACGGATGAGGCAGGCCTGGTAGATCGCCTCGGGCGGGCTCATGCCCTCGCCGCGTTGCCGCTCGAGCGCGAAGTCGATCATCATGATGGCGTTCTTCTTCACGATGCCGACCAGCATGATGATGCCGACGAAGGCATAGAGGCTGAGGGTCACGTTGAAGAACATCAGGCTCAAGAGCGCGCCCACCGCCGCCGACGGCAGGCCGGAGAGGATCGTGAAGGGGTGAATGAAGCTCTCGTAGAGCACGCCGAGCACGATGTAGACCACGACGATGGCCATCAGCAGCAGGATGCCGAGACCCTGGAGCGAGGCCTGGAACGCCTGCGCGGTGCCCTGGAAGCTGGTCACCATCGCGGCCGGCATGTTGATCTGCCGCTCGAGGCGCTGGATCGCCTGCACGGCGGTGCCGAGCGAGGTGTCGGGTGCGAGGTTGAAGGACACCGTCACCGAGGGCAGCTGGCCGAGATGGTTGATGGTGAGCGGGCCGACGCCGCGGCCGATCGTCGCCACGGAATCGAGCGGCACCAGCGATCCGTTCGAGGAGCGGATATAGAGCCGCGACAGCGAGCTCGGATCGCTCTGGTACTTGTCCAGCACCTCGAGGATCACCTCGTACTGGTCGAGCGAGGTATAGATGGTCGAGACCTGCTCGGAGCTGAAGGCAGCACCCAGCGCGTCCTCGACCTGCTGGGCGGTGACGCCGAGCATCGCCGCCTTGTTGCGGTCGATATTGACCACCAGCTGCGGGCCGTTGTTCTGCATGTCGCTGTTGACGTCGAGGAAGCCGGGCTGGCGCTTGAGCGCGTCCATGAACCTGGCGGCGCTCGAATAGAGCTCGGCAAGATCGATGTCCTGCAGCGTATACTGATACTGCGCCTTGGTGAGCTGTCCGCCGACCCTGAGGCTCGGGGGATTTTGTATGTAGAGCTTGAGGCCGGGTATCCCGGCGAGCTTGCCGCGCAGCTCCAGTGCCACCTCGTCGGCGCTCAGCTCGCGCCGGGCGCGCGGCTTGAGCCTGATGAAGATGGTGCCCGAGTTGACGGTGGGGCGCGGACCGCCGGCGCCGACCGACGACATGAGCTGGGCGACGTTCGGATCCGCCTGGACGATCGCGGCCGCCTTCTGCTGATTGCGCACCATGAAATCGAACGACGCGTCGTCGGGCCCCTCGGTGAAGACGATGAGCTGATCGGTATCCACGCTCGGCAGGAAGTCCTTCGGTATGCTGAGGAAGAGATAGACCGTGCCGGCGAGGGTGCAGATGAAGACCAGGAGCATGAGCGGCTTGTGGGCGAGGCACCATTTGAGCGTGCGGCCGTAGCCGCCGATCACCGCCTCGAAGCCGCGCTCCGTCAGCCGATAGAGCCGGTTGTGCTGGGCGTGCCCTTGCGGCCGGATGAAGCGGCTGCACATCATCGGCGTGAGGGTGAGGGAGACGATGCCCGAGACGCCGATCGCGGCGCAGATGGTGACCGCGAATTCATGCAGGAGCCGTCCCACGATGCCGCCCATGAAGAGCACGGGAATGAACACCGCGCCGAGCGAGACCGTCATCGAGAGGATGGTGAAGCCGATCTCCTTCGAGCCCACCAGCGCCGCCTCGAGCGGCTTCAGGCCGCGCTCCATGTGGCGCACGATGTTCTCGAGCATGACGATGGCGTCGTCGACGACGAAGCCGACCGAGAGTGTGAGCGCCATGAGCGAGAGGTTGTCGAGCGTATAGCCCATCAGATACATCACCGCGAAGGTGCCGATCACCGAGATCGGCAGCGCCAGCGACGGGATGATGGTGGCCGAGACGTTGCGCAGGAAGAGGAAGATCACCAGCACGACCAGTGCCGCCGCCAGCAAGAGCGTGAACTGCACGTCGTCCACCGAGGCGCGGATCGACTGCGAGCGGTCGTAGAGGACGTTGAGGTGGACGGAGGCCGGCAGATGCGCCTCGAAGGACGGCAGCACCGCCATGATGGAGTTCACGACGGCGATCGTATTGGTGCCCGGCTGGCGGTAGATGGCGAGGACCATGGCGCGGTTGCCGTTGTACCAGCTCGCGATCTTGTCGTTCACGACGCTGTCGATCACGCGCCCCAGATCCTTGTAGCGGATCGGCGCGCCGTTGCGGTAGATCGCGATCTGATCCATGAAGGCCGCGGCGTTCACGAGCTGGCCGTTGGCCTGGATGGTGAGCGACTGGTGCTTGCCGTCGATGGTGCCGACGGGCTCGTCGACGTTGGCGCTCTCGACCGCCTTGAGCACCTCGTCGAGGCCGATGTTGCGGCTGGCCAGCGCGTCGGGGTCGACCTGGACGCGCACGGCGTATTTCTGCGAGCCGAAGACGTTGACCTGAGCCACGCCGCTGACCTGGGAGAGGCGCTGGGCGAGGATGGTCTCGGCGTATTTGTCGACCTCCGAGAGCGGCAGCGTGGTCGAGCTCATGGCAAGGTAGAGGATGGCGAAGTCCGCCGGGTTCACCTTGCGGAAGGTGGGCGGGCTCGGCATGTCGGTCGGCAGCAGCTTCGCCGCCGCGGTAATGGCGGCCTGCACGTCCTGGGCGGCGGCGTCGATGTTGCGCTCGAGCGAGAACTGCAGCGTGACCTTGGTCTGGCCGAGGGCGCTCGTCGAGCTCATCGAATCGAGGCCGGCGATGGTGGCGAATTGACTCTCGAGGGGCGTCGCCACCGAGGAGGCCATCGTTTCGGCGCTGCCGCCGGGCAGCTGGGCCAGCACGGCGATGGTGGGAAAGTCGACGGTCGGCAGCTCGTTGACCGGCAGCGCGCGATAGGCGACCAGGCCGAAGACCACGGCTCCCGCCATGAGGAGCGTGGTGGCGATGGGCTTTCGGATGCAGGTTTCCGGGAGGTTCATGGCAACGTTCGCCGCATCAGCCCGCTTTCCTCACCTCGACCTTGGCGCCGGGGAAGAGCCGGAGCTGGCCGTCGGTCACGACCTCCTCGCCCGCCTGCAGCCCCTTGGTGACGACCGCGGTCGCCTCGAGCTGCGGGCCGAGCTCGACGGCACGCTCTTCGACCGTCTTGTCGGGCTTGAGCACGTAGACGTAGGTCCCCTTCTGCCCGGTCTGCACCGCCTGGGAAGGCACCACGAGCGCGTTGGTCAGGGTCGCCAGCGTCATCGCCACGTTGACGAATTGTCCCGGCACGAGGCGGTCGTTCTCGTTCGGGAAGGTCGCCTTGAGCTGAATGGTGCCGGTCGAGGTATCGACCTGGTTGTTGATGAAGGTGACCTTGCCGCGCTCGGGCCCGCCGGAATCGCCGGGAATGACGACCGTCACGTAGAGCGCCTCGCTTGCCATCCGCGCCCTCACTTCGGGCAGGTTCTGCTGCGAGATCGCGAAGGAGACGTAGATCGGCCGCGTCTGGTTGATCATGACCAGCGCCACGGTGTCGTTGGCCTTTACCAGATTGCCCACGTTGATCAGCATGTTGCCGGTGCGGCCGTCGATGGGCGAGCGGATCTGGCTGTACTCGATGTTGAGCTTGGCCTGGTCGATGGCGGCCTGATCGGCGAGCACGCTGGCGTGCGCGCTGTCGGCGGTGGCCCGCGCCTGCTCGTACTGCTGGCGCGACGCCCAGTCCTTCTTGGCGAGCTCGTCGTAGCGCTTGAGGTCGAGATCGGCGCGCACGGACTGGGCCTTGTCGCGCTCGAGGTTGGCCTGCGCCTGCTGCAGGGCCGCCTGGAAGGGGCGCGGATCGATCTGGAACAGGAGGTCGCCGCGGTGGACGTACTGCCCCTCCAGGAACCCGGCTTTGAAGATCTGCCCGTCGACGAGCGACTTGACCGAGACGGTGGTGAACTGCTGGACGGTGCCGATGGTGTTGTACTGCACCGGCACCGCCTGTTCGGTCACCGGCGCCACCGTGACCGGGGCTACGAGCGTCGCGGCGCTTGCCGCCTGAGCGTGCTTCGCCCGGGGCAGATAGACGCTGAAGTAATAATAGCCGCCGGCGGCCAAGAGGACCGCCATCGCGGCAAAAACATGACTCCGGCGAACCCGCATCCGACGCTGCCTACAATGCCTCCGCCCCGCAATGGGACGCAAACCATATGCCAAGCGATACGCGCGCGGCATCGGGAACCTTCCGGCGTCCCGATCACGATCGCTTGACCGTACCTTAACGTCCTGCGCTGGTTGGCAGATCCGGCGCGGGGCTGGCGCCGCGCGCAGCACCGCTCTCTCGGTCTAGCCGGACCGCCGCGCCCCGCCTCCCCAATACATGAGAAAGGCGCGGATAACAAGCGCGACCCCGCCTCCGGCCAGGACTCCGCCCACGGCGTCGGCAGGAAAATGGGCGCCGAGCGAGACGCGCGAGAGCGCCACCGCGGCGACGAAAGCCCAGAGCGCCCACGAGAGCGGCCGCGGCGCCCCTCTGCCGAGCGAAGCCGCAAGCAATGCCGCGAAGGCCACGTGGCCGGAGGGGAAGGCCGCCCCCTCGGCGCCGCGGTCGAGCAGCGTGACCGACGCCTCGCCGAGGGCCAAGGACGGACGCGGCATGGCTGTCGCCGCCTTGATCGCCGTCACGGCGAGCTCCATAACCGGGAAACCGATGCCGAAAACGAAGGCGTTCTGCAGCGAAACCAGACGCGGCGTGATGCGCGCGAGGAGCAGGATCGCCGCCATGTAGAGCGCGAAATGGCCGCTCTCCGCGGCGGTGCTCACGGCCAGCATCGCGTGGTCCCAGAGGGCACCGTGCATGCCGTTGACGAGCCGGAAGAGTGCGCGGTTGAGGCCGAACCAGTCGTAGAGGATATGGCCGAGCTCGGACACGGGGTGCTGCCCCCTCAGAGGGAGAAATAGGCGAGGCCCGCGGAGATCAGGCCGAAGACGCTGCCGGCGAGTGCCACGGCGAAGAGCCAGCGCTGGCCGGTGAGCACGGTGACCGAGCCGACGCTGATCGCGATCTGGAGGAGCGCCAGCCCGTACATGTATTTCTCGCGCGGGCCGCCCAGGGCAGCGCTCGCGTCGTTCGCCCTGGCCGAGGCGTCCTCGAGCGTGTCGGCCTTGGCCTTGATCTCCTCCTTCTGCTTCTCGTACTTGGCGATCCTGTCGGCGAGGCCGGCCTGCTTGTCGGCAGGAACCAGCGCCAGCGCCAGCTCGGTCAAGTGCGACTTGGTGCTGACCGCCTGGTAATAGGACCATTGGTCGGCGGCGTCGGTCTTCTTGAGCACCGCCTCGTTCTTGAGCAGGATGGCGTTCTTCGCGGTGTCCTCGGCCTCATGGCCGATCAGCGCTCCAAGCGTGGCGACGACCGCCGTGAAGATCGCGATCCAGCGCCCGAGCGAGCCTTCCGCCTCATGGCCATGGCCGGCGTGCGGCACATGGACGCCCTCTTCGCTCATGCCGTCCCCCCTCGAGAAAAGCCGCGCCGCGGCAGCGCCCATGGATAAGGAACGGACGGCCAAGGGTCAATGGCCCCAGGTCAATGGCCCCAGGTCAATGGCCCCAGGTCAATGGCCCCAGGTCAATGGCCCCAGGTCAATGGCCCCAGATCAATGGCCCCGGGTCAATGGCCCCAGGTCAATCGCCGCGCCCGCCTCGCCTCTCGACAGGGACGGCCGTCCTGCTAGTGTGCGCCCTTATCGCCGCAGCCGTGGAGCACGCGATGGCACGCATGACGGGCGGCGCCGCATTGGTCGAGATGCTGCGCCGGCATGGCGTCGATACGCTTTTCGCCCTGCCGGGCGTGCAGAACGACGCGCTCTTCGCCGCACTCTACGATGCGGGCGGCGCCGTCCGGGTCATTCACCCGCGCCACGAGCAGGCGGCGGCCTACATGGCCTATGGCTTCGCGCGCGCGAGCGGCCGGGTCGGGGCCTTTGCCGTCGTGCCCGGCCCCGGTCTCCTCAACGCCACGGCGGCGCTCGCCACGGCCTATGCGACGGGGACGCCGGTGCTCTGCCTCTCCGGCCAGATCCCCTCGCACATGATCGGGCGCGGCTACGGCATGCTGCACGAGGTTCCCGACCAGCTCGCCATCTTGAGGGGCCTGACCAAATGGGCGGCGCGCATCGAGCATCCGACCGCGGCCGGCCGCCTCATGAACGAGGCCTTCGGCGAGCTCATGGGCGGCCGGCAGCGTCCGGTCGGCATCGAGGCGCCGCTCGACGTGCTGGCGCTCGAGTGCGAGCTCGCCCTGCCCGACGCCGCCAGCGCCTGGACGGCGCCCGAGCCGGACCCCGCGCTCGTCGAGAAGGCGGCGGCCCTCTTGGGCGAGGCGCAACGGCCGCTCATCTTCGTGGGCGGCGGGGCCACGGACGCGGGCGAGGCGCTCCTCGCCGTGGCCGAGGCGCTGCAAGCGCCGGTCGTCGCCAATTGCGCGGGCCGCGGCATCGTGGACGACCGCCACTGGCTCGCCCACACGACGCTCTCCGGCTATGCGCTGTGGCGCGAGGCGGACGCGGTGCTCGCGGTCGGCACGCGGCTCCAGCATCCGCAGCAGCTCTGGGGCCTCGACGATGCGCTCAAGATCGTGCGCATCGACATCGATCCCGCGGAGATGGCGCGCTTCGCCAGGCCCGCGGTCGGCATCGTCGCCGACGCCAAGCCGGCGCTCGCCGCCCTTCACGACGCCCTCCTCAAGCAGAACCGCAAGCGCGCCTCGCGGCACGACGAGCTCGCGGCGCTCAAGGCCGCGATGGCGGCCGAGTGCGCGCGCTTGAGCCCCCAGGTCGAGTATCTCGCCGCCATCCGCGCCGAGCTGCCCGAGGACGGCATCTTCGTCGACGAGCTCACCCAGGTGGGTTACGTCGCGCGCCTCGCCTATCCGGCCTATCGGCCGCGCACCTTCATCAACAGCGGCTACCAGGGCACCCTCGGCTACGGCTTCCCGACGGCGCTCGGCGCCAAGGTGGCGAAGCCGGAATTGCCCGTGGTGTCGATCTCGGGCGACGGCGGCTTCCTCTACAATGCCCAGGAGCTGGCGAGTGCCGTGCTGCACGGCATCGACATCGTTACGATCGTTTTCGTGGACGGCGCTTTCGGCAACGTGCGGCGCATCCAGAAAGAGGATTACGGCAACCGCCTCATCGCGGTCGAGCTGCACAATCCGCGCTTCGACAGGATGGCGGAGACCTTCGGCGTCGCCGGCGTGCGCGCCACGAGCCCGGCCAGCCTGCGGAACGAGCTCCATGCCGCGCTCAAGCGCGGCGGCCCGACCCTCATCGAGGTGCCGGTCGGCGAGATGCCCGATCCCTGGGGCCTCATCTACCGCGCGCGTCTGCGCGGGCGAGGCGGCTGAGCCGCTCAGCGCAGCTCGAGCACGCGGTTGCCCGAGGCGTAGCGCCTGAGCCCGCGCTCGAAGACCGCCACGGCAAGGCCGGCATAGACGAAGGCGGCAGCGAGCACGGCCAGGGCCTCGAGCGGGTCGTGCGCGCGCATCGCCTCGGCCGGAAGGAATCCGATGAAGGCGGTGGGGAAGACCGTGAAGAGCACGAGCCGCACCGCGAACCCGTAAGGGTGCTGCGGGTAGTAGGAAACCATGAGCAGCATGTTGTAAAGCTCCTCGCAGAGCGAGAGCGCGCCGGGAAACCAGAACACGATGCATTGGCTGAGCGTGAGCGTCGCCGCGAAAACCACCGCCGCCGCCGTCGACACGGCGAGGAGGAGCGGCAGCTCGCCCAAGCCTTCGTGGCCGAGCCAGAGCCAGAAGACGAGCGCGCTCGCCATGTCGCCGAGACCCGAGGGAAGCGAGCGGCTCATGAGGAGTGCGGGAAGCGGATGGCGCGGGCGGCCGAGATGGATGTCGAGCCTGCCGTCGACGATGATGTGCGCGAGATCGCGCACGCCGCCCGCGAGAAAGACGGCGAGCCCGAAAGCCCAGGCGACGACGCCGATGAGGAGCGCCAAGTCCTCGAGCACCCAGCCGCGCAAGCTTGAGAACCTGGCAAAGTAGATCACCCAGATGAGGAAGAAGATGAGGTTGTTGCCGAGCATCATGGCGGCCGAGACGAGTGCCAGGTACGGCCGCGCGAAACCCGCCGCGATGTTGATGCGGGCGAGCGCCAGAAGGTAGGCGAGCGAGCTCTTGGGCCGCATGGGCTTCCCCCCTCAGATGCCGCGCACGGCGAAGCGCCGGGCTGCCGCGCGGTCGACGAGGAACGCCGCGGCAGCCACCGGCACGAGCCAGGCGAGCTGCCAAGCGAGCGCCGCCGCCGCTGCGGCCGGAGTTGCCTCGAGCACGAGCGAGCCGGGTGCGAACAGCATTGCGGCAAAGGGCGTTGCCTTGGCGAGCGTCCCGAGAGGTGCCGGATAGAGCGTCAAGGGGATGATCAGGCCGCCGCAGACGAACATGAGCTTCTGCCAGATCCAGAAGAGCGGCGCCGCGGAGCCCGTCCAGGCCGCGGCATAGCCGAGCTGGAGCTGGCAGAGCAGCACGATCAGAGAGGCGAGCGCTATCGAGAGGAGGAGCGCCGGAGCATCCGCGAGCGGGACGGGGAACGTGCCGGTGACGGCAACGCCCAGTGCCACCCCCGCGGCGAGGAGGACGAGCAGGCGATGGCCCGTCGCACCGGCCCATTCGGCGAGGGTCGCCAGCGCATAGGGGAGCGGCCGGGTCAAGGCGCTCGCGATCTCGCCGCTCTGGATGGCGATCTCGAGGGCGCGGTAGGGATAGCCCGTGGCGATGGCGACGCACTCGGTCACGGCCATATACCAGAAGAGATGCCGGGCATCCGTTCCCGGCTCCGCGAGCTCGGCCAAGGGCGTCGCCTGCCAGAGTTCCCAGAAGATGACGAGGATCAACCCGTAGAGCAGCAGGCGGCCGAGCGTCGCCGCGCGCTCGGCCGCGGCGCGTCTCCAGCCGAGTGCCGCGAAGGCGGCGAGGGCGCCGAGCTCAGTGCGGCTCATGGCCCGGCGCTCCTTTTCCCACGCCGCGGTAGATCGCCTTGACGATGTCCTCCAAAGGCGGGTTCTCGATGACGAGGTCGCGCACGGCGAAGCGCCGAAGTGCCGCGGCCACCACGGTCTCGATCGCCGCGATCGACGTATCGACGCTGAGCGAGAGCCGGTAGGGCTCGGCCGCGGTCACGGCGACGCCGGGCAGCGCCAGGCTCGGATGCTCCTCCGCCGTGACGACGACGACGGAACGGTGCTGGAAGAAATCCCGGCGCAGCCGCTCGAGCGGCTCGTCGAGGAGGAGCCGGCCCTGGTCGATGACGATGACGCGCTCGCAGATGCGCTCGATGTCGCCGGTGTCGTGCGAGGTGAGGAGCACCGTGGTGCCCTCCTCCCGCGCGAGGGCGTTCAGATGGTCGCGCAGCGCCGCCTTGGCCGTCACGTCGAGCCCGATGGTGGGCTCGTCGAGGAGCAGCACGGCAGGCGCATGGAGGAGGCTTGCCGCGATCTCGCAGCGGACGCGCTGGCCGAGCGAGAGCTCGGAGACCGGCCGTGCCAGGAGGTCCGCGATCTCGAAGCCGCGCACGAGGGCGGCCAAGCGCGCGTCATAGGCCGCGCGCTCGATGCCGTAGACGTGGCGCAAGAGCTCGAGGCTGTGCTGGACCGGCAGATGGTACCAGAGCTGCGAGCGTTGGCCGAAGACGATGCCGATGCGGCCGGCGAGGCGGCGGCGCTCGCGCCAGGGCACGAAGCCCGCGACCTCGGCGTGGCCGCCGCTCGGCCTGAGAATGCCGGTCAGCATCTTGAGCGTCGTCGATTTGCCGGCGCCATTGGGGCCGATGAAGGCGACGCGCTCGCCGCGCCCGATGGCAAAGGAGATGTCGCTGACCGCGGGCACGTCCTCCGCCGGCCGCGGCCGAAAGAGCGCCGCCCAGGCACCGCGCCGCCGCGGCGGGCGCACGCGGAAGCTCTTGCTCAGGCGCTCGACGGTAATGGCGCTCATGGCTCCACGTCCCTTTGCCGCAAAACGAAAGCCCCGTCAGAGGCGCTGGCGGGGCTCGGGGAACTCGTCGCTCTTGCCGCGATCAGCGCATGGGACCCCCGCCCGCATCGGCGCCGCCGAGCGACTGGTTAATGGCCACCATGAGGTTCTTCCCGCGCATGGCAGCAAGCTATGCGATTGCGGCGCGCTTGTCAAAAACTCGCATGGCAGGGCGGGGTTTCGGCCGCCATGCCTGCGATGGCTGGTTTGCGGACATGAGGCCGCTTTCCGGCAGGGCCGCCCATGACGCTTTTCGGACAATCGCCGGAAGCCGCCGCCATCCCAAGGCGGACGCGCGGGATCGCGGTAGGGACGCCCATTACTGGGCGCCCCCCGCACAGATCCGTACGGGCGGATTTCCCGCATACGGCTCCCACCTCGGGTGTTTGACGGCGAAGCGCTTGCTCGGCCAGGGGTGAAGGATGCGGGGTTTTGGGAGAAAGTCGTCGGCCAGCTTCTCGATCCGTCCCCAGGTCGAGCCGTCCTTCTGGCTGCGCCGCCGGAGCGTGCGCCGCCAGAGGCCGGTGACATGGCGCCGGAAGGCCGCAAGTGCCGGGAAGTTTGTCGGCACTGCGTGATAGCCAAAGAAGCCGGTGACGACCTGCCGCAGCCACGTCCCTTGCACCGGGATGGGCTGATGCATCCGCCGCCGCAGTTCGCCCTTTACCTCCTTGAGCTTGGCCACCATGCGGTCACGCCGGGTCTTCCGCTTGAGGAGGAAGTTCCCGCGGCGCGATTTACCGCAGAGGAAGGTGAAGCCTAGGAAGTTGAAGGTTTCCGGTTTACCGAGCCCGCGCTGCTTGCGCTCGGCCGCGGCATGGCGGCCAAACTCGATCAGGCGGGTCTTTTCCGGATGCAGCGTCAGCGAGAACTCCTGCAACCGCTCCCGCATCGCCTCCCAGAAGCGTCGGGCGTCGGCCTCACGCTCGAAGCCGACAACGATGTCGTCCGCATAGCGCACGATGATCATATCGCCCTGTGCCTCGCGCCGTCGCCAGCGCTCGGCCCAGAGGTCGAAGACGTAGTGCAGGTAGACGTTGGCAAGGAGCGGTGATGCCACCGAGCCCTGTCCCGTCCCCCTCTCACTCACCGTCACGACCCCGTCTTCCAGGATGCCCGCCTTGAGCCATTTCTGGATCAGGCGGATGATACGCGGGTCACTGATCCGGTTCTCCAAGAAGCGGACGAGCCATGTTTGATCGACCGCGTCGAAAAAGGACCGGATGTCCGCATCGAGAACGTAGTTCACCTTCTTGCTGGTGAGCCCGACCGCCAGTGCGTCCAGCGCATCGTGCTGGCCGCGCCGTGGCCGGAAGCCATACGAGAACCCGAGGAAGTCCTCCTCGTAGATCGCGTTCAGCACCGCGATGGTCGCCCGTTGGACGATCTTGTCCTCGAGGGCGGCGACCGCGAGCGGGCGCTGCCGGCCGTCCGGTTTCGGTATGTACCGTCGCCGGGACGGCAGTGCCCGATACGCTCCCCGGCGGACCCGTGCGTGCAGGTCCTCGAGCTTGCACTCGAGGTCTGCCTCGTAGTCCTGCCATGTCAACCCGTCTACGCCGGGCATGGCGTCTCGCTTGAGCGCGAAGAACGCCAGCCGGAGCAGGCTGATGGTGATATGGTGGAAGAGCGAGGTGAACCGTTCCTTCTTCCTTTGCCTTGCCGCTTGTCGTATGCGATCCAGCGCATGGGACACGCTTTCCCGGTCCTGTGCCCGGCGCGTGCTGTGCTGGCCCGCATTCCCCTTGGCCTCCGCCCTTCGCTCCACCGGCTCCGCAACCGATTGCCCGGCCTTGTTCGTCGGCTTCCCAGCTACTATGGCGGAGTCTGACTTCCCGCGCCCGTGCGTCATCGGCTACGGCTCCTCGCCTTCCCGATGCGGACCAGGGCGGCTTGTCGCCGCTGGCCGGACGTGGGATCTCCCAGGTTCCGGCGGGCTCCCTTTGTGCGTGATGGGGTCTTCGACCTCGGTAGGGCGACGGCGCCTCGCATAGCGGCGCCGCACATGTTGCCTTCGGCTACACTAAAAGCCTCGGCCCCTCCGACATTACTGCTTACGCGGCTCAATAGCCCACCCCGCACAATCGCTGTGTACGCTTCGCCGTGGTCGTTGCCTTCCACAGCGCAACACTCGCTACCAGGCGGGCGCTACCCCTTACCTGGGCCGGACTTTCACCGGCTGGATCACGCCAGCTTCCTGGCGCACTAGTGGGTCAGTTTCGACAATTATGCCGAATTCCCCGAACGTCGCGCGGCGCCATCCTATTCTTCGTGTTCGTAATCGGGGTCATCTACTGCGGCGAAGCGACCGGTGGCGGCATCATATTTCCTGCAGAACGCAGTACGTCTTCGCACTCCCTTGATGTCTTCGTATTCAACCCATCCAAGCAAGTAAAGCCGATAACCAATGCCGTTCCTGACCGCCTGCGACTGGTGTTCGCTGATAATGGTATCGCTCTGAAATGGGAATGGCACAGAACCGCCGGGAGGAATCGTTGGGCGGATCGCCGAATTGCCGTTTTTCCCTTCGTAGGGCCTTTCCATTGGCAGCTGAACGTTAGTCACAAAGACCTCACAGTGAGCCTCCACAACAACAGCGTCGATGCCTCCAGAGTTGGCGATATAGCATTGACCACCGACATATTGTCCGGGATGGAAAAGGGTCGGCTCATAGCCCGTGACGCTTGCCGGCCTCACAACAACGTTCCGGATGCGCAATCTCGGCCTCTTGTCGGCGATAAACTGCAAGCGCTCGAGTTCATGCTGCTTCAATGCGATATCGGCTTGAGCGGCCAAAATAGCAGTCTGTTGTTTGGTGATTTTCGCGAGTTTCCGTGCCGTCTTATCGGCGCGTCTCAGGTATCGCATTTCAATGATGGAAACCCAGAAGAGCGCGCCGGTAAAGGCGGCCAGGAAGAAAGTGAAGACAGCTATTGCGTCATGCGTCACCCATTCCCAAAGGGTTTGGGGTGGGTTGCGCTGGCCGGCTTTTTCATTGGTATGGTAGGTGCGGCGTTCGTATTGCGATGACCCGGGCGCTTGTGATGCATACCAAACCAGAGAGACGTATCCGAGCACCAGACACGCGAACAAGGCAACCCAAAAAGCTTTTAACAGCCGCTTCAGCATTCTGTGATCGATTCGCCGAAAAAATCCGGGTCCTCGCGATCTCCGATGATTAGGTTCGCTGCGGGCCGTGCTGGTCGGGGTGTCCTGGGCGTCGCATATAGCCGTCGGCGTCGCTCAAAAGGCGATCTATATCGGATGGTGCGTCGGCGTCCGAGACGGGCTCACGCTCGTATTCTTCCACGATCCGAACCAAATCGCTTAGCTCCCAAAGCTTGTCGGTTACGCCGGCTGCCATCGCGGGGGTGACGCGCAATGTTTGATGGATGCGAACGAAGTTGTAGTACATAAAGTAGATGGCGAGGCCGTGCACATGGTTTTCGAGCTTCTTTGAAAATGCATTGGTCAAGCGCGTGAAGCGGCGCAGCCCCATTCTGATATTGAGGTTCTGCCGCTCGACGTGAGAAGTGCTGATATGCTTTGGATCAGCGTTCCCGCTGATCTTCTGGCGCTCGCAGCCGATGCGCTCGGCGGGACTATAGCGCCCCTTCATACTTTCCGGGTCTTCGCCGTAAATCTTGACGAGCTGGGCATAGTCGATCTCGTCTAGGAACGCGTCATGTACCGCGTCCCGATAGGCGCGCATGGCGTCTGACGTTAGTTGGATGCGACCGGCCATGCGGCCTGCAAGATCGCTTAGGAGGGTCCGCGCGTGCTCGGCATCGCGGTTCCCGACGAACCAGGACGGCACGAGCTTCGTATCCGCATCAATTGCCGTCCATGTCCAAACGTCCCCGATGCCGTATTCGCCCTTCCTTTCCTCGGGAACGTTCTTCGCCTTCATCCCGACGAACGCCCAAATTTCGTCAACCTTCACGCGCTTGCACGGAAAGTTGCGAAGCGCGCGATCCTGATAGTCCGAGAAGGCGTTGCCGACATCGACCAGCAGCTTGAGGGAGGTTGTCCGGCTCACGCCAGTTAGGCGTGTGATCGACCGCAACGAAACCCCTTCGGCCATCATGCCGAGGATTTGGGCGCGCTTCTCAGGGGACAATTTGTTCATGCCCCTAGTATCTGTCATTTTATGCTTAGCGTCAAGCAATTTCTTTTGACGAATGTATGCGGGACTCTACTAGCTGCATTGCGCTACCATCGCGCGTAAGGTCCTTTAATATTTCTCTCATTGACTTATATGTCAATACGCGATGGAATCAATAACCGTGTCAGCGAGGTGCCTCCTCGGCTGTTCTTCCTGCCGCCGCTCATTCCGAGCGCTAAGGTGATACGGGAGCTGTTTGTTTCCGAGGAGGTCAATAAGGTCGCACACCCGCCATGGCCGGTGACAACAGAGGGACGGCGGCTAACGCAGATGCGAGCCTATTTGGATGCCTGGACCCAGGGGGATCGCATAACCGTCGCCGACGATCCCTATAAGAAGCCAAAGGCCACCCGGGTCGCACGGACAGACCCGCCCAGGGACGACATTTTTGATATTCGATGCGTTGATCCGAAACCGGGGATCAGAGTGCTTGGTGGCTTTGCAGATAAAGATCTATTCGTGGCGCTGACCGTTAACTTTCGGGAGAATTTGGCTGAAGACAAAGATTGGCGCGATGAGATCGAACGATGTAAGGCCAGATGGAGGAATCTCTTTCATCCACATCAACCGTTCCACGGAGCCAGCCTCAATGACTACCTCTCCAACTTTGAGCCCGTTTAGCCCCACGGGAACAGGGGCGATCCCGGCTTGGGAGTTCGCCTATTTTCAGGCTAGGAACAGGAGCCGCGTGCATGATCTTGTGCTGAATGAATTCAAGAAGAGCGGCCTTACTCAGGCTGAACTGGCGCGTCGGATGAATAAGCGACCAGACGTTGTGTGTCGTTTAATCGGTGCGCCGGGCAATTGGGGCCTTGATACCTTGAGCGATCTGCTTTTTGCCATTTCGCATGCGGAAGCAGGATACAGTATCGTCCACCCCCTTGAGGAGCCTCCGCGCAATTATCGGCACCCTGATTGGTTATCCTCGTCATCAGCAGGAGCCGTGATCTATATCACGGGTCCTAACGCGGCAATGCTAACCACTAGGGGCGCCACCGGCATTGCATACAGTGATCTGCTGGGGACACCTACGTCAGGCTGAACAAATGTCCAAATTTGATGAACCGTTTGGCTCGTCCATCTTTTGTGACGACATTCGTTCGGAGGTTGGTAACAAGGCAAGTTACATCGGCGTTTACAACGCCGTTATTTACGTGCCGGCTTTTCCAATGGTGGTGCCAAAGTTCGGAATTGCGACGACCTTTAATGAACCGCGTAAAATGGCAGAAAATCGGGATTGGAGCATCACAATCAAAATTTTCTTGCCCGGTAACGCCCCCGATAAACCAAATGTAGGCGGAGAAATTCCTGCTAATAAAGCGACAGTGGACGAAACTTTTAAGACCACTACGCTGCCTCCTGACCCAGACTTGCCAGAGCTTTTCACTATAAACACGCTGTTTGTTATGTCACCAATGATTTTGATTCAGGCGGGACGAATTAAAGTCCGCGCCGATTATGGCGATAAGATCATTAGACTTGGAACATTGCGGGTGGAACCACAATCAGCGGGAGCTGCTAATCCGCTATTCCCATTTCCCGGTCTTGGGGCCGGCACAGCACTTGTAATACCGACGCTGCCACTTCCAAATTTACCTGATAATCCGCTCCTCCCAAAGCGCAGTTAACCAAGATTACTTATGTCCCCATCTACGCCGAGCTGCGGCACTTGCGATCTCTTTTCGTCTTTCTTTTGACAATTTTGCTGCACGCGCTTTGCCGCCTTTTTGGCCTAATTCGACGGCGGCGGCGCTTCGGGTATCTTCTGCCCTATCAGCAACTTGCCCAGTCGCAATATCACCAATGAGCTTGGCGAGCTGGAGCGGGTCGCGCGGACGTTTGAGTCGCTTGATGGCCATACTCTAAGTATGGCACGGCTCCGGTCACGAGGGGAGCGGGGCGCGAGAGACCCAGAAATTCAAACTGTACCATTACCGACGCGCGGGATTGCTCTCTGTGCCGCGAGAGAGCATGCTACCGGCGGCGGGCGGTGCCTGCCGTGATGACGCCGGCGCCCGATGGAGATCTGCGCCGCGAAGAAACTGCTGGAGATCTCGCGATCGGGCGCAGCGCGCTGGCAATCTGCCCGGGACTGAAGAGCCCGTCCGAATGAGCATTTCGCCCATGCAATGGCTTTTCCTCGTCGTCGCCCTCTCCGCCGCACTGGCCGAGCTGCACACCGGCACCTTCTATCTTGCCGGCGTCGCCGGCGCTGCACTCCTCGCGGTCGCGATCGGCTTCTGGGTTTCGGGCGACCTGCTGATCTTGGCGTTCGTGCTGCTTTGTGCGATCGTCACGGCCGCGGTCATGCTCTACCGGCGGCGTCTCGCGCGCAGCAAGCAGCTCGTCGATTTCGACATCGGCCAGCGCGTGACGGTCGTCAGCGTATTGCCGCAGGAAAACCACGTTTTGGTGAGCTATCGCGGCACGAATTGGGAGGCCGTCATGGAAGGCACCGCCGCCCCCGCTCCCGGCACTACGGCCTTCATCACGCGCAAGACCGACAAGCTCCTGCATCTTTCCCCGTCGCCCGAGGCGGCGCAGTCATAGGCATTCGAGGAGACGCATCATGCGGGACGAGTTTCTCGCGTCGTTCATCCCCTTCATTCTTCTTCTGGTCCTCGGGATCGCGGTGCTCCGCTCGGCGCTGCGCATCGTGCCGCAGCAGCAGTCGTGGATCGTCGAGCGGCTCGGCCGCTTCCACCGCGCCCTGACGCCGGGGTTGAACGTCCTCGTGCCCTTCGCGGACCGCGTCGCGTACCGCTTCGACCTGCGCGAAGTGCCCTCGGAAGTGCCGGCGCAGGTCTGCATCTCGCTCGACAACACCACCCTCACCGTCGACGGCTTCCTCTATCTGCAGATCACCGATGCGGTGAAGGCGGCCTATGGCTCGAGCAATCCGATGAACGCCGCAATGCAATTGGCGCAGACCAGCATGCGCTCGGAGATCGGCAAGCTGCATCTCGACCAGGCCCTGTCCTCGCGGCAGATGCTGAATGCCGCGGTCGCCGCGGCGGTGGAGGAGGCCGCCGTCAACTGGGGGATCAAGGTGCTGCGCTACGAGATCAAGGACATCACTCCGCCGGCGGAAATCCTGCACGCCATGGAGCTGCAGATCACGGCGGAACGGGAAAAGCGCGCGATGATCTTCAAATCGGAAGGCCAGCGCCAGCAGCAGATCAACACCTCCGAGGGCCAGCGTCAGCAGGAGATCAACCTCGCCGACGGGCGCCGGCAAGCCGAGATACTGCGCGCCGAAGGCGAAGCCAAGGCCATTGAGCTGGTCGCCTCGGCGACCGCCGATGCCATCCGCGCCATCGCCACGGCGGCGGTCGTCGAAGGCGGCATCGAAGCGCTGCAGATGCAGCTCGCCAAGGATTTCATCGACAAATGGGGCAATCTCGCCAAGCAGAGCACGACCATGATCATCCCGGCCGAACTCGGCAATGTCGGCGCGCTGGTGGCAACCGCTCTGCAAATCGTGAAGCGAAGCTCGCAAACGCCGCCCGGGACGCCGCCCAGGCCCAGCTCGTCCGTGCCGTCGACAGCCTGAGTCCGTGAAATCGCCTCCGATTGCCCGCCTTCGGCGCAATGGGATAGGCCAACGCAATCGGTCGCCAGCGCTCCGCTCGCGGCTGCACCATCAGAGCGGTGGCAGCTGGCTTGGCAGCATGACGGTACTGCCATCGGCGCGCTCGCTCGCAGTGCGCCTCCCCGACGCCGCGCGCAGCACGGCCGCGATGAGCGCCGGCCCATGTCCGGCGCCGCCCGTGACGGCGAGATCGAGCTCCCGGCTTGCGGCGAGCAGGGGACCGCCGATCTTGACGACGGGGACGAGCGGCGAGGGCGGCGTCGCGCTGGTGAGGCCGACCGTGTGGACGACGAGAGTCGCACCCGCGGCGGCGAGGCCGACGAGCGAGACCGCGGCCGATCCCGGCCCCGCCATGAGATGGAGGCCCGAGCCTTGCGGCGGCTCGCCATAGGGAATGAGCGAGCAGATCGGCGCGCGGCCGAGGCGCTTCAGCGCCGTAGCGCCCTTCTCCGCGATGGTGGCGAGGCCGCCGAGGCGGTTCATCGGCGTGGGGTCGGGTGCCGCGGCACCGAGCGAGGCGAGGAGGTGCCGCGGCCGCTCGAGGGCCGCCCTGACCGCGGCGGCGACTTCGCGCCCTGTCGCGCGTGCGGCGAGGGCATCCGCGGCAGCCGCGAGATCGGCCAGCTCCGTCGCGACCACGGTACCGCCCGCGCGCGCGAGGGCGTCCACAAGCCGGCCCACGGCCGGATTGACGAGCCGCGCCGATCTGGCGCTGCTGGCGCTCGATTTGAGCCCGATGGAGAGGCCGGAGAGCGCCACCTCGCGGCGCCGCTCCCGCGCGAGACCGGCGAGGAGGCGCTCTGCGATGCTTCGGCCGGCACGCATGGTGCCCGGACTGTCGAGCGTGTCCAGGAGCGAGAGCGTCTCGACGGGCTTCCGCGCGCGCGCCACGGCGTCGGAGACTGCCCTCAACTCGGCCTCGTCCGTTCCAAGGGCGAGCACGGCCCCGACATTCGCGTTGGCCCACATGCGCACGCGCAAGCGGGCGATCAGCCGGGCCTCCTCGCCGAAGGAGAGCCCGCCCGCGGGCGTCAGAAGGGCCACGGCACCCGCCGTATTCTCCGCAAGGCGCGCGGCGATTCCGTTAGCCAGATCGGAGAGCGCCACGATGAGCAGCAGATTCCGCGTGCCGACGAGGCCGTCCGGACGGAGATAGCCGCGAAAGCTCTCCATTGCGCGCACCGTGGTCCTGGCCATCGCCCGCCGCTCAGAGCTGCAGGCGCCGCTCGAGCCGGCGCGAGAGGCTGATGAGGGGATAGCAGACCAGGAAGAAGACGACGAGCACTGCGCCGAAGATCGCGAAGCTGTGCGGCTGGCCGGCATCGAGCACGAGGCGCTGGATCGAGCGCCGCGCCGCCTCGAGGAGCTCGAGCGCCCCCAATTGCGCCGCCAGCGAGGTGCCGTGGATGAGCGAGGTCAGGAGATTGAGCGTCGGCGCCAAGAGTCTCCGCACCGCCTGCGGCAGGATGACCCAGCGCATGGTGGCGATCCAGTGGAGGCCAAGCGCGCGGCTGGCCTCGAATTGGCCGCGCGGGAGCGATGCGATGGCGCCGCGCACGTTGTCGGCGACGACGGCGCTGCCCCAGAGGCTGAGGCCGACCCCGGCCGCCGCGACGGCGCTCAGGCGCAGGCCCGCGGCCGGCAGGGCAAAGAACACGAAGAAGAGGATGACGATGAGCGGTAGCCCGCGCCACAGCTCGATGTAGAGGCGGAGGGCGCGCCGCAAGAGGGGGAGCTCGGCGATCATGGCCACGCCGAGGAGCGTGCCGAGCGCCACCGAGGCGAGCGAGCAGACGAGCGCGAGCAGCAGCGTCGTGGCCAGACCCTGGGCCATGTAGGCGGCGACCGGCGGGACCCAATCGGGCACGGCTCAGACCGGCCAGGCGAGGCGGCGCTCGAGGCCGCGCATGGCCCGCGTGAGCCCGGCCGCGAGCAGGAGATAGACGGCGCCGATCGTGATGAAGACCTCGAAGACGCGGAAGCTCACCGCGACCAGGTTGACCGCGGTGTCGGTGAGCTCGGGAAAGCTGATGGCGAGCATGAGTGCCGAATTCTTCAGCGTCTCCACGCTGGTGTTGGTGACGGACGGCATGGCGATGCGGCAGGCGACCGGCAAGGCCACGGCGAGGAAGGCCTGGAGCGGCCGCAGCCCGAGGGCGCGAGCCGCCTCGCGATAGGGCCGCGGCACCGCCTCGAGCGCGGCGCGGAAATTCTCCACGTTGTAGGCAGCCCCCCAGATCACCAGCGCCGCACTGGCCACCGCGAAGCCGGAGACCCTGACGCCTAAGTCCGGAAGCCCGAAGTAGAGGAAAAAGATCTGCACGAAGAGCGGCGTGGTGCGGATGAGCTCGACGCAGCCGCCGACGAGGGGCGAGAGGAGCGGGACGCGATAGGCGCGCACGGCACCGCCGATAAGGCCAAGCGCCGAGCCGCCGGCAAGTCCGATGGCGGTCAGCGCCAGCGTCCACAAGAGACCCGCGGCAAGATCCGCGAGGTGCGCTACGATGTAGCCGGGGTCGAGGGCGTAGCCGAAATTCACGGGCGACGCTCTCCGCTCAGTCGCAAGCGTAGATGTCCTCGGCCTCCTTGTAGGAGATGGCCGGCTGGCCGGGGCGCGGCACCGCCGCCTTGAACTGGTCGAGAGCCTCCTTGGGCACGTGCCTGGCGAGCGCCTGCCAGAAGAAGTCCTCCTTCGTCATCTCGGCGATGGCGGCGTCGAACCAGGCGGCCAGCGCCTTGTTGTCGAGCTTGACGCCGACGCCGAAGGGCCCGCGCGCCACGCTGTGGCCGGCGATCTTGAGCGTCGGGTCCTTGGTCACGATGCCGACGAGGAGCGTGAGGTCCTGGGGAAAGGCCACGGCACGGCCTTGCTTGAGCGCCGAGAGCGAGTCGGCCGTGTTGTCGAAAAGCAGCTGCTTCACGTCAGGCATGCATTTGGTGAGCCAGATGCTCTGCGTGCCGCCGCTGGTCGTGGTGATCGTCTTGCCCTTGAGGTCGCCCCAATCCTTGATCGGCGATCCCTGGGGCACGAGCAGCCGGATGCCGGAATCGAAATAGGGGATCGAGAAGCCGATGACCTTGGCACGGTCGGGCGTCCAGGAGAGCACCGAGACGATGCCGTCGACCCTGCCGCTCGTGAGGTAGGGGATGCGGTTCGGCCCGCTCACGCACACGAGCTCGACGGCGCCGGGCGAGCCGAACGCGTCAGCGGCGAACTGGCGCACCACGTCGATTTCGAAGCCGGCGTTCTTGCCCGCGGCGTCCACATAGCCGAAGGGCGGGTAGTCGCACTTCACTCCCATCACCAGCTTGCCACGGCTCTTGATGTCCGCCGGCAAGGGGGCGGCAAGCTGAGGCGGCGCCGCGGCCAGCGCTTCGGCCGCGGCGGCAGGCGCGCTCGGCGGCGCCCACGGCGCCGCCCACAGGGCGGCGAGAACAAGCATCCATCCGGTCGTCTTCATGTGCGGCACCTCGCTCGCTTGCTTTGTCACGAGACTTAAGCGGGCGCGGCCGCGCGAGACAAGTCCTATTCGGCATCGACGCGTTCGGCCGCGCTCCCCCTCCGCGAACGGGAGGATGACGCGGCGCGCGCGCCAAGCTCGGGGGCGGGAGCCCGGCGCGCTTACGCTTCGCTACGGCGCGAACGATACGCGGCGCTCAGATCAGCTGTGGCCGAGCCAGATGATCTGCGGAAAGAAGAAATAGAACGCGACGCCGATGACGATGAGGTAGATGAGCAGGATGAAGGTCCAGCCCATGTTGTGGCGGATCACCTCGCCCTCGTTGCGCACGAAGCGGCTCGTGGAGACGCCCACGCTCGCCGTCTGGGGTGCGATGGGCTTGCCGATCTCGGCACCGACCGAGTTGAGCGTCGGCAGCAGCGTCACCGGGAAGCCGAGCAGCTTGCCGACCGTCATCTGGAAGGCGCCGAACATGGCGTTCGTCGAGGTGTTGCTGCCCGAGAGCGCCACGCCGATCCAGCCGAGGATGGGCGCCACGATGATGAACCAGACGCCGATCTTCGAGAAGCCGTAGGCGAGCGAGCCGGCCATGCCCGAGAAGTTGAAGACGAAGGCCAGCCCGAAGATGAAGACGCCGACCAGGCAGGCGCCCCACATCTGGCCCCAGGTGCGCTTGAACACCTCCCGGAGCTGCGCGCCGCTGAGCCTCAACATGAGCGCCACCACGATCCAGGAGGCCATGATCGCACTGCCGCCGATGCCTGGCGCCCAGTTGAAGGCGGCGGCGACCTTGGCGCCGGGATTAATGGAGGAGCCCGCCGTCACCGCGAGCTTGAGGGGGACGTAGCCCGGGATGGGCGACCACGGGCCGGTCCATAGGACCACGATGATGATCAGCACGATGAAGGGCAGCCAGGCCTGGAAGACCTCGCCGGCGCTGAGCCCGTGCTCGCCGCCGGCGAGCTTGGCCTGGTCGGCCGCGGAGACCGGCTTGCCGCCGTAGCCGAGCACGGTCGCCGGACGCCACACCTTGAGGAGAAGGAGCAGGACCGCGAAGCAGACGATGGCGCCCGCCACGTCGGGCAGGTAGGGGCCGAGGTAGGCGGCTACCGGCAGCTGGCCGGCGATGTAGCCGAGCGAGCCCACCACGGCGAGCGGCCAAGCCTCCAGCATGCCCTTCCTGCCGCTCACGAGATAGAGCAGCACCCAGGGCGGCAGCAGCGCCAGCACGGCCACGACGTGGCCGACCGAGCTCGAGAGGGTGAGGAGCGGCAGGCCGGTCACCGCGGCAAGGGCGATGATCGGCGCGCCGAGCGCGCCATAGGAGACCGGCGCGTTGTTGGCGATGGCGGCAACCCGGATGGCATCGAGGTCGGGAATCCCGAGCGTGATGAGAATGGGCGCCACGAAGGCCCAGGGATAGCCGAAGCCGACCAGGCCCTCGAGCAGCGCGCCGAAGGCCCAGGCGAAGAGCATGGTCTGCACGCGCACGTCGGCCGTCCCTTGCGCGATGAGCCAGCGGCGGAACTTCTCGAACACGCCCGTCACCATCAGCGTGTTGAACAGCATGACGCCCCAGACGGTGATCCAGTCGACCGCCCAGATGCCGGTGAGCGAGCCGTAGACATAGGCATGCACGCCGTCGCCGAACGGCATCCCCCACACCACCGCGGCGAGCGCGAAGGTGACGAGCGAGCCGATCAGCACGGCAAGCCAGGCCGTCATGCGGAATACGGCCAGGAGGATGAGAAGGAGCGCCACGGGGACGAGCGCCACCAGCCAGGTGAGGAACAGATTCCCCGTGGGATTCAGGATTTGCGTGAACATGGCCGACCTCCCAAGCGCGCTTTTCTTGTCTTGCTTTGCGCCGCCAGGCCATCGCGCGCTTGAGCAATCGCCGGCTCGCAGGCGTGACTCGTTAGTAGAACAAGCTCACTCTAGCATGAAGACGGGGTGCGGCGGAATGGCCTTCTGCGGCGCTCGAGCGGAGAACGAGGCCGTCGGGCCGCGCTCACGGAATCTGTTGCTCGTAGCCCTTCTGCTTATAGGCCTCGGCACAGTCATCGATGTGGTCCACCACGCTCGCGACGAGGATCTGCGTCGAGCATTCGGCGATCTGGCCGCTCTCCGGTTGGCGCAGCACGATCATGGTCGGGCTGCAGGCGGCGAGGACCAGGGAAAGGAGAGCGAGATACGGCAGGCATCGCATGCGGCTCTTCCTGTAGTGCGCCGGACGGCCGGTACGGCAGGCGCATCCTAGCGCAACCGTGCGGCGCCGGCCAAGGACGAACGGGGAAGGCGAACGGGGGGCGAACGCGCGGCACCGCCGTTTCGCCGGTCGACAGCGCCGCCGCCTGGCCTTTAATCTGGCGCCGGCAATCTGACGCTGGCCGTCTTGCGCCGGCGGGCCGCATGCCATCTCCCTCAAGCGGGAAATGCGCAGGCGTGCCGTGACGGGCGAGGCTGGAGCGGGGGCCGCGGTGAGGTTTTCGATCTCCGTCAACATGGAGCGCTTAGCACCCGGCCGCGACATGCGGGAGGTCGCCGCCGAGGCGCTCGCCCTCGTCCGGCTCGCCGACGCGGGCGGCTTCGAGATCGCCTGGGCGGCCGAGCATCACGGGATCGAGCTCACGGTGGCGCCCAACCCGTTCCTCATCCTCGGCCACTGGGCCGCGCACACGGAGCGCATCCGCCTCGGCACCGCCGTGGTGGTCGCCCCCTATTGGCATCCCATCAGGCTTGCCGGCGAAGCCGCACTTTTCGACGTGCTCTCCGGCGGCCGCCTCGAGTTCGGCATCGCGCGCGGCGCCTTCCAATACGAGTTCGACCGCATGGCCCGCGGTATGAAGCCAGAGACGGGCGTCGCCTGCCTCAAGGAGATGCTGCCGGTGGTGAAGGCGCTGTGGCAGGGCGACACGGAGCACCGCGGCGAGTTCTGGTCCTTTCCCAGCGCTACCGCGGTGCCGAAGCCGCTGCAGAAGCCGCACCCGCCGATCTGGGTGGCGGCGCGCGACGAGGGCACCTTCGATTGGGCGGTGGCACAAGGCGCCCACATCATGGCGACGCCGCTCGCGCGACCGCACGCCGAGGTCGCCATTCTCGGCCGCCGCTTCGCCGAGACGCTCGCGCGCCATCCGGGCCGGGCACGGCCGCGCTTCCTCATGCTGCGCCGCACTTACGTCTACCAGCGGCCGGAGGACTGGCGGCTCCCGGTCGCGGCCTCGATCGCCCACAGCCGCCGCTTCGAGACGCTCTTCCGCAACATCGGCGGCGTTGAGAACGGCTTTCCCGCCGCGGCCGATCTCGGCGGGCTCGGCGACGGCGGCAACTACCGGCCGGACGCCGTGCGCGACAGCATGGTCTTCGGCACGCCCCAAGAGGTGGTGGCCAAGCTCAGGCAATACGAGGCGGCGGGCGTCGAGCAGTTCTGCTACGGTGCCAACTTCGGCCTGCCCTATGAGAGGACGCGCCGCTCGCTCGAGCTCTTCATCGCCGAGGTCATGCCCCATTTCCGCGAGGTGCCGGCGCGCCTGACGGCAAGTGCCGGGGGCGCAGCGCCGTGACGCGCTCCGTGATCCCCCCTCCCCATCCCTCCCCCTCGAGGGGGGAGGGGGTTAAATTAGCGGACCAATTCGTCTCCTTCCCCTCCCCCCTTGAGGGGGAGGGCAGGGAGGGGGGTGAGCAACGCGTGCTGGCGGTAGCGAGGGATGCGGCATGACGAGCGACGGCACGACGGTGATCCGCGCCAACGGCGTCGCTTTGCGCTGCCGGCTCGAGGGGGCGGGCGGGGCGCTCGTCCTCGTCCACGGCGTGGGCAACCGGCTCGAGGCTTGGGACGGCGTGGCGGCGCGGCTCGCGCGGCGCTACCGCATCCTGCGCTACGACCTGCGCGGCCACGGCGAGTCGGAGAAGGTGCCGGGCCCTTACGCGATCGGCGATTTCGTCGAGGATCTGAGCGCCCTCCTCGCCGCGGCCGGCTTCCGGCGCTGCCACCTCGCCGGCTTCTCGCTCGGCGGCCTCGTGGCCCAGGGCTTCGCCCTCTCGCATCCCGAGCGGCTCGAGAAGCTCGCCCTCCTGAGCACGACCGCCGGGCGCAGTGAGGCGGAGAAGGCGGCCGTGCTCGCGCGCCTCAAGATCGTCGAGGGCGGCATCCCGGGCGAGCACTTCGGCCGCTCGCTCGAGCGCTGGTTCACCGACGAGTTCCGCGCGCGCAACCCGGCGCTGCTCGCGGACTATGCCGAGCGCAACAAGGCGAACGATGCCGCATGCTACGCCGCCGCCTACCGCGTGCTGGCGACGACGGACTTCGCCGAGCGCCTCTCCGAGATCGCCGCACCCACGCTCGTCATGACCGGCGAGGACGACATCGGCTCCAGCCCGCGCATGGCGCGGCTCATGCACGAGCGCATCGCCAATTCGACGCTCCACATCCTGCCCAAGCTGCGCCACGCCATCCTCATCGAGGCGCCCGAGCAGGTAGCGCGCATCCTCGGCGGCTTCTTCTCGGCGCGGCCACAGCCCTGGGGGCCGGACGGCCGGGTCTGACAGAACGGCGAGGCTCACCCGCGCGCCAGCATCTCCCTCAAGCGCGCCGCCTCCTCGGGCTTCATGCGGTAGCAATGCTCGTCGCCGGGGAAGCTCTTGGCGCGCACGTCCGCGACGTAGGCGGCGAAGGCGCTCGTCGCCACCTCGGCCAGGTTGCCGTAGCGCTTGGCGAACTTCGGCTTGAAGTTGTCGAAGGCGCCGATGAGGTCGGCGCCGAGGAGGAGCTGGCCTGAGCCGGCACCGCCGGCGCCGATCGAGAAGGTGAAGATGCCGACCGCGGCCTCGACGGCGGCGCCCACCTCGGGGGGTACTGCCTCGATCTCGAGGCCGACGGCGCCGGCTTCCTCGATGGCGCGCGCGTCGCCGACGATGCGCATGGCCTCCTCGGCGGTGCGCCCCTGGAGCTTGAAGCCGCCGTAGGTGTGGACGAAATGGGGGCACATGCCGACGTGGCTCATGACGGGCACGCCCGCTTGGGCGACCGCCCTGATGACGGCGAACTTCTCGCGCCCGCCCTGCAGCTTGACCGCGTCCACGCCGCTCTCCTTCATGAGGCGGAGCGCGTTGGTGACGGCGATCTCGGGCGTGGCATAGGAGCCGTAGGGCATGGCGACCAGCGACATGGTGCTGGGCGCACCTCGGATCACCGCCTTGGTATGCTCGATCATCTGGTCGACGGTCATGGCGAGGGTGTTCGGATGGCCGTAAGTGATCATCGCCAGGCTGTCGCCGATGGCCACGATGTCGACGCCGCCGCGCTCGGCCCATTGCGCCATCATGTAGTCGGTGATCGAGGCCATGACGACGCGCTCGCCGGCCGCCTTGCGCTTCCTCAAATCGGGAATGGTCAAGCGCTGACGCTCGCTCATCGTCCTCTCCTCAGCGTGCTATGAAGCGCGCAGGCTCAGGCGGCGGAGCCGCGCTCGGCCAGCGCCTTGGGGTCGTTGTAGCTCGCCACCTCGGTGCCGCGGTAGAGGATCTTGGCGTTGCGCTCGGTGATGCGGCGGTGGAGCGCCACGAAATCGGGTTCGAGATCGCGGCTCGGCCGCGGCTCGGGCTCGAAATGGCGGTAGCGGTCGGAGCCGCGCACGAGGACGGCGCTGTCCTCGCCGGCTAGTTGCGCGACCGAGGTCGGGATGTAGCGGACGGCGAAGCCGATGCGGCGGTCGTCCGAGGGGTTGGGCGGCGAGCCGTGCACCAGGCGCACGTGGTGGAGCGACATCTCGCCCGGCCGGAGCGTGATGACGCGGCGCTGCGAGCGGTCGACCTCGACCGCGATCTCCTGGCCGCGCGTTAAGAGATTGTTCTTGGCGAAGGTGTCGCGGTGCGGGATCTGCTCGAGCTGGTGGCTGCCGGGGATGTATTCCATGGCGCCGTTGGCGGGCGTGGCCTCGGTGAAGGCCACCCAGGCGGTCACCACGTCCGGCCGGCTCAATCCCCAATAGGTCGAATCCTGGTGCCAGGAGACGAAGGCCGGGTTGCGCGCCTCCTTGATGAAGAAATTGCTGGTCCAGCAGAGCAGGTCCGGGCCGTAGAGGTCCTCGACCGCATCGAGGATGTCGCTTTTGTGCACGAGCTCGTCGAGCCAGGCGAAGAGGAGATGCGACTTGTGGCGCAGATCGCCCTTGAGCGGGCCGCCGGTCTGCCGCTCGAACTCCTCGAGCCGCGCGCGCAGCTCGCCCGCTTCCGCTTCCGACATGACGCGAATGGGGAAGATGCAGCCTTCCTCGTGGAATTGCTCGATCTCTCGCCCGCTGAGACGCTTCGGCATGGCTCCTCGCTCCCTCGCAGTCCGCCGTTGCACTCCGCCGCCGCTTGCCAGGAGGAGGCGGCGGTGCTAGCGTTGTCATCGCGCTAAGATACCACTAAGATAGCACGCTGCGAACAGAAAATCGCTTGAGGGAGGACGCCATGCGGTCGAGCCGTCACCGGCAGTGGAGAGATTTCGTCGCGGGCACGCTTGCCGCCGCGGCGCTTGCGGCACTCTTGGCGCCCGCGCCGGCCGCGGCGCAGGAAGTCGTCAAGCTCGGCGAGATCGAGGCGCAGACCGGAGCGCTCACCACCTACGGCTGGATGTCCACCCAGGGCACGCGCATGGCGGTCGACGAGATCAACAAGGCGGGCGGCTTCGCGGTCGCCGGCAAGACGTACAAGCTCCAGCTCCTCAATCCCGACACCCAGGGCAATCCGCAGCAGGGCCTCATCGAGTTCAAGAAGCTGATCGACGAGGAGCACGTCAAGTTCGTCTTCGGGCCGTTCCTCACCAACGTCTACAAGGGCATCGAGGCCTATGCCAACGCCCATGACGGCCAGTTCCTCATGCTCGGCGGCGCCACCGGCATCCACTTCGACCTCGGCAAGCCTCAGCACGGCTATCTGATGCGGAGCTGGAACTGGGACGCGGGCGCCTCGGGCTTCGGCTCGCTCATGGTCGACTATTTGAAGCAGCACGGCGTCAAGACGGTCGCCATGCTGATGCAGAACGATGCGGCCGGCCACGTGGCGCGCGACATCTACGCGCCGATCTTCAAGGAGAGCGGCATCGCCCTTTCCGAGGAGTGGTTCGAGCCGGGCACCACCGACTTCTCGGCGACGCTCGCCAAGATCGCGGCCGCCAAGCCCGACTACCTCTTCCCCGGCTATACCGACGCAGCCCTCTACGACATCGTGCGCCAGGCGAGCGAGCTCGGCATCACGCGCTTCTGGCTCATCCGCGGCTCGCTCGGGCCCGGCCTCAAGAACAAGGATTCGCTCGACGACTACGTGGTCTATGTGCCGAAATATTTCGAGGAGGCCGAGAAGAGCGAGCCCAAGGTCAAGCAATTCATCGCTGCCTACAAGGCCTACTACAAGACCGAGTTTCCCTACGACCAGGCGCCGCTCTGCTCCTCCTCCTGCTACGACCACGTCTTCATGCTGGTGGAGGCGATGAAAGAGGCCGGCAGCGTCGACGACGTGGCGAAGGTGAAGGCAGCCCTCCTCTCGCTCAGCTATTCGGGCCTCTGGACCCTCCACTTCGACAAGACGGGCGAGGAGGTCTTCAACTTCGACATCGTCGATCTCAAGAAGGGCGGCAAGATCACGGTCGACCACGTGACGCCGAAGTGAGGGGAGCGCCGTCCCGATCCGAGAGCCTCGCTCGAAGCCGATCGTTGATTTTCAACGAGCCATTCGTCACCCCCGCGAAAGCGGGGTCCATCTTTGACGCCAGGTATCGGACCAACCGTGGATTCCCGCCTTCGCGGGAATGACGGCGGGTGGCCAACAATTCATCGAAAATAACGCATTCCTTTCCGGGTCGGCCACTGAGGCGGCTTACCCCTCGTACCAGATCGCAACGATCACGGAAGCCTGGCTTTGCTGGCCCACGGCGCAGGATGTCGTATTCGTCCAGACGATGCGCGACGTGGCCGGCAGCTTGCCGAGCCAGGCGTTGATCTCGCTTTCAAGATTGTTCGCCTCGAGTGTCCCGAAGACGCGGAAGATTTTCACTTTCATGGTGCCGTTCCTCTGCCGATGCTTGTGCGAGCGATGCCCCGCGCCACCATAGCCGGTCTCGACGGCCTCCGCCTTCTCCCTCGCTTGCATGGTGAGGGCCGGGATGGTAGCGTGGCCGCCGGCTTGAAATATCACTGACATAATAGACGGCGAACAGCCGGGGGAGGACGACATGGGGTGCTTCCAAGAGCGGCACTGGCCGGCAAGGATCGCGACGGCGCTCGCGGGCCTTGCCGCCGTCATCGGCTTGGGACTGGCGTCGGCCGAGGCACAGAACACCGTCAAGATCGGCGAGATCGAGGCGCAGACCGGCCCCCTCAACACCTACGGCTGGATGTCGGCCCAAGGCATGCGCATGGCGGTCGACGAGATCAACAAGGCGGGCGGCTTCGCGGTCGCCGGCAAGACCTACACGCTCGAGCTCCTCAACCCCGACACCCAGGGCAATCCCCAGCAGGCGCTCATCGAGCTCAAGAAGATGCTGGAAGAGGAGCAGGTGCGCTTCGTCTTCGGGCCCTTCCTCACCAACATCTACAAGGGCATCGAGCCCTACGCCACCGGCTTCGGCGGCAAGTTCCTCCTGATCGGCGGCGCCACGGCGATCCACTTCGATCTCGGCAAGCCGCAGCACGGCTATCTCATCCGCTCGCTGGAACTGGGACGCGGGAGCCGCCGGCTTCGGCTCGCTCATGGTGGCAGAACCTCAAGGAGCGCGGCGCCAAGAAAGTGGCGATGCTCATGCAGAACGACGCCTTCGGCCACGTCGCGCGCGACATCTACGCGCCGCTCTTCCAAAAGGAGGGCATCGCCCTCGAGGAGGAGTGGTTCGAGCCCGGCACCACCGACTTCTCGAGCGTGCTCGCCAAGATCGCGGCCTCCAAGCCCGACTATCTCTTCCCCGGCTACACCGACGCCGTGCTCTACGACATCGTGCGCCAGGCGACCGAGGTCGGGCCTGACGCGTTTCTGGCTGGTGCGCGGCTCGCTCGGCCCCGGGCTCAAGAACAAGGAGGCGCTCGACGACTACATCATCTACATCCCCAAATACTTCGAGGAGGCGGAGAAGAGCGAGCCCAAGGTCAAGAAGTTCATCGCCGACTACAAGGCCTTCTACAAGACGGCCGATTTCCCCTACGACCAGGCGCCGCTCTGCTCCTCCTCCTGCTACGACCACGTCTTCATGCTGGTCGAGGCGATGCAGAAGGCGGGGACGCGTCGACGACGTGGCGAAGGTGAAGGCGGCCCTGCTCTCCTTCACCTACGAGGGCTGTGGAACATGCGCTTCGACGCGAGCGGCGAGGAGGTCTTCAACTTCGACGTGGTCGACATCAAGAAGGGCGGCAAGATCGAAGTCACGCACTTCGCGCCGAAGTGAGCCTCGTGCTGCAACTCGTCTTGGGACAGCTCCTCAACGGCGTCATCATCGGCACGCTCTACGGGATCATCGCACTCGGCGTCACGCTGACCTTCGGCATCACCGGCATCGTCAACTTCGCGCTCGGCGCCTTCATGGCGGTCGGCGCCTACGTCGGCTGGTACCTGACCGACGGCCTCGGCATCGCCTATCCCGCGGCGATCCCGCTCGCCGTGCTGGCGACCGCCTTCTGCGGCCTGGTCGCGGACCAGGCGCTCTTCCGCTTCACGCGCAACAACCTGATCAACGGGCTCATCGTCTCGATCGGGCTCATCTCGGTGATCGAGAGCGTGCTCCTCATGGTGTGGACCACGACGCCCAAGAACATGCACTACGTACTGCCGGGCATCGTCAATTTCGGCTTCTTCATCGTGCCCAAGATGAAGGGCGTGGTCTTCCTCGTCCTCCTCGCGGTGATCCTCGCCACCTATGCGGCACTCACCCGCACCTGGGCCGGGCGTGCCGCCTACGCCTATGCCCAGGCGCCCGAGGCCGCCCTCCTCATGGGCGTGCGCACGCGCCTCTTGGAGACCGGCGTCGTGGTCTATTCGACCGCACTCGCCGGCCTGGGCGGTGCCCTTTACGCGAGCCTCTACTCGCTCGAGGTCTCGATGGGCTCGAGCTACATCCTGAAGGGCGTGGAGGCGGCGATCCTCGCCGGCATCGGCAGCGTCATGGGCTCGCTCGTGGGCGGCATCGTGCTCGGCGTCACCGAGGCGGTCGGCTCGATCTTCTTCCCCCAGGCCTACCGCGACGCCTACGGCCTCGTGTTCCTCGTCCTCATCCTGCTCTTCCGGCCCGCGGGCCTCTTCGGGGCCAACCGATGAAGGCGGCGCTTGCGTGGCTGCCGCTCCTGGCATTGCCTCTCGTGCTGCACAACGAGGTGGCGCTCACCATCCTCGTCTTCACCTTCATCCTCGGCATCCTAGCGGTCAGCTTCAACCTGATCTTCGGCTATACCGGCCAGCTCTCCATGTTCCACGCCGCAGCCTTCGGCATCGGGGCCTACGCCACCCATCTCGCGATGGCGCATCTCGGCGTCTCCTTCTGGATCGGCATGCTCATCGCGGTGGCGCTGGTGAGCGTCCTCTCGCTCGCCGTCGGCACCATCTGCTTCCGCTTCAAGCTCAAGGAGTTCTATTTCGCCATCGTGACGCTCGCCTTCTCCGAGATGGCGCGGCTCATCATCCTCAACTGGAGCAGCTTCACCAACGGCTCGCTCGGCATCAACCTGACCGAGAAGCCCATGCTGTGGCTGCCGGGCGGCCTGGTGCCGGTCGAGGGCACGCGCATGTGGTACTACTTGAGCCTCGTGGCCCTCATGGCCACGGTCTTCGTCTCGACGCGTCTCGTGCATTCCTGGATGGGGCGCGCCTTTGCCGCCATCCGCCTCAACGACGAGCTCGCCGACACCCTCGGCATCGACGTCTTCCGCTACAAGCTCGTCTCCTTCCTGGCGGGAAACGCGGGTGCGGCGGTCGCAGGCGCCCTCTACGCCTTCTACCTGAGCTACATCGAGCCCGGCTATCTCTCGATCGAGCAGTCGCTCGCCATCGTGGCGATGGCGCTCCTCGGCGGGCGCGGCTCGGTGAGCGGGCCGATCCTCGGCGCCTTCATCCTCACGGCACTGCCGCACGTGATCAATTTCTCGGCCGAGCTGCGCGTCCTCGTCTACGGCCTCATCCTCATCCTCGCCATCCTGGCGTTGCCGCGCGGTCTCGCCGGCCTCGTAGCGAGGCGGCGCCATGTTCTTTGAGGTCCCATGTTCTTTGAGGTCGCATGTTCTTTGAGGTAATAGGCCTGAGCAAGCGCTTCGGCGGCCTGACCGCGGTCGCCGAGGTCTCCTTCGCCATCGCGGAGGGCGAGATCGTCGGCGTCTTCGGCCCCAACGGCTCGGGCAAGACGACGCTCCTCAACCTCATCTCCGGCATCTACCCGCCGAGCGACGGCCGCCTCCTGTGGAAGGAGCGCTCGCTCGCCGGCGCCAGGCCCCACGAGATCGCAGCCCTCGGCATCGTCAAGACCTTCCAGAACCCGCAGCTCTTCGCCGAGCTGAGCGTGGCCGAGCACGTGCTCATCGCGGCCCACCTCAAGCTCAAGCGCACGCTCGGCTTCCGCCGCTTTGCTACGCTGCTGCGCCCGGGGCGCCACGACGGCTTCTTGCGCGGCCAAGTCGAGAAGGTGCTCTCCCTCTGCCGCCTCGCCGAGGTGCGCGACGAGCCGGCGGCGAGCCTCTCCTACGGCAACGAGAAGATGCTCGGCGTCGCCATGGCGCTCATGTGCGAGCCCGAGCTCCTCCTCCTCGACGAGCCCGCGACCGGCCTCGGCGAGGACGAGATCAAGAACCTCGACGGGGTCTTACGCGATCTGCGCGCCCATGGCACGACGCTCTGCGTCATCGACCACAAGATAGGCTTCTTGGGCCGCCTCGCCGACCGCGCGATCGCCATGCATCACGGCAGCAAGATCGCCGAGGGGCCGCCCGAGGCGGTGCTCGCCGATCCGGCCGTGGTCGCCGCCTATCTGGGGCGCGGCCATGCTTGAGCTCGATGATTTACGCGTGCAATACGGCAAGCGGCCGGTGCTGAGCGGCCTCTCGCTCGCCGTGGCCGAGGGCGAGATCGTGGCCCTCGTCGGCGCCAATGCCGCGGGCAAGACCACGACGCTCCGCGCCATCATGGGCTTGAAGGAGCCGGCCTCGGGGGCCGTGCGCTTTGCAGGTGCGGACATCACCCGGCTCTCGACCGCGGAGCGCGTGCGGCGCGGCCTCGCGCTTTCGCCCGAGGGGCGCCAGGTCTTCCCCAAGTTCAGCGTGCTCGAGAACCTCTTGATGGGCGGCTACCACCGCGCCGACCGCAACCGGCTCGAGGGCGACATCGCGCGCGTCTTCGCGCTCTTTCCGCGGCTCGCCGAGCGGCGCGGCCAGAGTGCCGGCTCCATGTCGGGCGGCGAGCAGCAGATGCTGGCCATCGGGCGGGCGCTGGTCTCCCGCCCGCGCTGCCTCCTCCTCGACGAGCCGACGCTTGGGCTTGCCCCCATCATCGTCGAGGAGATCGCGCGCATCCTCAAGGAGCTTGCGGCAAGCGGCATGACCATCCTCTTGGCCGAGCAGAATGCGGCCATGGCCCTCGGCGTGGCCGACCGCGCCTATGTCCTCGAATCGGGCCGCCTCTCGCTTCAAGGCAAGGCCGCGGAACTCTCCGAGACGGCGGAGGTGCGGAAGCTCTATCTTGGCGCCTGAGGCGGGCGCCTTCGCGGAGGAGGAAGCCATGAGCAGCAAACCGAAAGCGGGCAAGGCGGCGGCCACGCCCGCACCCAAGGCCGGCGAGGCCAAACCCACATCGGCGAAGCCCGCGCGCAAGAAGCGCACCATCGGCGAGATCCGCGAGTCGAAGATGAGCGGCGAGAAGATGGTCTATATGTCGGTGCCCGACTATACCTCGGCGCGCTGGGCCGAGATGGGCGGCGTCGATGTGGCGGTGGTGGGCGACAGCCTCGCCATGGTCGCCCACGGCCATCCCAACACCATCCCCGCCACCATGGACATGATGGTGCTGCATTCGCTCGCCGTCCGGCGCGGCGCGCCCGACACCTTCGTCCTCGGCTGCATGCCCTATCAGAGCTACAACACCGTCGACAGAGCGCTCCGGAACGCGACGCGCTTCATGCAGGAGGCCGGCTGCGACGCGGTCAAGCCCCAGGGCGGCAAGAGCCAGGCGCATATCCTGAAGGCGCTCGTCGACGCCGGCATCCCGACCGCCTCGCACATCGGCCTTACGCCGCACACCGTCGCCATGTTCGGCGGCTTCCGCATCCAGGGCCGCACCGCGGCAGATGCCTTCAAGATACTCGAGGACGCGCTCGCCATCCAGGACGCCGGTTGCTTCATGCTCGAGTTCGAGGCGGTGCCGGCGCCGATCGCGACCGTGATCTCGCGCGAGCTCGAGATACCGACCATCGGGATCGGCGCCGGTGCGGGCACCGACGGCCAGATACTGCTGTGCTACGACCTCCTCGGCGTCTTCACCGACTTCAAGCCCAAGTTCACCAAGCGCTTCGGCAACCTGACCGAGGTCGCGGTGGACGGCATCCGGCGCTACGTCGAGGAGGTCAAGACGGGCAAGTTCCCCGACGACGAGCACAGCTATACGGTAAACGAGGCGGAGTACGAGAAGTTCCTCACCCTCGTCGAGCGGCGCAAGCAGGCGTGAGCCGGCAGCGGCCCACGAGGGCCCGGGAGGGCAAAGGGCGATGACCACGGCACAGAAGGCGAGGCGGCCCGGGGAGAAAGGCGAGGCGGCCCAGGAGCTCGAGACGCTGGCCGAGCGCGCCTACCGCGCGCTCGAGGAGCAGATCGTGACGCTGCGCCTGGCACCCGGCGCCGTGGTCTCCGAGGCCATCCTCTCGAAGTCGCTCGGCATCGGCCGCATGCCGATCCGCGAGGCCCTCCAGCGCCTGGCCCGCGAGCGCCTGGTGGTGATCATGCCGCGGCGCGGCGTCTTCGTCTCCGAGGTCAATGTGCGGAGCCAGCTCCGCCTCCTCGAGGTCCGCCGCGAGCTCGAGCGACTGCTCGCCCGCTCGGCGGCGAGGCGCGCCACGCAGCCGCAGCGCGACGCCTTCAGCCGCATCGTCGCCGGCATGGAGCGCTCCGCGGGAAGCGACGACGACGCCACCTTCATGCGTCTCGACCGCGCCTTCAACCTCCTCGTCCTCGAGGCGGCGCGCAACGAATACGCGGCCGGCGCCATGACCCTCATGCACGGCCTCTCGCGCCGCTTCTGGTACATCCATTACAAGGAGGTGGCGGACTTGCCGCAAGCGGCGCGCCTCCACGCCGACATCGCCCGCGCGATCGCCGCCGGCGACGAGCGCGAGGCGGCGGCCGCCTCCGACCGGCTGATGGATTATATCGAGAGCTTCACAAGGGCGACGCTGGCGGATACGTGAAGGGGTACAGCGTGTTGGCCTTTAGAGGACGGCGATGAGCTTGAGAAAAACCATCCGCGTGATCAACGAGATGGTCGAGCATCGCGTCATCGAGAGCTATGCGATCTGCGGCGCCGTCGCCGCGCTCAACTACATCGAGCCGACGCTGACCGACGATCTGGATATTCTGGTCGCGATCGACGGTGGCGTTGGTCCGCCCGCCACGGGCTTAGTAACGCTTGAGCCCATTTTCGCCTACCTGCGTAAGCGCGGTTATACGGAATTCACCAAGCAGGGCATCGTCATCGAGGGCTGGCCCGTCCAGTTCCTCCCGCTAGCCGACGATCTCGATGCGGAAGGCCTTGAAGAGGCGGCGGAGATCGAGATCGAGCGTGGCAGCGGCGAGCCTCCGGTCAAGGCCAGAATCCTTCATGCCGAGCATGTTGTCGCGACCGCGCTCAGAGTCGGGCGCGCAAAGGACCTTGTCCGCATCAGTCAGCTCCTGGAGGAGCGGGCGGTCGATCTTGGCGCCCTCTGCAAGATACTGGAGCGCCATAATCTCAGGGGTTCGTTGTCCAGTTTCTGCCGTCGGAGTGGCATCCGAGATCCTTGCGCTGTAAAATGACCGCCATGAAGCGTCCTCGCGCGAAGAGCTACCCCGATATCTCCGACATCCTCGCCCGCAAGGCCGAGGGGCGGCGGGAAAGTGCGGCGCTGTCCTTCGGCCAGAAGCTCGACATCCTCGAGCGCATGCGCGCGCGCGTAGCACCGATCAGGCGGGCGCGCGAGGCCCGGCGCAAGGCGGCGGCCGAGCAGACCAAGGTCTGAAGCCGCTGCAACCTCCGTGCTTCCGTGCTACGGCCGTGTCTCGTCGTGCCCAGGACGCCGCACCCGCCTCACGGGAATTTCGCCCTTGCGCCGATGAACCTCGGCCAAGTCATAGGCCATCTGGAGCCGCAGCCAGGTGTTGGCCCCGCCGCCAAAGGCCTTGTCGAGCCGCACGGCCATCTCCGCCGATATGCCGCTCTTGCCGTTCACCAGGTTGTTGAGCGCCTGCCGCGTGACGCCGAGCGCCTTGGCACCCTCGGTCACGCTTAAGGCGAGCGGCTCGAGGCAATCGTGCCGGACGGAGAGGCCAGGATGGGGTGGATTGTGCATGGTCATGTCTTGCTCGGCGCCGCCGCAACCCGCGATGCGAAGTCGCGGCATCATTCTAGGGTCATAGAGTGACAATTGTCGCTTGTCCAAGCTCTGTGTCCGCTCGACCGCGCACGGTTCCGGCTCGGGCCAGCACGCCCAGCAGCCGCTTGACAGGCGCTCGTCTAATATACTAGACGTATATGTTGTGCCGGCACGGCTTCCGCATTCCAGCGGTCAGCCGGCAGTCCCTCACCCTTCCCATCGCTTCGCGATGGGCCCCTTCCCTCTCCCGCTTGCGGGAGAGGGTGGCGAGCGCAGCGAGCCGGGTGAGGGATAGCGAGGCGTTGTGAGTGCGCGGATCTCGCCCGCGCAAAAAAGCGAGGGAGGCGTCCCATGATGCCCAGGCGGCAAGAGGCGTTTCGCGCCGATTATCGGCCGCGGATCTCGCCGTGGTACAACGGCTGGCTCCATGTCGCGGTGATCTATGCCATAGGCTTGGCGGCGCTCGCCTATTACATCCCGCACATCCGGGCGCCTCTCCGGACCGACTGGCTCATTGTGCCGCTCGTCTTCCTCGCCACCAACGTCTTCGAGTGGTGGATCCACCGCTTCGTCATGCACCGGCCGGTCAAGGGCTTCATGGGCATCTACCGCCGCCACACGCTGGCGCACCACCAGTTCTTCACCGACAAGGCGCCCACCATCGACGACAGCCGCGACTTCCGCATCACCTTCTTCCCGCCCTATGCGCTCGTCACCTTCATCGCACTATCCATCCCGCCGGCTCTCGCCGTGGGCTGGCTGTGGTCGGCGAACGCGGGCTGGCTCCTCATGTGCACCACCGTCTTCATGTACCTCAACTACGAGTTCTTCCACTGGTGCTGCCACGTCAAGGACGACCGCATCGTGCGGCGCCTGCCCTTCGCCAACACCATCCGCCGCCATCACATCGCCCATCACAACCCGGCGATCATGATGGACATGAACATGAATCTCACCTACCCGATCGCCGACTGGCTGTTCGGCACCACGGACCTCGAGCGCGGCCTCTTGGGCCACATCTTCAACGGCTACGACCGCCGCTACGTGAAGCGCGATCTCAAGCGGACCAAGGCCGGTGCCGACGAGGCGGTGATCGCCGTGGTGCGCGCATGAGCGCCGCAATCCTCAAGGAAGGCGGCCTCAAGGCGGCGCCCGCGGGCCGGCTCAAGCGCTCGCGCGTCTCGCTCATCGGCGGCATCGCCTCCGGCTGCGGCGTCTTCGCCCTCACCGTGGCGCTCGCCGGCGGCCTCAGCGTGGCAAGTGCCGTCAGCGGCCTCGTCCTCGGGACGAGCCTTGCGGTCTGGGTCCGGCTCGCCGATCTCTGAAGAGGAGGACACGCTCCATGACTCCCGGAGAAGTGCTTGCCCACAAGCCCAACGTGCTGAGCCGGAAGCAGCGCGAGTTCTATTTCGAGAACGGCTATCTCCTCCTCGAGCGCATCGTGCCGCGCGAGACCATCGAGCGGCTCCGCGCGGTGACCGCGGAGAAGGTCGAGGAGACGCGGGCGCTCGCCAAGTCGGACGCGGTGTGGGACCTCGAGCCCGGCCACAGCGCTCAGCGGCCCAAGCTCCGCCGGCTCTCGAGCCCATGCGACCACGATGCCGCCTATTGGGACTATGCATCCAAGTCCCTCCTCGTCGAGATCGTCGCCGATCTCTTAGGTCCCGACGTGAAGTTCCACCACTCGAAGCTCAACTTCAAATCCTCCGAGGGCGGCTCGGAAGTGAAGTGGCACCAGGACATCCAGTTCTGGCCGCACACCAACTATTCGCCGCTCACCGTCGGCACCTATCTCTACGACTGCGGCGAGGCGCAAGGGCCCTTGGGCGTCATCCCCAAGAGCCACCTGGGCGAGCTCTTCGACCAGTACAACGAGAAGCGCCAATGGCTCGGCCGCCTCTCGGACGCCGATCTCGCGCGCGCCAATGTGGCCGAGGCGGTCTATCTCCCGGGCCCCGCGGGCTCGCTCACCATCCACAATTGCCGCACCATCCACGGCTCCAAGCCGAACGAGTCCCACGAAGGCCGCCCGCTCTTCCTCGTCACCTATTCCTCGGCCGACGCCATCCCCTACACCTTCAACCCGCTGCAATCGCGCTACCGCGAGACGATCGTGCGCGGCAATCCGGCGCGCTGGGCGCATCACGACCCGCGGCCTTGCCTGCTGCCGCCCGACTGGTCGGGCGGCTACAGCTCGATCTTTGCCCTCCAGCAAGAAGAGGATTGGGGCGAGGGCGAGCCGGTCCGCGCCTACGCGGGCTGAGCGCAAAGGGGCTCAGCCGCGGCGCCGGCAGCGCGGCTTGCCGAAGATCCTCTCCCAATGGCCGTCGGTTGCCGCGTAGTCGAGCAGGCAGCGCAGCGCCTTGGAGGCGTCCGGCAGGCCGTGGCGCCGGGCGATCTCGAGCGGCATCTCGTAGGAATTGGGATAGACCTCAAAGGTTGCGCGCAGCTTCTTGAGGCCGGACATGGGGTGCGCCATGATGGTGGGAGGAGCCGGTCGCAGCAGGAGATTGGCTGCGTTGCGCGCGCGGTGTCAACGAAACTGGAGCCGGCGCGAGCTATCGGGGAGAAGGGCGAGCCCATGGAGGCGATCCGCGCCCGCGACTGCCGGCCGCAAGGGCGCTTCGCCTGCGACGTGCTCGTGGTGGGCGGAGGTGCTGCCGGCGTCGCCGCGGCAGTGACGGCCGCGCGCAAGGGCGCCAATGTCATCCTCGTCGAGCGCTACGGCTTCTGCGGAGGTGCCGCCGTGGCCGGCCTCTCGGGCACGCTCTGCGGGCTCTACGAGGCGAGCGACGATCCCGCGGCGCCGCCGCGCAAGGTGGCGAGCGGCTTCGTCGACGAGTTCGCGGCCCTCCTCGAGAGCCGCGGCGGCCTCACCCCGCCCGTGCGCTACGGCAAGACTTTCACGCGCGTGCACGATCCCCTCGTCTGGCGCGAGGCCGCCGATTTCCTCCTCGAGGAGGCGGGCGTCCGCCTCTTCCTCCACTCGACCGTGATCGACACCCTCGCGGACGGCGAGGCGCGCGTCGGCGGCGTCGTGGCGTGGAGCAAGGAGGGCCGCATGGCGCTCGCCGCCAAGGTCACGGTCGACGCGAGCGGCGACGCGGACGTGGCGGCACTCGCGGGCCTCCCCACCTTCATGGGCCAGGACGGCCAGGTGCAGAACCCGACGATGATGTTCCGCCTCATGGGCGTCGACGTGGAACGCTTCCGCGCCACCTTCGGCGAGGACAGCATCCTCGGCGAGAACGTCTCGCAGATGATCCGCAGCCTGCACAATTCCCACGACTACGCGCTGCCGCGCGCCAAGATCTTCCTCTTCCCGACGCCGCGGCCGGGCGAGCTCCTCTGCAATGCGACGCGCATCCTCGGGCGCGACGGCCGCGAGCTCAATCCTCTCCTGGTCGCCGACATCACCGAGGCCGAGATACAGGGCCGCCGCCAGGTACGCGAATACGCCCGCTTCTTCCGCGACCGCCTGCCCGGCTGCGAGAACGCCTTCGTCAACGACACCGGCGTGCAGGTCGGCGTGCGCCAGACGCGCCAGGTGCGGGGGAAGGCGCTCCTGCGCAACGAGGACATCCTCGCCGCGCGCAAATGGCCGAGCGCCGTCGCGCGCTCGGCCTGGCCGATCGAGCTCCACAGCGGCGAGAAGCCCCGCCTCGTCTGGCTGCTCGACGACGTTTACGAGATACCTTACGAATGCTTCGTGCCGGAGAGGGGCGAGGGCCTGCTTGTGGCAGGCCGCTGCCTCTCGGCCGAGCACGAGGCGATGGCGTCGGCGCGCGTGACCGCCCAGTGCTTCGGCTACGGCCAGGCGGTCGGCACCGCCGCGGCCATCGCGGCGCTCGAGGGCACGGCGCCGCGGGCGATCGACGGATGCGCGCTGCGCGCGGAGTTGCGGCGGGACGGGGTTGCGCTTTAGCATCGGCGGGAATTAAAGAGGTGCCGCGTGAAGGTCTATGAAGGGGCGCGCTTCCTCGAGGGGGCGACGGTGACGGTCGACGGCAAGGCGCTCTCCCCGCGCTACGACCTCGCCAGGCTCTCGCCGACCGGCTTCGAATGGACCTACGAGGGTGCCGGCCCCGCGCAGCTGGCGCTCGCCCTCCTCGCCGATCATCTCGGCGACGACAAGAAGGCGCTCGCCCTCCACGGGAGCTTCATGCGCTTCGTGGTGGCCGCGCTCGACAATTCCTGGCGCCTGACCACGGGCGATATCGACACGGCACTCGCGGAGATCGCGGCCAAGGCGCATTGAAACGCCGGCCCTTGCGGACGTAGACCGAAGAGGAGGCGGGCAGTGGCGAAGGACGGCGGGGACGGGTCGGCGGGCCGCACCTGGCACGCGATCGTGCACGAGACCCTCAAGCGCAACCAGGTGCGCCTCGTGACCTACGTCCCCGACCGCGTGCTCACCCCGCTCATCAAGAGCATCCATGACGACGCCTTCTTCACCGCCGTGCCGACCACCCGCGAGGAGGAGGCGGTCGGCATCGTCGCCGGCGCCTGGATGGCGGGCGTGCGCGGCGTCGTTCTGATGCAGACGAGCGGCTTCGCCACCTTGCCGAACGCCATCGCCTCTCTCGCTCTCCCCTTCCAGATCCCGCTCCTCATGATCGTCTCCGAGCGCGGCACGCTCGGCGAGTTCAACCTCGGCCAGGCGCTCGTGTGCCGCACCATGCGCCCGGTGCTGGAGGCGCTCGCCGTCGAGCACCACACGCTCGCCCGGCTCGACGAGGTCGAGTTCGTCATCGACCGCTCGATCAAGCAGGCGATCGCCACCCAGGCGCCGGCGGCGCTCATCCTCTCGCCGCTCTTGACGGGCGGCAAGGTCTTCACCGCGTGAGGCCGCCGATGACCGCGAGCGAGATCGTCCCAAGCCGGCCCGGCAACACCAAGGTGATGAACCGCGCCGACCTCACCGAGCGCCTCGTGGCACTCCTCGCCCACGAGGAGGCGGTCATCGGCGGCATCGGCAACACCAACTTCGACTTGTGGGCCGCCGGGCGGCGGCCGCAGAACTTCTACATGCTCGGCAGCATGGGGCTCGCCTGCCCGATAGCACTCGGCGTGGCCCTGGCGCAGCCCGAGCGCCGCGTCATCGCACTCGAGGGCGACGGCTCGCTTCTCATGCAGCTCGGCTGCCTCGCCACCATCGCCATGCTGGGCCAGAGGGGCCTTGCCAAGAACCTCGCCATCGTGGTGATGGACAACGGCATCTATCAGATCACCGGCGCGCAGCCGACCGCGACCGCCTTCGGCGCCGACATCGCGGCGATCGCGCGCGGCGCCGGCATCGCGAAGAGCGCCTGGGCGGCCGACGAGAGCGACTTCGAGCAGCTCGCAGCACGGGCGCTCGCCGAGGACGGGCCGTGGCTCATCGCGGCGCGCATCGACGACCGACCGTCCAAGGGCCAGACCGAGCGCGACCCGGCGCAGATCCGCGACCGCTTCATGCGCGGCCTCGGGGTGAAGAAATGAGCGTCCGCACCGTAGCCTGAATTCCAATTTCGTTCTTGACCTTCGCGCACCGTTTCGTTATAGGCAGCTAGCTGTCATCTAGCTTAAATTTGGACGCCATGAAGGAAGTAGGGGCTTTCGAAGCCAAGAACACCCTTAGCGCGCTGCTCGATCAAGTCGAGCGCGGCGAGGAGATCGTCATCACACGACATGGCAAGGAAGTTGCGCGCTTAGTGCCGCCCAAAGGTGCCATCAATCGAGAGGCGGCGCGCGAAGCTGCTCGGCGTATCCGCGAGATGAGCCGGGGCGTCACGCTCGGGGGCGTCAAGATCAAGGACCTGATAGGCGAAGGGCGCCTGTGAGCCTAGTGCTCGATGCGTCACTGGCGCTCAGTTGGTGTTTCGAGGATGAGCGCACCGCCGCGGCGGACGCCGTGCTCGAACAGGTCGTCGAAGCTGGCGCCGTGGTCCCGGCCCTGTGGCGGCTGGAAATCGCCAATGGATTCGTGGGTGCGATACGGCGCGGGCGGATCGACGCCTCGTTTCGCGACCGCACCTTGGCCCAGCTCGCGGCCATGCCGATCGCGGTCGATCCCGATACCGACATATACGCCTGGACGACGACCTTGCGGCTTGCCGACCAATTCCGCCTCACGACCTATGATGCCGCCTATCTCGAACTGGCACAAAGGCGGAGGCTGCCGCTCGCGACGCTTGATCGGCAGCTCCGCGCCGCCGGCGAAACGCTTGGCGTCATGGTGCTCGGCTATGAGGCGTGAGGAGGCCGCGTCGTACCCTACCCCTTCACCCCGCCCATGGTGAGGCCTTCGCTCATGTAGCGGCGGAAGAGGTAGTAGATGGCGAGCGGCGGCAGGGCGAAGACGATGGAGGCCGCCATCAGATAGTTCCACGGCGCCTCGTCGCTGTTGAGGAACTTGCCGAGCGCCACCGGCACGGTGATCGTGCTGTCCGAGGACAAGAGGAGGAAGGCGTAGAGATATTCGTTCCACGCGAGGAGGAGCGCGTAGGTGCCGACGGCGACGAGTGCCGGCGCCATGAGCGGGAGATAGATGCGCAGATAAATCTGCGCGGGCGAGGCGCCGTCGATGCGCGCCGCCTCGTCGAGCTCGCGCGGGATGCTGTGGGCGTATTGGCGGAAGATGAAGATCGCGTAGGGCGTGGCAAAGGCCACCTCGGCGGCGATGACCGCCCAGGGATTGTCCGTCAGGCCGTAGGTCTTCATGATGCGGTAGAAGGGAATGGCGAGGAAGGACATGGGGATGACGTAGGTGAGGAGGGCGGTATTGGAGACGAGCCAGCCCATGGGCACGTTGAGCCGCCCGATCGAGAAGCTCGTCATGCTGCCGACGGCGAGCGTCAGGAGTGCCACCATGAGGCCGATGAAGAGGCTGTTGCCCATCTGGCCCCAGAAGTTCGCGAGATACCAGTAGCTCTCCTGGAAGACCGCCATGAAGCTCGCGAAGGTCGGGCGGGGCGGCCAGATGGCGGTGGCGAACACGTCCTCCTTCTCCTGCACGGCGACGAGGAACATGCTGTAGATCGGCACCAGGGTCCAGGCGAGGAGCCCGAGTGCGGCGAGCGCCGCCCACGTGCGCCCGGCGTGCCGGCCGAGGCGGCGGCGCCCGGCGATCACAGCTCGACCTCGCTCTTGGCCAGCCGGCGCATGAGCAAGATCACCAGCGGCACGAGAAGCGGCAGCGCCGAGATCACCGCCGCCATGCCCACGCGCGGATCGCCGAGCTCGAAGGCGTCGCGGATGCCGAGCGTCGCCAGCACGTGCGTCTGCAGCGCCGGCCCGCCGCCGCTGACGAAATGCACCGTGTTGAAGTCGCCGAGCGTCCAGATGGTGGAGAGCAGCGTGCAGACCGTGTAGAGCCCGGCCATCAGCGGGAAGGTCACGTGGAGGAAGCGATGGAGCACGGTGGCGCCGTCGACTTCGGCCGCCTCGTAGAGCTCGCGCGGGATCGCCATGCGTCCGGCGAGGAAGATGAGCGTCCAGAACGGCAGCCACTTCCAGATATAGGCGAGGATCACCGTGGCCAGGGCGAGTTGCGGCACGTCGAGCCAGGGCGGTCCGTCAATGCCGAAGAAAATATAGAGCGCGTTGTTGATCAGGCCCCACTGCGCATTGAACATCCAGTGGAAGGCGATGAACGTGGGGATCGCCGGCATCGCCCAGGGCAGCATGAAGACGAGGAGCAGCCACTTCACCCAGCGCTCGCGGCGCATGAAGTAACCCGAGAGGAGGAGGGCCAAGAAGAGCTTCGCGTTCACCCCGACGCCGAGATAGATGAGCGTATTGACGACCGTGCGGGCATAGATGGGATCGCCGAAAAGCGCTCCGTAGCTCGCCGGGTCGCTGCCGAGCCACAGCCCGTAGCCCACCGGGAAGACCACGAAGGCGAGGAAGACGCCGGCGTAGGGCACGAGGAAGGCCGCCGCCCACAGGAGCTCGCTGCGCTCGAGGCTGTAGCGGCGCGCGCCGCGGCCGAGGAGTTGGCCGGTTTCGTCAAGCGAGCTCAAGCGTTCCACCGCTGCCCGCGCCCTCGCCCGCCTGGGTCAAGGGACACTCACGCCGCATGATATATTCCCCCGGCCGCTTCGGGGGAAAAGATAGCGCCGCCGCGGGTCGAGCGCGCGCCCGGCCTAGCGTCCCTACTGCGCGGGAACCGGGTATTTGGCGAAGATCGCGCCGATCTGCCGGAAGGCCTCGCCCGCCGCCTTCTCCGGTGCCATGCCGCCGGTCATCACCTTGGCCTCGGCGGTGCCCCAGACCTGTGCCGCGTTCACCTCCGAGTAGGCGGGATTGAAGGACTGGAACCACGGCATGGTCGGCCCGTCGAGCACCTCTCGGGTCGCCACCGGCCGGTGCGGGTCCTTGGGATCGCTCCAGTAGGGATCGTCGCGCACGAGCGAGGGCATGACGGGGAGCCAGCGCCCGCGGGCCGCCGTGAGGTAGGCGTCGATGGTCTTCGGCCGGATGAAGAATTTGAGGAAATCCTTCGCCGCCTCGACGTTATGGGCACCCTTGGGGATGAAGGCGAGCTTGACCGAGACGAGGCTCACGACCGGCTTGCCGTCCGGCCCGGTGGGCTGCGCCTGGGTCAGGATCTCGTGCATGTACTGCCCGGTCTTCTCCATCTGCGCCACCGGGATGGAGAGCGTCGCATTGGGCGTCATGACGATCTGTTTGGCGTAGAACGCGTTGTTGTTGTCGGGGTCGCCCCAGTTGATGGCTCCCGGGGGCACCATGCCGGCCTTATAGGGCGCCGTCAGCTTGGCGAGCGCCTTGATCGCGGCCTCGCGCACCTTGGGGTCGTCGATGTGCAGCTTGCCGTCCGGGGTCACGATGCCGGCGCCGCCGTAGGCGACGAGGAACTGGTTGAAGAGATAGGTGCTGTCCGAGTCCTTGGTGGCGAGCGAGTAGCCGAGGCCGTAGACGCGCTGGCCCTTCTCCCGCAGCTTCTTCTGCACCGTCTCGAAGAAGTCGAAATAGGCCTCCCAGGTCTTGGGGATGTCGTCGAGCTCGTAGCCGGCCGCCTCGATCATCGGCCGCCAGACGAAATAATGGAGCGCCTGCTGCTTGAGCGGCACGCCGAAGAAGCTGCGCTTCTTGGTGACGTTGTCGTAGAGGCGTGCGGCCGTCAGCGCCGTCTCGTTGTAGAGCGCCTTCTCCGTCTCCACCACGTCGCTCACGTCGACGGCCTTGTCGTTCCACGCGTTCTGCGGCAGGAGGAGGAAGTCGTTGTTGTCGGCGTAGCAGAGATCTGGCACCGCACCCGCGGTGATCGCGGAGATGATCTTCGTCGGCAGGTCGGCGCCGTTGTAGAAGGTGAGCTCCATCTTGCCGCCGCTCGCCTTCTCCCAGGCCGCGACGGCGTCCCTGAGCGCCTGGTCCTCGGCCGGATAGAAGCCCTGGTTCCACCAGACGACCACGGTCCGCCCCGCGGCTGCGGCGGGCGGCGGTGCCAAGAGGCCGGCCAGTGCCACAAGGCCGCAGGCGGCGAAGAGCACGCGGCAGCAGCGCCTGTTCATGCCATCCTCCCTCGCAGCGGGCCCGCGTGCGGGGCACCTCCGAGCCGCCTTTTGTTATTGTGAGTGTGGAGAGATTGAGCCGGCAAATCGCGGCGAGTCAATGGCAGGGGCGAGGTGGCGGCGTCGGGCAGCTTCAAGCTCGCGGCGCCGCCGTGAGCGTCGCGATGGCACGGCTCAAGAGCGCGACCGAGCGGGCGACGCCCTCGAGCGGCGGCAGTGCCACGTCCTCGTGCTCGATCGAGAGCACGTCGTCGTAGCCCACGGCCGCGAGTGCGGCGCAGAAGCGGCACCACCACGCCTCGTCGTGGCCGTGGCCGAGGGTGACGTAATTCCAGGCGCGCCGGGCGGCATCCTCAGAGGGCCCGGTCTCGAGGCGGCCGTTCACTGCGGCGGCAGGCTCGATGCGCGTGTCCTTGGCGTGGACGTGATAGATGGCGGGGCCGAGGGCGGCGACCGCCGCGAGCGGATCGGCGCCCATCCACATGAGATGGCTGGGGTCGAAATTGACGCCCACCGTGTCGCCCACCGCCTCGCGCAGGCGGAAGAAGGTGGCGACGTTGTAGACGTTCTGGTGGCCGTGGAGCTCGAGGCAGAGCTTGCCGACGCCGAGGCCGCGGGCCTGGGCGGCGAGCCCGCGCCAGTAGGGAATGAGCACCTCCTCCCACTGGTAGCGCAGGATCGTCTGCATCTCGGGCGGCCAGCTCGTCGTCGCCCAATTGGCATTGGCGTCGCCGGGGCCGCCGGGGCAGCCCGACATCATGACCACGCGCTCGACCCCCATGAGGCCGGCTAGGCGGATGGTCTTCTCTGTGACCTCCCGGTGGCGGCGGCCGTGCTCGCCCGGATGGAGCGGATTGCCCGAGCAGTTGAGCGCGCTGATCGCGAGGCCGTGGTCCGCGAGGCGGCCTGCAAAGTTGCACCTCGCCGGAGCGCTCTCGAGGAGCGCGTCGAGAGCTATGTGCGGCGCCGCCGACCAGTTGCCGCAGGCGAACTCGAGCCGCTCGATGCCGAGCTCGGCGGCGGTCCTGAGCACCGCGTCGAGCGGCAGCCCGCCGAGGCTGTCGGTGATCATGCCGATCATCATGGCGCCCCCTCCCCGAGCCCGGTTCGCGCGATTGCGGCGCTCAAGTGCGCGAAGCCCATCCTGGCATAGCGGAGCGGCTCGGCCTTGGCCGGGTCCTGCTCGGCCTCGACCACCAGCCAGCCGCCGTAGGAGGCCTCCCCGAGTGCCGCGAGGAGGGACGCGAAATCGATGGCGCCGTCGCCCGGCACCGTGAAGACGCCCGCCAGCACGGCGTCGAGGAAGCTCGCGTCCGTGGCCCTGACCGCCGCGAGCACGTCTTTGCGCACGTCCTTGCAATGAACGTGGTTGATGCGTGCCGCGTGGCGCCGCAGGACCGCGAGCACATCGCCGCCCGCGTAGGCGAGGTGCCCGGTGTCGAGGAGGAGCCCGACGCTGTCGCCCGTCGCGGCCATCAGCCGGTCGATCTCGTCGCTGTTCTCCACCACCGTTCCCATGTGGTGATGATAGGCCATGCGCACGCCGCGCCGCGCAAGATGATCGGCGATCTCCGTGAGCTTCCGGGCGAAACCGTCCCACTCGCGCGCGGCGAGCCGCGGCCGGCGGGAAAGCGCCTGCCCACGGGCGCCTGCGATGCTGCCGCTCGTCTCGGCGAAGACCATGACCTTGGCACCCAATGCCGCGAGCAGTGCCAGGTGCGCCTCGAGCGCCGCGATCTCCTCCTCGGCCGAGCGCTCGAGAAGCCGCGCGCCGTACCAGCCGGAGATCAGGGCCAAGCCGTGGCGCGCCAGCACCGCGCGCAAGGCCGTCGCCTCGCGGGGAAACTTGTTGCCGAGCTCGACGCCGGCATAGCCCGCGGCTTTCGCCTCGGCGAGACAGCTCTCGAGCGGCGTGTCCCCGCCGAGCTCCGGCATGTCGTCGTTGCTCCAGCCGATCGGATTGATGCCCAGGCGCATGGCCATGGCACGGCGCTCCCAAGCGCTGCAACGGGGCCGCGAGCCTAGCCCGCCCGCGCGGCAAAGGAAATGGGCGCAAGGGCTCGGGTGCCAGGTTGCCGCGGCACTCGGGGGCCTGCTATCGTACGGCCACCGAGACCGGCGGGGGGCTGCGCGCCAGGCAGCGGCGGCATCCGCTCAAGCCAAGCCCGCGGCCCGCGAGGGGGGGCGCCGGGAGGAATGCCGATGGTGCCATCCGCCACGTCGCTCGAGGTGCGCGAGGTCGAGGTGCGCTACGGCGCCCTCAAGGTCCTCGACGCCTTGTCGCTCGGCGTGGAGGGCGGCGAGTTCATCGCCCTTCTCGGCTCCTCGGGCTGCGGCAAGACGACGCTCCTGCGCGCCATTTGCGGCTTCGTGCCCTTGACGAGCGGGGCCATCCTGGCCGGCGGACGCGACATCACAAAACTGCCACCCGACAAGCGTAACATGGCCATGGTGTTCCAATCCTACGCCCTTTGGCCGCACATGCGGGTGGCCCAGAATATCGGCTACGGACTCAAGCTGCGCGGGGCGAGCCGCGCCGAGATCGCCCGCCGCGTGAGCCAGGTCCTCGCCATGCTGCGCCTCGAGAGCCTGGGCGAGCGGCGCGTCACCGAGATCTCCGGCGGCCAGCGCCAGCGCGTGGCGCTCGGCCGCGCGCTCGCCGTCAACCCGCAGATCCTCCTCCTCGACGAGCCGCTCTCCAACCTCGACGCGCGCGTGCGCGAGGAGGTGCGCCACGAGATCAAGACGCTGCAGCAGAAGCTCGGCATCACCGCGGTGCACGTCACCCACGACCGCGAGGAGGCCATGGTGATGGCCGACCGCATCGCCATCCTCGATGCCGGCCGCCTGGCGCAAGTGGGGGCACCCGAGGAGATCTACAACCGCCCGCGCTCGCCCTTCGTCGCGAGCTTCATGGGCGCCACCAACGTGGTGCTGCTCAAGGTGCGGGGCGGGCCCGGCCGGCTCACGATCGCCGCCGGCCCGCACAACGAGGCGCTCGAGATAGCGGGCGGAGAGCGCGACGGCGGCACGCTCGGGCCGCTCGCGGGCGAGACGCCCGTGGTCGCCCATTTCCGCACCGAGGAGGCGCGCCTGGCCCCGCCCGAGCGGCCGGCCGACGGCCGCCTCGTGCTGCGCGGGCGAATTGTTCAGGCCTCATATCCGGGCGGCTTCTATCGCTACGCGGTGCGCGTGGGCGACGACCAGTACCTCGTGGACGACGAGCGCCGGCTCGCCATCGGCGAGGCGGTCGGCGTGGCGCTGCCGCCGGCCGCACTCCACCTCTATCGCGACGCGCCCGCCGCTAGCACCGCGCACCAGAAGGCCTAAGCGCAACCAGGGAGGCACACATGAGACGGATCCCGCACCTCGTCGCCGCCGCGACCGCCCTCGCGTTCGCAGCACTGCCGGCCACAGCGCAGCAGAAGGTGACGCTCAACGTCATCACCGCCGGCGACCAGAACATGGTCGATTACGTGAAGGACTATCTGGGACCGCTCTTCGAGAAGGACCATCCCGGCGTCACCGTGCGCGCCGTCGGCACGGGTCCCGGCGACGCGGGCTCGCAGAAAATCTACGAGAAGCTGGTGGCCGAGAAGGGCAACAGCGCGTGGGACATCGACGTGGCGGTGATCCACCAGAAGGCGGCGGGCCAGATGGTCAAGGAGGGCCTGCTCGCCGACTACGTCAAGGACGTGCCGACCGGCAAGCTCGTCACCTCGGCGGCGGCGAAGAACTCGCTCGGCACCGACGTGGGCGGCTACGTCATTCCGATGTTCAACAGCCAGACCGCCATCGCCTACAACACGACGATGGTGAAGACGCCGCCCGCGAGCTATGACGCGCTCGAGAAATGGGTCGCGGCGAACCCGGGCAAGTTCGGCTACAACGGCATCAAGGGCGGCATGTCGGGCGTGAGCTTCGTCTGCGGCTGGATCTACGCCAAGGCGCCCGATCCGGAGCGGCTGATGAAGGGGCCCTATGACGCCAGCGTCAAGAAGAGCTGGGACGCAGCCTTCGCCGAGCTCAAGGCCTTCGACAAGAACGTCGTCATGACGCCGGGCAATGCCGGCACCCTCGACATGCTCAACCGCGGCGAGATCGCCATGGGCCCGGTGTGGGTCGACATGTTCTACACCTGGCAGGCCGAGGGCAAGCTGCCGCCCACGGTCAAGCTCAAGCTGATCGCCCCCGGCATGCCCGGCCAGCCGATGTATTACGCGGTGCCGGCCAAGGCGGCGAACGCCAAGGTGGCGGAGGAGTTCATCGCACTCGCGACCAGCCCCAAGGTGCAGGCGGACGGCATCGTCAAGCGCTTCAACTGGTATCCGGGGATCGATCCCAACGCCGTCAAGGCGCAGCTCGACGAGGCGACGTGGGACAAGCTCTTCGTCGACGTGACGCCCAAGGATCTCGCGGAGTTCGGCAAGCCCTTCCCCATCGCGCAATACTTCGACGACATCCTCGAGGGCTACGAGCGCGAGGTGCAATAGCGGACGCGGCCAGCACCGGGAGTCGCCTATGCGCAGCCCACCCCCCTCCCCAGCCCTCCGCCTCAAGGGGGGAGGGGAAGTGCATGGCATGATAACAAACCTCCCCCTCCCCCTTGAAGGGGGCTCGAGCCGCAAGGCGGATCGAGGGGGAGGGGGTGACGCTCGCTGTAATGACGGCGAGCACTAGGGCATCGCCTTGCGCAACACGCGGCTCGCCATGCTGCCGCTCGTGGTGCCGGCGCTCGCCGTGGTGCTGGCGCTCTTCGTCTATCCGCTCGCCGTCTCCCTGGTCTCCGCCTTCAGCGCCAAGGACGGCCATGCCACGCTCGACAACTTCGCCAAGACCTTCGAGCTCTACGGCGACGACGTCGTCTTCACCCTGGTCATCGTCGCCGCCTCCACCCTCCTGATCGGCGTCCTCGCGGCGGCGATCGGCGGCTACATCACGCTCGGCGAGCATCCGCGGGCGGTCGCCTTCCTGCGCTGGCTCTACCGCTGGCCGCTCTTCATCCCCTTCATCGTCGCGGCGCAATGCATGCGCACCTTCCTCGCCAAGAACGGCATGCTGAACAACACGCTCGACAGCCTCGGCCTCTTCGACCTGGCGAGCCTCTCGGGCCTCCTCGACTGGCGCGGCATCATCGTCACCTTCGTGTGGAAGCAGACGCCCTTCGTGGCGCTCCTCGCGGCGGGCGCCATGGCGTCGCTCGACCGCGCCACCATCGAGGCGGCGCGCAACCTGGGCGCCGGGCGACTGCGCATACTCGTCGAGATCGTGCTGCCGCAAGTCTCGGGCGCCATCCTGGTCGGCCTCATCCTCTCCTTCGTCACCATGCTCTCCGTGCTCTCGGTGCCGGTCATGGTGAGCGGCGGAGCGCCGACCATGATCACCGTCGACATGGCGTTCCGCATCAATTCCTACGGCGACTACGGCGTCGCCAACGCGCTCGGCTTCATCTCCTACGCCATGACCGGGCTCGCCGCCTGGGTCTATCTCAAGCGCGGCATCGCGAGCGGAGGGCGGCTGTGAGAGCGGCACTCGGCTGGCTCCTGCGCGGCACCGCGCTCGGCATCGCCGCCTTCGCCATCTTCGGCCCGCTCGTCAACCTCGCCTTCTGGGCGGTGGCGATCCGCTGGTACTATCCCTACAAGCTGCCGCTCACCTACGGCTTCAAATATTGGGGCGACGTGTTCAAGCCGACGAGCGACGCCTTCTCCTCGCTCGCCACCAGCGTGCTCATCGCCCTCTTCACGGTCGCCGCCTGCCTCGCACTCGCCGTGCCGGCGGGCTATGCGCTCGCGCGCGGGCGGCTGCCCTGGCGCGGCCCCATCCTCCTCGCCTTCCTCCTGCCCCAGGCCTTCCCGAGCCTGGCCGTCTACATCAACATCGCCCGGCTCTTCTATCTCGTCGGGCTCAACGGGACGATCCCGGGCGTGGTGCTCGTGCACACGGTGCACGGGCTCGTCTTCGCGGTATGGATCGCGGCCGCGGCCTTCGCGGCGGTCGACGGCGAGCTCGAGCTCGCGGCGCGCAACATTGGGGCGTCCGCCTTGCGCGCCTTTCTCACCGTGACGCTGCCGCTTGCCGCTCCCGGCATCATGGCGAGCGCCATCTTCGTCTTCCTCGAATCCCTCGACGAGTTCACCGGCACCTATTTCGTGGGCGTGCCCGACGTCATCACGCTGCCGATCATGATGTTCATCGCGAGCATGGCCGGCAACTACCAGATCGCCGCGATCACCGCGCTGATCCTTCTCGTGCCCTCGGTCGGCTTCATGCTCTTCATCGAGCGCTTCCTCAAGGCCGACGTGCTCGCCAAGGTGGGCGGCTGATCACGGCCGCTCGGCGCGTCCGCTCGCGAGCGAGGCGAGCGCCGCCTCGGCAAGCGCCAGCGCCTTCACGCCGTCCGAGCCGCCCACCATCGGCCTGGTGCCGCTCGCGAGGGCGGCCACGAAGTGAGCGAGCTCGCGGCGGTAGGCCTCGGCATAGCGCTCGAGGAAGAAGTGGAGCGGCTTGTCGCCGACGATGCCGTCGGCGCTCGCGAAGGCGAGCGTGCCCTCGGCCACGTTGCCTGCGGCGAGCGCCCCCTTGGCGCCGTGCGCCTCGATGCGCTGGTCGTAGCCGTAAGAGGCGCGCCGGCTGTTGGAGATCTGGCAGAGCGTGCCCGAGGCGGTCCTGAGCGTCACGAGTGCCGTGTCCACGTCGCCCGCCGCGGCGATCGCCGGGTCGATGAGGGCGCTCGCCGCGGCGAAGACCTCGACCGGCTCCTCGCCCAGGAGCCAGCGCGCCATGTCGAAATCGTGGATCATCATGTCGCGGAAGAGGCCGCCCGAGACGCGCACATAGTCGATGGGCGGCGGTGCGGGATCGCGGCTGGTGATGGCGAGGAGCTCGAGCCGGCCGATGCGGCCACAGCGGAGCTGGCGCTCGAGCCGCGCGAAGGTGGGATCGAAGCGCCGGTTGAAGCCGAGCATGAGGGGCACGCCCGCGCGTTCCGCGGCCGCGGCCGCAGCGGCGGCGCGGCCACGGTCGAGGTCGAGCGGCTTCTCGCAGAAGATCGCCTTCCCCGCCCGAGAGGCCGCCTCGACGAGCTCGGCGTGCGTGTCGGTCGAGCTCGCGATGAGCACGGCATCGACCGCCGGGTCGGCGAGTGCTGCCTCGCGCGTGCCGACAGCGGCGCCGTAGCGGTCCGCAAGTGCTGCGGCCGCGGCGCCATTCACGTCGACCACCGTATGGAGCCGTGCCTCCCGGTGGTGCCGGATGTTCTCCGCGTGGATGGCGCCGATGCGCCCGGCGCCGAAGAGGCAGAAGCTGATCATGGCCGGCTCATCCGCTATAGTTCGATAAGAACCGGAGGTGGCCGGTTTCGCCTCATCCTTCGAGACGCAACCCTCTCGGGTTGCTCCTCAGGATGAGGCGAAACACCCACATCCGGGTCCTCATCCTGAGGAGCGATCCGCAGGATCGCGTCTCGAAGGATGAGCTTGCGCGGATTGAAGAGACAACAATAGGGCGGGGAGGGCAAGGAATGCGCACGGTCCGTCTCACCATGGCTGAGGCGCTGGTGCGCTTTATCGCAGCGCAGCGGAGCGAGATGGACGGGAGGTCGGTGCCCTATTTCGCCGGCGTCTTCGCGATCTTCGGCCACGGCAACGTGGCGGGCCTGGGCACCGCCCTCCACGCCGCGCGGAGAGAGCTCCCGACCTTCCGCGCCCACAACGAGCAGGCGATGGCCATTGCTGCGATCGCCTTCGCCAAGGCGAGTGCCAGGCGCCGGGCGATGGCCTGCACCAGCTCGATCGGGCCGGGTGCTACCAACATGGTGACGGCGGCGGCCCTCGCCCACGCCAACCGCCTGCCGGTGCTGCTCCTTCCCGGCGACGTCTTTGCGAGCCGGCGCCCGGACCCGGTGCTGCAGCAGATCGAGGGTTTCGGCGACCCCACGGTCTCGGTCAACGACTGCTTCCGCCCGGTGTCGCGCTGGTGGGACCGCATCCTCAGGCCCGAGCAGCTCCTCGAGAGCCTGCCCCAGGCGATGCGCGTCCTCAGCGACCCGGCGGACTGCGGCCCGGTCACCCTGGCGCTGCCGCAGGACGTGCAGGCCGAGGCCTGGGACTACCCGGAGCCGTTCTTCCGGCAGCGCGTCTGGCGCCCGCGCCGCCCGCCGCCGGACGCGGGCGAGCTCGCCCAAGCGGCGGCGGCAGTGCGCTGCGCGCGGCGGCCGCTCGTCATCGCGGGCGGCGGCGTGCATGACGCGCTCGCCTGCGGCACGCTGGCAAAATTCGCCGAGCGCCACGGCGTTCCCGTGGCGGAGACCCAGGCCGGCAAGGGGGCGCTTGCCTGGGACCATGCCGCTTCCGTGGGTGCCATAGGCGTCACCGGCGGCACGGCCGCCAACGCGCTCGCCGCCGAGGCGGACTTGGTGCTCGCCTGCGGCACGCGCCTCACCGATTTCACGACGGCCTCGCGCAGCCTCTTCCAAAACCCCGCCGCCACGCTCGTCCAGCTCAATGCCGCGGCTTACGATGCGGCGAAGCACGGCGCCCTGCCGCTCGTCTCGGATGCGCGCGAGGGGCTCGAGGCGCTCTCGGCAAGCCTCGGCGACTGGCGCGCGCCCGCCGGCTGGACCAAGAAGGCGAGGAAGCGCGCGGACGCGTGGAACGCGGCGGTAGCGCGGGCGACCGCGGCCACGAACGCGCCGCTGCCGAGCGACGCCCAGGTGCTCGGCGCCGTCAACCGCGCCGCCGGTCCCGCGGACCTGGTGGTGGGCGCCGCGGGCGGCCTTCCAGGCGAGCTCCACAAGCTCTGGCGCTGCCGCAGCGCCGGCAGCTATCACGTGGAGTACGGCTATTCCTGCATGGGCTACGAGATCGCCGGCGGGCTCGGCGCCAAGATGGCGGCACCCGAGCACGAGGTCTATGTGCTGGTCGGCGACGGCTCCTATCTCATGATGAACTCCGAGATCGCCACCTCGGTCAAGATGGGGCGGAAACTCATCATCGTGCTGCTCGACAACGGCGGCTTCGGCTGCATCGAGCGCCTGCAAGCGAGCGTCGGCGACGAGGGCTTCAACAATCTCTTTCCTGGCGGCAGCGGCGTCGATTTCGCGGCCCATGCCGCAAGCCTCGGCGCCCTTTCACGGAAAGTGGCGAGCATCGCCGAGCTCGAGAGCGCACTCGCCGAGGCGAAGGCGGCGCCGCGCACGATGGTCATCGTCATCGCGACCGATCCCGCCGCGAGCACGGCCGCGGGCGGCGCCTGGTGGGACGTGCCGGTGCCCGAGACCTCGCGCCGCCCCGCGGTCGCCGCCGCGCGCGCCGCCTATGAGGCGGGCCGCAAGCGGCAGCGTATTGTAAGCTGACGGCGCGGCAAGAGGGGCGCAAAGCAGTGAAGCTCATCACCTGGAACATCCAATGCGGCAAGGGCTGCGACGGCATCGTCGACTTGCGCCGCATCGTCGAGACGGCGCGTGCGCTCGGCCAAGCGGACGTGCTCTGCCTGCAGGAGATCGCTGTCAACTTCCCCGCGGCCGACAACGGCGAGGGTGCCGACCAGCCGGCTATCCTCGCCGGCCTGCTGCCGGATCACGCGCCCATCTTCCGGCCGGCCATCGATTTCGCCGCAGCCGACGGGCGCCGCCGCCAGTTCGGCAACATGGTGCTCTCGCGCCTTCCCGTCCTGCAGGCGCTCTCCCATCTGCTGCCGCGCCCGGCCGAGGCCGGCCGGCGCAGCATGCAGCGCCAGGCGCTCGAGGCGGTGATCGAGACCTCTTTCGGCCCGCTTCGCGTGCTGACCACCCATCTCGAATTCTATTCCGTGGCCCACCGCGCGGCGCAGATCGAGCGGCTGCGCGAGCTCCACGCCGAGGCGGCCCTGCGCGCCCTCCATCCCGACAAGCCCGACCTGAGCCAGGGCACCTACCGCACCGTGGCGCGCCCGGCGAGCGCCCTCGTCTGCGGCGACTTCAATTGCGAGACGAGCGAGCCCGCCTATGGCCGCATGCTCGCCGGCTTCGCGGACGGCGTGCCGGCCTTCCGCGACGCCTGGCCGCTCGCCCATTCTGCCGTGCCCCATGCGCCCACCTGCGGCATCCACGACGCCGCGCAATGGCCGCAAGGCGCCCATTGCCGCGACTTCGTCTTCGTGACGGAGGACCTCGCCCCTCGCGTGCGCGAGGTCGCGGTCGACGTCGAGACGCCGGCCTCCGATCACCAGCCGGTGCTGATAGAATTGGAGTAGCGAGGGGTCCCTCACCCTTCCCATCCCTTCGGGATGGGCCCCTTCCCTCTCCCGCATGCGGGAGAGGGTGGCGAGCGTAGCGAGCCGGGTGAGGGAACGCCCGCTCGTCAGCTCTCGAGCCAGCGGAAGCCGAAGTGCTTGCCGCGGCGGACGACGCGGCCGGCGGTAGGGTCGGGGAAGTGCGCCGGGACGAGGAGCGTGTCGCTCTCGGCGTAGGTCTCGGCGAGGCGCCGGCGCGTGGCCGCCGCCTGGGCGCGGTCCGCGTCCGTCGCCATGCGCACGTCGAGGCCGGAGAACTGGATGGGATGGTGGATGGCATCGCCCGTGAGGAGCGCATGGCCCTTGGCACCCTTCACATGCACGGCCACGTGGCCGAGCGTATGGCCGGGCGTCGGCTCGAGCCAGATGCCGTGGTCGAGATCGCGCTCGACCGCGTGGTCCGCCGCGACGAAATCGGCTTGGCCGGCCTCGACCACCGGCAGCACGCTATCCTGGAATGCGCCGCGCGCGACCGGCACCTCGGGCTTCGCGTTGTGCTGGCGCATGAACTCGTCGAACTCGGCGCGGGCGATGACGTAGCGCGCGTTGGGGAAGGTGGGGACCCAGCGCCCGCCCGAGAGGCGCGTGTTCCAGCCCACGTGATCGGCATGGAGATGGGTGCAGAGCACGACATCCACCTCCTCCGGCCGCACGCCAGCAGCAGCCAGGTTCTCGAGGTAGGGCGTCTCGAGCCGGTGCATCCAGGGAAGCGTCGGGCGCTCCTTGTGGTTGCCGATGCAGGTGTCGACGAGGATGGTGCGCTTGCCTGCGCGGATGACGAAGCTCTGCATGGCGATGACGATCTTGCCGGCACCCGGGGCCAGGAGCCGCGCGTCGAGCCAGTCGATGTTCTCCTCGATCCAGTCGGCGGGCGCCTCCGGGAACATCCAGGCGAGATCGATGACGATGCGCTCGATCTCGACGACGCTCGTGAGGCTCATCGAGCCCACGTCGATTCCCTTCATCGCGGCACCTCCATTTCCGGCCGCGCAAAGCATATAGTCTCGCTGCGGGCTTTGGTATAACGCTCAAGCAAGGCGGCGGGGACGATGGCGGCGGAGAAGAAGAAGGTCGGGGTGATCGGCGCGGGCATGGTGGGCATTGCCGCGGCGAGCTACCTGCAACGCGACGGTCACGAGGTCTTCGTCATCGACCCGAAGCCGCCCGGCGAGGGCGCCTCCTTCGGCAATGCGGGCTGCTTCAATCCCTCCTCGATCGTGCCCATGTCGATGCCGGGCACCTTGCGCAACGTGCCGAAGTGGCTGAGCGATCCGCTTGGGCCGCTCGCCATCCGCTGGAGTTATCTGCCGGCGCTGGCACCCTGGCTCGTGCGCTTCGTCCGCGCCGGCACGCGAGAGCGCGTCGAGGCCCAGGCCAAGGCACTCCGCGGCCTCCTCGGCCCCTGCCTCGAGGTGCTGCAGCCGCTCGTCAAGGAGGCGGGGGCGGAGGATCTGGTGCGCCGCCTGGGCCACCTCGTGGTCTACCGCTCGGCGGCCGAGCGCGCCAAGGACGACGCGGCCTGGGAGCTCCGCCGGCGGAACGGCATCGCCTTCGAGGAGCTCGGCGCCGAGGAGCTGCGCCAGCTCGAGCCCAGCCTCGCACGCGAGTTCGTGCGCGGCATCCACGTGCCCGCCAACGGCCATACCACCAATCCCGGCCGCCTCGTTGCCGCTCTCGCGCAAGCCTTCGAGCGCCGGGGCGGCAGGGTCGTGCGCTGCCAGGCACTCGGCTTCGTGCTCGAGGGGCGGCGGCTCCGCGCCATCCGCACCGATGCGGGCGAGCTTCCCGCCGACGCCGCGGTGGTGGCGGCCGGCGCCTATTCCAGGCCGCTCGCGGCCGAGCTCGGCAACCGCGTGCCGCTCGAGACCGAGCGCGGCTATCACCTCATGATCCGCGACCCGGAGAGCGCCCCGCGCCTTCCCGTGAGCGACGCCTCGGGCAAATTCGTGGCGACGCCCATGGAGGAGGGCCTGCGCTTCGCCGGCACGGTCGAGCTCGCCGGGCTCGCCGCACCGCCCGACTGGCGGCGCGCCCGCGTGCTGCTCCGGCAAGGCCGGCGCCTCTTCCCGGGCCTTGCCGCCGAGCATGCCGAGGAGCGCCTCTCGCTCTGGATGGGCCACCGGCCGAGCCTGCCCGATTCGCTTCCCGTCATCGGGCCGTCGCGCCGCTCGGGCGACGTGCATTATGCGTTCGGCCACGGCCACGTCGGCATGACCGGCGGACCCATGACGGGAAAGCTCATCGCCGAGCTCGTGGCCGGGCGGGAGCCTTCGCTCGACCTGGCACCGTTCCGTGCGGACCGCTTCGCCTGATATCTGGAGTCATTGATGCGTAGGACACCCCCCACCCTAACCCTCCCCCTCAAGGGGGGAGGGGAAGTGTTGGGCGCAGCGCCAAAAGTCCCCCTCCCCCTTGAAGGGGGAGGGTGGGGAGGGGGTGACGCTCGCCGCAATTATTGTGAGCACGGGGCGTAGGACGGAGCCATGGCGGAAGCCGCCGCGCCGCTTCTCGAGTACCGCCACCTCGGCCTGAGCTACGGGGGCTTCCGGGCGCTCGACGACGTGAGCGAGCGCGTCTTCGCGGGCGAGCGCATCGTCATCTGCGGACCGAGCGGCTCGGGCAAGAGCTCGCTCCTGCGCTGCACCAACGGGCTCGAGCATTTCGCCGAGGGCGACGTCATCGTCGACGGCACGAGCGTGCGCCATGCACCCGACCTGCCGCACCTGCGCGCGCGCATCGGCATGGTGTTCCAGCAATTCGACCTTTACCCGCACATGAGCTGCATGAGGAACCTGACGCTGGCGCCGATCAAGGTGCTCGGCTGGACGCGCGCCGAGGCGGAGGAGAGGGCGGATGCGCTCCTGGCGCGCTTCGGCGTCTACGACCAGCGCGCCAAATATCCCGCCGAGCTCTCGGGCGGCCAGCAGCAGCGCGTCGCCATCTGCCGCGCCCTCATCCTCGAGCCCAAGCTCATGATGTTCGACGAGCCGACCTCGGCACTCGACCCCGAGATGGTGGGCGAGGTGCTGCAGGCCATCCGCGATCTCGCGCGCGACGGCATGACCATGCTGATCGTGAGCCACGAGATGCGCTTCGCGCGCGAGGTGGCGGACCGCGTGCTTTTCATGGCGGACGGGCGCATTCTCGAGCGTGCCGGAGCCGCCGAGTTCTTCGAGCACCCGAGCCACGCGCGGACGCAGCAATTCCTCGCGCGCATTCTCGGCTGAGCGTGACGACAACAGCGAAACGGGAGGCGAAAATGACCAAGCAATCGCGCGATTTCCAGGCGGTTGGCCGGCGCCGGCTGCTCGCACTATCGGCAGGAGTTCGGCATAGGCACGCTGCTGCCCCGCACGGCCGCGGCGCAAGGAGCCGCGGCTTGCGTCGAGGACACCCTCGACCGCATCAAGCGCACCGGCAGCTTCAATCTCGGTGCGCGCGAGGCGACGCCGCCCTACGGCTACAAGGACGCGGCCGGCAACTACGTCGGCTTCGCGACCGAGATTGCCCAGGCCATCCATGCCGGCCTGGAGAAGGAGCTCGGCGGCTCGATCAAGCTCAATTACATCCCCGTCACGAGCGAGACGCGCATCCCGCTCCTCGAGAACGGCACCATCGACATGGAGGCAGGTGCTACCGTGGTGACCCAGGCGCGCATCAAGGTGGTGGACTTCTCGGTGCCCGACTTCCTCACCTCGACCCTCGTCCTGGTGCCGGCGGCGAGCCGGCTCAAGTCGCTCGACGATCTCGCGGGCAAGCGCATCGGCGTGCCGCGCGGCGGGCTCGAGGAGGCGGCCTACCGCGCGCTCGGCGACCAGGGCCGCCTCAAGCCGCCGGTGACCACCATCGGCTTTCCCGACCACCCGCAGGGCTTCACCGCGCTCGAGACCGGCTCGGTCGACGGCTACAGCTCGGACGGGCCGATCCTCTACGGCCTCAAGGACAAGGCGAGCGATCCCGCCAAGTGGCGCGTCTTCGACCCCGGCATCAACACCTTCCTCCAGGCCTTCCCGCTGCGCCCCGAGAGCTCGAAGTTCAAGCGCGTCGTCGACCTCACCATCGTCGGACTCTTCGCGAGCGGCGCCTGGCAGAAGCTCTACGACAAGTATTTCGGGCCGCACGGCGTGTCGCCCTTCCCCATGACCGACACGCTCAGGGCGCTTGCCGTGATGAACGCCTGGCCGGCGCGCTAGCGCGCGCCGGGAGAGCGGCCGCGGCGCGGCGATGCCGATGCAGCTCGACTGGTCGGTGCTGTGGCGCGCCCCCTACGGCGCCTGGGTCGTTGACGCCATCCTCGTCACCATCGAGCTGGCGCTCGCCTCCTGGGCGGCAGCGCTCGTCATCGGCACGCTCGCGGGCCTCGCGCGCGAATCGCCGCACCGCGCGTTGCGCTTCCTCGCCGCCGCCCACGTCGAGATCTTCCGCAACATCCCGCTCCTGGTGCAGCTCTTCTTCGCCTATTACGTGCTGCCGCGGCTCCTCCCGATGGAGCTGCGCCAGGAGCTCTTCCGCCTCGGCTGGGAGATGGGCAGCGCCATCCTCACCATCTCGCTCTATACCTCGGCCAAGGTCGCCGAGCATGTGCGCGCCGGGCTCAATGCCGTCGGCCGCGGCTTGCGCTGGAGCGCCCTCTCGACCGGCCTCAGCTGGTGGCAGACGCAGCGCTACGTGGTGGCCCCGCTCCTCTTCCGCATCATCGTGCCGAGCCTCACCTCCGAGTTCGTCACCACCTTCAAGAGCTCGTCGCTCGCCATGACCGTGGGCGTGGTCGAGACCTCCTACCTCACCCAGGAGATCGGCTTCCAGACCTTCCATTGGATCGAGGCCAACACGCTGGGGACGGCGGTCTATCTCGCCTGCGCCTGGGCGGTCGCCGCCCTCATGGCCGTGATCGAGCGGAAGACGCGCGTGCCGGGCCTCCTCAGCCGCGGGGCAGCGCGCTGATGCCGACCCTCGTCGCCAACGTCGGAGCACTCCTCCTCGCGCTTATCGACTACAACCTGCGCATGACGCTCGCCGCCATCGCGGTGGCGCTCCCCATCGCCTGCCTCTTCGCGGCGGGCCGCCTCTCGCGGAGCCCGCTCATCTATTACCCGGTGACGGCCTACGTGAACGTGCTGCGCAGCAGCCCGCTCCTCATGATCATGTTCTGGGCCTATTACACGGGACCCATGATCACCGGCCATGCCAACTCGGCCTACGGTGCTGCACTCACGGCACTTGCGGCCTTCGAGGTCGCCTATTTCACCGAGATCGTGCGCGCGGGCCTGCAGTCGATCCCGCTCTCCCAGCGCCGCGCCGGACTCTCGACGGGCCTCACGCAAAGCCAGGTGTTCCGCCTCGTCCTGCTGCCCCAGGCGCTCGGCCGCATGATGCCGTCGCTCTTGACCCAGACCATCATCGCGTTCCAGGATTCGACGATCGCGAGCATCATCGGCGTCTCCGAGGTGTTCCACTCGGCCAACATCATCAACGCGCGCGAGCAGCGCCCGATCGAGCTCTATACCGGCCTTGCGGTCATGTATTTCGTGATCTGCCTGGCGCTGAGCCGCGCCGTGCGCGCGCTCGAGGCGCGCACCGCCCGGCGCATCGCGGGCGGCGCTGCCTGAGCCGGACGCCGCCTCAGCTCCCGTATTCGTAAGCCTTGCGCGAGAAGAGCCGGCGCACCATGGGCTCGAAGGCGGCGAGCGGCATGGTGTCGTAGGCAGGGTCGAAGGAGGTCTGGTCCCAGCGCTCGCAGAAATCGGCGCAGCGCTTGAAGTGCGGATGGCCGCGGTACTTCTCGCGCGCGTCGCGGTCGGCGCCGATGTGGTGGAAGTAGTAGTAGCCCTGGAAGATGCCGTGGTGCTGCACCACCCAGAGGTTCGCCTCGGAGACGTAGGGCCTGAGCACCGCCGCCGCGAGCGCTGCGTGATTCTCCGGTGCGAGGGTGTCGCCGATGTCGTGGAGGAGCGCCACGGTCACCGTCTCCTCGTCGGCGCCGTCGCGGAAGGCGCGCGTCGCCGTCTGCAGCGAATGCTGCAGGCGGTCGACCTGATAGCCGAGCTTGTCGCCGCCCATGTGGCCGAGCATGGCGAGGACGTTGCCGGGGAGCGCGCGGTAGCAGGCCTCGGACTTCTCCGCCAGCATGGCATACTCCTCGCGCGTGCCGTCCGCCATGCGGGTGAAGCTCACGGTCTCGTCCATGGTCATCGCCACTCCCCTTTCGTCCTACCTAGCCGACTCTTTAGCATTTTTCGTGCCGCGCCGGAACAGCAGGAGATCGACGACCAGGAGCGCCGAGGCGACGGCGATCAGCACCACCGCGACGGCGGCCATGGTCGGGTCGATGTTGTCGTTGATGCCGTCCCAGATGCGGCGCGGGAGCGTGAAGATGTGGCGGCTCGCGATGAAGAGCACGATCACCAGCTCGTCCCAGGAGTGGATGAAGGCGAAGATGGCGCCCGAGACGACGCCGGGCATGATGTTGGGCAGGATGACCAGGCGCAGCGTTTGGCCGACCGAGGCGCCGAGGTTGCGCGCCGCCTGCTCGAGGCGCGCGTCGAAGCCGGCGAGTGCCGTCGAGACCGTGACGACCACGTAAGGGACGGCGGTGACGCCGTGCGCCAGGATGACGCCGAGATAGCTATCGAGCAGCCTGAGCGAGATCCACATGCGGTAGATGCCGAGCGCATAGACGATGGTCGGCACGATGATGGGCGCCAGCATGACGAGGCGCACGAGCTCGGCCAGGCGGCTGTTGATGCGCCAGCAGCCGACGGCAGCGAGCGTGCCGGCCGCGACCGCGATGAGCGTCGCAGCCAGTGCGATCACGAGGCTCTGGGCGATCGAGGAGAGCCAGGCCTCGCTGGTGAAGAGCCGCTCGTAATACTGCAGCGAGAGGTGGTGGTACGGCAGCGAGAGGAAGCGCTGGTCGGTGAGGGAGACCGGCACCACGACGGCGACCGGCAGCACCAGGAAGAGCACGATCGTCCAGGCGAGCGAGCGGCTCAAGGGCGAGCCTGCGAGCCGCTCCATCTCAGCCGGCTCCGAAGAGGCGGCGGAAATCGAGGATGCGCGCGAGGAGCGCCATCAGGCCCAAGACGGTCGCCATCAGCACCGTCGCCAGCATGGCGCCGAGGCCCCAGCGCACCACGTCGAGGATCTGGATGCTGATGTATTGCGCGATCATCAGGATGCGGTTGCCGCCGAGGATCGCCGGCGTCACGAAGAAGCCCAAGGAGAAGATGAAGACGAGCACGCCGGCGCCGACGATGCCCGGCAGGCTCAAGGGCAGGAAAACGCGGAAGAAGCTCTCGAGCCGCGTGGCACCGAGCCCGCGCGCGGCCGCCAGGAGGCGCGCGTCGATCTGCCGCATATTCGCGTAGAGCGGCAGGATGGCGTAGGGCAGCATGTAGTGCACCATGCCGATGACGATGCCGAGCTCGTTCCACATGAGCGGGAGCGGCTGGCGGATGAGGTCGAGGGCCATAAGGAGCTGGTTGATCAGGCCCTGGCTGCCCAAGAGTGTCACCCAGGCGAAGGCGCGCGCCAGGACCGAGATCCAGAGCGGCAGCAGCACGCCGGCGAAGAGCCAGCGCCGCGCCCGCGGCGAGGCATGCACGAGCGCATAGGCGACGGCATAGCCGAGGAGGACGGCGATCGCCGTGGTGAGCGCGGAGATGCGCGCGGTCGTCAGCAGCACGTGCTGCACGGCGCCCGAGCTCCAGAGGAGCGCGTAATTGCCGAGGCCGGGCTTGGGCTCGCTCACGCTGATCCAGAGCACGCTCGCGAGGGGATAGAGGTAGAAGGCCGCGAGGAGGATGACCGCCGGCGCCGTGAGCAGCCAATAGACCGCATTCGCGCCGAGCCGCGGGGGCCGCTCGGCCGTGCTCGCCGCCGCGGCGGGCGGGCGGCTCATGGCGAGGCGCCGGCGGCCGTCACGTCTCGTCGTCCGCGACGCGGATCGAGGCGTCGGCATCCCAGCCGAGGCGCACCTCGAGCCCCTCAGCCGGCTGGAAGCGGCAGCGCCAGGCCGGCACCTGAACCTGGAGATGGCCGAGCCCTTGGGTCGCCACCACGAGCTGGAAGCTCGTGCCGTGATAGCTCCAGCTCGCGATGCGGCCGGGAAGCGCGTTGGCCGCGGCGGCGGCGGCGGCCGCCGCGATGTCGATTTTCTCGGGCCTGAGGGCGATCAGCACCTCCTCGGCCCCCGCCGGCAGGCTGCCGTCGGCCTGCGCGAAGCCGTGCCCACCGGCGCTGTAGCGGAAGCCGCCGGCCCGGCGCTCCGTGACGCGGCCGCGGATGAAGTTGCTGCGCCCGAGGAAGTCGGCCACGAAGCGCGTCGCGGGCCGCTCGTAGAGCTCGCCGGGGGTGCCCACCTGGATGAGCCTGCCGCGATGGAGGATGGCCACGCGGTCGGACATGGAGAGCGCCTCCTCCTGGTCGTGGGTGACGTAGATGAAGGTGAGGCCCACGCGCTCATGAAGGCTCTTGAGCTCGAGCTGCAGCTCGCCGCGCAGCTTCTTGTCGAGGGCGGAGAGCGGCTCGTCGAGGAGGAGGAGACGCGGGCGGAAGACGAGCGCGCGCGCCAGTGCCACGCGCTGCTGCTGGCCGCCCGAGAGCTCGCGCGGCAGGCGCCGCTCGAGGCCGCCGAGCTGGACGAGCGCCAGCGCCTCCGCGACGCGGCTCTGGATCTCGCCGCGCGGAAGGCGGCGCACCTTGAGCGGGAAGGCGACGTTGTCCGCGACCGAGAGGTGCGGGAAGAGCGCATAGCCCTGGAACACCATGCCGAACTGCCGGCGCTCGGGGGGCAGCGGCGTGATGGGCTGGCCGTCGAGGAGGATGTCGCCCTCGCTCGGCTCGACGAAGCCTGCGATCAGCATGAGGAGCGTGGTCTTGCCCGAGCCCGAGGGCCCGAGGAGTGTGACGAACTCGCCGCTACCGATGCTGAGGTCGACGCTGTCGAGCGCCAGCGCGGCGCCGTAACGCTTGGCGAGGCGGCGGAGCGTGAGCTCGTGCTTCAGTTCGGCCATCGCCGCGGGCTCGCTCGAGGAGGGATGCCGCACGACACACCAGCCCCTCGGGAGGCCCGCTCCTCAAGCAGCGCAATCGCATTTGGTGCGTCTCGGATTTCCTCATCCTTCGAGACGGGCCTGCGGCCCTCCTCAGGATGAGGAAATCCGCCAAACGTGGGGGCCGCCTCACCCTGAGGAGCGCGCCGCGGGCCGAAGGCCCGCTCTCTTGCATGATGCAAAAGAGGCGCGCCTGCGCGCTGCGGGCCGAAGGCCCGCTCTCTTGCATGATGCAAAAGAGGCGCGCCTGCGCGCCGGGCGCGCGTCTCGAAGGGCGAGGCGGCCATAAGCGATGCCCCTGGAACTTCAGGAGGCGACGGCGTCCACGTACTTGGCGTTGGCGTCGGGGTAGTTGGCGCCCCACCATTCGCCGCTGTTCACCACCTGGACCTTGGCATTCTCCGGGTCGCTCGGGTTGTAGCGCTTGAGCTCGGGCGGCACCATGGCGATCGCCTTCGGGTTGGTCGGCCCGTTGCCGAGCATGCCGAGGAGACCGATCTGCGGCTCGGGCTTCGACGTCATCGAGGCTAGCAACTGCTGTGCCAGGGCACCCCCGGGATTGCCCTTGGGCACCACGAAGATGCCGGCCTGCAGCACGCCCTGGTTCCAGGTCCAGCTCATGCGGTCGTTCGACTCGCGCGACAGCACCGTGGCGCGGGTATGCCAGATGCCGCCCATCACCGCCTCGCCCGTGCGGATGATCTGCTCGGACTCGGAGCCGGAGTTCCAGTAGATGCAGTGCTCCTTGATCTCCTTGATCTTGTCGAGCGCCAGCTTCACGTCGATGGGATAGACCTTGTCGATGGGCACGCCTGCGGCCATCACGGCGAGCTCGAGCGTGCCGAGCGCGTCGTGGCGCAAGACGCGCCGTCCCGGAAATTTCTTGATATCCCAGAAATCTGCCCAATTCTTGGGCGGCTCGCCGCCCACCTTCGCCTTGTCGTAGGCGAGCACGGTGCTGAAGGAATAGGGTGCGACGCCATTGGGATAGGCGAAGCCGACGGGCGGCACGTTCGCCTTGTCGACGACCTTATAGTCGATCGGCTCCAGGAGCCCGAGGCCGCCGAGCCAGATCGAGCTGCTCGCCGAGCTGTCGCAGATGTCCCAGGTCACGTGGCCGCTCTCGACCATGGCGCGGATCTTGCCGCCGGACGGCCCGCCGCTGTCGGTCGTCACCTTGACGCCCGCGTGCTCACCCTCGAAGGGCTGGCCGTAGTAGCGGCCCATGGCCTCGTTGGCGATGCCGCCCCAGTTGGCGATGACCAGCTCCTTGGCATCCGCGGCAAAGGCCCGGCCGCCGGCGGCGAGCGCCGGGAGCGCTCCGAGCGCAGCTAAGCCGGCAAGGAAGCTGCGGCGATCGACCTCGCCGCGGCGGAAGCGGCGCACCGCCAGCTCGATGCAATCGGCCTGGAACGATTGAGGTTCGCGCATTTTGACCCCCTTTTCGTGATTGCTCTCCCGCCTCAAGAGTGCGCGCGATGCCGCGAATTCCGCAACACAAAAACGCGGACGAGCCTGCGCAAAGACGCCTCGGACCACGGACGGCGGGTCCTTCGAGACGCTCGCTGCGCTCGCTCCTCAGGACGAGGAAAAGTCTTTCTGCCACGCACAAATCCACCTCATCCTGAGGAGCAACCCGACAGGGTTGCGTCTCGAAGGACCTCCCACGCCGATGCGAGCGACAGCAATATCAGGCCCGGCTCAGATAATCGTAGGCGGAGAGGACGTGGGTGGTGAGCACGCGGAAGAAGTCCTCGACCGCGACGTGCTCGTCGTGGGAGCCCATGCCGCGCGGCGGCGGGCCATAGACGTAGGCGGGCACGCCCTTATAGCGCCAGAGCCGCGCGTCGGTGCCGCCGAGGCTCACGATGGGCACCGGCTCGAGGCCGGAGACGGCGTGCGCGTTCAAGCGCAGGATCTCCACCATCTCGCCATAGGGATCGCACCACGAGGGCGGGCTGTAGTTGATCTCCTCGACCGCGGCCTCGGGGAAGGCTGCGAGGATGCGACGCACCTCGCGCATCACCGCCTCCTTCTCGACGCCGAGCGGCAGGCGGATGTCCGCCTCGAAGCGGCACTGGCCCGGCACCATGTTGACCTTGAGGCCGCCCGCGATCACGCCGACGTTGAGCGTCACCTGCTGCACGATGCCGGCAGCCCCCTTCCCCATGGCGGCGTCGACGGCCGGTGCGGCGGCGTCGAGCGCGCGCACCACGTTGTCGGGTGCGCGCGAGGCGAGGCGCGAGACCGCCTCGAGCTCGGCGATGAGCTTGCCGGCGATCTTGGTGGCGCTCGCGCTCCAGTGCGTGTAGGCGCCGTGCGCCCCCGGCGTGCGCACGGTGAAGGCGAGCCACAGCGGCCCCTTCTCGCCGAAGCGGATGGTGTTGAGGCCGCTCGGCTCGCCGTTCAAGAGGCAGTCGCCGTGAAGCTCGGGATGATGCTCGATGAGGTAGCGCGCACCCCAGGGTCCGAAGGTCTCCTCGTCCGAGACGCAGGTGAGCGTGAGCTTGCCCTTGAGCGCATCGCGCATGCGGTTGAGATAGAGGAAGGTGAAGATGGAGGCGGTGGTGCCCGCCTTCATGTCGCAGGCGCCGCGGCCGTAGATCTTGCCGTCCACCAGCTCGGCGCCCCAGGGGTCGTGCGTCCAGCCGGCGCCGTCGCCCACCGGGAAGACGTTGATGTGGCCGTTGAGCACGAGGTGGCGGCCCGGCGAGCCGCACTCGAAGCTCGCGACGATGTTGGGCATCGTCTCCTGCGGGGCTATGGTGCGGAAGGCTATGCCCTCGGCCGCGAGACGTTTTGCGATATGCCCTGCCGCCGCGCGCGTGTCGCCCGGCGGGTTCGGGCTCCTGGCGCGGATGAAGCCGCGGTAGAAATCGAGGATGCTGCCGCGATCGCGCTCGATCGCCTCAAGGAGCGCCTGCCGCCCCGCGTCCATGACGCCCCCCGCGGCGACGGCGCCTTATTCGCGGTAGTCCGCCTCGTGGCGGTCGAGGATGCGCTTGAGGGCCGCGAAATGGTGCTCGCAGGCGGGCTTGCCGCCGTAGACCGGCGACTCGTCGTACTGCTCCTGGGTGCGCTTGACCACGGCGTCGGGGACGTGCTTGAGCTTCTTGCCGCTCGACATGGCGAGGAGCTGCACCTGGCAGGCGCGCTCGAGGTAGTAGAGATGGTCGTAGGCTTCGGCCACGGTCTTGCCGACCGAGAGCACGCCGTGATTGGCCATGAAGAGTATCTTCCTGTCGCCGAGCACGCCGGCGAGACGCTCGCCCTCCGCCGGATCGTAGGCGAGGCCGGTATAGCTCTCGTCATAGGCGACGATGCGGAGGAAGCCGATCTCGGTCTGGCCGATCGCCTCGATGCGCGGATCCTTGAGCCTGGTCAAAGCACTCGCGTAGGGCATGTGGGTGTGGAGCACGCAGGCGGCGTCCGGGTTGAGGCGGTGGATCGGCGCGTGGATGCAGAAGGCCGAGCGCTCGATCTCGCCTTCGCCGCTCAAGAGGCTGCCGTCGTAGCCGACCTCCATGAAGCAGCTCGCCGTCACCTCCGACCAATGGAGGCCGAAGGGGTTGAGGAGGAAGCGGTCGTTGCGCCCCGGCACCGCGAGGGTCAGATGGTTGAAGATGCCCTCGTTGAAGCCGTGCATGACGGCCAGGCGGTGCGCCGCCGCGAGGTCGACGCGCGCCAGCCATTCGGCGGCATTGGGCAGGCGGCTCGAGGCCATCGGTGCGACGACGTTCATTGCTTTTCCCCTCTCGCATCCATTGTCGGCAAAGAGTACCACATGCTTCGGCGGCTGCAAGTGCGGCGCCGCTTCAGAGGACGAGCCATGCGCGCCAATCGGGTGACCATTGCGCGGCCGGGAGGGCCCGAGGTCCTGCGCTACCAGCCTTGCGAGGCGCCAGCGCCGGGCTCAGGCGAGGTGCTCATCCGGCAGACCGCGGTCGGCCTCAACTACATCGACATCCAGCACAGGAGCGGCCGTTATCCCTTGCCCGCCTACCCGTCGCCCATCGGCACCGAGGCGGCCGGCGTCGTCGAGGCGGTGGGCGCCGAGGTCGCGGAGCTCTCGCCCGGCAACCGCGTGGCCTACTCGTCCCTCCCCGTGGGCGCCTACGCCGATCTCCGCACCATGCCCGCGGAGCGACTGGTGCCGCTTCCCGCAGGCATCTCCGAGGAGCTCGCCGCAGCTCTGATGACGAAGGGGCTTACCGCCCACTACCTCCTCTTCACCACCTATGAAGTGAAGCCGGGCGACACCATCCTCGTCCATGCCGCGGCGGGCGGGGTCGGCAGCATCCTCTGCCAATGGGCGAAGCATCTCGGCGCGCGCGTCATCGGCACGGTGGGGAGCGAGGAGAAGGCGGCGGCGGCCCGCCGGCACGGCTGCGACGCGACGATCCTCTACGCCAAGGAGGACTTTGCCGCGGCCGTCAGGCGCTTGACCGGCGGCAAGGGTGTCGCGGTCGTCTATGATTCGGTGGGCCTGGACAGCTTCGAGGGCTCGCTCCGGTCGCTGGCGCCGCGCGGCCTCCTCGTCTCCTTCGGCACGGCCTCGGGGCCGATCCCGCCCTTCGATCTCTTCCGGCTCAACGGGCTCGGCTCGCTCTATGTGACGAGCCCTGCCTTCGTCAGCCATACGACGGAGCGGGGCGAGCTCCTCGAGCGCGCGCGTCAGCTCTTCGCAGCTCTCGCCGCCGGCATCGTCAAGGTCGAGGTCGGCCGCCGCTACCCCCTCGCCGAAGCCGCGCGCGCGCATGCCGACCTGCAAGCCCGGCGCACGATGGGGAGCAGCATCCTATTGCCATAGGGCTCGCCATTGTTGCGGACATACCCCCCTCCCTACCCTCCCCCTCAAGGGGGGAAGGGAAATTTAGAGCATGCTCAGCGCGTAGCCCCCTCCCCCCATGAGGGGGAGGGTTGGGGAGGGGGGTCTACCGCGCGACAACGATTCCAAGTACTGCTTCGCCACACTGAATCGGAGCTGACCAATGGCGCAGCAGAAGGGCTTCCTCCTCGCGATGATGGAGCCGCCGCCGGCGCTCGAGGAGGAGTTCAATGCCTGGTACGACACCGAGCACCTGGCCGAGCGCCTCGCCGTGCCCGGCTTCGAGACGGCCGTGCGCTTCGTCTGCCTTGCGGGCTGGCCGCGCTATCTCGCCTTCTACGATCTCGCGAGCCCCGAGGTGACGCAGACCCCCGCCTATCTCCGCGTGGCCGGCGAGAATTCGAGCCCCTGGACCAAGCGCGTGCTAGCGAGCGTGCGCGGCAACTACCGGGCGAGCGGCGCCCAGCTCTACCCCGGCAGCACCTCGAGCAGCAGCACGGCGGGCCGGGCGACCCTGCTGCGCTTCCGCGCCCTCGGGGCCTCGGCCGAGCCTGCCCTCCTTGCCGGGCTCGAGGCGAATTTCGCCGCGCGCCCCGAGACGGTGCAATTCCGCCTCTTCTCAGCGGGGAGCGCAGACAAGCGCGATTTCCTCGCCTTCATCGAAGCGAGGGCGCCTTACCCGAGCGACGCCCTCGATCTCGCACCCTTCGGCGCTGCCGCCGACGCCCTCGACCTCGTCAATAGCTACGCGCGCTATTGAGGGCGGCGTCACTCCTCCCCCGGCTGGGCGCGCAGGCGCTTCACGGCCGCGCGGCGCGCTTTCGTCTCGCGCCGGCGGCGGCGCTCGCCGGCACTCGGCCGCGTCGGCTTCCTCGGCGTGGGCGGCCGGGCGGCCTCGCGGATGAGCTCGATCAGGCGCTCGAGGGCGTCGCGGCGGTTCTGCGCTTGCGTGCGGTGGCGCTGGGCCGTGATGACGAGCACGCCCTCCTTGCTGAGCCGGCGGCCGGCGAGGCGCTCGAGCCGCGCGCGCACGGCCGCGGGCAGCGAGGGCGAGCGGCGCACGTCGAAGCGGAGCTTGACGGCGGTCGAGAGCTTGTTGACGTTCTGCCCGCCCGGCCCGGAAGCGCGGACGAAGCTCTCCTCGATCTCGTTGCCGGCGAGGACGATGTCGTCGGTGATGCGGATGGCGCTCGCGGGAAGCGGCTCGGAAGTATCCTCGGCGCCGCCGCCTGCCGTCATGAGCGGAGGCCGCGGGTCTTGAGCTTGGCCATGCGGACCTCATTGCCGAGGGTTGCCTCCCGCCGCCCTATCGCGTAACGCTTGCGCGGCGCGCCCTCGCTCGGGAGAGGGTAGCCGGGAAGAGAGAGGTGGACAATGGCGGCAAGCATGCCGGCGACGCTCGCCATCGGCCGCGACCTCAAGGTCAAGCGGCTCGGCTTCGGCGCCATGCGCGTGACGGGCCGCGGCGTGTGGGGCGAGCCGCCCGACCGCGCGGCGGCGCTCGCCCTCCTCCGCCGCGTGGTCGAGCGCGGCGTCGATTTCATCGACACGGCGGACTCCTACGGTCCCGATGTCAGCGAGCGGCTCATCGCCGAGGCGCTCCATCCCTATCCCAAGGGCCTGGTCATCGCCACCAAGGGCGGCCTCGTGCGCCCGAGTGCGGGCCGCTGGGACGCCGATTGCCGACCGGCCCATCTGCGCGAGGCCTGCGAGGGCAGCTTGAAGCGGCTCAAGCTCGCGCGCATCGACCTCTACCAGCTCCACACGGTCGACAGCCGCGTGCCGCTCGAGGATTCGCTCGGCGCCCTCGTCGATCTCCAGAAGGCGGGCAAGATCCGCCACATCGGCGTCTCCAACGTGACGGTGCAGCAGTTGGCACGGGCGCGCAAGGCGGCGGAGATCGTCTCGGTGCAGAACCGCTACAACCTGAGCGACCGCGGCTCCGACCGCGTGATCGACGCCTGCGCCAAGGACGGCATCGCCTTCATCCCCTGGTTCCCCCTCGCCGCGGGTGCGCTCGCCGGACCGCGGAGCAAGCTCGCCGAGATCGCCAAGCGTCACAGCGCCTCGCCCTCCCAGATCGCACTCGCCTGGCTCCTGCAGCGCTCGCCCGTCATGCTGCCCATCCCCGGCACCTCGTCGCTCGAGCATTTCGAGGAGAACCTGGCCGCGGCCGAGCTCCAACTCTCGCCGGAGGACTACGCGGCGCTGGCGCGGAGTTAGCGCGCCTAGGGCGGCGGCCGCGCGCCCTCAGCGGCGCGCAAGCCGGCGAGCCAGTCGAGCGTGCGCATAACACCGCCGAAGGTGAAGAAGTGAAGGCCCAAGAGGCCGCGGCCGGGGTCGTTGTGGAAGGCATCGGCCAGCGCACGCACGAGCTCGTCGGGGGCACCCTCGCCCAAGAGCCGGGTGAGCGAGTCCGCGTGGGCGTGGAGCGCGCGCAGCGAATTACCGATGCCGCAGCGGAGTGCAAACTTGAGGAGCGTCGCCACGCCCGCCGGACCGGCAAGCCCGATGCGCACCGGGAGCGCGATGCCGTGCGCACGGACGGCCGCGATCCAGGCGACGATGGGGGCTGCCTCGAAGCAGAATTGCGTGGCGATCCACAGATCGAGCCCATGCCGCCGGGCGAGCTCGAGCTTGGCGGCGAGTGCTGCCTCGAGCGTCTGGGGCGTCACCCGCGGCGCCCCCTCGGGATGGCCGGCGATGCCGAGCGAGCGGATGCCGTGGCGCTCGAAGAGGCCGGTCTCGATGGCGTCGATGCTGGAGGCGAAGGGGCCGATCGGCTGCGCCGCGTCGCCGGCAATGACGAGGGCGCTCTTGACACCGGCGTCGCCCGCGGCGCGGCGCAGATAGTCGTCGAGCTGCGTGTAGCTCGCGAGGTTGCGCGCGGCCACGTGGGGCACCGGATCGAAGCCGCAGCGCTTGAGCGCCGCCGCGGTCGCCACGATGCGGTGATGGGTCTCGCCCGGCGGAAAGCTGATGAAGACCCGGCTTCCCGGGTCGAGGCGGCCGCGGAGACGGCCTGCAACCGTGGCATCGCGCGCCGAGACCTCGAGCGAGCAGCGCTCGAGGAGTGCGGCGAGATAAGCGGCGGCGTGGCACTCGGGGATCATGGCACCGCCTTCCCGGCAATGGTCGCCGATTTCTTGAGGGTCTGCACCGCGCGGCCGCCGTCAACCACAATCCGTCCCACGAACCGAGCGGGCAGAATGATGGGGCCATGCCCGCTGGCGGCGCAAGAGGCGCCGGTGCGCCGCCCGCCCCGGCCTTGCTGGCAGAGCCCAAAGCGCGCATGATGCGGATCGGGAGCCGGTCATCATTGAGGCGTCCGCTCAAGATCTTCCAATCCAGCGTTCGAGGCGCCCCGGTCGGGAGGGCGCCGCGCCTAGGCGGCCGACGCAGGCGGCACGGGGATTGCAAAACCAGCCCATGACCGCGTCTCCACGACAACGGGGTATCACGCACATCCTTGAAGGGGGGCCACCATGAATCCAGTGCCGTCGCGGCCGTCATTGCCTGTCAAAGCGCTCATGGCCGCACTTGCAATGCTGCTGGCGGGTGCCGCTTCGGCGCGCGCCGATGCCATCGACACCATCACCAAGGCGGGGGTCTTGCGGGTGGGTATCTTCGAGGATTTCCCGCCCTTCTCCTCCGCAGGCGCCGATCTCAAGCTCCAAGGCTACGACATCGAGATCGCCGACAGGCTGGCCAAGGCCATGGGCGTCAAGGTGGACCTCGTGGGCATCACCGGTCAGAACCGCATTCCCTATCTCACCGAGCACAAGGTCGATCTCCTCCTCAGCGTCGGCGAGAGCGCCGAGCGCGCCAAGATCATCGACTTCACGGATGCCTACGCGCCCTATTACATCGCGGTGATGGGTCCGCGATCGCTTGCCGTGAAGGGGCCGGCCGACCTCAAGGGCAAGACGGTCGCCGTCAACCGCGGAACGCTCGAGGACACCTCGCTCACCGCGGCGGCGCCGGCGGGCACCGACATTCAGCGCTATGACAACTACAACGGCGTCATTTCCGCGTTCCTCTCGGGCCAGGCCCAGCTCATGGTCGTCGGCAACGACGTCGGCGCCACGATCCTCGCCAAGCATCCGGCGATCGAGCCGGAGCAGAAGTTCCAGCTCATGAGCTCGCCGGATCATATCGGCCTGAATAAGAACGAGCCGCGCCTCAAGCAGAAAATCAACGAGGTGATCGCGGGGATGCGCAAGGACGGCAGCCTGAACGCGCTCTCGGAGAAATGGCTGATGCAGCCGCTGCCCGCCGATTTCTGATCGCGCGATGGGCTATCAGCTCGATTTCTCGGCGCTCGCCCAGTATTCGACGTTGTTTCTCGAGGGTGCGGCGGTAACGCTCGGCCTCACCGCCGCCGCCGCCGCCCTCGGCATCGCCCTCAGCATCGGCGGCGCCGCCACGCTCGGCAGCAAGCTCGCCTGGGCGCGGGCGCTCGTCGCCGCCTATGTCGAGCTCATCCGCAACACCCCGTTCATCGTGCAGATGTTCTTCGTGTTCTTCGGCCTGCCGAGCCTGGGCCTGCGCATGACCGCCATGTGGGCGGCGGTCCTCGCGATGACCATCAATCTCACGGCCTATGCCATCGAGATCGTCCGCGCGGGCATCGAAGCCGTGCCGCGCGGCCAGCGCGAGGCGGGCCTGGCGCTCGGCGTGCGGCCGCCGCTCGTCTTCGCCTTCGTCATCCTGCCGCAGGCGCTGGCGAACGTCTATCCGGCGCTGGTCAGCCAGATCATCATCACCATGCTGGAATCCGCCGTCGTGTCGCAGATTGCGGTGACCGATCTCACGCATGTGGCCGATTTCATCCAGTCGCGCAACTTCCGGCCCTTCGAGACCTATTTCACCGTCACCGCGATCTATCTCGTCATGACGGTCCTGCTGCGCCGCCTCTTCGCCCGCTGCGGCCGCGGCCTCTACGCGGGGCGCGCGCCGTGATCAGCTTCACGCTCTGGGATCTCTTGCGCAACCTCGGGCTCGCGGCGCGCTGGACGCTGCTTCTCTCGGCCCTTGCCTTCGCGGGCGGCGGCCTCCTCGGCCTGGCGTTGCTCGCCGTGCGCTACCGGGTCTCCGGCCCGGCGGCGAGAGCGGTGCAGGTCTACGTCGAGCTGGTGCAGGGCACGCCGCTGCTCATGCAGCTTTTCCTGGTGTTCTTCGGCCTGCCGCTCCTCGGCATCAACGTCTCGGCCATGCTGGCATCGGCGGTCGGCCTGACGCTCTACGCCAGCGCCTATCTCACCGAGATCTGGCGCGGCTGCGTCGACGCCATTCCGCGCGGCCAATGGCAGGCGGGCGCCAGCCTGGGCCTCCGCTACGTCCACCAGATGCGCTACGTCATCCTGCCGCAGGCCCTGCGCATCGCGGTTCCCCCCACCGTCGGCTTTCTCGTGCAGCTCGTGAAGAGCACCGCCTTGACCTCGATCGTCGGCTTCGACGAGCTGACCAAGACCGGCGAGATCCTGACCAACGCCACCTTCCAGCCGTTCCGCGTCTACGGCCTCGTCGCCCTCATCTATTTCGCGATGTGCTATCCCTTGACGTCGTGCTCGCGCGCGCTCGAGCGCAGGCTGCGCATCGCGCGGTAGAGGCGGCTCCCACCACTTGGCGAGCGAGGCTGGATCAGACCGAAGGTGACCAATCACCGGGTGCAGCTTGAACTAATGCTCATTTTGTCCCGGAAGCCATGGCGAGTCGTGAGTGCTGCTCCAGAAGTCGCTTTTTCGCAAAGGCTTTGCCGGAACCGGTCTTGAAGTAACGTTCCAGCCTCCGTGCTGTCCCTTCCTCAGTGACCGCTATATACGACCTCAGAATTATTGGCAGGTAATTGCGGGTCGAATCGACGTGCCCGCTCTGGTGAGAGTTGAAGCGTCGGCGAAGATCGTTCGTTGATCCGACGTAGGTGTCGCCGTTTCTCAGTTCAAGGAAATACACGTACCACACGCGGCAGCAGTCTCCCTACGCTCCTGCGGAGCTTCGGGAGACACCCTTCGCCCCACCGATCTCACAATGGCCTGCCACCCGTAGCCCGAAGGGCGAAGGGTGGCGGAGGGAGTGGGATTCGAACCCACGTTAGGGTTTCCCCTAAACACGCTTTCCAAGCGTGCGCCTTAAGCCACTCGGCCATCCCTCCAAAAAGGGCGTTACCATATCAGCGGGAACCCGGCCGGCCAAGGAACACCGCCGCGGGCGCGGGTCGGTCGGGCGGCGTTGCGGCCGACGGAAATCCGATTGCCACTACCCGCGGCAGGGGCCAGATTATGGGCCGTCCGCCTCGGAGGGCGGCCCCTCTCGCAGAGACATGCGGCGTGCGGATGCGACGCACCTCTATCCTCATCGCCTGGCTGCTCATCGCCGCAGCCGTAATCGTCGTTCTCGGCGAGACGTACGAGTGGCTCGACAAGGGCAGCTACCACATCACTGCAGCGAGCGAGCTCTGGTCCCACGTGAGCCCGGGCAGCCTCCGCCTCCTGCAGGCCGCGGTGAAACGCTATATCGCGGCGGCGGTGTGGGACGATGTGCTGGGGCCTCTCCTCAGCCTGCCCGCCTGGCTCCTCCTCGCGGCACCGGGCATCGCCATCTTGGCGCTGCGCCGGAAGCGCCGCCGGCGCAGGCGGACGCTGACATCCAGATGACAGAGGACAGACGACGGAAGGCCGCGCCTGTTCCGTCGTCTGTCCTCCGTCGTCCGTCGTCCGTCGTCCGGCCTAATCCCCCATCTTGAGTGCGGCCAGGAACGCGGACTGGGGGATCTCGACCTTGCCGAACTGGCGCATGCGCTTCTTGCCCTTCTTCTGCTTCTCGAGGAGCTTGCGCTTGCGCGTGATGTCGCCGCCGTAGCATTTGGCGGTCACGTCCTTGCGCAGGGCCGAGACCGTCTCGCGCGCGATGACGCGGCCGCCGATCGCCGCCTGGATGGCGATCTTGAAGAGCTGGCGCGGGATGAGCCCCTTCAAGCGCTCGCAAAGCGCGCGGCCGCGCTGCTCGGCGCGCGCCCCGTGCACGATGATGGCGAGCGCATCCACCGGATCGCCGTTCACCAGGATCGCGAGCTTGACGAGATTGCCCTCGCGGTAGCCCTCGATGTGGTAGTCGAAGCTGGCGTAGCCGCGGGAGAGCGACTTGAGGCGGTCGTAGAAGTCGTAGACCACCTCGTTGAGCGGCAGGCGGTAGATCGCCATGGCGCGGCTCCCCGCATAGGTCAAGTCGACCTGCTCGCCGCGCCGCTCGGTCGCCAGGCCGAGGATGGCGCCGAGATACTCGTCGGGCATCAGGATGGTGGCGCGGATCCAGGGCTCCTCGATGTGGTCGATGCGCACCGGGTCCGGCATGTCGGCTGGGTTGTGCAGCTCGAGCGTCTCGCCGTCGGTCAAGTGGATGCGGTAGACCACGCTGGGTGCGGTGGCGATGAGCTCGAGGTTGAACTCGCGGCGCAGGCGCTCCTCGATGATCTCCATGTGGAGGAGGCCCAGGAAGCCGCAGCGGAAGCCGAAGCCGAGGGCCGCCGAGGTCTCGGGCTCGTAATGGAAGCTCGCGTCGTTCAGGCGGAGCTTGGCGAGGCTGTCGCGCAGCTGCTCGAAGTCGGCGGTGTCCACCGGGAAGAGGCCGCAGAAGACCACCGGCACGCTCGGCTTGAAGCCGGGCAGCGGCTCGGCCGAGGGCCGCCGGTCCTCGGTCAAGGTGTCGCCGATGCGGCAGTCGGCGACCGACTTGATGGCGGCGGTGATGAAGCCGATCTCGCCTGGCCCGAGTTCGCCGACACTCTCCATCTTGGGCGTGAAGATGCCGACGCGGTCGACCTCGTGCACGGCACCCGTCGCCCACATCCGCAGCTTCTGGTCCTTGCGTAAAGTCCCGTCCTTGATGCGCACCAGGATGACGACGCCCAAATAGGCGTCGTACCAGCTGTCGACGAGGAGCGCCTTAAGCGGCGCCTCGCGCACGCCCTGGGGCGGCGGCAGGCGCGAGATGAGCGCCTCGAGCACCTCGTCGATGCCCTGGCCGGTCTTGGCCGAGACGAGCACGGCGTGCTCCGCGTCGAGGCCGATGACCTCCTCGATCTGCTGGCGCACGCGCTCGGGCTCGGCGGCGGGCAGGTCGATCTTGTTGAGCACGGGCACGATCTCGTGCCCGGCGTCGACCGCGAGATAGGCATTGGCGAGGGTCTGCGCCTCCACCCCCTGGCTCGCGTCCACCACCAGGAGCGAGCCCTCGCAGGCGGCGAGCGAGCGGCTCACCTCGTAGGTGAAGTCGACGTGGCCGGGCGTGTCCATGAGATTGAGCTCGTAGCTCTCGCCGCTCCGCGCCCGATAGGCGAGACGCACGGTCTGCGCCTTGATGGTGATGCCGCGCTCGCGCTCGAGGTCCATGCTGTCGAGCATCTGGTCGCGGAACTCGCGCGCGGAAACACCGCCGCAGCGCTGGATCAAGCGGTCGGCAAGCGTCGACTTGCCGTGGTCGATGTGCGCGATGATGGCGAAGTTGCGGATGTGGGCGAGGTCGGTCATGTGCCTAAGATGGTGCGGCGTGCGCCGCGACGGAAGGGCCTTGCCGGAGCCAAGAAGTTAGGGGAACCACAAAGACACAAAGACACGAAGGGATTATCGCGCTTCGCGCAAGAGCCCTTCTTCGTGCCTTTGTGTCTTTGCGGTTCCAACGGCTTTCTTTCTTCCCCGCGCTCTCCGTGCCTCCGTGGTGAAATGACTTACGTGCGCAAGACCGCGCCCGTCGCCTTGGCCACGGCGGCGACGATGCGCTGGCCGACGGCGTCGATCTCCTCCTCGGTGAGCGTGCGCTCGAGCGGCTGCAGGCGCACGCCGAGCGCCAGCGATTTCTTGCCCGGCGGCAGGTTGGCGCCGGCATAGACGTTGAAGACGGACACCTCGGCGATGAGCGCCTTGTCCACCCCCTTGGCCGCGCGCACGAGGCGCTCCGCCTCGATCCCCACATCGACCACGAAGGCGAAATCGCGCTCGACGGGCTGGAACGGCGAGGCCTTGAGGAGCGGCCGCATCTTCCCCGCCTTCGCGCGCGGCTCGGGGATGCGCTCGAGGAAGACCTCGAAAGCGACGAGCGGCCCCTTCACCTCCATGCTCCTCAGCACGCGCGGGTGCACCTCGCCGAACCAGGCGAGCACGTTGGCGCCGAGGCGGAGCGTGCCGGAGCGGCCGGGATGGTACCAGCCGGGGGCGTCCGCAGTCGTCTGCGGCTCGGCGGGCCCGCCTGCCTCGGCGATCACGGCGAGCGCGTCCGCCTTGGCATCGAAGGCGTCGACCGCGCGCGCCGCAACGGCCCAATGGCGCGGCACGGCAAGCCCGGCGCGCACGCCCGATGCCATGAGCGACTGGCCCTTGGGCGTATCGTCGGCATATTGCGGGCCGACCTCGAAGAGGGCGAGATCGCCGCTGCCGCGGTCGGCATTGCGTCCGGACGCCGCCACCAGGTTGGGCAGGATCGAGGGCCGCATCGCGTCGAGATCGCTCGAGATCGGATTGGCGAGCTCGAGCGCCGGGTTGCCGCCGCCGAAGAGTGCCGCGTGCCGCGAGCTGGCGAAGGACCAGGTGACCGCCTCGATCAGGCCGCGCGCCGCGAGCCCGCGCTTGACCGCGCGCGCGCGCCGCTGGCCTTGGGTGAGGGCCAGGCGCGGCAGCGCCCCCTCCAGCGCAAGCGGCACCGGCTCGATGCGGTCGTAGCCGTGGACGCGCAGGATGTCCTCGATGAGATCGGGCTCGCGCGTCACGTCGTTGCGCCAGGGCGGCGGCACTGTGGCGAGGGCGCCTTCGCCCTCCTCGACCTCGTAACCGAGTGCCTCGAGGATGCGGCGCTGCTCGGACGCTGCGATATCGACGCCGCCGAAGGTTCGCGCGCGATCGAGCCGCAAGGACACCTCGCGCCGCCACTCAGGCAGGGCGCCGGCGCTGACCACCTCGCTCGCCTCGCCGCCGCAGAACTCGCCGATGAGGTGAGCCGCGACCTCGGCGCCCCAGAGCGCCGAGGTGGGATCGAGGCCGCGCTCGAAGCGGTAGCGCGCGTCGGATTCGATGGCGAGCTTGCGCCCGGTGACGGCGGTGCGGATGGGGTCGAAGAGGGCAACCTCGAGGAAGACGTTCGTCGTCGCCTCGCTGCAGCCGCTCCCCTCGCCGCCCATGATGCCGCCGATAGCGAGCACGCCCTGCCGATCCGCGATCACCGTCATGCCGTCCTCGAGCTCATAGCTCTTGCCGTTGAGCGCCGCCAGCGTCTCGCCTGCCCGTGCCAGGCGCATGACGGGGTCGCCCGCGAGCTTGTCGGCGTCGAAGACGTGAAGCGGCCGGCCGAGATCGATCGTCACGTAGTTGGTGATGTCGACGAGGGCCGAGATCGGCCTGAGCCCGATCGCGCGCAGGCGGTCCTGCAGCCAGCGCGGGCTCGGCCGGTTCGTGACGTTGCGGAAGAAGCGCCCGACCACAAAGGGACAGGCGCCCGCCGCCTCGGGCGGCAAGTCGATGCGCCAGGAGAGCGGGCTCGCGAAGCTGCCGGCCACTGCGCTGAGCCGCGGCGCGGGCTTGAGCGTGCCGAGCCCCGCGGCGGCCAAGTCGCGCGCGATGCCGCGCACGCCCAGGCAGTCGGCGCGGTTGGGCGTCACGGCCACGTCGATCACCGGATCATCGAGGCCGAGATAGCTGGCGAAAGACTCCCCGAGCGGCGCACCGGCGGGCAGCTCGATGATGCCGGCATGCTCGTCCGAGAGGCCCATCTCGCGCTCCGAGCAGAGCATGCCGTTCGAGGCGACGCCGCGGATGACGCTCTTCTCAAGGTCGAGGCCGCTGCCGGGGATGTGGCTGCCGGCGGGCGCGAAGACGCCCATCATGCCGGTGCGCGCGTTGGGCGCGCCGCAGACGACCTGCACGCGCTCGCGCCCGGTATCGACGATGCAGACCTTGAGGCGGTCGGCGTTCGGGTGCGGCTTCGCCTCGACCACATGGGCGATGGTGAACGGCAGAAGCGCCTGCGCGCGGTCGTGGATGCCCTCGACCTCGAGGCCGAGGGAGACCAGCGTCTCGGCGATGCGCTCGAGCGGGGCCGCGGTCTCGAGATGGTCCCTGAGCCAGGCGAGGGTCAGCTTCATCGGCTGAGGCCTCCCGTGAGGCTCGGCACGTCGAGCGCCGCGAAGCCGTAGTGGCTGAGCCAGCGCAGGTCCGCATCGAAGAAGGTGCGCAGGTCGGGGATGCCGTACTTCAGCATGGCGATGCGCTCGATCCCCATGCCGAAGGCGAAGCCTTGATAGACGGCCGAATTGATGCCGCACATCTCGAGCACCTTGGGATGCACCATGCCGCAGCCGAGGATCTCGAGCCAATCGTCGCCGGCGCCGATCCTGAGCTCGCCGCCGGCGCGGCTGCAGCCGATGTCGACCTCGGCCGAGGGCTCGGTGAAGGGGAAGTGGCTCGGGCGGAAGCGCACCGGCACGTCGGGCACCTCGAAGAAGGCGCGGCAGAACTCGATGAGGCAGCCCTTGAGGTGTCCCATGTGGGTCGTCTTGTCGACCACCAGGCCCTCGACCTGATGGAACATGGGCGTATGGGTCATGTCGCTGTCGCAGCGGTAGGTGCGGCCGGGGGCGATGACGCGGATGGGCGGCTTGGTCCGCTGCATCGTGCGCACCTGCACTGGCGAGGTGTGGGTGCGCAGCACCATGCGGCTGCCGTCGGGCTTCTCCTTGAGATAGAAGGTGTCCATCATCTGCCGCGCCGGGTGCTCGGGCGGGATGTTGAGGGCGGTGAAGTTGTGGAAGTCGTCCTCGATGTCGGGTCCCTCGGCGACGGCGAAGCCCATCTCGCCGAAGATGGCACTGAGCTCGTCGATGGTCTGGCTGATGGGATGGATGCGCCCGCGGCTCTCGGGGCGCGCCGGCAGGGTCACGTCGAGGCGCTCCTCCTTGAGCCGCGCGTCGAGCTCGCCCTCGGCAAGCACTGCCTTGCGCGCCTCGATGGCGGCGGCGAGCGCCTCCTTGAGGAGATTGAGGCTGCGCCCCGCCTCCTTGCGCGCCTCGCCGCCGAGGGCGGAGAGGCCCTTCATGAGCTCGGTCACGCGGCCCTTGCGCCCGAGCGTAGTGACGCGCAGCTCCTCGAGCGCCGCAAGACTCCCTGCCGCCGCGATCTCGCTAAGGAGCTCGCTCTTGAGCGCTTCCAGGTTCTCCATGCCCGTTCCTCCCGCCCGCGCATAAGCAAAAGGGGCCTGATCGCTCAAGGCCCCTTCGGCTTACCGACGCCGGCTGTTGCGATCAAGCAGCCTTGGCGAGCGCCTTCTGGGCCTCGGCGACCAAGGCCCTGAACGAGTTCGGGGTCGCGCACCGCGAGATCGGCGAGCACCTTGCGGTCGAGCTCGATGCCGGCGTTCTTGAGGCCGTGCATGAACTTGCCGTAGGTGAGGCCCGCGTCGCGCGCGCCGGCGTTGATGCGCTGGATCCACAGGCCGCGGAAGTCGCGCTTGCGGTTGCGCCGGTCGCGGTAGGCGTATTGCAGCCCCTTCTCGACCTTCTCGAGGGCGATGCGGTAGTTGTTCTTGCCGCGCCCGCGGTAGCCCTTGGCAAGCTTCAAGAGCTTCTTGCGCTTGGCGTGGCGGGCCGGCGACGAGGTTGCGCGCGCCATGGCTCAGCCCCTCAGATAGGGCATGTAGCCCTTGACGAGGTTGGCGTCGCCCTTGGTCAGCACGAAGCTGCCGCGCGCCTTGCGCTTCATCTTCTTGCTGCGTTTGCGCAAGCCGTGGCGCTTGAGGCCGAAGGCGGCCTTGATCTTGCCGGAGGCGGTGCGGGAGAAGCGCTTCTTCGCCCCCGACTTGGTCTTGAGCTTGGGCATTTTGCGTGTCCTTGGACCTGGAATGAACGCTTCGGGAGCGGGTAGGCATGCCCGTCAAGCCGTGCCGCTCGCAATCGAGCGCTGGCTTATATAGAGACCAAGGGCGGAAAGCAAGGGGCGCGGCGGGCTGGCGGTGTCGCGGCTTCAAATCCGGCAAGACAAGTTGAGGCGCTATTCCTCTCCTCCTTCAGGAGGAGAGGAGGGGCCCATCGCGAAGCGATGGGAAGGTGAGGAGGCCCAGCGCTTGCGCGCTGCTACGGCCGACGGCGTGCCAAGCGAGGCTGCCTCCTCACCCCAGCCCTCTCCTCCTAAAGGAGGAGAGGGAGACCGCCCCCCTACTTCGGCGCGATCACCATGGTCATCTGGCGGCCTTCCATGCGGGGGAACTGCTCGACCTTGCCGCGCTCGGTGAGGTCGCCGCGCACGCGCTCGAGCACCTTGACGCCGATCTCCTGATGCACGAGCTCGCGGCCGCGGAAGCGCAAGGTGACCTTCACCTTGTCGCCCTCGGCGAGGAACTTGACGACCGAGCGCATCTTGATCTCGTAGTCGTGGTTGTCGATCGAGGGGCGCATCTTGATCTCCTTGATCTCGATGACCTTCTGCTTCTTGCGCGCCTCGTTCTTGCGCTTCTGCTCCTCGTATTTGTACTTGCCGAAATCGAGGATCTTGACGACGGGCGGCTCGGCCAGGGGGGCGATCTCGACGAGATCGAGGCCGGCCTGCTCGGCCCGTCCGAGCGCTTGGGCGACCGGCACGACGCCGATGTTCTCGCCCTTTTCATCGATGAGGCGCACGGTGGGCGCCCTGATCTGCTCGTTGATCGCCGGCCCGTCGCGGGACGGCGCCAGTTCGGAGGGTGGTCTGGCTATCTAGGCTCTCCATAAAAAGGCCGCGGCACTTCGCGGCGCCCGCGTTTCTGCGGGCCGCCGTCCCGGTGAGTGCCGCGAGGTTACGATCGGCTGCCGGAACCACAGCCGCCTTAAGTCTAGTGATGGGGCGGCGCCGCGCAAGGTTTTCTTTCGCTCCCTCGATCGTTCCCCCTCTCGTTCCCTGGGGGGCTCAAGCCGGCCCCGCCGTCTCGGGGAGGGCCGCGAGCACCTCCTCGACCGCGAGGTCCTCGAGCTCGGCGCGCCGCAGGACCGCGACGCTCCGCCCCCGCGGTGCGCAGAGGGCGGGGTCTGAATCGCGCGAGAAGAGCACGACCGAGGGGCAGCCCGCGGCGGCAATGAGATGCATCGGCCCGGTGTCGTTGCCGACCGCGAGAGAGGCGCGCCGCGCCAGTGCCGCGAGCTCGAGGAGGCTCGTCTTGCCGCTCAAGTCGAGTGCCGCGGGAGCGAGCGAGCGGATGGCGTGGGCGAGGAGCGCCTCGGCACCCGTGCCGAGGATCACCGGTACCAGGCCGCGCACGACGAGCGCCTCGGCGAGCTCGGCATAGCGTTCGAGCGGCCAGCGCTTGGCCGGGCGGTGCGCCGCGCCGCCGGGGACGAGGAGCGCGGTCCTTGGCGGCAGAGTGAAGCGGCCAAGATCGGCCTTTGCCCACGAGACGTCGGGGAGCGGCACTTGGGCGATGCCGGCCGCATGGAGCTGCTCGGCCTGGCGCTCGATGGTGTGCATGCGGTCGCGCGCCGGGTTGTCGTGGGGATGGGAGGCGCCGCGGGCGATGCCCGACCACTCCGGCCGCGGCCCCGGCCAGAAGAGGCGGAAGTACCAGCCCGAGCGGTCCGAGGTCTGCAGATCGTAGACCCGCGCGAAGCGCTCGGCGCGCAGGCGCCGCCTCAGCTTGAGCCAGCGGCCGAGCGCAAAAAGCGGCGGCCGCTCGTCGAGCCAGACCTCGTCGACGTAAGGCGAGGCGCGCGCCAGCTCGTCGAAGGGTGCGGTCGTGATCAGCACGATGCGGGCGCCGGCATGGTGGCGCCGGATCGCGGCCATCGGTCCCAGCGCCTGGACGAAGTCGCCGAGCGCGCCGAGCTTGATGACGAGGATGGGTGCCTCGGCGCCGCTCACGCCGCGACTTGGCCGGCGGCAAGCGCCATGAGCTCGTCGTAGACCGCGAGCGTGCGCGCGCACATGGCGTCCTTGGAGAAGTTGGCGCGCGCATGCGCCATCGCGGCGGCGGCGAGCGCCTCGCGGGCCTCGGCGTCGAGGGCGAGGGCCTCGTCGAGAGCCGCGGCAAGGGTCGCCGGGTCGCCCGGCGGCACCAGCCAGCCGGTGCCGCCCTCGAGCACGGTCTCGCTGCTGCCGCCGTGATCGCTCGCGATCACCGGCCGGCCCATGGCCTGGGCCTCGACCGCGACGCGGCCGAAGGCCTCGGGATCGGTCGAGGCCGACACCACCACGTCCGCCAGCATGTAGGCGGCCGGCATGTCGCGGCAGTGCTCGACGATCTGCACGATGCCGCCGAGCCCGCGCGCCGCGATCAGCGCCTCGAGCTCGCGCCGGTAGCCGCGGCGGCCCTCGTCGGAGCCCACGACGAGGCAGCGGATGTCCCTGCGCCCGAGCCGTGCCAGCGCCTCGATGAGCACGGTCTGGCCCTTCCAGCGCGTGAGCCGCCCGGGCAGCATGACGACCGGCATGCCGTCGACGAGGCGCCAGGCCTCGGTCAACTGCACGAGGCGCGAGGGCGAGATGCTGGCGGGATCGAAGAGGGCGAGATCGATGCCGCGCGGGATGAGGCGCACGCGCGCCGGGTCGATGCCGTAACGCTGCGGGATGAGCTCGGCGATGTGCCGGGAGATGGCGATCACCAGGTCGCCCTTGGCCATCACCGAATTATAGAGGTGCTTCAAGTAGCCATGCTCGTTGTAGGTGCCGTGAAAGGTGGTGAGGAAGGTGCGGCCCGTGCGACGGGCCGCGGCGAGGGCGCTCCAGGCGGGCGCCCGGCTCCGCGCATGCACGATGTCGACGTGGGCGCGCTCGATGAGCGAGACGAGGCGGCCCACGTTGGCGCGCATCACGAAGGGGTTCTTGCTGTCGAGCGGCAGCGTGACATGCCGCACGCCGGCGCGCTGCAGCTCGCGCTCGAGCGGCCCGCCGGCAGAGGCGACGAGCGCCTCCCCACCCGCCTCGGCGATCGCCGCCGCCACGTCGACGCAGCCGCGCTCGGCACCGCCCTGGCCGAGCGCCGGCAGCACTTGCAGCACCACCGGCCGGCCGCCCTCCGTGTGCCCGCCCGCCAAGTGTCCTCCCGCCAAGTGTCCTCCCGCCAAGTGCCCTCCTGGGCGGACTGCCGGACCGATGCTAAATTCGCCCCTAGCTCCTGTGGCTCGCAACGCTCCCACTCCGACAGCTTGGGACAGGCTCCATGACCGCCACCGCATCCCCTGAAGCCCAGCCGGCCGCGAGATTAGCACGGCCCGAGGGCGGCGCCATCGCCTACCAGAGGTGCCACGGCCGCAGCCCGACGGTCGTCTTCCTGACCGGCCTCCGCTCCGACATGACGGGCGGCAAGGCGCTGGCGCTCGAGGCGCTCGCGCGGGCGCGCGGCCAGGGCTTCCTCCGCTTCGACTACCGCGGCCACGGCCAATCGAGCGGACGTTTCGAGGAGACGGTGATCGGCGACTGGCTCGACGACGCGCTCCTGGCGCTCGACAGGCTCACCGAGGGTCCCCTCGTCCTCGTCGGCTCGAGCCTGGGCGGCTGGCTCATGCTGCTCGCGGCCTTGGCGCGACGCGAGCGCGTCAAGGGCCTCGTCGGCATCGCCGCCGCCGCGGACTTCACCGAGGAGCTCATGTGGAAGCACTTCTCGCCCGACCAGCGCGCGCGCCTCGCGGCGGTAGGCGTGCTGCGGCTCCCCTCGCAATACGACGAGGAGCCGATGGCGATCACCGGCGCCCTCATCGAGGACGGCCGCAAGCACCTCGTGCTCTGCGGCCCCATCGCCTTCGCGGGGCCAGTTCGCCTCATCCACGGGCTCGCCGACCCGGACGTGCCGTTCGAGACGTCGTTCCGCATCGCCATGCGGCTCGCCTCGAGCGACGTTCGAGCTGACGCTCGTCAAGGGCGGCGGGCACCGCCTCTCCGAGCCCCACGACCTCTTGCGCCTATGCCGGATCGTGGCTGCCCTTTGCGACCAGCTCGCCTGAGCGCCCGCCGCCCTCGGCCGCGAGGATGGCAGCTAAGCCGCTCTCGTAATCGGGATATTTGAGGCGCACGCCGAGCTCGCGCTTGATGCGGCCGTTGCTCACGCGGCGCGCTTCGCCGTAGAAGCTCGCCGCCATGGGCGAAAGCTCCGCCGCCGCGAAGGGGATGAGGGGCGGCGGCGGCATGCCGAGGAGCGCTGCCGCATGGGCGACGACGTCGGCGCTCGCCGCCGGACGGTCGTCGCAGAGATTATAGACGGCACCCGGATCGGGCCGCGCCATCGAGGCCGTGAGCACCGCGGCGATGTCCTCGACGTGGATGCGCGAGAAGAGCTGGCCGGGCTTGTCGATGCGCCTGGCGGTGCCGGCGCGCAAGGACTCGAAGGCGCTGCGCCCGGGCCCGTAGATGCCGGCAAGGCGGAAGACGTGGACCGGCAGCCCGTGCTCGCGCAGGAGCCCGAGCCACGCCGCCTCGGCGGCTGCGCGCCGGCGCGCGCGGGCGCTCACGGGTGCGAGCGGCGTGCCCTCGTCGACGAGGGCGCCGCCATGGTCGCCGTAGACCCCGGTGGTCGAGAGATAGCCGAGCCAGGCCACACCCGCGAGTGCCGCGATGTCGCCGCCGTGATGGTCGAGCACCGGGTCGCCCGCCTCGTCGGGCGGCACCGAGGAGAGGAGATGGCTGGTGCCGGCGAGCACGGCACTCGCCTCTGCGAGGGGCCGTCCACGGTCGAAGAGGAAGGCCTCGATGCCGCGCGCCGCGAGTGCCGCCGCCTTGGCCGCACTGCGCGTGGTCCCGGCAACGCGCCAGCCCTCTCTTAGGAGGCGATCCGCAAGCACGCCCGCGGAAAAGCCGAGGCCGAAGCAGAAGAGCCTGCGCTGCGGCGGCGTGGGGGGCGACGTGCGCACCGGCTAGTGCTCACGATCGTTGAAGCGTGTGCCACCCCGTCGCCACCCTCCCTCTTCAAGGGGGAGGGGGAAGTTTGCTGTCTTGTCGCGCAGATCCCCTCCCCCCTTGAGGGGGAGGGTTAGGGAGGGGGGTGGGCTGCGCATCGATGATTCCGAGTTTCAGAAATCCAGGTCCGCGTAATGGGCGGAGGGCGGGACGCCCGGGATGTGGTCGGCGAGAAGCGGCCGGAAGCTCGGGCGCGATTTGAGGCGCGCGTACCATTCGCGCGCCCGCGGATGCTCGTCCCACGGGACGTCGCCGATGTAGTCGACGGAGGAGAGCTGGGTGCCCGCCGCGATGTCGGCGAGCGAGAAGGCGTCGCCCGCGAGCCAATTGCGCCGGTCGGCGAGATAGCCGATGTAGTCGAGGTGGTAGTGGATGTTCTGGTGGCCGGCGCGGATGGCCGCCGAGTTGGGCTGGCCGTTGCCGAGCACGCGCTTCATGATCTTCTCGCCCACCAGGTTGCGCGTCACCTCGGGGCCGAACTTGAGATCGAACCAGGCGACGAGGCGGCGCACCTCGGCGCGCTCGCGGGGGGCACCCTGGATGAGTGCCGGCTCGGGATGCAGCTCCTCGAGATACTCGCAGATCGTCTGGCTGTCGGCGACCACGGTGCCGTCCTCGTCGACGAGCACCGGCACCTGGCCCGCGGGATTGAGCGCCAGGAAATCGCGCCGCCGCTCCCACACGTTCTCGGCCTGCATGTCGAACTCGAGCTTCTTCTCCTTGAGAACGACGCGCACCTTGCGCGAGTAGGCGGAGAGCCAGAGGTGGTAGAGCGTGCGCATGGCGCGGGATTTTAGTGGATCGAGAAGCGCCCGTGTAGGGGCAAAGGACCGGCGCCTTTTCCGGCGCGGATCAACGCCGAGGACGGCGGGCAGGATGGCCGCCGACCGCGAGCGGCGCGGTGCGACCAAAAAAGTTCATTGGCACGGTCTAAAGTCGCGGCTTTTCCAACCGGGGAAGGTTCACGATGAGTTGGCGCCGGCTGGTTGCGCTCCGCCGCAAGCTCAACCCGCTCTTCGATGACGACGCGCCGCAAAGCCTGGCGGTCCGGCTCTTCAACGTCTCGCTCGCGCTGTTGATCGTGGTGAATGTCAGCGCGGTGATCCTCGAATCGGTGGAACCCCTGCGCGCCCGCCACCCGGACGCCTTCTGGGCGATCGAGCAGGTGTCGACCGCGGCATTCGTCATCGAATATGCGCTGCGGGTCTGGACGGCCGTGGACCGCCGCAGCGGGGCGTTCCGTCATCCGCTCTGGGGGCGCCTCAACTATATGCGCGGATTCTTCGCGCTCATCGACCTCGTCGCCGTCCTCCCGGCGGTGCTCGGGATGCTGGGAGCCAGCGATCTTCGCGTGCTGCGCCTCATCCGCCTGCTGCGCATGCTCAAGCTCACCCGCCACTCGACCATCTTCAGCCTGATTTGGGCGGTGTTTCGCGAAGAAGGCGGGCCGCTCGGCGCGGTCCTCTTCATCCTTTGCCTCGTGCTGACCTTGAGCGGCTCGCTGATGTACATGGTCGAGGGCGAGGCGCAGCCCGAGGTCTTCAGCTCGATCCCAGCCGCCATGTGGTGGGCGATCGAGACCCTCACCACCGTCGGTTACGGCGACATGGTGCCGGTCACCGTCACCGGCCGGATTCTCGGCGGCGTCATTTCGATCGTCGGGATCATGACCCTCGCGATCTTCTCCGGCCTCGTCACCGTGGGCTTCATGGATCAGCTAAGGCGCCGGCGCGAGCAATACCAGCGGCTGATCGAGGACCGGCTTGCCGCCGGCGGGCTGGGTGCTGCCGGCGTCGAGGAGATGGTGCGCCTCGGCGACCGCCTCGGGCTGGCGGAGGAAGAGGCGGCCGAAACCGTCGCCGAGGCGATCGAGCAGGCCGCGGAGAAGGCGCCGAGGCCTGCGGTCAGAACGACCCGGCCCTAGGCCGCCCGCGCGCGCCGCCCAAGGCGATGAGGGCGAGGCCGAGGAGGATGAGGGCAGCACCTCCCGCGAGCGCCGGCGTGACGGCCTCGCCAAGCCAGAGGGTCGAGAGCAGCATGCCGAGCACGGGCACGAAGAGGAAGCCGAGCGAGGTGACGAGCGTCGGCAGCGCGCGCGCGACCGAGGTAGCGGCCCAGGTGGCGAAGGGACCCGCGACGATGCCGACGTAGAGGAGTGCCGCGATGGCCGCGCCGCCGCGGCCGATGCCGCCCGCGGGCTCGAAGGCTGCAGCGAGGAGCGTCAGCAGCACCCCCGCCACGAGGAACTGCCAGGGCAGGAGATCGAGCGGCGAGCCGCGCCAGCGGTGCCGCCGCGCGTGAAGGATGGCGAGCGCCCAGGCGAGGGCCGCCATGAGGAGTGCTGCGTTCCCCGCCAGCACCTCGCCGCTCGTCCAGTCGATCACAAACGGGTTGCAGAGGAGCGCCACGCCGGCGAGGCCTAAGCCGACGCCCACGGCGCGCCAGCGCCCGATGCGCTCGCCCGCGAGGAGGGCCAGGGGCACGAGCCAGATCGTCGTGGTATAGGCGAGCACCACCGAGCGCGCTGCCGCCACGTGGCTGAGGCCGAGATTGCTGAGGGCGAAGAAAGCAGTGAGCTGGAGGACGCCGATCGAGAGCACGATCGGCAGGTCGCCGCGCGCGGGGAGACGGAGGCGGCCGAGAAGGGCGAGGAGGGTGAAGGACGAGACGACGCCGAGGCCGGCACGCGCCGCGGCGAACCAGATGGGCGTGGCCTCGCTGAGGGCCACCTTGGTCACCGGCCAGGCGGTCCCGAAGCAGAGCACCGCGAGCGCCAGGAGAATGAGCGCGCGCCGCCCGGCTCTCCCTCTCCCGCTCGCGGGAGAGGGAGGGGCCCACGGCCGCAAGGCCGCGGGAAGGTGAGGGATATTTGTCATGCCGTACCACTATCCCTCACCCGCGCGCTGCGCTCGCACCCTCTCCCGCAAGCGGGAGAGGGCTACCTCACCCGCGCGCTGCGCGCGCACCCTCTCCCACGTTGGGGAGAGGGTTGTTCGGAGCGCTCACGCGCGCGCTTCCGAGGGAGGCTCGCGGGTGGTGGGCTGGGACAGGCGGCCGATCATCTCCTTAGGGACGATCTGCCAGAATTTAGCGAGTTCGCGATCCCAGTCGTTGAGCAGGCCCGCGGCCCAGCGCGACTGGGTGTTCTCGACGTGCGCCTCGACGAGCTGGCGGCAGAGGTTCTCCCAGTAGGGCATCTCGATGCGCTGCCAGATCACCGATTCGGGGTTGATGCGCTTCTCGAGCTCTTCCTCCGGGTCGTAGACGAAGGCGCTGCCGCCGGTCATGCCGGCCGCGAAGTTGTCGCCGACGGGGCCGAGGATGACGACGGCCCCTCCGGTCATGTACTCGCAGCCGTTCGAGCCGCAGCCCTCGATCACCGCCTCGGCGCCCGAGTTGCGCACGGCGAAGCGCTCGCCCGCCTGGCCGGCGGCGAAGAGCCGGCCGGCGGTAGCACCATAGAGCACCGTGTTGCCTATGATGGTGTTCTCCTGGCTGGCATAGAGTGCCGCCGTCATCGGCCGCAGCACGATGGTGCCGCCGGAGAGCCCCTTCCCCACATAGTCGTTGGCGTCGCCGAACACCTCGAGCTTGAGGCCGCGCACCGCGAAGGCGCCGAGCGACTGGCCGGCCGAGCCGCGCAGGCGCACGGTGACGTGGCCGGCCGGCAGGCCGGTCATGCCGTATTTGCGCGTGATCGCCGAGGAGAGGCGCGTGCCGATGGCGCGGTAGGTGTTGCGGATGGTGTAGGCGAGCTGCATCTTCTCGCCGTCCTCGAGGAGCGCCTTGGCGTCCTTCAGGATCTGCGCGTCGAGCGTGTCGGGCACCTCGTTGCGGCCCTCGAGGGTCGAGTAGCGCGGATAGTCGCCCGGATCGGCCTTGGCGAGGATCTGGTTGAGGTCGAGGTCGTCGAGGTGCGGGCTGCCGCGGCTCATCTGGAATAGGAGGTCGGTGCGCCCGATGATGTCGTTGAGCGAGCGGGCGCCGAGCGAAGCGAGGATCTCGCGCACCTCCTCGGCGATGAAGGTGAAGAGGTTGACCACGCGCTCGGGCGTGCCCTCGAACTTGGCCCTGAGCTTGGGGTCCTGGGTGCAGACGCCGACCGGGCAGGTGTTCGAGTGGCACTGGCGCACCAGGATGCAGCCCATGGCGACGAGTGCCGCGGTGCCGACGCCGTATTCCTCGGCACCCAGCATCGCCGCGATCACCACGTCGCGCCCGGTCTTGATGCCGCCGTCGGTGCGCAGCTTCACGCGGTGGCGCAGGCGGTTCAGGGTCAGCACCTGGTGGACCTCGGAGAGCCCCATCTCCCACGGCGTGCCGGCGAACTTGATGCTCGACATGGGCGAGGCGCCGGTGCCGCCGACGTGGCCCGAGATGAGGATCACGTCCGCCTTCGCCTTGGCGACCCCGGCCGCGACCGTGCCGATGCCCGAGCGCGAGACGAGCTTCACGCACACCTTGGCGTCCGGGCTGATCTGCTTCAGGTCGTAGATGAGCTGCGCCAGGTCCTCGATCGAGTAGATGTCGTGGTGCGGCGGCGGCGAGATGAGGGTGACGCCCGGCGTCGAGAGGCGCAGCTTGGCGATCATCTCGGTCACCTTGAAGCCGGGCAGCTGGCCGCCCTCGCCCGGCTTCGACCCTTGCGCGATCTTGATCTCGAGCTCGCGGCAGTTGTTGAGGTACTCGGCGGTGACGCCGAAGCGGCCCGAGGCGACCTGCTTGATCGCCGAGTTCGGGTTGTCGCCGTTCGCCTTCGGCTTGTAGTGCGCCGGGTCCTCGCCGCCCTCGCCGCTGTCGGCCTTGGCGCCGATGCGGTTCATGGCGATATTCAGGGTCTCGTGCGCCTCGGGGCCAAGCGCGCCGAGCGACATGCCGGGCGTCACGAAGCGCTTGCGGATCTCGGTGATCGACTCGACCTCGTCGAGGGAGACCGGCTGGCCCTTGGGCGTGAGCTCGAGGAGGTCGCGGATGGCGATCGGCGGCTGGCGGCGCACGCCCTCGCTGTACTTCTTGTAGGTCGAGTAGGAGTCGGTCGAGACCGCGGTCTGCAGCGTGTGGATGAGGGCGCCCTGGTAGGCGTGGCTCTCGCCGCCGCGGCGGTACCTGTAGAAGCCGCCGACCGGAAGTGCGGTGAAGTCCTCGGCATAGGCGCGGGCGTGGAGCTCGCGCAGCTTGCGCTCGATGCCGTTCAAGCCGATGCCCGAGATGCGCGACGGCATGCCCGGATAGAACTCGGCGACGAGCGCGCGGGAGAGGCCCAAGGCCTCGAAATTATAGCCGCCGCGGTAGGAGCTGATCACCGAGATGCCCATCTTGGACATGATCTTGAGGAGGCCCTGGTCGACGGCCTGCTTGTAGCGGCGCACCACCTCCTCGAAGGAGAGGGCGCCGAAGAGGCCGCGGCGGTGGCGGTCGGCGAGGCTCTCCTGGGCGAGATAGGCGTTGACCGTGGTGGCGCCGACGCCGATCAGCACCGCGAAGTAGTGCACGTCCATGCACTCGGCGCTGCGCACGATGAGCGAGCAGAAGGTGCGCAGCTTCTTGCGCACGAGATGCGAATGCACGGCGCCCGCTGCGAGGATCATGGGAATGGGTGCCCGCGCCGCCCCCGAGCCCTTGTCGGTGAGCACGACGTGCTGGGCGCCGCCGCGCACCGCGTCCTCCGCCTCCTGGCGGATGCGGGCGATCGCCTCGCGGAGCGCGCCGTCGCCCTTGGCGGCCTCGAAGCTGCAGTCGATGTCGGCCGCCGTGGCGTCCATATAGGCGCGCATGGCCTCGAACTCGCCGTTCGAGAGCACGGGCGAGTTCAGCTGCAGGAGGCGGCACTGGGACTCGTCCTCGTCGAGGATGTTGCCGAGATTGCCAAGCCGCGTCACCAGCGACATCACCCGCGTCTCGCGCAGCGAGTCGATCGGCGGGTTGGTCACCTGGCTGAAGTTCTGGCGGAAATAATGGTGCAGGCCGCGGTGCTGCTCGGAGAGCACGGCGAGCGGCGTGTCGTCGCCCATGGAGAAGAGCGGCTCCTTGCCCTCCTCGCCCATGGGATGCAGCACCATCTCGAGCTCCTCGAGCGTCCAGCCGACGGCGAGCTGGCGGCGGCGCAGCTCGTTGCGGGCGAATTCCATGCGCTCGTCGGCGCCGGTCTTGATGAGGCCGTCGAGCTTCTTGATCTGCTTCACCCATTGGCCGAAGGGCCGCGAGCGCGCCAGCATCGCCTTGGCCTCGGCGTCGTGGTAGAGCCTGCCCTCGCGCAAATCGACGGCGATCATGGCGCCCGGGCCGACGCGGCCCTTCTCGACAACCTTCGTCTCGTCGAGGCGCACCATGCCGGTCTCGGAGCCCACCACGATGAGGCCGTCGTCCGTGATGGTGTAGCGCATGGGACGCAGGCCGTTGCGGTCCACGAAGGCGACCGCCCATTGCCCGCCGTAGGCGCAGATCGCCGCCGGGCCGTCCCACGGCTCGACGATGGCGTTGCAATAGGAGTAGAGGTCCTGGGTCTCCTGCGCCAGGCTCGGCTGGTTGGCCCACGCCTCGGGCACCAGGATGGTCTTCACCATGGGCACGCTGCGGTTGGCGCGCACCATGACCTCGAACACCGCATCGAGCGCCATCGAATCGGAGCTGCCGGGCTGGATGATCGGCAGGAGGTCGGCCATATGGGCGCCGAACCACTCGTGCGCCATGCGCGGCTCGTGCGCCTTCATCCAGTTGATGTTGCCGAGCAGCGTGTTGATCTCGCCGTTGTGCGCCAGCATGCGGAAGGGCTGGGCCAGCCACCAGCTCGGGAAGGTGTTGGTCGAGTAGCGCTGGTGGTAGATGGCGAAGTTCGAGACGAAGCGCTCGTCCGCGAGGTCCGGATAGAAGGCGGTGAGCTGCTCGGCCAAGAACATGCCCTTGTAGATGACCGAACGGCACGAGAGCGAGCAGATGTAGAAGTCGCGGATGCTCTCGGCCAGCACCTGCTTCTCGATGCGCCGGCGGATGATGAAGAGATCGATCTCGAACTGCCGCGCCCCCGTGGCCTTGGCGTTGGCGACGAGGATCTGCTCGATCTCCGGCCGCGTGGCGTTCGCCTTCTCGCCGATCACCGAGATGTCGATCGGCACCTGGCGCCAGCCGTAGATGCCGTAGCCCATGGCGAGAATCTCCGCCTCGACGATGCAGCGGCAGCGCTCCTGCGCGGCGAAGTCGGTGCGCGGCAGGAAGACCATGCCGACCGCAAGCCGGCCCTCGGCCGGCTCGTGGCCCTGGTCGCGGATGTGCTCCTTGAAGAAGTTCTGCGGGATCTGCACGTGGATGCCGGCGCCGTCGCCGGTCTTGCCGTCGGCGTCGACCGCGCCGCGGTGCCACAGCACCTTGAGTGCCGCGATGCCGGCCGTCACCACCGCGCGCCGCGGCTTGCCGTCGATCGCGGCGACGAGGCCGACGCCGCAGGAGTCGTGCTCATCTCTCGGGTCGTAGAGCCCCTCGCGCGCGAGGTGCTCGGCGTTCCTGCGATACTCCTCGACGAACTTCTGCCCCTCGTCCTGGTGGTGGCCGCTCATGACAGGCCTCCTCGCCTCAATGCCAGGCCACGCGGACTTCGCGGCCCGCGGGATGGCTGATCGGGATGTAGCCGGGAATTTCGGCCATGCGCGCGAGCCAGCCGCGGATCGCGGGATAGGGCTCGAGCTCGAAGCCGCCCTCGTGCGCCACGTGGGTGTAGGCGTAGAGGGCGAGATCGGCCACGCCCGCGCGCTCGCCCACGAAGAAGCGGCGGCCGCCGAGATGGCGCTCCATGACATCGAGCGCCGCGTAGCCGAGCCGGCGCTTCTCCGCCACCATCGCCTCGCGCGCCGGCGTCATCACCTTGTGGGTGATCCAGTAGCGCAAGGTCGCGATGTTGGGCTCGTGGCTGTATTGCTCGAAGAAGAGCCACTGCAGCGCGGCGGCGCGCGCGCGGCGCTCGTCGGGCAGATAGGGGGTTCCCTCGGCCAGGTACCAGAGGATGGCGTTCGATTCGGCGAGGACGTCGCCCGGGGCGAGCTCGAGCGCCGGAATGCGGCCGTTGGCGTTCTTGGCGAGGAAGGCGGGCGCGCGCGTCTCGTTGCGGTCGATGTCGAGCTCGACGCGCTCGAACGGAATATCGAGCAGGCTCAGCATCAGTCGCGCCTTGTAGCCGTTGCCCGAGGACATGTTGTCGTAAAGGCGCAGCATCGCCGTTAGTCCGCCGCCGCCGCCGCCGCTTGCGCCGCGGCCTTGGCTTTGAGGTACTTGTGCATGCTCTCCGCCGCGTCGCGGCCGTCGCGGATCGCCCACACGACGAGCGAGGCGCCGCGCACGATGTCGCCCGCCGCGAAGACGCCGTCCAGGCTCGTCATCATCGTCTTGTAGTCGATCTTGAGGGTGCCCCAGCGCGTGACCGCGAGCTCGGGCGCCGCGAAAAGCGCCGGCACGTCGTCGGGATCGAAGCCGAGCGCCTTGATCACGAGGCCGGCGTCGATGGTGAAGTGGGAGCCCTCGATCACCTGCGGCACCTGGCGGCCGCTCGAATCGGCGACGCCCAGGCGCATGCGCACGGTGCGCACGCCGGCCACCTGGCGATCGCCGAGAAAGGCCTCGGGTGCCGAGAGCCAGACGAACTCGACGCCCTCCTCCTCGGCGTGCAGCACCTCGCGCTGGGAGCCCGGCATGTTGCTGCGGTTGCGGCGGTAGAGGCACTTGACCGAGACCGCACCCTGGCGCACGGCCGTGCGCACGCAATCCATCGCCGTGTCGCCGCCGCCGATCACCACGACGTCCTTGCCCGCGGCGTCGAGCGTACCGTCGTCGAAGCGCGGTACTATGTCGCCGAGGCCCTTGCGGTTGCTCGCCGTGAGGTAGTCGAGCGCCTGCACGATGTTGCCGAGCCCGGCGCCGGGTGCGGCGATGTCGCGCGCCTGGTAGACGCCGCTCGCGATGAGCACCGCGTCGTGGCGCCGGCGCAGCTCGGCGAGCGACACGTCGCGGCCGACCTCGCAGTCGAGGTGGAAGCGGATGCCGCCCTCCTCGAGCAGCGCCGAGCGCCGCCCGACCAGCGTCTTCTCGAGCTTGAAATTGGGAATGCCGTAAAGCAGCAGCCCGCCGACCCGGTCATAGCGGTCGTAGACGTGGAGCTGGTAGCCGCGCCGGCGCAGCTGCTCCGCCGCGGCCAAGCCGCCCGGCCCGGCGCCGATGATGCCGACCGATTGCGCGAGCTCATGGGGCGGCCGCGGCGGCTTGACCCAGCCCTTGCGGAAGGCCGTCTCCGTGATGAATTTCTCGACCGAGCCGATGGTGACCGAGTGGAAGCCCTTCTCGATGACGCAGTTGCCCTCGCAGAGGCGGTCCTGGGGACAGATGCGTCCGCACACCTCGGGCATGTTGTTCGTGGCGGAGGCGATCTCATAGGCCTCCTCGATGCGGCCCTCGGCGGTCAGCATCAGCCAGTCGGGGATGTTGTTGTGCAGCGGGCAATGCACCTGGCAGAACGGCACGCCGCATTGCGAGCAGCGCCCGGCCTGCTCCTTGGCGCGCCCCTCGTCGAAATCCGCGTAGATTTCCCGGAAGTCGTGGCTCCGCGTGCCGGGCTCGCGCTTGTCCGGCATGCGCATCTCGGTATTGACGAATTTCAGGAGATTGCGCGGCATCTTCCCATCCCAGGGTTGTCTGACCGGGCTGTTTTTGCCCGCCGCCCTCAGCCGCCCGGCACCGTCCTGGGGCGTTCGGCCCGCTCGTCCGGCGAGGTCAAATCGATAAGTCAGTATAGCTGACGTATTTTCTTGGCGCGACCCGAGAGGCTCTTTTGATTATACTTCGCACTCGCAAAAGGCAAGGTCAGATGGTACCAATACGGTACTACACATCAAAACCGAGCGGGTCTAGGTCTCTAGGAATGGATTCTGCGCCGTGATATAAGCGGCGGCGCAGCGCTCCGAGGTCGCCTTGCCCTACCTGCCCGTCGTTTGTCTTGCCTTCGTGCATGGGCTGAGCTTGCTCATGCCGCTTGGCGAGAACCTGCACATGGCGGTGGTGCCGCGTCTCTTCGGCTGGCCGGGGTTTTCCCCCGTGCAGCATATCGCCTGCCATCTTGGCACGGTGCTGGCACTCCTGATCGTGCTCCGCGGCGAGGTCGGTCAGAGCTTGCGCGGCGGCTGGCAGCTCTTGCGCGGGCGCTGGCGGCCTGAGGCGCGGCTTTCGGTCAATCTCGTCATCGCCCTGCTGCCGATCGGCGCGCTGAGGGTGGCGGGCTTCGCGGACTATGTGAGCCGCTTCGGCTTCGGACGCATCGATTACCTTGCCTTGACCGGCATGGCGATGGCCCTCGTCATGCTGCTCGCCGACCGCTACAGCCTAGCCATCCGCCGCATCGAGCACTTATCGGCGGTCGACGCGGTCGTGCTCGGGATTGCCCAGCTCGCCGCCTTCATGCCGGGGGTGGGGCTGATACCGCTCGCCATGACGGTGGCGCGCGTGCTCGGCTTCGAGCGCCCCGATGCGGCGCGCATCGCCTATCTCTTGGCGCTCTTTGCCTTTGGCGGGGAGGTGCTGCTGAGCGGCGCCCGGTTCTATCTCGCGGGCTCGCTCGCCGCCGTGCCCGAGGCGAGCCTGGCGCTCACCGTCTTGGTGTCAGCCTTGGGCGGGCTCTTCGCCGCCGCCGTCTTCCTCGGCTGGCTCGAGCGCCACAGCATGACGCCCTTCCTCGTCTACCGCTTCATAGCCTCGGCGGCAGCGCTCGCCATGTTCCCCTTCATCTTGCGCCACTTGTACCATTTGTTGCGCCCCTGACGGGGCGTCAGGCAAGACCAAGGCCGCGCCGGCGCCCGCCGCGCCGGTAGATGTCCATGTAAGTCGGCAGCACGCTCTCCGCCGGCGTCGGCGCCACGCCGAGCTCGGCCAACCCGAGGGCGCCCGCGCTCACCACATTGTCGCGCCGCATGAGCAGCACCTGGTCGCGCGTGAGAAGCGGCGGGAGCAGCGGCACGAGGCCGAGGAGCGCACCCTCGATCTCGGCGATGGGCAGCGGCAGGGGAAGGAGAAGGCGCTTGCGCCCGGTCTCGCGCAGCACGAGCTCCATGAGCTCCTTGAAGCTGTAGATGCGCGGGCCGCCGAGCTCGTAGGTCCGCCCCCTGGCGGCGCGCTCCTCGAGCGTGCGCACGATCGCCTCCGCCACGTCGCCCACATAGACCGGCTGGAAGCGCACGCCGCCGCCGCCGAAGCAGTTGAGCGCGGCACCGCCGTCGGCACGGCGCTCGAACCGCGGGGCGGCACCGAACACGGGCAGCGCCGGGAGCATGCGCGCGAGGGCCGCGAAGCGGTTGAAGAAGTCGTCCTCGGGGCCGAATACCACGCTCGGGCGCAGGATGGCGGCTGAGGGAAACGCCTTGCGCACGGCCTCCTCGCCGGCCGCCTTGCTCCGCGCGTAAAGCGCCGGCGCCTGAGGGTCGGCACCGAGTGCCGAGACGTGCGTCAGATGCTTGGCGCCCGCGGCCGCCGCTTGGCGGGCGATGCGCCAGGCCGCCGCCTGGTGAATCTCGGCGAAGCGCTGCTTGCCCCGCTCGAAGAGGATGCCGACCAGATTGACGACCGCGTCGGCGCCCGCCGTGGCGGCGGCGACCGCGGCCTCGTCGCGCACGTCGACCTTGAGCGGCACCACCTGGCCCACGTCGCCCATCGGCTTGAGGAAATGCGCCGCGGCCGGATCGCGCGTGGCGATGCGCAGGACGTTGCCGCGCGCGGCGAGCCGCCGCACCAGGTGGCGCCCGAGAAAGCCCGATCCGCCGAAAATCGTGACGCGGCGAGTGGCCATTCGTCGTCTCCCATCGCTCGCCGCTTCTTATCCGGTCTTGCGCCGCGCCGCAAGCCGCTGCCTCGGCGGGCGCCGGCTGAGGCAGTCGCGCACCCGGGCCGTAGGCAGGGGGATCGCCTATGGCCGCCTCGATCTCAGCGAGGTGGCCCCCACGTTCGGCGGATTTCCTCTTCCTGAGGAGGGCCGCAGGCCCGTCTCGAAGGATGAGGAAATTCGTGCCGCGCCAAATGGGTTTGCCCTCGACCGCGGGGATTTGCCACCGCGGGGATTTGCCACCGCGGGGATTTGCCACCGCGGGGATTTGCCACCGCGGGGATTTGCCACCGCGGGGATTTGCCAATTGACATCGCCGGAGGGTCGGGCTAGGCAGTGCGGGCCGAAAAATCGACATGAGCTCTGCCCAGGTGGCGGAATTGGCAGACGCGCAGGTTTCAGGTACCTGTGGCCGCAAGGTCGTGGAAGTTCGAGTCTTCTCCTGGGCACCATTCATTTGCACGGACCGGACGGTGCCTCGCCGATGAGCAGCTCCCAGCCGCAGACCAGACTGCATCAGGGCGACCTTCCCGGCGGCCTCTCGCTCGGCCCGATCGTCGCGATCGACACCGAGACCATGGGGCTGCTGCCGCGCCGCGACCGGCTCTGCCTCGTGCAGCTCTCGGCCGGCGACGGCGTCTGCCACGTCGTGCAGTTCGCGCGCGGCCGCTACGAGGCGCCCAACTTGAAGTCGCTCCTCACCGACCCCGCGGTCGTCAAGCTCTTCCATTTCGCGCGCTTCGATCTCGCGGCGCTGCGCTGCTACCTCGGCGTCGCCTGCCGCCCGGTCTATTGCACAAAGATCGCCTCCAAGCTCGCGCGCACCTTCACGGACCGCCACAGCTTGAAGGACCTCTGCCGCGAGCTCCTCGGCGTCGACCTCAGCAAGCAGCAACAACTTTCCGACTGGGGCACGGAGCAGCTCAGCCCGGAGCAGCTCACCTACGCCGCCACCGACGTGCTCTACCTGCACGCGCTGCGCGACAAGCTCGAGGCGCTGCTCGAGCGCGAGGGGCGGCAGGCGCTCGCCCAGGCCTGCTTCGCCTTCCTGCCGGCGCGCGCCGAGCTCGACCTCGGCGGCTGGGACGAGCCCGACGTCTTCGCCCATTGACGCAAGCCCGAGGGGTGCTATTCGTTGACCGTGCGGTGCCCCCGGCGCATACTGGGCGCAGCGTGATTCATTGAGATATTACAAGGAAATGCGATGGAGCGGGTAAGTCCCCTCATGACCCGCGAGGCGACGGGCGAGAGCGCGCCAGGGAGCCGCGACCTGGCGGCGGCGGCGCGCGTGCTCGACGCCGAGGCGGCGGCCATCGCGAGCCTCGCCAAGACGCTCGGCGCCAACTTCGTCGCGGCGGTCGAGCGCCTGCATCGCGTGCGCGGCCGCGTCGTGGTGAGCGGCATGGGCAAGAGCGGCCACATCGCGCGCAAGATCGCGGCGACGCTCGCCTCGACCGGCACGCCGGCGCTCTTCGTGCATCCGGCCGAGGCGAGCCACGGCGATCTCGGCATGATCATCCGCGAGGACGCGGTCCTGGCACTCTCCAACTCCGGCGAGACCAACGAGCTCGCCGATCTCGTCGCCTATACGCGACGCTTCGCCATCCCGCTTGTCGTCATCACGGGCGGTGCGGGAAGCTCGCTCGCCGAGGCGGCGGACGCGGCTCTCCTCCTCCCCGCGGCACCCGAGGCCTGCCCGCTCGGCCTGGCGCCCACCACCTCGACCGCGATGATGCTGGCCCTGGGCGACGCGCTCGCCATAGCACTCCTCGAGCGCCGGGACTTCTCCGTCGACGAGTTCCAGCTCCTCCATCCCGGAGGCGCTATCGGTCGCCGCCTGCTGCGCGTGGCCGACCTCATGCACGGCGGCGAGGAGATGCCGCTCGCGCGCCCCGAGACGCCCATGTCGGAGGCGATCCTGGTGATGACCGCCAAGCACTTCGGCTGCGTCGGCGTGGTCGACGGGTCGGGCCTCCTCATCGGCATCGTCACCGACGGAGATTTGCGCCGGCACATGGGAGCGGCGATCCTCGCCATGACGGTCGGCGAGGTGATGACGCGCGAGCCCCAGACGATCAGGCCCAAGGCGCTCGCCGCGGAGGCGCTCAACCTCATGAACACGCGCGGCATCGACAATCGCGGCATCGGCTGCCTCTTCGCGGTCGAGGACGGCCGTCCCGTTGGCATCCTCAACATCCATGACTGCCTGCGCGCAGGCGTGAGCTGAGCGCGGGACTGCCGATGGGCGAGCTCACCAAGGAAAGGCCGCCGGGCGAGGGCCGCGCGCGCCTGCACTTCGCGATGCCGCGGCCGCGCCCGCTCAGCGCGCTGGCAGGCCGGGGCCATACCTCCTTCGTCGGCGTCATGAAGATCGTGTTGCCGGCGGTCGCCACCGCCATCGTCCTGCTCGTCGTCGTCTGGCCGCAATTCAGGGCGCACGACGAGGGTTTCCGCGTCGGCCTCGCCAACATCACCCAGGAGGACGTGCAGAATCTCCGCATGCTGAATCCGCGCTATCAGGGCATGGACAAGCGCGGCGAGCCCTTCACCGTGACGGCCAAGACCGCGATCAAGAAGAACCCGCAGTCCGACGTCGTCGAGCTCGATCATCCCATGGCCGACATCATGCTCAACCGCGGCAACTGGGTGGCGCTCAAGGGCGATTCCGGCGTCTATCGCGAGCAGGATCAGCAGCTCGACCTGATCGGCAACGTGCAGCTCTACCAGGACGACGGCTACGAGTTCGAGACCCTCGCCGCCCACGTGAACCTGGCCGACAACACCGCCGACGGCGACGACCCGGTGCATGGCCAGGGCCCCGCCGGCGACATCCACTCCGAGGGCTTCCGCGTCCTCGACAAGGGCCAGAGCATCCTCTTCACCGGCAAGGCGCATCTCGTCCTGCGCTCGCGCGAGGAGGGCGGCGCCCCCGAGACGCTGCCCGGCGGCGGCCCAAAGGAGAGCGCACCGGCGGACAAGGGGCACGGATGAGGCGGCTCGCCGGAGGCGCCACGCGCGCCGCGGCCGTGGCGGCACTGCTGGCGCTCGCCGCCGCAGCGCCTTCGCCCTCCGCGCAGGCGCAGGATAGTGCGGCAGGCGGAAGCGCCGCACCGGCTCCACCGGCGCCGCCGCGGCCGCCGCAAGCGCCGCCGGCCGCCGGGGGCAAGGCGCCCGCGACGGCAGGCCAGGCCACCGGCACGGCCAGTCCGGCGGCGCCCGGGCAGGGGGCGCCCGCGGGCGAGAACATGCTCGGGATTCCCGGCCAGGAAAACGGCATGCCCGTGACGGTCGAGGCCGATCAGGGCATCGAATGGCAGCAGGAGAAGCAGCTCTACATCGCGCGCGGCAATGCCAAGGCGGTGCGCGGCGACGTTACGGTTTACGGCCAGGTGCTGACGGCCTATTATCGCAAGACGCCATCGGGCGGCTCGGACATCTGGCGCTTGGACGCCGACGACCAGGTCAAGATCACGACGTCCAGCGACACCGCGTTCGGCGACAAGGCGGTCTACGACGTCGACAATGGCGTCTTCGTGCTGACCGGCAAGAAGCTCGAGCTCGATACGCCGAAGGGGGTGGTCACCGCGCGCGACTCGCTCGAGTACTGGAAGCTGAAGCAGTACGCGGTGGCGCGCGGCGATGCCAAGGCGGTGCGCGAGGACAGGACGGTGACTGCAGACGTGCTGGAGGCCCATTTCAAGCCCGACGAGAAGGGCCAGCTCGTCATGAGCTTCATCGAAGCGTTCAACAACGTGGTCGTCAGCACCGCGACCTCGACCGCGCGCGCGCTTTACGGAAACTACGATCTCGACCGCGACGTGGCCGACCTCAAGGGCTCGGTCAAGATCACGCGCGGCCAGGACCAGCTCGACGGCGAGTGCGCCGTCATGAACATGAAGACCGGCATCAGCCGCCTCTATGCCTGCGCCAAGGACGACCGCGTGCGCGGCCTCCTGGTGCCGAAGCAGGGCGAGACGCCGGGCGGCGCGCAGCCGGCCAAGCCGGGCGACGCCCCGGCGAAGAAGTGAGGCATGGAACGATGAGGGGTGCGCGGTGGTGAGCGAGCGGCGCGACGACAGCGGAACGGCGCGCGCGCCGGCGCCGGAGGCGCCGGGGCCCCGTCTCGTCGCCGACAATGCCGGCCTCTTCGCGCGCAACCTCGGCAAGCGCTTCAAGAAGCGCCCGGTCCTGCGCAACGTCAGCATCTCGGTCGAGCGCGGCGAGGCGGTTGGCCTGCTCGGGCCCAACGGGGCCGGCAAGACGACCTGCTTCTACATCATCACCGGCCTCATCTCGGCGGACTACGGCAGCATCCTCCTCGACAACGTCGAGATCACCGACCTGCCGATGTACCGCCGCGCGCGGCTCGGCATCGGCTATCTGCCCCAGGAGCCCTCGATCTTCCGCGGCATGACGGTCGAGCAGAACATCCGCGCCGTCCTCGAGGTGGTCGAGCCCGAGCGCGACCGCCGCGAGCAGATGCTCGACGACCTCCTCGCCGAGTTCTCGATCACGCATCTGCGCCGCGCTCCGGCGCTGGCGCTCTCCGGCGGCGAGCGCCGCCGCGTCGAGATCTCGAGGGCACTCGCCTCGCAGCCGCATTTCATGCTGCTCGACGAGCCGCTCGCCGGCATCGATCCCATCGCCTTGAGCGACATCCGCGACCTCGTCTCCCACCTCAAGGACCGCGGCATCGGCGTGCTCATCACCGACCATAACGTGCGCGAGACGCTCGACATCGTCGACCGGGCCTACATCATCCACCAGGGCCAGGTGCTGATGGAGGGCAAGCCGGACGAGATCGTCGCCCACGAGGACGTGCGCCGGGTCTATCTCGGCGAGCGCTTCAGCCTGTAGGCCAGAGGCTCGTCCGCGCCATGGCGATCACCACCCGCCTCGATCTGCGCCAGACCCAGACGCTGGTGATGACGCCTCAGCTGCAGCAGGCGATCAAGCTCTTGCAGATGTCGAACCTCGAGCTCGCCGCCTTTGTCGAGCAGGAGCTCGAGCAGAACCCGCTCCTCGAGCGGCCGGACGGCATCGAGCCCGAGGGCGCGGCGCCGGACGGCGTCGAGGCGGAGGGCGGCGAGGCGGACGGCAGTGCTGAGGAGTCGGAGGCCAGCGAGAACGACGGCGCGGAGGGCGACGGCAGCGGCGAGGTAGGGGACGGCGACGAGCGCGACACCGCCGAGCTGACGGCCGATCCCTCCATGCCTGCGGCGGCTGAGGCGCCGCTCGACACCGAGTACGAGAACCTGTGGGACGCCGCCGAGGGTGCGCCGGCGCAGCCGGGTCCCGCCGATGCGCCGGCGAGCTGGGGCCAGGGCCGCGGCGGCAGCTTCGAGGAGCGCAGCTTCGACTTTGCCGACACGCTCTCCGAGCCGGCGACATTGCGCGAGCATCTGGTCGAGCAGCTCAACATGGACCTCGCGGACCCGGTCGACCGCATGATCGGCGTGCATCTCGTCGACCTCCTCGACGACGCGGGCTATCTGCCGGCCGATCTCGCCCAGGCCGCGCGCCAGCTCGGCTGCGAGGTGGCGCGCGTCGAGGCGGCGCTTCTCAAGCTGCAGCAGCTCGATCCGCCGGGCGTCTTCGCGCGCGACCTCAAGGAGTGCCTCTCGCTCCAGCTGCGCGACCGCGGCCGCCTCGACCCCTGCATCGCGCGCCTGCTCGAGCGCCTGGACCTCCTCGCCAAGCGCGACTTCGCAGCCCTGCGCAAGCTCTGCGAGGCGAGCCAGGAGGACCTCCTCGACATGATGGCCGAGATCAGGGCGCTCAACCCCAAGCCCGGCCTCGCCTTCGACCGCAGCATCGCACAGCCCATCACGCCCGACGTGATGATGCGCCCGCATCCCGACGGCGGCTGGCAGATCGAGCTCAACAGCGAGACGCTGCCGCGCGTGCTGGTGAACACCCAGTATTACGCGCGCGTGAGCCGCGAGGTGAAGGGCAAGGTCGAGCGCGAGTATCTCTCGGAGCGCTACCAGTCCGCCAACTGGCTCGTCAAGTCGCTGCACCAGCGCGCCACCACCATCCTCAAGGTGGCGAGCGAGATCGTGCGCCAGCAGGACGCCTTCTTCGCCTACGGCGTGCAGCATCTGCGGCCGCTCGTGCTGCGCGACATCGCGGCGGCGATCGACATGCACGAGAGCACGGTGAGCCGCGTCACCACCAACAAATACATGGCGACGCCGCGCGGCATGTTCGAGCTCAAGTACTTCTTCACCTCCTCGATCGCCAGCTCCGAGGGCGGCGAGGCGCATTCGGCCGAGTCGGTGCGCCACCGCATCAAGGCGCTCGTCGAGGCGGAGGCGGTGAGCGACGTGCTCTCCGACGACCGCATCGTCGAGATCCTCAACAAGGAGGGCGTCGACATCGCGCGGCGCACCGTCGCCAAGTACCGCGAGGCCCTGCGCATCCCCTCCTCGGTGCAGCGCCGGCGGCTGAAGGCTGCCGGATGACCGGGGGCCGCATGAGGCAGGGCTTGCGGGGGGCCGCTGCCGCCATCACATTTGACGGTGGCGGTGCGCTTGACTCAAGCTGGTGGGCTCACTATGTTCCCGCCCCTCCATGGCCGGCCCCGCCACCTGGCGCCGGCCCCCTCGGCGGCCCCGGGCGGGCGACGCGGCGCGGCGCGGTCGGCGGCGGCAGATAGAGCGACGATGAAGGTTTCCGTTTCAGGCAAGCACCTCGACGTGGGAGACGCCCTGCGCAGCCACGTCGAGTCGACGTTGCTCGCCGTGGTCGACAAATACTTCGGCAACGCGCTCGACGGCCACGTCGTGCTGTCGCGCGAGGCGCACCTCTTCCGCGCCGACCTGGCCGTGCACGTCGGGCGCAACATCCTGGTGCAGGGCCACGCCGAGGCCGACGCGCCCTACCCCGCCTTCGACGCGGCGGCCGAGCGCATCGGCAAGCGCCTGCGCCGCTACAAGCGGCGCTTGCGCGCCCATCACCGGCAGCAGAGCGGGCAGGCGGCGGCGCTCAACGCCCGGCAATACGTGCTCGCCGCCGGCCGCGAGGACGCCGAGGAGGAGCCGCCCGGCGCCGAGCAGCCGGTGATCGTGGCCGAGCTCACCACCGCGGTCGACACCATGACGGTGGGCGAGGCCGTCATGCGCCTCGATCTCGCCGAGCTTCCCGCCATGATGTTCCGCAACAGCGCCCACGGCGAGCTCAACATGGTCTACCGCCGGCCGGACGGCAATATCGGCTGGGTGGACCCGGGCAACGGCAAATCATAGACTTGGACGGCCTGGGCGTCGGGGGAACAAGGATGGAAATGGCAGAGCTGATCGCGCTCGAAAGCGTGATTCCCCACCTGCGGGTGACGAGCAAGAAGCAGGCGCTGCAGGAGCTGGCCAAGCGCGCCGCCGAGCTCACCGGCCTCTCCGACCGGCAGATCTACGAGGTGCTCTTCGAGCGCGAGCGGCTCGGCACCACGGGCGTCGGCAACGGCATCGCCATCCCGCACGGCAAGCTGCCCAACCTTCAGCGCCTCTACGGCGTCTTCGCCCGCCTGGAGACGCCGGTCAACTTCGAGGCCATCGACGATCAGCCGGTCGACCTCATCTTCCTCCTCCTCGCCCCCGAGAAGGCCGGCGCCGACCACTTGAAGGCGCTGGCGCGCATCTCGCGCCTGTTGCGCGACCGCTCGGTGTGCGAGAAGCTGCGCGGCTCGGACACCGCCGAGGCGCTCTACGCGCTTCTCACCGACGCAACGGCGAGCCGCGCGGCGTAAATGCCCCCGCTCCCCTCTCCCGCTTGCGGGAGAGGGAGGGGCCCGCGGCCGAAGGCCGTGGGAGGGTGAGAGATCGCGCGGCGCCCTTCTGGCCGTCCGCCGACATTCCATGTCGGCCGGGCCTTGCGATCGACCCTTGCACGCCACCAGGATGATCCCATGGATGCTCAATTTGCCATGGAGACCAGCGTCCAGTGGGCCGCCGACGCCCGCCACCTCCTGAGCTACTACCCCGATCACATCCTCCGTATCGTCAACAGAGCGAGCGGCGCCGTCCTCTGGGCCATCGATGCGTGGCTGTTGGCGCGGAACGTTGAGGAGCGGGGCGGCTCTGGCGCGATCCGGAATAGGTATCGCGATCTGGCAGGCGACGCGGCCGGCAGCGCCGCCGATCGCTTGCTCTCGAGGTTGTTTTGGCTCGAATACGATCGGATGCACGATGAGACGCCCAACAAGCCGATCGATCCGGCACGCTGGCGGTCCGAGATGAACGATGCGCTCCGCGAAATCGCGGAATTCGTCGCCGCCATTGCAGCCGAGATCGGCGTGCCTATCGACGAGGACGAGGCACCGTGACAATGGCACCGACGCCTTCCGATTGAGGGTCGCGCCGGCTCAGGCGCGGCTCGCCCGGGCCCAAAGCGACTGTGTTGATACCGCGAGCAACCGTCCGGCGAGGCATTCGCGTGGCGCTGTAAAAAGGCTATTGGGCGCCCTGTAGAGAGGCTATCAGCCAGAATCAAAAAATGCAGCTGTATCAGAACCTTGAGTCAGGTAGCGTGCGGCCGGCGCCAAATCGAGTACTGATCCTCTGAGCAATCACGCCTTCGGCCATGGATACGCGTCCGCCGCCGTGGCGCGGTAGTTGGCGTCGAGCCTGGGCTCGAGGAGGAGGAGGGCGGCGATGCGCCGAGCCATGGCGGTCACATGGCGGGCCTCGTCAAGGGTGAGCGCGCGGCCGAGGAGGGCATGCTCCCGGTAGGAGAGCCACTTCTTGATCACCTGGTAGCCGCCGAGCGTGTAGTCCCAGACGCGCCGGGGGATGGAGCGCCAGTACGCCACGCGGTTCAAATAAACGTCGCAGGTCTCGCTGCCGAGGCAGGCGAGCGCCTCCTCGAAGCTCAGGCCGAGCGCCTCGGCACCCTTGGCGATGGCGCGCCGCTCCTCGGCGATGTAGGGGCGCGCCTCGATGATGCCGCGGCCGGGCATGGTGACCCCGCCCTGGCCGGCATGGCCCCAGCCGGCGTCGAGCTCGAGCTCGCGCGCACCGAGGCTGCCCCTGTCGCGATGGCTGACCAGCCCAATCGGCACGAGCTCGGCCCTGAGATTGCCGGCCGTAACGCCGTCGACAGGCGTCTCGGGATCGAGCAAGGCCGCGACCTGGCGTCCGAGCGTCGCCGAGGCGAGGAGGAGCGCCTCGCGCTTCGCCGGCAGCGGTATGCGTGGCCAATCTTGGCGGAGGGGACCTATATTGTCGGACTCGTAGGCTGAGGCATGTAGGATCGCGATCACGTGCATGAAGAGGTCAGACGCGTCGGCCCCGAATCCATCGAGCACGGCTTGCACTGATGAGGGAACGTTCGGCTTCCACTCCGATGCTTTGCCATGGGAAAGGCCGTTCCCCGCCACGTGCCCGCGCTCATAGAGCGGGAACATCGCGACGTTCGATTCGACGACGTGATGATCGGCTGGCCGCGCCGTAACCTGCGGCCTATAGAACACGTCCCTGCGGTTCCGGTTGCCTGCGCTCAGCCAAAGATTACCCTCGCGTATCTGCGAGAAGTAGTCGGCGCGATTGCGGTCGAGAAGCTTGGTTTCGGACTCCCAATAGAGCCATCGGACATCGAAAGGGCGGTAATAATATCGGACGACGTTCTCCTCGAGAAAGCCGCGAGCTATCAAGATCTCTCGCGTGGCTTTAGCGTCGAACGCGCCCGTATCTCTCATCAAGCCTGGGTCTGCTTGCGCGATGCTCTCGTTGGAGACTTGGTCGTCGAAATAACGCTCCATGCGCCGCATCAGGCGCCAATGATCGATGTCCACGAGGGCTTCGTCTCGGCTTGTCTTGATGCCGGGAAATGACACAGGGAAAAGTGCAAACACATGCGGCCACTCCAAGTAGGAGCCGGCGATGTGTCGTATCTTGAAGGGCAGGCCAAGTTCGGGTGCCGGTCGAAGCGGCCGGTACGCATTATCCGGAGTCTCGTGCGCAGACTTCAACAGCGCCACACGTCGCTCGGCAGCGTGTGATTGGTGTAGGTCGCGATAATAGAGCATGCCCTCCACGGGCGACGCACGTTCTTTGCGAACGAACAAACTGACCGAGGTCCCGACCTTGATACCGGGAGACTTACCTCCGATCGCAAAGACGGTTTCACTTGCGCGTCCATCCGGTGCAACCTCCGAGATAATCCGGTCACCATGGAGATTGTCGATCCATATCTTATCGAAAACCTCGAGGTAGCGCTCGCGCATGCCGGTGAAGGAGAGTCCGTCGAGCCAGGAATAGTTCGAGATGAAGCAGACGATGCCGCGTTGGGACTGCTCCACGATGCGCCGCTCGGCCATACGAAAGAAGCGCACGTAGAGGTCGTTGAGGCCCTGGCCCTCGGGCGGTCGCACGCGCTTGACGCTCCGGTAGACGGCGCTCAGCTGGCGCTCCTCCGCGACGGCGACCCCGGCAAACCCGTTATAGGGCGGATTGCCGAGCACGACGATGATGGGCTTTTCGCGCTTCACCTCGCGCGCGTAATCGGCCTCCTCCTGGAGGCCCGCCAGGAGATGGAGCTGGTGCGCGCCTGCGGGCGGCGGACCCCAGCCGGTGAGCGCGTTGGTCAGATAAACCGCGGCGCGCTCGGCCATCTCGGTGCCGTGGTGGAGGTGGCGGCCGAGCGGGGCGCCGAGCTGCTCGAGGAGAAGGGAGAGCTGGAAGTGCGCCACCACGAAGGGAGCGGGGAGGAGTTCGAAGCCGAAGACGCGCTCCATCGCGGCGCGCTTGAGCTCCGCCGCCACGAGGGCATCCTCGCCCTTGGCGCGCAGCGTGCGTTCGATGCGCCTCAAGACCGCGACGAGATAGGAGCCGGTGCCGCAGCAGGGGTCGAGCACGAAGACGCGGTTGTCCGCAAGGCCGTCGGCGATGGCGAGCTCTTCGCGCAGCACGCTGTCCACCCGCTCGACCATATAGTCGACGACTTCGGGCGGCGTGTACCAGACACCGAGGCTCTTGCGGAGCTCGCTGTCGAAGGCCTCGAGGAAGGGTTCGTAGAAGTATTGCACCGCGTGCTCGTCCTGGAAGCGCGCGAAGAACGCCTTCTCGTCGACGCGCCGCAAGGTCATCGCGGCCCATTCGACGAGCTCCTGGAGCTTGAGCCGGCCCAAGAGAAACGGATCGTTGACGGCGTGGAAGAGCTGCTGCAGCACCGGGAGACGGAGGTGCCAGGCGGCGGTCCTGTCGTTGAAGGGCTGGCGCTTGGCGGGGTCCGCGTCCGTCTTGCACCACAGGATCCAGGCCGAGAACACGCCGTAGAAAAGCGTCTGGACGAGCGTCGAGTGGAAGAAGTGGGCGCCCCGCTTGTCGTCGAAGGCCATGCCGAGCGCCTCCTCGAGCGCCTCCTTGAGCTGGAGGAAAGCCGGGAGATCGGGCTCCGCCTCAACGCGCGCCAGCGCGTCGCGCGCATAGGACGCGAGAAACCACGCCACGTCCTTGGGCTGCGTCAGCACGGCGCGATGGAGCAGTACGCGGCGGACGAACTCCTCGACGCGCCGTGCGATGTCCTTGCGCGCGCGGCCGGGATGGGCGCAAAGCTCCCAGAAGGCCTCGGCGTCGGGCGCCACCTCGATGTGCTCGAGCTCGACGTCGCGCCCGGCCTCGTCGCGGCCGACGAGAAGGAAGCACCGGTAGTTGGTGACGAGCACGAGGCCGTAGCGCTCCCAATAGCGCCGCACCTGCTCGCTCCGCACGATGCCGTCGAAATCGCGCTCGGGCGGCTTCGCCTCGATGACGCCGCGGTCGGGCGGCAGCGTGGGGCTGAGATCGCGGCCGTGCGGCTTGCCACGGCCGAGCTGGGAGAGCGTGTAGAGACCGAAGTCGGGCGTCCCGGCGCCGGCACCGGGGATTTGCCCGACGCAGAGCACTTTGGGCTTGAGCTGCCGGCCGAGCTCGTTGATGAGGTTCTGGAGCGGCGTGTAGTAGGAGGTCTCGGGCGAGGCGCCGTGGCGCCTGATGGCGCCCATCTCCTCAAGGTAGGTCGCGAAGGCCGAGGCCACTCCCCGCTCCCCCTGACGCACGGCCGAGACGCGCGTTCAAGGTGCGCTCGCGCGCCCGCGATTGCAACGGGGAGATGAGAGCCGCGCGGCGTAGGCCCCTCTCCAGCTGGCCGGTTTTTGGAGCGAGGGCCTCCTCACCCTGCCCTCCTCCTGAAGGAGGAGAGGGATCTCCTCAGTGCACGCTCACGGGCTCGAGGTCGTGCTGGCGCAGGGCGGCGAAGGCGAGCTCGCGCGAGGCCATGACGCCGAGCTTGGTGCCGTCGGCGGCAAAGGCGGCGTAGCCCTCCATACCGTCCTCGGAGACCTGCTTGACATAGGCGAGGTGCTGCACGCCCAGGACATAGAGCTCCTGGGGCGTGATCGTGCGGGGATTGACGAACGCATCGGACATCACACTTGCTCCTTCCGTCCCGAAGGCCGCCTCCTTAGGCCGGCTCTCCTAGGACTCGCTCTTGGCGGGCACGAGCTCGATCGCTTCCGCCTTGTTTCGCGCGGCGCGCTTGGCCGCCGCCTCGATCTTGCCCGCCTCGATCTTGATCTGGCGCACGCGGCACGCCGCGGGCGGGCGGCGCAGCTCGACGTGGAGGAGGCCGCTCTCGAGATGGGCGCGTACCACCTCGATGCCGTCGGCGAGGACGAAGCTGCGCTGGAACTGGCGCGCAGCGATGCCGCGGTGGAGGTAGACGCGCTCGCCCTCCTCCTCGCTCTGCTTGCCGCGGATGACGAGCTGGTTGTCCTCGAGCTGGATGGCGAGCTCGCACTCGGCGAAGCCCGCGACCGCGAGCGTGATCCTGAGCCCGTCGTCGCCGGTCTGCTCGATGTTGTACGGCGGATAGCCGTCGGCGGCCGCCTTGGAGACCCGCTCGAGCGCCTGCTCGAAGTGATCGAAGCCGAGCATAAGCGGACTGTTGAAGAGCGTGAGCCGCGACATCCAGCAACCTCCTCTTTGACGAGCGAGTCGCCCGCTTGGGTCCGTTTCCGGCACCCGGTCCTGCGGCAGCCCCGGCGGGCACTGCCACGAATGATTATTTAGAACGCCTGGAAGGGCGATCAAGTGGCTCAGAAACGCGTGCTGCGCCAATAGCTTGCCCGGAAAAGGGCGGTGCCTCAGAAATGGCGCACGGCGGGAATGCCGCAGATCACGTTGAGGAGGGCCTGGCGCTTCTCGACCGTGACGGCGTGGAGCGCCCGCGCAAAGGCGGGTGCCAGCTCGTCTGCCGTCTCGACGCGCTCGCCGTAGCCGTCCGAGGCCGCGATCACCTTCTCGAAGGCGGGCGAGGGCTCGAGGGTGGCGAGCGGCATGCGGTTGGCGCGGCGGCTCAGCCCGTCCGGATACATTGCCTCGGTCGCCTTGCGCACCGCCGCCCAGCCCGCGTTGTTGAAGACGACGAAGAGCACGGGGAGATCGTAGGCGCGCGCCACGTAATGGGCCGGCGTCGGATTGCCGAACATGTAGGAGCCGTCGCCGATGGTGGCGATGACCAGGCGCTCGGGTGCCGCGAGCTTGGCGCCGAGTGCCGCCCCCAGGCCCCAGCCGAGCCCGCCCGCGGGGCTCGCCGCGAAATAGCTGCCGGGCCGCGTGAAGCTCATCGTCTCGATGGCCGCACCGAGCTCGTTGACCACGATGGCGTCCTCGCCCTTCGCCCGGTCGAGCGCTGCCGAGACGAGGAGGGGATGGAGCGGCCGCTCGTGGCGCACCCGCTCGTGGAGTGCCGCGAGGGCGCTTGCCGCTGCCGCGCGCAAGGCGCCCAGGCGCGCGCGGCGGGCTGCTATTCTGCCCGCCATGCGCGGCACCTCGCCCGCGAGCGCCTCGCCCAGCATGCGGAGCCCGCTCGCGGGATCGCCGGCGAGCGCGAGGTCGCAGGGAAAGCCGCGCATCGGATAGCGGACGAAGAGGGGATCGACCGCGAGATGGATCACCTTGGCTTGCGCCGGCGGCGCCATGCGATCGGGAATCCACGGCACGTCGCACTCGAGGACGAGCACGGCGTCCGCCTCCTTGAGGAGGGCCGTCGGGTCGTAGCCGAGATGCATGGGGTGGTCGCTCGGCAGGCAGAGGGATTTGGCGATGTGGCTCACCACCGGGAAGGCCCAGGCATCGGCGAGTGCCGCGAGCGCCGCCACCGCAGCAGTGTCGCGGCCGAGGCTCGAGGTGATGATGAGCGGCCGCTCGGCGCGCGCGAGCTGGGCCGCCGCCTCGGCGATGGCGGCGGCGGCAGGTGCCGGCGCCCGCGTGGCGGCCGAGAGCCGGACGGCGGCACCGTTCGCCGGCGCCGCGGCGGCGAGCACCTCGCGCGGCAGCGTCATATAGACCGGGCCGCGCGGCTCGCTCATGGCAAGCGCCAGCGCGCGGTCGAGCGCCGGGGCCACCTGGTCGGGCAGCCTGAGCTCGTAGTCCCACTTGACGATCTCGCGCAGCATGGCGCCCTGGTCGAACATCTCCTGGGCCCAATGGATGAAGAGGCTGCGCGAGCCCGGGTGCCCCGTCTCGCTATAGGGCGTGCGCCCGGCCGACACCAGCATCGGGATGCGCTCGCGCGCGGCATTGAGGAGCCCGCAGATGCCGTTCGCGGTGCCGACGTTGACATGCAGCATCACGGCCTGGGGCCGGCCCGACACCATGGTATGGCCGTAGGCCATGGCGATCGCCAGGTTCTCATGCGGGATGGCGAGCGCCTTGGGCGTCGGCGTCGCCTCCTCGGCGGCGCGCTGCAGCGCCTCGATGATGGGCGGAAAATCGGTGCCCGCATTGGCGAAGAGATAATCGATGCCGCGCTCGGCGAGGCCGCGCACATAGGCCTCCGCCGCCGTCGGCGCCGTGCGCTCCGTGCCCCTCACCCGTGATCCTCCTTAGCCCCGCCGCGGCAGCGAGCTCGCGTGGCGTGGACGCTACCATGAATGCCCCGGACGCCGGAAGCCGCGGCCGGGTTCGCGGTCCCTAGGGCCGCAGTCTCTGGGCCGCAATCCCTGGGCCACAGTCCCTGGGCCGCACCCGTACCGCAGGTTTAGCGCCGTTGACGCCGCCACCACCGCGGGTGGAAGCTAGGGCCGAAGCCGAGGCTGCCCCGGCGGCAGCCTGCCTCGGGAGGGAGGGGTGCCGTGAGCCGCGCCTTCGTTAAAGAGGATGACGAGGACAAGCTGACCGACGAGGAGCTCAACCTGCCCCAGATCGAGGGTCAGGTACTGCTCACCCCCGGCGGCTTCGAGCGCCTCAAGGTAGCGCTCGCGGGCGCCCACGCCGAGGTCACGCGGCTGCGCGGCGCCACCTCGCCCGAGGACAAGCTGGCCCTCGCGCGTGCCATGCGCACGATGCGCATCCTCGAGCTGCGGCGCAGCGCCGCCGTGGTCGTAGCCCCTCAGCAGCACGGCGGGCATGCCGATACCGTTGCCTTCGGCGCCCGCGTCACCGTCGAGGACGAGGACGGCAACGCGCAGAGCTATACGCTGGTGGGCTCGACCGAGGCCGATCCCAAGCGCGGCCTCATCAACGTCAAGTCGCCGCTCGCCGAAGCTCTCCTCGGCCATCGCGCGGGCGACACGGTGACCTGGCGGCGGCCGGCCGGCGAGACGGCACTCACCATCACCACGATCGCCTATCCGGAAGCCTGAGGCGCCGCCGGAGCCGCCCGAGTCGCGAGCGGCCGGCCGCCCCCGAGTCGCGGCCCGCCGCCGGATCGGCGCGCCGAACGCCGGCCGGGGCACTGCTTGGGCCGCCTTCCCGGACGGCATTTGCCTGCCGGAGCGCCGGAATTGGCCGCCAACCGCCCCGCGACTCGGGCGCCCGGGCGGGGCCGCCCGGACGAGGTTGGGACTCGGCTCATGAGGAGTCTCAATTTTCAGGTAGAACTACTTGTTATTGTTGATAAAGCCGTAATCTCCTCTACAATGCGCCGAGTGCGGCCAACAAAACCCGGCTCGGCTTGAGCAAAGGGGGCAGATTTTGCGGCGGGCGAGGATTCTGTCGCTGAGGGGCGCGCCCTGGATCATTGCGGCGCTCGGCATTCTGTTGTCGGGGCTCGCCTTCGACCAGCTGCGCCGCGCCGACGACGGCCGCGTGCGGACGGTGCTCGATCTGCGCGCGGATTTGCGCGCGCGCGACATCCAGCAGCGCATCGGCAGCCTGGTGAAGCCGCTCGACCAGCTTGCCGTCCTCCTCGACAACCGGCACGACATCGCGCGCGACGACTTCCAGCGCTTTGCCCTGCGCGCCCGCCAGGAGGATCCGCCGATCAACCGGCTCGCCTGGCTGCCGCGCGTGCCGCGCGAGGAGCTGGCGAAGTTCGAGGCGGCTCAGCGCGCGGCGGGCGCCGCCGATTTCCGCGTCGTCGAGCGCAAGGGCGACGACCTCGTGCCGGCCGACGAGCGCTCCGAGTATTTCCCCGTGCTCTACGACGCCGCCTTCGACGGCACGGTGAGCGAGCGCGGGCTCGACGCCGCATCCGATCCGGCGCGCCGCGACGCCATGATGCAGGCGGCCGAACGCCGGCGAGGCGGTGAGCAGCGAGCCCCTGATGCTCGGCTCGCGCAGCGATCCCCAGCCGAGCTACGTCGTCTTCCTGCCGGTCTACCGGGGCGGCATCACGCCGACGAGCGTGGGCGAGCGCCGCGCCAGATTGGCCGGCTTCGTCGCGGCCTCGCTGCGCTTTGCCTCGTCCCTCGATGCCGCGACCGCCGATGCGCCGCTCGCGGACGACACGCTGCGCGTCTACATGGGCCGGCACGCAGCACCGTCCATGAACGAGCCGCCCGTCGTCCTCTATCTCCCCTCGCTCAGGCGCTTCGTCGCGGGCTCGAGCGACGCCGCGGCCGCGGCCGCGAACAGCGAGATCGTCGTCAAGTCCTTCCGGGAGTTCGGCCAGCCGTGGACGCTCACGCTCGAATTCCCCGCCGCGAGCGTGGCCGGGCTGCACTCCCCCCTCACGCTGGCGCTTCCGGCGGCAGGCCTGCTGCTCACCCTCCTTCTCGTCGCCTACCTCCTCACCGACGGCCGGCGCAGGCATCAGGCGGAGAGCGAGGCGGCGGCGCGCGACAGCGAGCTCTCGCGCTCGAGCGAGGCGCTGGTGCGCGCCAAGCAGGAGTGCGAGACCGCCGAGACGGAGCTGGCGCGCGCCAGCATCATGCTCGAGCGCGTCGTCGAGGCCTCGCCGATGGCGATCGTCTGCCTGGCGCCCAACCGCCGCATCGTCATCTGGAACCGCGCCGCCGAGCGCATCTTCGGCTACAGCGCCGAGGAGACGATCGGGCGGCCCTATCCGCTCGTGCCGCCCGACGAGCAGGAGGCGTTCGACCGCCTTTTCATGCGCGCACTCGCCGGCGACCTGCAGCAGGGCATCGAGATGCTCCACCTGCGCAAGGACGGTACCATGATCGACGTGCTGTTCTCGGGTGCCGCGGTCTACGGCGACGGCGGCGCGCTCCACGGCGTCATCTTCGAGCTCGAGGACGTGACCGAGCGCAAACGCGTCGAGGAGCGCCTCACCCAGGCGCAGAAGATGGAGAGCGTGGGACAGCTCACCGGCGGTCTCGCGCACGACTTCAACAACATCCTCGGCGCCGTGATCGGCAATCTCGATCTCCTCGAGGAGCGCCTGGTGCACGACAAGACCGCGGCCGGCTTCGCGCGCGCGTCCCTCGATGCGGCACTCGCCGGCGCCGAGCTCGTCAAGCGCCTGCTCGCCTTCTCGCGCCGCCAGCCGCTCAAGCCGGCACGCACCGACTTGCGCAGCGCCATCCACGATTTCCTGCCGCTCCTCAAGCGCACGCTCGGCGAGCAGGTGCGCATCGAGAGCAGCATCGCGAGCGACGTGTGGCCGGTGATGACCGACGCGGTGCAGCTCGAGAGCGCCGTGCTCAACCTCGCGGTCAACGCGCGCGACGCCATGCCCTACGGCGGCACCGTGAGGATCGACTGCCGCAACGCCACCGTCGAGGAGGACCAGGCGCGCCAGAACGACGAGCTCGATGCCGGAGACTACGTCGTCGTCGCGGTGACCGACAGCGGCACCGGAATGACGCCGGAAGTCATGGCGCACGCCTTCGAGCCGTTCTTCACGACCAAGGCACAGGGTGCGGGGACCGGCCTCGGCCTCAGCATGGTCTTCGGCTACGCCAAGCAGACGGGGGGAACCGTGCGGCTCTACAGCGAGCAGGGCAAGGGGACCACCGTCCGGCTCTATCTGCCGCGCGCGATCGACGACGGCGACGCGGCCGAGCCGCAGGAGGACGCGCGCTCGTCCGATCCGACCGGCAGCGAGCGCGTGCTCTACGTCGAGGACAACCCGCAGATCCGCAAGATGGGCGAGGCGATGCTGAGGAAGCTCGGCTACAAGGTGACCGCCGCCGCCAACGCCGACGCAGCACTCGAGCTCTTCGCGCGCGACAGCGGCTACGATCTCCTCTTCAGCGACATCGTCATGCCCGGCCGGCTCAATGGTGCTGCCCTCGGGCGCGAGCTGCGCGAGCGCAACCCGAGGATCAAGATACTGTTCACCACCGGCTTCGCCAGCCCGACCGTGTCGCGCGACAAGCTCGCGGCTCTCGGCGCGCATCTCATCACCAAACCCTATCGCAGGAACGAGCTGGCGCGGACGCTGCGGCGGATATTGGACGGAACATAGGCGCGGGGAGAATGACCATGCATTTGCTTGTGCTCGACGACGAGGAGCGCATCGCCTCTTTCATCGTCGCGGTGGCGCGGGGTGCCGGCTGGAGCGCCGAGGCGGCGATGGAGGAGACGTCGTTCCAGGCGATGTTCCGCGCCACGCTCCCCGATCTCGTCATGCTCGACCTCCAGCTCGGCCACTCCGACGGCGTCGAGCAGCTGCGCTTCCTGCAGCGCGAGGAGTTCCGCGGCGACATCGTGCTGGTGAGCGGCTTCGACCGCCGCGTGCTCACGGCGACCGAGCAGCTCGGCACCTCGCTCGGCCTCGCCATCGCCGGCGTGCTCGAGAAGCCCGCGCGCGCCTCGGAAGTGCGCGCCTACCTGCGCGACGCGGTCAAGAGCGAGACGGTCGCGGTGAGCGCCGGCGAGCCCTTCAGCCGAGCCGCATCCCCTCAGCGTCCCCTCTCCTCGGCCGACGTCGAGCGGGCGCTCAGCGAAGGCGAGATGAGGCTCTTCCTGCAGCCGGTCGTCACCGCGGGAACCGGCGACGTGACCAAGTTCGAGGCCTTGATCCGCTGGCCGCATCCGGAGTTCGGCATGCTGCTGCCCGAGCGCTTCATCCCGCTCGCCGAGCGCGATGACGAGGTCATCGACCAGCTCACCATGTGGGTGGTGCGCGAGGCCATCTCCCATCAGAGCCACTTCCACAACGGCCATGCCGGGCTGCCCATCGCGATCAACATCTCGCACGCCAATCTGCGCCGGCTCGACTTCCCCGACCGGGTCGCCACCCTCGTCATCGAGAGCGGCTCCCAGGCCGCCTCGATCTCCTTCGAGGTGACCGAGACGGTGGCCATGAAGGACCCGAACGCCACCGCCGACATCCTGACGCGCTTGCGCCTCAAGGGCTTCCGGCTCGCCATCGACGACTTCGGGACCGGCTATTCCTCGCTCAAGACGCTGCGCGAGATGCCCTTCTCCGAGCTCAAGATCGACAAGTCCTTCGTCCTCGACCTCGCCGACTCCCAGGACGCCTACGCGATCGTCAAATCGGTCATCGAGCTCGCGCGCAACCTCGGCCTCGAGAGCGTGGCGGAAGGCGTCGAGACGGCGGTGCTCGCCCGCGTGCTGGGAACGCTCGGCGTGCCCTCGCTCCAGGGCTATTATTTCGCGCGCCCGATGCCGCTCGAGCAAACGCTCGACTGGATCAACAGCCGGGACCACTCGCGCGAGACCGTCAACTGACGGCTCGGCGGCGGCTCACCGCGTCCCCGGCGCGTCGGGTCCGATATAGAGCGTCAGCAAGAGACCGATCTGATCGCCGATCACGTCGGGCGGCGGCGGCCCGAAGGGCGCCGAGAGCTCGACGGCCTCGCGTCCGGCGCGGTCGAGGACCTCGGCGCCCGACGAGCGCGCGAGGCGAAGCTCGAGCAGGTGGCCCTGGCGGTCGATGACCAGCTCGAACCTGGCGACGCCGGCAATGTCGCCGGCGCGCGCGGCACCCGGGTAGATCAGATTGCTGATGATGATATCCCGCACCTTGTTGAGATAGCGGTCGCCGCCGCCCTCGCCGGTGAGGCTGCTCTCGCTCGGCGGCCGTGGCGTTGCACTCTCCGCGGACGGACGGTGAAGCGGCGGCAGTGCCGCGAGGAGCGGCTTCGCCCTCTGCGGCTGGGGCGGCTGCGGCGGCGGCGGCACCGGCAGGGGCGGCGGCGGCAGCTCGCCCTCGAGGGCCGGGGCCGCCTGCTGCGGCGCCGGCGCCTCGGCGGGCGGCGGCACGGGCTCCGCCTTCTTGGGCGCCTCCGCCTCCGCCACGTGCCCTGGCGTCTTATCGGGATCGCCTCCCGATTCGCGGAAGGGCTGGGCTTGCGCCGGCGGCTTCGGCTGCTCGACGGGGACCGGCTTCGGCTTCGGTTTCGCCTCGGGTACGACCACGAGCTCGACCGGGATGGCGGGCGGCTCCCTCGCCGGCTCCGCCGCCGGCAGCTTGACGAGCACGAGGGCGATGACCGCGCCATGCAGCAGGATCGCCGCGGCGAGGCCGGCGGCGCGCGGCCGCCGACCCGCGGCGTCGCGCGAGGGCGGGACGCCGAGGTCGCGGTGCGGCGCCGCCCGCTCGGCAATGGTCTCAACGGAGGTGCTCACTCAAGCCTCGCCGATGCCCTGTCGGATGCCCCGCTCAGGCACCAAAATGGGGGCATTGCGTTCTCCTGTCGAGTGGCGCGGATGCTCCCGGGGCCTCCGTTGCTAAGGGACACGCCCGCTGAGCCGCCCCAGCGGAGAGGTGCCCGGCTGCCTATTATACGCCACAGGGAGGGAGGGCCGGCGGGTGCTGCCGCCCGCGGAAAGCTGCCGGCCTGCCGCTCCGCCTCGCCGGCACGGGCCTTCGTCAATCCTTGTAGTCGGGCTCCTCGCGGTCGAGGATGCGCTTCAGGGCGGCGAAATGCGGCTTGGCCTGGTAATTGCCGAGCTCGAGATATTGCCGCGCGGTCTTCGCCGCCACCTCGCTCGCGATCATGCGGAGCGGCTGCCCGGTCGCCATGGCAAGCCATTGGTTCTGGGCCGTGCGCTCGAGGTAGTAGAGATCGTCGAAGGCTATGTCCATGCTGGGCCCGGTGACGACGACCCCGTGGTTGGCAAGGAAGAGCACGCTCTTGTTGCCGAGCGCGCGCATCATGCGGTCGCCCTCCGCCTCGTCGAGGGCGAAGCCGTTGAATTGATCGTCATAGGCGACGCGCTCGCCGAAGCGGCCGACCGCCTTCTGGTTGATCGGCTCGAGCCGGCCGTCGGCAAGCGAGGTGATCGCCGTGGCGTAGGGCATGTGCGTGTGGAGGACCGCGCGGGCGTGGGGCAAGCCGCGGTGGATGCGCCAGTGGATGTAGAAGGCGGTCGGCTCGGGCGGCGCCTTGCCCTCGAGCAATTGCCCCTCCCGGCCGACCAGCAGGAGATCGCTCGCGCGGACCTCGGACCAGTGGAAGCCCTGCGGATTGACCAGGAAGCAATCGTCCCGGCCCGGCACCATGTAGCTGAAATGATTGCAGATTCCTTCCTGCATCTCGAATCTCACGGCGAGCCTCAGCGCCGCTGCGAGGTCGATGCGGGCCTCACGGAGTGCGTCGCTCATGCGCGTGCTCCCGTTCCTCTCTGCGGCAGCGCTCATTCGATGCCGCTGCCGTAGTGATGGTGCTGCGTATTGCAATGGCTGAAGCGCCATTCGATTACCGTGCCGTCGAGGCCGAGCGCCGTGCGCTCGACCTCGAGGAGCGGCGCGCCCGGCGCCACGCCGAGGTGTGTCGCGGCAAGCGCATCCGCCGCGACGGCCCTGAGGCGGTCCTCGGCGCGCACCACGGTCATGCCGAAATTGCGCTCGTAGTGCCCGTAGAGCTCGTCCGGCAGCTCGACATGGAGCGGCAGGCTGAGGTCGGGAAAGAGCGCGGCAGGCAGAAAGATGCGCTCGAGCATGACCGGCTTGCCGCCGATGCTGCGCAGGCGGAGGAGCGCATAGACCGGCGCACCCGCGCGCAGGCGCAAATGCTCCGCCTGGGCGCTGTCGGCGCGCTCCTTGGCGAGCGCCAGAAGCCGGCCGGTCGGCAGCTCCTTCTGGCCGTCCTCCGGGATGATGCGCATGAAGTGGAACTGCGCGCGCTGATGGCTATGCGAGGCGACGAAGGTGCCGCGCCCCTGCTGGCGCGTCACGAGGTTCTGCGCCGCCAGCTCCTCGATCGCCTTGCGCACCGTGCCCTGGCTGACGCCGAGCTCGGCGGCGAGCCGCATTTCGCTCGGCACCGCGCCGCCCGGCCGCCACACGCCGCTCACGATGCGGCGGATGATGAGCTCCTTGACCTGCAGGTAGAGCGGCTGGAAATCGAGCACCCGCTCGCCCGCCTCCTCCCGCTTGGCCCGGCTTCCGACTGGCGCCAATCCCGCCTCCCTGCCTCGTCCGCCCGCGCGAGCGGCCGCGGCGCCATCGCCCGCGGGCGAGGGTGCCACCCCATGCTCGCGCCTCCCCGCCGCGCTGCCGCCCGGCGGCAAAAATCCATTGACGGCCCGCCGCACTCTGCTGTCTTATATATTATACAGCACAAGCGCGCCAGAAGGCAAAAAACTTCGGAGGCTGTCATGACACGGATGGGTATCTTGATCGCAGCCCTCGGCCTTGTCATTGCCGGTGCCGCTCGCACCGCGCTCGCCGAGGACTTCACGTTCGAAGCGACGCCGCTCTTCGAGAACTGCGGCGACGGCTCCTACGACCGCGCGGTGAAGGACGGGATTACGCTCGGCATCTCGCCGAGCCCGCTCTATAGCGGCATCGACCCGCAGAGCAAGCAGGCCTACGGCCTCGACGTGGAGATCAACCAGAATGCGCTGAAGTGGTTGGAAATCACCAAGGTCCGCTACGAGATCATGCCCTTCTCCGAGCTGGTCGCGGCACTGCTCTCCAAGCGCGTCGACGTGATCGCCACCAACATCCACTACACGCCCGCGCGCGTCAAAGTGATCTCCTTCACCGGGCCGGCGTGGTGGTACGGCCCCGGCATCATCGTCAAGAAGGGCAATCCGACCGGCCTCCATTCCTTCGACGAGCTCAAGGGCAAGGAGGTGGGCGCCATGATCGGCACGGCGGCCAACGAGTACCTGCGCCACGTCGGCGCCACGGTGGTGCCGTTCCGCACCAACCCCGAGCATTTCGCCGCCCTCGCCGAGGGCCGCGTCTCGGTGGTGATGGACGACGACGTGAAGTTCCTCGCCTATATGAAGGCGAACCCGAGCGAGCCCCTCGAGCTCGTGCCCAACGTGACCGTGCCGCAGGAGCTCATCTTCAAATACGGCTACGGCTACGCGCGTTATGCGCTGCGCAAGGAGGACTGCAGCTTGCGCGCCGCCTACTCGCGGGCGCTCGCCGAGATCCGCGGCAACGGCATCGTCTCGGCCATCCTCAAGAAGAACGGCCTCGGCAACCGCAATCTGTTCTTCTTCCCGACCAACTGACGAACGGCAGACGATCGGCGGCGGCGCGGTCCTCCGGCCGCGCCGCCGCCACGAGGGAGGCGTGGCATGCAGCTCCTCAACCTTTCGTTCGCGCGCGATTACATCGGCGTCCTGCTCCAGGGCCTCGAGCTCACCGTCCTGATCGCCCTCGTCGTTCTCCTTCTCTCGGTCGTTCTGGCGGTTCCAGTGGCGGTTCTGCGCATGTCGCGCTCGCCGCTGGTGCGCATCCCGATCGACGCCTACGTCGAGCTCATGCGCGCGACGCCGCTCCTCCTGCAGCTCATCTACATCTACTACGTGCTGCCCGGCGCCGGCATCAGGCTCGATCCCTTGAGTGCCAGCATCATCGGGCTCACGCTCCACTACAGCGCCTATCTGGGCGAGGTGTACAGGGGCGGCATCCTAGCCGTGCCCCGCGGCCAGCATAACGCCGCGGCGGCGCTCGGCATGACCCGGCTCCTCGCCTTCCGCCGCATCATCCTGCCGCAGGCGCTGCGCATCGTCACGCCGGCGCTCGGCAACTATTTCATCTCGATCTTCAAGGACACGGCGCTCACCTCCGTCATGACCGTGCAGGAGCTGATGTTCACCGGCGAGATCATCTCCGCCCGCACCTACCAGTATTTCTCCATCTACACCCTCACCATGATTCTCTATTTCGCAGTCGGCTACCCCGCGGCGCTCTTCGTGCGCTACCTCGAGAGGATCACCTCTCGGGGCTACAGTCACCGCTGAGCCGGCATGATCGAGGTCGAGGATCTGCACAAGCGCTTCGGCAGCCTCGAGGTGCTGCGCGGCATCTCGCTCAAGGTGGCGCCGAGCGAGGTGGTCTGCGTCATCGGCCCCTCGGGGAGCGGCAAGTCGACCCTGCTGCGCTGCCTCAATATGCTCGAGCCGCCCGAGCGCGGCTCCATCAGGATCAACGGCGAGGCGGCCTATTACGACGTCGTCGGCGGCAAGCGGGTGCCGCACTCGGCCAAGCGCATCGCGCGCGTGCGCGCCAAGCTCGGCATGGTCTTCCAGGACTTCAACCTCTTCCCGCATTTGAGCGTGCTCAAGAACATCATCGAGGCGCCCATGCACGTGCTCGGCCTCGACCGGGCGAGCGCCACCGCGAAGGCGATGGAGCTCCTCCGCCGCGTCGGCCTCGAGGACAAGGCGCAAAGCTATCCCGAGCAGCTCTCGGGCGGCCAGCGCCAGCGCACGGCGATCGCCCGGGCGCTTGCCATGGATCCGATGGCCATGCTGTTCGACGAGCCGACCTCGGCGCTCGATCCCGAGCTGGTGCACGAAGTGCTCGAGGTCATGCGCCAGCTGAGCGCCGACGGCATGACCATGATCATCGTGACGCACGAGATGAATTTCGCGCGCCAGGTCGCCGACCGCGTCATCTTCATGGATCACGGCTTGATCGTCGAGGAGGACGTGCCCGAGCGCATCCTCGAGAACCCGCGCGAGGCCCGCACGCGCGCCTTCATCAGCGTCGTGCTCAACCGCTGAGCCGCGGCGCTCCCGCGGGACTCGACGCCGCCCACCCATGCACGTAGAGTGGCGCGCATGCAGATCGGCTTCAGCGCACCGACCCGCGGCCCGCTCTCATCGGCGGACAACTTGACGCGCGTGGTCGACGCGGGCGAGGCCATCGGCTTCGACTATGTCACCATCAGCGACCACGTGGTCTTCCCGGCCGACATCCAGTCGCGCTATCCCTATTCGAGCTCGGGCGAGTTCCCGGCGGGCTCGCAGGGCGACCGCCAGGAGCAGCTGACCACGGCCGCCTTCCTCGCCGGCCGCACCTCGCGGCTCCGCCTCCTCACCTCGGTCATGGTGGTGCCCCATCGCCCGGCCGTGCTCGCCGCCAAGATGCTGGCGACCATCGACGTGCTGTCCCGCGGGCGGCTCATCGTCGGCGTCGGCGCCGGCTGGCTCGAGGAGGAGTTCGCCGCACTGGGCACGCCGCCCTTTGCCGAGCGCGGTGCCGTCACCGACGAGTATCTCAAGGTCTTCCGCGCCCTCTGGACCGAGGCCGAGCCGCGCTTCGAGGGACGCTACGTGCGCTTCGCCGACATCGTCTTCGCGCCCAAGCCCGCGCAGAAGCCGCACCCGCCGCTGTGGATCGGCGGCGAAGGGCTTGCCGCCATGCGCCGCACCGCGCGTCTCGGCGACGGCTGGTATCCCATCGGCACGAACCCGAAGGCGCCGCTCGATACTATCGCGCGCTGCAGTGCGGCGCTCGGCAGGCTGCGCCTCCTCGCGGCGGAGAGCGGCCGCGAACCCGCGTCCATCGCCCTTGCCTACCGCTGCCAAAAGCATGGGGCCGCCGCACCGCGCACGACCGACGAGGGCGAGCGGCACCTCCTCTCCGGCGACGCGGCCGAGATGGCCGCAGACCTGCGGGCGCTCGGCAAGCTCGGCTTCTCCGCGGTCGACTTCGGCTTCGAAGGCGAGAGCGCCGAGGCGACGATTGCCAACATGCGGCACTTCCGCGACGAGGTCGTAGCGCGCCTTTAGGATCGCGCGCACCTCCCGCCAACGACAATGGGCCAAGCAGCGCCTGCCTGGCCCATTGCCTTCATTGGTGGAGCCGAGCGGAGTCGAACCGCCGACCTCTTGAATGCCATTCAAGCGCTCTCCCAACTGAGCTACGGCCCCATTGGGGGGAGAGCCGCCGCTGGGCAGCGGCGGGTGCGCAAAGTATGAGTTAGGCCGTCATCGAGGCAAGGGAAAACTTGGCCGCCGGCCGGCCCATGAGCGTTGCGGCTATCGATGGATAGCGCGGAAGCCGCTTGGCGATCTCCGCGGGCAAATCCGCCAGCGCAATGGAAACCGCGGCCAGGGTGTAGAAGCCGAGCGGCCTCTCTTGCCGCTCCGCGATCAGGACGAAAGAGGACGCGACCCGCCGGCGCACGTCCTGGCTCGCTTGCGTCCTGAAATAGCGATCCAGGGGCTCGACATTGCTTGCGAACGCGCTTCGCTCATGCCGATCGTCAAGCGGCTCGATGCGCAACGGCGGCAGCGCCGCATCCGTCAACGGCCCAAAGTCTCGATATAGCGGCGTGCCGCCGCCTTGAGCCGCGGCGCCGGCTTGCGTGCGGCCGTGCGATCCGTCATTGCTTTCATCCGAGACATGCGGCCCGAGATATGCGGCCAATGTACGGCTGGCAGCCGGACCGGTCGAGGAGGCCTTGCCCCCGCGGTCGTACCGACAAGAAAACTTGCCGCCGCCGAACGCGATACGTTGGCGCCGGAGCGCCGGCGTAGCGCCGTCAGCGCTCGCCCTCTTCCTCCTCGACGTTCTCGATCACCTCGGCCACGTCGTCCTCGTCCTCGCCGAGCTCGGAGGCGTCCTCGATGACCTCCTCCTCCTCGCTCTCGCTGACCTGGGGGGCAGCAGCCTCCTCCTCGACGAGCTCGGGCTCGACGGCCACCACCTCCTCGACCACGGCGGGCACCGGCTGAGGCGCCTGGCGCGGGCGCCTCGCCTTGATCAAGGTTTCGGGGTCAAAGATCGTGCCGCACTTCGGGCATTCGATCGGGCGGCGGCGCAGATCGTAGAACCGCGTGCCGCAACTTTGACAGATTCGCTTGGTTCCCCATTCCGGCTTCGTCACCGGCAACACTCCTCGCTGGCCTCATCGGCGAAGGGGTGCCAATTGCCACGTTCCCTCGGCCCTGTCAAAAGGAAAAAGCCGGCCGCCGCGGCGGCATGGAGCGTGGGACCCGGCCGGACCGCGCGGCGCCGAGCGTTGGGCGCTTTGCCCCCTCGCATGGATTATGTTAGGAGGCTCTCCGCCATGCGCCTGTGACGGCCGTCACGCCTGCCGCCTGAGGGAACGCCGCCCTTGAAGCCGCTCGTCTCCTCGCCGCTCGCAGCCCCCGACGCAACCCTTGCCGGCGCCGCGAGGCTGCCGGGCGACAAGTCGATCTCGCACCGCGCCTTGATGCTCGGCGCCGTCACCGTGGGCGAGACGGTGGTGGAGGGGCTGCTCGAAGGCGAGGACGTACTGCACACGGCAGCGGCACTCAGCGCCCTCGGCGCCGAGATCCGCCGCGACGAGAGCGGCCTCTGGCACGTCCACGGGCGCGGCGTGGGCGGCCTCGCGGAGCCGGCGAGCGTGCTCGACATGGGCAACTCCGGCACCGCGGCGCGGCTCCTCATGGGCCTTCTCGCCGGCCACCCTTTTACGAGTTTTCTCACCGGCGACGCCTCGCTCTGCCGCCGCCCCATGCAGCGCGTGGCCGAGCCGCTCGCGCGCATGGGTGCGCGCCTGATCAGCCGCAGCGGCGGCCGCATGCCGCTTGCCGTCATCGGCACCGCGGAGCCGCTCCCCATCGTCTACCGCCTCCCGGTGCCGTCCGCGCAAGTGAAGTCGGCCGTGCTGCTCGCCGGCCTCAACGCGCCGGGCGCCACCACCGTGATCGAGCCCGTGCGCACGCGCGATCACAGCGAGCGCATGCTGCGCGCCTTCGGCGCCAGGCTCGAGCTCGGCCATGGCGATGACGGCGCCTGGAGCGTGACGCTCGCGGGCCAGCCCGAGCTCAGGCCGCAGCGCCTGGCCGTGCCCGCCGACATCTCCTCCGCCGCCTTCGTCCTGGTGGCGAGCCTCCTGGTGCCTGGTGCCCGCGTCTCGCTCACGGGCGTCGGCGTCAATCCGCTGCGGAGCGGCCTTCTCGCCACCCTCGCGGAGATGGGCGCCGACATCCGCCGCGAGAACGAGCGCGAGGAGGCGGGCGAGCCGGTCGCCGATCTCATCGTTGCAGGGAGCCGGCTCGAGGGCGTGCATGTACCGGCCGCGCGCGCGCCGTCGATGATCGACGAGTACCCGGTCCTCGCCGTGGCCGCAGCGGCGGCCCACGGCACCTCGCGCTTCGACGGCTTGGCCGAGCTGCGCGTCAAGGAGAGCGACCGGCTCGCCGCCATTGCCGCGGGCCTTGCCAGGAACGGCGTCGAGCTGGAGATCGAGGGCGACAGCCTGATCGTGCACGGCTCGGGCGGACCGGTCGCGGGCGGCGGCATCGTCGAGACGCACATGGACCATCGCATCGCCATGGCCGGCCTCGTCCTCGGCCTTGCCGCAAAGGCAGCCGTAACGGTCGACGACGGCGCCATGATCGAGACGAGCTTCCCCGGCTTCGCCCAGCTGATGAACGGCCTGGGGGCGCGGATCGCGGCGCCATGATCATAGCGCTCGACGGGCCGGCGGCCTCGGGCAAGGGCACGCTCGCGCGCCGGCTCGCGAGGTACTTCGATCTCGCACACCTCGACACCGGGCTCCTCTACCGCGCGGTCGGATTGGCCGTGCTCAAGGCCGGCGGCGATCCTGAAGACGAGCGCCTCGCCGAGGCGGCGGCCGGCACCGTCGATCTCGCGGCACTCGACGATCCGGCGCTGCGCAGCGACGCGGTCGGCAACGCCGCCTCCACGGTCGCCGCCATGCCGGGCGTGCGCGCCGCCCTCGTCGATCTCCAGCGCGGCTTCGCCCATGCCCCGCCAGGGGGAAAGAAGGGCGCCGTGCTCGACGGGCGGGACATCGGCACGGTCATCTGCCCGGATGCCGGGGTGAAGCTCTTCGTGACCGCGAGCCTCGAGGTGCGCGCGGAGCGCCGCCATAAGGAGTTGCGAACGCGGGGGCTTGACAGTATATATGCGCGCGTGCTCGAGGATCTGAGGACGCGCGACGCGCGGGATGCCGCGCGGAGCGTAGCGCCGCTCAAGCCGGCAGCCGACGCCATCGTGCTCGATACCAGCACGCTCGACGCGGAAGAGGCTTTCCAGGCGGCACTGGGCCACGTGCTGGCCAAGTGCGGCGCCGGAGGCTGAGCGGACCTCGCCTCGATGACGGAGACGCCCGCGACGCGCACGCGGGCGAGCGCACAGGCAACTTGTGAAAGACCGCCGGATGCAACCGGCCGGCCGGAAACATGAACGACGATTGGAGAATTTGATGGCAGAGACCATGACCCGTGCGGCAGGCGAGGAAAGCTTCGCCGCCCTTCTCGAGGAGAGCCTCAAGAGCACCGAGACCTTCGAGCATACCGTCGTCAAGGGCCGCGTGGTCGGCGTCGAGGGCGACTATGCGCTGGTCGACGTGGGCCTCAAGGCCGAGGGCCGCGTGCCGCTCAAGGAGTTCGGCGGCCACGGCGCAAGCGGCAAGGTCGAGATCGGCGACCGCATCGACGTCTACGTCGAGCGCATCGAGGACAAGAACGGCGAGGCGGTCTTGAGCCGCGAGAAGGCGCGGCGCGAGGAGGCCTGGACCCAGCTCGAGAAGGCCTTCAAGGAGAACCAGCGCGTCACCGGCGTGATCTTCGGGCGCGTCAAGGGCGGCTTCACGGTCGACCTCAACGGCGCCGTCGCCTTCCTGCCCGGCAGCCAGGTCGACATCCGCCCGGTGCGCGACGTCTCCCCGCTCATGGGTCAGCCGCAGCCCTTCCAGATCCTCAAGATGGACCGCCAGCGCGGCAACATCGTGGTCTCCCGCCGCGCCGTGCTCGAGGAGACGCGCGCCGAGGCGCGCTCCGAGCTCGTGGCCAACCTCAAGGAAGGCCAGGTCTTGAAGGGCGTCGTCAAGAACATCACCGATTACGGCGCCTTCGTCGATCTGGGCGGCGTCGACGGCCTCCTCCACGTGACCGACATCGCCTGGCGCCGCATCAACCATCCCTCGGAGGCGCTGCACATCGGCCAGAACGTCGACGTGCAGGTCATCCGCTTCAACCCTGAGACCCAGCGCATCTCGCTCGGCATGAAGCAGCTCGAGGCCGATCCGTGGGAGGGCGTCGCCCTCAAGTACCCGGTCGGCACCAAGTTCAAGGGGCGCGTCACCAACATCACCGACTACGGCGCCTTCGTCGAGCTCGAGCCCGGCATCGAGGGCCTGGTCCACGTCTCCGAGATGAGCTGGACCAAGAAGAACGTGCATCCGGGCAAGATCATCTCGACGAGCCAGGAGGTCGAGGTGATGGTGCTCGACGTGGACCCCCAGAAGCGCCGCATCTCGCTCGGCTTGAAGCAGTGCCTCGAGAACCCGTGGGAGTCCTTCCTCGAGCAGCACCCGGCGCGCAGCGAGCTCGAGGGCGAGATCAGGAACATCACCGAGTTCGGCCTCTTCGTCGGCCTGCCCGGCGAGATCGACGGCATGGTGCATCTCTCCGACCTCGACTGGAACCGACCGGGCGAGGAGGCGATCAAGGACTACAAGAAGGGCGACCGGGTGAAGGTGCGGGTGCTCGACGTCGACATCGAGAAGGAACGCATCTCGCTCGGCATCAAGCAGCTCACCGACGATCCCTTCGAGCGCGCGGCCACCGCCATCAAGAAGGGCGACGTGGTCACCTGCACGATCACCAAGGTGATGGACAGCGGCATCGAGGTCGCCGTCGCCGACGGCGCCACCGGCTTCATCCGCAAGGCCGAGCTCTCGCGCGACCGCGTCGACCAGCGCCCGGACCGCTTCGCGGTCGGCGAGAAGGTGGACGCCAAGGTGACCAGCATCGACCGCGCCACGCGGCGCTACAGCCTCTCGATCAAGGTGCGGGAGATCGAGGAGGACAAGCAGGCCATGGCGCAGTACGGCTCGTCCGACAGCGGCGCCTCGCTCGGCGACATCCTGGGTGCGGCGCTCACGCGCGCCACCAAGGAGCGCGCCGCCAAGGCGAAGGACAATGACGACGCCGAGGAGGAAGGCAGCGCCGAGGGGGAAGGCGGCGCCGAGGAGGAGGAGGAGGAGGCCAAGGAATAGCGTCCGCCGGCACCGCGCGGGAGAGATCGGGCGCGCCGCCTTCCCGGGCGGCGCGCCCTTTGCTTTTGCCTGCCCGCAGCCGCCGCCCTTGCACAAAACGAGAGCAAATGCGAGCGGATTTCGGCCGCGGCTCAGGCGAAAAAGTCTCGTATTCTTAGAGACTTACCCTTGACGGCCGGGGCCCGCTCTGGCACGCTTCGCAAAACTTGGCACGCTTCGGTCAAGACAAGGTCCGGGAAGGGGGGTCGATGTCGATGACCAAGTCGGAGTTGATCCTGCGCATCGCCGAGCGCAATCCGCACCTCTACCAGCGGGATGTCGAACGCATCGTCTCTACAATCTTCGACGAAATCTCGGCGGCACTCGCGGCGGGCGACCGCGTCGAGCTGCGCGGGTTCGGCGCCTTCTCGGTCAAGAAGCGCGGCTCGCGCCTCGGCCGCAACCCGCGCACGGGCGAGGCGGTGGCGGTGAGCGAGAAGCACATCCCCTTCTTCAAGACCGGCAAGGAGCTGCGCGAGCGGCTCAATGGCAAGAAATAGCGCACACGCGCGCTTCCCCGTCACCTGCTCGAGGGCAGGGTCATGAAGCTGATCTCCTGGCTCGCCGGCGCCCTAACGGCGCTCGTCCTCGTGCTCTTTGCCGTCTCCAACCGCGCGCCGGTCAGCTTGCGTCTCGAGCCGTTCCCCTTCGCCCTCGAGCTGCCGCTCTACGGCGGGGTCTTCGCGAGCCTCGTGCTCGGCTTCGTCCTCGGCGGCATCGGCGCCTGGATCGCGGGCCGCCGGACGCGACGGCGCGCGCGCCTGGCCGAGGCGGAAGCCCGGCGCCTCAAGGAGGAGCTCGCCGAGGCGCGGCGCAGCGCCCCGCCGCCCCCGCCCGCTCCATCCGGCGCGGCACCCGGCGCCTCTCCCTCGGCGACCCTTCCCGCGCTGCCGCGCGCCGGCTGAGCACGCGCCGTCTCGGGAGACGAAACCATGCGCACGGTGACCGCGGCCGAGGTCGAGGCGGCACTCGAGGAGGCGAGCCTGATCGAGCGGCTGCGGCGGATGTTCAGCGCCGGCTGCGTGATGCCGCTGCGCACCCACGAGACGGTCAAAGTGCCGGGCGCTGCCGATGCGACGCTCCTCTTCATGCCCGCCTGGCAGGAGGGCCGCCACATCGGCATCAAGCTCGTCACCGTCTTTCCCGGCAACGCGGCCAAGGGCAAGCCCAGCGTCGCGGGCATCTACGTCCTGCTCGACGGCGAGAGCGGCCGCGTGCTGGCGCTGATCGACGCCCCCAGCCTGACGGTGAAGCGCACCGCCTGCGCCTCGGCACTCGCCGCGAGCTATCTCGCGCGCAAGGATGCCGCCCGCCTCCTCATGGTCGGCACCGGCGCCTTGGCACCTCACCTCGTGCGCGCCCACGGCACGGTGCGGCCGCTCCGCGAGGTGGCGATCTGGGGCCGCCATCCCGAGAAGGCGGCGGCACTTGCCGAGCGCCTGACGCGGCCCGGCCTTGCCGTGAGCGCGGCGGGCGATCTCGAAAGAGCCGTCACGGAAGCGGACGTCATCTCCTGCGCCACCATGACGCTCGAGCCCCTCGTCCGCGGACGCTGGCTCAGGCCCGGTCAGCATCTCGACCTCGTCGGCGGCTACACGCCCGCCATGCGCGAAGCCGACGACGAGGCGGTCCGCCGCGCCCGCGTCTTCGTCGACACCCGCGCGGGCGCCGCCAAGGAGGCCGGCGACATCGTGCAGCCGCTCGCGAATGGCACCCTCAGCGAGGCGGCCATTGCCGGCGATCTCTACCAGCTCTGCCGCGGCGAGCGGCCGGGCCGCGGCAGCGACGGCGAGATCACCCTCTTCAAGTCCGTGGGTGCAGCACTCGAGGACCTCGCCGCGGCCGAGCTCGTGCTCGAGAGGACCGGCGGCTGAGGCGCTTCGCCGGGCAGCGGCGCTCTGCTATAGAGAGCGCCTCATGAGCGTGAAAGCCAAGATCTGCGGGGTCAACAGCAGCGTCGCCGCGGCCGCCGCCGCGGCCTGTGGTGCCGCCTTCGTGGGCTTCGTCTTCTATCCGCCTTCGCCGCGCCACGTCACGGCCGAGACGGCGGCGGCCCTCGCGGCAAGGCTGCCGCCGACCATCAAGCGCGTCGGGCTTTTCGTCGATGCCGACGACGGCACGCTCGGCGAGACCATCGCCACCGCAGGCCTCGAGCTCCTGCAGCTCCACGGCGGCGAGACGCCGGAGCGCGTCGCCGCCATCAGGGAGCGCTTTGCCGTGCCGGTCATGAAGGCGATCCGCATCGCAGCCGCTGAGGACGTGGGCGAGGCGAAGCACTACGAGGGCGTCGCCGACTGGCTGCTCTTCGACGCCAAGCCGCCCGCGGCAATGACCGCGGCACTCCCGGGCGGCAATGCGCTGAGCTTCGATTGGCGCCTCATCGCCGGGCAGCGCTGGTCCAAGCCGTGGATGCTCTCGGGCGGGCTCACGCCCGGGAACCTGGCGGAGGCGGTAGCCACGAGCGGAGCCACGGTCGTCGACGTCTCCTCGGGCGTCGAGGACCGCCCGGGCCACAAGGACCCGGCGCGCATCGCGGACTTCCTCGCGGTGGCGCGGCTGCTCTGACCAGGCCCGCGCGCAAGCCTCTCGCAGCGCTACCAGTGGCGCAGCGGCCCCACGTCCACGTGGATGAAGTGGGAGCGCGGATAATAGCCGACGCCGCCGCCCCTCAAGCTCATGGCGAGCTTGCGCACGCCGCGCAGATCGCGGCCCTGGACCCGGAAGTCGAGCGCCTGGCCGCTGATGTGGTAGCTGTTGCGCGCGTGCACGCGGCCCTCGCGCACGAGCTCGGCATTGGTCGCGGGCGAGCGGTAGCCGCACACCACGTCGAGCCCCCGCGCGGCGCCGACCCCGCTCTGGATGCGGTAGAGGAGATCGAGCAATGCCGGATCGATCTGCGTCACCTCGTCGGAATAATGGTCGCGCAGGATGCGGTCGATCTCCGCCTGCGCGTCGGGCAGATATCTGCCCGCCGCCCAGAAGGTGGCCTTGAGCTGCTCGCCGGTGTGCAGATTGTAGAGCTTGAGGGTTCGCTCTGCGCTCCCCGGCGCCGCGCGCGCGAGCGCCGGCATGGGAAGGAGGAGGGCTGCGGCATAGGCTCCGAGCTTGAGCAGGCTGCGCCGTTGCAAACGTCCCGCGCGGCCGCTGCGGCCGGCTTCATCGGTCCTCGCCATCATCGTCTCCCCTGTGGCGACGTTTTTCGTTCTCAGGATCGAGGCTCCCTGTCGGACTCCCCGCGAGGTGCGCCTGACCTCTCATCGGGCCAGCTAGCTCCCCACGGTCGGTCTTATACGAGCCGGCGCGCGATGACCAGTAACAATTTGAAATAAATTGTGAGCGGTCGGGCGGCCGCATCTAGGGCCCGGGATCGCTCGCGCCGCCCGGCGGCGGTGCAATTGACTCTCTCAGCCGAACATGCGAGAGAACGGCCGCTGCGCACCAAGAAAGAAAGTCCGCAAGCGGACGGAACGGGTCGGGGATTGGCGAAGACGGATCTCAAGGCGCTGCTTTCTCCGCGGTCGGTGGCGATCGTCGGTGCCTCGCAGAAAGACGGCCGGGTGAACGGCGCCATCCGCAACCTGCTCGAGCTCGAGTTCAAGGGCGGCATCTACCCGGTCAATCCCAAATACCAGAGCGTGATGAATCTGCCCTGCTATCCGAGCCTCAAGGCCCTGCCGGAGCGGGTCGATCTTGTCGTGGTGGGGATTCCGAGCGAGCGCGTGCTCAGCGTGCTCGAGGAGGCGCACGCCGCGGGCGTGCCGGCCGCGGTCGTGATGTCGAGCGGCTTCGCCGAGGCGGGCGAGGTCGGGCGGCAGCGCCAGGCGGCACTCAAGGCCTTCATCGAGGCGAGCGGCATGCTGCTCTGCGGCCCCAACTGCCTCGGCGTGATCAACGTGCAGGACCGCGTCGCCGGCTACCACAGCACCTCGCCCAAGCACCTCATCCCGGGCGACGTGGCGGTGGTCGCCCAGAGCGGCACCGTGGTGGTGGCGCTCGTGCGCGGCGAGAAGCCCATCGGCTTCAGCTACATCATCTCCTCCGGCAACGAGGTCGGCGTGGCCGCGGCCGACTACCTCCAGCATTTCGTCGACGATCCCAAGAGCCGCGTGCTCGCCGCCTATCTCGAGGGCGTCAACAAGCCGCAGCGCTTCGTCGAGGCCGCGGAGAACGCGCGGCGTGCGGGGAAGCCGATCATCCTCATCAAGGCCGGCCGCACCGCCGCGGGCCGCGCCACCAGCGCCGCCCATACCGCGAGCCTCGCCGGCTCCTACGAGGTGCAGAGCGCGCTTTTCCGCCAGAAGGGCATCACGCTTTGCGACAGCCTCGACGAGTGGATGGAGGCGATCGAGATCTTTCGCCACGGCCGGCCGCCCAAGACGGGCGGGCTCGGCTTCCTCGGCGTCTCCGGCGGCGAGAACGCGCTCGTGCTCGATCACGCGGTCGAGTGCGGCATCGAGGTGCCGCCGCTCTCGGATAAGGGAAGGCAGGCGCTCGCCGAGATCATTCCCTGGTTCGGCCCCAAGCAGAATCCGATCGACGTGGCGGGCAGCCATCTCGACCGCGTCGAGGTGTTCCGCCGCTCGCTCCGCCTCCTTGCGGCCGAGCCCGAGATCGGCGTGGTCATGGCCTCCCAGGACAGCCCCGCGGTCTACGACCTGCCCTCGGCCCAGGCCATCGCCGAGATTCTCGCAAGAGAGCGACAAGAGCTTCGTCTTCCTCAACAACTTCTCGCGGCCGCCGCATCCCGAGGTGGCCGCAGTCCTGGCCAAGGCGGGGGTGCCCTATCTCCAGGGCATGGGGCCGGGCATGCGCGCGATCAAGGCCTTCATCGACTTTCACCTGCGGCCGGCAGCTGCGGCGAGGCCGCCGTCATCCGATGCGGCGCGGCGCGAGAAGGCGCAGAAGCTCCTTGACGGCCAGGGTCGGACGCTTGCCGAGCACGCGAGCAAGTCGCTGCTCGAGCTCTATGGCCTCCCCGTCGTGGCGGAGCGCCTCGCGACCACGCCCGAGGAGGCCGTGGCGGCCGCAGAGGCACTCGGCTATCCAGTCGCGGCCAAGGTCGTCTCCGCCGATATCCCGCACAAGGCCGAGGCGGGCGGCGTCGAGCTGATGCTGCGCTCGGCCGACGAGCTCCGCCGCGCCTTCGCCCGCATCCGCGAGTCCGTCGCCCGCAGAGCACCAGGGGCGCGCCTCGAGGGCATCCTCGTGCAGCCCATGGTCGAGGGCGGCATCGAGGTCATCCTCGGCAGCAAGCGCGACGCGCAGTTCGGCCACACCCTCCTCTTCGGCCTCGGCGGCGGCCTGGTCGAGGCGATCCGCGCCTTCTCGCTGCGCGTGGCACCGATCGACGAGCTCGATGCGCGCGCCATGATCGCGGAGGTGCCGGCCCTCGGGCGCATCCTCGAGAAGCGGGGCGAGTGCCGCTTGGATGCGGCCTCCGTCCTCGCACCCCTCCTCCTCCGCCTGGACGATCTCCTCTCCGAGCTCGGCGAGGAGATCGAGGAGATCGATCTCAACCCGCTCATCCTCGATCCGCGCACGGGGCGCGCGCTGGCGGTGGATGCGCTCGTCGTCCGCCGCGGCGCCGCACCCGGCGCATCCTAGGAAAGGAACCGTCATGGCCCACCTCATCCGACGCCGCAGCACGCTCCGACTTGCCGCGGCGGCGCTCGCGCTGGCGCTCCCGCTCCCCGCGATGGCGGAGGACGATGTGGTGATCTTCGGCGGCTGGGGCGGCCCCATCCTCAAGTCCGAGCGCGCCTACTACTTCGACGCCTTCACCAAGGCGACCGGGATCAAGGTCGTCGAGGTCTCCGACCTCAACCTCGCCAAGATCAAGACCATGGTCGACAGCGGCAACGTCGAATGGGACCTCGTGCAGGCGCTCGGCCTCTGGCAGAACCAGGCGACCACCGGCGGCTCGCTCTGGGAGCCCATCGACTACGGCGCGGTGAAGACCGACGGCATCCCCGATTCGATCAAGGGCAAATACGGCGTGGGGGTGCAGACCTTCGCCTCGACGCTCGCCTACAACACCAAGGCCTTCCCCGCCGGCAAGGGCCCGGCGAGCTGGGCGGATCTCTTCGATCTCAAGAAATTTCCCGGCAAGCGCGGCATGTACAACTCGCCGCGCGAGACGCTCGAGGTGGCGCTCATGGCCGACGGCGTGCCGGCGGACAAGCTCTATCCGCTCGACGTCGAGCGCGCCTTCAAGCGTCTCGAGCAGATCAAGGGCGACATCGTGTGGTGGGACAAGTGGCCGCAGGGTGCGAGCCTGCTCGCCTCGGGCGAGTATGTCGCGACCGAGACCTCCCACGACGTGGTGCGCGAGCTCCTCGCCGAGGACAGCTCGACGCCGATCTACCAAATCTGGAATCCGAGCCCGGCCGGCCTCATGAGCACCGACTACCTCTCGGTGCCGCACGGCGCCAAGCACAAGGCGAACGCCTTCAAGCTCATGAGCTGGATGCTCGATGCCCAGCACCAGGCCGAGCACGCGCGCGCGAGCCAGATCGGCCCGTCGAACCTCAAGGCGCTCGACTTGCTCGACGAGAAGACGCGCGAGGCGCTGCCCACCTACCACTTCCAGAAGGGCGAGCTCATCCCGCGGAATGACGCCTATTGGGCGGAGAACATCGTGGCGCTGACCGAGCGCTTCAATCAGTGGAAGCTCGCGAAATAGCCGCAAGTCCCTCGCCGGCCGGAGGGGCCTCCGCAGGCGGCGGCTGGGCGATTTCGCCGCGAGCGAGCCTCGCCGACCGCTGCGCCAGGCGGGCGGGGCCGGCGCTCCTGGCACTGCCGAGCGCCCTTCTCATGACCGTCTTCTTCGCGGTGCCGGTCGCCCTCATACTGCGCCAGAGCTTCCTCGCGCCCGGCTTCACCCTTGAATTCTACCGGCGCATCGCGACGGTGCCCGTCTACGGCCTCGTCTTCTGGATCAGCTTCAAGATCGCGATCCTGAGCGCGATCGCGAGCATGGCGGCGAGCTATCCCGTCGCCTATACGCTCCTCGTCGTGCGCCCGCTCACGCGCAGCATCATGCTCGCCGTCATCCTGGTGCCCTTCTGGACGAACGTCCTCATCCGCTGCTACGCCTGGATCCTGATCCTGCAGAAGAACGGCGCGGCCAATACCCTCTTGGTCGATTGGCTGCATCTCGTCTCCCAGCCGCTGCCGCTTCTCTTCAACCTCGCCTCCGTGCTGATCGGCCTCGTCCATTACCTGGTGCCGGTCAACATCCTCGTGCTCTATACCGCCATGCAGCGCATCGACCTCCGCCTGCTCAAGGCGGCCCAGGGCCTCGGCGCCGACCCGCTCAAGGCATTCGCCGCGGTCTTCCTGCCGCTCAGCATGCCGGGCGTGTGGGCGGCGGCGACGCTCATCTTCGTGGTGGCGCTCGGCTTCTTCGTGACGCCGGCGCTTCTCGGCGGCAGCCACGAGATCACCATCGCCATGCAGGTCGACACCTACTTCACCGAGACGGTCGACTGGGGCCTCGGCTCGGCGCTGGCGGCCACACTCCTCGCCCTAGCGCTTGCCGGCATCGGCCTCTCCCGCCTCTTCCAGTCGAGGGCGGCGGTCAAGTGAGGGCGCTCCTCGATCCCTTCGCCGCGGCGGCGGCGGCGCTCCGCGCCTTCGTCGCCCTCGTGCTCGCCTTCCTCGGCGGCCCGCTCCTCATGGTGATCGCAACCGCCTTCAACAATTCGGCCTTCATGCAGTTTCCGCCGCGGCAGTGGTCGCTGCGCTGGTTCCGCGATTATTTCGGCAGCGCGCGCTGGATCGCCGCGAGCTGGATGAGCCTCGAGCTCGCGGCGGCGGTGGCGCTTGCGTCCACGGTGCTTGCCATCGGTGCCGCCGTCGTGCTCACGCGCTACCGCTTTCCCGGCCGCCAGGCGCTCAACGCCCTCATCATGGCGCCGCTCGTGGTCCCGGTCATCGTGCTGGCGGCCGGGCTTTACTACATGATGGTGCGGCTCGGCTTGAGCGGCACCTTCGCGAGCCTCATGCTCGGCCACATGGTGGTGGCCTTTCCCTATGCCACGGTCGTGATCGGCGCGTCGCTCGAGCAGTGCGACCGCCAGCTCGAGGACGCGGCCGTCGGCCTCGGCGCCAACCGCGTGCGCGCCTTCCTCGCGGTGACGCTGCCGCTCATCCGATCGAGCGTGGTGGTGGCCCTCCTCTTCTCCTTCCTCATCTCCTTCGACGAGGTGGTGATCTCGATCTTCCTCGCCGGCCCCGAGACCATGACGCTCCCGCGCGTGATGTGGGAGGCGATCCGCTTCGAGATCAGCCCGACCATCGCCGCGGTCTCGACGCTTCTCATCGCACTTTCGACCGCCATTCTCGTCGTGGCGGAGCTCGTCCGCAGCCGCTTCGGCCCCGGGCGCGCGAGGGACGCCTTCGAACCAGGGAGGTCACGATGACCTACGATCAGCTTCTCTATGCGGCGGACGACCGGGTGGCCGTCATCACGCTCAACCGGCCGGAGCGGCTCAACGCCTTCAGCCTCGCCCTCATCCGCGAGATCAAGGCGGCGGTCGCCGCGGCCGACGGCGACCCCGAGGTGCGGGTCATCGTGATCGCCGGCGCCGGCGGCAAGGCGTTCTCCGCGGGCTACGACCTCAAGGAGTCGGCCGAGGCGCCGAAGCGCACCGCGGCCGAATGGACGGCGCGCTTCAAGGGCGACCTCGACTTCACCTATTGCGTCTGGAACTGCAGCAAGCCGGTGATCGCCATGATCAGCGGATACTGCCTCGCGGGCGGCCTCGAGTTCGCGCAATGCTGCGACTTGCGCTACTGCTCGGCGGATTCGAGCTTCGGCGCGGTCGAGGCGCGCTTCGCGGGCAGCATCGTCACCATGATCATGCCCTGGATCATCGGCAACCGCGCGCGCGAGCTCATCTACACGGGCGACATCATCACGGCCGAGGAGGCCCATCGCCTCGGCCTCGTCGACCGCGTCTTCGCCAAGGAGGCGCTCGCCGCCGAAACCATGAAGATCGCCAAGCGCATGTCGCGCGTGGCATTGAGCTGCCTTCAGACCAACAAGCGCGTCATCAACAACACCTTCGAGACCATGGGGCTGCGCTCCGCACTCGCCTATGGCGCCGAGGCGGCCTGCCTCATGCACGCGGGCGGCACGCTCGAGAACGACACCTTCGACGAGATCCGCCGCAGCAAGGGCCTCAAAGCGGCACTCGCCTGGCGCGCCGAGCAGTTCGCCCAGTTCGAGTGAAAGGGGGGCAGCTTGGGCTTCACGGCAGCAATGCTCGGGGGAGGAGGCCGCCCGTTTTGATTACACGACTTGACAGCCTTGAAACTGTTTCGTAACATCGTGCATTCAATTGGAGGTCCTTACCGGAGCGGGCCCTCATCCCTCGCCGCGTCATGCCATCGGTGATCCCATGAGCACGGCGGTTGCCAGAATTCTCGACGATCTGCGATCGCGCGGCGGACTTCAAGGAAAGGACATCGCCAACATTGTCGATGTGTCCACAGCCACCGTTTCGCGCTGGTCGCATGGCAATGGGTCGCCGAGCCTACGGACGCAGACCGTCATCGCCGACCTACGCTATGTCGTCGATCGGCTGTCGGACTTCTATACCCCCGATGAAACGCGGCTCTGGCTCCATTCGCGCCATCCGCTTTTGAACAACCAGCGGGCAATCGACCTCGTCAACGCGGACCGGACCGAGGAGGTTCTCGCCGTGATCGAGCGTCTGGACGCCGGCGCCTATATTTGACATGGCAGCGGCAAATCGGCAGGCGCGTGATCTGGCCCTGCTCGATGCGTTGGACGCACATCAGGGCGTGGCCTTCGAAGGGCATGTCTGGCGCGTCGTTCGCGAGGAGCGCCACCCGTTAGAGGGTTATCCTGCGGCGGCGCGATGGGATCCCGGCACCTTCGACGTGATCTACACATCGTTGGAGCGCGACGGCGCGCTCGAGGAGATGCACTTCCACCTCAGCCGCCAGCCGGTTTTCCCGTCAAAGATCAGGTCGGTGCTGCATCGCATCTCGGTGAGGACCAGTCGGACCTTGCGGATCGCCGATCTGGCAGCCATAGAGGCCTTAGGAGTGACGATGGACTCCTATAGAAGCCTCAATTACGAGCGGACCCGGGAGATCGGCGATGCCGCCGCGTTTCTCGGATTCGATGGAATTCTCGCCCCGAGCGCGCGATGGCATTGCCAGAACCTCGTGATCTTCACGGAGCGCTTCACCCCTGCCGACCTCAGCGTCCTCGACTCCGAGCCGGTCGACTGGGCCGCATGGCGGACCAGCCGCATCAGGTTGCGCAGAGGCGAAAACTGAACGGTCGTGCCGTTGGCAAGCGGCAGCGGTTTCCTTCAGTCCGGCGACAGGTCCTGCCGGAAAGCGGGGCGTTCCCTCCGCTGAGAGCTTCGTCGGTCTGGCGCTTGTCAGCAGGCGAGAGAGACGCGGCTCGGCCCCTCACGCAGCGGCGTGGATGGCGGCGGCCTTGACCTTGTCGTCGACGTAGGACTCGTACTGCTTGAAATTGTCCTCGAAGCGCAAGGCCACCTCCCGCGCGGTGCGGTCGTAGGCGCGCTTGTCCTGCCACGTCGACTTGGGGTTGAGCACCTCGCTCGGCACCTCGGGGCAGCTCTCGGGCACCATGAGCCCGAACTCGCCGAGCTTGACGGTCGAGACCTGGGCCAGGCGGCCGTCGAGGGCCGCGCGCACGATCGCCCGCGTATGCGCGATGTTCATGCGCGCGCCGATGCCGTAGGCGCCGCCGGACCAGCCGGTGTTGACCAGCCAGCACTTGACCCCGTGGCGCGCGATGCGCTCGCCGAGCAGCTTGGCGTAGACCGTCGGGTGGCGCGGCATGAAGGGCGCGCCGAAGCAGGTCGAGAAGGTCGCCTGCGGCTCCTTGCCGAGGCCCTTCTCGGTGCCGGCGATGCGCGAGGTGTAGCCCGAGAGGAAGTGGTACATGGCCTGCTCGGGCGAGAGCCGGCTGATCGGCGGCAGCACGCCGAAGGCGTCGGCCGTGAGCATGATGACGTTCTCGGGGTGCACGGCGATCCCGGTGCGGCTGGCGTTCGGGATGAAGTCGATGGGATAGCAGGAGCGCGTGTTCTCGGTGAGGCTGGCGTCGTCGAGATCGAGCGCCCGCGTCTCGGGATCGATCACCACGTTCTCCAGCACGGCGCCGAAGCGGCGCGTGGTCTCGTAGATCTCGGGCTCGTGCTCCGGCGAGAGGTGGATCACCTTGGCGTAGCAGCCGCCCTCGAAGTTGAAGAGGCCGTTGTCCGACCAGCCGTGCTCGTCGTCGCCGATGAGGGTGCGCGTCGCATCGGCGGAGAGCGTCGTCTTGCCGGTGCCCGAGAGGCCGAAGAAGATCGCGGCGTCCCCGCCCGGCCCCACGTTGGCCGAGGCGTGCATGGGCAGCACGCCGCGCGCCGGCAAAAGATAGTTCAAGAGGCCGAACACCGACTTCTTGATCTCGCCGGCATAGGAGGTGCCGCCGATGAGGACCAGGCGCTTCTTGAAGTTGACCAGGATGAAGGTTTCGGAGCGCGTGCCGTGCTTTTGCGGGTCCGCCTGGCAGCTCGGCGCGTGGATGATGGTGAAATCGGGGACGAAGCTCTCGCGCTCCGCGGCCGAGGGCCGGATGAACATGTTGTGGGAGAAAAGGCTGGTCCAGGCCTGCTCGGTGATGACGCGCACGCCGACGCGGTGCGCCGGATCGGCGCCCGCCTGGCAGTCCTGCACGAAGACGTCGCGGCCCTCGAGGTGGTTCAGCACGTGCTCGAGGAGGGCCTCGAACAGCACCTCGCCGATCGGGCGGTTGACGCTGCCCCACCAGATGTCGTGCCGGCTGCCGTCCTCCTCGACGATGAACTTGTCGTTGGGCGAGCGGCCGGTGTGATGGCCGGTCTCGACCACGAAGGCGCCGCCGGCGCCGACCAGCCCCTCGTCGCGGCGCACCGCCTCCTCGTAGAGCGCCGGCACGGAGAGATTCCAAAAGGCCGTCCGCACCCGTCTCAGGCCGTGATGGCTCAGCCCATGGCGGGCAATGACAGGTCCGACCTGCTGCACGGCTTCCTCCCGACTTGACGATGCATCGGGGACCGCTTCAAGCGCCCTGCCGGTCCCTCGCGTTGGCAGGCGGCGAAGATACAAGCGGCACCCCGGCCGCGCAACGGCCATGAGCCGGCCGTGAGCCGGGGGGCTAGCCCTCTTCCCTGGCCCGCCGGGCGAGCTCCACGAGCGCCGGGCGGACGTCCGCGGCGCCGCCGAGCGGGCGCTCGAAGGCGAGGCGCGCCGTGCGGCCGCCCGCGCGCAGGTCGATGCCCTCGGGGTCGATGCCGGTCATGACCCAGCCCTCGCCGGCGAGCCCGAGGAGCTTCCGCGCGTAGAGGGCCACGGCATCGCCATGGTCCCCGTTCATGTGCTTGAGGACGTCGGCCTCTTGCTCGGCAAGGGCCGGAGCCGCCTTGCCCTCGGGCAGGAAATCCCTTGCCTCGAGCCAATGGATGCGGCCGAAGCCGGCCACCAGATGGCCGCTCTCCGGGGTGACGCGATAGAGGCGGAAGTCCTTGAACTGCATATAGTTTTCGGCACTCGGATGGCGCCTCAGGTAGCGCGCCCTATCCCCGGCCGCGGCACTCTCGCGGGCGCGCCCGAGGAGTGTCCAGCGGGGGCCGGTCAGCGGCTCCTCGAGGCCGCCCGTGCCGTCGAAGAGGAGCGAGACGCGGGCGTCCCGGGCGATGTTCTTGGCATGGTCGGCGAGGTCCGAGAGGAGGAGGAGCGGGCTCAGATCGGGCGCCAGTGCCGCCATGACGAGCGAGGCATAGGGCCAGCCCTCGCGGCCCGCGCGCTGCAGGCTGGTGGCAAGCGTCGCCCGGTCCGCCGCGCGCATGAGCCGGCGCGCTTCGTCCCCGGGCGAGGGCGTCCCGGCGCTTCCCCGATCGGCCATGAAAGGGACAATCGGCCAGGCGGTCCCGGCCGTCAATGGGCGCTCTCGGAGGGCGCGGCGGGAGGTGGTGGAAATGCCACGACTTTGACACAATATGTCCGGACGATCCGGGCAAGAGGGGACGAGCCAAGCGCCACCGCGCGGCAATCCCCGAGCCTCCCGGCCGCAAGAGAGGACGTGATGCCGCTCAAGCGCACCATCGCGCTCGTCGACGACGACCGCAACATCCTCGCCTCGGTCGCCATGGCGCTCGAAGCGGAGGGCTTTGCCGTGAAGAGCTACAGCGACGGCGACGAGGCGCTGCGCGGGATTTCGGCGCAGCCCGTCGATCTCGCCATCCTCGACATCAAGATGCCACGCATGGACGGCATGGAGCTGCTCTCGCGCCTGCGCAAGACCACGGCCATGCCGGTCATCTTCCTCACCTCCAAGGACGACGAGGTCGACGAGGTGCTGGGCCTGCGCATGGGGGCCGACGACTACATCACCAAGCCTTTCTCCCAGCGCCTCCTCATCGAGCGCATCCGCACGCTCCTGCGCCGCAGCGAGCTCGCGCAAGGGGCCGGCGAGAGCGGCAACGGCGAGGGCACGGTGGTGCGCGGCGAGCTCGTGCTCGATCCCGGCCGGCACCTGTGCAGCTGGAAGGGCAGTGCGGTCAACCTCACGGTCACCGAGTTCCTCATCCTGAAGGCGCTCGCCCAGCGGCCGGGCCTCGTCAAGAGCCGCGACCAGCTGATGGACGCCGCCTATGGCGAGCACATCTACGTCGACGACCGCACGATCGACAGCCACATCAAGCGCGTGCGCAAGAAGCTCAAGGCCGCCGACGACGGCTTCAACCAGATCGAGACGCTCTATGGCATCGGCTACCGCTACAAGGAGAGCTGAGCAAGGCTCGGCGCCAAGCGCGATGGCGGTCGAGACAAGTCCCGAGGAGCGCGCGGCAGCGCCCGGGGCCGGCGATGCCCCGGCCGCCGAGGCGCGCGTGCGCCAGCGCAGCGCACCGGCGCTCTTCCGTCTGTGGCGCCGGCGCACCCGGCGCCTCGCCATCCTCTCGCCGCTCACCCAGCGCATCCTCCTCCTCAATGTCGCGGCCCTCATCATCCTCGTCATCGGCGTCACCTATCTCGGCGAGTATCAGCGCAGCCTGATCGCCTCGGAGCTCCAATCGCTCATGACCCAGGCGCGCATCTTCGCCGGCGCCTTGGGCGAGAGTGCCGTGGTGGGCGACGGCGAGGACACGCTCGCGCTCATGCCCGAGCAGAGCCGCCTTCTCTTGCGCCGGCTCATCGAGCCGACGAGCGCGCGCGCGCGGCTCTTCCTCCCGTCGGGCGAGCTCATCGCCGACAGCCGCTACCTCGCCGGCCCGGGCGGCGCCGTCCAGGTCGAGGAGCTGCCGCCGCCGGCCGCCGAGTCGCCGATCGGCCACTTCCTCGACAGCACCTACGACCGGCTGGTGCGCGCCATCCCGGGCCTCGGCGCGCTGCCGCGTTACCGCGAGCGGCCCGAGCAGCACGCGAGCGATTACCCGGAGGCCGCCAAGGCGCTCGCCGGCGTCGAGGCGCACGCCGTCTACGACAACGACCCCGAGGGCATGATCCTCTCGGTCGCGGTGCCGGTGCAGCGCTACCGCCGCGTGGTCGGCGCCCTCATGGTCTCCCAGTCGTCGACCGCCATCGACGCGGCGATGCGCTCGGTGCGCCTCGAGATCCTCAAGGCGTTCGCCTTCGCACTCCTCCTCACGAGCCTCGTCTCCATCTACCTCGGCAGCACCATCGTGCGCCCGATCCGGCGCCTCGCCCAGGCGGCCGAGCGCATCGGCTCGGGCGAGCTGGGTGCCGCCGAGATTCCCGACTTCGCGGCGCGCGGCGACGAGATCGGCGATCTCTCGCAGGCGCTCAAGCGCATGACCGAGCTCCTCAGCCAACGCATGGGCGCCATCGAGCGCTTCGCCGCCGACGTGGCGCACGAGATCAAGAACCCGCTCTCCTCGCTGCAGAGCGCCGTGGAGACCGCGGCGCGCGTCAAGGAGCCCGAGCAGCAGCGCCGCCTGATGGCGATCATCGCCGAGGACGTGCGGCGGTTGAACCGGCTGATCTCGGACATTTCCGACGCCTCGCGCCTCGATGCCGAGCTGTCGCGCGCCACGACGGAGCCGGTCGAGCTCGGCGGCCTCCTTGCCACCCTCGTCGAGGTCTACGAGGCCTCGCCGGCCGAGCGCGGGGTGCACTTCCGGCTCACGCCGCTCAAGGCCAAGCATGTCGTCGTGCGCGGCATCGAGGGCAGGCTCGCGCAGGTGTTCCGCAACCTGATCGAGAATGCCATCTCCTTCAGCCCGCCGGGCGGCGTCATCAGCCTCTCGGCGCACGCCGCGGGCGACATGGTCGAGACGCGCGTCGAGGACGAGGGCCCCGGCCTGCCCGAGGGCAAATTCGAGGCGGTGTTCGAGCGCTTCTACAGCGAGCGGCCGCGGGGCGAGAGCTTCGGCACCCATTCCGGCCTCGGCCTCTCCATCTCCAAGCAGATCGTCGAGGTCCACGGCGGCACCATCCGCGCCGAGAACCGCCATGACGAGGCCGGCCGCGTCACCGGCGCCCGCTTCATCGTCGGCCTGCCGCTGGCGCTGCAGGAGAACGGCTCACCCCGGCATTGACAGGAGGCACCGCCGACGCCACCCTCCCGGCCCGGCGGTTGCACTGGCGGTTGCAGGCACGCCGGTTGCAAACGCGCCGACCATGCTGGAGGCGCCTTGGGGCTGCCGATGATCCAGGTTCACGCATCCTGCGTCGAGCTCGAGGGCCGAGGGGTATTGCTGCGCGGGCCGTCGGGGCGCGGCAAGTCCGACCTCGCCTTGCGCCTCATCGACCGCGGCGCCCGTCTCGTCGCCGACGACCGGGTGAACCTGCGCGCGGCGGGGGGTGCCGTCATCGCCTCCTCGCCCAAGCCCATCGCCGGCAAGATCGAGGTGCGCGGCCTCGGCATCATCAGGGTGGCGGCCCTGGCCGAGGTGACGCTTTCCCTCGTCGTCGATCTGGTGCCGCTCGAAGAGGTCGAGCGCCTGCCCGAGCAGCGCTTCTGCAGCTATCTCGAGCACCGCCTGCCGCTCGTCCGGCTGGTCGCCACCGAGGCCTCGGCGGCGGCCAAAGTGCGCCTTGCCGTGCGCAGCCTCGGCGGGACTATAATGGCCGCGCCATGAGCAGAGCGGCAGCCTCGCCCGATGCGCAAGCCCCAGCATCCGCCAAGAGTCCGCCCGTACCTCGGCCCGCGGCCGCGCGCGTGGTGCTGGTGACCGGGCTCTCGGGCGCCGGCCGCTCGACGGCGCTCAAGGCGCTCGAGGATCTCGGCTACGAGGCCGTCGACAACCTGCCGCTCTCGCTCCTCGCCACGCTCGTGCGTCCGGGCGACCGCTTGGCCCGACCGCTCGCCATCGGCATCGACATCCGCACGCGCGATTTCGCCGTCGACCCGCTGCTGCGCGAGATCGACCGGCTCAAGGAGCGGCATGCCGCCGTGAGCGTGCTCTTCGTCGATTGCGACGACGAGGTGCTGCAGCGGCGCTTCACCGAGACGCGCCGGCGCCACCCGCTCGCCGACGACCGCCCGGTCTCCGACGGCATCCGCCGCGAGCGCGCCATGGTGGTGCTGCTCAGGGAGCGGGCCGACGTGGTGATCGACACCACCGCCATGAAGCTCGGCGACCTCAAGCGCGTGATCGGCGGCTCCTTTGCGCTCGGGCGCGGCTCCGCTCTCGCCGTCACCGTGCTCTCCTTCGCCTATCGCGGCGGGCTGCCGCGCGAGGCCGACCTCGTGATCGACGTGCGCTTCCTCGACAATCCCCATTACGTGCCGGAGCTGCGCCCGCTTACGGGCGAGGATCCGCGCGTCGCGGCCTTCGTCGAGCGCGATGCGAGCTTCGCCGGCTTTCTCGCCGGGCTCGAGGGCTGGCTCCAGCCGCTCCTGCAGCGCTACGAGCGCGAGGGCAAGAGCTATCTCACCATCGCGGTCGGCTGCACCGGCGGCCGGCACCGCTCGGTCGTGGTAGCTTCACGGCTCGCGGCGTGGCTGGGCGCGCTCGGCGCGCGCGCGACGCTCATCCACCGCGACATGGAGCGGACGCCGGACGGCCAAGAGCATAACGGCCCCGGGCAAAACAGCAGGGATGCGCAATGATCGGCATGGTGCTCGTGACCCACGGCAATCTCGCGCAGGAGTTCATCTCGGCGCTCGAGCACGTAGTCGGCCCGCAGCAGCGCATCCGCGCCGTCTGCATCGGGCCCGACGACGACATGGAGAAAAGGCGCGAGGACATCCTGCGCTCGGTCGCCCAGGTGGACGACGGCACCGGCGTCGTGCTGCTCACCGACATGTTCGGCGGCACGCCCTCCAACCTAGCCATCTCCATCCTCGACAACGCCAAGGTCGAGGTCATCGCCGGCGTCAACCTTCCCATGCTCATCAAGCTCGCGAGCGTACGCCAGAGCGAGAAGCTGCCCCAGGCGGTCGCCGCGGCCCAGGAGGCCGGGCGCAAGTACATCAACGTCGCCTCCGCCCTCCTCGCCGAGGAGAAGGACAAGCGATGAACGACAGCGCCAGCGGCGCCCGGCCGGCAGCACCCGCGGCCGGCGCGGAGAGCCGCAGCCTCGTCATCAAGAACCAGCGCGGGCTCCACGCCCGTGCGGCCGCGCGCTTCGTCAAATGCGCCGAGGCGTTCGCCGCCGAGATCACCGTCGCCAAGAAGGACATGACGGTCTCGGGCCTCAGCATCATGGGGCTGATGATGCTCGCGGCGGGCCCGGGCACGGCGATCGAGGTGAGCGCCGCGGGGCCGCAGGCGCGCGCGGCGCTCGATGCGCTCGCGGCCTTGGTGGACGGCAAGTTCGGCGAAGAGTGATGGCGCGCAGCGGCGCACCAGCGAGGCGGGGAAGCGAGGGTCGCGAACGCGTGTTCCATGGCCTCGGCGTGGCGCCGGGGGTGGCGATCGGACCCGCCCATGTGCGCGAGGCGGGTGCCCTCGAGGTGCCCGAGTACCGCGTGCCCGCGGAGCAGCTCGCAGGCGAGCGAGCGCGCCTCAAGGAGGCGGTCGAGCGCTCGCGCAAGCAGCTCCACAAGCTCAAGCTCAAGGCCATGGCGCTCGGAGGGGCGGCCGGCGAGGAGCTCGGCTTCCTCCTCGACGCCCATCTCCAGATGCTGGCGGGCTCGCGCCTGCTGCGCGGCGCCGACGGGCGCATCGCCGGCGAGGGGATCAACGCCGAGGCGGCGGTGCAGGCCGAGACGCACGAGATCGCCAAGGGCTTCGCCGGCATGGGCGACGAGTATCTCGCGAGCCGCGCCGACGACATCCGCGAGGTGGCGGCGCGGCTGGTGCGCAACCTCATGCAGCGGCCCTACCAGGCCTTCTCGGCGCTGCCGGTGGGGAGCGTCGTGCTCGCCGAGGAGCTCACGCCGGCGGACACCGCCCTCCTCGATCCCGACCGCATCGGCGGCTTCGCGACCGTGCTCGGCGGTGCCGAGAGCCACACCGCGATCATGGCGCGCTCGTTGGGCCTCCCCGCCGTGCTCGGCGTGGGCGGTCTCCTGGTCGGCACGGCACCGGGCACGCTCGCGGTCATCGACGGCACCGGCGGGCGCGTCATCGTCAATCCCTCGGACGCCACGCTCGCCAAGTACGAGGCGCAGCGCCGCGCCTTCCAGCGCGAGGAGCACAAGCTCGCGCGCCTTTCCAAGCTCGCGGCGGTGACGCGCGACGGCGTGCGCGTGACGCTCCAGGTCAACGTCGAGCTGCCGCGCGAGCTCGAGCATGCCCTTGCGGTGGGGGCCGAGGGCATCGGCCTGCTGCGCACCGAGTTCCTCTTCATGAACCGCGACGACCTGCCCGGCGAGGACGAGCAGTATGAGGCGCTTCGGACCTTCGTCGAGGGCATGGCGGGCCGCCCGGTCACCATGCGCACCCTCGACATCGGCGGCGACAAGCTCGCCTATTCCTTGGGCGGCCACGTCGGGCCCTCGGTCAACCCCGCACTCGGCCTGCGCGCCATCCGCCTCTCGCTCAAGCATCCGGAGCTCTTGGAGGCCCAGCTCGCCGCCATGCTGCGCGCGGGCGCCCACGGCGAGGTGCGCATCCTCCTCCCCATGATCGCCTCGCTCGGCGAGGTGCGCCAGGTGAAGGCGATCCTGCACAAGCTGCACGCCCGCCTTAAGCGCCAGGGCGTCAAGGCGGCGGCCGAAGTGCCCAAGCTCGGCGTCATGATCGAGGTGCCGGGCGCCGCACTCGCCGCCGACGCGCTGGCACTCGAGTCCGACTTCTTCGCGATCGGCACCAACGACCTCACCATGTACACCCTCGCCATCGACCGCGGCGACGAGCAGGTCGCCTATCTCTACAATCCCCTCCACCCGGCCGTCCTCCGCCTCATCCAGTTCGCCGCGGGTGCCGCCTTGCGCGCGCGCATCCCGCTCTGTCTCTGCGGCGAGATGGCGGGCGACGCGCGCTATACCCCGCTCCTCTTGGGCCTCGGCATCCGCGACCTCTCGATGCCGACGGCGGCACTGCCGCGCATCAAGCAGCGCATCAGAGCGCTCGACCAGCGCGAGGCGACGAGGCGCGCCGAGATGATCATGACGCAATGGGATTCAGGCCGCATCGCGGCACTGCTCGACGATTTCGAAGGACTCGGGTGAAAGTAGGCCGGGACCATTTTGCTAGCACGGAGGAAATCTGCTTCCGGGAATAACTCATCTCAACTTTTTTTACCGGGTCATTTGGTAGCTTCCTTGATCATTCGAATTTGCTCAGCATTTAGGTTGTAAATCTTGTACACATCGGCATCGATCTGATCATCTAGCGCTGAGATTTGCCGCTCGAGTGCTGTCCGCGATTGGGGGGTTCTAGCTGTGCTCGCTCCCTGTCGAAGGTCAAGAATCCGTCGTACCAGCGTTATGATGTTCTTTGCGAGATGTTCCTGAGAATCTTGATGCGCGAGTGACATCAAATACGGGGAGCGCGCGGATTGTGTTCGGATATGTATGGAACCCACCGCCCGTCCGAACTCCTTCGCCCGTTAACTTCCAATAGTAAAAGGCGGAAATCGGCCGGCTCGCAAGAAGACCTAACAGAAGCTCAAGCGGGTATTCGGCGGAGAGCCTAACGGCGCGCTCATCAAATCTGTGATGGCCAGCGGCATCACAGATACGCAAACAACACAACACTGTGTGATCGCAATAGAGCTTGCTTTCGTCCAACGACAGTTCTAACCGATGAGTGCCGGTAATATCTCGAATCATTAGCTTCGGTGTCTCAAAAAACCACGACTCTCGCGGTCCATACATTTTTGGTGCGAGGGCCCATTCAACATATTGCCCGTTCCACGTGATATTGTACCGGTACAGGTCGCGCCCAGAGATCGTCTTTTTGCATGTCTTCGATGCCCGACGGTCTCGCAAGACATACTCCTTTCCAAACTCTTTTTTCTTTTTACTGGACATCTGAGCGCCATAATTGACCCAAGAAATATCACCCACCGTGATACTAGCTGCCTCTATTGCATCGCACGCCGACACTGCTGTAGGGCGCAAATCGAGGCGCCACATGCATTCAATCCCATCTCGGAACACCCCTTGCGCGACTTTGTGACGGAGCGCGATATCGCCAGGGTGCCGATCCGTTGCTCCGTGACCTGGTCCGAGTATCTGAATTCGATGATGAGGAGAAGGTTTTGACCTGATAACAACGGGAATAATTGTGATTACCGGGACATTTTTGAAAACACGCACGGTGCGAAGGTCAGCTATGCTCGAAATCGTACATTCCTCGGTTATTATCTTGCGTGATAATGTAGCGTATTTCTGAATGCAGTACGAAAATGGAATGATGAAGGACAAATATCCAGAAGATCGAAGAAGCATCAGGCTTTTTTCGAGAAATAAAATGTACGCGTCCCAATGTCTGTCTGCGGAGCGGTAGAGCTTCGCGGAATTAATATAATTACGTATTTCAGGGTGGGTTTCATACATGATCCAGGCATTGACGTAGGGAGGATTTCCGACGATCACGTCGAACCCGCCGCGGGACATTGTCTCTTTAAATCCACCATCTCCCTCCCAATCGAATAGGTTTACCTTCCCTCTCTTTGTGTCGTCCAGCATGTCGAATTGCTCATTGGCATAGAATTCCGGACCAATTAGCGAATTGCCACATTTAATATTCGTCCCCAAATCTGGCAGCGCACGTTCGTGGAACATCTCCAATTGCTTTTTCAAGCTGTCAGACGACTCCCCTTCGAGCACCTTCAGCATCAGCGAAAGCTTGGTCACTTCGACGGCCTGCTGATCTACGTCGACGCCAAAGATATGCGTAGTGAGAATACGCTTGCGCTCGGCGGACGTGAGGCGCCATTCTCCATGCCCACCACGATAGATTAGACTCCTGTGATTTTCCGGCTGTCTCGAATACCGTTCGAGATGCCAATCCAATAGATATTGGTATGCAGCGATGAGGAAGGATCCAGAGCCGCATGCCGGATCGAGGATCCGCAATTTCTTTGTTTGCGCTACCGACTTGCCTTTGAGCCATATACCCAAGGTTTGTCGAACAATGTAATTTACTATATATGTTGGTGTATAATATACACCTCCAGCCTTCTTGACTTCTGGCTTCTCCTCGATTACTGCGCGATGTCCGAGTGTAAGTCGTATAATTTTTCCAAGAAATTGTTCATAAACTTGACCAAGGATGTCGGCGCCAACGACAGAGAATTCATACGGGCTCTCCGGATAATAGAGAGCCGAGATAATCCCTTTGAGCGGTCTATCATCGACGATAAGCCTGGGAGTGATCGTGTCGGGAGTTTCTGCACGACCCGTCTCCGGGCGGAAATGAAACAAGCCGGAATTATATCGCTCGTCCGCGCTTTTGAAGAGTTTTACGAGTGCTCCGTAGACTTGGTCGCCTACCGATATGCTCTGCAGCTGCTTGTATGGCTCTAGTCCTCGATCCTCGCCTATTCGAAGAAAGATGATGCGATCGATGGTTGACTGAACTGCATAATTTAATTCCTCCTGGGCGAGTCGCGGATTTCGCAATGCCATGTTCCGAGCGAGAACGTCGCGCCACGATTCGATTTCAGCAAGGAAGTCGTCATCGAATTCAGCTGTGCCCCTGATTAGCTTGTTCGAGTCGACAAAGCGATCAAAGCCACCCTTGTAAATTGCTTCCTTAGAGAAGACACCCGCGATTTCGTCCCATCGCGCCCCGTACTCATCGAACGTGAGATACATGATGCGAGCTACAGACGGCCTATCGATTTTAGCTGGCCTGACACGACAATCATAGACGGCGAATTCGCGGAAACTCGTTATTACCGATAGGGGGAGCTTGGCTGACCATGCATAGCGACGAAGCTGATATGCTGGGGCGAACTCATCATTGATGCTGACGGCGGGTTTCTTCGCTTCTAGAAAGAATTTGCGCCCACCACCGATGCGGAAGCTGTAATCGGGAGCCCGATGATCGCCGGCAATTTTTATGGCCTCTTCATGAACAACTTCTTTGTACGCTTCGGAGAAGCCCTGGGTATTGTCAACATCCCACCCAAGCGCTTTAAAGAGAGGATCGATGAACTCGCGCCGGACTTGGGTCTCGTTGTATTTGGGCGAAACGTAGTTGTCGAATTGCTCGTGAAACCGCTCAACGAGTTCGATAATCGCCCTTGGCGGTGCCATTTGCCCCCCCCGACGGACATTGTTCGTGACCCGGCGTCTACCTCTATAGATTTTTTTTTCACAAGTCTGCGACAAAATCGAATACACCCGAAACGGTCCTACCGCATTGCAGACGTCGTTTGGTGCCGCCGGATCGAGATCAGCTACGCGGTCGCACGGCGCTCGGCCTGCGCGCCATCCGCCTCTCGCTCAAGCATCCGGAGCTCTTGGAGGCCCAGCTCGCCGCCATGCTGCGCGCGGGCGCCCACGGCGAGGTGCGCATCCTCCTCCCCATGATCGCCTCGCTCGGCGAGGTGCGCCAGGTGAAGGCGATCCTGCACAAGCTGCACGCCCGCCTTAAGCGCCAGGGCGTCAAGGCGGCGGCCGAAGTGCCCAAGCTCGGCGTCATGATCGAGGTGCCGGGCGCCGCACTCGCCGCCGACGCGCTGGCACTCGAGTCCGACTTCTTCGCGATCGGCACCAACGACCTCACCATGTACACCCTCGCCATCGACCGCGGCGACGAGCAGGTCGCCTATCTCTACAATCCCCTCCACCCGGCCGTCCTCCGCCTCATCCAGTTCGCCGCGGGTGCCGCCTTGCGCGCGCGCATCCCGCTCTGTCTCTGCGGCGAGATGGCGGGCGACGCGCGCTATACCCCGCTCCTCTTGGGCCTCGGCATCCGCGACCTCTCGATGCCGACGGCGGCACTGCCGCGCATCAAGCAGCGCATCAGAGCGCTCGACCAGCGCGAGGCGACGAGGCGCGCCGAGATGATCATGACGCAATGGGATTCAGGCCGCATCGCGGCACTGCTCGACGATTTCGAAGGGGTGGGGTAAGGCGGCCGCTGCGCAAGGCGCGAGGCTCCAGCCGGAGAGGCGTCTGGCCATTCCCGCCGCCCGCCATTATGGTTCCTCTCATGGCTACTCTCAGCGATGTGGCTCGGCGGGCCGGCGTCTCCTCGGCGTCGGTGTCGCGCGTTCTCAATCATCCGGCGAAGGTGAGTCCGGAGGTTCGCGAGCGCGTCATGAGCGCCATGGGCGAGCTCGACTATCTCCGCCACGGTGCCGCGCGGGCGCTCGCGTCGCGCCATTCCTTCACGATCGGCAACGTCGTACCGACGTTCGGCATCGGCATCTTCGCGGTCGGCGTCGAGGCGCTGCAGCGGCGCCTCGAGGAGAGCGGCTACCAGCTCCTGGTCGCCGCCAGCCACTACGACGAGGAGAAGGAGGTGCGGCAGGTCCGTGCCCTCATCGAGCGCGGCGTCGACGGCATGGCACTGGTCGGCAACCGCCATGCGCCGGAGGTCTACGAGCTGCTGCGCTTGCGCAATCTCCCTTATGTCAACACCTACCAGTTCGACGGGGAGAACCCGCATCCCTGCATCGGCTTCGACAATCGCAGCGGGTCCTTCGAGCTGACGCGCCATCTCGTCGAGCTCGGCCACCGCGGCTTCGGCATCGTCACCGCTCCGCCCAGCCTCAACGACAGGATCGCGGCGCGCCTCAAGGGCATCACCGATTGCTTGGGCGAGCGCGGCATCGCCGTCCCGCCCGCGCAAATCCGCGAGGTGGCGCAGACGATCGTCGCAGGCCGCAGCGCCACGCGGGCGCTCTTGACGCAGCATCCCGATCTCACGGCGATCTGCTGCACGACGGACACGCTCGCCATCGGCGCGCTCTTCGAGTGCCGCGCGCTCGGCGTCCGCGTCCCGCAGGATGTCTCGGTCGCCGGCTTCTCGGACCTCGAGATCGTGGCCGAGCTCGACCCGCCGCTGAGCACGGTCCACATCCCGGCCGACCGCATCGGCACGCGCATCGCCGATTTTCTCCTCGACTGGATCGCGGGCCGGGCGGGCCCGCGCAAGATCAAGCTCGAGGCCGACGTCATCATCCGGCAATCGACCGGACCGGCGCGCGCCGCTGGCGGGTCCCGGCGTGCATAGCGGGCGCTATGAGACGAGGCGGCGCGCGCAAGCAGCGGCGCAGCGCTGCGGCGAAATCCCACGTAACCGTCCACGGTTAGGGCACCACTAGGATATGGGGATGGTAGACCATGCCCCCAAAACCCTCCTCCGGACGATCCGCTATGTTGCTGACCCCGACGTATCCCTGCGGTCGATCGTTGCCTAGCGGTGGCCGAGCGGCATGCGCTGCTCGATCTGTGACAGAATCGACGTTCGCTGCATCCCAATCCCTCGCGTTTGGGAATGCCAGGAGAACCATGAGAAGCGGCGATTCTCAGCGAAGGTCGGAACGGTTTTCGAATACAGTCCGGTTGGGCTCGACAAGTGGTTCGCGGCGATCTGGATGATCGCCAATTGTAAGAACGGCACCTCGATGAACAGGTTTTCCGTTTCAATGGGCGCAGCGAAGATGATTACGCCCGTTTCGCTGCCGTGCTATCATCGGTTCCAGGACGGCGCCTCAGCTATGAGCGACTGACCGGACATGAAGCATCGCCCAAATCAGACCAAGACGATACGTGAAATCGCCAGGCGGGAGATTTCGGGTGGTGACGCTGCGCCCATGGAGCGGTTTCGTTCTTTGACTTGTCGGCTTCTGGGTGTGCGCCGGGATGAACTGCTGGAAGAGCACCAGCCCTACGAGGAACGAAATCAGATACAGCGAAAGCTCCGGGGATAATGGCGATACACGGCAAGGGTGAAGGGTTTTGCAAAATCGCGGACGAATCCAAATGCAAGGGGGCGGCGTAGAGGATTCGGAGGCGTGGGATAGGAATCAGCCCCTTACTGCAGACGAGGGCCTAAATATGCTTAATGACTTAGTCGATCGGTTGACAGCGGACGAACTGAATCGACGACTTGGTGCAATAGATTGTGCCGAAACCTATATACACGTGTGTCGGCGTGCTGGCGGCGTTACCGCGCCTGTGAGACCAAAGACCTGTCTGGTCAGAGGAGATCGCGATAACCGACGTGTGGACATCCAAGTTTTCGCAGGACGGGCTTTCGTACCATGAAGAAGACCGAACCCCGTATTATGTTTCCTCGTTTTCGTACAGAACACGCTGACTATGTTAAGGCGCAGAAGCATTGGAATGCCGTATTCGATTCTGTTGTACATGGTCCTTCAAAGATTGAATGGAACGAATGGTTTCCCGACAAACCACCTTACGACGGCAATGGTATTTTCAGTCGGGTTTCGCGCCGGCTGCGAAAGGGCATTCTTATCAATCAGGTGATGCCAGTGGACGATTCTTTGATATTTAGGGCGTGGATGAATACCTTCGGTATGAAAGGGTACGACGACGAAATCGAGTACCTAACGATTTCATGTATTCCAACCGAAGAGTCTTTAAAGGAAGCCGGATCACTAATCAGGGCATATCTGGTTGACCAGCTCCCACGCCATAAGATGGAAGCCCTGTGTGCGAAGATGACACGCGAGTCTGAGGCCATAGACGCATAATCATGTCGACTGACCCATTTCCATGGGGACTTCTCGCGCGAGACGTCCCGTTTGGAGGCGTACGTTGCCTCCGGCTTGTCCCTCAGCGGAGTGCTTTGCCCTTGCTCATTACGCCGTCAGGAAGACGGCCGCGCTGTACGGCACTTCGCGAACAATGCCGAGTTCTCGATTGACGCACCCGATTTCGGTATCCCAGTCTTCTCTCGTCATCGGCGTCGGTGCAATCGGGTCGCCAACGAAGTACAGGTTGACCAGAAACGCTTGAACCCCCGCAATCTCTCTCAGGAAGTACAGGCTCGCATATCGATTCGCGGACTGATAGAGCCGTCCGGTCCAGTCAATATCAGGAGAAATCCCGAGCCAAGCCTTCGTTGCTTGGAATGCTGCCTGAATCTTCTGCTTGCTTCGAGGAGAGGCTCGGCAGCCCCTACCATAAATCTCCTGCACATGGCTCTTTGCCTCTATGAGGAGGCATCCACCTTCAATCCGTGCCAGTGCGTCCCAGCACGGTCCACCTCGCGGCCAGAACTCTAGAAGCCGGGGCGCGAGAAGGCCAAGTCCGACGCGTTCCAGAAATTCCGAGTCTCGGTATTCCGAGTACGTGTCCGCCGCCAGGGGCGACACCCAATGAATGTCTTTCTCATCGAGGTCGCACCGCGACAGGGATTGCGCGACGGCAGAATTGAGCGCGTGTGTTCTTTCGTTCACGTACGTCTGGATTTGCCGCTGGCTTCCGGCATAGGCCCGACCCGTTGAATTTATGCGAGAGAAATCCTTGGGACAAGGCATCAGTCCTCCTGCCAAGGTGCTGATGTGTTCTGTCGTCGCTGCTATTTTAACGGGGACCGACAAATTAGGACACGACCCGCCGCCGCGGGCGCTTGACTCGCGCCCAGAAGCTGCTACAATGTAAGCGCTATCATCACATCGAATCAACGACTTACAAACCTATTGAACGAGGGAGTAGATGCCATGAAGGTCGCTCTGAGATGGGTGGTACTGGCGCTCCTCATCGCCATGCCGGCGATGCTGGCGGCCAAACCGGCTGAGGCCGAAAGCACGCTCGACAGGATCCTCAAGGAGAAGAAGCTCCGCGTCGCCATCGATGTCGGCAATCCGCCCTTCGGCGTGCTCGGCAAGGACGGCCAGCCCGACGGCTCGGATGTCGCCGTCGCCCGCCAGATGGCGAAGGACATGGGCGCCGAGCTCGAGTTCGTGCAAGTCCCCTCGACCGGCCGCATCCCGGCCCTCCTGGCCGGCCGCGCCAACGTCACCATCGCCTCGATCTCGGTCACCGCCGACCGCGCCAAGGCGGTGATGTTCTGCAACCCCGACGGAGCGCTTTCGATCGTCATCTTCGGGCCAGAGAGCGTCGCCATCAAGACGCCTGCCGATCTCGTCGGCAAGCGCATCGGCATCACCCGCGCTACGCTCGAGGAGGCGACCGTGCCGAAGATGGCGCCGGAAGGCACCAAGATCGTCTGGTTCGACGACATCGGCGCCACCATCCAGGCGCTGCTCTCGGGCCAGGTCGACGCCGTCGCGATGACGTCCTTTGCCGGCAAGACCGTGGCGGACGGCAATCCGGACAAGAAGATCGAGACCAAGCTGAACGTGACGACGGCCTATTACGCTCCGATCGTGCGGCCCGGCGATTTCGAGCTCAGGCAGTGGATCAATACCTGGATCTTCCTCAACACGCAGAACGGCGTGCTCGCGGCGCTTTACAAGAAGTACACAGGCCTCGACCTGCCGCCCCTCCCCGTGTTCTGAGCGCGCCCCGGCGCGCAACCAGCCCGCAGAGCCAAACGCAAACATAACGATATAAACATTTCTTTATATTTCGCTTGCCGCGGGACCGGAGCGCTGTTATGAGGACGCGCGTGCCGCCCCGGCGCCCGCAGGCGCCGGCGGCAAGGCCGTTGCCATCGCCCGAGGAGACCGCCATGCCCGCCGTCAAGGCCGCCGCCGCCAAGCACGAGGACTACCGCGTCGCCGACATCTCGCTCGCCGGCTGGGGCCGGCGCGAGATCGCCATTGCCGAGACCGAGATGCCGGGCCTCATGGCGCTGCGCGCCGAGTACGGCAAGGCGCAGCCGCTCGCCGGCACCCGCATCGCGGGCTCGCTCCACATGACGATCCAGACCGCCGTGCTCATCGAGACGCTCAAGGCGCTCGGCGCCGACGTGCGCTGGGCCTCCTGCAACATCTTCTCGACCCAGGACCATGCCGCGGCGGCGATCGCCGAGGCCGGCACGCCCGTCTTCGCCTACAAGGGCGAGAGCCTCGCCGAATATTGGGACTTCACCCACCGCATCTTCGAGTGGTCCGACGGCGGCGTGCCCAACATGATCCTCGACGACGGCGGCGACGCGACGCTCCTCGTCCATCTCGGCATGCGCGCGGAGAGCGATGCTTCCGCCGTCGCCAAGCCGGCGAACGAGGAGGAGGAGGCGCTCTTCGCCGCCATCAAGACGCGGCTCAAGGCCAAGCCCGGCTGGTATGGGACGCTCGGGAAGTCGATCCGCGGCGTCACCGAGGAGACCACGACCGGCGTCCACCGCCTCTACCAGATGGCAGCCGAAGGCCGCCTCCTCTTCCCCGCCATCAACGTCAACGATTCGGTGACCAAGTCCAAGTTCGACAACCTCTACGGCTGCCGCGAATCCCTCGTCGACGGCATCCGGCGCGCGACCGACGTGATGATGGCGGGCAAGGTGGCGATGGTGTGCGGCTTCGGCGACGTGGGCAAGGGCTCGGCCTCCTCGCTGCGCCACGCCGGCGCCCGCGTCATCGTCTCGGAGATCGATCCCATCTGCGCGCTGCAGGCGGCGATGGAGGGCTACGAGGTGGTCACCATGGAGGAGGCGGCCCCGCGCGCCGACATCTTCGTGACCGCCACGGGCAACGTCGACGTGATCACCGTCGAGCACATGCGGCGGATGAAGGACCGCGCCATCGTGTGCAACATCGGGCACTTCGATTCCGAGATCCAGGTGGCGGGCCTGCGCAACTTCAAATGGCACAACGTCAAGCCGCAGGTCGACGAGATCGAGTTCCCCGACGGCAAGCGCATCATCCTCCTTGCCGAGGGCCGCCTCGTGAACCTCGGCTGCGCCACCGGCCACCCGAGCTTCGTGATGAGCGCCTCCTTCACCAACCAGGTGCTGGCGCAGATCGAGCTCTGGGGCAAGCGCGACAAATACGCGAAGAAGGTCCACGTGCTCCCGAAGCGCCTCGACGAGAAGGTGGCGGCCCTCCACTTGGCCAAGGTCGGCGCCAAGCTCACCAGATTGAGCGACAAGCAGGCGGCCTATCTCGGCATGAGCCCGGAAGGCCCCTTCAAGGCGGACCATTACCGGTATTAGCTTGCAGGGCTCTCCTCGCCATTCGAAGATGGCCTGAAATCCCTCTCCCGCTTGCGGGAGAGGGAGGGGCCCATTGCGCAGCAATGGGAGGGTGAGGGATGAGCCAGGGAGTTTCGGACGTCTCCGCCGGACAGCGCGAGCTCGAGCTCGCCGATCTCGCGGCGACGGGGCGGCTCGCGGCGGCACTGGCGCGCCTTGCGCGGCCGCGCGACGTGCTGGCGCTCTCAGGTCCTCTCGGCGTCGGCAAGACGGCCTTCGCGCGCGCTTTCATCCGAGCGCTCGGCGGCACCGAGGAGGTGCCGAGCCCGACCTTCACCCTCGTGCAGCTCTATGAGCTGCCGCCGCTCAAGCTCTACCACTTCGATCTCTATCGCCTCGTGCTGCCGGAGGATGCCTATGAGCTCGGCATCGAGGAGGCTTTCGCCGAAGGGGTGAGCCTCATCGAATGGCCCGAGCGCTTGGCAGCACTCCTGCCGCGCGAGCGTCTCGAGGTGGCGCTCGAGTTCGCCGATGGACCTGCGGCGCGGCGCTGCCGCCTCGCGGGCCACGGCGGCTGGTCGGCGCGGCTCGCGGAGTTGCGGCGGTGAGCGCGCGCGGTGCTGCCATCGAGGCCTTCCTTGCGGCGAGCGGCTGGGCGGGCGCCGCACGCCGCCCGCTTGCGGGCGACGCCTCCTTCCGCCGCTACGAGCGGCTCACCGACGGTGCCGGACGCCGCATCGTGCTCATGGTGGCACCCCCGCCCCGGGAGAACGTGCGGCCCTTCGTCGCGGTGGCGCGCCATATCGTCTCGCTCGGCCTCTCCGCCCCGCGTATCGAGGCGGCGGACGAGGCGGCCGGGCTCCTCCTCATCGAGGACTTCGGCGACGCCAACATGGCGGCACTCGTCGATTGCGCGGGCGACAAGCGTGCGCTCTACCGGCTCGCCGTCGACACCCTCATAGCGCTCCACGGCAGCCCGCGCGCGAGCAGCATCCGGCTCCCCGCCTATGACGACGCGCACATGCTGAGCGAGGCAACGATCCTCCTCGACTGGTATCTCCCCGCGATCACGGGTGCCGCGACGCCCGAGCCCTTGCGCGCCGAATATCTGGCTGCCTGGCAGGAGGTGCTGCCCCACGCGCGCGCGGTGCCGGCGAGCCTGGTGCTGCGCGACTACTTCCCCGACAACCTGATGCTGCTCGCCGGCCGCGCGGGCGTCGCCGCCTGCGGCCTGCTCGATTTCCAGGACGCGGTGATCGGGCCCGTCACCTACGACCTCGTGTCCCTCCTCGATGATGCGCGGCGCGACGTGCCCGCCGAGCTCAAGTGCGAGCTCCTGGCGCATTACCTCGCCGCCTTCCCGGCGCTCGACCCCGCGGCCTTCGCCTGCTCCTCAGCCATCATGAGCGCGCAACGCAACCTGCGCATCGTCGGCGTCTTCACCCGGCTTTGCCTGCGCGACGGCAAGCCCCGCTACCTCGACCATATCCCCCGCGTCTGGCGCCTCATCGAGGCCGCGGCCGAGCAGCCGGCGCTCGCACCGCTGCGCGCGTGGCTGGCACGCCACATCCCGCCCGAGATGCGGCGCGTGCCCGAGTGCCGGGTGCGAACGTGACGCGGCCCAAGCGCGCCATCGTGCTCTCGGCCGGGCTCGGCCTCCGCATGCGCCCCTTGACCGAGCGCACGCCCAAGCCGCTTGTTCGGGTCGCCGGCCGCACGCTCCTCGACCGCGTGCTCGACCATCTCGCCGCTACCGGCGTCGAGGCGGCGGTCGTCAACACCCACCATCTCGCGGCGGAGATCGAGCGCCATCTCGCCTCCCGCACGCGCCCGCGCATCATCCTCTCCCACGAGCCCGAGCTCCTCGAGACCGGCGGCGGCATCTTGAAGGCGCTGACGCACCTGGGGCCGCATCCATTCTATGCGGTCAACAGCGACGCCCTCTGGCTCGACGGCGCCGCCGACACGCTCCTCCGCCTCGCCTCGGCGTGGGACGAGCGGCGCATGGATGCACTCCTCCTCGTGGCACCGCGCGAGGGTGCGCCCGGCTATGAGGGGCGCGGCGATTTCGACCTCGCTGCCGACGGCAGGCTCGCGCGGCGTGCTGCGGATAGCGAGGGTGCTTTCATCTACATCGGCGTCCAGCTTCTCTCGCCGCGGCTCTTCGACGGCGTCGCCCTGGGCAAGCTCTCGCTCAACCCGCTGTGGGACCGCGCGATCGCCGCGGGCCGCCTCTTCGGCCTCGCGCACGAGGGCGCCTATTTCCACGTCGGCACGCTCGAGGGCATCGGCCTTGCCGAGGCGTCGCTCGCGCGCATCGCGGCCCGAGAGCGGCGATGAGCGCCGGCAGGCCGAGCGTCTATACGATCCCGCCGGGCGTCGCCTTCGTCGATGCGCTCGCCGCCGAGCTCTTGCGCGAGACGGCCGGCGATCCCTTGGCATTGAGCCGCATCGCCGTGCTGCTGCCGACCAGGCGCGCGGTGCGCAGCTTGCGCGAGGCCTTCCTGCGACTCTCCGCCGGGAAGGCGTTGCTCCTGCCGCGCATGACGCCGATCGGCGACATCGACGAGGAGGCGCTCGCCTTCGCCGCGGACGAGGCCCCGCTCGCCGATGCGGCACTCGACATCCCACCCGCCATCCCGGAGCTGCGCCGCCGCCTGCTGCTCGCCGAGCTCATCCGCAAGCTCGGCCAGCACAGCCTCGCCCAGTCGGTCGAGCTCGCGGCCGAGCTCGGGCGGCTCATCGACCAGGCGGCGACCGAGCGCATCGGCTTCGAGCGGCTCGCGGGCCTGGTGCCCGAACGCTATGCCGAGCATTGGCAGGTGACACTTCGCTTCCTCGCGATCGTCACCGAGCATTGGCCCAGGCTGCTCGCGGCGGAGGGGGCGATCGATCCGGCTGAGCGGCGCAACCGCCTCATCGAGGCCCAGGCCACGCTCTGGCGCGAGCGGCCGCCGGCCCATCCGGTGATCGCCGCGGGCTCGACCGGCAGCATCCCGGCGACCGCCGATCTTCTGGCACTCATCGCCACGCTGCCGACGGGCCGCGTCGTGCTGCCCGGCCTCGACCAGGAGAGCGACGGCGATGCCTGGGAGATGCTCGAGCCGAGCCATCCGCAATTCGGCTTGAAGCGCCTCCTCGAGCATATCGGCATCGCGCGCGGCGATGTGCAGGAGTGGCCGTGCGCGGGATTGCCGGCATCGCCCCCCGCGCGCGCCGCCCTCATCGCCGAGGCCATGCGTCCCGCCGGCTCGACCGACGCCTGGCGCCGCCTGGGCGGGCTGCCCGCCGAGGCGCTCGAGGGCCTGAGCCGCATCGACTGCCCGAGCCCGCGCGAGGAGGCGGGCGTCATCGCCCTCCTCATGCGCGAGGCGCTCGAGACGCCGGGGCGGAGTGCCGCCCTCGTCACCCCCGACCGGGCGCTCGCGCGCCGCGTCACAGCCGAGCTCCTGCGCTGGGGCATCGGGGTTGACGATTCGGCGGGCACCCCGCTCGACGCGACGCCGCCAGGCAGCTTCCTCCGCCTCGTTGCCGAGGCCGCGGCCGAGGAGCTCGCCCCGCTCGCCCTCATAGCCCTCCTGAAGCACCCGCTTGCCGCGGGCGGCCGTGAGCCCGCCGCCTTCCGCCACGACGCCCGCCGCCTCGAGCTCGCGGTCTTGCGCGGTCCGCGGCCGGCCGCGGGCCTCAAGGGCCTGCGCTCGGCGGCGCGCTCGCTCGCGCACGAGGAGGAGCGCCTGGTCGTTGCCAAGCTCATCGATTGCCTGGCGGCAGCGCTCGGCCCCCTCCTCAAGCTCATGGCGCGGCGCTCCGCCGTGGCGGCCGAGCTCATCGCCGCCCACGTCGCGGCGGCCGAGGCGCTGTCGGCGGCGCACGGGCAAGCGGGGGCCGAGCGCCTGTGGTCGGGCGAGTTGGGCGAGGAAGCGGCGGGCTTCGTGGCAGAGCTTGCGGAAAGTGCGGCGAGGCTCACTTCATTCGCGCCCGGCGCCTACCCGGCATTCTTCGCCTCGCTCCTCGCCGGACGGGTGGTGCGGCAGCACTACGGCCGCCATCCGCGGCTCGCCATCTGGGGTCCGCTCGAGGCGCGCCTCCAGCACGCCGATCTCCTCATCCTCGGCGGCTTGAACGAGGGCACCTGGCCGGCGGCCCCGCCCGTCGATCCCTGGATGTCGCGGCCCATGCGCGCCGAGTTCGGCCTGCCCGAGGCGGAGCGGCGCATCGGCCTCTCGGCCCACGACTTCGCGCAAGGAGCGGCGGCGCCCGAGGTGGTGCTGACCCGCGCGCTCAAGGTCGAGGGCACGCCGAGCGTGCCGGCGCGCTGGCTCTTGCGCCTCGACAGCCTGCTGCGCGCGGTCGAGCTCGAGCCCGCGCGGCTCGCAGCGCCCGACCGGCTCCACTGGCAGGCCGCACTCGACGAGCCGCGGGAGCCACAGCCGCCGCTCGCAGCACCGGCGCCGCGCCCGCCGCTCGAGGCAAGGCCGCGGCGGCTCTCGGTCACCGAGATCGAGACCTGGATGCGCGATCCCTACGCCATCTATGCCAAGCACGTGCTGCGTCTTGCGGCCCTCGATGCGCTCGACGCGGACCCGAGCGTGGCCGAGCGCGGCAGCTTCATCCACCGCGCACTCGACCTCTTCGTCCAGCGCCACGACGGAGCGCTGCCGGAGGACGCGGTCGAGCGCCTCCTCGCCATCGGCGCCGAGGCCTTCGGGGCGGCGCTCGAGCGGCCCGGCGTGCGCGCCTTCTGGTGGCCGCGCTTCGTGCGCATCGCCGACTGGTTCGTGGCGCAGGAGCGGCTGCGGCGGCCGCTTCTCGCCGAGAGCCGCACGGAGGCGAGCGGCCTCATGACGCTCGAGGCGCCGGGCGGCGCCTTCTTCCTCAAGGCGCGGGCCGACCGCATCGACCGCCTGGCTTCGGGCGGGCTCGCCATCATCGACTACAAGACCGGCCGCGTGCCGAGCCCGGCCGAGGTCGCAGCCGGCTTCGCCCCGCAGCTTCCCCTCGAGGCGGCGATGGCGATGGCGGGCGCCTTCCCAGGTCTCGAGGCCGCAGCCGTCGAGACGCTCGCCTTCTGGCGGCTCTCGGGCGGCGACCCGCCGGGCGAGGAGAAGCCGATAGAGGGCGCTCCTCGCGAGCTCGCGGAGGCGGCGCGCGCGGGGCTCCTCCGCCTCATCGCGGCCTTCGACGATGCCGCGACACCCTACGCGGCGCGCCCGCGGCCCGATGCGGCACCCGCCTACAGCGACTACGAGCATCTCGCGCGCGTCAAGGAATGGTCGGCGGTCGAGGAGGGCGGCGAGTGAGCGTCGGCGGGCGAGATGCGCGCCTCGACCAGCGCATCGCAGCAGGACCGGCGGTCTCCGTCTGGGTCGCGGCCTCGGCCGGCACGGGCAAGACCACGGTGCTCACCGAGCGCGTGCTGCGCCTGCTTCTCGCGGGCACGCCGCCCGCGCGCATCCTCTGCCTCACCTTCACCAAGGCGGCCGCCGCGGAGATGGCGAACCGCATCGCCACCATTCTCGGCGCCTGGGCGACGGTGCCGGACGGCGCGCTTGCCAAGCGGCTCGCGGACCTCACCGACGCGACGCCGGCCGCAGACGCACTCGAGCGCGCGCGGCGGCTTTTCGCGCAAGTCGTGGATGCGCCAGAGGGCTTACGCATCGCGACGATCCACGCCTTCTGCCAGTCGCTCTTGCGCCGCTTTCCGCTCGAGGCCGGCCTCGTCCCCCATTTCCAGGTGCTCGACGAGCGCAGCGCCGCCGAGCTCATGGAGCTCGCGCGCGACGAGGTGCTCATCGCGGCCGAGCCGGAACGCGACGCTGCCCTGGCCGAGGCCTTGCGCGAGGTGACGGGCCACGTTTCCGAGGAGGAGTTCGGCGATCTCATGGCAGAGCTCGCGCGCGAGCGCGGCCGGCTCGCCCGCCTCCTCGGGAAAGCGGGCGGTCTCGAGGCCGCGGCGGCAGCGCTTTACCGCCGTCTGGACTTGCGGCCCGGCGACACGCCGGAGCGCACCCAGGCGCGCGCCGCGGCCGACGGAAACTTCCCGGCGGCGGCACTCAAGGCTGCGGCGGCGGCGCTCGCGCAGGGCTCGGCCGCGGACCGCAAGCGCGGCGAGGCGATCGCCGCCTGGCTCGCCGCCGACGCGGCGGCACGCGCGGCGGGCTTCGGCGAATACGCGCGCCAGTTCCTCACCGCCGAGGACGAAGTGCGCAAGACGCTCGCCACCAAGGCGGTGCGCCAGGCGAGCCCGGAAGCCGAGGCGGCGCTTGCCGCCGAGGCGGCGCGTCTCGCCGCCGAGGCAGCGCGGCGCAAGGCCGCGGCCGTGGCCGCCGCGAGCGTTGCCCTCCTCCGCCTCGGCGCCGCGGTGCTCGCAGCCTACGGGCGCCACAAGGAGCACCGGGCCCTGCTCGACTACGACGATCTCATCCTCGAGACGCGGCGGCTCCTCGAGCGGCAGGGCGCCGGCTGGGTGCTCTACAAGCTCGACCAGGGCCTCGACCACATCCTCATCGACGAGGCCCAGGACACCAACCCGGACCAATGGCAGGTGGTGGCGGCACTCGCCGAGGAGTTCTTCGCGGGCGAGGGGGCGCGCGATGGCACGCGCACCGTCTTCGCGGTAGGCGACGCCAAGCAGTCGATCTTCAGCTTCCAGCGCGCCGACCCCGACGCCTTCGAGGCCATGCGGCGGCATTTCGCGCGCAAGGTGGCGCAAGCCGGTGCCGCGTGGCGGAGCGTCGCCCTCGAGGTCTCCTTCCGCTCGACGCCCGCCGTGCTCGCGGCGGTCGACGGCGTCTTCGCGCGGCCCGCAGCCGCCGAAGGCGTTGCCGCTCCCGGCGAGACGGTGCGCCATTTCGCCCATCGCGAGGGCCGCGCCGGCCTCGTCGAGCTGTGGCCCGTGGCCACCCCGCGCGAGCGCGAGGCTGCTGAGGACTGGACACCGCCCGTGACGCGCGAGCGCGGCGATTCGCCGCCGGCGCGGCTGGCCGCACTCATCGCCCTCCGCATCCGGCGCTGGCTCGACACGGACGAGCGGCTTCTCTCGAAGAACCGGCGGATCCGTCCCGGCGACATCATGGTGCTGGTGCGCCGGCGCACCGTCTTCGTGGCTGAGCTCGTGCGCGCGCTCAAGCAGTCCGGCGTGGCGGTGGCGGGCGTCGACCGCATGGTGCTGACGGACCAGCTCGCGGTGATGGACCTCATCGCACTCGCGCGCTTCCTCCTCCTCCCCGAGGACGATCTCACGCTCGCCTGCCTGCTCAAGAGCCCGCTCGTAGGCCTCGACGAGGACCAGCTCTTCGCACTCGCCTACGGGCGCGAGGGCAGCCTGTGGGCGGAGCTCGTGCGCCGCGCCGACGAGGACGCCGCCTTCGCCGCGGCCCACGCCTATCTCGCCGGCCTCTTGCGCCGCGTCGACTTCACGCCGCCCTACGAGCTCTTCGCCGAGGCGCTCGCCGGGCGCGGCACGCCCGCCGCACCGAGCGGGCGCGAGCGCATGGTGGCACGGCTCGGCGCCGAGGCGGAGGAGCCGCTCGACGAGTTCTTGGCACTCGCCCTTGCCTACGAGCGCGCCCACGTGCCCTCCCTCGAGGGTTTCCTCCATTGGGTCGAGGCGGGCGAGGCGCAGATCAAGCGCGACCCCGAGGCGGCCAGCCGCGACGAGGTGCGCATCATGACCGTGCACGGCGCCAAGGGCCTCGAGGCGCCGATCGTCATCCTCCCCGACACGGTCGAGACGCCCAAGCGCACGCCGCGCCTGCTCTGGCTCGACGGCGGCGAGGAGGGCCTCCTGTGGGCGCCGCGCAGCGCGCTCGAGGACGGGCTCGCGCGCGAGATGCGCGACGCCGCCAAGCGCAAGCGGGACGAGGAGTACCGCAGGCTCCTCTATGTCGCCATGACGCGTGCGGCGGACCGGCTCTATGTCTGCGGCTGGCGCGGCCAGCGCGAGGTGCCGTCCGACTCCTGGTGGAGCCTCGTACGCGAGGGGCTCGCGGAGAGCGCCGCCCCCTTCGCCTTCGATTGCAGCCACGAGATCGCCCAGGGCTGGAGCGGCCAAGGCCTGCGCCTCTCCTCGCCCCAGGAAGTCGGCCCCGAGGGCGAGAGGACGGAGCAGGCCCCGCACGCGGCGGGCGAGCCCCTGCCGCCCTGGGCGCGCGCGCTTCCCGCCCCGGAGCCGGTCCCGGCCCGCCCCTTGGCCCCCTCGCGCCCGGAAGAGGAGGAGCCGCCCGCGCGCTCGCCGCTCGGCCCCGATGGGGCCGCCCGCTTCCGCCGCGGCCTCCTCGTGCACCGGCTCCTCGAGGCGCTGCCCGAGCTGCCTCCTCGCGCGCGCGAGGCGGCCTGCCGGCGCTACCTCGCGCGCGCGGCCCACGGTCTCGCTGCGGCGGCGCAGGAGGAGATCGCGCGCGAGACCCTGGCGGTGCTCGCCGATGCCGCGTTAGCCCCCCTCTTCGGCCCGGGCTCGCGCGCCGAGGTGGCGCTGGTGGGCGAGGTCAATGGCCGCGTGATCTCGGGCCAGATCGATCGCCTCCTGGTGGGCGAGCGCGAGATCCTCGTCGTCGATTACAAGACCAACCGGGCGCCGCCCGCGGCGGTCGAGGAGGTGGCCGTGGCCTATCTCAGGCAGATGGCGGCCTATCGCGCGCTCCTCCGGCGCATCTACCCAGGCCGCCGGCTGCGCGCGGCCCTGCTTTTCACCGACGGGCCCGCCCTCATGCTCCTGCCGGATGGCTTGCTTGACGCCCACGCGCCTTGACGGGCGGCCGAGGCAACCCATAGATTCAGCAGCGGCGAAGGCTGCAAGGGGATTGGCGTCTCGCGTCCGACTACTTGAAAGGACTGACAAATGACGACGACCAAGGTATCCGACGCATCCTTCGAGAGCGACGTGCTCAAGGCAGCAGTGCCGGTGCTGGTCGACTTCTGGGCCGAATGGTGCGGCCCCTGCAAGCAGATCGCCCCCCACCTCGAGGCGCTCGCCAGCGAGATGGACGGCAAGGTCACGGTAGCCAAGCTCAACATCGACGAGAACCCGACGACGCCGCAGAAATACGGCGTGCGCGGCATCCCCACCCTGATGCTCTTCAAGGCGGGGCAAGTGGCCGCCATGAAGGTCGGCAGCCTGCCCAAGAGCAAGCTCTACGAGTGGCTGCAGTCGGTGCTGTAGCGCCGGCAGACGCCGAGCCGCAGCGTAAGCCCCGCCCAGCCGGCGGGGTTTTTCGTTGACCGCCATTGACCCTTTACCCGCGCATCGGTATGCTTCGACTAGTCGAATCGACCGATTGAAAGACTCCATCATGCGCGAAATCCAGGCATCGGCTGCCAAGACGCACCTACCCCGCCTTCTCGACGAGGTGGAGCGCGGCGAGATCATCGTCATCACGCGCCACGGCCGTGCCATCGCGCGGCTGGTGCCCGAGGCGCATCGGCGGCAGGAGGAGATCGACAAGGCGATCGCCGGCATCAAGGCGCTGCGCCGGAGCACCGGGCGGATTTCGCTTGCCGAGCTTCTCTCGGCGCGGCACGAGGGACACAAATACTGATGCCGTTTGTCCTCGACGCCTCGGTCACCGCGTGCTGGGCGTTCGACGACGAAGACCATCCAGTGGCCGCGCTGGCGCTCGAGCGCATCCGCAGCGACGAGGCGAGGGTGCCGAGTCTGTGGTGGTTCGAGATCCGCAACACGCTCATCGTGAACGAGCGCCGGGGACGGCTCAGTGAAGCCAACGTATCGACCTTCTTGCGCAGCCTCTCCCGCCTCGGCGTGACGATCGACCGCGATCCCGACGAAACCGGCGTTCTGACGCTCGCGCGGCGGCACCGGCTTTCCGTCTACCACGCCAGCTACCTCGAGCTCGCCGGTCGCGAGGGCTTCCCGCTCGCCACTCTCGATGCCGATCTCGCCGCTGCCGCGCGCAAGGAGACGCTGCAAGTGATCGGGGACTGAGCTGCAGCCCGAGCTTCTCGAAGCTCTCGAGGGGGAGGAAGAGACGGCGCGGCGCGCCAGCGAAGGCACGAAAGCCGTAGCGTTCGTAGAACGCTTGCGCGCGCTCGTTCTTGGCGTCGACGATGATCGCATGCACGGCGATCGCCGTGCTCACCCGGACGGCACGGCGTATCGCATCGAGCAGCAGCATCTCCCGAAGCCCGCGCCCTTGCTGCTCGCGATCGATGGCGAGGCGGCCGAGCACGGCGGCCGGCACGGGATAATGCGGCAGCCGCTTCGCCGAGGCCGCCGGCAATTCGTCCTTCGCGAGGCTCGCGGCGCTCAGGCTGTAATAACCGGGGATCCTTCCAGGTGCCTCGCCGACGGCGGCGAACACCTGTGCGGCGCGCCGATGTATGTCCTGCGAGGCTTGCCGCTGAAGGTAGGCGTCGAGGGCGGGGTCCCCCCGCACGAGAAGGCGCTCCGGTCATGGTGCGAGCCAAGCGGCCCGATGACCAGGGGCGGCTCATCCACCGACACGCTCGCGATAGCGGCGCGCGGCTTCCTTCAGCTTCTCGTTCGGTTCCGGCGGGTTGATCAGCGCGTCATAGAAGACTTTCCAATCCATCGCCGAAAGAGCGATCTTCTCGCGCGAATCGATGACCCGCTCGGCCGCCGCCGCCGCGTTCGCCACCACGAAATCGCTCACGCTCGTTTCCTCATAGGCCGCCACCCGCTCGAGCTTGCGCTTGGTCTTGGCGTCCAAGCGCAGGTGCATGCGGTCCCGTTTCGCTTCGGCAGTTCGACCCATCTGGCGCCCCCGCGTCGTTGACGGCTGCTCATGCACGCCACATAGGCGTTCATATCAAGCGCCTTCATGGGGCTCTCCCGCCGCTCAAGGAACCGTGCGGAAATCCCGGTCGGAAAAATACTTGCGCAGGCGATCGTCGGCCGTCCGCGCGTGAGCCTCCATGCCCTCCATGCGGGAGAGGCGTGCCGTCACCGTGGCGATCTCGGCCGTCGCCTCGCGCGTCATGCGCTGCCAGGTCAGCACCTTGAGGAACTTTCCCACGCTCAGGCCGCCGCTGTAGCGTGCCGCCCGCTTGGTCGGCAGGATGTGATTGGGGCCCGACGCCTTGTCGCCGAATGCCACCGTGGTCTCCTCGCCGAGGAAGAGCGAGCCGTAATTGCGCAAGCGGCCGAGCCACCAGTCAAGATCCGCGGCGTGCACCTCGAGATGCTCGGGCGCGTATTGGTCGCTCACCTCCGCGGCGGCGCCGCGGTCCGCGCAGAGGATCACCTCGCCGCACTCGCGCCACGCCTCCGCCGCGGCATTGCCGGCGGGGAGGCGCGCCGCGGCCCGGGGTACGAGCTCCAGCACGGTCTCGGCAAGGCAGCGCGAGGTCGTCACCAGGATCGCCGGCGAGTCCGTGCCGTGCTCCGCCTGGCCCACGAGGTCGGATGCCACGAGTGCCGCATCCGCGCCCTCGTCGGCGATGACCAGTATCTCCGTGGGGCCGGCGAAGACGTCGATGCCGACGCGGCCGAAGAGCAGACGCTTCGCTTCGGCCACATACTTGTTGCCGGGACCGACGATGATGTCGGCGGGCTTGCCCGTGAAAAGACCGAAGGCCAGCGCCGCAATCGCCTGCACGCCGCCGAGCGTCAGGATGGCATCCGCACCGCAAATTTTGAGCGCATAGAGGATCGCCGGATGAATGCCGCGTCCCTGGTGCGAGGGCGAGCAGGCGACCACCCGGGGAACGCCCGCCGCCTTCGCCGTCGTCACGCTCATGATGGCGGATGCGATATGGGCGAAGCGGCCGCCCGGGACATAGCATCCGGCCACCTCGACCGGGACGAGGCGCTGACCCGCGGTCAATCCGGGCAAGAGCTCGAGGGAGAACTCCGCCATGCTGTCGCGCTGCGCCTGGGCAAACCGCCGCACCTGCGCGTAGCTGAAGCGGATGTCCTCCTTTGTCAGAGGAGAGAGTTGGCGCTCGGCTTCGGCGAGCTCGGCGGGAGCGACGACGAACTCGCCGGTCCACTTGTCCAGGCGCTCGGCATGGCCGCGGACCGCCGGCTCGCCGCCCTCCTCGATCTCGCGCAGCATCCGGGCGACCACATCCCGGGTCTCCTCTTGCCCGGTCGTCGGCGTCCGCGTCGCCTTCTTGAGATACTGCACCCTCATGGGCTCATCGCTCCCCGCATTGAGGAGAAAGCGTGCGGGGCGCGGGTTGCCCCGCGCCGCTGCACCTCGGCCTCTATTCGTCGTTGGCGAAGGCTTTCAGTTTCGGGTCGGCGGCCACCTTCTTCATGAATTCGTCGGTGATGAAGGAGGCCGGCGGCGGCGGCTCGCTCACCGTCCCGGTCGACTTCAAATAGGCGCCGAGCTTCTGGTACCAGCCATCGACCGTGGACGGCCCCGCGGTGCGCGCCATGATCTTGAGCTGCTCGTCGAGCGTGAAGGTGGGACGCGTGTCGATCTCCTGCGCGAGATACTTGTCGGGGATGGTGACGCCGCCCTGCTGATAGAAGCGGCGCATGAGGTCGATGGTCTCTTGCCGATGCTTGCGCTGCCACGCGACCGAATGCAGGTAGACCGCGAGATAGCGCGCCACGTCGTCGGGATTGCTTTTCGCGTAATCGGCGCGCACCACGAGCGTCCCCGGCACGGCGACGCCCGCATCCTTGCCCGTGCAGATGATTTTGGCATTCGCGCGATCCTCGAGCGTGTAGTCGTTCGGCGCCCAAACGCCGGCGAGCGTGCCGTTGCCGCTGCTGAATGCCGAGATGATCTGCGCCTGCTGCAGATTGACGATCTGGAGGTCCGCGGGCTTCAGACCCCATTTGCCGAGGCAGGCGAGCGCTGCATATTCGCCCGTCGAGTTGGTCGAAAGCAGCAGCTGCTTGCCCTTGAGGCTTTGCGGGCTCTTGAGGATCGCAGCAGCCTCGGCGGCGCGTGCCATGACGACGTTGGCCGCCGACTCGTCGTTGGTGATGCCGATCGTGAGGATGTTGAACCGCGCGGCACCGAGCACCGCCGGCGCCGATCCGGTCCCGCCGACGTCCCAGGATTTGGACGGTGCCGCCGCCACCTGCGGGGCGCCGGCCGGGAACGTGCTGAAATTGGGCGCCAAGCCCATCGCCGCCCACCAACCCTTCTCCGTCGCGATGAAATATGGAACCGACCAGTAGAGCGCCGGCTGATAGCTCACGCCGATCGCGGTCGCCGCGCGAGCCGCTCCCGAGCTCAGGACGGCGAAAATGCCGAGCATGACGGGGATCAACCATGTCCAGAGGCGTTTCATCGTCATATTGTCCTCCCTTAAGTGGCGTTGCTTATGATCGCTTGGTTCGTACGGCGCGGCGCAGGTCCAGGCGCTCGACGCCCGCGCCCTCGTCGCGCTGATCGCGCAACAGTTTCCAGATGTAGCTCCGGAGGTGGATGAAGGACTCCCGGTCCATGACCTCCTCGACCGGCCGCGTCTGCCAGGCCTCGTCGCGCCGCACGCCGGCGACATCGATGATCTCGCGAATCCGTCCCGGCCGCTTGGTCATCACCACGACGCGGTCGGCGAGATAGACCGCCTCCTCGACGCTGTGCGTGATGAACAGCACCGTGCGCGGATTGACGCGTGCCAGCCGAATGAGCTCCTCCTGCATCTCGATGCGGGTCTGCGCGTCGAGCGACCCGAAGGGCTCGTCCATCAGCAGCACTTCGGGATCGAGCACGTAGGACCGCGCGATGGCAACGCGCTGCTGCATGCCGCCCGAGAGTTGATGGGGAAAGGCGTCCTCGTGTCCGCCGAGACCCATCACTTCGATGTAGTACCGCACGGCGGCCTCGCGTTCGCGAGATGGCACGCCGCGGCACTTCAGGCCGAAGCCGATATTCTGTCTGACGCTCTTCCAGGGGAAGAGGGCGAACTGCTGGAAGACGACCGCGCGATCGGGCCCGGGCCCGCGCACCGGCCGCTCCGCCACCAGCACCTTGCCCGCGGTGGGAAAGTCGAGGCCAGCCGCCAGACGCAAGAGCGTGGTCTTGCCGCAGCCGGACGGACCCACGATTGCGACGAATTCGCGCTCCCGTATCTCGAGCGAGACGCCGTCGAGCGCCACGATCGGCTCGGCACCGCGGGTAAAGCTCCTGGTCACGCCGACGAACGAGATTCCGCTCATCTTCCTAGCCCGCCCAGCCGCGCCGCACGCGCCGCTCGAAGGCGCGCAGCAGCACGTCGATGGCGAAGCCGACGCAGCCGATCGCCAGCATGCCGGCCATCACGATCGGGGTCGCGAGATTGCTCTGGCCCTGAACGATGAGGTAACCGATGCCCGACGAGACGACGATGAGCTCGGCGCCGATCAGAGATTGCCAGCCCAGGCCCGCGCCGATGCGCAAGCCCGCTACGATCGCCGGCAGCGCCGCCGGTATCAGCACCTCCGTAATGATGCGCCAATGGCTGGCGCCCAAGGTCTGAGCCGCCTCGAGATAGCGCGGCTCGACCAGACGCGCGCCGCGATAGGCATTGATCACGCAAGGCGGAAAGGCGCCGGAAAATATGATCAGGATCGGCCCGCCGACGCCGGTGCCGAACCACAAGGCCGCGAACGGAACCCATGCGATCGGCGCTACGAAGCGCAAGCCCTCGAAGAGCGGCGAGACGATATCGTCGAGCCAGCGAAACCAGCCCATCAGCAGGCCGAGCGGAATGCCGCACGATGCGGCCAGGAGAAAGCCCAGCGCGAAACGGATGGCGCTGGAGAGAAGGTCCTGCTGCAGGGTGAAGCCGGCGAAGGGCTCGACGGTGAGGCGGAGAAACGCCGCCACCACGGCATCCGGACCCGGCAGCACCCGTTCCGGCATCACGCCTGAGCGGGCGAGCGCCAGCCAGAGCGCGAAGAGCGTTACGAATCCTGCCGCCGCGTAGAGCCAAAGCGGCGGCTCCCTCTTTCCCTCGGTCGACACGGGCGGGCCGCTGGCGGTCATGCGGCGCGCCACGGCATCGACCAGCGCTCGATCAGCGCAAGTGCCCCGGTCATGGCAGCACCCAGGAGCGCCACCCAAAACATGGCGTAGGCTATCATGCCGGGATAGATGTCCTGCGCCGCGATGATGAGGACGCGCCCCAGACCAAAGAACGCGCCGACCAGCTCCGCCGCCACGAGCGTGGTCCAAGCGGCCTGCAGCGACAGGCGCAGGCCGGTGAAGACCAGGGGCAGTGCTCCGGGAATGACGACGTCCGTCAGCACCTGCCAGCTCGACGCGCCATGGACGCGCGCGGCGGCGATCAGCGTGCGGTCGACGTTGCGCACCCCGGTGTAGGTATTGATGAGCGCCGGGACGAATGCGGCGAACCAGATGACGAAGATCTTTGCGAGATCGCCCAGACCGAACCACAGAATGGCAAGCGGAATCCAGGCGAGCGGCGGGATCGGGCGGATGAGGAGAAAAGCGGGGTTGATGAAGGCCTCGGCGCGGCGGCTCGTCCCCATGAGAAGACCGAGCGGCGCGCCCGTCCCGGCGGCAACGAAGAAGCCGAGGATGACAAGGCGCGAGCTGTACCAGGCTTGCCAGGCCAAAGTACCCCCGGCATAGCCGCGCCCGGAGAGCTGCTCCGCCGCCTGCCAGACATCCGAGGGCCGCGGGAAGCGGGCTGGATCGATGACCCCGGCCGCCGTCGTCAGCGCATACCAGAGGACAAGGAGGAGTGCGACCGTCGCACCGCCGACGAGCCACCGTCTGAGGCCGCCGCGACCACCGTTCGAGCTCGCCATCGGCAATTCCTCGTCGCGCGCCGATTGAGAAAGCGCTTTCTTGGTTTTCGCATATTAGGGCCTGACGGGAAATGGCTGTCAATCGGTTTATGGCACCCTCAGGGGGACATTGCTCTTATTTTACGGTAAGTTGTAACCGAGCGTCGAATCCGGCAGAATATGTCCTCATAGGTTGCACCAGGAGAAAGCGCTTGCAGATAAGAGCTCTCGGCACGGTCACGCTCGATGACGTGGCAGAGGCCGCCGGCGTCTCGCCGGCGACCGTCTCGCGGGTGCTGAACCGGCCCGGCAACGTGCGCGAGGAGCTGCGCGCCAGGGTGCAGATCGCGGTGACGCGCCTCGGCTACGTGCCGCACGGCGTTGCGCGCGCGCTGGCGTCGCGGCGCTCGAACACCGTGGGTGCCATCGTGCCGACGCTGGACAACGCCATCTTCGCGAAAGGGATCGATGCCCTCCAGCGCCGGCTGAATGCCGCGGGTTTCGTGCTCTTGCTTGCCAGCACCGAATATGTGCGGGACCGCGAGCTTGCCGAGCTTGATGCGCTGATCGAGCGCGGAGTCGACGGCATCATGCTCATCGGCGCCGATCACGAAGCGGCCCTCTACGAGCGGCTGGCGGCGAAGAGGGTGCCCTACGTCAACACCTGGATCTACGACGCCGACGGCGGCCATCCCTGCGTCGGCTTCGACAACCGCCGGGCGGCGGCGAAGATCGCGGCGCATCTGCTGGACCTCGGTCACCGGGAGTTCGCCATGATCGCCGGCATCGCGCGCCACAACGACCGCGCCGCCGAGCGCATCGGCGGCGTGCGCGACGCCCTCGCCGCGCGCGGCTTGGCACTGCCGCCGGAGCGGCTTCTGGAGCGTCCATACGAGATCGGCGAGGGGCGTTCGGCGTTGCGCGCGCTCATGCGGTCGGCACGGCCGCCGACCGCGGTGATCTGCGGCAACGATGTCCTGGCAATCGGTGCACTCCTCGAATGCCAGGCAAGCGGCATCAAAGTCCCGGACCGCGTTTCGCTCACCGGCTTCGATGATCTTGATCTCGCCTGCCACATGATCCCGCCGCTCACCACCATGCGGGTCCCCTGCGCGGCGATGGGCCGCCTTGCCGCGGAGTATCTGATCGGCTGCATCAACTCTCAACCATGCACCGCATCGCAAGAGCTCGAAGCCGAGCTGATCCTCAGGGACACCACAGCACCGCCGCACAGCGCCCCGCGCCGAACCTAGGGCGCGGCGGCGCCCGCAGCCGTCATGTCTCCGTGACGCGATCGACCCTTTGCTCCGGCCTCATAAAATTGGACCAGTCGAAGCGGGCGTACATATCAGGGGCCGGCGGAAAGAAAGAAGGACTCGGCTATTCGTCCAATCGCTCAGCGAAACAGGCGCGCATCCCAGACGACGGGAACCGGCTCGCTTGCCGTGATCCCGCGAAAATCCGCGTGGTCCGGGTTTATGAGCACGTTGCGCTCGAGCCGGGCTACGACCGAGGGGACCGTGAGCACCGCGGTGCGCCGCTCCCGGAGCCAGCGATCGCCGAAGGCTTGGCCGGCGACCTTGTCAGGGCGCTCCCAGCCGGGCACGTCCGCCTCCTCGATCGCCTCGCTCTCCACGGCTTCCGGGATGGAGATGACGATCGCCGCGGTGAAGAGGGGAAGCGCGCCTATTCCCGTCTGCGCCAACCGCTCGAGCATGGCGCCGGCGAACGACGCGGCGGCGTAGATCACGGGAAAGCGCCCTGAGTGCCAGCGGCCGGGCCGCTTGAGGGAGCCAACGGCGCCAAAGAGCGGAAAGCGGCTGTCGCCAATGCGATGGGCGAGAAGCGGCCCCTTAGACCGGGAAGCCATAGTAGACGTCCCACAGGAGCTCCTCGACCTGGCGGGCGCCGAGCTCGCTCATGGCGGCCTCGATCGGCGCGCGGTCCCGCAGCATCTTGTGGGGCGCCACCAGAAAGCGGCGCGCGAATTCCTCATTCCCGAACACGTGACGTGCCGTCGCAATGACGCGGGCGAGCCGTTCGGTGCGCTCGCTTTCGTCCGTCTTGAGACGGTCCTTGCGGCGCTTGAGTGTCGCCGGGGGAGCGATGAAGGCGAAGAGCCGCGCGCGCGACTCCACCGTTGCATCGAGACAACCGACGACGTTGAAGGCCGCCCGTTTGGGCAAGCCGTGGGCCACCGCTTGCGCCAGATCGTCCACCGAGCGAATGCGCTTGTGCAGCACCGTCTCTCCCCCGAGGACAGCGGCGATGGCTCGGGGCTCGATCATGGCGGCCTCATAGGAACAAATGATCCATCAAATACGACCATTTGATCCCGCCCGCAAGCGGCATCTTACCCGGGCCGCCCCCGTGCCGCGGCGGCGAACTGGCCCGGCGTCACGCCGAAGGCGCCCTTGAAGCGCTTGTGGAGATGGCTCTGGTCGGCGAAGCCGAGGGATGCTGCCACGGCGGCAGGCGGCTCGCCGGCCGCGAGCATGCGCTTCGCCGCGGCGAGGCGGAGCTTGAGGCGGTAGGCGTGGGGCGGCAGTCCGTAGCGGCGGCGGAAGGCGCGGCAGAGGTGGAAGCGGCTCATGCCGGCAAGGCGCACGAGCGCATCCGCCGAGACGTCCTCGGCGAGTGCTGTGTCCTCGAGATAGTCGCGCAGCCGCTGCAAGGCAGCGTCGCCCGGCTGCGCTGCGCGCGCCGGCCCCGGCACGCGGCACTCGGCGTGGCGCTCGGCAAAACGCGCCAGCACCGCATCGATGAGCGCCTCGCACTCGAGGCTGGGTGCGGTGCCGGCGAGTGCGCGGTGGAGTGCGGCGATGAGGTGCGCGAGCCCTGGATCGGCGATGAGGGGTGCACGCGCGTAGGGCGGCGCTGCCGGCCGGCCGTCGCCGTAATCCTCCATCACCCGCCGCACCGCCTCGGGCTTGAAATAGAGCATGCGGTAGGTGAAGCCGCCCGCGGCACCGGCGTGGCCGTCGTGCGCCTCGTCGGGATTTAAGGCTATCACCATGTGCTTCGTGCTGACGTGATGCGCGCCGCGGCAGTTGAAGGCCTGCACGCCCGCCTCGGTGACGCCGATGGCGTAAGCATCGTGGCTGTGGCGGTCGTAGGCGTGGCCCACGAAATGGGCGCGCAGGAGCTCGATGCCGTAGCCCTTCGCCGGCACGACATATTCCGCCCAGTCCCGGACCGCGGCTCTCGGAGGTGCTTCCGCCATCGCCCCGCCGCTCGATCGCGCAACGCGGTACAATACCAGACTCCCGGCGCATGCCAGAGTGGCGTCTCGGCAGCGCGCGGAGGACGGCCATGGTCGGAGAGGAAGACGCCGCGGCGGAAGCGGGCAGCGAAGCCGTGCCGCGCGTGCGGTTCGACAGCAAGATCGCGATTCTGCTCCGCGAGGACCTCGCGGTGTGGCAGAAGCTCAACGTCACCGCCTTCCTCGCGAGCGCCATAGCAGGAGGCGAGCCGGGCGTCATGGGTGCCCCCTACGGCGACGCCTCGGGCAATGCCTATCTCGCGATGTTCCGCCAGCCCGTGCTGGTCTTCGCCGGCTCGGCCGAAGGGGTGCGCGCCGCCCACGAGCGCGCCTTTGCGCGCAACATCCCCATGGCGATTTTCACGCAAGAGCTCTTCGCGACCGGCAACGACGACGACAATCGGGCCGCGGTGAAGCGCTTCCCGCGCGAGGCGCTCAACCTCGCCGGCATCGCCTTCCGCGCCGAGCGCAAGGCCGCGGACAAGGTGCTCAAGGGCCTCTCGCTGCACCGCTAAGGGAGAGGACGCTTGACCTTCGGCCCCTTCACCCCTAGCTTAAGTGCCATGTCGCGAACCGGCCGGAAGCTCGGACTCCTTCTTATCGGCCCGGCGCTCTGAGAGCGCCGGGGCCGTAGCTTCGTTCGAGGAGTTTGCCAGCCGCCGAGTATCGTGACATGAGCCGAGAAGCGCCTTTTCCCGTCCCTGCCAGCCCCTCCCCTCCAGCGCGCCCGAGCGCGAGTTTCCTGCCCGCCTTGCGACTTAGCGGCGGCCGCCGGCTCTGATCCTGGCCGTCCGGCGGCCGTCATCGCCAGTCGCCTGCTTTGGCGCCATTCGCAAGGAGAGCCCCCGCGCAGGGGTGAGAGGAGCAGAAAAATGCGTATCGATCCCACCACGAAGTACCGCGCCTTCGAGCCCATCCGCTTGGCCGAGCGGCGCTGGCCGGGCGCCGTCATCGAGAAGCCGCCCACTTGGTGCAGCGTCGACTTGCGCGACGGCAACCAGGCACTCGTCGAGCCCATGGGCGAGGAGCGCAAGCGCCGTCTCTTCGACACCCTCGTGCGCATGGGCTTCAAGGAGATCGAGGTCGGCTTTCCCGCCGCCTCGGAGACGGATTTCGCCTTCGTGCGCCGCATCATCGAGGAGCGCCTCATCCCCGAGGACGTGACCATCCAGGTCCTGACCCAGGCGCGCGAGGAGCTCATCCAGCGCACCTTCGAGGCGCTCCGGGGCTGCCGCCGCGCCATCGTGCATCTCTACAATTCGACCTCGACCTTGCAGCGCCGCGTCGTCTTCGGCCTGGGGCGGGACGGCATCACCGCGCTCGCCGTGCGGGCGGCGCGCCGCATCCGCGAGCTCGGGGAGGCGATGGCGCCCGAGAGCGAGATCGTCTACCAGTACAGCCCCGAGAGCTTCACCGGCACCGAGCTCGACTACGCCAAGGAGATCTGCGAGGCGGTGATCGAGGTCTTCCGCCCCACGCCCGCGCGCAAGATGATCCTCAACCTGCCCTCCACCGTCGAGATGGCGACGCCCAACGTCTATGCCGACCAGATCGAGTGGTTCGGGCGCCACTTGCGCTGCCGCGAGTCGATCGTGCTCTCGATCCACCCCCACAACGACCGCGGCACCGGCGTCGCCGCCGCCGAGCTCGCCCTCATGGCGGGGGCCGAGCGCGTCGAGGGCACGCTCTTCGGCAACGGCGAGCGCACGGGCAACGTCGACGTGGTGACGCTCGCCCTCAACATGTTCAGCCAGGGCATCGATCCCGGGCTCGACTTGTCGGATATCGACGAGCTCGTGCGCGTCTCCGAATATTGCACGCAGCTCCCCGTGCATCCCCGCCATCCGTACGCGGGCCAGCTCGTCTTCACCGCCTTCTCGGGCTCGCACCAGGACGCCATCAACAAGGGCCTGAAAGCGCAGGCCGCCAGCAACTCCGGGCTCTGGGAGGTGCCCTATCTGCCGATCGACCCGGCGGATCTCGGGCGCAGCTACGAGGCGGTCATCCGCATCAACAGCCAGTCGGGCAAGGGCGGCGTCGCCTATGTGCTCGAGGCGGACTACGGCCTGGCGCTGCCGCGGCGCCTGCAGATCGAGTTCAGCGCCGCCATCCAGCGCGCCGCCGACGCCTCGGGGAAGGAGCTCGGGTCCGCCGAGATCTGGCAGCGCTTCCAGGCGGAATATCTCTCGAGCGCCGGGCGCTTCGCCCTCCTCGAGCACCGCACGCTGTCCGACGCCCGCGCTTCCGGCCGGCGCGTCGCCAAGGCGCTCGTGCGCATCGACGGCGAGGAGCGCCGCATCGAGGGCCGCGGCAACGGCCCCATCGATGCCTTCCTCGCCGCCTTCAACAAGGCGGCGGGGACTGCGCTCGCCGTCGTCGACTACCACGAGCATGCCATCGGCAGCGGCGCCGATGCGAGCGCCGCCGCCTACGTCGAGGCCAAAGCTGCTGACGGCCGCACGAGCTTCGGCGTCGGCCTCGACAAGGACATCGTCACCGCCTCCCTCCGCGCCGTGGTGAGTGCGGCGAACCGGTTGGCGCAGAGCGGCGTCTGACCCATCCCCTCACCCAGCTCCGGCTAACCCCCGGGTCAAGCCCGGGGGTAAGCCTGCGCAACCCTCTCCCCTTTTAAGGGGAGAGGGATACGGAGGGTTGGCGAGGCGAAGCCGAGCCTTACCCGTAGTTGGGTGAGGGGATGCTCGCCCCGCCGCTCACCCATTCTCCGCCAGCACCCGGCCGGCGAGGTAGAGCGAGCCGCAGATGAGGATGCGGCTCGGGCGCGGAAGCGTAGCCGCGACTTCCTTGACCGCGGCGAGCGCGTCTGCCGAGGGTTGCGCCGTGCCGTGCCCCACGGCGCGCGCGTGCTGGGCGGCGGCGGCGGCGGTCATGCTGTTCTTCTCGCCCGGGATGGCGACGGTGCGGAGGACGGCGGCGTAGGCTGCGAGGGGAGCTAGGAACTGCTCGGCCGCCTTGTTGCTCAGCATGCCGACCACGAGGCCGAGCGGGCGGTCGCACCATTCGCGCGCCATGGCGGCGAGTACCTCGCCGGCGGCGGCGTTGGCCTTGCCGCCGTCGAGCCAGAGCTCCCAGCCCGGCCCGGGTAGTGCCGCCACGAGCGGCCCGCGCTTAAGGCGCTGGAGGCGCGCCGGCCATTGGACGCGCGTCAGGCCGGCGGCCAAGTGCTCGGGTGCGATGCGGAAGCGCTCGAGCCGCTCGGCCGCGGCAACCGCGAGGCCCGCGTTCTCGACCTGGTGGGCGCCGACGAGTGCCGGCCGCGGCAATGCGAGGCGCCAATGGCGGCCGCGGTAATGCAGGCCGCCGCCCTCCGCTTCGATGCTCCATTCCCGCCCGTGGCGGTGGAGCGGCGCTCCGACATGCTCGGCTTGCGCCTCGATGACGCCCATCGCTCCCGCCATTTGCGGCCCGATCGCAGCACCCACGCCCGGCTTGAGGATGCCGGCCTTCTCGAAGGCGATCTTCTCGATGGTGTCGCCGAGGTGCTCGGTGTGGTCGATCGAGATGGGCGTGATGAGCGAGAGCTCGGGCGTCCTCACCACGTTGGTGGCGTCGAGCCTGCCGCCGAGGCCCACCTCGAGGAGGAGTGCATCCGCCGCCTCGCGCGAGAAGGCGAGGAAGGCGGCGGCGGTGGTGATCTCGAAGAAGGTGATGGGCTCGCCGCCGTTCGCGCGCTCGCACTCCTCGAGAAGTGCGGTCAGACGGCGGTCGTCGATGATGCCGCCCACGAGCCGAATGCGCTCGGCGAAGCGTACGAGATGCGGCGAGGTATAGGCCTGCACCCTGTAGCCGGCCGCTTCGAGGATGGCCGAGAGGAAGGCGATCGTCGAGCCCTTGCCGTTGGTGCCTGCCACGTGGACGACGGGTGCCAGGCGGTGCTCGGGATGGCCCAGGCGCTCGAGGAGGCGCTCGACCCGCCCGAGCGAGAGGTCGATGAGCTTGGGGTGGAGCGCCAGCAGGCGCTCGAGGACCAGGTCACTCGGCTGGAGCGGCACCTTTGCCTGCCTGCGCCGCCGGCAGCGGCACGACGGGGGCGGGGGGCTGGCGGTTCATGAGCAGGCTCAAGATGCGCACGATGGTGTCGCGCAACTCGGCGCGCGGCACCACCATGTCGACCATGCCGTGCTCGAGGAGATGCTCGGCGCGCTGGAAGCCCTCGGGCAGCTTCTCCTTGATGGTCTCCTCGATGACGCGGGCGCCGGCAAAGCCGATGACGGCGCCGGGCTCGGCGAGCTGGATGTCGCCCAGCATGGCGAAGGAGGCGGAGACGCCGCCCGTCGTCGGGTCGCTGAGCACGACGAGGTAGGGCAGGCCCGCCTCGCGCATCTGCTCGGCCGCGATCACCGTGCGCGGCATCTGCATGAGGGAGAGGATGCCCTCCTGCATGCGCGCCCCGCCCGAGGCGGGCACCGCGACGAGTGCGGCCTGCTGGAGGATGGCGAGCCTGGCCGCGGCGACGAGCGCCTCGCCCACCGCGATGCCCATGGAGCCGCCCTGGAAGGCGAACTCGAAGGCGGCCACGACGACCGGCAGCCCGCCCATGCGGCCGTGCGCCACGATGATGGCATCGGCGAGCCCGGTCTTCGCCTGCGCCTCCTTGAGGCGGTCGGAATAACGCTTCACGTCGCGGAACTTGAGGGGGTCGGCCGCGGTCCTGGGCAGCTCGATGCGGTGGTACTGGCCCTCGTCGAAGAGCATGGCGAGGCGCTGCTCGGCCGCGAGCCGCATGTGGTGGCCGCAATGCGGGCAGACGTTGAGGTTGGCCTCGAGCTCGCGGTGGAAGATCATCTGGCCGCACTGCGGGCACTTCTGCCACAGCTTGTCGGTCACCTCGGCCTTCTGGACGAGCGCCCGGATGCGCGGCCGTACGAAGTTGGTGAGCCAGTTCACGACGCGGCCTCGGCCTTTTTCCGCGCACCGCGCACGCCCTCCGCGAGCCGCCGCACGAAGGCGAGTGCCGCGGGCAGCAGACCCGGCGTCGTCTTGCCGGTGGCATCGAGTGCCGACGCGATGACCTGCACGAGGGACGAGCCCACCACCGCCGCATCGGCGAAGCGCGCGAAGCCGGCGGCGTCCTCGGGCGTCTTGATGCCGAAGCCGACGGCGATGGGAAGCTCGGTATGCGCGCGCAGGCGTGCTATCGCCGCCTCGACCTGGCCGAGCACGGCGCTTCGCGTGCCGGTGATGCCGGTGATGGCAACGTAATAGACGAAGCCGCCGGCGTCCTCGAGGAGGGTCGCGAGCCGCGCCTCGCCGGTCGTGGGGGCGACGAGGCGGATCGAGGCAATGCCCGCGGCCTCGGCGAGCGGACGCAGCTCCGCGTCCTCCTCGGGCGGCAGATCGACGACGATGAGCCCGTCGACGCCGGCGGCAGCCGCCTCGCGCACGAAACGCTCGTTGCCGTAGCTGTAGATCGGGTTGTAGTAGCCCATGAGGATGACCGGCGTCTCGGCGTCGCGCGCGCGGAAGCCGCGCACGAGTGCGAGCACGCCGGCCAGGGTCATGCCGGCCTTGAGCGCGCGCAGACCCGCCGCCTGGATCGCCGGTCCGTTGGCCATGGGATCGGAGAACGGCATGCCGAGCTCGATGAGGTCGGCGCCGGCGGCCGGCAGCGCCTCGAGGAGCTTAAGCGAGCTCTCGCGGTCGGGATCGCCCGCGGTGATGAAGGTGACGAGGCCGGCGCGGCCCTCGCTCGTGAGCCGTGCAAAGCGGCTCGCGATGCGGTTGCCGGCGAGCCCGCTCATAGCTTGGCGCCGAGATGGTCGGCGACCGTGAAGATGTCCTTGTCGCCCCGGCCCGAGAGGCAGACGACGATGAGGTGGCCGCGGGGAAGCGCGGGTGCGATCTTGCCCACATGGGCGAGGGCGTGGGCGGATTCGAGCGCCGGGATGATGCCCTCGAGGCGGCTGAGCTGCTGGAAGGCATCGAGCGCCTCGCGGTCGGTGATCGCCACATATTGGACGCGGCCCGTGTCCTTGAGCCAGGCATGCTCGGGCCCGACGCCGGGATAGTCGAGACCGGCCGAGATGGAATGCGCCTCGGTGATCTGCCCGTCGGCGTCCTGCAGGAGATAGGTGCGGTTGCCGTGCAGCACGCCGGGCCGGCCGCCGCTCATGGAGGCGGCATGGCGGCCGGTCTCGAGACCCTCGCCCGCCGCCTCGACGCCGTGGATGGCGACGCCCGGCTCGTCGAGGAAGGGATGGAAGAGGCCGATCGCATTTGAGCCGCCGCCGACGCAGGCGACGAGGGTGTCCGGCAGCCTTCCCTCGGCCGCCATGATCTGCTCGCGCACCTCGTTGCCGATGACGAGCTGGAAGTCGCGCACCAAGGTCGGGTAGGGGTGCGGCCCTGCCACCGTGCCGATCAGGTAATAGGTGTCCTCGACGTTCGCCACCCAGTCGCGCAGCGCCTCGTTCATGGCGTCCTTCAAGGTGGCGGAGCCGGAGGTGACCGGGCGCACCTCGGCGCCCAGGAGGCGCATGCGGAAGACGTTGGGCTTCTGGCGCTCGATGTCGACGGCGCCCATATAGACCGTGCAGGGCAGGCCGAAGAGTGCTGCCGCCGTGGCGGCGGCGACGCCGTGCTGGCCGGCGCCCGTCTCGGCGATGATACGGCGCTTGCCCATGCGCCGCGCCAGCAGGATCTGCCCCATGCAGTTGTTGATCTTGTGGGCGCCGGTGTGGTTGAGGTCCTCGCGCTTCAAATAGATGCGGGCGCCGCCGAGCCCGGCGCTCAGGCGCTCCGCGAGGGTGAGCGGGCTCGGCCGACCGACATAGTGCGAGAGATAGCCTTTGAGCTCGCGCTCGAAGCCGGGATCCGCACTCGCCGCCCGGTAGGCCGCCTCGAGCTCGAGGACGAGCGGCATCAGCGTCTCGGCCACGAAGCGCCCGCCGTAAATGCCGAAATGGCCGCGCTCGTCGGCACCGGCACGGTAGGTGTTCGGCTGGTCTTGCGGTCGCGGCTTGGCCTGGCTCATGGCGCTCTTTCGCGGGGTTGCCCTTGAGGGGGCCGAATGAACCACAAGGGGCGGCAAAGGTCAAAGCGGAAGGGGCGCGCGCGCGGCGGGCGCTCGACAAGGAAGGCTCCGTTTGGTATACGTTAATCCCGTATGTTCGAATGGGACGAGGCCAAGAGCGAGCGGAACCGGCGCGAGCGCGGCTTTGGGTTCGAAGTCGCGATCGATCTATTTGAGGGCGCGGTCCTCGAGTTCGACGACACGCGCCGGGACTATGGCGAGCGGCGCATCATCGCCATTGGCGAGCTCGCCGGCTCCATTCTGGCAGTGGTGTACACATGGCGGGGCGGCACGCGCCGCATCATCTCGGCGCGCATCGCCAACAGGAGGGAACGAGATGCCTATCGTCAGGATGTCGCTAGCGGACCTCGCGAGGAGAAAACCGAGAATTGACTGGAAGCGCGTGAACGCCACGACGGAAGAGGAGATCGAGCGTCAGGCGATCGAGGACGGGCATCCAACCCTCTCGGCCAGCGACCTCAAGAACGCCCGCCTGGTGATGCCGCCTGCGGCGGTCGACGTGCGGGCGATCCGGCGGCGGCTGCGGCTCTCCCAGAGGGCCTTCGCGCTCAAATACGGCTTCTCGACACGCACGGTTCAAGAGTGGGAGCAGGGCCGCGCCCAGCCGGACCGGCCGGCGCGTCTCCTCCTCGCCATGATCGAGCGTGCGCCCAAGACGGTCGAGCGCGTACTGCGGCGCCTCTAGGCGCGCGGCACGCGGCAACGGCAGGAGGCGGCGGATGAGCAACCAGACGGAGCCCGATATCGGCAGCCTGCAGGTTCACATCAAAGTGGCGCTCCACGCCCATTGGAAATTCTTCCTCGTGCAGGGGATCCTCATGATCATCCTCGGGCTCGTCGCGGTGGCACTGCCCAATCTCGCGACGCTGGCCGTGGAGCTCTTCGTCGGCTGGCTCTTCGTCATCGGCGGCGTCTTGCGCGCGCTCTCCGTGTGGCGCGCCCGGGCGCTGCCGGGATATTGGTGGTCGCTCTTGACCGCCCTCTTGGCGCTCGTCTTGGGCCTGCTGCTCATCCTGCGGCCGCTCGAGGGCGTCTTGACGCTGACCATCGTGCTGGTGGTGCTGTTCATCTTCGAGGGTATCGGCGCCATCCTCATAGCACTCGAATTCCGCCCGCACCTCCGCCACTGGGGCTGGACCCTCTTCAGCGGCCTCGTCGATCTCTTGCTCGCCGCCCTCATCTGGGGCGGCTGGCCGAGCACGGCCGTGTGGGCGATCGGCCTCCTCGTCGGCATCAACATGGTCTTCTTCGGGGTCTCGCTGCTCATGGCAGCGGTCGCCGCGCGCAGCATCGGTGGGGCGTGAAGGAGCGGAGCTGCGACGCCTCCAGGCACCGTCGTCCCAAAGGCGCCTCGGACCGGCTGCGGTGGGTCCTTCGAGACGCTCGCTGCGCTCGCTCCTCAGGATGAGTTAAAGTCTTTTTGCCACACGCGATTTTTCTCATCCTGAGGAGCGCCCCGAAAGGGGCGCGTCTCGAAGGACCTACGACGGCTTTGCATGCGTCCTGGAAAGATGCCGTGAAGGCTTGCCGTTTCGCCTCAATGCGCGTCGGCCCAATTGTCGCCGATGCCGGCATCGACCACGAGGGGCACCTTGAGCTGCGCCGCCCCCTCCATCACCTTGCGCACGGCGGCGATCGTCGCCTCGACCTCCGCCTCGCGCACCTCGAAGAGGAGCTCGTCGTGGACCTGGAGCAGCATGCGCGCCTTTAGCCCGGCCGCGGCGAGTGCCGCTGGGACGCGGATCATGGCGCGCTTGATGATGTCGGCGGCACCGCCCTGGATGGGCGCGTTGATGGCGGCGCGCTCGGCGAAGCCGCGCCGCGCCGGGTTGGCGTCCTTGATGCCGCTGAGATAGATGCGCCGCCCGAACTCGGTGGTGACGAAGCCCTGCTTGCGGCAGAGCTCCTTGGTGCGCTCCATGTAGTCCTTGATGCCGGGATAGCGCGCGAAATAGGCCTTGATGTAGTTGGCCGCCTCGCCTTGCGGGATGCCGAGCTGGCGGGCCAAGCCGAAGGGGCTGATGCCGTAGACGATGCCGAAATTGATCGCCTTGGCCTTGCGCCTCACCATCGGGTCCATGCCCTCGACCGGCACGCCGAAGACCTGGCTCGCGGTCAAGGCATGGATGTCGATGCCGTCCTTGAACGCGCGCTCGAGGGCCGCGATGTTGGCGACGTGGGCAAGCAGGCGCAGCTCGATCTGCGAATAGTCGAGCGAGACGAGCTTGGAGCCCGCCTCGGCCACGAAGGCGCGGCGGATGCGGCGGCCCTCCTCGGTGCGCACGGGGATGTTCTGCAGGTTGGGATCGGTCGAGGAGAGGCGGCCCGTCGAGGCGATCGCCATGCCGTATGAGGTGTGGACGCGGCCGGTCTCGGGATTGATCTCTTCGACGAGCGCGTCGGCGTAGGTGCTCTTGAGCTTCTGGAGCTGGCGCCAGTCGAGCACGCGCGCCGGCAGGTCGTGGCCCTGGGCAGCGAGATCCTCGAGCACGTCGGCGTCGGTCACGTAGGCGCCGGTCTTGCCCTTCCTGCCGCCTTGCAGGCTCATGCGATCGAAGAGTATCTCGCCGAGCTGCTTGGGCGAGCCCACGTTGAAGCTCTCGCCCGCGAGCCTGTGGATCTCCTTCTCGAGCTCGACGAGGCGCGCCGCGAAATCCTCCGAAAGGCGCTTGAGCTCGACGCGGTCGACCTTGATGCCCTCGCGCTCCATGGCGACGAGGACGGGGACGAGCGGCCGCTCGATCCTCTCGTAGACGGCGACGAGGCGCTCGGCGAGGAGCTGGGGCTTCAAGAGCCGGTGGAAGCGCAGCGTCACGTCGGCATCCTCGGCGGCATAGTCGCAGGCCTTGTCGAGGGGCACCTCGTCGAAGCCGATCTGCGCCTTGCCGCTGCCGGTCACGTCCTTGTATTTGATCGTCTCGTGGCCGAGGTGGAGCCTGGCGAGCTCGTCCATGCCGTGGCCGTGGAGGCCGGCCGAGAGCACGTAGGAGAGCAGCATGGTGTCGTCGAGCGGCGTGACCGCGACGCCGTAGCGGGCGAGCACCACCATGTCGTATTTGATGTTGTGGCCGATCTTGAGCGTGGAGTCGTCCTCGAGCATGGGCTTGAGGATGGCGAGCGCGCGCTCGAGCGGGATCTGCTTCGGCGCCTCCCGCGGGCCGCCGTCACCGCCCAAGTCGAGCGTCGCCTGGCGCTGGGGCGGCCGGTGGGCGAGGGGGATGTAGCAGGCGCCCCCCGGCTCGAGGGAGAGCGAGACGCCGACGAGATGGGCCGCGACCGCATCGAGCGACGTCGTCTCCGTATCGACCGCGACGGTGCCGGCCGCAAGGGCGCGCTCCACCCAGGAGGCAAGCGCCTCCTCCGTCTGCACGAGCTCGTAGCTCTTGCCCGCGGGCGGCGGAGCGACGGGCGCAGGACGCGGCGCCGGCGCCGCGTCCCTGGCGGCTTGCGGCGCTGCGGGCTTGGCCGCCGCCTGGCCCTCGACGCGCGCCAGGATCGAGCGGAAGGACTGCTCCTTGAGGAAGGCGACGAGCTTCTCGTGGTCGGGCTCGCGCATGGTGAGTGCCGCGAGCGGCACCTCGAGCGGCACATGGTCCTCGAGCTCGACGAGCTTCCGCGAGATGCGCGCCTGCTCGGCGAAATTCATGAGCGCCTCGCGGCGCTTGGGCTGCTTGATCTCGCCGGCGCGCTTGAGAAGCGTCTCGAGGTCGCCGTACTCGCCGATGAGCTGGGCCGCGGTCTTGACGCCGATGCCGGGGACGCCGGGCACGTTGTCGACCGAATCGCCGGCGAGCGCCTGCACGTCCACCACCTTCTCGGGCGGCACGCCGAACTTCTCCCTGACCTCGGCGGGGCCGATCGGCTTCTGCTTGATCGGGTCGAGCATCTCGATGCCGTCGCGCACGAGCTGCATGAGGTCCTTGTCCGAGGAGACGATTGTGACCTTGGCACCCGCCTCGCGCGCGAGCCGCGCGTAAGTGGCGATGAGGTCGTCGGCCTCGTAGCCGCTCTGCTCGATGGCCGGCAGGTTGAAGGCCAGCACGGCCTCGCGCACCAGAGGGAACTGGGGGATGAGCTCCTCGGGCGTCTCGGGACGCTGCGCCTTGTAGGCGGGGTAGATGTCGCTGCGGAAGGTGGCGCGCGCGGCATCGAAGATCACCGCCACGCAGTCCGCGTCGGTCTCCGAGAGGAGCTTCATCAGCATGTTGGTGAAGCCGAAGACGGCATTGACCGGCGTGCCGTCCGGCCGCGTCATGGGCGGCAGCGCGTGGAAGGCGCGGAAGACGTAGCCCGAGCCGTCCACCAGATAGACGTGGCGCGGCTTGAACTCGCGGTCGGCTTTGGCGGCGCCACTCATGGCCGGCGCTCGGAATGCTGGAGGACGCTCACGGACGCGAAGATGCCGGATCGCGGGGCCCGAGTCGAGTGTCTGGGCAATTCATCCGCCGCGCTGCGTTCCAGCCAACTTCTTGACGCTGCCGTCGCTTAGATATACAAGACGCTATGTATATCTGAGGAGCATGGCCATGCAGGTCTCGAAATGGGGCAACAGCCTCGCCATCCGCCTTCCCGCCTCCGTCGTCGCGGCGCTGAAGCTGAAGGAAGGCGACGAGGTCGAGGTCCATGTGGCGGGCGAGCGGTCTTTCGACATCGAGCGCGACCGCAGCCGCGAGCGCGCGCTTGCGCGCATCCGCGCGTTTCGCAAGAAGCTTCCCCCCGGCTGGAAATTCGACCGCACGGAAGCAAATGCCCGGTGAAGCCGATGCCCGGCGAGTTCCTCGACAGCAACATCCTGGTCTATGCCTTCACCGCCGATCCGCGCGCAGCACCCGCCCAGGCGCTCCTCGAGCGCGGCGGCGGCGTCAGCGTCCAGGGTCTCAACGAATTCGCCAACGTGGCGCGAGGCAAGCTGGGCATGACGTGGGAGGAGGTGCGGGATGCGCTCGCGGACATCCGCACCCTTTGTCCAACCATACTTCCAATGGACCTCGAGAACTCACACGGAGGCGCTGCGTCTGGCCGAGCGCTACGGCTACGCGATCTTCGACGCCTTGATGATCGCCGCCGCTCTTAGGGCCGGGAGCGATACCTTGTGGTCGGACGACATGCAGGACGGCATGGTGATCGACGGCCGGCTCCGCATCGCCAATCCGTTCCGTGGCGTGCGGCCGTAGCACCTGACAGCACCGCGGGGCACCTCAGTGCGCCGCGCCGGCCTTGACCCCGTCCTTGAGCTTGAAGATGCGGTCGCAATAGGGGCATTCGACCTGGCGGCGATCGCCCATGTTGAGGAAGACGCGCGGATGGCCGAGCACGCCGCCGCCGTCGCAGGCGACCTCGGTCTCGCTCACCTCGATGACCTCCGGCGCTTGGGCGCCCGCCGCCTCGGCCATGTCCCGTGCCCCCATCCTCGGCGCCGGCTAAGCGCCCCGGCGGCGCGCTCGGCGTTGACCATGCTCGGAGCCGGATGATACCCATTCGCCGCCAGCAATCAACTGCGAGCGGAAGGGTGCCGCGAGCCGGCCATGCCCGTCGAGTCCTCTCTCCTCAGCCGACCGTCTTCCCCGGCTCTGCCCGACCTCGCGGTCGAGGCGGTGGGGCTCGACAAGCTCTACCGCGGTCAGGCGCGGGGCGGCGGCAAGCACGCGCTCAAGGCCGTCGACCTCGCCATCCCGCGCGGCTCGCTCTTCGGCCTCTTGGGCCCCAACGGCGCCGGCAAGTCCACCTTCATCAACATTCTCGCCGGGCTCGTCATTAAGACCGCCGGCCGCGCCCGCGTCTGGGGCATCGACATCGACGAGGACCCGCGCGCGGCGCGCGCCGCGATCGGCGTGGTGCCGCAGGAGCTCAACCTCGACGCCTTCTTCACGCCGCGCGAGCTCCTCGACCTGCAGGCCGGGCTCTACGGCATCCCGCGCCGCGAGCGGAGGACCGAGGCGCTGCTCGCCGCGGTCGGGCTCACGGCCGAGGCCGAGTCTTACGCGCGCACGCTCTCGGGCGGCATGCGGCGCCGTCTCATGGTGGCGAAGGCGATGGTGCACAACCCGCCCGTCCTCGTGCTCGACGAGCCGACGGCGGGGGTCGACGTAGCACTCCGCCAGCAGCTCTGGGCGCACATCCAGGAGCTCAACCGCAGCGGCACCACCATTCTCCTCACCACCCACTATCTCGAGGAGGCCGAGCTCCTCTGCGACCGCATCGCCATCATCAACCACGGCCGCGTCATCGCCTGCGACAGCAAGGATGCGCTCCTCGCCCGCCTCGACCGCAAGGAGCTCTCCGTCGTCCTGACCCAGGATCTCGCCGCCCTGCCCACAGCACTTGCGGCCTTCAACGTGACGCTCCCGGGGCCGCGCCGCCTCGTCTTCCGCTACCGCCCGAGCGAGACGCGCATCCGCGACATCCTGACGGCGCTGCGCAACGCGGGTCTCGGCATCGCCGATCTCTCGACCACCGAGGCGGACCTCGAGGACCTCTTCCTCGAGATCACGCGCGAGCGGCCGGCCGGAGACGCGGCCTCCGCGAGCGGGCGGCGATGAGTGCCAAGCATGGCGCCGGCAACACGGCGCTCATCGCCGCGGCCCTCGTCGCCGCGGCTTCGGGCCTCGCCGCCTGCACGCCGGTGACCGAGGCGCCGGGGCCGCCGATCGAGGCACCGGCGCTCGCGGACTCGGCCCTCGTGAGCGCCGACGGCGCCCGCCTTCCCATCCAGCGCTGGCTCCCTGAAGACGGCCGCCCCAGGGCGGTCATCGTGGCGCTCCACGGCATGAACGACTACGCCAACGCCTTCGCCATGCCGGGTGAGTGGTGGGCGAAGCACGGCATCGCCACCTATGCCTACGACCAGCGCGGCTTCGGCCGCACCGCCCACGCCGGCCTGTGGCCGGGCACCGACGCGCTGGTCGGCGATCTCGACGCCATGGTGCGGCTCGTCCATGAGCGCTATCCCGAGACGCCGGTCTATCTCCTCGGCGAGAGCATGGGGGGTGCGGTGGTCATGGCGGCCCTCGCGCGCGCCGACCGCCCAGAGGTCGCCGGCGTCATTCTCGCAGCACCCGCGGTCTGGGGCCGCGCCACCATGAGCCTCGGCGAGCGCGTCGCCCTCCTCCTCGCCGCCCATAGCATCCCGTGGCACCACGTCACCGGCGAGGGCCTCCACCTCGTGCCCTCCGACAACCGCAAGATGCTCATCGCACTCTCGAAGGACCCGCTCTTCATCAAGGAGACGCGCATCGACGCCGTGTGGGGCCTCGTCAACCTGATGGACGCCGCACTCGCCGATGCGCCCAAGCTCGGCCGCACCCCGCTCCTCGTCCTCTACGGCGAGCGCGACGAGATCATCCCCAAGGACGCCACGCGCGAGATGATCGAAACGCTGCCGCACGACGGGCAAGGGCCACCGCGCATCGCGATCTATCCCAAGGGCTACCACATGCTGCTGCGCGACCTCGAGGCGAGGACGGTCTGGGAGGACGTGCTCCATTGGATCGAGGATCCCGCAGCGCCGCTCCCCTCGCGCGCGGACGAGACCGGCCTGGCAGCACTGGGGAAGGGATAGAGCGCGAGACGAGCCGCGGACACGCTCTCGCGAATGGAGCCGGCGGAGGCCGCCCCACGGCCGCCCCGGGCGAGTGCCGTCAGCTGACCGGGCCGCTCTCGCCGCCGCTCTCGCCGTTATCGACCTGGATGACGGTGTGGCCGTCGTTCCGCACTTGCGCGGTGCCGATGGCACACTCGATCTCCGTGCTGTCGTCCACCTCGCCTTTGGGGCTGAGATCGAAGTTGGTGACCGTCCCTTGGCAATCCGTGACGCTCCCCTTGGCCTTCTGCGGGCCGAGATTGGCGATCGTCAGGGTATCGTCGGCATCGACGGGCTTGGACTGGCCGGGATCGATCTTGAAGATCATGGCGCACCCCGCTCGGTTGCGGCGCCCGGCGGCGCGAGGATGCCGGGCTCTCGGGTGATAGACGCGGCAGCGCGGCACTTGTGACGCGGGCACCTGCAGCAGCCGGCGGGTGCCGCCGAGACGGCTGCCCGCCCGGCTTTGCCGCGCGGGCGCCCATGGCCCATAATTCGCCTCCTCAAGCGGATGCCCCGGCCCGAGGGTCGGCGGCAGCCGCTCGCGGCGGCAAGCGGGAGTAGCATACAGGATGACCGATGCGCGCGGCAAGGTGTTGGCGCCTCTCCTCGAGGCCGAGGCGCTGCCCGGCTGGTGCTACGGCTCCGAGCGCTTCTTCGCCTGGGAGCTGGCGGAGATCCATCGCAAGAACTGGCTCTTCGCCGGGCGCGCGGAGGAGCTCCCTGCCGCCGGCGACTACCGCGCCATCGACACGGCGGGCGGTCCGGTCATCCTCCTCCGCGACGGGGACGGCAGCCTGCGCGCCTTTGCCAATTGCTGCCGCCACCGCGGCTCGCTGCTCGTCACAGGAAGCGGCCGCGTGACGGCGATCCGCTGCCCCTACCATGCCTGGAGCTACCGCCTCGACGGCACGCTCCTCGCCGCACCCGGCATGGAGCGCAGCATCGGCTTCGCACCCGAGGCGCACGGCCTGGCGCCCGTGCGGCTCGAGAGCTGGCAGGGCTTCGTCTTCCTCAATTTCGCGCCCGAGGCGCCCGACCTCCTGACCGCGCTCGGCGACCTGCCCGCGAAGCTCGCCTGCTACCGCTTCGACGAGATGCTGTGCAGCTGGCGCGCGGAGATCGAGTGCCGCTGCAACTGGAAGCTCCTCGTCGAGAACGCGCTCGAGGCCTATCACACCGGCATCGTGCACCGCTCGACCGTGGGCGCCCAGCGCGAGGCCGTCGTCGCCACGGAAGGCGACTGGCTCTGCCTTCAGGTGCTGAGCGAGACGAGCGTCGCCGTGCTCGGCGAGCCCGCCCCCTTCCCCGCCATCCCCGGGCTAACCCCCGAGGCGCGGCGCGGCACCTACTTCACCATGATCCTGCCGACCACCCAGTTCGCCTGCGCCCAGGACTGCATGTGGTGGCTCGCCATGCGGCCGCTCGGCCCTGAGCGCACCATGCTCTCCCTCGGCGGCTGCTTCCCGCGCACGACCGCCATGCGGTCCGACTTCGCCGCCGGCGCTCAGCGCTACTACGAGCGCTGGCAGCGCGTGGCGCACGAGGACGTGGCGATGCTGGAGCGCCAGCAGGCCGGCCTCGCCTCGCCGCTCTACCGCCCCGGCCGCCTCTCCTGGCGCGACGCACTCGTGCACGAGGTGCACCGCTGGCTCGCGGCCCGCGTGCCCGAGGGCCTGTGGCGCGCGTGCGAGGAGGCGGCGGCGACGGAATAGGATTGGCACGGCACCCTCCGCTATAATCGCCCGACGTCCGCAGCCGAGAAACGGAGCACAGCCGCTTGATCGATGTCGCGACCGTCACGCTCATCATCGCCGGTCTTCTGGTGCTGGTGAGCCTGATCCAGCCGCTCGCCGAGCGGCTCCACCTGCCCTATACCGTGCTTCTTGCCGTGGTCGGCGTCGCCGTCGGCGCGGGTTCGGCCTTCCTGCTCTATACGCCCCTGACCGACGCCTTCAACGACATCGTCGAGCCGATCGTCAACCTGCCGTTCAACGCCTCGGTCTTCCTCGTCGTCTTCCTGCCGCTCCTCCTGTTCCAGGCCGCGATCACCATCGACGTGCGGGAGATGGCCGAGGACGCGGCCCCCATCCTCGCACTCGCCGTGGTCGCGGTCTTCGCCGCGGCGGCGGCGATCGGCTACGCGGTCTCCTTCGCCGCCCATGTGCCGCTCGTGGTGGGGCTCCTCCTCGGCGCCATCGTCGCGACCACCGACCCGGCGGCGGTCATCGCGATCTTCCGCGAGCTCGGAGCACCCCAGCGCTTGCAGCGCCTCGTCGAAGGCGAGAGCCTGCTCAACGACGCGGCGGCGATCGTGCTCTTCGGCGTGCTCCTCGACGGGCTGATCGAGGGCCGGCCGCCGGATCTGCTCGCCGGCGCCGAACGCTTTGCGGTGACCTTCCTCGGCGGCATCGCCTGGGGCGTCGCGGGCGCGCGGCTTGCCGGCATGCTGTTCCCGCTTCTGGGCGGCCTGCGCACCGCCGAGGCCACGCTCACGCTGGCGCTGCCCTATCTCGTCTATGTCCTCGGCGAGCACGTGTTCGAGGTCTCGGGCGTCGTCTCGGTGGTGGCGGCCGGCCTCACGCTCGGCGTCGTCGGCCGCGCCCGGACCTCCCCCGCCAATTGGCTCTACCTCGAGCGCGTGTGGGAGCAGATCGCCTTCTGGGCCGGCTCCCTCGTCTTCCTCGCCGCCTCGATCCTGGTGCCGAAGCTGCTCGGCGGTAGCGATCTCGGGGACCTCGTGCTTATCATGGTGGTGGTGGCGGCGGCGCTGGCGTCGCGCGCGCTCGTGCTCTTCGCGGTCATGCCGGTGCTGAGCGCCGTCCGCCTCGCGGAGAAAGTGAGCGGCGCCTACAAGCTGGCGATCGCCTGGGGCGGCCTGCGCGGCGCCGTCACGTTAGCGCTGGCGCTGGCGGTGACCGAGAACCCGGCCATCGACCCGCAGGTGCAGCGCCTCATCGCCGTGCTGGCCACGGGATTCGTGATCTTCACGCTCCTCGTCAACGGGCTCACGCTGCGGCCCGCCATCAAGCTCCTCAAGCTCGACCGGCTGTCGCCCTTGAACCAGGCGCTGCGCAACAAGGTGCTCGCCCTCTCGCTCGCCGAGGTGCGCGACGCGGTCAAGGAGATCGTCCGCGCCTACGAGATCGCACCCGCCGTGGCGCGCGCGGTGGGCCGGCCCTACGAGGCGCGCATCGCCGAGGTGGCAGCCCAGCCCGCCGTCGAGGAGGCGATCCTCGACCGCGACCGCATCCGCATCGGCCTCGTGGCGCTCGCCAACCGCGAGCGCCGCCTCATCCTCGACCACCACGCGCAGCGCACCGTCTCGGCGCCGGTGATCGAGCGGCTGGTGCGCGGCGTGGGCCTGATCCTCGACGCCGCCAGGGTGGAGGGCCGCGTCGGCTACAATCGCGCGGTGCGCAAGCTGGTCGATTTCCGGCCGGCGTTCCGCATCGCCCATTTCCTCCACCGCCATCTCGGCATCGACCGTCCCCTGCAGCGCCAGATCTCGGCGCGCTTCGAGGCGCTCATGCTGCTGCGGCTGGTGCTCGAGCAGCTCAAGCACTTCAACCAGAGGCGCCTGCGTCCGCTCTTGGGCGGGCGCGTGGCCGAGCTCCTCGGCGAGATGATGGCGGGGCGCGCCGAGGTCGCTGCGCGGGCGCTCGAGGCGCTCCGCCTGCAATATCCCGATCACGCCGAGGCGCTGGAGGGGCGCTTCCTCGCGCAGGCGGCCCTCCGCCTCGAGCTCTCGCAATACCGCGAGCTGCACGACGACGGTCTCGTCGGGCGCGAGCTCTTCGACGACCTGCAGCGCGGGCACCGGGCCGCCGAGCGGCGCGCGGAGCGCCAGCCGCCGCTCGACCTGGGCTTGCGCACAGAGGCGCTCTTGAAACGCTTCGACATGTTCGGTCATCTCGAGGCGGCACAGCTCACGACGCTCGCGCGCCTCTTCCATCCGCGCCTCGCGGTGCCCGGAGAGAGGATCATCGCCATGGGGGATCGCGGCAGCAGCGTCTACTTCATCTCCTCGGGAGCGGTCGAGGTGGTGCTGCCGAGCCACAAGGTGCGGCTCGGACGCGGCGACTTCTTCGGCGAGCTCGCACTCCTCGCCAACCGGCGGCGCCAGGCGGACGTGGTAGCCCTCGGCTATTGCCAGCTCCTCGTGATGAGCGGAGGCGATTTCCAGCGTTTTCTCGCGGCCCACCCGAGCGCCAAGGCGGAGATCGACCGGGTGGCCGCGGCGCGCCTGCGCATGAACGAGGAGAGTGCCGCCGCCGGGGCGGAATAGAGCTCGAACGGAGTTGGCCCTTTGCTTTCCCGCCGGCTTTGCAGTAAGAGAGACGCGGGTCCCCAAGCGGCCCTCCGCGCCCGTAGCTCAGCTGGATAGAGCGTTGCCCTCCGGAGGCAAAGGTCAGAGGTTCGAATCCCCTCGGGCGCGCCAATAATTTCAATGAGTTATCTCCGTAGCGGAAATTCGCCGAGCGGATTTGGAAGCACATCGCGGTCAATCGGCGCCGGCAATATTGCGCCGCCTCACGGAACGATCGGCAGAGCCCTTGCCGAAGGGGGCGAGACCGGGAAGACTCGGGCACCGACGTGCCGGCCGGGCTGCGTTACGGCAGCATCGTCGCCAACCTCGCGACCCCGAGCAGCCGGTCCTGTCGCAGCCAAGGGAGGGGCGTCAATGCCGATCGAAATACGCGAACTCGAGATTCAAAGTCTCCAGCATACCCTCCAGTCCGGCACGTCCGACGAGTTGGTGCAAAAGCTCGCGGGCCTTGTGCACCAACTTCATCGCGACTTGAGGCATTTGGAGGCCGCGGTCTCGATCCATCGTCAGCTTGTCGTCATCAAGAGCGGCGACGCATCCATCACGCTCAAACCGGACGGCACAATTCAGATCAAAGGCAAGGACATCTCCAGCGAGAGCTCCGGCGCGACGAGCATCAAGGCCTCCACGAATCTGGTCCTGAAAGGCCAGAAGATCTTGGAGAACTGACGGCGGCCTCGGCGTCAGGCGAGGAGCCACGGCAAAACCGCCATAAAGCCGCGGGCGAGCCCCGTGGTGCTCTTGCCCGGCCGCCGCTCAGGCGAGCGGCGGGGGATGCGCATCGCCTGCCGTCTCGCTGCGGCGATTCCGCTCGCGCGCTACATGTGCCCGGCTGCGGCCCGGGCGCCGGTCATCGCCTGGCTCCGGTCCCTTTCAGCGGCGATCCAGGCAGCGCGCCGCCCCGGCGTGCTCGAAGCGGCTTCCGCTATTGCCGTCTTGGATCCGGTTGTGATTCCAGTCACTGACGAACACGACGGCAAAACCCTATAAGGGCGGCGAGCATCAAGGGGAGCAGATTATGGGACCGCACAACTCCGCTCTGCCCGTCCGCATCGCCAATGGCGCAAGACTGGTTGCCCAGCTGCCGGTGGCCGAGGTTCTCGTCCTTGTCCTTCTCGCCGCCATATCGCTTGTGTGCCTGATCAAGTTCCCGGAGGACGCGGCTAACGCGGCGCTTTCCTATATCGACATCCAGTGACGTTCCGGAACGCTCGAGGACGCCCTCCATGACGGCCCCGGGAGCAGGCTCGCGCTCCCGATCGGGAGGGGCGCCATCGAGCCTATCGCGACCGGTGCCCGGCCTGGGGCATGCTCGGCAATGATGCGGCCAGCGCCCGGTCCCGCCAGAGCGTCATGAGCCGGGCGAGATCCTCGGCCGAGAGCCCATAGGTGTCGGGCAGGCCGGCATTGCGGCCGGCAATCGCGGTGCTCAGCTTCGCCATCGTGCCGCCCGTGAGGTTGCTGTCGTCATAGACCACCAGCTTGCCGGTCGAGGGTGGAATCGATACGGGCTCGAACCCCGTCACGTCCCGCCAGCGCGAACGGCGGCGGCGGAACAGCGTCGTCGCCTGGAAGCCGTCCCCGTCCAGGGTCAGCGCGCCCGCACCCGGCAACAGCATCGTCGCGGCAACGACCGAGCCGCAGGCAAAGAAGGCAAGAACGAACCATCCCCCCGAAGCCCCGTCCGAGACCATCCAAAAACCGCCGGCGGTGAAGAGGCCGCCGATCAGGAGGAGCAACAGCCACTTCTTGCGCGATCGATAGAAGGTCAGCGGGCCGGGAAACCGCCGCGACAGGATCGCATCGACTTGGGACTCCGACGACTGCATGGCACCGACCCGCTTCCAGCTGCTGCGATCGAATACCGGCCTCGCCGAAGATCCCTTGCGACCGCATTGGCTGCCCCACATCGAGGCGAAGCGGCCGGCTGAGATGGCGAAGTGCTATATCGCAGCCCGTCCCGGTTCCGACGGCCGCGACTCCCAATAAACTTTCATCATAGCGCTATCACGAACGTGGCGCGTCCACTTTCATCGACTGCGGCGCGCCGGCGAATTCGATTTGTCGGCTCAAAACCCGAAGGTGCGAACGATCGCCTGGCTCGCGCTCGGGGTCCTCAGCCGAAAAAGGACAGGCCGTGACTTCCGGCGACGGCGCCGAAGATCGTGACAAGGCTTAGCATCAGCAAGACCCAGTGAAATCTCTGGAGCAGCGCGAAGGTGCTCTCCGGAGCGCGCCGCGCCCGTGCCGCGAACCAACGGTCGAGGAACAGCGGCTCGGCGATGAACAGCATCACCGTGAACAGGAGCCACACCGCGACCATCGCACCGAGCCACCAATTTTCGGCCGTCAGCATTTCGCGCCACAGGTTCAGCCGGTCCATCATGTAGAAGCCGCTGGCGCCAGCGAGCACCGTCGTGCCGCGCGCCTGCCAGGCGAAGCGGCGCTCGATCGTCTCGAAGAACGCGATCCGCTCCTCGGCACTCTTGAACCGCCCCACCGCGGGCAGCAGGACGGTCGTCACCATCGCGACGCCGCCGATCCAGAGCACGACCGCCAACACATGGATCGCGAGAGCAATCGTGACGTCAGCCATGGAATCTCCGCGATCGCGTTTTCCCGGGCGGCCGCTCCCGCTCGCCCTCTTGCGCCTGCAACGGGCCGTCCGGACCGTCGATCAACGGGTCGAGTCCGCAAGCCGCCGCGAGCCGTTTCGCGTTCAGGATCGTGATGATCTCGCCCTGGACCACGACGCCCTCCGCCTGGAGCGCGGACAGGGCGCGCGAAAAGCTCTCGCGCGTTATGCCGAGTTCCGATGCGATCAGGTTCTTCTCGTAGGGCAGAATGGCGCGCTGCGGCGTGCCCTGCCGCCTGGAGAGGACGAGGAGATAGCATCCGACACGCTCTGTGGCCGTGCGGAGCTTCAGGTTCTTGATCTGCCGAACCAGGCGTCGGAACTGCCCGGCGAGGCTGCCGATCACTTCCTGTGCCAAGAGCGGCTCTCGCAGCACGGTGCTGCGGAAGGTGCCCGCGTGGATCAGGAGCAGCCGCGACGGCTCGGGAACGCGCGCCCGCATGAGATAGGGCGATCCGGTGACGACCGCGGCCGGGATGACGAGATCCGGCGGCTCGACCACCTCGATCAGCACTTCGCGTCCCGTCATCGATCGGCCGACAAGATGCGCCGAACCGGCCAGGACGACATGCTGGAACGTCGGCAGCTCGCCCTGTTCGAAGAGCACCGTGCCGGCCGCCACCGCATGCAGGACGGAATTCTGCACCAATTCCGCGCGGCTCGACGCCGGGAGCGCCCTGAACAAAGGCAGAGCTTCCAGTTCGGGTGCCGGTCCTGTCATGGCGTTCGAAGGCTTCGCGTCACCGGGGCACGTTGCATGACGATCGCCCCGAGATCAATGTGATCTCAATCACACATATCATTGATTCAGATCAATGAATAGGGTACTCACGTCGAGCACCGTGCCGGCCGGATGGCGGATGCCGGCCGAAGCGGGTCGTTTCAGGCGCGGCGGCCGGAAAGCGCGCAGCAATACTCGAGCCGGGAGGGATTGAGGCATGGCGATGCGCTCGGATGCTGCTGATCGGACCGCCGAGGACCCCGTCAGCAACGTGCTCAAATGGATCCTGCTGGCCGTTGCCGTCGTGACGTTCGCCATCTTGGGCTGGACGACCGGGCTGACCTACAAGGCGGCGCCGCCCTTTCCGGATCGCTTCGTTTCCCCGGACGGCACGCTCCTCATGTCCGCCGCCGACATCGCGGCGGGCAAGGCAGGCTTCCAGAAGGCCGATCTGATGGATTACGGCAGCCTCTATGGCATGGGGTCTTATTTCGGCGAGGACTATACGGCCGCCAACCTGGTCCGGCTCGCCACGCTGACCGAAGACGAGATCGCCAAGACGAAGACCGGCAAGGCGTTGCCGGATTTGACCGCGGAGGAGCAAGCGTCGGTCAAGGCGGCGATGCAGGTCGAGCTCCAAGGCATCGATCTCAGCAAGCAGGTCGCGAACGTTCCCGAGGCCGTGGCAGCCGCGATCACGAGGCTGCGCGGCGAGATCGCGCAGTCGCTCCTCCGTCACGACTTTTCCAAGGGCTGGACCCAGGCTTACAGCCTCGACGAGCAGAGCGCCGCAGAGACCGCCGACTTCCTGATCTATTCATCGCTGACGACCGTCGCACGGCGGCCGGGGACGACCGCGTCCTGGACGCAGAACTGGCCTTTCGAGCCGCTGGTCGGCAATTCGCCCACCACCAGCACCTTCCGATGGACCTGGATCAGCTTCTGCTTCACCTTCTTCGCCTTCGGCGCGGTGCTGTACGTCTACGAGCGTTATCTGAACGATCCCGACCAGGCGCCGATGGACCCCGTGCTGGCGAGGTTCGGGCCTTTGACCGCGAGCCAGCGGCGGATCGGAAAATACTTCCTCGTCGTGGCGGGAGTTCTCCTCCTGCAAATCCTCGTCGGCTCGCTCATGGCGCACTATTATACCGACCGGACGAGCTTCTACGGGCTCGAGGTCGACCGCTTCCTGCCGTTCAATTTCCTGCGCGACGTTCATATCCAGACGCCGATCGTCTGGATCGGCCTTTCGTGGATCGGTGCGGCCCTCTTTCTCGCCCCCGCGATCAGCGGCGGCGAGCCCAGGGGGCAGGGCTTTCTCGTCGATCTCTTGTTCTGGGTGACGCTCATCATCGTCGTGGGCGCGCTCGCCGGCAATTATCTCGGCATCATGGGCTATATCCATGAAGGCTGGTTCTGGGTCGGCAATCAGGGTCTGTCCTACATCCAGCTCGGCCGCGCCTGGCAGATCGGTTTCTTCGCCGGTCTCGTCATCTGGACCCTGCTCGTCTTTCGCGCGCTCTGGCCGACCCGCGCGAAGCTGGCGGCGGCGACGCGGCAATTCTGGACCGGGCGGATCAGGCTCGAACACCTGCTTTGGGCATCCACCGTCAATATCGCGCTGCTCTACGTCTTCGGCATGATCCCGCTCACCGGCATCGAGAAGTCCTTCACGATCTCGGACTTCTGGCGCTGGTGGGTCGTCCATCTCTGGGTCGAGCAGTCCTTCGAGTTCTTCGCCGCGGCGATCAGCGCCTATCTCTTGATGGCGGTCGGTCTCGTCTCGCGCCAGCTCGCCGAGCGGTCCGTGTATCTCGAGCTGATCCTGATCTTCCTCGGCGGCGTGCTCGGCACCGGGCATCATCTCTATTGGGCCGGCGAGCCGGGCCTATGGGTGCCGCTCGGCACCATGTTCTCCTTCATCGAGGTGCTGCCCCTCGTGCTGCTGATCATCGAGGCGATCCAGCATCACCGCCTGATCAAGAGGCACGGCGAGTTCAAATACGGGCTCGCTTACAGCTACATCATCGGTGCCGCGTTCTGGAACTTCGTCGGGGCCGGCGTCTTCGGCGGCGGCACGCTCAACGCCCCGCTGGTCAACTACTATGAGCACGGCACTTTCCTCACGTTGAATCACGCGCATACCGCGTTGTTCGGGGCCTTCGGTCTCCTCGGCATCGGGCTGATCTATTTCTGCCTGCGTTACGTGGCGGCCGACCGCCACCCGTTCGGGGAGCGGCTTGGCCGGTGGGCCTTCTGGCTCTACAACGGCGGCCTGGTTCTCTGGATCGTCTTCAACTTCTTTCCGATCGGCTGGCCGCAACTCGATGCCGTTTACGAGCATGGGCTCGCCTATGCGCGGAGCAGTGCCTTCTACGACACGACGCTGTTCTGGCAGTGGATGCGGATGCCCGGCGACATCGTCTTCGCGCTCGGTGCCTTGCTGATGGCGTGGGATTTCATCGTCAAGCTCCAGCCATTGTTCCCGCGCTTCGTCGTGCGGCTCCTTCCGGGCTCTCGCGTCGTGCAGGAGGCCTTAGGCGGCGCGCCGTGAGCATTGATTCCGAACGCCTGGCGAGCCGTCCGGCGCCGGCCTTCCTGACCCAGGGCTTCCGGCCGTTCTTTCTCGCGGCCGGACTGTGGTCGACGGCGGCGCTGGCGCTCTGGATCGTCATGTTCGCGACGGGCATGGCCTTGCCAAGCCGGTTCGATCCGCTTGCCTGGCATATCCACGAGATGCTCTTCGGCTTCGTGATGGCCGCCGTCGCGGGCTTCCTGCTCACCGCGGTCCCGAACTGGACCCAGCGGCTTCCGGTCAGCGGCGGGCCATTGGCCGCGCTGGCCGCGCTATGGCTGCTGGGCCGGATTGCCTGTCTCGTCTCGGCGCTCGTCCCGTTCCCGCTCGCGGTCGTGGCGGACCTGTCTTTTCCGCTCGCTCTGGCCGGCGTCGTCGTGAGAGAGGTCGCTGCCGGGCGGAACTGGCGCAGCCTGCCGGTGGTGGCGCCGGTCGCCGTTCTCGGCATCGCCAATCTTCTGATGCACCTGGAGGCCGATGGCAAAGCGGTGCCCGACGGGCTCGGGTGGCGTCTCGGGCTCGCCGCCGTCATCGTGCTGATATCCGTGGTGGCGGGCCGCATCGTGCCGAGCTTCACGCGGAACTGGCTGGCGAAGCGCCCGGGCTCCGATCTCCCCGCCGCTCACGGCCGGATCGACCGCGCCGCTCTCGGCGTCCTTCATGCCGGCCTGTTCGGCTGGGCGTTCTTGCCGGCTTCTCGCGCGGTCGGCGTGCTCCTGTTGCTCGCTGCGGGGCTCAACCTCTGGCGCCTGCTGCGCTGGCGCGGCCGAGCCACGGCTGCGGAGCCGCTGCTCCTGGTTCTCCATGTCGGCTATGCCTGGCTGGTGCTGGCTGCGGCCCTGCTCGGTCTGGCCGTGCTCGATGCCGATCTCCCGCAAAGCGCTGCCGTCCACGCCCTCGCGGCGGGTGCAGTAGGTACCATGATACTGGCGGTGATGACGCGTGCCACGCGCGGCCACACCGGACGCGATCTGTCGGCGGATCGCGCCACCAACCTGATCTACATCCTCGTCACCCTCGCGGCGATCGCGCGTGTCGCGGCTGCATTCGGTGCGGGTTGGAGCATGCCGCTTCTTATCGCCTCGGCAAGTCTTTGGATGGCCGCCTTCGGGGTCTTCACGCTGTGCTACGGGCGGATGCTGCTCCAGCCGCGCCAAGCCCGCTAGAGGTGCGTGCCCTGCTCGACTTCTGGCGCCGCTCCAGGATCGAGGACCTTGAGCCCATCCTGAATGGTCCCCCCATGAACCCCATAGCGGGAGCACGACGATATTGCGTCCGGGCCGCCGCCAGCGTAGGTCAGGGTGGAACGCATGATGGACAGCGATCGCCCACCTCAGCGGCTCCGGTCCGCGGCACTCGCGCACAGGATCTCCAAGCCCGTGATCGCCGTGGTCATGGGCGTCTCCGGATCCGGCAAGACCACGGTCTCGGCACTGCTCGCCGCCACCCTCGGCTGCCGGTTCCGCGAGGGCGACGATCTGCACCCGCGCGAGAACGTGGCGAAGATGCAGGGCGGCACGCCCCTGACGGATGCCGACCGCATGCCCTGGCTGCGCAGCATCGCGGAGGAGATCGACGGCTGGCGCGCGCGGAAAGAACCCGGCGTGATCACCTGCTCGGCGCTGAAGCGAGCCTACCGGGACGTCATCGTAGGCCCCCGCCCGGACGTGGCGCTGGTCTTCCTCAAGGGATCGCACGACCTCATCCGCCGGCGCCTGGAGGGGCGGCACGAGCACTTCATGCCGGCAGCACTGCTCGAGAGCCAGCTCGCCGCCCTGGAGGAGCCCACGCCCGACGAGCGTCCGATCACCGTCGACGTCCGCGGCCGGCCGGCCGAGATCGCCCGCGAGATCGTGCGCCGGCTGGAGGAGCGCGCGTGAGGATCGGATAGCACCCGGTCAGGGGACCGCGTCCGAAAACGGCGAGCAACCGGGCGGCGCTTCGATCAAGCTCCGGCGCATGGAAACCCGCTGCACGGCCGAGACCATCCCCTCCGCCACCCGGCCCGGCGTCAATCACGGCTGGCTCGTGGTGTGGGCGGCGTTCGTCATCGCCCTCTTCGGCTGGGGCATCGGCTTCTACGGTCCCGGCATCTATCTCGTGGAACTGCAAGCGCGCCGCGGCTGGTTGGCCGCCGAGATCTCCTCCGCCATCACGGTCTATTACCTTCTCGGCGCCACGCTGGTGTTCTTTGCCGGCGGCATCTTCGAGCGCCTTGGCGCGCGCCAGGTCGTCGCCGCAGGTGCTGCCGCGATGGCCGGCGGCGTCGTGCTCCTCGCGCGCGTCGCCCATCCCTGGCAAATCTACGGGGCCTTCGCGGTCATGTCGTTGGGCTGGGCGGCGATGAGCGGCGCTGCCATCAACATCATCGTGGCGCCCTGGTTCGACCGGCGGCGCGGCCTCGCGATCAGCCTGGCGCTCAACGGCGCCAGCGCGGGCGGTATCGTCATCGCACCGCTTCTGATCTTTCTCATCCGCAGCCTCGGTTTCACCGCGGCCCTCGCTTGTGCCGCCGCTCTGATGCTCGCCGTCGTGCTACCGACGGCGGCGTTGGTCTTTCGGCAGAAGCTCCCCCACGAGCGCGACCGTGCGGACGGCAGCCCCGACGCGGCGCGGCCGCAAGCGCCGGACAAGGCACCTCGCGCGGAGGGAGCGCCTTGGAAGCTATCGACGGCTCTCGGCAGCAGGCATTTCCATACGATATCGATCCCGTTCGCGCTCGGCCTCATGGCCCAGGTCGGCTTCCTCACGCACCAGGTCGCCTACCTCTCTGCCATCCTGGGCGTCGTCGGCGCCGGATGGGCGGTCAGTCTCACGACGTTCTCGGCGCTGGCGGGCCGCATCGGCACGGGCCTCTTCATCGACAAGGTCGACCGCAGGGCAGCCGCATGCGGCACCTTCCTCGTCCAGATCGCCGGGATGGCGCTCTTGATGTCGAATGCATCGGCGACGGCGCTCTATCTCGGCTGCGCTCTCTTCGGCCTCGGCGTCGGCAATCTGGTCTCGCTCCCTGGGCTCATCGTGCAGCAAGAGTTCCCCAGGCAGCATTTCTCGCGGGTGGTCAGCCTGATGGTCGCCATCAATCAGTTCGCCTTCGGACCCGCATTGCTCGGTTATCTGCGGCGGGCGCAGGGCGACTACTCGACGGCGCTCGCGGCTTGCCTCACCCTCGAGCTGACCGCCGCCGTCATCGTCGTCTGGCCTATGCTCCGTCGCATCATGCGCCGGGCGTCGGGGAAGCACGTGCCTCGCTAGCCTTCCTCAGCGAACCTGCCAGGGGTCGACGAGCGGAACGCCCGTCGACCCGAGGTCGCGGGTATCGCGCGTGACCAACGTGAGGCCATGGCAAATCGCAGTAGCCGCAACCAGCGTATCGATCACCGGGAGGCTCCGGCCGGCCGGCAGCTCGCCCCAACGTCGCGCTGCCGCGCTATCGACAGGAAGCACGTGATCGGCGAAGGTCGTCTCGATGCCGTCCAGCCATGCGCCAAGCCGATCGGCGGCAACGGGATCGGTTCGGCGCTTGGCTTCGATGACCTGACGCAACTCTCCCAGGGTCAGCACGCTGAGGAACAATCCAGCCGCATCGGCCGCCGAGAGAAAGGCCATCACGCCGGGATCGGGCCGGGTTTTGCGCGTCTCCGAGATGACGTTGGTGTCGAGAAGATAGCCCGCCGCCACGCTTAAAGCTCAACGGTACGGCCGGTATCGCGCGCGCGCTCGACGGCAAAGTCGTCGACCTTGGGACCGCCGAGCAAATGCGCCTTGAAGTCCGGCTTGTGCGCTGCCAAGGCGCGATAGTCCTCGATCGAAAGCACGACCGCGCGCTCGGCGCCGTGACGGGTGATCGTCTGCGGCCCCTCCTTACGGGCACGCTCGATCACCTCGCTGAGCCGCGTCTTTGCCTCCTGGACTTGCCAAGTTGCCATGGAAATTACCTTCTGTCCTGACAGATCAGAATATGAATATTCTGGTCGAATTTCAAGCAGGGGCTCGGCGATCCCCGAATTGGCGCCTTCAAACTCGCACCTTTGGCGAATGTCGCTCGCGGCCAATACACGCCCCCGCAACCATCATAGAACCAACTGCGGGCCAATTCGGGATATCGCAGGCGGCCGCGTACTCCACCGCACCGCCTCGCTTGCGCAATCAGCGCATCAAGCCGCCGATAGCCGCAAGTGAAACTTGCTGCCGGTCGCCCGGGCATAGCGCAGCAGCGTCTTGGCGCTGGGCAGCGTCTGCCCGCTTTCGAGCCGGGCGACGGCGGACTGGCTGGTCCCCATGCGGGCGGCTAGTTCAGCCTGGGACAGCCCGGCGCGCAGGCGAGCCTTGAGCAGTTCGGCGGAAATCTCGAACTCCGGGGCGAGCGCGTCATATTCGGCCTTGACCTTGAGGTTGGCCAGCAGACGAGCCTTGAGTTTCTCGAATGGTATGGTCATGCGATTTCCTGTGCCCGGCGCAGCGCAAGCTCGATCTCGCTGCGCGGCGTCTTTTGCGTCTTCTTCACGAAAGCCCTGACCACGACGACCCGGCGGCCGACCGCGGTGAGGTAAAGTGCCCGGGCTATTCCGTCGCGGCCCGTCAGCCGCAATTCCCACAGCTTCCCCTCGAGATGCTTTACATGTGGCCCGCTCAGGCGCGGCGGCGGAGCCTCGCCTCGGGCGGCGGCTCGGCGATCACGTCGAAGGCGACGCAGATGCGCTCCTCGCGGCTCTCGAAGGGGATGGTGTAGTGCCAGAAATAGGCGGGGAAGAGGACGATCATGCCCTCCTCGGGCCGGATCACCTTGCTGAGCGGCGTATCCTCGGACCTCGCACCCGGCGTGCCGTCGATGGGCGGGCCGAATTTGATGTAGCCGGCCTGACCCGTCTGGCCGGTCTTCACGACCTCGGGTATCTGCACGTAATAGACGCCGCTCGCCACCCCTTCGCGGTGGAAGTGCGGCGTCTGATAGCCGCTCTCGGGCAGCACGACGGCCCAGCCTTGGAGCCGCCAGGCCGCGGGCGGCGGCGGGGCGAAGGGGTGCGTGCCCGGCGCCAACACCGTCGCGATGTATTCGCGCACGGACTCCTCGATGAAGCGCTGCAAGCCGACCACCTCCGGGTCGTCGCAATTGAGGATTTCCAAGGTCTGGCTGCCGTTCTGGGTGGCCCTCTCCGGCGGGTTGCGCATGAGGGTCGGATGGCGGCAGATGTAGCGCGCGAGGTCGGCATTGAAGGCGGCAACCGTCGGCCAACCCTCCACCGCCTCGAGCCGCCGCGTCCTCAGGAGAGCCGGATAGTCGACCAGGGACAGCGCCTCGTCCCACTTGCCGGCCATCTGGAGGGCGATCGACCAGTGCGCCTTCGCGGTGGTGAGTGCCGGCTCCAGCTCGAGCCCGCGGCGGAATGCCGCGAGTGCGCCCGGCAGGTCGCCCAGCGCCTGCAGCGTCTGGGCGAGATTGACGTGGGTGAGCGCGTTTTGCGGCTCGAGCTCGATGGCGCGGCGGATGGCGCCGAGCGCCGCCGGGAAGTCGCCCATCTCGTAAAGCACGGCACCGAGATTGACGTGCGCCAAGGCGAGAGCCGGATCAAGGGCAATGGCGCGCTCGAAGCAGACGATCGCCTCATCGATCTTGTCCTGGCCCTGGAGCGCCATGCCGATGTTGAGGTGAACCGAGGCCGCCTCCGGCCTGATCAGGAGGGCGTTGCGGTAGGCCTCGATCGCTTCGTCGAGACGGCGCTGCGTGGCGAGCACGACGGCGAGATTGTAATGCGCGTCGAACGAGCGGGGGTCGATGGCCGTGGCCTGGCGCAGCGCCTCTACGGCCTCGTCGAAAGCCGCGAGCTGCTGGAGCGTGATGCCGAGGTTGATGTAAGCCGGGAGGGCTGCCGGATTGATGGCGACGGCACGCCGGTAGGCCGCGACCGCCTCATCGAGCCTGCCCAGAAGTCGCTGGATGTTGCCGAGATTGTAGTGCGCATCGGCGAAGTCGGGGCGCAGCTCGATCGCCCGGCGGTAGGCCTCGGCCGCCTCGCCGAGGCGCTCGAGCCCGAGATAGGCGTGGCCCAGATCGTTGAGATAGACGGGATTGCCCGGCGCCAGGCGCTGTGCTGTGCCGAGCTCCTCGAGCGCGAGCTCTGCGCGCCCGGTGCGGGCGTAGAAGACGCCGAGGAGACGGCGCGCCTCGGCCGCACCCGGCCAGCCTCGCGCAACCTCCTTGTAGAGCTCCTCCGCCGCGGCGATCCGCCCGGCGCGATGGTGCTCGCGCGCGCGCGCGATGAGCGGCCGAGGATCGGCCGCCGTGGCATCTCTCCCCTCTCCCCTCGAGTGGGATGGGGAAGGCGGGAGCTCTGCCGAACTCATGAACCGGCGGTCCTCGCAAGTGCGGCCGAAACGCCTCCGCATACTAGCGGCTTGGAGCGTCCCGCGCCACGTGGTGCGACGCTCTGAAGCAGGTGCGGCACCTCGAGTTTGCCTGACTCTCGCGGCGCTCAGGCCGCCGGATAGGAGGCGATCTCGACGAGGTTGCCGTCGGGATCGCGGCAATAGACCGAGGTCATCGGCCCGAGCGCACCGGTCCGCGTCACCGGTCCGGCCGAGACGGCAATGCCGCAGCTCTCGAGATGCGCCAGTACCTCCTGCGGCGCAGCCGAGGTGATGAAGCAAAGGTCGAGAGCACCCGGCGCATCGACCGCCCCCGTCTCCCAGTTGGCGGCTCCGCTCGGCCGCAGGTTGAGCTTCTGCCGGCCGAACTTGAGCGCCGTGCGCAGCTCCGGGCCGAAGCGCTCGCGCGCCATGCCGAGCGCGCGCACGTACCAGGCGGCGGTCGCCTCGACGTTGCGGCAATTGAGCACGACGTGGTCGATGCGGTCGATGGCGATGCTCATGGGTCAAGCCTCCGGCGCTTGCGGCTCGCAGAAGCGCCATCATAGCGCAAGTGCGCGCTGCGGGCATCGCTCTGCCTGCTGCGGGCGCGCACGACTGTCGGGCGCGCAAGAACTCGCGGCCCGAGGCAGACTATGCTACCATTGCGGGCAACAGGAAGCGGGGTCTGCGAGATCTTGGCCTGGGGGGTCGGGGGTGCGGGGGCTTCTCCGAATCGCATTCCGCGGGAGCTTGGCCGCGGCGCTCGTGCTGCTCGCGGGGCTTGCCTTGGCGGCCGCACCGGAGCGGCGCGTCGCACTGGTTATTGGGAACGCGGCTTACAAGCATGCCCCGCGCCTCGAGAACACGCTCAATGACGCCAGGCTCATGGCAAGCACGTTGCAGGGGCTGGGCTTCACCCTGGTGGGGGATCGCGCGCTTCTGAACCTCGACCAGACCGCGTTTATTGCAGCGATCAGATCGTTCCGCGAACAGCTCGGCCCAAGCTCTGTGGCGGTCTTCTACTTTGCCGGCCATGCGCTGCAGCTGCAAGCCGCCAACTATCTCCTGCCGATCGAGGCCAATCCAAGACAGGCCGCGGACGCGGACTTGGAGCTTGTCAAAGTCGATCTCGTGCTGAGCCAGATGGAGGCTTCCGGAGCGTGGCTCAAGGTCATGATCCTCGACTCCTGCCGCGACAATCCCTTCGGCCGCGGAGACTCTCGCGGCCTTCGAATCGTCGGACAGCACGGGCTCGCCCCGATGGAGGCATCGAATGCCAATGGCACGCTGATCTCCTATGCGACGGAGCCCGGGAACGTCGCAAGCGATGGTCCCGCCGGGGGAAACAGTCCCTATACGAAAGCGCTGGCCGGGACGATGAAAAGGCGCGGCCTCGATATCCTCCCCATGTTCAACGAGGTGGGCGTGACCGTCCGACGCGACACGAAAGGCTCGCAGCAACCATATCTGGCGAGCTCGCCGATCGAGGGCGCATTCTACTTTGGCGGTTCCGGTCAGCCCGCGGCGGCCGCGACAGCGCCGCAGCAACCTGCGCCGGCGTCCGGCAGCGGCGACGTGGCGGAACTCGAGTTCTGGAAGTCCGTCATGGACGAGAGGAATCCGGAGGCCTTCCAGGAATATCTCCGGCAATTTCCGGCGGGAAGGTTCGCGGGCTTGGCCAGATACAAAATCAGGGAGCTGGCTCGATCCGCCGCCAAGCCGACGCCCGCGCCGCAGACTGTCGCACCTGCACCGGCGCCGGCCGCGCCGAGCACCGCCGGCGAGGCGGAGATCGTCTTCTGGAATTCGGTCAAGGATTCTGAGGACGCCGATCTCTTCGAGGAGTACCTCCGGGAGTACCCCAAGGGGAAGTTCGCAGGCTTGGCGCGGCGCCGGATCGAAAAGCTGAAGCTGGCGTTGGCATCGCCGGCGGCACCAATTCAGGATCAGGAAGGCTCGGCGGAAGCGAAGCCGGAACTGCAGAGTTCGAGCCCGATGTCCGAGCGCGTGTCGGAGACGGAAATATCGGAAGAGCCGCCGGCGCGCCGGCCGGTGCAGAACTTGCGCGAGAACGCCGCGCTCCCGGACTCCAAAGTCAAGCAACCGGCGGAGACGCTGTCCGTGCCCCGGCAGCAGGCGTCAGTGCCTGCGATTTCAGCAGAAGACGCCAACCGCAAGGGCAATGACGCCGTGCGCAGGAAGGATTACGCAGAAGCGATGAGGTGGTATCGCGCCGCTGCGGAGCAGGGCGATGCCAAAGCGCAATACAGCGTCGGCGTGCTTTACGCCAACGGATTGGGCGTGGCGAAGGATTATACCGAGGCGATGCGATGGTACCGCATGGCCGCGGATCAAGGACTCGCCCGGGCGCAGAACCGCATCGGCGTGATCTACGGGAGAGGCCTCGGCGTGCCGAGGGACTACGAGGAAGCCATGCGCTGGTTCCTCAAGGCCGCCCAGCAGAACTATCACCAGGCGCAGAGGAACGTCAGCTGGCTCTACGTGAATGGCCTGGGCGTGAAGACAGGTCTTATGAACGCATGGAATTGGTATCACGGGGACAACGAGTCGGACGCGAAGAATGCGGGCCCCCTGGATAAGTACGACGGCTTCATGTTAGGCCAGTAGGCGGCGGAATAGAGCCGCAGCACCTCGCTCAGATGCGCCGCTTGTGGAAGGCGCCCGCCTTCATGATCACCGAGAGCGCCTCGCCGCCGCGGGCGAGGAGGCGGATATCGGAGAGCGGATCGCCGTCGACCACGAGGAGGTCGGCGTAGGCGCCGGGGGCGATCACGCCGAGGCGGCCCTCCTCCATGAGGATCTCCGCGGCCATGCTGGTGGCAGCCGTGAGGATGTCGTAGGCGGGCAGCACCTGGGCGCGGATGGCGAACTCGCTCGACTGGCGGTCCTGGTGCTGGGCGAGGAGATCGGTGCCGAAGCCCATCTTGACGCCCGCCCGCTTCATGCGCGCGAGGCCCTCGAGCATCGCCTCGTACATGCCGCCGAGCTTGGCGAGGCTCGCCGCGGGGAAGCCCATGGCGGCACCGTCGTCGTTGAGCGCCTTGGCGACGGCGAGCGTGGGCACGACGTAAGTGCCCCGCTCGGCGAGGAAGCGCGCGGTCTCCTCGCTGATGAAGGAGGCGTGCTCGATGCAGCGCACGCCCAGGGCCGCGGCGCGGCGGATGGCCGCGTCCGGATGGCAGTGGGCGAAGACGTAGAGACCGCGCATCTCCGCCTCCTCGACCGCGGCCAGAATCTCGGCCTCGGTGAACTGCGGCTTGTCGAGCGGGTCGGTCGGGCTCGCGACGCCGCCCGAGCACATGAGCTTCACCTGGCGCGCGCCGCGGCGGAACTCCTCGCGCACCGCCTTGCGCACGGCGTCCGCCCCGTCGGCGATCGCGGTGAAGCGCGCCTGGGCCGGCGGACAGCAGGCGCATTCGGCGAAGCCCTGCTCGAAGGCGGTGCGGAAATCGCCGTGCCCGCCGGTCTGCGAGATGAAGCGGCCCGAATGGTAGAAGCGCGGCGCCTTGACGAAGCCCTTCTCGATCGCGAGCGCATAGCCCGCGTCCGTGCCGCCCGCATCGCGCAGCGCCGTGAAGCCGCGGTCGAGGCTCCTCTCGAGGGTGCCCGCGGCGAAGAGGGCGAGATACTCGGCCGGCAGCTCGCGCATGCGCGGCACGTTGAGCTCGGCCGCCCAGATGTGGACGTGGAGGTCGATGAGGCCCGGCATGAGCGTGCGCCCGCCCGCGTCGATCACCTCGTCCGCAGGCACTGCCGAAGCACCCTCCCGGACCTCCTTGATGAGGCCGCCCTCGACCAGCACCTCTCGTCCCTCGAGAAGGTGCGGCGTGCGGCCGTCGAAGATGCGGGCGTTCTTGAAGAGGATCGTCGCCATGGGCTCGCCTCGGATGCGGCGCCTCTTCTCAGGCCTCAGGCCGGGCGGCCTCGGGCGCTGCGGCCGCCGGCTGGGGAGCCACTTGCTCGGGGGCTTCGGAGACGCTGTGCGACGCGAAGGCGGCAGCGGCCGCGCGCAGGCGGGGAGAGGCGTTCACGTAGCGCGCCTGGCAAATGAGCATCGTCTCGCGCGTGGCGTCGGCGAAGTCGAGCCCGCGCTCCTTGAGCCGGATCATGTTGCCGTTTTCGAAATCCCAGGGGTGCGACGATATTCCGATATTCACCGACGCGAGCAGGAGGAACGCCCGCTGACGCGGATGGATGCGCTCGAGCGGAACCTCCGTCAGGCGATCGTAATAATAGACGCGGTCGGGCCTGCCGATCGACGCCAGCCACATCTCGCAGAGCTCGCGCACCGTGGGTGTCTTGCTGGAGTCCGAGGTGAGATTGAAGAGGGCACCCGCTTCGAGATGTCGATAGGCGGCCTGAAACGCATTCTGGAAGGCGTCCTGGTGCACGAAATTGACCGGCAGGCGCGGCGCGACCATGTGACTCTCGGGGCGGTAATAGTCGAGGAGCAGCCGTTCCCAGCCGTGCCAATACTGATAGAGGCCGGTGTCCTTGCCGCTGTAGCGTCCCGTGCGGCTGTCGCCGATGACGACCGAGGGCCTGACGATCAGGTACGGCACCCCGCTCGCGGCAATGTGCCGCTCCGCCGCGCGCTTCGTCCGCGCATATTCGGTCGGGTCCTTGCGCGGCTCGTCATGGAGCCGTTCGGCGACGCGTCCTTCGACATAGCCCGAGCTGTAGGCCGTGGAGATATAGACGAAGCGCTCGACGGAGAGAGCCCGCGCGAGGTCGAGCATGCGGTCGGTGAGGAGGACGTTGGTCTCCTCGAGCTCCGGCGTGTTGAAATAGGCCATGCAGCCGGCGCAGTGGACGATCTCCGTGATGCCGAGGCGCCGCAGCTCCGGCGCCAGCTCGACAAGCCGGTCGGGCGAAGGCATCGCCACGGTGGAGAGCCGCGCGAACACCTCGGCCTCGCTGCCTGCGCTCCGGCCGGCCGTCAGCTCCGGCAGGATGCGCGCCGCCAGATCGGCGGGCTGCCGGCCCTTGCGCACGAGGGCGACCACCTGCCGCGCTTCGCGCTCGAGCAGGACGGCGGCCACGAGGGAGCCGACGAAGCCGGTGGCGCCGGTCAACAGGACGGCCCCCCGCGTGCCGCCGGCGCGCTTGCTGCCTGCTGTCATGGCCCTTCTATCGGTCGTTGAACTGTGCCGAGATGTCGACGCGAGCGCCGCGGGCTGCTGATCGAGAGCCGCGCACGTCTCAGCATTGCGCAGCAGTATCCCGCGTTCCCCCGAATGGCGACCCCCCTATCGCGGCAAGCGCGAACATCTTCTCCGGCATCGAGCTCCCCCTCGGCTGCCCGACATCGCAGCCGGTACCCTTCAGGTACAGAGCCTTGAGGAGATTCAGGCACTTATCATGATTCAGCTCGATTGAGAGTAGCGATCTTCATGGCCCATGGCAAGCGCAATAGAGGTGCTTGACGGCGCCACCGGCGGCGGCCGGACGGAAGGCACGCTCACGCGGCCCGCCGTCAAGCCGGGAACAGGATCTCCTCGCGCTCGTAGAGACGGAAGGCAAGCGCCAGGAGCGCTGCGGTGACGATGAGCGTCGCCGCCACGGAAATGCCGATGAAGGTCCAGCTCACCGCCTCGCTGCGCATCACCTGGCCCATGAGCAGCGTCTGCCCGAAGGTCGGGATGGCGGCGAGGAAGGAGCGCACCTGCACCGGCACGAAGACCAGCACCATGCCGGCAATGCCGGGCACCAGAGGGAGCAGGCCGAGATAGGTCTGCGCCTCCTTGAGGCTGCGCGTGACCGCGGTGATGATGAGCTGGGTCGCCACGGCGAAGAGGGCGAGCGGCAGGCAGACCGGCAGAAGGAGGGCCAACTGCAAGGGCCCGGGCAGAAGCTCGAGGCCGAGCGCCTCGCGCGGTACTACGTGGAGCATGACCCAGAAGGCGAAGACCTGCACGGCGAGCGCCAGGAGGGTGAAGACGACGGCAGCGCCCAGCTTGCCCATGAGCACCTCCGAGCGGCTCACCGGGTTGATCATCAGCGGCTCGAAGGAGCCGCGCTCGCGCTCGCCGCTGGTGGCGTCGAGCGTCAGATAGACGCCGCCGATGAAGAGGGTGAACATGAGGAAAGGCGGGATCATGTTGAACAGCATGGAGGAGAAGTTGGAGGCGCGCCCCACGGTCTCCTGCACGACGCGGAGCGAGGTCGCCACGTCGGGGCTCAAGCCCGCGGCGCGCAGCTTCTCCGCGGTGGTGACGCGCTCATAGTCGTGGAGGAGGTCGAGCACCTGGCCAACGGCCACGATGCTGTCGAGACGCGAGGGGTCCGAGATCAGCTTGACCTCGAGCGGTGCCCCGGCCGCGGCCGGCGCCTTCTCGGGCAGCATCAGCACGAGCGGCAGCTCGGAGCGCCGCACGGCACCCTCGGGATCGCTCGGCGCCGGGCGGATCGCGACCCCGTGCGCCGCGAGGAACTGCACGAAGGCCGGCGCATTCTCCCGGTTGGCGACCCAGACCGACATGCCGCTCGACGGCTGCACCTTGAGCATGCCGCCCACGAAGGTGAAGAGCAGGCCGAGCAGCAGCGGGCCCATGAGCGGATAGATCATGGCGACGAGAATGCTGCGCCGGTCGCGCAGGTTGTCGGTCATCTCCTTGCGGAACACGATGGCGATGGTCGACATGGCTCAGCCCGCCGCCGCGAGCGGCAGCTCGGGCTCGAATGCCGCGCGCGTTGCGGCCATGAACACCTCCTCGAGATCCTCGACCCCGGTCGCCCGGCGCAGCTCCGCCGGCGTGCCCTGGAGCGCCACCCGGCCGCCCGCGAGGATGACGATGCGGTTGGCCAATGCCGCCACCTCCTGCATGATGTGGCTCGAGAGGAGGACGCAGCGGCCCTCGGCGCGGAAGCGGCGCAGAAGCTCGCGCACGGCGCGGCTGGTCGCCACGTCGAGGCCGTTGGTCGGCTCGTCGAGCATGACGTTGTGAGGCTGGTGCACGAGGGCGCGCGCCAGCGCCACCTTCATCTGCTGGCCGCGCGAGAAGCCCTTGGCGCGCCGGTCGATGAAGTCCTCCATGGCGAGCGTGGCCACGAGCTCGTCCGTGCGCCGCTCGATCTCGGCATCGGAGAGGCCGTGCAGCTCGCCGAAATAGCGCACGTGCTCGCGCGCCGTGAGCCGCGGGTAGAGGCCGCGCACGTCGGGGAGCACGCCCAGGCGCCGCTGCACGGCGCGGCGCTCGTGGCGCGCGTCGTAGCCGTCGACGAGCGTGCGGCCCGAGTCGGGCGTCAGCACGGTGTAGATCATGCGCAGGATGGTCGTCTTGCCGGCGCCGTTCGGTCCGATGATGCCGGTGATCTCGCCGTCGCGGGCGAGGAAGCTCACGCCGCGCACGGCATGCAGGCCGCCGAACGACTTGTAGAGATCGGAGACCTCGATCATGCCGCGGCACTCTGCGGCGGTCGGGCGATCTCTGAGCCAGTCATCGCAAATTTCATGGGCAGGCAACAGGGCACTTGGCGGAAGGGCTGCCCATTATCGCTCAAAATCCGCCCGGCGCACCAGGAAAGCTGCGCGGCCAGGCAGCCTCACCATGCTAATGTGCCGCCCGCGCGGCGCCGTATGAAAGTGCTTCTCAGGGGTGCCGCCGGCAGCGCGGCGCCGGCCCTTGCCGCGATCGAGGCCGAGCGATGAGCAGCGCCTATCTCCTTCTCAAGACCATCCATATCCTCGGCGCCACCGTGCTGCTCGGCACCGGCCTGGGCACGGCCTTCCATATGTGGTTCGCCCATCGCACGGGAGATGTGCGCGCCATTGCCGCGGTGTCGCGCAACGTGGTGCTGGCGGATTTTTTCTTCACCACCCCGGCGGTCATCGTCCAGCCGCTGACCGGCGCCGCGCTCGTCTGGCTCTCCGGCATCGACGCCTTGCAGCCGTGGCTCGTCGCCGCCTACGCGCTCTACGTGCTCGCCGCCGCCTGCTGGCTGCCCGTCGTCTCGCTGCAGATCAAGGCCCACCACTTGGCGCAAGCGGCTCTTATGTCCGGGCGGCCCCTGCCGCCGGCCTATCACCACTGCATGAGGCTATGGTTTACGCTGGGCTGGCCGGCCCTGGCGGCGGTGGTGGCGGTCGTCTGGCTCATGACCGCCAAGCCGCAGCTCTGGTAGTGGCGCCGGCAGGGACGGCGTCGAGCGCCCTCCCTGCCGCGGTTGCGCCGGAGCTATTGGGCGGGCTTGGGCGCTTCGGCCGGCGCCGCATGCGGGCCGCCGTGCCACTGCTTCCCGCCGCCGCCGTGCTCTCCGTGGCCATGTCTCCAACCGCGGTGCGGGCGATCGAGGATCCTGCGCTGCTCCGGCGTGAGCGCGTTGTAGAGCGCGGCAAGGGCCGGCTGCTGGCCGCGCAGGGTCTCGGCCTTGGCGGTCAGCATTTGCTCGATGAGAGCCGCACGGTCGACGATGGTCGGGCGGGTCTCCGGCTTGGGCGCGTGGGCGAGGCAGAACGCGCGCCCCTTCTCCGCACCTGCTTCCACCGCCGAGCGCCACGTGGCAAAGAGCGGGCGCTCCTCGGCGGTCAGGCCGAGGCGAGCCTCGAGATAGGCGAGGCGGCCGGCGGTGTGGGCGAAACGATCCAAGCACATGTCGGCGTGGGAGAAACGGTGCATCATGGGATGCGGGCCCGCGGGCGGCGGCGCCGATTGGGCGAAGGCGGCGGCAGCGCCGAGCGACAGTGCCGCGACCGAGACGAGGGCGAGCTTGCGAAACGTCATGGCTACCTCTCAGGACTTTCAAGGAGCGGCCCGCGCATCGCACGATGGCGGCGACAATCTCCTTAGCTTGCTGATTTTACGGGCGAACTCCACTCGCCCTGCGGCGCTCGCGAGCCGATTTTATGGTCCCACACAACCGCGAGCTCGCCGCTACCTCCCTGCCGTCCCAGCACCTTGGCACCCGGCCGGCTGACCAAATGGTACGGGCGAAAGAGTGCGGCCCTGCGCCTCGATACCGCCCGCCAAAACGAGAAGAGCCCCGCCGGGGCGGGGCTCAAGGCACCGGACGAGGGCCCGGGTGTGACGCCTATGGTCAAAGAAATGCCACGGAACTTTGGCGGAAGTAGGGCGTTCGCGCGAAAATGGACGCCGCCTCGGTTTCGCTCGACGCCCGCGGAGCGCCTTTTCCGATCCTGCCGTTCCCGTTATGATCACGCCCGTGAAAACCTTCCCCGGGGACGGCGAGCGATGACGATCTTGGAGGTGCCGGAGGGGGTCAGGCTGGCGCGCGGCGTCTGCCGCACGCTGGCCGGGCTCGGCTATGGCGCCCTCACCGAGTTCACGCTGCTGACCGGCCGGCGCGCCGACGTGATCGGCGTGAACGGCTCGGGCGAGGTGGCGATCGTCGAGATCAAGACCTCGGAGGCCGACTTCCGCGCCGACCGCAAATGGCCGGAATACCTGCCCTTTTGCGACAGCTTCTATTTCGCCGTGCCGGAGGGCTTTCCCCGCCCGCTCATTCCGGCGGCCTCCGGCCTCATCGTCGCGGACGCCTATCAGGGTGTCGTGCTCAGGCCCTCGCCTGCCTTGCCGGCCATGAGCGGTGCGCGCCGCCGCGCCCTCTTACTCCGCTTCGCCATGGCCGCGAGCCTGCGCCTCCAGCGCGTCCTCGACCCAGAAGCAGAGCTTTAGCGCCCCGCGCGCAGAATCGTCGCAGTGGTGCTGTGGCCGGGCGTGAGCTCGGCCAGGAGCACCTTGCCGCCGTAGCCTTGCACGAGCTCGGCGCCGACCACGGTCGAGAGCGTGTAGTCGGCACCCTTGACCAGCACGTCGGGCCGCACGGCCTCAATCAGGCGCAAGGGCGTGTCCTCGGCGAAGGCGACCACGAGATCGACGCTGGCGAGCGAGGCGAGCACGAGGGCGCGCGCGCGTTCGTCCTGCACCGGCCGGCCGGCACCCTTGAGGCGCGCCACCGAGGCGTCGCCGTTGAGCCCGACGACGAGGCGGCCGGAGGCCGCGCGCGCTTGCGAGAGCAGCGCCACGTGGCCGGGATGGAGGAGGTCGAAGCAGCCGTTGGTGAAGCCGATCCGGAGGCCCTGGCGGCGCCAGGCCTCGATGCGCTCGAGCGCCTCCGGGAGGGCTGCGATCTTCGTCTCGGTGCCCGCGGGCGAGCGGCTCTCGAGGGCTGCTCTCAGCTCCTGGGCGTGGGCCACCGCCGTGCCGGCCTTGCCCACGACGATGCCCGCCGCGGCATTGGCGAGGGCGGCGGCTTCGACGAGCGGCAGCCCGGCGGCGAGCGCTGCCGCCATCGTCGCCACCACCGTGTCGCCGGCGCCCGAGACGTCGAACACCTCGCGCGCCGCGGCGGCCAAGTGATCGGCCTTGCCCTCGCGCGTGACGAGCGTCATGCCGGCGGACCCGCGCGTCGCCAGCACGGCCGCGAAGCCGCAAGCATCGATGAGCGCCTTGGCCGCGGCGACGATCTCGTCGTCGCTCGCGACCGCCATGCGGGTGGCGGCCGCGAGCTCGGCGCGGTTCGGCGTCACCAGGTCGGCGCCGCGATAGGCGGCGTAGTCGGGGCGCTTGGGATCGACGATGACGCGCCGCCCTATCTCGCGCGAGGTGCGGATGGCGTCCTCCAGCACGCGGTCGCTGAGCACGCCCTTGCCGTAGTCCGAGAGCACCAGGACCGGCGCCTCCGGGCCGGCTTCCGCGAGGGCGGCCAGGAGTGCGGTCTCGCTTGCGGCCGAGATCGGGGCGATGCTCTCGCGGTCGGTGCGCAGGAGCTGCTGCGTGCCGGCGACGAAGCGGGTCTTGACGCTGGTCTCGCGGCCCTCCTCGACCACGAGCCGCAGCTCGACGCCGTCCACCGCGGCGAGGAGGGCGGCGAGCTCGCGACCGGCCGCATCGGCGCCGATGATCGAGAGGAAATGCCCGCGCGCGCCGAGGGCGGCGAGATTGCGCACCACGTTGCCGGCACCGCCCGGCATGGTGCGCTCGTGCGCGATGCGGAGGATGGGAATGGGCGCCTCGGGCGAGACGCGGTCGACCGTGCCGTAGACGTAGCGGTCGAGGATGGCATCGCCGAGGCAGAGCACCTCGGTGCGAGCGAGCGCCTCGACACGCTTGCCGAGCGCCGGGCGCTCCGTCATGCGCGGCAGAAGCGGGCGCCGCCGGCGCTGCTCTCCCCGCTCGCAAGCTGATCGTGGATCCAGCGGAAGGTGCGCTCGAGGCCGTCCTCGAGCCGCGTGCGCGGCTCCCAGCCGAGGTACTTCTTGATCAGGGCGTTGTCGCTGTTGCGCCCGCGCACGCCCAAGGGCGCCTCGAGCTTGTAGCGGCGCTCGAGCTTGACGCCCGCGATGCGCTCGACGATGTCGACGAGGCGGTTGATGGTCACGAGCTCGCTCGAGCCGAGATTGATCGGCTCGGGCACGGGGTTGTCCATGATGAGCCCCATGCCGGCGATGCAATCGTCGATGTAGGTGAAGCTGCGCGTCTGCTCGCCGTCGCCCCAGATCTCGATCTCGTGCCGGCCGGACAGCTTGGCCTCGCTCACCTTGCGGCACACCGCGGCCGGCGCCTTCTCGCGCCCGCCGTCGTAGGTGCCGAGCGGGCCATAGACGTTGTGGAAGCGCGCGATGCGCGTGTCCAAGCCGAAATCCTCGCTGAAGTGGCGGCACATGCGCTCGCTGAAGAGCTTCTCCCAGCCGTAGCCGTCCTCGGGCATGGCGGGATAGGCGTCGCTTTCCTTAAGCGCCGTGACCTCGGCCGAGGTCTGCTTCTCCGCGGCATAGACGCAGGCCGAGGAGGCGAAGAAGAAGCGGCGGCAGCCGGCCTCCCTGGCCGCCATCAGCATATGGGTATTGATGAGGACCGAGAGCATGCAGAGCGCCTTGTGGCTCTCGATGAAGCCCATGCCGCCCATGTCGGCCGCGAGGTTGTAGATGCACTCGGCGCCCTCCGCCGCCTCGCGGCAGGCCGCCCTGTCCTGGAGGTCGAGCTCGCGGTTGTCGGCCTCGGGGAAGCGCTGGAACCACTCGGCGACCGGCTTCACGTCGATCGCGCGCAGGCGGTGCCGGCCTTGGCGCACGAGCTCGGCCATGAGATACCCGCCGATGAAGCCGCCGGCACCCGTCACGACGGTGAGCCGATCCTCAGTCATGCCCGGCCTCAGCCAGCTTGAGCGCCTTCCGGAACACGGTCTCGAAGGCCGCGACAATGGCCTCAATATCGAAGGTCTGCCGGGCATAGTCCAGGGCGTTCTTGCCCATGCGCGCGCGCAGCGCCGCGTCGCCCATGAGCCGCTCCGCCGCGGCCAGGAAGCCCGCCTCGTCGCCCGGCTCGACCACCAGGCCGGCCTCGTTGCGCTCGATGAGCCGGGCCGCGAGATTGGCCCGCGGAATGGCGGCGAGGATGGCGCGTCCGGCGCAGAAGTAGCTCAGCACCTTGCTCGGCACCGAGAAGACGCCCGCGTCGGGCTCGAGGACCGCGACCAGCACGTCGCCCGCGGCGATCACCTCGGCAAAGCGCTCGAAAGGCTGGTACGGCAGGAGATGCAGGTTGTCGAGCTTCAGCACCGCCTTCTCGGCCGCGAGCCAATCGGCGCCGAGCCCCTCCGAGACGACGACGACCGCGGTCCGCCCGTCCCCGCGGAAGCGCTCGGCCAGGGCAGCGAGGAGGGCGGGGTTGTGCTTGAGCCCGAGAGTGCCCGAATAGAGAAGGACGCGTTTCCCGGCGAGGCCTTGCTCGTTCTGCCAGGCATTGTCGCGCCCGGCCGCCGGCAGCTCGGCGAAGGGCGCCCAGTTCTCGATGGTGAAGAGGCGCTCGGGCGCTGCACCCCAGGCCTCGAGGGTGGGGCGGAAGTCCTCGGTGATCATCACCACCGCGTCGCTCGCCCGCGCCACCGCCCGCTCTTGGCGCAGGTAATAGGCCCCGATCGCAGCACCGAGCGGCCCGAGCCTGCGGCGCATGATGCGGTCGATGGCGAGGCTGTAGAGGTCCTGCACCCAGAAGACGAAGGGGATGCCGCGAGGGCGGCACCAAGCCTGCAAGGCGGCGAGTGGATCGATCGGCGTATTGCCGCAGAGCACGAGCTCGGGCCGGAAGAGCGCGGCGCGGCCGGCGAGGAGCGCGCCATAGGCCTGCTCCTGGGCGCGGCGCATGAGAAAGCGGTACTTGGCGAAGGGCTCGCCGAGCTCGATGCCCTCAATCGCGAGGCCGGGCGGATCGTCGGGCGAGAGGGCGAGGCGGCCCTTGGGCGACTGGAAGAAGCTGGCGGAAAGATGCAGCACCTCATGGCCGCGGCGCGCGAGCGCGCGGCTCAGCTGCACCTGGAAGGCATGGCCCGAATAGTCGTGGACGAGGATGCGCATACGGCTGCCCCTCTTGCGGCGGCGCTACCATAAAGAGGCGGCCGGAGCGCGACAAGGCGGGCCGGGCGCGCCCCAAGCTCGCATATGGTCGCCTCGCCCTTCGAGACGCTCGCTTCGCGAGCTCCTCAGGGTGAGGCGACCCCGACGGATGGGGGATTTCCTCATCCTGAGGAGGGCCGAAGGCCCGTCTCGAAGGATGAGGAAATCCGTTCGGCGCCAAAAGCGATCACTCTGCCGCGCCCGCGCGTTGCCCGCGGCAGGCGGCCCCGATATGGTAGCGGCTGCGTCCGCCCCTCGAGGAGAGCATCCCGGTGACCGCACCATGACGCTCGTGCTTGGCCTCAACGCCTATCACGGCGACAGCTCCGCCTGCCTCTTGCGCGACGGCAAGCTCGTCGCCGCGGCCGAGGAGGAGCGCTTCCGCCGCATCAAGCACTGGGCGGGCTTCCCGAGCGAGGCGATCCGCTACTGCCTCAAGGAGGGACGCGCCTCGCTCGCCGACCTCTCGCAGGTGGCGATCAACCGCGACCCGCGCGCCAACCTCTGGCACAAGGTCGCCTACAGCCTGATGAAGCGCCCGAGCGCCGCCCTCGTCCTCTCGCGGCTCAAGAACGCGCGAAAGTGGGCGGGCGTCGAGGCGGCCTTTGCCGAGGCCTTTCCCAAAGACCCGCTCAAGGCACCGGTGCGCCACGTGGAGCACCATCTGGCGCACCTCGCCTCCGCCTTCCTCGTCTCGCCCTTCGAGGAGGCGGTGGTGGTCTCGGTCGACGGCTTCGGCGACTTCTCGAGTGCGGCCTGGGGCGTCGGACGCGGCAGCCGCGTCGCGGTCCAGGGTCGCGTGCGCTTTCCCCACTCGCTCGGCATCTTCTACGAGGCGCTCACCCAGTATCTCGGCTTTCCCCATTACGGCGACGAGTACAAGGTGATGGGCCTCGCTCCCTACGGCGAGCCGCGCTTCCTCAAGGAGATGCGCAAGCTCGTCCTCCTCGAAGACGACGGCGGCTTCCGCCTGGCGCTCGATTACTTCCGCCACCACAAGGAGAACGTCGCCTACGAGTGGCGCGGCGGCGCTCCCACGGTGGGGAAGCTCTATACGCCGGCGCTCGAGGCCCTCCTCGGCCCGGCGCGCGAGCCGGCCGCCCCCCTGGAGAAACGTCACCACGACGTCGCCCGCTCGGTGCAGGCGATGTTCGAGGAGGCGGTCTTCCATCTCTACCGCAAGCTCCACGCCCGCCACGGCACCGACGCCATCGCGATCGCCGGCGGCTGCGGCTTCAACTCGGTCGCCAACGGCCGCATCTACGCTCAGACGCCCTTCAAGCGCGCCTATATCCAGGCAGCGGCCGGGGACGCGGGCGGCGCCATCGGGGCGGCACTCATAGCCGCGGCGGAGAGCGATGGGGCGGCCGGCCGCTTCGTCATGGACCACGCCTATTGGGGCCCGCACTTCGAGCACGGCGAATTGGCGGAGGCGCTCCACGCGCGCGAGGCGGATCTCCTGGAGAAAGGCTGCGTCGTCGCCACGGAGGAAAGCGAGTCCGAGCTCTGCCGCGAGACCGCCCAAGCGATCGCCCAAGGCAAGGTGGTGGGCTGGTTCCAGGGCCGCATGGAGTGGGGCCCGCGGGCGCTCGGCAACCGCTCGATCCTCTGCGACCCGCGGCGCGCCGACATGAAGGACATCCTCAATTCCAAGATCAAGCGGCGCGAATCCTTCCGTCCCTTTGCCCCCTCGATCGTCAGGGAAGCGGTCGCCGAGTGGTTCGAGACCGACGACGAGGTGCCCTTCATGATGCAGGTCTTCCAGATCCGTCCCGAGCGCCGCCCGCTCATCCCGGCGGTGACCCACGTCGACGGCTCCGGGCGCCTGCAGACCGTGCGCGCCGAGGCCAACCCGCGCTACCATCGCCTCATCGCCACCTTCGGCGCCATGACGGGCGTGCCGATGCTCCTCAACACCTCCTTCAACGAGAACGAGCCGGTGGTGTGCAAGCCCGCCGAGGCGATCGACTGCTTCCTGCGCACGGACATGGACATGCTCGTGCTCGGCGACTTCATCGTAAGCCGGCGGCGCTGAGCCTAAGCCATTCCTGGACACGTGATCGACCCCCCACCCTACCCTCCCCCTCAAGGGGGGAGGGGAAGTGCATGGCATGGCAACGATGGCATCCCCCTCCCCCCTTGAGGGGGAGGGTTGGGGTGGGGGGTAGGCGCGAAGCGCCGAAGGCCGGCGTCAGGCGACGGGACGCTTCGCCGCCACCTCGATATAGAGCCGCTCGAGCGCTTCGCCGATGCGCGGCCAGACGAAGCGCTCGGCGACCAGCCGCTTGCCGCGCTCGCCCATGGCCCGGCGCTCGACGGGATCGCGCAAAAGCGCCTCGAGCGCCTCCGTCACGGCCGCCACATCGACCGTCGTCACCCGCCCGCTCCGCGCCGCCGCCACCTCCTGCCAGAGATCGACGTGGTCCGAGACGAGGATGGGGAGCCCGCACGCCATTGCCTCGATGAGGGTGAGCCCGAAATTCTCGCTGTGCGAGGTGAGCGCGAAGACGTTGGCGTCGGCCAAGAGCATCATCTTCTCCGCCTCGCTGATCATGCCGGTGAAAAGCACGCGCTCGCCGAGGCCGGCTTCGGCGGCCAGCCGCTCGGTCGCGGCGCCGACGCCCTCGTCAGGCCCTGCGATGACGAGCTCGGCGTCGAGGCCGCGCGCGCGGCAGGCGGCGAAGGCGCGCACCAGGATGTCGAGGCCCTTCTTCTCGTGGAGCCGGCCGAGGAAGAGCACGATCGGCCGCTCGCCGCACTCCGGATGCCGCGCGCGGAAGCCGCCCTTCTGCGGCAGCTCGGCATACTTCCGCGGATCGATGCCGACCGGCAGGATCACGCCGGGCGCCCCCATCGCCTGCGGCGTCGAGGCCGTGCGCTCGTTCTCGGTGAGATACTGGATGGCGGCGGCATTTTTGCGCACGCGGTCCTGGTAGAGGAGCTCGGCGAGGTACTTCTGGCAGCGCTTGCGGCGGAAGATGTAGGGATCGAGCGCGCCGTTCGCCATCAGGACGTAAGGCACGCCGTGACGGCGGCAGGCGCGCAGCACCGCCCAGTCCTGGAAGCGGTGGAGCGTGTGGAGATGCACCACGTCGTACGCGCCCGTCTCGCGCATCAAGGCCGCCGCCATGGGCCATGAGGTGGCGAACTTGCGCGGGCGCTGCAGCGGAAAATAGCGCACCACGATGCCGTCCACCGTCTGAGGCGCCTCGAGGACCTCGGGCGGCATGCCGTGATCGGTCGAGAACACCGTCGCCTGGTGGCCGCGCGCCACGATGGCGCCCGCCATGCCGAGGCAGGCGCGCGGCGGCCCTCCGGTCTCCAGCGCAAGGGAGGGGATGACGTGGAGGATCTTCATGGCCGCGACGATAACAGCCGCCATCCGCACGGTCGAGCCGCGGCCAAGCCTGCGCGCACTTATCGGGGAGCGCCCGCGAGAACCTTCTCGTAGAGCTTGAGCGTCTCGCGGGCGGCCTTGCCCCACGAGAAGCGCCGGGCCCGGGCGAGGCCCTTGGCGACCTGCGCCGCGCGCAAACCAGCGTCCTCGAGGACGGCGCGCACCAGCCCGGCAAGGCCGCCCACGTCGTCGGGGGCGGCCATGGGCGCCGCCTCGCCGATGGCCTCGGGCAGCGAGGCGGCGTTCGATGCCACGACCGGCGTGCCGCAGGCCATGGCCTCGAGCGGGGGCAGACCGAAGCCCTCGTACCAGGAGGGGAAGAGGAGGCAGTCCACGGCATTGAAGAGCTCGACCATGCGCTCGTCCGCCAGCGGGGCGAGCGACACCACGCGGTCCGCGAGACCCTGATCGTGCAACTGCGCCTGCCAGGCGGGCGACGGCTGGCCGACGCGCACCAGCATGGCGGGCTGCGGCGAGAGCTCGCCGAGCCGGCGCAAGACCGCGAGGCTGGTCTCCTGGTTCTTGTAGAAGGACTCGCCGGTGATCAGGACGAGGCGGACCGGCGGCCCCGGCAGGCCGAGCCCGGCCCTGAGCCGTTCCCTCTCCCCCGGCAGGTAAGCGCGCATGCGCGGATCGAGGCCCGGATGGATGACGCTCACCCTCTGGGGGTCGCAGCCGATGTGCCGGATGAGGTCCCGCCGGGTGTTGTCGCTGTCGGCGATGAGGTGGGCGGCGCGGCGCAAGGCCTTGAACGAGAGCTCGCTGAGCCAGGGGCGGCGGCCGGGTGCGATACCCCGGATGGCGCCCTTCCAGCGCAGGAGGGGGATGAGATCGTGGACGGTGACCACGGTGCGCGCGGGCGGCAGCGCATAGCTCAGGTGGCCGTAGCCCTGCTCGAGGACGTGGTTGATGTCGCCCTGGCGGCGCAGCACCTGGCAAGGATAGCCGAGGTAGCGCGCGAGGCGCAGGCGGTGCCGTTCCGCGAGCGGCAGGGCGGCGAGCGGCTGCGGCACATGGGGGCGGAACTGCGCGAGCTGCCAGCCCTCCGGCAAGACCTCGCCCAGCGCCGCCGCGAGCTGGTCGGCGCAGCGCTCCATGCTGACGCGGCGGTCCTCGACGAAGTCGCGGAAGAGGAGGATTCGAGTCACAGCGCGGGCTTTTCGCCAAGATGATCTATGCGAGGCGCAACGACATTTGCCGCCGAACGGATTTCCCCATCCTTCGAGACGGGCCTGCGGCCCTCCTCAGGATGAGGAAATCCGCCAAACCTGGGGGCCGCCTCACCCTGAGGAGCGCGCAAAGCGCGCGTCTCGAAGGGCGAGGCGGCCATAGGCGATGCCCATTTGGTCAGGCGGGGATGTCGGAAGCAAGTTGGAGGCATTCCAGGACGAGGCCAAGGGTTCGTTTACGCCCCTACGGGTCTTCAGGGTAGGCGTTCTGCGCGTGCCCTGACAATGGGCGAGAGGGCCGCCTTGGCGGCCGCCGGCCCCTCGATGTCGAGGGAATTTTACCGGCAAGTCTTGTATGGTAACGCCGGTCAAAGTGTTGCCGCCCGCGGCGGAGGGATGTTCCAGGGCGATGAAGGACGTCTTCACTTCGTATCTCGCGCAGATGATCGGGCTCGCCGCCAATTTCCTCGGCGGCGTGCTCATGGCCCGCCTGCTGCTGCCCGTCGGGCGCGGCGAGCTCGGGCAGATCATGCTGTGGCCGACGCTCATCGCCTCGCTCGGCGCCTTTGCCATCACCGACGCCATCATATACTTCGGCGCCAGCAGGCCTCAGGACATGCGGCGGGTCATCGCATCGGCCTTCGCGATCGGCGCCGTCCTGAGCGTCGTCCTCATGGCCGCGGGAGCCGTCGCCCTCGGCTACCTCAATGCGGGCGAGCGCGCCGAAGTGCGTCAGACGGCCGATGTCTATCTATTGATCATCCCGCTCAGCTTCGCCAGCAGCTACGTCGTCGCCGCTTTCCAGGCGGACCGCAGGTTCGACCTGTGGAACCTGCTGCGCGTCCTCCTCTCCAGCGCCTACGCGCTTTTCGCCGTCCTCATCTGGATCACGGACGACGCCACGGTGAGCGCCTTCGCCGCCGCCTCGCTGCTGGCGAACCTGATCGTCTACGTGACGGGTGCGGTGCTCCTCCACCGCGCGGGCGAGTTCGGCGTGAGGCCGCGTGCGGGGCTCATGAAGGAGATGCTCGGCTACGGCTTCAGGATCCACATCGCGAACCTCCTCGCACTCGCCAATCAGCGCCTCGATCAGATCCTGGTGAACCGCTGGTTTCCCGCCGCCGAGTTCGGCTACTACCTCATCGCGGTCACGGTCTATGGCAGCGCCTCGGGACTGGTCACGCTCTTGGGCTCGCTCGTCTTTCCCAAGGTGGCGGCGGCGGAGAGCACCGCGGCGCGCGCCCAGGCGCTCGGCCGCTACCTGCGGCTTGCCGCGGCACTCTCGATCGGCGGCGGCGCCCTCCTCTTCGTTCTGGCACCCTGGCTGATCACCGCGATCTACGGCAAGGCCTACCATCCGGCCGTCGCGTCGGTGCAGGTCTTCGCCATCGGCATCGCACCGACCGCCTGCAAGTCCCTCCTGGGTGCTGCCTTCAAGGCGGTCGGCAAGACGCGCACGATCATCGCCTCGGAGCTCGCGGCGCTCATTCTCTGCGCCATCGGCCTCGTCGCGCTCATTCCCTACTTCGGCATCACCGGCGCCGCGGCGGCATGCTCGCTGGCCCAGACGGGTGCCTTCGTCGTGCTCGCGATCGCAGTACCTCGCCAACTCGACATGACGCTCCTCTCGCTCTTCGCGCCGACATCGGCCGACCTGTCGCGCGTCGCAAGCCTGTTCAAGGACGTGCTCGGCGCGCGCTAGCCCGAATTCTTGCAAAAGCTCCAGACGAGGCGAGCCGAGGTGACACGGCAGGCACGATGACAAAGGACCGGGTGATCGTCTTCAATCCCTATACCCATCACAGCTACCAGACGGCCTACGGTCTGCAGCAAGCCGGCATGCTCGACTGCCTGCTCACGGCATTCTATTACAAGCCCGGCTCGCCCTTCTGGTCCTGGCTCGGCCTGCTGCCGCACGGCATCCAGGCGCGCGCCAGGCGCTACCTCGCGCGGCGCAACTTCGCCGGGCTCGACGAGCGGCGCGTCCGCTTTCTGGCGCCCTTCGCGCTCGTGGATTTCGCCATCGAGCGCACCCCGGCGCTGCGCGAGAGGCTGCCCGCGCTCCGGCGCTGGAAGCTCGAATGGGTGGAGCGCTGGGCCGGCCGCATCGTGGCAGCGCGCCGGCCGAAGGCGGTGATCGGCCATGACATTGCGTCGCTCGAGACCTTCCGTGCCGCCAAGGCCGCGGGCGTCATCTGCATCCTCGACCAGACGACCGGCTTTCTCGGGGCGGCACTTCGCTTGAACCAGGAGGAGATGCGGCTGCAGCCGGATTTCGCCGAGGAGCTCGTCGACCGCGAGCCCGCGTGGGTCATTCCGCACGCGCTTGCGGAGCTCGAGCTCGCCGACTGGATCCTGGCGCCCTCGGACTACGTGCGCGACACGCTGACCGCACTCGGCATCGCGCGCGGAAGGATCGTGAGTCTGCCCTACGGCGTCGACACGGAGCGCTTCACGCCGCGCGCGGGGACGCACGAGGACACCGAGGACGGCGCGCGCTTTCGCCTGCTCTTCGTCGGCCGGCTCAGCCAGAAGAAGGGCATCAAATACCTCCTCGAGGCCGTCAAGCGACTGGCGCTGCCCGGGCTCGAGCTCACCCTCATCGGCTCCCTCGCAGGGAGCGGCAGCGGCTTGCAGAGCTACGCGGGGCTCTACCGCCACATCCCCTATGTGCCCAACCGGGAAATCCAGCAGCATTATCGCGAGGCCAACGTCTTCGTCTTCCCCAGTCTCCATGAGGGCTCGGCGCTCGTCGTCTTCGAGGCGCTCGCCTCGGGCCTGCCCGTGATCACCACGCCCAACGCCGGCTCGGTGGTGCGCGACGGCGTGGACGGCTACATCGTGCCGATCCGCGACGTGGACGCGCTTTGCGCCAAGATCACGCTGCTCTACCGGGACCGCGCACTCCTGAGGACGCTCGGGCGGAACGCACGCGCGCGCGCGGAGGAGCATAGCTGGCCACGCTATCATGCGCGGCTCGCGAGCTGGCTCGCCGGCCTGTGACCCCATAAGATGGCGCCCGTGGCCCATTATCTCGTAACCGGCGGCTGCGGCTTCATCGGCTCCCACCTCGCCGAGGCGCTTCTTGCGGCGGGGCATCGCGTGCGCGCGCTCGACGATCTCTCGACCGGCAAGCGCGAGAACCTGCCGGCGGCGTGCGAGCTCCATGTCGCAGACGTGGCCGATCCGGCGGCCGTCGCCACGGCGATGCAGGGGGTCGACGGCTGCTTCCACCTCGCGGCGATCGCCTCGGTCGAGCGCGGCAGCGAGGACTGGACGGGCACGCACCGGGTCAATCTCGGCGGCACCATCCAGATCTTCGATAAGGCACGCAGCACCCGCGACGGCCGGCCGGTCCCCGTCGTCTACGCCTCCTCCGCCGCCGTTTACGGCGACAACCCGAATGTCCCCTTGACGGAGAGCGCACCCTGGCAGCCGCTCTCGGCCTATGCCGCCGACAAGGCCGGCTGCGAGCTCCATGCCCGCGTCGCCGCCCACGTCCACGGCGTGCCCACCATGGGCCTCCGCCTCTTCAACGTCTATGGCCCGCGCCAGGACCCGAGCTCGCCCTACTCGGGCGTCATCTCGATCTTCGCCGGGCGGCTCATCGCCGGCGAGCCGCTTGTCGTCTTCGGCGACGGCGGGCAGGTGCGCGATTTCGTCTATGTCGCCGACGCGGTCAGGGCGTTTTTGGCGGCGATGACGGTGCTCGCCGCGGCGGCGGCGCCCGGTGCCGCCGTCTACAACGTCTGCACGGGGCGGGCGACCAGCATCAAGGAGCTAGCGGAGCTGCTCGGCGAGCTCTATGGCGCGGCACCCCGGCTCGCCTTCGCACCCCCGCGCAAGGGCGACATCCGAGTCTCGATCGGCAGCGGTGAGCGGGCGGCGGAGGCTCTTGGCGTGCGCGCGGAGACGCCGCTCAGCCGGGGCCTGCGCCTGACGCTCGACTGGCTCGCTCGCGACCGCTGAGGCGCAGGCTCGCCGGAACGCTGCTTTTTGCCAATGCGGGCGCGAAATATGGTAGCTTTAACAATCGTCTTCCGCAGTTGAGAGCGCTCCATGATTCTCGTCTTTGCCATCGGCGCCGTCGGCCTCATCGTGATGTGGTTCGTCGCCATCCTCGACTGGCGCAAGGCGATCTACGGCCTCTTGCTGCTCACCCCCTTCACCGGCATCCCGATCCTGCTCACCGATCACAATCCGATCGCGCTGATGCTCAAGGACATCCTCTTCGTCATTCCGCTCTACGTCTCGCTCTTCCTTCTCCATCCGAAGGAGCTCAAGGGTTCGCAGGTGCCGGGAACCCTGGTTCTGGCCATGGGCTTTCTGGCCGCCCTCGTGGTGATGCAAACCGTCAATCCCGGGGTGACCGCTCTCCTCGCGGCGGCGATCGGCGTCAAGGTGTGGCTGTTCTATCTGCCGCTCGTGTTCGTCATGACGGCGATGATCCGGCGGCCGGCGGATCACATTCGCCTGCTGCGCCTGATGACGGTGCTCGCCGTGATCCCCTGTGCGATCGGAGTGCTGCAGTGGTTCCTCTCCGCCAGCATCGGGTACCGCGAGGCCATGCAGCTGTTCTACGGCGGTGCCGCCAAGGCGGCGACGAACGACTTCGGGACGTTCGACTACGGCGGCAAATTCTTTCGCATTCCCTCGACCTTCTCCTTCTCGTCGCAGTATTACGGCTTCCTCCTCTCGATGACCGTCGTGACTTACATCGTCAAGCGGGTCGACCCATCCTGGAAGTGGCGGCGCTTCGGCGGGCTTGCCTTCTATCTGGTGGTCATCGCCTCCTTCCTCGCCGGGCTGCGCTCGGCCTATCTCTTCACGCCGATGCTGGTGGTGGCGCTCTACACGCTGGACGGCCGGCTCAAGGGCGTGGCGGCCGCCGTGATCATCGTCCCGGTCCTCGTCTATGGCGCGCTCGATCTCGGCGGCGTCGACCCCCTCGCGGTGCTCGGCGTCACCAGCGAGCTCACCGGGAGATATGGCGAGGAATTCGTCCTCCAGAGCCCCGTCGAGGCGCTGGAGACGCTGCCGTTCGGCATGGGCACCGGCGCCGATACCGGGCCCGCGCGCTACGCCTTTCCGGATCAGGCCCTGCCGTCGATGAACCTGCCCTTCAACATCGAGAGCTATTACACGAAGTCGATCATCGAGCTGGGCTTCCCCGGGCTGATCGCGATCTTCGCGCTCTTCGGCACCATCATCGTGACCGGCCTCAGGGCGCGCCGCGCGCTTCACTCGCCGCAGCTCAAGACGATGGCCGCGGCCTACACGGCCTTCTTCGTCATCATGGCCATCAACAGCATCAAGGGCTGGTTGATCAACGTCGACCCGATGAATACGTATTTTTGGATCTTCACGGGACTCCTGTGCAAGCTGCCCCACCTCGAGCGCGCCTCGGTACCGCGCGCGGTGCAGGCGCCGCTGCGCCGCGTCGCGTTTCGCAACAGCAGGGCCAACGGCCGCATCCTGGCACGGCGCCCGGTGGCGGGACGCGAGCGCTGAGGGTGCTTCCGACCGGCGCGACGCGCGGCTCGCGCGCCTGAGAGCATCACCGACCCTGCGGCGGAGGCCGCGTCATGAAACGATTGCGCGCTCGCGCCACGCGTTGATCGGCCGGTCGTAGTAGCGCCAGATCACGTAAGATCCGCCGTAGACGACGACGAATCCGGCGAGGACATAAGGCGCCCGGCTGAGCGGCGGGAGAGCGCCCCAATAGAGGCCGACCAAGAGCGCGATCTGCCAATGCAGAAGATAGACGATGTAGGAGAGGTCGCCGGCCATGCGGTCGTGGTGCGACGCGCGCCGCCACACGGTCGACAGGGCTAAGGGTGCTGCGAGCACCGCGAGCGCGGCATTGGCCGCACCGTGGAAGCGGAAGACCGTCATGTCGGGCGTGCTGCCGCCGAGGATGACGCCGCGCGTCGCCGGCAGAGCGGTGGCCACCACGATCGAGCCTACGACCAGCACCGCCGAAGCGAGCGCGAGCTTCCCCGGCGGGCACCAGTCGAATTTGGCCGCGGCGATGCCCATGGCGAAGAATGCCGCAAAGGGCAGGAAGACGGGAAAGATGGTCTCGGACTGCGTGAGGAGGAAAAGCAGGCTGCCCGCCGACAGCGCGGCGAGGAGCGCCCAGGCGGACCGGCGGTGCGGCGCGAGCGCCGCCAGAGCGAGCGGGGCGCAGATGTAGAACTGAACCTCGATATCGAGCGACCAGGCTGGATCTATGTAGTGCGCCGAGGGCATGCTCGCATAGCCGAGCAACGCCAAGTTCGAGAACGCCGAGCGCAGCGACATCGCGATCGGCTCTCCCGCAAGCCAATAACCGCCGATCGCCAGCACATTGACGAGGAGAAAGCTCGGCAGCAGCCGCCAGAAGCGGGAGAGGATGAAGGTCGCGCAGGGCTTGGCGTGCCGCGAATACTTGCCGTCCCACATGCGGCATATCCAATAGCCGCTCAGGACGAAGAACACATAGACCGCCATGGTGCCGAGCGCCATGCGCGAGAAATGGCCGACGACGACGATGGTTGCCAAGAGAAGCCGGAAGAGGCCGGGCGTCATGGACGCGCGCTCATGGGCGCAGGCGCCGCGAGGTCTTCAGGCGGCGGTCTTGAGGAAGCGCCGTTCGCTGCCCTCGAGCACGAGGGAGGTGAGCACGCCGGTCGCGTAGGCGCCGGTGTCGATGCCGATGCGGTTGGCCCGCACGTCGGGCTCGCCGGTGATCGTGTGGCCGTGCACCACGATCTTGCCGTGGTCGCGGTCGTCGTCGAGAAAGCGCTCGCGGATCCAGAGGGTGTCCTCGTCGCGCTGCGCCTCGAGCGGGACGCCGGGCCGCACGCCGGCGTGCACGAAGAAATAGCCGCCCTCGACGTGCCAGAGCTTGAGTGCCGCGAGGAAGGCGCGATGCCGCTCGGGCAGGTTGGCGATGAGCTGCCCGCGCAACTGATCGAACCGCGTGAGGTCGACGCCGCGCTCCAGCATGCGCACGCCGTAGCTGTAGAGCGTGGCGCCGCCGCCGTTCATGAACCAGCCGGGCCCGGCCTTGGGCGCGTCGAGGAAGCGCAGCATGAAGTCCTCGTGATTGCCCTTGAGGTGAACGCTCTCGAAGCCGGCGAGCGGCGCATCGAGCAGGAGGTCGATCACCTCGCGGGACTGCAGGCCGCGGTCCACGTAGTCGCCGAGGTAGATCACCACGCGGCGCCCGGCCGCGGCACCCGCGGCATCCGCGGCGATTTGCGCGTGCAGCGCCTCCAGGAGGTCGGCCCGGCCATGGATGTCGCCGATCGCGTAGACGCGGCTTCCCGCCGGCACCGAGGCCGTGCGTTCAACCGGCTGCGCTCGCGACGCGAAGAGGCGCCTCAGCATGCTGCTCTCTCCTCAAACGGCAGGGCGCCGGCGCCCATCGTCTTGAGATGGGGCGGCACCGCCCGAATGCAAAGGCCGCGCGCGCCGGCGGCGGCTCAGTCCTCAGAAGCGCGGCAGCGTCGAGAACTCCGCCCAGGCGCTGCGCCCGCCCTTGTTGTCGAGGAAGTTGATGAGGGCGGCCACCACGCCGCGGTCGTAGCGCGTGCCCATGCCGCGCACCATCGCCTCGATCACGGCGTTCATGTCGAGGCCGGGGCGGTTGGCGCGCGGGCTCACCATGGCGACGAAGGCGTTGGCGACGGCCACCACGCGGGCGGTCGGCAGGATGGCCTCGCCGGCGAGGCCGCGCGGCCGGCCGGAACCGTCCCAGTTCTCCTGGCTTTGGCGCAGCGTATCGACCACCGGACCGTCGAACTCGACCTCCTCGAGGAAGTCGGCGGCGGCAAGGACGCTGTCGCGCACCTGCTCGATCTCCTTCTCGCTGAGGCGGCCGTCGCGGGTCAGGATCTCCTGCGGCACCAGGATCTTGCCGAGGTTGAGGAGATTGCCGGCGAACTCGGCGGTCTCGACGAGCACCGCATCAAGCCCCATCTCGCTCGCGATCGCATGGGCGACGGTGGCGACGCGGTGCGAGCGGTCGGCGGCATAGCGGTCGCGCCGGTCGACCAGGCTGACCAGACTCTTCACCAGGTTCCCGAGCGTCCGCTCGCGCCGCTCGCGCTCGGTCACCGCGACGGTCACGTCCTGCTCGACGACGAGGACGCCGCGGGGAATGATGTCCGGCATGGTGGTGAGCGGGATGTGCACGCTCTGCAGCACGCGCAGGCTGCGGCCGCTGCCCACGCGGTGCACCGCCGACTGCTGCTTCTCCTCCTCGAGCGTCAAGCGGTCGAGCCGCTCGTAGCGCTTGGCGGCGTCGGGGCCGAGCACGGACGCCAAGGTCTTGCCCATCATGTCGTCGGACGAGATGCCCGCCTCCTCCGCCGCCTTGCGGTTGGCGAAGCGGTAGCGCGAGCCCTCGTCGGCGATGAAGATGGCGTTGGGCTGGCTGTCGGTGACCAGGCGCAGGAAGTTGCCCTGGTGCTCGAAGCGCACGGCAAGTGCCTGGAAGCGCGCGGAGGCGGCCGAAGCGCGCTGCGAGGCGCCGTGGCGCCAGATGGCGACGATGCCGGCGGTAATCAGGAGGATGGCGAGGAGGAAGACGGTGAGGAGCTGCCGCCCGCGCCGGTCGGTATCGGCGAGCGCCTCGGCGCGGTCCACCTTATGGATCAGCAGCCACGGCGTGCCCTCGACCGGCCGGCTGGTGTACAGCACCTCGGCGTTGCGGTAGTCGCGCTTGAGCCCGAAGCCGCTGGGTGCAGCGAGTGCGGCTGCCGCGGCGAGATCGGGGGTATTGGTCGCGAGCGAGAGGGTGAGCGGGCCCTTGCCGCCCTGGAGGGGAGAGAGATACTCGACGACGGCGCCCTGGCGGCGCACCAGCAGCGTCTCCGCCGTCTTCTCGACCTCGCCCGGCTGCTTGAGGATGGGATAGAGCTCGCTGCCCACCTCCTTGATGCCGACGACCCAGCCGACCTGCTGATCGGCCGTGAGCTCGGGTGCCTGCACCGCATAGATCGGCGTCAGGAACACCATGGCGGGCCTGTTGGCCGGGTCGAGGAAGAGGTCGCGCAGCGCGCGCTTGGCCTTGCCCGCCCCGGCGATGAAGCGGCGCGTGCCCTCCTCGTCGACCGGCGTGTCGGGGGTCGCCACCAGCGGCCGGCCCTGGAGATCGAGGAGCGCCAGCCCGGCGAGACCTATGCGGCGCACCGCCGCGGGCACGTCGGCACCCAGCACCGGCGCCTTGAAGCCGTCCTGGTCGGCCGTCACCTTGAGGTAGTTCTCGAGATACTGGGCCTGAGCGGCGCCGTCCTGCACCTTGCTCGCGTCGCCGCCGGCTTCCTTCACGAGCGAGAGGAAGATGCGCGCCGAATCGTTGTCGGCAACGCCGTCCACGGCATGCCATTGCTGGCCGAGCCAGGCCTCGACGGCGGCCGTGCGGCTGTCGGCCACGATGCCGAGCCGCACCTGCCAGTTCAGCATGTCCCGCTCCCGCTCGGCCTCCACGAAGCGGAAGACCAGCCACACGCCGATGGCGGCGACCAGCAGCAGCACGAGCGCCGTGAGCAGCACCGTCGGGCTGATGCGCCAGCGCTTGCCCTGGGGCTCGATACTCAACACGTCGGACATCTTGGCCTCGGACCCTGTCGCCATCCGCCACTGGCGTGTGTGGCCTGCTTCTTGCTCGCCGCTCGGCTAGGCGCCGTCCGGCCGGGCGCCCTCCCGCCGGGAGAGCGCCCTTCAGCAGGCCGGACACCTCGGTTTATCATAACTTTCGAACTCGCCGGAATTATCCTCGATGCGGCATAAGGGGAGCGATCGATGGCCATCTCTGCGGCTCGGTGCTACGGAATGCGGACCAGCTCGCCATTTTGCCTTGCAGGCGGGGCATTGCCTGCCGTCCTCGTCCTCCTCGTCACCATCATGGCGCCGCCGGCGGTGGCGCAAACGGGCAGCTTTCCCAACATCTTCGGCTCGGTCGCCGTGCCCATGGCCAATCTCCAGATGCTGCCGCAATGGACGGCGGTGATCGGCCGCATGCGCCAGACCGCCGAGCCCTTCCAGGACATCTGCGAGGCGCCGCCCAGCCTTTGCCATCTCAAGCAGTGGAACGCCTTCCTCATCAGCATCAAGGGCCTCGACAAGCAAAGCCAGCTCTCGCGCGTCAACGACTTCATGAACAATTTCCCCTACGTCACCGACATCATGAATTGGGCGCGGAACGATTTCTGGGAGACGCCGCTCGAGTTCCAGCACAAGGGCGGAGAATGCAAGGACTACGCCGTTGCCAAGTACTGGTCGCTGCGCTACCTCGGCTGGCCGGTCGACCAGCTCCGCGTCGTGGTCCTGCAGGACCTCAACCTGCGCATCGCCCACGCCATCCTGGTCGTCGATCAGGACAACCAGGCGCTCGTGCTCGACAGCCAGATCAAGGGCCGCGTCGTCAACGCCAGCAGCATCAACCACTACCGCGCCACCTATTCGCTCAACGAGCTGCACTGGTGGCTGCACCGCGGGGGATAGGGGGCTTGCCGTGCGGTCCGGACCTCCGGCGAGCGAGGCCTGGCGCGCGGCCGGCGGCACGTCGAGCGGCCAGGGAAAGCCCGAATCCTGCCGCATGCGCCTAATGCTTGAGAGCTCCCCCTCTTCCCTTTCGGCGCGATACTCGATACATCTGAGGCATCGCCTGCACGCCCTGTCTTTCCGCCGAGCGGGCGCGCGTGGCGCGGATTTTGCCTCATGACACGGCTACGGGGCCTGTCGACGGGGCCTGGCGAAGGGCGGGCCGGCGAGGCGCCTGCGGCGGGGAAGTGCTCGCCGGCCGGCGGCGCCGGAGCTATCATGGAGCCCTCATGATGTCCGCCCCGCCGGAGCCGCCGCCGCAGGCAGAGTGGAGCGGTCCATGACCACCTTCGGCGCCAGGAGCTCGAGGATGCGGATGCCTCGCTCATATTGCAGTGCAGCATGGCGTTGCGCGCTTGCCGCTGCCCTGCTCATCGCAGCAACGGCGTCGGCGCATGCGATGAACTACCCGAGTATTTTCGGCTCGACCGAGGTCCGCTTCGACAACCTCCAGCCGCTCGCCCAGTGGAACGCCGTGATCGCCCGCATGCGGGTGACCCCCGAGCCGTTCCGCACCGTCTGCGAGCAGCCTCCCTTTCTTTGCCATCTCAAGCAATGGACCGCCTTCCTCGACAGCATCAAGGGGCTCGATCAACAGAGCCAGCTCTCGCGCGTCAACGACTTCATGAACAATTTCCCCTACGTCTCCGACATCATGAACTGGTCGCGCAACGATTTCTGGGAGACGCCGCTCGAGTTCCAGCACAAGGGCGGCGAGTGCAAGGACTACGCGATCGCCAAATACTGGTCGCTGCGCTACCTCGGCTGGCCGGTCGACGAGCTGCGCGTCGTCGTGCTGCAGGACCTCAACCTGCGCGTCGCCCATGCCATCCTGGTGGTCTACCTGGGCGGCCAGGCGCTCGTGCTCGACAGCCAGATCAAGGGCCGCGTGGTGAGCGCCAGCAGCATCAACCATTACCGCGCCACCTACTCGGTCAACGAGCTGCACTGGTGGCTGCACCGCGGGGGATGAAGCGACCTCGGCCATGGCTGTTCTGACGCCATCCTCGTCCCTGCTTGCGCCCGGGCGGAGCGGGATTTGCCCTCGGGGAGGACGGCCTTGAGCGCGCGCGGCATGGCGATGGCCTCCGATGCGCCGACCTTTCTCATCGGCGTGCTGCGCGTGGGCGACGCCGTCCTCGTGGTGGCGATGGGGGTTCTCAGTTTCTGGGTGCGCCACCGCACTCTCGACATCCCCGGCTATTACCTCGTCAGCTTCCTCGCCGGCGGCATCCTCACCTTGAACGTCATGCACGTGGCGCGGGTCTATACCCTCGCCAACCTGCAGCAGCTCGGCTTCCAGATCGGCCAGCTCCTGGCCGGTTGGATCGGCGTCGTCTTGACCCTCATCGTGCTCGCCTACTTCACCAAGAGCTCGGAGGAGTTCTCGCGGGTATGGCTGGCCCTTTGGGTGGTGATGACCTTCGCCGCACTGGTGATCGCGCGCCTGGCCGTCTACCTGCAGCTCGCGCGCTGGCGCCGGCGCGGCCTGTTGCGCATCAAGATCGCCATCGTAGGTGCCAGCGAGCTGGCGCTGCGCTTGCGCCGCCGCCTCCACGCCCGCACCGACGAGCAGTACGAGTTCGTCGGCGTCTATGACGACGCGCCGCAGCAGCCGGCGCCGGGCGAGGAGGAGGTGCGGGTGAACGGCACCGTCGCCGATCTCCTCGCGCGCTTCCGCAGGGAGCCGATCGACGAGGTGGTGATAGCACTCCCCTGGCGCGAGAGCGAGCGCATCGCGGCACTGCTCAAGGAGCTCAAGACGCTGCCGGCCAACGTGCGCCTCTGCCCCGAGGCGGTGGGCTTCGACATTCCGACGGGCGGCTTCATGGCGCTCGGCGGCATCCCGATGCTGAGCGTCTTCGAGCGGCCGCTCCACGGCTGGAGCCTCGTCCTCAAGTCCCTCGAGGACAGGGTGATCGCCAGCATCATCCTCTTCCTGACCTTTCCGCTCATGGCGCTCATCGCGCTCGCCGTCAAGCTCGACAGCCCGGGGCCGGCGCTGTTCGGGCAAAAGCGCTACGGCTTCAACAACAACGAGTTCACCGTCTACAAATTCCGCACCATGGTGGCGGGCGCGGCGCGCGAGCGCGACGTGCGGCAGGCGACGCGCGGCGACCCGCGGGTGACCCGACTCGGCGCCTTCCTGCGGCGCACCAGCCTCGACGAGCTGCCGCAGCTCTTCAACGTGCTGTGGGGCGACATGTCGCTCGTCGGTCCGCGGCCGCACGCGGTCGCGCACAACGAGCAGTACGCCCGCACGATCGACGACTACCTCGGCCGCCACAGGGTCAAGCCCGGCATCACCGGCTGGGCCCAGGTCAACGGCCTCAGGGGCGAGACGGACAGTTTGCGCAAGATGCAGCTCCGGGTACAATGCGACCTCTACTACATCGACCACTGGTCCCTGCTTCTCGACCTCAAGATCCTCTTCCTCACGCTCTTCGTGGGCTTCGTGCACGAGAACGCCTACTGAGCGGAATCCACGCGCCGGACCGGGGGCCGGCTTCCCCGTGGCGACACCCAGCCGGAGGACCAGGCATGGTCAAGAACGAGCCTCCAGACCCGTTCCTCGAGAAGTTCTTCAGCCGCATCCATCCCTCGGTCGCCCAGAGCTTCACGCCGGCCCAGCTCGCCGCGATCAAGCTCGCCTTCGGCGCGCGTGTTTGGGGCTACCATGCCATCGACATCCGCTTCTCCTTTCCGCTGTTCTTGCGGCGCTTCTACTTCGTCTTCATCGCCGGCAAGGAGCAGCGGCGGCCGGCGCGGCGCGCCGTCGAGGAGAGCCGCCACCCCTTCGCTACCCTCGGCAACGCGGTCATCACCGTCATCTTCGCCCTTGTGATCGGCATCCCGCTTCTGCTCTCGCTCTATCTGGTGCTCGCAGCACTCGGCATGGGCGGCGGCCAAGCATCCCCCGCGGCCCAGTTCATCGACCAGCTGAGGCAGCTTTTCAGGTAGACTCGGTCAGGACGGTGCGGCGGCGGCGGGAATGGCAAACATCCTCTTCTGGGCTCTCGTGATCACCGTAGGTCTGGCGCCCCTCCCGCTCGCGAGCAACCGGCCGTGGGCGTGGGGGCTCCTCGGCCTCTCGATCGGCCTCCAGCTCGTCGCCTTCGCGATCGCCGCCCTCTTCGAGCGCGAGCTGACGCCGCTCGGCTGGCGCCGCTACGGGGCGGCCCTCCTGGCCTTTGCCGTCCTCGTCGTCTGGTTCCTCGTGCAACAGAGCTCGCTCACGCCGGAGGCCTGGCACAACCCGTTCTGGCGCGAGGCGAGCGGGCTCCTCGGCACGCCGCTTGCGGGCGCCATCGCCATGGCGCCGGGGGCGGCGCGCGAGACGGTGCTGCGGCTCATCACCTATGCCGGGGTGTTCTTCCTCGCCATCCAGCTCTGCCGCCAGCGCGAGCGAGCGCGGCTCGTGCTGTGGTCGCTCGCCGCGGCCGGCACGGCCTACGCGGTCTACGGCCTCGTCATGCAGCTCGGCCATTTCGAGACGGTGCTGTGGTACGTCAAGTGGGCGTACCGCGGCTCGCTCACGGCGACCTTCGTCAACCGCAACAACTTTGCCGCCTATTGCGGGCTGACGCTGATCGCGACGCTTGCCCTGCTGCACAGCGAGTCGGACAAGAGCCTGCGCTACGGCCTGTTCTCGCGCTTCGGCCTGCTGCACTTCGTCGAGACGGCGAAGCTCGGGCCCTATGTGCTGCTCGTCTCCGCGCTGGTCATCGCGACGGCGCTCCTCTTCACCCAGTCGCGCGGCGGCTTCCTCTCGACGGGCGCCGGGGTCGCGGCGCTGGTCTTCGCGATCCGCGTCGCCCGGCGCCAGCGCAGCGTCGCCGGCCGGCTGCCGATCTTCGCCCTCTCCCTCGCCATCGCCGCCCTGGTGCTGATCAGCTTCAGCGGCAGCCGCCTGATGGGCCGGCTCGGCGACTATGCGGGGAACGAGACGGGGCGCGGCTTCGTCTACCTGCTGACGCTGCACGCCATCGCCGACCATCCCTGGCTCGGCGTCGGGCTTGGCGGCTTCCGCGACGTGTTCCAGATGTATCGCGACAACCGGCTGGACTACATCTTCGCCAGCTTCGACCGCGCCCATAACACCTATCTCGAGCTGGCGCTCGAGATCGGCCTGCCGGCGCTTGCCGTGCTGCTCGGCATCCTCATCGGCATCGTCGCGGTCTGCGCGCGCGGGCTGGTGACGCGTCAGCGCGATTTCATCTACCCGGCCGCGGGGCTTGGCGCCACCGCGCTGATGGCGCTCCACTCGACGGTGGATTTCCCGCTCCAGATGCCGGCCATTGCGGTCGCCTATGCGCTGCTGATGGGGACCGCCTACAGCCAGTCGTTCTCCACCCGCCGCCAGGGCAGCGAGAGCCGGGCCGTGGCACCGCACCGCGGCTGAGTGGCCGCGCATTGCGGCGCCGCGGCGTTCCGCTCAGGGGAAGAGGCGCGAGTAGATGTCGTCGAAGCGCCACTTGAGGATCGGATCGACACTGAGGAGGGCGCGCGCGACGCCGAGCTGATAGTGGCGGTGCACGAGCTCGGCGAGCCGCCGCGGGCTGTAATTGGCCGCGATCAGCGCCTGCTCCTGCAACGCCGCCCTGAGCTTGGGATCGAGCTGGCGCCAGAAGTAGAGCCCGATGTCGAGGCGCGGGAAGGCGAGGCCCGCCTCGCGCGGGCCGGTCTTCAGCGACATCTCGAGGAGCGGCACGAGCGGTGCCACGCTGGCACCGTTGTCGAAGTCGGTGAGCGCCAGCATCGTCCAGGCGCGCGAGTTGGCAGGCCCGAGCGTCAGCGCCTTGCGGTAGGCGCCGTGGGCGGCGGCGAGGAGCTCTCCGTGCTTCGCCTCCGTCGCCTCGGTGATGCCGGCCTCGGCCAGCAGCACGTCGCCGTAGCCCGTCCAGGTGTCGCTATCGTCGACGAGGGGTGCCGCCTCGCCCCACATAGCTACGTCGGCCGCGAGCTCGGGCCCCGTCAGCGGCCGCGTGTAGTTGCCGCCGGCGAGATTGTCGAGCGTGCGCTCCTGGGAGATCAGGTGGACGCCGCCGGCGAGCTGGGGGAGCGAGAGCGCGATCAAGTAGGCGCCGCCCGCGAGCGTCAGCGCAAGCCCAGCGATTTGCGTGCGGTGCAGCAAGGACGGCCTCGCGGGTCCGGCTACTCGATGTAGTAATTCTTGTAGCTGCTCGAGTAATAGTAGCCCGAGTCCGTGTAATCATAGGTGGCATGCTTGCGCACGTCCACCTGCGTCAAGGCGATGCCGGCGACATTGGCGCCCGCCTCGACGAGGAGCTTGAGCCCGGACAGCGCCGTCTCGCGCTTGGTCTTCTCCCAGCGGATGAGGAAGATCGCCTTGTCGACGATGCGCGCGAGCACCAGCGCATCCGACACCGGCAAGAGCGGCGGCGAGTCGAGCACCACGAGGTCGTAGAGCGAGGACAGCCGGGCGACCAGCTTCTTCATCTCCTGCGAGCCGAGCAGATCGACCGGATTGGGCGCGCGCGAGCCGGCGGTGATGAAGTGCACGCCGGAGTGCGGATCGATCTCGACCACGTCCTCGAGACTGGCCTGGCCGGCGAGGTAGTCGGTGAGCCCGATCTTGTTCGGGCAGCCGAGGTACTTGTGCAGGGTGGAATGGCGCAGGTCGCAGTCGAGCACGATCGCCTTCTGCGTCGAGCGCGCGGTGGCGCAGGCGAGCGAGAGCGCCACCGACGACTTGCCCTCGCCCGGCACCGACGAGGTCACCATCACCGTGCGCGGCGGATGATCGATGTGGCTCAAGAGGAGCCCGGTGCGGATGGTGCGGATCGCCTCGCCATAGCTCGAGTTCGGCCGTTCCACGGCGATCTCGTGCGGCCGCGTCTTCTCGCCCGCCAGCTCCTTGAGGCTCGGTATCAGCGCCAAGGTCGGCAGCCCGGTCATGGTCTCGACCTGCGAGAGGCTGCGGAAGCCGGAGTCGAGGAATTCGACGAGGAGGGCGAGTGCGATGCCCATGACCGCGGAGACGACGAGAGCGGCCGCCACCATCAGGCCGCGGCGCGGATAGAACGGGTAGGTCGGCACGGTGGCGCGGGAGATGATGCGCGCGTCCGGCTGCTGCATGCTCGAGTCCTGCTGGACGTCGGTCTCCTTGAGGCGGGAGAGCAGGGTCTCGTAGAGCGTCCTGTTCGCCTTCACGTCGCTCTCGAGCGAGCGCAAGTTGCCGTCCGACTCGTTCTGCTTCTCGACCTTGCGCTGGGTGTCGGCGAGCTCCCGCTCGAGGTTCTGCACGCGCACCCGCGCGATGGTCAGCTCGTTGCCCAGATTGGCGGCGATCTTCTGCACCTCGATCGCGATCTTGCCCTTGATGTCGGCGAGCTCGTGCTCGGTCAGCTTGACCTGCGGATGGGTCTCCTTGAGCTGGGTCTTGAGCTCGGCGAGCTTGCGCGAGACCTGTTCCTCCTGGTCGGTCAGGCTGTGGATGAGAGGGCTGTTGAGCACCGCCGCGGCGGTATCGACGTCGCCGTTGCGGAACTGGTCCTGGACCTGGTGCGCCCGCGCCTCGGCCTCGGCAAGCTGGCCGCGGGCCAGCGCCAGCTCCTCGTTCTGGCGCGCGAGCTGCGCCTGGTAGATCGAGGCGCCGCCGGTATCCACCATGCCCGTGGTGCGGCGGTAATCCTCGAGCTTCTTCTCGGAATCGATGACGCGCTGGTGCATCTCGGCGACGCGCTGGTTGAGCCAATCCGAGGCCCGCGCGGTGGTCTGGTCCTTGCTGGAGAGCTGATCGAGAATGTACATCTCGGCCGTCGTGTTGGCGGCAAGTGCTGCCATGTGCGCATCGGTCGAGACGTATTGCAGCGTGATCACCCGGCTGCGGTCGGAGGCCGTCACGTTGAGGTCGTGGGTGTAATTGTCGATCGCCGCTTGCACGAGCTGCCGTTGCTTGTCCTCGGCGCTCAGCCCGGCCCCTTGGCTGCCCGCTCCGCTCTTGCCGAAGAGCGCTTCCGCGATGGGGTCGAGGACGGCGCTCAGGAAGCCTTTCGCCTTGGGCTGCAGGTCCGGATTGTAGAGCGGGCTGTTGGTCAGGTTGAGCCGCGCCACGGCCTTGGCCGCGAGCTCGCGCGAGGTGAGGATCGCCGCCTCGGTCTCGTTGGTGAAGAGGTCGGGATTGAGGCCCTGGACCACGGCCTGGATCGGCAGGTTCTCGCGGCTCTGCGCGAGCACGAGCTTGACCTCGGCGCGGTAGAGCGGCGTGAGCTGGGAGACCACGAGGGCCGCCAGGCTGGTGACGATCACCATCACGCCGAGGATCATCACCTTGCGGCGCTTGAGGATGGAAAGGACGCGCCGCAGGTCGAGCGACGAATCGGGCGCCGGGGGCAGGCCGAAGCCGCTCTCCGGGCCGGGCTCGTCCCCGACAGGCAAGGGAAGACGGGTGACCGCTGTCATCGAACCACCTGTGTCAGGACCGCAACCATCGCGGCAACGCCCGCAGCGGCGCTCCGGCCGGTCCCCGAGTACCATACAATTGGCGTGCCAAACCAGCGCCTTGGGCTGCGTACGCTAAGCCGCCCTCTTAACATACGCCAATGCGGCAGCGATTAGAATATCCGCTTTTCGATCTGAATGGTGTCGCCCGGCAGCACCAGATAGTCCTCGCCGGCGTCGACGGCGTCGTTGTTCGTCTGGCCCGAGTGGAAGACTTCGACCGTGCCCTGGCGCGCGCGCCGCGTGTAGCCTCCGGCGATGGCGACCGCCTGGCGCACGGTCATGCCGAAGCTGAAGGGATAGCTGCCGGGCTTGTTGACCTCGCCGAGGATGTAGAAGGGCCTGTAGGCGGCGATCTGAACGGTCACCTGCGCATTGACGAGGAAGCCCTTGTTGAGGGCGTCGGTCAGGGCGCTCTGGATTTCCGTTGCCGTCTGCCCCTCGACGTGAAGCGAGCCGACGAGCGGCAGCGTCAGGTTGCCGTTGCCGTCAACCCCGAACTTGCCCGAGAGGTCGGGCTGGCCGTAAACCAGGATCTGGACCTGGTCGCCGGTCTCGAGCTTGTAATCGGCGACCGCCTTCTGCACGCTGTCCGCGCCCGTCCCGGCGGGGGCTTCCGTACTGCGGCCGCCGCAACCGGCCACGGCCAAGGCAAGCGCCAATCCACTGAGGAGAGCTGCCGCCCGGCCCAGGAAGCCGCGAGTTCTTCGGCTCGTCATGGCCATGCCCGATCGCACCCGCAAGATGTGCGCCTAATACTGGGTATTCACGCGAAAGAACAATTGGTGGTCCGTATAGTTCCGCGAGGATAGGGAGGAATCTCGCACGCTGAAAATATACTGCAACTCGAGCGATAGGTAACGGTTGATATAATACGTCCCGCCGGTGGTGGCTCCAAGGGTGGTCTCGGTGAGCGACGTGCCGGGATATTCGTCGTAGGCGATGTTGCCGCCGACATAGGTCAGCAACTGGTCCATGGTCTGCCAATCGAGCCGCAGCAGTCCTGCGGTCGTCGTGTCGACCGTGGTGTTGAGGGCGGTGGTGATCGTGGCGAAGGGCAGGACGTCGGTGTTGGCGCGGCTGACCGAGCCGCTCAGCGTCATGTCCTCGGTGAAGTTCCACAGACCGGTGCCCTGGATCGACCAGCCGCTCACCGAACCGGGCAGCATCTGGCCGCCGAAGAACTGATCCTTGGCGAAGAACGACTCGTAAAAGTAGCCGGCGCTGAACTCGATGTTGGCGTTCTGCAGCGCGTCGTAGCTCAGGCCCAGCAGTCCCTGATAGGTCTGCGAGTCGTGGTCGATGCCGTCGCGGTCGCGGCGCTTGACGAATTGATGGATCTCCCAGCTCGGCTCGACGAAAACGGTGAGCCCGCTGTCGAACTGGTAGCCCTCGCGCGTGCCGGCATAGAGCTCGTAGTCGGTGCGGTCGGCGTTGGAGATGCCGCAATTGGGCAGCCAGTCGAAATAGCGGCCCTCGATCTTGACGTTGCCGAGATAGGGGGTGGAGCTGAATTGCGGCAGCACCGTGAATTTGGTGAGGTCGTACTGGTTGGGCCCGCAAGAGGTTCCGGGATCGTTCACGGTGCCGCGCGCCTCGGAGAGGCGCGACTGCTGTCCGGTCACCGTGATGTTGCTCTCGTCGGTGATGTCGTGCTTGGCGCTTACGATCACGTTGAAGTCGATGTGGTTGCTCGGGTGATAGTGCCTGTACCAGACGGAATCGGCGTCGGCATTGAGCTGGAGGGTGGTGTCCTCGGTCTCGCCCGCGATGCCGAGACTGGGCTTGAGCCGGCGGATGAAGTCGCCGGACGGCTTGGGCAGCAGGAACACGTTGCTTTCGTATTCGGCCTCGCCCTGGAGCGCGCCGTGGAGGATGAAGTTATCGACCTCGATTCCCAGGGTCTGGAAGTCGGTCCGCTGGCGGCCCGTTACCGACTCTTCCTTGGCGCTCGGATAGTCCTGGTTCTGCGCCCAGGCGGACATCGGAGCGAGCAGCGTGACAAGCACGCCCAGCGCGAATGCCGCGCCTCCGAGAGCTGGCCTCCACTGCACGGCCCCTCCTCATATCCCGTAGCTTTGCCACTTATTGCGATTATGCCTGCCCCAGTCGGCTATCGCAATGACGATGCAGGCCGTCATCGCGGCCTGTGGCCCGATTTCCCGTCGTTGTGTCAGCGCCACAACAACCCCACCCGAGCGCAAAAACCATTCGGGCCGATGGTTGACTGCAACCATCGGCCCGAACGCTGGGGGGTGTCAAGCCATCATAGCGTCATGTGGGGCTCGCCACGGGCACCGGCGGAGTGTTCGATGGCGGCGCCGTCGAGCCTTGCGGATCGAGCGCCGCACCGGAGCCCTGGCCGGCCCGAGGCGGTTCGCTCAAGTTGAGGGCCTCGGCCATGACCTGGGACTCGATGTTGAGAATATCGATGCCCTGCAGGCCCGAGGGATGGTTGGTCGACTCGGCGATCATGCCGACGATGTAGGTCTGCGGGTTCGGCTGGTCCTGGGCCGGAGTGAACGACACATTCAAGTGGCCGTCGGCGACTTGCGCCGTGATCATGATCGCACCGCCGGCGCTGCCACCGCCGCCGGCCGGCGCGTTGGGCGCCGCCGCGGGGCCGGACTGGTGCGTGGTGACGCCGCTGTCGCTGCCCGGGAGCGGAGGATTGTTGTTCTCGGCCGCGGGCGGCGTGTCGAGGGTGCCGTTGCCGCCCCACTTGCTCGGCTCGCTGGAGGCAACCTGGCGCTCGACCGCATTGACCTTGATCGTGGAGCCGAAGGGCGCGGTGAGCACATTGGGCGGGCCCGGGTTGCCGGTCAGCAGGATGACGCGATACTCGCCGTTGGGCACGGCGACCTGGAAGCTGCGCACGCCGATGACGCCGCTGCCGGTCAGGGAATTGCCGCCCGGCGAGTTGATGACGCGCATGTCGACGCCCTTGACGAGGGGATCCTGCGGCGTCAGCAGCGCGAAGCGCGGCGGCGCCGCGGCGCCGGCAGCGCCGAACTTGAAGCCCTTGTCGTCAGGACCCGGACGGTAGCTGGTCGAGACCTCCACCTTCTGGACCTGATCGACTTCCAGCGACTTGGCGACGGTGGCGATGCGCTGCGAGATGTCGAGGAACTGCTGCGGATCCTGGCCCGCCTTGGTGTCGCGCACGGCATGCACGAGCGAGCGCGCCCGGTCGGTCACCGTCTGGGGCTGCGTGTTATCGCCTGCCACGAGGAACTGCTTCACCTTGGCGTCGCCCACGTCGTTGCGGTCGATGGCCGCCTGCACGATGTCCGCCGGCACGGTAAGCGCCGGCAGCGGGGCCACGGTGGGAATCGGCTGCACGGTCGCGGGCGGCACGGTGCCGGTCACGTCCCCGATCGGCGCCACGGGCGCCAAGTGAGACACTGGCGCCGGGGCCGCGGCCGGGGCCGCAGCGCCGCCGGCGTTGCCCTGGGTGCCGCCGGCGGGGCCGGCCGCGTTGCCCTGGGTGCCGCTGGGGCCCGCATCCGAGGAAGTGACAGGGGTAACCGCCGCAGGTGCTCCCGCCGGCGCGTTCTGCGCCGTGGCAGGTGCGGCGAGCGCGAGCAACAGCGCGAAACCTCCGCAGGTCGCCAAGGCGGCGGAAGCGCGACTGTTCCGGAGGAGAGTATCGACCATCCTAACGGCCTCCTTGGCAAAGAGTTCTTTCGCGCAACGGGTCTTATACTCGCTGCACCGGGCCGGGGGCAAGGAATCCACGCCATGCCGACATCCCGAGCCAGCCTCTCTCATGCAGACTTTGGGCCGCACGCCGCGCCGCGGGGTGCCAGGGGCCAAACTCCCGCCGCCGGGGGAAAAAGCGCGGCGCGGCCGGGCTGTGCACGGCGTGACAGGCGCCGTGCGCACGCTCCCTCTCGAGCGGAGACACAACATATTGTCGGATCAGGTTGAGTCACACAATATATTGATAGACTCGCCTCTGGCTAGCGGGCCCTCCTCCGCCCTCTAACAAAGCGGATGCAGCATGGCCGGGCTTTCTCCCACCGCCGGGCCGGCGGACGAGCTCGCGCGACCGCCGCCGCGCCGGTGCATTCTGCAACCTAATTTGCAAACTGCATCGGCGGGGCCGGCCCGACGGCGGCTATTCCCGCGGCGCATATTTGCCGAGGATGCGCTGCAGCGTACGGCGGTGCATGTTGAGCCGGCGCGCCGTCTCCGAGACGTTGCGCCCGCATTGCTCGAAGACGCGCTGGATATGCTCCCAGCGCACCCGGTCCGCGGTCATGGGATTGTCGGGCGGCGGGGGCAGCGGCCGGCAGTGCATCTTGAGCGCCGCCTCGATCTGATCGGCATCCGCCGGCTTGGGCAGGTAATCGATGGCACCCGCCTTGACCGCGGCGACCGCCGTGGCGATGTTGCCGTAGCCGGTGAGCACGACGACGCGCACGTCGGTGCGCGCCTCGCGCAGCGCCTTCACCACGTCGAGACCGCTGCCCTCGCCGAGCCTGAGGTCGACGACGGCAAAGGCGGGGAGCGTCGTGCGGGCGGCGGCGACGCCGCTCTGCACGCTGTCCGCCGTGGAGACCGCATAGCCGCGGCGCTCCATGGCGCGGGCCAGGCGGCTGCGGAAGGTCTCGTCGTCGTCGACGATCAGCAGGCGCTCTTCGCCCGGCGACGCGCCGCCGAAATCCGGGCCGTTCATGGCATTTTCCCTTCCTCAGGCGCGGCGTCGATCATGGCGCGCCGCCAACGCACGGTGACCCTCGCCCCGCCTTCCGGCCGGTTGGCGAAGCCGAGCTCGGCCCCGGTGCGCTCCAGGAGTTTCTGCGCAATGAAGATACCGAGTCCCATTTGGGCGCCCCGCTGGGCGCGGCTCGAGATATAGGGCTCGCCCATGCGCTCGAGAAGATGGGAGGGGATGCCCGGGCCGTCGTCCATGACCTCGATCGTCACCTCCGTGAAGTCCCAGCGCTGGCGCACCACCACCTCGCGGCGGGCGAATTGGATGGCGTTCTGGATCACGTTGCCGAGGCCGTGAAGGATTTCCGGACCGCCGGTGACGAAGGGCTCCGCCGAGTCCTCGGGCGCCCCCTCGGCAGGCGCCGCGTCGAGGATGAGCTCGACCGCCGGGTTGCGGTGCGGCTTGGCCGCCGCCTCGACGAGCGCCGAAAGGGGCAGACGCGTGAAGGGCAGGCGCTTTTCCGCACCCGGCTCGCGCCCGAGCTCGGCCAGGATGTCGCGGCAACGCGCCGTCTGGCTGATGAGGAGCTCGAACGTCCTCGCGGATCGGACTCTCTGCCGGCAGCTCGCGGGCGATCTCGCGGCTCGCGAGTGCTATGGTGGCAAGCGGGCTGCCGAGCTCGTGGGCGGCCGCGGCGGCGAGTGCTCCGAGGGAGGCCAGGCGCTGCTCGCGGGCCAGCGCCAGCTGGATCGCGGCCAGGGCCTGCGACAGGCGGCGCGCCTCCTTGGCGACGCTCCCCACATAGGCGGCGATGAAGAAGGTGCTGAGCAGCAATGCCATCCAGATGCCGGCGACATAGACGAGCGGCGGCTCGAACGAGCCGTCGGCCCACGGCAGCGGCAGGTGCACCGCGGCGAGGAGCGTGACGCTGCCGGCGGCAAGCAGCCCCAGCCCGATCGTGCTGATGCGCGACAGCACGGTCGCCGAGACGATCACCGGCGCCAGGATGAGCACGGCAAAGGGATTGACGAGCCCGCCCGTGAGATAGAGCAGCACTGAGAGCTGCACGATGTCGTAGGCGAGATAGAGCGCCGCCTCGCCGTCGCTCAGCACCATGCGCAGGTTGCGCCGCCGCCCGACAACGGCGTTGAGCAGTGCCGAGGCGGCCACGACGGCGAGCGCCGAGACGAGCGGCACGCGATGGCCCATGACGAAATGCACGACGCAGATCGCCGCCGCCTGGCCGACGATGGCGATCCAGCGGATCAGCACGAGGGTGCGCTGCTTGACGCGCCCGCCGGCGTCCTCGAGCTGCCGCTCGGCACCTGGCATCCCGTTCGCCGCGGCCATCCTTGCCTCGCTTAGCGCACGCTTCGCCCCGGCCGCCAATCTAGCGCGGCGGCGGCCCCGCGGCCAACGCGGAGCGGCGGTGCCGCCGCCATCTCGGCCCTTGGCAGCTTCCCGCACCGGGACCATATTGCGCCGATGCCAGGAGCCGCCCTTCGTCAACCGGTCGTCCGCGTCGAGCGCCTGACCAAGCGCTTCGGCACGCTCACCGCCGTCGACAATATAAGCTTCGCGCTCGCCAGGGGCTCGACCGTGGCGCTCCTCGGCGGCAACGGCGCCGGCAAGACGACGACGCTCTCGATCCTCTTGGGCCTCCTCCTGCCGAGCGAGGGCACGGTCGAGGCGCTCGGCGAGGACATGCTGCGCCACCGCCAGCGCGTGCTCCACCGCATGAACTTCTCCTCGCCCTACGTCGAGATGCCCAAGCGGTTGACGCCGCTCGAGAATCTCACGGTCTACGGGCATCTCTACGGCATCCTCGACGTGCGCCGGCGCGTGGCCGAGATCGCCGAGGAGCTCGGGCTGACGCCGTTCCTCAAGCGCCCGACCGGCACGCTCTCGGCCGGCCAGCGCAGCCGCGTCGTGCTCGCCAAGGCGCTCTTGAACGCGCCCGAGCTCCTGCTGCTCGACGAGCTCACCGCCTCCCTCGACCCCGACAGCGCGGACTGGGTGCGCAGCTACCTCGAGCGCTACCGCGCCGAGAACGATGCCACGATCCTGCTTGCCTCCCACAACATGTCGGAGGTCGAGCGCCTCTGCTCGGACGTGCTGATGATGAAGGCGGGACGCATCGTCGACCGTGGTGCCCCGGGCGATCTCATCCAGCGCTACGGCCGGCACAACCTCGAGGAGGTCTTCCTCGACATCGCGCGCGGCCCCGGCGCCGAGGCGGCGCAGTGACGGCGCCGGCGCACCGCGCGGTCGCCATGGCGGCCCCTTCGCCATTCTCCTTGCAGCGGGTGTGGGCAATGCTGCTGCGCTATCTCTATCTCCTGCGCGGCTCCTGGCCGCGCATCGCCGAGCTCGTTTATTGGCCGACCATGCAGGTGATCCTCTGGGGTTTCATCACGAAATTCTTCGTCGCCCACAGCACCTGGCTCGCGCAGGCCGGCGGCGTGCTCATCGCGGGCGTGCTCCTGTGGGACGTGCTTTTCCGCAGCCAGCTCGGCGTCGCGGTCTCCTTCCTCGAGGAGGTGTGGGCGCGCAACCTGGGGCAGCTCTTCGTGACGCCCTTGCGGCCCTACGAGCTCATGCTCTCGCTCGCCGCCATGAGCCTGGTGCGCACCCTCATCGGCACGCTGCCGGCGGCACTCATCGCCATCCCGCTCTACGCCTTCTCGATCTTCACCATCGGCCTGCCGCTCCTCGCGTTCTTCGTCAATCTCATGATCTTCGGCTGGGCGCTCGGGCTCGCGGTCTCGGGCTGCATCCTGCGCTACGGGCTCGGCGCCGAGAGCCTGGCGTGGCTCGCCATCTTCGCGCTGGCACCCTTGAGCGGCGTCTATTACCCGATCGCGACGCTGCCGGGCTGGCTGCAGCCCGTCGCCTGGGCGCTCCCGATGTCCTATGTCTTCGAGGGCATGCGCGCGGTCATGTTCGAGCACAGCTTCCGCGCCGATCTGATGGCCGAGGCGCTTGCTCTCAACGTTTTCTATCTTGCGGCAGGGGGTGCGGCCTTCCTTGGCTTCTTCCGTCTGGTGCGCCGGCGCGGGCTGCTCCTGCAGATGGGCGAGTGACGCGAGGACGAGAGGTGCCGGGATGGCGCGCATCGATTGGCAGCGCTTCGAGTGGTCGAGCCTGGCGAGCGGGTGGGGCGAGGACCTCTGCGCCGCCGCCCTTCTCCTCACGCGGCTCCCCTTGCGCTGCGCCGCCGCCGGCGCTCCGGGCGCCCGCGCGCTCCGCGCCGCCCCGCTCGTGGGCGCAGTCCTCGGCGCCGCGGCCGGCGCCGGCTACGGCATCGCGAGCCTGCTCGGCCTCGCCCATTCACTCGCGGCATTGCTCGCCTTGGGTCTCGCCATCGCCGCGACGGGCGGCCTTCACGAGGACGGCCTCGCCGACTTTGCCGACGGGCTTGCCGGCGGCAATGAGGTGGAGCGGCTCGCCATCATGCGCGACAGCCGGATCGGCAGCTTCGGCGTGCTGGCGCTCATCATGAGCATCGGCGTGCGCGCGGCCGCCCTCGCCCAACTGGCGCAACCGTGGACGGTGCTCGCAGCGCTCGCCGCGGCGGCGGCAACCTCGCGCGCACTCCTCCCGCTCCTCCCCTTCGCACTCGAGCCGGCGCGAAACTCCGGGCTCGGCGTCCTGGTCGCGCAACCGAGCCAGGAGGTCGTGGTGACGGCGGCAGCGCTCGGCGCCTTGGCCGCCCTCGTGCTCCTCGGACCGCTCGCGGGCGGTGTCGCGTTCGCCGCAGCACTCGCCGGC
>CAVVLJ010000019.1:0-8144 GCA_963749075.1 uncultured Pseudomonadota bacterium | reverse complement strand
GACCCCCTCTCCCGCAAACGGGAGAGGGTGGCCGCGTAGCGGCCGGGTGAGGGACTGCTCGGTCAAGTGTTTCGACTCATCCCTTCGGCACCACCGCCGTCGCTTCGATCTCGACCTTGGCGCCGTCCTCGACAAGGGCCGAGACCTCGACGAGGGTCATGGCGGGGAAGTGGTTGCCGATCACCTCGCGGTAGGCGGCCCCGAGCTCGCGCAAGTGCGCGAGATACTCCTGCTTGTCGGTCACGTACCAGGTCATGCGGCAGATGTGCGCGGCCTTGCCCCCGGCTTGGGCGAGCACCGCGAGGAGGTTCTTGAGCGCTTGGCGCGCCTGGCCCGCGAGCGCGTCGGTCTCGAAACGCTCGGCCTCGTTCCAGCCGACCATGCCGGCGATGAAGACGAGGCGGCCCTCCGCGGCGATTCCGTTGCTATACCCCTTGGGGCGTGGCCAGCCCGGCGGCTGCAGCACTTGCATGATCGGCCTCCTTCCTTGCCATGAGCCGTCGGCGCAGAGGCACCGCCGCTCAAGCCTCCTCTTTCGAGAGCCTCAGGTAGCGCTCGAGCCTGGCACGAAACGCCTCGCTGAAGGGTACCGCCTTGTGGCTCTCGAGCGAAACGGCGACGAGTACCAGCGCGATCCTCAAACGCTCCTCGCCGGCGACGCGCCCGACCGCCTCGACCTCCATCGAGGTGCGGCCGAGCTTGCGCAAATAAAGCGTGAGCGTGAGCCGGTCGCCCATGCGGCAGGGCTTGCGGAAATCGCAAACCACCTTGACGCGCGGCATGCCGCGGCGCTCGGCGAAAATCCAATCGCGGTAGGACTCGCCCAGCGCCGAGCTCATCCAGTCCTCGATCGCCGCCTCCACCTTGTGGAGGAAATTCGGATAATAGACGATGCCCGCGGAGTCGCAGTCCTGAAAACGGATCGGCGTGGTGGTGTGAAAGAGGCTCTCGCTCATCGCATCGCCTTGCCAAGGGACTTGAACCGCACCGGCGGTTTACTTTAAGTTTAAACTAAATTCCCGGCAAGCCCGCGGTCACCGGCCAGAGCATCGCGGTCGCGGGCGGCGAGGTGATGTGATGGCCGAGGGCGGTCGAGCACCGGAAGCGAGTCGGCGGCTCGACTATGAGAGCGGCGTGCGCCGCGACGACCGGCTCGAGCTGCGCGTCTGGCTCCGCCTTCTCACCTGCGCCAATCTCATCGAGAGACGCGTGCGCCGGCGCCTGCGCGAGTCCTTCGCGGTGACCCTGCCGCGCTTCGATCTCCTGGCCCAGCTCGAGCGCGCCCCCGCTGGCCTCACCATGGGCGAGCTCTCGCGCCGGCTCATGGTGACGAGCGGCAACGTCACCGGCCTGATCGAGCGCATGGCGAGCGAAGGGCTCGTCGAGCGCACCGCTGCCGCGAGCGACCGGCGCGTGCAGCTGGTGCGCCTGACGCCGGCCGGGCGCAGCACCTTCCATGCCATGACGCCGGTGCATGAAAGCTGGATCGCCGCCATGATGGCGGGTCTCGGGCGTAAGGAGATGGCAACGCTCTATGCCCTCCTCGCCCGGCTCAAGCGCTCGCTCGAAGCGGCCGACGGAGCTGAGCGCCGGGCGGCACTCAGAGGACTGCGCACGCGCGCGGCCGGCGCGGCGGGCGCTTTAGCGGCGAAGGGACAAGATGGCGGACAAGAGCTTCCTCGCCTGGCCCTTTTTCGATGAGGCGCATCGCCGCCTCAAGGCCCGTCTCGACGCTTGGGTTGCGGCCGAGCTTGCGCCTCGCGAGCATGACGAGGGCGAGGCGGAAACGCTCGTGCGCGGCCTGGTCGCGCGTCTCGGCGAGGCGGGCTGGCTGCGCTATGCCGTACCTGCCTCCCACGGCGGCATCGCCAAGGAGCTCGACGTGCGCGCGCTCTGCCTCTTGCGCGAGACCTTGGCCTATCGCTCGGGCCTCGCGGACTTCGCCTTTGCCATGCAGGGCCTCGGCAGCGCGCCCATCTCGCTTTTCGGCAGCGAGATGCTGAAAGCGCGCTACCTGCCGCGCGTCGCCTCCGGCGAGACGATCGCCGCCTTTGCCCTCTCCGAGCCCGAGGCCGGCTCGGACGTGGCCGCACTCCAATGCGCGGCGCGTCGCGACGGCGACGCCTACGTGATCGACGGCCGCAAGACCTGGATCTCGAACGCCGGCATCGCCGGCCACTACGTCGTCTTCGCGCGCACCGGCGAGGCGCCGGGTGCCAAGGGCCTTTCCGCGTTCGTGGTCGAGGCGGACAATCCCGGCCTCAAGCTCGTCGCGCGCATTCCCCTCATCGCACCCCATCCGCTCGGCACCTTGGCCTTCGAGGCCTGCCGCGTCCCGGCGAGCCATCTTTTGGGCCGTGCGGGCGAGGGCTTCAAGATCGCGGTCGCCACGCTCGACATCTTCCGCGCCACGGTGGGCGCCGCCGCCCTCGGCTTCGCGCGACGCGCCCTCGACGAGGCGCTCGCGCGCGCCGAGGGCCGCGTCGCCTTCGGCAAGCCCATCGCCGAGCATCAGCTCATCCAGGCGAAGCTCGCGGAGATGGCGCTCGCCGTCGATGCCTCGGCCCTCCTCGTCTACCGCGCCGCCTGGACCAAGGATGCGCTCGGCCGGCGCGTGAGCCGCGAGGCCGCGATGGCGAAGCTCCACGCGACCGAGTCCGCGCAGAAGGTGATCGACGAGGCGGTGCAGATCTGGGGCGGGCTTGGCGTGGTCTCCGGCAATGCGGTCGAGCGGCTCTATCGCGAGATCCGCGCGCTCCGCATCTATGAAGGCACGAGCGAGATCCAGAAGCTCGTCATCGCGGCGCAAGTGCGCAGCGCCGCCGCCGCGGCTGGCAAGGAGTCCGCGGCATGACGCTCCACGTGCCGCCCGCGATCCCGCCTTTCGCCGCTGCCGCGCGAGCGAGCGAGAGCGAGGGCCGCCATGGCTGAGGGCCGCCCCTTCCTTCCGGGCGGGGTGCCGAGCGCGCAAATAGACGGCTTCGCGCGCGACAACCTGCCGCCCAAGGCACTGTGGCCGCGCATGGACTACGCGACGCTGCCCGAGCTCAGCGCCTATGCGAGCCGCATCAACGCCGCCACTGTACTCGTCGATGCGCACGTTGCCGCCGGGCGCGGGAGCCGGCCGGCGATCTACTTCGAGGACAAGCTGTGGAGCTACGGCGAGCTCAAGGAGCGCTCCGACCGCCTGGCGCGCGTGCTGGTGGAGGAGCTGGGCCTGGTGCCGGGCAATCGCGTGCTCCTCAGCGGGCCCAACAATCCGATGATGGCGGCCGCCTGGCTCGCGGTGCTCAAGGCGGGCGGGATCGCGGTCGCGACCATGCCGCTCCTGCGCGCCCGCGAGCTCGCCTTCATCATCGACAAGGCCGCGATCGGCTTAGCACTTTGCGATATCACGCTCGCCGAGGAGATGGAGGGTGCCAAGGTGCTGAGCCCTGTCCTCGAGCGCATCAGCTACTTCAGCAAACTCGGCGATGGGGCGAATGCCGAGGCCGACCTCGACCGTAGGGTCGCCAAGGCGGGAGCCGGCTTCGCGGCGGTCGACACGGCGGCCGACGACGTGGCGCTCATCGCCTTCACCTCCGGCACCACGGGCGAGCCCAAGGGAACCGTGCACTTCCATCGCGACGTCATGGCGATGTGCGACTGCTTCCCGAAATACGTCTTCAAGGGCAAGGCCTCCGACGTCTACACGGGCTCGCCCCCGCTCGCCTTCACCTTCGGTCTCGGCGCCATGCTCTGCTTTCCCTTGAGCTTCGGCGCGGCCACGGTGCTGCTCGAGAAGTTCACCCCGGATTCGTTGCTCGCGACCGTCGTGCGCTACCGCGTCACCACGCTCTACACCGCACCCACGGGCTATCGCGCGATGACCGAGCTTGCCGCCAAGTACCGTCTCTCGAGCCTCAAGAAATGCGTCTCCGCGGGCGAGACGCTGCCGCTGCCGACCTTCGAGGGCTGGCGCGTGGCGACCGGCCTCGCGATCATCGACGGCATCGGCTCGACCGAGATGCTGCACATCTTCGTCTCCGCCTCGGGGGCCGAGATCAGGCCGGGGGCGACCGGCAAGGCCATCCCGGGCTACGCGGCCGCCGTGCTGGACGACGACGGCAACCGGCTTCCTCCCGGCAAGCTCGGCAATCTCGCGGTGTGGGGGCCGACCGGTTGCCGCTACCTCGCCAATCTCGAGCGGCAGAGGGCCTATGTGCGCGCCGGCTGGAACCTCCCCGGCGACGTCTATGTCGAGGACGAGGACGGCTATTTCCACTACCAGGCGCGCGCCGACGACATGATCATCTCCGCCGGCTACAACATCTCCGGGCCTGAGGTCGAGGCGGTGCTGCTCGACCACCTCAAGGTGCGCGAATGCGCGGTCGTCGCCTCGCCCGACGCCGAGCGCGGCTTCGTCGCCAAGGCCTTCGTCGTGCTGCGCGAGGCGAAGGAGGCGGGTCCCGCCACGGCGAAGGAGCTGCAGGAGTTCGTCAAGCGCGAGATCGCACCCTACAAATATCCGCGCGCGGTCGAGTTCGTGGAAGCGTTGCCGCGCACCGAGACCGGCAAGATGCAGCGCTTCAAGCTGCGCCAGTCCGAGCTCGCGCGGGCGCAGGCGAAGGCGAGCTGAGTCGTCCGTCATGTCGTATTCTGGGTTGCTTCGCCTGCCTCCGCCGAAGCGAAGCCGCTTCGGCTTTGCGCAGGCAGGTCGGCTTCGCCTCCTCGCAACGACGGGCCATTGGTCATTGCGAGCCGAAGGCGAAGCAATCCAGGCGGCTGAGACGGGATGTGCTGCATGAAGATCGCGTGCTTGGGCGGCGGGCCGGGCGGGCTCTACTTCGCCATTCTCATGAAGAAGGCCTGGGCGCAGGCCGAGGTGACGGTCTACGAGCGCAACGGCCCCGACGACACCTTCGGCTTCGGCGTCGTCTTCTCGGACGCGACGCTGGCCAACCTCGGCGACGCGGATGCCGAGAGCTATGCCGAGATTCGCCGCCGCCTCGCCCATTGGGACGACATCGACATCCATTTCAAAGGCGAGGTTCTGCGCTCGACGGGCCACGGCTTCTGCGGCTGCTCGCGCAAGGCGCTGCTCAACGTCCTCCAGGAGCGCGCGCGGACGCTTGGCGTCAAGCTCGCCTTCCGGCACGAGTTCGCGGACGCAGGGCCCTTCGCCGGGTGCGACCTCGTGGTGGCGGCGGACGGCGTCAACTCGGCGCTGCGCAGCGCGAATGCGGATGCCTTCGAGCCCGAGATCGATTTTCGTCCCAACCGCTTCATCTGGCTCGGCACCGAGGCGCGCTTTCCCGCCTTCACTTTCATCTTCAAGGAGAACGAGCACGGGCTCTGGCGCGTGCACGCCTATCAGTACGAGGCGGGGCGGGCCACCTTCATCGTCGAATGCACGGCCGCGACCTTCGCGCGGACGGGCCTCGATGCGAACGACGAGGCCGCGGCCGTCGCCCATTGCGAGAGGCTCTTCGCGCGCGAGCTCGCCGGCACCGGCCTTCTCGCGAACCGCTCGATCTGGCGCAATTTCCCCAACGTGCGCACGGGGCGATGGCACGTCAGGCAGGCTCGTCCTCATCGGCGATGCGGCGCATACGGCCCATTTCTCGATCGGCTCGGGCACCAAGCTCGCGATCGAGGATGCGATGGCACTCGCGGGCGCGGTCAGGGCGCGTCCGGACGACATCCCCGCCGCACTCGCCGACTACGAGGCGCGGCACCGGCCCGAGGTCGAGGCGCTGCAGCGCGCGGCACTCGTGAGCCAGCGCTGGTTCGAGGAAAGCGAGCGCTATTACGCGCGGCTCGAGCCGATCCAGTTCGCCTTCAGCCTGCTCACGCGCTCGCTGCGCATCAGCCACGAGAACCTCAAGCTGCGCGACCCCGCCTTCGTCGGCGAGGTCGACCGCTGGTTCGCCGCCAAGGCGGCCAACCAGTCCGGCGTCAACGTGGCGACGGATGCGACGCCGCCCATGTTCACGCCCTTCCGCCTGCGCGAGCTCGTGCTGCAGAACCGCGTCGTCGTCTCCCCGATGTGCCAATACTCGGCCGAGGACGGCACGATCGACGATTGGCACCTCGTCCATCTCGGCAGCCGCGCGCTCGGCGGCGCCGGCCTCGTCATGTCGGAGATGACGGACGTGAGCAAAGAGGGGCGCATCACGCCGGGCTGCGCCGGCATGTACAAGCCCGAGCATGTCGCGGCCTGGCGCCGCATCGTCGAGTTCGTGCACCGCCACAGCTTCGCCAAGATCGGCATGCAGTTGGCACACGCCGGCCGCAAGGGGGCCACCAGGCTCGCCTGGGAGGGCTACGACGAGCCGCTCGCCGCCGGCGCCTGGCCCATCATGGCGCCCTCGCCGCTTCCTTATTTCGCGCGCAGCCAGGTGCCGCGGGCGATGACGCGCGCCGACATGGACAAGGTGCGCGGGGATTTCGTCGCCGCGGCGCGCATGGCGGAGGAGGCCGGCTTCGACTTGCTCGAGCTCCACTTCGCGCACGGCTATCTGCTCTCCTCCTTCCTCTCGCCGCTCACCAACAGGCGCACGGACGAGTACGGCGGCGGCCTCGAGGGACGCATGCGCTATCCGCTGGAGGTCTTCGAGGCGGTGCGCGCGACATGGCCCGCGGCGAAGCCCATCTCGGTGCGCATCTCGGCCACGGACTGGGTGCCGGGCGGCTTCGACGGCGAAGACGCGGTCAAGCTCGCGAGTGCGCTCAAGGCGAGCGGCTGCGACATCATCGACGTTCTCGGCGGGGCAGGTGGTGCCCGAGCAGCAGCCGGTCTACGGCCGTCTCTTCCAGACGCCCTTCTCCGACCGCGTGCGGCTCGAGGCCGAAATTGCCACCATGACCGTGGGCAACATCTCGACCTTCGAGGACGTCAACAGCGTGCTCGCGGCGGGGCGCGCCGATCTCTGCGTGCTGGCGCGCGCGCATCTTTACGATCCCTATTGGACGCGCCATATGGCTACGAAGCAGGGATACGCCATGCCATGGCCCAAGCCTTACGGCACCATCGACGGCTACGAGCCGCGCTTCATGTGAGGGCCGTCGTAGCACTTGTCCTGTTGTCCGCGGCGGCCTTGCTGCCGGCACTCCGCGCGAGCGCCCAAGGGGGTGATCTTGCCGGTTGGGACAAGGCGCGCTGGGGCATGACCATGGACGAGCTCGGGGCCGCCTTCGGTCCTCGCCTCAAGAAGCTCCCGGCGCCGATCTACTACCGCGACAGCTTCGCCATACAGGTCGTCGACGACGTGACGCTCGGCGGGGTGCGCTTCATAGCGCTCTTCCAGATGGATCCCGGCGCAGGCCGGCTCGTGCAGGTCCTCTTGCGCGCCAAAGGTGCGACCCCCACCCACACGAGCTATGTCGATGTCTTGAAGGCGCTCGAGTTGACACTCGGCCCGCCCGCGAAAAGCGAGCGCAAGACCGACTACGCGGGCGACATCCCTTGGTTCCGCGTGGTCGACCGCTGGACGCTCCCCACCACCAGCGTGGTGCTGACCTACTACAATCCGGACTTCGCGGCGACGCGCGACAAGTCGCTGACGGTGCGCTACTTTCCCACCCATGTGAAGGCACCCGGCTCCTGACACCACCGGGTCCGTGGGCAATCCGAGCAACTCAGGACTTTGCGGAGAGAGGCAAGCCGTAGCCGAGCTTTGCGGCAAGGGAGAGGCGATGGACGAAATCAAGCTCGTCGGGCTCGATGAATTCCGCGCGGCGGCGCGGCGCATCGAGGGTGCGGTGCGCCGCACCCCGCTCCTGGCGGCAGCGCCGACGCAAACGGCCGCCGCGGCCGCGGGCGAGCTCACGCTCAAGCTCGAATGCCTGCAAGTGACGGGCTCCTTCAAGGCGCGCGGGGCGGTGAACAAGCTCAAGAGCCTGGGCGCAGCCGAGATCGGGCGCGGTCTCGTCACCGCCTCGGGGGGCAACCACGGGCTCGGCGTCGCCTATGCGGGCTGGCTCGCGCGCGTGCCGGCGCGCATCTATCTGCCGACGAGTGCTCCCAAGGCGAAAGCGGAGAAGCTCAAGCGCTGGGGTGCGGAGGCGGTTTTCGCCGGCACCGACTGGTACGAGAGCAACAAGATCGCACTCGCGGCCGCGGAGCGCGAGGGGCTCACCTATATCCATCCCTTTGCCGACCG
>CAVVLJ010000018.1:0-15040 GCA_963749075.1 uncultured Pseudomonadota bacterium | reverse complement strand
AGTAGGCGGGAACGAGCTGCGCCTCGGCATGCGCGCCGAGAGGTGCACTCGCCACGAGAGCCAAGGCGAGGCCGGCCAACGCTGCGACGATGTCGGGAGAAAGACGGCGCCGGGCCGCCTCAAATGCAGCGTCCGCCGTCGACTTCAAGTGCCACGCCGGTGATGAAGGCGCCCTCGTCGGAAGCCAGATAGAGGGCTGCGTTGGCGAGGTCGGCGGGCGTGCTGAGACGCCCGAGCGGTATGGAGGCGATGAAGCGCGCGCGGTTCTCGGGCGTGTCTCCCCCCATGAAGTCGCCCAGCATCGGCGTGTCGCCGGCGACCGGACAGAGCGCATTGACGCGGATCTTCTTGGTTGCCAACTCGATCGCCATCGCCTTGGTGAGCGAGATCACCGCACCCTTGCTGCCGTTGTACCAGACGAGGCCCGGGCGCGGCCGCAGCCCCGCGGTCGAAGCCGTGTTGATGATGGCTCCGCCCCCGCGCCGCTCGAGCGCCGGTACAGCATGGATGGCGGCGAGGTAAATGCTCTTCACATTGACGGCGAAGATGCGGTCGAAGGTCGCCTCGTCGACCGCGAGCATGGGGCCGTTCCGTTGCGGCACGCCCGCATTGTTGACGAGGATGTCGAGTCCGCCGAAGTGCTTCGCCGCAGCACCCACCATGGCCGCCACCTCGCTCGCGATGCTGACGTCGGCATGGACGTAATGCGCCTCGCCGCCCGCTTTCAGGGTAGCCTCCGTAACGCGGCGGCCCTGCTGGTCGTTGATGTCGGCCAACACGACCTTGGCCCCTTCGGCCGCGAAGCGGCGCGCGATGCCCTCCCCGAAGCCCGAGCCCGCGCCGGTCACGATCGCGACTTTGTCCTTGAGACGCAACACCCGTCCCCCCTTAGGCGGCCCGCGCCAGACTCAAGCCGAACCAGTTGCGCGGATCGCTCCATTGCGCCGCCGGCTCGAAGTGGCACTCGGCGAGCGTCTTGGCGAAGACAGTGAGATCGAACTTGCGCGAGATCTCGGTCTCGATGGTCTCTTCGCGCGCGAGACGCACGATCAGGTCCAGCGCTGAAAGCCTCACCTCCTGCGCCGCGAGGCTCACGAGATGCATCTCGATCTGCCGCTCCTCCCGATTGTAGAACGCGCGATGGGCGAAGCGGTCAAGGGCGAAATCGGCGCGGAAGCGGCGGTTGATATGGCGCAGGATGTTGAGGTTGAAGGCGGCCGTGACACCCTGGCTGTCGTTGTAGGCCGCATCGATGATGCGCGGGTCCTTCTCGAGATCGGTGCCGATGAGAAGCCAATCGCCGGGCCGAAGCGCTGCGCGCGCCGCGCGCAAGAAGTGCAACGTCTCCGCCACGGTGAGATTGCCGATCGTGCTGCCGAGGAAGACGAGAAGACGCGGGTTGCGTGCGTCCCCCGGCCGCGACGCTGCGAGGAGGGCCAGTCCCGCCTCGTAAGTGCCGACGATCGCATGCACCGCGAGCCCGGGATAGCGGGCGAGCAACTGGGCAGCACCCCGCTCGAGGCTGGACGGGCTCACGTCGATGGGCACATAGCTGAGTGCCTTGTCCAGCCTCGCATAGGCATCGAGGAGGTGCTGCGTCTTGAACGAGCTGCCGCTGCCGAGCTCGACGACCTCGCATGCACCCGTGCGCGCGGCGATCTTCCCCGCGACATCCTCGAGGAGCGCTCGCTCGGTGCGCGTGAGGTAGTACTCCGGGAGCGCCGAGATGCGCTCGAAGAGCTGCGAGCCGAGCTCGTCGTAGAAAAAGCGGCACGGCAGGCGCTTGGGCGCTTCTGTGAGGCCGCGGCGGATCTCCTCGCCGTCCTCGCTCTCAGCTCCGGGCTCCGCCGCGACGGTCCAGTCGAGACGGTCGCGCTTGCGCGCGTAGGGTGCCTGAGGCAGCGGTCTAGGAGTCCATGGCATAGCGGAATCCTGCGAAAATTTGCCGTGTGTCGGGGGCATACCAGTTGCGGAAGCTCGGGCGCAGCGCCGGCGGCAGCGTCGCCCAGCTCCCGCCCTTGAGCACGCGGTGGCGGCCGTCGAAGTAGGCCGCTGAATAGCCTCGGTAGGGGAAGGGTGCAAAACCCGCATAGGGGGCAAAGACGCTTGCGGTCCACTGCCAGACTTCGCCCAGGAACCCGCATTCGGGGTGCTGCACCTGGGCGCGCTCCCATTCGGCCTCGCTCGGCAGCCGCGCGCCGATGAAGCGGCAATAGGCCTCGGCCTCATAGGCGCTGATGCCGTGGACCGGGAGCGCTGCGTTGCCGCCCGTCCAATAAAGCGGACGCTCGACCCCGTTCGCGGAGCGCCAGGCCCAGCCCTCCTCCGACCAGAACGCCGGCTCCTTGTACCCGCCGGCCGCCATGAAGCGGAGGTATTGCCGCTCGCTCACCGGCCGGCGCGAGAGGCGAAAGGCGGGAAGCTCGACCGCGCGGGCCGGCCGCTCATTGTCGAGCGCCTCAGGCCCGTCATAGCCTTGGCGTGCAAGCCCCGCCGGCACTCTTATGAGCGCCTCATCCTCCACCGGCGCGAGGGTGCCGGGCGGTGGCCCGTCGATCGAGGCAAGCCGGCGCACGATCGAGACGGTCTCGGCGTGCTGAGCCTCGTGCTGGAGCACGAAGCCCCAGATCGGAAGCTCGTCGTCGCACAGTCCGCTCCCCAGTCGCGCGAGCGCGCGGGCGCGCACCGCGGTGAGATACTCCGCGAGCCGAGGTGCGGACGGCAGGTTGCGCCGCGCCCTTTTGGGCAGGCCGTCCTGTCGGAAGAGGAGCTCCCATTCCGGATGGGGATCGGCTTCCGGCGTGAGCCAGAGCGCCTCCGTATAGGCGATGTGGCCGATGTGCCAGCCGATCGGGCTGAAGGCCGGATCGGGCTGGGCGCGCAAGGCCTCGTCGCCGAGCGTGCCGGCGCGCGCCAGGGTCGCGGCGCGGCAGGCCGCCATGGCGGCGCTCAGCTCAAGCCGAGGTTCACAAGGCAGATTGGTCGCTTGAGTGACGGGCGTCACACCCTTCCCGCTTTGGCCGCCTGAGTCCCTTTTTGGGGGGAAACGAGAGCCCCGTCCGGCGTCTTGGGGCGAATTCTCCCACAGAATATGGGTGCCGTGAACCCCGAGCGCAGCTCACGGCCGGGTAAAATTCTCGTAGAATTCCGGCTCGTGGCGCTGCCGGCTCAGCGGTAATGCACCGCGAGCCAAAGGGTGGGCGTGCCCTCGGCGGTCGCCTCGACCCGGTGTCGGCGGTGGGCGACGATATCGACGTGGTCGCCCGGTCCCATCACCAGCGGCTCGGCCTGGTCGGCGAAGCGCAAGATCGCCGAGCCCTGCAGCACGACCACCCACTCGTTCCACGCCTCGTCGTACCAGAAGCCGGGCGGGCTCGACTGGCCGCTCGACAGGATGCGCTCGATGCGGACATGAGCGCTCTCGGCGAGCACCGTGAAGCGCTCCTCGGCACCGGCTTCTGGGAGCGAGGAAAAGAGATTGCCGAGCATGCTATCCAGATCTCCGGCGGCCGCCGCGTGCGCGCGTCAATTCCCCAGGAAATCCTCGATATAGGCGCGGATGATGGTATCGATGTCCGGCTCGGCCGTGAGGCCCAGGGCGGCCGCCTTGGTCCAGCCGGTGCCCGTGGGCCAGCCGGCCACGATGCGCGCGATCGCGGGCTCGGGCCTCACCTCGATCGGCCCCAGCTTGCGCCCGGCAGCCGTGCGCCTCAAGGCGGCGATCATCTCGCTCAAGCTGACATCGAGGCTGGGAAAGCTCACGGCGCGGTCGGCGCCGATCGCCTCGCCCGCGGCCTCGTGGAGCCGGATCAGGTTCTCGACGATCGAGCGATAGCCGAGCACCGGCATGATGGTGTCGAGCCCGACCGGCAAATGGCACGGCTCGCCGTTGAGCGGCTCGCGGATGACGCCGCTCACGAAGCTCGAGGCGGCCTTGTTGGGCTTGCCCGGCCGTACGATTACCGTTGGCAGCCGCGCCGAGCGGCCGTCGAGGAAGCCCTTGCGCGTGTAGTCGTTGACCAGAAGCTCGCCGATCGCCTTGGTGACCCCGTAGGTCGTCTGCGGCGTCTCCTTGGTGAGATCGTCGACCCGGGGGCCCATGCCGGGGGCGCCGAAGACCGCGATCGAGCTGGTGAAGACGAGGCGAGGTGTGGATTTGCGCTTGCGGCAGGCCTCGAGAACGTTGCGGCCGCCGTCGAGATTGACGCGCATGGCGAGGTCGAAGTCCTGCTCGGCCCCCGCACTCACCACCGAGGCGAGGTGGAAGACCGAGATATCGTCGCGGTCGATCAGGCCTTCGATCGCGATGGGGTCGGCTACGTCGCCGGCCACCGCTTTGACGTGGCCCGCGAGCGGGGCGGGCAGGCTCGGCGGCAGCACCGCATCGAAAAGGACCAGCTCGTCGATCGGCGCCGGCGTCCCCGAGGGCCCCGTGAGCTTGCCGCGCGCGAGAATTCGCGCCGCCAGCATGCGCCCGATGAAGCCCGCCCCACCCGTGATGACCACCTTCATGTCGCCCTCGCGCTTCTTTCGCAATCCATCGTCCGACTCCAGAGAGCGCCGCGGCCGCGGCCCGGGTCAAGCGCAAATGGGGAGCTCGACCAGCCGCCGGAACGCCCCGCTCGCGATGAGCTCGGCGACGGCGGCGATATCGGGCGCGTGCGCGCGGTCGGCGTCGTAAGCGGCGGCGCGCGTGCGCAAGAGGGCCAGCACCTTCGCGAGCGCCGGGCTCGTCGCGAGCGGCGCGCGCAGCTCGACCCCTTGCGCCGCCGCAAGCAGCTCGATCGCGACGATGTGGCGCAAGTTCTCGGTCATGGCGATGAGACGCCGCGCGGCGTAGGTTGCCATGCTGACGTGGTCCTCCTGGCCCGCCGAGGTGGGTAGGCTGTCGATACTCGAAGGAGCGGCGAGCGCCTTGTTCTCGCTGACCAGCGCCGCGGCGGTCACTTGCGGAATCATGAAGCCGGAATTGAGCCCGGCCTCGCGCACGAGGAAGGGCGGCAGGCCGGCGCTGAAATTCGCATCGACGAGAAGGGCGGTGCGGCGCTCGGAGAGGGCGCCCGTCTCGGCGATGGCGAGCGCCATCGAGTCCGCCGCGAGGGCCACGGGCTCGGCGTGGAAATTGCCGCCCGAGAGCACGTCCCCGCTCTCCGCGAAAACGAGGGGATTGTCCGAGACCGCATTCGCCTCCCGCTCGATCACCGCGGCCGCGTAGCGCAGCTGATCGAGGACGGCACCCATCACTTGCGGCTGGCAACGGAGCGAGTACGGGTCCTGGACGCGCGTGTCGCCGACGAGGTGCGAGCGGCGGATTTCGCTGCCGGCGGTGAGCCGCGCGAGCACGGCAGCGACCGCACTCTGGCCCGGCTGGCCGCGCACGGCCTGGATGCGCGGATCGAAGGGCGCGTCCGAGGCGAGGCCGGCGTCGATGCTCAAGGCCCCCGCCGCAAGTGCCGCGGCAAAGCCGTCCTCCGCGGCGAAGAGGCCGGCGAGTGCGAGCGCGGTCGAGACCTGCGTGCCGTTGATGAGGGAGAGCCCCTCCTTGGGCGCCAGGGTCATGGGCGTCAAGCCGGTTAGCACCAGCCCCTCGCCCGCGCTCAAGAGCACGCCTTGGTGGCGCACCTCGCCCACCCCGATGAGGACGCCCGAGAGATGGGCGAGGGGGGCGAGGTCGCCCGAGGCGCCGACCGAGCCCTGGGATGGCACGCGCGGGTAGACGCCGGCATTGGCGAGTGCCAGGAGTGCCGTGATCAGCTCGCGCCGGCAGCCGGAATAGCCGCGCGCGAGGCTCGCAGCCTTGAGCACGAGGACTAGGCGCACGACCTTGTCCGGGAGCGCCTCGCCCACGCCCGCCATGTGGGAGAGCAAGAGGCGCCGCTGCAGCTCGGCGAGCTCGTCCTCCGGAATGTGCGTGGTCGAGAGCCGGCCGAAGCCGGTATTGACGCCGTAGATCGGCCGGCCCTCGGCGACGAGGCGTGCCACCGTCGCCGCGGCGGCGTCGATCGCGGCAAAGGCGCCTCTATCGAGCTCCACAGGGTGCTCGTGCTCATAAAGCGCGCGCAAGTCCGCGAGACGGAGCCTGCCCGGGGTGAGGATGAAAGTCTCGGCCATGCGCCCTCGCGTCCTTCGCCAACCACAGGGAGCGCGAGCTTAGCGCAGGCGCAGACGCAGCGCAGCAAGGGCAAAAACCGCCATAAGGATATGCAAAAAATCGTGGCTCCATGCCCGGCTTTTCCGGTTCTTGCTGTTCGCACAGATATGTGCGAATGTCCCCCATGACCGGCAACGAGTTTGAGCGGCTCATCAAGAGGCTCGGCCGCAAGCGCGGTGTCGTCGTGTCGTTCGATTCTGCCCCGGGCAAAGGCAGCCATGGGCGGCTCTACTACGGCGATCGCTTCACGACCTTGAAGGACCGGAAAAAGGATATCGGCCCCGGTCTCCTCGCCGCGATGCTGCGGCAGCTCGGACTGGCGAAGCGCGACTTGGAGGATTGAAGATGGCCTTGGGATTTCGTTACAGGCTGGAGCGGCAGCAAAACGGGTGGTGGCTCGTGCGCTTTCCCCGCATTCCGGAGGCGCTGACCGAGGGCGAGACGGAAGAGGAGGCGCGCGCCAACGCCGTCGATTGCGTGATCGCTGCACTCGAAGGCTACATGAAGGCCGGTCGACGGCTGCCGCGGCAAGGTGCGGCGCATTCAGGGCGAAATCGCGCGGTGCTGCCCTCGCTCGTCACCGCCAAGCTCGCCGTTTACGAGGCCATGCGCGTCCGCGGCTGGTCGAAGCTCAAGCTCGCGAATGAGCTCGGCATGCCGGAAAACTCGGTGCGCCGACTGCTCGACCTGCGCCACCACTCGCAGATGTGGATCATCGACGAGGCGCTGGCGAAGATGAATACCGAGCTGGCCATCGATCTGCCGAAAGCCCGAACGCGCGCACGCGCGGCATAGGCCGTGGTTCGCCCATGCATTTGCCCCTGTGTAGGCCACGCGCCGGGGGCACTCCTTGGCGGGCGGTGCGGCGCTGCCGTATGATGCCGCTCATGACGCGCAGCTATCCCGAGCGGCCCATCGCCGGCGTCGGCGCGCTCGTCTTTCGCGGCGAGGAGGTGCTGTTGATCAAGCGCGGCAAGCCGCCGCGCGAGGGGCAATGGAGCATCCCGGGCGGCGCTCAGAATCTCGGCGAGAGCGTCGCCGAGGCGGCCCGCCGCGAGGTGCGCGAGGAGACCGGCATCGAGATCGAGGTCAAGGAGGTGATCGCCGTGGTCGACATGGTCAACCGCGACGAGAACGGCCGGGTGAAATACCATTACACGCTCGTCGACCTTCTCGCCGAGTGGCGCGCCGGCGAGGCCACGGCCGGCGACGATGCCGCCGAAGTCGCCTGGGTGCCGCTCGACCGGCTGGCACCCTACCGCCTGTGGCGCGAGACCGAGCGGGTCATCGCCCTCGCCGCCGAGCGGCGCAAGGCCGCGGCGGGCACCCCGCCGGCCATCCTCCTGCTGCGCTGAGCCCGAAAATCGTCACAATTGAGCGCTTGCGGCGGGCCTCTCGCCTCCTTTATTTTCGCGCGCCGGACGCACTCTGCGGCGGCCTGCGGCGATCCTCTGCGGCCTCGGAGCGCAGGATCGCGCGGCTCGGCCCGTATGGAGTCCGTGCCCGGGATCGCACCTCGAGGCGACCTGCCGCTGCCTCAATCACGATCGGAGTTGCCCGATGACCCTTGCGAAAAGGCTAGCCCCCTGCCTCGTGCTGCTGGGATTGCTCGCCGCAGCCGCGGCACCCGCGGGCGCCGAGGAGAGCCCCACCTCGCCCGTGGAGGCGGCCAAGTTCATCCAGGATCTGGGCAATCGGGCGGTGGCGCTCTTCGCAAACTACACGCCGGCCGAGGCGGCCAAGAGCGAGGAGGAGTTCAAGCAGATCTTTCACGAAGGCTTCGATCTCGATCTCATCGGCCGCTTCGTCCTCGGCAATTCCTGGCGCACGGCAAGCCCCGCGCAGAAGGCGCAATACCGCACCCTGTTCGAGACCTGGGTGCTCAACACCTACACGCGGCGGATCGGCGCCTACAGGGGCGAGACCTTCAAGGTCGTCGGCCAGCAGCCGATCGCGGAGACCGACGCCCTGGTCGAGACCGAGATCGACCGCGCCGAGGGTCCCCCGATCAAGGCCGGCTGGCGCGTACGGAACATGCAAGGCCACATGAAGATCGTCGACGTGGTGGTCGAGGGCATCAGCATGGCGCTCACGCAGCGCCAGGAGTTCTCCTCCGTGATCCAGCACGAGGGACTGGATGGACTCCTCCACGAGCTCCAGATCAAGGTCGACAATCTCAAGGCGGCCTCGAGCAGCAATTGAGACAATGCCACTTGCGCCGGTGCTAGTGCCCGAAATCTTGGGTGCGTGATACACCCCCCACCCTAACCCTCCCCCTCAAGGGGGGAGGGGAAGTGCATGGCATGGCAATAAAGTCCCCCTCCCCCTCGAAGGGGGAGGGTGGGGTGGGGGCGACGCTCGGACTGTTGAGGGCTGGTACTAACCGTCCCCGCGCAACGCCGCGAGGAATGCCGCGACCGCCTCCGCGAGCGCGCCGGCATTCTCGATTCTGACCACGTCGCGGCCGGAGGGTTCCGCATAGGAGGCGCGCGCGAGCCGCTCGGCGATCTCGGCCGCGAACTCGCGCCCCCGCGCGGCCAGGCGCTCGGCGAGCACCGGCACGGGCGCCGTGACCAGGATGATCTTGACCGGCTGGAGCCGCTTCCGCGCCTCGTCAACCACGCTGCGGGAGACGTTGACGACGACGTTGCGGCCCGCGGCAAGCGCCGTCTCGAGCTCTTTCGAGATGCCGTAGCCGAGCCCGTGGCTGCGCCAGTGGAGGCTGAAAGCGCCTTCGGCCGCGGCCGCCTCGAATGCGGCCTGCGACATCGCGATATGGTCCTCCCCGCCCGCTTCGGCCGGGCGCGTGATGAGCCGGCGCGGAAAGAGGAAGTTCGGGTCGCGCGCGAGGGCGGCGCGCGCCGCCGCGATGAGCGCATCCTTGCCGGCTCCGCTCGGTCCCACCACGAGAAAGAGCGTCCCGCGCCCCGCCATTTCGCCTCCCTGCCGTGGCCGCGCGCGCATCCTAGGAGCCGAGCACCCCGCTTGCCAGCCTTTGCAAGGCCGGCACCATCGCATAGGATCGGGGCCAACGGCGAACAGGGGAACGTGTGCCATGAAGACGATCGTGATGGGAGCAGGCGTCGTCGGCATCACCACGGCCTATTATCTCGCCAAGGCCGGCCATGAGGTGGTGGTGCTCGACCGCCAGAACGAGGCGGCTGCCGAGACCAGTTACGCGAACGCCGGCCTGATCGCGCCCGGCCACTCCTTCACCTGGAACTCGCCGCGTGCGCCGAAGCTGCTCGTGCAGTCGATCTGGCAGCGCGATCTCGCCTACCGCATGCACTTCAGCCTCGATCCGCATTTTTGGATTTGGGGTCTCAAGTTCCTCGCCGCCTGCACGGCCGAGCGCGCGCGGGCCAACACGCTCATCAAACTCGCCCTCTGCCGCTACAGCCAGGCGAAGCTCGAGGAGATCGCCGCAGCCGAGGGCCTCCGCTATCACCAGTACAGGAAAGGGCTGCTGTTCTTCTACCGCGACCCCGCGCACTTCGCCCAAGGGGTGCAAAACATGACGCTCATGAAGGATCATGGGCAGAGCGTGGAGATCATCGATGCCAAGCGCTGCGTCGAGATCGAGCCGGCCTTGAAGCCGATCGAGGGAAAGATCGCGGGTGCCGTCTATTGCCCGAACGACGGGAGCGGGGATTGCCAGGCCTTCACCGTGCAGCTCGCGCAAGCGTGCAGGCGCATGGGCGTCAAGTTCGAACTCGGCTGCGAGGTGCGCGGGCTCGAGACGAGTGGGGGCAAGCTCGCCGCCGTGGCGACCGCGCGGGGGGCCATGAGCGGCGATGCCTATGTCCTCTCGCTCGGCAGCTACAGCTCGCTCCTGGCGCGCACGGCCGGGCTCCAGCTCCCCGTCTACCCGGTCAAGGGCTTCTCGCTCACGCTGCCGATCGAGCCCAAGCTGGCCCCCACCGTCGGCGGGGTCGACGAGGGCTCGCTCGTCGCCTATTGCGGCATGGGCGACCGCCTGCGCATGACCGCAACGGCGGACTTCTCCGGCTATGACAACAGCCACAAGCCGGCGGACTTCGCGACCATGATGGCGGTGGCGCGCGAGCTCTTCCCCAAGGGCGTCGATTTCTCCAAGCCGAGCTATTGGTCCTGCTTGCGGCCGATGACGCCCGACGGGCCGCCCATCATCGGCCCCTCGCCGCTCGAGCGGCTCTGGTACAACACCGGCCAGGGCCACATGGGCTGGACCATGTCGGCGGGGTCGAGCCGCATCCTCGTCGACCTCATGGCGGGCCGCAAGAGCGAGCACCCCGCGGAGGGGCTGGGGATTGAGCGCTACGGTTCAGACGGCGGAAAACGCACGACGGAGGAGAGAGCGGCCAAGGTGAAACCGGCCGCCTGAGCTTCTATTTTCTGTCCTCTGTCATCTGGCGTCTGTCATCTGGTAAGCAGCCGTCCGAACCCCGGCACACTATCGCGGTAGCCGGCAAGGCGCAGGCTGTGCCAGGCCATGGCATGGTTGCTCGCGGTGACGGGCTTGCCGAGCTTCGCCTCCATCGCCGCCACGTGCTCGGCCACGCGCAGGCTCGTGCAGGAGACGAACACGGCATCGACGGCCGGATGGCGGCCGAGCTCGAGCACCGCACTCTCGATCGAGGCCGGCGCGATGCGCGCGACCTCGTTGTCGTTCTCGTGGTTGAAGGAGCCCATGACCGGCACGGCGACGCCGCGCTCCTCGATGTAGCGCCGCATCATGCGGTTGATCGAATTGATATAAGGGGTGAGGAGGGCGACGCGCGAAACTGCCAGCGCCTTGAAGGCGGCGAGGGCGGCGGTAATCGGGGTGGTGCAGGGAATGCCCGGCCTCGCCTCGCGCAGGCGCTGGAACACCTTCTCCTCGCCGATGACCATGGCGCCCGAGGTGCAGCCGTAGGCCATGACGTTGAGCCGCTCGCCCGGGCGGATCAGGCCGGCGGCGGTGGAGAGGCCCGCCTCCATCTCCTTGAGCGTCTCCGGCGTCACCTGGCTCGAGTTGTAGATGCGGCTCTCGTAGAAGGCGACGCCCTCCAAGGAGAGCATGCGGCGCCACTCGTGCTCGATGGTATGGTCGGTCGCGAGCACGATGAGCCCGATCGCCGCCCGCGCGGCGATCCCGGCGTCGAGCTCGAAGGGAAGCTGCATGCGGTTGACGAGAAGCCCCTCGTCGTCGCTGGCTTTGCGCAGTACTTGGCTCATCGCTCACCTCCTGGGCTCGAGGGAGAGCCCGTCGTTCGTCTCCCATCATGCCCGAGAACGGTTGCTCCCGGAAGTGGCCTCGCCGCCCAGCACTTGCGGGCGGAGAGCTCCCGAGAGATGGTCATACTCGCCGAGCCGGGCCGGCCGACGGAAAAAATTGGGCTCCAGGTGAATTTTTTATTGCATTCCGGGTCGAGTTGCCTCATATGGCGAAATAATCTCGTGCTTACCGAGACATCTTCTGGTTTGGGGGTGTGATCTTATGACCACTCGCTTCAAATTGGGGATGGACTTGGGGCGCGCGCAGCGCACGGCGAAGGCATCGGCGCCAGCGGTTACGCCCGACCTGTCCAGAACCGCGACCGGTGCAACCCCGGCATTCTTCCAGTCCGACGAATTTGCGCCGAAGGACTACTTCGTCACGCGCAACGGCAAGACGTTTGCCGGCACCCATCTGATCCTCGATTTGAGCGGGGCCGAGCACCTTACCGACGTGCCCTACATCGAGCGCGCGCTCGTGGAGGCGGTCGAGGCGGCGGACGCGACGCTGCTCCACATCCACCTGCATCACTTCTCGCCCAACGGCGGCGTGTCGGGGGTGGCGGTGCTCGCCGAATTGCACATCAGCGTCCACACCTGGCCCGAGCGCGGCTTCGCGGCCTTCGACATCTTCATGTGCGGCAAGGCCGATCCGCACAAGTCGGTCCCGGTCCTGGAGCGCGCCTTCAAGCCGAAGTCGATGAGCGTGCAGGAGTTCCTGCGCGGCGAGGTGCAGGGCGAGGCTGAGGCGAGTGCCGCCTGAGACGAGGGGCGGGCAAGCCATCGTCGCAAAATTGGCGGGCCGGCCGGGGCAACCTGGCCGGCCCGGCCTTTTGCGGGCACGCGCGGCGGCAGTGCCGCGATAAGTGTTTGCGCAAGCACCGGGCCTGGGGCAAGGTAGGCCGCTTCTGCGCTTGGCTCCGCCGGCGGAGCCGGACGAAGGAGAAGGCCCCCATGACCTGGTCGATCGTGGCGCACGACCCGGAAACCGGTGCTTTCGGCGTCGCCGTCACCACCCGCTTCTTCGCCGTCGGCGCGCTCTGCCCCCATGCGCGGAGCGGCGTCGGGGCGCTTGCCACGCAGGCCCTCATCAATCCGCTGTTCGGACCGCTCGGCCTCGAGCTCCTCGCGGCCGAGGTCGAGCCTCAGGAGATCGTGCGCCGCCTCGTCAGCGCCGACGAGGGCCGCGAGCATCGCCAACTCCACCTGATCGATCGCCGCGGCCGCATCGCCCAGCATAGCGGGCGGAATTGCATCGGCTGGTGCGGGGCACGCGCTGGCCAGGGCTATTCGGTCGCCGGCAACATGCTGGCGGGCGAGCGGGTGGTCGACGACACGGCCGCGGCCTATGAGGCGAACGCCCGGCTTCCCTTCGCGGAGCGCCTGCTCGCAGCCCTCGACGCCGGCCAGGCGGCGGGCGGGGACAAGCGCGGCAAGCAGTCGGCGGCACTGCGCATCTTTACGACGGAGATCTACCCGAGCCTCGATCTCAGGGTCGACGATCATCCGGAGCCGCTCATCGAGCTCCGCCGTCTCCACGAGGTGAGCAAGGAGATTTTCCAGCCCTTCCTCGCCTTCCTGCCGAACCAGATGAACCCGGCCGGCGTCTACGACCGCGCCGTCATCGACGCCGAGCTGGCCCGCCGCCAAGCGGCGCGCGAAGGCTGAGCCGCGATGATCGAGGCGGGCGGCGAGCGGCACGGGCAAAGAGAGGCACTTCCCACGCCGCTCCTCGAGGTGCGCGGCCTCAAGACCTATTTCGCGAGCACGGAAGGCGACTACCGAGCGGTCGACGGGGTGAGCTTCGCGCTCGAGGCCGGGCCGCACGCTCGGCCTCGTCGGCGAGTCGGGCTGCGGCAAGAGCGTCACCTCGCTCTCGATCATGGGGCTCATCCCCTCTCCGCCGGGGCGGATCGCCGGCGGGGAGGTGATCTTCCAAGGCCAGGACCTGTTGCGGCTCTCCCGCGCCGAGCTCAGGGAGCTGCGCGGCAATCGAGATCTCGATGATCTTCCAGGAGCCGATGACCTCGCTCAATCCCGCCTTCACCGTGGGCGACCAGATCGCCGAGGCGGTCCAGCGCCACAGGAAAGTCGGCCGCGGCGAGGCGCGCGCGCGCGCGATCGAGATGATGCGCCGCGTTCACATCCCGGCGGCCGAGGCGCGCTACGACGACTATCCCCACAAGCTCTCGGGCGGCATGCGCCAACGCATCATGATCGCCATGGCGCTCGTCTGCGGCCCCAAGCTCCTCATCGCCGACGAGCCGACGACCGCACTCGACGTCACCATCCAGGCCCAGATCCTCGACCTCATGCGCGAGCTGCACGCCGAATTCGGCACCGCCATCGTCATGATCACCCACGACCTCGGCGTCATCGCCGAGACTCGCGCAAGAGGTCGCCGTCATGTATGCCGGCAAGATCGTCGAGCGCGCACCGGTCGAGGCACTTTTCGCCGAGCCGCAGCATCCCTATACGATCGGGCTCCTGGGTGCCTTGCCCAAGCTCCACGACGACAAGGCGCGCCTCGCCACCATCGAGGGCACGGTGCCGAACCCGCTCGCATTGCCGCAAGGCTGCTCCTTCCATCCGCGCTGCCCCTTCGCGGACGCCGAGTGCCGCAGGAGCGAGCCGCCGCTCCGCGAGCTCCAGGCGCGGCATTTCGCCGCTTGCCTCAAGGCACCGCTCAAGGAGGGAGCGTGATGGCCGCGCGCGGCGCAGCCGGAGTCGGCGCGATGAGCGCAGCCCCCCTCCTCGAGGTCGAGGGCCTCGTCAAGCACTTCCGGCTCGCTTCCGGCCTCTTCGGCCGCGCGCGCGGCACGGTCAAGGCCGTCGACGGCGTCGATTTCAGCCCTCTCGCCCGGAGAGACGCTGGGCCTCGTCGGCGAAAGCGGCTGCGGCAAATCGACCTCGCTGGCGCGCGCCATGCTGCCGCGCCTCGTCGAGCCAGCCGCCGGCGCCATCCGCTTCGACGGGCCGCGACCTCACCGGCCTGGCCGCGCCCGGCTCCGCGCCATGCGCCGCCGCATGCAGATCGTCTTCCAGGACCCGTACGCGCTCGCTCAACCCGCGCATGACGGTGCGCGAATCGTCGGCCGAGCCGCTCGCCATCCCCGGGCTGGCGCGCGGGCGCGCGAGCCGAGGATACGGTCGCGCGCTGACCTCGACTGGGTCGGCCTCGCCCCGATCACCGGGCGCTACCCGCACGAGTTTTCCGGCGGCCAGCGGCAGCGCATCGGCATCGCGCGCGCGCTCGCGGTGCAACCCGACTTCATCGTCTGCGACGAGCCGGTGTCGGCGCTCGACGTTTCGGTGCAGGCGCAGATCGTCAACCTGCTGAAGGACCTCCAGGCGCGACGGCCTCGGCCTCATCTTCATCTCGCACGACCTCGCCGTGGTGCGGCATGTCTGCGACCGCATCGCGGTGATGTATCTCGGCAAGGTCGTCGAGAGCGCGCCACGGAGCGCTCGTTCGACGAGCCGCGCCATCCCTATACGAGGCGCTGCTCTCGGCCATGCCGCTGCCGGCGCCGCGGAGCGGCCGGCAGCGCATGATTTTCGAAGGCGACGTGCCGAGTTCCGCTCGCGGTACCCCCCGGCTGCCGCTTCCACACCCGCTGCCCTTACGCGCAGCAACGCTGCCGGGAGGAAACG
>CAVVLJ010000017.1:1200000-1206061 GCA_963749075.1 uncultured Pseudomonadota bacterium | reverse complement strand
CAAACTGCTCAACAACCGTTTCTGCAGCTTCGAGTAGCTGCACGAACTGCGTGTCGCCCACAGAACTGCGGTGCCCGGCGACACCCCGTTCAAAGCGCCCGAGCCGACCTCGGATGGTCTTAGCCACTCTAACAATGCGTCTGGCATTGTCGGGATCCGCTCCCACAGACGCGCTGTCCCGGGAGCGGGTGCCTTGGCTTCGAGTGCGTCGATTTCTTGGCGCAGGCCTTCCAGTTCTGTCTTGGGTGGCTTCATCATCGGTACGAAGACAATGATCGCTCGAGCTTCCTCGAGGCGCTGACGATATTTTTTGGGCCTCCGACGCCACCTCATGGGAGAGGTTCGAAAAGTCTTGTTCCTCGCGCTGAGGCACATACAACTGTTTGCTAAAGTGCTGGTTCAGGTGTGGCACGAAAGGCCTCTGCGGAGATCAGTCTCGATGGATTGATCTAGAGTGACCTCGATTTCCGCGCCTTCCGGCACAGAACGCCGAACACCGTCGTGGCCGGAGCACGAAGATTGCCCACCCATTCATGGCGTCTGGGTCATCCAGAAATTCACCCTCCCACAGCTTGATCGCAATATCAGAACCCGGCTTGTCAGGGGCCAGTGCGTGTGTCGCGCGATAATCTGACGGTCCTCTCCGTTGGTAGCGGGGTTCCTTTGGAGAACACTGGGCTTCGAGTGTGGGATTACCCCCGGGATTCCGGACTTCAACAGACAGTGTGTGTGGGAGAGGCGGGGCCGACGGAACGAGCCCGTGTCTCACTTTGAAAATGGGCGTATCAGTCTCGACTCAATTGTCCTTGTGCCGTCGCGGGCATAAACCCAGAAGGTTGTAACGTCACCTGCTTTAATAGATACTGGCGTCTCGAAAAGACCGTCTCTCGGCTTGATCCATCCGCTCGTCCAGAGACCGCCCTCCGCATCGATTTTGATTTCAATAACCAGGCAATGGGCTCCACGAAACGCCCTGCCACTGTGCATTGGAGATCCGCGCTGACCGGCTGATAGGCGAGCACTAAGCGCATGCGGTCGAACAGACCGGCTGGCCGAGACGGCCGTAACCTTTTGGGTTCTTTCGAGCGTAGACGCGTAGACCGCCGCGCCGCGCCCAACGACGGTCATTGGATCCGAGGAGAAATCGACGGGCGCTCCGATTCGCTGCCTCAACATGGTACGCAAAATAGGGGATTGCGTCGGACCACCGACCAGTAGAATGCAATCCAAGTCTCCTCCGACCAGGCGCGCTCCGACCAATGCCGCCCGGGCGAGATCGCAACATTCCTCCAACATCGGCTCCATGAGCACCTCGAGCTGAGCGCGCGTGAATGGAACCTCCATTTCATTGGCACCCCAGCGTCGTCTTTGCCAAGGTCGAACAGCGATACGACGATCTGCGTGTCTGTTGACAGATCGATCTTGGCCTCTTCCGCTTTGAGCCGTAGCCGAGGAAGAAGAGCACTGCGCGCCGAGGTCGGGCCGGAAGCCTGTAGATCATAGGTTGCGTCGAGGGCCGGAAGCAGCAGGCGCTCGACGATAGAGCGGTCGATGTCCTTACCGCCTAGCAGATTGTTCCCTCTGTGCTCAAGTACGTTTAGTCGGCCCTCTCTAGTTGAAACCACCGCTATATCGAGTGTTCCGCCGCCTAAATCAAATATCAACCAACGCTGGTTGGCGGACTTGGGCTTCGCCCCATAGCCGATGGCTGCCGCTATTGGCTCCTGCAACAACGGTGCTTCGGCAAGTCCGGCCAGCGCAGCCGCGCGCGCTGTCGCTTCACACTGCAGCGCCCCGAACGCCGCTGGCACAGTTATCACGGTAGCGGTGACATCTGTGCCGGTCTGCCGCCGTACATCCTCCTTGAGAGATTTCAAAATTTCCGCAGAGAGTTCTTCGGCCGACATCTCGCGCTGGGCGGCCGGAAATGTCTTTGGTCCTTCTGCCCCATCCAGCGCTTGAACTCAACGGCCACGTTTTCGGGGTCCGTCAGGAGTGCTGCATATCCACGTCGGCCGACGATCACCCGTCCCGTCTTGAGGATGTGGACCGCTGATGGCGTCACATTCATTTGGTCATTGTTCTGGAAGACCTTTATCGCCCCATTCTCCCAGCGGGCAATGCAGGAATTCGTCGTTCCGAGATCAATTCCAAAGTCGATCGTGTTTGTCATTCGATTGCCTCGGTGAAGTCCTCGCAAGTCTTCCATGCGCGCGCTTCACGATGATCTTGTCCATTCTTTATCACCTGGCCACGTAAAGTCACCGTTGGCGCAATGGTCTCGTCGACGACAGCATGACCGTCAGGTAGTCCCGGTCCTTCTCGAACTTCCACGACCTCGGGAACCATGCCGGGGTCGTAGGCTTGCCCGACGAAATCGACGATTTGTATCCCCACCGCATCTAGGGTTTCGTTAATTCGCCGAACGGCATGGCGAAGCCCCGGGCCCTCGCTGTGGTCCTTCAACAGAGCGGCAATTCGACGAAGGCGCCAGCACTCGAGCGCGAAAGTGCATACTCCTTCGATGGCTATCGGTAATTCTCCGGGAATTGTCTTCGGATCCATCGAATACCTATTTCAACAACCCGTTGTATTGTTCGACCAGAGCCGCGTCCTGCCTTGTCAGATCATCACGAAGTTGGATGTCGCTACCGTGGGCAGCCCTCAGTGCGCGATATCTGCTGAGCAACCCGTTGTGGGTATCTACCTTGGAATTGTAGGAGTTGACGTTAATTCGGCGCCCAGCCTGCTGTTGCGCGTCAAGATCTTTGAGCTCAACCGCTATGGCTTCTATGCGCGCCTGTAGTTGGTTAAGTTCATCAATTATCGGCTGCAGTTGCGTATCAAGCGCATCAAGGCGTGCACGGCCGGCGTCAATGCGGGCTTTGATGGCAGACAATTGTTCTCTGCGAGAGCTGGTTGAGGGGGCGCTCGTACCTGAGCTCGGCAAGCTCGTGGATGGACCACGATAAGCGCCAGAGTTCTGATTGGCATTGAGAGACCCCAGCAAGATTGCAGCTGCTACTGCCAAGAGAGCAACGCCTAGGTGCCAGCGATCTTTTCGTCGGAGCGGTAGCTTCCCGAGAAAGCGATACGCTCGAGGTCCTGTACAGATCACTCGATAGCGAGCAATCGGAAAGACGGGGATGAAAAGTGCGACGAAGTAGTGTGTCGTGACGTACGAGTTCGTTTCCGCATCGAAATCTGACTTGCCGTAAACGGTAAAGCCAAAACCGTTAATAGTGCTTAGCGATGGAGCGGATAATATTGGCTTGAGTGGGCCGAATATGCGCTGCTTCCGCGCGGCATCGCGAACTTGCGCAAGTCCATCTTTAATCCGCATCGTGCCGAGTGTCCCCTCGGCCAGTTTGAGCGCCTCTTCACGCAACTCTTCAGAAGCAATAAAATCATTTGCCCAGGTAAAGTCTGTCGATATTCCGTTGAGGCAGAGGGCGGCTTCCTCTCGCGACCGATTGAACGCCTCGTGACCCGGAGGCGCGAGCTGACGCACCCTACCAAGCGCCGGCGCGATTTCGTCTCGAAATCGCTTGATCTCCGCGTCGCATATGACCTTGTTGGACTTGGCGGCGGCGTCCTCCCGCGCAATCTTGGAGCCAAGCTCTTCACGGATGGCATGGCACAATGCACGGACGCGCTCTGTAGCTGGCGAGATGATGTCCAATTGAGCCTTTGCCGCCCATGAGCCGGTGTCGAGCAATTCATTGATTGCATTCAGGATCCGACGGACAGTTGGCGTGTCGTCCTGAGCAATGGCATCACGAGCAGCTACAAGAATGGGCTCCGCGGCAAACGCAACTGCATCGGCACGCAGCGCGTCGATTTCCGAGAAAACTACCGGAGGCTCGAAAGCTCCTCGTTCTTCGATGCCCAAGGTGAGCGCCCAGTAGTCATCATTGGAAATTACCTGATGCCAAGTCCGGAGCACTTGGACCCAGAAGGCGACCCCTGCATCGTCCAAATTGCGCGCTACGGCAGCGAGTAGGCCATGTAGGGCTTCGTCATGGTTTAAGGCAACCTGATCGAGTTCGCTCGGAGGTGCTGGATCATTCGTGTCTCGCTGCTGAGGAAGCCGGTGAAACCAGAAGAGCCTATCACCGAGCCGCTGCGCAGGATTTTCGAGGCGGCCAATTGCTGTTCTGATGTCGGCTTCAGCACGAGGGAGTTCGCCCAGCACCGGCATGTCCGCTTCTATGGCATTTATCAGGCCAAGCAAGGCTGCGCGTCTCATGCTGGCTGCAGCCTTGTGAATCTCGGATACGGATGCAGAAGCTGAAAGGCGCAATACTCGATATGCATTGGCCTTTAGCCTGTCGGGCACCAACATTGGCTCATCCAATTTAACTTGGCTTTCATGAAAATTCTAAGGCCAGGACGTAACCCACGAGGGTCTATTGCGCCATATGATCGCCGATTGCACGGTACTTTTCAAATGCGCGGGCTACGAGCAGTCGCTTGATGGAGCGATTGCGTCGGAGAACGAAGTGGCAGTCTCAACCCCATCCACGACGGCACCCAGCGGGCGCATTTGATGCGAGCGCTCGAGAACTTGGTGGCTGGCGTACCGTTGCTTGGATGGCGCGCCCACGCCGCCTCAAATCGGATTTCTGGTGGTAGCTATTTGGTAGCTGGCGCAAGTGAGAGGTGGGTTGTCGATACAACAAAACGCCGCCAGACGATTGATCTGGCGGCGTTTATGATGGTTGCGGGGGTAGGATTTGAACCTACGACCTTCAGGTTATGAGCCTGACGAGCTACCGGGCTGCTCCACCCCGCGATCGGAGGACGGATGACGGACGACGGAATGGGATTGCGAAGGGCGTGGCCGTCCGGGTTGGGCATTCTGTCGTCCGTCCTCCGTCGTGTGTTTTCCGCCCTTGGAGGGCCCGGCGGCGACCTACTCTCCCGCGTCTTGAGACGCAGTACCATCGGCGCTGAGGGTTTTCACGGCCGAGTTCGGAATGGGATCGGGTGTTCACCCCTCGCTATGGCCACCGGGCCGCCCAAGGGCGGAGGGCAGACGGCGGAGGACGGACGGCAGATGCTTCTTTCCGTCGTCTGCCGTCCGTCGTCCGGCAGTGCAGAAGGTGTCTCGCTGCTGGGGGCTTTGGGCGAGGCTTGCCGCTGCGCGAGGCGAGCAAGCCGATCGAGCGATTAGGACCGGTCAGCTGCATGCGTTGCCGCACGTCCACACCCGGCCTATCAACGTGGTGGTCTGCCACGGCTCTCGGCGAGACCTGGTTTCGAGGAGGGTTTCCCGCTTAGATGCTTTCAGCGGTTATCCCGGCCGCACATAGCTACCCGGCGATGCGGCTGGCGCCACAACCGGTACACCAGAGGTGCGTCCATCCCGGTCCTCTCGTACTAGGGACAGCGCCTCTCAAGTCTCGTACACCCACGGCAGATAGGGACCGAACTGTCTCACGACGTTCTAAACCCAGCTCACGTACCACTTTAATCGGCGAACAGCCGAACCCTTGGGACCTGCTCCAGCCCCAGGATGTGATGAGCCGACATCGAGGTGCCAAACGACCCCGTCGATATGGACTCTTGGGGGTCATCAGCCTGTTATCCCCGGCGTACCTTTTATCCGTTGAGCGATGGCCCTTCCACGCGGGACCACCGGATCACTATGGCCGACTTTCGTCTCTGCTCGAGCTGTCGCTCTCGCAGTCAGGCGGGCTTATGCCATTGCACTCAACAGCTGATTTCCGACCAGCTTGAGCCCACCATCGCGCGCCTCCGTTACTCTTTGGGAGGCGACCGCCCCAGTCAAACTACCCACCATGCAGGGTCCCGGACCCGGCTTCACGAGCCACGGTTAGACATCAGAGTGCAAAAGGGCGGTATTTCAAGGGCGCCTCCAGCCCGGCTGGCGCCGGACCTTCATCGGCTCCCGCCTATCCTACACATCCACCCCCTAATGCCACTGCAAAGCTGTAGTAAAGGTGCACGGGGTCTTTCCGTCTGACCGCGGGTACCCCGCATCTTCACGGGGAGTTCAATTTCGCTGAGCCGGTGTTGGAGACAGCGGGGAAGTCGT
>CAVVLJ010000017.1:0-1195000 GCA_963749075.1 uncultured Pseudomonadota bacterium | reverse complement strand
CCGGGGTCCGGAGCCGGCGCGCGCGAGCGATGCCACGCCGCCGGCAACCTCAGCGGAGCACGCGCCCGAGCGTGGCGTAGCGGCACGCGTCCCCGAGCAGATCGCCCATGCCAAGACGGAGTTTACACCTCTGCCGCCCTCCGACTCCGCTGCCGAGCACACCGTGTTCATCGGCAAGGGCGACACCCTCAACGACGTCCTGATCCGCGAAGGCGCCACCGCACCCGAGGCGCATGACGCCGTCGCCGCCATGAGGGGCTTCGTCGACCTGCGCGCGCTCAAGCCGGGCGTCGAGCTCACGCTTGCCTTCGATGCCGGCGAGGCCGGCCGCGTCCGGCTCGTCAAGGTGAGCCTGCCGACGGGACCGGCGGAGACGGTCAAGGTCGAGCGCGGCAAGAGCGACCAGTTCAGCGCCCGCAAGATCGCACAGCCGCTCAACCGCGAGGTCGTGCGCGCCGCGGGCGTCATCCGCGCGAGCCTCTATGAGGACGCCGCGGCCGCGGGCATCCCCGCCAATCTTCTGGCGGAGCTCATCCGCGCCTACAGCTACGACGTCGATTTCCAGCGCGAGATCCAGCCCGGCGACCGTTTCGAGGTCGCCTATGAGCGCTTCCTCGACGCGCACGACAAGGTGGCCAAGATCGGCAACGTCATCTACGCCGCCCTCACGCTGTCGGGTCACACGCTCAGGATCTACCGCTTCGCGCCCAAGCACGGCTTCGCCGACTATTTCAACGAGAAGGGCGAGAGCGTGCGCAAGGCACTGCTGCGCACGCCGATCGACGGTGCGAGGATCACCTCCGGCTACGGCATGCGCCTCCACCCGATCCTCGGCTATACCACCATGCACAAGGGCGTGGATTTCGGAGCGCCCACCGGCACGCCGGTCATGGCGGCGGGCGAGGGCGTCGTCGAGAGCGACGGCTGGCGCGGCAATTACGGCATCTACCTGCGGCTCAACCACAACAGCGAATACAGCACCGCCTACGCCCACATGAGCGCCATCGCGCGCGGCATCCACCCCGGCAGCCACGTGCGCCAGGGCCAGGTGATCGGCTATGTGGGAGCGACCGGCCTCGCCACCGGCCCGCACCTCTATTACGAGGTGCTGGTGCATAACAAGCAGATCAATCCGCTGAGCGTGCGCCTGCCGACCGGGATCAAGCTCGCGGGCAGCGCGCTCAAATCCTTCCTCGCGGCGCGCGCCCAGACCGACGCGGTGGTAGCACTCCTCCCCGTCGCCGGAAAGCTGGCGCGGACGGCGTTCTAGCGCCCGCTGCGGGCGACGGCGGCGCGCCTCACGCCGCCTTGTCGGTGACCGCCACGCCGTTGATGGCGAGCGCCTTCCCCTTGACGCTCACGCGCACCTTCTCGCCTTCGCGCACCTTGCCCTCGAGGATCATGGTGGCGAGCGGGTTCTGCAGGCTCCGCTGGATGACGCGCTTCAAGGGCCTCGCCCCATAGACCGGATCGTAGCCGGCCTCCGCGAGCCAGCCGCGCGCGCGCTCGTCGAGCTCGAGCGCGATCTTGCGCTCGGCGAGCAGCTTCTCGAGGTGCCGGAGCTGGATCTCGACAATCCCCGTCATGTGGGCGCGCGTGAGCCGGTGGAAGAGCAGGATCTCGTCGAGCCGGTTCAAGAACTCCGGCCTGAAGTGCGCGCGCACCATCTCCATCACCGCATCGCGCACCGCCCCCACCACCTCCCCCTCGGGCTGCGCCGCCAAGATCTCGCTGCCGATGTTGGAGGTCATGACGATGAGCGTGTTGCGGAAATCGACGGTGCGGCCCTGGCCGTCGGTGAGGCGGCCATCGTCGAGCACCTGGAGCAGCACGTTGAAGACGTCCGGATGCGCCTTCTCGATCTCGTCGAAGAGCACCACCTGGTAGGGCCGCCTTCTCACCGCCTCGGTGAGGGCGCCGCCCTCCTCGTAGCCGACGTAGCCGGGGGGTGCGCCGATGAGGCGCGCGGTCGAGTGCTTCTCCATGTATTCGGACATGTCGATGCGCGCCATGGCCGCCTCGTCGTCGAAGAGGAAGGCGGCGAGCGCCTTGGTGAGCTCGGTCTTGCCGACGCCCGTGGGCCCTAAGAAGAGGAAGGAGCCGAGCGGGCGGTTGGGGTCCTGCAGGCCGGCGCGCGCGCGGCGCACCGCGTTGGCCACGGCGGCGAGCGCCTCTTCCTGCCCGATCACGCGCTTCCGCAAGCTCTCCTCCATGTGGATGAGCTTCTCGCGCTCGCCCTCGAGCATGCGGTCGACGGGAACGCCAGTCCAGCGCGACACCACGGAGGCCACGTCCTCGGCGGTCACTTCCTCCTTGAGCATGGCCTCGCCGCTCACCGCCTCGGCGGACTTGAGCTTGCGCTCGAGCTCGGGCAGCACGCCGTAGAGGAGCTCGCCCGCGCGCGCCCAATTGCCCTGGCGCTGCGCGGTCTCGAGCTCGCTCCGTGCCTGGTCGAGCTGGGTCTTGATGTGCTGCGCGCTCGAGAGCTTCTCCTTCTCCGCCTGCCAGCGCATGGTGAGCTCGGCCGACTGGGCCTCGAGCGCTGCGAGCTCGCCCTCGAGCCTCTTCAGGCGCTCCTTGGAGGCGTCGTCCGTCTCCTTCTTGAGCGCCTCGCGCTCGATCTTGAGCTGCATTAAGCGACGGTCGAGCTCGTCGATCTCCTCGGGCTTGGAGTCGACCTCCATCCTCAAGCGGCTCGCCGCCTCGTCGATGAGGTCGATCGCCTTGTCGGGCAGGAAGCGCTCGGTGATGTAGCGGTGCGAGAGGGTCGCCGCGGCGACGATGGCGCCGTCGGTGATGCGCACGCCGTGGTGCAGCTCGTACTTCTCCTTGAGCCCGCGCAGGATCGAGATGGTGTCCTCGACCGTGGGCTCGGAGACGAAGACGGGCTGGAAGCGCCGCGCCAGCGCCGCGTCCTTCTCGACGTGCTTGCGGTACTCGTCGAGCGTGGTGGCGCCGACGCAGTGGAGCTCGCCGCGCGCGAGCGCCGGCTTCAGCATGTTGGAGGCGTCCATCGCCCCCTCCGCCTTGCCCGCACCCACGAGCGTGTGCAGCTCGTCGATGAAGAGGATGATCTCGCCGGCCGCGGCGCCGATCTCGGCCAGCACCGCCTTGAGGCGCTCCTCGAACTCGCCGCGGAACTTGGCGCCGGCGATGAGGGCGCCGAGATCGAGCGCCATCAGGCGCTTGTTGTGCAGACCCTCGGGCACGTCGCCGTTGACGATGCGCTGCGCCAGGCCCTCGACGATCGCCGTCTTGCCCACCCCCGGCTCGCCGATCAGCACGGGGTTGTTCTTGGTGCGCCGCGCCAGCACCTGGATGGTGCGGCGGATCTCCTCGTCGCGCCCGATCACGGGATCGAGCTTGCCCTCGCGCGCCACGGCCGTGAGATCGCGCGCGTATTTCTTGAGCGCGTCATAGGACGCTTCCGCGTTTGAGCTGTCGGCGCGCCGGCCCTTGCGCACGTCCTCGATCGCCTTGTTGAGCGCCTGGGGCGTCAAGCCGGCGTCCTTGAGGATGCGCGCCGCGGGCGTGCCCGAGGCCAGCGCAAGGGCGAGCAGGAGACGCTCCGCCGTGACGTAGCTGTCGCCCGCCTTCTCGGCGATCTTCTCGGCCTGCTCGAAGACGCGGGCGATCTCGGGAGAGAGATAGACCTGGCCGGCGCCGCTGCCCTCGACCCGCGGCAGCTTGCCGAGCTCGCGCTCGAGTGCCGCCAAGGCGGCGGCCGGATCGCCCCCCGCGGCGCGCATCAGGTTGGCGGCGAGACCTTCCTTGTCCTCGATGAGCACCTTCAAGAGGTGCTCGGGCGTCAGCCGCTGATGGCCGCTCCTCAGCGCAAGCGTCTGCGCCGACTGAATGAACCCCTGCGAACGCTCGCTGTATTTCTCCACATCCATGATGCGGCACCCCTTCCTTTGGCCCCCTCGAGAGGCGGGCAATGGCGCGGGCCCCGCAATCGCATCGGATGGGCACCCACGCCCCCTATATGGCGGCGCAGCAGGAGTGACTCAAGAGTGGTGCGGGCCGGCGCTGCCGCCGCCGAGGGCCTGGGCAGCGGCCGGAGCCAATCCCTCGATATTGCGTTGCACAATTAAGTCTCTTGCACGAGGCAAGCACTTAACCCATATTTATTGCGATGCAACATAACAGACTCTCCGTGCTGCAGGGCCTGCGCCGAGCTTGGCGTAGCGTCCTTCTCCGGCTTCGCGGCGGCTTCCCGCGGCGCGAGCCGCCGCCCGGGCTGCAGCTCCCATCGAGCGCGGCGTTGGCAGCGCCGCGGCTCTCGCTCGCGCGCCCGCTTGCCTTGGCCTTGCAGGGCGGCGGCGCCCATGGCGCCTTCACCTGGGGCGTGCTCGACCGGCTTCTCGAGGACCCCGGCTGCCGCATCGCGGCCATCAGCGGCTCGAGCGCGGGTGCGCTCAATGCCGCGGTGCTCGCCTCGGGCTATCTCGAGGGCGGGCCCGCGCGCGCGCGCGAGCGCCTCGCGGCCTTGTGGGAGAAGCTCGCGGGATTGGCGCGCTTCAGCCCGCTGCAACCGACGCCGCTCGAGGCGCTCCTCCTCGGCCGTACCAGCGAGTGGACATTCTCGCATCTCGCGTTCGATCTTGCCGCGCGCGTCCTCTCGCCCACCCAGCTCAACCCGCTCGGCCTCAATCCCTTGCGCGACATCCTGGACGGGCTCGTCGATTTCGCGGCCTTGCGCGAGCCCGCCGCCATCCGCCTCATCATTGCCGCGACCGACGTGGAGACGGGGGAGGCGCGCCTCTTCGCCAACCGGGACCTCTCGCCCGACGTGCTGCTCGCCTCGGCCTGCCTGCCCATGCTCTCGCCCGCGGTCGAGATCGACGGCGCCCATTATTGGGACGGCGGCTTCGCCTCCAACCCGCCCATCCTCGCTCTCCTCGAGGCGTGCGATGTCGACGACATCGTCCTGGTGCGCCTGAGCCCGAGCCGCCACAACGGGGTGCCGACGACGGCGCGCGGCATTCAGGCGCGCTTGAGCCGCATCGTCTTCGACGCCCCGCTCAAGCGCGAGCTCGAGGCGCTCTCGTGGCTGCGCCGCATGGCGGAGGGGAAGGCGCTCGCCGACGACGCGCTCGCGCGCCGGCTCGCCTCCGTCACGCTCCATACCATCGGCGACGACGACGTGCTGGGCAAGCTCGGCAATGCCAGCCGGCTCAGCCCCGACTGGCGCCTGGTGCGCTCGCTCAAGGATGCCGGCCGCGCCGCGGCCGAGCGCCGGCTCGCCGCGCGGGCTGCTGCCAACGATGCGGGCGACGGCAGAAGCCGCATCGCCATTTGACAGGCCCGGCGGCGAAGCGGCTAAGATCGCCCCCCATGTCTGCGACGCTTCTCCGCATCTGCCGCTATCCGGTCAAGGGAATGACCGCCGAGACGCTGTCCCGGGTGGCGCTCGAGCCCGGCAAGCGCCTCTCCGGCGACCGCCGCTTCGCGATCGCCCACGGCGGCGGCATGGGCTTCGACGAGGCCATCGCCTGGCAGCCGAAGTCGAGCTTTCTCAATCTCATGCGGGACGAGCGCCTCGCCCTGCTGGAGGCCCGCTATGACGAGGCAAGGGGCGTGCTGATTTTGAAGCGCGGCGGCAAGCCGGTGGTTCAGGGCAGCCTGCGCGAGCCGCTCGGCCGCACGCTCATCGAGCAGTTCCTTGCCGCCTTCATGGCGGGCGAGCTGCGCGGCGCGCCCAAGCTGGTCGAGGCGTCGGAGGGCGGCTTTACCGATGCGCGCGAGGCCCGGCTCTCGCTCGTCAATCTGGCGTCCGTGCGCGACCTCGGCGAGCGCATCGTCGGCAGCGCCGTCGATCCGCTGCGCTTTCGTGCCAACCTCTATGTCGACGGCTTGCCGGCGTGGCGCGAGCTCGAGCTCGTCGGCCGAAGGATCGCCATAGGCGGGCTCGGCCTGCGCATCGTCGAGCGCATCGCGCGTTGCGCTGCGGTCAACGTCAACCCGGCGACCGGCGCGCGCGACATGAACATTCCGCTGGCACTCGCGAGCGGCATCGGCCACGAGGACATGGGCGTCTATGCCGAGGTGCTCGACGCCGGGACCCTCGTTCCCGGGGCGGCCGTGGAATTGCCGCCCGGCTGAGACGCAGCAGCCGTCCGCCGCCCTGGCTCAGAAGGGCTGCGGCTCGGTGCCGTCGGTCGAGCCGTTGATCGGCGAGCCTTGGCCGGGGCCGGGGCGGATTTCGGGCTGCTCGCCGTCCATCGCGTCGTAGGCGTCGAAGTCGTTACGCACCGCGGGGCCGCCGTTGCTGTTGATGATGCGGAAATAGTGCTCCGCATGCTGGAAGAAGTTCTCCGCCGCGATGCGGTCGCCCGAGGATTGGGCGTCGCGCGCGAGCGCCAGATACTTCTCGTGAAGCTGATAGGCGTTCCCCCGGAGCTTGCCGTTGGGTCCGCTGCTATCGAGAGTTTGCAGCCGCAAAGGGACATTCTGCTTGCGCCCGTTCCCGCGGCCACGCGAGCGTTTCGCGTTGGGACCTTGTCTCATCGCACCATCACTGGATCGTCGAACGATTGCTCTGTTGTGGCGATCGTCTTATTGAGCGCCTCGCACTCCGCCTGCCGTGCCCCCTCGCAGCCCGCCCGCGCGAGCCCTGCGACTGCGGCTTCCTATCGGCGTATTGCCTGATGTGAGCGCGGCGCCTCCTAGCGGCACCGATCTCCTCTTAGCAGAAAGCGACCCGCCACGCCACCCTATTCCCCGGCGTATCCGCCTCTCTGCCCTCACATCCCCTCGAATGGCGTGGCCCTCATAATAAGGCATCGTTCAATTCCCGCAAGGTCCAAGCGGCGAAAATCCTCCATGAGCCCGCTAGCCGCCATGATGCGCGCCACGGCGTCGGCTTGCCCGGCGCCGAGCTCGAGGAGCGCGCGGCCCTGCGGCGCCAGGCGCCGGGCCAAGAGAGGTGCCAGGCTGCGGTAGCAGGCGAGCCCGTCCGGGCCGCCCGCAAGGGCACCGCGGGGCTCGTAGCAGGCGACCTCGGGCATGAGCGCTGCTATGGCGCCCTCTGGCACATAGGGCGGGTTCGCCACCACGAGATCGAAGCGGCCGGCGAGTGCCGTATCCCAGTTACCGACGAGAAACCCTGCCCTGGGGGCGAGGCCGAGGGCGGCGGCGTTATCGCGCGCTGTGCGGCAGGCGGCCTCGTCGAGCTCCACCCCGACCCCCGTCGCATTGGGAAATTCCGTAAGCAGAGCAAGCAATAAGCAGCCGCTTCCGGTGCCGAGATCAAGGATTCTGAGCGCTCTCGGGCGGGCGTGCCCGAGCGCCAGGGCGGCCTCGACCAGCGTCTCGCTCTCGGGGCGAGGGACGAGGGTTGCCGCCGTGACCCGGATCGGCAGGCTCCAGAACTCGCGCCGGCCGAGGATGCGGGCCAGGGGCTCGCGCCGGGCGCGCCGGGCCACGAGGTCGGCGAGCCGCCGTCTCGCGCCGGCGCCGAGCCTGCGCTCGGGGTCGGCGAGGAGCGCCTCGAGCGGCTGGCCGGTGGCCTCCGAGAGCAGCAGCCGGGCATCGAGCCGCGGCTCGCCCACTCCGGCCGCCGCGAGGAGCGCCGTGGCCTCCGTAAGCGCCGAGCGGCGCGTGGCGGCGTGCACTTGCGTTTCCATCATGGCAGATCTGCGATCCGTGCAGCCTCGTCCTCGGCGATGAGAGCGTCGATGATCCTGTCGAGCGCCTCGCCCGACATCACCCGGTCGAGCTCGTAGAGCGTCAGGTTGATGCGGTGGTCGGTGCAGCGCCCCTGGGGGAAGTTGTAGGTGCGGATGCGCTCGGAGCGGTCGCCGCTGCCGACCTGGCTCTTGCGCTGGGCGGCGCGCTCGGCCTCGCGCTTGGTGCGCTCGGCCTCGTAGAGGCGCGCGCGCAGGATCTTGAGCGCCTTCGCCTTGTTCTTGTGCTGCGACTTCTCGTCCTGCTGCTGCACCACGATGCCGCTCGGCAGGTGCGTCACGCGCACGGCGCTGTCGGTTGTGTTGACCGACTGGCCGCCCGGCCCGCTCGAGCGGAACACGTCGATGCGCAGGTCCTTGTCGTCGATGTGGATGTCGACCTCCTCGGCCTCGGGGAGGACCGCCACGGTCGCGGCCGAGGTGTGGATGCGCCCGCTCGCCTCGGTCGCCGGCACGCGCTGCACGCGGTGCACGCCCGATTCGAACTTGAGCCGCGCGAAGACGCCGCGCCCGTTGATCGACGCGATCACCTCCTTGTAGCCGCCGAGCCCGGTCTCGTTGAGCTCGAGCAGCTCGACCTTCCAGCCATGGATGTCGGCGTAGCGCTGGTACATGCGGAAGAGCGCCGCTGCGAAAAGCGCCGCCTCCTCGCCGCCGGTGCCGGCGCGGATCTCGAGGATGGCGCTCTTCTCGTCGGCCGCGTCCTTGGGCAGCAGCATGTGTTGCACCTGGCGCTCGAGCTCCGGCAGGCGGCCCTTGAGGATCCTCATCTCCGCCTCGGCGAGCGCCTTCATCTCGGCGTCCGAGGCGGGATCGTCGATCAGCGCCTCGAGCTCGGCGAGCTCCTTCGCGGTCTTGCGCAGGGCCGCGATGCTGGCCACGACGGGCGTCAGCTCGGAATATTCCTTGGCCAGCCGGGCATAGTCCTGGGCCGCCAGGCTGCCCGCGGCCATGGCGTCCGCCACCTCGCCGTAGTGCCTGACGATGCCCTGCAATTTGTCGTCGAAGCTCACTTGCGCTCCTCCTCCTTCTGCGCATCGTCCGCCTCGGCCGGCAGGCGGAAGAGCCGGCGGATGAGGCGCTCGGCGAGCGCCTTCTGCCCTGCCGCCGTATCCTCGGCCGCGAGCGCGCGCAAGGCCTCGGAAGGATCGTGCAGCATGCGGTTGACGAGACGCCGCGTCGCCTCTTCGGCGTCGGCACCGCCGGCCTCGGCGAGCACTTCCGCGCGCAGCGCCTCCATGCGCCGGCGGAGTGCGGCGAGGGTCGGCACCGCACCGCGTTCCGCGCGCCCGCGGAGGAAGAGGGCGAGCTCCTCCTCGAGGATGCGCCATGCCGCCTCGGCCGCCGCCATGCGGTTGGCCCGCCCGGCGAGTGCGGCGCGCTCGAGGTCGCCCAGGTCGTAGAGATAGGCGTCGTCGATGCGGTTGACCGCGGGCTCGATGTCGCTCGGCACGCCGAGGTCGATGAGGTAGACCGGGCGGCGGCGGCGGCGGCGGAGCGCCTGCTCCATCATCTCGGCGCCGACGAGGTAGCGGCCGGTGCCGGCCGCGGCGATCACCACGTTGGCCTCGGCGAGGCCCGCCGCCAGCGTCGCGAGCTCGGTGTAATGGCCGCCGAGCTGGCGCGCAAGCGCCTCGGCGCGCTCAGGCCTCGCCGCCGCGACGGTGATGCGGCCGAGGCCCGCCTTGATGAGCTCCTCGGCCATGAGCTGACCCATGTCGCCGGTGCCGATGAGGAGGCCGGAGAGATTGCCGAGCTCGCCATGGACCTCGCGCGCGAGCTCGACCGCGGTCGCCACGAGGGAGACCGGCCCCTCGGCGATCGCCGTCTCGCTGCGCACGCGCTTGGCGGCACCGTAGGCGGCCTGGAGTGCCGCCTCGAGCTCGCTGCCGACCATGCCGGCATCGCGCGCGATGCGGTGCGCCGCCTTGAGCTGGCCGAGCACCTGCGGCTCGCCGGGGATGGCGCTGTCGAGCGAGGCGGCGACCGCGAAGAGGTGGCGCAGCGCCGCGGCATCGGCGTGGAGGTAGAGCTGATGCTGCAGCGTGGCCGCTTCGAGGCCGGCGCGCTCGCCGAGCACGCGGGCGGCGGCCATGCGCGCCGCCGCCGCATCCTCGGCGAAGCCCTGAATCTCGACGCGGTCGCAGGTCGCCAGCACGAGCGCCTGGGCGAAGCCTTCGCCGCCGAGCCGCGCGAGCACGCTTGCTGCGGCCGCGTCGTCGACGAAGATCGCATCGCGCAGGCTCACGCTGCTCGAACGATGGTTGGCGCCGACCACCACGTATTGGGCCGGCGCATGCGCGCCGCCGCCCATGGCTTCGCTATCGCTCCGCTGCCAGGCGCTCGACGAGGGCGTCGAGCGGCACCTCGCCCTGGTCGCCGGTGTCGAGATCGCGCACGCTCGCGGTGCCCCGCTTGAGCTCGTCCTCGCCGAGGAGGACGGCGATGCGCGCGTTCACCTTGTTGGCGCGCTTCATGCGGCGCCCGAGATTGCCGCGGTAGCCGAGCTCGACGGCGATGTCGCGGCGGCGCAGATCCCGCGCGATCTTGAGCGCCGTCGCCTCCGCGTCGCCGCCGATGGGGATGACCGCGACGGGCCGTTGCGACACAAGCTCGGCGCTCGTCAGCATGGCGAGCCGCTCGATGCCGCCGGCCCAGCCCACGCCGGCCGTGGGAGGCCCGCCCATGACCTCGGCGAGCCCGTCGTAGCGACCGCCGGCGAGCACGGCACCCTGCGAGCCGAGCTCCGTCGTGGTGAACTCGAACACCGTGTGGCCGTAGTAATCGAGGCCGCGCACGACGCGCGGGTTGAGGACGTAGCGGATGGCGAGCTCGTCGAGCGCCTTGGTCACGGCCGCGAAGAAATCTCGCGACGCCTCGTTCAGATAGTCGAAATAGACCGGTGCTTGGGCCGAGATGCGCTTGTCGGCCGCGTCCTTCGAATCGAGGATGCGGAGCGGGTTGCGCTCGAGGCGGAGGCGGCTCTCCTCGGAGAGGCCGTCGCGGTGGCGGCCGTAATAGTCGGCGAGTGCCGCGCGGTAGGCGGCGCGGCTCTCCGCGTCGCCGAGCGTGTTGAGCTCGAGCGTCGTCTTGGCGAGCACGCCGAGGGCCTCGAGGATATGGGCGCCGAGTACGATGACCTCGACGTCTCCCAAGGGGTCGGGCACGCCCAGGAGCTCGACGTCGATCTGGTGGAACTGGCGGTAGCGTCCCTTCTGCGGCCGGTCGTAACGGAACATCGGCCCGCTCATGAAGAACTTGAGCGGCAGCTGCTGGCCGAGGCCGCCCGAGATGAGGGCGCGCATGATGCCCGCCGTGGCCTCCGGGCGCAGCGTCAGCTCGTCGCCGCCGCGGTCGGCGAAGCTGTACATCTCCTTGACCACGACGTCGCTCGCATCGCCGAGCGTGCGCTTGAAGACCTCGGTGAACTCGAAGATCGGCGTGGCGATCTCCTCGTAGCCGTATAGCTCGGCTACGTGCCGCGCCGTCTCCGCGACGTGGCGATGGCGGCGGAGCTCATCGGGCAATAGATCGCGGGTGCCGCGAACCGGCTGCAGCGACGACAAGGGGATCTCCGTGGTTATACCGCGGCGCTCAGCGGTACCGTCTCTTTCTTCGCCTTTTCGGCCTCGAGCTCGGCGGCGCGCTTCTCCACGAGCGCCACCAGATGGTCGACGATCTCGTCGTCGGAGCCGTGCAGCACGTGGTGCCGCTCGCCGTTGATGTAGACCTGGTGCGAGCGCTTGCCCCCGCCGGTGAGGCCGATCATGGTCTCGCGCGCCTCGCCCGGCCCGTTCACCACGCAGCCGATCACCGAGAGCGTCATCGGCGTGGTGATGTGCGCGATGCGCTTCTCCAGCTTCTCGACGGTCGGGATGACGTTGAAGTTCTGGCGCGCGCAGGAGGGGCAGGAGATGATGTTGACGCCGCGGTGGCGCAAGCCCAGCGACTTCAGGATGTCGAAGCCGACCTTGATCTCCTCGACCGGCTCGGCCGAGAGCGAGACGCGGATGGTGTCGCCGATGCCGGCCCACAGGAGCGAGCCGATGCCGATCGACGATTTGATCGTCCCGGACCTGAGCGCCCCCGCCTCGGTGACGCCGAGATGGAGGGGATAGTCGCAGGCGTCCGCCAGGCCCTGGTAGGCGGCGACGGCGAGGAACACGTCGGAGGCCTTCACGCTGATCTTGAACTCGGTGAAGTCCTCGTCCTCGAGCATCTTGGCATGGTTGAGGGCGCTCTCGATCATCGCCTCGGGGCAGGGCTCGCCGTAGCGCTCGAGGAGCTCCTTCTCGAGGCTGCCGGCATTGACCCCGATGCGCATGGAGCAGCCGTGGTCGCGCGCCGCCTTGACCACCTCGCGCACGCGCGCCTGGCCGCCGATGTTGCCCGGATTGACGCGCAGGCACGCGGCACCCGCTTGGGCCGCCTCGATGGCGCGCTTGTAGTGGAAGTGGATGTCGGCCACGATCGGCGCTTTGGCGGCAGCCACGATCTCTTTCAAGGCAGCCGTCGACTCCTCGTCCGGGCAGGAGACCCGCACGATATCGGCACCGGCGGCCTCGAGGCCGCGGATCTGCTCGATCGTCGCCTCGGCGTCGGCCGTGAGCGTGTTGGTCATGGACTGCACGGAGATCGGCGCGTCGCCGCCGACGGGGACGCCGCCCACCATGATCTTGCGGCTCTTGCGCCGGACGATGTCGCGATAGGGGCGGACGCTCATGATCGGTCCCTCGGGGATTGCGCTCGCAGTGCCGAGCCGCGTTATAACGCAAAAGCCGGCGGCAGGCCAGCGCGCGGCGGCGCGCGTGGCAGCCGACTATCATATGGTTCGGCCATCCGCCCCCGCCAAGCGGCGGGCCTCAGGCGCGCGTCGGCACTGTCACAAGTCCGTCGCGGAATGCCGCCTATTGGCTCGGCGCCGTCCCGGCCGCGAGCTTGTCGGGATCGAGGGTGATGTTGCGCCGCACGACGCCGACGCCACCCAAGGGCGGCGCCGGCTTGCCGTCGACGGTCACCTCGAGGGCGCCTGCGTTGCCGGTCACCAGGCTCAAGCCCGGCTGGTTCGGCACGCGGTAGCTGTCGCCCGGCCTCAAGATGCGGGTCCAGATCACGTTGCTGTCCTTGTCGCGCACCTGGACCCAGCTGTCCTGGCGTGCGGTCAGCGTGACGCGCGAATCCGCGTTGTTCTCGCCGTAGACGCGCGGCTCGCCGGGCTTTAAGGCGGCGAGCTGGTCGGGGACGGGCGGGGCCGCGGGTGCCGCCTGGTAGCCGCCCGGTGCCGTTGCCGCAGGGGCCGCAGGGGCCGCAACGCTCGCCTGGGCGCCCGGTGGCCGCGCCGAATCGCTGCCGACCAGCCCCTCCGGCGGTTTGAGGACGAGCTTCCCGGCAGCGGCGGGCGGGCTTGCCGGGGCCGGATTGGCCGCCGCGGCAGGCTGGCCGGTGGAGGAGGGAGGGGCGCTCGTGGCCCCGGCAGCCTGGCCGCCGGGTGCCGCCGTCGCGGCAGCGCCTCGCGCGGCGGCGGCGGCGGGCGGCAGCTCGCCTTGCGCGGCGGGCCGCAGAGGCGGCTCTCCGCTGCTTGCCTGGGCCTCCGAAGGCGCTGCCGCGCTGTCGGCGGCGCTCACGGCCGGTACCTGCGGCTTGCTGGCCGCGAGATTGGCGATGCTCTCCGGCACCGTGGGCACCTCGTCCGACAGGCTGAGCTGCCGGTGCTCCCAATAGTACCAGCCGCCATAGACCGCCGCTGCGAGAACGATGGCGACCATGAGGACGGCGCCGCCGGGGAAGCGGCCCTCCTGCAGCGGCTCCGGGAAGACGAGGGCCTGGCGGTGGCTCAGCCCGCGCGCCTCGTCCTTGAAGCGCCGTATGACCTCCTTCACGTCGAGCTGGAGAAACTCGGCGTAGGCGCGAACGAAGCCGAGCGCGTAAGTGGGCCCCGGGAGATCCTGAAAACGCCCGTCCTCGATGGCCTGGAGGTAGCGGTGCTGGATGCGCAGCGTCGCGGCTACGTCCTCGAGGCCGAGGCCGGCCTGCAGCCGCGCCCCGTGCAGCACCGCCGCGACGCCGCCGGGCTCGCGGAAACGCGGGCCGGGATCGCGCGCGGCCGCCAGGCGATCTTCAATGCCGATGTGCTGACGCTTCGGCTCAGCCATGGTGCGTGACCTGCCTTCAACAGCCCTGACCCACCTGCCGACCCGCGGGCTTAGCCGCCGCGGATTGCCCCACGCACCGCACGACGCGAAACACCGGCCGGATGGACAAGCACTTCCAGCCCGAGACTAGCTCTTAGCAAAGGAAGGCGCTCCTGATCAACGTATTAGATGGCAATGCCGTGGTCCAGCGCATAATCCTTGAGCTTGTCGCGCAGCGAGCGATCGGGCAGCCCCAGGAGCGTCCCGAGATAGGCGGCAAGGGGCGCCACCTTGAGGCTCCGCACCATCATCTTGACCGCGCCTACCGCCGGCGGCGGCACCGAGAGATTGCGCAAGCCCAAGCCCACGAGCGCCATCGCCTCGAGCGGCCGCGCGCCCGCCTCGCCGCACAGGCTGAGCGCCACCCCGAGCTTCGAGCAGCCGACGATGATGCGGCGAAGCATGCTGAGCGCCGAGGGCGACAGCATGTCGTAGCGCTCGGCCAGGCGCGGGTTGGTGCGGTCGACCGCGAAGTGGAACTGCAGGAGGTCGTTGCTGCCGATCGAGAGGAAATCGACGCGCGCGAGAAGGGCGGGGAGCTGATAGACGAGCGAGGGCACCTCCAGCATGGCGCCCACGCGCAAGGCGCTCGGCAACGGCGTGCCGAGCGCCTTCTCGTGCGCGAGCTCGAGCGCCAGAATGCCCCGCGCGCGGGCGAACTCGGCGACCTCGGCGATCATGGGAAACATCACATGGAGCTCGCGTCCGGCCGCGGCCCGGATGAGGGCGCGCAGCTGCTGGCGCAGCATGGCCGGGCGGTCGAGCCCGATGCGGATGGCACGCCAGCCCATCGCCGGGTTCTCCTCGCGGTCGTCGGGGAGATAGGGCAGCGCCTTGTCGCCGCCCACGTCGAGGGTGCGGAAGACGACGGGCTTGCCGCGCGCGAGGTCGAGCACCCGGGCATAGACCTGGGTCTGCTCGGCGACCGAGGGGAAGTTCGGCCGCACCATGAAGAGAAGCTCGGTGCGGTAGAGCCCGATGCCGTCGGCGGCGCTCTCGTGGAGATGCGGCATGTCGATGAGGAGGCCCGCGTTGATGTGGAGGCCCACGCGTACGCCGTCGAGCGAGGTGGAGGGCAGGTTGCGCGCCGCCGCATAGGCCGCTGCCCGCTCGGCGCTGATGCGCACGCTCTCCGAGAAGCTCTGCTGCACGTCCTCGCCGGGACGCAGGTAGACGACGCCGCGCTCGCCGTCGAGGATGAGCGGATCGAGCATGTCGATCTTGTTGAAGGCCTCGCGCACCCGGCCGATGACCGGGATGTCGATGGCGCGCGCGATGATCGCCACGTGGGAGGTGGGAGCGCCTTCCTCGAGGACGAGACCCTTGAGCCTGCGGCGATCGTAGTCGAGAAGGTCGGTCGGGCTCATGTCGTGCGCGACCACGATGATCTCCTCCGGCGTCTCGCCGAGCGCCGGCTGCTCGTCGACGGCGCCCAGGTGAAGCAAAAGCCGGTTGGTGAGGTCGGCGAGCTCGGCCAGGCGCTCGCGGAAGAAGGGATCGCTCACCTGCGCCATGCGGTTGCGCATGTCGTTCTGCACGCGCTGCACCGCGGCCTCGGCCGAGAGCCCCGTGAGCACCGCCTCGCGCATGCGTCTCAGCCAACCGCGGTCGCCGGCCACGGCGCGGTAGGTCTCGAGCACCTCGCGGTGCTCGCCGTGGGGCGCCATGTCGGGCGAGGCGGCGAGCGCATCGAGCGCCGTCCTCAGGCCGGCGAGTGCGGCGTCGAGGCGCGCCAGCTCGGCCTGGGGGTCCTCGGCCACCACCTGGCGGATGAGGATGCGCCGGTGGTGCAGCACGGCACGGCCGATGGCGACGCCGCCGTTGATCGAGATGCCTTCGAGCCGCACGGGGAGGAGGGCGATGCCGTCGGTCGGCGTGAGCTCGGCCGGGCTCACGAGCTCGCCCGTCGCCAGCATCTCGGCGAGCACCATGGCCACCGTCTCGAGGGTCTCGACTTCCTCCTCGGTATAGAGGCGCTGGGTGCGGTTCTGCACCACGAGCACGCCGATGACGCGGCCGTCGCGCAGAATGGGTGCTCCCACGAGCGAGCGGTAGATCTCCTCGCCGGTCTCGGGGCGGTAGGCGAACTTGGGGTGGTGCTGGGCGTCGGGGAAGCTGCCGGGCTGGCGCTGAGCTGCGATGTCGCCGACGAGGCCCTCGCCCACGCGCAGGCGCGTGCGGTGCACGGCCTCGCGCTTGAGGCCTTCGGTGGCGAAGAGCTCGAGCACCTCGCCGGCGCGCATCACGTAGATCGAGCACACCTCGGCCACGAGCTCGCCGGCGATGAGGCGCACGATCTGGTCGAGGCGCGCTTGCGCGGCGCCGCCCGCGGCCATGACATCGCGCAGGCGCTTCAGCAGTCTGCGCGTGCCGACGAGGCCGGCGCTCTCGCTCATCGGCTTGCGGCCTCGCGCCGCCCCCTTGCCATGAGCGCCGCCAGCGCCTGGTCCACGAGCTCCTCGATGATCTCGGCCGTCGACTGCTCGCGCGTCACCATGCCCACGCTCTGCCCGGCCATGAGCGAGCCGCTCTCCACGTCGCCCTCCACCACGGCGCGCCTGAGCGAGCCGGCCCAGAAGTGCTCGATCTCGAGCTGGGCCGCCACCTTGGCGAGCTCGCCGCGATTGTAGCGCGCGATGACGTCGCGCTGCGCGTCGAGGAAGCGCTCGGTGGCGCGGTTGGCGATCGCGCGCACCGGGATCACCGGGAAGCGCCGGTCGAGCTGGATCGAGGGCACCGCGTCGCGCGCGGCGGCGCGGATGAAGGCCTTCTTGAAGTTGGGGTGGGCGATCGACTCGCGCGCGCAGACGAAGCGCGTGCCGAGCTGGCAGCCCGACGCCCCCATCTCGAGATAGGAGAGCACCGCCTCGCCGCGCCCGATGCCGCCGGCGACGAACACCGGCACCTCGAGCACCGCCGGCAGGATCTCCTGCGCCAGGACCGAGGTGGTGACCGGGCCGATGTGCCCGCCGGCCTCCGCTCCCTCGATGACGATGCCGTCGATCTCCATGCGCACGAGCTTTTTCGCGATCGCGAGCCCGGATGCAAACGCCATCGCCTTGGCGCCCGCGGCCTTCACCTTCTGAAGGTACGCGCGCGGCGGCAGGCCGCCTGCGAAGACCACGTGGCCGACGCGGCCGGCCAAGGAGGCCTCGACGAGCGCCTCGAGAGCCGGGTGCATGACGATGAGGTTGACGCCGAAGGGGCGCTCCGTGAGCTGAGCGGTGCCGGCGATCTCTTGGGCGAGCGCCTCCGGCGTCATGGCGCCGCAGGCGATCACGCCGAAGCCGCCGGCATTCGAGATCGCCGCCACGAGATGGCGCTCGCTGACCCAGGTCATCGCACCGCCCATGAGCGCATAGCGGCAGCCGAGGAACTCGGTGCCGCGCCGCCAGAGCTCGTCGAGACGCGCGCGGGCGCTCACGAGGTCCATGGCCTCAGACGGCGTCCAGGCCGTAGGCCGAGTGGAGCGCCCTGAGCGCCAGTTCGGTGTATTTCTCGTCGATGAGCACGCTCACCTTGATCTCGGAGGTCGAGATCACCTGGATGTTGATGCCTTCGCGGGAGAGCGCCTTGAACATCTCCTGGGCGACGCCCGCGTGGCTGCGCATGCCGACGCCGATGACCGAGACCTTGACCACGTTGGGATCGGACACGAGGCGCGCATAGCCGAGCTTGGCGCGCTCACCCTCGAGCACGGTGACCGCCTGGCTCAAGTCGCCCTTCGCCACCGTGAAGGTGAGGTCGGTCGTATGGCCGTCCTCCGAGGAGCCTTGCACGATCATGTCGACGTTGATGTTGGCCTCGGCGAGCGGGCCGAAGATGCCGGCGGCGACGCCGGGACGGTCGGCCACGCCCGCGAGCGTGATCTTGGCCTCGCCCCGGTTGTAGGTGAGGCCGCTGACGACTGCTTTTTCCACGATCTCGTCCTCGTCTACGACGAGCGTTCCCGGCTCGTTGTTGAAGCTCGACACCACCTGCAGGCGCACGTGGTGCTTCATGGCCATCTCGATGGCGCGGGTCTGCAGCACCTTGGCGCCGAGGGAGGCCATCTCCAGCATCTCCTCGTAGGTGATTCTAGCGAGCTTGCGCGCCTTCGCAACGATGCGCGGATCGGCGGTATAGATGCCCTCCACGTCCTTGAGGATGTCGCAGCGGTCCGCCTTGAGGGCGGCCGCGAGCGCCACCGCCGAGGTGTCCGAGCCGCCGCGCCCGAGCGTCGTGATGCGGCCGTCGGGGCCGATGCCCTGGAAGCCCGCCACCACCGCGACCTGGCCCTCGCCCATGCGGCGGAGGAGCTCGGCGCCCTCGATGCCCTCGATGCGCGCCCGGCCGTGCACGCCGTCGGTCGCGATCGGGATCTGCCAGCCGAGCCACGAGCGCGCCTGCACGCCCTCGTCCTGAAGGGCGATGGCAAGGAGGCCGGCCGTGACCTGCTCGCCCGAGGAGACCACGACGTCGTACTCGCGGGCGTCGTGGAGGGCCGCCGCCTCCTGGGTGAGCGCCACCAGCTTGTCCGTCTCGCCGGCCATGGCCGAGACCACGACGGCGAGCTCGTGGCCGGCGTCCACCTCCGCCTTGACGCGGCGCGCCACGTGCCTGATTCGCTCCATGTCGGCGACCGAGGTGCCGCCGTATTTTTGCACGATTCGCGCCATGCACCTTGACCCTCCGCCCGCTCTCGTCTTTGCTCGGGAGAGGAACTTCGAGAGTTTCGCCGATGCGCCCGGGTTGCCGCTGGAAGGGCGTCAATACATACTGAATTTGCCGCGGCCGGCGCAAGCCCGCGCTGGCGCTGCAGCCGTCATGGAGCCCGCGATGAGCCGCACTCCCTCAGGCGAGCCCGCGCACCGCCCGGGCGGGGAGGTGAGTCCCAGCGTGGACGCGGGCGAGATCGCCCGGTTTGCCCGCTTGGCCAAGGCCTGGTGGGACCCGCGCGGCGCCTTCCGCCCGCTCCACAAGCTCAACCCGGTGCGCCTGGCCTTCGTGCGGGCGCGCGCGGCCAGCCATTTCGGCCGCGATGCCAAGGCGTTGCGGCCGCTCGAGGGGCTCGAGGTCCTCGACATCGGCTGCGGCGGCGGGCTCCTCTGCGAGCCGCTCGCGCGCCTCGGCGCCAAGGTGAGCGGCATCGACGCCGAGCCGGGCAGCATCGCGGCCGCGCGCGCGCACGCGGCGGAGAGCGGACTCGCGATCGACTACGGCGCCGCCACCGCCGAGGAGCTGGCATCCGGCGGGCGGCGCTTCGACATCGTCCTCAACATGGAGGTGGTCGAGCACGTGGCCGACGTGCAGGGCTTCCTCGCCGCCTCGCTCGAGCTCCTCAAGCCGCGCGGCATCATGGTGGTCGCCACGCTCAACCGCACGCCCCAGAGCTTCGCCTTTGCCATCGTCGGCGCCGAGTACCTCCTCGGCTGGCTGCCGCGCGGCACCCACGACTGGCGGAAGTTCCTGCGCCCCTCGGAGCTCGCGGCTGAGCTGCGCGCCTCGGGCGCGCGGCTCTCCGAGCTCACCGGCGTGCGCTACAGCCCGCTCACCGACCGCTTCGCGCTCTCGGACGACCTCTCGGTCAACTACATGGCGCTGGTGGAGAAGGGCTGAGGCCGGATAAACCTAGGCAAATTTTAGCCAAGATTATTGATTGCGGCCGGCGGTTGCTCCATATTTGCGGGGGATGGCATGCCTCGGCTGGCAACGCTCGGCAACGTGGAGGTCCGGGTGTATTTCAGGGACACCGACCGCCACAAGGAGCCGCATTTCCATGCGGTCAGCCCGACGCGGGAAATTTTGGTGTCGGTTGTGGATTTCCGCGTCTTGGAAGGCTCGCTGGGCGCGGCCGACCGGCGGCGCGTCATGAGCTGGGCGGCGTCCAATAAGACATTGCTGGTGCAAGAATGGAACCGCTGCAATCCACAGCAACCAATCGCCGGGAGAGAGCCGTGAGCCCGCTGCCGCGGCTGGCGCGCGTCAAGGCCGCCGAGGGGCATCGGCTGCGCCTCAGCTGGGCCGACGGCGGCGCCAGCATCGTCGATATGACCGGCGTGATCAATGGATTCGAGCCCTTTGCGCCGCTCAAGGACGTGGCGCTTTTCGCCCAAGCCAAAGTGACCGGGCACGGCAGCGGCATCGAATGGCCGGGCGGCCTCGATTTTTCCGCCGCCTCGCTCGCCCATCTCGCCGCGGAGCAGACGCCGATGAGCGGCCGGGACCTCGAGCGCTGGCAGAGAGTCATGGGGCTGTCTCTCCGGGAAACCGCCGATATATTCGGGGTGACCGTGGGGACGGTAAAAAACTACAGGAAGCTCGACAAGCTGCCGATCGCTTTGCAGATTGCATGTCGGACGATGAGGAGCAATCCGGAGACCTTTTGGGCGCTCTACCGTCCGCGCGTCCGCGGGCGCCCGCGCGCGGGCCGCTCTCGTGCGCTCGCGGCGCGTTAAGACTGCGCTCAGCTTGCCATCCGGCGCCGCCGGGTGCCGGGCTCCTGGCGCGGCATGGCCTGCTTTTGCGGCACTTCGGGCGGCGGCAGGCGCATGACGTTGCGCTCGGCCGTGCGCAGCGCCTCGGCGGTCCGGGGCAGCGCCGGCACCTCGAGACGCGGGGCTTCGCCCAGGCCGAGTGCGCGCGTGAAATCGCCGCAGGTCTCGCGCCGCCAGCGGCTCAGATTGGCGACCTCGACGCCGAAGCGCGCCTCCATCAGGCGGAGCGTCGAGGTGTGGTCGAAGGTCTCGCTCGTCACGTAGCCGCCGCGGGTGAAGGGCGAGATGAGGAGGCATGGCACGCGGAAGCCGAGCCCGATCGGCAGCGCGCCCACATATTCCTCCGCCGTGCCGGGCGGCGGCAGCGGCGGTGCCACGTGATCGAAGAGGCCGTCGTTCTCGTCGTAATTGAGGATGAAGAGCGTGCGCGACCAGAGCCTCCGGTTGGACCACAGCGCCTCGAGCACCTGTCGCGTGTGGTCCTCGCCGGCCGCCGGCAGGTAGTCGGGATGCTCGGTCGCCGTCGAGGGCGGCACGATCCAGCTCACCTGCGGGATGTTGCCCGAGCGCAGATCGGCGAGGAGCTCGTAGAAGGGCCGGTTGCGTAGCGCCTGCTCGCGCAAGGGCGAGCCCGCCGGCAGGCCGCGGTACTGGGTGAAATACTTGCAGAGATTGCAGTTGTAGTCGTCGAGGTCGTGGTAGATGCGCCACGAGATGCCGGCCGCCTCGAGGCGCTCCGGATAGGTCTCCCAGTCGTAGGGCCTGATCTTATTGTCGATCGCCGGGCCGCCGTGCCGGCCCTCCGGGTCGACGGTGGCGGTCCACAGATAGTAGCGGTTGGGATGGGTGGGACCGATCACCGAGGCGTGATAGCCGTCGCAGATCGTGAAGGCATCGGCCAGCGCGTGATAGAACGGCAGGTCCTCCCGCGTGAGGTAGCCCATCGTGAGGGGCCCATCTTGCCCGTTCGTCGCACGGTGGGCGGGGACCCAGCTGTCCATCTTGCCGCCGTCCCACGAGGCATGGAGGGCGCCCCATTCGTGGCTCAGCGCGTGCAGGCGCTGCGCCCGGGTGCGCTTGGTGTCGAGCCTGAAGGGCAGCACGTGGCCTTGGGGATTGAGCGCGTCCGGCTGCTCGAAGACCGAGCGCCCGTCGGGGAGCGTGAGCGCAGCACGGTCCGCGAAGCCGCGCACGCCCGCGAGCGTGCCGAAATAATGGTCGAAGGAGCGGTTCTCCTTCATGAGGACGATGATGTGATCGATGTCCGCGAGCTTGGCAGCGGGGTGCGGCGCCGCGGCCTCCGCCGGCAGCGGTGCCTCGAGGGCGGCGAGTGCTGCTGTGGCGGCACTGCCCTGGATGAAGCGGCGGCGGCCTATCCCGGCCATGCGATTCCCTCGGCTCGATCGAGTCCGGTTCTAGCGCTTTTTCGTGACAGTCGCGAGACGCGGCACACCTCACGCCGCGGCGAGCTCGAGGACGGCGCGCACCACCTCGTCCGGCGCCTCGCGCGGCAGGAAGTGCCCGGCAACGGGCACCACGCGCCGCTCATATGGCCCCGTGAAGAAGCGCGCGTCACCCTCGGAGTCCTCGGCCGGGTCCACGCCGTCCGCGCCACCGTGCAGCACGATCGTCGGCACGGCGATGCGCGGTTGTGCTGCAAGACGGACCTCGATCGGCTCGAGCGCCGGATCGCCTTGTGCCGCACCGTAGCGGTGGCGGTAGGACTGGATGACGACGGGGACGAAATCGGCATTGTCGAAGGAGGCAGCCGTCCGCGCATAGGTCGCGTCGTCGAAGCGCCAGTTGGGCGACCACAGCTCCCAGAGGAGGCGGCAGATGCCGTGGCGGTTCGCCTCGAGGCCGGCCTTGCCGCGCTCGGTGTGGAAGTACCACTGGTACCAGAAGCGGTGCTCCTGCCGCGCCGAGGCTGGCGCATTCGCCCTGGGGATGTTCTGGATGTTGTAGCCGCCGATCGAGACGAGGGCGGCTGCGCGCTGCGGCCACAGCGCCGCCACGATGCAGGCGGCGCGGCCGCCCCAGTCGTAGCCCACGAGAACCGCGCGCGCGAGGCCGAGCGCATCCATGAAGGCAAGGAGGTCGTGGCCGAGTGCGGCCTGCTGGCCCGAGCGCGGCGTCGCCGTCTCGAGAAAGCGCGTCGGGCCGTAGCCGCGCAGATAGGGCACGAGCGTGCGGTAACCGGCCGCGGCGAGCGGGGCCGCAACCCCGTCCCAGGTTCGCGGGTCGTCGGGAAAGCCGTGCAGCAGGATGACCGGGCGCCCGTCGGCGGGCCCGCTCTCCTCATAGGCGATCTCAAGGGTCGCGGTCAGCACGCGTCTCGTGGTCGGGGCTTGGCTCATGGCACCCACTTCGCCGCGCTGCGTGGAAGAGGCGCCTAGCTGTCGCTCCGCCGCAGCCAGGGAATGCGGCGGAAGGCAACGCCTTCCTCGGCAAGTGCCGCGGCCTCCTCGTCCTTGGCCTCGCCGTAGATGTCGCGCCGCACCACCTCGCCGTAATGGATCTTGCGCGCCTCCTCGGGAAAGCGCTCGCCGACGTACTCGCAATTGGCCTCGACCTCTTGGCGCAAGGCGAGGAGCGCTTTGCGCGTCGTGGCCTCGGCGCTGGCGGGGGCTTCGGCGCCGGCCGGCGGCTGCGGAGGCGTCTCCTTCTTCTCCTCGGGCTCGCCCGCGGCACCCCGCGAGAGGCGCGGCGCCATGGGCGCCTTGGCGACCTTGGTGCTGCCGCATTCGGGGCAGGCGACGGCGCGGCGCGCGGCCTGGGAGTCGTAAGTGGCGCTGTCGCGGAACCAGGCGTCGAAGCGGTGGCTCTTGGCGCAGACGAGGCTGTAGACGATCATGGCGCGGGCATGCCGATCCTGGTTACGCTCATGGGAGCATTTATATAGGGCGGGGCCCCGCGTTTCAAACATGGCCGAGCGCGAGCAAGATGCCTCGATGAGGCCGCATGGTGCCGGGCCGCCGTCCGGCTGGGTGCGCCGCTTTGCACCGCTGGTGCGGCCCGAGGGTGCCGTGCTCGACGTGGCCTGCGGCAGGGGGCGCCACGCGCGGCTCTTCCATGGGCTCGGCCATCCCGTGACGGCACTCGACCGCGATCCGGCAGCGCTCGCGGAGCTCGGCGCCGCAGGGGGCATCGAGCTCGTCGCCGCAGACCTCGAGGCCGGGCCGTGGCCGCTTCCAGGCCGCCGCTTCGCCGCAGTGGTGGTCGCCAACTATCTCTGGCGGCCGCTCTTTCCCCATCTCCTCGCGGCGCTCGAGCCCGCGGGCGTCCTCATCTACGAGACCTTCGCGCGCGGCAATGCCCGCTTCGGGCGCCCGGCCAATGCGGACTTCCTCCTGGCGCCGGACGAGCTCCTCGAGCTCGTGCGCGGCCGGCTCCACGTGGTGGCCTTCGAGCAGGGCATCGTCGCAGAGCCGCGGCCGGCCGCCCTCCAGCGCCTCGCCGCCGTGAACGGGCCCCGCGACCCGGACGGGCTGACGGCATTGCCGCGAGAGGCTTCCTGAGCATAGGTGGAATACAGTATTACATTTAAGAAATGTATATAACAGAAATTCCACACTAAACCTTGCTCTCTGCCCTCGAGGGGCTTATTTGAGGAGCGCCTTCACGGCAGCCCCATCAAGCGATGCAAAGGGAGGTGTGACCATGACGCTTCGTCTCGGCGATACGGCCCCGGATTTCGAAGCGGACACGACGCAAGGGCGCATCCGCTTCCACGACTGGATCGGCGAGGGCTGGGCCATCCTGTTCTCGCATCCCAAGGACTTCACGCCGGTGTGCACGACCGAGCTCGGCTACGTCGGCAAGCTGGTGCCCGAGTTCACGAAGCGCGGCGTCAAGGTGATCGGCCTCTCGGTCGATCCCGTGAGCTTGCACGCGGGCTGGGTCAAGGACATCGAGGAGACGCAGCACGCCAAGGTGGCCTTCCCGATCATCGCCGACCCGGAGCGGAAAGTGGCCAACCTCTACGGCATGATGCACCCCTCGCACGACGAGGTGTACACCGTGCGCACCGTCTTCGTCATCGATCCCAAGCGCAAGATCCGCCTGATGATCACCTATCCGCAGACCACGGGGCGCAACTTCGACGAGATCCTGCGCGTCGTCGACTCCCTGCAGCTCACCGACAAGTACCAGGTCGCCACCCCGGTCAATTGGAAGCAGGGCGAGGACGTGATCATCGTGCCCTCGGTGAGCGACGACGACGCCAAGAAGAAGTTCCCGCTCGGCTGGAAGGCGCTCAAGCCCTATCTGCGGCTAACGCCCCAGCCGGGGAAGTAGGCGCTGTCCCTCACAGCGCCGCGCGCCTCAAGCGAAGCGCGTTGCCGATCACCAGCACCGAGCTCGCGCTCATGGCGGCACTCGCGATCATGGGGTTGAGGAGAAGCCCGGTCCAGGGATAGAGCACGCCCGCCGCGAGCGGCACCGCGAGCGCGTTGAAGACGAAGGCGAAGAAGAGGTTCTGGCGGATGTTGCGCATGACGGCGCGGCTCAAGCGCCGCGCGCTGAGGCCTCATGGCGTCTCGCGGCCGACCTTCTGCACCCGCATGAGGTCCATGAGCTGCGCGATGTCGCCATGATTGCGCTGCAGGACTGAGGCGAAGTCGGCGCGCTGGTTCCACTCCAGGCTGGAGCCCTGGACAATGACGTTCGAAAACCTTGAGCGCGCCGTCCTGCTTGCGGACGCGCCACTCGACCCGGGACGGCTGCTCGCCCCGCGAGCCGATGTCGCTGACCACGAGCACGATATCGGCGCCGTCGAGGGAGGCGCCGCCCACGGAAAACACGTTGCCGAGAGCCTGCATGCGGGAGAAATAATTGCGGATCATGTAGTCCTTGAAGATCAGGAGATATGCGTCCCTTTGAGGGTCCGCCGCCCCGCCGGCGTAATCGCCAAGGGCAAAGAGTCCCATCGCGCGCACATCGAAATTGGCGAAAAGCCACTCGGCGAGGCTCGACTTGCGCTGGTCATCGCTGATCGATTTATTCTCGAGAATGGTGAGCGCCTGGCCGGCGAGCCCGTTGACGAAAGCGGCGGCCTCGGCGGGGAGGTCCGCCGACCGCGCCGGAGTCGAGAGCAAGAGTGCGCACAGTGCGGCGCATGCCACAACAGCCACGGGCACATCGCGGCTGAGAGTCGCAAGGGAGTTTGAGCGCAACGCCTTCAGCATGTGCCAGCGCGCCATGAGTGCCTCCCGATTTATCCTGACGGTCACATCATCCGCTATTAAGGCAGTCGACCCCGACGATAGGCCGCTGCGCGCTTACAACGATAGACTCGGAAACTACTTACGTCCGGCCGCCGTAACATTCCCTGAGCCAGCCTCGCGCGGTCTCGCGATGAACGGCGAGAGCTGTAAATAACGCCGCTCCTTGGCCGAACTTTCTGACCAGCGCCGGCGTTGGTTCTCTGCGGGTATCCGGCGAATTCCGCATAAGTAGTTTCCGAGCCTACTGGCGGGCAGATCGCGTTCTTATCTCCAGTACTCGTGGACATTCGGGGCAGTCGTTCGCGCAATAGAAGGATGCCCAACTAAGAGGCTCAACTCGGCCAGGCAGCGGATGCCGGCCCTATGAGCATCGCAGGCAATTTAGGAGGCGCGCCATGACCGCGAAGATATGGCTACAGGCCGCACTTTCAGCCGCCCTGTTGGGTTGGACGGGAGTGGCGACGCCCGATGCGGCGCAGGCACAAGGCTTTCTTCTGGGGTCGCAGGCCGAAGTCGCGCTTTCAGGCGCTTTGTTGGGCTGGGCGCAGGCGCAAAACTCCGTCGTGAGATCGGAGACCGAGAGCACGGTCGGCGCCATCGCGAATGAGACGCGGCAAGCCGTGCAGCCCCACAATCAAGGAGGCGTCATCTTCGCGAGCGGCGGCGTAGGCAACGAAGGCAAAGCCGCCATGCGCGCGGTCGAGAGCGGCTACAACCTGCGGCTCCTGTTTGCGGTCGAGGGCTCCGGCGCGTACCTCGCCGGCGTGCATGTGCGGCTAGTGGACCACGGCGGCAATACGCTCGTCGACACGGTGGCGGAAGGCCCCTACTTCTTCGCCAACGTAAGGCCCGGCAAGTACGAGATCGTCGCGGAGAGCCAAGGCAGGACGCTCACGAGGTCGGTCGAGGTTTCCCCGACGGGTGCGATATCGCGGGCACTCTACTGGCAGGACGCCGGTTAGCCGAAGCGGTGGCGGCATCGCGGATGCGGCTTGAGGGCTGCCCGAGCAAGCCAGTCGTCTTTGCCCCCCGTGCAGCAGGACGCGTCGGTCTCGAGCCGCAGGCAGGGACCGAATTTCGACCGACACGAGCAACCCGAGGAAACAGGAGCATCGCAATGAGACTTCTCGCCATATCCGCTGCCATCGCCTTCAGCCTGGCCGCGGCCCCGTTCGCCCAGGCGGCACCCGATCAGCAGCACGCCGTCGACGAGGCCCTCAACGTCGTCCGCGAGGTCCACGACAGCAACAACGATCTCGCCGCCAAGACGCGCGAGCTGATCCGCCACTCGCGTGCGGTGCTGATCGTGCCCGAGCTGGTCAAGGGCGGCTTCATCTTCGGCGCCGAGGGCGGCACCGGCGTCCTCCTCGCCCGCGACGGCAAGGGCAATTGGAGCGACCCGGCCTTCTACGACCTGGGCGCCGCCTCGTTCGGCTTCCAGATCGGCGTCGAGGTCTCCAAGGTCATGGTCATCATCATGAGCCGCAAGGCGCTCAACGCGGTGATCGAGAACAAGGTGGATCTCGGCGCCGAGGCCGGGCTGACGGTCGCCACCTTGGGCGCCGGCGCCGGAGCGTCGACGACGACCAATGTCGGCGCCGACATCTATGTCGTCGCCGAATCGAAGGGCCTGTTCGGCGGCGTCGACGTCAAGGGCGGTGCCATGGGTCCGCACCATGATTGGGACGTGGCCTATTACGGCCGTAACGTCTCGGTGCGCGACATCGTCGTGCGCCGCACCGTCAGCAACCCGGGTGCTGCCGACTTGAGGCAGGCGCTTGGCGGGATCTGACGGCAGCGCATAGCGGCGGAGCGCCGGCGTGCGAACGCCGGCGCTTCTGTTTCTGGGCGGTCGGGGCCGGATGATCGTGCAGCGAGAATGAATTTCCGCCGGTATGCTTTCTTGAACATGCGGCACTTCGCGCGCGCGGCAGAAGGATGCTGGCGCGTGCAATTCGCGCCTCCTCTCGAGCCCCAACCAGCCCCCTCCCCTCCCCTCCGGCTGTTGGGTAGCCCAACCTCCTTGGCCCCCGTCGGCTCCTTCCGTGGCTGACGGGGTCTTTCCTTCAAAGCGTACCGTATGCCATCGAATGTCCTCTCTCTAAACCGGGTGGGGCGGCGCGAGGCTGCGCGGCGTCCGACCCAGCCGATGCGAGTCGCGGCGATGATCGGAGATGGGATGACAATCAGACTCCGAGCTCGCCGATTATCGTCCAAGTCAGGCCGACGACACAGATTCGGAAGCTACTCAGAAAGTCCGCCGACGCGCCGGGCTTGTCGGCGCGCCCCTCTCGAAGGGACAGTCCGGAGCATCACTGAGAAAAGCTGATGGGGCGGAGTGCCTTGCCGATATGACTTGAGGTCGAGGAGAGCCCAGTCCCCGATGACCGGTCGTGCATGTGTCAAAATATGCCATTAACGACGTTCTGCATCTTGGCGCTGGCGAAGAAGACCATCTCCGGACGATAGGTCGAATCGGGATTGTGCAGGACCCGCGAAGGCAACGGGGCGGGATCGCCAGGAGCCGAGCGGGGCGTGATGGTTAGAGCCGCACCGACCGTAAGAGTAAACGCGGCCGCAAGCTTAAACATCGGGCGCATGCCTCTACCCCTTTCGGCGTTAAACGATTTATCTACTCGTGCACCATTGCCGAGCGGATTGACAGCTCGCTTGCCGTTCGATCGGTGATACGTCAAATGGGTACGGGAATGCCGATCGTCAGCCGCCGGGATCTACTCACGGCGGCGATCGAGAACTACGCGTGTTCGCCGCGCGGCCGTGACTGAAGATCCCCGTTGAACAAGCTAATCGTCGGCCCCGTTTCCGATGCATCGGCGATCGCACAATTCTCGACGGCCCGGCCGTGGGCCTCGAGCACGCTGCGCTGCGTCTCGCAAATGTGGTCGCCGTCGTCGACGAGGAAGATAAGGAACAGCGGGCGACGGCGCAGCTTCCGCCGGCATTGCGGCGGAAGGCGAACGAGATAGCGCGCCAGAAGCACGGCGTCTGGTTCACCGTACGGCTTGCAGGGCGGTGGGATCAAAGCGCAGATTCCAGCCCCGATCGGCTCGAAATACCGTGAGCCGAATGATCCTCGCCAGAGCCCAAGGTGACGTCGATGCCGACCGGATTGCCACAATGCCGGTTGAAAACTTCGCCCAGCTTCCATGCCACGTCCCCGAAGGTCGCATCGGAGGCAAGAAGAAACGACAGCACTCTGTCGCTAAAGACAAATCTCAGACGGCGGTCTCCCGTATGATCGCTTTGAATGAGCTGCATGAGTTCTCTCCATGATCTGGCCGTCATCCTTGCGGCCTTGCGGCCTTGCGGCGGCCGGGCCTGCGACGCAGAGTACCGAGTGCTGATGCGAGCGCGCCAGCCTCGGAAACTACCTACCGGCTGTTGACCGCGCGCCGCGACGGGAGGGCAACCTTGAACGAGCGCCTCCGCAGCGCCGTTTCACGCCGCGGCGAGCGCCAATCGGGCCAGCGCCGGAAGAGACTTGGCGCCCGTTCTCTTCATGATCGCGGCGCGATGGTTCTCGACGGTGCGTTGGCTGATGCCGAGGTCCGCGGCGATATTCTTGCTGGGGTGGCCGGCGAGGACCAGCTCCATGATCTGGCGCTGCCGCGGCGTGAGACCCGCGATGTGACTAGCCGCCTCCTCTCGCCAGGCGGATAGCTTAGCCGCATCCCGCGACTGTTCGAGCGCGCGCTCGACGCCGGCGAGCAGTTCGCCGCGGCCGACCGGCTTCTCGATGAAGTCCGAAGCACCCGCCTTCATGGCTTCGACCGCCATCGGCACGTCGCTATTGCCGGTGATCATGATGGCGGGCAGCCGATGGCCCGCAGCACGCAGCCGCTGCAGCAATTCGAGCCCGTTCATCCCGGGCAGATAGGCATCGATCAAGAGGCATCCTTCGCGGCCCGGACGATAGGCTTCGAGGAATGCCTCGCCGCTCTCATAATCCTCGACGGTCCGGCCATCCTCCTCGAGCACCGAGCGAATCGCCTCGCGTACCTGGCTGTCGTCATCGACGACAAAGATGATGGGCGACGCGGCGCCGGTTGGGGCATCGGCGGCGCGCGGAGTCCGCGCGGCCGGCACGGCGTGCGGTACGGCAAGGAGCCGCTGGATGACTTGCGTCAGCTCCTTCAGCTTCACCGGCTTGTTGAGCTGCACGCAATCCTGAAGCGCGATGTCGCGCAAGGTGCCGGTCGATATGTCGCCGGTCAGAATGATGGCCGGGATCTGGCGATGAAGCGTCTCCCGCAGCTTTGCGGTGAGCTGGAGCCCGTTCATGTCCTTCGGCAGATTGTAGTCGGCGAGCATGAGGTCGGGTCGGACCGTCCCTCGCGCCACCAATTCCAGCGCTGCGACGCCGTCCAGCGCCGCTGCCGTGCGATGGCCCTCGTCCTTGAGAAAGAGCTCGAGGAGCTCGCGCACTTCGGGATCGTCCTCGACGACCAGGATCGCGCCGGTGCGGCGTCCGCCCGCGACGATCCGCTCGTCCGGGCCGTGCCGCTGGCGCTCGCGCTCAGCTCCCGCCTCGCTCCGCGGCAGCGCGACCTCGATGGCGAAGACCGAGCCCTTGCCCGGCCGCGAGCGGACGCGTATGCGATGGCCCAGCAACTTGCCCAGGCGCTGCACGATGGAGAGACCGAGGCCAAGGCCGCGGCTCCGTTCGCGCGCGGCATTGTCGAGCTGATGGTACTCCTCGAAGATCGCTTGAAGCTCCTCGTCGGGGATGCCGATTCCGGTGTCCCAGATCTCGATGCTCAGCATCCCTTGGTGCCGGCGGCAGCCGAGCAGCACCTTGCCGCGCTTGGTGTATTTCAACGCGTTCGAGAGCAGGTTGCGGATCATCTGCTCGAGCAGGCGCGGATCGCTGCGTATCGAAAGGCCGCACGGGACCACGCGCAAGGCAAGCCTCTGCGCCTGCGCGTGATAGGTGAACTCGTCCCGCATCCGCTCGAAGAGATCGTTGATCGGGAAATCGACGATTTCGGCGCGGACGGTGCCGGCCTCGATCTGGTTGATGTCGAGCAGCGTGTTCAGCATGCCCGACATGGCGCTCAACGTCTCGTCGAGCCGCGCGACCAGCTTCTGCGCTCTCTCCCCCTCGACGGTTTTCGCCAACAGTCCCTGCAGCAGGGCGAGCGTTTGCAAGCGGCTGGCGGAGGTCATGGCTCGCGGCGGCGAGAAAGCGCGATTTCGCGACATTCGCCAGGTCTGCTTGCCGCTTGGCCGCCTCCAGCGCGTCCGCCACGCGCCGCCGCTCGGTGATGTCGGCAAAGGTGATGACGACGCCCTCGACCCCGTTGTCCTGGGTGCGGTAAGGCAATACGCGGCGGATGTACCAGGCGCCGTTCTGCGCTTCGATCTCGCGCTCGATCGGCGCGAGGGTCTGCAGCACCGTCCGGGCATCGCTCAGAAGCGCGCCATCGGCAGCCAGCGAGTTGAGGTCCGCGAGCGGCCGCCCGACGTCGCTGGGAATGACGCTGAAGAGCGACTTGGTGGCCGGCGTGAAGAAGCGGATATTGAGGCTGGTGTCGAGGAAGAGCGTCGCGACATCGGTGCTGTACAGGATGTTCTGCAGATCGTTGGAGGTCGTGCGCTGCCGCTCCAGCGTCTCCTGGAGCTGGCTGTTGAGGGCGGTGAGCTCCTCGTTGAGCGACTGCAATTCCTCCTTCGAGGTCAGCAGCTCCTCGTTGGTCGATTGGTATTCCTCATTGACGGACAACGCCTCTTCGTTGATCGCCTTCTGCTCTTCGCTCGAAATCTCGAGGTTGCGGATGGCGCCCTGGAGCTCCGCTCTCGTGGCTTCGAGCTCCTGCTCGAGCTCGGCGACCCGCGGAACGTCCCCTTTGGCGCGTCTGGCGGCCTCGCCTCGCGCTCGTGCTTCGGCTCGTCGACGAAGCAAATCAGCAGCAGCTCCTCGCCCTCGCTCAGAACCGGCTGCACGGCGATGCTGAACGACCCGGCATTGCCATCGTGGTTCGTCCGGCCGCCGGCGACGACAATGCGCGCGTTCTCCTGGCTGGCCTGCTGGATTGCCGAGCGGAGCTTGGTCCGCAGGTCCTGCGCGCGCCATGGCGAGCAGATCGTGGGTCGGGCTGCCCCGGCGCCACGCGCAGATAGCGGTCCGTCGGTCCCGAGGAATAGAGGCACTCATGCTTGCGGTTGATCAGCACCGCCGCCGGCGCATAGGTCTCCATCACCAGCCGTCGGCAAAGCTCGGCGAGAGCGGCCTGGCGCGAGGGCGCTTGGCCTTGTCCCGGGCGCGCGAGGACTCGCACGCCGTCGCCGGCGGCCCTCGAAAAGCCGAGTTCTCCCGGCCGGCTGCGACCGATGTGCCGATAGAGCCGCTCCGGCTTGGAGATCACCTCGAAGCGGCCGTCGACGTTGCCGACCGTCTCCGAGCTGCCAAGAAGCAGAATGCCGCCCTCGCGCAGCGCGAAATGGAACAGCGAGACGACCTTCGCCTGCGCCTCGGGGCGCAGATAGATCAGAAGATTCCGGCATGAAACCAGGTCGAGGCGCGAGAACGGCGGATCGGCCAGCACGTCCTGCACCGTGAAGACCACCGCCGCGCGCAGCTCGGGCAAGACCCTGTAGCCGTGATCCTCCTTCGCAAAGAAGCGGGCAAGTCGTGCCGGCGACACGTCCGCCTCGATCGTTTCCGGGTAGAGGCCCTCGCGGGCGCTCGCGACCGCATCCGGGTCGACATCGGAGGCGAAGACCTGCAGCTTGACGTTGCGCTTCGCCGCCGTGATCTCCTCGCGGAACAGCATGGCAAGGGAATAGGTCTCCTCGCCCGTGCTGCACCCGGCAATCCAGATGCGCAGGGGATGATCGGGCGCGTGCTTGCGGACCAGGTCGGGAACGATCTTCGCCGCCAGGAGATCGAACACCTTCGGATCGCGGAAGAAGCTGGTGACGTTGATGAGCAGGTCCTTGGCAAGAAGGTCGAGCTCGCTCGCGTCGCTCCGCAGAGATCTCGAGATACCGATCCATGTCATCGGTCTCGATCGCCGCCATCGCCATGCGCCGCTCGATCCGGCGCTGCAGCGTGCCCGGCTTGTAGAGCGTGAAATCATGGGCGGTCTTCGTGCGCAGAAGATCGATGATCTCGGGCAGCCAATCCTGTGCCGTATCCTGCGGGCGCGACCCGTTCGGCGTGCGTGCGAGGCCCATCCGCCGGTCGTATTTGACGAGCGCCTCGGGAATCTTCGCCACCGGAAGCACAAGGTCGACCGCACCCGTCATGATCGCGCTGCGCGGCATGCCGTCATAGCCGGCCTCGTCGGGGTCCTGCGCGATGACGAGCCCGCCCTTTTCCTTCACGGCCTTCAGCCCAAGGCTGCCGTCGGCCCCTGTTCCCGAAAGGATCACGCAGATGGCGCGCGCGCCGCATTCCTCGGCCAACGAGTGCAGCAGAAAGTCGAACGGCAGGCGCGCGCCGTGACGCGCCTGCGGCTGCGAGAGGTGCAGGGCGCCGTTGCCGACGGAGAGATAGGTTCCGGGCGGGATGACATAGAGGTGGCTCGCGCTCGAGCGGCATTCCGTCCGTTGCCTGCCGCACGGTCATCGACGTGTGGCCGGCCAGCAGGTCCACCATCATGCTTTCGTGGGTCGGATCGAGATGCTGGACCAGGATGAAGGCCATGCCGTTGCCGGCCGGCAGCGCGTCCACCAGCTTCCTGCAGGCATCGAGGCCGCCCGCCGAGGCGCCTATTCCGACGACCGGGAAGTCCCCGAGATCCGCGAGGAGAGCCGCGCGCCGCCGGTGGGCGCCGGCCCGCACGCGGCCGAACCGCCTTGGCCTGATGCGGACGGCTTTTTGGCATTCCTCAACCGTTCCCGAACGGTTACTCCCCAATGGGAGGTGGAGCGCGCCCACCGGGATCAGAAAATGGCGAGCGTCCGCCGTAAGGCATTCCGCTCATCGCATTCCCAATCGCTTCGCAGGCGGAAACTAAGCCATAACCTGAATTATCCCCTTATTTTCCCGGATGCTCAAGAAATAACTAATTGATTTACAAGCTAAAAATTAGCCATCTCGGCCGCCGCCGGATTTCATTCACGAAGGCCCGCGGCGAAAGGCTGCAGATCATGCTGGCGCCGAAGGAACTCGAGGTTATCGACGACTTCCGGTTCAAATGGCGCATGCCAAGCCGTGCGGCGACGGTGCGAGAGCTGCTTCGGCGTGGGCTCGCCGCCGAGGGCGTTCCGGGTGACCGGGACAGGAGCTCAAGGGGCTCCGGTGTGATCGACCATCCAAGGGATACCGAAGCCTAAGATTTATGCCTTCTCCGCACGGTATGCGCAGGTGCCGGTGACGGCGCGCCGCAAGGGCGGCCATTAGAGCAACGCGCGGACGGCGAGCCATTAAGGCCGCCGCGGATAACTCCCATCACTGTTTCTCCGCCGCGGCGTTGCCCGCGCGGCATCGGTGCGGCCGCAGGCGCTGACCCGCGCCGCGTTCGCCGGTCAGCCGGAATGGTCGCAGCTCTGAGTAGTTTCCGAGGCTGTCGCGATTAACCGCAGTGCAATACGGTTTGCTTTGGGTGGCTGCGACAATCGTGCCCCTGCCTCATAGTCGGCTCCATGGCGCCACAAGAGCCGGCGACATTCGGTGATTGAAATGACGCGCTCTGCCGCGGCTTCTTACCTTGGCTCAGAGTTCAACGACTTTTTATTCGCGCCGATCCGCGAAGAGGGAAACGGCATGCCGCTCAGCGTCCTGTCGGCGCTGGCGCGACTGGATGTCGACCCCTGGCAGGAGGCTGCCAAATTAGCTCGCTTGCCGGGAAAAGCGGCGACCGAGGCCTTGGCCTCGCTGATTGCGGCACTGCCCGACAGGCCGGCGGGGAATCTCGAACCCGGAACGATCGCGGCTCGCCTGATCGCGCTCTTGCCGCGCCAGGTCCGTTCCAATGTCCCGTCGCGCGAGACGTTGCTCGGCGCCGGCGCGGCGGCCAATCCCCGACACATCGTACGGGTGATCCTTATCAACGCGATCGTCATGGCCTTGATGCTGGGCGCGCAATGGATCGTCGCAAGCCGTCAAACGCCGGCTCAGATGGACGATACGCACGCGCCGGCCTCCAGCACGGTCTCCCCGCAGACGCAACCGCCGAACGCCAACCAGTGACGATCGAGTGGGCTGAGACAACGGGAGGTTCCATGACCGACGACAATATCCGGCCGAATGAGAGCGGCCGACCCGAGCAGGCAAAGCCGGTGCAGACGGGTCAGCAAAGGCAGCAGAGCCAAGCGAGCGCGCCCGGTCAGCGCGCGACGCCAGGGCGGCGGCCGCTTTTCCGCAGCTGAAGCCAGGGCCGAACATCGGCACCAAGCGATCTCCCGCGAACGAGCCTGAGTAGTTTCCGAACCTGCTCTCGGCGATCTTCCATCAACTATGGTCGGCATCGGCGGCCGTTGATCGGACCGCTGCCCCCCGCGTGCGCCGCACGGGAGCTGCGCGATCCTATCGAAATCTAGGTGAACGAAAGCGGCCCAGGAGGCGAAGTAGACCGATGACAGCGCTCCGCATCATGGTCGTGGAAGACGAGGCCGTGGTCGCCATGCTCCTGGCCGAAGTGCTCGCGGGGATGGGCCACGACGTTTGCGCGGTCGAAGCCACCGAGGCTGACGCGGTGGCCGCCGCCATTCGATCCAAACCGGACCTGATTGTCGTCGATGCGCGCTTGGGCGAAGGAAGCGGCGTCTCTGCCGTCGAGGAGATACTCTGCTCCGGCTTCGTCCCGCACGTCTTCGTGACCGGCGATGCCTTGAGGGTCCAGGCGCTGAGGCCGGCGGCGGTGGTTATCCAGAAGCCTTTCCGCGAAGCGGACCTCGCCCGGGCCATTCAACGCGCGCTCGGCGCCGCGGCCGTGTCGTGAGGCCGCCAAGGCGGCGGGCTCGTCCGCCGCCGCTGTGAGTAGTTTCCGGGGGCTGACGATCGCGAGTTCCAGGGACTACTTCTGATGTATCTCCAAGTGAACAGTTCACAAGCGGCGGGTGGGCGAAATCACCGCCCGTTGCCAAATCCAGAAGGGATACCACCATGTCGACTTTCTCCCGCCCGCTTGTCATGTCCGTGCCGTTCAAGCGCTCGGTCGCGATCGCGGCGCTGATGGGCGCGACGATGCTCGCCTATCCGCTGACCGCGGCGCGCGCCGATGGCGCCACCAGCGTGGCGATCCAGCTCGCGCAGGCTGCCGCGCAACCGAACAAGACCGCCAGCGCCGCCGAGGCGAAGGCGGAGACCGTCGAGCAGCGTATCGCCACCCTCCACGCCGAGCTAAAGATCACGCCCGACGAGGAGACGAATTGGACCGCTGTCGCGCAGACGATGCGCGACAACGCCGCCGCCATGGAGAAGCTCGTCGCGGAAAACACCGCCCAGGCCCCGCAAGGCATGACCGCGCTGGACGATCTGCGGACCTACGAGAAGTTCGCCCGCGCGCACGTCGATGGGCTGAAGAACCTGATCTCGTCGTTCGATACGCTCTACAGCTCGATGCCTGATGCGCAGAAGAAGGTCGCCGACCAGGTGTTCCAGAGCTTCGGTGGCAAGGGCGCTCCGGCGCATAGCTAGCAGGGCCAACGCTCGCGTTCCGCGACGTGACACCATGCTCATCAAAGGAGGTCGTTATGACCTGCATCGTCGATACCAAAGCAAAACGCCACCTGCCGGCCATGCTCGCGGCAGCGCTCGCAATCTCCGCCTTTCTCGCGCTGGGGACGTTCGTCGCGTCGGCTAGCGCAGAAGACCAGCACCGGAACGATCACCACGGCGGTGACCACCGCGGTGATCGTGGACGTGACCATGGCAACTGGAATGGCGGCTATTATAGCGCGCCCCCAGTGGTCTACGGCGGGCCGTACTATGCTCCGCCGCCTGTGGTGTACGGTCCCGCCATCGGCATAAGCCTGCCGGGAGTCAGCATCGGCATTCTCTAAACGCCAGGCTGCGATCTGAGAGACGGACGGCCGGCAGCAATGCCGGCCGTTTGTCGCTTGACGCCTAGCCGGGCAAATAGCTGCTGCCCCTCACAGCGCCGCGCGTTTGAGCCTGAGCGCGTTGCCGATCACCAGCACCGAGCTCGCGCTCATGGCGGCACTCGCGATCATGGGGTTGAGGAGAAGCCCGGTCCAGGGATAGAGCACGCCCGCCGCGAGCGGCACCGCGAGCGCGTTGAAGACGAAGGCGAAGAAGAGGTTCTGGCGGATGTTGCGCATGACGGCGCGGCTCAAGCGCCGCGCGCGCAGGATGCCGCCGAGGTCGCCCTTCACGAGGGTGATGTCGGCGCTCTCAATTGCTACATCGGCGCCCGTGCCCATGGCGATGCCGACGCGCGCCGCGGCGAGCGCCGGCGCGTCGTTGATGCCGTCGCCCGCCATCGCGACCTTGCGCCCCTCGCGCGCGAGCCGTGCCACCGTCGCGGCCTTGCCCTCGGGCAGCACGTCGGCGATCACCTCGGCGATGCCGAGCCGGCGCGCCACCGCCTCGGCGGTGGTGCGGCTGTCGCCGGTCAGCATGATGGTGCGCACGCCGTTGGCCGCGAGCGCCCTGATGGCGTCGGCCGCCCCGGCCTTGATCGGGTCTGCGACCGCGATTAGGCCCGCGGCGCGGCCGTCCACGGCGGCGAGCATCACGGTGCCGCCCTCCTTCCTCAGCGCCTCGGCAGCATCCGGCAGCCCGCCCGCCTCGACCGCGAGGGAGGCGAGGAGTGCTGCATTGCCGAGGGCGATCTTGCGGCCATCGACCGTGCCGCTAACGCCCTTGCCCGTCTCGGCGTGGAAATCGGCGGCGGGCGAAAGTGCCAAGTGGCGCTCCTCCGCACCCTTGACGATGGCGTCGGCGAGCGGGTGCTCGCTCGCGCGCTCGAGGCTAGCTGTGAGGCGCAGGAGCTCGTCCTCGGCGATGCCGCCCTCGGCCGAGACGCGCGCGAGGCGCGGCTTGCCCTCGGTGAGCGTGCCGGTCTTGTCGCAGACGAGCGTGTCGACCGTCTCCATGAGCTCGAGCGCGTCTGCGCCCTTGATGAGGACGCCGGCTTTGGCGCCGCGCCCGGTGCCCACCATGATCGACATCGGCGTCGCCAGGCCGAGCGCGCAGGGGCAGGCGATCATCAGCACGGCAACGGCATTGACGAGCGCCGTCGCCATGGCGGGTGGCGGCCCGAGGAGCGACCAGGCGGCGAAGGTGACGGCGGCGGCGAGGAGGACGGCGGGAACGAACCAGGCGGAGACGCGGTCGGCCAAGCGCTCGATGGGTGCCCGGGAGCGCTGAGCTGCGGCCACCATGGCGACGATGCGGGCAAGGAGCGTGTCGCTGCCCACCTTCTCGGCGCGCATGAGAAAGCTGCCGGCGCCGTTGAGCGTGGCACCCGTGACCGCGTCGCCCGCGCCCTTCTCGACCGGCAGCGGCTCGCCCGTGATCATCGACTCGTCGAGGGCGCTCCGGCCCTCGAGGACGCGGCCGTCGACCGGCACTTTCTCGCCGGGCCGCACTCGCAGCACCATGCCGGGCGCGACTTGCTCGAGGGGGAGATCCTCCTCGCGGCCGTCCGCGCGCACCGCGCGCGCGGTCTTGGGCGCCAGATCGAGGAGGCTCCGAATTGCGCTCGAGGTCGCTGCTCGCGCGCGGAGCTCGAGCACCTGGCCCAGCAGCACGAGCGTCGTGATGACGGCAGCCGCCTCGAAATAGAGCGCCACGCCGCCGCCGGGCGCGCGGAAGGAGGCGGGGAAGACGCCGGGCGCCAAGGCCGCAATGAGGCTATAGCCATAGGCGACGCCGATGCCGATGGCGATCAGCGTGAACATGTTGAGATGGCGGCTCTGAAGCGAGGCCCAGCCGCGCGCGAAGAAGGGGGCGCCGCCCCAAAGGACGACGGGCGTCGCGAGCGCCAGCTGAAGCCAGGTCTGCGCGCGCGGCGGAACGAGGGCGGCTAGCGGCGCCGCTGCAAAATCGCCCGTCATTGCGAGGAGGAAGAGCGGGAGCGCCAGCGCGAGGCTTGCCCAGAAGCGCCGCGTCATGGCCGCGAGCTCGGGATTGGCCTCGCCGGCGCCGCCCGCTACGAGCGGCTCGAGCGTCATGCCGCAGATCGGGCAGCTCCCCGGCGCGTGGCGCACGACCTCCGGGTGCATGGGACAGGTCCAGTGCCCGGCCCCAAGGGTACCAGGCGGGGCCGCAGCCGGCGCCCGGCTTGCGTCGCCCCCGCCGAGATACTTCGCCGGCGCCGCTACGAACTTCTCGCGGCACTTGGCGCCGCAGAAGAAGTAGTCCTTGCCGCCGTGCCCGGCGCGGTAGCTGGCCGCGGCGGGCTCGACGGGCATGCCGCAGACCGGGTCGCGGACGGCGGTGTTGGGCTCGACGAGGGGCATGCTGCAGGCGTGCTCGGCCGCATCGCGAGAAGCGGAGGGCCTCCTACTCGCCGGCCTCTGCGAGCGGTCTCGCGCTGGCCGGACCGGTGAAGGGGCGGTCGTGCTCAAGGGCCGGGATCATGCGGCGCGCGTCGCGGACCTTCTCCGGGTCGATCTCGGCCACGATGAAGCCCGGCGCTTCGCCGCCGTCGGCCAGGACCTCGCCCCAGGGATCGACGATGAGCGAGTGGCCGTAGGTCTTGCGCCCGCCCGCGTGCTGGCCGCACTGGGCCGGGGCCAAGACGTAAGAGCCCGTCTCGATGGCGCGGGCGCGCATCAGCGCGTGCCAGTGCGCCTGGCCCGTCGTCTTGGTGAAGGCGGCGGGGATGGAAAGATAGTTGGCGCCGGCCTGGGCGAGCGCGCGATAGAGATAGGCGAAGCGCAGATCGTAGCACACGCTCATGCCGAGCGGCCCCCAAGGGGTCTCGGCGAGCACGGCGCGGTCGCCCGGCTCGACGGTCGCCGATTCGCGGTAGGTCTCGCCCGCCTTGAGCTGCACGTCGAAGAGATGCAGCTTGTTGTAGCGTGCGGTAATGCGGCCTTCCGGGTCGACCAGGTAGGAGCGGTTGTTGGCCTTGCTGGGCGAGAGCTTGATGGTGAGCGAGCCCAAGAGGAGCCAGCTGCCGAGCTCCCTCGCGAGCTTGGTGAAATGCGGGATTGCCGGATGCTCCGCCTCGGAGAGCGCCTTGGCGAGCGAGCGCTCGGCGCCGAACTCGATGCAGGTGAAGTTCTCGCTCGTCATGATGAGCTCGGCACCCGCGGCGTGCGCCGAGCGCACGAGGCGGTCGACGTCCGCGATATTGGGCAGGATGTCGGGCCCCGCGTTGCTTTGGATGCAGGCGACCTTGAAGCGCTCGCTCATGCGGCCCTCCCCAGGAGCTGGTCGAGCTTGCCCTCGGCCTCGAGGGCGGCGAGCTCGTCGGAGCCGCCGACCGGCTTTCCGGCGATGAAGATCTGCGGCACCGTCGAGCGCCCCTCGGCGCGTGAGCTCATCTCCGCGCGCTTCTCCGCATCGTAGGTCACGTCCACCTCGCGGAACGCCACGCCCTTCTCGGCGAGCAGCGACTTCGCACGCTGGCAGTAAGGGCACCACATAGTGGTGTAAATCTCGACCTCGGACAAGGCGGTCTCCTCTTCGCCAGGCGACGGCTCGCCAATTACGTCCGCCTCCATATTAAGGCAAACGCGGCGCCGCGTCAGCATTGGGTGTGAGCGCAAGCGCACCGAGGGCAATCCCGATCCAAAACACAGCCGAACTAGGAGCCTGTCCGAGTAATGATGATGACCCCCGCATCTATGGAACTCTGAGCATGACGCCAGCTATGGCGGCTGGCATCACAGACAGGCTCTGGGAGATTACCGATATTGCGCGCGTGGTGGCTGCTTGGGAGCAAAATAACAAAACGGGAAATTTGGCTACGAAGGCTCTCTCTGGGCCACGGTCCAACCCCCGCGCGTTGGATCTGACCCAATAAGGCCGCGCACCTTCATTCTGTGGAGGTAGGAGCGAAACGTGTTCTCTTTCAGATCATAATTTATACGTCGGACCGCAACGAATAAGTCCCTTATTTGGACGGGTGTAGGCTCTCCCCTCAGAGTCTCTAAGATTTTGTTCTCGACCAATATCCGGTCAAAGCTATTTTTGCGAGTTACGTCTCATCGATTCAACTTCTCGCGGCGCACTGTCATTATGAGGCGCTGCAAGGCCTGCCGTTCGCTGGTTAGGGTCTGTACCCGCATAATGTCTTGAAAAAGTTGTCCGAATGTGATTCACCGTGGTTGGAGGTGGATCATGCGGTTTGATTTGAGCGACGAGGAATGGGCTGTGCTGGAGCCGTTGATGCCGGGCCTTCGCAAGAAGGCGCGAGAGGATGATCGCCGGATCATGAATGGCATCTTCTACGTGCTGCGCACCGGCATGCCGTGGCGAGATTTGCCGGAGCGCTATGGGCCTTACACGACGGTCTACAATCGCTTCAACCGCTGGTCTCGCCGCGGCATCTGGAAGCGGATTTTCGACGCGCTGGCCGCGACATCGCACGATAGCCTCTATCTGATCGACTTCCTCTATTTTTTGCTCGACCTCAGTTATCCGCGTCCATCGCTTGAGCGAGATCATAGCAGAACGCCGACAAGACGAGGCAAAAACGCTAGGCGCTCACTCTTTGAAGCTTGCCGCCATATGGTCAAAGATCTGGGCGACGATATTTCGGGCTATGCATTGGTGATATGGGGGAAGGACGGCGAGGTACGGTCGGCCTACGACCCGGGACAGGGGCCACTCAAAGCTGGCGTCATTCCTACCTTGGCCGGCGACGCCCTAAACAGACACGTTGCGCTGGATATGGCGCCGCCGGTTCACAAGGACTAAGGGTTAGCGACCCTTTCGTGTAGGCTTCGCGCGAGCAATCGCTGCCGCTTCGGACAGAACGCGACCCGCCAGGGTTCTGGTAGCCGCGCTCTTGCTAGTGCTCAGCTTCTCGCCGGCGATGCTAAGGCTCTCGCTTGCTCGGCGGCTTCTCAGGCGTCTTTGTAACCATAAAACGTACCTCATAATTTCGGGCCGAGGCCCGATGGGATGGACGAAGCGGTGGTTTGATGCTATGTAATGGCGGTGGTCGCGCCACCGGGCGGGCTAGGCCCGATGACGCTAAACCACCGCGACGCTTCTAACGTGCGACTACGCACTGAACACCTTCCCTTCTCCGGCCCTGCATGCCGGTTTAGAGGACGGGAGCCACCCGCCAAGATCATAGGGCCACGAATGGTTATCCATTCGTGGCCCGAACGCTTTAGGCGACCGCAGGCTTATCCGTCTCATCCAAGGGCCAATCGTCTTCGAGTTCACCTTCCCCTGCCTTGCCGGCTGGCACCTTGGGCGCCTTGTCGTCGTCGCTGTCAGCGGGTGCCTTGGAACGTTTTAGATCGGGATACCACGACCGCAAACCATACGTGCCGTTCGGGAGCTTGTAGAACATCTGAGTGTTCTTCCGAAGCATGGCGCGCAGTACAACGATGGCGGTGGCGTCATCCTTGGCTCCGAAGACGAAACCGCCGTCCTTGAGCGCATTGAATACCTCTCGCGTCGTGGCTGGGGCATTGCCGCCGCTCGCCTTTCGCATCGCTAGATATTCGCGCGCGGCCGATCCCATACGCTTACCGAGGAAGGTGTCGGAGTGGATGCTACTGAGAGTGAGGCGGCCACCGTCCGAAGAGCCAGCCGTCTCCGAGGATGGGCCTGTCCACGCACCGGGGCGAGGTGGCAAGCCAGCCTTCGCTCGTAGAAGGTTGATGCTGGTCAGAAGTGCGTTCCCCTGGCGTTCCAGGTCTGCCAAGTCCTTTTCCAACGCATCAATCGCGGGTTGGAGCGCATTCACCATGTTCGTCATAGTACACCTCTTTGGGCGTCCGCCGCCCGAAAGGTTTCATATAGCGAGTCCGTGTTTGTTTGTCAACCGAGAGAAACATGGCGACGAACGTTTTGTTTTGCTCATCGTTCAAATGTTTCACGTGAAACTATTTATTTGTGTTGAAGAATCGACGGTTTGCCGCTATATGTGTGTGTAAGCCCAGCGGTGTTGAGCCGTATTTCGGGCACTAAGATAGACGAGTGAGCCGGCCCATCCGACAGACCGCGAAGCGGTGCGCTTCGGCGCTTGGGGTGCGCCGGCTCCGTCTTTTTAGGGGGCACCAATAGCAGTGTTCCAGCCGCTTTATGCCATTCTGCTGGATGGCGGCTTTTTGACAAAAAAGCTTTACCAGAAGCACAATCGCCACCCAACCGCGGACGATATTGTGGCCGAGTGTGAGCGGCTAAAGTCGATTCCTCACATCGCAGATTATGAACTCCTCAGAATCTACTATTATGATGCCTTTCCTTCCGCACAAAAGGTTATGCAGCCAGTTAGCCGTGCCGATCTGAATTTGGGCGCGTCGCCGCGCTTTCGTATGTCACAAAGCCTTTACGATCAGCTCATATTGAAACCGAATTTTGCACTGAGAATGGGCGACGTTCGGCTATCCCCGAACAAATGGCGCATTAAGCCGAGAATTGCGAAAGAACTCGTCCATGCGCACAGACCGCTGACGGATTCAGATTTTGAACTCGACCTATCACAAAAGGGCGTCGATATGCGTGTTGGGATGGATATGGCCCGTCTTGCGCTGAGAGCACTTGTTCGCGCTGTCATCGTGGTAACAGGTGATTCCGATTTTGTGCCTGCATTCAAATTCGTTCGTCGCGAGGGCATTAAAGTGATTTTGGAGCCTCTTGGCCATAATGTCCGCGCCGAGCTAAGGCAGCACGCCGACATTGTGCTCTAGTACCTCCATGCCCCAGGGTTGATTTTCCCTCTCCCACTGGGGGCGGCGGCCCGATGAAAGCTGCCTAAATTCAAACTTACCCACTACCGCCGCGTCAGCCGGCCCTTGCCTCATTGCCCGTGCCTCATGCCCGAGCTTGCGGCCGCACCACGCGGGCGAGCGTCAGCACGTCGACCGCCGAGGCTCCCGCCGCGAGAAGCGACCGCGCGCAGGCGCCCGCGGTGGCGCCGGTCGTATAGACGTCGTCTATGAGGAGCACGCGTCTGCCTGCTATGCGCGGTGCGGCACTCGCCCGGACCGCGAAGGCGCCGCGCACGTTGCGCCGCCGCTCGGCGGCATTGAGGCGGCCTTGCGAGGGGGTGCGGCGCTTCCGCACCAGGAGGTCGGGCACCGCCTCGATCCCTGCCGAGCGCGCCAGCGCATTGGCGAGAAGGGCCGCCTGGTTGTAGCGCCGCGCGAAGAGCCGCGTCCAATGGAGCGGCACCGGGGCGATGACGGCCGCGTCCGCGACGAGCTCGGCGCCGGCGCGGGCCATCCAGGCGGCATAGGCTTTTGTGCCGTGCAGCCGGTCGCCGTGCTTGAAGCCGAGGATGAGCCGGCGGCTCTCCTCGCCGTAGCGGAAGACCGCGCGCGCCCGCGCGAAGTCGGGCGGCCGGTCGAGGCAGCCGGTGCAGAGCGCTGCCTCCCCCGGATCGACCTCGAAGGGCATGCCGCAGCAGGCGCAGAAGGGCGGGGCGAGGAAGTCGATGGCGCGCCAGCACGGCGGGCAGAGCGTCCCCGGCGCATCCACCACGACGCCGCAGGAGAGGCAGCGCGCCGGCAGCACGGCATTGAGCGCTAGCGCACCCCAGCGCCGCAACCTTGCTCCCGCGAGGCTCTCGAAGCTCTCGAGCATCGCCGGCCATCAAAGCGGTGCTGGAGCGCGCTGTCAATGCGCGGCCATGGTCCGCCGCCGTGTCCCGTGCCATATAGGGGCCATGAGCGACGGGGCCATAGAGGTCTTCGACCGCCGGCTCGTGCGCCTCCACCGCGAGCGCGCGGTGGGGAGGCTCGGGGAGCACGACTTCCTCTTGCGCGAGGTGGCGGAGCGGCTCGTCGACCGCCTCGACGACACGCAGCACCGCTTCCCGCTGGCGCTCGACCTCGGCTGCCGCGGCGGCACCCTCGCGCGGCTGCTCCGGGGCCGCGGCGGCATCGAGCGTCTCGTGGCGAGCGACCTCTCGCCGGCCTTGCTGCGCGGCGCGAGCGGGCCCGCCGTCGCCGCCGACGAAGAGGCGCTGCCCTTCGCCCAAGGCAGTCTCGATCTCGTCATCAGCAACCTCTCCCTCCATTGGGTCAACGACCTGCCCGGGGCGCTCATCCAGATCCGCCGCGCGCTCAGGCCCGACGGGCTCTTCCTGGCCGCCCTCCTCGGCGGCGAGACGCTCCGCGAGCTGCGCGTGGCACTCCTCGAGGCCGAGGCCGAGATCGAGGGCGGCGCCGGCCCGCGCGTCTCGCCCTTTGCCGACGTGCGCGACGCCGGCTCGCTCCTGCAGCGCGCCGGCTTCGCCCTCCCCGTCGTCGACCGCGACCTCATCACGGTGACCTACGGGACGGCGCTGGCGCTGATGCGCGATCTGCGCGGCATGGGCGAGACGAATGCGGTGGCGGGCTTGAGGCGCGGCTTCAGCCGGCGCACCACGCTCCTGCGCGCCGCGGCGATCTACGCCGAGCGCTTCGCCCAGGCCGACGGCCGCGTCCCTGCGAGCTTCGAGGTGCTCTATCTCACCGGTTGGGCGCCCCACGGGTCGCAACAGCAACCGCTCAAGCCGGGAAGTGCCGCGGCGCGCCTCGCCGCGGCGCTCGACAGCGAGGAGCACCCGGCCGGCGACAAGGCCTCGCCGCGCCGAGCCGGTTCTTGACATAGCTCATTGCCCGCCGCGGCCGCCGCCGATAGCTTGGGTTCCGCCCGGACGCACCGTCGCGGCGCATGATCGGCGAGGCGCGCATGAAAAAGATCGCACTCCTCCTCATAGCGGGCCTGCTCGCGCCGCTGCCGGCCCTCGGCCAGCAGGCCGCCTACCACGGCGAAGCCGCAAAGGGCTTGGCGCTCGCCCAGCGCTGGTGCTCGGACTGTCATCTCCTCAAGGGCGAGAAGCAGGCCGTGCAAGGCATTCCCACCTTCCGGGAGCTCGCCCGCGACCCGGACAAGACGCCGGACTATCTGCGCGCCTTCCTTGCCAGGCCGCACGAGCCGATGCCGCCGCTCGAGCTCGACCGCCGCCAGATCGAGGACATCCTCGCCTATATCGAGACCCTCAAGGCGCGCTGAGGAGGCCCTGCCGCCGAGGTTGCCGCGCAAGCGCCATGGAGCGAACCTCCACGTGCCCTACAGCAGATCCTGCAGCACCGGGATGAGCGGCGCGTCGGCGGGCGGCATGGGGTAGTCGCGGAGTGCTGCGGGGCGCACCCATTTGAGGCGCTGGCCCTCGCGCGCGCGCGCGATGCCCTTCCACACCCGGCAGACGTAGAGCGGCATGAGGAGGTGGAAGCGCTCGTAGCGGTGGGAGGCGAAGGCGAGCGGCGAGAGGCAGCTCTCCGCCGTGTCGATGCCGAGCTCCTCCATGAGCTCGCGCACGAGGGCGGCCTCCGGCGCCTCGCCGTCGCGGACCTTGCCGCCGGGAAACTCCCAGAGCCCCGCCATCGCCTTCCCCGCCGGCCGCTCGGCGAGGAGCACGCGGCCGTCCCTGTCGACGAGTGCCGCCGCCACCACGAGCACGAGCGGCAGCGGGTCGGAAGGGGGCTTGGGGAGGTCGGCGCAGCCGCTGGTCATTGGGGCCGTGCTCGGAAGTACCGTCCGCTAGCTGCGATAGCTCGCGTTGATGCGGATGTAGCCCTCGGTGAGGTCGCAGCTCCACACCGTGGCGCGGCCGCGGCCGACGCCCACGTCGACCTCGAAGAGGATGTCCTGGCCCTTCATGTGGGCGGCCACGGGCGCCTCGTCGTAGTTCTCGACGCGCACGCCGCCCGCGGCGACCGCGATGCCGCCGATGGCGATCGCCAGGCGGTCGCGGTCGGCCTTCTCGCCGGCCTTGCCGACCGCCATGACGATGCGGCCCCAATTGGCGTCCTCCCCGGCGACCGCGGTCTTGACGAGCGGCGAGTTGGCGATGGCGAGGCCGATGCGCCGCGCCGCGCGCGCGGAGGCCGCACCTGAGACCTTGACGGTGATGAGCTTCCGCGCCCCCTCGCCGTCGCGCACGACCTGCTGGGCGAGATCGACGAGAAGGCTCTCGAGGGCGCGGCCGAAGGACCTGAGCGCCGGGTCGCCGGCTCCCGCGGGCGGCGCGTTCCCGGCCTTGCCGCTCGCCGCCAGGATGAGCGTGTCGCTCGTCGAGGTGTCGCCGTCGACGGTGATGCAGTTGAAGGAGCGCTCGTTGGCCCGGGCGAGGAGCGCCTGCAGGACTCCCGCCGGGATGGCCGCGTCGGTGAAGACGAAGGCGAGCAGGGTCGCCATGTCCGGCGCGATCATGCCGGAGCCCTTGGCGATGCCGTTGATGGTGACGGCGGTGCCGTTGATCGCGGCGCTGCGCGTTGACCCCTTGGGGAAGGTGTCGGTGGTCATGATCGCCTGGGCGCCGTCGAGCCAGGCGGCCGGCGAGCCCGCGGCGCGGCACGCGGCAAGCACCGCGCGGATGCGCTCGTCCGGCAGCGGCTCGCCGATGACCCCCGTGGAGGCCACCAGGACCTCCTCGCGGGCGCAGCCGATGAGGCCGGCCGCCGCCTCGACGGTGCGCTCGACCGCGGCACTGCCGCTCCGGCCGGTGAAGGCATTGGCGTTGCCCGAATTGGCGACGATGGCGCGGATGCGCCCGCCCTTGACCGCGCGCCGGCACCAATCGACGGGGGCGGACGCCGTTGCCGAGCGCGTGAAGACCGCGGCGACCGTGCTGCCCGGCTCGAGCTCGGCCATGAGCACGTCGTTGCGCCCGCTGTAGCGCACGCCCGCGGCCGCGGCGGCAAGCGTGATACCGGCGAGCGGCGGCAGCTCGGGGAAGCGTGCGGGAGCCAGGGGAGAGCGCTCGGCCATGCTGTCCTCAAGAGTGCGTCAGAAGCCTATTGCCCGCCCGGCGCCAGCGGCGCCCGCGGCTGCCGGGGGTGCCAATCAGGGCTTCTTCTGCTCGCCGCCCGCGGGTGCGGCACTGCCCTCGCTCTTGGCCGAGCCGTCGGCGTTGAAGCGCTCGATCTTGGCCTTCTCGCGCAGGCCGTTCACCACCTCGGTGATCATGTCGCGGCTCGCCTCGCGCTCGATGTCCTCCTTGGCCTCCGCGAAGGCGGGCGGGCTCGACTGGCGCACCTCCTCGACCTTGATGACGTGCCAGCCGAACTGGGTCTTGACCGGCACCTCTGTGAACTGGCCGGGCTTGAGCGCCAAGGCCGCGTCGGCGAACTCGGGCACCACGTCGCCGCGCTTGATGAAGCCGAGGTCGCCGCCCTGTGCGGCGGAGGGGCCGGTCGACTTCTTCTTCGCGAGCTCGGCGAAGTCCGCACCGCCCTTGAGCTCCTTGATGATCTCCTTGGCCTCGTCCTCGCTCTTCACGAGGATGTGGCGGGCGTGCACCTCGGGTTCGGGCGGGTTCTGCTTGACGTACTCCTCGTAGCGCTTCTTGAGCACGTCGTCGCTGAGCTTGGCCTTGATGGCGCGGGTGAGATAGACGCTCTGGATGACCTGGTCCTCGAGCCGCGCCAGGCGCTCCTTGACCTCCGCGTCGTTCGCCAGCCCCTCGGCGCGGCCCGCCGACACCAGGAGCTTGCCGTCGATGAGGCGCTCGAGGAGGGCGGGATAGACCACCTCGAAGGGGAAGGATTGATACTGCTGCGGCAGGTCCTTGCGCGCCGTCTCGACATCCGAGCGGTGGATCGCAACGCCGTTCACGGTCGCCACGACCGGGTCGCCAGCCGCCGGCTGGCCCGCGGCTGCCGGGGCGCTCGGCGTCTCGGCCGCCGAAGCCGGCAACGCGAGTGAAATCGCCCCGAGGACGGCGGCCGCGAGGATCGCAGCGGCGGGATGGGATGACATGAAGTACCTCTCGACGGACGGCGGGAGAGAGGCTGCTCGCCTGGGCACCCCGCCGTCCGCCGCGGTGCCCGGGATGCCGGAAAAGGCGGCTCGATAATGCACAAAGCGCTCCCAGGCACAAGAGAAGCTTGACTTGGAGAAGCCGGGGCCGGCGTCCCGCGCCGAGCGCTGCGGCCGCCCATGAAGTACGCCGCAGCGGCGCGTCGCTTGCGTTGCCGCGAGCCCGCCTCGTCTTCGCCATGGGCGCCGCCCAGGACATTGACAGCTCCGGCAGCACCCCCTATCTGTGCTGCGGGCCGGCACCGCAGCGGTGCCGGCTCCGTCCGTTCGCCTTCGAGGACCGCTCCATGTTAGGCGTTATCGCCCGCAAGCTGTTCGGCTCAGCCAACGAACGCTTCGTGAAGGGACTCCGCCCGTACGTCACGGAGATCAACGCGCTCGAGCCCGAGCTCGAGAAACTGACGGACGACGAGCTCAGGGGGCGCACGGAGCTGCTCAAGGGGCGGCTCGCCGCGGGCGACGGCCTCGACGACATCCTCCACGAGGCGTTTGCGACGGTGCGCGAGGCGGCCAAGCGCACGCTCGGCCAGCGCCACTTCGACGTGCAGCTCATGGGCGGCGTGGTGCTGCACCGGGGCATGATCGCCGAGATGAAGACGGGCGAGGGCAAGACGCTGGTATCGACGCTCGCCGCCTATCTCAACGCGCTCGCCGGCAAGGGCGTCCACATCGTCACGGTCAACGACTATCTTGCCCGGCGCGACTCCGAATGGATGGGCGAAATCTACCGCTTCCTCGGGCTCAGCGTCGGCTGCATCGTGCACGGCCTCTCGGACGAGGAGCGCCGCGCGCAATACGCCGCCGACATCACCTACGGCACCAACAACGAGTTCGGCTTCGACTATCTGCGCGACAACATGAAGTTCCGCCTCGAGGACATGGTCCACCGGCCCTTCACCTTCGGGATCGTCGACGAGGTGGACAGCATCCTCATCGACGAGGCGCGCACGCCGCTCATCATCTCGGGCCCCGCCGAGGACAGCTCGGAGCTCTACGTCAAGGTCAACGCCCTGATCCCGCATCTCCTCGACGAGGACTACGAGAAGGACGAGAAGGCGCGCGCGGTGACGCTCACCGACGCGGGCGTCAACCACATGGAGGAGCTCGCGCGCGAGGCCGAGCTCCTGAAGCAGGGCGGCCTCTACGACGTCGCCAACATCTCGGTGCTCCACCACGTCAACCAGGCGCTCCGCGCCCACAAGCTCTTCCAGCGTGACACCGACTACATCGTCAAGGGCGGCAAGGTCGTCATCATCGACGAGTTCACCGGCCGCATGATGGAGGGCCGGCGCTACTCCGAGGGCCTGCACCAGGCGCTCGAGGGCAAGGAAGGGGTGACGGTGCAGACCGAGAACCAGACGCTCGCCTCCATCACCTTCCAGAACTACTTCCGCATGTATCCCAAGCTCTCCGGCATGACCGGCACGGCGATGACCGAGGCGGAGGAGTTCGCCGACATCTACAAGCTCGAGGTCGTCGAGATGCCGACCAACCTGCCGTGCATCCGCGACGACATGGACGACGAGGTCTATCGCACCGCGCGCGAGAAGTTCGAGGCGATCATCGACTTCATCGGCGAGGCGCAGGCGAGGCAGCAGCCGATGCTCGTCGGCACGGTCTCCATCGAGAAGTCCGAGCTCCTCTCCGAGATGCTCAAGAAGCGCAAGGTGCCGCACCAGGTGCTGAACGCGCGCTACCACGAGCAGGAGGCCTACATCATCGCCCAGGCGGGCCGGCCGGGTGCGGTGACGATCGCCACCAACATGGCCGGCCGCGGCACCGACATCCAGCTCGGCGGCAACGTCGAGATGCGCGTCAAGCAGGAGCTCGGCAACGTCGCCGACGACAGCCTGCACAAGGCCAAGGAGGAGGAGGTGCGCGCCGAGGTGGCGCGCGCCAGGGAGATCGTGCTCGTGGCGGGCGGCTGCCTCGTGATCGGCACCGAGCGCCACGAGAGCCGGCGCATCGACAACCAGCTGCGCGGCCGCTCGGGCCGCCAGGGCGACCCGGGCGCCTCCAAGTTCTTCCTCTCCCTCGAGGACGACCTCATGCGCATCTTCGGCTCCGAGCGCATGGACGGCATGCTGCAGAAGCTCGGCCTCAAGGAAGGCGAGGCCATCACCCACCCCTGGATCAACAAGGCGCTCGAGAAGGCGCAGCAGAAGGTCGAGGCGCGCAACTTCGACATCCGCAAGAACCTCTTGCGCTTCGACGACGTGATGAACGACCAGCGCAAGGTCATCTACGAGCAGCGCAAGGAGCTCATGCAGGCGGACGACGTGGCGCAGATGGTCGAGGACATGCGCAAGGACGTCATCCGCGGCGCCGTCGCCAAATTCGTGCCGCCGCACTCCTATCCCGAGCAGTGGGAGGTGAAGGGCCTGCACGAGGAGACGCTCCGCCTCCTCGGCCTCGACCTCACGCTCGAGGACTGGGCCAAGGAGGAGGGCATCTCGGACGGCGAGGTGATCGAGCGCCTGGAGAAGGCGGCGGGCGCCAAGATGGCCGAGAAGGTCGCCCAGTACGGCCCCGAGATCATGCGCATGGCGGAGAAGAGCATCCTCCTCCAGCTCCTCGACCAGGTGTGGAAGGACCACCTCCTCTCCCTCGACCACCTGCGCCAGTCGATCGGCTTGCGCGCCTATGCCCAGCGCGACCCGCTCGTCGAGTACAAGCGCGAGGCCTTCGCACTCTTCGAGGACATGCTGGGGCGCCTGCGCGAGACGGTGACGAGCGTGCTTTGCCACCTCGAGCTGCGCATCCAGCAGCCCGAGCAGCTGATACCCCAGCCGGCGCAGCGCCAGCTCCATGAGGAGCACGACGAGGTCGGCATGTTCGGCGAGGCACGCGCGACCGGGACCGACGCCGCCAGGCCGCTTCCGCCGGCACCCCTGCTCCGCGCGCGCCAGGCGGGGCGCGAGGCCGGTCCGCCCGTGCCGGGCCTCGTCTGGTACGAGCCGACCGGGCGCTGGATCAACCCCAACGACAGCGCCAGCTGGGGCAAGGTGCCGCGCAACGCCCCCTGCCCCTGCGGCTCCGGCAAGAAGCACAAGCATTGCCACGGGAGGGTCTGACGACCCGGACGACAGACGACGGACGACGGACGACAGAAGCGCCATTGACTCCGTGTACACGGTACTCGTTCCCGCCGGAGATGCGCGCGGCCGTTGAGAAGCGGGAGGAGCGCCTATTGGGTTTTATTCGACAAACAGATAGCTAAGGACGCATAGCCGTGGTACTCGCAATAGTGTAAATTATCGGCCTCATAGGCATCGTTCCCGGGGGGTGGTCCGATGAGGTACTCATTAAACGTTGCGCTGATCGTCGCTATTGGGTGCTTGACGGGCGGCACGGCTTACTCCGCTGGCCCCTTTGACGGAGATTGGGAGGGAGTAATGTCATACACCGAGCGGTGCGGCAACATGGACAAGGTCAGGGTCCACATCGCAGACAATCAAATGACGGGTTACGCAGAGGGTGGCGGCACGAGAAAATATAATGTCGCGGGATCAATTTCTGATAACGGAAGCTTTCGAGGTTCGTTCGCGGCTAATGTTGTCATGACTGGCCAATTTACCGGCGATACGTTTCAAAGTGAACCTTGGAACACGGCCAATTGCGGCAAGGCCTGGATGAAGCTTCAAAGGGTTAAGTAGGACGAGGCGACCGGCCGCTGGGTCAACGCCAACGACAGCGCCGGCTGGGGCAAGGTGCCGCGCAACGCCCCCTGCCCCTGCCCCTGCGGCTCCGGCAAGAAGCACAAGCACTGCCACGGGCGCGTTTAGCCATTGCCCCCGGCACCGAGCTGGGGCCTCATCCTGAGGGCGATTATCCCCCGCTTGACAGCGCTAGGGCGCCCTCTTGGAGGGTTGCGACGGGCATCCGCCGGGCTTGTCTTAATCGGCATACTCTTGATCGGGGTCATCGACTCGGCAAAAGGCTTGTCTATTAAAATCCCACCGGCGTCGGAAGACGCTTCGCCGACAATTCCCAGCGTCGTCAGAATAGAGAATGGCTCCCGCAAAATCGAGGTGCCAAGCTTTCGATTGATCGATGCTCGCCGCGCCAGCAGCGGAACGAAAAGCTATATGAAGGCCAACATCGGGAGGGGCCTGATAGGTCAAATCTTTCATTTCTCCGGCGGCGAAAACGATCCGCCCGAGATCATTGTGCCCGTAGGATCGTGGATTTCTTATGGGGTTACCTGGTTGTATAAACTCAATAATGATCCAGCTTTCTACAATAGTTGCGGGCGTCCCCCCAGTATTTACGAGCATGAAAATAATCTCGTGTCCCTGTTCAGTCGGAAGCAAGTGAACGTCTCTCAAAATGATGCGAGGGCGATGGCTGGAAGTGAATTCGTCGCGAGCAACCTTGAGTGCCTTCCTAGTCAGGCGAGCTTGTTCAGTGGTGGCACTGTAGAGCGTGTAAGTGAATACGGCGATAGCGACGGTTGCCAAGGTAGTGATGGCTGCAAAAAATGCTTCCTTGTGGTGGCTGAGAAAAATACCGAGCCGCCCAGCAGCAGCTATAGGTCCCCGAGCAAAGCAAGTATCGAAGATGGTTTGATTTTTATAGGGGTCGTAGTTGGCGGCTTGATCGTAATTACCCTCGCAGTACGCAAAGGAAACAAAGGCCCATGATACGAGGGCTCCGCACAGAAGAACAATGCAAGTCGGGCCGTATTTGCGGCAGATGTCTAGCATCCCTTGATCGCTTCTCCGAAAACGTTCTCGTTTCCACGGTTGTTATACCGGAACTGGAATTCAGCGACGTACAGCGGGAGGTATGAGCTGGTCCTGGTTGTTTGGACAGGTGGCAGCGGATTTAAGGTGTATTCCGGATGCTGATCACGCTGCCAAGACTCGAATCATGTTGAAGGCTTTTTGTTGCTGTTGGGCCTGTGGAGATGTGGGCAAGGCGTCAGCCTTGTCCATCATATCCACAGGCCGCCGGCTCGAGTAGGCTTCCGCAGGCGTGCCGCCGTCAAGCGCCGAGTGCGGCCGCTCGGTGTTGTAGAAGGCGATCCATTCGCCGATGACACGCTCGGCCGCGAAGCCATCCGTCATCTCGTGCAGGTAGACGGCCTCGTATTTTAGCGAGCGCCAGAGGCGCTCGATGAAGATGTTGTCCAGGCACCGCCCCCGCCCGTCCATCGAGATCGCGATCTCCGCGTCCTTGAGCACGCCGGTGAAGTCGAGGCTGGTGAACTGGCTGCCCTGGTCGGTGTTGAAAATCTCGGGCCGGCCGTAGTCGGCCAGCGCCTCGTTCAGCGCCGCGATGCAGAACCCGGCATCCATGGTGTTCGACAGCCGCCATGCCAGGACGTGGCGCGTCGCCCAGTCCATGATCGCGACCAGATAGAGGAAGCCGCGCCGCACCGGGATGTAGGTGATGTCGGCGCACCAGACCTGATCGGGACGCTCCACCGCCACGTCCCGCAGCAGATAGGGATAGACCCGGTGCCCCGGGTGCGGCGTGCTGGTTCTCGGCGCCTGGTAGATCGCCGCCAGGCCCATGAGGCGCATCAGCCGCCGGACCCGGTGGCGGCCGGCCGCGATATCCTCCCGCCGCAACTGGCGCACCATTTGCCGGCTGCCGTAGAAGGGGCAGCGCAGAAACAGCTCGTCGATGCGGCGCATCAGCGCCAGGTTCTCCGGGCTCTCGCCCCGGGGGGCGCAATAGAACGACGAGCGGCTGATCGCGAGAAGCCGGCATTGGCGGCTCAAGCTCAAGCCGGGGTGGCCGGGCGTGATCATCGCCTTGCGCTCCTCCCGGCTCATCGCTTGAGCCCTCTGGCCAAAAAATCCCGTTCCACCGTCAACTGCCCGATCTTGGCGTGGAGATCGCGAACCTCGCTCTCGTGATCCTGGCGCTCGCGGTCCACCCCGCTCGAGAACACATCGCCCAAGCCCTCGATCGCTTGGCGCTTCCACGTGCTCACCTGGTTCGGATGCACCTTGTGCTTCGCCGCGATCTCCTGAACCGTCTTGTCGCCCCGCAACGCCTCCAGGGCTACCCGGGCCTTGAAATCGCCCGCAAACCGCCGTCTCATCGTCATCGCGTACTCCTCCGTTATCCGGCGGAATACACCTTAGCACCCTGTCCGATTTTCCAGGACCAGCTCAGTATTTCTTGCTGACCTTATGAAAGCTCCCGACGATCCCGCGCTTGAAGATGGACCAGAAGCACTCAATCGTGTTCGTGTGGATGTTGCCGTGAACGTACTCGCCGGCCGTGTGACGGATGACGCCGTGCGGGTATTCGGCCTTGAGTTTCCGATAGCCGGTCCATTCGTCGGTGCAAAGCAAGCTCACACGATGCGAAACGGCCTCGCGCACGAAGGTCGTGAGCACGTCAGCACTCACTGTCGAGATCACGCGGGCGACGACATTTCCTTTGCGCTGGACAGCGCCGACCACGGGCGTCTTGCCGGAGCCGATGCCACCCCGGCCACCGCCGCCCCGCCGGCCATGCTTGTTGTAGGCCTTCCCGCCGATGAAAGTCTCGTCAACCTCGACGATGCCCATGAGCTTCCGGAATTCCCTATCCGCCAAGCCGGCGCGGACGCGATGGCACATGTACCAAGCCGTCTTGTAGGAGCCAAAACCCATATATCGCATGACCTGAAGGGCGCTGATGCCCTTCTTGCTGGTCAGCATGAGGTGGATCACGCGGAACCACTCCCGCAGGGGCTTGTTGGTGTTCTCGAAGACCGTCCCCGCGATATGGGAGAAGCGGTAGCCGTCTGCCGTGCAGGCCTCGCACTGCCAGTGCCAGGGACGGGAGGGAAGCTCGTAGGGGTTCTCAGCGCCACACCGCGGGCAACGCACGCCAAGCGGCCACCTATGGCCCACCAGATAAGCGCAGCAAGCATTCTCGTCTGGGAAAGCCCGCTCGAAATCGGCCACGGTCATTTGGTGGATGCGGGGCCTCTTGGGCTTAGACATTTGGGCGTCTCCGTCGATTATGTGGAGACAATATCGCGGAAAAATCAGTCTGTCAAGTGGGGGATAATCGCCATCCTGAGGAGCAACCCGAAGGGTTGCGTCTCGAAGGATGAGTTTCCACGGTCGATGGGGCGGAGGTTTGCGCGGCGAGCCGATCCCGTGCGCGGCTGGCAAGCTTCCGTAGGGCCGCGAAGTCGCCCCGAATGAGCGCTTCCTTCTTTTCACGACGCCAACCCTTGACCTGACGCTCGGCTGCAATGGCGTCCTCGATCCGATCGAATTCCTGGTGGTAGACGAACGCGACGGGCCGCCGTCGCATCGTGTAACCGCCGTAACGTGCGGCATTATGCTCAGCCACTCGCACCTCGAGGCTGCCTCGGGTAGTGCCGACGTAGTACGAGTCATCGCGGCAGCGAAGGATGTAGAGATAAGCGGCCATTGCGAACGTTCCTCGCTTACCCCGCCCTCATCCTTCGAGACGGCCGCTTTGCGTCCTCCTCAGGATGAGGGCTCCTCGAGCCGCCGCGCCTCTCCGTCGTCCGTCATCTGACGTCCGTCATCTGGCTTCCCATCTCGAGGAACTTATCGCGCCGGCGCTGCTTGAGCTGGCCGCCGTCGAGCTTCTCGAGCGGGCGCAGCGCCTCTTCGAGCGCGCTGCCGACGGCGGTGATCGCCTTCTCCTTGTCGCGCTGCGCGCCGCCGAGCGGCTCGGCGATGACGGAATCGACGATGCCGAGCCGCTCGAGGTCCTGGGCGGTGAGCTTGAGGGCTTCGGCCGCCTCCTGCACATGCGCCCCGTCGCGCCACAGGATCGAGCCGCAGCCCTCGGGCGAGATCACCGAATAGACCGCGTGCTCGAGCATGAGCACGCGCGTTGGCGGCGGCGAGGGCGATGGCGCCGCCCGAGCCGCCCTCGCCGATGATGACGCTCACGAGCGGCACGCCGACCTCGAGGCAGGTGGCGATGCTGCGCGCGATGGCCTCGGCCTGGCCGCGCTCCTCCGCGTCGACGCCCGGGTAGGCGCCCGCGGTGTCGACGAGGGTGATGAGCGGCAGCTGGAAGCGGTCGGCGAGGCGCATGAGGCGCTGCGCCTTGCGGTAGCCCTCGGGCCTGGCCATGCCGAAATTGTGGCGCACCCGGCTCTCGGTGTCGGCGCCCTTCTCCTGGCCGATGACGACGACCGAGCGGCCGCGGAAGCGGCCGAGGCCGCCGATGACGGCGCGGTCCTCGGCGAAGGCGCGGTCGCCGGCGAGCGGCGTGAAGTCGGCGATCAGCGCCGCCACGTAGTCGGAGAAGTGCGGCCGCTCGGGATGGCGCGCCACCTGCACCTTCTGCCAGGCTGATAGCCGGGTATAGGTCTGGCGCAGGAGCCGCTCGAGCTTGAGCTGAAGCCGCGCCACCTCCTCGACGATGTTGAGCTCGGCGCTGGGCGAGAGGTGGCGGAGCTCCTCGATCTTGCCCTCGAGCTCGGCGATCGGCTTCTCGAAGTCGAGATAGTGGTGCATGGCCGACGCCCTACCTAGCACAGCTCCGCGCGCGTCGCGACGGCAAAAGCAGGCGGCGGCGCGCGGTGCCGCACCTCAACTCGCGGCACCGATCTCTTTCGCCTTTTCCACCAGCACCTGGGCCTGGCGGATCGAGGCGATATCGAGGAGCCGGCCGTCGAGCGAGACCGCACCCTTGCCCTCCTTCTGCGCCTGGGCCATGGCGTCGATGATGCGCCTCGCCTTGGCGACCTCGGCCTCGCTCGGGCTGAAGCTCTCGTTGGCGAGTGCGATCTGGCTCGGATGGATCGCCCACTTGCCCTCGCAGCCGAGCACCGCCGAGCGGCGCGCCTGGGCGCGGAAGCCCTGGGCGTCCGAGAAGTCGCCGAACGGCCCGTCGATGGGGCGCAAGCCGTTGGCGCGCGCCGCCACCACGAGGCGTGCCAAGGCGTAGTGCCACATGTCGCCCCAATGGGTCTCGCGCTTGCCGGCGGCGTCCTTGTCGGTGAGCACCGCATAGTCGGGGTTGGGGCCGCCGATGCTGGTGGTGCGCGCGCGCGTCGAGGCGGCGTAGTCGGCGACGCCGAAATGGAGCGACTCGAGCCGCGGGCTCGCAGCCGCGATCGCGTCCAAGTTCTGCATGCCGAGTGCCGTCTCGATGATGAGCTCGAAGCCGAGGCGCTTCTTCTTGCCCTTCGCCTGCTCGATCTGCGTCACCAGCATGTCGAGCGCATAGACGTCGGCCGCGGTACCCACCTTGGGGATCATGATGAGGTCGAGACGCTCGCCCGTCCCTTCGAGCACGTCGACCACGTCGCGGTACATGTAATGGGTGTCGAGGCCGTTGATGCGCAGCGAGAGGCTCTTGGCCCCCCACTCGATGCCGTTGATCGCCTCGATGACGTTCCGGCGCGCGGCCTCCTTCTCGTGCGCCGCCACCGCGTCCTCGAGATCGAGGAAGACGACGTCGGCCGCCGAGGCCGCCGCCTTGGCGAAGAGCTTGGGATTGCTGCCGGGGACGGCGAGCTCGCTGCGGTTGAGCCGCGGGCGCGCCTGCTCGACGATCTTGAAGCTCATCTCCGACCTCTCAGCGCGGGCAACGGGCGGAAGGATGGGGATTTCGCAAGTGCGGAAATTCATGCCGCAGTGCGAAAAAGGGATATTGCCCAAGCCCGCACGAATGTCAACGGCCTGGCACCGCCATCCAGAGCCGCAACATAGGGCTGAAATGGCGAGCCGCTCAACGCGATTGGCGCGTGGTTGCCGGCTCGAAGAAGATGCGGAGCCGCGAACCCGTGGCGGCCGCGAAGCGCTCGAGCGTCCGTGTCGAGGGCCTCGCCCGCCCGCTTTCCAGCCGCGCGATCACGGCCTGCGTGGTCTTCATCAGGCGCGCAAGCTGCTCCTGCGTCAGTCCGGCACGGGCGCGGGCCTCCAGCATTGCCGCGGCGAGTGCGAACTCCTCCTCGAGCGCGGCAAACTCGCGCGCATAGTCGGGGTCGCTCCGCATCCATTTGCGATGAAGGTCGCGCGCGCGGATCGCTTTCATATCACTCCCTTCGCCCGCTCGCGCGCGAGCTCTATCTCGCGTCGCGGCGTCTTTTGCGTCTTCTTTGTGAAGACATGGACGACGACCACGCGCCTTCCCGACGCCGTCACGTAGATCGCGCGGGCAATGCCGTCCCGCCCGCGCATGCGCATCTCCCATAAGCGATCGTCCACGTGCTTCACGTGGGGTTCCCGCACGCGTTCGAGCCCATGGCTCTCGATCAGCATGACGATCCTGCTGAATTTGGCACGGATATCCGCCGGCAACGGCGCTAGCTCGCCGGCAACCGCTTGGTTGAGAAACGTGACGACCCAACTCATCGAACATACCAAATTTGCAATATATTCGCAAGGGCTCCCGAACTAGCCTGTACTTCGGCGCGACTGCAATGATCGATTCCCTCCCACAAAGTCTATCCAGGTTTGACGCCATCCCTCGAGCAAGTTCATTTCCGTTTGCAGAAGTTTGCGCGGCTTCACTAACTTTACAACCCAAGGTTCGATCAGCGTTGCGCGAAAGCCGAAATGGTAGATGCCTGGCGAGTGGTCTCCATCGATGTCCCCTTGAAGCAGCGCCGTGACTTGGGAAGCGCCTACGGATCTCCCACTGCGATTTTGACAGCGTGAGGGATCGAACGGACCGTGGTTGCCGATGGCGATCGGAACGGACGATCGACAAACCAATGCGTTGTGACTTTTCTTTTCATCGCGTCCCCGACTGACGGCCAACACGTGCTCGGGGAGGGGATGGGAAATGCGGTTATCGTCTTCCCAAGCTGTCCAGGAATAGACGTCGCCTGGAGCCACATCCTTCTTCTGCGGCCTTGATAGCATAATCGAAAATAAAATTGGCAAAGTCCCATTACTCTTATCAATAGCCTCACGCATAGCGCTCCTAGAGGGCGCGCTTCCAACGCCCCACCAGAACTCACCTTCCCCGGCGATCCTTTCCATCTCTTTGAGCGCGATAATTGCAGGAAGATTCACGCCGGATTCCGTCTGCATTTTTGTCCAGATGAAAAATGCCATTTGCGTTTTCCTCCTGTTTGGCGCCTCTCCCACTCCTTCTCCCGCCTACCGCCTCGCCTTGGCGAGCGGGTGGTGCTCGTTGACGAGGCTCTTGAGGCGCGCCTCGAGCACGTGGGTATAGATTTGCGTCGTGCTGATGTCGGCGTGGCCCAGGAGGCGCTGCACGCTCCTGAGGTCGGCGCCGTGGGCGAGGAGGTGGGTGGCGAAGGCGTGGCGCAGCACGTGGGGCGACACCTTGGCGGGTTTCAGGCCCGCGGCAATGGCGAGCTCCTTCAGGAGCTGGCCCAGGCGGTGGCGGGTCAGGTGCCCCGACGTGCCGGAGGAGGGGAAGAGCCAGCGCGAGCTCTCTCCGCGCTTGAGGCGCGCGGTGCGCGCCGCAAGCCAAGTCTCGAGCGCCGCACGCGCCGGCACCGAGAGCGGCACCACGCGCTCCTTGCCTCCCTTGCCCCGCACGGCGAGGAGGCGGCGCTCGCGCGCGACGGCGGCGAGCGGCAGCGCCACCAGCTCGGAGACGCGCAGGCCCGTGGCATAAAGGAGCTCGACGAGGGCCAAGAGGCGGGCGCCCTCCTGACCCTTGCGCCGCCCTGCCGCGGCGAGGAGGGCATCGACCTCCGCCTCGCTCAGATATTTGGGCAGCGAGAGGCCCTGGCGCGGGCTGTCGAGGGTGGCGGTCGGATCGTCGGGCCTCGCACCCTCGTCATAGAGGAAGCGGTGGAACTGGCGTAGCGCGGAGAGGCGCCGGGCCGCCGTGCGCGGCGCCATGCCCCGCTCTCTCTGCGCCTTGAGATAGGCCTCGAGCGCTCTGCCGTCGGCACCCTCGAGCGTGGCCCCGCGGCGGGCGAGAAAGGCCGCGAAGTCGGCAAGGTCGCGGCGGTAGGCCTCGACCGTGTTGCGCGCAGCCCCGCGCTCGGCGATGAGCATCTCGAGGAAGGCCTCGAGGCGGGGCGAAGGAGGGGCCGCCGCCTGCCGTGGCCGTCCGCGCCGCGCGGCGGGCATCTCCGGGCGCGCCCTAGAGTCCCACCGCGACCGCGGCCTCGATGGCGAGCCGCCGCGCCTCCTTGTCGAGGCCGACCTGGCGCAGGCCGTCTATGACCGCCTCGACGGCGATCGGGTTGGTGTTTTGCAGGCCGCCCGAGCCGACCGCGGCCAAGGCGAGGAGCAGGCATTCGCCGCGCCGGCCGGCCGCGGCGGCCTCATTGAGGCCGTGCCAGAGGGCGATGGAGGGCATCGCCGCCGGCTCCGGCTCCGCGGCGCCGTAGAGGGGCTGCCAGGCCGCCGAGGTCACCGGCTTGCCGAGGGCGGCGGCAAGGCCGAGGAAGCGCGCCGCGCGCTCGTTCGCCAGCTTGGCCTCGCCGTCGACGCGCGCGCGCTCCGCGGTGAGCCAGGTACCGAAGCGCTCGTTGTCCCACGGCTGGCTGTCCGAGACGATGAGGCGGTCATAGGGCCACAGGCTGGTCGCCGCCGTGGGCACTACGCCGCCAGCGCGATTGTCCGAATCCGCGAGTGCAAACCAGCCTTCGGCCTTGTCAATCTCGTCGGCGAAGACAAGGCTGCGGCCCGCCTCGCCCGCGAAGAAGCCGAGCTCCGGCGTTGGCGACATCGCCTCGATGAAGGGGAGGTTGACCGCGACCGCGATCGCATAGACGCCGGCCGCGCGGGCAAGCGAGAGCGCCGCGCGCACCGCCTCGGCGCGCGCCGTGGGCACCGATTGCGCCTTGGCACCGCGGTAGAGCAGAACGCGCGCGCGCGGGCCGTACTCGCTCTGCGCCTTGCTCAAGGCGTTCTGCAGATCGGCGTCGCTCACCGGCACGCTGTCGTAGACCTTGCGCAAGGCGGCACCCGGGAGTGCCCCGAGGAGCGTGGCGCGCTCGGCCGCGGCAAGGCGGACATCGACGCCGGCGTCGGGGCTCTCGGCGATCGCGCGCAGCACCGCCGGCGATGCCTTGTCGAGCCCGTCCTCCGGCAGCGGCAGCTTGGCCGCGCGCATCACGGCAAGCGTCAGCGGCGTGGCGCCGGCGAGGCTGGTCACCTTGGCGGCCTTGCCGCCGATCAAGGCCTCGATCAGCGCGAAATAGGCCGGGTCCTCCTCGCTGCCCTCGTCGCGCAGCAGGCCCAGGCCGAGCTCGACGAGCTGGCTGTTCTTGGCAAGGGCCTGGCAGAACACCTGCAGCTCCTGCCAGAAGACGTCGTGGTGCGTGCGCATGAGCGCGGGCACGTCCTGGCAAAGGGCGGCCGTCTTGTCGTCGAGGAGGCGCCCTTCGGCCGAGATGCGGGCAAGCTCGTCCGCCGCCGCCGCACCTTTTGCGACCGCGGCAAGCGCCCTCATGCCGTCGAAATCGCCCATCTCGGCGAGCTTGCGGACGCGCAGCATGAGGAGGCTCGGCCCGCTGCCGCGCGGCCCTTCGGGCGGCTTCGCCGTGGAGAGCAGCAGGCGGCGTGCGAGCTCGTGCAGCGCCGGCGAGGGAATCGCCGCCGGGATCGCCGGAATGAGCTCGGCGAGAACGGCGCGCGGGGTGCCGCGCCAGAGATCGGCGCCGAGGCCGCCGTCGCTTTCGCCGAGGACGCCGGCCCCCTCGCTCTCGGAGCCGCAGCACGTCTCCGCCGCCGCACTCTTGGACTCGGCGGTCTCGGGCGCGGCGCTCGGGGGCGCGCCGCTCGCGGGCGCGGCACTCGTGGGCTCGACGGCCTTGGGCAGGATGTTCTCGGGCCCCGCGGGAGCGGCAGCGGGTCCAGGCGCGGCTGCCGCGGGAGGTGCTGCGCTCGGCGCCGCCGAGCCTGGCGAGGCCGCAGTACCCGGCGGCGGCGCCAACGGGACGATCTCGATGGGACCGCCCGAGGCCTGGGCCAGCTCGGCAGGCCCGGCCGCAGCAGGGGCAGCCCGGAAGAGGCCGGCCGAGAAGAGGCCGGCCGAGAGGAGGCCCGCCGCGAGAAGCCCCGCGGCAGGGGAGCTAGCGCGGGAAGCGGTCATTGGGGATGACCCTCTCGACTTTGGCGGTCGGCGCCGGTATCTGCCAGGTGGCCAGGAAGACGGCGCCCGCCACGACCACGATGAGGATGAAGATTGCGATAATGCGGGAAAGCTTGGGCATGCGCGTCCATTCGCTTGCAGCGCCGAGGGCTGCGGTGGCGGGAGGCCCTGCGTCGCCCTTGCCGCGGCCGTGGCGACATGCGATCGGGCAGTGTGTTAAAGTTCCACTATGGCGATATTACGGCACTCTCGGTCTTCGGCAAGCCTTGCGCCGCCCGCGCCGGCGGATGCGCCCTCCGGCGCGCCGGCCCGGACGGTCGTTCTCGTCGGCCTGATGGGGGCGGGCAAGAGCTGCATCGGCAAGCGCCTGGCCCAGCGCCTGGGACTGGCCTTCGTCGACGCCGACCATGAGATCGAAGCGGCGGCGGGCTGCAGCATCGCCGATATCTTCGAGCGCCACGGCGAGGCCCACTTCCGCGACGGCGAGCGCCGCGTGATCGCGCGCCTCCTCGACCAGCCCCCTCACGTGCTGGCCACGGGCGGCGGCGCCTTCATGGACGCGCGCACGCGCGAGAAGGTGCGCGTGCGCGCCGTCTCCGTCTGGCTGCGCGCCGACCTCGAGCTCCTGCTGCGCCGCACCGCGCGGCGCACCAACCGCCCGCTCCTCAATAACGGCGACCGGCGGGCGACCCTCGAGCGGCTCATCGCGGCGCGCCATCCGGTCTACGCCGAGGCGGACATCGTGGTCGACAGCAACGATGCGCCGCCCGAGGCGACGGTCGAGCGGGTGATCGAGGCGCTCCTCCGCTTTGCCGAAAGCGCTCCCGAGCCGGCGGCCGGCGGGATCGCCGAGCCGGCGCCATGAGCGGGCGAGAGACCGTCCGCGTCGAGCTCGGCGCGCGCAGCTACGACGTCGCGGTGGGCGACGGGCTGCTGGCCGAGGCCGGCGCCTTGATGGGGCCGCTTCTCGCCCGGCCGCGCGTCGCCGTGGTCACCGACGAGCACGTGGCGCCCCTCCACTTGGGCGGTCTCTTGGCCTCGCTCGACGCCGCCGCCATAGCCCATGACGAGATCGTGCTGCCGGCCGGCGAGGCGACCAAGGATTTCCGCCATCTCGAGGCCTTGCTCGACCGCCTCCTTGCGCTGCCGATCGAGCGCACGACGACGCTGCTCGCACTCGGCGGCGGCGTCATCGGCGATCTCACGGGCTTCGCCGCCAGCATCGTGCTGCGCGGCATCGCTTACGTGCAGCTCCCGACGACGCTCCTGGCGCAAGTCGACAGCGCCGTCGGCGGCAAGACCGCGATCAACACCCGGCACGGCAAGAACCTGGTCGGCGCCTTCTACCAGCCGAGGCTGGTGCTGGCGGACGTGGCGGCGCTCGCGACGCTGCCCCGGCGCGAGCTCCTCGCCGGCTACGCCGAGGTGGCTAAATACGGCCTCCTGGGCGATCGCGACTTCTTCGCCTGGCTCGAGGAGCACGGCGCCGCACTCGCCCGCTGCGAGCGGTCAGCACTCCATCGCGCCGTGGTGCGGAGCTGCGCGCTCAAGGCCGCGGTGGTGGCGGCGGACGAGCGGGAAGGGGGTGCCCGCGCCCTCCTCAACCTCGGCCATACCTTCGGCCACGCGCTCGAGGCGGAGACCGGCTTCGGCGACGAGCTCCTTCACGGCGAGGCGGTGGCGATCGGCATGGTCATGGCCTTCGACCTCTCGGTCCGGCTCGGCTATTGCCCGGCGGCCAACGCGGCGCGCGTGCGCCGCCATCTCGCGGCGATGGGGCTGCCGACGGCGATTGCGGGCTCGGCCAACCGGCGCTGGGACGCCGAGCGGCTCATCGCCCACATGGCGCGCGACAAGAAGGTGCGCGACGGCCGCGTCGCCTTCGTCTTGGCGCGCGGCATCGGCCAGGCCTTCGTGGCGCGCGACGTGGCGCCGGATGCCGTGCGCCTGCTGCTCGACGCCGAGATCGCCGCCTGAGCGCGGACGCCGCCGTGAGCTTCGATTGGGCACTCGCCGGCACGCTCGCTCTCATCCTGGCGCTGCTCCTCGCCTCGGCCTTCTTCGCGGCCTCGGAGACGGCGATCACCGGCGCCTCGCGGCCGCGCATGCACGCGCTCGAGCGCCGCGGCAACGAGCGCGCGCGCCTGGTCAACCAGCTGCGCCAGGCCAAGGAGCGGCTCATCGGCGCCATCCTCCTCGGCAATAATCTCGCCAACATCCTCGCTTCGGCGCTGGCGACGAGCCTGCTGATCGACTGGTTCGGCCATGCCGGCGTGGCCTATGCGACCCTCGTCATGACGACGCTCGTGCTGCTCTTCGGCGAGGTGCTGCCCAAGACCTACGCGCTCAACCATGCCGACCGGGTGGCGCTCGCCACGGCACCCGCCGTGCGCGCGATCATGCGGCTCTTCGGGCCGATCACCCATGGCATCGAGGTGGTGGTGCGCGTGCTGCTGCGTCTCTTCGGCGTAAGGGCCGAGGGCGGGGCCTCCGGCCTGCATCGCGAGGAGGAGCTGCGCGGCGCCATCGAGCTCCATCACGGCCCGGAGCCCGAGCTGGCCGAGGAGCGGCGCATGCTGAGGAGCGTGCTCGACCTCGACGAGGTCCAGGTCGGCGAGATCATGATCCACCGCAAGAGCGTCAGGACCATCGAGGCGGACCTGCCGACCGAGCGCATCCTCGCCGAGGCGGCGGAGAGCCCCTATTCGCGCATCCCGGTCTGGCGCGGCGAGCCGGACAACATCGTGGGCGTGCTGCACGGCAAGGCGTTGCTCGCGGCACTCAGCCGGCATCCCGGCAGCCTCGAGCGGCGCGAGCTCGAGGGTGCGGTCGTCAAACCCTGGTTCATCCCCGAGGCGACGACGCTTCTCGACCAGCTGCGCGCCTTCCGCAAGCGGCGCGAGCACATCGCCCTCGTGGTCGACGAGTACGGCAGCTGGCTCGGCATCGTGACGCTCGAGGACATCCTCGAGGAGATCGTGGGCGACATCACGCAGGAGCGCGTGGCCGCCGCGCACGGCGCCAAGCCCGAGGCGGGAGCGGCCGTGCGCACCGGCGTCACGCCCGAGCCGGGCGGCTCCTTCGTGATCGACGGCAGCGTCACCATCCGCGATCTCAACCGCGAGTTCGACTGGCGCCTGCCGGACACCGAGGCCTCGACCCTCGCCGGCCTCGTCATGCACCAGGCGCGCGCCATCCCCGAGCCGGGGCAGATCTTCACCTTCTTCGGCTTCCGCTTCGAGATCCTGCGCCGCCAGCGCAACCAGATCACCGCCATCCGCTTGACCCCGCCGCCGCTCGAGGAGGGGAAGTAGGCACCTGCGCCGGCGCCAAGCCCGCTCCGCTTGACGCGCGGTTCCCGGCGCTTATATTGCAGTGCAACAACAGCGGTCGGACCATGCCATTAAGCCCAGCGAGCGAGCGCGAGCACATCCATACGCGGCGCATCGAGTGCCGCGGCTACCAGCGCAAGGACGGCCTGTGGGACATCGAGGGCCACCTGGTCGACACCAAGACCTACGGCTGGGAGAGCGACTATCGCGGCACCGTTCCGGCGGGCGTGCCGGTGCACGAGATGTGGCTCAGGGTCACCGTCGACGAGGACCTCTTGATCCACGAGGTCGAGGCCTCGAGCGACTTCCACCCCTTCCACCTCTGCCCGAGCGTCACCCCTGCCTTCGCGGCGCTCAAGGGCCTGCGCATCGGGCCCGGCTGGCGCCGCCAGGTGCGCGAGCGGGTCGGCGGCGTCAAGGGCTGCACCCACCTCGTCGAGCTCCTGTGGCCGATTGCCACCACCGCCTTCCAGTCGATCTTCCCGGCGCGCGAGAAGCGCGCGCGCGAGCACGGCGAGACGCTCGGCCACGATCGGCGCGGCCGGCCCGATCTCATCGATTCCTGCCGCGCGCTTGCGAGCGACAGCGAGGTGGTGAAGCGTTATTGGCCGGACTATTACACGGGGAGCTGAGGCGGCCTCACTGTGCGGGGCGCGCACTCAGCTGCGCCCGGCCGCTTCGCCGGGAGTGAGCGTCGAGAGCGAGAGGGCATGGACGCTGTCCTCAAGCTCGTCCTTGAGGATGGCATAGACGCGGCGCTGGCGCGCGAGCTGGCGCTCGCCCGCGAAGGCGGCGGAGACGATCTCGACGCGGAAGTGCGTCTCGCCGCCGGGCCTGGCGCCGGCGTGACCGGCATGGCGTGCCGACTCGTCGATGATCTCGAGGCGCTCGGGCGTGAGTGCTGCGTCGAGCTTGGCGCGGATGCGTGCGGCCATTTCCATCGGAGCCTCCGGGGCGGACGGCGAACTCGCGGCTGGCGCATAACTGTGGCGCCCGGCGCCTTGCGTCAAGCCGTCTCGCCCCGCCGGCTTCGCCCGCCGTTTCGCCACGCGGTCTCCCCCCGAGGCTCCCTCCGAGGCTTGCTTGGCGCCGGGCGCCGCCCCATACTGTGCACATGCACAAAGAGGCGCACATCGGGATCGACCCTTGGGCGGCGGAGACGCAAGTCCACTTGCGCCGCTGCGACCATCCGGAGTGCGCCGAGGAGGGGCTCTACCGCGCGCCCAAGGACCGCGAGCGCTTGACCGACTACTACTGGTTCTGCCTCGAGCACGTGCGCGCCTACAATCTGAGCTGGAACTATTTCGCCGGCATGGGCGAGCGCGAGATCGAACTCACCCGCCGGCGCGACACGGTGTGGGAGCGGCCGACCTGGCCCTTGGGCCTGGGCTCCTTCCGCGCCGGCCGCGGCGAGCGCCAGCGCTGGCGCGACTTCTTCGAGTTCTTCGAGGAGGAGGCCCGCACCGAGCGCCGTACGGCCGATCGCGCCCCGCGGCGGAGTGCCGCCGAGGAGGAGGCGCTCGCGGTCTTCGAGCTTGCCGGTCCGGTGACGCTCAAGGTGGTCAAGGCCCGCTATAAGGAGCTGGTGAAGCTCCACCACCCCGACCGCCACGGCGGCGACAAGCTCGCCGAGGAGCGTCTCAAAGTGATCAACCAGGCCTACACGACCTTGAAGGGCAGCGTGCCTGCGTGATAGGCATCTCATTTCCCGCAACCGTTGGAACGGCAGAATGAGCGCCACACTGCAACCGGGGAAGATGGAATCCCCGCCGGTCGGGCTCCCCGACATCAAGGTCTCCGTGCGGCAGACCTTCGGCATCGAACGTCGACATGGAGTGCCCGGCCTTCAGCCAGCCGAGCGAGCTGGTGCCGGACTTTGACGAGGTCTACCGCTTCGATCGCGACACAACGCTCGCGATCCTCGCCGGCTTCGCCTACAACCGCCGGGTCATCATCCAGGGCTATCACGGCACCGGCAAGTCGACGCACATCGAGCAGGTGGCCTCGCGGCTCAACTGGCCCTGCGTCCGCGTCAATCTCGACAGCCACATCAGCCGCATCGATCTCGTGGGCAAGGACGCCATCGTCATCCGCGAGGGCAAGCAGGTGACCGAGTTCCGCGAGGGCCTCTTGCCGTGGGCATTGCAGCGCCCGACGGCGCTGGTGTTCGACGAGTACGACGCCGGCCGGCCCGACGTCATGTTCGTCATCCAGCGCGTGCTCGAGGTCGAGGGCAAGCTCACCCTCCTCGACCAGAACCGCGTGATCCGGCCGCACCCGGCCTTCCGCCTCTTCGCCACCACCAACACCATCGGGCTGGGCGACACCACCGGCCTCTACCACGGCACCCAGCAGATCAACCAGGGCCAGATGGACCGCTGGAACATCGTCGCCACCCTCAACTACCTGCCCCATGAGGAGGAGGTGGCGATCGTCACCGCCAAGGCGCCGAGCTACGACAGCGAGGAGGGCCGCAAGCAGATCAGCGCCATGGTGGCGCTCGCCGATCTCACGCGCAGCGGCTTCATCGCCGGCGACATCTCGACCGTGATGTCGCCGCGCACGGTGCTGACCTGGGCGGAGAACGCCGAGATCTTCCACGACATCGGCTTCGGCTTCCGCGTCACCTTCCTCAACAAGTGCGACGAGGCCGAGCGCGCCATCGTCGCCGAATATTACCAGCGCTGCTTCGGCAGCGAGCTGCCGGAGTCCTCGGCCAAGGCCCACCTCACGTAGTGCCATGGCTGCCGACCGCCGCCAGGACAACCCGCTCGAGGAGTTCCGCCAGGTCACCGCCGCCTGCATGCGGGCGATCTCGCGCGAGCCCGAGGCGAACGTCGCCTTCTCGCCCGACCGGCCGTCCATGACCGGCGCCCAGGCGCGCCTCCCCATGCCGTCGCGCGAGCTGCCGGCGGGCGAGGTGGCGGTGGTGCGCGGCTCGGCCGACGGCTTCGCCCTTCGCCTGCGCTACCACGACAGCGCCCTTCACGCCCGGCGGCAGCCCGCGGGTCCGACCTCGCGCGCCATCTTCGACGCCATCGAGCAGGTGCGCGTCGAGGCGCTCGGCGCGCGGCGCATGGCGGGGGTGCAGAGCAACCTCGCAGCTGCCCACGTCGAGGAGTGCCGCCAGCGCGGCTATAGCCGCATCCGCACCAAGGAGGATGCGCCCCTCGCCGACGTGATCGGCCTCCTCGCGCGCGAGGCGCTCACCGGCGAGAGCCCGCCGCCCTCCGCCCGCCACATGGTCGAGCTGTGGCGCGGCTCGCTCGAGGGCAAGGTCGGCAAGGATCTCTCCCAGCTCGCCCACGCGATCGCGGACCAGGGCCGCTACGCCGATGGGGCGCGCCAGCTCATCCGCGACCTCTCGCTCGACGAGCAGGACTCGGCGGAGAGCGAGATGGAGGAGGACGAGAACTCCGAGGGCAAGGACAACGCCGCCGACGCGCAATCGGAGGCCGGCGACAGCGAGGGCTCGAGTGCCTCAACCGGCATGTCGCAAGAGGTCGAGGAGGGTGCCGGCCGAGACGGCAGCGAGGCCGATGCGGGCGAGACCGACGGCGAGATGATGCCGGGCTCGGGCGACGACGATTCGACGCGGCCCGGCCGCTCCTTCCGCCCCAACAGCGAGCTGCGCAACGCCCGCGGCGAGCCGCCCTACCGCGCCTTCACCACGCAGTTCGACGAGCTGGTCGAGGCCGACAAGCTGTGCGATCCGCAGGAGCTCGCGCGGCTTAGGATGCATCTCGACCAGCAGCTCTCGCACCTCCAGGGCGTCACCACGCGGCTCGCCAACCGCCTGCAGCGCAAGCTCATGGCCAAGCAGCAGCGCGCCTGGGACTTCGACGTGGAGGAGGGCATCCTCGACACCGCGCGCCTCTCGCGCGTCGTGGTCAACCCGGTCTATCCGCTCTCCTACAAGATCGAGCGCGAGACCGAGTTCCGCGACACGGCCGTGTCGCTTCTCATCGACAACTCGGGCTCGATGCGCGGCCGGCCCATCACGGTCGCCGCCATGAGCGCCGACATCCTCGCCCGCACGCTCGAGCGCTGCGCCGTCAAGGTCGAGATCCTCGGCTTCACCACGCGCGCGTGGAAGGGCGGGCAGGCGCGCGAGAAGTGGCTCGCCGACGGCAAGCCGGCCAACCCCGGGCGCCTCAATGACCTGCGCCACATCGTCTACAAGTCGGCGGACGCGCCCTGGCGGCGCGCGCGCAAGAGCTTGGGCCTCATGCTGCGCGAGGGCATCCTCAAGGAGAACATCGACGGCGAGGCGCTCCTCTGGGCGCACAACCGGCTGATCGCGCGCTCCGAGCAGCGGCGCATCCTCATGGTGATCTCGGACGGAGCACCTGTCGACGATTCGACGCTCTCGGTCAACCCCGGCAACTACCTCGAGCGCCACTTGCGCGACGTGATCGACTGGATCGAGGCGTGCTCGCCCGTCGAGCTCGTCGCCATCGGCATCGGCCACGACGTGACGCGCTACTACAGCCGCGCCGTCACCATCGTGGACGCCGAGCAGCTCGGCGGCACCATGATGGAGAAGCTGACCGAGCTCTTCGACGAGCAGACCGCCAAGGGCGCGCCCGCACCCCGGCTCCCGCGCGCGGTGCGAGCAGCCGCGCGAAAGGCTGAAGGGGCCTAGCCCCCGGCTCCCGCGCGGCGCCCGCGATCGCCCCTGCGACTTGCCGTCGCTGAAGCGTGCGTCACCCCCTCCCCCTTCAAGGGGGAGGGGGAGGTTTGTCGTTGTGCCCTACATTTCCCCTCCCCCTTGAGGGGGAGGGTTAGGGAGGGGGGTGGGCTGCGCAAAGATTTGCCGCGCTAATCGTACGTCTTGAGGAACGCGAGCTGCGCGTCCAGACGAGGTCGGCCGCCTCCTTGACGTAGGGAAAGGACGCACCTGTCGGGTTGGCGAACTGGTGATTGGCGTCGTAGGCGTAGACGGTCACGTCCTTATTCGCTTTCTTCGCCTCGGCCTCGAAACCCTTGACCATCTCGGTGTTGATCCACTTGTCCTGAAGGCCGTAGTGCATGAGCACCGGGCTCTGCAGGGGCGCCAGCTCCTCGGCGGTCTTCTTGACGTTGCCGTAATAGATGACCGTGGCATTGACCGGCGTCGCGAGGGAGGCGTTCAGCGACCAGCCGCCGCCGAAGCCCAGCCGTCTCGCCACCTTCCGTTGCGCTTGGGTTCTCCTTGAACCAGGATCCAGCTCATGACGGTGTCGAGCGCCGCCTTGGGGTCCATGCGCCGCTGAGCAGTGTCTCGTCGACGTTTTCCATCTTGCCGCCGAAGAGATCGACGCATCGCCACCTCCTCCTTCAGCTGCGGGACGCTTGATCTGGTCGGTCAGTCCGAATATCACCGGCAAATCGCGGTGTCGCGCGGTCAAAGGGGCCTCGGCACTGGCTGCGGTGCGTCCTTCGAGACGCTCGCTGCGCTCGCTCCTCAGGATGAGGTTAAGTCTTTCTGCCACACACAAATCTGCCTCATCCTGAGGAGCGTCCCGAAGGGGCGCGTCTCGAAGGACCCACGGCGGTCCTGCAAGCCTCCTCGAGATGTGTGCATCCCGTAGCCTCCTGAAGGAGGAGAGGGACGATACTTCATCGCGCTTGTGGAAATTCAAACTGAGACACTGCCGTGCAATGGAAAAGACGGCGGTTCAAGCGCACGAGGTCGCTCGAGCGGGCTATTCCGCTTGACAGCGAGCGCCGATCCGCGCTGCATGCAGGGCAACGCGATCGGGCGCCGGGAACCGAGCACGGCGATCTATTCTGCCCGCAACGCCGGGCGCAAAGGGAGGACGACATGGCAAAGATCAAGATGGCGGCCTGCGGGCTGCTCGCGGCCGCCGCGGCGGCAATGTTGGCGACGCCGCCGGCGCTCGCTCAGGCGCTTAAGGTGAGCGTCGATTCGTTTACCCGCGTCAAGACCATTCCCGACAGATACGCCTTCTGCAATCCTGCGACGGAAGGTCACGTCAAGCCCGGGGCGGACATCAGCCCGCGCATCTCGTGGACGAAGGGCCCGGCGGGTACGCAGTCCTACGCCATCATTGCGACCGACCCCGACGTGCCGTCGATCCGCACCGACATGAACCAGGAAGGCAAGACGCTCTCGGCCACTATGCCGCGCGTGACGTTTTTCCACTGGGTCCTGGTCGATATCGCGCCCAATGTCAGAAGGCTTGCGGCCGGCGAGGACTCCGCGAGCCGCGTGGTGAACGGCAAGCCGCAGACTCCGAGCAAGGTCGGAGTGCGCGGCCTCAACGACTACACCAAGGCGTTCGCCGCCAACGAGCAGATGAAGGGGCAGTATTTCGGCTATGACGGGCCGTGCCCGCCTTGGAACGACGAGATCCCCCACCACTACCACTTCACGGTCTATGCCTTGAGCGCGGCGTCCCTCAACCTTTCCGGCCCCTTCACCGGTCCCGACGCGGTGAAAGCCATGGAGGGACTGGTGCTCGCGCAGGGCGAGGCGGTCGGCGTCTACGCGCAGAACCCCGCGGTCATCGCCGAGCTGCATAAGAAATAAGCCGTGAGGCAAAGGGCCTTGAGGGTGCGGGCCTTTCCTCCGCCCCTTTGGCGCCGGCCGCTCAGGCCGCCGGAGGCTTCGCCTTGGCGCGCTCGATGCGGCGCTTGATCCGCCGCGCCTCGTCCGAGAGCTCGCTGTCGGAGGTGGAGAGGAGGAAGGCATCGAGGCCGCCGCGATGCTCGATGGTCCTCAGCGCCGAGGTGGCGAGGCGCACGCGCACGGTCGAGCCGAGCGCCTCGCTCATCAAGGAGGCGCGCTGCAAATTCGGCAGAAAACGCCGCCGCGTGCGGTTGTTGGCGTGGCTCACATTGTTGCCGTATTGGATGCCCACACCGGTCATCATGCAGCGTCGCGACATGGCAAGGTCCTTCGGGGCACTAAGCCTTTGAGCGGAAAGCGAGACCGGGCCCAATCCCAGCCCGGCGAGCGGGCTTTCTACAGGCTCGGCCCGCGCTCGTCAAGCTCTGCCGGCAGCGGGTCGCGGTCCTCAGCCGCGTAAGCCCTCGGCATAGGGCACCTGGGCGAATGCGACGCCCATGGCGCGGAGCCGTGCTTTGCCGCGGATCGTCAGATCGGTGATCATGGCGAACTGCTCGCGGCTTTCGGCCACGTAGGCCTTGATCTTGTAGCGCGTGCCCCAGGGCGCCTCGGACGCCATCACCTTCACCGGCTCCTCCGGCTTCCGATAGCGGCTGGTTTCGCCGGTTTCGACGAGCGCTTGGCGCACGGCGGCGCCGTCGTGGTCGGCGTGAAGGTAGAAATTCGTCACGCACAGAAGGCTTCGCTTGCCGCCGCTGGCATTGAACATGTTGGCCGACCAGATGCGGGCGTGCGGAATGATCACCTCGGTGTCGTCGGCCGTCACGATATACACGGCCCTGGTGCCGATTGCCGTCACCTCGCCATAGGCGCCGTCGACCTCGATCCAGTCGCCCGGCTGGTAGGTGTTCTCGATGATCGTCACGACCCCCGCGATCACGCAGCTCACGTAATCCTTGAGCGCGAAGGCGAGCGCCAAGCCCACGGTCGCGACGAGGGCCACGACGTTCTCGAAGGTGGGCTCGAGCAGAAGCGGAACGATGATCGCGATGCCGCCGAGCCAGATCAGCAGCCGGGCGATGGGCGCCAGCCGCAAGATCATCAGGCGCCGGTGCGAGGGCGCACTTTCGGCGGCGTGGTGGACGATCTTGCGCACCAAGAGGACGAGCAGACGGCAAGCGACCAGAACGACAACGACGAGAAGAATATGGCCCCAGCTCAGCTCTCTGAGGAAGCCCAATTGGTGACTGGATTCATTCATGGCCTTGTCCCCCCTGGTCGGTCCGACCGTTTCACGACGACGCTACAGAAGCCGGCGAGACAGGGGGCAGGTGCCCGCGATGGTCAGGCGGCCGCTGGCCGCGCGAGTTGGCGTATCCCTCTCAAGCGCTAAAGCGCGTGCGGCGAAATGAATTCGCACTCCCGGCCTGAAAACTTGATGAGCCCGAATACCGGGCATCTGACTTCGTAAGTCTTGCGAGCGATACCGGCCATTCTATAGTTTGCGAGTCTTTCCAATCTACCGGCGAGCGCCAGACATTGTCAATAGACTGCTCATCCGCGAACATTGCGCCTCGGGTGCAAGATCGACGCCTGCTCGACCCTCTCTGAGCCGGTGCTAGGCGAACGGCTTGAACTGCTTGGAGAGCTGCAGGCCCTGGCGCTGGTAGGAGGAGCCGATCGCCGGGCCGTAGAGCTTGTCGGGCACGTCGGTCAGGCGCTCGTAGACGAGGCGTCCCACGAGCTGGCCGTCCTCGATCATGAAGGGCACGTCGTGCGAGCGCACCTCGAGCACCGCGCGCGTGCCCTGCGCCCCCTCTCCGGCATGGCCGAAGCCGGGATCGAAGAAGCCCGCGTAATGCACGCGGAACTCGCCGACGAGGGTGTCGTAGGCGACCATCTCGGCGGCGTGGTCGGGCGGCACGTTGACCGCCTCCTTGGAGGCCAGCACGTAGAAGTCGTCGGGGTTGAGGATGATGGCGCGCTCGCGCGAGGCGGCGATCGGCTCCCAGTAGTCGAGCGGCTCGTAGTGGGCGATGCGGTCGAGATCGATGAGATCGGCGTGCTTCTTGGCGCGGAAGCCCACGAGGTCGGCGCCCGGCTCGCCCGAGAGCTCGACGGTGACGGGCAGCCCCCGCTGCACGTGGCGCGGCTCGAGCGGGCGGTCGACGAGCTGGAGCTGCTCCTGGAGGCGATAGAGCTCGGCGTCGCTGTAGCTCGGCGAGCCGCGGCGCACGCGGAGCTGGCTCAAGCGCGAGCCCTGGCGCACCACGATCGAGAAGGTGCGCGGCGAGATCTCGGCATAGAGCGGACCCTCGTAGCCCGCGGGGATGCGGTCGAACTCGGTGGCGGAATCGGTGATGAGGCGCGTGAAGATATCGAGGCGGCCGACCGAGCTCTTGGGGTTGGCGAGGCCGGAGATGCGGCTCGAGAGCGCCACATGCTCAAGCAGCGGCACGATATAGACGCAGCCGCGCTCGAGCACGGCGCCGGCCGCGAGATCGATCTTGTGCATGCCGAAGAGGGCGATCTTCTCCTTGACCGTGAAGCCCTCGCCGGGAAGGAAGCTCGCGCGCACGCGGTAGGCGGCCGAGCCGAGCCGAAGATCGAGCGAGGCCGGCTGGAGCTGCTGCTCGCTGAACTCCGCCGACGCCATGATCTCCTTATTGCGGATGAGCTCCTTGAGCGCCTGGTAGGGGAGGATGCCGGTCGTGTGCCGCGGTGCCGCACCGGCGCGGAGCGGGACGGCGGGGAAGAGGGTGCCTGTGCTTTCGCTCATCGTCATATCCTCGGCGCGAGGGCGCGCCTCTTCCGTCAACGATAGGCGATATGCCGCGAAAAACCAATCGCGGATGGGCCAGAGCGCGCGCGCCGTTGCGCACCGGACGGCCCACAGCCCGGCGTGCGCCATCGCGCGGATTTTCCGCGGCTTCGCGCGCTGTTCCCATTTTCCGCCGCGAGTATGCTGTGGATAATCCCGGGGATTACGTGGAAAACTCGCGGCGCTCGCTCAGCTGGGTGCTGGCCGAATTAGGGCGCAGTGGCGATATCCGATCAGCCGCCACGAGGGGCCGAGACGCGCCGTCCGGACTAACGGCCGCTACGGCGACTTTGTCCACCAGACGCAGGAATAACCGCGCGCGCCTGTCTCAAGACGGAACTCCTCGTCCGAGAATAGTTTGGCACGGCCGGCAAACATCTCGTGAACCGCCAGGATACTGCCGGGGTGAAGCTGCAAAAATCTGGTGTCCGGGCTCTCTATGGTATCGGCTTCACGATGAAGCTTGAGAAGGTCGGCGTTCTCTTTCCCGACTCTGATTTCGCAATCGTGCCCGCAAAGGATCCCGCCTGATCTGAGCTTCGGCCTCCATGCGGCGATATCTTGCATGACTTCGGCGTAGCAGTGATCGCCGTCGATGAAAACGAGATCGAGCGACCGATCGTCGAAAGTCTTGGCCGCGTCGGCGCTTCTCGCCCGGATCGGCTTGACGACGGGGCTGTCGGCATTGAGCATGAACGTGCGGAATACGTCATACTCCGCGATCATCCTTTGATGCTCCGCGACGTTCGGACTCCCGCGCCACGTATCGATGCAGAACAGCGTGCCGCCCAGGGCCGACAGGTTTTCGATGAACACTTGCGTGCTTCCGGTGCCCAGCCAGCAGCCGATTTCGGCCATCCGACAGCGCGGCCTTAAGACCATCTTTATCAATCGAACGAGCGCCACCCTATCGAACGGCGGAAATGGCGGGGATTCGCCTTTGAATACCGGCCTATCGATGTCATCCATTGATGCCGTCCTAAATCGGCGCCTCGTATCCCAAAATCCCGGCGCAAGCGTCCTCCGGTCATGCCAGCGCCGTCAACTCCCGCCGCCGCGGAATGCCGCCAGGAGCCGCGCCGCCGCCGCCGCCGGGCTGAGCCGGCCGGCCGCCACCTCGGCTTCCATCTCGCGCATCAGCGGGCCCGCATGGGGATGGCTCTTGAGTGCTGCGAGGAGGCCGTCCTGGAGCTCGCTCGCGAACCAGCTCAGCACCTGCTCGGCGCGGCGCGCCGCGAGCTCGCCCGTGCCGTATGCTGCCGCATGATATTGCTCGACGCTCTGCCACACCTCGGCGATGCCCTTGCCGGTCACGGCCGAGCATTGCCGCACCGGCACGCGCCAGCCGGGCGTGCGGGGCATGACGAGCTGGAGGGCGCGGCGGTAGTCGGCGGCGGCGCGGTTGGCGGCGGCCATGAGCTCGCCGTCGGATTTGGTCACGACGACAAGGTCGGCGAGCTCCATGATGCCGCGCTTCAGCGCTTGCAGCTCGTCGCCGCCCGCGGGCTGCACGAGGAGGATGAACATGTCGACCATGTCGGCGACCGCGGTCTCCGACTGGCCGACGCCGACCGTCTCGACGACGACGACGTCGAAGCCTGCCGCCTCGGCGACGAGGATGGCCTCGCGCGTGCGGCGCGTCACGCCGCCGAGCGTGCCGCCAGTGGGCGAGGGGCGGATGAAGGCAGCGTCATCGAGCGCCAGCTTCTCCATGCGCGTCTTGTCGCCAAGGATCGAGCCGCCGCCGCGCTTGGAGGAGGGATCGACCGCGAGCACCGCCAAGCGGTGGCCGCGTCCCGTGAGGGTGAGGCCGAAGGCTTCGATGAAGCTCGATTTGCCCACCCCGGGCACGCCCGAGATGCCGAGGCGGATCGCCTTGCCCGTGGCCGGCATGAGCCGCTCGAGGAGTGCAGCGGCCGCGGCGCGGTGATCGGCCCGCGTCGATTCGACGAGCGTGATGGCGCGCGCCAGCGCCCGGCGCTCGCCGCGCGCGAGTGCTGCGGCCAGGCGCGCGATCTCGTCGCTCTCCTCCGGCTTGGCGGCGCGCTTGCCGCTCGTGGGTCGCTCGGCGCTCATGGCCTTGTCCTAGCGGAAATCGGCAAGGGCCGCCATGGATGACGCCGCCGCAGAGCTTGACCAAGCACTTGGTCAAGCCTATCTTGCAGCCGGAAGCTGATCGTCGGGTCGAGGTTCGCCATGACCATCACCGTCAACATCGGCGAGGCGAAGACGCGCCTCTCGGAGCTCATCCACAAGGCCGAGGCCGGCGAGGAGGTCGTCATCGCCCATGCCGGGCGGCCTGTGGCACGCCTTGCACCCATCGAGCAAAGGAGCGTGAAGGAGATCATCGCGGCCATCCGCAAGGAGCGCGCCAAGTGGCCGAAAATTACGATCGAGGAGATCATCGAGTTCGAAGAATTTCGGGCGCCGCTGATGGCATTCGTGCTCGACGCCTCGGTCGCTGCCGCTTGGTACCTGACGGACGAGCGCTCGGCCGTTGCGAACACGGCGCTCGAGCGCCTCGCAGAGGGGCCCTGTTTGGCGCCGACCTTGTTCTGGTACGAGCTCCGCAATTTGCTCGTCATGCAGGAACGGCGTCGACGCATTGTTCCCAGCGCCACGGCGACGGCTTTGACTCACCTCTCCGGCTTGCCAATCCGCCTTGAATTGCCCGACGGCAGCGGAGTTTTGGCGCTCGCGAGGACGCATGGCCTCACGGTGTATGACGCCAGCTATTTGGGCTTGGCCCTCTCGGAACGGATTCCACTGGCGACCCTCGACCGCGCGCTGGCCGCAGCCGCGCGCGAGGCTGGGGTCGATCTCCTCGCCGCCTGAGCCTCAGCCCGCAGCGCTCGCGCGCAGCTCCTCGGGCTCGACGAGCCCCTGCTCGGCCGCCTCCTGCTGGCGCCGCCACATGGCGGCGTAGCTGCCGTTGCGTGCCAAGAGCTCGCCGTGGCGGCCGCGCTCGACGATGCGGCCCTCCTCGAGCACGAGGATCTCGTCGGCCTCGATCACGGTCGAGAGCCGGTGGGCGATGACCAGCGTCGTGCGGTCGGTCGAGACCTCGCGGAGCGAGGCCTGGATCTCGCGCTCGGTCTTGGAATCGAGCGCCGAGGTCGCCTCGTCGAAGAGGAGGATGAGCGGGCGCTTCAGGATGGTGCGCGCGATGGCGACGCGCTGCTTCTCGCCGCCCGAGAGCTTGAGGCCGCGCTCGCCCACCATGCTCTTGTATCCGTCGGGGAGGCTCAAGACGAAGTCGTGGATGCGCGCGAGCCGCGCCGCCTCCTCGACTTCCGCCTGGGCAGCGCCCGGTTGGCCGTAGGCGATGTTGTAGTAGATGGTGTCGTTGAAGAGCACGGTGTCCTGCGGCACGATGCCGATCGCGGCGCGCAGGCTCGCTTGCGTGAGGCCGCGCACGTCCTGGCCGTCGACGAGGAGGCGGCCCTGGCTCGCGTCGTAGAAGCGGAAGAGGAGGCGCGAGATCGTCGACTTGCCCGCCCCGCTCGGCCCCACGATGGCGACGGTGCGTCCAGGCGGCACGGTGAAGGAGACATCCTCGAGGATGGGCCGGCGCACGTCGTAGCCGAAGTAGACGTGGTCGAAGACGACCTCGCCGCCGCGTGCCTGAAGCGGCTTGGCGCCGGGCGCGTCCTCGATCTCGGCGCCGATGGTAAGGAGGCGGAACATCTGCTCCATGTCGATGAGCGACTGCCGCATCTCGCGGTAGACGAAGCCGAGGAAGTTGAGCGGGATGTAGAGCTGGATGAGGTAGGTGTTGACCAGCACGAAGTCGCCGATGGTCATGCGCCCGGCCACCACCCCCTGGCCCGCCATCACCATGATGACCGTGAGGCCGAGTGCGATGATCGCCGCCTGGCCGACGTTGAGCAGCGAGAGCGTCACCTTGTTGCGGATCGAGGCGCGCTCGTAGCGCGCCAGCGCGTGCTCGTAGCGCCCCGCCTCGTGCGCCTCGTTGCCGAAGTACTTGACCGTCTCGTAGTTGAGCAGGCTGTCGACCGCCTTGGTGTTGGCCTCCTGATCGGTCTCGTTCATCTGGCGGCGGTATTTGGTGCGCCACTCGGTGACGATGAGGGTGAAGGCGATGTAGCCCGCGATGGTGACGAAGGTGACGAGGGCGAACCATACGTCGAAGAGCGCCCAGAGGATGCCGCAGACGAGGCCGATCTCGACGAGCGTCGGCAGGATGTTGAAGAGCATGAAGCTCAAGGCGAACTCGATGCCGGCCGTGCCCCGCTCGATGGCGCGGATCATGCCGCCGGTGCGCCGGTCGAGATGGAAGCGCAGCGCCAGTCGGTGGAGATGCACGAAGACCCTGAGCGCCACCTGGCGGATGGCGCGCGCCGAAACCTTGGCGAAGATGGCGTCCCTGAGCTCGCCGAAGACGAGTGCGGTCACGCGTGCCAAGCCGTAGGCGAGGATGATGGCGATGGGCACGCCGGCGGCTGCCGTGGCCGCGGCGGTGACGTGGCCGCCGGCGCCGGCCGTGAGGCTGTCCACCGCGCGCTTGTAGAGCATCGGGACATAGACGTTGACGCCCTTGGCCGCGACGAGGCAGAGGAGCGCTGCGGCCACGCGCACCTTGAGCTCGAGGGCGCCCTTGGGCCACAGGTAAGGGAGGAGCGTGCGGATGGTGCGCCAGGCGTCCACGGCGGACTGGCGCGGCGAGGGCTGCGGGCGGGGCGGCGTCATGGCGGAGAAGTTAGTTCGTCCCGGGCCGCGAGGCCAGCGCGCGTTCTCGGCCTTTGGAGCGCGCTCAATCCTGTGCCCAGGGATTGACGATGGTCTTGAGGGCCGGTGCGAAGTCCGAGACGTTGCGCGTGACGAGCGTCAGGCCGTGAACCTCGACCGTGGCCGCAATAAAGGCATCGGCGACGCCGATCCGCCGCCCTGCCGCCTCGCTCAGCGCCACGATCTTCCCCCAGGCGTCCGCGATCGCGCTATCGATCGGCAGGACCCGCCCCTCGAAGCGCAGCGGCAGCTCCTCGCTCAGCCATGCCTCGAACCGCCTTCGGCGGCCGCCTGCCGCCATGCGCTCGATACCGTAGCGCAACTCGGCGAAGGTCATGACGCTCAGGAAGACCCGATCCTCGTCGACCGCGGCGAGCCAGGCGACGACGCCGGCATCGGGGCGCGGCTTGACCCACTCGGAGACCACGTTCGTGTCGAGAAGAAAGCTCACAGATCGATCTTGCGCGGGCGGTCCCCGAGGCGCTTGCTCTTCAGCCCCGAGCCTCGCAGCGGGGAAGCCGCAAAGAAGTCAGCAAGATTGCCGACGCGCTTCGTCTTGCGCTCCCACTCCTCGACCGCCACGACGACCACGGCCGTGCGGCCGTTCCTCGTGATGGTCTGAGGCCCGCCCGTCCGCGCCTTCTCGATGACTTCGCTGAGCTTCGCCTTCGCCTCGGCGACGGTCCAAACATTGGCGTCCACGGCTATCGCGCTCCCGCTAATAGGTCAACATAGTCATAATAGTCATTCTTCGCGGAAAGACCAAGTGACAAAGAGCCGCGATCCTTGCCGCCTTGGACAGCGGGCCGGGTCCGTCGCGACCGCCCGCGCTCACGCCGCCTTGCGGCGGCGGCGGATGAGGGCGAGGATCTCGCTCGCGGCGAGCGGGATGTTGGTGCCCGGGCCGTAGATGGCGGCGACGCCCTTCTCGCGGAGGAACTCGTAGTCCTGGGGCGGCACCACGCCGCCGCAGACGACGAGGATGTCGTCCGCCCCTTCTGCGCGCAAGGCAGCGAGGAGGGCGGGCACCAGCGTCTTGTGCCCGGCCGCCTGGCTCGAGACGCCGACCACGTGCACGTCGTTCTCGATGGCCTGGCGCGCCGCCTCCTCCGGCGTCTGGAAGAGGGGGCCGATGTCCACGTCGAAGCCGAGGTCGGCGAAGGCGGTGGCGATCACCTTGGCGCCGCGGTCGTGGCCGTCCTGGCCGAGCTTGACCACGAGGAGGCGCGGCCGGCGGCCCTCCTCCAAGGCAAAGGCCTCGACCTCGCGCTGCACGCGGCGGAAGCTCTCGTCGCCCTCGTAGGCGGCACCGTAGATGCCGGAGATCGAGCGCACCACGGCGCGGTGGCGGCTGAAGACGCGCTCGAGCGCGTCCGACATCTCGCCCACCGTCGCCCGCGCGCGCGCCGCCGCGACCGCGAGCTCGAGCAGGTTCGCCCCCTCGCGCGCGGCACCCTCGGCGAGCGCCTCGAGCGCCCGGCGGCAGCCGGCCTCGTCGCGCGCCGCGCGCACCTCGCGCAAGCACAGCACCTGCGCCTCGCGCACCTTGCTGTTGTCGATTTCGAGGACCTCGACCGCCGTCTTCTCCTCGGGCCGGTAGCAGTTGACGCCGACGATGATCTCCTCGCCGCGGTCGACGCGCGCCTGCCGCCGCGCCGCCGCCTCCTCGATCCTCAATTTGGGCATGCCGCTCTCGACCGCCTTGGTCATGCCGCCCAAGCGCCTCGACCTCATCGATGAGCGCCGTTGCCGCGGCAGCGAGGCTCGCGGTCAGGCTCTCGACGTAGAAGCTGCCGCCCAAGGGATCGATCACCTTGGGGATACCCGTCTCGTCGCGGATGACGAGCTGGGTGTTGCGCGCGATGCGGGCGGAGGCGGGCGTGGGCAGCGCCAGCGCCTCGTCGAAGGCGTTGGTGTGGAGCGACTGGGTGCCGCCGAGCACGGCGGCGAGCGCCTCGATCGTGGTGCGCACCACGTTGTTGTAGGGGTCCTGCTCGGTCAGGCTCACGCCCGAGGTCTGGCAGTGGGTGCGGAGCGAGAGCGACACCGGGTTCTTGGGCAGGAACGGCTTCATGAGCCGTGCCCAGACGACGCGCGCCGCGCGCAGCTTGGCGATCTCCATGAAGAAGTTCATGCCGATGCCGAAGAAGAAGGAGAGGCGCGGGGCGAAGGCGTCGATGTCGAGCCCGCGCGAGAGGGCCGCGCGCACGTACTCGAGACCGTCGGCGAGCGTGAAGGCGAGCTCCTGCACGGCAGTCGCCCCCGCCTCCTGCATGTGATAGCCGGAGATCGAGATCGAGTTGAACTTCGGCATGCGCTTCGCCGTGTATGCGATCACGTCGGCCACGATGCGCATGCTCGGGACCGGCGGATAGATGTAGGTGTTGCGGACCATGAACTCCTTGAGGATGTCGTTCTGGATGGTGCCGGAGAGCTTGGCCTCGGAAACGCCCTGCTCCTCGCCCGCCACGATGAAGGCGGCCATCACCGGCAGCACGGCGCCGTTCATGGTCATCGACACGCTCACCCGATCGAGCGGGATGCCGCGGAAGAGGATCTTCATGTCCTCGACGGAATCGATCGCCACGCCGGCCTTGCCCACGTCGCCGATGACGCGCGGATGGTCGGAATCGTAGCCGCGGTGGGTGGCCAAGTCGAAGGCGACCGAGAGCCCGGTCTGGCCGCCCTCGAGGTTGCGCTTGAAGAACTCGTTGGTCGCCTCGGCGGTCGAGAAGCCGCCGTACTGGCGCACGGTCCACGGGCGGTTGGCGTACATGGTGGCGCGCGGCCCGCGCAAGAAGGGCGCCAGGCCCGGCATGCTGTCGACCGCCTCGAGCCCCTCGAGGTCGGCCGCCGTATAGAGCGGCTTGACGGTCAGGCCCTCGGGCGTCTCCCAGGCGAGCGTCTCGGGCGAGGCGCCCTTGAGCTCCTCGCTCGCGGCAGCCCGCCAGTCCTCGAGGCTCGGCTTGGGATGCTCGTCCATGGCGCAATTATACTGCGCCGCACGCGGATGCGGCAAAGACTCTGTGCGGGAGGCACGGCAGTCGCATATGGTCGCCTCGCCCTTCGAGACGCGCGCTTCGCGCGCTCCTCAGGGTGAGGCGACCCCGACGTCCGGGGGATTTCCTCATCCTGAGGAGGGCCGAAGGCCCGTCTCGAAGGACGAGGAAATCCATGTGGTGCCATATGCGATTGCACTGGTGCGGGCGGCGGAGGGGCACTTGCGCGTGGACGGCACTTTGCCCAAGCTAACCCGAACCGCCGCGAGCGAAGGGACCCCGATGACCAGGAAGCGCAATCCGCTCAACCTCAATACGCTGCAGCTCAAGACGCTCACGCTGCTCCAGGAGCTCGCGCGCGACCCGGAGCATGCGACGCCGCGGGGCGAGGAGGGCAGCGTCATGGTCTCGCAGCTGCCCATCCCGCACGGCGACCATTTCCACGTGGGCGCTTACCTCGTCCTCGCGCGCGACGCGAGCGGGCTCGCCAACCCCGCCGTCTTCACGGCACTCGAGCGCAAGGGCCTCATCCGCTCGCTCTACCCCATGGGCGCCGTGCTGACGCCTGACGCGCTCGCCTACGAGACGGGCATGGCGGAGGTCATCTTCCGCGGGAGCCATCATTAGGGGATTGTGCGGGAGCGTTCCCTCACCCTCCCAAGGCTTCGCCTTGGGCCCCTCCCTCTCCCGTAAACGGGAGAGGGAAGAACCCCTCCCTCACCACACGAAGGCGGGGATGGCGGCGGTCGGGATGTGGCCGGCGCGGGCGCAGGCTTGGGCGAGCGCTTGAGGGTCGGGATGGTCGCCGTGGGCGATGCCGAGCTCCGCGGCGTGGAGGCCGCCGGTGACGAGCACGGAAGCGATGCCGGCCGCCTCGGCGCCCGCGATGTCGGTGCGCAAGGAGTCCCCCACCGCCACGATGCGCGCGCGATCCGCGATGCCCATATGGGCGAAGCGGATCTCGTAGATCGGGAGATGCGGCTTGCCGTAGTAGCGCACGCTGCCGCCGAGCTCCTCGTAGCGTTTGCCGAGCGTGCCCGCGCAGATGATGCGCCGGCCGCCGCGGATGACCTCGAGATCGGGATTGGCGCAGACCATCGGGAGCCCGCGCCTGGCGCCCACCGCGAGCGCCGGCTCGTAGATGTCGAGCTTGTCGTCGTCCCAGTCGACGCCGGTCGCGAGGATGAACTCGGCCTCCTCCATGCGCTCGACGCGATGGAGTTCGAGCCCGTCGAGCATGCCGTGGTCGCGCGGCGGTCCCATGAGATAGCAGGCATGGCCGAGGTGCGCGAAGAACGGCTCCTCGCGCTTGCGCATCGCCCAATAGGCGGCCTCGCCCGAGGAGATGAGCTCGTCGTAGAGCTCGCGGCCGATGCCCATCTTCCTCGCCATGGCATTGACGATCTCGGCAGCGCGCCGCGGCGCGTTCGAGAGCAGGATGACGCGCTTGCCGAGCGCTTTCAGGTGCCGGAGCGTGTCGGCGACGCCGGGATAAGGCGTCACGCCGTCATGGATCACGCCCCAGAGGTCGAGCACGAAGCCGTCGTAGCGCGGGGCGATGGGGGCGATCCCCGGATAGAAGGGGATCGCCACGGGCCGGCGCCCGGCACTCCCGCTCAGGGATGGCGATGCGGTCATGGCGGGCGCCTTTTGCCACGGACGGCGTCTCATGGGAAGGGGGAAGCGCGCCTGGGCGGGCTCAGCGATTGCCCGCGCCGACCGCCTCCGCCACGGACTTGAAGCCGTCGCGACGGAGGAGTGTTGCGAGTTCGGCCTTGATGCGGGCTATGAGGCCCGGCCCCTCGTAGACGAGCGCCGTATAGAGTTCGATGAGCGAGGCGCCGGCGCGGATCTTGGCATAGGCGTCAGCCCCGCTCGCCACCCCGCCCGCACCGACGAGCGGAATGCGGCCCGCGGTCAGGCGGTGCATCTCGGCGAGGAGTGCGGTCGAGACGGCCATGAGCGGTGCTCCCGAGAGCCCGCCGGCCTCGTTGCGGTAGCGGCCCTTGAGCCCGGGCGGGCGGAGAATCGTGGTATTGCCGATGATGAGCCCGTCGAGCCCGCGCGCGAGCGCCACTTCCGCGATGTCGCGGCAGTCCTCGGGCGAGAGATCCGGTGCGATCTTGAGGAGGAGCGGCGGCCGCTTCCTCCCTGCCTCTTCGAGGCCCTCGGCAATCGCGCGGAGGAGGGCGTCGAGCGGCTCCCGTCCCTGGAGCGCGCGCAGGCCCGGCGTATTGGGCGAGGAGACGTTGACGGCGAGGTAATCCGCGTAAGGTGCGAGCGCCACGCTCAAGCGGCGGTAGTCCGCCGCGGCGTCGGCACTCGTCTTGTTCTTGCCGAGATTGGCGCCGACGATGCCGCGGCCCGGCTCGCGCGCGGCGAGGCGGCGCTCGACGGCCTCGAGCCCCTCGTTGTTGAAGCCGAGCCGGTTGATGAGGGCGCGGTCCTCGGCGAGGCGGAAGAGGCGCGGCCGGGGGTTGCCGGGCTGCGCCAGCGGCGTCACCGTGCCGACCTCGACGAAGCCGAAGCCGAGGCCGAGCAGTGCCGCCGTCACCTCGGCGCTCTTGTCGAAGCCGGCGGCGAGCCCGATGGGGCTCGGGAAGTCGAGGCCGAAGACGCGCGTCGCGAGGATGGCGTCGTCCCGGCCGCGCCGCCGCGAAGCGAGCCCGGAGCGGAGCAGCCGGATCGTCGCCGCATGCGCGTGCTCCGGCGGCAGCAGGCGCAGGGCGGCGGCAGCCAGGCGGGCGACATCCGGCCAAGACATGGCGCGAAGCTAGCCCAATCGCCGCCCCCTCGCCAGCGCGGCTCTTTACGGCGGCACCCGCAATCGCCAAGCTCGCCCGATGTTGCAGAAGCTCTTGCCCGCGGCATTGGCATTGGCGGTCGTGGCCGGTGCGGCCGAGGCCGCGGCTCCCGCCGATATCGCGGCGACGTTGCGCCTGACGCTGCGGCTCGGCTGCGACGGCCGGCCGCGCTCCCCTCAGGCCATGGCGGCGGACCTCCCCGGGGCCGCCGCGGGCAAGCGCGAGGCCATTCCGCAGCGCGGCCCGCCGATCGGCACGAAGTGGACATTCGCGCTCAGGGGCGGCGGCCAGCTGCTGCTCGAGCGCTTCATGCGCGACGGCGTGGTGTCGAGCCTCATTGCCGAATATGACGAGCCGCGGGGGCGCGGGCGGACGCGTCCGCTTCTCGCCGCGACCGCCGGCCCCAACTGCGCGCTCGAGGCCGGGCGGCGCCTCGTCTACGACGCCGCCGGCCGGGCCCAATCGATCGAGCTCCTCGACGGCGATCTGGCGCCCACCGGCGGGCGCGAGCTCCTCTTGGCCGACGTGCCGCCGGGCCGCGATGCGGGCGGCGTCACCGTGGCCCAGGTCGATACCGGGGTCAATTACCTCCTCCCCGAGATCGCCCGCCATCTCGCGCGCGACGTCTCGGGTGCGGCACTCGGCTACGATTATTGGGCGATGGACCGGCGGCCCTTCGACCGCAACCCCGTGGTCTCGCCCTTCTTTCCCGAGCGCCACGGCACCAAGACCGCGAGCGTGCTGCTTCGCGAGGCCCCCGCGGTGCGCCTCATTCCCTACCGCTACCCGCGGCCGGACATGAGCCGCTTAGCCTCCCTCGTCGACGACGCGGCGGCCAAGGGTGCGCGCATCCTCACCATGTCGCTCGGCAGCGACTTCCGCGACGAGTGGCAGAGCTTCGCCGCGGCGGCAATGCGCCACCCGGACATGCTCATCGTCGTCTCGGCCGGCAACGACGGCCGCGATCTCGATCAGAAGCCGGTCTTTCCGGCCGCCCTCGATCTCGCCAACAAGATCTCCGTCACCTCGCTCGATGCTGCCACCGGCCGGCTCGCCGCGGATGCCAACTGGGGGTGGCGCACGGTCGATCTCGCGGTCCCCGGCGAGGACATTCCGGTCATCGGCTTCGCCGGCGAGAGCGAGCGCGTCTCGGGCTCGAGCTATGCCGCACCGCGCGTGGCGGCACTGGCGGCGCGCCTCCTCCTCGCCCATCCGGGCTGGCACGCGGCCGAGCTCAAGGCCGCCATTTTCACCCGCGCGGTGCCGCTTGCGCCGGGCGGCCGGCCCTTGCTGCGCCACGGCGTCATCCGGGATCCGGCGGCGCCCTGACGGCCGCCCGCCCGTTGCGGCCCGCACAACCCTGCTGCGCAGACCCGCCGGGTGGACAAGTGCCGCTCAGCCGCTATGCTGGCAGCGCAAACGCCGCGGAGGAGCAGAAAAGTCATGTCTACCGCTGGAGAAGCCGGCAAGCGGGCCTGGAGCTACATCGACGGCCAGTGGCTCGAGGGCAATCCAATGATCATGGGGCCGCTCACCCAGGCCGCCTGGCTGAGCGCCGTCGTGTTCGACGGCGCGCGCGCCTTCCAGCGCCGCGTGCCGGACCTCGGCCTCCACTGCCAGCGCGCCGTGCGCTCGGCGCTCTTCATGGGCCTCAAGCCCAAGGTGTCGGCGGCGGAGATCGAGCGCCTGGCGCGCGAGGCCGTGGCCAAGTTCCCGCCGGACGCCGAGCTCTACGTCCGCCCCATGTTCTTCGCCGAGGGCGGCGGCGTCGAGCCCGATCCCGAGACCACGCGCTTCGTGCTCACCGTCTATGATTCGCCCATGCCCAAGGACGTGCCCTTCAGCGCCTGCCTCTCGCCCTTCCGCCGTCCCACGCCCGAGACGGCACCGACCGAGGCCAAGGCCTCCTGCCTCTACCCCAACGTCTCGCGGGCGCTCAAGGATGCGCGCGAGCGCGGCTTCGAGAACGCCGTCATGCTCGATTCCTCGGGCAACGTCGCCGAGTTCGCCTCCGCCAACCTCTTCACCGTCAAGGACGGCGTCGCCGCGACGCCCGTGCTCAACGGCTGCTTCTTGGCCGGCGTCACCCGCCAGCGCGTGACCCAGCTCCTCAGCGACGCCGGCACCGAGGTGCGCGAGGTGCGCGTCACCTACGCCGACGTGCTGGCGGCCGACGAGGTGTTCTCGACCGGCAATTACGCCAAGGTGCTCGCCTGCTCGAAGGTCGACGGCCGCAACTTTCAGCCCGGCCCGGTCTACCGCAAGGCGCGCGAGCTCTATTGGAAATACGCGGACGGCGCACGGCTGTGAGGCTTTCGCCGGCGCTCGGAAGCCGGCGGCGAAAACTCAGGCGGCCGTCGCGCGCAAGTCGAAATCGATGTGGATGACGTCGTAGGGCACGAGGAGCCTGCCCGCGGCATTGCGCTCGATGAGCCCATAGTCCAGCAGCAGCGCCGCATCGTCGTGCACGCGCTTCACGTCGCGGCCGAGCGCGCGCGAGAGACCGCGCAGGCTGCTCGGGCCGGAGGCCTGAAGCCGTTCCACGAGCTCCCAGCGCTTGGGAGTGAGCGCTCGGAAGAGCGATTTGGGCGACTCGAACTCGAAGACGTGAGCCCCGGCTCTTCCCGATTTCCAGGTCCGAACGAATGCCTCGCCGAGCTCGCTCAAGGCAGCCGGGCTATCCTTGCGGGTGCGAATCCTGGCGGTCCTCATTTTGGCCATTGCCTGTCAAGGAGTTCCTGCAGTTCCGTCGTAGGTCCTTCGAGACGCAACCCTTCGGGTTGCTCCTCAGGACGAGGTCATTTCGTGTGTGGCAGAAGGGTTGCCCTTCGTCCTGAGGAGCGAGCGCAGCGAACGTCTCGAAGGACGCACCGCGGCCAGTCCGCGACACCCTTGCATCATATCACGCCACGCTTTGCCGGCCATGCTCACCCGATACCCGGCAATGTCGCCTCCTCCGGCGGATAAAGGATGCGCGTGCCCTCGACGCGAGCGAAGGGGGTGAGGCGGTGGGGATCGCGGCGCTCGGCGCTCATGATGTGCTCGACGGCGTGGCCGCGCACGAGGAGCGCGTCCGAGATGAGCGAGCGGTGGCAGCGCCACGGCACGGCTTCGGCGCACATGACGGCAAGCGTTGCTTCCTTCGCCTCGGCGGCCACGGCCGCGAGCTCGCTCGAGAACTCATCCGTCTCCATGTAGTCCGCGAAGCCGCGGAAGCCCTTGTTGCGCCAGCCGGTGTTCCTCGAGTCCGCGCGCGGCCGGCGCAGGCCGCCGAGACCCTTGCGGTGCGCGTAGACGATGCCGGCGGCGGCCAAGGCATCCGGCAGCGTCTCGCGGTTGAACTGGGGATTGTGGCGCGAGCGCGGGATGGTGCGGATATCGACGAGCCGATTCACGCCGTGCGCCGCAAGCATGGCGATGAGCGTCTCGAGCGGGCGGTTCGAATGCCCGACGGTGAGGAGGGTGGGCAGCGCTGGCATGAGTGAGACCTCATAATATTCGCGGGGTCCCTCACCCTCCCATTGCTTCGCAATGGGTCCCTCCCTCTCCCGCACGCGGGAGAGGGCAAATACGCGTAATCTCCCTCTACCGCTTGCGGGAGAGGGAAGGGGCCCATCCCGAAGGGATGGGAAGGGTGAGGGAGGGCGCGATGGACACGGCCTTTACGCCGCGCTCAAATCCTCGCCGGCGAGCGCCTTTCTTAAGAGCGAGATGGTCTCCGGCACGCCATAGAGCGCGATGAACGGCCCCATGCGCGGCCCCTCGCTCTGGCCGAGCAGCACCTCGTAGAGCGCCTTGAACCAGTTGCGTAAGTTGGCGAAGCCGTGGCGCTTGCCGATCTCGTAGATCTCGGTCTGGATGTCGGCACCCGCGCTCGCAGCGGGCAGCCGCTCGAGCAGGTTAAGGAGCTCCTCCAGCGCCGCGCGCTCCTTCTCGTCGGGCGCGCGGTAGCGCTTCTTGGGCTTCACGAAGTCGCGGTAATAGGCGAGCGCGTAGCCGACGAGGCGGTCGAGGAGGGGATGGTTCTCGGGTGCTGCACCCGGCGCATAGCGCGAGATGAAGCCCCACATCACCGTCTTGTCCTCGGCATGGCAGACGCCCGCGAGGGTTAAGAGGAGGGCGAAGCCGATCGGCAGCTCGCCTGCCGGCGGCTTGCCGTCGTGGACGTGCCACACCGGGTTCTCGAGGCGCTCGGCCGCGGACTGCCCGGGATAGGCGTCGAGGAGGGCCAGATACTCGTCGACGCTTTTGGGGATGACATCGAAATAGAGCCGCTTCGCCGCGCGCGGCCTCTGGTACATGTAGAGCGAGAGGCTCTCGGGCGGCGCATAGGCGAGCCACTCCTCGATCGCGAGCCCATTGCCGCGCGACTTCGAGATCTTCTCGCCCTGCTCGTCGAGGAAGAGCTCGTAGGTGAAGCTCTCGGGCGGGGCGGCACCCAGCACGCGCACGATGGCGCTCGAGAGCTTGACGGAATCGATGAGGTCCTTGCCCGACATCTCGTAATCGACGCCGAGTGCCGCCCAGCGCATCGCCCAATCGACCTTCCATTGCAGCTTGCAGCGTCCGCCCGTGACCGGCACCTCGACGAGCGAGCCGCCCTCCGGATCGCGGTAGACGACGGTGCCGGCCTCGGGCTTGCGCTCGACCATCGGCACCTGCAGCACGATGCCGGTCTTCGGCGAGACGGGGAGGAAGGGGCTGTAGGTGGCGCGCCGCTCGGGTCCCAGAGTGGGCAGCACCACGGCCATCACCTCGTCGTAGTGGCGCAGCACGGCCTTGAGCTTCTCGTCGAAGAGGCCGGCCCGGTAGCACTCGGTGGCACTCTTGAACTCGTACTCGAAACCGAAGGCGTCGAGGAAGCTCCTGAGGCGCGCGTTATTGTGCGCGCCGAAGCTCTCGTGGGTGCCGAAGGGATCGGGGATCGCGGTCAAGGGCTTGCCGAGATGCTGCGCCAGCATCTCGCGGTTGGGCACGTTGTCGGGCACCTTGCGCAGGCCGTCCATGTCGTCGGAGAAGGCGAAGAGCCGCGTGGGCAGGTCCGAGAGGCGGCGGAAGGCGTGGCGCACCATGGTGGTGCGCGCGACCTCGCCGAAGGTGCCGATGTGCGGCAGGCCCGAGGGGCCGTAGCCCGTCTCGAAGAGGAGATAGCCCTTGGCCGGCACGGCGCCGCCCGCCCGCGCGAGAAGCCGGCGCGCCTCCTCGAACGGCCAGGCGCGCGCCTTCTCCGCCAGCTCGCGTTCGCTCGTCATGGCCTAGTCCTCATGTGTCGAGGTTCTAGGCAGAGCCGGCTCTCGGGTCAACTGCAACGGCGGGCGGCCGCGTCCCTACTCGCTCACGCCGCTGCGATCCAGGCGCGCGCCGCCTCCTTCCCGCTCAGCGGAAACACCCGCATCTCTGCCGGCATGAGGAAGCGGAGGGCATTGACCGCAAAGGCGATCCAGGGGACATCGGTCACCGTGGCGACGCGCTCCCAGCGCGTCAGAAACTCCATTCCAAGCACGAAATCCTCCCAGGCGGCGCCCGGCGCCATGCCCGCGAAATCGGCGCCGAGCTCGTAATAGCAGCGGATTTTCGCGTGCTCCTTCGCGGCCGCCTTGACGCGCGAGATCAGCACCGTGTCGTAATCCTGCCGCGAGACGTGGCCGGTGGCGACCGCCGCGACGACGTTGCTCGGAAAACCTTCGATGAGCTCGATCATGTGCGGCATCTCCTCTCTCGTATGGAGGCGTCGATCATGCTGCGCCGGGCGGAGGCGGGCGCGCATTGATCGAGATCAGCGGGGTCTCGTTGACAAGGACGGCCTTCCCTGGAAGGGTTCGGCTTGGGAGGACGCCATGGCAACGACAAAGAATTTTCCCGTGTTCGACTGCGACAGCCACGTGGTCGAGCCGCCCCTCATCTGGGAGGAGTATGTCTCGGCCGCGGTGCGGTCGTGGGTCAAGACGCAGTTCTGCTGCCACACGGACGGCGAGCTGCTCATGATCAACGGCCGCATGGTGCTGGCGGCGCGTCCCGATCTCGCTGCCGCGCTGGCCGCTGGCCGGCATGCGTCGAGGTTCTCGGCACGACCCGCCGTGACCGCTTGATGATGCATTGGGCCACTTGGGAACTTCGGTTAACACCATTGTCGCGCCCGCAAAGTGCGAGTAGAGTGCGCTGCGAATTCTTGCTGTCGGAGCCCGTCCGATGTGGAGAGTTTTCCTGCCAAGCGTCATCGCTGTCGCCCTCGGAACATGGGCCGGCGCAGCACCGGCCGATGCGCAGACGCCCCCGGTTTGCCCGCAGGGCTATTACCTGGCTAGCGACGGGCAATGCTACCCAGGCGCGCCGCCGACCTATGTGCCGCCGCCCTATGTGGTAGCGCCGCCCGTCTATCAGCCGCCCATCGTCATCGACGGCTTCTTCCCCGGGATCGGCTTCGGCGGAAACTACGGCGGCGGCGGGCGCGGCCACGGCGGCGGCGGACATGGCAGCGGCGGACACGGCGGCGGGGCGCGTCGCTGACGAGCCGAGACAAGAGCACCCAACGGAAACTCACGTAGCGGGATTCACATGATGCTTCACATGACCCCTCGAATCGGCAGCGCCTTTGCCGCGGCGGCAATTCTCGGCGCGGCCCTGCTCATTCTTCCCTCGACTGCGATGGCACAGGCCTCGCCTGCACCGGCGACCGCAGCACCGGCACCGGCGGCAAAAGCCGCCCCGGTCGACCGCGTCGAGACGCGCATCAAATCGCTCCACCACACCCTCAGGATCACCGCCGACCAGGAGCAACTCTGGCAAGCGGTCGCCGACACGATGCGCGATAACGCCAAGACGATCCGCGCGCTGATCGCGGAGCGGGCGGCCAATGCGAAGACCATGACCGCGGTCGATGATTTGCACACCTACGCGGCGATCGCCGACGCCCATGCCGCTGGCGTGAACAAGCTCGCAACCGCATTCGAGGCGCTTTACGCGTCTTTCTCGGACGCGCAGAAGAAGAGGGCCGATGCGGAGTTCCGGCGCCAGGCGATGCCGACGCGCCCGAAAAAGGCCGGCTAAGTCGCCGGAATTTGCGCCGGACGGTAGCGGGACGATCGCTTCCGCAATATCGCGGCCGCAGCGCCGGGGTTGACCCACAAGGGTGGCCATCCTTGGAAGAGTTCGACCAGGGAGGACGCCATGGCGACGGCGAAGAGCTTTCCGGTCTTCGACTGCGACAGCCACGTGGTCGAGCCGCCGCTCATCTGGGAGGAGTATGTCCCGGCCGCCGTGCGGTCGTGGGTCAAGACGCAGTTCTGCTTCCACACGGACGGCGATCTGCTCATGATCAACGGCCGCGTGGTGCCGGCGGCGCGCGAGCGCTCGAACGCCGCCGAGGTCGGCTGGGCGCGCTGGGACAAGAGGGAAGTGGGGAAGCTCAAGCCCGGCACTGCCGAGTGGCAGCGGAAGTTCGGCCGGCTCCTCGGCTGCCGCGACCCGCACGCCCGCCTCAAGGACATGGACGCGCTCGGCACCGACCAGGTGATGCTCTTCCCCACCTGGTTCGTGCGCCTGGCTCTCGTGCGCGATCCCAAGCCCGCGGCCATCCTCGCGCGCGCCTACAACGACTGGGCGCACGACTACTGTGCTGCCGACCGCAAGCGGCTCTTTCCCTGCGCCGTGTTGGCGCTCCAGAGCGTCGAGGCCGCGATCGAGGAGCTGCGCCGCACCGCCAAGCTCGGCTTCAAGGCGGCCGCCGTGCGCCCCTGCCTGTGGAACGGCCGCTATCCCACGCTCGCCGAGTTCGACCCCCTCTGGCGCGAGTTCGAGGCGCTCGGGCTGGTGCTTGCCATGCACACCTTCCCCTCGCGCGAGGCGCTGACGCCCGACTGGGCGCGGCGCATGGCGGACGCGCGCGGCGCCTCGGGCCAGGGCCTCCTCTTCACCGACGAGGCGGTGGTCTATTCGCCGGGCCAGTTCGTCTCCAACATCACCTCCGCCATGGACCCGGGCATCGACGCCTCGGAGACGCTCGGCTTCATCATGGAGGCGATGACCTGGGTGACCACGGTGGTGATGACCGGCTGGCTCGAGAAGTTCCCCAAGCTCAAGGCGGCGGTGCTCGAGTCGAACGCCTCCTGGCTGCCGCTCGTGCTCTCGCGCTCGAGCAACTTCTCCAACCTCTTCGCCTTCCAGCGCGACAATCGGCCGCTCCGCGACCCGGTCGAGATCTTCCGCGAGCGCTGCTTCATCGGCTTCGAGTCGGACGAGACCCTCGTCTACCGCCTCTGGGACCTCTTCGAAGACGTGGCCATCTGGTCCTCCGACTATCCCCACCACGACGCCGAGGACGCCTGGGACGGGCTCCACCACATGAACGAGTTCGACGTGCCCGGTGCCGTGCAGAAGAAGCTCCTCGGCGAGAACGCGCGCCGGCTCTACGGCATCGAGCCGGTCATGGTGGTGAAAGACCGCATCGAGAGCTACGCGCCGGCGATCTTGCCCTGGTGAGGGGCGGGGGAGCGGTCCCTCACCCTTCCCATCCCTTCGGGATGGGCCCCTTCCCTCTCCCGCGAGCGGGAGAGGGGGAGGACGCGCCTAACCCCCTCTCCCGCGAGCGGGAGAGGGAGGCGCCCATGGCCGCCAGGCCATGGGAGGGTGAGGGACGGCACCGTCCGCGATATACTCGCCAAATGACCGCGGCCCCGGCTCCTCTCGGCAAATCTCCCCGCATCTCGGCACCGGCGCTCGCGGTCGGCGTGCGTCAGGCGGCCTGGCTCTCCGAGGACGGCGTCGTCGAGACGCTCAAGCCCGCCGAGGCGCTGAGGCGCCTTGCGGGCTCCCCACCGCCGCTCGTCTGCCACCGCCCGCTCACGGCGCGCCGGCTCGGTGTCGAGCGCATGGCCGCCCTCGACCTCCTCGAGCTCTACGCCTTCGTGCGCCCGGCGAGCTTCGTGCTGCCGACCGCGCGCGGCTTGGCGCAAGCGCTCGGCCTGCCGATACCCGCGGGCCTCGAGGAAGAGGCGTACGTGCTCCTCCAGGCGGCGGAGGCGCTCTTGGCCGAGCTCGCGGCACGGGAGGGGCGCAACGAGGAGACCGTGGCCCTGGCCCAGGCCATGACGCGCGGGGAATGGGCCTGGGGAGGTCCGGTGCTGCAGGCGCTGGGGGCGGCCGAGGACATCTGGCAGAGGAGTGCCGCCTTCGCCGTGTGGCGGCGCCTGCCGTCGATCGAGGAGTGGGCGCCCGAGCCGCCGGCCGGCACCAGGCCCGTCTCGCCCGCCGAGGCGCGCGAGCGGCTCGCCAAGCTCCTCGGCCCCGAGGCCGAGGACCGCCCCGAGCAGGCGGACTACGCCTCGGCCCTAGCCGCCGCCTTCCAGCCGCGCAACGAGGCAGGCGTGCCCCACTTCGTGCTGGCCGAGGCGGGCACCGGCGTCGGCAAGACGCTCGGCTATCTGGCACCCGCGAGCCTCTGGGCCGAGAAGAACGACGGCCCCGTCTGGGTCAGCACCTTCACGCGCAACCTGCAGCACCAGATCGACCGCGAGCTCGACCGCCTCTTCCCCGCCGCCGCCGAGAAGGCGCGCAAGGTGGTGATCCGCAAGGGCCGCGAGAACTACCTCTGCCTCCTCAACTTGGAGGAGGCGAGCGAGCGCCTGCGCCAGCAGCCGCGCGAGGCGGCGGCACTCGGCCTCCTCGTGCGCTGGGCCGGCAAGACGCGCGACGGCGACATGGTGGGCGGCGACTTTCCCGCCTGGCTCGTCGATCTTGTGGGGCGCGAGCGCAGCCTCGGCCTCGCCGACCGCCGCGGCGAGTGCATCTATGCCGCCTGTCCGCACTACCAGAAGTGCTTCATCGAGCGCAGCGTGCGCCGCGCGCGGCGCGCCGAGATCGTCATCGCCAACCATGCCCTCGTCATGGCGCAGGCAGCACTCGGCGGCATCGACGACAGCTATCTCCCCACGCGCTACGTGTTCGACGAGGGCCATCACGTCTTCGAGGCGGCCAACAGCGCCTTCTCGGCGCACCTCTCGGGACGCGAGACGGCCGAGCTCAGGCGCTGGCTGCTCGGCGCCGAGGGGCGCGCGGCGAGCCGCGCGCGCGGGCTCAAGCGCCGGGTCGAGGACCTCGTGGCCGACGACGCGGCCGCCGCCGCGGCGCTTGAGAGCATCCTCAAGGCGGCGCACGCGCTCGCCGGCGACGGCTGGCTGCAGCGCCTCCACAGCGGCAATCCGTCCGGCCCCGCCGAGGCCTTCCTCGCGCGCTTGCGCCAGCAGGTGACGGCGCGGGCGGCCGATCCCGCCACCCCTTACGATCTCGAGACGGCGACGAGCGACCCGGTCGAGGGGCTCCTCGAGGCGGCCGCGCGGCTCGCCGCGGCGCTCGGCCAGCTCCTCGAGCCCATGCGCACGCTCGCTGAGCGCCTCTCCGCCCGCCTCGACGCCGACGCGGCCGAGCTCGACACGCCGGCGCGGCTCAGGATCGAGGCCATCGTGCGCAGCCTCGAGCGGCGCGCCGAGGCCGAGGTGGCGAGCTGGATCGCCATGCTCGCAGCCCTTGGCCGCGAGACGCCGCCCGAGTTCGTCGACTGGTTCGCCATCGAGCGCAGCGACGGACGCGACGTGGACGTGGGCATGCACCGCCACTGGGTCGACCCCATGGTGCCCTTCACGGCCGAGGTGGCGACCCGCGCCCACGGCCTCGTGGTCACCTCGGCGACCTTGACCGACGGCAGCGGCGACGTGGCGGCCAACTGGCAGGCCGCGGAGGCGCGCACGGGTGCGCGCCACCTGCCCAGGCCGGCGATCCGCGCGCAGGTGCCTTCGCCCTTCGATTATCCGCGCCAGACGCGCGTCATGGTGGTGACCGACGTGCGCAAGGATGCCCTCGACCAGGTGGCGGCCGCCTACCGCGAGCTCTTCCTCGCGGCGGGCGGCGGCGCGCTCGGCCTCTTCACCGCGATCACTCGCCTGCGCGCCGTCTACCGCCGCATAGCAGGGCCGCTCGAGGATGCGGGCCTGCCGCTCCTGGCCCAGCACGTCGATGCCCTCGACACCTCGACGCTCATCGACATCTTCCGCGCCGAGCAAGACGCCTGCCTCCTCGGCACCGACGCGGTGAGGGACGGCGTCGACGTGCCGGGCCGCTCGCTCCGCCTCATCGTCTTCGACCGCGTGCCATGGGCGCGGCCGAACCTGCTCCACCGCGCGCGCAAGGCCGCCTTCGGCTCCCGGCGCTACGAGGACATGATCGCGCGCTTGAGACTGAAGCAGGCCTTCGGCCGCCTGGTGCGGCGCGCCGACGACGCCGGCGTCTTCGTCCTCCTCGATCCCATGATGCCCTCGCGGCTCCTCGGCGCCTTCCCGCCGGGCGTTGCGGTCGAGCGCCTCGGCCTCGCCGCCGCGGTCGCGGGCACCCGCGCGTTCCTGGAGGCGCATGGACGGTCCCCTTAAGGAGCCGGACTGGCGCTCGTCCTTCGCCGCGGTCTTCGCCATGCAGGCCTTCGCGGCCTTGCTCACCCTCGCCATGCCCGTGCTCGGCCCGCCGCTCACCGCCGCCGCCGGCATGGCGCCCGAGGCGGTCGGCACCATCTCCTCGGTCACCGCGCTCGGCACGCTGTGGTTCCTCGCCGCGGGCAACCCCATCATTGAGCGCTGCGGCGCCATCCGCAGCCTGCAGCTCGGCGCGCTGCTCGGCGCTGCCGGCCTGGCGCTGGCGCTCGCCGGCAGCCCCGGCCTCATCCTCGTCGGCGCCTTTGCCATCGGCGCCGGATACGGCCCCTCGCCGCCCGCGGGGAGCGAGATCCTGGCGCGCACCGTGCCGCGGCAGCACCGCGCGCTCATCTTCTCGACGAAGCAGGCGGCGGTTCCCGCGGGCGGCCTCCTGGCCGGCCTCGTCCTCCCGCTCCTCGCGGCCTACGGCGGCTGGCGGACCGCACTCGTCGCCGCGACGCCTTGGCCGCCGCCGCCGCCGCCTTGCTCGTGCAGCCGCTGCGCGCCGCACTCGACGCCGGCCGCCAGCGCGAGAGCCGCCGCGTGATGGTGCGCGTGCTCTCGCCGCAGCAGCCTCCTTGCACCGCTCGCCGGGCTTGCCGGACGGCCGGGCCTCATCGTCATCAGCTACTGCGGCTTTGCGCTTGCCTGCGTGCAGGGCGCCATCGCGTCCTTCGCCGTGACCTTCCTCGCCGAGCGCTACGGCCTGGCGCTCGCCGATGCGGCCCTCGGCTTCATGCTCATGCAGGGGGCGGCGATCGTCGCGCGCATCCTCATGGGCTGGATCGCCGACCGCGTCCGCTCGGCGGCGAAGACGCTCGCCGGCCTGTCGCTGGTCTCGGCCGTGGCGCTCGCCGGCCTCGCCTGGGTCAGCGGCACGGGCGACGCCGCGGCGGCGATCGTCCTCCTCGCCTCGACCGGCTTCTTCTCGGCGAGCTGGAACGGCATCATTCTCTCGGAGGTCGCCCTCCTCGCGCGCACGGGCGAGATCGCCGCGGCCACCTCGGCCGCCACCTTCTTCATCTTCATCGGCTACGCCCTCTCTCCCGCCGTCTTCGGGGCGCTCGTGCGCCAGCTCGGCAGCTACGGCCCGGGCTTTGCCTTGCTTGCCCTGCTCTCCTTGACCGTCACCCTCCTCCTCGCACGCGCGCCGGCCGGCACCGCCAGGCTTGACGGGGGCGCAGGGCGCTCTGTCTTAAGTCAGAGCCAACGCGGGCAAGAGGTGCCTTATGGCCTATCACGGCGAGATCAACCACCACGACGCGCTCATCTATGCCATGGTGCTGGCCTCGGCGGCCGACCAGGACATGACCGACGCAGAGCTGCGCACCATCGGCGAGATGGTCAACTATCTGCCGGTCTTCAAGGATTTCGACTCCGCCCGGCTGCCCGAGGTGGCGCGCGGCTGCGCCGGCCTCCTGACCGACGACAACGGGCTCGAGCGCGTGCTCGGCGAGATCAAGCGCGTCTTGCCGGGGAGCTTGCGCGAGACCGCCTATGCGCTCGCCTGCGACGTGGTCGCCTCCGACGGCAGGGCAAGCCAGGAGGCGCTGAGGCTGCTCGAGATGCTGGGCGACCGCCTCGAGATCGACCCCCTCGCCGCCGCCGCCATCGAGCGCGCCGCGCGCGCGCGGCACGCGACGCTTTAGCGCGCGAACCGTTGGGAGCGACACCGCGCGGCGATCCGCGGCAGCGGGGTCAACGGGCGGCAATCTCGAAGCGGACGTGGAGCATAGGACCAGCGGCCGGCATTGGCGGTGGCAAGGGCTCAGAACGACAGCGCGAAGGCGACGGACGCGACGAGCAGGACGGCAAAGATCACGTTTATGGCCCGGTTGGTCCGGGGCTCTCGAAAGAACCGCGTGAGCGCCGCTCCGGCGAAGAGCCATGCCACGTTGACCGCGGTGATGATCGCCACCAGCACGATCGCCTTCGCCGCGGCGTCCAGTGCGAGACGCTCCCGTACCAGCACGAAGCCGGAGAACAGGGCCGCCATGGCGGCGTAGCCCTTGGGATTGACGAGCGACAGAAATACGCCGCCGGCGAACGACGGCTGGCGATGCTGGCCGCTGCGCTCGGCCAAGGGCGGCGCAGTGGCGATGCGGAAGGCGAGATAGACAAAGTATGCGGCGGCCATGCCGGCAACGACGGGCTTGGCGCCGGGCAGTGCGAGAAGAACGCCCACCACGCCGGCCGCCACGAGCCCCATCACGACCGCCATGCCGATGACGATCCCGCTCATATAGCCGAGACCGCGACGGGCGCCGAACGCGGCACCGGTGGCGGCAAGGCTCAGCGTGGCCGGGCCGGGGCTGCCGGCCAGTGCGAATCCGGCCAAAACGAAGCCAAGCACCCCATCCACGTCAAGCGACCTCCACGTCGCGCAAGGCCAGCGTTTCCGCTATAAAAGCGCATGGCGTCTCTTATGAACGAAAGTGCCGCGGCGCGTCTTGAACGATCGTGCGGGGTGGCGCCCGCCGACTGGATCCGCTCGGCACCCTCATGTCGGGGATTCGAGCGCAGCGAAGCCTTCTTTGCGGGGCACGCCTTCGATCCGCACCGGCACGATACCTATGCCGTCGGCGTCACGCTCGATGGCGTGCAATCCTTCCGCTACAGAGGTGCGGCGCAGCACAGCGTGCCCGGCCAGGTGTTCGTGCTTCACCCGGACGAGATCCATGACGGTCACGCCGGGACCAGCGCGGGCTTTCGCTACAAGATCCTCTACGTCGAGCCCCGCGCCATTCGCGAGGCGTTGAGCGAGGCGCGCTGCCCCCTTCCGTTCGTGCGCGAGGCCGTATCGAGCAATGGACGCCTCGCTGCCGCCATCATGCCGGCACTCGACGACCTCGGCCGGGCGTTGGAGGAGTTGCACCGCGACCAGATCATTCTCGATCTCGCGGAAGCCCTGGCGGAGAGCGACCCGTCCGTCGCTCGACGGAAGCTGTCGGCACGGCACTGGCGCGCCGTCGGCAAGGTGCGCGACTTCCTCGATGCCAATGTCAGGAAGGTCGTCAGCTCGGCAGAGTTGGAAGCGGTTGCGGGACTCTCGCGCTATGCCGTGGCCCGGCATTTCCGGGCGTGCCTGGGCACAAGCCCCTACCGGTATCTCGTCATGCGGCGCCTCGACCGGGTGCGCTCTCTCATCCGGCGCGGCGCAGCGCTGGCCGACGCCGCGCTCTCGTGCGGATTTGCGGACCAAAGTCACATGACGCGCCACTTCAAGAAGGCCTACGGCATGTCGCCTGGCCGCTGGGCCGCGATCAGGGTCCCGGGCGCGGCGGGATTGGCCCGCCGAGCCGGATGATCCGGCGCGCTTCCCGCTCCCGCGCGATCGGGAAGCGCTCCAGGCACGCGAGCGTCGCGCAAGAGGAAGGGGCCGCCCCTTCGCGGAGCGGCCCCCAATCTTGCTCAGGCGTTTCTTGCTGAGGCGACGCGCGTGCCGCGGCTCAGTAATCCATATCGCCCATGCCGCCCATGCCGCCGCCGGGCATCGGCGGGCCCGACTTCTTCTCGGGCCGCTCGGCCACCATCGCCTCGGTGGTGACGAGGAGACCGGCGATCGAGGCGGCATCCTGAAGGGCCGTGCGCACGACCTTGGTCGGGTCGATGATGCCCGCCTTGAACATGTCGACGTACTTGCCCTCCTGAGCGTCATAGCCGAAGCCGCTGTCCTTGCTCTCGAGCAGCTTGCCGACCACGACCGAGCCGTCGACCCCGGCGTTCTCGGCGATGAGCCGGATGGGGTATTGCAGCGCGCGCTTGACGATCTCGACGCCGTGGCGCTGGTCGTCATTCTCGGTCGCGACTTTGCCGAGCGCACGGCTCGCGTAGAGGAGTGCGGCACCGCCGCCGGCGACGACGCCTTCCTCGACCGCGGCGCGCGTCGCGTGCATGGCGTCCTCGACGCGGTCCTTGCGCTCCTTCACCTCGACCTCGGTGGCGCCGCCGACGCGGATCACCGCGACGCCGCCCGCCAGCTTGGCCAGGCGCTCTTGCAGCTTCTCGCGGTCATAGTCGGAGGTCGTCTCGTCGATCTGCGCGCGGATCTGCGTGCAGCGGCCCTGGATGTCCGACTTCTTGCCGGCGCCGTCGACGATCGTCGTCTCGTCCTTGGTGATGACGATCTTCTTTGCGCGGCCGAGCATGTCGAGCTTGACGTTCTCGAGCTTGATGCCGAGGTCCTCGCTGATGACCTCGCCGCCGGACAGCACCGCGATGTCCTCGAGCATGGCCTTGCGGCGGTCGCCGAAGCCGGGTGCCTTGACGGCTGCCACCTTGAGCCCGCCGCGCAGCTTGTTGACGACGAGGGTGGCGAGCGCCTCGCCCTCCACGTCCTCGGCGATGATGAGCAGCGGCTTCGCCGACTGCACCACCGCCTCGAGCACCGGCAGCATGGCCTGGAGGTTCGAGAGTTTCTTCTCGTGCAGCAGGATGTAGGGGCTCTCGAGCTCGCAGATCATCTTGTCGGCGTTGGTGACGAAATAGGGCGAAAGGTAGCCGCGGTCGAATTCCATGCCCTCGACCACCTCGAGCTCGGTCGACAGCGACTTCGCCTCCTCGACGGTGATGACGCCCTCGTTGCCCACCTTCTCCATGGCGCGCGCGATCATCTCGCCGATCTCGCGCTCGCCGTTGGCCGAGATGGTGCCCACCTGGGCGATCTCGGCGTGGCCAGAGACCCGCTTCGAGCGCTTCTTCACGTCCTCGACCACGGCCGCGACCGCGGCGTCGATGCCGCGCTTCAAGTCCATGGGGTTCATGCCGGCGGTCACCGCCTTGATGCCCTCGCGCACGATGGCCTGGGCCAGCACGGTCGCGGTGGTGGTGCCGTCGCCGGCCTCGTCGGAGGTCTTGCTCGCCACCTCGCGCAGCATCTGAGCGCCCATGTTCTCGAACTTGTCGGGAAGCTCGATCTCCTTGGCGACGGTGACGCCGTCCTTGGAGATGCGCGGTGCGCCGAACGACTTGTCGAGCACCACGTTGCGGCCCTTGGGACCGAGCGTCACCTTGACGGCGTCCGCCAGGATGTCGACGCCGCGCAGGAGCCGTGCGCGCGCGTCGCCCGAGAATCTTACGTCCTTGGCTGCCATGATTGCGTCCTCCTTATGCCGCCTTCGACTTGCCGGCCTTGGCGGCCTCGATAATGCCCATGACGTCGAACTCCTTCATGATGAGGAGCTCCTCGCCGTCGATCTTCACCTCGGTGCCCGACCACTTGCCGAACAGCACGCGGTCGCCGACCCTCACGTCGAGGGGAACGAGCTTGCCGCTCTCGTCGCGAGCACCTGGCCCGGCGGCGATCACCTCGCCCTCCTGCGGCTTCTCCTTGGCGGTATCCGGAATGATGATGCCGCCCGCGGTCTTGGTGTCCTGTTCGATGCGGCGCAGGACCACGCGGTCATGCAATGGCCGGAACTTCATGTCGATTCCTCCGTGGCTTTATCTGATGGGAAGGCCTCTGCTGGGGCCATTGTTAGCACTCCCATGCGGAGAGTGCCAGTCATTTGGCACGCTAGGTGCCGCGGTCGCTCGGCGACCCCCGAGTCGCAGCGCCCACGCTGGCAGCAGTCTGCGGGACATGCTGCTAAAATATTGAATAGATTGAATTTTTCATTTGCGCGCGCGTTCTCCTGGGAACAATACTAAGGGGCGCAGAAGCCAGGGGCGCAATTGCCGGCCGGTGGCGTCCATGCCTGTTTCCGCATTGACTCCCAGGCGCACTCGCCGGACAGGGCCGCTTGCCGGGCGTGTCGGCAGGCCTTTCCGGCGGACGCGCGCGCAAGAGCGGAATTTGCACCCGGTCTCGGTCGTAACATGGATCGCCGAACCCGTGAGGAGGAACTGACATGAAATGCAATTTGATTCCGGGGCTTAGGTGCTGGCGACTCGTAAATGCCCTGATCTATTACCGGATGCCGGACCATCCGGCGCTGCTGCAAAGCTTCCTCCACCAACTGTATGACTACCCGCCCGACTATCCATTTCTCAAAACATTCTTGCGTTTCTGGGACGAGCGACTCGAGGGTCCGATACATTCCGTCGAGATATCGGCCAGGGACATCGCGGGCCCGGCGGAAATCCGCCGCGTGGATGGGGTTTGGAGATTCCACTAGGCAGCGCGCGGTCCCCTCGCAGCCGCTGGCATGGCGCGCCCGCCGGAATAAATGATGGGTCTGCGATCCATGTAGTCTCTCGCTCGCGAACGACTCCGACTTGGGTGGCTAGGACCCTCGTTCCCCGAGAGCCATGAAGTGATGGTCGAGGCTGCGTCGAATCGGCCCATGCGTCAAATGAGTGAGCGAATTGAATAGCAGACTGAGCAACGGCGCCAGCGCTCCCCCGGCCCCGGCCGTGGCGAGAATTTCAGCGATCCCGGCGCCGCTATAGGAGGCAAGCCCCCCGGTCATGATCCCGAGCGATACGGTCGTCTTGTCAAACACGCCCTCCAGGACGGAACTCTTGCCCACCAGCCGCGTGAAGTCCGATCGCCACCGCCGTTTCTGTTCCTTCAGCAGCCGCACCACATCGCTGCCGCGATCGCGGAGCTCCCACTCGGGCTCCTTGCGATAAAGCGTGCCCAGGACATCCTGCACGATGCTCCGCCAGATCTGGAACAACTCTTCGCTTTCGCGCATTCGCAGCACGTCCTCCTCGGATAGCTTGGAAGCGTCGATCGACCCGTCATTGCTGAGGTACGCGTTCGTAAGGTGGTCGCGCCTAGTCGAGCCCGGCACGGCCCTGAGGGCGTGGCGAAGGATCAGGGCATAGGCATCGCACACTTCCGGTGCGACGAAGAATGGATCGACCATGCCGCCAAACTTATCCTTGTGGGCCACTTGAGTGAGTGCGTGAGTCGCATAGGTTGCGAACTCGTCGAACACGCCAAAAACTTTTTGCTCTGCAAAAATCTTGCGCAACGGTTGTTCCAGATCGATTTGACCGGCGGCAGCCGCGTTTCGTAATGAGCCGTCTAGTAATGCGCCGCCGTCGACGGGCAAGACGTAACGGCGGCAAATCAGGTTCTTGTATTGAGAATAAAAGAAGAACGCGGAGGGCCAATATAGCTCCATATCTTCCATAATCGACGATGGCGGGAGCTCATACTCAGACGCAACCGCCCGCTGCAGGTCGGTCGGCAGCTTATGAGGCGGGTCATGCTGCGCCCCGGGGTCGCCTTGATCAGGAATTCGCGGGCGCCACATCAGCAAGGGGTCGGGCACGACCACCCGGTCGCTATACAGCAGGAGCCGCTTAAGCTCGTGCGTCTTCGCCTTGACCACCATCGCCGCAATCGTCTCGAGGGCCGTGCCGACCGGGTACCTGAACCCGACGTTGTACCCGCCGAATATGCCCGGCCGCAGCTCGTCTAACGGCTTCCTTGGAATTTTGTTTGCTCGGTAATACCCGCTTACCTTGCCGTGGAGCTCGAGAAAGAGGTCCGGGGTCATCTTGTATCCTGAGCGTGACCAGTCTTCCAGGGTCGTGCCCAGCGTCCTCTCGACAACGTCGATGACACTTCGATCATCGGAGCCGCCATGTTCCAGGAAATCTTCGGACATCATTCGGTCCCCAGCAATGCCATGTCAGCGCAATCCGGATATTGATTGCGTCGAGACAACCGAGTGGCCGTATTTTCGTGCCCGCAAGCTGATGGGCTGGTGTGCTTTCAATCATGATCCAGTTGCGGCGACCGATCAACCGAGGCCCTGTCGACCGAGGCCCTTGCGGGCTTGCCTCAGGGCCGGCACTCTCTTCCGCATGTCGCAAACCGGGTTGACCGTGGCCTCGATGCGCCGTCCCACCGCGGACCGGGCGGTCGCCTACTGGCTGCTGCTCTGCTGCGCCATGGTCTTCGCCATGGTGGTGATCGGCGGCATCACGCGGCTCACCCACTCGGGCCTGTCGATCGCGGTGTGGGACCCCATCGTGGGAGCGCTGCCGCCGCTCACGCCCGAGGCCTGGCAGAGCCAATTCGACCTTTACAAGGCGACGCCGCAGTATCGCCTCGAGAACGAGGGCATGACCCTCGCCGCCTTCAAATCCATCTACTGGTGGGAATACGTCCACCGCCTCCTGGGCCGCCTCATCGGCGCCGTCTTTCTCCTGCCCTTCCTCTATTTCGCCCTCTCCGGCCGCATCGAGCGCAAACTCGCGCCGCGGCTCGCGGTCCTCTTCCTTCTGGGGGCGCTCCAGGGCGCGCTCGGCTGGTTCATGGTGAAGAGCGGCTTGGCCGAGCGCCCGTCGGTGAGCCAATACCGCCTCGCCGCCCATCTCGCGGCGGCGCTCGTCATCTATGGCTATATGCTCCTCCTGGCGTTCGGGCTCCTGTCCCCCCGCGTGCGCCCGCCGGCCGGTGCTGCACTCTCGCGCGCCTCGGCGCGCGCCCTGGCACTCGCGGGGTGGGTCTTCCTCGTGGCGCTCTCGGGCGCCTTCGTCGCCGGCCTCCATGCCGGCCTCATCTACAACAGCTTTCCCCTCATGGACGGCAGGCTGCTGCCGGCCGGGCTCTTCGCGGCACGGCCCTGGTATGCCGATCCCTTTGCGGACGTGACAACGGTGCAGTTCGACCACCGCCTCCTCGCCGTCACGACGCTCGCCCTCGTCCTCCTCTTCCGCCTGTCGCTCCGCGGGCTTGCGCTCGCCCCGCCAGCGCTCCTCGCGGCGAACCTCCTCGCCGTCATGGTGGTGGTCCAGCTCGGCCTCGGCATTGCCACCCTTCTCCTCGTGGTGCCGATCCCGCTCGCGGCCTGCCATCAGGCTGGCGCCCTGACGCTCTTCACCTTGGCCTTGTGGACGGCGCACGAGCTCAAGGGTGCCGTGCGGCCGGTCGGCTGAGCGGCTCAGGCGGCTGCCACCTCGCGGGCGCAGGTCGGGCAGAGCCCGATCACCTCGACCATGAGGTGCTGCACGCGGAAGCCGATGGCGTGCGCGCTCTCGCCGATGGCGCCCTGGACGCGGTCGTCATGGAGCTCGGAGGCGGCACCGCAGCGCGCGCAGATGAGGAACTGGCTGGCGTGGGCATGCTCGGGATCGGCGCAACCGAGATAGGCGTTGCGCGACTCGATGCGGTGGACGAGGCCCTGCTCGGAGAGGAACTCGAGCGCGCGGTAGACCGTGGGCGGCGCCGCCGCGCGTCCATCGCCGCGCAAGGCATCGAGGATGGCATAGGCGCCCACCGGGTCGTGGCTGCGCCAGATGAGCTCGAGCACGCGCCGGCGCAACGTGGTGAGCCGCGCGCCGCGGAGCGCGCACAGCCGCTCCGCCGTGCGCAGCGCCTGGGCCAGGCAATCCTTGTGGTCGTGGCGGAGGCGTCCGAAGGGATCGGGCGCGCGGCGCGTGGTCTTGACCGTGGCTTGCTTCATGGCTGCCCAGACTACACCGGAGCGCTCAACGGCGGAATGCCATTGGCGCGCAATGCCGTGGGCTGCGGCGGCGGGCGAGCTTGCTTCGGCCGGCGCGCGATGGGACACTCGCCCGACCAGCCGGTGCCGCAGGCCGCCATGCCGATTCCCGCCCGCCGCCATTTCGCCCCACGCCGCGGGCTTGCCGTTTTCCTGGCGGCGCTCGCTTTCCTGCTGTCGGCGCCTGCCGCCCAGGCCATCGATACGGCCGACGGCAAGCTCGCTTTGGACGTCTTCCTCGCGGGCACCAAGGTCGGCCGGGAGCTCATCACCTTCCACCACCAGGGCAAGACGCTGGTGGTCGACGACGAGATCGAGATCTCGGTGCCGCATCTCTACGTCATGTCGGACGACTACGTGCTGCGGGCGCGCGAGGTTTGGCGCGACGGCGCGCTCGCCGAGCTCACCACCGACGTGAACGACTACGGCAAACCCATCGAGGTCGATATCGACCAGACGGCGCAAGGGCCGACGGTCCGCGGCCCCGCGGGGGCAATTCCGGTGCCGGCCGGCCTGGTGCCTTCGACCCTATGGTCGATCGAGATGACGAAAGGGCAACCGGTGCTCGATCTTGGCAGCGGGCGAATTCTCTCCCCGCACTTCGCCGAGGGTGCCCTGGAGCCGATCGAGGTGGCGGGCGCCGACGCGCAGGCGCGCCACGTCACCGCCTCGGGTGATCTCGTGCGCGACTTGTGGTACGCCGATAACGGGTTGCTCGTCAGGGAGCAATATGTCGACAGCAAGGGCCGGCTGCTCGACTTCCGCTACAATTCCACGGTGCGCTGAGGAAGGCCCTCGTCAACGCGCAATCGCCGCCGGGGCGGTCTGGCGCGCGCCCTCGAGCCGCTCCGCGGCGAAGAGGTAGATGGTGTCGCGTCCGATGAGATAGACGCGCACCTGGCCCTCGAAGAGACCGGCGATCGCCGGATCGAGCGCATCGAGGCCGCCCGTATAGGCGCCGAAGGCGGGCATGACGAGACGGGCGCCGTCGGTCACGAAACAGCGGCCCGAGATGCGCCGGCCGCGCACCCGCACCGCCGCCTTTGGGTGAAGCTGCCCGCACACCTCGCCGGCGGCAGGACCCTCGGCCGGCCGGTGGCGGAAGACGAGGGGCTCGAGCGCGAGCTCCGCCCGCGCCGGCCCGCCGGGTGCCGGAAGCGCCGGGGCATCGTGGTCGCCCGCGATCCACAGCCACTCGCGCTCGGCGGTGAGCGGTGCCAGCACGGCGAGGTTGGCCGCCTCGATGCGCTCCGAATCCTCCCGGTAGCCGGCGCCGAGCGCCAGCACTCGGCGGGGCCGATAGCGGCGCAGCACGACGGCGAGCCGCTTGACCGTCGCGCGCGCGCCGTGGGGCGGCAGGAGGCGGCCGCCGTTCGCGGAGTCGGGACCACTCTCGAGATGGAGGTCGGCCAAGACGAGCGTCGAGCGCTCCGGCCACCACACGGCACCCGAGGGATCGAGCGTCAGCTCCGCACCGTTGAGCTTCGTCGTCGCGGCCAAGGACCCTCCAACTTCGAGATGCAGCCGGATGGAGTGCCGGCATTGCCTGCCGCCATCATAGCAGGGCGCTTGGCGCCTGCCTCGGCAGGGAAGCCCGCGGCGGCGCGGCACCGCATGGCGACGGCAGCCCCGTACACGCTCTGCTGCCCGATGTCCAGCAGCAGCCATCCCGGCGGCCGGCGCCCGCGAAATCGCAGAGAGAAAAGCGCCAAGGGGATTGACCGAAAAATATTTCCTCATACACTCGCTTGTAAGAATATAGGCGTTGCTGGTAGTAGTATTCCTGACACACCGTCCTCGTTTCCACAGGAGCGCAACAATGACGACGTTGACCATCCGCTTCGCAGCTCTCTCCGTTGCCCTGCTGTTCGGGGCTGCGACAGTTCTGCCGCTGACCGCCGCCGCGCAGACCACGCCGGCTCCGGCCACGGCAGCTCCGGCCATGCCCATGAAGCACGTGATGCACCACCACCATCACCACGCCGGCAGCGCCAAGCTGAAAGCCGTCCAGGAGGCCCTCAACAAGGAAGGCGCCAGCCTGACGGTTGACGGTATCTGGGGCCCGAAGACGCGCGCGGCGATCAAGAGCTACCAGCAGGCCCACGGCCTCAAGGCCACCGGGCACCTCGACAAGGCGACCCGGGCTGCGCTCAAGGTCTGAGCCCGGCGCGCATAGCCTTATTGCCTTTTGGAACCGGGCCGTCGCTGCGCCCTGCGGCGGCCCGGTTCTGTTTGTTTCCCGCCGCCGCCGGGGGCGCCCGCCGATTGCGCCCCGCAGCGGCATAACCCATTAAATTTCCTCACAATTCTCCGTTCCCGGCGCGGCCGCTTCGGGGCCGGTCTTATTTCCTTGCCTCGCCGCCGGGGAGGGCGAGTATAAAAGACATCGGGCTGGGGTGCTGGTTCGCCTTGGGCGTGCCGGCTGAGATCACACCCACTGAACTTGACCTGGGTAATACCAGCGCAGGGAGCCTGCCGATGAGCGATCTTCCATCGCAAATGCGTCTTCGTCGCAGCGGCCCCTCCGCCGCCCGCGCCGGCGCGCTGCCGCGCGTCGCCATCGTCGGCGGCGGCGTCATCGGGCTTGGCATCGGCTGGCGCCTGGCCCAGGCAGGTGCTGCGGTCGAGCTCTTCGAGCGCCACGCGGCCGGCCGCGGCGCCAGCTGGGCGGCGGCGGGCATGCTCGCGGCCGGGCTCGAGGCCGAGCCGGGCGAGGAGCGCCTGCTCTCCCTCAATCGCAGAAGTCAAGCCCTGTGGCCTGGTTTCGCAAGGCTGCTCGAGCAGGCGAGCGGCCGCGCGGTTGGCTATCGCAGCGAGGGTACGCTCCTCGTGGCGCTCAACCGCGATGCCCTCGCCGAGCAGCGCCTCAGCTTCGAGTTCCAGCAGGCGCTCGGCGTCCGGCTCGAATGGCTCGAGGGCCGCGAGGTGCTGCGCCGGGAGCCCCATCTCCATCCCGCCGTGCTCGGCGCCGTCTTCAGCCCCGACGACCACCAGGTCGACAACCGCCTCGTCGTCGAAGCACTCCTCGCCGGCTTCAAAGCCGCGGGCGGCCGCCTCCACGAGCGCGCACCCGTCGAGGCGATCGAGATCGCCCATGGGCGGGTGCGCGGCCTCCGCGTCGCGGGAGCGCTCTCCGAGGCCGACGTGGTGGTGCTCGCGGCCGGCGCCTGGTCGCGCGGCATCGCCGGCCTGCCCGCGACGCTTTCGCTCCCGGTGCGCCCGGTCAAGGGCCAGATGCTGGCGCTGCGCATGGAGGTGCCGAGGCCGCTCCTCAGCCACGTCTTGTGGGCGCCCCGGATCTATCTCGTGCCGCGCTCCGACGGCCGTCTCATCATCGGCGCCACCGTCGAGGAGCGCGGCTTCGACGCCTCGCTCACCGCGGGCGGCGTGCTCTCGCTCCTCGAGGCGGCCTGGCGCGCGCTGCCCGCGATCGAGGAGCTCCCCATCGCCGAGATGTGGACGGGCTTCAGGCCGGGCTCGCGCGACGATGCCCCCATCCTCGGGCCGACCGAGGTGGAGGGGCTCGTGCTGGCGACCGGCCATCACCGCAACGGCATCTTGCTCACGCCGATCACCGTCGCGACCGTGAGCCGCTTCATCCTCACGGGCGAGCTGGATCCGGCGATCGCCGGCTTCGGGATCGCGCGCTTTGCCGGCGGCCGCCCGGCTTCGCCCCTCGTGAGCGGAGAGCTGCGATGAGCGCCACGATCCGCGTCAATGGCGAGCGCCGCCCGCTCGAGGCGGCGAACCTCGCGGCACTGCTGCGCGAGGCCGGCGTCGATGCGGCGGCCCGCGGCGTAGCCGTGGCGCTCAACGGCGCCGTGGTACCCCGCGCCCGTTGGCCGGAGCAGGCGCTCGCTCCCGGCGACGCGGTCGAGATCGTGCGGCCGAGCCGCGGCGGCTGAGGAGGCTCCGCCATGGAAGAAAGCACGCGCGCGCCATCCGAGGACGGGCTCGTCATCGCCGGCCAGCGCATCGCCTCGCGGCTCCTCGTCGGCACGGGCGGCTATCCCAATCGCCAGATCATGCTCGACGCCATTGCGGCGAGCGGGGCCGCGATCGCCACCGTCTCCATCCGCCGCATCAGCCTCGAGGGCTACGCCGAGAGCATGGTCGATCTCCTCGGCGGCGAGCTCAGGCTGCTGCCCAATACGGCGGGCTGTGCCACGGTGCGCGATGCCGTGCTCACCGCCGAGCTCGCGCGCGAGGCGCTCGCGACCAACTGGGTCAAGCTCGAGCTCATCGGCGACCGCGAAACGCTCTACCCCGACGTGGCGCTCCTCGTGGAGGCGGCCGCCAGGCTCGCCGGCCAAGGCTTCGTGGTGCTGCCCTATTGCAACGACGATCCCGTGACCTGCCGCAAACTCGCCGATGTGGGCTGCGCCGCGGTGATGCCGCTCGGCGCCCCCATCGGCTCCGGGCTCGGCATCCGCAATCCCTTTGCCATCGAGCTCATCGCCGCGCGCAGCCCGGTGCCGGTGATCCTCGACGCCGGCATCGGCACGGCCTCCGACGCGGCCCTCGCCCTCGAGCTCGGCTGCGCCGGCGTGCTCGTCAATTCGGCGATCGCCAAGGCGCGCGACCCGCTGCGCATGGCCCGTGCCATGCGCGCGGCGGTCGAGGCGGGAGCGGAGGCGCGGCGCGCCGGACGCATGCCAACGCGGCGCCACGCCGACCCCTCGAGCCCGGAGCTCGGCCTCATCGGCACGTGATGCTGCCGCAGCCGCCGCTCCTCCTCATCAGCGACCGCCGCCAGGTGCAGCGGCCGCTGGCGGAGGTCATAGCCTCGGCCTTCGCGGCAGGCTGCCGCTGGGTGAGCCTGCGCGAGAAGGACCTGGCGCCCAAGGAGCGCCTTGCCCTGCTGCGCGAGCTCGTGGCGCTCGCGCGGCCCTACGGCGCCGCGGTGTCGGTGCACGAGGACGCGGACGCCGCCGCCGCTGCAGGGGCCGGACTGCATCTCCCGGCGAAGGGCTCGCTTGCCGCGGCGCGGCAAAGGCTCGGCGCGCAAACCTTGATCGGCATCTCCTGCCATACACCGACGGAGGTCGCCGCGGCGGCGCGGGCGGGCGCCGATTACGTGACGCTGAGCCCGATCTTCGCCTCGCCGAGCAAGCCGGGCTATGGCCCACCCCTTGGCTGCGCGGCGCTTGCCGCCGCCGCCCGGGAGACCTCCGTGCCCATCCTGGCGCTCGGCGGCGTGACGCCCGGGAATGCGCCGAGCGTCCTGGCCGCGGGTGCCGCGGGGATTGCGGTGATGGGCGGCATCATGGCCGCGGAAGACGCGGCGGCGGCGGCCGCCTTCCTCGCAGCGCTCAGGCCATCATGACCTTGCGCCCGAGGCCGGCCGCCTCGCGTGCCAGGCGCGTGATGGCCGCCCAGTCGCCGGCGGCGATGCGGTCCGCCGGCGCCACCCATGAGCCGCCCACCGCGGCCACGCAATCGAGCGCCAGATAGGCTTTCGCCTTGGCGGCGTCGATGCCTCCCGTCGGGCAGAAGCGCACCTGGCGGAAGGGTGCCGAGAGCGCCTTGAGCGCCGCGATGCCGCCGAGCGTTTCGGCCGGAAAGAATTTGAGGTGCGTGTAGCGCCGCTCGAGGAGCACCGTGATCTCGGACGCGGTCGCCGCACCGGGCAGGTACGGCATGCCGGCTGCGGCAGCGCTCTCGAGGAGCCGCGGCGTGGCGCCCGGGCTCACGGCGAAGCGCGCGCCGGCCTTGCTAGAGGCGCGCATGTCGGCCTCGCTGAGCACGGTGCCGATGCCGACCACGGCACCCTCGACCTCCGCCATGATGGCGCGTGCGGCCTCCAAGGCACCCGCGGTCCTGAGCGTGATCTCGAGGACGTTGAGGCCGCCCGCGACGAGCGCGCGTGCGAGCGCCACAGCGCTCCGGCGCTCCTCGACCGTGAGCACCGGGACGACGGGTGCCCGCGCGAGGATGGCGGCGATCTCCGGGGATTGGGGAGCGGCGTCGGCGCTCATCTCGGGCCTCCTCAGCTCGCGGCGTGCGAGTCGGCGTCGGCGAGCAGTCGCTTCACCTGCGCGCGCGTGGGAATGGGGTCGACGGCGCCGTAGCCGGTGGTCGAGAGGGCGGCGGCCGCGTTCGCGTAGGTGGCGGCGCGCAGCGGATCGTCGCCGCCGGCGAGGCGGGCGAGGAAGGCGCCCGCGAAGGTGTCGCCGGCTCCGGTGGCATCGACTGCCGCGACCCGGTGGCCGGGGATGCGCCGGCGGCGGTCGCGCGTGGCGACGAGGCAACCCGCCTCGCCCATCTTGAGGGCGACGAGGGGTGCGCCGAGAGCGAGATAGAAGTCGACGATGGCGTCGGGCTCGTCGAGCCCGGTCAGGAGCCGCGCGTCCTCGAGGCTGGGGAGTGCTATGTCCGCCGCGGCGATCGCCGCGTGGATGGCGGTCCGCGCCCGCTCGAGCGGCCACAGCTTCAAGCGCAGGTTGGTGTCGTAGGAGACCGCCACGCCATGCCGCCGCGCGCACGCCATGGCATGGGCGACCGCGGCTTCGGCGCTGGCGCTGATCGCCTGGCTGATCGCGGAGACGTGGAAGATCTTGGCCGCGGCGATCGCCGGCTCGGGGACGTTGGCGGGCGAGATGCGGCTCGCCGCCGAGCCGGCGCGGTAATAGGTGAAGCTGTGGCCCTCCTTGCCGTGCGTCACGAAATAGATGCCGGTCGGCGCCTCGGCGCAGCACTTGACGGCACTCGTATCCACGCCCTCGCGCCGCCACAGCTCGAGGAGCGACTCGCCGAAGAGATCGGCGCCCACGGCGCTGAGATAGCCGGCGCGCGCACCCTGGCGCGCCGCGGCGATCGCCGCATTGGAGGTATCGCCGCCGCAGCCCTGGACGTAGCGTGCTCCCTCTCCGACCGGGCCGCTGGCATTGAACTCGACCATGGCCTCGCCCATGGCCAGGATTTCGACCGACATGGCTCGCACCGTCTCCCTCCCCGCGCGCAGCACCCGGCGCGCGGACGCCATGTATAGGACGAAGCCGGAAAAACCTCACGCGGGAATCGCGGCACCGGCTGGCGCTGCCGGCAGCGGCGCCGTGATCATTTCGTGACAAGCGCCGCGCCGCGCGCCGGGAGGGGAAACCCGGCGCCATATCCTGCGCAGGAAGTTCGCGGCTCTTGCGTTCCATAAGCAAGTTGGCCGTCGGACTTTGGATCAACGGAGTGGCTGCAATGTCGATCGGGACTCTTGTGCGAAGCAAGAGAAGGAGTGCGCGGACCCTGCGGTCCTTGGCTTTTGCCGCGTTCGCCGCAGCGGCAGTGTTCGCGGCGAGCGGCTCTCCTGCCAACGCGTACGAGCCGCACTGGCGCCGGCATGGCGATATCCATCGCTTTCACGGCTATGACTGGCATCACTGGCGCGCGGGTCACTGGTATCACGGCTGGCACGACGGCCGCTTCGCCTGGTGGTGGCTGGTCGGCGGCCTGTGGTACTCCTATGCAGCGCCGGTCTATCCCTATCCCAACCCCTATGTGCCGCCGGCCGTCGTTGCCGCGGCACCGCCGGCAAACTCGACCTATTACCACTGCGCCAATCCGCCGGGCTATTACCCCTATGTGGCAAGCTGCCGGACACCGTGGCAGGCCGTCCCCGGCCGTCGGTGACGCGATGCCGCCTGCGGCCGCCTGGTGGCGGGCGCCGGCCTCGAGCCCCATCGGGGGAGCCATTCGTAAGGCGCGCTGCTTGCCAGGCGGCGGCGCTCGCGCGGTCAGCTGCGGCGCTTGAAGTTCCGGCCTAGCACCATCAGCGAGAAAATCTCGAACAGCATTTGCGCGCCGACCATGGCGGTGTTGGTGGTCGGATCGTAGGGGGGCGCCACCTCGACGACGTCGCCGCCAATGACGTCGATGCCCTTGAGGCCATGGAGGATTCTGCTGCGCCTCGCGCGGGGTCAGCCCGCCCGCCTCTGGCGTGCCGGTGCCGGGCGCGAACGCGGGGTCGAGCCCGTCCACGTCGAAGGAGATGTAGGTTGGCCCGCCGCCGACCACCTCGAGTGCCTTCGCGATCACGCCCTCGATTCCCAGGCGCGCCACATCCTCGATGTGGATCACGGTCATGCCGGACTCGTAAGAGAACTCCCAGAGGAACTCCGCGGGGCCGCGGATGCCGATCTGGATCGTGCGCTCCGGGTCGAGCGCGCCGTCGAGGACGGCCAAGCGGAAGGGGCCGCCATGGTTGAACTTCGAGCCGTCATATTCGCCGCCGGTGTCGCAATGGGCATCGATATGGACGAGGCCGACGGGCCGCTTGCGACCGAGCGCCTTCAGGATCGGATAGGTGATGGAGTGGTCACCGCCGACGGAGAGCGCCCGCACCCCCGCCGCTGAGATACGCGCGTAATACTCGGCAATGTCCTCGATGCAGCTCTCCAGGCTGAAGCGCGAGCGCATCGGCACGTCGCCGATATCGCCGGCGCGGCATTCAGCCAGGGGCACCACCTTGAGCGCATGGTTGTAGGGACCGATGCGCTCGACGGCGCGCACGGCCCGCGGCCCGAGCCGAGCGCCCGCGCGGTTGGTGACGCCGAGATCCATCGGCACGCCGAGGAGCGCCACGTCGAGCCCGCCGAAATCCGGCTGCTCCGGCGCTTCCGGTCGATAGGGTGCGTCGAGGAAGGTCGAGACGTCGCTATAGGGCAGCTTGCGCCGCTCCCGGCTCTTGAAGACGAGGGAGACGACCTTCTTGAATTCGGGATCGAAGACGTCGCTCCCCTTGGCCTCGGCATATTTTGCGCGGAGCGCGTCGAGCTTCTTCTGACCGAACACGGGCTCGCCCATTGTTAGCACCAATTCGACAAGGCTGCTCAGCGGACATTTCCCGGCTGATCGGGCATTTCGTGAATTGATGCCCCAATTCGGCCTTAGGGACAAGGGCGTCCGGCGCAGCGGAGAATCCGCTTGCTCACGCTCTTCCACTTGTCGTCACGCTCGCGCAGGCCCTGCCGCTGCGCGCCGGATCGCTCATCGCCTCTCCGTCTCTGCCGGGCCGGCCCGCGCGGCTGACGCCGCCGGTAGAGGGAAGAGCGCCGCCTCAAGGCCCTCGATGCTCGCGAGGCAGAGATCGGCGAGCGGGGCGAGCGTCTCGTACGTGCCCGTGCCGGTGAGCACGCCGATGATCCGGCCCGCACCCGCAGCGCGCCCCATGAGGAGGTCGTGCGCATTGTCGCCGACCACGGCTATTTGCCGCGCCGCGAGGCCGGTCGCGCGGCAGAATCCTTCGATCATGCCGGGACCGGGCTTGCTGCCGAAGCCGCTGTCGTAGCCGGCCACGAAGTCGACCAGTGTCGCGATGCCGAAGCGCTCCGCCGTGAGGCGGATCGAGGTCTCGTTGTCGCTCGAGGCGACGCCGAGGCGCAAGCCGCGTCCGCGCAGGCGGCGGAAGAGGGCGGCGAGATCGGTGACCGGCACCACCTCGGGTGCCGCCGCGCTGAAGAGGCGGTCGAGTGCTACGGTCAGCGCCGCGGCGGAGAGCCTGGCACCCGCCGCGACCCAAGCGGCGGCGATCTCGGCGGTGTTGCCGGCGGCGAGCACGCTGTCGGGGCTCACGCGCCCGCTTGCGGGATCGGCGCCGCCCAGGCGCAGCAGCCGCTCGGCGAGGCGGGCGTCCTCGCCTGCGGCGAGGGCTGCGGCGCGCCGGTTGATCGGCTGCCAGCTCGCCGCGTAATCGAGGAGCGTGCCGTCCTTGTCGAAGACGATGCCGGCGATGCTCACGGCGGCTCAGCCGGGCTCGGCGCCCTCGAGCACGAGCAGATCCTCGCGCGCGAAGCCGAGCGTCACCAAGGAGCCGCGCTCGGGCGGTGGCGCGCTCGGGTTGTTGAAGGTGTCGAGGGAGATCGCGTTCTCCTTGAAGCGCACGCGGATGCGCACGACCGAGCCGAGGAAGCTCACCTCCTCGATGGTGCCCTGCATGCGGTTGCGCCGGCCGGCCGCGTCCGGGCGCCCGTCGTCCAGCGTCACCGCCTCCGGCCTCAGCGCCACCGAGCGGAGATCGCCGCTTTGCGCCCCGTCGATGGCACGCGCGGCCGCGATCTCCTGGCCGTCGACCGCGATGCGGCCGCCCGCCGCGTCGATCACCCGGCCGCCCAGGATGTTGAGCGTGCCGACGAAAGAGGCGACGAAGCGCGTGCGCGGGTAGTTGTAGATCTCGAAGGGCGGGCCGATCTGCTCGATGCGCCCCTCGTTGAGCACAACGATGCGGTCGGACATCGAGAGCGCCTCCTCCTGGTCGTGCGTCACATAGATGGTGGTGATGCCGAGCGCGCGCTGCACGCCGCGGATCTCCTCGCGCAGCGCCACGCGGATCTTGGCGTCGAGTGCGGAGAGCGGCTCGTCGAGCAGCAGGACCTGCGGCTTCACCGCAAGCGCCCTCGCGAGGGCCACGCGCTGCTGCTGGCCGCCCGAAAGCTGATAGGGATAGCGCCCGGCGAGTGCCGGCAGCTTGATGAGCCGCAGCATCTCCTCGACCCGCGCGCGGATCTCGGCGGCCGGCCGGCCCGCGGTCTTGAGCCCGAAGCCGACGTTCTCGGCCACCGTCATGTTGGGGAAGAGGGCGTAGGACTGGAACACCATGCCGACGTTGCGCTGGTTGGGCCTGAGGTGCGTCACGTCGCGCCCGTCGACGACGATGCGGCCTGCACTCGGCGCCTCGAAACCGGCGATCATGCGCAGCGTCGTGGTCTTGCCGCAGCCGCTCGGTCCGAGGAAGGAGACGAACTCGCCGCGCTCGACGGCGAGGGCGAAATTCTCCACCACGCTCTGCGCGCCGAAGGACTTGCGCAGATGATCGAGCTCGAGGAAGGCCATCGCCGCCCCGTCTAGGGCCGGTCCGCGGCCGCGGCACCGCCCTGCCGCGCGCCGAACGCCAGGAGCTGGATGAGGCCCATGCAGGCCCAGGTCACGATGAAGGCGATGATGGCGAGTGCCGAGGGCTCGTAGGCGCGGTTGGCGCCCATGAGCTGCATATAGGGGCCGAAGGCGGGACGGTCGAGCAGGCTCGCCATGGTGAACTCGCCGATGACGATGGCAAAGGTGAGGAAGGCGCCGCTCAGCACCGCCGCCCGGACGTTGGGGAAGATCACGCGGAAGAGGATGGTGGGCCAGCCCGCACCCAGGCTCTCCGCCGCCTCCGTGAGCGTGCGCACGTCGATGGCCCTGAGCCCGGTATCGACCGCGCGGTACATATAGGGGAGCGCGAGCGTGACATAGCCCAGCATGAGGAGCGCGTCGGTCGAGCGCGCACTTCCCGTGAGCGGCAGCAGCGAGGTGCTGTTGTAGATGCGCAAATAGCCGAAGACCAGCACGATCGCCGGGATGACCAGCGGCAGGAGCGTGATGAACTCGACGAGCGGGCGCAGCCGCGGCAGGCGAAGCTGGAGCCAATAGGCGGTCGGCACCACGAGGAGCACGCCCGTGACGATCGTCGCCAGCGCCAACACCGTGGAGTAGCCGAAGGTGGCCTGGAACTGCGGGTCGGCGAGCACGACGCGATAGGCATCGAAGCTGTATTGCCCGCGGCGCATGCGCAGCGAGAACTCGAAGGTGCCGATGAGCGGCACCAGGAAATAGACCGTCCCCACCGCGATGGCGAGCCACGGCCCCAGCCTGCCGAACCTCATCTCAGCCACCGTTCGCTCCGCGCGCGCAGCCAGATGTAGCCGGCGTTGGAGAGGCCGGTGATGAGGATCATGCCGAGCGCCAGCGCGTAGCCGAGGTTCTCGTCATGCAGCACGTCGCCGCGGATTTGCGCGTAGAGGAGGATGGTGACGATGTTGAGCGAGCTGCCGGTGAGCCCGTAGGCGGTGGCGACCGCGCCGAAGGAATTGGCGAAGAGGAGGAGGGTGGCGCCGAGCAGGCTCGGCCACAGCACGGGAAGCGCCACGTAGCGCCAATACTGCCAGGCGCTGGCGCCGAGGATGGCCGAGGCCTCGCGCCACTCGCGCTTGAGCCCGTCCATCGCCGGCGCCAGGATCAGCACCATGAGCGGTATCTGGAAATAGAGGTAGGTGAGCGCCAGCCCCCAGAAGCTCAGGAGGTTGAAGCCGGTGCTGTAGATGTTGAAGTCGAGGTACTTGATGAGGAGGAGGGTCAAGAGGCCGGTGCGCCCCAGGGTGGCGAGGAAGGCAAAGGCGAGCGGCAGGCCCGCGAAGTTGGAGGCGACGCCCGAGAACGTCATCACGAGCGGCCGCAGCCAGCGGGGGAGCCCGCCGAGGACCGCGGCATGGGCGAGGAAGAAGCCGATCGCACCACCTGCGAGCGCCGAGGCGGCGCTCACCTCGATGCTGATCCAATAGGCACTGACGATCGTGGGCTGGAAGAGACCGGCGAGGTTGTCGAGGGTGAAGTGCCCGTCCGCGTCCTCGAAGCCGCCCACGACGAGGAAGCCGGTCGGCAGCAGAAGGAAAAAGAACGCGAAGAGGAAGAAGGGGGCGACCCCAAGCCACGCCCAGGAGCCCGCCCCGATCCCCAGCCGGGCGCGCGAGGGAGCCGCCCCGGCTTGCGCCAGCCCGGCCATGCAAGCGCACTACTTCACGTTCGCCCCGACCGTCGCGTCCCAGCCCTTGGTGATGACGCCCTTGGCCTGCTCCTGCTCGGCGAGGGTGGGGAAGACCGCCTTGGCGTAGGCGTCGGCGGGCGGCAGTTTCGCCAAGAGCTCCGCGGGGACCTTCTTCTTGGCGACCAGGTCGTTGAAGCGGATCGGGTGGCAGTAGCCCTTGAGCCAGGCGAGCTGCCCCTCGTCGGAATAGAGATACTCCATCCACAGCTTGGCGGCGTTGGGATGCGGCGCGAAGGCGCTGATCGCCTGCACGTAGACGCCGGCGACGATGCCGCTCTTGGGCACCACCACCTTGACCTCGGGATTGCCCTTGAGCGTGTCGCGGTCGGCGAGCGCGTTATAGTCCCAGCGGATGATGATCGGCGTGGCCCCCTGGGCGAGCGAGGCCGCCTTGCCGATGACCGGCACGAAGTTGCCCTTCTTGTTGAGCTCGGCGAAGAATTTGAGCCCCGCCTCGCCCGCCTCGGCGACCTTGCCGCCGCTTGCCGAGAGGCCGGCGGAGAAGACGCCCTGGATCGCCTGATTGGCGACGCGCGGGTCGCCGGCGAGCGCCACCGCGTTCTTGTAGTCGGCGCCGAGAAGATCCGGCCAATCCGCCGGACTCTTCTTCACGATGTCCGCATTGATCTCGAGCGCGAGCACCCCGTAATAGTCGCCGTACCAGTAGCCGTCGGCGTCCTTCTGGGAAGCGGGGATGCTGCTCCAGGTCGCCGGCTTGAAGGGCTGCAAGAGGCCGTCCTTCTTGGCGGACGGGCCGAAGGAGAGGCCCACGTCGATCACGTCGGGCGCCTGCGGCCCGGTATTGCCCTTATTCGCCTTGATCGCCTCCACCTCGTCGCCCGAGCCGGCGTCGGGATTGAGCTCGTTGACCTTGAGCCCGTACTTGCTCTTGAAGGCCTCGATCATGGGGCCATAGCCGCACCAGTCGTGCGGCAGGGCGATCACCGTGAGCTGGCCCTCGCGCTTGGCGCCGGCCACGAGCGTGTCCATCGTCTGGGCGGCCGCCAGCCCGGCCGAGGCCAGGAGGGCCACTGTCGAGAGCGGAACGGTGCACGACCATAAGCGTTTCATGTCTTGTCTCCCCTCGTTGAGATGCCCGGCTCAAAGAAATTGACAGGGATTTTTGACAGAACGTCGAGCGACCCCGCATTCGAGTGTCCGCCGGACCCTACCGAGCGTCAAGCGGCAAGAGGGAGATGAGGGGGCACGCCGCCCCGGCGCCTTGCTCAGCGCTGGGCGTGCTCCCAGTCGGGCGCCACGTGGAAGGGGGCCTCCGACGGCGGCAAGGGCGCGCGGCCGAGGATGTGGTCGGCCGCCTTCTCGGCGATCATGACGGTGGGCGCATTGAGGTTGCCCGAGGTGATCGAGGGCATGATCGAGCTGTCCGCCACGCGCAAACGCGCGAGCCCGATCACGCGGGTCTCCGGGTCGACCACCGCCATGGCGTCCGCCGGGCTTCCCATCCGGCAGGTGCCGCAGGGATGATAGGCGCTCTCCGCCCGCTCACGGACGAAGGCGTCGATCTCCCTATCGGAGACCACGTGGCTGCCCGGCTGCAGCTCGCGTCCGCGGTAGGGTGCCAAGGGGGCTTGCGCGAAGATCTCGCGGGTGAGCCGCACGGCGGCGCGCATCTCTTGCCAATCGTCCGGCTGGCTCATGTAGTTGAAGAAGAGGTGCGGCCTTACCAGGGGATCGGCCGAGGCGAGGCGCACCCGGCCGCGGCTCCGGGAGCGCAAGGGGCCGACGTGGGCCTGAAAGCCGTGGCGTGCGGCGAGCGTCTTGCCGTCGTAGCTCATGGCGAGCGGCAGGAAGTGGTACTGCAGGTCGGGATGGCGCACGCCGGCATGGCTGCGGATGAAGCCGCCGCACTCGAAATGATTGGTGGCGCCGAGGCCGTCGTGGCGAAGGAGCCAAGTCAAGCCGATGAGCGCCTTGGCGAGGGGGTGCTGCGCCGAATAAAGCGTGACCGGCTGCGTGCATTCGAGCTGGAAATAGAACTCGAGATGGTCCTGCAGGTTCTCGCCCACGCCCGGAAGCTCGTGCTTGAGCGCAATGCCGTGCTGCTTGAGCTCGTCCGCTGGGCCTATGCCGGAGAGCTTGAGAAGCTGCGGCGAGTTGAACGGCCCGGCCGCAAGCACGACCTCGCGCCGCGCGCGGGCGACGTGCTCCTCTCCACCGCGGCGATAGCGGACTCCCGTGGCCGAGCGCCCCTCGAGGAGGATGGCGGTTGCGAGCGTGCGCGTGCGGAGCGCGAGATTGCGCCGGCCGAGCGCCGGCTTGAGGTAGGCGTTGGCGGCACTCCAGCGCCGGCCGCGATGGACCGTCATGTCCAGGCGGCCGAAGCCCTCCTGGCAAAAGCCGTTGATGTCCGCGGTCTCGCCATAGCCTGCCGCCTTGCCCGCCGCGATGAATGCGCGGTAGAGCGGATTGGCGAGGCGGCCGTAGCAGGTATGGAGCGGGCCGCTCGAGCCGCGCCAGGCGTCGCCGCCCCCGGCGCGCGTCTCCGCCCGGCGGAAATAGGGCAGCACCGCGGCGTAGGACCAGCCCTTGGCACCCTCGCTCTCCCAGCGCTCGAAGTCGAGGGCATGGCCGCGCACATAGACGAGGCCGTTGATCGAGGAGGAGCCGCCGATGAGCTTGCCGCGAGGTGCCGCCAAGGAGCGGCCGCCGAGGTGCGGCTCCGGCTCCGAGCGGTAGCCCCAGTCGTAGGCCGGCATGTTGAGCGGGATCGAGAGCGCACTCGGCATCTGGATGAGGATCGAGGAATCGGAGCCGCCGTATTCGAGCAGAAGGACGCTCGCGCGGCCGTCCTCGCTCAGGCGGTTGGCGAGCACGCAGCCGGCCGAGCCCGCGCCGACGATGACGTAGTCGAAGCTCTCCTCGGACATTGACCCGCCCCCACAAGGCAATTCCGGCCGGATGAGGCATTTTGCGCGGCCGCTGCGGGTTTATAGTAGATTTGGCCAAGGCAGGGAGGAATGCGCATGTCATCCGAAGCCGCTCGTGCGGCGATCGTCCGCGCGCTCGCCAGCTGAGGCTGCGTCCATGCCGGCGGTACGCATATTCGTGAGCGCCCTGCCCGAGGGTGCTGGCCTAGAGGAGCTGCTCGCGGCCGAGACGAGCGCCGCGGTCGCGGTCGAATGGGTCGCGATGCCGCCCAATCGGCCGGTCGACGGCGCCTGGCGCATGGCCTGCCGCGCACTCGTCCTCGGCTGCCATGGCATGATCGCCGTGGTGAATGCCGGCACGGCGGAGTCCGAGCAGCAGGCGTGGGCGATCCGCTGCTGCAAGGCCGGCCGCAGGCCGCTCCTTCTCATGCTCGCCGAGGGCGCGGTGCTGCCCGAAGAGCTGCCGCCGGTCATCGAGGACCACGAGATCGCCGATTGGAGCGGCGCCGAGATCAGGCGCTTCCTCGCGGCGTTCTGAGGACGAGCGCGGCCGTTACGCTGAGCACTCCACGAGGACGACGCTCACATTGTCCGGCGCACCCCGGGAGAGCGCCTCGGCGATGAGGCGGTCGGCGGCCTCGGGCAAGCCGTTCTTGCCGAGGATGTCGGCGATCTCGCGGTCGCTCATGGTGCGGATCAGGCCGTCGGAGCACAGCAGCAGCACGTCCTCTGGCTGCAGGCGGTCGCGCGCCTGCTCGAGCTCCAGGTCGTCGTAAGCGCCGATGGCGTTCGTCACCACGTTCGACATGGGGTGGGTGGCGGCGGCCTCGGCCGGAATCTCGCCCTGATCGACGAGATCCTGAACGTAAGAGTGGTCGCGCGTGAGCCGGCTGAGCTCGCCCGCGCGCAGGCGGTAGAGCCGGCAGTCCCCCGCCCAGAGGCAGCAGAGGCTGCCGTCGTAGATCAAGAGAACGACGACCGTGCTGCCGATCGTGGTCCCGGCGCCGGCCGCAAGCGCTGCCGCGCGCAGCGTGCGGTTCACGTCGGCGAGGCGCATCTCCACCTCGCGCAGAAGTGCGCGCCCGCTCTCGGGCGCTGCCACCTTGCTCAATGCGCTCATGATGGAGGCGCTCGCATAGTCGCCGCGCTGGTGGCCGCCCATGCCGTCCGCCACCGCCCACAGGCCGATCTCCGGCCGCTCGATGAGGGCGTCCTCGTTGTGCTTGCGCACGGCGCCCACGTGGCTGCGCGCGGCGGAGCGGTATGAGAGGCGACCGGAACTCCCGCTCATTGCACCTCGGCCTCCGCCTGCGGTGCGGCCGGCCAGCCCCAGGTCTCCCAGCGGCCGTCGAGGAGCCCGGCAAAGCCGTCGCTGCGCGGCAATCCGGCGCAGACGAGGAGCGCCGGCTTCACCTCGTCCGATCCCGCCGTCCACCACAGGCTGCCGCCGGGAACGCCGAGCGGGCCCAGGCGTGCCGCGAGCCCGGCGGAGCCGAGCGGCAGCACCGCCTCCGCCGAGGCGCTCTCTAGGCGCGCGGCAGACGCCGTCTCGGATTGATATTCCGGTGCCGGCAGGCCGAGCTCGGCCACCGCCGCGTCGAATTGCTCGAGCGCGGTCTCCTCGGCGAGTGCCGTGAGGATCAGCGCTTCCGCGCGGTCGTACCAGCCGCCGCTCGCAGCGGCGAGCCCCGCCGCGTCGGTCGAGCGCGCCACGAGGGCGACGAGCGCCAGCGGGAAATAGCGCCCGATGCCGTCGACGCTCGGCATGAGGACGCCGGCCGCGGCGCGCTCGCCGCACACGCCCGGCGCCAGCGCAAAGCGCCACACCGGGCTCACGAGATAGTGCTCGAGCCAGTCGGCGCCGAGCTGCTCGCGGCTTTGCGCGAGGGCGTCCTGCAGCCAGGCGTCCCACGGGTCGAGGAAGGCGCGCGGCAGGCGGCGCGAGACGAAGTCGCGCTTGGCCGGCAGCTTGCCGAAGAAGCCGGCCTCCGCGCGCGGCTGCTCCTCTAGAGCCCCGCCGGACACCGGAATCGCCCCAGCGCATCGAGCATGAAGGGATTGACCACGCTATTGGCCGCGACCTCGAAGGCGGCGCTGTGTCCGTTTATGTTGAAGGCAATCGTGAAGTGGTCGGGCTGCTGCGAGCGCGTGACCGTGGCGCGGTCGAGGAGGCGGAAAAACGCCCACGGCCCGCGCAACGTCAGGCTGCCCGGCGCTACTGCGCCCTTGCCGCCCGCCGCGTCGGTGAAGGCGAGCCGCGCCTCCATCGGGCCGCCCGAGCCCGGCCATTGCAGCTGCTTCGGCACCGGCGGTCCGTGCTGATAGACGACCGGCTGCCCGTCCACGGTCAGCGTGACCTGTCCGGCGCCCGCATCGAGGGAGACCGGCGTGATCTCGAAGCTCACGCGCGGCGTCTTGCCGCCGCCGAAGAGCGCGTCGCGGATCGCCGCGGCGTACTGGAACTGCACCAGCACGGCCGCCGGGATGCCGAGGTCGGTGTCCTCGACGCGCTGCCAGCGCCACGGGCGCTGGGCGGTGTCGACGAAGGGCCTGAGCTGGGTGTCGAAGAAGCCGTCGATCAGCCCGCCGGGCGCGAAGAGGCGGGCGAAGTCGTCGAGCGGCACGTCGGCGGCGCTCTGCTTGAAGAGGGGATAGCGGTTGTCGAGCGCCTGGCGGCAGAAGGGCAGCACGTTGGACTTCCATTCGGCGTTCATGCGCTCGCGTGCGCCGCCGACCGACACCGCCGAGTTGCCCTTGAGCACCGCGTCCATCCAGTCGCGTAAAGGGCTGGGCAGGCGCACGAGCTCGCTCTTGAGCCGCACGGCCGACTCGCCGGCGACCCGCTCGAAGAAGGTGCCGCCGACTGCAGCCTGACTCTGGCCCGGCACGGGTCCTGCCTTGAGGAGCTGGTCCTTGAGCTGCTGGAGGATGCCGATGATCTGGTCGAGCTCGGAGGGCGAGCCGGTCACGAGGGCGTGGAGGGCCTTGTAGTGGTCGTCGACCGACTGGCCGGGGAGCGGCGCCGCGGGGCCGCTGGCGCCGAGTATCTGCGAGAGGCGCGATCCCGTCGGGCTCGCTTGCGCCGCCTTCTTCGCCTCGGCCGCCGCCATGGCCTTGGCGTTGAGCGCTGCACCCCCCGTGTCGGCCACTCCCTGGGTTACGAGCGGGGCGGTCAAGGTGGTCTCGTGCGCGATGCCCTTCATCAGGTTGCGCAGCGGCGAGGCGGGCCCGGAGAGGATGTTCAGGACCTCGATCGTGTGCTCGAGGCTGCGGAAGGGGACGATCTCAAGGTCCGCAAGCTGGGCGTCCCACTGGGCCGCGTACTCCGTGAGATAGAGATCGAGCACGTCCTTCTCGAGCTTGGCGAGTTCGCCCGGGGTCGCCTTCGCGGCACTATCCTCGCCGAGCACCCAGCTTTCCTTCGCCACCTCGCTCGTGATGCCCTTGAGCTGGGGCAGGAATACGCGCTGGAAGCCGTCGTAGGTGTAGATGCCCGCGACACCCTCGCTGAGCGGCTTCTTCGAGCGGCGCACGAAGGCGTCGGCGGTCTGCGGCCCGCCCACGCTGAGGGCGCTCCACGCCGGCAGTGCCTCGGCGGCGGCGCTGCGGACGATGATGCGGTAGGCGCGCTGCGCGAGCGGCACCTGGCTGACGACCTGGCGGATCTGCTTGATGAGCGCCGGATCGGGCGGCACGTCCGCGAGCGGCGCCTCGAGGAGTGCCGCGAGGTGGGCCGCCAGCGCATCGCGCACCGGCTGGTCGCCGAGGAGGGGGAACGCGCGCTGCCAGCCGAGCGCCATCCAATCCTTGACGAGCGGCGCGTCGAGCGGTCCCTGGCGCGCCAGCATGAGGTAGACCTTGAGCGCCTCGTAGAGATACTCGGGGTTGGCGAGATTGCCGCGCATCTCTCGCTCGAGCTGGCCGATGAGACGCGGCAGGAGGATGCCGTTGAGGCCGCGGCGGTAGGCGTCGAGCGTCGCCACGCTGAGCTTGCCGCCCTGGTAGAGGCCGAAGTCGAGGGCGAGCGGCACGGGCTTGTCGCGCTCGTCGTAGCCGGTCGGCAGGCTGCGCAAGGTGGCGAGCGGCACCAGCACGCTCCTGAGGTCGGCATCGTCGAAGCTGGTGACCTGCAGCCCCTTGATCTGCTCGTTGTACTTGGCGACCGCGACGGCCGTGCTCTCGATGAGCCGCAGATTGCCGAAGTAGCTGTTGAGCCAGAGGGCGCCCATGCCGAAGAGCACGATCGCCGCGGCCGCGTAGGCCGCACCCCGGATCCAGAGGTTGCGCCGCTCGACCCGGCGGTTGGTGCTCACCATGCCGGCCTCGGCGAACACCACGTTCTTGAGGAGCCGGGTGAGGAAGTAGCTGCGCCCCGCACCCGAGAAGGCGGCGAGCGCCTGGCGGCTCAGCCCGAAGCTCGAGGCCATGGCGCCGACCAGGCGGTCGACCGGCGTGCCGAACTGCGTGCCGCTCGTGAAATAGAAGCCGCGCAGGATCGGCACCTCCTCGAGGCGGCTCGGCCGGAAGATGGCGTCGAGGAAGTCGCCGACCGCCGATTTGAGGGAGACGAACTGCTGCGGGAAGCCGTAGATGAGCGCGCGGCGGCGGAGGTCGGTCTCCTGCTGGAGGCGCGCCAGGAGCCGCTCGTTGAGGCGGGCCACGAGGAGATCGAACTCGGCGCCGAAGGCGGCGATCGCCTGGCCGCCCTTGCCGCCCTCCTCGAGCGGCAGCGTGGCGCCCCACACCTGCTGGCGCTCCTCGCGGCCGAGGTCGTCGAAGAACTCGACGAAGCCGGCGATGAGGTCCGCCTTGGTGAAGAGCGCGTAGACCGGCACCCTCAGGCCGAGCACGTCGCGGATCTCGGCGATGCGCTTCTTGACCGCCTGGGCATGCTTGCGCCGCTCGGCCTCGGGCAAAGTCGACAGGTCCTCGAGGCTGATGGCGAGAAGCACGCCGTTGATCGGCTGGCGCGGCCGCGTCTTCTTGAGGAGATCGAGGAAGGCCGTCCAGGCGGTGGCGTCGGCGAGCTGGTCGCTGTCCTGGGTGGTGTAGCGGCCGGCGGTGTCGATCAGCACCGCATCGTCGGTGAACCACCAGTCGCAGTTGCGCGTGCCGCCCACGCCGCGCACGGCATTCTTGCCGAGATGGTCGGCCAGCGGGAAGTGCAGCTCGGAGTTGACCAGCGCCGTCGTCTTGCCGGCTCCCGGCGGCCCGATGAGCACGTACCAGGGGAGCTGGTAGAGATATTGCCGGCCCACCTCGCCGCCGAGCTTGCTGCGCTTCAGGAGCTCGAGCGCCTCCTCGAAGCGCTCGCGCAGCTGGGGCAGCTCCTCGCTGTCGGTGCTGCGCTGTGCGGCCCCCGCTTCGCCGGCCACCAGTCCCTCGACGAGTGCCGCGTCCGTCTTCTTCGACTTGCGCTGGCGGAGCAGCAGAAAGACCGCCCACAGCACGAAGAGAAGGATGATCGCGATGAAGCGGACGAGGGTGCTCTCGAAGGGATAGAAGTCCGCCACCGCGACGAGCGGACCGATCAACCAGATCAGCACCGAGAGCAGGATGACGCCGACGAGTGTGACGACCTCGCGCGAGATGAGGATGGCGAGGAGCCGTCTCAACATGCGGCTGCTCGCGCCGGGCGGGCGCCGCCCGCCGGGCTAGCGGGGCCGGCAGCGCATCGCACGGTGGCGCCGAGCATCGCTCACTCCTGCTTCGCCGGCAGGGCGGCGGCGCTCGGGCCGGCCTCCGGCTGGGGCGTCAGGACGATCTCGATGCGCCGGTTCGCCTCGCGGCCCTGGGGCGTAGCGTTCGAGGCGAGCGGATGGGTCTCGCCGAAGCCCTCGGTCGAGAGCCGCGAGGGGTCCTTGAGGAGCGCCTTGAGCTGGCGCTCGACCGACTGGGCGCGCGCGACGGAGAGCTGCCAGTTCGAGGGGAAGCGCAGCGTGCGGATCGGCACGTTGTCGGTATAGCCGGCGACGAGCACCTTGCCGGGCTTGTCGTTGAGGCAATTGCCGGTGCTCACCAGGATGGAGGTGAAACGGGGCTCGATCTGGTCGCTGCCCGAGGCGAACATGCCGGTGCCCGCGATGCGCACCGTCACCGTGTCGGCATCCTGCAGCACGGTGACGAGGCCCGCCTTGATGGCGTCCGCGAGGCAATCCTTGAGGCCGACGCTCTGCTTGGTCTCGGGCGGCGGCGGCGGAGGGGGGCGCTCGAACTTGAAGGGCTCGGCGGGCGGCAGGTTGCCGATGGAGGCGAAGAGGTCGTCGGAGGCGCGGTTGAGGGCGAAGCTGAAGCCGACGTACATGAGCGTGAGCAAGACCGCGGTCACGGCGCCGATGACCCAGAGCGGTACCTGGGCGTGGAACGACTTGTGCCGCGATTCGACGCCGCGCCAGTGCGGCGAGAGGTCGCGCTCGAAATCGCCGCGGCGCAAGCGGATCGTGCGGTAGAGGCTGCTCTGGATGGTATCGCGCTCGGCGGCACCCCGCGGCGTCACGCGGTACTGGCCCTCGAAGCCGAGTGCCAGGCAGAGGTAGAGCAGCTCGAGCATCTCGAGGTTGCGCGAGGGATCGCGGCTCATCGCCTCGAGCAGCTCGAAGAAGCGCTCGCCGCCGAAGGTCTCCTTGTGGAAGGTGGAGACCATGCTCTGCCGCGTCCATTGGCTGGCGCTGCCCCACGGCGTATTGAGCACGAGATCGTCGACCGTGGCGGCGAGCGCGTAGCGCGCCGCGCGCACGGTCTCGGGCGGGAACCCCGCCTCGGTGGCGCGCCGCTCGAAAGTCCGGATCTCCGCCACCACGCGGGCGTGGAGCCCGGCCACGTCGTCGTGGGACGCCATGCCCTTGAGCCGCACGGCAAGGTGGAGGATGGGGGCCGCGGCGGCGGCCAGCGCGTTCACGCCGAAGAGCTGGAGCGCCTTCGGCAGCTCGCGCTCTGCGGCCGCGCGAGGCGGCGGCTCGGCTGCCCCCGGTCCGGCCGCGGGTGCCGCACCGCCCGGCGTCGGGCGGCGACCGCCGGGATTCGGGCGGATGACCGTGCGCTCGGATTCGTCCTCGGGCGCGCCAAAGGGATCTTCGGGGTCCATCCTCGGCTACTCTTTGATCGCCCAAAGCTGCATCTGCAGGCCCGGGTATTCGCCGGCCACGTGGATCGCGAGGCCGCCCGAGCTGCCCATGGCCTTCCAGTATTGGCTCGTGCGGTCGAGCTCGAAATAGGTCATGCCCGCGTGATAGGGGATATGCCGCGGGGCGACCGGCAGGGGGCGCACGGGAACCCCGGTCAGCGCCACGTTGACGAGCTCGCGGATCTGCTCGACCGGGCCGATCTTGGCCTGGTTGGGGAAATCGCGGCGCAGCTTCTCGGCGGGGATGTCGGCCTTGACCGCGAGGACGAAGGCCGCGCGCGCCAAGAGGGTGCGGTCGGCGATGGCGCCGACGCGGATGCCGTAGCGCCGCTCCTGCAGCTCGATCAAGATGGCGGTCTGCTCGAGCACGGCGCTGAGCGAGCGCCTGAGCTCGAGCATGAGCGGCGCGAAGCTGCCCTGGAGGTCGTCGTGGCGATAGATGGCGAGCTGGGGTGGCCGTTTCGTCGCCGCGGTGAAGGTGGCGAGCTCGCCCGCCATCATGAGCGCCGCCGCGAAGAAGGTCTCGGGGTGGAGCGTCGAGGCCGCGGCGAAGTGGGTGAGCAGCGGCTCGACGCGGTTGACCACTTGCAGAAGAAGGAAGTCGGCGATCTCGGCGGCGCCCTTGGTGCCGGAGCTCACCACGCGCGCGGCGAGCGCCTCGCCGCGGTGGTGGAAGAGGCCCTCGAGCTCCTTGAGGTAGCCGGTCAGCGCCGGCGACACCGCGCAGTCGAGGCAGGGCGGGATGTAGTTGTCGTCGAGCACGATGTTCTTGTCCGCGCGCATCTCGACGATGCGGGCGAGGCCGAGGCAGACGTAGCCGCCGCGCGCCTCGCTCTCGAGCATGTAGCGCACGCGCAGCTTGGCGACCTTGAGCCGCGCCACGGTCTCGGCGCCGGCGATGCTGTCGACGGCCTCGTACTCCTCGCCCGCGTAGCGCGCCGCGGTCTCGCCGTGGCCGTCGCCGTCGACCTCGACCCCGCCCGGCTGGCGCACGGCAACGGCGAGATAGACGATGACGTTGCGCGCGTTCTCGGGCAGCTCGAGGGGGGCGGGGTGCGGCGCATCCTCGGGAATGCTGAAGGGCGTGCCGTCCTCTAGCACGCCCCGGCACATGGTGAGCGCGAACTTGCCGGTGGCGAGGAGCGCGCGGTCGATCGAGAACTCCGAGAGGCCCCAGCCGTACGGGCGCAAGCTCCGCACGCTGGCGCGCACCAGCTTCTCCACCCAGCGGTCGCTCTGTTGGAAGTGCTGCGTCCTGAGGAACATGCCCTCGGACCACACCACTTTGTTTTCCCACGACATGCGCTACCCGGACCACTCCATGATGCGCCGCGGCGACAGCGCCGCGGCGCCCGGCCGCCGCGTCATTTCGCTGCGGCGAGCCTCACCGTCTCTCCCGCAAGCTCTACCGCGAACGTCGTCGTCTTGTTGGCCGGCACCGGGACGACGAGCCGCCAGCTCGCATGGTCGATGTCGCGGTAGGCGACCAGCACGCCGATGTAATGCGCGTCCTCTTTCATCTCCTCGCTCACGCGCTCGCGTCGCCCGGGCGCCAGGACGAGCTCCTCGCGGCCGCGCAGGGCGGCGCCGAGGGCGGCACCGTCGTCGCGGTAGAGCGCGAAGAAATCCGCCGCCTCGAAGCCGTCCGGCAGGGTGAGCTGGTAGAGCCGGATGCCGACCGGTGCCGCGGCACCCTTGGGGTCGGGATTGATGTCGGCCGCCGCCTGGATGTCGAGCACGGCGATGGTCGGCTGAGGTGCCGGGGGTGCCGCGGCAAGCGGGCCGCAAAGGGCGGCCGCCGCCGCAAGGCCCGCGGCCCAAAGCAGGCGCCGAGCGATCGCCATCTCCCGCGTCCCCCCCCCTGCTGCCGCAGCCCGTCCTCGCCCATCCTAGCCGAAGCGCCGCCGCAGCACCATCGCCGCCGCGGCGCTCACAGCTTCGTCACCTTCTGCATGTAGGCGCGGGCGAACTCGCGGCCGAAGAAGCCGCTGAAGTCGTCCTCCGCCTCGCGCGCGATCTCGCGGTAGAGCTCGGTATAGACCTCCCAATAGCGCGCCTTGCGCGCCCCCGGCAGGACGCTGGCAAGCGACGAGGCCTCCTTGAGCCGCTCCTCGAGCTGCTTGGGGTCGAAGCGCTTGAGGAGCGTCGCCAGCACTTCCTGCACGCCGGCCATGACGGCGAGCTCGTGCGCGCGGAGGTCCTTGACCGCCTCCTCGATCGCCTTGTCGGGAGCGAGATAGCCCGAGCCCGTGGGGCGCAGGAGCGCCGTCATCGCCTCCTCGACCGAGGCGGAGAACTTGAGCGGGTTGTTGCCCTTCGGCCGGATCTGGGTTTGCGGGACGCGCATCTCGCTCTTGATCTCGGCGCGCGTCATGAGCAACTCGCGCAAGCCGCCGACGATCTCGCGAAAGAGGCGGCCGACGAGCTGCATCGTCGCCTCGGCCGCGGCGTCGGGCACCTCGAGCTTCGCAAGCCCGGAGGCCGCGAGAAAGCTGGCGAGGAGTGCCGCATCGCCGGCGCCGCCGGCGGTACCTGCCGCGGGCGGCGCGCTCGCAGGCGGGAGCGTGTCGCTGCCTCTCCCCCCGCGCGACGGGCGCTCCGGCACTTGCGGCGCGGCGGCGGGCCGGCTCGAGGCAGGGGCCGGCCCGCCGGCCGCGGGCTCCTTGTCCCAATCCTCCGGGATGGCGCCGCTGCCGGCGGGGAACGCCTGTTGGCGAACCTGCGGCGGGGCAAAGAACTCCTGGGACGAGGGCACGTGGTCCGCTTCCGAAGGGCCGCGCCACTCCTCGCGCGCCCGGTCGCGGCCGAAAAGCTCGATGTCGTCGGGGATGAGCTCGGGCACCGGCTCGCGCGGCAAGCCGGGCAGCGGCGGCAGCCTCTCGAGCGGATCGCCGAGAGGATCGGGCGGCAGGGGCTGGGCCGCTCGCTCGCGCGTCGCTCCCGCGCCCGCCGCAGGTGGCTCCGCGGCGGCGACGCCGAAGTCGGCCTTGAGCTTGCCGAAGAAGGTGTCGTTCCCGGCCTCCGCCGGGTGTTTCTCCGCCACGGCCGCGCCTGAGGGCGCGCCGATGCGCACCTCGATCTCGTACTGGCCGAAACTGACCAGATCGCCGTCGTTGAGCTGCGCCGTGTTGCCGCGGCCAAGGCGGTCGGGCGAGCGGTTGAGGTAGACGCCGTTCGTGCTGGTGTCGGTGATGAAGTAGGCGTCGCCGCGGCACTCGATGGAGCAGTGCTTGCCGGAGAGCAGCCGGCTCGGGTCCGCCAGCGCCCAGTCGTTGTCCTTGCTGCGCCCGATGGTGGCGCTGCCGCGCTCGATGGTCAGGCTCGCGCGCTGGCCCGGCGGCAAAGCCTCCTTGCCGGCGAGCGCAAGGGTCAGGGCCATGGCGTTCTCCGCTCGGGCGGCGCCGCAGCTTGGCCCGGCCTCGTCGTCCTCTGCATCGCCCGCTCACCCATCGGCTGGCCTACGATCCCTCCTTTGCCTCAGAGCGGAAGCGACGGTGCAGCAGCACCCGGCGCGTCTCCGGCCTTCTTGCCGGTGCCGCCCTTGGCAAGGTCGATGCCGCGCTCGAGGAAGTCGCGGAAGCGCGCCGCGATCCTGGTCGCGTCGCCCTGCAGGCCCGCGAGCAGCACCGCGTTGGCGACGGCCTGTCCCGTGAGCTCGTCGCCCGGCGGCATCGCCGGATGGCCCTCCGGCATCATGCTGCCGCCGCTCCAGCTCACGGCAACGGCGGCCCAGCTCGCCGGCTGCTCGAAGCCGGCGGCGCGCGCCGCGGGCATGGCCGCACTGCGGTGCGCCTCGCTCGGCTTGACCACCCAGCGCTCCGCCGCCTTGAGCGCCGCGGCGTCGGCCGGCTCCTTCTTAGCCGGAAGCACCGCATGTGCGCAAAGGCAGGCCCACCACACGGCCTCGCGCTTGGGCAGCGCCTGGGCGAGGAGGCGGACCGCGTCGCGGTAGAGCTTGCCCTCGATCAGCCGGCCTAGGAGTGCCGCTGGCGGCTCGTCGCCGCTGAGCATGGCGTGCCCAGGCGGCTCCAGCTTGCTTCTGGCGCAGAGCTCCGCGGCCGTCGCGGCCTTGACCTTGGTGAGCGGGCCTAGCTCCATGATGCCTCGAGCGAAATCCCCGGCGGGCGGTCCCAAGGGCCGCGGACCGCCGGGCCAAGCCATAGATTTACATCGATAATTATCGGTTGCGGCGCCCGCGGTGTCAACGCGCGGGGACCCTCTAAACCGGAGGTGCCACGAGGCCGGTCCCGGCGATAACCGCGACCGTCACGGGCGTCCCCGTGATATTGATCACCGGCGCCATCTCCGAAATGGTGGCCTCGGCGGTGAGATTGATGACCGGCGAGGAGAGCGAGATGCTCGCGGGCGTTATGCTGATGCTGCTCGGGCCGACCGTGAGCGTGATCGACATCTCGGACGTGACCGAGATCGATTGCAGGGCGGTGAGCGAGCTCGACCCCATGTCGACGTTGATCGAGCGGTTGCCGGCCTGCAGCGTGAGGCTGTCGTTGCCCTGGTCGATCGTCTCGGTGCGGTTGTTGGTGATCTCGATGGTCTGGTCGTGGCCGACCTTGAGGGTGTCGTCGTGCTCGACGACCCGGTTGTAGTCCTTCTGGGCGTGGAAGTAGACCTCCTCCGAGTCCTTCTTGTCCTCGAAGCGCAGCTCGTTGAAGTCCGCGGTGCCGCCTCCCTTCGAGCTGCGCGTCTTGAGGCCGCTCTGCGTCTTGTTGTCGGGCAGCGTGTAGGGCGGCATGTAGTTGGCGTTATAGACGCAGCCCGTGATGAGCGGCCGGTCGGGGTCGCCCTCGAGGAAGTCGACGAGCACCTCCATGCCGATGCGCGGGATGAAGATGGCGCCCCAGTTCTTGCCGGCCCAGAGCTGGGCGACGCGCATCCAGCACGAGCTCTGCTCGTTTTTCTTGCCGTAGCGGTCCCAGTGGAACTGGACCTTCACGCGGCCGTACTTGTCGCAGTAGATCTCCTCGCCCTGGGGGCCCACGACGAAGGCGGTGTGCGGGCCGCGCACCACCGCCTTGGGCGTCTTGCGCGGCGGCTGGAACAGCACCTTGTCGAGGAGGCAGGTGAAGCTGTTGGAGTAGCGCGCCTCGCTGCCCTGTCCGGCATAGCGCGTCGCGGCGATCGCCGTGTGGCGCACCGTGGAGAGGACGTAGGTCTTGTTGTTCTCGGCCTCGACGGGCAGCTGGTCGAGGGCGAACTTGGCGCCCGGCTGGAAGCTGCTGCAGGCGCCGGTGCCCTCGAAGAGCTGGTAGGCGGCCTCCTCCACCTCCATGCGCACCTTCGTCAGGTCCTGGCCGTCGCTCTTGTTGGTGTAGAGGCCGGGATAGTCGTAGAGCTCGTAGCTCGAGAGCCCGGGCAGGTCGACGATGGTCTGCTGCTTCGTCTCGAGGTTGTTGTCCGGGGTCTCGAAATAATAGTCGCGCTGGGTCCACACGCCGGAGCGGAAGGCATAGCCGGGCTCGAAGCGGTTGACGAGGTGCCCGAAATCGCCGAGCGGATGGTAGTCGACCTTGTTCTCCGGGTCGGGGCAGTCGAAATAGGCGGAGCGGTTGTCGGCGAGCACGAGGGTGTGCTTGCCCTTCTCGTGCTGGTGAAAGTAGAAGATGCCCTCCTCCTCGCAGAGCCGCGAGACGAAGGCGAAGTCGGTCTCGCGGTACTGCACGCAGTACTCGCGCTTGGGATGGTTCTCGCTCAGCTTGAGCTTGTAGTCCGTGAAGCCGGCATCCTTGAACACGGCCTCGACGATGTCCGGCGCCTTCTTGTCCTGGTAGATGCGGCAGTTGGAGCGGCGCGTGAGGAACCACAGCCAGGGCACCAGCTCGAGATAGTACTCGCGGTAGTCCTCCTCGCGCATCGGCCCCAAGGAAAAGTGCCGCACGATGCCGTTGAAGAGCCGCTTCCACGGCTGCTCGCCGGTCCAGGTGAGGGTGACGGTCGCGTTCTTGTTGACGATGTCGCGCGGATCGATCGACTTATTGTGCGACAGCATGCGCAGGCGGTAGCGGAAGGGCTCGGAGAAGCTCTCCTCCCCCTCGAAGAGCTCCGGTCGCAGGACGCCGGGCCCGAGGGGCGTGTCGATGGCAATGAAGTCTTCGTTGCTGCCGCTGCCGCCGCCGGTGCCGCTGGCCGTATCGCTCATTGCTCGCCTCTATCGCCTGAGGAAGGCCGCGGCCCGCCGAGCCGGCAATGGCATCGCCGTTCGGCCGCGGCAAGGGTGCCCGGACGCGTCCCTCCGCCGCCCGCGCGGGCGTCCGAGGTCGCCGCGCAATGAGGTCCCGCCCGGGCCCGGGTGCCGCAAGGCGGCGTCGCGTGCGGACGCCGCTATGCGCCGCCGCATCAACTCTTCTGGGCCGTCGAGAGATCGAAAGAGGCGCGCTTCGTGGTCCCAGGCTTGTTGTCTGCGGTGAAGGGCGTGTAGTTGAACTCGATCTTGGTGAAATTGAGCGAGAGGGATTCGCTCGGTTGATCGCCGCCCGAGCTCATGCTGTAGCCGCTCACCAAGGTGTCCGTGAGAATGAACTCGAGGTAGGTGTCGCCCGGCGAGCCGGTTCTGGTGAGATGGATTTTCACCAATTTGGCATTGGTCCCGGTGACGGCCTCGACGAACAGCTGGGAAGAGGAAACGTCCGCGATCTTGGTGACGGTAACCTCGCTGACCGAAGGCTGGCTTGCCTCGCGCCGCGCGGTATCGCCGACGGGCGTCGAAATGCCGCGTCCCACGCCCCACTGAAAGGAGTTGAGCGTGATCCACTCCTTGTGGTCCTGCTGGGTCGCGTCCCCCGAAACACCATCAAGTTTCAGATAGATCGCCATGGCAGTTTACCCTCCGATATGTTGCGTTCTGCCGGCGGCCGCGGCCGTTCGTGAGCGGTCGCGGGAACTCACCAGCTCGCCAATCACGCGGTTTCCTCGGTCGCGAAACCGCCGCCCATAACCTTCTACTTTTGGACCGTCGCGCTCGGTCCCCTGCAATGCCGTTTTAGCTTATCACATATTCGAAGCCGCCGCCGCTGGCGATTGTGACGCTCACCGAGGACACGCTCTTGCCCTCGGCCATGAGGCCGAGGAAGCGTTGCGCCAGCTCCGGCAGCATGGTTCGGTTCAGGATGGTCTCGATGTTGCGGGCCCCGCTCTCGGTCTCGCGGCAGCGCTCCGCGATGCTCTCGATCAGCTCGGGTGCGTAGCTGAATTGCGCTTTGTAGTTGTCCTCGACCCGGCGGCGCACGCGCTCGAGGTTGAGCTTGACGATCTGGCGCAAGACCGCGTCGCTCAAGGGGAAGTAGGGCACCACGGTGACGCGGCCGAGGAAGGCGGGCTTGAAGATCTTGAGGAGCTCGGGCCGGAGCGCCTCGAGCAGCCCCGCCTCGTCCGGCATCGTAGCGGGATCGGCGCAGAGCGAGGCGATGGCGTCCGAGGCGGCGTTCGAGGTCATGATCACGACGGTGTTCTTGAAGTCGATGTCGCGGCCCTCGCCGTCGCGCAGCATGCCCTTGTCGAACACCTGATAGAAGATGTCCTGCACGCCCGGGTGGGCCTTCTCCATCTCGTCGAGCAGCACGACGCCGTAGGGCCGCCGCCGCACCGCCTCGGTGAGCACGCCGCCCTCGCCGTAGCCGACGTAGCCCGGCGGCGAGCCCATGAGGAGCGAGACCTTGTGCTCCTCCTTGAACTCCGACATGTTGAGGACCGTGACGTTCTGCTCGCCGCCGTAGAGGAGCTCGGCCAGCGCCAGCGCCGTCTCGGTCTTGCCCACGCCGCTCGTCCCCACCATGAGGAAGACGCCGATCGGCTTGCGCGGATCGGTCAGCCTGGCGCGGGAGACGCGCATCGCCTGGGCGATCGCCTCGAGCGCGTGGGACTGGCCGACCACCCGCTTCTCGAGCTGCTCGCGCAGCGTCAGCACGGAGCGGATCTCGTTGGCCACCATGCGGCCGACCGGGATGCCGGTCCAGGCCGCCACCACCGCGGCCATGGCCTGGCCGTCGACGACGCTCTCGACGAGCGGCGTCTCGCCCTGCACCTCGCGCAGCTTGGCGGTGAGCGTGCCGAGCTCGCCGCGCAGGCCCTCGAGCTCCGCGGGCGAGAGCGCTGCCGCCGCCGCAGCCGCGGGCGCTGCCGCCGCCCCCGCCGCCGCCGGCTGAGGCTCGCCGCCGCCGCGGGGACCCAAGTGCGCCTCCTCGATGCGGTCGCGCAGGTCGCGGATGCGCGTGACGAGCTCGCGCTCCTCCTTCCAGCGCGCCTCGAGGGCCTTGAGCTCGCCCTCGAGCGCCGCCTTCTTCTCGCCGAGTGCCGCGATCTGCGCCTGGTGCGGCGCACCGGTCGCCGCCTCGCGCTCGAGAATGGCGATCTCGACGGCGAGCTGCTCGATGCCGCGGCGGCGGTCCTCGACGCCGGGCGGCGTGGCACTCAGGCTCATGGCGACGCGCGCGCAGGCGGTATCCAGCAGGCTCACCGCCTTGTCGGGGAGCTGGCGGCCGACGATGTAGCGGTGCGAGAGCCGCACCGCCTCGATCACCGCCTCGTGGAGGATGCGCACGCCGTGATGGGCCTCGAGCGTGCCGACGAGCCCGCGGATCATCTCGACCGCCGCCGCCTCGCTCGGCTCCTCGACCTTGACCACCTGGAAGCGCCGGGCGAGGGCTGCGTCCTTCTCGAAGTACTTCTTGTACTCGGCCCAGGTGGTGGCCGCGATGGTGCGCAGCTCGCCGCGCGCCAGCGCCGGCTTCAGGAGGTTGGCGGCGTCGTTCTGCCCGGCCTGGCCGCCGGCGCCGATCATGGTGTGCGCCTCGTCGATGAAGAGGATGATCGGCTTGGGCGAGGCCTTGACCTCCTCGATGACCGACTTGAGGCGGTTCTCGAATTCGCCCTTGATGCCCGCGCCGGCCTGCAGGAGGCCGAGGTCGAGGGTGCGCACGGCGACGCTCTGCAGCGCCGGCGGCACGTCGCCCTCCGCCACGCGCGAGGCGAAGCCCTCGACCACCGCCGTCTTGCCCACGCCCGCCTCGCCGGTGAGGATGGGATTGTTCTGGCGCCGGCGCGTCAAGATGTCGGCGATCTGCCGGATCTCGGCGTCGCGGCCGAGCACCGGATCGATGGCGCCCTCGCGCGCGCGCTCCGTGAGGTCGATGGTGTACTGATCGAGCGCACCCGAGCCGGGCGGCCGCAGCGGTCCGGCAGCGTGCCCGCCCGCCGCTGCGGCCGGCGGAGCCGCCGCCGCCTCGGCCGTGCCCGCGGTGAGCTTGACGAGCTCGCGGCGCAGCGTCTCGGCCGGGATCTTGGCGAACTGGGCTGAGGCCTCGCGGGCCAGCGGCGCCAGCGAATCGTCGAGCAGCAGGGCCGCGATGAGATGGCCCGTGCGCACCTGCGGTGCCGCGTACTCGAGGGAGGCGAGCACCCAGGCCTCGCGCGCGAGGCTGATGAGATGCGGCGAGAGCGAGGGCGAGCGCGCGTTCCCCGTCTTGAGGCGGTCGAGCACGCGCGTCAAGTTGGCCAACAGCCGCGAGGTGTCGACCTCGTACTGTCGGAGGATGGCGGCGATGTCGGTGTTGGGCGGCTCGATCAGCTTGACGAGCCAGTGCTCGATCTCGACGTTGAAATTGCTGCGCGAGAGCGTGAGGCCGACCGCCGCCTCGAGGGCATGGCGGCCGACGTTGTTCAGCCGTGCCACCAGCGCCTTGAGATCGACGATCGCCATCTGCCCCCCTCAACGCAGCCGACGGATTGCAACCGCTGGTTTCTTGCTTGCCGAAAGCGGGTGTCGATGCGGATTTTATAGCCCCGTTGCCGGCGCGCTTGCAAGACCGCTCTCCGCGGTGCGCCGAGCCGGCCGCGCGCTGCGGCCCGCGTCATCGCGACGAGCCGCAGCTATCTTGGGGCAGCTATCTTGGGCCAGCTATCTTGGGCCAGCTATCTTGGGACTGCCGGATCATCTAGACTTGGGCACCCTCGGCACCATCGAGGGCAACCGCCGTGCAGCCGAGAGCGCGATCGTGGAACCCGGCAAGCCGAAGCGCTTCGGATGATCCCGGCGGGCGAGCGGGGCGGGTTCTGGCGGCGCGCCGGCGCTTTCCTCATCGACGTCCTGATCATCGTGGTCTTGCTTCAAGTGGCGGCCCTCGCCGCCTTCCCGCTGACGAACGGTCTGGTCCAATACGGCGGCGGCTTGGAATTTCGCAGCTGCAGACGCCTTGCCTCCCCTCCCGCAGAGCTGCGCGTCCCGCCGGATTTCGCGGCGAATTACGCGCTCGACTGCGTGAGCACGTTCTTCGGCCTGCCGGTGGCGCGCACGGTGACGATCGGCCGGTCGACGCGGGAGGGCCGCATCGCCAAGAACGTGTGGTTCGTCTTCATGGCCGATGCGGACGGCAAGCCGGTGCGCGGTTTCTCGATGGACTTGCTCTGGCTGCCGTTGCTGTTCCTCTACCGCATCGTGCTCGAGCGGCGGAATGGCCAGACGGTCGGCAAGCGCGCGACGCGGGTCCGCGTTGTCGAAGGGACGCCCGGGACGCTGCGGGTCGGCGCCGCGGCCAAGCGGAATCTCCTGCTGCTCCTGCCGTTCCTGCCGGCACTGGCTCTCCAGGCCTATGGCTCGCTGCTGCCGAGCTTCAGCCTCCTGAGCACCCCTTTCCTCCTCGGCGATGTCGCGGCCGGCCTGGTCCTGTCGGCCGCCACGCTCTTCGCCGCCGTTCAGATCGTGCGCCGCCGGGATGCCTTCTACGACGAGGCCGCGGGTACCGCGGTCATCGTCATTCGCTCGGGCGAGCCGCCTGCCGCCGAGGCCACGGCCGGTCCGCCAGGCGAGCCGACGCGGCCCGCACTCTCGATCGGCGAGCGCGTGCGCCATTTCTACTTCGGAGAGGGGACGATCGTGGAATTCGGCGGGGATGAGGCCCTGGTCCAGTTCGCGAAGCGCATGCAGTGGGTGCAGCGGGAGTTTCTCAAGCCGTCGCAAGAGCCGCCGCAAGAAGCGTGATGCGGCTGCGACGCGCGGTCACTTTTGCCCATCGGGCATTTTCCCCTCCGCTCAGCGCCTGCCCTCGACGAAGCGCTCGAGCCAATTCACGTCGTAGTGGCCGTCGATGAACTCGGCGTCGGCGACGAGGCGGCGGTGGAGGGGGATGGTGGTCTCGATGCCGCCGATGACGTACTCGTCGAGCGCGCGCTTGAGGCGGAGGAGGCACTCGTTGCGGCTGTTGCCGTGCACGATGATCTTGGCGATCAGGCTGTCGTAGTAGGGCGGCACCGTGTAGCCGGCGTAGAGTGCTGAATCGACGCGCACGCCGAGGCCGCCCGGGACGTGGTAGTCGCCGATGGTGCCGGGCGAGGGCACGAAGCTCTCCGGATTCTCGGCGTTGATGCGGCACTCGATGGCGTGGCCGCTCAAGCGCACGTCCTCCTGCTTGAGGGTGAGCGGCGCTCCCGAGGCGATGCGGATCTGCTCGCGCACGAGATCGAGGCCGCTCAGCATCTCGCTCACCGCATGCTCGACCTGGAGGCGCGTGTTCATCTCGATGAAATAGAAGCGGCCGCCCTCGTAGAGGAACTCCATGGTTCCGAGGTTGCGGTAGCCGATCTCGCGGATGGCGTCGGCGGCGATGCTGCCGATCTGCGCGCGCTCCCCGGCGTTGAGCGCCGGCGAGGGCGCCTCCTCGAGGAGCTTCTGGTGATTGCGCTGGATCGAGCAGTCGCGCTCGCCCAGGTGGATGACCTGGCCGAAGCCGTCGGCGGCGATCTGCACCTCGATGTGGCGCGGCCGTGCCAGATACTTCTCGAGATAGAGCGAGTCGTTGCCGAAGGCGGCCTGGGCCTCGGCGCGCGCCAGGCGGAAGGCCTGGCCGAGCGCCTTGGGCTCCTCCGCCAGCTTCATGCCCTTGCCGCCGCCGCCGGCCGCCGCCTTGATGAGGACCGGGTAGCCGATCTCTAGGGCGGTCTCGCGCGCGTCCTCGATGCCGGCGAGCGGCCGCCCGGAGCCCGGCACCACCGGCACGCCGAGCGCCTCAAGCGCTGCCTTGGCGCGCACCTTGTCGCCCATGAGGGCGATGTGCGCGGGCGAGGGGCCGATGAAGGCGAAGCCGCACTCGATGACGATCTCGGCGAACTTGGCGTTCTCCGAGAGGAAGCCGTAGCCGGGATGGATGGCGTTCGCGTTGGTGATGGTGGCCGCCGAGATGATCGCCGGGATGTTGAGATAGCTCTCCTTGGCCGGCGGGGGACCTATGCAGACGCTCTCGTCGGCCAGGCGCACGTGCATGGCGTCGGCATCGGCGGTCGAGTGCACGGCCACCGTCTCGATGCCCATCTCCTTGCAGGCGCGCAGGATGCGCAACGCCACTTCCCCGCGGTTGGCGATGAGCACCTTCTCGAACATGGGAGGTGCCTCCGGCCGGCGGCTATTCGATGATCATGAGCGCGGCGCCGTACTCGACGGGGGCGCCGTTCTCGACCAGGATCTTGACGACGCGGCCGGCGCGCGGCGCTGCCACCGGGTTCATCACCTTCATCGCCTCGACGATGAGGAGCGTGGCGCCGGCCTTCACCTGGTCGCCCACCTTGACGAAGGGGGCGGCACCCGGCTCGGGCAGGAGATAGACCGTGCCGACCATGGGCGAGAGCACGGCGCCCGGGTGCGCCGCGTCGGGAACCGCCTCGGCCGGCGCCGCGGCGGGTGCGGCTGCGGCCGGCGGCGCGCACGCTACCGCCGCGGCCGGAGCCGTCTGGCGCGCCACGCGGATGCGCCAATGGTCGGTCGCGTACTCGAGCTCGGAGAGGCCGGTCTCCTCGAGGAGCCGCGCCAGGCGGTGGACGAGCTCGCTGTCGATTTGGGGCTTGCCCGGCTCGGCCATCAGGCACCTGGCGGCGGCTGCACGAGCTTGGCCAGCGCCTCGAGGGCGAGGAGATAGCCGTGGGCGCCGAAGCCGCAGAGCACGCCCCGCGCCACGCGCGACACGTAGGAGTGCTGGCGGAAGCGCTCGCGCTTGTGGATGTTGGTGAGGTGGACCTCGATGATGGGCGCCGGGCAGGCGAGGAGCGCGTCGAGGATGGCGATCGAGGTGGTGGTATAGGCGGCCGGGTTGATGACGATGCCCTGGGCGCTCTCGCGCGCCTCGTGGATCCACTCGACGAGCTCGCCCTCGTGGTTCGACTGGCGGAAGTCGAGGGCGAGCCCGAGGGCGTCCGCGCGCGCGCGCATGGCCCGCTCGATGTCGGCCAGCGTGTCCGAGCCGTAGAGCTCGGGCTCGCGCTGGCCGAGCAGGTTGAGATTGGGCCCGTTGAGGACCAGGATCTTCGGCTTCATGTCGTCCCCTTGGGCGGCACTTCGGGCGCCGCCGGCACGCCCCTGCGCGGCCGGGCGAGGGTTATAGCACGGCAGGGTCGCGTGCAAGCAAGTCAAAGGCTTAGCCGAGGCGGGAGGGGGCGCGCGCGGCCTCTCGAGGCGCGCAATTATGTGATGTCCGGGCGGCTTCCTCTCCTCTTGCTGGAGGCCATTCGCCTCCCTATAGTGCGGCCCGTTCCAGGTCCTGGGCGTTTGGAGCAACGAATGATCCGGCCGTCGATTCCTCCCGACTACCGTCCGACCGAGAAAGAGCCCTTCATGAGCGAGTTGCAGCGGGAGTACTTCCGCCAGAAGCTGTTGCGCTGGCGCGAGGATCTGCTGCGCGAATCCTCCCAGACCCTCGTCCACCTGCAGCAGGAGAGCCTGGCCGAGCCCGACATCGCCGACCGCGCCTCGCTCGAGACCGACCGCTCGCTCGAGCTCCGGACGCGCGACCGCGAGCGCAAGCTCATCTCCAAGATCGACGACGCGCTCCGGCGCATCGAGGAGGGCACCTACGGCTATTGCGAGGAGTCCGCGGAGCCGATCAGCCTGCGCCGCCTCGAGGCCCGCCCGATCGCCACGCTCAGCCTCGAGGCGCAGGAGCGCCACGAGCGCCTCGAGCGCACCCAGCGCGACGAATAGGGCCAGAGGCCTCCTCGGCCTTAACGCCAATTTCGCTGCCGGCCGCTGCCGCCAAATTAATAACATATTGATTTTACTTTGCAAAACACATGTTGCAAGAACACTTGCGGAACAGAACAAAATATGTACAATGAGCTCGATGCACGCCTCGGCGCCGGCTCCCCTCGCGCGCGTTGCGTGCCCTGAGGCACTCGTGGGATAAGGAGGCAGGCATGTCGGAAGTGGCACTGCGTCTCGTACAGAAAGAGAACATGGACAAGAACAAGGCGCTCGATGCGGCGCTGGCGCAGATCGAGAAGGCGTTCGGCAAGGGCTCGATCATGCGGCTCGGCCAGAGCGGGAAGGCGGTGGAGGCGGACGCCATCTCGACGGGCTCGCTCGGCCTCGACATCGCACTCGGCATCGGCGGGCTGCCGCGCGGCCGCGTCGTCGAGATCTACGGGCCGGAGAGCTCGGGCAAGACGACGCTCGCCCTCCAGGTGATCGCCGAGGCCCAGAAGAAGGGCGGCGTCTGCGCCTTCATCGATGCCGAGCACGCGCTCGACCCGGGCTACGCCAAGAAGCTCGGCGTCGACGTGGAGAACCTCCTCATCTCCCAGCCCGACGCGGGCGAGCAGGCGCTCGAGATCGCCGACACGCTGGTGCGCTCGGGCGCCATCGACGTGCTGGTGGTCGACAGCGTGGCGGCCCTCGTGCCGCGCGCCGAGCTCGAGGGCGAGATGGGCGATGCCCACGTCGGCCTCCAGGCGCGCCTCATGAGCCAGGCGCTCAGGAAGCTCACCAGCTCGATCAGCCGCTCCCAGTGCCTCGTCGTCTTCATCAACCAGATCCGCATGAAGATCGGCATCATGTTCGGCAATCCGGAGACCACGTCGGGCGGCAACGCGCTCAAGTTCTACGCCTCGGTGCGCCTCGACATCCGCCGCATCGGCGCGATCAAGGACCAGGACGAGGTGGTGGGCAACCAGACCCGCGTGAAAGTGGTCAAGAACAAGGTGGCGCCGCCCTTCAAGGTCGTCGAGTTCGACATCATGTACGGCGAGGGCATCTCCAAGACGGGCGAGCTCGTCGATCTCGGCGTCAAGGCCGGCATCGTCGAGAAGTCGGGCGCCTGGTTCTCCTACAAGGGCCAGCGCATCGGCCAGGGCCGCGAGAACGCCAAGCAGTTCCTCAAGGAGAACAAGGACGTGGCGGCCGAGATCGAGCGCGCCATCCGCGCCAATGCCGGCATCGTCGCCAACGCACTCATGGGCGCGGGCGAGGACGGCGAGGCCGCCGCCGGCGCCGGCGAATAGGGTTCCCCTGACGGCGCCTCACCCGGGCGCCGGCGTGACGCGGCAGCGGCGGGCGATCCCGGATCGCCCGCCGGCGCTGCGGCACGGCACGTCTCTAGCCTCCGAGCAAAGTCCCGCAGCCGCTCATCTGGCGAGACAGCAGCGCTTGGCTTTCTTGCCGCTGCCGCAGGGGCAGGGATCGTTGCGCCCGACGTGGCGCCAGGGATTGACGGCGGGCTCGACGGTGGTTGGCCAGGCGTCGGACGGCGGGAGCTCCTCCGCCTCGTCCCCGTCGGAACGCCTGGTCCAGGCGAGCGCCTCGAGCACGTCCTCGATATAACCGCGATTGGCCTCCTCGAAACGCGCGATGTCGTCGGGCGCCGCCTCGGCGCGGGCGAGGTCCGCCGCGAAGTGCTTGCGCTCGAGAACGCCTTCGGGGATGCGCCCCTCCTGCCAGGCGCGCTCGACGAGAGGCGCCTGCGGCCGCAGCCCGAGCAAGGCGATCGACTCGAGCCAGCCGATCCAGGCCATGTCGTCGTCGTCCGCCAGGCGCTCCTCGTAGAAGCGCTCGAGAAAGCGCACCATCGCCTCGCCCGCGATGCGCCCCTCCCAGGCAAGAAAGGCGGCGGCGCCCAAGAGCGCCTCGCGGATGAACTGGTCGAGCGCGCGCTCGGCGGTCGCCGCGAAGAGGGCCTCGGCATCGCCGTCGAAGACGCCGGCCACGATGCGCGCCAAGCCAATCGTCACGGCGTCGCCGAGCAGCCATTCGACCTCCTCGTCGGGGCGGCGCAGCAGGCGCAAGAGCGGTGCAAAAGCCTGCGCATCGCGGCGGGCGCCGAGAATATAGAGGCCGCGGAAGAGGAGCATCGCGTCGTCCTCGCCGAGCGCCTCGCCATCGGCCGCGCGCGCGAGCACCGCGCGCAGCGTCGGTCCCGCTTCCGCGAAGCGCAGCGTGCACGCCGCGATGGCCGCCTCCGGCAGCTGCAGCTCGGTCGCGAGCGAGTGGAGATAACCCTCGATCGGAGGGAGCTCCGGCATGCCGTCGTCATCCGTTGCCGCTGTCATCCTCGCTCCCCTATAAGGCGGCCTCGCGCGCCCGTGGCTTCGGCAAATCGCTCGGCCGCGCGGCCTCCATCTTGGCCGGCGCCTCGCTGGCGATCAATATCGGCGCGCCTTGCGACGGCACTTCTGGACAGCTTGGCGCCAAGCGCGGTAGAAACGCCCGTTCACCTCCGGCCTTCCTCACGCCTCTGCCCTTGGCTCCCGAGGCGGCATGACCCAGATAAAGAGCGCCATGTCGACCGCGAACGAGATCCGCAGCGCCTTTCTCGAGTTCTTCCGCAAGGAGGGGCACGAGATCGTGCCGTCGAGCCCGCTCGTGCCGAGGAACGACCCCACGCTCCTCTTCACCAACGCCGGCATGGTGCAGTTCAAGAGCGTCTTCACCGGCCTCGAGAAGCGGCCCTACCGGCGCGCGGTCACGGCTCAGAAATGCGTGCGCGCCGGCGGCAAGCACAACGACCTCGAGAACGTCGGCTATACCGCGCGCCACCACACCTTCTTCGAGATGCTCGGCAACTTCTCCTTCGGCGACTATTTCAAGGAGCGCGCCATCGAGCTCGCCTGGCGCCTCGTCACCAAGGAATTCGGCCTCGACGCCGCGCGCCTCACCATCACCGTCTATGCCGAGGACGACGAGGCCTTCGGCCTGTGGCGCCGCATCGCCGGCCTGCCCGAGAGCCGCATCGTCCGCATCGCCACCTCGGACAATTTCTGGGCCATGGGCGACAGCGGCCCCTGCGGACCCTGCTCCGAGATCTTCTACGACCACGGGCCGGAGATCGCGGGCGGGCCGCCCGGCAGCGCCGAGGCCGAGGGCGACCGCTTCGTCGAGATCTGGAACCTCGTCTTCATGCAGTACGAGCAGATCGAGCCCGGCCGCCGCGAGCCCCTCCCGCGCCCCTCGATCGATACCGGCATGGGACTCGAGCGCGTTGCCGCCGTGCTGCAAGGCAAGCACGACAATTACGACATCGACCTCTTCCGCGGCCTCATCGAGGCCTCGGCCGAGGCGAGCGGGACGGCGCCCGACGGGCCGCACGCAGTCTCCCACCGCGTCATCGCCGACCACCTGCGCGCCACCGCCTTCCTCATCGCCGACGGGGTGCTGCCCTCGAACGAGGGGCGCGGCTACGTGCTGCGCCGGATCATGCGCCGCGCCATGCGCCACGCCCACATGCTCGGCTGCAAGCAGCCGCTCGTCGGCCGCCTGGTGCCCGCCCTCGTCGAGCGCATGGGGACCGCCTATCCCGAGCTCGTGCGCGCGCAAGCGCTGATCTCCGAGACGCTCCTCCTCGAGGAGACGCGCTTCAAGGAGATGCTTGCCCGCGGCTTGCGGCTCCTTGAAGAAGCGACGTCGTCGCTTCCCAAGGGTGCGCGGCTCCCCGGCGAGGTCGCCTTCAAGCTCTACGACACCTTCGGCTTTCCCCTCGATCTCACCGAGGACGTGCTGCGCGCCGAGGGCCGCAAGGTCGATAGCGCCGGTTTCGACGCCGCCATGGCGCACCAGCGCGCGGAGGCGCGCAAGGCCTGGGCCGGCTCGGGCGAGGCAGCGACCGGGCGCGTGTGGTTCGAGCTGCGCGAGAAATACGGCGCGAGCGAGTTCCTCGGCTACGACACCACGATGGCGGAGGGCCGCGTGGAGGCGATCCTGGTGGCCGGCCATGAGGTGCTCGCTGCCGAGGCCGGCGCCAAGGTCCAGCTCATCCTCAACCAGACGCCCTTCTACGGCGAATCCGGCGGCCAGATGGGCGACAGCGGCGCCATCTTCTCGGCCGACGGGCTCGAGCTCGCGGTGAGCGACACCCAGCGCAAGGCGGGCGATCTCTTCGTCCATGACGGGCAGATCGCCAAGGGTCGGCTCGAGGTCGGCCAGGCGGTCGAGCTCAGGGTCGACGTGGAGCGGCGCAACCGCCTGCGCGCCAACCACTCGGCGACGCACCTCCTCCACCAGGCGCTGCGCCATCGGCTCGGCGAGCATGTCACGCAGAAGGGCTCGCTCGTGGCACCCGACCGCCTGCGCTTCGACTTCAGCCACGCCAAGCCGATGACGGCGGACGACGTTGCCGCCGTCGAGGGCGAGGTCAATCGCCGCGTGCTGCAGAACAGCGAGGTCAAGACGCGCCTCATGACGCCCGAGGCGGCGGTCGGCGCCGGTGCCTTGGCACTCTTCGGCGAGAAGTACGGCGAGGAGGTGCGCGTCGTCTCGATGGGGGAGGAGGACAGCCGCCCCTTCTCGACCGAGCTCTGCGGCGGCACCCACGTGCGCCGCACCGGCGACATCGGCACCTTCAAGATCACCGGCGAGGCGGGTCTTGCCGCGGGCGTGCGCCGCATCGAGGCGCTGACCGGCGAGGCAGCGCTCGCCCATGTGGCGCGCGAGGAGGCGCTCCTGGAGGCCGCCGCGGCAGCACTCAAGGTGGCACCCGCCGAGCTGCCCGAGCGCGTGGCCACCCTCCTCGAGGAGAGGAGGCGCCTCGAGCGCGAGCTTGCGGAGACGCGGAAGAAGCTCGCCTTCGGCGGCGGCGGCGCCTCGCCCGCGGCCAAGGAGATCAAGGGCGTCAAGTTCGCGTCGCGCCTCTTGGACGGCGTGCCGGCGCGCGAGCTCAAGGCTATGGCCGACGCGCTCAAGAAGCAGCTCGGCTCGGGCGTGGTGGCGATCGCCGCCGAGGCCGAGGGCAAGGCCTCCCTCGTGGTCGGCGTCACCGACGATCTCACGGGCCGCTTGAGCGCCGTCGATTTCGCGCGCCTGGGCGCGGAGAAGCTCGGCGGCAAGGGCGGCGGCGGCCGGCCGGACATGGCCCAGGCCGGCGGACCCGACGTCTCGGCGCGCCAGGCCGCCCTCGATGCCATCGAGGCGGCACTCGCCGCGAGCGCGTGACCAGCAAGCCGGGAGACCCCATGCGATTCAAGGGAACCGAGAGCTACGTCGCGACCGAGGACCTCATGGTCGCGGTCAATGCCGCGATCACCCTCGAGCGGCCGCTCCTCGTCAAGGGCGAGCCGGGCACCGGCAAGACCATCCTCGCCCACGAGATCGCCAAGGCGCTCGGCACGCCGATCATCACCTGGCACATCAAATCGACGACCAAGGCGCAGCAGGGGCTCTACGAGTACGACGCGGTGTCGCGCCTGCGCGATTCCCAGCTCGGCGACGGGCGCGTCCACGACATCGCCAACTACATCGTGCCCGGCAAGCTGTGGGAGGCCTTCGCGGCCGAGGTGCGGCCCGTGCTCCTCATCGACGAGATCGACAAGGCCGACATCGAGTTCCCCAACGATCTCCTCCTCGAGCTCGACCGCATGGAGTTCTACGTCTACGAGACGCGCGAGACCGTGGTGGCGCGCCAGCGCCCGATCGTCGTCATCACCTCGAACAACGAGAAGGAGCTGCCCGACGCCTTCCTCCGCCGCTGCTTCTTCCACTATATCCGCTTCCCCGACCGCGAGACGATGGAGCGCATCGTCGAAGTGCATTATCCGCGCGTGAAGGCCGAGCTCGTGCGCGAGGCGCTCAACGTCTTCTACGGCATCCGCGAGGTGCCCGGCCTCAAGAAGAAGCCGTCCACGAGCGAGCTCCTCGACTGGCTGAAGCTGCTCCTGGCCGAGGACATCTCGCCCGAGGTGCTGAGGAGCCGCGAGCCCGGCAAGGTCATCCCGCCGCTCTGCGGCGCCCTCGTCAAGAACGAGCAGGACGTGCACCAGCTCGAGCGCATCGCCTTCCTCGCCCGCGCCGAGCGGCGTAGCTGACGGGCTGGGCGCCGTGTTCGCCCAGTTCTTCCTCGAGCTGCGCCACGCCCGCGTGCCGGTCTCGCTGCGCGAGTACCTGACCCTCATCGAGGCGGTCAAGGCGGGGCTCGCCGATTACCGCATGGAGGATTTCTACTACCTCTCCCGCTCGGCCCTCGTGAAGGACGAGCGCCATCTCGACAAGTTCGACCGCGTCTTCGGCCACTGCTTCAAGGGCCTTGAGGTGCCGCCCGAGGAGACGGTGGAGATCCCCGAGGAATGGCTCAAGAAGCTCGCCGAGCTCGTCTTGAGCGAGGAGGAGAAGGCGCTGGTCGAGGCTATGGGCGGCCTCGAGAAGCTGCTCGAGACGCTGCGCCAGCGCTTGGCCGAGCAGAAGGGGCGCCACCAGGGCGGGGCGAAGTGGGTCGGCACCGCCGGAAGGTCCCCCTATGGCGCCTACGGCTACAATCCCGAGGGTATCCGCATCGGCCAGGACGGGAACCGCAACAACCGCGCGGTCAAGGTGTGGGACAAGCGCGAGTTCAGGAACCTCGACGATCAGGTCGAGCTCGGCACGCGCAACATCAAGGTGGCCTTGCGGCGGCTGCGCCGTTTCGCGCGCGAGGGGGCGGAGGACGAGCTCGACCTCCCCGATACCATCCGCGCCACGGCGAAGAACGCCGGCTACCTCGACCTCAAGTTCGTGCCGGAGCGGCACAATGCGGTCAAGGTGCTGCTCCTCCTCGACGTGGGCGGCTCGATGTTCCCCCACGTCAAGCTGTGCGAGGAGCTCTTCTCGGCGGCGCGCAGCGAGTTCAAGCACCTCGAGTTCTTCTATTTCCACAACTGCGTCTACGAGACGGTGTGGAAGGACAACCGCCGGCGCAACCTCGAGCGCCTGGCCAGCCTCGACCTCCTCCACACCTATCCCTCGGACTACAAGCTCATCCTGGTCGGCGACGCCTCGATGAGCCCCTACGAGATCACGGCACCCGGCGGCAGCGTCGAGCATTGGAACGAGGAGCCCGGCCAGCTCTGGCTGCAGCGCCTGCTGCACACCTACGAGCGCGCGGTCTGGCTCAACCCGGTGCCCGAGCGGGAGTGGGGCTACACCGCCTCGATCGAGATGATCGAGCGCCTGATGGGTGCCCGCATGTACCCCCTCACCATCGACGGCCTCGACCGCGCCATGCGCGAGCTGAGGAGGTAGGGCCTATCCTCCGGCAGTCGTGCGGCCCGACCCCCCTCCCTACCCTCCCCCTCAAGGGGGGAGGGGAAGAAAAGGTTGGCAGGCTTACACAATGAACGCCCTCCCCCCTTGAGGGGGAGGGTTGGGGTGGGGGGTCAACGGAGCAATGATCGGGGCCCGCCTCAGATCCACACCCGCGACATCAGCGCTTCCGGATAGCGCATGCCGAGTGCCACTCCCGGCTTGAAGACGCGCTCGAGTGCCGCCGCGGTCGCGGCGGAGATCTTGAGTTGGGCCGCCTCGGCATTCTCCTCGAGGTAGTGCCGGTGGCTGGTGCCGGCGATCGGCACGACCGGCGGCTTGCGCGAGAGCACCCAGGCGACGGCGAGCTGTGCTGGCGTGCAATGCTCGGCCGCCGCGAGCGCCTTGAGCTCGGCCACGAGGGCGAGGTTGCGCGTCATGTTGTCGCCGGTGAAGCGCGGCATGTGCGAGCGCACGTCCTTGGCCGGGATCTGGCTCGCGTCGGTGATGGTGCCGGTCAAGAAGCCGCGCCCGAGCGGGGCGTAGGCGACGAAGCCGATGCCGAGCTCCTTGCAGAGCGGCAGGATCTCGGCCTCCACGTCGCGCGTCCACAGCGAATACTCGGTCTGCAGCGCCGCCATCGGATGGGTGGCGTGGGCGCGGCGCAGCGTCTTGGGGCTGGCCTCGGAGATGCCGAGGTGGCGCACCTTGCCCTCTTTCACGAGCTCGGCCATGGCGCCGACCGTGTCCTCGATCGGCACGGTCGGATCGACGCGGTGGATGAAATAGAGGTCGATCACGTCGGTCGCGAGCCGGCGCAGGCTCGCCTCGCAGGCCTGCTTCAGATATTCCGGGCGGCCGTCCACGGCGGGCGTGCCGTCCGGGCGCCTGATGTTGCCGAATTTGGTCGCCAGCACGTACTTGTCGCGCCGGCCCGCGAGCGCGCGGGCGACGAGCTCCTCGTTCTTGCCGGCGCCATAGGCGTCGGAGGTGTCGAGGAAATCGATGCCGAGCTCGAGCGCACGATGGAGCGTGGCGATCGCGGCCGCGGGATCGGGCTCGCCGTAAATGGGCGTCATGCTCATGCAGCCGAGGCCGATGGCCGATACGTCGAGCTTTCCGAGTTTGCGTCGCTGCATGGCAGTCTCTCTCCGGCGGTTGTTTTACGGGAGCCGCCGCCGCGCGTCACGCCGCCACGGCGGCCTTGAGGTTGGCGTCGATCGCGCCGAGGAAGGCGCGCGTCTCGAGATAGGGGTGGTCGGGGCCGATGAGGACCGCGAGGTCCTTGGTCATCTTCCCCGCCTCGACCGTCTCGACGCAGACGCGCTCGAGCGTCTCGGCGAAGCGCACGACCTCGGGCGTGCCGTCGAACTGGCCGCGGTAGCGCAAGCCGCGCGTCCAGGCGAAGATCGAGGCGATGGGGTTCGTCGAGGTCTCCTTGCCCTGCTGCCAGAGCCGGTAGTGGCGCGTGACCGTGCCGTGCGCCGCCTCGGCCTCGACGGTCTTGCCGTCGGGTGCGAGCAGCACGGAGGTCATGAGGCCGAGCGAGCCGTAGCCCTGGGCCACGGTATCGGACTGCACGTCGCCGTCGTAGTTCTTGCAGGCCCAGACGAAGCCGCCGTGCCACTTGAGCGCCGAGGCCACCATGTCGTCGATGAGGCGGTGCTCGTAGGTCAGCTTCGCGGCCGCGAACTTGCCCTTGAATTCCTGCTCGTAGATCTCCTGGAAGATGTCCTTGAAGCGCCCGTCATAGGCCTTGAGGATGGTGTTCTTGGTCGACATGTAGAGGGGGAAGCCGAGCGTCAGCGCGTAATTGAACGAGGCGCGCGCGAAGCCGCGGATCGACTCGTCGACGTTGTACATGGCCATCGCCACGCCGCTGCCCTCGAAATCGAACACCTCGTGCACCTGCGGGGCACCGCCGCCCTTGGGCGCGAAGGTGATGGTGAGCTTGCCGGGGCCCGGTACCTTGAAGTCGGTGGCGCGGTACTGGTCGCCGAAGGCGTGACGGCCGATGACGATCGGCCGCGTCCAGTTGGGCACGAGACGGGGCACGTTCTTGCAGATGATCGGCTCGCGGAACACGGTGCCGTCGAGGATGTTGCGGATGGTGCCGTTGGGCGAGCGCCACATCTTCTTGAGCTTGAACTCCTCGACGCGCGCCTCGTCGGGCGTGATGGTGGCGCACTTGACGCCGACGCCGTGCTGCTTGATCGCGCGCGCCGCGTCCACGGTGATCTGGTCGTCGGTGCGGTCGCGGCTCTCGACCCCGAGATCGTAGTATTTGAGCTCGACGTCGAGGTAGGGGAGGATGAGGCGCTCGCGGATGAGCTGCCAGATGATGCGCGTCATCTCGTCCCCATCGAGCTCGACGATGGGGTTCTTGACCTTGATCTTCGTCATCGCGCGATCCTTCGGGTTGCCCGGCGGCGCGACAATAGCATCCCGCCGGCCTCGCGCAAGGGGGCGAGAGGCGCTACGGTTAAAGGCGTTGTTAGAGGCGCTCGGGCGGCGCTGCCGGCTTGGCCGCGCGCGGTGCCGCGAGGATCGCCGCGAGCGCCGCCTCGACGCTCGTCGCGACGAGGAACCGGCGCAGGATGCGGGCATCGGCGAAGCCGGCCTCGACGACGCGCTCGAGCATGCGCACGAGCGGCTGCCAATAGCCGTCGATGTCGACGAGTGCGATCGGCTTGTCGTGGAGGCCGAGCTGCTTCCAGGTCAGCACCTCGAAGGTCTCGTCGAGGGTGCCGAGGCCGCCCGCCAGCACGATGAAGGCGTCGGAGAGCGCGAACATGCGCTCCTTGCGCTCGTGCATGCTGGCGACCACCTCGATGCGGGTGGGCACGATGCGGCCCTGCTCCCTCTTCCGCAGAAAGTCCGGGATGACGCCGATCACCTCGCCGCCCGCGGCAAGGCTCGCCGCCGCGAGGGCGCCCATGAGCCCGACCCCGCCGCCGCCGTAGACGAGTGCGATGCCGCGCTCCGCGAGGAGCCTGCCGAGCAGCGCCGCCGCCTCCCGGTGGCGCGCGTCATGGCCGGGCGAGGAGCCGCAATAGACGCAGACGGAGGAGAGCTTGGCCATGCGGACGAGCTTATGCTGAATGCGCGCGCGCGGGGCAAGGCCGGCGTGAAAAAATCGGCCGCCGCCGATCCGCCGGCCGCGCCGGCCGCGGGCGCGCCATCACCGCCTTGTGAATGACCGGCGCTTGCCCGCGCCGGCAACTCCCGGCACAGTGGGACCGCCGCCGGTCGATCAAGGCCATGCGGACAATAATCCGCGGCCGTTGCCGGCCGCGGATTGCAGGAGGAGGCGACATGAGGCGGATCATCAAGACGCTCTGGCTCGCGGGCCTCGCGGCCCTCGTGCTCGCAGGCAGCATCGCGGCCGGCAAGGCCGAGGACATGGCCAAGGTCATCGAGTACCGGCAGAACCTGATGAAGTCCAACGGCGCCAACGCCGCGGACATCGGCATGATGCTCAAGGGCGACGTCCCGTTCGATGCCAAGAACGTGGTGGCCCATGCCGAGGCGATCCACGCGTTGAGCACGCTCATCGTCGGCGCCTTTCCCAAGGGCTCCGGCCCGGAAGCCGGCAAGACCCAGGCCAAGGACGAGATCTGGACGCACTGGGACGACTTCCAGAAGATCGCGATGGCGCTCGAGACCGAGAGCGCCAAGCTGATCGAGGTCGCCAAGGGCGGCGACATGAAGGCGATCGCGGCCCAGGTCGGCGCCATGGGCAAGGCAGGCTGCGGCGCCTGCCACACGGCGTTCCGCAAGCCGCTGCAATAGGCGCAGCCGGGCGCAGGCGCATTGCCGGGGCGGCGCGCGGTGCCCGGTGCCGCGCGCGGGGAGAGCTGCGCGGGAGCGTTGCGGCGGGCCGCCGACGCTCGCGGCGTCGGCAGCTTGTGATCGACAGCGGCTTGACCGTCGTGCAGACTGGCCCCGCGGCCGGCGTATCGCGTCGCCCGCCGCTGATCCATAACCGCATGCGGGCGACGGGGCCCGCGCTTAGCGAGGAGGCGACATGAGGCGGATCGTTACGGCGGCATTGCTTGGGGGCATAGCTGCCCTCGCCCTCGCCGCGGGCGTTGCTGCGGCGCGCGCCGACGACATGGCGAAGATCATCGAGTACCGGCAGAACCTCATGAAGGCCAACGCCGCGCACGCCCTCGATATCGGATTGATCCTCAAGGGCGAGGTGCCGTTCAACGCACGCCACATCCTCTACCACGCCATGGCGCTCAACGCGATGAGCAAGCTCATCCTCGATTGCTTCCCCAAGGGCTCCGGCTCCGCGGCCGGCAAGACGCGGGCAAAGGACGACATCTGGACCCATTGGGACCACTTCACGCAGACGGCCGTTGCACTCGACCGGGAAACCGCCAAGCTGGTGGAGATCGCCAAGACGGGCGACCTGAGCGCCATCACCACCCAGATGGCCATCGTGGGCAATAACGTCTGCGAAGACTGCCACGACGACTTCCGCAAAAAGGCCCCATGAGCACCGCGCGGCGGCTGGAGCCGGCTGCCCATCCCTTATAGCGAGGCGCCGGTGCTCGAGCCTTGCGGCCGTTCCATGGTGCGGCAGGCTGCCCGGGCGGTAGCCCTCGGCTGCGCCCTTGCGGCGCTCGCGGGCGCGGCCGGCGCGCGCGCCGCCGAAGCGCCCTCCGCCGCGCGCGGCGCTTACATCTTCGCCGCCGCCGGGTGCGCCGAGTGCCATACGGAGAAGGGCGGCAAGCTGCTCGCCGGCGGGCGGGCGCTTAAGACGCCGTTCGGCACCTACTACTCGCCCAACATCACGCCCGATCCCGCGACCGGCATCGGCAAATGGAGCGAGGTCGACTTCAAGCGCGCGCTGCGCGAGGGCATCGGGCCGGACGGCACCCACTTCTTCCCGGTCTTCCCCTATCCCTCCTTCACGTTCATGACGGACGACGACATCGCGGACCTGTTCGCCCACATCAAGAGCCTGCCCCCGGTCGTCCAGCCCGACCGGCGCCACGACATCCGCTTTCCCTTTCGCTTCCGCTTCCTGATGCTGGTGTGGAACCGGCTCTACCTCAAGCGCGGCCCCTTGGCGCCCGATCCCGCGCGCTCGCCCGCGTGGAACCGCGGCGCCTATCTCGTGCGCGCGCTCGGCCATTGCGGCGAGTGCCATACCCCGCGCAATTGGCTCGGCGCCCTCGATTGGAACAAGCCGCTCTCCGGCACGCCAGCAGGCCCCGACGGCGAGGCGGTGCCCAATCTTACGCCCGACAAGGACACCGGGATCGGCAGCTGGAGCGCCAAGGACATCGCCTATCTGCTCGAGACCGGCCAGAAGCCCGACGGCGACTTCGTGGGCCACGGCATGAACGCCGTGGTGGAGCAGAGCACGAGCAAGCTCACGCCCGAGGACCGCGCCGCCATCGCCGCCTATCTCAAGGCGCTGCCGGCGATCCACCACGCGATCGGCAAGAACTAGGCGCGGAGGCGGGTCTAAGGGCCGCCGCCGCGGGCGAATCTTGCGGATTTTCCGGGCTTTCTGCCCGCGCTTCTGTTGCGTGCCGCGGCGCGGCGTATTAGCTTGGTCCCGCTCAGCCGGGAAGAGGGCGGCGTGAAAAGAGGAACCGTCATCGGCGTCGTCGCCGCGGCCGTCGTCATCGCGGCGGCGGCGGTCTTCGGCTGGCTCGAGTGGCGAAGCCCGCCGCCCGCGAGCGCGCCGGCCGCGGTGGCGCCGAGTGCTGCGCCGCCGGCAGCGCAGGCCGCGCAGCGGGCCGCCAAGCCCGACGAGGCCCCGTCCTTCGATGTGGTGCGCATCGAGAAGGGCCACGCCGTGATCGCCGGCCGCGCAGCACCTGGAGCAAAGGTACGCGTGCTCGACGGCGACCGGACGATCGGCGAGGCGACGGCGGACCAGCGCGGCGAGTGGGTCGTCATGCCCAAGGAGCTCCTGCCGCCCGGCGATCACGAGCTCGGACTCTCGGCCAAGCTGGCGGACGGCAGCACGCACGAGTCGGACCGCGTCGTCGTCGTCGTCGTGCCCGAGGCGAACAAGGACATCGCCGGCCGTCCGGCGAGCGGCTCGGGTGCTTTGGCGCTGGCCGTGCCGCGCCAGGGCAAGAGCCAGGAGCCGAGCCAGGTGCTGCAAGCGCCGCCCGCCGCGGCACCGGCGACCCAGCAGCCGCCCGCAGCAAAGACAGCGACCGCAGAGCCCGCCCCCGCAGAGGTCGCGGCAGCAGAGCCGCCGCCCGCCGCCAAGCTCCCCGCCGGCGAGGCCCCGCCCGTCCCGGCGACCGCGGCCGGGGCGGCACCCGCGCGCGTGCCGCCGTCCCTCGCATCGGCTCCTCAAGCGGCGGCCGCGGCACCGTCCCTTGAGAAGCCGGCTGCCAAGCCCGCGCTCAAGCTGGCGGTGGTCGATTACGACGAGGAGGGCCGCCTCGTCCTTTCCGGCGAGGCCAGCCCCAAGACCACGGTCGAGGTCTATCTCGACGACCACCCGCTCGGCCGCGTCGTGGCCGACGGGAGCGGCCATTGGAAGCTGGTGCCCGAGAGCAAGATCGAGCCGGGCCTCTATACCCTGCGGCTCGACGAGATCGGGCCGACCGGCCAGGTGACGCAGCGCATCGTGCTGCCTTTCGCGCGCGCCAAGCCCCATGAGCTGCTTCCCGCCGGCTCCACGATCGTCGTCCAGCCCGGCAACAGCCTGTGGCGGATCGCGCGGCGCAGCTATGGCGAGGGCATCCGCTATACGGTGATCTACCAGGCCAACAAGGACCAGATCCGCGATCCGGACCTCATCTATCCGGGCCAGGTCTTCAGCGTGCCGACCAAGACGAATTAGCCGGATTCCGGCGGGTCATCCGAAGGTCCGGCCCGAGCCCGATTTCCCCACGATGACCCGTCGCATCCGGCTAAGAATTCTGCTACGGTTTACGCTCTATATTTCGCGACTGGCGGGATGCGCGGCTTCTGCGCCTTTGAGGCAGCCGAGCCCGGCCGCCTGGGAGGGAGACTGGCCATGAAAGGGATTGCCATTGCGCTCGCGGCAGGCATCGGCGCTGCGCTTGCCACGCTCGTCTCTGCGCCGGGAGCCGCCCTGGCGCAGCAGGGTCCGCCGCCTCAGGCCGCCGATAACAATTGCGCCATGATGGTCGGATGGAATACCGCCGCGGGTGCGAACGCGGGCGGTGCCGCCGGCTCGACTGCCGGCGGCGCCACCGGCGGCGGTCCCGGCTCGTTCTTCGGCGGCCTCTTCGGCGGCGTGATCGGCGGCGTGATCGCCAACGTGCTCAGCCGCGCCGACTGCGATCAGGCCCATGATGCCTTTCAGCACTCGCTCGACAACCCGCACCAGGGTCAGACCACCACCTGGTCGAACTCACAGACCGGGCATAGCGGCACCTTCACCCCGGTCAGCACCCATAAGGACAAGCAGGGGCGGGTGTGCCGCACCTACAAGACCGAGGTGAACACGGGGAAAGGCGGCCAGTCCCAGTCGAGCGAGCCGGCGAAACCCACCCAGACCGCGCAGTCGTCGGGCGGTTGGGTGCAGCCCGGCCAGCAGCAGCCGGCCAAGCCTCAGGCCCAGCCGCAGGAGCATCCGAAAGCCACGACGCAGACCGCCTGCCGCAACGCCAACGGCGAATGGGAAGTGGTCAGCAAATAGGCGCACATTGACGGCACGCCGGCCGCTGCCGCGTCGCGTGCGCCGCCCTTCGGGAAGAGGATGGTGCCGATCTTCACGGCCGTGCCCATTCACCGCGACGGCTGGCCGTTCATAGCGCTCTTCGCGCTTGCGGCGGCGCTGCTTTTTTGGCTGGCCCAGCCCCTCGGCTGGTTGGGGCTTGTGGCGACGCTGTGGTGCGCCTATTTCTTCCGCGATCCCGAGCGCGTGACGCCGGTGCGCGAGGGACTGGTGGTGAGCCCGGCCGACGGCGTCGTGCTGCCCATCGTGGCGGCGGCACCTCCCGCCGAGCTCGAGATGGGCGGAGAGCCTCGGATGCGCGTGAGCGTCTTCATGGATCTTCTGGACGTGCATGTGAACCGCATCCCCGCGGGCGGGCGCATCGTCAAGCGCGCCTATCGGCCGGGCCGCTTCTTGAACGCCTCCTTCGACAAGGCGAGCGAGGGCAACGAGCGCCTCGCGTTGCGCGTGGCGCTCGACGAGGGCGATGCGCCGCGCGAGCTTGCCCTCGTGCAGATCGCCGGGCTCATAGCACGCCGCATCGTCTGCGATGTCGCCGAGGGGCGCCGCGTGCGCACGGGCGAGCGCTTCGGTCTCATCCGCTTCGGCAGCCGCGTCGACGTCTACCTGCCGCCCGGCCTCGCCCCGCTCGTGGCGGCGGGGCAGCGCCTGCTCGCCGGCGAGACGGTGATCGCCGACATGCGCAGCCAGGAGCCCGCGCGTCCGGGGGAGGTGCGCTAGATGCTCGCCCCCACCCCGCGCCAGCGCCTCAAGGATTTCTCGCTCAACAAGCTGATCCCCAACATCCTGACGGTGCTGGCGCTCTGCGCCGGGCTCACCGCCATCCGCTTCGGCTTCGAGGGTCGCTTCGAGCTCGCGGTGACCGCCATCGTGCTGGCCGGCATCTTCGATGCCCTCGACGGCCGCATCGCGCGCATGCTCGGCGGCAGCACCAAGTTCGGCGCCGAGATGGATTCGCTCTCCGACGTGGTCGGCTTCGGCGTGGCGCCCGCGGTCTTGCTCTATCTCTGGGTGATGCGCGCCGCGGGCAGCATCGGCTGGGCGCTCGTCCTCTTCTACTGCGTGTGCTGCGCGCTGCGCCTCGCGCGCTTCAACACGCGGCTCGGCCAGAGCGACCTGCCGCCCTGGGCCTACCGCTTCTTCACCGGCGTGCCGGCGCCGGCGGGTGCCGGCCTCGTGCTCACGCCGATGATGGTGAGCTTCGATCTCGGGCCCGGCGTCTTCAGCCATGTCTTCGTGAACGCGCTCGTGATCGTCGCCGTCTCGGCACTCATGGTCAGCCAGGTGCCGACCTATTCGGGCAAGAGCGTGCGCGTGCCGCACCACTACGTGCTGCCGCTCCTCATCCTCGTCGGGCTCTTCGCGGCCTTTCTCGTGAGCGCGCCGTGGACGACGCTGACCGCGGTGGCGGTCGCCTATGTCGTGAGCATCCCGGTGAGCGTCATCGAGTTCCGCCGCCTCGCCCGCCAGCCGGGCCACGCGCCGCCCGTCGCCAAGGAGATCGAGTAGCGGCGCCCTCGCGCTCGCCGGCGAGCGCATCGCCGGCACTTGCGGTCAACCCCAGCCTATCCCCTTGGTCGCGTGGCTTGGCGGAGCCCTTGGGCGCGGCCGAAGCCAGCGTGGTAGAAGAGGCCGATGGCGGAAGAAAGACAGGGAGCTCCGGCGACATGGCAGCACGCGAGCGTCTCATCAATGGGGGATTGGTCGTGGTCTCGCTGGTCGCGGCCTATCTCGTGCTCGATTTCGGCGTGTTCCACCACTTCATCGACAGGGTGCCGCTGAGATTGAATCAGTTTCTCGGCAGGGCGAAGGCATTCGGGCAAAGCTCGAAGGCAGGTCCCATTCCGCGCGACTACGTGGCAATCTTCGGCGACTCCTACGCCGCCGGTTCCGGCAATTGGCTCTTGGAGGTCGGCAATGACGGCAACCCCGACTTCCAGGCCACGCACGTGCTGCACCGCTTGACCGGCCGCGATGTCGTCAACTTCGGCGACGTCGGCACCGGCCAGCTGCAGAACGAAGTGCTCGAGCCCGTCAAGAGCTTCGAGGACATCAACGTCGGCAGCGCGTTCCATCTCGACGCGCCGAAGCAGATCTTTGCCTACTTCTACGAGGGCAACGACCTGAGCGACAATAACTACGAGATCCGCGAGCTTCTCCGCCGCACGAACGGCGCTCCGGGCGAAGCGGACATCGCCGCCTATGTGCGCGAGGCGGCGGCAGCGGAAAGCGCGCGCATTCGCCACGGATGGTATCCCTGGAAGAACGCCTTCCTCATGGACTTCGCGCTCAACCTGCTGCGCTACGATTGGCGCGAGCTCCTGGGTGAAAATCCCGCCGTGCCGATCATGCGGCCATGGCTGCCCGGTACGGTGACCGCCGCGCGCATCGGCGGGCGCACGGTCGAGCTCCCCGACAACCTGCAAGGACCCGACCTCGAGCTCACGCCGGAGCAAACCGCCATCGGCGTCGAGGTGTTTCGCGCGAGTTCTGAGCTTTCTCCGCGGGTACTTTGCCGGCGTGCCGATCACGGTCGTCTACATTCCCGCCGTGCTGAGCGCCTATGGCCTTGTGTCGGACAAGGTATCCCTCGCCGTCATGCCCTATAATTCGCCCAGATACCAGATCGTCCGCGACGCCAAGGCGGTGCCGGCGCGCAGCGACGAGATCTGCCGCCTGATCCAGGCCGAGGCGGCACGCGTCGGCGTAGGTTTCCTCGACGCGCGCCCCGCCATGCGCGCGGCGAGCGCCAAGGCGCCGCTGCACGGCCCGCGCGATTGGGACCACTTCAACCGCCACGGCTACACCACGCTCGCCGAGACCCTCGCCAAGGCGCTCGGCGCGGGCGATGCTGCGGGAAGCTGCGCCCGGCTCGCGGCGCAGTGACGCCGGAAGGGTGCTTTGACGAGGCCCGCGGTCAGCCTTGCTGCGGAGACTGTCTCGTTGCCGCCCGGCGCTTGGCCTTGCGGCTCCGCATTCGCCGCAGGCGCCGTTCCAGCCGCCCCGGCGGGCCGATGACGGGCCACGCCAAATCCTCCCACGCGTTCTGCAGACTCTCGGCGGTCCGCTCCACGAGGCCCTGCCGTCCGAGTTCGGGGGGAAGAAAATTGCGCGCGACCGCCGCGTATGTGGTGTCCGCGCCGCGCACATAGGCGGGGGTCAGGCGGCCGGCGTGAAAGCGGATCGGGCCTCGGGCTTTGGCGTTCCACCAGCGATGGCTCCAGAGGTGGATGCTGTAAATCCCTTCGAGGTCCATGACTCGGCGCGTGAAAATGTCGCGCAAGCCGGGGGCTCCATAGTCGAAGTGAAAGAAGGATCTCTCCGGCTCGACGTGAATCCATTCCGGGTGCTCGACGCTGAGGCGGTAGGGTGCGAGGCAGGCGTAGGCATTCCAGGTCCCGTCGAAAGTCTCCTTGAGCCGCGAGAGCCACTCATGGGCGAACGGCGCACCGCGCTCGCCCATCATCCAGGCATTGCAGAGAGAGCCCCCTGCGTCCCTGGCGGCGGCGTCGCCGAGGTCCGTTTTCTCCTTCCCCATGACGAACGAGCGCTCGAAGAAGGGCGCCGGCAGGGGGGAAACGAACAACGTGTCCATGTCGGCGTAGATTCCGCCGTGCTCGGCGATGGCTTTGATCCGCGCCACGTCGGTGAAGTGAGCATAGCGAAAGCGCTCCAGCATGGGGTCCTGGTAGCGGAACGAGGCAATGAAGGGGTCGGGCTCGATGTGGCGAACCGTGAGCTCCGGACGTATGCGATCCCAGTAGTCGCCCCAAGGCTCGTGCTGGCAGTGGAAGAACACCGCATCGGGCCGGTTCACGCCGATGCAGGAGGCAAGGCAGAGATAATGCATGAGGTGAAAGGGCTGCGTCTGCGGCTGGAAGCCGAATATGAAATGGACGACGTTTGGAACGCGGGTCATTGAACTGGCCTCCGAAAGGCGGAAGGTTCGATGCGGCTACGATGCGTGCGTGATCGTCAGCGCGCGCGCTCGAGCTCGACGCTGCCGCTGCCGCACTCCCCGCGGCGGAAGCTGCCGCGGAAGCGGTCGCCCTCGAAGCGGCCCGAGAACTCGCCGCGGCCGATGGACCCGCTGAGGGCGCCGTCGCCCGCGATGGTGCCGGAGACGCTCTCCGTGAAGAGGGAGGCGATCTCCACCCCGGACAGCTTGTCGCCGAGCACCTTCACCTTCATGTCCATGTTGCGGCAGGCGAAGCCCACGCTTTCGTTGTAGGTGCCGCTTCCGGCGGTGCCCCTCCACTCGCCGTCGAAGCGGCCGCCGGCGGCAGCGGGCGCTGCCGCGGGCTGGCTCGCGGCCGGAGGTACCGAGGCCTGCTGCTGCGCCGCCGCCGCCGGTGGGCCGGCGGCCGGCGGTGCCGTGGGGACTGCGGCCGGCGGCGGCGTCGATTGCGGCGCTGCCGCCTGCCGCGGAGGCGCCGGCGGCTTCGAAGGCGGCGCTTTCGGCGCCGCGGCCGAGCGCGAGGTCTCCGCGGCGGCCGTGCCGCGCTCCAGTGCCGCGATCCGCGTGCGCGCGAGGTCGGCGAAAACGCCTTTGGGGAATTGCTTCAGATAGGCGCGGAAGTCCGCCGGCTCCGTGCTGTCCTTGATCGACTGCCAGAAGAGCGCCTCCTTGTCGCTCTCCGCAGGTGCACCGGCGGCGGGTGCAGGTGCCGCCGCGGCACCCGGCTGCACGAAGTAGAAGTCGGCGTCGGTCTGGTCGTAGATCGCCGGGTTCTGCTCGCCGCCCGCGGCCTCCGCGGCGGTGGACACGTCATGCCGGATGCGCCGCACCGCCTCGTCGAGGCGCAAGCCCGGCTCGCGCATCACGGTCAGGAGCTTGCGCGTGAAGAGGCCGTTCGGATTGCGGTCGCCGGGGCCCAGGCTGTCGAGCGCCACCTGGTTCGCACCCGCCGAATAGATGATCAGGATGCCGCTCGGCGCCTCCGGATTGGCGAGGCCGCGCGCGCGCGCCAGGCTGCGGCCGGCGATCTTGGGGAAGGGGTTGTCGCGGCAGGCGTCGAGAATGACGATGTTGAGCCTGGTCTTGGCCTCGGTCAGACGCTCGAGGATGCGCGCGACCTCGATGGCCTCGTCGCGCAGCTCCTCCTGGTCGCCGAGCGCCGGCACGTCGACGGGAACGAGATAGTTGCTGCCGCCGATCTGCACCCCGTGACCGGCGAAATAGAAGAGCCCGACGCCGCCCGCCGAAAGGCGATCGACGAACTCGCTGAGCGCCTGGTTCATGCCGCGGCGGTCGAGGTTCTCGCGCTCGATGACCTCGAAGCCGACCTCTTTGAGCGTCTTGGCCACGGCGCGGGCGTCGTTCACCGCCTTGGCGAGTGCTGCCACGTTGCGGTAGGCGTTGTTGCCGACGACGAGGGCCACGCGGCGTGCCGCCTCGGCGGCCTCGCCCCGCTCCGCCGCGAGGGCACCCGCGAGCGCCAAGGCGAGGAGCAGCGCCTGCACGAAGCGCAGGATCCCCGGCCGGCGCGCAGCCCCAGGCCTCGATTGCCCGCTCCCTCTCATGGCGTCCTCCACAGGGCGGCGGGAGATTAGCATGGCGCGCGCTCGCGGGAGAAGCACCGCACCTACTCGAGGATGGCGCGCAGCACGAGGCTGGCGCCGGTTAGGAGCAGGATCACGAAGAGCCCCTTGCGGAAGAGCTCCTGCGGCATGCGCTTGCGCAGCGCCTGCCCGGCGAGGAGGCCGCCGAAGACCGGGATCACGCTCAGGCCCGAGAGAATGTACTCGTGGTACCCCATGGCGCCATAGAGCGTGAGCGAGATGAGCAGCGGTGCGGCGCCGAGGAGGAAGGCGGTCGAGACCACGCTGATGAAGAACTCCTGCTCCAGCCCGAGCGCCATGAAATACATGAGCACGACGGGGCCGGAGAAGGAGGAGATGCCGCCGATGAAGCCGCCGAGCGCTCCGATGATGGGATTGGCGAGCCGCTCGTGGCGCGGCTTGATGCTGAAAAGGCGCGGGAACCGGCTCAGCACGGTGAAGACGAGCAGCAGCGATCCCACGAGGAAGCCGAGCAGCCGCGCGTCGAGGCCGATGAGGATGCGCGCACCCGCAAAAAGGGCGGCCACGAGCGGCAGGAAGAGCGTCCAAAAGCGGCGCAGCACCGCGGCGAGATTGCCGCCCTGGAAGGCCTGGTAGCCGTTGCTCAGCACCTGCGAGAGGGAGAGCGTCATGATGGCGAGCGGCACCGGCACGATCTGCGAGAGGAGCGGCACGGCGATGAGCGGCAGGCCGACCCCGAGCACGCCCTTGGTCAGGCCGGCGGCCACGAGGATGACGGCGATGAGGAGGAGCTGAAGCGGGCTCAGATGCTCGAGCAAGGGAAGCTCCTCGCGGCGCGCGCAGCGGCTCTAGGGTCCGCTGCCCCCCGCCCCTCAGGCGGCGGCATGGCCGGAGAGGCCGGCCGCGAAACGGGGGTAGGTCTCGGCGAGCTCGTCGCGAATGCGTCCGCGGAGGAGCGCGAGCCCGGCCGCGTCGGGGGCGGGTGTCGTGGCGGGGGCCGCCGGCCGCTCGAAGGCGAAGCCGGTATTGTCGAGCACCTCTTGAAGCGTGTGGCCGGGGTGGAGGCTCTCGAGGCGGAAGCGCTGCGCCACCTTGTCGAAGGTGAAGAGTGCCATGCCGGTGAGGAGGGCCGCCGGTCCGCCCGGGCGGTAGACGCCGGCGGCACTCGTGCCCGGCGCGCTCACGAAATCGACCTTGTCGACGAGCACGCGCCGGCTGTGCTCCTCGCGGAAGAGGATGACGCGCGGCACCAGGTAATAGAGATAGGCCGAGCCGAAGGAGCCGGGCCAGCGCACCCGCGAGGCCGGGTAGCCGCCAAGGCCCACGAGGTTGATGTTGGCGCGGCCGTCGATCTGGCCGCCGCCGAGGAAGAAGGCGTCGAGGCGGCCCTCGGCCGCGCAATCGAAGAGCTCGACGCCGCCGCTCGTGAAGAAGTTGTGCCGGCGCGAGCCGAGCAGGTTGACGCGCAGCTCGCCGTGGGAGAGCGCGCGGGCGAGAAGTGCGCCTGCGCCCGGGATCGGCGAGGAGGCGCCGACCGCGACATGGCGGCAGCCCGCGAGGAGCCGTGCCACCGTCGCGATCAGGAGCTCGCTCTTGCTGAAGCCGCTCACTCGGCCGCCGCCGCGCGCGGCCGCGCGAGCCAGCTTGCCAGCAGGCGCTCGAAGCCCTCCTGGCTCGCCGCCGCCGCCACGTAGCGCTCGAGGGCCTCGTCGTCGGCCGCGTAGTCGTCCCAGAAGGCGAGCGGCCAGGCGCCGCGCTTGGCCAGTGCTACGCCGCTCACGTAGAGCGCCGGGAGCGTGCCCGCCGCCATGACCTCGTCGGCGAAGAGGCTCTCCTCGCGGATCGCCTCGACGGTGACGAAGGTCTCGCGCGCCGCATGGGCCATGGTCGCGAGCTCGCGGCGCCGGCCGATCCACACATTGCCCTCGCGGTCGGCGAGCGGGGCGTGGAAGAGGGCTGCGTCGGGCCTCAGCGCCGGCAGCGCCACCAGGGACTCCGTTGCGTCGAACGGGTTCTCGATGACCTTCCAGTCGGGGCGGTGCGACACGAGATCGCTGCCGATGAGGCCGCGGAGCGGCAAGAACGGCAGGCCCTTCTCGGCGGCCTGGAGGGCGGCGTGGATGGCCGGGCAGGTGGCATCGAGGAGGCGGAGCCTGCCGTTCCGCACCGCGTCCACGAAGCGCGGCGCCGGCCCGAGCTCGCCCAGCGTCACCGCCGAGGTCTCGAGCGTGGCGACGGCGCCGGCGCCGATGAGGAGCTCGGCCTGGAGCCCGCTCGCCGGCACGCAGAGGAGATGGAGCCGCCTGGCGCCGCGCCGGATGAGCGCCAAGGTCGCCGCCATGGCGACGCCGGAATAGTCGGTCGGCACGGCGAGCATGGCGCCGTCCGGCACGCGCGCGGCCAGCGCCTCGAGGTCCGGCAGGATCGTGCTTGCCATGGCGTCCCCGTGGGTTCGATGCGTACCCAAAGGTGCGGTAGTTCGGCGCGGAAGGCAATATGGCTTGCGCGGGGCAGGCAAGGCCCTAAATGCCCGGCGGTACGGGGGCGATTCGCGCGTTCTCCGGCCTTGAGCGGTCTGATATGATCCGCGACGTCGTCGGGCTCGGCGGCTTTGTCGCTGTGACGAGCGGGCCCGCGCCGAAATCGGGATGTCATGAAATGGGCGATATGACGAAGTTGCTCGAAAAGGCCATCGAGAAACTGCGCGAATTGCCCGCGGCAGACCAGGACGCGCTGGCCAACGCCTTGCTCGCGATAGCCGGAGAAGAGACGCCGGTTGTGCATCTCGACGCAGCGACGCGCGGTGCCGTCGAGGAGGGTCTCCTGCAAGGAGAGAGAGGCGAGTTCGTCGCCGATGAAGACATCTTGGAAGCCGACAAGCGCCACGGAATATGAGGGTTCGGTACACCCCGCGGGCATTCGCCGACCGCGAGGAGGTGTACGAGTATCTCGAGAAGCGAAGCCCTCAAGGTGCTCGGCACGTGAAGCTCGCAATCGTGCGCGCGATCCGGGGGCTCGCGGTGTATCCTGATAGCGCCGGTCTTGCAAAGATGGACTTATGTGTATGAATTTTGTACTCTATACACATTGGGGGAGCCCAACGACGATGCGGACCAATATCGAAATCGACGACGAATTGCTGTCCAAAGCCATGGCGGCCGCGGCGCTGCCGACCAAGCGGGCCACGGTTGAGGCGGCATTGCATCTCTTGGTTCGGGTGCGCAAGCAGACCGAGGCGTTGGCGCATCTCAAGGGGTTGGGTTGGGAGGGCGATCTCGACAAGATGCGTCGGGGCCGCCAAGCGGTCCGACGGTGATTCTCGTCGATAGCTCCGTCTGGATCTCGTATCTGCGCGGCCGTACAACGCCGGCTACCAGCAAGCTAGAAGCTGTTGCCGTGCGGGAACCCTTGCTGATCGGTGATCTTATCCTGCTCGAGGTTCTTCAGGGCGCTCGGGACGAAGCCCAGGCCGCGCGCATCGAACGCGCGTTGCGTCAATTTGCTGTCGTGCCGCTCTTGGATGGCGATTTAGCCCCGCGAGCTGCCCGCAACTATCGCAAACTGAGGGAACTGAGGGTCACGATCCGCAAAACCGCCGACATCATCATTGGTACCTTCTGCATCGAACACCGCCACGCATTGTTGCACAGCGACCGCGATTTTGTGCCGATGGAGGAGCATCTTGGCCTAAAGGTGGTGTGATGCTTTGGCGACGAGGAATTGGGATTTCAGCGTCCCGAGCAAACTTGAGCGACCTTCCTGCGCTTGGCGAACGACGAGCCGATATGCTCGCCTGTACGCATACCGGCCCCGGTAGAAGGTCGCGAATTTTTAATCAGCGGGCCCCGGGTTTGAAGCGCGGCGCTTATCACAAAATCAAAGCGTTAGCTGACGAGCCGGAAGCGGAGAGAAATTCAGGGACGCGTTGGGCGGCACGAATTTCGTTGACAACCGTCTGAGACAGAAAAATCTCCGTATGTATTAGCAAGGAGCTGCCGTCGTGGCTCCAAGCTCGTGGGAGGTTGCTATGGCATTGTGGCTGGTGAGAGCCGGAAAACACGGGGAACGTGAGAGCCTCGCCCTTGAGAAGGGCGCCGCCATCATTGGTTGGGAGAATGTGCCCAACCTATCCGGAATCTCTGATAGAGGTGAGCTTACCGCTCTGCTGGCAAAGACTTATCCCGACGAGAAGGCGAAACGGCTCTCTAATTGGGAAAGCCAGCTTTGGCCGATCACAAGCACGATGCAATCCGGCGATCTCATAGTGCTGCCACTCAAAACGCGCTCGATGATTGCAATCGGAACCATAACGGGGTCTTACAAGTACCGCACTGATCTTGGAGTGGATGGCCTGCATACGCGCCCAGTCAAATGGATCAAAGAGTTCCCGCGAAGCGCCTTTGATCAAGATATTCTCTATTCCTTTGGCGCCGCCATGACCGTATGCCGCATCCAGCGCGGTCAAGCCGAAGAACGCGTCCGTGCTCTTATCGAGAACCGCACTCCTGCCATTGATCTGGCGACACCCGAGGACAGCACCGACTTTACGGCGCCGCCTGATCTGGAACAAAACGCGCGGGACCAAATCCGGGAATGCATTGCTCGCAAATTCAGAGGTCACGAGCTGGCAGCGCTGGTCGGCGCGCTGCTCGAAGTTCAGGGCTACAAGGTCAAGGTCTCGCCCGAGGGGCCTGATGGCGGCATTGATATCATCGCTGGGCGCGGTGCATTCGGCTTCGAAGCGCCGCGTCTCGCCGTCCAGGTAAAATCCGGCGACGAGCCTGTAGATGTGAAGGTCTTGCGCGAATTGCAAGGCGTTATGAAGAACTTCGGAGCCGACCAGGGCGCGGTAGTAGCTTGGGGCGGCTATAGGCAATCGGTTCCGCGAGAAGCCAGCCGCTTGTTCTTCGAAATTCGACTATGGGATTCAAATGATCTCATCGATATGGTCCAGGCTAATTATGATTCGCTACCGGAAACGATTCGAAGTGCCATTCCGCTGAAGCGTATCTGGACCCTAGTGCCGAGCGACGAGTGAAGAGTGCACGTGGATCAAATGGAGTAACGGGCATGTCACGGAGTACTGAGTGGTTTGAGTATCACCTCACTCGGCGTGGGTGGGTCGAAGGGAGCGAGCAGCTGGACTTTGGAAACGTGGACAGGCCCGTTCCAAAAGGGCGTGTGCTAACCGTGCGTTGGCACGACTATTTGTCATCGGTGTACAGCAAACCGGATCGATGGTCGACTATCGAATGGGAAGACCATGATTGCGAGTCGACGCGCTCGCTGAAGCAAAAATTTGGAGGACTCCCGCCTGGCTCCGAACGCTATCCTGTCAGACGGTAGGGGACATCCGTCTTGGGTGGCGAAGGTGCCGCGCGGGAGACTTGGCTCTGGGGGGTACTACAGCAGACTGTCCCGAAAAGAGGCATGAACGGGACAGTAAGTGATATGGCGACGCGGGAAAGAAGGGCCAAACGTGCCCAGCGGTGGGAGCGGTCAAGCACTGCAAATGGGAGAGTGCCCGCGAGCCAGGTCGGAAACGTCGCACGCCGCCGTTGGGAAGCCGAATACAGTACCCAAACCCCTTTACGCCCGCTGGTGCTGCGGCGATGATGGCGCCCACGAGGTCGCAGAGGAATCCCCCAGAGGTACCCCCATGTCTGCGGGCAGGACGGCCCTCCGCGATTGGGCGGAGGAGGTTCACCAGGTGCTGCGGGCGCACGCCGTGCGTCAGGTGGCGACCGTGCCCGATGCCGGGCTCACGCGGCTTCTCGAGCTCGTGGCAGGCGACGGCACCATGCGCCTCGTCACGCTCACGAGCGAGGAGGAGGGCATCGCGCTGGCCGCCGGCGCCTGGCTCGGCGGCGAGCGCGCGGCCGTGCTGCTGCAGAGCAGCGGCGTCGGCAATTGCATCAATATGCTGGCCCTGCCGGCGCTCTGCGGCATCCCGCTCCTCATGATCGTCACCATGCGCGGCGAGTGGGGCGAGTTCAATCCCTGGCAGGTGCCCATGGGCCAGGGCACGCGGCCCGTGCTCCAGGCCATGGGCGTCAAGCTCTTCCCGGTCGAGCATGAGGAGGAGGCGGCGGCCGCCACGGCCGCTGCGGCCGGCCTCGCCTTCCAGAGCGGGCAGCAGGCGGCGGTGCTGCTCACCCAGCGCATGCTCGGCGCCAAGCGTTTCGACGGCCCGGAGTGAGGAGAGGCGCGCCATGCTCAACCGACGCGCACTGGTGGCCGATCTCCTTGCCGAGCGCGGCGAGGCGCTCCTCGTCACGGGCCTGGGCTCCGCCACCTACGACGCCGCGGCGGCCGGCGACCATGCGCTCTCCTTCTATCTCTGGGGTGCCATGGGGAGTGCCGCCATGATCGGCCTCGGCCTGGCACTCGCGCAGCCGCTCCGCCGCGTCCTCGTCATCACGGGCGACGGCGAGCTCCTCATGGGGCTAGGCTCGCTCGCGGTCATCGCGGCCGAGCGCCCGCGCAATCTCGCACTCCTCGTGCTCGACAACGAGGCCTTCGGCGAGACCGGCCGCCAGCCCGGTCTCACCGGCCGCGGCATCCCGCTCGCCGCCGTCGCCAAGGCAGCCGGCTTCGCCGCGACGCTTGAGGTGGCGAATGCCAACGACACGGGTGCTCTCGCCGAGCTCCTCTACCGCACCCCCGGTCCCGTCTTGGCCGTCGCCAAGATCTCGGGCGAGCCCGAGCCCATGGTGCTGCCCGAGCGGGACGGCCGCTTCCTCACCCAACGCTTCCGCGCCGCCCTTCTCGGGCCGGAGCGCGCGGTGAGGTAGCCGGCCGGAGCCGATCCGAACGCTCGACGGCGACTGTCGGCGGCGCCGGCCGCGGATGCTCGCGCCGCTCGGTTTTCGGGTCAGGGGCTTGAGGCGCGCGATCAACCCGCGGCCATATCGCCAAGGTCACCCGGGCCCCGCATCGACTAAGCATGCGTTGAGGAGCCTGACCTTCGTCGAATACCATACGTTGCTCACGTCAATGCCGATCGCATCGGTCAGATCGAGCCCGTAGACGAGCCCGATCAGGCGAATGCTGAGGAGGCCGATTGCGTCTACGAGGAGGCCGGGCCCGATGACGACGTGCCGGTCCGCAAATATGAGGATGGACGCGCCGCCGCTAATGACAGCAGCGCCTTCAATGCCGATCAAGGTTGCGACGCCCTGGAATACCGAAGGGTTCTGGTATTGGCCGGCAGCCGGGCCGCAAATGAACTGGCCGAGCATGCCGCCGGGCAGCTTCTTACCGGCGACGTTGTCCGTGGAGAACGTCACGGGTAGGGAGAGTCCGACGCCAACGTCTAGCTCGCCGCCCCCGCCGAGGACTTGCACCGCCTGCCCGGTTTGGGTATTGGCCATCGTCATGAGGCATGCGGCGGCATCGATGTCGAAGAACTTCCCGACGCCGACGCCGACGCTGGCATCGTCGCTGTCGACCATGTGCCATCCGGACATCTTAATCTGCAGGCCCGATTTCGCGAGGCTGGCTCGCGCACGCAACGCCGACGCAACTTTCAATAGATTGAGCATCGCATGCCCCCATTGTATCGGCCGCGCTGCGCGGCCGTCTTTGGTAGCACAGAATGTCGTCTCTACAACTTAGCATGAGCCGCTTGTCCGGTCCATCGCACACGCGCCTCCGGCCCGCCTGAGACGCGCGCGTTGACCGCAATCTCCTTGACGCGCCCGCGCCCGCCCGGCCACTATGCCCAGAGCGATGGTCCCCGTCCGTCGGGGATAAGAGGGAACGCGGTGCGGCGGAGGGGTGTCCCCCGAGCCAAGGCCGCGGCTGCCCCCGCAACTGTAAGCGGCGTGCCGGCACCGCGAGCGCCACTGGGAAACCGGGAAGGCGGGTGCCAAAGGCGCCAAGCCGCGAGCCAGGAGACCTGCCATCGCGCGTCCAATGCGAAGCGACCCGGTCGGGGTGCACCGGTGAGCGGGAGCGTCTTCTCCTCCGTCTCACCCGTGCCCGCGCCGGCAGCACCGCTGCGGACGTCAGGCGAGCTCTTGCGGCCCGGGTGGGAGCCCATGCGTTGCGGCATCAGGTTATCGGATCGGAGCGGATGAGCGGGGCGGGCGCACTGCCGCCGGTAACACTCGTGCTCGGCGGCGCTGCCTCGGGCAAGAGCCGCTACGCCGAAGGGCTCTGCGAGCGGGCGGCGGGCGCGCGCGTCTATCTCGCGACCGCCGAGGCAGGCGATGCCGAGATGGCCGAGCGCATCCGCCGCCACCGGGCGCGGCGCGGCACCGGCTGGCGCACGGTCGAGGTGCCGCTCGAGCTCACGCCGGCACTCGCCGCCAGTGCCGCCGCGGACGCCGCGGTGCTCGTCGATTGCCTGACCCTCTGGCTCGCCAATCTCCTCGGCGCCGGGCGCGACGCCGCGGCCGAGACGGCGGCGCTCGTGGCGGCCCTGCGGCACCTCCGCGGACCCGTCGTCTTCGTCTCGAACGAGGTGGGGCTCGGCATCGTGCCGGAGAACGCGCTCGCCCGCCGCTTCCGCGACTGCGCCGGCCGCCTGCATGCGAGCCTCGCCGCCGCGGCCGACGCCGTCGCCTTCATGGCGGCCGGCCTCCCCATCCACCTCAAGTCCCCGCAACGGCCCGGATCGCCCGCATGACGAGTCTCGCCAAGCTGCCCGTCACCATCGTCACCGGCTTCCTCGGCGCCGGCAAGACGACGCTCATCCGCCATCTCCTGCGCACCGCCAACGGCAAGCGCTTGGCCCTCGTCATCAACGAGTTCGGCGACATCGGCATCGACGGCGAGATCCTCAAGGGCTGCGGCGACGCGCTGTGCGGCGAGGAGAGCATCATCGAGCTCGCCAACGGCTGCATCTGCTGCACGGTGGCGGACGAGTTCCTGCCGACCATGCAGGCGCTGCTCGCGCGCCCCGAGCCGCCCGACCATATCGTCATCGAGACCTCGGGACTGGCGCTCCCCAAGCCGCTCGTCCAGGCCTTCAACTGGCCCGACATCCGCACGCGGGTCACCGTGGACGGCGTCGTCGCGGTGGTGGACGGGCCGGCCGTGCTTGCGGGGCGCTTCGCGAGCGACTTAGCAGCACTCGCCGCCCAGCGCGCGGCCGACGGCAATCTCGATCACGAGAGCCCGCTCGAGGAGCTCTTCGAGGACCAGCTCGCCTCAGCCGACTTGGTCCTCCTCAACAAGGCGGATCTGCTCTCCGACGGCGCCCTCGCGCGCGTGACGGCGGACGTGCGGAAGGAGCTGCGTCCCGCGGCCAAGCTCCTCCCCACGCGCCACGGGGCTGTCGATGCCGAGGTCCTTCTCGGCCTCGGCGTCGCGAGCGAGCACGACATCGAGCGCCGCCGCTCGCACCACGACAACGCGGCGGAGCACGACCACGACGAGTTCGCGAGCCTCTCGCTGCCGCTCGCCGAGCTCGTGAGCCCTGCCGAGCTCGTCGGGCGGCTGGTGCCTCTCATCGCAGAGCACGACATCCTCCGCGTCAAGGGCTTCGCCGCGGTCGTGGGCAAGCCCATGCGCCTCGTCGTGCAGGGCGTGGGCGCGCGCGTGCAGCATTACTACGACCGCGACTGGCGCGCCGGCGAGGAGCGCCGCGGCCGGCTCGTGGTGATCGGGCTCAAGGGCCTCGATGCCGCCGCCATCCGCGCGGCGCTCGCGGGGTGAGCGAGATGGCTTTGACCGTGCCTATGGCCGCCTCGCCCTTCGAGACGCGCGCTTTGCGCGCTCCTCAGGGTGAGGCGGCCTCCACGTTTGGTGGATTTCCTCATCCTGAGGAGGGCCCTAGGCCCGTCTCGAAGGATGAGGAAATCCGTTCGGCACGCCACATATAGGAACCGCGCGCCATGCATCTCCTCGCAGCGGTGCCGGGCGGCATCCTCGACGGCTCCCAGGCGGTCGATCTCGGCCAGACGCCGGGCGAGCTCGCCCTGCTCTCGGCCGCCGACACCGAGCTTGCCGCCCTCGCCGCCGCCTACGGCGAGCTTGCCGAGCCGCGGCCCACGCTGCGCCTCGCCAACCTGAAGCAGCTCAGCCACAACCTCTCCGTCGATCTCTACGTCGAGAGCGTGGTGCGCCACGCGCGCCTCGTCGTCGTGCGGCTTCTGGGCGGCGCCGGCTACTGGCCCTACGGCGTCGAGCGCCTCTCGGCCGCCGCGCGCGAGGCGGGGGCGATGCTGGCGCTCCTCCCCGGCGACGACCAGCCGGACGCCGAGCTTGCCGGCCTCTCCACGCTCCCGCCCGCCGCCTGCCGCCGCTTGTGGCGCTACGCGCTCGAGGGCGGTCAGACGAATGCCCGCAACATGCTCGCCTATGCGGCCAGTCTCCTCGGCTACGAGCAGCCGTGGCGCGAGCCGGCGCCGCTCTTGCGCGCCGGGCTCTATTGGCCCGGCAATACGGAGGCGACGCTCGCGGAGGTGCGGGCCGGGTGGCTGCCGCGGGCGCCCGCCGCCGCCCTCGTCTTCTACCGCGCCCTCATCCAGGCCGCCGACCTCGCCCCCATCGACGCGCTCATCGCCGCCCTCGCCGCGCGCGGGCTCAATGCGCTCCCCATCCACGTGGCGAGCCTCAAGGATCCGCTGTCGGCGGCCCTCATCGCCGAGCTCCTCGCCGAGGTGAAGCCGGGCGTCATCCTCAACGCCACGGGCTTCGCGGTCTCGAGCCCGGGTGCCGGCCGTGCGGCGACACCGTTCGACGGCGCCGATTGCCCGGTGCTGCAGACCGTGCTCGCCGGCACGAGCGAGGCCGCATGGCGCCGCGGCACGCGCGGCCTCTCGGCGCGCGACCTTGCCATGAACGTGGCCCTTCCCGAGATCGACGGCCGCATCCTCGCGCGCGCGGTCTCCTTCAAGGGCGAGCGGCAGTTCGACGCCGCCACCGAATGCCCGGTCGTGGTGCATGCGCCGCGCGCCGACCGCGTGGCTTTCGTGGCCGATCTCGCGGCCGCCTGGGTGCGCCTCAGGACGACGCCGCCTCCCGAGCGGCGCGTGGCCCTCGTGCTCGCCAATTACCCCAACCGCGACGGCCGGCTCGGCAACGGCGTCGGCCTCGACACGCCCGCCAGCACCGTCGATCTCGTGGCCGCCCTCGCCGCCGCCGGCTACCGGACAGACGAGCTGCCGCGGGACGGCAACGGCCTGATCGAGGCGCTCCTCGCCCGCCGCGGCAACGGGCGGGGCCTGCGCTATCCGCTCGCGGCCTACCGCGGCTGGCTCGCCGGGCTCCCCGAGCCGGTGAGGCGCTCGGTTTCCGAGCGCTGGGGCGAGCCCGAGCGCGATCCCCTGGTCTCAGGCGATGCCTTCCGCTTCGCGGCACTCGCATGCGGCAATCTCGTCGTCGCCGTGCAGCCGGCGCGCGGCTACGGCATCGATCCCTTGCGCAGCCACCACGACGCGGCGCTGGTGCCGCCGCACGGCTATCTCGCCTTCTACGCCTGGCTCAGGGAGGCGTGGGACGTCCACGCGGTCGTCCACGTCGGCAAGCACGGCACCCTCGAATGGCTGCCGGGGAAGGCGCTGGCGCTCTCGGCCGAATGCTTCCCCGAGGCGGCCCTCGGTCCGATGCCCCACCTCTATCCCTTCATCGTCAACGATCCGGGCGAGGGCAGCCAGGCCAAGCGCCGCGCCCAGGCGGTCATCGTCGACCACCTCACGCCGCCGCTCACGCGCGCCGAGTCTTATGGTCCGCTCGCCGAGCTCGAGCAGCTCGTCGACGAGTATTACGAGGCGTCCGGCGTCGATCCGCGCCGCCTGGGCCATCTCGGCCGAGCCATCATCGAGCTCGCCGAGCGCATCGGCCTCGATCGCGACTGCGGCATCGCGGCGGGCGAGGGGGAGACGGCGGCACTTGCCAAGCTCGACAACTATCTCTGCGAGATCAAGGAGCTGCAGATCCGCGACGGCCTCCACGTCTTGGGCCGCAGCCCCGCGGGCGAGCAGCTCGCGGACCTCCTGGTGGCGCTCGTCCGCCTGCCGCGCGGCCGCGGCGAGGGCGGCGACGCCTCGCTCCTGCGCGCACTCGCCGCCGATCTCGGCCTCATGAGCGGCTTCGATCCCCTCGACTGCGCCCTCGGCGAGCCGTGGCAGGGCGCCCGGCCGCAAGCGCTCGACGGACCTTCGCCGTGGCGCAGCAACGGCGACACGGTCGAGCGGCTCGAGCGCCTCGCGAAGTCGCTCGTCACGGGAGCGCTGGCGGCGGAGCCCGTCTGGCGGCGCAGTGCTGCCGTGCTCGAGGAGATCGAGCGGCGCATCCGCCCGGCGCTCGCCGCGAGCGGCGCCGCCGAGATCGCGGGCGTGCTCGCCGGGCTCGACGGCCGCTTCGTCGAGCCGGGACCGTCGGGGGCGCCGACGCGCGGGCGCTTGGACGTGCTCCCCACCGGGCGCAACTTCTATTCCCTCGACAGCCGCACGGTGCCGACGCCCGCCGCCTGGCAGCTCGGCTGGAAATCGGCCGACTTGCTCCTCGAGCGCTATCGCCAGGAGCACGGCGCCTGGCCCAAGGCGATTGTGCTCTCCGCCTGGGGCACCTCGAACATGCGCACCGGCGGCGACGACGTGGCGCAGGCGCTGGCGCTCATGGGGGTGCGGCCGAGCTGGGACAGCGCCTCGCGCCGTGTCACCGGCTTCGAGGTGCTGCCGCTCTCGCTCCTCGACCGGCCGCGCGTCGACGTGACGCTGCGCATCTCGGGCTTCTTCCGCGACGCCTTTCCGGCGCAGATCGATCTCGTCGATTCCGCCGTGCGCGCGGTAGCCGCACTCGACGAGCCCGAGGAGCAGAACCCGCTTGCCGCGCGCGCGGCGGGCGATGCGCGCACGCTCGTCGCAGAAGGCGTCGACGCGGAAACGGCGCTGCGCCGCGCCGGCCACCGCGTCTTCGGCTCGCCGCCGGGCGCCTATGGCGCCGGGCTCCAGGCCCTCATCGACGAGAGCGGCTGGGAGGAGGAGGGCGATCTCGCGCGCGCCTATCTCGCCTGGGGTGGCTACGCCTATGGCGGCGGAGCCGAGGGCCGCGCCGAGCACCGCCTCTTCGAGCGCCGCGTCGCCGCCATCGACGCGGTGGTGCAGAACCAGGACAACCGCGAGCACGACCTCCTCGATTCCGACGACTATTACCAGTTCGAGGGCGGCCTGGCGCTCACCGCACGCCACCTCTCGGGCCATGCGCCGGCGCTCTATCACAACGACCACTCGCGGCCGGAGCGGCCGCAGGTGCGCAGCCTCGGCGAGGAGCTCGCGCGCGTGGTGCGCGCCCGCGTGGTCAACCCCAAGTGGCTCGCGGGCGTGATGCGCCACGGTTACAAGGGTGCGGCCGAGATGGCGGCGACCGTCGATTACCTCTTCGCCTTCGCGGCGACCGCGGGCGTGGTGGGCGATCATCATTTCGATGCCGTCTACGAGGCCTATCTCGCGGACGCACGGGTGCGCGAATTCCTCCTCGAGAACAATCCAGCGGCGGCGCGCGAGATCGCCGGACGCCTCGTCGAGGCGCAGGCGCGCGGCCTGTGGCGGCCGCGCTCGAACTCGGCCTACCCCGAGCTCGCCGCCCTCGCCGGTCGCGAGCGGGCGGGCGTGCCGTGAGCGAGCCTCCCATGAGCGAGCCGGACTTGACCGAGGAGGAGATCAACGCCCGCGCCAACGAGAAGGCGCGCAGGCGCAAGGAGGTGCGCGCGCGCATCCTCGCCGGCAAGACCCTCGAGAAGGGCCTCCTCATCGTCCATACCGGCAAGGGCAAGGGCAAGTCGACGGCCGCCTTCGGTCTCGCGTTGCGCGCCCTCGGCCACGGCATGCGCGTCGGCATCGTGCAGTTCGTCAAGGGGAAGTGGGAGACAGGCGAGCGTCACGCCCTCGAGCGCTTCCCCGGGCTCGTCGACATCCGCACCATGGGCGAGGGCTTCACCTGGGAGACCCAGGACCGCGCGCGCGACATCCGCGCCGCGCGGGCCGCCTGGGAGGCGGCCAAGGCGATGGTCGAGGCGGCGCGCGCAGCGCCGCCGCGTTACGACCTCGTGGTGCTCGACGAGCTCAACATCGTGCTGCGCTACGACTATCTGCCGCTCGCGGAGGTGACGGCCTTCCTCGCGGGCCGGCCCGCAGCACTCCACGTCGTCGCGACCGGCCGCAACGCCAAGCCCGAGCTCCTCGCCATCGCCGATCTGGTGACCGAGATGACGATGGTGAAGCATCCCTTCCAGGCAGGTATCAAAGCGCAGAAGGGCATCGAGTTCTGATGGCCACGGCCGCACTCATGCTCCAAGGCACCGGCTCCGACGTGGGGAAGTCGCTGCTGGTGGCCGGCCTCTGCCGCGCCTTTGCCGGGCGCGGCCTTGCCGTGCGCCCCTTCAAGCCGCAGAACATGTCGAACAACGCCGCGGTCGCGAGCGACGGCGGCGAGATCGGCCGCGCCCAGGCGCTCCAAGCGTTGGCCGCGCGCCTGCCGCCTACCGTCGACATGAACCCGGTGCTGCTCAAGCCCCAGGGCGAGAGCGGCGCCCAGGTGATCGTGCAGGGCCGCGTCCACGGCAATGCGACGGCGCGCGAGTATCAGAAGCTGCGGCGGAGCCTGCTGCCCGAGGTGCTGGCGAGCTTCCGGCGTCTCGCGCGCGGCGCCGATCTCGTGCTCGTCGAGGGTGCCGGCAGTGCCGCCGAGGTCAACCTGCGCGAAGGCGACATCGCCAACATGGGATTCGCGCTGGCCGCCCAGGTCCCCGTCGTGCTCGTGGGCGACATCGAGCGCGGCGGGGTCATCGCCCAGCTCGTCGGCACCCACGCGCTCCTCGACGAGGCGGAGCGGCGGCTGCTCGCAGGCTTCATCGTCAACAAGTTCCGCGGCGACTCGGGCCTTTTCGCGGGCGGTCTTGCCGAGATCGTGGCGCGCACCGGGCTCGCGGCATATGGCGTGGTGCCGTGGTTCGCGGATGCGCGGCTGCTGCCGGCCGAGGATTCGCTGGCACTCCGGCACTACGAGGGCCGCGGCAATGGTGCCATCCGCATCGCCGTGCTCGCCTATCCGCGCATCGCCAACTTCGACGAGTTCGACGCGCTCGCGGCGGAGCCCGACGTGGATTTGCGCCTGGTGCGCGCGGGCGAGGCCATCCCCGGCGATCTCCACCTCGTCATCCTGCCGGGCTCGAAGGCGACGCTCGCCGATCTCGCCTTCCTGCGGAATGAAGGCTGGGACATCGATCTCCTCGCTCATTTCCGCCGCGGCGGCGCCATCCTCGGCCTCTGCGGCGGCTACCAGATGCTGGGTGAGCGCGTTGCCGACCCGGAGGGGATCGAGGGCGCTCCCGGCGAAGCCGCGGGCCTCGGCCTCCTCGCGCTCGAGACCATGCTCGGCGGCGAGAAGCGCCTCGTCGAGGCTGCGGGTCATGAGCTGGCGAGCGGGACCAGCGTGCACGGCTACGAGATGCATATGGGGCGCACGGCGGGTCCGGCCGCGGCACGCCCGATGCTGCGGCTCGACCACGGCCCGGACGGTGCCGTCTCGGCCGACGGCCGCGTGCAGGGCTGCTACCTCCACGGCCTCTTCGCCGGCGACGAGTTCCGCCACGCGTTCCTTAGCCGGCTCAGGAGCCGGGCGCCGAGCGGCCTTGGCTACGGGAGCATGGTGGAGGACGTGCTCGATCGCCTGGCGGCCCATCTCGAGCGCCATCTGGATCTCTACCGGCTGCTCGCCGCCGCGCGCGCCGGTGCTTTCGAGCCGGCACCCTTCGTGCCTGCGGCGGAGGCTTGAGATGAGCGTCTTGAGCCGGCTCGGCTGGACATCTCGCGAGGTCGCGGCCTTGGCGCTGGGCGGCCGGCCGCTTGAGCTCCTCGAAGCCTATCTCGAGCCCGGCGTGCGGCTCCTCCTGCTCGGCGCGGGCGCCGAAACGCCTCCGGCCGTCGCCGCCTTCCTTCGCGCGCGCGGCTATGGCCGGAGCCGGCTCGCGCTCTTCGCCAAAGGGGCCGGCGCGGGCGATCCCGTCACCTCCGTGAGCGCCGATGATTGGCCGGCGGACGACGGCACCGCACCCGGAACCCTCGCGATCGAGTGCGTGGCGGGCGGCAATGCGCTCCTCCGGCCGCGCCTGCCCGGACTCCCCGACGAGGCGTTCCGTCACAGCGGCCGGCTCCCGAGCCGCGAGCTGCGCGCGCTCACGCTCGCCGCATTGGCCCCGGCACCGAATGAGTTCCTGTGGGACATAGGTGCGGGCTGCGGCGCGCTGGCGATCGAGTGGCTGCGCTGCCATGCGAGCTGCCGCGCCATTGCGATCGAGCCTGACGACGCGCAGCTCAAATGCATCGCCGACAACGCTGCCGCGCTCGGCACGCCGCGGCTCGAGATCGCAGCCGGGCGGGCGCCCGAGGCGCTCCTGGGGCTCGCGGCACCGGGTGCCGTGCTGATTGAAGGCGGCCTCGGCGAGCCCGGCCTCCTCGAGCGCTGCTGGCAGGCGTTGGCACCGGGCGGACGTCTCGTCGCCTATGGTGTCACGCCCGCGGCCGAGAGGCAGATGCGCGACTGGCGGGCAGGCAACCGCGGCCGGCTCGCCCACGTCGCCATCGGAGATGGCGGCCCGGCTCCGCATTCCGTGCTGCAGCTCGCCGCGGTCAAGCCGTGAGCAAGCCCGCCATGCTCTACGGCCTCGGCGTGGGTCCGGGCGATCCGGAGCTCCTCACGCTCAAGGCGCTGAGCATCCTGCTCAAGGCACCGGTCGTGGCATATCCGGCGCCCGCCGGCGGCAAGAGTTTCGCGCGCGCCGTCGTGGCCTCCCACATCTCGCCCGCCAAGCGCGAGATCGTCGTCGCCATTCCCATGACCGCCGGGCGCCCGGAGATCGAGGCGGCCTACGACCGCGGGGCGGAGGAGATCGCCGCCGAGCTCTCGGCCGGCCGCAGCGTCGCCTGTCTCTGCGAAGGCGATCCCTTCTTCTACGGCACCTTCATGTATCTCTTCGCGCGGCTCGCCGGGCGCTTTCCCGTGACCGTGGTGCCCGGCGTGAGCTCGCTCGTCGCCTCCGCGGCAAGCCTCGGCTCGCCGCTTGCCGCGCGCGAGGACGTGCTCAGCGTCGTTCCGGCGCTGCTCTCCGAGGCCGAGCTCGAGCGCCGGCTCGAGGCTGCGGACGCCGCGGCGGTCATCAAGCTCGGCCGCCACTTCGCCAAGGTGCGCGGCGTGCTCGAGCGCCTCGGTCTCGCCGACCGCGCGCGCTACATCGAGCGCGCGAGCCTGCCGAACGAGCGCATCCTGCCGCTCGCCGAGGTGGACCCGGCCGCGGTGCCCTATTTCTCGATGATCCTCGTGCACCGGCGCGGGAGCGCCTGGCGATGACCGTGCATTTCATCGGTGCCGGCCCAGGTGCCGCCGATCTCATCACCGTGCGCGGCCGCGACCTCATCGCGCGCTCGCCCGTCTGCCTCTATGCGGGCTCGCTCGTGCCGCGCGCGGTGATCGCGGCGGCGCCCAAGGGTGCGCGGGTGATCGACACGGCGGCGCTCACGCTCGACGAGATCGTGGCGGAGATGGCGGCGGCGCACGCGCGCGTCCAAGAGGTGGCGCGCGTCCATTCGGGCGACCCCTCGCTCTACGGCGCCATCGCCGAGCAGATGCGGCGGCTCGACCGCCTCGCCATCCCCTATGACGTGACGCCCGGCGTCCCCGCCTTCGCCGCGGCGGCAGCGCTCCTCAAATGCGAGCTCACGCTCCCGGGTGTCTCCCAGAGCGTCATCCTCACGCGCACCGCGGTGAGGTCGTCGCCCATGCCGGCGGGCGAGGACTTAGCGACGCTCGGACGCTCACGCGCCACCCTCGTCCTCCATCTCTCCGTGCGCAAAATGGCGGCGATCGTCGAGACGCTCACGCCGCTCTACGGCTCGGACTGCCCGGCGGCCGTGGTCTATCGCGCGAGCTGGCCCGACGAGCGCGTCATCCGCGGCACGCTCGCCGACATCGCCGGCAAGGTGGAGAAGGCGAGGCTCGCGCGCAGCGCCCTCATCCTCGTCGGCCGCGCGCTGGCACCGGAGGGCTTCCGCGAGAGCGCGCTCTACGACGAGCATTACGCCCACGCGCTGCGCCCGAGGCGCTGGCGATGAGACGTTCTTTCTCAGTTCCGTCACGCCCGCGGGAGCGGCCTCGGACCGGCTCCGGTGCGTCCTTCGAGACGCTCGCTGCGCTCGCTCCTCAGGACGAGGTCAAGTCTTTCTGCCACACACGAATTTTCCTCGTCCTGAGGGGCGCCTCGCGGGCCGAAGGCCCGCTCTCTTGCATCACGCAAGAGGGGCGCGTCTCGAAGGACCGCGGCGGCACTGCAAGCTTCCTCGAGGGCTCATCCGCTGCGGCCGATGAGGGCGCCCGCGCGGTCGAAGACCAGCACGTCGAGCTCGACGGGTGCGCCGGCGAGCACGCCCAATGCGGTCTCGCGCGCCCGTGCCGCCACCACGTCGCCGATGGCGAGGCCGGCCGCGCGCGCGAGCTCGAGTGTCTCGAGCGCCGAGTTGGCGGTCCTTGCCTTGGCAACGATCTCGGCCGCGGCGCCGAGCTCGGAGAGCCGCGCGGCGAGCCAGGCCTGGTCGACCTGGCTGCGCCCGGAGTGGAGGTCGAGGTGGCCTTGCGCGAGCTTGCCGATCTTGGCGAAGCCGCCGGCGATGGTGAGGCGCGGGAGCGGGTGGCGGCGCAGGTATTTGAGGAGTCCGCCCGCGAAGTCGCCCATGTCGAGGAGGGCGGATTGGGGCAAGCCGTAGAGCGCCTGCACCGCGCGCTCGGAAGTCGAGCCCGTGGCACCTGCCACGTGGCGCAGGCCCTCGGCGCGGGCCACGTCCACGCCGCGCTGGATCGAATGGATCCAGGCCGAGCAGGAATAGGGCACCACCACGCCCGTGGTGCCGAGGATGGAGAGCCCGCCGAGGATGCCGAGCCGCGGGTTCCAGGTCTTGCGCGCGAGCGCCTCGCCGCCCGGGACGGCGATCTCGATCGCCACGTCGCCGCTGCCGCCGCAAGTGCCGGCCACCTCGGCCACGACGCCCCGCATCATGGCGCGCGGCACCGGGTTGATCGCGGGCTCGCCGGGCGGAAGCGGCAGGCCCGCTTTGGTCACGGTGCCGACCCCTTCGCCTGCGCGGAAGGCGACGCCGCTCCCGGCCGGGCCCGGGCGCACGGTCGCCAGCACGAGGGCGCCATGGGTCACGTCCGGATCGTCGCCCGCGTCCTTGACGATGCCGGCGCTAGCAAAGCCCTCGCCGAGCTCCTCGCAGGCAAGTGCGAAGGCCGGCGTCTCGCCCTTGGGCAGCGTGATCGTCACGGGATCGGGAAAGCGGCCGGTCAGGAGTGCCGTATAGGCGGCCTTGGTGGCGGCGGTCGCACAGGCGCCCGTCGTCCAGCCGCGCCTGAGCGCATTCCCTTTCCTCGCCGCCATGCCGCACTTATAGGCCGCGTGGCCGCCCCTTCGCCAGCGCCTCGGCCCAGCATTCCCTCGGGATTGCCGCGATGAGCGAGCACGCGCTCGCGCTCCCCGCCTTCGAGCCCGGCTGGGTGTGGCTGACCGGCGCCGGGCCGGGCGACCCCGGCCTCCTGACGCTCCTCGCCCACCATGGCCTCGGGCAGGCGGACGCCGTCGTCTATGACGCGCTGGTCAGCGAGGCCGTCCTCAAACTCGCGCGCCCGGGTGCGACGCTCGTTTATGCGGGAAAGCGCGGCGGCAAGCCCTCGGCCACCCAGGCCGACATCTCCCACCGTCTCGTGGCGCTGGCGCGCGAGGGGAAGCGCGTGCTGCGGCTCAAAGGCGGCGATCCCATGGTGTTCGGCCGAGGTGCCGAGGAGGCGCTGAGCCTGGCCGCAGCCGGCGTGCCTTTCCGCATCGTGCCGGGCGTCTCGGCCGGTATCGGCGGGCTCGCCTATGCCGGCATCCCGCTCACCCATCGCGACCGCAACTCGGTCGTCACCTTCATGACCGGGCACAATGCGGCGGGTGCGGTGCCCGAGGGGATCGACTGGCCGGCCGTCGCGCGCGGCTCGCCCGTGCTCGTCATCTACATGGCGCTCAAGCATTTGGCAGCCCTCGCCGAGCGCCTGCTCGCCGCCGGCCGGCCGGCGAGCGAGCCGGTGGCACTGGTGAGCGACGCCACGCTCCCCTCCCAGCGCGTGGTCGAGACCACGCTCGCGCGCGCCGCCGCCGATGCCGCGGCATCCGGGATTAAGCCGCCCGCCATCGTGGTGGTGGGCGAGGTGGTGCGCCTGCGCGCCGGGCTCGACTGGCTCGGCGCCGCACTCGAGCGCATCCCGCGCTGAGCGCCGGAACCGCCATGGCCTCGGCCCCCGCCATCGTCATCGCCGCCCCCGCCTCAGGCAGCGGCAAGACCACGGTGACGCTCGCCCTCCTGCGGGCCTACCGCGACCAGGGCCTGCATGCGGCCTCCTGCAAGGCCGGGCCCGACTACATCGATCCCGCCTTCCACGCGGCGGCGAGCGGACGGCCGTGCCGCAACCTCGATCCCTGGGCGATGCGCCGCGAGATGCTTGCCATGCTCATCGACGAGGCGGGGCGGGGAGCGGACCTTCTCCTCGTCGAGGGCGTCATGGGGCTCTTCGACGGTGCTAACGACGGCAGCGGCTCGACCGCGGAGCTTGCCGCACTCGCCGGCTGGCCGGTCGTGCTGGTCATCGACGCGGGCGGCCAGGGCGCCTCGATCGCGGCGCTGGCCAAGGGCTTCCGCGACTTTCGCCCCGGCGTCGATGTCGCGGCCGTGATCGCCAACCGCGTCGGCGGCGTGCGCCACCGGGCGATCCTCGAGGCGGCCCTTGCCGCGGTCGGCCTGCCGCTCTTGGGCGCACTCCCGCGTGATAAGGCGCTGGCGCTGCCTGAGCGCCACCTCGGCCTCGTGCAGGCGCGCGAGCATGGCGAGCTCGAGGCGTTCCTCGAGCGCGCCGCCGAGTGTGCCGCCGCCCACGTCGGTCTCGCGAAGCTGACACTGCTCGCCCGCCCGTCGCGGCTCGCTGCGCCTCCGTCATCGCCGGCGCGCATCCCGCCGCTCGGCCAGCGCATCGCCTTAGCAACCGACGACGCCTTCGCCTTCGCCTATCCCCATCTCCTCGAGGGCTGGCGCGCGCAAGGCGCCGAGCTCGTGGCGTTCTCGCCGCTCGCCGACGAGGCGCCGGCCACGGACGCCGACGCGGTCTATCTGCCGGGCGGCTATCCCGAGCTCCATGCCGGGCGGCTTGCCGGCAATGGCCGCTTCCTCGCGGGACTCTCCGCCGCGGCGGCGCGTGGAGCCGTGCTCTACGGTGAATGCGGCGGCTATATGGTGCTGGGCGAGCGTCTCACGGACGCGGCTGGCCAGTCCCACGCCATGGCGGGCCTCCTGGCGCTCGAGAGCTCCTTCGCCGCAGGGCGGCTCCATCTCGGCTACCGCGCGCTCAAGCTTGCCGCCCACTCGCCGCTCGGCCCGAGCGGCAGCGCCTTCCGCGGTCACGAGTTCCATTACGCGACGGTCGTCCGCGAGGGTGCCGCGGCGCCACTCTTCACCGCAACGGACGCGAGCGGCCGGACGCTCGGCGCGCTCGGCGCCGTAAGCGGCCGCGTCGCCGGCTCCTTCATCCACCTCGTCGACCGGGCGTGAATTTTTCCTCTCATTTAAGCAGCTAATTGATACACACAAATCCGAAGATCACCGCCAAATCGTGATGCTGTGCTGTCCAAAGGTGCCTCGGACCGGCTGCCGTGGGTCCTTCGAGACGCTCGCTCCGCTCGCTCCTCAGGGTGAGGTAAAGTCTTTCTGCCACACACAATTTCGCCTCATCCTGAGGAGCGCCCTGAAGGGGCGCGTCTCGAAGGACCCCAGGTGGCCCCGCAAGCCTCCTCGAGATGCGTGCGTCATCGAGGCTTAAGCGGGAGAGGGAGTTTTCCCGCTCACGCCGGCCTCGGCGAAGGTGGCCATGCCGCGGTGGCAGGCTGTGGCGCCCTTGAGCACGGCGAGTGCGATGGCGGCGCCCGAGGCCTCGCCCAAGCGCATGCCGAGGGAGAGGAGCGGCTCCTTGCCGAGTGCGGCCAAGAGGCGGCGGTGCCCGGGCTCCGCGGATACATGCCCGGCTATGCAATGGCCGAGTGCGCCGGGCGCGAGCCTGGCGAGCGGTGCGGCCGCGGCGGTCGCGACGAAGCCGTCGAGGATGACCGGGATGCGCGCCATGCGCGCCGCGGCGACGGCGCCGCAGACGGCGGCGAGCTCGCGTCCGCCGAGGCGGCGAAGCGCTTCGAGCGGGTCGGCGAGTGCCGCACCATGCAGGCGGAGCGCCTCGTCTACCACCTCGGCCTTGCGCGCGACGCCCGCGGCGTCGAGCCCGGTGCCGGGTCCTGCCCAATCGGCGCCGGTGCCGCCGAAAAGCGCCGCGGCGAGGGCCGCCGCAGCGCTCGTGTTGCCGATGCCCATCTCGCCCACCAGCAGCACGTCCGAGCCCGCCTTGACCGCGCGCCAGCCCACCAGAAGTGCCTTAGCACACTCGGCCTCGCTCAGCGCCGGCCCGGCGGTGAAGTCGGCGGCCGGCCGCTCGAGCTCGAGGGGGATCACCTCGAGGGCGGCGCCATAGGCCTTGCAGAGCTGGTTGATGGCAGCACCGCCTGCCGCGAAGTTCGCCACCATCTGCTGCGTGACGGCGGAGGGGAAGGCCGAGACCCCGCGCGCTACCACACCATGGTTGCCGGCAAAGACGAGGCAGAGCGGGCGCTCGGCGCTCGGCGGGTGGCGCCCCTGCCAAGCCGCGAGCCAGACCACGAGCTCCTCGAGGCGCCCCAGCGCTCCCGCGGGCTTGGTGAGCTGGCGCTCGCGCGCGCGCGCCGCCTCGGCCGCGGCCGCATCGGCGGCGGGGAAGGCGGCGACGCGGGCGCGGAATTGGGCGAGCGTCGCAAAAGCCGCCGGGGGTGCTGCGGCCTCAGACACGGGAGGCCGCGGCTGCCACAGGCAGCGCCGGGAGCGCCTCCGCGAGTGCCCGCTCGAGGCGGCGGCAGCCGCGATCGTCGGCCGGCAGGCCGAAGCGCAGCCATCTCTCCGCCTCGGCGAAGTGGCGCACGTAGATGCCGTGGCGCAGCAAGCTGCGATAGACGCGCTGCGCCGCGGGGTGCGCTGCCAGGCGGAAGAGGTCGGTGCCGCCGGCGACCTCGAGGCCGGCGCCAGCGAGGAGTGCGTCGAGCGCCCGTGCCGCCTCGGCGAGGCGGCGGCGCGTCGCCACGGTCCAGTCCCGGTCGGCGAAGGCGTCCGTGGCGATCCACAGGGCCGGGCCGCTCACCGGCCAGGGACCGAGCGCCTGGCGCAGCAGCCCGGCGAGCGGCGGGCCGGCGAGGGCAAAGCCGAGGCGCAGGCCGGCTAGCCCGAAGAACTTGCCGAAGGAGCGCAGCACGACGAGGCCGGGCCGCGTCGCTTCGCCGGCAAGGCTCGCCTCGGGTGTCATGTCCGCAAAGGCCTCGTCGACCACGAGCCAGCCGCCGCGCGCGGCAAGGCGCTCCGCGAGCCGCAGCAGCGCGGCGGGCGCCAAGAGGCGGCCGTCGGGGTTGTTCGGGTTGGCCACGACCGCCACCTCGACGTGCCGGGGGTCGATGGCCGCGAGCTCGCGCACCTCGGCCACCGCGTGGCCGGCGGCCGACCATTGCGCGGCGTGCTCGCCGTAGGCCGGCCCCAGCACGGCGACCCGCGCGCGCGCGCGCAAGCGCGGCAGCCACTGGATGAGCGCCTGGGAGCCCGGGGCGGGGACGAGGCAATCGGCGTCGGGAGCTCCGTAATAGGCGGCGGCGGTCCGGCGCAGCGCCGCCTCGAGCGCCGCACCCGGCAGCCGCGCCCAGAGCTTGTCGGGGACGCGCCCGGCCGGATAGGGCCAGGGATTGATGCCGGTGCTCAGATCGAGCCAGGGGCCGGTAAAGGCGCCGGGCTCCGCTGCGACGCGCGCCAAATCGCCGCCGTGGCAGAGCGGCGGCGGAGCGGGCATTGCGCTGAGCGGGGGTTCGCGTTCTTGCATCGCGGCAGTCGTTATCACGGATCATCAAGTGTAGCATGGCAGGAGCGCTCGGCAGGCCAAAATGACGCTCCTCGACCCGCTCGATTTCCGCATCCTGCTCCTGGCCCTCCTCGCCGAGGCGGCCTTCGGCTACCCCGCACCCCTCTATCGCGCCATCGCGCATCCGGTCGTCTGGATGGGTGCCCTGATCGCGGCACTCGACCGCGAGCTCAACCGGGCGGAATGGGGGGACGGCGTGCGCCGTACGCTCGGGGCCGCGAGCCTGGCATTGGTTATCCTCGTCTCGGGCGCCGCGGCGGCGGCCATCGCGGAGCTCGCCCGCGCGCTGCCCTTGGGCTGGCTCGTGGAGGCGGTCCTCGCCGCGAGCCTCTTCGCCCAAGAGAGCCTCTTCGCGCACGTCGCCGCGGTGGCCAAGGCGCTCGAGGCCGGCGACCTCGCAGGGGCGCGCCGTGCCGTCGTCGAGATCGTGGGCCGCGATCCCGAGGCGCTCGACGCGCAGGCCGTCGCGCGCGCCGCCATCGAGAGCCTGGCCGAGAACTTCTCGGACGGCGTGGTGGCGCCTGCCTTCTGGCTCGCCCTTTGCGGGCTGCCGGGCGTCGCCGTCTACAAGGCGGTCAATACGGCGGACAGCATGCTCGGCCATCTGACGCCGCGGCACGGCGCCTTCGGCTGGGCCGCGGCAAGGCTCGACGATCTGGTCAACCTGCCGGCCTCGCGCCTCGCGGCGGCGCTTCTGACGCTCGCGGCCTGCTTGGTGCCGGGCGGCGATGGGGCTGCCGCCTGGCGTGCCGTGTGGTGCTATGCCCGCCGCCACCGCTCGCCCAACGCCGGCTGGCCCGAGGCCGCCATGGCGGGCGCCCTTGGCCTCCGCCTCGCCGGCCCGCGCAGCTACGGCGGCCTCTCCATCGAGGACGCCTGGATGGGCAACGGCCGCGCCAACGCGGGTGCCGCGGACATCGGGAGGGCGCTCTCGCTCTACCGCATCGCCTGCATGCTGCTCTGGGTTGCCGTTGCGCTGGCCGCCGGCGCCGCGGCCATGGCACGGCTCTGAGGGCGCACCCTGAAGCCGCGCTTGCGCAGCCGAGCCGGCGGTTCGCTGACATTGTCGACTTTTTCTCGTCTGGCGTGTGCGAGGGCAGTTCGGTTAGGATCGACCCTTGCAGGTCGCGGCGCCGCCCGCACGGCATCCCGGCGGAGACGGACGATAGGCGTCGGCATGGCAGGGGGAGAAGCATGATCTTCATTGCCAACCACATCACCATGCTGCTTCTTGTTTCGCTCGAGGCGATCGTCGTGGTTCCGGCCGCCGGCTATCTCCTGTGGGGCCGGCGCTATCGGCGGCGGATGATTCTGGGATATTTCACGCCGACTGCGATCGCCCAGTATTTCGACCAATTTTGGGGCGGCAACAGCACCTACGGCTCGCTGTCGCGGGATTACCGTTTCAAGCAGGATCGGGACCCGAATTCGGCGGAAACCTTGGAGGCGTCGCAGCGGCTCAAGGAGGGCCTGCGCGATCTCTACAGCAAGCGTTTCGGCTGGATTTCCTTTGCCGTGCCGCTGGCGATCTTTGCCGCCATCCTCGCCGAGGACGGTACGCTTGTGACGAATTTCGCGGCAGCCGAGCTCTCGAAGATACTCGATACCTCGGGTGCGACGGTGGCAGTCGCGGCCCAAGCGGCCGGGCAGGACAATCTGTCTTTGACCGTTGCGGCGATCGCAGGCGCATATTTGTGGATCGGGCTCAGTCTGATCGGCCGCGTGGCCTCGCTCACGCTGCTGCCGTGGGATCTCAATTACTATTCTCTGCGTCTGCTGATCTCGCCGATGATGGGGCACGCGGTGGCCGTGCTCGACAAGGACAAGGGCATTCTCATTGCCTTCGTGATCACCATGCTGCCCATCGCGGACATCCTGTCCTGGCTGCGCGCGGGAGCGGCCAAGACGCTCAATATCACCGAGTCGCCGCGAGAGGCCGCCGACAAGATCGTCAATCTGCCCGGCGTCGATTCCGATATCGCGGCGCGCTTTCAGGAGCAGGGCATCACGACGTTTCGGCAGCTGACCGAAGTCGACCCCGTTCAGCTCAGCATGCGCACCGGTTTCGATTTCGCGTTCGTCGTGGCACTCGTCGACCAAGCCATCGCGTGGGGCTATTTCGGCCCGACGCTCATCTCGCTGAGGCCTTTCGGTTGGGTGGGTGCCTCCAATATCATCGACACCGCGAGGGCGCTCGGCGAGCAAGCGACGAGCGTGCAGCAGGCGGCTCTCGACTTCTGCCGGGCCAAGTCGCGCCTGGATGCGGCCAAAGCGCTGTTGGCTGAAACCCCCGCGGGCCACGCCGCCTATGCTGCGCGCGACGCCGCGCGGGCGGCCGTGCAGCAGGTGGTCGACGCGGCGTTCGAAGCGCTCGGAGCCACGCAAAGCGTTGCACTCATCGAGGAGATCGCGGGGGTCGCCGACTTCAGGCTCAAGTCCGAGGGTTTGCGCAACGTGGTGCGTACCATCGGGAAGGACAGCTACGCGAAATTCATCCGCAACCTCATGCGCGAAATTGCCACGCCCGCCGAAGCGCCGCCCCCGGCTCCGCCGCCGACCGGCTTTGCCGCGCGTTTTGCTGCGAGGTTCGTCCACGCCGCGCGCGGCCTCGGGGACTTCTAGCGCTCTGGCCCGTCCGAGCGATCGGACCGGACTGCCCTTGACCTTTGCCCGTTCCCGGTCCAACCTTAGTGCTTCCGAGGGGTGCCCCGGCAAGGGGCTGAGACACCAACGGCGCCCGGCGATGTGCGGCAACAGGCCGCGACGGGCGCGGCGTGGGAACCCTTAGAACCTGATCCGGGTCATGCCGGCGGAGGGACAAGGAAACACGCAGCCAGTGCTGCGAGAGCTCGACGACCCAACCCGCTCAATTCCCGGATCTCCATGCCTACGACGTGTGCGGAGGAGATCCCATGAACGCCGTCAACAAGCCGATCAAGATCTCGGTCACCACCGGCCCCCTGCAGGCTTCGCGCAAGGTGTTCGTCGAAGGGCAGGGCTCTTCCGGCGTGCGCGTGCCGCTGCGCGAGATCGCCCTGGATGCGAGTGCTGGCGAGCCGCCGGTGCGCGTCTACGACACTTCGGGACCCTATACCGACCCCGAGGCCGCGATCGACATCTACCGCGGCCTCCCGCGCCTGCGCGAGCCCTGGATCCGCGCGCGCGGCGACGTTGAGGAGTACGGCGGCCGCAACCTCAGGCCCGAGGACAACGGCAACGTCGACGCGAAGCACCTCGTGGCCGAGTTCCCGGTGCGCCAGCAGCCCTTGCGCGCCAAGGGCGGGGCCGCCGTCTCCCAGCTCGCCTACGCGCGCCGCGGCATCGTCACGCCCGAGATGGAGTTCATCGCCATCCGCGAGAACCTCGGGCGCGAGCGCCTCGCCGAGCTGCCGCCCGCCGACGGCGAATCCTTCGGCGCCAGCATCCCCGATTACGTGACGCCCGAGTTCGTGCGCGACGAGGTGGCGCGCGGCCGCGCCATCATCCCCGCCAACATCAATCACCCGGAGATCGAGCCGATGATCATCGGCCGCAATTTCCTTGTGAAGATCAACGCCAACATCGGCAACTCGGCGGTGACCTCCTCGGTCGCCGAGGAGGTCGACAAGATGGTGTGGGCGACGCGCTGGGGTGCGGACACGGTGATGGACCTCTCGACCGGGCGCAACATCCACAACATCCGCGACTGGATCGTGCGCAATGCGCCGGTGCCGATCGGCACGGTGCCGATCTACCAGGCGCTCGAGAAGGTGGAGGGCGTTGCCGAGGACCTCACGTGGGAGGTCTACCGCGACACCCTCGTCGAGCAGTGCGAGCAGGGGGTCGACTACTTCACCATCCACGCCGGCGTGCGGCTCGCCTATGTGCCGCTCACGGCCAAGCGCACGACGGGCATCGTCAGCCGCGGCGGCTCGATCATGGCGAAATGGTGCCTCGCACACCACAAGGAGAGCTTCCTCTATACGCACTTCGAGGAGATCTGCGACATCATGCGGGCCTACGACGTGAGCTTCTCGTTGGGCGACGGCCTGCGCCCCGGCTCGATCGCCGACGCCAACGACCGCGCGCAGTTCGCCGAGCTCGAGACGCTCGGGGAGCTTACGCAAATCGCCTGGCGCAAGGACTGCCAGGTGATGATCGAGGGCCCCGGCCACGTGCCCATGCACAAGATCAAGATCAACATGGACAAGCAGCTCCGCGAGTGCGGCGAGGCGCCCTTCTATACGCTCGGTCCCCTCACCACCGACATCGCACCCGGCTACGACCACATCACGAGCGGCATAGGTGCCGCCATGATCGGCTGGTTCGGCTGTGCCATGCTGTGCTACGTGACGCCCAAGGAGCACTTGGGCCTGCCCAACCGCGACGACGTGAAGACCGGGGTGATCACCTACAAGATCGCGGCGCACGCGGCCGACCTCGCCAAGGGCCACCCGGGGGCGCAGGCGCGCGACGACGCGCTCTCCCGCGCGCGCTTCGAGTTCCGCTGGCAGGACCAGTTCAACCTCTCGCTCGACCCCGAGACCTCGAAGTCGTTCCACGACGAGACGCTGCCCAAGGAGGCGCACAAGGTCGCCCACTTCTGCTCCATGTGCGGACCCAAGTTCTGCTCCATGAAGATCACCCAGGAGGTGCGCGAGTACGCCGAGTTGGGCATGGCGCAGATGGCCGAGACCTTCCGCAAGTCGGGCGCGGAAATCTACCAGCCGAAGGAGGATTTGGACGCGCTCGCCCGCCAGTCGAACCGCGCGCTCGGCGCCGGTTGAGCGGTGGAGCTTGACCCACCCCCCACCCTACCCTCCCCCTCAACGGGGGAGGGAAGAGGTTGTCAGGCTCGCTAAGTTCCCCCTCCCCCTCGAAGGGGGAGGGTTGGGGGAGGGGGTGAGCCTTCATGAAGCATGCCCCGCGCTTCGACGAGGCCTTCCGCGCGCAGCTCTCCGAGCTCCTTGCCTGGCGGCGCGACGTGCGGCGCTTTCGCGGGGCGCCGCCGCCCGCGGGCACGCTCGAGCGCCTCATCGCGCTCGCCAGCCGCGCGCCCTCGGTGGGCCTGAGCCAGCCCTGGCGCTTCGTCATCGTCGAGGACCCTGCACGCCGCCGCGCGGTGCGCGAGAATTTCACGGCCTGCAATCAAGAAGCGCTCGGCGCCTACGGGGGCGAGCGGGCCAAGCTCTATGCCACGCTCAAGCTCGCGGGATTGGACGAGGCGCCCATCCAGCTTGCCGTCTTCGCCGACCGAGAGACGGCGCAAGGCCACGGCCTCGGCCGCCGCACCATGCCCGAGATGAGCGAATATTCCGCGGTGATGGCGATCCACACCATGTGGCTCGCGGCGCGCGCCGAGGGTCTCGGCCTCGGCTGGGTCTCGATCCTCGATCCCGGGCGCATCGCGGCCGTGCTCGAGGTGCCCGCCGGCTGGCGCTTCATCGGCTACCTCTGCATCGGCTATCCGCAGGTCGAGGACGAGGTGCCGGCCCTCGAGCGCGCGGGATGGGAGGAGCGGCAGGCGCCGGAGGAGTTCATCCTCAGGCGCTAGTGCTCCCGTCCCTCACGCCAGCCCCTGCTCCTTCGCCACGTTGGCGGTGACGAGGCGCTCCTCGGCAAGCTTGCGCTGGGCGGCCGGGAGCGGAACCGATTTCCCCGAGGCGAGACTCGCCTCGACGGCCGTCGCATCGCTCGTGGCCACGAGCTCGCCCGTCTCGGCGTCGCGCATGCGGTGGAGGAAGCGGAAGAACTTGCGCCCCACGGCGACGAAGCCGCTCTCGACGAGGACGAGCTCGCCGCCCTTGAGCTCGTGCACGAACTGATAGGCCTGGCGCACCACCGCGATGCGCCGGCCGGCCTTCTTCATCGCGCGCGGCGTGATGCCGATCGTGCTCAGGAGAAACCAGGTCGCCTGGTCGAAGCGCCCGACGTAAATCTGCGAATTCATGTGCGACTCGGAATCGTACTCGGCCGTGAGAACGGCGCCCTTGAAGGTCTCGACCCATTCCGCCATGGCGCTCCTCCCCATCGGCTGCCAAGCCGGCTCAGCATATACCGCCGTCCCCGCCCGCGCGCCATAGTCCGCGGCCCCTTTCCGCGCGCGCCGCGATTTGGCAGGATGGCGCCATGCCATTCCTCGGTGTCGATCCCTGGCGCTGGCAATATTTCGCGGCGCAGCCGGTCGCGGACGGCGTCATCATCCCGATCGACGACGCGACCGCCTGGGAGCTCTATCCGGCGCAGCGCTGGGTCTACAACAAGCTTCTCATCTCGGAGACCCAGGGCCTGCCGCACGGTCCGCACGGCACGCTGCCCGGGAGCTATCCCGTCTTCTCCAAGCCCATCTACAACATGCGCGGCATGGGCACGGGCGGCCGCGTGGTGCGCTCGGAGGAGGAGTACTTGGCAGGCCTCGAGCCGGGCCACCTGTGGATGCCCTACATGACCGGGCCGCACGTCTCGACGGACGCGGCGATCCTCGAGGGCGTGCCGCGCTGGTGGCGGCACACCACCGGCAAGCCCGGCCCCGAGGGCACCTTCGACTATTGGACCGTGCACGCGGAGCCCGACGGCGCGCTCGAGGGCTATCTCGGCGGCTGGACGGCCCGCCATCTCGGCGGCTTCACCGGCGTCGTCAATTTCGAGACCATCGGCGGCCGCATCATCGAGTGCCACCTGCGCATGGCGGAGCAGTGGCTCGACTTGAACGGGCCCGGCTGGCTCGCGGCCGTGGTCGAGCTCTATGAGCGCAAGGCCTGGCGCTTCGCCGACGTGCGCCGCGAGGGCTACAGCGTCGTCTTGTTCGGCGCGCACGAGGTGCGCTGGGCAATCGAGCGCAGCGCCGCCGAGCGCCTCCTGCTGCGGCCCGCCATCTCGTCGATCCAGATCACCTTCGAGGAGGAGAAGGACCCCGAGCATCACGCCATGCCGCCGGGCGGCTTCCGGCTCGCCATCGTGAATTGCTGGGATCTCGCGGCGGGCCTCGCCGCGCGCGAGGAGCTGCAGCACCTCTTCGTCGCCCGCGAGGCGGGGCCCCCCTAGCCTCAGGCGGCGACCGCGCGGTTGCGGCCGGCGCGTTTCGCCGCGTAGAGGGCGCGGTCGGTGCGGGAGAGCAGGCTGTCCCCGCTGTCGGCGTCCTCGAGCTCGGCGATGCCCAGGCTCACGGTCACCCGCACGCGCTCTCCGCCCGCATCCAGGAAGCCGCCCTCGATGTTGGCGCGGATGCGCTCTGCGAGCGTGAGCGCATTGTCCTCGTTGCATTTGCGCAGGACGAGGAGAAGCTCCTCGCCGCCCCAGCGGCAGGCGGTGTCGGAGTCGCGCAGGCCCGCGAGCGATTTGTTGGCCACGGCCTTGATCACGCGGTCTCCCTCCAGGTGCCCGAAGCGGTCGTTGATGTCCTTGAAGTGATCGATGTCGAGCATGATGAGCGAGAGCGGCTCGCGCGAGCGCCGCGCCTCCTTGATCGCCTGGTGCATGAGGATCTCGCAGGCCTGGCGGTTCGCCAGGCCCGTGAGCTTGTCGGTGGTCGCCATGAGCTCGAGGCGGCGCTGGAAGCGGTTGACGGTGAGCGACACCACCGTCACCACGATGCCGGTGACCACGAGGGCGATCAACAGATTGGCGTAGAGCGTGCGGCGGATGCCGGCGATCGCCTCGTCCTCGACCTTCTCGACGAAGACGTACCACTTGAGCTCCGGGATGTAGCGCACGTTCAGGAGATGGGTGCGGCCGTCGCGGCTGTATTCGAACGAGCCGCCCTTCTCGTTGAGTGCCGCGCCGGCGAGCGCTCCCAGACCCTCGACGGCGTGGATGTTGGCGGGCGCGCTGCCGCCTTCGCCGGAGACCGTCACGTTCCCCTTGGCGTCGACGAAATAGATGTTGCGGCCGAAACTGTGCTCGTAGCGATCGATGAGCTGGCGCACCGCGTTGACCGTGAGCCCCACGCCGGCGGTGCCGATGAAGCGGCCCTGGTAATCGAGGACGCGGTAATTGATGAAGATGGTGAGCGCGTCGCGGTTGGCCATGTCGATGTCGACGTTGAGCTCGTAGGGTGCCGACATCTTGCGGACGCGGAAGTACCACACGTCGCGCGGCTCGCTCTCCGACACCGTCTTGAGGATGCCGTCCGCGTAATAGTATTTGCGCGTGGCCTCGGAGATGAAGAAGGAGCTGATGACGTTGTACCTCGCCTTGATCTCGGCGAGGTACTTGGACATCTGGCCGACGTCCTTCTCGCCTCCCAGCACCCAGTCGCGCAGGAAGGTGTCGTTCGCCATCATGGACGAGATGAAGATCGGGCGGATGAGGTCGCGCTGGATCTCCGAGTAGATCGTGTCGGAGGTGAGCGGCAGCTCGTCGGAGACGATCGAGGCGCGCATCTCGTGGCGGGAGACCACGAAGCTCAAGAGCGCCGTCGCCAGGAAGGCGATCCCGAGGAAGGCCGCGAGCAGCGCTATCAGCAACCGCCTCTTGTTTGCGTCTGTCCTCATCTCTCCTGCTCCCGCATGCCGGGCGCCGCATGGCTCGGCGAGGCAGCCGCCGGAACGCGAGGATAACGGTAGCGCAACGCGGCGGCAACGCTCGGCAGCGCCGCGGGCGGGCGGCGGGCGGCGCTCACGTGCCGGGCCCGCGGGCGATCGGCCACAGCGCCTCCACGCGCCGGCCGCGATAGCCCACGTAGCAGTCGTAAAGGTTGACCGTCGGGTCGCAATGCCCGGGGATGAGGCGCAGCTTATCGCCGACGAGGAGCGGACGGTTGCCCGGCGCCAGCTTCAGCACGCCATGCTCGTCCGAGGCGCGCACATAGTCCGCGTCGTCCCTGTCGGCGAGCCGCGGCATGCCGGAATCGACGGCGAGCGCCTTGAGCCCGGCGTCGAGCACGGCGCGCTCCTCGGCAGGCCGGCTCACCACCGTGGCATAGACGAAGAGGGCGTGTTCGAACTCGGCGACGGGCTTGCCCTCGGCATCCAGGTTGCGCGCATAGTCGGCGTCCATGAAGGCATAGGAGCCGGCCTGGAGCTCGGTATAGACGCCGCTCGCCGCCTCGAAGTCGTAAGTCCCCGTGCCGGCGCCCGCCACGTCCGCGCAAGCGAGGCCGCGGCCCCGGAGGAGCTCGACCGTGGCCCGCGTCTTCTCCGCTGCGGAGGCGATCGCCGCCCGCCTCTCGCCATGGCTGCGCAGGTGCTGGGCCGAGCCGTGATAGGCCTGGAGGCCGCGAAAGCGCAAGGCCGGCGCCCGCGCCACGCGCTCGGCAAGTGCTGCCGCCGCCTCGCCCGGCTCGACGCCGCAGCGGTTGCCGCCGACGTTGACCTCGACGAGCACGTCGATGATTGCGCCGTAGCTTTGCGCGGCATCGGCCAAGGCCGCCACGTTCTCCGCGTCGTCGACCGCGACGGCGATCCGCGCCTCGCGGGCAAGGGCGGCAAGCCGCGCGAGCTTGCCGCGGCCCACCACCTCGTTCGACACCAGCACGTCGGCAATGCCGCCCGCGACCATGGCCTCGGCCTCTCGCACGGTCTGGCAGCAGACGCCGACGGCGCCGAGCGCCACCTGCCGCCGTGCGATCGCCGCGGTCTTGTGGGTCTTCGCGTGGGGCCTGAGCCTCACGCCGAGCTCAGCCGCCCGCGCGGCCAAGCGGCGGAGGTTGCGCTCGAGGGCCTCGAGATCGACGAGGAGGGCGGGCGTCTCCACCTCGGCGAGCTGCATGCCGATCTCGGCCGGCGGGCGGGGGATCATGGCGGCGCGTTTTCCTTGCTTGTTACTGGCGGGCCTTCGCCCCGTGCGTGGACGCGCTTTATTTTACAATAAAATGGCCTCGCGCGCCGGGTAAAACGCCAATCGAGGCCGCAATCGGCCTCGTCGGCCGCTCGCCGGCGGCGGAATCGGGTTGCGCTCGCCGTACCTGCTCGGAGAAGCTCGGCGCTCAAGCGGAGTCCCGGGAGCAAAGGCCGCCATGTCCAAAGGCACTGCCGATCGCACGGAAGCGGCGGGCCGCGAGAGCGGCGGCGCAAGCGGGACGCTCGCCGCGGCGCGTTTCGCCGTCTATTTCGCGCCGCGCCGCTCCTCGCTCCTCGCCCGCTTCGGCTGCAGCTGGCTCGGGCGCGACGCGCGCACGGGAGAGGCGGTGGCGCAGCCCTCCCTTGACGGCATTCCGCCGGACCGCCTTGCCGCGCTCACCGCCGAGCCGCGGCGCTACGGCTGGCACGCGACGCTCAAGGCGCCCTTCCGCCTGGCGCCGGATGCCTCCTTGGGCGACCTCGTGGCCCATGCCATGGCGTTTTCGGCGGCGCGCCTGCCGTTCGAGATACCAGCACTCGAGCTCGGCAGCCTGGGCGGCTTCCTGGCGCTCGTGCCGCGCGCAACGCCGCCGCTCCTCGCCGGCCTCGCCGAGGACTGCGTCCGCGCCTTCGACGGCTTCCGTGCGAAGCCCGGCCGAGGTGCCGCGCTGCCGGGCCGCCCGCGGCCGCTCTCCCGCCGCCAGGCGGCACTCCTCGAGCGCTGGGGCTACGCTTACGTCATGGAGGAGTTCCGCTTCCACATGACGCTCACGGCTCGCCTCCCGGACGAGGAGCGCGGCCGCATCGCAGCGGCGCTCGCCCCCCATCTCGCGCGGCTCGTCGGGCGGGCCGTCCCCGTCGATGCGGTCTCCCTCTTCATCGAGCCCGGGCCGGGCCAGCCCTTCCGCGAGCTGCGCCGCTTTCCCTTCGAAGGCGCTTGACGCGAGTGCTGTTCTGCGGCGAGCCTGTGCTTGGCGGCCGGATGGACGCGGCCTCGGGGGAGGGCACCATGAAGAGCGCTCGGCTTCGCTTTGCGACGGCGATGACGGTGGGAACGCTCCTCCTCGGCGCGCTCTCGCACGCCGCTCATGCCGCGGAGGGGCAGCTCGCGCGCGGGAAATATCTCGTCTCGCTCGGCGGCTGCTTCGATTGCCATACCCGCGGCTATTTCTTCGGCAAGCCCGACATGGCCGCCTATCTCGGCGGCTCCGACGTGGGCTTCGAGATTCCCGGCCTCGGCGTCTTCGTCGGGCCGAACCTGACGCCGGACAAGGAGACCGGACTCGGCAACTGGAGCATGGGCGAGATCGTGACGGCGCTCCGCACCGGCGTGCGGCCCGACGGCCGGGTCCTCGCACCCATCATGCCGTGGAAGTCGTTCGCCAATCTGACCGACGCCGACGCGCTGGCAATCGCCGCCTACCTTCAGAGCCTGCCGCCGGTCAAGAATGCGGTGCCCGGGCCCTTCGGCCCGACGGAGAAAGCGACGGTCGCCGTGATGAAGGTGGTGCCGCCGGAAGCCGCCAAGTGATGCGGCTGCCGACGCCCGGGAGCGCTACAGGAGTGCCGCGAGGGCGGCTTTCGTGGTATGGAAGCGGGCGCCGCAACCCCTGCTGCGGCAGTGGACGCAAAGGAGGAGTGCCATCATGAGCGCGCGCGCCGCAAACTTGCAGGCAGCACCCGTATCGTTGCGCGAGCAGGTCTCGGCCGAGGAATGGCGCGTCCGCGTCGACCTCGCCGCCTGCTACCGCCTCGTCGCCCATTACCGCTGGGACGACCTCGTCTTCACGCACATCTCCGCGCGCGTGCCGGGGCCCGAGGGCGCCTTCCTCCTCAACCCCTACGGCATGATGTTCGGGGAGATCACCGCCTCCTCGCTGGCGAAGGTCGATTTCGCGGGCAACGTCGTGCTGCCCACGGACTACGGCATCAACTTGGCAGGCTTCACCATCCACAGTGCCGTGCAGATGGCGCGGCCGGACGTGGGCTGCGTCATCCATCTGCACTCGCGCTGCGGCAGCGCCGTTTCGGCGCAGAAGGAGGGGCTCCTGCCCTTGACCCAGACGGCGATGATCGCGCGCGCCTTCCTCGCCTACCACGATTACGAGGGGATCGCACTCGATCTCGGCGAGCGCGAGCGCCTGGTGCGCGATCTCGGCGGCAAATGCCTGATGATCCTGCGCAATCACGGCACGCTCGCGTGCGGGCCCACGGTCGCCGAAGCCTTCGTGCGGATGTTCGCCCTGGAGCGCGCCTGCGAGATGCAGGTGGCGGCGCTGGCGGGCGGCCGCGAGCTGGTCATCCCGTCGCCCGAGGTGCAGGAGACCGTGACGCGCCAAGTGGAGCGCGCGCCGAGCGAGCAGGGGCCGGGGGCGCTTGCCTGGCCGGCGCTGCTGCGCATGCTCGATGCCGAGGACCCGAGCTACCGCGAGTAGCGGTGCACTTCCCGCTTCACGGTGCTCCGCAGTCGGCGGCGCCGAGGCACGACTGGCCTTGCACAATGTAGAGCGTGGCGCCGCTCGACTTTTCGTACACCTCGAGCGCCGAGCGCACGGCGCAGAGCCTGCCCTTATCGGAGGGGTCGACCGTGTTGACGGCGGCGCGGAGCAATCCCGTGACGCCTGTGTGCGAGACGGTGGCGGAGGCCTTGGGTGCCAGGCTGACGCTTGACGCCGTACCGCTCAGCGCGCCGTTGACGAGCAAGAAGCGCACCTGGAGGTCGCACGCCGTAGTCGGGCCGCTGGAGCGCACGTTGGTGAGCGTCACGCGCGAGTCCTGCGTGGACACCAGCGTCACCGCCGGAAACTGCTCGCTCGCCACCAGTGAGGCCGCCACGGCGCTTCCGGCCGTGGCGCAGAGCGCGAGCGTCGCTATGACGGCTGGCTTCATGATCTCCCCCCTCGGCTATGGCCACAGGCAGAATATGTGAATCGGCGCGCTTCGTCAACCGACGGGAGGCGTCACGCGGAGGCGCTGCTCGCAATGCGGTAGTCCTTGAAGCGCTCGCGCAAGCGGGTCTTCTGGAACTTGCCGGTCGTCGTCTTTGGGATCTCGTCGACGAACTCGATGGCGTCCGGCAGCCACCAGGGCGCGAAGCGGGCGGCGAGATGGCTCTTGAGCTCCTCGGCCGTGGCGGCCGCCCCCTTCTTGAGCACGACGCAGGCGAGCGGGCGCTCCTGCCACTTGGGGTCGGGTACGGCGATCACCGCCGCTTCCAGCACGGCCGGGTGGCCCATGAGCGCGTTCTCCAGATCGACCGAGCTGATCCACTCGCCGCCCGACTTGATGAGGTCCTTGGTGCGGTCGGTGACCTTGATGTAGCCCTCGGCGTCGATGTTGACCACGTCGCCGGTGCGGAACCAGCCGTCGGCGGTCCAGGCGGCGCTCTTCTCCTCGGGCTTGTAGTAGGAGGCGGCGACCCAGGGGCCGCGCACCTGGAGCTCGCCCACGCTCTCGCCGTCCCACGGCACCTCGCCCTTGTCGCCGACGACGCGCACCTCGATGAAGGGCAGTGCGATGCCCTGCTTGGCGCGGTAGGCGTAGCGGGTGTCCGCGTCGGACTGATCGAGGCGCGGCTTGACGGCGCCCATGGTGCCGACCGGCGACATCTCGGTCATGCCCCAGGCGTGGACGATGGTGATGCCGAGCTCGTCGTAGGCGCGCAGCAGCGATTCGGGGCAGGCCGAGCCGCCGACGAGGAGGCGCATGCCGGGGGCGAGGGGATATCTGGCGCGCTCGCGGCGCAGGAGATCGAGCACGCCGAGCCAGATCGTCGGCACGCCGCCGGCGCAGGTCACCTGCTCGCGCGAGAAGAGCTCGAGGAGGCTCTCGGGATCGAGGTGCGGACCCGGCATCACCAGCTTGGTGCCGCATAGGACCGCGGCGAAGGGAAAGCCCCAGGCATTGGCGTGGAACATGGGCACCACCGGCGCCACGGTCTCGCGCATCGAGAAATTGAGCACGTCCGGCAGCGAGATGGCGAAGGAGTGCAGCACCATCGAGCGGTGGCTGTAGGCGACGCCCTTGGGCTTGCCGGTGGTGCCCGAAGTGTAGCACATGCCGCAGGCGTCGTTCTCGTCGATCGCGGGAAATTCGTAATCGCCGGTGGCCGTGGCGAGGAAGGCCTCGTAGTCCTCGTAGCCTTGCGGCACCGGCTTTCCCGTGAGCGCCACCACGAAGACGCGCTCGAAGCGCACCTTGTCGCGGAAGCGCTCGTAGAGCGGCAGCAGCACGTCGTCGACGATGAGGAAGCGGTCGCCCGCGTGGTTGGCGATATAGGCGATGTCGTCCGGGTGGAGGCGGAGGTTGAGGGTGTGGAACACGCCGCCTGCGGCAGGTGCGCCGAAATAGGCCTCGACGTGGACGTAATGGTTCCACATCAGGGTCGCCACCCGCTCGCCGCTCTTGAGCCCCGCCTTGGCGAGCGCCTCGGCGAGGCGGTGCGCGCGCCTATAGAGATCGGCGAAGCGGTAGCGGTGGAGCGAGCGGTCCGGCAGCCGCGAGACGATCTCCGCCTCGCCGTGGATCTTGCCCGCATGCTCGAGGAGTGCTGTCAAGGTCAAGGGGAAGCGCATCATCGTGCCTTGCATGGGGCCTCCCTGGCGCGGTTCTTGGCTCTGTCCTTGCCGCCATCAAAGCGCGCCGCGTGCTGCCGTGCAAGGGAGAAGCGCCCGCGGCGGAGCGCCTTTGCACGGCGCGACCCGATCCCAAAGCGAGGCACGAGGTCTTTCAGCGGCCGTTGTCATTTCGCCGCCGCTTGCAGGCAAGGCAATAGTGCCTTACATTAGACCGGTGAATTTCTCGGCCGCGGGAGACTGTCGTGGGCATCACTCTAACCGTGACTGCCAAAGGTCAGGTGACCCTCCGCAAGGAGGTCATGGAGCACCTCGGCGTGCGGCCGGGCGACAGGCTCGAGGTGGATTTGCTGCCGGCCGGCCGCATGCAGGCGCGGGCCAAACCGGGACGCAGGGTATCGACGATCTTCGGCATCATGAAGCGCCCCGGCGATCGGGCCAAGACGATCGACCAGATCAAGAAGGCGGCCGCCGCAGGCTGGGCGGGCGAGCGGTGAGGATCACCGCCGACACCAATCTTCTGCTGCGGGCCATCTTGGATGACGAGCCGGAACAGTCCGCACAAGCCCGGGCGCTCCTGGAGCAGGCCGGTCTGATCGCGGTGCCGGTCCCCGTATTTTGCGAGCTTGTATGGACGATGGCGCGTCTCTACAAACGCAGGCCCGACGAGGTCGCGGACGCCGTCGAGGCGCTGCTGAGCGTCGAGACCGTCGCCACGGATCGGCTGGCGGTCGAAGCCGGCCTCGGCGTGCTGAGAGCTGGAGGCGATTTCGCCGACGGCGCGATTGCCTGGCAAGGTGCTGCCATGGGCGGGGAGGTTCTTGCCACCTTCGACCGTCAGGGCCTTCGTCTTCTGAGGGCGGCGGGATTGGCCGCCGAAGAGCCCGCGCGGCTGTTGGCGGGAACCCGCGCGAGGTGATGTCAGCCGACCGCGACATGGCTCAGGGCCTGCGTGCGGCCGGCTCGTTCCAGCCCGCGCGATCGAGCCGCTAGCAGCCCATGCGCACGATGTAGAAATGGCCGCCCATCGGCACACCCCAGGCGCCGCATTCGAGCTCCGTCCCCTTGATCCGCTTCTTCCAGGCCTCGCTCTCTTGCCCCTCGGGCCGGTCGATCTCGTCGCTTTCGTCATAGGCGACGGAGTCCGCGGCGATGAACTCCCCTGAATTGAAGCTCGCGAGGCGTGGCGCCGGACTGGCGGGCAGCTTGGCGGCCTCCGCAAGATAAGTGGACCGATAGGCGAAGAAATGGATTGTCTCGCCGAAGTCGATCGCGTGTTGCCATAGGTACCCGAAGTTGAGGAATGCCGCCATCGCGACAAGGGGAAAGGCCGAGAGCGACAGGGCGCGCCGCCAGCGCCGCCGGAGTGCCGTGATGAGGGCAAAGACGAATACCGTCAGCGCTGCTAGCGCCCAAAGCGCCAGGAACGGCAAGGCCAGCATGAACGCTGCATCGAACGAGATCGACCATAGGACGACGGGCATGATTAGCCCCGCGAGGGCGGCGCCGAGCGACAGCGAGGCGACGGCCCGGTTGCGCAACCTGGGCGCTGAGCGCAATCCTGCCGCCGGTTGAGGCGCCTTTCTGGTCATCGGGGCTTTGAGGGCCTGCGAGCTTCGGGCAGCGGCGCGCCCGCAGCATCGATCAAAGTCTTTTGATCAGCCCGATGATGGCGAGCAGCACCACGGCACCGACGGTCGCACCGATGATCGCGCCGACGATGCCCATCCCGATGAAGACGCCGAGTGCGTGGAAAATGTATGTCCCGATGAAGGCGCCGACAATGCCGACAACGATGTCGCCGATCAGGCCGAAACCGTGACCGCGCACGATCTTGCCGGCGAGCCAGCCGGCAATCAGGCCCACCACGAGCAGAGCGACCAGGCTGCGGATGTCGGTCATGGTTCCCCCCCGGAATTCATCCCCGCGCCGAGGCCCCCTGCCTCGCGCGCCGAGGAGAGCCTAGCACGATAGCGCGGCCGCGACGCGGTCACGGCGCCGGCTGGAAGGCGGCGACCAGCGCCTCGCCGCGCTGGAGCTCGCCGGGCGACATCCGCGCCATGACGTAGCGGCGGTTCTCGTCGGCGCCCGGATAGCCCTGGCGCGCCGCGAGCGAGAACCATTTGTAGGCGTTGGCCAGGTCGGGTGCCGTGCCGGCATTGCGGAGGATGAGGAGGCCGGCATTGAATTCGGCCTCGACCACGCCGCGCTCCGCCGCCTTGAGCGTGTAGCGCCGCGCGAGCGAGCTGTCCCGCTCGACGCCTGTGCCCGTCATGTAGAGCTGGCCCATGAGGGACTGGGCGCTCGAGTCGCCGGCATCGGCCGCCGCCTTGAGATAGGCCACCGCGGCGGCGGGATCGGCGGCGACGCGCGAGGGATCGTCGTCGTTGCCGGCGCCGCGGAGGTAGAGGAGGCCCAACGCGAGGCTGGCCGGCTCATAGCCCTTGGCGGCGGCGAGGCGGTACCATTGCGCCGCGAGGGCGTAGCTGCGCGGCGTTCCGAGGCCGCCGGCCGCCATCTCGCCGATCATGAACTCGGCCTCGGCGTTGCCGGTCTGGGCGTCCTCCATGAGCTCCGTGTAAGCAAGGTTGTAATTGCCGTGGTCGAAGGCGTCCTTGCCCTTGGCAAACTCGGCACTCGCCGGGCAGGCCCAAGAGGCCGCGGCGGCCAAGGCCGCGAGCAGTGTCACGCGCATCATGGGACTCCTCCCTCCTGACGACCGGCCATTCTCGCTGAGATTCTGGCTAAGATATGGTGCTGCGGCCACGCGATGCGCGAGGGGGCCGCAGCACCCCCCTTGCGGCGGCGGCCGGGCTTTGCTTCAGTCGCAGTGCAGGAGGGCGGCACGGCTGCTCGGGAGAAGGCCATGAACCTCGCTGAGATGCTGGCGAGCGCGGCGCGCCACTCGCCGGAGCTTCCGGCCGTGGCCTTGGGCGAGCGCGTGCTCTTCGACTACCGCGCGCTTGAGCGGCGCGTGGCCGGGCTTGCGGGCGGGCTCAAGGCGCACCTCGGCCTCGTCCCCGGCGACCGCGTCGCCATCGCGATGAGGAACGTGCCCGAATATGTCGAGGCGATGTATGCCGCCTGGCATGCCGGCCTCGCGGTCGTGCCGGTCAATGCCAAGCTCCATGCCCGCGAGATCGCCTATATCCTCGAGAACAGCGGTGCCGGCGCCTGCTTGGCGACGGCGGAGCTGGCGGCCGCCATTGCCTCGGCGGCGGCGCCCCCGGCGCTCCTCGACCGCCTCGTCGAGGTGCCGGGGCCCGAGTACGACCGGCTTCTCGGAAGCGAGCCCCTGCCGGCTGCCGAGTGCGGCGGCGAGGAGGTGGCCTGGCTCTTCTATACGAGCGGTACCACCGGCCGGCCCAAGGGCGTCATGCTCAGCCACCGCAACCTGGTGAGCGCGGCACTCTGCTATTTTGCCGACGTGGACGCAATCGCACCCGGCGACGCCATCATCCACGCCGCCCCGATGTCGCACGGCTCGGGGCTCTACATCGTCCCCCACGTGGCCAAGGCAGCCTGCAACGTGGTGCCCGAGAGCGGCGGCTTCGATGCGGGCGAGATCTGCCGCCTCGTGCCGGCGCACCGCGGCGTCGCCATGTTCCATGCCCCGACCATGGTGCGCCGCCTGCTCGATTATCGCGGCCTCAGGGAGGCCGATCTCCGCAACCTCAAGACCATCGTCTACGGCGGAGCACCCATGTACGTCTCGGACCTCAAGGAGGCGCTCGCGACCCTCGGCAACCGGCTCGTGCAGATCTACGGCCAGGGCGAGAGCCCGATGACGATCACCTGCCTGTCGCGCAAGCACCACGCCGAGACCGCGCACAGGCACTACGAGCAGCATCTCGCGTCGGCCGGCATCGCCTATACGGGCATGGAGGTGCGCATCGCCGACGCGGACGACCGGCCGCTCGCTGCCGGCGAGACGGGCGAGATCCTGGCGCGCGGGGACTGCGTCATGAAGGGCTATTGGCGGAACCCGGAGGCGAGCGCTGCCGCGCTCAAGGGCGGCTGGCTCCATACCGGCGACGTGGGCATGCTCGACGAGGAGGGTTTCCTCACGCTCAAGGACCGCTCCAAGGACCTCATCATCAGCGGCGGCTCGAACGTCTATCCGCGCGAGGTCGAGGAGGTGCTGCTCTCCCACCCGCGCGTGCACGAGGCGTCGGTGGTCGGCCGCGCGCATCCCGAATGGGGCGAGGAGGTGGTCGCCTTCGTCGTCGCGGCGGAGGGCGCAGAGGTCACCGCGGCCGAGCTCGACCGCCTCTGCCTCGACAATATCGCGCGCTTCAAGCGGCCCAAGGAGTACCGCTTCGTGGCGGCGCTGCCCAAGAACAACTACGGCAAGATCCTCAAGACCGAGCTCCGCGAGCGGCTCAAGGCGGAAGCCGCCGGATCGCGCGCCATGGGGTGACGACCTACTACAACGGCAAGTGTCCGGTCTGCGCCGCGGGCGTTCGCGACCAGCGGCGCCGCGCCGAGCGCGCCGCAGCACCATGCGAATGGATCGACATCAACGAGGCGCCCGAGGCGCTCACCCCGCGCGGCGTCGGGGTCGATGACGTGCGCCTGCGGCTTCACGCGATCGACGGCTCCGGCCGGCTCTGCCGCGGTCCCGAGGCCTTCGCCGCCATCTGGCGCGAGCTCCCCGGCTGGCGCTGGCTCGCCTGCCTCGTCGCGCTCCCCGTCGTGCGGCCGGTCCTTAGCTGGCTCTATGACCGCCTGGCCCACCGACTCTATGCCTGGAACCGCCGCCGCGGGCGCTGGTGAGGAGTGACACCGCGGTGTCCGGGTCCTAAGGTTTCCTTCAGATAAAGCGCATGGGAGGACCCGAGAATGGCGGGACGGCTCAAGGACAAGGTGGCCCTCGTGACGGGTGCCGGCTCGGTCGGCCCGGGCTGGGGCAACGGCAAGGCGGCGGCGGTGCTCTTCGCGCGCGAGGGCGCCAAGGTGCTCGCAGCCGACATCAGGCTCGAGGCGGCGCGCGAGACCGAGCGCATCATCGCAGCCGAGGGCGGCCTTTGCCGGGCGGTCGCCTGCGACGTGAGCAAGGCGAAGGAGGTGGCGGCCACGGTCGAGGCCTGCATCGCCGCCTTCGGCCGCATCGACGTGCTGCACAACAACGTCGGCATCGTCGAGGTCGGCGGTCCCGTGGAGACCAGCGAGGAGAGCTGGGACCGCGTCAACGACGTGAACCTCAAGAGCATGTTCCTCACCTGCAAGTACGCGCTGCCGCACATGGAGCGCCAAGGCAAGGGCGCCATCGTCAACATCGCCTCGATCTCGGGCATCCGCTGGACGGGGGTGCCCTACGTCTCCTATTCGGCCACCAAGGCGGCCGTCATCCACTTCACCCGCGTGGTGGCGCTGCAATATGCGCGCGCCGGCATCCGCGCCAACTCCATCCTCCCCGGCCTCATGAACACGCCGATGGTGCACGCCTCGCTGGTCGGTGCCTATGGTCCCAGCGTCGAGGAGATGGTCGAGAAGCGCGACGCGCAATGCCCCACGGGCCGCATGGGCGACGCCTGGGACGTGGCCTATGCGGCGCTCTTTCTCGCCTCGGACGAGGCCAAGTACATTACCGGCAGCGAGCTCGTCGTCGACGGCGGCCTCTCGGTGAGCTGCGTCTGAGGCACGCGGCGGCAGACGGCGCGCATCGAGGGGGAGCGGCCATGAGCCAAGTCCAACCGCAGGCACCTGACCTTCTGCAGCGGAGCGATATGCGGCTCGACGCCATGCTGCGCAAGGAGGAGGTCGCCAACCTGCGCCTCCTCGCCTGGATCAGGACCTGGGCGCTCGCCGCGGTGGCGCTCTGGCTCCTCGCCATCGGCCACGAGGCGCACCTCGCCGAGAACGTAGTGAGCTGCATGCTCTTCATAGCCCTCGGCTGGCTCTACTACGCGCTCAGCCGCAACAGGCGCGTGCAGCCCTGGTACGGCGTCTTCTTTCCCCTCATCGACGCCTTCCTGCTCGTCGACAACCTGTTGCCCATCATGCCGTGGAACGCGCCGCGCCTGCCGTTCCCCGTGCTGCTGCGCTTCGGCACCTTCGCCTTCCTCTTCGTGCCTTTCGCGCTCTCCGCCTTCCACCAATCGCCGTGGCGGACCATGTGGAATACGGTCGTCGTGACGCTCGCCTGGTCCGCGGCCTTCTTCTACATCCTCATGCAGCCGGGCGCCTTCGGCGTGGCCAGCCTCTGGCAGATCGCGGCCCAGGAGCCGCGGCGCATGCTGGCCATCATGTGCGACCCCAATTTCGTCGACGTGGCGAGCTTCCAGAACGTCGTCTTCGTGCTCCTGACGGTGGGCGCCCTGCTCTCGGTCCTGGCGTGGCGCACGCGGCGGCTGATGCGCCGCCGGGTGACCGTCGAGCGCGGCCGCGCGCAGCTCGCCCGCTACTTCTCGCCCAACCTGATCGACGAGCTCGAGGAGCTGGGCGAGCCCCTGGGCCCGGTGCGCACCCAGCGCGTTGCCGTGCTCTTCGCCGACATCGTCAACTTCACGCGCACCTCGGAGCGCCTGCCGCCGGAGCGCGTGATCGAGCTCCTGCGCAGCTTTCACCGGCGCATGGCGAGCGTCGTCTTCGCGCACGGCGGCACGCTCGACAAATACATCGGCGACGCGGTGATGGCGACCTTCGGCACGCCGCGCGGCGGTGCACGCGACGCGCTCAACGCGCTCGCGACCGCCCGCGCCATGATCGACGAGCTCGCGCGCTGGAACGAGAAGCGTCTGGCGCGCGGCGCCGAGCCGATCCGCATCGGCATCGGCGTCCACTACGGCCTGGCCGTGCTCGGGGACATCGGCGACGAGCGCCGCCTCGAGTTCGCGGTGATCGGCGACACGGTCAACGTGGCGAGCCGCATCGAGCGCTTCACCCGTGTTGTCGGCAGCGACATCCTGGCGAGCCAGGACGTGGTCGATGCGGCGCGCCAGGAGTCGGCGGAGGAGACGGCGCGCGTCCTCGAGGGCTTCGTCGTCGACCGTCCGCGCAAGCTCCGCGGCCGGCGCGAGCCCGTGACCCTCTGGTCCTACCGCCGGGCTGCGTCCGAGCTCAAGGCGGCGGGTGCGGCGTGAGTGCGGCGATCCACGCGGCGGCTATCGCCCTCTCCTCCTGAAGGAGGAGAGGGGCCGGGTGAGGAGGCGGTTCTGCCAGGCACGCCGTTGGCTGCAGAGGCGCGTGAGCCGCAGGCCTCCTCACCTTCCCATCCCTTCGGGATGGGCCCCTTCCTCTCCTCCTGAAGGAGGAGAGGAGCGAGAAGTTTGCAGGCCGAGCGGTGCGACGAGGCGCCCGAGGCGCACCGCGGTGAGGCCGCGCTTGAGCTTCTTGGCCGGCATGATCGGCACGCAGTCGTCGTAGGGTGTCACGACCTCGCGCCCGCCGTCGCGCGCGAGAAGCGTGCCGGCCTTGGCGATCGGCTCGAGCGTGCGGCACGGAGCTGCGAAGGCGAAGCGCTCCGTCTCGATGGTGACGACGTGGGTCACCTCGATGAAGCGCTGGGGCGGCGGCGGTGCTACGGCGAGCTCGGCTCCGGCAGAGGCGGGATCGAGCATGTCGAAGGCGGCGAGGAAGCGCAGCAGCGTCTCCCAGGCGACGGCAGCACTCCGCGCGTCGAAGTGCTGGCCGCACTCGACGAGGAGGGCCGCCTTAGTGCCCCGCGGGGCCCCGAAGGCGCCGTAATCGCGCAGGCGCACGCCGCCCGCATGGCCGGGGTCGGCGACCACCACGGCGGGGTAGCCCACGCGCTCTGCCAGCCGCATGCCCTTGGCCGCCGTGCCCGCCAGCGCCAAGGGGATGTCGCCCTCGGTCATGGAGTGGAGGTCGAGGAGATAGTCGGCGGCGTCCGCGAGCGGTCTTAAGAGCCGCGCGCGCGCGAGCTCGACCGAGCGCTCGGGTCCGTCGAGCCTCTTGGGCGACCACAGGCGGTTCATGTCCTCATCGACGAAGCGGCCGCGGTCCGGCTGCTCGGGGTCGATGTGGGCGAAGGCCGCGAGATTGGCGAAGGCGAGGGTGAGCGTGCCGCGCCGCGGGATGAAGGCGGAGGCGAGAAGACGGTCGAGTGCCACCGCACCGCAGGCCTCGTTGCCGTGCATGAGCGCAGTGACCAGAAGGTGGGGGCCGGGTGCTGCGGCCTCGCGGCGGTGGGCGAAGGCGACCCCGAGGTTGCCCTCGCGCCAGCGCTCGATCTCGGGCGGGTGGAGCGCGCCGCTTGCGGTCATGCCGGGGCCGGCCCCAGGTCCTGAGATCACCGCGCGGCCGCGTGCTCGGCGAGGCGCGCCATGAAGGCCTCGCAGCGCGCGATCTCGTCGAGCGTCACCCACTCGTCGGGCTTGTGCGCCTGCTCGATCGAGCCCGGGCCGCAGATGACGGTCGGGATATGCGCTTCCGAGAACAGCCCGCCCTCGCTGCCGAAGGAGACCTTGCCCGTGCTGTTGGCACCGGTGAGCTGCTTGGCCAAGCGCGTCACCGCCGCGTCCTCGCTGGTGTCGAGGCCCGGCGCGTCGGAGAGCACCTCCCAGCGGATGCCGGTCTTGGCGCTCACCGCGCGCATCTCGGGCAAGAGCTCGCGCTCGGCGAAGCTCTGCACCTCCGCGAAGAGGAGATGGGGGTCCTCGGACGGCAGCGTGCGGAACTCGAAATCGAAGCTGCAGTCGCGCGGCACGATGTTGAGCTGGGTGCCGCCGCGCACGACGCCGGTGTGCACCGTGGTGTAGGGCGGGTCGTAGCCCTCGTCGAAGGGGCCGGCAGTACGGATGCGCTGCTTGACGCGCCGCAGGTAGCCGATGATCTCGGCGGCGATCTCGACGGCATTGACGCCGCGGTGGGTGAGCGCCGAGTGGGACTCGAGGCCGCGCACGTGGCAGCGGCAGCCGAGCTTTCCCTTGTGCCCGCGCACCACCTGCATGAGGGAGGGCTCGCCCACGATGCAGACGGCGGGGCGCACCGGCATCGCCGCCATCTCGGCGATGAGGCGGCGCACGCCGAGGCAGCCGACCTCCTCGTCGTAGGAGAAGGCGAGATGGATGGGCGTCGCGAGCTTGCGCGCGAGGAAGACGGGCACGAAGGCGAGGACGGCGGCGATGAAGGACTTCATGTCGCTCGCGCCGCGGCCGTAGAGCCGGCCGCCGCGCTCGGCGAGCGTGAAGGGGTCGCTCGTCCAGTCCTGGCCGTCGACGGGCACCACGTCGGTGTGGCCCGAGAGCATGATGCCCGGCCGGTCCGTGGGCCCGAGCGTGGCATAGAGATTGGCCTTCTTGCCGCTCTCGTCGGGGACGAGGAGGGCTGCGATGCCGTGGCCGGCCAAGTAATCGCGCACGCATTGGATGAGGGCGAGGTTGGACTCACGGCTCACGGTCGGGAAGGCAATGAGCCGCTCGATCCATTCGCGGCTCTTGAGGCGGGGGCTGCTCATGCTGTCTGCGATGCCTGTCGCGGCTAGATGCCGAACTGCTCCTTGAGAATGCGCTCCTCGAGGTTGTGCTCGGGGTCGAAGAGCAGAGTCAAGCTGACTTTTCGCGCCTCGGCCACCTCCACCTCGACCACGTCGCGCGCCTCGGTATAGTCGGCGACCGCGCTCACCGGCCGCTTCTCGGGCTCGAGCACGCGGAACCTGACCATGGCGGAATGGGGGAGGAGCGCACCGCGCCAGCGCCGCGGCCGGAAGGCGCAGATCGGCGTCATGGCCAAGACCGGCGAGCCGAGCGGGATGATGGGGCCGTGCGCCGAGAGGTTGTAGGCGGTGCTGCCGGCGGGGGTCGCCACCATGATGCCGTCGCAGATGAGCTCGTCGAGGCGCGTGACGCCGTCGATCTCGATGCGGATCTTCGCACTCTGGCGCGTCTCCCGCAGCAGCGCCACCTCGTTGATGGCGAGCGCCTCGATGCGGCCGCCGCCGATCGTGCGCACCCTCATGCGCAACGGATGCAGCCGGTAGCCTTGGGCCTTGGCCACGCGGCGGGGCAGATCGTCCTCGCGGTAGGCGTTCATGAGGAAGCCGACCGAGCCGCGCTGCATGCCGAAGAGCGGCTTCTCCAGCTCCATGTAGCGGTGAAGGGATTCGAGCATGAAGCCGTCGCCGCCGAGCGGCACGATGGCCGCGGCCTTCTCGATCGGCGCATTGCCGTAGCGTGCCGCAAGCCGCCGCAAGGCGTCCTGGGCCTTCTCCGTGTCGGAGGCGAGGAAGGCGAGCTTCGGCCGGGCAGCCATGGATTCTCCAGAGCGGACGACGGCGGAGTATAGCGAGGCGGTGGCGCTTGCCGCCATAGGGGCTTGTCAGGACCGGCGGCCCGGCCCATTTTGGCGCGCCTGGGGTGGCCGAAGGGGGGCGTCATGGCGTGCCGTGTTGCGCAGGTTTTGGCGGCGGGGCTGCTGGCGGCGGCACTCTCAGGGAGTGCCGCGGCGGCACCCGTCGAGGAGAAGGCGCCCGCACCCGGGACCGCGGCGGAGCCCGGCGACGACCGCGGCGCCGACTACTACTATCCGCCGCCCCAGACGCACGAGATCTACCGCTCGCCCGCGACGACCCTCGTCGATTCGACGCGCGAGCGCCGCATCGCCTTCGTCACCGGCATGACCGAGCAGATGCTGAACCAGCACTATCCCATGACCTTCGCCATGTTCGTCAAGGGCGATCGGGCGGACCGGCTGATCATCGTGGCGCTGACCGACGGCGGCTTCAACACGCTCTACCGGGCGCGGGCGCTCTTCGCCGTCTTGACCGCCATCGCGCGCCTCACGCCCTACTTCCGCGACAATGCGATCGACGCGCTCTTCAACTTCTTCGATCTCTGCAAGCTGCTTGGCTTCCGCGAGATCACCTGGAGCGACGGCCGGCAGCTCGCCCACCAGATCGTGATCAAGTGAGGGCGCCGCCGTTCCGCTCAGCCGCCGGTGACGCTCATGTGGCGCGGCACCGCCGGGCGCAGCTGGCGGCGGTCGATGACGAAGTCGTGGCCCTTGGGCTTGCGGGCGATCGCCGAGCGGATGGCCGAGACGAGGAGGCCGTCGTCCTCGCTCGCGCGCAAGGGCGTGCGCAAATCGGCAGCGTCCTGCTGGCCGAGGCACATGAAGAGCGTGCCGGTGCAGGTGAGGCGCACGCGGTTGCAGGACTTCGCAGAAGTTATGGGTCATGGGCGTGATGAAGCCGATGCGGCCGCCGGTCTCGCGGACGGTGAAGTAGCGCGCCGGCCCGCCGGTGCGGTAGTCGCTCTCATCGAGCGTGTAGCTCGAGGCCAGCCGCGCGCGCAGCATGGAGAGCGGGAAGAACTGGTCGAGGCGCACGGCGCTGCCGATCTCGCCCATCGGCATCACCTCGATGAAGGTGACGTCGTGGCCCTCGCCGTGCGCCCAGGCGACGAGCCCGCGCGCCTCGCCGTCGTTCACGTCGCGGAGCGCCACCGCGTTGATCTTGACCTTGAGGCCGGCGGCCTTCGCGGCGGCGACCCCCGCCAGCACCTTGTCGAGCTGCCCCCAGCGCGTGATCGCCGCGAACTTCGCCGCGTCGAGCGTGTCGAGCGACACGTTCACGCGGCGCACGCCGCAGTCGTAGAGCTCGGCGGCGTAGCGCTCGAGCTGGCTGCCGTTGGTGGTGAGCGTGAGCTCCTTGAGCGCACCGCCATGGACGAGGCGGCCGAGCCGGTGGAAGAGGCTCATGATGTTGCGCCGCACCAAGGGCTCCCCGCCGGTCAAGCGGAGCTTGCTTACGCCGAGGCGCACGAAGGCGGTGCTGGCGCGCTCGAGCTCCTCGAGCGTCAGCACCTCGGCCTTGGGCAGGAAGGTCATATCCTCCGACATGCAATAGACGCAGCGGAAATCGCAGCGGTCCGTCACCGATACCCTGAGGTAGGTGATGCAGCGCGCGAAGGGATCGACCAGCGGCGTCTCGCTCATTCCTCTATTCTTCCCGCTCCTGCCCGGCGGCCTCGGCTCGCCCGCACGTTATCTAAGCTGCCCCTGCCACTCTGTCAAAAATGCCGGTTCTGTCAAAAATGCCGGTCGGGGCGGCTGTCCGCAGCCGGCGCCGATACGCGGATGCGTTGCACTCGCAATATCTTAGCCTTTCCTGCGGCGTCTTTTCGACGGCAAAATCGTGCCCGGCGCAGCCTTGGCGGGTGGCGGCGCCGCCGTCTTGTGTCCGCACGCGCCGAGGGGAGGGGCGAGCCTTGCCCGACTTGATGAACACCAAGGAGATGGCCGAGCACCTGCGCGTCAAGGAACGCAAGGTCTACGAGTTGGTGCGCGACGGCCGCATTCCCTTTACCAAGGTGACGGGCAAGTATCTCTTCCCCAAGCACCTCATCGATCTCTGGCTGGCCCAGAGCACGGCGCTGCCGGGCGGCGTGCCGCTCGCCGCGGCGGCGCCGGCCGCCCCGCCGGTCGTGGCGGGCAGCCACGATCCGCTCCTCGAGTGGGCGCTCCGCGAGTCCGGCTGCGGCCTGGCCCTCATGGCCGGCGGCAGCCTGGACGGCCTCAAGCGGCTTGGCGCCGGCGAGGCGCAGCTCTGCGGCATGCACGTGCTCGACGCCGAGAGCAATGCCTACAACGTGCCGCTCATCAAGGCGGCACTCCCGCGGCTCGATATCGTGGCCCTCGAGTGGGCGTGGCGCGAGCAGGGCCTCGTGCTGGCGGCGGGCAATCCGCGCGCCATCACCCAGCTCGGCGATCTCGCCACCAAGCAGGTCACGGTGGTCGAGCGGCAGCCCGAGTCCGGCAGCCGCATCCTCTTCGCGCAACTCCTCGCGCGCGATGCCATCGACGGCGCGGCACTCGCACGGCTCGCAGCACCGGCGCTCTCGGAGAGCGACCTCGCCCTGGCGATCGCCGAGCGCAAGGCCGACGCCGGGCTCGCCATCCGCGCCGTGGCACGCCAGTACGGCCTCGATTTCCTGCCCCTCGCGCGCGAGCGCTACGATCTTGCCATGCGCCGCCGCGATTACTTCGAGCCGCCGGTGCAGACGCTGCTCGGCTTCGCCCGCGGCGCCCGCTTCCGCACCCGCGCCGAGGAGATGGGCGGCTACGACATCACGCGCCTGGGCGCCGTGATCTACAACGGCCCGTGACAGCCGGCCGCTTCGCCGCGACCCGCCCGGCGGTGCTACGCGCGGGGATGGCCGGCGTGTGGCACTCGGCGAATTTACGCAATTTGTGTCTTTATTCACGGCCCTCCGGAAAGATAGTATAAATTCCTCCGATTCGCGGTAGAAACCCGGGAGGGCATGTCATGCGGCAGGAACTTGTCTCTTTCCTCGGCGCGGCGGCGATGCTGGCCGGCATCGCGTTGCCCGAGGCCGCTCAAGCGGCATCCGTGAAGCTCGCCGTTTTCGCCGCCGGCACGCTTGCGGTTCCCTTCCGCGCGCTCGACGAGGCGTTCGAGAAGGACAATCCAGCCGTCGAGGTGCAGCCCCAGTTCGGCGGCAGCGTCAAGATGGCGAAGCAGATCACCGAGCTGCACCAGCCGGCCGACATTCTGGCGGTGGCCGACTACAACGTGATCCCAAAATACCTCTTCGCCGCCAAGGGCAGCGCGGGCGATGCCGACTGGTACATCGGCTTTGCCCGCAACGCGGTCACCTTCGTCTATACGGAGAAGAGCAAATACGCGACGGAGGTCACGGCGCAGAACTGGTACAAGATCCTGGCGCGTCCGGGCGTCGAGATCGGCCGCTCCAATCCCGATACCGATCCCTCCGGCTATCAGACCGTGCAGATGCTCGATCTCGCCTCGAAGTACTATCACGACGCGGGGCTGGCGCAGGCGGTGCTGGCGAACGCGCCGCTACGCAACATGCGCGACACCGAGACCGCGCTCATCTCGGCGCTTCAGGTGGGGCAGATCGACTATCTCGCGATCTACCGCTCGGACGCGCTGCAGCATCACCTCAAGCTCATCGATCTGCCGGCCGAGATCGACCTCAGCGACCCCGCCCATGCGGCCTTCTATGCGACGGGCGTCGCCCATACCGGCAACGGCGATCTCGCGGGAAAGCCCATCGTCTATGCGATCACCATCCCGAAGGGTGCGCCCCATGCGGATTTGGCGGCGAAATACATCGCCATGCTGCTCGGGCCCGAGGGCCGCAAGATACTGGCCGAGCGGGGCTTCGGCACCTTCAGCCCGGCCTATGCCGTGGGCGAGGAGAGGATGCCGGCCGAGCTCCGCCCGCTTGCCAAGCCGTGGCCCGGCGCCTGAGCTCGTGAACCGCAACGGGGGTGCCGCGTGACGGGCGGTATCGCGGCGGCGGCGGTGGCGGCGGCGCGCGGCGGCTCGCCCGCGCGCGCCCACGGCACCTTCCTCGTGAGCTGGCTCTTGGGCGGCATCCTCCTCGCCTTCATCCTGCTGCCGCTCTTCGATCTCGCCGCCAATCAGACCGCCGCCGGCCTGGCGCGCGTCGCGGCCTCCAAGGACGCGCTCGCGGCCATAGCGCTCAGCCTCGAGGGCGCCGTCCTGGCAGCGCTCTTTGCCGCACTCTTCGGCGTGCCGCTCGCCTATGTGCTGGCGCGCGTCAGCTTCCCGGGCAAGACCGTGGTCTCGGCCGTGGTCGATATTCCGCTCGCGGTGCCCCATACGGTGGCGGGCATCGCCCTCCTCTTCGTCTTCGGGCGGCAAGGGCTGGTGGGCGCGCCGGCGGGAGCGCTCGGCATCCGCTTCTGGGGCACGCTCGCCGGCATCGTGGTGGCGATGCTCTTCGTCTCGGTCCCCTACACGGTGAACGCGGCGCGCATCGGCTTCGAGGCCGTGGACCCGAGGCTCGAGCAGGTTGCGCGCACGCTCGGCCTCGGCCCCTGGCGCACGCTCCGCCGCGTGACGCTGCCGCTCGCCTGGCGCAGCATCATGACCGGCATCACGCTGACCTTCGCGCGCGCCATCGCGGAGTTCGGCGCGGTGGTGATCCTCGCCTATTACCCGATGACGGCGCCAGTGAAGATCTACGAGCTCTTCATCCGCTTCGGCCTCGACGAGGCGACGGGCATGGCGCTCATTCTGCTGGTCGTGGCGCTCGTGCTCTTCATAGCACTGCGCACGCTCGCTTATGGACGCTCGCATGCGGCCGGCGTGGGCCGCTAGGCGGCGGCACCCGTGAGCGCTCCCGCCGTGGCGCTCGAGGACGTCTCGCTGACGCTCGGCGCCTTCGCGCTGCGCAATCTCCGTCTGGCCCTCGAGGCCGGCGAGATCGCCGTCATCCTCGGCCCCAACGGGGCGGGCAAGTCCGTCACCCTCGAGGTCATCGCCGGCTTCCACCGGCCGGCGGCGGGCCGCGTCGTGATCGGCGGGCGGGACGTGACGGCTGAGCCGCCGGAGCGCCGCCACGTCGGCTTCATCTTCCAGAATTTCGGGCTGTTTCCCCATTTGAGCGTCGCGGAGAACGTCGCCTTCGGCTTGAGCGCGCGCGGCGAGCGCCGGCGGGCGGCGGACGTGGCGGCGCTCCTCGCGCGCTTCGGGCTCGCGGCGCTGTCCGGGCGCAGCCCGGCCGCCTTGAGCCCGGGCGAGAAGCAGCGCGTGGCGCTCGCGCGCAGCCTCGCCACGCGGCCGCGCGTCTTTCTCTTCGACGAGCCCTTCTCGGCGCTCGACGCGCGCACCGGCGAGGCGTTGCGCGCGGAGCTCAAGCGCTTCATCTCCGACGCCCGCATCCCGGCGATCTTCGTCACCCACGATCACGTCGACGCCATCACGCTCGCCGACAAGGTGGGCGTGATGCGCGCCGGCGAGATCGTGCAGATGGGCGCGCCTGCGGAGGTGTTCGATAAGCCGGCCAGCCGCTTCGTCGCCGACTTCCTCCGCGTCGAGAACATCCTCGACGCGCGGGTGCTGGGCCGGGAGGACGGGGCGGCGGTTCTCCAGGTGGCCGGGAGGAGGCTTCACGCGGCGGCCGGCGAGGGCGCCTCGGCCGGCGGCACCGCCATCCTCTGCATCCGCGCGGAGGCCGTGAGACTGAGCCACCCGCAAGCGCCCGCGGCGAGCGGCGGCCGCGCAGCCGACAACCGTCTGCCCGGTGCTGTCGTCGCCGTGAGCAGCCTCGGGCCGCTCGTCCGCGTCGTGACGGACTGCGGCTTTCCGCTCGTCGCCTACGTGCTGAGCCGCACGGCGCGCGAGCTGGCGCTCGCACCGGGCGTTCGCCTGGCAGCGGAGATCGATCCGGCGGCCATCCACGTCATCGCGAACGCCGCGAACCGTCCCTGAGTGCCGCGTTCCCGGCCGGGGCGCCTTGCCCGCTCGCGCGCATCGACGCATATTGAGAGCGAAGGGATATGAGGATCAAGGGAATGGCGGAAGGTGCGGCGGCGCGCAAGGCGAAGCCGGCGGCGAGGGTGCCGCCGCGGGCGGCCCCACTCGGCGAGTTCGCAGTGCGTCCGGACCCGGGCGATGCTCGGCTCACGCGGCGCGTTTCGGGGCGCGACCAGGAGGGCAACGCGGTCGAGACGGCGGTGGTGGTCGAGCGGCCGCTCACGCTCTTCCTCAACGGCCAGGAGATCGTCACCCTGATGACGGTCGGCGACCACCCCGACTATCTCGCGGTCGGCTATCTCCTCAACCAGAACATGCTGCGGCCGGACGACGAGATCACCGCCATCGAGCACGACGAGGAGCTCGAGCTCGTGGTGGTGCGCACGCGGCGGCGCACCGACTACGAGGCCAAGCTCAAGCGCAAGGTGCGCACCTCGGGCTGCGCCCAGGGCACCGTGTTCGGCGACCTCATGGAGAAGTTCGACGAGGTGCGCCTGCCGAAGGACGCGGTCTTGCGCACCTCCTGGCTCTACGCGCTCGCCAAGAAGATCAACACCTGCCCGAGCCTCTATCTCGAGGCCGGCGCCATCCACGGCTGCGTGCTCTGCGAGGAGGACCGCCCGCTCGTCTATATGGAGGACGTGGGCCGCCACAACGCCATCGACAAGATCGCCGGCTACATGCTCATGAACGGCGTCAAGCCCGAGGGCAAGATCTTCTACACGACCGGCCGGCTCACCAGCGAGATGGTGATCAAGTGCGTGCAGATGCGCATCCCCATCCTCGTCTCGCGCTCGGGCTTCACCGCCTGGGGCGTCGAGCTCGCGAAGAAGGCCGATCTCACGCTCATCGGCCGCGCCAAGGGGAAGCGCTTCCTGGCACTCGCGGGCGAGCACCGCATCCGCTACGACGCGGACCTTCACGCGGTCGCCGCCGAGCCGCGCGAGGTGCGGCGCAAGTCGAGCCTCTCCGACGATGAGTGAGCGCCGTGGTGGCTGAGGTCGCGGGCGTGCTGCTCGCGGGCGGCCTCTCGCGCCGCATGGGCGGCGGCGACAAGTGCTTGAGGCCGCTCGCCGGCAAGACCATCCTCGCCCGCGTCATCGAGCGCGCGCGGCCGCAGGTGGCGGCACTCATGCTCAATGCCAACGGCGATCCGGCGCGCTTCGCCGGCTTTGGCTTGCCCGTGCGCGCAGACGGCATCGCGGGCTTCGCGGGTCCCCTTGCCGGCATCCTTGCCGGCATGGCCTGGGCGCGCGAGGCGCTGCCGCAGGCCTCCTTCCTCGCGAGCTTCGCCTGCGACGCGCCGTTCCTGCCGCGCGACCTCGTGGCCCGGCTCCTGGCCGCGGTCGCGGCGGAGGGCGCCGACATTGCCTCTGCCAGAAGCGGCGGGCAGAGCCATCCCGTCTTCGCCCTCTGGCCGGTGGCGCTTCACGGCGCGCTCGCCAAGGCGCTCGTCGAGGAGGGCCTGCGCAAGGTCGACCTGTGGACCGCGCGCTACAGGCTCGTCGAGGTCGATTTCGCGGCGACACCCGTCGATCCCTTCTTCAATGCCAACCGTCCCGAGGACCTCGCCGAGGCGGCGATGCTCTTGGGGCGGGCCGGCGAAGGCTCGCCCCCTCACCCCGACCCTCTCCCCCTGAAGGGAGAGAGGGAGTGATGACCCCGCTTCCCACGCTCCGCCAGCTGCGCCATCTCGCGGCACTTGCCGAGCACCGCCATTTCGGCAAGGCCGCCGCCGCCTGCCACGTCACCCAGTCGACGCTCTCGGCCAGCATCAAGGAGCTCGAGGAGACGCTGCAGGCGGTCCTCGTCGAGCGCAGCAAGCGCTCGGTGTTGCTCACGCCGCTCGGCGAGGAGACGGTGCGCCGCGCGCGCGACATCCTCGAGGGTGCGGAGGAGCTCACGCGCGCGGCGCAGGCGGCGGGCGAGCCGCTCGCGGGCACGCTGCGCATGGGCGTCATCCCGACCATCGGCCCCTTCCTCCTGCCCCGCGTGCTCGGCCGGCTGCGGCGCAGCCATCGCCGCTTGCGCCTCTATCTGAGGGAGGACGTGACCGAGCGCCTCGTCGAGCGGCTGCAGGCGGGGGAGCTCGACGTGGTGCTGCTGGCCCTTCCCTACGAGGTAGGCAACATCGAGTGCGAGACGCTCTTCGAGGACCCCTTCAGCTTCTGCTGCCCCGCCGACCATCCGCTGGCCGGCCGCCGGAGCGTCACGGCGGCCGAAGTGGCCAAGGAGAACCTGCTGCTGCTCGAGGACGGCCACTGCCTGCGTCAGCACGCGCTCAATGCCTGCCGCCCGCGCACGCGCCCGCAGGTCGATCCCTTCGAGGCGACCAGCCTCCACACCATCGTGCAGATGGTGGCGAACGGCCTCGGGGTGACGCTCCTCCCCCAGCTTGCCATCGACGCAGGGATCGCCAAGGGCACCTCGCTCCGCATCATCCCGCTCGAGGGCAAGGCGCCGGCACGCGAGGTCGGCCTCGCCTGGCGCCGCCACACCGCGCGGCGCGAGGAGTTCCTCCTGCTCGGCCAAGAGCTCAAGAGGCTCGCTGGGCACGGTTAAGGTGCGGGCGGTTTCGCGAGCCGCTCATTCGGGCTAAATTCGGTGACAGCGATGGTTGCGAGGGTCGTAAACATGGACCTGGCGAGCTTCAAGAAGTCGGTCGCGCTCGAAGAGCCTCCCAAGGAGCTGAGCCTCGAGGTGCAGGCGCTGTGGTGGGACGCCAAGGGCGACTGGGACAAGGCGCACAAATGCGCGCAGCAGGTGGAGGAGGAGAAGGACGGCTGCTGGGTGCACGCCTATCTCCACCGCAAGGAGGGCGACCAATCGAACGCCGGCTACTGGTATAGCCGCGCCGGCCGCGCGGCGGCCAAGGAGCCGCTCGCCGAGGAGTGGGAGACGATCGCCGAAGCGCTCCTGCGCGGGGCATAGGGGGCGCCGCGCCAGCCTCGTCGAGTGCAAGCTGAGCGCGCTCGCGTTTCTCACTTATTCGGAGCGCGACGGCGCCCCCCGTTTCACCTCGGCTATGCTCGTCGCCAAAGAGCCTGATGCGGACGTCCCCGACCTCGTCGCGCCACGGGCTGGACGGGCCAATGGGCGGTGCCAAGGTCCCTTGACAATCTCTCATCTACCCCCAATATGGGGGTATGAGGAGGCGGCGGAAACCGCGTTACCAGCTAAAGATAGTCAAGGCTGCCTTCGCTGATGTGGCCCGGATGAACCGGACGATGACGGCAGCGGACGGAGCGGAAGAGCTTGGGCTGGACGAGCTGGAAGTGACCGACGTGATTGCCGGTCTTACGGCGCGTGATTTCGATAAATCAATGCCATCCGATGCTAATCCTGCGATTTGGCAGGATGTCTATAAGCCGGTCGTTGAAGGTCGCGAGCTCTATGTGAAGTTCACGCTGGACGCGCGAGGGGAGCTGTTGCTCATCAGCTTCAAGGAGAACGAGCCATGACCAATAACCCACGGGATTATCCAAACGTCATTGCAAGCGCGGAAAGCGGCCGGGCGCTCACGCGAGGGGTGAAGATGCTCACGATCACCGTGGACGGCCAGCCCTTCACCTACGGGCAGCCGGGATGGTGGGCGTCACTCGATGATCCGAAGGATACCGAGGGTCAACTGACCGATGAGGACAACGTGATTCGCGCCGCCGCCCGGCGCGAGGCCAGAGCCAAAGCGAAACGTACGGCCCTGACGCCGCTCCAGATCAGAGCGATCCGCGAGGTGTGCGGCCTGTCGCAGCAGGATGCGGCCCGCGTGTTCGGTGGGGGCGCCAAGGCGTTCGAGAAATACGAATCCGGCGAGGTCGGGCCCAGCTCCTCGATGATTCGGCTTCTGTTGCTAGCCGCGAAGCGACCGGGCTTGTTCCGCAAGGGGACGGGCATGCCGCTGATCTCGGAGGCCGACGCCGCACTTATCCGGGAAACCGTGCGCAAGAGCTCAATCGATCGCATCTACGAGCGAATCTACAATTCGCAGCCGGAGCCGGGCGGCAAGCAGGCATGATCGGAAGCGAGTGCGAATGCGTCTGGCTGCGCCACGGCTGGGACAGGTCGGCACCCATAATCATCGCGGGAGCGCTCTTGCGTGGCGCGGGAGACGCCACTCGATGGCCATGACCGCGCGCGTCACTCGTCTGCCACGCGCCGTCCCTTCTGCTCCCAGCGGCCGGGATTGAGGACGGCGCCGGTGACGCGGCCGGAGGCATCCCTGGTGAAGGCGATGCGGGTGTGGTAGCGGCCGTCCACGTAGAACTCGCTCGGCGAGAGTGCTGAGACGGCGGTGGGGGCGGCGTTGCCGAACTCGAAGACGGCAGCCTCGCCGGCCGAGCGCACCGTGAGCTTGCCGTCCTCGACGCGGACCTCGAGGAGGGCGGCATCGCCGAAGGCGTATTTCCCCGCATAGGCGGCGAGCTGATCGGCGCCGACCGCGGCCGGTGCCGCGGGCGCCACGAAGGGCTTTTCCTGCGGCACGCTCGCGAGGATGGCGTCCCACATGAGCTCGCCCGCGATGGCGCCGAGATTGATGGGCGAGAGCTCCTTGTCCTCGACCTCGCCGGTCGAGACGGCAAAGAGGGTGTCGCCGTCGAATTGGGTCGAGAAGGGCTGGATCGCCCGCGCCATCGAGCTCTGCACCTGGACCGCGAGGCGCTGGAGCGCCCAGGGCGCGAGCTTGCGGTTGGTCACCACCAGGCTGATCGTGGTGTTGGCCTGGGACGGGGCGCCGAGCGCCTTCTCGGCGGCCGAGGCGTCCCATGCGGGCTTGAGGCTCTCCGGCAGGTGACGCAGGAGCTCGGACGTTTTGGCGAGGTTGCCCCACGACTTGCCGCGGTTGCAGCTCGCGAGGCGGCCGTCGCGGCCGGTGATGGCGCCGAGCGCATTGACCACCACGAAGGTGGCGATCTTGGTGGCTCCCACCTGGCGGAAGGCGCCGCCTTGGCCGGAATGGGCGAGGCAACCGAAATAGCCGCCCTGCATCGCCATGCGGCCGGCACCCTGGGCGCCGAGCGGGAAGACGCCCGGCCTCAGCGCGTGGAGGGCCGCTTGCGCTAACCGCTTGTCGGGATAGATCGCGTTGAGGCGCCGGGAGCCGAAGTCGTAGATCACCGCACCGGGCACGAGGGCGATGTGGTCCCAATCGCCCGAGGCGGCGCCGTCGTCCTTGAGGCCGGTCTCGACCGCGGTAATCGTCTCCTCGCCATAGGCGGAGCCGCCCGTGAGCACGACGGCAGAGACGAAGGGAGCTCCGTAGCCGAGGCGCAGGAGGTCGGTGTTGAGCGTCCCCGGCGCTCCGCCGCGCACGTCGACCGCGGCACTCGCCCCCTTGGGGAAGCGGAAGATGGTGACGCCCGTTGGCCCCTCCTCGTAAGAGCCGATGCCGATCTCGAGCGCCGGCCAGTCGAAGGTGAGGGTTGGCCCGGCGACCGCCGTATTGACGATGAGGCCGCTCTGATCGCCGGCACGGGCGTGAAGCGCCGGCAGGGCGGCGAGCGCCAAGGTCAGGCCGGCTCGGGACAGTAGCGAGGTGCTCTTCAGCATCGCGATACGCGCCCTTCGATGGGATAGCTCGGATCGTTGTAGCCGGGTGTCGAGGGATGGCCGGCGGCGACGAGCCCGTCGATGAGCGCCTCGTCCTCGGCGGTGAAAGGGTGCCGGAACGCCCCCAGATAGTCGTCGAGCTGCGCCTCGGTGCGCGGGCCGGCAATGGCCGCGCTGACGAGCGCGTTGTTGAGCACCCAGTTGAAGGCGAACTGGCCGGCCGTCATGCCGCGCGCCTCGGCATGGGCCTTCACCTTCTGGGCGATCTCGAGGGATTCGGGGCGCCACTCGCTTTCCATCATGCGCTTGTCCTTCCGTCCGGCACGCGTATCCGGTGCTAACGGGGCGTTGGGCAGGTACTTGCCGGTGAGCACGCCGCGGGCGAGCGGGCTATAGGGCACCACCCCGAGCCCGTAATAGGCTGAGACCGGGAGCTGCTCGACCTCGGGCCCGCGGTTCAGCGCGTTGTAATAGGGCTGGCTCACGATCGGGCGGTCGATGCCAAGCTGGTCCGAGAGGCGCGCGATCTCGGCGATGCGCCAGGCGCGGAAGTTGGAGAGGCCGAAATAGCGCACCTTGCCGGCGCGGATGAGATCGCCCACCGTCGCGACCGAGGCGGCGAGCGGCGTGTCCGGGTCCTCGCGATGGAAGTAATAGACGTTGATGTAATCGGTGCCGAGACGCTTCAAGCTGCCCTCGACCGCCTGCTGCATCCAGCCGCGCGAGAGACCGCGCTGGTTGGGCCCGGGTCCCATGGCATTGCAGAGCTTGGTCGCGAGCACCCAGTCGTGGCGCCGCGCCTTGACGGCGCGGCCGACGATCTCCTCCGACTTGCCGGCGTTGTACTGGTTGGCCGTGTCGATGAAATTGACGCCGGCCGCCTCGGCCTTGGCGACGAGGCGCAGGCTCGTCTGCTCGTCGGTCGGGCCGCCGAACATCATGGTGCCGAGGCAGAGCGGCGAGACCTTGATGCCGCTCTTGCCGAGGGTGCGATAGTCCATCGGCGGCTCCCTTTGCCGTGCGCGTCGCGCGGAACCGCATTCTAGGCGAGCCGTGCTCTGTCGCAAGCGGGGATGTTCGGCACTTTTTGCTGTTGCGGCCGAGAGGGTTCTCCATTTTGATGGCGGCGTCGCTTTCCAACGGAAAGGCTCCCCCATGCGGCTCGTGACCTTTCGCCAGCACAATCGCACGGCACCCGGTCTGCTCCTCGACGGCGGGCGCGTGCTCGACCTCTCGGAGAGCCTGCCGGGCAAGGGACCGCTCAGAAGTGCCCTCGACATCGTGCGCGCGGGGGCCGCGGGCGAGGCGGCGCTCCGCGAGGCGGCGAAGCGGGGGAGTGCGGGCGGCGGCGCGAATGCGGCCCTCGATCTCAAGGAGGTGCGGCTCATCGCCCCCATCCCGGAGCCGCGCAAGAACATCTTCTGCGTCGGGCGCAACTACGTCGAGCACGTGGCCGAGGGCTACCGCGCGCGCGGCAGCGAGATGAAGCTGCCCGAGTTCGCGCAGTTCTTCACCAAGCCGCTCACCGCGATCATCGGCCCCGGCGACGACATCCCGCTCGACGCCGAGGTGACGCAGAAGCTCGATTACGAGGTCGAGCTCGGCGTCGTCATCGGCAAGCGCGGGCGCAACATCCCGAAGGAGAAGGCGCTCTCGCACATCTTCGGCTACACCATCATCAACGACGTGACGGGCCGCGACCTGCAGCGCCGCCACGAGCAATGGTTCAAGGGGAAGTCCCTCGACGGCTCCTGCCCGATGGGCCCCTGGATCGTGCATGCGAGCGCCATCGCCGATGCGCAGAACCTCGACCTCAAGCTGCGCGTCAACGGCGAGGAGCGCCAGAGCTCGAACACCAAATACATGATCTTCGATTTGAAGACGATCATCGCCTCGCTCTCGGAGGGGCTCACGCTCGACGCCGGCGACGTGATCGCCACGGGCACGCCGAGCGGCGTCGGCTTCGCCATGAACCCGCCGTGCTTCCTCAAGGACGGCGACGTGGTCGAGGCCGAGGTCGAGGGCATCGGCGTGCTCAAGAACACGGTGCGCCAGATCCCGCATCGGGCCGAGGAGGGCTGAGCGGGGATCGCGGCAGAGGGCCGAGCGCTTACTTCCATGAGGAGGCGACCATGGCGAAGTCATTCCAGCTGTCGTTGGCCCCGCAAAAGCTCTGGCAGGCGATCAATCCCTGGACCTTCTATCAGCAGGGCGCGCAATTCGGGTTCATCAACATCGACTTGGGCCAGACGCCGCATCCCGAGGTCGAGCAGGCGGTCCTCGACGAGGTGGGAAGCTATGGCCGGCAGCTCGGTCGCATCGGCGATGCGCTCGACGTGCTTCTCAAGCACGTCAAGCTCGACGGATTGAGCCAGACCGAACGGGACACCCTCGACATGCTACGGGGTCAACTCGCCGCGGTACGCAAAGTGAAGCAGCACGCTCGGGCAAGCGCCTAGATCGGCGCGGAGCGGTCCCTCGCCCGGCCGCTCCGCGGCCACCCTCTCCCGCAAGCGGGAGAGGGAAGGGGCCCATCCCGAAGGGATGGGAAGGGTGAGGGACGGCTCCGACGCTCAGTTCTTCGCGTCCGTGTAAGGGTAGATGATGTCCCCCGATTTATACTGCGGCGGCCACAGCACCACCTGGGTCGACATCTCCTTGAACTGGTCGATGCCGTTGCCCTTGATGTGCTGATACTGGATGTCGATGATGCGCGGCTCCGAGAGCTCGCCGTTGGGACCGAACTTCATGTCGCCGAGGATGGTCTTGAAGGTGTGCTCGCGGATGTAGGCGCCGAGCTTCGCCTGGTCGAGGCTCTTGGTCCCCTCGACGGCCTCGCCCAGCACCTGGAGATCGGCATAGGCCCAGGGCGGCAGGTAGTAGCCGAGAAGATCGACGCCGGCACTTGCCGACTTGGCCTGGTACTTCTTGAGGAAGTCGAGCACGCCGGGGAACTGCATGGCCTTGACCGGCAGCCAGAAGTCGTAATCGACGATGCCGTTCAGGAGGGGCCCGAGCTGGGTCTTGGTCGAGGTGGTCTGCAGGCCGACCATGGCGCCGCCGAACATCCTGGTCTTGAGGCCGATCTCGTTCACGGCGCGCACCATGCCCACCGAATCGAGCGGATAGGAGGCGACCAGCACGAGGTCCGGGTTGGTCGCCTGGATGGCGCGCACGATCGGGCTGAAGTCGGTGGTGGTCGGCGGGTAGCTCTTGTCGTAGACGATGTCGAGCTTGGCGGCCTTGGCGTTGGCGCGGGCGCCGTCCGAGGCGTTGCGCGCGAACTCGGCGTCGGCGGCCACGATGGCGACCGTCTTCGGCTTGGGGCTCTGCGCCATCGCGAGATCGAAGAAGCCGGTGGTGATGCTCCCTTTGGGATCGAGCCCGCCGGTCGCGGTCATGGAGAAGTAGTTGGGATATTTGAACTCGCTGTTGACCGCCAGGCCGAGGAGCCCCATGAAGACCATGTTGTGCTGCATCACCGCCGGCATGGCCGGTGCGATCATGTTCGTGGCATAACCGCTCACCACGAGGTCGACCTTGTCCACGTCCATGAGCTTGGTGTAGATGCCCGGCACCGTGGAGGGATTGCTCTGGTCGTCGTAATAGATGAGCTTGACCGGCCGGCCGAGGAGGCCGCCCTTGGCGTTCACGTCCTCGGCCCAAATTTCCATGGCGAGAATGGCGGCCTTGCCGTTCGCGGCAAGCGGGCCGGTGAGCGCCATGCCGAGGCCGATCTTGATCGGCTCGGCCGCAAGTGCCGCTCCAGGTGCGACGGCGGCGAAAGATGCCGCCGCGGCCAGCACGGCCGCGACGAGGCGCGCGCTCAAGGCGCACTTCAACCTGCGGAACATAGTCCCTCCCTGGTTCTCGCTTTTGCGCTATCCTATGCCCAATCCCGCGCTCCGCGCCAGAGGAAGAATGCCAGAGGAAGAATAGCCGGGGCAAAGCGCCGCGCGCGCGACGGAGGCCGGCCCATGCCGCTCGCCCATCTCGAGCATTATCTGCTCCAGCCCGAGGACCTCGAGGCGACGAGGGACTGGTACGTGCGCGTGCTGGGCATGCGCGAGGGGCCGCATCCGGATTTCGGCTTTCCCGTCCATTGGCTCTATATCGGCGACTGCGCCGTGCTGCACCTGACCGAGGGCGGCAGCAAGGCCTCGGCGGAGCGCTTGCGCTATCTCGGCCAGGAGTCCCAGGCGGTGCGCGGCTCGGGCGTCATCGACCATGTGGCATTCCGCGCCACCGGCCTCGCCGAGACGATCGCGCACTTTGAGCGGCTCAAGGTCGAGTTCCGCGAGCGCCGGGTCGATAGCGAGGGGCTCTACCAGCTCTTCCTCATCGATCCCAACGGCGTCAAGGTCGAGCTCAACTTCGCCGCCGCGGAGGCCGCGGGCCGCAAGGCGCCAGTGATGGCCTCGGGTGCGGCGTGAGCTCTGTCCGTCAGATCGTGGCGTTCCCCGAGTGGAGGCCGAGGGCGACGCGGCCGTAAAGTGCTCCCGCCACGTCCCACACGAGCGAGATGTGCGCGGCCGCGGCATGGGCGTCGCGGAAGGCGCGCTGGAGGGGATTGCGCGCATAGAGGCCGCCGCCGCCGGCCGCCTGCACCAGCACGTCGACGGCGCCCGTGGCGAGCCGTGCCGCAAAGGCCGGGTTGCGCCGGTAGCGCGCGCGGCGCTCCTCGTCCGTGGCGCCAGCGGCCGCGGCGATCGCCATCATCTCGCTGCAGTCCGCGAGCAGCATGAGCCGGGCCGCGGCGGCGGCGGCGCTCGCCTCGGCGATCTTGATCTGCACCGGCGCATGCTCGGCGATGCGCTGGCCGGTGTAGCTCGAGGCGCGCTCCCTGGCGCTCGCCACGTAATGCTCGACGGCACCCTCGGCGATGCCGAGGAGGGGGCCGGCGAGGATATAGGGGAAGGTGGCGAAGACCGGGATGCGGTAGAGCGGCCCGGGATTGAGCGCGAGGCCCGGGGACAGGGCGCGCTTGGTGGGCTCGACCGCGAGGGTGAAGGCCTCCTCGACGAAGACGCCGTCGATCTCGATGTCGTGGCTGCCGGTGGCCGAGAGACCGGAGACGCGCCAGGTGTCGATGACGCGATAGCTCGCGGCGGGCACCAGGAACATGCGCTGCTCGGAGGGCCCGCCGTCGGTGGCCGCCACGAGGCCGCCGAGCATGGCCCAGCTCGAGTGCATGATGCCGCTCGCGAAGGGCCAGCGCCCGGCGAGCTCGTAGCCGCCGGCCGCCCGCCGCGCCCGCCCGCTCGGGAAGACGAAGGACGAGGCGATCAGCACGTCCGGGTCGGCGTCCCAGAGTGCTGCCTGCGCGCGCTCCGGCCACATGGCGAGCATCCAGTGGTGGCTTGCGAGATTGCCCCACACCCAGGCGGTCGAGCCGCAGGCGGCACCGAGCGCCGCACCGGCATCGATGAAAAGCCCGTAAGCGAGCTCGCCGCCGCCCACGCGCTTCGGCTGGAAGGCGCGGAAGAGCCCGCTCTCGTGGAGCTCGCGCACGCTCGCCTCGGGGAGGCAGCGCAATGCCTCGGCCTCGGCCGCGCGTGCGCGCAAGGCCGGCGCCAGCTCGCGCGCGCGGGCCAGCATGCGGGCGTATTCGGCTGGTGGTGCGGCCACTCGCTCCTCCTTCCGCGGCGAGCGAGTTTAGGGAAGTTTGCGCCCGCGCGGAAGGAGGTGGCGAGGGGGAGGACGCGGTGCCAGGCGTCCCATTCGCGCTCTATGGCGCCGCCTCAAATGTCCGTCAAAGCCCCGCTCATCGCAGCTTCCTGGGGCGGGCAAGCGCCATTTCCACGGCCTCGCGAATGAAGCGCGTATAGGGAATGCCGCGCGCGCTGGAGCGCTTCTTGACGGCTTCAAGCAAAGGCTTCGGCAGGCGCATGTTGATCTGCTCGGTCTTTTTCTCGAACTCGAATCTGACCGGCCTGAGGCCGGAAAGATCGTATTCGGTGAGGGCCGCCGTATCCACGAAACGCTCGGCTTCCGCGTCGGTCTTAAAGGTCGGGATTTTCTTTTTCATGGCTCATGACCTCCTTCCTGTGCATGTAGCGGGCGCTACCAAGGAGTTGTTCGGGAATTCGTGCTCCAAACTCATTCCCACTGTCGTCACACCCGCGAAAGCGGGTGTCCAGAAGCGTCGGAAAACGCGCTGTTTTGGCGGCCCTGGATGCCCGCTTTCGCGGGCATGACGACGGCGAAAGCGATTCGCTTAATCTTCAGGCGAGACGCCGTGCTTCTCGCACTTTGCGCGATTGCCGTCGTCCCAATCGAATTCCGATACGGCAACATTCATCGCCTATATACTATATGTTTGTATATACAATACCAAGGCCGACCAGGAAGGCTGGTCCAGCCCTGTGTGGGGGCCCCATGTGTGCTGGCGGCCACTGCGCTGGCTACTAGCCAAGGGCGCGAACTTCCTCCAGATTAGGGCGCAAGAGGCGCCGAGAATACAAAAGACGGCCGGCAGGGCGGATTCGTGGATGGATGGCTCGTTCGAGCTCCTCGCCAATGCGGTGATCGCGGGGCTACTCCTCGGCGGCTTCTACGCCGCGGTCACGGTCGGCGTCTCGATCGCCTTCGGCATGCTCGACATCGTCAATATCGCGCACCCGGCCTTCATCATCCTCGGCTCCTACATCACCTACCTCGTCAACTCGACGCTCGGCCTCGACCCGCTCTTGGCCAGCGTCGTCATGGCGCCGGCCTTCTATCTCCTGGGTGCGGCGGTCTATCAGGTCTATTACCTCTCGTTCGAGCGGCGCGGCCAGGAATCGCTGCGCGGACTCGCCTTCTTCTTCGGCCTGCTCTTCATCACCGAGGTCGCCCTCGTAGTGGTCTTCGGCGTCGACTACCGCTACGTCGAGGCGCCCTACATCGGCGCCAGCCTCCACCTCGGCTTCGTCATCCTGCCGCTTCGCATGCTGGTACCCTTCGCCATCTCGCTGCTGCTGCTCGGCGCACTCCAGCTCTTCCTCCAGAAGAGCTTCATCGGCCGCGCCATCCTCGCCGTGTCGCAGGACCAGCTCGCACTCCGCCTCATGGGGGTGAGCCCGAGCCGCATCAAGCGCCTGGCCTTCGGCATCTCGATCGCCACGGCCGGGATCGCCGGCGCCTTCCTCATCATCATCCAGCCGGTCGAGCCCTCGGTCGGCCGCGACTATATCGGCCGCGTCTTCGCCATCTGCGTGCTCGGCGGCATGGGCAGCCTGCCCGGCACCCTCTTGGCCGCCCTCCTCCTCGGCGTCGTCGAGAGCATCACCGCGACCTTCTACGGCCCCTCGTGGTCGCCGGCGGTCGCCTTCGGCATCCTTCTCGTCACGCTCGCGGTGCGCCCCGTGGGCTTCTTCGGGCGCTAGGCCGGTGCGCTCGCCGGGCTTCCTCCTCGCCGCCCTCGCCGTGGCCGCGGCGGTCTTCGCCCTCTGCCGCTTCCTCCACAACGAGTATTACTTCTTCGCGGGCTACGTGGTGCTGCAGTACATCGTGCTGGCGACCGCGTGGAACATCCTCGGCGGCTACACCGGGTACGTGAATTTCGGCACCGCCGCCTTTTTCGCGCTCGGCGCCTACAGCTCGGTCGTGCTCCACAAGCTCTTCCCGCTGCCGCTGCCGCTCCTCATGCTCGTGGGCGGTGCCGTCTCGGGACTCGTCGGCCTCGGCATGGGCTATCTCACGCTCCGCTTGCGCGGCGTCTATTTCTCCATCGCGACGCTCGCCTTCGCCGTCGTCATGCAGACCCTCATCGTCAACTGGGACTTCGTCGGCGGCGCGCGCGGCGCCTACGTCATGCGGCCGGCCCAGGTGCCGCTCCTCGGCAACTACATCCAGTACCTCTTCCTCGTGATGCTGGCGCTCGCCGTCCTGGCGCTCACGCTCGCGCGCGCGCTCGAGCGCTCGCGGCTCGGCTTCGGCTTCGCCGCCATCCGCGACGACGAGCAGGCGGCCGAGGCCTTCGGCGTGCCGACGCTCCGCCTCAAGCTCGCCGCCACGACGCTGAGCGGCGCCCTCATGGGCATGGCGGGTGCGCCGCTGCCCGCCTACGTCACCTACCTCGATCCGGCCTCGGCCTTCAGCCTCGCCTATGCCGTCAACAGCATCGCCATGCCGCTCATCGGCGGCACCACCACCTGGCTCGGCCCGCTCATCGGCGCGGTGCTGCTCGGCACCATTCAGCAGGTGGCGACCGTCACCATCTCGTCGGCCGCCAATCTGCTGATCGTCGGCGTGCTGCTCGTCGGCTTCGTCATCGCGGCACCCAACGGCATCGTCGGCCTCTTCGCCGAGCGTCTCAGAGGGCGGAGCGGCTGATGGCGCGCCCGCTCCTCGAGGTCGAGTCCTTGAGCAAGCACTTCGGCGGCTTCGTGGCGCTCGACGCCGTGACGCTCGAGGTCGCAGGCGGCGAGCGCGTGGGGCTCATCGGGCCCAACGGCTCGGGCAAGAGCACGCTCGTCAATTGCCTCTGCGGCACGCTGCGCAATGAGTCGGGCAGCGTGCGCTTCGCGGGCGGGCGCATCGACGGGCTCTCCGCCCATCAGCGCATCCGCCTGGGGATCGCGCGCAGCTTCCAGCTGCCGCGGCCTTTCGCCAGCCTCTCGGTCGCCGACAACCTGCGCATCCCGCTCCTCTATACGGTGAACGCGCGGGCGGGCAATCGCCTCTCGGCCGCCGCGATCGCCGCGCGCGTGGACGAGCTCCTGGGCCTCGTGGGCCTCGCCGGCAAGGCGGGCCGGCGGCCGCTCGATCTCTCCCAGGTCGAGATGCGCAAGCTCGAGCTCGCGCGCGCCATCGCCGCCGAGCCCAAGCTCCTCATCGCCGACGAGGCCATGGCCGGCCTCTCCCACGCCGAAGTCGACGACATCCTGGCCCTCCTCCTGCGCTTGAACGAGGCCGGCATCACCATCATCCTCATCGAGCACATCATGCGCGCGGTGATGAGCTTCTCGGAGCGCCTCATCGTGCTGGTGGCCGGGCGCAAGATCGCCGATGCGGCGCCAGAGGCGGTCGTGCGCGACCCCGAGGTGCTGAGGGCCTACCTTGGCGAATAGCCTCACAATCGCCGGCGTGCACGCCGCCTACGGCTCGGTCAGGGCGCTCGAGGACGTCTCCTTGACGGTCGGCGCGCGCGAGACGGTGGCGCTCCTCGGCACCAACGGCAACGGCAAGAGCACGCTCATGAAATGCATCATGGGCATCGTGCGGCCGAGTGCCGGCAGCATCACCGCCGAGATCGAGGGCACGGTGCACGATCTCGTCGGGCGCTTGACCGAGGAGATCGTCGAGCTCGGCATCGCACTGGTGCCCGAGGGGCGGCGGCTCTTCGCCAGGCTCACGGTCGAGGAGAACCTGCTGCTCGGCGCCTTTCGCAATGCCGCGCGCGCAGCACTCGGGCGCAACCTCGAGTACTGCTACGAGATCTTCCCGCGCCTGCGCGAGCGCCGCCACCAGCTCGCCGCCAGCATGAGCGGCGGCGAGCAGCAGATGCTGGCGTTGGCACGGGCGCTCATGTCGGCGCCGCGCATCCTCCTCGTCGACGAGCCCTCGGTGGGGCTGGCACCGGTCCTGGTGCGCCACGTCATCGAGAAGATCAAGGAGCTCAAGGAGCGCTACGGGCTCACCGTGCTGATGGCCGAGCAGAACTTCAACCAGGCGGTGCGCATCGCCGACCGCGGCTACGTCATCGTGCACGGCAGGATCGCCTTCGAAGGCCGCTCGCCCGAGGAGCTCGGCGACAACGAGCTCATCCGCAAGTTCTATCTCGGCGGGTGAGGGGGAGCTCCTTCACTCAGCCGCCAGCGTCGGAATGGCGGCGATCTCGGCGCGCTTGGTCCTGCCCAGCTTTTCCAGGTCGTAACGCGCCTGCAGGTTGAGCCAGAGCTCTGCGCCGTTGCCGCACAGCTTGCCGAGGCGAAGCGCCATCTCGGGCGTGACCGGCGTGCGCTCGGCGAGGATCGCGTGCAGGGTCTGCCGCGACACACCGAGCAGGCGGGCGATCTCGGCGCGCGGACGCCCGAGGGCCGGGACGATATCCTCGCGCAGCAGCTCGCCGGGGTGCATTGCCGGCAGTGCCCTCTTGACCGCTCGCTTGCTCATCAGTGGTAGTCCTTCAAATCCACGTCCACGGCATCGGCGCCGTCCCAGCCGAAGGTCATCCGCCAGTTGCCGCTCACGCGGAGCGACCACCGCCGCACGCCGCGCAAGGGGTGGAAGAAGTAGCCGGGCAGGCTCATCTGCTCCGGCCTGGTCGCGGCATCCAGCGCGCGCAACATGCGCCCGACCCTGGCAGCGTTTTGCACGCTCAAGCCGCTGGCATTTCCGCCCTCAAAATAGGCCCTGAGCGCCTTGCTGCGGAAGCTGCGGATCACCCGGACAAGGATGACCCGAGACGAGCAAGCCGTCAAGTGATGCTTTACAGTCCTATTTCGTCGTCCGAGCCCGCGCACACCGCAAGATGCGGCCGGGTGCGGCGCCCATGTTGAGCGAATTGCCGTGCTTGACGCGCAGGCACACTCAGCGCTCCGTCCCGCGGTCGGTCGGCGGCTCCCAGGCGGGTGCGGTGAGGCGGCGCCTGCCGTCGGGGGTCGTGAGGACGCCCGGCTCGTCGAGGCCCACGCGGTCCCACAGCTTGCAGGTGACCGTCTTGTGCTTCTGGTCGAGGCCCTCGCAGTAGTTGGTGTATTCGCAGAGGCGGATGGTGTCGCCGAGGCCGAGGGCGATTTTGCGCGTCCAGTCCGGGTCCGCGAGCGACTGGCGCGCGGCGCCCACGATGTCGCAGGCGCCCTCGGCAAGGAGGCGCTCGGCCATGGCGAAGTTGTGGATGCCGCCGGTGAGCACGAGGGGGGTGGCACACCCGGCGGCGCGGACGGCGCTGCGAATGGCGGCGGTGGCGGCGGCGTTGCGGCCGAAGGGCCCGGCCTCGTCCGAGAGGTGCTGCGGCATGCATTCGTAGCCGCTCGGGCCGGTATAGGGGTAGGCGGCCTCGCCCACCGCCGGCTCCTTGGCGTCGTCGAACTTGCCGCCGCGCGAGGTCGAGAGGAAGTCCATGCCGGCGCGCGCAAAGGCCGTGCCGAAATGGACCGCGTCCGCAAGCGGGCTGCCGCCCGCGATGCATTCCTCGGCGAGGAAGCGGCAGCCGACGGCGAAGCCGCGGCCGACCCGCGCGCGCACCGCGGCATAGACCTCGAGCGGCAGGCGCAGGCGCGCACCCAGTGTGCCGCCGTAGCCGTCGTCGCGGACGTTGGTGGCCGAGAGGAAGGACGCCATGGTGTAGGCGTGGGCGTAATGGAGCTCGACGCCGTCGAAGCCGGCAGCCTCGGCGCGCGCCGCGGCCTCGGCGAAGAGGCCGGGAAGGACGCGAGGCAATGCGCGGATATGCGGGAGATCGAGGTCGCTCACGCGCTCGCGGGCGCCGTAGCGCAACGCCTCGAGCTCGCGCGGCGTGAGCACGCGAGCGAGCTCGTCCTCGGAGAGCGCTGCAAGGCGCCCGCGCACCTCCTCCTCCGGCAGGCCGGGTGCTTCCAGGAGCGCGCGGTGGCGCTCGCTCACGGCAAGGAAGCGCGCGAAGTACTTGGCCGGCTCGGGGCGGCGCTTGATGCTGAGGAAATCGATGATCTGGATGAAGAGCCGCGTACGACCCTCGCTCGCCTCGCGCACCGTGTCTGTGAGGCGGCGAAGGCCGGGGATGAAGCGGTCGTGGCCGATGCGCAGGAGCGGCCCGCTCGGGATGTCGCGGATGCCCGTGGCCTCGACCACGATGGCGCCCGGCCGGCCGGCCGCAAAGCGCCGGTACCAGGCGAGCACCTCCGGGGTCACCAGGCCGTCCTCGGTCGCGCGCCACGGCACCATCGCGGGCACCCAGGTTCGCTGGGCCAGCCGAACGGGTCCGAGTGCTACCGCGCTGAAGAGCCGCGCGCGCGCCGCCTCGGCCCGGCTCGGCATGACGCCGAGGCTCGGCCGGTGCTTGAGGCGCTGCGGCGGCTTCCACATGCTGCGGCTCCCGCTCCCCGCTGCCCCGGTTCCCCCTGGCATGGTGCCACAAGGCGGCCGGCGCGTCCCCGGCGTCAGCCGAGGCTCCGCCGCCGCGGCATGGCGGACGGCAAATCTATCTAACAGCATTAGATTATTCAAACCGCATTTGATTTTCCCACGATGGCGTGCGATGCTGCGCTCGGGAAGGCGAGGGGGAAGGCCGTGGCAAGGACGGATGACGCGGGGCGGCCCGCCTGGGCGCTCGCACTGCCGAAGAGCGCCGCGGAGATTGCCGCGATCCATCGCGAGCGGAAACGCATCGCCTTCGCACGGGCGCAGCGCTCGGCGCTTCTGGCGCCGCGCCTGGCCGGCATCGATGCGGCGCGGCTCGACGATCCCGAGGTGTGGCGCCGCATCCCGCTCCTCACCAAGGACGAGCTGCGCAAGCTCTCGAGCGAGGAGTTCTACCGCGACTTCTGCATCGCGGGCTTTGCGGAGGCCGTCGAGTTCTGGCGCTCGGGCGGGGTGACCGGAAAGCCGCTCTTCTATCCGCGCTCGGCGGAGGACATGCGCTACATGTTGGGCGTCTCTTTCCGGCGCATCTGGCCCTGCATCGGCGCCGGTGCGGCGGACCTCCTTCACGTCTCCTTCCCCATGGGCATCCATCCCATCGGCCAGCTCTTGCCGCGCTCGGCCGAGATGGAGGGCATGGCGACGCTCTGGGCAGGTGCCGGCACCACCACCGCCTCGCAAACCCAGATCGAGCTCATCGCCACCTTGAGGCCGAGCGTGGTGGCGGCGATGCCGAGCTACGCGCTCCATCTCGCCAACGTGGCCGAGGCGGCCGGCGTCGATCTCCGCACGCTCGGCGTGCGCATGCTCCTGGTGAGCGCCGAACCGCTCACCGCCGCCAAGCGCGCCAAGCTCGAGCGCAGCTGGGGCGCCAGGGTCCACAACTCCTTCGGCATGACCGAGGGCGCCATGATCTCGGTCGAGCGCGACGGCATGGAGGGCATGGTCGCGTTCTCCGATCTCTTCTTCCTCGAAGTCATCGATCCCGAATCGGGCGCTGCCGTGAAAGAGGGCGAGGAGGGCGCTCTCGTCATGACGCCGCTCTGGTCGAACACGATGACGCCCTTCCTGCGCTGGTTCTCGGGCGACATCGTGACGCTCCGGCGCCAGCCGGCAAGCGGCGATCCCTTCTCGGTCTTCCCCGTGCTGCATCACGCGCTGCGCACCGAGGGCTTCTCCAAGGTGCGCGGCGTCAACCTCAACCACACCGAGTTCGAGGACGCCATGTTCGCCGAGCCGGCGGTCGCCGACTTCCGCGTCGAGATCGTGGCGACGGAGGGCGTCGACGCACTCCGCCTCCTCGTCGAAACCGCGCGGGGTGCCGACGCGGAAGGCGCACGGCTGGCGCTCGTCGAGTGCGTGCGGCGGCGCTTCGAGGTGACGCCCGAGGTCGTGCTTCTCGAGAGCGGCAGCCTCGCGCGCGACTTCGAGCGGGCGATCAAGGCGCCGCGCTTCCTCGACAAGCGTTGAACGTCCGGTGTCCGCACATACCATCTACCGTGCCGATCACATCGGCAGCCTGCTCCGCCCCAAGGCGCTGCGCGACGCCTACAAGGCGCACGGGGCCGGGCGTCTGGACGCCGCCGGATTCGAGGCAGCACTCGATGAGGCGATCGGCGCCGCGATCCGGCGTCAGGAGGCGGCGGGCCTCGGTGCCGTGAGCGACGGCGAGTTCCGCCGGCGCTCCTGGCTCGCGGGCTTCGTCGATGCGGTGGAGGGGCTCGAGCACCGCGACACCCGCTTCAATTTCCTCGCCGGCGAGGAGGCGAGCATCCCGGTGCCGGTGCCGCACAACCAGGGCCGCATCCGCCGCGTCAAGAGCATCGCCGGTGCCGAGTTCGCCTTCGCCCGCGCGGTCGCGGCGCGGCCCGTCAAGATCACCATGCCGGCACCCTCGGTCATGCATTTCTTCCGCGGACCCGACGGCATCGACCGCGGCGTCTACGGCGGCGACGAGGCCTATTGGGACGATCTCGTCGCCGTCTATGCCGAGGAGATCGCCGAGCTCGGCCGGCTTGGCTGCCGCTACCTGCAGCTCGACGAGGTGCCGATCGCACTCCTCTGCGACGCCAAGGTGCGCGAGCGCGTGGCACAGTGGGGCTGGGACTGGCGGCAACTTCTCGGCCGCTACATCGACGCGCTCAACCGCGCCATCGCCGCCCGCCCGCCCGGCATGGCGGTCGGCATCCACCTCTGCCGCGGCAATTTCCGCGGCCACTGGATCGGCTCGGGCGGCTACGAGCCGGTGGCGGAGCGGCTCTTCTCAGAGGCCGCGGCAGACCACTTCCTTCTGGAATACGACAGCGCGCGCGCCGGCGACTTCCGGCCGCTGCGCTTCCTGCCGAAGGAGAAATCGGCCGTGCTCGGGCTGGTCAGCAGCAAGACGCCAGTGCTCGAGGCGGCGGCGCATCTCAAGCGGCGCATCGACGAGGCGGCCGCCTTCGCGAGCCACGGCCAATTGGCGCTCAGCCCGCAATGCGGCTTCGGCACCACCGTGGGCGGCGCTCCCATGGGCGAGGAGGAGCAGTGGCGCAAGCTCGAGCTCGTCGGCAAGGTGGCTGCCGAGGTGTGGAGCTAGCGGGGCCGGGGATGCCAGAGAGGATGACGGCGAGCGCCAAAGGACGGAGTGCCGAGAAGCGCAACCGGCGCCGCCGCGAGGTCATCGCGGCCGCGGCGGCCGTGTTCTCGGAAAAGGGCTTCCACGAGGCCACCACGCGCGACATCGGCGAGCGCATCGGCCTCCTCCCCGGCAGCCTCTATTACTACGTGCCCTCCAAGGAGGCGGCGCTGGCCGAGGTGTGCCGCGAGGAGGGTGCCACATTCAACGCGCGCCTTGCGGTCGTGCTGGAAAGCGGGCGGCCGATCGCGGAGAAGGTCCGCGCGGGCATGATGCTGCATTTCACGCACAACCGCTCCTATCTTGCGGCGGCCTTCACCTTCGCGAGGTGCAATCTGCCGGAAGCCGTGCTGCCCGAGCTCAAGGCCCTGGCCGAAGACTATCACCGCCTCTGGGAGGACATCTTCCGCCGCGCCGTTGTAGCCGGCGAGCTTCCCGCCGGCTTCGACGTGAAGGCCGCGGCCATCGGCCTCCTCGCCCTCGCGAACGGCGCGCTCCATTGGTACGAAGGGAAGCCGGTGCGAGAGATCGAAGCCATCGCGGAGCGCCTCATCCGGCAATTCCTTCACGGGGTGCTGGGCAGCGCCTGAGGGAATGCGGGAGCGGGGGCCGGCCGCTCCCGCGTCACCCGGCCAAGGCGCGCGAGCGGTAAAGCCGCAGAACCCCGAGGCCGTCGTGGGCGCCGCCATGGTTAACGTAGAGCGTGCGGTAAAGTTGCGCGGCGAGCGCCGTCATCGGCATCGGCGTGGCCGTGCCGTCGCCGAAGGCGCAGGCATTGCCGAGGTCCTTGAGCAAGGTGGTGACGAGATTGCCCGACTTGACGCCGCCCGCCGCCATGGCAAGGGCGAAGTTCTGCAGGATGACGGAATTGGCGTAGCCGCCGGCGAGGCACTCGGGCAGGCGCTCGAGCGCCAGCCCGCCGCTCGCGGCGATCTGCAGCATCTCGGCGATGAGCGCCATGGTGCCGCCCACCATCATCTGGTTGCAGAGCTTGGTGATCTGGCCGGCGCCCACGGCTCCCATGTGGGTCAAGCGCTGGGAGACATGGGCGAGAATGGGGCGAAGGCGGGCGATGTCGGCGGGCTCGCCTCCCGCCATGATGGCGAGCGTGCCGGCCTCGGCTCCGGGCACGCCGCCCGTGACCGGCGCATCGACCCAGCCGGCGCCGATCTCGCGGCTGAGCCGCGCCGCGATGCGGCGCGTGGCCGCGGGCTCGATGCTCGAATGATCGACGATGAGCTTCTCCGCCTGGGGCCCTGCCGCGGCGAGGCCGCGCGGGCCGAACGTCACGGCCTCCACAGCGGCCGTGTCGAAGACGCAGAGATGGACGACGTCGCTCCTGGCCAGCACGTCCGCGGGGTCGAGGCCTTGGGCGGCGCCAAGGGCAATGAGCGGCGCCGTCTTCCCGCCTGCGCGGTTCCACACCGTCACGGCATAGCCCGCTTTCCTGAGGCGGCCCGCCATCGGCGCCCCCATGGCACCCATGCCGATGAATCCGAGGCGTTCGTCCATGTGCCGCCCTTCCCTGCAAGCCGGTTGGCTCCTCTTCCGCCGCCATCCTGCGGGTGGCGGTCGTGCCAAGTCCAGAGCCAAGGTGCTCTCCGGCCGCAACCTTCGCTCTTGACTGGGACGGGCCGAGTGCGCTCGATAGCGCAAGGCTCTGCCGCGAGAGGCGGGCAGCGAGGGGAGGCCAGGATGCGCAGCTACGACATCACCGCATGGGGCGCTCCCTTGCAGCCGTTCGACCGCGCAACGCCGGCGCCGCGCGGCAGCGAGGTGCTGCTGCGCGTGACCGCTGCCGGCGTGTGCCACAGCGATCTCCATATCTGGGAGGGCTACTTCGACCTCGGCGGCGGCAGGAAGCTCATGATGGCCGAGCGCGGCATGAAGCTGCCGCACACGCTCGGTCACGAGACGGTGGGCGAGGTCGCCGCCCTCGGGCCCGAGGCGAGCGGGCTCAAGCTCGGCCAGCGCTGCCTTGCCTATCCCTGGATCGGCTGCGGCGCTTGCGAGGTCTGCCGCATGGGGGAGGAGCAGCTCTGCCTGGCGCCGCGCTTCCTCGGCATCCAGCGCCCGGGCGGCTACAGCGACCATCTCCTGGTGCCGCATCCGCGCTATCTGCTCGACGTGTCGGACATGGAGGCGAGCGAGGCGGCGCCCTATGCCTGCTCGGGGCTCACCACCTATTCGGCGCTGCGCAAGGTCGGCCCGCGGCTTGCCGAGAAGCCGACCGTCGTCATCGGCGCGGGCGGCCTCGGGCTCATGTGCCTGCTCCTGCTCAAGGCCATGAAGGGGCGGGGCGCCGTCGTCGTCGACATCGATCCGGCGAAGCGTGCGGCGGCACTCAAGGCGGGCGCCCTCGCCGCCGTCGACGGCGCCGCCCCCGACGCCGTCCAGGCGATCCGGGAGGCTGTGGGCGGCACGGTGTGGACGGCCATCGACCTGGTGGGCTCGCGCGCCACGGCACAGCTCGCCATCGACTGCTTCGGCAAAGGCGGCAAGCTCATCGTCGTCGGCCTCTTCGGCGGCGACATCACGCTGCCGCTGCCCAGCATTCCGCAGCGCGCGCTGACCATAGAGGGCTCCTACGTCGGCAGCCTCGCCGAGCTCCGCGAGCTCCTCGAGCTCGTGCGGCGGGAGAAAGTGCCGCCCATCCCCATCCGCAAGAGGCCGCTCAGCGAAGCCTATGCGGCGCTCGAGGACCTCAAGGCCGGCCGTGTCGTCGGGCGCGCCGTGCTGACGGCGTGACGCCGCTCCGACGCTCGCGCGGAACACCGCTTAGGGAGAACACCTGCATGGCCAAGCTCAAGATCTGGGGACGCAAGACATCGTCCAACGTGCAGAAGGTGCTGTGGTGCTGCGACGCGCTCGGCATTTCCTTCGAGCGCATCGACATCGGCGGACCCTTCGGCGGCAACAACGATCCGAAGTATCGCGCGCTCAATCCGAACGGCCTGGTGCCGACCGTCGAGGACGGCGGGCTCGTGCTCTGGGAGTCCAATACGATCATCCGCTATCTTGCGAAGAGATACGGTCACGGCGCCCTCTACCCCGAGGACCTCGCGGCGGCGGCCAAGGTGGAACGCTGGATGGACTGGCAGCTTGCCCATCTCAATCCCGCGATCACGCCGATCTTCCTCGGCTTCGTGCGCACGCCGCCCGAGAAGCGCGACATGGCGGCGATCGAGGCGGCGCGCCAACGCACGGCGACGCTCTGGCGCATGGCCGATGCGCCGCTCGCGGCGGGACCTTTCCTCAGCGGCGAGGAGCTCTCGCTCGCCGACGTAGCCTGCGGCATCTCGGTCCACCGCTGGTACGTCTTGCCCGTCGAGCGGCCGGAGATGCCGCACCTCGCGGCGTGGTACAAGCGGCTTACGGCGCTCAAGGCCTACCAGACCAACGTCATGATCCCGCTCGAGTGAGGGCCGGCCGCGGCGGCGCGCGCTCGATAAACTTGTCTCATCTTCCACGACGGCTCGTGGTAAACTCCTTGGCGGAGTGCGGGAGCTGAGGAGGCTTCGGAGCCGTGGCGTCACGCGATTGGGAATTTCCCTCGGAGGTCCGGCCGAACGTCAAGGACGTGGCCTTCGACCTCGAGGCGGCGCTTTCCGCCGTGGTGCATCTGCGCGCCGAGGTGCCGCAGGACGCCTTCACCGCCGCCACCTTGGGCACCGAGCGCGACGGCAACGGCGTCGTCATCCGCGAAGACGGCCTCGTGCTCACCATCGGCTACCTGATCTCGGAGGCGGCGACCGTCTGGCTCACCACGAGCAGAGGCGGTGCGGCACCCGGCCACGTGCTGGCCTACGACCAGTCGACGGGCTTCGGGCTCGTGCAGGCGCTCGGCCGGCTCGACGTGCCGGCGCTCGAGCGCGGCGGCTCGGAGGCCTGCGCGGTAGGCGATCTCGTCATCGTGGCCGGCCACGGCGGCCCTCGCCACGCGCTCCAGGCGCGCATCGCATCCAAGCGCGAGTTCGCCGGCTACTGGGAATACGTGCTCGACGAGGCGATCTTCACGCTTCCCGCCCATCCGCAATGGGGCGGTGCCGCCCTTATCGGCCGCGACGGCAAGCTCCTCGGCATCGGCTCGCTCCTCGTGCAAGGGGTCGCGGAATCGGGCGAGCAGGTCGACGCCAACATGATCGTGCCGATCGATCTCCTCGATCCCATCTTCGAGGACCTGCTGCGCTTCGGGCGCAGCAACCGCCCGCCGCGGCCCTGGCTCGGCATGTACACGACGGAGGCGGGCGAGGGCCCGACGGTGGTGAGCCTGGCGCGCAACGGGCCGGCGCACCGCGCCCAGATCCGCGCCGGCGACCGCATCGTCGCCGTGGCCGGCGCGCGCGTCACGGGCTTGGCCGATCTCTACCGCAAGATCTGGGCGCTCGGCCCCGCCGGCACCGAGGTGCCGCTCACCCTCATGCGCGAGGGCGACAGCTTCGACGTGCGCATCGGCTCGGCCAACCGCGAGGACTTCCTCAAGAAGCCCCACCTCCACTGAGGCTGCCGCGGCGAAGCCCGCCTCGCGGCCGGAGCATGTCTCGATTAGGTGGAACCAGCTCTCTCGTCACCCCCGCGAAAGCGCTAGTTGATTCACACATTTTTGAGGGTCCATCCGTGGGCGACGGCGAGGAAGTATTCGAGGCCATGCTTGAAGGTGATTGGCCCGGGCTTGGTGCGTGGGTATCCGTCCCATCCGCCGAGGCGGGCGATGATCCAGGCCGCCCAGGCGAGACTTCGCGGTGGATGGGGATTGCTTTGGAGTTTTGTCCTGCCGCGGTATGTCGCATCGAGTGCGATGAGGGCTTGGATTTGATCTGGGTTGAAGGCGATGCTGGCCGCCGCGGCATTTTGCCCGTCACGCGCCTGCACGAGCTGCAGGGTAATGGCGGCAGCCTTGGTCGCGATGGCGGCCAGCTTGAGCAAGCGTTCGGCGCTCTCGAGCCGACTGTCTTCCAGCTTGAGCCCTTGGAGCTTGAGGGTTCGGAAGAGCTGCTCGATCGTCCAGCGTTTCTTGTACCAATCGACGATGCGCCAAGCGGCTGCCGTATCGCCGACCTCGTGGGTTGTGAGCAGCCGCCAGTGCAGCGGCTCGGCATCGGCCGGCGGGTCGCATTCGACGACCTCCACCAGCCTGAGGGCGACCCACATTGGCAATCCGTGCTCGCCTGGGCTCTGCGGTCTGCGCAGCGTGACCGGCCCGAAGCGCAACGCCAGCGTGGCTTGGCGCGCCGGCCGATTGGCGCGCGCCATGAGCGAAACGCTTGTGTGCGCGGCGAGCGGCATTGCCGCCCCTGCGGCATAGAGCGTTCGGCCATCGGCCAGCAGACGGTCCTGCATCGAGCGCGTCAGCAAATGAAAGCCCGCACTCGGCAGCGTCGCCCATTCCGCGTAGATATCGCTCTCGCGATCGGCGATCACGGTCACCATCGCGGCAGCGGACAGGACCTCTTTGGCCTGCTCGGCCGTCCTGAGCCAGCGCTGCGATTCCTTGGCGGCCAGCGGCCGCTCGTTATGCGGCGTCGTGATGCGGCCCTGGCGCGTCCAGAGCTGGCCGGCGACGAGGCCGAGACAGCCGTCAGTCTCGGCATCGAGCGCCAGCATCGCGTGCAGCAGCAAGCCCCGCCCCACGCCTTTGCCGATCTCGCCCAACCCGCGCCGCCGCTCGGCCGTCGTCCGGAAACCGATCTCGCTGGTGTCCTGGATCGCCAGCACGTGCCGCCCGCTGGCCGCGCGCGCGGTCTGCTCGCCCCAGCCAGCGAGCAATGCCTCCACCGTTACCTTGGGGTTCGCAAGAAGCCGGCCGTAACGCACGATCGCGCGGCGCTCGCCGCCGGCCGCTCGCCGCAAGCAGCTGCTTTCACGCGCAACCATGCCCTTGAGCAAAGCCGCCCCCCTTTTTCGAGGCGACGATCCCCAAACCGACCCGGCCAATACTGCGCGTCCGACATCGCGGCACTCCTCAAAAATCGAAGTGCCGGAAAGAGAATCACACAAAATCATGTTGGCGATACCCCAAAATATCGCGCTGAGTCACTTTGCCGCACCAAGATGTGTGCATCTACTAGCGCGAAAGCGGGGGTCCGGAGCCGATGGATTGCCGCTTTCGCGGGAATGACGACTGGAGCGGTAACGCCGCTTGACCGGGCAGCGCTCAGTGGAGCGTCGCCACGATCTTGCGGATCTCCTCCGCCGTGTGCTCGCCCGCGAGCGGCGTTCCCGGGATGAGATACTTGCCCATGGCGAGCGGCCCGACCACCACGGGCTCGAAGCCGATCTCGCGCACCAGGTTCGAGGCCAATGCGAGGGCTTTCTGGTCGTCGCCCGCGAGCGGCACCCCGATCAGGCCGCCCTGGCGGTTGGCATCTTCCTTCAGCTTCATATAATTGATCGCGTTGAAGCCGCGCACCAGATGCGCCCCGGGCAGCATCTCCGCCGTGGCGAGGCCGGTGCCCTTCTCGCGCGCCCGGGTCGCGATATCGCCGTCGCGCGCCACAATTGGATTGCTCGCGTTGAGGACGAGGGACTTGGCGGCGAGCGCCGTCGCGAACTCCTTGCCGATGTCGGGGATCGCCTTGTAGGGCACGGCGAGCAGGATCACGTCCGCGAAGGCGATGGCTTCGGCGACCGTGCCGGCATGGGCCAGGGCGCCGAGGCCGTCGACCAGGCCCTTGAGCTCCTCGGGATTGCGCGAGGAGAACGTCACCGGGTGACCGGCGTGCACCCAGAGCGTGCCGAGCGTGCCGCCGATATGCCCGGCGCCGATGGTGCCGATCTTGAGCGGCGGATCGGCGGCGAGGGCTGCGAGCGGCGAGCCCGCGAGCAGCACGGCGCCGCTTGCGCTAAGGCGGAGAAAATCCCGGCGCGCGAGACCGGCCACGCGACACTTTGCCATGATCCACTCCCCGGCTGGTTGGCGGGCGCTCCCGGCGAGCGCGCCGCGGCGCATTCGCGCCCCACATCGCTCTCGGACAAGCCGGCGCACGGGACCGCCGACGCTTGCCGATCATAGCGGGTTTCCCTGCGGCCGCCAGCTCAGCCCATGAAGCGGCGCACCGCGATCACGGCATTGTGACCGCCGAAGGCGAAGGAATTGGAGATCGCCACTTCCACCTGGACCTCGCGCGCGGCATTCGGCACATAGTCGAGGTCGCACTGGGGATCCGCTTCGGTGAAGTTGGCGGTGGGCGGGATGAAGCCGTCGCGCAGTGCGAGGAGCGTGGCGGCGAGCTCGATGGCGCCCGCAGCACCCAGTGCATGGCCGTGCATCGACTTGGTCGAGGAGACGAGCAGCTTCTTGGCGTGCGCGCCGAAGGTCATATGGATGGCCTTGGTCTCGGTCACGTCGTTGGCGGCGGTGCCGGTGCCGTGCGCGTTGACGTAGCCGACCTCCTCGGGCTGCAGCTTGCCGTCGGCGAGGCAGGCCTGCATGGCGGCGGCGGCACCGCTCGCGGCGGGCAGCACGATGTCGCCCGCATCCGAGCTCATGCCGAAGCCGACGATCTCGCCGTGGATGTGCGCCCCGCGCGCCTTGGCCCGCTCGAGCGTCTCGAGCACCAGGATCGCCGAGCCCTCGCCCAGCACCATGCCCTTGCGGTCCTTGCTGAAGGGCCGGCAGGTGTCGGGCGCCATGACGCGCAGCGCCTCCCAGCCCTTCATGGTGCCGTAGGTCACCGTCGCCTCGGCGCCGCCCGTCACCGCCGCCTCGACGGCGCCCGAGCGCACCATGTGGAAGGCGATGCCGATGGCGTGGTTGGCGGACGAGCAGGCGCTCGCCACCGAGAACGACGGGCCGGTGATGCCGTGCTCCATGCTGATGTGGCTGGTGGGCGCGTTGATCATCAGCTTGGGGATGGTGAAGGGATGCAGGCGCTTCGCCCCCTCGGCGTAGATGCGGTAGTAGTTGTCGTCGAGCGTCGTCTGGCCGCCCACGCCGGAGCCGATGATGACGGCGGTGCGCGCACCGAGCCCGTTGCGGAAGGCGAGCCCGCTGTCGGCGACCGCCTCGCGCGCGGCAATGACGCCGAACATGGAGAAGCGGTCGAGGAGGGCGAGCTTCGTATCGTCGAAATGCTGCTTGGGATCGAAGGCGCCCACCTCCGCGCCGATCTTGACGAGAAGCCCCTCGGTGCGGATGAAGGTGAGCGGCCCGATGGCGCTCTTGCCGGCGCGCATGGAGGCCTCGAACTCCGCGGCATTCTTCCCGGGTGCCGCGAAGGCGCCGAGTCCCGTCACCACCACGCGGGTCATGCGCCCTGCATGTCGTTCGCTGTGCCGGTCGGGGTCATCGCGGTGCGCACTCGCCCCCGTCAAGCCGATTTCGCGGCGTCGCGCTCGCCCACCAGCTTGGCGATCGCGTCGACCACGTCGCCGATGGTCTTGAACGCCATTCCCGCCGAGGCGCCGCTCGGGTCGTTGGCGTTGTAGGGCACCGAGATGTCGAACTTCTCCTCGAGCGCGAAGATGATCTCGACCACGTCGAGCGACTGGATGTCGAGGTCCGCGAGGTTGGCATCGCGCGTCAGCTTGGCGCGGTCGATGTTGGCCTGCTTGGCGACGATGTCGAGCACGTCGTTCTCTAGGCTCGCCATGGACTCTTCCCTTGTTGCCTCCGCCGCCCGCCGCTCAGCCGCCCGCGGCACCCTCGCCGCCGTCGAGCGCGCTCATGCGCCGCTTCAGGTCCTCCAGATCCGACAGGACCCGCTTGATGCGCCGGATGGTCAGGAGCGTGGTGAACGTGTCCTTCGGCGTCTGCGGCGGCCAGCCCATGAGGAGGGACTTCGGCCGCACGTTGATTCCGATCATGGTGCCGCCGCCGATGACCGAGTCGCTGCCGATGCGCAGATGATCCGCGACGCCGACCTTGCCGCCCAGCACGACGCGGTCGCCGACCACCGTGCTGCCGGCGATTCCGACCTGACCGCATAGCATACAATTCTCGCCTATGACACAGTTATGTCCGATCATGACGAGGTCGTCGATCTTGGTATTGCGGCCGACCCGCGTGGCGCTCACCGTGCCGCGGTCGACGCAGGCGCAGGCGCCGATCTCGACGTCGTCGGCGAGCACCACCGTGCCGATCGAGTTCACGCGCACCAGCTCCTGCTTGCTCGGATGGATCTCGCCGGTCTCCTTGGCGCTCTCGACGTTGTCCGCCTCCGGGCTCACGAAGCTGAAGCCGTCGGCGCCCAGGCTGGCATTGTGGTGGATGATCACCCGGTCGCCCACCACCACGCGCTCGCCGATGCGCACGCCGGGATAGAGGAGGCCCCCGCGTCCGATCCTGGCCCCTGCAGCGACCGTGACATGGGCGAGGAGCGTGGTGCCCTCGCCGATCTCGACGCCGGGGCCTATGTAGCAGAAGGGGCCCACCCGCACGTCGCGCCCGAGTGCTGCGTCGCCTTCGACGAGCGCCGTCGGATGGATGCCGGGCTCGGCCTGGGGCGGGCGCGGGAAGAGCTCGAGGAGCTGCGCCATGGCGTAGCGCGAGCGCCCGACCACGATGTAGCCGCCGAGCGGTCCCTCCGCGAGCTTGCTCTCGTCGCGCACGAGGGCGGCGCGCACCGGGCTGCCGGCGAGGAGCGCCAGCGTCTCGGGCTCCATGGCAAGCGCCAGGTCGCGCGCCGATTCCGCGTCCGCCGGATGGACCGGGCGCTCGATCTCGATGCCGCCGTCGCCGACCAGGCGGGCGCCAAGCGCGGTGGCGATTTGGGCGAGCTTCATGGCGGCTGGCAACCTGCGCGACCTCACATGGAGGCGGGGCCTAAAGGCCCCGCGAGGGGCATCCATAGCACGGGTCCCGGCGAAAGGCGAGATTCGCAATGAGGCCCGTGGCGGGGCCCGTGCCGGCATCGGCGGAGGCAGGGCAAGCTATTGATGCAGCGATAGTTTCCTGCCCGTCGCGCGGCTATCCGCCGGCCCCTCGGGCGACCCCTCGGCAGGCGGCGGGCGGCCTTGGACGAGGGTCACCTGCCGTCCGCAGGCCTTGAGCGCCTTGACGGCACCGCCTTCCGCGACCGCGCGCGCGGCGCGCTCGCCGTCCTCGATGACGAGGCCCGAGAGCACCTCGATGCCGTAGGCGTGGAGCTGCGGCGAGAGCGGCGTGCCCGGGCCCACGAGGGCCATGCGTGCGCCCGATGCTGAGGAGAGGAGGCGCGGCAGCGTGAGGTTGCCCAGGGCCGAGGCGGTGACGGCGACCGCGTCGGCGGCACCCAGCAGCCAATCGGCCGCCGCCTCGGGGAGATCGCCGGGGCCGGGCGCGCGCTCGATCACGCGGGCGTCCGGTATGCGCCGCTCGAGCTCGGGAAAGCGCCCGATCACGAGCTTGCGCCCGGGGAGCCGGGCGATGTGATCGAGCCCGTTGACCGCAGCGCCCGCGAGGTCATGCCGGTTGTAGTGGGCGTTGATCGCGGCGAGCCCGATCGCCGCCTCGAAGGGGTTCCACGAGAGGGCAAGCCTGGCGAGCTTGCCGAGCGGGGTGCCGGCATAGTCTCCGAGCCTCGCCGCCGTGCGGCAGCCGGGCGCGTCGCGCGCGGGACTGTGGGCGAGCCCGATGCCGTCCGGGCCCTCGACGAGGGTCCAGTTGAGACCGGCTATGACGCGCGAGGCCGGTGCATCGGCGACGCCGCGCGCGAGCTCCTCATAGAGCCGATAGGGACCCCACCAGCGCCACAGCGCCGCTGTCTCCGGCCGCAGCAGGGCGGTGGGCGTGGCGGCGAAGCGGTCGAAGCGCTCGAGGAGCTCGCCCGGCACGGCGACGAGGAGCGGGCTGCCGGCGTCGAGGGCCGCGCGCAGGCCCTCCGAGAAGCCCTGGCCGCCGCCCTCGATCGGGCCGAATCCGTCGACCACGACGAGTTCGGCCCGCTCCGCTACGGCGCGCCGGATGATGCGGTTGCCCTCCTCGAGCGCCGCCGCGTCCAGCACCAAGCGCCTCTCGCCGCGGCCAAGCTCGATGAGGTCGAGCCTTCTCTTCTCGCCGCCGGCGTCGAGGCGAGTCTCGATGACGACGCCCCCGGTGCGCCAGCCGCGCGCGGCGAGCTCGCGCGCGAAATCGCGGAGCACGCGGCCCGTGCCACCGTCCGGAGCCGCGAGCACGGCACCCGGAAGGAGAGCCGGCGCTTCGGCGCGGGACGGCGGAGCGGTGGTCATGGCCTCTTCTTGCGCCCCTGGGCCCGAAATGACAATCGGCGGCTCAGAGCAGCTCGAGGTCGGTGCGGGCGAAATCGCCGCCCTTGCAGAGCAGCGGCTCGCCCGTCGTCTTGGCAAGCGCATAGGCGAAGAGATCGCCGAAATTGAGCCCGGCACGGTGCCGGCCCTTGCCGTAGCGGCGATCCGCCGCGCGTGCGATTGCTGCCTGCTCCGCGTCGAAGGGCACGATCTCGATGCCGGCGCGCCTAACGAAGGCGTCGAGCGCATGCGCGCCGGTGCCGTTGCTGCGCCGTTCCACGACAATCGCCGTCTCGAGCAACGTCGCAGCCGACATGAGGCGCGGGACGCCGGCCTCGATCGCCTGGGCAAGACGCTCGGCGTCCGGTTCCATCAGCAGAATCGCGAGTACGGCAGAGCTATCGATGACCATCAGCGAGGCAGGCCATTCTCGTCATAACCGATGATCTCGTCGGGCGAGCGGTCGTCGAGCACAGGCAGCGATGCGCAATGCCGGGCGATCTCGATCAGGTCGGCCGCGAGCGAGCGGCTGCCGCGCCGCTGTTTGAGCTTCTTGAGACGCTCCTCGAGCGCACGGTTGACCGCTTGGGTAATGCTTTCCCCCGCGAGCCGCGCGACCTCGCGCGCGAGCTTGTCGGTCTGCGGATCCTTGATGCTGAGGGCCATGGCGGGGCCTTGTTTCTACCTAGGAGGATATTCAGCTAGAATATATATGGCATCGCACGGCCCGGGCAAGGCGGCGGCTGTCGTCACGGCCGTGCGATGCCGCGCCCGCTTGCCGTCTGCCGGTGCCTCGGGTAGATGACGATGCAGCGGCACGCGGGTGCCAGCGCGAGCTCGGATGGGAGGACGGCCGACAGGTGGAGCTCAAGAGTACCGGCCGGTCGGTCCCTCGGCTCGAGGACGATCGCTTCCTCACCGGGCGCGGGCGATTTGTCGACAACGTCAATCTTGCGGGCCAACTCCATGCCCGCGTGCTGCGCTCGCCGCACGCCCATGCGCTCATCGAGCGGATCGATGCGGCAGCGGCGCGCGGCGTGCCGGGCGTGCTCGGCGTCTTCACCGAGGACGATCTCCGGGCCGACGGCATCGGGGCACTGCCCTGCATTTCGACCGCCGAGATGCTCGCTCCCTTGGTGGTGCCGCCGCGTTATGCGCTCGCGCGCGGCCGCGTGCGCCACGTGGGCGACCCGGTGGCGCTCGTGGTGGCCGAGAGCGCCGATGCGGCGCTCGACGCGGCCGAGCTCATCGAGGTCGCCTATGAGGCGCTGCCCGCGGTGGTCGATGGTCCGCTGGCCCTCGAGCCCGGGGCGCCGCTCTTGTGGGAGGAATGCCCGGGAAATCTCGCCTACCGCTTCCAGAAGGGCGACCGCGCGGCCGTGGAGAGGGCCTTTGCCGCGGCCCCCGTCGTCGTCGAGATCGAGCTCGTCAACAACCGCATCGTGGTGACGCCGATCGAGCCGCGCGCGGCGATCGGCAGCTACGACGCCGCGGCCGACCGCCTCGAGCTCCTCGTCACCGGCCAGGACGTGCATGCCATTCGCCGCCAGCTCGCCGGCGCCATCTTCCACCTGCCGCCCGAGCGCATCGACGTGTGGGCGCCCGACGTGGGCGGCGGCTTCGGCATGAAGAACTTCCTCTATCCCGAATGGGTGCTCGTGCTGTGGGCGGCGCGGCGCCTCGGCCGCCCGGTCAAATGGACCGCCGAGCGCGGCGAGGAGTTCGTGAGTGCCACGCAAGGCCGCGACAACCATACGCGCGCGCGCCTGGCGCTCGACGCCTCCGGCCGCTTCCTCGCTCTCCACGTCGCGACGGTCGCCAACCTCGGCGCCTATCTCTCGACCCTCGGTCCGGCGAGCTCGACCAATGCGCCGGCCACCGCCATGGGCGGCGTCTACGCCATCCCGGCGATCTTCATGGACGTGCGCGGCGCCTTCACCAACACCGTCCCCATCGACGCCTACCGCGGCGCCGGCAAGCCCGAGGCCAATTATCTCATCGAGCGCCTGGTCGAGCTCGCGGCCGAGCGCCTCGGCGGCGATGCGGTGGAGCTCCGCCGGCGCAACATGATCGCCGCCTTCCCCTACAGAAGCGCCATGGGCATGGTGATCGACGGCGGGCGCTTTGCCGCCAATCTCGACGAGGCGGTGGTGCGGGCCGACCGCGCCGGCTTCGCGGCACGCCGCGCCGAGACGAAGGCGCGCGGCCGGCTGCGCGGCCTGGGCGTCGCCTGCTTCCTCGAGACGGCGCGCGGCCAGCCCGAGGAGGCGGCCGAGATCCGCTTCGAGGACGGCGGCCGCGTAGCGCTCGTGCTCGGCACCCAGTCGAACGGCCAGGGCCACGAGACGAGCTATGCCCAGATCGCGGCCGATCTCTTGGGCCTGCCGCTCGCGGCCTTCCGCTTCGTGCAAGCGGATACCCGGACCGTGGCGCGCGGCGCCGGGCATGGCGGTGCCCGCTCCATGCATATGGGTGGGGCGGCGCTCGTCATGGCGGCGGAGGGCGTCATCGCCAAGGGCCGCATCATCGCAGCGCACCTCCTCCAGGCCGCACCCGATGAGGTCGACTTCGCCGGCGGGCGCTACACGGCCGGCAGAAGCGAGCGCGGCATCGATCTCCTGGCACTCGCGCACGCGGCGCGCGATGCGGGCAATTTGCCCGACGGCATGCCGCCCGGCCTCGACGCCGCGGCACGGAACCGGTGCGTGCAATACACCTATCCGAACGGCTGCCACGTGGCGGAGGTCGAGGTCGACCCGGAGACCGGCCGGGTGACCCTCGTGCGCTATACCGTCGTCGACGACTTCGGCCGCCTCGTCAATCCGCGCCTGACCGAGGGCCAGGTGCTGGGAGGGGTCGCCCAGGGCATCGGCCAGGCGCTCCTCGAGCACACCGTCTACGACCCGCAGTCGGGCCAGCTCTTGAGCGGCTCGCTCATGGATTACGCGCTCCCGCGGGCGGACGATCTCCCTTTCTTCGAGGTCACGCTCTCGGGCACGCCGACCGCGGCGAACCCGCTCGGCGTCAAGGGCTCGGGCCAGGCCGGCTGCATCGCGGCACCGCAGACCGTCATGAACGCCGTGCTCGACGCCCTGGCGCCGCTCGGCGTGCGGCAGCTCGACATGCCGGCGACGCCGGAGCGGGTGTGGCGCGCCATCCGCGAAGCGCACGGCAGCACCCGCATGGGCCCGCGCGGCTGAAGGGCGGCCGTCCGCTCGAACGTCACGGTCTCAGGCCGGCGGGCTCCCGCCCCCGCCGTTGGCGCCGGCGGGCCTCGGCGCCGCCGGCTCGATCGTGCGCTGCAGCAGGAGCTCGGTGGCGCGGCCCGGCGGCACCGGCGCGCTGAAGTAGTAGCCCTGGATGTACTTGCAGCCGGCGTCCTCCAGGAAGGCGCGCTGGCTTTCCGCCTCCACCCCTTGCGCCACGGTCTCGATGCCGAGCTCGCGCGCCAGCCCGATCGTCGCGCGCACGATGGTGGCCGATCCGGGGTCCGTCATCATGTCGCGGACATATTGCGGAGCGATCTTGAGGCGGCTCACCCGGTTGTCGCGCAAATACTCGAGCGAGGAGTAGCCGGTGCCGAAGTCGTCGATGACGATGCGCAGGCCGAGCTCGCGCAGGCGATCGAGGGAGCCCTCGCGCGCGCGCGTGGTCTCCATCAGCGCCGCCTCGGTGAGCTCGAGCTCCACGTCGCCGGGGTCGATGCCCACCGTCTTGAGATCCTCGGCGACGGTGGCCCCGAACTCGGAGCGGATCTTGAATTGCCCGGCCGAGAGGTTGACGGCGATCACCGACGGCGCGATGCCCAGCTCGCGCCAGCGCCCGTACTGGCGGAAGGCCTCGCCGAGCACCCAGTCTCCGAGCGGCTGGATACCGCCCGTCCGCTCGGCGACCGGCACGAAGACGCCGGGCAGGAGCTGGCCGCGCTTGGGGTGGTTCCAGCGCACCAGCGCCTCCATGCCAGAAATGCGGCCGGAAGCGAGCTCCACTTGCGGCTGGTAGTAGAGCTCGAGCTCGTTGCGCCCGATGCCCGAGCGCAGCTCGTTGGCGAGGACCACGCGATCGCGCACCAGCTCGTCGAGCTTCTTGGTGTGGAAGCGGTACTGGTTGCGGCCCTCCTCTTTGGCCCGGTAGAGCGCCAGGTCCGCCTGCGCGATCATGTCCGAGGGGCTTTCCGTGTCGGCGGCATAGATCGCGATGCCGACGCTCGCCGTGATCTGCACCTGCGAGCTGCCCAGGCGGAAGGCTGCCGCGATCTCCGCCCCGATCTTGGCCGCGAGCGCGCCGGCGCCCTCGGGGTCGGCGACGCCGGCCTGCAGGATGGCGAACTCGTCGCCCCCGAAGCGCGCGACGATGTCCGCCTTGCGCACGAGCTTGGTGAGGCGCTCCGCCACGGCCTGCAGCAGGAGATCGCCTACGGGGTGGCCGAGCGTGTCGTTGACCTCCTTGAAGCGGTCGAGATCGAGGTAGAGCACGGCGAAGGGTGCGGCACCCCGCTTCGCCGCGGAGAACACCTGGTTCAGCCGGTCGTGGAAGGAGGCGCGGTTGGCAAGCCCGGTCAGCGCATCGTTGCGCGCGAGCTCGGAAGCCTTGTCCTCGATGCGGCGCCGGTCGTCGACGTTGGTGACCGCGCCCTCGAGGGCGACGAGGCGTCCGTCGGCGGCGCGCACGGCGTTCATGCGCATCTCGACCCAGCGATAGGTCTCGTCCGCAGCGCGCACGCGGCATTCGCGCTTGAGACTGTCGCTGACGCCGTTGAGGATGCGCCGGCTGTCCTCGACGAACGCCGCGCGGTCGTCGGGATGGATGAGCTCCTCGCAGCTCGCGGCAGCCTCGACGAGGCTGCGCGCCTCGTAGCCGTAGCGCGCGACGTTGCGCGAGACGTAGGCGATCGGCCATTTCTCCTTGGCGGCCATGCGGATGAGCACCGTCGGGCTGCTTGCCGCGATGCGCTCGGCGTCCTCCATATCCCCCAACATCCGCCGTTTGGCGAGCCAGCCGCCGATCAGGTCCGCCACGGTCTTGAGCACGTCGATCTCGCTGCCGGACCAGGAGCGCTCCCGGACGCCGCGGATGCAGGCGATCTCGCCCCACCAGACGCCCTCGGCGAGGATGGGCACGACGAGGAGCGAGGCAGCACCCGCCGCCGCCATGGCGCGGCGCAGCTCACCTTCGGCCTGTGCCGCGTCCACCGCCGCGACCTGGCCCTGCGCCAGCCCCGTAAGCCAGGCGGCGAGGCCCAGCGCCTCGAAATCGAGGGCGCGCCAGAACCACCTGTCGGCGCGCTGAGGGGCGTCGGACGCGCGCCATTCGAAGCGCTGGCGGGCGACGAGCCGCCCGTCGGCGCGGCGCTCGTTCTCGAAGAGGTCCGCGCGCCCGATTCCGAGGGCTCCGCCCAAGTGCTCGAGCAGCTCGGGGATGGCGCGGGAGAGCTCGCTCGCGCGCAAGAGCTCGGAGGCGCGCGCCATCACGGCCTGGAGCATGACCTCGCGGCGCTTGAGCTCGGCGATGGCGTGCGCCCACTCGCTCACGTCGCGCAGGCTGCATTGAATGAGCTTCGCCGCGCCGGCCTCGGTAAGCGCTGCGACGAGCTCGACCTCGACCAGACGTCCGTCGCGCGTTGCGAGGGGGAGCTCCTCGTAGAGCAATTGGTCGGCGGCCTCGATCCCGTTGAGGCTGGCAGCACTCGCCGCGGCGCCCTTGAAGGGCGCCGTCTCGGCTAGGGTCTTGCCGAGGAATTCCTCGGGCCCGTGGCCGAAGAGGGCGAGGAGAGCCGCATTCACGTCGATGATGCGCCGCGTCTCCCCGTCCAGAACGATGATGCCGTAGCCGGCGGTCTCGAAGAGGCGCCGATGGCGCAGCTCGGAGTTGCGCAGCGCCTCCTCCCTCAGGGCGCGCTCGGAGATGTTGGCCATGGTGCAGATCATGCCGCGGTAAACCCCGCTCTCCACCAGCGGGACCATGGAGACCGCCTGCAGCGTGAGCGCTCCGGAGGCGTTCTCTACGGCTAAGGCCTCGGCGCTCTGCGTCGCCAGCGCCGCCTTGGCCACGCGATAGAGCGGCTGCAGTTCCGCCAATGCCGCCAGCGGCGGCTCGGCGAGGAATGGCGTCCCGACGAGTGCCGCCGCAGGCATGCCGATCAGGCTTGCTGCACTCGGATTGGCATAGCGCACCGCGTCGTCCTCGCCGGAGACCAGCACGCCCTCGCGAAGGCCGTCGAGCACCGTCGCATAGAAATCCGACGCGACGCCGATCCTCTCGCTTTTCTTCATGCCGACACCCATGAGAGATTTTTCTTGACCTGCAATGCGTCCCCTCGATCGAGGCGATGACCTCGACCCGTTGCGGCTCCCAATAGAACGCTTGCCCCCTTTGGCGGGTTGTTATCGTTGCCCCGGCCTCGCTCCAGCAACGTCAATGCGGGCCGGGTTGTCCGCGCGAGGCGCCCTTGGCCGCGCGCGGGCCATGCTCCACCATATGGGCAACCAGCCGTCCTTCCGTACCAGCCGCCGCTCGAGGCGGCGGCGCTCGCTCCTGCTTGCGGTCCGCGGCCCTCGTTTGCACGCCGGGTGCCGCTTGACCATAACGCCCGCTCGGCGCGGCGGTTGCAAATTATGCCCCGCCGCACCGGCGACTTTCATGCCCGTGGTAACGAACGCGATCTACCCGACAGCGATGCCGAACGCGCCACCGCCGAAGTCCACCAGAAGCTTGCCGGGGCATCTCCGAACGTCCCCCGCCCCGGCGAGCGCGCAGCATACCATGATAAGGCGAGGGACTAAAGGTTCGCGACTCGCCATTGGAGGTCCCGCCGGCCGGCCGGAGGGCCAGGCGTCCGGACGGCGCCGGGCCACCGCAGGACCTCCTCAGCCACGCGGCTCCTCCACCACCTCGAGCGAGACCATGTCCGCGTTGATCAGCCGCTTGCCGGCATTCTCGAAGTTGACGGTGATGCGGGCGCCGACCGCGGATTGCACCTGGCCCAGCCCCCATTCGGGCTCGAGCGGGTTGCGCACGCGGGTACCGGGTGTCAGCCCATCGACCATGGCATGGCTCGCCAGTAAAGCCTCCCGGCCGGAGAATATACAGGAGTGGAGGGCCGTCTAGGAAGACCTCGATTAGAAGACTTCAAAAGACCTCGCAAGACTTCATGGCGGCCGGCGCAGCTCGAGCGGCACCTGGTCGGGGCCGCCGTAGCTCGGCGCCGGCAGGCCGCCCTCGGGCGTGCCGGGCCGCCCGGGCGCGTGGCGCGCCACGGCGCTTGCGGCGGCCGCCTCCCGGTTCCACCGCTCGGGCAACGCCGTCACCAGGCGGGGATGGCTCCAGACGAGCGCCAAGACCACGATCTGGATGGCGATGAAGGGGATGACGCCGAGGTAAATCTCGCTTGTGGTGACCTCCTTCGGCGCGACGCCGCGCAGGAAGAACAACGCAAAGCCGAAAGGCGGATGAAGGAAGGCGGTTTGCAGGTTAATCGCGGTCAACATGGCGAGCCAGACCGGGTCGGCACCGAGGAAGAGCAAAGGCGGCATGGCGATCGGTACCGCCAGAAAGATGATCTCGAGCGCGTCCAGGAAAAAGGCGAGCCCGAACATGATCGCCATCACCGTGGCCGTCGCTCCCATCACGCCGCCGGGAACGCCGGAGAGGAGGTGTGCTACGAAGACGTCGCCGGAGAAACCGCGGAAGACGAGCGAGAAGGTCGAGGCGCCCATCAGCAGCATGAACACCATGGCGGTCAGCTTGAGCACGAGGCGGAGCGTCTCGGCGAGGCGCGCCAGGTTGAGCTCGCGCCGCGCCAGCGCATAGAGCGTCGCGGCCACGGCGCCGCTCGCCGCCGCTTCGACCGTATAGGCGAGCCCGCTGATGATCAGCGCCAGCATGGTCACGAGAAGCGTCAACGGCGCCAGGATGGTGGCAAAGAGGCGGAGCGGCGAGCGCCGCCGCTCGAGCTGCGCCTCAGCCGGCGGGCAGCGCTTGGGCGCCGCGACCGCGACCAGCACCACAAAGCCGAGATAGAGCGCCAGCAGCAGCCCGACCGGCACCACCGCACCCAGGTAGAACGTCCTGGACGGTCATCGCCGAGGCGATCGCCTTGCCGCGCGCGAGCTGCGCCTCGATGTTGGCGTGCTGCATGAAATCGCCGAGCAGGATGAGCACGATCGAGGGCGGCATGATGGTGCCGAGCGTGCCGGCGCTGCAGATGATGCCGGCGGCGAGCTTGTGGTCGTAACCGGCGGCCAGCATGCTCGGCAGGGCCAGGAGGCCGATGGTCAGCACCGTGGCGCCGACGGCGCCCGTGGTCGGGGCCAGGAGCATGCTGACGAGCACGGTCGCGATCGCGAGCCCGCCGGCTCGGCGGCCGAAGAGCGCCGCGAGCCCCTCGAGCAGATCGGCGGCGAGCGTCGTCCGCTGCAGCACCACGCCGAGGTAGAGGAAGAGCGGGATCGCCTGCAGGAGGTCGTTGTCCATGAGGCCGACGATGCGGAGCGGCAGCGCCGAGAGGAGCTGGAGGTCGAAGAGCCCGAGGGCGTGGCCGAGGAAGGCGAAGGCGACGGCGGTGCCGATGAGGGTGAAGGCGACGGGAAAGCCGAACATGAGGAGGACGAAAACCGCGCCGAACATCGAGAGTCCGAGGGCCTCGGCGGGCGTGGCGCTCATGCGCGGCTATCGGCGCTTCTGCGCGGCCGTCCTGGCGAGCGTGCCGAGGTCGCGCAGGATGTTGGCAGTCGCCGCGAGCGCCACGAGTGCCGCGAAGACGAGGAGCTGGGTCTTGAGGAGGAAGTAGCCGGGCGTATAGGTCTCGGCGAAGGCCTCGAGCTCGCGCCAGGAATTGACCACGATCGGGATCGAGTCGCGCGTCACGATGAAGAGCCAGGGCAGCACGAAGAAGAGCGTGCCGAGGAGGTCGATGAGCGCCTTCCGCCGCGCGCTCAGGCGGCCGTAGAAGATGTCGACGCGCACGTGCGCGTCCCAGCGCATGGCGTAGGCGACGCCGATCATGAACACGGCGGCATGGCAGAGCTGACCGATGTCGTTCACCTCGTTGTGCCCGAAGTGGGCGAACTCGCGCATGGGGATCTGCAGGAAAAGGAGAGCGACGACCGCGAGGATGAGCCACGAGGCCGCCCGCCCGGTCCAGTCGACGAAGCTGTCGATCGCTGCGACGATGCGCTCCCTCTGGGTCACTCCGCTCTCCGGCGGCTGTAGACTGTCAAATCATTGTCAACGGTGTATCATATCTGCTACATGAATGAACAACAGAAGCGAAACCAGGGAGGATGACATGAGGAGACGCGATTTCGTGAAGTCCGCCGGGCTCGGGCTTGCCGCCAGCGCCGCGGCGGAGACGATCGCGGCACCGGCGATCGCGCAGACGGCGCCCGAGATCAAGTGGCGCCTGGCCGCGAGCTGGCCCAAGAGCCTCGATACGCTCTTCGGCGGGGCCGATTACCTGGCGAGGCGCGTGGCCGAGCTCACCGACAACAAGTTCCAGATCCGCACCTTTGCCGGCGGCGAGATCGTGCCGGCCCTCCAGGTCCTCGACGCGGTGCAGAACAACACGGTCGAGCTCGGCCATACGGCGAGCTACTACTACGTCGGCAAGGACCCGACCTTCACCTTCGATTGCACGGTGCCCTTCGGCCTCAACACGCGCCAGCAGTGCGCCTGGATGTACCACGGCGGCGGCATGGAGCTGCTGCGCGACTTCTTCAAGGGCTACAACATCTACAACATCCCCGCCGGCAATACCGGTGCGCAGATGGGCGGCTGGTACCGCAAGGAGATCAAGACGGTCGAGGACCTGAAGGGCCTCAAGTTCCGCATCGGCGGCTGGGCCGGCTCCGTTCTCACCAAGCTCGGCGTGGTGCCGCAGATGCTCGCCGGCGGCGACATCTATCCGGCCCTCGAGAAGGGCACCATCGACGCCGCCGAGTGGGTCGGCCCCTACGACGACGAGAAGCTCGGCTTCTACAAGGTCGCCAAATACTACTATTATCCCGGCTGGTGGGAGGGCACGGCGCAAATCTCGCTCTACGTCAATCTCGACCAGTGGAAGACGCTGCCCAAGAGCTACCAGGCAGCCCTCGAGGTCGCGTCCGGCGACTCGCTCCTGTGGATGCAGGCCAAATACGATGCCGAGAATCCCGCGGCGCTGCGCCGCCTGGTGGCCAACGGCACCGAGCTCAGGCCCTTCAGCAAGGAGATCCTCGAGGCCTGCTACAAGGCGGCCTACGAGCTCTACAGCGAGGAGCAGGCGCGCAACCCGAAGTTCAAGAAGATCTACGAGCCGTGGAAGCATTTCCGCGGCGAGGAGCACCTCTGGTTCCGCGTCGAGGAGCAGCAGTTCGACAATTTCGTCTACGACCACCCGCTGCCGGTCAAGTCCTGAGCGCTGCCGCGCGCGGCCGCGATGGCAAGCGAAAGCCCCGCTCCGGCGGGGCTTTCCGTTTCTGGCAGGCGGCGCCGCGCTCCCCGCCCGGCGACGCCTCACTTGATGTTGAACTGCGGGATCTCGCCCTGATCCGATTGCGGGGTCTGGATCTCGATCTTGACCTTGTTGGGGTCGATCTTCGGGCCGCCGCCGAGTGCCGACAGCACGAGCGCCGGGAAGGCGATGACGAGCCCGACCATGACCAGCTGGATGCAGACGAACGGGATGGCGCCCCAGTAGATCTGGCCGGTCGTCAGGGGCTCCGTGAGCCTGCCGGTGACCTTGTCGGTGAAGGCCCGGCTGGGCGCCACGCTGCGCAGGTAGAAGAGCGCGAAGCCGAATGGGGGATGCATGAACGAGGTCTGCATGTTGATGCCGAGCAGCACGCCGAACCAGATGAGGTCGATGCCGAGCTTCTCCGCGACCGGCCCCAGGAGCGGAATGACGATGAAGGCGAGCTCGAAGAAGTCGAGGAAGAAGGCGAGGAAGAAGACGAAAAAATTGACGAAGATGAGGAAGCCCACTTGCCCGCCGGGCAGGTTGGTCAGCATGTGCTCGACCCAGAGGTCGCCGTTGACGCCGCGGAAGACGAGGCTGAAGACGGTCGAGCCGATCAGGATGAAGAGCACGAAGGAGGAGATCTTGGCCGTCGTGTCCATGGCCTGGCGCAGCAGGCTCCAGGTAAGGCGGCGGTTGGCGAGCGCCAGGGCGAGCGCGCCCGACGCCCCCATCGCACCCCCCTCGGTCGGCGTGGCGATGCCGACGAAGATGGTGCCGAGCACGAGGAAGATGAGCGAGAGGGGAGGCATCATCACGATGACGACCTGGCGGGCGAGCAGGCTGAGGAGCCCCAGCCGCAGCAGCTTGTCGGCGAGTGCTGCGAGATAGGCCGCGAGCCCGGCAAGCGCGCAAGCCCAGATCGCGTGCATGTAGCCGCTGAGAAGATAGCCGCAGGCGACCGCCGCCGCGACGATGGCGCCGAGCGAGGCATAGCCCACCCCGCCGTTTTCGTCGCGCACGGTGATGGCGTCGCGCGGCAGCGCCGGAACCGCCTCGGGCCGCAGAAGCGAGACGACGAAGACATAGACGGCATAGAGCGCCGCGAGCGTGAGCCCCGGGATGAAGGCGCCCTCGTACATGTCGCCGACCGAGCGGCCGAGCTGGTCGGCCATGACGATGAGCACGAGGCTCGGCGGGATGATCTGGGCGAGCGTGCCCGAGGCGGCGATGACGCCTGCGGCCACGCGCCGGTCGTAGCCGTAGCGCAGCATGATGGGCAGCGAGATGAGGCCCATCGAGATGACCGAGGCGGCCACCACGCCGGTGGTGGCGGCGAGGAGGGCGCCTACGAAGATCACCGCATAGGCGAGCCCGCCGCGCAACGGGCCGAAGAGCTGGCCGATGGTGTCGAGCAGGTCCTCGGCCATGCCGCTGCGCTCGAGGATGAGGCCCATGAAGGTGAAGAACGGGATCGCGAGCAGCGTGTCGTTGCTCATGATGCCGATCACGCGCTCGGGCAGCGCCTGCAGAAGCGTGAAATTGAGCAAGCCCAGCTTGATGCCGAGAAAGCCGAAGGAGAGGCCAACCGCACCCAGCGAGAAGGCGACCGGGTAGCCGATGAGGAGGCCCACCACGAGCGCCGCGAACATGAGCGGCGCCATATTGGCGATGAGGAACTGGCTCACGGCGAGGGCGCCGGCCCGGACGGAGATTCGGCGCCGTGGGCGTGGATCCGCTCGGTCGGGTCGGGAGCCAGGCCCTTGAGGTAGGCGATGCGCTTGACGATCTCGGAGACGCCCTGGAGGGCCAGCAGGAAGAAGCCGACCGGCACGATCAGCTTGAACGGCCAGCGCAAGAGGCCGCCGGCGTTGGACGACACCTCATGGCGCATGAAGGAATCGACGAAGATCGGCCACGACAGAACCATGATGATCAGCGTCATGGGCAGGAGGCAGACGATGCCGCCGATGATGTCGATCCAGATCTGCACCCGCTTGGGGAAGCGGCTGTTGACGATGTCGATGCGGATGTGCTCGTTGCGCAGCAGCGTATAGCCGGAGCACAGCACGAAGATGGCGGAGAACATGTACCACTGCAGCTCGAGCCAGGCATTCGAGCTGGTATCGAAGGTGTAGCGCACGAGGGCGTTTCCCGCGCTCACCAGGACGGCACCCAGGACCAGCCAATAGAAGAGCTTCCCGATCCGCTCGTTGAGCGCGTCGATCAGGCCGCTCAATCGCAACAATACCGCCAAGCCGGCCCTCCCTGCATTTTGTCTGATCCGGGCGGCTTCGCTCGTCCGCTTCGAGCGCAATATCGCACAATTGCGATTTGAGGCAATATCCTATCGCGGCCAAGGAAGAGCCCGGGCGCGTCGCAGCAGCCGGGCGGGAAAAATGCGGGGGAGGTTCTGCGATGGAGGGGGCGCCCGGGCACGCGCATCTCGTCTTCGGCATCGGCGCCATGTGGGTCGCGGGCGCCATCCTCGTCCTCGTCTACGCCCTGATCGTGGCCGAGCGGCTCAACCGCTCGATCATCGCCCTCCTCGGCGCCGGCCTCATGATCGCCTCGGGCGTGCTCGACCAGGCCGAGGCGATCCGCGGCATCGATTTCAATACCATAGCCCTCCTGACCGGCATGATGGTGCTGGTCTCGATCGCGCGGCGGAGCGGCATGTTCGAGTATCTCGCCATCTGGTCGGCGAAGCGCGGCCGCGCCGAGCCTTGGCGCATGCTGCTCATCCTCTCGCTCACCACCGCCGTGCTCTCGGCCTTCCTCGACAACGTAACGACGGTGCTCCTCATCGCACCGGTGACGCTCTCGGTGACGCGCCGGCTCGGGGTCGCCCCCTATCCCTTCCTCTTCGCCGAGGTGCTCGCCTCCAACATCGGCGGCACGGCGACGCTCATCGGCGATCCGCCCAACATCATCATCGGCTCGGCGGCGCATCTCAGCTTCGACGATTTCGTCCTCCACCTGACGCCGGTCATCGTTGCCGTGATGGCGGTGCAGGCGCTCGCCACGCACCTCATCTGGGGACGGGCGATGCGCGCCTCGGACGCGGCGCGAGCCGAGGTCATGGCGATGGACGAGCGCTCGGCGATCAGCGACGCGCCGCTGCTTCGCGCCTCGCTCGCCGTCATCGCGCTCGTCATCCTCGCCTTCGTCTTCGCCAAGCCGCTCGGGCTGGAGCCGGGCACGATCTCGCTCTTGGGTGCCGCGGTCCTCATGCTGCTGCACAACATCGAGCACCACCGCGAGATCGAGAAGCAGAACGAGAAGGTGACCGCGACCTTCGGCGAGATCGACTGGATCACCATCTTCTTCTTCGTGGGCCTCTTCGTGGTGGTGCACGGGCTCGAGGTCACGGGCGCACTCGCCGAGCTGGCGCGCCGCCTCGTCGATGCTACGGGCGGCAATTTCGCGCTTACCGCGTCCGTCGTCCTGTGGTCCTCCGCCTTCCTCTCCTCGATCGTCGACAATATCCCCTACGTCGCGGCCATGATCCCTCTCATCAAGTCGATGGCGGGCGACTTCGGCGGTGCCCAGCATCTTCAGCCGCTGTGGTGGGCGCTCTCGCTCGGCGGCTGCCTCGGCGGCAACGGCACCCTCATCGGCGCCTCCGCCAACCTGACGGTCGCCGGGATCGCCGAGCGCAACGGCATCCCCTTCGGCTTCTGGACCTACACGAAATACGCCTTCGGCCTCATGGTGCTCCACGTGGCGATGTGCCAGGCGTATCTTTGGTGGCGCTATCTCTAAGGGCTCGGCCGCCGCGGCAGCGCCGGACCGCAGCGACGGCTCGTGCAAGGGGAAACGACATGATCGCGCTCCACACCTTCTTCCGCTCCTCGGCCGCCTTCCGCGTGCGCATCGCACTCAACCTCAAGGGCCTCGCCTACGAGCCGCACGCCGTGCATCTGCGCAACGGCGAGCAGCGCTCGGCCGCCTATATGGCGCTCAATCCCGAGGGCCTGGTGCCGGTGCTGCAAATCGACGAGCTGACGCTGAGCCAGTCGCTCGCCATCATCGAGTATCTCGACGAGACGCGGCCGGCGCCGCCGCTCCTGCCCGCGAGCCCCGCCGGCCGCGCGCGCGTGCGCTCGCTCGCCGAGATCGTCGCCTGCGACATCCACCCGATCAACAACGCGCGCGTGCTCGCCTATCTCACCCATGTGCTCAAGTGCGACGAGGTGGCGATCGCCGAGTGGTACCGGCACTGGATCGACGTGGGGCTCGATTCGCTCGAGACGCGGCTCGCGGGCGAGCGCGCGACGGGCCGTTTCTGCCACGGCGATGCGCCGGGCCTCGCCGACATCGCTCTCGTGCCGCAGCTCTTCAATGCCATGCGCTACGACAAGGACCCGCTCGGCAGGCGGCCGACGCTCAAGCGCATCTTCGCCGCCTGCATGGCGCTCGAGGCCTTCGATCGGGCGCAGCCCGCGAAGCAGCCCGACGCCGAGCCCTGAGGCGGCTCAGGCGCTCAGCTCTTGCCGCGCGCCTCCTTCACGAGCTCCTCGAGGCCGTGCCGGTCGAGGGCGCCCGGCACCAGCTCGTCGCCGACGATGAAGGCTGGGGTGCCCTCGATCCTCAGATCCTGGGCGAGGTCGTAGTTCTTCTTGATGAGCGCGTCGATCGCCGGATCCTTCATGTCCGCCGCGAGGCGCTCGGTATCGATGCCGAGGCCGCGGGCGATCTCCATGATGCTGGCCTCGTCGAGCGCGCCCGCGGAGGTCAGGAGGGCCATGTGGAAGGCGGCATACTTGCCCTGCTTGGCCGAGGCGAGCGCCGCGCGCGAGGCGAGCACCGAATTGGCGCCCAGGATGGGGAACTCCTTGAGCACCAGGCGGAGGCCGCCGTCGCTCTTGAGTGCCCCCATGATGTCGGGGACCGCGCGCTTGCAGTAGGGGCAGCGGTAGTCGAAGAACTCGACGATGGTCACGTCGCCCTTGGCGTTGCCGAGGACGAGGTCGGCCGGGTCGTGGAAGATGGCGTCGCTCTTGCCGTGGACGGCCGAGCGCGCCGCCTCGTGCGCGGCGGTCTTCTCGTGCTCCTGGAGCTCGTCGATGGCCTTGCCGATGGTCTCGGGGTGGGCCTCGAGATAGGCGGCGACGAGGCCCTCGACCGCCTTGGCCTGGCCGGGGGAGAGCTTGTCCTCGCCGCGCACGCCCGGGAGGTGGAGCAGCACCGCCGCGGCGAGCAAGGCGCCCGTCATCGCCGCAATGAAATAGGAGAGTATGCGCAATGCTTTCACGTGATGCTCCTTGTCCCGTCTCGCCTCATTCCGCCTCTCGGCGCGCTTGCGACGGCTGCTGCCGCCTCTAATCCTTGGCGTCCTTGATCGCCTTCTGCGACGCCTGCTCGATGTCCTGCGCGCGCAAGCCGCCGGGCGAGCCGTAGGGCAGTATCTGCTGCGCGCGCTTGGCCTGGGCGCGCGCCTCGCCGAAGCGGCCCTCGGCGTAGCACTGCTCGGCCAAGGCCAGCGCCGTGCGCCCCTGGTCGCCCTGGCGGCCATAGACGGTGGCGAGCAGGCGCCAGGTCAGGGGATCGTCCTTGTCGAGCCCCGACGCCTCGGTCAAGTTGGCGAGCGCCTCGGCGTTGTAGCGCTGATCGCCGGTCTCGACCATGACCTGGGCGAGCTCGGACTCGATGAGCGAGTTGTGCGGGAATTCCTTGTTGGCCTTCTCGTAAGGTTGAATCGCGTCGGCCACGCGGCCGGCCTCGAAGAGGAACTGGCCCTTGAGCTCGTTGAAGAAGGCATCGTCGGGATGCTCGGCCAGGAGGCCGTCGATGAGCTTGAGGGCCTCTTGATCGCGGCTCTGGCGGTGATAGGCGATCGAGCGCGCGTAGCGCGCCTCGATGCTGGCGTCGTTCTCCTTGTAGCGCTGGAAGACGCGCGCGACCGGCCAGAGGAAGCCGATCAGCTTGCCGCGCATGCGGGCATGCTCCTCGACATAGCCGGGGCGCGGCGGCGCGTTGGTGTATTTCGAGGTCTCGATGAAGTGCGCGATGAAGTCGATGCGGTCCTGGGTGAGGGGGTGGGTCCTGAGATAGGGGTCCTGGCGCCAGGCATTGATGAACTCCTGGCTCTGCAGCTTCTGCATGAATTCGAGGAGGCCGCGCGACGACTGGCCGCTGCGCTCGAGGAAGGTGACGCCGGCCTGGTCGGCGGAGCGCTCCTGGGTGCGGCTGAAGGAGAGGAAGTTGCGCACCGCCATGTCGGAGCCGGCACCGAGCCCCGCCGCCGCGGCGTCCCCGCGACCCGTCGCCACGGCCGCGGCGGCCCCCAGGACAAGGCCGAGAATCTGGATGATCTCCGCGTTCTGGATCTCGTCGCTCATGCGTGCCAAGTGGCCGCCCGCGATGTGCCCGGTCTCGTGGGCCATGACGCCCGCCACCTGGTTGGCGCTGTCCGACTGGATGAGGAGGCCGGCATAGATGAAGATGTTGAGGCCGCCCGCCACGAAGGCGTTGATCACGTCCTGGTTGACGAGGACGATCTGCACCTGCTGCGGATCGAGGCCGGCGGCCACCCACACGGGCGTCGCCCAGGTGCGCAAATCGCTCTCGATCTCGGCGTCGCGGATGCGCGCCACCGACGCCGAGCCGGTCTCGCTCTGCGCGCGCACGTCCGTCGCGAGCGCCGCCAAGAGGCTCGCGAGCGCCACGGCTGCGGTCGCGCGGCGCCGCAGGCAGGTCATCCAGGCCATGGCCCAACCTAAGGAGTGCCGCCGGCAAAATCAATGGCAAGCTCGACCGCCAGGCCACGGGGAGGTTGCGCCGCAGCGGGCGCTCCCTTATGAGCGTAGCGGTTGCGGCAGGTCCTGGGAGGAAGCGAAGCCATGGCGCTCAAGGTGGCGCGGCGGGGTGGGACCCCGCCTTTCATCGTCATGGACGTGCTGCGCGCGGCCAACGAGCGCCAGGCCGCAGGTCGGCAGGTCTATCACCTCGAGGTGGGCCAGCCGGGCACGGGGGCGCCCGCCCGCGTGCTCGCCGCAGCCCGGGCAGCACTCGGCAGCGACCGGCTCGGCTATACCGAGGCGCTCGGCACCGCTACTTTGCGCGAGCGCATCGCGCGGCATTATCGGGAGCGCTACGGCATAGCCGTGCCGCGCGAGCGCATCGTCGTCACCACCGGCTCCTCGGGCGCCTTCGTCACCGCCTTCCTCGCCGCCTTCGATCCCGGCGACCGCGTGGCGCTCGCCTCGCCGAGCTACCCCGCCTACCGCAACATCCTGACCGCATTCGGCATCGAGCCGGTGATCATCGAGGCGGGCGAGGCGACGCGTTTCCAGCCGACGGTCGAGCTCGTCGAGGAGGTGGGCCCGCTCGACGGGCTCATCGTCGCGAGCCCCTCCAATCCGGCCGGCACCATGCTGGCGGCCGACGAGCTGGCACGCCTGGCGCGGCACTGCGAGACGAGCGGCATCCGCTTCGTCTCCGACGAGATCTACCACGGCATCACCTACGAGGCGCCGGCGGCGACGGCGCTCGCCGCGAGCGAGGCGGCCATCGTGGTCAACAGCTTCTCGAAATACTACGCGATGACCGGCTGGCGCATCGGCTGGATGGTGGCACCTCGCGATCTCGTGCGCCCCATCGAGTGCCTGGCGCAGAACCTCTACATCAGCCCGCCCGCCTTGAGCCAGATCGCGGCCGAGACGGCCTTCGAGTGCACGGCCGAGCTCGATACCATCGTGGCCGGCTACGCGCGCAACCGCGCCCTCCTCTTGCGCGAGCTCCCGAACGCCGGCTTCGACCGTTTCGCGCCCGCCGACGGCGCCTTCTACCTCTATGCCGACGTGCACCACTTGACCAACGACAGCGAGGCCTTCTCTAAGCGCATGCTCGAGGAGGCGGGCGTGGCCGCCGCACCGGGCACCGATTTCGACGCGGCGCGGGGCAGGCGTACGTTGCGCTTCTCCTTCGCGGGGTCGGAGGCGGAGATCGCGGCGGCGGCGGAGGCGTTGAAGCGGTGGAGGGAGGGCAGCGCTCCGCGGGCTCAGCGCTGACGCAGGCAAGCCGGCTCGGCACGATAGCGGCCTGACGGCAACGCTGCTCGAAGAGGTCATGCGGCGGGCGGAAGCCTCGCCGCACGCGGCGCGGGAGGCTTGCAACGCACCAGCACGGCGGGTCATAGTCTGTGAAGCGTTCGGGGCCGGCCGCAACAAGAACATCCGAACGGCACTGGGGAGGAAACGATCATGCGAGCATGCATTCGTCTTGCCTTGGGAGTGGCGCTCGCGGCGCTCTGGACCGGCGCCGCCGTCGAGGCGCGCGCCGACGATACGGTGCGCATCGGGCTGCCGACCAAGACCTATTGGCCAACCGTTCTTGCCGAGACCGCGGTCAGGCAGAAGCTCTTCGCCAAGGAAGGGATCACGGCCGAGCTCACCGTCTACCGGAGCGGGGGCGAGGCCTTCGAGGGGCTCGCCGCCGGCGCCGCCGACGTGATCTTGGATGCCCCCTCGCTGGTCGCGGCAGGCGTCACCAAGGGCATCAAGTCCAAGCTCGTCACCTGCGGTGCTCTCGCCTATTTCGGCTGGCATCTCATGGTGCCGACCGGCTCGAAGATCACCAACGTGTCCCAGCTCGACGGCAAGAAGGTCGGCATCACCTCGGCGGGCTCCGGCACCGATCTCCTGGCGCTCTGGACGATCCAGGACAAGAAGATCAACTTCACCCGCGTGCCCCTCGGCGGCGGCGGGCTCGTCCCCAACATGCTCTCAGGCAACGTGGACGCCGCGGTGCTCTACTCGCCGCTCTCCTTCCAGATGATGCGCTCGAAGCAGGCGGTGAGCCTGATCGACTACGGCACAGCCGTGCCGCCCCATCTCAACGGCGGCTGGATCGCGACCGACAAGATGATCGAGGAGAAGCCTCAGCTCGTGCAGCGCACGGTGAACGCGATCTATGGCGCGCTCGCCTACCTGCGCAACAACCGCGAGGCGGCGATCAAGACGATCTCCGAGATCGACGAGATCCCTCCCGAGATCGCCGCCATGGAATACGAGGGCAACATCGTCAAGCTCTCGGCCAACGGCGTCATCCAAAAGGAATGGGTGGTGCGCGCGCTCGAGCTCGCCGCCCTCGGCGGCATGAAGGACCTCGCCCCCGCGGACCGGATCTTCGTCACCACCTTCAAGCCGGTGCCGACCAAGCCCTGAAGGGGGGAAGCGTGAGCCGGAGCGGCATCCTTCTCGGGCGGTTCGCCATCCTCGCCGCCCTTCTCGCGGCGTGGGAGGCGCTGCCGCGGAGCGGTGCGGTGAACGCGCAGCTCCTGCCGCCCTTCAGCACCACGGTCGTCACGCTGCTCGACATTCTCGGCCGCCCGGCGATGAAGAGCGACCTTTTGATGACGATCGGCGAGATACTCGTCGCTTTCGCCCTCGCGGTGCCGCTCGGGGCCGCGGTCGGCGTGCTCGTGGCGGAGAGCGACTATGCCGGCCGCGTGCTCAAGCCGCTCTTCTTCTTCGTGCTCAGCATTCCGAAATCGATCTTCCTGCCGCTGATGATCCTGGCGCTCGGCATCGGCTTCTGGCAGAAGGTCGCCTTCGGCATGCTCTCGACCGTCTTCATCCTCATCATGGGGGCCGCGGCCGCGGTCGAATCGGTGCGCGCCGATCACCTCCTCGTGGCGCGCGCCTGCGGTGCCGGGCGGCTCCAGACCGTGACGCGGGTCTATGCGCCGAGCATGCTGCCGGTGCTGCTCGAGACGCTGCGCATCGCGATGATCTTCAATTTCACCGGCGTCATCCTCGCCGAGATGTACGCCTCGCGCACCGGCATCGGCAATCGCATCGCCAATTGGGGCGACGACTTCATGATGCCGCAGCTCTACGCCAGCGTGCTGCTGGTGGCGCTGCTCTCGATCGCCTGCAACGAGGCGATCCGCTGGCTCGAGACGCGGTCGAGCGCATGGCGAGCGTGACCGCGTTGCGCGAGCGGGGGGCCGTCGAGGTCCAGGAGGTGACCCACGTCTATGCCGGCGCCGGCGGCGAGGTGCCGGCGCTCTCCGGCGTCTCGCTCTCGGTCGCACCCGGACGCTTTGCCGTCGTGGTCGGCCCGAGCGGCTGCGGCAAATCCTCGCTCCTCATGATGATGGCGGGCTTGAGGCGCCCCATGGCGGGGACGATCCTCTGCGACGGCCGGCCGATCCTCGATCCCGACCCCGACCGCGTCGGCGTCGTCTTCCAGGACGCGAGCCTCTTCCCCTGGCTCACCGCCGTCGAGAACGTCGAGTTCCCCCTTGCCATCCGCCGCCTGCCGCGAGAAGAGCGGCGCCGGCGCGCGGCGGCCATGCTGCGTCTCGTCGGGCTCGAGGGCTTCGACGGCCGCTATCCCCACGAGCTCTCGGGCGGCATGAAGCAGCGCGTCGCGATCGCCCGCGGCCTCGTCCAGGACCCGCCGGTCCTGCTCATGGACGAGCCCTTCGCCGCCCTCGACGAGCAGACGCGCATGACCATGGGAGAGGAGCTGCTGCGCATCTGGTCCAAAACCGGGAAGACCGTGGTCTTCGTCACCCACAGCTTGACCGAGGCGGTCTATCTCGCCGACGAGGTGCTGGTGATGTCGCCGCGCCCCGGCCGCATCATCGACCGCATCGAGGTGGCGCTCGCGCGCCCGCGCACCTACGAGATGATGGCGAGCGACGCCTTTGGGCGCCTGCGCGACCGCATCTGGCGGCAGATCCGCTCGGCGGCGTGAGGTAGGCGATGCGCCCTTCCCCCGCTGCCGCGCGCCGGATCATCGTCGTCACGCTGATCGTGCTGTGGGAGGCGCTGCCCCGCCTCGGCCTCGTGCCCGTGCTCTTCCTGCCGCCGCTCAGCGCGACCATCGCGGCCGCCGTCGCCGACTGGCAGGAATATGCGGCGGCACTCTGGGTGACGCTTTACGAGATGGCGCTCGCCATGGTCATCGCCTGCGGCGGCGGCATCCTCGCGGGTGCCGCGGTCGGCGGCTTCGCGCTCACGCGCAGTCTCCTTTTGCCGCTCTTCTCGACGCTCTATGCCGTGCCGATCGTGATCCTCTACCCGGTCTTCACCGCCTGGCTCGGCATCGGCTCGGAATCGAAGATTGCCTTCGCCGGGGTCTACGGCTTCTTTCCCACGATGCTCGGCACCGCCGCCGGCATCCGCACCATCGATCCCCAGCTTCTCCTCGCCGCGCGCAGCATGGGCGCCTCGTTTTCCCAGCGCGTGGCGCGGGTGATCATTCCGGCCTCGATCCCGACGGTGCTCGCGGGCCTGCGCCTGGGCGGCGCCCTCGTCATCGTGGGCGTCGTGGTCTCGGAGATGCTCACGTCCGCCGCCGGCATCGGCTATCTCGTGACGCGCTACCGTACCGTCCTCGACAGCACCCACGTCTTCGCCGCCGTGCTGCTCATCATCCTCCTGACCGTCGCCTTCAACGCGCTGGTGCGCGCGGTCGAGCGGCGCACGGTGATCTGGCAGACGGCGGGACGGCGCGGCGGCGGCGAGGCCGCTGGTCCGTCCGCCGAGGTGGCGGCGGTCACGGCGTGACGCCGGGCGGGACGAGAGCGACAGCAAGAAGGAGGGCCGCGCGATGACGCAGCGCATCTTACCGACCACCGTGGTCGGCAGCTATCCGCAGCCCGAGTGGCTGATCGACCGCGCCAAGCTCTCCAAGACCGTGCCGCGGGTGCGCATGACGGAGATCTGGCGGGTGCCCGAGCCCTATCTCGAGGAGGCGCAGGACGACGCCACCTTGCTCGCCATCCGCGACATGGAGCGGGCGGGGATCGACATCGTCAGCGACGGCGAGATGCGCCGCGAGAGCTACTCGAACCGCTTCGCGACGGCGCTCGACGGCATGGACATCGCCAATCCCGGCACGATCGTCAACCGCACGGGGCAGGAGACGCTCGTGCCGCGCGTGACCGGCCCGATCCGCCGCCGGCACGCGGTCGAGCTGCGCGACATGCAGTTCCTCCGCCGCAACACCGAGCGCCTGGCCAAGATCACGCTGCCGGGGCCCTTCACCATGGCGCAGCAGGCGAAGAACGAGTTCTATCGCGACGACGAGGAGATGGCGCTCGACTTCGCCGCGGCGGTGAACGCGGAGGCGCGCGAGCTCGAGGCCGCTGGCGCCGACGTGATCCAGCTGGACGAGCCCTGGCTGCGCAACGATCCCGAGGCGGCCAAGCGCTATGCGGTCAAGGCGATCGACCGGGCGCTCGCGGGGCTCAAGGCCACGACGGCGGTGCACCTCTGCTTCGGCTACGCGCAGCTCGTGGGCGACAACAAGCCGACCGCCTATTCCTTCCTCCCCCAGCTCGCCGACAGCTCGGCACGGCAGATCTCGATCGAGGCCGCCCAGCCCAAGCTCGATCTCGGCGTGCTCGACGAGCTCGCCGGCAAGACCATCATCCTCGGCGTGCTCAACCTGGGCGACCCCGAGGTCGAAAGCGCCGAGACGGTAGCTTCGCGCATCCGCGCGGCGCTCAAGCGCGTCCCCGCCGATCGCCTCATCCCGGCTCCCGACTGCGGCATGAAATACCTCCCGCGCGCAACCGCCTTCGGCAAGCTCAAGGCGCTCGGCGAGGGTGCCGAGATGGTGCGGCGGGAGCTGCGGTAGACGAGGCCGGGCGTGCGGTTCTCATTCGCGGTTGCGGAGGCCGAGATCGCAGCGGCGGCGGCGGCGGCGCTGAGGTGGTGGAGGTAGGGCGGCGATCTCGAGGTTCTGCCGCGGACGGCTGTCCCGCGGAGGAAGCTTCGGTCCGAGGAGCATTCTATTCGGACACGATCGTGGATGGTCCGCCTATCAATCTCCTTTCCACGGCCGCCGCGAAGTGTGCCGAATGTGAAGTATCCTCACTCTACCTTCCAGGACTCTGTAGAAAATCCTGTACGGGTAACGACTGAGCGGCACGACGCGCACGCCCGGTCGCTCCGCAATGCGCGGCGCAGCCTCGGGATGCTCGGAGATGTGCGCGACAACTTGACGGATCCGCGCCTCGATTGCCGCGGCGACTGCCTCGCCGAAAGGGCGGCCGTCAGCAGAAACTTTGCGAAGATCGGCCGCTGCGCGGGTGGTATACTCAACCTTCATTCCGGCGGAACGTTCTGAAGGCCGCTTCGATCTCCTGATCGGACGCTATGCCGCTGCGGTCAGCCTCGTCGATCGCCTCCAACTCTGCTGGCGTCGCATGGTACACGCCACGGCGACGCGCCTCTATGTCGCGTGCGTATTCCGCAAGCTCAGCCTGATCCTCTTCCGGCCAAGCCTCCGCTTGCTCGATCACGTCTTTAAGGACTTTCGCAACCATAGATTTAACATACCATATCCCGCCGTTTCCCGCACGGCTTCCGGTCCTTGCACCGGTTCGACCCTTGGAGCGCCGCCCTGGGTGCTGGAGCAGTGGCCGTCCAAGGCTTCTTGACGAAGGTTACCGATGAGGGACCGGACGGGAGCAGGTCATGATGTCTCGCGGATGGGGACGATATGAACAAGGACTTTGCTAGAGCGACGGAACAGATACCCGTTCTATTTGCGAAGCTAGCCGCTGAGGCAAGCGCCATCGAGAAGGTGGACGCTACTCTCCTGGGCCGAAAAGGCGTCTATGCTTTCTTCGAGGGAGGACGGCCGGTTCACGTCGGTCGCACACGGAATTTGCTGGCAAGATTACGAGGCCACTTTAGACGGAACCATTACTCCGCTACGTTCGCATTCAAGCAAGCACGTCTGGCGCTGAAGTTGCCCGCAACATACAAGCCCGAGGGATCACGAGCAGCCTTAGCTCAGGATGCGAGGTTTCGCCCTGTGTTTGAGCGAGAGATCGCGAGAGTAAGGAGGATGAGTGTCCGCTTCGTTGATGTGTCTGATCCTGTGTCCCAATATCTCCTCGAATTGTATGCGCACCTGGAATGGGAACTCCCCCTGGGCGAATTCGACACGCATTAGACGGACCGTGAGCGCACTACCGAGGTCGCGCGTCCACGGTCGATTTCGATCCGCTGGCCATAGACGGCCCGTATAATTGCGACGGACGACGCGTGCAAGGGAGAGCGAAATGGCGATTGCAACGAAATACGTCTTCATCGCGAGCATGAACGTGGCGCCCGAGAAGGAGGCGCTCTTCAACGAGGTCTACGACCGCGAGCACGTGCCGAACCTCTTGAAGGTGCCGGGCGTGCGCTCGGTCACGCGGCTCTGCACCGAGCCCGCCAGCCTCAACATCGGCGGGGAGACGAAGCGGCTCACGGGCGAGGGTGCGCCCACATACACGGCGATCTACGAGATCGACAGCCCGGCCGTCCTCACCAGCGCGGCCTGGGCCGCGGCGTCGGAGCTCGGCCGCTGGGCCACCGAGGTGCGGCCCTACACGCGCAACCGGCATCACATCGTGCGGAGGGTGGTTTAGGCGGATCTCCCGAAGCACACGCTTCGCGACGCAGGCCTACCGTCGGACGACCACCACCTCGATCCTGCCCCGCGGGCCGATGAACCAGGAGACGAGCCAGCTCGTCAGGCTGACGATCAGAGCGCAGAGGATCGCCGACATAAGCCCATGGACGATGAACCCGGCCACGAAGACGGTGACGAGCTCGATCATCAGCCCGTTTATGACGAGGAGGAAAAGGCCGAGCGTGATCAGCGTGATCGGGAGGGTCAGGATCACCAGGACCGGCCGAACGACGGCGTTGACGACGCCCAGGAGCAGCGCCGCCCAGAGCAGACTGCCGACCGAGCCCACCTCGACTCCCGGCACGATTCTCGAGGCCAGCCAGAGACCGAGTGCGACGAGCGCCGCGCGAACGATGAATCCGACCATGATACGGTCTTTCCCAGTAGGGCCTCGTCCTCGGCCGCTGTCGTCGAGAGCCGGAGCCGAGCGGCTCGGAGGGGCATCCAACAGATCGGCGTTCTTCGAAATATGTATGTATTATCAATATTGTGTTGGTAGCGGAGGAGGGACTTGAACCCCCGACACACGGATTATGATTCCGCTGCTCTAACCAGCTGAGCTACTCCGCCACGGGATGAGCGCCGCCGCTCGAAGATGGCGAGACGGTGCGGTGCCGGCAAGGCCTATAGGGCGAAAGCCGCGAAGCTGTCAAGCGAAGGGGCATGGTGGGCGGTGTCTCGGCGTGAGATTTTCGAAACTCGAGCGGCGCCGATCTCCCTCTCCTCCTTGAGGAGGAGAGGGTTGGGGTGAGGAGATGGCTATGCATGGCACATCGCCGGCCGCAGAAGCGCACAAGCGCTCGTCCTCCTCACCTTCCCATCGCTTTCGCGATGGGCCCCTTCCTCTCCTCCTGAAGGAGGAGAGGACTGGAGGTCAATCGCCCAAGAGCGTCGTGAGCTTCATGGCGACGCCAAGCTTGCCCTCGACCTTGAGCTTGCCGAGCATGAAGGCCATGGTGGGGTCGAGGGCGCCGGTCATGAGCTTGGCGAAATCGTCGGCCGAGAGGTGGATCACCGTGTCGGCCTCGGCGTCGTCGTTGGTGACCTTGGCGGCCGCCTCCGTGCCGTCCCAATAGATGATCCCGTCGGCGCCCAGGTCGAACTTGACCTTGTAGCCGAGCGGGGCGTTCTGGGAGGCGCGGCGGCCGAGTTCGGCGGTCATGCTCTCGAGGCTCATGATGTGACGCGCTCCCTTATGCGGCCTCGCGGCGCAATGCCGCGGCCTCGATCCAGCCGCCGCCCAAGAGGCGCGTGCCGTCGTAGAGCACCGCGGCCTGGCCGGGGGCGATGCCCTCGTGCGGTGCCGCGAGGCTGAGCTCGGCGCGGCCGCCGGGAAGCGGCGTCACCCTGGCCGCGAGCGGCGCTTGCGCCGAGCGCAGCTTGGCCGTCACCGGCCGGCCGCCCTCCGGCAGCGGCTCTGCGTCGAGCCAATTCATCTCGCGGAGCGCGACCGTATCGCGCGCAAGTGCCGCGCGCGGGCCCACCACCACGCGCCGCGAGGCGGCGTCGAAGCGCACGACGAAGAGCGGCTCGGCGCTGCCGCCCACGTTGAGGCCGCGGCGCTGGCCCACGGTGAAATGGATGATGCCCGCATGCCGGCCGAGCACGCGGCCCGCGAGATCGACGATCTCGCCGGGCTCGGCGGCACCGGGACGCAAGCGCTCGACGGCGCCCGCATAGGAGCCCTCTGGCACGAAGCAGATGTCCTGGCTGTCGGGCTTTTGGGCGACCGCAAGCCCGAGGCGCTCGGCGAGCGCCCGCGTCTCCGCCTTGAGCCGCGCGCCCAGCGGAAAGCGCAAGTGGGCGAGCTGCTCCCGCGTGGTCGAGAAGAGGAAATAGCTCTGGTCGCGCGCCGGGTCGGCGGCGCGGTGGAGCTCGGGCCCCGCCGGTCCCTCGACGCGGCGCACGTAGTGGCCGGTCGCGAGTGCCTCGGCGCCGAGCTCGCGCGTAAGCGCCAGGAGGTCGCGGAACTTCACCCGCGCATTGCAATTGACGCAAGGGATGGGCGTCTCGCCGGCGAGATAGCTTGCGGCGAAGGGCGCCATGACCTCGCGCTTGAAGCGGCCCTCGTAGTCGAGCACGTAGTGGGGGATCGCCAGGCGCTCCGCCACGCGGCGGGCGTCGTAGATGTCCTGGCCGGCGCAGCAGGCGCCCTTCTTCCCGCTCGCCGCCCCGTGGTCGTAGAGCTGGAGCGTCAAGCCGATGACCTCGTAGCCCTCCTCGCGGAGGAGGGCGGCCACGGTCGAGCTGTCGACGCCGCCCGACATGGCGACGACGACGCGCGTCTCGCGGGGAGGCTTGGCGATGGCGAGGCTGTTCATCATGGCCGCCTCAGTCGCCGAGGAGGAGGTTGCGGCTGCCGGCGGGGAGGCGCACGGTCAGGCCGTCGAGCTCCTCGGTCATCTTGATCTGGCAGCCGAGGCGCGAGGTCTTGGTGAGGCCCAAGGCGAGATCGAGCATGTCCTCCTCGTCCTCGCTCGGCTCGGCGAGCATGTCGAACCAATCGGGCTCGACGACGACGTGGCAGGTCGAGCAGGATAGCGAGCCCTCGCAGGCGCCCTCGAGGTCGACGTCGTTGCGATGGGCGATCTCGAGGAGCGACATGCCGAGGGGCGCCTCCACCTCCTTGCGGTTGCCGTTGCGCTCGATGAAGACCATCCTCGGCATCGCACTCCTCTCCGTCTCCAGCTCCTGCAGGTCCGCCGCTCCTCGGGTAAACCTCCCGCAGCCGATGCGCAAGCTCGCCCTCCCCCCGCGGCGCGAGCCCTTCAGGCGGCCCTGGCACCGAGACGGGCATGGAGCGCCCCCCAGGCCGCGATGAAGCGCTCGACCTCCTCGGCCGTGGTGAGCCAGCCGAGGCTCACGCGGATGGCGCTCGCGGCCTCGCTCTCCGCGGCCCCCATGGCGGAGAGCACATGGGACGGCCGCACCTTGCCCGAGGAGCAGGCCGAGCCGGCGCTCACCGCGATGCCGGCGAGATCGAGGGCGATGACCTGTGTTTCGCTCGCAACGCCGGGCATGGTGAAGCAGGCGGTATTGGCAAGGCGCGGCACGCCCCGGCCGAAGAAGCGCGTCGCGGGCGAGAGCTCCGCTACGCCCTCCTCCAGCCGGTCGCGTAAAGAGGAGATACGCGCGTAGGCGGCCAATCCCTGCTGCGCGGCCGCTGCCGCTGCCGCGAAGCCGGCGATGCCGGGGACATTCTCGGTGCCGGCGCGCAAGCCGCGCTCCTGCCCGCCGCCGCGATGGAGGGCCGCCAGCCTCACGCCCGGCCGCACCAGGAGGGCGCCCACGCCCTGCGGGCCGCCGAGCTTGTGGGCGGAAAGCGACATGAAATCGGCGCCGAGGGCAGGGAAATCGAGGGCAAGCTTGCCCGCGGCCTGGACCGCGTCGGCGTGGAGGAGGGCGCCGTGGGCGTGGGCGAGGGATGCTACCTCTGCGAGCGGCTGGACGACGCCCGTCTCGTTGTTGGCGAGCATGACGGCGACGAGGGCCGGCCGCGCGTCCGCGCGGAGCATGGCCTCGAGCGCCTCGAGGCGCACCCTGCCGTCGGGGCCGACCGGAATGCGCTCGGCCTCGGGTGCCGCGGCGAGCACCGAATCATGCTCGATGGCGGAGACGAGGAGGCGCTCGCGGCCGCCGCCGGCAAGCGCCAGGTTGTTGGCCTCGGTGCCGCCGCCCGTGAAGACGATGCTGCCCGGCTCGGCTCGCACGAGGGCGGCGAGCGTCTCGCGCGCCTCCTCGAGGCGCTTCCTCGCACGCTGGCCGAAGCGGTGCACCGAGGAGGGATTGCCGAGCTCGGCGAGCGCCTCCGCGATCGCGCGCGGCACTTCGGGCCGCAAGGGCGCGGTCGCGTTGTAGTCGAGATAGATCTCGCCGTTCACGGCTGGCGGGAGGAAACAGCGCTTGCCCGCTCCGCGGCCTCATCGTCAGCCTCGCGCGCGGCGAGCTGGGCCTCGAGCTCGGCCACCCGCTCATTGAGCGCCTGCACGTTGCCGCGCAGGTCCTCGATGGCGCGGAGGAAGGGGTCGACGACGTCCCCCGTGGGCGTGCCGTAGGCGAGGAACTCCTTGCTCGTGCGCTTGTCCTTGGGCATGACGATGCGCGCCGGGTTGCCCACCACGGTGACGCCCGCGGGCACGTCCTTGGTCACCACCGCATTGGCGCCGACGCGCGCGCCCTCGCCCACCGTAATCGCACCGAGGATCTGGGCGCCCGAGCCGACGATGACCCCGTTGCCGAGGGTGGGGTGGCGCTTAATACCGACCTGGGACGCCGAATTGACCGCGGGCAGCACGCCGCCCAGGGTCACGTCGTGGTAGAGCGTCACGTCGTCGCCGACCACGGCGGTCTCGCCGATGACGACGCCCATGCCGTGGTCGATGAAGAGGCGGCGGCCGATGGTAGCACCCGGATGGATCTCGATGCCGGTCAGGAAGCGGCCGAGGTTGGAGAGGATGCGGCCCAAGAGCCGCCAGCCGTGCCGCCAGGCCCCGTGGGCAAGGGCGTGGAAGACGATGGCATGGAGGCAGGGATAGGCCAGCACCACCTCGAGGCGCGAGCGCGCCGCGGGGTCGCGTGCCATCATGGAATCGATCTGCTCGCGCAAACTCTTGAAATCCATGGTCCGACTGCGATATGTCTCGGGGTGCCTCAGGGCTGCTGCGGCGCTTTGCGGTCGCCTCGCCGCCCGCGGGCTTCAGGCGGGCATATAATTTGCCCGTTATTATCGGTCAAGTTCAGCGGCTCGGGCGGCTGCCGCAGGAGAGGGCGGCCCGGAGCGCCTGTCGGGGCGGGTCCTCGCCCGATCGGGGATGCCGCGGGAGGAAGTGTCGGCCAATGCCCGAAGTGATCTTCAACGGACCGGACGGCCGCATCGAGGGCCGCTATCATCACAGCAAGATGCCGAACGCGCCGGTGGCGCTGCTGCTGCACCCCCACCCGCAGCACGGCGGCACCATGAACAACAAGATCGTCTACAACCTCTTCCAGTCCTTCGTGCGCCGCGGCTTCTCCAGCTTGCGCTTCAACTTCCGCGGCGTCGGGCGCTCGCAGGGCAGCTTCGACCGCGGCGAGGGCGAGCTCTCGGATGCCGCCTCGGCGCTCGACTGGCTGCAGACCTTCAACCCCAATGCGGCGAGCTGCTGGATCGCCGGCTTCTCATTCGGCGCCTGGATCGGCATGCAGCTCCTCATGCGGCGGCCGGAGATCGCCGGCTTCATCTCGGTAGCACCCCCCGCCAACATCTACGACTTCTCGTTCCTCGCCCCCTGCCCGGCCTCGGGCATGATCATCCAGGGCAACTCCGACGAGGTGGTGCCGCTCGAGGCCGTCAACAAGCTGGTCGACAAGCTCAACCACCAGCGCGGCATCAAGATCGACTACCGCATCATCCCGGGCGCCAACCACTTCTTCAGCGACCAGCTCGCCGCCGTGGTCTCCAACATGGAGAGCTACCTCGACCAGCGCCTCGCCCAGGCCGCGGAGTAGGGCGCCAGCCGCGCTATTCCATGCCGAGGAGCCTGCGCGCGGGTGCTGCCAGCTTGGTGCCGGCGAAAGGGTTGTAGATTCGTATGCCGGCGAAGCTGGCACCGTCCGCCATATCCTCGGTAAGGACCGCGGTGCAGCCGGCCTCGACAGCGGTGGCGAGAAGAAGAGCGTCCCAAAAAGATGTATGTCTTCCTGCGGCGGCGCCGAATGCCGTGCGTAGCGCGGTCTGCGACGCGGCGGCACAAGGGAAAAGGTCGAGCCAATCGCTCGCTTGTGCAGCGGCCTCGCCCCGAGAGACGGCGCCCTTGCGCGTCACCACGGCGTAAAACTCTGCGAGCGCCTGGAGCGTGAGCCAGCAGTCGCACACCACCGCGCGGTCTACGATCTCGGCCGCCAGATGGTGGCGAGCACCTGCTGCATGATCGACGCTATAGACGAGAATGTTCGTATCAAGTGTGAAGCGCTCGGCCTCAACGCTCATGGAGCCCATCGCGGTCGAGCGCGCCGGCGCCGATCGGCCACCCTTTCTCCATGCGCGCCCGCGCCCGAGCCCGCGCTGCCTGTTGCGCAGCGCTGAGCGCGCGAGGGCCCGCGATGGGGACAAGCCGGGCGACCGGCTTGCCCTTGCGCGTGATGACATAGTCCTCGCCCGCCTCGACCTGGCGGATGCAGCGGGCAAAACCTTGGTTGGCCTCACGCAAGCTGATCGTTTTGCTCATCGAACGGTCTCCACGACGCCGCCTCGCTCTTTGTAGCACAAATGCGTGCTACATGCAAATCTTCACAGCGCTTAAGACGCTCCATCCGCACGCGGCGCCGGGTGGAAACGGCCGCCGGACGTAGGTCGCCGCACGCCGGTGGTGGAGGGGAGGCTCAGGGGCAAGCCGCGGCGTGCGCGCACCGCGAGCCAGGCGAAGGCCTGGGCCTCGAGCGCGTCGCCCTGCCAGCCGACTGCCTCGACCGGCTCGAGCGCCGTGCCGAGCGCTTGGGCGAGTGCCGCCATCAGTGCCGGATTGTGCCGCCCGCCGCCCGTCACGAGCCAGCGCCGGGCCGGGCGGGGGAAGTGGCGCGCCGCCGCCGCCACGCCATGGGCCGCGAGTGCGGTCAGCGTGGCGGCGCCGTCCGCGGCGCCGAGATGCTCCACCATGCGCCAGCCGAAATCGTCGCGGTCGAGGGACTTCGGCGGCCGGCGCGCGAAATAGGGATGGTCGAGAAAGGCGGCGAGCACGGCGGGGTCGACGCGGCCCTGGCGGGCCAGCGCTCCGCCCTCGTCCATGATGCGGCCGGTGTGGCGGCGGAGCCAATCGTCGAGCGGCGCGTTGCCCGGGCCGGTATCGAAGGCGAGCACCGTGCCGTCCTCGCCGATCCAGCTCACGTTCGCGACGCCGCCCAGGTTGAGGACGGCGAGCGGCCGTGCCAGGCCCTCCGCCAAGGCCGCGTGGAAGAGGGGGACAAGCGGCGCCCCTTCGCCGCCCTCGGCCATGTCGGCGCTGCGGAAGTCGTTGACCACGGCGATGCCGGTCTCGCGCGCGAGGAGTGCTCCGTCGCCGATCTGCCAGGTGCGCCCCTCCTGGGGGCGGTGGAGGATGGTATGGCCGTGAAAGCCCAGGAGATCGATCTCCCGCGGCGCGAGACCATGGCTCGCGAGAAAGCGCTCTACGGCCGCCGCGTGGGCCATGGTGAGCTCCCGCTCCGCCGCGGCCACCTCGCCCTTGCCGCCGAGCACGCTGCGCACGAGCTCGCGCAAGCCCGCGTCGTAAGGGTAGCTCGCCCACGGACCCGGCTCGATGCGGCCCTCGCCGTCGCTCGCGAGGCACGCCACGTCGATGCCGTCGAGCGAGGTGCCGCTCATGAGCCCGAGTGCTGTCGCCGGCAGTTTCACGCTTGCCTCTCGTCCGCCCATCCGGCGCCCGCCGCACCGGCTGCCGCGGCGTTGTCCCTTGCGGTCGATTGTGCTAAAGCACGGCGCTTCCGGCAACCGGGCAATGACGCCCGCCGCTTCCCTTTGCAGCAGGCCCATGACCGAGTTCCGCTCCGCCTTTCTCAAGACCGTCACGGAGCGCGGGTTCGTCCACCAGATCAGCGATCCCGCAGCGCTCGACGCGCGCCTGGCCGGCGGTCCCGTCGTCGCCTACATCGGCTTCGACTGCACGGCGCCGAGCCTCCACGTGGGCAACCTCGTCGGCGTCATGCTGCTGCGCCACTTCCAGAAGAGCGGGCACAGGCCGATCGTGCTCATGGGCGGCGGCACCACCAAGGTCGGCGATCCCTCCGGCAAGGACGAGGTGCGCAAGCTCCTGAGCGAGGCCGACATCGCCGCCAACATGGCGAGCATCAAGGCCGTCTTCGAGAAGTTCCTCGTCTTCGGCCGGGGCCCGGGCGACGCCCTCATGGTCGACAACGCGGAGTGGCTCGACCGGCTCGAGTACATCCCGTTCCTGCGCGACATCGGCCGGCACTTCTCGGTCAACCGCATGCTCTCCATGGACAGCGTCAAGCTGCGGCTCGAGCGCGAGCAGCCGCTCTCCTTCCTCGAGTTCAACTACATGGTGGTGCAGGCCTACGACTTCCTGGAGCTTGCCCGGCGCCATGGCTGCGCGCTGCAGATGGGCGGCTCCGACCAGTGGGGCAACATCGTGAACGGCGTCGAGCTCGCCCGCCGCGCCGACGGCCGCGAGCTCTTCGCGCTCACCACCCCGCTCATCGCGACCGCCTCGGGCGCCAAGATGGGGAAGACGTCGGCGGGCGCCGTGTGGCTCAACGCCGAGATGCTCAGCGCCTACGACTATTGGCAGTTCTGGCGCAACACGCACGACGCCGACGTGGGGCGCTTCCTCCGCCTCTTCACCGAGCTCCCGCTCGACGAGATCGCCCGGCTCGAGGCGCTCCCCGGCAGCGCCGTCAACGAGGCCAAGACCGTGCTCGCCGATGCGGCGACTGCGCTCTGCCACGGCGCGGCGGCGGCCAAGGCGGCGGCGGCGACCGCGCGGCTCACCTTTGTCGAGGGCCGCTTCGGCGACGCGCTGCCCGAGGCCGCGGTGAGCCGGACGGCACTCGCCTCCGGGCTGCCGCTCCTTCAGGCGCTCGTCGAGGCCAGGCTCGCCGCGAGCAACAGCGACGCGCGCCGTAAGATCCGCGAGGGTGCCGTGCGCGTGAACGATGCCGTGGTCGGCGACGAGATGCGCCAGCTCACCTTGGCCGACCTCACGGCCGAGGGCGTCATCAAGCTCTCCCACGGCAGGAAGCGCCACGCCCTCGTCAGGCTCGGCTGAGCCGCCGGCGGGCCGGGGCGGCCTTTCTCGCCGGTCTCGCGGCATTGGCGCGTTAACTCGCCATTTAGGGCCGCACCAGCGTTCTATTGCCGGTGCCTTGGATCAGGCGGACGCGGACATTTCGGCATTCGCAATGGACGTGATCGCCGTCCCCAGAATGCCGACGATCTCATCGATGTCCGCCTCGGTCGTGATGAATGGCGGCGCCAGTGCAAGCGTGTCCCCATCCACGCCGTCAACGCAACCGCTCCCTGCGACGATCAAGAGTCCGAGAGACGCGGCCTCGGCGGCGACCCTTTCCGCGACCTGATGCGACCGCGGGTAGGGAGCTTTGCTTGCCTTGTCCCGGACCAACTCGATTCCGCGGAGCAGCCCCTTCCCTCGAACGTCCCCGACACTCGGCAAAGTGCGCAGCCCCTCAAGCGCCTTTCCGAGGTATCCGCCCATGACACGCGCGCGTTCGACGAGTCCATTCCGTTCAATTTCCAGAAGCGTTGCCAGGCCGACGGCGCAAACCAACGCGTGTCCGGCGAAGGTCTCGCCATGGCGAAACGACGCCGCCGCGGTCTCGAACGCGCTGTAGATCCTTTCGTGCACCAGAGTGGCCCCGATCGGCACATATCCGCTCCCGACGCCCTTCGCGACCGTAATCAGATCCGGAATGACGCCCCAGTGATCCACCCCGAAGTTCCGGCCGGTACGTCCGATTCCGGAAACGACTTCGTCAACGACGAGCAGGACATCGTATCGATCGCAAATCTCGCGGACCTTGCGGAAATAGCCGTCCGGAGCCGGGAGAGCGCCGAGAGGTCCTCCGGACACCGGCTCGAGGATGAATGCAGAGACATACCGCGGGCCGAGCAGCCGAATGATTTTTTCGAGCTCGTCGGCGCAGTCGATATGGCACGTCGCCGGAGACTTGCCGAGCGGACAGCGGTAGCAATAGGGGGGATCGATGTGGGGAAAACCCAACAGGTATGGTTCGTACGGTTCGCGGCGCCTGGGCTGTCCCGTGAGAGACAGTGCCCCGAGCGTACTCCCGTGATAGCTGTTCCAGCGCGCAATGACGCGGGTCTTCTCCGCATTTCCGGTCAAGAGATGGTACTGGCGCGCCAATTTGATCGCGGTCTCGTTGGCGGTCGATCCCGAGGTCGACATCCAGACCTTGGCGAAGCCATTCGGCGCAAGCTCGATGAGCTTGGCCGCGAAGTCCATCGCCGCTTGGCTCGTGAAGCTGCCGGTATGCGCGAATCCGACCCGCCGGGCCTGAGAAATCAGCGCTTCCACAACCGCCTTGTTGCCATGACCGAGGTTCGTGACGAAGACGCCGCCGGCACCGTCGATGTACCGCTTTCCCGTCGTGTCGTAGAGATAGATTCCGTCGCCGCGATCGATGGTCGGATAGTCCCGGCCCAGCTCGCGATGAAAGATTCGGTCGGCATTCGAGCCTCTATTCATCGGTGCCCTCCAACGCCGTGTTGCAGCGCCGCCCTGAATGTCGAGCGGCAGGGTCAGCCCGCTCGCGCTCAATAGGTCGCTTGCGAGATCGTCGATCGCGCCCGGCCGGCGCGGACCTCACCGATCGACCATTCGAGGTTGCTCAAATAGTCTCCGACGATGGCCTCGTGGGTGAGATTGAGCATGAGGTGAATGCCCGGCGGCTCGGCCAGCCGTCCCACGAACCAGCCGCGGGAGGCCAGGCGGTCCGCAACGGCAGCCATGTCGAGCTCGCGCGAGCCGTAGCCGACGATGCTGAGCTCGGGCTTTCCCCAGACCTCGAGCCCGAGCTTTGCGACGCCGTCGCCAATGGCCTTCCTTGTCGCGAGGATGCGGCGGGTCACCTCGAGGTATCCTTCTTCGCCGAGGAAATTCATCACCGCCCAGGCCGCCGCGATGGCACCGCCCGGCCGCGTGCCCACCAGCGTCTGCGTCGCATATGTGCCGCGCGGCCAATCGGAAAACGTATAGGCCTGAAATCCAAACGCCTCATTGTTGCGGTAGAGGATTGTCGAGGCGCCCTTCGCTGTGTAGCCGTATTTGTGCAGATCGGCGGAAATCGAGACGACGCCCGGTACGGCAAAATCGAAGTCGGGAAGCGGATTGCCGAGACGCTTCGCGAAGGGTGCGATGAAGCCGCCGACGCAGGCATCGACGTGCAGCCACAGTCCATGATTTTCGGCAAGGGTCCCGAGCTCGGGAATCGGATCCATGACGCCGTGAGGGAAGGCCGGCGCCGAGCCTACGAGCATGATCGTCCGCGGCCCGACCGCGGCTGCCATGGCCTCCACATCGGCCCGGAAATCCTTGCCGACGGGAACGCGAAGCACCTCGAGCCCGAGCCAGTGGGCTGCCTTGTTGAACGCCGGATGCGCCGTTCTCGGCACGACGATCTGCGGCCGATCCAGGGTCGGATGCTTGAGGCGCGCACGATCGCGCGCCGATTTGACCGCAAGAAAGATACTTTCGGTTCCGCCCGTCGTCATGGCACCGCGCGCATCGGGTCCGCCGTGCAGCAGGCCGAGCGTCATGGCCACAACGTCGCTCTCGAACCGCGCCAAACTTGGGAAGGCCTTGGGCCCGAGGCCGTTCTCGGAGAAGAACTTCAGATAAGCCTTCTTCGCCACCTCGAGAACGTCGTCGCCCGCATAATGGATATAGACTCCGAGCCGGCCATGCCGCCAATCGACATCGCCTGCTGCGGCGGCATCCATCTCGCGGTCAAGCTCATCCCATGATCTTCCGGTCTTCGGCAGCGAAGTCATCTTGGAGTCCTCCATCCCGCACCGGGCGGCGTCTCTCTCTCCCGGCCCCTATCTGTTCCAGCGCGTGAGCCATTGCTCGATCCTGGTCATGATCATGGAGAGCACGTCGGCCACCACGATCAACACGAGAAGCACCGCAAAAACGCCGTTCGCATCGAAGGTGTTGGAATAATAGCTGATCAGGCTGCCCAGACCCTTTCCGCCGGCGATCAGCTCCGCGGTCACGACGCCAAGCAGCGTATAGACGAGGCCGAGCCTGAGGCCTACGAAAATGGACGGCACGGCCGTCGGGATCACGATGCGGAGAAAGACCTGCCTTTGCGGCAGCCCGAGGCTGCGCGCGAGTTGAAGATGATCAGGGTCGACCGATTGGGCGCCGGCAATCGTGTTGTAGAGCAGGATGAAATACATGAGGGAGACGCCGGAAACGACTTTGGACAATGTCCCCAATCCGAACCAGACGATGAACAGCGGAACGAGAGCCACCCGCGGCAGGGCGTTCAGCGCGTCGATATAGGGGTCGATCAAGGCCTTCAATAGCGGAGAAACCGCGAGTGCAAGCGCCGTCGCCAGTGCGAGAATGCCGCCCACCGCAAAGGCCGTCAGGGTGGCCGAAAGCGTATCGACGGCGGCGCGGGGAATTGTTCCGTTCCAGAGCTGAGCGGCGAGAAACGGCAGGAACTTCGAGGGTTGCCCGATGAACGCCGCCGGAATCGCGTTCGTACGCGCCAATCCCTCCCAAGCGCCGAGAAATACCAAAAGCACGATGAGGCGCCCGAGGAGGATGGGCATCCCCTTGTGCCATCGGCCGACGTCGTCGCCTGGCGGCGAACCCGGCTCGAGCGGCTCATCGGTCGTCGGCCTTGCCAATTCACGCTCCCGCGACTGCGCCCGTCGCCCGTTCGAGCTCCCGCCACAGCCGGGAATAGAGATCGTGGAATGCGCTCATGCTTTGCAGGGCGGCCACGGACCGCGGTCGCGGGAGGGCGATCGACACGTCGGCGGCGATGCGCCCGGGTCGCGAGGACATGACGACGACGCGATCGGCCAGCGCCACGGCCTCGGCCAGATCGTGGCTGACGAGAACGACCGTGCTTTGGAATTTCTCCCAGAGGTGCAGAAGTTTGTCTTGCAGCACCAGTTTCGTCTGTGCGTCGAGGGCGCCGAAGGGCTCGTCGAGGAAGATGAAACTGCTCTCCAACGAAAACGTCCTTGCCAACGCCACGCGTTGCCGCATGCCCTGCGAGAGCTTTCGCGGATATGCGTTTTCGAAGCCCTCGAGGCCCACGTCCTGCAGCATGGATTGAATGATGGTGCGGCGCCGGAGACTGTCCGGATTCCGCGTCGAGAGGGCGAAATCCACGTTGGCGTAAGCCGTCCGCCACGGCAAGAGCGCGTCCCGGGCGAACATGCGGGCGGTGTCGCGGCGCCCGGCGGCGGGCGGAGCGTGGGCCAAGAGCACGCGGCCCTGCTGCAGCCGGATGAGGCCGCTCAAGATGTCGAGCAACGTCGTCTTGCCGCAGCCGCTCGGCCCCACCAATGCGACGAACTCGCCGCGCCTGATGGTAAGAGAGATGCGATCGAGTGCCGGCAGGTGCGCTCGCGAGCTCCGGTAGGAGTGGACCACACCCTCGATCAGAATCCCGCCGGCGTCGTCCGTCTCGCTGCTCAAGGTTTCGGCGCCCCTGCATAGATGACGTCCGCCGCGTCCACCGCATGCGGAATCAGCTGATTCTCGATGAGGTATTGATTCCACGCATCGACGGCCCCGCGGTCGACCGTATAGCCGAAGTAGCGGTTGTAGTTGTCGATCATCAAGCCCACGGTTTCGCTCCGCTTGTCCGCAGGAATGATCGCCGTATTCACGTAGCTGCCGACCTCCTCGGCCAGCTTGCCCCGGTTGGCCGGATTCTTGATCCAGTCGATCGCATCGACATGCGCCTTGATGAAGGCGTTCACGACATCCGGGTGTTCGCGGATGTAGGAGCCCTTTGCCGAGAAATCCTCGAATGCCGCGCCGAGCTTCTGCAGGATCGCCGGTCCCTGTCCGTTGCTGAGGTCGATGGCCGACCGCCCGGTACCCAGCGCCTGGATGATTTCGGGAAACGGCGTGAAGGCCATCTGGGCATCGATGCGGTCCGCTTGCCAGGCGGCAAGCGCCGTATTCGACGAGCCGTCGGCGGCGTAGGTCACGTCGTCCGGCGTCATCCCGGCACCCTTGAGGAGCGCGTTCATCATCAGGTGCGTGCTCGCGCCGAGGGCGTTGACCCCGATGCGCAGGCCCTTGAGGTCATGCATGACCTCCGGATAGCCCTTGCCGGCGTGCGGAAGCGGCACCTTGGCCGATACGATGAGATTGAAGAAGTTCTTTATTTCGTTGCCGACGACGATCTTGAGGTCGGTTCCCTTGATCTGGTTCTCGATGATCTGATCGGTCGGCGGTTCGATGAAGTCGAGGCTTCCGCCGAGCAGGGCGGCGACGCCGGCCGGTCCGGAATTCACCACGGTCAGCTCGGCGTCGAGATTGTATTTTGCGTAGAAGCCGAGGTCCTTGGCGATGTGCGCAGGCAGCGACGTGTAGGCGCCGTTGTAGGTCATGACTCGAATCTTGGTCACCGCTGCCGGGATCTTGTCGCTCACGGGAAGCTCGTCGGCACGGCTGCCGGGCATCGTTGCCCAGCCGACGGTGCCGACAGAGAGCAGTGCGCAGCATGCCGCCTTGAGCAGGCTCCGGTTGAACGCCGTTCGCTTGGTCATTGCCATCTCCCTGTCAATTGAGGTTTGCGCACCTCGTCTGCCTTAGTTGTCGGGTGGCGGCGCCGTCCGCTGACCGGCCGTCGGCCGACAGCACGACCCCGTACTCCGTCTCGGCTGCTTCCCAGCTCACCAGTCCATCGCGCACGTCGCGCACCACCAGATCGACCGGCCGGGCGAGGGGATCCCCGAAGCCGCCGCCGCCCGAGGACAGGATCGACAGCCGCACCGGTGGGAGCGCCCAGAGACAATAGGGATCGGGGGTGCGCGATGCGCCGTCCGCTTGGGTGATCCGCACCTCGCCGGCGGAGCCCGCTCGCCCGCCCTCCACGCCGAGCCCAGTTGGCCGCGTGACGCCCTCGCCGCGGAAGGAGTATTCGGCCGGGCAATGCACGTCGACCTCGTAGGCCACTCCGGTGCCGCCGCGATAGCGGCCCGGCCCGCCGCCGTCCGTGCGCAGCTCGTGGCGGCGCACCGTGATGGGGTAGAGCTGCTCGTAGGTTTCGGCATTGGGAATGACGAGGCCGCCGAGCGTGACCATGGGCCCCATCTGATTGAAGCCGTCGCGCCCTTCGACCGCGCCGGCCCCGGAGTTGCCGCCCCAATTGTACATGACCCAGGTCATGCTATCGGCGTCGCGGCCGGAGGTGACCGGAAAGACGTTTTTCCCCCATCCGGCGATGGCGCGTTTCGGATCGGCCTGACCCAACGCCCACCAGACCATATGCATGATCTCGTGAGCCGGGAAGACCGTGCACATGGTGAGCGCCGCTGGAGCCATCGCATTCACGACCGTTCCGCGCGGCGCGATGATCGATACGCTCCGGAACGTGCCCTCGTTGCGCGGGAGGTCGCTGTCGAAGAACGAGGCGATGCCGGCATAGACGGCCGAATAGGTGTTGGCGAGCGAGGAATTCTTGAAGCCGCGGATCTGGGGGTCCGTGCCGGTGAAATCGACGACCATGCGGTCCGCGGTCTTCGTGAGCGTCATGCGCAAGGCGACCTTCACGTTGACGAAGCAGTCGTTGTCGAAGCGTTCCTCGGCACGGTAGGTCCCGTCGGGAAGCTCCGAGATGGCGGATCGCAGGCGCCTATCGGCATGATCGAGGATTTCGCCGAAAAGGGCGGCCGTCTCGAGCGGGCCGAAATCGCCCGCGATGCGCCTGATCTCTTCGACGCCGACCCGCGTGGCGCCGAGCATCGCGCGGAGATCGCCGTCCAGCAAATCCGGACAGCGCGAATTGATCATCAGGAGCTGCCAGAGGTCGTCGCGCGCGCGGCCCTCCTCGATCAGCTTCAGCGGCGGCAACCGGATGCCCTCGTGGAATATCTCGGTCGCCTGCGGATTGTAGGTTCCCGCGGCACCCCCGCCGATGTCGGACTGATGCGCCCGGTTGCAAGCAAAGGCGAGGAGCATTCCCTCGGCAAAGACCGGGCGCGCCACGACCCAGTCGGGGAGATGGTTGCCGCCGGCCACGTAGGGATCGTTGAGCAAGAACGCGTCGCCCTCGGCGATGCCGCCTGCGAAAGCCGCGATCAGTGCCCGCACGGCAAATCCGCCGCCGCCCGTATGGATCGGAATGCCGTCGGCCTGCGAGACGATCGTGCCTTTGGCATCGGTGATGAAGCAGGAAAAATCGTGCGACTGATTGAAGATCGGGCTGCGCGACGTGCGCACCATGACCCAGCCCATCTGTTTGGCGATCTGGTCCAGCCGATTCTGCACGAGCGCAAGCGTGATGGGGTCGGCGTGGGGCACCGGCACTACCTCGAAATCTCGATGCTGTAATTGCCGCTTGCATCGACCGTGAGCCGGTCGCCTTTGCCCAGCAGCAGCGTCGTCGTCGTCTCGTCGATCACGGCGGGGCCGGCGATGACGTTTCCGGCTTGGAGCCGCGTGCCGTCGTAGACCGGCGTCTCGCACCAGTCGGTCCGGCCGTCGATCCAGACGCGGCGATGCTCGGTCGGTTGGGGGTCCGCCGTGGCGCGCGGGGCCTCGACTTGCTGGAGACGGGGAATCCGCCCGAAGCCGCTCATCCGGAGCTTCGTGATTTCGATCGCTCCGCCGGGCTGGGTATGACCGAACAAGCGGTCATGCTCCAGCTCGAAATCGCGGCGAACGACGGCCGGGTCGAAGGCCGTGCCCAAGGGGACCGTAATATCCCATTGCTGGGCTATGTAACGGAGGTCGAGCGCGCGGGCGAGGCGCATGTCGACTTGGGCGAATCCCTCGCGCGCCAGTGCCGCGGTCGCCTGCTCCTCGAGCTCGCGAAATATCGTCTCGACCGCGTCCGCGTCCGCGCCGTGGAGCTTCTCGATGAACATGCGAAGGTAGTCGTGGCGCACGTCCGCGTGCAGCATGCCGAGCGCGCAAAACGCCCCGGACAGGCGCGGAACGTAGGCCCGCGAGCAGCCGAGCGCGCGGGATACGGCCGCGGCATGCAGAGGGCCCGCACCCCCTGCTGCGACCAGGGTCAGTCGGCGCGGGTCGTGGCCGCGCTCCGTGCTGACGCGCTGGACGGCGTGAAGCAGCTTCTGCTCCATGAGCTGGATCATGCCGGCCGCCGCCCGTTCGAGCGACAGCCCGAGCGGAGCTGCAATCGCTTCTTCGATCGCTTTGGCCGCCAATCCGCCGTCGATCGTCATCGCACCGCCGGCGTACGAGCCCGACTTCAGTCGCCCAAGCACGACTTGAGCGTCGGTGATGGTGGGATCGCTGCCGCCGAGGCCGTAACAGGCCGGGCCCGGGTAGGCACCCGCACCTTTCGGGCCGACCTGAAGCAGACCCGCCGCATCCACGCGCGCGATGGTGCCGCCTCCCGCGCCGATCGTATGGACCTCGATCGCAGGACTCGCGCACTTGTAGCCGCCGATATCGAGCATGTCCGTGAAGGCGACCTCGCCTTGGCTCATCAGGATGACGTCGCAGCTGGTGCCGCCGATCTCCATCGACACGAGGTCCGTGGAGCCGATCGCCCCGCTGTAATATTGCAGGGCGCCGCGACCCGCAGCCGGCCCCGACAGAAGCAGGGTGACCGGCCGATCGCCGAGCTCCGCCACGGAGACGACGCCGCCGTTGCTTTGAATGAGCAAGAGCGGCGAGCCGAGCCCCAATTCGCCGAGCCGCCCGTTGAGGGAGCGAAGGTAGGAGAGGGTGCGGGGAGCGACATAGGCATTCAGAACGGCGGTCGACGAGCGTTCGTATTCTCCCATGATCGGCGAGATCTCGCTCGAGAGCGATACGAACCCGTTGGCAAAGCCTTCGAGTCTCTTGGCGGCTTCGCGCTCATGGGCGGGATTGGCGAAGCTGTTGAAAAGGCAAATGGCCACCGCTTCGACGCTCTCGTTGCGAAAGACCTCGAGCGCCGCTGGAATTTCATCCGCGGCCAGCGGCTCCACTTCGCGCCCCTTGCCGTCGATCCGCCCCCGGATCGGAAGCCGCAGATAGCGCGGCACGAGGACCGGCGGGTAGGGAGTCCGATGGTCCCACGGATCGTCGCGCGCGCCGCGGCGAATTTCCACGGCGTCGCGAAATCCAGCCGTCGCGAGCATGCCGACGCGCGCCCCCTTGCCTTCGAGCACCGTATTGGTGGCGATCGTCGAACCATGGACGAACAGCGTGCAGCGGCCGAGGAGCTCGCGGATCGGCAGCTCTTCGGCCTCGGCGGCCCTGTCAAGCGCGCTCAGCACGCCCTGGCTCGGATCTGCCGGAACCGACGGCACTTTGAAGACGCGAAATCCCTGTCCGGGTCCGGCCAAGACGAGGTCGGTGAAGGTTCCGCCGACATCGACGCCGATGCGCCAGCCGCCATTCGGCGCACTCATGAGGCGGCTGCCAGCCCGAGCGGGCCCGGCGGAAGCGCCAAGGCCGCGGCGATCGCGGCAGCTGCATCGGCCAAGTCGGCGGCAGCGGCCTTGATCCATTGCCGCGTCATGCGATAGCGCGGCACGGCAATGCACAGGCCGGCCGACCCGAATGCCGGATTTGCCTTGATCGGCACCGCGATGCCGCCAACGTCCGAACGCCAGCCGCCGCGGTTGAGCGCATAGCCGCGCGCGCGGACGCGCTCGAGCTCCCGACGCAACTGGTCCGGCTCGCTGATGGTCTCCTCCGTCGGCGCCGGCAGGCGCTTGGGCAGGACCCGCTCGAGGTAGCCCGGCTCGCGAAAGGCGAGCAGGGCCAGACCCGTCGACGTGCAGTGCGCCGGTATCCGTTGTCCCACTTCCGCATGGATGCGGACCGCCTGCGGGCTTCCGACCAGATGCACGTACACAACGTCGAAGCCGTTCAAGACACCGAGGATCACGCCGTCATTCACTTGCGCGGCGAGCCGTTCCATGACGGGAGCGGCGGCCTGCACGAGGCGCGCGGTCGGCACCGTTCGCCCGATCTCCCAGGCCTTGAGACCGAGAGAATAGAAACCGCCCGAAGTCCGATTGACGCAGCCGCAGCGGACAAGAGCGGCCAGCAACCCATGCATGCCCGATTTGGACGTTCTGAAGCCGCCGAGCGATTTCAGCGAGGCCGAGCGGCCCGCCTCCCTGCGCCAGGATCTCGAGCGCCGCAATTCCGCGGGCGAGGCTGGAATACATGGTTCAGTATACCAGAACGACAATTCACTAATGGAGAATTCCAGGTGACGCTTCGGGCCGCGGTCAAGCATGTCCTGTCCTCAGTCCGAATGTGGCCGTCAGGAGGGCCGTACATGCTCGCGGGCGCCCTTGCCGCCGCGGTGCGGCGGCGCGCGCGCCGATGGAGCGCGCCTCGCGCATCATGATCCCCTATGTGCTGGTGCTGCTGCTCGACCTGCTGGTGGTGGCCTTCGTCCCCTGGTTCACGCTCGCGCTGCCAGGGCTCTTGGGCTTCGCCGATTAGCCGCCGGCGGACGGGACGCGGCACTCACGCGTCGAAGCGGACTTCCGCCGTGCCGAAGTCGGCGAAGCTCGCCGCGACGCTCTGCCCGGGTTTCGCGAAGTTGAGGCCGCTATAGGTGCCGGTCGTCACGAGCTGGCCGCTCCGCACGCCCGGCCCGCGCCTCAGCTCGTTGACGAGGGCGATCGCGGGGAGGAGCGGATCGACCGCGGGGTGGCCGCCCTGCCGGCTCACGATGGTCTCGCCGTCGATGGCGAGCGTCACCTCGAGGGAGGAAAGCTCGTGCTCGCGCCAGCGTGGCTGCAGCGTGCCGCGGACGAAGCCGCCGTTCGAGACGAAATCCGCCGCGCGGTCGAGGAGCGGCGTGTCGCGGTAGCTTTGGAAGCGCGAGGCCACGATCTCGATCGCCACGATCGCGGTCACCGCCGCCTCCACCGCCTCCCGCGCATAGGCCTCCGGCCGCGGCGGCAGGTCGCGCTCGAAGCGGAAGGCGATCTCCGCCTCCACCCCGAGCAGCGGCACGAGTGCCGCCGGCACGCGCGCCGGGCTCTCCCAGACCCGGGATTGCAGGATGACCCCGCGCATCACCGAGCCGTCGCCCGCGAGCGCCACCTTCCATCCGGCGACGGGCTCGCCCAAGAGCGCCACCGCCGCGTCCTGGATGGCATGCGCCTCGGCGACGCTCGCGGGATGGCAACCCTCGGGAAGCTGGCCGAGCGGCACTCCCGTTCGCCGCGCCTCGACGAGAAGACCGGCTGCCTTGCGGATGGCGGCTTCGTCCATGGGCCGGCTTTCTCCCTGATCGGATTGCCCGTGCGCCTGGTGCTCTCGGCGACCCTATAAGCAAGGCGGCACGCCCACAAGCGAACAGCGCCCTCCGCTCCGCCGCCTACTGGCTGCCGCGGAAGGGGTTCTCGTAGGGTTCGGTCGGGGGAACCGTGGAGCCGCCCGGGAAGATCAGATCGATGATCCCGCGCAGGATCCCCGGTGCAAGGACCGAGAGCGCGTTCACCGTCACGTCGGGATCGCTGAGATTGCCCGACGCCCGGTAGGTCGCGGCAAAGACGCCGCCGCCCTTGGGGCCGACCAGAATGTCATTCAGGCCGGGGATGTTCCCCAGGATGCTGTTGAGCGAATAGACGGGCACGATCGTGCCGTCGATGGCGAGCTTGTCGCTGCCGAGATCGAGCCAGCCGCCAAAGGTGACGCCGAGCTCGGAGCCGGCGGTGCGGCCGTCGCGGAACTCGATGCGGTCGCCCGTCTTGGCGAAGGACGCCAGGAGGGAGTTGAAGTGGATGCCCTTGCCCGCGAGCCTGTCGCCGATGCCGGTGAGCGAGGCCAGCGTGAGCAGCTTGGCGAGAGTGGGAGCCTGCAGCACCTTGAAGTCGGCGACGCGCACCGTGCCGGCAAGCGGGCTCTCGGCCTTGGTGTCGTCGGCGGTCCCGCTGAGCGCGAGCTTGCCGCCCACCACGTTGTCGGCGAAGTCGACGGCCTTGAGCAGCTCTCCGGCGTCTGCGCAGCTCAAGATGACGTTGCGCTTGCCGGCGGCGGGAACGATCCCGAGGTGGAACGGCGCGCCGCCCGCCGTCCGGGCGTCGAGCGCCGCGCGCGCCACGCGGGAGCCGTCCAGCTCGATGGTGCCGGCGACGGCGCCGAGCGGCGGTGCCGGCGCGTGGCTCAGCCAGAGCTTCTTCACCGCGAGCTTGACGGCAAGCGCCGGCCCGCGCTCATTCGTGCCGCCGCCCTTCGCGTTGAGCAAAGCTGCCGCATCGAGCGCCTCGCCGTTGAGCTCGATGGCGTAGACGCCGTCCGTCCGGCGCGTGACGGCGCCGCTCAGCCGGTCGCGGCCGAGTGCCAGGCGATCGAAGCGCAGCGCCTGGAAGCGGCCGCTGTCGGCCGCGAAGCGCGCCTCGCCATGCGCCGACAAATCGCCGGCCTCGATCGAGAAGTCGGGAACGGCGCTTATCTTGTCGTCATCGAGGACGAGCCTGACGTGGGCCTTGCCCGCGATGCCCGGCGGCTTGCGCCAGTCGACGCGCGGGAACGCCAAGGTTGCCTTGGCAAGGTCGAGCGAGAGATCGATGTCGGCTGGGCGCCGCGCCGCCCGCCTGAGCTCGAGCTCGAGCGGAACGGGTCCGCTCAGGAATTCGCCCGTATCCAGGCCGAGCGCCTTGCGGGCGCTGTCGTCGAGCACGCCGGCAAGGCGCATCCGGCGCTCGGGCGATTGACCGAACGTCTCGCTCCAGGAGAGCGTCACGGGCACGGCGCCGAGCACTGCCGTGCCGCCGATCTCCATGCCCTCCTTGCCGACCTTGAGCGCGAGATTGCCGTGGCTCATGTCGTGGCCGAGGAAGATCGACGCCAGCGCCACGTCCTTCATGTCCGCGGCGGCGTGCACGTCGATTTGCGGGAAGCGCAGCTGGTTGATCAGCTCGAACTTGAAGGCAAGGCGGACGGCGGCGTCGCCCGAGACCTTCTTGGGATCGATACCGAGCGCCGCAGCGTAGCGGAGCGGCTCGTCGTCGACGAGCTGGAGCATCGAGCGCAGCGCACCGTGAAGCGAGAGGTCGATGGCGATGTATTGGTCGTGGAGGTCGAGCCCGGTGATGGCGATGGTCCCCGCATCGATGCCGATGCCCTGCACCGAGCCCTTGTCGATGCTGATGTTGAAGCTCTTCTCGTCGAAGCGCACCGTGCCGGCGGTGCCGCGCACCTTGGGCATCTTGCCGAGATAGCGCACGTTGATGCCGGAGAGCCGCATGGTGCCGTCGATGCGGTCGGTCTCCAGCGTCTGCGGGTCGAGGCCGCTGCCGTGGGCGAGGAGCGAGACGTAGAGCGTATCGACCGTGCCGCTCGAGAGGTTGTCGGTGATCCAGCGCCGCGGGTTGGGCGCTATGCTCGCCGGCCACAGGCTCGGCAGATCGTCGACCTTGACGTTCATGCCCGTGAGCTCGAGCGCCACCTGGCTGTTGCCGTCGAGGCCGCGCGCGGTGCCGCTGAAGGTGAACGTGGCGCCGCCGAGGTCGACGTTGGCCTCCTCGACGGCGAGTGCTGTGCCGTGCTCGCTGAGCGTGCCCTTCGCGGCAAGGCTCTTCACCGCGAGGTCCTCGGGGTAGAGATCGGGGAGCACGAGGCGGCCCTCGCCGGCGGTCACGTCGAAGTGCAGCAGATCGAGCGCGCCGTCGATGCCGATCTCCGCAGAGACCTTGCCGGCAAACGGCAGCGCCAGATGCTCGAGCGGCGCCAGCTGGGGTGTGGCCTGGGCGAAGACGGCGGGATTGAGCCCGGCGAAGGCGACCTCGAGGCCGAGCGTCCGCGATGCCGCGCGATAGAGCCCGCTCATGTCGAAATGCGTGGTGGTGCCTTGCACGTTGAGATCGAGCGCCGCCTCCGCGTGGACGCCGGCTACGTCGCGCTCCAGCACCAGGCGCTCGAGCTGCGCCTTCCAGGACGTTCTCCCAGTGGCTGTCGTCGACCACGAGATCGGCGTTGACGATGCTCACCCGGCGCAGAAAGCTGATCGGCCGCTGGGGATCGGGCTGCTGCAGCATGTCGTTGATCATGAGCGGCAGCACGCTGGGCTGACCGCGCTCGGCGAACTCGTCGCCGAGCTCGAGGTTGAACTTCCCGCTCGGGTCGCGGTGCAGATAGAGGCGGGCGCCGCGGATGTCGAGGGAGGTCGGCGCCACGACGCCCTCGAGGAGCGCGCGCGCGCTGAGCCGCACCGAGATTGCCGGGAGCGTGAGGAGGGCCCGGCCGCCGGCATCGAGGACGTGCACGCCGAGCGCCTCCAGATCGAGCGTGCGCCGCCAGCCGCCCCACGCCACGACCGTGTGCTCGAGCCGCAGCCTGATATTGCTGTCGGGAGCGGAGAGCGCCTCCTCGACATAGGGGGTAAGGAAATCGAGCGAGATCGGCCCCGCCGAGAGGCGCCACGCCGCCGCGGCCACCAGGATCGCGACGCCGGCCACCAGCGTGCCGAGCACCTCGACGAGGAGTTTTGCCGAGCGCCTGACCACTAAAGCGCCGCCTCGCGGCGTCGAGCGCAACGCAAGGGCGCGCTCCGCCGCGGCGAAACGGAAGCACCCGGCCCCGCATCCCGAGGTGCTGGCCGGTGCCTCGCGTGGCCGAGGGCGGAGAGTTGCGGGAGCTCGAGCACGGCCACCTTCCGACGAGACTTGACCGCTAGGCGGCCTTCGCGCAGGTTTGCCGATTGGCGGGCCGAGCGGACATGATCCATTCCACCTTCTTAGCGGATTTGCCCGACCTTCCCAAGGCGGCAGATGCGAATGGCACTGCGGTCGGGCTCGAGCATTGGGCCGAGCGCGCCGCGGCGAGCGGGGATGCGGCATTGGCCGAGGCGGCGGCGGCGCTGGCGCGCGACTCGGCGGCGCGCCGCCTTTTCGAGGCACTTTTCGGCAATAGCCCCTTCCTCACCCAATGCGTCCTCGTCGACATCGCCTTCACTAGCGAGTTGCTGCAGTGCGGCGCCGACGAGAGCTATGCGCGCGTGCTCGATCGGCTCGGCCGGGTGGATGCGCGGGAGCGCACGGGCGACGAGGTGATGGCGGCACTGAGGGTGGCCAAGCGCCGCATCGCCCTCACCGTCGCCCTTGCCGATATCGCGGGGCTGTGGCCCCTCGCGCGCGTCACCGCGGCGCTCAGCGACTTCGCGGAGGCGAGCCTGCGGCTCGCGGTGCGCCAGCTCCTCTGGCAGGCCGCTCAGGCCGGCTGGCTTGCGCTCGACCGCGCGGACGAGCCGGAGCGCCAATCGGGTTTCTTCGTGCTCGGGCTCGGCAAGCTCGGCGCCCGCGAGCTCAATTACTCGAGCGACATCGATCTCGTCGTGCTCTACGACGACGACAAGGTGGCGAGCGCCGAGCGCGAGGCGCTGCCGCGCAACTTCATACGCCTCACGCGCAGCCTCGTGCGCATGATGCAGGAGCGCACGCCCGAGGGCTACGTCTTCCGCACCGACCTGCGCCTGCGTCCCGACCCGGCGGCCACCCCGGTCGCCATCTCGACGGCGGCGGCCGAGCTCTACTACGAGAGCCTCGGGCAGAACTGGGAGCGCGCCGCCTTCATCAAGGCGCGCGCGATTGCCGGCGATCTCGCCGCGGGCGAGGCCTTCCTCGGCCGCCTCAAGCCCTTCCTCTGGCGCCGTCACCTCGACTTCGCGGCCATCCGCGACATCCATTCGATCAAGCGCCAGATCCACGCGCACCGCGGCGGCGACAAGATCGCCATCGCCGGGCACAACCTCAAGCTCGGCCGCGGCGGCATCCGCGAGATCGAGTTCTTCGCGCAAACCCAGCAGCTCATCTGGGGCGGACGCGAGCCGGGCGTGCGCGTGCGCGGCACCGGCGAGGCGCTGGCGGCGCTGGTGGCAGGCGGCCACGTGCGGAACGAGGTGGCAGCCGAGCTCGGCGAGAGCTACGCCTTTCTGCGCAAGGTCGAGCATCGCCTGCAGATGATCGACGACCAGCAGACCCAGACGCTGCCGAGCCGCCCGGACGGGCTCGCGGCACTGGCCGTCTTCCTCGGCTTCGCCGATGCCGCGAGCTTCGGCGCCGAGCTCCTCCGCCATCTCAGGCGCGTCGAGGGGCATTACGGGCGCCTCTTCGAGGAGGCGCCGGAACTGGGTGCGGCCGCCGGGAATCTCGTCTTCACCGGCGCCGACCACGACCCCGAGACGCTTCTGACCATCGCCAAGCTCGGCTTCCGGGAGCCCAAGGCGGTTTCGGCCACCATCCGCGGCTGGCACCACGGCCGCTACCGCGCCATGCGCAGCACGCGCGCGCGGGAGCTCCTGACGGAGCTCACCCCGGCACTCCTCCAGGCGCTCGGCCGCGCCGTCAATCCCGACGCGGCCTTCATGAGCTTCGACCGCTTCCTCTCCCGCCTGCCTTCGGGCGTGCAGCTCTTCGCCCTCTTCCATTCGAACCCGGGCCTGCTCGCCCTCGTGGCCGACATCATGGGGAGCGCTCCACGCCTCGCTGCGCAGCTCGCCCAGCATCCCATTCTCCTCGACGCCGTGCTCTCGAGCGATTTCTTCGCAAGCCTGCCGGCTAAGCCGGCGCTCGGCGAGAGCCTCGCCGAGGCGCTTCGCCAGGCGCGCGACTTCGAGGACGTGCTCGACATCGCGCGGCGCTGGGCGAACGACCGCAAATTCCAGGTCGGCGCGCAGATGCTGCGCGGCACGCTCGACCCCGAGGCGGCCGGGCCCATGCTTGCCGACATCGCGGAAAGCGTGATCGGCGCCCTCGCCGAGCCGGTCACGGCCGAGCTCGCGGAGAGCCACGGCCGCATCGCGGCAGGCTCGCTCGCCGTCGTCGCCCTCGGCAAGCTCGGCGGCCGCGAGATGACCATGACGTTCCGATCTCGATCTCCTCTTCATCTACGAGGCAGCCGAGGAGGTGGAGGCCTCCGACGGGCGGCGGCCGCTCGCCCCCAGTCATTATTACGTGCGGCTCTCGCAACGCCTGCTGGGGGCGCTCGTCTCGCCCACCGCGGAGGGCCGGCTCTACGACGTCGACATGCGCTTGCGGCCGTCCGGCGAGAAGGGGCCGCTCGCCACCAGCCTCAAGGGCTTCGCCGACTATCAGCGGCAATCGGCCTGGACGTGGGAGCACATGGCGCTCACCCGCGCCCGCGTGGTCTATGGCGCCTCCGCCTTGGCGGCGCGCATCGAGGCCGCCCTCCTCTCCGTGCTCACGGCCGAGCGCGACGCTGAGCAGCTCCTCCTCGACGTGGCCGACATGCGCGCGCGCATCGAGCGCACGCACCGCAGCGAGGACATCTGGGAAGGCAAGCGCGTGCGCGGCGGCTTCGTCGACCTCGAGTTCATCGCGCAGTATCTCCAGCTGCGCCACGCGGCGCGGCGGCCCGAGGTGCTCGGCAGCAATACGACGGACGCCTTCGAGCGGCTCGCGGCCTGCGGCTACCTGCCGCGCGAGACCGCCCTCGAGCTCATCGCGGCGACCCGGCTCTGGCGCCGGGTGCAGGGCATCGTCCGCCTCGCCGAGGAGCGCCGCTTCGCGGAGGCGGCAGCACCCGAGGGCCTGCGCCGCGTCATCGCGCGCGCTGCCGGTGCTGCCGACTTCCTCGCCCTCAAGCACCAGCTGCGCGACACCGCGCGGCGCGTCCACAAGCATTTCGCAACCCTCATCGCCGAGCCGGCCGCGCGCGCCGCGGCCGCCCGCGAAGCCAGCGAAGCCAGCGAAGCAACCAAGGAGGCCATGCCATGAGCGTCGATGTAGGCGATGCGGCGCCCGACTTCACAGCAGGGACCGACGGCGGCGGCAAGCTCAGCCTCGCCAAGCTCAAGGGCAAGAACGTCATCCTCTACTTCTATCCGAAGGACGACACCTCGGGCTGCACCAAGGAGGCCTGCGGCTTCCGCGACGCGCTGCCGGACTTCGGCAAGGCGCATGCCGCGGTGATCGGCGTCTCGCGCGACAGCGCCGCCTCCCACGACAAGTTCAAGGCCAAGTACAAGCTCCCCTTCGCCCTCGTCTCCGACGAGGACGGCGCCGTGTGCAGCGCCTACGGCACCTGGGTGGAGAAGAGCATGTACGGCCGCAAGTACATGGGCATCGAGCGCGCCACCTTCCTCATCGACAAGGCCGGCAAGGTGCGCGGCGTGTGGCGCAAGGTGAAAATCCCCGGCCACGTCGAGGAGGTACTGGCGGCACTCAAGCGGCTGTGAGGGCGGAGCAGCGCACCACGCCCGCTATTGCGGTGTTCATACATTGCAAGGAGGTTTGCAGCGCCACCGCGGGTCCTTCGAGACGCGCCCCTTCGGGGCACTCCTCAGGATGAGTTAAATTTGTGTGTGGCAGAAAGAGTTAGCCTCATCCTGAGGAGCGAGCGCAGCGAGCGTCTCGAAGGACCCGCCGCACCCGGTCCGAGGCACCAGTGCGGCTTCACTCCGCAGCACTTGCCGCGATGCCGACCGGGCAGCTCACGCCGGTGCCGCCGAGCCCGCAATAGCCGTGCGGGTTCTTGGCGAGGTACTGCTGGTGATAGTCCTCGGCGTAGTAGAAGGGCGGCGCCCCGCGGATCTCGGTCGTGATGGCGCCGTGGCCGGCTGCATTGAGCGCCTTCTGGAAGGCATCGCGCGAGGCCTCGGCGGCGCGCTTCTGGGCCGCACCGTAAGCATAGATCGCCGAGCGGTACTGGGTGCCTGCGTCGTTGCCCTGGCGCATGCCTTGGGTGGGGTCGTGGCTTTCCCAGAAGAGCTTGAGGAGGCTCTCGTAGCTCGCGAGCTTCGGATCATAGACGACGAGCACGGCCTCGGTATGGCCGGTCAGGCCGCTGCACACCTCCTCGTAGCTCGGGTTGGGCGTCTCGCCGCCGGCATAGCCGACGGCGGTGACGTAGACGCCCTTGGCCTGCCAGAAGCAGCGCTCGGCGCCCCAGAAGCAGCCGAGGCCGAAGACCGCCTGCTCGAGGCCGGCGGGAAAGGGTGGCTTGAGCGGCCGGCCGCTGACGAAGTGGCGCTCGCCCGAGCGGATGGGCGTGGCGCGTCCCGGCAGCGCCTCCTCGCGCGTCGGCAGCGCGAGTTTTTTCCTTGCGAATGCCCACATGGCGGTCTCTCCCGAAAGCCTCGCGGCGCGCGGCGGCAAAAGGCCCGCCCCCGCCCGCCGCCTCCTTGAGATGTCATGCCCGGCGCCCGCTTTCAAGTCACGCCATCGCGAGCAGGACCGCGTGGTACCGGCGCAAGGTGGGCGCGCCCTCCGGCGTATCACGTTCGCAGCGCAACAAGGAGGCGGCGGGCGATGCGACGTGACTGGTACATGATCCTGCCCATGGCGGCGATGGCCGTGGGCATCGTTTCGCTGCTCTTGCTGTCGATTCTGGTGTGAGTTGCCGCCCGCGGCAGGCGGGTATCCTGCTCTTTCATCTCATTTCAAAGAGGGTGGCTACGTGGCGGGCGGTGCTGCGCCGGCCTCCGCGGCGGGACCTTCGCCGCCCTTGATGCGCCCAGCCAAGGAGGCCTCGAGGAAGCGGTCGAGGCCGCCGTCGAGCACGCCCTTCGAGTCGCTCGTCTCCACGCCGGTGCGCAGGTCCTTCACCATCTGGTAGGGATGCAGCACGTAGGAGCGGATCTGGTGGCCCCAGGCGATCTCGCTCTTGGCCTCGTGCTCCTTCTGGAGGGCCGCCTCGCGCTTCCTGAGCTCCTCCTCGTAGAGCCGCGCCTTGAGCATGGCGAAGGCGGTGGCGCGGTTGCGGTGCTGCGAGCGGTCGTTCTGGCACTGCACGACGATGCCGCTCGGCAGGTGGGTGATGCGCACGGCGCTGTCCGTGCGGTTGACGTGCTGGCCGCCCGCACCCGAGGCGCGGTAGGTGTCGATGCGCAGGTCCTTCTCCTGGATGTCGATGGCGATGGTGTCGTCGATCACCGGATAGACCCAGATCGAGGCGAAGCTCGTGTGGCGGCGCGCGTTCGAATCGAAGGGCGAGATGCGGACCAGGCGGTGCACGCCCGACTCGGTCTTGAGCCAGCCGTAGGCGTGGTCGCCCGAGACCTTGAGCGTGGCGGACTTGATGCCGGCCTCCTCGCCCGGGCTCTCCTCGATGAACTCAACCTTGTAGCCGCGCTGCTCGGCCCAGCGCATGTACATGCGGAGCAGCATCTCCGCCCAGTCCTGGGACTCGGTGCCGCCGGCGCCGGCGTGCACCTCGAGGAAGGCGTCGTTCGCATCCGCCTCGCCCGAGAGCAGGCTCGCGAGCTCCTCCTTGGCGGCGCGAGCAGCCACGGCGCGTAAACTGGCCTCGGCGTCGGCGGCAACGCCGGCGTCGCCCTCCGCTTCCGCCATCTCGATGAGCTCGAGGCTGTCCTTGTACTCGCGCTCGAGGGCGCGGAAGCCGGCGACCTTCTTCTCGACGAGCGTGCGCTCGCGCATCAGGCGCTGGGCGCCCTCAGGGTCGTCCCACAGCTTGGGGTCCTCGGCGCGCGCGTTGAGTGCTACGAGCTTCCGCTCGGCGCCGTCCAAGTCAAAGATGCCTCCTCAGCAGCTCGAGGGACTGCTCGATTTGGCCCGCGATCGCTTCGATTTCGCTGCGCATGGCGTTGTCTTAGAGCGGGAGGCCCCATTGGGCAAGGGCCATTCGCCCGAATATTCCTGCGCCCGCGCCCTCACGCCGCCTTCAATGCTCTCTGCACGATCTTGGGCGCCCGGTCGATGACCAGGAGATAGGCGCGCGCCGGCCCCTCCGGCTGCCGCTTGCCCTGCTCCCAATGCCGCAGGGTATTGACGCTGAAGCCGAAGCGTCGCGCGAATTCTTCCTGCGTCATGCCCAGCCTCGCGCGGATGGCGCGCACGTCGATCTTCTTCGGCACATGGACGCGGTACCGGCTCTCGTCCGCTCTGCCCTTGGCATAGGCCACGGCGTCCTCCAGACCGCGACGAATGCCGTCAGCCACCTTGCTCATCGTTGTCTCCTGCCGTAACTCTCGGCCAGAGCATGAGCTGGATTTCCGCTCTCGCGGGAATGACGATGTGAATGCCCGATTCGATTTCACTGGACCACGCTCTAGTCCAATGGACGGCCTCTGGCAATCACTCCCTGTAGTCCATTGGACTATACGATTCGCCGCAGTCGGCGGGGCGGCGTGCGGCTGGAAATGAGATCACCGCCTGGTGATCGCGGGCAGTGCCCTCGGCGGCTCCCGAGCCGCAACATGATCTCAATAAATCCCACCCGTGCCCTCGGAGGCGGCGGGCACGCGGGGCGGCGGCTCGCCGGTGTCCGAGCCGTCCACGCTGCCGTCGAGCACCGGGCCTGCCGCCTGCGGCACGGTGCCGGGCTTGAAGGGCTCGAGCACGATGCCCTTGTCGCCGGGTGCGGCGGCGAGGCCGTCCGATTCGCGCACGCGCGCCATGGTGAGGCCGGGCGGGATGCGGAAGGGGATGGCGGGCTTGTCCTTGAGCGCCTGCTGCATGAAATCGATGAAGACCGGCAGCGCCACCGAGGAGCCCTGCTCGCCCGGCCCCTGGGTGCGCGGCTGATCGAAGCCCATGTAGACGCCGCAGAGGAGGTCGGGGGTGAAGCCGAGGAACCAGGTGTCCTTGTCGTCGTCGGTGGTGCCGGTCTTGCCCGCCACGGGCTTCCCCAGGATCCGCGCGCGCACGCCCGTGCCGCGCTCGACGACGCCCTGCATCATGGCGACGACCTGGTAGATGCTGCGCGGATCGTCGAGCTGCTGGCGCGTATCGGGGATGTCGGGCACGTCCTGGTCGTGCCAGCTCACGTCGTCGCACTCGGGGCATGGGCGCTGGTCGTGGCGGTAGACGAGCTTGCCGTGGCGGTCCTGCACCCAGTCGATGAGCGTGGGCGTGATCTTCTTGCCGCCGTTGACGAGCTCGCCGTAGGCGGTGCCGAGGCGCAGAAGCGTCGTCTCGCCGGCGCCGAGCGACATGGCGAGCTCCGGCGGCATCTGGTCGACGATGCCGAAGCGCTCGGCGGTAGCGGCCACCTTGTCCATGCCGATGCTCTGGGCGAGGCGCACGGTCATCAGGTTGCGCGAATGCTCGAGGCCGTAGCGCAGCGGCATCGGCCCGTGGAAGTTCTTCTCGTAGTTGGCCGGCTTCCATTTGCCCAGGCCCGGGCCCTGGTCGATCACGAAGGGCGCATCGAGGACCAGCGACGACGAGGTGAAGCCGTTGTCCATGGCGGTGAGGTACACGAAGGGCTTGAAGGCCGAGCCGGGCTGCCGCTTGGCCTGCACCGCGCGGTCGTATTCGTCGCGCCCGCGCTCGAACTGATAGCCGCCGCTCATGGCGAGCACGCGGCCGGTATGCGGGTCGAGCACCACGATGGCGCCGCTCAGCTCGGGAATCTGGCGGAGCGCGTAGCTCCCGGCCGGCAGAGGCTTGCCGTCGGCCGCCTTGTCGACCGCCTCGACCGCGACCACGTCGCCCTTGGCGAGCACGTCCGCGGCGCGGCGCGGCAGGGGGCCGGTGCGCTGGTCGGGAAGCTCCGGCCGCGCCCATTTGAGCTCAGCGAAGGGGATGCGGCCCCTCTCGCCCTTGCCGAGGCCGATGGCGGCACCCGCCTCGTCGACGCCGAGCACGACCGCGAGCTGCCATTTGCCGAGGCCGACCGGGCGCTGGAACTCGGCGAGCGGTGCTGCCCAGGCGCCGTCGTCCGCATTGGCGCCGATCTCGATCTTGCCGAGCGCACCCCGCCAGCCGTGACGGCGGTCGTAGGCCACGAGCCCGTCCCTCAGCGCCTGGTCCGCATAGCCCTGGAGGGTGGGATCGACGGTGGTGCGCACCGAAAGGCCGCCCGCGTAGAGCGCCTTCTCGCCGAAGCGGCTGACGAGCTCGCGGCGCACCTCCTCGCTGAAATAGCCGGCATTGGCGAACTCGGGCTCGCCGCCCTTGTGCGCGACGAGCGGCTCGCGCTTGGCGGCGGCCGCCTCGCCGGCGCTCACGTAGCCGTCCTCGGCCATGCGGTCGATCACCCAGTCGCGCCGCGACTTGGCGGCCTCGGGATAGCGGCTCGGGTTGTAGTTGTTGGGCGCCTTGGGCAGCGCTGCGAGGAAAGCGGCCTCGGAGAGCGTGAGCTGGTCGAGCGATTTGTCGAAGTAATTGAGCGCCGCGGCGGCAACCCCGTAGGAGCCGCCGCCCAGGTAGATCTCGTTCATGTAGAGCTCGAGGATGTGCTCCTTGGTGAAGGTGCCCTCGATGCGGAAGGCGAGGATCGCCTCCTTGATCTTGCGCGATAAGGAAACCTCGTTGGTGAGGAGGAAGTTCTTGGCGACCTGCTGGGTGATGGTGGAGGCGCCCACCGGCCGGCGGTTCTGCCCGAGGTGCATGAGGTTCTGCAGCGCCGCACGGATGACCGAGAAGATGTCGATGCCCGGGTGGCTATAGAAGTTGCGGTCCTCGGCGGCGAGGAAGGCCTCGATCACCCGCTTGGGCACCGCCTCGATGGGCACGAAGACGCGGCGCTCGGTGGCATATTCGGCGAGGAGCCGCCCGTCGCCGGCCAGCACGCGCGTGGCGATCGGCGGCTCGTAGTCGGCGAGCTGGTGATAGTCGGGCAGGCCGCGGCCGTAGTGGTAGAAGAGGGCGACCGCCCCGCCGGCGGCGAGAAGAGCGAGCACGGCCACCAGCACGAACGCGCGCAGCAGCCGCTTGAGCATCGATTTCATCATGCTGGTCGAGCCGTGGTCCGCTGCCCCGCGAAGCCTCGCCGAACGCGCGCGCCGGGGCGCCATGCTAGGCGACTAATTGCGGCGGAGTTATGACTTCGTCAACCGGTCGCGCTCCGCGAAGTAGAGGTCGACCGCACGCTTCACCGCAGCCATCAGCTTGGCACGATAGGCGGGCTCGCGCAACTCGCGCTCCTCCGCGGGGTTGGAGAGATAGCCCATCTCGAGCAGCACCGAGGGCACGTCGGGCGCCTTCAGCACCGCGAAGCCGGCCGAGCGGATGGCGTGCTCGAGGACGCGGCCGCTCTTGTCGAGCTCCTGCACGAGCTCGTGCGCGTATTTGGCGGAATCGTTCTTGGTCTCGCGCTGGGCGAGGTCGATGAGGATGTCCGCGACCTCGTCCGAGTACGCGTTGAGGTTGGCGCCCGCGATCACGTCGGACTTGTTCTCGTCGGCGGCGAGCGCTGCGGCTTGCGCGTCGGAGGCCTTGTCCGAGAGCATGTAGACCGAGCTCCCCGTGATGTTGTCGCTGCCGATGCTGTCGGCGTGGAGCGAGATGAAGAGCTCGGCATGGGCGGAGCGCGCGACCTGCACGCGCTCGCGCAAGGTGAGGAAGACGTCCTTGTCGCGCGTGAGGACGACGCGGTAGCGCCCGCCGGTCTCGAGCTGGCGCTTGAGCTCCTTGGCGGCCGCCAGCGTCAGCTCCTTCTCGTAGGTGCCGCTCACGCCGGTGGCTCCGGGATCGACGCCGCCGTGGCCGGGGTCGATCGCCACCACGTGCCTGCCGTCGCCCGGCTTCGCCTTCTCCGCGGGCGCGGACGGCGGCCGCAAGCCGGGCGGCTCGGGCGCCGGCGGGCCGACGTAGCTGCGGTCGAACTCGCTTTTGCTCACCGGGACGAGGTCGAGCACCAGGCGGCGAACGCGGCTGCCGCGGGCCGGCAGCGCGATAGCACCGTGCACGGCGACCGGCCGGCTCACGTCGAGCACGACGCGGAAGGTGCCCGGCCTGAAGAGGCCGAAGCGGAAACGCTCGATCACCCCGCCGTGCTGCGCCGCGGCCGCGGCGGCCACCCGCCAGGTGAGCTCGGGCAGATCCACCACCACGCGATAGGGCTCGCGCATGGTGTAGACCTTGAAAGGCACGTCCGCTGTGAGGTCGAGGACGAAGCGCGTAGCGGGTGTTACGGCAGCGATGCGCACGCCGGTCGCGGCAGGCTCGGCCGCAACACGGGCAAGCGCCCGGCCGGGGACGGCGCCGCAGGCGAGCGCAAGCGCTACGGCGATCGCCGTGAGCCGGCCGGCGCGCCACAGGTTGCGGTTCCGTTCCATTCTGCCTACCAAATATACGGATAGCGACTCGGGAGTGCAATGAAAAGACGCGGCCGAGCCGCCGCCCACGGCACCCCCACCCGCCATGCCGGCCCGGCCGCCCGGGTTGCCTCCCGATAATATTCAATTGTTCCCGGGCGCTGCGCCCGGTATGTTAGGCATGCGAACCGCCGCAGCCGCCTAGCCCGCATCTCTAGGGCGGGCGCCGCGTACTGCCGGGCAGGCGCGCGGGCGGGGCCCCCTTGACGATCGGGGCGGCCCTGGCCGCCGAGGCCCGGCATGCCGGTCAAGCTGCGGGCGATGTGTGGAACATTCGGAGACGGGTTCAACCGTGACCGCGAAAGCGGTCGCCTGACGCGATCCCCGTCATGGCCCTGCTCTCTTTTGCGGGTGCCGTGTTCGGCGGGTAGAGCCCGCGGGAACCCGCTCCGCATAGCCAAGGCACGCTGCCGCCCGTTGTTCGCGCGGGTCGCCGAAGCGGCGTGCGCCGGAGAGCCTGCCTGATGGCAATGCGTATGCTGATCGACGCCGCCCACCCCGAGGAAACGCGGGTGGCGGTGCTGAAGGGTAACCGTCTCGAAGACTTCGATTTCGAAACCGCCACCAAGAAACAGCTCAAGGGCAACATTTATCTTGCCAAGGTGACGCGCGTCGAGCCGTCGCTGCAGGCGGCCTTTGTCGACTACGGCGGCAACCGCCACGGCTTCCTCGCCTTCAACGAGGTGCATCCCGACTACTACCGCATCCCGATCGCCGACCGCGAGGCGCTTCTCGAGCAGGACCGCGCCTATGCCGAGCGCTCCTCCGAGGGCGGCGGCGGCGAGGGCGGCGAGGGCGAGGAGGTGGAGACCGTCGGCGGCGACGATATCGAGGAGGTAGCACCCCGCCGCTTCCGAGCACCGCGGCACTACAAGATCCAGGAGGTGATCAAGCGCCGGCAGATCATGCTGGTGCAGGTCGTCAAGGAGGAGCGCGGCAACAAGGGTGCAGCGCTCACCACCTACCTCTCGCTCGCCGGGCGCTATTGCGTCTTGATGCCCAATACGCCGCGCGGCGGCGGCATCTCGCGCAAGATCACCGACCTCAAGGACCGCCGCCGGCTCAAGAGCATCCTCGAGGAGTTCGAGATTCCCGAGGGCATGTCGGTCATCGTGCGCACCGCCGGCATGGAGCGCAGCAAGGCCGAGATCAAGCGCGACCTCGAGTACCTCATGCGCCTGTGGGACGAGATCCGCGATCTCACGCTCAAGTCGACGGCGCCGGCCCTCATCTACGAGGAGGCCAATCTCATCAAGCGCGCGATCCGCGACCTCTACGACCGCGACATCGACGAGATCCAGGTCGAGGGCGAGGAGGGCTACCGCGCCGCCAAGGAGTTCATGCGCGTGCTCACGCCGAGCCACGCCAAGCGCGTGCACTCCTACAAGGACGACGTCATCCCGCTCTTCCACCGCTTCCAGGTGGAGAGCCAGATCGACCTGATCTACAGCCCGTCCATGCAGCTCAAGTCGGGCGGCTACATCGTCATCACGCCGACCGAGGCGCTCGTCTCGATCGACGTGAATTCCGGCCGCTCCACCAAGGAGCGCAACATCGAGGAGACGGCGCTCAGGACCAATCTCGAGGCGGCGGAGGAGATCGCGCGCCAGCTCCGCTTGAGGGATCTCGCCGGTCTCGTGGTCATCGACTTCATCGACATGGAGGAGCAGCGCAACAACACGGCGGTCGAGCGCCGCCTCAAGGAGGCGATGCGCGCCGACCGCGCGCGCATCCAGATCGGGCGCATCAGCCCCTTCGGCCTTCTCGAGCTCTCCCGCCAGCGCCTGCGGCCGAGCCTCATCGAGGCCACCATGATGCACTGCGTGCAATGCGCCGGCTCGGGCTGGGTGCGCTCGACCGAATCGACGGTCCTGCACGTGCTGCGCGGGCTCGAGGAGGAGGGCATCCGCCAGCGCAGCGCCGAGCTCCGCTTGACGGTGCCGACGGCGGTGGCGCTCTACATCCTCAACCAGAAGCGCGCCACGCTCGCCGACCTCGAGCGGCGCTACCGCTTCAGCGTCTTCGTCGACACCGACGACGCTCTCGTGCCTCCCGCCTACCGCCTCGAGCGCGTCAAGCTCGCCGCCGCCGACGAGCAGGTCCTCGCACCGGTGAGCCATGAGACCGTCAGCGGCGCGGCCGGCCTCGAGGCCGCCCCGGCGCCGGAGCCGGAGGAGCTCCCGGAGAGCGCGCCCGAGAGCACGGCCGAGAGCGCGCCCGAGAGCACGGCCGAGAGCGCGCCCGAGAGCCCGGCCGAGCGTGAGGCCGTGGCCGTCGAGGCTGCGGTGGAGCGTCCCCAGGGCGAGGCTGGCGAGGTCCGCAAGCGCCGCCGCCGGCGCCGGCGGCGCCGTCGCGGCGGCGAGGAGGACAGCGCGGCCGCCGGGGCCGCAGCAGCGGGCCGCGATGCCCTGGACCCCTCGGAGGATGCCGCGGAATTGCCGTTCTTCGCGGACGAGCCCGGCGCGGGGCCGGAGGAGGGCGCCGAGGGTGCCGCCGCAGCGCCGCCCGAGCCCTTAGCACAGCCGCCGCTTGGTGCTGCCGAGCGCGAGAACCGCCGCCGCCGTGCCCGCGGCCGGCGCGGCGGCCGCCGCCGGCGCAGCGAGCAGCCGCTCGGCGAGCCCGCCGCCGCCCCCACCCCCGAGACGCCCGCGGCACCCGACTGGAGCGAGGCGCGCGAGCCGGCGGCAGCCGTCGAGCATGCCCCCGCCGCGGCCGCGTGGGTCACGGTGCACGAGCCGGCGGCGCCTGTCGAACATGCGCCCGCAGCACCCGCCTGGGTGACGGTGGACGAGCCGGCGGCGGCCCACGAGCATGTCCCCGCACCGGCTCTGCCCCCGCAGCCGCAGCAGCACCAGGCGCCCCGCCACGAGGAGGTGCAAGAGAGCCCCCTTGCGGCGGCGGAGACGGCACCCGTGGACGGCGCCGCCGCCGACCCGGAGCGGCCGCCGGCGATGCCGGTCATCGAGGTCGGCCGCGACGAGGAGGCGCAGCTGCCGAAGAAGCGCGGCTGGTGGCAGCGCTTCACCAGCTGACGCCCGGCCTCATGGGCGCAGGGCGCGCCCTCCCCTCGATGCGCGAAGCGGAGTGCTGCGGGATCGCGACGATGGCGCGTTCATCGAGGTCAAGGAGCTGACCGTCGTGTCCGCGCGGCGGCGGCGGCTCATCGCCATCCTGCTGTCGGTTGCCTGGTTCCTGGCTGCCCTCGTGTATTACGTGGAGAGCCACAGGCCGAGCCCGGCGCGCGCCCACTTCTACGCCGAGGCCACGCGCCACATGTGCGAGAAATACGCGACCGGCGAGGCGGACAAGGCGAAGTTTTGCCAAGACGCCGCCGACCAGGCTTATGCAAGCGAGATGCGCTTCCACGCGGAGAATTACGAGGCCATGTTGGCGCTCGCGCTGCTCCCGCTGCTGCTCGCCTGGTTCGCGGCCTATCTCGCGCGGGCGGCGGCACGGCGGCGCTGACGGGCTTACGCGCTCCTGAGCCGCCTCACTTGCAGGCGGCCGGATCCGCTCCGACCGCGGCCCAGCGCTGGCCGTCGCGGAAGCAGCCCTGCGACCAGTTGCCCGAGTAGATCTCGCCGCCCGCCTCGGTAAAGGTGCCCGTGCCGTTCGCCTTGCCGTCGCTCCAGGCGCCCTGATAGCGATTGCCGCCGACCCAGACATAGACGCCCTCGCCGCTGCGCACGCCGGCCTTCCATTCGCCGTCGTAGAGGTCGCCGCTGACCCATACGAAGAGCCCCTTGCCGTCCCGCTTGCTGTCGTTGAACTCGCCGTCGTAGCGGTCGCCGTTGCTCCACAGCTTGCTGCCGCGGCCGCTCTGGGCGCCGTCCTTGAACTCGCCCTCGTAGCGGGTGCCGTTGGCCCAGACATAGATGCCGCGCCCGTCCGGGCGGCCCTCGCTCATGAGGCCGTCATAGCGCTCGCTCGGGCGGCCGGCGAGGAACCATTGCAGCCGGCCGGTCCCCGTGGCGACGCCGTTTGCGCAGCGGCCGCTCCAGCTCACGCTTTCGTTCGGCTTCGGCTCCGGGTTGCGCACCCGGCATCCGGCCGTTGTGGCGATCCACGCGACCGGCGGTGGCGGGGCAGGGGCCTGGACCTGCTGCGGCGGCGCTTGCGGCTGAGCCGGCGGCGCCTCAGCCGGCTGCTGCGGCTGCACTTGCGGAGGTGGCGGCGCCTGAGGCGGTTGTGCCTGAGGGGGCTGTGCCTGAGGGGGCTGTGCCTGAGGCGGCGGTGCCTGTCCCGGCTGCGCCTGAGACGGCGGCGGCAGGGTCTCGACCTGCACCGATGGCGTCTGGCCAGCCTGAGGCGCCGGCTGCGGCGCGGGCTGTTGCGGCGGTTGCGCGGCAGGCTGCGGCTGAGCGGGCTGAGGCTGCGCCTGCGCCGCTTGCGCGGGCGGCGTCTGCGTGGGCGTGGGCTGGGCGGGCGCTGCCTGCGCGGGCTGCGCCGGCTGTCCTTGCGCCGGCGATGCCTGGGCCGTCGGCGCTTGGGCTTCCTGCGTCGGCTGCTGATACTGCGGCATCCTCCTGCAGTCCGCCTCGTCGGCGCCGATCCAGGCCAGGCGGTCGCCCTTGCGGAAGCAGCCCTTCACCCAGATGCCGGTGAAGACCTCGCCGTCGGCATCCTTGCGCGTGCCTTGCCCGTTGGCCAGCCCGTCCTTCCATTCGCCTTCGTAGCTGTCGCCGTTGGAGAACACGACGGTGCCGTAGCCCTGGCGCCGGTCGTCCTTGAACATGCCCTTGTAAACGTCGCCGTCGGCGAACTTGACCACGCCATAGCCGTTGCGCAGGTCGTCCTTGAACTCGCCCTCGAAGCGGTCGCCGTTCTCCCAGACATAGATCGCATGGCCGTTGGCGTGGCCGGTGCTGAAGCCGCCCTCGTAGCGGTCGGTGGGCTTGCCGTTCTCGTACCACTGCAGCACGCCCGTGCCGTCGGCGAAGCCGTCCTTGCAGGCGCCGCTCCAGCTGAAGCTCTGATTGGGCGCCGGGTCCGGGTTCCACACCTGGCATCCCTTGGCGTCCGCCATCCATCCCGGTTGAGGCTCCGCCGGCTGCTGCGCCTCGGCCCGGCTCGACGCCCACACCGCAAGGGCCGAGACGGCCAAGGCAAAGCCCAATGCGATACGCCTCATGCGCCGTCTCTTCTCACGCATACCCGCGGCGGCAAGCGGTGGCCCCGCCCCCGTGCCGCGCGCCGCAGTCACTTGCATGCCGGCTTCGCGATGTCAACCCAGGCACTGCGCTTGCCCTCCCGGAAGCAGCCGGCCTTCCACGTGCCGGTGAAAACCTCGCCCGCAGCCGTGCGGTAGGTTCCCTGACCCTCGGCGCGATCGTCCTTCCACTCGCCCTCGTAGCGGTTGCCGTTCGTCCAGGCGTAGACGCCGCGGCCGTTGCGGCGCCCGTCCTGCCATTCGCCGTCGTAGCGGCTGCCGTCGGCATAGACGAAGACGCCCGGCCCGTTGCGCTGATTGTTCTTGAGCTCGCCGTCGTAGCGCTCGCCGCTCGCCCAGGCTTTGACGCCGTGGCCGTTGGGCAGCCCGTCCTTCCACTCGCCCTCGTAGCGGAAGCCGCTTGTCGTGGTGGCGACGCCCTCGCCGTTCGGCAGCGCGTTCTTGAATTCGCCCTCGTAGCGGTTGCCGTTCGACCATTGATAGACGCCGTGGCCGTTAGGTCTGCCCTCCGCCCACTCGCCCTCGTAGCGCGAGCCGCTCGCCATCGCGACGACGCCGTGGCCGCTCGGCAGCGCGTTCTTGAACTCGCCCTCGTAGCGATTGCCGTTCGCCCAGATATAGACGCCCTTGCCGTTGGGCCGCCCATCGCCGTACTCGCCCTCATAGCGATCGGTCGGCTTGCCGCCCTGATACCATTGCAGCACGCCCTTTCCGCTGGCGACGTTGTTCGGGCAAGGCCCGTCCCAGGCGGCGCTCTCGTCCGGCTTGGGCTCCGGGTCCCACACGCGGCAGCCCTTCTTGTCGGTGATCCAGGCGGCTGCCGCCCGCTTCTGCTGCTGCTGGGCGTTGGCCTCACCCAAGAGGAGTGCTGCAACCACGATGCCCAACATGATCCGCCACATGCTTCCCCCCGTCTGCCGAGACCGGCCGCAGCGACCCGAACGGGCCGCGGGCAGGCGAGTCTAGCACGAACGCCAGCGGAGCTGAATCGTGCCGCCCTCGTCGGCGGGGCGCTGGCGAGCCTCGATTCGAATGGGCTATCCTCGCCCGCCGCGCGCCCCGGCGCGCACAAGGGAGGCTGCCGCCCCATGAAGATCACGGCGATCTCGACCCTCCTCGCCCATATTCCCTTCGCCACCGGTGCCGCGACCCAGATGCTCGCGGGGCAAAGCTGGAGCCGCATGGCCATGCTTCTCGTCAAGCTCGAGACCGACGAGGGCTTGAGCGGCTGGGGCGAGGGCTTCGGGCATGCCGTAGCTCCCGCCACCAAGACGGCCATCGATACGCTGATCGCTCCCCACTTCATCGGCCGCGAGGCGGGCGACATCACGGCGCTCATGGCGGAGATGGCGCAGAAGCTCCACCTCTTCGGACGCAACGGCCCGGTCGTCTACGGCCTCTCGGCGATCGACATCGCCCTCTGGGACATTGCCGGCAAGCGCTGCGGCCGGCCGCTCTTCGAGCTCCTCGGCGGCAGCGCGCGGCGCGAGCTCAGCGCCTATGCGAGCCTGCTGCGCTACGGCGAGCCGCGCAGCGTGCGCGAGACGGCGGCGCGCGCGGCCCAGGAGGGCTACCGCGCCGTCAAGCTCCACGAGATCACGCTGGCGCCGGTCGCCGCCGCGCGCGAGGCGCTCGGCGCCGATGTCGCCTTGATGCTCGATACCAACTGCCCATGGTCGGTGGCCGAGGCGCGCGAGATGGCCGAAGCGCTCCTCCCCCTTCGTCTCGCCTGGCTCGAGGAGCCGGTGTGGCCGCCCGAGGATCACCGCGGCCTGGCGCGCGTGCGCGCGTGCGGCATCCCGCTCGCCGCCGGCGAGAACGCGAGCGGCCTCCACGATTTCCGCCACATGTTCGAGGCGGGTGCCATCGACGTGGCGCAGCCGAGCGTCACCAAGATCGGCGGTATCAGCGAGATGCGGAAGGTGGTGGCGCTCGCCGAGGCGTTCGGCGTGCGCCTGGTGCCGCACTGCGCCTATTTCGGCCCGGGTTATCTCGCCTCGCTGCATCTCGCCGCAACGCTTCCCCACGAGGCGCCCTTCGAGCGCCTCTATCTCGAGCTCGAGGCGAGCCCCTTCGGCGCCGCGCTGCAAGCGAAGGGCGGCAAGGTCGCGGTGCCCGAGGGGCCGGGCCTCGGCTGCGATCCCGACATGGCGGTGGTGGAGCGCTATCTGAGCGCGCCGGTGACCGTCACGAAATGAGGGCGCGCCGGCGGCTCACGGGCCCGGGCCGCGCTCGACCTGAGTGCCGAGATCGATCACCCAATAGGAGCCGAGGCCGAGGTTCGCCGTGTCGTCGGGCCGGAAGGCATAGCCGACGCCCACGTCGTGAGCGGCCGGATTGAGGAGCGCGTCGCGGTTGCCGGCTTGCGAGAGCAGCGTGGCCACGGCCTCGTCGGGGCTGGAGGTGCCGCCGTAGACCGCCTCGTTGGCCAGCGAATAGACGTAGTCGGCGGCCATGAAGCGCTGGCCGATGTCGCGGCCCTCTGCGTCGGTGTGCGCGAGCGTGCGGCGGCTCGCGAGATCCTCGGCAAAGGCCTGGGCGACCTGCATGAGCTTCCCGTTGATGACCACGGGAGCCAGCCCCTGTTGCTGGCGGGCCTCGTTCACGAGTGCCACGACCCGGTTCACCAGCATGGGATCCGGCGCCGCCGCGCGCGCGATCGGCGCTGCCGAGAGGACCAGGATGAGGGAGAGGAGCGGCACAAGGCGCATTGCGGTCGTTCTCATGGCGCTTCCCATAGTGTCAGTTGCGAATTGCCGAGGCGCGGCGGATGCCCCGGCGCGGGCGACGCCGCAGCAGCAACATAGTTACGTTCGGAGATATCCGCAACGGGCGGCGCCGTGCCTGCCGCCGCCGTCCGTCAGCGCCGCTTACAGCGACTGCACGAACGCGACCATGCGCGCGCGCTCGGCCGCGTCGGGCAGGCGGCCGCGCATGGCGCCCAGATTGTCGTTCATGTGCGCCGGATCGGCGGTGCCCGGAATGACCGCCGTCACCGCCTCGTTGCCGATGAGGTACTTGAGGAAGAATTGCCCCCAGCTCGCGGCGTCGAACTCCTTCGCCCAATCGGGCAGCGGCTTGCCGTGCACGGCGCGGAAGAGGCGGCCGCGGCCGTAGGGCAGCGCGGTCAGCACGGCGGCCTTCACCTCGAGGGCGAGCGGCAGCACCCGCTTCTCCGCCTCGCGGTCGTCGAGCGAGTAGTCGATCTGCACGAAATCCGGCTTCTCGCGCCGCAGCACCGCCTCGACGGCGCCGAAATCGCCGTGGAAGGTAGACGTGATGCCGATGTAGCGGCACACGCCTTTGGATTTCCAGTCGCGGAACTGCGCGAGCGACTGGCCTTTCTCGTTGACATTGTGGAGCTGGAGGAGGTCGACCTGCGGGGTATGCAGCCGCGTGAGCGACTGCTTGAGCTCGGCCGCGTCCGGCGACTCGAGCTTGGTCGCGATGAAGACGTCCTTGCGCAGCTTGGCCGCGGCCACGAGGTCGCCCACCACCCCCTCGGAGGAGCCGTAGGTCGAGGCGGTGTCGATGATCTTGCCACCGCCGGCGACGAGGTTGTGCACCACCTCGGCGAGGACCGCGCGCTTTGCCGCGTCGCTGCCTACGTCGAAGACGCCCGAGGTGCCGAGGCCGACCGCCGGCAGGCGCTCGCCGCTCGAGGGAATGGTCTTGGCAATGACGGCTGGGGCAGAGCCCTGTGCCGAGGCGAGCGTCGGCAGCAGCGAGGCAGCACCCAGCCCTGCGGCAAGCGCCGTGAAATCGCGTCTGGTGAGGCGGGTCATGTCAGTCTCCTTGCGCCGGCTGCGGAGCAATGAGTGCGGCGCGGCGCTCCTGCGTGCGGCCGAGCGCTGCCGATAGCACGAACCAGCCGAGCGCCACCGGGATGGCGAAGGCGGCGATCGCGGCGAGCTTGAGGCCGAGCGTCTGCAGGCTGAGGAAGAGCCAGCCGTAGAGCGCATCCGAGCCGCGGAAGACGACCACGTCGATGAGGTTCTTCGCCTTGTACTTCTCCTCGCGCGCGACCACGGTGTAGAAGACCTGCCGCGCCGGGTTGGAGATCGCGAAATTCATCATGCGCTGGATGGTCTGGAAGAAGACCACGGCGGCGAGGCCGGGTACGACGGCCAAGACGGAGAAGGCCACGACATAGACGGCGGGCAGTGCCGCCGCCGCCGGTGCGATGCCGAAGCGCTTGAGGAGGCGCCCGGTGGCGAAGGATTGCGTCGCCAGCGTAAGAAGGCTGACCGCAAGATCGATGCCGGCGAAGAGCCGCGTCTGCGCGCCCGCGCCATGGATGGTCGCCGAGACGATGTTCGCCTGCTGGTAATAAAGGAAGGTGCCGGTGAAGGAGAGCAGGCTGACCCAGGCGGCGATGCCGAGGAGATAGGGCGAGCGGCAGACCTCGATGAGGCCGGCGAAGGCGCTGCCGCCGATGCGCGCCTGCTCGGCGTCGGGTGCTGTGGCTGCGGCCGCGCGCGGCGCTTCAGGCACGTGGCCCCCGGCACGCGCGGCCCTCTCCAGGCGGCGCGCGCACAGGACGGCGAATTCGAGGAGGACGGCCGCGGCGATGAGGAGATTGACCGGCCCGAGCGGGACCGAGAGCCAGATCGTGATGATCGGCCCCAGGAGCGCTCCCGCGGTGCCGCCGGCGCCGATGAAGCCGAAGAGGCGCTTGCCCTGCTCGCTCGTGAAGATGTTGGCCATGAAGGACCAGAACACCGTGATCGCGAAGAGGTTGAAGACGCTGACCCAGACGAAGAAGACGCGCGCCACCTCGACGGTGGCGACGTGGAGCGTGAGGAGCACCCAGAAGGCCGCGAGGTTGACGACGAAGAAGTGATAGACGGTGGGAATGAAGCGCGCGCGCGGCAGCCGCGCCACGAGCGCGCCATAGAGCGGCTGGGCGAGGAGCAGCACGAGGAAGGTCGCGGTGAACATCCACGGCAGGTTGCGCACGCCGCCGGCGATGCCCATCTGGTCGCGCAGCGGCCGCAGCACGTAGTAGCCGGCGAGGAGCGAGAAGAAATAGGCGAAGGACCAGAGCAGTGCCGCGAGCTCCGCCGGCGTCACCGGAACCGCCCGCGCGACCCAGCGGTGCAAGGTGGTGGTGCCGTCGCTCTCAGCCATGGCGGGCTTACTCTTTGACCGACAGGCGCCGACGCAGCTCCGGCGCCGTCAGCTCCTGCAGGTAGACCGGCGTTCCGCTGGCAAAATCGCTGGCGCGCGCGAGCGGACCCACCACCACCGGATCGAAGCCGGCATCGCGCACCAGAAGCGAGGCCACCTTGAGCGCCGCGGGGTCGTCGCCGGCAAGGGGGATCGCCACGGGCGCTCCGGCGCGGTGCGCGTCGCTCAAGAGGACCCTGTAGGACAAGGTGTTGAAGGCGCGCACCAGGCGCACGCCCGGCAGGTATTTGGCGCTGGTCAGGCCGACGCCTTTCTCCTTCGCCTCGTTTGCGATCTCGCCGTCGCGGGCGGCGATCGCATTGCAGGCGTCGAGCACCACCTTGCCGGCGAGTGCCGCGGCGTAATCGCGGCCGAGCTGCGGTAGTGCTGCGTAGGGCACGGCGACGAGGATCGCCTCTCCGAATGCGATGGCCTCCGCCACGGTGCCGGCGCGCGCCAGCGGCCCGAGGCTCTCGACGAGGCCCTTGAGCTCCTCGGGCTTGCGCGAGGAGAACAGCACCGGGTGGCCCGCCTTGACCCACAGCGAGCCGACCGTGCCCCCGAGGCGGCCCGAGCCGATGACGCCGATCTTGAGCGCGGCAGCGCCGGCCGATTGCGCGGAGGCGGCGAGCGGCCGTGCCGTGGCCATGAGCGCCGTGGCGGCGGCGAGGCGCAGGAAAGCGCGGCGCGCGCGGCCGAATGCGTCATGCTGCGCCATCAGAACCCTCCGTGAGCGGCTGGCGGATTGGCGGTGGCCGAAGCGCGGCGCTCAAAGTACTGGCGCCGCAGCCGCAAGGAAACCATGCCGTCGGCCGGCGCTGCCCGGACGAGCGCGCACTCGAGACAAATGATAGCAACTTGCCGCTGAGGCGGAAAGCGGCGAGGCGGCCGCGCGCGCGGAATCGCGTTCACTTCCACGTGTGCGCGGCCCGTCGCTCACGGCTCGGCCGGCCCGCGCTCAGGCAACGGCGCACGGACAAACACCCCTCCGCAGGCTCGCGCGTGCGCCCTCGATGGCGCTCTGCAATTCGCCGGCCGTGATCCCGTCGCGGCGCATCACGAGATGCACCAGCGGGTCGGCGAGAACTTCGTGGAGTGCGGGCTCGTCGCCCGCATGGCGCCAACTGCGAAGGGGTTCGATCGGCATGTGCGGCCTCGCTTGCTCTCTATCCTTCTACGCGCGACGCCGGGCGCAGACTGCGCTTCGGCGGGTCTTGTAAGGCGCCCGTAAGCGATCCAGCTCGCAGCGGCGCCCCTCATGACGATAATATCCGAAATGGACGTGTCAAACGTGCTTATTGGACAATTATATCACGTATAATTGAATTGAACCCGATCGGCGGCGCGCCGCGCGCCTGCAATCGCCGCGCTGGTCTTGGCGCAAGGGAGTGCTCGTGGCATCATGGCGCGAGCGGAGGTGCCTCACCCTTGCAGGCGGAATTCCACTCGGGTCTGCGCGCTGGCGCGGCGACGGGGCATTTCTGCTGCCGTCGCCGCTTGATCGCAGCGCTGCGCCGCCGCGGCAGCTCCCTGACGGCGGCGCTCCTGCTCCTCCTGGCCTGCGCCCTGGCTGCGCCGGGGCGCGCGGCAGCCGCCGCCGATCCCTGGCAGGCTTACGTCGATGCCGCAGTCGACGCGACCGCGGCCGACGATTTCGCCGGCGCCGAGGCGCTGCTGATGGCCGCGGGCGACGTCGCCAAGGAGAGGGATCCCGCCGGTCCGCGTCCCGCGCTCACGCAGCTCATGCTGGATTTCACCGAGATCGACCTCGGCAACAAGCGGGCCGAGGACATTTTTGCCCGCCAGGCACCGCCGGGCCTCGCGTCGGCGGATGCAGCGCTGCTGCCCGCGGCGAACAGCTTCGCGCGGCTGGCCTACAACTACTTCTCGCGCTGGAGAGCGCTCGACGACGGTCCCGAGAGCGACGACAGCCGGCGCAAGGAGGCCCTCCGGCTCAAGGAAGCCGAGCTCTGCCGCCTTGTCGAGCTGGCGCTCCAGCGGAAGCTGCTGGCCGAAGGCGACACCAGGACCGCCCTCACGCTTGCCTGGCACGGCATCATTCTCGAAGAGGAGGGCCGCCTCGACGAGGCCAAGGAGGACGACCGCGCGGCGCTCAAGATCTGGGCAACGGCGGACAGCAAGAACGCTCAGCTCATGGAGGGCAGCCGGCGCTTTTCGCTCAATCGCCTGGCTGCCGCGAGCAATATGCTCGGCGAGGACGACCCTCTCACGGTCAAATTCAAGCTGGCGGAGCTCGACATGACGAGCGGCTACCGGCATCGCGCGAAGAAGGAGGGGCCGGCCGCCGCGCGCGATTTCAAGGAGGCCGAGGAGCTGCTTCGCGACGTCACCGCGACCTTCGACCACGACTGGCCCGACCTCCGCGTGACGGGCTACCGCTATTTCGAGCTGGCGCGCCTCTACTCGTGGCAGGAGGAGAGGCTCAAGGAGGCCGAGCAGAACTTCCGTCACGCGCTCGCCATTTACGAGGCGGTCGAGGGCAAGGGGAGCGCGAGCGTCGCCGCCATCGTCAGGGATCTCGCGGCCGTGCTGCGCCAGGAGAAGGAGGAGAAGTCCGCGCAGCTGCTGGAGACGGCCTACGGCGTGGCGCCGCCCACGGACAAGGCGAAGAAGTGACGCTCCGCCGCTCCTTCAATGCTCCGTTTCGACCCGGCGAGCCTCCGCGTCGACGAGCTCGCGGCGGCCCTCGAGGAATGCGGCAGCGGCAATGCTGCGCCAGAACCGGCTGGCGTAGTCCTCGGAATATCTCGCGGTGAGGAACTCGGAGAGCGTTCGCATGCACGCCTCGAGCTCGAAGCGCTCGTCGTCGTCCTCGGCGCCCGCGAGCGACGCGACGGTCTTGAGTGCCCGCATGTAGAACGCCAGCGCCGGGCCATACCGGCCGTTGCGCGCCAGAGCGTCGCCGCCCGCGCGGTAGCCCGCGGCGAGATGGAGGGTGGCAAGTCTCTCGCTTCGCCCGAGCCCCTTCTCGATGTCGCGGCGCAGGAGGTAGAGCCCGCCTTTGCCGGGAGCGAGTGCGATCGCCGAGCTCGCCGAGGCGAGCGCCTCGCCCGCGTGTCCGAGCTCGAGCTCGAGCCGCGCCAGCTGCTCGTAGTCCGAGGACCAGGAGACCGCCGCGTGCATGCGCCTCTTGAGCAGCGCCATGGCATGCTCGAGATCCGCCTGGCGCTGCGGGCCGGGCGCGGTCCGCTCAAGCATGTCCGCGTAATCCTGCAGGGCATCGGGGTTGGCGGGATCGTATTTGAGCGCCGCCTCATAATCGCCGCGCCGCTCCTTGTCGTCGAGGTCCGTGCGGGCAAGGAGGCGATAGGCGTCCGAGACCGTGCCGTCGAGCGCTATGACGCGCTTGGCGTCGTCCCGCGCGCCCTTGGCGTCGTTCACGTCGAGGCGCATCTGACCGCGGCGCAGATGGAGGGCGATGAGGAGGTCCCGCCGCCGCAGGTCGTTGCCGGCGACTTCCTTCTCGAGCAGCTCGATGGCGGAGCTGTAGCTTCGCTGCGCCTCGGCATGGGACATGGGGTCCTCGCCCCAGGTGCGGCTCTCGAGCTCCTCGGCGCGCAATTCCATGTCGCGCGGATCCTCGCTCTCGGCCGCCATCGTCTCGCCGCCGCCGAGCTCCTGGCTGCCGAGCTGGCGTGCCACCCACTCGGCGAGCGCCGCATAGCGGGGCTCGGGGCGCGCGGCATAGGCCTTCTGGAACGCGAGGAAGGACTGCCGGGCCCAATCGCCGTAGCGCGGACGGCTCAGCGCCGCGCGCTCCCAGAGGGCACCCTTGCCGGCGTAGACGCCGTAGTCGATGAGCTCGCCGTTCTCGTCGCGCTCCTGCGCCCTTACGTCGAGCCATGCCCAGTTGAGCGCCAACAGGTATGCGTCGCTCGAGCCCCGGAACTTGCCTTCCTCCGCGTTGGCCTCATCGAGCGCCTTCTCGAAGCGGGGATCGCCCGTGAAGGCATAGAGCACCGCCAATTCATAATGCAGGGCGACGAACAGGCTGGCGCTGTCGGCAAAGAGGATGGTATGGCGCGTGGCCTCCTGGATTTCCGGCGCCACCTCGCTGTCGAAGATGTTGAGGCTCGTCGGATCGTGATGCGCGATCGCCTGCTCGATGGCCTTGATCGCCGCGCCGTAGTTGCGCCGCATCGCCTCGGCAATGGCGAGATTGCTGTAGGCGTTCCATTCCTCGTGCTTGCCGAGGTATTTCCGGATGTCGGAGATGGCCTTCTCGGGACGTCCGACGAGGAGGTATTCGTAGCCGCGATCGAAGATCGAAGCGAGGTTCTCGGGATCGGCCGCGAGGATGGTATCGAGCTGGGCGATGGCGCCCTCGTGATCGCCGATCTCGGTGAGCGCGGTCACCTTGCGCCGCCGCGGATAGAGGGTGCCCTCGAGCGCCGCGTTGTCGATCAGCGTGTCGGTCATGGCCGTGATGGTCTGCTGATCGGAGAAGAGCTGTCTTCGCGATTGGCGCGCCTCCACCCGCAGGTCCTCGGCGGCGAGGGTCGCTTCGCGCTGCTTCTCCTCGGCCTGTCGCTTCTGCCCCCAGGCGTAGACGACGAGAAGCGCCACGACGGCGAGGGCGAAGGTGACCGCCGCGGTCACGCGCCGCGCGCGGCGCAACGCCTCGTTGCGGCGGCGCTCCTCGGCCGCCTTCTCGGCGTCGCGCGCGACCCGGCTCTCCTCGAGGAAGGCCATCGCCGCCTCGAAGCCAAGGTGGTAGCGCTCCGCCCAGGCGGCGTTGGGCCGCTCGCGCGCCTGCCAGGAGAGCGCATGCGCGAGATCGGGATCGTGCCACAGCCCGGCCTGGCCTTGCGCGCGCAGCGCCGCCGTCTCGGCGAGGCGGCGGTAGACCCGCGCCGACTCCGCCTCCTCCTCGACCCAGCCCTTGAGCCGCCGCCAGCCGCGGATCAGGCTTTCGTGGGAGATGTCGATGACCGAGCTCGCCTCGAGCGGCACCTCGGCCGAGGGTGTGAGGAACGAGCGGCCCGGCCGGCGGAATGCCTCGACGACCGCGATCACCTCCGCCGCCTCGACGCCGGCGGCCGCGGCGATGGCCGCGACCGTGCTCGGGTGCCGCGTCTCGCGGTTGTCGGTGCCCTTCTCGGTGAGGCATTGGAGGACCCGGCGGGCGATCTGCCGCTGGCGCTCGTCCGCGAGCCCGTCATAGGCCTCGTCGGCATGGCGCGAGAGGGCCTCGGCCATGCCGCCGATCGCCTGGTAGTCCTCGAGATCGAGCGGCCGTCCCTCGCCCGCGCGCGCCGTCCAATAGTCCCAGCCCCGCATCAGCGCGTGCTGGAGGATGGGAAGCTGGTCGGGGTTGTCGCCCACGTCGTTCAAGAGGCGGTTGACGAGCCGGCGCGAGATCTCGGCGCCCGCCACGTGCACCGGCTCCTCGATGGCGGCGCGCCGCTGGTCGCGCGTCATGCGGGGAATGAGGAAGAGCCCCGCGGTCACCGCCTCCGGCAGGTCGCGGAAGCGCGCGCAGTCGCCGATGAAGTCCGAGCGCATGGTGAGCACGACATAGATCGGCAGCCCGCTCTGCCCGCTCGCCTCGAGGAGGAGCTTGACGAAGGCGTCGGCGTCGCCCTCCTTGCTCGGCGCCCCGCCGGCAGCCGCGTAGCGGAAGAGCTCCTCGAACTGGTCGACGACGACGAGGACGTTCTCGTGACCCTCGAGGCGCGCGAGGCGCACGGCCTCGATGAGGCCGAGCCCGCTCCGCCGCAGCGTCACCTCGAGGAGGACGGCGTTGCGCGCCGCGTCCTCGGCACTCAGGCCCCCGGCACCGAGCACGGCGGCGTCGTTGAGCGCGCGCGCGAGGCCGCCCAAGGGGTCGCTGCCGGGTCGGAAGATGGCGACGCGCCAGTGCGAGCCGGCCTTGGCGAGAAAGCCGCCGTAGAGATAGGGCAGGAGCCCGGCGCGGACGAGCGAGGACTTGCCGCTCCCCGAGCTGCCGACCACCGCGAGGAAGCGGTTGCGCCTGAGACGCCGGAGGATCTCCTCGCTCTGGCCCTCGCGCCCGAAGAAGAGGTACTCCTCGTCGGTCTCGAAGGGCCTGAGGCCCGGGAAGGGGTGGAGCCGCGGTTCGTCGGGCATAGGCGGCTCAGGCCGATGCGGCGCTGCCGAGCCGGCCGAGGAAGGGTGCCAGGGTCTCGGGCGCGAAGGCAGCACCCCCCTTGAGCACCAGCGCCTCGTTGGTCTCGACCTCGGCCTTGGCGGGGGTCTCGGGTGCTGCGATGTAGACGGCCTTGGCGAGCACCGGCTGCGGGCGGCGGCTCAGGATCTTGCGGAAGTCCTTGAGCTTGGCGTCGAACCAGCGGGCCGAGCCGGCGCCGTAATAGACGAGGCAGGCGTCGCACAGCTCGAGATTGTCGATGTGGTCGGCGAGCGTCTCGGCCTCGTCCTCGCTCTCGCTCGGCAGCATCGGCTCGTAGCCCTTGGCGAGGAGGAAGCGGCGCAGCGCCACGAGCTGCGGCTGCTGGCGGTCGAGGGGATCGCAGATGAGATAGATGCGGAGCGGCTCGCCGGCGGCCTTGCGCTGCGCCGCCGCGCGCGCGGCTTGGGGGCGGCGTTGCTTCGCCGAGTTGCGCTCGCCGATCTGGCGCAGCTTCTCCTGGATCACCGTCTTCAGGTCCTCGAGCTTGGTCTCGAGGAGGTCGGCGCCCTTCTGCGCCGCCGGGTCCTCGCGCAGGTAATCGACGAAGCGGCGCTGGCGCTCGTCGCTCGGCGAGAGACCCGGCGGCATCCAGATGAGCCGCTCGAAGCCGGCATCGGCGCCGCGCTCGATCGCCAGGTCGTGCTGCAGCCAGACGTTCGATTTGCTCGCCTCGCCCTCGGGCACGAAGCCGTATTGCGCGCCCACGAGATGCACCGAGAGGGCCGCGCGCTTGAGGCACTCGCGCACCTTGTCGCGATAGTCCTTGGCGCGGTAGGGGAGATCGGCCGAGGGCAGGACGAGATAGCCGCGGTCCTTGAGGTCGCGGCGCACCTCGCCGAGCTTGTCGTCGAGGTCCGAGGTGGTCTCGGCGACGTAGACGGCGAGCTGGGCTTGCGCCGCGGCTCCCGGCTGCGCGCCGCCCGACGCGGTGAGCTCGGCGAGCTCGCGCAGCACCGTGGCGATGTCCTTGGCGAGCTCGTCCATCTCCTCGTAGTAGCGCAGGAAGTAATCGCCGCCGAGTTGCGGGCGGAACTCGTGGCTGCGGTTGGGCTGGCGCGGATCGGGGCCGTAGAAGCGGTAGGTCTTGGTCCCCTGCATGGGGGAGGGAAGGGCGTCGCGGTCGATCGGGATCTTCTCGACCTTGAAGATGCGCGAGCGCTCCTCGTCGACGCGGATGCCGGTGCCGCCCTCCGCGTGCAGGGCGAACTCCTCGAGCTCGCGCAGGCACCACGGCCGCTTGATGAAGCTCGGGCTGATGACGGAGAGCAGCGTCGCCGTCTTGGCCAGGCGGTTGGAGATCTTCTCGTCGAAATGCTCGTTGTTGCGGATCTCGATGTCGCGCCAGAGGCGCGCCTGGGAGCCGAGGTAGCCGGTGACGCGCTGCTCGAGGTCGTAATGGAGCTGGGTCACCCAGCCGCGCGGCTCCGACGCATAGACGTCGTCGTCATTGTGCGCGTAGCTGATGAAGACGTCCTCGTCGTAGTTCGGCAGGTACCCCAACGCCACCCCCAGCGCGCGCGGCCGTCGCCGAGGCGGCCGTGCGCTCGACGTCTCTCCAAGCGCGCTCCGAAGCCCGACGATAACCCGCCGCCGCGGTCCACGCAACGGCGCGTGGGCGGTACTCGGGTCAGCGGATCAGGTCGTCGACCTCGACCTTGAGGCCCGCCGCGAGCTTCCTGATGGCAGCGACCGAGCCCGGCTTCTTGCCGGTCTCGATCTCGGAGACGTAGCTCGCCGCGACGCCGCTATTGGCTGCGAGCTCGGCGAGCTTGAGGCCGCGGTGGTAGCACCAGATCCTGACCGGGTGCTCGCCGGCGACCAGGCGGGCGACGAGCTCGGCCGGCAGATAATCTCGCTTCGCCTCGTCGCGTTCGTCCTCGATGAGCCGCACGGCATCCTCGAGGTCCTCGATCCGCTCGAGAAGCGCCTCGTACACCGCGCGGCATCGATTTTCCTCGCCCGCGCGTCCATCGATAGGCTCCTCCGCGATGTCCGATCCAAACAAAGATCATCCGGTCGCACGCCCGGTCAAGCCGGTAGACGGTGGAGCTAGTGGAGCGAATCAGACCCTCGGTACCCGCTTGAATGCCCGCTCACGAACCCAAAGGGGACCCTGAGTGGAGGAGGGCGTTGGTCCGCAATGTTGCGGACCTTGGGTGCACTAAACCGCGAGCGGTGGGCAATTGTCTATTCGGCTGACCAGCGCCTGTTTATCGGGCTATTTCACGCATAAAGGGGGACTGAGTGATAGCTTCTCCTCTAGCCACAAGCCACCGTCGTCTTCTAATCCGGAACGACTTCACCAGAACCGCCAAATTCCTTGGGAAAATCCTTCAGCTTAGGGAGTCCGTCCCGCATGGGCAGAACTGTCTCCGCATAATTCACGTGGACGCCGGGGGTGAACTTGAGCGTCGGCAACGTCGCAGCGAACACATCGACGAGTCCCAGCGTAGGATGGTTGGTCATGAGGTGGCCGCCGCATTTGGTGCAGAATTGGCGCTGGCTTACTTCCGTCTTTTGGAATGTGGCGACATGCTCAGCACCCTTGATGATCCGTACGGCGTCAGGTTTCCATAGAGTGAAGGCATTGACCGGGCCGCCCGACCAGGATCGGCATGATTGGCAGTGACAATAGCCCATGCCTTCAGGTTCGCCCGAAACCTCCACCTGAACCGCCCCGCAGAAACATTCGCCTTTGTGTGACGCCGCCATAGTTACACCCTCCTTAATCGACTTAATCGACATTCCCCGGATTCGCGGTCCGCAAACATTATTTTGCGTCTCACCGGGGTGTCGTCACAACGATATTTGATCGCAATCGCTGCCGAGCAGTCAAATCATCGAGTCGCCCGACCTGCAGGGCTGGTACTCTCACAGCTTTTCCGTGCTGAAAGTGCACTTCTTCCGCCATTTGTAGCCCCACTAACGATGATGGCCCCTCTGATGCTGGCGCGGGCGGCGATCGCAGCCGGCGAGAGGCAGCCTTTCCAATGCCGGTTCACCTCGGGGGGAATGTTCGGCGCCCCGGGTACGGCTGCTCACCACCCGCTCTGCGTCCAAGAGGCGCCATCACGATGCACCGCGGCTAACAGAAGAGACGTGCCTGAAGCGGAAGTTCGACCGACTACGGATCACGCCTTTCCGAAATTCAGCTCAGCAATGTCGAATTCCGGCTTTGTCGGCAGCCGCGATTGGCGTACCCTCCCCAAAAGAGGGCTGGTTTGGTCGGTCACACACGGGGAACGTCGGTTGAATGGGGATCAAACATCATGGTGATCGGGAGAACCCTATGCCTCCACAATCTGTAGATCAATTGAAGAGTTCTTTCCGTGGGGAGCTTATTCAGCCGACGGATGCCGCCTATGAATCCGCGCGCAAGGTCTATAACGGAATGATCGATAAACGCCCACGTCTCATTGCGCGGTGCGTGGACGTTGCCGACGTTATAGCGGCGGTGGAGTTTGGCGCGGGAAATGACCTATTGACGGCAATTCGCGGCGGCGGCCATAACGGCGCCGGCCTAGGGACCTGTGACGACGGTCTGGTGGTCGACCTTTCACGAATGAAGGGCATTCGCGTGAACCCCGCGGACAGAACCGTCCGCGTTGAGGCAGGGTGCGTTTGGGGCGACGTGGATCATGCAACGCACGCCTTCGGCATGGCCACACCATGCGGCTTCATCTCCACCACCGGAGTGGCTGGGCTCACCCTGGGCGGAGGTATCGGCTATCTCACGCGCAGGTTCGGCCTGACGATCGACAATCTGCTCTCTGTGGACATGGTTTTGGCCGATGGGAGCTTCGTGACGGCGAGCAGCGAAGAGAATCCCGATCTGTTTTGGGCGGTGCGCGGCGGTGGCGGAAACTTCGGAGTGGTCACTTCCTTCGAATTTCGGCTCCATCCGGTCAAGATGGTCCACTTCGGCCCGACGTTCTGGCCGCTCGACGAGGCCGCGAATGTCCTCAGCGCCTATCGAGACTTCATCAAGGAAGCTCCCGAGGAGGTAAGCGGCTTTTTCGCTTTTCTTGTCGTCCCGCCCGCCCCAATGTTCCCTGAGCATCTCCACCATAAGAAAGTATGCGGCATCGTGTGGTGCTGCACCGGGTCTGCCGAACAGACGGAAGAATCCCTGAAGCCGATGCGATCGCTGGGTAACCCGCTTTTTGACCACGTCGGGCCTGCGCCATTTCCGGCCGTGCAAAGCCTGTTTGACCCTCTGTTCGTTCCCGGCCTGCAATGGTATTGGCGGGCTGACAACTTCACGGAATTGAGCGATGAAGCCATTGCCCGGCACGTCGAACACGGGTCTAAGATACCGACCATGCTCTCCACGATGCACCTCTATCCCGTCAATGGCGCGGCACAGCGCGTCGGCAAAAACGATACCGCATACAGTTTCCGCGAAGCGCTGTTCGCCGAGGCGATCGTGGGCGTGGACCCCGACCCCGCCAACAGCGAAAAAATCACGGCATGGTGCAAAGACTATTGGGACGCCATGCGTCCATATTCGGCGGGTGGCGCGTACGTGAACTTCATGATGGAAGAGGGCCAGGACCGCGTTCAAGCCACCTATCGAGACAACTATCAGCGTCTGGCCGGCATCAAGATGAAGTACGATCCCAAGAACTTCTTTCGGGTAAATCAGAACATTCGACCGACCGATTAACCCTCAGCCGGCAGACCGACCGTCACTACATTACCCTCGGTTTCGGCTATTCATGGCACGGCGTACCGGACGTATCACGCATACGGACCTTTATCGTAGTGGACTTGCACTACCTACTCCTCGCCGCTCTCCCGGCGCACTCCGCTTTGGGTCACAAGGGACATTAGGTCGGGTGGACGAATTGAGCGATTAATGGCGTGGTGTTCCTTTACCTAGCCTTGGATCAGGCACCGATCACTCCGGCAGCCCGGCCTTGCGCAAGCCCTCGCGATGGTGCACACGGTCGCTGTCGCGCTTGTAATGCAACGTTGCCAGATAACTTTGCACGGAGAATTTCGGTTCTCGTTTCAACACCGCCTGGGTGTGTGCCGCTGCCGCGGTCTGGTCGTCCATCTGAGCCAAGGAGGCCGCGAGAAATGCGTGATGCGTGTGATCCGGCCTGGTGATGCGACTGAAAGCCTCGACCGCCTCGGCGTAGCGACGCGCCATAAAATACGCCCGGCCCAGGTGATTCCAGAAGCGCTCGGGGTGGTACGGGTTGAGGCGCATCGCCTTCTTGATCCAATCGATGCCCTCCTCCGGCCGCCCCAGCCACGTCAGAAGTTCGCCCTGCTGCACCACGACGAGGTCGTAGTTGGGATTGAGTGCGAGCGCCCGCTCCTGATGGTACGCGGCCTTGTCGTGATTGTCGTGTACCAGGCTCACTGCGGCGAGGACGCGGTGCACGTCGCTGTCGTTGTCGTCGAGTGCCAGAGCGATCTCCAACTCCTCGGCCACCTGCTGGAAGGTGGCGTCACGATCCGCGCACCATCCATAGGTCCACGCCTGGCCCAGCACGCATGCCTTCCAGGCGTGAGCATGGGCATAGTTCGGGTCGAGCGCAAGCGCACGGTCGAGCAGGCGCTGCGCCTCGGCGTTGTCCTCCCGGACCGAGCGGTGGTGCAGCACCTTGGCCGCGAGCACGCACTCATAAGCCGCCATGTTGCCGGTCGTCTTGCGCTTCGCGCGGTCATGCGTGGCGGCCTCGACGCGGCCGGGCAGCGTGGCGACGATCGCCGTGGTCACCTCGTCCTGGACGGAGAAGATGTCCTCGAGCTTGCGGTCGTAGCGCTCGGCCCAGATGTGCCGATCGGCCTCGGCGTCGATGAGCTGCACCGTGACGCGGACGCGGTCGCTCGCCTTGCGCACGCTCCCCTCGACGATGTAGTGGACGCCGAACTCGCGCGCGACGTCTTGGACCCTGACCGTCTTGCCCTTGTACACGAATGCCGAGTTGCGGGAGATGACGACCAGGTCGTGGAAACGGGACAGCTCGGTGATGATGTCCTCGGTGAGGCCGTCAGCGAAGAACTCCTGCTCTGGATCGCCACTCATGTTGACGAAGGGGAGCACGGCGATCGACGGCTTGTCGGGCAGGGGTAAGGCCGACTCCGTAGATGCGGCACGCCGCGCGGTTGGCCCCAATATCACGCGATAGACATGGACCGGCCGGTCGATGTTCTTTAGCGTCTGAACACCCGCGTCCTCGGCTTCGAGCGGCACCTTGCCACGCGCGTGGTTGAGGACGGTCTGCGATAAGCAAATGCCCCCAGATTGCGCCAACCCTTCCAGCCGGGCCGCGATATTGACGCCATCGCCATGGATGTCATCGCCATCGACGATAACGTCCCCGAGGTTGATTCCTACCCGGAACTCGATCCGACGGCCCTTCGGTACGTCGGCGTTACGGATGGCCATACCTTCCTGGACCTCGACGGCGCAGCGCACCGCATCGACGACGGAGGGAAACTCGATCAGCATGCCGTCGCCGGTGGTCTTCACGATCCGCCCACGATGTTCGCTGATCTTGGGATCGACGAGGCCGCGCCGATGCGCCTTCAACTGGGCAAGCGTGCCCTCCTCGTCGGCGCCCATCAACCGGCTATAGCCGGCGACATCGGCCGCGAGAATGGCTGTAAGGCGTCGCTCCACCCGCTCACCGACCACGGCTTGCCTCCTCGAGAGCTCGCAGACAGTGTACGCCTTACCTAACCACTTTCGAGCTTAAACGACCATAGGCGTCTTGCGCCCGCAGGGTGCCCAGTTTCATCCCGCGCAGGCTGAGGTAAGCCCTGGATGCGGCAGCTATTCCGAATTTGACGCGCCGGGGACGATTCGAACTCCTGGAGCTGTCGCTCTACGCGGCCAGCCGGAAGAGCGAATTGAAACGGCTGCGTGTCCCCCATCTAAGCATCTAAAAGAACCTGATGTCGACGGTCGGGGAGTCCGCTTAGGGTGTGCGCCGTGACAAGGCGGCGCTTTCCAGTGGGTGCAAGTCCCACCCGGCAAGCGCTCCAGCCGGAAGCAATCGGAGCAGTCATGGAGGCAACGAAATGGCTGAAGCCTTCGGATAGCGGGTCACGAATTGGTGACCGCGCGAGTGTGCAGGCCGCAACGCGAGTAAACGCCGAGCAAGCCTCGAAAAGGACGATGTGCAGGCCAACCCGACGACCCTTTCGGGGAAGGCTGATACGCCTGGGTGAATGAGCGAAACCTACGGCCAGGCGCTGCACCGGGGTAGTGGCGGCAGCATGTACACAAGGAAAGCGTACGCAACACGGGAAGCTCCAAGGCGTGGTCAGGGATGACCAACCGGACGCCCGCGAGGGACAGGCCGGGCGCCGTGGGGTGGCGGAGAGGTTCGTAGTACCGCTGAAGCCGGGTAACGCCGGTGGAGGGAAGGGGCCTCAGTTCAAGACAGACGCAATACGCGGTGAGGGACCTGGAGATTGGGCAACCTATCAACTCCGAAGAGTGTTCAGAAACTGCAGATGGCGTTGCACGCGAAAGCGAAGGCAGAAGCCGGCTATCGCTTTTACGCCCTGTACGACAAGATCAGCCGTGAGGACATCCTGGCTCACGCCTATGCCCAGTGCCGCTCCAACAAGGGCGCTCCGGGAGGGGATGGACAGGACTTCGCGGACATCGAGGCATACGGGGTGCAACGGTGGCTCGGCGAACTGGTGCTTGCACTCAGGCAGGAGACTTACCGGCCGGACCCCATCAGAAGAGTGTTCATCCCGAAGGCCAACGGCAAGCTCAGGCCGCTGGGCATCTCGACCTTGCGGGATCGGGTCTGCATGACAGCAGCGATGCTGGTGCTGGAACCGATCTTCGAAGCCGGCCTTCCACCGGAGCAATACGCCTACCGTCCCGGGCGAAACGCCCAACAGGCGGTAGGCGAGGTGGGAGAGCTGCTGTTCCGTGGCCATCCGGAAGTCGTTGACGCCGATCTCGCGGACTACTTCGGGAGCATCCCCCATGCCGAGCTGTTGAAGTCGGTAGCGCGCCGCATCGTCGATCGGCGCGTGCTGCATCTGCTCAAGATGTGGCTGGAATGCCCCGTGGAAGAAACCGACGATCGAGGACGGAAGACACGCACGACCGAAGCCCGGGACACCCGGCGCGGCATCCCGCAGGGCTCACCCATCTCACCATTGCTGGCAAATCTCTACATGCGCCGGTTCGTGCTGGGGTGGAAGAAGCTCGGGCTCGAGCGAAGTCTCGGCACGCGCATCGTGACCTACGCCGACGATCTCGTGATCCTGTGCAGGAAGGGCAAAGCCGAGGAGGCCTTGCAACGACTGCGCGAGATCATGAGTCGGCTGAAACTCACGGTCAACGAGGAGAAGACACGAATCTGCAAGGTACCGGAAGGGGAGCTCGACTTCCTGGGATACACGTTCGGGCGGATGTATTCAGCGAGGACCGGCCAGGCACGCCTGGGTCACCGGCCATCGAAGAAGAGCATCAAGCGCGTGGTGGAGAAGGTCCACGTGCTGACCGCCCGATCGGGGACTTGGCAAGAGACCACGGAGCTGGTGGGCAAGTTGAACCGCACGTTGCGCGGATGGGCGAACTACTTCCAGGTAGGCACCGTCAACAAGGCGTACCGGGCGCTCGACAACTACACGGCTGTGCGGTTGCGCCGGTGGTTGCGTTCCAAGCACAAAGTCAGGCGGCGCAAGGGCGGGAGCTATCCACTCCCGCACCTCTACGGGCACTTCGGGCTCGTACGCCTGACCCGGCTGGGACACGACGTGGCGTGGGTGAAAGCGTGAGGTCTTGTCCGAGAGCCGGATGCGGGAGATCCGCACGTCCGGTTCGATGAGCGGGGTGTGGAAACGGAGCCAAGGTCGAACCAGTGAGGCACCGCCAGACGAAAGGGGCGGGAACAGATATGTTCGGCCTACAGCCACCGCGCCACACCTCGACTCTACCACGAACGGCCCTTGAAATGCCATCGCATCAGGTCCGCTCTCCACCCTCAACGGACCTACGCTCAGGGTAGCAGGCGTTTGATATGAATCACTCGCTCACTTGGTCTCGAGCGTCGTCACCGCGTCCCACGGCTGGGGCGGGGCGAGGCCGAGCCAGGCCTTGGCGCGCGCGGCGAAGAGGCGGGCGGGTGCATCCGCCGCGGCGAGCGCCTGAAAGCGCTGCGCCGCCGCCTCGAAGCGCCCGGCGCGGTATTCGGCGAGTGCGGCCGCGAAGGCGGCGCTGAGCCTGGACGTCTCGGGGCTGGTGGCGCCGGCAATCGCCAGCGGCTCGAAGATCGAGACGGCCTCGCCGCGACCCATGACGCGCACGCGGTCGATTTCGCGCCAGTCGATGGCGTCGCCTGCGGCCCGGCGCGTCGATTCGGCGGCGAGCACGGCGGTGCCGTAGATCTTGTTGGCGCCCTCGAGCCGTGCGGCCAGGTTCACGATGTCGCCCATCGCCGTGTAATTGAAGCGCCGGCGCGAGCCGATGTTGCCGACGAGGGCATCGCCGGTGCTGACCCCGATGCGCGCGCGCATACGCTCGCCCTGGAAGGCGCCGCCCAAGCGCTCGAGCTCGTCGAGGCGGTCGCGGCAGCCGAGTGCCGCGCGCACCGCGTGCAGGGCGTGCGCCGGATCGTCGAGGGGTGCACCGAACACCGCGGTGATGGCGTCGCCCACGTATTTGTCGACGAAGCCGCCCTCGGCCTCGATGATGTCGGTCATCATGGTGAGATACTCGTTCATCAGCGCCACGAGCTCGTGGGGCGTGTGCCGCTCCGAGATGCCGGTGAAGCCCGCGATGTCGGAGAACAGCACCGTCACATTGCGCAACTCGCCGCCGAGCTCGGGCAGGCGGTCCGACTCGATCATGCGCTCGACGAGCGCCGGTGCCAGATAGAGCCCGAAGCTGCTCTTGAGCACGCGCTTCTCGCGGTCGGTCACGGCGAAGCGGTAGCCGAGCAGCAGGGCCGCGGTGATGCCAGCGGCGAGCGGCGGTGCCAGCAGCGGGAGCACGAGATCCTCGCGGAAGGCGAGGAGGGCGACGCCGGCCCAGAGCGCCGTGCCGAGGACGAGCGCGCCGCCGGCCGCGGGCGGCCTGAGCCGCATGGTGGCGAGGGCTATGGCAAGCGCAAGGAGCGCCACGAAACCGGTCTCGGCGAGCGGCGAGAATTCGCCGAGGGCGTCGCGGCGGAGGAGATTGTCGACCGCGGTCGCCAGGATATAGACGCCGGGGATGGTGTCGCGCACGAGATCGCCGCGGAAGAGCCCGCTCATCGGCTGATGCGCGCAGCGCACGCCCGTGCTCGGCGCGTCGGGCGCGGTGATGAGGCGCTTGGAGGTGAGCTTGCGGTCCTCGACGTCGAGCACGGCGCCGATGAGCACGACCTTGCCCGCGAAATGCTCGCGGAAATAGGCGGCGTTCCCTTGGGCGGCGCAGGCCTGGAGATCGGCGAGCGAATAGCTCGGGATGTCGTCGCCGCCGTCGAAGTTCACCAGCATGGCGTCGCGCCTCGAGCCCGGAACGGCGTAGCCGCCGAGCGAGAGCACGCCGTGCGATCCGGCCTTGGGCTCGACGCCCTCGGCGCGCGCGGCGAGCTCGAGCGCCATCGAGGGCTCGTTGCGGCTGCCGCCGCCCGCGTTCTCGCGCTCGAGCGTCAAGGGAATGCGGCGGATGATGCCGTCGTCGTCGCTGAAGAGATTGACGGAGCGGATGTTGCGCTCGTTCTCGACGGCGAAGCTCTGCGCGGGAAAGGGATGGATGGGATAGCGCTGGTGCTGCGCCTCGCCCAGCACCACCTTGTCCAACCGCGCCGCCTTGCGCAATGAGACGAGGAAGGGGCGGTCGAAGCCGGGGACGAAGCGCTCGATCGAGGCGGGGAAGATGGCGTCGAAGCCGACCACTTTGGCGTCCGCCGCGACGAGGGCGTCGAGCACCTTGGCGATCTCCTGCGTCCAGAGGGCGTTGGGGATGTCGACGAAGGGCGGCGTACGATAGGTCTCCTCGTCGATCGCCACGATCACGGCCGGCGAGGCATCGCGCTCGTGGAGGGCGCCGAAGAGGCGATAGCGCAGCCAGAAGAGGAGATCGATCGAGGTGCCGGAGAGCCGGTTCCCGAAACCGAGGTTGAGGGCGATGCTGACCATGGCCGCCGCCGCGATCGCCACAAGCCAGTCGCGCCGGCGCAATGCGCTCCTGACGGTGCCCTGCTCAGAGCTGGAGGAGCCGTCCGGCAAGAGCCGCCTCGCCCGGCCGTGCTGCGGGATCGATCTTGAAGACGACGCTGCGGCCATGGGCGGTCGCGCGATAGATGCCGCCCGCCGCCAGGCTGATGCCGTGCCTGGCGAAGTCGTAGAACGTGCCGCGCTCGAGCTGGGCCGCCTTGAGGTCGAGCACCAGCCGGTCGGCCGGCTGGTCGAGCCGCTCGATCACCAGATCGCCGCCGCCGCGAAGATCGACGAGCGGGGAGAGGCCGTAAAGCGTGCGCTCGACCGCCGCCTCCTCGCCGCCCGCTGCCGGCTTGGGCGGACCGCGGAACACCACCACGCCGCTGTTGGCGGCCTGGTGCGCGGAGAGGTTCATGCGGCCGCCGTCGCATTCGACCCGCTCGCGATGCACGGCGCCGCCCGCGACATTGCTCCTCTCGGCGCCCACCGTGACGGTGCCGCCGGTGATCGTCTCGCGCACGCAGGAATGGAAGTAATCCACCACTAGCTCGTCCTTGACGCCGAGGCGGATCACCTTTCCGGGGGAGAGATATTCCATGAAGTCGACGCCCGCCGCCGTCCCGGTGACGTTCTCGACGAGCGCCACCGGCTCCGCCGCCCGGGCGGGGAGTATCACCGGTGCCAAGCCGAAGAGGGCGGCCGTGAGAAGCCAAAGGCGGTTTTTCATGACACGATCATCCACGCTACGGATCGTCCCGACAAGCCCGCAGCCGGCGGCCCGGGGCCGTCCCCCCTCAATGGGTGAGAGCGCCGCCGCCCTCGCCGACGAGCGAGTAGGGTGCCCAGAAGATCGGGTGGGCATAGCTGAAGAGGCTCCGCTTCTGCGCCGGGTCCACGAGGCCGGGCCCGTCGATCAGCGCCAGCATCGCCTCGCGCAGCGCCTCCGCGCGCGGCAGGCCCGGGCTCTCGGCCTCGCGGCGGAAGAGCGTCGTGGTGAGCGCCCGGGCCGAGGTCGTCTCGACCGGCCAGTTGGTCACGAGAAGCGCCCGGGTGCCGGCATAGAAGAAGGCGAGCCCGAGCCCCGACACCGCCTCGGCGCCGACCCCGTTGCCGGCCGCCGTGTTGCAGGCCGAGAGCACCACCCAGTCGGCGTTGAGCTTGAGGCCCAAGATGTCGCTCATCTTGAGGAGGCCGTCGCCGCCGCCGCCGGCGAGCTGCGGCGCCGAAAGCGCCAATGCCGGCTCCGAGAGGCCGTCGAGCTCGCCCGGCACCAGGCCGTGGGTGGCGAACATGACGACGCGGCGGTCGTCGAGCCGCATCGTCTTCACGGTCTTCTCGCTGGCGCGCGCGCCGAGGAAGACGTCCGCCTGCGGATCCGCCTTGAGCGCCACCGCCACCTCGCGCACCTCCTCCGCCGTCTCCGGCAGCCGCGGCAGCATGGCGAGCTCGGCCTGGTTGGCGGCCTCGGTCCTCGGCACGCTGCGCAGGTGGATCGGCACGCCGCGCGTGGCGAGTGCGGCCTGGGCGCCGCGGCTCTCGAGGGCGGCCACCTGCGGCTTGGCCTCGGCGCGCGCCTCGGCGGCCTCTTTCGCGCTGAACCAGGGATCGCCGAAGCCGACGAAGGGCTTAGCCGCCTCCCTGCCCGCGCGGGCCGCGCGCAGGGCCGCGAGCGAGGCGACCGAGGGCAGCTCCGCCACCGCCACCTCGCGGATCAGCCAGGGCACCTTGCGGTAGGAGGCGAACATCGGCTCGTCGGGCTTCTCGCGCTCGAGGCTCGCGGGCGAGGTGACGAGGAGGCCCAAGGGGAGCTGGGCGAGGGCGCCGTGGGACACCACGAGGAGCCGCTTGGCGCCCTTCCAGCCGGCCTCGACCGGCTTCAAGAAGAGCGAATAGAGCTTGTAGGCGAGTGCCACGTCGAATGGCGGGATGCCGCCGAGCGTCGACGCGTTGGGATCGAGCGCCTTGCGCAGGCGTGCCACCATGGCCTCGACCTCCGTGCGCTTAAGCGGCACCGCGGCAAAGGCGACCGGCCCTGCTTTCGGCACCGCCCAGACATAGCTGCGCTCCTCGCCCACGTAGGTCGCGATGAGCGCCTCGCCCGGCTCGAGCGCCGTCTGCGCCTCCGCGACGGTCGCCGGCTTGGGGTCGATGAGATTGATGTAGTCGGGAAAGCGCTTCTCGATCTCGGCGCGGATCGTCGCCCGCGCGGCGCGCAGCTCGTCGATCTCCTTGCGCAAGGCCTCGACCGCCTGGGCGTCCTGCTGGTCGGAGGCCATGAGGAGGATGTTCGAGATGAGGGCGTTGGACCCGGCGATGCGCTGCTTGGCATCCTGCTCGCGCCGCACGAGGTCGGCGAGCGCCGGATCGCCCACCGCCGCGCGCGCGGCCGAGGCCGCGAGCGCCTTCTGCACCGTGCGGCCGCGGGCGGCATCGGCGATGCGGAAGGCCTCCGCGACCGCGCCGCTCGCGCTCCCCGGCTCGGCGAGGAGCTCGAGATAGCCCTCGAGAATCTGCTGCAGCCGGAAGTCCTGGTCGGTGCCCTCGTTCTCGTCATCGCTCGACTGCCGCGAGGCCTGGAGGAGGCTCGGCACGGCCGCCGCGTATTCCGCAAGTGCCGCCGCCTTGCTCCCCGTCGCGGCGAGGGCCATGGCATGGAAGCCGCGCGCCTCGGCGGTGTCGTAATGCTTCGCGCCGAACAAGCGGGTGCGTCCCTCGAGCGCCCGCTGGGAGACCTCCAGTGCAGCCTGGCCGCGGCCGCCATGAAGGGCGGCCACGGCGAAGTCGAGATTGTGGCCGAGCAGGCTGCCAAGCTGCGCCGGGTCGTTGGCGGCACCCCGGCGGATGAGGTCGTATTGGGCAAGCGCGTCGGCCCAGTGCCCTTCAGCAACGAGGGCGGCGGCGAGATTGCGCCGGCTGCTGTTGAGCGGCAGCGAGTCGGGTGCGTGGCCGAGAGCGAGGTAGGTGTCGATCGCCACGCGGTCGAGCTTCTCCGCGTCGGCGTTGCGCCCTTGTGCGGCGATCACGTAGGCCAGCGTGGTAAGCATTTTCGCCGTCTCGTTGGCGTAGCGCCCGCGCATGTGAAGCTGGTCGAGCAGTGCGCGGCGGGCGGCGATTTCCGCATCGATCAGACGGCCTTGGTGCGCCAGGTTGAGGGCGAGGTTGCCCAAGATGAAATCGCCGGCCGTCTCCATCACGCCCGGCGCCAGGACCACGTCCCAATGTTTCGAACTCCTCGGTCGCGGTGGTGTTTTCGACGAGCGCCCGGCGGAAATAGCCCTCGGCCTCGGCGTATTTGCCTTGGGCGTTGAGATAGGCCGCCGTGGCGCCGTCGTAACGCGAGCGGAAGGTGTTGAGGCGCGTCAGCCCACGGCCCCTCCAAGGCGTGCCGGTCAAGAGCGCCTGCAGCTTGGAGAGCCAGGATCCGGCCGCGGTCACGTCGCCGATCTGGATATTGCCGAAGACCAGGCTGTAATACTCGATGATGGCGCCGCCGACGATGCCGCGCGTGTTGGCCGAGAACTCGGCCAGCTTCTCGTGCAGCCTGATGCTCTCCCGCAGATGGCCAACGCGCTCCTCGGTCTGCGCCAGGCCCTTCAGGGTTTGCGCGTAATCGTCTATCTTTGTGCTCCTGATCGGCTCGAAGAGCTCGACGGCCTTGCGCAAATCGGCGAGCTCCTGGGCGGCGCGTCCCAGTTCCCCGGCGGCATTGCCGCGATCGGCATAGAAGCGCGCGAGGGCGGCCGCGTCGAGACCCGCTGGCGGCTCCTTCTCAGCTATGGCGCGGGCGGCCGCCACCTTGGCCGGGTCCGGCTTCTCGCGGTCGAGCACGGCGGTGATGTCGGAGACGGTGCGCGGCGGCAGCTGAGGGCCTTCACCGCCGAGCGACGAGGTGATCTTGCGCGCTTGCTCGAGGGAAATCTGAGGTGCTACGGCTGCCGCCGGCTCGCCGCTCTCGGCTGGGGCGGGCGCCGTCGGCTCGACGTAGGTTCCGGAGTTCTGCGAGCCTCCGAAATTCTTGCGCGCAGCGTAGCAGGAGCTCGCGCCCCACGTCGCGCAAGAGAGTGCTACGAGTGCCAGGGCGCCGGCTGTGAGCCAAGAGGAGCGTCCACGTCGCGAAGCCGGGCGCCAAAGGCAACGCATGGCAGCCTCCCATTGTTGCGCCGCGATTCTATCGGCAGGGCGCCGATTGGCAAGTGATCGCAATCACTGGTAGCCGCAGCTACTCGTGCCAGCTGCGCGAGCAAACGGGCGCGAGGGTGACGCCCTTCGGCGAGCGGCGCGCTCAGCTCGCGGCCGGCTCGCGGGCGGGCGCTGGACGGGAGTGGACGAGGCGCATCAGGACGAGGATGACCGCGATGGTTGCGAGATAGACCACGAGCTGCAGGCCGCTCGGCGAGTCCGAATAGCCGATGAGCGTGTGCAGCAGGCGGCCGATCAAGCTATCCTCCGAGAGGAGCCAGGCGCTGTTCCATACGGTCGACGACATCACTTCGGCGTAGCCCGCCTGCTGGATGAAGGCGGCGGCCTGGGAGGCAAGTCCCGCGGCGAGGAGCGTGATGAGGCCGGAGGTCGCCGTGAAGAGGAAGCGCGCCGGTATGGCGAGCAGCCCGAAATACATGAGCGCCGAGACCCCGGCACCGGCGAGCACGCCGAGCGCCCCGCCGAGCGTCATCTCCATGGCCGAGGTGCCGCCCGACGCGGCGATGCCGTAAAGGAAGAGCACGATCTCGGAGCCCTCGCGCAGGACAGCGATACCCACCACCACCGAGAGCGCCAGCAAGGGCCGCCGTCCGGCGGCGATGTCCTTCCCCATGCTGCGCATCTCGCGCGCCATCGCACGGCCGTGGCTCGACATCCAGACGTTGTGCCAGGCGAGCATGCCGACGGCGAGAGCGAGGACGCCGGCGTTGAAGAGCTCTTGGCCGGATCCCGCGAAAAGTGCGGCGATCTCGCCGGCGAAGAGCGCCACGAGACAGGCGCCCGCAACGCCGGCCGCGATGCCGAAGGCGACCCGCGCGCCACGCCCGGGTACGCCCGCGGTCGCGGCGAGCACGACGCCGACAATGAGGCCGGCCTCGATGACCTCGCGGAAGACGATGACGAGGGCTGCGAGCATGGGGCGCGCTACTCGGCGATCACGACGCCCTTGGCGGTACTCTCATGGTACTCTCCCATGAAAGGATAGCGTCCCGGGTCGAGCGGCCGCAGGTGCACGCTTGCCTTGGTGCCGCCGGCGATCACCTTCTCGACCTTGAGCGCGTGCGAATCGAACTCCTCGGCGCTCGGGTCCTTGTTCTCGATCTCGAGAATGGCAGGCTTGCCCGCCGGCACGTGGATCTCCGCCGGCGTGAAGCGATGGCCCTCGATGGTCACCGCGATCACCGTCGCCTCGTCGGCGCGCGCAGGCGACCAGGCGCCGAGCGCAGCACCGGCGCCGGCGGCGAGCATGAAGGCGGCGGCGAGGGCGCCGCATCGGCGGCGAGACATGGCGTTCATTCCGTATCCTCCTTGCTGGTGGCCGTGACGCGCGGCGGCGCCGCGGTCCTCTCCGGTCATGCCGCCTCGAAGAGACGCTGGCCGATGAATTCGCCCTCGACCATCCCGCCGGGGCAGGCGAAGAGGCCGCCACCGGTGTGGGTCGTGAACTGGTTGAGCATGTCGAGCTTCGACATGTTCTCGAAGATCTTGATGAAGCCGGTGCGCGGATCGCGCTGGTAGCAGACGAAGAGAAGGCCCGCGTCATACTCCATTCCCTGGCGCCAGGGCGGCCAGCGCTCGGCCGTGAAGTTGACCCCGTCGTTGTAGGAATAGCCGCGCCGGAGGATCTGCGAGCCGCCGTTGCTCGCGGCCGCGGCCAGGCGCAGATGGGCGTGCTCGGCGATGACGGGATTGCCGTCCTTGTCGGCGGCATCCAGGTCGGCCGCGTCGAACTCCTTCTCCTTGCCGATCGGCGCGCCGGAATACTTGTGCCGGCCGACGGTCTCCTCCTGGAAATCGACCGGCGTGCGGTCCCAGTGCTCCAAGGCGATGCGGATGCGGCGCACGACCATGTAGCTGCCGCCGCGCATCCACTCCGCCCCCTCCTCGCCGACCCACACCGCCTTCGCCATCGAATTCGCGTCGGCAATGGGCGGATTGTTGGTCCCGTCCTTGAATCCCATGAGGTTGCGCGGCGTTCCCTTGCTCTCGGGGTTGGCGACGAAGCCGCTCTGCGCCCAGCGCATCTCGGCCGCACCATAAGCCAGCCGCACGAGCTGGCGCACGGCGTGGAAGGCTATTTGCGGATCGTCGGCGCAGGCCTGGATGGAAAGGTCGCCGCCCGTCCGGTTGGCCACCAGCTGGTCGCCGTTGAACTTGGGCAAGTCGACGAGCCCCTCGGGCCGCTTGGCCGCCAGGCCATAGCGGTCCTTGCCGTCCTTGACGAAGAGCCCGGCGCCGAAGCCGAAGGTCAGCGTGAGCCGCGCCGGCGTCATGCCGAGCGCGTCGCCCGAGTCGCCGCCGGCGACCGCGAGGTCCGAGCCCATGGGCCGCGCCGTCTCGCCGCGGGTCATGGCGGCGGCGGCGAGCGTCCAGCCGCGCAGCGTCTCCACCAGCTCGTCGCGCTTCGCGGTCGCCAGATCGAGTGTGGCGAAATAGGTGTGGCTCTGGGCCGGCGTCACGATGCCGCCCTGATGCTCGCCCCAGAAGGGCTCGGCCATGCTCCCGCTCGCCGCAGCGCCCGGGGAAGGAGGAGGGGAGGGAGGAGGGGAGGGCGCACCCTTCGCCTCCGCCGGCGCTTCCGTTGCCGCGCGCGCGGCGAGGCCGAGGCCGGCGGTGGCCACGAGCCCGCCCGCCGCGGCAAAAAAACCGCGGCGCGTGTGTTTGCCGGCAGCACTCACTTCGCAAGCACGAGCGTGTTCACGTCGTCCTCCACGTAGTAGAACCCGTCGCCCGCCGGCGTCATGGCGATGCCGAAGAGGTCGCCGTTGCCGGGCGGCGTCTGCGCCTTGTCCGCGTCGATCCAGCGCGCATAAAGCTGCTTGCCCGTGGCGGGGTCAACCTCCACGGCCTGGCCGTTGAGCGCGTTGGTCACGAGGAGATGGCCGCCTGGGGTCACGGCGAGCGCCAAGGGCCGGCGCAGCAGGCCGTCCTTGGTGATCTCGCGGCCGGTGCCGGCGCTCGTCGTGCGCGTGACCGGCTCGTCGATCGCGACGATGCGGTTGCCGAGCGCATCGGAGACGTAGAGCGTCTTGTTGTCGGTGGAGAGGGCGACGCCGGTCGGGCCGATGAGGAAGACGCTCCTATCGGCCTGCTGGCCGAAGCCGTCGGCGATCACGGTCTGGCTCGCGACGGCGGGAGGCTTGCCTTGCGCGATGGCGAGCTCGATGCGCAGCACGGTCGCCTTGTTGATGACCGGCGGCTCGCCCTCGGGGGAGCCCACGCCGAAGCCGGCGTTGCTGACGAAGAGCGTGGCGCGGTCGCCGTTGTCGATCGCCGCCATGTTGCCCCACGGGTCGTTGATGTTGGCGCCCGCGATGGTGCCGGCGACCTTGCCGTTGGCGTCGAGCACGATGAGGCAGCCGGCGCCCTTGGTCTTGGTCGTGCCGTCGTCGCTCGGCGTGCTGCCCACGATCACCCAGCCCGCCTTGAGCATGATCATCGCCGCGGTGAGGCCAACGCCGCCCGGGCAGCCCGCGAGCTTCCTCGGGATCTGCGCGAAGAGCGACATCTTCTTGGTCGCCGGGTTGAAGTCGACGATGGTGGTGCCGAGCCCCTGCAGGTTGGTCGAATCGTTGAAGTTGTCGACGAGGATATCGCCCTTCTGGATGACGCCCGCGGAGACCGGCGCCACCACGATGGCGTAGGGGTTGAGGTCGCCGTTGTCCGGGACGGTCGAGGTGAGCGTGCTGTGGCGGTGCAGCGTCTCGAGCAGGCCTTGGGAATCGGCCGCGGCCGCGCCGATGACGAGAAGCGACGCCGCCGCAAGCAGCAGGCTCCGCGCGCCGCGGCGCTTGCCTGTCTTGCATCCTCGGATGCTTGTCCAAATGCGTGCCATGTGGTCCGACCCTCCTCTCTCCCGTGCGACCGGCGGCGCGGCGCTGACAATGCGAATGATTTGCAATCATATGACCCGCCGCCGCGCGAGTCAAGTTGGCGCAACTCGCGGCCTTTCGCCCGCCGCCTCAGAACGTAATCGTCGTGCGCACGCCGAAGACGAGCTCGTTGCGGATGCGCGCGCCGGTATCGGGGTTCTGGATGCCGCCGCCCGGATTGAACATGTACTGGACGTCGGGCTGCAGCTGCCACCAAGGCGTCATCTGGTACTGGTAGGTGGCCTCGATGAATTTCTCGCTGCTGCGCACCGGGTAGGGCGCGCCGCCGAAAAAGCCGGTGTCGCGGTCGAGCCCTGCGGCGCGGCTGCTCACCTTGGCCAGGCCGAAGCCGACGCCGAAGGTGTCGTTCTCGCGCTCGGGCAGAGGATCCTTCAGATTGAGGCCGGCATTCACGCTGAACGCGACCAGGTTGCGGTCGGAGGGGGCTCCCATGAGGCGGGCGAAGGCGCCGAGCGAGCGCGGACTATCCGGCGCCGGCCGCCAGATCATCTGATCCACCACGCCGTAGATGCTGTAGTTGCCTCTGTGTATCGCGGGGATGCCGGTGCTGGCCGGGTCGGCGAGCGAGAGGCCGGTATTGTCGAAGCGCTGGTCGGGGAAGCTCGCGGTGTCATACCAGAAGCCGAGCTTGTAGGTGCCGGGCATGCCGAGCTCGCCCTTGGTGCCGGTATCCATCTCTCCGAGCGAGGGCTGATTGAGCGAATACTGCAGCTCGGCGAGGAAGAGCGCGCCGGTGCTGAGGTTGAAGCGCGTGCCCGAGGCCTCGGCGCCGCGCAGCTGCGGGTCGGCGGCGAAGGGCCCGCCGGGCGGATTGTCGTCGAAGACGCCGGCCAGCACCGTGAAGGCGTCGCTCGGTTTGGCGCGCAAGCGCACGCCGGGCGAGGAGAGTGGATAGGCCGGGCCGCCAGCGTAGAGGTCGGCCGAGGGCAGCATGGGCCAGCCCATCATGGTGTTGACGTAGAGCGCCGAATACTGGCTGCTGATGAATTCCTGGTCGATGCTCTGCTGGCCGAGCTTCACGTCGTAGGCGCCGTCGAGAAACGCCTGCTGGTACCACAGCTCCCACAGCCGCGTGGCGCGGCTCGCCTCGATGCCGCTCGCGGTCTGCAGCGTCAAGAGCCGCTCGGCGCTCAGGTTGCGGCCGTGGATCTGGAGCGCGCTGACGTTGAAGGTGCCGCCGTCCCAGTCGAAGGCCTTGTCGGTGTCGAGCTGCAGGGTCATGGTGGTCAGCCCTTCGTAGGCATAGCCCTGCCTGGTGCCGCCCGTGGCATTGGCGAGGATTTCGCTGACCTCCTGGAGATTGAAGGTGATGCCGTAGGTGCCGAGCCACGGGCGCAACCCGAAAATGTCGCCCAGCATGGTCTGGCGGTGCCAAAATCCGGCCCAGAAATCCTTGCCGTCCCCATCGCTCGCGGACTGGGTGCTCGCCGCGGTCTGTGCGAGCGCAGGTACAGCCGGCAGGGCGGCAAGCGCACCGCCCGCCGAGAATGCCAGCCCGATGAGCCAGAGCTTGAAACGGCTCGACGCGCGGTTTGGCGGCAATTGGCGCTTCGACATCGGTTCGACCTCCACCTGATCTCGTCCCCTGGTCTCGTCCCCCGGCGGGCTTCCGCTCGCGGCGCCTCAATCAAATATCGCAATTCGTAGTCGTTCGCAATGAAAATGCGACGCATTCCTAATTAGCCGCCGGCCCGAGCAGGAGGGCGTGGAGCGCCGAGCGGCGGCCCGCAGCGCCTTGCCGCCGCATGGCACGTGCGAGAAATTCGTATATCTCGCGGTGCGCGGGCCACCTATGCTGGCCTGCGAACCCTGTCGAGATTCGAGCGCCGATGGTTCCCCCGCTGCCGCGCCAGATGCTGATCCCGCTCATCGTGGCGTGCGCGCTCTTCATGGAGAATATGGACTCGACCGTGCTGGCGACGGCGCTGCCGGCCATCGCGCGCTCGCTCGGCGAGAATCCGCTGCAGCTCAATCTCGCCATCACCTCCTATCTCTTCAGCCTCGCCGTCTTCATCCCGGCGAGCGGCTGGGTGGCGGACCGCTTCGGCGCGCGCACGGTGTTTCGCGCCGCGATCGGCATCTTCACGGCCGGCTCGATCCTCTGCGGCTTCTCGAACTCGCTTGCCGGCTTCGTGCTGGCGCGCATCTTCCAGGGCATGGGGGGTGCGATGATGGTGCCGGTCGGCCGGCTGGTGCTGCTGCGCTCGGTGCACAAGTCCGAGCTGGTGCGGGCACTCGCCTATCTCACGGTGCCGGCGCTCGTGGGTCCCGTCCTCGGGCCGCCGCTCGGCGGCTTCATCACGACCTATATCTCCTGGCGCTGGATCTTCTGGATCAACGTGCCCATGGGCGCGCTCGGCATCCTGCTGGCGACGCTCTTCATCGCCGATACGCGCGAGGAAGGGGTGGCGCCGCTCGACATTCCCGGCTTCTTCCTGACGGCGCTCGGCCTGACGGGCGTCGTCTTCGGCTTCGAGGCGGCGGGACGCAGCATCCTGCCGGGCTATCTCGTGATCCTCCTCCTGGGCGTGGGCGCCGCGGCGCTGCTCCTCTACGTCCGCCACGCGCGCCGCATCTTTCATCCCATCATCGATCTGGCGCTGCTGCGCATCCCCACCTTCCGCGCGAGCGTCGCCGGCTCCTTCCTCTTCCGCATCGGCATCGGCGCCACGCCCTTCCTCCTGCCGCTCATGCTCCAGGAGGGCTTCGGCCTCGATCCCTTCCACTCCGGCATGCTCACCTTCGCCTCCGCCGCCGGTGCGCTCACCATGAAGATCACGGCGGGCCCCATCCTGCGCCGCTTCGGCTTCCGCCGGATACTCATCGGAAACGCGCTCATCGGCGGCGGCTTGCTCGCCGCCTGCGGGCTCTTCCGTGCCTCCACTCCGTCCTGGCTCATCCTCGCGGTGCTGCTGGCCGGCGGCTTCTTCCGCTCGCTCCAGTTCACCAGCATGAACGCCATTGCCTATGCCGAGGTGCCGAGTGCGCGCATGAGCAAGGCGACGAGCTTCACCAGCATGGCGCAGCAGCTCTCGGCCAGCATCGGCGTCGGCACGGGCGCCCTCATCCTGCAAATCACCATCGCGGCGCGCGGCGGCGATCACCTCGTGAGCGGCGATTTCTGGCCGGCCTTCTTCGCGGTCGGCTGCATCGCGGCGCTCGCGGGCCTCGTCTTCCTTCCGCTCCCCGCCGACGCCGGCGCCGAGATGGCCGGCCGCCCGCCCGCCGCCCCGCGCATGACCAAGATGACGCCCGCCCCCGACGGGGATTGAGCGGCGCTGCCCCCTTGCCTCGCGCGGCGCCGCGGGCGAGAGTTGCCCGGGCTGGTGCCGTGCCGCTCCCGCCCGCGGCCTCGCGCGATGAAGGAGAGCGCCGGATCGAGGGAGGAAAGCGCATGCCTCACGCAGTGACCGACGACAAGGTCAGGCTCTATTACGAGGAGGCGGGCAGCGGCCTGCCGGTGATCTTCGTGCACGAGTTCGCCGGCGACCATCGCAGCTGGGAGCCCCAGATGCGCTACTTCTCGCGCTTCTATCGCGGAATCGCCTTCAACGCGCGCGGCTACCCACCCTCCGACGTGCCGGAGGCGGCGGCGAGCTATTCCCAGGCGCGCGCCAGCGACGACATCGCAGCCGTGCTCGAGCACCTCGGCATCGCCAAGGCCCACGTCGTCGGGCTCTCCATGGGCGGTTTCGCCACTCTGCACTTCGGCTTCCGCCACGCGGCAACGGCCCGCTCGCTCGTGGTGGCGGGCTGCGGCTACGGCGCCGAGGCAGGAAGGCGCAAGATCTTCCTCCGCGAATGCGAGGCGACCGCCAAGATGCTCGAGGAGCAAGGCAGCAAGCCGTTCGCCGAGAAATATGCGGTGGGGGCCGCGCGCGTGCAGTACCAGAACAAGGACCCGCGCGGCTGGCGCGAGTTCGCCGGGCAGCTTGCCGAGCATTCCGCCAAGGGCTCGGCCAATACCATGCGCGGGGTGCAGATGATGCGCCCGTCGCTCTGGGACCTGGTGCCGAGCATGAAGGCGCTCGAGGTGCCGACGCTCATCGTGACGGGCGACGAGGACGAGCCGTGCCTCGAGCCGGCGCTCCTCATGAAGCGCGCGATCGCCTCCTCGGGCCTCGCCGTCATGCCCAAGTCGGGCCACACCATCAACCTCGAGGAGCCCGACGCCTTCAACGCAGCGCTCACCGGGTTCTTCCATGCCGTCGAGAACGGGCGCTGGGGCCCGCGCGATCCGCGCTCTCTGACGAGCGGCGTGCTCGGCCTCAAATAGCGCCGGGCTCCGCGCGCGCATCGCATGTCGATGGACGAGCCCGACCGCGGGTCCCTGAGGCCGATCCTGAGCGAGCCCGCGCCACGGCCGCGGAGGAGGCACTTGCGCCGTTTCGTGCGGCACCTGATGCGCTTCGTGCTGCGTGCCGCCGCGGCCCTCCTGCTGCTCGTCCTGGCCCTCAGCCTGCTCTATCGCTGGGTCGATCCGCCGGCGACGCCACTCATGCTGCTGCGCCTGCCGGAGGCCGGCAGGATCGACCGCCATGCGGTGCCGCTCGCGGCCATCTCGCGCGAGCTGCAGCTCGCCGTCATCGCCTCCGAGGACAACCGCTTCTGCCTGCATCATGGCGTCGACTGGAATGCGGTCTCGGACGCGATGACCGAGTACGAATCCGAGGGACGCCTGCGCGGCGCCAGCACGATCACCATGCAGACCGCGCGCAACCTCTTCCTCTGGCCGGGCGGCGGCATCTTCCGCAAGGGCATCGAGGTGGGGCTCGCCTACCTCATCGACGCCCTATGGCCCAAGCGGCGCATCATGGCGGTCTATCTCAACGTCATCGAGTGGGGGGACGGCATCTACGGCGCCGAGGCGGCGTCCGAGGCATACTTCCACAAGAGCGCTCAGCGGCTCACGCTCCACGAGGCGGCGCTCATGGCGGCGGTGCTGCCCAACCCGCGGCGCTGGTCGCCCGAGCGCCCGACGCCCTATATCGCCGAGCGCGCCGCGGCCATCGCCGGCCGCATCGACAAGCTCGAGGGCTATTTCGGCTGCCTGCGTTAGGCTCGGGCATGGCCGCCATGCAGGGGTGTCCCTTGCCAGGGACGCCGCCGCGGGAGCCAAATGCGCGCCGCCATGAACGAGGGTTTCCGCCGATGACCAGCCCGCTCTTCGCGCCGCTCCCGCTTGGCCCGCTCACGCTCGCCAACCGCGTCGTGGTGGCGCCCATGTGCCAATACAGCGCCGAGGACGGCAGCGCCACCGACTGGCACCTCCAGCACCTCGGCAGTCTCTCGCTCGCCGGCGCCGGCCTCTTGATGATCGAGGCGACGGCGGTCGAGCGCCACGGCCGCATCACGCATGGCTGTCTCGGCCTCTATTCCGACGCCAACGAGGCGGCACTCAAGCGCGTGCTCGAGCTCGTGCGCAACATCGGCAGCCGCGTGCCGGTCGGCATCCAGCTCGGCCACGCCGGGCGCAAGGGCTCGGCAGAGCGTCCGTGGCAGGGCGGCCGCGCGCTCGCCTCGGAGGCGGGGGCCTGGCCGACGCTCGCCCCCTCGGCGCTGCCCTTCGATGCCGGCTGGCACACGCCCAAGGCGCTCGACGCGGCCGGCATCGGGCGTCTCAAGGACGCCTTCGTGACGGCGGCGCGGCGCGCGCTCAGGCTCGGCGTCGATGTCGTGGAGCTTCACGCGGCGCACGGCTATCTCCTCCAGGAATTCTTCTCCCCGCTCGCCAACCGGCGCGAGGACGCCTATGGCGGCGATCTCGAGGGCCGCATGCGCCTGCCGCTCGAGATCGCCGCCGCCCTGCGCGAGACGTGGCCGGCGGCGCGCGTGCTCGGCGCGCGCATCAGCGGCAGCGACTGGCTCGAGGGCGGGGCGACGGTCGAGGATGCGGTGGTCTTCGCCAGCCGGCTCAAGACGCTCGGCCTCGACTACGTCTGCGTCTCGAGCGGCGGCGTGGTACCCGGGGCGGCGCCGAAGAACCTGGTGCCCGGCTACCAGGTTCCGCTCGCGGCACGGGTGCGGAGCGGGAGCAACATCACCACCCGCACGGCCGGCCTCATCGTCGAGCCGCACCATGCGGAAGCGATCGTCGCCTCGGGACAGGCTGACATGGTGGCGCTGGCGCGGGCACTGCTCGACGATCCGCGCTGGGTGTGGCATGCCGCCGAGGCGCTCGGCGCCGAGCTCGCCTATCCGCCGCAATATGCGCGCGTGCAAGCCAAGCTGTGGCCCGGCGCGCGGCTCATCCGCCCTCCGCGCATCGAGGCGGCGGCCGACGACTGAGCGCGCTTCGCGGCTCGGCGCGACCTCGAGCCGGCGGACGACGGCTGTGCTGCACTGCAAATGAAAATCCCGGCCGCGAGGGCGTGGCCGGGAGCGAACTGGACATCGGGCCTGCACGCCCCGCGTCTCGCTGGGGCATGCAGGCCCGCGCCGACAAGCGCTACTTCTTCGTCTTGCGCTTTGCCTTCTTGGCCGGCTTGGCCTTCTTCACGACCTTCTTCTTGACTGCCATGTGGTTCCCCTTTGCAAGACACACCCGCCGCGGGACGGGCTGGACGAGAGCAAGGAGCGAACTCGCCGGGCAACGTCACGCGGGCGCACACGACGTGCGAGCGGTTGTAGCATATGTTGTGGTGTGCGGATTTGTCAATACTTTATATAGTTGGGGATATCTTTTTGACCATTTTTTGTTCGCGAGCCCTTCCCGAATGCTTGCTCGCCCCGCGGCGCGGCCCTGAAAGTGCGCCCGCGCGTCCGGCGATGCGGCAATCGGGGGCGCGCGCCTCGGCAATGGATTGCAATAACCGCATGGCTTTCATCGGCGGAGTCTGCGCTGCTCCGCCGCCCGCCGCACGAGCCGCGGCAAAAGGCGCCGTGCGCAGCGCCTCCGATTGACGGTCGCGGCGAAATGCGTAACTGGTGCTGAGCGCGCACCCTTGCAAACGGAGAGGAAAGGAACCGCCGCATCATGGAGGCCCGTCCCGCGGAGGCCATTCCGGTCAGCTTCAGCCACCACAACGTCATGGTCATCCTTTCCGGCATCATGCTCGGCATGCTGCTGGCGGGCCTCGATCAGACGATCGTCGCGACGGCGCTGCCCACGATGGCGCGCGAGCTCCATGGCATCGAGCACATGTCCTGGGTGGTCTCGGCCTACCTCCTCACCTCCACGGCGACCACGCCGATCTACGGCAAGCTATCCGATCTCTATGGCCGCAAGGTCATGCTGCAGGCGGCGCTTGTCTTCTTTCTCGTGGCCTCGGTGCTCTGCGCGCTCGCCGGCACCATGACCCAGCTCATCCTCTTCCGCGCGCTGCAGGGCCTCGGCGGCGGCGGCCTCATCGCCATGGCGCACGCCACCATCGCGGACGTCATCGCACCCCGCGACCGCGGTCGCTATCAGGGCTATTTCAGCGCCGTCTTCGCGGCGACGAGCGTCGGCGGGCCGGTTTTGGGCGGCTTCTTCGCCGAGCATCTGAGCTGGCGCTGGGTGTTCTGGATCAACCTGCCGATCGGCGTCGCGGCCATCCTCATCTCCGGGAAGGCCCTCGGCAAGCTCACGGTGCACCGCACCCAGCGCGAGATCGACTACGCCGGCGCCGCTCTCCTCATCGCCGCCGTCACGGCGCTCTTGCTCGTCACCACCTGGGGCGGCGTCGAGCTGCCCTGGCTCTCGGCGCCGATCGTCGGGCTCTTGCTCCTGGGCCTCGTCCTCTTCGTCGTCTTTGGCTTCCGCGAGCGTCTCGCGCGCGAGCCGATCCTGCCGCTCCGCCTCTTCAAGAACCCGGTGTTCTCCGTCTCCGGCCTGGTCGCCTTCCTCACCACGATGGCGATGTTCGGCGCCATCATCTTCATGCCGCTCTACCTCCAGCTGGTCGACGGCGTCTCCGCCTCGGGCTCGGGCGTGCTGCTCATCCCGCTGACCGGCGCCATCGTCGTCGGCGCCTATGCCTCGGGGCGGATCGTGAGCCATACCGGCCGCTACAAGATCTTTCCCTGCCTCGGCCTCGCCTTGGCCAGCACCGCCCTGGTGCTGCTCTCGTTGATGACCGCCGAGACGGCGCAGCTTGCGGCGGGCGCCTGGATGGTGCTTCTCGGGCTCGGCATCGGCATGGTGATGCCGGTCTCCATCGTCTCGGTGCAGAACGCGGTCGACTTGCGCGACCTCGGTACGGCCACCGGCGCCGTCAATTTCTTCCGCTCGCTCGGCGGCGCCTTCGGCGTCGCCATGCTCGGCTCGGTGCTGCTCGCCCAGCTCGACGCGCGCGTCGCCGCCATCCCCGGCCACGAGGCGCTCGGCCCGCATCCGGCCCTCGATCTGCTGCACGGCGCCACGGGCGGGATGGGGGCGCTGACGCCGGCGGTCAGGTCGCTCCTCTTAAGAGGGCTCGAGCGCTCGTTCAGTGTGCTGTTCCTCATGGCCGCAGCGATCACCGTGCTGGGCTTCGTCGCCTCCTTCTTCCTCAAGGAGCTGCCGCTGCGCACGACGGCGGCGCTCAGCACGCGGCCTCCGCCGGAGTAAGTTCCGCGGAGCGCGCTCTAGCCGCGCGCCATGCGGCGCTCGAGCGCCGCGAGGTAGCGCGTCACGCGCCGGGCATTCACGCCGAAATCGCTGCGCCCCACGCGCGACTCCGAGCGCATGTCGACCCGCGTGTCCCCTCCGTCGGCGGCGATGCGGATCACCACGTCGTCCTTGAAGTGGTACCAGAAGGTGGTGTCGGTCGCCTCGATGCGGCCCGCGGCCGGCACCGACGCTACCACCTCCCAGCCGAAATCCTTGACCGTCGCCAGCGCCGCCGCGAAGACCGCAGCTGGCGGTGCCGCGAAATGCAGCGGCTTGATGTTGGGATAGCCCTCCTGCTGCTCCTTCGCGACCTCGGCCCCGCCGTAGGTGGGCGGGTTCTCCGCACCGGCGCGCAGCGGCAGCACCGCCACGAAGGCCGGCGGGTGTACCAAGTCGGTGGTGATGTCGTGGATGCGCGGCACGCTCTCTGCGACATGGCGGAGATAGACGGGATAGGCGAAGCTGGCGAAGCCGAGCACGAGGCCGAGAAGTGCCGAGAGGAGGCCGCTGCGCGCACGGCGCTCGCGCCGCCAGACGAGGGCGAGGAGCGAGACCGCAGCCGCAACCGTGCCGCCATAGCCGGCGAAGGTGAGTATCTGGAAGCCTTGGCGGAACTGCCAGAGACCGAGACGCGTGCCGAAGGCGGAGGCGAGGGCGGCAAGCACGGCAAGCGCGCCGAGCGCCGCTCCCGTCGTCGCCAGCAGCGCCTTGAGCCCGCGGGTCTTGCGCGCTCCGCCGAGGGGGCGTGCCATGGAGGCGGCGGGACGATCGCTCATGTCGCTCTACCTCGTGGCCCGAATGCGAGCCGCCCGGCAAGACAATCACAGGTGGCTCGTCGGGCGCAAGTGCCGCCAGCGTGCCGCAGGGCTCGACGGCAGCGGCATTATAGAGGAGAGTGCCGGCCCGAGCGGAGCTGGGAGAGCGGAGCATGACGTGGGCTGAGAGCGGAACCGGCGAGCGGCTCAACGAGCTGGGGGCGGCCGAGGCGGCGCGGCGCATCAGGGAGGGCGCGCTCTCCTCCGAGGCGCTCGTCGACGCGTGCCTTCAGCGCATTGCGGCGCGCGAGCCCGTGGTGGCGGCCTGGCAGCACCTCGACCCGGCGGCAGCGCTCGCCGCGGCGCGGGCCTGCGACCGCAGAGAGCCGCGCGGCCCGCTCCACGGCGTGCCGGTCGGCATCAAGGACATCTTCGACACGCGCGATGCGCCGACCGAGCACGGCTCGCCCATCTACGCCGGCAACCGTCCGGCGGCCGACGCCGCCACGGTCGCCAAGCTGCGCCGGGCGGGTGCGGTCATCCTCGGCAAGACGGTGACCACCGAGTTCGCCTTCTTCACGCCCGGCAAGACGCGCAACCCGCACAATGCGGCCCATACGCCCGGCGGCTCCTCGAGCGGCTCGGCGGCGGCGGTCGGCGATTTCATGGTGCCGGCGGCGCTCGGCAGCCAGACCGCGGGCTCGGTGCTGCGACCCGCGTCCTTTTGCGGCGTGGTGGGCTTCAAGCCGAGCCACGGCGCCATCGACATCGCCGGCGTCAAGCCCTTCTCGCCCTCCCTCGATACGCTCGGCACCTTCGCGCGCGGAATTGCGGATACCGAGCTCCTGTGGCGCGTGCTCGCGGGCGAGGACACCGCGCTCCCCGAGCTCGTCTCCGAGCGCCCGAGGCGCATCGGCCTCTGCCGCACCGAATATTGGGAGAAGGCCGAGCCTGCGAACTCGTGCAGCGCTCGAGCGCGTTGCCGGCGTGCTGCGCGCTGCCGGCATCGAGGTCGTCGAGCTCGAGCTGCCCGAGGCCTGCCGCGAGCTCAACGAGGTGCAGCAGACGATCCTCGCCTTCGAGGCGCGGCTCTCCTACGGCGGCGAATTGCGCGGCCACCGGGAGAAGCTGAGCGTCAAGCTCGTCGAGCTCCTCGAGGAGGCCCAGGCCATTCCCGAGCGGCACTACGAGGCGGCCCTCCACCACGCCGCCACCGCGCGCGCCGCCTTCGACGGCGTCTTCGCCAAGGTGGCAGCGCTCCTCACCCCGAGCGCTCCCGGCGAGGCGCCCTTGGGCCTGGCCACCGGCGATCCCGTCTTCAACCGGCAATGGACGCTGCTCCACGTACCCTGCCTCTCGCTCCCCGCGGGACGAGGCGAGCGCGGCCTGCCGGTCGGCGTACAGCTCGTCGGCCGCTTCCAGCGCGACCAGGAGCTCCTCGCCGAAGCGCGCTGGATCGAGGCGGAGCTCGGCTGAGCGGGATTTCTTCTCGCGCTGGCGCGGCGGCCGCAGCGCCTCGCTACATCACGGCGCCCAGCTGCCAGGGGGCGAACTCGTCGTCGCCGAGGCCCATCGCCTCGCTCTTGGTCTTCTCTCCCGACGCGGTCTTGAGCATGAGTTCGAAGATGCGCTTGCCGCACTCGGCGACCGTCTCGCTGCCGTCGACGATGGTGCCGCAGTTGATGTCCATGTCGTCGCGCATGCGCTCGTAGAGCGGCGTGTTGGTGGCGAGCTTGAGCGAGGGTGCCGGCTTGCAGCCGTAGACCGAGCCGCGGCCGGTGGTGAAGCAGACCAGGTTGGCGCCGCCCGCGACCTGGCCGGTCGCCGATACCGGATCGTAGCCGGGGGTGTCCATGAAGACGAAGCCCTTGGCCTCGACCGGCTCGGCATAGCGGTAGACCTCGACGAGGTTCGTGGTGCCCGCCTTGGCCGCGGCACCCAGCGACTTCTCGAGGATGGTGGTGATGCCGCCCGCCTTGTTGCCGGGGGAGGGGTTGTGGTTCATCTCGCCGCCGTTTCTGGCGGTATATTCCTCCCACCACTTCATGAGCGCGACGAGCTTCTCGCCGACCGCGCGGCTCTTGGCACGGCGCGTCAAGAGATGCTCGGCGCCGTAGGTCTCCGGCGTCTCCGAGAGGATGACCGTGCCGCCGTGGCGCACCAGGAGATCGGAGGCCGCACCGAGGGCCGGGTTGGCCGAGATGCCCGAATAGCCGTCCGAGCCGCCGCACTGGAGGCCGACCGTGATGTGGCTCGCCGGCAGCGTCTCGCGCCGCGCCCTCTGCGCCTCGGGGAGCAGCGCCTTGATGCGCTCGACACCCTCGCGCACGGTCTTGGCGACGCCGCCCGTCTCTTGGATGGTCATGGTCTGCAGGAGCTCGCCCTCGGCCAGGCCCTCGGCGCGCAAGATGCCGCCGAGCTGGTTCGCCTCGCAGCCGAGGCCCACCATGAGCACGGCGAAGAAGTTCGGGTGGCGCGCGTAGCCCGCGATGGTGCGGCGCAGCACGTCCATGCCCTCGCCCTCGCCGGCCATGCCGCAGCCGGTCTTGTGAGTGAGCGCCACGACGCCGTCGACGTTCGGGTATTGGGCGAGCAGGCCCTCGCCGGTGAAGGGATTGGTGCGGAAGGCCTCGGCGATGAGCTTGGCGGTGCCCGCCGAGCAATTGACCGAGGTGAGAATGCCGAGGTAGTTGCGCGTGGCCACGCGGCCGTCGGCGCGCCGGATGCCGGCGAAGCTCGCCACGTCGTTGGCGCCCTCGGTCGGCCTGGCGTTCACGCCATAGGCATAGTCGCGCGCGAAGTCCTGCATGCCGCAGTTATGGGTATGCACATGCTCGCCGGCCGCGATGGCCGCCGTGGCGAAGCCGATGATCTGGCCGTAGCGCAGGATCGCCTCGCCCTCGGCGATGGCGCGCACGGCGAGCTTGTGGCCCGAGGGGATGTGCCCGCGCGTTGCCACCCCCTCGCCCGGGATCGCGGTGCCGGGGAGAATGTCGGCGCGCGCGATCACTACGTTGTCGGCGGGGTTGAGGCGGATGGTCAGCGCCGGGCTCACGGCCATGGCAATATCCTCGGGGTGGCTCTTGGGCAGCAGAGAGTATAGTGCCGGCCGGCCGCATGGGAAGCGGCCCGCCGCTTGCCAACGGGTGCTGCCGGCCCCTACCATCGCGCTGGCTTGAAGCTGAGGGGAGGAGCTGAGGCGTGGGCGGCCGAACTCGAGGGCAAGACGGCGGTGGTGACGGCGGCGGGGCAGGGGATCGGCCGGGCGACGGCGCTGGCCTTCGCGCGCGAGGGGGCGAGGGTGACGGCGACCGACGTCAACGAGCGCACGCTCGCCGAGCTCGGCGCCACGGCGGGGCTCGCGGTCGAGCGCCTCGACGCCACGGACAAGGCGGCGGTCGAGCGGCTCGCGGCAGCGCTCGGCCCCACGGACGTGCTCTTCAATTGCGCGGGCTACGTCCACCACGGCACTATCCTCGAGACCAGCGAGGAGGATTACGACTTCTCCATGCGGCTCAACGTCAAGTCGATGTACTATATGACGCGCGCCTTCCTCCCCGGAATGCTGGCCAAGGGCGGGGGCTCCATCATCAACATGGCCTCGGTCGCCTCCTCGCTGCGCGGCATCGTCAACCGCTTCGTCTACGGCACCAGCAAGGCGGCGGTCATCGGCCTCACCAAGTCGGTCGCCATCGACTACATCAAGCGCGGCATCCGCTGCAATGCGATCTGCCCGGGCACGGTCGCGAGCCCGTCGCTCGAGGAGCGCATTAGTGCCACAGGCGATCCGCTCAGGGCGCGCCAGGACTTCATCGCGCGCCAGCCCATGGGCCGCCTCGGCACGGCCGAGGAGATAGCCCTGCTCGCGGTCTATCTCGCGTCCGACGAGAGCGCCTACATGACCGGGACCGCCGTGGCGATCGACGGGGGGATCACCCTCTAGTGGCCGAACGATCGGGAGCGCCGGCGCGCCCATGACGGAGAGTGTGGAAATCGCAGCTCACGCCCGGTCCGCGGCATGGTTTGGCTTTCTCGCCATGTGCCTCGGCATGTTCATGGCGATTCTCGACATCCAGATCGTGGCGAGCTCGCTGCCCGAGATCCAGAAGGCGCTCGGCATCGCGCCCGACAACCTGAGCTGGGTGCAGACCGCCTATCTCATCGCCGAGATCGTCGCCATCCCGCTGACCGCGCGGCTCACGCGGGTCTTCACGCTGGGCGGGCTCTTTGCCGCCTCGATCGGGGGGTTCCTCGTGGCGAGCGTCGGCTGCGCCGCAAGCGGGGGCTTTGCGTCGCTCGTCTTCTTCCGCGTGATCCAGGGCTTCTGCGGCGGCGCCGTCATCCCGACGGTCTTCACCGCGGTCTTCGTGATGTTTCCGCAGCGCGACCATGTGCTGGCCACCACCATCGCCGGCGTCTTCGCCATGGTGGCGCCGACGCTCGGCCCGGCCGTGGGCGGCTACATCACGGAGACCTATTCCTGGCACTGGCTCTTCCTCGTCAACCTTCCCCCCGGCCTCGTGGTCGTGCTCGCGGTCGGCGCGCTGGTGCGCGTGGGGCGGCCCGAGTGGCGTCTTCTCGCGCGGCTCGATTACGCCGGCGTGGCGTTTGCCGCGGTGTTCCTCGCCAGCCTCGAGATCGTGCTCAAGGAGGGGCCGAAGCGGGAATGGCACGGGCTCTATGTCGCAACGCTCCTCGCCATCCTCGCCGTGAGCGGCTTCGCCGCCGTGCGGCAGTGCCTCCGCCGCAGCGAGCCTCTCGTCGATCTCCGCGCCTTTGCGGATCGCGTCTTTACCGTCGGCTGCGCCTACAGTTTCGTGCTCGGCATCGGCCTCTACGGCTCGATCTACCTGCTGCCGCTCTTCCTCGGCTACGTGCGGGGCCACACGCCGCTCGAGATCGGCGAGATCATGATCGTGACCGGCGCCGCACAGCTGGTGGTGGCGCCCATCGCCGCCGCCGCCGAGAAGCGCTACGACGCGCGCCTCGTGACGGCGCTCGGCTACGCGCTCTTCGCCGCCGGGCTGATCGGCAACGGCTTCATGACCGACGAGACGGACTTCTTCGGCCTCTGCTGGCAGCAGGCGCTGCGCGGCGCCGGCCTCATGCTGTGCATCCTGCCGACGGCCACCATGGCGCTCGAGGGCCGCGTGGGCGACGCCATCGCCAACGCGAGCGCCCTCTTCAACCTCATGCGCAATCTCGGCGGCGCCATCGGCATCGCACTCGTCGACACGATCCTCGAGCAGCGGCCGGCGGTTCATGCCGCGGCACTCCTCGCCCGGCTCAAGGCCGGCGATGCCGCGACCGCGCGTCTCCTCCACCTGCCGCCGCTCGTCTCGCCCAGGGCGATGCCCGCCGCGGTGGCCAAGGCGTACCTCGCACCCTACATCAAGCCCGAGGCGCTCGTGCTCTCCTTCAACGAGGCGTGGCTCGTGCTGGGCCTCATCTTCGTGCTCTCGCTCGCGATCCTGCCGCTCGCGCGGTCGCACGGGGCGCGCGCGGGCGCTCAGTAGGTGGCGCGCCCGCCCGAGATGTCGAAGGTGGCGCCCGTCGAGAACGAGCAGTCGGCAGAGGCGAGCCAGGCGACGAGTGCCGCCACCTCCTCGACCTTGCCGAAGCGGCCCATGGGGATCTTGGAGAGCATGAAGTCGATGTGCGCCTTGGACATCTGGGCGAAGATGTCGGTCTCGACGGCCGCGGGCGTCACGCAATTGACGATGACGCCGCTCTGCGCGAGCTCCTTGCCGAGCGACTTGGTGAGCGCGATGACGCCGGCCTTGGCGGCGCTGTAGGCAGACGCGTTCGGATTGCCCTCCTTGCCGGCGACGGAGGCGATGTTGACGATGCGGCCGTAGCCCCGCGCCAGCATGGCGGGCAGCACGGCGCGGCAGCAGAGATAGACGCCGACGAGGTCGATCTCGACGATGCGCCGCCACTCGGCCGGGTCGTAGTCCCAAGTCTTGGCGTTGGAGCCGGCGATGCCGGCGTTGTTGACCAGGATGTCGACGGCGCCGAAGCGCTTCTCCGTGGCCGCGAGCGCCCGCGCGATCGCCGCCTCGTCGGTCACGTCGAGCGCTTCGGCGTGGGCCTCGCCGCGGCTCGCGAGCCGTCCTGCCGCGGCGTGCGCGGCGCGCTCGTCGAGGTCCCACACGGCAACCGCGGCGCCCGAGGCGATGAGGCGCTCGGCGATGGCGTAGCCGATGCCGCGCGCGGCACCCGTGACCACGGCCCTCTTGCCCGCGAGAACGATGGCGTTCATGGCGCTCACGCCGCGGCCGGGCAGCCTTGCGGCTTGACCTTGCGCTCCCGAGACGCCGGATACTTGGCGAGCTTCTCCGCCGGCCGGATGGGGCGGCGCACCAGCTCGCCGCCGCAGTTGGGGCAGCGCCCGCCGAGCACGCCTTCGGCGCAGGCCCGGCAGAAGGTGCATTCGAACGAGCAGATCATCGCCTCCGCCGATGCGGGCGGCAGCTCGCGGTCGCAGCATTCGCAGCTCGGCCGTAGTTGCAGCATGGCGTCCTCCCTCTCTCCTCGCCGCCCGCCGCTCTTCCGCAGCGGCGCACGTCTTACCACAATCCGCCGGCGATCTCGTCTCCCTTGCTCAGCGCCCCCTCGCCGCCGCGATGGCACTCGCGAGCGCCAGCACGCCCTCGTGGAGCTCGGGCGCGTCCCAGGGGGCGTAGTTGAGGAGGAGGCCGGAGCGCGCACCCTTGCCGCCGCCGTAGAAGCGCGAGAGGAGGCCCGGGGCGACGCGCGTGCCGGCGAGTGCCGCCGCCACGCGCTCGTCGGAGACGCCCGGCGGCAGGCGCCCCACGAGATGGAGCCCGGCGTCGGCCGCCTCCAGCTCGAGGGCGCCCGCGAGATGGCGCCGGGCGAGCGCCAGAAGCGTCTCCTGGCGCTCCTTGTAGAGTGCGCGCATGCGCCGGATGTGGGCGGCAAAGGAGCCCGCCTCCATGAACTCGGCCACGGCGGCTTGCGTCACGGCGACGGCGTAGCCGTCGAGCTGGCCGCGCGCCGCCACGAAGGCGTCGGTGAGCGGCGCCGGCGACACCATGTAGGCCAGGCGCAGCGCCGGGAAGAGTGCCCGGCTGAAGGTGCCGGCATAGATGACGCGCTCGCCGCCGTCGAGGCCGTAGAGTGCCGTGAGCGGCCGCCCGCCGTAGCGGAACTCGCCGTTGAAATCGTCCTCGATGACGACGGCGCCGCTCTCCCGCGCCCACTCGAGGAGGTCGAGCCGGCGCGAGAGGCTCATGGTGGTGCCGAGCGGATAGTGGTGCGACGGCGTCACCGAGGCGAGCCTGGCATGGGGTGCCCGCCTGCGGCCCGCCTCGGTCGAGAGGCCCTCGGCGTCGACCGGGACCAGTGCCAGCGTCAGGCCCGCGGCCTCGAGTGCGGCGCGCGATTCGGGATAGCCCGGCTCCTCGGCCCACACCGTGTCGCCCGGATCGGCGAGCAGGCGCGCCGCGAGATCGACCGCCTGGCGCGCGCTCGAGAGGATGATCACCTGATCGGGCTCGCACAGCACGCCGCGCGCCGGGCCGAGATAGGCGGCGATCGCCCGGCGCAGCTGTGGCCAGCCGCGCGGGTCGGCGGCATGGAAGAGCGTGCGGCCCTCGCGCCGGCTCACGCGCGCGAGGAGGCGCCGCCACTCCTCGAAGGGGAAGGCGTCGAGCGCCGGGATGCCCGGCGCGAAGATCCTGAGCTCGGAGGCGGCCGCGCGTGGCGCCAGGCGGCGGAGGAACTGGCCGCGCGCCGAGAGCTGCGGCCGGCTCGGCGCCTTGGCAAGCGCGCGGCGCTGGGGCCGCGCCAGGAGCTCGCGCTCGAGCGCCTCGGGCACGAAGGTGCCGGAGCCGTGGGCGCCCTCGATATAGCCCTCCGCGGCAAGGAGCTCGAAGGCGGCGATCACGGTCGTCCGCGCGAGCTTGAGGTGGCGGGCGAGCGAGCGCGTGGAGGGCAGCTTGCTGCCGGGCCTGAGCGCGCGCGAGAGGATGAGCGCCCGGATCGAGCGGTAGACCTGGCGCGCGCGGCCGCCGCCCGCGGCCTCGTCGAGTGCGAGGTTGTCGAGGAGTGCCGCCGAGTCGCGCCGCGTCCGAGGGCGCCTCTTCGGGGTCCGTGCCATGCCGGCACCATGCCGCAGCCCCGGGCGGCTGTCGAGCCCGCCTCCGGCGCCCCCGGCCGGGGATCGCCGCGGCTGCAAATGGCCTTTGTCAAAAAGCAATAATAGCGGACAATCGCGGCACCGGTCCCGGCCTCGGGGGAGCATTGGTAGACAGGGAATCTCCTCGTTCGGCATATATAGAAGCGGGCATCGCCGGCTTCTTTCCGGGAAGTCGGCCGGATGCTTGCGCACCCCCCCGTCCGCACCGTGGGGTGCCCGCTTTTTGACGGTCTCAGATGAACGATGTGATCGCGCCGCCGGAAACCGAGAAAGGCAAGCCGAAGCTGCGCCCGCCGGCGCCCCGGCCCCGCTCGCGCCTGCGCCTCTTCCTCGGGCTCGCCGCCGTCCTCGCCGTGGCGATCGGGGTCGGCTGGTGGATCCATACGCGCCCGGCGGCGCAGGCTCCCCGCGGGCGTTTCGCCATGAACGGCCCGATGCCGGTCGTCGAGGCGGCCGCCGTCAAGGGCGACATCGACGTGCTGCTCAATGAGCTCGGCACCGTGACGCCGCTCGCCACCGTGACGGTGAAGACGCAGATCAACGGCCAGCTCATGCACCTCGACTTCCAGGAGGGCCAGCTCGTCAATAAGGGCGACCCTTTGGCGGAGATCGACTCGCGGCCCTATGAGCTGGCGCTCGCGCAGGCGCAGGGCCAGCTCGTCAAGGACCAGGCCCAGTTGACCGACGCCAATCTCGACCTCGCGCGCTACCGCACGCTGGTGAAGCAGGACTCGATCGCCAAGCAGACGCTGGACACCCAGTCGGCGCTGGTGGGCCAGCTCGAGGGCGCGGTCAAGACCGATCAGGCGCAGATCGATACCGCCAAGCTCAACATCGTCTATTGCCACATCACGGCGCCGGTCACCGGCCGCGTCGGCCTGCGCCAGGTGGATCAGGGCAACTACGTGCAGCTGAGCGACGCGAACGGCATCGTGGTGATCACCGAGATGCAGCCGATCTCGGTGATCTTCACCGTGCCCGAGGACAATCTTCCGGCCATCCTCAAGCGGCTGCGCTCGGGCGCCAAGCTGCAGGCGGTCGCCTATGACCGCAGCCAGACGGTCAAGCTCGCGACCGGCGTGCTCTCCAACGTCGACAACCAGATCGATACCACGACCGGCACGCTCAAGATGCGCGCCGATTTCGCCAACGACCCCGAGAACCTCTATCCCAACCAGTTCGTCAATATCCAGTTGCTGGTCGACACGCTGCACGACACCACCGTCATCCCGAGTGCGGCAGTGCAGCGCGGCGCGCCCGGCACCTTCGTCTATATGATCAATGCCGACGATACGGTCGCGGTGAAGCCCATCAAGCTGGGCCCCACCCAGGGCGAGCGCGTCGCCGTGAGCTCGGGCATCTCGCCCGGCGACCGCGTGGTGGTGGACGGCGCCGACAAGCTGCGCGACGGCGCCAAGGTCTCGCTGCGCCAGGAGAGCGGTGCCAAGGCCGCCGCACCGGCGGCCGCAGCGGGCACGGCAACGCAGGCGCCCGTGGGGAGTGCGGCGGCGCCGGCGCCCGCAGGAAGTGCGGCAACGCCGCCCGCGGCGGCGGCGGGTGCTGCAAAGGCTCCCGCGACGCCGGCGGGCGGCGACCAGCAGCAGCCGGGCCGGCGGCACAAGCACACGAACGCCCCATGAGCCGGGAGGGCGGTGCGGCCCGCCGGGGCGGGCCTGGATGAACCCGTCGCGGCCCTTCATTCTGAGGCCCGTCGGCACCTCGCTCTTCATGGTGGCGATCCTCCTCGTCGGCATCGTCGCCTACCAGTTCCTGCCGCTCTCGGCGCTGCCCGAGGTCGACTATCCGACCATCCAGGTGCAGACCTTCTATCCGGGCGCCAGCCCGGACGTGATCACCTCCTCGGTGACCGCACCGCTCGAGGTCCAGTTCGGGCAGATGCCGGGGCTCAATCAGATGACCTCGAGCAGCTCGGCCGGCGCCTCGGTGATCACGCTGCAGTTCAGCCTGGACCTCAGCCTCGACGTGGCCGAGCAGGAGGTGCAGGCGGCGATCAACGCGGCCGGCAACCTGTTGCCGTCGGACCTGCCGGCGCCGCCCATCTATGCCAAGGTCAATCCGGCCGACGCGCCGATCCTCACGCTGGCGCTCACCTCGAAGACGCTGCCGCTGCCCCAGGTCGAGGACCTGGCCAACACGCGCTTGGCACAGAAGATCTCGCAGATGCCCGGGGTCGGGCTGGTCAGCATCAACGGCGGCCAGCGCCCGGCGCTGCGCGTGCAGTTCGATCCGCGCAAGATGGCGGCCTACGGTCTCAACATCGACGACCTGCGCACCACCATCAGCAACGCCAACGTCAATACGCCCAAGGGCAATTTCGACGGACCGACGCGCGCCTACACGATCAACGCCAACGACCAGCTGCAGAGCGCCGACGACTACCGCGATCTGGTGGTCGCCTACAAGAACGGCGCGCCGGTGCGCCTGAGCGACGTGGGCGACGTGAAGTCGAGCGCCGAGAACACCAAGCTCGCGGCCTGGATGAACACCGTGCCGGCGGTGATCCTCAACGTGCAGCGCCAGCCGGGCGCCAACGTGATCGAGGTGGTGGACGCCATCAAGGCCCTCCTGCCGCAGCTCCAGGGCTCGCTCCCCGCGGCGATCGACGTGGCCGTGCTCACCGACCGCACCATCACCATCCGCGCCTCGGTCGCCGACGTGGAGTTCGAGCTGGTGCTCGCGGTCGTCCTCGTGGTGCTGGTGATCTTCCTCTTCCTGCGCAACATTCCGGCCACCGTCATGCCCAGCCTCTCGGTGCCGCTGTCCCTCGTCGGCACCTTCGGCGCCATGTATCTCCTGGGCTTCAGCCTCAACAATCTCTCGCTCATGGCGCTCACCATCGCGACCGGCTTCGTCGTCGACGACGCCATCGTGATGATCGAGAACATCGCGCGCTACGTCGAGGAGGGCGACACGCCGCTCCAGGCGGCGCTCAAGGGCTCCCAGCAGATCGGCTTCACCATCGTCTCGCTGACCATATCGCTGATCGCGGTCCTGATCCCGCTCCTCTTCATGGGCGACGTGGTGGGCCGCCTCTTCCGCGAGTTCGCGCTGACGCTCGCGGTCACCATCCTCATCTCCGCCGTGGTGTCCCTGACGCTCGTGCCGATGATGTGCGCCAAGCTCGTGCGCCACCGCACGGCCGCGCAGGAGTCGCTCTTCGAGCGCAAGAACCGGGAATGGTTCGAGGCGCTGGTGCGGCAGTACGACCGCACGCTCGGCTGGGTGCTCGACCACCAGCCGCTCACGCTCGCGGTCGCGGTCGGCACCCTGGTCCTCACCACGGTCCTCTACATCGTCATCCCCAAGGGGTTCTTTCCCGTCCAGGACACCGGCCTCATCCAGGGCATCTCCGAGGCGCCGCAATCGATGTCCTATGCGGCGATGGCCGAGCGCCAGGAGGCCCTGGCCGCGGCCGTCCTCAAGGACCGCGACGTGGAGAGCCTGTCCTCCTTCATCGGCGTCGACGGCACCAACACGACGCTCAACAGCGGCCGCTTCCTCATCAATCTCAAGCCGCACGACGAGCGCAGCTCCGACGTGAGTGCCGTGATCCGCCGCCTGCAGCGGGAGATCGCAGGCGTCGCCGGCATCTCGCTCTACATGCAGCCGGTGCAGGACCTGACCATCGACGCCACCGTGAGCCGCACCCAGTACCGCTTCGTGCTGGAGGATGCCAACCCCGACGAGCTCGCGAGCTGGTCGCAGAAGCTGGTCGCGCGCATCAGCCAGCTCCCCGATCTCGCGGACGTGGCGAGCGACGCGCAGAACCAGGGGCTGACCGCCTACGTCAACATCGACCGCGACAGCGCCGCGCGCTTCGGCATCACGCCGGCGACCGTCGACAACGCCCTCTACGACGCCTTCGGACAGCGCATCATCTCCACGATCTACACCCAGTCGAACCAGTATCGCGTGATCCTGGAGGCTGAACCGAGGTTCCAGGGCTCGCTCGTCAATCTCGGCGCCATCTATCTGCCGTCCTCGACCGCGGTCGGCGGTCAGGTGCCGCTCTCCGCGATCGCACAGGTACGCGAGGAGACGGCGCCGCTGCAGATCAATCACCTCGGCCAATTCCCCGCCTCCACCGTCTCGTTCAACCTCGCCCCCGGCGCCTCGCTCGGCAACGCGGTCACCGAGATCAAGGCGGCGGAGCGGGAGATCGGCATGCCGGCCAGCGTCTTCACCAGCTTCCAGGGCGAGATGCTCGCCTTTCAGGCCGCGCTCAACAACGAGCTCTTCCTCATCCTTGCCGCCGTGGTGACGGTCTACATCGTGCTGGGCGTGCTCTACGAGAGCTTCATCCATCCCATCACCATCCTCTCGACGCTGCCCTCGGCCGGCGTCGGAGCGCTCCTCGCCCTCATCGTGGCCGGCAGCGACCTCGGCATCATCGGCATCATCGGCATCGTGCTCCTGATCGGCATCGTCAAGAAGAACGCCATCATGATGATCGACTTCGCGCTCGATGCCGAGCGCAACGAGGGCAAGCCGCCGCGCGAGGCCATCCACCAGGCGTGCCTCTTGCGGCTGCGCCCCATCCTCATGACGACGATGGCGGCCCTCTTAGGCGCGCTCCCGCTCATGGTCGGCACCGGCACCGGCTCCGAGCTGCGCCATCCGCTCGGCGTCAGCATCGTCGGCGGCCTGATCGTGAGCCAGCTCCTGACCCTCTACACGACGCCGGTCATCTATCTGGCCTTCGACCGTCTGGCGCAGCGCCTCGGCCGCGGCATCTCGGGTGCGGCCGGCGAGGAGCACGGGGAGACCCCGGCGCCATGAACGTCTCCGAGCCCTTCATCCGCCGGCCGGTCGCCACGACCCTCTTGACCATCGGCGTTGCGCTGGCCGGCGGCGTCGCCTTCTTCCAGCTTCCCGTAGCCCCGCTGCCGCAGGTCGACTTTCCCACCATCTCGGTGCAGGCCGTGCTGCCGGGCGCCAGCCCGGAGGTGGTGTCGACCAGCGTGGCGACGCCGCTCGAGCGCCATCTCGGCCAGATCGCCGACGTGACCGAGATGACGTCTTCGAGCACCGTGGGATCGACGCGCATCACGCTGCAGTTCGGTCTCGACCGGGACATCAACGGCGCCGCGCGCGACGTCCAGGCCGCCATCAACGCGGCGCACGCGGACCTGCCCTCGAGCCTCCGGAGCAACCCGACATATCGCAAGGTCAATCCGGCCGACGCGCCGATCCTCATCCTGGCGCTGACCTCGAGCACGCAGACCCAGGGCCAGCTCTACGACGCCGCCTCGACCGTGCTCGCCCAGAGGCTGTCGCAGGTCGAGGGCATCGGACAGGTGACCATCGGCGGAAGCTCCCTCCCGGCGGTCCGCGTCGAGCTCAATCCCGGCCCGCTCTTCAAATACGGCATCGGGCTCGAGGACGTGCGCGCAGCACTCTCCTCGGCCAACGCCCACAGCCCGAAAGGGGCGGTGGAGGAGGGCATCGAGCACTACCAGATCTACGCCAACGATCAGGCGCGCAAGGCCGAGGACTACAGCTCGCTCGTGGTCGCCTACCGCAACGGCGCCGCGGTGCGCCTCTCGGACCTGGGCGACGTGAGCGACTCCGTCGAGAACCTGCGGAACGCCGGCATCGCGAACGGCCGGCCGGCGGTGCTGGTGATCCTCTACCGCGAGCCGGGCGCCAACATCATCGATGCCGTGGACCGGGTGCTGGGGCTCGTGCCGCAACTCCAGGCGTCGATCGCCAGCGACATCGACATAACGGTGGCGCTGGACCGCTCGACCACCATCCGCGCCTCGCTCCACGACGTCGAGCGCACGCTCCTCATCGCGATCTCGCTGGTCATCCTGGTCGTCTACTTCTTCCTGCGCGACTGGCGCACGACGCTGGTGCCGAGCGTCGCCGTGCCGGTATCGCTCATCGGCACCTTCGGCATCATGTACATGCTCGGCTACAGCCTCGACAATCTCTCGCTGATGGCGCTCACCGTGGCGACCGGCTTCGTGGTGGACGACGCCATCGTCGTGCTCGAGAACGTGACCCGCCACGTCGAGGCGGGCGTGCCGAGGTTCGAGGCGGCGCTGAGGGGCGCCCGCGAGGTCGGCTTCACCGTGCTGTCGATGAGCCTGTCGCTGGTGGCGGTGTTCATTCCCATCCTCCTCATGGGCGGCATCATCGGGCGGCTCTTCCGCGAGTTCGCCATGACGCTGTCGATCGCCATCCTGGTGTCGCTCGTGGTGTCGCTGACCACGACGCCGATGATGTGCGCGCGCCTGCCGACCAGGCGCACGAGGCGCGAGCCGGGCTGGCTGAGCCGGGCGAGCGAGCGCGTGTTCGACGCCGTGCTGCGCGCCTACGAGCGCACGCTCGGTCCGGCGCTCAATCACCCGCGCCTCACCATGCTGGTGCTGCTCGCGGTCGTCGGCCTGAACTTCCTGCTCTTCGCCATCATCCCCAAGGGCTTCTTCCCGCAGCAGGACACCGGCCGGCTCATCGGCGGCCTGCAGGCCGACCAGAGCATCTCCTTCCAGCTGATGCGCCAGAAGCTCACGCAGTTCATTTCCATCGTGAAGAAGGACACCGCCGTCCAGAGCGTGGTCGGCTTCACGGGCGGCGGCCAGACGAATTCGGGCTTCGTCTTCGTGTCGCTGAAGCCGTTGTCCGAGCGGCGGCTCTCGGCGGATCAGGTGGTCGGGCGGCTGCGCCGCGAGCTCAGCCAGGTCCCCGGTGCGGTGCTCTTCCTCCAGGCGGTGCAGGACATCCGCGTCGGCGGCCGGCAGAGCAACGCCCAGTACCAGTTCACGCTCCAGGCCGACAGCCTCCAGGACCTCTACACCTGGGCGCCCAAGCTGACCGACGCGCTGCAGCACGAGCCGGTCCTGACCGACGTGAACTCCGATCAGCAGCAGAACGGCCTGGAGACGGATCTGGTGATCGACCGTCCCACCGCCGCGCGCCTCGGCGTCACGGCGAGCCAGATCGACAACACGCTCTACGACGCCTTCGGCCAGCGCCAGGTATCGACCATCTACAATCCCTTGAACCAGTACCACGTCGTCATGGAGCTGGCGCCGAATTTCTGGCAGGACCCGCAGGCGCTGAAGGAGATCTACGTGAGCACGTCGGGAGGCTCCGTGGGCGGCGTGCAGTCGACCAACGCGGTCGCCGGAACCGTGACGCGGAGCACGGCCGCGAGCGCCTCAAGCCAGGCTTCGAACGCCGCGAGCGTCGCCATGGACGCGGCGCGCAACCTGGCCATGAACCAGCTCGCCGCCTCGGGCAAAAGCAGCGCCTCGACCGGAGCGCCCGTCAGCACGGCCTCGGAGGCCATGGTGCCGCTCGCCGCCTTCAGCCACTACGAGCCGGGAAAGACGCCGCTCGCGGTGAACCACCAGGGGCTGTTCGTGGCCAGCACGATCTCGTTCAATCTGGCGCCCGGCAAGGCGCTCAGCGATGCGGTCGCCGCCGTCAACCGGGCGATGAACGAGATCGGCATGCCGAGCACCATCCACGGCAGCTTCCAGGGGACGGCGCAGGTGTTCCAGCAGTCCATCGCCAACGAGCCGATCCTGATCGTGGCGGCGATCGCGGCCGTCTATATCGTGCTCGGCATCCTCTACGAGAGCTACGTCCATCCCATCACCATCCTCTCGACGCTGCCCTCGGCCGGGGTCGGTGCGGTGCTGGCGCTCCTCGTCACCGGCACCGAGTTCAGCATCATCTCCCTCATCGGCGTCATCCTCCTGATCGGCATCGTCAAGAAGAACGCGATCATGATGATCGACTTCGCGCTCGACGCCGAGCGCACGCTGAAGCTCGACGCGCGCGAGGCCATCTATCAGGCCTGCCTCCTGCGCTTCCGTCCGATCATGATGACCACCATGGCAGCACTCCTGGGCGCACTTCCCTTGGCGCTCGGCTTGGGCGAGGGCTCGGAGCTGCGCCAGCCGCTCGGCATCTCCATCGTCGGCGGCCTGCTGCTGAGCCAGGTCCTCACGCTCTACACGACGCCGGTGGTCTATCTCTACCTCGACCGTTTCCGGCTCTGGGGCCACGAGCTATGGCAACGCTGGCGTCCGCGCTACTTCAAGAGGGGCCCGCAGCCGGCGCCCGGGGAATAGGGAGAAGAGCGCGCGCATGAGGGAAAGGCGAATGGCGTACCGGCATCAACGCACGCTCGCAGCGCTCGCGGCTCTCGCCGGACTCGCGGCCTGTACGGTCGGGCCCGACTATGTGCGGCCGCCGGTCGCAACGCCGGCGGCCTATAAGGAGATCGCCGGCTGGAAGCCGGGAGCGCCCCAGGACGCGTCGGACCGCGGCGCCTGGTGGTCGGTCTACAAGGACGCGGTGCTCGACGAGCTGGAGCAGCGGGTCGAGGTCTCGAACCAGAATGTCTTCGCCGCGGAGGCGGCCTACCGCGCGGCCGTCGCCGCCGTCCGCCAGGCCCAGGCCGCATTCTTCCCGACCGTGACGCTCGACGGCTCGGCCACGCGCTCCAAGGCGAGCAGCACGCTGAGCCGCGGCGCCAAGCCGGTGAGCCAATACGACCTCTCGCTCGGTGCGAGCTGGGATATCGACGTCTGGGGCAAGATCCGCCGCACGGTCGAGAGCAACGTGGCGACCGCCCAGGCGAGCGGCGCCGACCTCGCCAATGCCCGCCTCTCGGCCCAGGGGGCGCTTGCCACCGCCTATTTCCAGCTGCGCGTCGAGGACGAGCTCAAGCGGCTCCTCGACGCCACGGCCGAGGGCTACGCCAAGTCGCTCGAGATCACGCGCAACAAATACGCGGTCGGCAACGCCGCGCGCTCGGACGTGGCCCAGGCCGAGACCCAGCTCGACAACACGCGCGCCCAGGCGATCAACGTGGGCGTGCAGCGCGCGCAGCTCGAGCATGCCATCGCGGTCCTCATCGGCAAGCCGCCGGCGGAGTTCAACATGGCGCCCGTGCGCCTTGCCGTGGACGTGCCGGCGATCCCGGTCGGCGTGCCCTCGACCCTCCTCGAGCGCCGTCCCGACATCGCCGCCGCCGAGCGCAAGGTCGCCGCTGCGAACGCCCAGATCGGCGTGGCGATCGCCGCCTATTACCCGGACTTGACGCTCGCCGCCTCGACCGGCTTGGCGAGCAACCAGCTCGGAACCCTCTTCCAGACCGCGAGCAACGTGTGGTCGCTCGGGCCCCAGCTCGCGTTGACGGTCTTCGACGCAGGCGCCCGCAGCGCCCAGGTTCAAGCGGCGCGCGCGAGCTACGACGAGAGCGTGGCCGATTACCGGGAGACGGTGCTGACCGCCTTCCAGCAGGTCGAGGACGAGCTCGCGGCGCTGCGCATCCTCGAAGAGCAGGCCAAGGTGCAGGACGCCGCGGTCAAGGAGGCCGAGGAGGCGGCGCAGCTCATCCTCAACCAGTACAAGGCCGGCACGATCGACTACACCAGCGTCGTCACCGCCCAGGCGACGGCGCTCGGCGACGAGGAGACGGCGCTCAACGTGCTCGAGAGCCGGCTCACGGCGAGCGTTGCCCTGATCCAGGCGCTCGGCGGCGGCTGGGAGGGCTCGCAGCTGCCGAGCGGCCAGCCGGCGGCGACCGGCTTCTCCGGTTATTTCTGAGGCGGAGCGCCCGGCTCCCCGCGAAGCCTACGCGTGCGGCCGCGTCTCGCCCTTGATCTGGGTGCGATGCATGATGCGGCGCGCCGCGGCGTCGAAGGGATCGCGCCGGTGCATGGTGCAGCGGTTGTCCCACAGCACGAGGTCGCCCGCGCGCCAGCGGTTGTACCAGGCGAACTCCGCGCGCGTGGCATAGCCCCAGAGCTCGTCGAGGAGCGCCTCCGATTGGGCGAGCTCGAGGCCGCTCACATAGCCGTTGCGGCGGCGGCCGAGATAGAGCATGCGGCGGCCCGTCTCGGGGTGCGTGCAGACGAGGGGATGGACCGCACCCGGCGAGCGGCGCGGATCGTCGACCGCTTCTGTGCCCTGGCGCAGGTAGCCGCCGCTGTTGTAGGTGCCGTCGTGCTTGAGGCTCAGCTTCGCGACGCGCTCCTTGAGCGTCGGCGGCAGCGCGTCATAGGCCGTGTACATGTTGCAGAAGCCGGTGTCGCCGCCCTTCTCCGGAATCTCGAGGGCGTAGAGCATGCTCGCCTTGGGCGGGTCCTCGAGATAGGACATGTCGGTGTGCCACACCGCCTCGCCGGCGCCGAGGCTGCCGATGGGGACGCCGTTCTCGACCACGTTGGAGACGACGTAGAGCTCGGGATGGCCTTCCACGAAGCGCCGGCCGGTCTCCTGCACCGGCGCCCAGTCGAGGGCGCCCCAGCGCCGGCTGAAGGCGATGAGCGCCTCGTCGCCGAGCGCCTGGCCGCGGAAGAGCAGCACCAGATGATCGAGCCAGGCGGCTTGGATGGCGGCAAAGGCGGCGGCGTCGAGATGGCGCAGATCGACCCCGCGGACCTCGGCGCCGAGTGCGGCACCGGTGGGGACCACCTCGATGGCGGCAGCGGCGGCAGCGGCCGAGCGTGGTTCATTCATCGATAGAGACATGGCGCTCTTCGCGTCTCCTTGAGCGGGCCGGCGGCGAGCCTAGCACAGCTCCTCGCGGGTCGGGAAGGCGGGCCGGCCGCTCGGCAAGCGCGGGCTAGCCCTGGCCGCGGCCGCATCCTAAGCTCTAAGCCCCGTCGTCCGGCCAGTGCCGAAAGTTCGAGCGCCCCCGCATGGTTCCCCGCCGATCGAGGTCAATGGTCGTCCCGCTCATCGTGGCCTGCGCGCTTTTCATGGAGAACCTCGACGGCACGGTGATCACCACCGCACTCCCCGCCATGGCGGTGTCGTTCGATGCCAGCCCCATCGCCCTCAGCCTCGGCATCACCGCCTATATGCTGAGCCTCGCGGTGTTCATTCCGGTGAGCGGTTGGGTGGCCGACCGCTTCGGCGCGCGCACCGTCTTCCGACTGGCGATCGCCGTCTTCCTCGCGGGCTCGATCCTCTGCGGCCTCTCGAACGGCGTCCTCGAGTTCGCCGCCGCGCGCATCTTCCAAGGCATCGGCGGCGCCATGATGGTGCCGGTTGGCCGGCTCGTCATGATCCGCAGCGTCGAGAAGACGGAGCTCGTGCGCGCCATGGCCTATCTCACCGTGCCGGCGCTGATCGGGCCGGTGCTCGGCCCGCCGGTCGGCGGCTTCATCACGACCTACGTCTCGTGGCGCTGGATCTTCTTCCTCAACGTGCCCATCGGCATTCTCGGCATCGTCCTCGTGAGCCTGCTCATCGAGAACTACCGCGAGGACGAGACCTGGCCCTTCGACTGGATCGGCTTCGTGCTCACCGGCACGTCGCTCACCTGCCTCATGTACGACTTCGATCTCGTCGGCCATCCCGGCCGCAACGCCTGGCTTCTCTGGCTGCTGCTCGGCGTCGGCGGGGCTGCCGGCGTGCTCGGCGTCCGCCATTCCAAGCGCCACCCCCATCCGCTCATCGACCTCTCGCTGCTCGAGATACCGACCTTTGCCGTGACCGTCGCCGGCGGCTCGATCTTCCGCATGTGCGCAGGGGCGCTGCCGTTCCTGCTGCCGCTCATGCTGCAGGTCGGCTTCGGCATGAGCGCCTTCGCCTCGGGCCTCTTGACCTTCGCGAGCTCTCTCGGCTCCTTCGTCATGAAGATGACGACGCAGCCGATCCTGCGCTCCTTCGGCTTCCGCAACGTCCTCATCGGCAATGCCGTCATCTCCGCGGCCTCGCTCCTCGTCTGCGCCCTCTTCACCCGCACCACGCCGAGCTGGGTGATCTTCGTCCTGCTGCTCGCCGGCGGATTCTTCCGCTCGCTGCAATATACCGGCCTCAACACGCTCACCTTCGCCGACATCCTGCCGCCCAAGCTGAGCGGTGCCGCCAGCATCTCCAGCATGATGCAGCAGCTCTCGAACGGCATGGGCATCGCGCTCGGCGCCGTGCTGCTCAACGGCATGGTGGCCTGGCGCGCAGCACCCCCGGGCGAGCTTGCGGCCATCGACACGCAGGTCTCCTTCGCCGTCGCCGGCTTGCTCTCGCTCCTCTCGCTGCTCTTCTTCCGGCGTCTCGCGGCGGATGCGGGTGCGGAGGTGAGCGGCCACCAGGTGATGGCGCCGCCGCGGCCGCCCGCTCCGGCTCCGCCGGACGCGGCCCGGCCGTGCAGCAAATCGAGCGGGAAGAGCGGAGGGGCCGATGAGTGACGCAGCGGCGGACGGCGATCTCGAGCGGGTGTGCGCATGGTTCGCCGAGTTGGCCCAGCGCGTGCAAGCGGTCGACTTCGCAGGTGCGCGGCACCTTTTCGCCGAGGACATGGTGGCCTTTGGCACCTTCAGCGATTTCGTGGCGGGGCGCGAGGCGGTCGAGCGCCTGCAGTGGCAGAAGGTGTGGCCCGTCATCGCCGATTTCCGCTGGCGCCTCGCGGAGATCAAGGCGCTCGTCGCCGCGGACCGCCTCTCGGCTACGGGCCTGGCCTGCTTCGAACTCGACCGGCTACAGCCGCGAGGGCGTGCCCTACGAGCGGCCGGGCCGCGCCACCGTCGCCTTCCGGCGCTCCGCCATCGCCACGCCATGGCTGGCGCAGCACACGCACATGTCCCTCTTCCGCGGGGTGCCGCAAGCAGTCGTTCGGGAGGAAGCGCTGAGGGCGGCGAGACGGTGAAATCAAAAAGTCCATTGACAAAAATACGATTTCCGTATATATCGCTTACGATAATCGTATAGAGGAGGTATGGCCATGCCGCAGACGAGTTTCCAGCTTGACGACGGCACTGCAAAGGCGATCGACGAGCTCAAGGAGATCTTCGGCGTAACCACAAGCACCGCCGTCATCCGTAAGGCGGTGGCTCTTGCTCGGATCGCCGCGCGCGCCCGAAATACCGAGGATCAGACGGTCACGATTCTCGACCAGGACAAAACGCCGACCAAGATTTCTCTGACCGGCTGACCAGGACGGCGGCCCTGGAAATGGATGATGGTACAGCCCCTCGGACCCTGTCGTCCGAGGAAAAGGCGTTCGTCAGTGTTCCGGACAAAATCGCCTTGGGCGATTTAGAAATACGCCAGAAATTCGCGCGCCACGTCATGTTTCTCTTCATTGGCGCCAACGCCTTCGTGATGGTCGGATTGGGCTTTGCGTTCTGGCAGGACTGCGCGCTGCTCTGGTCCGGGAAAATAAATCCGGGCGACCGTATCATCGACGCCAAAGTCGTGATGTCGCTTCCCGGCGCCACCACTGTCCAACTCGGCGCCGTGATTTTTACCATCACGCAAGCCATCTTTCCGAAGAAGGGCTCATAGCGCCGGCGGTTAGGCCTCCTGGACGCGCATGACAGAGATACGCTGATCGAGCCCATGTCGCGTCAATCCATTGCCGCGCTGGTGCGCTCCGAACTTTCGGCGCTCGGCATTCCCGGCTGCTCGCTCGCGGTCGTGGGAAGAGACGGGCGGAGCTGGTCCGCGGCCTTCGGCTGCGCCGACCTCGCGAGCGGCAAGCCGGCTACGCCCGAGACCGTCTATCACCTGTTCTCCGCGACCAAGCTCGTGACCGCGGCCGCCGTGCTGCAGCTCGCCGAGGCGGGCAAGCTCAAGCTCGACGATCCGGTCACGACGCATCTCGCGGAGTTCCGCACCCTCGCCGGCATCACGCTCAAGCATCTTCTCAGCCACAGCTCGGGCTTGGAGGACACGCTCGGCGGATTCCTCGCCGTCCATTTCGCAGGCGACCCGCAGCCCGGCACCGCGGAGGCGCTCGCGCGCTACCGCATCGCCGCGAGAAGGCCGCCCGGCCGAAGGGTCGAGTATCGCAACGTCAATTATGCACTTCTCGGCGAGGTGGTGAGCCGGACCGCCGCACGGCCCTTCGCCTCTTACGTGGAAGAGCGCATCCTCGAGCCCTTGGGCATGGCGGTGGGCTTCGCCGCCGCGGCGGTGCCGCAAGGGCTCGCAGCCACCGGCTACATGGGCGTTTTCGAGCCGGGGCGGCTCTTCCTCCGCTGGCGCTTTCCTGCCACCGCACGGCGGCTCTTCGGCGCGCAGAGCGGCGGGCTCGTCGCACTCCGGGCTTACGACGTGGACACGGCCGCCATCGGCGGGCTCGTCGGCTCGGTCACGGGCTTCCTTCCCTTCGTGCGCGCGCAGCTCCAAGGCGGCGGCGGCATCCTGAGTGCCGCCTCGACCGCCCTCATGCAGAGCCTCGTCGCCCGCGGCCGCGCAGGGGTGGCGGCGCGCCTGGGCGTGGGCCTCGGCTGGAAGCTGGGCGAGGCCTCCGGCCGCCGCTTCCTCAACCACGAGGGCGGCGGCCCCGGCTTCACCTCCGAGACGCGCATCTATCCCCGCGAGGGCCTCGGCATGGTGATCGCCATGAACCGCCTCGTCGGCACGCGCAGCCTCATGTTCGCGCACCGCATCTGCGAGGCCGCGTGCGACGCCGGGGACGGCCTTCTCGGCGCCGGTTGAGCCGGGGCGCCCGCTTCGCTTCGTTTCTTGGGAGTGAAGATTTTTTCATCAAATGTTGCAGGCGCTGCGCCGATCGCCTATCCTCCCGCTCGGTTTTCCGGATCGGAGGCAAGCTGCCGTGTGCGGGATCGTCGGACTCTTCCTCAAGACTCCAGCGCTGGAAAGCTCGTTGGGCCGCCACCTGGCGGTCATGCTGACGGCCTTGGGCGACCGCGGGCCGGACAGTGCCGGCTTCGCCGTCTACCGCAATCCCGCACCCGAGGGGTCGCTCAAGATGACGCTCTACCATGGCTCGCCCGGCTATGACTGGCAGGGCCTCGTCGACGCCATGGCCGCGGACCTCGGCGTGGCGGTCAGCGGCGAGGCGCGGGCCAGTCACTTCGTCCTCGTGGCCGCCACCTCGCTCGGCATCGTGCGGCAGTGGCTCGCCCTGAGCCGGCCCGAGGTGCGCGTGATGGGTCTCGGCGAAACCATCGAGCTCTACAAGGAAGCGGGGCTGCCGGCCGACGTGGTGCGCCGCTTCCGGCTCGCGGAGCTCGCGGGCTCCCACGCCCTCGGCCATACGCGCATGGCGACGGAGAGCGCCGTCACCACCGAGCATTCCCATCCCTTCTCGACCGGGCACGACCTCTGCCTCGTGCATAACGGCTCGCTCTCCAACCACAACGGCCTGCGCCAGCGGCTCGCGCGGCGCGGCGTCGAATTCCAGACCGACAACGACAGCGAGGTGGCGGCCGGCTATCTCAGCCATCGCCTCGGCGAGGGCGACAGCCTCGAAGAGGCGCTCAACGCCGGCCTTTCCGACCTCGACGGCTTCTATACCTTCGCGGTCGCCACCAAGGACGGCTTTGCCGTGGTGCGCGACGCCATCGCCTGCAAGCCGGCGGTGCTCGCCGAGACCGGCGATTGGGTGGCGATGGCCTCGGAATACCGCGCCATCGCGCACTTGCCGGGGGCCGAGGACGCGGTCGTCTGGGAGCCGGCGCCGGCGACCGTCTATAGCTGGCGGAGGGGTTAAGCGCGTGATTGAGGTGGACCTCGAGGCGGTGGGCGTGCGCGGCTTGAACGAGCGGCTGCACCGCCTGCCGCCGCAGACCAACGAGCGCGCCTGGCGCATCCGCAACCCCAAGGGTGCGCATGCCGTCGCAGTCGGCTTGCAGGTGCCGATCGCGGTCGAGATCGACGGGCCGGTCGGCTATTACTGCGCCGGGATGAACAAGGAGGCCGAGCTCGTCGTCAACGGCCATGCCGGCCCGGGCCTTGCCGAGAACATCATGTCGGGCTCGGTGCGCGTGAAGGGCAACGCCTCCCAGGCGGCGGCGGCCTCGGGGCACGGCGGGCTCGTCGTCATCGAGGGCGACGCCAGCTCGCGCTGCGGCATTTCGATGAAAGGCGTCGACATCGTGGTGGGCGGCTCGGTCGGCCATATGAGCGCCTTCATGGCCCAGGCGGGGCATCTCGTCGTGTGCGGCGATGCGGGGCCGCATCTCGGCGATTCGATCTATGAGGCGGTGCTCTTCGTGCGCGGCAGCGTCGCCAGCCTCGGCTCGGACTGCGTCGAGAAGCCGATGACCGAGGCGCACGCGGCGACGCTCGCGGCTCTCCTCGCGCGCGCGAGCATCGCCGCCGATGCGGGCGAGTTCCGCCGCTACGGCTCGGCGCGCCAGCTCTACAATTTCAAGGTCGATCATGCCGCGCAGTATTGAGGAGGGCCAAGCAGCACCAGCCGGCCTCAGGGAGCATGCCACCTTCCCGCCCGCGGTGATCGCCGAGATCCAGCGCGCGGCGCGCGAGGGCCTCTACGAGATCCGCGGCATGGGCGCCAAGCGGCGGCTGCCGAGCTTCGACGACCTGCTCTTCCTCGGCGCCTCGATCTCGCGCTATCCGCTCGAGGGCTACCGGGAGAAGTGCGCGACCGACGTGACGCTCGGCACCCGCTTCGCGAAGAAGCCGATCGCGCTCAAGATACCCGTCACCATCGCCGGCATGAGCTTCGGCTCCTTGAGCGCCAACGCCAAGAAGGCGCTCGGGCGCGCCGCGAGCGAGATCGGCACCAGCACCACGACCGGCGACGGCGGCATGTCCGAGGAGGAGCGCGCGGCCTCCAAGACGCTCGTCTACCAGGTGCTGCCGTCGCGCTACGGCCTCAACCCGGACGACCTCAGGCGCTCGGACGCCATCGAGGTGGTGGTGGGGCAGGGGGCGAAGCCGGGCGGCGGGGGCATGCTGCTCGGCCTCAAGGTCACCGAGCGCGTCGCCGCCATGCGCACGCTTCCGGTCGGCATCGATCAGCGCAGCGCCTCGCGGCATCCCGACTGGACCGGTCCCGACGATCTCGAGGTCAAGATCCAGGAGCTGCGCGAGATCACCGATTGGGAGAAGCCGATCTACGTCAAGGTGGGCGCCACCCGCGTGAAGTACGACGTGGCGCTCGCCGTCAAGGCCGGCGCCGACGTGGTCGTGGTCGACGGCATGCAGGGCGGCACCGGGGCGACCCAGGACGTCTTCATCGAGCATGTCGGCATCCCGACCCTCCCGGCGGTGCGCCAGGCGGCCGAGGCGCTCCGGGAGCTCGACATGCAGAGGACGGTGCAGCTCATCGTCTCGGGCGGCATCCGCAGCGGGGCCGACGTGGCGAAGGCGCTGGCGCTCGGCGCCGACGCGGTCTCCATCGGCTCCGCCGCCCTCATCGCCCTCAACTGCAACGCGCCACTCTTCGCCGAGGACTATGCGGCGCTCGGGACGGCGGCGGGATACTGCCATCACTGCCAGACCGGGCGCTGCCCCGTGGGCATCGCCACCCAGGATGCCGCCCTCGAGTCGCGGCTCGATCCGGCGCTTGCGGCGCGGCGGCTTTACAATTATCTCACGACGATGGTGCTCGAGGCCCAGACGCTCGCGCGCGCCTGCGGCAAATCCCACCTGCACAACCTCGAGCCGCAGGACCTCGTGGCGCTGACCATCGAGGCGGCCGCCATGGCCGGCGTGCCGCTCGCCGGCACGGACTGGATACCGGGGCGGAGCTAGGGGCAACTCTCGCAAATTAGAGCGTCACCCCCACCCCGACCCTCCCCCTTCAAGGGGGAGGGGGAAGTTAGCAGCGCCGCTCACGATTTCCCTCCCCCCTTGAGGGGGAGGGCAGGGCGGGGGGTGCATCAAGCGCCCACGAGTCGAGATACTGGCGCCGCCCTGGCGAGGCCAGGGAAACGAGGAGGGCACATGTCGGAGAACCTGGAGGACGTCGCGAGAGCGAAGAAGATCAAGTATTTCCTCATCAGCTACGTCGATCTCTTCGGGGTCTTGCGCGCCAAGCTGGTGCCCGCGGCGGCGATCGCGGAGATGCAGAAGAACGGCGCCGGCTTCGCCGGCTTCGCCACCTGGCTCGACATGACGCCGGCCAACCCGGACATGTTCGCGGTGCCCGATCCCGCGAGCCTCATGGTCCTGCCGTGGAAGCCCGAGGTGGCCTGGCTCGCCGCCGATCTGCGCATGGCGGGGAAGGAGGTCGAGGCCTCGCCGCGGGCGGCGCTCAAGCGCCAGATCGCCGTCGCCGAGAAGCTCGGCTACCGCATGAAGACCGGCGTCGAGTGCGAGTATTTCCTCCTGGCCGCCGACGGCGGCGGCATCTCCGACGAGCGTGATGTGCAAGTAAAGCCCTGCTACGACCAGTCGGCGCTCATGCGGCGCTACGAGGTGATCCGCGAGATCTGCGACGCCATGCTCGAGCTCGGCTGGGGCGCCTACCAGAACGACCATGAGGACGCCAACGGCCAGTTCGAGATGAACTGGCGCTACGACGACTGCCTGGTCACCGCCGACCGCCATGCCTTCTTCAAATACATGGTGAAGGCCATCGCCGAGAAGCACGGCCTCCGCGCCACCTTCATGCCGAAGCCCTTCCCGACCTTGACCGGCAGCGGCTGCCACTGCCACGTCTCCCTGTGGGACGCCAAGGGGAAGAAGAACCTCTTCCACGATCCCAAGGGCGAGCTCGGCCTCTCGGCACTCGCCTACCGCTTCCTCGGCGGCGTCCTCCATTCCGCCGACGCCCTCGCCGCCCTCTTCAACCCGACCGTCAACAGCTACAAGCGCATCAACGCGCCCGTCACCCTCTCGGGCGCCACCTGGGCGCCCAACGCCATCACCTATTCGGGGAACAACCGCACCCACATGGTGCGCATCCCAGATGTCGACCGCTTCGAGCTCCGCCTCATGGATGGCTCCGCCAACCCCTATCTCCTGCAGGCGGGCGTGCTCATGGCCGGGCTCGACGGCATCGTCAACAAGCGCGATCCCGGCAAGCGCCTCGACGTCAACATGTATACCGAGGGCGAGCGGGTGCGCGGCGTGCGCAAGCTGCCGCTCAACCTGCTCGACGCCATCCGCCTCTTCGAGAAGAGCGAGGTGGTGGTCCAGGGCCTGGGCAAGAGTTTCGTTGACAGCTACGCCAAGCTGAAGCACATGGAATGGCAGAGCTACGCCTCGCACATCAGCGCCTGGGAGCGCGAGCGCACGCTCGATTGCTGAGCGTGCTCCGAGGCGGCAAAGAGGACATCTTGAGCGCAACGCCGAGCAAAAGACGAAGCGCGCCGCGCCAGCGGCGCCACGAGGCCGCACCGCAGCCTAAGCGCACCCCGCGCGCGCTGCGCCCGCCCGCTACGGCCGGCCAGGACGCCCACGCCGGCGCCAGGGAGAACAATCTCGAGGTCTCCATCGGCGCGCAGGTCAAGGAGTACCGCAGAAAGCTCGACATGACCGTGACCCAGCTCGCCAAGCTGGCGAATTTCTCCTCCGGCATGCTGTCGAAGATCGAGAACGGCATGAGCTCGCCCTCGCTCTCGACGCTCCACGCGCTGGCCCGCGCGCTCAACGTTCCGGTGACCGCCCTCTTCCGCAAGTTCGAGGAGCAGCGCGACGCCATCTACGTGCGCGCCGGCGAGGGGCTCACGATCCAGCGGCGCGGCACGCGCGCCGGCCATCAATACAAGCTCCTCGGCCACACGGTCGCCCATCACAGCTCGGTCGTCGTCGAGCCCTATCTCATCACGCTCAACGAGGAGTCGGAGGTCTTTCCGCTCTTCCAGCACGACGGCATGGAGTTCCTCTACATGCTCGAGGGCGAGGTCGCCTACCGGCACGCCGACAAGCTCTACCTTTTGCGCCCGGGCAACTCCCTCTTCTTCAGCGCCGACGCGCCGCACGGGCCGGAGGAATTGGTGAAGCTGCCGATCCTCTTCCTCTCCATCATCTCCTACGGCCGCAAGGCGGAGTGAGCGGCAGCATCGCCGTTCTCCCTCTCCTCCTTTAGGAGGAGAGGGTCGGGGTGAGGAGGTGATCCTGCTGGACATGTCGTTGCCGCCGAAGCCTCCTCACCTTCCCATCGCTTCGCGATGGGCCCCTTCCTCTCCTCCTGAAGGAGGAGAGGAGGGATCCCTCGCCCGATTGTGATCGGGTCGTGATGGACCTTCCCGGCGGGCACCGTTAGAACGGGAGCCATGAAGAACGCGCGCAAGCTTCCCTGGCTCGACCGCAGCGGCCAACTCTCGCCGCTCAAGCTCGTCGTCTTCGTCTGCCTCTTCATGCCCGGCCTCAATACGGCGCTCTCCCTGGCGCTCGGCACCCTCGGGGCGCGGCCGCTCAACGAGGCGATCCACGAGGTCGGCCTGTGGATGATCCGCTTCCTCTTCATCTCGCTCTCCGTAACGCCGCTCCGCCAGATTCTCGACTGGCCGCGGCTCGTCATCGTGCGCCGCATGATCGGCGTCGCGGCCTTCGCCTACGGGGTGAGCCATCTCACGCTCTACGTGGTGGACGAGAACTTCGACCTCCTCAAGGTGGCAAGCGAGATCGTGCTGCGCTTCTACCTCACCATCGGCTTCGTGGCCCTCCTCGGCCTCGCGTCACTCGCCGCGACCTCGACGGATGCCATGACCCGGCGGCTCGGCGGCAAGCGCTGGCAGAAGCTCCACCGCCTCGTCTACGGCATCGCCGTCCTTGCGGTCGTGCATTATTTCATCCAGTCCAAGGCGGAGGTGAGCGAGCCCATGGTGATGGGCGGCCTCTATGTCTGGCTCATGGGCTACCGCCTTCTCGCTCCGGCAAAGGAGACGCGGTGGGCGCTGCGCCAGCTCGTCCTTGCCGGGCTAGCCGCGGCGGCCGCCGTGCTGACGGCACTCGGCGAGGCGCTCTATTTCTGGCTGAAGTTCGGCGCCCCGCCGGCGCGGGTGCTCGAGGCCAACTTCTCGCTCGCGATCGGCGTGCGGCCGGGCCTCGCGGTTCTCCTCTGCTGCCTCCTCGTGCTCGCGGCGAGCCTGCTGCGCGGGACGCTCTTGCGCTCGGCGGGCGGCCCTCGGCGGAAGCGACCCTCCGGCACGTCCGCGGGAGCCCCCGCGAGGGCAGGGCCGCTATGATGCGGCCATGGTGTGGGCGCATCTCCGGCGCGTGGTCTCGATCCTGTGGAACAACGGCGGCCGCTTCTGGTCGCTGGGCTATTACTTCGCCTCGGCGGCACTCCTCCACAAGCGCGAGCTCCTGCGCGCGATCGACGCGATCCGGCCCTACGAGGGCCACCGCCTCCTCAAGGAGATCGACAGCCTCTCGCCGGTATGGGCGCTCCTCCCCATCGCCATCCTGATCGGCGTAGCCTTCTATCGCGAGATCATGGCCCTCGACCGCCGCCTGGCGCCGCAGCTCGCCTTCGGCTTCGAGCCGCGCGAGCGCTGCCTCATGCTGACGCGCCACGCGCCCGGCGGCGGCGGCGAGGCCAAGCTGCTGCGCGTGCAGGTGATGAACCGCTCCGCCATCCCGCTCAAGGGATGCCGCGCCTATCTCGTCGACGTGGCGCGCGAGGGCGGCGAGGGCGGCGAGGCGCTCGACTACGGCGACAGCCTGGCGCTGGAGTGGTCGATGCACGAGGGCAGGGACGCGATCGACCTCCCCGGCCGCGTGCCGCACTACCTCAATCTTCTCATCGCCGACGGTGCTGCCAACGCCCTCGCCCTCTTCCGCGCCGAGGTGCCGCCGCGCTATCGCGGCCTCTTCGCGGCACTTGGCACCTACCGCCTCAGCATCGCCGTCACGGGCGAGGGGATCGCGACCGCGACGCTCTCCTTCGCGATTCTCTGGCCGGGCGGCTGGCGCGGCCTGGCATTGGCAGAGCCCGCACCGGCGGCACCGCGCGCCGGCACGGGCTTGCCCGCCTCGCGTATTTCCAAGCCCCGCGCCGGCCTCTATGATCGCGCGAGCGGCGCCGCCGCCCTCGGGGCATCCGGGGCGGCGGCCGGCTCTCACGGCAGGAGGCATCGTTATGGCTCGGCTTCGGCATATCGCGGTCGTCGTCAAGGACCCGGAAAAGTCGGCGGCCTTTTACGAGCGGGCGTTCGGCATGAAGCGCGTCGGCCAAGCCGACGGCGATCTCGCGACCGGCGTCTATCTCAGCGACGGCGAGATCAACCTGGCGCTGCTCAAGTACAAGGGCGAGCGCGGCTCCGGGCTCGAGGACGCCGAGAGCTTCGTCGGCACCCATCACTTCGGCTTCCAGGTCGACGATCTCGAGGCGGCCGGCAAGGCGATCGAGGCCTCGGGCGGCAGCTTCTTCTTCGATCTCGGGAACGAGCGTCACGGCAACTTCGAGCGCAAGTTCAAGGACCCCGACGGCATCATCTTCGACATCTCGAGGACCGGCTGGGTCGGCACCTCGGGACGGAAGTAAGGTGGCGCCGGACGCTGCCGTGGCGGTACCCGTCGCGGGCCCCTCCGCCTGGCAGGGCCGCGATCTCGCAGGGCGAACGGACTGGCTGCGCGGCTTCACGCCGTCTGAGATCGCCGAGCTCGACGCCGCCTTGCGCGCCACGGCCGCCCGCGCACTGCCGCTCCTCGCGATCGCGCGCGCCGATTTCCCGCTGCCGGCGCTCGGCCCGAGGCTCGCCGGCATCAGGGCCGAGCTCGAGGAGGGGCGCGGCTTCGTGCTGCTGCGCGGGTTGCCCGTCGAGCGCTATGCCCTCGACGAGCTCCGCGTCATCTTCTGGGGCATCGGCACGCACCTCGGCACCGCCCTCTCCCAGAGCAAGGAGGGCGAGCTCTTGGGCGAGGTGAAGGACGTGGGCGTGCGGCTCGGGGAGCCCACCTCGCGCGGCTACCGCAGCCGCGAGCATCTCCGCTTCCACACCGACCGCTGCGACGTGGTGGCGCTCCTCGCCGCGCGCAAGGCCAAGGCGGGCGGCTTGAGCCGCATCGCGAGCTCGGTCGCCATCCGCAACGAGATCCTGCGCCGGCGGCCCGACCTTCTCGAGGTCCTCTCGAGCGACTTCCATCACAGCCGGCAGGGCGAGGAGGACCCGGGCGAGCTGCCCTATTACGTCAACCCGGTGTTCGGCGCGCGCGCGGGCCGCTTCACCAGCCAGTACTCGCGCTCCTACATCGAATCGGCGCAGCGCTTCCCCGAGGTGCCTCGCCTCTCGGCGGCGCAGAGCGAGGCGCTCGATCTCCTTGCCGCCCTGGCCGACGAGCTGGCACTCGACATGGCGTTCGAGCCGGGCGACATCCAGCTCCTCAACAACCACGTGATCTACCACTCGCGCACCGCCTACGAGGACCATGCCGAGCCCGAGCGCCGGCGCCTTCTCCTCCGCCTGTGGCTCGCGGTTCCGGGGAGCCGCGCGCTCCCGCCGGGCTACGAGGCGCTCTGGGGCGCGACCGAAGCGGGCGTGCCGCGCGGCGGCGTCGCGGCGCGGGCGGGCTATCGCAACGTCCTCGAATACCGCAGGCGGGCGCGGGGATAGTGCGCCGAATTGCCGATGGGCTCTCCCCCTAACTCCCTAAGGGTGGTGCGGAGATAGGGCCATGAGTCGAGACGATTGGCCGCGGCGAAAGCGCAAGTTGCTACGCTCAACATGGCACGGACTTGGTGCGTACGGCTCTGCCCAGGCTGACGACTACCCCGTCTTTGCGGAGCTGCTCACCGGCCGCGCGGAATATGATGCCACGCGACCCAGGAGGACCCGCATGCATTTTTGGGGGGGGGTGGGCTCGCCGCGGCGTGATATTGCGGAGGGCACGACCCCTGCCTGTGGCTTGCGAGTGGCCGGAGCCTGCGATAACGGCGCATGATCGCGGCATGGCGGCAGGCGAGCGGCTATGGCAAAATCTCCTCAAATTCGCGGGGAGAGCCCCATGGCTGTCTCGCTGCGCAATGGTTCCCTGAGGCGCGCGGCCTTCCTTTTCCTCGCGGCGGCTTGGCTCGCGCTCGGTCTTGACGCGGCCATTGCCCCGTCTCCCGCGGCCGCCCCGGCGGCGACGGATGCCGAACGCCGCGTGGCGCTCGTGATAGGCAACGGCGCCTATCGCGCGGTAGCACGGCTGGACAATCCGACGCGTGATGCCGAGGGCGTCGCCGCCGCCCTGCGCAAGGCCGGGTTCGAGCTGGTCGGCGGGCGCGCGCAGCTCGATCTCGACAAGCGCGGCATGGAGCGGGCGATCCGCGACTTCGGGCGCAGCTTGGAGAGCGGCGCGGTCGGCCTTTTCTATTATTCCGGCCATGGCGTCGAAGTCGGAGGCCACAACTATCTCATCCCGATCGACGGTGATCCCAGGGAGACTGGCGACGTGCCGCTCGAGCTGATCGACGTGGACCTCCTGCTCGGGCAGATCAGAAACGCCGGCAACCGCCTGAGCATGATCGTGCTCGACGCCTGTCGCAACAATCCCTTCGGCGGCCGTGGCTTGCGAGCGGTGGGCACGGGCCTTGCCGAAATCAGCGACAGGCCCTCGGGGACCATCATCAGCTATGCGACTGCACCCGGCAAGGTGGCGGGCGACGGAGCGGCCGGCGCCCACAGCCCCTACACCGCCGCCTTCATCGAGGCGGTGCAGCGGCCGGGCCTCGATGTGCTTGGGGTCTTCAGTTGGGTGGCGAGCGAAGTCGATACCAAGACCAAGGGCGAGCAACAGCCCTGGCTCGGCATCAGCCCTATCCACGGCCAGTTCTTCTTCGTGCCGCCAGGCTCGAGCGTGACGATCAAGACGCCATCCGACGCCGGTACGCCCAGCGATCGCGACAGCCTGTTCTGGACCAGCGTCAAGGATAGCGGCGACCCGGCCTTGCTACAGGCCTATCTCGACCAGTTCCCGCACGGCACCTTCGCGGCCGTCGCCAAGATCATGATCGAAAAGCTGACGCGCGCCCAGAAGGCCGCCCTGCAACCGAACCCGGAGGCGCCCCAGCCCTCGGCGGCACCAGCACCTGGCCAACAGGCGCTGGTCGCACCACCCGCAGCGGCCGTGCAACCGCCGGCAGCGAGTGCCGGCGGCTATCCTGTGGCGGTCGGGCAGAGCTTCCGCGACTGCGCCGACTGCCCGGAGATGGTGGTGATCCCGGCGGGTACGTTCACGATGGGGTCGAGCCCGGCGGAGACCGGTCGCGAGCGCGTGCCGGATGAGTTTGCGAAACGCGAACGGCCGATGCACGAGGTGCGGGTCGGTCGGCCGCTGGCAGTCGGCAAGTTTCATGTGACGCGCAGCGAATTCGCGCGCTTCGTCGAGGCGAGCGGCTACTCGGCCGGCGCCGGATGTTATGAATGGACCGGCAGCAGGTTCGAATGGAACGGCACGAAGTCATGGCGCGACCCGGGGTTTGCGCAGACCGACCGCGATCCGGTGGTGTGCGTCAATTGGGACGACGCCAAGGCCTATGTCCAATGGCTCGCGCGCAAGACGGGCAAAGCCTATCGCCTGTTGACCGAGGCAGAGTGGGAGTATGCCGCGCGAGGCGGTACGTCGACGGCGCGGTGGTGGGGCGACGGCACGGCCGATCAGTGCAAATACGCGCATGGCATGAATCTGACGACCAAGCAGAAATTCCCCAACCTTACGACCGCCGACTGCAGCGACGGCTATGTGTTCACGAGTCCGGTCGGCAGCTTCGCGCCGAATCCCTTCGGGCTCTACGACATGCTTGGGGATGCGTGGCAATGGGTGGAGGATTGCTGGGCGGACGACTACACCAACGCCCCCAAGGATGCCTCGGTCACGCTGGTGTCGGGGAGCGACTGCGGTCGTCACGGGCTGCGCGGCGGTTCCTGGCTCTACTATCCGTGGCCCATGCGCGCGGCGTTCCGCGATAGGAACCACTCCGGAAACCGCAACCACCATATCGGTTTCCGCGTGGCGAGGACGCCCGCCGAGTAGGGCACGAAGCGGACCCATGTCGAGGGGATGCTCATCGGGTACGCGGAATACGATCCGTACGCCATCCCGGAGGACCCGTTGGGATTTAGGGGGTGCCGGCCCAGTGGGGGTCGCTCCGGCGACGTTCGACCGAGGGCCGGGGGGGCGCGCACGCCACAGAAGGTCCGTTGCGGGGGGCTGATCGGACCAAGCGCGGGCATTCCGCTTCGGCCGTCCCTGACCCTTCTCGGACCATCGACCGCTCGCGGGCATTGCGGCCGGTAGTGTATCATTTTGATCCGTTCCCCCTTGAAGCGTCTGCCAACGCCGCAATTTCTTCGCAGGTCCATACGTGGTCGCTGATCTTAGCTTCCATGGCCCTTCGCTGCTCGTGCTCGTGGTGCTCGCATTCCTAACCCGGGCTGGATCGCAGCCAAAGCTGCGTGAAGCTAAAGGCGGTAGAGCACGTCGCTATAATCTTTGGGGAGCATATGGGAGGGGCCAACGCGGAACTCTATGCTGAGGCGCGGCCTTATCTTTTTCGGTGTGAAGAACACCCCATGCAGCGTCTTATGGGTAAATAGGAACATATCGCCGACCTCTGCTTCCGGCGTGACGACATAGCCATTAGTGGCCGCCATGATGCCGTCGATATCCAGCGGCAGATCGTAAATCTTTTCGGTGTAGGGTAACAGGAAAGAAAGCCCGCGGCAGTCCTGGTCGATTTTCGTCAGCGGAATCCATACATTCATCGGGAAACTATGGGGATTAACGGGTAGTCGAGATGGAAATTATGCCGCCGGGTCGAACGACGGACGAGTAGCGAATGGGTATAGTCGCTGAGGACGCGCAGCAGGACATGGTTTTCGGGAATGACAAGGTTGCCCGTCGTGCAGGAGAAATAATGGCGGCCGATGTCGGGGAAGCGGCTGGCGGCGAGAAATGAGATGAATGTATCCGCGAGCCCGGGGATATTAGGCAGCGTCAAGGCGGATTGAAGCACCCGGTCGTTCTTGCCGTCGCCATTGTCATCCTTGGCGCTCTCGTACCAGCCGTTAAAGCGGTCGTGAATTTTCAGCGGTCCATCCGGGGTCAGGACATTTTTGAGGATGCACAGCCCCTGAATTCGGATGCTGGCGGCAATGGCTTCCAGAAACAAGCCGCGCCGCACATCGAATGTGACCGATCGAAGGAAGGCGGCCGGCTCCGGTGGGCGCTCCATGATCCTGAGTTCCCCCCTCCTTTGGGGAGATATTACCAAAACCCATTGATCGAGTTCTTACTCATGGAAAAGCGCAGCGATGTGCCCCTAATTCGTGCAACCGGGATGCGCATCGCCATCGATGATTTCGGTACTGGATAGCGCCGAACGACGAACCCTCATGGCCAATGGCCCGATGTCTGCTACTGGCACGCCCGGGACGTTCGGCGATGCGTAAAGAATGGCCGCTTCCGGACCGGAAGCGGAAGCTCGCGGCATTAACCGGGTTGGACCTACGCGAGGCCGCGTATATCCGCTCTCGGGCGGTGGATGGGGTGCGGTGATTTGCGGCTCGGAGACGGCGAGCACGAGGGGCGCGCGCGCCGCAGCAGGTTTGACGCGCCCAGCACCCGGCACGACGGCCGCCTGCTCGAGGCACTCGTCGAAGCCTTGGAGGGTCGCCGAGACGATCACCACCACGAGCGGCAGCGCGATCACCGCCTGCCCGAGCGCCATGGCGAAGGGGCTGCCGATCATGTGGAGGCGCGCGAAGAGGAAATAGACGGCGATGGCGATGATGATGCCCGGCACGATGAGAGGTGCCAGGATGACGGCATAGACGGCCGCCTTGGCGGGGAACTTCTCGCGCACGAGGGAGGCCGCCGGGCGCGCGTCGAGGTGCACGCGCGCTGGCCGGGGGTAACTGCCAGATCATCATGGAGCATCTCAAGGCGACAAGAGAGCTTGCGGGCCTTGTGGCTCTCGATCCCGACGGATATCCTCGTTGAATTGAGACCGGGGACTTTACGATCCCCTGAACTTAGAGCCGCGCGGCTTCGTGGCAGACTAGCGACGACTTGGAGGCTGGGGTGCAGATCACGGGAATGCTCTATGGTGCCCGCCTGCTCGAACACGTCGAGTTTCCGGCGGCCGAGATCCTGGGTCCGGGCGCCAGTGAAGACGAGATCCAGGGACTGATCGATCGACACAAGCTCATTTTCATCAAGCCGCTGTTCCGCGGCGGCATCGGCAAGAAGGGCAAAGCCGGCCTGATCGGCAAGGCGGCCGATCTCAAGACGGCGCTCAAGGAGAAGGAGCGGCTGTATTTCGCCGAGCACCGGCACGGGAATGTCGTTGCAAAGTCCAACGGCGTCACCTTCGAGAGCGGCGTGCCGGCGGAGCATGAGGTCTATTTCGCCATCACCGATGCGACGGAGTTCCGCGCGCCGACGATGACGCTGACGCACCGGGGCGGCGTCGACATCGAGGAGCTCGACAAGAAGGAGATCGCGCAAGTGCCCTTCGAGGCCTTGACCGGCTTGAAGGCCTTCGTCGTCGCCAACGCGCTGAGCGATATCGGCGCGCCGAAGGAGATCATCTCGCCGCTGGTCCAGCACCTTCCGAAACTGTGGGAGCTGATGCATCACTACGGGATGACCACGCTGGAACTCAATCCGATCCGCATGCGCCCGGGCCGCGAGGGACGGCTGACCCCGGTCGCCTGCGATTTCAAGTGCGGCTTCGATCGCGACGATCCGCGCTGGCAGCGCCTGGGACTTCCGGATCACCTGTTCACGGCGGACACGTCGGACTTCGAGCATGAGGTGAACCAGCTGCGTACGCACCAGGGACAGTCGGACGTCTTCGTCATCAACGACAAAGGAACGATCTTGGCACCGACCTTCGGCGGCGGCGCGAATTCGTTGGTGACGGAGGTTCTGGGCGAGGCGGCGATCATCTCGTCGGACTTCGGCGGCAATCCGCCGTACGAGAAGATGAAGGCGGTCGCGCGCATCTGCTACAAGCACTGGCTCAAACAGGCCAACGTGCTGTTCATCATCGGCGGCAAGTCGAACAATACCGACATCTACGAGACCTTCCGCGCCATGGGCGACGCCCTGCGCGAGCATTTCAGCAGCCATGGCGCGACCCCGCTCTACGTCGTGGTTGGCCGCGGAGGACCCAACCTCGTGCGCGGGATGGGCGCGCTTTCGGAAACCTGCGATTCCCTCAATCTTCCCTACCGCTTCTTCGGTTTCGACAGCGCGATCTCGGAGGTCGTCAACTACGCCAAGAAGATCGACGAATGGATGAGGAGCGGCGGCCGGGCTGAGATTGCGGCTCACCTCGGTTTGAAGGGTGCGGCTTGATGGCTAGCTTGCGATAGGGCCGGCGCATGTTCAAAAGAGGCATCGAGGGCTTCCCCTACTATCTCGGCATCGACGCGCTCGACAAGGTGGCCACGCGCGACGATCGCGTTTGCGTTCTCAATATCCTGGGCGGCGAGTCCCGCCAGGTGACGCCGGTCAGCCACGCATTTTCCGGCGGCAACGTCGCCTTCGGGACGTCGCCTGGCCGGCGCGGGCAGGTGCTGCCGACGCCGGCCGGCGACATTCCCGTCTACAACAACGTCCGCGAAGGGCTGGACGACGGGCGCTCTTTCAACACCGGCGTCGTCTACCTGCCGCCGCCGGGCGTCCGCGACGGCGTTGCCGAACTGATCCGGGTGAATCCGGATCTCGAGAAGATCATCATGATCACCGAGAAGATCTCGGTGCACGATGCCCGCGAGATCCGGGCGTTCGGCCAGGCCAACGGCATCGACATCTTCGGCGCCAACTGCCTCGGCGTGGCCGATTCCTGGAACCGCGTGCGGCTCGGCGGCGCGCTCGGCGGCGACAATCCCGAGGAGGTCCTGCTCAAAGGCTCGGTCGCGATCTTCTCCAACTCCGGCGGCTTCACCACCACCATTGCCCAGTATCTCGGAACCGAGGGCTGGGGCACCACGACGCTCGTCTCCTCCGGCAAGGACGTCTACATCCACTATGCCGCGCGCGACTTTGCCCACGCGCTCAAGAACGACCCGCGCAGCAAGGCGGCCGTTCTCTATGCCGAGCCCGGCGGCTATTACGAGCGCGGCGTCGACTTCCATAAGCCGGTCGTCGCCTGCATCGTCGGCCGGTGGAAATCCAAGCTCACGCGAGCCGTGGGACATGCCGGTGCCATGGCGGGCTCCGGCGACAGGGCCGAGGACAAGGAGCGCTGGTTCATGGAGGCGTTCGGCGTGGCTGAACTGTTCACGCCCGAGACGCCGGTCGTCTCCGCGAAAGGCGCGGTCGTGACCAACATCGCGCATATCCCGCTTGCGCTGAGCGCCGTGATGGAGCTCAACGGGGTGAGGCCGGATTTCCCGCGGCGCGGCAGCCTTTTGCTCAAGCCGTGGATCGCCAATGACCAGGGCCTGAGACTGCCGCAGGCGCTCGTCCTCAAAACGGTCGAGGCCGTGGCGCCGTACAACGGCCAAATCAAGGCGCTCGGCGAGCAGATCGGCGCCGTCGTCCCGCGCCAGACCATGAAGGACAAGTCCGGCGCCACGGTCATGGATCCGCGAACGCAGGTGACGAGCGTCCATGGCCATTCCGTGCTCGATCTCGCGCTCTTGCCGCTCGAAGCGAATTTCGCGCTGCCGCTGGTGCACGAGATCGCCTCGGAGAACGATCGGGCCATGCTCGATATAGCGGTCGCGGCGGAGATCAACCTCGTCGGCGACGCGGCGCTGGCCGCGGCGGACGCGGCGCGCGAGGCGGGAAACTCGCCGAACACGGTGATGGCGGCCGCAGCGGCGCTCGTCGGTCCGAAGCGCGTCGAGCGCGCGCTCTCCTGCTCGAAGCGGCTCATCGACCTCTTCGCGCACTCCGGGCTGCTCGATTCTCATGACGAGGGCGCGGACTTCAGCGCGATCGCGGTCGACGAGAAGACCCGCACGCTGTTCCTCGCCACGGCCGCCGAGGCGGACGACCCGCGTCCCGAGGCCATGCTCAAGGCCGTCCGCGAGCGCGGCGGCAAATCGCTGTTTCTCAAGTTTCTGGAGCGGCTGGATGGACGGCTCTCGCGCGACGCGATCCTGGCTGCCATCGCCACGACGATCGCCTGGGGACCGTTGATGCGCAAGCGCATCTCGCGGCTCACCGCGGAGACGCTCCCGTGGTATCTGCGACTCTACGGCGTGATGATCGGCGCCTCGATCCCCGGCAAGTATCACCAGCATGGCAGTCTTCGCGGCATCCCGCGCGACGAGCGCTTCGGCCGGTGGACGATGGCGGAATTCCTCTTCCTCGCATTGACCGGCAAGAGGCCGACCGAGGTGGAGGGGCTGCCGCTGCAAATCCTCATCGGCTTGCTGATCTCGAACGGCCCGGGTTCGATCACGGCTCAGGGCGCCAAGGGGGCCGTCGCGGCGGACGGGCCGCAGACGCCGGGTCGGGTACAGATCAACAAGGCGATGGTCGGGTTCCTCACGCACAGCGGCTACAGCCACGGGGGCAACGGATTCGAGGGCATGGCCTTTCTCCTGGAGCAGTTCAAGGGCATCGACCTCGAGAACCCAAGCGACCGCGGGCACGGCCTGGATCTCAAGGCGATGGCCATGAGGTTCGCCGATGCCTACAGAGACGAGAAGTCTCAATCCAAGGAATCCGGCTTCGAGGGGCCGCGCGCGCTGCCGGGGGTCCATCACCCGATCTTCAAGGGCAAGCCGGTCAACTACGATCCGCGCGAGCGCTTCATTGCGGCGTTCATGGAAAAGCGCGGGGACTACAATGTCTTCCACGCCTTCTACCGCGAGCTCGTGCAGGCGCTCTATGACGCCGGCGCTTCGCGGTACGTCTTCTGCGTCAATGTCGATGCCGTCATTGCCGCGCTGCTTCTCGCGATCCTGTGGAAGGACTATCGCTCGGGCGCGCTCGACGAGAAGGACCTGGAGACGGCCGCCTTCAACGTGTTCCTTTACGGCCGCATGATCGGCGCTGCCGCGGAGATCGATGACCACCTGAACCGCGGGCGGAACATGGATACCCGCACACCCCAGGAGCAGTGCGCGTTCGTCGTGTGACGGCTCGGTCACGAGCACCAGAAGCGGAAGCGGCAGTTCCGTGAACGTAGAGATCGGAGGCCGGCGACGCGGACCGCGCATGCCTGCGAAGTTCGGAGTCCGCGCTAGGCGTCGCCCGCGAGCTGCATTGGGCACCTCTGCGACGTTCGGCAGAGAATGGCCGCTTCCGGATTGGCAGCGGAAGCTCGCGGCATTAACCGGGTTGGAGCTACGCGAGGCCGGTATATCCGCTCTCAAGCGGGGCGAGGAAATATACCGCGTGACGCCAAGATAGTCCCTTCAAGCGGAGGATGGGGCGCGGTGATTTGCGGCTCGGAGACGGTGAGCGCTAGGGGTGCCCGCGCCGCAGCAGGCTTGACGCGCCCAGCACCGCGACCGCGCCTGCGATCAGGACCGAGCTCACCGCGGTGATCGTGGGGTCGATCGTCATGATGACGTTGGTCCAGATGCGCACCGGCAGCGTCATGGTGGTGGGATCGGCGAGGAAGAGCGGGATCAGGAGCTCGTCGAAGGAGGCGAGGAAGGCGAAGAGTGCTGCCGAGACGATACCCGGGGCGATGATCGGCAGCGTCACCTGGAGGAAGGCGCGCGCGGGCGTGGCACCGAGTGCCAAGGCCGCCTGCTCGAGGCGCTCGTCGAAGCCTTGCAGCGTCGCCGAGACGATCACCACCACGAGCGGCAGCGTGATCACCGCCTGCCCGAGCGCCATGGCGAAGGGGCTGCCGATCATGTGGAGGCGCGCGAAGAGGAAATAGACGGCGATGGCGATGATGATGCCCGGCACGATGAGGGGTGCGAGGATGACGGCATAGACGGCCGCCTTGGCGGGGAACTTCTCGCGCACGAGGGCGACCGACGCCAGCACGCCCAAAAGGAGTGCGAGCGCCGTGCACATGCCCGACACTCTGAGGCTCAGCCAGAGCGACGTCATCCATTGCGGGTCGCCGAAGAACTGCCGGTACCACACGAGGGAATAGGCCGGCGGCGGGAATTGCAGATAGCGCGAGGCGCTGAAGGAGAGCAGCAGGATGAGGGCGATCGGCATGAGGAGGAAGAAGAGCGCCGCCCCTGCCGCGAGCCAGAGTGCAGCACCGCGCGCGGCGCGGAGGAGGTCGTGCGCGGCGGCGGCGGCGGTCGTCATCAGAGCTTGCTCTCGAAGAGGCCGCGCAGCCCCACGAGCCGGTCGTAGAGCACGAAGCCGGCCGTGGTGAGGACGAGGAGGATGAGGGCGAGTGCTGAGGCGAAGCTCCAGTTGAAGCCGAGCTCGACCTGCTGCTCGATCACCATGGCGATCATCTGGTCGCCGGCACCTCCCATGAGCCGCGGCGTGATGAAATAGCCGACGGCGAGCACGAAGACGAGGAGCGCCCCGCCGACGACGCCGGGCAGGCTCAAGGGCAGGAAGACCGAGCGGAAGGCCCGCCACTCGCTGGCGCCGAGGTTGAGCGCCGCCTTGAGATAGCTGCGGTCGATGCCGCGCATGACGCTATAGAGCGTCAGCACCATGTAGGGGAGGAGCGCATAGCTCATGCCGATGAGCACGCCGGTGCGGTTGTAGAGGAGATTGACCGGCCCGAGACCCACGGCGTGGAGCGCCTGGCTCAGCACCCCGTTCGGCCCCAGGATGAGCATCCACGCATAGGTGCGCACCAGCACGTTGGTGAAGAGCGAGAGCAGCACCGCGGCCATGATGAGCCCTGCCGCGAGACGGCCCGCGCGCGCCAGCACATAGGCGAGCGGGTAGCCGACCGCGAGCGTCACGAGGGTCGTGCTCAGTGCGATCTCGAAGGTGATGCCGAAGACGCGGAGGTAGGCGGGATGGTCTATGACCTGGCGGTAGTGGGCGAGCGTGGCGCCCGCCGGGCCGGCGAAGCTGCGCAGCACGATGTCGAGCATCGGATAGGCGAAGAGCAGCGCGAGGAAGACCAGCGCCGGCAGCAGGAGGAGGACGCGGTAGTGCCGCCGGCACCTCGCCGCCGCGCGCACCGGGCGCTCTATTCGCCGAGGAGGAACGCCTGCCACTTGTCGGCGATCTCCGAGCGGTGCGCCACCCACCAGGCGGCATCCGTCGCATAGGAGAATCTTGAGGTGCTCCGGCGAGGTCGGCAGCCGGGCCGCCGCCGCCGCATCGATGAAGTCGAAGGCCTTGCGGTTGATCGGCCCGTAGCCCGAGAGCTTGGCCACCTCCGCCTGCGGCTTCGGCTGCATGGCGAAGTCGATGTACTTGTGCGTGTTCTCGAGGTTGGGGGCGCCCTTGAGGATGGCGAGCGCCTGCACCTGCCGCGCCGACTGGTTCCACTCGACCGCGAGCGGCGCCTTGTCGTCGATGAGGGGGAGGATGCGTCCGCTCCACACGCTGCCCAGCACCACTTGCTTGGCGGCGAGCATCTGTGCGGCTATGGCGCCCGTGTCCCACCATTTGAGGATGTGCGGGCGGATCTCCTTGAGCATCTTGAAGGCGCGCGGCACGTCGATCGGATAGAGCTTGTCCAGCGCCACCCCGTCGGCGAGCAGGGCGAACTCGAGGTTGGGGTATTCCGCCGCCATGTCCTCGAGCATGCGCGCGCCGGGGAAGGTGCCGAGGTTCCAGAAATCCGCCCAACTCGAAGGGTGCTTCCCGGCAAAGCTCTCCGTGTTGTAGCCCATCACGGTCGCGTAGGTGTTCTCGCCTATGTAGAAATCCCTGACCACGCCCACGTCGGCGAGGTTGGTGCGCTTGAACTGGGCGGTATCGATGCGCGCGAGGGCGCCGCGGTTGGCCAAGGTGATGGCGGTGAATTCGCCGAGGTTGGCCACGTCGATCTGGATGCTGCCGGACTCGACCATGGCCACGAGCTTGGCGATGTTGGTGGCGAAGGGCACCACCTCGATGCCGGTCTCGGCGGTGAAGGGCTCGAAGATGGCCTTGCGCAGCGCGTCCTCATAGGCGCCGCCGGGCGTGCGCACGACCACCTTGCCGGCGGCGGCGGCGGCGCGCGCCGGCCGGCTCGGCACCGCACCCGCCGCGAGGGCGGCGCCGGCCCCGAGTGCGATGCCCCGCCGCAGCAAATCTCTGCGCGAAATCCGTGACTTGTCGCCTGTCGTCGCGGTGCGGTTCCTGTCCATGGTCTCTCCCCCGGCGCGCGGTCGCTGCCGCTCGCGTTGCTTCGCTTGACGCATCGTACCACGGCTGCATTTTGCCCGCCCAGTGCGATGGGCATGAGGGCAATATGCCATTGGGCTCACCTCCGCAGCTCACGAACGCGCCGTGCGTGCAGTGTCACATTGACTCGGTCTAATCTCGCGCCGATCGCCATGGCAAGCTGCGATATAAGCTCTCGACCGACTGAAAGCAGTCGTCAAAAGGCGGGACTTCGCCTAGCTCGAGTGCGAGGGTGTTCCAATCCGCTTTAGCTCTCCAGACGACTTCCGGATCGGAGAGGGAGGCGTCATCGGCCTCGATGTGCCGGGAGGCGCATTTCCTGCGGAATAGAGCCAGCAGATGGGCTCGCTCCGCCGCGCTCGGATGATAATGCCGCAGCAGATGCGCGATGTCGTACACGTCCTGCCGCCGGTATCGATTGCGCGTCACCTGTTGAAGCAGAGCGCGGAGCTTTTCGGCGATCAGGTCGGGCAATGAATAGACCCGGATTGTCGCACCGTCCCGGCCAAGTCTTATGGCCTTCACGGCACCGACTGCTTCGTTGAAGCTGATGTCGAGCTCGACGACGTTCGCGCATCGTCGCCTGTCAAGGAGACGCTCTTGCAGCGAGCCGCGAGGCGCGTATCCGACCTTGATTTTGAGCGCCGGAAAATTGGCGTCCGCGAAATGATCGCTCCGCGGCCGGTGCGCGATCGACTGCACCCGGCAGACGATGCCGGGGTAGCCCAGGCGCGCCGCAGCGCGAGGGATCATGGCGTCGAGCTGATCGCGTATGTCCCGTGCTATCGTCAGCGTGGGCTGCAGGCTTGTCGTGAAATCGAGGTCAGCCGTCTGGCGGGGGCTGCCGTAAACGATGCCCATGAGCGCGCCGCGCTTGAGGAAAATCTTGCTACCCAGCCGCTCGACCATTCCGAGAGCATTCAGCAGAACCTCGGTCGCTTGCCGCTCCAGATAGCGCGCCGGATCATTGTGCACGCTCTCTACCCAAGCGCCGATATCGACGAAAGTCGCCTCAGACATTGATCGAGATCATCCATCGCTCGGAAAAGTCGGCGACGTATTGCTTCGTCGGATCGAGCAGACGCGAGCCGCCGCGTTGAGCGAAGCGCAACCAAGTCTCGATACGCTTGTCCTTCTTGCCGAGGACTTCCTCCAGGAGGTAGCCGGCGCGGACTTTGGCGAGGCCGACATGGGAGCGATCGACGGCCTCGATGATCTCGTCAAAAAAGCGCGAGGCGCTCTCTTTCCAGACTTCGAGGACGTGGGTCATGCCGCCGCATAGCGGCGGTGCCTCGATGGTATCGAGAAAGGTTTGGCCGATGGTCGAGATGCGCGCGTAGGAGCCACGTACTTGAATGAACTCGCCCGGGTGGGCGGTCTCGAACACGTCGATCTCGCGCGCTCTGACCCGTTGCGGATGCGTCACGGCATGAAGCGGGATGTACGCCACGGAGCTCCGCGGCGGCCCGGCTCCATAGTCGTGCTGCATTTTTCGTTGCGCCAGCTGCCGCATGATAAGGCGGCTAGGGCGAGTGAGCTGCAATGTCCGGGGCCGTCGATTGGTAAGGCCGTAGCGTTGCATGGCCGAGAGATGCGATATGTAACAGAATGGATCGACAAGGCAGCAAATGTCGTCCGCTGACAGGTCGGAATTCTTTACGATGCGATAGGCACGGTGGCCGTAGTCCGGATCCGCGATGAGTACATTGTGCTCGGTGAGGGCACGGAGAAGGCGTTGGTAATCTGCACGGTCGGGTGTTGTCTTCTTGAGGTGGTAGGCGCTTCCGGCCACATAGAGCGAGCGGACTTCGGGGAACAGCTCGTAAGGGGTGATGACAGGTCTTCCAGCCGCGGCCAGACGATGTCCAAGTTCCGCGGCCGCCCGCGACAAGCGTCGTGGATATGCGAGCCGCAAACCGGCCATGAGGCTCCGTCACGACAAGGTAAACGTCCTTAGGACGTTTACCTTGTCGTGACGGACGTGTCAATCATTACCGCATCTGCGACACAGGCTGGTCATCCTCGCAGTATGAGATAAACGTCCTAAGGACGTTTATCTCATACTGCGACCCCTGTCAACCGCCATCTCCATTTTCTTCATCCACACGCACACCACATGGCAACAGCACGACGAAATTCCTCAGCGCCCCTCGCGCGCGACTCGCTCGAAATAGGCGAGGTAGGCCTCAACGGTCGCGGCATCGCTGAAGCGCTCGGCGAGGCGGCGGCTGCCGCCTTCCACGACGCGACGGGCGAGTGCTGCATCGCCGATCACACGGCGATCTCGCGCGCGAACCCCGCGGTGGCGAAATGGCGCTTCATGTCGGGGGTCGGCATCACCATGCGCTCGGCGCGCTCGTAGCAGTCGAGGCCGCGGTACCAACCCACCTGCGCCACATGCACCCAAGGGCCTGGCGGCACCTGCTGCGCCGCGCGCGGCAGCCAGCTCAGCGCCACCTGGAGTGTGAAGCGGCGGAAGGCCCGCCTGACCCCGAAATAGGAGAGCGGCCGGCGCTTCAGGAGAGAATAGCTGAGGGTTTCTATGCCGTGGGCGCGGAGCTGCGGCGCAAGGTCGCCGCCCAGCCGCGCGATCACCGGGTGCTCGAGCCCGCGCCGCGCCGGCGCCAAGCACGCGAGATATCCTCCATGCCGCCCGCGATGCGGCTCGCGGTGATCACATGGATGACGCGCGTCAAGGCTGCCTGCTCGCGTCCCGTCACGGCATGGCCAAGACGGGCTTTCCAGGGTATCGCTTCGCCCCTGTCCAGGCAGGCCGGGCCTGCTTCGGGTCCCTTGGGGAGAAGAGCGCATGCCCGTCGCGGTACGGCCGATGGTTGCCGGCGACCTCGCTGCCGTCGACGTTGTGTACCGCCTCGCTTTCGGGAGCTTTCTCGGGCTCGCGGACCCGCCGAGCTACCGCGGCGGCAGCGGGGTGATCCGCACGCGCTTCGCGGGCGATCCGGCGGCGGGTTTCGTCCCGGAGGAGGATGGCCGCATCGTCGGCAGCGTGAGCGCCATGGATTGGGGCAGCCTCGGCGTGCTGGGGCCGCTCGTGGTGCATCCGGACGCCTGGGGACGCGGCATCGTGCGCCTCTTGGTGTCGCCGGTCTTGGCACTCTTCGCCGCGCGCGGCATGAGGCTCGCCGCCCTCTTCACCCATCCGCAAAGCCCGAAGCATCTCCGCCTCTACGAGTCCTTCGGCTTCGAGATCGGCTTCATCACAGCCGTGATGGAAAAGGCCGTCGCCGTCGAGCGCGGGGAGGCGGCGCCGCTCGAGCTCCTCTCGGCACTTGGCGCCGAAGCATGGCAGCAGGCGGTGCTCGGCTGCCGCGCGCTCGCCAACTCGCTTTATGACGGGCTCGACCTCGGCCGCGAGATCCGGGCGCTGGCGAGCCAGCGCTTCGGCGATTGCCTCCTCTTGCGCGCCGGGGACGCCGTCGCCGGCTTTGCCCTGTGCCACATGGGCGCCGGCACGGAGGCCGGCCCCGGCACGCTCTACGTCAAGTTCGCCGCCGTACGCCCGGGTGCCGGGGAGGACTTCGCGGCCCTCCTCGCGGCCTCGGAGCGCCTTGCCGCGGCAAGAGGGCTGCGCCGTATCGTCGCCGGCGTCAACAGCGGCAGGTGCTCCGCCTACCGGCTCATGCGCGCGTGCGGCTACCGCGCCTGCCTCGTGGGCGTCGCCATGCACCGGCCCGATGTCCCGGCCTACGGCCGTCCCGAGGCCTTCGCCGGCGGCGGTTTGCGTTGCGGCGGCGGCGGCATTACATGATGCCGTCCGCCCGGCGCCCGAGACGCGGCGCGGCCGAGAGAGGAGCGAGATGAGCCAGGATCAGCCGCAGAGCGCCGCCCAGCCGGTCCAGAACTTGGCGCTCGTCACCTTCGGCACCATGCTCGCCACCATCATGCAGGCGCTCGACACCACGATCGCCAACGTGGCGCTGCCGCACATGCAGGGCAGCTTCTCGGCGACCCTCGACGAGATCGCCTGGGTGCTCACCTCCTACATCGTGGCCGCCGCCATCATGACGCCGCCGACCGGCTGGCTCGCGGCGCGCTTCGGCAGGAAGCGCCTCTATCTCACCTCGGTCGCGGGCTTCACGGTCGCCTCGGTGCTCTGCGGGGCGGCCCTCACGCTGCCTCAGATTGTCATCTTCCGCCTCCTCCAGGGCGCCTTCGGCGCCGCCCTCGTGCCGCTCTCGCAGGCGACGCTCCTCGACGGCTATCCGCGCGAGAAGCACGGCTACGCCATGGCGATCTGGGGCATGGGCATCATGGTCGGCCCCATCCTCGGCCCCACCCTCGGCGGCTGGCTGACCGAGAACTACAACTGGCGCTGGGTCTTCTACATCAACGTACCCGTCGGCCTGCTCGCCTTCTTCATCATCTCGGCCTTCGTGCCCGAGACGCGGCGCAACCGCGGCATCCCCTTCGACGTCATCGGCTTCGCCACCATCAGCCTCGCCATCGGCTGCCTGCAGATGTTCCTCGACCGCGGCGAGCTCAAGGACTGGTTCGGCTCGACCGAGATCGTCGTCGAGGTCGCGCTCGCCGGCCTCTTCTTCTACCTCTTCCTCGTGCACAGCTTCACCGCCGAGCACCCCTTCATCAGCCCGAGCCTGTTCTCCGACCGCAATTTCTCGGTGAGCCTGCTGATCGTCCTCGTCATCGGCGTCATTCTCTATTCCAGCCTGGCGCTCATGCCGCCCTTCCTCCAGACCCTGCTCGACTATCCGGTGGTCACCACCGGCTTCGTGATCGCTCCGCGCGGCATCGGCACCATGCTCGCCATGATGGTCGTCGGGCGCATCATCGGGCGCATCGACGCCCGCATCCTCCTCGCCTCCGGCTTGGCGATCGCCGCCTACTCGCTCCATTGGATGGAGGGCTTCCCCATCAACGTCGGCATGTCGGACATCGTCTTGAGCGGCCTCGTGCAGGGCATCGGCTTCGGCTTCATCTGGGTGCCGGTCAGCGCCATCGCCTTCTCCACCCTCGAGCCGTCGCGCCGCACCGAGGCCGCGGGCATCTTCAATCTCATGCGCAACATCGGCGCCAGCGCCGGCATCTCGATCGTCACCGCCTTCCTCGAGCGCAATACGCAGGTCAATCACGAGGAGCTGGGTGCCGCCATCACGGCCTACAATCCGCTCCTCCGCATGCCGGACATCCACCGCCTGTGGGACGTGACCGTGCCCGCCAAGGCAGCGGCCCTCAATGCCGTGATCACCCGGCAGGCGACCCTCATCGGCTATATCGACGACTTCAAGCTCATGATGCTGCTGACGGCGGTCTCGATCCCGCTCGTCTTCCTGCTCTCGAGCCCCAAGGCGAGGCCAAGCGGGGAAGCGGTTCACGCCGCGATCGATTAGGACGGGCAGCGCGCCTGCGGGGCTGCCGGCAAAGCCCTTCGAAATCGATTTTCATGATTTTTGCGATTACGATGCGATTTTCGGCAGCGAAAATCATTTTTCGCATAACATATAGAATTACCATCGAAATTCTCAGGATGACGTAGATTCTCATGGAAATTTCTGTCCCGAATCAGTTTTCAGGCCCGGTAACGGTTTTTCACGAGAGAGCCTTGCCCGAACGGGCCACGCCCGCCGGCTATGCTGCCCTCATTGACGCCTATGCGCTTGCGGTTCCCCTGCCGCGCACCCTCTCTGCGATCGGCGAGCGGCACAGGGTGAAGGAGGAGGGCGGCTGGCGCATCCTGACGCCGCGGCATGCTCCCTCTGCCGACCCCCAAGGCCATCTCACCTTTGCTCTCAAGTACGAAGGCCTCGATCTGGCCGTCCTCAAGCGGCTATTTCTCCAAATGGGCGCAGGAGAGATCGAGTCCCTGGTGCTGGCCAAGCCGACCGGCCGTTATGCGCGGCGCATCTGGTTTCTCTTCGAGTGGCTCACCGGCAGGCGCCTCGGGCTTCCCGATGCCGATAGGGGTACCTATGTGCCCGCCGTCGATCCGGAGCAGCAATGGGCGGCCGAAGGAGAGAACTCGCCGCGCCACCGCGTCCGCGACAACCTGCCGGGCGCGCCGGTCTTCTGTCCGCTGGTATTCCGCACGGAGGCCCTCGATCAATTCGTGGCGCTGGACTTGGCGCGCCGCGCGCAGATCGCGGTCGCCGAGGTGCCGCGCGATGTGCTGGCGCGCGCTGCCGCATTCCTTCTGCTGAAGGACTCCAAGTCGAGCTACGCCATCGAGGGCGAGCGTGCGCCGCAAGAGCGCATCCAGCGCTGGGGACGCGCCATCGGCGAAGCCGGGCGCAGGCCGATCGACCGCAACGAGCTGCTGCGGTTGCAGGCAATCGTGATCGGCGACGCGCGCTTCGTGCGGCTCGGCCTTCGCCAGGGCGGAGGTTTTGTCGGCGAGCATGATCGCGATAGCCGCATGCCGTTGCCGGACCACATCGGCGCGCGCCCGGACGATCTGGCCTCGCTGATCGAGGGGATGGCCGCCTTCGACCGCGGACCGGCCCGGAGGCTGGACGCGGTGATCGCCGCCGCCGTGCTGGCCTTCGGCTTCGTCTATGTGCATCCCTTCGAGGACGGTAACGGCCGCATTCACCGCTACCTCATCCACCATGTGCTGGCGGAGCGCGGGTTCAACCCTGCCGGCGTGGTCTTTCCCGTTTCGGCGGCGATACTGGAGCGGCTCAATGAGTACCGCGCCGTGCTGGAGGGCCATTCAAGGCGCCTTTTGCCGCTTATCCGTTGGGAGCCCGGGCCGGACGGCAATGTCGAGGTGTTGAACGACACGGCCGACTTCTACCGCTTCTTCGATGCCACGCCGCACGCGGAGTTCCTCTACGCTTGCGTGAAGAAGACCATTGAAGAAGACCTTCCGCACGAGACCGGCTTTCTGCGGCGTTACGATCACTTCCGCGGCCGCATCGAGGCCATCGCCGATATGCCGGACAATACCGTCGACCTGCTGTTTCGCTTTCTCCGGCGGAACGACGGCAAGCTGTCAAAGCGCGCGCGGACGCATGAATTCGCGCCATTGACCGACGCCGAAGCGATGGCGGCCGAGGAGGCCTATGCCGCGTCCTTTCGCGGCATCGACCCGTAGCGGAACGGCGCGCCAGTGTTCGTAGCCGAGACAGATCGCGCAGCCAACCAAGCAAGGCCTATGGCTCGCCTTCGCTCGAGAGGGCGCCGAGCGCCAGGCCGAAGAGGGCGATCTGGCTCACGAAGGGGATCTCGCCGGTCTTGAGTGCTGCAAGCAGTTGCGCGCGGCTCACGAGCACGAGCTCGGTCTCCTCGAGGTCGCCCGAATCCGCTGTTGCGACCTGGCGGCAGCCGGCGGCGCGGAAGAAGTGCGCGATCTGGCAGCGGTGATTGGCATTGGTGATGAAGCTGCCGAGCGGCTGCCAGCTGGCACCCGCGTAGCCCGTCTCCTCGAGGAGCTCGCGCTGGGCCGCCGCGAGCGGCGCCTCGCCGGGCGAGAGGTGCCCGCCGGGTGCCGAGAGGCATATCCGCCTTGCGCCGTGCCGGTAGCCGCGCAGCAGCAGGATGCGCCCATCCTCGGTCTCGGCGAAGATGCAGGCGAAGTCGGGCATGGCGAGCTGATAGAAATCATCGACGACGCGGCCGCCGGGAAGTGCCACCCGCTGGGCGCTCACCCGGATGAAGGGGCTGGCATCGAAGAGCTCGCGCTCGCTCAGCACCGTCCAGTGGCCGAGGTCTCGCTTGCTCATGTCCCGGCCCTTTTCTTCTGTTGCGGCAGCGTGCGGATGAGCTCCTGGAGCTGGCGCCACGCCGCCTCGTCGGGTGCCACGAGGAGGCGGCCGTCCATGACGCGCGGGTCGTAGTCCGAGCCGTCGAGGAACCTGGCCGTGCCGCCCGCCTCGGCGGCGATCAGCGCGCCCGCCGCATGGTCCCAGGGCAGCGAGCGCGCGGACAGCATGAAGTGGCGCCGCCCGCTCGCGAATTCGATGTACTCGACGCCGCCGCAGAGGCGGTTGTCGAGCCGGCCGATGCCGCCGCTCGCGGCGAGCGCCTCCGCCACAGCACCGCCCGCCGGGGCGGGCCCGTAGGCGGAGCCGAGCATGCGCCGAAGCGGCGTGCCCCGTGCGGCGGCGAGCCGCCCGCCCGCCCGCCAAGCGCCGCCGCCGCTGAGTGCCGCCACCGTCTCGTCCGCGAGGGGATCGTGGATCCAGCCCGCCTCGGTGCGCCCGGCAATGACGAGCGCCACGATGACGGCGAAGCCCGGGCGTCCCGCCGCGAAGTTGATGGTGCCGTCGATCGGATCGATGACCCAGAGCGGCGCCGCCGCGTAGAGGCGGCGCATGAGCGCCGGATCGGCCGCAGCCGCCTCCTCGCCGAGCACCGCCGAGCCCGGATAGGCATCGAGGAGCGCCTTGCCGAGCGCCTGCTCGCAGGCCACGTCGGCGACCGTGACGAGATCGCCGGGGCCCTTCTCGCGCACGTCGGCCTCGGCAAGCGCACGGAAGTGCTGCAGCACCTCGCGCCGTGCCGCGTCCCGCACGAGGCCGCTCACCAGCTCTGCGTCGATCTCCATGCCGGCGAGCGTCCTTCTATCGCCGATCGCGGGGAAAGGCTGTATACGCCATGGCGGCGGCGCGCATTATAACAAAGAGCGGCGATGGCGGATTTCCTCTTCATGGCCGGTCTCGTCGGCTGGTTCGGGCTCATCGGCTGGCTGCCCGCGATCCTCCTGCCGGCGGCGCACGTCCCCGGCCGGGTGCTTGCAGCACCGGTGCTCGGCGTAGCCCTCCTGAGCGTGCTCGCGAACATCCTCTATCTCTGGGACGTGCCGGCCTGGGACATCTTCCTCGTCGGCAGCGCCCTCGCCGCCTGCGGCCTCCTCGCCGCCCTTGCGGTGCCGCCCGGCCGCCTCGATCGCACTGCCGCAGCGCCGGCGGCCATCGCCGTCGCGACCGCACTCCTGCTGCTGCTGCCCAAATGGACCGGCGGGCCGCAGTTCGCCGTCTTTCAGGGCAATATCTGGGACCAGTTGAGCTACCTCGCGGGCAGCGTTGCCTACTACCACTTGAGCCACGACGAGCTGATGGCAGCCGGGCACGCCATGCCGCCCGCGAACGACTTCATCCTCTTTGCCGGAAGCAATCTCGGCGAACGGCCTGCCGTCAGCATCGCGCATGCCGCGGCCTCCTTTCTCGCCGGCTCGCCGCCGACGAGCACCGCTTACGTCTTCGAGGCGTTCATTCAGCTCTTGAGCTTCTTCGCCTTCGCCTTCACGCTCACGGCACTCGGCGGCCGGCGTCTACTCGCGGCTACGGCAGGTGCTGCGCCCTTGGCGCTCGGCTTCTTCCTGCAATATGTCTTCGACATCGATGCCTGGAGCGAGCTCGCCGGCCTGCCGGTGGTGCTGCTCGCCGGCAGCCTGGCGCTCGTCGTCCTCGATCCGCGGCAGGCGGAGAGCCGGCTCGGCCAAGACGTGCGGCTCGGCGTCCTCGTGGCGCTCGCCGCGGCGGGCGGCCTCTACCTCTATCCGGAATGCGTGCCGATCTACGCCGCCACGATCGGCGCCGCCACGCTGATCTGCTGGCGCGGCCGGGGTGCCCGGCCGCTCGTCCTCGTCGCGGCGGCGGCACTCGGGGTGGCGCTCACGCTGCCCTGCTGGGACGGCACGACGGCAGTCCTCTTCCGCCAAATCCATTCCGCCGTCACGCGCACCAACGACTGGTACTTGTATTTCCAGCGCTACCTCATGCCGCTCGATCTCTCGCAGCACTTCGCCGACGCCCACAAGCGCGGCCAGGTCCTCCACCTCGATCCGTGGCAGCTGGCGCTCTTCGTGCCGATCGATCTCGTGACCGGCCTCTTCGGGCTCTATTTCCTGCAGCCGCCGCCGGCGCTCCCGCTTGCCGTGCGCGTCCTCTGGCGGCTCGCCGTGCTCGCGGCCATGGCGGCACTCCTGCTCCCGGCCGCGCGCGCGCTCCTCGCCTCCTTGCGCCGCGGCTTCGACGAGCGCGGCAGCCGCCTGGCACTATGGGCGCTCCTGGCGCTGCCGACGCCGCTCCCCCTCGTGGCACTGGGAAAGCTCTGGGCCGCGGGCAAGGCGATCAGCATGATCGGTCCGTTCCTCTTCCTCGTGGCCGCAGCGCCGCTTTTGATCGCGGCGCCGGCAGAGCGTCCGGGCGGCTCTCCGAGGCGGCGCTTGCGCCAACTGCCGGCGCTCGCCTTTCTCCTCGCCCAGCTCGGCTTTGGCATCGCCCGGCCGATCGCGGCGACGCATCCCGACGGCATCCATTTCGCCTCGCCGCCCTACCCGAGCGTGCAGGTCGCCAAATACAAGACAGCACTCTCCTGGGATCTCGCGGCGCACGACGACGAGCTCAGCCATTGCCGGCGCATCGCGGTCGACGTGGAGAGCCCTTTCCTCGACCGCTACGTCGAGCTCTATTTGACCGACCTCGCGGCGGTCTGGTGGTCTTTGCGACCGCTCAACGGCTACTTCGGCGTGGGCGACGAACTCGGCTTGCAGCCGCCGCGGGGTGTCGCCGATTGCCTGGTGACCGACCGCCCGCTTGCGGCAGCGCTCGCCGCCGCGGCGCCCGGCGAGCGCGTGATCTCGCTCAGTCGCTAGCTGCCGGCCGGAGCCCGACAGCCGTGCCGGCTGTTGCATCGCACGAACTCGACAAACTGCCGGCGATAAGGAAGAATCCACAAGAAAACACAACAGGTGGACCTTGGCGCCTCGATCGGGCGGGCCTTCGCCGCCCGCTGCGAGCGGCCGAAGTCCGGGAGGAGCGCCGTGATACCAGGCCCGTTTGCCTACCATCGCCCGAAATCCGTGAGCGAGGCCGTGGGCCTGCTCGCCGATCTCGGCGAGGAGGCGCGCCCGCTTGCCGGCGGCCACAGCCTCATTCCCATGATGAAGCTGCGGCTCGCCCAGCCCGAGCATCTCGTCGACTTGGGCGGCATCGCCGACTTGCGCGGCGTGCGCGCGGAGGGTGGCGACGTCGTGATCGGCGCCATGACGACGCAAGCCGAGCTCGTGGCCTCGGAGCTGCTCGCTAGGCACTTGCCGCTCATCCGAGAGACGGCGCTCGTCATCGCCGACCCCCAGGTGCGCTATGTCGGAACCCTCGGCGGCAACGTGGCGAACGGCGATCCCGGCAACGACATGCCGGCGGTGATGATGTGCCTGGGTGCCGCCTATGAGCTTGCCGGCAAGGGCGGCGGGCGCCGCATCGCGGCGCGCGAGTTCTACCAGGGCGCCTATGTCACGGCGCTCGAGCCGGGCGAGCTCCTGACCGCCGTGCGCATCCCCGTGCCGGCCGCCGGCCACGGCTGGGCCTACGAGAAGCTCAAGCGCAAGATCGGCGATTACGCGACCGCGGCGGCAGCCGTGGTGCTGACGCTTGCGGGCGGCAAGGTGGCGGCCTGCTCGATCGCCCTCACCAACGTCGCGGAGACGGCGCTCTGGGCCGAGGAGGCCGCCAAGGCAGTGGTCGGCTCGACGCTCGACGCCGCCGCCGTGAAGAAAGCCGTGGCCGCGGCCGAGGCCATCACCTCGCCCGCCTCCGACAACCGCGGGCCGGCGCACTATCGCACCAAGATGGCGGGCGTCATGGTGGCGAGGGCGCTCGCCCGCGCCAAGTCGCGCGCCAAGTGACGACCAGGAGGTCCTGATGGCGAAGCAGCTCGTCAGCATGACGGTGAACGGGAGGAAGGTGGAGGCGCTCGTCGAGCCGCGCCTGCTCCTCATCCATTTCCTCCGCGAGGAGCTCAGCCTGACCGGCCCGCACATCGGCTGCGACACCAGCCACTGCGGTGCCTGCACGGTCGATCTCGACGGCAAGTCGGTCAAGTCCTGCACCGTCTTCGCGGTGCAGGCGGAGGGTGCCGACATCGTCACCATCGAGGGCATTGCGGCTGCCGACGGCACGCTCCACGCGCTGCAGGAGGGCTTCCGCGAGATGCACGGCCTGCAGTGCGGCTTCTGCACGCCGGGGATGATCACGCGCGCCTTTCGCCTCCTCAAGGAGAACCCGGCGCCGAGCGAGGAGGAGATCCGCTTCGGCATCTCGGGCAACCTCTGCCGCTGCACCGGCTACCAGAACATCGTCAAGGCCATTCAGTACGCCGCCGCCAAGCTCAAGGGCGTGCCGTTCGAGGAGGCTGCGCAATGAACGAGACGACACCCTCGAGTGCCGAGCGCGCCGAGCGCCTGCAGGGCATGGGCTGCAAGCGCAAGCGGGTCGAGGACATCCGCTTCGTCCAGGGCAAGGGCAACTACGTCGACGACTTGAAGCTGCCCGGCATGCTCTACGGCGATTTCGTGCGCTCGCCCTACGGACATGCGCGCATCAAGAAGATCGACGCGAGCAAGGCCAAGGCGCTGCCGGGCGTGGTCGCGGTGCTGACGGCGGCCGAGCTCAAGCCGCTCGGCCTCCACTACATGCCGACGCTCGCCGGCGACGTGCAGGCGGTGCTCGCCGAGGAGAAGGTGCTCTTCCAGAACCAGGAGGTCGCCTTCGTCATCGCCGAGGAGCGCTACATCGCGGCGGACGCGGTCGAGCTCGTCGACGTGGATTACGAAGGGCTCCCCGTGCTCGTCGACCCCTTCAAGGCGATGGCGCCCGACGCACCCGTGCTGCGCGAGGACATCAAGGACAAGACCGGCGGCGCCCACGGCAAGCGCAAGCACTACAACCACATCTTCACTTGGGAGGTGGGCGACAAGGAGGCGACGGATGCCGCCTTCCGCAAGGCCGAGGTCACGATCAAGGAGCTCATCTCCTACCAGCGCGTGCATCCCTGCCCGCTCGAGACCTGCCAGTGCGTCGCCTCCTTCGACAAGATCAAGGGCGAGCTCACCGTGTGGGGCACCTTCCAGGCGCCCCACGTCATCCGTACCGTGGCCTCGCTCATCTCGAAGATCCCCGAGCACAAGATCCACGTCATAGCACCCGACATCGGCGGCGGCTTCGGCAACAAGGTGGGCGCCTATCCGGGCTACATCTGCGCGGTCGTGGCCTCGATCGTGACCGGCCGACCGGTCAAGTGGGTCGAGGACCGCATCGAGAACCTCTCGGCCACCTCCTTCGCGCGCGACTACCACATGACGGCCGAGATCGCGGCGACCAGGGACGGCCGCGTCACGGGCCTGCGCGTCCATGTGCTGGCCGACCACGGCGCCTTCGACGCCTGCGCCGATCCGACCAAATGGCCGGCGGGCTTCTTCAACATCGTGACCGGCTCCTACGACTTCCCGGCCGCCCACGTCGAGGTCGACGGCGTCTATACCAACAAGGCGCCCGGCGGCGTCGCCTACCGCTGCTCCTTCCGCGTGACCGAGGCGGCCTATTGCATCGAGCGCGCGATGGACATCCTCGCGCAGAAGCTCGCCATGGACCCGGCCGAGCTCAGGCTCAAGAACCTCATCCGGCGCGAGCAGTTCCCCTACCAGTCGGCACTCGGCTGGGAATATGATTCGGGCGACTACCACACCGCCATGCATAAGGTCATGGATGCGGTCGGCTACGCCAAGCTGCGCGAGGAGCAGAAGGCGCGGCAGCAGGCCTTCAAGCGCCGCGAGACGCGCGAGCTCATGGGCATCGGCGTCATCTTCTTCACCGAGATCGTCGGCGCCGGGCCGTCGCGCAACTGCGACATCCTCGGCATCGCCATGTTCGATTCCGCCGAGATCCGCATCCACCCGACGGGTGCCGTGACCGCGCGCATGGGCACCAAGTCGCAAGGCCAGGGCCACGAGACGACCTACGCCCAGATCATCGCGAGCGAGCTCGGCCTCCCGGCCGACGACATCATGATCGAGGAGGGCAATACCGACACGGCTCCGTACGGGCTCGGCACCTATGGCTCGCGCTCGACGCCTGTCGCGGGTGCCGCCACTGCCATGGCCGCGCGCAAGATCAGGGCGAAGGCGCAGATGATCGCGGCCCACCTCCTCGAGGTCTCGGAATACGACGTCGAGTGGGACGTCGACCGCTTCCGCGTCAAGGGCAATCCTGAGCGCTTCAAGACCATGAAGGAGATCGCCTGGGCCGCCTATCACAGCCTGCCGCCCGGCCTCGAGCCCGGCCTCGAGGCGGTCAACTACTACGACCCGCCGAACATGACCTATCCCTTCGGCGCCTATATCTCGGTCGTCGACGTCGACGTGGATACCGGCCAGGTCAAGGTGCGGCGCTTCTATGCCCTCGACGACTGCGGCACGCGCATCAACCCCATGATCATCGAGGGCCAGGTCCATGGCGGCCTCACCGAGGCCTTCGCCATCGCCATGGGCCAGGAGATCCGCTACGACGAGACGGGCAACGTGACCGGCCCCTCCTTCCTGGATTATTTCCTCCCGACCGCGGTCGAGACGCCCAAGTGGGAGACCGACTGGACCACCACCCCCTCGCCGCACCACCCGATCGGCGCCAAGGGTGTGGGCGAGAGCCCCAACGTCGGCGGCGTGCCCTGCTTCGCCAATGCCGTCAACGACGCCTTCGCCTTCCTCGGCTCGACCCACATCGCCATGCCGCACGACAACTGGCGCACCTGGATGGCGGCGGACAAGCTCGGGCTGCATGGCTGATGTTTTTGAGTTGACCCCCCTCCCTGCCCTCCCCCTCAAGGGGGGAGGGAAGGAATCCGTGCATGCGCCAACTGGCCCCCTCCCCCCTTGAGGGGGAGGGTTGGGGTGGGGGGTACCCCGCGGCCGAGCGGCCATGACCCTCGACCGCGAGCAGATCGCCGACCGTCTCGCCGCGGTCGGCTACATCGCCGACCGCGACCTCGCGACGGCGCTCTGGCTCATGGATTTCCTCAAGCGCCCGCTCTTGCTCGAAGGCGAGGCGGGGGTGGGCAAGACCGAGGTGGGGAAGGCGCTCGCGGCCCTTCACGGCTCGGAGCTCATCCGCCTGCAGTGCTACGAGGGCCTCGACCAGAGTGCGGCACTCTACGAGTGGAATTACCAGCGCCAGCTCCTCGCCATCAAGGTGCGGGAGGGCGCCGGCGCCGAGGCCATCGAGGAGCAGATCTTCTCGGAGAAATATCTCCTCGAGCGTCCGCTCTTGGCCGCCATCCGCCGGGCCGAGCCGCCGGTCCTCCTCGTCGACGAGGTCGACCGCGCCGACGAGGAGTTCGAGGCCTTCCTCCTCGAGCTGCTCTCGGACTTCCAGGTCAGCATCCCCGAGCTCGGCACCATTGTCGCGCGCTCGATCCCGCGCGTCGTGCTCACCTCGAACGCCACGCGCGAGCTCTCCGACGCGCTGCGCCGGCGCTGCCTCTACCATTACCTCGACTTCCCCGAGGTCGATCGCGAGGCGCGCATCATCGCGACGCGGCTCCCCGGCATCGACGCGGCACTCGCGCTGCAGATCGCGCGCATGGTCGCGGCCGTGCGCAAGGAGGATTTGCGCAAGGTCCCCGGCGTCGGCGAGACGCTCGATTGGGCGGCGACCCTCGCGGGCCTCGAGGTCCACGACCTGCGCCAGGAGCCCGAGGCGGTCTTCGACACGCTCGTCTGCCTCATCAAGACCCACGAGGACCGCTCGCGCTTGAGCCGCGAGGTGAGCGACCGCCTCCTCGGCAAGGTGGCGTGAGGGGAGGGGGCCGCCATGCCGGTCGCGCATGGCCCTGCGGAAAGCGAGGGCATCGGCAGCACGGCGCGGCGGCGGCTCGCCGGCTTCGTGCGCACGCTGCGCGACAATGGCCTCTCGCCCGGCCTCGGCGAGACGCGCGACGCGCTCCGCATTCTCGCCTCGCCGGCAGTGCTCAGGCCGTCGTCGCTCAAGCCGGCGCTGCGCGCCCTCTTCGCGGCAAGCCACGACGACTGGCAGCGCTTCGGCGAGCTCTTCGACGCCTATTGGCTCGGCCGCGGCGTGCGCCGGATGCGGCAAGCCTCCGCCGCGTCAGCCGCGGGCCGTCGCGCGCTTGGCCCGCTGCCCTCGGCCGGCACCTCCGAGGCGGCGCTTGGCGCTCCCGACCGCGTCGAGCGCGGCACCGGGGACGACGAGCCGGTCGACGGCCGCGGCCGCCGCCTCGGCGCGTCTCAGGGCGAGCTCCTCGCGGCGCGCGATCTCCGCCACATCGCCGATCCGCAGGAGGTGGCGGCGGCCCATGCGCTCGCCGAGCGCCTGGCGCACGCCATGCGCGCGCGCCTGCTGCGGCGCGAGCAGGCGAGGCGGCGCGGCCGGCGGCTCGATCTCAGGCGCACCATCCACCGCAGCGTCTCCCGCGGCGGCACGCCGCTCGATCTCGTGTGGCGCCGGCGCAAGGCCAAGCCGCTGCGCCTGGTGATCCTCCTCGACGCGTCCGGCTCCATGAGCCTCTATACGGCGTTCTTCGTGCGCTTCATCCACGGCGTCGTCGCGGCCTTCCGCGAGGCCGAGGCCTTCGTCTTCCACACCCGGCTCGTCCACGTCTCCCAGTCCTTGCGCGAGCGCGACGCGGCGCGCGCGGTCGATCGCATGGCACTGATGGCGCAAGGGATCGGCGGCGGCACGCGCATCGGCGAGAGCCTCGCCGATTTCAACCGCTGGCACGCGCGGCGCGTCATCAATTCGCGCACCGCGGTGATGATCTTCTCGGACGGCTACGACACGGGCGAGCCCGAGCGCCTGGCGCGCGAGATGGCGAGCTTGCGGCGGCGCTGCCGGCGCATCGTCTGGCTCAACCCGCTCATCGGCTGGCAGGGCTATGCCCCCGAGGCGCGCGGCATGCAGGCGGCACTTCCCTACGTCGACCTCTTCGCAGCGGCGCACAACCTCGCGAGCCTCGCGGCACTCGAGCCCTACCTCGCGCGCATCTGACGGGATTTGAGGGCCATGAGCTAACGCCGGTCGATCATCAGGGCGTAGATCGCGAGGAAGAGCCAGCCCGCGATCATGGCGATGCCGCCGAGCGGGACGGCGTAGGCGAGGAACGAAGCGCCGATGAAGGCGAGGAGATAGAGGCCGCCCGAGAAGAGCACGATGCCCAAGGCAAAGGCGCCGGCGGCGTACGGCAGGAAGCGGCCAGGCTTGACCGTCATGAGCACGCCCACGCCGAGAAGTGCGAGCGTGTGCCAGGCCTGGTACTCGACCGCCGTCTTCACCCAGCCGAGCGCCCGGGCGTCGAGCACCGCCTCGGCGCCGTGCGCCGACCAGGCGCCGAAGGCGACCGCCACCACGCCGCTCACGCTCGCGAAGACGAGGGTCCATTGCATGGCGGCAAGCTTAGTGGGCGGCCGGCGCTGCGGCAATGTCGCGCATGTCGCGCGAGGGGTATAATTAGGGCTGACTCTTGGGCTTGCGTGACCCCCCACCCCAACCCTCCCCCTCAAGGGGGGAGGGGGTTAGTTAAGCGAGCCTGCTTATCTTTCTTTCCCCCCTTGAGGGGGAGGGTAGGGAGGGGGGTATCGCGCACGCACCATGATGCCAGGGATGCTCCCATGCGCGTGCGCTTTCTCGGCAGCGGCGACGCCTTCGGCAGCGGCGGCCGCTTCAACACCTGCATCCACGTCGAGGGCGGGGGGCTGAGCTTCCTCGTCGACTGCGGCGCCTCCTCGCTCATCGCCATGCGCCGCTTCGGCGTCGAGCCCAACGCCGTCCGCACCATCTTCGTGAGCCACCTGCACGGCGACCATTTCGGCGGGCTGCCCTTCGTCATCCTCGACGCGCAGCTGGTGAGCCGGCGCACGGCACCCCTCACCATCGCCGGCCCGCCCGGCCTCAGGGAGCGCCTCGCCCAGGCGATGGAAGTGCTCTTCCCTGGCTCCTCGCGCGCGGAGCGGCGCTTCGCCCTCGAGATCGTCGAGCTCGTGCCGGGCGAGCGCGTCATGCTCGACGGCATCGCCGTCACGCCCTTCGAGGTGCGCCACCCGAGCGGGGCGCCGCCCTTCGCGCTGCGCCTCGAGGCGGGCGGCAAGGTGATCGCCTATTCGGGCGACACGGAATGGACGGAGGCGCTCGTGCCGGCCGCGAAGGGCGCCGACCTCTTCATCGCCGAGGCCTATTTCTTCGAGAAGCCGGTCAAGTTCCACCTCACCTACCGCACGCTCCTCGAGCATCTCGGCGCGCTCAGGCCCAAGCGCACCATCCTGACCCACATGAGCGCCGACATGCTCGGCAGGCTCCACGAGCTCGCCCACGAGGCTGCCGAGGACGGCCTCCTGGTGGAGCTCTGAGAGGCTCGCTTGACACCCGCACTAGCCATGGTCTAGCAACAGCCGTCCCCACGGGGCCCGTAGCTCAGGTGGTTAGAGCGCTCGCCTGATAAGCGGGAGGTCGGTAGTTCGAGTCTACCCGGGCCCACCAGCCGCCTTGCCCTAGAAGCCTCTACTTCGGCCGCCACTCGATGATGCGCACGGGCGTGGGGTTCCAGCCGTTGCATGGGTTGTAGAGCTGTGGGCAGTTCGAGATCGCCACCAGCACGTCCTTCTCGGCGCGCAAATCGACGTAGTCGCCGGGCTGCGAGAGGCCGTCCGCGATCTCGGTCGAGCCGTCGGGCCTGACCGGCACGTACATGAAGAAATTGATGTTGGCCGGGATGTCGCGCGGGCGCATGCCGTGCTCGGCGAGTGCGGCGATGAAGTTGTTGCGGCAGCTCGCGGTACCGGCAATGCCGTAGCGCCGGTAATTGACCTCCGTGCTGCAGCAGCCGCCGAGCGTGTCGTGGTGGCCCACCGTGTCCTCGACCACGGTCATCAGCACCTCGCCCAGATCGGAATAGAGCTTGAAGCCGGCGCCGATGTAGATCGAGCGGTTGAGCTTGACGGTGTTGGCGGCGTTGTAGCGGTTCTCCTCGTCGGCCGCGTCATAGACGAGGAAATCGACCGCCTGCTGGCCCTCGAGATCGATGATGCGGAGATGATCGCCCGCCGCCATCTTGAGCGAGAAGGGGCCGGGCTCGACGATGCGGTCGCTGAGCGCCGTGCCGGGGAACTGGAGGGCCTTGCCGAGCTTCTCGGCACCCACCTTGGCCTTGAGCTCGGCCGCGCGCAGAAGCGAGGCCGCGCGCCCCGTTGCGGCAATCGCACGGGCATGGGCCGCCCGCTCCTCGTCGGTAACGCCCTCGCGCTCGAGAAGAATGCCGGCCATCCTGCACCTTGCTGCCTTAGAAATGTCCGCGGCTCATTGATTCCCGAGCCGGCGCTCCTTGTACAGGGGAAAGACAGAGCGCTGGCCAAGCGCGCTCAGTATCGGTTGCGCCTGAGCCAGTCGAGCCAGAAGGGGTGGCCCTGAGGCACCCGTCCAAGCCGCGCGCCTGCCTGCGGCGTTCTTGTAAATCTTATGGCTGCCGCTTTGCCTCGCGAGCGCAAACCCGACCCGTTCCAAGGCGGCGGCGATTTCGCTCGCCTTGAGGTGCTTAAGCCTCGGCATCACACAGCGATTTCGACCGTGGAAAGGCTCACGGAAACAGGCTCGGAGATCTCCTCGCCATCAGCGATGCGGTCCGCAACATGCAGGCGTATGGCGTCCCTGATATTCCGCACGGCTTCCTCGTGCGTGCTGCCTTGGCTGTAGCAACCCTGAAGGGCCGGGCAAGACGCGAAATAACCGTCGGCGTCGCCTTCGATGACGATTGGGAATGTAAGGTGCCTCATGCGGGGAATATAATCCCGCGGACGCTTGCCGCCAATCGCCGTTCCTCGGTCAGCATGCTTTACATCCCAGCGCCCCACGGGCTATGTGAAACGCGCAAAGCGACCTAAATAACGCATTCCTGGGACGCATTCGAGCCATGACCGCGCCTGAGAGCACCGCCGCCGCAGCCGAGAGCGCCGCGAAGAGGGCAGGCGACAAGCCCTATCCGGAGCTCGAGCCCAACCCGAGCTTCCCCGCCATGGAGGAGGAGATCCTCGCCTTTTGGCAGCGCGAGCAGATCTTCGAGCGCTCGGTCGCGGAGCGCCCGGCCATGCGCGGCGGCAAGCACAACGAGTTCGTCTTCTACGACGGCCCGCCCTTCGCCAACGGCCTGCCGCACTACGGCCACCTCGTCACCGGCTTCGTCAAGGACATCGTCCCCCGCTACCAGACCATGCGGGGAAGACGCGTCGAGCGGCGCTTCGGCTGGGACTGCCACGGCCTGCCGGCCGAGCTCACCGCCGAGCAGGAGCTCGGCATCTCCGGCCGTCCGGCGATCCTCGAGTACGGCATCGAGCGCTTCAACGATCACTGCCGCACCTCGGTGCTGCGCTTCACCAAGGAGTGGGAGAAGTACGTCACGCGCCAGGCGCGCTGGGTCGACTTCAAGAACGACTACAAGACCCTCGACCTCTCCTTCATGGAGAGCGTCATGTGGGCCTTCAAGACCCTCTGGGACAAGGGCCTCATCTACGAGGGCTACCGCGTCGTCGCCTATTCCTGGGCCATCCAGACGCCGCTCTCCAACTTCGAGACGCGCCTCGACAATGCCTACCGCGAGCGCCAGGATCCGGCCGTCACCGTCGCCTTCACCCTCGATTCCTTGCCGGGCGAGACGAAGCCCCTGAAGCTCCTCGCCTGGACGACGACGCCCTGGACCCTGCCCTCGAACCTCGCACTCGCGGTCGGCGCCGACATCGACTACGCGGTCTTCGAGGAGGAGGATGCACGCTACGCGCTCGCCGAGGCCGCGGCACCCAAGTACGAGAAGCAGCTCGCCAACGCGGTGCGCGTCGGCACGCTCAAGGGGAGCGCCCTCTTGGGCCGCACCTACAAGCCGATCTTCCCCTTCTTCGCCGCGACGGAAGGGGCCTTCCGCGTGCTTGCCGGCGATTTCGTCTCGACCGAGGAGGGCACCGGCATCGTCCATATGGCGCCCGGCTTCGGCGAGGACGACCTCGATCTCTGCTCGAAGCACGGCATTCCCATCGTAGTACCCGTCGACAACGCCGGCCGCTTCACGAGCGAGGTGAAGCCCTACGAGGGCCAGCTCGTGTTCGACGCCAACAAGCCGATCATCCAGGATCTGAAGCGCATGGGCGTGCTCGTGCGCCAGGACACCATCGTGCACAACTACCCCCACTGCTGGCGCACCGACACGCCGCTCATCTACCGCGCCATCAACGCCTGGTTCCTCAAGGTGACCGACTTCCGCGAGCGCATGGTCGAGCTCAACAAGGGCATCAACTGGATCCCGAGCCACGTCCGCGACGGGCTCTTCGGCAATTGGCTCGCCGGTGCGCGCGACTGGAACATCAGCCGCAACCGCTTCTGGGGCTCGCCCATCCCGGTGTGGCGCAGCGACGACCCCGCTTACCCGCGCATCAACGTCTACGGCAGCATCGACGAGATCGCGCGCGACTTCGGCGTGCGGCCCCAGGACCTCCACCGGCCCGGCATTGACCGGCTGGTGCGGCCCAATCCCGACGATCCCACGGGCAAGAGCATGATGCGCCGCGTCGAGGACGTGCTCGACTGCTGGTTCGAATCGGGCTCCATGCCCTATGCCCAGGTGCACTACCCCTTCGAGCACAAGGAGTGGTTCGAGAGCCACTTCCCCGGCGACTTCATCGTCGAGTACGTGGCGCAGACGCGCGCCTGGTTCTACACCCTCGTGGTGCTGGCGGTCGCCCTCTTCGACAAGGTGCCGTTCAAGAATTGCCTCTGCCATGGGGTGGTGCTCGACGAGAACCACCAGAAGCTCTCGAAGCGGCTCAAGAACTATCCCGACCCGCTCGAGATGTTCGACACCTACGGCGCCGACGCGCTGCGCTGGTATCTCGTCTCCTCGCCGCTCTTGTCCGGCGGCGACCTCGCCATTCCCAAGGACGGCCGCGCCATCGGCGAGGTGCAGCGCCACGTCCTCAAGCCGATCTGGAACGCCTATTACTTTTTTGCACTCTACGCCAATGCGGACGGCATCAAGGCTGAGCTCGTGAGCGAGGCGGAGAACGTCCTCGACCGCTACATCCTGGCCAAGACGCGCGCCCTCGTGCTCGATATCGAGAGCCACTTGGACGCCTACGACATCCCCGCTCCCTCGGCCGCCGTGGTGCGCTTCCTCGACGCGCTCAACAACTGGTACATCAGGAGGAGCCGCGAGCGCTTCTGGCGCGCCGGCCGCGACCGCGACAAGCTCGCCGCCTACAACACGCTCTATACCGTGCTGACGACGCTCCTGCGTGCGGTGGCCCCGCTCGTCCCCTATCTCAGCGAGACGGTCTATCGCGGCTTGACCGGCGAGACGAGCGTGCATCTCGCCCTGTGGCCGGAGGTGAGCGCCTTCCCCGCCGAGGAGGAGCTCGTCGAGACCATGGACCGGGTGCGCGACATCTGCTCGGCGGCGCTCGCCATCCGCGAGCAGCACAATCTCCGGGTCCGCCTGCCGCTCTCGGCGATGATCGTGGCGACCCCCATGGCCGAGCGGCTCGCCGCCTTCCGCCACCTCATCGAGGACGAGGTCAACGTGAAGCGCGTCGAGTTCGACGCGGAGATCGGCAAGTTCGGCCGCCTCGAGCTCCACGTCAATCCCAAGATCGGCGCGCGCATCGGGAAGGCGGTCAAGGAGGTGCTCGCCGCCGCCAAGGCCGGCGCCTGGCGCGACAACGGCGACGGCACGGTCGCGGCCGCGGGCCACACGCTCGCGGGCGAGGATTTCACCCTCCGCCTCGCAGTACCCGAGGGGCAGTCGGCGCTCAGCCTCAAGGGCCGGGGTGCCGTCATCCTCGACGTGACAATGACGCCCGAGCTCAAGGCCGAAGGGCTGGCGCGCGACCTCGTGCGCCTCATCCAGACCACGCGCAAGGAGGCGGGACTGCACGTCTCCGACCGCATCGAGCTCGCCCTTTCCCTGCCCCCCGAGCTCGCCGCCGCCGTCGAGAGCCACCGCCGCTTCATCGCGGAGGAGACGCTGGCGCTCGCCCTCACCCTCGTCCCCGCCGAGCGGGGCACCGAGGGCTTCAGAAGCGAGCACGAGCTCGACGGCAAGCCCGTCGCGATCACCCTGCGGCGCGCCGCCGCGGCCGTCTAGCGCGTTGGAAATGTAATAGTTTCAAATAGATAGATTGCTGCGCTGCACCCAAGTCCAGCGCCGGCGGATCGTTCCGCCGGCAAAATAATCAGCAAGCTTTACTTCTGTCACAAGTCGCGGCATCTAGAGGATGCGACTGCACGGCTGCAACGGAGCCGAGCATTCGCGACAAAGAGGGAGTGCACGAAAATGGCAAAGACAACACGTCGGAAAAAGACGAAAACGGCGGCAAAGAAGTCCAAGAGCCGCGCCGGGAAGCCGGCCGCCCGCAAGGCCGCGCGCCGCACGAGCGCACGCCGCACCGCGAAGAAGCCGGTGCGCAAGCCCGCCCGCAAGCGGGTAGCCGCGAAGAGAGCCAAGAAGGCGGCACCGCGCAAGGCGGCGGTGAAGCGGGTCGTGAAGGCGAAGAAGCCCGCGAAGAAGCCGGCCAAGAAGCTGGCAAAGAAGCCGGCGCCGAAGAAGGTTGCCAAGGTGAAGACGGCGCCCGTCGCGAAGGCGGCACCCGCACCGAAGCCGGTCGTTGCCCCGGCGCCGAAGCCGGCAGTTGCGCTGGCCCCAAGGCCGCCGGTTGCCGCGGCGCCCAGGCCCGCGATGCCCCCGATGCCGAGGCCTGCGATGTCCCCGGCGCCGAAACCCGCGATGCCTCCGGCGCCCAAGACCGCGATGCCTCCGGCGCCCAAGCCCGCGATGCCTCCGGCGCCCAAGCCCGCGATGCCTCCGGCACCCAAGCCCGTGGTCGCCCAGGCGCCCAAGCCGCCTCAGCCCGCGGCTCCGCCCGCGGCCGCCCCGGCGCCGAGCGCGCCTGCGGCACCGCAGCCGGCAGCCCCTGCCGCCGGCTCGAGCCCGAGCGGCTCGACCTGGCCGTTCTCGAGCACGCGCTGAGGCAGCCGCATACGGGTGCACGGCGCGCCCGGCTCCGTGACCGTCCCCCTCGAAGGGAGAGGGCGGAATTCTGCGTCCCCGCCAGCGCCGCCCTCGAAGAGACCTTACGAGGGAGCGCCGTTACCTGACATCGGTTAGTACGGTACCGAGCAAAGGTGAAGCCGTCGCGGCATTTCCGCGCCGGCTGTCCATCGGCGCTTGCCAAGCCCCCGCCAAGCGAGTAGCCCCTTGGCTCGCCATGACGCGTCCCGAGAAGGACGCGGCCGCAGCAGAGTCCGCATGAACCGCATCAGCCCGCTCATCGCCATCTTCCTCACGGTCTTCGTCGATCTTGTCGGCTTCGGCGTCGTCATCCCGCTCTTGCCGTTCTATGCCGAGCATTTCCACGCCGGACCCGAGCTCGTGACGCTGGTGATGGCGATCTATTCGCTCATGCAATTCTTCTCCGCACCCGTCTGGGGCCGCCTCAGCGACCGCTATGGGCGGAAGCCCATCCTCCTGGTAAGCCTCGCCGGCATCTCGCTCTCCTACGTGTGGACCGGCCTCGCCGACAGCCTCGTGGCACTCCTTGCAGCGCGCGCCATGGCCGGCATCATGGCGGGCAACATCGCGGCCGCGCAGGCCTATATCGCGGACGTAACACCGCCCGAGCGCCGCGCCCAGGGCATGGGCCTCGTGGGCGCCGCCTTCGGACTCGGCTTCATCGTCGGGCCGGCGCTGGGCGGCGTGCTGGCAGGCGCCGATCCGCACGATCCACACGTGCTGGCGCCGGCGCTGACCTCGGCGGCGCTCTCGCTCGCGGCCCTGCTCTTTGCCGCGGCCTTCCTCAAGGAGTCGCTCGATCCCGAGGCGCGCAGGGCCGCGGCAGGGACCTCGCGCCCCGGGCGCATCCAGATCCTCGTCACCGCCTGGCGCCACGGCGAGCTCAGGCTGCTCGTGATGCTCTTCTTCCTGGTGACCTTCGCCTTTGCAGGCCTCGAGGCCACCTTCGCCATGTGGTCCGAGCGCGCCTTCGGCTGGGGTGCTACGCAGAACGGCTACCTCTTCGCCTACGCGGGCGTGCTCTCGGCCCTCGTGCAGGGCGGCCTGATGCGCCCGCTCGCCAAGCGCTTCGGCGAGCGGCGTCTCTTGATCCAAGGCGCCCTCGCGTTCGCGCTCGGCCTCGCGCTCATTCCGCTCGCGCACGCCCTGCCGCTCCTCCTCGTCGCCATGGGGCTCGTGGCCTATGGCGGCGGCATCAGCAACCCCTCGCTCAGCAGCCTCATCTCGCTCGCGGCCGATCGGCGCACGCTCGGCAGCGTGCTCGGCATCTCGCAATCGGCCGCCAGCCTCGCGCGCATCCTCGGCCCCACCTTCGCCGGCGCCGTCTTCACCTTGGCCGGGCGCAACGGGCCCTATATCGCGGGTGCCGCGATCATGCTTGCGGTGCTCGTGCTCGCCGTCGTGCTCGAGCGGCGCGCGGCGCCCGCAGCGGGGGACGGCGAGTAAGGTCCGGGGCTCTGCCGCTATCGCGGTGACTGGTCCGGCCTCGGGTCGATTTTGCGCATGGAGACGGCGTTCGATGGTGCAAAATCAGTTACGCAGCGCGCAAGGTCGATGAAATTCTGGCGAAGCTGCTCGAGCGCGAAACCGAGCGCGAAGATGCGCTCCACCGCATCGCCGGGCAAATCCCGCGTCGATCCTTCGCGGCGCGCGGCGGCGACCGCGGCAGCATAGGCATCCAACGCGGCTTCGACCGCGTCGAGCTGAGGTGCGCTGCGGCGTGCGATCAGCGCCGTGCTGCCGGCACGCAGATAATCGGCCAGGGCCTCGACGAGGCGCGCAAGCAGCGGTCCGAGCAGCGCCTGGAACGGCTCCGGGAGCGGCACGGCTGCCGCCCGTCCGATCATGACGAGATCGTGACGCAGGCGGAGGAGCGTGCGCAGCAGCGGCCCCGGATCCGGCTGCGCCGCAAGATAGGTCATCTTCTCGTGCTTGGCCTCGGCGCCGGCTGCGTCGACGCGCGCGAACGCGGCTCTGATCCTGTTCTGGACCCGTAGGGCACCCGCTGCATCGCGAGCCCGGGTAAAGCCGGCGAACAGCTCGGGCAAAGCCCGCGCGAGGAGATCGAGCATGTTGGCCGCGGCCGCGATCACCAGGACATCCGCACGCGCCGGGAGCACCAGAAAGGAGACCACGAGGCCGGTGCCACCGCCGAGGGCCACCTCGAGCACGCGATAGAATGCCGAGACGATCGGGTCGTTGTGGGTGGCCGTCGTCCCTAGAACCACGATGACGGCCGTGAACGGGCCGACGCGAAAATGCGGATTCGCGGCGGCGAGCAGCGCAAGCGGTGCCACTGCAAGCGCGAGCACGGCCAAGACGGAGATTTCATCGTGGTGCGGGACGAGGGCGGCGACGGCGGCGGCGTAAACCGCGCCGCCGAGCGTTCCCACGAAATATTCGATCGTCGCCTTCAGCGAGGCGCCGAGGCTCATTTGGGTCACGACGACTGCCGTCAGCACCACCCACAAGCCCGCGAGAGGAACGGTCAGGAATTGCGCTAGGGCGAAAGACGCCAAGGCCGCAACCGTCACCCTCAGGCATAGGCGCAATTGCGTCCTGCGGTCGCCGATCTTGGCAAGCAGCCACCGGCAAGATGTTGCGACACGGCCCATTCTAAGCTTCCGCCGCCAGGATAGCGCTGGCGCTTTGCCTCGCTTTGCGCCGCGGCCGATCTTACCATTTCCAGCGCTTCGCTTCCCTCAGCGCGGCACCAGCACGTCGCGCGCGATCATGCCGCTCGCGGTGAAGCCGCCGTCGACGGCGAGCGTCTCGCCGCTCATATAGGCCGCGTCGTCGCTCGCGAGGAAGGCGACCACGCCGGCGATCTCCTCGGGCGTGCCGTAGCGGGCGAGCGGGATCATCGCGAGATAGGCGGCCCGCGTCTCGGGCGTGTGGTCGCGCGCGACGAGCGGCGTGTCGACCGGCCCGGGGGCGACGGCGTTGACCGTGATGCCGAGGGGCCCGAGCTCGAGCGCCATCTGCCGCGTGAGATGGATGACGCCCGCCTTGGCGGTGCCGTAGGCGGTGCGCCCGCTGCCGGCGCGGAGGCCGCTCACGGAGGCGATGTTGACGATGCGGCCAGAGCCTTGGCGGGCCATGACGCGCGCCGCCGCCTGACCGCAGAGGAAGACGCCGGTCAAATTGACCGCGATCACCTTCTGCCAATGCTCGAGCGGCTCATCGAGGAAGGCATGGGTGCCGCCGACGCCGGCATTGCTCACGAGAATGTCGAGGCGCCCGAAGCTGTCCACGGTGCGCGCGACGAGTGCCGTCACGTCGCCGGGCTCGCTCACGTCGGCCCGCAGCGCCATGGCGGCTCCGCCTGCCGCCTCGATGTCGCCGCACGCCCTCAAGGCCGCGGCCTCGTCGAGGTCGGCTAACGCCACGGCCGCACCTTCCGCTGACAGGCGCTTTGCGATGGCAAGGCCGAGGCCGCTCGCCGCTCCCGTGACGATCGCCGCCTTGCCGCTCAAGCGCTGCGCCATGACATCCCCATGCGCATCCCTCTGGCTCTGCCTCACGCCACGCGGTCGCCCTTCTTGATCTCGACCGTGCGGTTGTCGGCGGCCGGCAGCATCTGGCCGGCGTCGCGCGTGACCACGACGTCGATGACCGTCGGCCGGGAGCGCTCGGCAATGCCGGCCGCGAGCGCCTCGCCCAGTCGCTCCGGATCCTCGACGCGGATGCCGCGGCAGCCCATGGCTTCGGCGAGTGCCGCATAATTCATCTCGGCGAGGTCGCTCGACTGGTAGCGACCGCCGTACATGACGTGCTGCAGCGCTTTCACGTAGCCCGAGGCCGCGTTGTTGACCACCACGGTCGTGAGCGCGGCACCGGTGCGCCGTGCCGTCTCGAGCTCGCCGAGCACCATGTTGAAGCCGCCGTCGCCGGTGATCGCCACGACCGGCGAGGCTGGTGCGGCGAGGGCTGCGCCGATGCCGCCCGGCAGGCCGTAGCCGATCGAGGCGAGGCCGCGGTCGGCGATGTAATGGCGGCCCGCCGACTTGGTGTCGTAGAGGAGTGCCGTCCAGTGGCCGGCGAAGCCGCCGTTGGCCACGAGGATGCCGTCCGAGGGAATGGCGCGGTCGAGCTCGGCCACCAGGCGCGCCATGTTGATCGGCCGCTCGCCCGAGCCGAGGCGGGGTGCGGCTTCCTTCCGCCAGGCGGCCATGCGCGTCGCGCACTCGGCGATATAGCCGGCGCGCGCGGCCTTGAGCCGCGCCGCATCGTCGCCGAGGGCTTCGCCGAGATCGGCGAGCCCCTCGCGCGCGTCGCCCCACAGCACGATCTCGGGCGATGCCGTGCGGCCGATCTCCTCGGCCAGGATGTCGAGATGGATGATCGGCACCGCGGGCGGCAGGAGCGCATAGCGCTTGGTCGCGATCTCGCCGAGCTTGCAGCCGACCACGAGGAGGAAATCGGCCGCGGCGATGAGATCGTTGGCGATGCGCGAATAGCGCCCGAAGAGGCCGGCCGAGAGCGGGTGGGTGCAGGCGATTGCGCCCTTGCCGCTCATGGTGTGGGCGACCGGGATGCGCGCCAGCTCGGCAAAGGCCGTGAGCGCTGCCTGCGCCGCCGAGAGATGCACGCCGCCGCCGGCGAGGATGAGCGGGCGCTTGGCCTTTGCCAAGAGGCGGGCGGCGGCCTCGATTTGGCTCCGCTCCGGGCGCGCGCGCCGTGCCGGGATCGCCGTCGTGGCCGGGTCGATGTGGAAGTCCTCGGCCGCGAACTCGTGCTCGCCGTGGCACACGTCCTCGGGCACGTCGAGCACCACCGGCCCCGGCCGGCCCGCGGTCGCCACCGCGAAGGCGCGGCGCGCGAGCTCAGGGATGCGTGCCGTCGCCTCGACGCGGATGAGCTCCTTCGCCGCCGGCCGCAGGATGTCGCTCTGGCGGCATTCCTGGGTCATGTTCTTCCAGGCGTGCATGCGGTTGGCGTCGCCCACAATTGCGATCAGTGGCGTGCCGGCGTTCAAGGATTCGACGAGGCCGGTCACGAGATTCGTGGCACCCGGCCCGAGCGTCGCATCGCAGATGCCGGGCCGGTTCGCGACGCGCGCATAGGCGTCGGCGGCAAAGGCGCCGCAGCGCTCGTCGTTGATGAGATAGTGCCTGAGGCCGAGCTCGCGGATCGCGTCGTAGAAGGGGAGGAGCTGGAAGCCGCCCATGCCGAACATCGGGCCGGTGCCAGCTAAGCGCAGCATCTCGGCAAGCGCGCGGCCGCCGCTCATGCGTCCGGACGGCCGGTTGGCGGACATTGGCATGCTCATGATCCCTCTGCTCCGCTCTCAGCCGCGGTTCTCGTCCGGGCAATGACAAGGGTTGCGAATTCCGGCACGCTCATGCCGATGCGGGCGCCGAGTGCGGCGGCACGCGCGTTCACCTGGGAGAGCCGGCCGGTGGCCCAGGCCGAGCGCGCGTCGCCGATGCGCGCGGTCGCCGCCGCGACGGTCGCAGCCGCGATGCCGCGCGCGTCGAGCGCCGGGAGGCGCGAGACCCCCGCCCGGTCGATGCCGATGCCCGCGTCGTTGTAGACGGCGGCCAGCGCCTGCACCCGGATGGCGCTCTGCGGCTTGCCGCCGAGGAGGCCGCCGTGGGAGCCGGTCACCAGGATGGCGCCGGCGTCCTCGGGCTCGGCGAGGGAGTTCGAATCGAGGCCCCACACCGGGGGCTCGCCGGGCTCGCGGCGGAGGAGGAAGCGCGCCTCGGCGTAAGCCGGCGGCTCGCCCTTGGCCAGCGGTGCCCCGCGCATGCGCTCGGCGCATTCGGCGCAGGCCTCTCCCACCTTGCAGCCGGCCAGCGCCGCCGCGGCGTTGACATGGCTGATGGTGCCGCGCGCCATCATGTCGTGCCCATCGCCGATGCGCGCCGAGCGGCAGTCGACGGTGGCTGCCGCCATGCCGAGCCCGTCGAGATAGGCGAGACCGGCGATCCCGGCCTTATCGAGGCCGACGCCCGCGTCGTTGAGGACGACGCCGCGCAAGCCGCTCCGCGCCGCGAGATAGGCGGCATAGAGGCCGCCGTGGGAGGCGGCGACGGCGACGCCTCCCGCCGCCCCGGCGCCGAGCTTCGTGATGCTGTCCGTGACCAGGATCGGGGCGCTCTCGGCGGTCATGGCCTTCGCGGGTCTTTCGTCCACGTCCTCGCGGCGTGTTTGGCCGCCGCCCGTCTTGAAGCAGGAACCGGCATCGCGCGCAACAGGAAATTCGCTTTAATTACAGCGAGATATTGCGCCGGTCCGGAAGCGGCGCAGCTTGCCGGCCAGCGTGCGCGATGCTAAAGCTGTCGCGGAAACGCGATCCCGGAGAGCGAGCCGATGGCAGCCTTGCCCAACATCGACTTAGACCGCCTGCTCGCGCACTACCGCACCATGGCGCGCATCCGCGCCTTCGAGGAGGCGGCCGAGGCGGCGCACAAGGCGGGGCACGTCACCGGCGCCGTGCACCTCTCGATCGGCCAGGAGGCGGTCGCCGCCGGCGTGATGGCCAATCTCGCGCGCGAGGACCTCATCACCACGACCCACCGCGGCCACGGCCACACAATCGCCAAGGGCGCCTCGACCAAGGCCATGATGGCGGAGCTCTTCGGCCGCGCCACGGGGACCTGCCAAGGGAAGGGCGGCTCGCTCCACATCGCGGATTTCTCGATCGGCATGCTGGGGGCGAACGGCGTGGTCGCGGCCGGCCTCACCATCGCGGTTGGTGCCGCGCACGCGGTGAAGCTCAAGGGCGAGCGGCGCGTGGTCGCCTGCTTCTTCGGCGACGGTGCGACCAACCGCGGCCCCTTCCTCGAGAGCCTCAATTGGGCCAAGATTTACGAGCTCCCCGTGCTCTTCGTCTGCGAGGACAACGGCTTCGCCGCCATGACGCGCACGCGCGCGGTCTCGGCAGGTCCCGGCCCCGACGCGCGCGCAGAGAGCCTCGGCGTGCCGGCGCGCGCGGTCGACGGCAACGAGGTGGCCGCGGTCGACGAGGCGGCGGCGGCCCTCCTCGCCCGCGTGCGCGAGGGAGCCGGGCCGCAGTTCCTCCTCGCGCGCACCTATCGCCTGAAGGGCCATACGGCGAGCGACCCTGCACTCTACCGCCCGGCGGCCGAGCTCGAGGAGAGGCAGGCGGACGATCCGCTTCTGCGCTGCGCCGAGCTCTTGCGCCTGGGCGGCGCCGCGGAGGGGCAGCTTGCCGCCATCTTGGCCGAGGCCCGGAGCGAGATCGCGGACGCCGTGGCCGCGGCGCGCGCGGCACCCTGGCCGGCGCCGGCGCTCGCCTGGACGGACGTGCAGGACGTGGGAGCCGAAGCATGGCGCTCATGAGCTATCTCGAGGCCGGCAAGGCGGCACTCGCGGCCGAGATGCGCCGCGACAAGGCCGTCTGGGCGCTCGGCGAGGACCTCGGGCGCGGCGGCGTCTTCGGGCAATACAAGGGCCTCGTGGAGGAGTTCGGGGCGGAGCGCATCGTCGATACGCCGATCTCGGAGGCGACCATCATGGGGGCTGCCGTGGGTGCGGCGCTCATGGGCACGCGGCCGGTCGTCGAGATGCGCTTCGCCGATTTCGCCCTCTGCGCCGTCGACGAGCTCGTCAACCAGGCGGCCAAGGCGCGCTACATGTTCGGTGGCCAGGGCCGCGTGCCGCTGGTGGTGCGCCAGCCGGTCGGCATGTGGCGCTCGTCCGCCGCCCAGCATTCGCAATCGCTCGAGGGCTGGTACGCGCACATCCCCGGCCTCGTCGTCGTCTGCCCGGCGACGCCCGCCTGCAACTACGGCCTGCTCAAGAGCGCCATCCGCTGCGACGATCCGGTCGTCTACATGGAGCACAAGGACATGTGGGCGGTGCCCGGCGAGGTCGACGAGGCGGCACCCCCCATCCCCCTCGGCAAGGCGCGCCTGGTGCGCTCCGGGAGCGACGTGACGCTCGTCGCCTGGTCGGGGATGCTGCGCGCGGTCGAGGCGGCGCTCGGTCTCCTGCAAGGCGCCCCCTCGGTCGAGGTCATCGACCTCCGCACCATCTACCCGTGGGACAAGGAGATGGTGTTCGCCTCGCTGCGCCGCACCGGCCGCCTCCTCGTCGTCCACGAGGCGGTCGAGACCGGCGGCTTCGGCGCCGAGATCGCGGCCAGCGCTGCGGAGGAACTGTTCGCCGTGCTCAAGGGACCCGTGCGGCGCCTCGGCGCCCCGCGCATCCCCATCCCCTACGCGCCGCCGCTCGAGGAGGCATGCAAGATATCGCCCACGCGCATCGCGGAGACGGTGCGGGCCATGGTGGCCCAAGGGAGGGGGTAGGGGAAGGGGAAGGGGAAGGGGAAGGGGAAGGGGAAGGCGTAGGGGGTTGCCATCGCGCTGGCGCGCGATAGATTAAGCTCCAATCACCCGGATCCAAGCGCAAGCGGAGGCGACATGGACAAGATCAAGCCGCTCTTCACCGCGACGGCGACCGCCACGGGCGGACGCAACGGACACACCGAGGCGAGCGACGGCACGGTCTCGGCGGACCTCTCGGTGCCCAAGGCGATGGGCGGCCCGGGCAAGCCCGGCACGGCGACGCCGGAGCATCTTTTCGCCGCGGGCTATGCGGCCTGCTTCGGGGGTGCTCTCGACTACGTGGCCAAGCAGCAGAAGAAGGACGCCACCAAGGCCAGGGTCACGAGCGCCGTGTCGATCGGGCCGCGCGAGGGCGGCGGCTTCGGCATCTCGGTCAAGATGCGCGTCGAGGACAGGAGCCTGCCCCAGGCCGAGCTCGCGGCTTTCGTCAAGGACGCCCACGAGAAGATCTGCCCCTACTCCCACGCGACGCGCGGCAACGTCGACGTGCAGTTCGAGGTCGTGGGCGGCTAGGCCCGCTTGAGGGAGGAGGCCCTGATGCACGCGGCTATTGCCGGAGCTTGCGCCTGGCGCGGCGAGGAGATGGCGCAATCGCGGCGCTGGATCTTCGAGTTGAGCGATGGCGAGCTCGCCGAGATCGATGCGGCGCTGCACGCCTGCCGGGCCAAGGGCATTCCCTGGCACGAGACGGCGCGCGAGGCTTTTCCGCTCCCGGCCCTTGCCGCCACGCTGGCCGCGGTCGCGCGCGAGCTCGAGGATGGCTCGGGCATGGCCAAGCTGCGCCGCCTGCCGGTCGAGCGCTATACGGCCGACGAGCTCCGCCAGATCTGGTTCGGCATCGGCAGCAACCTCGGCCGCCCGGTCTTCCAGAACCGCCGCGGCGAGCTCATGCGCGAGATCCACGACGAGGGGGCCGGCGTCGGCCAGCGCTACGGCGAGATCCGCGACGAGAAGAGCGGCGGGCAGGCCGTGCTCTCCTCCTATGCGCGCACGCTCTCGAACGGGCGCTTGCGCTTCCACACCGACCGCACGGACGTGGTGGGCCTCCTCTGCGTCCAGCAGGCTCGCGCGGGCGGGGTGAGCCGGCTCGCGAGCTCGGCCGCCGTGCACAATGCCATGCTCGAGCGCCGGCCGGACCTCGTCGAGCTCCTCTACCGCGACTATGTGCGGAGCCGCTTCGGCGAGGAGGCGAGCGGGCCGGAGGAGCTCTATGCGCTGCCCATCTTCGGTGCGGTCGGCGGGAAGTTCACCAGCCACTACTCGCTCACCTACATCGAGATCGCGCAGATGGTGCCGGGGGTGAGGCCGCTCACCGCGGCCGAGCGCGAGGCGCTCGAGATGCTGATGGCGCTAGCTGACGAGCTCGCCTTCGAGATGACGCTCGAGCCCGGCGACATGCAGCTCCTCAACAATCACGTCATCTACCACGGCCGCACGCCCTTCGAGGACGATGCGGCGAGCGGGCGTGCGCGCCTCCTCTACCGCCTGTGGCTCGCGATGCCGAACAGCAGGCCGCTGCCGGCAGGCCAGGAGGTGCTGTGGGGCACGGTCGCTGCAGGCGCCCTGCGCGGCGGCATCGGGCAGCGCGTGGAGAGTGCTGCCTCGTGAGCGGAGCCGCCTCGGCACGCGAGCACTGGGACCAGCGCTTCGCGGCCGAGGGCTATCTCTTCGGCAAGGAGCCCAACCGCTTCGTCGCTGCCCACGCCCATCTCCTCCAACCCGGGCAGAAGCTGCTCGCGGTCGCCGACGGCGAAGGGCGGAACGGCGTGTGGCTCGCCGAGCGCGGCCTCGCGGTCCACGCCATCGACTTCTCGCCGAATGCGCTCGCCAAGACGCGTCTTCTAGCGGCCGAGCGCAAGGCGACGCTCGAGATCGAGGAGGCCGACCTCGCGCGCTGGGCGTGGCCGGAGCAGCGCTTCGACGCCGTGCTCGCGGTCTTCATCCAGTTCGCGGGACCTGCCCTGCGCGAGACCATCTTCGCCGGCATCAAGAAGTGCCTCAAGCCGGGCGGCCTCCTCCTCCTCCACGGCTATCGCCCGAAGCAGCTCGAATACCGCACCGGCGGCCCCTCCAGCGTGGAGAACCTCTATAGCGAGGTGTTGCTGCGCGCGAGCTTTGCCGACATGGAGATCCTCAAGCTCCGAGCCTACGACGAGTCGATCCGCGAGGGCAGCGGGCACAACGGCATGTCGGCGCTCATCGACCTCGTGGCGAGGAAGCGGTCGGGTGCTGCCTAGGTCCCGTGCCGGCACCCCCCACCCCAACCCTCCCCCTCAAGGGGGCAGATCATGGCGTGCCCACAACTTTCCCCTCCCCCCTTGAGGGGGAGGGTAGGGGGGGGTATATCACCCCGGCTGGCGCTTGAGCTCGACCTCGACGAAGGCGAGGAAGGCGTCGCCCGCGTTGATGACGTTGTGCTCGACGCCGGCCTTGCGGAAATAGGCGGCGCCGGGCGAAAGCGTAGCAAGCGTCTCGCCGCGCGCCGCCACGACGCGGAGTGCCCCGGCTGTGAGCGGCACCACCACATAGTCGTAGCCGTGCCGGTGGCGGCCCGTCTCGGCGCCGGGTGCGAAGCGCCACTCGGTCACGCGCACGTCGTCCGTCTCGGTCCTGAGGATGCTTTCCGCTTGCGTCATGCCCGCTCCCTCCCGCAGCACCAAGGGTGCGAGCCTGCCACAGGGCGGCTGCGGGCGTAAAGCCGTGCTCTCGCCTCGGCGGCCCCTTCGCGCTAAAATCGCAGGCTTGGCGGCTCCCAGCGCCGTCATGCGGAGGAACGCGCGATGAAGCTCGACGAGGCCCAGCTCGCGGAGTTCGCGGAGGAGGGCTATCTCTTCCTCCCCCAAGTCTTCTCGGCCGTGGAGATGGCGCTGCTCAACGCCGAGCTCCCGGCCATCTTCGCGGAGAGGCGCGAGGAGGTGGTGCGCGAGAAGGGCTCGGAGGCGCCGCGCACGGCCTTCCATGTACAGACCTGGAACCCGGTCTTTGCGCTCGTGGCGCGCCATCCGCGCTTAGTCCAGCCGGTCGCCCAGCTCCTCGGCTCGGACCGGCTCTACATGCACCAGTTCAAGATCAACGCCAAGGCGGCCTTCGACGGCGCGGTCTGGCAGTGGCACCAGGATTACGCGACCTGGCACAACGACGACGACATGCCGGCGCCGCAGGCCATGAACATCGCCCTCTTCCTCGCCGAGGCGAACGAGTTCAACGGGCCGCTCATGTTCATCCCGAAGAGCCACCGCAAGGGCCGGCTCGCGGCGGCGCACGACGTGACCACCACGAGCTATCCCCTCTGGACGACGGACAATGCGACGATCGCGCGGCTCGTCGAGGAGGGCGGCATCGTGGCGCCCAAGGGACCGCCGGGCTCGCTCCTCCTCTTCCACGGCAACCTGGTGCACGCCTCGGGCTCGAATCTCTCGCCGTGGCCGCGCTGGATCCTCTATCTCTCGCTCAACCGCTGCGACAACGCGATCCGCCGCTTCAAGCGGCCGGCCTGGATCGCCAACCGCGACTTCACGCCGATCGAGACGCTGCCGGACGACTGCCTCCTCGAGCACGCGCGGAGGCGCCGTCCGGCCGCCGAGTAGGGCCCGCCCTCACGCGGCCGCGCGGGACGCCGCGTCTGCCGGCTCGCCGTCGAGCGTCGCCGCCACGGCATGCACCACGGCCGCGATGCGCACCGCCGCCTGGATCGCCTCCGCCGGCACGCCGGCTTTCCTCAACTCGCGCTCGTGCGCGTCGATGCACATGCCGCAGCCGTTGATCGCCGAGACCGCGAGCGACCACAGCTCGAAATCCGCTTTCTCCACGCCCGGCCTGGCGAGTGCGTTCATGCGCAGCCTGGCGGGCATGGCGCGGTAGTCGTCCGCCGCGGCGAGATGGATGAAGCGATAGTAGATGTTGTTCATCGCCATGATGGCGGCCGCGGCCTTGGCCGCCTGGAACGCCTCGGGTGCGAGACGCGGGCCGAGCTCGGCCTCGAGGGCGGCCGCGAGCTCGGGGTTGCGCGCGGCGAGGGCCGAGGCAATGAAGGTGCCGAAGCGCTGCTGCTCGCTGAGCACGGGCTCGGAGAGCAGGCTCGAGAGGTTGAGCTTGAGGTCGCGGGCATACTCGGGCAGGCGGCTCTTGATGGCTTCGATCGACATGGCGGGATCTCCTTTTGGGGCGCGGTTGGGACGGGGCGGCCGAGCGGCCGCCCCTCTCTACCGCCGCTCAGGCGGCCTTGAGCACCTCGTCGCCCTTCTGCCAGTTGCACGGGCAGAGCTCGTCGGTCTGCAGCGCGTCGAGCACGCGCAGGACCTCCTGCGGGTTGCGCCCCACGCTCAGGTCGTTGACCGAGACGAAGCGGATGACGCCCTCGGGGTCGACGATGAAGGTGGCGCGCAACGCCACGCCTTCCGCCTTGTCGAGGATGCCGAGCGCCTGGGAGAGCTCGCGCTTGAGGTCGGCCAGCATGGGAAAGGGCAGCGCCTTGAGGTCGGCATGGTTCTGGCGCCAGGCGAGATGCACGAACTCAGAGTCGATGCTGACGCCGTAGACCACCGCATCACGATCGTTGAACTCGCCGTTCAAGCGGCCGAAGGCCGCGATCTCGGTCGGGCAGACGAAGGTGAAGTCCTTGGGCCAGAAGAACACGACCTTCCACTTGCCGCGGTCGGAGGCCTCGGAGAGCTCGGTGAAGGCGGTCCTGGGGTCGCTCGAGACGACGGCCTTGAGCTTGAAGGCCGGGAACTTGTCGCCGATGGTCAACATGTCTGCTCTCCTCGCTTCGCGTGAAAGGGTGTCGCAAGGAGGAAGATGGCGTCGAGCCATCGATCGAGCCAACGAGTAATTCCGTCGCAATTAATCGGAAAAAGCGATCGCACGCGCGGCGACCGGTTCAGACGCCGAGGGCGCCGTCGAGGAAAGCGGCGATGGCGGGAACACTGCGCAGCGCCTCGAGCTCGGCCTCGGAGGGGAGCTGCGGCTTGTCGCGCTCGGCATTGACCATGCAGAGAAAGCCGAGCGGCTCGCCTTCCGTGGCGCGGAACTGGTGCCAGGTCCAGGGCGGGATGGCCACGAGGTCGTATTGCTTGACAGAGCACACTTCCTGGCCGAGCAAGCAGTGGCCGCGGCCGCGGAGGATCATCACCGCGTGCATGTGCTCGTGGCGCTCGAGGGTCGAATAGCCGCCCGCCGCCATCTCGAAATAGCGCAGCTCGCAGCGCAAGTGCGCGTCCGAGAAGAGGGTCTGGCGCGAGATCGACTTGAAGGGGGCGCTGCCCTCCTCCTTGTAGGGGAGGAGGTCGATGCCGTCCCAGCGGAAGCCGTCGCGGAAGCCAAGCAGGCGGGGCAGTGCGTCGCTGTCCATGGGTGCTGGACCTTCGCTCCGAGAGGTTGAGCCGAGCAAGATATAGGATCGCCCGCCGACAAGTCCAGAAAGGCCATTGCGGCGCCGCGCTCCCTCACCCTACCCTCTCCTCCTTTAGGAGGAGGGTGAGGAGGTGATTTGTCCAATCGCGTCGAAAGGCTGATGCGCTCGCCCTCCTCACCCTCCCGTCGCTTCGCGACGGGCCCCTCCCTCTCCTCCTAAAGGAGGAGAGGGACGAGATCGCATCTCCCGTTGCAGCTCGCCCGCATCGAAGCGGGTGAGCCTGCCGTCGCGCACGAGGAACTCGCCCGCCACCATCACGTCGCGCACCGAGCGTGCGCTCATGGAATAGAGGAGGTTGGCCGCGAGATCGTGGCGCGGGTTGGCCTCGAGCGTTGCGAGATCGAGGACCGCGAGGTCGGCCTGCTTGCCCGGCTCGATGCTGCCGACGGCGGCGTCGAGGCCGAGCACGCGGGCGCCCTCGATGGTCGCCATGCGCAGCATGGCGGCGACGGGGAGGGCGGTCGGGTCGCCGGCGAGGAGCTTGCCGACGAGGGCCGCGAGCCGCGTCTCGGCCAGCATGTCCATGCCGTTGTCGCTTGGTGCCCAGTCGGTGCCGAGCCCGACGGCGACGCGCCCGACGAAGCGGTGAAGCGGCATGGTGCGCGCCTCGATCTTGAGATTGCTCGCCGGGCAATGGGCGATCGAGATGCCGCTCCCGGGCCACGCCGCGATCTCGCGCTCCTCGAGATAGATGCAGTGCGCCGCCACCACGTGGGGGCCCGTGAGCCCGTTCTGCGTGAAGCAATCGAGGAGGCCGCGGTAGCCTCGCGCGCGGAGGCGCTCGATCTCCCACTCGCTCTGCGCCGCGTGGATGAAGAGGCGGCAGCCGTGCTTCTCGGCCGCATCCGCGCAAGCGCGCAGCAGCGCGTCCGAGCAGGTGTCGGGTGCATGGGGGGCGATGCCGGCGCTGATGCGGCTCGCGGGCGCGGTACCCCAGCGCTCGAGGAGCGCCTCCGCGGCCGGCCACTCTGCCTTGGCCTTGGCGTCGCTGAGCGTGTGGCCGACGACGGCGCGGATGCCGGTGCGCGCGATCTCCTCCGAGATCGCCAGCATGCCGGCCCAGCGGTCGGCGATGCAGGTGACGCCGTTCTGCAAAAGCTCGCAGCAGGCTGCGCACGCGGCGAGGAGATAGTCCTCGGGGCGGAAGCGCTCCTCTCCGGGGATGGCGTAGCCGTCGCGCCAATGCTCCCGCGCCACGTCCTCGACGAGGCCGCGGAAGAGGCCGGCCGCCACGTGCGTGTGGGTATCGACGAATCCCGGGATCACCAGCCGGTCGCGGCAATCGAGCACCTGGTCGCCCTCGCGCCGGAGCGTGCCCGCCTCGCCGAGGGCCGCGATGCGCTCGCCCTCGATGCGCAGGTCGGCCGCGGGGAGCACGCGGTTCCCCTCGTCCATGGCGATGACGGCGGCACCCTCGAGAACGATCGCCACGCCGCGCTCTCCTTTCTCTCCGGCCGCCTCAGCGATAGGCGTATTGCTCGACCTGGCGGGTGAAGGCCGCCGTCTCCTCGGTCACCCGCCCGCGCGCGGCGAGCAGGCCGCCGCCGATGAGAAGCATGCAGTCCGGGCCGTAGAACTCGAGCATCTCGGGCACGCGCGCGGGCGTCATGCCGCCGGCCGGCACGGGGACCGCGGGCCGGATCGCCGGCTGAGGCGCGCGCGCGGCCTCTGCGAGCGCCAGGCAGGTCTCGCGCGAATAGCCGAAGCGGCCGCCGTGGTTGGGGAAGATCGTGGCGTCGGCGCCCAAGAGGCGGAAGAGCTTGCCCAAGAGGAGCGGCGGTGCGATGCGCGCGGCTCCGGCGAGCGCCGGATGCGCCATGAAGGCGATCTCCGGATTCTCGCGCGCAAGCTGGGCGAGCTGCGGCAGGCCGACGACCATGGGGGCGATGAGCACCATCTCGATGCCGGCCGCGCGCGCGAGCGCCATCTGCCTGCGCAAGGAATCGAGGTTGCCGGAGAGGCTCGGCACGTAGCGCGCGGTGCGGCCGGTCGCCTCGCTCGCCTTCTCGACCGCGGCGGCGCAGGCCGCAAGCCGCTCGGCGAAGGGGCTGTAGCGCTGGTCGGCGAGGCCGTGATCGTCCTTGATGAAGTCGAGGCCGCCCAGTGCCAGGCGGCCGGCGAGTGCCGCGAGCTCGCGCGCCGGCAAGCCCTGGGGCTTGAGCGCCGAGCAGGTGAAAGCACGCCTTGCGCCGCCGATCATGGCGCGCAAGCCGGCGAGGCCGCGATTGGGCCCGGCAAAGGCGGCGGCCAGCTCCGGCGGGATCAGCGCGTCGTGAAGCTCCACGTCCTCGTGGATCGAGCTGTTGCCGAAGAGCATGTTCATGAGCTGCCCCGGCTCCGAGCCCACCGTCTCAGCCGCAAGGCCGATGCGCACCTCGAAGAGCCCGCCGCCGAGATCGGCGATGCCCTCGACCCGCCCGACGATGTCGGCGAGCACCTTCGGGTCGTCGATCGCGGAGACCGGCATCTCGACGCTCTGCTCGACCGCGATCGCTTCGGCGCGTGCCTCGATGGCACCCGCCTCGGCGCGCACGCGGTAGACCGCGGTGAGGCGAGCGGCCCTCTCGTCCGCTTCCGCGGCGGGCGACTCTGACGCTGAGAGTCCTCTGTCGCGCGGCTTGGAGGAAGCGCCGACCGGACCTTCGTGCCTCATGCTGAGAGTGCCTCGATGACCGCGTCGGGACGCTTCTCAATCACCTTGAGAAGTGCGCGGGCAGCACCTTCTGGACGCCGGTGGCCGCGCTCCCAATTCTGCACCGTGCCGAGCGGAAATCCAAAACGGTCCGCGAATTGCGACTGGGACATGCCGAGCCGCCTGCGGATCGCCTTCACGTCGACATCCACGGGCACCGTGACGATCCGCTTGCGCATTCCGGTGCGCTTGCCCTGTGCATCGGCCACTGCCTCCGCGAGCGCCTCCACGATCAGTGTGCCGATCCTGCCTTTCGCCTTGCTCATCGCCGTCGCCTCCGATCCATGTGTGCGCGCGAATATTCTCTTACCAAGATAATCATGCGGCGCATCTGAGCGGAAGTCATGTGCCCGGCCGGCGCCGTCACTCCGCGTCGGGCTGCTTCAGCGGATGCGCGTCGGCAAAGGCCTGGATGGCCATGCAGCTGTCGTAAACTCGCGTCACCCTGGGATAGGCGTCCAACGGGCATTTGAACATCTTGGCCGGGGTCACCTGGGTCACCAGGCAGATGTCGGCCATGGTCGGCGTCTCGCCGTGGCAGAAGCGGCCGCTCTCGGGATGCTCGGCGAGGAGCGTCTCCATGGCGTCCAGGCCCAGGCCGAGCCAATGCTGGATCCAGGCGAGCCGCTCAGCCTCGCCGAGCTTCAGGACCTCGGTGAAGTATTTGCGGATGCGCGGCACGATGAGCGGGTGCGAATCGGCCACGTTGATGAGGGCGAGCGCGCGCACCCAGGCGCGGGCCAGGGGATCCGCCGGCAGGAGCGGCGGCTCAGGGTATCTCTCCTCGAGATATTCCAGGATGGCGAGCGACTGGGTGAGCTTCGCCTTGCCGTCGAGCAAGGTGGGCACGGCCATCTGGGGATTGATCGCCTTGTAAGAGGCGGCGGATTGCTCGCCGCGCTCGAGGTGGATGAAACTGTCCTCGCGCGGGATGCCCTTGAGGTTGAGGGCGATGCGCACGCGGAAGGTCGCTTGCGAGCGGTAATAGCTATAGAGCCTCACGGCAGCGCCCTCCCACCTCTTGTGCCGGCTAAATCTCGCTCGTTGCGCGCCAGCCTATCCTGCGGCTTGGGCCGCCGCAACCGAGGGGCCAGCCTGCTTCCTCAATGCGCGGAACGAGGCCGCCTGATCTTGAGAAGCCGCGCCGCGTTGCCGCCCATGATCGCGGCCTTCTCCTTGGCGCCGAGCCGCGCGCCCGCGATGAAGCCGACCGGGTCCGCCATCCCCATGTCGTAGGGATAGTCGGTGCCGAGGAGGATGTGGCCGCTGCCGTAGAGGCTTGCGAGATACTCGAGCTGGTGGCGGGTGAACACCATGCTGTCGAAGTAGACTTTCCTGAGGTAGCTCGTCGGTTTCCTCTTGATGAGCCGGCGGCAGTCCGCGCGCGCCGCGTGCGCGTGATCCATGCGGCCGGAATAGGCGGGGAGGAAGCCGCCGCCGTGGGCCGCCACGATCTTGAGGCGGGGATAGGCCTCGAGCACGCCGCCGAAGATGAGATGGCTCAAGGCCACCGTGGTGTCGAGCGGATTGCCGATGACGTTCGAGAAGTAATGGTCGGCCAGGCGGCGGCCCTCGGTGAAGCCGCTCGGATGCATGAAGACGACGATGCCGAGCTCCTCGGCCTTGGCGAAGAACTTGCGGAAGCGTGGCTTCCGAGAGCTCGGTGCCGGCCACGTTGGTGCAGATCTCGACGCCACGCAAACCGAGCTTCTTCGTCGCGCGCTCGAGCTCGGCCACGGCGAGCCGCGGCTCCTGCAGCGGCACGCTGGCGAGGCCGACGAAGCGCTCCGGGTGCTCGGCCGTGATCGCCGCGATGTTGTCGTTGATGGCGCGCGCCGCAGCACGGCCGAGCTCGGGCTCGCACCAATAATAGTATTGCGACGGCGCGGGCGAGATCGCCTGCACGTCGATGCCGGCCTTGTCCATCGCGGCGAGCCGGGCTGCCGTCGAGGTGATGCGCTCGCGGATGGCGATGCCCTGTCGGCGGTTGACCTCGCGCGTGGCAGCATTCGAGAAGTGGTCGAGAGGGTCGCTCTCGGGCCGCCAGTGAGGTGCTACCATGGCCTCGGCCGCGGGCGTCAGCACGTGGCAGTGGACATCGACGGTGAATGGGCGGCTGCGGCCGCGTTTGCCGGCTGCGGGAGCGCGCAAGACAGCGGGGCGCTGCGCGGCAGGGAGACAGCGGTAGAGCATCGCTCAGGTCCTTTCTTTCTCTGCTGCATGGCGGCAGGCGCGCCACAGCCTCTCGGGCGTCGCCGGCATTTGGACGGCGGCGCCCGGCGGCAGCGCGTCGGCGATGGCGTTCATCACGGCGGCGAGTGCGCCCGTGGTGCCGGCCTCGCCGACGCCCTTGAGGCCGAGCGGGTTCGTGCGGCAGGGCACGGGATGGAGCGAGGCAACCAGCGCCGGCAGGTCGTCGGCGCGCGGCATGGCGTAGTCCATGAACGAGCCGGCCAAGAGCTGGCCTGACGCGCGGTCATAGACCGCGTGCTCGAGGAGGGCCTGGCCGACGCCCTGGGCGATGCCGCCCTGCACCTGGCCCTCGACGATCACCGGGTCGAGCGCCGTGCCGCAATCGTCGACCGCGGTGTAGGCGGCGAGCACGGCATTGCCGGTCTCCGGATCGATCTCCACCTCGGCCACGTGGCAGCCGTTGGGAAAGGTCTGCGGCACCTCGGCGGTCTCGCGGCTGTCGAGGGTCTCGGCGATCTCGCCGCGCCGCTTGAGCTCGACCGCGCGCTCCGCCGCCTCGAGGAGCGAGATGCGGCGATCGGTCCCGGCGACCGCGAAGGCGCCGCGGGCGTACTCGATATCGCGCTCGTCCGCCTCCAGCGCCAGCGCCGCCACCTGCCGCCCCTTGGCGATGACGCGCATCGCTGCCTGGTGGATCGCCGTGCCCGCGACCACGGCCGAGCGCGAGGCGACGGTGCCCATGCCCGTGAGACCGAGGCGCGTATCGCCTGCTGCGAGCGCCACCGCACTCTCCGGAATGCCGAGGAGGTGCCCAGCGAGCCGGCGGAACACCGTGGCGTGGCCCTGGCCGAGCGCCTGCACGGCGAGGCCCACGCGCACGCTGCCGTCGCCGGGAAAGGCGATCTCGGCCGGCTCGAAGGGCGCCCCGCCCGCGTGCTCGAGGAAGCACGAGACGCCGATGCCGCGGCGCTTGCCGGCGGCCTCCGAGCGGCGGCGCCGCGCCGGGAAGCCGGCATAGTCGGCTTGCTGCAACGCCTCATCCAAGATCGCCCTGAACTCGCCGCTGTCGAAGGTGGCGCCCACGGCCGTCGGATAGGGCATCATGGCGGGTGCTATCAGGTTGCGCCGTCGGAGCTCGATGCGGTCGATGCCGGTCACGTGCGCCGCCTCCTCGACGAGGCGCTCCACCGCGTAGTTCGCCTCGGGCCGCCCGGCGCCGCGATAGGGTCCTGTCGGCAGCGTGTTGGTGAAGACGCAGCGCACCGCGACCTCGATCTGCGGCACGTCATAGACGATTGGGAAGCAGCGCGCGAAGTTGGAGGTCGCGATGTAGGCGCCGTGCGAGGAGAGGTAGGCTCCCATGTTGGCGAGCGCCTCGACACGGAGTGCCAGGAAGCGGCCGGAGCTGTCGAGTGCGAGGGATGCCTCCATCGTTGTGTCGCGCGCCTGGTTGTCGCTCGCGAAGGCCTCGGAGCGCGTCGCCGCCCAACGCACCGGGCGGCCGAGGCGGCGCGCGGCAACGAGGAGGGCTGCGTGCTCGGGATAGGCGCTGGTCTTCATGCCGAAGCCGCCGCCCACGTCCCCGGTCACGACGCGGAGCTTCTGCTGCGGCAGGCCGAGGGCGGCTGCGAGCTGGTCGCGCAGCACCTGGGCACCTTGGGAGCCCGTATGGAGCGTGAGTTCGTCCGTTGCGGCGTCATAGGCAGCTAAGGCGCCGCGCGGCTCGAGGGAGGCGACGACGATGCGCTGGTTGACGAGCCGGATGCGTGCTGTGTGCGCGGCTGCGGCGAAGCTCCGCTCCACCTCGCGTCTCGTCTCTTCCGTGCCGGATGACCAATCCACCGCTATATTGCCGGGCGCCTCGGGCCAGAGCTGCGGCGCGCCCGGGGCCACCGCGTCCGCGAGATCGACTATGGCGGGAAGCGCCTCGTACTCGATCGCGACGCGCTCGGCCGCATCGAGGGCCGCGGCCTCGCTCTCGGCCACCACAAGGGCCACCGGCTCGCCCACGTGGCGGACGCACTCCGCGGCGAGCGCCGGCCGCTGCGGCACCTTGAGCGGCTTGCCGTCGCGGCCGGGAAAGGGGCGGAGCTGGCACACATTGCCCACCCCCGCCGCCGCCATGTCGGCGGCGGTCAGCACGGCAAGAACGCCGGGCGACCCGCGCGCCGGTGCCGCGTCGAGCGAGCGGATGCGCGCCGCCGCGTGGGGCGAGCGCACGAAGACCGCGAAGGCCTCGCCGGGGAGCCGCAAATCGTCCGTGAAGCGCCCGGCGCCTCTCAGGAGGGCAGCATCCTCGAGGCGTCCGGGCCAAGGATGCGCGAGGGGATCGTCCGCTCGCTTGCTCATGGGAATTGCGCTGAGATGGTCAGAGGGAATCGGACAATAGCGCAAGGCGGTCCGTGGTTCCTAGGTCCTATTGCCGAACTCCGCCTGGCCGGGCGGTTCCGGCGCAACGAAGCGCTCGACTGTCCGGCCCCCGCGACGCCCGCGACGCCGTCCTGTCGCGGCTTGACCGTCCACATTATCGGATGATAAACAACCCCGCTCGCCGCGGGTGCTGCCGCCCGGGCGAGAGGGGAACGCATGCGGCTCGCCTATTTCACCATGCCGCTCCATCCGCCGGAGCGCGACTACACGGCGACGCTCAAGGAGGACCGCGAGGCCGTCCTCCTTGCCGACGCGCTCGGCTACTGCGAGGCCTTCATAGGCGAGCACATCACCGACCGGGCCGAGACCATCACCTCGTGCCTCGCCTTCATCGCCAGCCTCATCGATGCTACCAAGGCGATCAAGCTCGGGAGCGGCACGCTCAACCTGCCCAACAGCCATCCCGCCACGCTCGCCGCCCAGGTGGCGATGATCGACCACATGCTCGAGGGACGCTTCCTCTTCGGCATCAGCCCGGGCGGCCTGCGCTCGGACTCGGAGGCCTTCGGCAACCTCGATGCGGACCGCAACGCCATGTTCGTCGAGGCGATCGACCAGGTGCTCGCCATCTGGAGCGGCAAGCCGCCGTACGATCTCGCTGGACGCTTCTGGACCGTGACGACGGCGCGCACCATGGATATCGAGACCGGCCAGGGCGCCATCGTGACGCCCTTTCAGAAGCCGCATCCGCCCATCGTCGTCACCGTGGTCGCTCCCTTCTCGAAGGGCATCGCGTCCGCCGCCGAGCGCGGCTGGACGCCGATCTCGGCCAACTTCCTGCAGACGCCGTGGGTCGCTTCCCACTGGCCGATGTACGAGCAAGGCTGCGCCAAGGCCGGCCGGCCGGCGCTGAGGAGCGACTGGCGCATCGCCCGCGCGCTCTTCGTGGCCGACGACGAGGCGACTGCGCTCCGCTACGGACGCGGGCCGCAAGGACCCTATCATTTCTACTTCAAGCAGATGATGCGGAAGCTCATCGGCAACGGCCGCCCCGAGCTCTTCAAGGAAGACCGCGCGATGCCGGACTCGGCGGTCTCGCTCGAATACGTGCTCGACAGGCTCGTCATCTGCGGCACGGTCGAGAGCGTCGTCGACCAGATCCTGACGTTCCGCGAGCGCGTGGGCGATTTCGGCACGCTGGTCTATGCCGGCACGGACTGGGTCGACGCCAGGCTGGCCAGGCGTTCCATGGAGCTGATGGCGAGCGAGGTGATGCCGCGTGTCAACCGGGCCATCAACGCCGCCGCGGGCGGGTAAGCGCCGCGGCAGGGGCCGCGCGGCGCCGGCCTCGCCCCGCCGGTTGCGCGCCGTGCCGCGACCGGCCGCGGCCGCGCCGCTGCGCATGAAGCGGCTCCCGGCCGCCGACCGCGAGCGGCAGATCGTCGACGAGGCCATCCGCTTCTTCGCCGAGGTCGGCCTCGGCGGCCAGACCCGCGAGCTTGCCGCGCGCGTCGGCATCACCCAGCCGCTCCTCTACCGCTACTTCGCGACCAAGCGGAGCCTCATCGAGCGCGTCTTCGACGAGGTCTTTCTGAAGCGCATCGATCGGCGCTGGGGCGAGCTGATCACGGACCGCACGCGGCCGCTCGAGGAGCGCCTCGTCGCCTTCTACGAGGCCTATGCGCGCGCCACCTACAGCTACGAATGGATCCGCCTCTACATGTTCTCGGCCCTCATGGGCAACGACCTCAACCGCCGCTACATCGCCATCGTCGAGGAGGCCATCCTCAAGCCGATGTGCGGCGAGATTCGCGCTTATTGCGGACTGCCGGGGCCGGCCGTCGTCCCCATCAGCGAGCTCGAGCTCGAGCATGTCTGGGTGATGCACGGCGGGCTTTTCTATTTCGCGGTGCGCAAGTTCATCTACCAGAGCCGCGTGAGCGACGATTTCGCCGCCGTCGCCAAGCGTGCGGTCGTCGCCATGATCAAGGGGATCAAGGCGCTCGGCGCCAAGTGAAGGGCCGCGGCGGTGCGGCCCGCCGAAGCGAGGGGGTACGGTCATGAGGGTCGGCGTCATCGGCATCGGGATCATGGGCTCGGCGATCGCGCGCAACCTCATAGCCGCAGGCTCGCGCGTCTCGGGCTACGACATCGAGCCGCGGCGGCTCGCGGAGCTGCGCGATGCTGGCGGCGAGGCGATGGGATCGGCGGCCGATGTGGCCGCGCGCTCGGAGATACTCCTCACGAGCCTGCCGAGCGCCGAATCCCTCGACGAGACGGTCGGCGGCCCGCGCGGCCTCCTTTCGGCGCCGCAGAGGGGCCAGATCCTTGCCGAGCTCAGCACCCTTCCCATCGAGGTGAAGGAGCGCAACCGGGCGGCACTCGCCGCGGCGGACATCACGCTCCTCGATTGCCCGTTGAGCGGCACGGGCGCCCAGGCGGCGACGCGCGACCTCGCGGTCTATGCCTCGGGCGACGAGGCCGCCTTCGCGCGCGCGGCGCCGGTCTTCGCCCAGCTCGCCCGCGTGAGCCACTACCTCGGCGCCTTCGGCAACGGCAGCAAGATGAAGTTCGTCGCCAATCTGCTCGTCGCCATCAACAACGTCGCCACCGCCGAGGCGATGCTGCTCGGGCGGCGGGCCGGCCTCGACAGCGAGACGATCCGCAAGGTGATCGCGAGCGGGGCAGCCAACTCGCGCATCTTCGAGCTGCGCGCGCCGCTCATGGCCGAGGGGCGCTACGAGCCTCCCTCGATGAAGCTCGACGTGTGGCAGAAGGACATGGCCGTAATCGGCGCCTTCGCCGCAAGCCTCGGCGTCGCCACGCCGCTCTTCACGGCGAGCGCCCCGCTCTATAGCGCCGCCGTCGGCCTCGGGCTCGGCGGCCAGGATACCGCCGCCGTCTTTGCCGTGCTCGAGGGGATGTGCGGCGCCGAGGCCGGGTGAGCCGCCGCCCTCACGGCGGCAGCCCATTCATTGCGGATCGCCGGTGTCCGGCACCAGGCCGGCCGCCTTGATGCCGGCTGTGGCGCAGCTCTCGTCGTTGAGCGAGGCGTCGCCGCTTATTCCGACGGCGCCGAGGATGGCGCCGGACGCATCGCGGATGAGGACGCCGCCCGGCACCGGCACCATGCGGCCCTCGGCGAGATTGGCGAGGGCGGCGAAGAAGGCCGGCACCGCCTTGGCGCGGCGCTCGAGCTCGCGCCCGCCGAAACCCATGCCGAGCACGCCCCACGCCTTGGCGACCGCGATCTCGGGGCGCAGCAGGCTGGAGCGGTCCTCGCGCTTGAGCGCCACGAGATGGCCGCCCGCGTCGAGCACGGCGACCGTGAGCGGGGCGAAGGAGGCCGCGCGCCCGGCGGCAAGCGCGCTATCCACGATCTCGGATGCTTGTGCCAGGGTGAGCACGGCCACGGGGCGCCCTTTTCGTCATGGCTGCGAAGTTATGGCGTGCGCCTCACTAGCATGAACGCCGCGGCGATGTCACGGCCGCACGCCGCCGCACCCTCGAGGTCTAGGAGAGCGAGGCGATGGCGACGATGACCAGCATGACCGCGAACAGCACCCAGGAGGTGTAGATGTCTTGTCTCGTCATGACGCCGTGTCCCCTGATGGCGGTCCCAAAGGGACCCGGTTGGCGCGCTCGGGGGGCAAGCTAGCCCGTCGGGACGAGGGCAGATATGACCGATATCACAGAGGGTTAGTGACCGCGGTCACAGCCTCCGGTAGGCGAGGAAATCGAACGCCGTCATGGCGTGCACGTAGAAGACGGCGAAGAGGTCGTCGATAGTGACGTGCTCGTCGATACCGCCCATGTTGTGCGGCGTGGGGCCGTAGACGAAGGCGGGCACGCCGAGCTGGCGGTAGAAGCGCGCATCGGAGAAGCCGACGCGCATGTTGCGCACCACGGTCTCGCCGAGGACCTCCTCGCCGTTCCTTGCGGCGAGGTGGGCGAGCTCGTGGTCGGGGTCGCTCAGATTGGGCTCGCACCTGGCGAGCACGCGGGTGCTGACGCCTTCGAGATCGCCGAGTGCCGCCGCGGCGGCGGCGAGCACGGCGTCGGTGCCGAGGCCGGGCGGCAGGCGGATGTCGAGACGCGCCGCGGCCTCGTCGGGGATGATGTTGACGGCCCGGCCGCCCGTGATGGTGCCGATATTGACCGTCACATGCATGAGCGTCTCCGCCTCGCCCGCGCCGGAGAGCACCTCGGAGACGGGCTTCGCCTCGAGGATGCGCCGGCGCACCGCCTCGGGCATCGCGGCATCGAGCCCGCGCAACGGAGCGAGCCGTGCCAGGGCCGCCATGAGCCGCTCGATGGCATTGACGCCGAGATGGACGTGGGCGCCGTGGTTGGCGACCCCTTGCGCGCGGATCTCGAGCCAGAGCTGGCCCTTCTCGCCGAAGCGCAGCACGCGGGGCGAGCCGGCGTCGCCGCTCAGCATGGCGTCGCCGCGCGTCTCGGGCCGCTCGGCAAGGAGATATTGGGTGCCCCAGCGGCCGCCCGTCTCCTCGTCGCCGGCAAGCGCCAGCACGAGCTCGCCCGCGAGCGCGTCCGTTTCCCCGGCGAGCAGCAGGGCGGCGAGCACGGCGGCGGCCACGCCCGCCTTCATGTCCGAGGCGCCGCGGCCGTAGATGCGGCCGTCGCGCACGAGCCCGCCGAGCGGCGGCACGCTCCAGGATGCGGCGTCGCCCACCGGGAAGGTGTCGAGGTGGCCGTTGAAGACGAGACGGCGCCCTGGTGTTGCAAAGGAAAGGCGCGCCACCAGATTGACGATCGGCGGCCTGGCCGTGACGCGCTCGACGGCGATGCGCGGCGAGGAGGCCAGCGCTGCCGCGACGGCGCCGGCGACGAGGCTCGTGTCGCCCGGCGGGTTCTCGCTGCCGGCGCGCACGAGTGCCGAGCAGAGCTCGACGAGGCGGCCGCGCTCGGCGTGGAGCCTGGCCGCGAAGCTGCGGCGCCTCTCCGTTTCCCGCGCGTCCGCCATCGCCGCTAGCGCGCCACGCCGAGCTGCACGACGCGCTCGCCCGCCGAGACGACCGGGAAGGTCGCGATGCGCACGACCGGACCCGCGTGCGGGGCTGCGATCTCCTCGACGACCTCGCCGAACATGTCGGTGATGGTGGCAAGGAGGGTGCCCGCCTTAACTTCCTGGTTGAGTGCGACTTTGAGCGCGAGGAGGCCGCCGCGCCGCGCGCGCACCACGGTCATCGAGGAGATCACGAGGCGCCGGCCGCGCGCTCTACCGCCGCCGCCGCCGAGCATGCCGATGCTGCGGAAGAGCCGGGCCAAGCCTGCTACGCCGCGCGCCGTCACCTCCGGCTCGAGCCGGCCGCCTTCGCCGACCTCGATGCCCATGGCGGCGGCACCGCGCTTGGCCATCACGACGTGCGGGCTCTGCTCGTGCACGTAGATGCCCTCCGCCGTCGAGAGGATGAAGTCGGCGCCGAAAGCCTTGGCGAGCGCCTCGGCCTCGCGTGCCGGGTCGCCCAAACGCGGCGGCGGCAGGAAGGCGAAGGGGGCGTAGCGGCCGCCGGTGGTCGGCGTGTGGACGTCGACGAGGTAATCGGCGTGCTGCATGAGCTTCTCATAGAGCGCGTGCGCGAGGAGGCCCGCCATGTTGCCGTTGGCGTCGCCGGGGAAGGAGACCCAGGGGTTGGCCGGGCTGTTGTCGAGCGGCGATTTGATGAGATGGCCGATGAAGTAGCGGTGCTGCACCTGGAAGGCGAGGGGGTTCTGCACCGGCACCATGATGACGGTGCCGCGGAGCTCCCTGAGATCCAGCGTGCGCGCAAAGCGCTGCACGAGCTCGACGCCGTTCGCCTCGTCGCCGTGGAAGGCCGCACCCAGATAGAAGACCGGTCCGGGCATGCCGCCGCGCAGGACCACGACGGGAAGCTCGAGCCAGGAGCCGTCGGCGAGCTCGAGCACGCGCATGCGGCGCTGGGCGCGCTCGCCGCGCACGAGCTTGAGCCCCTCGATCTCGAGCCCGCGGTCGGATGCGGAGGACGCTCGTGCCATGGGACCCTCTCAATCGCCGCGCGCGAGGCGGGCGGCCGCGCGGCGCGCGCGTCCGGCATTGGCGACGAGGCGGCGGCCGAACGAGGCGAGCTTGTGGAACTCGGCGGCCGAGAAGTCGCGGAAGAGCGCATCGTTGACCGCCCGCTGGCGCACGGCGAGCGCTGCCAGGCTGCCGCGGCCCTTCTCGGTGAGCGAGAGCAGGACGGCGCGGCCGTCGAGCGGATCGGGGCGCTTTACCACCAGGCCGCGGCGCACCAGGCCGCGCGTCTCCATGGTGACGAAGGCGCCGCTGAGGCCGAGATGGCCCGCCACCTGGCTCACGCTCACGCCGTCCTTCGCCTCGAGCTGGGCGATGGCGAGGAAGACGCGGTACTGCGGCTCGCTCACGCCGAGCGAGCGCGCAAGCCGCGCGCGCAGCGCCTGGAGCTCCTTGGCCATCACGAGAATGTCCTGGATGAGGGCGCGGAAGGTGCCGTCCGAGCCCTCGACGAGGAGGGCCGGAAGCGTCACCGAGGGGGGCGGCGTCCGGCGCTCGCGCCCGGCCGCGGCCGCCCCGGCACGGGAGCTTTGCCGGACGGCGTTCACGGCGCCTTGCCCGCACCGCCTGGAGCGGGCTTGCCGTGGGCGGGTAAATCATAGCTTGCCATGAGATCGTCGACGATGCCGTGGAAGTGAGCCCAGGGCGCCTCGCGGAAGTTGTGGTCGCGCACCACGTAGGGCGGGCCGGGGAAGAATTTTTCGTAATGCTGCTGGCGCATGCCGAACTCGGAGCCGAGCAGGTCCCAGGCGAGGCGGAAGAGCTTCATGCGCTGCAGTGCCGTGTGGCCGGACGTGCTCCACATCTCCTCGAAGCGCTCGCGCAAGTCCGGCTCGTCCATGACCGAGGCGTCGGCCGGCATGAGGAAGACGCCGGCGCCCATGAGCTCGCGCACCTTGTCGCAGATCTCGCCGTAGTTCTCCGTGCACCAGGCGAGGGCGCCATACATGTAGCGCCGGTTGAAGGAGACGTAGCCGTTGCCGAGCTCCTCCTGGTCCATGCTCTGCCCGTAGATCATGCCGGCGAGCATGCCCTCGAATGCTGCGAGCCGCCCCAGCGTCTCGCGCACCGCGGGGATGCGCTCGGCGCCGTTCGCCTCGGCGATGCGGCCGGCCAGGCCGGCGAGGAGCTGCAGCTTCGACCAGAAGCGCACGTTGGACTGGTGATTGCCGAAGCAGTGCGACGGCGTGCGGAAATAGAGCTCGCGCGAGAGGCGCGGGTCGTCGTGGGAGAACACCCGGTGCCACGGCACCTTCACCTCGTCGAAGACAACGACGAAGTCGCCCTCGTCGTAGCGGAAGGAGAGCGGGCTGTCGAACTCGCTCGCCGCCATGGGCTCGAAGGGCTTGCGCGACCACAAGGAAAGGCCGGGCGCGTTCATCGGAACGGCGCAGGTGATCGCCTCCTTCTTGCGCTCGGGTGCGAGAGGCTGCACGTTGCCGAGCCAGAGCTCGTTGGCGAAGACGGCTCCGGTCGCGAGCAGCTTCATGCCGCTCACGGTGACGCCCGCGGCATCCTCGCTCGTGACGCGCAGCGTGGGCGAGCGGTCGCCCGCGCGGCCGCCGCTGAAGCCGGGGTCGCGCGCCCCGGGGGCGGGGACGATGGCGTAGGCGATGAAGCTGTCGCTGCGCCGCGCCTCGTCGTAGTAGGCACGCAGATGCCGGGCGAAGGGGATGCTCCGCACCTCGCCCGACTCGAGCACGTCTGCCTGGAGTGCCAAGCCCGCCACGAAGCTCGCCACATGGTCGAAGGAGCGGCCGAAGAGCCCGTAGCTCCTGTCCGCGATGGCCTTGTGCGCGCGCGTGCGGCGCAGCAGGTCCTCGCGGCTCCGCGGCAGGAGGAAATGCGTGCTGAAGCGCTCGCCGCCCTCCTCGTAAGAGAGGAGCTCGCGCATCTCCGCGCCCCGCTTGAGCTCGTAGAGGGACGCCACCGTCCGCGCCGCGTTGCGGAAGGCGGGATGGCGCGTCGGGTCCTTGACCCGCTCGCCGCCGATATAGACGATGCGCCCGTCGCGGAGGCTCTCGAGATGCTCCTCGCCGGACTTGAGCATGGGCACCTTCCCTGGCGCTGGCTTCGTGCGAGCTTAGCTAAGCGGCTTAGGCATTGCAACGATCGCACGCTACCCTCCCTCTCCTCCTGAAGGCGGAGAGGGGATGGATCGAGGTGGCCGTTGTGGCAAGATGCCTGCGAGAAGGAGCGATGCGCGCGGCAGCGGCAGGGGAAGAGCGCCATGATCAAGAATTTCCACGTCCTTTACGTGGGCCAGATCGAGCTCGACAACGTCGGCTTGAGCGGCACGCCGGCCGACGAGCGGCGTTATGCCAACGAGCGCCTGAGCGAGGTCTTCGCCACCGCGCGCGACGTGGCGCGCACCATGGACGAGCTCGGCTTCGACGTGCTGTGGACGGCCGAGCACCATTTCCAGCGCGAGGGCTACGAGTGCCTGCCCAACCTCATCCAGCTCGGCCTCTGGCTCGCCACCCAGACGAAGCGCCTCAAGTTCGGCTGCGCCTTCAACGTGCTGCCCATGTGGCACCCGATCCGCCTGGCCGAGGACTATGCCATGGCCGACATCGTGACCGATGGCCGCGTCATCATGGGCGTGGGGCGCGGCTACCACACGCGCGAGGTCGAGAGCTTCGGCGCCCCGCTCCTCGACGCCGAGGCCAACCGCGCCTATTTCGAGGAGGGGCTCCAGCTCCTCCTCAAATGCTTCAACGAGGAGGCCTTCCACCACAAGGGCAAGTATTTCGAGTGCCCGCCGCCCGTCGACTACCGCGGCTACCGGCTCGAGGAGATCACCGTCATCCCGCGGCCCAAGCACCTCCCCGTCGAGATCTGGATGCCGATCGCGAGCGGCCGCACCATCGAGATGATGGCGCAATACGGCCTCAAGGCGATGGTGACGCTCAACGGCGAGAAGATCCTCGACGACGTGGTGCGCCAGTACCACGCCGCCTGCGCCCGCCACGGACGGAAGAAGAAGCTCGGCGAGGACGTGATCTGGGGTGCGGGACTCTGTCTCGCCGACAGCGAGGAGGAGGCCATCCGCCGCATCGAGCCGGCGCACGACGAGCGCTACAAGTGGTTCGCCCCCTTCGGCTTCGTGCGCTACGCCGACGAAGAGGGGCGGAGCTGGGGCATGCCGGGAGCGCCGGCCCGCGTGCCGACCTTGCGCGACGGGGTGCAGCAGAAGGCCTGGTTCTGCGGCCCGCCGGCCCAGGTGATCGACGGCATCCGCGGAATCGCGGACAAGTATCCGGGGCTCGAGCATTTCATGATCCATTGGGCGGAGGGCATGCCGCCTAAGGAGTTCAAGGAGCAGCTCCGCTGGTTCGCCAAGGACGTGATGCCGGCGTTGCGCAAGGGCTGAGGCGAGGCTGCGATGAGCCATAGCGGCGCGCCGGGCGACGCGCGCGAGCGCGCGCTAAAGCTCAGCTTCTGGAGCGCGCCGATCGAGATCGAGCTGCTCAAGGGCGGCATCACCAACCGGAATTTCCTGGTGCGCCAGAAAGGCGAGCGCTACGTCGTGCGCATCGGCGGCGACATCCCGGTCCACGGCGTGATGCGCTTCAACGAGCTCGCGGCGGCCGAGGCGGCCTTCCGCGCCGGCCTCTCGCCCGAGATCCTCCACCGCGAGCCGGGCGCCATCGTCATGCGCTTCATAGACGGCCGCACGCTGACGGCCGCCGACCTGCGCGCGCCCGCGACGCTCGAGCGCGTGGTCCCGCTCTTGAAGTGCCTCCACACCGAGATGCCCAAACACTTGCGCGGACCTGTGCTGGCATTCTGGGTCTTTCACGTGATCCGCGACTATGGCCACACGCTCGCGGCCGCCGGGAGTGCCCACGCACCACGGCTGCCGCGGCTCATGGAGATCGCAACTGTGCTCGAGCAGGCGGTCGGCGCGATCGAGCTCGTCTTCGCCCACAACGATCTCCTCCCCGCCAACTTCATCGACGCTGGCCGGCGGCTGTGGCTCGTCGATTGGGATTACGCGGGCTTCAACTCAGGCCTCTTCGACCTCGCCAATCTCGCCTCCAACGCCGAGCTCGCCGCGGCCGAGGAGCTTTGGCTGCTCGAGGCCTATGACGGCAGGCCGGCCGACGGCCGGCGCCGGCTGAGCTACCAGGCGATGAAATGCGCCTCGCTGCTGCGCGAGGCGATGTGGAGCATGGTCTCCGAGATCCACTCCACGATCGACTTCGACTATGCGGCCTACACGGCCGGGAACCTGGCGCGCTTCGAGCGCGTCTATGCGGCCTTCGAGCGCGCGGGGCCGCGGCCATGAGCGATTTCCCCACGACGGCGCGGGCGGTCATCATCGGCGGCGGCATCGTCGGCTGCTCGACGGCCTATCATCTGGCACGGCTCGGCTGGCGCGAGATCGTGCTCCTCGAGCGGCACAGGCTCGCGAGCGGCTCGAGCTTCCATGCCGCGGGCCTCGTGGGCCAGCTGCGCAGCTCGGCCAACGTGACCCAGCTCCTCAAATACTCGGTCGAGCTCTACGGCCGCCTCGAGGCCGAGACCGGCCAGGCGACCGGCTGGAAGATGAATGGCGGCCTGCGCCTCGCCTGCAATGAGGCGCGCATGACCGAGATCAGGCGCCAGGCGACCACCGCGCACAGCTTCGGCCTGGAGATGCATCTCCTCAATCCTGCGGAGGCGCAAGCGCTCTGGCCGGTCATGGACATCGGCGATCTCGTGGGCGCCGCCTTCCTGCCGACCGACGGCCAGGTCAATCCCGCGGACCTCACCTCAGCCCTCGCCAAGGGTGCCCGCCAAGGCGGCGTGCGCATCATCGAGGATTGCCCGGTGACCGGCGTCCTTCTCGAGAAGGGCAGCACCACGGGCGTCGCCACCGCGCGCGGCGCCATCAAGTGCGAGGTCGTGGTCAATTGCGCCGGGCAATGGGCCAGGGAGATCGGCCGCATGGCGGGCGTTGCCGTGCCGCTGCAGTCGCTCCAGCACCAATACATGATCACCGAGCCCATTCCCGGCGTGCCGCGCAATCTTCCCACCCTGCGCGATCCCGACCGCCTCATCTACTTCAAGGAGGAGGTGGGCGGCCTCGTCATGGGCGGCTACGAGCCCGACCCCATTCCATGGGCCGAGGGCGGCATCCCGGAGGGCTTCCACTTCTCCCTCCTCGCGCCGAACTGGGACCATTTCGAGCAGCACATGACCCAGGCCCTCGCGCGCGTCCCGGCGCTCGCGACTGCTGGCGTCAAAGAGCTCATCAACGGCCCCGAATCCTTCACGCCGGACGGCAACTTCATCCTCGGCGAGGCGCCCGAGGCGAGGGGCTTCTACGTCGGCGCCGGCTTCAACGCCTTCGGCATCGCCTCAGGCGGCGGCGCCGGCCGCGCGCTCGCCGAATGGATCGTCGGCGGCGAGCCGCCCATGGACCTCTGGCCCGTCGACATCCGCCGCTTCGGCGCCCTCCACCGCGACGAGCGCTGGGTGCTCGCGCGCACGCGCGAGGCCTACGGCAAGCATTACACCATGGCCTGGCCGCACGAGGAATATGCGAGCGGCCGGCCGCTCCGCGTCTCGCCCCTCTATGCGCGTCTCAAGGAGGCCGGCGCCTGCTTCGGCTCGAAGCTCGGCTGGGAGCGGCCGAACTGGTTCGCGAGAGCCGGCGAGACGCCGGAGGACGTCTACGGCTTCGGCCGGCAGAACTGGTTCGAGGCGGTCGGTCGCGAGCACCGCGCCGCGCGCGAGGCGGTCGCCCTCTTCGATCAATCCTCCTTCGCCAAATTCCTCGTCGTCGGCCGCGACGCCGAGCGGGCGCTCGGCTGGCTTTGCGCGAACGACGTGGCAAAGCCGCCGGGCCGGGTCGTCTATACCCAGATGCTCAACCGCCGCGGCGGCATCGAGTGCGACCTCACCGTCACCCGCCTCGCCGAGGAGCGCTACTACATCGTGACCGGCACCGGCTTCGCCACCCACGATGCCGCCTGGATCATGGCCAACATGCCGGCGCACGCCGAGGCGAGCCTCGTCGACGTGAGCTCGGCCTACGCAACGCTTGCGCTGATGGGACCGCAAGCGCGCGATGGTGCTTGCCAAGCTCAGCGATGCCGACCTCTCCAATGCCGCCTTCCCCTTCGGCCACGCGCGCGAGATCATGGTCGCGGCTGCGACCGTCCGCGCGCTCCGCATCACTTACGTGGGCGAGCTCGGCTGGGAGCTCCATGTGCCGACGGAATACGCGCTCGCCGTCTATCAGGCGCTGATGGCCGCCGGCGCCGAGCACGGCATCGTGAATGCCGGCTACCGGGCGATCGAATCGCTCCGCCTCGAGAAGGGCTACCGCGCCTGGGGTGCCGATATCGGGCCCGATGCGACGCCGCTCGAGGCGGGGCTCGGCTGGACGGTCAAGCTCAAGACGGCGCAAGATTTCCTCGGCCGCGAGGCGCTCGCGGCGCAGGCAGAGAAGCCGCTTCGGAAGCGCCTCGCCTGCTTCACGGTCGCGGACCCGGCGGTCGTCCTTCTCGGCCGCGAATCGATCTATCGCGACGGCACTCTCGTCGGCTGGCTCGCGAGCGGCGGCTGGGGCTACACGGTGGGGAAGTGCATCGGCTACGGCTACGTGCGCAACGCGGCCGGCGTCTCGGACGATTATCTCGCGAGCGGCAAGTACGAGCTCGAGGTGGCGAGCGAGCGCATTGCCGCCGAGCTGCATATGGCGCCGCTCCACGACGCGCAAGGAATGCGGCCGAGACTGTAGATCGAGGCGGAGCGGAGCGGCGACGCCGATGACGGCTATGCCGGAGAGGGCCCCGCCCCCCTAGAAGGGCACCTTGGCCACGTGCCAGAGAACCCCTGCCGGGTCGAAGACGAACCCAACCTTCATTCCCCAGCTTTGCATGGCGGGAGTGCGCGGCGGCTTGACAGAGAAATCGCCTATGAGCTTTGCGGCGTCGATACCGCGCCACCAAGCGTCCACGTTTCGAACGAGCAGCTGGACCATGCAGTTGTCCGCGAACTCCTTCACGTAGAAATTCTGCAGGATGAAGCTGAAACTGCCGAGCTTGAGCATCGAGACATTCTCGTGCTCATGCGTCGGCGCGAAGCCCAGCGCCTGGTAGAAGCGCTTGGACAGCTCAAAGTCCTTTGCCGGCGCGAACGGCCGCAGCCCTAAAATCTGATCCATGGACTGTCCACCGCCTTCCAGCGACATGTGCGACGACCGGATATTGCGCTCCGCCGCTTGCGCCTCTGGAGCGCTCGGCACCCCTACGCCGGCCTGAGCCACACGGCCGTGTCGTGGAACACCGCCCCGCCCTTGGGCAGGCCGGGATCGGCGCTGGTGAGCGTGTTGATGCCGCGGCCCTCCGCGAAGGCGCCGTTGGGCCAGATGCCCTCGACCACCACGACGCCCGGCTGCAGCCCGTCGAAGGCTTTGGCGTGGACCACGACCGTGCCTTGCGCGTTGCCGAGGCGCAGGCGCTCGCCCTCGCCGACGCCGAGGCGCGCGAGATCGTCGGGATGGACGAGTGCAGTGGGGCGGCCCTCGCGCGCTTGCGAGCTCGGCGTCTCGGTGAAGCTGGTGTTGAGGTAGGAGCGCGCGGGTGCCGCCACCAGGCGGAACGGCCGTTCCTTGGTCGCCTCGTCGATCACCGCAAGGTGGTCGGGAAAGGGGCTCATGCGCGCGTGATCCTGCCCGAGCGCCGCCCAGTCCGCCTTGAAGTGGAACTTCTTGTCGGCGTGGCCGAAGCCGTTCAGGAAATGCATCTCCTCCCAGGCGTAGCCGCAATCGATCCAGCGCATGCGGTAGGCGGTCTCCGCGTCGGGCAGGCCGCTCGCCTTCAAGGTGGCGTCCATCATCTCCCAGGCGCTCATCTCGAAGCCGGCATGGCGGGCGCCGAGGCGGCTCGCGAGGCAGCACAGCACGTCGTGGTTGGAGCGGCTCCCGCCCACGGGCTCGACCACCTTCTTGGTCACCTGGAGGAAGGTGTGGCCGCTCGCGACGTAGAAATCGTCGTGCTCGAGGAAGGTGGTGGCCGGCAGCACGATGTCGGCCATGGCCGCGGTCTCGGTCATGAACTGCTCGTGCACGGCGACGAAGAGATCCTTGCGCGCGAAGCCCTCGCGCACCTTGAGGCCCTCGGGGCAGACGGCGACCGGGTTGGTGTTCTGGATGAAGAGCGCTGTGACCGGCGGGCCTTCGCCGAGATCGCGCGGGTCGCCCGCGAGGATCGGGCCCATGCGCGACTGGTCGAGCAGGCGCACCCTCTCGTCGAGCGCGTCGAGGCCCTGGATGAGCGTCCTGTCGACGGCATAGATGCCGCTCTGGCCGTAGAGCGCCCCGCCGCCGCGGTGGCGCCAGGCGCCGGTGACGGCGGGAAGCGAGGCCACCGCGTGCATCTGCTGGGCACCATTCCTCGAGCGCGAGAAGCCGTAGCCGATGCGGATGTAGCTGCGCTTGGCGGCACCGTAGAGCCGCGCGAAGGCGGCGATCTCCTCGGGCGGGAGGCCGGTGATGGCGCTCGCCCATTCGGGCGTGCGCGTCTTGAGGTGTGCCACGAGCTCGCGCGGCGCATCCGTGTGGCGCTCGAGATAGTCCCAGTCGGCATAGCCCTCCTTGAAGAGCACGTGCATCATGGCGGCGGCAAGCGCACCATCGCTCCCCGGCCGCACCATGACGTGGAGGTCGGCCTGCTCGGCGGTCGGCGTGCGGTAGGGATCGACGACGACGAGCTTGGCGCCGCGCTCCTTCCGCGCGAGTGCGATGTGGTGCATCACGTTGACCTGGGTATGCACCGGATTGCCGCCCCACACCACCACAAGGTCGGACTCCGCGATCTCCCGCGCGTCCACGCCGCGCTTGAAGCCGGCACCCGCGAGCCAGCCGGTATCCGAGAGGGTGACGCAGATCGTGCTGTGCTGGCGCGAGTACTTCATCACGTGGCGCAGCCGCTCGATGCCGTCGCGCTGCACTAAGCCCATGGTGCCGGCGTAGAAGTAGGGCCACACGGTCTCGGGCCCGTATTTCTCCGCGGCGCGCTCGAGGTGGTGCGCCACCTCGTCGAGCGCGTCGTCCCAGGAGAGCGGCTGGAACGCGGCCATGCCGATACCCTTCTCGCCCACCCGGCGGAGCGGCGTCTTGAGGCGGCCGGGATGATGGATGCGCTCGGCATAGCGCGCCACCTTGGCGCACACGACGCCGGCCGTGTAGCTGTTGTCCTTTGCGCCGTGCACGCGGCCGATGGTGTAGGGATCGAGCCGCTCCACCTCGAGCGCGCAGACGGACGGGCAGTCGTGCGGGCAGGTGGAGGCGAAGAGCTCGACGTTGCGCCTCGTGGCAATCGGCTCGGGCGGATCGAAGGGCATCGCGGGCCATCTCCGGTTGGGACCGTAGAGAGATATACGCCGAAAGCGGCCGGGCGGAAAGGCGGTAGACCCCTGCGTCATGCCCCTCGCCCGGCAGAATCCGCAGCCGGGCCGGCCTTTCCTTCCGCCTCGCCGGGAGGGAAAATGAGGCGGACCCCGAAGGAGAGCGCCATGTCCGAGCATCACGCCGCCGTCGCCTGGAAGCGCACCAGCAGCGATTTCACCTACGAGAGCTACAACCGCGCCCATGAGATGCGCTTCAAGAGCGGCGCCGTCGTGCTGGCCGCCTCGTCGGCACCCGCCTTCAAGGGCGACGCCGAGCGGGTCGATCCCGAGGAGGCCTATGTCGCCTCGCTCTCGAGCTGCCACATGCTGACCTTCCTCGCGATCTGCGCGCGCAAGCGGCTCGCGGTCGACGCTTACGAGGACGAGGCGGTGGGCTTTCTCGAGAAGGGCGGGGCGGGCAAGCTATGGATGGCGCGCGTCAACCTGCGTCCGCGCATCCGTTTCGCAGCCGGCGCGGAAGTGGACGGCGCGTTGCTCGCCGAGCTGCACCACCTGGCGCACGGCCAGTGCTTCATCGCCAGCTCCGTCAACACCGGCGTGACGGTGGAGCCGCCGGCGGACGGACGCTAGGCCTTCTTGGCAGAGGGTGCCGAGGGCTGGGCGGGCGGTGCTGCCGCCCCCGCCGGGGGTGCCGCCGGCCGCCGGATGCGGCGCAGCACCAGGAGCTGCACGCCGAGCACGACGAGCTGCACTGCCGCGAGGCAGATGAGCCAGCTCATGACGGTGGTGAGCCCGTCGAGCTCCCTGGCCAGTCGGTCGCGCAAGCTGCCGAGCGTGCTTGTGGTCTGATCGAGTTTGGCGAGTGCCGCCTTCTCCGCCTCGGAGTAAGGCGGCGGTGGGATCGGTGCCGCCTCGACCTTCTCCACCGGAAGCGGCGTTCCGATGGCAGAGCCCCTCTCGATCTGGTGCTTCGCCCCCTCGGCGAGCGCAGCGCCGCCCGAGCCAAGCGCCAGCCCGACGAGACAAATGAGCGCCGCCAGCGACCGCGATCTCGACATGGCCCGACCGCCTCCCAGCACGACTATCGGCGTTATGTAGGCCCCCGCGCAAGCGCACACCATGCACACAATGCATCCCGCCCTGCACTCCCGCCTGCCCGCCGAGCCCAATTGGCCCCTGGCCCACGAAACTTGACCGCCACCCCCTCGCTCGCCATTCTCCGGCGGCTTCCTTTGGAGCGGACGGGCCGGCGGCATGGTCGAGCGGGTGGAGTGCGTGGTGATCGGCGCGGGCGTTGTCGGGCTCGCCACGGCACGCGCCCTCGCGATGGCCGGGCGCGAGGTGATCGTGCTCGAGAAGGCGGCGCAGATCGGCACCGAGACGAGCTCGCGCAACAGCGAGGTCATCCACGCCGGCATCTATTACGCGACCGGCTCGCTCAAGGCGCGGCTCTGCGTGCGCGGCAAGGAGCTGCTCTACGGCTATCTCCCGGCCCACGGCGTGCAGCACCGCCGCGTGGGCAAGCTCATCGTGGCGACCGAGCCGGGCGAGCTCGCCTCCCTCGAGCGGCTCGAGAAGAAGGCGGCTGAGAACGGCGTTGCCGATCTTGTCTGGCTCGACGAGCGCACGGCCAAGACCATGGAGCCTGAGCTCAATTGCCACGCGGCCCTCCTCTCGCCCTCGACCGGCACCATGGACAGCCATGGGCTCATGCTGGCCTACCAGGGCGACGCCGAGGACCACGGCGTCATGATCGCGTTCAATAGCCCGGTGGTGGCCGGCTGGGTCGAGAAGGAGGGCTTCCTCCTCGAGGTGGGCGGCGCCGAGCCGACCCAGATCGCGGCGCGCATCCTCGTCAACAGCGCCGGCCTCTGGGCCCAGGAAGTCGCCCGCGCCATCGAGGGCATCCCGCCCGAGAGCATCCCCCGGCGCTACCTCGCCAAGGGCTGCTATTTCACTCTCGAAGGCAAGCCGCCCTTCGAGCACCTCATCTATCCGGCGCCCGAGGTGAAGTTCGCGAGCCTCGGGCTCCACGTCACCGTCGACCTGGCGGGCCAGGTGCGCTTCGGACCCGACGTCGAATGGGTCGACCGCATCGACTACGACGTGCCGCAGGACCGTGCGGCCAAGTTCTACGCGACGATCCGCCATTACTATCCCGGCCTCAAGGACGGCACGCTGCAGCCCGGCTACGCCGGCGTGCGGCCCAAGCTGCAGAAGCCCGGCGGGACGCCCGAGGATTTCCTCATCCAGGGCCCGGCGACGCATGGCATCGCCAATCTCGTCAACCTCTACGGCATCGAATTGCCCGGCCTCACGGCCTCCATGGCGATCGCCGAGGAGGTGATGCGCCGCCTCGACGGCGGCTGATGAGACGGCGGCCTTATGTTTCACTTTGCCCATATGTGTTGCTAGAGTCTCTTAATCATATCGCGCGGCGCCGCATGCGCTCCGCCTGGCACGGGAGAGAAACGATGGCCACCACCAGCACGCCGGCCGAGGAGCTCGAGCGCCGCACGGCCGCAGCCCCCGCGGACGGGGCGCTGCCGCCCTCGCCCGAGCAGATCCTCTACGGCGCCGAGGAGCCGCCGGCCTTTCCCGCGGACAACATCTTCCCCATCGAGTGGCATACGGATACGCCCAAGCTCTTGAAGCTCTACGACGCGGCGCGCGAGCAGACGTGGTTCCCCAACAAGCTCCCCTGGGAGACGCTCGACCCCGCGGCCTTCACCCTCGACCAGCGCTATGCAATCGCCTATTGGTTCGGCCTCCTCTCGGTCTTCGACAGCTCGGGCCCCGCGGTCTTCGCGCGCGCCATGATCCACACTTACGAGACCCATGCCGAGGACCCGGTGCGCAAGTGCTTCTTCCTCATCACCCGCGACGAGGTGAACCACGAGGAGGTGTGCCAGCGCGCCATCGAGATCATGACGCCCGGCGGCCCGCTCGGCTTCGTGCCGGAGACCCCGCTCGGCCGCTTGGCGCAAAACAACGTGCGCTGGTACTTCCACAACGGTGCGCGCTATTGGCAGGCCTTCAAGGGCGGCATTGGCCGCCATCCGCTGGCGATCCTCTTCACCTCCTTCCTCATGGGCGAGATCGCCGCCGCGACGCTTTTCCAGCAGATGCACCAGCGCTCCACGATCCCCGTCTTCAAGGAGGCCTTCCGCCGCGTGGGCCAGGACGAATCGCGCCACCTGCGCATCTGCCTGACCCTCCTCGAGAACATCCTCCCCAAGCTGGCGCCGTCCGAGAAGGCAACCATTACCAAGCAACTCCGCGCCGGCTTCATCTTCCTCTCGGGCATCCTCTACGAGCCTCCGGCCGAGTTCTGGGAGCTCCCCGCCACCTGGCGCCCGGCCCACCGCCTCCTCGAGGAGGCGGCGCGCGGCGCCGGCCTCGGCATCCTCAGCCTCGAGGAGCGCCGCGAGAACTGGCGGACGGCACTCCTGCGCATGAAGGGCCTCGTCGAGCCCCACGGCATCACGTTTCCCGGCATCCCCGAGATCGGCATCGACGGCGCGGCCGTGCCCTTCGACCCGGCGGACATCGTGCCGGTGTTCTGAGGGGCACCCCCTCTCCTCCTTCAGGAGAAGAGGGAGATCGGCGCGGCGCCGCCTTGACAGCTTTCCGCAGCACTCCCTAAAAGACGGCTCTGCCAAAATGAGCGGCGCTCCTCGTCACCGCGAGTATCGTGCACCGCCGATAGTTCGAGGGGGAACGCTGCGCATGGCACGCGAAAAGGTCACGATCGGCGTCGCCACGCCGCCGGGCATGACGGCGGCGAACGGCTATTTCAGCGCCGCCGCGGCGCTCGGCTACGACCGCGAGGAAGGCCTCGAGTTCGACATCTATTACGGCGGCGAGCCCGGCGCCACGGCGGCGGCCCTCTCAAGCGGCACCTGCCACATCGCCTCGCTCAACACGACCGTGGGTCTCCTCGGCCGCGACGAGGGCCTGCCCATGGTCGCCTTCTACGGCAAGGCGCGGCGCACGCACCGTTGGTTCGCGGTGGTGCCGGAGAGCCCGCTCAAGGCGCTGCCGGACCTCGCGGGCAAGGTCTTGGCCTGCGACTTTGCCCATTTGCAGCCGCTCGCCGAGGCGGCGCTCGCCGAGGAAGGCGTTGCACCCGGCAGCTACCGCTGGGTGCCCTGGCGCGGCTCGGGCATGGCGACGCGCGCGATGCTGGAACCTCTCAGGAAAGGCGAGGTCGATGCGGTCTTCCTCATCGATTGGAACCACGGCGACTTCGTAGCAGAAGGGCTGCCGCTCCGGCGCCTGCCGTCGCGGGCGCTCGACCGCATCCGTCTCTCCTCGTGCCTGTGGACCGCGCAAACCTACCTCGAGGATCACGGCTTGGCGCTGATCGGGAGCGGCCGCGCGATCGCCAAGGCGATCGTCTTCGCGCTCGAGAACCCCGAGGCCGCGGTGCGTCTCATGTGGCGGCAGCATCCCGAGACGCGGCCGAGCCGGGCCGAGCACGACCGCATCCTCTGCCGCGATCTCGAGATCATGAAGGCGCGGCTCGCGGCCTTCGCCATCGCTCCGGCCGACCCCGACCCGCGCTGGGGCACGATCGAGGAGAGCGAGATCGTGGCCTGGCAGGATTTTCTCATGGCGTCGGGCGCCGTCCACCGCCGGCTCGATCCCAAGCTCTTCTACACGGCGGCCTTCGTCGAGCGCTTCAACGCCTTCGACGCGGAGAAGGTGCGGGCTGCGGCGCGCGCGTTCAGCACCTAGTACCTGCGTGCAGCCTCTCGCGCGACGGGGCGCCGCTCGATATCCCGATCAACAATGCGGGCGCCATCCCGCCCGGCGGAGGTGCCGCGATTCCTTGGCTTTTGCTTGCCGAGGCCCCTGCCTGGCGTCGGCTTTGCTTGACATGTGCGCATTTGACGCTATGAGTTCCTGCCCCGGTTCGGCCGGCCGGCCGGCCGCAGGCCAATTTCCCCGGTTTTCATGGCGCGCGCATTCGTCTTTCCCGGACAAGGTTCACAGGCCGTCGGCATGGGCCGCGAGCTCTACGAGAGCTTCCCCACGGCGCGCCTCGTCTTCGAGGAGGTCGACGAGGCGCTCGGCCAGCGGCTCTCCAGGCTGATGTTCGAGGGGCCGGAAAGCGAGCTCACGCTGACCGAGAACGCCCAGCCGGCGCTGATGACCGCGAGCCTCGCCGCCTATCGCGTGCTGGCCACGGACGGCGGCCTGGCGCTGCCCGAGGGTGCCGATCTGGTGGCGGGCCATTCGCTCGGCGAGTACTCGGCGCTAGCAGCTGCCGCCACCTTCGCGCTCGCCGACGCGGCGCGCCTCCTCAAGACGCGCGGCCAGGCGATGCAGAAGGCCGTGCCCGTGGGGGAGGGGGCCATGGCGGCCCTCCTCGGCAGCGATCTCGCCGCGGCCGAGGAGATCGCCAAGGAGGCGGCCGAGGACGAGGTCCTCGCGGTCGCCAACGACAATGCGCCGGGACAGGTGGTGGTGAGCGGTCACAAGTCGGCGGTCGAGCGCGCGGTCAAGCTCGCGCAAACGCGCGCCGGCGCGCGCGCCATCATGCTGCCGGTGAGCGCCCCCTTCCATTGCGCGCTCATGCGGCCGGCGGCCGACGCCATGGCTGAGGCGCTCGCGCGCGTCGCCATGGAGGCGCCGGCGGTCCCCCTCGTCGCCAACGTGACGGCGGCCGCGGTGAGCGACGTGCTGGCGATCAGGAACCTCCTCGTCGAGCAGGTGACGGCGCGCGTGCGCTGGCGCGAATGCGTGCTCGCGATGAAGGAGGCCGAGATCGCGCAGCTCGTCGAGATCGGCTCGGGCAAGGTGCTGTCGGGACTGACGCGGCGCATCGCGCGCGAGCTCGACGCGGTGTCGCTGCAGACGCCGGCCGACATCGAGGCCTTCCTCAAGACCGTTTGACATTTGCGGGAGCAGCGTTTGTTCGATCTCAACGGCAAGACGGCACTCGTGACCGGCGCCACCGGCGGCATCGGCAATGCCATCGCCAAGGCGCTCTCGGCCCAGGGGGCGGTGGTGACGGTCTCCGGCACGCGCCAGGAGGCGCTCGAGCGCTTGGCAGGCGAGCTCGGCGGCCGCGCGGTGGCGCTGCCGTGCCGGCTCGAGGATCCCGCCGCCATCGAGGCGCTGATCAAGGCGGCGGAGGCCGCCATGGGCTCGGTCGACATCCTCGTGCACAATGCAGGCGTCACGCGCGACGGGCTCGTCGCCCGCATGCGCGACGAGGACTGGCAGGAGGTCATCGACATCGACCTGACCGCGGCGTTCCGCCTCGCGCGCGCGGTGCTGCGCGGCATGATGCGCCGGCGCTGGGGCCGCATCGTCAACGTGGGCTCGATCGTCGGTATCACGGGAAACCCGGGCCAGGCCAATTACGTCGCGGCCAAGGCCGGGCTCGTTGGCCTCACCAAGGTGCTCGCCGCCGAGATGGCCCCGCGCAACATCACCGCCAACTGCATCGCACCCGGCTTCATCGACACGCCCATGACGCAGGTCTTGAGCGACAAGCTGCGCGAGCTGGTGCTCTCCCGCGTGCCGCTCGGCCGCCTGGGCCGGCCCGAGGAAGTGGCGGCGGCCATCGCCTTTCTTGCCAGCGACGAGGCTGCCTATATCACGGGTCATACTTTGCACATAAACGGCGGTCTCGCCATGTTCTAGGCGGTCCGACCAGGGCGGCAAGCCGGCTGGCCAAGCCCCCGGGAAATGTGTTAGAGAACCCCGCTTTCGTTCCCGAGCTTGCTGGCAAAGGGCGCGGGCGGGGAGGGTTCACATCCGCGGGTCCGTCAGGGGATTCCCCGGTTTGCGAGGGTCAAGAACATGAGTGACGTTGCCGAGCGCGTGAAGAAGATCGTCGTCGAACACCTCGGGGTCGACGAGGGCAAGGTCATCGAGAGCGCCAGCTTCATCGACGATCTGGGCGCCGACAGCCTGGATACGGTCGAGCTCGTGATGGCCTTCGAGGAGGAATTCGGCTGCGAGATACCGGACGAGGCGGCGGAGAAGATCGTCACCGTCAAGGATGCGATCCAGTTCATCGAGCAGCACGTCTGATCCCGGGCGACGGCCTAGCTGGCACCTCTCGGACGGCAGCCACCGCCCGGGCAGGCGAGCAATGGAGGTCCCCATGAGACGGGTGGTCGTCACCGGCCTGGGCATGGTTACGCCGCTCGGCTGCGGCGGCGAGACCGTGTGGCAGCGCCTGATCGCCGGCCAATCCGGCATCCGCGCGATCCAGAGCTTCGACGTCTCCGACCTGCCCTGCAAGGTCGCCGGTCAGGTGCCCCGGGGCGAGACGGCGGCCGGCCTCTTCAACGCGGACGACTGGATGCCGCCCAAGGATCAGCGCAAGGTCGAGCCCTTCATCCTCTTTGCCATGGCGGCCGCGGTTCAGGCCGTCGAGGATTCCGGCTGGAAGCCGGCCGACGCCGAGGGCCAGGAGCGCACCGGCGTCATGATCGGCTCCGGCATCGGCGGGCTCGAGGGCATCGCGGACGGCGCGCTCCTCATCAAGGAGAAGGGCACGCGGCGGCTCAGCCCCTTCTTCATCCCCTCCTGCCTCATCAATCTCGCCTCGGGCCACGTCTCGATCCGCTACGGCTTCAAGGGGCCGAACCACGCCGTGGTGACCGCCTGCTCGACGGGGGCGCACGCCATCGGCGATGCCGCGCGATTGATCCGGCTCGACGACGCCGACGTGATGGTGGCGGGCGGCACCGAGGCCGCCATCTGCCGCATCGGCCTCGCGGGCTTCGCCGCGGCGCGCGCTCTCTCGACCTCCTTCAACGACAACCCGCCCGCCGCCTCGCGCCCGTGGGACCAGGACCGCGACGGCTTCGTGATGGGCGAGGGTTCGGGTATCGTCGTGCTCGAGGAGCTCGAGCACGCGAAGCAGCGCGGCGCCAAGATCTACGGCGAGGTGATCGGCTACGGGATGTCGGGCGACGCCTATCACATCACGGCCCCGGCGCCCGACGGCAACGGCGCTTTCCGCTCGATGCGCAACGCGCTCAAGAGCGCCATGCTCGATCCCGAGGCGATCGATTACATCAATGCGCACGGCACCTCGACGCCGCTCGGCGACGAGATCGAGCTTGCGGCGGTCAAGCGCCTCTTCGGCGCGCAGGCCTACAAGCTCAGCATGTCGTCGACCAAGTCCGCCATCGGCCATCTCCTGGGTGCGGCCGGCAGCGTCGAGGCCATCTTCTCGCTGCTCGCCGTGCGCGACGGCATAGCGCCGCCGACGCGCAATCTCGACAAGCCGTCCGAGGGATGCGACATCGATCTGGTGGCGCATCAGGCGAAGGAGCGGCCGATCCGCTTCGCGCTCTCCAACTCCTTCGGCTTCGGCGGCACCAACGCCTCGCTGATTTTCGGCCCCGCACCCTGAGTGCCGGGCGGGACGCGCTGCCATGCGTCGGCTCATCCGCTGGATCGCCGGGCTCTCGGCACTGGCGCTGCTGGCCCTGGCGCTTCTCTACTGGGGCTACGGCGCCTTCACCGCACCCGGGCCGCTCGACCATGCGACGGCGCTCGTCATCCCCAAGGGGCTCAACGTCGAGGCCATCGGCAGGCGTCTCACGGAGGGCGGCGTCCTCAGCGAGCCCTACGTCTTCGCCATCGGCGTGCATCTCTTGAGCAACCATCGAGCGCTCCGCGCCGGCGAGTACGAGTTTCCCGCCCACGCCAGTGCGGCCGACGCCATGGCGGTCCTGATGTACGCCAAGCCGGTCGTGCGCCGGCTCACCGTGGCCGAGGGCCTCACCAGCGCCCAGGTGCTCGAGGAAATCGGGCGCACGGATGGCCTCGAGGGCACCCTGCCTGCTGCGCCGCGCGAGGGCAGCCTGCTTCCGGAGACCTACAACTTCTCATGGGGCGACGGACGCGAGGCGCTCGTCGCGCGCATGGAGAAGGCCATGCGCGAGACCCTCGATGCCCTGTGGAAGGACCGTGCCCCGGACCTGCCGCTCGACTCGCCGGAGGAGGCGCTGGTGCTCGCGTCGATCGTCGAGAAGGAGACCGCCAAGCCGGAGGAGCGCCCGCGCGTCGCCGCCGTGTTCCTCAATCGCCTGCGCCGCCACATGCGGCTCCAGGCCGATCCGACCGTGGTCTATGCGCTCACCCGGGGGAAGGGCGCTCTCGGCCGCGCGTTGAGCCACGCCGACCTCGAGACCGCGAGCCCCTACAACACCTACCTCGTGGAGGGCCTGCCGCCCGGCCCGATCGACAATCCGGGCAAGGCCTCCATCACGGCGGTCCTCCATCCGGCCGAGAGCGGCGAGCTCTATTTCGTGGCCGACGGCTCGGGCGGCCACGTCTTCGCCAAGACGCTCGCCGAGCACAACCGCAACGTGGCCAAGCTGCGCCAGGCGCAGAGCGCCGCGCCCGCGGAGAAGCCGGAGTAGCGTGTCGGTCGTCAGTTCCGCTTGACACCAATTTGGTGACAGGCTATGGGACCGGAGAGAGAATTTCTCACCGGGCGGCGACAGGTGATTGACGAACTATTCTGAAAACTAATCTGAAAGGAAGATGGCTATGCAAAAGCGCCTCAGCTGGCGCAACAAGGAATTGTACAATGTCGATAAGGAGCTTCGCGGACAAGCGGCTTGAGAAATTATTCGTGAGCGGGACGGTGAAGGGATTGCCGGCAAGGTATGTAGACAAGATCGACCGACTGCTGGATTTGTTGGACAAAGCGTCGAGTGAGAAGGACTTGCAGGTGTCCGGGTATCATCGTCTAAAGGGAGGTCGCGAAGGTTCGGCGGCCTGGACGATCACGCGCAACTGGCGCCTGACTTTCCGGTTCGATAAGAGTGAGGCATATGACGTGAATTTTGAGGATTATCACTGATGTTGAGCCGAGCTGGCAGTCTTGCGCCGACTGTTCGCGCGGACCCTGATCATGGCGCGAGTACGATGGAGCGATGTTCAAGCGCAAGCGACGGCCGACCGCACCGGGCGTGATCCTCCGCGAGGAATTCATGGCGGAGCGCGGCCTCACGGTGAGCGGCCTGGCGCGCGATCTGGACGTTCTCGCGCAAGCATCTGAGCGGCATCGTCAACGGCAAGGTGAGGGTGACACCGGACGTGGCGGCGCGCCTGGCGCTTGCGCTCGGTACGAGCACCGCGCTCTGGGTCAATCTGCAGGCCGCTCTCGATGCGTGGGACGCCGAGCAGCAATATCGACGGAAACGACGAGCGGCCTGATGCGGCTCCGGCGCAGGCGGAGCACCACTCTACGTCTTCCGAGGCAGGCGCGCGAGGAGGCGGTCGGTGAGGGCGGGCGGCAGGGCCGCGAGGAGCCAGACCGCGGCATAGAGGCGCCAGGGAAAGGCGATGCGCGCTTTGTTGCGCGCGAGTCCGCGCTTGATGATGGCAGCTGCCCGCGGGGCCTCCATGAGGAGCGGCATGGGAAACGCGTTGCCCTCCGTCATGCGGCTCTCAACAAAGCCGGGACAGATCACCGATACGGCGATGCCGAGCGGCGCCAGGCTGCCGCGGAGCGCCTCGCCATAGGCCTTGACCGCCGCCTTGCTCGCCGAATAGGCGTCCGCACCCGGCATGCCGCGGAAGCCGGCGAGCGAGCTCATGACGGCGAGCTGCCCCTGCCGCCGCGGCGCCATCAGGGCGATCGCCGGCTCGAGCGTGTTGATCGCGCCATCGAGGTTGACGGCGAAGATCTGCCGTACCCGGGCGGCGCGCGCGCTGCCCTCGCCGCTGGCGTGCGAGATGCCGGCGTTGGCGATCGCCAGATCGAGCGGCAGCGCCGCGTCCGCGGCGGCGATCCAGGCGGCCATGGCCGCGGCATCGCTCACGTCGAGCTGCACCGCCTCGACCGCGGCCCCCTTGGCGCTGCAGGCCGCCGCGACGCCCGCGAGGCGCGGTCCGTCGCGCCCTGAGAGCGAGAGGCGCATCCCCGGCTCGGCGTAGGCGAGCGCCAGGGCCTCGCCGAGCCCGCTGCTGGCGCCGGTGATCAGGATGTGGCGCGGTGCCGTCATGCTTGTTGCCCTTCGGCCTGCCAGATATAGTGGGCGCCGCCCGGCATCCTCCACAAGTTAAAGGGGCCTCGTGTCCATTTCCAGCATGACCGGCTATGCGCGCGCGAGCGGCCACGAGGTAGGGCTGAGCTGGACCTGGGAGGTCAGGAGCGTCAACGGCCGCAGCCTCGAGCTCCGCTTCCGTCTGCCGCCCGGCTTCGATCGCCTAGAGGTGCTGGCGCGCGGGCTGGCGAGCCGGCATTTGAAGCGCGGCAACGTGACGGCCTCGCTCCAGCTGAGCCGCGCCGGCGCCGGTGCCGCCTGGCGCATCAACCGCGAGCTCATCCGCCAGCTCATCGCCCTCCACGAGGAGTTTCCCGGCAGCATCGCGCCCGGCCCGGCGCGCCTCGATGCGCTGCTCGCCGTGCGCGGCGTCGTCGTCGAGGCCGAAGAGGGCGAGGGCGAGGAGGCGATCGAGCGCCGCAGCGCCCAGATGATGGCGAGCTTCGCGGAAGCGCTGCAGGCGCTCGTCCACGCGCGCGCGGCCGAGGGGTCGCTCCTCGCCGCAGCGCTCGCCGGCCATCTCGACGAGGTGGCGCGGCTCGTGGGCGAGGCCGAGGCGCTGCCGGCCGCGAGCCCCGCGGCACTCGCGGCGCGCGTCAAGGAGCAAGTGACGGCATTGCTCGCGGCCGAGCCGCAGCTCTCCGAGGAGCGCCTGGCGGCCGAGGCGGCGCTCATAGCGGCCAAGGGTGACGTGCGCGAGGAGCTCGACCGGCTCAAGGCGCACATCATCGCCGCGCGCGAGCTCTTGGCCTCGCACGACGCCGTCGGCCGCCGCCTCGATTTCCTTTGCCAGGAGTTCAACCGCGAGGCCAATACGCTCTGCTCCAAGGCCTCGGACGTGGCCTTGACCCGCCTCGGGCTTGCCTTGAAGGCGGCGATCGAGCAGCTGAGAGAGCAGGTCCAGAACATCGAATAAGCCGCCATGCCGGATCCGGAAATCGCGCGCCGTGGCCTCATGCTGGTGCTGTCCTCGCCCTCGGGCGCTGGCAAGACCTCGATCGCGCGCGAGCTCCTCAAGCGCGAGCCCAACCTCACCATGTCCGTCTCGGTCACCACCCGGCCGCGCCGCAACGGCGAGGTGGAGGGCGTCGACTACCGCTTCGTCGATGCGGCCAGCTTCGCCGAGATGGCGCTCAGCGGCGAGCTCCTCGAGCATGCGCAAGTCTTCGGCCACGCTTACGGCACGCCGCGCGCGCCGGTCGAGGCGGCGCTCGCGGCCGGTGCCGACGTGCTTTTCGACATCGACTGGCAGGGCACCCAGCAGCTCGCCCAGAGTGCGCGCGACGATCTCGTGAGCGTCTTCATCCTGCCGCCCTCGACCGCCGAGCTCGAGCGCCGCTTGCGGAGCCGCGCCCAGGACAGCGCCGCGGTGGTGGCCGCGCGCATGGCGAAGGCCGCCGACGAGATGAGCCACTGGCCCGAGTACGACTACATCATCGTCAACCGCGAGCTCGCGGAGAGCGTCGCCAAGGCGCGGGCCATCCTGGTCGCCGAGCGCCTGCGCCGGGCGCGCCAGACCGGCCTCGTCGACTTCGTGCAGGGCTTGCGGCAGGCGCAATAGCCGGCACGTCCCCGCCGTGTCGCCGGCTCGCTCAACCGCACTGGTCCCTGAGCTCCGCGTAGGTGCGGGCGAGGGCGCAGAAGCCCTCTATGGCGATCTCCTCGGCGCGCGCGGTGGGCGCCACGCGCGCGCGCGCGAGCAATTGCTCGACATCGACGCCGAGCGGCTTGAGGCTGGTGCGCAGCATCTTGCGGCGCTGGCCGAAGGCGGCGGCGGTCACCGCCTCGAGTGCTGTGCGCTCCGCCTCTGCCAGGGGCACCGGCCGCGGCTTGAGCCGCACCACGGTCGAGAGCACCTTGGGCGGCGGCACGAAGGCCTCCCTGGCGACGTTGAAGAGGAGCTCCACCTCGCAAAGCCAGCCCGTGATGATGCTGAGGCGGCCGTAGTCCTTGCTGCGCGGCGAGGCCGCGAGACGGAGGGCTACCTCGCGCTGGAACATGAGGGTGAAGCCCGCGAAGGCGTCGCACCGCTGAAGCCAGCGCAGCAGGAGCGCCGTCGCGATGTTGTAGGGGAGGTTGGCGACGATGCGGCGCGGCGGCGCTCCGAGGCTTGCCGCGTCGATGGCGAGCGCGTCGCCTGCGATGACCTCGAGCCGGTCGGGATAGGCCTCGGCAAGCTCGCCCAAGGCGGCCACCGCGCGCGCGTCGCGCTCGATCGCGATCACGCGCGCGGCGCCGAGCTCGAGGAGCGCGCGCGTAAGCCCGCCGGGGCCGGGGCCGATCTCGATCGTGGTGCCCTGGCCGAGCGGTCCGGCCGCGCGCGCGATGCGCCGCGTGAGGTTGAGGTCGAGGAGAAAGTGCTGGCCGAGCGAGCGCCGCGCCTGAAGGCCGTGGCGCGCGATGAGCGCGCGGAGCGGCTCAAGCCGCGGCTCGGCCTCAGGCAAAGGCCCGCTTGGCGGCGCCTGTCCGGCCAGCGCTGCGCCGGAGCGCCATTTCTCCCGCCAGCGCCAGCGCCGCGATGAGGCTCAAGGGGCTCGCAACGCCTTTGCCCGCGATATCGAACGCCGTGCCGTGGTCGGGCGAGGTGCGCACGAAGGGAAGGCCGAGCGTCACGTTCACGCCGTGCTCGAAATCGACGGTCTTGAGCGGGATGAGCGCCTGGTCGTGATACATGCAGAGGGCGGCGTCGTAGCGCTGGCGGGCGCGCGGATGGAAGAGCGTGTCCGCCGGCAGCGGGCCGAGCACGCGGATGCCCGCCGCGCGCAGCTCCTCGGCGGCGGGTGCGATGATCTCGATCTCCTCGCGGCCGAGCTCGCCCGCCTCGCCCGCGTGCGGATTGAGGCCGGCGAGCGCCAGCGTCGGCTCGGCAACGCCGAAGCTCTCCCTGAGTGCTGCGGCCGCGACCTTGCCGCAATGGACGATGGCGCCCCGCTCGAGCGCCGCGACCGCCTTGGCGAGCGGCAGGTGGACGGTGACCGGGATCACGCGCAGGCCCGGCACCGCGAGCATCATGACCGGCACCGGCGCTCCCTCCACCAGCGAGGCGAGGAACTCGGTATGTCCGGGATAGCGGAAGCCGGCGTCGTAGAGGCTCTTCTTGTGGATCGGGCTGGTGACCACGGCCGCAGCGCGCCCGGCGCGCGTGAGCTCGACCGCGCGGCGCACCGAGGCGATGACGGCCGTCCCGTTGGCGGCCTCCGGTCGGCCCGGGGCGACCGGCCTGACCAGGCGCTCGGAGACGACGGGAAGTGCATGCGCGAATACGCGCGCCGCCTCGGCCGGGTTGGCCACGGTCTCGAGCGGCACCGCGAGCTTGAGGCTCCGGGCGATGGCCGCGAGCCGCTCCGGATCGTCGATCGCGAAGAACGGCGGCAGCGCCGCCGAGCCGCGCGCGATCCAGGCCTTGAGCGCGAGCTCGCCCCCGATCCCCGCCGGCTCGCCCATGGTGAGCGCCACGGGCGGCAGCGCGGACGGCCCGCTCATGCGCGGATGTCGATGAAAGCGGCCGTCCGCAGGTCGCGCAGATAGCGCCGGGTGAGGAGCTCGAGCTTCTCCCGCCCGAGACGGTTGCGCACCTCTTCCGCGCTCGCCTGCCCGCCCTCGCCGCCCTCGCGCGAGCAGATCATCATGACGAAGATGCCGTTGTTGAGCGTGATCGGCGCGCTCGGCTTGCCGACCGGGAGATTGGTCGCGGCCGCGCGCAGCGCCGGCGCCAGCTCGCTCATCCGGATGGTCTCGGGGATCACCGTCTTGGCGTCCGGCAGCTGCTTGCGCAGCGCTGCGAAGTCGTTGCAGTCGGCGGCATTGTCCGACACCGTCTGGGCGAGCGAGCGCAAGGGCGCGAAATCCGCCTCCGTGGCGTTGGGCGGCCCCGGGATGAAGAGATGCTCGATCTTGAGCATGGTGTTGTCGGGCAAGACGCTGGAGCTCTGCCGCTTGTCGCGCAGGAGAATCAGGTGAAAGCCGGTGACCGTGCGGATGGGCGCCGAGAGCTCGCCGACCTTGAGCTGGCCGACGGCCTTCTGGATCTCGGGCTCGAGTGCCCCCTCCTCGACCCAGCCGAGATCGCCGCCGACCGCGGCGGTGGCGCTCTGGGAGAATTGGCGGGCGACGGCGGTGAAGTTGGCGCCGCGCTTGATTTGCTCGGCAAGGCGCTCGGCCGTGCGCCGCACCTCGTCCTCCTGCTGCGGCGAGTCGACGGAGAGGAAGATCTCCTGCAGGCGGAACTCGGGCTTGTCCTTGTCGGCCTTGAGACGGGCGAGATAGTCCTCGACCTGGTCGTCGCCGATCTCGATGGTCGGGCGGATCTTCTCGGCGACGATCTTGCTCCACGAGATACCCGCGCGGACCTGCGACACGACGGTCGAGAGCGGTATGCCTTCCTGCTTGAGGAAGTCCGAGAACTGGTTGTCCGTCATGTCGTTCTGCTTGGCGATGCGGGTCAAGGCCTGTTGGATATCGGCGGTGCCCACGGTGATGTTGAGGCGCTTGGCCTCCTCCACCTCGAGCGCCTCGTCGATCAGCGTGCGCAGGATCTGCGGCGTCAGGCGCGCGCGGATCTCGGGCGAATCCTGGAGCCCGGAGGAGACGATGGTGAGGCGGATGCGCCCCGCCAGGTCGAAGTTGGAGACGACCTGGTCGTTCACCACCGCGGCGATGCGCTGCACGTCGTCTTGGGCCCGAGCCGGAGCGCTGCAGCAGGCCGCGGCAAATATCAGCAAGGCGAGATAGGAGCGCTTCACATCCGGCCATTTCGGAAAAGGGCGCATCGCGGCGCACAGGAAGCCGTTATAGCCGACCCCGGAAGCAAGTGCAAACGCCCGGCGCGCGGCAAGGCGGCCGGAGCGAGGGCGAGCGGGGCCCGGCCTTTGCCGCGTCCGACGCGCCTGGCACGGCCCCTCATTGGTTCGTGCTCGAGCCGCCGAAGCTTATGTTGCCGAGGTCCTTGAAGATGAAGGTGACGAGGTAGGTATCGCTCGGCGGCACGTCGGCGGTATAGGTGAAGCTGCGCACGAGCGAGAAGGTGACGGTGAGGCACTCGTCCGTATAGGAGAGGGCGCCGCCGTAATTGCGGAACTGATTGTCGCGCAGGTCGCGCAGGAGGTTGGCCGATATGCTCCAGTGGTCGAGGAAGTGCGAGTGGATATTGGGGCCGAGCTGGGTGACCTTGGTGATGCCCTGTCCGGGGACCTCCTGGGAGAGGTCCATGTAGGTAAAGCCGGCCCCGAGGATGCCGGTGCCGCCGTTCAGCGTCACCTCGGTGCGCTGCGGCGTGAGGTCGTCCCGCGAGAGGCGGAAGCGGTAGACGAAGTCCATGAAGGTCATGGGCTTGATCTGCAAGGCGCCGACCACGTCGGAGAGCTTTTGATCGAGCCCGGTGTCCGGCGTGAAGGCGCCCGTCTCCTTCTTGAGCTGGTACATCTGCCCGAGGAAGAGCGAGGCGCTGCCGCCCTTGTTGCCGTAGGCGCCCGCGCTCACGCCGTAGACGACGCGCTCGCCGCCGGCCACGCGGTCGACGCCGGGGAAGGGATTGAGCTTGTAGAGATTCTGCTCGTCGAACTCGAAGTCGGTGCTGTCCTCGTCGGGGACGCCGCTGTTGCGCCCTTGCGTGCCTGCGATGAGTGCGACGTGGGGCTCGATCCTCTCCTGGAGGTTGCCGTCGGGCCGCGCCCAGGGGTAGCGCCAATCCAGCTTGACCTGGGGAAGCACGCGGGCCACGGTCTTCTCCCCGGGGAGCGCCACCGGCGTCGCGGGATCGAGGTTGCTGTTCGTCAAGTAGCCGTCGGTCTGCAGGCTCACGTCGAGCGAATAGATGTCGCCGATCGGCGAGGTATAGGGCGCCTGCCAATAGGTGCGCTGCGAGACGCGGCGCGTATAGACGCCGCTCGGGCGGAAGAGGTCCATCGCATCGGCGTCGACCGACCAGTACTGGCCGAAATCGCCGGGCTCGCTGCGGTAGTTGACCTGGTAGATGGGCGCTACGATGGGCAGGTCGTTGAGGTTCACCTGGGCGCGGGTGTCCTGGAACGCGTAGTTGTTGAGCGCGGTGTAGCTCCGTCCGAAGTAGCCCTCCACGTAGGCGTTCGAGGTGAGCACGGTAGGCGGGGTGTAGAGGATCTTGAAGCGCTGCAGATAGGTGATGTCCGACTCGCGTTCCGCCGTGAAGCCGGCCCGCCAGTCGTCGTCGATATTGAAGAGCCCGGTGCCCTTGAAGTTGCCGCGCAGCTGATCGCCCGACTTCGGCAGTCCGGCCTCGTTGAAGGCGGTGGCGTCGACGATGCTGCCCGAGAGATCGATCCTGCCGAAGCCCCAGCGCTCGCGGTACTGGAGGTCCAGCACGGGGTTCGATTTGGTCATGAAGACCGGCGAAAAGGTGAGATCCTTGTCCGGGTCGATCGCCCAGAAATAAGGAACCTTGGCGAGATAGCCGAGGTAGGTATTCTCGCCGTAAGTGGCGGGGAGGAAGCCCGAGCGCCGCTTCACCGTGGGATCCGGGTAGGAGAAGTACGGCGTATAGGCGACGGGGATGCCCCACATCTCCATGACGGCGTCCTCGTCGTAGATCTCGTGCTCGTTCTCGTCGTGCACGATGCGCGCGGCCTTGATCTGCCAGAGCGGCGGCCGCTCCGGGTCGTTCTTGCAGAGCTCGCACGGCGAGAACACGCCGTTGGCCATTTCCGTGAGAACGCCGCCCTCGCGCCGCGCGCCGGCCGACGCGAAGCGCGACTTGTCCTTCATCAGAAGGCGGAAATTCTGCGCGACGCCCGACTTCAATCCCTCGGTGAGCTCGAAATAATTGGCGAACATCACGTCGCCGTTCGGCTCGAGGAGGCTGACGTTGCCCGATGCGGTCACCACGTCGGTGCGCTGGTTGTAAGTCACGGTGTCCGCGAGCAGCACGCGGTCGCTTTGCGAGATCTCGACGTGGCCGGTGGCGGTGATGATGCCGAGCTGGTCGTCGTAGCTCACGCGGTCGGCCGACAAGAGGGCCGGCGCCGTGCCGGCGGGTCTCTGCTCGGCGGCCTCCGCAGGCTTCAGCAAGAGGAGGAGCGGCAGGAGTGCGGTAAGCGGGAGCCAGCGCACGGGCCGCCTATCCGTCCTCGAGATGGAAGAGCATGGCGAGCCCGAAGAGGAGGCTCGCCCCCGCCGGGCTCCAGGCCGCGAGAAAGATCGGGATCGACGAGGTGAGGCCGAGCGCGAAGACCACGTCGGAGATGAAGTAGACGAGGAAACCCGTGAACACGCCGATGGCGATGATCAGCACGGTGCCGCCGCGCCGCTGATGGCGCAGCGAGAAGGTCGCGGCGATCAGCACCATGGCGCAGAGCAGGAGCGGGTCGGAGAGCAGCGAGTTCCAATAGAGCCGATGGCGCAGCGCCGAGAAGCCGGCGTGCTGCAAGAGCTCGATGAAGCTCGGCAGCTCCCAGAACGAGATCGATTCCGGCGAGGCGAAGCTGTCCTGGATCTGCGCGAGCGTGAGGTTGGTCTTGAGGTGGTAGTCCGCGGCGTACTGTGCCGGCCGCCCGGGCGTGGTGATCCACGCCTTGTGGATGTCCCAATAGCCGTTCTCGAGCCTCGCCGTCTCGGCGTCGATGCGCCCGCTGAAATGATCGGTTCCCTTGAAAAGGAAGATGATCACGTTGATCAGCTCGAAGTCCTTGGGCGTGACCTGAAGCGCGTGGACCACCAATTCGCCGTCGCGGTCGACCTGGCGCAGCCAGAGCCCGGTCTCCGAGACCGCAAGCAGGCTCGTCATGCCTTTCAAGTACTTGTTCTCGAGCTCCTCGAAATGGAACAGCATCGCGGCCGCCACGGGATTGAGCACGGTGATCTTGGCCACGCCGATGAGGAAGGCGAGGAAGACCGCGGGTGCGGTAAATTGCCACACCGAGACGCCGATCGCGCGCACCACCACGAGCTCCTGGCTGCGCGTGAGCCGCCAGAAGGTCAGCATGCCGCCGAAGAGGACCGCAAAGGGAATGACCTGCTCGCAGAGATGCGGCAGCTTGAACACGGACATGCTGAGCACGATCGAGAAGGAGATGTCCCCGCGCGACTGCGAGCGGCGCAGCATCTCGACGACGTCGAAGAGGAAGGCGACGCTGAGGAACGCCAGCAGAATGCTCACCAGGCACATGAGGAACTGGCGGCCGATGTAGACGAAGAGCGTGGGCGAGGTGCGCATCGCGGGCGAGGCCTCCGTGCTCAGCGCGTCCCGAGGGCGGCGCGCGGCGCGGCCCGCCGCCGCAGGCGGCGCGCGCGGCGGCCGCCCCCGGCAGAGATTGCCGCCGCCGCCCGCACGACGCCCGCCATGTCACGCTCCAAGCGCCTCGACGCCGGTCTTATAGCGTCTCCGCCGGCTCCGTGGATAGGGCGAGTTTCCGTTTCGTGCCTAAATTCCAGAGACAATGGCGCGCTGCTCCCAGAAGCTTACGGCCGGACGGCGTCACCGGCGCGAGAGCGCCACGCCGTATCATGGGCGGTCGTGCTCCGCTCCGTCAATCGGCCGATCTTTCTGATACGAACTTTCCCTGGGCGGTCTTGCGGAAGAGGCGGCCGCGGCGGGCGAAGGCGGCGCGCAGCGGCAGCGTGGTGGCAAACGCGACGGCGGCACCCGCGACGAGATCGCTCGGGTAGTGGTCGCCGACGGCGACGCGCGTAAGCGCCACGAGCAGCGCCACGACGGCGAGGGGCTTAGCTAAGCGCGGCGCCAGCATGCCGAGCGCCAATGCCGCGGCCGTGACGGTCGTGGCGTGACCCGAGGGGAAGGATTGCAGCTTGGCCGTCAGGCCTAAGGGATGCCAGCCGAAATCCCCCTCGCGCAAGAAGAGCACTGGACGCGCGCGGCCGAAGAGCACCTTGAGAAGGTCGGTTGCGAGGCCCGAGAGCGCAATGGCGGCGAAAAGAAAGAGTGCCGCAGAGAGGAACCAGCCGAGACGCGCGGCGCGCTCGCGATCGCCGCTGCGGCGGCTTGCGAGATAAAGCGCCGGGACGGCGACGGCGAGGGGAACGAGGTACCACGCGGAATCGCCGAGTGCCGTGAAGGCCTCGCAGAGCGCCACGAAGCCCGGGCCGAGGCCGTGTGCCCAGGCGGCGCTCGCGCGGTCGAGGCAGGCGATCGAGAGGGCGGCGAGGAGGGCCGCGAGGACGCTCGCGCCGAGCCACTTGGCGCGCTCGGAGGCCGGGTCCGAGCTCCTCATGAGCCGCCCGCGGCAAAGAGCGTCAAGGCGACGCGCCGTCCGCGCGCAAGGTTGAGGCCGTCGATCGTGGCCAGCGCCGCAGCGCTTTTTTGGGCGCGCGCCAGGCGCTCGCGGAAGGCCTTGAGCTGAGGCTCGGCGACGAGCGCCAGCGCGCAAGGGTCGGCGAGAAGCGCCTCTGCCGCGGCCGTGCCGTCGCCGAAGCGGGTGTCCTGGCCGAGAAGAAAGACGAGGCTGGGCTCGCTGAAGCCGGCGGAGGTCACAAAGGCGCGCGGACAGCGCTTGCCGTGCTCGACGGCCGCGGCGACGCGGCTGCTCACCCAAAGCTCGTCGAGGCTCGGCATGACCCGAGCGTAGCACGCGGCGTAGAAGACGAGGCAGGCGGCGATCAGGCTGGCGAGCGCCCGGCTGCTGCGCCCCGTGCTGAGGCCGTGATAGGCGGCGAGCAGCAGGAGCAGCGCCGCCACGCCCGCGACGAGCGCCACGCCGTCGATGCGGTGCTCGAGCACTGCCGGCAGGATCGGCAGCGCCAGGCAAAGCGTGAGGCCGATGAGGAGCCAGGCCGCGGCCAGGGCACCCTGCAGCAGGCGCCCGCCGCGCGTCGCCGGGCGCGGGAAGGGCTCGAGCGCCGCGCGCGCCGCGAGAAGTGCGATCGCCGGGAAGAGCGGCAGCGTATAGTGCGGCAGCTTGGTCGGCACCAGCTCGAAGACGAGCCAGCTCGGCACGATCCAAGCGAGGCAGAAACGCACGGCGTCGTCGCGGCGATGGCGCCAGACCCACGGGATGGCAAGCCCGGCCAAGAGCGAGCCGGGCCAGAAGGTCGCCCAGAAGGTGACGAGGAAGAAGCCAGGCGGCGCGCCATGGGCCTCCTGGGCGCCCGCCATCTTGCCGATGAGATCGTGGCCGACCGACTCGGCGAGGAAGGCGCCCTTGCTCTGCACGACGATGGCAAGGCCCCAGGGCAGCACCGTGAGCACGGCGAGCGCCGCATAAGGCCATGGCTTGAGTGCCAGGAGCCAGCGCCAGCGGCGCGCGGAGATGGCGAGCGCCGCGGCGGTGAGGCCCGAGACCATGAGGATGATCGGGCCCTTGATCAGGATGCCGATGCCGATGGCGAGCCAGAAGAGCGCAGCGCTGCCGGGGCGTGCGGGAGTGCTACGGTCGCGCTCGAGGTAGGCTCTCGCGAGGAGGAGCTGCGCCGCGCAAATGGCGGCGAGCTGCACGGCGTCGGTCTTGGCAAGCCGCGCCTCGACGCCGAGGAGGATGCTCGTCGCCATCAGGAGGGCGGCCAACCAGCCGGCGCTGCGGCCGAAGAGGCGGGCGCCCAGCGCCGCGGTCAGGAGCACGGCGATGACGGCGCCGAGCGTCGAGGGCAGGCGGTAGGGCCAGATCGCCGTGGCGCCCGCCCGCGAGAAGAGCGCCGCACTTGCGGCCTGGAGCCAATAGATGCCGACGGGCTTCTTGAGGCGCGGCTCGTCCTGGAAGCGGATGTTGACGAAATCGCCGCTCTCCAGCATCTGGCGCGAGGCCTCGGCGAAGCGCGGCTCGTCGCGGTCGAGCGGCGGCACGCTTGCGAGGCCCGGCAGGAAGATGGCGAGGCACAAGAGGGCGAGAAGCGCGTAATCCTTGACGCGCATCGCCGTCAGCCGCCCCCCTCGGGCGGCCACAGCGCCAGGCGCTCGAGCCAGCGGCGTTTGATCAGCAAGCGATGGAGGAGCCAGGCGAGCGCCACCATGAAGACGCCCGCGAAATAGACGTCGGAGAGGAAATGCCCGCCTTGCGCCATGCGCAGGAGCCCGAAGGCGCTGCCGAGGGCCAGGCCCGCCGCGATGCCGAGGCGCCGGCGCCACGGCGTCACGGCGGCGAAGCCGAAGGCCACGAACGCGAAGCCGAGCGAGGCCTCGCCGGAGACGAAGGAGCAGTTGTGCGTGCACTGGTCGGCGATGAGGAGCGGCGGGGTGAAGCGCTTGTCGCCGCCGAACTCGCGGACTTGCGCCGGGCGCGCGCGGCCCCAGTCCTCCTTGAGCACGCCGTTGACGATGAGCGCCGGCCCGAGGAGAAAGACGGCGAGGAGATAGATGACAGCGGAGCGGCCGAGGCCGAAGAGCGGCCGCCTGAGGATGACGCGCCAGAGGAGTGCGAAGAGAAGAAAGGCGCCGACGCCGATGGCGCTCGCCCGCGTCGAGAGGCGCAAGGCCGCGATGAGCGGGTCGTGCCAGGCGGGAAAGCCGCGCCCCGGCACGTAGAAGAGTGCCGCCACTCCCTTGTCGATCCCGCCGAAGACCGTCAGTACCGCACCCGCGCCGACCACGAGGAGAAGAAGCAGCAGAAGAGCCGGCCTCGGCGCGGCGCGGGCACGGGATGGGGACAACTCGCACGCCCTCGGGGTTGCGGAAATGGCAGGCACGGGATGCCTCATAGCAAGCCCGGGAGGCGCGCTCAAGTGCCAAGGAAATGCAAGGATTTCAAAAGCATTGCCCATGCGCCAATCTTGGATATGATGGGCCGCGGCGAGAGCCGGCACAAAAATGGGAGCGCCATTTGATCCTCAACCGTCTCGTCGCGCTGTCGGGCATCGCCGCCATTCTCGTTGCCGGTGCCGGGCGCGCGCGCGCCGACGACGTGGTGAACGCGATCGCCATCGCCAGCGGCGCACTCCTCATCGAATCCTTCTTCGTCCCGACCCCCAGCGAGGACGAGTCCGACTTCGTCTCCCTCGAGGGCGGGCGCTTCGATGCGGTGCGCCAGGTGAAGCAGTCGGACGAGTTCGGGGCGGAATACCGTTCCGGCTATTTCCTTTGGAAGTTCAAGCCCTTCGTCGGCGCCGGCGTGACCACGAACGAGAGCTACTACGGCTATGCGGGCATCCGCCTCGACACCTACTGGGGCCGCCACTTCATCGTGACGCCGAGCTTCGCCCTGGTGGCTTACGACCGCGGCGACGGCAAGTGGCTCGGCAGCCCGATCCTGGGCCGCTCCGGCTTCGACTTCCAGTACCGCTTCGACGACGACGTGCGCGTCGGCGTCGCCTTCCATCACATGTCCAACGGCAAGGTGCTCGGCGAGAGGGTCAATCCGGGCACCGAGCTCGTCGGGCTCACCTTCTCGGTTCCCGTCAAGACGCTGTTCGGCACCAAGCAATAGGTGCTGGCCGCGCCATGGCGTCGCGGCTTGCCATTTGCGAGGCCTTCATGGACATCGAGTTCGGCGAGTTGAAGCGGCCCGGGAAGGGCGCTGTCGTGGTCGGAGTGCTGGAGGGCGGCAAGCTCGCGCCGAGTGCGGCCGAGCTCGACGGGCTCACCGGCGGTGCCGTCACGCGCGCGCTCGCGAGCGGCAAGTTCAAGGGCAAGAAGGGTCAGCTCGCCGAGCTGGTGGCGCCGGCGGGCACCGCGCTCTCCCGCATCGTGTTGGCGGGGCTCGGTGCCGCCAAGGCGCTCGACGCCGCCGAGGCGCAGGCGTTGGGCGGCCGCATCGAGGCGCATCTCGCGGAGAGCGGCGAGAGCGCCGCCGCGGTCCTCGTCGACAAGGTCCCCGGCGTGCGGCTGCCGCCCGAGCTCGTCGCCGCGAACCTCGCCTTCGGCGCGCGGCTGCGCTCCTACCGCTTCGACAAATACCGCACCAAGGAGAAGCCGGAGGACAAGCCGAGCCTCAAGACGCTGACCGTGGCCGTCGCCAAGGCCGGCCGGGCGCGCAGGGCCTTCGAGCCGCTCGCGCGCATTGCCGACGGCGTGTTCTTCACGCGCGATCTCGTCTCCGAGCCCGCCAACGTCATCTATCCCGAGAGCCTTGCCGCGGCCGGGCAGAGCCTGGGCGAGCTCGGCGTCAAGGTCGAGGTGCTCGACGAGAAGGCGATGGCCAAGCTCGGCATGGGAGCGCTCCTCGGCGTGGCCCAGGGCAGCGCCAGGCCGCCGCGTCTCCTGATCATGCGGTGGAACGGTGCGCCGCGCGCGCGCGACCAGAGCCCGCTCGCCTTCATCGGCAAAGGCGTCACCTTCGACACCGGCGGCATCTCCCTCAAGCCCGCCGCCAACATGGAGGACATGAAGTGGGACATGGGCGGCGCCGGCGTGGTGATCGGGCTCATGAAGGCGCTCGCCGGACGCAAGGCCAGGGTGAACGTCGTCGGCATCGGCGGCCTCGTCGAGAACATGCCCTCGGGCACGGCGCAGCGCCCGGGCGACATCGTGACCACGATGTCGGGCCAGACCGTCGAGGTCATCAACACCGACGCCGAGGGCCGGCTCGTGCTGGCGGACGCCCTGTGGTACACGCAGGAGCGCTTCAAGCCGCGCCTCATGGTCGATCTCGCGACGCTCACGGGCGCCATCATCATAGCGCTCGGCCATGAGTACGCCGGCCTCTTCGCCAACAACAACGAGCTCGCCGACCGCCTGGTCAAGGCGGGGAAGGCGGTGGGCGAGCCGCTCTGGCGCATGCCCTTGGGCGAGGAGTACGACAAGGCGATCAAATCCGACGCCGCCGACATGAAGAACGTCGGCGACCGGGCCGGCGGCAGCATCACCGCGGCCCAGTTCATCAAGCGTTTCGTGAAGGACGACATGGCCTGGGCGCACCTCGACATCGCGGGCGTCGCCTGGTCGTCCAAGGACAAGCCCACGGTACCCAAGGGAGGGACCGCCTTCGGCGTCCGCCTGCTCGAGCGCTTCGTCGCCGACCATTACGAGGGCAAGTGAGGGCGGTGCCGCGGTGCGCCCTCCGCCGCTCCCCGGAGGCGAGGTGAGCGAGGTCTGGTTCTACCACTTGCAGCGCCAGCGCCTCGAGGCGGCGCTGCCGGCACTCCTCGAGAAGGTGCTCGCCGCGGGCAAGCGCGCGGTCGTGATGCTCGGCTCCAAGGAGCGCGTCGAGGCGGTGGACAATCTCCTCTGGACCTACGAGGAGCGCAGCTTCCTGCCGCACGGCAGCGCCCGCGACGGCAGCGCCGCCGAGCAGCCGGTCTGGCTCACCGAGAGCGACGAGAACCCGAACGGGGCGGAGATCCTGGTGCTGGCGGATGGCGCGCGCTCGGCCGACGTGGCCCGCTTCGCGCGCTGCCTCGAGCTCTTCGACGGCAACGACGCCGCCGCCGTGGCCGCGTCGCGGCTGCGCTGGCAGAGCTACAAGGAGGCCGGCCACGAGGTCGTCTATTGGCAGCAGGACGCGCGCGGCAAGTGGGAGCGCAGGGGATAGGCATCGCGCATGGCAAGGCTGCTCGACAAGACCGACGGCATCTTCTTCGCCCGTTGGCTGCGCAATCCCCTCAAGACGGCGTCGATCGTGCCGAGCGGTGCGGCGTTGGCGCGGCTGATGGCGCGCCAGATCGACCCGCAGCGGCCGGGCATGGTGGTCGAGCTCGGCGGCGGCACGGGCGCCATCACGGCGGCACTTCTCGCAACCGGGCTGCCGGCCGAGCGCCTCATGGTCGTCGAGCGCGACGGCGTGCTCTATCGCCTGCTCCAGAAGCGCTTTCCCAACCTCGCCATCGTGCGCTGCGATGCCGCGAGCCTCGGGCAAGCGCTCCGGGAGCGCGGCATCGAGCGCCTGGCGGCCGTGGTCTCGAGCCTCCCTTTCCTCGCCATGGGGGAGCGCCAGCAAGCGGCCGTGCTCGCCGAGTCGCGCGCCCTGCTCGACGACTCGGGCGCCTTCATCCAATACACCTATGGGCCGAAATCGCCGGTGCGCCGGGAGAAGCTCGCGGAATGGGGCTGGCGTGCCATGCGCGTCGGCACGGCGTGGCTCAACGTGCCGCCGGCCGTCGTGTGGCGCTTCACCAAGCGGGCGTCCGAGCCGCGCGCCTGAGCCGGCCGTTTCGACCGGCGCTGTCGCCCATCGCTTCCACGGTGCTATCCTGGGGGACCTCCCGTGCGTGCGCCATGTGCGGCCGGGGGCACGGCGTCGCCGCGTTGAGAACGATCAAGGGAGGAGGGCATGATTACGGTCGCGCCGTCTCAATTCAAGGTGACCCAGCGGCCGTCGTTGGCGCCGGTCGCGACCACCACGTCGGGCGGCCAGTCGGGCGCCTCCTTCAGCCTCCAGACCGGCATCGAGGCCGTCGGGACGGCGACGCTCCACGGCGCCGCCGGCGACATCGGAACCGGCTGGGCCCTGGGTTTCCTGCAGGCTCAATGGATCGAGACGAACTGGGCCGCCTACCGCGGGCGCACCGAGAAGGACGGCAGTGCCTTCCTCCAGCGCGCACGGCCGCCGGCGCGGCCTCATCAGGCGTGCTTCGACTGCCTGACGGCAGGAGCGCCGTTCTACGGCACCGGCGCGTCGCCGGCGACGGCAATCCCGGTCACCGGCGGTCCGGCGCTGCCGTTCGTCGCCTCGTTGCCCGCCAAGCCGACGTTTCCCTTGACGCTCAGCGTCATCCACCGCGACTTTCCCGGCGACTTCTTCGCCTATACCCGGACGAACGGCACGACCGGGCAAATGAATTTTTTGTTCGAGTGCCAGCTCGAGTTCGCCTTCTGCATCTCGCTCGTTCTGCGCGGCCCGGGGCAGCTTCATTTCCTGCAGAACCTCTATTGGAACGTGAATTGGCAGAGCAGCTTCACCTTGCCGCCGGCCGCCGGGTCGCCCGTCGCAAGGTCCGTGCCCGGCGGAAATTCCGCCAACGTTGGCCATGTGATCGCCGGCCGGCCGACGGACGCGCGCTTCGTCGGCGTGCTGACGACGCCCCAGGCCCAGAATTGCAATCAGATCGCCGCGGCGGAGGAGAGCAAGCCCAACGTCAGGGAGACCACCGGATGGCCGCTCTTCGACGTGCGGCGCTGAGCGCCGTCCTTGCGGCCGCCGCCTGGGTGATGCCGCCAAGCCAGGTGCTGAGCCAGGCGCCGCCGGAGCTCCGCCTCGAGTTGACGGCGCATTATGGAGGTCTACGGATCGTCAATCCCGGCACCGCGCCCGTCGAGATTCAGGCGAAGATCGCGGTGGAGGCCAGGGAGGGCGGCGGCTGGACCGCCGTGTTGACGGAGTTCAACGCCGTGGCGCGTTGCGAGCGCACGACGCCTGACGGCCCGGTGCGCATTGCCCCGGCAGCCGCTCTCACCGTCGTGCCGTGGCGCGGCTTCAGCTGCTCGGGCCAGTGCGTCGCCGCCTGTCGCGCCAACCTCTATTACGGAGCCGGCCCCTTCAGGTTCGTCGTCACGACGGCGCCAGGCGGAGAGCGCTTCGTTAGCCCGGTCTTCACCATGCCGAGCCAGCCGAGACCGTGAGGCTGCGCTGCCGCGGCACAGCGCGCCTAGAGATCGCCCTTCTTCACCTGGTCGTAGACGTAGCCGCCCGCGGCACCCACGGCGCCGCCGACGACGGCGCCGCACCAGATGCAGCCGGTCAAGGCACCGCCGATGGCACCGCCGACGGCACCGGCCGTGCCGCCCGAAAGCGTGCGCTGCTGGGTATCGTCCATGCCGGAGCAGGCCGCCGTGCCCAGGAGGGCGAGCAGGACCACGGGGATGAGGATACGCTTCATCGCAGGTCTCCCGGAACGTCGCAAAATGGGTTCTCTCGAATCCGTATAATCTTCCGGAGTCGCACGCGCAAGCATTGCCTCTCGATTGCGCGGCACCGCGCGCTCTTGAATCGTTGTGGCATCAACGCATCCGTGGACGGAGCGCTCGAGTCGCGCCAGCCCGGCGCGGCCGCTTTCGTAGGCCGATGAGCAAGCTAAGCTGAACGCTGCCGGCGTGCGAGGGACAAAAAAGGGACGGCGCGCGCGGCCGCTCGCCGAGGCGCCTCCGCCTCACGGGGTGGCGCCCGCCTCCTCGATCCCGCCTTGCGCCGCGAGCCAGGCCTCCTCGGCCGCGGCGAGGGCCGCCTTGATCTCGCCGTGGCGGAGCTGCAGCGCGAGGAGCGTGGCGGTGGGCCCGGCGTAGACCGCAGGGTCGGCGAGCTTCGCCTCGAGCTGCTCCTTCTCGCGGGTGAGCTCCGCCACGCGCCGCTCGGCGCTCGCCGCCGCGCGCTTGAGGTGGGCCACCGCCGCGCGTGATGAGGCGGCGGCGCGGCGCTGCTCCCGCTTTCTCGCGCGGCCGCCCTTGGCCTCGCCGTCCTTGGCGCGCGCGCCCGCCTCCGGCCTGCCGCGCCGCTCGTCGAGGAGGGCGCTCCGGTAGTCTTCGAGATCGCCGTCGTAAGGGACTGCCGTGCCATTGCCGACGAGCCACAGCCGCTCGGCGACGAGCTCGATGAGGTGCGGGTCGTGGCTCACTAGCACGACCGCCCCCTCATAGGCGTTGAGCGCCTCGACGAGCGCTTCGCGGGCGTCGATGTCGAGATGGTTGGTCGGCTCGTCGAGCAGCATGAGGTGCGGTGCTGAGCGGCTCATGAGGGCGAAGAGGAGCCGCGCCTTCTCGCCGCCCGAGAGGCCCGCCACCTTGACCTCGGCGCGCGCCTGGGCGAAGCCGAAGCGGCCGAGCTGGGCGCGCACCGCGGCCTCCTCCGCCTTGGGCATGAGGTGGCGCATGTGGTCGAAAGGCGTCGCCTCGAGCTCGAGCTCGTCCGCCTGGTGCTGGGCGAAATAGCCGATGCGCAGCTTGCCCGGCGCGCGGCGCGTGCCGCTCAAGGCCTTGAGGCGGCCGGCGAGCAGCTTGACGAGCGTCGACTTGCCGTTGCCGTTGGCGCCGAGGAGGGCTATGCGGTCGTCCGGGTCGATGCGCAGCGAGAGCCGCTCGAGCACCGGGGCATCCGGCGCATAGCCGACGGCGACCCTGTCGAGCGCCAGGAGCGGCGGCGCCAGCGCCTCGGGGCTCGGGAAATCGAAGCTCGGCGCCTCCTCCTCGGCGACGGCGGCGATGGGCTCCATGCGTGCCAGCGCCTTGAGCCGGCTCTGCGCCTGGCGCGCCTTGCTGGCCTTGGCGCGGAAGCGGTCGACGAAGGCCTGGATGCGGCGGCGCTCGGCCGCCTGGCGCTCGGAGAGTGCCTGCTGAAAGGCGAGGCGCTCGCGCCGGGTGCGCTCGAAGCGGTCGTAGCCGCCGCTGTAGAGCACGAGCTTGCCGGCGTCGACGTGCAGGATGGCGCCCGCCACCTTGTTGAGGAGCTCGCGGTCGTGGCTCACCACGATCGCCGTGTGCGGATAGCCCGCGAGATAGGACTCGAGCCAGAGCGTCGCCTCGAGATCGAGGTGGTTGGTCGGCTCGTCGAGGAGGAGGAGGTCGGGGGCGGCGAAGAGTGCCGCCGCGAGCGCCACGCGCATGCGCCAGCCGCCCGAGAAGTCGCTGAGCGGCCGGCGCTGCGCCGCCTCGTCGAAGCCGAGACCTGCCAGGATGCGCGCCGCGCGCGGGGCGGCGCGGTGGGCCTCGATGTCGGCCAGCCGGTGGTGGATGTCGGCGATGCGCTGGGGCTCGCGCGCACGCTCGGCCTCGGCGAGGAGAGCGGTGCGCTCCCGGTCGGCCGCGAGGACGAAATCGAGGAGGCTCTGGGCGAGCGCAGGAAGCTCCTGGGCGACGACGCCGAGGCGCAAGCCCGGCGAGAGCCGGACGTCGCCGCCGTCGGGCTCGAGCTCGCCCGCGATGAGGCGCAAGAGCGTCGTCTTGCCGGCGCCGTTGCGGCCGACGAGGCCGACGTGCGCGCCGTCGGCAATGACGGCGCTCGCGCGCTCGAAGAGCGCGCGGCCGCCGACGCGATAGGTGAGCTCGCCGATCTGCAGCATGGTGGGGTCCTCGGTCCCGGGTGATACAGCGGTTGCCCTTGCGGCTCAAGGCGTCTATAAGCCCGGCGGCGCACGGCGGCCGGCCCTGCGCGGAGTGCTGAGATCGAGGTCCCCATGGCAGTGGAGCGCACGCTTTCCATCATCAAGCCCGATGCGACGCGGCGCAACTTGACCGGCAGGATCAACGCCCGCCTCGAGGAGGCGGGCCTGCGCGTCGTGGCCCAGAAGCGCCTCAGGCTCAGCCTGGCGGACGCAGAGCGCTTCTATGCCGTGCACAAGGAGCGGCCGTTCTTCGCGAGCCTCACGGCGTTCATGAGCTCGGGGCCCGTGGTGGTCCAGGTGGTCGAGGGCGAGAATGCGGTGGCCCGCAACCGCGAGGTCATGGGTGCCACCAATCCGGCCAATGCCGCACCGGGCACCATCCGCAAGGACTTCGCGGAATCGATCGAGGCCAATTCGGTGCACGGCTCCGACGCGCCCGAGACGGCGGCGGGCGAGATCGCCTTCTTCTTCAGCGGGCTGGAGATCGTCGGTTAGCGTTGCGCGCTAAAGCAGGAAGATCGCCAGGAGAACGAGCACCGTCACCACGAACCCGGCGCCGTAGAAGACCATGCGGATGAAACGGTGCCAGGCGTCGAGGTGGGGCTGGAGATCGAAGTCGGCGGACATTGCGGCGCTCGCTCTGCTGCGATGTGAGGCAATTTCGCCGGCATATTGCCCGACGGCGGCCTCGGCCGGCAAGGGGCAAGCGCGCTCAGGCGGGGCTGCTCTCCGCCGTCGCCGCCGGCCGGGCCCGCGTTCGTCTCATGGAGCAGACTCCAAGAGATCGCCCGCGCTCGGCACGGTACGGTAGCGCGGCAAGCCGTCGGCGAGATGGAGCCAGGGCAGGCGCTCGGCGGCAAAGACGTGGAATTGCGGCGCCAGGGCCTCCGGATGCTCGAAATTGCCGACGATCAGATGCACGTCCGCCGGCCAGCGCTCGCTCTCGTAGGTCAGCGAGGTGCCGCACCGGCGGCAGAAGCCGCGGCGCACCCCGGGCGAGGACATGTAGTAGGCCGGCAATTCGCCTGCGAACGCCAGGCGCTCGCGAGGGAAGCCGCACCAGGCGACGAGGGCGCCGCCCGTCGCGCGCCGGCATGATTCGCAGTGGCAGATCCCCACCCAGTCCGGATCTCCCCGACCCTCGTATCGGACAGCACCGCACAGGCAGCGGCCGCGATGCAGTACTGGCCCGTCTGCCGTTCTCTCCATGCTCTCCTCCCCGCCGCCAATTTATAGCGATTCCAAAAAGGCCGAGGCGCGCGCCGCTGCCAAGAGCGAGATGCGTGCGGACGTCATTGTAGCCGACATCCCCTCTATGAATGCCGGCCCTCTATGAATGCCGGCCGCGCGCGTCAGCCCAGCCGGCTTCGTCTTGCTGGAAAGGGCGAAATGGTACATCCTGGTAAGGATAAGCCCGACGACCACGGGATTGTCGGCATCGAGGGGGGACGGAGCCATGTCCAGCACGGCCACGTACGACAAGCTCTCGGCCAGCGAGCACAGCGCGGAATTGCGCAAGGCGGTGATCGCCGCAACGGTCGGCACCACCATCGAGTGGTACGACTTCTTCATCTACGGCACCGCCGCCGGGCTGGTCTTTCCGAAGCTCTTCTTTCCCAACGAGGATCCGCTGACCGGAACGCTGTTGGCGTTCAGCACCTACTTCGTCGGCTTCGTCGGCCGGCCGATCGGCGCCGCGATCTTCGGGCATTACGGCGACCGCATCGGCCGCAAGGCGACGCTCATCGCCACGCTGCTGCTGATGGGTATTTCCACCGTCCTCGTGGCGTTCGTGCCGAGCTACGCCTCGATCGGCATCTGGGGCGCCGTCATCCTGACCGTGCTGCGCGCGCTCCAAGGCATCGGCGTCGGCGGCGAATGGGGCGGCTCGGTCCTGATCGCGATGGAATGGGCGCGCACCCACGGCAGCCGCGGCCTCGTCGCCTCGTGGCCGCAATTCGGCGTGCCGTCGGGCCTCTTCCTGGCGAACCTCGTGATCCTCGGGTTCAGCGCCTGGTCGGGTGCCGATTTCCTGGCCTGGGGCTGGCGCGTGCCATTCGCCCTCAGCGTCATCCTGATCGGCATCGGCATCTGGATCCGGCTCGGCATCCTCGAGACGCCGACCTTCCGGAAGCTCGTCGCGGAGAAGAAGATCGAGAAGGCGCCGATCCTCGAGGTGATCAAGCGGCAGCCGCGCGAGATCATCCTCTCCGCCCTGCTGCGCATGGCCGAGCAGGCGCCGTTCTACATCTTCACCGCCTTCGTCTTCGCCTACGGCGTCGGCACGCTGAAGATGTCGCGGAACATGATCCTCGTCGCCGTGCTCGTGGCCTCGTGCGTGTCGTTCGTCTCCATCCCGCTCTTCGGCCATATCTCCGACAAGATCGGCCGGCGCAAGATGTACTTGATCGGCGCCGCGGTCACCGGCCTCTTCGGCTTCCTCTATTTCGGCATGCTGGACACGGCCATTCCTTCCGCCGTGTTCATCGCGATCGTGCTCTCGCTCATCCCGCACGATATGCAGTACGGCCCGCAGGCAGCACTGATCGCCGAGGCCTTCACGCCTCGCCTGCGCTACAGCGGCTCGTCGCTCGGCTACCAGCTCGCCTCGGTCATCGCCGGCGGTCCGGCGCCGCTCGTCGCGACGGCGCTCTTCGCCGCCTACCACACGGGCTACGCCATCGCCATCTACATCGCCGCCTGCGCGGTGATAAGTCTGGTCTCGGCGGGTCTGATGCCGGACTATACCGGCAAGGACATCTCGGCGGAGTACGACGAGGGCGCCTAGCTCTCCTCCGCCGGGCTGAGCAGCATGCCCGCGGGCGGGCTGGCGCCGTCGATCGCCACGCGCCCGCCCTCCACGCGCACGCGCCCTTCCGCGATGAGCTTGAGCGCCATGGGATAGATGCGGTGCTCGGCGGCGAGGACGCGCGCGGCGAGCGCCGCCTCGTCGTCGTCCGCGAGCACGGGCACGGCCGCCTGGACGATGATGGGGCCGTCGTCGAGCGCTTCGCGCACGAAATGCACGGTGCAGCCGTGGATGCGCACGCCGGCCGCAAGTGCCCGCGCGTGGGTGCCGAGACCCGGGAAGGCGGGGAGAAGGGAGGGATGGATATTGACGAGCCTGTCGCGCCAGGCCGCGACGAAGCCGGCCGTCAGGATGCGCATGAAACCCGCGTTGCACACGAACTCGACGCGGCTCGCGCGGAGCGCCTGGTCGAGGGCCGCCTCGAACGCCTCGCGGCCGGCGAACTTGCGATGCTCGATCAGCTGCGCCGGGATGCCGGCGCGTGCCGCGCGGGCGAGTCCCTGGGCGTCCGCCTCGTTCGCGATCACCAGCACGATCTCAGCCGGATAGCCCGGCGCCGCCGCGGCGTCGATGAGCGCCTGCAGGTTGCTGCCGCGCCCGGAGACGAGGACCCCTGTCCTCAGCCGCGCCACGCGGCGTCCATGCCGCGGATGACGACCGCGGGTGCTGGCGCGGCCAGGCTCACCACGCGCCCGATGGGATAGACGGTCTCGCCGCCCGCCTCGAGGATGCGCTTAGCAGCACCGGCGTCGGCTGGGTGGACGATCGCCGCCATGCCGATGCCGCAGTTGAAGGTGCGCGCGAGCTCGTGCGCGGCGATGCCCGAGCGCTCCCTGAGCCAGTGGAACACCGGCGGCAGCGGCCAGGCCGCGGCGTCGAGCTCGACGCCGGTCCCTTGAGGCAGCACGCGCGGGATGTTCTCGAGAAGGCCGCCGCCGGTGATGTGGGCGAGCGCCTGGAGGAGGCCCGCGCGCGCGGCGGCGAGGCAGCTCCGCACGTAGATGCGCGTGGGCACAAGGAGCGCCTCCGCGAGCGTGCCCGCGGCGGCAAAGGGTGCGGGGTCGCCGTAGCCGAGGCCGCTCTCGGCCACGATGCGGCGCACCAGCGAGAAGCCGTTCGAATGCACGCCCGAGGCGGCGAGGCCGAGCACCACGTCGCCCACGGCAACGCCTTCGCCGCTCAGCACCTTGCCGCGCTCGACGGCGCCGAGCGCAAAGCCCGCGAGGTCGTAGTCGCCCTCCCGGTACATGCCGGGCATCTCCGCGGTCTCGCCGCCGATGAGCGCGCAGCCCGCCTCGCGGCAGCCTGCGGCAATGCCCTTGACCACCGCCGCGCCGAGCGCCACGTCGAGCTTGCCCGTCGCGAAATAATCGAGCATGAGGAGCGGCTCGGCGCCCTGCACGACGAGGTCGTTGACGCACATGGCGACGAGGTCGATGCCGACGCCCTCGTGGCGGCCGGCGGCGATGGCGACCTTGAGCTTGGTGCCGACCCCGTCGGTCGTCGCCACCAGGATGGCGTCCCGGTAGCCCGCGGCCTTGAGGTCGAAGAGTGCGCCGAAGCCGCCGAGTGCCGCCTCCGCGCCGGCGCGCCGCGTGGCACGCGCAAAGGGCTTGATCGCCTCCACGAGTGCGGCACCCGCATCGATGTCGACGCCCGCGTCCCGGTAGCTCCGCGTAGGCTCCTGCGTCCGGCCGGTAATGGCTTCCTCGCTCGGATGAGAGGGGGTATAACCTCGATGCCAAAGAGCCCCTTGCCGACAATACTTGATCCGGAACCGTTTGCAATGTTGCAGCTTCCCGGCCGCCCGCTCGCCGTCCTTGCGCTGCTCCTGTTGCTGGTGGCCGGCGCCGCTGCCGCCGAGCAGAGGAGCGACGTCTTCGCGGTGCGCGACGTGGCCCTCGATGCCACCGCGGCGACCGCGGCGGCGGCGCGCGACAAGGCGCTCGCGACCGGCCAGCGCCTGGCCTTCAACCGGCTCCTCGCGCGCCTCGCCTCCAAGGACAGCCTGCGGCAGCTCCCCAAGGTGGGCGACGCGGCGCTCGCCGACTTGACCGAGGGCTTCGAGGTGCAGGAGGAGAAGCATTCCCCCGTGCGCTACATCGCGAAGCTCACCTATCGCTTCAAGCCGGCGGCAGTCGAGCAGCTGCTGCGCGATGCCGGCGTCGCCTTTGCCGAGACGCCGAGCAAGCCCGTCCTCGTGCTGCCGGTCATGCGCACGGGCGATACGCTGGCGCTCTGGGAGGATCCCAACCCCTGGCGCGCGGCCTGGGCCAGCCTGCCGCCGGCGGACGGGCTCGTGCCCTTCATCAGCCCGGTCGGCGACATCAACGACATCGCCGATATCGGCGCGCAGGCGGCGGCGAGCGGCGACGCCCAGAAGATCGGCGCCATCGAGACCCGTTACGACGCGGGGAGCGTGCTCGTGCTGATCGCCACGCTGCATGCCAAACCCGACGGCAGCCCGGGCGCCCTCGACCTTGCCGCGAGCCGCTACGGCACGGGCAGCGACACGCCGCTCGTCGTCTCGAGCGTGCCGGCAAAGCCGGGCGAGACGCTGGATGCGCTCATGGCGCGCGCGGCGGATCAGGTCGAGACCACGGCGAGCGAGCACTGGAAGGAAGAGAATCTGCTGCGCTTCGACGACGCCCAGGAAGCCCTGGTGACGGTGCCGATCGCCGACCTCGCGGAGTGGGTCAAGCTGCGCGGCCGGCTCGATCAGATCGCGAGCATCAAGCAGGCGATGCTCGTCTATCTCTCGCGCAGCGAGGCGCGCGTCGATGTGCACTATCTCGGCGCCCTGGCGCAGCTCAAGCTGGCGCTCGCCCAGCACGACCTGGTCTTGACGGAGGAGGGCGAGGCACTAGAGCTGCGCCTCGCCGGCAGCGCCGCACCCGCAGGGAGCGGCACGGGAAGTGCCGCGGGGCCCGGCGGCGAGGCGGGTGCGGCTCCGAGTGGCGCCGCGCCGGCGGGCGATACCGGCAAGGGGACGGGTGCCGCGACCGAATGAGCCAGTCGCGTGCCCGCAACGAGGCATGGACGATACGCACGAGCTGCTTCGGCGAGAGCGCGGTGCCGCCGCCCGAGCGGAGCCCAGCGAGCCGCCCGCGAAAGCGACGCCGCGCGGTCGCGCGGTCGTCAATCTGCCCAATCTGATCACGCTCGCACGCCTCTTCGCCTCGCCGCTCGCCGTCTACGTCATCCTCAACGAGGCCTGGGTGTGGGCCTTCTGGATCTTCGTGGTGGCGGGCCTGTCGGACGCGCTCGACGGCTTCGTCGCCAGGCGCTTCCACGCGCGGACGTTCGTCGGCGGCTACCTCGACCCGCTGGCCGACAAGGCGCTCCTCGTCGGCGTCTTCGTCGTCTTGGGCTACCTGCATCAGCTGCCGAACTGGCTCGTCATCCTCGTCGTTTTCCGCGACCTCCTGATCGTCGGCGGAGCACTCCTCGTCCATACGCTGACCGGCAAGCTCAAGATGCGGCCGCTCATGATCAGCAAGCTCAACACCGTCGCGCAATTCGTGCTGCCGGCCTACGTGCTGGCCGAGCTCGGGCTCGGCATCAATCACGTCCGGCTCGTGGCGGCGCTCATCTATCTCGTCGCCGCGACGACCGCACTCTCGGGTGCCGCCTACGTGGTGTCGTGGGCGCGCCGCGCCGCCGACATCGAGGGCGCCTGATGGCGCTGCAAAGCCCCGTGCGCGAGCTGCGCTTCTGGCTGACCGGCTTCGTCGCCGCCGCCTTGGCGCTCTACCTGCTGCGGGGCGTGCTGCTGCCCTTCGTGGCCGGCATGGCGGTCGCCTACATGCTCGATCCGGTGGTCGACCGGCTCGAGCGCTGGGGCGCCTCGCGCACGCTCGCGACCGCCATCATCACCGCCGCCTTCGCGCTCCTCGTGGCGCTCGCCCTCTTTCTCCTGGTGCCCGCCGTCCAGGCGCAGATCGCCAACCTCGCGGCGCGGCTGCCGCACTATCTCGAACGTCCTGCGCGACAGCGCCACCCTTTGGGTCCAGCGCGTCGAGATGCGCATCGATCCGGAGGACGCCCAGCGCCTGCGCGCCGCCTTCGGCGAGTTCTCCTCGCGGCTGGTGAGCTGGCTCGGCTCGCTCCTCTCCAGCGTGTGGAGCGGCGGGCTGGCGCTCGTCAATCTCATCTCGCTGATCGTCATCACGCCGGTGGTCACCTTCTACCTGCTGCGCGACTGGGAGAAGCTGGTCAGGCGCGTCGACGGCTGGCTGCCCCGCGAGCATGCCGAGGCGATCCGCTCGGTCGTGCGCGAGATCGACGACTCGCTCGCCGGTTTCGCCCGCGGCCAGGCGATCGTCTGCCTCTTCCTCGGCAGCTTCTACGCGATCGGACTGTCGATCGTCGGCCTCGACTTCGGCCTCGTCGTCGGGATTGCCGCCGGTATCCTCTCCGTCGTCCCTTTCGTCGGCACGATCGGCGGCTTCGTGGTGAGCATCGGCCTTGCCCTGCTGCAATTCTCCGACTGGCGCTGGGTCGCGGCCACCGCCGCCGTCTTCCTTCTCGGCCACCTGATCGAGGCGAACTTCCTCTCGCCCAAGCTCATCGGCGACCGCGTCGGGCTGCACCCGGTGTGGATCATCTTTGCGCTCCTCGCGGGCGGCGCCCTTCTCGGCTTCGTGGGCGTGCTGCTGGCGATCCCGGCGGCGGCGGCCATCGGCGTCCTCGCCCGCTTCGCCCTCAAGCGCTACCTCGAGAGCCCGGTCTACAAGGGCGGCGGCACGCACCCGGACGGCGGTCCGGGTGCTGCGTGACCGCCGTGGCACAGCTCGCCCTCGACCTCGGCCATCGTCCCGCCTACGGGCGCGAGGACTTCCTCGTGGCCCCCTCGAATGCCGAGGCCGTGCTGTGGCTCGACCGCTGGCCCGACTGGCCGGCGCCGGCGCTGACCGTCCACGGCCCCGCCGGCTGCGGCAAGAGCCATCTTGCTCAAGTTTGGCGCCGCCATGCGGACGCCCTCGAGCTCCCGCCGCAAGGCCTCGCGGTGGCCGCTCTCGGCGAGCGCCTCGGCGCCGCCCGCGCCGCCATCGTCGAGGACGCGGACCGCGGCGTCGAGGAGGAGGCTCTCCTCCATCTCTACAACATGCTGGCCGAGCGCCGCGGGCACTTGCTGCTGACCGCGCGCGAGCCGCCGGCGCGCTGGCACCTCCGCCTCGCCGATCTCGCCTCGCGCCTCTTGGCGGCTCCGGCGGTCGCCGTGGCGCCGCCCGACGACGCGCTGCTCTCGGCCGTCCTCGTCAAGCTCTTCGCCGACCGTCAGCTCCGCGTCGGCGCCGAGCTCATCGCCTATCTCGTAAGCCGCATGGAGCGCTCGTTCGCGGCGGCCGCGCGCCTGGTGGCGGCCCTCGACGGGGCGGCGCTTGCGGCAGGGCGGCCCGTCACCGTTCCGCTCGCGCGCGCGGTGCTGGAGCGCCTCGAGCGATCGCCTGGTTGACACGCAGGCTAGATTTTCACAGGAGGAGACCATGGATCTCGGAATTGCCGGCAAGAGGGCGCTCGTCTGCGCCGCGAGCAAGGGCCTTGGCAAGGCCTGCGCCTTCTCGCTTGCGCGCGAGGGTGTTGCGGTCACCATCGCCGCGCGCACCGAGGGCGTGCTGGAAGCGGCCGCCGCGGAAATCCGCAAGGCGACCGGCGGCAAAGTGACTGCGGTCGCCTGCGACATCACCAGCGAGGAGGGCCGGCGCGCCGCGTTGGCGGCCTGCCCGGAGCCCGACATCCTCGTCAACAACGCGGGCGGCCCGCCCCCCGGCGACTTCCGCGAGTGGGGCGAGGAGGCGTGGTTCAAGGCGCTCAACAACAACATGGTGACGCCGATCCTCCTCATCAAAGCGATCGTCGACGGCATGATGGCGCGGCGCTTCGGCCGCATCGTCAACATCACCTCAGCCGCCGTGAAGTCGCCGATCTGGAACCTCGGCCTCTCCAACGGCGCGCGCGCGGGACTGACCGGCTTCATCGCCGGCCTCTCGCGCACCACGGTCAAGGCGAACGTCACCATCAATAATCTGCTGCCCGGCCATTTCGAAACCGACCGGCTGCGCGAGAACATCCGCTTCCAGGCGGAAAAGCTGGGCAAATCCTTCGAGGATCACTTGACCGGCGTCAAGGCGGCCAACCCCTCGGGGCGCATCGGCATTCCGGCCGAATTCGGCGACGCCTGCGCCTACCTGTGCAGCGCCCAGGCCAGCTTCATCACCGGCCAGAACTTCCTCCTCGACGGCGGCGCCTTCCCGGGGACCCTCTAAGGCCTTGATTCGGCACCGTTGCTCCTTTTTGGAGAGGACCTCAATGGGCTGCAACCATGAGGCGATTGTGCGGCCAGGGCCTCCTCGGGTAGAGTCGGCGGGCCGGGCGGGCATGGGTTGGACGGTCTTATCGGGGAAATGATGAGCGCGGAGGGGGAAACCGCGCCGGAGCCGGAATGGGCGAGGAATTCGAACTCAAGCTCGCGGTGGCACCGGAGGATGTCGAGCGCTTCCGCCGGCATCCGATTCTCCGCGCGCTCAAGGAGCGGCGGGGTTCGACGAGCCATCTCGTCAGCACCTATTACGACACGCCGCGTTTCGAGCTCCGCCACAAGGCGGTGGCGCTGAGGGTGCGCCAGATCGGGCACGAGCGCATCCAGTCGATCAAGCGCGAGGCGGAGGCGGGCAAGAGCCCGCTCGCGCGCCGGGAGTGGGAGCGCAGCATCGAGGGCGATCGGCCCGACCTCTCGGCGCTCGAGGACCCCGAGCTGCGCCGGCTCATCTCGCCCCTTAGCGAGCGCGGCGAGCTCGGCCCCGTTTTCGTGACCGACGTGCGGCGCCAGGTCTGGCCGCTGCGCATGGGCACGAGCAAGATCGAGTGCGCGCTCGATGTGGGCGAGATCAAGGCGAACGGCAAGAGCACCCCCGTGTGCGAGGTCGAGCTCGAGCTCAAGTCGGGGGCACCCCAGCGTCTCTTCCAGCTCGCCCGCCAGCTCAATGCCGCGGTGCCGCTGCGCATCGAGCCCGTGAGCAAGGCCGAGCGCGGCTATTGCCTCGCGAGCGGCGCCGAGCCGGCGCCGCGCAAGGCCGTGCAGGTGGCGCTCGACGGCACCATGAGCGTGCGCCAGGCCTTTGCCGCGACGGCGCGCGCCTGCCTCGTCCATATCGTCGGCAATGTCGACTGCGCGCACCACGGCAAGGATCCCGAGGGGGTGCATCAGCTGCGCGTCGGCTTGCGGCGTCTGCGCGCGGCCCTCTCGGTCTTCGGCGCGGCACTTCCCGAGCGCGAGCGCAAGACCCTTGCCGGCCAGCTGCGCTGGCTTCAGCAGGAGCTCGGCCCGGCGCGCGAATGGGACGTCTTCATCGACGGCACGCTCAAGGCGCTCGGCAAACGGCTGGACGACGGCGACAGCCTCAGGCCCGTGAGCGAGGCCGCGGAGACCGCGCGCGCCGCGGCCTACGTGCGCGCCCGCGCGGCACTCGGCGACCGGCGCTACACCGACCTCCTCCTCCAGCTCGAGGCCTGGGTCGACCGCGGCCTGGTGCGCGCCGCGGGCGGCGAGGCCGGGCGGGCCTCGGCGGAGCTCCTCGACCGGCGGCCCATCCTCGGCTTCTCCGCGGAGGTCCTGCGCGCGCGCCACGCCAAGGTGCACAAGCTCGGCGCCAAGCTGCGCAAGCTCGACGAGCAGCACCTCCACCGCTTCCGCATCCGGGTCAAGAAGCTGCGCTATGCCGTCGAGTTCTTCCGCAACCTCTACACGGACAAGACGGCCAAACGCTACGTCGCCTCGCTCAAGGAGCTGCAGGACGTGCTGGGTGCCGCGAACGACGCGCTCGTGGCGCACGACCTCATTCCCCAGCTCGAGGCCGACGCCGGCCCTGAGGCGGTGCGTGCGATCGGCCGCCTCGAGGGCTGGTGCCTTGCCGCGGTGAAGAGCGACCGCAGGCGCCTGCAGGCCTTGTGGCACGGCTTCGCCGAGCTCAAGCCCTTCTGGAAGGCGGGCTAGCGCGCGCCGGCGTCGCAGCGGGCCCACTCCTCGCAATTATGTTGCACTGCGACAAAGTTCTGTTGCATCGTAAGCGAAACGGCCGGCCTCTCGGACCGGCGGCAGGGATGCTCGCGCAACAAACGGGGGACGGGTCATGAGAGGACGATCGGGCGCCGCGAGGCGCCTTGCGGCAATCGCGGCGGCGTTCGCCGCGCTCATGCTGGCGGTGCCCTCGGCCGAGGCGCAGAAGTCGGGCGGCACGCTCATCATGATGGTGCAGCCCGAGCCGCCGACGCTCGCCTCCTATCTCTCGACCGCCGGGCCGATCGCGCAGGTGACCGCCAAGATCTACGACGGGCTGCTCGAGTACAATCTGGCGCTCGAGGCGCAGCCGAGCCTCGCCGAATCCTGGGCGGTCGCCGCCGACGGCAAGACCATCACCTTCAAGCTGCGCCACGGGGTCAAGTTCCACGACGGCACGCCCTTCACCAGCGCCGACGTGCAGTACTCGATCATGGAGGTGCTGAAGAAGGTGCATCCGCGCGCGGCCGTCACCTTCAAGGCGCTCCAGGCGGTTGAGACGCCCGACCCCTATACGGCCGTCTTCAAGCTGAGCGAGCCCGCGCCCTATATCATGAAGGCGCTCTCCGGCTACGAATTGCCGATCGTGGCCAAGCATCTCTTCGAGAACACCGACCCGCGCAGCAACCCGACCGCCGACGCGCCCGTCGGCACCGGACCGTTCAAGTTCGTCGAGTGGAAGAAGGGCCAGTACATCCGCCTCGACAAGAACCCCGACTATTGGAAGAAGGGCCTGCCCTACCTCGACCGCATCGTCGCCCGCTTCGTGCCCGACGCCTCGACGCGCACCGCCGCCATGGAGAACCAGGAGGTGCATTTCGCCGCCTTCGACGCCATTCCCTTCGTCGACGTGAAGCGGCTCTCGGCACTTCCCTATATCGCCGTCACGACCCAGGGCTACGAGTTCATCAACTCGGTCGCGATGATGGAGATCAACAGCCAGCACCCGCCGCTCGACAAGAAGGAGGTGCGCCAGGCCATCGCCTACGCGATCGACCGCAAGTTCATCGTCGACAACATCTGGTACGGCTTCGGCGTGCCGGCCGTGGGCCCGCTCCACGTCGGTTTCGAGAAGGCCGGGCTCTATACGACGGACGTGCGGCACTTCGACGTGCCCGACCGCTTGACAATCGCCAACAAGCTGCTCGACGACGCCGGCCTCAAGCGCGGCGCCGACGGCATGCGCTTCAAGATCACCCACGACATCCTGCCCTACGGCGAGTCCTGGCAGCGCCTCGGCGAGTACGTGAAGCAGGCGCTCGCCCAGATCGGCATCGACGTGACGCTGCGCTACGAGGACGTGCCGAGCTTCCTCCGCCGCGTCTTCACGACCTACGACTTCGACATCGACTCGGACTTCTACTACGGCCTCGCCGACCCGGTGATGGGCGTGCACCGCCAGTACCTGAGCACGATGGTCCATCCCGGCACGGTCTTCGTGAACAACACCCACTATGCCAACCCCGAGGTCGACCGTATCCTCGCCTTGGCGACCGTCGAGGCCGATCCCGCCAAGCGTGCTCAGCTCTACCACCAGTTCCAGAAGATCGTGGTCGACGATTCGCCGATCGTGTGGCTCTTCGACATGCAGTTCGTCAACATCTACAACAAGAAATTCCACGACGTGATCACCTCGCCGCTCGGCGTCTACGCCTCCTTCGATCGGGCGTGGATGGAGTAGGGGCCGTGGCGCGCGGGCGCCATGGCGGCTGGCGTCGGGCGCCGTGAGGCGGCTCCTCTTCGTGCTGCGGCGGCTCGTCCAGGCGGTGCCGACCGTGCTCGTCATCGTCGTGCTCAACTTCTTCCTTCTCCACCTGGCGCCGGGCGACGCGGCGACGGTGCTCGCCGGCGAGGCGGGCTCGGCGACGCCCGAGTACATGGCGGCGCTGCGCACGAAGTTCGGCCTCGACCACCCGCTCTACGTGCAGCTCTTCGACTATCTCAGGGCGATCCTCTCCTTCGACCTCGGCACCTCGTTCCGCCACAACATGCCGGTCATAACGCTCATCCTCGGCCGGCTCGGCCCGACGCTCCTCCTCATGACGACGACGTTCCTCATCTCGGTCGGCTTGGGCGCGCTCCTGGGCGTGCTTGCTGCGACGGGCTTGCGGACCTGGCGCGACAACCTCATCTCGGTCCTCGCCCTCGTCTCCTACGCGACGCCGCTCTTCTGGCTCGGCCTCATGCTCATCATCCTCTTCGCCATCCGTCTCGACTGGCTGCCGACGAGCGGCATGGAGACGATCGGCGCCTTCTACGAGGGCTCCGACCGCGTCCTCGACATAGCCCGCCATCTCGTGCTGCCGGCGGTGACGCTCTCGCTCTTCTATCTCGCGGTCTACACGCGGCTCATGCGCGCGGCACTCCTCGAGCAGGCGGGCATGGACTACGTCACGACGTCGCGCGCCAAGGGCTTGAGCGAGCGGCGCATCACCTTCGTCCACGTGCTGCGCAACGCGCTCCTTCCCGTCGTCACCATCGCCGGCGTGCAGATGGGCGGCCTCATCGGCGGCTCGGTCGTCGTCGAGACCATCTTCGACTGGCCGGGCCTGGGCCTGCTCGCCTTCGAATCGCTCTTCGCGCGCGACCTCAACCTGCTCTTCGGCATCTTCTTCCTCTCCGCCTGCATGGTCGTGCTGGTCAATCTCGCGGTCGACGTGGTCTACAGCTTTCTCGATCCGCGCATCGAGCTCGGATGAGCGGGGCCGCGGCAGCCTTCGGCGGGCTCGCACGGCGCTTCGCGCGCAACCGCGCAGGGCTCCTGGGCCTCGCCATCCTCGCGGCCATCCTCCTCCTCGCCGCCGCGGCGCCGCTCATTTATCCGGGGACGCCCTTTGCACTCGCGGGCAAGCCCCTCTCGCCCCCCTTCGGCGATTTCCTCTTCGGCACCGACACGCTGGGGCGCGACGTGGGCGCCGGCATCGCCCACGGCGCCCGCACCTCGCTCATGATCGGCATCGTCTCGACCACGGCGGCCGTCGCCTTCGGCACGCTTCTAGGCGGGCTCGCGGGCTTCTACGGCGGCCGCCTCGATGCACTCCTCATGCGGCTCACCGAGATCTTCCAGACCATTCCCTCCTTCATCTTCGCGATCGTGCTGGTGGCGGTGATGAGCCCGTCGCTCGCCAGCACCGTGATCGCCATCTCGATCGTGTCCTGGCCCGGCGTGGCGCGCCTGGCGCGCGGCGAGTTCATGGCCATGCGCCGGCGCGAATACGTGCAGTCCTGCATCAGCCTCGGCATGGGCGATATGCGCATCATGTTCGCGCAGATCCTGCCCAATTGCCTCTCGCCCCTCATCGTCACCGCCTCGCTCCTGGTGGCGACCGCGATCCTCATCGAATCCGGGCTCGCCTTCCTGGGCCTCGGCGATCCCAACGTGATGAGCTGGGGCTTCCAGGTCGGCGCCGGGCGCACCGTGCTGCGCAGCGCCTGGTGGATCTGCACCTTTCCCGGGATCGCCATCCTGCTCACGGTCCTGGCGATCAACCTGGTGGGCGAGGGCCTGAACGACGCGCTCAACCCGCGGCTGAGGAACAGGTGATGGGCGAGGTCGTGGACGCGATCCTCAGCGTGGAGGGCCTCACCGTCGATCTGCCGGCGTGGGCGGACCGCCGGCACGCGGTCGAGGAGCTCAGCTTCTCGCTCTTGAGGCGCGAGGTGCTTTGCCTGGTCGGCGAATCGGGCTCCGGCAAGTCGATCGCCGCGCGCGCGATCATGGGCCTCCTGCCGGCGCCGCAGGTGACGGCGAGCGCCGGGCGCATCCTCTTCGGCGGCGAGGACCTGCTCCGCGTCGAGCCTCAGCACCTGCGCGCCATCCGCGGCAGCGAGATCGCCATGATCTTCCAGGAGCCGATGACGGCGCTCAATCCGCTCATGACGATCGGCCGGCAGATCGACGAGGTGCTCGAGAGCCACGGCGCGCTCAGGCACCGGGCGCGCCGCGAGCGGGTGCTGGCACTCCTCGCCGACGTGCACCTCCCCGAGCCCGGGCGCATCCTCCATGCCTATGCGCACCAGCTCTCCGGCGGGCAGCGCCAGCGCGCCATGATCGCCATGGCGCTGGCGCTCGAGCCCAAGGTCGTGATCGCCGACGAGCCGACGACGGCGCTCGACGTGACGACCCAGGCGCAGATATTAGCCCTCCTCGCCGAGCTGCAGGCGAAGCACGCGACGAGCGTCCTCTTCATCACCCACGATTTCGGCATCGTCGCCGAGATCGCCGACCGCGTTGCCGTCATGCGCCACGGCCGCCTCGTCGAGCTCGATTCGGCCGAGCGCGTCCTCAATGCGCCGCAGCATCCCTATACGCGCCTCCTCATCGACTCGGTGCCCCACAGCAGGCCGCGCCCGGCGGAAGCGCTCGAGGGGCGGCCGGTGGTGCTCTCGGCGGTGAAGCTCGGCAAGACCTTCAAGAGCGGCGGCGGGCTCTTCGGCCGCGGCGGACGCACGGTACCGGCGCTTCGCGACGTGAGCCTCGAGCTCCGCCGCGGCGAGAGCCTCGGCGTCGTCGGCGAATCGGGCTCGGGCAAATCGACGCTCGCGCGCTGCTTGATACGGCTCGTCGAGCCGGACGCGGGCGAGGTGGCGCTTGGCGCAACACCGCTCACCGGGCTCGCCCGGCGCGCGCTCCGCCGCGAGCGCCGGCGCATCCAGATGGTCTTCCAGGACCCTTACGGCTCGCTCAACCCGCGCTACAAGATCGGGCGGCTGGTGGCCGAGGGGCTGCTCATCAACGGCACGCCGCCGGCCAAGGCGTGGGCGCGCGCGGCCGAGCTTCTCGATCTGGTCGGGCTCGACGCGCGCTCGGCCGACCGCTACCCCCACGAGTTCTCGGGCGGCCAGCGCCAGCGCGTCGCCATCGCGCGGGCGCTCGCCCTCGAGCCCGAGGTGCTCGTCGCCGACGAGCCGGTCTCGGCCCTCGACGTCTCGGTGCAGGCCCAGGTCCTCAAGCTCCTCGCTTCCTTGCGCGAGCGCCTGCATCTCTCGATGATCTTCATCACCCACGACCTGCGCGTGGCCGCCGAGGTGTGCGACCGCATCGCGGTGATGCACCGCGGCGAGATCGTGGAGGAGGGGACCTCCGCCGAGATCTTCGCCGCCCCCCGCCACCCCTACACGCAAGCGCTCTTCGCCTCGATCCCGGGGCGGAAGTGGTGGGCCCGGCGGCCGAGCTAGGGCCGCTCCCTACTCGTCGCCCAAGAAGTGCAGGATGGCGAAATTGAACTGCCCGGGGTCCTGCAGAAAGGCGAAATGGCTTGCATCGGGTAGGATCAACAGCCCGGCGTGCGGGATCGTCGCCGCGATATATTCGGTGTGCTCGCGCTTGATCGCCTCGTCATGGTCGCCGTCGACGACGAGGATCGGAGTGTCGATCGCCTTGAGCTGCGCATCGCTCCAATTCGGCTGCTCGGCCCACATCTTGCTGATGTGATCGACGAAGGCGTCGTATTCCTTGGGCGTCGCCGAATGGGTCTCGTATTCGTGGCCGGCGCGCTCGATGTAGGCGGCGAAGGTCGGATTCTTCTCGACGCCCTCCTTGACGCCCGACGGCACCGTATTGGCCGCGAAGGCGAAGACCTTGCCGACCCTGTCCTCGTGGCGCATGGCGAGATCGATGCCGATAATGCCGCCGTCGCTCCAGCCCACGATGTCTGCCTTGGCGATTTTGAGGCTATCCATCAACGCCACAACGTCGTCGGCCATCAGATCGTAGCCGTAGGGCCGCGCGTCTCGGGTGCTGCGGCCATGGCCGCGGCTGTCCATCAGAATGACGGTATGATGCGCCGCCACGGCCGGCACCTGGTTGCCCCAATAGTCGGTATTCGCCAGGCCGCCGTGCAGGAAGATCACCGGCGGGCCCCGGCCGTAGATCGCATAATGGATGCTGATGCCGTTCACCTGCGCCTGGCCGCTACGGTCGGTGGCGATCGGCGCCGGCGTCGGCGGCAAGGTCTGCCATCTCTCGGCCGCAAGCGCCGGCAGAGCGGCGAGGACGATGAGGGACGTGAGCAGGAACCGGCGCATGAGCTTCTCCCGCGTGGTCGATCTCGTTCTTTATCAACTTTCCGCCTTTCGCCGTCGCGCGCAAGACCTCGCCAACCCGCGACCCGGTGTCGGGTTTCCCGGGGTAGAGCGGCCCTTCATATGCGTTCAAGTGAACGGCCTCGATAGGCGAAGATGACAGCACAATATTCTCGTGGTTCAATCACTTATCGCATGCTTCAAAACTCTTGAGCACTGCACGAAGGAGCAAGCCAACGGCCTTTTTCCATGATATCCGGTGCTGAAGTTGCTACGGACGCTCGGCGCGCGCCGCCCGACGGCCGCCCATAACCTAGGCTGTGCGAAAACGCTCGAGGCAGTCGTCAACGCGCAACAAAGGAAGCGAACCGGCAGCCTTGACGAATCTTTCAAGCGTGAGCGGCATTCTCTTCGAATCAATCTTGCGCCGGGATGACCTGCTGAATGGTTTTCGCACAGCCAAGACCCGAAGGCGACATCATTGCTCGATAAGGCGCTGATCGAGAACCCGGCAATACCACCGATATGATTGTCAGCTCGGATCGAGCCCGTCATTTGGAGCAACAAAATAAACGCCCCGGCTCTGTCCCGAAACGCTTTAGGGGGAATTACTCTTCGTTCTGGAATTACTATCCTTGGCGGATCGTTTATAGGGCCCATGGTCCTAGCATTTCCTATCGCTTTGAACCCAAATTTTGAAACCAAGATGCCGAGAGTGGTCGAGGGCTCCTCAGAAAACCAATCGCTATCTTCTAATGCAAACATAAAACATATGCCTTGTTCCGCCGGAACACCCGAACCGTTGCCTTGCCTGACCTTCCAATCAGCCGCTATAAATAGCTTGCTGATAAATAAGCCTAATGCTGTCATGTCATTCCCCTTTACACCTACCAAGATTCCACCAGGTCGAATTTTTTCTAGTCGTTTGAACATCTCGTTTTGGAATTGTTCTATGGTATTTTTCTTCGATGTGTCGTCTACAAAAAGGCGGGCTGCTTCTATTAGTTGGTGAATCGTGCTTCCTATAATAGTGCCTATCGCTGTTCCAGCGGAGAGCGCAACAATCCTTGATGCTAATTCGTTACTGATATTGAAATATTGTACCTGAATCTGTTCATGTTTAAGCTTCATTGCAGTGATGCGCTCTACCGTATAATTGCGTGTGTCGCTGTCCACGAGTGCGTGGTGGGTCGAGCACAGTAAAATTAGGGTCTGGACTCACAATTTGATCCAGTAGAGTGCGCCGACGAGGGCTGCGGCGGCAAGGAAGTTTCTGGCCAGCTTGTCGTATCGGGTTGCGATGCGCCGCCAATCCTTGATGCGGCAGAAGTAATTTTCGATCTTGTGGCGCCTGCGATAGATGCGCTTGGGGCAATAGGCTTTCTTGGTGGCATTGCTGCGGCTGGGGATGACGGGCAAGGCACCTTCGTCCCTGATCTGCTGGCGGACCTTTTGGCTGTCATAAGCCTTGTTGGCCGCGACGGCGAGGGGCGGCTTGGGCGTGTCCAGTACCGCTTCGACGACTTGGCTGTCATGGACCTGTGCGCCCGTGACGATGAAGTTCAGCGGGCGGCCTTTGCCGTCGACGACCGCATGGATCTTCGTGCTGCGCCCGCCCCGGCTAATACCGATCGCCTGATTTTTCTCCCCCCTTTTGCGCCGCTCGCCGCGCGATGCGCTTTCACGATGGTGCTGTCGATCAGATAGAGGCTATCGTGCGATGTCGCGGCCAGCGCGTCGAAAATCCGCTTCCAGATGCCGCGGCGAGACCAGCGGTTGAAGCGATTGTAGACCGTCGTGTAAGGCCCATAGCGCTCCGGCAAATCTCGCCACGGCATGCCGGTGCGCAGCACGTAGAAGATGCCATTCATGATCCGGCGATCATCCTCTCGCGCCTTCTTGCGAAGGCCCGGCATCAACGGCTCCAGCACAGCCCATTCCTCGTCGCTCAAATCAAACCGCATGATCCACCTCCAACCACGGTGAATCACATTCGGACAACTTTTTCAAGACATTATGCGGGTACAGACCCTAGATTCTCGAATTTATGTCTATCCACTTCTGCTTGCTCAGGATCAAACCGCGGACCACCTTGCCGGACAGCTTTGATGTGACACACCTCGCCAATCAAACTCTCGCCCCGAATTATGAATTCCCTGCATTCGGGAAACGCACACTCGTTCCCCGACACAGCAAAGAGACGCTTAATTGTTCGGATGGAAGGCCCGCTCACGCTTCACCCGACAAAACGTGTAGTATGGCTAGTGTAACAGATTCGATGCGGGCCCTGGAGGAGATATTTCTGCTCCAGGCACATCTCGGAAGTGCTGCCGGCCGCGGGTGACAGCTGCTTACGGTCACAAAGCGGACTCTGGCAAGCCACTTCAAGACGCGTTTATGAATTCACGCCTCGAGCCATGAAAGCGACGCGTGTTGCAACCACCATTTTGCGACCGTGATACTGCATCCGTGATGCCGAAATCGTGATGTCGGCGCTTCATTGTCGGCAAGCCCGGGAAATGCCATCCTGAGGCCGGCAGGCCGCTCGTCCGGTTCGGCCCCGGCGAATGCTTGTCGTCCGGGCCTCCGCGCGGCACCTTTCGCTCAGCGATTGCAATGAGCCGATGGCGTTCGGAATGATCCACCTCTCCATCTCGGCGCGCCGGAGACTCGTCTCGATCCTGCTGGCGATGGGCATCTTCGCTCTGCTCGGCTGCCTGACGACGCTCGCCGCGGGGCGTCCGCTCCGCTTCGGCATCAGCAATGCCATCCTGATCGGCATGGGCATCGGCGTCTTCGAGGAATTCTACGTGCAAAGCCTGCGCGGGCGCTGGCTGCGCAGCATGCACCCTCTGCGCTCGATTCTCGTCTACGCGCTTGTCGCGATGGCGATCTTTCTCGTCGCCATCCACCTCTCCCATTTGATCCTGTGGCGCCTGGACGACTTGCCGACGATGTATAGGCGGCTGCCGTTCATCATTCCGGTGTTCATGGCGTTCTCGGTCGTCTGCATCGTCGTCATGCGGGTCGTCCATTTCGTCGGCGCCGAGACCTTGCTCGATCTCATGGTCGGCACCTATCACCGCCCGGTGCTGAAAACCAAGGTGCTGCTCTTTCTCGACATCAACGACTCGGCCGCCATCGCCGAGCGGCTGGGCATGTTCGAGACGAAAGACTTCGTCGGCAAATTCCTCTTCGACATCTCGCAGCCGATCACCGACCACGGCGGCGAAATCTACGTCTACAAGGGCGACGGCCTGATCGCGATGTGGGATTGGAACGAGGCGGTGAAGGACAACCGGCTCCTCGGCGCCGTCGACGCGATGTTCGCCACCGTGAGGCGGGAGCACGCGGAGTACCGCCGGCGCTTCGGCGTCGTGCCGAGCTTTCGCGTCGGCATCCACGGCGGCCAGGTCGTCGTGAGCGAGCAAGGGGACATCAAGCGCGCCATCGGCATCTATGGCGATACCATCAACATCGCGGCGCGCATGGAGGAGGAGGCGAAGGCGCTCGGCGTCGCCTGCGTCATATCCGGCGACGTTGCCGAGGCGCTCGACAATCGCGACAACCGGCTGCTGCCGATCGGCACCGAGAAGATCAAGGGCATCTCCGCCCCGGTGGCGATTTGCCGCTACCTCCCGGCCGGCGAGCCCGCTGGGGCGCCCGAGCGCCTGAGCGAGGCGGGCTGAGCGGCGCTGCGGATCGCGTCAATCCTCGTCGTCCTTGGGACTCCACAGGCTCACCAGCTCCGCCGAGCCGGGCTCGAGCTCGCGCCAGCTCTTCCCCGGGAAGCTCAGCTCGGCAAGGGCCGCGGTCGGGAACTTGGCGGCGAGGCGCTTGAGCGCCGCGGCCTCGCCTCGGCCTGCGAGCTCGACGGCCAAGCGCTGGAGACCCGGGTTGTGGCCGAGGAGCAGCACCGAGTCCGGCTCCGCCTCGAGCGCCTGCAGGCGCTCGAGGAGCTTCTTGGCGCTCGCGAGATAGAGGCGCCGCTCGACGATGACGTCGGGACCGCCGGCAAGCGCCGGGGCGATGCGGCGGAGCGTCTCCTGCGTGCGCCTGGCCAACGAGCAGAGCACGAGCTCGGGCGCTGCCCCGAGCCGCCCCAGCGCCGTGCGCACCGCGGCGCAGGCCCGCTTGCCGCGGGGCGAAAGCGGGCGCTCGAAGTCGGGCGTGCCGGCCTCGTCCCAGCTCGACTTGGCGTGGCGCAGGAGGATGATCGTCTTCATGGCCGGCTCCCGGGCGGCGGCGCCGGCTCTCGCACGCCCGCAGCCGCCGTCCGGCGCCGCGGCAGAGGCGAAATCGGCACGAAGTCAAGGCGTTGCATCCGCTTGCAGGGGGCGCGCCGCGCGCCCTCGAAACCCTGCGGGCAGCCCTAGGCCTAGCACGGCGGGGCAAGGGTTGTCATGGCAGCGCAAGGCTCCCCATGTCATAATTCCTGCCGGTTCTCCGTGGTAGGATGCGGCTGCAACGTGTGTTATGTGGCCGCCCGCGCCGCGGGCGGGGGAGGAGCCCGAGTGCCCGATCAGACCTACGCGGCGGCCCCGAGCATCGGGATGGACTCGGACGCGCGCTTCATCAACCGCGAGCTCTCTTGGCTTGCCTTCAACGAGCGGGTGCTCTCCGAGGCGGAGAATCCGAACCATCCGCTGCTCGAGCGCCTGCGCTTCCTCTCGATCTCGGCGAGCAACCTCGACGAGTTCTACATGGTGCGCGTGGCCGGCCTCAAGGCGCAAGTTGCGGCCCGCGTGGTGACGCCGAGCGACGACGGGCTCACGCCGGCCGAGCAGCTCGAGGCCATCAACAGGCGCGCGGGCGAGCTCGTGCTGAACCAGCAGAAGCACTGGCGGACGCTGCGCGACGCGCTCCGCGCGACCGAGCTCTCGGTCGTCGAGCCCGCCGAGCTCACGGCCGAGGACCGCCACTGGCTCGACAATTATTTCATGGATCACATCTTCCCGGTGCTGACGCCGCTCGCGGTCGATCCGGCGCATCCCTTCCCCTTCATCCCCAACCTCGGCTTCGCCATGGTGCTGTCGCTCGCGCGCGCCGAGGACGGCAAGGCGATGAGCGCCCTCGTGCCCATGCCGAGCCAGATCGACCGCTTCGCGCGCCTGCCGGGCGCCAAGATCCGCTTCCTTCCCATCGAGGCGCTGGTCGGGCTCTTCCTCGACCGCCTGTTCCCCGGTTTCGAGGTGCTGGGTCAGGGGCTCTTCCGCGTGCTGCGCGACAGCGAGGTCGAGATCGAGGAGGAGGCCGAGGACCTGGTGCGCGTCTTCGAATCGGCGCTCAAGCGGCGCAAGCGCGGCAGCGTCATCCACCTCGTCATGAACCTGGGCATGCCGCCCGAGCTCAAGCGTTTCGTCATCGACAAATTCCGCGTCGCGCCGAGCGACATCTTCGAGATCGACGGCCTCATCGGCCTCGAGGCGACCAAGGCGCTCATCGTGCCGGAGCGGCGCGACCTCCTCTTCCGGCCGTACAACCCGCGCTTTCCCGAGCGCATCCGCGATTTCGGCGGCGACTGCTTCGCGGCGATCCGCGCCAAGGACATCGTGGTGCACCACCCTTACGAGAGCTTCGACGTGGTGGTGCAGTTCGTGCGCCAGGCGGCGCAGGATCCGCAGGTCGTCGCGATCAAGCAGACGCTTTACCGCACGAGCGACGATTCGCCGGTCGTGCAGGCCCTCATCGAGGCCGCGGAGGCGGGGAAGTCGGTGACCGCGATGGTCGAGCTCAAGGCGCGCTTCGACGAGGCGGCCAACATCCGCTGGGCGCGCGATCTCGAGCGCTCGGGCGCCCAGGTCATCTACGGCTTCCTCGACCTCAAGACCCACGCCAAGGTCTCGCTCATGGTCAGGCGCGAGGGGAAGAACCTGCGCTCCTACGTGCACTTCGGCACCGGCAACTACCATCCGGTCACCGCCAAGGTCTATACCGACCTCTCCTTCTTCACCTGCGAGCCGGCGTTCTGCCGCGACGCGGCGCTGCTCTTCAATTTCATGACCGGCTACGCCCGGCCCAAGCACCCCGAGAAGCTCGCCATCTCCCCGGTCAACCTGCGCGAGACGCTGCTCGCCCTCATCGACGCTGAGATCGCGCACGCGCGCAAGGGACGGCCGGCGCAGATCTGGGTGAAGGTCAACTCGCTGGTCGATGCGCGGCTGATCGACGCGCTCTACCGCGCCTCCCAGGCCGGCGTGCAGATCGACCTCGTGGTGCGCGGCATCTGCTGCCTCAGGCCCGGCGTCGCCGACCTCTCCGACAACATCCGCGTGAAGAGCATCGTCGGCCGCTTCCTCGAGCACGGTCGCATCGTCGCCTTCGGCAACGGACACGCGCTGCCCTCGCCCCATGCCAAGGTCTTCATCTCGTCGGCGGACTGGATGCCGCGCAACCTCGACCGCCGCGTCGAGACCCTCGTCCCCATCGAGAACCCCACGGTGCATCAGCAGGTGCTCGACCAGATCATGGTGGCGAACCTCAAGGACGTGGCGCAGAGCTGGTGGCTCGGCCCGGACGGCACATATACGCGCCTGAAGTCGGACAAGGATGCCTTCAGCGCCCACACCTTCTTCATGACCAACCCGAGCCTCTCGGGACGCGGCAGCGCGCTCAAGAAGGCGAAGCCGGCGCCGAGCCCGCGGCTGGTCTCCAAGCAAGCCTGAGGCATGGCGCTCGAGGCGACGCGCAGTGCTGCAGCCATCAAGGCGCGCGGCACCGGCATCGCGGTCATCGACGTAGGCTCCAACTCGATCCGCCTCGTGGTCTACGAGCGCCTCGCCAGGGCACCTTGGCCGGTCTTCAACGAGCGCGTGCTGTGCGGGCTCGGGCGGGGGCTGCAGACGACGGGCCGGCTCAACAAGGGCGGCCGCGCGCGCGCGCTCGACAACCTGGCGCGCTTCACGCTCCTCGCCCGCCACATGGGGGTGCGGCGCCTCGACATCCTGGCGACGGCCGCCGTGCGCGACGCGAGCGACGGCGCCGATTTCGTCGCCGAGGCCGAGCGGCGCTGCAGGGAGAAGATCCGCGTCGTCTCCGGCGAGGAGGAGGCGCGGCTCGCGGCACTCGGCGTGCTCTCGGGCGTGCCCGAGGCGGACGGCGTCATGGGCGATCTCGGCGGCGGCAGCCTCGAGCTCGTGGCGCTCGACAAGGGCGCCGTCGGCGCGCAGGGCACGCTTCCCTTGGGCCCGCTGCGCATGATGGACGTGGCGGCGGACGAGCCGAAGCGCGCGCGCGCGATCGTCGACACGGCATTGGCCGGCCTCCCTTGGCTCGCGGCCTGCAAGGGCCGCAGCTTCTACGCCGTGGGCGGCGCATGGCGGGCGATTGCGCGCATCCACATTGAGCATATGGATTATCCGCTCCACGTCATCCATCACTACAGCGTGGCGCGCGAGAAGATGATCGAGTTCTGCCAGCTCATGACCGCGCAGAGCCGGAAATCGCTCGAGAACATGACCTCGTCGGTGTCGCGCAAGCGCCTCGAGACGCTGCCGCACGCGGCACTCGTGCTGTGGCGCGTGCTGCGCGAGGCCTCGCCGTCGCAGGTCGTCTTCTCGGCGCAGGGCATCCGCGAGGGCCAGATGTTCAGCCTGCTCTCCGAGGCGACGCGGCGCGAGGACCCGCTCATCAGCGCCGCCTCGGAGCTCGCCCGCGCCGACCGCCGCTTCGAGCCGATCGGCGACGCGCTCTTCCGCTGGATGGCGCCGCTCTTCGCCGACGAGACGCGCGGCGAACGCCGGCTCCGCCTCGCCGCCTGCCATCTCGCCGACATCGCCTGGCGCGAGCACCCGGACTACCGCGCCGAGCACGGCTGCCTGCGCATCCTGCGCCTGCCGATCGCCGGCCTCGACCATCCGAGCCGCGGCCTCATCGCACTCGCCGTCTATGCGCGCTATGCCGGCCGGCTGGGGGGCGACGAGCCCGAGGCGGCGCGCCTGCTGCTCGGCTCCGACCACGTCGTCCAGGCCGAGCGCATCGGCATGGCGCTGAGGGCGGCGATCGCCGCCTCGGGCGGGGTCGCGGCACTGCTGCGCCGCACCTCGCTCAGCCTCGAGGGCGAGCGCCTCGTCCTCCACCTCCCCGGCGAGACCGCTGACCTCGACGGCGAGCAGATGGGCCGCCGCTTCGAGGCGCTCGCCGAGGCCTTCGGCCGCAAGCCCGTCGTCGCGCGCAGCAAGGGGCGCTGAGCGCCGCTCTCTCTCATCCTCCCATGGCCTCGCGCCCGCGGGCGGGCGAGGGAGCGGGCGTGCGCTCGACGAGCTTGAGGGCCTTGCCGTCGAGGGCGAGCGCCAGCTCGCCGTGCTTGAGCTTGAGCGCCGCCTCGCCGAAGACTTCGCGGCGCCAGCCCTTGAGTGCCGGCACCGGGGCATCGTCGGCGGCGGCGATCAGCTCGAGGTCGGCCGAGGAGGCGACGAGCTTGGTCGCCACGTGCTGCGCGTCGCACCGCACCTTGAGCAGCACCTTCAAGAGCTCGACCACGGCGCCGAGGTCGCGCGGCAGGTCTATGCGCGGCGGCGGCTCGGGACGCTCGGCCTCGGGCACCGCCAGGCCGCGGCGCACGGCCGAGAGCACGGCCTCGCCCATGCGCCCCTCGGCGAAGCCGCGCGAGAGCCCGCGCGTGCGCGCGAGCTCGTCGGCACTTCCCGGGTGGTGGGCGGCGATCTCGAGCAGCGACTCGTCGCGCAGCACGCGGTTGCGCGGCACGTTGCGGCGCTGCGCCTCGCTCTCGCGCCAGGCGGCGAGCGCCTTGAGCACGGCTAAGAAGCGGCGGTCGCCGCTCCGCGTCTTGAGCCGCTGCCACGCCTCCTCGGGCTCGAGGCGATAGGTCGCCGGATCGGCGAGGATCGCCATCTCCTCGGCGAGCCAGGCGGTGCGGCCCGAGTGCTCGAGCCGCTGCCGGAGCTTCTCGTAGACGGGTCGCAGATGGGTCACGTCGGCGATCGCGTACTTGATCTGGCGCTCGGTGAGCGGCCTGAGCGCCCAGTCGGTGAAGCGCGAGGACTTGTCGACGTGGGCGCCCGTGAGCTTGGCGACGAGCGTGTCGTAGCCGACGGAATCGCCGAAGCCGCACACCATCGCGGCGATCTGGGTGTCGAACATGGGGGCCGGCACCCGGCCGGTCGAAAGACAGAAGATCTCGAAATCCTGCCGCCCGGCGTGGAACACCTTGAGAAGCGAGGCATCGCTCATGAGCGTCATGAGGGGCGAGAGATCGATGCCGGGCGCCAGCGCGTCGATGGCGGCGGCGTCCTCGTCGCCCGCGAGCTGCACGAGGCAGAGCTGCGGGTAATAGCTCTTGTCCCGCATGAACTCGGTGTCGACCGCGATGTAGGAGGAGGCGGCGAGCCGCCGGCAGAAGGCCGCGAGTGCTTCGGTGTCGGCAATGAGCGTCATCGCCCTCCTTCATACACGCTTTCGCGTGGCGCAGGAAGCGGGCAGAGATACAGTTCGAATTGAATGCCGATGGCATCGGGAGGTGCTGCGGCAACGATCATCGCGATGGTCACGCCTAAGCGTTCCGCCCTGTTCATTGCAATCGGCTCGCCCGTGGCAGTCCCTTTACGAGCGTTGCATCCAAGACGGCGCGCCTATTGTGACGGCCGCCTGAAGAGCGAAATTAAGCGGCGACATCTCGGCGGGAGCGAGACGGTGACGGCGCCCGGGGGCAAGTCGTGTCTCAGCTTGAATTTCGGCAATGGGTGGTTTGCGGACATAATGCCGCGCCCAAAGAGGGGCCCTTGCCCTCATGGCTCGCCCCACTTGCCGAATTTTTGCGGTGCAAATCGAAGCACGGCCGTCGTGACCCAGATCATTGCCGGATACCGCTGCGCGGTGCTTTTTGCTATGAAGCGTGATCGACCTCGTCGCAAGCTGTTCTGGCGGGCCATGGTTTCGCCATGTCATCGTATCGCACAATGAAGTCTCAGAATTTCGTTGTCACGGGCCGCCCGCGGCTCGCGCAGATCACCAAGCACCCCAAAATGGACTTCGCCGACTACGAGCGGCGTCTCATGTCGCTGCAGGGAGTGCTTCAGCTTGTCCAGCAGGCGTATCTCGGGAGCTCGGAGCGCGCACTCCTCGTGCTTGAGGGGCGGGATACCGCCGGCAAGGGCGGCGTCATTCGCCGCCTTGGCTGGGCCCTCGATCCACGCAGTTTCAAGGTCCACCCGATCGCCGCGCCGGACGCGCACGAACGCGCTCAGCACTACCTCCAGCGCTTCTGGGAACGCTTGCCGCAGAAGGGGCAGATCGTTGCCTTCGACCGCTCCTGGTATGGCCGCGTGCTGGTGGAGCGCGTCGAAGGCTTGGCGACCGGCAAGGAATGGCGACGCGCCTATCGCGAAATCAACGATTTCGAGCGCATGCTGATCGAGTCGGGAATCCGCCTCGTCAAGCTGTTCCTGCACATCACGTCCGACGAGCAGGTCCGCCGCTTCCGCGACCGGCTTACCGATCCGGTGAAGCGCTGGAAACTATCTTATGAGGATTTCCGCAATCGCGCCCGCTGGTCGGACTATGAGACGGCGATCGAGGACATGATCGAGGAGACCGCGACAAAACGAGCGCCGTGGCATCTGATTCCGGCGAACGACAAGCCTTACGGCCGGATCGCGGCGTTTCGCATCCTTGTGGACCGGCTGGGCAAGGGTGTGCCGCTGGAGCCGCACCCGATTGATCCTGATTTGTTAAAGGAGGCGAAGCGGACGCTCGGCCTCTCCGCCTCGGACATCGAGCGCGCCTCCCGCCCGGTCAAGCGTAAGGTCAGGTCGAAGCGGAACGGCCGGGAGAGCTGATCGCGCATGGGATAAGTCTGTGCAGGCCATGATGTGCGAGCCGCGCGGAGCCGCCCCACACAACGACATTTCCGCTCGTCGGCGGAATGGCGCGCGCCCGACCGCCATGCGCGCGATACACTGAAGCGCGGTTGCGTGGGGCTGATCCGACAAAGCGCGGACATGGTCGCGACCGCCGCTGTGGGTCGGATGCTGAAATTCAGACTGCGTCACTCCCGGAAGCGCGCCAGCTTGACAAATCGCGCCCTCCGTGCGCTCTTGCCGCCCGGCTTTTTCCGGACAGCACGCGCGCGAGGACCCGATGCACGCCTATCGTAGCCATACCTGCGGCGCCTTGAGGCCCGCGCACGTGGGCCTCGAGGCCAGGCTTTCCGGCTGGGTGCATCGCAAGCGCGACCACGGCCAGCTCCTCTTCGTCGACCTGCGCGACCATTACGGCATCACGCAATGCGTGACGGACGTCTCGAGCCCGATCTTCGCCGAGCTCGAGGCGGCGCGGCTCGAGAGCGTCGTAACCCTGACCGGCAAGGTCGTGGCGCGCAGCGCCGCGACGGTCAACCCGGCGCTGCCGACCGGCGAGGTCGAGCTCAAGGTCGCCGCCTACCGGCTCCTCTCGGCGGCAGACGCGCTGCCGCTCCAGGTCAACGTCGACCGCGAGGACAACGAGGAGATCCGCCTCCGCTACCGCTTCCTCGACCTGCGGCGCGAGCGCATGCACCGCAACATCATGCTGCGCGCGAGCGTGATCCAGAGCATCCGGCGGCGCATGGTGGCGCAGGGCTTCACCGAGCTCCACACGCCCATCCTCACCGCGAGCTCGCCCGAGGGGGCACGGGACTATCTCGTGCCCTCGCGCATCCATCCCGGCCACTTCTACGCGCTCCCCCAGGCGCCGCAGCAGTTCAAGCAGCTCCTCATGGTGGCCGGCTTCGACCGCTATTTCCAGATCGCACCCTGCTTCCGCGACGAGGATGCGCGCGCCGACCGCGCCCCCGGCGAGTTCTATCAGCTCGACCTCGAGATGTCGTTCGTGACGCAAGAGGACGTCTTCGCCGCACTCGAGCCCGTGCTCGCCGGAGTTTTCGCGGAGTTCGGGCGCGGCCGCAAGGTGAGCGAGCCGCCCTTCCCGCGCATCGCTTTCGACGAGGCCATGCTGCGCTACGGCAGCGACAAGCCCGACCTGCGCAACCCGCTTCAAATCCACGACGTGACCGACCTCTTCGCCAAGCCCGAGGTCGAGTTCCGCGCCTTCAAGGCGGCGATCGGGAAGGGTGCGGTGGTGCGCGCCATCCCGGCACCGGGTGCCGCCGGGCGCCCGCGGAGCTGGTTCGACCGCTTGAACGGCTGGGCCAAGGAGCAGGGCGCCCCCGGGCTCGGCTACGTCGTCTTCGATGCCGACGGCGGCAAGGGGCCGATCGCCAAGTTCCTCCCTGCTTCCGTGCAGGAGGCGCTCATGGCGCGCGCCGCCCTCAAGGCGGGGGATGCGCTCTTCTTCGTCTGCGACATGGTCGCCGCGGCGCAGAAGCTCTCCGGCCTCGTGCGCACGCGCCTCGGCGACGAGCTGGCGCTCGTCGAGCCGGAGGCCTACCGCTTCTGCTGGATCATCGACTTCCCGATGTACGAGCGCGAGGAGGAGACCGGCAAGATCGCCTTCAGCCACAACCCCTTCTCGATGCCCCAGGGCGGCCTCGAGGCGCTCGAGAGCCAGGACCCGCTCACCGTCAAGGCCTACCAGTACGATATCGTGTGCAACGGGGTCGAGCTCTCCTCGGGCGCCATCCGCAACCACCGGCCCGACATCATGATCAAGGCCTTCGAGATCGCTGGCTATTCGCGCCACGAGGTGGAGAGCCGCTTCGGCGGCATGCTTTCGGCCTTCCGCTTCGGCGCACCTCCGCACGGCGGCTCGGCGCCCGGCATCGACCGCATCGTCATGCTGCTGGCGGACGAGCGCAACTTGCGCGAGGTCATCACCTTCCCGATGACCCAGCAGGCCGAGGACCTCATGATGGGGGCGCCCGCTCCCGTCGATCCGGCGCGGCTCCGCGAGCTCCACCTCAAGCTCGACTTGCCGCCGGCGAAGAAAGCGGGGCCGAAGGAAAGTTGAGCGCCGACATTACTTGTTGATATTGAGCCAATAGCAGCCTAAGATTCGCGCGGGAAGTAGAGACCGCTGATCTGGGCAGAGGGCGCGCGGTTGAATCCTGCGAAGCACAGAATTCCCGCCGTCCTGGCGGTGACGGCGCTGATGCTGACGGGCTGCGCCGTGCCGATTGCCGTGTCAATCGCCTCCTACAGCTTCGACGGCCTCGCCTACGTCGCCACCGACAAGAGCGTCACCGATCTCGCACTCTCGCAGGCGGCCGACCGGGATTGCTCGATGTTCCGCATCCTGCGCGGCAAGGACGTCTGCCGCGACTACACGCCCGAGCAGCGCCACGACATGGCGATCGCCTACGCGGAAGCGAACAATTACGTGGGCGTGAGCCGGCGGTCGAGCGAGCCGACCTATGCGCTCGTGCGCAAGCGCTCGGAGGAGGAGCTCGTGGCGGAGGTCGACCGCGCCGAGGCCGAGAAGGCCGACCGCGCATCCGCCAGCATCGCCACGCTCGACAAGAAGGGCCCGCCCCAGGCGACGATCGCCTTTGCCGCTGGCGGCTCGCCGGACATCCAAGTCGTCCCCCTCGCACCCCTTGCCGGGCCCAAGCACGAGGTGCTGCCCGTTGCGGCGTCAACGCCGGCCGTCGCCCATGCGACCCCGCTGCCGCTCCCGGTACCGAAGCCGGTGATGACCGCGGCCGCGCGTCCGGCGCTGCCGCGCGGTGCCGCGGCACGTCCCGCCAGCGAGGCACGCGCCGAGGGCGCCTATCTCGTGCTCGCCAGCTTCTCGAGCCGGGCGCACGCCGAATCCGGGCTTGCCCTCTACGCCGCGGCCAAGCCGCGAGTCGCCGTCACGACCGTCGGCGGCAAGGAAATGTACCGCGTGGTCAGCGGCCCCTACAGCGCCAAGGATCTCGCCAAGGCCCGCGCCAGGCTCGCCAAGAGCTACGATCTCAGCAAGAGCTGGTCGCTACCCGGCGCCACCGCATCGCCCTCTGCCGTCCTCAGGCGCCCCGCGGGCGATCTCGAGCTCGCATCACTCCCCGGCCGCATCTGAACCGAGCGCTCCGATTACGTTAAGCCCCTCTCCCGCTTAAATCCCTCTCCCGTTTACGGGAGAGGGAAGGGGCCCATCCCGAAGGGATGGGAAGGGTGAGGGATTGCCGGATGTCGGCGTCGTCCCTCACCCTCCCACGGCCTTGCGGCCGCGGGCCCCTCCCTCTCCCGCTTGCGGGAGAGGGAGTTAGCGAGCTCAGGCGAGGCGGTCGCGCGGGGGCCGTCCGGCGAAGTAGTCGTCGAGGTTGTCGAGGGCGCGGAAGCCCATGGCGTCGCGCGTGCCTAGGGTGGCGCTGCCGATGTGGGGCAAGAGGAAGGCGTTGTCGAGGGCGAGGTAGCCCGGGTTGAGCCTGGGCTCGCCCTCGTAGACGTCGAGGCCCGCGCCGCGCAGCCGGCCCTCGCGGAGGGCTGCGATGAGCGCCGCGTCGTCGACGATGTTGCCGCGCGCCGTGTTGACCACGATGGCATCCTTCTTCATGCGGCCGATGCGCGTCGCGTTGAGCCAACGGAGGGTCTCCGGCGTGGACGGGCAGTTGATCGAGAGGAAGTCGATCTCGGGCAGCATGCTCTCGGCCTCGGCATGGAAGATGGCGCCGGCCTCGAGCGCTGGCGGCAGGCGCTTGCGGTTGGCGTAATGGACCTCCATCTCGAAGCCGCGCGCGCGCCGGGCGACCGCCTGGCCGATGCGGCCCATGCCGAAGATGCCGAGCTTCTTGCCGGTCACGTCCGTGCCGAGCATGAAGGTGGGGGTCCAGGCCTTCCATTGCCCTGAGCGCACCAGGCGCTCGCCTTCCGAGGCGCGGCGCGCGGCGCCCAGCATGAGGAGGAAGGCGATGTCCGCGGTCGAGTTGGTCAGCACGTCCGGCGTGTTGGTGACGACGAGCCCGCGCTTGCGCGCCGCCTCGAGGTCGATGTGCTCGTAGCCGACCGAGAAGGTGGCGACGATCTTGACGGCGGCGGGCAGCTCCCGGATGAGCTCGGCCGGAAGCTTCTCGGTCGAGCAGATGAGAAGGCCGGCGCAGCCCTCGGCGCGGCGCACGACCTCGGCGCCGTCATAGAGCGCGTCGTCGAGATTGATGCGGGCGTCGTAGTCCCGGCCGGCGCGGGCGAGCACGTTGTCGGGCAGGCGGCGGGTCACGAGGATGGTCGGTTTGCTTGGCACGGGGCATCTCCGCAGATGGCGAGGTGGAGAGGGCAGGCGGCGGGCAGCGCTCGGGGTCCCCGTCGCGGCTTCGTGCGCATTCTACCCTTGCCCGTGGAAGCATGCCATAATCCCGCCGGATGGAGCCGCGACGGGCTCCCGTCACACCCCAAGCTCTCCCCCAACCTGGGAGTCCCGATGGCGCGACCGCTCATAGCCGTATTGGCCCTGCCCTTCATGTGCCTGCCGGGGCCGGGGCACGCCGTGGAGCTCATTCCCCACCACGCGTTCTATACGCTGCATCTCGGCCACAATACGGGACAGGGCAACATCATCGAGGCGAGCGGCGGCATGGCGATCGAGGTCAGCGAGACCTGCGACGCCTGGCTCACCAAGCAGCGCCTGCGCCTGAAGCTCGTGCGCGACGAGGGCGACGAGGTGGTGAGCGACAACAATTTCACCAGCTGGGAGGCGAAGGACGGCTCGCGCTATCGCTTCAACGTGCGCAACCGGCTCAACGGCGCCGTCAACGAGGAATTCCGCGGCGAGGCCCGGGTCAAGCCCAACGGCGGCGGGGTCGCGAAGTTCAGCCTGCCCGCGCGCAAGGACGTGGTGCTGCCCAAGGGCACGCTCTTCCCGACCATCCACGTCAACACCGTCCTCGACGCGGCGCGCGCGGGCGCCCACATCATCGACCGCACCGTCTTCGACGGCGCCACCGCCGACGGTCCGGACGAGGTCAATATCCTGATCAGCAAGTCCGTGCCGCTCGAGCAGCTGCCCGGCCTCGCGGGCAAGCTCGGCCAGCCGAGCTGGCCGATGCGCTGGGCCTTCTTCCCCATCGGCAGCAAGGCGGCACTCCCCGATTACGAGCTCGCCATGCGTCTCCTCGAGAACGGCGTCGTCGTCGACATGAGCCTGATCTACGAGGACTTCACGGTGAGCGGCAAGATCAGCTACTTCGCCCCCCTGCCGCGCCCGAAATGCTGAAGACCAGATGACGGACGACGGACGACGGACGACGGATCGGAAGCTCGGTTCTTCCGTCATCCGTCGTCTGACGTCCGTCGTCTGAACCCCCTTCCCTTGGCGATGGCGTTGCTGCCGAGCTTGGCGCGCACGGCATCGATGGCGCGCTCGACGGCGCGGATGCGGCCCGCCGCGGGATCGAGCAGATCCGGCGGGTCGGCGTCGGCGGCGGGCGAGAAGGTAGCGGCGCCGATGCCGATGAGGCGGAAGCGGCGTCCCGTCGCCTCCGCGGCGAGGAGCGGCAGGGCCGCCTGATAGAGCGCCTCGGCAAGCTGCGTCGGCGCTGAGAGCGTGCGGCTCCGCGTGAGGATGCGGAACTCGGCGGTCTTGAGCTTGAGCGTCACGGTGCGGCCGGCGAGCTCGGCGCGCTTGAGCCGTGCCGCCACCGTCTCCGCGAGCGGCCAGAGCGCCTCCTTGAGGGAGGCGAGCGTTGCGAGATCCTCCTCGAAGGTGGTCTCGGCCGAGACGCTCTTGGCCGGTGCCGAGGGATCGACGGCGCGGCCGTCCTCGCCGCGCGCGAAGCGGGCGAGCCTGAGGCCGATGGCGCCGTAGCGCGCGACGAGCCGGGCCTCGTCCGAGAGTGCCAGCTGGCCGATGCGGTGGAGGCCGTTGGCCGCCAGGCGCTCCCTGAGCGCCTTGCCGACCCCCCAGATGAGGCCGACGGGCTGCTCGGCGAGAAAGGCCTTGGCCTCGGCGCGGCCGATCGCGGAGAAGCCGCGCGGCTTGTCGCGCTCGGACGCCACCTTGGCGAGGAACTTGTTGTAGGAGAGCCCGATCGAGACCGTGATGCCGATCTCCTCCTCGATGCGCCGCGCCAGGCGCACGAGCGTGCGCGCCGGGCTGCCGTGGTGGAGGCGCTCTGTCCCTCTGAGGTCGAGGAAGGCCTCGTCGATCGAGAGCGGCTCGACGAGGGGCGTGGTGGCGAGCATGAGCCGGCGCACCTCGCGCCCGACCGCCTGGTACTTGCGCATGTTGGGATGGATGACGGTCGCCTGCGGGCAGAGCTTGAGCGCCTTGAACATGGGCATGGCCGAGCGCACGCCATAGATGCGCGCGACGTAGCAGGCGGCCGAGACCACGCCGCGCCGGCCGCCGCCGACGATCACCGGCTGGTCGCGCAACTGCGGCTGGTCGCGCTTCTCGACGCTCGCGTAGAAGGCGTCGCAGTCGATATGCGCGATCGAGAGCTCGTCGAGCTCGTCATGGGCAAAGAGGCGCGGCGAGGCGCAGTTCGGACAGCGCCGCGGCGGCGTGCCGCCGGCCGCAAGCGGGCTCGCGCAGTCGCGGCAGAGTGCCGTCACCGCTCGCCTCCCGCGGCTTCCCCTTGAGGCGGCCACAGCCAGGCGGCACCGCGCACGCCGCTCGCGTCGCCGTGCGCTGGCGGGACGAGCCGGGTCGCCACAGCTTCGCTGAAGACATGGGCGGACCAGTGCCGCGGCACCTCCTTATAGAGGCTCGCGATCCGCGAGAGGCCGCCGCCGAGCACGATGACCTCCGGGTCGAGGATGTTGATGACGACCGCGAGCGCGCGGGCGAGGCGCTCGGCGTAGCGCGCGAGCGTCGCCGCGGCCGCAGGCTCGCCTTGCGCCGCCCGCAGCGCTATCTCCTCGGCCGCCAGCCGCTCGCCGGTGAGAGCGGCATGATCGCGGGCGAGGCCGGGACCCGAGAGGAAGGTCTCGACGCAGCCGCGCCGGCCGCAGTAGCAGGCCGGGCCGGGCCGCTCGTCGTCGCGCGGCGAGGGGAGTGGGTTATGGCCCCATTCGCCGGCGATGGCATTGGCGCCCTTGAGGAGGCGCTGGCCCACCACGATGCCGCCGCCGACGCCCGTGCCGAGGATGACGCCGAAGACGACCTCCGAGCCCCGCCCGGCGCCGTCGACAGCCTCGCTGAGCGCGAAGCAGTCGGCGTCGTTGGCAAGGCGCACCGGCCGGCCGAGGACGCGCGCGAGATCGCGGTCCAAGGGCTGGCCTATGAGCCAGGTGGAGTTGGCGTTCTTGACGAGGCCCGTCGCGGAGGAGAAGGCGCCCGGCATGCCGACCCCGACGGTGCCGCGGCGCGCGAGTTCGTGCTCGATCCCGTCCACGAGGAGGCGCACCGCTGCGAGCGTGCCCTCGTAGTCGCCGGCGGGAGTGGGCACGCGCCGGCTCAAGAGCGGGGTGCCGGCCGCGTCGAGGGCGAGGGCCGCGATCTTGCTGCCGCCGAGGTCGATCCCAATGCGCATGGCGCGCCTCGCGAGCCGGCCGGTCCCTCCCGGGCCGGCCCCCTATTCTGAGGGCAGCGAGGCGCAAAAGCAAAAGGCCGCCCGCGGGCGGCCTCGGCCTAGGTACCGCGCGGCCGCGGCGCCTACTTGAGCTTGGTCTCCTTGAAGAGCACGTGCTTGCGCGCGACCGGGTCGTACTTCTTGAACTCGAGCTTGCCGCCCTGCTTGCGCGCGTTCTTCTTGGCCACGTAGAAGAAGCCGGTGTCGGCGGTGCTCTGCAACCTGATGAGAACGCTGTTCGGCTTGGCCATGACGGCATTTCCTCGCTGCTAAGCCCGGGCGCGGAGGAACATAGCGCGCCCGGAGGCGTTGTCAAGTTTGCCCGGCGCCGCTATTCACTCCTCTCCTCCTTTAGGAGGAGAGGAAGGGGCCCATCGCGAAGCGATGGGAAGGTGAGGAGGCCGGCCGATTGCACGTCTTTGCGGCCTATGGCGCGCCTTGCGGTGCCGCCTCCTCACCCCAGCCCTCTCCTCCTAAAGGAGGAGAGGGAGATCGCCGCTCAGCGCTTGGCGACCTCGGGACCGGGCGGCTGGAGGGCGCGGGCGAAGAGGGTGCCGTCCTCGACGAGCCGCTTGGCCACGTCGATGTCGACCTCGCCCTCGCCGTTGCGCGCCGGGCAGCTCGCGCGCAGGAGCCGGGTCTCGGTCTTGTTCGGGCTGCCGTTCTGGTGCAGCGCGTAGCGCGCCGCCGAGGTGTCGCTGCCGCCGCTCTTGACCGTGTCGAGGACCTGGGAGACCGCCTGGCTGCCTTCGAGCGCCACCCTGCTCGTGCACACGTTGGGGATCACGCCCACCTCGTTGAGCACGTAGCCCGAGGGGGCATGGATGCGCGACCAGGTGATGATGAGCTCGCCGCTGTTGGGCAGCTCGTGCACGGTCTGCACCGTGCCCTTGCCGTAGGACGCGGTGCCCACGACGATGGCGCGGCCGTCGTCCTGCAGCGCCGCGGCCACCACCTCGGCGGCGGACGCCGTGCCGTGATTGACGAGGATGGCGAGCGGCAGGCCGTGCAGCATGTCGTGGCCCTCGGCGTCGAAGACCTGGTTGCTGTCGGGGTGCCGCCCGCTCGTCGTGAGGATGCGCCCGCTCTTGAGGAAGAGCTCGGAGACGCTGACCGCCTGGTCGAGGAGGCCGCCCGGATCGTCGCGCAAATCGAGGACCACGCCGCGCATGGCCTTGCCCATCTCGCGCGTGGCCTGGCTGAGCGCGCGCTCGAGGCTCGCGGTCGTGTTCGAGTTGAAGCTGGTAATGCGGAAATAGGCGATGTCGCCGCGGCGCGCGTAGCTCACGGTCGGCGGCACCACGAGGGCGCGGGCGAGCGAGACCTCGCGCCGGGCGCGGTCAGCACCACTCTCGAGCGTGAGGCGGAGCGCGCCGCCGATCGGCCCGCGCAGGCGCTCGACCACGTCGTCGAGCGACAGCCCGGCCACCGCGTCGTCGTTGATCTGCACCAGGAGGTCGTCGGGCTTGATGCCCGCCTTGGCCGAGGGCCCGTCGTCGAACACCGAGACGACGCGGATGTCCTTGCCGTCCTCCTTGACGGTGATGCCGATGCCGCCGAAGCCGTCGCGCTGGGCGCGCTGCTCGCGGGCCGCAGCAGCAGTGGCGTAGCGCGAGTAGGGGTCGAGCCTCTTGAGGGCACCGGTGAAGACGAAATCGTAGATGGCCTCGAGGTCGGTCGACTTGAGCGCCGGCGAGAGCTCGCGCGCGCCGTCGAGCACCAGGCTCGTGGTCACCGCCCAGGCGACCGGATCATCGTCGCTCGGGGCCGCGAAGTCGATGCTCCGGCCGCCCTGGTAGGAGAGGCGGAGCCGGCTCCCCTCGCGCGTGAGCTTGAGCTTGTCGTCGACGGTCTCCATGCGCTGCATGCCGGCCACCGCGAGATCGCCGATCGAGACCGGCTCGACGTAGCGCTCGGCGATGTCGGTGAAGCCGGCGCCGAACTCCGCCTCGGCGACGCCGACGAAGGGGCCGTGCGCGCTGCCGCTGGCCTGCGCGCAGCCGGCCAGTGCCAGGACGAGGAAGAGGGGAAGGCCAACGCCCGGGCGCCGCAGCCATGCGCAGCGCGCCGCGAGCGTCCTCCGCAAACCATCGCTCATTCGCGATCCTCTAACCCCCCGCCGACCCGTCCGCGCTCTGGAAGCGTTCCCTCTGGATGCACACCGTCCTCCTTCGCTCCGGCGCCCGCCGCAAGCGGGGCCGCCGAAGGCCGCCGGCCAAGTGGCCAAGTGGCCAAGGGAGGACATTACTTGCCCGATATGCCATGTAAGAAGTAGCGCAGTGCGCTTCTCTTGTCCAAGGACTTCCGAGGCGAAATAACCCGCAGCGCGTGAATTTTGCCACATCTGGCGGGAGCGAGCCGAGTCGGCCCGCGCGCGGCTAGCCGTGCGGTGCCCGCCCTTTGGCCCCGCGGCGCTGCGGCGGCCTGCCGCGCGGCCGGCCGCGGCCGGCGCTGCCCTTCCCCGCTCGACCAGCGGTGCCGCCCGAGAGGAGCTCGAAGATGAGCCCGCCCGTCACCATGTCGGCCTCGCCGAGCCGCACCTCGACCGCGTCGCCGAGCACGTAGGTGTTGCCGCTCGTGCGCCCGACGAGGCGGTGGCGCTGCTCCTCGTGAATGTAATAGTCGGAGGGCAGCGTACTGATCGGTATCAGCCCGTCGGCGCCGGTCTCCTCGAGGGTGACGAAGAGGCCGAAGCGGGTGACGCCCGAGATGCGGCCCGCGAAGCTCGCCCCTACCCGCGAGGCGAGGTAGGCGGCGGTGAAGCGGTCCTCCGCCTCACGCTCGGCGGCGTCCGCGCGCCGCTCGGTCATGGAGGTGTGCTCGCCGAGGCGGGCGAAGACGGCTTCCGTGAGCCCTTGCGGCAGCCCGTCGGTCCCGAGCCCGAGGGCGCTGATGAGGCCGCGGTGGACGAGGAGGTCGGGATAGCGCCGGATGGGCGAGGTGAAATGGGCGTAGCGGCGCAGCGCCAGGCCGAAATGGCCGTGGTTCTCGGGGCTGTAGAGCGCCTGGGCCTGGCTCCTGAGCACCACCTCGCTCACCAGGCGGCTCTCGGGCGTGCCGGCCGCCTTGTCGAGGATCTGGGTGAAGTGCTGGGGGCGCAGCACCTGTCCCTTGGCGAGCTTGTAGCCGAGGCCGGCGAGGAACTCGCGGAGTGCGTCGATCTTCTCGGGCGCCGGCTCGTCATGCACGCGGTACATGCAGAGGGTGCGGCGCTCCTCGAGCGTCTCCGCCGCGGCGACGTTGGCCGCGATCATGAATTCCTCGATGAGGCGGTGGCTGTCGAGGCGCGGGCGGGGGACGATGCGGTCGATGTGGCCGTCCGCCCCGATGACGATCTGCCGCTCGGGCAGGTCGAGGTCGAGGGCGCCGCGCCGGAGCCGCGCCTTGAGGAGGGCCTCGAAGGCGCCGTAGAGCGGTGCTATCACCGTCTCGGCGAGGGGTGCTGTGGCGTCGTCGCCGCGGCCGTCGTGGGCGTCCTGCGTCCGCGCATAGGTGAGGCGCGCCGCCGAGCGCATGAGGCCGCGCTCGAAACGGTGGCGGAGCTTGTCGCCCTCCTTGTCGATCCACATGTGCACGGCGAGGCAGCCGCGCTCCTCGCCGGGCTTGAGCGAGCACCAGCCGTTGGAGAGCGCCTCCGGCAGCATGGGCACGACGCGGTCGGGGAAATAGGCGGAATTGCCGCGCTCGCCGGCGGCGCGGTCGAGCGGGGACCCGGGCCGCACGTAATGCGCCACGTCGGCGATGGCGACGAGAAGGTGCCAGCCGCCGGGGTTGCCGGCGTCGGGATCGCGCTCGGCCCACACGGCATCGTCGAAGTCGCGGGCGTCCTCGCCGTCGATGGTGACGAGCGGGGTGCGGCGCAGGTCTGTGCGCCCGGCCAGGCCGACCGGGCCGGCGGCCGCTGCCTCGGCGAGCGCATCCGCCGGGAAATCGACGGGAATGCCGCGCCCCAGGATGGCGATCAGGCTGACCGAGCGCGGGTTGCCGAGATCGCCCAGGCGCTCGACGATCTTCGCCTGGCGCAGGCCGAGCCGGTGGCCAGGCAGCACCTCGGCAAGCACCAGCTCGCCCTCCTTGGCGCCGCCGTCGTCGCCGCGCGCCACGGCGAACTCGGCCTTGAGCTTGCGGTCGGTCGGCCGGATGCGCCCGCCGTCTGGACCGAAGGCGAGGACGCCGAGCACCTTGTCCGGCGCCTCGCTGATGCGGCGGATGGTGCGGCCCTCGTAGTTGCCGGCGCCGACGTGGCGCAAGCGCGCCAGCACGCGGTCGCCGCGCCCGAGGGCAGGCTGGCCGCGCCGCTCGGGCGCCATATAGATGCGCGGCGGCGGACCCTCGCCCTCCCACGCGAGCGGCCGCGCCAGGAGCTCGCCGTCGGCATCGGTGCCGATGACCTCGACGGGCGTCACCTCGGGCAGGCGGCCGGCGGCTCCGAAGCGCCGCGCGCGGTCGCGCCCGAGCGCCCCCTCGTGCTGCAGCTCCTTGAGCATGGCCTTGAGCTGGATGCGCTCGGCGCCCGTGAGGCGGAAGGCGCGCGCGATCTCGCGCTTGCCCACCGGCACCGGGCTCTCGCGGATGAAGTTCACGAGCTCCTCCCGCGTGGGCAGCGGGGAGGGCTTCTGCTTCGGATGCTGGCTCGGCAACTCCGGCTCTCGCTTCAGTCCACGTCCGCCACGGCCTTGCTCTTGCGGCTCGCCCGCGCCTTTCGCGTCGGCGTCTTGGCGCCGCCGCCGCCTCGGGCCGCGCGCGCGGCCAGGAGGGCCACAGCCTCCTCGAGCGTCACCGCCTCGGGAGCCTTCCCCTTCGGGATCGGCGCGTTGGTCGAGCCGTGCTTGATGTAGGGGCCGTAGCGGCCCTTCATGATGCGCACCACGGCACTGTCCGCGGGATGGGCGCCGAGCTCGCGCAACGTGGTCGGCCCGTGCGTGCGCGCCTGGCTCAGGAGATCGACCGCGCGGTTGAGCCCGATCGTCAGCACCTCCTCGAGGGTGCCGACACTCTTATATGTGCCCTCGTGCCTGACGTAGGGGCCGAAGCGGCCGAGCCCGGCCGAGATCGGCTTCCCCGTCTCGGGATGGAGGCCGACCTCGCGCGGCAGCGAGAGGAGCTGCAGGGCGAGTGCCAAGGTGACCTCCTCGGGCTTGACCCCGCGCGGCAGCGAGACGCGCTTCGGCTTCTCGGCGGCGGCCTTGGCCTTGCCGCGGCCCTTCGCCTTGGCCGTGCCGTTTTCGGCGCCGTTGCCGTTGGCGGCCGGCGTGTCGCCGAGCTGCACGTAATAGCCGTAGGGCCCCTTGCGTAAGCCCACCGGCAGGCCGCTCGCGGGATCGCTGCCGAGCGGCTTCGGCCCCTCGAGTGCTGCCTGGCCGCCGTTGCCCTCGCCGTTGACGCGCACCTCGAGCGGGCGGGTGTAGCGGCATTCCGGGTAGTTCGAGCAGCCGATGAAGGCGCCGAACTTGCCGAGCTTGAGGCTGAGCCGGCCCGCGGCACAGGCCGGGCAGGCGCGCGGGTCCTTGCCGTCGCCCGCGTCGGGGAAGAAATGCGGCGCCAGCTCCTCGTTGAGCGCCTCGATGACCTGCTTGATCGAGAGGTCCTTGGTGCCCTCGACCGCCTTCGAGAAATCGGCCCAGAAATCGCGCAGCAGCTGCTTCCAGTCGACGCGGCCGTCCGACACGTCGTCGAGCTTGTTCTCGAGCTCAGCGGTGAAGTTGTACTCGACGTAGCGCTGGAAGAAGCTCACCAGGAAGGCGGTGACGACGCGGCCGCGGTCCTCGGGCAGGAAGCGGCCCTTGTCGATGCGCACGTATTTGCGGTCCTGCAGGACCTGGATGATCGAGGCGTAGGTCGAGGGCCGCCCGATGCCGAGCTCTTCCAAGCGCTTGACAAGGCTCGCCTCGGTGTAGCGCGGCGGCGGCTGGGTGAAATGCTGCTCGGGCTTGATGGCCTGCCGCGCGAGACCCTCGCCCTCCTTGACCTGGGGCAGGCGGCGCTCGTCCTGATCCTCCTCGCCCGGGTCGTCGCGGCCCTCCTGGTAGACGCGGAGGAAGCCGTCGAAGAGCAGCACCGAGCCGGTAGCGCGGAGGATGGCGGCCCCCGCCTTGTCGGCGATGTCGACCGCCACCTGGTCGAGCACGGCGCTCTCCATCTGGCTCGCCACCGTGCGCAGCCAGATGAGCTCGTAGAGCCGGCGCTGGTCGTCGTCGAGGTGTCCCGCCACCTCCTGGGGCCGGCGGAAGAGGTCGGTCGGGCGGATCGCCTCGTGGGCCTCCTGGGCGTTCTTGGCCGTGGCCTTGTAGCGCCGCGGCTCGGCCGGGACGTAGTTCTTGCCGAACTGCCGCTCGATGAGACGGCGCGAGGCGGCGAGCGCCTCGTTGGCGAGCACGGTGCTGTCCGTGCGCATGTAGGTGATGAGGCCGACGCTCTCGCCGCCGAGCTCGACGCCCTCGTAGAGCCGCTGGGCCACGCGCATGGTGCGGCTCGCGCTGAAGCCGAGCTTGCGCGAGGCCTCCTGCTGCAGGGTCGAGGTGGTGAAGGGCGGGTTGGGATGGCGGCGCTGCTGCTTGCGCTCGACCTTGAGGACGGCATAGTCGCCGCCCTCGAGGAGCGTCACCGCGGCATCCGCTGAGGCCTTGTCGCCGAGGTCGAACTTCTCGAGCTTCTTGCCCTTGAGGTGGCTGAGCCGCGCCGTGAGCGTCTGGCCGCCCTCGGTGCGGAATTCCACGTCGATGGTCCAATATTCGCGCGGGCGGAAGCGCTCGATCTCGGACTCGCGCTCGCAGACGAGGCGGAGTGCCACCGACTGCACGCGGCCGGCCGAGCGGCTCCCCGGCAGCTTGCGCCACAGCACGGGCGAGAGCGTGAAGCCCACGAGGTAGTCGAGGGCGCGGCGCGCGAGATAGGCCTCGACGAGCTCGCGGTTGACCTCGCGCGGATGGGCGATGGCCTCGAGCACCGCGTCCTTGGTGATCTCGTTGAAGACGACGCGCTTCACTTCGGCCTTGCCGAGGGCATGGCGCTCCTTCAAGAGCTGCAGCACGTGCCAGGAGATGGCCTCGCCCTCGCGGTCCGGGTCGGTCGCCAGGCAGAGCCGGTCGGCGCCCTTCAAGGCACTCGCGATGGCGCGGATGTGCTTCTCCGAGCCGCCGTCGACCTCCCACGACATGGCGAAGTCCTCCTCGGGCCGCACCGAGCCGTCCTTGGCCGGGAGGTCGCGCACATGGCCGTAGCTCGCCACCACCACATAGTCCTTGCCCAGGTACTTGTTGATGGTCTTGGCCTTGGCCGGTGACTCGACGACGACGACGATCATTGCGCCTGGCCTGGTTGCCAAAGGGCCGGGAGGCTAGTCGGTTTCGCCTAGGAGAGCAAGCTTGCCCGATTGCCGGGGTGGCGCTCCAACCGCCCGGCGAGCTCCAGCTCGAGGAGCGCCAACGACACCACTGCGGGGGAGAGATGGGTTTGCCGCAGGATTTCGTCAACCGGGACCGGCGTCGGGCCGAGCGCCTCGAGGACGAGCAGGCGCGCTTTTTCGAGCTCGGTAGGCGTCGGCTGGGCGGGCGGCGGCGCCTCGCCCTCGGCCGGCGCCTCGCGCAAGGGCGGCAGGCCCATGCCCGCGAGCACGGCGAGCACGTCGGCCGCCCCCTCGGTCAGGTGGGCGCCGTCGCGGATGAGGCCGTTCGTCCCCTTGCAGCGCGGATCGAGCGGCGAGCCGGGCACGGCGAAGACCTCGCGGCCGTGCTCGGCGGCGAAGCGGGCGGTGATGAGGGATCCTGAGCGCTGCGCCGCCTCGACCACCACGAGGCCGAGGCAAAGTCCTGAAATGATTCGGTTTCTCCGCGGGAAATGGCGGCCTTGCGGCTCCGTCCCGGGGGGCATCTCGGAGAGCGCCAGACCCTCCTCTCTGACGCGGCCGTAGAGTGCCCGGTTCTCCTCGGGATAGACCACGTCGACGCCGCCGGCCATGACCGCGATGGTGCCGCTCTTGAGCGCTCCCTCGTGCGCGCTGGCGTCGATGCCGCGCGCCAGGCCCGAGACCACGACGAGGCCGGCCTCGCCCAGCTCCACCGCGAGCTGGCGGGCGAAGCGCCGGCCGCTCGCGGAGGCGTTGCGCGCGCCGACCACGCCGATCATGCGGCGCTCCATGAGATGGCCGTGGCCGAGGAGTGCCACGACGGGTGGTGCATCCTCGATGGCAGCGAGCGTCGCCGGGTAGCCGGGCTCGTCGCGGCAGAGGAGGCGGCCGCCGAACGCCTCGGTCGCGGCAAGCTCGCGCTCCGCGGCTGCCCGCGAGGGGATGCGAATCGGCGCCCGCCGCCCGCCGCGCCGCGCGAGCTCGGGCAGCGCTGCCAGCGCCGAGTCGGCCGAGCCGAAGCGGGCGAGGAGCTGGTAGAAGGTGATCGGCCCGACGTTCTCGCTCCGGATCAGGCGAAGCCAGTCGAGCCGCTCGGCATGGCTGAAGGCCCGGTCGCGCGCCATCGCGCCAAGATGGAGAAGGGGTGAGACTTCGTCAACTGTAGGATGAGCGAGCTAGCGTTTGGCGCCGATCCGCGTCTCCTCGCCCTTGAAGAGGCGGCGGATGTTGTCGCGGTGGCGCAGGAACACGAGCACGGCGATGAAGGCGGCGAGGACCGCGACGCGGGGACCGGCGAGGAGCCAGCCGTAGAGCGGCGAGAGAGCGAAGCTCGCGAGGGCGGCGAGCGAGGAGTAGCGGAAGACGGCGGCGGCGGCGAGCCAGGTGGCGATAGCCGCGAGGCCGACCGGGAAGGCGGCGGCGAGCAGTACGCCGAGCCCGGTCGCCACCCCCTTGCCGCCCTTGAAGCCGAGCCAGATGGGGAAAAGGTGGCCGACCACGGCACCTCCGCCCGCCACGAGCGCCAGGTCCGCCCCGAATCGGCCGGCGAGCAGCACCGCCGCCGCTCCCTTGCCGATGTCGAGGAGGAGCGTGAGCGCGGCGAGCGCCTTGTTGCCGGTGCGCAGCACGTTGGTGGCGCCGATATTGCCGGAGCCCACCTTGCGGATGTCGCCGAGCCCCGCCAGGCGCGTGAGCAGCAGTCCGAAGGGGATCGAGCCGAGGAGATAGCCGGCGAGCGCTGCGGCGAGGAGCGGCAAGAGACTGCCGAGGGGCGAGGGCATGAAGTGGCGTCTCCATAGCTCGGCAATCGCGGCCGGCTCACCCCCCACCCCAATCCTCCCCCTCAAGGGGGGAGGGGGTCAGTTTCGGCGTGGCATCCGCATTTCCCCTCCCCCCTTGAGGGGGAGGGTAGGGAGGGGGGTATTGGCCGTCGTGGTCGCCGAGGAGCGAGCCGCGACTTATAGCCGTTTCCCGGCCTCCCCGTCGACGAAGACCGGGCGGCCGTCGACGATGGTGCGGAGCGCTCTGCCTTTGACCTCGCGCCCGGCGAAGGGCGAGTTCTTCGACTTGCTGCGGAAGCGGCTCTCCTCGACGGTCCACGGCACATCGGGATCGAAGAGCACGAGATCGGCTGGCGCCCCCTTGGCCAGGCGGCCGGCGGCGAGGCCGAGGAGCTGCGCGGGCCGAGAGGTGAGCGGTGCGAGCGCCTGGAGAATCCCGAGCCGGCCGTCGTGAACGAGGGCGAGCGAGAGCGGCAGCAGCGTCTCGAGCCCGATGATGCCGGCCGCCGCCTGGGCGAAGGGCTGGCGCTTGCTGTCCTGGTCCTGGGGCGCGTGGTCGCTCGCGATCACGTCGATGGTGCCGTCGGCGATGCCCTCGATGAGCGCCTCGCGGTCCTCGGGCCGGCGCAAGGGCGGCGAGACCTTGGCAAAGGTGCGGTAGTCGCCGACGGCACTCTCGTCGAGCGTGAAGTAGTGGGGGGCCGTGTCGCAGGTGACGGCGAGGCCGCGCGCCTTGGCGCGCCGCATCGCCTCGACCGCCTCCGCCGTCGAGAGGGGACCTGCGTGATAGCGCCCGCCCGTGAGCTCGACGAGGCGCAAGTCGCGCTCGAGCAGCATGACCTCGGCGAGGCGCGGGATGCCGGGGAGGCCGAGGCGCGTCGCCACCTCGCCCTCGTTCATCGCACCGCCCTCGGCGAGCTCCGGCTCCTCGGGGCGCTGGATGACGAGTGCCGAGAAGGTGCGCGCGTAGGAGAGGGCGCGGCGCATGACGAGCGGGTGTGCGACCGCCTTGAGCCCGTCGGTGAAGGCGAGCGCACCCGCCTCCTGCAAGAGGCCGATCTCGGCGAGCTCCCTGCCGGCGAGGCCCTTGGTCACCGCGGCGTGGCAGTAGATCTTGACGCGCTTCACCTCGCGCGCGCGCCGCGCTATGAACTCGACGCCGGCCACGTCGTCGATCACCGGCTCGGTGTTGGGCAGCGTCACCATGGCGGCGACGCCGCCCGCGGCGGCGGCGGCACTTCCGGTCTGGATGGTCTCCTTGTGCTCCTCGCCGGGCTCGCAGAGCTGCACGCGCATGTCGACGAGGCCGGCGGCCAAGCAGGCGCCGCGGCCGTGGACGGCGTCGATGCCCTCGGGCACGCCGTCGTTGAAGAGGCGGGGCCCGAAGTCGGCGATCGTCTCGCCCTCGGTCAAGAGCGCCCCGCGCGCGTCGAGCCCGCTTGCCGGGTCGAGGAGGCGCACGTCGAGATAGGCCGTGCGGCCGGGGCGCATCCCCTGGGGGATGCTCATGCCTCGGCTCCGTCGCCCTCGTTCCCGCGCTGGCCGCGGCGCGTCAGGGAATCGAGGCAGGCCATGCGCACGGCGACCCCCATCTCGACCTGCTCGTGGATGGCGCTGCGGCCGATGTCGTCGGCCACCTCGCTGTCGATCTCGACGCCGCGGTTCATGGGACCCGGGTGCATGATCATGGCGTCCTTCTTGGCCACCTCGAGCTTGGCGTAATCGAGGCCGAAGAAGTGGAAGTACTCGCGGATCGAGGGCACGAAGGAGCCGTGCATGCGCTCGGTCTGGAGGCGCAGCATCATCACCACGTCGACGTCCTTGAGGCCGTTCCGCATGTCGTAGAAGACCTCGACGCCGAGCCGCTCGACGGCGGCGGGAAGGAGGGTGGGGGGTGCCACCACCCGCACCTTGGCTCCCATGATGTTGAGGAGCGAGATGTTGGAGCGCGCGACCCGGCTATGGAGGATGTCGCCGCAGATGGCGACGGCGAGGCCGCGGATGCGGCCCTTGCGGCGGCGGATGGTGAGGGCGTCGAGGAGCGCTTGCGTCGGGTGCTCGTGGCTGCCGTCGCCGCCGTTGATGACCGAGCAGTTGACCTTCTCGGAGAGGAGCTTGACGGCGCCCGAGTCGAAGTGGCGCACCACCAGCACGTCCGGGTGCATGGCGTTGAGCGTCATCGCCGTGTCGATGAGCGTCTCGCCCTTCTTGATGCTGCTGGCCGCGACCTGCATGTTGATCACGTCGCCGCCCAGGCGCTTCCCCGCCAGCTCGAAGGAGGTGCGCGTGCGCGTCGAGTTCTCGAAGAAGAGGTTGATGACCGTACGGCCGCGCAGGATGGCGCTCTTCTTGTCGGCCTGGCGGTTCTGCTCGACGTAGGACTCGGCGAGGTCGAGGAGGAAGGTGATCTCCTCGGCAGTCAACCCCTCGATGCCGAGGAGATGCCGGTGCGGGAAGCGCAACACGGGGAGAGGGGCTAAGGCGGTCATTAAAGGAGCAGTATAGCGGGTGGGGGCGGGGTGGGGCAAGGACGCGGAAGGTCGGATGTCAGTGGCGCGGGGCCGGCGGACAGGTCTGGCACAACCTCCTTGCCCGTGCTAGGTTACATGTAACTGCTGGCGGAGGAATGCCATGACCTCGACATCTCAGCCGAAGCCCTCCCGCGTGAAGGTGCGAGAACATCGCGAGCGGCTGCGCGGGCAGGGTCTGCGCCCCATCCAGATCTGGGTGCCCGACGTGCGCTCGCCCGCCTTCCGCGCGACAGGCCCATCGCCAGTCGCGCGCCGTGGCTGCCAGCGCACGCGCGCGCGAGGATCAGGCCTTCATCGACGCGGTGTCGGATCGGGGCGATGAATGAGGCGGGGAGACGTCTGGACCGTCTCGGGCGGCAAGGGCTATGCGGGCAAACCGCGTCCGGTCGTCATCCTGCAGGACGACAGCTTCGACGGAACGGACTCCATCACCATCTGCGCCTTCACCAGCGACGAGACAGAAGCGCCCTTGTTCCGCCTGCGCGTTGCGCCGAACGAGCGAAACGGACTGCGCGAGAGCTGCCGCCTAATGGTGGACAAGATCACCACCGTGCCAAAATCGAAGCTCGGCGCGCGTCTCGGACGCCTGGACGACGAGGATATCCTGCGGCTCAACCGGGCCGTGCTCGTATTTCTCGGGCTCGCGGTGTCGCCGAGAGCAAAGCGGGAGGCATGAGGCGCGAGCGGACAGAAGAGCGCGGCGCCCTTTGCGATTGGCTCTTACGGCGGTCATTAAAGGCGCAGTATGGGGGGCGGAAGTTCGCGCCTGGATGTTGCGGTGCCGGTAGAAAAGTGGACCGCCTATACAATCGGGGTTGTCCTTTCTCGTATCGCCGGGCAAAATGCCGTGTATGAAAACGGGGGAGGGGGATGGCTAAGCCTGAAGAACGTCGGCGTATCCCCGTCATTAAGGTTCATCAATGGCTCAAGGCCTGGAATCGCGTGCAGTATGATTCCGCCCACCATCGAGCCAAGCCATCGCCGCATTTCTATCTGTTCTCGCTTTCTGCACAGGAGCTTCGCAGTCTGTGTGGAATCGTGCGCCGTCAGACATCTGGTGTCACGCCACGCGCTGCCGACCTCGGCATCCAGCGACAACATGATCCAGAACGATCTGAGGAAATCTCGCGCTTCGTTGAATTCGGGTATCCTTGGTCCACACTGAGTACGGCAAAGCGCAAGACGACTGAGTTCTACGATCTGCGAAAGCCGGGTTGGTTGCCAACTGCTATTGTGATCAACATTCTTCACAAATCGGACGTACGCCCAGGTGGCAAAGTGGCGGAGCATGACCTCCTCACAGTGCATGACGACGAGGGCTCTTGTACCATTGCACTGCCATATTCGAATTGGACAAAAACTTGGCGGCCATCCGCGGTGCCGCCTTTGGAAGTAATTGACGGCCAACATCGGCTTTGGGCATTCGAAGAGGACTCCACCGCCGCCGGATTCGAGGTGCCAGTCGTGGCGTTCAGCGGACTAGACGTGAGCTGGCAGGCGTATCTTTTTTGGACCATCAATATCAAGCCGAAGCGAATAAACCCGAGCCTCGCGTTCGACTTGTACCCTTTGCTCAGGGCCGAGGATTGGCTGGACAAGGCGGAAGGGCATCCGATCTATCGGGAGACGCGGTCGCAGGAGCTGACGGAGGCTCTTTGGTCGCACTCCGACAGCCCCTGGTACGATCGAATAAACATGCTAGGCGAGCGTCACATCAGCTGGGTGACGCAATCGGCGTGGATAAAGGCGCTAATGGCCACGCTTGTACGATCCTGGGATGGTCGTGGCACAAAAATCGGGGGGTTGTTCGGTTCCCGACTTCGAGAAGGTGGAGAAGTTCTCGGTTGGAGCCGTGCGCAGCAGGCGGCTTTTCTAATTTTCGCTTGGCAGAAACTCTCCAAAGCTGTTCATGCCGTCGAAGAGCCCTGGGCCGTCGAATTGCGGGCGGATGCAGAGCGGCAACGCGTCTCGATCACGAAATCAGAAGATCCAGCATTCTACGGTAACTGCTCGCTCATCGTCACCGACCAGGGTGTGCGCGGTTTCCTGCACGTAGTCAATGATTTGTGCTTTGTTATGGCGCCCCATCTCCGGCTTGATACATGGCAACTCGACAAAAAGGCTTCAGCAAGCGACGCGGGTGCGGTTACTGTGGCGCTGAAATCCATTGCTATGAGCCTGTGGCAGCATTCCTGGAGAGTATTGCGATCGGGCTTGCCACTTTCGACTGGCGCACGAGCTCCGCCCCGAACATTTCTGAAGACCTGCGCCGACAGAAGCTCGTATTCAGAGGAAGCAGCGGTTACAAGGAGCTGCGGGCACAGCTCCTCCAACATCTCCGCGCTTGCCAAGGTGACGTCGGCAAAGCTGCCAAACGCTTGCATCGGCCGGCATAACTATGTCACTTAGCCCTCACAATTTTGGCGCGGTCCAATCGCTGAAGCGCAAAAATGTCGAAAAGACCCTGGCGGGCTTGAGGCACTTTGCAAAAACCTCAAGATGGGTCGGTGAGCGAAACTGGTATGTGATCGATACAAAGAAGAAGATAGCTTTCGAAAGCAAAGCCGGTGCCCTTAAAAGGCCACGTCAATTGTCGCAATACATCGCAGCTAGCTGTCTACTGCATTGTACAGATGGGTGGAGTTACCTCGGAAAGGCGATCTCCTCCCTCTTACGCGGCGATCCCCACAGGGCGCGCCACCTAGCCTATTACGCCGAGCTTCGAGCTGCGATGTCGCTTCTCGCGACAACTGGCGTGGGCGTCTTTGACAGGTACCATTTCGTCATTGACGCCCCCAATTCGGTGGCCGCATTGAGAGCCCAATCATCGACCCATGTATTTGTTTGGGACTGCCTGGAATATTGGTGCGCACAACCTATGTCTGGTGATCTGTTCGCCTCGATCGTACGACCTAACGGTCGTACGTTGGACGACTGGCTTGCACCGCTGGGCGGTGGCAGTGTTGCCGCACCTCAGGCCAAGGAATGGTTTCTGCAATGGGGCATGGATCTTCAATTGCCTACGGAGGATAGAGAAGCTCGAAACGAGTTCGAGCTACCGTCCGGACGGGATGCCGGATGCATGGTGTCTTGATCCATCCAAGACGCTCACGTTCGCACGAGACATCTGGCTCGCTCTGGAGCCCTCCCAGCCCTCTCGGTTTGACACGATTGATCGCCATATTCTGCGCTTGGCGGTAGAATCCATTTTCAAGGGACAAAATGGCGTTTCGGCCGCGCGCGATCCAACAGGATTTCGGCAACTCGCGTCCAGGGTTGTGGAAAATCAGGGTTTCTCCAAGGACGCGGCAGAACGATGGCTTAAGTTCCTTTGCCGCAATAATGCCCCCGATAACCTGAGCATTTTCGAATTCTCGAAGAATCTCGCCAGGAACGAGGGAGAATAGCCATTCCGCCATCGTTGCGCGGGCGACGCTCTTGTTGCGTGTCGCATCGGGCTCGATCGCGGATCTCTTTCAATCAGTGGGATTCACGTCCGATGCCATAGCTTTCTGGTGGGAGCGTATGGGCCAATCGCGTGGACTGTGGGATAATGCAAAGGGCGCGGACGATCTACTTGATCTCTGGGCGGATATAGAGCCGCTCTTGCGGGATCTCGACATCTTTCAAAACAGGCATCCACGGGAGGAGCAGACATTCTTCCGCGTTGGAAGTGAGCTCGGTCAAGCGCTTGTCGGGCTTGGCAGTTGCGAGCGCGTAGCCGTTTGGAGTTTGACTCCAAGCTGAAGGCGGTTGGGTATAGGTGAGACTTGAAATATATGGGGTCCAAACGGGCGATGCTGCGGAACGGCCTCGGGCTCCTTCTTGAAAAGGAGCTCGCTTCGGCGGATCGTTTTGTGGACTTATTCGCTGGCTCAGGCGCTGTAGCTTCGTTTGCGGCTCGGCGCTTTGCCCTTCCGGTGTTGGCTGTCGATCTTCAACAATATAGCGTGGTATTGGCTGAGGCCGTTATCGGTCGCGTAGCCGCGCTCGGCGCGAGAGCAGTGTGGAGGAAATGGCATGCCTCCGCGCAGGCATGGTTAGACAAGGTCTCTGTACCTTGGTCTGAGAGACTCACGCGTTCTGTTGTCGCCGACTATCGCAAATGGAGCGCTGCGCAATCGGGAGTCGTCACCCAAGCGTATGGTGGACATTACTTTAGTCCGGAACAAGCAACTTGGATTGACGCGTTGAGAGCAAGTCTGCCAACGCGAAAGCCGGACAAAACCGTAGCTCTTGCGGCGCTCATCCATGCCGCTAGCAAGTCGGCTGCCGCGCCGGGACACACCGCGCAGCCATTTCAACCGACAAGAACCGCAAAGCGGTTTATAGCGGACGCGTGGAAGCGTGATATTGCCGACGTGACGCGGGAAGCATTCGAACAGATTTCTCTGGAGTTTGCGCAACGACAGGGACATGCTGAGCGGTCAGATGCAAATAGAATAGTCCCCACGCTCCGGGCCGGCGACCTCGTCTTTATCGATCCGCCCTATTCAGGGGTTCACTACAGCCGATTCTATCACGTCCTCGAAACAATAGCGGTCGGCAAGTGCGGCGCAGTATCAGGTGTGGGACGATATCCCGCTCCGCGGCACCGGCCACGCTCAAAATACAGTCTCAAAGGCGAATCCGCAGGCGCACTCGAAGACTTGCTGCGCACATTATCGTGTGTCGGTGCAACGGGTATAGTTACATTCCCGAACTACGATTGTTCTAATGGCCTTTCAGGAAATCTTGTGCGCGAAATAGCACAGCGGCACTTCCGGCTAGAAGAACGTAGGGTAAAGAGCACGTTCAGTACCCTTGGTGGGACACGGACGGACGGAGACGAACTGTCTGGCCGAGCGGCGCGCCACCACGCGGACGAATTAATGCTGGTGCTGCGGCCGAAAGCCCGTCGGAAGGCCATACGTCGGTAGCCATGCCGAGAGCGCTGGCGGCTGCCACGGTACGCCGGGCGACTCGCTGCCTTGGAAGTCGGCTCTGCCGAGGAATAGATGACAAAGCAGTATGTCGCCAAATTCAATCTAAGCAGCAACCCCGATCAGAACAAGGGGCACCGCCGGAATGCTCCTTCCTTCTCGAATTAGGTTGTAAAGCTCGCCCTCGTAATAGCCGACGCCGGACGACATCTCTTGTTGCAACTCCTTCATGGGCAGAATTTCGATCCCTACGTCGATTACGTCGCCGACAAAGAATGCCATGTGCTTCACGAAGAGGTCGTAGGCGACAAAGGCGTACTTGCCGAACTGCACCTCGACGGCGACGCGCTCTTTCACGAAGTCGGTTTGGTTAAAGGAGTAAATCGGGGTGCGACCCGACGCTTCGATCTTGGCCTTCTGCTGGGCCGGCGTCATGTGCATCGTCTTGCGGATGAGCCGCGCGTCCGAGGTAACCCAATAAGACGTGCGGCTTTCGCTCCAGCCGTGCGCCCTGAAGCCGCCCTTCACCGCCTTGTTCAGCTCGATCGGCGAGTACAGCAGCTTGTCCTTCGTGCGCACCTCTTTCGAGACCTTGGTCCGGCAAGTGGCCGCATCGACCCGCGAGATGACGCTGCGTATCTCCCGCCAAAGCTTCGGCTTATGAACCTTAAGATACTCCAGCCCATTCAGATGCGAATATCGGGTGACGAGTCTCATAGGCCACGCTCGAGTTCCGCCACGATCGACAAGAGGGACTTTTGCCGGCGGGCGTGACGGGGTTCTCTTTGGCCGCCGTGGGGTTTGGCTGGATCATAGACGGGCCTATCCATGGGGCGCGTTCTAAGCGTGCCGGCGCGAAGCTTACGGACGCGACGCCACGCGACATCGACGTATTCTTGTACGATGTCGCAGCCATAGCCGGCGCGGCCGTGCTTGAGCGCACCGACGACGGTGGACCCGACACCCATGCATGGATCAAACACCGCATCACCCGGATTCGTCAGCGACAACACGAGACGTTCGACAAGCTCGATCGGGAATTGGCAAGGGTGGATCGTCTTCTCGACGTGATTGTTCTTTACGTTCGGAAATATCCACACATCGCTCGGATTCTTGCCGAGCGGATTGCCGGAAAGTTGGCCTACCTTCGGTCCCTTGAAATATTTCTTTCCAGGGTACTTCGAGGGAACCCTGACAGCGTCAAGGTTGAAGACGTAATCGTCCGACTTGGTGAACCACATGATGGTCTCGTAGCGGCCGGAGAGCCGCTTGGAGCAGTGCAGGCCATGCTCGAAATGCCAGACGATGCGGTTGCGCAGTCTGAGGCCATGTCCTCGGAATAGGGGGTAGAGCACGATGTCGAGCGGGAAGATTTCTCCCTTCTGGACGTGGTTCCCGACTTGCCAGCAGAGCGAGCCGCGCGGGTGTAGCAGGCGCACGCACTCGGCGATCACCTCCGCCTGCGCCTGGACATAAGCATCGAGCGGCGACTTGGCTTCGTAAGCCTTGCCGATGTTGTAGGGCGGGGACGTCACGATCAATTGCATCGACTCCCTCGGCAGCCGGCGCATGAATGCGAGATTGTCCTCGCAAGCCATGATCGCGTCGCGATCTGAGCGGCCCTTGCCGGTGGCTGCAAATGCCATGTCCACGACCAGTGTCCCTCCGCTGCAAATCTCGGCTATGCGGGTGAACCACGATATGTTGTGGTGGCTTCCCCTGTCAACGCGAGGCCTTGTGGGCCGCCGTCTTGGCTAATGTCTTTAGCACAAAACAAGAACGATTGCAACCGTGAATTGATCTGCCGACCCGGAATTATAGCGGCCGCTCCAACCCGCCTCACTCCTTCCTCCCCACCTCAAACGGCAGCGCGGGCTCGATCGCGCTCGCGACACTCGTGACTGCCGGGCGGGGCGCCTCCCCGCCATTGACCCCGATCGGCTCCATCTGCGCCTCGAGGCGGCGGACGAACTCGCCGAGGATGATGCGGTAGAGCTCGTCCTTGAGCACGGTGTCCTCGTAGCCCGTGTCGATGCTGGCGTTGTCGTTGATCTCGATGACCACGGGTCCGCGCTCGGTCTCCTTGAGGTCGACGCCGTAGAGGCCGTCGCCGATGAGGCGCGCCGCCTTGACCGCGGCATCGACCACGGATGGCGGCGCCTCCTCGACCGCGAGCGTCTTGCAGCCGCCCTCGGAGAAGCGGCCGCTCGCGCTGTGCTTCACGATCTGCCAGTGGTTGCGCGACATGAAATACTGGCAGGCGTAGACGGCGCGGCCATTGAGGATGCCGATGCGCCAGTCGAACTGGGTCGGCACGAACTCCTGGGCGATGATGAGCTCGGAGCGGCGGAAGAGCTCGGCCGAGAGGTCCTTGAGCTCCTGCTTGCCCGTCACCTTGTGGATGCCGCGCGAAAACGAGCCGTCGGGTATCTTGAGCACGAGGGGATAGCCGAACTCCGCCTCGATCTCGCCCATGCGCGCGCGGTCGACGACGAGGGTGCGCGGCGTCGGCACGCGGTGCGAGCGCAGGAGCTCGGCCAAATAGACCTTGTTGGTGCAGCGGAGGATCGAGGTGGAGTCGTCGATCACCACCATGCCCTCGTATTCCGCCTTCTTGGCGAAGCGGTAGGTGTGGTGGTCGAGCGCCGTGGTCTCGCGGATGAAGAGCGCGTCGAACTCGGCGATGCGGTGGTAGTCCTTCTTCTCGACGAGCTCGACCTCGATGTTCATCTGCTCGCCGACCTTGACGATCTTCTGCAGCGTGCGCGGCGAGGAGGGCGGGAGGGCCTCCTGCGGGCTGTGCAGCACGGCGAGATAGAAGCGCGGCGGCGGCTTGGCCTTGGGCGGCCGCCAGGCGACCCTTGTGTAGGCCTCGAGCGCCCGCACGAAGAGGGGCTCCTGCTCGGGCTTGACCTCGTTGAGCGGCACCGGCTCGATCGAGGTGACGCGCCACTTCTCGCCCGGGTTGATCTGCACCTTGAGGAGCGGGCAGCGGAAGAGGTCGAAGATCTGGTGCGCCAGGTCCTGGTAGCGCTCCTCCTCGGGCATGCCGAAGAAGACGTGGAGGGCGAAGGACCCGGAGGTGCCTTTGGCGTCCTTCTTGGCGGTCTTCTCGAGGAGCTCGTCGAGCTCGTCGAGGGCGAGGCCGTAGATCGACTTGCGCGAGAGGTCGAGGATGGTCGAGACCGAGGGGATGACGCGCTCGCCGCGCGCCTCGGCAAGGAGCGAGCAGTAGTAGCCGTAGCTCATGTAGTCGTAGTCGCGGCAGAGGTTGATGATGCGCGGGTAGCGCGACATGAAGGCCTCCGGGCGCGAGAGGTACTCGCGCGCGGTCGCCACCGGGTGGCCGGCCTCGTCCCATTTGAAGTCGCCCCGCCGGTCGACGATGATGATATGCGCGGTCATGCGCCGGCCCTGGGCATGGCGATGGTCAGAGCCGCCGTCGCTTGCGCCCGCATCGCGCGGGCGTAGCACTCGGGGTCGTTGCTCGCAGTCGGCATGTCGGAGCAGCTTGTCGCGGTGCTGTGGCCTTTGCGGTCCACACGAGGGTCAGGCTCATCGCTCGGATCGTCCGTCCCGCCCTGGCATCAGGGCTAGGGTCGGATCGTCGTCGATTCCCGCCGCAGCCTCAACTGCAAATTTGCCTCCGCGCGAAAAAACTGCGGCGGCGGCGCGCCGCCGCCCCTCAGGCGCCCGCCCGGCCGCCCTCGAGGCGCTTCTCCATGCGGAGTGCTGTGCCGCCGTCGTGGTAATAGGCGGGGTAGCTGGCGAAGGCGTGGTAGCCGGCCTTGCGATAGACCGCCTGCGCCTGGTGGTTCTCCTTGTGCACCTCGAGCCGCAGCGCCGTGCAGCCGTGCGCCCCAGCCGCGCGCTCGGCAGCTTCGAGGAGCGCCTTGGCCAGGCCGCGGCCGCGATGCTCCGGCGCCACGGCGAAGGAGTAGAGGCGGGAAGCCCTGCTGCCGCGGCGGAAGAACAGCACGGCCAGGCCGCGGATCTGCCCCTCCCGCTCCTCGACGAGGACCGCGGCATGGCCGTGGGCGATGAGATGGCGGAAGCTCCGCGGGCTGAGCCGGTCGCCCGCGAAGATGCGGTTCTCCAGCTCGACCAGCGCCGGCACGTCGGCAAGCGTCGCCGGGCGGATGGCGGGGGTCTCGGCTTTGGGCCTGGCGGCGGACACCCGGCCGCTCTAGCGCGCCGGCCCGCTCGCGTCAACAGCGCTCAGCTGAGAAGCCCGCTCAGGTGAGAAGGAGCAGGGCCGCCGGCATGGTGGCGACGGCGAGTGCGGTCTCGACCACCAGGATGGCGGCCATGAGTGCCGCATCGCCGCCGAGCACCGCCGCCAGCACGTAGGAGCCCGAGGCGCTCGGCAGCGACGCGAAGAGCACGGCGATCGAGAGCGCCAAGCCGTGCACCCCGAGGAAGGCGAGCGGGAGCGCCACGAGGAGCGGCAGGAGGACGAGCTTGGCGAGCGAGGCCACGAGGATCGGCAGCCCCAGGCGGCGCACCGCCATGGCCTCGAGCCCGGCACCCGTGGCGAGCAGCCCGAGCGCGAGCGACGCCTCGCCGAGGATGCCGAGGAGCTCGGCTGAGCCGAAGGGCAGGCCGATGCCGGAGAGGTCGAGGAAGAGGCCGACAGCACAAGCGATGGGGATCGGGTTCTTCACGATCTCGGCGGCCATGCGGGCGGCCCCGCCGCTGCCGCCGCCGCGGCTGCCGTAGCGCACCAAGACGGCGATGCAGATCGGGTTCACCAGCGGCACGTAGCCCGCGAGCAGCACGGCCGCCAGCGTCAGGCCCTCCTGGCCGTAGAGGCTCGCCGCCGCGGCGAGGCCGACGAAGGTGTTCTGGCGCACCGCCCCCTGGAAGACCGAGCTGAAGGCGGGGCCGCCTATGCGGAGCGCCGGACGCAGCAGGAAGAGGAGGAGGCTGGTCGCGAGGATGGCGAAGGCGGTCGAGCCCAGCATGGGGACGATGCCGGCGCCGCGGAAGCTGGCGCGCGCCAGCGTGTGCACCAGGAGGGCGGGAAAGAAGAGGTAATAATTGACGCGGTTGGTCTGCTGCCAGAAGGCGTCGCCGGGAAAGCCGAGCCGGCGCAGGACGGCGCCCAGCACGATGACGAGGAAGACCGGGACGACCGCGAGGAGGACCGGCCTCATGCCGCACCGCCCGCGGGCGGCGTCAGACCGGCTTCTCCCCGCGCACGGTCACGCGGAAGCCGGAGCGGGTGTGCGGCCAATAGTCCCACATGGCGCGGTGCTGCGTTGAGCGGTTGTCCCAGAAGGCAAGCGAGTTGGCGCGCCAGCGGAAGCGGCACTGGAAGAGCGGGTTCTCCATGTGCGCGAAGAGGTAGGCGAGCACGCCGTCGCTCTCGTCGCGCGGGATGCCGAGGATGTGCGTGGTGAAGCCGCGGTTGACGTAGAGCGCCTGGCGCCCGGTCACGGGATGGGTGCGCACGACCGGGTGCTCGGCGCGCGGATAGCTCGCCTTGTCCACGATGCCGTAGTTGGCGTAGGTGCCGCGATAGGCGGGCTCGCCGTCGTGCACGGCGGAGAGCCCCTCGAGGTAGGTCTTCATGCGCTCGGAGAGCGCCTCGTAGGCCGCATACATGCTGGCGAAGAGGGTATCGCCGCCCTGGAGCGGGCAGGTCTTGATGTAGAGGATGCTGCCCATGGGCGGCTCGGCATCGCAGGACACGTCGCTGTGCCAGCCCTCGCCGTTGGCGCGGAAGCTCTCCTTGTCGGCATGGACGATCATGAGCTCCGGCCGGCCCGGCGCGTGGGGTGCCGCCGGATGGAGGTGGAGCTCGCCGAAGAGGCGGCCGAAGCCGAGGTGCTGCTCCGGCGTCAGCTCCTGGTCGCGGAAGAAGAGCACCAGGTTCTCGGCGAGCGCGCGGTTGATCTCGTCGAGCGTGCGGTTGTCGAGCGGCCCGGCCAGCCTCACCCCGCCGATCTCGGCGCCGATGATGGGGGTCAGCTTGTCGACCGAGATCTTCTCGTAAGCTGCCGCCTCGCCCGCGAGACGGCGGTAGCGCGGCCCTTGATTGACGGCGAGAACGCTCATTGGGATGCTCCCGTGCGGCTTCCCCGAAACGCTACTCCCGTCGCCCGGATTGTCAACGGCCGCATTGCCCAGATAGTGGGTCAGTCCGGCTGGATCCTCATCCTTCGAGACGCGTCGCATGCGCGACGCTCCTCAGGATGAGGACCCGGTGCTAGGGGTTTCACCTCATCCTGAGGAGCCGCCTTAGGCGGCGTCTCGAAGGATGAGGTGAAACTGACGCATTAGCCTTGCCGCCGCTCAGCCGCGGCCGGCGTCGAGCGCGCCCTGGAGGATATAGGCGGCGGCCAGCTTGTCGACCGTCTCGGCGCGGCGCTTCCTCGACATGTCGGCCTCGAGGAGCGTGCGCGTCACCGCCGCGGTCGAGAGGCGCTCGTCCCAGAAGGCGAGGGGGAGTGTGACGCGGGCGAGGAGGTTCTGGGCGAACTGGCGCACCGACTGGCAGCGCGGCCCCTCGCTGCCGTCCATGTTGATCGGCAGCCCCACGACGAGGCCGCCCACGCCCTGCTCGGCGATGATCCGCCGCAGCCGCTCGGCGTCGGCCGCGAACTTGCCGCGACGGATGGTCTCCATGGGCGAGGCCACGGTGAGCGTAGTGTCGGAGAGTGCCAGGCCGATCGTCTTGCTCCCCACGTCGAGGCCGAGGAGGCGCTCGCCGGTTGCCAAGCGCGCCTTGAGCTCGGCGAGGGAGGAGAGCGGGGCGGGTCGCTCGCTCACGGCCGCCTCAGAGCAAGGGCTCGATCGCCGTGCGCGTCTCCGCCGAGGGGACGACCGGCGTGATCTCGAACTCGATGAGATCGCCCCAGAAGGCGACCCACTGCTGGAGCAGGCGCGCGTCGTCGCATTCCATGAGCTGGAAGCAGCGGTCGAAATTGGCCTCGATCCAGCTATTGACGTAGGTGAGCCCCTCCGGCGCCCCGCGGCCTTGCTCGCGAAAGCGGCGATAGACCGCCTTGGCGTCGCGGTTCTTGAAGCGCTCGACCACCATGAAGAGCATGGATTCCTCCCAAATCTTTGCCCGCGCCGGCCGCGCTCGACCGGCAGCTTCTCCCTAACCGCTCGCTGCACCGGCGCGCAAGGCCTGTTGCGCGATCTTTCACTTGGCGAAGGCGTCGGCATTTGCCAGCACGGTCCCTATGGCGAAGAAGGCGAGTGCCGCGGCGAAGGTCGATAGCCGGCTATGGAGCTTGAGGGCGTTGAAGTGCCCGACGCCGAGTGCCGCGCCCGCGAGCAGCCAGCCCAAGTCCGCCAGGCTCGATCCCAGGAGCGCAACCCAGGGCGTCGAGGGCTGGGCGAAAGGCCCGATCGCGAGAAGTCCAAAGATGGGGTCGCCGATGAGCCCCGAAAGGGGAACGCCCAGCGCCAGGAGACTCCATATGGGAAACGCGCGGGCACCGCTCCCCTTGCCCGGCTCCGCGCCGCCGGCTTCCCTCGCGCCGCGCGAGATGGCGGCGACGCAAGCGCCGAAGGCCACGACGACGGCGCCATAGACGACGAAAGCAAGGAGAATGTCGTCCATCGCATCTCCTGGGCAGGTTGCCGCCCGGATGCCGGCTCGAGCGTTTCGGCGGCTTCGCCAGTATAGTACAGACCCGGAGCGAGCTCTGCTGGTAGAGTGGCGGGAGAGCTCTTGCCGCCGGGAGGTCGATGAGATGAGCGTCGCAGACCCCAACCGCGTGATCCTCACGGGCGAAAACCCCTTCATCCGGCTGAGCCGGAACGACGGCGATGCCATCACGACGAATGCGAGCTTCTGGCGCATCGTCTTCTGCCCTGCCGGGCCGGGGCACGTTCTCTACGTCAAGAGCGAGCTCACGGACAATCGCTGGCGCATCTACTCGGACAACATCGCGATGGCGCGCTGGCTGCAAGCGACCGTCCAGGGCATGCTCAACGCCGAGACCGCCGACAGGGCGATCCCCGTGCTCGATGCCCAGTTCAGCCGCTCCGGCGACCCGCGCTATTTCTGGACGGAGCGCGTGGTCTCGCGCGATGAGGAGATCGCGCTCACCTGGTACGAGATCGGCGAGCCGCTGCTCATCCACACCCAGCCCAATGCGGAACCGGGGCGTCCTTACGGCGTGTGCACGGTGCTGGTGCCCGCGCTCGGCGCCCGCCTGTCGCGCAACGGCATCGAGGCGGCCGGCCGCCCGTGGCCCAAGGAGCGCGAGGGAAAGCCCTTCAGCACCTGCGCGCTGGCATTTTCCGAGAGCTGGACGGAGAAGCGCTAGGCCGCCGTCGCCATCCGGGCGGATGGCCGCCCGGCGGCGAAAGCTGGCCGGCCGCCGGGGCGGTTGCGGGCGGCCGCCACCGGGTGCTATTTTCCGGCCGCGAATTCGGCCGCCCGGCGGCCTTGGCGCCATCGACATTCTGGGCCATTCCATGTCCGTCAACGAAGCCACGGTGCGCAAGATCGCGCGCCTCGCGCGCATCAAGGTCGGCGAGGAGGAGCTCAAGCCGCTCGCCCGCGAGCTCTCGGGCCTGCTCGCCTGGATCGAGCAGTTGAACGAGGTCGACACGGCGGCGGTAGCACCGCTCGCGAGCACGGTCAATGCCAAGCTGCCCTGGCGGCCGGACAAGGTCACCGACGGCGGCTACCGCGAGAAGGTGCTCAAGAATGCGCCCGAGGGGGTCGAGGGCTTCTTCGCGGTGCCCAAGGTGCTCGAATGACCGCGCTCAACGAGCTCACCATCGCAGCTGCCCGCGACGGCCTGCGTAAAGGCAGCTTCTCCGCGCGCGAGCTCGCGGAGGCGCATATCCGCGCGGTCGAGGCGGCGCGCCCGCTCAACGCCTTCATCAGCGAGACGCCGGAGGCGGCGCTCGCCATGGCGGAGGCCGCGGACGCACGGCTCAAGCGCGGCGAGGGCGGCCTTATGGAGGGCATCCCGCTCGCCATCAAGGATCTCTTCTGCACCGAGGGTGTCTTGACCACCGCCGGCTCGCACATCCTCGACGGCTTCAAGCCGGCCTATGAGTCGACCGTCACCGCCAATCTGTGGCGCGCGGGTGCCGTCATGCTCGGCAAGACCAACCTCGACGAGTTCGCCATGGGCTCCTCCAACATGACGAGCTTCTATGGCCCCGTCGAGAACCCGTGGCGCCGCAAAGGCGACAACCGCCCGCTCGTCCCCGGCGGGAGCTCCGGCGGCTCGGCCGCGGCGGTCGCGGCGCGCGCGGCACTCGGCGCCATCGGCACCGATACCGGCGGCTCGATCCGCCAGCCCGCCGCCTTCTGCGGCATCGTCGGCATGAAGCCGACCTACGGGCGCTGCTCGCGTTGGGGCATCGTCGCCTTCGCCTCCTCGCTCGACCAGGCCGGCCCCATGACGAGGAGCGTGCGCGACGCCGCCATCATGCTGCGCGCGATCGCCGGTCACGACGCCAAGGACTCGACCTCGGTCGACCGCCCGGTGCCCGATTACGAGGCGGCGGTCGGCCGCTCGCTCAAGGGCCTCAAGGTCGGCATCCCCAAGGAATACCGCGTCGACGGCATGCCGGAGGAGATCGACGGCCTCTGGCGGCAGGGTATTGCCTGGCTCGAGGCGGCGGGTGCCGAGACGTGCCAAGTGAGCCTGCCGCACACCAGATATGCGCTGCCGACCTATTACATCATCGCCCCCGCCGAGGCCTCCTCCAACCTCGCGCGCTACGACGGCGTGCGCTACGGCCTGCGCGTGGCGGGCGAGGACCTCATCGACATGTACGAGAAGACGCGCGCCGCGGGCTTCGGCCGCGAGGTGCGCCGGCGCGTCATGATCGGCACCTACGTGCTCTCGGCCGGCTATTACGACGCCTATTACTTGAAGGCGCAGCGCGTGCGCGCCCTCATCCTCCGCGACTTCACCGAGGCCTTCGCGACGGTCGACGCCATCCTCGCCCCCTCGACGCCGAGTGCGGCCTTCGCGGTCGGCGACAACATGGACGATCCCATCGCCATGTATTTGAACGACGTCTTCACGGTGCCGGCCAATCTCGCGGGCCTGCCCGGCATCTCGCTGCCGGCCGGCCTCTCGGCGGACGGGCTGCCGCTCGGCCTCCAGATCATCGGCCGCGCCTTCGACGAGGAGACGGTGCTCGCCATCGCGGCGGCGCTCGAGGAGGCCGCCGGCTTTGCGCACCTGCCCGCCTTCGTAGCGGGGAGGGGATGATGGGCGAGAGTCGGCTCGCGACTTACCCCCCACCCCATCCCTCCCCCTCAAGGGGGGAGGGGGCTCGTTTGGCGGGTCGGCTCATTCTCTCTTTCCCCTCCCCCCTTGAGGGGGAGGGCAGGGTGGGGGGTGGCTCGTTCACGCGCACTCTGCGGGATCGGCCATGACCGCCCTCATCGCAGGCAAGAGCGGCGAGTGGGAGATCGTCATCGGGCTCGAGGTCCACGCCCAGGTGGTCTCCGAGGCCAAGCTCTTCTCGGGTGCCGCGACGAAGTTCGGCGCCGAGCCCAACACCCAGGTCTCATTCGTCGATGCCGCCATGCCCGGCATGCTGCCGGTCATCAACGCGGTCTGCATCGCCCAGGCGGTGCGCACCGCGCTCGGGCTCAACGCCCGCATCAACCTCGTCTCGGTGTTCGATCGCAAGAACTACTTCTACGCGGACCTCCCGGCCGGCTATCAGATCTCCCAGTACAAGCAGCCCATCGTGGGCGAGGGCAGCATCGCGGTCGATCTCCCGGACGGCGGCGTGCGCGAGGTCGGCATCGAGCGGCTCCATCTCGAGCAGGACGCCGGCAAGAGCCTCCACGACCAGGACCCGCGCCGCACCTTCGTCGATCTCAACCGCTCCGGCGTGGCGCTCATGGAGATCGTCTCCAAGCCCGACATGCGCAGCTCCGAGGAGGCGGGCGCCTATTTGCGCAAGCTGCGCTCGATCCTGCGCTATCTCGGCACCTGCGACGGCAACATGGAGGAGGGCTCCATGCGCGCCGACGTGAACGTCTCGGTGCGCCGGCCGGGCGGCGAGCTCGGCACGCGCTGCGAGATCAAGAACGTGAACTCGGTGCGCTTCGTGCAGCAGGCGATCGAGTACGAGGCGCGCCGCCAGGTCGAGCTCATCGAGGGTGGCAGCGTGGTGGCGCAGCAGACGCGCCTCTTCGACGCCAAGCGCGGCATCACGCGCGAGATGCGCTCGAAGGAGGAGGCGCACGACTACCGCTACTTCCCCGACCCCGACCTCCTGCCGCTCGAGCTCGATCCGTCTTGGGTCGAGGAGCTGCGCCGCTCACTCCCCGAGCTGCCGGACGCCAAGAAGGCGCGCTTCATCGCGGGCTACGGGATCACGGCTTACGATGCGGGCGTGCTGGTCGCCGAGCGCGCGAGCGCCGACTACTTCGAGGCGGTGGCCGAGGGGCGCGACGCCAAGCTCGCCGCCAACTGGGTGATCTCGGAGCTCTTCGGCCGCCTCAACAAGGCGGGGCTCGAGATGACGGCGTCGCCGGTGAGCGCCGAGGCCCTCGGCGGCCTCATCGATCTCGTCGCCGACGGCACCATCTCCGGCCGCAGCGCCAAGGAGGTGCTCGACGAGATGTTCGAGAGCGGCAAGCCCGCCGCCGCCATCGTCGCCGCCAAGGGGCTCACGCAGATCAGCGACACCGGCGCCATCGAGGCGGCGATCGCCAAGGCGATCGCCGACAATCCCGGCCAGGTGGCGCAATTCAAAAGCGGCAAGGAGGGCGTCGTCGGCTGGCTGGTCGGCCAGGTCATGAAGGCGACGGGCGGCAAGGCCAATCCGAAGATGGTGAACGAGCTCCTGCGCAAGAAGCTCGCCGGGTGAGGCTTGAGCGCAGCGCGCTCGTCGTCTTTGCCTTGACCTTCCGGCGATAATCCCCCAAGATGGGGGATATGGAAAAGCGCAGGCCGCACTATCCGCTGGTGGATATCAAGGCGGCGCTCGCCGATCCAAAGACCCTGAACCGGACGATGACGGCAACCAAGGGTGCAGCGGCGCTGGGCCTCGATGCGTGGTGGTGGCGCTGGTGCAGGCATTGACGCCGAGGGATTTCGACAAGTCGATGACCTCGCACGTCTCGAGCCGCGTCTGGCAGGACGCTCTACATCAAATTCACCAAGGACCACGACAATCGGTATCTGCTCATCAGTTTCAAGGGGGCTTGAGCCATGGGCCGGCCACGCAAGACGGCCAATCCAAGGAACTATCCCGATAGCATCTTGTCGGCCGAGACCGGGCGTCCCATGCGGCGCGGCGTGAAAATGGTGTCCATCGAGATCGGCGGGTATCGCTATACTTACCCGCAGCCGGGCTGGTGGGCGAGCCTCGACGACCCGGACGATGACGACGGCCAACTGGTCGATGAGGACAATGAGATTGCCGATCTGGCCCTGAGCGAGGCAAAGGCGTTGGCCAAGGGGGCAAGGCTGACCCCGTTGCAAATCCGCTCGATACGAGAGGATTGCGGCCTCACTCAGCGCGAGGCGGCGCGCGTCTTCGGCGGCGGCGAAAAGGCCTTCGAGAAGTATGAGAGCGGCGAGGTGACGCCGAGCGCCGCCATGGTGCGCCTGTTGGAGCTCGCGAGCGAACGGCCTGATTTATTTCGCAAGCCGCCTCGAGGAGCGCCTCAGCCGCCTTCGGCGCACGATGCGGCGCTTATTCGCGAGACGCATCGCGAAGCCTCGGTCGAGCGCATCGTGGAGCGCTTGCAGCGGGCGGGGCTTGGCAGAGATTTGGCAAAGGCAATTCGATAGAGCGGCATCAAAGTTTCCGTGGCGGACCTTGCAGGCTTCGGCCGTCGAGCCCTCTTCGCGCATTCGGCGCGTCCTCGCGGCCCGACGTGATGGCGCTTCCGTCGCCGCTGCCGATGGTTGAATTCGCTTCTCTCGATGCGTGTCCTCCGGCGAGGCCCAAAATTTGTTCTCGCCGAGGCTGACATTCCGCGCCGGAAACCGCTAGGATCGCAGTATATTCGGAGAACTCGAGTCATCGCGTGACCTGGGTGAAGAAAGGATAAGACATGAAGACGAGCCTGGTTCGCGCCATCGCGGCGGCTCTCGCGATCTTGGCCCTCGTGCCTCTACCCCTCTCGCTGCACTACCCGCGGGCCTCGGCCCAGACGGCGCCGGCCTTCACGCCCGAGCAGCTCGACCAGATGCTGGCGCCGATCGCGCTTTATCCCGATCCGCTCCTCGGCGAGATTCTGATGGCCGCCACCTATCCGCTCGAGGTCAGCGCCGCGGCGCAGTGGGTGCAGAGCTCGGGCTCGAGCGGCGCCTCCCTCGCCTCGGCGGCGCAGGGCCAGGACTGGGACCCGAGCGTCATCTCGCTCGTCGCCTTCCCGCAGATTCTCCAGATGATGAGCAGCCAGCTCCAGTGGATGCAGTCGGTGGGCGACGCCTTCCTCGCCCAGCAGTCCGACGTGATGGACTCGGTGCAGCGCCTGCGCCGTGCGGCACAGGCCGCGGGCACGCTCGCCTCTGGCCCGCAAATCAGCGTGACCTCCGACGGCCAGGACATCCAGATCGAGCCGACCAGCTCGAGCGACGTCTACGTGCCCTGCTACAATCCCGGCGCCGTCTTCGGCGCCTGGCCCTACGCCGGCTATCCGCCGGTGCAGTTCGCGCCGTGGTCGGGCTGCACCATCGGGGCGGCGCTCGCCTACGGCGCCGCCTTCGCCGTCTTCGGCGATTTCTGGGGCTGGGACAGCTGGGACTGGCGCGGCCACCGCATCCGCATCGACGCCGGCCGCTTCAATCGCATCGACCGCAACCGGCGGCCCTTCAGCGGCGATACCTGGCAGCACGATCCCTACCACCGCCGCGGCGTGGCCTATCGCGATGCCGGCACGCGCGCGCGCTACACCGGCGGCCAGGCGGCAGGTCCTGCAGCCTCGCGCGATGCCAGGGGCTATGCGGCAGGCGCCCCCGCGGCAGCGCGACCGGCACCGCACCCAGGACCCATGGTGGCCGCACCGCCCCGCGGCGCACCGGCGCCCAGTGCACCTGCGGCGCGCCCCGCGGCCCGTCCGGCAGCACCTGCCCGCCCGGCGCCGCCCGCCTTCTCGAGCATGGGCAATGGCTCAGCCGCCCGCGCTCAGGCGGCGCGCGGCCAAGCGAGCCTGGCCGCACCGCCAAGGGCAGCACCCCCGCCGCGCGCTGCGGCGCCGGCCCGGCCTGCCGCTCCGGCATCTCGCCCTGCCGCTGCACCTGGGGCGCCCGGCGCCCCGCCGCGCCCATGATCGCCGGCGCCGGTCCACTTACAAGCCGGTCCACTTACAAGCCGGTCCACCTAGAAGAATGCACGAGGACGCCATGGCCCGAGTGAGATGGAATGATCTGAGAAGCTTCGTGCGGCGCCGGCGAGCCGCGTTGACGCTCGCCGCGATCGTCGCGTCGGCGCTTGCTGCAGCACCTGCTGCGGCCGTCATGGCCAAGGCGACGACCTTTGCTACGCCCGAGGCGGCGGTGGACGCGCTCGTCACGGCGACGCGCGCGGACGCCACGCGCGATCTCGTGAAGATCCTCGGACCGCAGGCGCGGAAGCTCGTGTACTCCGGCGACGCGGTCGCCGACAAGGAGGCCCGCGCGCGGTTCGTGGCCGCCTTCGACAAGGCGCACAAGATCGTCATGGAGGGCGACGACAAGGCGGTCGTCGAGATCGGCGAGGACGCTTGGCCCATGCCGATCCCGCTCGTCAAGCAGGCGAGCGCCTGGCGCTTCGACGCGGCTGCCGGCGAGCACGAGATCCTCGCCCGGCGGATCGGCCGCGATGAATTGGGCGCCATCGACGTGTGCCGCGCCTATGTTGAGGCGCAGCGCGAATACGCCTCTCAGACAAGCGGGCTCCGCGAGTACGCGGCGAAGTTCGTGAGCAGCCCCGGCAAGCACGACGGGCTCTATTGGCCGGCGGCGGCGGGCGAGGCGGAGAGCCCCTTGGGGCCGCTCGTGGCGAGCGCCCGCGCCGAGGGCTACGGGCCCAAGGACAAGGCGACGGGCAAGCACGCGCCCTACCACGGCTATTACTACAAGATCCTGACGCGGCAGGGGAAAGACGCGTCCGGCGGGGCCTATAGCTACATCGTCAAAGGCCACATGATCGGCGGCTTCGCGCTCGTCGCCTATCCCGCCAAGTACCGGGACTCGGGCGTCATGACCTTCATCGTCAACCAGGACGGCGTCGTCTACCAGAAGGACCTCGGCCGCAATACGGCGGCGCTCGCCGGCCGCATGACCGCCTTCGATCCCGACACGAGCTGGACGAAGCAGTAGCGAGGGGCGGGCGCTCCGCCAACGGCAGCACGGGACGATCCTGCTGGCGCAGCTTGGCGGAGCTCCTATCGTCGGGCCATGCAAGCCAAGACCCTCTCTCGCACCCCGCTCGTGACGCTCACGGACGTGCGCTGCCGACCCGAGAGCGCCCAGTGCGGCGCCGAGGAATGCACGAGCGGGCACAAGCTGGTCTTCCCGAGAAACGGCGTCTTCGTCAGGCACGTGCGCGGCGAGCGCCACGTCGCCGACGCCAATCACGTGATCTTCTTCAATGCCGACGAGCCCTACCGGGTAAGCCATCCGGTGCCGGGCGGCGACGATTGCATGGTACTCGACTTCGCGGACGAGGTGCTCTCCGAGGCGCTGGGCAACGAGGACCGGGGCACGCCTGGGCGTCCCTTTCCGCGCACCCACGGGCTCCTCGATCCGCACGCGCTTCTTCTCGGACGCCGGCTTCGCCACCGCGTGCGGAGCGGGGCGGCAGCCTCGCTCGAGCTCGAGGAGACGGCGCTCGCGCTGCTCAACGCCATTCTCGCAACGCCGGGCGAGAAAGAGGGCCGCCCTCGCCGCAGGCAGCGCGAGGCGAGCGCGCGGCTGCGGCGCGAGCGCGTCGAGGCGACCAAGCTGCTCCTCGCCGGCCGGCCGGAGTGCGATCTCGGCCTCGGCGAGATCGCCGAGAGCGTGGCGAGCTCGCCCTTTCATCTGGCGCGCCTCTTCCGCGCGAGCGTCGGCATCCCCATCCACCAATATCGCCTGCGCGCGCGCCTCGCCTTGGCGCTCGAGCGCATGCTCGAGGGCCGCGGCAGCCTCTTGACGCTTGCCCTCGATCTGGGCTTTGCCGGCCATAGCCATTTCACCGCCGCCTTCAAAGCCGCCTTCGGCACCACGCCCTCGGCCTTCCGCCGCTCGGTCACGCCGCAGCACCTCGGCGAAATGCGCAAGAATCTGACAGTCTGAAGCCCTCGGTCCTGCTAGCGTCCGCGCCGCATCCATCGGCAAGCGACGCTGCAATTGCGAGAAGAGGGACTCCCCATGATCGACCATGTCTCGATTGGCGTTAAGGACATCGCGCGCGCGAGGGCGTTCTACGATGCGGCCCTGGCAGCGCTCGGCTACAAGTGCCTGAGCGAGGGCGCGGGCTACGCCGGCTATGGTGATGAGGCGCCGCACCTCTGGGTGATGGCGGCCGAGCGGCCGGTGCCGCCCGACGACAAGTCGGGGCTCCATCTCTGCTTTGCGGCGGCGCACCGCGCCGACGTGGACCGCTTCCACGCCGCAGCACTCAAGGCCGGCGGCCGCGACAACGGCAAGCCGGGCCCGCGCAAGGACTATGGCGAGAGCTATTACGCCGCCTTCGTCGTCGACCCGGACGGCTATCGCATCGAGGCCTATTGCGGCAAGCCCGCCTGAGCTGCGGCGCCGGCGCGGCCTCAAACCTCTCGGCCGCATTGCGCGGCACCGGCAAGCGGCTACAATGCCTTGACTTTGCAGCGGCTTTCGCGCGCTTGCCTTTGCCGGCCGCGTGACGATCTCATGTCGCAACGGCGCAAAGGGAGAGCCGAGGCAGGAGGAGGATGGGATGATCAACGTCTATAGCTGGGCGACGCCCAACGGCCACAAGGTCCATATCATGCTCGAGGAGTGCGGCCTCGCCTATCACGCGCACCCGGTCAACATCGGCAGGGGCGAGCAGTTCGACCCGGCCTTCCTCAAGATCAGCCCGAACAACCGCATCCCGGCGATCGTCGACCAGGACGGCCCGGGCGGGAAGCCGTTCTCGCTCTTCGAGTCGGGCGCCATCCTCATCTATCTCGCCGGCAAGACCGGCAAGTTCCTGCCCCATGACATCCGCGGCCGCTACGTGACGCTCGAGTGGCTCATGTTCCAGATGGCGAGCATCGGGCCGATGTTCGGCCAGGCCCACCACTTCCGCAATTACGCGCCCGAGAAGCTGACTTATGCGATCAACCGCTACACCAACGAGGCGGGCCGGCTTTACGGCGTCATGGACCGCCGCCTGGGCGAGGCCAGGTACCTCGCGGGCGACGATTACACCATCGCCGACATCGCCACCTGGCCGTGGACGCGCTCGATCAAAAACCAGGGCCACGACCTCGAGAGCTTCCCCAACGTCAAGCGCTGGTACCTGGCGATCGAGGCGCGGCCGGCCGTGCAGCGCGGCGTCAAGGTGCTCGCCGACCTGCGCCGCGATGGCCCGCCCGACGACAAGGCGCGGGAGATCCTCTTCGGCGCCACGCAATACGCGCGGCGCTAGCCCACCCCCTCGACGGCGACGAGGCTGCCCTCGGAGGCGGACTGGCGCAGCTTGAGGAGCGGGCCATACTCCTTGGAGCCGTGCCAGGCCTTGGCCGCGGCCATGTCGGGGAACTCGAGGATGACGACCCGGCCGGGCCGCCATTCGCCCTCGAGCGTCTCATGCGCGCCGCCGCGCACGAGGAAGCGGCCGCCGTATTTCTCCATGGTGGCAAGCACCTGTGCGCGATATTGCGCATAGGCCTCCTGGTTCCTGATCTCGCCGATATCGCCGATCACGTAAGCCGCCATACCGTCCTCCCTTGGCCTTGCTTCCTGGTGCGCATGCGGGCGAATTATGCCAATATCGCGCCGCCCGGCAACTGGACCTCCGCAAAGAATTCATGACCGAGAGCAAGCCCTTGAAGCCCGCGACGCTCGCCGCCCAGGCGCTCGGCTGGATCGACGAGCCGAGCCACGCCATCATCCCGGCCATCCACCCCTCCACCACCTACATCCGCGATTCCGACAACCAGTACCGCAACGGCCGCAGCTACAGCCGAGACGACAATCCGAGCTACGATCAGGCCGAGGCGCTCTTGAAGGCGCTCGAGGGCGGTGCGGGCTGCCTCGTCTTCCCCTCGGGCATGGCCGCAGCGACGGCGGTCTTCCAGGCGCTCAAGCCGGGCGACCATGTGATCGCCCAGAGCGTCATGTACTGGGGCCTGCGCAAGTGGCTCGTCGAGTTCGCCGGCGATTGGGGGCTCAAGCTCGACCTCGTGCCGACCGGCGACGCGGCGGCGCTCAAGGCGGCCTTGCAGCCGGGACGCACGCGCATCGTGTGGATCGAGACGCCGTCCAACCCGACCTGGGAAGTCGTCGACATCGCGGAGTGGGCGGCACTCGCGCACGCCGCGGGCGCCCTCCTCGCGGTCGACAGCACGGTCGCGACCCCGGTGCTCACGCGGCCCATCGCATTCGGCGCCGACATCGTCATGCACTCGGCGACCAAGTACCTGAACGGCCACAGCGACGTGATGGGAGGTGCCCTCGTCGCCGCGCGCGACGACGATTTCTGGCAGCGCATCCGCCGCATGCGCCGCAACAGCGGCGCCATCATGGGGCCGTTCGAGGCGTGGCTTTTGCTGCGCGGCATGCGCACGCTCTTCGTCCGCGTCGAGCGCTGCTCGCGGAGCGCCTTGGCGCTCGCCAGGCACTTCCAGCACCATGACAAGAGCCTCGCGGTGCATTATCCGGGCCTGCAGAGCGATCCCGGCCACGCGGTCAGCGCGAAGCAGATGGAGGGCGGCTTCGGCGGCATGCTCTCGCTCCGCCTCAGCGGCGGCGAGGCGGCGGCGGTCGCCACGGCCGCCCGCGTCAAGGTCTTCAAGCGCGCGACCTCGCTCGGCGGCGTCGAGAGCCTGATCGAGCACCGCGCCAGCATCGAAGGTCCCGGCACGCCAGTGCCGCCCGACCTCCTCCGCCTCTCGGTCGGCATCGAGGACGCGGACGACCTTATCGGCGACCTCGAGCAGGCGCTGGCGTGACGGACCACGGAAGGGGAGGCTGCAAGTGATCGATCTCTACACCTGGAGCACGCCCAACGGCCGCAAGGTCTCGATCATGCTGGAGGAGCTCGGCCTCCCCTATCGCGTGCACAAGATCGACATCTCGAAGGGCGAGCAGTTCGCCCCTTCTTACGTGGCGCTCAACCCCAACGGCAAAATCCCGACCATCACGGATGCGGACGGGCCGGACGGCAAGCCCTTCACCCTCTTCGAGTCCGGCGCCATCCTCGTCTATCTCGCCGGGAAGTGCGGCAAGCTCCTGCCGCAGGATGTGCGCGGGCGCTACGTCACGCTCGAGTGGCTCATGTTCCAGATGGGCGGCGTCGGCCCCATGTTCGGGCAATGCCACCATTTCCGCCGCGCGGCGCCGGAGAAGATCCCCTACGCCATCGAGCGCTACACCAACGAGACGCGGCGGCTCTACGGCGTGATGGACAGGCGCTTAGCTGAGAGCCCCTATCTCGCCGGCAAGAGCTACACCATCGCCGACATCGCCACCTACCCCTGGGCCGCGCGCCACGAGTGGCAGACCGTCGACCTCGCCGAGTTCCCCAACGTCAAGCGCTGGTACGACGCGATCGGCGCGCGCCCGGCCGTCCAGCGCGGCATGGCGGTGCCATAGGGCTAAACCGGGCGGCTTGGGGGCGTATGTGAGCTCCTTCGTTCCTGCCATCATTGATAATCTCCGTTTGACGCACGCCCTCGCGACGGCGATGCGCGCCATCGGCGAGGGCAAGGGAAAGCAGGATTTGTTCAAGGAGCGCGCTCCGGAGGTCTTGGAGTACCTCCGCCAAGTCGCCATCGTCGAGAGTACGGAATCCTCGAATCGCCTCGAAGGCGTAACGCTGCCGCGCACCGCCATCGAGCTTCTCGTGCGCCGGAATGCGGAACCGCGGGCCGGAAACCGCCCCGAGGGCGAAATCGCGGGCTATCGCAATGTGCTGCAGCTTATTCACGAGCGGCACGAGTATATGGAGATCACGCCCAACCTCGTGCTGCAGCTCCATCGCGATCTCTTCAAGTTTTCGGGCGCCGGCGCCCCTGGACAGTGGAAGGCCACGGACAACCTCATCACAGAGAAGCGCCCCGATGGCTCCACCTTCGTGCGCTTCGCGCCGACGCCGGCGTGGCGGACTCCCGAGGCCATGGACGCGCTGCATCGCGCGTTTGCGGCGGCGGGCGCCAGCGGCATAGACCCTTTGATCCTCACGGCGCTTTATGTGCTCGATTTCCTTTGCATCCATCCTTTTTCGGACGGCAACGGACGCATGGCGCGCCTCATCACCGTGCTGCTTCTTTATCGCGAGGATTACGAGGTCGCTCGCTACATCTCGCTCGAGCGGCTGATCGAAGCGAGCAGGGAAGGCTATTACGACACGCTCTATCGGGCCTCCCAAGGCTGGCACGAAAGCGCGCACGATCCCATGCCCTGGGTCGGCTATTTCCTCGGGGTGCTGCGCGCGGCCTATGACGAGTTCGCGCGCGACCTGGGCGAGTTGCGCGACGGGCGCGGGATGAAAACCAGGCTCGTGCTCCAGGCCATCGGGCAGATGATCGGCGCGTTCTCGGCCTCCGAACTGCATCGGCGCTGCCCCAGCGTCGGTGTCGACATGCTTCGTCATGTGCTGCGGAGCGAACGGGACGCCGGCCGCCTCCAGACCGTGGGCAGTGGCCGCGGCGTCCGCTGGCGGAAGGTCGCGACATCCCGAAATGAGGGAACGGCGGGAAAAAAGGGGTAATAGAGTCCATTGATTGCCCCCTTTTTGCAGCATTACCCCCTTCCAGAGCCGACGCGGTTCTCCGGAACTCGGCCGAGCTCTGCTGCGTCGTTGCACCCGAATTGCTCGCCGCGGCTTCTTCGACTGCTGCGCCGCCTCATGCCGGAAGGGCAGCGGCGCGAGGAGCTTCTGAAGCGATCGACCGTGTAGCGAGAACATCGCCTCCCCACCGTCATCAATCCTTCACCATTTTGATGTATCGAATCGCTAGCACCACAACATCTTGTGGATGGCAGTGTTCGACTTGTCGCGTTTCCCAGATCTCCTCGAGCGGTGGCGAGGGTGAGGATCCTGCTCATCAGCGACGCCTGGCCGCCGCAAGTGAACGGGGTGGTGCGCACGCTCAAGGAGACCATTCGCCACCTTGAGCTCTTCGGCCACCAGACCGAGGTCATCTCGCCCGACGGCTTTCGCACCGTTCCCTGCCCGAGCTACCCGGAGATCCGCCTGGCGGTGCTGCCCGCCCGCCGGGTCGCGCGCCGCATCGATGCCGCTTCGCCCGATGCCGTGCATATCGTGACCGAGGGGCCGCTCGGCATGGCGGCGCGCCGCCATTGCCTCAGGTGCTCGATCCCCTTCACCACCGCCTATCACACCGCCTTCCCCGAGTACCTCGAGGCGCGCTTTCCCTTCACGCGCGGGCCCGGCTACGCCTTCATGCGCCGCTTCCACGCACCCGCGCGCGCCGTGATGGTGCCGACCGAGACGCTGACGCGGCGCCTGGCCGAGCGCGGTTTCGTCAACCTCGCCCTCTGGTCGCGCGGCGTCGACGGCACGCTCTTCCGCCCGCATGCCAGGGATTTCCTGGCAGGGCCCCGTCCCATCCACCTCTATGCCGGTCGCATCGCCGTCGAGAAGAACATCGAGGCTTTCCTCCGCCTCGACCTCCCGGGCACGAAATACGTGGTCGGCGCCGGCCCGCAGCTCGCCAGGCTCAAGGCGAAGTACGCGAACGCGCGCTACACCGGCTTCGTCGACGACGCGACGCTCGCCGCCTGCTATGCCGCGGCCGACGTGTTCGTCTTCCCGAGCCGCTCGGACACCTTCGGCCTCGTCCTCCTCGAGGCGCTGGCGAGCGGCCTTCCCGTCGCCGCCTTTCCGGTCACCGGCCCCCTCGACGTGATCGGGACGAGCGGCACGGGTGCGCTTTCCGAGGACCTGGGGGCGGCGGTCGAGGCGGCGCGCGGCATTGCCCCCGAGGCGTGCCGCGCCCACGCGCTCTCCTTCTCCTGGGCTGCCGCCACCGAGCAGTTCCTCGGCAACATCGGCGCCGCGGCACTCTCGCGGCCGTGCGCTGCGGCAGAGGGTGGCGGCGCCGAGCCACTCAATGCTGCGGAAGGATCGCGCCGCCCATGACCACGGCACTCCTCAAGGAGGCGGTCTTCGAGGGCCGCTCCGACACCAGCAAGGGCCTGCTCGAGCGCCTCTTCGCCTTCTGGTTCGGCCGGCTCGTCTACAACCAGATCTGGGAAGACCCGGCGGTCGATCTCGCGGCACTCAGCCTCGATGCCTCCTGCCGCGTCGTCACCATCGCGTCGGGCGGCTGCAACGTGCTCAACTATCTCCTCGCCGATCCGCGCGAGATCATTGCGGTCGATCTCAATCCCGCCCATCTTGCCCTCACGCGGCTCAAGCTCGCGGCGGCGCGGCACCTGCCCGACCACGGCACGTTCTACCGCCTCTTCGGCGAGGGCACCGACCCGGCGGCGTGGGACATCTACCGGCGCCACCTCCAGCCCCATCTCGACGACGAGACGCGCGCCTTCTGGGAAGGGCGCTCGCCCTTCGGCCGCCGCCGGCTCGGCTATTTCGCGAGCGGTCTCTACCGGCACGGCGTGCAGGCGCACTTCATCGGCTTCCTCCACGGCTTGGCACGGCTCTCGGGCGGCGATCCCTCGCGCATGCTCGGGGCCACCAGCCTCGAGGAGCAGGTGCGCCTCTTCGACGAATGGGTGGCGCCCGTCTTCGACTCGGCAGCCATCCGCGCACTCTGCCGCATCCCCACCGTGCTCTACAGCCTGGGCATCCCGCCGCGCCAGTTCGCGGCACTGCGCGAGGATGCCATGGGCGACCTGGCCCAGCTCTATTGCGAGCGGCTGCGGCGCCTCGCCTGCGAGTTCCCCATCGAGGAGAATTATTTCGCCTGGCAGGCGTTCGGCCGCCGCTACGGCATCGCCGCGCGCGGTCCCGTGCCGGACTACCTGAGGCCCGCCTCCTTCCCGGTCATCGCCGAGCGCGCCGGCCGCGTGCGCACCGAGCTCGCGTCGCTCACCGACCTCCTCGCGCGCGAGCCCGCCGGCAGCGTCGACCGCTACGTGCTGCTCGATGCCCAGGACTGGATGGGGCCGGAGCAGCTGCGTCTCCTCTGGCGCGAGATCGAGCGCACCGCGCGCCCCCGGGCGCTCGCCATCTTCCGCACCGCGGGCAGCGCCTCGCCGCTCGAGGCAGCCTTGCCGGCCGAGTTCCTCGCCACCTGGCATGCCGCGCGCGAGCATGCCGCAGCCCTCTTCCGCCGCGACCGCTCGGCGATCTACGGCGGCTTCCACATCTATGCGCGGGAGGGCTGAGCCCTTGAGCGGCGGGGCTGCTGAGCGCATGGACCGCATGTACCGCCGCCAGCGGCACATCTACGACCTCTCGCGCAAATTCTACCTTCTCGGCCGCGACCGGCTGATTGCGGGGCTCCCGCTCGCCGACGGGGCGCGCGTCTGCGAGGTCGGCTGCGGCACCGGGCGCAATCTCGTGGTGCTCGCGCGCCGCTATCCCAGCGCCGCCGTCTACGGCATCGATGCCTCGGCGGAGATGCTCAAGAGTGCGGAGGCCAAGATCCGCCGCCACGGCCTCGAGGGGCGCATCCGCATCCGCCGGGCGCTTGCCGAGGAGCTCGACCCAGCGGCGACCTTCGGCCTCGAGGGCCCCTTCGACGCGGTGCTCTTCTCCTACGCGCTCTCGATGATGCCGGGCTGGGAGCGCGCGCTCGAGCGCGCGCTCGCCGCCCTCGCCCCGGACGGCACCCTGGCGGTGGTCGATTTCTCCGAGCAGCGCGGCCTGCCGCGCTGGTTCCGGGCGCTCTTGCGCCGCTGGCTCGCCCTCTTCGAGGTGACCCCGCGCGCCGGGCTCGCCCACTACCTCGAGACCGTCGCCGCGCGCGAGCACGGCCTGCTCGCCATCACCCCGGTCGTCCGCGACTACGCCTGCATCCTCCGCTACCGCAAGCCGGCCGAGGCGTGATCGGCCCTGGCCGAGGGCGCTTGCGCAGGCCGCCGTAATTCAATAGTTTCCCGGCGGCCAGGAGCGATGGGTGAGTGGCTGAAACCAACGGTTTGCTAAACCGTCATACGGGGTTAACCCGTATCGAGGGTTCGAATCCCTCTCGCTCCGCCAGTTCTGAGCATGTCCGTACCGGCCGTTGGGATCACGCTGCCGCACCCAATGGCTTCGCGCGTTCGATCCGCGCGCGCGCGCGCGGACTGTTCATCGCGTCCCACAGATCGCTCCGGCGCTGCACATTGAGCCAGAAATCCGGGCTGTTGCCGAAGACGCGGGCGAGGATAAGCGCCGTCGCCGCCGTCACGTTCCGGCGGTTATTGCACAGCTCGTTGACGTGCTTGCGCTGAACGCCCATCGCCTCGGCCAGAGCAGCCTGCGTCAGTCCCATCGGCTGCATGAACTCCTCGATCAGAATCTCGCCGACCGTGGCCGGCTTGCGCTTCGTCGTCAGCATGGGTCGCCTCATCTGTAGCTGTGATCGTCGAGATAGACGTCTTCTGCTTCGCCCTGGCTGCCGTCCCAGCGGAAGACCAGCCGCCATTGGCTGCTGACGCGGATCGAGTGGAAGCCCGACAGATTGCCGCGCAGCTTCTCGAAGTGATTGCCGGGCGGCACCCGCAAGTCCTGATCGGTCGTCGCGTCGTCAATCATCTGGAGCTTGCGGAAGAGCCGGCTTTCGAGGTCGGACGGGATGTGCCGCGACCGCGTGTCCTCTACGAATAAGGCGCGGAGCCACTCGTCCCGAAAGCTAACGATCATTCGGCTGCTCGGCAAATGAACCTATGTACCACTCCTTAGTACGAGGCACAACCGGAAACTCTCAGATGGCGTAGACGTAGCGCTCACATCGTCGGTCGTGGCCCGCCACCCTTCGCCCCTCCGGGGCTTCGGGTGGCAGGCCAAACCTACGCCACGGCCCGCCGGGCCATTCCAGCGCTGTCGGCCGTTCGAAGAAGCGCTGCTTCCGAGTGCGGCGCTCCGCGGATCGGGAGGCTTTCACACCAGCTCGACCCGCGCATGATGGCCGGCCGCGGCGGCGAGGGCTCGGTCGCGCGTGAGGAGCGGAGCGTCGAGCACTTCGGCAAGGGCGACGTAGACGGCGTCATAGGCCGTGAGAATGTTCCGCAATTCCCAAACGCGCGGCAAAAGGAAGTCGTGCGGATACCGGTGCAAGGGAAGGTCCGCCAGGTCGGCGAGAGCCCCGCGGCCGCGTTCGCTGTCGATCTCGCCGTTTGCCGCGTACCGGCGGATCACCTGTGCCACCTCCACGTCGAGCAAATGTGGCACGTGCAGCGTCCGGCGAGCCTCGAACAGCCGCCTTTCCACCGCTTTTGCCGTTGGCGTGCGAAGGAGCACTTCGAGCAGGGCCGAAGCGTCGACGACGATCATCGGCGGTCGCGTTCGGCGCGGACCGCCTTAGCCGGCGCCACGGAAGGGGTCATCCCCGAGCGGCGCTCCAAACGCGCTCGCAGCTCGTCGAGCGTCGGCCGCTCGGCCACCCGGCGAATCTCGCCGAGCAGGTAATCGGAAAGCGACATGCCCGCCAGCGCCGCACGCGATTTGAGCTGGCGGTGCAGGGCATCCGGCACGTTTCTAATTTGGATCATCACGGACATGTGAAAAACATGAATGCATGTGATCCACATGTCAAGGCGAGCAAGCTTCCGCGCGCACTCAGAGTCCGCGGGCGCGCGCTTCGAAGGCAGCGATGATATCGGCTACGGCAACCGGCAGGACGCGGTCGACGACGCGTTGCAGGAGAGCGGAGCGCAGCTCGAGCTCGGCGGCGAGGCTCACCCGGCAGCCGGCGCGCGGCTGCGGCTCGAAGGTCCAGATGAGGCCGAAGCGCCGGAACGGTCCCTCGTCCGAGCTCACCTCGATGCGCTGCGGCCGGCGCAGGACCGTCTTGGAGCCGAACCTTAGGCGGATGGGGCCGAGGCCGAGGATCTGGTCGGTGTAGTAGACATCGGCCTCGCGCTTGCGGATGCGCGCCGCGATCCACCAGCGCAGGAACTCGGGATAGCGCTCGAACGTCGGCGGCGAGATCGAAGAGCTGCTCGGGCTCGCAGCGTGGCAGCGCGCGTTCGACCCTCTGGCTCAGCACGGAGCTAGGCCGCGCGCTGCAAGCCGAAGCGCCTCCACACCTCGGCCAGTGCCGCAACGAGCGCGTCCATGTGCGCATCCGTGTGCAGCGGGTTTGGCGTCAGGCGCAGCCGCTCGGTGCCCCGCGGCACGGTCGGGTAATTGATCGGCTGCACGTAGATGCCGTGGCGCTCGAGGAGCTCGTCGCAAGCCGATTTGCAGAGCCGCGCGTCGCCCACGAGCAGCGGCACGATGTGGCTCTCCGTCGGCATGAGCGGGAGGCGGGCCTCGGCGAGCCGGCGCTTCAGCGCGGCGGCGCGCTCCTGGTGCTGCGCGCGCTCGCGCCCGCTTCCCTTGAGGTGGCGCACGCTCGCGAGCGCCCCGGCAGCCACGTGCGGCGGCAGGGCGGTCGTAAAGATGAAGCCCGCGGCGTGACTGCGCACCGCGTCGACGAGTGCTGCCGAGCCGGCGATGTAGCCGCCCATCACGCCGAAGGCCTTGGCCAGCGTGCCCTCGATCACCGGAATCCGCTGCGCCACGCGCTGGCGCTCCGAGATGCCGCCGCCGCGCTCGCCGTAGAGCCCGACCGCATGCACCTCGTCGAGATAGACGAGGGCGCCGTGGCGCTCGGCGGCAGCGCAGAGCTCGGCGATGGGGGCGATGTCGCCGTCCATCGAATAGACGCTTTCGAAGGCGACGAGCTTCGGCGCCGCCGCATCGGCCTCGGCAAGCAGGCGCTCCAGGTCGGCGGGATCGTTGTGCCGGAAGATGCGCTTCTCGGAGCCGCCGTGGCGGATACCCTCGATCATCGAAGCGTGGTTGCGCTCGTCCGAGAAGACGATGCAGCCCGGGAGCAGCCGGCTCAGGCTCGAGAGCGTCGCCTCGTTGGAGATATAGCCCGAGGTGAAGAGAAGGGCCGCCTCCTTGCCGTGCAGCTCGGCGAGCTCGCGCTCGAGCAGCACGTGGTAATGGTTGGTGCCGGAGATGTTGCGCGTGCCCCCGGCGCCGGCACCGCAGGTCTCGAGGGCCTCCTTCATGGCGGCGATCACGAGCGGGTGCTGGCCCATGCCGAGATAGTCGTTGCTGCACCAGACCACGATTTCGCGGGTCCGGCCGTCGGCTCCGTGGCACAGGGCGTGCGGAAAGTCGCCGGCCCGGCGCTCGAGATCGGCGAAGACGCGGTAACGCCCTTCGGACTGCAGCGAGCCGAGGACGTCGCGGAATCTGCGCTCATAGTCCATATTCACCCGCCCGATCCTGGAACAGGAGCCGGACCCGCGCATCTTCGGCGCTTGGGGCCGCCCGCTGCACATGAAAACGCAACATATCGCCGCACCACGAGAGATATGCTAGCCTTCGCGGACGCCGTGCCGCTTGATCTAGATCACTCTATTGGATGCCGACGGACCCGCCAAGCAGGAACCGCGCCTCAAAACAGCCCGGCGTCCGAGGCGCTTCTTCGGTAAGCTGCGGCTGATCTAAATCAAAGCAGAACGCCCGCTGAAATTCGTAAGCTAATGTTTGGCGGGTTCGTCCGCCGCTCAGCGGGCCTCCGAGGGAGCGAGGAACGCACCGGGCGATGTCCCGGTCGTCCAGAAGATGCAGCGCGAGGCGGGTGGAATGACGGCCGATCGCAGTTTCCGCCGCTGCCAGAGCGGCCGCTTTGAGAGGGAGATGAATTGGGCATGACCCCACATTCCGGCATCGCTCCTCCTGCTGATTCGGCGACGCTCCCGGCGACGGGCGCCGGCGACGGAGTGCCGCACTATCTCAAGGCCCATTATTGGTGGGCCTATATCCATCCCAAGGCGGTTCGCCTCTTCGAGCGCCAATGGCTGGTCAATTTGATCCTGTGGGGGAATTATCGCCGCCTGCGCGACGCGGCGCTCTCCGAATTGGGCGATTCGCTATCCGGCCGCACGTTGCAGGTGGCCTGCGTCTATGGCGATCTCACGAGCCGGCTCAGCCAACGGGTCGCCGCCGGCGGCGGGGCGCTCGATATCGTCGATATTCTGCCGATCCAGCTCGAGAACCTCAGGCGGAAGCTGCCGGCGGACGCTCCGGTGCGCTTGCTGGCGAGGGATTCGGCCGAGCTCGGTCTGCCCGACGCCAGTTACGACCGCGCCATGGTCTTCTTTCTGCTGCACGAGCAGCCCGCCGAGGTGCGCCGGCGCACGCTCAGCGAGGTGTTCCGCGTGGTCAGGCCCGGCGGCACCATCCTCGTCGTCGATTATGCCCGGCCGAGCCGTTGGCACCCGTTGCGCTATCTCTGGCTTCCCGTGCTGGCGGTGCTCGAGCCCTTCGCGCCCGACTTGTGGCGCGGCGACCTCGCGGCTTGCCTGCCGCATCCCTGGGCCGGCCAAGCTTTGCGCAACACGTCCTTCTTCGGCGGACTCTACCAGCGGCTGGTCGTGACCCGCTGACTGACGCTCTGCTCTTTGCTTGATGCGAAGCGCGAGCGCCGCTTGCTGTGCGGTGTTGATGCACATCAATGCTCGATTGCCTCGACGGGTCTAAAGACGATCCCGACATTCGGAGACCAAGTGACCGTCGTCAGGAGCCCCGTCCATGGTGCTCAAGATCGATCGCAGCTCGACCAGGCCCCTGCAGGTGCAGATTTACGAGCAGCTGCGGGCGCTCATCGCCGAGCGCCGCCTGAAGCCCGGGGCGCCGATGATGGCGACGCGCCAATTGGCCGAGCAGCTCGGCGTGTCGCGGACGACCGCACTCCTGGCTCACGAGCAGCTGATCGCCGAAGGCTATCTGCAGACGCGGCCTGGCGTCGGCACCTTCGTCAGCAGCGAGCCGCCGGCCGACGCGATCGCGAGGCGCCCGGGCGCCGGCGCGGACAAGGCAAGACGCGAGACGGCATCGCGGAGCGAGCGAGGCGGCGGCGCAGCGCAAATGGTGGTACCGGCTCCGCCCGCCATCGACTTCGACCCGCGTCACTTCGATGGCCAGCTCTTTCCGCTCAAGGTCTGGCGGAAGCTCATTTTGCCCTCCATCGAGCACTACCGCGCGCGGGTCGCATTCGATCCGCCGCCCGGCCTCGAATGCCTGCGCCGGGCCATCGCCGACTGGCTGATCGTGAGCCACGGCATAGCCGTGCCGCCGGAGCAAATCGTGATCGTCTCGAATCGCCATCAAGCCTATTACATCCTGGCCCGCCATCTCGCCCCGCGCGGCAGCCGCGTCGTCGTCGAATGTACCTGCCCGGACGAGGTGGCGAGAGCGCTGGCGAGCCAGGGCGCCGAGCTGGTGCCGGTGCCGGTGGACGAGCATGGCTTGGACGTGGATCGCCTGCCGCACGGTCCGGTGACGCTCACCTATGTCGCGCCCATGCACCAATATCCGGTGGGGGGCACGTTGCCGCCGGCACGGCGCAAGCGCCTCATCGCATGGGCCCGGCAGGCCGGTTCTCATATCCTGGAGGACGAATGCGGCAGCGGCGTTTGGTACCGCGGCGTGCCGCCGGCCCCGCTGCAAGCCCTCGATGTCGCTGGGACGGTAGTCTTCGTCGGCGATTTTACGAGCACGCTCGGCCCCGGGCTTCGCCTGGCCTACATGGTCGTGCCGCCCGAGCTGGTGGCGCCGATGCTTTCGCTCAAGGCGCTCGTCGGGAATGGCCCGGCGTGGCTCGAGCAAGTCAGCCTGGCCAAATTCATCGAGAGCGGCGGCTTTGCCCGCCACCTGCGCCGCGTCCGCAAGATCCATCTGGCTCGGCGCGATGGCCTATGGGCTGCGCTGCGCCAACATTTCGGCGAGGTCCGGCTCGCCGGTACCGAGGCCGGGGCGCACGTGGCGTGGTTCCTGCCGCCCGGCTTCCCGCCGGCACCCGAGGTGCGGCGATTGGCGCGCGCGAGCGAGGTCGGCGTCTGCACCTTGCCGGATCTCGTCGCGGAGGAGCGCGCGTGGTGCGAAAATGCCAATCACACGTTGTTCTTGGGATATGGGGCGTTGTCGGAGGCGGACATCCGCAAAGGAGTCGCCGATCTGGCGGAGGCCATAGCACCACGGACGGAGGGGACGGGCAACAGGAAGCCGCTGAGAGCGGCATAGGATCGCGCCGCTCGCGGCGCGGCAACGAGAAAGTCTTCTGGTATGACCCGATTCTACGGCCCTGGCACTACAAAGACCGCGCCGACCCATGGAAACTGCCGATTGCCGATAAGCGCTTCAATTACAAAGGCGTAGTCGCCATTCGGGGAATGCGCCGCGAGCCGCACGGGGAGCATTCGGCGGCGATGGATCGTTGAGGCGCCGGGGCTGATGAAAGATGACGGTCATGAGAAAATACCACGCCGCGATCTTCGCCGCCGCTCTCGCTCTAGCCGCGGCGGCCGCAGAATCTGACGATGCGGTCACGCGAGGCGTGCGCGGCGCAAGATACGGTCAGCTTCTCCGAGGATATCTTCCCGATCTTCAAGGGACGCTGCATCTCCTGCCACCAACCGGGCGGCGAGGGATACGACAAGAGCGGGCTGGACTTGACGACTTACGCGGGACTGTTGAAGGGCACCAAGTTCGGGCCAATGGTCGTGCCCCACGATCCGGATGCCAGCAATCTGATGTGGCTGCTCAACTGGCGCGCCTCGCCCGAACTCCGCATGCCGCACGGCAAGAAGCAGCTGTCGAGCTGCGATCGCAATGCCATCTGGACTTGGATATTTCAGGGCGCCAAGGACAATTGATGCCTGCCTGGCGCCTTGATCGCCGCCGCAACATCGGCCGGGACTGTCGCCCGGCCGATGGAAACCGAAGGCAACTCGATCTCAAAGGGGGACGAACAATGCTGAAGTCGAACCTCGTAGCACTCACGGCCGCGCTTGCGCTTTCCCTCGCCATCGGCCAAGCGTTCGCCGCCGGCGATGTGGCGAACGGCGAGAAGGTCTACGCCGGCCATTGCAAGGCTTGCCACAGCCTCGATCAGGGTAAGAACGGGATGGGCTCGAGCCTTAACGGCATCGTCGGAAGCAAGGCGGGCTCGGTCGCGGGCTTCAAGTACTCGGATGCGATGATGAAATCCGGCATCAGCTGGGACGAGGCGAACTTGGCGAAGTTCCTCAAGGACCCGAAGGCCGCAGTTCCCGGCAACAAGATGCTGGCCGGCTCGCTCTCGAGCGATCAGGACATTCAGGAACGTCATCGCCTTCCTCAAGGAAAAAGCGAAGTAGCTTCCCCAACGCAGCTGCGGGTGCTCAATTGCCGCGCGACCGATGGCGACCGGGAGCGCCGCGATCTTGAAAGGGTGAGAGAAATGCTCAAGCTTAACCTCGTTGCGCTCACGACCGCGCTGGCGTTTTCCGTAGCGGCCGGCGAGGCGCTTGCGGCCGGCGATGTGGCGAACGGCGAGAAGGTCTTCACCGGCCAATGCAAGGCTTGCCACAGCCTTGATCAAGGCAAGAACGGGATGGGCCCGAGCCTCAACGGCGTCATGGGACGCAAGGCGGGCACGGGCGGAGGCTTCAAATACTCGGATGCCATGATGAAGTCCGGCATCACCTGGGACGAGGCGAGCCTGGCGAAGTTCCTCAAGGACCCGAAGGCCGACGTTCCCGGCACCAAGATGTTGGCCGGCGCTCTCAAGAGCGATCAAGACATCCAGGACGTCATCGCCTTTCTCAAGGAGAAGGCGAAGTAGCGGCCCCGGCGCGGGTGCGGCTGCTCAAGCGGGCAAGCCCGGCATCGCTCCGGGTAAGCGGCGCGGGGGCCGTATCGGATTTGCGGCCGGAGTGCGGCGCGCCGGAACGCCCTATCGCTAGGGCGACGCTTCCTCGGACGTAGCGATCCGAGGATTTCCCCGGTTGCACTCAGTCAACGTTGGGAATATCGCCGCTCTCCCTCAGGGCGACCGGCGAAGGCGTCTTGGAGAACCACAGCTGATACATCGACGTGACCCACATGAGCGCGAAGGAGGCGCCCATCAGGGCACCGGCGAGCATCACGAGCAGGGCGAACGGATGATAGAGCTTGGTGAAATACCAAGAGCTGACATCCATCGAGACGCAGAGGAACGGCATTGCGGCGACGGCGCACTTGAACCACACGGGCCGCACGTAGGCGTGGCTGTAGATCATGCCCATGATGTAGAAGATGAAGGTGACGCCGAACAGGTGGATATGCGACACGCGCACCAGCGTGAAGACGTTGGCGCCGGTGTCCTGCTCGGTCATTTTCGTCAGGTTCTCGTATCCGTTCAGGTTCGGAAGGTGCGGATTGCTGCCGTCGTGGCAGGCCATGCACCGCTTGTCGAGCACCGGCTTGATGTCTGTCTCGTATTTTGCCCTCGTGGCACCTTGGCGCACCCAGGCGATGATGGAGTCGAGCTCGTCGCGCGGCAGCATGGTCGACATCGGTCCGCGCAGGGCCGTCTCGAGTCGCGAGCCCTTTCCGCTGCCGCTGTAGGCGACGACGAGGTCCTCGTACGACAGTATCTTGGGGTTCCCTCCGGCCCGCCCGGCGTAGGTGTGATAGACGTAGGTCAAGGCGAAGAGGTAGCCCAGCCCGAATATGAGGAGCGTCGCCGTGTACACGACGCGCTGGCTATATGGCAGCTCCGAAAAATGATGATAAAGCCGGTGCAGTCGCACATCACTCATGGTCGGTTCCTTCGCTCTTGCGAGCCGGAGCGCACGGGCAGGGCTCATGCGGCGGCTTAGGCGCTGCGGCCTCGGTGTTGCTCGCTACGGCCAATGCGCCGGACGCGGCACCGGCCCCGGATTACGATCCCCGCGGCCCGCTCACTTCTTGAGCGGCACCATCACGTACACGACGGCGCGCGCCTTCTGGCGCGCGTAGTAGGCCGCCAGGTTCTCGATATCCTCGTCGGCCAGCGCGCCGGACATGGCGGCCATCTGCGGGCTCTTGCGCGCGCCCGTCCGGTAGGCATGCAACACTTTTTCCAGATAGTCCGCGCGCTGTGCGGCCAAGGCCGGCAAGCTCGGATCGGTGCTGTTGCCGTTGACGCCGTGACAGCGGTCGCACCTCTGCGCCCATTCGGCGGCGCTCAGGGGCTTCTGCACCTTCGGCTCCTGCGGCTGCTGGCTCGCGTAATAGGCCGCCAGGTCCTTGATGGCGCCGTCGCCAAGCGACGCCGCCTGGCCTTTCATTGTTTCGTCTTCGCGGCCGCCGTCCTTATAGGCGTGGAGCGCGCTCGCGAAGTACTCCGCATCCTGACCGGCGAGGCTCGGGAATGCTGGGTTCGCGCTGACGCCGTGGTCGCCATGGCACGCGGCACAGCTTGCAGCCGCGGCCTTGCCCGCGGCCGGGTCTCCGGCCGCTGGGGTCTCGGCCCGGGCGGGCTTTTGCAGCGCATAGTAGAGCGCAATGTTATTCATATCCGCATCGCCGAGCGCCGCGACCATCGGCTTCATGAGCTCGCTCTTGCGTTGCCCTCCCTTGTAGGCCTGCATGCTTGCTTCGAGGTATTTCGGGTCGAGGCCGGCGAGGCTCGGCATGCCCGCCGTCTTGCTGACGCCGGCCTCGCCGTGGCAGCCGGCGCAGCCGGCCGCTGCGGCCTTGCCGGCCTGGACCGGATCGGCCTCGGCAGCGGGGGGCTTCGCGCCGCTCGCCGCACCGGGCTCTGCGGGATCGAGGCTGGCGTAGTAGGCGGCCACCTTGAACAGCGCGGCGTCGCTCAGGAATTTGACGGCGTCGTTCATCGCGCTGTCGCCGCGCGCACCCGACTGGTAGGCCTTCAGCTCGAGGTAAAGGTAGGCTGGCCGCTGGCCGGCGAGATTGGGCACGCCCGGCTTGGCGCTGATACCGATCGCGCCGTGACAGCTGGCGCAGGAGGTGTCCGCGAGGTGCTTGCCGTCCGCCACGTCCTCGGCGTTGGCGAACACGGCTCGGAGCTCCTCGGCGCTGCCGGGCTGGATCGTGACGGGTTGAGCTGCAGCACTCGGCGAATAGCCGACCAGGAACGGCATCCCGAGGATGCTTGCCGCAATGACGGATGTCGCGAGGGTGAGAGGCGTACGGCACAGCGGCATGACGGCCAGAGCGCGCGCGACGAGCCCCTTGCGGGGAGCCGGATCGTTCAAGTCCTTCATGATTTCGCTTGGCGCTGAAGCATCTGTCCCGCCGGCCGGGAAACGGAAGGGTTCACGGGTACCTCATCGGACTCAAGTACCCTGTGTCACCAATTGCGCTGAGGCAAAGCGGCCGATGAGAGCGGCCAATTGCGCGCGGCGCCGGCGCTTCTGGTGCCTGCGTCGCCCGGCGGGGGGAACCACGTTTCGCTCGCCCCAATCGCACAATGTGCCGCATCGAGTTGCTCTCCCTCATATCTCGGATGCGATTCTCGTGTCAACGGCTTACGTCGATCGCGGGCGCATCGAGGCTTGTCGGACGACGTTTAGTCCGGCGGCTGATTGGCATAATAGGAAGCCAAGCCTTCCATGATGGCGTTGCCGTAGGGTAAGATCATGTTGTGCATCACGGAGCTTTGCCGCTTGCCCTCGCGGTACGTCCTCATCGCCATGGCGAGATACGCCTCGTCCTGCCCTCTGATATGCGGGATCGGCAGCGTCGGATTGTTCACCTCAGGGCTGTGACAGCGATTGCATTTGTCGACAAGATCCTGAACCAGCGCCTGCCCGTGCTCGGCCGGGGTTAATTTCTGGACGGCGTAGAATGCTGCGATGTCCTCGGCGTCCTTGTCGCTGACGCCGGCGACGGCACGTTGCATCGGCGCATACTTGCGGGTGGAGCGGTAGGCCTTGACGGCGTTCACGAGATACTGGGGATCCTGGCCCGCCAGGCTCGGCGTCGCCGAATCGGTGCTCACGCCGTGAAAGCCGTGGCATCCGCCGCACAGGCCGGTGAGCGGCTCGCCTGCCGCAGCATTGCCGATGGCCGGCGCGGGACGCGGCACCGGGGTCTGGGAGGCGAAATAGAGCGCCAGGCTCTCCACATCCAGTCCCTTCAGGCCCCGTATCAGCGCGTGCATCGGGGCGGGCTCGCGCGCTCCGGTGAGATACTCCTGGATCGCGGTGCTTAGATAGCCCGGCTGCTGGCCGCTCAAGCTGGGCGTGCCGGGAGTCGTGCTGTTGCCGTTTTCGCCATGACACCGAACGCAGGCCTGCGCCAGCGCCTTTCCGTGCTCATAGGGAGAAACGGCTTCCGGCTGCTTTTCTGCCGCGGCCGCGACCGGCGGCAGGCTGGCGTAATAGGCAACCACGTTCTCTTCGTCCGCCTTGCTCAGGCGCTCGGCCATCGTCGTCAGGGCGGCGTGAATTCGCAGGCCTTGCTTGTACTCGTTCAGCGCGGCAAGCAGATAACTGTCGCGCTGTCCCGCCAGGTTGGGGATCCCCGGGGCAATGCCCTTGCCATCCAGGCCGTGGCACGCTGCGCATTGCTGCTTGGCCACCATCTTGCCCGCGGCAATATCCGCTGCCGACGACGCATGGTCGTCCCAAGCGAGCAGCAGCGCCACCGACAGCAGGACGGCGAGCATAAGACGTTCCATGGCAGAGCCTCGACGGTTGGTGGGGCGGCCCGAGATCGCCGCTTCCCACTTGGGCGGTTCCACGCGATCGCTCTCATTCGGCGCGATTACGCTCGTGACAGGCCGTCGCAGAACCCGACAATCGCGAGCACCAGCATCGAGCCAATCGCGATCAGGGTAAAGCCCAATATTCTCGAGCGCAGGGCGAAGGATCGCTGCGGCGCGGCCACCCGATATCTTTCGAGCTGCCCGGTTGCGGCGAGCCGGAGATGGCGACAGCGTTCGAAGTCGCCGGCAGTGCCGTGCGCTTGGAAACTCGTCGACCCGGCGGCGGCGCCGGCACGGCATCATTCGCAAATCATTGGACGGCTGGCTGGATGGACGGTTGACGTTGGGTCCTCGACCCGCTGGAGGATTCTGCCGGTTCGCCCGCGAGAGCGAGCCATTGCGGGGGCTGACTGTATAAGAATTCGATCGCCCCGCGATCGTCGTAAGCCGTTGAAATACAAGAACCAACATCGGTCGAGGCCGGCGAGTGTACAAGGAATTTATACTTATCGGCCGCTCTCGCCGGGGTCGCCTGCCGGCTCGGGCTCCGCTTCTTGCGTCTAGTATGTTGAATAATATGACGATCTCCTCTGGCTGCTCGGTCTGGCACGCGCCTTGCGATACATGAAGGCGAGAGTAGCGAACCGGTGCCAAAGGGGACCGACATGAGCGAGCAAATCAAAGTTCTGGTCGTTGATGACGACGAAGTGGTGCGTCTCAGCTTTCAGAGGTCCTTGCAGGCCGCCCATTACAACGTGGAAGCCGCCGCGAGCGGCGAGGATGCGCTGCAGGCATTGGAGCACAAGCGCTTCGATGTCGTGCTGGTCGACCTTCGCATGCCCGGCATGGATGGCCTCACGGTCCTGAAGTCGATCAAGCAAACGTGCCCGCAAAGCGAGGTGGTCGTGATCACGGGCTATCCCACCGTCGAGAGTGCCAAAGAGGCGGTGCGGCTGGGCGCTTACGACTATCTCGCCAAGCCGGTCGGTCCGTCCGAGGTCATCACCGCCGCCAGCGGCGCGGTAACCCAGAAGAAATGGTCGCTGCGCAAGGACCTCTGGAGCCCCGGCGCGACAATGGAACCCTACGGAGAGACGAGCAGTCTCGCCTCCTGACCCGCTGCAAGAAGAGGAGAAAGCCATGAACGCAATCAGAAAAGTGTTGGTGGTGGACGACGATCCAGTCATCGGCAAGAGCTTTGACCGGGTACTCACTCGGAAAGGCTATGTGGTTGTCAGCGCCGAGAACGGCGAGGTGGCGCTCAACAAGGTTTCGCAAGAGGACTACGAGGCCGTGTTCACCGACATCAAGATGCCGGGAATGGACGGGCTCGAGGTGGCGGAGCAGCTGCGTGCGAAGCGCCCGTGGACTCCGGTCGTGATCATCACCGGTTATGGCACGGCCGAGAATCAGGCGCGCGCGGAGGCCGCCGGCGTGCGCGCGTTCCTGCGCAAGCCGCTTACCCCGGAAATGATCGAGACGAGCCTGGATGCCGCTGTTGCGCCAGCGCTGCCGCCTCCCGCGGAAACGCTGCCGCAGCTTGCCGTTGCGGCGCCGGAGCCCGGCGGAGCGGCGCAGCCCGCAGCGGTCGGCAAGGAGAGCGCCGGCAGGACCATCGGCCGGTCCCTCTACAACGTCGCCATGTTCCTTGCCGCGCCGTTCGTGGCGCTCGCCTACATCGCGCTCTTCCCGTTCATCGGGTTGGGCTTGCTGGCCCGGACGGCCGTGCAGGGTTGGCGCAAGCGGAGGGCTTCGTTAGCGGCACCCGGGGCGGCGGGCCAGGAGAAGGCGGGCAGGACCATCGGCCGGTCCCTCTACAATATGGTCATGTTCCTCGCCGCGCCGTTCGTGGCACTTGCCTACATCCTGCTCTTCCCGCTGATCGGGTTGGCGATGCTGGTGTGGATCGGCGGTAAGGCCTGGCGCAATAAGGGAGCCCAGGGCTGATCGCGGCAGACGATGCCGAGTCGAAGAGGCTTTCTCCGGGAACAGGGGGGCGGCTGCCCCCTAACCCCGTTTATGCTTGCGGAGAGCAGGCTCGCGGGGCAAGGCGAGGGGCAGCAAAGCCGTGACGTTTCGCCCGCCCCTTTCCCTTACGACGCTTCCGGCGTTTGATCTGCATCAAGGACCGGCGAAGCGCTCGCGTGCAGAAGAGGCGCAAGGATCGGAAGGTGGGCGTGGCGTGCCCCGGCGGCGGCCAAGGGGACCGAGACGAAAATGCGGAGACGCACGTGAGGAAGCCCGGCTCAGGCGGCGGGATGGGACATGGACCATTCGCTACGGCCGCGATCGGCGCGGCTGTCGCAGCCGTCGTGCTGGCTCTTGCCGGGATGACGGCGTCGGCATCTGCGGCTGCACTCTCCGAGGGCGACCAGCAATGCCTGGCGTGCCATGGGGCTCCGGGGATGGAGAAGCAGCTCGCAAGCGGCGAATCGCTCTCGCTGCACATACCCGGCGATGCCTTCGCGCAATCGGTCCACAGCGCGCTCGGCTGCACCGGCTGCCATACCGACATAGACCCGGCCAGTCATCCTCCGGCGGAGCACACCATCAGCAGCAAGCACGACTTTTCCATCGCGATGGTCAAAGTCTGCGGCACCTGTCACAGCGATCAGTTCGGGGAATGGGATAAAAGCGTCCACGCGGCTCTCGTCCGCTCAGGGAACCCGGACGCCCCGCTTTGTACGGGCTGCCATTCGCCTCACGCGGTGATGAAGGGCGCGGCCGAGGCGATGGATACGGTTCCCTGCAAGACCTGCCACGGCGCCATCTTCACCGCCTATGCCGCGAGCGTGCATGGCGTGGCACGCCGCAAAGGCGTGACCCAGGCTCCCCTGTGCTTCGGTTGCCACGGCGCCCATGACGTGAACGTTCCCTCGGCGGTCAACGGATTGAAGGACGTTCTGTCTCGGCTGCCATACCGGCGCACTCGCTGCGCACAGCAATTGGCTCCCGAATGCCGCGCTGCATTTCGACGTGGTGTCCTGCGCCGCCTGCCATGTGCCGAAGGCGCAGCGGATGGTCGACCTCATCCTCTATGACAGCACGGCGCAAAGGGAGGTTTCCGGGCCGGTGGGCATTCCCGAGTTCGAAAGTCGCACCGCTTCCCCGACTGCAGGGAAGCCTGGCCTGGATGCGACGACGCTCTGGACGCTGCTCAAGACGCTCAATCGCCCGGGCGTCGGGGACAAGACGAGCCTCAAGGGCCGCTTGGAGGTGCGCACGGGGGTCGAGGCGCACGAGCTCGCGGGCAAGACCGCGGCGATCAGCGATTGCAATACCTGCCACCGGGCGGGAGCCGACGCGTTCGAGAGCGTCACGGTGTCCGTCGCCGGCCCAACCGGCATACCGGTGCGCTATGGCGCCAGCAAACAGGTCTTGAGCTCCGTCTTCTCCATCGATTCGATCGGCGGCTTCTACGCCATCGGCGGCACCAGGATCACGTTTCTCGACGTTCTTTTTGTCCTCGCTCTGCTCGGCGGCATCGCGCTGCCCGTCGCCCATCTGACCGCGAGATGGGCCTTCAAGCGATACCTGAACCGAAAGGCCCGCGAGCAACGGAAAGGGTAGGCAAGATGCATCGGATTTACGTTCACCCCCTCCCCGTGAGGATTTGGCATTGGATCAACGCGGTCGCCTGCGTGATGATGGTTCTCACCGGCGTGCAGATCCGCTACGTTGGCCTTATCGACGTGGTCCCTTTCAGGATTGCCGTCGCCGTCCACAACTGGATCGGCTTCGTCCTCATCGCCAACTTCTTCGTGTGGTTTTTCTTCTATCTTTTCTCCGACAAGATCAGGGTCTACCACCCCGAGCTAAATCCGATCGAATATTACCGCGGCAACCTGCGCCAGCTCCTCTATTACGGCTATGGCATCTTCAAGGGAGCGCCCGATCCGCATCAGGTGAGCGTCTACAGCAAGTTCAATCCGCTGCAAAGCGTGGCGTACCAGATCGTCATGCTCATCGTGCTTCCCATTCAGTGCGTCACGGGAATCCTGCTCTGGGATCTCACGCGCTTTTCGGGTGCGGTGACCTTTTTCGGCGGGGTGCGCGTCGTCGATACGGTGCACGTGCTGATCTTCATCTTTTTCGCGTTCTATATCTCGTTCCATGCCTATCTCGGAACGCTGGGCCGCACGCCGCTCGAGAAGTACAAGGCGATGTTCGACGGCTACGAGGAGGTCGAGGACAGCGAGAGCGCCGATGGGGCGGAGTGAGGGCGCGGCCGCGGCGAGCGGAATGACCGCGTCGATCTCCTCGCCGCGCGGGCATGTCGCGGCGGCAATCGTCGAAGAGGCCCGTGCAGCGCTGCGCTGCGAACCCGGGTCAGAAGATGCTTTTGTTCTACGCCACGCGTGACGGTCAATCGCGGCGGATCGCATCGCATATAGCGGACCGGCTTGCCGACCACGGGATCTGCGCACCGCCGCATGACCTGGCGGGCGCGTTTCCGGCGGCGGCGGATCTCGCCGCGGCCCCCTTGGTCGTCGTGGTTGCGGCCGTGCGATATGGCCGGCATCTGCCGGAAGCGGAGCGCTTCTTTGCGACGTACGGAGAGCTGCTCGCGCGGGCTCCGCTTGTCTTCGTCTCGGTGAATCTGGCCGCCAGGAAGGCGGGGAAGGACGCCGCCGCGGGCCATCAATATCTTCGGAAATTGCTGGCCCGACATGGGCTGAAGCCGGTTTTGGCGGCCGCCGTCGCCGGGCGGCTCGACTACCCGCATTACCGCTGGCTCGATCGCCAGATCATCCGCTTCATCATGAAGATGACGGGAGGACCGACCGACCCGCGGAGCTGCGTCGAATTCACCTCATGGCAGGCAGTGGATCAGATCGCTTCGCGGATTGCCGATCTGCATGGCTCAGCCGGGAGCCGGGGCGAGAACGGGGATTTCCGGCCGGCCTGAGGGCTGCGGCACCGTGCGCGCGACGCCGCGCCGGGGACTGGCGCGAGGGAGGCCGGCCTGCCTCCTACGAGGCATCGGGCTCGCCGGGATCGCGCTCGGCTTCCTGGATCCGGATGTTGTATTTTCTCATCAGAGCCTGGAAATTGGCGCGCTGCATGCCGGTCTCCTCGGCACTCTTGGTCGCGTTCCAGGCGTTTCTCTTGAGCGCATCGAGAACGAACAGCTTCTCGATGTTCTCGACCGACTTCTCGCGCGCAAGTTTCTTGATCTGCTTGAGCTCCTCGCCCGTTTTCGGGATGTCGAGAGCAAGCCCCGGCGGCAACTCGTCGATGCTGAACAGATGCGCCCGGCGAATGACGGCGTCGGTCGCCAGAATGACCGCGCGCTGCACCGTGCTTTCGAGCTCCCGCACATTGCCCGGCCAATCGTAGTTCATGAGCACGCGCATGGCCTCGTCGGAGAACTCCGTCACCTTTTTCGCCATCTCCCCGCTGAAGACGCCGAGGAAGTGGAAGGCCAAGGCAGGTATGTCGTCGCGGCGCTCTCGCAGCGGCGGATTGCGGATGGGGAAGATGTTGATCCGATAGAAGAGATCCTCGCGGAACCTGCCGTCCGCGACCATGGCCTTGAGGTCCTTGTTGGTCGCGGTGATCAATCTGAAGTTGGCGGCCTGCGTCTTGGTATCCCCGACCGCCCTGAACTCCCGCTCCTGAATGACCCGCAGCAGCTTGGCTTGGGTCGAGAGGGAGATATTGCCGATCTCGTCGAGAAAAAGCGTTCCGCCGCCGGCGGTTTCCAGCATGCCCTTCTTGTTCGCCACAGCGCCGGTGAAGGCGCCCTTGACGTGCCCGAACAACTCGCTCTCCAGCAGGTTCTCGCTGAGCGCGTTGCAGTCCACCGGGACGAACGGCTTGTCCTTGCGCAGACTGTTGTAGTGAATGGCGCGAGCGATCAGCTCCTTGCCCGTTCCCGACTCGCCGGTGAGCATCACCGTCGAGTTGGTCGGAGCGCACTTGGCGACAAGGCGGAAGACGCTCTGCATCTGGGGGCTCGCCCCAATGATGTTCTCGAAGCGGTACTTGGCGCCGACCTCGGTCTTGAGATTCAGGTTCTCCTGGAGCAATCGCCGCCGCTCCAGCGCGCGATGCACCACGAGCCTGAGCTCGTCCGGATCGAACGGCTTGGGCAGGTAGTCGAAGGCCCCGAGCTTCATCGATTTCACGGCCGTCTCGATCTGCGACAGTCCGGTGATCATGATGACATCGATGTCGGGGTGCCCCTCCCTGACGCGGCGCAGCACCTCGAGGCCGTCGATCTTCGGCATCATGATGTCCAGGATGACGATGTCGTAATGGTTCTCGTCGATCTTGCGCAGCGCCTCCAAACCGTCCTGGACGGCATCGAGCTGATAGTCGTCGTTCCTCAAGATGCGAAGGCAACTGTCGATAATGATGCGCTCGTCGTCGACGACCAATATTTTCACGCTCACGAAATGTTCCCTCGACTGCCGCTGTCCACGAGTTCGGGCGACCGGACGAGAGGGAGGCGGACCCGGAATGTGGAGCCCTCCCCCACTTCGCTTTCGACTTCGATCGTACCGCCATGAGCCTCGACGATGCCATGGCTGACGGACAATCCCAGTCCCGTGCCCATTCCGATCTTGGTGGTGAAGAAGGGATCGAAAATCCGCCCGAAGTTTTCATTGGGTATTCCGCATCCGGTATCGCTGACCGAAAATTCCACCATCGGCGCGGCGGTGGCGCCAGGTTGCGAGGCTCTCGGGTGCGGCACTTGCCGCGTGCGCACAACGATGCCGCCCTCTCCGTCGATCGCATGCTGGGCGTTGACGAGCAGGTTCATGACGACCTGCTTGATCTGGTCCGGGTCGATCCAGGCCTGCGGCAGGGTTCGGTCGAGGTCCAGGGTGACGGCGATATCGCGCAAATGGGCGGGCCGTTCGACGAGACGGGCGGTGTCTTCGATGATCTGGTTGAGGTCGGCGAATTTCTTCTCCGGCGGCTTCTCTCGCGCGAAATCGAGCAGCCTTCGGATGATGCTGGCGCACCTCCTGGTTTCCCGGATCACGAGGTCCATGTCCTCCGCGTCCTGGCTCCCGTCCGCCATCTTTTCCCGCAGCAGCTGCGAGAAGGTGAGGACGCCGGTCAACGGATTGTTCAGCTCGTGGGCGATGCCGGAGGCGAGCAGTCCGACCGAAGCCAGCTTTTCTCCCCGCGTGGCTTCGGCCTGGGCAATGCGGAGCTGCTCGGTTCTTCTCTCGACTTTCTGCTCGAGCGTCGCCGCCCACTCGCGCAGCTCCGAGCGGGAATTCCGCAGCGCTGCCGTCATGGCATTGAAGGAGCGCGCAAGCTCGCCGAACTCGTCGCCGCTCCGCACCGGAATGGGCTCCTCCAGATTGCCGGCGGCGATGCGCCTCGCCCCGGCTTCCAAATCGCGCAGCGGCACATAGACCAGAGGGTGGGCGAAAAGGCCGACCGTGAGCGAGGCGACGAGCACGAATCCCAGGGAAAATGCGATGATCGTAAGCACGTTCCCGCGGATCCTCCGATCCATGTCGTTCAGCGAATAGCGGATATCGAGGACGCCGAGCACGGGGGTGTCCTTGGCGTGCTGATGACAGGCGGCGTTGTAGCAGGAGGGCGCATTGCGGATCACCTGCATGCTGCCCAAAAGACGCTCTCCTCCGGGGGCCGTGAAGGTCCATGTCCGCTTGCCCATGGGAACTTCCTCGAGCGGCTTCTCGGTCTGGTGGCACAGCGAGCAGCCTTCGGCCTTGCGGTCCACGATCTGGCCGATCTCGGGAGGGTAGGTCGAATGCGTGATCCTGCCGTCCGCGCTGAAGATCCTGATCCTGTCGATGCCTTCCTGCTGGGCTACGTCGCGGATGATGGTATCCACGTAGGCGGGCTGATTCTGAAGCATTGCGAAACGCGTGCTTCTGGTAATGACCTCGGAAAGCTGGATGACGTAGCCGGCCACCGTGTCGAGCAGCTCGTTCCGCTGATTCCAGGCGACCACCACGGTGAACAGAACCACCGCCAGGGAAAGTGCCGCGGTGAGATAGAGACCGACCTTGAACTTGAGGCTTTGCCGATTCATGCCGTTCTCCGGCTGCCACCGCTCCGCCCGAGACCCTGCGCGCGCCGGGAGCTTAGCCCTGAACTTCGCCTTGGATCAATGCGGCGCAGGCGATAATGGAGCTGCACTGCGGCGGCGATGTCAGCGGCGCGCGATCGGTTGCTCCGCAACGGGGCCAAGCGAGTCTCTTCTCCTGGCCGCCGGAAGCCTGCGGCCCATGATCATTCGCCTGTGATCAGGTTGTGCGCGAAGCCGTTCATGATCAGGACCAGGAGGATCAGGCCTGCCGCCATCAGGGTGAAGCCCAGAAATCTTGGAGCCGACCGTCATGGGCCGCGACGGCGCGTGGACGATGTAGTCCGCGAGCCGGCCCGATGCGACGAGTTGGTTGTACTCGATGATATGCTCCCGCTTGAATTTCTCCAGCGGCATGACGCCGGTGAACATCATGGTGTCGAGCGGGAAGTTCTCCGGCCTCCAGTGGTTGTTGAAGAAATGCACCGTGAAGAGGAACGCGGCGGCCAGGAAGGCCTCCTCGCCGTGGAAGATCATGGCGACGTTGAACACCCACCCGGGCAGGTAGGATGCCGTCAAGGTGTTGAACCACATCATGGCGCCGCTCACGCCGATGATGGTGACGCCCCAGAACGGCGCCCAGTAGTCGAACTTCTGCCAGTAGGTCCACTTGTCGAACAGGGGCTGCGGGCCGAGGCCGAAGAACCACCTGAACATCCCGATGGCGTCCTCGAGGTCCTTCAGGCTGGGGACCATCGAGTACGGCCCGAACCAGTCGAACGTGCGCAACTGCCTGCCGACGCGCACCACCACGTAGCCGAGGTGGGCGACGAAGATCGACACGAACACGACCGCGAAGATGCGGTGGACCGTGCCGGTGATGCGCGGGCCGCCGAACGCCCTCTGGACCGCCGGCGCCCAGAAGCTGTCGGCATAGAACAGGGTCATGCCGGTGAGGATCAGCGCGATCATGCAGATCGCGAAGGAAAGGTGGGCGATGCGCCACATGGCGCTCCAGCGCTGGTAGTAGACGGGCTTGTCCTGCAGCAGCTCGGCCGTCTTGACGTGCGGCCGATGCTTCATCGCCAGGTGGTCCCGCACCTCGCGGTAGTACCACAGCGCCGAATGCGTCCAGAAAAACGCGAACGTGCCGCCGAGGAGCGCGAACATGAATTTCGATGCGAGCCAGGTATAGGGATAGCGCGAGAGGTTGTTGGTCGTGGCGTGGGGCTCGAACGTCTCGAAGCCGGCCGTCGCATGCGTGTGGCATTTCCGGCAGGTCTTGAGCCGGTTCGCCGGATAGACCGGGGATGCCGGGCTGCCGACCGGCACGATGGCATGATTGCCGTGGCAGTCGAAACACTTGGCCGTGTACCCGTAGCCCAGGATGGTGACCTGGCCGTGGTAGGTCTGGAGGTAGCTCTTCAGTTGCGCTTGGTGGCAGTTGCCGCAGTTCTCTATGATGGTGAACCTGACATGCTCGGGTGTGGGGTTCGCGATGTTGTGCGCGCCGTGGCAATCCGAGCAGACGGCTGCCTTGGGATTGCCGTCCTTCATGATCTCCTTGGCGTGCACCAACGTCATGTACTGGCTGAGCTGGTCGGCGTGGCAGGTGCCGCATATGGGAGGAATGCTCTGGCGCCACGCGAGCAGGGTCTTCGACACGTCCCTGTGGGGGATTTCGGTGATCTTGGTGTGGCAATTGACGCACACCAGCAGCTTGCCGTGCACGCTGGCAGCAAAATGGTTCTTGTCGATGTAGAGCGAGCGCACGCTTCCGTCGGCCCGCGGCACGATGAAGTCCGGGTTGCCATGGCACGCCAGGCAGGTCGCGTTGTCGTTGAGGTCCGGAGATGCGGCCGCGGGGTCGGCGGAATGAGAGCCGGCCGCGGCGCTCTCCGCCGACCAGGCGCTCGGCGTTGCGGGACAACACATCATGCCGCCAAAGACGGCTGCCGTGAGCCACACGGCAAGTCTCGCACGTCGCATCGGACTGGATCTCCCCGTTTGATCCGACATTCCCCAGATGGCCGAGTAACCCAGCCCTTATCGTCGGGAGAGTACGCCCATCGCGGCTGCAGACAAGACCGGAATTGGACCTCGCCGGGCTGAATTGCGAGGGCAACCGGCCGCATCGCGCGGCCGGAGTGCGGCGGCCGTCGCTCCCGTCGCAGGCCCCGTCGAAGCCGTTATCATTCTGATTTTTCTATGCGACTCGGCCGATCTGGCCGTCGAGCGCCAGGGTCGTCCGGGGAGCGCGGGGATGGCCGCTCGCGCAGCTCCGGCTCGCGGCATTGATCCAGATCAGAGACCGAGATGTCGATCGACCGTAGGAAATGGTCTCGCCGCGTCGAGGTCGAGAGCGGCATCCGCTGCGGCGAGAACCGAGGGGCCGCGGAGAGCGTCTACAACGAAGATAGGTCTGGTATTAATTGAAAATATGATCCTGGCACTACAAAAAGCAAGCGAACCCTCGGAGAGTACCAGTGGCTGAAAAAGGCGTTCATTCACAAGGACGAGCGGAATGGTCCAGATGAATGAAGGCTGGCGTTGAGGGGACGGGTTAAGACTGAGGGTGGCCGGCTCATGGGGGGCGTCGATGTGCAGAGGGGCGGCTGCGCCGGGTGAACCCCTAGGGGGCTTCGCCAAGGGCGCCGTGTCAGTGCAGCTTAGCCGCAAGCTGGCGCACGCCGCACGCGATGCAGGGCGATCGCGCCAGGCGCTGCATGCCGGCCGCACGGCGGTTCTCTTCCATCGCCTGTCTCCCGCGAACGCGCTGCCCCTCGCTTGGGGCGGCGCCGATGTCGTCGCGGTCAATGGTTAGACGCTCGCGGAACGAGGAGAGGCTTCTAAGAACGGCAAAGATGCGAAGAGCGGCAACATGAGTTAGACGCGACGCTAGCGGAGCGCGGCTGCAACAAATCAGCGCTCCACGAAGCGGAGGGGGAGCTCCATGGCGAACGCGAGGCTGACGGTCGGAGTTCTGTGCGCACTGGGCGCCGCGTGGTGGACGCTGACGGCGCAGGCGACCGAGCCACAGCAGGTGGCGCAAGCGCAGGCGGCGCAAGCAGCGGCCGGAGCCTATGCCGAAGGGGGCACGAAGACGTGCCTCGGCTGCCACGACCAGGCTCCCGTTAACCTCATATTCCAGACGCCGATGGCGGTGACGGGCGATTCGCGCACGCCGTTCGCCCAGCAGGGCTGCGAGACCTGTCACGGACCGAGCGCCGCGCATGTGGCGTCGCCGACGACGGTGTTGCCGGCGATCGTCTTCCGAGGCGCCAAGAAATCGCCGGTCGAGGCGCGCAACGGCGTCTGCCTGAGCTGTCACGAGTCGGGCCTGCGCATGAACTGGAAGGGCAGCCTGATGGAGAGCAGCGGGGTCGCCTGCGTCAACTGCCACACCGCGCATGCGGCGAAGGATCCCGTGCTGGTCAAGGCGACGCAGCCGCAGGTGTGCTTCACCTGCCACGCCGAGCAGCGTGCGCAGAGCTTCGAGTACTCGCACCACCCGATCCGCGAGGGCAAAGTGGTGTGCTCGGACTGCCACAATCCGCACGGCTCTCCGGGTCCGAAGGCCCTCAAGGAGTACACCATCAACGAGACTTGCTACACCTGCCACGCGGAGAAGCGCGGTCCGCTTCTCTGGGAGCACCCGCCGGTGGCGGAGGACTGCACCAATTGCCACACGCCGCACGGCTCCACCCAGGCCCGCCTGCTGAAGGAGCGTCCGCCGTATCTCTGCCAGAATTGCCACGACACCACGTTCCACCCGGGCGAGCCCTATAGCGGCGCGAACACGGTTGGGGGCACGTTCGCTGGGGCCATCATCGGGAAGTTCCAGCTGATGGCGCACGGCTGCATCAATTGCCACTCCCAGATCCACGGTTCGAACAATCCGGCGGGAGCCGCTTTCTTACGGTGAGCGCTTGACGGGGGAGTTTGGGGCGTAACTGCGAGTCGCGTATGGGGGGCGACCATGAAGCGCACATTGATCGTCGCGGCATTGGCGGCAAGCTGTCTCGTGCCGCTTGCAGTCCGCGCGCAGCAGGCTCAAAGCACCAACGCTGGGACAAGCGCTCCCGATGCGAATGCGGAGCCCAGCGGCACCAATGAGGTCACCGTCGGCGCCGGCTACGTCAGCGGCAAGTCCTTCCTCTTCGGCCGCTTCACCGGGCTGGTCGATCCGGGTTTCGCGATCGGCGACTTCACCTATCGCGGCCACGACCCCTGGGACTCCGGCGGGACGCACTATTGGGACATCGAGGCCGCCAATCTGGGACTCACGTCCCGCTCCGTCAGCGCCGCCTACGGCCAGCAGGGCACATGGGGCCTGAAGTTCTACTACGACGGCATTCCCTATTATGGCTCCAACACCTTCCACAGCGTCTACAATCCAAACGGCTCGCTTGCGGCGGGCATAGCCAAGGGCAGCGTGGGATCTGCCACGTCGCTCACGGGCAAGCTGAACGTCCTCGAGGCGAAGACCCAGCGCAACATCTTCGGCGGCAATGCCCACTATCAGGTGGGCGATTGGGTCTTCAGCACGAACATTCGCCAGGAGCACAAGGAGGGCATCAAGGAGACCGGCCTGACCTTCGGCGGCACCCCGGTCTCGCCGTCCTACAGCGCCGTGACCACCGGTGCGGTTCTCTATTTCCCCGAGCCGATCAACTACGACACCGGCCGCTACGAGGCCATGGCGCAATATAACGGCGCCCGCCTGCAGGCCCAGCTCGGCTACACGTTCTCCGCCTTCAACGACAACACGACCTATTTCCAGGGTCAGAATCCCTTTGCCTTGTCGGCCGCGACTTTCGGACCCGGCGTCGCCGGCTTGAGCGCCTATTGGAGCACGCCGCCGAGCAACTCGGCCCATCAGGTCAAGGCCCAGGTCGGTCTCAATGTCACGCCGAGGACGCGGCTCAACGTCAATTTCGCCTACGGGCTGCAGATGCAGAACGACGCCTTCGCGCCCTCGACCGGCAATGTGAACGCGACCGGGATTTCGATACCGCGCTCGAGCCTCGACGGGCTGGTCAACACGATCTTCGGCAATGCGGCAATCACCTCGGAGCCGCTGGATCGAGTGAACGTGCGGGCGAGCTACACGATCGACGACCGCGACAACATGACCCCGCGCAGCCATTACGTCACCGCCGTCGGCGATGCCCTCGCCAACACGGGGCCCACCGGATACTCCAACACGCCGTCGAGCTATATCCACCAGAAGGCGTCGCTCGAGGGCGGCTACCGGGTGCTGGATGAGACGAAGCTCACGCTGGACTATGACTACGACAGCACCTTGCGCACCTTTGCGGATACCAAGGACGTGACGGAGAACACCTTCGGCGGCAAGGTACGCAGCCATATCCTGGACGACGTCAACGGCAGCCTCGGATATTCCCACGCCATGCGCGATGCCCACAATTACAACCAGAACGCGCCGTGGGACTTCCTGGACAACGCCGGCAACCTGGACTTCGGCGGCCTCTTCAAGTTCTACGAGGCGTCGCGCACCCGCGACGAGGTCAAGGGCACGCTCGACTTCTCGCCGAACCACACCCTCAACGGCACGTTCATGATCAAGTACGACAACGACGATTACTCGCAATCGACGCTGGGGCTGAGGAACAACGAGAGCATCTCGCTCGGGCCGGATATCACCTGGCAGCCGACGGAGGACCTCACGTTCCACGGCTACTATACCTATCAGAGGGTCTACTACGATCAGAACTCCGTCTATTGGACGAGCACGACCTGCAACGCCAACGGCTTCACCACGACGGCCGGGTGCAACGGCCAATGGAACGGCAAGACGACCGATCAGGTCCACAGCGTCGGCCTCGATGCCGAATGGAAGGCAATTCCCGACCGCCTCAAGGTCAAGCTCGGCTACAATCTCTCCTACGGCGACACCGGTTTCGTGATCTCGGACGGCGGCACGCTCGCACTCGGGGCGCCGGCCAACTCCAGCCTGGCGACGGCGCCGCTCCCCGACGTGGTATCGCTGCTCAACAGCCTGACCCTGCGCGTCGAGTACAATCTGCAGTCCAACGTCATGCTCTTCATCGGCGATACCTTGGAGCGCCTGGATTACCAGGATTTCGCCCTTACTTCGGCGACGGCCTACTCGACCGGGCTTTTGCCGGGCGACGCCAACCCGTCCTACTTCGTCAACGTGGTCTTCGTCGGCATGCGCTATCGTTTCTAGGCGGACGGCACTTCCTCGCCCCTCGCCGCGGCCTTGCATTCCGCGGCCGGCGCGCCTAAATTGGAGCGCTCGGAGGCGGAGCGGCCATGCGGTATCTGGCGGCGGGGATTTCGGCGATCGTGCTTGCGCTCCTTTGGGGTGCGGGGCCGGCGTGCGCCTTCACCCTCGAGCCGGTCAGCCCCTCCCAGTCCGGCGGCAGCCAGCAGCTCGCCAATCCCGGCGAGGACGCGCCGATCCAGAAGCTGACGAGCGACCCCAACGGTGCCAAGAGCTACAATTTCGGCAACTCGGGCTTGAGCTTCTCCATCACCGGCGGCGGCTACGGCGCCGACCGCTCGAGCACCTACCTCGACCCCTCACAACCCCCTCAGCTGGCCCCCTTCGGCTACGGCTTCGGCCCGAACAGTCCGTTCCAGCGCTGAGCATCGCTCTGCCGCCCGTGGGGCCGTGCTCAGGATAGGCGCAGCAGCCACCCCGCCACGGCCGCGAGGAGAACGACGAGCCACGGCGGGGTGCGCCAAAAGGCGAGCAGCAGGAACGCCGCCAGCACCAGCATGAAGTCGGCCGTGCCGGTCACGGCACTCGTCCAGCCGGGGCGATAGAGCACGGCCAGGAGAAGGCCGACCACCGCGGCATTCACCCCGACGAGGGCCGAGCGCAAGCCCGGATGCGCCCGCGCATAATCCCAGAACGGCACCGCGCCGACGACGAGAAGAAAGGTCGGCAGGTAGATCGCGGCCAGGCAGAGTGCTGCCCCGAGCCAGCCGTTGGGGCCCGGCTCCATCACCGTGCCGAGATAGGCGGCGAAGGTGAAGAGCGGCCCGGGCACCGCCTGGGCAGCACCATAGCCCGCGAGAAACGCGTCGTTCGCGATCCAGCCCGGCGGCACCACCGCGGACTGCAGGAGCGGCAGCACGACGTGCCCGCCGCCGAACACAAGGGCGCCCGCGCGGTAGAAGCGGTCGACGAGCTGCAGCGCGTGGCTCGGCACGAGCTCGGCCAGGAACGGCAGCAGGCCCAAGAGGAGGAGGAAGAGGGCGAGCGAGACGAGCGCCATGCCGCGGCCGATGGCCGCAGCCGGCGCCTGCCGCTCCCCTGCCGGGGCCGCCTTGAAGTGCCGCCAGCCGATGACGCCGCCGCCCAAGATCGCGGCGATCTGGCCGAGCGGGCCCGGCCAGGCGAGGACCACGAGCGCCGCGGCGATGGCGATCGTCGCGCGCGGCCGGTCGGGTGCCAGCACGCGGGCCATGCCCCAGAGCGCCCGGGCGACCACGGCGACGGCGGCCAACTGGAGGCCGTGGAGCAGCCCCGTGCCGGCGAGCCCGCCATAGGCTCGAGCGCCGTAACCGAAGAGCGTCAAGGCGAGCGCCGAAGGCAGCGTGAAGCCGGCCCAGGCGAGAAGGCCGCCTGAGAGGCCGCCGCGCATGAGGCCGATGGCGAAGCCGACCTGGCTGCTCGCCGGTCCGGGGAGGAACTGGCAGAGGGCGACGAGATCGGCGTAGGCGCGCTCGTCGAGCCAGCGCCGCCGGGCCACGAGCTCCTCGCGGAAATAGCCGAGGTGCGCCACCGGCCCGCCGAACGAGGTGAGCCCCAGGCGGAGGAAGACGAGCAGGATCTCGGCGAGGCAGCGCCACGGGCCGCCGGAGCGCTCGATGAGGGGAGTCTCGCCGCTCATGCCGCCTGCCCTCATGCCATGGCGCAACCCGGCTGCCGCCCGCCGAGCCGGCGCCGGGACATTCAAGCGGTCCTGGCGGCCGGGAGCAACCGTGCCTTAAGAGGCAGGCCTCGGCCCAACAGCCGTAGCGACACCATGGCGCGGCTCCGCTACTATCGCCCGCCGGAGAAAGCGGGCGGGGATGCCATGGCCATGCAAAACGTGAGCGACGTTCGAGCGCGGGCTCGTCGAGACGGCGAAGCGCGTGCTCCCCGGCGGCAGCTTCGGGAACTTCGCCTCCGAGGTGGTGATCCGCGAGGGCCACGGCGGGCGCGTGTGGGACGAGAGCGGCAACGAGTACGTCGACTTCCTCCTCGGCTCCGGCCCCATGCTGATCGGCCACGCGCATCCTGCGGTCACTGCCGCGGTGCAAGACCAGGTGGCCCAAGGCACCACCTTCTTCGCCAACAACCGCCAGGGCATCCGCCTCGCCGAGGCCATCGTCGCGGCCGTGCCCTGCGCCGAGAAGGTGCGCTTCGTCTCGACCGGCACGGAAGCGGACGCCTATGCCATGCGTCTCGCGCGCGCCTTCCGCAAGCGCGACAAGATCCTCAAGTTCGAGGGCGGCTTCCACGGCATGAGCGACTATTCGCTCATGAGCCTCGCCCCCAAGCGCTCGGGCAATTTCCCGCAAGCCGTGCCAGACTCGCCGGGCATCCCGCAGAGCCTCTCCGACGAGATGCTCATCGCCCCCTTCAACGACGCCGAGACGGTCGCGAGCATCGTGCGCGAGCACCGCGACGAGCTCGCCGGCGTCATCGTCGAGCCCTTCCAGCGCATCATCCCGCCGGCACCCGGCTTCCTCGCAGCACTGCGCAAGATCACCGCCGAGAACGGCATCCCCCTCATCTTCGACGAGATCGTCACCGGCTTCCGCTTCGCCTACGGCGGCGCCCAGGAATATTACGGCGTGGTGCCAGACATCTGCACCGTCGGCAAGGTGGTGGGCGGCGGCTTCCCCTTGGCGGCCATCGCCGGGCGTGCCGACATCATGTCCCACTTCGACCGCGCCGCCGCGGGCGAGGCGGGCTACATGGTGCAGATGGGCACGCTCAGCGGCAACCCGGTCGCCGCCGTGGCCGGCCTCGCCACGCTCGAGGTCCTGAGAGAGCCCGGCGCCTACGAGCGCCTCTTCGCCACGGGCCGCGAGCTCATGGCGGAGCTCAAGCGGCTCCTGCAGCGCGCCGGGCTCGCGGCCCAGGTCGTGGGCGAGCCGCCGCTCTTCGACGTGATCTTCGCCTCGGGCCAGATGCGCGACTACCGGGACACCCTCCGGGGCGACGTGGAGCTGCAGCGCCGCTTCAACGCGCTCCTGCGCGCGCGCGGCGTGCTCAAGGGCGAGGGCAAATATTACGTCTCGCTCGCCCATACGGCGGACGACGTGCGGCATACGTGCAAGGCCTGGGCGAGTGCCATCGAGGAGCTCGTGCACGAGCGCGCAGCCGCCGGCTGAGACGGCCGTCCGCATGTGGATCGAGATCATCTGCACCGGAGACGAGGTGCTCTCCGGCAAGATCGTCAACAGCAACTTCAGCTACATGAGCCAGAAGCTCGAGGATTTCGGGCTCGCGGTGCGCTGGGGGACGACGGTCGGCGATGACCGGGAGAGCCTGCTCGAGGCCTTCCGCCTTGCCGGGGCGCGCGCCGACGCGGTCATCGTCAACGGCGGCCTGGGCCCGACGGTCGACGACCTCTCCCAGGAGACCGCGGCCCAAGCGGCCGGCGTCGAGCTCGCCCTCAGCGCCGAATGGCTCGCGCGCATGGAGGAGTATTTCCGCCGGCGCAGCCGCGTGATGCCGTCCAACAACCGCAAGCAGGCCATGCTGCCGCAAGGTGCCGAGATCCTCGACAACCCGGTCGGCACCGCCTGCGGCTTCGCGCTCGACATCGGCAAGGCGCGCTTCTTCTTCACGCCCGGCGTGCCGCGCGAGCTCCGCCGCATGCTCGAGGAGCAGATCCTGCCGCGGCTCCTTGCACGGAGCGGCACGGCGGCGGCGATCCATCTCAAGCGCTTCCACTCCTACGGCCTCGGCGAGTCCCACGTGGATGCGCTCCTCTCCGGCGTCGCGGAGCTGGTGCCCGGCGGCGGCGTCAAGCTCGGCTTCCGCGCCCATTACCCCCAGCTCGAGACCAAGCTCACGGTGCGCGGCAGCGACATGGAAGAGGTGCGCCGCAAGCTCGCCCCGGTCGAGGCGGAGGTGCGCCGCCGCCTCGGCAATTTCATCCTGGCGGAGGACGACCAGACGCTCGAGGGCGTCGTCCTCGCCGCACTCGCGCGCGCAGAGGGCTCGCTCGCCGTGGTCGAGACCTTCACGGGCGGGCAGATCGCCGCCCGCCTCGCCCATTTGCCCGGCGCCGAGACGATCTTCCGCCGCGGCACGGTGGCGCGCGATGCGAGAGAGATCGCCGCCGCCGTCGGCCTCGCCGCGGTACCGCCTGCGGGCGAGCTCACCCGCGGCAGCGCGGAAGCGGTGGCCCGGGCGGCGCTCGCCCAGGCCGGCTCGAGCCACGCGCTCGCGGTGCTCGTCGACCCCGACGAGGGCGCCGAGCGCATCGACTTCGGCGGCACCATCTGCCTTGCCATCGCGTCCGGCGGGCACGCCGCCTCGCGGCGCGCGCGCATCGTGGGCGGGCGCGAATGGCTGCGCCTGGGAGCGGTCGAGATGGGCCTCGACTGCCTGCGCCGCCATCTCCAGGGCCTGCCCATCGACGAGCGCATCGACTTCGAGAAGGCCTGAGCGTTTCCCATGACGCTTGCGTCTGCTATGGTGCCGCGCATCATTTGAGGGAGGGAGCCATGACCCCCTGCATCGTCGGTTGGAGCCACTTGCCGTTCGGCAAGCGCGAGACGGACGACCTCGAGAGCATGATCGTCGCGGCGGCGAAGGGCGCCATCGCCGACGCCGGCATCGAGGCCAAGGACGTCGACCGCATCTTCGTCGGCAATTTCAACGGCGGCTTCGTCTATCAGGACTTCCCCTCCTCGCTCGTGCTGCAGGCGGACGAGAGCTTGCGCTTCAAGCCGGCGACGCGGGTCGAGAACGCCTGCGCCACCGGCTCGGCCGCGGTGCACGCGGGGCTCAGCGCGATCAGGGCGCGCGACGCGCGTATCGTCCTCGTGGTCGGCGTCGAGAAGATGACGGAGGTCACGGGCGAGGTGCTCGGCGGGCTCCTCATGAAGGCGAGCTACGCCAAGGAGGAGCGCGAGGAATGCGGCAGCTTCGCCGCCGTCTTCGGCCGCATCGCCCAGCTCTATTTCCAACGCTACGGCGACCGCTCCGACGCCCTCGCGCGCATCGCGGCCAAGAACCACAAGAACGGCGTCGCCAATCCCTATGCCCAGATCCGCAAGGACCTGGGCTACGAGTTCTGCCGCACGGTGAGCGACAAGAACCCGATGGTCGCCGCTCCATTGCGCCGCACCGACTGCTCGCTCGTCTCCGACGGTGCCGCGGCCATCGTGCTGGCCAGCGTCTCGACTGCGCTCACGATGAAGAAGGCCGTGTTCTTCCGCGCAGCATCCCACGTCAACGACTTCCTGCCGATGAGCCGGCGCGACATGACGCAGTTCGAGGGCTGCAGCGAGGCGTGGCGCCTGGCCCTCGCGGATGCCGGCGTCGCCATCACCGATCTCGACCTCGTCGAGACGCACGACTGCTTCACCATCGCCGAGCTCATGCAGTACGAGGCGATGGGCCTGACCGCACCCGGCGAAGGGTATCGCGCCATCGAGGAGGGCTGGACCGAGAAGGAGGGCAGGCTGCCGGTCAATCCCTCGGGCGGCCTCAAATCCAAGGGCCACCCGATCGGCGCCACCGGCGTCTCCATGCACATCATGGCGGCACTCCAGGTGCGCGGCGAGGCCGGCGCCATGCAGGTGCCGGGCGCCAAGCTGGCCGGCGCCTTCAACATGGGCGGCGCCGGGGTCGCCAATTACGCGAGCATCCTCGAGGCGCTGCGCTGAGCGCGGCCGCGGGGGGAGCGGCATGAGCTTCAGGGCGATCCGGCTCGAGGAGGCGGGCGGCAAGGTGAGCGCCGCGGTCGCGACCCTCGAGGAGGCCGAGCTCCCTGAGGGCGACGTCACCGTCCGCGTCGAATATTCGACGCTCAACTACAAGGACGGTCTCATCCTCGGCGGTCTCGGCCGGCTGGTGCGGCAATACCCGCACGTCCCGGGCATCGACTTCGCCGGCACCGTGGAGGCGTCGAGCTCGCCCGCCTTTGCCCCCGGCGACAAGGTGGTGCTCACCGGCTGGCGGGTGGGCGAGCTCCACTGGGGCGGCTACGCCCAGAAGGCGCGCGTCAAGGCGGCGTGGCTGGTGCCGCTTCCGAAGGGACTCTCGACGCGCGAAGCCATGGCCATCGGCACGGCGGGCTTCACCGCCATGCTCTCTGTGATGGCGCTCGAGGCCCATGGCGTTGCGGCGGACCAGGGCGAGGTGCTGGTCACGGGCGCCGCGGGCGGGGTAGGCAGCGTTGCCCTCGCCGTGCTGGCCAGGCTCGGCTACAAGCTCGCCGCCTCGACCGGGCGCGCCGAGCAGCACGCCTATCTCAAGTCGCTCGGCGCGGTCTCCATCGTCGCGCGCGCGGAGCTCGCCGAGAAGCCGACGCGGCCGCTGCAGCCTGAGCGCTGGGCGGGGGCGGTCGATACGGTCGGCAGCAACACGCTCGCCAACGTCCTCGCCCAGATCAAATACCGCGGCTCCGTCGCCGCCTGCGGCCTGGCCGGGGGCAACGATCTGCCGACGACCGTGCTGCCCTTCATCCTCCGCGGCGTCAACCTCCTCGGCATCGATTCCGTGATGTGTCCGATGGAGCTCCGGCTCAAGGCCTGGGCTCGCCTCGCGCGCGACCTGCCGCTCGAGAAGCTCGCCCAAATGAGCGAGACGGTGCCGCTCGCGGCACTCCCCGCGCTCGCACCCCGCATCCTCAAGGGCGAGCTGCGCGGCCGCACCGTGGTCGACGTGAACGCCTGAGCGGCGTTCCGCTACACCTCGGCCGTATAGGGAGGGGCGGGATCGTATTCCATGTTGCGCTGGACCTCGCGCGCATAGGCCGGACCGTAGAGCTGGCCCACGAGCCAGAGCGCCATGTCGATGCCGGCTGAGACGCCGGCCGAGCTCACCACCTTGCCGTCGCGCACGAAGCGCACGCCGCGCACCACCTCGGCCGTGCCGCGCGCTTGCAGCGTGTCGGCGAAGGCCCAATGGGTGGCGACGCGCTTGCCGCGCGCGGGACCCGCCTCGGCGAGGAGGAGCGAGCCGGTGCAGACGCTGGTGATCCAGCGGCACGGCCGGCTCGCCTCCTCGATCCAGGCGAGGAGCGCCTTGTTGTGGACCTCGCGGCGCGTGCCCTGGCCGCCGGGCACCACGAGGATGTCGAGCGGCGGCGCGTCGGCGAAAGCGTGATCGGGGAACACGCGCAAGCCCTTGGCGCAGCGCACCAGCTGGGCGCTGGGTGCGATGGTGACGACGCGGTCGCCGGGCTTGCCCTTGGCGGCCATGGTGAAGACCTCCCAGGGCCCGACCGCGTCGAGCTCCTCGGCGTCGTCGAAGAGGAGAATGCCGGTCGTAAGCGTCATGGCTGCGCTCCATCGCTTGCCTGTGCACCGGGCGCAGCGGCGGGCGGCGCCGAGCGGAAGCGGCGGCGGTAGTCGTGCGGGTTCACGCCGAGGCGGCGGAGGAAGGTGCGGCGCATGCGCTCGGCGCTGCCGAAGCCGGTGCCGAGCGCCACGCTCTCGATCGCGCGCCCTGAGTCCTCGAGCTGCCGGCGCGCCGCCGCGAGGCGCGCCGTGGCGACGAAATCGCCGGGCGTGGTGCCGGTCTCGCCGAGGAAGATGCGGGCGAAATTGCGCGGGCTCATCGCCGCGCGCGCGGCAAGCGCGCCGACCGAGAGGTCGTCCGCGAGATGGGCCAAGATCCAGTCCTGAAGGGCGCGGATCGGCGCGCGCTCGGCCTGCTGTGCCGCAAGCTCCGCGCTGAACTGCGACTGGCCGCCGGGGCGCTTCACGAACATGACGAGCCAGCGTGCGGTGGCGAGCGCCAATTCGCGGCCGCAATCCTCCTCGACGAGGGCGAGCGCCAGATCCATGCCGGCGGTGACCCCGGCGGAGGTGTAGATCTTGCCGTCGCGCACATGGATCGCGTCCGCCTCCACCGCGATCGCGGGGTAGCGGCGGGCGAGCGTGCGGCAGGATGCCCAGTGGGTGGTGGCGCGCCTGCCCTCGAGGAGCCCAGCTGCGGCGAGGACGAACGCACCCGTGCAGATGGAGCCGAGCCGCCGCACCGCGGGCGCCATCCGGCGAAGCCAGGCGAGCAGCGCCGCGTCCTCGGCTGCGGCACGGCTGCCCTGGCCTCCCGCGATGAGGAGCGTGTCGATCCCCGCCATGGCGTCGTGGATGCTGCCCTGCGCCATGACCTCGAGCCCGGCCGAGCTCTTGACCGGCCCGGCCGAGACGGCGAGCACGCGCGCGGCATAGCCGCCCGCGCCGCCGGAGGGACGCTGCGGAAGGAGGTGCGACGCCGAGTCGAAGACAGCGAGGGGGCCGGCCAGGTCGAGGAGCTGGAAGCCGGGGAAGATGACGAGCGCTATGGTGCGGCTCGGAGGACCGCCAGGCTCTGCCGCGCGCTCGGGATCAGCCGTGCTCATGGCCGAATTCTGCGGTATTGCCGCTTTGGCAGCAATGACGAATATCCCACTTTTTCCGCCAAAGATCTGGGCTGCTCAAAATGGGCGCGGGCGCCGTAAAAAATATGTGACTCTTGTCGCTACCCCCATTATCTTGTGAATGTCAAGGTGGATGCCTACTAGATGTGTTGAGGTACGGCATGAATTGGACAGAGGAACAGGTTTCGACCTTGCAGCTTCTGTGGGCCGAGGGCCTGTCGGCCAGCCAGATTGCCCAGCGGCTGGGCACGGTTACGCGCAACGCGGTGATCGGCAAGGCGCACCGGCTCGGCCTCGCGAGCCGGCCATCGCCGATCCGTTCGGAGAACCCTGCGGCCCGGCGCGCCAAGCACAAGGGTCCGTCCTGCCAATGGCCCATCGGCGATCCTTCGACCCAGGACTTCAAGTTCTGCGGCGCGCCGATCGAGCCCGGACGGCCCTATTGCGCCAAGCATTGCGCGCAGGCCTACCTGCGCCGCGACAACAGGGCGGCATAGGCGAAACGCCGGCCGGAAGGCGGGCGGAGCGCCCGGCCGCCGCACTCCGCGTAGCTCCGCGAGCCGATCAGCGGATCTCATGGTCCCCTCCGACCCGAGTCCTGCTATGATTGCCGGGAATTCGGGCAGGAGCCTGTGGACGCATGAGGCGTGAGCTGCGGCGAGGCGGGCGGCGCGCCCTGGTGCCGCCCGCGAACGACAACGATGCCCGTGCCGGCGAGCAAGGCCCGCGCGGCTCGATCTTGCGCGAATATGCCGTGCTGCTGGCGGTGCTGGTGGGGGTGGCACTCTTCTACTGGCTGTCCGTCCGCTTCGCCGAGTGGGACAAGATCCAGACCTGCGTCACCATGGGCAAGCGCAACTGCACCCCGCCGATCGAGCTCAATCGTCAATATCGCCCGCGTTTCGGCGGCAGCGGCAATGCCGCCGACGCGCTGGCCGACTGACGCCGTCGCGAAAGCCTCGGGAGATGAGCGGCGAGGAGCCTGACGACGACGAGTCCCACGGCAGCAGCAGCTACCTCGTCATCGTCGCGGTGGTCGCCGGCGTGGTGCTGCTCTATTGGCTCGCCACCACCTTCTACGATTGGAACAAGACCCAGGCCTGCGTGGGCTACGGCAAGCGCAATTGCACCCCGAACATCGAGCTCAACCAGCAGTGAGGGCGCCGCGCCGCGGGGGAGCGGCGGCGGCGCCCATGGTAAAGATTGTGGAACCCTATTACTTTTCCCTTGACACGATCAGTTGCATCGGGTAGGCTTCGAACCGTGCGAAGTACCCGTTCGCGTATTTCCCTAAACCTTCCCGCGCGGCTTGCCGCGCGGGTTTTGTTTTGGCCGGACGGCCGCTATCGCTGACGGCTCGACTGCCACGTTTTCCAGTCGGCGAGCGTCGCGTCGAGCATGGTCCGCGCCGCCGCCAGCAACCAGCCCTTGGGCCGCGCCGCCAGGTCGTCGCGCACCGCGGCGCAAGCCGAGCCGCTGCCGAGGTGGAGGTTCGCCGTCTCGCGCCCCATGGCCTCGAGGAGGCGCTTCTCGTTCCGCGTCTTCGGCAGCATCGTGAGCTCGATGCGCGAGCAGTGCGGCCCGAGGCGGCGCACGAGATAGCGCTTGCTGACTGCGAAGTAAGGATCCTGGCAGCGCACCGCGCGTGCGAGAATCGCGTGGCAGTGGAGCTCCTCCTCCGGCATCCCCATGGCCCAGTTGTAGGCCGACGGCAGCATGGCCTTGGCCTCGCGGGCGATCTGCGCTCCCTCCCAGGCGGCGAGCGCCACATAGCGGGGACGGCCGAGGCTGCCCAGCCCCGAGATGCGGTGGACGACGTGGAACTTCATGCGCGGCGCCGGCAAATGGGCGGCGAGCAGTTTCTTGACCCGGGCCGGCGTCTTGCACGGCTTGAGCCCGTCCATCTTGGCCCAGAAGCGCTCCGGATCGCGCTCCGCGGAGAGAGCCGCCGCCCGCAAGGTGCCGTGCTTCTCCTCGAGCACGAAGGCGGAGGCACCACCTTGAAGCTGGCTCGTATAGCCGGCGAGGATCGCCTTGCAGGCCGCCTTGGGGGTGATCGCGAGATGCTCTTCGCGGCGCGCCAGGAGGGCGCTCGTGGCGAGGCGCACCAAGTCGATCGTGTAGGGCATGGCGGCGGCCTCGTCCACGTCGTTGATGCCCCAGACCAGGCGTCCCTCGGCGTCGCGCCAGGTGCCGAAGTTCTCGACGTGGAGGTCGCCCACCGCGAGGACCTGCCGTGCCGCGGCGAGATCGGGGCAGGCGGACTGCCACACCGCGGTCCAGCGATAGAAGGTCGCGCGCATGAAGGAAAACGGGTCCTCCGCCATGAGCTTGTGCTTCAAGGCGAGGTCGCGCCCGACCACGGCGATGTGCTGCCGCATCCAGCGCTCGTAGGCACGCGTTGCCGCAATCAGGCTCGCCATTGGGCCCTCCCGTCCTGGCCGGACGAGGGCGCTCCGCTCACGCCGCGGGGTTCTCGAGGCTGAACATCTCGGCCTCGTCGTCGTAGGAGAAGAGCTCGGCGTAGCGCCCCCAGCTGATCACCGCGCGCAGCGTCTCCTGCGCGTCCTCCTCGGGAAGATGGTCCTCGATCTCGGCCTCGAAGCGGATGCGGGGCGCGCGATGCCCTGGCCGCTCGTCGAGCACCCGGCGCATGTGCGCCGCAAGCGGCACCGAGCGCACGAGATGGTCGGCGAAGACGCGCTTGCGCGTCTCGGTGTCCGACTCGGCGAAGAGGCGGCCGGCGGCGGTGAGCTGGATGTCGCCCTGGGCGAGCTCGGCGAAGCCCATGATCTGCAGCGCTTCCGCGATCGGGAAGAGATCGTCGACCTCGAGCTGGAGCGTGGCCGCGATCGCCGGCAAGTCGGCGCGGCCCTGATAGGGCGGTGCTGCGACGGTCTCCATCAGGCCCGAGAGCAGGTTGACCGAGACGCGCGGCAGCTTGTCGAAGAGGCCGAGCGCCGGCGCCTTGCCGGGAACCCCGGCGACGGCGGCGGGGCGCGCCGTCATGCGCGCGTAGATGTCGTCGACCATCTGGCGGAAGGCCGGGTCGAGGCGGTTGCGCGGGTGCGCGAAGGGCACCTTGATCTCGGCGATCACGCGGCCCGGATTGGAGGAGAAGATGAGGATGCGGTCGCACATGAAGACCGCCTCCTCGATGTTGTGGGTGACCAGCAGCACGGCCTTGATCGGCATGCGTTTCTCGATCCAGAGATCGAGGAAGTCGGTGCGCAGCGTCTCGGCGGTCAGCACGTCGAGGGCCGAGAAGGGCTCGTCCATGAGCAGCACCTTCGGCTCGACGACGAGGGCGCGGGCGAAGCCGACGCGCTGGCGCATGCCGCCCGAGAGCTCGCGCGGATAGGCGGACTCGTAGCCGTCGAGCCCGATGAGGTCGATCGCCGAGAGGGCGCGGCGGCGGGTCTCGGGCTCGGGCAGGCCGCGCGCCTCGAGGCCGATCTCGGCGTTCTCCAGCACGCTGAGCCAGGGGAAGAGGGCAAAGGTCTGGAACACCATCGCGATGCCCTGGGCGGGGCAGTCGAGCAGCTTGCCCTCGTAGATCACCTCGCCGGCGCGCGGCCGGATGAGCCCGGCAATGATGCGGAGCAAGGTCGACTTGCCCGAGCCCGAGCGGCCGAGCAGGCCGACGATCTCGCCCTCGCGAAGCGTGAGATTGACGTCCTCGAGCACGACGGCCTCGCCGCCCGCGGGCTTGGGGAACGCCTGACGCACGCCGCGCACGTCGAGGAGGCCGGCCGCTACGGGCGAAAGCGTATCGGGCATGGCAGGGACTCCCTCAATCGAGGCGCAGGCGCCGCTCGGCGTAGCCGTAGAGCGGACGCCAGATCAACCGATTGCAAAGGATGACGTAGACGGACATGACGGCGATCCCCAGCACGATGCGCGGATAGTCGCCGGCATCGGTCATCTGTGCGATATAGGCGCCGAGCCCCGCGGCCGAGAGCTTGGTGTCGCCCCAACTCACCGCCTCCGAGACGATGCTGGCGTTCCAGGCCCCGCCCGAGGCGGTGATGGCGCCCGTCACATAGAAGGGGAAGATGCCGGGCAGCATGACTTTACGCCACCACAGGAAGCCGCGCACCCGGAAGTTCGCCGCCGCCTCGATGAAGTCGGTGGGGAAGGTGCTGGCGCCCGCGATCACGTTGAAGAGTATGTACCATTGCGTGCCGAGGATCATCAGCGGCGCCAGCCAGATGTTGGGATTGAGCGCGAAGTGCACGAGGAGCACGACCGCGACCGGGAAGAGCAGATTGGCCGGGAAGGCGGCGAGGAACTGGGCGATCGGCTGCACCTTCTCGGCGAGGCGCGGCCGCAGGCCGATGACGACGCCGAGCGGTACCCACACCGCGCTCGCGAGCACGATCAGCACGGCGACGCGGATCAAGGTGTAGAAGCCGAGCCGGATGGCGGTCCAGAGGTCGCTCCAGCTCAGCGTCGCGGCCACGTAGTGGACGGCGGAGATCGCGGCATAGGCGGCGCCGGCCAGGAGGATCGCGTACCAGACCGTATCGATCAGGCGCTCCGGCGGCTTCCATCGCGACAGCCCGCCCATCGCCGGGCGCGGGGCCGGCAGCCGCAAGATGAGATCGAGCGCGCGGCCGATGGGCGCCGTCACGGAGCGGAAGAAGCGCGTGCGCTGCAGGAGGTTGAGGAGCCACGACTCGGGCGCCGATTGGCTGCCCACGGTGTCCAGGCGGAACTTGTCGGCCCAGGCGACGAGCGGCCGGAACATCAGCTGGTCGTAGATCACGATGACGACGACCATGGCCAGGATGGCCCAGCCCACCGCGGCGAGACTCTTCTGCTCGATGGCGATCGCCACATAGGCGCCGATGCCGGGCAGCGTGATGTGGTTGTCGCCGACGGTGATGGCTTCCGAGGCCACGACGAAGAACCAGCCGCCCGACATGGACATCATCATGTTCCACACCAGTCCCGGCATGGCGAAGGGCACCTCGAGGCGCCAAAAGCGCTGCCAGGCGGTGAAGCGGAAGGCGCGCGCCGCTTCGTCCAGATCGTGCGGCACGGTGCGCAGCGACTGGTAGAAGCTGAAGGTCATGTTCCAGGCCTGGCTCGTGAAGATGGCGAAGATCGCCGCGCACTCGGCGCCGGCGACGCTCCGCGGAAAGAGGGCGAGGAAGAAGGTCACCGTGAAGGAGAGGTAGCCGAGCACCGGCACCGATTGCAGCACGTCGAGGAGCGGAATGAGCACGACGGCGAGGCGGCGCGACTTGGCGGCGAGCGTGCCGTAGACCAGCGTGAAGACGAGCGAGCCGGCAAGCGCCGTCAGCATGCGCAGCACGGTGCGCAGCGCGTACTCCGGGAGGTTCCAGGGGGAGAGGGTGACGGCGGTCGTCTGCAGCACCTCGACCGGCGCCGCCATTTGGCGGAATCCGATGGCCAGCGCGAAGATGACGCTGAAGACGAGCGGAATCGCCAGCACGTCCCACTGGTTGGGAACGAGCGTACGGAGCTGCGTTGCGGTCGAGAGATAGGGATGTTCGCGCATGACGCCCTCTCCGGCACGGGGCTCGGTCCCCGCCGCGGCAAGCGCTTTCTGCGGCGAGGCGCGCCGCTCGCCCGCACCGCCGCGGGCCTCGGCGGCTTAGACGGTGCTGCCGGGAGAGGGAGGCTCGAGGGCTGCCGGGAGCAGCCGCCTCCTGGCTGGCGCCCGCCGCAGCGAGCCGGCGCACGGCCGGCGCGCACCCCCAGGTTGTCCGAGCGTCATGGCTTACCTCCGCTTGCGGCGGCCGCGCGTTCGGCCGCTCTTTACGCCACGGCACGGCCCTTGTCGACCGTGAAATGGAGACAGTCGCCGGAGCCTGGGGCAATCGGGGCGAGCTCGGGCCCGAGCGGGGAAAATCCCGTTGACTCCTCGCCGGTGCGTCGTAAGTATGCGCTTATCATAAGCGGGCTTATGAACGCCCGCGCGCACTGCCTCGCTGCTGCCCGGTTTCCACGATGCCCGATCTCGATCCCGGTTTCGGCTTTCTTCTCAATGATGTAGCGCGGCTGCTGCGGCACCGCTTCGATCAGCGCGCCCAGGCGCTCGGGCTGACCCGCGCCCAGTGGCGGGCGCTCGCCCATATCGGGCGCCAGGAGGGTATCCACCAGGCGGCACTGGCCGAGCTCCTCGAGATCGAGCCTATCTCGCTCGCCCGGCTCATCGACCGCCTCGAGGCCGGCGGCTTCGTCGAGCGCCGGCACGATCCCGCCGACCGGCGCACCTGGCGCCTCTTTCTCACCGCCAAGGCCCATCCGGTGCTGGAGCGCATGAGGGCGCTGGCGCTCGAGACGCTCGGCGAGGCCTTCGCGGGATTCGCAAGTTCCGAGATCGCCGTGCTGAGCGCGGGGCTTTTGCGCATGAAGGGCAATCTGGCGCTGCAGTCGGGCGAGCGCGAGCGCCATGGCCTGCGGCGCGCGGGAGGCCCCAATGGCTAAGCCGCGCGAGGCAGCGCCCATCGCCAAGATCGCTCCCGCCGAGCGCGCCGCCGAGCCGCGCGCGGTGCCGCAGCGCCGGCGCTCGCGCTACTCGCGGCGCATGCTGACGCGCGTCGTGCTCATGATCGTCGGCCCCGCCCTCCTCGTTGCGCTGGCGCTCTACGCCTATCTCGCCGGCGGACGGTACGTCTCGACCGACGATGCCTACGTCAAGGCCGACAAGATCCAGGTAAGCGCCGAAGTGGCCGGACGGGTCTCGGAGGTGCCGGTGATCGAGAACCAGCGCGTCAAGGCAGGCGACATCCTCTTCAAGATCGACGACGCGCCCTACCGCATAGCGATCGAGGGCGCCAAGGCCCGCCTCCTCTCGGCGCGCGACGAGATCGAGGGAGAGAAGGCGGACTATCGCGTGAAGCTCGCGGAAATCGCCAAGGCGCAGGACACCGTCGCCTATTACCAGCGCAACGTGGAGCGCAACCGCGGCCTCCACGGCCAAGGCGTCGTCTCGGCGCAGAACCTCGAGGACTCGCAGCACAGCCTGAGCGTCGCCCAGCAGACGCTTGCCGCCGACAAGCAGGATCTCGCGCGCGTGATGGCGGCGCTCGGCGGCAATCCGGACCTCCCGGTCGAGCAGCAGGCCTCCTATCTCCAGGCCATGGCCGCCCTCGACAAGGCCAAGCTCGACATCAGCTATACCGCGGTGTACGCGCCGACCGCGGGCACCGTCACCAACGTGACGTTGCGGGCCGGCGATTACGTCCACGTCGGCGATGCGACCTTCGCCCTGGTTCCCTCGGACCGCCTCTGGGTCGAGGCCAACTACAAGGAGACCGAGCTCACCCATGTGCTGCCCGGCCAGCCTGCGACGGTTACGGTCGACACCTATCCCGGGCGCAGCTGGCGGGCGGTCGTCGAGAGCATCGCGCCCGCGAGCGGCGCCGAGTTCGCCCTGCTGCCGCCGCAGAACGCCTCGGGCAATTGGGTCAAGGTGGTGCAGCGCATCCCGGTGCGGCTCCACATAGAGGGCTATGACGAGGCTCCGGTCCTGCGCGCCGGCATGAGCGTGGACGCGGAGATCGATACCGGCCACAAGCGCAGCCTCGGCGAGCTGTGGTCCGACCTCAAGAGCTTGATTGGTTTCTAGAGCGTGATCCGGTCAAATTGGATCGGGTGTACACTTCGTCATTCCCGCGAAAGCGGGAATCCGGCAGCGCCCGGACTCCGGCTTTCGCGGGGGTGACGCCGGGTGTTTCAACCTGATCGGATCATGCTCCAGCTCGAAGGAGGGAGGCAAGGGATGGCGACGAGGGAAGGCCGCTCCAAGACACTCCCTTACCGGGTCAGCAAGCGCGAGGTCGTGGCCGAGGCGGCGGAGCTCTCGGTCAAGGTCTTCACCTTGGCGCCGGGCGAGCTTGTGCCCTGGCATTCCCACAGCGAGATCGACGATGTCTTCTTCTGCCTGGAGGGAGAGGTCGGCGTCGAGACCCGCTCGCCCGAGCGCAAGTGGCGGCTCGGGCCGGGCGAGCGCTGCACGGTTAAGGCGCGGACCGAGCACCTCGTGACCAACGGCGCTCCCGGGACGAGCCGCTATCTCCTCGTCCAGGGCGTCGGAAAATACGATTTCATCCCTTCGGACAAACCGCGCTGAGCGCCACGTCGCCCTAGCGCGCAGGGTGGTGGCGTTGGTCACGGAGTCCGAGTAGAGCGGCACCTCCTTCGTGAGCCCCGCCCGGGCGTATTGCTTCACGGCGTTGACGGCCGCGCTGCTCGCGATGGAGGAGTGTCCATGAGAGAGATACCGCTCGGCGCTCGCGGCAGCTTCTCCCTTGTCGTCAAGCCGGAGCATTTGGCGAACCAGTTCAAGGACGCCATGCTGCCGCCGGTCTTCTCCACCCCGGTCATGGTCATGGTGCTGGAGAATGCCGCACTCAACGCCATCCGGGGCTACCTCGATCCCGGCGAGAGCGCGGTCGGCACCCGCGTCGACGTGCGCCACCTTGCTGCCACGCCCGTCGCCATGCGCGTGGTGGGCGAGGCGGAGGTGACCGCGGTCCAAGGCCGCCGCGTCACCTTTCGCGTCGTGGCGCGCGACGAGCGCCAAGAGATCGGCGCCGGCAGCCATGAGCGGCTGGTCATCGATATGGCGCGGTTCGTGGCGCGTCTCGACGCGAAGGTCGGGCGGTAGCCGGGACGTGCTTTAGCGGGCGGTTGCTCGCCGTCTGCGGCGTGGCCGCTGCGGGTGGGCGAGTGCGGCGACAAACAGTCCGCGGCCCACTCGGGCTCCGACCTCCGAATGCCCCGTCAGCGACCGGCCGGCGCAACCAGATAGCAGCAGCGCCGGCAACCCGCGAGCAAGTGCTCGGAACGCTCCACCTCAGCCGGTGCCAGTAGCCGCGCGAAGAGCGCGAGCTCGGAACGGCAGAAGCCCTGACAAGCGGCGGCGGCGGCGCAGATGGGACAATGGTTTTCCGCGATGACGTAAGTTCCATCGTCGCGGCGCGAGGCCTCCGCCATGTACCCTTCCGTCGAGCGAAGCCGCACCAGCCGCGCCACGCGCTCTTCCAGGGTTGCGGCTCCCCGCAATGCCTGTTCGTACTTTTCCGCCGTCGCTTGCTCCCGGCGGGCAAGCATGCGAGCAAGTCCAGCCTCGCCGAATTCGCCGCGAATCGCCTCGATCAGCTCGACCGTCATCTGAGCGTGGGTGTCGGGAAAACGGCCATGGCCTTTTCCCGTGAGGGACCACGTATGGCCCGGTCGGCCAACCCCAGCGGCCGCCCTCGCGTGCTCCACCAGCCGTGCCGCCCCGAGCCTTGTCAGATGCTCCCGGGCAGCCTGGCGCGTGATCCCCGTCCGCGCGGCCAGATCGCGGGTCGTGGCCGCGCCGCGGGTCTTCAATTCAAACAGAATCTGGTCCGCTGTCGACCGCAAGACCCCTCCCGTAACATCGCGTTTGACAATCTAATGATTGCAAAAATACCCCGGCCCGTCTATCCATTAATTTGTCAACTGAGAGGTTGTCAAATGAGCGCGGCTGCGGCGAGGGCAAGCTGGGCGGACGTGGTGGGCGGAGGACGTCTGCCGAGCTTCGTCTTGATTTGCCTGGCTGTCTGGTTGAGCGCCGCCGACAGCCTGGTCACCGCCACCATCATGCCCAGTGTCGGACGCTCTCTCGGCGGCTACGCTTATTTCGGTTGGGCCACGGCAGGCTACCTGATGGGTTCGGTGCTGGCGGCCGCGAGTTCCGGCGTGCTCGCCGTGCGCTTTGGCCTGCGCTCGGCCACAGCGGCAGCGGCCCTGGTCTACGCGGGCGGCTGCGTGCTGAGCGCCGCAGCCCCGGAGATCTTCACCTTCCTCTCGGGGCGTCTCTTGCAGGGTATCGGCGGAGGGTGGCTGGCGGGCCTCTCCCAGGTCGCGATCGGTCTCTTGTTCGCAAACCGGCTGCTGCCACGGGTCTACGCCTCGATCAGCTCGGTCTGGGGTGTCGCCGTCCTGATCGGCCCGCTGCTGGGCGGTCTATTCGCCGATGCCGGTTCCTGGCGCGCCGTCTTCTGGGTGTTCGCCGTTCAAGGTGCGATCGTGGCGGCCGCCGCCGGGATCATGTTGCCAGCCGCCGAGGCAGCGGCCGCGGCGCAAGCGGTGGCTTGGCGGCAACTGACCTTCATCGCGATTGGCATCACGCTGATAGCCGTCGCGGATTTGGCTGGTGATTTCGTCCAAGTGGCCGCCTTGATCAGTCTGGGCGTCGGAGCGTTCATGTTCGCGCTGAGACTGGACGCGCGCGGAGCCGTACGCCTGTTCCCCCTGGGCTCGGGTGACCCGCGGACCATTCATGGCGCCGGGTACGCAACGCTATTCCTTTACTATGTCGCGACAATGGGGCTGACGGTTTATGGGCCAGCCGTGCTGCAGACCTTGCGGGGTGTTTCGGCGCTCGCCGCCGGTTATGTGGTGAGCGCTGAGGCCCTGTTCTGGACCGCCGTATCTCTGCCGGTGGCGGGATTGACCGGACGATGGCCGAGCCGCCTGATCCGTCTGGGCGCAGTAGCGATCTTCGTCGGGCTGGCATCCTGCGCGGCGGTGTTCGATGACGGCGATCTCGCCTTGGTCGTGCTCGCGGCCGGTTTGACCGGCGTAGGGTTCGGCCTGTCCTACGCGTTCATCACCCAGGGAATCCTCGGTGCCCTCACCGACGAGGAGCGAGCCATTGGCGGGGCCGGGATTGCAACAGCGCGATTGACCGGTGCCGCGGCGGGTTCGGCCCTGGCCGCCGCGGTCGCCAATCTCGCGGGATTCGCCAATGGTTTCTCGGCGCCCGCGGCGCAGGCCGCCGGGATCTGGGTGTTCCTCGCCGCACTGCCGGTGGCAGGGCTGGCATGCCTAAGCGCCTGGCATATGGGTACACGGCGCGCCGTCCGCACCATGGACCCTTCGTAAGCGCTTTGCGGCGATCCGATGCCCGCTTCCCACCCATGCGGAAGTTCGGACTGTCCTACCGCCAATAGGCCAAGGGAGATTGCCATCCGCGGCCTTGGCATACATAATGCCAACGGACGTCACCGCTGCTGGCACGCGCCAGGGCAGCGCCCGAATGATTCGCAGTATCGCAATGGCAAGTGCGTCGATGGCCGAGGGCAGTCAGCAGGTTCGCAAGTTCGCTCATCCCGGCGACGGGCGCCGGCCGGGAAAGCCGTTCCCCAAGGGGCGCCAGGTCGATCCCGAGGCGCTCGCGGCGGTGCAGGCACTGCTCGGCGAGCGGCCGCGCCAGCGCGATCTTCTCATCGAGCATCTCCACCTCATCCAGGACAAGTACCATTGCCTGAGTGCCGCCCACCTCGCGGCACTCGCCCATGAGATGCGGCTCGCCCAGGCCGAGGTCTACGAGGTCGCCACTTTCTACGCCCATTTCGACGTGGTGCTCGAGGGCGAGACGCCGCCGCCGCCGCTCACCGTGCGGGTGTGCGACAGCCTCTCCTGCGAGCTCGCGGGTGCCCAGCGCCTGCTCGCCGCATTGCCCGGGCGGCTCGGCAGCACGGCGCGCGTGGTGCGTGCGCCCTGCATGGGGCGCTGCGAGGCGGCACCGGCGGCCGAGGTCGGGCATTATCAAGTGGACTCCGCGACCCTCGATGCGGTCGCCGCCGCGGTCGAGGGCGGCAGGACCGCGCCGCGCCTCCCCGCCTATGCCGATCTCGCGGCCTACCGGGCGGCGGGCGGCTACCGGCTCCTCGCGGCCTGCCGCGAGGGTCGCCACAGCGTCGAGGAGATCGTCAAGCAGATCGACGAGGCGGGCTTGCGCGGCCTCGGCGGTGCCGGCTTTCCCGCCGGGCGCAAGTGGGGCTTCGTGCTCGCCAATCCGGGCCCGCGCCTCCTCGCCGTCAACGCCGACGAGGGCGAGCCCGGCACCATCAAGGACCGCTGGTATCTCGAGCGCGATCCCCATCGCGTCCTCGAGGGGGCGCTCATCGCCGCCTGGGGCATCGAGGCGGCGGAGGTCTATATCTATCTGCGCGACGAGTACCCGGCGATCCGCGAGCTCCTCGGGAAGGAGATCGCGGCCCTCGAGGCGGCGGGCCTCGCGGGCGGTGTGGCGCTCCATCTTCGCCGCGGCGCCGGCGCCTATATCTGCGGCGAGGAGTCGGCGATGCTCGAGAGCCTCGAGGGCAAGCGCGGCCTGCCGCGCCACAAGCCGCCCTTCCCGGCGCAAGTGGGCCTCTTCGGCCTCCCGACCCTCATTCACAACGTCGAGACGCTCTACTGGATCCGCGACATCGTGGAGAAGGGGCCGGCCTGGTTCGCCGGCCAAGGGCGGCACGGGCGGAAGGGCCTGCGCAGCTTCTCGGTCTCGGGCCGCGTCAGGAGCCCGGGCATGAAGCTCGCACCCGCCGGCATCACCGCGCGCGAGCTCATCGAGGAGTATTGCGGCGGCATGGCGGAGGGCCACCGCTTCAAGGGCTATCTCCCGGGCGGCGCCTCGGGCGGCATCCTGCCGGCCTCGCTCGCCGACGCCCCGCTCGACTTCGGCACGCTCGAGGCGCACGGCTGCTTCATCGGCTCGGCGGCAGTCGTCGTGCTCTCCGACCGGGACGACATGAAGGCGGTGGCGCTCAACCTCATGCGCTTCTTCGAGGACGAGAGCTGCGGCCAATGCACGCCGTGCCGGGTCGGCACCGAGAAGGCGGTCAAGCTGATGGAGCGCCCGGTGTGGGACTTGAAGCTCCTCGACGAGCTCTCGGCCGCCATGCGCGACGCCTCGATCTGCGGCTTGGGCCAGGCAGCGCCCAATCCGCTGGCGAGCGTCTTCAAGTATTTCCGCGAGGACCTCTGATGAGCGAGACGGTGAAGTTCATGCTCGACGGCCGCGAGGTCGAGGCCGCCGCCGGCGAGACCATCTGGCAAGTTGCCGACCGCCTCGGCCACGAGATCCCGCATCTCTGCTGGCAGCCCTATCCCGATTACCGCGCCGACGGCAATTGCCGCGCCTGCATGGTCGAGATCAAGGGCGAGCGCGTGCTTGCCGCCTCCTGCGTCCGCAAGCCCACGGCCGGCATGGAGGTCACGACCGCGTCCGAGCGCGCCAAGTCCGCGCGCAAGATGGTGATGGAGCTCCTCTTAGCCGATCAACCGCAGCGCGAGACCGCGCACGACCCCAAGTCCGAGTTCTGGCGCTGGGCGGACTCCTTCGGCATCGCCCTCTCGCGCTTTCCCCGGCGGGACGCGCCGGCAAAGGACGCGAGCCATCCGGCCATGCGCGTCAACCTCGACGCCTGCATCCACTGCAACCTCTGCGTCCGCGCCTGCCGCGAGGTGCAGGTGAACGACGTGATCGGCATGGCGGGCCGCGGCCATCGCGCCAAGATCGTCTTCGACTTCGACGATGCCATGGGGCGCAGCACTTGCGTCGCCTGCGGCGAATGCGTGCAGGCCTGCCCCACGGGCGCCCTCATGCCGGCGGCACTGCTCGACGAGGAGGAGCGCCTCGCCAAGGTGCCGGACCGCGAGGTCGCGAGCATCTGCCCCTACTGCGGGGTGGGCTGCCAGCTGAGCTTCAAGATCAAGGACGACAAGCTGCTCTATGCCGAGGGCAGGCCGGGTCCCTCGAACCACGCGCGGCTCTGCGTCAAGGGCCGCTTCGGCTTCGATTACGTCCACCATCCGCACCGGCTCCTGAAGCCGCTCATCCGCAAGCCCGGCGTGGGCAAGCGCGCGGACGAGCAGGTGGACCCGGCCAATCCCTGGACGCATTTCCGCGAGGGGACCTGGGAGGAGGCGCTCGGGCTCGCCGCGGCGGGCTTGAAGCGCATCCGCGACAGCCACGGCAAGCGCGCGCTCGCCGGCTTCGGCTCGGCCAAGGGCTCCAACGAGGAGGCCTATCTCTTCCAGAAGCTCGTGCGCACCGGCTTCGGCTCCAACAACGTCGATCACTGCACGCGGCTCTGCCACGCCTCCTCGGTCGCCGCCCTCATGGAGGGCATCGGCTCGGGTGCCGTGACCGCCACCTTCAACGAGTGCATGAACTCCGACGTCATCATCGTGATCGGCGCCAACCCGACCGAGAACCATCCGGTGGCGGCGACTTTCTTCAAGCAGGCGGCCAAGCGCGGCGCCAAGCTCATCGTCATGGATCCGCGCGGCCAGGCCTTGAAGCGCCACGCCACCCACATGCTGCAGTTCAAGCCGGGCTCGGACGTGGCGATGCTCAACGGCATCCTCCACACCATCGTCTACGAGGGGCTCTACGACCGCCAGTACGTCGCGACCTATACCGAGAACTTCGAGGCGCTCAAGGAGCACCTCAAGGACTACGCGCCCGAGAAGATGGCCGAGATCTGCGGCATCGATGCAGGCACCTTGCGCACCGTGGCGCGCACCTTCGCGCGCGCCGAGGCCGGCATCGTCTTCTGGGGCATGGGCATCTCGCAGCACATCCACGGCACCGACAACGCGCGCTGCCTCATCGCACTCGCCATGGTCACGGGCCAGGTCGGCCGGCCGGGGAGCGGCCTCCATCCCTTGCGCGGCCAGAACAACGTGCAGGGCGCCTCCGACGCCGGCCTCATCCCCATGGTCTATCCCGACTACCGCTCCGTCGAGGACGAGACCGTGCGCAAGGAATATGAGGCGTTCTGGGGCACCGAGCTCGACCCCAAGCGCGGTCTCACGGTGGTCGAGATCGTCCACGCCATCCTCGACGGCGACATCCGCGGCATGTACATCATGGGCGAGAATCCGGCCATGTCGGACCCCGACGCGCAGCACGCGCGCGAGGCGCTCGCCAAGCTCGAGCATCTCGTGGTGCAGGATATCTTCCTCACCGAGACCGCCTTCCACGCGGACGTGGTGCTGCCCGCCTCGGCCTGGCCGGAGAAGGACGGCACCGTCACCAACACCAACCGCCAAGTGCAGATGGGCCGCGCCGCCCTGCCGCTTCCCGGCGAGGCGCGCCAGGACTGGTGGATCATCCAGGAGCTGGCGCGGCGCATCGGGCTCGACTGGCGCTACGGCCACCCGCGCGACGTCTTCGCCGAGATGGCGCAGATGATGCCGTCATGGAAGAACATCTCTTGGGACCGCCTCGCGCGTCAGAACGCGGTCACCTATCCCTCGGACGGGCCGGACGATCCCGGCCACAGCGTCGTCTTCGCCGACGGCTACCCGACGGCGAATGGCCGCGCCAAGCTGGTGCCGGCGGCGATCATCCCGCCGGCCGAGACGCCGGACGAGGCTTACCCCCTGGTGCTCACCACGGGCCGCCAGCTCGAGCATTGGCACACGGGTGCGATGACGCGGCGCGCCTCGGTGCTCGACGCGCTCGAGCCCGAGGCGGTGGCCTCGCTCTCGCCGGCCTGGCTGTGGAAGCACGGCATTAAGGCCGGCGAGCGGGTGCGCGTCGCAACCCGGCGCGGCGCCATCGAGCTCAAGGCGCGCGCCGACGGCGCTGTCCCCGACGGCATGGTGTTCATCCCCTTCTGCTACGCCGAGGCGGCCGCCAACATCCTCACCAATCCGCAGCTCGACCCGTTCGGGAAGATTCCCGAATTCAAATACTGCGCCGCGCGCATCGAGAAGGTGGAAGAGGCCGCAGCCGCGGAGTAGGGGCCGGCGCGACGCGCGCGCGTCAGATGTCGCCTTTGGCGAGATAGACGATCTCGACCGTGCCGGCGCCGCGCCGCTTCATGCCGAGGAGCGCGGCCGCCTTGGCGGAGAGGTCGATCACGCTGTCGACGAAGGCCGGGATGCGGTCGTTGATGCGCACCACCACGGAGCGGCCGGTGCGCAGGTAGGTCACGCGCACGAGCGTGTTCATCGGCAAGCTGGCGTGCGCCGCGGTCAGCGCATTCATGTTGTAGACCTCGCCGTTCGCGGTCGTATGGCCGTGAAAGCCCTTGCCGTACCATGTCGCCGTGCCGGTATCGACGACGCAATCGAGGTGCCGGCGCGCGTGCCGCGCCGGGGCCGAACAGACGGCGAGGGCGCTCTTGCCCGTCTTCGACGCCGCGTGGGCGCGGACGGGCACCCAGCAGAGCAAGCCTGCAAGCATGGCAATGATTGTTTTGGGAAGTATCCCGCTTGCGCTGAAGCGGGGCGGTGCGCGATCGTGGGCGGACATGGATCTCTCCGTTGGTTGGGACTCGCGGAGCGGTCGCAGGGCACGCGATTGGCGGCGCGCATTATGCAAGCAAGAACGGCAATTGCCAATAGTTTCTGCGAGTGCCGCGAGCCGGGGCCGCTCACTCCGCTTTGACGGTCCCGGCCACTTCGCCGAGTGCCGCGGAAATCGCGGCGCTATAGGCGCCCTCCGGCGGCTCGTGGTGCCGATAGACGGCGTCGTTCATGGCTTGCAGCATGTCGTCGCTCGGCGTCTTGAGTGCGAGGATGGCCGCGCGCGCGGCCTGCGCGCATGCCGCCTCCGCGGAGGGATCGTGCGAGACCGCGGAGCGCAGCGAGACGAGCAGCGCATTCCGCACCCGCTCGACCATCTCGGGAAGTTTCCCCTCGCGCATTGCCGCCTCCCTGTCCTCGTGTGATCGGAGATGCCGCCCCGTGGCGGTTTCAGAACGGCAAGATGAAGTCGGCGGCGATCGTCGTCTGGTGACCGCTCTTGCCGCCATTGAACGGCTTGGTACCGTTGAGCGCGTCGTCGAAGCGGAGCTCGGGGCGGATCACGAATCCCGCGATGGCCTTGGGCACCGGCGGCTTGATGTTGACGCCGAGGGTGAAGGCGCCGTAGGTCGTGCTGCCGCCGCCCGCGACGCCGCCCGGGCTCGTCGGCAGGCCGCGCTCGGAATTGATGTAGTCGAAGGGCTGCCGGTAGCTCGCGACGAAGACGCCGCTGCCGTCGCGCCAGACCTCGCCGCGGCCGATGACGGTGAAAATGTCGTCGATCGCATAGGCGGCGTACTGGGCAGCGCCGCCGCCCGAGGCCTTGAGCCCGTCGTCGTGGATGTAGTTGAGGTCGGTGGTGAGGGTCAGGCGCTCGCTTGCCTTCCACACGACCGTGATGTCGTTGAGATAACGAAGCGCTCCGTCGGCCGCGGGGCCGAAGGTGCTCTTCGGGTTCTCGGGCCCGATGTGCGCGAGGCCGAGCACGCTGAGATTGCCGTCGAGCAGATTGAGCCCGAAGCCGGCCTGGCCGTGCGGCACGGTATCGTTGGCGAGGCCGCCGCCGCCGAGCCAGGCGTTCACGCCGGTATCGAGGCCGAGGTAGAGATCGAGGAGCGGCGTGACGTGGGCCGCCGCAAGGAGGCCGGTATGCACGAAGGGCACGCCGAAATTGAAGATGTAGCTGTGCGAATAGAGCGAGTTCTGGCTGGCGTCGATCGATTCGGCGCTCATCGGCGAGGCGAACTGGCCGACCTTCACGTCCAGCCCGCCCGCACCGATGCCCGGCACATGGACGCTCGCATTGGCCTCGACGATGCCGATCTCTTCGGTCGCGTCGACCGCATGGTCGAATTGGGCGAAGTAATGCGTGAAGCGCTCGTCCGACCCGTACATCGCCTGGAAGCGGAAGCCCGCGTCGTAGCCGGCCGCCTTGGGATCGAGCGGGCGCTCGAGCGTGACCATGAGCTGGTTGAGCACGGGCTGATTGGCGTGGTCGTCGAAGAGGCGTCCGAAGTTGCGATGGTCGCCGGGGTCGTCCGGATTGCCGGTCAGGCCCGCCTCGAGGTGGCCCGAGATTCTTGAAGCTATCCCACCACGAGGGCGGCGTCTCGGCGGGCTTCTGCTCGGTGCTCGTCTGGGCGAGCTCGGGCGCGGGAACCTCGCCGGCGCGGGCGTGCGAGTGAATTGCCGCCAGCGATGCGGCGAGCATGACGACGGCCGCATTGGCGGTGATCTTGTCCATCCTCTAAATCTCCCCTTGGCGGCGCGAGCGCTCCGACGGCCCGTTGCCGCGCACGGAGAGGACCGCGTTTCCCGCGTCGAGATTGATCGTCAAAAGGAGCGCCGGCACCGCAACGTCCAGGAACATCGGCGGGCGACACTAATCCCCAGGGCCTGCAGGCGTTGGCGTGGAGGCTCGCTCAGATGGCCCGGCCCTCGGGCCTGGCGAGCGCGTGGGATTTCGGCGCCGTGCCGCTTCGCCCGGCACAGCCCTCCGGCGATCCGGCGAGCGGCGGCTGCGGCACCGGGGCCACGCAGGCTTCGGTGGACCTGGGCGGCCAAGAGGTCGCCGTGGCGGCGAGGGAGCCGAATGCCGGAAGGGCGAGTGCGGCGAGCAGCATGGCCGCCGCGGCGCGGCCCGCGCCGCCGCGCGCAATGCGCGAGCTCTGGGGCTCCGCCGTGGCACGGCGCCGGGCGCGCTCTCTGAGCGCCCGGAGAATTTTCCCGAGCGCTACGAACGCCACAAAAATCGCGATCAGCGCAATGCCGCCGGCAAAGCGCATGAACATGAGAAACTGCCAAGAGAGCATGGCCCTCTCCCGTCAAAGAATTTCGCTATGGGCGCAATGGATAGCGCGGGGCGCCATAAAAAATCGATTTGGATTTCGATCCTTCGCCGTAAAAAAAGCATCAAAGAGCGAGCCCGATTGATGCAAATCTGGCCGCGGGCCGGCTTCCTCGGTGTTAATTCCGGCATCACGGGTCGATGTCGGCGTCGCGGTTCGCCTGAACAGTCGGAGTCTTTATGGAATTTTTATGCCGGCGGCCCGAGTTCGGTATCGATTTTTTATGCGCCTATGCCCTAAAAACAGCGCTCTTTCGATCCATCGTCCTCGTTCGCGGTCGCCGGCCGGTCGGGCCTGCGGCTCGAGGGGAGGGTGGAGCGCGCTTGGAAACGAGGAACTCCCGATGCTTGACGCGGTCATGGTCGCGTTGGGGCTGGGCTCGCTTGCCCTCCTCATCGGTTACGTCGTCCTCTGCGACAGGTTCTGAGGTCGCCATGTTGTTCGATTTCATCCTGGGCGGCGCGGTTGCGCTGGCAATCCTCGCCTATCTGGTCGTAGCCCTGATCCGTCCCGAGCTCTTCTAGGGGGCACGCCATGACCGCCAATGGGCTGATCCAGATCGCGATCTACTTCGCGATCATCGCCGCACTCACCAAGCCGCTCGGCGGCTACATGACGCGCGTCTTCGCGGGCGAGCGCACCTTCCTCTCGCCGGTGCTGCGCCCGCTCGAGGCGCTCTTCTATCGCCTGGCCGGCGTCGATGCGAAGAGCGACCAGCACTGGACGAGCTATGCCTTCGCCATGCTGCTGTTCAATTTCGCGGGCTTCGTGCTGCTCTATGCGCTGCAGCGCCTGCAGGCCTACCTGCCGTTCAACCCGCAGGGCATGGACAACGTAGCGCCCGGCCTCGCCTTCAACACGGGCATCAGCTTCGTCACCAACACCAACTGGCAGAACTACGGCGGCGAGAGCACGCTCAGCTATCTCGTGCAGATGGCGGGGCTCACGGTGCAGAACTACGCCTCCGCCGCCACCGGCATCGTCATGGCGGTGGCGCTGACGCGCGGCTTCGCGCGCCGCTCGGCCAAGGGCATCGGCAATTTCTGGGCCGACCTGGTGCGCTGCACGCTCTATATCCTGCTGCCGATCTCTATCGTCGCGGCGCTCGTCCTGGTGTGGCAAGGCGTGCCGCAGAACCTCGGCGGCTACGTCGAGGCGGCGACGCTCGAGGGCGGCAAGCAGGTGATCGCGCAAGGCCCGGTCGCCTCGCAGATGGCGATCAAGATGCTGGGCACCAACGGCGGCGGCTTCTTCAACGCCAACGCGGCGCACCCTTACGAGAACCCGACGGCGCTCGCCAACTTCCTGCAGATGCTCCTGATGATCTCGATCGGCGCCGCACTCACCAACTTGTTCGGCCGCATGGTGGGCAACCCGATGCAGGGCTGGGCGCTCTTCGGGACCATGGCGGTGCTCTCGATCGCGGGCGTGCTCATCCTCTACGGCGCCGAGAGCGCGGGCAACCCCAACTTCGCCCCCTTCGGCGTCGACCAGAGTGCCGGCGCCGCCCAGGCCGGCGGCAACATGGAGGGCAAGGAGGTCCGCTTCGGCATCGCCGACACGGCGCTCTTCGCGACGCTCACCACCGACGCCTCGTGCGGCGCCGTCAACGGCATGCACGACAGCTTCACGCCGCTCGGCGGCATGATCCCGCTGCTCGACATCGAGCTCGGCGAGGTCATCTGGGGCGGCGTCGGCTCCGGGCTCTACGGCATCCTGGTGTTCGCCATCGTGACGCTCTTCATCGCCGGGCTCATGGTCGGGCGCACGCCGGAATACGTCGGCAAGAAGCTCGAGCAGAACGAGGTCAAGCTGACCATGCTCGCCTTCCTCGTGCTGCCGATGTCGATCCTCGGCTTCACGGCACTCGCGAGCGTGCTGCCCGCCGGGCTCGCCGGCATCGCCAACGCAGGCCCGCACGGCTTTTCCGAGATCCTCTATGCCTACAGCTCGAGCACGGGGAACAACGGCAGCGCCTTCGCGGGCCTCAACGGCAATACGCTCTTCTACAACGTGACGCTGGCCTTCGCGATGCTGATCGGCCGTTTCGCGATGGTCGTCCCGCTGCTCGCCGTGGCGGGCTCGCTTGCGGCCAAGAAGATCGTGCCGCCGTCGGCCGGCACGTTCCCCACCGACAACGGCCTCTTCGTGGCGCTCCTCGCCGGCGTGATCCTCATCACCGTGGGGCTCACCTATTTCGCGGCACTCTCGCTTGGCCCGGGCGTCGAGCACATGCTGATGCACTCCGGCAAGCTGTTCTCAACGTGAGCGGAAGATCATGAACGTCATGGCGAAAATGGCGGCACCCGGGAGCAAGCGGCATCGCCCCGGCGGACCCGCGGGTCTCCATCGCGGCATCGTCTCGCGCGCGATCGTGGACTCGTTCCGCAAGCTCGATCCGCGCACGCTCGCGAAGAACCCGGTCATCTTCGTGACCGAGGTGGTGGCGGCCTTGACCACGGTGCTGCTCGTTCGCGGCCTCGCGACGGGCGGCGTCCTCATCGGCTTCGTCGCGCAGGTCGTCGGCTGGCTGTGGTTCACCGTGCTCTTCGCCAATTTTGCCGAAGCCTTGGCCGAGGGCCGCGGCAAGGCCCAGGCCGACGCCTTGCGCCGCACGCGCACCGAGACCAAGGCGAAGAGGCTCAAGAGCGCCGGCGGACGCGCCTACGAGGAGATCTCCGCCTTGAAGCTGAAGCAGGACGACCTCGTCCTCGTCGAAGCCGGCGACGTGGTGCCGAGCGACGGCGACGTGGTCGAGGGCGTCGCCTCGGTCGACGAATCGGCGATCACCGGAGAATCGGCGCCCGTCATCCGCGAGAGCGGCGGCGACCGCTCGGCGGTCACCGGCGGCACGCGCGTGCTGTCGGACTGGGTCGTGGTGCGCATCACGGCGGCACCCGGCTCGACCTTCCTCGACCGCATGATAGCGCTCGTCGAGGGCGCGGTGCGCCAGAAGACGCCGAACGAGATCGCGCTCAACATCCTGCTTGCCGGCATGACGATCATCTTCGTCTTCGCCGTCGTCGACCATCCCGAGCTTCGCGGCCTACGCGGGCGGCAGCGTCTCGGTCGTCGTGCTGGCGGCCCTCTTCGTCTGCCTCATTCCGACGACGATCGGCGGCCTGCTCTCGGCCATCGGCATCGCCGGCATGGACCGCCTCGTCAAGTTCAACGTGCTCGCCATGTCGGGCCGCGCCGTCGAGGCGGCAGGCGACGTCGACACCCTCCTCCTCGACAAGACGGGCACGATTACGCTCGGCAACCGCCAGGCGACCGAGCTCATAGCGCTGCCCGGGGTCTCCGACGCCGAGCTCGCGGACGCGGCCCAGCTCGCCTCCTTCAGCGACGAGACGCCGGAGGGGCGCTCGATCGTGGTGCTGGTCAAGGAGAAGTACGGCCTGCGCGGCCGCGAGATGGCGCCGCTGCATGCCCGGTTCATCAAGTTCTCGGCGCAGACGCGCATGAGCGGCATCGACCTCGAGGGCTCCTCCATCCGCAAGGGCGCCGTCGAGGCGGTGGTGGCCCACGTGCGCAAGGTCAACGACAATCCCAACATGCCGGTGCCGGCGGAGCTCGAGGCGGCGACCGACCGCATCGGCCGCGCCGGCGGCACGCCGCTCGCGGTCGCCAGGGACGGCAAGCTGCTCGGCGTCGTCCACCTCAAGGACATCGTCAAGGGCGGCATCCGCGAGCGCTTCGACGAGCTCCGCCGCATGGGCTTGCGCACGGTGATGATCACGGGCGACAACCCGCTCACCGCCGCCGCGATCGCCGCCGAGGCGGGGGTCGACGATTTCCTCGCCCAGGCGACGCCCGAGGAGAAGCTCAAGCTCATCCGCGAGGAGCAGGGCAAGGGCAAGCTGGTCGCCATGTGCGGCGACGGCACCAACGACGCGCCGGCGTTGGCGCAAGCCGACGTGGGCGTCGCCATGCAGACCGGCACCCAGGCGGCGCGCGAGGCCGGCAATATGGTCGATCTCGATTCCGACCCCACCAAGCTCATCGAGATCGTCATGATCGGCAAGCAGATGCTGATCACGCGCGGCGCGCTCACGACCTTCTCCATCGCCAACGACGTGGCCAAGTACTTCGCCATCATCCCGGCCATGTTCGCGGCCTTCTACCCGAGCCTGAACGTGCTCAACGTCATGGGCCTGCGCAACCCCGAGAGCGCCATCCTAGCCGCGGTGATCTTCAACGCGCTCGTCATCGTGGCGCTCATCCCGCTGGCGCTGCGCGGCGTCAAATACCGCCCGGAGAGCGCCTATCGCCTCTTGAGCCGCAATCTCCTCATCTACGGCGTGGGCGGCGTCATCATCCCCTTCATCGGCATCAAGGCGTGCGACATGGTCATCAGCGCCTTGGGCCTTGCTTAGGGAAGCGTGCCATGCTCAAGGAGCTGCGTCCCGCCCTCGTCATGATCGTGCTCTTCACGGCGCTCGTGGGGCTCGCCTACCCGCTCGCCATGACCGGAATCGCCGAGGTGCTCTTCCCCTGGCAGGCGCACGGCAGCCTGATCGAGAAGGGCGGCAAGGTGGTCGGCTCGGCGCTGATCGGGCAGAATTTTGCCGGCGACAAGTATTTCCACGGCCGCCCGTCGGCGATCACGGCACCCGATCCCAAGGATCCGTCGAAGACGATCCCCGATCCTTATGACGCCAGCAATTCGATGGGCTCGAACCTCGGCCCCACCAGCCAGGCGCTCGTCGACGGCGTCAAGGACGCGGCGGCGAAGCTGCACGCGGAGAACGGCAAGCCGGTCCCCGTCGATCTGGTGACCGCATCGGGGAGCGGCCTCGATCCCCACATCACGCCCGCGGCGGCGCAATTCCAGATCCCGCGCGTCGCCAAGGCGCGCAATCTCCCGGAGAGCGAGGTGGCGGCACTCGTCCAGCGCTTCGTCGAGGGCCGCACCCTCGGCGTGCTCGGCGAGCCGCACGTCAACGTGCTCGAGCTCAACATGGCGCTCGACGAGATGGCCGCGCACAAGCCGTAGAACGGTCGCCGTTCAAACGGAATTGCCGCCGCGGTCGTCATTCCCGCGAAGCCTGTCCCCGCGAAGCCTGTCCCCGCGAAGCCTGTCCCCGCGAAGCCTGTCCCCGCGAAGGCGGAGAGCGGGAATCCATCTGCTCTGGACCCCCGCTTTCGCGCCAGGGCATGGACAGAACTCGAGGAGGCTTGCACTGCCGACGTCGGTCCTTCGAGACGCGCCCCCGCGCGCGAAGCGCGCCTCTTTTGCATGGTGCAAAAGAGCGGGCCTTCGGCCCGCGGGGGCGCTCCTCAGGACGAGGTGGATTCGTGCGTGGCTGAAAGACTTGAGCTCATCCCGAGGAGCGGGCGCAGCGAGCGTCTCGAAGGATGCACCGCACGCGGTCCGAGATGCCTCTGCGAAGCTTTTACTCGTTTTTATGGGGACACCAAGAGTTTATACTACATATTTATTAGAAAATCCGGCCGCGCACTCCTAATATTCACGGCGATGTCTCAACGGCAAGGAGAGCCGCCGATGAACGCCTTGACGAGAACCGCTTACGAGCCGCCGCCCGCAGCCGCCGACCCGAGCAACGTCTTCCAGATCTTCCGCAATCAGATCGGGCGCTGGCACGCGCGCCGGGCCGACGGCATGGTGCTCGGCATCTTCTTCAAGCGCGACGCCGCCATCCGCTTCGCGCGCGACGAGAGCGACGACGCGGCCTCGCTCAGGCTCGTGGTCGAGGGCGAGGATGGGTGCCGCCGCAATTGAGCCGCGGGCGGCAAGCGCCCCATGCGGAGAAGCGCGCTCCTCCAACCGCCTCGCGGCGGCGTGATCGCGGCCCTCGCGCGGCCCGCCGCGGACTATACCAAGCCTTTGGATTTCAAAGCGAATCCCGTCTGGTGCTGGGGCGGGAAGCTCGCTATCATGGCGCCCTTCTGCGAGCTAGCGCCAGGCGGCGCGAAAGGAAGGGGCGATGTTTTATTCCCGATGGCAGATCACCGCTATCGGCTTGGCGTGTCTCCTGGGCCTGCTCCTGGCGCTGCCCAACGTGGTCGGTCAGCAAGCGCTTCGCTACCTGCCCTTCGACCGGCAGATCCATCTCGGTCTCGACCTCAAGGGCGGCAGCTATCTCCTCCTCCAGGTCGACGTGGCGGCGGCGGAGCACGAGCGCCTGGAGGGCGTCCTCGAGGGCGTCCGACGCGCGCTGCTTGCGGCCCATCTCCTCTACACGGAGCTGCGCGTCGAGGGCGGCGCCGTGCGCTTCAAGCTGCGCGACCCCGAGCGCGGCGATGAGGCGCGGAGCGCCCTTCAGACGGTCGCCGGCAGCGGGGCCGCCGCGGAATACGACATCACCGCCGGTGCCGGCGGGGAGGTGGCGCTCAAGCCGAGCGAGGTGGTCCTGCGCGACCGCGCCAACGACGCCGTGACGCGGTCGATCGAGATCGTCCGCCGCCGCATCGACGAGACCGGGGTGAACGAGCCCACCATCTCGCGGCAGGGCTCCGACCGCATCGCCGTGCAGCTTCCCGGCGTGCAGGATCCCGACCGGCTGAAACGGCTGCTCGGCACCACGGCGAAGCTGACCTTCCATCTGGTGAGCAGCGAGACGCCGAGTCCGGGCGCCGCGGCGCCGCCGGGCACGGAGTACATGCCCGCCTCGGACGGGCGGCAGGGTGCTGGCCGCTATCTCGTCCAGCGCGCGATCGAGGTCGACGGCTCGCATCTCAAGGACGCGCAGGCCGGCACCAATTCGCAGACCGGCGAATGGGTGGTGAATTTCGAGTTCGATACGGTGGGCGCCCGGCAGTTCGGCCAGGCGACGCAGAAGGACGTGGGCCGGCTGCTTGCCATCGTGCTCGACAACCGGGTCATCAGCGCGCCCGTGATCCGCGAGCCGATCCTCGGCGGCCGGGGCCAGATCAGCGGCCACTTCTCCGCGCAATCCGCCAACGACCTCGCCATTCTGCTGCGCGGCGGCGCCTTGCCCGCGCCGCTCAAGATCATCGAGGAGCGCACCGTCGGGCCCAGCCTCGGGGCCGACGCCATCCGCACCGGCATCTATGCCTGCCTGATCGGCGGCACGCTGGTCGTCGCCTTCATGATCTTCTTCTACCGCCTGTTCGGCGTCTTCGCAGCGGCCGGTCTGGTGATGAACCTCTGCCTGCTCATGGGCCTGCTCTCGCTCCTCCAGGCGAGCCTCACGCTCCCCGGCATCGTCGGCATCCTCTTGACCGTCGGCATGTCGGTCGACGCCAACGTGCTCATCAACGAGCGCATCCGCGAGGAGGCGCGCAAGGGGCGCAGCCCGCTCTCGGCGATCCAGACGGGCTTCGCCAAGGCCATGTCGACGATCGTGGACGCCAACCTCACCACGCTCCTCAAGATGATGATCCTCTTCATGCTGGGCTCGGGGCCGGTCAAGGGCTTCGCCGTCACCATCAGCCTCGGCATCATGACCTCGATGTTCACTGCCATCGTGCTCGTCCGCATGCTCATAGCGCTCTGGGTGCGCCGCGCGCGGCCCAAGGCGCTGCTCGCCTGAGGAGACCGCCCCGTGTTCGGACCCCGCCTCGTACCCGACGACACCACGATCCCGTTCATGAACGGGCGCTTCGCGGGCCTCATCGTCTCGGCCGTGCTGAGCATCGGCTCGATCACCCTCGCCCTCTACCCCGGGCTCAATCTCGGCATCGATTTCCGCGGCGGCATCGGGATCCAGGCCCATATGAAGGACGACGTCGATTTCGCCAAGCTGCGCGTCGATCTCCAGCAGCTCAATCTCGGCCCGGTCGAGCTGCAGCAGTTCGGCTCGCCCAGGGACGTGGATATCCGTCTCGAGCGGCAGCCCGGCGGAGATGCGGCGCAGCAGGAGGCCGTGACCGTGCTGCGCGCGGCGCTCGAGCGCGAATTGCCCGGCACCGTGCTGCAGAGCGTCGAGGCAGTGGGCGCCACCGTGAGCGGCGAGCTGTGGAGCGACGGCCTCAAGGCGCTCGGCATCGCCCTCTTGGCGATGCTCGGCTACATCTGGTTCCGCTTCGAATGGCAGTTCGGCGTGGCGGCGACCGCGACCCTCATCCTCGACGTGACGAAGATCGTCGGCGTCTACGGGCTCACCCGCTTCGAGTTCAACGTCACCAGCATCGTCGCGATCCTCACCGTCATGGGCTACTCGATCAACGACAAGGTCGTCGTCTACGACCGCGTGCGCGAGAATCTGCGGCTCTACCGGCGCATGAGCCTGCGCGAGCTGATCGACCGCAGCATCAACGAGACGCTGTGCCGCACCATCGCGACCTCTGGCACGGTGTTCCTCGCCATCCTGCCGCTCGCCATCATGAGCTCCGGCGTGCTCCGCGAATTCGCCATCGTGCTCCTCGTCGGCATCGTGATCGGCACGTCCTCGTCGATCTTCATCGCGGCGCCGATCCTCCTCCTCCTCGGCGAGGGGCGTCTCAGGCGGCCGGTGCCGGCCGGGCAGACGGCCGAGGGAGCCGCCGGCAGCGCGCCTTAGGTGCCGGCTCGATCCGCCCCCTCGGGGGCGGAGGGTCCGACCTCGTTCGTTCGCGGGGTTAATAGCAAGCCATGGTCCAGCCGAACGGGAGCGAGTACCACCATCGCCCGTCGCCGGAAGCCCTGCTCGCGGCCGCGAAGGAGGAGCGGCGCGGCAAGCTCAAGATCTTCCTCGGCGCCGCACCCGGCGTCGGCAAGACCTACGAGATGCTGCTCGCCGCGGCGCAGCGCCGGCGCGAGGGGGTCGACGCGGTCGTCGGCGTGGTCGAGACCCACGGCCGCGTCGAGACGGAGCGCCTCTTGCGCGGGCTCGAGATCATCCCGCGCCGCCGTGTCGAGTACCGCGGCCATATCCTCGAGGAGATGGATCTCGACGCCGTGCTCAAGCGCTCGCCCCAGCTCGTGCTGGTCGACGAGCTCGCCCATTCGAACGCTCCCGGCTCGCGCCATCCCAAGCGCCACATGGACGTGGCCGAGCTGCTCGCCGCCGGCATCGACGTCTATTCGACGCTCAACATCCAGCACCTCGAGAGCCTGAACGACGTGGTGGCGCAGATCACGCGCATCCGCGTGCGCGAGACCATTCCGGACAGCGTGATCGACCAGGCCGGCGAGATCGAGGTCGTCGATCTCACGCCGGAGGACCTCACGCAGCGCCTGAAGGAGGGCAAGGTCTACGTCCCCCACCAGGCGCAGCGCGCCCTCAAGCATTACTTCTCGCCGGGCAACCTCACGGCACTCCGCGAGCTCGCCTTGCGGCGCGCCGCCCAGCGCGTCGACGAGCAGATGCTGAGCTACATGCAGGCGCACGCCATCAGCGGCCCGTGGGCCGCGGGCGAGCGCGTGCTCGCCTGCGTGAGCGAGAGCCCGGCGTCCGCGCAAGTGGTGCGCCAGGCGCGGCGGGTGGCCGACCAGCTCAAGGCCAAGTGGGGCGTGCTCTACATCGAGACCTCGCGGCATCACCGCCTCTCGGAGGTCGAGCGCGACCGCATCGCCGATACGCTGCGTCTGGCCGAGCGGCTGGGCGGCGAGGCGCTCACCGTCCCCGGCCGCAGCGTCGCCGACGACGTGCTCGCCTACGCCCGGGCCAACAACGTCACGCGCGTGCTCGTGGGGAAACCCCGGCGCTCGCGCGTAAGCGAGATACTGCGCGGCTCGGTGCCGGGCGAGCTCATCCGCAAGGCCAACAACATCGGCGTCGAGGTGGTGACCGGCGAGGGTCAGCCCATCCCGCCGAAGAACGTCACCACGCGTGCCGCCGGCGAGCCGGTCGACCTGCTGCCCTATCTGGTCGCCGCCGGCACTACGGCCGCCGCAACGCTCATCGGCCTCGCCATCGACCATTTCGTGCGGCTGCCCAACCTCTCGCTCGTCTATCTCGCCGCCATCCTCTTCACCGCGGTCGCCTATGGCCTCCTGCCCTCGCTCTTCGCCGTGCTCTTGAGCGTGCTCGCCTATAATTTCTTCTTCCTGCCGCCGCTCTATACCTTCACGATCTCCGATCCGGCGAATGTCATGGCGCTCCTCTTCTTCGGCATCGTCGCCGTGCTGACGAGCAACTTGACGGCGCGCACGCGCGAGCAGGTCCTCACCGCCCAGCGCCGCGCCAAGGACACCGCCGAGCTCTATGCCTTCAGCCGCAAGCTCGCGGCGACGGGCAATCTCGACGACCTCTTGTGGGCCTTCTGCTACCAGGTGGCAGCCCTCCTCAAGCTGCGCATCGTGGTCCTCCTCCCGGAGAAGGGCCAGATCGCCGTGCGCGCCGGCTATCCGCCCGAGGACGAGCTCGACGAGGCCGACCTCGCCGCCGCCAAATGGACCTGGTCGCACAATCAGGCGGCCGGCCGCGCCTCGGACACGCTGCCGGGCGCCCGCCGCCTCTTTCTCCCCATGCGCACCGGGCGCGGCATCATCGGCGTGCTCGGCCTCGACCGCGACCGTCCGGGGCCGATCCTCACGCCCGACGAGCGCCGCCTCCTCGACGCGCTCTCCGATCTCATAGCCGTGGCCATCGAGCGGGTGCGGCTCGCAGGCGACATCGACGAGGCGCGCGTGGCGGCCGAGGCGGAGCGCCTGCGCTCGACGCTCCTCACCTCGATCTCGCACGATTTGCGCACGCCGCTCGCCTCGATCATCGGCTCGGTCACCGCCTTGCGCACGCTCAAGGAGGCGGCGGAGCCGCGCGTCAAGGAGGAGCTCATCGCCACGATCGAGGACGAGGCCGAGCGCCTCAACCGTTTCGTGGGCAATCTCCTCGACGTGACGCGGCTCGAGTTGGGCGCGCTTCAGCCGAAGTGCGAGATGCTCGAGGCGGGCGAGCTGGTCGAGACCGCCTTGAGGCGTGCGGGGCGGCTGCTCCAGCACCACCGCGTCGAGGTCGAGATCGCTCCCGATCTGCCGATGGTGGCGGGCGATGCGCTGCTGCTCGACCAGGCGCTCTTCAATCTCCTCGACAACGCGGCGAAATACGCGCCGCCGGGCTCGCTCGTCCGCGTCTCGGCGCGCCGCGACGAGGAGACGCTCAGGCTCGAGGTCGCCGACGAGGGGCCCGGCATTCCGGAGGGCCAGCTCGAGCGCATCTTCGACAAGTTCTACCGGGTCACAGACGGCGACCACCGCCCGGCGGGAACGGGGCTCGGCCTCGCCATCTGCCGCGGCTTCGTCGAGGCGTCGGGCGGCACGGTGCGCGCCGCCAACCGCGCCGACCGCTCGGGTGCGGTCTTCACCATCGCCCTCCCCCTGGCGCCGCAGCCGGCGGAAGCGCGCGACGCGGCGGCACCGGCATGAGCAAGGCCCACCGCATCCTCGTGGTCGACGACGAGAAGGCGATCCGCCGCTTCCTCGATGCCGGGCTCAAGGCCGAGGGATACGAGGTCAGCGTCGCGGAAACCGGCGGCGACGCGGTCGACGCGGTGGTGCTGCAAAAGCCCGACCTCGTCATCCTCGATCTCGGTCTGCCCGACATGGAGGGCCTCGAGGTCATCCAGCGCATCCGCCGGCTCTCCGCGATGCCCATCCTGGTGCTCTCCGCGCGCGGCGACGAGCGCGGCAAGGTGCAGGCGCTCGATCTCGGCGCCGACGATTACATCACCAAGCCCTTCGGCATGGAGGAGCTCAACGCGCGCCTGCGCACGGCGCTCCGGCGGCGCTTCCAGGAGCAGGGCGCGCCCCCGGTCTACAAGTGCGGCGCGCTCACCGTCGACCTCGTGCGCCGCCACGTGATGCTCGAGGGCGAGGAGGTCAGGCTCTCCGCCAAGGAATTCGATCTCCTGCGCCTGCTCGTGACCCAGGCCGGGCGCGTGCTCACCCACGAGTTCATCCTGCGCGAGGTGTGGGGGCCGGCGCACGTGGAGGACGTGCAATATTTGCGCGTCTATGTGCGCAGCCTGCGCCACAAGCTCGAGCGCGAGCCGGCGCGGCCGCAGTACCTCCTGACCGAGACGGGCGTCGGCTACCGCTTGCGCGCGCCGGATTAGGGCTGGCGTGGCATGGGGAGTGGGTGGTGCCGCCGCGGTGAATTGAACACCGGACCCCGTCCTTACCAAGGACGTGCTCTACCACTGAGCTACGGCGGCAGCTTTCGAGGCGAAGTGGTGCCAGGAGATACGCCAAGCGGCCGTGCATGGCAAGCGCCCGGCGCCGGCACCCGGCTCATCCCCCGAGCGCCGCGCCGATGAGCCGGCCGAGGCCGTAGGTGACGCCGGCCGCGGCCAGGCCGACGAGCAGCTGACGCACGCCGGAGAGGAGCACGCCGCGGCCGGTGAAGAGGCTGGTGCCGCCGCCGATCGCGAAGAGGGCGAGGCCGGAGAGCGCCAGGCTCGCTGCCACCGCGCGCTCTCCTCCGGCGAAGAAGAAGGGCACCACGGGGAAGACGGCACCCGTGGCGAAGAGGAGGAACGACGTGGCGCCCGCCGTCCAGGCCGAGCCGCCGAGCTCGGACGGGTCGATGCCGAGCTCCTCGCGCACCAGCGTGTCGAGCGCCGTCGACTTGTCGGCCATGAGCCGCTCGGCCAAGGCACGCGCCTCGGTCTCGCCGAGCCCTTTCGACTGGTAGATGAGGATGAGCTCCTCCTTCTCCTCGTCGGGCACCTCGGCGAGCTCGGAGGCCTCCTTGCCGATCTGGCGCTGATAGGATTCGCGCGAGCTCGTCACCGAGAGCCACTCGCCGAGCGCCATCGAGCAGGCGCCGGCCAGGAGCCCCGCAAGCCCGGTGATGAGAACCGCATGGCGGTCGAGCGCCGCGCCCGAGACCCCCATGACCAGGCTCAGGTTGGAGAGGAGCCCGTCGTTGGCGCCGAGCACGGCGGCGCGCAGCGCGTTCCCGCCGAGCCCGCGGTGGCGGCCCTCGAGCCGCGCCAGCGTGCTCCCCGTGATCGCCCCCGGGGCGTCGCCGGCAATCGCCTGGAGGATGCGCGCGTGGCTGCGCTCGGCCTGCGGCAGCCCGCCCGCCACGGCTTCGGGCTGGGCGTCGTAATGGCCGCTGTCCATGCGCTCGAGCGTGTTGATCGCCGGCAGAATGAAGCCCGGCCCGAAGCGCCGCGCGAGCCACGCCAGCGCCTTGGGGCGGAAGCCGGGACGCAGCCGGGGAAGCCGCTTGCCGAGCGCCTCGAGGCGCTTCTGCCAGAAGGAGGCGTGGGCCTCCTCGACCGCGGCGAGCCGGCCGTAGACCTTGGCGATCTGCGGGTCGCCCTCGACCTCGGCCAGGGCGCGGTAGAGCGAGGCGCTGTCGATTTCGCCTTGCAGGTTGGCGCGATAGCGCTCGGCCGGGTTCTTGTCGGTCATCGCCCGCCTCCGCCAGGCCCGCATGCGGAGCGCAAAGAAAGCCAACTCGGCGATGCGGCTTCGCAAGCTTGGCGGGTAAACTCAGCTCGCCAGCTGATCTATGTCAAGGCACTCGGGCGAGATGCCTGCGATCCTACCATCGAGGCAGGCTCTTTCGTTGGAGATGTCGATGTTGACGCTCGAGGACTGCATCGCTTTGAGCGATCTCACCCGGGAAGAGATCGATGCCATCGCCGAGCACGAGCATCGCCCGGAGGTGATTGCGGCCTCGCTCGGCTGTTACCTCGTCCATTGCCCGGGCGGCCAGCAGGCGATCAAGGCGATCATCCGCGACGATATCGAAGCGGCGCGCGGCCGCCGCGATTTTCGTCACGCGGCGCAGTTGAAGCTTGTCCTCCGCCATTTCATCGAGCATTGCCGGAGCAATCCCGAGCTGTGCGGCGGCTGGATCGAGCCGTCCGGAAGCCACGCATAGACCTGCACCGGGATCGCCACGCCCATGAGGACGTTCATGTCGCGATACGCGACGCCCTCGGCGCGGCGCGTCGGCAGCTCGAGGACCACGTCCGACGTTTGCGCGGCGAGACCAAGCCTTGAAGCGATTACTGCCGGCTACGCGTAAAAGCGAGTGGCTCGCCCGCAGGGCGGCAGTCCGTCGGCCATCGGCGTGGCGTTGCCGGCATGACGTTGCCGCAGGCGAGTTTTCTCCGCCGAGCGGGCGGCCTTTTCGCCTGGTGAATTTCCACCGGCGCCCCGCCCGATCCTTTCAGCCTCACGGGGCAAAAGCCGGGGCTGCCACTGTAACGCAATAGGGTCATGACACTTCCATGAATGATCTAGCGCAAGGCATGCGCGGCGATTTCTTGCCCTAATGGCGCGTCGGCCATGGGGCGGCGGGCGGGCGAGGGTGGTCATGACAACCAAAGCCAAAGTGATGGAGCGTTTAGGGGAGAAGGCCGTTCTGCTGCCTTCGCTCATCGGGGATGCGCTTGCCGCCAACGACCGCATCAAGCTCCGCCTCAGTCTTCTGCAAGAAGCCGCGTTGCAAGCGCAAGACCCCAACCGCAAGCCGCGTCTCTTCCGCGCGGAGCGGCAGGCCGCCCGTCTCGATGCGCCGGGGCTCGACTCGCTGGTCTCCGGTGCCAGGGCACTCGGCCCGACGCGCTTGTTCATTCCGGGCGCCAGCGAATTGCTCGCTGGTGCCGCGGCCGATCTCTCGCTCATGCTGGCCCCCCTGGAGGCGGCCGACGGCGAAGCCAGCCGATCCCTCGTCGCGAGGGCGGAGGCATTGACAAGATGCCTTCCCGCGGGCGAGCGCGATCAGCTCGATTTCCGCGACATCGATGACCTCACGTCAGCCGGCCGCGCCGGCCGGGACAGCGTTCACGGCCTCGTCATGGATATCCACAAGGCGCTCAACCGGCTCGCCGCGGATACGGCGCTCGAAACTCTCGATGGGGCGCGCGTGCATCGCATCGACGAGCGCGACCGCGTACGGGTGAAGGCGTTCATGCGGGGGCTCAACCGCACGGCACCTCTGGCCTTCGGTCACCCCGGGCTCGGCACGACGGCGGTCCGGGCCGGCGGACGACTGACGATCCAGAACGACATCGGGACCACGGATGCCCATGTGCTGGTCGTCCATGTCGAGGATCAGGCGGTGACCGTCACCTACACCGACACCCACCGGCCGCGCGCCAAATTCTTCATAGCGCTCTTCGAAGGCCAGGGCGTTGGCTGGAGCCCTCTTGCCGAGAAATCGGCGGCCGGGCTCGACGAGGATGTCTTCTACCTTTTGACGGGGCGTTACGTCTCCGATGGCGATGGTGCGGTCGAGCGCTTCCTCGAGTTTCTCGGGTCGCGCATCGTCTTTTTGATCGACTGGAACAAGGCGCGAAAGGCGCTCCAGACGTTCGTCGGCAAGAACGCCGCGGTCGATCTGCTCAAGTGGGCCGCCGCACGCGATCTCGGACACCGGGCCTTTCTCGATCTTGGCGGCGCCGATCTGATCTTCGACGCGGTGCAGCGTGCCGCGGCGGGGCGCATTCCCTATGGCGTGCGGCTCGACGAGGCGCTGGGTGCCACCGCATGCAGGGAATTCCTCGAGCGGGTTCTGCGCGACACCAGCCAGGGGCTCTCCGCCGGGCGCACCGCGCGGCTCATTCGCGACGAGATCCAGGCCGATCTGTCGCGCCGGTTCGAGACGGCCGAAAGCTCCGTCCTCACGGTGCTCGTCCGCCATCTCGGGCTCACGCGGATTCTCGCCGCGGCGATCTCCGATGCTCTCTCGGCGCCTTCCTCCGTGACGCCGGCAGAGAGGCGCGCGCTCGCCCGCCGGGCCAAGAAAATCGAAGAGAAGGCGGATCGTCAGACCGTCTCCGCGCGCGAAATGGCGGCCCGCATCCGCGAAGCCGGGATGCTGCGGCCGGTGATCGACGAGGTCGAAAATACGACCGATTCGTTGGAGGATTGCACCTTCCTTCTGAGCCTCGTGCCCGAAGAGGACGCATCGGTGCTCGCCGTTGCGCCGCTGGCAGAGCTCTCCGAGATCGTGACCGAGAGCGTGAGCGAGCTTGTCCGCGCCGTCGAGGCGGCATCGCGGCTGCCGAGGGGCCAGCGCGCCGATGCGGTCGCCTCGCTGCAAGCCTTCGATGCGGTGGTGAACCTGGAGCGCAGCGCCGACACGGCCGAGCGCGATGCCTTTGCGGCACTCATGGCCGTGCCTCGCGGCGACGCGAGGCCGCTGGTGCTCGCCCTTGAGATCGCGCGCGTACTCGAGACCGCGACCGATCACCTGTCTCATTCGGCTCTCGCTCTCAGAGACCGTGTCCTCGAGGAGTTGTCGGCATGAACCGCTATGCGCCGCTTTACATAGGCACCGCTGGGCGAAGCGACGAAATCACGGCGGCGCTGGCCGGGTCGAAGGCGGCCAGCCTCTGGCAAATGAAAAGGCTCGGCTTGAACGTGCCGCCTGCCTTCGTCTTGCCGACCGAGCTCTGCGCGCCGGCCAACCGGGGCGATGCACAGGCCCTCGAGGCGCTCGACCAAGGGCTGCGCGACGGCATCGCCCGCTTGGAAGAGACGACCGCCCGCCGTTTCGGCGGCGACCGCGCGCCCCTCCTCGTCTCGGTGCGCTCGGGTGCGGCAAAATCCATGCCCGGGATGCTGGACACGATTCTCGATGTGGGCCTCAATGCCGAGAGCGTCCGCGGCTTGATCGGCCTGACCGGCAACCCCCGCCTCGCCTGGGACAGCTATCGGCGCTTCATCCAGAACTATTGCGAGACCGTCGAAGGCGCCGCGTCGGCGCTCTTCGAGGCGCGCACTGCGGAGATGATGCGATCGGAGGGTGCTGAAAGCGACGGCGATCTCGATTCGGAAGCGCTCGAGCGGCTGACGCATGAGTTTCGTGCCGCGGCAGCCGAGGCGGCGGGCCGGGCGATTCCCGATAGCCCGATCGAGCAGCTCAAGGCCGCGGCGCGCGCCGTTTATCGCTCCTGGGACAACCCGCGGGCCAAGGAGTACCGTCGTCTCAATAAGCTCGACGGGCTCATCGGCACCGCCGTCACCGTTCAGGCCATGGTCTTCGGCAACTCGGGCGGGAAGTCCGGTGCCGGCGTCGCATTCTCGCGGAATCCGGCAACCGGCGCGAAAGAGCTCTATGTCGATTTTCTCGTCGATGCGCAAGGCGAGGACGTGGTGGCCGGCCGGCGCATGCCGGGCAACGGTGATCTGCTTGCCGCCCGGCTTCCGCAGGTGGCAAAGGAGCTCGCCGAGGGCGTCGCCCGCCTCGAGCGCGAATTCCGCGACGTCCAGGACGTCGAGTTCACGGTGGAGAACGGCAGGCTGTTCTTCCTGCAGGCGCGTTCGGCCAAACGGACGCCGCGGGCGGCCTTGCGCGTTCTGGTGGATTTCGTCGATGAAGGCCTCCTCGATCGCGCGACGGCGCTGTCGCGCGCAGCCGAGATCGACCTTGCGGGAACCCGCTTGACCCGCTTCGCCAACAAGGTTCCGGCGGTCGCCACCGCCCTCTCGGCGTCTCCCGGCGTCGCCACCGGGCGCGTCGCCTTCGACAGCATCCGCGCCAAGGCGCTCGCGGCCGGGAACGAACCGGTCATTCTCGTGCGCCACGACACCTCGACCGATGATGTGGGCGGTTTCGCGGCGGCTGCCGGCATCTTGACCGCGGTCGGAGGGCGGACCGCCCATGCCGCGGTCGTGGCACGCCAGCTCGGCAAGGTCTGTCTGGTCGGGTGCCGCGATCTGAAAATCGGCGAGAGCGGATCCGGCGGCGAGATTGCCGGAAGGAAAATCGAGGAGGGAAGCTGGATTTCTCTCGACGGCGAGACCGGCGAGGTCATGCTCGGCCGGCTGGAGATTATCGCGGAAGTGCCGCAAGCCGAGCTCGCGGCCATCGACGGCTGGCGGCGCGGCGGCAATCGCTCCGGGGAAAGCGCGGGAAATCCAACCGCCGCGTTGCCGCCGGCCGCCCTTGCAGACCGGGCGCCTGAGCCGCGGCCCTGATCAAAGGCCTGCCTCTAGCGAAAGTCTGCGCGCTCCGCACGCCCTCTCATCGCCGAGCGGCCCCTGAGGCAACGAGGCGTGCAGCGGCCGGCGCTAGGCGGCGTCGCGTTCCGCCGGCGTCAGGACCGGATAGTCGGTGTATCCGGCCGCACCGCCGCCGAAGTAGCTCGCGCGGTCGGGAACGTTCAACGGCGCGCCGGTGCGCAAGCGCTCCACGAGGTCCGGGTTGGCGATGTAGAGCCGGCCGAACGAGATGAGGTCCGCGAGGTTGCGGCGGCGCGCCTCGTGGGCGAGCCCCAAGTCGTAGCCGTTGTTTGCGATATAGAGAGCCTTGAACGATCGCCGTAGAATCTGAAGATCGAAGCCGCCCGGGACCTCGCGCGGCCCCTGGGTCGCTCCCTCGATGATGTGGATGTAGGCCAGCCCGAACGCGTTCAGCCACTCGACGACATGGCTGTAGGTCCCGGCGGGGTCGCTGTCGAGGGCGGCGCCATTGACCGGGCTGAGCGGCGAAAGGCGGACGCCGACGCGCGCGCCGCCCCAGACGCCGGCCACGGCCTCCGTCACCTCGAGCAGGAGGCGCGCGCGGTTCTCGGGCGGCCCGCCATAGCTGTCGGTCCGCTTGTTCGTGCTGTCGCGCAGGAACTGCTCGATGAGATAGCCGTTGGCCGCATGGATCTCCACGCCGTCGAAGCCGGCGGCGAGGGCGTTTCGCGCCGCGCGGCGGTACTGCCCGACGATCTCGGGGATTTCGGCCGTGGCGAGCGCGCGGGGCGTCGCGCAGGGCTGGAAACCGGCCGCGGTATAGGACGTGGCCTCCGGGCGGATCGCCGAAGGGGCGACGGGCAGGGCGCCGCCGGGCTGCAGCGAAGGATGCGACACGCGCCCGACATGCCAGAGCTGCGGAAAGATGCGGCCGCCGCGGGTATGGACGGCCGCGGTCACCTGCCGCCATCCCTCGATCTGGGCGTCGTCATAGAGGCCCGGCGTCAGGGCGTAGCCTCTCCCCTGCGGCGAGATGTTGACGCCCTCCGTGACGATCAGCCCGGCCGAGGCGCGCTGGGCGTAATATTCGGCCATCAAGGGCCGTGGGACGCCGTCTTCGCCGGCGCGGCTGCGCGTCAACGGCGCCATGACGACGCGGTTCGCAAGTTGATACGGCCCCAGCCGCACCGGCTCGAAAAGATCGCTCGGCGCCTCTCTCTTCTCGATCCTGCCGCCCAATGTCGTCTCTCCCTCGCGCCGGCACCCGGAAGGGGGCGGGTGAACGGCCCGCCGCCCATGCTCGATCGCCCGACCATGCAAGATGAAGCGCTCCAGGGCGAGCCGTCTTGATCCTGGTCAATGACGGGATGAGTTAATCCTGGCGCACTGTTGCAGAGACCTTGGGCCGCGGTGAAGGGGTCGGTTTTCATGCGCCTGAGGATGGCGTAAGGCATCGGCAGGCGGTCCGGGAGGGCGGCAGGGCCGGGAATTGCAGCCCCGCGCGCTTACGAGGTGGCGTCCGCGACGGCCGCGGCTTTCGCAGGCGGTTTAATCTAGATCAAAGTGCACAGGCGGGCGACATGGTCTCATACTGCCGCACGGCACGGACGGCGCGCCGGGAAGCGGCCCGACCGAGCGGTGTCCACGCCACGCCATCGAGATGATGCCCGAGCCGGAGGGGAAGAACCGAGATGACCAGGCAGAATGCCACCATGGACGGCAACACGGCGGTTGCGCACGTGGCCTATCGCGTCAATGAGGTGTGCGCGATCTTTCCGATCACGCCCTCCTCGACCATGGCGGAGCTCGCCGACGAGTGGGCGTCCGCCGGCATCACGAACATCTGGGGCAACATACCCGTCGTCCAGGAAATGCAGAGCGAGGGCGGCGCCGCCGGAGCGGTGCATGGAGCACTCCAGGCGGGCGCGCTCACGACCACCTTCACGGCATCCCAGGGCCTGATGCTGATGATCCCGAACATGTTCAAGATCGCCGGCGAGCTCACCTCGACCGTCTTTCACATCGCGGCGCGCGCGCTCGCCACCCAGGCGCTTTCGATCTTCGGCGATCATTCCGACGTGATGGCGACGCGGGCGACGGGCTTCGCGATGCTGTCCTCGGGGTCGGTGCAGGAAGCGCACGACGCGGCACTGATCGCCCAGGCGGCGACCCTGCAGTCGCGCGTGCCCTTCATGCACTTCTTCGACGGCTTCCGCACCTCCCATGAGGTCAACACCCTGACATTGCTGAGCGATGGCGAAATCCGCGCCATGATCGACGACGATCTGGTCCGCGCGCACAGGGCCCGCGCGCTCAACCCCGAGCACCCCTTCATCCGCGGCACGGCGCATAATCCCGACACCTTCTTCCAGGCGCGCGAGACGGTGAACCCGTTCTACGCCCGGCTGCCGGAAATCGTGCAGGCGAGCATGGACGCCTTCGCGCGGCTCACCGGCCGGCAGTACGGGCTCTTCGACTACGACGGCCCGGCCGATGCGGAGCGCGTCATCATCCTGATGGGCTCCGGCGCCGAGACCGCGCGCGCGACGGCCGAGGCGCTGCGGCGCGCAGGCGAGAAGGTCGGCATGCTCCAGGTGCGCCTCTTCCGCCCCTTTTCGGCCGCCCATTTTCTCTCCGCCTTGCCCGAGAGCTGCCGCGCGATAGCCGTGCTCGAGCAGACCAAGGAGCCGGGCGCCTCGGGCGAGCCGCTCTACCTCGAGGTCGTGGCGACCCTGGCGCAGGCCTTCAGTCGGGGCCAGAGGCCGACGCTGCCGAAAATCGTCGGCGGGCGCTACGGCCTCTCCTCGAAGGATTTCAGCCCGGCCATGGCCAAGGCGGTGTTCGACGAGCTCAAGAAGCCGGAGCCCAAGCATAGCTTCACGGTCGGCATCATCGACGACGTGGCAGGGACCAGCCTCGACGTCGATGCCGGCTATTCGATCGAGCCCGACGACGTCGTGCGGGCGCTCTTCTACGGCCTGGGCGCCGACGGCACCGTCGGCGCCAACAAGAACAGCGTGAAGATCATCGCCGAGGATGCGGGGCTCTATGCCCAAGGCTATTTCGTCTATGATTCGCACAAATCCGGCGCCCAGACCATCTCCCACCTGCGCTTCGGGCCGCGACCGATCCGGGCTCCCTATCTCATCGGCACGGCGAATTTCGTCGCCTGCCACCAGTTCCATTTCCTCGAGCGCCAGGACATCCTGCGGCTGGCCGCACCCGGGGCCACCTTCCTCCTCAACAGCCCCTATGGACCCGACGAGGTCTGGGACCACCTGCCGCGGTCGATCCAGCGGCAGATCATCGACAAGAAGCTTCGCTTCTTCGTCATCGATGCGACCAAAGTCGCCCGCGACGTGGGATTGAAGACGCGGACCAATACGGTGCTGCAGACTTGCTTCTTCGCCGTCTCCGGCGTGCTGCCGCGCGAGGATGCCATCACCCGCATCAAGGCGTCGATCCGCAAGTCCTACGGCGCCAAGGGCGAAGAGGTCGTGCGCCAGAATTTCGCGGCGGTCGACGGCACGCTGTCGCGGCTGCGCCAAGTCACGGTGCCGGCCGCGGTCACCAGCGATTTCGACCGCGTGCCGCCGGTGCCCGCGAGTGCCCCGGAATTCGTGCGCAACGTGACGGCCAAGATGTTCGAGGGCCTCGGCGATCAGATTCCGGTGAGCCAAATCCCGCCCGACGGCACCTATCCCTCGGGAACGGCCGCCTGGGAAAAGCGGAACATCGCCGAGGCGGTGCCGGCTTGGGAGCCCGAGCTCTGCGTGCAATGCGGCCAATGCAGCTTCGTCTGCCCCCATAGCGTCATCCGCGCCAAATATTACGATGAAGGCCGGCTCGCGGGCGCGCCGCCGACATTCAAATCCGCGCCGATCAACGCGCGCGGCTATCCCAATCTGCGCTTTACCCTGCAATTCTACGTCGAGGACTGCACGGGCTGCGCGCTCTGCGTGGAAAGCTGCCCGGCGCACAGCCCCGTCGATCCCGGCGTCAAGGCCATCAACCTCGCGCCGAAAGCGCCCCTCGTCGAGCCCGAGCGCGCGAACACCGCCTTCTTCGAGCGGCTTCCGGTCAACGACCGCGCGCGCGTGGATTTCGCCAACGTGCGCGGCGTCCAATACCTCGAGCCGCTCTTCGAGTTCTCCGGCGCCTGCGCCGGATGCGGCGAGACGCCCTATCTCAAGCTGCTTTCGCAGCTCTTCGGCGACCGCGCGATGGTCGCCAATGCGACCGGCTGCTCCTCGATCTACGGCGCCAATCTTCCGGTGACGCCGTGGAGCGTGAACCACGAGGGCCGCGGTCCGGCCTGGTCGAACTCCCTCTTCGAGGATAATGCGGAGTTCGGCCTCGGCTTCCGCCTGGCCGCCGACAAGCACGTCGAGCTGGCGGCCGCCCTCCTCAAGCCGCTGGCCGCCGCGGTCGGCGAGTCGCTCGCGGCCGAAATCCTCGCCGCCGCCCAGATCACGGAATCGGAAATCCGCGCCCAGCGCATCCGCGTCGCGGAATTGAAGAGCAAGCTGCTCAAGCTTGCCGGGAACGACGGGCGCGCCCGCGACCTGCTTTCGGTGGTCGATCATCTGGTCCGCCGCAGCATCTGGATCGTGGGCGGCGACGGCTGGGCCTACGACATCGGTTACGGCGGGCTGGACCACGTGCTGGCGTGCGACCGCAACGTCAATGTTCTCGTCCTCGATACCGAGGTCTATTCGAACACCGGCGGCCAGGCCTCCAAGGCCACGCCGCTGGGCGCGGTCGCGAAGTTCGCCGCGGCGGGCAAGCGCGTTGCGCGCAAGGACCTGGCGCTGCAGGCGATCGCCTATGGCAACATCTACGTCGCCCAAGTGGCGATGGGCGCCAACCCGCAGCAGACACTCGACGCCTTCCGCGAGGCCGAGGCCTACGACGGCCCTTCGCTGATCCTCGCCTATTGCCACTGCATCGCCCACGGCATCGACATGCAGCAGGGCATGCACCAGCAGGACCTCGCGGTGGCGAGCGGCTATTGGCCTCTCTTCCGCTACAATCCGGCCATGCGTGCGGCGGGGGAGAAGCCCTTCCGCCTCGACTCGCCGCGGCCGACCATCCCGCTCAAGGCCTACGCCTACAACGAGCTGCGCTACCGCTCGCTGGCAACGTCGCGCCCCGAGGACGCCAAGGAGCTGCTGCGCCAGGCCCAGGCTGGCGTCAACGAGAAATACCGCAGCTACGAGGAGTTCTCGACGCTCGATCTCGGGCCGGGCCCGGGCCGGCTGACCGCCGCGGTGGCAAAGGCCTGAAGGCGGCGGCGCAAGGAAGCAGAAGAGGATCGCAGCCATGGATCTGACGACGCGTTATCTCGGCCTCAGGCTCAAGAGCCCGCTCGTGGCCAGCGCCGGGCCGCTCACCGGCGAGCTGGACAACATCCGGCGTCTGGAGGAGCTCGGCGCCGGCGCCGTCGTGCTGCCCTCGATCTTCGAGGAGCAGATCGAGCGCGAGGCGGAACTGCTCGAGCGCCTGGTCACGACGGGGACGGACAGTTTCCCGGAGGCGCTGAGCTATTTCCCGGCGGCCGTCTCGTACCCGAACGGTCCGGGACCGTACCTCGAGCTCGTGCACCGCGCCGCCAAGGCGGTCGACATGCCGGTCATTGCCAGCCTCAACGGCGTCACCGATCACGGCTGGGTCGATTATGCCCGGCAGATCGAGGAGGCAGGCGCGAGCGCGCTCGAGCTCAACGTCTACTTCATTCCGGCCAATCTCGACATGAGCGGACGCGAGGTCGAGCGCCGCTACAAGGACATCCTGGGCGCCGTGAAGCGCGCCGTCGCGATCCCGGTCGCGGTCAAGCTCGGGCCCTATTTCAGCGCGATCGGCCACATGGCGCTCGAGCTCGATCAAGCCGGCGCCGACGGCCTGGTCCTGTTCAACAGGTTCTATCAGCCCGACATCGACCTCGCGCGGCTCGAGCTGCGCTCGGACCTCGAATTGAGCACGTCTTCCGAGATCCGCCTGCCGCTGCTCTGGATCGGCGTGCTGGCGGGACGCCTCAAGGCGTCGCTCGCGGCGAGCACCGGCGTGGAGAGCGTCGACGAGGTCGTCAAGTACCTCCTCGCCGGCGCCGACGTCGTGATGACCACCTCCGCCCTCCTGCGGCACGGCGTCGCCCATATGAAGGTATTGCGCGACGGTCTCGAGAGCTGGCTCGCGGCGCGCAACCTCGAGACGCTCGATCCCATACGCGGGCGCATGAGCCAGCGCACGGTGGCGCACCCGGCCTCCTTCGAGCGGGCAAATTATATCAAGATCCTGCAGGGCTTCAGCATGAGCCGCTGAGGCGGCACATCGGCGCGGAGGCCCGGTTTCCGCGTCCTTCGAGCAACCGCGTCCGGCTAGGCGACGAGCACCGCGGCACCCTCGATGCGCCCGTCGCGCAGCCGCCTCAGCGCCTCGTTGGCGTCGGCGAGAGGAAAGGGCACCGTCGTCGTGCGCACCGGAACCTTGGTCGCGATCGCCAGGAACTCGTCGCCATCCCGGCGCGTCAGGTTGGCGACCGAGCGCACCACCCGCTCTTCCCAGAGGATGCGGTAGGGGAAGCTCGGGATATCGCTCATGTGAATGCCGGCGCAGACGACCGTGCCGCCCTTCGCGGTCGCCGCGAGCGCCGCCGGGACCAGCGCGCCCACGGGTGCGAAGATGAGCGCCGCGTCGAGCGGCTCGGGCGGCAGCGCGTCGGAGCCGCCGGCCCAGACGGCGCCGAGCCCGCGGGCGAAGTCCTGTCCGGCGCGGTCCCCGGGCTTGGTGAACGCGAAGACCTTCTGCCCGCGGTATCGCGCCACCTGTGCGGCGATGTGAGCGGCGGCGCCGAAGCCGTAAAGGCCAAGGCGCCCGGCCTCGCCGGCGAGCCGGAGCGCGCGGTAGCCGATGAGGCCGGCGCAGAGCAGCGGCGCCGCCTCGACGTCGCCGAAGCCGGCGGGGATGGCAAAGCAAAAGCGCTCGTCGGCCACCGTGTATTCGGCGTAGCCGCCGTCGATCTGATAGCCGGTGAAGCGCGCCCGCTCGCAGAGGTTCTCCCGGCCGGTCCTGCAATAGACGCATTGGCCGCAGGTCCAGCCGAGCCAGGGCACGCCCACCCGCTCGCCGAGCTTGATCCCGCGAACATCCGCGCCGACGGCGGCGACCGTGCCTACGATCTCATGTCCGGGCACCAGCGGCAGCTTCGGATGAGCGAGCTCGCCGTCGACGACATGCAGATCGGTCCGGCAGACGCCGCAGGCATGGACATGGATCAAGACTTCGCGCGGCCGCGGCTGCGGCACGGCTCTCTGCTCGTCCAGCCGAAGAGCGCCGGGGACGGCGTCGAGGATCATGGCGCGCATCGCGCAACCTCCGCCGCCGTCTTCGCCGTCTTCGCCATGGCCATGTCGCCTCGCCGATCAATCGGTTTTTGCTCCGTCCGCCTTCGCCTCTTCGCCCTTCGCGTTCCACCAGCCGCCGCCGAGTGCCGCAAAAAGCGCCACGGTATCCTGATAGCGCACGGCGATCGCCTGCAGCTCGGCGATTTTCGCCTGGTGATCTTGCGCATCGGCATTGAGGACGTCGAGATAAGTCGCAAGTCCCGCCTGGTAGTTGGCGTGCACCAGATGCAAGGCCTGCTCCGCGGTCGTAAGCGCCTCCTCCTCCGCCTGGAGGACCGCGGCGTCGTGATCGAGGGCGCGAAGCGTGTCGGCCACCTGTCCGAATGCGCTCAAAACGGTCTGGCGGTACGCGGCCATGGCCTCGCGATAATTGTCGATCGCCGCCTTCCGCTTGAACCATAATGTTCCGCCGTCGAACAGCGGCTCCGCAGCGCCGGCGCCGATGCTCCAGAAATTGCCGTTGGCCGCGAAGAGATTGGCCGTCGAAGTGCCGTTGGTGCCTAAGCTTCCGCTCAACGTGACGCTCGGCAAAAGCGCTGCGGTCGCCACGCCGATGTTGGCGCTGGCGGCGTGAGCCGCCGCCTCGGCCGCTAGGATGTCGGGACGCTGGCGCACGAGATCGGACGGCAGGCTGACCGGCAGCTCGCTCGGCAGTGCGAGGTCGGCCATGGCGACTTGCGGCGCCTTCCACTCGGCCGGCGTGTGGCCGGCGAGCGTCGCGAGCAAGTCGTCGCTTTGCGTTAGCTTTTGCTGGAGCTGCGGGATCGTCGCCTGGTAGGAGGCAAGCTGGCTGCGCAGACTCAAGACGGTGGAATAGGGCACCGTCCCGGCTTGCGCCTGGACTTCGGCCAGGCCGACCTGCTCCTTTTGCAGCTCGATGAGCTGCTCCGTGGCTTCGATCTCGGCGCGATAGGCCGCCTTGGCGATCACCGTATTTGCGATGTTGGACGAGAGCGCGAGATAGGTCGCCTGTTCCGTGGCGCGGGCCGCGTCGACCTCGGCGCCGAGGCCTTCGACCAGGCGCCGCTCCCCGCCGAAGACATCGAGGGCGTAGCTCACCGTGGCCGAAAGCGTGAAGAGATTGAACACGCTGGCCGGCAGGTTCTGGCCGCCCTTGATCGGCGTGTAGCGCTGCCGCATCGCACCGCCCTCGGCGTCGATGTCGGGGTAGAAGATGCCATAGCCGCTGCGCAAGTTGTTCTGGCTCTGGCGCAGGCTCGCCTGCGCCGCCTCGAGCCCGGGGTTGTTGGCGATCGCGTCCGAGATGACCGCGTCGAGCTGCGGCGATTTGAAGAGGCGCCACCAGTCGGCGGCGAGCTTCGTCCCGGTAGCGAAGTGCTGCGCGGTGCCATCGACGGAAGCCGTCGCCTCGGCATCCGCGCCGTTCGAGTAATGGGTCGCCGGCGGCGCATCGGGGCGGAGGAAATCCGGACCGACGGCGCAGCCGGGCAGGGCGCTGAGCAGCGCCAGGCCGCCGAAGAGCCCCATGACGAGCCCCTCCCGCAGGCGCTGCGGCGGCAGCGATACGTGCTGGCGCCTATTTCTCGCCGACATAGACATCGACCAGCTGCCCCGGGTAGAGGTTCAAGCCTTTCGGCCTCTCGAAGCGGAAGATCACCGGCAGCACCCGGACATCGACCCGCTCCAGCCGCTCATCGGAGAGCTCGATCTTCGGCGAGACATAGGGCTGGATGCGCGTAAACGTGAGCGGCACATGGATGTCGGTGCCCCGGATGAACATCTGGGCGTCCATCTTGGCCGGATCGGCGAGGCGGTGGACCAAGATCTCGTCGATATAGGCGCGGACCTGGAGGCGATCCTGCGGCGCGCCCATGACGATGAGGGGGTTCAACGCCTGGGTATAGGAATCGTAGGCGCCTTGCGACGAAACGTAGCTGCCGACCGCGGCCTGAAGCGAGAGCACCACGCCATCCGCCGGCGCTACGATGGTATATTTCGCGAGCAGCGCCGCGGAGGCCGCATAGGCCTTCGAAAGGGCGGCATATTGCTTTTCCTGGTTTTCTATATCGTAGATCCAGGCGCCTGCCTTGGTGAGCGCGTATTGCTTCTGCACGACCTTGAGGTTGGTGTCCGCTATCTTCTCGGCGTTCCGCGCATTGTCCAACGCGTCGCGGCTGACCGATTTCGCATCGAGGGCGTAGGATTGCTCCTGTTTGGCGAGCTGATCCTGCGCGTTCTTGAGGGTCGCCTTGGCGTTCTCGACCTGGGCGGCAGCGACCTCGAGGGTCTCCGGCCTGGGCTCCGCCTTGAGCTCCGTGAGCACCGCGAGCGCCGCTTCCGCCTGCGAGCGCTGCTGCTCGGCCGTCGCCCGCTGCACCGAGTCGTCGATCGTCAGCAGCCGGTCGCCCTTGTGGACCCCTTCGCCTTCGGCGACCAGGACCTGGGTGACCGGCCCGGAAACTTCGGGATAGATGTTGATGTTCTCGCCCTGCGCCAGGGCGCTCTCGACGATGCCGTTCGCGTAGATCCCCTTGGCATAGGGATTGGCCGCCGGATTGAAGACGGGCGGCTGCGCGCTCGGTTCCTCGCTGAAGACGAAGGCGCTGACGAGCGCCAGGATCAGGCCGATGGCCGAGAGGATGTAGATGGCTCTATTGGGCATCCAAACTCTCCCGCTCCACGCCCATCACCCTGCCGTCCTCCATCTTCAGGATGCGGTCGGCAAACTCGTAGATGCGGCTGTCGTGGGTGACGATGACGATGCAGCGCTGGTCGGAGAGAATATGCTGCCGGACAAAGGTGACGACGTTCCGTCCGGTGTCGCCGTCGAGCGACGCGGTCGGCTCGTCGAGGATCAGGATGTCGGGCCGGCTGACGATGGCTCTCGCGATCGCGACCCGTTGCTGCTCGCCGCCGCTGAGCTTCACCGGCGGCAGCTGCGCCCGGGCCTTCAAGCCGACGATCTCGAGATCGAGCGTCGCCTCTTCGAGGGCCTCGTCCCAGTTGCGCTTCTGCAGGATGAGCGGAATCGCGACATTCTCGGCGGTCGTCAGCCGGGGAAACAGGTGGTAGTCCTGAAACACGAAGCCGATCTTGTGCAGCCGGAACTCGGCGAGCGCGTCGTTCGAGAGGGTCCAGATCTCGGTGCCCTCGATCTTGACGGTACCCGCGTTCGGCCGGAGGATTCCCGAGATCATGCTCAGCATGGTGGTCTTGCCGCTGCCGGACGGGCCGACCACGTAAAGCATCTCGCCGAAATTGGCGTCGAACGTCACGTCCCTCACGGCATGGGTCTTGGCGTCGCCTTCGCCGAACCACTTATTGAGGCCAACCGCCTGGATCGCCGACCTCGCCATGGCTAGCCCCGGAAGATGTCGAAGGGCTCGATTCTCAGGACCTTGCGGACCCCGACGTAACTCGAGAATGCGGCGATGATGACGACCATGACGAGGGCGAGGCCGAGGTTCGGGTAGGTGATGATCGCCGCATAATCGGGAAGATAGATGCGGGCGAGCCATATTATGAGCGCGCATAGCCCGACGCCGATGCCGTACCCCGTCAAAGCCACGAATGACGCCAGAAACAGGATCATGGATACGAGCTCGCGCCCCTTGGCGCCGATCGCCTTGAGGGCGCCGAACTTCTCGATGTTCTCGAGGATGAAGGTGTAGAAGGTCTGCCCCGAGATGGACAATCCGATGATGAAGCTGATCACCGTCATCAGCAGCATGTTGGTCCCGATCCCGGTCTGGTATTTGTAGAAATCGGAGATCTTCTTGATGAACTCGCCTTTCGTGAGAGCCAGGTATCCGGCCGCCGCGACCTGCCGTTTGATCGCCGGCACGTCGGCCGGCGATTTCGGCTCGACGAGGAGGTAGGAGATCGTGAAGCGCGTATTGGGTATGTATTGCAGTGCCCGGTTGTACGTCGTGTAGAGCGTCGGCACGCCGAACAGTCCGCTCGATGCGACATGCGCGATGCCGACGATGACGCCGCGATGGTCGTTGAGCTCGAACTCGGTGCCGATCTTCGGGTTTTCGAGCTTGTAGAACTCGGGGTCCTTGACGGCGATGAAGGCGTTCTCGGCGAAGATATCCTCGATGTTTCCGGCGACAAGCCTCGGCCTTCCGAAGAGGCTGGTATCGTCGAGACCGACGATGTTGGCGGACTGATGCGTTCCGTCGCGCAGCTTGAGCAGCGCAGACCCGGAATAGAGGGGAACGGCGTATTTGACGCCCGGTATGCTGCGCACCTCGTCGAGGACGTAGTCCGGCAGCGGAATGCTGTTGGCAACCGTCTGGATCGCCGGGTCCATCACCCAGATGGAGGCGCCGATGTTGATGACGGTCGCCGACGAGCGGTTGAGAATCCCGGAGAACAGCGACGTCATCTCGATCATCAGGAACACGGCAAAGGTGATCCCGACCAGGAGTGCGGCGAACTTGGCCCGGTCATTGACCAAGAGCTTGTAGGCGATCCTCAGGATTCCCGGCATCGGACGTCCGGGTCCGCATGCGGCATGAGGAGATCGCGCGGGATCAAACGAGGCCGGCGATTGCCGCTCGGGCCGCCTTTTCGGGCTGCATACAGCGCTTGGCGTGGCGATCCCAAGCGGTTGTCCGAAACATTGCGCATCGCTTGCCGCAGTCCATGCCGAGTTAAATACGTGCGATATCATGGGCTCCGGCGCCGCGCCGACATTGATTTGGGTCAATACCTGCGGCCCGCGGGCTTGCACGCCGCGGCAACGGCGCGTGCGGCGGCCGGCGTCCTGCGCTGCCGGGATCTCGATGCGGGATTGATCTGGATCATACCGCGGTCCGGCAGGCGGACCCTATTGTGCCGGCGAAGATTCCGCGGCGCTCCCGATCGAAGGTTGCTATGAAACGCGCGTTGGCTGTGATCGTCTTGTCCTTCGCTCTGGCGGCTCCGGCGGCCGGTCAAGGGAGCAGAATTGCCGGCGACCCCGCGCGCGGCGAGGCGATGGCGAACCGGTGGTGCACCTCGTGTCATCTCGTCGGCGGCGGGAAGAGCGGGCAGGACACCGCTCCTCCGTTTGCGGCGATCGCACACGATCCTCAAAGAGGTCCCGACTACTGGCGCGGCTTCCTCGCCAAGCCGCATCCGCCGATGCCGCCAATCCAATTCAGCCGGCAGGAAATCGAGGACTTCGTCGCGTATTTCGGCGAGCTGGCCAAGCGCTAAGAGCCGGCGGGAGAAGGGACCCCGCCGCTTCGCCGGGGGAGGTTCATGCCCTATCCGATCAATGAAGACCTGCCGCCGTCGGTGCGCAACCATCTGCCGCCGCATGCGCAGGACATCTATCGGGAAGCCTTCGACCACGCCTGGCGCCAATACGGCGACGACCCGCGCCACGAGGAGATCGCTCATCGGGTGGCCTGGGCGGCGGTCAAGAAGCTTTATTGGAAATCCGGCGCAACTCGGCTGCCGAGAGAGGCATAACCCGGCGAATGACGGTCGCGCGCAGGCGCTGCGGTCGCCGCTCGGCAGATGGCGCGGCAGATCACCGCCCGTGCGGCTCGCTGCGGCTTCCGTCTTCGTCCGGCGCGCTCCCGGGGGGTTCCATGTAGTAACCCGAATTGGGTTCCACCCAGACCAGATGATCGCGCACCCGCTTGACGCCGGGCACGTTCTCCGCCGCGACGCGCAGCGCGTGACGTTCCCGCTCGTCGAAGATGACGCCCCACAGATCGACGATGCCGTTGCTCACGGCCACCTTCGTCGAGGCCCTGGGGGTCCAGGAGCGCTTGGCCAGTTCGGCCAGCAGCCGCTCCTCGATCGCGGCATCGCTCGGCGCCGGCGCCTCCTCCGCGATCCCGGCGAACGCCTGCAGCAGGTTGGCCCGGCTGACGATGCCGACCACGCGCCCCTCGGAGACGACCGGGAGGCGCTTGATGCGCCGCTGCTCCATCAGCCGCACCGCTTCGTCGAGCGGCGTCTCCGCGGTCACGGTGACGACGTCGCGCGTCATCACCTCTTCCACCTTGCGGCCGTGGGTGCGGACGTACTCGTCGGCAAGCCGGCCCGGACCGAGCAGGAGCTCGAGCCAGCGCGGGCGCTGCCGCTCGGTGCCGGTCTCGGCCCGACGGAGGAAATCGCCCTCCGTGACGATGCCGACCAGCTCGTTGCGGCTGTCGATCACCGGAAGCCCGCTGATGTTGTCCTGCAGCATGAGGCGCGCGGCCTCCGCGACCAGCGTGTCCGGCTTGACCGAGATCACCCGGCGCGTCATCACGTCCGCCACTTTCATTGTCCGCCTCCTGATGCGAGACATCGGCCGTCCTGCCCTTGCCGCAGCGGGACGAAACGATCCTACTGCCGAAAGCCGTAGCGGTCCTTTGACCTATGTCAGCCGCCGCCGAGCGCCTCGACGCCGGCAATGAGATCGAGGAGCTCGGTGGTGATTTCGGCCTGGCGGGCCTGACGCGCGTCCTCGCGCAGCCGGGCGAGCTTTTTCGCGACGTTCTCGCGCGCGGACTGCATGGCGGCGAAGCGCGCGGCGTTCTCGCTGGCGAGGGATTCGACGGCGGCCTCGGTGAGGAGTGCCAGGACATATTCGGCCATCAGGCGCTCGAGCAGGGCGGCCGGGCGGAGCGTGTGAAGCGGCGGGGAGCGCCGCCGGCCCCCCTTGAGCAGCGCCGGATCGGGCGGCAGGAGGGAGTGCCGCTCGATGGCAGCTCCGCCATCGTGCCGGTAACGGGCGTACATCACCTCGACCCGGGCGATCTCGCCGCGCGCGATGCGCCGGTAGAGCTCGGAGGCGAGGCGGGCGACGGTTTGCGATATGCCGGCGGTGCGGCTCGCCATGGCATGCGTCCACGCGGCCTGCCGCCCGCGGCCGAGCGCGATCCCGGCCCCTCGGGTGCCGAGCATGAAGAGCGCGTCCTTGGGCCCGGCGACGCCGTCGAGCGCCGCGATGAGGCGTTCGTTCAGACCGCCGACGAAGCCGTGCTCGGCCGCGAAGAAAACGACCGCGCGGAGGCCGCCGGCGGCGCCGTCGCGCTGCGCTGCCTCCGGGATCAGCGTCATGGCGGTGCCGACCGCGGCCGCCATCGCCTCCGCATAGCGGCGGATGCCGGGAAGTGCGCGCTGCGCCTCCTGCACGTGCATGCCGGCGAGCGAGCGCATGGCGCCGACGATGCCGGTGAGCTCGCTCATGCTCTCGATGTGCGCCTCGATGTCGGCAACGCGCGTCATGACGGCTCCGCCGCCGCCCCGCGAGCCGCCCCGCCGGCGGCGGAGAGCGATCGCACGAGCTCCCGCAGTGCTGCTTTGAGGCGGGTCCGCAGTTCGTCCGCGAGCAGCACTTCGTCATCCAGGGTCAAGGCCTCCGGGCAATGATCGGCGAGCCAGGTGCTGAGGCCGGCTCGGAAGGCGGCGACGCGCTCGGGCGGAGCGCCGTCGAGGATGCCCTCGCCGAGTGCCAGGAGGAGTGCTACCTCCTCGGCGAGGGAGAGCGGGGTGAACTGGGGCTGGCGGAGGACGGCGCGGATGGCGCGGCCGTGCTCGATCACCTTGCGGGTGCGCTCGTCGACCATGGTGCCGAAGCGGGTGAACACCTCGAGCTCGATGAATTGCGCATATTCGAGGCGCAGCGTCTCGGCGAGCGCCTTGAGCGCCGGCGCCTGGGTCTTGCCGCCGACGCGCGAGACGCTCATCCCGATGTCGACGGCGGGCTTCTGGTCCTCGTAGAAGAGGCGCGGGTCGAGGATGATCTGGCCGTCGGTGATCGAGATCAGGTTGGTCGGGATGTAGGCGCTGATGTTCCCGGCCTGGGTCTCGGCGATCGGCAGGGCCGTGAGCGAGCCGCCGCCGCGCTCGGGCGAGAGCTTCGCCGCCCGCTCCAGGAGGCGCGAATGGATGTAGAAGATGTCGCCCGGATAGGCCTCGCGGCCCGGCGGCCGGCGCAATAGCAGCGAGAGCTGGCGGTAGACCATGGCGTGCTTGGTGAGGTCGTCGATGACCAGCAGCACGTCCTGCCCGCGCCTCATGAAATATTCCGCCATCGTGCAGGCGGCATAGGGCGTGAGCCACTGCAGCCCGGGTGCGGCACTGGCCTCGCCGACGACGAAAAGGCAGCGCTCGGGTGCGCCGTAGCGCCTGACCGCGTCGATCACCTGCGTCACCGTCGAGGTTTTCTGGCCGACCGCGGCATAGACGCAGATCACGTCGCTCGAGCGCTGGTTGATGATGGCGTCGACGGCGATCGCCGTCTTGCCGGTTCCGCGGTCCCCGATGATGAGCTCGCGCTGTCCCCGGCCGAGGGGGATCGCGGCGTCCACGGCCAAGAGCCCGGTGGCGAGCGGCCGCGTCACGAGTGCCCTGTCGACGATCGCGGGCGCCGGCTGCTCGACCGGGGCGTAGGCCTTCACCTCGGGCGGCTCGCGGCCGTCGAGGGGAGCGCCGAGGGCGTCGACGACCCGGCCGAGCAGGCCTTCGCCGACGGGCGCCTCGGCCACCTCGCCGGTGCCGTGGACGATGCTGCCGGCCGCTATGGCGTCGTCGCTGCCGAGCAGCACGCAGCCGATGGTCTCCTCGCCGAGATCGACGGCAATGCCGTGGACGCCGCTTGCGAAGACGAGCAGCTCGTCGAGCCGCGCCTCGGGCAGGCCGGAGACGAGCGCCACCCCGTCGCCCACTCGGCGGACCCGCCCGACCCGCTCGATCTGCGGCTCGATCGCGAGCCCCGCGATGCGCGCGCGGCTGCGGGCGGTCCACTCGCGCAGATCATCGGCGAGCGTTGCCATGGGCCTCGAGCTCCGTGCGAATGGCGTCAAGCGAGCTGCGCCAGGAATAGCGCAGCACGGCGCCCGGCAGATGAAGATCGGCACCGGCGACGAGCGAGGGGTCCACGTCGAACTCGATGGCCGGCGTGCCGCCGAGCGCGGCAACGAGCCGAGCGCGCCATGCGGTCTTCACGGGCTCCGGGAGTTCGATGGCCGTCACCACCCGCACCGTGGCGGTGCTATCGCCCAGGAGCTCGCGCCGCCGGTCGGGCGCGAGACCGGCCAGGTGCCGCTCGATGCGGCCGAGCCAGGCTTCGGCGCGCAGCTCGGGCGGCACGTCGCCGGCAAGCCTGCGCGCGATGTCGGCGCCGAGATCGAGGGCCGCGGCTCTCGCGTCCTTGAGCGCCTGGCCGCGCTCCTCGGCCAATGTCCTGCGCCCGCCTTCGAGGAGGGCTGCCGCATCGCGCTCGGCCCTGGCCCGCAGCGTCTCGCTCGCCGCCGCCGCCGCCTCCGCCGCCGCCTTGAGCACGGCCGCGCGCTCGGCCGCGAGCCCGTCCCGCTCACCCTCGACGGCGGCGAGCTTGACCTTCGCCTCGCTCAATGCGGCCTCAGCCTCGGCAAACTGCTTGTCGATCTCCCCCTTGCGCCGGTCGATCATCCGCAGCACCGGCCGGTAGAGGAAACGGCGCAGCAGCCACACGAGGATGGCGAAGTTGACGGTCTGAAGGGCTAAGGTCCAGGCGTCGAGATGCATGGTCAGCCGGCATAGGGGTTGGCGAACAACAAGAGGAGCGCGATGACGAGGCAGTAGATCGCCATGGTCTCGATCATGGCTAAGCCGACGAAAAGGGTGCGCGAGAGCGTGCCGGCCGCCTCGGGCTGACGCGCGATGGCGTCCATCGCCGCGGCGACCGAGCGTCCCTCGGCGAGCGCCGGGCCGATCGAGCCGATCGAGACGGCGATGGCCGCCGCCAGGATGCTGAGAAGCTTTGCGTCCATGAGGGCTCCTTCCGTTCTTACGCGTTCTCTTTGCCGCCGAGGGCGGCGCCGATGAAGACGGTTGCGAGGATGGTGAAGATGTACGCCTGCACGATGCCGATGAGGATCTCGAGCGCCATGAGCGGAATGGGCACGAAGAGGCCGGCGAGTGCCAGGACCAGAGCGATGACGAACTCCCCGCTCATGACGTTGCCGAAGAGGCGCACCATGAGCGAGAAGGTGCGCGTCACCTCGGCGACGACGTTGAGCGGCAGCATGATGAGCTTGGGCCGCGCGAAGCTCGCGAGATAGCCGCGGAGCCCTTGCGCGCGCACGCCGAAATAATGCACCGAGAAGAACACGATGAGCGCCAGGGCCGCCGGCGTCTCGATCTTCGCGGTCGGTGCCTCGACGCCCGGCAGCACGCCCGAGAGGTTGGCGCTGACGAGGAAGATGAGGAGGGTGCCGATGAGCGGCAGGAGCGGGCGGCCGTCGTCGCCGACGACGCCCTCGATCTGCGCCATGATGGCGCTCACGATGCCCTCGAGCACCGCCTGGCGCCGGTCCGCATGGAGACCGAGGCGGCGCGTCGCCAGCCAGGAGACGGCGGTCAATGCCAGCATGATGCACCAGGTCGTGACCACCGGCTTGGTGATCGCGACCGGCCCCAGGTGAAAGAGGACGATGCTGGCGAAGGGCGAGGGCTGCATCAGACCGCCCTCCGTGCGCAGCGGAGCGCTGCGGCGCGCGCCAGGAGAAAGCCTGTGGAAATGCCCGCGAGCGGCACGATCCCGAGCGTTGCCGCGAGTGCCAGCACGAGCACGGCCGCCGCCACCCGCCCGAGGGTCAGTGCCGCAGGCAGGAGCCGCCCCCGCCCGGCGCAGAGGAGCTCGACCGTCCACCGCATCGCCGCGAAATAAGCGCTGCCGAGGACCAGGCCGGCGAGTGCGGCTGCCGATGCGAGCGCCGCGGCGCGGATGAAGGCCTCGGCGCTCATTCGCGGTGCATCCTCGTCCAGGCGAGCGCGCATCCGGCGGCGAGCCCGGCAGTCAGCAGGCCGAGCGTCCAGAAAATGCCGCTCCCGAAGTGGCGGTCGAGCCAGCGGCCCGCAAAGACGCCGGCGAGCGTCGGCGTCACGATCGTCCAGCCCAACGCGCCGATCATGGCGAGATTCTGCGCGATCGAGCGCTCGCCCCCGCGTTTCGCGCGCTCGCGCCGCTCGCGCCGGAGCCGCACCGCGCTGTCGAGGCGCTCGGGATGGTTGGAGCCCGCGGGCGGCGGCTTGCCCGTCATTGCTCGAGCTCGCCCATCGGCCGCGCGCCGCGGCCGCCCGGCACGAGCGCTCCCGGCCTCGGCCTGAGGAAGCGGTAAATCTGGCGAATGGCCGCGAGGTAGAGCCGCTCGGCGTCGGTGCGCGCGGATTTCTCCTCCCTGAGGCTGCGGCGGAAGCGGGCGAGGACCTCCGTTTCGAGCGCGTGCAGATCGTCCCCGCGCACGGCCTCGGTCGTGGCGATCGAGATGCGGCGGCCGTCCGCCACCTCCAGCATGCCGCCGCGCACGGCGACGTGGTGCTCGGCGTGCCCGGCGTCCCGCCAGCTCACCACCGAGACCGCGAGCGCCGTGAGAAAATCGGCATGGCCGGCCAGGATGCCGAAAGCTCCGCTGTCGTCCTCGGCCCTCACATGCCTCACATCCTCGGCCTCGACGATGACGGCAAACGGCGTCGCGACGGTGAGCTTCATGGCGCACCGCTCCTTGCCGCCGCTTCCTTGCGCCAGGCCTCGTCGAGGTCGCCCACCATGTAGAGCGAGCCCTCGGCCCAATCGTTGGCCTTGCCGTCGAGGATGGCCCGGCAGCCGGCGAGCGTGGCCTCGAGCTCCACCGTCCGGCCGGGCTTCCCGGTGAAGGCGACGGTGACCATGAAGGGCTGGGTGAGGAAGCGCATGAGCCGCCGGGCGCGCTTGACGACGGCGCGGTCCTCGGCGCTCAGCTCCTCGATGCCGAGCAGCGAGATGATCTCCTGGAGCTCGCGGTAATGGGTGATGGCCTTGCGCACCTCCTGGGCGGTGCGGTAATGGCTCTCGCCGACGAGACGCGGGTCGAGAAGGCTCGACGTCGAGGCGAGGGGATCGACCGCGGGATACATGCCTTCGCTCGCCATCTCGCGCGACAGCACGATCGAGGAGTTGAGGTGGCTGAAGATCTCCGCCACGGCGGGATCGGTGAAGTCGTCGGCCGGCACATAGACCGCCTGGATCGAGGTGATGGCAGCACCCGGGGTCGAGGCGATGCGCTCCTCGAGCTCGGCGATCTCGGAGGCGAGCGTGGGCTGATAGCCGACGCGCGAAGGCAGCCGGCCGAGCAGGCCCGAGACCTCGCTGCCCGCCTGAACGAGGCGGTAGACGTTGTCGATCAGCAGCAGCACGTTCTCGCGCGCGCTATCGCGGAAGTGCTCGGCCGCGGCGAGGGCCGTGAGCCCGGCCCGCCAGCGCGCGCCCGGGGGCTCGTTCATCTGCCCGAAGACAAGCGCCGTGCGCGCGAGCACGCCCGAGCGGCGGAGCTCGAGCAGGAGCTCATGCCCCTCGCGCGAGCGCTCGCCGATGCCGGCGAAGACCGAGATGCCCGAATGGCGGACGACCGTGGTGCGGATGAACTCCATGATCAGCACGGTCTTGCCGACGCCGGCGCCGCCGAACATGGCGGCCTTGCCGCCCTTCACCAGCGGCGCCAGAAGGTCGATGACCTTGATGCCGGTATGAAAGACCTCGCGCGCGGCACTCTGGCGGTCGAGGCTGGGGGGCAGCGCATGGATCGGGCGGCGCTCGACGTCCGCCGGCAGGGCCGGACCGCGGTCGATCGGCTCGCCGAGCACGCCGAGGAGCCGACCAAGCACCGCGTCTCCGACCGGCGCCCGCAACGGACCGCCGAGGGCGCGCACCGCGGCACCGCGCCGGAGGCCGGAGGTGTTCTCGAGCGCCACGGTCCGCGCCGTGGCGGCGTCGAGATGCTGCTCGACCTCGGCGGTCAGCGCAGGCCCGGGATCGCGGTCGATCGCGACGATATCCCGGATCGACGGCAGCTCGCCCGGCTGGAACCGAATGTCGACCACGGAGCCATGGACGGCGCTGACCCTGCCGTGCGCGGAACTGCCTCCATCCGATTTCGCCGCGGTCAACACGATCGCCCGCTCCTTGGACATGCGACGCCCGGCGGCATCGTCCGCCCGTGCGACGACGCTAGACGATCCGGCCGCGGCGGCGTTGATCTGCGTCAAGGGCGCGCGATGCGGCGAGGCGCGCCGCTCTCCGCTTCGGCTCAGACTTCGAGCGCGAATTCGGCGGCGAGAGGCGCGTGATAGGAGCCGGCCGGCGGAAGTGCCGCCGCCGGTCCGAGCGCTTCGTCGCCGAGGGCCTCATTGAAGACCTCGACGCCGTGCGCAATGCGCGCGAGCGCCGGCGAGACGAGGAGATGATCGATCATCGCAGGCCGCCCGGCATGGCGGACCGAGTATCGCCGCTCCGGAGGTACCGCCTCCTCGAGGGCGACGAGCCGCCGGTCGGGGCCGGCGATCTCGCCGTCGGCATGATCGCCGAGAATGATGCGCACCGGCGTCTCGTTGCGTTCCGCATTGAAGTCGCCGGCAACGGCAATGAAGGGGGCTTCCTCGGCGTCGAACAATCGCTCGATCAGCAGCCGCGCCTCGAGCGCCTGGCCTGCCCGCTTCATCGCGGCAAGGAGGAAGCCCTCGCCCCAGCCGCCCATGGTGCGCCATCGCTCGGGCGAGAGCTTCTGGCCCGGGATGGGCACGGCGCGAGGCGCCTTGAGGTGGAGGTTGACGACATGGAGGTGCTGCCCGCCCGGCAGGCGGATCGCCGCATAAAGCAGCGGCCGGTCCCAGGAGAGGACCAGCGGCGCATCGAGGCGGGGCTGCGCGGTCTGGCTGCTATAGGCGAGCGGCGGGACCAGCTCATGGAGCACCGTGCGGCTGAGCTCGACCGGGAAGCGGCTCAGGAGCACGAGATTATGGTGATCCCTGAGGCCCTCGCCGCCTGTGCTGGCGGGCGTGGCGCGCGCGTAAGCCGCATAGGGCGTTGCGGCCAGCAGGCCGTCCAATGCGGCGAGCCGCCGCGGCCGATGGGAGCTCCGCGGCTGGGCATTGATCTCCTGGAGGCAGAGGACATCGGCATTGAGGCGGAGAAGCTGCGGCCGCAGAGCGGCGATGCGCTCGGCGAGCGGCGGCACGAGGCCGGCCCGGTCGTCCAGGCTCTCGAGATTGAAGGTGGCGATGCGCAGTCCGGTCATGATGGTCGGTGAGGGTGTGCCGGTCATCGGCGATTCTGGACGCTAGTGAGCGAGCAGCACCGGCAGCGTGGACTCGTTCAAGACGGCCCGCGTGGCGCCCCCGAAGATGGTCGCGCGCGCCCTGTCATGGCCGTATGCGCCCATGACCAGAAGATCGGCGCCCGCGCGGGCGGCCTCTGCGACGAGCTTCTCGCCGACCGGCCATTCTTCGAGGGGCACCGCCTTGCGCTCGGCGAATATGCCATGACGCTCGAGCCATTCGCCGACCTCGAGCAGGCCCGGCACGACCGGTGCATCCCTGGCCCCCGTGAGCAGCAGAACGCGGCGGGCCTGCCGCAGAATGGGGAGTGCGGCACTGGCTGCGCGGGCGGCCTCGGCGCTGCCGTTCCAGGCCACCGCCACGATTTCGCCGATCAGCAGCCTGGCGTCGGCCGGGAGGAGAAGCACCGGCCGGCCGCTCGCCACCAGCGTCGTTTCCAGGGTCAGCCGCCATTCGGTCGCGTCGGGATCGAGGAGACGTCCGAACAGGATCAGGTCGTACGTCCGGCCATGGATCGGCACGTCGCGGGCCATGCGGCCGGTCAGCAGGCGGAAGCTTGCCATGGCGCAAGCACCGGGCGTATCCGTGCCGGCTTGGCGGGAGGCCAGCTCGAAGATTTCATGCGCGCGCTTGGAGCGGGTCTCGGCCTCCTTCTCCACATGGGCCACCAGCGGATCGAGGCCGGCGCCCTTGGCGCTCCCCGTGGCGAGCGAAACGGCATCGCGCGGATCCGGCCGCACGCAAACGACGTCGATAAAGGAATGCAGCCGGCATGCGATCCTGAGGCCCGCCGCGAGGGCCGCTGGGCTTTCCTCGTATCCGGTGAGCGGCGCCAGAATGGATCGGATGGTCATCGCGTCGAGGCTCCCTCTGGCCTCCCTCTGGCCTCCCTCCGGGCTGCCGCCAAGGCAGGACGCCCCGGCGCCGCCGGCGCGAGGCGGCCTATTTGAGGACCGCGCGGACGGCGCGCTCGATCGCCGCCTGCGACACCGGCCTCTTCAGCAGCGCTCGACCCTGCCGTCATAATAGCGGAATTGCGCGCCGTCGAGCCCGAGAGTGCCGATGGCGATCATCGGCGTGAGGCCGAACGCCGGATTGGAGCGGAACCAGCCGACGAGCTCGCGGCCCGAGACGTCGCGCAACTGCCAATCGAAGAGGATGATGTCCGGCGGCCGCCCGCGGGCAGCGGACATCGCGGCCACTCCGGTCTCGACCGCATCGACGGCGAATCCCAGGCGGGAAAGCGCCGAACGGCAGAGCTCATGGGTGCCGGCTTCCGCCTCGACCAGGAGCGCCGTTCTCCCGCTGTAGGGCTCGCGGCCGCCGGGCTTCGCGCGGGGTTTCGTCATCGCGCTCCGGGGCGATCGAGAGACGCCTCATCGCTTCGCCTCATTCGCCCTCCTCGCCCTCGCCGGCCGCCAGATCCTCGAGACGCTCGCGATTCCGCAGGCCGATCCGAGCCGGGGTCGGCAGTGCGATCACTCCCTGACTCTTGAGCTTCGTCAGCATTCGGCTGATGGTCTCGATCGTGAGGCCGAGGTAGTCGGCGATGTCGCTGCGCCCCATCGGGATCTCGATCTCCCGCGACGGCCCCAGAGCGTGCTGGCGATCGGCCATCATCAGGAGGAAGCTCGCGATCTTCTCCATGGCGTCCTTGCGCCCGAGCAGCAGCATCTGATCCTGCGCGGCGCGGAGCTCGTCGGAGGTTGCCGCGAGAAGGGCGCGGGCGAAGCCGGGGACCTCGTCGACCAGGCGGTCGAGCAGCACCCGGCGATAGCGGCAGAGGGTGACCTCGGTCACCGCCTCGGCGGTGTAGAGATAGAGGTCCCCGTTGGCCAGGCCGATGAGATGGCCCGCGGAGAGGAATCCGGTGATTTGCCGGCGGCCATCGGGCAGCAGCTTGTAGAGCTTGAGGATGCCGCGGACCACCTCATAGACGCTGTTGGCCTCGTCGCCCTCGGCAAAGATCGTCTTCGCCACGCCGTAGCTGACGCGCCTACCGATCGAGGCGACGTGGCTTGCCGCCTGGCGTCCCAGCCCGTGGCAGATGGCGAGCGCGTTGAAGTCGACGCCTTGCGGGCCGCTCGAAACCGCTTCGGCGCGCATGTCTATCTCCTCCGTTCGGCGGGCGAGGAAGGCCGGCACCCGTTGCGAGGAGTAAAGGATCATTGTCACAAAATGATGCCGGGCACGGCGAAGTTTGGTAACAATGGGAGACGGATTGTTACAATCCGTGACGAACATCCGGCTTGCCGATTCGGGCCGCCGAGAGTGAGCTCGTGACCCTGGAATGACCGCCCAGATCCATATCCTCGTGGTTGACGACGATAGCCGGATTCGCGCCATGCTGCGGCGCTACCTCGTCGAGGAAGGCTTCCGCGTCAGCGAGGCGCCGGACGGTGCTGCGCTGCGGACGGTCCTCGCGAGCGACGCCCCGGACCTCGTCCTCCTCGACGTCCTCATGCCCGGCGAGGACGGCCTGTCGCTCGCCCGCCATATCCGCAAGGACTCGAGCGTCCCGATCATCATGCTGACGGGGAAGGGCGACGTGATCGACCGCGTGGCCGGCCTCGAGGCGGGGGCGGACGACTATATTGCGAAGCCCTTCCACCTGCGGGAGATCCTCGCGCGCATCCGCACCGTGCTGCGGCGGACCGAGCCGGCGCGGGCTTCCGAGGCCAAGCCCGCCGCCGCCGCGGCGGTTGCGCCCGCCCCAGGCGAGGTCCTCACCTTCGGCGGCTGGCAGCTCGACCTCCTCAAGCGGGAGCTGCGCCAACCATCGGGCGGCCTCGTCGCCCTCACGACGGGCGAGTTCGAGCTGCTGCGCGCCTTGGCGCTCAATGCCAACAAGGTCTTGAGCCGGGACCAGTTGATGGACCGCGTGAAGGGGCGGGAATGGGCCGCCTTCGACCGCGCCATCGACGCCCAGGTCGTGCGCTTGCGCAAGAAGATCGAGAGCGATCCGCACAGCCCGGAATTCATCAAGACGGTGCGCGGCGCCGGCTACGTCTTTGCCGTGACGGTGACCGCGCGCTAGACGCGCCCGGTCGCGGGCACGGCCGGGCTCGGCTGCGGCCGGCACGCTCGCCCTCCGCCTCTCCGGCGTTTCCCGGCGTTTCCCGGCGGCTCGTTACGGCCGATGGACGAAGCGCTCGACGAGCGGGTTCCCCGAGCGGTCGAGTGCTGCGGTCGGGCCCTCCCAGATGATGCGCCCGTCGGCGAGCATGGCGACCCGATCCGCGATGCGGCGCGCCGTCCGGACATCGTAGGTGATCGTCAGGGCCGTGGCGTTGGCCGGCTTCAGCGTGCGCAAGATGAATTCGTCGATGATCGTCGTGATGATCGGGTCCAGCCCGGCCGTCGGGTCGTCGAGGAAGAGCACGCTCGGATTGCCGACAATGGCGCGCGCCAGGGCGACCCGTCGCTGCATGCCGCCCGAGAGCTCGCTCGGCAGCAAATCCGCCACGTCGGGAGTGAGGCCGACGGCGGCGAGCTTCTCGATCGCGACCGCCTTGGCGCGCGCGGGCGGCATGCGCTGGACGTTCATCAGGCCGAACGAGATGTTCTGCCAGACGGGCAATGAGTCGAAGAGCGCCGAATTCTGGAACATGACGCCCATTTTGCGCATCAGCCTGCCGCGCTCCCGGCTGCCGAGCGTCACGGTCTCCTCCCCGTCGATCGTGATGGAGCCCGCGTCCGGGGCCATGAGCCCGAGGACGCATTTGACGAGCACGGACTTGCCGCTGCCCGAGGCGCCGAGGAGGACGAGGTTCTCGCCCGCCGGCAAATCGAGGTCCACGCCGGCGAGAACGGCCTGGCCGTCGAACGACTTCTTGAGACCGCGGATGCGGATCTTGACCTGGCGGACGGCGTCGGTGCTTGGAAGCGGGAGTGCCACGAGCGTGTGCCCCATGTCGTGAAAGGCGACGGTCTCCCGCTCGCCGGGGCTGAGCAGGCGGCGGTGGTTTTCGAGCCCGCCGCCGGGCGCCCGGCGGCGTTGACTTGCGTCAATGCCCAGTCGGTCCAATCATGTTGCTTTTGTCGGCGGAAAGCCAGCGGAAGGGTGAATTTCATGAAAGCCAAAGTGACCTGGGTCCTTGTCGCCGACGGCGCCCACGCGCGCATCCTGGCGCTGAGCGGCGGCGGCGGGGCCCTGCAGCAGATACCGGACGGCAGCTTTGCCAACGACGTGAAGCGGGTGAGCGAGCTCGGCACGGAGCGTCCCGGGCGCGTCCGCGAGAGCGCCAATGCGGCGCACCATGCCGTTGCGCCGCGCGTCGACTGGCGGCAGGAGGGCAAGCGCGCCTTCGCGCACCGCCTGGCGGAAATCCTCGAGCAGAAGTGCGTTGGAAAGGCCTTCGATCATCTCGTCCTCGTGGCGGCGCCGCATTTCCTCGGCGATCTGCGCGGCTCGATCGGCGAGGAGACGCGCAAGCGCCTCAAGGGAGAGCTGGACAAGGATCTCACGAAATTACCGCTCGCCGAGATCCAATCCAGGCTCCTGGGCGCCCAATTGCTCTGAGCCCACCGCGATTTCCGCAGCGAAGGCCGGCGGCCGGCGCGCGCTTCCGGGGACGGGCCGCCCGCCGGCTTGACCCTGATCAATGCAGCGCCGCGGATTTCGACTACGGCTGGCACGATCGAGAGCAGTAGCGCAGACCGGGAGGCGCGCCATGTCGTTCAAGGACCTTCTCGTTCATGTCGGCACCTCGAGACATCAGGATCAGGCACTCGATGTCGCGGTCCGGCTCGCCCGGGATTTCGCTGCTCACCTGACCGGCCTCTATACGACGGCCGAAATCTACGTCCCGCCGTACCTCGAAGAGCGCTTCGCCGCCGACATCATCACGGAACAGCGCAAGCACCTCGCCGCCTCGCGCCGGACGGCCAAGGCCAGGTTCGAGGATCGTGCGCGCAAAGCCGCGGTCGAGGCCGAATGGCGCGAGAGCGAAGGCGACGCGCCCAAGCTCGTGCGGCTTCATGCCCGCTATGCCGATTTGACCGTGCTCGGCCAGAGCAATCCGAACGAGACGCTGCCCTTCTCCGAATCCGGCGTGCCGGAGCGCGTCCTTCTCGAATCGGGAAGGCCGGTCCTCCTGGTGCCCTACGCCGGCATGTTCTCCACCACGGGACAGCGTGCTCTGGTGGCGTGGAACGCGAGCGCCCAGGCGACGCGGGCGGTCAACGACGCGCTGCCGTTGCTGAGACGCGCCAAGAGCGTCACCATCCTCGCGGTCAATCCGGAACGAGGCAACGGAGGCCACGGCCAGATTCCCGGCGCCGACATCTCGCTGCACCTCGCCCGCCACGGCGTGGCGACGGAGGCCTCCCATGCCTATGCCGACGATATGGATGTCGGCGACGTCATCCTGTCGCGCGCCGCGGATTTGAGCGCCGACCTGATCGTGATGGGGGCATACGGGCGGACGCGCCTCAGGGAGACGGTACTCGGCGGCGCCACGCGCAGCCTGCTGCGGCAAATGACCGCGCCGCTGTTCATGTCCCATTGATCGGCTACCGCTTCATGCTGTCCTCGCGTCCGTGGGTCTTCCAGCCCGGCGCTAGTCGAGCGACTTGCGGAAGCGCAGGATGCTGATGCCGAGCAAGCCAATTCCCAACGCCGCCATGCCTGCCATCTCCGGCCACAGCGCGTCGAGCCCGACCCCCTTGAGGAAGGTCGCGCGGATGACGACGAGATAGTAGCGCAGCGGGTCGAGATAGGTGAGCCACTGCAGCGCCTCCGGCATGCTGGCGATCGGGAAGGCGAAGCCGGAAAGAATGAACATCGGATTGATGACGAAGAAGGTCGACGCGAAGGCCTGCTGCTCGGTCTTGCAGAGCGTCGAGATGAGCAACCCGAGGCCGAGCGTGCTGAGGAGAAAGAGGCAGGTTCCGAGGAGAAGGATCAAGGGGCTGCCGACGAACGGCACGCCGAACCAGAGCATCCCGAAGATGGCCACGAGCGCCACCTCGGCGAGGCCGATGAGGAAGAAGGGAAGCGTCTTTCCGAGGATGAACTCGGCCGGCCTGATCGGCGTCACCATGATCTGCTCGAGCGTGCCGACCTCGCGCTCGCGCACGATCGCCGAGGCCGTCAGGCTCACGATCAGAATCAGGGTCAGCGTGCCGACCACGCCGGGGACGAAGAACCATCGCCCGTTGAGGCCGTCGTTGTACCAGGGGCGCTGCTCGACCGCGACCGCGACGGGTCTGGTATCGCTGCCCGCGGGCGTGCGCCTCAGGAGATCGGCCGCGTAGTCCTCGGAATATTGCGACACGATGAGGCCGAGATAGCCGAGCGCGATGAGCGCCGTGTTGGAATTGGTGCCGTCGACGATGACCTGCAGCGGCGCGGACTGGCCCTTGCGCAGCGCCTCGGCGAAGCCGGCATGCACGACGATCGCCACGGCCGCGTCGCTGCGATCGATGGCGCGCTTGACCTCGGCGTCGCTGTCGGCGATCCCGACGACGCTGAAGCGGTCGCTGAAGGTGAAGCGCGAGATGAGATCGCGGCTTTCCAGCGTGTGGTCGCGGTCGAGCACGATCGTCGCCACATGGTAGACCTCGAAGGTGGCCGCATAGCCGAAGACCAGCATCTGAACGATCGGCGGCACGATCAGCCGGAAGCGCGCCCATTTGTCGCGCTTGAGCTCGAGGAACTCCTTGACGAGGATGCGGAAAATCCGTTCGAACACGGCCGTCAGTCCAATCGCTTGCGGAAGGCGCGCGCGGCCAGCACGGCGATGACCGCGGCATAGACGGTCATGGCGAGCGTCGGCCACGCGAGATCGAGGAGCCCCGAGCCCTTGAGGAAGACCGCCTTCAGGATCGTGATGTAGTAGCGCGCGGAGACGAGGTAGGTGACGGCGCGCACCAGGGGCGGCATCTGGTCGATGGGAAAGGTGAAGCCCGAGAGCAGCAATGTCGGCAGCATCGTGACGAGGATGCCGATCTGGCTTGCCCCGACCTGGCTGCGGATCGCCGTCGAGATCAGATAGCCGATGCCCAGCACGACGACGAGGAAGAGGGACGTCGTGAGGAAGAGCGTCACCAGCGCGCCGCGGAAGGGCACCTGGAACCAGAAGACCGCAAAGGCCAGGCAGAACACGGCGTCGAGCAGGCCGATGGCGAAATAGGGCATGAGCTTGCCGAGCATCAGCTCCATCGGCGTGACCGGTGTCGAAATGAGGAGCTCCATCGTGCCGCGCTCCCATTCGCGCGAGATGGTCAGCGACGTGAGCTGGGCGCCGACCAGCGCCATGATGAGCGCCACCACGCCGGGAATGATGAAGTTGCGGCTTTCGAGAGACTCGTTGAACCACACGCGCGACTCGGACGCGACGGGCTCGAGCGTCGCCGCGCGCTCGCCATGCATGCGGGCGTGCTCGATCTCGAGCTCGCTGGAGAAGTCGCCGACCACGGTCTGAGCGTAGCCGATCGCGATGTTGGCGCTGTTGTCGTCGGTCGCGTCTACGATGGCCTGGACGGAGCTGGCGCCCGTATCGCTCAAGCGCTCGGAGAAGTCGGGAGGGACGACGATCGCGAGGCGGCATTCGCCGCGATCGAGCGCCTTGGTCAAGTCGCGGTAATTGTCGAAGCCGTCCACGATGGAGAAGTAAAGCGACGCCTGGAAATGCTTGATGAGCGACCGGCTGTTCTGGCTGGCCTCGCGGTCGAACACGCAGGCCGGAAGGTGCTTGAGATCGAGGCTGACGCCGTAGCCGAGGAGGAGCATCTGCATGAAAGGCATCAGAAGCGCTATCAACAGGCTCCGCGGGTCGCGCCAGACCTGCAGCAGCTCTTTGACGGCGATGGCCTTGAGACGCTTTATTCTCATGCCCTCGCCCCGCCGCCTTGCGCCTCAGCGCCGATCATCTGGACGAAGATGTCTTCGAGCGTCGGCTTGATGCGCTCGATGCGGTCGATCTTCAGCCGCCGCCTCTCGAAGAAGGCGGCCAGCGCGGCAAGCGCCCCGGCTCCATCGTCCACCAGGAGGTGGACGGAGTTGCCGAAGACGGCGGCGTCGCGCACTCCCGGCGCTTCCTCGAGAGCCGCCATCACCGCGCCGATCGCCGGGCATTCGACCAGCAGGAGCTCGCCGCCGAGGGCGCGTTCCTTGAGGGCGGTCGGGCTTGCGAGGGCGATCAGCCGGCCGCGGTCGATCAGGGCGACGCGGTTGCAGTACTCCGCCTCGTCCATGTAATGCGTCGAGACCAGCACGGTGACGCCGTCCGCCGCGAGCGTGTGGATCAGATCCCAAAAGCGCCGCCGCGATTCCGGATCGACGCCCGACGTGGGCTCGTCGAGAAAGAGGATGGGCGGCCGGTGGAGGATCGCGCAACCGAGGGCCAGGCGCTGCTTCCAGCCGCCGGCGAGGGTGTTCACCAGCGAGTCTTCCCGTCCTGCGAGTCCGGCCATCTCCACGGCGAAGCGCATCCGCTCGGCCAGAAGGGGGTGCGGCACGCGATAGATGCCGCCGAAGAAGCGCAGGTTCTCGACGACGGTCAGGTCGCCGTAGAGCGAGAACTTCTGCGACATGTAGCCGATGTTCTCCCGCACCCGCTCCGGATCGCGCGCGACGTCGATCCCGGCTACGACCGCGCGGCCTTGGGTGGGGCGCAGCAGGCCGCACAGGATGCGGATCGTGGTCGATTTCCCGGCGCCGTTCGGCCCGAGGAAGCCGACAACCTCGCCGCGGGAGATGCGGAAGCTCACGTTGTCGACCGCCGTGAAGCTGCCGAAGCGCTTGACGAGGCGCTCCGCGATGATCGGCGCGCCGGCGTCGGCAGCGTCCTCGCTCATCGGTGCTCCCCATCGTCCTTGAGGAGAGTGACGAATAAATCCTCGATGCTCGGCTCGGCGCGTGCGATATCCGCGAAGGGAATGGCCGCCCCATCCAAGGCGCGGCGCAGCTCGGGAATGCGCAGGGCCGCGTCGTCCACCATGGCATGCGCGCCGTCGCCGACCAGGAGCACGCCGGAGACGCCCTCGAGACCGGCGACCGCCTCGCGGACCGCGCGCGGCCGGGGCGAGGATATGGCCACGAGTGCTCCCGGCATGCGCGCCTTCAATCGCCGCGGTGTGTCGCAATATCTCAGCCGCCCGTGATGGAGGAGGGCGAGGCGGGTGCAGCGCTCGGCCTCGTCCAGATAGGCCGTCGAGATGAGGATGGTGACGCCGCTCTCGCGCAGGGAGTAGAGGATGCGCCAGAAGTCGCGGCGCGACAGCGGATCGACGCCGGTGGTGGGCTCGTCGAGGAGGAGGACTTTAGGGGTGTGGACGAGCGCGCAGATGAGCCCGAGCTTCTGCTTCATGCCGCCCGAAAGCTGCCCGGCAAGGCGCTTTTGGAAGGGTCCCATGTTGGAGGCGGCGAGGAGGGGTGCCACGCGCTCCCGCCTCAGCCTCTGCGGGATCTCGAAGAGATCGGCGTAGAAGCGGATGTTCTCCTCGACGGTGAGGTCCTCGTAGAGCGCGAAGCGCTGGGGCATGTAGCTCAGATGTCGCTTGACCCGCTCCGGGTCGGCGACGACGTCGATGCCGTCGATGACGATCGCGCCGCTGTCCGGCCGCATCACGCCGGCGAGCATGCGCATGACGGTCGTCTTGCCTGCGCCGTCGGGGCCGACCAGGCCGAAGATCTCGCCGTTCTCCACCGTGAAGCTCATGTCCTCGACGGCAAAGACGCCGGCGAAGCGCTTGGCGAGGGCTTCGACGGCGATGCTGGCGGCGCCCTCTTCCGTCATGGCCGCGGCAGCTCGATCGCCGCATCCGCCGGCATGCCGGGGACGAGCTCGTGCGTCGGGTTGTCGATGTCGATCTTGATGCGATAGACGAGCGTCACGCGCTCGGCGTGGGTCTCGACCGTCTTCGGCGTGAATTCGGCGCTCGGCGAGATGAACGAGATCCGCCCGTGATAGACCTTGCCCGGATAGGTATCGGTGGTGATCGCGGCCGCCGCGCCGAAGCGCACGCGGCTGATGTCGGTCTCGTTGATATAGGCCCGCAACCAGACATGGTCGAGGTTGGCCAGCGTCGCGATCGCCGTCCCGGGCATGGCGATCTCGCCGAGCTCGGCCTGGCGGACGAGGATGACGCCGTCGAAGGGTGCCACGAGCGTCGTGTAGCCGAGCACGATCCTGGCGAGGCCGAGGGACTCCTCCGCGTCGTGGACGTTCGCCTTCGCGAGCCCGATATTGCGCTCGGCCACGAGCGCCAACGCCTCGTCGCGTTGCGATGCGGCTCGCGATTGCCTATAGGCGGTGGCCGCCTGGTCCCGCGTCTGGGTCGGCGTGTAGCCCTGGCGCCACAGCGTCTGGTAGCGCTCGTTGTCGAGCTTCTTCATCTCGACGTTGGCCTGGTCGCTGACCACGGTCTTCTGCGCGGCGATGAGGTTCTGCTCCGCCGCCGCAAGTTGGCTCTGCTGAACGGCGAGAGCCGCCTCGGCGATGGCCGCTTGCTGCCGGTAGTCGCCGTCGTCGACCTTGGCGACGAGCGTACCCGCCTTGACCCATTGGCCTTCGTCGAATGGGAGCTCGACGATGCGCGACTGCACCGTCTTGAATCCGAGCACGCTCTCGTGAGCCTCGATGTTGCCGGAGACGACAAGCGCGGTCGCCGGCTTCGCGAGGCCCAGCCATCCCTTCCACGTATCGCTCCCCTCGAGGACGCCATACGCGATCGCCGCGAGAGCGATTATGGCGAGGACCATGATTTTGCGCGGCGTCACGACGCGGTCATGCGTCGCAGCCGGGGCCGCCGGAGCCACGATCCGCTCCTTGGGCTCAGCCGGCGCCAAGCCACGCGGATTCCCCGAGCCTTTCACATCCGTGATGGGGTTCGCTCCTTCCATGCCGCGTCTTTTCGCACGCGAATGCCTTGGCGATCTTGATCCAAGTCAACGGGCGAGACGCCGCCCTTTCCGCGATGGCCGCCTCAATGGAGGAGAAAGACCGGCACCTCCGCCCCATCGAGGACGGACTGCGTGCAGCCGCCGAAGATGAGCTCGCGCGTCCTGCCGTGCCCGTAGGCCCCCATCACCATGAGGTCAGCGCGGCATGCCGCCGCTTGCGCGGCGAGCCGGGCCGCGGCCGGCCGCCCGTCGTCGCTCAGGAGCTGCGGCTCGGCGACGATCCCGTGCCAGGCCAGCTGGCGGGCGATATCGGCGAGCGTCTCGGCGGAGGGCTCTCCGCGCTCGACCACCGCGGTGACGAGGACGCGCTCGGCCTTGGCCAGGAGCGGCAGCGCCGCCGCGAGCGCCCGCGCCGCCTCGGCGGTCTCCTTCCAGCACACCATCACGGTGCGGCTCAGGCTGCGGGGCGCCTTGGCGGGCGCGATCAGCAGCGGCCGGCCGCAACCCACCAGCAGGGTCTCGAGGAGATCCGCCGGCAACCCGTTCGCCCGCGTGGGGCGTGCCATAACCACGAGGTCGTTGTGGCGGGCGCGCAGCATGAGGCGGCGGCGCGCGCTGTTCGTCTCCTCGCGCCAGGAGGCACTCACGCGGCCGCTCGCGCACGGCACCTCGAGGATGTCGATTTTCTCCTGCTCGCAGAAGGTGCGGAAATGGAGCGACGCCGCGGCGGAGCGCGTGATCTCCTCGTCGTGCAGCCGGCCGAGCGCGTCCCGGATGGCGGCACCGCGGGCGAATTCCACGTGCGGCGTGAAGAGCGCCGCCTCCTCGACGGTGACGCGCACGTGAAAGAATTCGAGATGGGCCGCCAAGGGCCGCGCCGCGCAAAGGGCGGTTGCGAACACGGCCTTGTCGGTCGTGCTGCCGCCCGTCGTGACGAGGATCGTTTTCATGGCGCAAGCCTTCCGTCGTGGAGGTCCGGGAACCAGTCTTGTCACGCCGTGGCCGGAATGCTTTGACTTGCATCAATGGAGCGGTCCGCATATCTGCTCTTCTGCGGCATCGCATTCCGCTGCGCCCGGAGCGCCCGCCATGACCGGCATCGTGACCGTGACCTTGAATCCATCGCTCGATCTCTCGGTGTCGGTTCCGAGGATCGTGCCGACGCGCAAGCTTCGCTGCACGATGCCTCGCCGCGACCCGGGCGGCGGCGGCATCAATGTCGCGCGCGTGGTGAAGCGGCTCGGCCTTGAGGTGAGCGCCGTCTATCCGGCAGGCGGGCTTCCCGGCAGCCTCCTTCATCGCCTCCTCGAGGAGGAGGGCATCCGAAGCGTGCCGCTCGAGATCGCCAATGAGACGCGCGAGGATTTCACGGCACTCGACGAGGCCACGGGCGAGCAGTATCGTTTCGTCCTCCCGGGGCCGGAAATGAGCGAGGGCGAATTGAACCAGGTCCTGGATCGCCTGGCGTCGCAGTCGAGCAGGCCGGCCTACGTCGTCGCGAGCGGCAGCCTGCCGCCCGGCGCCCCCGAGGACTTCTACGGGCGCATCGCCAGGGTCGTGCGCGGCCTCGGCGCCCGCTTCGTCGTCGATACCTCGGGCGCCGCCCTCGAGCATGCCCTGTCGGAGGGCGCCTACCTGGTCAAGCCGAACCTCGGCGAGCTGCGCAGGCTCGCGGGCCGGGCCCTGGCAAGCGAGGACGAATGGCGCGATGCGGCGCTGGCGCTCGTGAGGGACGGCAGGGCCGAGGCGGTGGCGCTCACGCTGGGCGAGCGCGGCGCCCTCCTCGCCACGCGCGCGGGTGCCTTCGCTGCCGCCGCCCTCAAGGTCGCGGTGAAGAGCGCCGTCGGTGCCGGAGACAGCTTCCTCGCGGCGATGGTGGCAGCGCTCGCGCGCGGCCGCCCGATCGAGGATGCCTTCCGCTTCGGCGTCGCCGCCGGATCGGCAGCGCTCCTGCAGGCCGGCACCGAGCTCTGTCATCCCGACGATGTCGAGCGGCTCTATCCAAGCGTCCGGCTCATGACGGTGTGACATGGCGAGCGAGAAAGACGCGACGGCAACGTCCGCGGCAGCGCGCGTCCCGCCGCCTGCCCATCCGCGGAATCGGCGCGAGCCGCTGCCTTGGCAGCGGCCCAAGCCGAGCGAGGACGATGCGAGCGCCCCCGAGCGCATCGAGGCGATCCTCGCGAGCCCGAGCTACCGCCAGGCCGACCAGGACGTCCAATTCCTCAGCCGCGACGAGTCGCGCGGGCTGCGGCTGCAGCTCGAGTATCTCAAGGCCGAGCTCCTGCTCGGGGATCACGGCATCAACCATACCGTCGTGGTCTTCGGCAGCACGCGCATCGCCGAGCCGGCGGCGGCGCGGCGGCGCGTGGAAGCGCTGCGCGCGAGGCTCTCGCTTTCGCCGGGCGACAGGGAGCTGGCGAGCCGGCTCTCGGCCGCCGAGTGCATTCTCGCCAAGAGCCATTACTACGAGGTGGCGCGCGAGCTCAGCCGCCTCGTAGCCTCGCCGGGACCGGGCGGGAGACGGGGCGAGCTCGTGGTGATGACGGGCGGCGGGCCCGGCATCATGGAGGCGGCGAACCGCGGCGCCCACGACGCCGGCGCGCCATCGGTCGGCCTCAACATCACGCTGCCGCACGACCAATACCCCAACCCCTACGTCACGCCCGACCTCTGCTTCCGCTTCCATTATTTCGCCCTGCGCAAGCTGCATTTCGTGATGCGCGCGCGGGCGCTCGTGGCCTTTCCCGGCGGCTACGGCACGTTCGACGAGCTCTTCGAGGTGCTGACGCTCGTGCAGACGCGCAAGATCAGGCCGGTGCCCGTCGTCCTCGTGGGCGAGGCCTTCTGGCGCAAGGCCTTCGACCCGGACTTCCTCGTGAGCGAGGGCGTCATCGATCCCGAGGACCGCGATCTCTTCTGGTTCGCCGAGAGTGCCGAGGAGATCTGGAACGGCATCCGGCAGTGGTACGAGAGGATCGGCCTCACCTTGGCCGAGGCCGCCGCGGACAGCGCAAGATGACGTCCGCGCGCGGCCCGCGGAGCGTCGTCCCGCGGCAAGGGAGGCGGGCGTGAGGCTGTCCTTCAACGGCGCCGACCGCGGCGTCACCGGCTCCTGCCATCTCGTGGAATGCGCGGGACGCCGCGTGCTGGTCGATTGCGGGCTCTATCAGGGCAGCCGCGAGCTCCATGAGGAGAATGCCGAGCCATTCGGCTTCGATCCGGCGGCCGTCAACGTCCTCCTGCTGACGCACGCGCACCTCGACCATTGCGGGCGCCTGCCTCTTCTCGTGAAGCGCGGCTTCCGCGGCGGGATCGAGACGACGTTCCTTGTGCACGGCGACGAGAAGGCCATGGCGGCCTTCGCGCGACAGCTCGAGGGAATCCGCATCGAGATGCCGGGTCTTCACCAGAAATTCGAGATCTGAAGGGGCGCGCGCGGCTTGCCCCCGGCACGCGTTAGAGGCGCCCCATCTCGTAGTCCTCGCAGGAGTAGCCGAGCGCCGCGAGCCCTTCCTCGAGATAGTCGCCCAATGCCGGCATGCCGATGAGGTAGCGCGCCGAGTGGCGCCGGTGGCGCTCCTCGGCGAGCGCCTTCGCCTCCTCCCAGCCGTCCTTCGCGAAATCGCCCCGTCCCAGCCAGGCAAGCGCTATGAGGTCGACGATCTCGTCGTCATTGAGGCCGTCGATGGCCGCGTTGAGTTCCGCGAGCGTCGGATCGTCGGCATAATCCTCCAGTATCTCGCGCTCGCCGCTATCCGCCGGGTTCGATCCGGGGTCGGGCTCGACGGGCTCCACTTTGGCGTCGAACTCGCGCGCCTTCATGACGATGTAGCAGACCTTCTCGGGGCTGATGCTCAAATCCGGCCCCGCCGCGCTCTCGTCCTCGGCCATCTGACCACTCCCTTCTCGTCGGCGCCGACGCGCACCCTTCGGCCGTGCCGCCGGATCGGCCAACCAAGCCATGCCATTCAAGCGGCGATCGCGGTGCTGCGCTTTGATGCAGGTCAAGCGATCCCCGATGCGCCGCCGGCGGGAACGGCCGGTTTGATTTGCATCAATAAGCGGAATATGGAAGCTGCCCATGATCTTTACGGGTCTTGATCGATGCGACTGTGCCTTGGCGAAGGAGGCTCCGGTGAGCGGCCGCACGGTTGGCGCCGATGACGCCGCATAGCCGGACGCCACGGGCCGGCGGCGGCCGTAGGACGCCGCGGCACATATGACGAGCATGCCATGACCCGCATCTCGGCAGCCACCCTTGTGGCCGATATCGGCGGCACGAATGCCCGCTTCGCCATCCTCGAGCGGGGCAGGCTCCGATGTCTCGCCGTATGCAAGGTCGCCGATTATCCATCGCCGCTCGAGGCCATCGCGGCCTTTCTCACGGGCGCGGCACAAGGGCATGAGCCGAAGGCCGCCGCGATCGCCGCCGCAGGCCCCGTGAGCGATGGCCGCGTCGCCCTGACGAATGCGCCCTGGATCATCGAAGGCGCCGCCATCCGGGCCGCCTTTGGCATGGCCTCGGCGCTGATCGTCAACGATTTCGCCGCCCTCGCGCTCGCCGTGCCGGCTCTCCCCGCAAGCGGCATCCACGCCATCGGACCCGGGACGGCCTCGGACGACGCCCCCATCGTCGTGATCGGGCCGGGGACCGGCTTCGGCGCCAGCGCTCTCATTCGCGATGGCCGCCGGGAGATACCCCTCGTCACCGAGGGCGGCCACGCGACGCTCGCCGGCGAGAACCGCCGCGAAGATGCGATCATCGAAGCGCTCAGGGGGAGGGTGGGGCATGTCTCGGTGGAGCGTGCACTCTCGGGCGACGGGCTCGTGCATCTCTATAGCGCCGCCGCGGCTCTGGCCGGCCGTGATGCCGGCCCGCTCACCGCGGCGGAGGTGGTCTCCAACGCCATCGCCGGAAACTGCGCCGAGTGCCGCGCGGCGCTCGATTTGTTCTGCGCGCTCCTCGGCAGCGTCGCCGGCAACATAGCCCTGACGCTCGGCGCACGAGGCGGGGTCTATATCGGCGGCGGCATGGTGCCCCGCTTCGTCGACTATCTCGCTCGCTCGACGTTCCGCGAGCGCTTCGAGGCCAAGGGGCGGATGAGCGGCTACCTGCGCGCCATACCGACCGCCGTCATCATCCATCCGCACCCGGCGCTTCTCGGCCTTGCCAGGCTCGTGAAGAGCGGCCGGCAGCACTAGCGGGCCGGAGGAGATAGGGGAACGCATGGAAACCCAGATCCCGATCTTGACCGCTGCGGCCGCATCGCAAGGGCAGGCGCGGACGTGGCTGGAGTTCTTCGGCCGTTTCCTCGAGATCGCCAGCCCCTATTGGCGGTCGGAAAGGAAATGGAAGGCGCTCTGGCTCACGCTGCTGCTCGTCGTGCTGACGGTCGCGCAAGTCGCGATCCCGATCGCCCTCAACTCCTGGAACGAGAACCTGTTCAATGCCCTGGAAAAGCGATCCATGGGCCGCTTCACGCTCCTTCTCGGCGCCCTCTTCGTCATCATTGCCGCGAACGTCGTCATCACCACGAGCCACCTGCGCGTCAAGCGCCGTCTCCAGGTCGATTGGCGGCAATGGTTCACCCGCATCAGCACCGAATATGCCGTCGAGCTGGCGCACTCGCTCCTCTATTGCGGCTTGCTGCTCGTGAGCTTCACGCAGATTCTCTGGTCCTTGTCCGGTTCGCCCGACAACGAAATCGGCGGCGTCCATTTCTATATCCCAGGATACCTGGTATGGCTGGCGTTGGCGCAGGCGGCGGTCGGCACCTCCGTGGCGTTGCTGCTGGGCCGCCCTTTGGTGCGGGCGACCGATCGGCGTCAGACCTTCGAGGCGAATTTTCGCTTCGGCCTGATGCGCGCGCGGGAGAATTCCCTCGCCATCGCGCTCGTCCACGGCGAAGCGGACGAGCGGCGGCATTTCTCCCGTCTCTTTCGCGGCGCGGCGGAGGCGTGGGACCGCCAGACGCGCGCCCTGACCAACCTGCTTTTCTATGCCTCGAGCTGGTCGGTGTTCTCGCAAGTCTTTCCCGTCCTCGTCGCCGCACCGCGCTTCATCGCCGGGACGATCACCCTTGGCACGCTGATGCAGACGGTCCAGGCCTTCCAGCAGATGACCGCGGCGCTCTCGTGGCCGGTCGATAACCTCTCCCAGCTCGCGGATTGGCGCGCCTCTCTCGATCGGGGTGGTCGGCGCCGGAACGGAGCGAGGCGAGCACGGTTCGCTCTGCCGAGCGTTGACGCAGGTCAAGAAGGTCGACCCGGGGTGCCGCGGAGGCGTTCGTCCCCGCTATCCCGCCGGTCTGCTGTCAGGTCCCTGTAAGATCGGTTGTTCCGGCGATCGGGAATAGCCGCGCCGGACCAAGCTGGTCTTCTGCCCCCCTTGCCGTGGCGGCAAAGGTTTCTTAATCGTTAAAACAACCTCGACGCGCGTGCTAGCATGGCGGCGAGCATCGCGATGCCCGTGGGGGCGCTCAATTGGCCGTGGGAGGCTTGGCGGCGGCAAGGCGAGGGGCAGGCCATGCGATGGATCGCAGCGGGGATCGTCGCTGCCGTCACTGCGCTCGGCAACGCCGATGCTCAGGTGGGGGAGGGTGCTCCGGGCTGGTCCGTCGACAAGCAAGGCTGCCGGCTGTGGAACAGCAACCCGCAGGCGAACGAATCGATCAGCTGGAACGGAGTCTGCCCCAACGGCCTCGCCAGCGGCGAAGGCGTCGCCCAGTGGTACCAGAATGGGCAGCCGACCGACCGCTACGATGGCGAGTGGAAGGATGGCCGCGAGAACGGCCACGGCGTCGCCGTGGCGGCCAATGGCGATCTCTATGAAGGCGAGTGGCGGGACGGCCGGCGGAACGGCCACGGCGTCTATCTGTGGGCGAACGGCGACCGCTACGACGGCCAGTGGAAGGACGACCGCCAGAACGGCCACGGCGTGCTCGTGTGGGCCGGCGGCGACCGCTACGAGGGCGAGTGGCGCGACGGCCTGCGCAACGGTCACGGCGTCTATCTGTGGGCGAACGGCGACCGCTACGAGGGCCAGTACAGAGACGATCGGCCGGACGGCTACGGCACCTATCGGTCCGGCAACGGCGAATTCTCGGGCAATTGGGTGAAGGGCTGCTTCCGCGACGCCGCCCGCCGGGCATCGGTGGGCGTCAGCGCGGCGGAATGCCGATGACGGCGCGGCAGGCGGAGGCGAAGGCCCGGCTCTGGCGGCCCTAGAAGATGCGCGAGAGGACCGCGACCACTTCGGGGAAGAGGAAGCCGCAGGCGAGGGCCGGGAGCAGGATGGCGGCGAGGAGAAGCGCATCCTGCCGCACCTCCTTCGCGGTGAGGCTCTCGCTCGCGGCGGGGTCGCCGGCGGGCTCGGAGGGTGGCGCGGTCATCGCTCTCGCTCCCGGTAGAGGGCTTGCTTTTAGCCCGGGAGGGAGGAGAGGTCAGTGACGGCCGTCACTGGTGGGCGGCAAAACGGCCCGCCGCTCAGTGGCACTCAGACACCTCGAGCCCGACCGCGTAGCGCCGCGTGGCGCTCTTGAAGCAGCCGTTCACCCACTCGCCTGCGAAGACCTCGCCGTCGGGACGCCGCAGCGTGCCCTTGCCGTTCGGGCGGTAGTTCCAGAAGCCGCCCTCGTAGCGGTCGCCGTTGGCGAGGACGGCGGCGCCGCGGCCGTTGAGCAGCGCCTGCGTGAAATCCCCCTCGTAGCGGTCGCCGTTCGCCGTCACGTAGACGCCGTGCCCGCTGCGCCCGTTCTCTTTCCATTCGCCGTCATGGCGCGCGCCGTTCGCCCACACGTAGAGCCCGTGGCCGTCCATCTTGCCGCCGCGATAGCTGCCCTCGTAGCGGTCGGTGGGAAGGCCGTTCTCGTACCATTGCAGCACGCCCTCGCCGCCGGCATAGCCGTTCGCGCAAGCGCCGCTCCAGGAGAAGCTGCGCTTCGGATCGAAGACCGGGTTCCACACCCGGCAGCCCGCGCGATCGACGATCCAGCCGGGCCCATGCGCCGCCTGCCCCAGCGCCTCTCGTCCCGGCGCCGCGGCGAGCGCCAGCACCACCACGGCCACGCTCAAGGCGGCCCGCCACATGGGTAAACTCCTTGCCGACACCAAGTCATGACGACGGGTCGGAACTTGGGTTCCGGGCCAGCTGGCGCCACGCGGCCTCCGCACGCGCTCACGGACACTCCGCGAGAAGAATGCCGACGGCGGCGCGGCGGGCCTCGTCCTGGAAGCAGCCGCCGAGCCACGTGCCGGTATAGACCTCGCCTTCATGGTTGCGCAACGTGCCCTTGCCCTGCGCGCGGTCGTCGAGCCATGCGCCCTCGTAGCGGTCGCCGTTCGCCCATTGATAGACCCCGTGGCCGCTCTGGCGGCCGTCGCGGAAGTCGCCCTCGTAGCGGTCGCCGTTGGCGAAGCGGTAGACGCCGCGGCCCGTCTGGCGGCCGTCCTTGAATGTGCCCTCGTAATGGTCGCCATTGGCGAGGGTATAGCTCCCGAGACCGTCGCGCTTGCCGCCCTTGAAGGCCCCTTGGTAGCGGCTGCCGCTGGCGCTCACATAGACGCCGGCGCCGTCGGGCCGGTCGTTGCGGTACTCGCCCTCGTAGCGGTTGCCGTTGGCGAAGCTGACGACGGCATGGCCTTCGGCGTGGCCGTCCTTGAACTCGCCGTCGTAGCGGTCGCCGCCGCTCGAGGTGAGCACCCCGTGGCCGTTGCGCTTGTCGTCCTTGAACTCGCCCTCATAGCGCTCGCCGCTGGCCGAGAGATAGACGCCGTGTCCGCTCTTGCGGCCGTCGACATAGCTCCCCTCGTAGCGGTCGACGGGGCGTCCGTTGAGATACCACTGGAGGACGCCGTCCCCGCTGGCGGCCCCGCTCCCGCAGGGGCCGCTCCAGATGAAGCTCAGGCCGGGCGTGGGCTTGCCACCCGGCGCCGCGACCTGGCAGCCCTTGCTGTCGGTGATCCAGGTGGTGCCGCCCGCGTCCTGGCTCAGCGCGGCGCCGGCGTTCGTCCCGAGCGCGGCAATGAGGGCGCCCGCTGCGCAGAGCCGCATGCGCCGCCTCCCTTCAGCGGGAAGTTTCGCGCGGACCCAGCGTCGAACGGTGCCAGTCCCCGCTTACGGACACTGGGCGAGCGATGCCCCGACCGCGGCGCGCCGGTCGCCGTCGCGGAAGCAGCCGTTTCTCCAGGTGCCGGAGTAGCTCTCGCCCTTGGCGTCGCGGTAGGTGCCGCGGCCGTTCGGTCGGTCGTTGCGGAACTCGCCCTCGTAGCGCTCGCCGCTCGCGAGCACAAGCACGCCGCGGCCGTTCTCGTGCCCGTCCGCCCACTCCCCCTCGTAGCGGAAGCCGTTGGCCCAGACATAGATGCCGTGGCCGTTCTGCCGGCCGTTGCGGAAGGCACCCTCGTAGCGGTCGCCGCTGCTCAGCACGAGGACGCCGCGATCGAAGATGCCGTTCTTGAACTCGCCCTCGTAGCGGTCGCCGCTGTTCAGCACGAGGATGCCGTGGCCGTTGAAGATGCCGTCCTTGAATTCGCCCTCGTAGCGGTTGCCGCTGGCAAAGACGTAGACCCCGCGGCCGCTCTCGCGGTTCTCCTTGAACTCGCCGTCATAGCGGTCGCGGTTCCTGTAGGTGTAGACGCCGTGGCCGTTCTCCAGGAGATCGACGTATTCGCCCTCGTAGCGCTCGCCGTTGGCATAGCGATAGACGCCGCGGATATACTCGTGGCCGCTGCGGTACTCGGCCTCATAGCCCTCCGTGGGGCGGCCGTTCTCGTACCATTGGACCTCGCCCTTGCCGTTGGCCACGCCGGCCTTGCAGGGCCCGTTCCAGCTCGCGCTCTGGCTCGGCCGCGCCGCGAGGCTCCAAATCCTGCAGCCGCCCTTGGCCTTGACCCAGCCGCCCTGTGCCCCGGCATCCTCGGCCCGAGTGCTGCCGGTGCCGAAGAGCAGTGCGCTCAGCACAGCCCCCGCTGCGAGCAGGATGAGTGGCCGCATGCTTGATCCGCCCCCTTGCCCCTGGCCCCTTGGAGTGGCCCGCCCCCCGGGCTACTCGAGTCGAGAGCGATTCTAACACGAACAACTCACCGGGTAAATCCCGACCCGCCACTTTTTTGCTCTCTGAGTCATTTTGACGCACCCCGAGTCGTTCGGGTATCCCGCGAGCCGCGCGAGCGCGCCCGCGATGCCCCTTGGCGAGCGCCGGCACCTTGGCATAGGCTCCGGGACCTGCGCGCCGGCGGTCCGGCGCGGGCCGATCCGGACCCCTGGAGCGCGCCGATGGGATACGTCGAGCGGATCTTGCAGCCGGGCGAGCGTGTCGTGCACCTGAGCAGGCTGCATTGGGTTGTGCTCCTGCCGGGCTTGCTGCTGATTCTGCTGGCCATTGCAGCGCTGCCGCTCTACGGCGGACCGAACGGCGGGCGACCGATCGTCCTGGTCTTCATCGCCGCGGTTCTCGCCTGGGGCATCGCCGCCTTGTTCTCGGCCTGGCTGCGCCGCTGGACGACGGAGATCGCCGTGACCGACCGCCGCATCATCTACAAGCGCGGCCTCATCCGCCGCCACACGATCGAGATGAACATGGACAAGGTGGAGAGCGTCGACGTGGACCAATCGATACTCGGACGCGTCCTCGATTACGGAACCATTACCGTGCGCGGCACCGGTAGCGGCATCGAGCCGCTCGCCAACATCGACTCGCCCATCGAGCTGCGCAATCACGTGACGGCGCGGTGACCGGGCGGTGCCGGCGATCCTGGATCTTTCGGCCATCGAGGACGAGGTCATCGACGGCCGCCTCAAGGGCTTCCCGACCGGTGCGGCGCCGCTCAGGCTCGCCGAGCTCGGCGGGCGCAAATGGAACGTGCTGCGCCAGGACCTGCCGTTCCCGCTGGCCCTCCTCAAGGAGCAGGCGCTCGCGCACAACCAGGCCTGGATGCGCGACTTCACGGCCGAGTGCGGCGTGCTGCTGGCACCCCACGGCAAGACCACGATGGCGCCGCAGCTCTTCCAACGCCAGCTCGAGGGCGGCGCCTGGGGGATTACCGTCGCTACCGTCAACCAGCTCGGCATCGCCATCCGCTTCGGCGTGCGGCGCCTCATCATGGCGAACCAGCTCGTCGGCCGCCGCGACATCGTCTCCGTGATCGAGCTCCTGAACGGCCATCCCGATCTCGAGCTCGCCTTCCTGCTCGACTCGGGCGCCCAGCTCGACATCCTCGTATCGCTCGCGGAAGAGCACGGCTTGAAGCGCCCCTTCTCCGCCCTCCTCGAGATCGGCGTCGTGGGCGGGCGCACCGGCTGCCGCAGCGCCGACGAGGCGGTGGCCCTCGCGCGGCGCATCGCCGCCCAGCACCACCTGCGGCTCGCCGGCATCGAGTGCTTCGAGGGGCTCTCGGTGAGCGGGCGCTCCGCGGAGGACGTGGCCCGCGTGGGAGCGCTCCTCGAGACGGTCAAGGCGGTCGCCGTAGCCTGCGACATAGAAGGGCTCTTCGCCACGGAGCGCATCATCTTGAGCGCCGGCGGCTCGGCCGCCTTCGACATCGTGGCGCGCGAGCTGCCGTTGCACCTTTCGCGACCGGTGCTCACCATCTTGCGCAGCGGCTGCTACTTCACCCACGATTCCGGCTTCTACGAGCGCATGTTGGCGCCGATCCGCGAGCGCAGCGGGGAGAAGTGGCGCGCGCGCCCCGGGCTCAAGCCGGCGCTCGAGGTCTGGAGCGTGGTGCAGTCCCGGCCCGAGCCTGGTCTCGCCATCCTCACCATGGGACGCCGCGACGTGTCCTTCGACATCGAGCTGCCGCGGCCGCTCGTTTGGTTCCGGCCCGGCCTCCACGCGGAGCCGGCCGCAGCGTCGCCGGACTGGACGGTCGCCAAACTCAACGACCAGCACGCCTATCTCGAGCTGGGCGCCGGCGCCGATCTCAGGGTGGGCGATCTGGTCGGCTGCGGCATCTCGCACCCCTGCACCACCTTCGACAAGTGGCAGCTCCTCTGGCTGGTCGACGAGCGCTACGAGGTGAAATCGGCCATCCGCACCTTTTTCTGATGTGCAGCGGGTTCGGCGATCCGGGACGCTAGCCGGTTGCCGCCGCGGCATTCTTGGTATTTGCTACGGCGGCGAGCGGCAACGAGCAATGGGAGGAGCTGCAATGAGAGGCGGGGCAAAGACGAAGACGGGCGGGAAGGCCGCGAAGAGCGAGGGCCTCATGGCGCGGCTCGAGAAGGGGCCGGTGATCTGCGCCGAGGGCTATCTCTTCGAGTTCGAGCGGCGCGGCTATCTGCAGGCCGGCGCCTTCGTGCCGGAGGTGGTGCTGGAGCACCCGGAGCTCGTCGAGGAGCTGCACCGCGAGTTCGTTCACGCGGGCTCCGATGTGGTCGAGGCCTTCACCTACTACGGCCACCGCGCCAAGCTGCGCCTCATCGGCCGCGAGAAGGAGCTCGCGCCGATGAACCGCCTGGCGCTCAAGATCGCGAAGAAGGTGGCGCGCTCGACGGGCACGCTGCTCGCCGGCAATATCTGCAACACGACCACCTACCTGCCCGACGACCCCGCGACCCACAAGGCCTCGCGCAAGATGTTCGACGAGCAGATCGGCTGGGCGGCCGACGCCGGCGTCGATTTCGTCGTCGCCGAGACCTACTCCGACGGTGCCGAGGCGCTCATCGGGCTCGCGGCGATCAAGGCCGCCAAGCTCCCCGCGGTGGTGACGCTCGCCATCCACAACAAGGGCGTCACGCGCGAGGGCTGGGACCCGGTCGATGCCTGCAAGCGGCTCGAAGAGGGCGGCGCGGAGGTGGTCGGGCTCAATTGCAGCCGCGGCCCGCGCACCATGCTGCCGCTCTTGCGGCGCATCCGCAAGGCGGTGAAGTGCCACGTGGCAGCACTTCCCGTGCCCTACCGCACGACGCCCCGGCAGCCGACCTTCCAGACGTTGCAGGATCCGGCCTGCCACTGCATCCCCAACGACCATCCCTTCCCCGTGGCGCTCGATCCCTTCACCTGCAACCGCTACGAGATCGCCGAGTTCGGCAAGGCCGCCTACGGCCTCGGGGTGCGCTATCTCGGCGTCTGCTGCGGCGCCGGCCCGCACCATATCCGCGCCCTTGCCGAGGCGCTCGGCCGCCAGCCGCCGGCAAGCCGCTACTCGGCCGACATGTCGAAGCACTACATCTTCGGCAAGGCGAAGGGCCTGCACGCGCGCAACCTGAGCTACGCCAAGGTGCTGCGCGGCTAGAGCGCGAGGCAGGGGAGGCGGCCATGGACGACATGCGCGAGGCGCGGACGGCACCCGCCTGGGCGGGCGCCGGGGTCAAGGACAATGAGCGCCAGATCGACATGCGGGCCTTGCGCGCCTACCGCATGGGCCGCCTCCAGGCGGAGCTGAGACGGCGCGATTACGCTGCGGCACTGCTCCTCGATCCGATGAACATCCGGTATGCGACCGGCAGCCGCAACATGTCGGTGTGGACCTCCCACACGCCGGCGCGCTATTGCTTCCTGCCGGCGCAGGGGAAGGCGGTTCTTTTCGACTTCCACAACTGCGAGCATCTTTCCGCCGGCCTCGAGACCATCGCCGAGGTGCGGCCCGCGCGCGGCTTCTATTTCTTCGGTGCCGGCAGCCGGGTCGAGGAGAAGGCCAAGGCGTGGGCCGGCGAGATCGCGGCCCTCGTGGCCGAGCACTGCGGCGCGAGCCGGCGCTTGGCCGTCGATCGCCTCGACCCGCCGGGCACGGCCGCCCTCCTTGCGCGCGGCATCCAGATCCACGACGGACAGGAGCCGTGCGAGATCGCGCGCTCGATCAAGTCCCAAGACGAGATCGCCTGCATGGTGCAGGCGATCGCCGTGTGCGAGGCCGGCATGGCGCGCATGCGCGAGGCATTGCGGCCGGGCATGAGCGAGAACGAGCTGTGGGCCATCCTGCATGAGACCAACATCCGGCTCGGCGGCGAATGGATCGAGACGCGCATCCTCTCCTCGGGCGAGCGCACCAATCCCTGGTTCCAGGAGTGCGGCGACCGCCTCATCCGCGCGGGCGACCTGGTGAGCTTCGACACCGACCTCATCGGCCCCTTCGGCTACTGCGCCGACATCTCGCGCAGCTTCTTCTGCGGCCCCGGCAGGCCGAGCGCCGAGCAGCGCCGGCTCTACGGCCTGGCGCTCGAGCAGATCCATTACAACATCGAGAAGCTGATGCGGCCGGGCTTGAGCTTCCGCGAGGGCTCGGAGCTCGCCTGGCGCATCCCCAATGCCTTCACGAAGAACCGCTACTCCTGCGTGGCGCACGGCGTCGGCCTCTGCGACGAGTGGCCCAAGATCACCCATCTCCAGGACCGCGAGAAGAGCGCCTACGACGGCGAGCTTCAGCCGGGCATGACCATCTGCGTCGAGAGCTACATGGGCGAGGAGGGCGGCCGCGAGGGCGTCAAGCTCGAGCAGCAGGTGCTGATCACCGAGGGAGCGCCGCGCCTGCTCTCGAGCTTCCCCTTCGAGGAGGCGCTCGCCTCATAATCCTCCCGGCGCGGCACGCCGCGGCAGCGCCTGCGGGCGCGCGTCCGCCTTCCTTGACAAGCCTTGGCGCTTCCCGGAGGATGGCTCGACAACAGGGAACGAGGCGCATTCGGCCGCCGATAACAGAGCGTCAAGCGCGCATGCGCACGGACGGCCGCCAGTCAAGGGAGGATGCTATGGGTGACGATCGCGAGCACAGCTATATTCCCACGCTCAAGCGGCAATTGGCCGAGTACCGGATCGACCGGCGCGAGTTCTTGCGGACCGCGACGCTGCTCGGCATGTCGGCGACCGCGGCTTACGCCTTTGCCGGCAAGGTGGCGGGCGGCGATTTTGCAGCACCGGCCTTCGGGCAAACGAATATGCCGAAGGGTGGCACGATCCGCATCGGCATGCGCTGCCAGGACCTCAAGAGCCCGCACACCTATAGCTGGGTCGAGTCCGCGAACGCGGCGCGCCTCGTCTACGACTACCTCACGGTGACCGGCGTCGACAACGTGACGCGGCCCTCGCTCTGCGCGAAATGGGACGCGAGCGACGACCTCAAGACTTGGACGCTCCATCTGCGCAAGGACGTGAAGTGGCACGACGGCCGCCAGTTCACCGCCGACGACGTGATGTGGAACCTGAAGCAGGTGCTCGACCCCAAGACCGGCTCCTCGGTGCTCGGCCTCTTCAAGGGCTTCATCCTCGAGGAGTTCGACACGGGCGAGAAGGACGCCAAGGGCAATCCGAAGAAATCGACGCGCCTGTGGGACGCCAACGCGCTCGAGAAGCTCGACGATTTCACCGTGCGGCTCAACGGCAAGACGGCGCAGCTCGCCATCCCCGAGAACCTCTTCCACTATCCCCTCTTCATGATGGACCCGGCGAGCGGCGGCGTGCACAAGGTGGGCGCCAACGGCACCGGCCCCTTCACCATGGTCGAGGACCAGGTCGGCCGCCGCCAGGTCTACAAGCCGAAGCCCTATTGGGGCACCGGGCCCTACGTCGACGAGTGGCAGTACATCGACCTCGGCGACGAGTTCGGCGGCAGCACTCAGCGCGCTCGCCTCCAAGCAGGTCGACGGGCTCTATCTCGGCGAGATCGCGCAGCTCGACGCCATGAAGCAGCTCGCCCACGTCGACAAGTACGACGTGGCGACCGCCTATACCGCCGTAGCCCGCGTGCAGCCGACCAAGCCCTTCGACGACAAGCGCGTGCGCCAGGCCCTGCGCTTCGCCACCGACGCCAAGGCCGTTCTGGAGATCTCCTACCGCGGCTTAGGTCTTCCCGGCGAGCATCATCACGTGGCGCCGGCGCATCCGGAATATGCCAAGCTCGCACCCTTCGTGCGCGACGTGGCGAAGTCCAAGAAGCTCCTCGCCGAGGCCGGCTACCCGGACGGCATCGACGTCGAGATCGCCGCCCGGCCGCAGCCCGACTGGGAGCTCGTCGCGGTGCAAACCATGGTCGAGCAATGGAAGGAGGCCGGCATCCGCGTCAAGATCAACGTCATGCCGTCGACGCAATACTGGGACGTGTGGACCAAGGTGCCCTTCGGCTTCACCACCTGGGCCCACCGCCCGCTCGGCGTCATGGTGCTCGATCTTGCCTATCGCACGGGCGTGCCGTGGAACGAGTCGCATTATTCCAACCCGGAGTTCGACAAGCTCCTCACCGAGGCCGACGGCATCCTCGACGTCGACAAGCGGCGCGCGGTGATGGCCAAGCTCGAGGAGATCCTCCAGGACGACGGTCCGATCGTGCAGCCGGTGTGGCGCTCGCTCTTCACCTTCATGGACAAGCGCGTCAAGGGCTTCAAGATGCACCCGACGGGCTATATCTTCGGCAATGAGATCGCCATCCAGCCGGCCTGAGGAGGCGGCAGCGCTCGTCGACCTCGAGCGCTATCCGATCAGGGACCTCGATTCGGCGGCGGTCGCAGCACTCGTCGCCGAGTGCCGCCGCCAGATGAGCGCGACGGGCGCCTGCCTGCTGCCGGGCTTTCTTTTGCCCGCGGCCACGGCCGCATTGGCGGAGGAGGCGGCGGCCCTCGCCCCGCTCGCCCACCGCACGCCCGCGAGCCGCAGCACCAGCTATCTCGAGGCGCCCGACGAGAGCTTTCCCGAGGGCCATCCGAAGCGCCGGCTGCAAACCACCTCGGTGGGTGCCGTCGCCTACGATCTCATTCCGCCGCGCTCGCGCATCCGCGAGCTCTACGAATGCGACGGCATGCTCGCCTTCCTCGCCCGCGCCCTCGGCAAGGAAAGGCTCTACCGCTACGCCGACCCCCTGGGTGCCCTCAACGTCGCGGTCATGACGGCGGGCGAGCACCTCCTCTGGCACTTCGACCAGACCGACTTCGTGGTCTCGCTCCTCCTGCAGCGCTGTGCTAAGGGCGGCGTCTTCGAATACGTGCCCTACATCCGCACGCCAGCGGAACCCAATTACGACAAGGTCTGGCGCCTTCTCGACGGCGACCGCGCGGGCGTCATCGAGGTCGACATGGCGCCGGGCACGCTGGCGCTTTTCGAGGGCCGCTACTCCATCCACCGGGTGAGCGAGATTATGAGTGAGCGGCCGCGCCTCATCGCCCTCCTGGGCTACGACACCAAGCCGGGCACGATGAGCACCGAGCGCCTCAAGGAGCGGCGGTACGGGCGGGTGGGGTAGCGCCCTGGGATCATTTCAGTCTTCGGACGCCGGCTCTTTCCCAAGCTTCATCCGGAGCCCGCTGGGGGCGCCGACACGCGCCGCACCTTGATGCGGTCGGCCTGCTTCATGGCACGCGCCATCTCGTAATCGAATTGCAGGCCGGCCCAGACCTCGGGCGAGCTGCCGAACGCCTTGGAAAGCCGGATCGCCATTTCCGGCGAAATGCCGCGCCGCTCGTTCACGAGCTCGGATATGGCGTTGCGCGAGACGCCCAGCGCCTTCGCGGCGTCGCTCACGCTCAAGCCAAAGGGCTCGAGGCACTCCTCCCGGACAATCCGGCCAGGATGCGGTGGATTCTTCATCGGCATGGTCCGAGCTTCCTTTCTCTCTCAGTGGTAGTCGATCAAGTCCACGTCCACGGCGTTCGCGCCCTCGAAGCGCCGGATAATCCGCCAGTCGGCGCGGACCGTGACGGCCCAGAAGCCGCGCAAGCCGCCCTCCTCGGCTACGACACCAAGCCCGGCACCATGAGCACCGAGCGCCTGAAGCAGCGGCGTTACGGGCGGGTGGAATAGGATACCCCCCACCCCAACCCTCCCCCTCAAGGGGGGAGGGGGACGTTTGTGGCCATGCTATGCACTTCCCCTCCCCCCTTGAGGGGGAGGGTAGGGTGGGGGGTCGCAGCCGGCGCGCCCGCCGCATTGAGCCGCACGAGCTCGTCGAGCGGGATGTGGCAGGCGATGCGGTGGCCGTCCTCGCCCGGCATTTCCGGCGGCGGCGTCGTATCGCAGATGGCGCCCACTTTCCGCGGACAGCGCGAGGCGAAGGGGCAGCCCTTGGGCGGGTCGGCAGCACTCGGCAGCGTGCCTTCGAGGATGATGCGCGCCTGGCGCCGCTCCGGGTCGGGCTCGGGCACGGCCGAGAGCAGCGCCTCGGTATAGGGGTGATGGGGCGGGGCGAAGACCGCGGCCACAGGTCCGGACTCGACGACCTTGCCGAGATACATGACGGCCACGCGGTCCGCGAGATAGCGCACCACGCCGAGATCGTGGGAGATGAAGACGAGGCTCTTGCCGCCCGCGCTCTGCAGCTCGGAGAAGAGATTGACGATCGCCGCCTGCACCGAGAACGTCGAGCGAGGAGACCGGCTCGTCCGCGATGATCAGCTCCGGATCGCCGGCGAGCGCTCTGGCGAGCGCCACGCGCTGCTTCTGCCCGCCCGAGAGCTGGTGGGGCATGCGCTGCGCCAATTCGGGCGAGAGCTTGACCACCTCGAAGAGCTCGAGCGCTTCGCGCGCGGCCGCGGCCGGGCGCAGGCCCTTGAGACGCCGGAGCGCCCGCGCCACGGCATAGCCCACGCGATGGCTCGGATTGAGGGTGCTGTCGGGGTTCTGGAATACCATCTGCAGCTTGCGCTTGAGCCGCACCGGACGGGCCTCGACGCGGAGGCCGCCGATCTCCTCGCCGTCGAGTGTGACGCGGCCCGCGCTCGCCACCTCGAGGCCGGAGAGCAGCCGTGCGAAGGTCGATTTGCCGCAGCCGGACTCGCCGACGATGGCGAGCGTCTCGCCGCGCCGCAGGACGAGGTCGACGGCAGCGAGCGCCCGCACGGCGCGGCCGCTGCCGCCGAAGAGGCCGCCCCCCTGGCGGTAGTCCTTGGCGAGGCGCTCGGTCGCGAGGAGGACGGGCGTCTCGATCGCGGCAACTTGCACCTCGGCGCCGCCGCGCGAGGACTGCCACGGTGGGAGGCTTGCCGCCTTGACGCAGAGCGCGCTGTGGCCGGGCTGGCCGGCGACCGCCAGGCGGGGGATGGCGCGCTCCGTGCACGCGGGCGGCTCGGCATGGGCGCAGCGCGGTGCGAAGCCGCAGCCCGGCGGCCGCGCCGTGGGCGAGAGCGCCTGGCCGGGAATGGGCTTCAGCGGCATCTCGGAGCGGCTGCGTCCGAGCCGCGGCAGGCAGTCGAGGAGGCCGCGCGTATAGGGATGGCGCGGGTCGGCGAAGACCGCGCGGATCGGCCCCTCCTCGACGAGCTCGCCGCCGTAGAGCACGGCGATGCGGTCGCAAACTTGCGCCACCGTGCCGAGGTTGTGGCTGATGAAGAGGAGGGCGGTGTCGTGCCGCCGCCGCAAGGCCGCCACCAGCTCGAGAACGGCGGCCTCGACGGTCACGTCGAGCCCGGTCGTCGGCTCGTCCATGATGAGGAGTGCCGGCCTCGCGATGAGCGCCATGGCGATGACGATGCGCTGCTGCTGGCCGCCCGAGAGCTGATGCGGGTAGCGCGCCATGATCCCCGCCGGATCGGCGAAATTGACCTCCTCGAGCATGGCGGCGGCGCGCGCCCGCGCCGCCTCGGCGCCGAGCCCCTCGTGCAGCATCGGCACCTCCATGAGCTGGCGGCCGATGGTCATCACCGGGTTCAGGCTGCTCATGGGGTCCTGATAGACCATGGCGATGCGGCGGCCGCGCAGCGCGCGCAGCTTCGCCTCGCTCATGGCCGCGATGTCCTGCCCCTCGAAGCGGATGCGGCCGCCCATGATGCGCCCGAGCGGCCCGAGGTAGCGCAGGATCGCGAAGGCGACGGTCGACTTGCCCGAGCCTGATTCGCCGACGAGGCCGAGCGCTTCGCCGCGCGCGATCGAGAGGGTGAGCCCCGGCGTCACGTTGATCTCGCCCATGCGCGTCAAGAAGGAGAGGCGCACGCGGTCGAGCTCGAGGACGGGTGCCGCCTCACTCACGGAGGGCGCCCTCCCTGAGCCCGATGGCGAGGAGGTTGAAGCCGATGACGAGCGAGGAGATGGCGGCGCAGGGGATGAGCGACATGTGCGGCCACACCGACATCATGCCGTAGGTGTCCTTGACCATGCCGCCCCAGTCGGGATCGGGCGGCGGCAGGCCGATGCCGAGGAAGCCGAGCACGCCGATGGTGATCGTCGTGTAGCCCATGCGCAGGCACATGTCGACGATGAGCGGCCCCCGCGCGTTGGGCAGTATCTCGACGAGCATGATGTAGAGCGCGCTCTCGCCGCGCATCTTCGCTGCGGCGATGTATTCGCGCTCGCTGAGCTCGAGCGTCAATCCGCGCACGATGCGCGCGACGATCGGCGCCTTGGTGATGGCGATGACGAGGACGATGTTGAGGGCGGAGGAGCCGAACATCGTCAGCACGATCATGTAGAGGATGATCACCGGAAAGGAGAGCAGGATGTCGGCGATGCGCGAGATGACGAGGTCGGCGGCACCCCGGTAATAGCCGGCGGCAAGCCCGAGGAGGGCGCCCGCCGCGGCCGCGGCGAGCACGGCGATGGGCGCCACGGTGAGCACGCGCCGCGCCCCCCAGAGGATGCGCGAGAGGATGTCGCGCCCGAGGTGGTCGGTGCCGAGGATGTGCGCGGCCGAAGGCGTCGGATGGGCTGCTGCCAGCACGTCGGTGGCGTTCGGCGGATAGGGGGCGATGAGCGGTGCCAGGAGGGCGAGGACCGCCCAGAACAGCACGATGCCGAGACCTATGAGCGTCACGGGCGAGCTGGTCAGGCGGGAAAGCGACGAGAGCCGTCTGCCGGCTGCCGCGCGCTGAGCGAGAGGGCGCCTTGCCGGGGCGGCCTCTTCTGCGATGCTGTCGAGGCCCATGGCGCCGTCCTCGCTCAGCCGCGGATGCGGGGGTCTAGCAGCATGTAGGCGAGGTCGCCCAGGATCTGCGTCATCACCGCGACGAATACGGCGACGAGGGCGCCCGACTCGATGAGGGCGATGTCCTTGTAGAGCGAGGCCTCGAGCATCATGCGCCCGAAGCCCGGATAGGCGAAGACGCTCTCGACCACCACCACGCCGGTGACGAGGTAGTTGATCTGCAGCAGGATCACCGTCACCGGCGTGATCATGGCGTTGCGCAGCGCGTGGCCGAGCACCACGCCGCGGAAGCTCAAGCCCTTGAGCACCGCGGTGCGGATATAGGGCTGGCGCATGACCTCGACCATCGAGGCGCGCACCATGCTGACGACGTAGCCCATGTCGAAGAGCACGATGACGGCGACCGGCAGGATGAGCTGCTCCGCGATCGGCCAGCGGCCGCCGGGCTCGAGGGTCGCCGTGCCGGGCAGCCAGCGCAAGCTCACCACGAAGACGCTGGCGAGGAAGACGCCGAGGGCGAATTCCGGGATCGAGGCGAGAAGCGCGCTCGCGAGCAGGATGCAGCGGTCGAGGAGCGATCCTTCGCGCATGCCGGCGGCGATGCCGAGCAGCATCGAGAGCGGCACGATGACGAGGAACGAGACCAGCGCCAGGAGTCCCGTGTTGGCCAGGCGGTCGAAGATGATGTCCTTGACCGGCACGCGGAAGCGCGTGGAGGTGCCGAGATCGCCCGAGAGCAGCCGGCCCACGAACTCGACGTAACGCACGAGCACGGGGCGGTCGAGCCCCATCTTCTTGTTGAGGATGTCGACCTGCTCCTGGGTCGCATAGGCGCCCAGGTACTTGCGCGCCACGTCGCCGGGCGTGAGCTCGGTCAGGAGGAAGACGAGAAGGGAGACGACGGCGAGTGTCAAGCAGAGGAAGAGGAGATGCTTGAGGAGGAAACGCGCCATCATCCACCGCTCGGCCGGGGAGCTCGAGGGGCAGGGGAGCGGCGGCGCGGCCATGCTCCGCCGCGCGTCTCCGTCTCCCGAGCCCTTGAAGCCGTCCCTGTTTTTTCCGGGTTTGGCTGGACGAGGATAACCCCGGTGCCGTGGCCGGTCAAATGCGGGGCCGCCGCGCAATAAGCAATTCTGATCGTCCGCATGGGGCCGCCGCCGCTATACTGGCCGAGGGTCCGAGGCCGGAAGGGGCGCAAATGAAATCGCATGTCCAGGTCGCCGTGATCGGCGGCGGGGTGGTCGGCTGCAGCGTGCTTTATCACCTGACCAAGGCGGGCTGGAAGGACGTGGCCCTCTTCGAGCGCGACGAGCTCACCTCGGGCTCGACGTGGCACGCCGCCGGCGGCATGCACACGATCAACCTCGACCCCAACGTGGCCAAGCTCCAGCAATACACCATCAACCTCTATAAGGAGATCGAGGCGATCTCCGGGCAGTCCTGCGGCGTGCACATCACCGGCGGCATCATGCTGGCGGGCAGCCCCGAGCGGCTCGACTGGCTGAAGCAGGTCCAGGCGCGCGGACGCTATCTCGGCATGAAGACCGAGTTCGTCTCCTTGGGCGAGGCCGAGCGCCTCTTCCCGCTCATGGAGAAGAAGTATTTCGTGGGCGCCCTCTACGACCCCATCGAGGGCCACGTCGATCCCTCGGGCGTGACCCACGCCTATGCCAAGGCGGCGCGCGTTCAGGGTGCCGAGGTCTACCGCTTCACCCGCGTCGAGGCGCTCGAGCAGCACAAGGACGGCGGCTGGAAGGTCGTCACCGACAAGGGCACCGTCCACGCCGAGCACGTGGTGAACGCGGGCGGCCTGTGGGCGCGCGAGGTCGGCCGCATGGTCGGCCTCGAGCTTCCCGTCCTCGCCATGGAGCACCAGTACCTCATCACCGAGGCCATTCCCGAGGTCAAGGCCTCGGCGCACGAGATGCTCCACGCCATCGACTTCGAGGGCGAGATCTACATGCGCCAGGAAGGCGACGGCATGCTGATGGGCACCTATGAGCGCGCCTGCGTACCGTGGTCCGAGCGCACGACGCCGTGGAACTTCAGCCACGAGCTCTTGCCGCCGGACCTCGACCGCATCGCCCCCAGCCTCGAGGTCGGCTTCCGGCATTTTCCGCCCATCGAGCGCGCCGGCATCAAGAAAGTGATCAACGGGCCCTTCACCTTTGCGCCCGACGGCAATCCGGTGGTGGGGCCGGTCAAGGGCTTGCGCAACTACTGGCTCGCGTGCGGCGTGATGGCCGGCTTCAGCCAGGGCGGCGGGGTGGGGCTGACGCTCGCCAACTGGATGGTCGAGGGCGACCCGGGCTCCGACGTCTGGGCGATGGACGCCTCCCGCTTCGGCGACTGGGCCACGCTCGCCTATACCAACGCCAAGGTGCGCGAGAATTACTCGCGGCGCTTCCGCATCCGCTTTCCCAACGAGGAGCTGCCGGCGGCGCGCCCGTTGCGCACGACGCCCATCTACGGCCGGCTCAAGGCGCACGGCGCCTTCTTCGGCGCCTCCTACGGGCTCGAGCACGCCCTCTGGTATGCGCCGGCGGGCAAGGAGGCCGCCGAGGAGGTCACCTTCCGCCGCTCCTCCGCCCATGCCATCGTCGGCGAGGAGTGCCGTGCCGTGCGCGGCGGGGTCGGGCTCATGGAGATCTCGACCTACGCCCGCTACGAGGCGAGCGGGCCGGGCGCCGAAGCCTGGCTCTCCCGTCTCCTCGTCAATCGCATGCCGGGCGAGGGCCGCATCCATCTGGCACCCATGCTCAACGCGAACGGCAAGCTGATCGGCGACTTCACGGTCGCCAAGCTCGGAGCGGAGCGCTTCCTCGTGTTCGGCTCGGGCATTGCCGAGGCCTACCACATGCGCTGGTTCGCGGCACATCTCCCTGAGAAGGGCGTCGCCCTCCGCCCGCTCTCAGCCGAGCTCGTCGGCCTCTCGCTCGCCGGACCGCAATCGCGGGCGCTCCTCGCACGCCTCACCGACGCCAACGTCTCGAACGCGGCCTTCCCCTTCCTCGCCTTCCGCGAGATCGACATCGGCATGATCCCGGCCAAGGTCGGCCGCATCACCTTCACGGGCGATCTCGGCTACGAGATCTGGGTCGCCACGGATTATCAGCGCGCGCTCTACGAGCGCATCGTCGAGGCCGGCCGTGAGCTGGGCCTGCGCCACTTCGGCGCGCGGGCCTTGAACGCGCTCCGCCTCGAGAAGAGCTTCGGCAGCTGGGCGCGGGAGTTCCGCCCGATCTACGGCCCCTTCGAGGCCGGGCTCGGCCGCTTCGTCGACTTGCGCAAGAACGACTTCATCGGGCGGGACGCCGCATTGCGCGAGAAGGAGGAAGGCCCCAAGCGCCGCCTCGTCGCCTTCACCGTCGAGGACAACGGCGCCGATGCGATGGGCGACGAGCCGGTGTGGCACGCGGGCAAGGTGGTCGGCTGGATCACCTCCGGCGGCTATGCGCACCACGTCGCCAAGTCGCTGGCGCTCGGCTACGTTCCGGCAGCACTCGCCGAGGCGGACGGCAGCTTCGAGATCGAGATCCTGGGCGAGCGGCGGCCGGCCGAGCTCGCTCGGGAGCCGCTCTTCGACCCGCAAGGCCGGAGCATGCGAAGCTGATGGCCGAGGAGAAGAGCGCCAAAGAGGCGGCGGTGCGCCGCCCGCGGTTGGCACCGGCCAAGGCGCCGGCCCGCCGCGCGCGCGAGGCCGATCTCGCGGCGGCATTGCGCGCCAACCTCGTTCGGCGCAAGGCCGATCTCGCGCGCCGGGATGTGCGTGGCGGCGAGGCATCCGAAGCGGAGCCGAGCGACACGGGAAACGACGCCGCTAAGCCGCGCCGGTGACATCGCTGAGGGGCCTCGGCCCGGTTGCGGTGGGTCCTTCGAGACGCTCGCAGCGCTCGCTCCTCAGGACGAGGCTAAATCATTCCGCCACACACAATTTTGCCTCAACCTGAGGAGCGCTCCGCGGGCCGAAGGCCGGCTCTCTTGCATCATGCAAGAGAGGCGCGCCGGCGCGCCGGGGCCGCGTCTCGAAGGACCCGTGACGGCGCTCCAAGTCTCCTCAGGATGTACGAATCCCATAGCCCCCTTTGGGGCGGGGAAGGGATTGCCCGTGGGTCGACGACTGCGAGGGCTAGAACGTGATCTCCGCGCGGCGGTTGCGCGGTTCGCGCACGCCGAGCGGGGTCGGCACCGCCGGGTCGCTCATGCCCTTGGCTTGCACCGCGATCTGGTCGGCGGCGATGCCGAGCCGGATCATCTCGGCCTTGACCGCATTGGCGCGGCGGAGCGAGAGCCGCTCGTTGTACTTCTCGGGGCCGGAGCGGTCGGTGTGCCCGACCACCTCGATGTGCGTCAGCTGATTGTCCCGCGCATAGGCCGAGGCCTCGGTCACCACCTTCTTGGCGCTCTCGTCGAGCATCGCGCTGTCGAAGCCGAAGAACACGACGAAGGAGCGCACCGCGGGCGCCGGTGCCGGCGGCGGCGGGGCAGGGGCCGGTGCCGGGGCTGCGGCCGGCTGCGGCTTGGGCTGCTCGGCCTCGCCGAAGCTCCAGCGCAGGCCAACCGTCACCGTGTGCGACTGGTCCGCGCCGTGCACCTTGGTGCCGAGCCCGGTCTCGATGTTCGAGCCGTCCGGCGAGAAGAAGCGGTAGGCGGCGACCAGCGCCAATTGATCGGAGAGGTTGTAGGAGACGCCGGCGATGCCCTGCATCACGAAGACGGTATCGTTGTCGTTCACCGTCGAGCCGCCGACCGGGGTGATGCCGCTGAAAGCGGTATAGGCGAAGCCGACGCCGCCGCCGACGAACGGCACGATGGGGCCGAGGCCGAGCGGGATGTCGTAGACCAGGTTGGTCATCATGGCGAAGGCGGACATGCTGCCCGAAGCCGGCCCGCCGTTGATCTTCGAGATGGTGGCCCGGCGCCAGCTGGGCTCTTCCTCGATCCGGAAGTCGTCCCAGAAGCGGTAGCCGCCGGCACCCAGGATGGCGAGGCCGACATCCGGCTCCATGTGGGCGCTCACGCCGTTGCCCCAGATATCCTGGGTCGACTGGAAGGTGGCGCCCGCCTCGCCGCTCACATAGAAGCCGTTGGCCGGATGTTGGGCCGCGGCCGGGTCGGGCAATGCGGCGAGCCCGACCAGAGCGATCGCCAGCGCGCAGAGTCGCAGCAGTGTGGTTCTCATTCGCCCTGCCCTATGATCCCCTTGATTTCCTTGTCTTGACGTGCAGGCGAGCCCGTTAGCGCGCGAGTGACCGCAGGCAAGATACAATGATCCATGGCATTTTCAAAGGCAAAATCAAGGAGGAGCGCGGCCCGCGGCCGTGCCGTCGGGGAGCTTCGGTGCTGTGCTGCGGCTCCCCCGGAGGCCGTTCCGGCGCGCCGCGCGAGGCCCTGCCGTCGCCCTGGCCGCGGCTTGCGGCGGCTCCCGCAATACATGCGAAGCTATTGAGGCCTATTGCGGATTTGGTTTTGCACGGCGGCCGGGACGGGTGCCTGGCGCGGCACGGGAGGTGCAGCCCGCCGCCCCGCAGCGCAGGCGGGCCGCTAAGGCCGCTGCTTCAGGATGTCGCGGATGTCGGAGAGGAGAAGCTCGCTCTTGCTCGGCGGCGCTTCCGCTGCTTCGGGCTTGGCGACGAGGCGGTTGATCTGGCGCACCACGATGAAGATCGCGAAGGCGACGATGAGGAAGTCGATCACGCTGTTGATGAAGAGACCGTAGCTGAGCGTCGGCGCGCCCGCCGCCTTGGCCGCGGCGAGCGTGGCGTAGCCCTTGCCCGAGAGGTCGATGAAGAGGCTCGAGAAGTCGAGATTGCCGAGGATGAGGCCGATGGGAGGCATGATCACGTCGGTCACCAGCGAGCTCACGATCTTGCCGAAGGCGGCGCCGATGATGACGCCGATCGCCAGGTCGACCACGTTGCCGCGCATCGCGAAGTCCCTGAATTCCTTCAACATGTCCCCTCCATCTTGAAAGAGCCGGCAGCGCGCGCGGAAGTCGCCACTAGCGTTCTCGCCCGCGCGCCAGCTATAAGGGCAGCGAGCGGCCTTTGGGCGAAGCCCGCCGCGAGCGAAGATGGCAGGGCGCCAAGCGCCCGTCCACGGGGAATTGAATGGACAAGATCCGCGTCCGCGGCGGCAGCAAGATCAGGGGAACCATTCGCGTCGGCGGCGCCAAGAATGCGGCCCTGCCGCTTCTCGCCGCGAGCCTCTTGAGCGACGACACGCTGACGCTCGCCAACTTGCCTCACCTCGTCGACATCACGACCATGGCGAGCCTCTTGGGCCAGCTCGGCGTCGAGATCGAGATGAACGGCCATGCGCCGAACGGCGGCCATGCGGGCCGCGCGCTCTCGCTCTCGGCCGGCCGTATCGCCAATACGACGGCACCCTACGACCTGGTGCGCAAGATGCGCGCCTCGGTCCTGGTCCTGGGTCCGCTCGTGGCGCGCATGGGCGAGGCCAAGGTCTCGCTGCCGGGCGGCTGCGCCATTGGCACGCGGCCGGTGGACCTGCATCTCAAGGGGCTCTCCCAGCTCGGCGCCGAGATCGAGCTCGCCGGCGGCTACATCCATGCCCGGGCGCCGGACGGCCTCCGGGGCGCGCGCATCACCTTTCCCATGATCTCGGTCGGCGCCACCGAGAACGTGCTGATGGCCGCCGTGCTGGCGCGCGGCGAGAGCGTGATCGAGAACGCGGCGCGCGAGCCCGAGGTCGCGGATCTCGCGCGCTGCCTCGTTGCCATGGGCGCCGAGATCGAGGGGATCGGCAGCGAGACGCTGCGCATCCAGGGCAAGGAGCGCCTCCACGGCGCCCACCACGAGATCATCCCGGACCGCATCGAGGCCGGCACCTATGCCATCGCCGCGGCGATCACCGACGGCGAGGTCGAGCTCCTGGGCGCGCGTCTCGCGGCGATCGGCGCCGTGGCGGAGACCCTCGGCGCCGCCGGCGTGGCGCTCGTCGAGACCAACCAGGGCGTCAAGGTGAGCCGGGCCAATGGCGCCCTCAAGGGCGTCGACATGATGACCGAGCCCTTTCCCGGCTTCCCCACCGACCTGCAGGCGCAGTTCATGGCCCTCATGACCGTGGCCGAGGGCGCCTCCATGATCACCGAGACCATTTTCGAGAACCGCTTCATGCACGCGCCCGAGCTCATGCGCATGGGGGCGAACATCAACCTCCAGGGTACCTCCGCCATCGTGCGCGGGGTGGCGCGGCTCTCGGGCGCTCCGGTGATGGCGACCGACCTGCGCGCCTCCGTCTCGCTCGTGCTCGCCGGCCTCGCCGCGGAGGGCGAGACGGTGCTGAACCGCGTCTACCACCTCGATCGCGGCTACGAGCGCCTGGAGGAGAAGCTGACCGACTGCGGGGCGGAGATCGAGCGCCTCAAGGAGTAAGCGGGGGCGGGCGAGGGGCATGGCCGCAGCATTGCACCTCAGGGCCGAGGACGCCGAAGATCTCGCGGTCATCTCGAGCTGCCTGCAGGACTCCCTGGTCCCCCTCGCCGACATGCGCTACGAGCGCGCGGCGCGGCGCTTCGTCATCGCGGTCAACCGCTTCCGCTGGGAGGGCTGCGCGCCGCAGCCGGCCGGCGGCGCGGCCGTCTTCGAGCGCATCGCCTCCGCCGTCACCTTCGAGGGCGTCGACGGGGTGACGCTGCAGGGCATCGAGCAGGCCAAGCGCGAGCGGCTCCTCGAGCTCCTCGCCGTGGTGACGGACGCGGCGGCGGCGGGCCGGGCCGCCATCCTCCTGCTCTTTGCGGGCGGCGGCACCATCCGGCTCGATGCCGAGGCCATCCGCTGCCGGCTCGAGGATTTCGGCGAGGCCTGGCGGACGCAGTGGCGGCCGCAGCACCGGCTCGAGACGTAAGGGGCTCCGCCGCTGTCCTACAGCGCTGCTTTTGACCTCGGGCGGCAATATCTGTATGCAATGGCCGCGAAACGCGGCAAGGGAGTTCTCGGCGTGGCCGGCGACGACATCGTGCTCGCGGTACCCAAGGGGCGCATCTCGGCCGAGCTGGCGCCGCTCTTCGCGCGCGCCGGCATCGTGCCCGAGGCCGCCTTCGCCGATCCCGAGGCCCGCCAGCTCCGCTTCGCGACCAACGAGCGGCACTTCGCCATCATCCGCGTGCGCAGCTTCGACGTGGCGACCTTCGTCGCCTTCAACGCGGCCGAGCTCGGCGTCTGCGGCAAGGACGTGCTCATGGAGTTCGACTACCCCGAGATCTACGCTCCCCTCGATCTCGGCATCGGCAAGTGCCATCTCGCCGTCGCCGAGCCGGCCGAGCTCGTCAAGCGCGACGACCCGCGGCGCTGGAGCCACGTGCGCGTCGCCACCAAATATCCCGAGATCACCCGCCGCCATTTCGCGGCGCGGGGCGTGCAGGCCGAATGCATCAAGCTCTCGGGTGCCATGGAGCTCGCCCCGGGCCTCGGCCTCTGCCGGCGCATCGTCGATCTCGTCTCGACCGGCCAGACGCTCAAGGCGAACGGCCTCGTCGAGGTCGAGCGCATTGCCGACATCACCTCGCGCCTCATCGTCAACCGTGCTGCGCTCAAGACGCGGCCGGAGGAGGTCGGCGCCTGGATCGAGCGCTTCCGCCGTGCCGCCGAGGAGCTCTGCCGTGCCGCTTAGGCTCAAGACGGCCGATGCGGGTTTCGCGCGGGCCTTCGCCAGGCTCCTCGCGATGAAGCGCGAGCGCGCGGGGGACGTGGATGGGGCGGTGGCGGCCATCCTCGCCGACGTGCGCAAACGCGGCGACCGCGCCGTCATCGACTACACGGAGCGCTTCGACGGCGTCCGCCTCACGCCCGCGCGTCTGCGCGTGGGCGAGGACGAGATGGCGGAGGCCGAGCGCAGCGCCGACCGGCAAGCGCTCGCGGCGCTCGGCTTAGCTAAGGGCCGCATCGAGGCCTATCACCGGCGCCAGCGGCCCAAGGATTTCGACTACCGCGACCGGCAGGGAGTGCGGCTCGGCGCGCGCTGGCGGGCGGTCGAGGCGGTCGGGCTCTATGTGCCGGGGGGGACTGCCGCCTATCCGAGCTCGGTCCTCATGAACGCGATTCCGGCGCGGATCGCCGGTGTGGAGCGCATCGCGATGGCGGTGCCGGCGCCGCAAGGGGTCATCAATCCGCTGGTGCTCGCGGCGGCGCGCATGATGGGGATCGGAGAGGTCTACCGCATCGGCGGCGCCCAGGCGATCGCGGCCCTCGCCTACGGCACGCGCACCATCGCCGCCGTCGACAAGATCGTAGGTCCAGGCAACGCCTACGTCGCCGCGGCCAAGCGCCAGGTCTTCGGCGTGGTCGGCATCGACATGATCGCCGGCCCGTCCGAGATCCTCGTCATCGCCGAGGGCGGCAACGATCCCTCGTGGATCGCGGCGGACCTTCTCTCCCAGGCCGAGCATGACGAGTCCGCGCAGGCGATCCTCATCACCGACGACGGGCGCTTCGCCGAGCGCGTAGTGCGGGCGGCCGAGGCGCATCTCCGGGTGCTGCCGCGCGCCCGCATCGCGCGCGCGAGCTGGCGGAAGCACGGCGCCGTCATCGTCGCGCGCACGCTCGCCGAGGCGGCCGAGCTCGCCTCTCGCCTGGCGCCCGAGCATATGGAGCTCGCCGTGGCGCGGCCCGGTGCGCTCATCGAGAAGGTGCGCAACGTCGGCGCCATCTTCCTCGGGCGCTACACGCCCGAGGCGGTGGGCGATTACGTGGGCGGGCCGAACCACGTGCTGCCGACCGCGCGGAGTGCCCGCTTCGCCTCGGGCCTGGGCGTGCTCGACTTCATGAAGCGCACCTCGCTCCTCGGCTGCGACGCGAAGGCGCTGGCGGCACTCGGCCCGGCGGCGATAGCGCTTGCCGAGGCCGAGGGTCTCGCCGCCCACGCGCTCTCGGTCCGCCTGCGCCTCGCCGGACGCCGCGGCACCGCCTGAGGGAGCGGCCATGGCGGCGGACGAGGGTGCCGAGAAGAGCCGCTCGCGGATCAGCCGGATCCATCTCGACGAGCGCAGCATCGTGCGCTGGAGCCCCGACGTCGAGCACGAGCGCGCCGTCGCCGTCTTCGACCTCATCGAGGAGAACCGCTTCGCGCCGGTCGGCGATTTTAGCGGCCCCTTCGTGCTGCGCCTCTCGATCGCCGAGAGCCGGCTCGTGATGGCGATCCACGACGAGGGCGAAGCGCTGCTTGCCACGGTCAATCTGCCGACCTCGCCCTTCCGCAAGATCATCAAGGACTATTTCACCGTCTGCGAGAGCTATTACGCCGCGATCCGCAGCGCCAGCCCCACGCAGATCGAGGCGATCGACATGGGCCGGCGCGGCCTGCACGACGAGGCCTCCGAGCTCTTGCGGGAGCGCCTCGCCGGCAAGGTCGAGCTCGACTTCAATACCGCCCGTCGGCTCTTCACCCTTCTTTGCGTCCTGCACATCCGGGGCTAGGCGGTGGGCGGGCTTCCCTCGAGCGTGCTTTTCGCCTGCACAAGCAACGCGATCCGCTCGCCCATGGCCGAGGCGATCCTCAAGCATCTCCATCTCGGGCGCATCTTCGTCGCCTCGGTCGGCGTGCGCGCGGGCGAGCTCGATCCCTTCGCAGCCGAGGTGATGGAGGAGATCGCCATTCCCATCAAGGGCCACAGCCCGACGACTTTCGAGGAGCTCGCGGACAGCTCCTTCGACCTCATCGTCAGCCTGTCGCCCGAGGCGCAGCATTATGCCGTCGAGCTCACCCGCACCATGGCCTGCGAGGTCGAGTACTGGCCGACGCTCGACCCCAGCATTCTCGAGGGCAGCCGGATGGCACGGCTCGACGCCTACCGCGCGGTGCGCGACGAGCTCGCCCGCCGCATCGCGGCGCGCTTCCCCCTGCCGCCGCCCCCGGTGGTGTGAGCGGGGAAGCGCCCTGCTGCCCGCCCTCCGGCGGCGAATAAGCTTGACCCAGGAAGGGGTTGGTCCCATGTTCCGGGTCGCCAAAGTCGACATTGGTGAGGGTAATGGCGAAGGAAGACCTGATCGAGGTTTCCGGCACGGTGACCGAGCTCCTGCCCAACGCGATGTTCCGGGTGAAGCTCGACAACGAGCACGAGATACTGGCCCATACCTCGGGCAAGATGCGCAAGAACCGCATCCGGGTGCTGGCCGGAGACCGCGTCAACGTCGAGATGACGCCTTACGACCTCAGCAAGGGCCGCATTACCTTCCGCTTCAAGTGACCGGCGCGCCTGGGCGCGCCCAGCGACGGGAGATGCACGCCCGGTGCCGCGCCTGATCCTGGCCTCGGCGTCGCCGCGACGCCTGGAACTCTTGCGCCAGATCGGCGTCGTCCCCGATGCCGTCGTGCCGGCGCTCGTCGACGAGAGCGTGCGGCCGCGCGAATTGCCCCGCGCCCATGCCGCCCGCCTGGCCGCCGCCAAGGCGCAAGCGGTCGCGGCCCGCTTTCCGGACGACTTCGTGCTCGCCGCCGACACGGTCGTCGCCTGCGGCCGGCGCATCCTGCCGAAGGCGCTCGATGCCGCGGCGGCGCGCGCCTGCCTCGGGCTCCTCTCGGGCCGGCGCCACCGGGTGATCGGCGGCGTGGTGCTGATGGCGCCCGGCGGGCGCAGTGCCGTGCGCCTCGTCACCACCACGGTCGCCATGAAGCGCCTCACGTCCGACGAGATCGCGGCCTATCTCGCGAGCGGCGAGTGGCACGACAAGGCGGGCGGCTATGCCATTCAGGGCCGCGCCGCCGCCTTCGTGCGCCATCTCGGCGGCTCCTATTCGAACGTGGTCGGCCTGCCGCTCTACGAGACGGCAGCACTACTGAGCGGCCTCGGCTACCGATGAGCGCCGCCTCCGGGATCGACGAGATCCTCTTGAGCGTCTCGCCCGGCGAGACCCGCGCCGCACTCGTCTCGGCCGGGCGGCTCGTCGAGCTCGCGGTCGAGCGCGCCAGTGCTGCGAGCCTCGTCGGCAACATCTATCTCGGCCGCATAGGCAAGCTGGCGCCGGGCATGGACGCGGCCTTCGTCGAGCTCGGTCAAGGGCCCGCCGGCCTCCTCAAGCGGGGCGGCGGACGGGCGCTCCACGAAGGCCAGGCGCTCATCGTGCAAGTGACGGCTGACGCCATTGCGGAGAAGGGGCCGCGGCTCTCGGCGGCAATCGCACTTCCCGGCTACCGCCTCGTTCTCTCGCCGGAGAAGCCCGGGATTGCCGTCTCGAAGCGCATCGCGGAGGGCGCCGAGCGCGGCCGTCTCGAGGCGGCCCTGGCGCCGCATCTCGCAGCGGACGAAGGCGTCGTGCTGCGCACCGCGGCGCAAGATACGGACGCGGCGCAGCTTCTCGACGAGCTCGCCGGCTTGCGCAAGCTCTGGCAGGACGTGCTCGCGCGCGCGAAATCGAGCAAGGCGCCGGCGCTGCTCCACGCCGAGGCGCCGCCGGCCGCGTGGGTCTTGCGCGACCATGCGGGCCCCGCGCTCCGTTCGGTTTTGACCGACGCCCGCGAGGCCAAGACGCAGGCGGAGGAGTTCCTCGCACGCCACGCGCTCGGCGCACGCGTGGAGGTCACGCTCCATCGCGGGCCCGAGGCTCTCTTCGCGCGCCACGAAGTAGAGGAGCAGATCGCCGAGGGGCTCGCGCCGCTCGCGGCATTGCCCTCGGGCGGCAGCCTTGCCATCGGCACGCTCGAGGCGCTCTCCGCCATCGACGTGAACACGGCGCGGCAGTCGGGTGCTGGGCACCTCGCGGACGCGGCGCTCGCGGTCAACCTCGAGGCGGCGGTCGAGATCGCGCGCCAGGTGCGCCTGCGCAATCTCGCCGGCCTCATCGTCATAGATTTCGTGCATATGGCGAAGCCACGCCATCGCGCGCGCGTGGCGGACGCCCTCGCCGCCGCCTTCGCCGCCGATCCGGTGCCGGTCCAGCTCGGCGGCTTCACCCGGCTCGGCCTCTTCGAGATGACGCGGAAGCGCGTGCGTGCGCCTTTGCGCGAGCTCCTCGGCGAGGCCTGTGCGGCCTGCCACGGCAGCGGCCGGCTTGCAGGTGCCGCGACGGTCGCCTATGAGGTGCTGCGCGCGGCCGAGCGCACGGCGCGGGCGGCACCGGGCTCGGCGCTCGTCGTCGTCGCGTCCGCGGCGGTCGTGGCGGCGCTCGAGGGCGAGGCGGCAGCGGCGCGGCGGGCGCTCGAGCTAAAGCTCGGCCGGCCCTTGGCGCTCCGCGCCGAGCCGTCTTTCGCGCGCGAGCGGTTCGACATCGTGACGGACGGCGGCGGCGGCGTAGCGACCCGGGCATGAGGCAGGCCATGGCCGAGATCACCAGGCTCCAGGCTAGGAAGAAGCGGGCGAAGTGCCCGCTCTGCGGCAGGCCGCCGGAGGAGCGCTATCGCCCCTTCTGCTCCAAGCGCTGCGCCGACATCGACCTCGGCCGCTGGCTCGGCGGCGGCTATCGCATCGCCAGCGACGAGACGCCCGAGAATGCCCCAGCACAAGAGGGCGGCGGGGATGAGGACGAGTAGCGTGCCGCCGGGCCGGGCCGGCTGGACAGGTCCCGCGAAAGCCACTATAAGCGGCCCTCGCCAAGGCTTCCATACGGCATGCCCAGGTAGCTCAGTCGGTAGAGCAGCGGACTGAAAATCCGCGTGTCGCTGGTTCGATTCCGGCCCTGGGCACCATAATTCCGAATAACTTAGGATGTCATACGGGGCGGCGAATTTGGTCGGGGACAAGTCTGGGGACACGACTCTCGGACAGAAGGCGCCTCGAGTGCGCGGAGCGTATAGACTGGTCCCTCGCGCGCGCTATGCTGTCGCTGGTTGCAGGGCCTCGCAGCCACCGGCGACGCGCCGCCCCATCGCGGGAGCGCGCCGGTGCGCCATGTCCACGGCGCTTGCCTTGACAATGACCGCGTCCGCCTAGGCCGCGGTCGGGAACAATCGGCGGCATGCATGGTGGCTCGCGATGCTTGGGCTGACGATCCTCGCGATGGCGGCGGGCTCGGCTAAGGACACGCTCGAGCGTAGCCCCGATCAGTCGGCCGAGGCGCTTCCCGCCTTTCTTTCCCGAAGGCTCGGCCTGTAACCCATCAACGCTCGGCGGCACAGCCGCCGGGCCGGGAGCGGGACGAGCCGGCCGACCACGTGCCAGATGTCGCGAACAAGGGCCATCCACAAGGCGGCGGGATCGATGGCGGCGGCGCACTGCCGATCTCGGGAGAGGCCCGCGAGCAAGCGAAAGCCGAAGGCGGACGCCGCGCGGCTTTGGCGCAGCCGCGACACGAGCTCGGGATATCCCTCGACGGCGCTGGCAAGCGCCAAACCGGCGAGACGCCGGCGCTCGGCCGGGCCCCAGCGTCGCGGCTCGGAATAGCGTCCGGGATGCTCGCGGGAATAGGCGAGCACCTTGGGAATATAGACCGCACCGTCTTGCAATGCCGTCATCTGGACGCCGAACCAATCGGAATAAAGGGCGAGGGCGGGCCGGTAACCGCCGATGCGCCGTATGGAAGTCATGCGGAAGATCACGGTATTGCTGGAGATGTGGAACGGCGCCGAGCGCATGCGTCGGGCGAATTCGTCGGGTGCCAAGTAGACGGCCTGCCGGCTGAGATAAAGCGGAAACGCCCGGCGCCGCCCGCTCCAGCCGTCGATCGTCGCGGAATCCGAGAAACACAGCCCCGCCGCAGGGTATCGCTCGAGCAGTGCGACCCCGGCTTCGATGAAGTGCGGCTCGATCGGATCGTTCGTCGAGCCGAGATAGACGTATTTGCCCCGCGCTTGCATGAGTCCGGTATGCAGTGCCGCGACCGGTCCTTGATTCTCCCTGTGGCGGATGACCCGCAGGGTCATCGCATCTCCCCCTTGGACGCAGAGCGACGCTTCGACCGGCGTCGCCGACGCGTCGTCGACGACGATGACCTCCAAATGGGACCACGTCTGCGCTCGCACCTGCGCGAGGATGTCGACCAGCTGCGGCAAGTCGCCGAACGTCGGGATGACGATCGTCGCGAGCGGAGCGGCTTCTGCACCTGCTCGCGGCTCGGGCAGGGCGGCGGCGGAATAATCGAGCGATTCCATGCTACGGCCGCGGCGGTCTATCCGGATGGAGACGGTTTTACTGTCATGAGTCCTCTAATTCCTTTACGGGACATATGTGCCCGCGACCGCTAAACTGAGGCTTCCCTTTAGATCGCCGCCTGACCGCAAGGATGAGGGCGTCGGACGGCGCTGGCAATAAATTTCGTTGCCGATACGCCCGCCATCGCTTGACGCGCGGGGGGGGGAATGAGATTGAAAATTGTTTGACACCTCGGTTGCATTATAGCAACGTCAAGCAGGATACGCGAGGAAATTGGCCAATGTTGCGCGCGGCAAGAGCTCTTCCCGAGTCTTGGATGCGAGAGTTCATTGCCAATCTCGCCGACCTGCTGACGGGGATCGAGGCAAGCGACGCCTCGGGGCGGCCGTATCCTATCGACGAAGCGGTGGAATGGGCGGCACTCATGGCGCGCGCCACCCATGACCGCGGCAACAAGCTGATGTTCATCGGCAACGGCGGGAGCGCCGGGACCGCCAGCCACATGGCGGCGGATTACAGCAAGAATGCGGGTCTGCGCTCGCTCGCTATGAACGACGCCTGCATGCTGACCTGCCTCGGCAACGACTATGGCTATGAGCACGTCTTTGCCAAGCAGATTGAGACTTTCGCTCGACCCGGCGACTTTCTCGTCGCCCTCAGCGCCTCGGGACGCTCGGCCAACATCCTGAACGCCGTCACGGCTGCGCGCGGGACGGATTGCACGGTCATGACCCTGAGCGGCTTCACCGCCGACAATCCCCTGCGCGGCATGGGGCATATGAATTTCTTCCTGTCCTCCGACAGCTACGCCTTCGTGGAGGTCGGGCATACGGCCCTCTGTCATGCGATCCTCGAGTACTGCATCGAGCGCTGCGGCAGCGTGGCGGCGGGGCCGCGGCGCTAGCGCGGCAGTTCCGACGCTTGATGCCCAATCATGATGGTCTCGCGACCACGACACACCATCACGCTATCGCTCGCGCTCCGGGCCGGTGCTTCGGGTTCGAGCGGGTGCCGCCGAAGCGCTAGCCCAGGCGGACCGCGGCCTCGGCAATTCCGCCATCCGGCTCAATTGGCCGCCGCATGAGCGCGGCGAAGGCGGCGGATGGGACCCGCGACGATCTCATCGTCGGCGGCGACAGCCTGATCGGCCGCTACCTCGGCGGCACGCTCGGCCGCGCCGGGCGGCCCTTCCGGACAACGTCGCGTCGGACGCCGGCCGGGGCCTTGGCCCTGCCCCTCGATCTCGCCTCTCCCGCTTTCGCGGCCTTGGACGGACTCGCGTTCGCCTGCGCCTATATCTGCGCCGCCGTCACCGACATGCGCACCTGCGAGCGCGATCCGCATGCCGCCGCCCGCGTCAACGTCGACGGTACGCTCGCCGTCATGCGCCGCCTCGCGGCGCGCGGCACGCAGCTTGTCTTCCTCTCGAGCAGCCAGGTCTTCGACGGCGAGACGCCGTTGCCCGACGAGGCCGCGGCGTGCCGGCCCAAGAACGCCTACGGCCGCCAGAAGCTGGCGCTCGAGGCGGCGATCGCGCGCGAGGGGTTGCCGGCCGCGGTGCTGCGCCTGACCAAGGTGCTGGCCGCGGAGCCGGTCGGCATGTTCCGCCTGTGGTACGAGAACCTGCGGCGCGGCGAGCCGGCCGTGGCCGCCAGCGACATGACGTTGGCACCGCTCTCGGCGGCGGAGGTGGCCGAGGCGGCGATCGCGCTCGGCGAGCGCCGATGCCGGGGCATTTGGCACCTCTCCTCCGCGGACGAAATCTCCTATGCCGAGGCCGCAGCGATGATGGCCGAGGCCTGCCGGCTGCCGCCCGGCCTCGTCCACGGCGAGCCCGTGTCTGAGGCCCAAGTCCCTGCGATCTACCGCCACCGCTACAGCACGCTGAACGCGCAAAAGATCGCCCACGCGTTCGGCGTGCCGATCCGGCCCGCGCGCGCGGTGCTCGCCGAGCTCTTTGTGGGCTTCCCGGCCAGTGGCGCGCCGCCGCGGGCGCGGGAATGATGGCGACATGGATCGCTTACGCCTGAGATTGCCGTTCCGACGGCCCGCGGCAGCGGAGCACCGGGCGGTGGGCGAAAGCCTCAAGGGAATCGCGGAGCTGCCGACGGCGAGGTAGAGTTCAGCTTTTATTCCATCGCCTGGGATATCGACCTCCACAGGAATGGCGCCGTTAACGCGGCGAGCAACCGCAGCGGCAGGGTCGCGCGCCGGTCCGCACGAGGCCCGCCGCCGAGCCGGATGCGGGTGGGACTTGCGCCGCCTCGGCCGCCACGGCTTGCCGCTCCCGCTGCCGCCGGATGAGATAGCCGCGGCAGTCGCTATGATTCCCGGCGTTTCAATCGACAGGTCGTTCGTGTTATTAATCGCCGCAAGCCACCGACGAGGCAAGCTCCGAAAGCGATCGGACGAAATGACCGCATTGGACATTCGTGAGGTGACTCACCTCTCGCTCGAGAAGTTTCGCGACAGCCGCGGCTTCTTCTGCGAGATCTTTACGCGTCGGAATTACCCGGATCTCGATTTCGTGCAGGATAACCTCTCGCTTTCGGCCGATGCGGGTACGGTGCGTGGCCTGCATTATCAGGAGCCGCCCTTTGCGCAAACGAAGCTGGTGACGGTCCTGCACGGTGCGGCCTTCGATGTGGCCGTCGACATCCGGCGCGGCTCGGCTACATTCGGGCGTTGGGTCGGCGTGGAGCTCAGCGTCGAGAAGCTTAGCCAGATACTCATTCCCCGCGGCTTCGCGCACGGCTTTTGCACGCTCGTGCCCGACACCATGGTGCATTATAAGGTCGACTCCTACTACTCGCCCCAGCACGACCGCGGCATCCTGTGGAACGATCCGGCACTTGCCATTCCATGGCCGGTGGCGCCGTCCAAGGCGATCCTTTCGGACAAGGACCGGCGTCAGCCCCGCCTGGCGGAAATCGACAGTCCGTTCAGCTATGGCCCTTGAGGCGGAAGGGCGAGGCGGGGGAGAGGTCGTCCATGAAATTCCTCGTCACCGGCGGGGCTGGCTTCATCGGCTCGGCTGTCGTGCGCTACCTGATCGGCGAGACGGACGCCGAGGTCGTCAACCTCGACAAGCTGACTTACGCCGGCGATCTGCGCGGCGTGGCGGCGGCTTCGCGCGATCCTCGCTATCGCTTCGAGCGGGCCAACATCTGCGATGCGGCGGCGCTTGCCGAGATATTTGCGCGCCATCGGCCCGACGTCGTGATGAACTTCGCCGCCGAGACCCATGTGGACCGCTCGATCGACGAGCCGGCAAGCTTCGTTCAGACCAACGTCGTCGGCACTTGCGTGCTCCTCGAAGCCGCACTCGACTACTGGCGCACGCTCTCTCCCGCGAGGCAAGCCGCCTTCCGCTTCCACCATGTCTCGACCGACGAGGTATTCGGCACGCTCGCCGGTCTCGGCGAGACCGGCGCTTTCACCGAGGAATCGCCCTATCGCCCGAGCTCGCCCTATTCCGCGAGCAAGGCGTCGTCGGATCATTTCGTGCACGCCTGGCGCCACACTTACGGCCTGCCAACACTCATCAGCAATTGCTCGAACAACTACGGCCCGTACCAGTTCCCCGACAAGCTGATTCCGCTTATGATCATCAGTGGCCGCGACGAGAGATCGCTCCCGGTCTATGGCAGCGGCGTCAACGTGCGCGACTGGCTCCATGTCGAGGACCATGCCCGGGCGCTCCACCGCGTGGCCACGGCGGGCCGGCCCGGCGAGAGCTACAATGTCGCCGGTCGGAGCGAGCGCAGCAACCTCCAGGTGGTCCATGCGATCTGCGCGGAGCTGGACCGGCTGCGGCCCCGCCGCCACGGCGCGCACGCCGATCTCATCACCTTCGTTGCCGAGCGGCCCGGCCACGACCTGCGCTATGCGGTCGACGCCGCGCGGATCGAGCGCGAGCTCGGCATAGTGCAGACCTTCGATTTCGAGACCGGGCTCCGGCGCACGGTCGAATGGTACCTGGCAAACGAGAGCTGGTGGCGGCCCCACATGGAGGGTCGTTACCGCGGTGAACGTCTCGGCCTCGCCGCCGGACGCTGAGGCACGGGTGCCGCCCATCCTTGTCATCGGTGCTGGAGGCCAGCTTGGGCGCGAGCTCACGCGGCACCTGGATGCGGCGCGCCGACCTGCCGCCGGCCTCTCTCACGGCGAACTCAACGTCCGCGATTGCGAGGGTGTCCGGCGGGCGATCAGGGATATCGCGCCATCCCTTGTCATCAATGCCGCGGCCTACACGCAGGTCGACAAGGCGGAAAGCGAGCAGCAAGCCGCCTTCGCGGTCAACCGCGACGGCCCGGCCAACCTTGCCGCGGCCTGCGCCGAGGTCGGGATTCCACTTCTCCACGTCTCGACCGATTATGTCTTCGACGGCCGCAAGGAAGGGCCGTACGTGGAGAGCGATCCGGTTGCTCCGCTCTGCGTCTACGGGGCGAGCAAGCTTGCCGGCGAAGAGGCCCTACGCGACCGTCTCGAGCACTATGTCATCCTGCGCACCGCGTGGGTTCACAGTGCGCATGGCACGAATTTCGTAAGGACCATCGCGCGCCTTGCCGGCGAGCGGCCGGCGCTCAGCGTCGTCGACGACCAACGCGGCAGCCCGACCCCGGCCGGAAGCGTCGCTGAGGCGCTCCTCGCCGTCGTCGACGCCATTGGTGCGGGCGGCGCGCGCTGGGGCACCTATCATTTCTGCGGCGCGCCGGCAACGAGCTGGTGCGGCTTCGCACGCGCTATCGTGGACGCGGCGGGCCCCTATCTCGGGCGGCGCGTAGTCGTCCGCCCCATAGCGACGGCCGATGATCCCTTGCCGGCCAAACGGCCGGCCAATTCGGTCCTCGATTGCGGCAAGATCGCCGCCACCTTCGGAATCGCCTCGCCCGATTGGCGCGCGAGCCTGCCGGCGATCCTCGCGGGTATCTTCGGCAAGATGCCATGAAGGGGATCATTCTTGCCGGGGGCACCGGCACGCGACTCCATCCGCTTACCCGCGGCGTCAGCAAGCAGCTCCTCCCCATCTACGACAAGCCGATGATCTATTACCCCTTATCGGTGCTCATGCTGGCGGGCCTCCGGGAGATCCTGGTCATCACCACTCCCGATGACCAGCGCCATTACCAAGCACTCCTCGGCAATGGCAGCCAATGGGGCATCTCCTTCTCCTTCGCCGTGCAGCCGGCACCGGACGGAATTGCCCAGGCCTTCCTCATCGTCGCCGACTGCCTTGCGGGCGAGAAATGTTGCCTTGTCCTCGGGGACAACGTCTTCTTCGGCCACGGATTGCCCGAAGCGCTTGCGCGCGCCGTGGCGCTCGAGCGGGGTGCCGTGGCGTTCGCCTACCGGGTGAGCGATCCCCAGCGCTACGGCGTCGTCACCTTCGATGCGGAGTGGAACGCGGTCGGCATCGAGGAGAAGCCCAAGGCCCCGAAGTCGAACTACGCGATCACCGGGCTCTACTTCTACGACGAGCACGTCGTCGAATATGCGCGGACGCTCCGGCCGTCCGCGCGCGGCGAGCTCGAGATCACCGACCTCAACGGGATCTATCTCGCGCGCGGCGAGCTCAAGGTGGAGCGGCTCGGGCGGGGATTTGCCTGGCTCGATACCGGCACGCACGACACGCTTATCCAGGCCTCGGAGTTCGTCCGGACCGTGGAGCAGAGGCAGGGCCTCAAGATCGGGTGCGTCGAGGAAATTGCCTTCCGTACCGGCCGCATCGACCGCGCGCAGCTCAAGTCGCTCGCGCTGCCGATGCGCGACAACGAATACGGGCGCTATCTCCTGCGCATCGCCGACGGGGAGGCGTGAGCGTCGCGTGGGTCATTCGACCGGCTCCCGATTTTCAAGACCGCTTGCAGCTTGAAAATTCTGATTTACCCCGCCTTGGCCGAGCGGCCCAAGGTCGGAGGCAGGTTCAAATGCCGAATTTTTCGCTTCAGGACGATCCGAAATCGTAGGGGCACGTCAACCAACGATGACGGTTGGCGCCACTTCCAAGCTTTGGGAATTGTCTGATATGGTGAAGGTGATGGTGGATCGGGAGGCGACGCGAAGGCCGTCTCTCTATGGAGAGGGCATCCGCTAATGGAGCGCGGCAAGGAGCTTTCCGGTTTGGCGGCGCAATTGTACGGGACCGATCCGGCCCGCAAACCGACCCATTATTTGATCGAATACGACCGCCTGTTCCATGAAATGCGCGACAGGCCGATCAGCCTATTGGAACTCGGCGTGTATCACGGGGCTTCGATGCTGATGTGGAAAGAGTACTTTCCCAAAGCGATCATCGTTGGCCTCGATGAGCGCGCGAAGCCGGATTCGTTTCCGTCGGAAGATCGCTTTCACTTCGTCCATGGAGCTCAGGACGATCCGAAATGCCTGGATGCGGCGATTGCCGCGGGCGGGCCGTTCGACATTATCATCGACGACGCTTCACATCTCGGGTGCCATACCGGGCGCTCGTTCGCCTATCTGTTCCCGAGGGCGCTCAAGCCAGGCGGCATCTATGTGATCGAGGATATCTGTACGGCGTTCTTGCCCGAATTCGACGGGGCCCCTTATCTCCCGCCCGAGATCGGCGTCCCCGAAATGCCGAAGGTCTTTCCCAGCCATCAGCACGGCAACGTCGGCATGGTAAAGCAACTCATGGATCACGCCATGGCCCCGACGCTAAAACTGTCCTCGCCATACGCCATCGAGAAGATGACGGTTCTTCGGAATATCGCGATCTTTCACAAGAGCGACAACCGCGAATGAATCGCTGACCCTCGAGGCGCAGAGTTTCAAACGGTGCCACTAGTGCGCCAGGAAGCTGGCGTGATCCAGCCGGTGAAAGTCCGGCCCAGGTAAGGGGTAGCGCCCGCCTGGTAGCGAGTGTTGCGCTGTGGAAGGCAACGACCACGGCGAAGCGTACACAGCGATTGTGCGGGGTGGGCTATTGAGCCGCGTAAGCAGTAATGTCGGAGGGGCCGAGGCTTTTAGTGTAGCCGAAGGCAACATGTGCGGCGCCGCTATGCGAGGCGCCGTCGCCCTACCGAGGTCGAAGACCCCATCACGCACAAAGGGAGCCCGCCGGAACCTGGGAGATCCCACGTCCGGCCAGCGGCGACAAGCCGCCCTGGTCCGCATCGGGAAGGCGAGGAGCCGTAGCCGATGACGCACGGGCGCGGGAAGTCAGACTCCGCCATAGTAGCTGGGAAGCCGACGAACAAGGCCGGGCAATCGGTTGCGGAGCCGGTGGAGCGAAGGGCGGAGGCCAAGGGGAATGCGGGCCAGCACAGCACGCGCCGGGCACAGGACCGGGAAAGCGTGTCCCATGCGCTGGATCGCATACGACAAGCGGCAAGGCAAAGGAAGAAGGAACGGTTCACCTCGCTCTTCCACCATATCACCATCAGCCTGCTCCGGCTGGCGTTCTTCGCGCTCAAGCGAGACGCCATGCCCGGCGTAGACGGGTTGACATGGCAGGACTACGAGGCAGACCTCGAGTGCAAGCTCGAGGACCTGCACGCACGGGTCCGCCGGGGAGCGTATCGGGCACTGCCGTCCCGGCGACGGTACATACCGAAACCGGACGGCCGGCAGCGCCCGCTCGCGGTTGCCGCCCTCGAGGACAAGATCGTCCAACGGGCGACCATCGCGGTGCTGAACGCGATCTACGAGGAGGACTTCCTCGGGTTCTCGTATGGCTTCCGGCCACGGCGCGGCCAGCACGATGCGCTGGACGCACTGGCGGTCGGGCTCACCAGCAAGAAGGTGAACTACGTTCTCGATGCGGACATCCGGTCCTTTTTCGACGCGGTCGATCAAACATGGCTCGTCCGCTTCTTGGAGAACCGGATCAGTGACCCGCGTATCATCCGCCTGATCCAGAAATGGCTCAAGGCGGGCATCCTGGAAGACGGGGTCGTGACGGTGAGTGAGAGGGGGACGGGACAGGGCTCGGTGGCATCACCGCTCCTTGCCAACGTCTACCTGCACTACGTCTTCGACCTCTGGGCCGAGCGCTGGCGACGGCGCGAGGCACAGGGCGATATGATCATCGTGCGCTATGCGGACGACATCGTTGTCGGCTTCGAGCGTGAGGCCGACGCCCGACGCTTCTGGGAGGCGATGCGGGAGCGGTTGCAGGAGTTCTCGCTGACGCTGCATCCGGAAAAGACCCGCCTGATCGAGTTTGGCCGCCATGCCGCGGCCGAGCGCAAGCAGCGCGGGCTCGGTAAACCGGAAACCTTCAACTTCCTAGGCTTCACCTTCCTCTGCGGTAAATCGCGCCGCGGGAACTTCCTCCTCAAGCGGAAGACCCGGCGTGACCGCATGGTGGCCAAGCTCAAGGAGGTAAAGGGCGAACTGCGGCGGCGGATGCATCAGCCCATCCCGGTGCAAGGGACGTGGCTGCGGCAGGTCGTCACCGGCTTCTTTGGCTATCACGCAGTGCCGACAAACTTCCCGGCACTTGCGGCCTTCCGGCGCCATGTCACCGGCCTCTGGCGGCGCACGCTCCGGCGGCGCAGCCAGAAGGACGGCTCGACCTGGGGACGGATCGAGAAGCTGGCCGACGACTTTCTCCCAAAACCCCGCATCCTTCACCCCTGGCCGAGCAAGCGCTTCGCCGTCAAACACCCGAGGTGGGAGCCGTATGCGGGAAATCCGCCCGTACGGATCTGTGCGGGGGGCGCCCAGTAATGGGCGTCCCTACCGCGATCCCCGAAAAATCGCCAAATCCGCGTCTCAAGGACGGTTCGGGCGTCGGACAGCCGAGGAGCGGTCGGTACAATCCGCTTGACGACCAACAGCACCGGGTATGAAGTAATCGGAGGTCGATCCGCCGTTTCAACGACCGATCACCGGGGGAGTGCCGGCCGAGCCGCGTCAAAGGTCATCTCGGAATGTCAGTTAAGACTTTTATCGGGAGCATCGCCCGAACGAAGGCGGTTAAGGTCGTGCTCGGCCTTCGAGAAAATGGACTCTAGATTTCCATGTCATTCGGCAAAGCCGACAAGTCGGACATATCGGTCGTCGTTGTCGTCTACAATATTCCCCGCGAGGCGCCGCGGACGCTGTTCTCGCTATCGGCCGCCTATCAGCGCCATGTTCACCCCGACGACTACGAAGTGATCGTCGTCGACAACGGCTCAAGGCCGTTCGACCCCGATCTGTTGGAAAATCTTGCGGGCAATTTTCGCCTGATCCGCATCGATCCTGCACCGCCGTCTCCGGCGCATGCGATCAATCGCGGCCTCGCCGAGGCCCGAGGCGAAATCGTCGGGGTGATGATCGACGGAGCGCGCATCGTCACTCCCGGATTGCTGCACTTCGCCCGCCACGGCGCTCGGCTCTACGACAGAGCGGTGGTGGTAACGCTCGGTTGGTATCTCGGAGGCGACCTTCAGCGGCGGGCGATGACGGCGGGGTACGACCAATCTCGGGAGGATGCCCTTCTTGCTTCAATCGGATGGCCGCAGGATGGCTATCGTCTTTTCGAAATTGCAACCTTTGACGAGTCTTCGGTCGATGGCTGGCTGCAGCCGACTGCCGAGTCGAACGGCCTTTTCATGCCTCGGGAGATGTGGGAGGAGCTCGGCGGTCTCGACGAGCGCTTTGATCTTCCGGGGGGTGGGTATGTCAACCTAGATACCTATCGCCGTGCATTGGAGCTGCCGGGCATCCAGCCGATATTCCTGCTCGGCGAAGGGACGTTTCACCAGTTTCATGGCGGCATCGCGACCAACGCGCCTAACGCGCGGATGGAACGCGATCTTCGTCACTGGGAGGCGCAATACCTGGCAATTCGCGGAAGGCCATTCGAGGTGCCGCGTCCGGCAGCTTCACGCACTTTTCTCGGAACTCTGCCGCAGCCCGCGCTCGCACGCTTCGTTCGCGCCGCCATCGTTCCTCCTCCTCAGTTCGAACCGCCGCTCGGTCGGGATTTCGATCGCGGGCTGTGGTCGATAGCACGCGTCACGCGGCCGGTTGATCCGATCATCGCTCAGCTGGTCGATTTGGCGCAGAACGAGTTCCGCGCCGGCCGATATGAAGCCGCTGCCGGGGTCGCAAGCTTGGTCCGCGCCCGCGCGCCCGATGAGCCCGAAGCGCAGCGCCTGCTCTCGCTCACTGCCGCCTGGTTACCATGGAATGGAGCGCCCCAGCCGTGGCGCGCGGACTATCATATGGCGATGGCGGCGGCGCATCGCTTGCTCGGCGAGAACGGTCACGCAGCGTCGCATTATCGAGTCGCATTGGGCTTGGACGGCAAGCTCAGGGACGCCCATAACGGCCTGGCCGCGCTGCGGATGCCCGGCGACAGCTATTTGACTTGGCTTGAGCGTCTTTACGCGCGTCTCGCGCCGGAGACGATCATCGAGATCGGCGTCGACGACGGCACATCGCTCTCGCTCGCGCGCCCCCCGACATTGGCGATCGGCGTCGGTCCGCAGCCTCGTTTGCTCAGCCCGATCAAGGCCGAAACGCATATCGCCGCGGAGACGAGCGACACGTTCTTCGCCCGGCGCGGACCCGATTCGTTGCTCGCAGGCCGGCCGCTCGGGATCGGCTTTATCGACGGCCTCCATCTCTACGAACAGGCGCTCAGGGATTTCGTCAATCTCGAGAGATATTGCGGCCGACGCTCGGTCGTTCTGCTGCACGATACCGTTCCGCTCGACGAGGCGACGCAGGCCCGCGCGCGGGATACCGAATTTCACACCGGCGACGTATGGAAAACGGTGCTTTGCCTCAAGCACTATCGTCCGGACCTCGACGTCTTCACAATTGCGACGCCGTCGACCGGTCTCACCGTCGTGACCGGCCTCGACTCGGCATCGCGTGAACTCGAAGCAAGATACGAGGAAGCCGTCGCGCGCTTTATCGACACGCCCTATTCGGAGATCGAGAACAACTGGGAAGCGGCACTCAATGCCGTGCCGAATGATTGGCACGTTGTCGAGGGACGCTTGAAGGACCGTCGCATTCTCTAGAGGCTGTGAGAATTGTCATGACCGCGGCAGCGCGACAACTGTACCTTGACCTGTTGATCAAGATATTGACCAACATGATTTACGGTGATCCCTGGACCAATCCGACGCTTCCCGATCCGATGAAGGCTCGGCCCTTTCAACCGGAGCTTCGCTCGGAGGGCCGCGACGACTGGCCGACGGTTGCCCACACCATGGTTGGAGTAGGGCGGCTGCAAAATGTCCGAGAGCTTGCGCAGCGGGCGATCGACGAGGGGATTCCCGGCGATTTCGTCGAAGCCGGAGTTTGGCGCGGCGGCTGCTGCATCTTGCTGCGCGGCGTCCTTGCAGCGAATCGGGTCAAGGATCGTAAAGTCTACGTGGCCAACTCGTTCGACGGCCTGCCGCCGCCGAAGCCGGAGCTGTTTCCCGAGGATAAGGGCCTGGATTTACACCTGTGGAGGGAATTGGCGGTGTCGATGGACGAGGTCAAGGCCAATTTTGCCCGCTACGGATTGCTCGATGAGCAAGTCGTCTTCGTTGAGGGCCTTTTCCAGGACACGCTGCCGTCCTTAGATGCCGGCCCGTTTGCTCTGATGCGGCTCGATGGAGATTTGTACGAATCGACCTACGTTGCATTGCAGGCTTTGTACCCGAAGCTTTCACCGGGGGGCTTCGTCATTCTAGACGATTTCTATTTCCTCCCGTTTTGTCAAAAGGCAATAATGGATTACAGGGCAGAGATGAAGATCGATGCTATTATCCACCAGGCCGATTGGAACAGCGCCTGGTGGCAAAAGATGTAGCGGTCGGCGATAAAAGGTCACCGGAACAGTCAATGTCCGCTCGGCATATTGTTTTCATTTTCGGCATGGGTCGTTCTGGGACGTCGATGCTGACCCGCGTCCTGTCGCTATGCGGAGCGTCTCTTCCCGATCGGCTGCTTGGGCATAGCGAGGACAATCCGAGGGGCTACTGGGAGTCCCTCGATGCCATCGCCATCAACGACGCCTTTCTGTTTCGCCACGGCGCCACGTGGTACGACCCGACGTTGCGCCTTCAAGGCGAGATCCCTCTGCGCGATGATGATTCTGAAGGCTATGTTCGAGACATCCGGTCGTTCCTTGAGAGCTGTCCCGGCGGGCCGATCCTCGTCATCAAGGATCCGCGCATCGCGGCCTTGTCCGACTTCTGGTTCGAAGCAAGCCTTCGTGCCGGATTTGCGGTCAAGATCGTCGTTCCGATTCGGCATCCGGACGAGGTCGCCGCGTCTCTCGCAGCGCGCGTCGGTGCGTCTCCGGAATTGGGCGGCGTTCTCTGGCTCAAGTACAACCTTCTGGCCGAACGTATGTCGCGCCGCTTTCCGCGCGTTCTCGTCGAATATGCGAACGTCCTGGGGGACTGGCGAAGGGAAACGCGGCGGATCGCGGATCGCTTGGCCATCGACCTGAGGGCCGTCGACGAGCCCGCCATCGATGCGTTCGTCGATCCAAATCTTCATCGGCAAAGGTGCTACGGAGTTGCAGGCAACCATTTCGGCGAACCATGGACCGCACGCGTCTACGCCGCTCTCTCCGCAGCCGCTCGGGACGCGCCGGTGGATACCGAGACGCTGGATGCCGTCTTCACGGCGTTCAGCGCGTCCGAGCGGACGTTCAGGATTTCGTTGGATGAATTCCGCATGAGATTTGGTCCGCCTTCGTCGATTGGCTCGGAGCCCGTTTGAAATGACGCCGGTCGGCAAAGCCCGGATGTCTTGAGAGAGACTCCACGTACGCGGCCAAAGTATCGCCTCAGTGCTCTCGCAATTTTCGACGTTTCCATGGCAAGAGCGACCCAGCCATATAGCGCTGTTCGCCCACCATGAGAATCAGCAGCTGCTTCCTCATCAGCGCCGGCCGGATTCGGAGGTTCTTCAGCAGATAATGAATTCTTATCGCCTTCAACGCTGCCGAGACACCCTGAGGCGCTTCCGCACCCGTTTTGAATCCAACGAAATACAGATCGCAGGATGATAGGTCGGTGAAGAATTTCCAGGTCGCGAGATGTCGGCTGAGAGCAATCGAACGGCAGAAATCTCTGGCCGTGAGGTTGCGGTAATAGTCCCAGTCGATCGGTTGAGCATTGTTTGGCGTGGTGCGGCGGGTGCAGTGTTCCGGACGCCCCGTCGATGCGCACGTCATGATGACGAGCCCGCCCGGGCGACAGAGTCGGAGCATGTTCTCGAAAGTCTCGCGCCAGAACGGGTTGTGTTCCAGGCACTCGCAGGAGATGACCACGTCAAACGAGCCGTCCGGTGGGTCGTAGTTCTGTCCCTGGCAGACGACATCGACATCGGGACCCGGAGCCACATCGAGGCCGATATATTGACCGCCGCTGAAGTGCTGGCGGACGGACCCATTAATGTTGAGGCTGCCGACTTCGAGCACTCGACTCTCGACAAAAAAGTCCGGGAACGCCTTCTTTATCAAGGCGACAAAGGCTTGCTGCTGCCGATGGGCCATGTGCTTGCACCGATTTAACGGATCAGCGAACGGCTTTTCCGAAGCGCCCGAACATCATGCTTCCTCTGTGGCGCGTCGCTTGATGCACTACGATTCCGTCCGCATTCGTAGCACCTTGCGAGTGACCCGGTCTATGGCCGCTGGCGTTAGGCGCCGCCTTCGAGCTGCCGATGATACCGTCGATCCGGTTGACGCGCGCGGAGGCGCCTCGGCGCCCAAAGACCTACTGCAAGCCCGCCAAGGCTGACGTTGGCCGGCGCGCCCAGATCGCGCTGCCGAACCCGCTTCGCCGTCGCCCATAGCCATCTCGCCCTGAGAGCCGATCCGGAAAGTTGTTGAATCGGGAGAATCGGATGTGATTCTATCGAGAGCACCCGGATTGGAGAAGGAGGGTGCTCGATGTGGAAGCCTGAACACCGCCGCGCGGCCGACCGCCGCGGCTTGCGCTATCCCAGCGACTTGAGCGACGCCGAGTGGGCATTGGTGGAACCGACAATCCCGCCGGCCAAGCACGGCGGTCGGAAACGTTCGGTGAATGTGCGCGAGGTGCTGAACGGTGTTTTCTACGTGCTCTCGACCGGCTGCCAATGGAACGCCTTGCCGACGGACCTGCCGCCGAAGAGCACGGTCTACGACTCTCTCGAGCTGTGGGACTGGGACGGTACGCTGGAGCGCATCCATCACGCGCTCTGCCTTGCCGTGCGCGAGCAAGCGGGACGCGAGGCCGGCCCGACGGTGGCGGTCATCGACGCCCAAAGCGCCAAGGGGGCGCAAAAAGGGGGGCGTCGCTCGATCCGTCGGGCTATGACGCGGGCAAGAAGGTCAAGGGCCGCAAGCGGCACATTCTCGTCGACACGCTCGGCCTCCTCTTGAACGTCGTCGTCCACCCGGCCGATGTCCAAGATCGAGACGGCGCCCGCCTGGTCCTCGACCGCTGCACACGCCGTCTGTTTCCCATTATCGAGCGCATCTTGGCCGATGCCGGCTATCAGGGGCCAAAGCCGGCGAGGGCGCTCGCCCGGAGCGCAAGCTGGAGAATCGAGATCGTCAAGCGCAACGAGCTGCATCGCTTTGTCGTTCTCCCCAAGCGCTGGATCGTCGAGCGCAGCTTCGCTTGGATCAGCCGCTGCCGCCGCCTCGCCAAAGACTTCGAGCGTCATGCACGAAAGGCGGCGGCCTTCGTCCGCCTCGCCATGATCCGCCTCATGCTGCGCCGATTGACAGCCTCTTCATCATGAATCGAAACTTCCCGGAACGGCTCTCATACGTCTCCTGCTCCGGCGCCTCACGCGGATAACCGCTTGATCGAGGATTCGAGTTTTCCGAACCGACTTTGAGACCGCTATGCTCGAGGAGCGCGTTCGGCCCGCACTCACTGGCTGCCTGTCTCAATGAGGTCGGACTGCGTCGGCCATGATCTCGCGAAAGCGTGCGAATGGCCCTCTTAGCCACTCCACGATGTCCTCCAGCCGCATCGCGTCGACGGCCTCCATAAATCTTGACATCTCTCGGCGCGGGTCGGTTCGGAAGCTCTCAAGCGACATAAGATAATTCATCGACATAGTGCAACAAGGATGTTTCACGGCACATGACAGATACAACTCGGAAGTCGAGAGCGCGAAGTCGGATCGATCGAACGACGCCTGAGCGGAGGTGTGGACAAAGAGAGCTGCGCGCCCAAGTCGCTGAAGCGCGCGCAGCGTAACAGCGTAATTATTCGTGTAGACCATGCGATCCAGGGGACGTCGTTGGACGATCGGCTCGGAATAGCCGCTTTCTGCGAAGACTCGGCCCAGCCGGAGCCCTCCCCAGCGTACTCCGTCCTCACCGAACGCTTTTGCGGGCAGGTCTTCGAACAGCCCCGCTGACATCCAGTCGTCGTCGTCTACGAAGGCAATGCGGCCCTCGGGATCTCCGCTCCCGTCCCACTCCTCATGACGGAGAAGAACGGCCGCCTCGACCTCTTTATAGGTTTGCAACGCGAGCGCCTTCAGTTGGGCTCGGACGCCGCGAAAATCGACCCCGAAGTGCCGGCTCCACAGTGCAGCAAACTCGATCACCAGATCCTCGGGCAGATTCATGCCTCTGAGGAATTCACGCGTCCTCTCAAGATTATAATTCGTCCAGTCCGGGCTCGATCGCAGAATGATCAAGTTCTTCGCCATGACCCTGGCCCGTGATTACAGAGTGAATGACGTGCAACTCGAACTCTTGAGTCGATAAATCCCCGTGGAGGCGGGGAGCCTCGATGAGCCCTCTACAGCCGCCTCGACCGCCGGACATAGCTGGCCTCAGGGTCTCGCCCAAGCGCTGGATCCTCGAGCGCACGTTCGCCTATCCCGGCCGCTGCCGCCGTCCCGCCAAGGACTTCGAAAGCGTCGCCGTGACCGCCCTTGCTTTCCTCATGCTCGCCAGCATCCGTCTCTTGGTCCGCCGACTGGTGAGGCGCGACACGTGAATCAAGGTTTATCGAACGCATCCTTGGAGCCGCTCTCAAGCCTCATTTATCTCCGAAGCCAGAGCTTGGCACTCGCCATAAAGTTCCAAATCCGTCTTGTACCATGCGGTCAAATTGCCGATGGCCGTCGGCGATAAAGTCCGATCCAGGTGGGGAGGATTGGCATGCCGGACCAGATCGTCATGGATTGGCAAGTGGGCGCTCAGAATGCCGTTTCTTGCCAAAAACCGCTGAATATCCTCGTCGAGAGTTGCTTGCCGCAGGATGAAGCATATTCGCGATCTGTGCCGCCGGACCAACGATACGGATCCCAAATAGAAATGCAGACAACGTGCCACATGATAGATGCTTCGCATGGAAAACTCGGCGCACTCTCTGAGCTTAGGTTGATCGGAGCCGAGCGCCTCCGCGAGCTGGTTCGGCGTTTGAAAGGCCGCAAAGGCGGCCGTCTCTTCCGGAGACCAGGGCTGGTTGTTTCGCGGCCGCCCTTGACGCATTCGACTGTAGAAGCCTGAAACGAATATAGCGAGAGGATCGCGTATCGCAAAAACCGCCTCTTCGCCGGGAAAACTACCGAGCGCGGTCTCAAGGGTGAATCGGTGATCAAGAAAGCGGACCAAATTCCGCGCCGCAGGGATCAGGGAAAAAATATGCTGCGTGTAGCTCCCTCCGGTTTTCCCGATATGCAACATGAAATACATGCGATCTCGCCATTCTGGGGGCCGACAGGATTGCGCATGACGGCGATCATGACTGCCGGACGGAGACGACGGCTGAGCTCGCCGGCGATTGTCTATATTACTTGCCGCTTCTCGGACGAGTCCCTGCAAGGTGCGTTGCCCTTCATAACGAGGCTAATTTTGCAACGCGCGCTGTCGGGCAAGCTCGATGATATTCTGGAAGTCTCCGAATCTGAATGGGGGATCATCGCGCATGGCGAACCCCGCCGCGGCGATGCCGAAAGCGCGTTCGAGGTCGTTGGAGACCAGCGATAGGCATTCCCGCAGGCTGTCGTCGTCGTAGCTGAAGAAGAGAGCATTTCGTCCGTGCTCGAACACCCGGCGGTTCGCAAAACTATCCTCAACGATGTTGACGCAGCCCGCGTTCAACCCGTTCAGGATGCGGTCGTGCACCATGTCATTCATATTGCTGATGCTCACTTGCGCGCGCGCTTGCTTCAGACGCGACCAAGTAAGTGCCATGTCGACGTTCTCTTCGAACCTTGCGGCGGCGCCGGCCCGGAAGCAGCGCGAGGCCTCGTCGGACTGGATCAATATTGGAAACTCCCGCGCGATCTCGAAGATTTTCTGCCGGCGGTTGATCTGGACAACCTCTTCCGCCATCTGCATGCACGCATGTCGCTGCGCATTGGAAATTGCCACCCCGCGGGCGTCGAGCGCCCGCTCCAGATGGGCTTCGAGGGGGCGAACGACGTCGAGATATCCGCGCTCGATCGTCGCCTCCACCGCGTGGGACAGCGGTGGCCCGAGCGCCGCGATCCTCGCCCTAATTTCTTCTATCGTTCCGCCGGCGCGCCGGAGATTCATGGCGACGAGACAGATGGTCGGCCGATTGGCGAAGCCATGCATGTCGAGCTCATCGAGGCGGGAGTGCCGGCTTGGGCCCACGCATGCGACAGTGGCCGTCAACGCCCCCGGTATTCCATAGCGCCTGAAGTAGCGTTCCGCATCGGCCGAGCTGAAAAGAAATCGGGAATTCGCGGCCGTAGAGTTGAGAAATTCGGACAACCGAGTGTTGGGATGATCGAGGATCCACTGGATGACCGGGATGTTCTTTTCCGCCGCCGCGTCCAGAAAATTTGTAGAGCCGATCCATGAGTGGTCGAGCTGAGAATTAAATCCGATAACGCCGATGCCCCCTCCTTGAAGGCACTCCTGCAATTGCGGACGCTGTCCATCTTCGTTCAATACGATGGCCTTAGCCTTGATTCCTTTGCTCGCCAGATACTCAGAGACGTTCTCGGCAAATACTCGATCATGGCTGTGATCGGCATGGCAAATATGAAAAAGGGGCTGCTCGGCGCGCGTCGACATTGAGGTTGCGGGCCGGATCGTCGCCTGAATCACGAGCCTGTTATCGTAGATCTCCTTCAGGTGCCTGACCAGGAGGCGGTTGGCGCGCTTGAGCATCCGCGCGATTTCCTCGAAACTCCTCACGTCGGGCGGGCTGATCCCCCGCACCGCGCCGCTCGTCTGGTAGTCCGTCCAGGCGGAGAAATTCTCGAGGAAGTACTGGAGGCCGTAGACGTCGTCCTCCGCCAGGTCGTAGTAGTTGAGGCGTCCGAGCAGCCATTGCATCTTGGCCTGGCGCTCCCGGGGCAGCCAGGCGATGTCGAAACGGTGCGCATTGAGGTGCGCCCGCGGCGGCAGCACCTCGTCGCTGCCGACGGCGAGCCGGGCAACGGCACTCCGCGTCGCGGCGGCATCGAGTTCCTCGGTCTCGACCTCGACGCATTCCGCGAAGAGCGCCTTGCTTTCGGCGATGAGACCGTGGGTCTTGTCGTAGTACCAGCCGAACTTCGCCTGGATCGGCAGCGCCTCCCAAGCCTCGCGCGTCATCTCGCCGAAATGGAAGGCCGCCATGCGCTTCGTCCGGCCCTGGCCAGCGGGGGCGTAATATCTGTACGCGGCGGGGAACATCAGGCAGTCCTTGACCAGGCTCTCGATGCAGGCCGTGCGGTCCCTGCGGCGGATGTGCATGAGCTTCATCTCGCCCTTCGAGCGCTCGGCGAAGAGCGGCAGGACCGCGGCATAGCCGCTGCCGACGATACATTCGTGCGGGCAGCCGGCGATCATGCCGCGGATCGCGTCGAGATAGCGCACGCCGCCGGTTTCCCGGTGACTGCAGAACGCCCCGTGGAGCTCGCGCGCCCGGTAGTCGTGCTCAGCACTCCGCCCATTGGCCTCTCCGTCATGGACGGACTGCACGCCGCCGCGTTGCCGATCGTAAAGGCCCTCGATCATATGGGCGATGGAATGCGTGCCGTCTCGGCCGCTGCCGACGCAAAGAAGGCGCAACGCCAGACGGGAGACGACCGCCGGCGCTGCCGCCGCGGGAGCCGGTGCGGATTGCTCGGGCGGCAGCGGCGTTGCCGACCTTTCTTCCGGCTCGATGTCCAAGAGGATCTGTTGCAGCCCTCGAACCTGCTGCTCGGCGACGTCTCTGCCCTTCCTCAATTTGTCGCGTTCTTCCGCGAAAGCTTGCAACAGGTTGGCGAATTGCTGGGTGGTGCCCGCGAGTTTTTTCCGATTGCTGTCCAGCTCGCGACGCAGTGCCGCCGTCTCGTCCCGCGCCTCCGCCAGGTTGCGCGCGAACTCGGCCATGACCTCGTCGAGGCGCTGTAGCAGCTCCCGCTCCCGCCGCCCATGGGCCTCCTGGGCGCTTTCGAGCTCGGCACGCAAGGCTTGCCCCTGTCGCGCCAACCTTTCCCTCTCGGCGGTCACCGTCGCGGTGACCTTCGCACTTTCGGCCAATTGGCTGTTGAAGCTCTGCAGTTGCTTCGCCTCGCGGCGCACCGCATCCTCGCGCGCGTTCACGAGCTCAGCTCTTAACGCCTGGATCTCGTCGCCAAGCGCATCCTCCCGGCGATGCTGCTCCGTGCGCAGCTCTTCCAGCTCGCTGCGCCAGACCAGAGACCGCGGTAAGAGCTTGTCCGCGACGGATGTCAGCGTCGAATTCTTCCTGGCCATCGCCGGGTTTGCATGGAGGCGTTCCCCAACGCTCCGCTCGGAGCGCCCTGCACAAGGCAACCGCGCCGTGCAGCGTAACTTGCACCACGTCCGGATGATCCGCAACGGCTTTGTCCGCAGCGGCGGAAGGCGGCGCGGTGCCGCGGCAACGCTGCCGCGCGCAGGTCGCATGCGCCCGCAGGCGCGGCCCGATCGCCTTGACCCGCCGGGCGCCGCAAGGTAACCTTTTGTAATTCAGCGAAAATTCGTGCCACGATCGGAATGGAGGGGTGTCGATGGCCGCGACCGAGCCGAGCAGCAGTGACATGGCGTCGCCGCGATTCGAGGGCTTGCGCGCGGAGCTCGGGCACATCTCCGCGGCATTTCCCGATGTTGACGCGCTCCTCGGCCGCAACGATTTCGAAGGTGCGTGGAAGCTGTTGCGCGCCGCGGTCGACGCGACCGCCGATAACGGCCCGGCCCATTTCGGCCTCGCCCTCGCCTTGGAGGTGTCGGGCGATATCTTAGGCGCCCTCAGCCACGCGGAACAGGCGGCCAAGCTCATGCCGGAGGATATCGCGGCATGGCGGCTGATGGCGCGGCTCGCGCGCGAAGAGGCCCGGCAGCAGGAGCAGCGCCTGCTCAAGACGCGCGCCTCCGTGAGCCAGCTCAGAGCGCAGCTCAAGCAGGGAGAGCATGAAAGGGAGGGGGCGGTCGGCGCGCGCGCCCGGCTCGAGAAGGTGCGCGCCCATCTCGCCAGATACGTGAATTATTCCGACAGCGTGCCCATTCGGATCTACGACACGAGGAGTGCTGCCGAGCTTGCGCGGGTCGAGCGCGACAACTTCGCCGCCCTCGCGGATCGCCTGGAGCAGCTCGGCTTTGCCGCCGACGGCACCTTGCTGCGGGGCATGAGCAAGGCGCTCGAGCTCGATCCCTACGAGGCCGCGGGCCTGTTCTACCGCTGGCTGCGGACGGAGGGTCCGGCGGCGCGCTTGGCACTGGTGGTGCCGCAGCCGAGCTTCCTCGACACCACCGAGCCGCAGGATTTCGTCCATGGCCTGACCGTTCAGGTCGGCGGCGAGACGAGCGTCGAGGAGCGTTGCGACGGCCTCCTCCGCTTCGTCGAGCTGAACCGCCTCGTCTCGCCTCTGTTCGCGACCAAGCGGGAGAACCTGGCCCTGATCATGGCGGAGGCGGCGATGATGGCGCTCGCCCGCCATTACGGTGCGCAGCACCAGCCCGAGAGGGTCCTCGACAAGATCTCCGACATGCTCGACCACGAGTTCGGCTGGGCCTCGGGCGTGCGGACCGTTCATCTGCAGGCGATCCGGCACGCGCTCGAGCTGATCCGGAACGGGCAGGACGTCCCGCCCCATCTGCGCAAGTTCGTCGGCGACGACGATGCCTATCTCAAGGCCCGCATCTGCTCGCACCCCTTCACCCGCATCGATCTGTTGCACGGCGAGGGGGGTATCGCGGGCTCCGTCCCGACCGCGCGGGTGTGCTGCGTGCACTGGCTGCCGACCGTGATCGGCAAGCTCTCGGACGGTCCCGAGGCGATCGTCAACTCAGGCATAGCACAGGACATCCGGCGGAGCATGCTCGACGGCTCGTTCAAATACTGCGATCACCTCAATTGCCAGGCGATGCCCAACGATCAGCTGCCGCTCAAGACCGAGGTGATCGAGCCCGTGCTGCGCAAGGCGATCGACGCCGGTGCGGTCGTCGTCGACGGGCCGAGCGAGCTCCTCTTCGCGATCGACGACACTTGCAATCTGTCCTGCCCGTCGTGCCGCGTCGAGGTGCGGGGGGCCTCGCAGGAGGAGAACAAGACGCTGATGGAGATGGTCGAGCAGACGGTGCTGCCCATGCTGAAGAGCGTGTCGGCGGTGATGATCAACCCTGCCGGCGAGGTCATGGTCAGCGAGCCGTCGCGCGCGGTGCTGCGCTACATCAGCGACGAGACCACGCCCAACCTCAAGGTGCGCATCATCACCAACGGGACGCGTTTCTCCGAGGAGGAGTGGGCCAAATTCCCCGGCGTCCACAACAAAGTCGAATACATCCGCGTCTCGCTCGACGCGGCGCGGAAGGAAACCTTCGAGAAGCTCCGCCGGGGCGCCTCGTACGAGGAGACCTGGCGGAACCTGCGCTTCCTCTCCCGGCTGCGCAAGGCGCGCAGGATCGAGGGGTTTTTCTTTTCCTTCACCTACCAGAAAGACAACTTCCTGGAGATGCCCGAGTTCGTGCAGATGGGCCTCGACCTCGGCGTCGACGGGGTCATGTTCGAGCGGCTCATGAACATGGGGGCGTTCACCAACGACGAATACCGCGAGCGCGCGGTCCACCTCTCCGACCATGGCCGATATCCCGAGTTCCAGCGGGTGCTCGAGCAGCCGCTCATGAAGAATTTCATCGTCCGCGGCGATCTTGCCTCGGTGCGCAATGCCTCCTCCTATCTCGTCACCGACACCTCTCAGCATCTTCCGGGAGCGCTCGTCTGGCACGCCCCGCTTTTGACCGGGACAAGCGACTATCACGCCGAAGGCGCGCGCCTCGACGCCGATCCCGCAAGCGGCCGCCTCGGCGGGCTGCAGTGCGACATGGTTACCGAGGACGGGACGACCGGCTATCACCGGATCGAGCTCGTCTTTCCGAAGATCCGGGCGGGGGAGTGCTACATACCCTCGCTCTGGCTCAAGCCGAACGGCCGTTCGCATGTCAGGCTGGAGCTACGGGACGCGACCTCGAGCCGCTACGGCAGCGTCGATTTCGACCTGCGCAAGAAAAAGATGTCCCCCAGGAACGGCGACGTCGTCGAGGCCGGCATCATCGATGAGGGCGGGGGCTGGTATCGCATCTGGGCGTCGATGCCCTTCGATGCGGCACCGGCGGTATACAATCTGGCGCTGATGGACATCGAGAGGCCGACCTATCAGGGCGACGGCGTGTCGGGCCTCTTCGTGCGCGAATGCGCACTCGCTTGCGGCGAGCGGCCCGCCGAGCTCATGGGGGTCGGCAACACGATCGGCCAGGCCGACGTGCTGGAGAGGGTCTGGGAATCCGCGCGAGGGTAGAGCGCGGCCACGAAAAACGAGGTCGGCATACCGTTATCTCTCATCTCCGGCGCCTCGCAACCCGCTGCCGCCGGAATGACGCCGCAATGGTCGGCCCGCACAGGTCAATCGCATGATCGCCACCGCTGCCCGGAGGCTCGGCTATTGGTCAAAGTCGCGCCATGATCTTGCATTCGTTTCGGCATAGAAGAGCCATCGAACGTCTTGAAGCTCGTTTCCCGACATCATGCGTCGACTTCGATTCGGATCTGTCTGGCGATCGCCTCATTCGTCATCTATGCCGCCGCAGTGACGGTGTTGAGAGAGCATCGTTATTCCGAATACCACGCAGAGCGGTTCGGCCTCGCGGCCGCGGTGTCCAATTCAGTCTATGGGGCTCCAATCGGCACAATCTATTCGGGTTTACTGAAGTCGTTTGTGTACAAACCAGGCCACATTCAGCAGACTCTGGAAGAGACGGCCCGCGGCGGGGTCGAGACCGGCCCTTTGTTGGCGGCCAACCCGGACGGGATCGGCATCGGCTATACCGTCATCACGACGCTCGCGATGCGCTTATTCGGGCCGCATCTTTCTTCGCTGACTTTTGCTGTCATAGGCTTTATGGGGATCTCGACGCTTGCATTTCTGTTACGGTACCGGGATGACCGTGTCTTTTTCGCACTTCTGTATTTTTTTTCACTGACCATGATGCTGTTCACGCCATTGGCAACCGATACGAATATTGCGGACGAGGTCCCTGTCGGGGGGATTCGCTATTTTAGTCTTCTTGGCATATTGCCGGCGATGCACATATTCTGGGAAATCGTCGGGTCAGCGAAATCCAACTCCGAAGCAAGGCCAGGCAATTTCATTCTGCTCTGCGTTCAAGTCCTCATGCTCGCCGTCGTCATCCTTGTTCGCGGCGGCGCCGGCTATCTCCTCGGTGCTCTTATCGTGGCTCTCCTTCTGACCCTGGGAGCGCGTCGCCGCGACCCTGCGGGCTTTCGGAGCCTGCTTCGCAATGGCGCATTCGTCGCCTTCTTGAGCGCCGTGCTCGTTGCATCCTTTTATCTATGGGTGCCCGAAGCCTATAAGGAGTCCGGGCGAACCACCGGACTCGTCTGGCATCGCGTGCTCGTTAGCCTCGGTGCGAATCCGGCTTGGCCGTTCGGCAATCTGCGCGATGTCTATTCCTCATGTAAGCGCTACTCTCCTTCGCAATACGCCACACCCCAGAGCCTTGTTCGCGGCGTCGCAGACTGGAACGGTCAGTGCATTTGGGAGGCGTACGCGCTTGAGCACGGCCTCACGCCGGCGGAGATGATCGAAGGAATCTACGGCGGCCGTTATGAGGCGGCCATGAAAGATGCGTTTTTCGAAATCACCCGCAAGTATCCGATGGAGGTCTTCGAGACATTTTTTTATTACAAACCTATACTCATCCTCACGTCAACGAGCTATCTCATCGGCTTCGGCGCTCCCGGCAAGACCTTCGGTATCAAACTGCTTCTTCTTGCCCTGCCGCTTGCGCAGGCCGCGGCTCTCGTCGCCTTCGTTGTTTTTGGCGCGTCCGGAGAGCCTGAAAATCGCTTGAGGCTCTTGATCCGCGCGTTGCTGCTCTTTTCAATCTGGAGCATCGTGCCCTACTTCGTCGCATGGAGTAAACCTCACACCTCCGCGGAGCTCGTTTTCTATGTCGTTTCCGGTCTCGCCACGGCACTCATCGCCGTCTTCGAGACCATCCGCAGATCTCTAAGAGCCGACCCGCGTAGAATGGCCACGGGGTGAATGAGTTGCTCAAGTCATAGGTCGGCGCATGAGGCGGATCATGGCGAGGTGCCTCAAGGTGGCGACGGTGCGTTCTGCGGGGTTGCAACGGACAGCGTTCTCGTCTTCTGTCCCTCTGCCTCATTAGCGTCGCATAGGAAAGGCAAGCATGGGCTACGCGGCAACCTACTTCCGGGCGCATGTGACGAACTGGATTGAGCAAGGCTGGTTGCCGAAGGGCGGGGCCTTGGCGGAGTTCGGCGCGCAGGAGCTCGATGGGGAGTTGCCCGAAGCGCGCAGGGACGTTTCCGCTTTTTTGACCTCCCTCGGGGAGCCGTCCGAGAAAGCCGAGGATTTCGCCGCTTCCCTTGTTTTCCCCTGCCCGTCGAAGCGCGTTTTCGACAGAGCCGCGATCGCATGCCTAAGCCTCGACGTGAACGGCGCCCCCGGAACGACGCGATTCGACCTCAGCACTGAGCGCGCGCCGGCCGCGCTGCTCGGGCACTTCGACATGGTGAACGACGAAGGCACGATCGAGCACTTGAGCAATCCGCTCAACGCGTTCCACGTCGCCCGCGATCTGGTGAAGGCCGGAGGCGTCATGCGCCATTCCATTCCCTTGAGCGGCTGGCAGGCGCGTGGCATCGAACCGTTACGACGTGCTCTATGCGCGGGTCGAGCTCGTGCGGTACGAAGCCGACTTTCTCGCGGAGTTCAACGGCTACATGGCTCGCCTTTCGCAGAAGGAGGCGACGCCGTGGCAGGCGGAAGGCAGAAGCGAATGGACGAAAGCGATCGAGCAGCACTCCTACGTCGAGAGCTCGACCGGCCCCATTCCCGTGGCCGATCTCTGGCTCCATATCGCCTTCCGCAAGGCCTCGGAGCGGCCCTTCGTCGTGCCGGTCGATCATCTCGAAAAGGACTATGACGGGGTCGTGTACCGCCAGCTGGTCGAAGACTACCGAGCGCTCGCCGCCAAACGGGAAGCGGGCGGCAAGCGTTGATCCACGCGCGTTGCCGGGCCATCGAGCGCTACGCCCGTGCCTGTGGACGGCCGCCGCGAGGTTGCATAAGGTGGCGCCATGCGAATCGGCTTGGACCTCGACAACACGCTCGTCGCCTACGACCAGGCATTCCTTGCCGTGGGCCAAGAGGAGGGCCTGCTGCCGCCGGATTTCGCCGGGGGCAGGTCGGCGGTCAAGGCCCGGCTCCTGGCCGAGCGCCCCGACGGCCATTCTTGGGAGACGCTGCAGGGAGAGGTCTACGGCCGGCGCATCGACCAGGCGGTGCTCTACCAGGGCGCGGCCGAGTTCCTCGCGCGCTGCCGTGTCGAGGCCGTGCCGCTCGCCATCGTCAGCCACAAGACCGTCCTCGCCCACCACGATCCGCACGGCACCAATCTGCACGAGGCGGCGCTGGCCTGGCTCTGCCGCCAGGGCTTCTTCGGCGACGCGGGCTTCGGCCTGGCACCGGAGAACGTGTTCTTCGAGCGCACGCGCGACGACAAGGTCCGCCGCATCCGCACGGTCGGCTGCAACGTCTTCATCGACGATCTCCCCGAGGTGCTCGCCCACGGCGAGCTGCCAGCGAGCTGCCGGAAGATTCTTTTTGGCGCGGCACCCGGCCCGGCGCAAGGCGGCATCGAGCGCTACGGCGGTTGGAAAGAGATCACGCATGCGCTCTTCCGCGACGCTTGACGCCGTCCTCGCCGTCGCGCGCCGGCTCTCCCCGTCGCCCGTCGCGCGCGTCGCGGAGCTCCGGCGCGGAAGGAACAACCGCGTCTTCCGGGTGGAAACGTCCGCAGCCGTCTACGCCCTGAAACGCTACCCGCCGGCGGACGAGCGCGACCGCTTGCTGGCCGAGACGGGCGCGCTCCGGCTGTTCGAGCGCCGGGGCATCGGCCGGACCCCTCGCGTCGTCGCGGTCGAGCCGGAGACGCGGTATGTCCTCCTCACGTGGCTGGAGGGCGAGCCGTTCTCCGACGTGAGCGACGAGGACGTCGCCGCCTTTGCCGCCTTTCAGATCGACATCGACCGGGCGATCGACGGGCAGGCGGCGAAGGAGATCGGCGAAGCCTCCGAAGCCTGTCTTTCCGGACGGCGCATCCTCGGGCAGATCGGCGGCCGCTTTGCGCGCCTGGGCGCGGTCAAGGCGGAGATACCGCAATTCGCACCCTTCTACGACGGCGTGCTCGTGCCGGCGCTCCGGGAGTTCGAGGCGAGGTCGCGTCGGGACTGTGCGCGGCTCGGCCTCGAATTCGATGCCGATCTGCCGCCGGAGCGGCGCACGCTGATCCCGTCGGATTTCGGCGCTCACAATGCGCTGCGGCAGGCGGACGGCACTCTCGCTTTCCTCGATTTCGAGTATTTCGGCTGGGACGATCCGGCGACCAGCATCGCGCTCTTCACCATGCACCCGGCGATGCGGCTATCCGCGTCCCAGAAGCTGCTCTATCGGCAACTCCTGCTCGGGCATTTCCGCCGCCATCGCGAGGCCGACCGGCTGGCCGCACTGATGCCGCTTCATGTGCTGCGCTGGTGCGGTATCATACTCGGCGAGCTGCTGCCCGAGCGGTGGCAGCACCGGCTTGCCAGCAACGTCGAGCTCGGCGAGCGGGATGAGGTGCGCCGCACGCAGATCGAGAAGGCGCGCCGGCTGCTGGAGGAGTTCGGGTCGCCTTGTTGAAGAGATCGCCTGCACATCGCTCTTCTCTCTCGCGACTGCGGCAGCGCCCTGGAACGGGATCGGCGGCGATGATCCATGCCCAAGCCGCGAGGCGCTTCGGGAACACCCGGATCGGCCAGCGGTCCGCGGCGGAGCCGAGATGATCAGGGGCCGGCTTTCCCTTCTGCTCAGCCGCTCCAAGCGCCGCCTTGCCTACCGGCGCTTCTTCGAGTTGGCCAAGGACACCCTGCTCGCGGCGATGCGCTTCTCGTCGAAGGACGAGAAAGCACTGTGGTCGTATTTCGATTGGCTCCAGCGCTACGTCGCGGCCGCGAACATCAAGCTCGACTTCCAGCTCCAGATGCTGATCACGCGGGGGGCCCCTTGGTTGCGCTGGCGGACGCGCGGGCGGCTGCTGCGCGGCATCCTCGTCAACGTCCTGCCGGTACCCGTCCGCTTCGTTTTCCGGCAGCTCAGAGGGGCGCTCCGCGCCCTGTTCCGCGCGCTCCGCTGGCTTGCGCGCCGGTTCGCCGCCGGCTGGCGCGCCCTCGGCCGCGGCCTTTCACGAACCTACGCGGACCTCGAGGCGGCGCTTGTCTCCCTTGCCCTGTGGCCGCTCAGATGGCTGGGTGCGCGCTATCGCGTCCGCCAGCTCTATCTCGCCGGGCGGCGCGCCGCCTATGCGCTCCTCACCCTCAACGGCGACATCGACGGGGCGATCGAGGCCTTCGAGCGGTTGACCAAGGTGCGGTCACGGCCCGAGGGGAAATTCCGCCGCCAGGATCGCCTGATGCGCCAGCTTCTCCCCTTGGCGCGGCGGATCGAGGACGGCATCGCGGCGGCTCGGCTGTCGCCGGGCCTGCCCGGAGAGCAGCGGCTGGTGGTCTCGCTCGCGGTCTGGGGCGAGCGCTATCACGAGCTCTTCGAGCGCTATTGCGTGCCTTCGCTCCTGGCCGAGGGGAACCTGCGCGACCTCGGCGAGCACGTCGCCATCTTCTGGCACATCTTCACCACCTCGGCCGGGCGCGAGCGGATCATGCGGCACGAGCCGTTCCACAAGCTCGCCAAGCCCGGCAACATCCGCTTCGAGGAAATCTCCGAGCGCTTGACCAAGTTGGCGCGGGGGGACGGACGCTATTGGCTCTACGGCGTGCTTTCGAACACCACCATACGTCTCGCGACGCGCCTCGGCGCCGGCCTCCATTTCACGAACCCCGACATCGTCTACGCCAACGGCTTTTTCCAAGGCTTGCAGAGGCTGGCCCAAGAGCGCGGCCGGCAGATCATCCTCTCCAACTCCTTCAGGGTCGTGAGGGAGAAGGTGGCGCGGGTGCTCGACGGGCTTCTCGGCGGGGACGGCGTGCTCAGCGTGCCCGCCCCCGACCTGCACAGCCTAGGCCTCGGCATCATTCATCCGGCGAGCCGGGCCGTCTTCCTCGAGGAGAAGGAGATCGCTGCCCGCATCGTGCCGCGCTCGACCCTCTTCGCCTGGCGCGAGGGTGCCGTGCTCGTCATGCACACGGCACATTATACGCCGCTCCACATCAGCCCTGCGCTCTTGCAATCGGCGACCCGCCTGACCTATTTCACGCTCGACAGCTCGCTCGCGCGCATCTGGCGGGACCGGCGCACGGGCGGGCCCGTGTCCTATATCGTCCGCCCGGAAGACCGCATCGGCTACATCGAGATCAGCCCCAAAAAGGCCTTCGAGACGCACAAGCTGTCGCTCGCGCGCTATGCCGAGCTCTTCTGGGAAAGCAACAGCGACAACGAGTTCGATCTGCTCGAGCGCGAGCTGCGGCTGCCCCTCAAGGACGGGGCCGCGATTGTCGGCCTGCCCGCCCAGAATCCCGCCGCCTGCCGCCGGGCCTTTCTCGACATCCTCGACCGCGTCCATGAGGCGCGCGAAAAACTGGGCGTGCTCAGCGCCGAGGAGGCCGAGGCCCAGGAAGCGGCGCGGATTTACACATTGCAGGAGCTCGTGTCTTCCGCCGAGCTCATTTTCGGCTTCGAAGTGCGTCAGGGCTGCATCCCCGAGGTCGAGAGCAAGCTCGATGAATTGCGGCAGGTCGTTGCCGGCGGGCGCGTGAGCTACGCGGGCGCGACGGAGGAGAAGGCCGCCATCTATCCCCTTTTCGTCGTCTTTCTGAGGCTCGGCCTCTTCGACCAGTTCGTCGCCCTTTGGCAGCAGTTGAGGCTCGACCTGCCGCCCGAGATGGAAGCGCTCGTCCGCTATTGCCTGGAGGCCTATCCGCTCTGCCACTGGCGCGGCAAGGAATACCGCGCGCGGCACCCGGACGAGGAAATCTATGTGATGGGCGCCATCGTCTGGGGCGGCGAGTTCATCGAGAATTTCATGCAGTATAACCTGCGCTCGATGCTCGCACCCGGCAATCTGCCGGCACTCGGCGAGAGGGGCTCCATCGTCTTCTCCATCATCACCAATCCGGCCGGCGAGCTCCAGATCAGGCGCCATGCCGTTTTCGCGCAGTTGAGCCGGCTCGCCGACATCGAGTTCTCGCATATCCCCGAGAGCTTGCTGAGCGACCTGAGAGCGGGCTATCTCAGCACTCACTTCTACATGTTCTACGGGATCGTGGATCACTGCTCCATCTTCTTCGCGCAAGGGGCGAATGCCCATCTCTTCATGATCCCCGTCGATGCGATCGTCGCCGACGGCTCGCTCGACGCCATGGCGCGCTACGGGCACCAAGGCTTCGGGTGCTGCGGCGGCGGCAATATCGTGGCCGAGAGCGAGACGTTCCTGCCGGCCTTGCGCGAGCGCTACGGCCGCGAGCCGGTCATCGCCATCTCGAGCGCGGAGCTCGCCACGCTCGCCGCAAGCCACGCGCACCATTACTTCCGCTCGCAGGTGGTCGCCGTCGAGAACAGGGACTTCGGCCGCCATCCGCGCGACGTGTTCTGGCCGGTTCCGGGCGGGGTCGAGATTCACTCCGTCTTCATCCATCCGCTCTTCACCACCGCCGGCACGCTCCAGCGCTACACGCGAAAGCACTTCGCCAACATCGACTACGGCATGATTCCGCGCATGTGCGAGAACGCACGCACGGTCAAGATCATCGAGCAGCCGGCCGAGGCCTATATCAACAATTTCTCGGCCGCGGCGCGGCTCTACCCGACGACCGGCCGACCCTTCAGCCATGCCGACTTCCTGCGCGAGCACGCCTACAGCTATCCGATCCAGAAGAGCCTGTTCGAGCGCGGCCAGCGGCTGCCGTGCCGGCTCTCGGGCTGGACGCCCTATCGCGACGCGGCGAGCGACGTACGCGAGATCATGGCCGGCCTCATGTTGTCGCCACCCGTTGCCGCGGAGTAGCGGGCGCTTCGGGTGTCATGGGTAGCCGAGCCGCCTTGCCCAAGCATCGCAGACCGCCGCCCCGCCGTCGCCTATGTCCGGCCGCCGCACGAGATTGACGCGGAGCCAGTCGCGCTCCGGCTGCGAGAGGTTTCGCGGCCGCATGTCCTCCAGAATCTCCGCGGCCACGGGGTCGGTATCCGGGGCAAGCTCGTGAATGGCGGCAAGAGTATTCTCGTCGGTGGCAAATAGATATTCGTATCGGATGACACGGGCTGCGCTGCCCAGGGCGAGCCACCGCTCCGCCCAATCGACGAACGGCTCGACGAATGCCGCTGCGTCCTCGGTTCGATAGAAATCCGCGTAGGGCTCGTCGCGTCCCGCCCGCCGGCAGAATTCGCCGTACGCCAGCGAGGAACGCACCACATCGGCGGGATGCCGTATGAGGAAAGCGGACCTCGCGCCGCCGCCGCCGAGCGCAGCGACGAGCTCTCGATTGGGCGGGACATGCGCCTTCACGGCGAAAGTATTCGAACGTGCCGCGTCCAGCAGGATCCCGAGGACGCGGCCTTCGAGCGAGCCCGGGTTGTCGCGCTCGTTGAGCGTGATCGGACGAGCGGCGGTCGCTTGGCGCGCGGTCGGGTGACCGATGGCGGACAGGCAACGGGCCACAAAATCATGGAACCATGTGCTGCCGCACTTGGGCATGGAATTGACGATCAACAGCATCGGGACGCACCCGCGCCGGCCTGGCCGGCCACGCGTCGTGCCGCTGATCGCTCTGCCAGCCGCGGGACAATCCGCGACGGTCGCGACGTCCCGAAAGCGCTGCGAGCTGCGCGAGCGCTTGCTCCCCGCATGGGCTCTCCCGGGTATCCGCTGTTGTGGAAAGTCATCGCCTCTGCTAGACTTGATGGTTAGACGTGGGACCATTGATAAGTGGGATGTGCGAAGAGTAGAAGAGTAGCGGCAGCTCGCTCAACCTATTATATCATGGAGGGGGGCATGAAAGCGCTTGCCATCGTTCTGGCTTCATTGACGTTTTGCCTGTTGGCGGCGCCCGAGGCGGCGCACGCCCAGGCGAGCCGCACCTGGGTATCGGGCGTCGGCGACGATGCCAACCCATGCAGCAGGACGGCGCCTTGCAAGACCTTCGCCGGCGCCATCAGCAAGACGTTGGCGGCCGGCGAGATCAACTGCCTCGATCCGGGCGGGTTCGGCGCCGTCACCATCACCAAGTCCATCGCGATCGTCTGCGATCCGATGTCGAATGGCGGCGTGCTGGTGTCGGGAACCAACGGCATCAACATCACCGACGGCGGCGCCAACACCATCGTCGTCTATTTGAGCGGCCTTGATTTCGAAGGGATCGGATCAGGTCTCTCCGGCATCAGCTTCACCTCCGGGGCCGCTCTTCATGTCAAGAACTGCCTCATCCGCGGCTTCCAAGCCGGCAGCGCGACGGGAATTCTCATTCACGCCAAGCGGCGCGGCCGCGCTTGACGTGTCCGACACCCGCATCGCCGAGAATGGAACCGGCTCGACGGGCGGCGGCATCATCATCGCGCCTACCTCGGGCGGAAGCGCCAAAGCTTCGATCGCCCGCGTCATCGTGACGAACAACGTATTGGGGATTCGGGTGGACGGCAGCACCGCCAGCGCAACCAGCTTTGTCTCGGTCACCGACAGCGTGGCCGGCGAAAACACCAACTCCGGCTTGACGGCGTCCTCGTCGGCCGGCGCGTCCGCCCTGATGCAGGTTACGCGCACCCTTTCGGTCAACAACGGCGCCGGCCTCAATGCCAGCGGGAGCGCCTTGATCAGGATCGGCTATTCGGTCGTTTCCGGAAATGCCACCGGCGTCTTGATCACGAACGGCGGTGCCATATCGTCGTTCGGCAACAACCAGATCTCCGACAATTCGACGCCGGGGCCGACCCTTTCGTCGATCATGCTGCAGTAGCCCGGCGATCGCCGTCCAGGTGGCGCGCTTGCGGGCGGGAGGTGCCGGTCCCGTCCGCGCAGCCCCTTCCCCAAGACTATGCGGCCCTCTTCGCGGCCGGGCGGCCGGCTCAGGGATGGGCATGCGGCGGCAGGAGGGGTACCAGCGCCTCGACGCCGCCCTTGGTGAAGGCGACCGAGTCCCCAGTGATGCGCTCGACGCGCCAGCCCTCGACCACGTCGCCGGTCCGCACCTGGTAGGATTTGCCCGTCGACTGCGAGACGATGAGCGCATGCTGATCGCGCGCCGAGACGATGACCCCCTTGAGCTGGAATTGCCGGGTGCCGCTATCCGGCTCGCCGGCCTGGGACGGCGGCGGCCGGCGCGTCGGCGAGAAGAGCGGCCGTTCCACGATGGCGCGGAAATGCTCGAGCGGCACGCCGCTCAAGTCGCCGTCGCCGGCGGCGCGGGATGCCTCGGCGGCAGGGGGCTTGCCCGTCGCGGCGGGCTGCTGTGCCGGTGCCGCCGTGGCCGACAGCATGAACAGCGCCGCGGCAATGAGACGGCGGACAACGCTCCGGCGCATCCCATCATCGAGGCGTTCGCGCGAGCCCATGCTGCACGCCCTCAACGCGGCACCGCTGCGCCGTCGGCGCGCGCGAGCGTATAGCCGTAGAGCTCGAGGCCGACGGCGAGCGGCGCCGGCTTGGACGCATCGAAGTGCCCCGTCACGAGCTCCGCCGCATCGTTGATGCGGATGCGCAGGTTGTCGGCGAAGAGCGCGGGCTTGCCCGCTTCGAGGCGAAAGAGGATGCGACGCACGGCGGCGATGTCGCCGCTCATGGTGAGCCGCTCGCCGATGCGGATGAGCGGCCCGTCGCTCTTCTCGGGCAGAATCTCGACGGTGTCGGTATGCCCCCTCGCCTCGGTCACCACATCGTCGACCAGATGCTGGAGCGCCGCCGTCGCCTGATTGACGGTTGCCGCGTTGAAGAGGCTGGCATCCTGCGCCTCGCCGCGGCGGAGTGCCGCGAGCCGGCTCTCGAGCGCCGCGCGCCCCTGGGCGAAGGCGGCGAAGCGCCCGACGTTGGTCTCGAGCCGGGCGAGTGCCTTGCCCTGCGCGCGCAATGCCGCGGCCGACCAGACGACGCCCGCGACGACCGCGGCGATGACCAGGAGGAGGAGCGCCAGCGCCAGCGCGCGCGATTGCCGGGGGCCGAGCGCCGCCATCACGGCGCATCTCCCTTCGCTGCGCGCAGGGCGGCGGCGATCTGGAAGCGGTCCAATCGGAGCTGGGGATCGCGTACCAGATTGGCGCGGAACTTCACGTCGGAAAAATAATGCGAGCGCTCGATGAGGGGAATGAGGGCCGCGGCATCCTCGGAATAGCCGGAGAGCTCGATTCCCGTGCGGCCTATATGGAGCTCGGTCAGCCAGCTCCCGTCGGGCAGGAGCGTGCTCAAGGCATCGAGGAGGACGATGAGCGGCGTGCTGCCGGCGGGACGGTTGACGAGATCGCGGTCGCTGCCGCTCAAGCGCGCGAGCTCGACGCGCAGCACCTCGGCATGCTCCGCCTTGCTCCTTGCTGCGGCGAGCTGCGCCTCGAGCGCGTCGATGCGCTCTTGGCGCCAGTAATGGAGCGTGCCGCAGCCGAGCCAGAAAATGGCGAGCACTGCTGCGGCGCCGCCGAGGAGGCGGCCATGGCGGCGGCCGGCGGCGGGCACGGGCAGTTCCTTGCCGAAGAGCCTTGCGCCGGCATCCGTGCCGCCGCCCTCGGCGGCGGCGAGCTCGAGTGCCGTCGGCGCCAAGCCCCATTGCCGCAGCCGTGCCGCCACGGGTGCCACGACGGCGGCAGGGATCACGGCGAGCTGTGCTGTGAGCTCGCGGCTCGCGGCGCGGCGCTCGGCGACCTCGGCCGAGAAATAGACCGCCTCCGCCGGCCAGGGGGTGAGACGCTCCATCTCGTGGGACAGGATCTGCCGCAGGTCCCGCTCGGCCGCAAGCGGCAACGGCACCGTCCGCCTGAGGCCCGTCTCGGCGGGAAAGCGCAGCACGATGGCGCGCCCGCCGCCGCGGCGGAAGAGGGTGCTAACATGCTCGATCTGGCGCTCGGCTGGATCCTCAAGCGGCAGCGTGCCGAGCGGGAGCTCGCGCCCGCCCTTGCGCTGCGCGAGGCGCAGCTCGTGGCCCCGGCAATCGAGCACGAGCGCATTGACCAAGGGCGCCTGCGAGAGCGACCCGGCCGGCGTGAAGACGGCGGCAAGCTCGCCCAGCCACCAAGCGAGGAAGCGCCGGCCGAGCGCCGCGGTCGAATTGCTTAGCTCGATGCTTGCCATCTTTCCCGCGGACCCGCTCAAAGCGCCCGGTCGTGCCGCTCGATCACGCTAAAGGCGCTGCCCGTCTGCCAAATCACGAAGGCGGCCGAGGCCGCGGCACCGCCGTCCGTCCTCGCGTCGACCGAGATCGTGTAGAACGGCCCCAAGTCGCCCTTGAGCCAGCTGCTCGCCCCGGGGAGATGCTGCACGATCTCCCGCGCGTCCTTCAAGGCCGCCGTTGTGCCGCTGGCCACGGCCTGGACAAGGTCTGGCCGCTCGATGCCGATAAGTGCCGCCAGTACCGCGGCCGGCGCCGTGGCGGGATTGATCGCGGGCTTGCCCGAATAGACGGTGACGAACGGAGCCAGCGTATCATAGAGCGGCCCGGAGATGCCTTCTATCGCGCGCAGCTCGACGCTGTTGTGGAAGACCTTGCGCGGCGCATTCGCCGTGGCCGCGGCACGGGCGGCCGCGCGCCGACGCTCGATCTCCGCCACGATCGCCGTGGCATCGTGCTCGGCGACGCCGAACTCGGCGAGGAGCGACTTGAGCACCGCCGCGGGTGCGGCATTGAGATCGATCTTGCCGCCCTCGTCCTGAATGCTGAGGGCGACCGTGCCGCCGTCGAAGGCGAAGTCGTGGACGCTGCCGTCCGGCTGCCAGTGCCGCTCGCGCAAGGGATCGGCAAGCGCCACGATGGCGCGGTTGAGGCCGGCCGGGAGCATGGCATGGGCGCGCGCATGCTCCGCCTCGTTCGCGACGACGCGGCGACCGGTGAAGGTGGTGCGGCTGAAGATGCCGACGACGAGGGCGATGGCCACCAGCGTGAAGAGCACGATCACGAGTGCCACGCCCCTCTCGCTGTCGCGCCTGATCTCGCCGACTAGGGGTGCCACGGCTCTCAACTCCCGCCCGCGCAGGCCTTGGCCCGGCTCCTGTCCGGGCATTCCGGATCGGCATCGGCCGCGGGCCGCACGATGATGTCGGGCCAGAGCAGGCCGCCGCGCCAGCCATCCGAGATGCGCAGGCGCACGAGGCGGGGAAGTGCTTCGGCATCGAGCCAAGAGTCGCGCCAGGACTCGCCGTCGAAGTAGGCGAAGCTGATGCGGGCGGCGGGCTGCTCGAGCAGCGTGCGCGGCCGCTCGTCGGCGTCGGCGGGCGCCGGCGTCGCCGCCGAAGCGCGGCGCCGGTAGCTGAGCCTCTCGACGCCGGCACCCGAGAGCACCGAAAAGCTTACCTCGTAGAGACCCGCCGCCGTGGGGTAGGAGGGTGCTGCTATGGTGAACTCGAGGCTCTCGGCGCGGCCGGCGAAGGCGAGCGGCGCATGTGCGCCGCCCGCCTCGCGCAGCGGGAGCGCGCGTTCGAGATCGTGGCGCAGGAGCTCGTCGAGGCGGGCGATCGCGAGCGTGTCGTCGGTGAGGCGCTGGCCCGTGCGCGAGGCCTTGAGCGAGAAGGCGAGACCGCCCGAGAGCGCCGCCATGATGAAGCCGAAGATGACGAGTGCCACCACGACCTCGAGCAGGGTGAAGCCCGCTTGGCACCCGGAACGGCTCGCGGCACCGCTCACGACGCGGGCCCGAGGGCGAGCGTCGCGAGCTCGTAGGACCGCCGAAGCCCCCATTCGACGGTGACCGTCACGCGATAGAGGCGGAGGTGGGTCTCCTCGGGACCCGGCATCTCCGCATCGTCATAAGGGACGACCGCGACGTTGCAGCGGTAGCCGTCGATCGCGAGGTCGTTCGCGGCGTCGCGGGGATCGTCGCGCTGGCTCGCGTCCGCGAGCACCGATTCGGCGACCAGCACGGCGCGCAGGGAGCCATCCGCCTCGGCGATGCTCTTGAGCCCGGTCGAGAGCAGGCGGTAGCAGGCGCCCAGCACGAGGCCGAGGATGACGAGGGCGACCAGCACCTCGACGAGGGTGAAGCCCTCGGCGCCTTGCCGCCGGCTCATGTCACGGCCGCTTGTCGCGCAGGCTGACCTGGCCGGTCAGCCAATCGACCGCGACGACGACCGTGACGCTCGTCCCCGCGAGCTCGACCCCGCCGCCGGTCGAGGAACCGTCCGGGAAAAAGCGGATCGCAGGCCTGCCGTCCGGCAGGAGCTCGCTTTCGGCGGTCAGCACCGTCATGCGCACGTCGGACGGCACGAGATGGGCATGCGCGGCACCTTCGGCGGCGAAGCGATGGCGCTTCGGATCGACGATCAGGATCTTGGCGTCGTCCGCCGCGATCGCGGCGCTACGCACGACGCGGAGCTCGGCCGCGAGATCGGCCGCAGCGGCGCGGAGCGCCACCGCTCCGCCGCTCGCCGTCAGCCGCGGCACGGCGAAATAGAGCAGGCCCGCGAGGATGGCGAGGACGACGAGGAGCTCGATGAGCGTGAAGCCGCCCGCCGCCTCACGGGTGCTGGTAGCAGATGACACCGCTCGCTCCTTCGCTTTGCGCGTCGCCGCCGGGCCCGCTCGAGCAGAGGTCGAAGGGGCCGCTCTGTCCCGGCGCGCGATAGATGTAGGGGTGCTTCCAAGGATCGCGCGGCACGTTCGCGAGCATCGGCCGCGTGCCGTCGGTGCAGGCGGGGGGACAGCGGGTGAGCGCCTCGAGCCCCTGGCTGGTGGTGGGGTAGGAATGGTTCTCGAGATAGTAGAGATCGAGGATATCGGCGAGGTTCTTCATCTGGAGCTGGACCGTGTCCTTGCGCGCGCCGCTCAGATAATCAAGCACGTGCGGCGCCACGAGGCCGGCGAGAAGTCCGAGGATGACGAGGACGACGAGGAGCTCGATGAGCGTGAAGCCGCGCTCGCGCCGACGCCGGCGCTTTCCTCTCCCGCAGGCAGGAAGGCAATGCGGCCTATCCCGGCGGGGTGCGAAGGACGAGGGCGACACGCGCGGCAATTCTCCCTCCTCTTGCGCTAGGCCGCCAGCCCATTGACCTTGATGACAGCAATTATAATGGAAAAGACGATGCCGCCAACCAGCAAGCCGACGGCAAGGATGAGCGCCGGCTCGACGAGCACGAGCAGGCGCTTGAGCGTGCGCTCGAGCCTCTCAGCAAAGAATGCCGCGACCTGCGCCGCCGCCTGCGCCAGATTGCCGCTCTCCTCGCCGACCCGCAGCATGCTGACCGCGAGCTTGGGGAAGAGGCCGCTCGCCTTGAGCTCGTCCGAGAAGTGCCGCCCGTCGCGCACGCCGAGGATGGCACGCTCGATGTCCTCGGCGAGGGCGGCGTTGCCGACGACGCCGCGCGCGAGCGCCAAGGCCGCCGGCAGCTCGAGGCCGCTCTCGAGCAGCGTCGCCAGCGTCTCCGAGAGGCGCGCCGTGGCCGTATCCAGGATAAGGCCTCGCACGATCGGGACATGCAGCAGCAGGCGGTCGCGCAGCAGGCGCGGGCCCGGGCGCCGCATGGCGCGCTCGTAGAGGAGGAGCAGGCACGCGAGCGCCAGCGCGAGCGCCCAGCCGTCGTCGCGGAAGAAGCGGCCGGCGGCAATGACGATCTCGGTCGGCCGCGGCAGCGCAGCATGGGCCTCGGCGAAGAGCTGCTCGAACTGCGGCACCACATAGCTGAGGAGGAAAACGAGGGCGAGCGCGGCCACGCATACCACGATGGCGGGATAATAGAGGGCCGCGAGCACGCTCTCGCGCAGGCGCGCGGATTTCTCGCGGTAGTCGGCAAGCCGCGTGAGGACGAGGGCGAGCATCCCCGTCGCCTCGCCCGCGCGCGCGATCGAGAACGTCGAGCGGGGTGAAGATCGCCCCGCATTCCTCGAGCCCGCTGCTCAGCGTCTGGCCGGCGCGCACCTTGGCCCTGATCCCGGCCGTCGCGCGCGCGAGGCGCTTGCTCGCGGCGGCGCCCTCGAGGACGCCGAGCGCTTGGTCGAGCGGGTGCCCCGCCGCGAGCAGTGCGGAAAGCGCGCGGAAGAAGCCGGCGACCTCGCGGCCCCCGACCGAGCGCCGCCATGACTGCGGCCTTGCGACGGCGGCGTCCGCGCTCGTCACCTCGCGGGACTCGATCGGCAGATGCCCATGCGCCTGGAGCTGCGTCACCACCGCCTGCGCGTTCAAGGCCTCCATGCGGCCGCGCACGCGCTCGCCGCTGGCATCGAGTGCGAGATATTCGAAGACGGGCACGCTCACCAGGCCTCGGTCACGCGCGCGACCTCGGCGAGCGTGGTGACGCCGGCGAGGCATTTGCCGAGGCCGTCGCAGAACATCGTTATCACGCCCTGCTCGCGGGCCGCGCGCTCGATCTCGCGCGTGCCCGCACCCGCGCGCACCAGCTCGCGCATGCCGTCGTCCATCTCGATGAGCTCGAAGATGCCGGTGCGGCCGTAATAGCCGGTCCCAGCGCAGGCCTCGCAGCCCGTGGCGCGGAAGAGCGTACCCGCCCCGGCGTCGGCGATGCCGTGCCGAGCTGCAAGAATCGCGAAATCGGCCGGAGTCGGGATCGGCTCGCGGCACTCGCGGCAGAGGACGCGGACCAGGCGCTGGCCGATCATGGCTCGGAGGGTCAACGTCAGGAGGAACGGCGGCACCCCCATGTCGACGAGGCGCGCAACCGCACCCGCGGCGCTGTTGGTATGGAGCGTGGTCAGCACCAGGTGACCGGTCAGGGCCGCATGCACGCCGATGTTTGCGGTCTCGCCGTCGCGCATCTCGCCGACCATGATGATGTCGGGGTCATGCCGCACCATAGAGCGCAGGAGCCGCGCGAAGCTCAGGCCGATCTCCGCCTTGACCTGGACCTGATTGATGCCGGGGATCTGGTATTCGATCGGATCCTCGACGGTGAGGATGTTGCACTCCTCGCGGTTGAGCATGTTGAGCGCCGCGTAGAGGAGCGTCGTCTTGCCGCTGCCGGTGGGCCCGGTCGCAAGCACCATGCCGTGCGGGGCCGCGAGCGCCTTCCGCAGCGTCTCCTCGGCTCCGGTCGAGAGGCCGAGGCTCGCGAAGCTCGGCGCCTCGCCCATGTCTTCGAGCAGGCGGATCGAGATGCTCTCGCCATGGATGGTCGGCATGGTGGCAACGCGCAGGTCGATCTGCCGGCCGCCGACGGCGAAGCGCGCGCGGCCGTCCTGCGGCAAGCGGCGCTCGGCGATGTTGAGCCGCGCCAGGATCTTGATGCGCGAGGCGATGGCGCGGGCAAGCCTTGCCGGCGGAGCAGGCAAGTGGCGGAGCGCGCCGTCCACGCGGTAGCGCAGCCGGAGCTCGTCGCGGAAAGGCTCGATGTGGATGTCGGAGGCGCGCGCCTCGACGGCATCTGCGAAGATCTGGTTGACGAGCCGGATGACCGGCGCCTCGCGCGCAAGGTCCTGGAGGCGATGGACGTCCTCTTCAGCAGCCTCGCCGCCGCCGGCGAGCGCCTCTGCCGCAGGCTCCGCTGGCACCTCTCCGGGCGGGAAATAGCGGTTGAGCGCCGCTTCGATGTCCGAACCGGCGGCGACCCAGGGGATCACCGGCCGGCCGCTTGCGAGCCGCACGGCATCGATGACATAGGCAGCACCCGGGTCGGCCATGGCGAGCACGATGCCGTCCTCGCGGAGTGCTATGGGCAGCGCCTTGGCGTCGCGCAGAAACTTGGGCGAGAGGCCGGAAAGCGCCGGCGGGCTCGGCGGGAAATCCGCCGCCCTCGCGAGCGGCAGGCTGTGGACGATAGATACGGCGAGCGCCTTGGTCGGGCTCGAGAGCAGGCCGAGCTGCTCGAGCACGTCGTCCAAGGGGTCGTCGGGGTTCTGCTGCGCCCGGCGCGCGCGGCCAACATCCTCCGGGCTGAGCTTGCCCAGTTCGACCAGCACCTCCGTGACAGTCTTCACGCTCCCCTCGATCGCACTCGGCCGCGGCCGTCAGTGCGCGAGCACATAGGGCGGCCCGCAATTCGCCGTGAGGCCGTGCGCGATCTCGCCCTGGAAATAGCGCGCATCATCGCCGGGCGCCAGCGCCGCGAGCCCGCCGAGCGGTGCCGCGACCGCGACCGTGCCGACGCAGACCGGGATCTTGGCGGCGATGTAGAGGGGCGTGGCGACCGCAGCGGTCACATTGGCGCCCGTCGGCGGCGCATTGCCGGTGCAGGCCGAAAGCGCCAAGGCCGCCAGGGCCGCGATTGAGCCCTTTCCCATCGCCCCCTCTCCGCTCCGCGGGTCAACCCGGAACTCGCCGTAGTCATATCATGAGGCTTTGCGCCCGTCGATGATTACACCGCCCCACCCCGCCGTCGGCAAGCGACCACGGGGAGCGCTCGGGGCCGTTCGGCTTGACCCCATTGGCATTATCCGGGAAACTGCGGCGCGGGGGAGCGGACGACACCACCTTTGCGGCGATAGAACCGCCGGGGTGCCGTTTCCGCCGGGGCTCGCGTCGCGGCCGGCGGCCGCGGAACGAGCTGTCTCTGCATGTGGGGAGCATTGATCTCAGCCTGGTGGCGATCCTTTCTGCGGCAGCGCGGCTGCGTGGCGCCGCTCCTCGGGAGTTCGCGCGCGGGCGTCGTGGTGCTGCTCGCGGTCTGCACGCTCGCCGCCTGCAAGGAGAACCAATCTCCCGAGCCGCAGGGCGGGGGTGGCCTGCTGTCGCGGCTCATGAACCGCTCCTTGGCCCCGCCGGCGCAGGTCGCGCCACCCATAGCCAAGCCCGAGCCCATCCGCATCCAGCCGGGCGGGTCCACGGGAGGCGAAGCGCAGAAGCAGGTCTATTTCGGCACCGGGACGGAGGTGGCGCCGGCGCCGCAGGCGGCGACCGCCGAGGTCGAGCCCACGGGCGAGGACGTGCGCCTCAATTTCGAGAATGCGCCGCTCCGCGACGTGGTGCGGCTCATCTTGACCGATACGCTCCACCTCAATTACGTGATCGATCCGCGCCTGCAGGGCAACGTCACCATCGCGACCGCCAATCCGATCTCGCGCGCGAACCTGCTCGCCTTGCTCGAGACCATCCTGCGCATGAACGGCGGCGCCCTCGTCCGCGACCGCACCGGCTACCGCATCGTGCCCGCGGGCGAGGCAGTCGGCCCGGCTGTGGTCGCCCCGCTCGGCGACCTCAAGGAGCCGCTCCCTGCCGGCTACGGCCTCAGCATCATTCCGCTGCGCCACATTTCGGCGCAGAACATCGGCGAGATCCTGGGCCCGCTCAAGAACCTGCCGGGCCTCGTGCGCATCGATACGGCGCGCAACCTCCTCATCGTCGCGGGCGACCGCAACGAGCGGCAGTACCTCATCGATACCGTGCGCAGCTTCGACGTGGATTGGCTGCGCAACAAGTCGATCGGCATCTTCCCGCTCAAGCATTCCAACCCGGCCAGCGTCATTGCCGAGCTCGAGACCATGCTGGGCGGCGGCCTCGCGGCCAGCGCGAGCACCGCCGAGCAGGCTGCGGCACAGGCGGCAGCCCCGGAGGGCACCCCGCCGGCGGCCGTCGTGGCGACCGGGGCAGCCCCGCCGCTCAAGGGCGTCGTCAAGCTGCTGCCGATCGTGCGGCTCAATGCCGTGCTGGTGGTGAGCCAGAGCCCGCAGCTGCTGCGCGAGATCGACCAATGGATCGCACGCCTCGACCGCGATAGCGCGGCGGGCGCCAGCCTCTACGTCTACTATCTCAAGAACGGCAAGGCCGCCAACATCGCGCGCATGCTCAATCAGGTCTTCGGCCTGGCGCCCCAGCGCACGGAGGAGACTTCGGGCCGCGTGGCGCCCGGGAGCACGCCGGTCGCCGTCGGCGGGGCCGGCGGCACGAGCACCTTGGCGAGCACCGGCGTGGGCGGCCTCTCCTCGACCGGGCTCGGCTCGATCGGCGGCCTCGGCAGCGTGAACCAGCCGGGCGGTGCAGCTGCCGCGCAGCGCGCCGCGAGCGCATCGGCGATCGAAGGAACGGCCGGCGCCGGCGTCGCGGCCGAGCCCGCCTTCGCGGGCGTGCGGGTGATCCCCGACGAGGTCTCGAACGCGCTCCTCATCCTCGCCTTGCCCGATACCTACAAGATGATCGAGGCGGCCATCCGCCAGATCGACGTGCCCGCGCTGCAAGTGCTGATCGAGGCGACGATCGCCGAGGTGACGCTCAACAACGAGCTGCGCTACGGCCTGCAGTTCTATTTGAGCCACCTCAACGTGAGCAGCACGCAGGCCGCGACCATCCTCACCAACCAGAGCGCGTTGGGCATCGCGTCCGACCTGCCGGGCTTCAGCTTTATCCTCGGTAAATCCGGGCCGGGCGTCATCCTCGACGCCCTCTCGAGCAAGACGAACGTCAACGTCATCTCCTCGCCCCATCTCGTGGTGCAGGACAATCAGGAGGCGCGGCTCCAGGTCGGCGACGTGGTGCCGGTCACGGTGCAGCAGGCGGTGAGCGTGAGCGAATCCAACGCGCCCATCGTCAACTCCATCCAGTACATCAACACCGGCGTGATCCTGCATGTGACGCCGCGCATCAACGTCGGCGGCATGGTCTCGCTCGACGTCGAGCAGGAGGTGAGCAGCGTGTCGCCCAGCGCGGCGACCGGCACGCTCACGCCCACCATCTCCGAGCGCCGCATCGACAGCACCGTGTCGATCGAGAGCGGCCAGACCATCGTGCTCGGCGGCCTCATCTCGGACGCCCGCACTGACGCGAAGTCCGGCATTCCGCTCATCTCCGACATCCCGCTGATCGGCGGTCTCGCCGGCACCACCGATAAACAGGTCGCCAAGACCGAGCTCATCGTCTTCATCACGCCGAACGTCATCGGCGATTCGAACGAGGCGCGCCGCATATCGGAGGAGCTGCGCGCCAAGATCCTGGGGGCGACGCCGCAAGGGCAGTGAGGCCGCGCGGCACCCTTTGGGCCAAACGCCGGCCGCGGCCGCGCGTCAAAGCGGCGGCAATTCAGGGCACCAAGGCCAGAGCGGCGCGCTTCAGCGGGCGGGCCGGCGGACGCTTCGAGAGCATGATCGGGGGAACCTCATGGGTAGGATGCTCAACATCGTGACTCCGTTGCATCGGGCGACCAAGCGCGATTACATCGCCCGCATGACGGACGACAAGGTCGGCTGCATGTTGAAGGCGCGCGAATACGAGGCCGATTATTGGGACGGCGACCGGCGCTATGGATATGGCGGGTACCGCTACATCCCAGGACGCTGGAAGCCGGTCGCGGAGGGTCTCATCGATACGTACGGGCTCAAGGAGGACGCGAAGATCCTCGACGTGGGGTGCGGCAAGGGATATCTGCTCTACGAGCTCAAGCTCCTGCTGCCCGCAGCCCAACTCGTCGGCTTCGACATTTCCGATTACGGCCTCGCCAATGCGAAGGAGGAGGTCCGCCCCAATCTGATCAAATACAAGGCGCAGGACCGCTACCCGTTCGGCGACAAGAGCTTCGATCTCGTCATCGCCGTCGGCTCGGTGCACAACCTGCGCATCTTCGAGCTGCAAACGGCGCTCCAGGAGATCGAGCGCGTGGGCGTCGCCAAATACGTCATGGTCGAGGCCTATCGCAACGAGCTCGAGCTCTTCAATCTCGAGTGCTGGGCGCTGACCGCCGAATCGTTGTTCCACACGTCCGAATGGATATGGCTCTATAGCCACTTCGGCTACACGGGCGACTACGAATTCATTTACTTCGAATGAGGTTCGATCGCCATGCAGATCAAGACGGCCAAGGCCGCCATTCTCGCCGAGTCAAGATCGCCTCTCGTCGTCGACGAAATCGTCTTCCCCGAGGCGCTCGAGGTCGGCCAGGTCCTGGTGAAGGTTCTCTACACCTCGATCTGCGGCGCCCAAATCAACGAGATCGACGCGGCGAAGGGTCCGGACAAGTTTCTGCCGCATCTGCTCGGTCACGAGGCGTCCGCCAAGGTGCTCGAAATCGGACCCGGGGTGACGAACGTGAAGCCGGGCGATACCGTGGTCATGCACTGGCGGCCGAGCCTCGGCATCCAGGGCACAACCGCGTCCTACGCCTGGCGCGGCGCCAAGCTCAACGCCGGCTGGGTGACCACGTTCAACGAGTGTGCGATCGTGTCGGAGAACCGGCTGACGCCGATTCCGCACGACTACGATCCCAGGTTGGCTCCGCTGCTCGGCTGCGCCGTGACCACGGCCGCCGGCGTGATCAACAACGATGCCGGCGTGAAAATCGGGGAATCCGTGGCGGTGTTCGGCGTCGGCGGCGTCGGCATCAACATCGTCCAGTTCGCCGCACTCGCGGGCGCCTATCCGATCGTCGCCATCGACCTTCACGATCACAAGCTCGCCATGGCCCGTCAGCGCGGCGCCAGCCATGGCTTCAATTCCGCGAAGATCTCGCACGCGGAGCTGGATGCCGGTATCCGCGGAATCGTCGGCGGCAAGGGACCCGACAAGGTGATCGAAACCACCGGCGTCAAGTCGGTGATCGAGTTCGCATACAACCTGACCCACCCCGACGGCACCTGCGTGCTCGTCGGCGTGCCCTCGGAAAAGGTGACGATCTATACCCTGCCGATCCACTTCAACAAGGTTCTCACGGGCTCGCACGGCGGCGACGCCCGGCCGCATATCGACATTCCGCGCATCATCCGGCTGCAAAGGGCGGGACGCATCTCTTTCGAAGGCATCGTCACCGACGAATTTCCGCTCCACGACATCAACGAGGCGCTGTCCCTGGTGCGCAGCGGCAAGGGCGGCCGCGTCCTCCTCAAGCTCGCGTGACGTGGCGGCCTACTTCAGCAGGCTCGCGAGATACTTGAGTATCTCCACGTCGGATATCTGGTGCCGGTGACCGACGATGCGGATCTTCATCGCGCCGACGACGTTGCCGATGAAGGCCGCGATGAACGGATCGCAGCCGTTGGCGATCAGCGGCGAGGCCACCGAAAAGAAGGCGTCGCCTGCCCCCATCGTGTCCACCGCCTCGTCGATCAGCGCGGGGATATGCTTGATATGGCCGCCATTCGCCGAGACCACGCAGCCCAATTTGCCGTGCGTGACGATGAAGGTGGGGCAATGCATCCGAGGTCCGAGCTTCTGCCGAATGACGGCCTCGATCGGCGCATGGCGGTCGGCCGCGGCTAAGCGCGCCTCCGGCTCGTCGATGCAAACCAGATCCGCGCGCGGATAGCGAGTGACCAGATTGAAACCATGGTTTGCGCTGTTGGTCTGCGCGCTGACCGCGAGGAAGCGCGCCTTGCGGCACATGATGTCGATCAATGTCTCGTCGATCAGGCCATGGCCGAAGTCGTTGACCATGACCATGTCGTATTTCCCGATTTCCGCGTCCATCCATCCGTTTATTTCCGCCTGCTTCGCCGGCGGGAGCGGGGCATCGTCGAGATAGGCGACCTCGATCAGCTTCTTGACGTAGCCGGGATCGACGAGCCGGCTCTTGAGCGTCGTCGGAGCGCCCTCGCGATAGAACGGGATCAGGCTGACGTGCTGGTGGAGGGACTGTCGAATGAACTCCTCTCGGCTATCGGGTTTGCCCAGCAGCGTCACGAGGTCGATGTGAGCGCAGAATTGCGCCGTTGTGTTGGCGGTGGCGATCACGCCGCCCGGGAACATCTCCCTTTCGAGATAGCGAGCCGCGATGATGTTCTCCTTCGACGGCTTGCCGAGCGGCTCGACGTAGATGTATTCGTCGAGTATCGTATCGCCGACGATCAGGCAATGCATTCCGCGCAAGGCGCGAAGCTTGGCTTGCAGCTCCCCGAAGCCGACCTGCCCGCGCATGTCCTTCAAATATTCGGCGGCATCCTCGGGGAAAGTCTGTAGCGCGCGGTTGGCGAGACTCGACGAGCTGAAGGTGATGTCGTCGGTGAATATCACCCGCCCGCCGAAGCGCTCGACGCACGCCCTCTCCGTCTTGATCCGGCCGGTCAAGTCGTTTTCCTCGTCGCCGTATTCGGACCCCTTGACGTAGACCCGCGGCCGTATCTTATCGATGACGAGCTCCGCCCCGGGACTTGGCGAGATGCCGACATAGTCGACCACGTCGAGTGCCGAGAGCATTTCCGCCCGCAGCTTCTCCGCGAAGATCGGCCGTCCGGGACCCTTGTTCACGTAGTCGTCGGCGGTCAGCGTGACGATGAGAACGTCGCCGTTGCGCTTGCCCATCTCGAGGTGTCGCTTGTGGCCGATGTGCAAGATGTCGAACACGCCGTGCGCGAGAACGACGGCCTTGCCCGCGGCGCGCGCCGCCGCGGCGATCGCGGCCAACTCATCGAGTGTCCTCAATTTAGCAGCCGCCATACCCGGCCCCCGGGCGCGCGGCTCCGACCGTGGCGCAAACGGCGTCGCCTCCGGCCGCCTTGCGATAACGCACCTCCCCGCTCTCCACGGCTATTCTTCCCGAAGCGACGAAGTCGCCGGCGGACCGCTATTTGGATTGCTCGCCCCACGGCGACAATGGAAGCCCTGGGCCACTTTGGCAACGAAAATCCCCGAAGATCCGGCGGCAGGAGACGGGCCCGTTCCGGTCATGTTCGCAAGCCGCCGCGCGCATCATGCACCGCGCGGACGATGCCAGCCGCATCCAGTCCCCAATGAGCCATCAAGGCACTTTGACTGCCGTAGTGCTTGGCGAACTTATCGGGGATGCCGAGGCGCTTGACGCGAGGCAAGCCGTCCGCGCCCCCGTCGGCCAGCGCCTCGAGCACGGCACTGCCGAGTTCGCCGATCACGCTATGCTCCTCGACGGTCACGACGAGGTCGGTGGCGGACGCCGCGTCAAGGACCGCCCGGCGATCCAGCGGCTTGATGGTGTGGAGATGGAGCAGCCGGCAGCGCACCCCCTCCGCTGCGAGCCGCTCGGCCGCCTGGAGCGCCTGGGTCGTCGCCACGCCGGTCGAGATCAGCAGCACGTCGGAACCATCCCTTGCGTCGTCGATCATGTCGATCGCCTTGCCGATCGCGAAGCCGCGCGCGTCGCGGCTGATGATCGGATCGCCGCCCTTGCCGAGACGGATGTAGATCGGGTGCGGCCAGTCGAGGCTTGCGGCCATCAGTCGGGCTATCTCGTCCGCGTCGCAGACCGCGGTCACCGTCATATTGGGCAGCGCCCGCATGATGGCGATATCCTCGATCGCCTGGTGCGTGGGGCCGAGGGGCGCGTAGACGTAGCCGCCGCCGTTCCCGATCAGGCGCACCGGAAGATCGTGCAGACAGAGATCGACCGCGACCTGCTCGTAGCAGCGGCGGGTGATGAAGGTCGCGATGGTGTTGACGTAGGGCAGCAGCCCCTCCATGGCCATGCCCGCCGCCATGCCGATGACGTTGGCCTCGGCGATCCCTTCCATGAAGTAGCGCTCGGGGCACTCCCGCTTGAGCTCGGGCAGGGTGCCGGGCGACAGATCGGAACCGATGAAGACGACGCGACGGTCGCGCTTGGCGAGCTCGTAGACCATGGCGAGGCTGCGCTTGCGCAAGGGCGGCCCTCTCAGCCCGACGCGCCGCGGATGGCCCGGCGGACCTCGTCCGTGAGATCCGATTTGTGGTGCCAGGACGGATTGTTCTCGGCCGAGGGGACGCCCTTGCCCTTGACCGTATGGCAGATCACCAGGCGCGCCCGATCGGCGGGCAGGCGCACCGCGGCGCCCAGCGCCGCGCGCAGCTCCACCACGTCATGGCCGTTGCACTCGGAGACCTGAAAGCCGAAGCTGGCCCACTTGTCGGCGAGCGGCTCCATATTCTGGATCTCGTAGACGCTTCCCGCGGATTGCATCCTGTTGTAGTCGATGATCGCGACGAGATTGGCGAGCCGGTGCTTGTCGGCAGAGGCCGCGGCCTCCCACACGGATCCCTCGTTGATCTCGCCGTCGCCCATCAGCACCACGATCCGGCTGTCGCGCCCCTGAATGCGCGCCGCGAGCGCCATGCCGACTCCGACCGGGAGGCCGTGCCCCAAGGCACCCGTGCAGGCCTCGACGCCCGGGACAATGACCTCGGGATGGCCGCCGAGGATGCCGTCGAAATGGCAGAAGCGGTCGAGCTCGTGCTGGGGGAAGTAACCAAGGTCGGCCAGCACCGCATAGAGCGCCAGGCAGCCATGGCCCTTGCTCAGGATGAAGCGGTCGCGTCCCGGCCATTTCGGCTCGGCCGGGCGCTGGCGCAGGATATCGTCGTAAAGCACGCGAACGATCTCGACGATCGAGAGCGCGGGACCGATATGGCCGCGGCCGCCCTTCTCGATCGCGCGGAAGATCAGGCCGCGCAGATGCCGGCTGCGCTCATCGAGGGGCTGCGCCTTCACCCGCTCGAGGTCGGTCGAATAGGTGAACGCCATGGCCTCCTTCATGGAAATCCGCCTCATCCCGATAGACCAACGCGGGCGGCAAATCAAGGAGGCACCCCCGGCAGCCGATCGCATCAGGAGCCGTAGAAGCGCAAGATCTCGAGCGCCACGGCCTCGAACGTCCGACGGGCGCATATATTGGTTGACCGGGAGCGTGATGATGCGCCCGGCCTGGCGCTCGGCGACCGGGAAGTCTCCGGCTTTGTAGCCGAGCCGTGCTGCGGCCGGCTGGAGGTGGATGGGCAAGGGGTAGTGGATCGCGGTCTTGATGCCGAGGTCGCGGAGGTGGCGCTGAAGCTCGTCCCGGCGCTCGAGCTGAATGACGAACGTATGGAAGGTGTTGAACTCGTCCTGCCGGCAGGGCGGCACGAAGACCTTCTCGTGCTTGAGCAGCCGCTGATAGAGCGCCGCGTTCTCCCGCCGCCGCGCGATGATCTCGGGCAGCTTGTCGAAACGGTAGTTCAGGATGGCCGCTTGCAGCACATCCATGCGCGCAACCGTGCCCCATTCTTCGACGGTCGCCCGGTCGGCGAGCCCGTGGCTGCGCAACCGGCGGAGCCGCGCGGCAGCCGCCACGTCGTTCGTCGTGACGAAACCACCATCGCCCACGGAATTGAGGTTTTTGAGGGGATGGGTAGAGAAGCAGCCGAAATGACCGAACGAGCCGCTCTTGCGCCCCTGGAAGGTCGAGCCGATCGCCTGGGCCGCGTCCTCGATCACCGCCAGATTGTGGCGCTCGGCCAGCGCCATGATCTCATCCATGCGGCAGATTCGCCCCGTCAAATGCACCGGCATGATCGCCTTGGTCCGAGCCGTGATGGCGCGCTCGACCGCGGCAGGATCGATGTTCTGGTCCGGCAACACGTCGGCAAAGACCGGCCGCGCGCCCGATTGGACGACCGTCGCGGTGGAGGCCACGAAGGAATTGGGCGGCGTGATCACCTCGTCGCCCGGTCCGATCCCCACCACCCTCAACGACAGCGCCAGCGCGTCGGTCCCCGAGGCGAGCGCCACGGCTTCGCGGGTGCCGCAATAGTCCGCCATGCGCCGCTCGAACCCCGCGACCTCCTCCTCCGCAACCACGAATTCGCCGCGCCGCATGACGCGCTCGAAGATCGCCACGAGATCGGGCAGCTGCTCGGCGCTCTGGGCAGCGAGGTTCACATAGGGGATGTCGTAACGGGCCATGCTAGCCCTCGTAGAACTCGGACACGGTCTCGACGATATAGGCGAGCTGCTGCTCGGTGAGATGCTCATGCGCCGGGAAGGAAAGCATCGTCGCGGCGTGCCGGTCCGTGACGGGAAAGTCGCCTTTTTTGTAGCCGAGATGCTTGACGCCGTCCTGCAGATAGAGGGGCACCGGATAGTGGATCCTGACCTCGATGCCGTGGCGCCTGCAGAACGCCGCCAGCTCGTCGCGCCGCTCGGCGAAGACGATATAGAGGTGGAAGACCAGCCTGCGGTCGGCAAAGCGTTGCGGGAGCCGGAGCTGGGGGATCGCGCCGAGCCCGCGATCGAGGTAGGCGGCGTTCCCGATGCGGGCCGAGGTGATGAAGTCGACCTGCTCGATCAGCCAGTTGCCGACCGCCGCCTGGAGCGAATCCAGGCGCGAGTTGCAGCCGAGCATCGCCATGCGGTCGCGGCCCGCGAGCCCGTGGTTGCGCAGCATGCGCAGCTTTGCGTCGAGCTCGCCGTCGCTGGTCACGATCATGCCGCCGTCGCCCCAGACGTTGAGGTTCTTGAGCGGATGCAATGAGAAGCCGCCGGTCCGTCCATAGGTGCCGGCATGCTTGCCGCCGATCGCGCCGAGGATGCATTGGCAGCTGTCCTCGACGATCGGCAAGCCGTGCTTTTCGGCGATCTTGAGCAAGGCAGGCATGTCGGTCATCTGGCCGGCCAGGTGGACCGGCATGAGAGCCTTGGTGCGCTCCGTGATCGCCGCCTCGACTCGCCCCACGTCCAGGCAGAAATTATCGGTGCAATCGACGAAGACCGGACGGGCATAGGTCTCCGCGATGGCACCCGCCGTCGCGACGAAGGTGTTCGCGGCGGTGATGACCTCGTCGCCCGGCCCGACGCCGAGCGCCTTGAGCGAAAGCTTCAGGGCATCGGTCCCCGAATTGACTCCGATCGCATAGCGCGCGCCGATCAGCTTGGCGAAACGCTCCTCGAACTCGCGCACCGGCTTGCCGAGCGTGAAATCGCCGGTCGGCACGAAGTCGCGCAAGCGCTCGAGGATAGCCTCGATGCTCGCCTTGCCGAACTGCTTGGGCAGATAAGACCACTGCACCTTGCAGCCGTTCGGCTGGAGCGGGAGATCGATGCGCGCCATCTCGGCTCTTTCCCCAAAGGCCTGGCCTAGGCGGCGATGACCGCCAACGCCGCCGCGGCCGAGGAAAGTGTATCACGCGGCGGGAAAAGGCTAATGCAGAGCGGCGGTGCGGGCAAATGGGCAGCCATCCGGGCGCGCACCTTGAACTCGTTCTCGGCACCCACCCCGAGAAGGCAGAGGAGCGGCCCGTCGATCTCGCCGGCCGCTTCGGCGAGCGAGCGGATCGGCCGATCGGTCCCGGGCATCAAGCGGCCCTGGAGGTCGCTCCGATCGTCGATCACGAGATCGAGCGCGCCGCCGATTTCGCAGACGCTGGCCACCACCGATGAGCGAGGTGCCGCGCCGTATATTGCGATCTTATAGCCGGCCGCATGCGCCGCACTCACGGCGCCGCGAAGTGCCAACCGATAGCGCTCGACGCCCGCCACGAAGCGGCGGGCGAGGCGGATCGCCGGCGCCGGGCGGGGCGGCGGCGGGACCGGCGTCGGCGGTGCTTGCTTGCGGGCGACGAAAGCGATGGAGCCGCCGCCGAAGGCATAGCGGCGCCGCTCGAGCACGCGGAAGCCGTACAGCTCGAGAAGATAGGCGGCCAAGGGCTCGGTGAAATAGCTGACGTGCTCCTCCCAGAGGATGGCGGGATTGCCGCGCGCGAAGCCGGCCTCGACCTCGGGCAGCTCCATGACCAGCAGCCCGCCCTCGCGCAGCAGCCGGCGCAGGGCCGCGAAGAAGCCCGCGAGCTCGGCGACATGCTCGGCGACATGGCGGAGATAGAGGGCGTCGAATAGGCCGTGCGCGGCGACGATGCGTTCGGCCAGGGCCGGCGAGAGGAAATCGCGATAGACCACGTGCCCCGCCTTGGCCGCGAGCGCCGCCGCGGCACAGTTCGGTTCGACCCCGGCCACGAAGCCGTAGCCGTGCCGCGCGAGCGCCGCCATGAGCAGGCCGTCGTTGCAGCCGACGTCGAGCACGCGGCCGGGATCATCGCAGGCGATCGCGGTGGCGATCAGGTCATCGAGATGGCGGGGTTTCTGGAAGCCCGTGGTGTAGGTGTCCGCGCCCCTGTAGAGGAGCGCCGCCGGCACGGCGTCGACGATCTGGACGAGCCCGCAGCTCCCGCATATCTCGAAGCGGAGTGAGAAGCGCGGATCGGGCTCGCTCGCGTGGCGCCGCAGATGGTGGGAAACCGGCATGCGCTCGAGCGACAGCGCCTCGGAGAGATCGCGCCCCTGGCACAAACGGCATGACCGCGGCTCGCCCATCCCGCTACGGATTAGCCGGATTCCTTCGTCGAGGCAATGGGCGAGGGTGACCCTGAGTAGTTCACGCCGGCGCGGCTTCTTTCTCGGCCGCGCAAGTGCCGCGAGGGCCGCTTTCGTGAGGGCCGTGAGCCAGTCGATGCCGAGCGGACGCCGATAGTGCGGGAACGTCTCGTCCCAGCCGAGACGGGCCGATAGCAATGGGCGAATGGGCGCCTCTGCCTGTCGCGAAGGCGTTGAAGGACGGCACCATCGATGGCAACCATCTCGACATAGTCGGGGATCTCGAGGGGTGGTTCGGCCATCGCGGCGTGCGCGGGATTCTCTTCGTCAGGGGGAGACGGCGGCCCGGAGCGTCCGCCCTTCCTTCTCCCCTAGGGACCGGCACCGTCCCGGCGCCGCGGCAGTCAAGCCTTTTTCAACGCCTGGGTGCGATACGCATTCTCCGTAGTGCACTTCCCCGCGATCACTTTCCTCGGCCGGGCAGGGCATGGCCGAGCGGTCCTCCATCGAGCAAAATACATGCGCTATTTCAAATGCTTAGCGGGCAGCCTCGGGGCTGAGGCTCGCTCCGCCGAAGGATCGTCCCGAAATATTTACAAGGAGCGGCCGTGAACCGGCGCTCGACACGCTCGGATCGTTTGGATTTAACACAGACAATCCAGATAGTCTGGAGTTATACCATTGAGGAGGCCATGGCTCAAACGACCGCTGTGGAGTTTCAGCGCAAGTTCGGAGAGTTCCAGCATCGGGCCCAGCGCGAGCCGGTGGAGATCACCCGACATGGACGGCGCGAACTGGTACTGATGTCCGCGGACCACTACGACTGGCTCGTGGCTGCCGCACGGCGGACGCACAGGACGGCCGATGCCGCCTCGGTCGTTCCAGATGCGGTGCGGCGCGCGGAGATGGACCCGGAGCATGCGAGCCTCGACGACCTGCTGAAGTGAGACGCCCGCCGTGCCTCTGCCGGAGCCCAGTCCCGGTCTGGTCATCCGTTACGGCTATCTCTGGACCCGGGAAGCTGCCGTTGGCCGCGACCAGGGGAAGGAGCGCCCTGCCTGTCTGGTCGCCGCCATGGACTCCGCCGCGGTGCCGCGCTTCGTCGTCATCCTTCCAATCACGCACACCCGGCCGGACGGCGATACGGTTGGGGTGGAGATTCCGGCGAAGCTCCGAAAGGCGCTGGGCCTGGGCGAAGCGCCGAGCCGGGTCATTGTCTCGGAGCACAACGTTGACGAGTGGCCAAACGGCGGCTTGGCGCCGGTGCCGGGCCGACCCGGTGTCTTCAGCTACGGCTTCATCCCGCCCGGCCTCTTCGCCCAGGCGAAAGCCAAGTTCCTGGAGCTATGCGAGCGGGGACGGAGCGGGGCGGTACGCCGGTGAGCGCGTGAATTGGGCACGGCCCGCGTTCGATTCCAAAGCCGGAATCGAACTGAAGGGGACCCCACCGGTTTCGTCCCGAGGCGGCACCAGCATCGCGCGAGCCTCCGTGCACCAGGGGCTTCGGTACGCATGCGCTTGACGAGGGACTGTACGGTCATCTCAGAGGTCAAGACGATTCCGCTTGCCGCGCTTGATCCGCCCCCGCCCGCTCGTGCGTCTCATGCGGACGCGGCGCGCACCGGCACGGCGATGTCGAGCCAGCCGTGGGGCGTCACGCGCGCCGAGTTGCCGGGGCGCAGCAGCACCGTCGTCATGGCGGATTCGACGATCGCGGGGCCGGCAATCGCCTGGCCCGGGGCCAACGCGTCGAAGTCGTAGACCGGCACCGTGCGCCAGCCGCCGAGATAGATGCGACGCTCGCCGCGAGGCGCCGCCGCAGCGCGCGCCGCGAGGCTCGGCTCCTGCGGCAGGTCCGGCAGCACCCCCACCGCCACCGCCCGCGCGTTGACCAGCACCGCCTCCTGCTCGCGCATGGCGTAGGTATAGAGTTCCTCGTGGCGGCGGTGGAAGCGCTCGACGATCTGCGGCAGCGGATCGGCGGCGCTCCAGTCCACCTCGTCGAGGCCGACGTTGATCTCGAAGATCTGCTCGCCGTAGCGCATGTCGACGGAGCGCTGCACGCGCACGGGGCCGGAGAAGGAGGCGCTGAGGCGGTGGGTGGCCTCCTGCTCCAGCTCCGCGAAGAGCCGCTTGATCGCCGCACCGTCGAGGCGGCCGGCATCGCCGATATGGGTGCGCGTAACCTCGAAGCGGAGATCGGTCGCGAGCATGCCCCAGGCCGAGAGCACCGCGGCGACCCGCGGCACCACGACGCGGCCGAGGTCGAGCTGCCGCGCCACGTCGGTGACGTGCAATCCGGCGGCACCGCCGAAGGAGAGGAGCGCAAAGCGCCGGGGATCGACGCCGCGCCTCACCGACACGACGCGGATGCCCTCCGCCATGTTGGTGTTGACCACGCGGTGGACGCCCTCGGCCGCGGCGATGCGCTCGACGCCGAGCTCCCGCGCCAGGCGGTCGAGCGCCGCCTCGGCGGCCTTGCCGTCGAGAATGCTGCGCCCGCCGAGGAAATGCCGCGCGTCGAGGTAGCCGAGCACGAGATTGGCGTCGGTCACCGTGGCAGCACCGCCGCCCTTGCCGTAGCAGGCGGGTCCGGGATCGGCGCCGGCACTCTCCGGCCCCACGTGCAGGATGCCGCCCGCGTCGACGCGGCCGATCGAGCCGCCGCCCGCACCGAGCGTCACGATGTCGAGGCTGTTCAGCGCCACGCGATGGCCGCCAACCTTGCGACCTGAGGCAAGCGACGGCTCGCCGTCGATGATGAGGCAGATGTCCGTGCTGGTGCCGCCCATGTCGAAGGGAATGAGATTGCCCGTGCCGAGGAGGCGTGCCGAGTAGCGGCTGCCGGCGACGCCGCCCGCGGGTCCCGAGAGCACGCCGCCCGCAGCCAGCCGCGCCGCCTCGGCAACCGGCGCCACGCCGCCGTGGGACTGGATGATGAGGAGCGGTCCGCCGTAGCCGGCCGCAATGAGACGCTCGGCGAGTCTGCCGAGATAGCGCGACAGCGTGGGCCCCACATAGGCGTTCACCACCGCCGTCGAGACCCGCTCGAACTCCTTGATCTGGGGGAAGATGTCGGAGGAGAGCGAGACGTAGGCGCCCGGCAAGGCCGCGGCGAGTGCTGCGGCCGTCGCACGCTCGTGGCGCGGATCGCGATAGGCGTGGAGATAGCAGACAGCGACCGAGTCCACCTCGTCGCGTTTGAGCAGGGCTATGGCGCGCTCGAGCGAGGGCTTGTCGAGCGGCGTCTCGACCCGGCCACAGGCGCGCAGGCGCTCGCGCACGCCGAGGCGGCGATGGCGCGGCACCAGCGGCTCCGGCGGCGGCATGCGCAGGTTGTAGCGGTCGTCCTTCAGGCCCTCGCGCATCTCGAGGACGTCGCGATGGCCCTCGGTCGTCAGCAGCCCGACCTTTGCCCCCTTCTTCTCGAGAAGCGCGTTGGTGGCGACCGTGGTGCCGTGGACGATGCGCTCGGTTTGCGCGAGCAGCTCCCCGGGCGGCAGCCGCAGCGCCTCGGCGAGACGCTCCAGCCCCGCCATCACGCCGAGCGAGGGATCGTGCGGCGTCGATTCCGTCTTGGCGAGGACAGCCACGCCCGAGGGGTCGACGGCGACAAGATCGGTGAAGGTGCCGCCCACATCGATGCCGATGCGGTACATGGCTCAGCTCCCGCCCTTGACCGCCGCGGGCGCGCTCACGAAGCCGCTCTCCACATCATGCGCCCGCCCTGCTGCGCTGCGCTTCTTGGCATCGCCCCAGCCGCCGCCGCCGCCGGACTCGACGACGAACACGTCGTGCGGGCGGATCGGGATGCCGACCTCCTTGGTCTTGATCGGCCGCGGCGGCAGGCCCGCGGAATGGAGGGTGTAGCGGTGCGGCAGCCCGTCGGCGCCGCCCAAGATGCCGCAGGCGCCGTGGCGCACGCCGTCGCCCGCCGTGTTGCCGAGCGCCGGCTCGGCGGTCTCCACCACCATCTCGAGGAGGCAGCCGGGGCCGCCGCGATATTCGCCCTCGCCGCCCGAGTCCGGGCGGAATTCGTGGCTGCGGAAGAAGAGCGGAAAGCGCACCTCGGTCACCTCGAGGCTGCCGAACTTGATGCCGCCCGCGGCCTGCCACTCGCCCGCCCCCGGCCAGCCGTCGCCGGCCTTGGAGGCGCCGCCGCCCGGACGCGCCTGGAACATGTGCCAGATGAACGGCTTTCCGTTGCGCGGGTCGCGCCCCTGGATGGCGATGCGAAAGCGCCGTCCCCAGCCCGCCATGGCACGCTCGGGACAGGCGGGGGCGAGGGCGCGGATGATCGCCTCGATGATCTCCTGGCCGCAGTGATTGGTGGCAAGCGTCACCGGCGCGCCCTCCCGCGCCCACACCACGGTGCCCTCCCTGGCGATCACCTCGAGCGGCCGGAAGGTGCCGTCGTTCTTCGGCGTGTGCGGGTCGATGAGATAGGAGAGCGCCACCGCCACCGCCGAGCGCATGTTGGGATAGGACGAATTGACGAAGCCCACGACCTGCTCATGCGAGTCCGAGAGGTCGACGATGAGGCCGCTGCCGCGCTTGGTGACGGTGGCGCGGATGGCGATGTCGCGGTAGCCATGGCCGTCGTCGTCGAGGATGGCCTCGCCCTGGTAGACGCCGTCCTTCCATTCCGCGATGACGGCGCGCGTCTGGCGCTCGGCGCTGTCGAGCACCGCCTCGATCGCGGCATAGGTCGTGGCCCAGCCGAATTCGCCGGCGAGCGCCAGGAGACGCCGCTCGCCCACCCGCGCCGAGCCGATCATGGCCGCGAGATCGCCGCGGAAGTCGCGGGGATGGCGCACGTTGGTCGCCAGCATCTCCAGGACGTCGCGGCGGAGCTCGCCGCGCTCGTAGAGCTTGAGCGGCGTGATGCGGATGCCCTCCTGCCAGATCTCTGTGGCGGCGGCATTGTAGGCGCCGTGGGTGGCGCCGCCGATGTCGCTCTGATGCGCCCGGTTGATCGACCAGTAGACCGGCTTCCCGCCGTCGAACACCGGCACGAAAGCGGTGAGGTCGGGGAGGTGGTTGCCGCCGTGATAGGGATCGTTGAGCAGGAAGACGTCGCCGGGATGAACGTCCGCACGGAAGAAGTCGCGCACGGAGCGCGCGGCCCAGGGGAGTGCGCCGACGTGGATCGGCACATGCTCCGCTTGCGCGATGAGCCTGCCGTCGAGATCGCAGATGCCGGTCGAGAAGTCGCGGCTGGAGTTCAGTATCTGCGAGTAGGAGGTGCGCAGCATCGCCTCGCCCATCTCCTCGACGATGGCGAGCAGGCGGTGCTGAATGACCGAGATGGTGATGGGGTCGACTTGTTCTGCCACGCTCGCCTCCATTTTGCTCCCCTATAGCACGGAAAACGGCGGGCAAAACCTTGCGCGCGGAGGCAGGGGGTGAAAATTGTCCGGTATCAGCGTGCGAGGAAAATCGGTCTTATCGCCCCGACGCCTGAGCGATTTCGCTCGAATGGCCCGATTTCGGCACGATTTACGGAATATTGCCGACGCGCGTCGATGTTGAGACACTCTCGCATACGTAGCGCATCGTAGTCGTCCGTGCGGGCAAAATTGGCGCGTTTCGCGGCGCTGCTTCGCGATGCGTATTGCGGCGCACACAAGCTCCCCGCTCTCTTGTTCGACGAGCCGGCCGAATGCCACCCAATCCGGTGCGCGTCCCAGGGCTGCTCGGGTCGCCTGTCGCTCTGCTCGCAAAGGTAGCAATTTCGCTCTGCCGTCTCCGCGAGGGGTGCCGCCGGAATTCCATCGAATTGCCACCGCCGCGATTTCCCAAGGGCATCTCCGAGTAGCGCCAAAAAGGGATTACCTATAAATTGAAGAGACCCGAGTATATACAGCCGCATTCATAAGGCATATACTGCCATTCATGAGCCCATTGCGCCGTCGTGTCCTGGGGTTGACGATCGAGGAGCTGGTTTCGCGCCTTCGCGTCGGCGTTATTGTTGTCGACGAGAATGGAATCGTGTGCTGGGCCAACCCCACGTTGTGCAAATTGCTCGCGACCACAGAAAAAAGCATTCTCGATACGCCGGCCGTCAAATTGCTGACGCCGTCTTCCGGCGCTCAATTCGAGGCGACGTTCCTTCGGCGCAAGGGGCGCGACAGCAAATCGTACGAGTTCGAGGTGCTGCGTCCGGACGGCAGCTCCGTCTATGTGAGCGTGCTGCCGTCCTCGATCCACGACGAGACGGGCCGGTTTCTCGGCAGCTCCGCCGTCGTCATCGACCGCTCCGAGCGGGAGCGGCTCAAGGACCAGCTCTCGATCGCCAACCAGATCGTCGAGAACAGCGGCAGCGTGCTCTATCGGGCGCACCTCACCCCCGACTTTCCCATCGAATACGTCTCGCCCAACGTCGCAAGCTATGGCTATCGACCCCTCGATTTCACCGAGGGCCGGATCAGGTTCGCGGATGTCGTGGTGCCGGAGGACTATCCGCGCGTCATCGCCCAGCTCGAGCAGCGCGTGGCGAGCGGCACCCAAGCATTCACCCAGCGGTACCGCGTCAAGACGGCGAGCGGGCAGGTTCGCTGGATCGACGACCGGACCACTCTGCACATTTCCAATAACGGGAAGGCCCCTTATGTCGAGGGCATTTTGACCGACGTGACGATCCTGGTGCAGGCGGGGAGGGAGCGGCATCGCGCTCTCGTACAAACCGTGCACGCGCTTGCGGCGACGATCGAGAAACGGGACGCGTATACCGCGGGACATCAACGCCACGTGGCCGACCTGTCCTTCGAGATCGGACGTCGGCTCGGACTGGATCGAGAGAAGCTCGAGGGACTGTATCTCGGCGCCCTCGTCCATGACGTGGGGAAGATTGCCGTTCCCGTGGAGCTTCTCACCAAGCCCGTGGCCTTGAGCAAGGCCGAGTTCGCCGTCATACAAGCGCATGCCATGACCGGGCAGGACATCCTCGAGGGCATCGTACTTCCCTGGCCGATCGCCGCAATGGTGGGCCAGCATCACGAGCGTCTCGACGGCTCGGGATATCCGCATGGATTGAAGGGCGACGAGATCGTCGAGGAAGCGCAGATCATCGCCGTCGCGGACGTGCTTGAGGCAATGTCGGAGCACCGTCCCTACCGCCCGGCCCGGAGGATCGAAGCTGCGCTCGCCGAATTGACCAGCCGACGGGGCTCGGGGTTTCACCCCGCGGCCGTCGACGCCTGCTTCACGATCGCGCAAGAGCATTGCAATGACCCTGCTCAGTTATGGCCGGCGCTCCAGCGCGACGCGCTCGTCGCGAACCTAACCTCCGGCTTTGGCGTCAATTCGACCGACGAGAGTCGCGATTGACGCCTGAGGTGCATGGTGCGCTTCGCGGAGCGCAGCGTCGCTCGGCATTCGGTGCGGCTCAAGGGGAGAGGATTGACGGCCTGCGTCCCGCCTGCGGCGCGCATGATACGGGCTATGAGATCCCGTCGTCGTTGACCCCTGCCTGAAACCGTTGCGTAGCGGCGGAGCGGCCCTCGATCGAAATCGGGATGCCGCAAGTGCACCCGGCGATGGCACCGCCTGCCCGTGACATCGCGGCGGCGGAAAGACGGCATTTTCGCAATTGACTTGGCTCAAACCATTGGCCCTATTCTATTGCTAGAAGCGGCGGCTCCGACTTTTCCCGGCGGCGCCCGCCGGCGCCATGGCTTTGCCGGCAGGGCGGCAAGTCCGCGCCGGACGTGCTCTGCGCCGGCCGCGGATCGGCCGGGTGCCGCCAATCCGGACCTTGGGTGATGGCCGCAAGCGCGCTCCCCTACGCAGCCTTCGTCAGCTTTGCGCCGACCGATTGGGCCAAGGCGAACGATATCTGCGCCATCCTCGAGGATCACGGCTTGCGTTGCGTCATGGCGCCGCGTGGCCTGCGCGGCGGCCGCGCCGTCGTGGGGCAGGCGCCGAGGGGGATCGAGCAAGCGCGCGCCTTCGTGCTGGTGGTCTCCAAGGCGACCGAGAATTCGCGGCCCGCGTATGAGGAGATGCGCACGGCCGCGCAACGGCGCATGCCGATGTTCGCCATCTTCGTCGAGCCGCCCGACCCGGCGAGCGATCTCGAGCTCATGATGCCCGAGCAGGCGCGCATCGCCGCCTGGTCGGGGCGGCTCGCGGACCACGTGGCGAAGCTTGCGGGATATCTCCCGAGCGGCAAGTCCGGCTCCATCAGGATCGCCAAGGAGCGCGAGCTTCCCCTCTGGGCGCGCCGGGCAACGGGAACGCCCGGCATCGTCTCCGGACTCGCCCTCTCGGCGCTGCTCCTCTGGGCCTTGGTCCGGATTTTCGAGTGCGGGCTCGGCGCTTTCGTCGGCTGAGAGCATCGGGCGGGCGCCGCCTCTGACAGCGGCCGTAAGGCGGCACCGTGGCGGACGAACGCTCGACGCGCAAGCGCGGAATGGCGCTAAGATCGCATCCTGCGGCGCCGCCGCGGCCAAGGCAGCGCCGCGGCAGCGGAGCGGGACCGGCGAGCGGCAGCGGCGCCATGGCACAAAGAGGCAGGGTGCGCATCGGCATCTCGGGATGGACTTACGCGGCGTGGCGCGGCGAGTTCTATCCCAAGGGTCTGGCGCGGAAGCGCGAGCTCGCTTATGCGAGCGGCATCTTCCGCACGATCGAGGTCAATGGCACCTTCTACGGCCAGCAGCGGCCCGAGAGCTTCGCGCGCTGGGCGGCGGAGACGCCGGAGGGCTTCGTCTTCTCGGTCAAGGCGCCTCGCTTCATCACGCACGTGCGGCGGCTCCGCGACGTGCGGGCGCCGCTCGCCAATTTCATCGCCTCGGGCCTCTTGCGGCTCGGCGCCAAGCTCGGCCCCATCCTCTGGCAGTTCCCGCCGAGCTTCCGCTTCGACGCCGCGCTCTGCGAGGCGTTCCTCAAGCTCTTGCCGCACGACGGCGAGGCGGCCGTCCGTCTTGCCCGGAGCCACGACGATCGGCTGCGCGGCAAGGGCTGGTTCGAGGCCGCGGTGCCGCTCCACGTGCGCCATGCGGTCGAGATCCGCAACGAGAGCTTTGCCGTGCCGGAATTCATCGAGCTCCTCGCCGCCCACGATGTGGCGCTCGTTTGCGCCGATGCGGCGGCCTGGCCTCGGCTCATGGACCTGACGGCGGATTTCGTCTACTGCCGCCTGCACGGCTCCGAGGAGCTCTATGCCAGCGGTTACGACGAGACGTTGCTGGCCGCGTGGGCGGCGCGCGCCAAGGCGTGGGCGCTCGGCGGCGAGCCGCGGGACGCCGAGCGCGAGCGCGCGGCTCGGCGCAAGGCGCGCGACGTATTCATCTATTTCGACAACGACGCGAAGCTGCACGCGCCGCGCGATGCCCAGCGCCTCGATGTCCTGGTGGACCGGCTGATGGCGCCGCGCCGCGCGGCAGGTGCACAGGCCGTGGTTGCCTAGAGCTACTTCGTATTGTAGAGTTCTGACGCCGAACCATACAAGATATAGACAAACGTCTGGTCATGTTGTCGAGGCTTGCGCCTGCCTTGTGTCTTGGGCTCGCTGCCTGCGGCAGCGCGCCGCCCGCGGCCGTGGTGCTGCCGCCCGCGCGGCTGGTCGACCTCCAGTGCCCCGGCATCGCCTGCACGCCGCGGTGGGACCAGCGCCGCGGCGACGCCTCGCTCGAGCTCGCGGGTGCGCTCGGCGCCTTTCCTGGCAAGCCCATGATCCTCCGCCTCGACGATGTCGTGGCCCATCGCGTGGTCATGCGGCAAACCGGTGCTACCGCCAAGAACGGACACTATGCGGCGAGCATTCCCCTCTACGAGCTGCGCGCCAGCCGCTACGAGTTCTTGCTCATGCCCGACGACGGCAACGGCATGGTGATCGCGGTCGGGTACTTCACCCTCGCGCGCGGCAGCGCCGCGGCGCCCAGAGCAACACAGCCCCCGCAGGTCGCCATGCGGCCCCCGGCGGCACCGCCCGCCGCGGCCCCGGCCAGGGCGCCGGTTTCGCCAAGGATCGCGGCCCTTATTGCGCTCGTCGGCACTTGGCGCGCCACGGCGGGCATCATGGGCACCATCGAGATGACGGACGACGGGAGATACGCTTTCAACGGGCAGCCGGCGGGCCACTACAAGGTGTACGGCAACGACATCGTCTTCGACGGCCGGCTTGCGGAGTGGAACGGCGGCCGCGCAACCGTGACGGACGGCCACCTCGATTTCTACTGGACCGGCGCCGACGGCGCCCAGCAGTGGTACTCGTTCGCCAAGGGCTCGTAGCCCTCACGATCATGGCGCCCGCACCCCCCTCCCCACCCTCCCCCTCAAGGGGGGAGGGAGAGAGCTTGGCATGGCAACGAAAATCCCCCTCCCCCTTGAAGGGGGAGGGTGGGGAGGGGGTGACGCTCGCCGCAACGATGGGGAGTGCCAGCCGCCGGCTTCAGGCCTCGACGGGCTTGCCCGCGACCGTGCCCTTGCGCAGCATCGCCGTGGCATCGGCCACCTTCACGGGCGTGCTGTAGTAATAGCCCTGGACGTTCTTGCAGCCGGCCTCGGCGAGGAAGTTCATCTGATCCCTGGTCTCGACGCCTTCGGCGATGACGTCGACGCCGAGATCGCGGGCAAGGGTGATCGCCGCGCGCACGATGGCGGTGTTCTTCGAGTCGTCCATGCTCTTCGAGATGAGCTGCTGGGCGATCTTGAGGCGGGTTATCGGATAGACCGAGAGATAATCGAGGGACGAATAGCCGGTGCCGAAGTCGTCGATGGCGATGCGCACGCCGGCCTTGCGCAGGCGCTCGATGACGTTGTTCTGCTTCTCCGTATGCTCCATCAGCACGGATTCCGTGAGCTCGATCTCCATGTCGCCGGGGGCGATGTTCCACTTGGCGAAGCTCTCCATGATCTCGCGCTCAAAGTCCGAGGTCGGCTTGAACTGCACCGCCGACGCGTTGACGGACATGGTCGGCGTCTCGATCCCCTGATCGCGCCAGATCCTGAGCTGGTGGCACGCCTCCTCGAAGACCCAGCGGCCGAGCGGCAGGATGAGCCCCGTCTTCTCCGCGATCGGGATGAAGAGCCCGGGCGACAGCATGCCGCGCTTGGGGTGGTTCCAGCGGATCAGCGCCTCGAGCCCGACGATGCGGTCGCTGCCGGACTCCACCTGCGGCTGGTAATAGAGCTCGAGCTCGCCCGACTTGATGGCGGTGCGCAGCTCGTCCGCGAGCGTCACCCGCTCGCGCACCTGCTTGTCGAGATCCGCGGAATGGAAGCAGAAGCGGCCGCGGCCCTCCTCCTTGGCGCGGTAGAGCGCCAGGTCGGCCTGCCGCATCATGGCCTCTGGACCCGAGACGTCCGGGCTGAAGAGCGAGATGCCGGTGCTCGTCGTGACGTGCACCTCGGCGCCGTCGAGCATGTAGGGTGCGGCCACGGCCTCGATGATCTTGTCGGCAAGCGTGGCGGCGGCCAGCGAGTTGGTCACGTCCGATTGCAGCACCGCGAATTCGTCGCCTCCGAAGCGGGCGACGAGGTCGTTGGCGCGTATGCAGGACTTGAGCCGGTCGGCGACCGCCCGCAGGAGCTGATCGCCCGCCGGGTGGCCGAGCACGTCGTTCACGTCCTTGAAGTTGTCGAGGTCGAGGTAGATGACGGCAAAGGGGCTGCCGCCGCGCTTGATGCCGGCGAAGGCCGAGGCCAGCCGCTCGACGAAGGCCGAGCGGTTGGGCAGCGTGGTGAGCGAATCGGTGCGCGCCAGCTCGGCGATCTTGTCGCCCGCCACCCTGCGCTCGGTGATGTCGAAGAGGATGCCTTCGAGCGCCACCAGCCGCTCCTTGGCGTCGCGCAGCGCATGCAGGCGGGTATCGAACCAGACGCAGACGCCGTCCCGCTTGAGCCAGCGGAACTCGCGGCGGAACTGGTCCGACTGGCCGGCGAGGAGCGCGCTCACGTCCGCCATGAAGCCGGGGTAGTCCTCGGGGTGGATGAGCTCGGCCCAGCGGTCCGGCCGCGCCATGAGCTCATGCGGACTGTAGCCGTAGAGCTCCACGTTGCTCGATACATAGACGAGCGGCAGCGCGTCCTCGATGCCGATGCGGTAGAGGATGGTCGGGCTGTTCTCGACGATGCGGTTGGCGTTGGCGAGCTCGCTGTTGAGCAGCTCGAGCTGCTCGGTGCGCCGCAGCGACAGCAGCTGATAGAGGACGATCATGCCGGTCATCGCGGCGCCCTCGACGAGCGCACCGACGGCATTCCAGCTGAGCGTGGTGATGCCGAAGGGACGCACCGGCACGAAGGCAAGGGTCCAGTCGCGGTTGGCGACCTTGATGGTGCCCTCCCAATGGAGCACGCGGGCGAGCGCGCTCTCCGCCAGCATCGGCTTCGGCGCCTCGCGTTGCGCCGACGGCGTGAAGTCGAGCAGTCGCTCGGCATCGCCTGCGCTCTGATCGTAGAGGTAGCGGTCAAAGCCGCCGGGCTTCGCGGCGCCGGAGCCGATCGCATCGATGATGGCGCCGATGCGGAAGGAGCCGGCGAACACGCCGAGGAAGCTCGCGCGCCGCGCGTCCACCGTGTCATGGCGCGACCCTGCGCTGTAGACCGGGGCGAGGATGAGAAAGCCTTTGCCGAGCCTGCCGCCCGGTCCGAGCTCGCGCGGGGCGGTGGCGACGAGCTCTCCCGTATCGCGCGCTTTTTCGAGCGCGGCGCGTCCGGGCGGGCCCGCTGCCAAATCGAGGCCCAGGTCCTCCTCGTTGCCCTTTTGCGGCACCACGTCCAAGACCGGGTAATAGTCGTCCCGAGGTGCTGCTTCCGCGACGCCGCCGCCGGCGGCGCGCTCGGTGATGTGAAAACCGGCGAGGCCGGCGCGGCGCGCGGCCGCCTGGAAGTCCTCGCGCTCGCCGGGCTTTACGCGCGGTATCCACTCGAGCGCATGGATACCGACCTGGCGCCGCAGCAACTCGCCCGCCAGGCTCGCGAACTGATCGCGCTCGAGCTTGCCTCCCGACGCGTCGAAATAGGCCTGCAGATCGCGCAGGAGGGCGCCATAGTCCGTGACCCGCTCCTGCAGGATGACGGACTGGTTCTTGGCATAGGCGTCGAGCTCGGAGAGCGCGGCACCCGCCTCGAGCCGCATCACCACGATGAAGGCGGCGATCCAGCTGATGATGCCGACGCCGATTGTCGCCGCAACCGGCAAATAGCGGCGGCGCGTGGAACCGCCCTTTCCCGGAGCTGCCGGCGCCTTGGCGGCGACCGGCGAGCGCGCCGGCAGACGCATGCCACCGGCCTCTTGAGCCCGCTCCACCATGCCCGCTTCCTCGCCCTGTGAGGGAGGGTGGCCGAATACGCCGACGTGATTAACAACCGACATCTTGTAGCACTTTCGTCCAATCCTGTCCAAATATTGCGCTGGTACCTTGATCCGGATAGCAACAAATCGCTTATACGACTAAAATGTTATGCAATTATTATCAATTGCTTCGACCCGGTGCTGTGGCGCCCGCCACGGCCGCGCCGTGCATTGGCACCCGCTCGCGCGGCGGCGGTGCGGCGCGGCGGCGGCGGGCGTGAAAGGATTTGACAGCGCCGGAGCGGCCCGCTCTAAGTAGCGGCCGCGTCGAGGCATTCGTCAGCACCGTCCCCTCCGGCCTCAGGCGCCCGCCCGGATCGTTCGCGATGCTCAACAGCCGCCTGGAAGCCCTGCGCGACTCCCCCTTCAAACGCCTTGCCGATCTGATCGCCGCGAGCGGGCCGCGCACCAACCTGATGCCGATCGACCTCTCGGTGGGCGAGCCGCAGCACCAGCCGCCGGCCTTCATCCGCTCCCTCATCGACCGGCGGGCCGATAGCTGGAACCGCTATCCGCCGCTCAATGGCACGCCCGAGTTCCGCAAGGCGTGCGCCGACTGGCTCGTGCACCGCTACCGCCTGCCCGAGGGGATGATCGATCCCGAGACCATGATCTCGCCTTGCGCAGGCACGCGGGAGGGGCTCTATATGGCGGCCACGCTCGGCATCACGGCCGAGAACGGCGGCCATGCGCGGCCTCTGGCACTCATGCCCAATCCGTTCTATCAGGTCTATGTGGGTGCCGCACTCCTCGCCGGGGCGGAGCCGATCTTCCTCCCGGCCACGCGCGAGACCGGCTTCCTCCCGGCCCTCGAGGCGCTCGATTCCGCGACGCTCGAGCGCACCCAGCTCATGTATCTCTGCTCGCCGGCGAACCCGCAGGGCGCCGTGGCGGACCTCGATTACCTCAAGCGGGTCTTGGCACTTGCGCGCGAGCACGACTTCCTCCTCGTGATGGACGAGTGCTACGCGGAGATCTACACGACCGAGGCGCCGCCCACGGGCTCGCTCGAGGCCGCGGCGGCGCTCGGCGGCTCGCTCGACAATCTCCTCGTCTTCCACACGCTCTCCAAGCGCTCGAGCGCGCCGGGTCTGCGCTCCGGCTTCGCGGTGGGCGCACCCCATGCCATGGCGCTCTTCCACCGCCTGCGCACCTACAGCTGCGCCGCGACGCCGGTCGCCACGCTCGAGGCGGCGACCGCGCTGTGGCGCGACGAGGCGCACGTGGTGGAGACGCGCGCCGCCTACCGCGCCAAGTTCGACATCGCGGAGCGGCTGCTCAAGGGCCGCTTGGGCTTCTATCGGCCGGCGGGCGGCTTCTATCTCTGGCTCGAGGTGGGCGACGGCGAGGCCGCGGCCAGGCGCCTCTGGGCCGAGGCGGGCGTCAAAGCACTGCCCGGCGCCTATCTCACGCGGCCCGGTGCCGACGGCGCCAACGCGAGCCGGAGCTACATCCGCCTGGCGCTGGTGAGCGGGCTCGAGGAGACCGAAGAGGCGCTCACGCGCGTCGCCAATATCCTATAGGGACCGCGGCCGGGCGCTGCGGCGGGGAGGAGCATCATGACGTCATTCGATCTAGCGGGACGCGTCGCACTCGTCACGGGCGGCAACGGCGGCATCGGACTCGGCATGGCGGAGGGCCTGGCGGAGGCGGGTGCCGCCGTCATGGTCGCCGGCCGCAATGCGGCGAAGAACACCGCCGCCGTAAAGGCGCTCGCGGGCCATGGCGCCAAGGCCGCATCCGTGGAGGTCGACGTGACCGACCGCAAGGCCTGCCAGGCCATGGTAGAGGCGACCGTGCAGCGCTTCGGGCGGCTCGATATCCTCGTCAACAATGCCGGCACCAATATTCGCCATGCCCCTCAGGAATATACCCTCGAGGAATGGCACACCGTGATCGAGACCAACCTCTCGGCCATCTTCTATTGCTGCCAGGCCGCCTATCCCGCGCTGCTGAGCGCCGGCAAGGGCAAGATCATCAACATCGGCTCGATGATGTCGATCTTCGCGGCCTCCTTCGCGACGCCCTATGCGGCGAGCAAGGGCGGCGTGGTGCAGCTCACCAGGGCGCTCGCCACCGCCTGGGCCAAACACGACATCCAGGTGAATTCCGTGCTGCCGGGCTGGATCGACACCGATCTCACGCGCCGGGCGCGGCGCGAGGTGGAGGGCCTGCACGAGCGCGTGCTCGCCCGCACCCCGGCCGGCCGCTGGGGCGAGCCCCGCGACCTTGCCGGCATCGCGGTCTTCCTCGCGAGCCCTGCCTCCGATTTTCTCACCGGCACCGCGATCCCGGTCGACGGCGGCTATTCCGTGCAGGGCTGAGCGCGGCATCTCAGACGGCGCGTAACGGCACCGAGAGGTAGCGGCCGAACTCCGAGAGGAAGTCGACGGCGACGCAGGCATGGACGCGGCCCTGCTTGTCGTCGAACACCGCGCGTGCGGCGAGCGGGAAGACCGGCTGGTGCCAGACACAAGGATCGATGTGCACGCCGCGGCTGCCGTCGAAATAGAAGGCGACGAAGTCCTCCGGGCGCGCGTCGTCGCCGGCTTTCGCCAGAAGCGCCACGAAGGGTGCCCCCGCGCGCGGAAAGAAGATCTGGCCGCCGTCGGGATGATAGTTGGCCTCGTGGGTATAGATGCGCGTGAAATCGCCCTCGGCGCTGTCCTCCGACGCCGTCGCCGGGTCGGCGAACCAGCCGGTGACGTAGCTGCGCCCGACCGCCTGATTGACGGCGTGCTGGAGCTGGCCGCGCCGCTCCATGCGGAAGACGTCGGCGACGATCCCGCCCTCGTTGCCGGTGCCGGGCACGATGCGGCGCCAGCCCGGCTGCGGCCAGGTGACGATGGTGACCTCGGCTGCGGCAAAGTCGCGGACCAGGTGGCCGTAGCCTTGAAGCGTCTCGGCTGTCGCACGGAGGAGGGGAACTTCCGTGACCCCCGCCTCGCCGCGCGCGAGCGAGGGCAGCTGCGCGAGATCGCGCTCGCAGAAATTCGAGAACTTGGCATCCATCGCCGCCACCATGTTCCGCCTCGGGCCGCGCTCGCAATGTAGCGCAAGGCGCGGCGCCGGAGCGGCATTTTTTGATCGAGATCAATGACCCGGCCTGCGAGGCGTGCGAGGGAGGCCGCGAAGGACCGCGCTCGAACGTCCAAGGGAGACCGCCATGCCGCTCGGCCAAGAGCTCTATCTCGCCCTCACCGTCATCGCCTTCGTGGTTTTCATCGTGAGCCTCGCCGCCGTCACCGTCGTCGAGGCGCGCCACGAGGAGAAGCGCTAGCACTGCCTGCGGCTTGCCAGCGGCCTTCCTGATCGCTACAAGCGGCGCGTCGCAACCCGAGGTACCGCGTGTCCGCGCTGCAAGCCATCCTCTTCGCCGTTCTCCAGGGCGTCACCGAGCTCTTTCCGGTGAGCAGCCTCGGGCACGCCGTGATCCTGCCCAAGCTCCTCGGCTGGCAGCTCGATCAGCGCGGCGAGGCGTTCCTCCCCTTTCTCGTGGTGCTGCATCTCGGCACGGCGTCAGCGCTTCTTATCTATTTCTGGCGCGACTGGACCGACATAGCACGCGCCGTGCTCGGCCTCGGCTCAGGCGAGCGCCGGGCTGCGAACTTGCGGCTTCTCCGCCTCATCGTGGTGGGCACCATTCCTGCGGTGATCGTCGGCTTAGTACTCGAGAAGCCGCTCCGGGCGCTCTTCGGCGCGCCGGTCGTGGCGGCCGCCTTTCTCGTCGTGAATGGTGCCGTGCTCTTCGCCGCCGAGCGGCTCAAGCGGCGAGGCGGGGCGCCGCTCGCGGCGCTCGATTGGAAGAAGGCTCTCATGATCGGGGCGTGGCAATGCCTTGCCCTCATTCCCGGCATCTCGCGCTCGGGGGCCACGATGGTGGGCGGGCTACTAGCCGGGCTCCATCACAAGGAGGCGGCGCACTTCTCCTTCCTCCTCGCGACCCCGATCATCGCGGGCGCCGGAGTGCTGGAAGTGCCGAAGCTCCTCCACGCCGGGCCTGCTGCAGGCGGCCTCGGGCCCGTGTCGCTCATGGCGGGTGTCGCCGCCGGCGTCACCGCCTATCTGAGCACGGCCTTCCTCATGCGCTATTTCGGCAAGCACGACTTCGAGGCGCTCGACCCCTTCGCCTATTATTGCGCCGGCGCCGGCCTGGTCGCACTGGCGCTGCTCCTCTTCGTGGCGTGAAGCGGCCGCCGGTTCGTGGCGTGAAGCGCCCGCCGGGGCCGCTCAACCGGTCATGAGCGCGCCGCCGTTGACCGGGAGCACGATGCCGTTGGTGAAGCCGGCCGCGGGGTCGAGGAGATAGCGGATGGCGTGCACCACCTCCGCCATGCGGCCGAGGCGGCGCAAGGGATGGCTGCGCACGAGCTTCTCGAGCTGAGCGGCGCTGAAGCTTTCCCCCATGCGGCCGTCGAGCACGAAGGGCGCCACGGCGTTGCAGGTGATGCCGTAGCGCGCACCGGCGAGCGCATAGGACTTGGTGAGGGCGTGCACGCCCGCCTTAGAGGCGCCGTAGGCCGGGTGCGGGCCGACGCCGCCCACCTGGCCCGAGATCGAGCCAATGTTGACGATGCGCCCGCCGGTGAGCTTGAGCACGGAGAGTGCGGCGGCGCAGCCGTTGAAGGTGCCGGTGAGATTGACCGCGAGGATGCGCTGCCAAAGCACCGGGTCGGCCTCCTCGACCGGCTGCACCGCGACGATGCCGGCGGCGTTGATCCAGGCCCAGAGTGCGGTCTCCTCGGCGGCGCGCTCGGCAAGGGCGAAGACGGCGGCCCGCTCGGTCACGTCGAGCTTGACCGGCACGAGGCCCGGCCGCTCTTCGAGTGCCGCCGTGTCTGCGCCGTAGACGCGGTAGTCGTCGGCAATCAGGCTCTCGGCAAGGGCGCGGCCCAAGTCGCCCGCGGCACCCGTCACCACCGCACCCTTCGGGCGATGCGCGCCTTGCTGCTCGGAGCTGCTCATGCCTTCCTCCCCGCCGCCCATGATGCGGCATCGCGCGGGAAAAGCAATGCGCACCACTCCCTTTGCAAGGCGGCGGCGAGCGGCCATGATGGAGGGCGAGCGGGGGGCATATGGCACAGAGTGCTTTGGGGCTCGCGTCCTTCACGATCATCGCCTGGCTGTTGAGCGAGAACCGGCGGCGGATTTCGCTCAAGGGAACTGCCGCCGGGCTCGCGGTCCAGCTCGCCGTCGCGGTCCTCCTGGTCAAGCTGCCGGCCTCGCAGAGCGCTTTCCTCCTGCTCAATCGCGCGGTGAGCGCGCTCCAGGAGGCGACCGCGGCGGGCACCGGCTTCGTCTTCGGCTATCTCGGCGGAGCGCCGCTGCCGTTCGCCGAGACGCGTCCCGGGGCGGCCTTCATCCTCGCCTTCCAGGCCCTGCCGCTGGTCCTCGTCATCAGCGCGCTTTCCGCACTCCTTTTCTATTGGCGCATCCTGCCGTTCGTGGTGCGCGGCTTCGCCTGGGCGCTCAGGAAGACGCTTCGCCTCGGAGGTGCCCTCGGCGTCGTCGTCTCCTCGAACGTCTTCCTCGGCATGATCGAGGCGCCGCTCCTCATCCGCCCCTATCTGGCACAGCTCACGCGCAGCGAGCTCTTCACCATGATGAGCTGCGGCATGGCGATGATCGCGGGCACCGTGATGGTGGTCTATGCCACGGTGCTCAAGGGCGTGGTGCCCGATCCCATCGGCCAGCTCTTGACCGCCTCGCTCATCTCGGCTCCCGCGAGCATCACGGTCGCCCGCCTCATGCTGCCGGAGTCAGGCGAGCCGACCGCGGGCGAGGTAACGCCGCCCGCCGAGTACCAGAGCGCGATCGACGCCATCGCGCGGGGCACTGCCGACGGCATCCGGCTCCTCGTCAACATCATCGCCCTCCTGATCGTGCTGGTGGCGCTCGTCGCCCTCGTCAACAAGCTGCTCGGCCTGCTGCCGGTGGGCGGCATGGCGCCACTCACGCTCCAGGCGCTCCTCGGCATCATCATGGCGCCCGCCGCCTGGCTCATGGGCGTACCGTGGCACGAGGCGGGCACGGCCGGCGCCCTCCTCGGCACCAAGATCGTGCTCAACGAGTTCCTCGCCTATCTCGATCTTGCCGCCCTGCCGGCAGACGCGCTCGGCGCGCGCAGCAAGCTCATCTTGACCTTCGCGCTCTGCGGCTTCGCCAATTTCGGCAGCCTCGGCATCATGATCGGCGGTCTCGGCTCGCTCGCCCCCGTGCGCCGCGCCGAGGTGGTGGCGCTCGGGCCGCGCGCCATCGTCTCGGGCACCTTAGCCAGCTGCATGACGGGCGCTGTGATCGGCATCCTCAGCGCCTGACGCCGCGCGTTTTGATCTAGGTCAAGGCGCTGCAACGCGCGAAGTGGCAAGCTGCGGCCAATCCGGGCGCCGTTGGGCGGCGCGCGGAGAATGCAAGCAAGGAGACATCGTCATGGCCGCAACCAATAGCGTGCCGGTCGAGAGGACGGGGAAGACCGCGGTGATGCCGCCGCTTCCCGCTGTAGCCGGCGAGACCTATCCGTTCGGCAGCCTGCGCAACGAGATCGATCGGGTGTTCGACGATTTCTTCCGCGGCTGGCCGGGCCTGCCGTCGTTCCCGAGCGCGTTCTTCGGCTTCGATCCCTTCAAGCGCGTGGCAGAGCCGCTCGCGGCGCCCGCGCCGGCGTTCGCACCGAAGGTCGACGTTCTCGGAGACGCCCGAGGGCTTTCGCATCGAGGCCGAGATGCCCGGGATGGACGAGAAGGACGTGGCCGTCACCCTGAGCGACGGCGTCCTCACCATCAAGGGCGAGAAGAAGGTCGAGCACGAGGAGAAGAAGAAGGACTATTACCTGTCCGAGCGCAGCTACGGCACCGTGCAGCGCAGCTTCCGCCTGCCGGAGAGCGTGGATGCCGAGAAGATTCTCGGCCGAGTTCTCCAAGGGCGTGCTCGTGCTGGCGCTGCCCAAGACCAAGGCGGCGAAGGCGCAGGAGCGCACCATCGAGGTCAAGAAGAAGTAGCCTGGACGCTGCGAGAAGGCTCGGCCGAAGCGGCGCCAGTACTTGCCGCTTCAGCCGAGTTGCGCGCGGATGTAATTGGGGTGCTGGAAAGAGGCTTGGTGGATGCCCGCGTTGTAATAGCGGGTGTCGATCCCGGCGGCGGCGAAGCGGCGCTCGATCTCGTCCGCGGCAAGGCGGCGGTAGTGCTGGTCCAGGCTTGCCCAGCCGAGCGTCATGAAGCTGCCGTAATAGGTCGGCACCGGCACGAGGAAGAAGCTCACGTCGGGGAAGATCGGCTTGAGGCGCTGCCAGGTGGTCGAGAGCTCGTCGGGCTGGAAGAAGGGCACGCCGTTCTGGGTCACCATGACGCCGCCCGGCTTCATGCAGCGCTTGCAGTTGGCGTAGAACTCCGAGGTGAAGAGCACTTCGCCCGGGCCGATGGGGTCCGTGGAATCGACCATGATGACGTCGAAGCGCTCGGCGGTCTCGGCGACGAACTTGGCGCCGTCGGCAATGACGATCTCGCCGCGCGGATCCTCGAAGGCCTTGCCGGGCAAGGACGGCAGGTATTTCCTCGAGAGCTCGATGACGTAGCGGTCGATCTCGACCATGACGACGCGCTCGACGCCCTTGTGCTTGAGCACCTCGCGCAAGAGGCCGCCGTCGCCGCCGCCGACGATGAGCACGCGCTTGGCACTGCCGTGGGCGATGAGCGGCACGTGACCCATCATCTCGTGATAGAAGAACTCGTCGCCCTCGCTCAGCTGGATGACGCCGTCGAGCGCCAGCACGCGGCCCATCAGCCCGTTCTCGAAGATCACCAGGTCCTGGAAAGCGGTCTTCTCGCGATGGATGACCCGCGCGATCTTGAAGCTCTGGCTGATCTCCTTGTAGAGGGTCTCCTTGTACCACTCCATGGTTCCACCGCCCTCCGCTCCTGGCCCCCCTTGCCGAGAGGCGATGCTTGCGCCGCGCGCCTCTTACGGCCCATGCCCGCGCAAAGCAAGGGAAAAAGCCGCCCTGGGCCGGCCACGCGCTAGTCGAAGCTCGCCTCGACCTCGCCCAGGCGGTCGAAGCGGGCGCGGATGCGCTCGCCCTTGGCGAGGGCAAACTGGCGCGTGAGCGAGCCGGTCATGACGAGCTCTCCGGCCTTGAGGCTGCGGCCGAACTGGCTGAGCTTGCGGGCGAGGAAGAGGAGCGAGTTGAGCGGGTTGCCGAGCACCGAATCCGCCCTGCCGGTCGCGACCTCCTTGCCGTTCATCTCGACCGAGACAGCGATCGAGGCAACGTCGAGCCCGGCCGAGAAGCGGACGCCCTTGCCGAGCACGAAGGCCTTCTGCTGGGCGTTGTTGGCCAGCGCCAAGGCGAGTTCCTTGGTGAGGTCGCCCCGCGTCTCGATGATCTCGAAGGCGGGATAGCAGACGTCGACCGCGGCGGCCGCCTCCGCGGCGGCGACCGCGGAGCCGGCGAGATCGCGCGCAAGGCGCACGCAGATTCTCGGTCTCGAAGCCGGGCTGGATCAGCTCCGAGTGGCGGAAGCGCTCGCCGCTCGCTTTGAGCCCCTCCTCGAGGAGGCAGCCGAAAACCGGCTCGTGCACGCGGAACTGCTGCTGGATGGCGGCGGAGGTGAGGCCGACCTTCCAGCCGATGCGGCGCTCGCCCGCGGCCTCGCGCAGCGTCACGAGCCCGAGCTGGATCTGGTACGCCTCGTCGAGCGAGAGCTTGCCGCTCCACGCCGGCGGGAAGTGGACGCCGCGCTCGTGCTCTTGCCAGAACGCGGCCACGGCCGAGGCGATGTCGAGCTCGGGCACGGCGCACCTCAGGAGAGGAAGAGATCGCGAAGGAGCGGCTCGCCGGGCGCCACCGCGTAAGGGGCGAAATCGGCAACTCCCTCGGCGCGCAGCACCTCCTCGTCGATGAAGAAATTGCCGGTGCAGCCGGCACTCTCGCGCACCAGGATGGCGTGCGCCGCATCCGCCACGATGCGCGGCACGCGGCCCTTCCGCGGGTCGGCGCCGGGGATGAGCCGGAGTGCTGCCGTCGCGATCACCGTGCGCGGCCAGAGGGCGTTGACCGCGACGCGCTCGCGCCGGAACTCCTCGGCCATGCCGAGCACGCACATGCTCATGCCGTATTTCGCGATGGTGTAGGCGACGTGGGGGGCGAACCAGCGCGCCTCCAGACTGAGCGGCGGAGAGAGCGTGAGGATGTGCGGATTGGCGGCGCGCTTGAGATAGGGGAGGCAGGCCTGCGAGCAGAGGTAGGTGCCGCGCGCGTTGACGGCGTTCATCAGGTCGTAGCGCTTGATCGGCGTCTCGAGCGTGCCCGTGAGGCTGATGGCGCTCGCGTTGTTGATCAGGATGTCGATGCCGCCGAAGGCCTTGGCGGTCTCCTCGACCGCGGCGAAGACGCCCGCCTCGTCGCGGATGTCGAGCTGGAGCGGCAGGCAGGCGCCGCCCGCCGCCTCGATCTCCCTGGCCGCCGTGTGGATGGTGCCCTCGAGGTTGGGATGCGGCTCGGCGGTCTTGGCCGCAATCGCGATGCGGGCGCCGTCGGCTGCCGCGCGCAGGGCGATCGCCAGGCCGATGCCCCGGCTGCCGCCGGTCACGAAGAGCGTCTTGCCCGCGAGACTTGCCATGGCTCGTCCTTCCCGGCTCAGGTGCCGCTGAAGCGGGGTTTGCGCTTCTCGACGAAGGCGTTGACACCCTCGGCGAAGTCCTCGCTCGCGGCGCAGTCGGCGAAGCTCTCCGCCTCGGCCTGGAGCTGGGCGGCAAGCGTGTTGGCGAGCGACTGGTTCAAGAGGCGCTTGGTGTTGCCGTAGGCGCGCGTGGGTCCTTGGGCGAGGCGTGCGGCGAGCGCCTCGCTCGCGGCCTCGAGCTCGCCCGCAGGCACCACCTTGTTGACGAAGCCGAGTGCGAGCGCCGCGCGCGCATCGAAGCGCTCGGCGAGGAGGGCGAGCTCCATCGCCTTCTTCATGCCGACGATGCGCGGCAGGTGATAGGTGCCCGAGCCGTCGGGGCTGGTGCCGATGAGCGAATAGGCGACGGTGAAATAGGCGTCCTCGGCACAGACCGCCAGATCGCAGGCCATGACGAGGCTCAGGCCGAAGCCGGCGGCAGCCCCGCGCACGCTGGCGATGACCGGCTGCGGCATGCGCCGGATGGCGATGACCGTGGGGTGCAGCTTGTGCACGAAGCTCTCGAGGCGGCGGCGGCGCTCGGCGGGCGGCAGCGCGAGGCCGCGGTGGAAGAGCTTCACGTCGCCGCCGGCCATGAAGTGCTCGCCCGCCCCGCGCACGATGACGGCGCGCACCGCGGCGTTGGCCTCGAGCGCCGTGAAGGTCTCCTCCAAGGCGGGCATCATGGCGTCGTCGAGGGCGTTCAAGGCGGCGGGCCGGTTGAGCGTGACCGTGGCGACTGCGTCCTTGCGCGTGACCAGAACGGTGTCCGACATGTCGCTCTCCCCGCTCAGGCGCTGCCGCGGAGTCCGCGCACGAAGCCGGCGATCGCGGCGCCGATCTCGTGCGGCGAATCCTCCTGGATGAAATGGCTCCCCGCGACGGTCGCCTCGCGCTGGTTCGGCCAGCGCCGGCAGAACTCGCGCTGGGCGCCCGTGAGGATCGAGCCCGGCTCGGCATTGACGAAGAGCTTGGGCACGGGGCTCTTTTTGAGCCACGCGCCATAGGCCTCGACGGTCTCGACCACGTCCGCGGGCTTGCCGTCGAGCGGGATCTCGCGCGGCCACGCGAGGGTCGGGCGGCGGCTCTCGCCCGGCTCGCGGAAGCGCGCGCGATAGACCGCCATCTCGGCCTCGCCGAGCCCGCGCAGCACGCTCGCCGGCAGGATGCGCTCGACGAAGACGTTCTTCTGCAGCACCAGATCCTCGCCCGCGCGCGAGCGCATGGCCGCAAAGATGCCGCGCGCCTTCTCCGGCCATTCGGACATGAGGAGCGGGCGCACGATGGTCTCCATATAGACGATGCCCTGGACGCGCGCGGCGTGCCGCCTCGCCCAATGGAAGCCGAGGGCGCCGCCCCAGTCGTGGCCGACGATGACGACGCGGTCGCCCACGCCCGCCGCCTCGAACCAGGCGTCGAGATAGCGCGCGTGGTCGGCGAAGCGGTAGCTGCCCCCGGGCGCGCGGCTCGAGCGGCCCATGCCGACGAGGTCGGGGGCGAGCGCCCGCCCGAGTCCGGCCGTGCGCGGGATGACGTTGCGCCAGAGATAGGAGGAGGTCGGGTTGCCGTGGAGGAAGACGATGGCGTCGCCGCGGCCTGCGTCGATGAACTCCATCTGGGCGTCGAGCACGTCGACGCGGCTGCGCAGGTACGGGTCGACGGCCGGGATTTCGAGTTCGGTCATGGCGGCGGACCTGGCCGGCGAGCCGCGCGGCGCTACGGCGTCCGGAAGGCGGCTTCGGCCTCGAGGATCGTAGCCGTGAGCGTCGCCTCCGCCACCAGATTGCCGCCGACCTTGGCCTCGCCGCGAAGCTTCGAGAAGGGGCCGTGGGAGCGCAGCTTGGCGATGTGGAGGAAGAGCACGTCGCCCGGCCGCACCAGGCGGCGGAAGCGCACCCCGTGCAGCCCCATGAGATACATGAATTTTCCCGCAACCGCGCTGCCGAGGGTGTGGATGGCCACGACCGCCGCGGTCTGGGTCAGGGCCTCGACGATGAGCATGCCGGGCATGGCGAGCTGCTGCAAGGGCAGCCCGCGGAAATAGGGCTCGTCGACCGTGACCGTCTTGATGCCGACGCCGCCCTTGTCGGCAACGGCATTGACGACCCGGTCGATGAGCAGGAACGGATAGCGGTGCGGAATGAAGGCCATGATCTGCTCGAGATCGAAGTCGACTGCCGCCGCCGTCATCGGGCGCTCCCTCCCGCTGTGGTCTTTTTGGCCGTGCCGCCAGCGGCGAGCTTAGCGCCTTCGCGGCCGGCGCGGTAGCTCAGCCATGCGGCCCGAGTGCGGCGAGAGCCGCGCGGCGGCAGGCGAGCAGCACCTCGTTCGAGAGCGTTTCGTCGTCGACTATGCGGGCGAGCAGCAGGCCGCCGAGTGCTAAGGCCGCGGTGGCGAGCGCGCGCTCGCGCGGTCGCAGGCGTTCGCCCGCCGGCATGAAGGGCTCGAGCGCCCGCAGGGTCTCGGCAAAGGCCGCCGTGAAGACGGCGCGCAGGCTGCTCCCGCCCGGCCGTGCGAGCTCGCTCGCGAGTGCCGCCATGGCGCAGCCTTCGGCGGGGTTGTCGCGGTGCGCCGGCGAGAGGTAGCGGCCGGCGATGCGGCGATAGGCGTCCGCCTGGGAGAGGCCGCCCAGCCCGGCGAGCCAGACGACGCGGTTCTCCTCGAGTGCGGCCTCGAGCGCCGCGGCGGCGAGGGCCGCCTTGTCGGCGAAGTGGGCGTAGAAGCCGCCATGGGTCAAGCCGGCCGCCGCCATGATCTCGGCGACGCCAGCGCCGTTCAGCCCGGCCGCGCGAAACTGCCGGCCGGCCGCATCCAGGATGCGCCGCCGGGTCTCCTCCTTGCGCTGCAGGCTCTTCGGCATCGCCGCTCCTATAAATATGATGATAATCATATCACAGACAATAAAATATGATGAACACAATATTTAGTCCGAGTCCCGGCATCGGCAAATCGTGGTGTTGCGCTGTGCAAAGGGGCCTCGGACCGGCTGCGGTGGGTCCTTCGAGACGCTCGCTCCGCTCGCTCCTCAGGACGAGGTTAACTCTATCTGCCATACACAAATTCGCCTCATCCTGAGGAGCGCCCCGAAGGGGCGCGTCTCGAAGGACCCACGGCGGCGCTGCAAGTCTCCTCGAGATGTGTGCAGCCCCAGCATCCGCCGAGAGCAAAAAAGGGGGCGGGTGCCGCTTGCGCAACCCCCGCCCCAAGTCGATACACAGAATGGGCGCCTCTGTGCGGGGGTGATCTTAAGGCTGGGGGCGGGCGGCGCTATGACCGCGGTCACATGCGCGTGAGGCCGCGCGGCGGGCGGATGCTCAGAGGGTCTCGACGTTGCCGCAGACGCTGAGCGCCTGCCCCGAGATGTTGCGTCCGGCGGGCGAGGCGAGGAAGAGCGCCATGTTGGCCACGTCCTCGGGCGACACCGTGCGGCGGAGCGAGACCTTGCCGAGGCTTTCCGCGCGCGCCTCCGCGATGCTCATCCCGGTCAATTTGGCCCGTGCCGCGAAGACGCGCTCGATGCGCGGGCCGGCCACCACGCCGGGGAGAATGGCGTTGACCCGGATGCCGGCGGGCCCGAGCTCCTTGGCGAGGGACTGCGTCATGCCGACGATCGCCCATTTGGTCGCGGCATAGGGCAGGCGATGGGCGTAACCGAGCCGCCCCGCCACCGACGAGATGTTGATGATGGCGCCCTCCGCGGCGTTCTTGAGGAGGGGAACGGCGCGGCGCGTGCAGTAGAAGTGCCCGGTCAGGTTCACGTTGACGGTGCGCCGCCACTCGGCGGGGTCGATGTCCTCGACCGCGGCCGTGGGGCCCGCGATGCCGGCATTGTTGACGAGGAGGTCGAGGCCGCCGAGCCGTGCCGCGAGATCGTCGAACATGCGGTCGACGGCCGCCTCGTCCGCCACGTCCGAGAGCATGCCGAGTGCCGCGGGCGCGCCTGCGAGATAGCGGGAGAGCGCCGCCTCGTCCACGTCCGAGACATAGACCCGCGCGCCATGGGCGATGAAGGCGTCGGCGATGCTGCGCCCGATGCCGGCCGCCGCCGCCGTCACCAGCACGCGCAGCCCCGGCTTGATGCCGCTCACGATCGTCTCGCTCATCGTCTCCCGCTCCCCTCCGCCTGCAGTCGGGCGCCTCTTGCGGGCCTGGCGCCTAGAACTGCTCTTCGTCGAGCGCCAGCACGCTGTCGCCCGCGCGCATGATGGGAGCGAGCGAGGCGGGTGCCCGCGCCAGCCGGCAGTCGGCGTAGAAGCGCGCCGAGACGAGCTTGGCCTTGTGGAAGGCGGCGTCGCCCTCGCCTTTGGCAAGGTGCCTCGCCGCCTCGAGTGCCGCGCGCGCCATGAGCCAGCCGCCCACCACGGTGCCGAAGAGGTCGAGATATTCCGCGGCACCCGCGGCGGCGCGGCGGATGTCCTTGGCCATGGTCGCGACCATCCAGTCAGTGGCGGCGGCGAGGGCATCGAGGCCCTCGCGCAACGGCCTACGCAGCGCCGCGAGCTCGTCGCCCTTTGCCGCGGCGAGCCCTGCCTCGCTCTCGCGCATCTTGGCGATGAAGCGGCGCGCCGCCGCACCGCCGTCGCGGCCGAGCTTGCGGCCCATGAGGTCGTTCGCCTGGATGCCGTTGGTGCCCTCGTAGATGGGTGCTATGCGCGCGTCGCGGTAATGCTGGGCGGCACCCGTCTCCTCGATGTAGCCCATGCCGCCGTGCACCTGGATGCCGAGCGAGGCGAGCTCGACGCCGAGGTCGGTCGACCACGCCTTGCACACCGGGATGAGGAGATCGACGAGCTCCTCGGCGCGGCTCCGCTCGGCGGCGTCGGGGTGGCGCTTGGCCACGTCGAGCAACGCCGCAGCGTAGTAATTGAGCGCGCGCATGGCCTCGGTGCCGGCGCGCATCTCAAGCAGCATGCGGCGGACGTCCGGGTGGTGGATGATGGTGACCGGCCGCTCGTCGGTTCCCGCGATGTCGCGGCTCTGCACGCGGCTCTTGGCGTAGTCGCGTGCCTGCTGGTAGGCGCGCTCGGCAATGGCGACGCCCTCGAGCCCGACGGCGAGCCGCGCGTGGTTCATCATGGTGAACATGTAGTGGAGGCCGCGGTTCTCCTCGCCCACGAGGTAGCCGACCGCCCCGCCGCCGTCGCCATAGGCCATGACCGCGGTGGGGCTCGCGCGGATGCCGAGCTTGTGCTCGAGCGAGACGCAGCGCAGGTCGTTGCGCCCGTCGAGCGCGCCGTCCGCCTTCACCAGGAGCTTGGGCACGATGAAGAGGGAGATGCCGTGCGTCCCCGCCGGTGCATCGGGCAGCCGCGCCAGCACGAGGTGGATGATGTTCTCGGTCAGATCGTGGTCGCCGTAGGTGATGAAGATCTTCTGGCCGGTGATGCGGTATTGCGCGCCGTCGCGCACCGCGCGCGTCTTCACGAGGCTCAGGTCCGAGCCCGCCTGCGGCTCGGTCAGGTTCATGGTGCCCGTCCACTCCCCCGCGATCATCTTGGGCAGGTAGAGCGCCTTCTGCGCGGGCGAGCCGTGGGCATCGATCGCCTCGACGGCACCGAAATTGAGCAGCGGGCAGAGGGCGAAGGACATGTTCGCCGAGTTCCACATCTCGCTGAGCGCCATGTGGAGGAGGGTGGGGAGGCCCTGGCCGCCGTGCTCGGGTGCGAAGGGCACGCTGTTCCAGCCGCCCTCGACGAAGGTGCGATAGGCCTCCTTGAAGCCCTTGGGCGTATAGACCACGCCGTTCTCCAGGCGCGAGCTCTCCCTGTCGCCCGGCTGGTTGAGGGGTGCGAGCACCTCGGAGGCGAGCTTGCCGGCCTCCTCGAGGATGGCGTCGACGAGGTCGGGTGCGGCGTCCGCAGCACCGGGCAGGCGGGCGACCTCGGCGAGACCCGCAAGATCGAGGGCGAAGCGCATCTCGCTCAAAGGGGCTGTGTACATGGCTTCCTCCCGAAGCGGCCGTCAGAGGACCTTGCCCGGATTCATGATGCCGTGGGGATCGAAGGCCGCCTTCACCTTGCGCATGAGCTCGAGCTCGAGTGCCGGCGCATAACGCGCGAGCTCCGCGCGCTTGAGGCGGCCGATGCCGTGCTCGGCGCTGATGCTGCCGCCCATGCGCGCCACGATGTCGTGGACGATGCGGTTGAACTCCTCGTGACGCGCCTCGAAGGCCTTGGCATCGGCGCCGTGCGGCCGGCAGAGGTTGAAATGCACGTTGCCGTCGCCGACGTGGCCGAAGGCGAGCACGCGCACCGCCGGCTCATGGGCAAGACAGGCGGCCGTTGCCTCGGCGATGAAATCGGCCACGCGCGAGACCGGCACCGAGACGTCGTGCTTGATGCCGCCGCCGTGCGCCTGCTGCGCCTCGGGGATGCCCTCGCGCAGGCGCCACAGCGCCTTCGCCTGTGCCGTGTTGGCGGCGATGGTGGCGTCGAGCACGAGGCCCTTCTGGATGGCCTCGGCGAGGGCGCTCTCGATGCGCGGACCCAGCTCGGCCGCGGCGTCGGCCGAGGTGAACTCCAGCAGCACGTAGTGCTCGTAAGGCCGCTGGAGCGGATCGACGATGCCCGGCAGATAGGCCATGTCGAGCTCGAAGCCCAGCCGCGGCATGAGCTCGAAGGCGGAGAGCTGGTCGCCCGAGCTCGCGCGCGCGTGCGCCAGTAGCTCGACCGCCGCCTGCAACTCGGGCACCGCCACCAGGGCCGTCACCGCCTCGCGCGGGCGGGGAAAGAGCTTGAGCACCGCCGCCGTAATGATGCCGAGGGTGCCCTCGGCGCCGATGAAGAGCTGCTTCAGATCGTAGCCCGTATTGTCCTTGCGCAGCGCGGTGAGCCCGTCGAGCACGCCGCCGTCGGGCAGCACCACCTCGAGGCCGAGCGTGAGCTCGCGCGCGTTGCCGTAGCGCAAGACGGCGACGCCGCCCGCGTTGCACGACAGGTTGCCGCCGATCATGCAGCTCCCCTCGGCGCCGAGGCTCAAGGGGAAGAGCCTGTCGGCCTCCTCGGCCGCCTTCTGCAGATTGGCGAGGATGCAGCCCGCCTCGACCGTCATGGTGTAATTGAGCGGGTCGATGGCGCGGATGCGGTTGAGGCGGGCAAGCGAGAGCACGAGCTCGCCGCCGTGCTCGTGGGGAACGGCGCCCCCCACCATGCCCGTGTTGCCGCCCTGGGGAACGACCGGGATGCGGCGGCGGTGGCAGATGCGCATCACCGCGGCGACCTCGGCCGTCGAGGCCGGCCTCAGCACGAGCGGCGCGCGGCCGCGGTAGAGCCGCCGCTCGTCGACCAGGTAGCGCTCCATCTCCGACGCATCGTCGATCCAGCCCCTGGGGCCGAGCACCGCCTTGATCTCGGAAAGCGCGTCTGGCGAGAGCAGTTGGGCAAGCGCAGTCACGATGGCACTCCCGAGGGCTTGGTCGGTTGCGCGAGGGGATTAGCTTACGCCGCGGAACGCCGCGAGGGAACCGGGGCGGGCGTGCGCTCAGGCATCCCGCTTTCTCTGCGGCCGTGGTGCGGCGGCGCGGCGCAGGCGGTCGTTGATGGCGCGTCCGAGGCCGCGCTCGGGCACCGGCATCACGGCGATAGCACTTGGGCCTGCGGCGTCGAGCGCGCGCAGCATGGCGAAGAGGTTGGCCGCGGCTTCGGCAAGGTCGCCCGTGGGCGAGAGGTTGAGGCTCGCCGAGTAGCCCGCGGGCGGCGCGGGCCCGAAGGCGAGGAGAGCCTCGCCCTCTCGCACCTCGCCGCGGACCTCGAGGCGGAGCGGGGCGCGCGGCGCGTAGTGGCTGGCGAGCTGGCCGGGCGAGCGCCGCCGCGCCGCCGCATCGGCGCCGCGCGCGAGCGGCCCGATGGCGGCCTCGAGCGCCTCGAGCGTGACGCCGCCTGGGCGCAGCAGCCTCGCCTCCGGCGTCGAGAGATCGACCACCGTCGATTCGAGACCGACCGGACAAGCGCCGCCGTCGAGGATGAGGGCGACGCGGCCGCCGAGCGAGTCCGCCACATGGGCCGCGGTCGTCGGGCTCACGGCGCCCGAGCGGTTGGCGCTCGGCGCCGCGATCGGACCCGCGAACGCCCGCAGAAGGGCTTGTGCCGTCTCCTGGGCCGGCACGCGCACGGCAAGGGTATCGAGCCCGGCGCTGCACAGGAGCGAGATCGCAGCACCGCTCCGCCGCGGCAGCACGAGGCTGAGCGGTCCGGGCCAGAAGCGCTCTGCGAGCGTGCGTGCGCGGGCATCGAACGTCACGGCGCTCGTCGCCGCCGCCGCATCGGACCAGTGCACGATGAGGGGATTGAAGCGCGGCCGGCCCTTGGCGGCGAAGATCGCCGCCACGGCGCGGTCGCAGCCCGCATCGGCGCCGAGGCCGTAGACCGTCTCGGTCGGAAACGCCACGAGCCGGCCCGTGCTTAGGAGACGCACGGCCTCGGCGATGGCGTCCTCGTCGGGCGCGCGGATTGCGGGTTGAGCCATGCTGCGGCGGGGCCTCGGGCGGTTGGCGCGATCGCGGCGCACGCTAAGCGTCCCGCCGCACTCCGTCAACGCAGCACCCGCCGCCCGCCCGCCTCTGCGAATGCCGGCCTCTCCTAATGAAAGAGCCGTCGGCTAGGGACGGCTCTTTCCGTTTTCTCGCTGATGCCGGCCATCCGCGGTAATGACCGCATCGCGGTCGCCGCAAGGGTATTGCGGCGGCACTTTCACGGCCGGCCTCGACCGGCCGTTCGTCCTGTCGACTACTTTACGCGTAGCCTCAGTACATCATTGGACATGTGGACGCGCGGCGAGAAAATCAAGACCCAGGCCGGCGCCGCGGCAACTTGCCGCGCGCGACGAAGCCGGCATTGCGGAAGTCCGGCTTGCCGTAGCGCAAGGGAGCGCCGTCCAGGCCCTCGAGACGGCCGCCGGCCGCCAGGAGGAGCGCATGGCCCGCGGCGGTATCCCATTCCATGGTGGTCCCCAGGCGCGGATAGAAATCGGCCTCGCCCGCGGCAATCAGGCAGAACTTGCTGGCGCTGCCGGCGGCCCTCTGCTCCTTGATCGCCTCGCCGCGGCGGGCGAGGTAGCCTGCGAGGAAGGGTGCCAGCTTCGCATCGTCGCGATGGAAGCGGCTCGTCAGCATGACGAGGCCGTCCGCTGCAGGTGTGCGCGCCGCGATCGGGAGCGCCTTCCCCGTCTTGCCGCGTTTCGTCGCCGTGCCGGGGCCGGCGCCCGCGTAGCTCTCGCCCGAGACCGGCAGATGCACGACGCCCAGCACCGGCACTGCCGCCTCGACGAGCGCGATGTTCACGGTGAATTCGCCGATGCGGTTGACGAACTCCTTGGTGCCGTCGAGCGGGTCGACGAGCCAGAAGCGCTCCGCCGCCGGGCACTTGGCGCCGGCGGACATGGCCTCCTCGGAGGCGGCCGGAATGTCGGGCGTGAGTGCTGCGAGACGCGCGAGAATGAGCGCCTCCGCCTCGCGGTCCGCCGCGGTCACCGGGCTCGCGTCCGCCTTCTCCTCGACCGGGCAGCCGGCGCAATAGATCTCGATGATGCGCTCGCCGGCCTCCGCGGCGATGCGCACCACCGCGTCGACGAGGGCGGCACGGGCCTCCTGGTCCAAATTCAGGCGCCCCATGCGCTCGCGTCGTCGACCACGGTCGCGAAGCGGTCGGCAAGGCCGGCGAGCTCGGCGCGGTGCAGCGTCTCGGCATCGATCACGCCGCCGCTGCCGTCGGGGAGGGCGCGCGTGGCTATGGCCCGCGCCACCACGGTCGAGCGATAGCCGAGGTCGAGTGCGGCGCGCACCGTCGAGCTCACGCACATATGGGTCATGAAGCCGACCACGATGAGCTCCGTCTTGCCGAGCGCCTTGAGCCGCGCGTCGAGGTCGGTGCCGGCGAAGGCATTGGGCTTGCTCTTGATCACCACCGCCTCGCCGGCTTGCGGCCGCACGGGATCGGCAATCTCGGCGAAGGTGCCCTTGGGATCGAAGAGGCCGCCCGCAGCGCCATGGTGCACCACGTGGATGACGGCGCCGCCCCCGCGCTTCCTTGCGAGCTCCAGCACGCGGCCGGCCTCGGCAAGCGCCGGCCCGACGCGGGGCAGCGGCAGGCGGCCGTCGACGTATTCGCGCTGGCAGTCGATGAGGATGAGGGCCGCGTCCGCGAGATGGCTCGGCAGTGCTGCGACGCCGGCCATTTGCAGCAAGGTCTTGGGAGGGGTCATGCGGTCCTGCCCGCTTGTGGCGATGGCCGAACTCTGCGGAGAAGCGGCCGGGATGTAAAGCGCCGCGTGCGCCGCGCTGCTACGCCCCCGGCTCGGCCACCGATGCGCTCGTGAAGCGCTGAAAGGCGAAGGCCGGCGACCAGCGGTCCTTGGCGAGCCCGGCCTTGGCCTTGAGCTCGGCGAGGAAGTCGCGCGGGCGCGGCAGATGCCGCCACACTTGCGGGAGGAAGAGCGCCCTCGCTTCGCCAGCGTGGAGGATGAGGCCATGAATGCCGGGTATCAGCAGGGCAAGCAGCGCCTCCTCGCTCTCGGCCCTGAGCGGCTCGGCCGGCGAGAGCAGCGAGAGGGCGATGGCGACGCCGCCGAGCTCGCCCGCGGCCAAGGGCGGGAAGCGCATGTCCTCGAGTGCCGCGGCGGCGGCGTTGTCCGCCACGTCCTCGACGAGGGGGCGCCAGGCGGCGGGGGTGCCGACGCAGCCGCGCAGGCGGCCCGCGGCGGTGAGCGTCACGAAGACGGCGCGCGCGGCCCTGAGCTCGGGCGGATGCGCGTCCGCGTCGCATGGCAAGGGCATCCCCCTCTCGAGGCGCCAGGCGATGCTCGCCCGCGCCAGCGCCAGGAGCCGCCCGCCGTGGCGTGCCAAGAGGGCGGCGTCGCCGGGCGCCTCGCGCGTGGGTGCCGCGAGCTCAGGCGAAGACATAAGCGCCATAGCCGACGACCTCGTCGCGCGGTCCTGCCGTGTCGCCCGAGTTGCGCAGATCGACCGTCTCCGCCTTGAGGCCGCGCTTGCGCGCAAGGCGCAGCAGGCCGGCGATCGGCAGCCGGCCGCAGGCATCCTCCCAGCCGATGCGCCGCTCGTCGAGCGCCTCGATCGCCGCGGAGGTCGCCCTGTCCATGCGGCGCGCCGTCTCGTAATCGTGATAGTGGCTGAGGTCAGAGCTGATCACGACCAGCGTCTCGGGTCCGTCCCACAGCATCTCGATGACTTCCGCCACCTCCTCGGCCGTGGCGTCCCCCACCACGAGCGGCACCAGCGGGACGGCACCCAGGCACGCGATGATGAAGGGGAGCTGGACCTCCAGGCAGTGCTCGAGGCGGTGCGGCTCGTCGCTCACGGCGAGCTGCGGCAGTGCCGCGATGCGGGCGATGGCCGCGCGGTCCAAGGGGACGGGGCCGAGGGGTGTTGCGAAGGCATCGACGCCGGGCACCGCGAGGCCGCGGATCGCCATGCGGTGCGCCGGGCCGACCAGCACCACGCGCTTGAGGCGGCCCTTGAGCGGCCGCAGCCGGGCATAGGCGGCGGCCGCGACCGGCCCGGAATAGACGAAGCCGGCGTGGGGCACCACCACGGCCGCGGGCGGAGCGCCCTCCGGGGCTGCGGCGGCCAGATAACCCTCGACCGCGCGGGCGAGCTCGCGCGCTTCGGCGGGATAGAAGAGACCGGCCACCGCCGGCGGACGCACGGCCATCCTCCCGTCCTCCATCGTTGCTGCGGGCGGACCGTATTGCGGAGGCGCAAGTGCCGCCCCATATTAGCGCAATATCGCCCGCAACCATTGATATAGTATTCCCCGGCGCCGCCGGAAGAGCTGGAGCGGCCACTATTCGGATCATGAGCGAACACGACCAGGCGAGTGCGCCAATCGAGGGCACGGCCGCGCGCTATTGGCACCGCCTTGCGGACGGCCGTATCGCGTGCGATCTCTGCCCGCGCGCCTGCAAGCTTCAGGAGGGCCAGCGCGGCCTCTGCTTCGTGCGCGGCCGCGCGGGCGACCGCATGGTGCTGACGAGCTACGGCCGCTCGTCGGGCTATTGCGTCGATCCCATCGAGAAGAAGCCCCTCAACCACTTCCTTCCCGGCACGCCCGTGCTCTCCTTCGGCACGGCGGGCTGCAACCTCGCCTGCCGCTTCTGCCAGAACTGGGACATCTCGAAGTCGCGCGAGATGGACACCCTCGCCGACGCCGCCTCGCCCGCGCGCATCGCGACGGCCGCCAAGGCGCTCGGCTGCAGCAGCGTCGCCTTCACCTACAACGATCCCGTCATCTTCCACGAATACGCCATCGACGTGGCCGACGCCTGCCGCGCCGAGGGGATCAAGGCGGTGGCGGTGACCGCGGGCTACCAATGCGCCGAGCCGCGCGCCGAGTTCTACCGCCATATGGACGCGGCCAACGTCGACCTCAAGGCCTTCAGCGAGGCGTTCTACAAGCGTATCTGCTCGGGCGAGCTCGCACCCGTGCTCGACACGCTCGTCTATTTGAAGCACGAGACCGCGGTGTGGTTCGAGATCACCAACCTGATGATCCCGGGCGAGAACGATGCCCCGGCGGAGACCGAGGCGATGTGCCGCTGGATCGTCGACAAGCTCGGGCCGGACGTGCCGCTCCACTTCACCGCCTTCCATCCCGACTGGCGCATGCTCAACCGCCCGAGCACGCCGACTGCTACGCTCACGCGCGCGCGCGAGATCGCGCACGCTTGCGGCATCCGCTATGCCTATACCGGGAACGTGCATGACGCGGCGGGGCAAAGCACTTATTGCCACGGCTGCGGCACCCTCCTCATCGCGCGCGACTGGTACGAGCTCGGCGCCTGGAACCTCACGCCCGACGGGCACTGCGCCGCTTGCGGGGCGCGTTGCGCCGGACACTTCGAGGCGGCGCCCGGCCAGTGGGGCGGCAAGCGCCAGCCGGTGCGCCTCGCGGGGCTCGGCGTCTAGGCGAGGCCTTTTGCGCGCCCATCCTGCCCTATAGGATCGAGCGGCATGTGCGGACGCTATTCGCTCACCACGCCCGCGGAGGCGATGCGGCGGCTCTTCGGCTTCGTGGGACCGCTGCCCAATCTGCCGGCGCGCTACAACATCGCACCCACCCAGCTCGTGCCCGCCGTGCGGCCCGCCCACGGCGGCAGCGGCGAGCGCGAGCTCGTGTCGCTGCGCTGGGGCCTGGTGCCGTTCTGGGCCAAGGACCCGGCGATCGGCGCCAAGCTGATCAACGCGCGCGCCGAAGGCCTGGCGGAGAAGCCCTCCTTCCGTGCCGCCTTCCGCGCGCGGCGCTGCCTCGTGCCGGCGGACGGCTTCTACGAATGGCAGGCCACGGCGCACGGCAAGCAGCCCTATCGCATCGTGCTCAAGGGCGGCGCTTCCGCGGCACCGCCGCTTTTCGCCTTCGCCGGCCTGTGGGAGCGCTGGGACAAGGCGCCCGGCGGCCCTCCGGTAAAGTCGTGCACGATCGTGACCACGGAGGCCAACGCACTCTTGCGCCCGATCCACGGACGCATGCCGGTCATCCTTGCGCCCGAGGCTTATGCGCGCTGGCTCGACCCCGCGACAGCGGCCAAGGACGCGCTGGCGCTGCTCGGCCCCTATCCCGCCGAGGCGATGATGGTCTATCCCGTCTCGGCCAGGGTCAACAGCGCGCGCTTCGACGAGCCACTCTGCATAGAGCCGGCGTCTCCGGCGCCGGGGCTTCTCTAAGGTCGATCCGCGCTCGACGGCGTTGGTCCTGCGCGTTCGGCGCGGGGCGGCCCGCCGCCCGGCGCCCGGTTCTCCTCACGCACATGTGACCTGCCGCGCCGGAGCCGCTCGCCGGGGTCGTACGTAACTCTACGGGGACAGAGGCGAACGGAAGGCAGGATGGCAAGCTTGGAATGGCCGGCGCTGCAGAGCATCGAGCGCAGTTTCGTGGAGGCCTCGAGAGCGGCCCCCATGCTGAGCCGCGAGCGCGAGGCCGCATTGGCGCAGCGCTGGAGCGAGCTTGGGGACGAGACGGCACTCCACGAGCTGATCACCAGCCACCTGCGGCTCGTGGTCAGCCTGGCTGCGCGCTTCCGCGGCTATGGACTGCCGCTCGGCGACCTCGTCCAGGAAGGCAGCCTCGGCCTCATGCAGGCGGCGCGGCGCTTCGATGCCGCGTACGACGCGCGCTTCTCGACCTACGCCACGTGGTGGGTGCGCGCCGCGATGCGGGACTTCGTGCTGCGCAATTGGTCCATCGTGCGTACCGGCACCTCGGCTGCGCAGAAGACCCTCTTCTATAATCTTCGCCGCCTGAGCGCGCGCCTGGGCGAGCCGGGCGAGGGCCGCCTCGGCCACGAGGGGACGCTTGCCGTCGCGCGCGAGCTCGCGGTGGACGCGCGCGAGGTCTCGGCCATGGAGGCGCGGCTCTTCGCGCGCGATCTCTCGCTCAATGCGCCGCGCGGCGACGACGCCGACGAGACCTGGCAGGACGTTCTCGCCGACGAGCGGCCGTCGCCCGAGGAGGACGCGATCGACAGCGGCGAGGCGGCTCGGCGCGAGCGCCTGCTCGCCCAAGCGCTCGCCCGGCTCTCGGAGCGCGAGCGGCTCATCGTCCAGGAGCGCCATCTCAAGGACGAGGAGACGACGCTCGAGCGGCTCGGCGGCAGCCTCGGCATCAGCAAGGAGCGCGTCCGCCAGATCGAGTGCCGGGCGCTCGAGAAGCTTAAGTGCTACATGCTTGCCGAAAGCGAGGGCGGCGGAGTCATGTAACGCAGCCGCGAAAGAGCGCGGCGCTCCCTCGCCCCGGCCCTCGATCCGTGGCACCACTCAGGCCGGCAAGCGCGATCGAGCCGCGAAGCGGATCGCTGAGGGAGATCGCTGTTGTAGGCGCCAGGCGCCGATGCAACAATGCCGCAGCCCCGGCTCGGGGGACGCGATCAGCGGGGTCCGCGGGTGCAGCGCTACTCGATTTTCAGCCTGGCGCGCCATGCGCTCCATGACCATGCCGACTGGCAGCGCGCTTGGCGCAGCCCGGAGCCGAAGCCCTCCTATGACGTGGTGATCGTGGGCGCCGGAGGGCACGGCCTGGCCACCGCCTATTACCTCGCCAAGGAGCACGGCGTCGCCAACGTAGCCGTGCTGGAGAAGGGCTGGCTCGGCGGCGGCAATACCGGGCGCAATACCACGGTCGTGCGCTCCAACTATCTCAACGACAATTCGGCGGCACTCTACGAGATGTCGCTCAGGCTCTTCGAGGGGCTGAGCCGCGAGCTCAACTTCAACGTCATGCTGAGCCAGCGCGGCCTCATGATGCTGGCGCACAGCCCGCACGACCTGCGTGCCCAGCAGCGGCTGGTGAGCGCCATGCAGTTGAACGGCATCGACGGCGAGATGCTGACCACAGAGCAGGTCAAGGCCTACTGCCCGATCCTCAATTGCTCGCCCGCTTCGCGCTATCCGGTGTTCGGCGCCTCGCTCCAGCGCCGCGGCGGCATCGCACGGCACGACGCCGTCGCCTGGGGCCTGGCGCGCGCGGCGGACGCGCGCGGCGTCGAGATCATCGAGAACTGCGAGGTGACGGGCTTGCGCATCGAGGGGGGGCGCATCCGCGGCCTCGAGACTACGCGCGGCGCAATCGCGGCCGGGAAGGTCGCCGTGGTGGTGGCCGGACATGCAAGCGTGCTTGCCGCCATGGCGGGCTTCCGCCTGCCGATCCAGAGCCACCCGCTCCAGGCACTCGTGACCGAGCCGGTCAAGCCTGTCCTCCACCGCGTCGTCATGTCGGGCGCCGTTCACGTCTATGTCAGCCAGTCGGACAGGGGCGAGCTCGTGCTCGGCGCCGGCATCGACGGCTACAACTCCTACGCCCAGCGCGGCAGCTTCCACGTCATCGAGGCTCAGCTCGCGGCCTTGAAGGAGCTCTTTCCCATCGTGAGCCGCTTGAGGATGATGCGGCAGTGGGCCGGCATCGTCGACATCTGCCCGGACGCCAGCCCGATCATCGGCAAGACGCCCATCGACGGCCTCTATTTCAATTGCGGTTGGGGCACCGGCGGCTTCAAGTCGATCCCCGGCTCGGGCTTCGTCTTCGCCCACACGATAGCAACGGATGAGCCACATCCGCTGGCGGCACCCTTCGCGCTCAAGCGCTTCGAGAGCGGACGCCTCCTCGACGAGCACGGCTCGGCCGGCGTCGCGCATTGAGAGGGCTCTGAGCATGCATCTCATCCCTTGCCCATGGTGCGGCCCGCGCGAGGAGAGCGAGTTCGCCTGCGGCGGCGAAGCGCACATCGCGCGCCCGGCCGATCCGGCTAAGACGAGCGACGCCGAGTGGGCGGACTACCTCTACATGTGGAGCAATCCCAAGGGCTGGCACCGCGAGCGCTGGGTGCATCGCCACGGCTGCCGGCGCTGGTTCAACATGCTGCGCGACACGGTGAGCCACGAGATCAAGGCCGTCTACCGCATGGACGAGACGGCGCCCGAGCGCGAGCCTCCGGGGGGAGGCGGATGAGCCGGCAGAGCGAGCGCCTGGCGACCGGCGGCAGGATCGATCGCACGAAGCCGCTCGGCTTCCGCTTCGACGGCCGCAGGCTCGAGGGCTTTGCCGGCGACACGCTCGCCTCGGCACTCCTCGCCAACGGCGTCAAGCTGGTCGGCCGCAGCTTCAAGTACCATCGTCCGCGCGGCATCTTCGGCGCGGGTGCCGAGGAGCCCAACGCGCTGGTGCAGCTCGGCGAGCGCGGCACCTCGGAGCCGAATTTGCGCGCGACGCAGATCGAGCTCTATGACGGCCTCGCGGCCGAGAGCCAGAACGCCTGGCCCAGCCTCGACGTGGACTTGGGCTGCCTCATCGGCCTTGCGGCGCCGCTCCTCCCCGCCGGCTTCTACTACAAGACCTTCATGTCGCCGCCGCCGGTCTGGCGCTTTGCCGAACCCATCATTCGCAAGATGGCGGGCATGGGCAAGGCGCCCGCCGAGGCGGATCCGGCGCGCTACGAGCGGCGCAACGCCCATTGCGACGTGCTCATAGCCGGCGGCGGTCCGGCCGGCCTCATGGCCGCACTCGCCGCCGGCCGCAGCGGCGCGCGGGTGATCCTCGCGGACGAGGGGAGCGAGTTCGGCGGCGCACTTCTCGGCGCCAAGGCCGCGATCGCCGGCAAGCCCGCGCTCGCCTGGGTGGCGGAAGCGTTGCGCGAGCTCGGCGAGATGCCCGAGGTGCGGCTCCTGCCGCGCAGCACGGTGTTCGGCTATTACGACCACAATTTCCTCGCCCTTCTCGAGCGCGTCACGGATCATCTCGGTCCCGAGGCTCCGGGCGCGCGGCAACGCTTGTGGCGCGTGCGCGCGACGCGCGTCGTCCTCGCCACGGGCGCCATCGAGCGGCCGCTCGTCTTCGCCGACAACGACCTGCCCGGCATCATGCTGGCGTCCGCCGCGCGGACTTACGTCAATCGCTACGCGGTGCGGCCGGGGCGCAAGGCCGTCGTCTTCACCACGAACGACAGCGCCTATGACGCCGCCTTCGAGCTCAAGGAGGCGGGCATCGACGTGGCGGCCATCGTCGACGCGCGGAGCAAGCCCGCCGAGGCGCTCGTCGCAGAGGCGCGCGAGGCGGATATCGAGATCCTCGCCGGCCAGGCAGTGGTGCGCGCGCACGGCTGGCGCCGCGTGCGTGCGGTCGAGGTGGCGACGCTCTACGGCAGCGGCGCCAAGCTGCTCGGCGAGCCGCGGCGCATCGCCTGCGATCTCCTCTGTCTTGCCGGCGGCTGGAACCCGAGCGTGCATCTCTTCTCCCAGTCGCGCGGCAAGCTGCGCTACGACGAGGTGCGCGGCATCTTCGTGCCCGGCACCTCGGTGCAGGCCGAAGAGTCCGCAGGCGCCGCGAACGGCAGCTTTTCGCTTGCGGCCTGCTTGGCTGAGGGGGCGCGCGCCGGTGCGGCCGCGGCGGAGGCCGCTGGCTTTGCCGTGCCGGCGGACGGCGATCTGCCGCCCGCGGTCGTAGCCCGGGAGGAGGAGCCGGCGGCCGTCCTTTGGCTGGTTCCGCCGCTCAAGGAGAAGCGCGGGCTCGCCAAGCACTTCGTCGATCATCAGAACGACGTGACGGCGGCCGACGTGGCGCTCGCCGTGCGCGAGGGCTACGTCTCGGTCGAGCACCTCAAGCGCTACACCACCCTCGGCATGGGCCCCGACCAGGGCAAGACCTCCAACGTCAATGCGCTGGCGCTCCTCGCCCATGACACCGGCGCCGGCATCGCGAGCGTCGGCACCACCACCTTCCGTCCGCCCTATACGCCGGTCGGCTTAGGGGCACTTGCCGGCCGCGATCTGGGCGATCTCGCCGATCCGGTGCGCCGAACGCCGATCCATCATTGGCACGCGGCGGCCGGCGCCCCCTTCGAGAACGTCGGCCAATGGAAGCGCGCCTGGTACTACCCGAGGCCCGGCGAGAGCATGGAGGACGCGGTCGCGCGCGAGTGCCTCGCCGTGCGCAAAAGCGTCGGCATCGGCGATGCCTCGACGCTGGGCAAGATCGACATCCAGGGTCCCGACGCCGTCAAGCTGCTCGACATGGTCTATACCAACGCCTGGGGCGATCTCGAGATCGGCCGCTCGCGCTATGGCCTGATGTGCGACGAGCAGGGCTATGTCATCGACGACGGAGTGACTACGCGTTTCGGGCCCAACCACTTCCTCATGACCACCACCACCGGCAACGCGGCGCGCGTGCTCGCCTGGCTCGAGGAATGGCTGCAGTGCGAGTTCCTCGCCTGGCGCGTCTATTGCGTCTCGGTCACCGAGGCCTGGGCCACGGTGGCGATCGCCGGGCCGAACGCGCGGCGCCTGCTGGCCGAGCTCACCACGGACATGAACCTGGCACCCGAGGTATTCCCGCACATGAGCGTGCGGAGCGGCCACGTCGCCGGCATTCCCGCGCGCGTCTTCCGCGTGAGCTTCACGGGCGAGCTCACCTTCGAGATCAACGTGCCGGCGAGCTACGGCACTGCCCTCTGGACCGCCTGCATGACCGCGGGCGCGCGCTTCGGCTTGGCACCGTTCGGCACCGAGGCGATGCACGTGCTGCGCGCCGAGAAGGGCTACGTCATCGTCGGCCAGGAAACCGACGGCACCACCACACCGCGCGATCTCGGCATGGGCTGGATCATCTCTCAGAAGAAGGCCGACTTCATCGGCAAGCGCGGCATGGCGCGGCCCGAGCTCGCGCGCGAGGGGCGCAAGGAGCTCGTAGGTCTCTCGACCCGCGATCCCGCCTTCGTCCTGCCCGAGGGCGCCCAGATCGTCTCCGAGGTGCAGAAGCGCCCGCCCATGGCGATGATCGGCCATGTCACCTCGAGCTATGCGAGCCCCATCCTCGGCCGCTCGATCGCCCTTGCCCTCCTTGCGGGTGGGCGCAAGCGCATGGGCGAGACCGTGCGCTTGCCGCTCGCCGACCGCCGCGTGATCGAGGCCGAGGTGGTCGACCCGCGCTTCTACGATAGATCGGGGAGCCGCCTCCATGGCTGAGCGCTATTTGCGCCAGAGCGCCCTTGCCCATCTCAAGCTCGCCGCGCGCGCCGATGCCGGGGCGGCCGCGGCCGGCGTGCGCTTGGGCGACGCGGGCTTCGTGGGCCAGCTCGTCTTGCGCGGCAGCGGCGACGGCGTCTTCCGCATGGCGGCCGTGGCGGCACTAGGGGCGGCGCTGCCGCTCGAGCCCAACCGGGCGATCGAGAAGGAGGACGTGCGCGCGCTTTGGCTCGGCCCCGACGAGTGGCTCGTCGTCGCCCCCGAGGCCAAGGTCGAGAGCCTGGCGCGCGCCCTCATCGAGAAGCTTGCCGGCCAGCAGTTCGCGGTCACCAACGTGAGCGAGGCGCGCGCCGTGATCACGCTCGCCGGCCCCTTCGCGCGCGAGGCGCTGAGCCAGGGCTGCTCGCTCGACCTCCATCCGCGCGCCTTTCAGCCCGGCCACGTCGCCCAGTCGCTCATAGCACGGGTGCCCGTCATCCTCCACCAGCGCGACCCCGAGCCGCGTTACGACATCTACGTGCAGCGCAGCTTCGCCGAGCATCTCTGGACCTGGCTCGAGGATGCCGCGGAAGGCTACGGGGTGGCGGTGGCGGAGGGGTAGGGCGGGGCTACCGCCCGCCGCGCTCGACCTCGCCGAGCGGCAGGGCCGTCGTGTATTTGATCTGCTCCATGGCGAAGCTCGAGCTCACGTCCGTGAGGCTCGCCGTCTTGATGAGGCGCTTGTAGACGCGGTCGTAGTGGGCGATGTCGGCGACCAGCACCTTCAAGAGGTAATCCACCTCGCCGCTCATGCGGTGGAACTCGACGACCTCGGGGATCTGTGCCACGCCCTTGGCAAAGGCCTCGAGCCAGGCCTCGGTGTGCTGGCTCGTGCGGATGGCGACGAAGACGGTGACGCCCAAGTCGAGCTTCGCCGGGTCGAGGAGTGCGACGCGCTTCAAGATGACGCCCGTCTCCTCGAGGCGCTTCACCCGGCGCCAGCAGGCATTGGTCGAGAGGCCGGCCGTCTCGGCAAGCTCGGCGATCGGGCGCGAGGCGTCGGCCTGCAGCGAGCCGAGGATGCGCAGATCGATGCGGTCAAGTTCGACCATGAAACTGGGCCTTCCTGGGATATTTTCCCAACAATGAGCCTATTCATATCGCATTTTGGGAGAAAAAACCGCATGGCTTCGCATATCATATGAGGCGCTGCTTGACCGGACCGGGGGGCTCCTCAGTGATCGACAGACTCTTCCTTGCGCATCCGCGCTCCGTTGACGAGAGCTATCTCGAGCATCTGCGCATGGCCGCCTCCTTCGCGTGGCGGCTCGCGCGGGCGGGCGGTGCGTGCCTCGTCCATGCGCTCATCCCCTGCCTCTTCGTGACGACCGCGAGCTCCGCGGTGCGCGAGCTCCACGACGAGATGGTCACCCATCGCCGGCGCGCACCCGCGCGCTCCGCTCAGGAGAGCCGGCAGCCGACCTCGATGAGCGACGAGAACGTCCTTGTCGGCTTAATCGCCGCCGCCGCGCCCGGCGCACCCCCCACCCTAACCCTCCCCCTCAAGGGGGGAGGGGAACTGTATGGCAAGACAACAAAATACTCCCTCCCCCTTGAAGCTACGGGATTCACACAAACCCGAAGACCGTCGGCAAATCATGGTGTTGCGCTTTGCAAAGGGAGCCTCGGACCGGCTACGGCGGGTCCTTCGAGACGCTCGCTACGCTCGCTCCTCAGGATGAGGTTAAGTCTTTGTGCCACATACAAATTTTCCTCATCCTGAGGAGCGCCCCGAAGGGGCGCGTCTCGAAGGACCCACGATGGCTCTGCAAGCTTCCTCGAGATGTGTGAATGCCATAGCCCCTTGAAGGGGGCTCGGGCCGCGAAGCGGATCGAGGGGGAGGGGGTGCCTCACGCTTCAATGATGGCGAGTAGACGCCGTGTCGCAGCTGGCAAAGCGCCGCGTGCTTCTGGCATAAGAGGGCGCCGTGCCGACGGGGCGCCCGTCCGACCGCGCCGGAAGACCATTGCGGAGAGCCTGATGCTGTCGATCCTGGCGTCGGTCGCGGCCCTTCTCCTGGGCGTCGCCATCCTCAATATGGGGAACGGCCTCTTCGGCACCTTCCTCTCGCTGCGCATGTCGCTCGAGGGCTTCCCCACCGAGGTGACCGGCCTCATCATGTCGGCCTATTACGTGGGCCTCGTGGTGGGGGCGCGGAGCTGCCACCGCATCATCGACCGGGTCGGCCACATCCGCGCCTTCAGCGCCTTTGCCGCCATGGTCTCGACCTTGGCGCTCGTCGCCGGCTTCTTCATCTCGCCCTGGGTGTGGGGCGTCATACGGGGCGTCCTCGGCTTCTGCTTCGCCGGCCTGTTCATGGTGGTCGAGAGCTGGCTCAACGCGCGCGTAGGCGCGCAGCGGCGCGGCCAGCTCTTCTCGCTCTACATGATGGTGAGCTACACCGCACTCGGCGCGGGCCAGCTCCTCCTCAATCTCTACGATCCCAGGAGCCGCGACTTCTTCATGATCGCAGCACTGCTCTATTCGGCCTCGCTCATCCCTCTGGCACTCACCAGCGCCGCCTCGCCCCAGTCGGTCGCGACCTCGAGGCTCAACTTCCGGGCACTCTACCGCGTCTCGCCGCTCGGCATCCTCGCTTGCGTGGCCTCGGGGCTCATCACCTCCTCGCTCTACGGCATGGGCGCCGTCTTCGCGCAAGCGAGCGGTTTCAAGGTGAGCGAGGTGTCCTATTTCATGGGCACGGCGGTGACGAGCGGCCTGCTCTTCCAATATCCTATCGGGCGCCTCTCGGACCGCTTCGACCGGCGCTACGTGATCGTGGCACTGGCGCTCTTGACCGCCGTCGTCAGCCTCGGCATGGCAGCGCTCGCCGGGCACGACAAGCGCGCGCTCATCGCCCTTGTCTGCCTTTACGGCGGCTTCTCCTTCACGATCTATCCGCTCGGCGTGTCGCACGCCAACGACTTCCTCGAGCCGCAGGATACGGTCAAGGCGAGCGGCGGGCTGCTGCTCTCCTGGGGCATCGGCGCCAGCGCCGGGCCGCTCCTCGCCGCAAGCCTCATGGGCCGCCTGGGTCCTCCCGGCCTCTTCGTCTTCGTGGCCGCCGTGGCGTTGCTCCTCGCCCTCTTCGCGCTCTGGCGCATGACGCGGCGCCCGAGCGTGCCGGCCGCGGAGAAGAGCGCCTTCGCCCATCCCACCGGCATGACGCCGGTCGGCGCCCAGGCCGGGCGGCTGCAGGAGGCGGCGGTGCGGGAGAGTGCCGGCTGAGCTAAGGTGCCGGCCGAACTCAGGGACTGGCGGCCATGGCGCGCACGGCGGCAACCGCGCGGCGCCAGCCCTCGAGCAGCTCCGCGCGGCGCTCGCCGGACATGCGCGGCTCGAAGAGGCGGTTGCTCCGCCAGTTCGCGGCGATCTCGCCGGCCGAGGCGAAGAAGCCGCTGCCCAGTCCGGCGAGATAGGCAGCCCCCAGCGCCGTCGTCTCGGCGACCGCCGGCCGTGCCACGGGCAGGTCGAGGACGTCGGCGAGGAGCTGGAGGAGCCAGTCGTTCTGTACCATGCCGCCGTCGACGCGCAACGCCGTCGGACGGCCGGCGCCGTCCGCCGCCATCGCCGCCATGAGGTCGTGGGTCTGGAAGGCGACCGCCTCGAGCGCCGCGCGCGCGAGCTCGGCGGGGCCGCTGTCGCGCGTGAGGCCGAGCAGGGCGCCGCGCGCGTCGGGGTCCCAATAGGGGGCACCCAGGCCGGTGAAGGCGGGGACGAGATAGACCCCGCGGTTGTCCGCGAGGCCGGTCGCCAGGCCCTCGCTCTCGCCGGCATGGCGGATGAGGGCGAGCTTGTCGCGCAGCCATTGCAGCGCCGCACCCGCGACGAAGATGCTGCCCTCGAGGGCGTAGTGCACGGGACCGTCGGCCAGGCGATAGGCGATGGTGGTCAAAAGCCGGTGCCGCGAGGCGAGCGCTGCGGCGCCGGTGTTGAGCAGGATGAAGGCGCCGGTGCCGTAGGTCGCCTTGATCATGCCGGGCGCGAGGCAGGCCTGGCCCACGCTCGCCGCCTGCTGGTCGCCCGCCATGCCGCGGATGGGAATGGCGGCGCCGAAGAGGTGGCGCTCGCACTCGCCGAACTCGGCGACGTTGGGGAGGAGGCGGGGGAGGAGGGCCGCCGGCACGCCGAGTGCGGCCATGAGCTCGGCGTCCCATGCCTCGCGGTGGATGTCGAGGAGGAGCGTACGCGAGGCGTTGGTCACGTCGCTCGCGTGCACGCGCCCGCCGGTGAGCCGCCACAGGAGGAAGCTGTCGATGGTGCCGCAGGCGAGCTCGCCCCGCTCCGCGCGCGCCCTGGCGCCTGGCACATGGTCGAGCAGCCAGGCGATCTTGGTGGCGGAGAAATAAGGGTCGAGGAGAAGGCCCGTCCTGGCGGCGACGAGCTCGCTTAAGCCCTCCGCCGCGAGCTTGCGGCAGGCCTCGGCGGTGCGCCGGTCCTGCCACACGATGGCGTTGTGCAGCGGCCGCCCGCTCGCGCGCTCCCAGAGGACCGTGGTCTCGCGCTGGTTGGTGATGCCGAGTGCCGCCACCTCGTGCGCCGTGAGGCGGCGCTCGGCGAGCACGCGGCGGCACACCTCGAGCGTGCTGCTCCAGATCTCCTCCGGGTCGTGCTCGACCCAGCCGGGTGCGGGATAGCTCTGCGCGAGCTCCTTCTGGGCAACCGCCTGCGGCCGGCCGCCGCGGTCGAAGAGCATCGCCCGCGTGCTTGTGGTGCCCTGGTCGATCGCGAGCACGTAAGGCTTCTCGGCCATCGTCCCCCCTCGCCCTTGCGTGCGGCCGATCATGCCGCACGGCAGCCGCACGGTCCATGGCGGGGGCGCCTCAACCGGCAGGCCGCCCCTTGCCGCAGCGCCGGATGGCGCCGAGGCGGTAACCGTGGGCGGCGGCGTAGCGGGCGGCCTCGGCGGCTGTGGCGCCGCGCGATACCGCGTCGAGTGCCAACGGAGCTCGGTAGCCGCGCCCTTCGATGAGCTCGGCATGGAAGACGGCGCAAGGGGCCTCGGGCGGTGCCGCATCGGCTGCCGCGGGCGCCAGCGCCGCGTCTGCGCCGCGGAGCCCGTCCCGCTCGCCGAGGGCCATGCCGCGATCTCCCGCGCGCCGATGCGCACGATACATACCGTATCTTAACGTTGCAATACGATGCGTGTCAAGAGACGCGCCGTATCGCCCCGGGCCCGCGGCGTCAGCAGGAGGTGACGAGGCGGCCGAGCTCGGCCCCCTCCGCGGCGCCCGCCGGGAAGCTCGAGCGGCCCTCGCCGCGCGGCGCCGCCTCGCCGCGCACGGCCGCGAAGGCGGCCGACGGCGGACGCCGGGCGAGGCGCCGCTCGATGCCGGCCGAGGCGAGTGCCTGGACCACGGCCCGGCCGGGAGCGAGGTGCGGGGAGAGGAGATGCCCGTCGAGCGCGGCCAATCTGAGCGAGGGACGCTGTGCGATGGCGAGGAGGCGCCTGACCGCGGAGGGGGCGCGCTCGGCCGAGTCCGCCTCGAACAGCGCGTCGATCGCCTGCTTGAAGGCATGGATGGCTTGCGCCCTCTCGCGGCCCGCCTCGCCCGCGACGACGCACGCCAGCCGCCTCGGCGGTGCCCGTTTCTCCCCGTCAATGAACCCCATGGTGCGCCTGTGCTAGGCTGAGCCCGCTGGGGTACCCCAGCGGGTGGGCAGCGCTTTCTGGTTGAGCGCGGGGCGGACCGCGCTGGTGGGCTGTTGCCAGCAGCCCACCCCCACTACCGCGGGGGATATACGAGGCTAATATACACGCTACGATTGCGTCAAGTTACATTTTCTCGCGTGTGAAGGACGAGAAACCCGGTCTCTTGCAGCCTTCCGGCGCGAGGCGCGCACGTCGAGCACCGTGCGGCCGGCGCGGCCATGCGAAGCGCGGCAAGCGGCCCCGCGCGGGCGGCTGCGGGCGGTGCGGCGGTTGCCGGCGGGGGCGCTCCGGGGGCGGGCTCAGGCGCTCTGGGCCTGGGAGTGCTTGCGCACGCGCAAGCCCGTGCGCAGCGCCCGCGTGGCGGCCTCGAGGCCGAGCTCCTCGACCAGCGCGTAGCTGTTGGCGATGAGCTCGCCCTTGTGCAGCGGGCTCATGGTGCGGCGGCGGCGCGCGAGGTTGGCCTCGACGCGCTCGATGATGGCAGAGAGCACCTCGATGTCGATGCGCGCGCGGCGCGCGGGCGGCGTCGGACGCGGCGAAGCACCCTTGCCCGTGCGCGGCGGCCCCTCGCTGCCGTCCGCCGCGGCGGCCGCCTCCCCGGTCATGAGCCAGGTCCACGGCACGCCCAGGAGATCGGCATAGAGCCGCGCCGAGGGCAGCGTCAGGCCGCGCGCGCCGTTCTCGTGGCTGCGGTAGGTGCTCTCCGGCAGATCGTGGCTCTTGGCGAAGGCGGCGGCGGTCGGATAGCCGGCACCCTCCCGTGCCTCGCGGAGCCGGTCATGCGGACGTTGCGCCATCGATACAAATTGTAGCGGCGCCGGCGGGGCTTGTACGATACTATGCGTATTGACACGGAGCGATACGTAATGTATCGTCTCTGCGAAACATCCCTTGAATTCTTCCGCGGCATGCCAGGCCATGTCTCTCCGGCGCAAGACCGACAAGACTGCCGCCAAACGGACCATCGGGTCGCGAGGTGCCCCATCGCCCAAGCTCGCGCCCGTAGCGGGAGCGGCGGCTCGACCTCCCCGGCCGCCCTCCCGCGCCTCTTCCCGCTTCGCCGCCGACTGCGCACGCGCCCCGCAGCGCTGGGGAGCGCTTCCGTGAGCGATGGCATGAGCGGCGCCGCGGCGGCGGCCCGCCGCCCTGCCGGCAGCGCCCGGCCGGAGCCCGGCGCGATCGTCGTCGGGCGCGACGGCGCCGGCCGCCCGCTCCTCGCGGCACCGCGCCTCGACGTGCCGGGGCTCTTCGAATGGCGCGAGGGCGACAGCGTGCGCCTCTTCCGCCTCGAGGCCGGGGCCGGCGGGCCGCAGGTCGTCGAGGTGACCGAGGAGCGCCGCGCCGCGCCGCCGGCGCTCAAGATGCGGCTCAAGGCCGCGGCGCGCGCGAAACGCCAGGAGCTCGCCGCGAGAAGGGCGCAGGAGGCGGCGGCGCTGCGCGCCGCGGAGGAGGGGGCAGCACTCCGTGCCACCCGCGAGCGCCAGCGCCACGACGAGGTGCTGGCCCTGCCGCGAGCACCCTTCGACGAGTGCGGGCCCGAGAGCCGGCCGCAGCGCGTCGCCGACCGCTGGATCCGCATGGCGCGCGACGGCATGATCGACGGCATGGCTTTGCGCGCGGCGCACCAGTTCCGCCGCGACTTCGCGGTGGCCGGCCTCGAGCGCCTGCATGCGGCGTCCCTCGAGCTCAAGGTCGACGGCAGCATGGACGCCGAGCCGCGGCGCGCCGAGGTGCAGATCGAGGCCGGCGACGCGCTCTGGGACGCGCTCAAGGCGCTCGGCGGCCTCGGCCGGCCGCCGGGCTCCATCGTCTATGCCTGCGTCGGCCACGAGCGCACGGTCAAGGAATGGTGCTGGCAGCAGACGGCCTCGGCCGCGCGCTACGGCGACGAGAAGCGCGCTTCGGGCATCCTCATCGCAGCGCTCGCCGCACTCGGCGCCCACTACCTCGACCGCGACGCCCGCGAGGAGGTGCGCGAGCGCTTCCGCACGGGCGAGCGCACGGGCGAGCGGCGGCCGCAATGCGCTATCGCAGCTCGCGCATGAGCGCTTGTGCCGCGCTAAGATCGGCGGTCTCGAAGCCCTCGGTGAAGCGGCCGTAGATGGGCGCCAGAAGCTCGCGCGCCTCTGCGATGCGGCCGTCGTCGCGCCGCAGCCGGGCAAGGCTCATGGCCGTGCGCAGCTCCCAGGAGAGGGCGCCCTGGCGGCGCGCGCGCGAGAGGGCTTGCATGAGGATCTCCTCCGCAGCTCCCGGAGCGGCGGCGGCGCGGCGGCGCAGGAGCTCGCCCTTGATGCGCAGGAGCTCGACGAAGTTCCAGCGCTCGTCATTGCGCTCCGAGCGCCGCAGCGACTCATCGATCGTGGCCAGCCCCTCGGCAATCTGCCCGGCCTCGCCGAGCGCCTCCGCCAGGCCGCCGAGGTACATGGTCAAGCGTTGCGCGAAGCGCGTCTTGCGGATGGCGCGCAGGCCGGCGCCGAGGAGCCGCACGCCCTCGGCCGTGCTGCCGCGTTTGGCGGAGACCCAACCGCTCAAGGCGATGCCGTAGGCCTGCCAAACGCCCAGGGCATGCTTCTCCGCGAGCTCGATGAGCATCGCCACCAGCCGTTCCGCGGCCGGGAGATCGCCGGTCAGGATCCCTAGGGGACAGGCGCCGTTGGCCAGCGCGAAGCAGATCGAGGTGACGTGGTCGGCCATGCGCGCCTCATCGACGCCGGCAAGGGCCACGCGCCTGGCCTGATCGGGGAAGCCCTGGAGCCACAGGATGTGCGCCAAGTGAACCAGCGCGCCCACGCGCTGATCGAGGCCGAAGCGGACCGCCAGCGAGCGGTGGTAGCTCGGTGCCGAGCGGGCGAGCATGCGCTCGATATGCGCCCGCGCGTTGACCTGATCGCCGAGATAATGCAACGAGATGCCGGTCATGCCGAGTCCGGTCGGGAGCTCGCCGGGATCGCTGTCGTTGTCGGCGCGCGCTCTGAACATATGGACCAGCGCGAGCGCGATGCGATACTCGCCGATCGTCAGGCGGTAGAGCCATAATCCGTAGGTCGCGCGCAGGCGATATTCGGCGTGATCGAGGCTCTCCGCCAGCTCGAGCGCTCTGGTCCAGGCCGCCGCGGTCTCGTCTACGGGCCCTTTGGTGTGCATCAGCGAGAGCGCGAGCGCCGCCTGGAGCAGCATCTCATGATGCGTCCAGCGGCCCGACGCGGCGTCGAGGCTGACGAGCGCCCGCTCGACATGCTGGCGGCATTCGTCCAGCAGCGACAGCTGCAGCCAGAGCGTGGCCGAGGCCGCGGTGAGCGCGACCCCGATCGAGAACGTCGCCGCCCGGCCCGAAGGCCCAGGCGAGGGCGGTGCGCACGTTGTCGATCTCGGGGGCGCAGGCGATCAACCAGTCGGCCGTCCGCATCTTCTCCCAGTCGGCCTCCGCGCGCTCGAAGAAGCTCCGGTAGTAATCCGCATGCCGGCGCGCCAGCGCCTCGAGCTCGCCGCTCTCGGCGAGCTTCTCGAGGGCGTAGCCGCGCGTCGTCTCGAGCAGGCGATAGCGCGCGACGCTGCCACCGACGTCCGCGGTGACCAGCGACTTGGCGATGAGGTCCGTGACCCGCTCGACCGCCTCCGCCGCGGCGATGTCGCCGTCGGTGACGACCGCACCGGCCGCTTCCAGGGTGAAGCCGCCGGCAAAGACCGCGAGGCGCCGCAGCACGACGCGCTCGGCATCGGCGAGCAGGCCGTAGCTCCATTCGAAGGTGGCATGCAGGGTCTTGTGGCGGGGCAATCCCGTGCGGCGTCCGCTTGCCAGCAGCCGGAAGCTGTCGTTGAGCAGTGTCGCCAGCCCGTTGATCCCCAGCACCGCGGTGCGTGCGGCGGCAAGCTCGAGGGCGAGCGGGATGCCGTCGAGGCGGCGGCAGATGGCCCCCACGGTCGCCGCCGCGCGGTCGTCCAGCGCAAAATGCGGATCGGTCGCCCGCGCGCGCGCGACGAAGAGCTGGACCGAGCCGTAGCGCAGCGCGTCCTCCGCCCCGCGGGCGCCAAGGGGCGGTATCTCGAGCGGCGGCACGCGGTAGCTGAACTCGCCCTCGGCGCCCAACGGCTCCCGGCTGGTCGCCAGGACGCGCACGCCTGCTACGGCGTGCAGCAGCGTCTCGGCGATGTGCGCCGTCACCTCGACGACGTGCTCGCAATTGTCGAGCAGGATGATCAGCTGCTTTCCGCTCAAGGCGGCCGCCGCCCGCTTGACGAACGCCTGCGTCGCCTTGAGCTCGAGGCCGAGTGCCGAGGCAACGGTGACCGGCACGAGCTTGGGGTCGGAGAGCGGCGCCAGCTCGGCGAGCCACACCCCGTCGGGAAGGCCGGGCAAGAGACGCCGCGCGGCCTCGAGCGCGAGCCGCGTCTTGCCGATGCCGCCGGCACCCGTCAAGGTCACCAGGCGGTGCGCGCCGACGAGATCGAGCACCTCGGCGAGCTCGGTCTCGCGGCCGATCAGCTCGGAGACGATCAGCGGCAAGTTGGTCTGCGGCGCGCCGCGAGGCGCTGCCGCCGGGACCGCGAGCTTGGGCTCGGGCAAGGCGGCCTTTTCCGCGGGCGGTGAATTGATCTCGCCGACGAAGCGGTAGCCGCGGCCGGATTCGGTCAGGATGAGATTGCGGTCCTTGCCAAGCGCCCGGCGCAGGGCATGGACATGGCTCTGGAGCGTGTTCTCCTCGATGACCGTGCTCGGCCAGACCCGCTTCAAGAGCTCGTCCTTGGTGACGAGCGCGCCGCGCGCCTCGATGAGCACCGTCAGGATATCGAATGCGCGCGTGCCCAGCTCGACCGCTTTGCCGTCGATCAGCAGCTCCCTCTGCCGCCGCAGCATGTGGAAGCGACCGAATTCTACGGCGGGCTCGAGGTTGTCCAGGGCCCCCATGCCCCGCTCCTTATTTATTGTGGAGTTCTTAGAGCGTTTCCAAAGTGCAGCTTAACACACATAAGAGAGGGATTCAGCCTGGATTCGTCAAACGGCCACCCGTGCGCCGCGTGATGCTTGCCGTGTCGTCGCGCGATCGCGAGCGCTGCCCCAGCGCCGACGCGGGCCAGGGCCGGGGGAGCTTTTTCTCGCTAAATCAGCAAGTTGCCGAGCGGACGGGCGGCCTGCACGCCGGCGGATTTCTGATCGGTGCTGGCGCTCGCGCTGGGGCGGGCTGGCGATTCCAGTTTATTCCAGAAAATTCCAGGGACTCGCCAAAGACTTATGCGGTGGCCAGCGCGAGCCTGGGAGTAGGATGGGGCTGTGCCGCCTCGGCGCTTCCCGAGACGGGGCTGTGAGTTCGACAAGGGTTGCGCTCATGCGGAGAGCCGGTCTGACGCGGCGCGCCTTGTTGGCGGCCACGGGCGTGGGTGGTGCGGGGCTGACGGGCGTCGCGCTTCTCCTGGCGTTGCGCGCGCGCGCGGATGACGAGGCGAGCGAGCTGTTGCAGCGCCTGACGGGCAGGGTGCCCACGGCGTCGAGCCGCGTTCGTCTGCTGATGCCGTCATCTTTCCCGAGCGGTTACACCGTGCCGCTCACCCTCGAGGTCGACAGCCCGATGACCGAGGCCGACCACGTGAGGCGCGTTCGCGTGATAGCGCCACGCAATCCGATCATCGAGGTCGCCGACTTCCACTTCACGCCGCAGAGCGGGCGGGCGCACGTCTCCACCCGCATTCGCCTCGCCGAGCCGCAGTTCGTCCTCGCAGTGGCGGAGATGAGCGACGACGGGCTCCTGATGACCAAGACCTGGGTCAAGGTGGATACCAATGGCTGCGCCTGAGGGCCGCAGGGAGGCGGTACCCTCGCCGCGCGTGCAGGCGCCGGGCGCAGTGGCAAAGGGCGAGGTCTTTCAGGTCAGGACCCTCATCACCCACCCGATGGAGACCGGCTTGCGGCACGACAGCGACGGCAAGCTCATTCCGCGCAAGATCATCAACAAATTCACCTGCCGCTACAACGGCGAGGCGGTCTTCACGGTCGACCTCCACGAGGCCATGGCCGCCAACCCCTACCTCGAGTTCACCGTGCGCGCGGGCGACAGCGGCCGGCTCGAGTTCATCTGGGAGGAGGACGGCGGCGCCGTCTACAAGCTCGAGCAACAGCTCACCGTCCGCGCATGAGGGCGGCGTCCCATCCGGGCCGGGTGCCGCGGCGCATTCCTCGGTCCGGCCTGGCTTTGGCGCTCGCCGCGGCTGCCTTGCTCTCGTCCCCGTGCCGGGCGCCCGCCGCGGAGGACGGGCTTGGCGCCTATCTGGCCGCCACTTGCGCCGCCTGCCATCTGCCCCGCGGCGGCGGCAAGGCCATTCCCGCGCTCGCCGGCCGGGATGAGAAGAGTCTCGCCGGCGCCATCCTCGCCTACCGCTCGGGGGCGCGCCAAAGCCAGATCATGCATGCCGTCGCCGGGGCGCTCAGCGAGGACGAGATCGCAACGGTGGCGCATGTCCTTGCGAGCGAGGGCAAGGCCGGGCGGCGGCGATGAGATGCTGGACGCGGCGCGAGCTCGGCTGCCTCGCCGGCGCTGCCTGCCTCGCCGCCCTCCCGCCGCGGCCGGCGCGCGCCGGCGCCAAGGCCCGGGTGGTGGTGATCGGCGGCGGCATCGGCGGCGCCACTGTCGCCCGCTATCTCGCCCTCGCCGCCCCGGCGGTCGCGGTGACCCTGGTCGAGCCGAAGCAGCACTACGTCACGTGCTTCTTCAGCAATCTCTATCTCGCCGGGCTGCGCTCCTTCGCCTCGCTCACCCACGGCTATGAGGCGCTGGCGCGGCTCCACGGCATCAAGCTCGTCCATGACCAGGCCACGGCGATCGACCCCGAGAAGCGCAGCGTGCGCCTCTCGAGCGGCAAGCGGCTGGCCTACGACCGTCTCGTCGTCGCCCCGGGGATCTCCTTCAGGCCGGGTGCGATCGCCGGCTATGACAAGGCCGCGAGCGAGACCATGCCCCATGCCTGGATGGCCGGGCCGCAGACCCGGCTGCTGCGTAGCCAGCTCGAGGCGATGGAGGATGGCGGCGTCTTCATCATCGCGGCACCACCCGAGCCCTTCCGCTGCCCGCCGGGGCCTTACGAGCGCGCCTCCCTCGTCGCCTCCTATTTCCAGCGCCGGAAGCCGCGGGCGAAGATTCTCATTCTCGACGCCAAGGACAGCTTCTTCGAGCAGGATCTGTTCGAGGATGGCTGGAGCCGCCACTATCCGGGGATGATCGAATGGCTGCCCGCCGAGTTCACCGGCGGCATCGAGGCGGTCGAGGCGAAGAGCCGCACGATCAGGACGGCGGGCGAGACCTACAAGGCCTCGGTCGCCAACGTCATCCCGCCGCAGACGGCCGGACGGCTCGCGCTCGAGGCCGGGCTTGCCGACCAGTCCGGCTGGTGCCCGGTCGACCCGCAGAGCTTCGCTTCGACGTTGCATCCCGGCATCCATCTCGTGGGCGACGCGATTGCCCCCGGCCGGATGCCGAAATCCGCCTTCGCCGCCAACAGCCAAGCCAAGGTCTGCGCCTTCGCCATCGCCGCGGCGCTTGCCGGCGGCCAGCCCCCGCCGCCGAAGCTGTTCAATACCTGCTTCACCTATCTCGCTCCCGACGATGCGGTGAGCGACGCCATCGTCTTTCGCGCCGGCGAAGGGACGATCAAGATCGCCGATATCGCCATCAGCAAGGTGGAGGAGAGCGCCGCGGTGCGCGCCCGGGCGGTGCGCCAGGCGGAGGATTGGTACGCCGCCTTCACCCACGACGTGTTCGGCTGAGCGCGGTGCCGATACGCGGAGCGCGCTCAGGCAATGCTCCAGACGTATCCCAGGACGATGCCCGCGACGACGACGAGGGAGAGAAGGCCGAAGACGACGAGGCGCTCTTTCCGGCTGGCTCGGCGAGCCGCTGGCTGCTGCGCGGCACCCGCGGCAGCGCGCCGCACCGCTCGCGGCGGCCGCCGAGCCGGCGCCGCCGCCGGAACCGCGGCGGCATTGAGACGCGGCGGCAGCGGCTGCTGGCTTACGATCCGCGTTGCGATCGGCTCGGCGCTGTAGGGTGTCGCGACGGTGAAGCGGGCCTGCACCAGCACATAGACCGCCACCAGCATGGGAACGACGACGCTCAGCGCCGGTGCCTGTGCCGTCATCCACGGCAGGACGAGCGGGTCGGAAGCCGCCATGTCGCCGGCGCACCAGCCGAGCATGGCGCCGCCCGCCGCCACCAGCCCCGGATGGCGGCGGAACAGCATCACCAGTGCCACGTTGCCGAACATCAGGATCGGGATGCTCAAGGCCAGACCCAGCGCCAAGTAGAGCATGCTGCCCTGGGAGACCGCGGCGAGGGCCACGGTATTGTCGAGGCTCATGGCCAGATTGACGACGGCGATCGCCATGCCCGCGGCCCACAAACTCGCGGCGGGGGCGGCGCTGCGCTCCGTCGTGCCCGCTTCGCCGGGTTCGCCATGCGCGGCGACGAGATTGACGGCAATGATCGCCAGCAGCACCGCGCCGACCAGCCGCAAGCCGGGAACCTCCATCAGCCTCGCCGCCACGCCGGTGAGCAACAAGCGCGGCACGAAGGCGCTCGCCGCGCCGAGCAGGCTGGCCCTGGTCAACCACTCCTGCGGCAGCGACCGGCAGACGAGTGCGATGGCGATCGCATTGTCGCCGGCGAGCAGCAGGTCGACGACGAGAATCTGCAGCGAGCGGCCCAGCCAGGAAAGTTCGCCCGTCATCCGAACGCCCCGAGGAGCCCCGCGAAAACTCCTACAGCGCTGGTGAGGAAGAAAATCACGCCGACGACGACGGCGTACCAGCCCTTGAGCCGGTCGGGCGCCGCCAGCACCGTGCGCGCCAGCCGGTACTGGAAGCCGAGGACCACGGGCAGCAGCAGCGCATTGACGACGCCGGCAGCGATGGCCAGAGCCACCAGATTGATGCCCGAGTCCACGATCATGCCGCCGGCCAAGAGGATCGCCCCGAAGGCGCCATAGAACCAGGGCGCCTCGGCGGGGCGATGCTCCAGCGAATGCCGCAGCCCCAGCACCTCGCCGATCGCCCATGCCGAGGTGAGGCACACGACCACGGTTGCCACCAGGGCCCCGCCGCAGAGGCCGAGAGCGAACACCACGCGGCCCACCGTGTCGCCGAGCACCGGAGTAAAGGCGTTGGCGATGTCCCCGATGTCCATGAGGCCAGTGTCGGCGCTTCTTTCGTACAACGCCGCTCCCGCCGCCACCAACATTGCGGAGGTCACCACCTGGCACAAAATCACTCCCGCCAATGTCTCGATTCGGGCTCCGCGGATGTCGTCTCGCGTCAATCCCTTATCGACGCTCGCCGATTGCTGGTAGAGAATCGTCCAGGGGATCACGCCGGTACCGAGATTGGCCGCGAGCAGATAAAGATAGTTGGCGTCGCCCAGCGGCATCTGGACAAGCTGGGTGGCCATCTCCCCGATGTTCGGCGCGGCCCTCCAGGCGACCACCACAAATGCCAGCTCGAACAGGCCGAGAAAGATCGCGATGCGCTCGACCGACCGGTAGGACCCTGTGACGACCATGACGAAGATCATCGCCACGGCGAGAGTGACGCCTTGCCACACCGGCACGCCGAAGACCCGGGCCGCGCCGGCAAGCCCGCTCATCTGGGTGACCAGCGCGCCAAAGCAACTGATCGCAAGCGCCGCGATGGCGAGCGCGGCCCAGGCACGACCGAACCGCGCGAGGATGAGTTCGGCGCATCCCTTGCCGGTGCACATCCCGATGCGCCCGGCGAGCTCCTGCGCCATGAACATCGCCGGAATGAGCAGGAATTGCAGCAGCAAAAGCCGGTATTGCCACTGTGCCCCGCTCTGCGCCACGGTGATCACGCTGCCGGCGTCGGTATCGGCCAGCATCGCCACCAATCCGGGCCCAACCACAAAAGCCAGCCGGCGCCAGGAGGGGCGCGCGGCGATGACGGAAGAAGGCACGGCCACCTCCTCAGGCCGACAGCCGAACGGCGCCGCCGCAACGCGCGTTCATGGCGCGGGCTTCGCCAGGGGGCCGCCGCCGAGGTAGCGCAGGAACTGCGCATCCGGCGAGAGAATCAAGGTCGGCGCCGCATCCGCCAGCGCCCGCCGATAGGTCTGCATGGCGCGGTAGAAGGTGAAGAACTTGGTGTCCTTGGCGAAGGCCTCGCCGAACAGCCGGTTCGCCTCGGCGTCGCCCTCGCTGCGCGTGATGGTGCTCTGCCGCTCCGCCTCCGCGAGGATCACCGTGCGCTCCTTGTCCGCCCGGCTCTTGATTTCCTGCGCCCACTCGTAACCCTGGGCGCGCAGCTCCTTGGCATCGCGCTGGCGTTCCGACTTCATGCGGTCGTAGATCGCCTGGCTGGTCTCGGGCGGCAGATCGGCGCGATGGATGCGCACGTCGGCGACCTCGATGCCGAGCGGACGCGCCTTGTCCGCCACTTCTTTCCGGATGACGGAGGTGATCGTCTCGCGCTGCTCCGTCAGGAGCGCCGGGAGCGCCACCTGTCCCAATTCGCGGCGCAGCGACGAGCCGACGAGTTGCGTCAATTGCGAGCGCGCCTGCTCCAGCGTATGCACCGACTGGTAGAAGCGCAGCGGATCGACGATGCGGAACCACGTGTAGGTGTCGACCTCGATCCGCTTCTGATCGCCGAGGATGATCTGCTCGGTGGGCGGGTCCAGCGGCAGCAGCCTCGCGTCGTAGAAGGTGACGTTGTCGACGAAGGGCCGCTTGGCATGGAGCCCGGGAGCGGTGACGACGGCGATCGGCCGGCCGAAGCGCGTGACCAGAGCCTGATCCGTCTCGCCCACGGTATAGAAGATCGCGGGCAGGATGAACGCAGCACCGGCGGCGACGGCGAGTGCCAAGGGCAGCAGAAAGCGCTTCATTTCGGCGCCCCCTTCGTGTCTGCGCCGCTCTCGGGACGCCCGGGGTGCGGCAGGTCGGCAAGCGGCATGTAGGTCACCACGCCCGCGACACCCTTGCCCGAGGAATCGATGACGACCTTGCCTGCCTTGCGCAGCATCTGATCCACGCTGTCGAGGTAGAGCCGCCACGACACCACCTCGGGCGAGACCCCGTAGGCGGCGTAGGTCGCGAGGTAGTTTTGCAGCTCGCCCTTGGCCTCGGCCACGACCTGCGCCTTGTAGGCCTCCGCGTCCTGGATGATGTGCTGGGCCTCGCCGCGGGCGCGGGGAAGGATGTCGTTGCGGTAGGCTTCGGCCTCATTGCGAGCGCGCTCCTGGTCGGCGCGGGCGCGCTGCACGTCGTTGAAGGCATCAATCACCGCCGCGGGCGGATCGACGCGCTGCAACTGGACGTGGACGATCTGGATGCCGGCATGATGCGCGCTCAGCAAGCGCTGCAGCTCATCCTTGGTGGCATCGGCGATCTGCTGGCGCTTGTCGGACATTGCGGAGAGGATGGGATTGCGCCCGATCACGTCGCGCAGCGCGCTCTCGGCGGCGGTGCGCAGCATGCCAACCGGATCGCTCATCGCGAAGAGATAGCGCCCGGCGTCCTTGACCTCCCAGAATACCGAATATTCGGCCTCGACCAGATTCTCATCGCCGGTCAGCATGTGGCTCGCGCCGATGGAGAGGCCGGGCGTGCCGCCGCCGATGCGCATCTCGTTCATGCTGGTGACCCTCGGCAGCAGCACCCTCTCGACCGGATAGGGCAGGTGGTAGTGCAGCCCCGGCGGCTCGGTCGCGATCCAATGGCCGAAGCGCAGCACCAGGCCCTGCTCGTCGGGCTGCACTTTATAGATGCCGGTCGCCACCCAGCCGACGAGCACGAGCGCCGCCAGCAGCCAGGCGCCCTCCCGGCGCAGGCGGGGCAGGCGCAGAAAGCGCCCGAGGGCGCCATGGACCGCGCGGAAGCCGTGCCCGAAGCCGGCAACCTCCGCAGGCTCCCTCGACCCGTCCACCCTAAGATCGTCTGCCACTTTTCGGTCCTTTTCCCTTTGCCATGGCGGCAAATGTTCAAACGTGCTCGAGCGCCGCAGCGCTCGCGACCGGCTCCCCGCCGGCGCGCCGCGCTTGCGCGCGGTCAGGCGCCGGGGTGCCGAAAGGAACCGGATCGGGATAGCGCTCCAAGCGCAGCGAATTCATCACCACGAGGATGCTCGAACCGGCCATGATCCCGGCCGCCAGCATCGGCTGCAGCAGTCCGAGTGCTGCGCAGGCGAGGGCAATGAGGTTGTAGCCGAAGGCCCAGGCCAGGTTGGCCAGGATGGTCCCGCGCACCGCCCGCGCCAGGCCGACGATCCAGGGCAGCATCCACAGCCCGCCCGGAGGGAGCACGAGATCCGCGGTCTCGCGCGCGAGATCCGTGGCACTGCCGACGGCGATGCCGACGTCCGCTCCCGCCAGCGCCGGGCCGTCGTTGAGCCCGTCGCCGACCATCGCCGTCAGGCCGCCCCCTTGACGCCGCCGCTCAAGGCTCGCGCGCTTGGCTTCGGGCGAGAGGCCGGCCTGCCAGTCCGCGATCCCCGCCGCAGCGGCGACGCGCGCGGTGGCGCCGGCGAGATCGCCCGTCAGAAGGGCTGCTTGCAGCCCGAGGCGGCCGAGTGCCGCGACCGTGGCGCGGGCCTCGGGGAGCGGGGTGTCAGCGAAGGAGAGCAGGGCGCGAACTCGCCCGCCCCAGCCGACATAGATCGCCGAATGACCGTCCGCTTCAAGCTCTAGCGCGCGCTCGGCGAGGGTCGGCGGCAGCGGCCAGCCGAGCGCCTCCATCAAGACATGGCTGCCGGCTGCCACCGTCTCTCCGCCGACGCTGCCCCGGATGCCGCGGCCCGCGATGACGCGGACCTCGCGGGCGGGCGCCGGTTGGAGCCCGCGCGCCGCAGCCGCGGCGGTGACGGCGCGCGCGAGCGCATGCTCGGAATGGCGCTCGAGGCCAGCGGCGCGGGCGAGCACGTCGCCGCTCTCCGCGGCCGCGCACGCGATGCCGACGAGCCGCGGCCTGCCGGCGGTCAGCGTCCCGGTCTTGTCGAAGGCAAGCAGGCGCGTGCGGGCGAGGCTCTCGAGCGCGCCGGGGCTGCGCACGAGACAGCCGTGCCGCGCCAGGCGGCCGATGCCGAGCGAGCTCGCCAGAGGTGCCGCGAGGCCGACCGCGCAGGGGCAGGCCACCACCAGCACGGCGAGCCCGGCGAGCAGGGCGCCGTCGAAGGGCAGCCGCGTCGCCCAATAGAGCACGGTCGCGCCCGCGAGCAGCAGCACGAGGGGCACGAAGGCGCTCACCGCGCCGTCGGCGAGGCGCTGGATCGGGCTGCGGCGCAACAGCGCCTCCCGCACCGAGCGGCAGATTTGCGCCCAGCGCGTCTCGTTGCCGGGACTGTCGCAGCGGATGAGGAGGACGCCGTCGAGATTGATGCTGCCGGCGATCACCGGCGCGCCGGCAAGCTTGACGATTTCACGGCTCTCTCCCGTGATCACCGCCTCGTCGGCATGGGACTCGCCCTCGAGCACCGTGCCGTCGACGGCGATGCGCTCGCCGGGCCTCACCCGCACCAGCATCCCGGCGACGACCTCGCGCGCCGGGCAGCGCCGCTCCGTCTCGCCGTCGACCACCGTCACGAGCTCGCTCTCCGCCGCCAGCAGGGGCTCGAGGTCGCGCGCGGCGCGGGCGCGCCCGGCCGCCTCGAGATAGCGTCCGAGCGTGAACAGCATCAACACCATGGCGGCGGTATCGAAATAGACGTGCGTGCCGCCGGCCAGAATGACGAGGACGGAATAGAGGTAGGCGGCGCCGACGCCGAGCACGATGAGCGCCGAGGAGGTCAGGCGCCCGCGCGCGGCGTTGCCCCAGCTCTCCCGCAGGAACGGCCCGCCGAGGATGAGAAGCGCCGGCGTCGCCAGGGCCCAGAGCAGGAAGTCGATGCCGCGGACGACCCGGACGTCGGTAGCGGCGAAGGCGTCGGCGTAAAAGAGCAGGCTGAACAGCATGATGTTCATCGAGAGAAAGCTGCCGACGCCGAGGCGGATGAGGAGCAGCGCCGCTTCCCACTCCTCGCCGCGTCCGCCCTTGACCTGATCGGCGATGCAGCAGCCGTAGCAGCAAAACGCGCGGCTCTCTCCCCGCATCGTGCGCCGCAGCGGGCGCAAGCCAAGCGGCAACAGGCAATGGCGGCAGAGCCCTTCGCCCGCGGCAGTCATGCGAGATGCCCGCCGTGCCAGAGGTGCCCACCATGGCCGGCCATGGGCAGGATGCCGCGGCCGAGCGTGACGAGGCCGAGGAGCAGGATGAAGCCGCCGGCAAGCCAGACGCCGCGGCGGCGCCACACGGGACCCATTAGCCGGCCGATGCCGCCCATCGCCAGCATGGCCGGGAAGGTGCCGAGGCCGAAGGCCGCCATGGTGAGGACGCCGGGGAGCGCGCTCGCGGTGCTCGCCGCCTGGGCGGTGAAGGCGTAGACCAGCGGGCAGGGGAGGAAGCCGTTGATGACCCCGAACGCGAGCGGCGCCCCGTGCCCGCGCCCGGCGAGCAGGCTGCGCAGGGAGCCGGCGAGCGTGCTGCCGCCGAAGCCCGTGGTCACGCGGTGCAGTCCCTGCAGCAGACCGAAGAACTGCAGCGCCATGGCGACCATCAGCAGCCCCGCGACCACGGCGAGGATGCGCTGGCCGGCGTCGAGCGAGCCGGCGAGGAGCGGCGTCGTGGTCAAGCCCCTCGGCGTGCACAGCGCCTGCCCGAGCGTACCCGCGAGGGCGCCGAGGAAGCAGTAGGTCGTGACCCGGCCGCTGTTGTAGAGCAGGTGGCGCAGAACGCTCGCCGGATGTCCGCGCGGGTCGCGTCCGAGCGCGCAGGCGAAGCCGCCGCACATGCCGACGCAATGGAAGCTGCCGGCGAAGCCGGCGGCAAAGAGCAGCAGATAGTAGTCCATCACCGCATGGCCCGCCCGCGTTCGGCCGCCCGCCGCCTGCGGCGCTGCAAGGACGGCGCTATTTCTTGCGCGAGAGCCAAGCCACCCAGACGAAGAAGCCGATGGTGAAGAGCGAGAACCCGATGAAGGCCACGGCCTGCTCCGGGCTCGCAGTGCTCAGCGAGAAAAGGGTATGCGCAACCATGCTTGCTCTCCTCAGCCGATAAAGGCCCGGACCACGTTCATGGTGAGCTCAGAGAACAGGAACAGCAGGTTCGCGCACGCGACCGCTATGATGATCTTAGGCATCAGCATCTCTCGTCTCCCCTTCCGCGGCCATTTGGCCGGCCGCACCCGCGCGCCACCCTACCCGGCGGCTCTAGAACACCCGCCCCGGTCCGACGCCGCCCCAATAGACGAAGAGGTAATAGAGCGCCCAGACGAACAGGGCCGCGTAGACGACGAGCAGCCACGCGGGGATGTACCCGTGCCGTGCCTTGATGTAACCGCCGGCATACTCCTCCAGCTCCTCGTGGGTCTCCTCATTCACCGGGGACATCGTGTCCCTCTCCGACTCCGTCATCTCCGACCTCCGACTGATAGAACCTCTTGGACGGTTCGTCCGACGCGTTGAAAGCGCCCGATAACACGCCCCAGATGAAGACGCACACGGCGCCGATGCTCATCATCAGGGCGGTGACATAGGGACCTGCGACCTCGAACTCCGGCATGGCGTCAATCCTTCCCGCTAGTGCCCGCGCTCGCCTCCTTGCGCACTTCCACCGTCTCGCCAGGGGCGATGGAGACGCCCGCCTCCGTCACGCGCTCCATCGAGACGCCGGGCGGCACATAGGCCCGCTCGGGGGTCGGCGCCTCGAGCTTGGGATCGTCGAGCGCCGTGCGCACCGCCGCGGGCAGCTCGAGCGGCTTGGCGGTGAGCGGATCCTTGTAGGCGGAGAGCGACAGGATGTAGTAGGCGAGCGCCCAGCGGTCCGCCTCCGGCTCCGAATCCCGGAACGATGGCATCGGCGAGCCGCTCAAGCCGGTGCTGATCGTCCTGAAGATGTCCTCCACCCTCGGCCCCGACTTGAACTGGCCCGTGGTGAGATTGGCGGGCCGGATCGGGAAGCCGAAATCGTCCTTCAAGCCGGCGGCCTTCTCGCCATCGCCCATGCCGGCCGTGCCATGGCACTCCCAGCACTTGGCGTTCTGCCAGACGTCGTGGCCGTGCGCGACCATTTGCTGCGAGGGCGGCGGGGGGTTGGGGATATAGAGCGGCTGACCCGGCGGCTCCTCGACGAAATAGGCATAAGGCTTCTTCGGGTCGGAACGGTCCACCGCGAGAACGTACTTGATGTACTGAATGACGGCGAGACGGTCGTTGAGCGGCAGGCTATACCAGGGCGGCATCGCCGTGCCGCGCACGCCGCGCGTGATCGTCCGCAGCAGGTCGCCGTCGGTCGGGACGGGCTTCTGGGTGAGGCGGAACTTGAAGACGCCGAGCGTGAAGTTGCGCGGCCGCTGATTGTACATGAAGGTCGCGGCGGTCCCGTTGCCGTCGCCCTTGTCGCCGTGGCAGCCGACGCAATGCCGCTCGTAGACCTCCTTGCCGTAGGCGATCCATTCCTCCGAGGCCGGCAGGGCCGCCCCCGAGGACTCGAGCTCCTGCGGCTCGAAGCGATCACGCCACTTGCCGCGGTTCATGCCGAGCTTCTGGACGTAGGCGATGAGGCCCTCGAGATCGTCGCTCTCCACGGCAAGGGTGACCGTGGCGCCGGTATATTCCTTGTTGGGCGTCCAGATCAGCGGGAACTTGCCCGCCGCCGCCTTGGGGACGAAGAGCAGGCCCTCGGCATTCGGCGTGAGCTTGATCTGGTCCTTGCTCGCGAAGTCGAAGAGCTTCTTGGTGACCGCGGTCTGCTCGAGGGTGCGGCCGCCCTGGCCGTCATCGACGATCTTGACCGGCCGGCTCGGCAGGTCGAAGAGATCGCGATAGGACGCCATGATCGAATCCGGCGACAGCATGCGCGGATTCCAGAAGTGGGCGAAATGCCACTCGTCGCCGTATTTGAGGCCGACCCGCGTGAGGTCGGGCCCGATGCGCCGCGTGCCGAAGAGGTGCGGCACGTCGTAGGCGTATTCGCCGGCCTCGCTCACCGGCCCCCAGCGCCGCGTCTCGCCGGTCACCGGGCGCACGTATTGGGAGTGACAGTACCAGCAGCCCTCCCTGAGATACACGTCGCGGCCGCGCTGCTGGAGCGGGGTGTAATCGGTGGCCGCCGTCACCATCCATTTGAGCTGACCGAGGTCGGTGCGGACCACCGCCGTCACCAGATTGGTGCGTGCCGACGGCTCGAGGAAGGGCAGCACCCCTTGCGTGACGACGGCGAGGAAGAAGAAGAAGACGCCGGCGAGCAGCGCTACGATGCGAGCGTTCATTCCGCGGCCCCCCCGGCTGGCAGCGGGGCGCTGCCGCGCACGTGCGGCTGCCTCTCCGCGGCGGGACTGGTGATCGCCGTCATCATCAGGTTGATGACGAGCAGCGACATGCCGATGTCCATGCTGATCCCGGCGAGGGTGCGCGCGAACCAGAAGGGCCGCATGTGCACCACCGTGTCGAGCCAGTTGGTGCCGCTCATCCACTCGTAGCCCTGCTGCAGGCCTCCCGCCGTCAGCACCAGGCCCATGGTGGAGATGCCGACGGTGATGAGCCAGAAGGAATAGTTACCGAGCGTGAAGGACCACAGCTCGCGGCCCCAGACGCGCGGCCAGAGATAGACGAGGCCGCCGATCGACCACACCACGAAGGTGCCGAACACGGTGAGGTGCGAATGGGAGATGACGAAGTCGGTGAAATGGGTTGGCTGCTGGATCGAGCGCAACGCCTCGGTCGAGCCCTGGAAGCAGCCGGCAAGATACATGATGGAGCCCATGATCAGGAACTTGGCCGGGAGGTTCTTGCCGAAGTGCGCCCAGCGGCCCTTCACGGTACCGAAGAAGTTCACCAGCACCGTCCACACCGGGATGATCAGCAGCATCGAGCAGACGATGGCGATCGTCTCGGCCCAATCGGCGATCGGGCTGTAGAGATAGTGGTGGATGCCGACGAAGGGATAGAACAGCGCGAGCGACCAGAAACCGACCATGGAGAGCTTGTGGGCATAGAGCGGATTGCGCACGCTGAGCGGGAGGAAATAATAGATGATGACGTAGCCCGCCGGCGTGATCCATAGGCCGACGATGTAGTGGATGTAGAGCCCGTGGAAGGCGGCGCTGTTGACGCCCGAGATGGTGTAGGGCAGGATGAAGGCGCCCAGGATGAGGTTCAACGTGGTCCATATGAAAGCGCCGATCAGGTACCAAAGCGCCACGTAAAGCGCCGGCTCGAGGCGCCGCGAAATGGTGACGATGAACTGCGCGGTCGCGGCCGCGGTTACGATGAAGATCGGGATCTCGGCGAGGAGGGGGAGCTCGCCCGCCTCAAGCCCGTGGTTATCGCCCAAGGGCAGCGAGGTAAGGCCGGCCAGGAGCGCCAGGTTCCACACCCAGGCGAGCGGAATGCCCCATTCGCCCCAGGCGACGCGCACGCCGCACAGGCGCGGCACCAGGTAATAGCACTCCCCGATGAACAGGCTGGAAAAGGCGCCGAAGATGACGCCGTTGACGTGCACCGGCCGCAGCCGCCCGAAGGTCAGGCCCAGCGCATGGCCGAGATAATCGGGATAGTCGAAGATGCCCGAGAGCGTCACGCCGACCGAGGGCGTCACCATCAGCCAAAACATGCCGAAATAGAGCCAAGTTCTTACGAGCCGCCAATCGACCAGCTCATCGAGATCGATGCCGGCGAACTTGCCGTGCAGCGGTTCCGCCCCATGCACTGCTTCGGCCATGGTGCGCCCCTCCTCCCCTCGGCTTCCCAGCCCAGCCGGTTGCTGCGCGCTATTCTTGCTCTATTCGGTGCGCGCGAGAGCCAGCGTTGCACGAAACCCACGCGGAAATCTTTGGCGAATTCCTGGAATTTTCTGAAATGAGCTGAGTGGGGGCCGGCGCAGCCCGCGCCGGAGCACGCGGCGCTGGCCGCGGGCACCTCTCGTCCGTAGGCGCCTGCGCAATGGGCTGATGCCGACCATGACCCGCCGCCGCATCACGCGCGCCGCGCAATGGCGAGAGCCGCGCGCGGCCGCATCAGGTCAAACCAGAAGATTTCAGGAATTCGCCAAAGATTTCCGGGCGGCTTCCATGCCACCCTTGCTCTCGACGCCTCGTGAAAAGGCCGCCGGCGGCACGCCGGACGCAATAATGGCCGGAAAGCTTTGGGAGGGCGAGCCGTAGCGATGAAGACTATCAATCCGTTTGCCGTTTTTCTTGCGCTCGCCCTCGCGGCATTCTTGAGCGTCCCCGCGCAAGCCTATGAGGCGGGCACGGTTACCGGCGGCGGCACCATCTCGGGCAAGATCACCTACAACGGCACCGTACCGACGCGGAAGATCATTCCGACCAAGGATGTCGAGGTCTGCGGCGGCATCCGCGAGGATCCGCTGATCGACGTGGACGCCGACCACGCCGTCGCGAACGCGGTCGTCTTCCTCAAGGAGGTGGCCAAGGGCAAGGCTTGGCCGGCGCCCGGCAAGAAGCCCGAGCTCGACAACGTGAAATGCCGCTTCGTGCCCGATGTCCAGGTCATCCCCGCGGGACCGCTCGTGGTCGTCAACGACGATCCGGTGCTGCACAACACCCACGGCTACTACGGCAAGCGCACCGCCTTCAACATGGCCTTGCCGAACAAGGGCCAGCGCATCGAGACGGACCTGACGCGGCCCGGCGAGGTGCGCGTGGATTGCGACGCCCACGGCTGGATGCTGGGCTGGATCTATGTCGTGGACAATCCCTACTACGCCATCACCGGCGCCGACGGCAAGTTCACGATCGCGGACGTGCCGCCGGGCAACTACACCCTCGTGACCTGGCAGCCCTATACGGGCGAGATGGAGCAGCCGGTCACGGTTGCCGCGGGCAAGCCTGTGGAACTCGCCATCGAGCTGAAGGCGCCCAAGTAGGCGAGACGGCCCGCTCGGCCGTTCGCCGCCTTGGGCGAGTGCGCAATGTTTTGTGACGACCAAGAAAGGGAGGCACGCCATGTCCGAGCTTGACCGCGAACGACGTGAGATGCACCGCACCTTGAACAAACTCGGCGCGCGGCCCGACCCGTCGCTCCATCTCAGCCGCCGCACGTTCCTGCACAAATCGATCGCCACCGGCGTGGCCGCCGGGGCGGCGAGCGTGGGCTGGTTCCCCCTCGTCAACACCATCAGCGTCGCCCACGCCGCGACGGAGCCTTTCAGCTTCGCCTGGATTTCCGACACGCACCTCTATGTCAAGGCGGTCAACGAGCGCTTCGTCGAGAAGACGGTGCGCGCTGTCAAGGACGTGCAGGAGATGAAACCGGCGCCGGATTTCCTCGTCTTCGGCGGCGACATCGCCCAGCTCGGCCGCGCCGATGAGCTCGATCTCGGCAGCAATATCCTCAAGGAGGTGAAGGCCCCGAAGCACTTCATCCCGGGCGAGCACGACTGGTACTACGACATGGGCAAGCACTGGACCGACCTCTACGGCAAGCCGAGCTGGACCTTCGACCACAAGGGCGTACGCTTCATCGGCCTCGACACCGTCAGCCGCGCGCCGGACTACTGGTCGGCCAGGAAGATGAGCCCGGAAGAGCGCATGGATCACATGGCGACCCTCGACGGCAACGTCGCCGGTCCCTGGGCCGCGGTCGGCAGCGACGGGATCGACTTCCTGCAGAAATCGCTCTCCGGCTGGGACAAGGCCAAGCCGGTGATCGTCTTCACGCACAACCCCCTCTACGAGTACTACCCGCGCTGGAACTTCTGGGTGCGCGACTGGCGACCGGTCAACGAGGTGCTGGCGCCCTACACCAACATCACCAACATCCACGGCCATACCCACCAGGTGCTCTACAACGAGATCGGGCACATGCGCTGCATCGGCATGCTGTCGACCGCGTGGCCGTGGCCCTATGCGCCGGAGGGCGTGCCGAAGCTCACCGTGCCGATGATCCGTGCCGATCCCGGCGACATCTACGACGGCGTCGGCTGGGACAAGCTCACCGTCAGCGCCGCCGACAAGGTCGAGAACGACTACGTCATGTGGGGCCGCAAGGTGGTCTACGCTCAATCGATGTCCGACTCCTCGCTGAGCCACCGCGAGATCCTGCATCCGCGCATCGCCGACGAAATGTGGCAATACAAGGACTGAGGGAGGACTGGCCATGACAAGCCGAAAGTTCGTCCGCGGCGCCCTCCTCGTCGGAACCGTTCTGACGGTAGGGTTGATCAGCTCTGCGGATGCCCATAAGACGCCCGTCACGCCGGATCAGCTCAAGGCGTACAACGATGTCCTCATGGACGAGGTCAGGAAGGGCGACCTTCTGTTCCATGGCGACGGCGCCACCGCCAAGGCGATGGGGGTGACGCTCAGCAAGACGGGGATGGCTTGCGCGATGTGCCATCCCATGGCCTCCGACACCCATCCCGGCTCGTTCCCGAAGTTTCAATCCCAGATGGCCGCCTTCGCGACGCTGCGGGACATGATCAACTGGTGCATCGAGAAGCCAAACCAGGGCGAGAAGATCACTCCCGACTCGGAGGCGATGAAGGCGCTCGAGACCTACATCTACTGGTCGAATTCGGGCTCGGTGCTCGATACCGGGCAATATTAGGCGGCGCTACGCGGGGCGGCGGCGGGGCGCGCCGCCGCTCCGCCGCCGAGACGGCGCTTCGCTTCGGGGAATCGCGGAAGTTGGGTCGAGGCCGATGCGGCGAGAGCCGAACTATGAGGCATTCTTCACCGAGCGCCTCGCCGAGCTGAGAGGGGAGGGGCGCTACCGCGTCTTCGCCGAGCTCGAGCGGCGGGCGGGCGCCTTCCCCAACGCCTTCGAGCACCGCCTCGGCGCCGAGGTGACGGTGTGGTGCTCGAACGACTATCTCGGCATGGGGCAGCACCCGGAGGTGCTGGCCGCCATGCGCGAGGCCATCGACCTCAGCGGCGCCGGCGCCGGCGGCACGCGCAACATCTCCGGCACCACCCGCTACCATGTCGCCCTCGAGCGCGAGCTCGCCGATCTCCACGGCAAGGCGGCGGCACTCCTCTTCACCTCGGGCTACGTCGCCAACGAGGCGGCGCTGGCGACCCTCGGCCGCCAGATGCCGCGCGCCATCATCTATTCCGACGCGCTCAATCACGCCTCCATGATCGAAGGCATCCGGCACAGCGGCGCCGAGCGGCACATCTTCGCGCACAACGATCCGGCGGACCTCGCGCGCCGGCTGGCCCTCGCCGATCCGGAGCGGCCCAAGCTCGTCGCCTTCGAGTCGGTCTATTCCATGGACGGCGACATCGCACCCCTCGCCGAGCTTTGCGACGTGGCGGAGCGCTACGGCGCCTTCACCTATCTCGACGAGGTCCATGCCGTCGGCCTCTACGGCCCGCGCGGCGGGGGCGTCGCCGAGCGGGACGGCGTGATGCACCGGCTGAGCCTGATCCAGGGCACGCTGGCCAAGGCCTTCGGTCTGGTGGGCGGCTATGTCGCCGGCTCGGCGGCACTCGTCGACTTCCTGCGCAGCTTCGCACCCGGCTTCATCTTTACCACGGCGCTGCCGCCGGCGATCGCTGCGGGCGCCCTTGCCAGCCTGCGCTTCCTCAAGGGCGCCCCGGCGGTGCGCGAGCGCCACCAGGAGCGCGTCGCCTTGCTGAAAGCGCGGCTGCGCCACGCGCGATTGCCGATGATGCCGTCGCCGAGCCATGTCGTGCCCGTGCTCGTGGGCGACGCGCGGCTGTGCAAGCAGGCCTCGGACGAGCTCCTCGCGCGCCACCGCATCTACGTGCAGCCGATCAATTTCCCCACCGTGCCGCGCGGCAGCGAGCGTCTGCGGCTCACACCGACGCCCTTGCATTCCGACGCCGATATCGACAGCTTGGTGGCAGCCCTCGCCGATGTCTGGGGCCGCTTGATGATCCCCAAGGCCGCGTGAGCGGGGACGGCGCCGCGGCGGCGGCCAATCCGCCGCCGGAAGGTCGGAAGCCATGATCGCCGAGAGCGGACGACTGGCACTGGTGCCGGGCGGGCTCGCTTCGCCGTGCCGCCGGCGCTGCCGCGCCGGCGCTCGCGGCCGCCGCCCGCCGGCCGCCGCGGCACCCGGGGAGTGAGCTCTCGTGCGGCGGCGCCTCCTCTCCATGCTGCCGGCCGTTCTGGCAGCGCTGGCTCTCATGGCGATGAGCCCGCCTCTGCCGCGGGCGGCCGCGGCGGCGGTGACCATCGGTGGACCCTTCACGCTGACGACCGCCGGCGGCGCGACCGTCACCGATCGGACGTACCGCGGCAAATGGCTGCTCGTTTACTTCGGCTATACCTTCTGTCCCGACACCTGCCCGACCACGCTCGGCGAGATCGCCCGGGCGCTCGCGAAGCTCGGGCCCGAAGCGGCAAAGCTGCAGGTGCTCTTCATCACGGTCGATCCCCAGCGCGACACGCCCAAGGTGATGGCGAGCTACGTCCGCGCCTTCGACCCGCGGATCGTCGGCCTCATCGGCGCTCCGCAACAGCTCGCCGCCGTCGCCAAGGAATACGGGGTCTACTACGTCCGCCGCAGGACCGGAGCCGGCGCCGACGACTACCTCATGGACCACAGCGCCTATATCTACGTCATGGACCCGCAAGGCGCCTTCGCCGCGGGGTTCGATGCTGGCACGCCGGGCGAGCGCATCGCCGGCAAGCTACGCGCGCTCATGGCGCGGCCTCGTGAGGAGAGGAAGCCCTAGTCCGGAGGATGCGCCCCTGATTCTGTTTCAAGAGATAGTAATCCGCGACGGTAATCGGCTCGTAGCGCGGCGGGTTCCCCGGCTGCCGACAAGACGGCAGGCAGGACACGGCGACATCGTAATTCGGATGGCCGAAAAACACGATCGAGAGCCGGCGGGAGCTTCGGCGCAGTTCCAGCGGCGGGTTCGTGACACGATGTAGCGTCGAGCGCCAGCGATCGTTCGTCCAGCGCGCCATGACATCGCCGAGATTGATCACGTAGGAGCCGGGCACCATCGGGACATCGTGCCAACGGCCTTCTCCGTCGGCGATTTGCAGCCCGCCCGGCGCGTTGCCGGGCTTCAGGATCGTCAGCGTGCCGTAATCGGTGTGGGCCGCGGCCCGGAGCTGGCCCGGCAGCGGTTCCTCGGCCTGCTCCGGATAGAGACGAGCGGCAAGCTTGCTCACGCTGCGGTCGATCTTGTCGGCGAAGTAGTCCTCGGGCAGCTCGAGCGCCAGGGCGGAGAGCCGCATGAGGTCGCCGGCAAGTGCGATCATGCGTCGGTAATAGTCGCTGAAGATCTCCTTGAACGCCGGCAGACGTTCCGGCCACTGGTTGGGCGGGAACATCCCGAGCGTAGCGCCTTCCCGGTAATATGCGTCGTTGCCGACGTCGAGGGGTGCGATTTGAATGGTCTCGTTGAGATCGAAGGGGAGATTCTCGCCGCGCGTATAGGAGAGGTTGTTGTCGCCGATCGTCGAGTAGCCGACGGAGCCCTTCTCCCCGCTCCCGTCGCGGTGCAGCCGCATCTTGTCCGCCAGCGGAAGGGCGAAGAACTCGCGCGATATCGCTGCCATGCGCTCGATCAGTGCCGCATCCACGCCGTGGCCGACGATGATGTAGAACCCCGCTTCGCGGCAGGCGGCGTCGATCCGGGCGGCAACCTCGCGCTTCTGCGCCTCGTTCCCGCCGAGGTACGGGGCGATGTCGATGACCGGTACGAGACCCTGGTCCGCGTTCGCCGATGGTTCATTCGACATGTCGCCCAACTCTCATTCGATCTCGGCACAGGCGCTCATCCGACGAGATATTTGGCGATCTTGGCCTCGTCGACCTTGATGCCGAGACCCGGACCCTCGGGAACATGGAGGTAGCCGTCGGCGTAGCGGAAGGGCTCCTCGATCAGGTCGTCGAGGTATGTGCGGCACGCCACTTCGGTCACCACCTTCTCCGCCGTCGAGGTGATCGGGATCGTGCCCGGGAGCGAGATTTCCGGGGAGCTCGCGGCGAGATGGAGATTGGCGGCATTGCCGATGCCCATCTCGGCCGAGCCGTTGATGTCGCAAGGCAAGGCACCGGCGCCGGCGACCGCGAGAAGACGCTTCGCGCGCGAGGGACCGCCGGGCTTGGTGTAATAGACCGAGAGCATCTGCGCCGCGTTGCGGCGGATGATTTCGAGCACGTCATGCTCGTTCCAGGCGCTCTCGTCCGCCATGATCGGGACGCGGCTGCGCGCACTGACCTCCGCCATGGCGCTCAAGCCTTCGACCGGCTGCTCGGCGTACCAGATGTCGTATTTCTCGAGCGCCTCGATGACCGCGACCGCCTCGCGCCAGGTGCGGTAGCCCTGATTCGCGTCGACCCTGAGCCGCGCCGATTTGCCGACCGCGGCTCGGACCTCGCCGACCACCCCGATGTCGCGCGCCGGATCGATGCCGATCTTGATCTTGATCGTCCTGATGCCCTCGTCAACGGCCGCGGCCGCCTCCTTGGCCGCGGCCTCGGCCCCCATCAGGCCGATGCTGTGGGCGATCTCGACCCGTTCGCGGAACCGCCCGCCGAGGAGCTGATAGACCGGCAATCCATGAGCCGTGCCGATGGCGTCGAGAGCGGCCACGTCGATCGCGGCCTTGGCGTAGGGATGTCCCCGCAAAACGCGGTTCATCTGGCCATGGAGGAGATCGAGCTGCGTCACGTCGAGCCCGGTGATGGCCGGCAGGAGAATGTCCCTCAGGACGACCGCCGTCGGCCTCGGCGCCTCGCCGTATTTGCTGCCGTGGTCGCCGCCCCAGGTGCCGATGACCTGGGTCTCGCCCCAGCCGGCAATGCCGCTCTCGAGCTCGAGACGCAGCACGATATAGCCTTCGCCGATCCGGGTGGTGTGACCCGCCCAGAAATGCGGCCGGCGGATCGGCAGTGCTACGAGGAACACCTTGCCGCCGCGGATCTTGAGACTGGACATCGCCATGACCGGGCTCCCTCAGCCGACTTCGATGAGCTTGTCGTTCGGCGTGATGTCGCCGCTCAGAGGCGCGAAGCCGTCCGGCGTGATGACGTACATGTCCTCGACATGGAAGCCCATGACGCCCGGCATCATGTAGAGCGGCTCCATCGTGAAGGTGATGTTGGGCTCGAAAACGATATCGCGGGAGGCCGTGAGGTACGGCTCCTCGTGGATGGTCTGGCCGATGCCGTGGCCGAGGAACTGCAGCGTCGGCTCGATGCCGCCCTCGCGGCAGGCCGTCACGTAGGCGCGCCAGACCTCGGGCACGGGCACGCCGGGCCGCAGCATCGCCTTGCAGATGTCGCGCGCGCGGATCATCGTCCGCCAGATCCCCCTCTGCTCCTCGCTCGGCCGCCCCATGACCGCCGTGCGCGTGACGTTCGAGCGGTAGTTCTGCATGCTGCCGAGCACCTCGACGCGGATGACGTCGCCCTTCTCGATGGGCTTGTCGCTCGTGCCGCAATTGGTGATGCCGCTGTTGACGCCGGAGCCGATCTGATACTTGAGCTCGCCGCAGCCGCCCGCATACATGCGATCGGAAATCTGCCGCCCGACCTCGGCCTCGGTCACGCCCGGCTTGAGCGTCTTGAGCACGTCGCCGATGACCCGATCGGTGAGCGCGCCGACGCTGCGGAGGACCGCGACCTCGGCATCCGTCTTGATCATGCGCGCCTTGAAATAGATGTCCTTGCACTCGAAAAAGCCGGCCTGGGGCAGCCGCGCCGCGAGCCGCAGGTAGTCCTTGGCGGGCATGTAGTCGAGCTCGATGGCGATTCTGCCTCGGGCGACGCCGGCCTCCACGAGGATATCGGCGAGCACGTCCGCGGGGTCCTGGTCGAACTGACCGTAAGGTCGGACGTCCTTGAAGCGCGAGCGCGCGAGGGCGAGCTTCTCCTCGACGGTGACCACGACCTGCGCGGCGAAGGCGTCGCCCGCGAGCACCGAGATCGTGCGGCGGAAGCGGTTGGTCGCGTGGCTCGGCACGAGAAAGCCCGCCGTGTAGGTGACGTTGTCGGGCGAGAACGCCACCAGCGCGTCATAGCCTTTGGCCTTCATCATGCCGCGCAACTTGCGGAAGACCTCGTGCTCGCTCTCCTCTTTCGCCATTCCTTCCTCCATGCGTCAGGGATGTCGGTGGGTCATTTCGCCGTGAACTCGCGGATGACCTTAAGGCCCTCGAGCCGGTCCTCGCCTTCGCCGCCGACGAGCAGCACGAGCTCCTCGATGCCGGCGTCGGCGAAAGCCCGCAGCTTGTCGCAGCACGCGCGGGCGCTGCCGGCGACGGCAAAGGCCTCGACCGCGTCGTCCGGCACGAGGCGCGAGGCACCTTCGAAGTCGCGCTCGGCGATCGCGGCGATGATCGCCGCCTGATCGAGGGGGATGCCGGTGAAAGCGAGACTCTCGTCGAGAAAGCGGTTGCGCAGGACGAAGGCGAGCTTGCGCCGCACCTCCTCGATCGCGCGCTTGGGCTCCCGCGAGGCCATGAAGAAGAGGCAGCCCGCCGTCAGCACGTCGCTCGCCGGCCGCCCGGCCTGCTCGGCACCCTTGGCCATGATCGCGAGGGAATGCCGCGCGTAGCCCGCGGAGATGCCGGCCGAGAGCACGACGCCGTTGGCCATGCGGCCCGCGAGCCGCAGCATCTGCTCGCGCATCGGGGCGAGATAAATGGGAATGGGCGCGCTTGCGCTGAACATCATGCGCGCACCCTTGAGGCGAAAGCGCGCCGCCTCCATCTCGACGGGCTGGCCGGACCATAGCGCGCGCAGCGCCTCGACGAACTCGCGCACGATCCTGACCGGCTTCTCGATGCCCTCGCCCGCCTCGCCGAGAAAGAGCGGATTGCCGATGCCGACTGCGAGTGCCGCGCGTCCAGGTGCCGCCTCGGCCAGCGTCGACATCTGCATGGCAACCGGCATCGGATGGCGCAGATACGGGCTGACCGCGGTCGGCACCACCTTGACCTTGGGCACGGCGAGCGCGAAGCCGAGGCACGAAAGGATCGCCTCGCGGTAACCGAGATGGTCCGCCATCCACACGCTCTCGGCCCCGGCCGCCGCCGCCTCGTTGGCGAGCTCGAGCGTCTCGTGGAACGGCTTGAAGCCGTCAAAGCAGATGCCGATGCGGGCGGCCATGGCGGGCGTTCCCCTCAATCGCCCTCTTCGAGGAATTGCGCGAGGCTCGCAGGCCGCCGCCCGGCAAGGCCCATCTTTTCGAGGGTGAGGCCGGTCTTGCGGAAGTCGATGCCGGCGGCGCTGCTCGCGAGCGTCACGAGCGCGTCGATCACGGGCGTGGCGACACCGGCAAGCTCTCCGAAGGCGGCGATCGGCACGAGGCCGTAGCCCACGTCCTCGTTGATGTAGCGATGGGCGAGCGCGGGCGGCGACTTGAGCGTGAAGTTAGGCTCGCTCTCCCGGCAGGCGCGCGCGATCGAGCCGCTCTCGAAGGCCGCCGTCGTGGTCAGCCCGGCCTGGTAGAAGGCCTCGAGGAAGGTGCGCACCGGCAGTGCTAGCGCCCGCGCGATGGCAATGCGCTCGGCGTCGACGGCGGCGGTGACGCGTCCGATCCCCTCGGTGATGCCCTCGCGGTAAAAGAGGAAATTGCCGCCGGTATGCTCGATCCACCCGGTGTTCATCACCATGCCGGGCGGGTGGAAGACGGCATTGAGATTGGTGAGCGCCGTCTCGAGCACGCTCGAGGCGAGCGTCAACTCGGGATAGACCGGCTTCATGAGCTCATGGAGCCGCCGGGCGTTCTTGCCGGGGAATGCCGCGAAGGCGAGCCGCTTGGTGTAGCTGTAGATGCCGACCTTGGCCGGTCCCTCCATGCGGCAGATGTAGGTGAGCGAAACGCTCTCGCAGCTCTGGACCGGCTTGCCATAGCCCACCCTGCGCAGCTCGTGGACGAAGTGAAGCCCGCCGCCGGTGTGACCGGGGTTGAGGAAGACCGGGATGTCCGGAGAGAGGTGCGGCGCCAGCGCCTCGGCATAGAACGCGTGCGCATCGGAGGGCACCACGAGCATCACGAGGTCGGCGCCGCGCACGGCTTCACCCACGTCCGTGGTCATGTGAGCGAGCGGCACGAAGCCCTCCTGCACGCCGCGCGCCTCGACCCCTCCGGCGGCGCGAAAGGGGGCGAGCCGCTCGGCGCGCCGCGCGTGGAGGCGCACCGAGAAGCCGCGGCGCACGAGATCGGCCGCTGCGGCGGCACCGCCGTGGCCGGCGCCCAGGATGGCGATGGTCCTGATCATGGGCTCACTGCTTGAGGAATTCGTTGGTGAAAACCTTCTCGACGTCGACCGGGGTCTGCATGATGCCGATGTCGAGCAGCGACTTCTGCATGGCCTCCCATTTCTCCTTCGTGGAGTAGCCGATGCCGTGCTTGATCGTGTCCTCGGTCTGGGTGAGCTTGAGCACCTCGGGGAACTTGACGGTCGAATACTTCACGTCGGCCTGGGGGATGTCCTTGAGAAAGGCGTCGAGCGCCTCTTTCTCGTGGCCGAGCGCATAGGTCCAGCCCTCGACGAAGGCGTGCGTGAAGCGGCGCACGAGGTCGGGGTTCTTCTTGATCATGTCGGCATTGGTGATGAGCGAGCTTGAATAGATCGGCAGGCCCGCGTCGGCGAACAGGATCCAGCTCGTCGGAATGCCGTCGGTGATGAGTTTGATGCCGTCGTTGAAGAAGAAAGCAATGGCGGCATCGACCTTCTTCGCCTCGATCATCAGGGCGATGTTGCGGTCGGTCGGCAGCTCCTTGATCTTGGAGCCGTCGAGCCCGTTGATCTTGATGATGGCGCGCCATTGCTTCTCGCCAACGCTCAGCATCGGCACGCCGAGGGTCTTGCCGTAGAGATCCTTGAGCGTCTTGATGCCCGTCGCCGTCGGATAGATGATCGCGGAGGCGCTCTTCTGCAGGATGACCGCGGTCGATACCACCGGCAGGCCCTTGGCATAGGCCATGAGCGCCTGGTCGGCGGTGGCGTAGCCGAAGTCCGCCGTGCCGTTGCCGACCAGCTTCACGGTGACGGTCGAGCCTTCGCCCGGCATGAGCTCGAACGTCGATCCCCTCCTTGGCGAAGAAGCCCTTGTCGCGCGCGAGGAAGATCGGCGCGTGCTCGGAGCCGTAGACCCAGTCGAGACGAAGCGTCACCTTGTCGAGGGCAAGCGCCGGACCGCCGGCGACCGCCAAGACGGCGCCGGCAAGCATCAATCGTCTCATCAGCATGTGGAAGCCTCCTTTGTTGACGGTGCGTGGTTACATGGTCTCGGGCGCCGCCTCGATCGCCGCCTGCCAGGGCAGCACGAGGCGCTCGGCGAGCACGACGGCGAGGAAGAGCGCAACGCCCAGGCCGCTGAGCACGAAAATGCCGGCGAACATGACGTCGGTGTCGAGCGAGGTGTTGGCATAGCTGATGACGTAGCCGAGGCCGCTGTCGGAGGCGACGAACTCGCCGACGACGGCACCCACCACGGCGAGCGTGATCGAGATGCGGAACGAGGAGAAGATGTAGGGGAGCGCCCAGGGCAGGCTGATCTTGAAGAAGATCTCGCGCCAGCTTGCCCCGAGCGAGCGCATATACTGTATGAGCTCGGGCTCCACCGAGGTCAGCCCGCGCGCCGTGTTGATGACGATCGGAAAGAAGGCGATGAGCGCCGCGATGACGAGCTTGGGCGTGAGTCCGAAGCCGAACCAGATGAGGAAGAGCGGCGCCAGCGCGATCTTCGGCAGCACCTGGGCCGTCACGAGGAAGGGGTAGCTCACCTCGCTCACCCAGCGCGAGTACGCGATGCCGACCGCGATCGCGAAGCCGAACGCCGCGGCGATCACAAAGCCGCCGCCGACCTCGATCAGCGTCGGCCAGGTGTTCTTCATCAAATAGGCCCAGTTCTTGACCATGCTGAGAAAAATCAGGCTCGGCCCCGGCAGGATCACCGGCTTGATCTTGAGGACGTCGACCAGCGCCTCCCAGACCGCGAAAAAGGCCAAGAAGACGATGGCCTGGCTCGCCGTGCGGGTGAGCACGCGTGCGTTCACGACGCGGCCTCCGCGACGCGCTCGCCCCGGCGCAGCTTGCGGCGGATGTGCTGGACGAGCTCCGTGAAGGCGGAACTGCCGCGCAGCTCCTCGTCGCGCGGACGCGGAAACGGCACATCGATGATCTCGTCGACGCGGCCCGGACGCGCCGTCATGACGATGACCCGCTCGGAGAGCAGAACCGCCTCGCTGATGCTGTGGGTGACGAAAATCACCGTGCTCTCGGTGATGGCCCAGAGGCGCAGGAGCTCGTCCTGCATGGCCTCGCGCGTGATCTCGTCGAGTGCCGCGAACGGCTCGTCCATCATCAGGATCGGCGGGTGGAAGGCGAGCGCCCGCGAGAGCGAGACGCGCTGCTGCATGCCGCCCGAGAGCTCGTGAGGGAGGCGGTCCTCGAACCCATCGAGTCCCATGAGCGCCAGCCAGCGGCGCGCCTCGGCGAGCCGCTCCGCCCGCCCGACGTGCTTCTGGGAGACCTCGGTGGTGAGCGCCACGTTCTCGAGCGCCGTGCGCCAGGGGAGGAGCAGCGGGCGCTGGAAGACGTAGCCGACCTTGCCGGCGAGACTGGTGCGCTCGATGGGGACGCCGTCGAACAGGACCCGTCCGCTCGTCGCCTTGAGGACGCCGGAGAGCACCTTGAGAAGCGTCGTCTTGCCGCAGCCGGACGGCCCGACGATGCTGACGAACGAGCGCGGAGCGATCTCCATCGACACGTTGTCGAGCGCGACCACCGCGTCGTCCTTGGAGCGGTAGCGCAGCGTGAGGTCGGTCACCCCGATGTGCGAAACGACGCCCATGAGCCGAAGCTATGCCACCCTGATCAGCCGGTCCGTGTCCGTGTAGTCGGAGAGGAGCTCGCATCCGCCGGCGGTCACAAGCACCATATCCTTGTTCTGCATCCCGAAGCCGAAGCCCGTCTCGTAGACCAGCGGCTCGATGCCGAGCACCATGCCGGCCTCGAGGGGTTGGCTGGGAGTAGGTCCCAGATAGGGGTCCTCGTGCAGGTGGAGCCCGATGCCGTGTCCGATGAAGGAAATGGGCGGCAGCCCGAGCTCGCCCACCTTCTTGAGATAGAGCTCGTAAATCGCGCGGCTGCCCGCACCCGGCTTGATGGCGTCGAGCAGCAGGTACTTGCAGGCGACCAAGTTCTGCCAGATGCGCTCGGCCTCGCGCGGCGCCTCTTCGACCATGGCGGTCCGGCAGACGCCAGCGTGATAGCCGCCAAGCGTCGGGAAGATCTCGACGCGGCAGATGTCGCCCCGTTTCAGAACGCGCTCGCTCGGGCCGACGTTGGGGAAGACGCTGCGCTCGCCTGTCGCCACGATCATGATCTTGAAGTGATCGGCGCCGAGCGCATAGACGTTGCCGCTCAAGGCCGCGGCGATGTCCATCTCGGTCATCCCGGCCTTGACCGCGCCGAAGGCGTCCGCGATCGCCTGGTCGGCGATGCGCGAGAGGCGGCGGAGGATTGCGATCTCCGCCGGCGTCTTCACCTGACGCAGCCGCGCCAGGAGCGCCTGCGCGGGAGCGAAGCGCGCCTCCGGCAGCTGCTTCGCGAGCTCGGCGAAATCGCCGGCCGGCAGATAATCCATCTCGATGCCGATGTTGGCGCGGGCGAGCCCATGGTTCCGGACGAGCCCGGCTAAGACCTCAATCGCGTCGAACTGGAATTCCTGCCATACCGCGATCTCGCTGCCCGGCGCCTTGGCGCGGATCGTGCTCGCCTCCATGTCGACGACGAGAAGCGCTGCCTTGCCGTCGCGCGTGACGAGCGCCATGGCATGGCGCCAGCGCATGAGCGGCTGGGTCGGCGAGAGGAAGCCGGTGACGTAGGCGAAATTCTCGGGCGAGCTCGAGATGACGGCATCGAGACCCAGCTCCCCCATGGCCGCCGCTTGCCGCTCGATGACGTCCTGTCTCATCGCTCGATCTTGCTCAATGTTCGGCGCTTTGGCTCACGTCATGGCCGTTCCAAGCACGTTCATCGGCCATGCGGACATGGCGGCAGCCGTCGGGTGGGGCATGATTTATCTGTGATAACAGTAGCCCATGGTTTTTTCGCAATGCAAACTAAATCGCGCTACTCGGCGAAAGCGCCGTGCTCGAGCAAATAGACGAGGGTTTCCTCGATGTCGCGCTCGATGGCACGGCGCGCCGCGGTGGCGTCCCGGGCGTCAAAGGCCTCGATCGCCGCATCATGATGGACGGCGCTCCAGCGCGCGCCGTGCTTGACGAGAGAGAGGCAGAGGAAGGGCCCGGCCTGGAGCCAGAGGGTGTCGATCAGCGGCAGCGCCACTTGCATGCTCGCGGCCTCGTAGATCGCGAAGTGATAGTCGCGATTGTAGAGAAAGGCGTCCTCGTGCGCGCGCCGGGCGATCGCGTCTTTGGCCAGCGCGTTGATATGCCTTATTTTCTCGAGCGTCTCCCCGTCCATGACCTGGCACGCCTTCTCGGCCGCCATGCCTTCGAGCGCCTGGCGGATGCGTGAGAGCTCGACAAATTTGCGCCGGGTCATCTGGGGCACGATGACCGAGCGATTGGGCAGCATCTCGAGAGCGCCGGAGGCGATCAGCCGGCCGACCGCGTCGCGTATGGGCATCATGCTGGTGCCCAGGCTCTTGACCAATTGGCGCAAGGTCACCGGCTGGCCGGGAAGGAATACGCCGGTGATCAGGGCGCGCCGCAGCTCCTGATGGGCGCGCATATGGAGCGTGTCGCGGCTGAGCATGTGCAGCGCGGGCCTCTCCCGCGTGGCAGCGGGCTCGTTTACCCGGGCGGCGGGCAACGGCGCGCGCGGCTTGACCGTCGTCTTGCTTTGGAATGCCATATTGACCGTCCATCCAGGATGAAACGCGCTTGCCTTGCCGGCGGAGACGCCCTCCGGCGGGCGCCGCGAGCGAAGGCAGACGCACCTATCATACATAAAACTGTGATCACAAATCACCCTTCTAGCGCAGACCGGCCGCGCTCCTACGACCGCCGGCTTGACCGTTCGGGCGAGCCATGCGGAGGTTCAGCCTATGTCGCGACTGGTTGAGCGCGAGTGAGCACCTCGCGCAGGGGAGCTGACCCTTGAGCTGGATCAAGGCGCCGCCGCGCGGCTTGCCTATCATGCCGGCAGGGATGGACGTGCATCCGGATATTCTCGCGGTCGAATTGGCGCGGTTGTAAGGTCCGGAACGGACGGCGAAGCGGCGGCGAGCGACGCGCCGAGGATGCCGGCGCACGGACGGGACGGAAGATGCTGAGTTCGGGCGCCGCGGAGCTCGGCGGCGTCCCTGCGGATGGAGGCGGGCCATGCGGTTGGGCCGCACGCGGTGCCTCGCCCGCGTATCGCGCGGGCACCCGTGGTGGGGTGTCGCTGCAGCACCCATCGCCGTGCTGGCCGCGGCACTGACGATCCCGACGGCGGCGGAGGCCCGGCAGGCGGTCGTGCTCGAGATCGACGGCGCCATCGGGCCGGCGATCGCCGGCTATGTGTCGCGCGAGCTCGGGGCGGTGCGGCCGAGCGACGCCGGCCTCGTCATCCTGCGCATGGATACGCCGGGCGGGCTCGACAGCTCGATGCGCGAGATCATTCGCGCCATCCTGGCCTCGCCGGTGCCGGTCGCCGCCTATGTGGCGCCGAGCGGCGCGCGGGCCGCGAGCGCAGGCACCTACATCGCCTATGCCTGCGCCATCGCCGCCATGGCGCCCGGGACCAATCTCGGCGCGGCGACGCCGGTCCAGCTGGGCGGGCTTCCGCTCCTGCCGAGCCCGCCGCAGCAGACTCCCGAGAAGGGCAATGACGGCAAGGAGCCCACGGCCGCGGGCAACGCCGGCAGCGCCGCCAACGCCGAGCCGAAGGACACCGAGACCCGCAAGATCCTCAACGATGCCGTGGCCTATATCCGCAGCCTTGCCGAGCTCAACGGCCGCAATGCGGATTGGGCGGCCGAGGCCGTGCGCAGCGCGGTGAGCCTCTCCGCCGACGATGCGCTCAAGCTTCACGTCATCGACGTGATCGCGGACAATGTCTCCGATCTGCTCCGCCAAGTCGACGGGCGGACCGTCAAGGTGGCCGGCAAGCCGGAGCGCCTGGCGACGGCCGGCCTCGAGGCCGTGACCGTGGCACCCGACTGGCGCACTGAGCTTCTCGCCGTCATCACCGATCCCAACATCGCCTATCTCTTGATGCTGCTCGGGGCCTATGGGTTGATCTTCGAGCTGGCCAATCCGGGCATGGTGCTGCCCGGCCTCATCGGCACGATCAGCCTGCTCGTGGCACTGTTCGCCCTCAATCTGCTGCCGGTCGATTATGCCGGCGCCGGCCTCGTGCTGCTCGGCATCGCGCTCATGGTCGCGGAAGCCTTCATCGGCACGTTCGGCATGCTCGGCATCGGCGGCATCGTCGCGTTCGCCTTCGGCTCGGTCATGATGTTCCACGGCAATGCACCGGGCTTCGGACTATCCATCTCCGTCGTGGTCGCCGCCGTGGTCATCAGCGCCGGCTTCTTCCTCCTCGTCCTCGCCATGCTGCTCCGCTCGCGGCGCCGGCCGGTCGTCACCGGCGGCGAGGCGCTGATCGGCGCGGAGGGCGAGGCCGTCGCGTGGGAAGGCACGGCGGGCAGGGTGCGCGTCAAAGGCGAGATCTGGCTGGCGCGCGCCGGTCATCCCCTGCCGCCGGGGGCGAGCATCAAGGTCGTCGCGCGCGACGGCCTCGTCCTCACCGTCGAGCCGCAGCGATAGAAGCTCCGATTAGCGAGAGAGGGAGGCACGCGCATGATTACCGGTATTACGACCCTCGTCATCGTCGCGATTTTCGTTCTGTTGGTCATCGGCTGGGCCGTCCGCATCTTTCGCGAATACGAGCGCGGCGTCCTCTTCACCCTCGGGCGCTATACGGGGACCAAGGGACCGGGCCTCGTGCTGATCGTGCCGCTGGTGCAGCAGGTGGTGCGCGTCGATTTGCGCATCGTCGTCGTCGAAGTGCCGCCGCAGGACGTGATCTCCAGGGACAACGTCTCGGTTAAAGTCAGCGCCGTCATCTACTTCCGCGTCATCGACGCCGAGCGGGCGGTCATCCAGGTGCGCAACTACATGGAGGCGACGAGCCAGCTGTCCCAGACCACGCTGCGCTCGGTGCTGGGCAAGCACGAGCTCGACGAGATGCTCGCCGAGCGCGACAAGCTCAACACCGACATCCAGGACGCCCTCGACAAGCAGACCGAGGGCTGGGGCATCAAGGTCTCGAACGTCGAGATCAAGCGCATCGACCTCGAGGAGAGCATGGTGCGCGCGATCGCCCGGCAGGCCGAAGCCGAGCGCTCGCGCCGCGCCAAGGTCATCAATGCCCTGGGCGAGGAGCAGGCGGCGCAAAAGCTGCTCGAGGCCGCGCGCATCCTGCAACCGGTGCCGCAGGCGATGCAGCTCCGCTATCTCGCCACGCTGTTCGACATCGCGGGCGAGCGCACCTCGACCATCGTCTTCCCGTTCCCCCTCGAGATGCTGCAAGCCTGGATGACGCAGGCGAAGCCGACGGGCGCCGAAAATCCGTGAGCGCCGCGCAGGAGCGCCGAAGGTTCGCGCGGCGCCGCGGGCCAGGCCAGGATCGCTAGAGCATGTCCCGATTAGTCGGAACCGCCTCCTCCGTCGCTCCCGCGAAAGCGCTACGGGATTCACACAAACCCGAAGATTGTCGGCAAATCCTGGTGTTGCGGTGTGCAAAAGGAACCTCGGACTGGTTACGGCGGGTCCTTCGAGACGCTCGCTGCGCTCGCTCCTCAGGATGAGGTTAAGTCTTTGTGCCACATACAGATTTTCCTCATCCTGAGGAGCGCCCCGAAGGGGCGCGTCTCGAAGGACCCACGATGGCTCTGCAGTCCTCCTCGAAATGTGTGAATGCCATAGCGCGAAAGCGGGGGTCCGGAGCCGATGGATTCCCGCTCCCCGCCTTCGCGGGGACAGGCTTCGCGGGAATGACGAACCAAGCGGAGAGTGCGTTCGAGTGGGACGCGCTCTAGGCAGGCCTCTTGGGCCGGAGCAGCCACGCGAAGGCGCGGCGGACGAACGCTGCACCGTCGGCGCTTGCAGACTCGCCATGGGCGATCAGCGCCCGCTCGATCGGCCAGGCGAGGATGCGCTCGAGCGCGGCGCGCGCCGCACGGCGATCGAGGAAGCTGGCACGCCACTCGCGCGGCGCGCCCGGATTGGGCGCCACGATGCCGTCCATCCGGGCAACGACGCGGCGCCAGCCTTTGAACCAGTCGGCCGGCAGATTCTCGATCAGGTCGGCGAACATCGCCGTGCGGCTCGCGCGGTGGAAGAACACCACCTCCGTCAATACGAAACTGCCGACGAGCGGAACCTGATCGATATCCGCCGCCCATTCCGGTTCCGGAGAAGCGCCGAGCTCGCCAGCGAAGACGAGGTCCTTGCGCTTGCGGCGCAGCCTCGGGGAGGCATAGAGGCGCGCCTCCGGATAGGCCGCATTCCACTCGCCGAGGAAAAGATGATGGAGTGCATTGGGCGAGACGAGGTGGCGCACCGGCCCGAGCGCATCGACCTGGCGCTTGAGCGCTGGCGCGAGCGCAACCGGCGACCAGACGAAGAGGCCGCCGCTCGAGAGCCGGATCAGCGCCATGCGCGTGGGATAGGGAAAGCCGTAAAACGGCACCAGCGGACCCTCGCCGACCCAGATGTGCGGCCCGAATTCGGAGAGGCGCATATCCATCACTCAGGTCTTCGCGGTTCCGAGCCGCTCACTTAAGATGCCACTTTCGCGCCCCGGTGTCCCGGCTTCGCGGCAGCGTCGCGACGGGCTTGCGGCCAGGGGGCGGAATATCACGGGGCGGCGCACTTCGGGACGGACATGGATCGGCCCATAAAACCCGCATCGACGCCCGAGGCGCCCGCCGGCTTGACCGGCGCCGAGGCGCAACGCCGGCTCGGGCAATACGGGCCGAACGAAATTCCGGAGCGGCGTCCGCACCCGGCGCTCGCGTTGCTGAAAAAGCTCTGGGGCCCCATTCCCTGGATGCTCGAGGCCACGATCCTGGTTCAGGTCCTGCTCGAGAAGCGCAGAGAGGCGGCGATCGTAGCCCTTCTCCTGGCGTTCAACGCCGCGATCAGCTTTGCCGAGGAGGGCCGTGCGAACAAGGCCTTGGCGCTGCTGCGCCGCCGCTTGACGACGCGGGCGCGCGTGCTTCGCGACGGCCGATGGCAATCGGTGACGGCGGCAAGCCTGGTTCCCGGCGATTCCGTTCATCTCCGGATGGGCGATCTCGCGCCCGCCGACATTCGCATCGCGGACGGCGAGGTTCTCCTCGACCAATCGGCCTTGACCGGCGAATCCGTTCCCGTGGAAGCGGGAGCCGGAGCGCTCGCCTACGCCGCCGCCGTCGTCAGGCGGGGCGAGGCGACCGGCGAGGTCGTGGCGACCGGCCAGCGCACCTACTTCGGCAAGACCGCCGAGCTCGTGCGGACGGCGAAGTCGGCCAGTCACCTGCAGGCGCTGATCTTCGCCATCGTCAAGACGCTCGTCATCATCGATGCGCTGCTGGTCTGCGCGCTCCTTGGCTATGCCGCATGGGCCGGCCTGCCGTTCGCGGACGTGGTCCCCTTCGCGCTGATCCTCCTCGTGGCGTCCGTTCCCGTGGCGCTTCCGGCGACCTTCACGCTCGCGACCGCGCTCGGATCGACGGAGCTCGCGCGAAATGGCGTGCTGGTCACGAGGCTCTCGGCGATCGAAGAGGCAGCCGGCATGGACGTGCTCTGCACCGACAAGACCGGCACCATCACCGAGAACAGCCTCGCCCTCGTCGCAGCCGAGCCTTTGGCACCCTTGTCGGAGGACGAGCTCCTGCGCCGGGCGGCACTGGCCTGCGATCCGGCGACGCAAGACCCCATCGATCTCGCCATCCTCGCCGCCGCCGGCGGACGCCGCCTGCTTGGCGATCCGCCGCGGCGGCTCGAGTTCGTCCCCTTCGATCCGGTGCTGCGCTATTCGCTCGGGCTCTACGAGGCTGCGGACGGAAAGCTTTGCGTCGTCAAGGGAGCGCCGCGCGCGATCGCCGCACTCGTTCCGCACGAGCCCGCGCTCACGGCGGCCGTCGAGCGGCTGGCGGGCGGCGGCAATCGCGTGCTCGCCGTCGCCTCCGGCGGCAGTCGGGAGACGCTGCGCCTGGCAGGGCTCGTGGCGCTGGAAGACCCCCCGCGCGCCGATTCCGCATCGCTGGTGAGCGGCTTGCACGAGCTCGGGGTGCGCGTCCTGATGGTCACCGGCGACAACCTCGCGACGGCTTGCGCGGTGGCAGAGCGCGTCGGCATCGGCGCGCGCGCCGCCTCCTCGGAGGCGCTCGGCAGTCTCGACGGAAACCGCGCGCTCGATTACGACGTCTATGCGCGGGTCTTCCCCGAGCACAAGATCCAGCTCGTCCGGCTGCTGCAGGCGGCGGGCCACGTCGTCGGCATGACGGGGGACGGCGTCAACGACGCGCCCGCCCTGAAGCAGGCCGACGTCGGCATCGCCGTCGCCAGCGCCACCGACGTGGCGCGCGCCGCCGCCGGCGTGGTGCTCACCGCTCCGGGCCTGGTGGATGCGCTCTCGGCGGTCAAGATCAGCCGCCGCATCTATCAGCGCATGCTGACCTACACCATCAACAAGATCATGAAGACCCTGGAGATCGCCGTCTTCCTGACCGTCGGCGTGATGCTCACCGACAGCTTCGTGATCACGCCGCTGCTGATCGTCCTCTTGCTCTTCACCAACGACTTCGTGACGATGTCGATCGCCACCGATCACGTGTCCTACTCGCGGAAACCCGACCGCTGGAACGTCAAGACGCTCATGCTCACGGGAGGCGTGCTAGCGGGGCTCGTGCTGCTGCTCTCCTTCGCGGTCTTCTTTACGGGGCGCGACCTCATCGGCCTGCCCTTGGCGCAGCTTCAGACGCTGGTCTTCGTCATGCTGGTGACGACCGGGCAAGGGAACGTCTATCTCGTCCGCGAGCGCGGCCGTTTCTGGCAGTCGCGGCCGAGCCGCTGGCTCATCGGCAGCTCGATCGCCGATCTCGCGGTGGTGGCCGTCATGGCGACGACGGGCGTCTTGATGGCGCCGGTCAGTCCCGTGCTCATTGCGGCACTGCTGGCCGCCGTCGCCGCATACTTGCTCATTCTCGATCAGGTGAAGGTCTTCATCTTCCGGCGTTTCGAAATCCATTGACGTTCGCGCAGCTGCCGCCTTTCCGCACTTCTCTCGCATGACCGCGAAGAGGCGAGAACCCCCATTTGGAGCGAGCTGAGAGCCTAGGGCTGCACGCGGCTGGGCGCCTCGATCCCGACGCCCACCAGATGGCCGAACAGGGTCACGATTTGCTCGCGGTCCGCCGCCGGCAAGGGCGGCTTGGTCAAGGACGCGATGTCCTCGCTGAGATGCTGGGGATCGCTGGTGCCGAACAGCACCACGTCCACGCCTGGCTCGTCGCGCACAAAGCGATAGGCCGCGTCGATGATCGAGCTGGCGCCGCCCTCGTGGACCAGGAACCCGAGAGGGTCGGGCGAATCGCCCAGCGATTTCGGCAGCTGCCCGTTCGCCGCCAGCGCCCGCACCTCCGCCTTGAGCCGCTCGGGCTGGGCGAAAATGCCGCGCACGGCGAACATTATTAGCGTGCCAACCTTCTTCTCCATGGTCTTGGGGAAGACGCTGGTGCGGGTATTCTGGTGCATCATGTTGAAGCCGACCATGACGGTGTCCCAGATGTCGTCTTCGGAGAGCGCGCGCTGCAGCATCTTGTGGTCGAGATCGTAGGGTGCCGCCTCGGTGATGCCGATGAAGCGGAGCTTGCCCTTCTCCTTCTGGCGCAGCACCGCCGGATAGATCGCCTCGCGCGTCTGCTCGTAGATCTGCGGCGCCACGGCGTGGAGCTGGAGCACGTCGAGATAATCGGTCTCAAGCTGGCGCAGCGAATTGTCGATGCTCGCCACCACGTTTTCGGGCGTGAAAAGCTCCCAGCTCCCATATTGGGCGGGGCTGGCCTTGGTGGTGATGACAAGGCTCTCGCGCGGCACCGATTTGATCGCGCGGCCGATCACCGGCTCGGTGCCGTAGGAAGCAGCCGTGTCGATGATATTGACCCCGAGATCGAGGGCGAGGCGGATGAGCGAGACGACCTCGGTCTCCGATTTGCCCTTGGACAGCCCGAGCCGGCTGAAGCCGCCGCCGCCGAGCCCGGCGGCGCTGACCTTGAGCCCGGTGCGGCCCAATGTCCGGTGGATCATCTGACCTCCCCCGCTCATCGCCTCTTCGCCGCGCGCGGTCAGGATGAACGGCGCAACAAACTGGGCGGCGCCGGCCGCAGCACCGGCCTTGAGGAGGGTGCGGCGCCGCACGCCGCGCGTCTTCCGTTGCCGTTCCATTGGAGCCTCCCAGAATATATCGAGCTTCCCAGGATCGCTGCGCCCGCGCGCGTGCATGGCGCGCGGCAGGGACGCGGAAGAAGCGGCGCAGCAAAGCGGGCGGCTTGACGATGGGATTGTCGCTCAAAGCTGCGACGGTTTACAGCGTCACGCAGCGGGCGCGTTGGACGGCCCATTCGGCGTAGCGCTCGAGCAGGACGCCAGTCGCCCCCGCAGTGGTGGGCGCTGTAGGGATTGAACCTACGACCTCTCCCGTGTGAGGGGAACGCTCTTCCGCTGAGCTAAGCGCCCGGCACCGTCTGCCGCAGGGTGGAGGGCGCCATTTAAGGGGCCGCTTCCGCCCCTGTCAAGAAAGCCGGGCGGCCGGCGGCGGCCGGCGCTCGCCTCTGCCGAGCCGCTCGAGGGCCGCCGGCAGCTCCGCCATGCGGTCGATGAGGAGGTCCGCGCCGAGCCTTTCCGGCGCCATGCGCGGATAGCCGTAGCTGACCGCCACGACCCTGGTGCCGGCGCCGCGCGCCGCCGCCACGTCGTTGGCGCTGTCGCCGACCATCACGGCCGCGGCGGGCGTCGCGTCGAGGAGGGCGAGCACGGCCAGGAGATGCGCCGGATCGGGCTTGGGCGCCGCCACGTCCTCGGGCGTCGCCACGGCCGCGAAGAAGGGCGCGAGGGAGAGGTGCTGGAGCACGTTGGCGGTGGCTCCTCTCGGCTTGTTGGTGCAGAGGCCGAGCTTGAGCCCGTCGCCGGCGAGGTGCTGCAAGGTCTCGCGCACGCCCGGATAGGGGCGGGTGAGGTCCGCCGCCCCCGGCTCCCCGTAGAAGGCGAGGAATTGCCGGTAATGGCACTCGAGGCCGGGCGCGTCGAGCGCCGCACCGCTCGCGGCAAAGCCGCGCGCCACGAGGCGCTCGGCGCCGTCGCCGATGAGGAGCTTGACGGCGTCGAGCTCGAGCGCCGGCCGTCCGGCCGCCGCGAGGGTGCGGTTGAGCGCCCGCCGGATGTCCGCCGCCGAGTTCGACGAGCGTGCCGTCGAGATCGAAGACGACGGCCCGCAGCCCGCCCATCCCCGGTTTGCGCGGCTCTCGCATAGCGCCTTACAATCGCTAACAAAACTTGACTTGGAGGCGGCCCACGGCTTGTGGCAGTTTGGCGCCGCCGTCCGGCGAGACCGGAGCATTACCCGATGGGAGTGCGATGACCAAGGCAAATGTCGCCGCCGTGGTGCTGGCCGCGGGCCAGGGGACGCGCATGAAATCGGCGCTGCCCAAGGCGCTGCACCCGCTCGCCGGCCTGCCGATGATCCGCCATCTGCTCTCGACGGTGGAACGCCTCGAGCCGCAGCTCTCCGTCGTGGTGCTCGGACCCGGGATGGAGGCGGTCAAGGACGCCGTCGAGCCGCACCGCACGGTGGTGCAAGCGGAGCCGCTCGGCACCGGCCACGCCGTGCTCGCCGCGCGCGCAGCACTTCAGGGCTTCGCGGGCGACGTGCTGGTGCTCTTCGGCGATACGCCGCTCATCACCGTGGAAACGCTCGAGCGCATGCTCGCCGCGCGCAGGCGGAAGCCCGCACCCGCCGTCGTCGTGCTCGGCTTCTCGCCGGCCGAGTGCAGCGGCTATGGGCGCCTGGTCACCGGTGCCGACGGCATGCTCGAGGCGATCGTCGAGGAGCGCGACGCAAGCGCCGAGGTGCGCGCCTTGCGCCTCTGCAATTCCGGCGTCATGGCGGTCGACGGCAGGCGGCTCTTAGCACTCCTCGACCGCGTCGACCGGCGGAACAAGAAGGGCGAGTACTACCTCACCTCGATCGTGGCGCTGGCGCGCGCCGACGGCCTACCCTGCGCTTTCGTCGAGGCGCCGGAGGAGGAGCTCCTCGGCATCAATTCGCGCGCCGATCTGGCGGCGGCCGAGGCGTCGCTGCAGAAGCGCCTCCGCGCGCGCGCGATGGAGGAGGGGGCGACGCTCACCGCACCCGAGACCGTGTGGCTCAGCCACGACACCCGCATCGGGCGCGACGTGACGATCGGCCCCCACGTCGTCTTCGGACCCGGCGTCGAGGTGGCGGACCGCGTCGAGATCCGCGGCTTCTGCCACATCGAGGGTGCCAGCATAGCAGCCGGGGCGGTCGTCGGCCCCTTCGCGCGGCTGAGGCCGGGTGCGGAGATCGGTGCCGATGCCCATATCGGCAACTTCGTCGAGGTCAAGAACACGAGTATCGGCGAGGGGGCCAAGGCCAACCACCTCGCCTATCTGGGCGACGCGCGGGTGGGGGCTGGCGCCAACATCGGCGCCGGCACCATCACCTGCAATTACGACGGCTATGCCAAGCACGCGACCGAGATCGGCAAGGGCGCCTTCATCGGCACCAACTCGTCCCTCGTGGCACCGGTGCGCATCGGCGACGACGCCTATGTCGCAAGCGGCAGCGTCATCGTGCGCGACGTGCCCGACGGCGCGCTCGCCCTCGCCCGCGCGCGCCAGGAGGAGCGGCCGGGCTGGAGCGCCAAGTTCCGCGCGCGCAAAGGCACCGCCAAGGCCGCACCGGGCAAGGAGCGGACCAAGGCGAAGGCGGGGAGCTGAGCCATGTGCGGCATCATCGGCATCATCGGCAAGGGCGAGGCGGCACCACGCCTCCTCGAGGGGCTCAGGCGGCTCGAGTACCGCGGCTATGACTTGGCCGGCATCGCGACGCTCTCGAACGGCGCGATCGAGCGCCGCCGCGCCGAGGGCAAGCTCGCCAATCTCGAGCGCCGCCTCAAGGAGGCGCCGGTCCGCGGCACCACCGGCATCGGCCACACGCGCTGGGCCACCCATGGCGTGCCCAACGAGAACAACGCCCACCCCATCGCCACCGACAAGGTGGCGGTGGTGCACAACGGCATCATCGAGAACTTCCAGGAGCTGCGCGACGAGCTCGTGGCACTCGGGCGCAACTTCACGACCGAGACCGACACCGAGGCGGTGGCCCAGCTCTTGACCGTCTATCTCGAGGAGGGCATGACGCCCCAGGCCGCCATGGCGCGCGCCATGCCGCGCCTCCACGGCGCCTTCGCACTCGCGGTCCTCTTCGCCGGGCGCTCCGATCTCCTCATAGGCGCCCGGCGCGGCACGCCGCTCGCCGTCGGCTACGGCGAGGGCGAGATGTATCTCGCCTCCGACGCGCTCGCCATGGCGCCGCTCACCAACCGCATCTCCTATCCCGAGGACGGCGACTGGGTGGAGCTGACGGCGGCCGGTGCCGTGGTGCACGACGAGGGTGGACGTGAGGTCGAGCGCCCGATCAAGCTCACCCAGCTCTCGGGCGCCCTCATCGGCAAGGGCAATTACCGCCATTACATGCTGAAGGAAATCTACGACCAGCCCTCGGCGCTCGGCGATTGCGTGCGGGCGCTGGTCAACCCGGCGACCATGGCCGTGAGCTTGCCTCCGCTGCCGTGCGATCTCGCCAAGCTGAGTAGGCTCACCATCTCCGCCTGCGGCACGGCCTATTTCGCGGGGCTCGTCGCCAAATACTGGTTCGAGCAGATGGCGCGGCTTCCCGTCGAGGCCGACATCGCCTCCGAGTTCCGCTACCGCGAGGCGCCGCTGCCCAAGGACGGCGCGTCGCTCTTCATCTCGCAGTCGGGCGAGACGCTCGACACCATGGCGGCGCTCAAATATGCGCGCGGGGAGGGGCAGACCATCCTCTCCGTCGTCAACGTGCCGGAGAGCTCGATCGCGCGCGCCTCGGACGCCGTGCTGCCGACCCACGCGGGTCCCGAGATCGGCGTCGCCTCGACCAAGGCCTTCACGACGCAGCTCGCCGTGCTCGCCGCCCTCTCGCTCGCCGCGGCGCGGGCGCGGGGTGCCGTCGATGCGGCGCGCGAGCGCAAGCTGGTGGCGGCCCTCATGGAGCTGCCGGCGCGAGTTGCCGAGGTGCTGAGCCACGACGAGAGCATCGAGCGCATCGCCCACGGTTTAGCCGAGGCGCGCGACGTGCTCTATCTCGGGCGCGGCACCGGCTATCCCATCGCCCTCGAGGGCGCCTTGAAGCTCAAGGAGATCTCCTACATCCACGCCGAGGGCTATGCCGCGGGCGAGATGAAGCACGGCCCCATCGCCCTCATCGACGAGACGGTGCCGATCATCGTCATAGCACCCTCGGACGCGCTCTTCGAGAAGACGGCGAGCAACATGCAGGAGGCCGTGGCGCGCGGCGGCCGCGTCATCCTGCTCTCCGACCGCAAGGGCATCGCCAAGCTTGGCGCCAAGGCCGCGGTCTCGCTCGAGCTCCCCGAGGTCGATCCCTTCGTGGCGCCCATCCTCTACGCCATCCCCGTCCAGCTCCTCGCCTATCACGTGGCCGTGCTCAAGGGCACCGACGTGGACCAGCCGCGCAACCTTGCCAAGAGCGTGACGGTGGAGTAGGGCGACCCCCCACCCCAACCCTCCCCCTCAAGGGGGGAGGGGCCCATCGAGCGTGCCACTGCGTTTTCCCCTCCCCCCTTGAGGGGGAGGGCAGGGAGGGGGGTGCCGCGCGTCAATGTTTCCGCTATCGCTCCTCCGCGGCAAGCCGCAGGCCGAGTGCGATCAGCGCCGCGCCCGTCGCGGCCTCGAGTGCCCGCCTGATGCGCGGGCGGGAGAGGAAATCCCCGGCGCGCGCGACCGCAAGCGCATAGCCCGCGAGCCAGGTGAGCGTCATCGCCGAGAAAATCATCCCCAAGAAGACGAAAGCCGCGAATGAGCCGTCGCCCGCCGGTGCGAACTGGGGGAGGAGGCTCATGAAGAAGACCGCCATCTTGGGGTTGCCGAGGTCGCTGACGACGCCCTGGCGGAAGGCGCGCGCGGGTGCCAGGCGCTGCCAGGCGGCCGGCACGGGGCTGCCTGCGCCCGCCCTGGCAGGGCGGAATGCGCGCACCAGCGCGTCCACGCCGAGGTAGACGAGATAGGCGGCACCGAGCAGCTTGACCGCGGCAAAGACCGCCGCCGAGGCGACGAGGAGGCCGACCACCCCGAGGCTCGTGGCGAGCGCCCAGATGGTCTGGCCCGTGGCCACCCCCAGCGCCGTGGCAAGTCCGCCCGCGCGGCCGCCGAGGAGGCTGTTCCGGATGGTGAGCGCGGTGTCCGGCCCCGGTGTGGCGATCACGAGGGCGGAGATGCCGAGGAAGGTCCAGAGATGGCTTGTCATGGCGCCGAGTTCTTGTCGGCGCCGGCGTCCGCGTCAAGGCGCCGTCTCCGTTCGCCGCCTCCCTGGCCGTCATCGATCCGTCACGCTATGCTGCTATGCCCGGGGCAGGTGCTGAGACCAAGGCCAAGAACGAGACCCCGAGGACAGGGTGGGGAAAAGGACGCGTGCACGCCATCTCCCTCGAAGAGGTCAGCAAGCTGTGGGGGGCGGCCCGGGCCGTCGACCGGGTGAGCTTCGAGGCCGAGGCGGGGACGCTTCTCGTGCTGCTCGGCCCCTCCGGCTGCGGCAAATCGACGACGCTCAGGCTCATCGCCGGGCTCGAGACGCTGGATGCGGGCCGCATCCTCATCGCCGGCAAGGACGTGAGCCGGCTGCCGCCCGCCGAGCGCCGCATCGCCATGGTGTTCCAGTCCTATGCGCTCTTCCCGCATCTCTCGGTCGCCGAGAACATCCTCTTCGGCCTGCGCGTGCGCGGCGTGGCGAGGGCCGAGGCCAAGGCAAGGCTCGCGCGCACGGCCGAGCTCCTCGGCCTCGCGGCACTCCTCGAGCGCAAGCCGAGCCAGCTCTCGGGCGGCCAGCAGCAGCGCACGGCACTCGGCCGCGCCATCATCGCCGAGCAGCCGGTCTGCCTGATGGACGAGCCGCTCTCCAACCTCGACGCCCAGCTGCGCCAGGAGATGCGCCACGAGATCCGTACCCTCCAGCAGAAGCTCGCCATGACCATGGTCTACGTGACCCACGACCAGGGCGAGGCGATGAGCATGGCCGACCGCGTCGTGCTCCTGCGCCAAGGCCGCGTCGAGCAGAATGCGGCACCCGCCGAGCTCTACGCGCGGCCGGCCAGCATCTTCGCGGCCCGCTTCATCGGCACGCCGCCCATGAACATCCTGCCGCTCGCCGACGGAGCGGAGGGCGCCGTGGTCAAGGGCACCGCCGGTCCGGCGCTCCTCGCAGGACGCGGCGAGGGCCTGGCGATCGGCCTCAGGCCCGAGGACATCGTCCTGTCGGACCAAGGCGCGCTCCCGGCGCTGCTGAGCGGGGTCGAGTATCTCGGCGCCGATTCGATTCTGAGCGCCGCCGTCGGCGATGCGCGCGTGGCGGTGCGCGTGCCGGGCGCCGTGGCGCTCGGCGCCGGTGCCGCGGTCAGGCTCGCCTGGCCGGCGGGAGCGCTCCACCTTTTCGACGTGAAGAGCGGCGCGCGCGTCGAGCCGCCGGCTGAGCGAGTGCTTGCTCCGGCCTTGCGCGCGCACGCCTGAGGCGGCGGCTTATAGGGAAAAGAGGGAGACGGCAATGAGCAAAAGCTTCAAGAAGCGCCTCGCGATGCTGGCACTGGCGGCAGCCGCGGTCTGCGGCGCCGCGGCGGCGCGGGCCGAGACCACGCTCCAGTTCTATTATCCCGTCGCGGTCGGCGGGCCCATCACCAAGATCATCGACGGCATGGTCGCCGGTTTCGAGAAGGCCAACCCGGCGATCAAGGTGAAGCCGATCTATGCCGGCTCGTACCAGGACACCACCGCCAAGGTGCTGACGGCGATCAAGGGCGGCGACGTGCCGCAGGTCGCGGTCATCCTCTCGACCGACATGTTCACGCTTATCGACGAGGACGCCATCATGCCCTTCGAGGAGCTCGTCAAGAGCGAGGCGGACAAGGCCTGGCTCGCGGGCTTCTATCCCGCCTTCATGGAGAACAGCCGCAGCGGCGGCAAGACCTGGGGCGCCCCGTTCCAGCGCTCGACCATCGTGATGTACTGGAACAAGGAGGCCTTCAAGGAGGCCGGCCTCGATCCCGAGAAGCCGCCCGCGACCTGGGACGAGCTCGTCGAGGACGGCAAGAAGCTCACCAAGCGCGACGCCGGCGGCAACGTCACCCAATGGGGCGTGCAGATTCCCTCCTCGGGCTTTCCCTACTGGCTCTTCCAGGGCCTCACCACGGCGAACGACGTGCGCCTCATGAACGAGGCGGGCAACGAGACCTACTTCGACGATCCCAAGGTCGTCGAAGCACTGCAGTTCTGGGTCGACCTCAGCCAGAAGTGGAAGATCCATCCGCCCGGCATCGTCGAGTGGGGCACCACGCCCAAGGACTTCTTCGAGCGCAAGACCGCCATCATGTGGACGACGACGGGCAACCTCACTAACGTGCGCAGCAATGCCAAGTTCCCCTTCGGCGTCGCCATGCTGCCGGCGCACGTGCGCCGCGGCTCGCCCACGGGCGGCGGCAATTTCTATATCTTCAAGAAATCGACGCCCGAGGAGAAGGCGGCGGCCTTCACTTTCGTCAAATGGATGACGGCACCCGAGCGCGCGGCACAGTGGGGCATCGAGACGGGCTATGTCGCGGTGTCGCCCGCGGCGTGGGAGACGCCGGCGATGCAGGCCTACGTCAAGGATTTCCCCCCGGCCGCGGTAGCGCGCGACCAGCTCAAATATTCCGTGGCCGAGCTCTCGACCCACGACAACCAGCGCGTCACCAAGGCGCTCAACGACGGCCTGCAGGCGGCCCTGACCGGCGCCAAGCCGCCGGCAGACGCATTGAAGGACGCGCAAGCCGAGGCGACGCGCATCCTCAAGGCCTATCGATGATGCGGCGCCGACCCCCCACCCCATCCCTCCCCCTCAAGGGGGGAGGGGGCAAGTCATCGCGTGCCCCGACCCCTTCCCCTCCCCCCTTGAGGGGGAGGGCAGGGTGGGGGGTATTGCGACGCGCCGATGCGCGCCGCTAGCAGCTCCTTTCATCGCGCGCGCATCCACATCTACGGCTGGCTCCTCGTCTTGCCGGCAGCGGTGCTGCTCGCCACCTTCACCCACTATCCGGTGATCGCCACCCTCGTCGACAGCCTCTACTCGACGCCCAAGGGCAGCCGGCCGGCACGCTTCGTCGGGCTCGACAACTACCAGGCGATGATCGCGGATCCGATCTTCTGGCGCGCACTCGAGAACAACGCGATCTATGCGCTAGGCACCATCCCCGCGTCCGTAGCCTTGGCACTCCTCATGGCGCTCTGGGTCAACGGCAAGATCGCCGGGCGCGGCGCGTTGCGCCTCGCCTATTTCACGCCGACCGTGCTGCCCATGATCGCGGTCGCCAATATCTGGCTCTTCTTCTATACGCCGGGCTACGGGCTCCTCGACCAGCTCCGCCATCTTTTCGGCTGGGGTGCGCGCAACTGGCTCGGAGAGCCGGGCACGGCGCTCGGCTGCCTCATGGCGGTGGCGATCTGGAAGGAGGCCGGCTTCTTCATGATCTTCTATCTCGCGGCCTTGCAGCAGATCCCGCCGGCGCTCGGCGAGGCGGCGGCGATCGAGGGAGCGGGGCGCTTCTACGTCTTCCGCCGCGTCACCTTCCCGCTCCTCATGCCGACCACCCTCTTCATCCTGGTCAATGCGGTGATCAACGCCTTCCGCATGGTCGATCACGTGGTGGTGATGACGCGCGGCGGGCCGGACAATGCGACCGAGCTGCTGCTCTTCTACATCTACGAGATCGCCTTCAAGTTCTGGGACACCGCCTACGGCGCCACGCTTACGATCGTGCTGCTCGCCATCCTCGCGGCACTCGCCTTCGGGCAGTTCCTCTATTTCGACAAGCGCGTGCATTACCAATGAGCGCGCTCGCGATCAGGAATCCGCCGGCGGCACGCCTGGGCACCGCCCTCGACACGGCGGGAGCCTGGCTCCTCGGCATCCTCTGGGCCGCACCGCTCCTCTATGCCGTGTGGACCGCCTTCCACGCGAGCGAGTATGCGGCGCATCTGGCGCTCCTCGCTCCGCTCACGCTGCGGAACTTCGCGCGCGCCTGGGCGGCGGCCCCCTTCGCGCGCTACTTCCTCAACAGCTTCCTCCTCGTGAGCTCGATCCTCGCCGCACAGCTCGTGCTCTCGACGCTCGCCGCCTTCGCCTTCGCGCGCTTCGCCTTCTTCGGCCGCGAGCTCCTCTTCCTCCTCGTGCTGGTGCAGCTCATGATCATGCCCGACGTGCTGATCGTCGAGAACTACCGCACCATGCATGCCCTCGGCCTCGTCGACAGCATCCTCGGCATCGGGCTCCCCTATATGGCGTCGGCCTTCGGCATCTTCCTCCTGCGCCAGACCTTCAAGACCGTGCCCAAGGAGCTCGACGAGGCGGCGCGCGTCGAGGGCTGCAACCTGCTCCAGCTCCTGTGGAAAGTCTATGTGCCGCTCGCGAAGCCCGTCTACATCGCCTTCGGCCTGGTCTCGGTGAGCTACCACTGGAACAATTTCCTCTGGCCCCTCATCATCACCAACTCGGTGACGACGCGGCCGGTGACCGTCGGCCTCTCGGTCTTCGCCTCCACGGACCAGGGCATCGACTGGTCGGTCATCACCGCGGCGACGCTCTTGACCTCCGCACCCCTCCTCCTTGCCTTCCTGCTTTTCCAGCGCCAGTTCGTGCAGAGCTTCATCCGCGCCGGCATTCGCTGAGGTGCTCCATGAAGATCGAGAACCTTCCCTTCATGACGACCGATTGGGCGAAGCTTCCCGCGAGCGAGTTGCAGGGCGAAAGCGGGACCGCGCGCACGCGGCAGCTCGAGGCGGGCAATCTCCGCTTGCGCATGGTCGAGTTCTCGCCCGGCTACCGCGCCGACCATTGGTGCGCGCGCGGTCACGTGGTGCTGGTGACCGAGGGCGCGCTTACGACCGAGCTCAAGGACGGCCGCCGCTTCGAGAGCCCGGCCGGCACCAGCTTCCAGATCGCCGAGGACGACGGCTTCCATCTCGTCTCGACGGCGAGTGGTGCTGTGGCCTTCATCGTCGATTGAGCGGCTTACGCGATCTTGCGTAGCCGGACCTCGAGCGTTCCGCCGAGCACGGCAAGCGCCTCCTCGAGGCGCTGCACCTTGGAAGGATGGCGCGGATCGAGCAATCGGCGCGCCTCCTTCTCGTCGCAGCCAAGCCGGCGCGCGAGCGCGCTCTTGCTGATGCCGGCCTCGCGCATGGCGATATAGAGAGCCGCCTGGGCAGCCGTGTGGGCGGGCACCGAGACGAGCCGCTCCCGCTTCTTCGGCCGCGAGGGTCGCGGGATGTCCTCGCCGTCCAGGATGCGCCCGGCGATCGCTTCGTCGAGGCAGTCCATCGCCTCGGAAACCGCCTCGTCCTCATCGGCACCGTCGGTGAGAGCTTCCGGCAGATCGCGGAACCGGACAAGGACGCGACGGTCCTCGTCGCGCGAGAGGGTTGCCGGATAGGCGAAGTCGAAGGGGCGCATTATCGTGCTCCTCGGGGTGCTTCCCGTGTCGGGGTCAGATCGCTTCCTATCTCAGATCGTGGAGCGAGAGTCCAAGCTGGCGGAGCATGGCATGGAGCAGACCCTTGCCGATTTCCTTCCTGCGATCCTTCACCACGGTCTTGCAAGTGCCAAAATAAAGCGTGATGTGCGAGCCTTTGCCCCGCTTTTCGTTGATACGGACGGGTATGTTGCGGCTCCGGCCAAGTCGCTGGACCGCCCGCATGAAGTCGGCGCCGTTCACGATTTAAGAATCGGATATTTTTGTCCGAGCGTCAAGTCGGGCTCGCGCCGGCGTCGGCGCGGACCTATAATTGGTGAAACCCCGCCAGTCTTTCCAAGGGAGGGAAGCCATGCAGCTCAAGGACAAGAGCCTGTTCCGGCAGCAGTGCTACCTCGCCGGCGCCTGGACGGACGCCGACGGCGGCGCCACCATCAAAGTCAACAACCCCGCCACGGGCGAGGTCCTGGGAAGCGTTCCGCGCATGGGCACGGATGAGACGCGCCGCGCCATCGAGGCGGCCGAGAAGGCGCTGCCGGCCTGGCGCGCCAAGACCGCCAAGGAGCGCGCCAAGGTCATGCGCAAGTGGGCGGACCTCATGATGGAGAACCAGGACGACCTCGCCGTGCTCATGACGGAGGAGCAGGGGAAGCCGTTAGCGGAATCGAAGGGCGAGATCGTCTATGCCGCCTCCTTCATCGAGTGGTTCGCCGAGGAGTGCAAGCGCGTCTACGGCGACACCATCCCGCAGCACCAGGCCGACAAGCGCATCGTGGTGATCAAGCAGCCGGTGGGGGTGACGGTCGCCATCACGCCGTGGAACTTCCCCGCCGCCATGATCACGCGCAAGGCGGGCCCGGCGCTCGCCGCCGGTTGCACCATGGTGGTGAAGCCGGCGAGCCAGACGCCTTATTCGGCCCTCGCCCTCGCCGAGCTCGCCGAGCGCGCGGGCGTGCCCAAGGGCGCCTTCAGCGTGGTGACCGGGAGCTCGGGCGAGATCGGCAAGGAGATGACCTCGAACCCCATCGTGCGCAAGCTCTCCTTCACCGGCTCGACCGAGATCGGCAAGCTCCTCATGGCGCAGTGCGCCGGCACCATCAAGAAGATCTCCCTCGAGCTCGGCGGCAATGCGCCCTTCATCGTCTTCGACGACGCCGATCTCGACGCCGCGGTCGAGGGCGCCATGGCGTCGAAGTACCGCAACACCGGCCAAACCTGCGTCTGCGCCAACCGCCTCCTCGTGCAGGACAGCGTCTATGAGGAGTTTTCCGCGAAGCTCGCGCAGGCCGTGAGCGCACTCCGCGTCGGCAACGGCCTCGAGGCGGGCGTCACGCAAGGTCCGCTCATCGACATGAAGGCGGTGGAGAAGGTCGAGCAGCACATCGCGGACGCGCTTCATAAGGGTGCCCGCGTCGTGGTCGGCGGCAAGCGCCACGCCAGGGGCGGCACCTTCTTCGAACCGACCATACTCGCCGACGTGAAGCCCTCGATGGCCGTGGCGCGCGAGGAGACCTTCGGGCCCGTGGCGCCGCTCTTCCGCTTCAACACCGACGCCGAGGCCATCGAGATGGCCAACGACACCGAGTTCGGCCTGGCGAGCTACTTCTACGGCCGCGACATCGGCCGCATCTGGCGCGTGGCCGAGGCGCTCGAGTACGGCATGGTCGGCATCAACACCGGCATCATCTCGACCGAGATCGCCCCCTTCGGCGGCGTCAAGGAGTCCGGCCTCGGCCGCGAGGGCTCGAGGTACGGCATCGAGGAGTATCTCGAGGTGAAGTATCTCTGCATGGGGGGGATTTGATGTGAGGGGCGCCGGAGCTATACTGGCCGCGGAGACATTTATGGCTCGAAAGACAATCCGTGGAGCCGTTTGACTTTACCGTTGACGGCACTCCGATCTCGCTACAAGCCTCGTCGCCGTCAAAGCGACGCTGGCAGGGAAATGTTCGTGCCGCAGCGCAGGCGAGCTTGCCCGCTGGAACGCCGCTGGTGGGCGAGGGCGTGGGCGCGCTCATCATCTATTTCTATGCCGATTACACCGATCTCGATGTCGATAATATCGCGAAACCGATCTTGGATTGCCTGGAGGATGTCGTCTACGCGAACGATCGGGTTATAGAACAGCTTATCGTGCGCAAGACCGGCCTGACCGGAGGACTCACAGTTCGCAACCCATCGCCTAGCCTGGCCAATGCCCTTGCGGGGGTCACCCGTGACTTCGTGTATATCCGTATTTCCAATCCTCCTGACCACGGCGAGGTACCGTCATGACCGCAGAGCCCGCGCAGGTTGAAAAGGAGGCGATTGCGAGGGCAGCCGACGATCTCGTGCGCCAAGGATACGACGTTATACGGGAACCTGGCAGAAATGACTTGCCCGAATTCCTGCACGGCTTTCGCCCCGATCTTGTCGCCCACCGCGGTGCGGAGCATTTGGTTGTCGAGGTTAAAGGCGGTTCGTGGGGCCAAGACCCCAGTTCCTGGCGAGACCTGGCGGCAGAAGTCCGTCGCCATCCCGGATGGCAGCTCAGGCTGGTCTTGGCTGCGCCGCCGTCTGGCCGCGCGGCCAATGTGCCGCCGCCTCCATCTCCCAGCGCGATCAGGAAGAAACTTCGCTCGGCTCGTCGGCTCTATGAGTCGAACGAGCAGGCCGCAGCGCTGCTGCTGCTGTGGTCACTCTTGGAGGCGGCCGCCCATCACCGGCTGAAGGAGCTTGGCGTCTCGCGAGACGGACCGAAGACGCCGATCGCGCTTCTTAAGGACCTGGTGTCGTTCGGCCTGCTGGAGCCGGAGGAGTACGACCAGCTCGTGCCCGGGGTCACATTGAGAAACGCGCTTGCTCACGGTCGCTCCACCATGCCGGTCGCTCGGGATATCTTCGACAAGCTCGCCGTTCTCGTGGAGCGGCTTACGGCTCGCGAGCCCAGATCCAAGATGTCGGCGTGATCGTCCAGCCGGCGCGGGCATCGAGGAGTATCTCGAGGTGAAGTATCTGTGCATGGGGGGATATGAACGAGGTGGCAGGTTTGCCACGGAATGGTGCCCCAAGGACGCGTAAAAATGTCAAGATTTGACAAAATTCGACATCGCGTTATGCTTGCAACCTCCAGCATGGAATGAACCGATGGCCAAGACCGTGCGGCCCGCCCGGGAAGTTGTGCAGCGTGCGCGTGAGGAGTCGAAGCCGTTCGACGATTACGACCAGAAGCGTCTCGCATTGCGCCGGGAAATCGAGGCGGGGCTGAGGAGCAGGCCGCCCGCTCCCGTCAACGTCGAGGCCATCATCGCGGAGCGTCGCGCGCGCCGCAGGTGAGCTTAGGGTAAAGTTTATGCCATGCGATGCATATGCCCTCCCCCCTTGAGGGGGAGGGTTAGGGAGGGGGGACTAAGCGGCGATGAACTCGTGGCACCAGGGCTGCCCGCGAGAGGCCCCCTCACCTTGATCCTCTCCCCCTAAAGGGGGAGAGGAAATTTAACGCAAGCCTGCCGATCAAGAGCTCTCATGCGCCACCGCCGCGGCGATGACGGCGAGCACGATGTCGCCGTAGCGCTCGAGCTTGCTGCGTCCCACCCCTGGAATCTCGGCGAGGGCCGCGCGGTCCCCGGGGCGCCGGCGCACCATCTCGAGAAGCGTGGCATCGTGGAAGATGACGTAGGGCGGCACGCTCTGCTCCTTGGCGAGTGCTAAGCGCCGCGCGCGCAGCGCCTGCCAGAGCGCCTCGTCGGCGGCGGAGAGCGCTTGCGAGCCGGCGACGGCAGCGCGCTGGCGCGGCACGCGCGCGCTCCCCTTGGGCGCCCCGCTGAAGGTGACGGCAAGCTCGCCGCGCAGCACGGCGGCAGCACTCGCGCCGAAGCGCAAGCCGCCGTGGCCCTCGATGTCGACGTCGAGATGGCCCTGCGCCACGAGCTGGCGGAAGACCGAGCGCCATTGGCGGCGGTCGAGCTCGCTGCCGATGCCGAAGGTCTTGAGGCGGTCGTGGCCGAGGCGCTGCATGCGCTCGTCCGCCTTGCCGAGGAGGAGATCGACGAGATATTCGACGCCGAAGCGCTGGCCCGTGCGCGCCACCGCCGAGAGCGCCTTCTGCGCTGCAATGAGCCCGTCCCACGACACCGGCGGGGCGAGGCAGGTGTCGCAGTTGCCGCAAGGCGCATGGTCGCGCTCGCCGAAATAGCCGAGGAGGACCTGGCGGCGGCAGCGCGTGGTCTCGCAATAGCCGAGGAGCGCGTTGAGCTTGTGGCGCTCGATCCTGAGATGCGCCTCGTCGAGCTCCGAGCGTGCGAGGAAGCCCAAGAGTGCCGTCACGTCGGCCATGCCGTAGGTCATCCAGGCATCGGCCGCGAGCCCGTCGCGTCCGGCGCGGCCGGTCTCCTGGTAATAGGCCTCGAGGCTCTTGGGCACGTCGAGATGGGCGACGAAGCGCACGTTGGATTTGTCGATGCCCATGCCGAAGGCGATGGTGGCGACCACCACGATGCCCTCCTCCTTGAGGAAGCGCTCCTGGTGCTGGGCGCGCTGGATGGGCTCGAGGCCGGCATGATAGGGCAATGCGGGGAGACCCTTGCCTTTGAGCCACTCGGCCGTCTCCTCGACGTCCTTCCGCGTGCGGCAATAGACGATGCCCGCATCGCCGGCATGCTCGCCCTCGATGAATGCGAGGAGCTGCGCCCAAGGCTCGCGCTTGGCCACCACCCGGTAGCAGATATTGGGCCGGTCGAAGCCCGCGGCGAAGATGCGCGCCTCGCCGAGCGCCAGCCGCGTGACGATGTCGCGGCGCGTGACGCTGTCGGCGGTCGCCGTGAGGGCGATGCGCGGCACCTTGGGGAAGCGCTCGTGGAGGATGGAGAGCCCCAGATAGTCCGGCCGGAAGTCGTGGCCCCATTGGGAGACGCAATGGGCCTCATCGATGGCGAAGAGGGCGATGCGCGTGCGCGAGAGGAGCTCGAGGGTGTGCTGCATGGCGAGGCGTTCGGGTGCGATATAGAGGAGGTCGAGGCGCCCCTCTTGAAGCGCACGCTCGATTCCGCGCGCCTCGCCCGGCGGCAGCGCGGAATTGAGGGCAGCTGCCCGCACGCCGGCCTGGCGCAGCGCGTCCACCTGGTCCTTCATGAGGGCGATGAGCGGCGAGACCACGACGCCGGTGCCGGGACGCAAGAGCGCCGGGATCTGGTAGCAGAGCGACTTGCCCGCACCGGTCGGCATCAGCACGAGCGCGTCGCCGCCCGCGGCCACGTGGCCGATGACCTCCTCCTGCTCGCCGCGGAAGCCGCCATAGCCGAAGACCGAGCGCAGGATCGCGAGGGCATTGCCTGCCGCCGCCGGCGTCGTCGGCGCGAGCGGCCCGGGCGCCGCGGTCATGGGACTTCCTCTCGAGAGCCGGTGGAGCGGCGATTCTAGGGAGCGGCGTCGCGATAAACAATCGCGACGGCTGCGGCCGCCGCATTTTGCTCAAGAAATAGGCGATTCTAACAAAAGGCGCCGCGCGAGACGGCCCGGCGCGCGGCTTCCGCTGCCGCCGCTTTGGCATGGCGGTTGCTACCTTGGAGAAAAGACAAGGGAAGGGAGCCGTGCCATGACGCGAGCCGAGCTGACCGAGAAGATCATCGCCGCCAAGCGCAAGAAGGGCCTCACCTGGCAGGCCATCGCCAAGACGATCGGCGGCAACTCGCCCCTTTTCATCACGGCGGCCCTTCTCGGCCAGATGACGCTGGAGAAGGCCCAGGCCGCCAAGGCGGCCAAGCTCCTCGGGCTCGGCGCCGAGGAGGCGGCCCTCCTCTCCGAGGTGCCCTATCGCGGCTCGCTGCCCACCGCGATCCCGACCGATCCCCTCATCTACCGCTTCTACGAGCTCATGCAGGTCTATGGCACCACTTGCAAGGCGCTCATCGAGGAGGAGTTCGGCGACGGCATCATGAGCGCCATCGATTTCGACATGGAGGTCCGCCGCAAGCCCGACCCCAAGGGCGACCGGGTGGAGATCGTCATGGCGGGCAAGTTCCTCCCCTACAAGCGCTACTGAGCGGCACGCGCCGGCGCCTTCGCCTTCCCGCCGTTTTGGGCTATATCCCCGGCACGGAACGGCTTCCGGGGGCGGAAAGGCTCAGGCGATGGCGGGCTACGACTACGACCTCTTCGTGATCGGCGGCGGCTCGGGCGGCGTGCGCGCGAGCCGGGTCGCGGCGCGCTACGGCGCGCGGGTGGCCCTCGCCGAGGAGCGCTACCTGGGCGGCACCTGCGTCAACGTCGGCTGCATCCCCAAGAAGCTCCTCGTCTACGCGAGCCACTACAGCGAGCATTTCGCGGACGCGGCCGGCTACGGCTGGACCCTCGGCGAGCGCCGCTTCGACTGGCCCGCCCTCATCGCCCACAAGAACAAGGAGATCGCGCGGCTCAATGGCGTCTACCGCCAGCTCCTCGAGGAGTCGGGCGTCGAGATCCTCTCGTCGCGCGCCAGCTTGCGCGATGCTCATACGGTCGAGCTCCCCAGCCGGCGCGTGAGCGCCGGGACGATCCTCATCGCCACGGGCGGCTGGCCGGTGATCCCGCCGCTCCACGGCGCCGGGCATGGCATCACCTCGAACGAGGCCTTCTTCCTCGAGCGCCTCCCCGAACGCGTCGCCATCGTGGGCGGCGGCTACATCGCCTGCGAGTTCGCCGGCATCTTCAACGGCATGGGCAGCCGCGTCACCCAGCTCTACCGCGGCCCGCTTTTCCTCCGCGGCTTCGACGGCGATTTGCGCCAGACGCTCGCCGAGGAGACGCGCAAGAAGGGCGTCGATCTCCGCTTCAACGCCGAGATCGCCGCCGTCGAGCGCGGCTCGGCCGGCCTCGTCGCGACGCTCACGAACGGCGAGCGGCTCGAGGCCGACGTCGTGATGTTTGCAACCGGCCGCGCGCCCTCGAGCAAGGGGCTGGGGCTCGAGGCGGCGGGCGTCAAGCTGAACGCCAAGGGGGCGGTCGAGGTCGACGCCTACTCGCGGAGCTCCGTCGAGAACATCTATGCGGTGGGCGACGTGACCGACCGCATCAACTTGACGCCGGTGGCGATCGCCGAAGGCCAGGCCTTCGCCGAGACCGTCTTCAACGGCAATCCCACCAGGCCCGATCACGCCAACGTGCCCGCCGCCGTCTTCAGCCAGCCCGAGCTTGCGACCGTCGGCTTGAGCGAGGAGGCGGCGCGCAAGTCGCATGGCGCGGTCGACGTCTACCGTCAGCACTTCCGGCCCCTGAAGCACACGCTCTCGGGTCGCGACGAGCGCACCATGATGAAGCTCGTGGTCGAGCGCGCGGGCGGGCGGGTGGTGGGCGCTCACATGGTGGGGGAGGGGGCAGCCGAGATCATCCAGGGCCTCGCCGTGGCGATCAAGGCGGGTGCCACCAAGAGCGACTTCGACCGCACCATCGGCATCCATCCGACCGCGGCCGAGGAGTTCGTCACCATGCGCACGGCCGCGCCGGAGCCCGAGAAGCAGGCGGCGGAATAGGCGGCGCTCACGAAAGGCGATCGAGCTTCTCGGCGAGCCATGACTTGATGAGCGATTGATAGGGCACGTCTCGCTTGTTGGCCGCGATCTTGATGCGCTCGAGAAGACCCGCGGGGAGCCTCAGCGAGATCGAGACCGTGGACGGCTTGAGGTTCGGCATGCGGACGCGCTCGGCCGAGCGCCAATCCACATATGCCGTCGAATCATGGCTTTCCCAAAACCGGCGTTCCTCCGCCTCGTTTCGGAAGCGTGGGGCGGTCTTATGTCTCTTCTGCATAACGGACTCGCTCCTTGCGGTGCATGTCCCGCGCCGAGATCACGCGGATCAAGGTTCCGTTCTGGCGGACCGTGAACGTCACGTGCAGCCGGCGGCCGGCATCGCTTCTCCCGAGCGCGTGGAACCGCGTTTCGGCGCCGCTGTGGCTTCTGTCCTCGACGACGAGCAAAGGCTCGTTGAGAAACACCTGCTCCGCCTCGGCCTGGCTCACGCCATGTTTGACCGCGCTCTTCCGAAGATTGCCGTCGTCCCACTCGAAGCCGACAATCAGGTCGAGCGCGATCATCCTGTATATTACCATCATATACAGAGAAGTTCAAAAGCGCATTGCCCGACGGGCGCCGCCGCGCGCGGAGAGGGATTTCGCTCTGGAAAGCACCATCGAATCGTCGTATAGACTGGGCTTTCCAGCACGGCAACCCGAAGGACGCGAGACATGGCCGCCCCGTGGACGCCCGACAGTTGGCGCATGAAGCCTGCCAAGCAGGCGCCCGTCTATCCCGACGAGGAGGCGCTCGGCCGCGCCGAGGCGCAGCTCGCCCGCTTCCCGCCGCTCGTCTTCGCCGGCGAGGCGCGCAACTTGAAGGCCGAGCTCGCGCGCGTGGCCGCGGGCAAGTCGTTCCTCCTCCAGGGCGGCGACTGCGCCGAGAGCTTCGCCGAGTTCTCCGCCAACAACATCCGCGACAGCTTCAAGGTATTTCTCCAGATGGCGGTGGTGCTCACTTATGGCGCGGCACTGCCGGTCGTCAAGGTGGGGCGCGTGGCCGGCCAGTTCGCCAAGCCGCGCTCGGAGGAGAGCGAGCGCCAGGGTGGGGTCGAGCTGCCGAGCTACCGCGGCGACATCATCAACGGCATCGAGTTCGAGGCAGCCGCCCGCACGCCCGATCCCCAGCGCATGGTGCAGGCCTACAACCAGTCGGCCGCCACGCTCAACCTTTTGCGCGCCTTCGCACTCGGCGGCTTCGCCGACCTCCACAAGGTGCACCGCTGGACACAGGACTTCGTGCTCAAGAGCAGCGCGGGTGCCCGCTACCAGGAGCTCGCCGACCGCATAACCGAGGCGCTCGCCTTCATGGAGGCCTGCGGGCTCACCTCCGAGAGCACGCCGAGCGTGCGCGAGGTCTCCTTCTTCACCTCCCACGAGGCGCTGCTCCTCCCTTACGAGCGAGCGCTCACCCGCCAGGACAGCCTGACCGGGGACTGGTACGGCTGCTCGGCGCATCTCCTCTGGATCGGCGACCGCACGCGCCAGGCGGACGGCGCCCACGTCGAGTTCCTGCGCGGGGTCAAGAACCCGCTCGGCCTCAAATGCGGGCCCTCGCTCGCGCCCGACGATCTCCTCCGGCTCGCGGACGCGCTCAATCCGGCCAACGAGCCCGGGCGGCTCACCCTCATCGCGCGCATGGGCATGGATTTGGTGGAGAAGAAGCTGCCGCCCCTCATCCGCGCCGTCGAGCGCGAGGGCAAGAAGGTCGTGTGGGCGTGCGATCCCATGCACGGCAATACGGTCAAGTCCGCCAACGGCTACAAGACGCGTGCCTTCGACCGCATCCTCGGCGAGGTGCGCCGCTTTTTCGCCGTGCACCAGGCCGAGGGCACCTTCGCGGGAGGCGTGCATTTCGAGATGACCGGCCAGGAGGTGACCGAGTGCATCGGCGGCGCCCAGGCGATCGACGAGAGCCAGCTCGCCGACCGCTACCACACGCACTGCGACCCGCGCCTCAACGCCACCCAGGCGCTCGAGCTCGCCTTCCTCATCGCCGAGGAGCTCAAGTCCCTGCGCACGGAGAGCGCCCACAGAGTGGCGGCGGCGTCGTAGCGGTATCGGAAAGGCGTACCCCCCACCCTACCCTCCCCCCTTGAGGGGGAGGGTAGGGTGGGGGGTTTAAGAAAGCTCTGATCAGGGAGAAGCTCCGTCATGAAAGGCGTCGTCTTCACCGGCGACCGTGCGGTCGAGCTCATGAGCTTTCCCGACCCGACGCCGGGACCGGGCGAGGTGGTGCTCGAGATCAAGGCCTCGGGGATGTGCGGCTCGGATCTCAAGCCCTACCGCGCCGCCGAGGAGCGACGCTGCGGCGGCACTCGGTCTCGGCGCGGACGCCGGTCCGGTGATCGCCGGGCACGAGCCCTGCGGGATCGTGGCCGCGGTCGGGCCGTGTGTCACGAGCGCCAGGCCCGGCCCGGCATGCGCGCGATGGTGCATCACTACAAGGGCTGCGGCGTGTGCGGCCATTGCCGCAGCGGCTGGGCGCAGCTCTGCCGCGAGGGCATCGTGGTCTACGGCTTCACCGGCCACGGCGCGCACGCGCCCTACATGAAGGTGCCTGCGGCGACGCTGGTTCCCTTGCCCGAGGCGCTGAGCTTCGCGGTCGGAGCCGCCATCTCCTGCGGCACCGGGACGGCCTATGCAGCACTCAGGCGCATGAACCTCTCGGGCCGCGACGTGCTCGCCGTCTTCGGCCAGGGCCCGGTCGGCCTCTCGGCGACCCAGCTCGCGGCGGCCATGGGTGCCCGCGTCATCGCCCTCGACGTGAGCCCCGAGCGGCTCGCCCGCGCCAAGGAGTTCGGTGCTGCCGAGACCGTCGATCCCGGCAGCACCGATCCCGTCGCCGCGATCAACGAGCTCACCCACGGCGCCGGCGCCGATCTCACCCTCGACACCTCGGGCGCGCCCGCGGCGCGGCTCGCCGCCGTGCAGAGCACGCGCACCTGGGGTACTGCTTGCTTCGTGGGCGAGGGCGGCAGCGTCACCCTCGACGTGAGCCGCGATCTCTTGCGGAGGCAGCTCACCGTCATCGGCTCGTGGACCTTCTCGACCATCGGCCAGGCCGAGTGCGCGAGCTTCGTCGTCGAGCGTAACGTCGCGGTCGAGCGCCTCTTCACCCACCGCTGGCGCCTCGAGCAGGCGGCGGAGGCCTATCGCCTGTTCGACGCGCAGAACGCCGGGAAAGGCGTCTTCCTGATGTGAGCGGGGCGGGCGCGCGGCAGCGAGAAATCCCATAACAATTTCCTTACGGCCGCCGGTGTAGACTCCCTCTCGCATCAGTGCGCCACGGCGCGATAGCTGATGCCGATTGCGAGTAGGAGGGAGCGATGGAAACGAAAGAATCGCTCGAACTGGCCGAGACCGAATTGCCGCCTGAGCTGCGCTCGGTGCTGCAAGTGCTCGTTAAGGATTATAGAGCAGCGGCATCGGCGCATATCGGCCAAGGCCGGGTCAATTACGGCATTCTCGCCGACCTGGTCGCCCATGGCTGGCGCAAGGTAGCCTAGTTTTGGAGGCTTAATCGGCGTAGTTCGGCCGGCGCCCCGGCCGCGGGGCCTATCAAAATCCGCCCAGGCACGCTAGGCTTGCCGCCCCATCAACGTCCTTGGCGGCGCGGCCATGCATCCCGATGTCGACGAGATCGAGCGCCTCACCGACGCCTACTTCAACCGCAGCAAGGCGGTCGTCGGCAAGTTCGGCGACACGCGCGCCACCTATGCGGTCTTCCTGCGCCGCCCCGTGGTGAGCGCGCCGCGGCTCGCCGTCGAGTGGCTCCTCGCGGTCGCCGAGCGGCGCCAGACCAAGTTCGAGATCGACCTCATCTATCCCGAGGGCAAGTGGGTCGGCGCCGGCGAGCCGCTCCTCTATCTCTCGGGCCCGCTCTATCACCTCATCGATCTCGAGACGATCTATCTGCAGAAGATCGGACCCGCCTGCGTCGCGGCCTACAACGCCTTCACCATGTGCGCCGATCTGCCCCGGGTCGCTTTTCTCGCCATGGACGCGCGCCACTGCGCCGGCGCCGAGATGGCCGAGATGATGGCCTATGCCGCCTCGGTCGGCTCGGCGCGCGCGCGGCGTAAAGTGGCGGCCAAGGGCTTCGTCGGCAACGCGACCGACGCCACCGCCCACTACTTCGGCCAGAAGAAGGGCCTCGGCACCATGCCGCACGCCCTCATTGGCTATGCCGGCTCGACCGTCGCCGCGGCCGAGATGTTCCACGAGGCGCATCCCGACGCCATGCTCACGGTGCTGGTCGATTACTTCGGGCGCGAGGTCAGCGATACGCTCGCCGTCGCCCGCCGCTTTCCCGAGCTCGCGGCCAAAGGCGGGCTCGCGGTGCGCCTCGACACCAGCGGCGGCCGCTTCATGGAGGAGCTCGACCCGCAGCGCTCCTACGCGGTGCTCGAGCGCAATGCGCCCGATTCGTTGCGCGGCTTCCGCACCGACACGGAGCTGCGCTACCTCATCGGCACCGGCGTCTCCGCGGCGGCGATCTGGTATCTGCGCGAGCGCCTCGACCAGGCGGGCTTTGCCAACGTCAAGATCGTCGCCTCCTCGGGCTTCGGTCCGGCCAAGTGCAAGGTGATGGCCGTCGCCAATGCGCCGATCGACGTGGTCGGCACCGGCTCCTATCTGCCCGAGAACTGGCACGAGACCTACGCCACCGCCGACATCGTCGCCTACAACGGCACCCCGCGCGTCAAGGTCGGCCGCGAGTGGCTGCTGCGGAAGTAGGGGCTTTTCTTTACCCCCCACCCCAACCCTCCCCCTCAAGGGGGGAGGGGGCTCGTTTAGTCAGCCTGCTCATCTTTCCCCTCCCCCCTTGAGGGGGAGGGTAGGGAGGGGGGTCAGCAAGGCGTCCGCATCCTCACCCCCTCCGCGCCACCGCGTCGATCTCGATGCGGGCGCCGCGCGCGAGTGCCGTGACGCCGATGCAGGTGCGCGCCGGCAGGCGGTCGGGCGCGAAGTAGCCGCGGTAGACCGCGTTCATGCGCTCGTAATCCTCCTCGAAATGCGTGAGGAAGACGCGCGCCGAGACGATGTGAGCGAGGTCGAGCCCGAGGCCTTGCAGCACGAGCCGCAGGTTCTCCATGGTGCGCCGCGCCTGGCCCTCGATGTCGGGCGGCAGCGGTGCCGCGTCGTTGGGCGGATCGTTCGGCACCTGGCCGGTGAGCAGGATCCAATCCCCCACCTCGACGGCGTGGCAATAGGGGGCGACCGGATGGGCCGCACCCGGGATCATGTGGAAGACGGGCGGTGTCGGCATGGCGATGCTCCTTGCAAGGACGCCGCGATGATAGCCGAGGCGTCCCACTCGTGCCCACCGTCGCGCGCACGCTTGCAGGCCCGGCTGCCGCCCCTTAGCATCGCGCCGGCGAAGGCGAGGGGGGACATGGCATGGCGACGACTTCGTCCGCGCGCCGCGAGGCGTTCGCACTCGGCTTGCGCGACGCCTGCGGCCTGCCGGCCTTGACCTTGACTGCGAGCTATCTCGGCTTCGGCTCGCTCGTGCATGCGACCGGGCTCGGCCTCCTCCCCGGGCTCGCCACCACCCTCGGCGTCTGGGCGCTGCCGGGCCAGGTGGCGCTCGTCGAGCTCTACGGCGCCGGCGGCTCGCTCCTCGTCATCGCCACCACCGTGGCACTCACCAATGCGCGCTTCCTTCCCATGACCGTGGTGCTGATGGCGCATTTGCGCACGCGCCATTGGCCGGGCTGGCTCTACTACCCGGTGGCGCAGCTCGTCGCGGTGACGAGCTGGGTCTTCGCCATGCAGCGCTGCCCGGGCCTCGAGGAGGAGAGGCGGCTCCCCTACTTCTTCGGTCTCACGGTCGTGCTGTGGGCGGGTTGCTTCACCGGCACCGCCGGCGGCTTCGCACTCGCGGGCGGGCTTCCCCATGTCGTCTCCTTGGGCCTCGTCTTCCTCAATCCGCTCTACTTCATGCTGCTCTTCACCGCCGACCTGCGCGAGCGCGCGCGGCTCTATGCGCTCACGGCCGGCGCCGTGCTCGGACCGCTCTTCCACCTCGCAACGCCGGACTGGGGCCTGCCGCTCACCGGCGTCGTCGCCGGCACCTTGGCCTTCCTCCTCGACCGTCGGGCGGAGGCGCGGCAAGCGCTCGCGGAGGCGAGGCGCCGTGCGTGAGGCCTCGATCTGGCCCGCCATCCTCGCGGCGACGGCGGTCACCTATCTCTGGCGCGGCTTGGGCGTAGCACTCGCCGGCCGCATCGACCCGCGCGGTGCCGTCTTCCGCTGGACGGGCTGCGTCGCCTACGCGCTCTTGGCCGGCCTCGTCGCGCGCATGATCGTGCTGCCGATCGGCGAGCTTAAGGAGCTTCCCCTCTGGGCGCGCCTTGCCGCCGCAGCCCTCTCGCTCGCGGCCTTCTACGCGAGCCGCAAGAACATCCTCATCGCGGCCGCGGTGGGCGTCGGCGCGATCGTGCTCTTTGCCTGGCTCGCGCCCGGTTGACGGCGGATGAAAAAGTTCAACCAGGTTTGACCGACGGCCATCGGCGTGCTAGTTTGTTTTCATGCTGGAGAATTGCGCGGCGGCCGGTTCGGCCGCTTTTTTGTGAGCCGCCGGCTTGGGCATCGCATCGGCCATTACCGTCCAACGACGGGCCGTTCGCGTCGCGGTCGCGGTGCTCGTGCTTTCCTGGCTTGCCGCCTATGCCGCGGCGGCGCGCGCGGAATTGCCGGACGAACTCGAAAGACGCGTCACGAGCATCGTCGCAGAGACGCGGCGGGTGTGCGACGAAGGCGGCGATCTCACCGCCGTTGGGCCGCGCATCAGGGCACTGGCCAGAGACCGGCAGGCGCGCGCCTTCATGTTCCGCCACTACCGCAAGGACTTTGACGTCTTCGCTCCCTATAAGATTCTCCTCGTCGCCATGGCCTATGATTGGCAGCGCGGCGACTTCGACGGGGCGCTGGCGACGGCCGAGGCCTGGCAATCCGACGGCTCGGAGCTCTCCTACGGCTTGCTTCTTCTCGACCGTATCCTTGAGCACCGCGCCATTGCTGCGCGCGGGGTGACGCCGCCCGAGCCCGGATGGGCGACCGCCCGGCGGATCGAGAAGGTCGAGCTCGACGGCATGAAGGATGCGCTCGTCGTCGCGTGGAACCGGCCGGAATGTCCCCTGAACGGGCCGCCGTCGCGAAAGATGCTCGTCGCCCTCTATGTCCCCGAAGCAGGATCGGACAATCTGCGCCAGGTCGGTGCCGCCGCAGAAGCGGACCTGCCCAACTCCATCGAGTATGGCGACCGCTTCTTCGAGGCCGTGACCTTTCCCGAGCGGGACCGCGTGCGGCACAGCTATATAATTGCCAGATACGGCATTGCTCCGAATTGGACAGCCGCACCGGAGAGCATCGAGCTTCTGTCGGCCGATGATACGGGCCTGCATCCGGTCGAGGTGGAGGATGGCGACGTCCTCCACGATCTCCGCGACCTCGGCCGCGACGGCCGCTACGAGGCGATCTCCTACGACCGCCGTTGGGACTCCGGGCACTGCACCATTCCGCTGATGGATCGGATCGAGGCCGGGAATGGCAAGGGTCAGCGCACCTGCGTAGGAGGCTACGAGGATGTGGCAATCGTGCTCGATTGGCGGGACGGCCGGCTTGTCGAAGCATGCCGGGACTTTCCCGGCTATTACGACGAGCTCATTGCGGCGTTCCAAGCCGGGCGTGAGCTCCCTGCGCAGCTCCTCAACGAGAAAGAAACCGTGTTCCAGAGGCGCATGTCGGACGCGTTCGCGCTCTTTGCCGCGACCATGCAGCAGGGAAGGATCGGCGACGCTCTCGCGAGCTTTGACCTGACGGCTGACGCTCCCGTCCTCACGGACGACGAGCGAAAGCGCGCGCGAAACGCGGCGCGCTATCTGAGATTGCAAGTCGACCGCCAACGTGCGGCCCTCGACCGACCCTGCCCGATGTCCGGTCTAGTCCTAGAATAGCCGCACTACGCCGGCGAAGCGTCATCTCCAAGGTACAGACCAGGCGTGCGAAGCCTCACGGGCTCGCGCGGCCCCGCGCATGCGCCACGCGACCCGTTCGGGCGGGCCGCCGATTGTGAGCGCCAAATCATCAGCACCCATACATGAGAGATTTCACCGTCCCTTAGTGAGGAGCGTAGCAATGAGCTGGAAAATCGTGAGCATGGAGAAACCGGCGGGAGACATGACGAGCTACGAGCATAATTACGTCGCCCTGATCGACGACGCAGGTCGGGTGGTCGAAGAATTCCATGGTATGTACAGCGACCATCCCACCGCGCCGTTCCTTGGCCCCGACAAGGACAACTTCCTCCTCGGCAGGGAGGTCGAGCCGCACAGGCTGCTTGCCTCATTGCCGAACGTGCTCCTAACGAGCGAGAACACCGTCGATATTCTGCAGGACAATGGGACTGTAGCCAAGAATATAGCTAAATTGTTGGCAGAAGGAGAAGAAGGAGACATGAGAGAAAAATGGCGAGATGCCGTTTTTCAGGTCGAAAGTGTCTTGATGGGGGGCAAATTTCTCTATGAATCGGCGCGCCTATTTGGCGCGGCTCCGAATAGCAATTCGGTATGGTGGACGTTTCTTATGTGTATCGGTGCCGACCGCCCGCCAGAGAGCTATCTCGGCGGACCATCGCCCGGAATACAGGACTTGAGAAGAGTCGAGTCGAACAATCCGAGTTACCGTAGCAAAGGTCAGAAAGACAAGAATAAATAGGCGCCTCCTCGCGCCATTGACACTCCCCCGCCCCGATCCTAAGTTTCCCTTGCCGCGCAACAGCTTCGCTTTCGCCCTCTCACGCGCCGCCCAGGCGGCGACGGGACCATGACCGACAGCCTCTCGATCGCCCTGGCGCAGCTCAACCCGACGGTCGGCGACATCGCGGGGAACGTGGCGCTGCTGCGCCGCGCGCGCGCGGTGGCGGCGGGGGAGAGGGCGGACATCGTCGTCGCCAGCGAGCTCGTCATAGCCGGCTATCCGCCCGAGGATCTCGTGCTCAAGCCCGCCTTCCAGGACGCGGTCGAGCTTGCCGTCAAGGAGTTCGCCAAGGAGACCGCTGACGGCGGGCCGGCGGTGATCGTGGGCGCTCCCTGGCGCGGCGGCGGCAAGCTCTTCAACGCGGCGTTGCTGCTCGAGGGCGGCGGCATCTCCTACATCCGCTTCAAGCACGAGCTGCCGAACTACGGCGTCTTCGACGAGAAGCGCGTCTTCGCCGCCGGCCCGGCGCCCGGTCCCATCGTGTTCAAGGGCGTGCGGCTCGGCCTCCAGGTGTGCGAGGACCTGTGGTTCCCCGACGTGAGCGAGACGCTCGCCGAATCGGGTGCCGAGATCCTCGTCGTCATCAACGGCTCGCCCTTCGAGAGCAACAAGTCCGACGAGCGCATCGACCTCGCCACAGCCCGCATCGTCGAGACCGGCCTGCCGCTCATCTACGTCAACGAGGTGGGCGGCCAGGACGAGCTGGTGTTCGACGGCGCCTCCTTTGCACTCAACGCCGACCGCACGCTCGCGGCCCAGCTTCCGGCCTGGCGCGAGGCGGTTGCCACCACGCGCTGGCGGCGTGCGGGCGAGGGCTGGCGCTGCGAGACGGACGGCATCGCGGCCATTCGCAACGGCCTCGAGGCGACCTATCAGGCGATGCTTCTCGGCGTGCGCGACTACGTCACCAAGAACGGCTTCCCGGGCGTGCTTGTCGGGCTCTCGGGCGGCATCGATTCGGCGCTGACCGCCGTCGTCGCCGCCGACGCGCTGGGCCCTCGGAAGGTGCATTGCGTGCGCCTCCCCTCGCGCTTCACCTCGGACGCGAGCATGGAGGACGCAGCGGAGCTCGCAGCATTGACCGGCTGCCCGCTCGAGACCGTGTCGATAGCGCCCGCGGTCGAGGCCTTCGATGCCATGCTGGCACCCGCGCTCGGCAGCAGGCCATCCGAGGTCACGGCCGAGAACATCCAGCCGCGCGCGCGCGCCATGGTGCTCATGGCGCTGAGCAACGCCACGGGAAACATGCTGCTCACCACCGGCAACAAGTCCGAGATGTCGGTCGGCTATGCCACGCTCTACGGCGACATGTGCGGCGGCTACAACGCGCTCAAGGACATCTACAAGACGACGGTCTACGGCCTCTCGCGCTGGCGCAACCAGGCGCATCCCGCGGGCGCTCTCGGCCCCGCGGGGCGCGTCATCCCCGAGCGCATCATCGCCAAGGCGCCCACGGCGGAGCTCAAGCCCAACCAGACCGACCAGGACACGCTGCCGCCCTACGAGACCCTCGACGGCATCCTCGAATGCCTCATCGAGCATGAGATGCGGCCCGAGGAGATCGTGGCCAAGGGCTTCGAGCGGACGACCGTGATGCGCGTGTGGTCCATGCTCGACCGCGCCGAGTACAAGCGCCGCCAGGCAGCCCCCGGCGTGAAGATCACGCGGCGCGCCTTCGGGCGCGACCGGCGCTACCCGATCACCAACCGCTTCAAGGGCTGATCCCGCATGCCCGTCGCCGTGCGCGTGGCACCCAGCCCGACCGGCCGGCTTCACGTCGGCAATGTGCGCACGGCGCTCATCAACTGGCTCTTCGCGCGCAAGCACGGCGGCAGCTTCCTCCTCCGCATCGACGACACCGACGAGGAGCGCTCGACGCGCGCCTTCGAGGAGGCGATCAAGGAGGACCTCGCCTGGCTCGGCCTCGCCTGGGACCGCTTCGCGCGCCAGTCGGACCGCCTGCCGCGCTACGCCGAGGCCGCGCAGAAACTCGCTGCCATGGGCCGGCTCTATCCCTGCTACGAGACGCCCGAGGAGCTCGAGCTCAAACGCAAGATGCAGCTCGCCCGCCGGGCACCCCCGGTCTACGACCGCGCAGCACTCAAGCTCGGCACCGAGGAGAAGCGCAAATACGAGCAGGCGGGCCGGCTTCCCCACTACCGCTTCCTCCTCTCGGACGCGGCGGTCGAGTGGCAGGACCTCGTGCGCGGCAGCGTGCGCTTCGAGCCGGGCCATCTCTCCGATCCCGTGCTCGTGCGCGCCGACGGCCGGCCGCTCTACACGCTCGCCTCCGTCGCCGACGATCTCGAGTTCGGCATCAGCCACGTCATCCGCGGCGAGGACCACGTGGCCAATACCGCGGTCCACATCGAGCTCTTCGCGGCGCTTGGCGGAGATGCGAAGGCGCTCGCCTTCGGCCATCTGCCGCTCCTCGCGGATGCGAGCGGTGCTGGCTTCTCGAAGCGCCTCGGCAGCCTTTCGCTCGGCGAGCTTCGCGAGCGCGGCATCGAGCCCATGGCGCTCGCGAGCCTCCTTGCCAAGCTCGGCACGTCCGATGCCATCGAGCCGCGCGCGTCGCTCGCCGAGCTCGTAGCCGAGTTCGACATCTCCCACTTCAGCCGCTCGACGCCCAAGTTCGACCTCGACGAGCTGCAGCGCCTCAACGCACGCCTCCTCCATTCGACGCCGTTCGAGGCGGTGGCCGGCCGGCTCGCGGCCCTCGGGCTCGAGGACGCCGACCGCGCCTTCTGGGAGGCGGTTCGCGGCAACTTGACGCGCCTCGACGATGCGGCGCTCTGGTGGCGCGTGGTCCACGGCGAGCTCGCACCCCTCATCGAGGACGCGGGCTTCGCGCGGCAGGCGGCGGCGGCACTGCCGCCCGAGCCGTGGGACCGTGCCACCTGGAGCGCCTGGACCGAGAGCCTCAAGCGCGCCACGGGGCGCAGCGGCAAGGCGCTCTTCCACCCCTTGCGCCTGGCGCTCACCGGCCGCGAGCGGGGGCCGGAGCTCGCAGCCCTGCTGCCGCTCATCGGCCGTCCCCGCGCGCTGGCACGGTTGAACGGTGAGGCGGCATGAGCTGTCCCTCACCCGCCCAAGGCTTCGCCTTGGGTCCCTCCCTCTCCCGCAAGCGGGAGAGGGTAAAGCTACTTCTCCCTCTCCCGCTTGCGGGAGAGGGAAGGGGCCCGTTGCGAAGCAACGGGAAGGGTGAGGGACCGCCCGCTCGGCTTGCCTTTGCAGCTCTGACGCTTCTCGTTCTCCTCGCCACGTCCGCTTTCGCCGCAGCCCCCGTCTGGAAGGAGTTCCACTCCAAGGCCGGCGGCTTCGAGGTGCTCTTTCCCAAAGCCCCGCAAGTGAAGTCCGAGCCGCCCGACATGAGCGGCGGCGTCGCCAACGTCTTCACGGCCGATCTCGGCACGACCGCCTATGTGGTGAGCTACACGGACTACCAGCCCGGGACCTTCGCCGGGCGCAATCCCGAGCTCATCTACAACGTCGCGCGCAACGATCTCGTGAAGGGCCAGCCGGTCAAGCTTCTCGCCGACCGCAAGGCCGCGCTCTCCGGCCGCGACGGCCGCGAGGTGATCTTCTCCGACAAGGAGGGCTATACGCAGGTCTACCGCTTCCTCGTCGTCAAGGACCGGCTCTACGCGGTCATCGCCGGCGGTCCCCTCAACCACGAGAAGAGCGCCGAGGCCAAGCGCTTCTTCGCCTCCTTCAAGCTCACGGCAGCGCATTAGCGCGGGCCCCCCCACCCCAACCCTCCCCCTCAAGGGGGGAGGGGGTTCATTTGCCGAGCCCGACCATCTTTCCCCTCCCCCCTTGAGGGGGAGGGTAGGGTGGGGGGAGAACGAGCCCAAGCGCATAAAGCAAAGGAACGCTTGCTGGCGTTGCCGGCCGCTTGTTACCAATGGGCCCCGGTCGGAGGGGGATGCCGTGGCGCTCACGCTTTACAATACGCTCAGCCGCAGGAAGGAGCTTTTCGAGCCGCTCGAGGCCGGGCGCGTGCGCATGTATGTCTGCGGGCCCACGGTCTATGATCTGGCCCATGTCGGCAATGCGCGGCCGGTCGTCGTCTTCGACGTGCTCTACCGCCTCTTGAAGCGGCGCTATCGCCGCGTCGTCTACGTGCGCAACGTCACCGACGTGGATGACAAGATCATCGCCGCGGCGCGCGAGAACGGCGAGCCGATCGCGGCCCTAACACGGCGCACCGAGGAGGCCTTCCACGCCGACATGGCGGCACTCGCGGCCCTGCCTCCCGACGCCGAGCCGCACGCCACCCGGCACATCGCCGAGATGATCGCCATGATCGAGCGGCTCATCGCCGGCGGCCATGCTTACGCGGCGGAAGGCCACGTGCTCTTCAGCGTCGCCTCCAAGCCGGATTACGGCAAGCTCTCGCGCCGCGACCGCGAGGAGATGATCGCCGGCGCCCGCGTCGAGATAGCACCCTACAAGCGCGACCCCGCCGACTTCGTCTTATGGAAGCCGTCGGACGCCGAGCAGCCCGGCTGGCCGAGCCCGTGGGGCCGCGGCCGCCCCGGCTGGCACATCGAGTGCTCGGCCATGAGCGAGCGCCACTTGGGCGAGACTTTCGACATCCACGGCGGCGGCATCGACCTCGTCTTCCCCCATCACGAGAACGAGATCGCTCAGAGCGAGAGCGCGCACGGGAAGCCCTTCGCGCGCTTCTGGCTGCACAACGGCCTTGTCGCCGTGCAGAGCGAGAAGATGTCGAAGTCGCTCGGTAATTTCCTCACCGTGCGCCAGCTCCTCGAGGAGGGCATTCCCGGCGAGGCGCTGCGCCTCGTCCTCATCTCCACGCACTACCGCCAGCCGCTCGACTTCACCCGCGACGTCGTCGAGCAGGCCAAGGCGCGGCTCGACCGCTGGTACCGCGCGCTGCTCTCGGCGGACCTCCCTCTCCCGCTTGCGGGAGAGGGTCGGGGTGAGGGAATACCTCCGCTGCTCCCCGCAGAGTTCGAGGCGGCCCTCGACGACGACCTCAATACGCCATTGGCACTCTCCGTCATGGATGCGCTGGCGAGCGAGACGCTCGCCGCGAGCGCTGGGGAGGGCAAGGCCGTGCTCGCTGCGTGTCTTACCGCTTGCGGTGCGGCGCTGGGTCTCCTCGGCGCGCGGCCGGAAGCGTGGTTCAAGGGCGCCTCCGCGGCAGGCGAGGTCGCGGAGATCGATCGCCTGATCGAGGCACGCAACGCCGCGCGCAAGGCGCGCAACTTCGCCGAGGCCGACCGCATCCGCGACGAGCTCGCGGCGCGCGGCATCCTCCTCGAGGACACGCCCAAGGGGACGCTCTGGCGGCGGAAAGGGTAGAGAGGCCGCGCCCCTCTCCGCCTTTAGGAGGAGAGGTGGAGTGGGGTGGGCAACTCTTTGACTTGCAGCGGCCGCCGTGGCAATTTGCCGCCCCCCATGACGAGAGCGCGAGAGCGGCAAGCGCATGCGCATCTACCTCTACGACAGCACGCTGCGCGACGGCGGCCAGACCCAGGGTGTCGATTTCTCGGCCGCCGACAAGATCGCCATTGCCGAGGCGCTCGACCAGCTCGGCATAGATTACGTCGAGGGCGGCTGGCCGGGCGCCAATCCGACCGACGACGCCTTCTTCGCGAGCGCACCTCAGCTTCGCCACGCGCGGCTCGCCGCCTTCGGCATGACGCGGCGCGCCGGGCGCAGCGCGGCGAACGACCCCGGCTTGGCTGCGCTCTTGGGCACCTCGGCTCCCACCCTCTGCCTCGTCGGCAAGAGCTGGGACTACCACGTCACCACGGCACTCGGCACCGATCTCGCCGAGAACCGGCGCATGATCGCGGAGAGCATCGCGCATGCGCGTGCGGCCGGCCGCGAAGCGATGTTCGACGCCGAGCATTTCTTCGACGGCTATAAGGCCAATCCCGCCTATGCGCTCGAGTGCGTCGAGGCGGCCCATGCCGCGGGGGCGGCCTGGATCGTGCTCTGCGATACCAACGGCGGCAGCTTGCCGCACGAGGTTGAGCGCATCGTGGCCAGCGTCGCCGAGCGCATCCCCGGCGAGCGGCTCGGCATCCATTGCCACAACGACACGGACAATGCGGTGGCCAACTCGCTCGCCGCGGTGCGCGCCGGCGCACGCCAGATTCAGGGCACCGTCAACGGCCTCGGCGAGCGCTGCGGCAATGCCAACCTCGTCTCGCTCATCCCGACGCTCATGCTCAAGATGGGCTGCGAGACGGGGGTCGCGGCAAGCGAGCTTGCCAGGCTCACCCATGTCTCGCGCCTCGTCGACGAGCGCCTCAACCGCGCACCTCGGCGCAACGCCCCTTACGTGGGCGAGAGCGCCTTTGCCCACAAGGGCGGGCTCCATGTCTCGGCGGTGGAGAAGGATCCGGCCTGCTACGAGCACATCCGCCCCGAGCTCGTCGGCAACGCGCGCCACGTCGTGGTGTCGGACCAGGCGGGCCGTTCAAACATCCTGGCGCGCTTCCGCGAGATCGGCCTCGCCGTCGAGGCGGACGATCCCAAGGTAGCCAAGCTCGTCGAGAAGGTGAAGGAGCGCGAGTACCAGGGCTACGCCTACGACGGCGCCGAGGCGAGCTTCGAGCTCCTCGCCCGGCGCGAGCTCGACGGCATGGCGCAATACTTCCTGACCCAGAGCTTCCGCGTCGAGACCGAGCGGCGCTGGAGCGCCAAGGGCGCCATCGTCACCGTCTCCCAGGCAGTGATCAAACTCGTGGTGGGCGACGAGCCGCACATGGAGGTGGCCGAGGGCAACGGGCCCGTCGACGCACTCGACACGGCGCTCAGGAAGGCGCTCGCCAAGCACTATCCGCAGCTCGCCGACATGCGCCTCGTCGACTACAAGGTGCGCATCCTGACGCCGGCCGAGGGCACCAAGGCGGTCACCCGTGTGATGATCGAGAGTGCGGACGGCCACGGCGGGCGCTGGTCGACGGTTGGCATCTCCGCCAACATCATCGAGGCGTCCTACGAGGCGCTCTGCGACGGCATCGTCTACAAGCTCCACCGAGACGGGGCCGCGCTGGCGCGCGGCAGATGACGGACGACGGATGCCGGAAATGCGTGCGATGAGCGTCTCGGTATCATTTTTCTCTTCTGTCGTCCGTCGTCCGTCGTCCGCCGTCTGACATGGCCGGCACCGACAGAACGAAGCAGCGCGGCGCGGGCAAGCTGCGGGGGCCGGCGGTGATCCTCGTCGAGCCCCAGCTTGGCGAGAACATCGGCTTTGCCGCGCGCGCCATGATGAATTGCGGGCTCACCGAGCTGCGCCTGGTGCGGCCGCGCGACGGCTGGCCCAATGCCAAGGCCGAAGCCGCCGCCTCGGGAGCCGAGCGCGTGCTCAAGGATGCAACCCTCTTCGGAAGCGTCGAAGCGGCGACGGCCGACCTGCAGCGCCTCTATGCCGCGAGCGCCAGGCCGCGCGAGATGGTGAAGCCGGTCGCCACGCCGCGCAATGCCGCTGCCGAGATGCGCGCGGCCGCAGCCTCGGGCGAGCGCTGCGGCATCCTCTTCGGGCCCGAGCGCATGGGCCTCACCAACGACCAGCTGGCACTCGCCGACGTGCATCTCCACGTGCCGCTCAATCCCGCCTTCTCCTCGCTCAATCTCGCCCAGGCGGTGCTCGTGGTCGGCTACGAATGGTGGCAGGCGGCAAGCGAGGTGCCCGCGCGCCACGTGCCGACCGGCCGCAGCGCGCGCGCGAGCCGCGCCGAGCTCGTGGGCCTCTTCGCCCATCTCGAGCACGAGCTCGACGCCTGCGGCTTCTTGCGCAACCGCGAGAAGCGGCCCTCGGTCGTGCGCAACCTGCGCAACCTCCTGGCGCGCGCCGAGCTCACCTCGCAGGAGGTGCGCACGCTCCGCGGCGTCATCGCCAACCTGGTCGAGCCCAGGGCCGCGCGCGTGGGGAGCAAGGTTGTGGCCAAGAGCGCCGGCCGCGGACCCGCGATGCCAGCGAGAGCTCGCCCCTCGCGCCCGCGCAACCTGGATAGCCTCGGGCTACCACCCCGGAGGCAGCGATGACGGAGCGGCCGAGTTTCATCCGGCACTGGCGCGAGCTCGAAGGCGCCGATGACAACCACTATCCGGGCGATGCCGAGCTGCACTCGATCGGTGCCCCGCTCGGCCGCCGCCTCGGTCTGACCCGTATCGGCATCCACCATGAGCGGCTCTTGCCCGGGCGGCGGACGTCCTATCCCCACGCGGAAAGTGCCGAGGAGGAATTCGTCTATGTGTTGGAGGGGGCTCCCGACGTTCTGGATCGATGGAACGCTCTATCGCCTTGCCCCCGGCGACGCGGTCGGCTTTCCGGCCGGCACCGGGATTTGCCACACGTTTCTCAACAATACGGCGACGGAGGTCCGCCTCCTGGTGGTCGGCGAGGCGGCCAAGCCGGAGAACCGCATTCATTACCCGCTGAACCAGGACTACGAGAGGACCCGGAAGGACGCCTGGACCGAGGTGCCGCCGCGGGTGCTGGGCGGCCACGACGGCAAGGCACGGGCGGGAAGCGACCCTCGCTCCGGCCGGGAATGACGACGGCGGCTGCGCCGCTCCGAGGCCCGGAACGGCCCCGGAACAGCGTTTGACAACCGGACTTCGGCCGCTATACTCCCGCGTTCTTTCCGGGAAAGCGGGCTCAGGGCCCCGTCCGCTCGGCCAGCGCCGAGGCAGGACCTACCGGGACAACAACAACCATAACAGACAGAGACGCGAGATGAGCAAGCGAGCGAGCTCGAAGTACAAGATCAACCGGCGCCTCGGCGTCAATCTGTGGGGCCGGCCCAAGAGCCCCTACAACAAGCGCGAATACGGCCCCGGCCAGCACGGCCAGCGCCGCCGCAAGCCCTCCGACTACGGCATCCAGCTCTCCGCCAAGCAGAAGCTCAAGGGCTATTACGGCAACATCACCGAGCGCCAGTTCCGCCGCTACTACGCCGAGGCGATCCGCCGGCGCGGCGACACTGGCGAGCACCTCGTCCAGCTCCTCGAGCGCCGGCTCGATGCGGTGATCTACCGCATGAAGTTCGTGCCGACCGTCTTCGCCGCGCGCCAGTTCGTGAGCCACGGCCACGTGCGCGTCAACGGCCGCCGCGTCACCATCTCCTCCTACCAGGTCAAGGACGGCGATACGGTCGAGGTCAAGGAGAAGTCGCGCGAGCTGCCCATGGTGCTCGAGGCGATCGTGCTCGGCGAGCGCGACGTGCCCGACTACCTCGAGGTCGACTACAAGAAGATGCAGGGCAAGTTCGTGCGCGGCCCCAAGCTCGCCGACGTGCCCTACCCGGTGCAGATGGAGCCGAACCTGGTCGTCGAGTTCTACTCGCGCTAGAAGCCGGCGCTCTCCGCAGTCCCGGCGGACGGCCCGGCCGGCCTATGGCAGGGCGATCAAGCGGAGGACGCAAAGGATGCTCCAGCGGGCATTTTGGCGGCAAGCGACGCTGGCGTTCTCCGCGGGTGCCTTGGGGGCGCTCTTCAATCGGGCGGCGCTCGTGGCGATGGGCGCCATCGGCATCATCGGAGCACCCGTCGTGAGCAAGGAGTGGCTCTACCAGGCCCTCGTGTGGGGCGGCCTGTGGGGCTTCCTCTTCCTCATTCCCTGGCGCAGCCATTGGCTGGTGCGCGCGCTCGTCTTCGGCATCGGCCCGTCGCTGGGCGTCTGGCTGGTGCTCTTCCCCTACGTCTGGCACATGGGCTTCTTCGGGCTTTCGGGCGGGCCGCTCAGCATCGTCGTCCCGCTCATCGCCAACGGCGCCTGGGGCGTTGCCGCGGGCGGATGGCTCGAGTTCGTCGGGGCGGGAGAGCGCGCCCTCTCCGCAGGCGGAGGTGTTACCCGCTCGTCCGCCGCGCGCTAGACCGGCATTTGTCCGGCCGCCGCCTCCGGCTCACGGAGTCTCTTTGCCGACCTTCTGGATGCGCATGAGCTCGGTCAGGCGCGTCACGTTGCCGTTGTTGCTCTGCAGGACCGACGCGAAGTCGGTGCGCTGCACCCACAAGAGGCTCGAGCCCTCGAGGATGACGTTGAAGATCTTGAGGCCGTCGTCCTCTTTGCGGACCCGCCATTCGACCCTGTAGGGCTTGCCGCCGCGCGAGCCGATCCCGCTCGTCACCCAGACGATATTCTCGCCGTCCGGCGAGGCCCTGCCGATCGAGAAGGTGTCGCCGACCGCTTCCAGGCGCCCGAAATAGTGCTGGATCATGTAGTCCTTGAAGGCCTCGACGTAGGCGTCGCGCTGGGCCCCCATGGCCCTCCCGGCATAATTGCCGAGGGCGAAGAGGCTCATCGCGCGCACGTCGAAGCGCTCGAGGAACAGCCCCTTGAGGGCCTCGATCCGCGCCTCTCTGCTGAGCGACTTGTTTTGCAGGATCTCGAACGCGCGGGCTACGACCTGCGTGACGAAAGCGGCGGCCTCGTCCGTCAAGTCCTCGGCCCTCGCCCCGCGCGGGGCCAGTGCCATGGGCAATGCGGCTGAGGCCGCAATGGTCAAGAACGTCCGGCGGCTGAGCTTCGTGGCAGGCCTGGCCGCGAAGCATGCGAGCCTATGGCCGCCATCGGATCGGTGGGCGAGACTGGAAGCGAGCTGGGAAATTTGCGCCGGCATGGCTTTTCCTCCTTTGCTCATGGCGGCTCTTTTAGCGCACGGCGAAACGAGCGTCAGTGACTGCCGTCACGGGCCGGCCATCCCGATCGGAGTTTTTGAAAGGCCCTCAAGCCGGGGTTAGACTATCCGACCTTCGGAGTGGGCCGACGATTACGCATCGCGGCGCGCCGTTCAGGGCGAGGCGGCCAGGAAAAGGCGGTCGGGAAGAGGGACATGTGGCGGATCGCTATGGGGATCGTTGCGGCCTTGTGCGAGATCGGCATCGCCGACGCACAGCAGAAGCCGCTCGCGCCGGCCTGGATCGGCGACAATAACGGCTGCCGGGTCTGGGATGCCATCCCGGAGCCGCGCGAAACGATCACCTGGAGCGGGGCCTGCCCGAACGGCATCGCCAGCGGCCAGGGAGTGCTGCAATGGTACCAAGACGGCAAGCCGGCCGAGCGCTACGAGGGCGAGATGCGCAACGGCCGAGCGAACGGCCGCGGCGTCGTCGCATGGGCAAACGGCAATCGCTACGACGGCGAGTTCAGGGACAATCGCATGAGCGGCCATGGCGTCCTCGTGGCGGCGAACGGCAACCGCTACGAGGGCGAGTTGCGCGACGACCGCGAGAACGGCCGCGGCGTCTTCCTATGGGCGGATGGCGCGCGCTACGACGGCGAGTTCAGGGACGATCGGCGGAATGGCCACGGCGTCATGGTGACGGCGGCCGGCGACCGCTACGACGGCGAGTGGAAGGATGACCGCAAGGCCGGTCACGGCGTCTTCCTGTGGGCGGACGGCGACCGCTACGAGGGCGAGTGGAAGGACGATCGCGCGAACGGCTTCGGCACGCTTCGCTTCGCCAACGGCGAGGTCCACTCGGGCAATTGGGTCGCGGGTTGCCTCCACGACGGCGCCCGGCGCGTGTCGTTCGGCATTACGAAGGCGGAGTGCCGTTAGCGGCAAAGCATCCGTGAGCGCTATTCGCGCGCCTCAATCGGCCACGAGCCGGGTCTGGCGGTATTTGAGGTCGCGGTAGGCGCCCGAGCGCACGGGCGGGTATTTGGCCTCGCCAGCGGGTGCTATGCATTCGATCAGCGCGTCGTAATTGGGATGGTGGAAGAAGGCGATCGAGAGGCGGCTCGTGGCGCAGGCTTCGCCCTGCGGCGGATTGGCCACCCGGTGGCTGTTCGACACCCAGCGGTCGTTCGTCCAGCGCATCAGGAGATCGCCGATGTTGACCACGAAGGTCTCGGGCTCGGTCTCGACGTCGAGCCACTCGCCGCCGCGGGTCTCGAGCTGGAGGCCGCCGGGCGCGTTCTCGCCGTTCAAGATGGTGAGGAGGCCGTAATCCGTATGCTCGCCCGCGCGCAGCTGGCCGGGTGCGGGTTCCGCGGTCAGCGCCGGATAGAAGTTGAGCCGCATGGCGGTGATGTGGCGGTCGATCTTGTCGCGGAAGAAGCCGGCATCGAGGCCGAGGGCGAGTGCGCTGAGCTCCATCAGGAGCCCGCTCAAGCGCTCCATCGCCGCATAGTAGCGCTCGGCGGCCGCGGCGAAGCCGGCGGGCAGCACCGGCCACAGGTTCGGGATGAAGTAACGGCGCCCCTCGCCCTCGTTGTAGTAGGGCTCGTCCGGCCAGCGCTCGCGGCCGAAATGGTAATATTCCTTGAGGTCCGGCGGGGTCGGCCGCGCATTGCCGTAGGCGAGGGCCTCCATCCCGAGTGCCCGGTAGCCGCGCGGCGTGCGCGGCTCGGGGTGGATCGCGCAGCACTTCTCCGCGAGCGGGAGGGCGAAGAAGGCACGCGCCTTCTCGCGCAGCTCCTGGGCAAGCGCTTGCGGGACGCCGTGGCCGGTGATGGTGAAGAAGCCGATCTCCCGGCAGGTGCGGTCGATCGTCTTGGCGGCCGCGCGTCTCGCCGCCTCCGATCCGGCGAGCGCCGGCGCCAGGTCGATGACCGGAATGGCGTTTTGCATGGTGCCATGGCGCCGGGCCGCGGCGCTCACGTGTCCGCCTCGATCCTCTCGAGCTGCTCCCAGAACTCCTTGAAGATCTCGGCGCGGATCGAGGCCTCGTAGCCGGCGGCGCGGATATTGTTCGGGTGGCAGAGCTTGGCGAAGGCGACCTTGACCCGCTTGATCTTCTGGTTGGCCGACGCCGGGCCGCTCTGCGCCCGCCTTGCCGCTGTGCGCAGGCCCGCGATCTCCTTCTCGAGCTCCTTGGCGCGCCGCTCCCAATTGTCGCGGTCGGCGACGACCTTCTTGCCCTTGGCCCTGAGCTCGTCGTTGATCTCCTCGAGCCGGCGGATCTGCTCGCGCAGCGCCCAGAGGGCCTTGGAGACGTCCTCCCGCGGCGGCGGCGGCTCCGGCGCTGCCGCAAGCACCGCAGCATCCTCGGCGGCGCGGGCCGGGTTCTTCTCCGCCGATTTGATGAAGTCCTCGAGCTCCGCCACGGTGCGGAAGTGCCGCATCATGAAGCTGCCCTTCTTGCGCACCCCGAGCTTCTGCTTGCCGTGCACGAATTCGTAGACGTTCGGTTTCAATTGCGACAATATCTGCCACAATTCGTGCGGCTCGAGCGTGGCGATGGGACGCGAATCGGGCATGGCGGGCCGCATTGCGAGCCTGGCGGGCCGGACGATCCGGCGCCAAAGCGAGGAAGCATAGCAGAATCGGGAATCCGGCTGAAGGGCCGGCCCGAGGGGGGACCGGGAGGCTTCCCGCGCGGCGTCCGCTCGGTGGCATGCCATGCGGAGAGTGCAGGGGGAGAACAAAGCCGCCCGCGCGGGCGAGGCGGCACGTGCGAATGAATCGGGCACGATAAAATCGGGCGGGAAAGGATCGGATGGCTGCGGTGACGGTCGAGTCGGCAGGCGCTGTCGCAGCGCCCGCGGACGGCGTGGGCAAGGCTCAAGGTGCGGATCGTCAGAGGACGGGCGAGCTTCGCTACCTCAAGCTGATCCTTCCCTTCGTGCGGCCCTACCGCCGCCAATTCGCCGCGGCGAGCGCCTCGCTTCTCGCCTCGGCAGGCACGGTGCTGCTCTTCGGCGCGGGCCTGCGCTGGCTCGTCGACACCGGCTTTGCCAGCGGCACCGCCGCCACGCTCGACCAGGCACTCCTTCTTCTCCTTCTCGTCATCGCGGTGATGGGCTTCGCCACCTACGGCCGCAACTATTTCGTCAATTGGATCGGCGAGCGGGCGGCGACCGACATCCGCCGCACCGTCTACGACCATATGCTCGGCTTGAGCCCGGCCTTCTTCGAGGCGACGCGCACCGGCGAGGTGGTCTCGCGCCTCATCGCGGACACCTCCCTCATCCAGACCGTGGTCGGCTCCTCGGCCTCGACGGCCTTGCGCAACGCCCTCATGGTGGCCGGCGGCCTCGCCATGATGCTGGTGACGAGCCCCAAGCTCACCGGGCTCGTCCTCCTCGTGGTGCCGTTCGTGGTCGTGCCGATCGTCCTCGTCGGCCGGCGCGTGCGGCGGCTCGCGCGCGCGAGCCAGGAGGGCATCGCCGAGGTGGGCGCCTATGCGGGAGAATCGCTCGGCGCCATCCGCACCGTGCAGGCCTTCGGCCACGAGGCGCTCGACCGCGAGCGCTTCGGCGCGCGCGCCGAGGAGGCCTTCGCGGCCGCGGCGCAGCGCATCCGCGTGCGCTCCTTCCTCGTCGGCCTCGTCATCGTGCTCGCCTTCGGCGCCGTCGGCATCATCCTGTGGGTCGGCGGCAACGACATGATCGCCGGCCGGCTCACCAGCGGCCAGCTCTCGGCGTTCGTCTTCTATGCCATCGTGGTGGCGGCCTCGGTCGGCACCATCAGCGAGTTCATGACCGACCTGCAGCGCGCGGCGGGGGCGAGCGAGCGGCTCTTCGAGCTGCTCGCGACCAAGCCGCAGATCACGGCACCCGCGGCGCCCAAGCGCTTGCCGGTGCCGCCGCGCGGCGAAGTCGCCTTCGAGGAGGTGACGTTCCACTACCCCACGCGGCCCGAGCAATCGGCGCTCGAGAGCTTCTCGCTCGGCATAGCGCCCGGCGAGAAGGTGGCGCTGGTGGGGCCGTCGGGCGCCGGCAAGACCACGGTCTTCCAGCTCCTGCTGCGCTTCTACGACCCGCAGAGGGGCCGCCTCTGCCTCGACGGCGTCGACTTGCGCGAGGTCGAGCCGGCGGCGGCGCGCGCGCGCATCGGCCTCGTGCCGCAGGATCCGGTCATCTTCGCGGCCAACGCCTGGGAGAACATCCGCTACGGCCGCCCGGAGGCGAGCGATCTCGAGGTGCGCAAGGCGGCCGATGCCGCCGCGGCCAGCGAGTTCCTCGACCGCCTGCCCCAGGGCTTCGCGAGCCAGCTCGGCGAGCGCGGCGTGCGCCTCTCGGGCGGCCAGCGCCAGCGCATCGCCATCGCGCGCGCGGTCCTGCGCGATCCCACGGTCCTCCTCCTCGACGAGGCGACGAGTGCGCTCGACGCGGAGAGCGAGCGGCTCGTGCAGCAGGCGCTCGAGCTGCTCATGGCCCGACGCACCACGCTCATCATCGCGCACCGCCTGGCCACCGTGCTCAAATGCGATCGCATCGCGGTCATGGAGGGCGGGCACATCGTGGCCGAAGGCCGCCACGAGGAGCTCGTCCGTGCGGGCGGGCTCTACGCGCGCCTCGCGGCGCTGCAGTTCGACGAGGCCCTCTTGAGGCCGGCGCCCGCCGCGGCCTGAGCCGGACTGCGTCCGCGGCACCCCGCTTCGGCAAACCGCCTACTCCGCCGCATTCCTTCGCGGCGGCACCTCTGCGGCGTGGCCGCCCTCTGCTCCGGCCCATTTGAGCGCGAGGCCGTTGATGGCGTCGAGGATGGGCGAGAGCTCGCGGCCGCGCTCGGCCAGCGAATAGGTCACCTGGGGCGGAATGGTCGGCTCGTAGTGGCGGGCGATCAGCCCGGCGCTCTCGAGCCCGCGCAGCCGCTCGGTCAGCACCTTGGCGGAGACGCCCGCCACCTTGCGCTTGAGCGCGCCGAAGCGCTGCGGACCCTCTGAGCGGAGGACCCAGAGGATGTAAGTCGTCCACGGCCCCATCAGCGTGCGCAGCACGCTGTCCATGGGACAAGTGCCGATCTTGGATTTGGGCGTCATGGTTCCCTCCTCGCAGCGCGGGCGGAGCGTCTCGCCGGCCATCGGCGCCTGGCATCTTCCCTCATAGTACATAAGTATCTAAAAGGTACCTACTTTACAATAGCTATCTCCCGTGTCACCAATTATCGGAGTTACTTTGCGAAAGTAACAGGAAAAACGAAACCCAAGGCCCGTTGCGGCCCACGGCCGCCGGCGCGGCAGGATGAGAGGAGCAGACGATGGCAAGCGTGGCAGTGGTCTATCACAGCGGTTACGGGCACACCAAGGCGCTCGCCGAGGCGGTGCTCGCGGGCGCGCGTTCCGTGCCGGGCAGCGACGCGACGCTGGTCTCGGTGGAGGAGGCCGAGGCACGGGTGGCGGTGCTCGACAATGCGGATGCGCTGATCTTCGGCGCTCCCACGTACATGGGCAGCGCCTCCGCACCCTTCAAAGCCTTCATGGAGTGGTCGTCGAAACGCTGGGCCGGGCAGCAATGGAAGGACAAGCTCGCGGCGGGCTTCACCAACTCGGCCTCCCAGAGCGGCGACAAGCTCTCGACGCTCGTGCAGCTCGCGGTCTTCGCGGCCCAGCACGGCATGATCTGGGTCGGGCTCGATCTCCTTCCGGGCAACAACCACTCCAAGGGCAGCCTCGACGACCTCAACCGCCTCGGCAGCTTCATCGGCGCCATGGCGCAGTCCAATGCGGACCAGGGGCTCGAGGGCATGCGGGAGAGCGACCTCAAGACGGCCGAGCGTCTCGGCGCGCGGGTGGCAGCCCTGGCCAAGCGGCTCGGCGCCGGGGCTGCCGCTGCTGCGTAATCGGTGGCGCGCTCTACTGGACGACGCCGAGCGCGCGGAGCTCCTTCGCAAGCAGCGCCGCGATGAGGCGGTTGGTGCCGGGGCCGAAATGGTCGTCGTGGGGCGGGTGCTGCTGCTCGGGCGGCAGCGAGGCCGCGGGCAGCGCCACCGCTACGTCCCAAAGCGCCTTGCCGATGCGATGGATGAAGCCGCGCTCCGCGGGCGGCAGCTTGTCCAGCATCTCGGGCGGCAAGGCGTCCCCGGGGTCGAGCAGGATGACCGGCACCTTGGCGTCGGCCGCGAGAACGCCGAGCTGGCGGACGGCGGCGCCGCGCATCGCCGCCCCGTCGACGCCGACCGCGGCGAAGTCGTGGGCGAAGCCCGGCATCATGCCGAAGCGGGCCAGCGCCATCACCACTTGCAACACCGGCCGCGACACGAGGAAGTAGTCCCAGCTGATCTCCCCGGCGCCGATCATGCCGCCGGGAAGCACACCCCATGCGGCCCAGCGCTGCACCAATCCTGCGGGCGGCAGCACGAGCTCCGCCTCGGCGCTGCCCGGGGGCTGCCAGTAGCAGGGCTTGAGGATGGCCTGAGGCCGGCTTGCCCCGCGGCAGGCGTCGCGGCTCCACTGGCCCATCTCGAGATAGACGATCGCCCGCGGCCGCAGCTTGGCGAGAGAGCGCTCGGCGAGCAGCAGGGCTTGGGCCGAGCTGTAGGCCGGGCTCGCCACGTCGACGACGGAGACGCCGGTCGCGGCCTGGAGGAGGCCGGGATAGCTCTCCTCGAAGGGGACGCCGTAGCCGAAGGTGTAGGAATCGCCGACCGCCATGATGCCGCCCGTGGGCGTCTCGCCGCCCGGCAGAAAGGCGCGGAAGCCGCTCGCGTCCGTGGCAACCGGGACCTCGAACCAGGGCGGGCCCGGCGAGAATGCGTCGTGGCCGCCGAGGCAGCTCGAGGCCGAAGGCTTGAGCACCCAGCCGAGCTCGCCGTCGAGCTTGGCGAAGGAGCCGCAGGCATAGGCGCCATAGGTGAGCTTGGCAAAGGCGTAATAGCCGAGCACCAGGGCGACCGCCGCGAGGAGCGGGATGGCCGCGAGCGCCGTCCACATGAGGGCGAGCTTGAAGCGTGGGCGCAAGGGGAATGAACCCGTGGCCTCAGTCCAGCGCGCTAGCACTCACCATCATTGATGCGTATCCCACCCCCCTCCCTGACCCTCCCCCTCAAGGGGGGAGGGGAGGTGCATGGCGTGACAATAAATTTCCCCCTCCCCCTTGAAGGGGGAGGGTGGGGAGGGGGTGACCCGCGCATCAATGATTCGGGCGCTATGCCGCCTTGGTCGCGACGCCTTGGCCCTTGAGGTGCTCCGCGAGCTCGCCCGACTGGTACATGTCGCGGATGATGTCGCAACCGCCGACGAACTCGCCCTTGACGTAGAGCTGCGGGATGGTCGGCCAGCTGCTGAACTCCTTGATGCCCTGGCGCAGCTCGGCATCCTGGAGCACGTCGACGCCCTTGAACTTGACGCCCAGGTGATTGAGCACCTGCACCACCGCGGCCGAGAAGCCGCACTGGGGGAACACGGGCGTGCCCTTCATGAAGAGCACCACCTCGTTCTCGCTGATCTCCTTGCGGATTTGCTCTGCCAGGGGTGTGTCGGCCATTTTGCAATCACCTTGCTTTAGGGTTGTGCCGCTCTGGGGTTGTCAATCGGCGGGTGCCGTGGTCTGCAGTGCCAAGGCATGGAGCTCGCTTCCCATGCGGCCGCGCAGTGCCTGATAGACGAGCTGATGCTGCTGCACGCGGGTCTTGCCCTTGAAGGCCGCCGAGACGACGTGCGCCGCATAGTGATCGCCGTCGCCGCGCAGATCCTCGATCGTGACCCGCGCGTCGGGCAGCGCCTGCTTGATCAGGCGCTCGATCTCGCTGGCCGCCATCGGCATCCTTCACCGCTCCTCGCCCGGCTGCGCCCCGGCCCCCGCCATGTAAGCAGGGAACCAGGATTCGTGAGCGTCGATGAGCTCGGCCACCGATATAGGGCCGGCGCCCTTGACTGTCAATTCGCCGCCCCCCGTGCGGCCGAGGAGGGTAGCCTCGACGCCGCCCGCCTCGGCCGCGGCGAGCAGGCTTTCGGCCTCGGGTACTGTGACGAGATAGCGCCCCTGGTCCTCGCCGAAGAGCCAGGCGTGGAGCGGGGGAATGCCCGGCGGCGGCTCGATCGTGCAGCCGAGCTTCCCCGCCATCGCCATCTCGGCGAGCGCCACATAGAGCCCGCCGTCGGAGAGGTCGTGGCAGGCGCTGACGAGGCCGGCTGAGATCATGGCGCGCACGAAGTCGCCGTTCTTCCGCTCGGCGGCGAGGTCGACGGGCGGCGGGGCGCCCTCCTCGCGGCCGAGGATCTCGCGCAGGTAGAGCGAGGCGCCGAGCCAGCCCGCGGTCTTGCCCACGAGCACGATCGCCTGGCCGGCCGCGGGGAAGGCGATGCGCACGGCCACGCCATGATCGGCCATGAGCCCGACGCCGCCGATCACCGGGGTGGGGAGGATGCTCTCGCCGCTGGTCTCGTTGTAGAAGGAGACGTTGCCCGAGACGACGGGGAAGTCGAGGGCCCGGCACGCCGCGGCCATGCCCTCGATGCAGCCGGCGAACTGGCCCATGACCTCGCGCCGCTCGGGATTGCCGAAGTTGAGGTTGTCGGTGACGGCGAGCGGCGTCGCACCCACGGCCGTGATGTTGCGGTAGGCCTCGGCCACCGCCTGGGCACCGCCCTGCGCGGGATCGGCCGCGCAATAGCGCGGCGTGCAATCGGTGGTAAGCGCCAGCGCCTTGCGCGTGCCGTGCACGCGCACCAGGCCCGCGTCGCCGCCGGGGCGGATCACGGTGTCCGCCATCACCGTCGAATCATACTGCTCCCAGATCCAGCGCCGGCTCGCGAGGTCGGGCGAGGCGATGAGGCGCTTCAAGGCGGCGCGCAGGTCGGCGGGTGCGGGGATGCTGCCGGGTGCCAGCGCGGGCCGCGGCAGCGGCCTCTCGTAAGGGCGCGCATAGACCGGGGCGCGCTCGACGAGAGGGCCGAGCGGGATGTCGCAGGCAACGGCCCCCGCCATCTTGAGCACCAGCCGGCCCGTGTCGGTGAGCCGCCCGATCACCGCGAAATCGAGCTCCCATTTGTCGAATACGGCGCGCGCGATGTCTTGGCACCCCGGCTTCAGCACCATGAGCATGCGCTCCTGGCTCTCCGAGAGCATGATCTCGTAAGGCGTCATGCCGCTCTCGCGCACGGGCACGCGCTCGAGTGCGAGCTCGATGCCGACGCCGCCCTTGGACGCCATCTCGACCGAGGAGGAGGTGAGGCCGGCCGCCCCCATGTCCTGGATGGCGACGATCGCGTCCGTCTCCATGAGCTCGAGGCAGGCCTCGAGGAGGAGCTTCTCGGTGAAGGGATCGCCCACTTGCACGGTCGGGCGCTTCTCCTCCGAGCGCTCGTCGAACTCGGCCGACGCCATGGTGGCGCCGTGGATGCCGTCGCGCCCGGTCTTGGAGCCGACGTAGACGACCGGGTTGCCGACGCCGGCCGCCGCCGAATAGAAGATGCGGTCGGCGCGCGCGAGGCCAACCGTCATGGCGTTCACCAGGATGTTGCCGTTGTAGGCGGGGTGGAAGTTGCACTCGCCGCCCACGGTGGGGATGCCGACGCAATTGCCGTAGCCGCCGATGCCGGCGACGACTCCCGCCACGAGATGGCGCGTCTTCGGGTGATCTGGACTGCCGAAGCGGAGCGCGTTCAGGTTGGCGATCGGCCGCGCCCCCATGGTGAAGACGTCGCGGAGGATGCCGCCCACGCCCGTAGCCGCCCCCTGGTAGGGCTCGATGTAGGAGGGGTGGTTGTGGCTCTCCATCTTGAAGACGACCGCCTGGCCGTCGCCGATATCGACGACGCCCGCATTCTCGCCCGGCCCGCAGATCACCCGGGGCCCCGTGGTCGGCAACTTCTTGAGCCACACTTTGGATGATTTATAGGAGCAGTGCTCGCTCCACATCACCGAGAAGATGCCGAGCTCGGCGAGATTCGGCGCGCGCCCGAGCGCCTCGAGCACGACCTTGTACTCCGCCTCGGAGAGGCCGTGCTGGGCGACGATTTCGGCGCTGATCTCGGGCTCCCGGCGGCCGTCGGCGCCGGCAGCGCTCACGAGAGCGCCTCGGCCAGGGCCTCGAACAGCGCCTTGCCGTCGCTGCCGCCGAGTGCGGCTTCGGCCAGGCGCTCGGGGTGCGGCATGAGGCCGAGGATGGTCTTGCTCTCGTTGAAGATGCCGGCGATGTTGCGCGCGGCACCATTGGGGTTGGCCTCCGGCGTCACCTCGCCCGCCTCGTTGCAGTAGCGGAAGGCTATCTGGCCGTTGCCCTCGAGGCGCTTCAGGGTCTCCTCGTCGGCGTAGTAGTTGCCCTCGTGATGGGCGATCGGGATGCGCAGCGTCTCGCCCGCCTCGTAGCGGTTGGTGAAGATGCTCTGGCTCGTCTCGACTTTGAGGAAGACGTCCTTGGAGACGAATTTGAGCCCGGCGTTCTGCAGGAAGGCGCCCGGCAGCATGCCCGCCTCGGTCAGCACCTGGAAGCCGTTGCAGATGCCGAGGACGGGCGTGCCGCCCGCCGCCCGCCGCCGCACCTCGTACATGACGGGCGAGTGCGCCGCCATGGCGCCCGCGCGCAGGTAATCGCCGAAGGCGAAGCCGCCCGGGATGACGATGAGGTCGACTTTGGGCAGCTCGGTGCTCTTGTGCCACACCATGACCGGCTCGACGCCCGGCGTGCGCTCGAGCGCCTCCTTCACGTCGCGGTCGCAGTTGGAGGCGGGAAAGACGATGACGGCGGCTTTCATGGCGCTGGCACCTCGGCGTTCCGAGCGCCGCCTCTCGCGATTTTGAGCGCCACCCCCTCCCCACCCTCCCCCTTCAAGGGGGAGGGGGAAGTTTGTTGCCATGCCATGCACTTCCCCTCCCCCCTTGAGGGGGAGGGTAGGGTGGGGGGTCTATCAGACATCAACGCTTCCCGGCACTAGCTCACCAGCTCGATCGCGTAGTTCTCGATGACGGTGTTGGCGAGGAGCTTGCGGCACATGGCGTCGACCGCGGCCTGGGCTTTGGCGCGGTCGCTCTCCGCGAGCTCGATCTCGATGTATTTGCCCTGGCGGACCTCGCCTACCCCGGCGAAGCCGAGGGAGAGGAGCGCGTGCGCGATCGCCTTACCTTGCGGATCGAGCACGCCGCCCTTGAGCGTGATATGGACCTTGGCCTTCACGAAACCCGCCGTTCTCTCCTTGCCGGCGCGCTTCCTCCTCGCGTCATTGCATGACCGAGGGGCCCTTGAGATCTGCGGGGCCCGCCTCGGGCATGATGCCCAAACGCCGCGCCACCTCCTGGTAGGCCTCGGCGACCTGGCCGAGATCGCGGCGGAAGCGGTCCTTGTCGAGCTTCTCGTTGGTCTTGAGGTCCCACAGCCGGCAGCTGTCCGGCGTGATCTCGTCGGCGAGCACGATGCGCATGTCGTCGCCGTTCCACAGGCGGCCGAACTCGACCTTGAGATCGACGAGGCGGATGCCGACGCCGAGGAAGAGCCCGGCGAGGAAATCGTTGATGCGGAGCACGAGCGACATGATCTCGTCGAGGTCCTGGGGCGTCGCCCAGCCGAAGGCCGTGATGTGCTCCTCGCCCACCATGGGATCGGAGAGCTCGTCGTTCTTGTAGTAGTACTCGACGATCGAGCGCGGCAGTGCCGTGCCCTCGGCAATGCCGAAGCGCTCGGCGAAGGTGCCGGCGGAGACGTTGCGCACCACGACCTCGAGCGGGATGATCTCCACCTCGCGCACGAGCTGCTCGCGCATGTTCAGGCGGCGCAGGAAGTGCGTCGGCACGCCGATCTCGCCGAGCCGCGTCATGAGGTACTCGGAGATGCGGTTGTTGAGGACGCCCTTGCCCGTGATCACGCCGCGCTTGCGCGCGTGGAAGGCGGTCGCGTCGTCCTTGAAGTACTGCACGATGGTGCCCGGCTCGGGGCCCTCGTAGAGCACCTTCGCCTTGCCTTCATAGATGCGCTTGCGTCTGGACATGTTCGAACCCGCTGGCGCGCATGGGCAGGGACTGGCCGGTCCCGGGAATGGCCCCGGCCGGCCGTCTGTCGAAGTGCGGCTCTCGTGACGCGCGGCACCCGTCGCACGGCCTGATATAGCAACATGGCTCGCACAAAACAACGCCTCCGAGTTTTGAACATACCATGAAACTTCAAAGAACGATCGGCAAATAGGGCGCCTCGCCCGGCGCCCCTGCGGCAAAGAGCCAGACGGGGCGGATTTCCGGCCTCTCGACCGAGGGAAGTGCGATCAGCGAGCTCGATGAGGTGCCGAAGCCGTAGTCGGTGACGATGCACATGGCGCTTTCATGGGCGTTTTCATGGGCATTTTCGGGGGCATTCTCCTCCGCCGCGGCGCCGCGGCTGGCGAGGAGCGCCTGCCACGCCGCCCAGTCGCCGCGCTTGGGATCGGGCACCGCCGCCGCCTCGAAGCGCGGCAGGTTGTCGCGGATGCGGGCGCTCGCGCGGTCGTTGCGGTCGTAGGCGGTGACCATCGAATAGCCGGGCGGCAGCGGAAGCAGCTCGATGACGCCCGGCCCCTCGTCGCCGCGGTTGCGCAGCCAATAGCCCTGGCTGTTGTCGGCAACCACCATGTTGAAGGTGCGGTAGGCGTGGGGATCGAGGTCGGCGAGCGCCTCCGCCGCCGCCACGGCGTCGCCATGGTCGAGCGCCTCGAGCACGAGCTCGCCGCGGCTGCGCTTTCCCGCCGCAGGTCCGAGGGAGCCGCGGCGGTTGAGCATGCCCGCCGCGACGCCGTCGCGATTGACGCCGAGCCAGCTGCCGCCGGCGAGCTCGTCGAGCCCGGCCACCACGCCTGGCCGGTCCGGCCAATGGGCGGCCGGCGGCCGCCAGGGCCGGCTCAGCATCTCGTCGCGGTTGGCGGCGATGAGGAGCGGCCAGGCATGTCCGGGGCGCAGGAGAACGACGACGGTGCACATGAGGATTTCGATACCACCCGCAAGGTCGCCCCGCTATAAAAGACTCGTCCCGCGCGGCAGCACCTGCTCCCCTTGCGGGCCGCCCTCGAGGAGGAGCCACAGCGCCGATGAGCCATATCTTCGACGACCGCGAGAAGCAGTTCGAGGCGAAGTACCGGCACGACGAGGAGCTGCGCTTCAAGGTGACGGTGCGGCGCGACAAGCTGATCGGGCTGTGGGCCGCGAGCAAGATGGGCCTCGTCGGCGCCGCTGCCGAGGCCTATGCCAAAGGGATCATCGAGAAGAACCTCGCCAAGCATGTCGACGAGCATCTTGTCGAGATGCTCTCCATGGACTTCCACCAGCACGGCCTGGTTATCTCCACCCACCGCATCGGCAGGCACCTTGAGGAGTGCCTCGCCGAGGCGCAGCAGCAGGTGATGGCCGAGGTCAAGCCTTAGCCCGCCGCGGGCGCGGGAGGGCCCTACTTCCGATAGGCGGCAAGTATCTCGCGCCCGGCCGGACCCGCCTTTTCTTCCCATTCCGCGATGGCACTCGCCGCCGCCGCCGAGAAAGCCTGCGCGAGCTGCGGCGAGACCGTTTCCGCAATCGTGACACCGTTCTCGCGCATGCGCGCGTAGTTCGCCTCGACGCGGCCGTGGATGACCCGCCATTGCCGCTCGCTCGCGGCTCCCGCCGCGGCCTCGACCGCGCGCTTGAGCTCGCCGGAGAGGCCGTTCCAGATCTTAAGGTTGATCGTCACCAGGCTGAGCGGCATGGCGTAGTCGACCGCGGAGAAGTGGTCGAGGAAGTCCCATAAGCGCGCACCTGCGCCGCCGTCGCCCGAGGAGAGCACCGCCTCGATCTCGCCCGCGCGCAATCGCGGCAGCGCGTCGGCGAAGCTGAGCTGCGACGGGACAGCACCCACCGCCGCGAAGACCCGGGTGCTGGTGGCGTCGTAGGTGCGGATGCGCAGGCCCTTGAGCGCTGCAACCTCGACGATTGCCTTCTTGGCCCAGATGCCGCTCGGCGGCCAGGGCGAGGCGTAGAGGAGCTTCTGCCCGTGCTCGGCAAGGACGCGGTCGTATTCCGCGCGCGCCGTCTCGAAGAGCCGCTCGGCCGCTTCCGTCGTCACCGCGAGGAAAGGCAGCGAGGAGAGGAGGAAGACGGGCTCCACGCCGCCGAGTGCTCCGGCGTAGACATCGCCGAGGTCTGTCGTCCCGGCGCCGACGGCGCGGAAGATGTCGGCCGATTTGCCGCGCGTCGCGTCGAAATGGCCGACGAGGGCAATGCGCCCTGCCGTGCGCTCCTTGAGCTCCGCCGCGAAGACCGCGTCGCCCTCGCCCTGCATCGAGCTGGCCGGGTACTCGTTCGCCATGTCCCAGCGGAGGGTCTCGGCCGCCGCCGGCAGCACCCATGCGGCGAGCAGGGCGGCGGCGAGCAGGGCGGCGGCGGGGCGGCGCACGGCCTCACACCTTGCCGAAGACGCGGCGGAAGATGCGGTCGACGTGCTTCGTGTGGTAGCCGAGGTCGAAGAGCTTGGCCAGCGCCGCGGCGCTCAAATACCCGCGCACCTCGGCGTCCGCTTGAAGGCCGGCGAGGAAGTCGCCGCCCTCCTGCCACGCCTTCATGGCGTTCCTCTGCACGGCGAGATAGGCGTCCTCGCGGCTCATGCCGGCCTGGGTGAGGGCGAGGAGCACGCGCTGGGAATGCACGAGCCCGCCGTAGCGCTCGAGATTGGCTTTCATGTTGTCGGGATAGACGACGAGCCGCTCGACGAGGCCCGCGAGGCGGTCGAGGGCGAAGTCGAGCGCGATCGTCCCGTCGGGTGCGATGACCCGCTCGACCGCCGAATGGGAGATGTCGCGCTCGTGCCAGAGGGCGACGTTCTCGAGCGCCGGCGCGAGGTGGGAGCGCACGAGCCGCGCGAGCCCCGTGAGGTTCTCGGAGAGCACCGGGTTGCGCTTGTGCGGCATGGCCGAGCTGCCCTTCTGGCCGGGTGCGAAATACTCCTCGGCCTCGCGCACCTCGCTCCGCTGGAGATGGCGGATCTCGACGGCGATGCGCTCGACGGCGCTCGCGATGAGGGCGAGGGCCGAAAAGTATGCCGCATGGCGGTCGCGCGGGATGACCTGGGTCGAGACCGGCTCGACCGCGAGGCCGAGCTTCTCCGCCACGTAGCGCTCGACCCGCGGGTCGATGTTGGCGAAGGTGCCGACCGCACCCGAGATGGCGCAGGTGGCGATCTCGCGCCGCGCGGCCACGAGGCGCTTGCGATTGCGCGCGAACTCGGCGTAGTGCCCGGCGAGCTTGAGCCCGAAGGTCGTGGGCTCGGCATGGATGCCGTGGCTGCGCCCGACCGTCGCGGTCGTCTTGTACTCGAAAGCGCGCATCTTGAGGGCCGCGAGCACGCGGTCGAGGTCGTCCAGCAGGAGATCGGCCGCCTCCTTGAGCTGCACCGCGAGGCAGGTGTCGAGCACGTCCGATGAGGTCATGCCCTGGTGCACGAAGCGCGCCTCGGGGCCCACCTGCTCGGCGAGCGCGGTTAAGAAGGCGATCACGTCGTGATGCACGCGCGCTTCGATCGCCTCGACCCGCGCGGGCTTCACCTTGCCGCGCCCGTGCTTCCAGATGGCGGCTGCGGCGCGCTTGGGGATGACGCCGAGGGCGGCCTGCGCGTCCGCGGCATGCGCCTCGATCTCGAACCAGATGCGGAGGCGGTTCTCGGGCGACCAGATCGCCGCCATGGCGGGACGGCTGTAGCGCGGGATCATGGCTTGCTTATTGCAGATCGGCGCGGCGATGGAAAGACGGGAATCGCCTGCCCTCGCCCGCATGCGGGTGACATTTCCTTGCCTGCGGCCGATATGGTGGCCATGTCAACGGAGAGGAAGAGCAACCGACCGGCCGGCCGTCGAACTGTGCAGGCGGCGGCAAGGCGAGGAGGGAAGATGCATAAGGTTCCGCGCGGGCGGTGGTCCTTTATCGCCCTGGGCCTCGCCGCCGCGCTCGGCGTGCTCGCCGTCGCAGATGCGGCCTTGCCGGCCGCTCAGCCGGCCGAGGCGCCGTCCCTGGCCGAGTACTTGACCGCGATCTGCTCGGCGGCGTTCCGCTCGTCCCCGCCCCAGGAGGCACCGTTCCTCTCCGAGAATGTCGGCGCGATGACGAGGATGATGGCCGGCATGGAGATCAAGCCGTCGGGCGACGTCGACGTCGATTTCGCCGCCATGATGATCCCGCACCACCAGGGGGCGATCGACATGGCTCGGGCCGAGCTGCGCTACGGGCACAACGAGCAGCTGCGGCGGATCGCGCAGGAAATCATCGTCGGGCAGCAGCAGGAGATCGTCGCGATGCGGCTCGCGCTCGGGCAGCCTCTGCCGCCGCCGGCCGCAGCCCCCGATCAGCCGTCGGACCTGTCGGCAGGGCCGTCTCCTCCGACCGCCACGCCACCGATGAACATGCGAAAGGAGCCATAGTGATCGCGAACCCATTTATGGCGGCGCTGCTCGGCAGCATCATTGTGATCGGCAGCACTTCGGCCTGGGCCGGGCAGGCTCCGGGGGCCGCTTCCGATCCCGACGTGCCGATCAGCCATCGCGACCGCGTCTATGCCGCCGAGCAGTTCTCCAACACGGTATCGGTCACCGATCCGGCCGACAACAAGCTGCTCGGCGTCATTCGGCTGGGCGAGCCGGTGCCGGCGAACTTCAGCCCGCTCTACAAGGGGCAGCTCCTTGTGCACGGCATGGGCTTCTCGCCCGACCACCGCACCATCGCCGTGGTGGCGATCGGCTCGAACGCCGTCACCTTCATCGACACGCCAACCAACGCCATCAAGCACATCACCTATGTCGGCCGCGCGCCGCACGAGGCGTTCTTCACGCCTGACGGCAAGGAGGTGTGGGTCACCGTTCGCGGCGAGAACTATGTGTCCGTCTTGGACGGCTCGACCTACGAGGAGAAGACGCGGATCACCACGCCCAACGGCCCGGGGATGACGATCTTCTCGCCAGACGGCAAGTACGGCTACGTCTGCTCGTCCTTCAATCCCGAGACCGACGTCGTCTCGGTCGCCGACCACAAGATCGTCGGGAGGGTGCAGCAGGCGAGCCCGTTCTGCCCCAACATTGCCGCGACGCCGGACGGCTCTCAGGTCTGGTTCACGCTCAAGGACACCGGCAAGACCCAGGTCTTCGACGCGCGGCCGCCCTTCTCGGTGCTCAAGATGCTCGATACCGGCCCGATCACCAACCACGTCAACATCGTGCGCAACGCGCACGGCCAGTTCGCCTATGTCACGGTGGGCGGCCTGAACGAGGTCAAGGTCTTCCGCACGGACGACTTCAGCCTGGTCGCGACCATTCCCGTGGGCAAGCTGCCGCACGGCATTTGGCCCTCGGGCGACGGCTCGCGCGTCTATGTCGGCCTCGAGAACGGCGACAAGCTGACCGCGATCGACACGCTGACGCAACAAGGTGATCGCGAGCGTGCCGATCGGCCAGGGCGCCCAGGCCGTCGTCTACGTGCCGGACGCCGTGCCGGAAGGTGCGGGAACGGAGGGGCTGCAGCCGCTCGGCATCGCCGGCCAGGCGGCTCACTTCACGATGGTGCCGGCGGGCGGCAAAACGGCGGCCGGCGCCAAGGCGCCGACCAGCGTGACGCTGTTCGACCAGGGGCTGGTGCAGGTGCTGGAGGCGGCGGTCACCGGGCTCGAGCCGAAGCAGCCCTATGTGCTGGCACTGGCGAGCCGCGCGGACGGCTCCGGCGCCCTCGAGCCGCTCGCCGGCTTCATGACCAACCCGGCGGGCTCGGCGATCGTCAACGCCGTCGGCCCGATCCGCCAGGTCGTGCAGGGTGGGGCAGATGTGCCCCGCCGTTACCTGGTCATCGTAACCGGTGCTGCGACGAAGCCGGGCAAGCCCGTCCAGGTGCAAGCTCCCTAGCGCGCGCCGGGCGGAGGATTGATCCGGGCTGCTAGGCGTTTGCGCCGTCCTGGTAAGCGTAGGGCAACGCTGCCCGCCTGTAATGCAGCCGGCAAGCGATGAGGTCGACGATGAACAAGCCAGAAGCCACCACCCCGGTCGCCTACGCCGAGTTCGGCGAAGCGGCCGCCTCGTTCCAGCGCTCCCGCGTCTCGAGGCTCCCCGTCGCGGATGTGGTCGCGCGGCTGCGGAAGGCGATCGAGGCAGCCGACTTGTGGGTCCTGCACGAGATCGATCCGCAGATGTTGCTGCGGCGGGGAGGCTACGCCATCGGCGCCGGCCGGCAGATCCTGTTCTTTCACCCGCGCCTCATGGCGCGCGTGCTCGCCGCCGATCCTGCTGCGCTGCTCGAGGCGCCGCTGAAGTTCGCGGTCCTCGAGCTGCCGGGCGGCGCCGTGGCGGTGCGCTGGATCGATCCGGCTGCCGCCTTCGCGCGCTACGGCAGCCGAGCGCTCGCCGATCTCGGACGGGAGCTCGCCGTCGCCTGCGAGGAGGTTGTAGAGGCGATTAAGGCATGATGCCGACGCGCAAAGGGAGCCGATCGATGCGCGACAGAACTCGGAACGCCGCGGGGCCCATACCCGGCCCCGTATCAGCCCTCGGCGAGGAGCCGGTCTTCCAACCCGGCGACCGCATTCGAATCTTGAGCCGCTCTCCGATCGGCCATTACCGCGTGCCGATCTATCTGCGCGGCAAGACCGGCTCGGTCGAGGCCGTGATCGAGCCGGCCGCCGTCGACAATGAGGAGGAAGGTTACGGCCGCAACGCGGGATCGAGGCTCCACTATTACCGCATCGCCATTGCGATGACGGAGATCTGGCCGGACTACGTGGGCTCGCCGCGGGACGGCTTGCGCATCGAAGTCTTCGAGACCTGGCTCGAGAGGATGTGAAAGATGAACCAGCAGGATCAAGGTCACGGCCACGGGCATGACCACCCGCATGCCGAGGTCGGCCGCTCCGGGCGTCCCGGCTATTACGACATCATGGAGACGGCCGTGCGCGAGCTCCTCGTCGAGAGACGGCTGATCGGCGCGGACGAGATTCGCCGGCAGATCGAGGTTCTGGACTCGCGCACGCCGGCGCTCGGCGCCAAGGTCGCGGCGCGCGCCTGGGTCGATCCCGCGTTCCGCGCGCGCCTCCTCGCCGACGGGCGCGCGGCCTGCGAGGAGCTCGGCATCAGCTTCTACGACGACACCCAGCTCATCGTGCTCGAGAACACCGACAAGGTTCACAACCTCATCGTCTGCACGCTCTGCTCCTGCTACCCGAGGCCGGTCTTGGGGCTGCCGCCGGACTGGTACAAGCTCAAGCCCTACCGGGCGCGCGCGGTCTCGGAGCCGCGGGCGGTGCTGGCCGAATTCGGCACCGTCATTCCCGACGACGTCGAGATCCGCGTCAGCGATTCGACCGCGATGGTGCGTTACCTCGTGCTGCCGAAGCGGCCGGAGGGGACTGAGGATTATGGCGAGGAGCAGCTGGCAGCGCTCGTCACGCGTGACGCGATGATCGGCGTCGTCCCGGCCACCGTCGACAGAGGGAGGACCGCCCCATGACCCAGACCGAGAACCTTGTGAAACGCTTGCCGAACGACATCGGCGGCCTCTCCGCCGAGCCCGTCCAGCGCGTCGATCACGAGCTCGAGCCCTGGGAGAAGCGCTGCCACGCGCTCGCCGACGTGCTCGACTTCCACAAGATCATCAACACCGAGGAAAAGCGCTGCGGCGTCGAGGCGCTTGGGGCCGAGATGGTCGGCAAGCTGACTTATTACGAGCGCTGGATCGTGGCATTCGCCAACATCCTCTTCCGCAAGGGCGTCCTCACGCCCGAGGAGCTCGCTCGGAAGATGGACGAGGTCGAGGCGCGATGGTCTGTCGAGCCGGCGGACGAGAGCGCGAAAGGCAGGCGCGCATGACGCCGGCGGGACTGACGGTCGCCTCGAGCGGTTACGGGCCCAAGGAGACGATGGACCGGCTCGAGGCCGCGGTCGCGAGCCGTGGCATGGCCGTCCTCGCGCGCATCGACCACGCCGCCGCGGCGGCCAAGGCCGGCATGGAGCTGCGGCCGACCGAAGTGCTGATCTTCGGCAACCCGAAGGCGGGCACGCCGCTCATGCAGGCAACGCAGACGACGGGCATCGACCTGCCGCTCAAGGCCCTGGTCTGGCAGGACGAGGCGGGGAAGACCTGGCTCGCCTATAACGATCCCACATGGCTCGCCAAACGCCATGGCGCCGATGCCGGAATGGAACGGGTGCTCGGCGCCATGACCGAGGCGCTGGCCGCCGTCGCAAAAGAGGCGACGACCAAGCGCGCGTGAGGCGTGCTTCCTACAGCAGCCCCATCGCCTTGAAGCTGTTGTGGCCGCTCTTGGAGATGACCACGTGGTCGTGCAGCGTGATGCCGAGCTTCTCGGCCGCCTCGCGCACCTCGCGGGTCATCTCGATGTCGGCGCGGGACGGCGTCGGGTCGCCCGAGGGGTGGTTGTGCACCATGAGGATCGAGGAGGCGCTGAGCTCGAGCGCCCTCTTCACCACCTCGCGCGGATAGACCGGCGTGTGGTCGACGGTGCCGGTCTGGTGCACCTCGTCCTTGATGACGCCGTTCTTGCGGTCGAGGTAGAGGACGCGGAACTGCTCGACCTTGTGGTGCGCCATGGCGGCGCGGCAATAGGCGAGGAGCTGGCGCCAGTTGCCGATCACCGGCCGCGCCATGACCTCCTCGCGCCCGAGCCGCACGCCCGCCGCCTGGACGAGCTTCAGCATGTGGATGGTGGCCTCGCCCACGCCGGCGACCTCGGCGAGCTCCTTAGGGTCGGCGCCGAGCACGCTTGTGAGGCTGTTGTCGAAGTGCGCGAGGAGCGCCTTGGCGAGCGGCTTCACGTCGCCGCGCGGCATCGCGAGATAGAGCAGGAGCTCGAGCAGCTCGTAGTCCGGCAGCGCGTCGGCGCCTGCGAGCTGGAAGCGCTCCCTCAAGCGCCGGCGGTGGCCCAGGTAATGGGGCGGCTCGGGCTTGCTCGGGGTCTCCTTCATGGAGCCCGGCTCAGACGTAGGGCGGCTTGTGCCAGCCCTTGGGCGAGAGCGTGAAGATCTCGCAGCCACCGGGCGTGACACCCACCGAGTGCTCGAACTGGGCCGACAGCGAGCGGTCCTTGGTGACCGCGGTCCAGCCGTCGCCGAGGATCTTCACGGCGAGCTTGCCGGCGTTGATCATGGGCTCGACCGTGAAGAACATGCCCTCGCGCAGCACGATGCCCTCGCCGGGCTCGCCGAAGTGGAGGATGCTCGGCGCGTCGTGGAAGATGCGGCCGAGCCCGTGGCCGCAGAAATCGCGCACCACCGAATAGCGCAGCGCCTCGGCGAAGCTCTGGATGGCATGGCCGATGTCGCCCGTGGTCGCCCCCGGGCGCACCGCCGCGATGCCGAGCATCATGGCCTCGTAGGTCGTCTCGATGAGCCGGTGCGCCTTGAGCTTGACCTCGCCCACCTCGAACATGCGGCTGGTGTCGCCGTGCCAGCCGTCGAGGATGGTGGTCACGTCGATGTTGATGATGTCGCCCTCGGCCAGCACCTTGTCCTCGGAGGGGATGCCGTGGCAGACGACGTGGTTGACCGAGGTGCAGATCGAGCGCGGGAAGCCGCGGTAGTTGAGCGGCGCCGGCACGGCGCCGTGGCTCACGATGAAATCGTGGCACAGGCGGTCGAGCTCGGCCGTCGAGACGCCCGCCTTGACGTGGGGTGTGATGAAGTCGAGGGTCTCGGCCGCGAGGCGCCCGGCGAGCCGCATGCCCTCGAAGTGATCGGGCCCGTGGATCTTGATCCGGGTGTCCTCACGGTTGGCCCAGGCGCTGCGCTCCATCTGGCTCGTCATCTCAAGCTGCCCATTTTTCCCGCCGTCCCCCGGTCGAGCTCGAGCGGGAGCGGCCTCGTCAATAGAATGGCCTCGGTCGTCATTTGGCAAGCATAACACAACGCCTCGACGCCGCGCGCCATCGCCTCGTGAAGCGCCCTCTCGTAGGCCGGATCGATGTCGGCGGCGATGCGGAAGCTGTCGCAGTCCTCCCGCTGCACGACATAGACCATGACCGCCCGGGCGCCGCCCGCCGCCTCGTTGGCGAGCTCCCTCAAGTGCTTGGTGCCGCGCGCGGTGACGGCGTCGGGAAACTCGGCCGGCCCGCCCGCCGGACGCGGGTCGCGCTTCAGATGTACGTTCTTGACCTCGACGTAGCAAGGGGGTCGCCCGGGCCCCTCGAGGAGGAGGTCGATGCGCGAGCTCTCGCCGTAGCGCACCTCCCGGCGCATGGCCAGCGTAGCCGGCAAGCTCGGGAAGCCTGCCTGCCGAGAGCGCCTCCTCGACGAGCCCGTTCGGGAGGCTGGTGTTGATGCCGACGAGCCCGCCCGCGGTGCGCACCAGCTCGAAGGTGAGGGGAAGCTTGCGCGCCGGATTGGCAGCGCGCGAGAGCCAGACCTCCGAGCCGGCTGCGTCGAGGCCGATCATGCCGCCCGGATTGGGGCAATGCACGGTCGCGACGGTGCCGTCCGCGAGCTCGAACGTCGGCGAGGAAGCGCTTGTAGCGCCGGATCAGCCGGGCGGGGAGGAGGGGCTCGCGGAAGCGCATGGCGGACCTTAGTGGCAGGGCGCGAGCCTTTCAACCGGGAGCCGCTCTTCGGCGCCGCTCCGGCGCGGAGATGGCGGCCCTACCGAAAGCGTGAGGCGGCCATGTGGGCCGCGAAATCTGGGAGCCCGCCGAAACGGCCGGTCGCATCAGCGGCGGATTTAAATATTTAAGCTTCGTCAATCAGTCATAGCGCAGCAGAACCTGTTTGGGGGTGCCTGGAGAATACGTCCGCTTATTTGCGGGTGCTTTGTGCGGCAGCGCAAATTTTCCGTCACGCCGGCTCACGCTCCCCAAGATCGCGGAAGTTCTTGATGCGCACATTGTGATCGGGGAAACGCGCGGTGATCTCCAGCTCGCCGCCCATCGCTTCGATGAAGCGGCGCAGCGTGCTCACATACATGTCCGTGCGCTTCTCGATCTTGGCGACGGCGGGCTGCTCGACATGCAGGATCTCACCCAAGGCCGCCTGCGAAAGCTGGCGCGCCGTCCGCAGCTGCGTCAGGTCCATTTCCTCGCGCATTTCCCCGGCCATCCGGTCAACGCGCGCACGCCGCTCCGGCGGCATCTTGGCCACCAGCTCGGAAAACTTGTGTCGGCCCGTCATATCAAACCCTCCGCCTTGAGTTCCTGTAGATACGCGTCGTACAGGTCGTCCGCTAGTGGCATGTATTCCTCGTAAAACCGATCCTTGCCTGTCTTCTCGCCGCCGATAAGCAGGATGGCAGTTCGGCGCGGATCGAAGGCATAGAAAATGCGCAGGGGATGGCCGCCGCTCTGCACCCTCAACTCCCGCATATGGGCGTGCCTCGACCCGTTGATACCCGACGAATAGGGAAAGGGGAGGGCCGGACCTTGCGCGGCCAGGAGCTTGACCGCCGCCGCAATCCGATCCTGCTGCGCCTCGTCCAGTTCCGTCCACCAACCGCCGAACTGGTCGGAATATTCGACCTCCCAGGCCACGCTCCTATTTATTCCCTCTATGGAATGTCGTCAAGAGCGCGACCCTTCCGGGCTGCCCGGGCTAGTCGAGGCTGATCTTGACCCCATTGCCGGAGAGCTGGAAGTCGAGGCCCGCCGAGGTGGCGATGAGCTCGATGACGACACCGTGCTCGTTGCGCAGGTAAGTGACGCTCTCGCCGCCGCCCACCGTGGCGCCGGCGCTCACCGCCGCGTAGGTGCCGGGGAAGTCGCGGATGCTGCGGAGGTGATAGACTTGGCCCGCCGCCGAGACGGTGCTGGCGCCGACGTTGGCGATGGAAAGCCCCTCGATATGGAAGGGGTATCGCCGGCCGTCGAACGCGAGCGTGCCGCTGCCCCAGCTGTAGCCGATGCCGGCGGCGACCTGGCCGCCCGAGAACTGGATGGAGGCCGCCGCCGGCGATCGCACCTCGGGCGGCATGTTCGCCGCCGCCACTTGCTCGGGCAACTGCCCGGAAGGCGCCGCGTCCGCCGCCCATGCTTGCGCGGCGCCGCTATAAGAGAGTGCCGCGGCGAGTGCTGCCGCCGCCAAGAGGCCGGCGAGCTCTTTGCGCACGGCGCAGGGCTGGTCGTCGAGGGCTCGGCAATCGGGCTCGGCGGCAACCGCGGCGGCGGCGCTCGAGGAGAGTGCCGCGGCCAGGGCGATCGTCGCCAAGAGGTGGGTGAGGCGGATGGGCATCGGACGCTCCTGGTGATTGCGCGCCGGGCGCGATGCTTGAACTCGATTCGCTCTGGACGCGCGCAGCCGGCGTGCCTGCCTTATCCATTTGGAGCGATCGGAAGCTCTCGCCACGCGCATGCTTGTGACATTTTTTGGCAGCACCGCCGCGCGATCATGTCGGTTAGATGACGCAGATTCGTGCGCGCGCATGCGAAGAGCGGATGCTTTTCGCCGCGCTTTCGTGTATGTGCTTTGCAACGGGACGCTCGCCGTGGAGAAGGCGTCGCAGGGAAGGAATCCCGCCCAAGCTGGAGCCTATGTGAGACCGCCTGCGAACGGGAGTGCGCGCGAGACATGATTGCCCACGTCGAGTCCGGTGCCGCGGCCCGTTCGCTCGCGGCGCGCTTGAGGAGCGCCTTTCTCGTTCTCGTGGCGTGCGCCTCGGCGCTCGCCGCCAGCTGCGGTGCGCGCGCCGGCGAGCCGGCCCTGCCGCCGATCTTCGGCGCGCGCGAGAAGCCGCTCGCGGCGCTCTCGGCCTTGGCGCAATGGAAGGCGGTGCTGGCGCGCTATGCGCAACAGCGCGCCCAGGCGCCGGCATCCTGCACCGCACGCCGCCCCGAGGATTGCCGCGAGCTGGCGTGGCACCAGCTCCTCTCCCGCCTCTCGCGCGTGCGCTGGGTGGCGCAGCTCGACGGCGTCAATCGCTTCGTCAACGGCACGCCCTATGTCGGCCTGCCGCTGGTCGTGCAGCCGGCCCAGCGCTGGGAGACGCCGCGCGAGTTCCTGCGCTACGGCGGCGACTGCATGGACTTCGTCATCGCCAAGTACTTCTCGCTGCGCGAGATGGGCGTGCCCGCCTCGGTGCTGCGCATCGTCGTCGTGCACGACCGCCAGCTCAATGCCGGCCATGCCGTGCTTGCGGTCTATGACCGCTACGACTGGTACATCCTCGACAACCAGAACGGCAGCATCTGGTGGTCGCGCGTCGTCGGGCGCTACGAGCCCGTCTATGCCTTCAACGAGCAGCACGCCTGGCTGCTGCAGAAGGTGAGCCACCCTTACGCCGGCGACCTCGCGATCGCGGCCCGCCCGCCGGCCATGCCCGGCTCGGCCCCTTGAGGCGGCAACTGACCGCGGCACCTCGGATGCGCTATATCTTGGCCCGATAATCCGGCCTCACCCTCCGCCCGGCTCCCGCCGGGGGGTGCCCTATCCGAGGTGCCATGAGCGAGCCCTCCGCCCGAGCGCCCAAGACCGTCACCGCGGCGGTGCTCGTCATCGGCAACGAGATCCTCTCGGGCCGCACCAAGGACGTCAACCTCGCCTATCTGGCGGCTGAGCTCAACAAGCTCGGCGTGCGGCTCATGGAGGCGCGCGTGGTGCCCGACATCGAGGCGCACATCATCGCCGCGGTCAACGCGCTCCGCGCGCAGTTCGATTACGTCTTCACCACGGGCGGCATAGGGCCGACCCACGACGACATCACCGCCGAGTGCGTGGCCAAGGCCTTCGGCGTGCCGCTCCTGCGCCATCCCGAGGCGGTGCGCATCTTGGCTAGCCGCTTCAAGGACCCGGCCGAGCTCAACGAGGCGCGCTTGCGCATGGCGAACGTGCCCGAGGGCGGTGTGCTGGTGGAGAACCCGGTGAGCGGGGCGCCCGGCTTCCAGATCGGCAACGTCTTCGTCATGGCGGGGGTGCCCTCGATCATGCAGGCCATGTTCCAGGGCCTCAAGCATCGCCTGACGGGCGGCGCCGTCGTGCTCTCGCGCACGGTCGCGACCAACCTGCCCGAGGGCAAGATCGCCGAGCGGCTCGCGGCGCTGCAGGCCGCCCACCAGGAGGTCGAGATCGGCAGCTATCCCTTCTACCGCCAGGGCCGCTTCGGCGTGAGCCTCGTCATCCGCGCCGTGGACGCTGCCGCGATCGGGCGCACCGCGGCCGAGCTCCGCACCCTCTTGACGGGGCTCGGCGGCGAGATCCTCGAGGACGCGGGCGGCTGAGCCTCAGGGCCGGGGGCGCCTGTCGTCGCGCTGCCGCTCTGCGGGCCAGCGGCGAGCGATGAGGCGTGCCGCGATCACGCCGATAATCCAGCCCGCGAGCGGTACGTCGAAGATAAGCCTGAAGAGCGGATCGTGCACGTCCTCGCCCGTGAGGACGAGGATGGCGACCATCCAGAGGGCGGTGGCACCATAGCCGATGCGCAGCCAGAGCGCGCGGCTGCGCCAGGGTATGTTGCGCAGGAGGAAGCTAGTACTCACCATCGTTGAGGCATGTATCACCCCCTCCCCACCCTCCCCCTTCAAGGGGGAGGGGGAAGTTTGTTGCCTTGCCATGCACTTCCCCTCCCCCCTTGAGGGGGAGGGTTAGGGAGGGGGGTGAGCTGCGCATCAATGATTCCCGGTACTAGGCATGCCGTCCTTATGCCAGAGCGGACGCGCGCGGCATAGCTGCCACTCGCCCGGCGTGTCCGCTCGTTCGGCGTCAACGCTGCCAACAGCGGAGCAAAGATCGTGCCTTCCGCTGAGGATCTTCATATGACCGATTGAAGGAACCGGTCTTTGGCCTCTTCGAGAAATGCGATGATCTGCTCGCGCGTGACCGATGGAAAGCCTGCGAGGAATTCGTCGATCGAATTGCCCGCTTCCAGGTGATCGAGCAGCGTCTGGACGGGCACGCGCGTGCCGCAGAACACGGGCGTGCCCCCCATGATATCGGGATTCCGACAGACGACGGGCTGTTTCATGGCGCGAGACTACCCCTTGGGCGGGCAGGCGTGCAACGCTGGCTAGCCGCCGGCCGCGCGCCGGCCTTGCACCCTCCAGGAGCGGGGACTAGGGTCCGCCTCTCCGAGCTGGCACGTCGCCCGCCTGGCGGAACCGGTAGACGCAACGGACTTAAAATCCGTTCCTGGGCAACCGGGGTGGGGGTTCGAGTCCCCCGGCGGGCACCACTGCCGCGCGGTCTCGCGAGCTGCGCCGTTTTATCGGCATAAAGCCCGCGGTCGCTTTCGATGGCGCCCACCGCGCGCCTTGGCCGGGCTCAGCCAACTCTCCGATTACCGAGGAGCCGTGCCAAGCGGCCGTGGAGGAAGCGCGGCATGTCGAGGCCATAGACCTGAGCGAGATCCTGCCAATCGCGCCGCCCGACGCGGCCGCGGCACTGTGCCGAGCCGCAGGCGCAAGCGAACTCGAGGTCGAAGTTCACGTTGAAGAAGCCGTAGTCGATGACGACCTCCTCGCCCCTCCGGATGCGCCGGGCGGCCACCACGTTGTCGCGCCGATCGAAGCGCAGGTTGGGCGCGCAGGAATGATTGACGAAGCAGTCCGGCGTCATGACCGCGCCGGGCGAGAGCGGACCGATCAGGAGATCGAAGTCGAGGTCCATCATGTAATCGAGGAAGAACGCGCGCGCGCGCGGCGCGAGCCGCCGCACCTCGCGCCGGTCGACGTGCGCCCAGCCCTCGAGCGGCTCGGCAATTTCGAGCCATTGCGGGATGACCACGGCGCCTTCCGCGAGGTCCTCCGTCGCGATGGCGCCCAAGCCGTGCCGGCCCTGCCCCTTGGCGACGGGCATGCCGGGAAGAATTCCGCCGCCTGCCGCCATGCCGTCCCTGCGGCCGGCGCCCGGCTCAGGACCTGACCTCGATCGAATCGTAGCCCTTGATCCGGTAGATGACGACCGAGGCGGCCCAGCTCAGGACGAAGATGCCGATGATGATGTAGCCGAGCGTGCCGAAATTGTCGTTGAGCGCGCCGACCGCGTCCCAGAGGACGCCCTTGAGGTCGAGCTGATCGCCGATCAGCCCCAGCGTCTCGATGCCGCCGATGGCGACCGCGACTGCGACCGACACGGCCGTGATCGTCATGTTGTAGTAGAGCTTCCTGACCGGCTTCATGAAGGCCCAGCCGTAGGCGCCCAGCATGAGGATGCCGTCGGTGGTGTCCACGAGCGACATGCCGGCGGCGAAGAGTGCCGGGAACACCAGGACCGACCACAGCGACAGCCCCTTGGAGGCCTCCGCCGCCGAGATGCCGAAGAGCGCCACCTCGCTCGCGGTATCGAAGCCGAGGCCGAAGAGGATGCCGATCGGGAAGAGGTGCCAGCTGCGGCTCACCATGCGGAAGAGCGGGCGGAAGAGCCGCGCGAGAAGGCCGCGGCTGTTGAGGAGGATGTCGAAATCCTCGTCGACGAGGCGCGCGCCGCGCTTCACCGCCTGGAAGGTGCGGTAGATCGACGCCAGGATGAGGATGTTGGCGAGCGCTATCGCGAAGAGGAAGAGCGCCGAGATGCCGGTGCTGATGACGCCGCCGACCGACTTGAAGTCGTCGAAGTGCGACTCGAGCGATACGGTGGCGATGGCGACCCCGATGGTCATCGCGATCACCACGGTCGAGTGGCCGAGCGAGAAGAAGAAGCCGACCGCGACCGGGCGCTTGCCCTCCTGCATGAGCTTGCGCGTCACGTTGTCGATCGCCGCGATGTGATCGGCGTCGACCGCGTGGCGCAGGCCGAAGGTGTAAGCGAGGAGGGCCGTGCCGAGGAGGACCGGGTGAGTGCCGAAGGCCGCGAACGCCCACGCCCAGGCCAGCACATTGACCCCGATGAGGAGCGCGTAGACGCCGATGACCTTGCCGCGGGCTCCGGCGGCGCTGTCGTTGAAGAGTCTGAGAAGCGGGTTCGCCATGACATCCTCGTGGGCAGTGCGGCCGCCGCGGAAGCCGCTCGGCGAGAAAGTATGGGCGGGACGGGCCGCCCTATGCAAGCGGCAGATGCGGCGGCGCCTCCTTGGGCCGCCTCACGCCGTCTCGGCGCCGTAATAGAGCGTCACGGTGTGCTTGGCCTCGGCGAGGAAGAGCCAGCGCTCGACCACGGCGCCGCCGGTCGCCAGCAGTGCCGCGAGGACGGCGAAGCTCGTGCCGAGCGAGCCGCGCGCCACGAGCGGCAGCGCCGTCAGCACGAGGGGAGCGGAGAAGCCGGCATCGAGCGCTATGCGGCGCAGCTTGGCCGCGTGCTTGCGCGCGACGCGGTAGCCCATCTCCTTGAGGAGGAAGTTGTCGGCGGTGTGGGGCGATTCGAAGAGGCGCACGCGGCCGAGCTTGCCGAGGCCGGTGGCGCTGCCCGCGTCCGCCGGGCTGCGCGTGCCGTCGATGAAGCGCCAATAGCCGAGCTTGACGAGCGCCGCCGCGGCGATCGCGATGACCGCGGCACCGCCCGCCGCATTCGTTCCCACCCCCCAGAGGAAGGCCAGCGCATTGAGCCAGCAGCCGCCCGTCGCGAGTGCCATCGCGAAATAGGCGGGCAGCACGTAGCCGTTGTGCCACTGGTGGATGGGCTTGAGGGAACGGTAGATCATCGCCGTGGAGCCGATCGTCGCGGCGGAGAGGAGGGCCGTCGCGACTGCCGCAAGCAACGTCCAGCCGGCGACGCGTCCGTCGCGGAGGAGGGCCAGCATGAGCGGCAGCGCCGGCACGTAGGTGGCGAGCGACGCGATGCCCTCGCGCGAGAGCCAGGAGGAGCGCCACTGGGAAAACGCCCGCCATGCCCGCTCGGGGCGGCCGAGGTGGAAGCTCGAGGTAAGAAGGCCGAGCGTCACCAGCGCGAGCGCCGTCGCCACCGCCGCGAAGCCGAGGCCATGCCGCACGGGAAAGAGGCCGAGCGGCGCGAGGATGCCGAAGAGCAGCAGCATGCCGTAGCCGGCGCCGCAGGCGACCGTGAAGAGGATGACGGAGCGGTCCGGGTGCATGGCGGCTCAATGGGCGTGGGCGCAGTCGCCAGTTCTTAGAGCATGGCTCAGCGCGAAAGCAAGCGGTCGACCCAGCGGAGGAGGAGGCCGCCGTCGGACGCGGCCGGGGACGCCGGTGCGGCGCGCTCTGGGGCGGCGCACGTCTTCTCGCGCGGCGGCAGGTACTTGTTGGTCGGGCGGTAGCCGAGCTCCGGCATGAGGTCGTAGCCGCCGCGCTCGGAGACCAGGCGCGAGACCTCCGAGTGCGGGTCGCCGAGGTCGCCGTAATGCCGCGCATGGGCGGGGCAGGTGGAGACGCAGGCCGGCACGCGCTCCTCCTCGGGCAGGTCCTCGTCATAGATGCGGTCGACGCAGAGCGTGCATTTCTTCATGACGCCCTCGTCGTCGTCGAATTCGCGCGCGCCGTAGGGACAGGCCCAGGAGCAGAGCTTGCAGCCGATGCAGGTCTCGGCATTGACGAGCACGATGCCGTCCTCGGCGCGCTTGTAGGAGGAGCCGGTGGGGCAGACCTCGACGCAAGCCGGCTCCTCGCAATGCAGGCACGATTTGGGGAAATAGACCATGCGGCCGGCCTCGCCCTCGCCGACCTCGAAGGCATGGATGCGGTTGAACCACACGCCCGTGGGGTCGGCGCCGTAAGGGTCGCGGTCGCTGAGCGGCGCCGAGATGGCGCCCGAGTTCCATTCCTTGCAATTGACCGCGCAGGCATGGCAGCCGACGCAGATGTCGAGGTCGATGACGAGGCCGAGGCGCTTGGCGCCGGCCGGGCGCTGCGGCAGGCTAGTCATGGCGGAAGCCGGGATTGAACTCGGCGCCGTAGCGCAGGAGCGACGGCGGCTCGGGCAGTCCGACGGCGCGCACCAGCGGTGCGAAGCGCGGCGACGTCTCGGCCGCCTCCTCGGGGGCCGCCTTCTCGAGGCGGACGCGCAGGTCGTACCAGGCGGCCTGCCCGGTCACCGGATCGGCGTTGGCGCGGCTGGCGCCGCCCTCGGCGGGCAGCAGATCCGCGATCAGGTGGTTGAGGAGGAAGCCGTGCCGCGACTCGGGCGCGTCGGCCGACAGGTTCGAGGCACCCGCCCGCCTGCCGATGGCATTCCACGTCCACACCGTGAGCGCATTGACGCCGTCCATGGTCTTGATGCGGCACTTGATGCGGCCGGTGCGGCTCGCAAGCCATACCCAGTCGCCGTCGCCGAGCCCGAGCGACGCCGCCGTCGTGCTGTTCACGTAGAGCGCGTTGCTCGCGTAGATCTGCCGCAGCCAGGCGTTCTGCGAGCCCCAGGAGTGGTACATCGGCATCGGCCGCTGCGTCACCGCGTGAAGCGGGAACGTCCCCGCCGCCTCGGCGCCCGCGTCCTCGAAGGGCGCGTACCAAATGGGCAGCGGGTCGAAGTAGGCGGCGATGCGCGCGCGGTCGCGTTCGGGCGGCTGATGGGCGCCGTGGCCCAGGGCGGCCAAGCGGAACTTCTGCAGCGGCTCGCTATAGAGCTGGAGGGTGATGGGCTCGGCCTTGTCGATGAAGCCGAAGCGCACGGCGCTCTCGAGATAGGCCTTGTTGGCGTGCTTGAAATAGCGCGCCTCGCGGGGCAGCGGGTGCTGCCAGAAGCATTGGTTCTCGACGTAACGCTCGAGCTGATGCGGATTGGCGGCACCGCGGCCGCTCGCCTCGCCCGTCTCGCCGCGCCAGCCGGCAAGGAGGCCGATGCCGGGCTTGCGCTCGTGGCGCTGGATGTAGTCCGGGTAGTCCTTGTAGGCGGGCTTGCCCGCAGCGTCGACGAAGCCGGGAAGGGCGAGCCGCGCGCCAAGGTCGATGAGCACGTCCTGGAAGGGCCGCACGTCGCGGTCGGGGACGAGGACCGGCTGGCGGATGGCGTCCGCCGGGCCGTCGGCATTGCTGATCGGGCGGTCGAGCAGCGAGATGCAGTCCCAGCGCTCGAGATAGGTGGTGTCGGGCAGCACGAGGTCCGCATAGGCGACCATCTCGGAGGAGAAGGCGTCGCTGTAGATGATGCGCGGGATGCGGTATTCGCCCGTCGCCGCGTCCTTCTCGCTGAGCATCGCCATGGTCTCGGCCGTGCTCATGGCCGAGTTCCACGCCATGTTCGCCATGTAGAAAAACAGCGTGTCGATGGGATAGGGATCGCGCGCCCAGGCGTTGCGGATCACCATGTGCATCATGCCGTGCGCGGCGAGCGGCGCCTCCCACGAGAAGGCCTTGTCGATGCGCACGGGCGTGCCGTCGGCCTCGACGAGGAGATCCTCGGGCCCGCCCGGCAGGCCGAGCGGCGGGCCGGGGAGCGGTGCGCCCGCGCGCACCTCGCCGGGCTTGCCCGCGGGCTTGGGCCCCATCGGCATCGGCCGCGGAAAGGGCGCCTCGTAGCGCCAGGAGCCCGGCGTGTCGACGGCGCCCAGCAGCATCTGCAGGATGTGCAGCGCGCGGCAGCTGTGGAAGCCGTTGGAGTGCGCGGAGATGCCGCGCATGGCGTGCACGGCGACCGGGCGGCCGACCATGCGCGCATGCCGCCGCCCCGCCCAGTCGGTCCACGGCTGCTCGATGACGATCTCCTCGTCGAAGGCGACGCGGGCGAGCTCGGCGGCGATGCGGCGGATGGTGCCCGCGGCAATGCCGCAGCGCGCCGCGACCGCGTCGGGCGAATATTGCGCGTCGAGGTAGCGCTCGGCCAGGCGCTGGAAGACGGGCACCGCCTTGCGCCCGTCGGCGAGCGTGACCTCGCCCACGAGCGTGGGGAAGATGTCGGCCGCCTCCGCCGCCGTGGCCCCCTTGCGCTTGCCGTCCCAGGCGAGCGCGCGGCCCCCGCCGTCGCGCGCGAAGAGGCCGTCGTCGGCGCCGCCCGGATGGACGATGGTGAGCCACGGCGCGTTGGTGTAGCGCACCAGATAGTCGAGGTCGATACGGTCGGCGCGCAAGAGCTCGTGCACGAGCGAGAGCACGAAGAGGCCGTCCGTGCCGGGGCGGATGCCGATCCACTCGTCGGCGACGGCGGAATAGCCGGTGCGCACGGGATTGACCGAGACGAACTTGGCGCCGCGCTCCTTGAGCTTGGTCAAGCCGATCTTGATCGGGTTGGAGTCGTGGTCCTCGGCCACGCCGAAGAGCATGAGATACTTGGCAAGCTCCCAATCGGGCTCGCCGAACTCCCAGAAGGAGCCGCCGACCGTGGTGAGCCCGGCGGCCGCCATGTTGACCGAGCAGAAGCCGCCGTGGGCGGCGTAGTTGGGCGTGCCGAACTGGCTCGCCCACCAACCGGTCAGCGCCTGGGACTGGTCGCGGCCGGTGAAGAAGGCGAGCTTCCTGGGATCGCTGCGGCGGATGGCGGCGAGCCACTCGGTCGCGGTCGAGAGCGCCTCCTCCCATTCGATCTCGACGAATTCGCCGCTGCCGCGCGGGCCCGTGCGCTTCAGCGGCTTTTGCAGCCGGGCCGGCGAGTGATGCTGCATGATGCCGGCCGAGCCCTTGGCGCAGAGCACGCCGCGGTTGACCGGATGGCGGCGGTTGCCCTCGATGTAGCGCAGCTTGCCGTCCTCGAGATGCACCGCGATGCCGCAGCGGCAGGCGCACATGTAGCACGTGGTGTGCTTGATCTCCTTGGCGGCGGCGCGCCGGTGCCGCAGCGAATCGCCCGCCGATGTGCCCGCCCGTGTCGCGTCCATGCCTTCCACAAGCTCGTGCAGCGGTCCGGCGGCTCGATCGGTCTTATTGTCGAAACAACGGCTTAGGGCCGGACCCTGGATGCCGATTGAGAACCGGCCGCACGGTAGTTAGGCGGCTCCTCGGGGTCCACATCTTTCTTGCAATGAGGTAATCGACCCTGATTATGACTTGGCCCGCGGCCGCGCGCCCGCACCTCCCGAGCGGGCCGCAGGATCGCTCGCGCTTATCGCATACATGGTACATTGTGGGCGTAGGAGACACGCGGCGGCCCATGGCCGCTCCGAGAAAGGTGTTGCATGTTGCGAATTGCGGTGAGCCTGGCCGCGCTGATGCTGATGCTCGGCAGTGCCGCGGCGCAGCAGAGCCACGAGCCGGGCTGGATCGCCGACGCCAAGGGATGCCGCGCGCGGGATGCCTACCCGGAGCCCGGCGAATCCGTCGCCTGGAGCGGCACTTGCGTGAACGGCTACGCCGAGGGCGACGGCGTCATGCAGTGGTACAGGAACGGCAAGCCGAGCGACCGCTACGAGGGCGGCTACAAGATGGGCCGCATGAGCGGCCACGGCGTCTTCGCCTACTCGAGCGGCAGCCGCTACGAGGGCGACTGGATGGACGACAAGCACGACGGCCACGGCGTCTTCGTGTGGTCGACCGGCGACCGTTACGACGGCGATTGGAAGAGCGGCGAGCGCGACGGCCACGGCGTCGAGGCGTTCAAGAACGGCGACCGCTACGAGGGCGGCTGGAAGGACGGCAAGATGGAGGGCAAGGGCGTCCTCGTGCACGCCGACGGCGACCGCTACGAGGGCGATTTCCACAAGAACCACGCCGAGGGCGAAGGAACCCTCACGATGGCGGACGGCGGGCGCTACAAGGGCGACTTCAAGGACGACCTGCCGAACGGCGACGGCTCCTACCGCGACGCCAAGGGCCACGGCTTTGTGGGCAAGTGGACGAACGGCTGCTTCTACGAGAACAAGCCGCGCTACGTTCAGGATTTCGCCAAGGAGGAGATGGTCGGGGCCGGGGCGCGGCGGGCGGCGGTCGGCGTCGAGGACTGGCAGTGCAAGTGAGGCCGCGCGCCCGGCCGGACGGCCGCGGCAAGTGGTCTGGCCGTTCTTTTAAAACTGGCTCTTTCGCGAGACCTCTTTCGGTGCCATTGTCGCCGCGGATTCCGCTTGGCCCAAGGCTTGATCGAGGGCGCGCGGACGAATGGTGCGGTCACGATGGAGAGCGCTTGTGGAGACGATCCGGGTAGTTTGCGCGCATGATTGCCCCGACATGTGCTCGCTCCTCGCGCATGTCGAGGACGGGCGCGTGCTGCGCGTCGAGGGCGATCCCGGGCAGCCCTTCACCGCCGGCTTTGCCTGCGCCAAGGTGAACCGCGACGCCGAGCTCGTCCATTCGGCGAGCCGCATCAAGACGCCGCTCCGCCGCACGGGGCCCAAGGGCGAGGGCCAGTTCGCCCCCGTCTCCTGGGACGCCGCGCTCGACGAGATCGTGGCGCGCTGGCAGGCGGTCATCGCCGAATGCGGCCCTACGGCACTCCTCGGCTATGCCTATAGCGCGCATCAGGGCCAGATGAACCGCGGCTTGGTCAACGGCCTCTTCCACGCGCTCGGTGCTAGCCGGCTTCAGGCCGGCACGGTGTGCGACACCTGCTGCGAGACGGCCTGGGACATGACCGTGGGCCCGGTCGGCGGCGCCGATCCGGAGTCGGTCGTGCACTCCGATCTGATCGTTGCCTGGGGCGCCGATCTCGTCACCACCAACGTGCATTTCTGGGCCAAGGTGGAGGAGGCGCGCAAGCGCGGCGTCGAGCTCGTGGTCATCGATCCGCGGCGCAGCCGCACGGCGGCGCGCGCCGACTGGCACATCCCCGTGCGCGTCGGCACCGACGCGGCGCTGGCGCTTGGCCTCATGCACATCCTCGCGCGCGACGGGCTCGTCGACCGCGACTACATAGCAAGCCATACGCACGGCTTCGAGCGGCTCGAACGCGAGGTGCTGCCGCGCTTCGCACCCGCGCACGCGGCCGAGATCACCGGCGTTTCCGTGGCGGACATCGAGCGCCTCGCCGCACTCTACGGCCGCGCTAAGGCCTCCTTCATCCGCTTGGGCGAGGGCATGACGCGCCTGGCGCGGGGCGGGGAGGCGCTGCGCGCGGTCGCCCTCCTCCCCGGCTTGACCGGCGCCTACGGCCGCCCGGGCGGCGGCGCCCTTCTCCTGACCGCGGCCACCTGCGAGCTCGACTACAATGCGGTGCGCAAGCCCTCGGGGCCTGCGGCGACGCGCCTCGTCAACCATCTCCGCCTGGGCGAGGCGCTGCTCTCGCTCGCGGACCCGCCGATCAAGGCGCTCTTCGTTGCCGCCAACAATCCGGCGGTGACCTGTCCCGAAGCGGGCAAGGTGCGCCGGGGCCTCTCGCGCGAGGATCTCTTCACGGTGGTGCACGATCCCTTCCTCTCGGTCACCGCGCGCTATGCCGACATCGTGCTGCCGGCCGCGACCTACCTCGAGACCGAGGACTTCTACCGCGCCTACGGCACCTATTACATGCAGTACGCGCCGCGCGCGATTGAGCCGCAGGGCGAGGCCTGGTCGAACTTCCGCTTGGCCCAAGCGCTCGCCGCGCGCCTGGGCCTCGAGGACGCGGTCTTCCGCATGAGCGAGGAAGAGGTCATGCGCGCGATGTTCCGCGGCGCCGCCGGTACGGCGGCCAAGGCCGACCCGGCGCACTTGCGCGAGGCGGGACCCGTGCGCATCGCACCCGAGGGCGGGCAGCGCTTCAAGACCCCGTCGGGCAAGCTCGAATTCTATTCGGAAACTCTCGCGGCCGAGGGCCGCGACCCCATGCCCGACTGGCGGCCCGATCCCGAGGAGGAGCTGGAGGCCGCGCGCTGGCCGCTGCGCCTGCTGACGGCACCGGGATATTTCCAGAGCCACACGGCCTTCTCGGGCGTGCCGTTCCTCCGCCGGCGCGAGGGGACGCCGCTCTGCATCCTCCACCCGGAGGACGCGCGCGCGCGCCAGCTCGCGGACGGGCAAAAGGTGCGGCTCTTCAACGCGCGCGGCACGGTCGGCCTGGCACTCCGCGTGAGCGACGAGGTGCTGCCGGGCGTGGTGCTGGTGCCCGGCCAGCGTCCCGACGAGGAGACGGTCGAAGGCACGATCAACATGCTGTGCTCGGACCGCTATACCGACATGGGCGAGGGTGCCACCTACCAGAGCACCTGGCTCGACGTGGCGGCCTGGTGAGCGCCGCCATGAACGACTTGGCACTGCTGCCGGAGGAGCAGCTCGGCGAGCGCATCCGGCGTGAGGGCTTCGCCTTCGTCGAAGGGCCGGCGATGCGCGCGGCACTCGCGGCGCACGGCCCGCTCGACGACTGGCAGGATTTTGCCGCGAGCTGGGACGAGCTCGAGCTCGACACCTACATGGCGGACGGCGGGCGCTACCGCCGCCGCCGCTACGCGGTCTATGCGGCGGAGGCGGACGGCAATATCCGCCGCGAGCCGCGCCAGCCGCACTATCAGAGCCTCGACTACAATCCGCTCAACGGCGGCGTCGCGCGCTGGTTCGCACCCATCAAGGACGAGATCGCCGGCGGCGCCAGCATGGCGACCGTGCTCGCCTTCTGCCGCGCGCTTTTCGACGGCCTGGCGCCGGCCGCAAGCGGCTGGCACGTCGAGACGCATCAGTTCCGCATCGAGGCGCGCGCCGGCGAGGAAGGCCGCCCGACGCCCGAGGGCATGCACCGCGACGGCGTCGATTACGTGCTGGTCCTCCTCGTCCGCCGCCGCAACATCAAGCGCGGCACCACCTCGATCCACGGGCTCGACCGCAGAACCCTCGGCAGCTTCACGCTCGCCGGCCCCTTCGACGCAGCACTGGTGGACGACCGCCGCGTCTATCACGGCGTCACCCCCGTCGAGCCGATCGATCCCGCCGAGCCCGCCTACCGCGACGTGCTGGTGGTCACTTTCCGGGCGGAGCGCGGCCGGTAGGCGGTCCCGTACCCCCCCACCCCAACCCTCCCCCTCAAGGGGGGAGGGGGCTCGTTTAATGAGCCTGCTCATCTTTTTTCATTCCCCTCCCCCCTTGAGGGGGCTCGAGCCGCGAAGCGGATCGAGGGGAGGGGGTGACGCCCGCGGCGCGGCACACGTCCCCTCACGCCACCTCCGACACCGTCACCCGGATCGGCGTGGGCTTGAAGCCGTTGCAGGGGTTGTTGATCTGCGGGCAGTTGGAGATCACCGCCAGGGCATCCATCTCGGCCCGGAGCTCGACGAAGCTGCTGGGCTCGGAGGCACCGAGTGCTATCGCTGCCTCGCCCGCCTGGCCGACCGGCACGCGCATGAAGAAGTTGACGTTGGGCACGATGTCGCGCCGCCCCATGCCGCGAGGTGCCAGGGCGGCGAGGAAATTCTCGCGGCAGCCGGGGCATCCCTTGACGCCATAGAGCAGCTCGTTGCTCGCAGCACTGCAGCCGCCGCCGATGGTGTCGTGGCCGCCGAAGCTGTCCTCGACGATTCTGAAGATGGGGCGCGCCACGTCGGAATAGAGGGCGTGGCCCTTCGTGAGCGCGATGGTGCGTGCTGCCTTGATGGTGTTGGGCGCGTGGTAGCGCTCCTCCACATCGCGCGCGTTGTAGCAGAGGAAATCCACCGCCTGGGCGCCCTCGAGGTCGGTGATGCGCAAGTGCTGCCGCTTGAGGACGACGCCCGACCAGGGCTTGCCGGCCGGCACCACCTCGTCGAGGAGCGTCTTCCGCGCGGGCTCGTCTCGACGCACGACGGCGCCGTCACGCCCGCGCCGAGACGAGCCAGACCGCACCGGCAAAACTGATCCCCTCCGGCCCCTCGCGCCTGGCGAGCTCGTCGCGGATCGCTTCTATCGCCGCGGCGCGTGCCGCGGGCTCGGCGTCCGCGAGCGCCCGTGCCGCGGGCCCGACCTGGGTGGCGAATTGGGTGGCCTCCGCGAGCTCGTGCGGTCCGGCGATGCGCATCATGGTGTCGTGCGGGACGATCTCGACCGCGGAGAAGCCGGCCGCGGCGAGGATGCCGCGCACGCGGTCGGGGTCGGCGAAGGCGAAGGGGCCGGGCGCGTTCGGCTCGGGCGGCGGCTGGGGCGGCAGGTGGGCTTGCGCTGCGGCGAGGGGCACGACGAACCAGGGGTTCTCCTTCATCGGCCGCCAGGTCACGAAAACGAGACGGCCGCCGCGGGCAAGCCCTCCCCGGATGTTCGCGAAGGCCGCCGCCGGATCGGCGAAGAACATGACGCCGAAGCGCGAGAAGGCGAGATCGAAGGCTCCAGGTGCAAACGGATAGGCGGCGGCATCCGCGAGAACGAGCTCGACATTCCCGTGCTGCTCCGCGCCTACGCGCTTGGCGGCAAGCTCCAGCATCGGCTTCGAGACATCGACGCCCGTCACCTTGCCCTTGGGGCCGACGCGGCGCGCGAGCGCGAGCACGCTGGCGCCGCAGCCGCAGCCCACATCGAGGACGGCCTGGCCGGCGCCGGGGGCCGCGTGATCGAGTGCCGCCTCGGTGAGCGGTGCGAAGACGGCGTCGAGGCGCTCCTGCTGGGCCGACCAGCGCAAGGCCACGTCGCTGTTCCAATAGGCGATCTGGTCGGCGTTGGGATCGTCGCGAGTCGCCTTTGCCATTGCGCTCGCTCCCTCGTCCTCAGCGCGGCCGCTCGCCGGCGAGCGTCATGCGGTGCATGACGCGCCGGTAGCCGTGATAGTCGTTGATCGGGTTGTGCTGCGCAGCACGGTTGTCCCAGAAGGCGAGCGAGCCCACCTCCCAGCGGAAGCGGCAGGTGAACTCGGGACGCACCTGGTGGCGGAAGAGATAATCGAGGAGCCCGGCGCTCTCCTCCTCGCTCATGTCCTTGAAGCGCACCGTATGCGCCACGTTGACATAGAGCGCCTTGCGCCCGGTCTCGGGATGGGTGCGCACGACAGGATGCTCGGCTATGTATTCGCGCCTGGCTCCCTGGGCGGGGCTGTCCTTGACGCGGTCCTCGCGCGTGCGCGTCACGTCCGCCTTGGCCGAGCTGTTGACCGCAACGAGGCCGTCGAGCATGCGCCGCATGCCGTCCGAGAGCGTCTCGTAGGCGAGATACATGTTGGCGAAGAGGGTGTCGCCGCCGGCGGGCGGCACCTCGCGGGCGATCAGCATCGAGCCCATGGGAGGCTCCGCGAGATAGCTCGTGTCGGAATGCCAGACGCCGCCGAAATTGACGCGCTCGTGCTCGAGCTTGGCCACCTCGATGATCTCGGGAAAGCCTTCGATGCCGCGCACGAAGGGATATTCGACGGGCCGGCCGAAGCGGCGCGCGAAGGCGAGGAACCGGGCGGGCGAGAGATCCCGCTGGCCGCGGACGAAGACGACGAGATGGTCGAGGAGCGCCTGGCGGATCGCCGCGATGGTCTCGTCGCCGCAGCCGCGCGCCAAATCGACGCCGCCGATCTCGGCGCCCAAGGCGCCGGCCGTCCGCTCGACCGAGATCCTCTCTTGCACGCTTTGCACGTCCCCTCCCGCCCTTCGCCAGCGCGCGCCATTGTGCCTCCTTCGGCACGCGGCAGGCAAATGCTCCAGCACCCCTTACCGTAGGGCAAGACGCTAAAGTTTCCCCCTTCGAGCTAGCGGAAGCTCATCGGCGTGCCGCCGGCCGGCGTTGCCGCGGCGCTCCTTGCAGGCGGCGGCGCGCGCGATGGAGCCAGAGGGCAAAGGCGTCGTAGGGCACGAGCCGGCGCCCGTCGAAGAGCTCCTCGGCCCGCAAGGCCGCGACCGCCTCGCCCTCGTGCAGGCGGAAGCGGCGGAACTCCGCCACCGTCGCCTCGACGAGATAGAAGGTGCGCCGGAGGCAGCCCTGGCCGAGGGTCGCGAGGTCGAAGTCGAAGCGCGCGAAATATTCGGCCGCGCGCGGCTCGTACTCGAGCTCCTCCCGGAGCTCGCGGTAGAGTGCCGCAAGCGGCTCCTCGCCGCGGTCGACGGCGCCGCCGAAGAGGCCCCAGTGGCCGGGATACCAGATCGACGGCTTGTCGCTGCGCAGCTGCAGCACGTACCTGCCGTTGGCCCGCACGATGAGCGCCGCGACCGCGTCCTGCCCGACGAGGCGCTTGCGCGCGGACAGCAGGTGATCGGCCTTGGCCATCGTACCTCTCGAGCGTATGCGCGCTTCGCAGGCGCGGAAGAGGGGAAACGTAGCACAGCGCCGCCGGGATCGGCGCTATACTGGCGGGCGGCAGCGGCTGGACAGGAAGCAGAGTGGCCCATGACGGAGTCCGAGCTCGACCTTTTGCTCATCAATCCGGGCGGCCGCGAGACGGCCTACCAGGGGCTCGGCGAGGGCCTCAGCGCCATCGAGCCGCCGCTCTGGTGCCGGCTCATCGCCGGCTATGCCCGCGACCGCGGCCACAGAGTCGCCATCCTCGATGCCGAGGCCGAAGGCTGGGGGCCCGAGGCGGTGGCGGCACGGGTCGCCTCCCTGCGGCCGCGCCTCGCCGCCATGGTGGTCTACGGCCATCAGCCCTCGGCCTCGACCCAGCAGATGGCCGCGGCCGGGCCGGCCTGCCGCGCCATCAAGGCAGCACTCCCGGAGCAGAAGATCATCATCCTCGGCGGCCATGTGGCGGCACTGCCCGAGCGCACGCTCGCCGAGGAGGCGGTCGACTTCGCCTGCAACGGCGAGGGGCCGGCCACGGTCGTGGCCCTCCTTCAGGCGCTCGACGGCGGCGGTGCGCCCGATCTCGCGGGCGTGCCCGGACTCGTCTATCGCGAGGAGGGGAGGGTGCAGAGCACGCCCGCGCCGCCGCTCATCAAGGATCTCGACGGCGAGCTCCACGGCAACGTCTGGGAGCTCCTGCCCATGGCGAAGTACCGGGCGCACAACTGGCAGTGCTTCGGCGAGCTCGCCCGGCGCCAGCCCTACGCCTCGGTCTATACCTCGCTCGGCTGCCCCTATTCCTGCAGCTTCTGCTGCATCAACGCGCCCTTCGGCAGCAACCGCTACCGTATGCGCAAGCCCGAGGCCGTGGCAGACGAGATCGCGTTGCTCCACGACCAATACGGCGTGCGCACCTTCAAGATCGTCGACGAGATGTTCGTGCTCAACGAGCGCCACGTGCTGGGCGTGTGCGAGCATCTCATCGCGCGCGGCCTCGACCTCAATATCTGGGCCTATGCGCGCGTCGATACGGTGAAGGAGCGCCTCCTGGCACCCATGCGCAAGGCGGGGGTGCGCTGGCTCGCGCTCGGCATCGAGTCGGGCAGCGCCCACGTGCGCGACGGCGCCGAGAAATCCTTCGGCCAGGATGACATCACGGCTGCGGTGCGGCAGATCCAGGAGGCCGGCATCAACGTCATCGGCAACTTCATCTTCGGCCTGCCCGACGACGATTTCGAGACCATGGAGGAGACGCTGCAGCTGGCGCTCGCGCTCAACTGCGAGTTCGCCAATTTCTACTCGGCGATGGCCTATCCCGGCTCGCCCCTCTACCGCACCGCCCTCGAGAACGGCTGGGCGCTGCCCGCGAGCTGGAGCGGCTTCGCGCAGCACAGCCACGACTGCCTGCCGCTGCCGACCGCCAAGCTCTCCGCGCGGGAGGTCTTGAGCTTCCGCGACGCGGCCTTCGACCGTTACTTCGCGAGCCGGCCCTACCTCGACATGGTGGGCCGCAAGTTCGGCGGCGACACCCGCGCGCACGTGGCGCAAATGGCGGGACACAAGCTCAGGCGCATGCTGCTGGAGGGTGCCGAGGCCGAGAGCCCCGCTTGACGGCCGTCAAGCCGCCGGCTCCTGGCGCTCCTCGGGCAGCTCGACGGCCGGCGGCGGCGTTTCGGCAAGGCGCTCGCCCTTCAGCACGGTGGCGCGCAAGGCGCTCGCTTCCAGGAGATGGAGCGGCCATAAGGGGTCGCTGAGGCAGAGGCCGCCGAGCCGGGCCAAGGCCTCCCCGAGGTGTCCCGCGCCCATGTCGTGGAGAATGAGCTTGCCGCTCTCGAGCGCGCGCCAGGCCCTGAAGGTGCGCCGCGCCCCGCTCGAGATGCCCTTCGTCCCGGCGAAGTCCCGCGCCATGCGAATGTGCTCGAGCGCTATGGCCGGCGCCAGGCGGCGCTCCGCATTGAGCGTGCGCGAGCCGGGATGGCGCAGATAGTGCACGCCCGGGCGCTCGAGGTGCCTGGCCTTGAGGCCGGCCAGTGCTACGCGGATGAGGAACTGGCGGTCGGCGGCGATGAAATAGCCGGTGTCGAAGTTGCCGATGCGGGCGAAGAGGCTGCGGCGGAAGAAGCGCGCGTTGAAGCCGGGAGCGCCGAAGGCGAGCTCGGGGAGCCAGAAGCCGCTCTCCCGCGCATGCGCGCGGGCGACCACCGGCCGCTCGCGCCCGGCGCGGTCGCGCTCGAGGACGAGGGAGCCGCCGACCGCGACGGCAAGCTCCGGGTCGTCCCTGAAGCTCCGCCCGACCTCGAGGAGGAGCCCGTCGGGATAGACATCGTCGGCATTGAGGAAGCCCACGATGTCGCCCGAGGCGCGCGCGAGCCCCTTGTTCATGGCATCGTGCGGGCCGTCGTCGGGTTCGCTGATTACCGTGAGCGCCGGGTAGTGCCGCAGCGTCTCGAGGGTACCGTCGCGCGAGCCGCCGTCGAGCACGATATGCTCGAGCTCGGGATAGTGCTGGCGTGCCACGCTGTCGAGCGCCGCGGCGATGTGCGGCGCCGCGTTCAGGCACGGCGTCAGGATGGTGATGCGCGGCCAGCGGCCGCGGGCCTCTTCGCTTGCGGCGGACATGACGGCGCATGATAATTGCAACGCCGGCCGCGAACGACAGAAAAAATGCGGAATTTTAGCGAGTCGCGGCAAAGGGAATTGCATGGAGGAGCGTATGGCCCGTCCGCTCGCTCGGCTGATCCGGGGAGCCGCCCTGTTCGCGGCAGCACTCTCCTTGGCCGGCGGAGCCGCGGCCGCGGATCCGGCCGCGGGCTTTCTCGGCCGGCCGCTCGCAGAGGTCGAGCACAGCGGCTTTTTCGGCTGGTTCCACCTGGTGGAAAGCGGGCGGGCCGATGCCTCCGGCGGCCTCACGGTCGTGCGCTACCAGCCGAGCGGAGCGCGCTTCCATAGCCTCGCCACCTTGGAGGCGACGATCGACGCGGGCGGCACCGTGCGGCGGGCCGATCTCCTGCTGCTGCGCTCGTTCATCGACAGCGCCGGCGACGGGCCCTTCGCCCGCGACATCGCCAAGAGCTTCCTCGGCAACGCGCCGCCGCCGACCGATGCCGGGGCGCTCGCTCTCTTGGCGAGCGAGGTCGAGCACCGTCTCACCTCGTCCGAGACGGTCATCACCGGCCCCGGCTATGCCAAGCCCAATCTCCCGCGCGAGCCGAGCGAGGGCTACAAGACCTACGCCGGCGCGCACAAGACCTACCGCCAGGCGCTCGTCCACGCCACCCTCGAGATGGTGAACGAGGAAGGTGCCGACGGCGCAGAGCTGCGCATGACGCTGAGCGGGCAATAGGGCTAGAGCGAGAAAGCGCGCCTCAGGGGTTATCAGCCGAAGTCCGCTTTGGATCGGTGAGCGGTCGCCGCTCGCGCGATGCGATACGGTCGAGTTGTGCCAGGAGCGGTTATTTGTGTCACGTCGACCGAACAACCGGATCCGACCCACGGCAGACCTTAGCCACATACACGCCAATGTCTGAAGTTTGGCCGAAAGCGGTCTGACCGCTTTCAGGTGCCGGTCCCGGCGAATCGGACGTTAGTGTCGGACAGCATCTCGGCCGCATTCGACCCGAAGCGGTCATCCATAGGCATCGGCGGGTCCCGCTGTTGCTGCCCCAGGGCGGACGTTGGGCTGGCCGATAACCTACTCCATACCGCCGTTAGCTCGGTACGGCTGTCCTTTGCTGCAAAGTCGCGAACTTCGCCATAAAGACCTCTCGCGCTTTGTCAGCTGCGGTCAGGACCCTTTGGGACTGCGATAGCAAACTCCCTCCGGCGGGCATGGTCGCATCGTAGGCGCGATCATGACAGAGCTTCTGTACTGCCAACTCGCCCATTCGGAGGCTGTGCCGCACCTTGTGCATCAAGACGTTCCAGGCATTGTACTCGGTCAACGCCATAGTCCCCGCCCAATGCTCGATCAGGTCAGCGACCTCGCTCACGGCGCCGTAGAACTCAGCCAGCAACTCGACATCGGACGCCGAAAGATCGCGATACACGGCGACCTGGGGAAACAGGCGCGGCTGAACGGGCCTCAATGATTCCCACGTGTCGCCCGGTCGGATAGCTTGGTGAGTCCCCAGCATGTCGTTAGAGGTTACGGAGAAGTTGACCACAACTCTGTCGAGGATCTGCACTTGGCGCCGAAACACCCGCTCCAATTCGGGGACGAAGATTGCCCGCGCCCTGAGGGCAGGATTGAGCGGCGGCGGCACCGGCGCGCCAGGCTGATGATTGGGTATCGCGGTCACATCTGCACCACGTATGTAAAGCTGAACGTGCAACTGCAGGAAGGCATGATTCAGCCCGTCGGAGGCGCGATGCGGATCTGTCGTGAAGCTTCTGACGTGGTCCTTACCAAGACGGTAGAAGTGACCCGAGGCAGTATTGATCTCGACGTACTCATTGGTCACCGCCATGATGATCCAGTCTTCGTCCTCGAAGGGTATCGGTTCTCCGGCAGCGTCAAGATGATAGGCTGGTGGGACGAGCTTGACCCGGTATCCGACGTCCTTTTTCAGTTGCTCGAGGTTCATGCCTGCAACCATCCTTCGTCGGGCTCTTTGATCATCCCGTTCGCCTGCAAGTAGCGCAGGTGTCGCATATGAATGCGATCAAGGGACGCAACTTGCCCTGCAATTCCCGCACCATGTGACCCAGCACTGTTTGGTAAACTATCACCGTAACCCCGGCAATTTGCTCCGAAAGAGCCGGCGCGGCGCCTGACCATTGGTGAAGCAGTATCCGAACACCTGTTCTTCAGGTAACGAGGCATTCTCACGGAGAATGAACTGGTACATTTGATTCCCATAGAATTGGATTGAGCCAACGACATGGCCACGAAGGTTCTCAATGCGTACAGTAATACTCTCTCGGATCATCTGGAGCGCCTCGCTCTCCTGCTCGCGCGGAAATGGATTCTCCAGCACCCTATACTTGATTGTGCCTTCTCCATAGCGAGCGAACCGCCGGAGAAAATCCCAATGCGGCTTTAAGGCTTCGTCGCTGCCCAAAAACTTCGCAATGACGTTCAAGAATATCTTTGCAAGCGCCATCCGGTGCGTATCCGTGACTTCACCCTCGATCAAAACGGGAAGCGAATTGTCTTCGTGGCCTTCACCGATGGGTATTATTGGTTCGGGCATGCTAAACGGTGTACCTGGCCTAAAGTCGATCCCAATTGCCCTCAATGCCTCGACCATCTCGTCGTGGTCTTTCTGAGACGCTGAAAAGATATTGCACTTCCAGGTGCCATTGGTGCTTCCATCACCGGGCTTGCCGTATACGTCTTCTGGTAGCTTCAGATCATGAATCTGGGTCTTGAAGTACGTCTCGAGCTGGCCGGTCTTTTGGTTGAGAATTTGAAATTGAGCGAGCGGCCTCATGAGCTCGCCGCGTGTGCCGTCGATAGCGACCCGCATCCCGGCGAATTGCCCCGTTTCCGGCCCAGCATCCAAAGTGATCTTGAGGTGCTTCTGTGGTCGCACCGCAGACGAAGAAATGCCCTTGCCGTATCGAACGACACCTTCCACTGTCTCGCGAGCAAGATAGATGTCGAGCGTCTTGCCGAAATGCCCATTGCATTCATCGCACACGCAATCCAATGTCGGCGTTTCTGAGCCAAAGGTCCCGAATGCCTCCGGGATGACGTGTTCGACGCCCTCGAAAGTGGTCGCACTGTTATCTCGTTTGCAGTAGATGCAGGTTTTCATCGGTCACATCCGGCCGCGTTCGCGTGAATTCTGTTTCTATGGCGGCTGCAAAGCAACCCTGAGCTGTCACGTGATATGGGTACCGGCGAGCGTGGCCGCTCCAACTGATGCATTGGACGACAGCTAATGGCACACCGGCGTCATTGAGGCCGCATGAGCGAGTGACGGCTTCCCACCCGTCCCGGCCGACTAGGCCCCGCGATGCTTTGTCGGCTTTCGGGAAGTCGACCGCGGTACGCCGGTGACCGACGTGGGCGCAGAGCGGACCTCCATGCGGCCAACTTCTGCGTTCGCCCTCCACCCACTGCCGGCCTTCAGATAGACCTGGGTAAGGGTCCGCCCAGGGTAGTGTGCGAAATTGCAGCGCCCGGGCTCGACGTCCGCATAGCGGCCCATGTCGGAAACCTCGCTCAGCAATGCCGAGTACTGCCGGCGTCGCGCGACCCGCTGCGGCAGCCGGGCCGCCGACGGTCGTGCCTTCGCCAAGATGCCCCGTTCGCTTGCGACCGCAGGTCCATATGCTCGCATTCCAAGCCCTCTTGCCCGCCCCGCTCCGCCTCAGCGGTTGATGTGGCGCACCAGGAACTGCCGGCAGCGCTCGGTGAGCGGATTGCCGAGCACCTGGGCGGGCGGGCCTTCCTCCTCGATGCGGCCGGCATCGAGGAAGATGGCGCGGCCGCTGACCTCGGCCGCGAAGGCCATCTCGTGGGTGACGATCAGCATGGTGCGGCCTTCCTCGGCGAGGGCGCCGATCACCCGCAGCACCTCGCCCACGAGCTCGGGATCGAGGGACGAGGTCGGCTCGTCGAAGAGCAGCCCCTGCGGGCGCATGGCGAGCGCCCGTGCGATGGCCGCGCGCTGCTGCTGGCCGCCCGAGAGATGGGCCGGGTAGCTGTTGCGCTTCTCCGCCATGCCGACCTTCTCGAGGATGGCCTCGGCCTCGGCCACCGCTTCGCTGCGCCGGCGCTTCTGCACGTGGACCGGCGCCTCGATGACGTTCTCGAGCACGGTCATGTGCGCCCACAGGTTGAAGCTCTGGAAGACGAAGCCGAGCGAGGCGCGGATGCGGTTGACCTGCGCGCTGTCCGCCGGCTCCAGGCGGCCGCGGCGGCTCTTCATGCGGATCGTCTCGCCGCCGATCGCGATGCTGCCGGAATCGGGGGGCTCGAGGAGCGAGATGCAGCGCAGAAGCGTGCTCTTGCCCGAGCCGGAGGCGCCGATGATGGCGATCACCTCGCCGGGGTGGGCCTCGAGCGTGATACCCCTGAGCACCTCGTTGGCGCCGTAGCGCTTGTGGATGTCCTTGGCGGAGATCGCGGCGGTCATGCGCGGAGTGCCGTCGCTCGCAGAGCGGTCATTGGGCGGGCCTGAGATGCGCGTTGAGGCGGCGTTCGAGCGAAGCCACGCCGCGCGCGAGGAGGAAGTTGAGCACGAGGTAGATCGAGCCGGCGCAGAGGAAGGTCTCGAAGGCGCGGTAGGTCTCCGAGACGATGGAGTAGGCGATACCCGACACTTCCATGAGCGTCACGATCGAGGCGAGCGAGGTCGATTTGACCATGAGGATGATCTCGTTGCCATAGGCCGGCAGCGCCTGGCGCAGCGCCAGGGGCAGCACGATGCGGCGGTAGAGGAGAAGGCCCGACATGCCGGAGACGCGCGCCGCGTCGATGGCGCCCTGCGGCACGGACTGCAGCCCGCCCCGCACGATCTCCGAGCCGTAGGCCGCGGTGTTAAGCGTGAGCGCCAGGATGGCGCACCAGAAGGGCTGGCGCAGGAAGGGCCAGAGGAGGCTCTCGCGCACGGCCGCGAACTGGCCGAGGCCGTAATAGACGAGGAAGATCTGCAGGAGGAGCGGGGTGCCGCGCAGAACGTAGACGTAGCTTCGCACGAACCAGGCGCCCGCCGTCGAGCTCGCGCGCAAGATGGCGAAGAGCACGGCGATCGCGGCGCCGGCGGAGATCGAGATCGCGGCAAGCTCGACGGTGAGCGGCACGCCCGCCAGGAGGCGAACCATGGTGGACGCGAGAAAGGCCGGCTCCATCGCCTCAGGCCGGCCGGCGCTCGGGCCGCATCGTCCGCGCCTCGGCACCGCGGAAGGCGAAGCCCGAGAGGGTGGTGAGTGCCAGATAAAGAAGGAAGCCCGTGACGTAGAAATCGAAGGGCAGGCGCGTCGAGCCGGCGCCGACGTGAATCGTCCGCATGATCTCGGCGAGGCCCGTCACGGAGATCAGCGCCGACTCCTTCAAGACCTGCTGCCAGACGTTGCCCATGCCGGGAAGGGCGAAGCGCAGCGTGCGCGGGCCGGTGATGCGCCGCATCGTGAGCAGCCGGCCCATGCCGGCGGCGCGCGCGGCCTCGATCTCGCCCGGCGGGATGGCGAGATAGGCGCCACGGATCACCTCGGTCTGGTAGGCGCCGGAGACGATGCCCACCGCGAGCGTGCCGACCATGAAGGCGTCGAGGCCGAGGAACCCCCGGTGGCCGAGGAGGTGGCCGAGCGAGGTGAGCGCCTGGCTGCCGCCGAAGTAGAAGAGGTAGATTACGAGGAGGTCTGGCACGCCGCGCATCACCGTCGTATAGGCGTCGGCGAGGGCGCGCGCGGTGCCGCTCCGCGACAGCTTGGCCGCGGCGCCGAGCGTGCCGAAGACGAGGCTCGTGGCGAACGCGCTGGACGAGACGGCGAGCGTCATCAAGGCGGCGCGGAGGAGCTGGCCACCCCATCCCTCCGGCCCGAAGCCGATCAGGGTGAAGTAGCCGCCCAGGTCCACGGCCGCCGGCGCCCCTCGCTCAGCTTGAGGGCGGCGGCGATATGTCGGTCTTGAACCACTTGAGCGAAAGCGTGCGCACCGTGCCGTCGGCGATTGCGGCGTCGATCGCCTTGTCGAAGATCGCCTTGAGCTCGGGGTCGGACTTCCTGAGCCCGATGCCGGGGCCGTGGCCGAGGAGCCCGCCCGTGAAGAGCGGGCCGGCGAGCGTCAGCTTGTCGCCGCCGGGCTTGGAGAGGGTGGAGACGAAATAGGAGGTGGCGGCGAGTGCCGCGTCCACGCGGCCGGCCTGGAGGTCGAGGTCGTGCTCTTCGGTCGTCTTGTAGGTGCGCACCTCGACGATGTCCTTGAAGTAGGTCTTGAGCAAGTCGGCCTGGATGGTGGCGACCTGCACGCCGATGATCTTGCCCTTGAGCGCCGCGGCCAGGTCCTTCATCACCGCGTCGGTCGCCGCCTTGTCGTCGAGCGAGACGCGTTTTCCCGTGTCGGGCATGCTCGCCAGCGCCGACGTCTTCAGCACCGCGAAGGTGGTGGGCGAGGCCAGGTAGTTGCGCGAGAAGCTGATCACTTCCATGCGCTTGGCGGTGATGCTCATGCCCGACATGATAGCGTCGTACTTGCCGGCATTGAGCCCGGGGATGATGCCGTCCCAATCCTGCGCCATGAACTCGCAAGTGAGCTTCGCACGGCGGCAGAGGTCGTTGCCGAGGTCGATCTCGAAGCCGATCAGCGTGCCGTCGGGCGCGTGCATGTTGTAGGGGGCGTAGGCGCCCTCTGTGGCGATGACGACCTTGGTCCAATCCTTGGCGAAGGCGGAGGGTGCCGCGAGGGAGAGTGCCGTGGCGCCGGCGAGGGCGCACGCAAGCAGGCGTGAGTTCGACATGTGGCCTCCTTGGCGGGCGTTTCTGCGTGGCTTTGCCCTTATGCGGAATTATGGGCCAATTCGGCACATCCGGCAAGGCGGCGGAGCGCCCCCTCAGCGCATGGCGCGGTCGAGCACCTCGCGCAGGCGCTCGATCTGCGGCGTCAGGTCGAAGGGATGGTTGCCGACGAAGAAGCCCTGGTCGTGGGCGAGGTTGGCGTTGGGGAGATCGCCGAGCGTCGAGTAGTCGTAATAGCGGATCACCTCGTGGCGCGTGATGCAGCCGCCGGTGATCATGCGGTAGCCGATGTCGGCGTCCTTGAGCAGCGGCAGGATGTCCCTGCGCGCGACGCCGGTCTGCGGGCTCGGGATGAGGGTGAAGGAGAAGGCCGAGCTCTTGCCGTTCTCGCGCTGGATGATGTAGCGGTTGTCGCCCGCGAAGAGCTTCTGGAAATAGTTCCAATTGCGCCGCCGCGCCGCGGTCGCGGCCGGCAGCTTCTTGAGCTGCTCGAGCCCGATGGCGCCGCACAGCTCGAGCGGCCGCACGTTGTAGCCCGGCAGGATGAAGCGGTAGGCCTCGTTGAAGGCGTCGTCGCTCCTCTCGTGGATGATCGAGTCCCGAGGCAGGTCGCGCGCCCAGCCGTGCGCCCGGAGCGAGAGCGCCAGCTCGTAGAGCTCGCGGTCGTCGGTCGCCAGCATGCCGCCCTCCATCGTGGTGACGTGGTGGGAGAAGAAGAAGCTCGCGGTGCTGACGTGGCCGAAGCTGCCGGTCTTGCGCCCGCCGAGCTCGGCGTCGAGCGATTCGCAGTTGTCCTCGATGAAATAGAGGCCGTGCCCGAGCGCGAAGCGCTCAATCGCGTCGAGTGCCGCGGGGTTGCCGAGGATGCTGACGCCCACCACCGCGCGCGTGCGTGGGCCGAGCGCCTCCTCGAGCCGGCGCCAATCCATATTCAGGGTGTCGAGCTCGATGTCGAGGATGCGCAAGCGGAGGCCGTATTGTTGCAGCGGATGATAGGTGGTAGCCCAGGAGACGGCCGGCACGATCACCTCGTCGCCGCGCGCGAGCGGCCGCTCGCGCTTGTGGCAGAGGGATGCTACCGCGATCAGGTTGGCCGAGGAGCCCGAGTTCACCATGACCGCGTGGGCGCGGCCGCTGTAGCGCGCGAAGGCCTCCTCGAGGGCGGCGACGCATGGCCCCATGGTGAAGCGGTCGGAGGCGATCACGCGCGCGATGGCCGCGTGCTCCTCGGGGCCCCAGTTGCTGGCCGCCAGCTCGTAGAACATGCCATCTCCTCAGGTGGGACTGGCTCCTCGCGTGGGACGGGGTCGGCGCCGCTCTCAGAAGGGGCCGCGGAACTCGACCTCGCCGGCGAGCACTGCTGCCGCCGGGTCGGGCTGCCAGGCGCCGGCCGCGGGCCGCACCATGGCATAGGCCGCCTGGGCGATCTTGGCGGGATCGGGATAGAACGCGCGCTCGAGCACGGGCGTGGTCGGGCAGGGCGTGGGGGCGAAGCCGAGCCGGCGCACGCGCACCGCAGCACCCTCGGCGCTCTCCTCGGCGACCCGCGCCACGATCTCGGCGCTCGCCCCGCAGCTCGTCCAGGCGCTGTCGACGACGAGGAGCCGGCCGGTGCGGCGCGCCGAGCGGGCGATGGTGTCGATGTCGAGCGGCACCAGCGAGATCGGGTCGATGACCTCGGCCTCGATGCCGCGCTCGAGGAGAAGGGCGCGCGCCTTGAGCGCCTCGGGCAGCATCTGCGAGATGCCGACGATGGTGACGTGGCGGCCCTCGGCTACGATGCGCGCCTTGCCGAGGGGCACGACGTAGGGCTCGCGCGGCACCGGGGACTTGCTGGCATAGAGCAGGCGGTGCTCGACGAAGATCACCGGATTGTCGTCGCGGATGGCGGCGGCGAGGCAGCCCTTGGCGTCGTGCGCGTTGGAAGGGGCCACCACCTTGAGGCCCGGCACGTGCATGAACATGGCGTGGAGCCCTTGCGAGTGCTGCGGCCCCTGGCCCCAGGAGCGGCCGATGATGCTGCGCACGACGAGCGGCACGCGGAGCTGGCCGCCATACATGTAATGGCTCTTGGCGGCGAGGTTGATGAGCTGGTTCATGCACAGCATGAGGAAATCCATGCGGATATGGACATGGATAGGGCGCAAGCCCGCCATGGCGGCGCCGATCGCCACGCCGGTCATGGCATCCTCCGAGAGCGGCGTCGCCAGCACGCGCTCCGGCCCGAACTCGTCGACGAGGCCGCGCGTGGTGCCCTGGATCGCCTTGTGGTCGGCTACGTCGAGCCCCATCACGAAGACGGCCGGATCGCGCCGCATCTCTTGGGCCGCCGCCTCGCGCAGCGCCTCCACGTAGGAGAGCATGCGCGGCGCGCTATTCGGCGAAGACATGGGTGTAAAGCGCCTCGGGTGCCGGGAAGGGACTAGCCTCCGCGAAGGCGGCCGCCTCCGCGATCTCCTCTTCGACCGCGGCATCGATCACGCGCCGCCGCGCGGGCTTCACGAGGCCGGCGAGCAGCGCCACGGGATCGGACTCGAGCCACGGCTCGAGCTCGCTGCGGCTGCGATAGCCGGCGTCATAGTCCTCGCCGGGACCCACGTGCTCGCGCCAGCGGTAGGTGACGCACTCGAGGAAGCGAGGTCCGGAGCCGCCCTCGCGCATGGCCGTCACTGCCGATGCGGTGGCCGCACGGATCGCGAGCACGTCGCCGTCCGCGATACGCTCGGCCGGGATGCCGTAGGCCGCGACCCGCTCGCAGAGGCGCTCCGTGGCCCAGCGCTTGCCGAGCCGCGTGTGGATCGCCAGGCCGTTGTTCTCGCAGACGAAGAGGAGCGGGAGCTTGTGCAGCGCCGCGAAATTGAGCGTCTCGGCGAAGACGCCCTCCTCCGTGGCGCCATCGCCGATGAAGGCGGCGACCACCCGCCCGCCGCCGGCGCGCTTGAGCGCCAGCGCATAGCCGGCGGCGACCGGGATCGTGGTGCCGACCACGGCCGAGGCGCCGAGCACGCCGTGGCTCATGTCGACGAGATGCATCGAGCCGCCCTTGCCCTCGGCGACGCCCGCCGCCTTGCCGTAGAGCTCCGCCAGCATCGCCTTGGGTGAGCCCCCCTTGGCGAGAAAGGCCGCGTGGCCGCGGTAGGTGGGGGCAACCACGTCGTCGGGCTTAAGGGCGTCGCACACGCCGACCGCCACCGCCTCCTGCCCGATCGAGAGATGGACCGGGCTCTTGATCTTGTCCGAGGGATAGATGCGCGCGATCTCCTCCTCCATTCGGCGGATGAGCCGCAAGGAGCGGTAAATCCGCTCGAGCGCCTCGGGCGCCGGCGGGGCAGTCGCAGCGGAATCTGTCGAATGCCGCCTCGTCCGGCCCATGGACCTTGATCCGCGAAGGTTGATCTTACGTTTCTCGAAGCTCGTCGGCGACGATCGGGAGCCGGAGGGCGTCTGCGCGCCCGACCCCGGAACCCGGCTCGGGCGGATTCTGAACGAGTGCCGCGGTCTCGCCAAGCCGGATTTTGCGCCGCCTCACGCGACGACGATCTCGAGCGCCGGGCGCCGCTGCGCAAACGCCGCATGGAACCGCGCATAGAGTGCGCGCGGAGCGACCAGCTTGCCGCCCCAGCCCCGCTCGGCCAGTGCCGCGAGGAGACTCTCGAGCTCATCGAGATCCGCCGCATGGCGGATGTCGAGGCGAGGAAGGAGCGCCAGGCGCGCAAGCAGCTGCAGATAGCGGGCATCCACCCTGCCGCCGACCACGACGAGCAGCTCTCCGGTGCTCCTGCCGCGCGGCAGCAGGGCCAAGGCCTCGCCCAAGCCCGCGAGCTCAGCGACATAGGTCCGGGTCTCGCGCGCGAGAAAGCGGAGGCGTCTCAGCCAGCGCGCGAGGAAGGGCGCCCTCGGCGCGGCGCGCCCGCCGCCGCTCCGCCCGCCGCGCGATCCGCGGCGCACCAGCCGCCCGACCAGCCGGTGGGCGACGAAGAGCGGCCCGCCCAGCGCCGCCGCCAGGCGGTCGGCCGGCGCCGCGCGGCGATCGAGCTTGTCGAGCAGGTCCGCGAGCGAGCCGCTCCCGCTCGCCTCGCCGCGGGGCCCTGCCGCTGCAGCGCCGTCGAGGAGCGGCAGCGCCGTGAAGCCGGCGGCCGCGCGCTCGAGGCGGAAGCCCCTGTAGCGGCAGGGCATCCGGGCGTAGCGCAGCAGCCGAAAGCGCTCCTCGCGGCTCGCTCTGCGGATGGCGTCGCGCTGCCAGTCGCGCGCATCCTCGGGAGCGATCAGGCGGCTGCCGAGTGCTGCCTCGTCGAGCGGCTCGCGGCAGCGTAGGGCGCGAATCGCCGCGTTCTCGACGAGCGGCAGCACGCGCCCGCTGGCAAGCGCCTCGAGCGCCGTCGACGACATGTGCCGTCCGTCGTGGGGTCCGAGATAGTTGTCCGCTCCGTAGGCGCCCGGATGCCAGCTGTGATACATGAACTCGCTCGCATGCCATACCTCGCGCCGCCCCATGTTGAGGAGCCGGAAGGTCATCTCGTAAGGCCCGCAGATGTGGCCGAGGTAGTCGATGTGCTGGTCGGCGCCCCCGATGGCGATGAGGTCGTCGCGCCGCGCGCACATGCAGGCGCCGTAGTTGCGCGAATGGAGCGGGTCGCGGCGGTCGGCGAGACCCATCGTGCGTCCGCCGCCGTCATTGATGCAGCCGGGACCGGTCACGTCCTCGAAGGAGGGGTAGCGGAACGGATAGAGGTCCTTGCGGTCGTTGCGGTACTGATCGAGGTGGAGCACGATGCCGGGCTCGGCGGCGAAGCGCTCGAGGATCGAGCGGATGAAGCTTTCGCGGACCATCGCGTCGGAATCGCCGACCACGACGATGTCGCCCTTTGCGAGCAGGAGGCCGGCGTTGTACATCAGGTGCTTGTGGTAATAGGTCGAGGCCGGCATCTCGAGCAGCAGCCAGGCGTCGACCTGCTCCTCGTGCGCCGCGACCGCGTCCGAGCGCCGGTCGTAGTACTCGACGACGATGACTTCGAAGAGCTCGCGCGGGACGTCCTGGCGCGCCAGGTAATGGAGCAGGTGGAAGCTCTCGCGCACGCTCCAGTCGACGAGCACGAGGCTCAGCTTCGGGCTCGACCTGGCACTCCGCTTGATGAGCCTCATGGCGCTCCCGGTATCTCGATGGCCCGCGGTTCCCCGACGGCCGCCGGCGCCGCGGCCGCCCGCCATTCAACCCCGGCCGCTGGCGCCGCGCAATCGCTCTGGCGGTAGGCCGCGCGCTCTAAGCCGCGCGCTCGCAACCGCCCGAGCGAAGAGGGCGCTGAGACGATCGTTTGTGGACAGCTCTCCGGGGGCATCGCGGGGCAGGAGCGCCGCCGCAGAATGGGCGGCTATTTGCCAGTCGTCAACGGCCGACGGTGGCGATCAGCAGCTCCGCGCCCTCCCAGACCACGTAGGCGCAGATGGCGATGCCGACGAGATCGAGGAGGAACCAGAGCGCCGGCGACGGCTCGCGTTCCGCCTCGTCGCCCTTGCCTTGCCGCAGCTCGCCGGACGCCTCCGGCGCCTTGGCGCCGCCTCGGCGCCGCGTGAGCCATCGCAAGGTGCTGCGGCCGGCAGGCAGAGGTGCCACTCCCTCAGTCATGTGGCCGTCTTGCGCGAGTAACGGACATCTCCCCCTCACCTCGACGCGATGGCCGCGCCCCGGCGCGACTCGTCGAGCCACAGAACAGTCAGGCTACGCCGTGAATCTAAAGAAAATGTTATGAATAGGCCAGGACGGAACGGCTGTTCGCTAATTCCTCGAGGCGGTTGCCGGCACTTTTTGACATCGAGCCGAAGTAGTGGGCAAGTTTGGGTCGACGGCGGCCCTTTTGCGCTCCGACCCGGACGCGAGGCCGAGAGCGCGGTTGTGACAACAACCGCCACCTCCTCCGCCTGCACCGCCGCGCTCGCCCGATGCGTGAAACTGCGGCCTCAGGCACCGCGACAGCAGCGAATTCATGGAGCTTCCGGCGGTGAAGAAGCGCCGCGCGGCCGGCGGGACCATAAACCATTGGCGAGGCATCATTGCGATTGGTACAATTGTTGCGTATCCGGCCGCAGGGCTTTGGCGGCACTCCGTCGCTTGGGTGGATGCTATGGGACGCCGGCAAAAATTAATCGAGAAAGCCGACCACAAGAATTTCGAGTTCGATTATATTCGCAATGTCATCTTTTACCGCGGTCGGATCATTCATTTGACCCCGCATGAAGCGGACATTCTCCGGGTGCTGTTGAACAATCGCGGCCGCACCACCTCGCTCGAGTCGCTCATCCAATCGGTCTACGGTCAGCGCGAGCCGGAGACGGCGGCAACCTCCATTCGCGTCGCGATCTACTCGCTGCGCAAGAAGCTGGACGGCACCGGAGTCGAGATCAGGGCGCAATACAAGGTCGGCTACGAGGTCCAGGCCGCCGAGGTGCCCGAGCTCAACCGGCGGCTCAGCGACAAGATACTCCTCGCCTTGAACCAGGCCGAGGAGCTGCACGAGAACGCCATCATCGAGCGGCTGAAGGCCGCCCTCCATCTCGCGGAGGAAAGCCAGCAGCGTCTGCGCAAGGTCAAGCAGACCAGCGAGCAGCGGGCGTTGCAGGTCCAGGAGTGACGCGGATGCTGCCGCGGCGCGGGGATGCGGCCGGCAGCCGAGTCGATCTTGAGGAGAGCCCCGAGGAGAGCCCATGACGACCTCCGAGCCGAGCGCGAGCCAATCCGAGAAGCTGACCTACCTGCAGATCGTCAATCTCTTCGAGCGGCTGCACCGCCGGCTCCTCGACGTCGTCAAGGCGGAGCTCGACCGCATGGCGGTGCGCGACGTGAACAACGTGCAGGCGCTCATCGTCTTCAACATCGGCCCGGACGAGTACAGCGTCGGCGACCTCACGCAGCGCGGCTACTATCTCGGCACCAACATCACCTACAATCTCAAGAAGCTCGCCGGCTCCGGCTATATTTCCCAGGAGCGCTCGCAGCACGACCGGCGGGCCGTGCGCGTGCGCCTCACCGACAAGGGGGTGGCCCTCTACAAGGCGATCGATGCGCTTTGCAGCGACCATGCCGCGGCGCTGGGGAGCCGCATGACCTCGACCATGCTGGGCGATGCCGCGGATGTGATGCGCACGCTCGAGCGCTGCTGGAACGACGTTCTCGCCGCACCGCCGCCGCGCCGGCCTCGCGCAGAGGGCAGTCCCGGCGGCTAGCGCAGCGCGGCTGTGCCGCCTCAGCCGAGCACGACGACGGCCTGGCGGGCAAGCTCGCGGATTTCGGCGGCGCTGAGATGCGCCTCGGCAAGAAGCTCCGACGTATGCTCGCCCAGGCGCGGCGCCTGCCTTCTCAAGCCGGGCACGGCGCCGTCGAGCTCGAGCGGCAGCAGAGGAAGCTTGACGCGGACGCCGTTGGCGAGCTCGACCTCCGCGAGCTTGCCGCCGCTGTTGAGGTGCGGGTCCGCGAAGAGATCCTCCGGCCGCGCGACGGGCGCCCAGGGGATGGCGTTCTCCTCGAGGATCTCGACGAGCCGCTCCTTGGCGAAGGGCTTCACCATCGCGGCAACGAGCGGCAGCAGCCACGCGCGCGCCTCCACGCGGGCGGCGTTCGAAGCCAAGCGCGGGTCGGCCAGGAGATCGCCGCGGGCGAAGGCCGCGCAGAAGCGCCGCCAATGGTTGTCGCTGGTGACGGCGAGGAAGATCTGCTCGCCGCCGGCGGTGGCGAAGGGCTCGTAGATCGCCCAGGCGCCGCGCCGCGCCGGCATGGGCGGCATGGGCTGGCCCACCAGGGCGCTGCCCGCCATGTGCTGCCCCATGAGGAGCACGGCGCTCTCGAAGAGTGCCGCCTTGACGAGCTGTCCGCGGCCGCTCGAGTCGCGCTCGCGCAAGGCCGCCAGCACGCCGATGACGCCGTAGCTGCCGCCGAGGATGTCGACGATCGAGGCGCCGGCGCGCAAGGGCTGCCCCGGCGGCCCGGTCATGTAGGCGAGCCCGGACATGAACTGCACCACCTCGTCGAGCGCCGGGCGGCTCTCGTAGGGGCCGGAGAGGAAGCCCTTGAGGGAGAGATAGACGAGCCGCGGGTTGGCCTCCTTGAGCTCCTCCCAGCCGACTCCGAGGCGCTCCATGGTACCGGGGGCGTAGTTCTCGATCACCACGTCGGCGCTTGCGGCAAGGCGCCGCACCAGGGCATGGCCCAAGGGGTGCTTGAGGTCGACCGCGAGACTGCGCTTGTTGCGGTTGAAGAAGGAGAAGAAGCCGCCGGCGAAGCCGGGCAGCCGCCGCGTGGCGTCGCCGTCGGGCGCCGCCTCGATCTTGACCACGTCGGCGCCGAGGTCGGCCAGCGTCATCCCGGCGCACGGCCCCATGATGGTATGGCTGAACTCGAGGACGCGGAGGCCGCGGCAGGGGAGTGGCATCGGCGCTGCCTTGTGGTGTCTCGCTTTGTAGCGCGCGACTCGGTCGCGTGGAAAGCGATTCCGGCGGGCCCTCTGCGCAGAAGGTGCCGCCGGGGAAGTCGCTTGACAGAGCCGCCTCCGGCTGGCTTGATCCATCCGCAATGGCCCGTGCGGCTCGGATGAGAGTTGAATGATGTCAGAGAGTTACAGACCAAAATTCATGACCAGGAAGAAAGCCGGTTCGCTTTGGGAAACGGTCAAGACGGTGGTTTACGCCGTGTTGATCGCGATCGTGATCCGTACGGTCGCCTATGAGCCCTTCAACATCCCCTCGGGCTCGATGATCCCGACGCTCTTGATCGGCGACTATCTCTTCGTCTCCAAGTGGTCCTACGGCTACAGCCGCTACTCGCTGCCCCTGGGCCTGCCGCTCTTCTCGGGCCGCATCTTGTTCACATCGCCCAAGCGCGGCGATGTGGCGGTGTTCAAGCTGCCGCGCGACCCCAAGGTCGATTACATCAAGCGCGTGATCGGGCTGCCGGGCGACCACATCCAGGTCATCCACGGCGTGCTCAACATCAACGGCCAGCCGGTCAAGCTGACGCGCGCCGCGGACTACATGGACGACGAGGGCGGCAGCGAGATGCGCACGCCCGAGTACATCGAGACGCTGCCCGGCGGCGTCAGCCATCCCATCCTCAAGCTCACCGACGAAGGCCCGCTCAACAATACGGGCGTCTATGTGGTGCCGCCCGGCGATTACTTCATGATGGGCGACAACCGCGACAACTCCCTCGACAGCCGCACCACCCAGGTCGGCTACGTGCCAGCGGAGAATCTGGTCGGCCGCGCCGAGTTCCTCTTCTTCTCCACCGACGGCACGGCAGCGCTGTGGCAAGTGTGGAAGTGGCCGTACGCCGTGCGCTACTCACGGCTCTTCACCGCGATCCGCTAGACGTGGCCGAGAGCCGGGCCGCCAAGCTCAAGGCGCTCGAGGAGGCACTCGGTCACAAGTTCGAGCGACCAGAGCTGCTCGACCAGGCGCTCACCCACCGGAGCGCCGTCAAGGCGCGCGGCAAGGTGCCGGAGGGCTACGAGCGGCTCGAGTTCCTCGGCGACCGCGTGCTCGGCCTGCTCGTCGCCGAGTTCCTCGTCCACCGCTTCCCGCGCGAGCAGGAGGGCGAGCTCACGCGCCGCCACACCGCACTGGTGCGCCGCGACTCCCTCGTGCGCGTCGCCCGCAGCATAGCGCTCGGCGAGCATCTCAGGCTCTCGAAGGGCGAGGCGGAGGCCGGCAGCCGCAAGAGCCCGACGCTCCTCGCCGACGCCTGCGAGGCGGTGATCGCGGCACTCTACCTCGACGGCGGCATCGAGGCGTCGCGCCCCTTCATCGAGCGCTACTGGACGCCCCTCATCGAGGAGGACGAGACCCCGCCGCGCGACGCCAAGACCGCACTCCAGGAATGGGCGCAGGGGCAGAAGCTGCCGCTCCCGGCCTACCACACCGTGTCCGTCGAGGGGCCGTCGCACGCGCCCATGTTCACGATCGCCGTCTCGGTCGAGGGCCTGCCGCCGGCCGAGGCGCGCGGGCGCTCCAAGCGGGCGGCCGAGCAGGCGGCCGCCGCGCGCCTCCTCCTTGCCAGCGTCTCGGGCAAGGACGATGGCTGAGGCGCTGCAGGGCGCCCAAGGGGGTGCCGCAGCCGCGCCGGAGCGGCGCTGCGGCTTCGTCGCCATCCTCGGCGCCCCCAATGCCGGCAAGTCGACGCTCACCAACGCGCTCGTCGGCGCCAAGGTGTCGATCGTGACGCCCAAGGTGCAGACCACGCGCACGCGCATCATCGGCATCGCGATGGCCGGTGCCGTGCAGCTCGTGCTCGTCGACACGCCCGGCATCTTTCAACCGCGCCGCCGCCTCGACCGTGCCATGGTCGCGGCCGCCTGGCAGGGTGCCCGCGACGCCGACATCGCCTGCCTCGTCGTCGACGCGGCGCGCGGCTACGACCACGAGACGCGGCGCATCGTGGACGGGCTCAAGGCGGCCGGCCTCTCGGCCGTGCTCGTGCTCAACAAGATCGACCGGGTGAAGAAGCCCTCGCTCCTGGCCTTGGCTGACGAGCTCAACCGCTCCGGCATCTTTCGCGAGAGCTTCATGATCTCGGCGCTCAGCGGCGACGGCGTTCAGGATTTGCGCGCCTTCCTCGCGGCGCGCGTGCCGGCGGGTCCCTGGCTCTATGACGAGGACCAGCTCTCCGACCTGCCGCTGCGCCTGCTTGCAGCCGAGCTCGTGCGCGAGCAGGTCTTCCTCCAGCTCCACCAGGAGCTGCCCTATGCGAGCGCCGTCGACATCGAGAGCTGGGAGGAGTTCGCCGACGGCAGCGCCAAGGTCGGCGCCATCATCTACGTGGAGCGCGAGGGCCAGCGCGGCATCGTGTTAGGCAAGGGTGGTGCTCGCATCAAGTCGATCGGCGCCGCGGCGCGCCGCGAGCTCGAGAGCCTCGTCGGCCGCCGCGTCCACCTGATGCTGCACGTCAAGGCGGCGGCCGATTGGCCGGAGCGTCCGGAGCTCTACCGCTTCCTCCGCCTCGATTTCCAGGTCTAGGCGAGAACGGCACCATACGGAGGAGGGGAGAAATGCGGACGACGGGACGCGGCATTCTGGCCGCAGCACTGGTGGCGGCGGCACTTCTCGGGTGCCGAGCCGCGGCGGCCGATTCGGTCGAGCTCTTCGAGCGCATCGTCAAGCCGACGTTCAAGGATGCCACGCTCACTTACGCCAAGGCGACCGCGACGGGGCCGGCGAGCCTCGTGCTCAGCGACGTTGTGGTGACGCCGCTGCCCAAGCCCGGCAAGCCGCCGGAAGACCCGGTGAGCATCGCCAGCGTCACGATCGACGACATCGACTTCGACGGCATCGCCAAGGGCGATGCGCCGTGGCGCTTGCGCGCGCGCTTCGCCGGCATCTCGGTCGGCGCCAACTCCGCCCTGCCGCCCGAGGTGGCCGAGATGCTCGGGCCCGGCCCCTACAAGGCCAATCTCGAGGTGGACTACCAGGTGGCCGAGGGCGGCAAGGAGCTCAAGATCGCCACGGTCTCGCTGGAATTTCCCGGCCTGGCCAAGCTGCGGCTTGCCGTCGATCTCGCCAACATCGAGATGCGCGGCGCCAAGCTCGCCGAGGCCTCCTTCGACAATGTGGGGCTGCGCTCGGGCTCGCTCGCCTACGAGGACCAGTCGCTTCTTGGCAAAGTCGTCTCGGCGAGCGCCAAGGAGCAGGGCAAGAGCGAGGATTTCGTGGTGGGCGAATGGGCGGGCGTGCTCGGCGTGCTGGCGGCCAAGCAGGGCGACGAAGGCACGCCGCTCGTCAATGCGCTGCTGGCGCTTCTCCAGGACTATCGCGCGCCCAAGGGCCCGCTCGAGATCACCTTCGCCCCGCCGGGAGGTGCCGCCGGCAGCGCCCCCGTCAAGGAGGCGATGACGGCGAGCATCGCCAAGACCTTGGGCGCCAGCGCGACCTATGCCGGCAAGAGCTACGCGGCGGCGCCGGCACCCGCCGCCGCGGCCGCACCGGTGGCGGCGGTCGAGCAGGCAAGTGCCGCCACGGCGCCGTGCAAGCCGGGCACCCGCTTCTACGCCCTCTCGAAGGAGGCGTGGTACGCGGCGACGGCGCTCGACCAGGCCAAGGAGAAGGGCCTCTGCCTCGTGCGTTATGACGGCTACGGCGCCGACGAGGACGAGGCCCTCGGCCCCGAGCGTCTCAGGCCGTGGAGCGTCGATGGCCCCGGCGAGCCGGCGGGGCGTTGCGAGAAGGGCGAGCGGGTCGTCGTCGAAAGCGACGGCGCCTGGTACCCGGCCGAGGTGCGCGAGTCGGCTGTTGCTGGTGCGCCCTGCGCCATCCATTACAAGAGCTCCGCGATCGAGACCGAGAACGAGGAGGTTCCCCTCTCGCGCATGCGCAAGTTGTAGCGCGCGGACTCATAGAGCCGCAGCCATCGCCGGCAGCTAGAGCCGATGGGCAATCCCGGATTGAGCAGCAAAGCGGACCTGGCGCGCATGCGGCCATCCTTCGCGGTGGCCCGGAGCCGACGCTCACCCACTCCAACTACATGAGTCCTGGCGCGAGTCCGCTGGCATGGGCTCCAACCATGAGCGCCAGGGCGAGGAAAAACTCATAACAATTTCGTTACGGATGCAGGTGTAGTCTCCGCGGCCTGCGCGATTTCCTGCTTTTGCCGAAGCCGGCGAGCGAAAGGCGGGCGCCCGCGGCCTCTCATTAGCGATGCCCGAGCTGCGAGCGATGCTTCAAGCGCTCCTCAGGGACTGCAAAGCAGCGGGAATGGCGAGAAGTTCGACCGGGGCCGGGCCTGCGCGGTAAGGAGGCTACGATGATATTTCGGATCGCACGCATCGCGACGCCGTCGATGGCGAAATACGCCGCCGTCGCCGTTGCCGCTGTCATCGCGCTCTGGGGCTACGACGGTGCGACGTCCGCCCAGCAGCAGGTCGCACCGGCCGGGCGCACTGCCCGGCAGGCCTGTGCCGCCGACTACCACGCGCTATGTCCGGGCGTGCATCCCGGCGGCGGCCGCATCATCGCCTGCTTCCGGCAGCATGCCGGCCAGCTGTCGACGGGCTGCAAGGAGGCTCTGGCCGCCGCTAAGGCAGCACGGCCGAAGCCCCCGTCCGGCTCCTGAGCAACCGCTCACGAGGAGAACCGCATCGTCGGGAGCGCCCACCTATTCCCGGTGGCCAGCGGCGGGATCGCCTTGCTCCCTTGCGATAAGCCAGCGTGACGACGGCACTATTGGCCGGACCGCCGCTCTCGGCACTTCCGCGACATGTCGCGATTGGTAAAGGATTGCCGCTTTCGCTCCTGAAGCGAAAGCTCAACCGTTCCTGTCAGCCCGGTTTTATGCGTTCACCACCTAGCGCAGGTGTTTCCCGGGCGCCGCCAGGCCGCTGCCGGCGGCGATGCCGCCGATGATGAGCGCCATGGCGGCGAGGAGGGAGAGGCTCACTCTCTCGCCGAGCGTCACCGCCGAGCAGGCGACGCCGAACACCGGCACGGCGAGGAGCCCGAGGGACGTGGTGGCCGCCGGCAGGCTGCGGTTGACGAGGGTGACGGCCCAGTAGGGCAGCGCTATCCCGAAGGCGCCGGCGTAGAGCAGCAGGAGGACGAGCTCGGCGCTCCACGTGACGTGCGGAAGGCCCTCGAAGAGGAGCGCCAAGGGAACGAGGATGGCGGTGGCGAGGAGCGCCTCCCAGATGAGCAGCTCGAAGGGCGCCGACACCCATCTGTGGGCGCGCACGTAGAGGATGCTTCCGGCCCAGGAGAGTGCGGCGAGCAGCACGAGGCCGTTGCCGAGGAGCGCCGTGCGGTCGCTCCAATCGAAACCGGCGGGATTGAACATGAGGGCAAGCCCTGCGAGGCCGAGGGCGATGCCGCCCGCGCGCCTGAGCGTGATCGGCTCCTTGAGCAGCAGCCACGCGGCCGGCGCCACCCAGAGCGGCGTGGTGTAGGCAAGCACGATCGAGCGGCCCGCCGGCACATAGCGCAGCCCTATGCTCGCCAGTGCCGAGAAGCCGACCATGTGGAGGAGACCGATGCTGAGCACGACCGGCAGGTCGCCGCGGCGCGGCAGGATGAGGCGCCCGCGGCCCGCGGCGATGGCGAGCAGCACGAGCGTGCCCAAGGCCGAGCGCAACGCCGTGGTCCAGAGCGGCGGCACGCTCGCGAGGATGACCTTGCTGACCGGCCAATTGCCGCCCCAGGCAAGGACGACCGCGGCAAGCAGCAGGATGGCATCGCGGCGCGAGAGGTCGTGCTTGTCCATGGGATCCGACCGGGCGGGGGCGGCGAGCTGGGGCGCGCCCATTTGTACCTCGCCGCGGGGCGCCGCGCTACGAGCGGCAGCCTGCGGTAGTGGTACAGTTTGAAAAACGCTGCTGGGCAAGCCTGCCAAAGATCGGTTGGTTATCCTCTACACGATCCTCGATCTGCCCAGTAGCTTTGTCGCCGATGAGCTTGGCGAGCCGGAGCGGGTCGCGCGGGTGCTTCAGTCGTTTGGTCGCCATTATGCGTCCTGTATTTTCTTGATTCGTTGGACGATAGCATCAACTCTTTCTACCGACTCCCAAAAGACGGCGAGGGATTCACCCTCAGGGTGGCGTCGAAACGCGGCAACGGCCTGTTGATGTGCCTGATCCAGATCACTGGTGAGCTGACGTAACTCTGCCGCTTCCGCTGGTGTTAAAGCGATTTTGGCCATGCTCTAAGTATGGCACGGCTCCGGTCGCGATGGGAGAGGCTAAAAGCGCTCAAGAAATTCAAACTGTACCGCGATCCCAGCCTGCCGGAGCCGCTCTCAGCCGAGTGCCAAGAGCCGGAAGCGCGGGATTGCGCTCTCGGCGAGCGCCCACACGCAGGATACGGTGAGCGGGAGGTGTAGGTCCAAGCTCGCATCCAGTCCGGCGTCGCGCAGCGCCGCGGCGTGGAGGCCGTATTGGCCGAAGCGGCCGTCCGGCAGCTGCTGAAGCGTGAGGAACGACCGCGCGTCTCGGATGACGGCACTCGCGGGGTCCAAATAGGCGGCGAGGCGCAGCAATATGGCGCCCGTGGCAATGTCGTAGCGGTTCAATGCATCGATGAGGAGGACCCTCACCGCATAGGCGATCTCCCGGTGCTGCGGCAGCCGGCGGCCCGTCCGCGTGCCGAAGTGCGTCGCGGCGCAAATGCGCGCATGAAGGCCGCGGATCGCCTCGGCATCGGCTGCGAGGAGCTCGCGCGCCGCGCGCGGCGTGAGCCAAGGCTCGCCGCCGTCGCCGCCCGGATAGGCGGCCAATCCGAGATGGGAGAGAATAATGACCTCGCCGAGGTGATCCTTGCGCGCTTCGCCGGCGCCGCGAAGCGCATCGGCGACTTTCCGGGCGTAGCGCTCGAGGCCGTCGGCGGCGAGGCCGAGCGTCCTCAGGATATGGAGCGCAAGAAGCAGCAGCTTCGCATCGCAGGAGGAGATCGCGGCCTCTTGCAGCGGCGCCAGCTGTTGCGAGACGACGCCGGCCAGCGCCGCGAGGCCGCGGCTCGGCTCCGCCTCGAGCGCGCGGGCGCAAATCCACAATCCCAAGAGGCATTGCAGGGAGCGCTCGGAGAAAGCGCGCCGGCGCATCGCCAGGGAGAGGCCGCCAAGCCAGGCTTGCGCGGCGCCGAGGCTTTGGCCGATCCCGGCGTCATGCGGCGCCGCATTGCCGAGGAGCGGGCGGGCGGCGTCCGCAGCGAGCATCAGAGCCGCCTCGTCCACACGGCACCCGCGAGTGCTGCCACCAAGGTGGTATGGTAGCAGGCATCGAATAGGCGCTCCGCGTCGCGCTCGCCGTCGGCCAGCCGCTCGAGCTGCGGCCCGTCCATGCGGCCGTCGGCCTGCTGCGCCGCCAGCAAGTGCCGCCAGCCCATGAGCGAATGGCGGGAGACCCTTCCAAGGCATCTCTCGGCGGCCAAGAGCTCGGCCGCCAGGTCCCAGTTCTTGCGGCGAAGATAGACGCCGAGGAGGTGGACGACAGCCTCGTGCACGCGCTGGACCTCCTCTTGCGCGAGGAAGTCGAGCGGGCGCGCCGAGAAGTCGCTGGCATAGAGGAGCGCATGGGTGATGCTGTAGACGTCATCGTCGGAGAGCAGCATCAGGTTCGGCCCCTGCGCCACGAGGGTGCGGCGCCAGAGCTCGCGGTACGACGGCAGCGCGTGGGCGAAGCCGCCCGCATCGAGAATGTGCCGCAACTCGAGCTGCCGATAGGGGAGGCGCTCGATGATGCAGAGATTGCTCTCCCGCACGACCTTCTCGATCATCCGACGCCGGCCGCTCCGGTGCGGGGCAAGTCCATAGGCCTCGAGAGCCGCCGTGAAGATGAGCACGGGAACGACGCCGTCGTTCCACCGGCAGAGGCTCGCCTCGAAGAAGGTGTCGCCGCTCAGCCTGGCCACGAAGGCCATGGCTTGGCCCAGCTCGGGCAGTGTCGCCAAATCCCCGTGACGCCGCGCGATGAGACAGAGAAGGGCCAGCTCGGCCAGCGCCTTGTGCCTGGTATCCTCGGCGACCGGCGACTTGGCGAAGGGATCGAAGCGGCCGAGGTTGCCGTGGATCCAGCGGAGCGATTTCCGCGCGACCGCCGACGGCAGCGCCCCCGCACGCGGCATCGGCGGCTCCGGCCCGCCGCTGCGGCGCCCTATTTCCTCGGCACGATGATGCACCAGTGATTTGGGTTGCAGATGAGCATGCGATCCGGGACGGCGGCCGGCTTGTCCGCCGTGACCCTGCGCACGAGGGTGTCGAGGTCGGCGATGCCCTTGTCCTTCAATTCCGCGAGGATCTTCTTGCCTTCTTCGCTGTGAGGATGCGTCTCGGCCATCTTGGGGTCCTCCCATTGCGTCTTGCCGGCGGCCCGCACCGGCGAGGGCGCCGCAGCCGGGAGCCGCGGCGCCTTACGGCACTCAGCCGGCGCGGCTCAGGCGTTCCGCCGCCTCAAGCGGAGAGCGGCTTGACGATGATGCACCAGTGCTGGCTGTTGCAGACCAGCATCCTTGCCCGGGCGGCCGCCGTCTTGTCCTCGGTGATCTTGCGCACGAGGGTGTCGAGGTCGGCGATGCCCTTCTCCTTCAATTCCGCAAGGATCTTCTTGCCTTCTTCCGTGTGGGGATGCGTCTCGGCCATGGCGAGGTCCTCCCGGTTGCGGTGAAAGATGCGACGATCGGCGCATTGGCCGGCATCGCCCTATAGAAAGCACGCTATAATTGCAGTTTGTAGATAAAAATACCACTCGTCAAGGGCGACGCTGGCAATGAGCGCGGCCGCTGGCGGCGCTCCGCCGGCGGGTTTCCGGATGACGGCGTCCGCAGCTCGCGATGGCTCCCGCAGGGCGAACGTGATAAGCGGAGGAGAGGAGGTGCCCATGCCCTCGGAGTTTCCCCATCGGGCCCGCGGCGGCCGCCGGCTCGCGGCGCGCGCCATGCTGGAGGCCGCATTTCTCGCCGCAGCGCTTTTCCTGCCGGCGGGATCGAGCCCGGCGCGCGCCGCGGATTCGGTGACGCTCTTCGCGGAGCTCGCCAGGCCGGCGCTGCGCCCGGCCGAGCTCGCCTGGCAGAGCGCACGGGCGACCGGCCCCAAGAGCCTCGTCCTCGAAGGCGTGGTGCTGACGCCGTTCGCTGCCGCGCGCGGCCCCCTGCCGCCGCTCCGCGTCGCCCGCGTGACGATCGACGACATCGACTTCGAGAGCTTGCGCCACGGCGACGCGCCGTCCTTCCTCCGCGCGCGGCTCGAGGGCATCTCCGCCTCGCCGGCCTCCTTGATGCTGCCGCCCGAGGTAGGGGCTGCGCTCGGTCCGGGCCCCTTCCGGGCGAATCTCGCGATCGACTACCGCGTGCGCGGCGGCGAAGAGCTCCACCTCGCCCGCTTGTCGCTCGACATAGCCGGCCTCGGCCGCCTCGAGGCCGCGCTCGACCTCGGCGGCCTCGCCGCGCGCGGCGGACGCTTCCGCCTCCCCACCATTGCGGCACTCACGCTGCGCTCCGGCCGCGTGGTTTACGACGACCGCTCGCTCCTCGAGAGGCTGGTGGCCGCCACGGCGCGCAGCCAGCACGCGAGCGAGAACCTCGTCATCGTCGAATGGTCCGCCGTGCTCGGCCTGGCGGCGCTCAAGGAGGGCACGCCAGCACTCCCGCTCCTCAATACCCTCCTTGCCTTCCTCAAGGATTACCGCGCACCCAAGGGCCCGCTCCGCATCAGCTTCGCGGCTCCGGCGGGGGAGCCGGGCGGGCTGCCGCTCGGCCAGGCGCTCGGCGTGGGCTTCTTCGCGGCACTCGGCCCTCAGGCGAGCTACGCCGGCGCGCAATGAGAGAGGTACCGCGCCCTCTCGCCACGTTGCCGCGGTTGCGCTAAACCCCTCTCATGGAATGGGCCGACGAAGGGATCGTGCTCTCCGCGCGCAAGCACGGGGAGAGTGCCGCGATCGTGCAGCTCCTCACGCGCGATCACGGGCGCCATGCCGGGCTCGTCCACGGCGGCGGCGCCAGCAAGGGGCGCGCCATGCTCCAGCCGGGCAACCGGGTGCATGCGGCTTGGCGCGCGCGGCTCGCCGAGCATCTCGGCAGCTATGCCTGCGAGCTCCTCGCCAGCGGTTCGGCATTGCTGCTCGACGATCCCCTGCGCCTTGCAGCCCTTGCCGCGAGTGCGGCACTTGCCGAGGCGGCACTGCCCGAGCGCGAGCCGCACCCGGCCATCTTCGACGGCCTCGTCGCGCTCATCGCGGCCTTGGCTGCGAGCGAGCGCATCGCCGGCTGGGGCAGGGCCCAGGTCGCCTGGGAGCTCGGCCTCTTGAGCGAGCTCGGCTTCGGCCTCGAGCTCTCGCACTGCGCCGTGACCGGGCGCAGCCACGATCTCGCCTTCGTCTCGCCGCGCACCGGGCGCGCGGTGACCGAAGCCGCCGCAGCGCCCTACAAGGAGCGGCTCCTCCCACTGCCGCGCTTTCTCAGCCGGCCCGGAGAGGCGCCCGCCGACGGCGACATCGTCGCCGGCCTGGCGCTGACCGGCCATTTCCTCGAGCGCCACGTCTTCGCGGCCCTCCACCGCGAGCTGCCCCAGGCGCGCCTCAACCTCATGGAGCGCCTTAGCCGGGCGCTCCGGCGCAACGGCGCCGCCGAGAGCTCTGCCGCCCCGCCCCCTACGAGCGATTGACGGGGCCGCGCGGCCGGCTACTATATCTCGCGTCTCCAAGGAGTCCTCATGGCCAACAGCACGAGCGCTGGAGAGATCCGCTCGACGCCCTTCGCGGACGCGCTCAGCGAGCGCTATCTCTCCTACGCGCTCTCGACGATCATGGCGCGCTCGCTGCCCGACGTGCGCGACGGCTTGAAGCCGGTGCACCGCCGGCTCCTCCACGCCATGCGCGAGCTGCGCCTCGATCCCGGCCAGGGCTTCAAGAAATGCGCGCGCATCGTGGGCGACGTGATGGGCAAGTATCACCCCCACGGCAACGACGCGATCTATGACGCGCTCGTGCGCCTGGCGCAGGAGTTCGCCGCGCGCTACCCCCTCGTCGACGGCCAGGGCAATTTCGGCAACGTGGACGGCGACAATGCCGCGGCCATGCGCTACACGGAGGCGCGCATGACCGCCGTGGCCGAGCTCCTGCTCGAGGGCATCGACGAGGGCGCGGTCGACTTCCGCCCGACCTACGACGGCGAGGGTGCCGAGCCGGTGGTGCTGCCGGCCAACTTCCCGAACCTCTTGGCGAACGGCGCCCAGGGCATCGCCGTCGGCATGGCGACGAGCATCCCGCCGCACAATGTGGGCGAGCTCTGCGACGCCCTCCTCCACCTCATCGAGCATCCCGAGGCGCGCATCGACACGCTTCAGCGCTTCATACCCGGCCCGGACTTCCCCACCGGCGGCGTGCTCGTGGAGCCGCGCGAGAGCATCACTGCCGCCTACGCGAGCGGGCGCGGCAGCTTCCGCCTGCGCGCGCGCTGGGAGGTGGAGAAGCTCAAGGGCGGCACCTACCAGGTCGTGGTGCGCGAGATTCCCTACCAGGTGCAAAAGGCGCGCCTCATCGAGCGCATCGCCGAGCTCCTCGCCGAGCGCAAGCTCGCACTCTTGGCCGACGTGCGCGACGAATCGGCCGACGACATCCGCCTCGTGCTCGAGCCCAAGAGCCGCAACGTCGAGGCCGGCGTGCTGATGGAGACGCTCTTCCGCCAGACCGAGCTCGAGGTGCGCGTCGGCCTCAACATGAACGTGCTCGACGGCGGCTTGACGCCGCGCGTGATGAGCCTGCGCGAGGTGCTGCGCGCCTATCTCGACCACCGCCACGAGGTGCTGGTGCGCCGCTCGCGCCACCGCCTCGGCAAGATCGAGGAGCGCCTCGAGATCCTCGAGGGCTTCCGCGTCATCTATCTCAATCTCGACGAGGTCATCCGCATCATCCGCGAGGAGGACGACGCCAAGGCGGCCCTGATGAAGCGCTTCAAGCTCTCCGAGGCGCAGGTCGAGGCGATCCTCAACATGCGCTTGCGCGCGCTGCGCCGGCTCGAGGAGATCGCCATCAAGGAGGAGCACAAGAAGCTCTCCCTGGAACGCGCCGAGCTCAAGGCGCTGCTCAAGGACGGGGACAAGCGCTGGAAGAGGGTGGGCGAGGAGCTGCGCGCGCTCAAGGGCCGCTTCGGGCCCAAGACGGCGCTCGGCCGGCGGCGCACCGAGATCGGCAGCGCACCCGTCCTCGAGGAGGTGCCGCTCGAGGCCTATGTCGAGCGCGAGCCGATCACGGTGATCTGCTCGGAGAAGGGCTGGATCAGGAGCGTCAAGGGCCACCTCGCCGACGCGGCCGAGCTCAAATACAAGGAGGGCGACCGCGGCAAGTTCGTCGTCCATGCCGAGACCACGGACAAGCTCCTCGTCTTCGCCACCAACGGCCGCTTCTATACGGTCGGCTGCGACAAGCTGCCGGGCGGGCGCGGCTTCGGCGAGCCGCTCCGTCTCATGATCGAGCTCGGCAACGACCAGGACCTCGTGGCCATGCGGGTCTTCAAGTCCGAGGAGCGCCTGCTCGTCGCTTCGCACGACGGGCGCGGCTTCGTGGTCAAGGCCGAGGACGCGGTGGCGAGCACGCGCGGCGGACGCCAGGTGCTCAACCTGGCACCCGGCGTCGAGGCCGTGGCCGCGGCAGCCGTGGCGGGCGACTGGGTCGCGGTCCTCGGCGAGAACCGCAAGCTCCTCCTCTTCCCGCTCGCCGAGGTGCCCGAGATGGCGCGCGGCCGCGGCGTCATCCTGCAGCGCTACAAGCAGGGCGGGCTCGCCTGTGTGAAGACCTTCGAGATCGAGGCGGGGCTCGCCTGCCGCACCGGCGAGCGCGCGCGCACCTTCGCCAAGGCCGAGCTCAAGGAGTGGCTCGGCGCGCGCGCCCAGGCCGGCCGCCTGCCGCCCGCCGGCTTCCCGCGCGCCGGGAGGTTCGATTGATCCCCTCTCCCGTTTACGGGAGAGGGAAGGGGCCCGTTGCGCAGCAACGGGAAGGGTGAGGGAAGGCCAGATGTCGGCGTTGTCCCTCACCCTCCCACGGCCTTACGGCCGCGGGCCCCTCCCTCTCCCGCAGGCGGGAGAGGGGAACTATATGGCATGGCAAAAATACCCCCTCCCCCTTGAGGGCAGGGCTATCGCATATGAGTAAAGAGGTCGAAGAAGAATTCTCTGCTCCACGATGCGCGCTTCATTTTTCGGGAGATGGAGCGAGTATCGGGATGAGCTCGCAAGATGTCGAGTGCCATTCGCCGGATGACTGCAAGATTTTGTGGGCCGTAATTCTTTCGCGTTCGGGCGTCGTCCTCGTGGAAGACGACGTCGAGGGACCAATGAAGGTGGTTTTCGACACTCCAATGGGCGCGCGTCACATCGAGCACTTGGCGCGGCGAGAGACGCTTGGAGAGCGCCACGTAGCGGGCGGCGGTTTCGCGCTTGCCGCTGTGGGCGGTGCGCTCGGCCTCGATGCGGGCCAAGGCCGCGAGATGTGGGAACGCCGGCGCGTCGGCCGGCGCGGCGATGACGCTGACCCGGCGCCGTTCGCGGCGGTCGTGGCCGCTTTCGAGCTGTTCGTGCGAGCTGAGCCGGCCCGCAGCCTCGGCCCTCGCGAAGCCGGCAAGCGCGGCACGATGGAGCGGTCCGTGGTTGCCCTTCAGTCCAAGGGCATAGTGAGCGCCACTCGCGCGGACCGCTTCGGCCATGCGCGGATGACAATGCAGCGCGTCGGCGGTGACGGTACAGCCTTTCAGCACCAAGCTTTTCAGCACGTCCAGCGTGGCGGCGATCTCGTCGCCCCCCTCGGCGCGGCGCGCCGCGATCGACAGCCGCGTCTCGGCATCCCACACACTGACCATCAGCGGCGGCATGAAGGCGCGACCCCGCTCGTAGCCGCGGCGCAGGCTCTTGCCGTCGATGGCGACAACGCCCCGCGGCGCGCCCAGCCCCAGCGCCGTCCGCAGCGCCTGGGCAAAGCGGGCGAGCGCCGTGGCCAATTCCGCCGGCTCGAGCAGCCGGAACAGCCGGCTGAAGCAGTCGTGGCTCGGCACGCCATGCGGCAGCTCGACAATCTCGCCAAGCATTTGCCCATTCGCCTCGCCAAAGTCGGCAATATCGACCGCACTCTTCGCCCCGCACAGCGTCGCTGCCAGCGAGATGAACAGCATCGAACCCACCAAATGCCGCGAATTCACGTCCCTCGGGTCGCGAACTTCTCGGAAAATACTGATCAGTGTTTCCATCGAAGGCCCCTCCACCAGAAGAGAGCCTTCTCAGAATCCAATTTCGCCCCGCACGCAATAGATCTTTACTCATATGCGATTCCCCTGCCTTGAGGGGGGAGGGTGGGGAGGGGGTGACGCACGATTGAACGATGATGGCGGGCGCTAGGCCTCGATCGACCACTCCTCGGCGCTGGCGCCGGCCATGGCGCGGACGCGCTCCTCGTCCGCGGCGAGCGTGGCGGCGCTGCCGCTATAGACGATCTCGCCCTCGTTCAGCACATAGGCGCGGTCGGCGATCGCTAGGCTGACGCGCACGTTCTGCTCGACCAGCAGCACCGAGATGCCCTCGTCGCGCATCAGTTCGATGATGCGGAAGACCTCCTTGACGATCAACGGCGCCAAGCCCTGGGAAGGCTCGTCGAGGAGAAGGAGCTTGGGGTTGATCAGCAGCGCCCGGCCGATCGACAGCATTTCCTGCTCGCCGCCGGAGAGCTGCCGGCCGCGATTGCCGCGCCGCTCGGCGAGCTGCGGAAAGTTCTCGAAGATGCGCTCGATCGTCCACGGGCCCGGCCGCACCAGCGGGACCCTCAGAATTCTCCTCGACCGAGAGGTTGGCGAAAATCTTGCGGCCTTCCGGCACATAGCCGATGCCCAGTGCCGCGATCTGGAAGGTCGGCATCCGGCTCGCCTCCTGGCCGAATATCTTGACGCTGCCTTCGCGCGGCGGCGTTAAGCCCATGATGCTGCGAAGCGTGGTGGTCTTGCCGCTGCCGTTGCGGCCGAGGAGGGTCACGATCTCGCCCTCGTTCACCTCCAACCCGACGCCGTGCAGAATGTGGCTCTTGCCGTAAAAAGTGTGCAGGCCCGCGGCCTCGAGCGGCTTCATGCGGCTTCCCCGAGATAGGCGGCCTGCACCGCCTCCGACGCGGCGATCTCCTGCGGCGTCCCCTCGGCCAAGAGGCGGCCCTGATCGAGCACGGTGATGCGGTCGGCCAGATTGAACACGACCCGCATGTCGTGCTCGATGAGCACGATGGTGAGCTTGCCGTCGCGATGCAGCCGGCGGATCAGCCCGGTAATCTCGTAGGTCTCCTGATCGCCCATGCCGGCGGTCGGCTCGTCGAGCAGAAGGAGGCGCGGCCGAAGCGCCAGCGCCATGGCGATCTCCGTCGCCCGCTGGTCGCCGTGCGAGAGCTCTCCGACCATCCGGTCCGCCTTGTCGGAGAGCCCGACCAGCGCCAGCATCTCGGCGACGACCCGCTCGGCGCGCCCCGCATCGGCCCGCGCGGTCCACATGTGGAGACGCTGTCCCGCTGCCACCTCCGCCGCGCTGAGCACGTTCTCGCGCACCGTGAGCTCGGGGAAGATCTCGGTGATCTGGAACGTGCGCGCCATGCCGAGCGCCACCCGGCTGTGCGCCCGGAGCCGCGTCACGTCCTTTCCGTCGAACACGATCGTACCGCTGGTGGGCGGAAAATAGCCGCTGATCATATTGAAGAAGGTGGTCTTGCCGGCGCCGTTGGGGCCGATGATCGCGCGCAGCTCGCCCGCTCCGACGGACATCGAGACGTTCTGCACCGCCACCAGGCTGCCGAACGTCTTCGTGACGTTGCGCACGTCGAGCATGGTCATGCCGCTCGCCGCCGCAGCATGCCGAGCAGGCCGCGGGGGAAGAACAGCACGACCAGCACGAAGATCAGCCCGATGAACGACATCCAGTTCACCGTCATCGACGATATGTAGTCCTGCAGCACGACGAACACCGCCGCCCCCAGGAGCGGCCCCCAGAACGAGCGCATGCCGCCCATCACCGCCATAACCACGAAATAGCCCGACAGCGAGTAATGCAGGGCCAAGGGATCGGCGAAATTGTTGAGGAGCGCATAGAGCGTCCCGGCGAGTGCCGTGAAGAAGCAGGAGATCGTGAACGACAGCCAGATGTGCCGCTCCACCGGAATGCCGAGGAAACGCGCGCGGCGCTCGTTCTCGCGGATGGCGCGCAAGGTGCGGCCGAAGGGGGAGCGCAGGAGAAGGCCCATCAACGCCAGGGCCGCGGCGAAGATCGCCAGGAGGAAATAGTAGAACCGGGCGCCGCCTTCCGTGATGTCGAGGGTGAGCGCTCCCCATCCGATCGGCTCGCGGTGGAAATCGCGCAGCCCGTCGAAACCGCCGGTGAAGTCGTTCCAACTATAGGCGATGTAATAGCAGATCTGTCCGAAGGCGATGGTGCACATCGCGAAATAGACGCCGCGCCGCCGCACGATCAAGAGGCCGAACAGCATGCCGGCCAGGCCGCCGAGCAGCGTGCCGGCGAGCATGGCGAGCGGCGTGCTATGCACGAGGTATCTGAGGGTGAGGCCGGCGCCATAGGCGCCGAGCCCGAAATAGGCCGCGTGGCCGAAGCTCAGGACGCCGGTGAAGCCCAACAGCATGTTGAGCCCCATGGCCGCCAGCCCGAGCACCAGCACGCGCCCGGCGAGCGCGGTATAGCCGCCGAGCATCGGGAGCCAGAACGGCACCGCGAGCAGCACCGCCCAGATGGCGACGAGCGGCAGCCAGCGCCGCTCGGCCGAGCGGCGCACCGCGGTGGCGGCGATCGCGGTGCTCATGTCAGCATCCCTTCCTCGCCCATGAGACCGCGCGGCCGGATGAGGAGCACGAGCACCAGGATCACGTAGATGACCGCCTCGCTCGCGGCGGGGTAGACGACGGTGGTCAGCGCCGCCGCCACGCCGATCAGCAGGCCGCCGAACAAAGTGCCGGTGAGGCTGCCGACGCCGCCGACGATGATCGCGATGAAGCTCGGCATCAGGAGGTCATCGCCCATGTTGGGATTGAGGCCGATCTGCCCGGCGGCGAGCACGCCGCTCAGGCCCGCCAAGAGGCAGCCCACGGAGAAATTGAGCGTGCGCAGGAGATGAACGTTGACGCCCAGCGAGGCCACGGTTTCGAGATCGAGCGTGCCTGCGCGGATGCGCAGGCCCACCCGGGTATAGCGCAGGAAGGCGAAGAGGCCGACCACGGCGACGATGACGATCGTCACCATGAAGATGCGGTACCAGGTGATGAAGAAGAGCTCAGCGCTGATGGGCTGCGCCAAGGCGGCCGGCAGGCCCATCGGCAGACCGTTCGGGCCCCAGATGTAGCGCGCCATGTCCTGCATCACGAACGCGAGTCCGAAGGTGAGCAGCAGGCTATAGACCGGATCGCGGTTATAGACCCTGCGGATCATCAGCCGCTCGACCGCCACGCCGATGAGCGCCGTGAGCAGCGGCGAGACCAGGAGCGCGCCCCAATAGCCGAGCGTGGGCGACAGCATGAACGCCAGATAGCCGCCGAGCGCCAGGAAATTGCCGTGCGCGAAGTTGATGACGTTGCTGAGATTGAGGATGAGCGAGAGGCCGAGTGCCATCAGCACGTAGAAGGCGCCGATGATCAGCCCATTGGTGACGTTGAACAGTATGACTTGCGCCATCGGCCGCTCTTCGCTCGAAATTCCCTGGCAGGCGACCCCTCCCTCCGCCGCCGGCCGTCAGCCGCGCGGCGGAGGGAGGCGTTTCGCGGCGCGGATCAGCTCGGGTAAACCATCTTGCAGCCGGTGTTGGCGACCGAGCCGGCGGCCTGTTCGCCCGGTATCATCTCGGCGACCGTGAATACGTCGTCCGGGGCTCCCTTCGGCGGATGCATTTCGCCGACGAAGATGTTGGGCATCAGCTCGTGGTCGCCCGCGCGATAACGCACCTTGCCGGGCTGCAGCGCCACGTCCGGCGGCAGCTCGAGGTCCTCCATCGCCTTGGCCATTTTGAGGCCGTCGAGCGACTTCGCCTTCTCCGCCCCGAGCCGCACCGTATGCATCGAGACATAGCCGAACCAGTCGCGCGCGGAGGGCGTCTTCTTGGTCGCCGCACGGTAGTCGGCGACGAATTTCACGACCTCGGGCACTTTGGGCTGATTCCACCACCACTCCATGTCCCACCAGCCGGCTTGCGCCTCCGGCGGCAGCGCCTTGACGCTCTCCAGCTCGAAGAGCGCGCCGCCGAGCGCCATGTCCTTCTGCAAGCCGAACTGGGTGAATTGCTTCATGCAGTTGATCTGCGTCAGCCCGCCCATGTTGTTGAGCAGCACGTTCGGCTTGAAACCCTTGGCCTTGATCAGGGTGGCGGAGAAATCGGTGTTGTTGATCGGCAGATAGTCGCCGTCGTAGGTGCCGCCCAGCTTCGTCAGGGCCTTGATGAAGGCGTCCTGCAGCGTATGGCCGTACGCATAGTCCGGTGTCACGAAGAACCATTTCTTGCCGAACCGCTTCACCAGCTCGGGCGTGACCGCCTCCGCGTCCATCGTGGTGGTGTTGCAGACGCGGAAGACGTTCCATTTGCAATTGGTGCCGGTGATCGGATCGGTATGGCCGCCGGGCACGATATGGAAGACTTTCTTCTCGCTGGTCACCTGCGACATCGCGTAGGCGATGCCGGAGTTCACGTCGCCCAGAATCACGTCGACCTTGTCGCGGTCGATGAGCTTCCGCGTCTTCTGCACGCCGGTGCCCACGTCATTGGCCGAGTCCTCGACCAGGAGCTGGACCTGGCGGCCGAGAATGCCGCCCTTCTTGTTGATTTCGGCCTCGGCGTACTTGGCGCCGTCGACCTCGCTTTGCGCCAGCGCCGACAGCACGCCGGTCAGCGGATCGACCAAGCCGATCTTGACCGGCGCTTCGCCGCGCGCGCTCAGGATGAAGGGTGCCGTCACTTGCAGGACGCCGAGTGCAGCACCTGCCTGCAAGAGCCCGCGGCGGCTCACCCCGGACGCGCCCTTGCGCACATTCGCCTTAGTCATTTGCTCCTCCCTGTCGAGTGTTCGTTAACGGATAGCGGCTTTGCCGCCCATAGCGCAAGAATGCCGTCATTTGGGCGCAAGTTCAATGCTCCATGCGCGGCCTAGCCCTCCCCGGTTAGCATTGCTCAAATCGGCGCCAAAACCCCGTGGAAACCTGCGGCTTTTGCCGGCGCCCGCGGCCTCCCCCGACTTGGACCTAAGCGGCGAAAGGGACTATTTTGAGGCGCTCGCACTTCCCTGGAGGCCCCATGCCCGCCCCCGCTGCCGTCTATGGCAACGTGCTGGAGATGATCGGCAACACGCCGCTCGTCGAGCTCACGCGGCTCGAGCGCGGGCCGTGCCGGCTCTTCGCCAAGCTCGAGAGCCAGAACCCGGGCGGCTCGATCAAGGACCGCATCGGCCGCGCCATGATCGAGGACGCCGAGCGCCAAGGCCGGCTCAAGCCCGGCGGCACGGTCATCGAGGCGACGGCGGGCAATACCGGGCTCGGCCTCGCCCTCGTGGCGGCGCAGAAGGGCTACCGGCTCCTCCTCGTCATTCCCGACAAGATGAGCCAGGAGAAGATCTTCCATCTCCGCGCGCTCGGCGCCGAGGTGATCCTCACCCGCTCCGACGTGGGCAAGGGCCACCCCGACTATTACCAGGACATGGCCGAGCGCCTGGCGCGCGAGACGCCGGGCGGCGTCTACGTCAACCAGTTCGCCAATGCGAGCAACCCGCGCGCCCACGAGGAGACGACCGGCCCGGAGATCTGGCAGCAGATGGAGGGCCGGCTCGACGCCGTCGTCTGCGGCGTCGGCTCGGGCGGCACCATGGCCGGCCTCTCGCGCTACTTTGCGCGCGTGGCACCGCGGGCGGAGATGATCCTCGCCGATCCCGAGGGCTCGGTGCTGGCCGAATACGTTCGCAGCGGCACGCTCGCGCGCGAGGCGGGCTCCTGGCTCGTCGAGGGCATCGGCGAGGATTTCCTGCCGCCGATAGCCGACCTCTCGCGCGTCGTGCGCACCTACAGCATCCCCGACCGCGAGGCCTTCCTCGCCTGCCGCGAGCTCCTTCTGAAGGAGGGCATTCTCGCCGGCACCTCCTCGGGCACCCTCCTCGCGGCGGCGCTCGCCTATTGCCGCGCGCAAGCGACGGAGAAGCGCGTCGTCACCCTCGTCTGCGACAGCGGCAACAAATATCTCTCGAAGGTGTACAACGACTACTGGATGCTCGATCAGGGCTTCCTCGAGCGCCCGCAGCGCCACGATCTCGGCGATCTCATCCTGCGCCGGCACCGCCAGCACGCGACCGTCACCGTGAAGCCCGACGATACGCTGATGACCGCCTTGAGCCGCATGAAGCTCTACGACGTCTCGCAGCTCCCGGTGATGGCCGAGGAGCGCATCGTCGGCATCGTCGACGAGGAGGACATCCTCTTGCGCGTCTTCGACCACGAGGAGCGCTTCCGCGATGCCGTGGCGAGCGCCATGACGCGCAAGCTCGAGACCGTGGCTCCCGCGGCGCCGCTCGCCTCCGTGCTCGACATCCTGAAGAAGGGCCATGTCGCCATCGTGCGGGACGGCGAGCAGTTCCTCGGCCTCATCACCCGCATCGATCTCCTCAACTATCTGCGCCGGCGCATGAAGTAGCGGCGGCTGGAGCGCCCCGATGGACAATTCTTCCAAGAGCAATCGCCTGGGCTTCGCGACCCGCTCGATCCACGCGGGCCAGAGCCCCGATCCCTCGACCGGCGCCATCATGACGCCGATCTATGCCACCTCGACCTACGTGCAGGAGAGCCCCGGCGTGCACAAGGGCTACGAGTATTCGCGCAGCCAGAACCCGACGCGCATGGCCTACGAGCGCTGCCTCGCCGACCTCGAGAGCGGGCGGCAGGGCTTCGCCTTCGCCTCGGGCCTCGCCGCCGCCTCGACCGTGCTCGAGCTCCTCGATCACGGCCAGCACCTCGTCGCCATGGACGATCTCTACGGCGGCACCTACCGGCTCTTCGAGGGCGTGCGCAGGCGCTCGGCCGGGCTCGCGATCACTTACGCCGACTTGAGCGACGCCGCGGCGCTCGAGGCGGCCTTGCGCCCCGAGACGCGCATGATCTGGGTCGAGACGCCGACCAATCCGCTCCTCAAGCTGGTCGATCTCGAGCGCATCGCCGCCACGGCGCGGCGGCGCCGCATCCTCACCGTGTGCGACAACACCTTCGCCACGCCGTGGGCGCAGCGCCCGCTCGAGCTCGGCTTCGACGTGGTGCTCCACTCGGCGACCAAGTACCTGAACGGCCACTCGGACATGGTGGGCGGCATCGTCGCGGTCGGCGAGGATCGCGAGCTCGCCGAGCGCTTGGCCTTCCTGCAGAACGCGGTGGGTGCGGTGGCAGGCCCCTTCGACAGCTTCCTCGCCTTGCGCGGCCTCAAGACGCTGGCGCTGCGCATGGAGCGGCACTGCGCCAATGCCGCGGCGGTCGCCGCCTGGCTCGTGCGCCATCCCAAGATCGAGCGCGTCATCTATCCGGGACTCGCCGGCCATCCGCAGCATGCGTTGGCACGGCGCCAGATGCCCGGCTTCGGCGGCATGGTGACGGCCTTCTTGAAGGGCGGCCTCGAGCCGGCGCGCCGCTTCCTCGAGCGCTGCGAGATCTGGGCGCTCGCCGAGAGCCTGGGCGGGGTCGAGAGCCTCATCGAGCACCCCGCCATCATGACCCACGCCTCGATCCCGGCCGAGCAGCGCGCGGCACTTGGCATCGGCGACGGGCTCGTGCGACTCTCGGTCGGCGTCGAGGACGCGGACGACCTCATCGCGGACTTGGACCAGGCGCTGCAATAGAGGAGAACCGAGGATGCACCGCCGCACGAGGGCCTGGGAGAGCCGCGCCGCCCGCCTCATGGCTGCAGCGTTCGCCCTTCTCGTGCTGTGCGCGGCGGCCGAGGCAGCGCCCTCGGGCGCGCCCCAACCGCCCTCGCGCTGGACCATGGACAGCGACGCCGACGCCCTCGCCGAGGCTGCCAAGGCGGGCGACGCCGCGGCGCAATACGCCCTCGGCATGAAGCTCTGGCTCGGCAAGGGGGTGGGCAAGGATATCAACGCCGCGATCGTCTGGCTGAGCCGCGCCGCCTCGCAGCAATATGCCCTCGGCGACACGGCGCTCGGCCTCATGTACGACGAGGGAGACGGCGTCTCGCAGGACGCGGCCAAAGCCGCGTTCTTCTTCACGCGCTCCGCCATCGCCGGCGAGGCGCTCGCGCAATCCCGCCTTGGCCTGCTCTACATGCACGGACGCGGCGTGGCGCTGGACATGGTGCAGGCGGCGCGCTGGTTTCGTGCCGCCGCCAATCAGGGCCTGCCCGATGCCGAGAACAACCTCGGCTATCTCTACGCCCAGGGGCTCGGCGTGCCCAAGGACGTAGGCCTCGCCATCTCCTGGTACCAGAAGGCGGCGCAAGGCGGCAACGAGGCCGCCAAGGAGAACCTGGCGAACATGAAGGCGGAGCCCATAGCGCCGGCGGCGGGGCAGGCGGAGCAGAAGGGGCAGCAGCATGTCCTGGAGCTCAAGGACATCGTGGCGGCGCTCGAGGCGCATCCGCTCGACGACAACGGCCGCGCGGGAGACTACGGCAAGCCGGGGCCGGTCGAGATCAAGACCGAGCCGAGCGCAGATAAGCGCCTGGAGGAGGTCCGGGTGGGCTTCGTCCAGGCCGCCGGCCCGAGCGCGATCGCCTACCGCATCTACGGCCACGTCGAGGAGGCCATGGACGCCTATATGAAGTTCGCCAAGCTCGCAGCACTCAATGCGCCGGCGCTCGCGGCACGGCCCTTCGCGGTCGGCCTCATGAGCAACAACCGGCCCTTCACCTTCCACTGCGTGCAAATGCACGACGCCAAGGCGGCGCCCGACGCGCACCAGATCGCCTGCGCCTACTCCGAAGACGACGCCCCGCTCGTCTACGTCGGCACCACGGCGGCCAGCTACAAGGACGCGGAGTACCCGCCGGACGACGTTCTGGAAGCGCGCCGGCACGCTTGCGGCAGCTGCCTATTGGCACGCCCACCGCGTCCTCACCATCGCCGCCGGCGGCAAGCCCGGCGGCTGATCAGCGCTCGCCGGGCTCCGTACCGCCGACCCCGGAATCCGTGCCGCTGCGGTCGCTCGCGAAGACGAGCGCCATGAGCCCGACGCCGAGTGCGACCGTCGCGGCGATGCCGCCCGCGAGCGCCATGGTCCCCCACAGCCCGATGCCGAGCCCGGAGAAGCCGTTCATCGCCCAGAGTGCCAACAGCACGCCGGCGACCGCGAGCAGGCAGGCGAGCGTGAAGGTGATGAGCCATCTGGTCATGGCGGCACTCCTCTCCCCGCGGGACCGCGCAGGGCGCGTTCCATCGTCCGCCTGTTAGATGGCCCTCGATCGGGCAATCGGCAACGCCTGGCAGCAGGGGCGATCGCTCGCAATGGCGCCTCGCAATGGCGCGTTTGCCTTTCCGGGCGGGCGTGCTTAGGCTCCGGCGGCCGCCGCGTCGGAGGAGAGCGCCGTGCCGCAGCTTCCCGTGCCCGATCCCAACTTCCGCCGCTGGCACTCGGAATCAAGCGGAAGCAATTTCATCGTACATCTGATCGATTTTCATGGCGGCCGCCAATAGCAGCGGCATGTCGCGCTCGACGGCAGCCCAGTCGCGAGCTTCAGCGGCAAGCTCCACGGCTTCGCTGCAGGTCGCGAGCCGCTGGCCGCCGACGATCCGTGCGGCCCCCTTCATCCGATGGGCAAGGAGCTGCGTTTCGTCGGCGTTACTCTGCGCGATCGCCGCGGACAGGCGTTCGAGGTCGACTCTCATGGTGTCCACGAACAGCTTCAGGTTCTCGCTGACCGCCGCGGGGTCGTCGCCGCAATATTCCGCGAGGACGGCCAGGCTCAGCGCCGGGGCCGTGTCCGTGTCGTCCGCCGTTCGCAGGGCGGTCGGTGCCGCGATGGTCTGCGCCAAGTTCGTCGCTCCAGCCGACAGCCAATGGTCCAGCCGGCTGCGGAGCGTCGCCATCTCGACCGGTTTGGAGAGATAGTCGTCCATGCCGGCGGCGAAGCACTTCTGGTCTTCTCCATCCAATGCGTTAGCCGTGAGAGCGATGATCGGCAGACGGAAGCCGCCGGTCTCTGCCTGCCTGATGCGTCTGGTCAGCGCGAATCCGTCCATTTCGGGCATGTTGCAGTCCGTCAGGAGCAGGGCATAACGGGTCCGGGTCAATGCCGCCAATGCCGCCGAGCCATCCTCGACGGCATCGGCCGCATAGCCGAGAAGACGCAGTTGGCGCAGAGTCACGTCCCGGTTCACAGGATGGTCTTCGGCCAGAAGAATCAGTCTTCCCTCTTTGATCGCCTGATCCCGCGAGGGGGCCGCGCCGTGCGAGGCGAGCAGGGGCAGCGCTTGAACGATTTCGGTCTCCGGGCTCATCCGTCCCGCCGCAACGGCAACGGCCGTGATGATCCGGGCGCGGGACAGGGCCGTCGTCTCGATGCTGTCGTTCGTCGGGTTCCGGTCGACGGGCGGGTCGTCGTACGAGTAGAAAACGAAGCGCATAGGCGCTCCGACCGGGATCCCGATCTCATCCGCCCCTTCTGCCGCCAGCCTGATATCCTCCATCGTGACTAATGGGGCGAGGATCAGGGTGAAAGATTCGGGTGGCGGCGTCGCAGGGCGGGACCCCGGCTGCATCACGGTCACCTCCGCGCCCCAATGTGTAAGATAGCCGTGGAAATACCGCTGCTCGACCTTGTCTGAGGTGACCAACGCGACGCGGACGCCGTGCAGATCGAGGGCCGTAGTTTCGGCGTCGCTCTCGACGGGGCGTGCCGGCAGGGTGAGCGTGACCCGCGTTCCCTCGCCCTCGACGCTGTCAAGTCCGATCTTCCCGCCCATGAGATCGACCAGCCGCAGGCAGATAGATAACCCGAGGCCGGTGCCGCCGAATTTACGCGCAGTGGAATCGTCCGCTTGAGTAAAGGGCTGGAACAGCCGCGCCTGCGCCTCGCGCGAGATCCCGATGCCGGTATCCTCAACGACGAAGCAGAGGCATGCCGCTTCGTCATCGCCTGGCGCGACGTCCACGGTCATCGTGACGCCGCCGCTCGAAGTGAATTTGATCGCGTTGCTGACCAGGTTGCTCAGGATCTGCCGCAATCGCACCGGGTCCGTCAGGTACTGGCCGCGGACGGAGGGCGCCACGAAGCTGCGCATGACGAGACCCTTGGCCGCCGCGGCGCCCAGGAAAAGCCGGGCGGTGCTCTCGATGATCTCGGTCGGATCGGCTGCGATGACCTCGATCTTGAGGTACCCCGCTTCAATCTTCGAGAAATCCAGGATGTCGTTGATGACCTCCAGCAGCGAGCGAGCCGAGCCTCTCACTGTGCCGATGATCCGGGCCTGATCGTCGTCGAGTTTGGTATGGCCGAGAATTTCGAGCATGCCGATCACGCCGTTCATCGGCGTCCGGATTTCATGGCTCATGTTGGCGACGAACTGGCTCTTGGCGCTGCTGGCAGCCTTGGCCCCCGCGAGAGCCTCCTCGAGCTTGTCATTGGCGTGGCGCAGCTCGCCTTCGGCCAGCTTGAGTGGCGTCACGTCGGCGACCAATACGAAAAATCCGATCACCGCGTCGCCCTCGCGGTCCGGAATATAGTGAGCGAAACCGTAGCCGAGCTCGCCGGAAGGTTTGCGGATCTCCAGCTCGAACTGTTGTGGCTCACCCCCTAGCACCGCTTCGATCGCCGGACGGTTCGACTGGAACCGCTCTTCGCCAAGCAGCGCCTCGATCGTTGTGCCGAGCATCTGCTCGGACGTGCGGCCGAACCAGTCGAAATAAGCGCGGTTGGCAAAGCGACAGCGTAAATCGCGGTCCCAATACCCGACCATGCTCGGCAGATTGTCGGTGACGGTGGTGATGAACTTTTGCCGCTCGCGGAGCTGGTCGGTCGTCTCGGCGATCTGCGCGGTGCGCTCCTCGACCAACTCTTCGAGGTGCTCGCGATGCCGGCTCAGTTCGGTCTCGGCGCGCTTGGCCGCGGTAATGTCGCGCGCGATCTTGGAGGCCCCGATGACGCGGCCGGCGGCGTCCCGAATTGGCGAGATCGTCACGGAAACGTCGATCGGGTGGCCGTCCTTGTGCCTGCGCACGGTCTCGAAATGGCCGACGGTCTCGCCACGCTCGATGCGTTCGAGGATCTGCCGCTCTTCCTCTTCCCGGCCCGGCGCGAGCAACGTCTGGATGCCGTGTCCGATCGCTTCGTCCGCCCGGTAACCGAACAGCTTTTCCGCGCCTGGATTCCAACTGGTGATAGTACCGTCAAGATTCTTGCCGACTATGGCGTCGTCCGTGGACTCGATGATTGCCGCCAGCCTGGCGCCTACTCTCTGGTCCGCCTCCAGTACGGCCACGCGCCGCCGGCTTTCTTCCGCCGCGGCCTCGGCCTTGAGCGCGTCAGCCTTGTGTTCGGAGCGCAGCGCGACGTACCAGCTCAACGTGGCGAGGATCAGCACGGAGAGGATGCCGATCAGAGCGGTCGGAAGCCATGCGTTGAAATAGACCGACCGAACCGCCTTCGCCGGCAGATGGGAAACCACGATCAAGGTCGGTGCGTCCGTCTCGCCCAGCCGTTTCAAAGCCTCCGCCAGCGGGGTGATCGTCTCCCAGCTCCACAGACCGCTAGCGTCAATGAATTGCCCATGCTCGCTTCGGCTGATCCGAGCCCACGCCTCCGGGGACCGGCTGCCAAGGGTAATGGCTCGCCCGAACATGAAGCCCCATTCATCCGCCGGGTTCGGACTGGCCAGCCAATAGCCCTGCCGGTTAAGCAGCATGATGTTCCGATCGCCCCAACCGGTCTTGCGCTTGAAATTCTTCAGCATCGGGTCGGCCAGATAATTGATGACCAGGATGCCGCGGTGAACGCCGGCGCGATCGGCGATCGCGATCGCAAAGCGCAGTGTCGGCCTGTAGGGGATGCTGAGCTTGCCGTGCTCTATATTGAGATCGAGTTGCGAGATGTATATTCCGCCGATCCCAAGGTGGGCCGTATCAACGACGTAATCGCGGTCGGCTTTGTCCTGAAGGTTCGGCTCGGCGATGACCACGGGTCCGGTGCCATCTTGGCCTCTGTCGACGCGGACCCGTTCCATGCCTTTCTCATCGATCCACCGAGCCTGGTCGTATTCGGGATTGCGGTCGAGCAATGACGCGAAGGCTTCGCTCATGCCGGCCCGATTAACCGGACTCGGATCGTCGATCGCGGCAAGGATCGGCCTCTCCTTTTGTAACGACATCAGATGCTGCTGTGGCGTCCTGAGTCTTTCGACGATTTCGTCTTTTCCGAGCTGGACGTGCGCGGATTCTTCGGCGGCCAACTCGTGCAAGTCCGAATGGACCCGCAGCTGGCCGATCAAGAGTGCGGCCACCGTCACCAGGCCGGCCAGCGGCAGGAGCAGCAGCCAGAAATGTCGGCTTAGCAGGGTGCGTTTTGTCATCACTTGACCGTCGAGATTACCCAACACGGGCCGGAGGGGGTCGGTTCTAGGCTGCTTCGTGGCTTCCGAGCCAATCCTTGTACCAGTCAGCCAATTGCTCTCCTGGCATCGGCTTGGCCACGAAGTAGCCTTGCGCGACTTCGCATCCGAGTCGGGCGACGACGTCCCAATCGTCGCTGGTCTCCACCCCTTCGGCGACCGTTTTGAGTTTGAGGTGCCTCGCCATCGTGACGCTGGTCTCGATCATGGCTTGGAGGATGGGTTGGTCCGCGGCTCCGGTCACGAAGGTCTGATCGATCTTGAGCTCGCTCAACGGCAGACGGGTGAGTTGCTGCATCGAGGAGAACCCGGTGCCGTAATCGTCCATCGAGAGGTCGAAGCCCCTCATGCGGCAGCGCGCGAGCGTCTCGAGCGAGCGGCCGAGATCGGTCATCGCGGCCGTCTCCGTTACCTCGAGGATCAGCGAGCTCGGCAACAGCCCCGCCGCCCGGGTCATAGTCTCGAGCTGATCCGGCAGGCTGGTGTCGCACAGCGACTCGACGGAGATGTTGACCGCGATCGGAACGTCCAGCCCGATGTCGCGCCACCGGCTGCATTGGGCCAGCGAAGCCTCGATCATCATGAACGTAGCCGGCAAGATGAGGCCACTCGACTCCATCGCCGGGATGAAGGCCGCCGGCGGAATGAGGCCGCGCTCGGGATGGTGCCAACGCATGAGCGCCTCGACCCCGACGAGAGAGGCGCTCCTTATGTCGACCTTGGGCTGGAAGAACGGCCCGAACTGCCGGCGTTCAATGCCCGACTTGATCTCATCGAGCGGCATCAGATCGACGGGCGGTCGCGGCGGGACGAGAGTCTGGCTGAAATGGCGCAACAGCAGCGGCATCAGCTTGGCTCGGGACAGCGGCTTTTCGACGGCGCCGACGATGCGGAGCCCGTAACTCTTCGCCATGATCTCGGCGGCCCGAATGATCGACGGAGCGAGCGCGCTGCCCAGGATGACGGAATTCGTGTGACCCAGCTCGGCGATATGGCGAAGAAATGCCAGCCCGTCCATGCCGGGCATGCTGAGGTCGCAGAGCAGCACCTCGATCGGCTGAGTCGCCGCCTGGACGAGACCGAGAGCAGCTATGCCATCCGGCGCCTCCAGCACTTCCGAGGCACCGCAGTGTTTGAGGACCTGGACGCCGACGCGCCGCTGGAAATCATGGTCCTCGAGGATCAATGCCCGAAACGAAGGGACTACGGACGGCTCGGCCGTCATGTCTACCTCCCAGTCGATCTACTGGCGACCGAGCTCCTCGAACGAAAATTTGTCATAGACTCGAACGGGCCCGATCATCACCCGGCGTCAACGCGCATGAGCCCTTGCTTGCCGCGAGCCAGTGTGCGGTAATTCCCGATGCAGTCGCTTTTCCCTAGGCCCGATCTTCCATTCGCCACGGAGCGACGCAAATCAGCACGTGCCCGCCAGCGGCGCCACGATGCGGCTGCCAAGGGGTCGATGACCTCGCTACGCGCGGTCGCCGCCGTGGCGCTCCCGCGGCGCTCTCGAAGGCTGCCCAATGGCCTCGATATCTGTACCTGATGCGTCCGGCTCACTGCAGCCTCCGGCGATGACGCGGCCGTGCCAAGAGTCGCGTAATATAAAATCCGCAGTTCAGAAGAGTGGTTAACAATAGCGCCTGAACCACCCGGTTGCAACATTTGGCGTCCTTTTTATGTCTGTTATATTGGAATCGATCCAATTCTTAAATGCCCGCATAGGAGGAGAAACGAGCGATCGACTCAATCGGTTGTCGGTCGCGTGTCCGCAGTGTTCTTCGGGCGCGCGGCTCCCGGGAACGGTTCAATTGCCTTTCCGCGCGGGCTTGCCTAGGCTCCCGCGGCGCTTCGGTAGGAGGAGACAGCGTGCCGCAGCTGCCCGTGCCCGATCCCAACTTCCGCCGCTGGCAGGAGGTGCCGCCCGATCCGCTCGACTATCCGGAATTCTACGAGGGCATCGTGCTGCGCCGCGTTCTGGCGCATCTGCTCGATCTCTTCCTCATAACACTCCTGCTCATGGCGCTCGCCGTCTTCTTCTTCGTGCTCGGCATCTTGAGCCTGGGGCTCCTTTGGCTGCCGGTGCTCGCGGCGAGCCCGCTCATCGTCGTGGCTTACGACGCGCTCCAGGTGGGCGGGCGGCGCTCCGCCACGCTCGGCATGCGCGCCTTCGGCCTCGAGGTGCGCAGCTGGAGCGGCGCCCGGCCCGAGCTCGCCCAGGCCGTCCTGCGGGCACTCCTCTTCTGGGGCCTCGCCTATATGACGGCGACGCTCCTCATGTGGCTGGTGCTCGGCGTCGCCTTCTTCGACGCGCGCCGGCGCTGCCTGCACGACTGCCTCTCCGGCACGGTGGTGATCAGGACGCAGCGCCGCGTGATGCTCGGCGCGGTGACGCCCTAGGCCCCGAGGCGCACGCGCGGCAGCCATCTTGTGAGGCGGCGGCCTCTCAAGGATAATGGCCTCATGTCGGGCTCATCCGAAGGCCTTGCCGGGCTCCAGCACCGCTTCTTCCTCTCGGGGCCGCGGCCGTGCCCCTATCTCTACGGCCGGGTCGAGCGCAGCATCTTCACCGAGCTCGCAGGCGGCGGTGCGCCGCGGCTCTATGAGACGCTGCTGCGCTCCGGCTTCCGCCGCAGCCACCAGGTGGCCTTCCGCCCGGCCTGCCCGGAGTGCTCGGCCTGCGTGCCGGTGCGCGTCGTGGTGCGCGAGTTCGCGGCACGGCCCTGGATGCGCCGCATCGCCAAGGCCAACGCCGTGCTCGCCGCCGCCGAGCGGCCGGCGCGCGCCACGCGCGAGCAGTACGCGCTCTTCCGCAGCTACGTCGCCGAGCGCCACGGGGAGGGCGAGATGGCGCTCATGGACTTCGACGACTACCGCAGCATGGTCGAGGACAGCCCGATCGAGAGCGCCCTCGTCGAGTTCCGCGACGCGGGCGGCGCCCTCGTCGCCGCCTGCCTCGCCGACCGCCTCTCGGACGGCTTCTCGGCGGTCTACAGCTTCTTCGCACCCGGGGAGGCGTGGCCCAGCCTCGGCAGCCACATGATCCTCTGGCTCATCGAGACCGCGCGCGCGCGGGGATTGCCCTACGTCTATCTCGGCTACTGGGTCGCGGGCAGCCGCAAGATGTCCTACAAGAGCCGCTTCCGCCCGCTCGAGGCGCTCGGCAGCGAGGGCTGGCACCGCCTCGAGCCGCGCTGAGGGCCCGCCCACCCTCGGCAGCCCCACACAAGCGCTGGGAGACCGCCGCCATGACCGACATGACGATCCGCGACGTGCGCACGACGCTCCTGCGCATGCCTTGGCCGGACTCGCCGTGGATGCGCGGCCATGCGCTCGGCAAGACGCGCGATCTCCTGGTGCTCGAGGTGGAGACCCAGGGCGGCATCGTCGGCATGGGCTATCTCAACCCGCTCTCGCCCGTGCTGCGCACCATCGCCATGTGCCTCGAGGAGGCCATCGTGCCGCGCGTGCTTGGCCGCGACGCCACGGCCATCGAGGCCATCTGGCGCGATCTCTGGCGCGCCACCTACACGGCGGGCCGCGGCGGCATCGCCATGATGGCGATCTCGGCGCTCGACATCGCACTCTGGGACGCGCTCGGCAAACGCGCGTCACTCCCGCTCCACCGCCTCTGGGGCCACTTCCGCTCGACCATCCCGGCCTACGGCAGCGGCTGCTGGCGCGGCAGCGGCGGCGACGGCATGATCGAGAAGGCCAAGCACTACGTGGCCGCGGGCTTCAAGGCGATCAAGATGCAGGTCGCCCACGTGCACGACCTCGCGACCGACCTCGCGAACGTTCGCCGCATGCGCGAGGCGCTGGGGCCCGGCATCGAGATCATGATCGACGTGAACATGGGCTGGAGCGCCGACGTGGCGATCCAGATGGGGCGCAAGTTCGAGGCCTACGACGTCTATTGGCTCGAGGAGCCGGTGATCGCCGACGACTTCGCGGGCTACCTGCGCATCGCCGAGGCGCTGGATTTGCGCATCGTCGGCGGCGAGACCCATTTCACCCGCTTCGACTTGCGCCCCTTCCTCGAGAACCCGCGCCTCCCCATCCTCCAGCCCGATCCGATGCGCGGCGGCTTGACGGAGCTGCGCAAGATCGCGGCCTTGGCCGACACCTGGGGGATGACGCTCGCCCCGCACCTCTTCCCCGAGCTCAACGTGCATCTCTTGGCCTCGATCCCCAACGGCCTCTGGATCGAGTACATGGGCCTCCTCGACGATCTCTGGGTCGATCCCGTGCCGGTCGAGGGCGGCTTCATCAGCGCCCCCGAGCGCCCCGGCCACGGCCTCGCCTTCAAGCCCGAGGTGCTGACGGACTTCCGGATTTAGGGGCGGACGCGTGACCAAGACGGGCAGCAGGTGGAGGGCCTGCGCTTTTAGGATGTGAGGGGGATCGCCAGAGCCGGGCATGCGACCAAAGGCTTCTTCGCCTCACGGAAATTGACGGCGAGGGTCGCTCACAACCCGAAGGGCGCTCGCCGATAACAATTGACTATCGATGACCATTACACGCAATCTTCTTTAGCCTGACCGCTCTTACCGTGGAAAAATTGCGATGGCGTACGCGTCAGTCACAATCAAAGATATTGTTGAACGCTCCGTCAATCACAAGTGGAGCATTCCCGAATTCCAGCGTGGCTTCGTCTGGAAGGCTACGCAAGTGCGTGACCTAATCGAATCACTCTGGCTCAATTACCCCGTGGGGACCTTGCTCGTGTGGGACAGTTCGGGGCCCGTGCAGACGAGGAGTGCGTCAGATGCACAAACTCCCGATTTATGGGTTGTCGATGGACAACAGCGCACCACAGCCCTCTGCATATTGAGCGGACGTAAGCCCTATTGGTGGTCCGGGGTTGACGAGTGGGAATGGACGCTGCGCAAGTACGATATTCGATTCGATGTTCACACGAAGGAAGCCCCGTTCTTTGTCGTAGCCAACGCAGCGACGCGACGGGTGAGAGGTTCACGCTACATCCCGATCAATAGGCTCCTGATCCTTGATGTGAGTCGCGAAGCTGATCTGAAAACGCTTCAGGAGATGGCAAAGCAGGTCAAGCTCGACGGTCTTTGCAACGGCATGGACGCAATGGAAGTTTACACACGTCTAGATCGCGTCAGGAAAATCAGAGACTTAGAGGTTGTCACAATCACGGTGGATAATGACCTTGAAGACGTTGTTGAGATATTTTCGCGCCTCAACAGTCGCGGTACCCGAGTCACGGAGGCGGACATCTATTTGGGTGTCGTCGCCGCTCGAACACCCGGCTGGGTACGAGACAATTTCCTGCCCTTCGTTTCGCAGGTGTCCGAACTAGGTTACGAGCTGTCACCCAATCTTGTGTTCCGCACGCTTACTGGCGTCGGGAAGAAGGCAGTGCGCTATCGATCAATCGATCCGGCATTTTGGAATGCGATCTCGATCCAACCGGCCTGGGAGCGGACCAAGAGAGCGTGGAGTTCTAGCGATCAAGCAGTTGAGGGATCACGGCATATCCGGCAATGCGCTACTCCCGGCTGACAACGCATTGGTACCGCTCATCGCTTTGCTCGACAAGTTCCCAGACGACGATTTTCCGCGAATCATGTTTTGGTTTCTTCAAGCTTCCCGCTTCAGCCGTTACTCAAGTTCGTCGACGTCCGCTATGGAGGAAGATTTGAAGGAGGTTGCCGAGGCCGCAACATTGACCGAAGCGCTAGAGCGGTTGCTTGCCCGTATCAGGTACGTACCGCCATTAATGGCGGAGGACTTTATGCGAGACTATGGTGACAACCGATTCGGTCGTCTCCTGCTGTATCTGTTGGTACTTCGCAATAAAGCCGTCGACTGGAATCAACAGGGTGTTCTGATCGGCTTCGATGGTGCTGAGATTCTCGCGGGCTTTCAACCCCAGTTTCACCATGTATTTCCAAAAAAGTTTTTGGAAGGTCAGGTTGCTGCCGATTTGATTGATGCTTTAGCCAATATTTCTATCATCGGGCCGACAATAAATATTCGTATCTCGAAACAAAACCCGATGGACTATATACCTAAGTACAATATCACGGCCGAAAAACTTCGGCAGCAGTTTATTTCCCAGCATATTACCGGGACGACGGTCCAGCAGTACCCCGATTGGGTCCGTAAACGCGCCGACGCACTTGCGTGCGTGGGAAACGAATTTCTGGAAGAGCTCCGCGGTAACCTAAGGCTGCCGTCGATTGCATCGGATACCCAAAATCAGGATCACGCTTTTGCTACCGCCTAGATCGGCGTTTGCCTCGCCACGACCGCGTGAAGCCAGCCGGGGCTACAGTGTAGCCTAACAGTACCGGCACTCACGTCCGGTCTCGGGCCGGCTCAGGAGAGGCCTGCCGAACATTCGACTTGTCGCTACGGACGCTAGCGTTTTCGTTGCAAATATGGCGCTCTCTCCCCGTCTGAGGTGTCCGTGCTGTTCAAAAGGCGGGCCTTGTAGCTGGCGCTCGGCGAGCGCTGCGAGGATCTCGGCGACGTGCCGGCGGCGGCGCGTCTCGACGACCACGTCGAGTTCGGCCATGGTAGCCGGAAAATCGCAATAGGGTGATAGAAGTGGTGGCAGTGGACCTCGATGACATCGTCGCCGCGCCGAAGCGGGCCCAGCTCATTGCTGATCGCAATACCTAAGCGCGAGAGCCTGCTTGTCCGCGGTCCTCTCAACCGGCCGTACTGCCGATCATGGCTCCGGCGCGGTTGCGGCCTGCCGCAGCCTCTGTACCTCGGCCTCCAGCGCCGCGATGCGCTTGTGGCACTCGGCGAGGGCGGCGGCCACATCGGCGGCCTCGAAGCGTTGGGGGATATGCTGCGGGCAATTGGCGTTCCAGGCGGAGACGGTGAAGAGGATCGCCTGCTCGGGCCGCGCCTTGTAGCCTTCCGGCATCAGCTTTGCCATGAGCTCGGCATCGCCCTCGACGACGCGTGCCTCGCCCCAGATCTTGACCCGGCGGCGGTGCGCATAGTCGATGAGGAAGAGATGCGCCCTGGGATTCTCGGCGAGGTTGCCGAGCGTGATGTATTGCCGGTTGCCGGCGAAATCGGCAAAGCCGATGGTCTTGTCGTCGAGCACGCGGAGAAAGCCGGGCGGGCCGCCGCGGTGCTGGATATAGGGTTGGCCCTCCCGGCTCGCTGTGCCGAGGAAGACGCTGGTCTGAGCCTCGATGAAGCCTGCGAGCTCGGGCGTGATGCGCGTCTCGAAGGAGCCGCGCTCCTCCATGCGCGCATAGGCATGGCGCGAGCCCTTGCGGGTCTGCACCGCCTTGACGGCGGGCGTGAAGGCAACGTCGCTCGAATAGCCTGGCGCGGCATCCATGATCAGCTCCCCGGACACTCCGATCGCTCTAGGACCCGAAATCTTAGCCCCTTCCAAAAAAGAGAGGAAGCCGGCATAATTGAGAGTTCACCTTCCATTTTATTGGAATGTCGATGGATCGTCTCGAGGCGATGTCGATCCTGGTCGCGGCCGTCGAAGCGGGCAGTCTCTCGGCGGCGTCGCGCCGGCTCGGCACGCCGCTCGCGACCGTCAGCCGCAAGGTCGCCGACCTCGAGGCGCATCTCAAGGTGCTGCTCCTCAACCGCTCGAGCCGGCGGCTCACGCTGACCGACGCGGGCCGCTCCTATGTCGCGGCCTGCCGGCGCATCCTCGAGGAGGTGGGGGAGGCCGAGCGCTCCGCCTCGGGCGAATACAGCGCGCCGAGGGGCGAGCTGATCATCACGGCGCCGATCGTCTTCGGGCGCCTCCACGTCCTCCCCATCGTGACGGCGTTCCTCAAGGCCTATCCCGAGATCGACATCCGCATCGTGCTGGCCAACCGCCTGATCAACCTCCTCGACGACCACGTCGATCTCGCCGTCCGCATCGGCGAGCTGCCCGACAGCAGCCTCGTCGCGACGCGGGTGGGCGCCATCCGCCGCGTGGTCTGCGCCAGTCCCGCCTATTTCGCCGCGCGCGGCTCCCCTAAGCACCCGCGAGAGCTCGCCGCGCATGACTGCATCACCTTCGAGGGGCTGATGTCTCCCGACGCCTGGAGCTTCACGATTGCCAAGTCGGCTCAATCCTTCGCGATCCATTCGCGGCTCACCGTCAACACGGCCGAGGCGGCCATCGACGCGGCGATCGCGGGAGCGGGCGTCACGCGCGTGCTCTCCTACCAGATGGCGCAGGCCCTCAAAGCCGGGACGCTCGTCCTCGCCCTCGAAGCGTTCGAGCCCCAGCCGTCCCCCGTCAGCCTCGTCTACGCAGGCCAGCGGCTCTTGCCGCAGAAGCTGCGCGCCTTCCTCGATTTCGCGGCACCGCGGCTGAGGGCGGCGCTGGCGTAGGACTCCGAGCCCATCTTCTCGCTCACTCCCCGCCCGAGGTGTCCGTGCTGCTCAAGAGGCGCGCCTTGTAGCCGGCTTGGGCGAGTGCCGCCAGGATCTCGGTGACGTGCCCGCGGTTGCGCGTCTCGACCACCACGTCGAGCTCGGCCATGGTGACCGGCACGTCGTAATAGAGGCGCTGGTGGGTGACCTCGATGATGTTGCCGTTGCAGCCGCCGATGAGGCCGGTTACGCGCGAGAGGAGGCCCGGCTCGTCGCTGATCTCGATGCGGAAGCGCGCGAGCTTGCCGGCGCGCGCGAGCCCGCGCATGAGGATCGAGGCGAGCACGCGCGCATCGATGTTGCCGCCCGAGACGACGAGGCCGACCTTGCGGCCGCGGAAGAGCTCGGGATGGGCGAGGAGTGCCGCGAGACCGGCGGCACCGGCCCCCTCGGCCACGAGCTTCTCGGCCTCCGCCATGCACTCGACCGCCTCCTCGAGGGCCGCTTCCTTGACGAGGAGGATGTCCTTCACGTGCTGCACCACGATCGGCCGGGTGAGGGTGCCGGGCTCCTTGACGGCGATGCCCTCGGCGATCGAATGCCCGTGCGCAGTCGGCGGGAGCCCGCGGATGGCCTCGTACATCGAGGGGTAGAGGGCGGCCTCGACGCCGTAAATCTCGATCTCCGGCTTGAGCGCCTTGGCGGCGATGGCTGAGCCCGCGATGAGCCCGCCGCCGCCGATCGGGATGACGAGGCAGTCGAGCTCGGGTGCCGCCGCCAGCATCTCGAGCGCCACGGTCCCTTGCCCCGCGATGATGGCGGGATCGTCGTAGGGATGGATGAAGGCATAGCCGTGCGCCGCCATGAGCGCCCGCGCATGCGCGGCCGCCTCGCTCAGGTCGGCGCCGTGGAGGACGACCGTGGCGCCGAGCCGGCGCGTCTGCTCGGCCTTGGTGAAGGGCGTCGCCATGGGCATGACGATGGTGGCGTGGATGCCGAGGCGTGCCGCGTGGCGTGCCACACCTTGCGCGTGATTGCCGGCCGAGACGGCGATGACGCCGGCGCGGCGCTCAGCAGCGCCGAGCGTGAGCAGCTTGTTGAGGGCGCCGCGGTCCTTGAAGGAGCCGGTATATTGCCGGTTCTCGAGCTTGAGCATGACCTCGGCGCCGGTGATCTCGCCGAGCCGGCGCGCCGGCAGCGTCGGCGTCGCCACCACCGCTCCGGCGATCGCGCGCGCCGCCTTGCGGACGTCGTCGATGGTGACGCTCATGGCCAGGCTTGCCTCACGGCGGCGAGAGGGTCAGCAGGCTCGCACCTGCCGCCACGAGCCCGTCGCGCGTGCCGGTGAGCCGCAGATAATCGAAGTCGCGCCAGCGCTCGACGAGATCGGAGAAATGCGGCGAGAAGGGATTGCCCGACTGGCCGGTCGCGATCATGAAGCGCGAGCGCTCGAGGTCGTCCAGAGGTCGTAGAGCGCGCGGAACCCCGCGCCGTGGATGTCGGCAAAGGGTGCCGCTTTGCGCGCGATGTCGAAGCCGCCGCGGTTGAGCGTGAAGTTGCCGCCGTCGGCGGGCAAGTGGAGATTGACGAGGCGGTTGATCACGGGGATGCGCTCAAGGATGCGGTTGACGAATTGGGCCTGGTGCGCGTCGCCCCAGCGCCACAGGCTCCAGTCGCTGCCGTAGTGCGCCTTGAGCCAGACGAGCGCCTGCGCCAGCGCCTCGCCGCTTCGCGCGCGGCAGTCGCCGCTCGCCGGCGTGGCGCTGTCCTTGGCGCACCAGGCCTGGTGCGCCGTGAAGACCGCGGCGATGAGCTCGGGCCGCTCGGCGAAGAACTTTCGGAAGTTGACGCCCAACTTCTCGGCGAAGAGGCCGCGGTTGAGCTCGCCGAGCCAGGCCGTGAAGACGAGCGGCTCGAGGCGCCCGCGCGCCATGGTGCCGTCCCAGTGCCGCATGCGCTCGAGCACCGCCTTGGCGTCGGCATCGGCCGCGTCGGTGTCGAGGAGAAAGGGGAGGAGCTCCCGCGCGGCGAGTGACACGGCGTCGGCCTGCATATGGGCGAAGGCGTCGAGCGTCGCCTTGGGCGTGGCGTCGAGCAGGCTCGTCAGGCGCTCGGCGCGGTAAGGGGCTTCCCAGCCGTCGCGCGTGATGAGGTAGGGATAGCCCGCCGGCGCCACCTTGTTGTTGGCGTTGGCGAAGCGGCCGGACGGCGGATCGAGCCCGTGCGGCAGCTCGGCGAAGGGGATCATGCCGAGCCAATCGTAATCGCCGCTAGAGCCCTCGACCGGCAGGCGGCCGTCGCCCGCCTTGCGGATCGGCACCTTGCCCGCGCTGTAGAAGCCGATGTGGCCGTCGGCGTCGGCGTAGGTGACGTTCTGCTCCGGCGCGTCGAAGTCGGCGAGGGCCGCCGTGAAATCCTCCCAGTTGCGCGCCCTGTCGATGCGGTAGATGGCCTCGGCGATGCGGTTGGCGGGGTCGAGCCAGGTGGCGGCGAGCGCCAGCACGGTGCCGCGCTTGGCCGCCTTCCCCGCATCCTCGACGGCGTCCGAGACGACCGGCCCATGGCGCGTCTCGCGCACCGTGAACGTCACGTCGGCATGGCCGCGCACCTTGATGGTCTCGCTCCGCGTGCGGAAGGCAAGCGGGCCGCCGGGTGCCAGATAGCGGCCGGGGTCGCCGGGCTCCAGCTTCTCGACGAAGAGGTCCTCCACGTCGCCTCCCGTCGTGGTCAGGCCCCAGGCGATGCGGTCGTTGTGGCCGAGGATGAAGAGCGGCACGCCGGGCACGGTGGCACCGGCGAGATGCAGGTTGGGCGTGTCGATGCGCGCGAGATACCAGAGGATCGGCAGGCTGAAGCCGAGGTGGGGATCGTTGGCGAGGAGCGGCTTGCCGGTCGCACTATGGGCGCCGTCGACGACCCAGGCATTGGAGGCGCCGTGCCCCGAGACGGCCTCGGCGAGCGACGCCAGGCGGTCGAGCGGCAGTCCGTGCAGGAGCTCCGTAGCGGAGGCGAGCGTGGAGGGGGCGCTATCGGGATAGGGCGGCCAGAGCTCGTCGACTTGCGCGGGCGTCAGGCTCTCGAGGAGCTCGGCGCGCAGAAGTGTGCGCTCCCAATGTCCCGAGAGCTGCATCGCCATGATCTCGCCCCAGAGCAGCGAGTCCGCCGGCCGCCACGGCTCGGGCGTCAGGCCGAGCAGTATGAACTCGGGCGGCCAGGCGCCGCGGTGCCGGGCGAGATAGGCATTGACGCCGGCGCTATAGGCCTCGAGGCCGGCGCGCAAGGTGGGGTCGAGCCCGGCGAGCGCCGTTTCCGCGAGGTGCTGGAGGCCGACCGTGCGCGCAAAGCGGTCGAGGGGCAGCGCCGCCTCGCCCGCGAACTCCGAGAGCCGCCCGCTCGCGAAGCGGCGCGTCTGCTCCATCTGCCACAGGCGGTCCTGGGCGTGGACGAAGCCGAGCGCCATCATGGCGTCGTCGTCGTTCGCGGCGAAGATGTGAGGAATGCCGTCGCGGTCGCGCAGGATCTCGACCGGCGCCTTGAGGCCCTGCAGCGTCACCGTCCCCGCGGTCTCGGGGAGCGAGGTGGTGAGCCAATAGACGCCGCCCGCGAGGATGAGGACGAGCGGCAGGCCCACGATGAGGAGCAGGCGGATGAGGAAGCGGCGCATGGAGAGAGGTTAGCAGAAATAGCGCCGCTGTCCCTCACCCGGCTCGCTCACGCTCACCACCCTCTCCCGTAAACGGGAGAGGGGATGGGGCGAGGGGCCTCACGCCATATTGAGGATGATCGTCTTCTTCTCGGTGAAGTGGTCGAGCATGGCCTCGAGGGAGGCCTCGCGGCCGAGGCCGGACTGCTTGGTGCCGCCGTAGGAGAGGCCGGGCTGCACCACCAGGTTCTGGTTGACCTGGACGAAGCCGGCCTCGAGGCGCTGGGTGGCGTCGAGCGCCTTGCGCAGGTCGTTGGTCCACACCGTGGCGGCGAGGCCGTAGGGCGAATCGTTGGCAGCCGCGATGACTTCCTCGTAGTCGCGCCACTTGATGACCGCGGTCACCGGTCCGAAGATCTCCTCGCGCGCGATGCGGTGGCTGTTGTCGATGCCGGTGAAGATGATGGGCTGCACGAAGAGGCCCTTCGCGAGCCGCTTCTCCTCGGGCATGGCCGAGCAGGCGTGCGCGACGGCGCCCGGGGTCTCGCGCCCGAGCTTGATGTAGCCCGTCACGCGCTCGTACTGCGCCTGCGAGATGATGCAGCCGATGTCGCTCGCCTCGTCGAGCGGGTCGCCCATCTTCATGGCGTCGACCTTGGCCTTGAGCTTCTCGACGAAGGCGTCGTGCACGTCCTCATGGACGAACATGCGGCTCGCCGCGGTGCAGCTCTGGCCCTGGCGGGTGAAGCGCATGCCGATGACGGCACCGGCCACCGCCTTGTCGATGTCGGCGTCCGCCATGACGATCATCGGGCTCTTGCCGCCGAGCTCGAGGGTGACGGGGATGAGCTTCTCGGCCGCCGTCTTGTAGACGATTCGGCCGGTCTCGACCGAGCCGGTGAAGGTCACCTTGCGCACGTCGGGGTGTGCCGCGAGCGGGCCGCCGCACTCGGGCCCGTAGCCCGAGAGGATGTTGAAGACGCCCGCCGGCAGCAGCTGGTTCATGATCTCCGCCGTGCGCAGTGCCGCGAGCGGCGCCTCCTCGGCGCTCTTCACCACCACCGCGTTCCCCGCCACGAGGGCAGGTGCGATCTTGAGCGCCATGAGGAGGAGCGGCACGTTCCACGGGATGATGGCGCCCACCACGCCGAGCGGCTGGCGCATGGTCATGGTGATCATCTTGGGGTTGAAGGGCACCGTCTCGCCCTTGAGCTCGGAGCCGAGCCCGCCATAGAAGACGAAGACGTCGGCGAGCACCGAGGCCTCGACGCGGCTCTCGGTCCTGAGCGCCTTGCCGGTCTCGAGCGCCACCAGGCGGCCGAGCTCCTCGGTGTGCTCGTTGAGGAGCCGCCCGCATTCGGCGATGAGCTTGCCGCGCTCGCGCGCCGGGCGCTGAGCCCAGGCCCCTTGCGCCTTGCGCGCGGCCGCAACCGCGGCATCCACGTCCGCCGCCTCGCCGTAGGCCGCTTCCGCGATCGTCTCGCGGGTCGCCGGGTTCTCGACCGGGAAGGTCTTGCCCGAGACGGCAGGCGTCATGGCGCCGCCGATCAGCATCTTGTCGGAGAGCGTGCGCGCGAGCGTGTGGGGTTCGAGGAGGGGCTGCAGTCGGTTGCTGCTCATGGTCAATGCCTCAGGTTTCAGAGGCCGAGCTCGCCCAGGATGGCGGCGCGGTCGCCGTCGAGATCGGGTGCCGGCGCCCGCGTCTTAGGATCGGCGAAGGCGCTCAGCTTCATGGGATTGCCGGCGAGGCGCACGGTTCCTGCCTTGGGGTCCTCGAGCTCGACCAGCATGTTGCGGGCAGCTACCTGCGGGTGCGCCAGGGCCTCAGCCACGTTGTTGATCGGCCCGCAGGGGATGCCGGCGGCCTCGAGGAGGGCCGTCCAGGCAGCGGTCGGCTTGCAGCACAGCAGGGGATCGAGGATCGCGCGCAGCGCTTGGCCGTTCCGCGTGCGCAGCTCGTTGCTCTTGAAGCGCGCGTCGGTGGCGAGCTCCGGTCGGCCGAGCGCCTCGCAGAGCTTGCGGTAGAGCCCGTCGTTGCCGGCGGCGATGATCATGTAGCCGTCCGCGGTGGCGAAGGCCTCGAAGGGCGTGATCGAGGGATGGCGGGCACCCATCGGACCCGGGACCTGCCCCGAGGTTGTATAGCGCATGATGGCATTCTCGAGGAGGGCGAGCTGGCAGTCAAACATGGCGATGTCGACCTTGGTCGCCTCGCCCGTGCGCTCGCGGTGCGCGAGCGCCGCATTGACCGCGACCGCCGCGTAGAGCCCGGCGCCGATGTCGCCGATCGACATGCCGATGCGCACGGGCGGCGCTCCCGGATGGCCGGTGATGCTCATGATGCCGCCCAGGCCCTGCACCACCATGTCGTAGGCGGGATAATGGGAGTAGGGTCCGCTGTGGCCGAAGCCCGAGGCCGCGGCATAGATGAGGCGGGGATAGCGCTCGTGCAGCGTGGCCCAGCCGTAGCCCAGCTTCTCCATGGTGCCGGGGCGGAAGTTCTCGACGAGGACGTCGGCGCGCTCGAGCAGCTTCTCGAAGATGCGCTTGTCGGCCGCCGCCTTGAGGTCGAGGGCGATCGACTGCTTGCCGCGGTTGATCGACATGAAATAGGCCGAGCGGCCTTCGAGAAAGGGGCCGTACTCGCGCGCGTCGTCGCCCTTCCCGGGTGGCTCGACCTTGATGACGCGCGCCCCGAGCTCGGCCATGAGCAACGTGCAATAGGGCCCCGCGAGGATGCGCGAAAGATCGACGACGAGGTAACCGCTGAGAGGCCCCTTGGCCATCCGCTCATCTCCCTCCCGGCCGCACGTTGTTTGCCGTGCCGGCGCCCGCTGCCGCGGTCCGGCGCCTGGAGCACGCTCCTTACCGCAGGCGGCGAGCGCGATCAACCCGTGCGGCGTCGCCCATGCGCGTCGCATCGTTCCGTTGCGTGCAAGAAGATTGACAGCAGGCCTCTATCCGGCCTGCCGCTTGCGGGCGTGGGGCTCTAGCCCTTCTTGAGCAGCCTTGCCGCCTCGAGGGCGAGGTAGGTGAGGATGCCGTCGGCACCCGCGCGCTTGAAGGCGAGGAGGGTCTCGAGCACCACCCGGTCGTTCTCGAGCCAGCCGCGCTCGACCGCCGCCTTGAGCATGGCGTATTCGCCCGACACCTGGTAGGCGAATGTGGGGACGCCGAAGCGCTCCTTCACGCGGCGCACGATGTCGAGATAGGGCATGCCCGGCTTGACCATCACCATGTCGGCACCCTCGGCCAAGTCGAGCGCCACTTCGCGGAGCGCCTCGTCGGAGTTGGCGGGGTCCATCTGGTAGGTGCGCTTGTCGCCGGTGAGCGCCTTGATCGAGCCGATGGCGTCGCGGAAGGGGCCGTAGAAGGCGGAGGCGTATTTCGCCGCATAGGCCATGATGCGCACGTGCTCGAAGCCGTTGCGATCGAGCGCCTCGCGGATGGCGCCGACGCGGCCGTCCATCATGTCCGAGGGGGCGATGATGTCGCAGCCCGCCTTGGCCTGCACGAGCGCCTGGCGGCACAGCACCTCGACGGTCTCGTCGTTGACCACGTAGCCGTTGCGCAGGAGACCGTCGTGGCCGTGGCTCGTGTAGGGATCGAGTGCCACGTCGCAGAGCACGCCGATGCCGGGATGGGCGCGCTTCAAGGCGCGCACCGCGCGGCAGACGAGATTGTCGGGATTGACCGCCTCGTCGCCGTCCTCGCTCTTGAGCGCCGGGTCGGTATAGGGGAAGAGTGCGAGGCACGGGATGCCGAGCTCGGCCGCCTCGCCCGCCGCCTCGAGGAGGGCCGCGATCGAGAGGCGGTCCACCCCCGGCATGGACGGCACGGGTTGGCGCCCGCTCTTGGTGTCGAGGAGGAAGACCGGCCAGATGAAATCGTCCGCCGAGAGCCTGTGCTCGGCCGTAAGGCGCCGCGTCCAGCCGTCGATGCGGTTGCGCCGCATCCTTACGCGCGGATAGGCGCCCTGGGGTGCGGCCGTCTCGGCGGCCGGGGTGGCCCGGCCGACGACGGCGCGCGATCGCGTCTTGGTGTCGTCGCTCATGACTGCGAAGAATTGCACAGAACCGCGCACGATGCCAGTGGAGCGCGGTCCCGGTCCCCGCTTTGACAGGGAGCGCACCGCTTCTATGATCGGCGGCGCGCCTGCCTGCCGGGGTCGAGACGGAAGATGAGCGAGGCCGAGGACATCCTTTTCGCGCGCCGCGGGGCCATGGCGGAGATCACGCTCAACCGGCCCGCGGCGCTCAATTCCCTGACGCTCGCCATGATGCAGGCGCTCGACCCGCGTCTCGACGAATGGGAGGCGGACCGGGATGTGGGCGCCGTCGTCATCCGAGGCGCTGGCGGGCGCGCCTTCTGCGCGGGCGGCGACATTCGCGCCCTCTACGGGTCCCGAGAGAGCGGCGAGCGCACCTACCGCGCCGCCTTCTATCGCGAGGAATACAGCCAGAACCGCCGCATCTTCCGCTTCGCCAAGCCCTATGTGGCGCTGATCGACGGCATCGTCATGGGCGGCGGGGTCGGGCTCTCGGTGCACGGCTCGCACCGGGTGGCGAGCGAGCGCACGCTCTTCGCCATGCCCGAGACCGGCATCGGCCTCTTCCCCGACGTGGGCGCCACCTACGTGCTGCCGCGACTTGCGGGCGAGCTCGGCATGTATCTCGGCCTCACCGGTGCGCGGCTCAAGGCGGCCGACTGCCTCTATGCCGGGATCGCCACCCACTATGCGCCGAGCGCCAAGTTCCCGGCCATCGCCGATGCGCTGGCGGCCGCGGACCTTGGGCAAGGAAGGGCGGCCGTCTCGGCGGTGCTGGCCAGCTTCGCCGAGGACCCCGGTACGGCACCGCTCAGCGAAGCGCGCGCCGCGATCGACCGCTGCTTCGCCGGCAAATCGGTCGAGGCGATCCTCGAGGCGCTGGCGCGCGAGGGCACGGCCTTGGCCAAGGACACCGCCGCCATTCTGGCGCAGAAATCGCCGACCTCGCTCAAGCTCACCTTCCGCGCGCTGCGCCTGGGGCGGGGGCTCACTTTCGAGGAGGCGATGATCATGGAGTACCGTCTCTGCCAATATTGCATGGACGGCCACGAGTTCTTCGAGGGGGTGCGCGCGGTGATCGTCGACAAGGACGGCGCCCCCAAATGGCGGCCGCCGACCCTTGCCGGTGTTGAGGAAGCCGAGCTCGCGCGCGCCTTCGCCCCGCGCGCGGACGATCTCAGCTTCGGTTAAGGAAAGGATTTACCACGGAGGCACGGAGGACACGGAGGAAGGAAGATTCATAACCACAAAGACACGAAGACACGAAGACACGAAGGAAATGATTGCGCTCCGCGCGAAGCGCAAAATCTACCTTTGTGCCTTTGTGCCTTTGCGCCTTTGTGCCTTTGTGGTTCCTCTACACTTCCTCCGTGTCCTCCGTGGTAGAATCCCTTCACACGCGGAATGCGGGATAACGGGAGGAGTGCCGCAATGAGCAAGATCGGTTTCATCGGCCTCGGCAACATGGGCGGCCCCATGCTGCGCAACCTCATGAAGGCGGGCCACGCGCTCAAGGCCTTCGACATCGTGCCCAGGCTTGCCGATGCTGCGCGCGAGGCGGGCGCCGAAGTCACCGGGTCGGCGACGGACGCGGCGCGCGGCGTCGATACCGTGATCACCATGCTGCCGGCAGGCCAGCATGTGCGCGGGGTCTATCTCGGCGAGGCGGGGGTCATCGCAGGTGCTGCTCCCGGCACGCTCCTCATCGACTGCTCGACGATCGACGTGGAGAGCGCGCGCGCCGTCGGTGCCGCCGCTGCGGCCAAGGGGCTCGACATGGTCGATGCGCCCGTCTCGGGCGGCGTGGCAGGGGCGGCTGCGGGCACGCTCACCTTCATGGTGGGCGGCAGCGAGGCCGCGTTTGCGCGCGCCGAGCCGCTCCTCGAGAAGATGGGCAAGGCGATCGTCCACGCCGGCCCCTCCGGCAACGGCCAGGCCGCCAAGATCTGCAACAACATGATGCTGGGCGCCCAGATGATCGCGGTGGCCGAGGGTTTCGCGCTCGCCGAGAAGCTCGGCCTCTCCGCCGCCAAGCTCTTCGAGATCAGCTCGAAGTCATCCGGCCAGTGCTGGGCCATCACCAACTATTGCCCGGAGCCCGGCCTGGTGCCGAGCGCGCCCTCCAACCGCGGCTTCCAGCCGGGCTTCACGGTCGCCATGATGCTCAAGGACCTGCGCTTGGCCCAGCAGGCGGCGGCGTCAACAGGTGCCGCTACCCCGCTCGGCGCCGCGGCGGCGGCGCTCTACGCGCTCTTCAGCAACAAGGGCCACGACGCCCTCGACTTCTCGGCCATCATCCAGATGGTGAAGGGGAAGCTGTAGCCGCGCTCACCGCACCGCAGCTCAATTGTCGAAGAGCTCCGCCACGTCCGGCGTGTGGGTGCGCATGGCGGCGCGCAGCTTCAGGAGGGCCTGGCGCTCGATCTGGCGGATGCGCTCCTTGGTGACGCCGAAGCTCTCGCCGATCTCGGCGAGCGTCGTCTTGTCGTCGCCGAGGAAGCGGTTCTCGATGACGCGGCGCTCGCGCTCGGAGAGCGTGTCCATGGCCTCGTTCAGCCAGGCGATATGGGTCTTGCGGTCGCGCCGGCCGGTGACCACGGTCTCGGGCGAGGGGCGCACGTCGGCCACGAGATCCTGGAGCTCCATGGAGCCGTCCTCGCCGATCGTGGTGTTGAGCGACTGGTCGGGCCGCGCGAAATGGATGTCGATGCGCTCCACGTCGGAGAGCGGCACGTCGAGCTCGGTTGCGATGCGCGCGCGGTCCTCGTCCGACATGGTGCCGTCGGCACGCGTGCGCGCCTTCGAGCGCAGGCGCCAGAGATTGAAATAGACGCGGCGCTGGCTCGGCGTGGTCGCCACCCGCACGATCGAGGCGTTGCGCATCATGTAGTTGCGGATCATGCGCACGATCCACCATGTGGCATAGGTCGAAAATCGCGTGTTGCGCTCGGGATCGAAGCGGAGTGCCGCCTCCATGAGCCCGATGTTGCCCTCCTGCACGAGGTCGCCGAGCGGCACGGCGCTCGCGCGGTAGCGCGAGGCGATGCGCACCACGAGGCGTCCGTGGCTCTCGATCAGCTCGTGGAGGGCCGTCTCGTCGTGCTTCTCGCGCCAGCGCCGGCCGAGCTCCTGCTCGTACTCGCGCTCGAGATAGGGCGCCTCCATCGTGGCCGCGATGTAGCGCCGGTCGCTGCGCTGGGTTTCCTTGCTGTCGGCTGCGATCATGGCTCGCCTGCCTTGTGCCCGCGCTCTTGAATGCTTGGGCGTGCATTGACTTTCGATTTCGAGTCGATACATTAGGGCACGAACCGGCAGCGTTCAAGGATAATTTCGACTCGAAATCATTCTTCATGGCACCCATGCCCGACGCACATAACCAAGTGAGCACGGCAAGCGAAGTGTCGGAGCTGCTCGACCGCCTGAGACGGGCGGCCCACGCCCTCCAATTCGTGCATGGCCTCAATCCCGCCCAGTGGGAGGCGCTGCGCTTCCTCGGACGGGCCAACCGCTACTCGCGCTCGCCCTCGACACTGGCGGAATATCTCGGCACCACCAAGGGCACCGCCTCCCAGACGCTGCGCGCGCTCGACGCCAAGGGTTATGTGCAACGCTGCCGCGATTGCAGCGACCGGCGCGGCGTCAGCGTGGAGCTGACGCCCAAGGGGCGGGAGCTCCTCGCCCGCGATCCCATGCTGGGCATCGAGAAGGCGGTGGCCGAGCTGCCCGTCGAATGCGCCAGCCATCTCGCCAAGGGCCTCGCCGTGGTGCTCGGCAAGGTGCGCAGCGGCTGCCGCCAGGGCGCCTTCGGCGTCTGCGAGCGCTGCAGCCACCTGGTCGCCGCCGGCGCCGCCAAGACGACGCTCTGCGGGCTCACCGGCGATCCCCTCTCCAAGGAAGACGGCAAGCTCCTCTGCGTGAACTTCGCCCCCGGCGCCGACCAGGACAAGAGCGCGCCGGTGCCCCATTAGCTTAGCCGGCCTGCGCCAGGCCCCCGGTGTTTGCGCGCGTTTAGAGGCGGACGCAGTCATGGCGGCGGCAGGCGAGGCGGCACCCGATTGGCTCGCGGCTCTCTTCGCCGGCGAGCGGGTGGCGCTTGCCAAAGCGCTCAGCGCCGTCGAGAGCGAGGGCAGCGCCGCCGCCGCCGCGGTGCTGCGCGCCATCCATCCGCGGCTCGGCCAAGCCAGAGTGGTGGGCGTCACGGGCGCCCCCGGAGCCGGCAAGTCGAGCCTCGTCAATGCCTATGTGCGCGAGCTCAGGCGGCGCGGCTTGCGCGTAGGCGTGGTCGCGGTCGACCCCTCGAGCCCGCTCTCGGGCGGCGCCATTCTCGGCGACCGCATCCGCATGACCGAGCACAGCGGCGACGCCGGCGTCTTCGTGCGCTCGCTCGCGGCGCGCGGGCATTTGGGCGGCCTCTCGCGGGTGGCGAGCCGCATCGTCGACGTGATGGATGCGGCCGGCTTCCCCGTGGTGGTGGTGGAGACGGTTGGGGCGGGTCAATCCGAGGTCGAGATCGCCGAGCTTGCGGACAGCAAGGTGGTGGTGACGGCCCCCGGCCTCGGCGACGAGATACAGGCGCTCAAAGCCGGCATCCTCGAGATCGCCGACATCCTCGTGGTCAACAAGGCGGACCTGCCCGGTGCGGCCCGCGCGGCGGCGGAGCTCGAGGCGGCCCTGCTCCATCGCAGCTCGCCCGGCTGGCAGCCGCCGGTCATCCGCACCATGGCGCTCCGCGGCGATGGCATCGCGGAGCTGGCGGACGCCTTGGAACGGCACGCGAACGCCTTGGCACAGGGCGATAGACACGGCGACCCGCAGGGCCGCGTGCGGCGGCTCCTTGCCGGCCTCGCCGCGGAGCATGTGCGCGTCAACCTCGTCGCGAGCGACGATCCGCTTCTATCAGAGCTTTGCGACGAGATCCTCAAGGGCGAGCTCGGCTTCGACGAGGCCGCAGCGCGCGCCGTGGGGTTGTTGAATCAACGGCCGCCCGAGTAGCGGCATCAACATCGTTCTCGCCGAACGGCTGCGGAACGCTTGCGCCGGTTTCGCGGATTTCAAGCCAGCCTCGCTTTCGTCTTCATCGCGGCCGCGGCGGCGGAATAGCCGCCGGCAGCGCCGTCGAGGAAGTGGATGTGGTCGCTGCGATAGACCGAGGGTGTTAAGCAGGTCATCAAGGCCGCCTGCTGCCGGTGCAGGCCAAAGGCGACGATGCCTTGGCCCGCGGCCTTGGCAAGCCGGGCCTCGATCGCAGCGGCGAGCTCCTCCCGGCAGTCGATCGTCATGCGCAGCCCGTCGTCGTATTTGCGGTAGTCCGAATTGGCGACGAGCTGGTCGAGGTAGCGGCCGGCGTTGAAGCGGCCGGCCTGGAGGCGCAGGCGCAGAACGGACGACGAGAGCGCCGTGTGGGCGAGGAGCTTGAGCCGCCGCAGCCAGCTCGGGACGCCGGAGGTCCGACCGGCGCGCAGTTCGAGATCGAGCCCGGCCGGCGGCCAGGCAAGCGGCGGCCCGCCGGCGGGCACGGGCCGCGCCATGTCCGGGCTCTCCTCGATCAGGCGGATGACGGATTCGACAACTGCCCGGTAGGCGGCAGCACTGCCCTCCCCAGCCGGCGCGGATTGCGCCGGCCGCACGATGAGCGACAGCACGACGCCGCGCTGCGCCGGGATCGCCTCGAAGCGGCAGGAGAGGCCACTCAAGTCCGGGCGGCAGCCGGGCGGCCCGGGCGGGATGGCAAATTCGCCTGCCTTCATGCGCGCTTCGGCCCAGCTCAAGCCGCCGCCCGAGAACATGGCGTAATCGAGATCGGGCGAGGCGGCGAAGCGCGCGACGCGGATGTCGAAGCCGGCGGAGCGGATGGCTGCGACGGGCACGAGGGCGGCGCGCAGCCCGAGCCCGTAGACTTCGGCTACGAAAGCCGCGGTGCAGGCGAGCGTCTCGCGCGCCGCCGAGGCCTTGTCCGGAGGCAGCGCAAAGCTGGCGCCGTCGCCGCCGAAGACGAACGGGTAGGGCGTGTTGCCGAGCGCGTTCGACATCGCCGCGATGACGGCGGCACCCGCCATATTGACCTTCTTGTACTGGCCGTCCTCGATCGCCCGCGTCGAGCTCACCACGTCCGAGAGCCCAACGATCCAGCCGTCCGGCAGCGCTGCATAGAGCTGCGGATCGAGGATCTGGCCGAAGTGCCCGAACCTCGGGACAGTGGCGAGAAAGCGCTCTGCGCTCGAGCCGTCGATCATGGGAGCGAGATTAGTCCCCTGAATTGGCGATGCGTACCCCCCTCCCTAACCCTCCCCCTCAAGGGGGGAGGGGACCTAAATCGCGACACGGCCTAATACCCCCTCCCCCTCGAAGGGGGAGGGTGGGGAGGGGGTGGCGCGCGCTTCAGCGAAAATGGGCAGTGGAGCATGACCGCGCGCGGTCCCCTTGCCGAGAGCGCCGCCGCTCGTATAAAGCTCGCAGCATGACCCGCATCCTCGTCCTCCAGCACCATCCCCTCGAGCATCCGGGGACTTTCCGCGAATTTCTCGCCGCCGACGGCATCGCATGGGACGCCGTGCGGCTCGACGCGGGCGAGGCGATCCCGCCGCTCGCCGGCTACCGGGCGCTGATCGTCATGGGCGGCCCGCAGGACGTTTGGCAGGAGGACCGCCACCCCTGGCTGGTGGCCGAGAAGGCGGCGATCCGCGAGGCCGTGGTCGAGCGCTCACTGCCCTATCTCGGCGTCTGCCTGGGCCACCAGCTGCTCGCGGCAGCGCTCGGCGGCACGGTCGCACCGATGGGGGGCAAGGCCGAGATCGGCATCCGCGCGGTCGAGCTCACGCCGGAGGGCGAGCGCGACGCACTCCTCGGCGGCGAGGGCCCACGGCTCGCCTGCTTGCAATGGCACGCGGCCGAGGTGACGGCGCTGCCAGAAGGTGCTGCCGTGCTGGCGCGCAACGCGGCGAGCGCGGTCCAGGCGCTGCGCTGGGGCGACCGCGCCTACGGCCTCCAGTTCCACGTCGAGGCGGGCGAGAGCACCGTCGCGGAATGGGCCGGCATTCCCGCCTATCGTGCCGCACTCGAGCGCGGCCTCGCGGCAGGCGAGCTGGCACTCTTCGAGGCCGAGGCGAAAAGGCGCGCTCCGGCGCTCAAGGCGAGCGCGGCACGGCTTTACCGCCGCTTCAAGGGCATGCTCGCGCGCGCGGACAGCGCCGCCCAGCGCTGAGGCGGAGCGCCTCAGGCGAGCTCAGCCGGTGAAGGCCTGGATGCCCGTCTGCGCGCGGCCGAGGATGAGGGCATGGATGTCGTGGGTGCCCTCGTAGGTGTTGACGGCCTCGAGGTTCATGACGTGGCGGATGACGTGGTACTCGTCGGCGATGCCGTTGCCGCCGTGCATGTCGCGCGCCGTCCGCGCGATGTCGAGCGCCTTGCCGCAGTTGTTGCGCTTGATGAGGGAGACCGCCTCCGGTGCCGCCTTGCCCTCGTCGATGAGGCGGCCCACGCGAAGTGCCGCCTGGAGGCCGAGGGCGATCTCCGTCTGCATGTCGGCGAGCTTCTTCTGCACGAGCTGGTTGGCGGCGAGCGGGCGGCCGAACTGCTTGCGCTCGAGCGTATAGCTGCGCGCGGCATGCCAGCAGAACTCGGCCGCCCCCATGGTGCCCCAGGCAATGCCGTAACGCGCGTTGTTGAGGCAGCCGAAGGGTCCGGCGAGACCCTTGGCGCCCGGCAGGCGGTTCTCCTCGGGCACCTCGACGCCGTCCATCACGATCTCGCCGGTGAGCGAGGCGCGCAGGCTGAACTTGCCTTCGATCTTGGGTGCGCTGAGGCCGGCCATGCCCTTCTCGAGGAGGAAGCCGCCGATCGTTCCCTCGTCGTCCTTTGCCCACACGACGAAGACGTCGGCGATCGGCGAATTGGTGATCCACATCTTGCTGCCCTTGAGCCGGTAGCCGCCGGCGGCCGTCTCGGCGCGCGTCCGCATGCCGCCCGGGTCGGAGCCGTGGTCGGGCTCGGTCAGGCCGAAGGCGCCCACCCAATCGCCGCTCGCGAGCTTGGGCAGGTACTTCTGGCGCTGCATCTCGCTGCCGTAGGCGTAGATCGGGTACATGACGAGCGAGGACTGCACGCTCATGCAGGAGCGGTATCCGGAATCGACGCGCTCCACCTCGCGCGCCACAAGCCCGTACGAGACGTAATTGACGCCGGCGCAGCCGTAGCCCTTGATGGTCGAGCCCAGGAGGCCGAGGGCGCCCAGCTCATTGAAGATCTCGCGGTCGAAGCGCTCGTGGCGGTTGGCCTCCACGACGCGAGGCATCAGCTTCTCCTGGCAATAGGCGCGCGCGGTCTCGGCGACCAGGCGCTCCTCCTCGCCGAGCTGCTCCTCGATGAGGAAGGGGTCGTCCCATTTGAACTTGGCCCAGGCTTTGAGCGCCGGCGGGCCGGCGAGCGCAGGCTCGGCTGGTGACATGGCGTGCCTCCTGATTGGCCGCGCAGTCTAGCGCCGCCGGGCCGGCTTGGCGACAGCCGGAGCGGCGCCGGGAGCGCGCGGCCGCCAGCCGGCTTCAACGCGGGAGGGCCGTGAGGCGGCAGCGGGCCGCCCGGGCGGAGGTGCCGCGCGCGCGCCTCAGCGGCTGCGCCGCCGGCCGCCTGCCGGCTTGCGGCCAAGCCCGATCTTCTTCGCGAAGGCCGAGCGCTGCGCCGCGTAATTGGGCGCCACCATGGGATAGTCCGGCGGCAGGCCCCATTTCTGGCGGTAGGCGTCGGGCGTCAGTTTGTAGGTGGTGCGCAGATGCCGCTTCAGCATCTTGAGCTTCTTGCCGTCCTCGAGGCAGATGATGTAATCGGGCGTCACCGACTTCTTGATCGGCACTGCCGGCTTGGCCGCCTCGCGCCACGGGGCGGCGAGCGGATCCTGAAGGGTGGCGATTGCGCTGTACACCGTGCGGATGACTTCCGGCAGCTGCCCCACCGGCAAGGCGTTGTTGCCGACGTAGGCCGAGACGATGTCCGCCGCCATGCCGACCGCCTTGTCGAGAGCAATCTTCTTGGAGTTCTCCTCGCTCATTGCGGCAACCTTTTTTCTTGTGATTTTCATGTTGTTTTTTACAAATTGCATATAACTGACGCCCTGTCAATTCATCACAAAACCACAGAATGAGTAATCGTACCCTGTTTGGCGAGTCGATCTATTGTATCGATCAAAATTCTGCTAGATTTCGACAATTTTGCAGCCGGAACATTGCGCGAATTCCTGGCTTGTTCGTCACGCAAACGGCGAGTGCCCCTGTCGGTATGCATTCGGTAACTTACGAAAGCGGCGCTTTAACTTGCTCCGCGCGGACGCCAGCCGAGCAATTTTACTCGCAACCGTGCGCCATTGCGCGCGGTCTTGGCATAAAGAAGACGCCGGTTTTGCCCCCTTTCCGGCCGCCGCGAGAACTAGTGGCAGGCTGGCAGAGGTCAGCGAGATATGGTATTTTTCTCGCCCCATCCGCTGCCCGTGACCGCCCATGCCTGCCGTGACCATTGCGATCGCCGCCGACCACGCGGGATACGCGCTGAAAGCGATGCTCAGCGGCGAACTCGAGAGGCTCGGCTATGGCGTGCTCGATCTCGGCACCCACGGGGGCGACAGCGTCGACTACCCGGATTTCGCCGCGGCGGTGGCGCGCGCGATCGAGACGGGCCAAGCCGGGCGCGGCGTTCTCGTCTGCGGCACGGGCATCGGGATGGGCATGGCGGCGAACCGCCATCGTGCGGTGCGCGCGGCGGTATGCCACGATGTCTCCTCGGCGCGGCTCGCGCGGCTGCATAACGACGCCAACGTGCTGGCGCTCGGCGCCCGGTTGATCGGCGAGCAGGTGGCGAAGGACTGTCTCGCCGCCTTCCTCGGGACCGCGTTCGAGGGCGGCCGCCATGCGCGGCGCGTGGCGAAGATGTCGTGAGCGGGCGCCGCGGCGAAGCCGGGGGCGGCACGAGGTTGTGAGAGGACGTAGAGTGGGAGTGCCGGAGAGATGACCATGCAAGCGGCCGCGCATGCCGCGGACAAGAGCGCCGGCGATGGCTTTTTCAGCGCCGGCCTCGCCGTCGCCGACCCCGCGATCGCGGCCGCGATCGAGCGCGAGCTCGCGCGCCAGCGCACGCAGATCGAGCTCATCGCCTCCGAGAACATCGTCTCCAAGGCGGTGCTCGAGGCGCAGGGCTCGGTGCTCACCAACAAATATGCCGAGGGCTATCCGGGGCGGCGCTATTACGGCGGCTGCGAGCATGTCGACGTGGTCGAGAGCCTGGCGATCGAGCGCGCCAAGCGGCTCTTCGGCTGCACCTTCGCCAACGTGCAGCCCCACTCCGGGGCGCAGGCGAACCTCGCGGTCTTCATGGCGCTCCTTAAGCCCGGCGACGCTCTCCTCGGCATGTCGCTCGCGGCCGGCGGCCATCTCACCCATGGTGCTGCACCCAATCTCTCGGGCAAGTGGTTCAAGGCTGCCGGCTACGGCGTGCGGCGGGAGGATTGCCTCATCGACTACGACGAGGTGCAGCGCCTGGCCGAGCTCCACCGGCCCAAGCTCATCATCGCCGGCGGCTCCGCCTATCCGCGCGTCATCGACTTCCGCCGCTTCCGCGCCATTGCCGACAGCGTCGGCGCCTACCTCATGGTCGACATGGCGCACTTCGCCGGGCTGGTCGCCGGCGGCGTCCACCCGAGCCCGCTGCCTCACGCCCACGTGGTGACGACGACGACGCACAAGACCTTGCGCGGCGCGCGCGGCGGCATGATCCTCGCGATGGACGAGGAGATCGGCAGGAAGATCAACGCCGCCATCTTTCCCGGCACCCAGGGCGGCCCGTTGCTCCACGCCATTGCAGGCAAGGCGGTAGCACTCGGCGAGGCGCTCGAGCCCGGCTTCAAGTCCTACGCGCGCCAGGTCGTCGAGAACGCGAAGGCGCTCGCCTCGGGCCTCGCCGCACGCGGCTACGCCATCACGACGGGCGGCACGGACACCCATCTCATGCTCGTCGATCTGCGCCGCCAGCGGCTCACCGGCAAGCTCGCCGCGGAAAGTCTCGAGCGCGCCGCCATCACCTGCAACAAGAACGGCGTGCCCTTCGATTCCGAGAAGCCGACGGTGACCTCGGGCATCCGGCTCGGCACGCCCGCCTCCACCACGCGCGGCTTCGGCTTGCCTGAGTTCCGCGAGGTGGCGGCAGAGATCGCCGACGTGCTCGACGCGCTCGCGTCCGGCGCCAACGATTTGAGCCGCATCGAGGAAACCGCGCGCGCGCGCGCCGAGGCGCTTTGCGCGCGCTTTCCCATCTACGCCGATCGCTGAGCCCGCGAGGGGGGCTCGCAACAGAGGGGGGATGAGGGGTCATGCGCTGTCCGTTCTGCGGCCACGAGGACACCCAGGTGAAGGATTCGCGGCCCACCGAGGATAATGCCGCGATCAGGCGCCGGCGCTTCTGTCCGGCCTGCGGCTCGCGCTTCACCACCTTCGAGCGCGTGCAGCTGCGCGAGCTCATGGTGGTGAAGAAGAACGGCCAGCGCGTGCCGTTCGAGCGCGACAAGCTCGTGCGCTCGATCCAGGTCGCCTGCCGCAAGCGCCCGGTCGATCCCGAGCGCGTCGAGCGCATCGTCAACGGCATCGTGCGCCGGCTCGAGAGCTCGGGCGAGAGCGACATCCGCTCGGAGACCATCGGCGAGATCGTCATGGACGCGCTACGCTCGCTCGATCCCGTGGCCTACGTCCGCTTCGCCTCGGTCTACCGCAACTTCCGCGAGGCCAAGGACTTCGAGGATTTCGTCGAGCAGCTGAGTGGCGACAGCGAATAACGCGGCCGACCTTTCCTTCATGGCGGCGGCACTCGGGCTCGCCCGGCGCGGCCTCGGCCGCGTATGGCCGAACCCGGCGGTCGGCTGCGTCCTCGTGCGCGAGGGCCGCGTCGTTGGCCGCGGCTGGACCCAGGCGGGCGGGCGGCCGCACGCCGAGAGCGAGGCGCTCGTGCGCGCGGGCGATGCCGCGCGCGGGGCCACGGCCTATGTCACGCTCGAGCCCTGCAGCCACCACGGCCGCACGCCGCCATGTGCTGACGCCCTCGTAGCCGCGGGCATCGCGCGCGCGGTCGTCGCCCTCGAGGATCCCGACCCGCGCGTCTCCGGCAGCGGCATCGCCAGGCTCAAGGCGGCCGGTATCGCGGTCTCGCTCGGGCTCGCGCGCGAGGAGGCGGCCGAGCTCAACGCCGGCTACCTCATGCGCATCCGCGAGGGACGCCCGCTCGTCACCTGGAAGACGGCGACGACGCTCGACGGCAAGATTGCGACCCACGCCGGCGAAAGCCGCTGGATCACTGGCGAGCCTGCGCGCGCCCGCGCGCACCTCTTACGCGCAACGCACGACGCGGTCGCGGTCGGCATCGGCACCGCGATGAGCGACGATCCCGAGCTCACCTGCCGCATCCCCGGCCTCAAGGGCGCCTCGCCGGTGCGCATCGTGGTGGACGGCCGCCTGCGCCTGCCGCTCACGAGCCGGCTCGTCGCGACCGCCAAGGAGGTGCCGACGTGGTTCGTCACGCGCCGGGACGCCTCCGAGGAGCGCAGCTCCGTGCTGGCGGACGCCGGCGTCGAGGTGATCATGGTCGAGCCGGGGGAGGGGGACCGCCCGAGTTTAGGCCCGGCCCTGGCCGAGCTCGCCAGGCGCGGCATCACGCGCCTCCTCCTCGAGGGCGGCAGCCAGCTCGCCGCGGCCTTCCTCAAGGACGGGCTCGTCGACCGCATCGCGTGGTTCCGCGCCGGGGCCGTGCTCGGCGGCGACGGCCTGCCCGCCGCCGCCGGCCTCGGCATCGAGAAGCTCGCAGACGCCCCTCGCTTCAAGCGCCTGTCGCTCGTCCCCTGCGGCGCCGACGTGCTCGAATGCTACGCACGCGCGGATTGAGCCGATCGAGCGCCAACGGGCGAGCCAAAACCGCCCGGGCGGCCTTGCTCGCAAGCCGCAGATCGCTTAGCTTGCCATGATCGAGCATGCGCCGGTCACGAGTATGGCCGATGAGCTTGGCAATGTGGCGATCGAGCACCTCCGGCACATTCGTCGTTCGGTCGACGAGAACCGCGAAAGGCTCGGCGACCTGCAGCACCGGGTGACTTCTGCCGAGGGCCAGGTGGCGCAGCTCCATCTCGGCGTTGGCCATCTGCGTGCGGATTTCGCCGGGCAATCCGCGCGCCTCGACCGCATCGAATTTCGCCTCGACCGCATCGTGCAGCGGCTCGAGCTCTCTCCCGCGCCGTCTTCTTAGGTTGAGATTGCGGACGCCGCTCCCTGCTTGGCACGGTAATCGCCTTCGGCCGCGCTGCGATCGACCCTATAGCCATTTCCGGCGCCACCTTCTAAAGATAGCGCCATGTTCACGGGCATCATCACCGATCTCGGGCGGCTCAGTGCTGCCGAGCGGGCGTCGAGCGGCGATACGCGCTTCACCTTCGCGACCGCCTACGACATGGCGCGCGTGGCGGCCGGCGCCTCGATCGCCTGCTCCGGCGTCTGCCTGACCGTGGTCGACAAGGGGCCCGGCTGGTTCGCGGCCGAGGCCTCGGGAGAGACGCTCCTGCGCACCACGCTCGGAGAGTGGCGCCCCGGCCGCGCCGTCAACCTCGAGCAGGCGCTCCGCCTCGGCGACGAGCTCGGCGGCCATCTCGTGAGCGGCCACGTGGACGGGGTGGCCGAGATCGCGCGCATCACGCCCGAGGGCGGCAGCCTGCGCTTCGCCGTCACGCTGCCGGAGGCACTCGCGCGCTTCGTCGCCTCCAAGGGCTCGCTGGCGCTCGACGGCGTCTCGCTCACCGTGAACGAGGTCGAGGGCAGCTCGTTCGGAGTCAACATCATCGACCACACGCGGCGCGTCACCAGTTTCGGCGAGGCGAAGGCAGGCGACCGGGTCAACCTCGAGGTCGACACGCTCGCGCGCTATGTCGCGCGGATGCTCGGGAGGAGCTGAGCCTTGCCCGACAGCAAATTCCTCTCCTCGATCGACGAGATCATCAACGAGGGCCGCAACGGCCGCATGTTCATCCTGGTCGACGACGAGAGCCGGGAGAACGAGGGCGATCTCGTCGTCCCGGCGCAGATGGCGACCCCCGAGGCGATCAATTTCATGGCCAAGCACGGCCGCGGCCTCGTCTGCCTGGCGCTCACGCGCGAGCGCGTCGAGCACCTCGGCCTGCCGCTCATGCCGCAGCACCACGCCTCGCGCCACCAGACGGCCTTCACGGTGTCGATCGAGGCGCGCACCGGCGTCTCGACCGGCATCTCGGCGCCCGACCGCGCGCGCACCATCGCGGTGGCGATCGACCCGGCCAAGGGCAAGGAGGACATCGTCACGCCGGGCCACATCTTCCCGCTCTTGGCGCGCGACGGCGGCGTGCTCGTGCGCGCCGGCCACACCGAGGCGGCGGTCGATCTCGCGCGCCTCGCCGGGCTCAATCCGTCGGGCGTGGTCTGCGAGATCATGAACGAGGACGGCAGCATGGCGCGCATGCCCGACCTCATCCGCTTCGCCCAGTTCCACGGCCTCAAGGTCGCCAAGATCGCCGACCTCATCGCCTATCGCCTGCGCAACGACCGCATCGTCCAGCGCGGCGCCGAGACGGTGATCAGGAGCCGCTACGGCGGCGAGTTCCGCATGATCGTCTACGTCAACAAGGTGGCCTATGCCGAGCACATCGCCCTCGTGCGCGGCGATCCCGCGGAGGGTGCCCCCCCGCTCGTGCGCATGCACGCGCTCGACGTGCTGCACGATGCGCTGGGAGAGCGCTCGGGCGGCCGCGGCGGCGAGCTCGAGGCCTCCATGCGCATGATCGCCGAGGCCGGCCGCGGCGTCGTCGTGCTCATCCGCGAGCCGCGGGCGACGAGCGTCTCGGATTCCGTGACCGCGCGCGCGGCGGGCGCCGAGAACCGGCCGAGCGGGCTCAGGGACTACGGCGTCGGCGCGCAGATTTTGCTCGATCTCGGCATCAGGACTATGATCCTCCTCTCGAACACCAAGCGAACCATCGTCGGGCTCGAGGGCTACGGCCTCACCGTGGCCGAGCAGCGCCCCATCCCGCTCCACGAGGACTGAATGGCCGAGCGAGCGCACGTCATGATCGTGGAGGCGCGCTACTACGCGGACATCGCCGACGAGCTCTGCCGCGGCGCCGTGGCCGTGCTCGAGGCGGCGGGCGCCTCCTACGAGCGCTTCGCCGTGCCGGGCGCCTTCGAGATCCCGGCGGCGATCAAATACGCGCTTTCCCCCAGCGGACCGAGAGGTGCGGCAGGCGCCTTCGACGGCTTCGTGGCGCTCGGCTGCGTCATCCGCGGCGAGACCAGCCATTACGATCTCATCTGCGGCGAGTGCGCGCGCGGCTTGCAGGCGCTTGCGCTCGAGCATGCGCTGGCGCTCGGCTTCGGCCTGCTTACCTGCGACAATCGCGAGCAGGCGTGGGCGCGCGCCTCCCTCGACGGGCAGAACAAGGGCGCCCAGGCGGCGCGTGCCTGCCTGGAGATGCTGGCGCTGAAGCGCCGGCTCGGGCGCGGGCGGCCGTAGCGTCATGGCCGCGCGCCAGGACCGGCAAGCCCCGGCGGCGACTTCAGCCACATCGGCGCGCGTGCTGAGCTCGGCGCGGCTCGCCGCGGTGCAGGCCATCTACCAGCTCGAAATGTCGGGCGAGACGGCCGGGACGGTGGTGGCCGAGTTCCTCGGCCACCGCGGCGGCGCCGAGCTCGAGGACGGCGGCCACGCGCTCGAGACTGACATGGCGCTCTTCGCCGCCCTCGTGCGCGGCGTGGCCGAGGCGCGGCCCGAGCTCGACGCCATGATCGCAAGCCTGCTCGTCGCGGATTGGCCGCTTGCGCGCATCGAGAAGGTGATGGCGGCGGTGCTGCGCGCGGGCGCCTACGAGCTCATGCATCGCCCGACGGTGCCGGCGCGCGCGGTGATCAACGAATATGTCGACGTGGCCCACGCCTTTCTCGCGGTCAAGGAGGTCGGCATGGTGAACGGCGTGCTCGATCGCCTGGCGCGCATCCTGCGCCCGGCGGAGATGGGCGAGGTGAAGGGTGGCAAGAGCGAAGCAGGCTCAGCACCGGCCGGGTGAGTTCGAGCTCATCGCCCGCCTCTTCGCACCGCTCGCGCGCGGCTTTGCCGGCGCCTACGGGCTCACCGACGATGTCGCCTATCTCGCTTTGGCCGGCGGCCTGGTGCGCGCGGGCGAGGAGCTCGTGCTCAAGACCGACGCGCTCGTTGCCGGCGTGCATTTCCTCACCGACGATCCGGCGAAGCTCGTGGCGCAGAAGCTCCTGCGCGTCAATCTCTCCGACCTCGCCGCCAAGGGTGCCCGGCCGCTCGTCTATACGCTCGCCATGATGCTGCCGGCGGAGCTCGATTACGGCTGGCTCCGCCGCTTCGCCGCAGGGCTCGCCGCCGACCAGGAGGAGTTCGGCATCCGCCTTGCCGGGGGCGACACGGACGCGACGCCAGGGCCGCTCACGCTCTCGCTCACCGCCATCGGCGCCATTCCCGCGGGCAAGCGCTTGCTGCGCTCGGCGGCGCGACGCGGCGACGGCATCTTCGTCTCGGGCACCATCGGGGACGCAGCACTCGGCCTCAAGGCCATCCGCGGCGAGCTGGGCGCGCTCGCCGCCGCCGCGCGCCGCTTCCTCGCGGGGCGCTACCGCCTGCCGCAGCCGCGCCTCGCCCTCGGCCGGCGCCTCTACGGGCTCGCGCACGCGACCATGGACATCTCCGACGGGCTCGTGGGCGATCTCCAGCACATTTGCGCTGCCTCCCGGGTGGGCGCCGCGCTCGAGGCCGCAGCCGTGCCGCTCTCGCCCGCCGCGCGGGCAGCGCTCGCGAGCGACGGCGGCCTCGTCGAGAGCGTGCTCGCGGGCGGCGACGACTACGAGCTCCTCTTCACCGCCCCGCCGGCTGCGGAGACGGCACTCGCGCGGCTCGGCCGCAGGCTCGGCCTGCCGCTCACGCGCATCGGCAGGATCGGGCGCGGTGCCGGCGTGCGCGTCCTCGACGAGGCCGGCCGCGAGGTCAAGCTCGCGCGGACGGGCTACCGGCATTTCTAGCGCGCCATGCTTCCGGCGATCGGACGCCCGGCGTCTCGGCGTGATCCGTACTGCCGCCGCCAGCTGAGATCGAGAAAACGTCCGCATTGCCACCATGCCGAGAAAATGATAATTCTCAATTATTGTATAACAGTGAGCGATATTCTAACAAAGATAGCGCCAAGAAGTGGGGGGTCCTCGCTGAGGTCCGTGCCAATCGGCTTCAGCGCGGGATGGTACATACGTCTAGGCAGGGGACAGACCATGCTTCGAGACGCTGTCAGCGGCAGGGGGCATCGCGCCTTCGCGACGTTGATCTTGTGCGCGGTCCTGGCGGCTTGCTCGAGCCTCAGCGGCTATCCGCCGGAGCCCGCCGATCCCGATGCCGAGCTCGCATCACTCCAGAAATATTTTGCGCCGGATCTCGTGACCAACTATCACGACTCGACCGATGCTGTGCTGCGCAAGCACATCCGCGATGAGGTCGTCTACGGCCGGCTGCGCGCCTACGACATCGAATTCAAGAAGTTCGAGAAGGCGCTGGCGGGCGACAACAACACCTTCTCGATCGGGTCGGAGTGGGTCGTCCTCGGGCTGAACGCCGCCGGTGCCGTGACCGGTGGCGCGGGGACGAAGGCGGCGCTCGCCGCGGCCTCGGCCGGCATCGTCGGGGCAGAGGGCGTCGTGGACAAGGATCTCTTCTACCAGAAGACCATTCCGGCGCTGCTGGCCGCAATGGAAGCCGGCCGCCTCAAGGCGTTGGTGCCGATCAAGACGGGCCTTGGCAAGTCCGATGCGGACTATTCCCTCGACCAGGCGCTCGTCGATCTCGGCGCGTACGATACGGCCGGCAGCATTCCCGACGCCATCACGGGCATCGTCAATGACGCGGGCGCATCGGCCAGTACCTCGCAGCAAGCAATCATCAACATCGCGCGGGATGCCTCGTTTCTCAATAAATTGCCGGACGCGACGGCAATACAGGCTCGCCTCAAGGCCCTGACGGCTGCCCAGGCCCTGGCGTTGGCCAAGATTATGGCAGACGATCTCAAAAATCGCTCGAAGTCGCTGCAGGATCTGGTGAAGGCGATCGATCCGAAGGGTCAATGGCTGACCAACGGCGACGCTGCGAAACAGGTTTTGCTTGCCTGGCAAATCAATGACGATCGTGACGCAGCCTCGATGAAGCAATGGACCGATGCGCTGAGCATCGTGGAGAAAGTCGTGAATAAGTAGGGAGGAGGCAATGGCGACGGTCGTCGAGAAATTTCCCAAGGCTGCGGACCCCACCGGGAGCAAGGTCGAGAAGGAGCGTCAGGCGCGTCTCTCTGGAGGCGCAACGTCAAGCGTGATCACCGACGACGGCACCAACTGGGTTCTAACGTCGGTCTGGCCGGTCGTAGGGGCGACCGGGTCGTAGGGGGCCGCGTCTTCGACGCGGCCGTGCGCGAGATCAAGCTCGCGCGGGCGGGCTATCGGCATTTCCAGGGAGCGGTCCCTCACCCTCCCAGCGCTTTGCGCTGGGCCCCTCCCTCTCCCGCGAGCGGGAGAGGGGATGTCGCGTTCGCTTTGACCCCTCTCCAGATTACGCGAGAGGGAGGGACGGCGGCGCCCTTTACGCTTGCCATGGCCGTGCTATCGTGCGGCCGATGTTGCGCCTCTCCCTCCCGCGCTTCCCCAAAAGCGTGCATCTTCTCTTCGCCTTGCAGGCGCTTGCCAATACGGGCATGTCGCTCGTCACCACGACGACGGCGCTCGCCGCCACGACCATCGCCGCCGACCCCGCGCTGGTGACGCTGCCGATGGCGCTCCAGTATCTCGCCACCATGGTCGCCACGAGCCCGGCCTCCTTCCTCATGCGCCGGCTCGGGCGGCGCGGCGGCTTCACGATCGGGGCCGGCATCATGGCAGCGGGCGGCCTCGTCTCCGCCTATGCCTTGCTCGTGCGCAGCTTCCCGCTCTATTGCGCGGGAGCACTCCTCATCGGCAGCTTCAACGCCTTCGCCATGTATTACCGCTTCACCGCCGCCGAGGCGGCGGGCGAGGGTGCGCGCGGCCGGGCGATCTCCTACGTGCTCGCGGGCGGCGTGGTCGCCGCCTTCTGCGGGCCGGAGCTCGCCATCTGGGCCAAGGACCTGCTGCTGCCGGTCATCTTCGCGGGCAGCTTCGTCGCCTTGGCAGGCCTCGCGCTTGCGTCCGCCGTGGTGATCCGTTTTCTCGAGGTCCCCGGCCTCACGGCCGCCGAGCGCAGGGAGAGCGGCCGGCCGCTCGGCGAGATCCTGCGCCAGCCCACGGCCGTGGTGGCCCTGCTCGGTGCCACGCTCGGCTACGGCGGCATGTCGACGGTGATGACCTCGACGCCGCTCGCCATGGCCGATTGCGGCCATTCCTTCTCGGACACGGCATTCGTCATCCAGTGGCACGTCTTCGGCATGTACGCCCCGGCCTTCTTCATGGGGCGTCTCATCCAGTTCTTCGGCGTGCGGCGCGTCATGCTGGCCGGCGTCGTCCTCATGCTGGGCTGTCTCGCGACCAACCTCATGGGCGTGGCGGTGGCCAACTTCTGGCTGGCGCTCTTGCTGCTCGGCCTCGGCTGGAGCTGTCTCTTCGTGGGCGCCACCACGCTTCTAACCTACGCCTATCGACCGCCCGAGCGGACCAAGGTCCAGGCGCTCAACGACACGCTCGTCTTCGCGGTCGTCGCCCTCGGCTCCTTCAGCTCGGGCGCGCTGCAGAACCTCTTCGGCTGGCACGCGGTCAACCTCGCCATCCTCCCCGGCCTCATGATCGCGGGCGGCGCCATCGTCTGGCTCAGCCGGCGCCCGGAGCCGCAGGCGGCCTGAGGGCCGTCCGGGGCCGGCCGCCCGCTCGCAAGCGAGTTGCGCCGCCGCCTCCTTTCTGGCATGGTCCGCGCCGTTTCGCGGACCGCCGGGGGGCAGCGGCGGCCTTCGCAGGCTGCCGCCCGCTCGGGGCGGTCATCGCCTAGCATGACAAGGGACCAGGACCATGAGTCTCGCCATTCCATTTGCGCTAGCATGCGGCGTGCTGGCGCTGATCTACGGCTTTTTCGCCAGGCGCTCGGTGTTGGCCGCGAGCCCGGGCAACGCGCGCATGCAGGAGATCGCCGCCGCCATCCAGGAGGGGGCGCGCGCCTATCTCAACCGGCAATACACCACGGTCGCCATCGTGGGCGTCGTCATCGGCGTGATCCTGGGCCTGCTGCTGCATTGGTACGTGGCACTCGGCTATTTCATCGGCGCCATCCTCTCGGGTGCCGCGGGCTATATCGGCATGAACGTCTCGGTGCGCGCCAACGTGCGCACGGCCGAGGCGGCGCGCCGGGGCTTGGGCCCCGCCTTGGCGCTCGCCTTCCGCGCCGGTGCCGTGACCGGGCTCCTCGTGGTCGGGCTCGGCATTCTCGGCGTCGCCGGCTATTACGCCATCCTGCGCCAGCTCTTTCCCGGCGACGATCCGCGCCCCGTCCTCGAGGCGCTGGTGGCGCTGAGCTTCGGCGCCTCGCTCATCTCCATCTTCGCGCGGCTCGGCGGCGGCATCTTCACCAAGGGTGCCGACGTGGGCGCCGATCTCGTGGGCAAGATCGAGGCCGGCATCCCCGAGGACGATCCGCGCAACCCGGCGGTGATCGCCGACAACGTGGGCGACAACGTGGGCGACTGCGCCGGCATGGCGGCCGACCTCTTCGAGACCTACGCGGTGACCACGGTGGCGACCATGCTGCTCGCCGCCATCTTCTTCACCGGCCGCATGCAGGAGCAGATGATGCACCTGCCCCTCGTCATCGGCGGCGCCTGCATCATCGCCTCGGTGATCGGCACCTTCTTCGTGCGCCTGGGCCCGTCGAACAACATCATGGGTGCGCTCTACAAGGGCCTCTTTGCCACCGCGGCGATCTCGGCGGTGCTGATCGCACTCATCATCTGGCGCATGTTCGGCTTCGGCATGATCGAGGCGGGCGGCCAGCAGTTCCCCTCGACCCATCTCTTCTATTGCGCCCTCGTCGGTCTCGCCGTCACCGGCCTCCTCGTATGGATCACCGAGTATTACACCGGCACGGGCCACCGGCCGGTGACGAGCATTGCCGACGCCTCGACCACGGGCCATGCCACCAACATCATCCAGGGCCTCGCCGTGTCGATGGAGGCGACGGCGCTTCCGGTGCTGGTGATCTCGGCCGGCATCATCGTCGCCTATCTCTTCGCCGGCCTCTTCGGCATCGCGGTCGCCGCCACCACCATGCTGGCGCTCGCGGGCATCGTCGTGGCGCTCGACGCCTATGGCCCGGTGACCGACAACGCGGGCGGCATCGCCGAGATGGCGGATCTACCCAAGGACGTGCGCAAGACCACGGACGCCCTCGACGCGGTCGGCAATACCACCAAGGCGGTGACCAAGGGCTATGCCATCGGCTCGGCCGGGCTCGCGGCCATCGTGCTCTTCGCCGCCTATACCCAGGACCTGCAGCACTATTTCCCCGTGCTCGCCAAGTCGATCACCTTCCGGCTCGAGGACCCCTATGTGGTGATCGGGCTCTTCATCGGCGGCCTCCTGCCCTATCTCTTCGCCTCCCTCGGCATGCAGGCGGTGGGCCGCGCCGGCGGCCAGGTCGTCGTCGAGGTGCGCCGCCAGTTCCGCGAGATCAAGGGCATCATGGAGGGGACGGCGAAACCCGAATACGGCGCCGCCGTCGACATGCTGACGCGCGCCGCCATCAAGGAGATGATCGTGCCCTCGCTCCTGCCGGTCTTGGCGCCCATCGTGCTCTGGGTGGTGATCTGGGGCGTGGGCGGCAGGGCGGCGGCCTTCACCACGCTCGGCGCCATGCTGCTCGGCACCATCGTGACCGGGCTCTTCGTCGCCATCTCGATGACCTCGGGCGGCGGCGCCTGGGACAATGCCAAGAAGTACATCGAGGAGGGCCACCTCGGCGGCAAGGGCTCGGACGCCCACAAGGCCGCGGTGACGGGCGATACGGTGGGCGATCCCTACAAGGACACCGCCGGCCCGGCCGTCAACCCGATGATCAAGATCATCAACATCGTGGCCATTCTGCTGCTCGCGATCCTCGCCGCCCACTGAGGGCGCGCCGCGGCCGGTCCGCCAAGGGCGCAGCACCGCAGCCAGCCGCGCCGGCGGCTCCTCTGCCGCAGCATCCGGCTCGCTTGAGGGAGAGCGCCTAACGCTTCAGGAAGGGATCGCGCGCGGTCGCATCGGCCCCGTTGCTGGCGCCGAACTTCTCGGTCAGGGCTTCCCAGAATCTGGTCGAACATGCCGTAGGATTTGCCGCCCGTGGGCGTGGTGCGCGCGACCATGTCGACCTCCTTGCCGTCGGCCTCGCCGTACTGGTGGATGGCCTTCACGGTCCCCTTGCTGTCGAACTCGATGGCGACGACCTTCTGGTCGAGCACGTCGGGGTCGAGGAAGGCGATGCGCTGGGTCTGCTTGCCGATGTAGTACCAGGTGTTCTGGTCGAAGGTGCTGATGCTCGACGGCGTGCCGAGGAGGGTCTGCACCTGATCCTTGTTGAGCGCGCCCGGCTTCACCTGCTCAAGAAGCTGGGGATCGACCAGATTGCCGTGGGTATTGGTGCGCGGCGAACAGGCGCCAAGGCCCAGTGCGATGAGCAGGGCGGCGGCACCTGCGGCCCAAGCCCGCCCCGCGGAAACGCAAATGCCCGATTGCTGCATGATCAACGCCACGCCATATCCATATAGGGAATCACCTTGGGTGCCGAGCGCTCGCCCCCCGCTTCGTGCGGAGCATCGCACCGGGTGCCCGGCTTGTCAACCCGAGCTGCGGGCTTCGAACGAGATGCCATTGATAAAACTGAGAAAAGGAGCCGCCGAGCGGGACGCGGCGGCGGCGCTCTATGGTGCTGCCGTGGCGGCTGCGCGCAGGCCGGTCTTCTACCTCGAGCTCGGCGTGCCCGATACGCTCGACGGCCGCTTCGAGCTCCTAGCACTCCACGTCTTCCTCATCCTCAAGCGGCTGCGCGAGGAGGGCCGCCCCGCGAAGCGCCTCGCGCAAGCGCTCTTCGATGCGATGTTCGACGCGATGGATCACGGGCTGCGCGAGCTGGGCGTGGGCGACCTCGGCGTCGGGCGGCGCGTCAAAACAATGGCGAAGGCGCTCTATGGCCGCATCGCCGCCTACGAGGCCGGACTCGCGGGCGGCGGCGACGTGCTCGCCGCGGCGCTGGCCCGCAATCTCTTCGGCACGGTCGCCGCAGCGCCCCGGCAACTGGCCGTGCTCTCCGCCTACCTGCGGGCGCAGGCCGCAAGCCTGGCAGCACAGTCCTACGGCGAGCTCGCGGCGGGGCGCGTGCGCTTCGAGCGCCTCCCGGCGGCGGCGGCAGATACTTCAAAAGATGAATGTTCCGATGCATGAGAAGGCTGCTTCCAGAGCGTCCAGCCGGCCGCGGGCGGTGGCATTGCTTGGCGGCGGGGAAGCATTTATGGTAGTTTCTTTGCAGGCTGCGGGCGAGAGATCGCCTATTCCTGGCCCCACCTGATGGCAGCCAGCATGGACAAGCACTCCCTGAGCCGCGCCGAGTTCTCCCGTTTCGTCGCGGTCGATCGCCTCGAGCAGGGCGAGGTCGCCGAGCGCATCGGCGCGCGCGAGGACGAGTGCCGGGCGCTCGCGGCGCGCTTCGGCCTCATCGCCCTCGAGCGGCTCGACGCGGACGTGAGGCTGCGTCGCATCGAGAAAGGACCCATCGTGCGCGTTGAGGGGCGTCTCTTCGCCGACGTGGTGCAGACCTGCGTCGTCTCGCTCGAGCCGGTCGAGGGCCGCGTCGAGGAGGAATTCTCCTTGCTCTACGCGCCGGCGTCCCGCATCGCGGCGCGGGGCGGCAGAGCGCCCGGCGAGGCGGGCGACGATTGGCCCGAGCCGATCCAGCACGGCGCCATCGACATCGGAGAGGCGGTCGCCCAGCAGCTGGCGCTGGCGCTCGACCTCTATCCGCGCAAGCCCGGCATCCGCCTCGAGGACGTGCTCGGCAAGTGCCAGGGCATCAGCCTGGGCGAGGAGCCCAAGGAGAGCCCCTTTGCCGTGCTCAGCCGCCTGGCCAAGCGGGGCGCGTGACGATGCGCCCTCTTCATCATCTTGCCGTTGCAGCGGATTTCCTATATCTAAGCGGGCTTTCCGTTCGCGGCCGCCGTCCCCTCGTCACAGCTTGAAAGTGCCCCGTCATGGCTGTTCCAAAGAAGAAGACCTCCAAGTCGCGGCGCGACATGCGCCGCTCCCACCACGCGCTGGCAAAGGCGAGCTACGTCGAATGCCAGAATTGCGGCGAGTTGATGCGGCCGCACCACGTCTGCCCGGCCTGCGGGCAATATCGCGGCCGCGAGGTGGTCGCGGTCGAGACCGCCTAGCCGCCGGCGGCACTGCGGACCTGCGATTGAGCGATGGACCGATCTCGCGGCTTGTGATGCACTGCTGGCGGACGACGGGCCGGGAAGTCGGTGCGGGGCCGCAGCCTCAGGCCGGAGGATAAGGCCGCGTGGAACAACCCTTGACCATAGCGGTCGACGCGATGGGCGGCGACAGCGCGCCCAAGGTGGTGATCAAGGGCATCGCGATCGCGCGCATCCGTCATCCCAACGTGCGCTACCTCCTCTTCGGCGACGAGCGCAAGGTCGCCCCGCTCATCAAGCGCAAGCCCAAGCTGCGCCAGATCATCTCGCTCGTGCACACCGAGAAGGTGGTGCCCGGCGACATGAAACCTTCGCACGCCTTGCGCCAGGCACGCGGCTCGAGCATGTGGGAGTCGATCGTCGCCGTGCACGAAGGCAAGGCGGCGGCCGTGGTCTCGGCCGGCAACACCGGCGCCTTGATGGCCATGGCCAAGATGATCCTGGGCACGCTGCCCGGCATCGACCGCCCGGCGATCGCCGCCTTCTTCCCCACGCTCAGGGGGGAGAGCGTGATGCTCGATCTCGGCGCCAACGTGGAATGCGACGCCAACAATCTCGTGCAGTTCGCCGTGATGGGCGAGCTCTTCGCGCGCACCCTGCTCGGCCTGCAGCGGCCGACCGTCGGCCTCCTCAACGTCGGCGAGGAGCCGGTCAAGGGCCGCGAGGCGGTCAAGGCGGCGAGCGCCATTCTGCGCGACACGCCGCTCCCGATCCGCTTCGAGGGCTTCGTCGAGGGCGACGACATCGCCGCCGGCTCGGTCGACGTCATCGTGACCGACGGCTTTACCGGCAACATCGCGCTCAAGACCGCCGAGGGCACCGCGCGCCTCTTGCGCGAGTTCGTGCGCCAGGCCTTCAAGAGCTCGCTCGTCGCCAGGCTCGGCTTTCTCATGGCGCGGAGTGCGCTCAAGAAGATGCAGGTGCGCACGGATCCCCGCCGCTACAACGGCGCCATGCTGCTCGGTCTCAACGGCATCGCGGTCAAGAGCCACGGAGGCACCGACGCGCTCGGCTTCGCCAACGCCATCGGCGTCGCGGTCGATCTCGCCGCGGGAGGCTTCAACGACCGCATCAAGAAGGAGTTCAAGCGCATGAGCGCCCCCCGCGACGAGAAGCCCCAGGTGGCAGCCGGCTGATGCTCTTCCACTCGAGGGTCGTCGGCTGCGGAGCTTATCTGCCGGAGCGCATCGTCACCAACGACGAGCTTGCCCGAACGCTCGAAACCAACGACGCGTGGATCGTCGGGCGCACGGGCATCCGCCAGCGCCACATCGCGGCCGCGGGCGAGCGCACCTCCGATCTGGCGCTCGAGGCATCGCGCCGCGCGCTCGCGGCGAGCGGCGTCCCTGCCTCGGCGGTCGATCTCATCGTGCTGGCGACCACCACGCCCGACGACACCTTTCCCGCCACCGCGACGCGCGTGCAGGCGGCACTCGGCATCGAGCGCGGCGCCGCCTTCGATCTGCAGGCGGTGTGCGCCGGCTTCATCTATGCCCTCGCAGCCGCCGACAACGCCCTGCGACTCGGCCAGGCGAAGACGGCGCTCGTCATCGGCTCCGAGACCTTCTCGCGCCTCCTCGATTGGCAGGACCGCAACACCTGCGTGCTGTTCGGCGACGGCGCCGGCGCCCTCGTGCTGCGCGCCGAGCCCGGGCCGCTCGGCCCGCGCGGCCGCGGGGTGGTCTCCACCCATCTCCACTCGGACGGCCGGCTCTACGATCTCCTTTACGTGGACGGCGGGCCGTCCTCGACCCAGACGGTGGGCCATGTGCGCATGCACGGCCGCGAAGTCTTCCGTCACGCGGTCCTCAAGCTCTCGCAGGTGGTCGAAGAGGCGCTCCAGGCCAACGGGCTCGCCGCCGCGGACGTCGACTGGCTGGTGCCGCACCAGGCCAACCAGCGCATCATCGACGGCACCGCGCGCAAGCTCGGCTTCGCCGACGACAAAGTGATCAAGACGGTCGATCGCCACGCCAACACCTCGGCCGCCTCGGTGCCTCTGGCCCTCGACCAGGGCGTCAAGGACGGCCGCATCAAGCCCGGGCAGCTCCTCTTGATCGAGGCCATAGGCGGCGGCCTCGCCTGGGGTGCCGGGCTGATCCGCTGGTAGCAGGGCGGCAAGGGGAGTTGCGGCAGCTACCCGCCGGGCCGGCGGCGGCCTTCGGGCTGCCATGCGATCGCGCGTGAAATCCGTCCGGTATCCCTTTCAAATTGACCGCTTTCGCGGTTCGGCGTACCGTTGATAGGGGAGATGAGGGGGCACCATGTCGGGCAAGACGATCACTCGGGCGGACCTCAGCGAGGCGGTCTACCAGGAAGTCGGCCTGTCGCGGAACGAATCGGCGGACCTGGTCGAATCCGTGCTCGGCGAGATCGCCGATGCGCTGACCAAGGGCGAGACCGTCAAGGTCTCCTCGTTCGGCAGCTTCTCGGTTCGCCAGAAGGGCCGGCGCGTGGGGCGCAATCCCAAGACCGGAGAGGAGGTCCCGATTCTGCCGCGCCGGGTGCTGGTGTTCCGCGCCTCGCACGTGCTCAAGAACCGCATCAACGCGGCCTCGCGCTCGGGTGCTCCGCGGGCATCCTGACAATGTCGAATGCAACCGGCGCCTTGCCTCTCGAGCCGCGGCCGCCGCGGGCCGGCAAGTCGAGTGCCGCCTTCCGCACGATCAGCGAGGTCTCGGAGGAGCTCGACGTGCCGCAGCACGTGCTGCGCTTCTGGGAGACCAAGTTCGCGCAAGTTCGGCCCATGAAGCGCGCCGGCGGGCGGCGCTACTACCGGCCCGAGGACGTGGTGCTGCTGCGCGCCATCCGCGATCTGCTCTACCGCGACGGCTTCACCATCAGGGGTGCCCAGAAGCTGCTGCGCGAGAGCGGCGCCAAGGGCGTGGCCGCGGCCGGCGAGGCGCCTCTGGCCGGCGCTGCGGCGCAGCGCAGCCAAGCCCCGGAGAACGGCGACATCGCCACGGCTCCGGCGGCTGCAGCGGCCGGCCCCGCTGCCGCACGCGAGGCGGCGATCGACCGCCGCGCGCTCGAGGCCATGCTCGAGGAGCTCGAGGCGCTCAGGGACTTGCTACGCGCAAGATTGGGCGAGCCGGGAAACCGCTGAGACGGCCGAGCGGCGACACCGTTGCGGCAGCGCGGGGCAGCCGCTAGAGTGCGGCCGCGCGGTGCCTCTTGCCGCGTCTCACTGCGGTCGGGCGGTGGCGCAGCCTGGTAGCGCACCAGACTGGGGGTCTGGGGGTCGCTGGTTCAAATCCAGTCCGCCCGACCAACATTCCCAATGCCTCGGCTTGCCTTGCAGGCGGCCCGGCCTGGGGCGATCAGGGGCGGGCGGCAAAGTCGCCGCACCAGTCCGTGGCATTGGTCTTCGGCCATTCGCCGATGACGGACGGCACGCCGGGATGGGGCGCCCAGCGCCTGCACTGGCCCATCGACGCCTTCTCGGGATCGCTGACCATCAAGACTCGAGTTGGATCCGCCGGGTCGCGCGTCTGGGTCGGATGCCAGAACCTGCAAGCCCGGCAATGCGCGTCGGCTGTCGCCATGCTGTCCCCCGTCAGGCTCGGTTCCCCGGCGCGGAACCATGGGCTCAGTTGCGAGCAGATCGCAACGAAATCTTCCCGTCAACCGCCGAATCGATAACTTTATTGTAACAGAATCGCTTGTATGTAGTATATCTGCATTGAATGGCCGGAATTCATACGGGCGGTCAGGGGCTTCGTTCGAATTAGCTGGGGACACGATCATGCGGAATTTTGCTCGGCTCGTCGGTTCGCTTCTTAAGCTGAAGTCGAAGGACGGCGTTACCGCCATCGAGTACGGCTTGATCGCGGCATTGATCGCCGTCGCCATCATCGTGGCCGTCACTTTGGTCGGGACGAATTTGACCGCGACGTTCAATGTGATCGCCGGCCACCTGGGCAACTCACCGCACTGAGCTTGGCGGCATCCGCTCGGCAGCACGGCTCGCAGGCGACGGCCGGGTCCCGGGCGCGAGGAGCGGCGTTCGTTCGTCCGACGCGCCGCGCCTCGAGCTATGCGCTGCGGCGCAGGGAAGGAGCGAGATGAGGCTCGGCGACCGCCTCACGGCAGTCTCAGCGGTGCTCCGCTCGCGGCGGGGCAGCATCGCGGTACAGATCGCCATTCTCTCGACCGTCACCCTCGGCATGGCCTCGCTGGGCACGGAAGTGACCAGCCTTCTCATGGTGTCGCGCCAGATGCAGTCCGCCGCCGATTCGGCGGCGACGGCCGCGGCGACCGCCATCACCAAGGGCTATCCGGCGAATTACACGAACGAAGCGATCGCGATGGCCGCGCTCAAGGGCTTCGCCAACGGCAGCGACAACGTCACGGTGACCGTCAAAAAGCCGCCCGCGGGCGGAAATTACACCTCCAACAGCAACGCCGTCGAAGTCGTCGTCAGTCAGCCGCAGTCTCTCATTCTCGCCGATCTCTTCGGCCATTCCTCGATGACGGTCGGCGTGCGCGCCGTGGCGCTCGCGGGCGGCGTCGGCGCCTGCGTGATCGTGCTCGACACGTCGGGCAGCCAGGCGTTCCAGGCATCGAACGGTGCCGCGGCCAACTTCAACGGCTGCACCGTGGGCGTCAATTCTTCGTCGAGCCAGGCGCTCTACGCCACCGGCGGGTCGACCGTTTCGGCACAGGAGATCTCGATCGTCGGCGGCCTCTCGCAGAACAACGGCGCCTCGGTCACCGCGACGGATGGGGTCAATACCGGAGCCGCGGCCACGGCCAATCCCTTTTCCAACGTCTCGGTGCCGAGCTTCAGCGGTTGCAACCATACGAACTACTCCGTCGGCGGGCCGGGGCTCACGGCAGGCCCGGGCGTCTACTGCAACGGCTTCTCCGTGACCTACGGCTCGATGACGATGAGCCCGGGCGTCTACATCATCGATCGCGGCAGCTTCAGCATCGCGGGCGGCGCCTTGCTCACCGGCGACGGCGTCACCATCGTGCTGACCAGCAGCACGGGGAGCAACTGCGCGACGCTCTCGCTCAGCAACGGCACGACCATCAATCTGACGGCGCCGGCGACCGGCCCGACCGCGGACCTGGTTTTCTTCGATGCCCCGAACGCGCCAATCAGCACCGTCACCCTCACGGGCGGCTCGGGGCTGACCCTCGATGGCGCGCTCTATTTTCCCAAACAGACGATCAGCAACTCGAACGGCAGCAACCTCACGAGCAGCTGCCTGCAGATCGTCGCAAAAGACGTGACGCTCTCCGGCGGCAGCCAGAGCCTGTCGGTCGGCTGCAGCGGCCAAGCCTTTGCGCTCAACAACAACAGCACCCCCAAGCTCGTGGAATAGGCGGCGGCGGGCTTGCTGCAGTTTGCAAGCCTCTTTGCAAATTGCATTCGCACCGGGGCAAATCGAACGGGCGGCAGAGCGGCAGCTCTTGCGGCTTCCGGCTGGCGGGCGCCTGGGGCCGCCGTGGCGCGCCGCCTGCAAGGCCCGCACCGCGCAAGGAACGCGCCAGCATCGCCGCACCGGCGCCCACCGCCTCCGGTAACCGAATTTTTGTTATTTTGCGCTATGATTTGGGCGACCTGAATGGAGCAGTAGCCGAGCCCGGGACAAGTGCGCGGCCGGCCGGCGGAGTGGCGGCGGCGCTCCGCGGCCGTATGGCGAGGGCAGGGCTCGTTGCAGAGCGGGACGTGGGCCATGGAGGGCATGCAGGCGGCGGCTCGCCGAATTTGCCGCGATCCGAGGGGAGGCTCGGTCGCGATCGAGCTCGCCTCGACCGCAACGTTGCCGCTCCTCATGCTCACGGCCCTCTTCGATCTCGGCCTCGCGGCCTACGAGTGGATGCAAGTCGAAGCCGCCGCCGAGGCCGGCGCGCAATGGGCGCAGCAGAACGGCTGGAATTAGGCCAAGATCTCGAGCGCGGTGGCCAGCGGCACCGGGGACAGCCAGATCACCGCCAACGCCGCGCCGAGCGAGATGTGCGGCTGCAGCACCGGCGGCGCCTTCACCCAGGTCTCATGCAGCAGTACATGCTCGGGCAACGTCACCCCCGGAACCTACGTGCAAGTGAGCGCCCAGCTCCAGCACCATACGATCCTCGTTTATCCAGCACCGCCCGATCCGCTCACTCTGACCGCGACGGCGATCGTCCGGATCCAATAGGCGAAGCCGGCCATGATGCGCATGCGGCGAAATCCCTCGGGAAGAAACGGCGGGGCCGCAATCGAGATGGCGTTCGCGCTGCCGGTGGCGCTCCTCTTCGTGGCCGGCCTGCTCGAGTTCGGGCGCATCATCTGGACCCAGACCACCCTCGACTATGCGGAGGAGTCGGCCGCCCGCTGCGCCTCGATCAACAGCAGCCTGTGCGGCACCGCAGCGGCCGTGCAAAGCTTCGCCGTGCGGGCCTCGGCCGGCCTCGCGGTGACCGCGTCGAATTTCGCGCTAAGCACGCCGAGCTGCGGCTCCATGGTCACCGCGAGCCTGCCCTACAGCTTCGCCGTGCCGTGGCTCTTCCCTTACTCGCTCACGCTCACATCGAGCGCATGCTTTCCGCTTCCATGAGTGGAGCGGGGCGCCGCGAGAGCCCTGCCGCCCGGGCCGCTGGCCGCGGATCGCTGCGGCTGGGGACGGCCGTAGGCGCTGCCGGCGCTCGGACTGCCGGCCCATCCGGAGAAGGCGGAGAGGCCCTTCGAGTCGCGTCAGTTCTTGTGCTCGCGCACGGCCTCGAAGAAGCGCAGGTTGGCCTCGGTATCGGCCTCGCTGAGGTCGAGCCTGCTGATCTGGGCCGCCCGCTGCGAATTGCCCTCGAGACCGTAGATGAGGGCCAAATTCTGCCGCACCTTGACGGGTGCTATGGGCGACAGCGCGATCGGCGACAGGATGGAGACCGCCTGCGCATAGTCCCCGGTGAGCGCCAGCGAAAGCGCCAGGTCGTTGCGCGCCGCCACATGGCGCGGGTGCGTATTCAGCACCTCGCGATAGCTTGCCTGAGCCTCTTCGTGCCGGTCGAGCAGGTCGAGCGTCACCCCGCGCCCGAGGAGCACCTTCGGGTCGTTCGGCGCCAGGCTGCGGGCGCTGTCGAAATAGGCCAGCGCCGCCGCGGGCTGGTGCAAGGCGATCTGCGCGCGGCCGAGGCCGAGATCGGCGCCGACTCGGGCCGGCGAGGTGTCGCCGATCTTGCTGTAGACGCCGATTGCGTCATCGATGGCGCCAAGCTCGAGCAAGGTATCGCCGAGCTCGACGGCAAGCGCGTCGTCCTTGGGGCGACTCGCCAGCACGGAGCGGTAGAGGTTCACGGCCGAGACGAGGTCCCCTGCCGAGCGGGCGGCCCGGGCAAGGCGCAGCTCCTTCAACGTCGAGAGGCTCGAGCCGCCCTGCTGGTCCGCCCCTTGGGCTTGCGCCGCCTGGTCGACGCTTGGGGAACCTGAGGTGTCGAAAAGCGATGACAGCGTGCCGCACGCCGAGAGTGCCAACGGCATCAGCACCGCGAGTCCAGCTAAACGCGCCCCCCGCATCATGATACCTGCCCCCACAAATGGAGTTGGAGCCCCGTCCGGCGCAATTATATTGCCCGCCGTCCTACGGCAACTCCAACTCGCCCGTCCCCGGCGACCGCACATGCGGCAGCCGGCCGCCACACCCTGCCAGCGAAGCTGCGGACATAGAACAGCAAACCGCTCCGTTCCCTCTGCCGCTGCCGCGCTTTACACGAAACGCTGCATTATGGCATTTTTTGTGTTAAGATTCAATCTGCAAGGCCCGTGGGACCGTAAGGGGGAGTCCGGCATGTCGCGTCTGGCGCGGTCGATTGCGTCCGTAGCGGCGCTTGGCGGGAAGCGCGGCGTCACGGCCGTCGAGTATGGGCTCATTCTGGGCCTGATCGCCATCGCGATTGTCGCGGCAGTCAACTTGGTCGCGGGCAACCTATCGTCTACGTTCAATACGCTTGCCGGGTTTTTCGGGAACTCCTAGCGACGGATTGGGTGCTGTTGCGGGGGTTGCGGTGGAAGTGGATGGAGCTGCGGTCGTTACCCATGGCGCAGCAACCTGTTGGCAAGCATAGCTCGCGCCGGCCCAATAGGAGGTATAGCCTGATGTTTCGAAACTCGGCGTAACCAGCCCAGGAGATGATCATGATGGAGTTAGCTCGGATTGCCGTGTCCCTGCTGGCGTTGAAGTCGAAAAGTGGCGTCACCGCCATCGAGTATGGCCTGATTGCGGCGTTGATCGCCGTTGCCATCATCGTGGCGGTGACGTTGGTCGGTACCAATCTGACCGCGACCTTCAACATGATCGCCGGCCACCTCGGCAACACGCCTCACTGAGCGTGTCGCGGGGCGCGGCAACGCGCCCGGCGGCGGCACGCGCGGACGTTCGTCAGATGAGCGAGGTGATTCCGGCCATTCTTGTGTGCTCAAGGATCGTCATTTTGGCGGCAGCGGCGTGGGCCGCCGTGGTCGATGTGCGCGAGCGCATCGTGCCCTACACTTGTATGATCCTGGTGGCGGTGAGCGGTGCGCTCATCCGGGTTCTCGCGGCGGCGGGCCCGCTGTGGCCGGGGGTTGCCGGCGCGGCTGGCCTGTTCGTTGCACTGTCGCTGCTGGCAGGGCTGGGCGTCTTCGGCGGCGGCGACGCCAAGCTCATCGCCGCGGCGGCGCTGGGTGAATCGGTCGGGGGCATGCTGACGCTGCTCCTCGACATTGCGCTGGCAGGCGGGGTGCTCGCCTGCGTATATCTGGTCGGCGGCCGGATATTTCGTGGCATGACGCGCGGGACCGCCGCCGCGCGGGACGACGAGGTGCGCGGAAGGGGGCCGCTCGTGCGGCTGCTCGGGGTCGAGGCCGCGAGGATGGCGGCACGCGAGCCGATGCCCTACGCGGTGGCCATCCTCGCAGCTCTTTTGTGGCGTATTACGCCCGAGGTCGTGCAATGCTTGTCCGGCGCCTCCTGCTCATCATAGGCGGCTTCGCGCTGCTCTCGGGGATCGTGCTCGCGGTGCTGTGGTTGCGCACGCCGGCTCCTCAGCAGCAGCAGGCGGCCCAGCCCAAGGTGGCGCAGCAATCCGTGCTCGTCGCGGCGCGGGCGATCCCGGCGCGGACGATCCTCCGGGCGGACGACATACGCTGGCAGGACGTTGCCGCCGATCAGGTGCCGGCGGGCAGCGTGCAGCGCGGCCAGGGGAACGAGACGGAGTTCGTCGGCGCCGCCGTGAGCAAGAGCTTCGCCGCGGGCGACCCTCTCATCCTGGCCAACATCCTCAAGCCGGCCGACCCCGGTTTTCTCCCCGCCGTCCTCGACCCCGGCACGCGGGCGGTCTCCATCTCGGTCGGCGTCGCGGAGGGCGGAGCGGGACTGGTGGCGCCCGGCGACCACGTGGACGTCCTCTTGACCCAGAGCTTCAACGACACCGATTTGACCCCCGGCATCCGCTCGGTGGGCGAGACGGTGCTCAAGGACCTGCGCGTCATCGCCATCGACCAGACGATCGGCGAGATCCCCAAGCAGAAGGGCGGCGAGCCGCGCGGCGGCGCTGCCGAGCCGCACATTCCCAAGACCGTGACGCTTGAGGTCACGGAGAGCCAGGCGGAGCGGCTCATGGTGGCGGTCCAGCTCGGCAAGCTCGAGCTCGCCCTGAGAAGCCTCGAGCCGGTTAGCACGACGGAGACGGCGGAGCCTGCCCCGGGGGCGGCCGACAACAAGCCGACCTGGGCCTACGAGGTATCGCCGGCGCTGCGCGTGATCGGCAAGGAAGGCAAGGGAACCGGCGCCAACGGAAACGCCGCGGCGGCGCCCAAGGCGGCGCACATCATCGAGGTGATGCGCGGCTCGAAGGTGGAGGTGCGCTGCTTCGACAGCAAAGGGCTCGTGGTGCTCGATTGCGGCACGCCGGCGGAGAGCGGCAAAGCCGGCGCCGCGACGGCGGCCGAAGCCGCGACCGCGGTCGGCGCCGGCTCGACCTATGTCCCGACCGCCAAGGCGGCGCCGCCGCCCCGCGGCCAGACCGGCAAGAAGTGAGGTCGCGATGGCTGCGGCAAGAGTGGGGCGATGGCTTGCAGCGGCGCTCGTCGTCGCGTGCTGCGGCGTCCTCTTGGCGCCGCCGCGAAGTGCCGCCGCCGCACCCGCGATCCAGGACCGCCCGGCCATCGCTCTCGAGATCGGCAAGGCATTCCTCATGCGCCTGCCCGAGGCGACCAAGACGGTGATGATCGCCGATCCCGATGTCGCCGACGTGCAGGTGTCGGGTCCGACGAGCGTGTTGCTGCTGGGCAAGAAGCCGGGTGCCACCAACCTTTACGTGCTCACGCAGACGGGCGGCGCCGCGAGCTATCCCGTGAACGTGCGCCGACCGACCGAGCAGATCCTCGCCGCCCTCCTGAAGGCGGTGCCGACGGCAAAGATCGACGTCGCCGGCACGCTCAACGGCGTCACGGTGTCAGGGACCGTCGCCTCGCCGCGCGATGCCAACACGCTCAAGAACGTGGCACAGCAATTCGTCGGCGAGCATGAGACGGTCGTCTTCAACGTCAATGTGACGGGCTCGACCCAGGTCAATCTGCGCGTCCGCGTCGCGGAGGTGTCGCGCTCCATCGCCAAGAACTTCAGCTTCAATTGGGACGCCCTCTACAACAACGGCAGGATCGCCGTGGGGCTGCTCACGGGCCGCAGCTTCACGGGCACCGGCACGAGCGGCTTCGGGCAATTCGTTGCCAATCCGGGGGGGCAGTACTCGGTCGGCGCCGGCGGCATCAGCCCGGGCGGCTCGCTCAATATCCAGGCTCTGATCGACGCCCTCGTCTCCGAAGGCCTGGTCACGGTGCTCGCCGAGCCCAATCTCACGGCGCTCTCGGGCGAGACGGCCGATTTCCTCGCCGGCGGCGAGTTCCCCGTGCCGATCCCGCAGGCCGGCACCGGCGGCTCGACGACGATCACCATCGATTTCAAGCAATTCGGCGTTGGGCTCGACTTCACGCCGACGGTGCTCGACGACAATCGGCTGAGCATCAAGATGAAGGCGGAGGTGAGCGAGCTCACCTCGACCGGCGCCATCACGATCGACGGCTTCACCATTCCGGCACTCGACGTGCGCCGCGCGCAGACGACGATCGAGCTCGGCAGCGGCGAGACCTTCGCGATCGCGGGTCTCCTGCAGAACAACGTCACGAGCCAGATCAACAGCTTCCCCTGGCTCGGCGACGTGCCGGTGCTGGGCGCGCTCTTCCGCTCCACGAGCTTCCAGCGCAACGAGAGCGAGCTCGTCATCATCGTGACGCCCTATATCGTGCGTCCGACCGCGCAGGCCTCCTCGGTGCGCCTGCCGACCGACGGCCTCACCTTCTCGACCGACCTCGAGCAGCTTCTCCTCGGCCGCATGACGACGACGAGGGGCGGCAAGCCCGAGACGCAGCCCACGGCGCCGCAGCTGCGCGGCACCGCCGGATTCATGTTGGAGTGAGGGCCATGCGCCAACCCGTGAGAGCACTCGAAGACTGGAAGAGGCTGGCGGCGGCGGCGGCCATGCTGCTCGGCCTCGCCGGCTGTGTCGAGGACATCGAGCCGCGCCCGGTGGCCGGCGGGGAATGCCCGCCCTGGGGCAGCTATCCGCCGCTCTTCTACGGCAACGAGCCTTCGCCCTATATCGGCTGCCTGCAGAACGTCAACCTCCTGCAAGAAGTCGACCGCACCGCGGATACCGTCTCCGGCCGGCCGCTCGGACCCGCGGACGGCACGCGCGAGATCCTCTCGATCACGAACTACGAGACGGGCAAGGTGACGCCCTTGCTTGGCGGCACCGGGAGCACGACCACCTCCTCCGGAGGAGGGTCGTAGCGATGGTCACGACCGTCCGCACGGCGGAGCGCGGGGCAGCACCGGATGCGCCGCCGAGCGCCATGGCCTTCGTGCTTGACCGCGACTCCGAGGGCGTGATGCGCCGCTGCTTCACCGACCTCGGCATTCCGGATGCGCAGATCGCGCGCGGCGGCATCGACGTGGCGGTCGAGGAGCTCGGCCGCCACGGCTCGCCGCAGCTCCTCGTCGTCGACGTGAGCGGGCTCGACGATCCGATCATCAAGCTCGGCCGCCTGGCCGAGGTGTGCGATCCGCGCACCGAGGTCGTCGTCGTCGGCGAGCGCAACGACATCGTGCTCTACCGCGAGCTCAAGGACTCGGGCGTCGCCGAGTATTTCTTCAAGCCGCTGGTGTCGAGCGTGATGGTGCGCAGCCTCGGCGACGCGGCGAGCGGCGAGGTCGACCGCCGCCTTGCGCGCACCGGCAAGCTCGTGACGGTGCTCGGCGTGCACGGCGGGGTGGGCGCCACCATGGTCGCCGTGCAGACCGCCTGGAACCTCGCCGAGACGCGCGAGCGGCGCGTCCTGCTGCTCGACCTCAACCTGCAGAACGGCGATGCGGCGCTGCAGCTCGATACCGCGCCGAGCCACGCGGTCAGGGAGGCCTTCGAGCATCCCGAGCGCGTCGACGATCTCTTCCTCGAGCGCGGCGTGGCGAAGGTGACGCCGCGGCTCGGCCTCTTGGCCGGGCTGGAGCCGTTCACCGAGCTCGTCATGCCGCCGGAAGAATTGGTCATGCAGCTCATGAGCGAGCTCCTGCAGCGCTACCGCTACGTGGTGGTCGATCTGCCGATGGCGGCGGCGCTCGCCTTTCCCAAGGTGCTGCATGCGCCGAGCACGATCCTCCTGGTCAGCGACTGCAGCCTCGTCTCGGCGCGCGAGGTGGGGCGCTGGCGCGACATGATCGGCGCCAATACGCCGGAGCGCGCGACGCTCCACATCCTCAACAAGAAGGGCGGCGACGGCGGATTGCCCGAGGCCGAGCTCAAGCGCGCCTTCGCGGCGGCGCCCGAGATCGTCATCCCCTATGACCGCGACGTAGCGCGAGCCGCGCTGCTCGGCGCCGCCGCGGTCGGCAAATGCGCCGCCATTCGGCGCGGCATGGCGGCGGTCTCGCGGGATCTCGCGGGCGCCGTCGGCGAAGAGCCGAAGTCATTCTGGAAAAGGATCTTCCGCTGATGGGCTTGCGCATTACGAGAAACGGCCAGGGCGCTCCGCCGGTCCCGGTCAGCAGCGGCGAAACGCTTCCCGCGGGGCCGCTGGCGTCCGCGATCCGGCCGCCGCGTCCGGTCACCACCGTGACGACGGACGCCGTCTACGACCAGATCCTCCAGCGCATCGACCCGGCGACGGTTGTGCAGATGGCGAAGGAAGAGCTCAAGGTGCGCGTCATCGAGCTCGTGGCCGAAGTCGCCGACGAGCAGCGCTTCCTGATCAATCACGAAGAGCAGCTGGTGATCGCCGGCGAGATCGTCGACGACATGGTGGGGCTGGGGCCGCTCGAGCCGCTGCTGCGCGATCCGGAGGTCGCCGACATCCTCATCAACGGCCCCCGGCAGATCTACGTTGAGCGGCGCGGCAAGCTCGATCTCACCAACGTGCGCTTCCGCAACGACGCGCACGTGCTCCACGTGGCCCAGCGCATCGCCTCCTCGGTCGGACGGCGCATCGACGAGTTGAGCCCCATGCTCGACGCGCGGCTGCAGGACGGCAGCCGCGTCAACGTCATCATCTCGCCCTTGAGCCTCAAGGGGCCGTGCGTCTCGATCCGCAAGTTCTCGCGCTCGTTTCTCGATCTGGCGCGCATGGTGCGCAACGGCAGTGCCTCCGCCGAGCTCGCCCGCGCGCTCGAGATCTGCTCGCGCTGCCGGCTCAACATCATCATCTCCGGCGGCACGGGCTCGGGCAAGACGACGATGCTCAACGCCATGTCGCGCCTCATCGACCAGGGTGAGCGCGTCATCACGATCGAGGACGCGGCCGAGCTCCAGCTCCAGCAGCCGCACGTCGTGCAGCTCGAGACGCGCCCGCCGAACGTCGAGGGTCACGGCCAGGTCTCCGCGCGCGAACTCGTGCGCAACGCCCTCAGAATGCGCCCCGACCGCATCATCGTCGGCGAGGTGCGCGGGGCCGAGGCCTTCGATATGATGCAGGCGATGAACACCGGCCACAACGGCTCGATGTCCACCATCCACGCCAACACCGCCCGCGACGCGCTCTCCCGCATCGAGAACATGGTGCTGATGGCGGACGTCAACCTGCCGAGCCGCGCCATCCGCGGCCAGATGGTGAGCGCCATCGATCTCGTGGTGCAGGTCGAGCGCATGCGCGACGGCACGCGGCGCATCACCGAGGTCGTCGAGGTGGTGGGCATGGAGGACGACGTCATCCTGCTCGCCACGCTGTTCTCCTTCAAGTACCTCGGCGAGAATGCGGACGGCACGCTGCGCGGGACCTACGAGGCCTCGGGCGTGCGCCCGCACTTCCTCACGCGTCTCGATTACTACGGGCTCGCCGACGCCTTCATCGAGGTGAGCCGCTCCGAGAGGGGGGGCGCGTGATCATCGCCCTGATGATCGGCCTCCTGGTGCTGGGCGGCGGCGCCGTGCTCGCCGTCATCGTGATGCAGGGGCGCCAGCAGCAGGGCGCGCTCGGCCAGAAGATCGACCAGACGCTCGGGGTGAAGAAGACGGACAAGAAGCGCGATGCGTCCGGGAACGAGCAGTCGCCCTGGGCCAGGGACTTCACCAAGCGCTTGAGGGTGATGCTGATCGGCTCCGGGCGGAACTGGGGGGTGCAGACGAGCACGGCGAGGCTCGCCATCTACGGCTGCGGTGCGGGGCTGATCGCCATCGTGCTCTTCCGTCTGGCGCTCCACATGCCCTTCTGGGTGTGGGTGCCGCTGACGGCCGGCGCCTTCCTCCTCGTCCCGCGGGTCGTCATGCGGCAGGAGCAGCACCGCGTCGAGGCACGCTTCATGGCGCTCTTTCCCGACGCCATCGACATGGTGGTGCGCATGGTGCGCGCCGGCCTGCCGGTGTCGTCCACCATGCGCACGCTCGGGCAGCGCGCGGCGCCGCCGGTCAACACCGTGTTCGCCGCGGTGGCGGACCAGATCGAGATCGGCATCCCGCTCGAGGACGCGCTCACCAACATGTCCGAGCGCATCGGCATGGGCGACTTCCGCTTCTTCGCGACCGCGGTATCGCTGCAGCGCGCCACCGGCGGCAACCTCGCGGTGACGCTCGAGACGCTCGGCGAGATCATCCGCAAGCGCCGCGCCATTCGCATGAAGGCCAATGCGGCCACCGCCGAGGTGCGCATCTCGGCGATGGTGCTGGCCGTCATCCCGTTCTTCATCACCGGAGCGCTCACGCTGATGGCGCCGTCGTACCTGGCACCTTTGATCACGGATCCGCGCGGCAACATACTCGTCGGTATCGCCATCCTGAGCCTGACGCTCGCCGGCCTCACCATGCGCTGGCTGATCCGCAAAGCCACCATGACGTGAGCCCGCTTTAGGGGACGCCGCTCCGCGCCATGCTGCAGCAACACACGCTCATCCTCAGCACGCTCACCGTGATCGCCTTCATCCTGGCGGGCCTGTGCTTCGTCGCCTACAACCTCATCGAATGGCGCGAGAGCCTCTCGCGCAGGGTCACGCGGTTCAAGCCGCAGCAGGCGGCCGAAGTGCAGGTGAAACGCGCCGAGTTGCGGCCGGTGCGCCTCGGCGGCAGCATGCCGGCGAACGAGGAGCGCGAGATCGTGCGCCGCCTCGCGCGCTACAACATTCCGGCCGAGCGCGCGGTCATGGCTTACGGCCTCTTCCGCCTGGCCGTCGCCCTCGTCGGCGCCGTGGCCATGGCGATCCTCGCCTCCCGCGTCGGCGCCGAGATGTTCAGCCTTCGCATGATGCTGTTCGCCCTCCTCGGCCTGATCGTGGGCTATTTCGTGCCCAGCTACGTGGTCAAGGCGATGGTGTCGCGGCGCACGGCGGCGATCGAGATGGGGCTCGCCGACGCGCTCGAGCTGCTCGTCGTCTCGGTCGAGGCCGGCCTGGCGCTCGAGGACGCGCTCGACCGCGTGGTGGTGGAGATGCGGCGCTCGCAGCCGGTCTTGGCCGAGGAGCTCGCCATGACCTCGGCCGACCTCAAGATACTGCCGAGCCGCGACCAGGCGCTGACCAATCTCGCCGAGCGCGTCGACGTGCCGAGCGTGCGCTCGGTCGTCTCGACCCTCTCCCAGACCATGCGCTACGGCACGCCGCTCGCCCAGGCCATGCGCGTGGTGGCCAACGAGCTGCGCAACGAGATGCTGCTCAAGCTCGAGGAGCGCGCCAACAAGATGCCGGTCATGCTGACGGTGCCGATGATCGTCTTCATCATGCCGAGCGTCTTCCTCATCATCGGCGGCCCGGCGTTCCTGCACCTGATCGACATCTTCTTCAAGTGAGTCCATGCTGCTGATCGCCGTCGAGGTGCGCCCGAGCCCCATCCACGGCCTCGGCGTCTTCGCGCGCGAGGCCGTGCCGCGCGGCAAGATCGTCTGGCAGTTCGATCCGGGGATCGACCGGCGGCATCCCGTAGCCTGGCTCGAGGGGCAGCCGGAGCACGTGCGGAAGTTCGTCGACGTCTACGGCGTCTTCACCCTCGACAAGCGGCACATCCACCTCGCCGGCGACCACACGATCTTCATCAACCACTCGGCCGCGCCGAACCTCGCGCCGCGCGACGACGTGGTCGTCAACGGCGACGGCGTCGTCGTGGCGGCGCGCGATATCGCCGCCGGCGAGGAGCTCACGGTGAATTACGCCGAGATCGACGGCGCGGACCGCGAGCGCGCGGCCGAGGGCCTTGCCCTCTATTAGCGGCACCCTCAGGCCGTGGGCATTGAGCGGCGGGGCGATGTGACATAGTCTCGTCCGCTCAAGCGCCCGTGGGCGAGGCCCGGCGCGTGGCGCAGGGGTTCTCCTTGCCCGTTTCCTCCCGTTCGCAGGTGCAGCGATGAGCCACGACCCGCTCGCCGGCCCGAGGGCCGGCTTCGCCACGCGGCTGAGCCATGCCGGGCGCGCCGGAACTCGCGTCCAAGGCTTCGTCAATCCGCCGCTTTACCGCGGCTCCACGGTGTTGCAGCCCTCCGTCGCCGCGCGCATGGCCGCGGGCAAGCGCCGGCTCGACCAGGCCTGGATCTACGGCATCGTCGGGAGCCCGACCCATCACGCGCTGGAAGACGTCGTCGCCGAGATCGAGGGCGGCACGCGCTGCCAGATCGTATCCTCGGGCCTGGCGGCGGTGACGACGGCGCTCCTCGCCTATCTCAAAGCCGGCGACCATTGCCTGATGGCGGACAGCGTCTATGGCCCGTCGCGCTCGTTTTGCGACGGCGTGCTGAGCGGGCTCGGCATCGCCACGACCTATTACCGCCCCGAGATCGACGAGCCCGGTCTCGCCGCGCTCATGCGGCCGGGCACGCGGGTCGTCTATGTCGAGAGCCCGGGCAGCCACACCATGGAGATGCAGGACGTGGGCGCCCTCGCCCGCGCGGCACACGCCCGGGACGCCAAGGTCGTCATGGACAACACCTGGGGCATCCATTTCTTCCAGCCCTTCCGGCACGGCGTCGACGTCTCGGTCCAGGCGCTGACGAAATACGTCTCGGGCCATTCGGACGTGGTGCTCGGCGCCGTCACCACGGCCTCCGAGGAGGATTGGACGCGGGTGCGCACCACGGCGCTCAGCTTCGGACAATATGCCAGTCCGGACGATTGCTGGCTGGCATTGCGCGGCGTGCGCACCATGGCGGTGCGTCTCGAGCGGCAGATGCGCTCGGGCCTCGAGGTGGCCGCCTGGCTTGCCGCACGGCCGGAGGTCCACGAGGTGCTCTATCCAGCACTTCCCGGCGCCCCCGGCCATGAGCTCTGGAAGCGCGACTTCAGCGGTGCCTGCAGCCTTTTCTCCGTGGTGTTCAAGGCGCAGTTCAGCGCCGAGGCGACCCACGCGATGATCGAGGCGCTGAGCCTCTTCGGGATCGGCGCCTCATGGGGCGGCTATGAGAGCCTGGCGCTGCCCACCACGGGGTTCATCACGCGCACCGCGGGCTCGGGCAGCTTCCCCGGCCCGGTCTGCCGCTTTCATATCGGGCTCGAGGAGCCTGCCGACCTCATCGCCGATCTCGAGCGGGGCCTGGCCAAGCTCAGAGCGTACGGCGGCTGACCGCGCAAGCGACGCGCGCCGCCTCGCCTCACGCGCCGGCGAGCGCCGAGCGTCCGGCCGCCGTCAGCTTGCAGACGAGCCAGTCCGGCTTGAGCGGGTTGTGGAACCAGGGCTCGGCCCAGCCGTTCTCGATGCAGCTCCTGACGGTGCGCAGATCGACGCGCTGTCCCTCGCCGTCGAAGAGCGGCAGCTTGCCGCCCGGCTGATCGAGGCCGCGGTGGAGCCAGCTCCGCTGCACGTGGCTGGGCCGGCTGCGCAACGCGCGCGGGGCGCGGGCGCGCTTGAGCGGCAGCTTGACGACGTTCCGTGCCTCGCCCATCCCACTCCCCTCGAGAGGAGGCCGCCGCAACCGTCGGTCGGTGACCGGACGGCGATCCTACGGCAATTCGCTGGCAACGCCAAGCGGGACGGCAAGGCCAAGGAGATGCGCGTCACGAAGGGTGCTGCCGGCGGGATAGCATGGCAACCAGTCTGCGCCCGTTCCGCCTCGCGCGCGCTCCGCTACTCCGCGGCCTCGCGGCTCTTGCGCGCGGCCGAGGCGAGCGCCTGGTCGAGGTCGCGGATGAGGTCGTCGGCGGTCTCGAGCCCGATCGAGAGGCGGATCACGTCGGGTCCGGCGCCGGCGGCTGAGCGCTGCTCGTCGCTGAGCTGGCGGTGCGTCGTCGAGGCGGGGTGGAGGATGAGGGAGCGCGTGTCGCCCACGTTCGCCAGGTGGGAGAAGAGCTCGACGCTCTCCACCACCTTGATGCCCGCCTCGTAGCCGCCCTTGACGCCGAAGGTGAAGACGGAGCCGCAGCCGCGCGGCAGATACTTCCTGGCGAGCTCGCGATAGGGGCTCGACTTGAGGCCTGCGTAGGCGATCCAGGCGACGCCGGCATGGCCCGCGAGGTATTCGGCGACGCGCTCGGCATTGGCGACGTGGCGCTCCATGCGCAAGGGCAGCGTCTCGATGCCGGTCAGGATGAGGAAGGCGTTCATCGGCGAGAGGGCGGGGCCGAGATCGCGCAAGCCAACCGCGCGCGTCTTCATGGTGTAGCCAAAATCGCCGAAGGTCTCGTAGAAGGTGAGCCCGTGGTAGGCCGGGTCCGGCTTGGTCATGGAGGGGAACTTGTCGTTCTGTGCCCAGTCGAACTTGCCGGACTCGACGACGATGCCGCCCATCGAGGTGCCATGGCCCGAGAGGAACTTCGTCATCGAATGGACGACGATGTCGGCGCCCCATTCGAAGGGCCGGCAGAGATAGGGGCTGGCGCAGGTGTTGTCGACGATGAAGGGAATGCCGGCCTCGCGCGCGACCGCGGCGATCGCCTCGAGGTCGATCACGATGCCGGTCGGATTGGTCAGCATCTCGGCGAAGATCGCCTTGCATTTGGGCGTGAGCGCCTTGCGGAAGTTCTCCGGATCCTCCGGATCGACGAGATGGACGTGCCAGCCGAACTTGGCGAAGGTGTGCTGGAACTGGGTGATCGAGCCGCCATAGAGGTTGCGCGAGGAAACGAACTCCGCACCCGGCTCCATGAGCGAGAAGAAGGCGAGGAGTTGCGCCGCATGGCCCGAGGCGCAGGCGACGGCACCCCGCCCGCCTTCGAGGCTGGCGACGCGCTCCTCGAGCACGGCCGTGGTCGGATTGGTGAGGCGCGAATAGATGTAGCCGAAAGTCTGCAGGTTGAAGAGCGAGGCGGCATGGTCCACGTCGTCGAAGACGTAGGAGGTCGTCTGGTAGATGGGCGTGTTGCGGGCACCCGTCACCGGGTCGGGCGAGGCGCCGGCGTGGATGGCGCGCGTCTCGAAGCCGAACGCGTCGTTCTTCGTGGTCATGGCTTCTTGCTCATGGCTTTTTGCTCATGCGATCAGCTTGCGCCTCTTGCTCGAGATGATGCCGGAGTTGATGCCGCTCCACGAGAGCTCGCCCGAGAGGCGGCCGAACTCGATCTTCATGCAGCGGTTCATGACGACCTTGAGGCCGGCCTTCTCCGCCTTGGCCGCGGCCTCCTCGTGGCGCACGCCGAGCTGCATCCACAAAACCTTGGCGCCAATCGCGATCGCTTCGTCGACGATCGGCGGCACGGCCTCGGAGCGGCGGAAGATGTCGACGATGTCGACCTTCAAGGGGATGTCCTTGAGGCTCGCGTAAGCCGTCTCGCCGAGGATCTCCTGCCCGGCGGCCGCGGGATTGACCGGGATGACGCGGTAGCCCTTGGCCTGCAAATACTTCATCGCGAAGTAGCTCGGCCGCACCCAATTGGGGCTGGCGCCCACCATCGCGACCACCCTGTTCTTCTTCAGGATGTCGAGGATGTAGGCGTCGGGATAGGCCTCGCGGTCGCTCGCGTCGCTCATGCTGCTCAGCGCCCGCGCCACTTGGGCGCCGGCGCCTTGGCGGCGAAGGCGTCGATGCCGAGGGCCACGTCGTCCGCCATCATGTTGCAGGCCATGACCTCGCCCGCATAATCGTAGGCCGCGGCGAGGCCGAGCTCGATCTGCTTGTAGAACATCTCCTTGCCCATGCGCACGGCCAAGGGCGATTTGGCGACGATCTTGGCCGCGAGCCCGGCCACCTCGGCGTCGAGCTCGCCCGGCGGGACGGCGCGGTTGACGAGCCCGCGCCTTGCTGCCTCCCCGGCCGAGATGAACTCGCCCGTCATCAGCATCTCGAAGCTCGCCTTGCGGCCGACGTTGCGCGAGACGGCGACCGCCGGCGTCGAGCAGAAGAGCCCGACGTTGATGCCCGAGGTGGCGAAGCGCGCGGTGGTGGCGGCGACTGCCAGATCGCAGGCGGCGACGAGCTGGCAGCCGGCCGCCGTCGCGATGCCCTCCACGCGCGCGATGACCGGCTGCGGCAGGCGCGTCAGCGCCTGCATCATGCGTCCGCACTTGGCGAAGAGGCCGCGGTAATAATCCTGCTCGCGGCGCTGCCGCATCTCCTTGAGATCGTGCCCGGCGCAGAAGGCGGGCCCATTGCCGGCAAGCACCACGACGCGGACGGCCGCGTCCTTGGCGACCGCGTCGAGTGCGGCGAGGAGGGCGTCGAGCATGGCGTCCGAGAGGGCGTTGTACTGCTTGGGGCGGTTGAGGGTGAGGGTGGCTATGCCATCCAGCTGCCGCAGCAGCAGGATGGGCTCCTCAGCACTGCTCTCCTTGGCGATCGCCGGCGCTGCCGCAGTCATCGTCGGAAGCTCCTCCTGGCCGCTCGGGCCGCTAATATACTCCGCATTCGTCGGCTAGGGTATTCGCACGTCTCAAAGAGGCTTGCATCGCCGCCGCGGGCCCTTCGAGACGCGCCCCTTCGGGGCGCTCCTCAGGATGAGTTAAATATGTGTGTGGCAGAACGACTTGACCTCATCCTGAGGAGCGAGCGCAGCGAGCGTCTCGAAGGACCCCCCGCACGTCGTCCGAGGCCCCTTGGCGCAATGCAAAACGACAATGTGCGGGTCTCGAGCGTCAGATGCGGCCGTAGTCGCCGTGGCGCCCGAGGCCGCCCGAGAAGCGCGCGGCACCGCCCACGGACTCGGCGCGGATGACCGGGAGGCCGCCCGCATATTCGGCGCCCATCGCCTCGCGGAGAGATAGTCCCTGCTGGCGCTGCACCGAGGCGCGGTCCGCGCGCACGCAGGCCTGCGGGAAGCGGGCGATCGCGTGGGCGAGGGCCTCGGCCTTGGCGCGCGCCTCGCCATGGGGCACCACATATTCGCAGAGGCCGATGCGCAAGGCCTCCTCGGCCGGCACCTTGCGGCCGGTCAGGATGATCTCGAGCGCGCGGCCCATGCCCACGAGGCGCGGCAGGCGCACCGTGCCGCCGTCGATGAGCGGCACGCCCCAGCGCCGGCAATAGATGCCGAAATAGGCGTCCTCTGCCATCACCCGGAAGTCGCACCACAGCGCGAGCTCGGTGCCGCCCGCGACCGCCGGACCCTCGACCGCGGCGATCACGGGCTTTGAGAGCTCGAGCCGCGAGATCCCCATGGGGCCGATGGGAGCGGGCTCGGCCGCGCGCTCAGGGAAGCCGATCGCCTCCGCCCAATCGGCGCCCTCGCCCGAGGCAAGCGCCTTCAGATCATAGCCCGCGCAGAAGCTCCCGCCTGAGCCGTGGAAGACCGCGGCGCTCGCCTCCGGGTCGGTGTCGAAGGCGAGGAAGGCGGCGTGGAGCTCGCGCGCGGTAGCAGGGTCGACCGCATTCTTGACCTCGGGGCGGTTCATGACGATGGTGGTGACCGGGCCGCGTGCCTCGACGATGACAGCCATGATTTCCTCCGCTTGCTGACGGTTCGGCGAGCGGGAGGATAGCGTGTCCTCGACGAGGTTTCGCCGGGCGCGGATGCCCGCGAGACGGGGGAGGGGTGCTGCGATGCCGGGCTTGACCGCCGCCGAGTTCCAGGCGCTGATCGCGCGCGATCTGCCGCTTGCCGAATGGCTCGGCTTCCGCGCCGAGGCGCTGGGCGAGGGCAAGGCCAGGCTGCGCCTCCCCTTCAAGCCCGAGCTCGTGCGCGCCGGCGGCACGGTTGCGGGCCCGGCCATGATGGCGCTCGCCGACTGTGCGATGTATGCGGCGGTGCTCAGCATGAAGGCCGGCGCCGTCATGGCGCTCACGAGCAACCTCTCGGTCCATTTCCTCCGCGCGCCCGGTGCGGCCGACATCGTTGCCGAGGCCGAGCTCCTGCGCCTCGGGCGGCGGCTCGCCGTCATCGAGGTGACGCTCACCTCCGAGGCCGACGGCAAGGCGGTCGCCCATGTGACCGGCACCTACGCGCTGCCCGGCGAGCGGCGAGGCGCCGAGATCGCGGTACCTTGATACCGCGCACGAGAACCGCACGAAACCGGGTCTTTTCGGGCCTTTGCGGTTGACATCCGCGTTTTTCCTGCCATAGTCCCGGCCGCGTCGCGGGTCCCGAGGGGCGTTCCTCCGGGGCCCGCGCCTGTCTTTCTCTGGTGGTGGAAGCGATGAGGACCTATTCGGCCAAGCCGGCGGAGGTCGAGAAGAAGTGGGTGCTGTTCGACGCGGACGGCCTGGTGCTCGGCCGCCTCGCGTCCGAGATCGCGCGCCGCCTGCGCGGCAAGCATCTCGCCATCTTTACGCCCCACGTCGACACCGGCGACCATGTGGTGGTGATCAACGCCGAGAAGGTGCGGCTCACCGGCAAGAAGCTCACCGACCGCAAGCTCTACCACCACACCGGCTACCCGGGCGGCATCAAGGAGCGCAGCATGGGTCAGATCCTGGGCGGCAAGCACCCGGAGGAGGCGATCTACAAGGCGGTCGAGCGCATGGTGCCGCGCGGCCCGCTCGGGCGCCAGCAGATGGGCCACCTGCGCGTCTATGCCGGTGCCGCCCATCCTCATGAGGCGCAGAGCCCGGTGAAGATCGACTTCGCCGCGCGCAATCCGAAGAACAAGAGGAGCGCCTGAGCATGGCCGAGATGAGCGCCAGCGTGGGAACCGCGGCCGAGCCCGTCCGGCCGCGCATCGACGCGCAGGGACGCGCCTATGCGACCGGCAAGCGCAAGAACGCCATCGCCCGCGTGTGGCTCAAGCGCGGCAGCGGCAAGGTCACCGTCAACGGCCGCGAGAGCCAGGTCTATTTCGCCCGGCCGGTGCTGCGCATGCTGCTCAACCAGCCGTTCGCCGCGGCCAACCGGACCGGCCAGTTCGACGTCGTCTGCACCGTGCTCGGCGGCGGCCTCTCGGGCCAGGCGGGTGCCGTGCGCCACGGCATCTCGCGGGCACTCGCCCATTTCGAGCCGGAGCTCCGCCCCACCCTCAAGCAGGCGGGCTTCCTCACGCGCGACGCGCGCGTCGTCGAGCGCAAGAAGTACGGCCGCGCCAAGGCGCGACGTAGCTTCCAGTTCTCCAAGCGCTGATCCCTCGGGGAGCGCCGTTCCCAATTCAGGGGCGTCCCGCAGGGGACGCCCCTTTTCGCATGTGCAGCCACGATCTACTCTCGACCGCGAGGAAAGGCAGCGTGCCATGGCAAAGACCTCGAACCGCATCAAGATCGGCGTGCTGGGGGCCAGCGGCTATACGGGCGCCGAGCTCCTGCGTCTGCTCGCTCGCCACCCCGCGGCCGAGCTCACCTTGCTCACCGCCGACCGCCATGCCGGCAAGCCGCTTGCCGAGGTGTTTCCCCACTTGGGCGGGCTCGAGCTCCCGCCGCTCATCAAGATCGCCGACGCCGACTGGGACAAGGCCGACGTGGTCTTCTGCGGCCTGCCCCACAGCACGACCCAGGAGGTCGTCGCGGCACTCCCGCGCCGGCTCAAGGTCATCGACCTCTCGGCGGATTTCCGCCTCGAGGACCCGGAGGAGTATGCCACCTGGTACGGCCATGCCCACCTCGCTCTCGAGCTCCAGAAGGAGGCGGTCTACGGCCTGACCGAGCTCAAGCGCGAGGCCCTCAGGAAGACGCGGCTCTGCGCCGTGCCCGGCTGCTATCCGACCGCCTCGCTCTTGCCGCTCGTGCCGCTCGTCGCGGCGGGCGCCATCGAGGCCGACGACATCATCATCGACTGCAAGTCGGGCGTCACCGGCGCCGGGCGCTCGCTGCGCGAGGACATGCTGTTCGCCGAGGTTTCCGAGGGCATTCACGCCTATGGCGTGGCGCACCACCGCCACACGCCGGAGATGGAGCAGGAGCTCTCGGCCGCGGCCGGGCGCAAGCTCAAGATCAATTTCACGCCGCACCTCATGCCGATGAACCGCGGCATCCTCTCGACGATCTACGTGCGCCTCGCAGGCGGTGCCGCGGCCGACGACCTGCGGGCGGCGCTCGCGGAGCGCTATGCGGGCGAGCCCTTCGTGCGCGTGGTGCCCAAGGGCATAGCCCCTGCGACGCGCCACGTGCGCGGCTCGAACCATTGCCTCATCGGCGTCTTCGCCGACCGCGTGCCGGGCCGCGCGATCATCGTCTCGGTGCTCGACAATCTGGTGAAGGGCGCCTCGGGCCAGGCCGTGCAGGACATGAACGTGATGCAGGGCTTCCCTGAGACCGCGGGCCTCGAGCAGCAGCCGCTCTTCCCGTGAGGATCGGCCGCAGCGCTAGCACGCCGCCTTCACGCGCACGTAGGAGCCGGGCGCGTCCTCGATCGGCTGAAGCGCGCCGTCGCCGGGCACGCGCGCCTTGACCTTGCCGCCGCCGTACTTCGCCACCCACTTGCCCCACTCCGGCCACCACGAGCCGGGGCGCTGCTCGGCCGCGGCGAGCCAGGCCTCGGGCGTCTTCATCTTCTTGCCGCCCGTCCAGTAGCAGTACTTCGCGGCAGCCGGCGGGTTGACCACGCCCGCGATGTGGCCCGAGGCGGCGAGGCAGAAGCGCACCGGCCCCTTGTAGAGGTGCACCGCCGCGAAGGTCGATTTCCAGGGTGCGATGTGGTCCTCGCGCGTCGAGAGGATGAAGACGGGAAGGTCGATCTTGCCGAGGTCGATTGGGACGCCGCCGAGCTCGATGCCGCCGGGTACGACGAGCTGGTTCTCCTGGTACATCTTGCGCAAGTAAAAGCTGTGCATGGCCGCCGGCATGCGCGTCGAATCGGCGTTCCAATAGAGCAGATCGAAGGGGAAGGGGTCCTTGCCGAGGAGATAGTTGTTGACCACGAACGACCAGATGAGGTCGTTGGCGCGCAGCATGTTGAAGGTGGTCGCCATGGCCGAGCCTTCGAGGTAGCCCTTCTCGCGCATCGTGGCCTCGAGGGAGGCGAGCTGCTCCTCGTCGATGAAGACGCCGAGCTCGCCCGGCTCGGTGAAATCGACCATGGCGGCGAAGAAGGTGGCGCTCTTGATGCGCGCGTCCTCCTTGACCGCCATGTAGGCGAGCGTCGCCGAGAGGAGCGTGCCGCCGAGGCAGTAGCCGATGACGTTGACCTCCTTTTCGCCGGTCGCCTTGGCGATCGCGTCGAGCGAGGCGAGCATGCCCTCGAACATGTAGTCCTCGAAGCTCTTGGCCGCGAGGCGCTCGTCCGGGTTGACCCAGGAGACCACGAACACCGTGTGGCCCTCGGAGACCGCCCATTTGATGAAGGAGTTCTTCTCGCGCAGGTCGAGGATGTAGAACTTGTTGATCCACGGCGGCACGATGAGGAGCGGGCGCCGGAACGCCTCCTCGGTCGTGGGAGCGTACTGGATGAGCTGGAGGAGGTCGTTCTGATAGACCACCTTGCCCGGCGTCACGGCGATGTTCTCGCCGAGCTTGAACACCTCCATGTCGGTCATCTTGATGTGGAGCTTGCCCTTGCCGCGCTCGAGGTCCTCGAGCAGGTTGCCGAGCCCCTTGACGAGGTTCTCGCCGCTCGATTCGACGGTGGCGCGGATGACCTCGGGGTTGGTCATGACGAAGTTGGAGGGCGCCATCGCGTCGACGAACTGGCGGGTGTAGAAATCGACCTTCTTGGCGGTCTTGTCGTCGAGCCCGTCGACCTCGCTCACCGTCTTCTGGATCCAGCGCGCGGACAGAAGATAGGACTGCTTGATGAAGTCGAAGAGCTGGTTCTCCTCCCAGGAGGGGTCCTTGAAGCGGCGGTCCTCGGTGTGCGGCTCGGCCACCGCCTCGGCCTCGCTGCCGAGCCAGCGCCGCGTGGTGTTCTGCCAGAGCGACATGTAGTCGCGCCAGAGGCTGACCTGGGCCTCGACCAGCTTGGCCGGATTGGCCATGAGACGCGCCGTCATCTGGATGAAGGCGCTGCCGACGTTGAGCGGGTCCGCCATGCCGACGTGGCGGTCGCCCTGCTGGCGCGCGAGGAACTCGCTGACGAGGCGCTGGCTGCGCTCGGCGATCTTGGCGAGCGCGCGCGAGAACTCGACCGGATCGGGCAGCTTGATGTCGGGGCCGCGCTGCCCGGGATCGCTTTCAGCCGCCATGAGGCACTCCTTACCTTAGCCCTGGACCTTCGCCCTCGCCGCCGGCTGCGTTGAGCACGGCGGCGCGCCCGCCGGTCCTCAAGACCTTGCGCAAGCCACATCGTTCCATTACACGATATCGGCAATCAAAGTAAGATCGATGACCAAGGCCGCTCGGCTGGCGCGGCGCCTTGGAGGTGTGGCGTTGCCATGGCAAGGACGGCGAAGACGTGCCGCGGCGCCGGCCGGAGCCGGACCTCGCGGCTCGGCCGGCTGGTTCTCCTGGGCCTGGCCCTCTCTGCACTTGCCGCCTGCGAGGCGGAAGACCTCGATGTCCGCAAGGCCATGATGCCGGAGGTCGCCGGCCCCATCCCCGGCACGACTTTGCCCTACCCCAACCTCGCTTCGGTGCCGGCCGCCCCCACGGCGACGGCCCCGGCGGCGCGCGCGGCGCTGCAGAAGAAGCTCGAGGCCGACAACAAGGCGACCACCTATACGCCCGACAGGGCCGCGGCACCCCAGCTCCCGTCGCCGCCCCCGGCGCTGCCCAAGGGCTTCGTCGAGGCGGAGCAGCCGGTCAAGCTGGCCGACGCCGCCGCGGCGCCGCCGGCCGGCCCGGCCGGCAATGCCCCAAGCTCCGCCGTCCTCGGCGCGGCGCGACGTGTTGCGATCGTGTTCTTCGCGGAGGGCTCCTCCGAGATCGATCCCAGGCAGGTCGCCAAGCTCCGGCCGCTCGCCGAAAGCGTGCGGCGGCAGGGCGGCCGCCTCGAGCTCGTCGGGCACGCCGAGCGCGAGGGCGAGACCGGCGGAGAGGTCAAGCTCGACGACTTCGACCTGTCGGTCACGCGCGGCAACGCCGTGGCGCGCGCGCTCGTCCGTCTCGGCCTGACCGACGCCGAGCTCAGCGTCACCGCCGAGGGCGACAGCGCGCCCGTGGCCTCGCTCGCCGGGTTGAGCGGCGCTGCCGCCAACCGCCGCGTCGACGTCTTCTACGAGAATTAGGCGCGCTGCGGCGCCGCGGGCGCGCGCGCGGAGGCGGGGGGCAGGGTCTTCGCGCGCAGCAGGCGGGCGAACTCCGCCACCGGCACGGGCGGGCTGAAGAGATAGCCCTGCAACGCATCGCAGCGGTAGGCGCGCAGGTAGGCCAGCTCTTGCTCGGTCTCGATGCCTTCCGCCACCGCCTTCTTCTTCATGGCGTGCGTCATGGTGACGATGCCCTGCACGAGCGCTGCGTGCGCGGCGTCGGCGGTCATTCGCGCGACGAAGGAATGATCGACCTTGAGCACGTCGATCGGCAGCTGGGAGAGATGGCTGAGCGCCGAGTGCTCGATGCCGAAATCGTCGACGGCAAAGCTGACGCCGGCCGCGGCAAGCTTCTCCATCGTGCGCGCGGCGGGACTCAAGTTGCGCACGATCGTGCTTTCGGTCAGCTCCAGCGTGAGATGCGACGGCGGAAGGCCGCTCTCGGCGAGGATGGCGAGGACGCGGTCGCCGAGCTCTTCGTGCATGAGCTGCCAGCCCGATACGTTCACCGAGACCGGGAAGTCGCAGATGCCGTCGCGCCGCCAGGCCACGGTCTGCGCGCACGCCATGCGCAGCACGAGCTCGCCGAGCTGCACGATGAGCCCGGTCTGCTCGGCGATCGGGATGAAGAGGCCGGGCGGCACCGTGCCCCGCGTCGGGTGGCGCCAGCGCGCCAGGGCCTCCATGCCGATGATGCGATACTCGTCGGGATCGACCACGGGCTGATAGAAGAGCTCGATCTCGCCGCGCTCGAGGGCGCGGCGCAGCTCGGCCTCGATGTTCACGCGCGCCGTGGCGGATGCAGCCATGTGCGCGCTGTAGAACTCGTAGCGCTGGGCGGCCAGCGACTTGGCGCGGCCGAGCGCCGTGTTCGCGTGCTGCAGCAGCTCCTCGGCGCGGTCCGCGTCGTCGGGATAGAGGCTGATGCCGATGCGCGCCCTGGCGAAGACCTCGGTGCCCTTCACCGAGAAGGGCTCGTCGAACGTCTCGATGAGGCGCCGGACGGGCACCATGGCGTCGGGCGTACTGCGGATTTCGCAGAGCACGGCGGCGAAGTGGCCCTCGCCATAATGCGCCACGGTATCGTCCGGCCGCAGTGCTGCGGCGATCTTGGCCGCCGCCTCTTCGATGAGCGCATTGGCGACCGCGAAGCCGCGGCTTTCGCGGATGTCGTCGAGCGCTTCGAGCTCCACGCAAATGACCGCCGCCTTGGCGGCCGAACGGCCGGCATGCAGCAACGCCTGCGACAGGCGGTCGACGAACAGCGCGCGGTTGGGCAGGCCGGTCAGCTGGTCGTAGTAGGCGAGGTGATCTCGCGCGGCCGCCAGGGTCTTGAGCTCCGTGATGTCGAGCGATATGCCGTCCCACTGGATGTCGCCGTTCTGCAGCCTGCGCGGCTGGGACATCGACCTCATCCACCGCGTCTCGCCGCCAGGCAGCTGGAAGCGGGTATCGACCACCATGGGGCTGAGCTCGCGCGCCGACTTCTGCAGGGCCTCGAAAAAGGGCCGGCGGTCGTCCGGGTGCATGACGTGGTCGATCTTCGCCTCGCCCCGCAGCAGCTCCTCGGCGCCGACGCCGAAGAACTCGCGCGCGCGCGAACTGACGTAGGCATAGCCGAGCGTCCCGTCGCTCCTGAGCAGCCGGCGGAACACGACGCCGGGCAGGTTCTCGGCGATGCTGCGCAGCTGCTCCTCGCGCTCGCGGATCGCCTGCTCGGCGTCCTTGGCGGCACTCCCGTCGCGGCGCGGGCCTGCCGTGCCGCCGCCGCGCGCGCGGCGCTTGCGGCCCCCGGCAGCCGCCTTGGCGGCACGTTGCCGCTCGCGACCGAGACCTCGGCTCATCTCGTGCGACTCCCTGCTCGCGCCCGCCGCCCGCCCGCATGCGTCCTCGGCAATGCTGGCGGAGAAGGCACCGCCGTCGCCCAACGCCATCGGATGCTGGACAACAGGCGAAATAAAAGAATACTACTGCGAGCCTGGCGAAGCCGGCGCCATGCAAATACGGTTTAATTTGCAGCAAGTTTGTGCAAGGCCTTGTGTCACGGCCAGGTATAAACTGAACGGCGGCGTTGGATTTTCTTACATTCGTAATTACATAGAAATTCGTGTATTTCCTTGGCGCTTGCCGTTTTGCAACTCGGCCGCCGACCGAGCCGGCCGAGGGCGTCCATAGGACGCCCCCATCGGCGCCGAGCCATGACAGTCCGGGCAAGGTGCATTAGGATGCGGCGCTAGGGAAGCTTGGAGCTCGCCATGGACACGCCGGCCACGCAGCCTCACGGTCCCGATCACGCGCGTGGCCATGAGCATGCCGCAACGGACGTGCCGTCCGATCTCGCGCTCAGGGTCAAGGCGCTCGAGTCGCTCCTCGTCGAGAAAGGGCTCGTCGACCCCCGGGCGCTCGATGCCATCGTCGAGATGTACGAGCACAAGGTCGGGCCCAGGAACGGCGCCCGCGTGGTGGCGCGCGCCTGGGCCGATCCGGCCTACAAGAAGCGCCTCCTCTCGGACGCTACGGCGGCGATCGCCGAGTTCGGCTACACCGGGCGCCAGGGCGAGCACATGGTCGCGGTCGAGAATACGCCGAAGCTCCATAACCTCGTGGTCTGCACGCTCTGCTCCTGCTACCCATGGACGGTGCTCGGCCTGCCGCCCGTCTGGTACAAATCGGCGCCCTACCGCGCGCGCGCCGTGATCGACCCGCGCGGGCTCTTGCGCGAGTTCGGCCTGGAGCTCGGCGAGGAGGTGGCCGTGCGCGTCTGGGACTCGACCTCCGAGGTGCGCTACCTCGTGCTGCCGGAGCGTCCCGGGGGAAGCGAGGCCATGGACGAGGCGGCGCTCGCGGCACTCGTCACGCGCGACGCCATGATCGGGGTCGCCAAGGCGACGCTGGACAAGGCCAAGGACGCCGCGCGCCCATGAACGGCATCCACGACATGGGCGGCATGCACGGCATGGGCGACATCGCCTATGAGCGGAACGAGCCCGTGTTCCATGCGCCCTGGGAGGCGCGCGTGCTGGCGCTCAACCTCGCCATGGGCGCCTGGCGCAAGTGGAACATCGACGCCTCGCGCCACGAGATCGAGCTCATCCCGCCCGCCGAATATCTCAGCATGAGCTATTACGAGAAATGGCTCGTGCGCCTCGTCTCGCTGGCGCTCAAGGCCGGCCTGGTGAGCGCTAGCGAAATCGAGAGCGGCCGGCCGGACGCGCTCGCCGCCAGGCTCTCCCCCGCGCTGACCCCGGACAAGGTCGAGCCCATGCTCGGCCGCGGCGCCCCCGCCAACCGCGACGTGCCGGTCGAGCCGCGCTTCAAGCCGGGCCAAGCGGTGCGCGCGCGCAACATCAATCCCCTCGGCCATACGCGCCTGCCGCGCTACGCGCGCGGCAAGTGCTGCACCATCGAGCGCGATCACGGCGTGCACGTTTTCCCCGATGCGCGTGCCCATTTCTTGGGCGAGGAGCCGCAGCATCTCTATGGCGTGCGCTTCGCCGCACAGGAGCTCTGGGGCGAGGCCGCAATAGCGCAGGACGCGGTCTGCCTCGATCTCTGGGAGGCCTATCTTGAGCGCGCGTAACGAGGATGCCGGGCCGGTTTTTGCCGAGCCCTGGCAAGCCCAGGCCTTCGCCATGGCCGTGACGCTCTCCGAGGCGGGGCATTTCACCTGGCGCGAATGGACGGCAGCACTTGCGGCCGAGCTCAAGGCGGCGGAGGCGCGCGGCGAGGCGGGCGACGGCAGCCAGTATTACCGCCACTGGCTGGCCGCCCTCGAGCGCCTCGCCGGGGAGAAGGGGCTGGCCGACCCGGGAGCCCTTGCCACGCGCAAGCGGGCCTGGGCCGAGGCCTACCGCCGCACCCCTCACGGCAAGCCGGTCGAGCTCGCGTGAGCCTCTTAGGCAAACTGCGGTGTCGCGTGGTCAGAGGGGTCTCGGACCGGCTGCGGTGCGCCCTTCGAGACGCTCGCTTCGCGCGCTCCTCAGGATGAGATAAAGTCTTTCTGCCACACACAAATCTGCCTCATCCTGAGGAGCGCCCCGCGGGCCGAAGGCCCGCTCTCTTGCATCATGCGAGAGAGGCGCGCTTGGCGCGCCGGGGGCGCGTCTCGAAGGACCCACGGCGGCCGTGCAGCCATCATCGCGAAAGGGTCACGATTTTCCTCGAAAATCGTCATGGCGGAGGCTAAATAGGCGTCCCCCCGCCGGGAAGACGTGCGAGTCGGCAAAGAAGGCCATGGAGCAGGAATTCTACCGCATCAAGCGTCTGCCGCCCTACGTGTTCGCCGAGGTGAACGCGATGAAGGCGCGCGCCCGCGCGCAAGGGCGCGACATCATCGATCTCGGCATGGGCAATCCCGACGCGGCCACGCCGCGGCACATCGTCGACAAGCTGGTCGAGACCGTGCAGAACCCCAAGACGCACCGCTACTCGACCTCGCGCGGCATCCCGGGCCTGAGGCGGGCGAACGCCGCCTATTACGCACGCCGCTTCGGCGTCGAGCTCGATCCCGAGAGCGAGACGATCGTGACCATCGGCTCGAAGGAGGGGCTCGTCAATCTCGCCATGGCGATCACCAGCCCCGGCGACGTGGTGCTGGTGCCGAATCCCACCTATCCGATCCATGCTTACGCCTTCATCCTCGCGGGCGGCGCCATCCGGCACGTCCCCTTCGTCTCGGAGGACGAGTATCTCGCCGAGCTTGCGCGCGCCGTGCAATATTCGGTGCCGAAGCCGCTTGCCGTCCTCGTCAACTATCCCTCCAATCCGACCGCGCGCACGGCCACCCTCGCGTTCTACGAGGAGCTCGTGGCTTTCTGCCGCCGCCACGGCCTCTGGCTCATCTCCGACCTCGCCTATGCCGAGGTCTATTTCGACGGGCCGCCGCCGTCCTCGGTCCTGCAAGTCAAGGGCGCCAAGGACGTCGCCATCGAGTTCACCTCGACCTCCAAGACCTACTCCATGGCCGGCTGGCGGATCGGCTTCATGAGCGGCAACCGCAAGCTCGTGGCGGCACTTGCGCGCGTCAAGTCCTACACCGACTACGGCGCCTTCACGCCCATCCAGGTGGCGGCCACGGCGGCTCTCAATGGCCCGCAGGACTGCGTGGACGAGATGCGCCGGCGCTACCGCCGCCGGCGCGACATCCTGATCGAGGGCCTCGCCGCAGCCGGCTGGACGGTGCCGAGCCCGCCCGCCTCCATGTTCGCCTGGGCGCCGATCCCCGAGCGCTTCGCCCATCTTGGCTCCATGGAATTCTCGCTGAGCCTCTTGGCCGAGGCGGAGGTCGCGGTCTCGCCGGGCCTCGGCTTCGGCGAGTACGGCGACGGCTTCGTGCGCATAGCCCTCGTCGAGAACGAGCACCGCATCCGCCAGGCCGTGCGCAACATCAAGGCCTTCCTCGGCGCTGCCGGCGAAGCCGCCGGCGCGCCCGAGCGGCGGACCGCCGCCTCTTGAGCGAGCCCCCGCTCTTGAGCAAGCCCTTGCGCATCGCGATTGCCGGCCTCGGAACGGTCGGTGCCGGCACGCTCGCGGCTCTCGCCAAGAACGCGGAGCTCCTGGCGCAGCGCTGCGGCCGGCCGCTCGCGGTCACGGCGGTGAGCGCCCGGGACCGGCGGCGCGAGCGCGGCGTGGCGCTCGCCGGCATCGCCTGGTACGACGACGCCGCCGCCATGGCGCGCGAGGCGCCGGCCGACGTGGTGGTCGAGCTCATCGGCGGCTCGGACGGCATCGCCAAGGCGGTGATCGAGGCGGCGCTCGAGCGCCGGCGCCACGTGGTGACGGCCAACAAGGCACTCCTCGCGCTCCACGGCAGCGAGCTCGCGCTCAAGGCCGAGGCGGCGGGCGTCGCCCTCAGCTACGAGGCGGCGGTCGCGGGCGGCATCCCCATCGTGAAGGCGCTGCGCGAGAGCCTGGCCGGCAACCGCATCGAGCGCGTCTACGGCATCCTCAACGGCACCTGCAACTACATCCTCACCGACATGCGCAGGAGCGGCCGCGAGTTCTCGGCGGCCTTGGCCGACGCCCAGCGCCTCGGCTATGCGGAGGCGGATCCGAGCTTCGACGTTGACGGCATCGACGCCGCGCACAAGCTCGCCATCCTCGCAAGCCTCGCCTTCGGCACCCAGGTGGATTTCGCCGGCGTGCACATGGAGGGCATCCGCCACGTCTCGCCGCTCGACATCAAATACGCCGAGGAGCTCGGCTACCGCATCAAGCTCCTCGGCAGCGCGCGCCTCACCGCGCACGGCCTCGAGCAGCGCGTGCATCCCTGCATGGTGGCGCTCGAGACCTCCTTCGCCCACGTCGAGGGCGTGCTCAACGCGGTGGTCGCCAAGGGCGATCTCGCCGAGACGACCGAATACGAGGGCCGCGGCGCCGGCGCCGGCCCGACCGCCTCCGCCGTCATCTCCGACATCGTCGACATCGCCCTCGGCCGCCGCTCGCCCACCTTCGGCGTGCCGGCCCGCGAGCTCAAGGCCGCCCCGCGCGCACCCATCGAGCGCCACGTCGGCGCCTATTACATCCGGCTCATGGTGGTGGACCGTCCCGGCGTGATCGCCGACGTGGCGGCGGCCTTGCGCGACCAGGAGGTGTCGCTCGAGGCCATGCTCCAGCGCGCCCGGGCGCCCGACGAGGCGGTGCCGGTCGTGCTCACCACCCACGAGACCGAGGAAGCGAAAATGTCGCGCGCACTCCAGCAGATCGCCCGCCTCGACTCGGTCAAGGAACCGCCGCGCATGATCCGCATCGAGCCGCTTTAGTGCTCGGGGTCATCGAGCGCAGCAGTCCCCCCACCCCAACCCTCCCCCTCGAGGGGGGAGGGGGCATGTTGTTGCCATGCGATGCACTTCCCCTCCCCCCTTGAGGGGGAGGGTAGGGAGGGGGGTATGCCGCGCGCCCATGCTTCCGGCGGCGGGAAGCGCTATGATGCCCCTGGGGAAGAAACGCCGCGACAAGGACATAAGAGGACACAATGGCCAACGTGCAGCGCATGGACCGCAACCTCGCGCTCGAGGTTGTGCGGGTGACCGAGTGGGCGGCGCTTGCCGCCTCGCGCCTCATGGGGCGCGGCGACGAGAAGGCGGCCGACCAGGCCGCCGTCGACGCCATGCGCTCGGCCTTGAACGGGCTGCGCATCGAGGGCACGGTGGTGATCGGCGAGGGCGAGCGCGACGAGGCGCCGATGCTCTATATCGGCGAGAAGGTGGGGACCGGCGACGGGCCCAGGGTGGACATCGCACTCGATCCCCTCGAGGGCACCACGATCACCGCCAAGGGCGGGCCCAACGCGCTCGCCGTGATCGCGGTCGCCGACCACGGCGGCTTCCTCAACGCGCCCGACGTCTATATGGACAAGATCGCGGTCGGCGGCGGGCTGCCGGACGGCATCGTGGATCTCGAAACGGCGCCCAAGGCGAACCTCGCCAGTCTTGCCAAGGCCAAGGCGTGCGAGGTGGGCGATCTTGTCGCCTGCATCCTCGACCGGCCGCGCCACGGCGAGCTCATCGCCAAAGTGCGCGAGGCGGGGGCGCGCATCATGCTGATCTCCGACGGCGACGTGAGCGGCGTCATCGCCACGGCGCTCAAGGAGAGCGGAGTCGACATCTATCTCGGCTCGGGCGGGGCGCCGGAGGGCGTGCTGGCGGCGGCCGCCTTGCGCTGCATCGGCGGCCAGATGCAGGGCCGCCTCATCTTCCGCAACGACGACGAGATAGGCCGCGCCCGCCGCCTCGGCATCGACGATCTCGGGCGCAAATACGGGCTCATGGATATGGCGAGCGGCGACGTGATGTTCGCCGCGACCGGGGTCACCGACGGCTCGCTCCTGCGCGGCGTGCGCCGCTGGCACGGCGGCGGGCGCACCCACTCGATCGTGATGCGCTCCAAGACCGGCACGGTGCGCTTCATCGAGGCGACCCACAATTTCGACCGCAAGCCCGGCATCGTCGGCGCGTGAGGCGAGGATGCGCCCGCTCCGCGCCCATGAGGTGGTGAGCGAGGCCTTTCTCGGCGTCGAGCGCTCGCTCCTCGGGCGGCGCTGGCGGGCCGAGAGCGGCGACGACCGCGCAGCCCTGGCCCTCGCTCAGCGCCTCTCGCTGCCCGAGCCGGTGGCGCGCGCACTAGCGGCGCGCGGCATCGGCAGCGAGGAGGCCGAGTCCTTCCTCTCGCCTACGCTGCGCGCGCACCTCCCCGACCCCTTCCATCTCCGCGACATGACGCGCGCCGCCGGGCGTATCGCCCAGGCGGTCGTTGCGGGCGAGCCCATCGCCGTGCTCGGCGATTACGACGTGGACGGCGCCACTTCGGCGGCCCTTCTCAAGCGCTTCTTGGCTCACCTCGGCGTGCCCGTGCGCGTCTATATTCCCGACCGCATTAGGGAAGGCTACGGGCCGAACGCGCCGGCGCTCCTCGGCCTCAAGGCCGCGGGCGCCGGGCTCGTCATCACCGTCGACTGCGGCACCGCCGCCCACGAGGCGCTCGGCGCCGCCGCCGCGGCCGGGCTCAACGTCATCGTGGTGGACCATCACCTGGCCGAGCCGCGGCTGCCGCCCGCTTACGCGGTGATCAATCCCAACCGCCTCGACGAGACGAGCCCGCACCGCCAGCTCGCCGCCGTGGGCGTCGCCTTCCTCCTCGCCGTCGCGGTCAACCGCCTGCTGCGCGAGGCCGGCCGCTACCGCACGCGGCCGGAGCCCGACCTCATGCAGTGGCTCGACCTGGTGGCCCTCGGCACCGTGTGCGACGTGGTGCCGCTCACCGGCGTCAACCGCGCGCTGGTGGCGCAAGGCCTCAAGGTGATGGCGCGGCGCGCCAATCCGGGCCTCGCCGCTATTGCCGACGTGGCGCGCATCGACGAGCGGCCGAGCGCCTACCACCTGGGCTTTCTCTTGGGCCCGCGCGTCAATGCGGGCGGCCGGGTGGGCGAGGCGGACCTGGGCGTGCGCCTGCTTGCGACCGCCGATCCCGGCGAGGCGCAGACGCTGGCGCGCCGGCTCGACGGCTACAACCGGGAGCGCCAGGAGATCGAGGCCGCCGTGCTGGTGGAAGCCATCGCCGCGGTCGAGGCGGCACCTGCGGCCGCCATCGCCTTTGCCGCGGGGGAGGGCTGGCATCCCGGCGTCATCGGCATCGTGGCGAGCCGGCTCAAGGAGCGCTATCAGCGGCCGGCCGTGGTGGTGGCGCGCGACGGCGGCATCGGCCGCGGCTCGGGCCGCTCGGTCGGCGGCGTCGACCTCGGTGCCGCGGTGATCGCGGCCAAGCAGGAGGGGCTCCTCGTGAACGGCGGCGGGCACGCCATGGCCGGCGGCTTCACGGTGGCGGCGGAGCGGCTTGGCGAGCTCCACGCCTTCCTCGAGGCGCGTCTCGGGGGCGAGATCGCCGAGAAGGGCATCGTGCCGACGCTTCGGCTCGACGGCGCGCTCTCGCTCGCGGCGGCCAGACGCCCGCTCGTCGAGCTCCTCGAGCGCCTGCAGCCCTTCGGCGCCGGCAACCCCGAGCCGCGCTTCGCCCTCACTGCGGCGACGGTGGTGCGCGCCGACGTGGTGGGCAGCGCCCACGTGCGCTGCATCCTTGCTGACGCGGGCGGCGGCCGGCTCAAGGCGATCGCCTTCCGTTGCCTCGAGACGGCGCTCGGCCGGGCGCTGCTGCGCCGGCCTGCCACAGCCCTCCACTTGGCCGGCCACCTGCGCGCCGACGCCTGGAGCGGCCCGGACGGCGTGCAATTCGTCATCGACGACGCAGCCGAGCCCTAGGCGCCGACGGCCAAACGAGCGATGTTCTGCGCAAAATCAATTCAACATCACAGATATGTGCTTGTCCTGCGATTGACAGCTCAAGGCGCCGATTTTACGGTGGAATTCACCAGTCGAAGGCGGGCAAGGGTGCCTCGAATTCGCGCCGGGCGCAGCTTGGCCCGGGCGCGATGCCAACAACGCCGAGACTGTTGAGCGCATAGCGACGCTTCGTCCGATTGTCCGCCTCGGTGCGCTTCCTCCCCCGAAGCCGCCGACGGCGTCGGATGCTGGGCCGGCCGCCGCGTTCCCTACCCGACGCGGCGCCGGCCCCATTCTTTCCGCCGCTGCGCCGCCATGGAGCGACTCCGATCTCCCTCTCCTCCTTCAGGAGGAGAGGGCCGGGGTGAGGAGGCGGCTTCGCAAGCCACATCGCCGGCCGCAGAGGCGCACAAGCGGTCGGCCTCCTCACCTTCCCATCGCTTCGCGATGGGCCCCTCCTCTCCTCCTAAAGGAGGAGAGGAACAATACCTCATCGCCGCTTGTGGATATTCAACCCCAGGCACGACCAAGCCATCGGGCCGCTTGCCAAGCGGATGGGGAAACGCTACCTCTCCCGCTCTCCGCGCGCCGCCGCGACCCCTTCGTCTAGAGGCCTAGGACATCGCCCTTTCACGGCGGTAACACGGGTTCGAATCCCGTAGGGGTCGCCAGCAACGGCTGGCTACGCCGGCTTTCGTCCGAGTGCGACGATCCGCACCCATTGACCAAGGCGAATGACCTGGCTAGCTCGAAATGCTATGTTGCTTCAACTGGATAAGGATGGCCGACCTTGAACGCACTGCTTGATCGAATTTCCATCGATCCCGAGATATGCGGCGGGAAGCCCTGCATCAGGGGTACGCGCATCTGGGTGGCGCTTGTCCTGGATTTCCTCGCCAGCGGGATGGCCGAGGCGGAACTGCAAGCCGAATATCCTCAGCTAACTCACCAAGATGTATTGGCCGCGATTGCCTATGGCGCGGAGATGTCGCGCGAGCGAATTCTGCCGATTCCGCTCGGCCACGTCGCGTGAATGAAGATCAAGCTGGATGAGAACATCGGTCGAAGGGGCGCCGAACTGCTGAGGGCCGCAGGGCATGACGTGGTGTCCGTGAGAGACCAGAACCTTCGGGGAGCACCCGACGAAACCGTCTTTAACATCTGCAGAGGCGAAGGCCGGGTCCTCGTCACTTTGGACCACGATTTCGGTCAGGTTCTTCGGTTTCCGCCAGGACAAAGCGCCGGGCTGGTAATTTTGGAGCCTGGGGCGCGGATGACGCCGCAATCGTTGCTGGATCGCCTGAGGGATTTTCTGGCTTTGAGCGAAGCGCAATCGCCGACGGGCGCGTTGTGGATCGTGGAGCCGGGGCGGGTTCGCGTTCACCTACAAAGCGATGATTGAGGCCGGGGAATCCCCTCCGAGGCGGAGCGCGTTTGCTTGGAGGATATGGCTTCGGACTGATGGCGCGGCCGGCCGGCTGGCTTAGCGCAACGGAATCGCCGCCTCCCGCGAGTTCGGCCTCAAGTCATCCAGCGATCGCCAACGAATTCAATCCTACGTCTTCTTCCCCGCATCGATCGCGGCGAGCACTTGCGGCGGCGACATGGGCAAATCGGTCAGGCGCCGGCCGATCGCGCGGTCGATCGTGTTGGCGATGGCCGCCATCGGCGAGCAGACAGTGACCTTGCCCGCGATCGATGACCGCGGTAAAGGCTGCGGATCAAAAAGGCGGTAGCCCGCCCTTTACGCTTGACGTAAAATGTCCCACGGGTAGCCTGCCGCCATGATCCGAAGCTTCGGGGACAGGCGCACGCAAGCCTTCTTCGAGGGCCGGCACGTGCCGCAGTTCCGGGCCTTCGCCGAGCAGGCGGCGCGCCGGCTGGCGATGCTCGACAAAGCGAGGGCGCTTCGCGATCTCGCCGCGGTGCCGGGCAACCGCCTCGAGGCGCTGCGCGGCCACCGCCGGGGCGAGCACAGCATCCGGATCAACCGGCAGTGGCGGGTCTCTTTCGAGTGGCGGAGCGACGGGCCGTACAACGTCGAGATCGTCGATTACCGCGACTAGCGAGGACGGCGGCGATGGCAAGGAACAGCATGCGACCGATCCACCCCGGCGAGATTCTCCGGGAGGATGTGCTCAAGGAGCTCGGGCTTTCGGCCAACGCCTTCGCGAAGGCGCTCGGCGTGCCGGCGAACCGCGTGACGGGCATCCTTCACGGCAAGCGCGCAGTGTCAGCCGACACCGCAATGCGGCTGGCGCGCTACCTCGGCAGCACGCCCGAGTTCTGGCTTGACCTGCAGACGGCCTACGATCTCCGTACCACCGAGATCAAGAAGGGCGCGGAAATCAAGCGCGCCGTCAGCCCGCGCGCCGCGTGAGGGCATGCCCATGGGCCCGCGAGCGGTCGCGCCCAGCTCTCTCGTCAGGAGAGGTGGCCCGCTCGGCTCTACGTCTTCTTCCCCCCGTCGATGGCGGCCAGCACCTTCGGCGGCGACATGGGCAATTCGGTCAGGCGCCGGCCGACCGCGCGGTCGATCGCGTTGGCGATGGCCGCCATCGGCGGGCAGATATTGACCTCGCCGACGCCCTTGGCGCCGTAGGGATGGCCGGGGTTCGGCACCTCGACGAGCAGCGTCTCGATCATCGGCAGATCGGAGGCCACGGGTATGCGGTAGTCGAGGAAGCCCGGATTGTCGAGGCGTCCCTTGTCGCTGTAGATGTACTCCTCGTTCAAGGCCCAGCCGATGCCCTGCGCGACGCCGCCCTGGATCTGCCCCTCGACGTAGCTCGGGTGGATGGCGCGGCCGACGTCCTGGGCGGCGACGAAGCGCAGCACGGTCACCTTGCCGGTCTCGGGATCGACCTCGACGTCGCAGAACTGGGTGGAGAAGCCGGGGGCGACGGCGGCGGGGTTGACGCAGGCCTCGGCCCCGATCGGCCCGCCGGTCAGCCCGCGCTTGGCGGCGATCTCCTTGAGCGACAGCGGCTCGAAATCGCCGACGTTGCTGCTCGCCGGCCTGGCTTGGCCGTCCTCCCAGATGACGCCCTCGGCATCGACCTTCCACATCATGGCCGCGCGGGCGCAGAGCTCGTTGATCACCTTCCTCGTGGCCTCGACCACCGCGATGCCGGTCGCAAAGGTGACGCGCGAGCCGCCGGTCAAATGGGTATAGCCGATCGACGCGGTGTCGGCGACGATCGGGCGCACCCGGTCGTAGTCGACGCCGAGCGTCTCGGCCGCCATGAGCGCCATCGAGGCGCGCGAGCCGCCGATGTCGGGGCTGCCGGTCGCGACGACCACGGTGCCGTCCTCATTCACGTGCACGGTGGCGCTCGATTCGCCGCCGGCGTTGAACCAGTAGCCGGAGGCGACGCCGCGCCCCTGGTTCTTCTTGAGCGGCGCCTTGTAGCCCGGATGGTTGAGCAGCGCCTCGATGGTCTCCGCATAGCCGTTGTGCGCGAGCTTGGGCCCGTAGAGCATCTGCGTGCCCGCCCGGGCCGCGTTCTTCAGGCGGAATTGCAGCGGATCCATGCCGATCTTCTGCGCGAGCACGTCGAGCACGCTCTCGACCGCGAAAGCCGCGATCGGCGAGCCGGGTGCGCGGTAGGCCGCCACCTTCGGGCGGTTGCACACCACGTCGTAGCCGACCGAGCGCGCGTTCGGAATGTCGTAGGGCGAGAAGGCGCACATGCAGCCGTTCATCACCGGAGAGCCGGGGAAGGCGCCGGCCTGGTACTTGAAGACGCCGTCGGCGGCGACGATCTTGCCGTCCTTCCTGACGCCGATCTTGACCGTCATCGAGGCACCCGAGGTCGGGCCCGAGGCCCTGAAGACGTCCTCGCGGCTCATCACGATCTTGACCGGAGCGCCCGATTTGCGCGCGAGCATGGTCGCCACGGGCTCGACGTAGACCACGGTCTTGCCGCCGAAGCCGCCGCCGATCTCGGCGGGATAGACGCGCAGGTCGGCGACGTTCATGCCGAGCAGCTTCGCGGTCAGCGTGCGCACCACGAAATGCCCCTGGCTCGAGCTCCACAGCTCGCCCTGGCCGTCGGCGTCGAAGCGTGCCACGCAGCCGTGCGGCTCGATATAGGCCTGGTGCACCGGGGCGGTCTTGAACTTCATCTCGACGATCTCATCGGCCGCGGCGAAGCCGGCCTCGAGCTCGCCGAGCTTGTACTCGACGCGCTTCGAGATGTTGGAGGGCTTGGCCCCCGCCGGATCGATGCCCCGCGCGATCATGTCGGGGAAGAGGAGCGGCGCATCGGGCTTCATCGCCTCGTCGACGTCGATGACGTGCGGCAGCACCTCGTAGTCGACCGCGATCAGCGACAGCGCCTCGTCGGCCACGGCCTTGCTGATGGCCGCCACGGCGGCGACTGCGTGGCCCTCGTAGAGCGCCTTCTCGCGCGCCATGACGTTGCGCGTCATGTGCCAGAAGTTCATCGCGACGCGCTCGGGGCCCACATACTCGAATTTCTGCTCGGGGAAGTCCGCGGACGTGACCACCGCCTTGACCCCGGGCAGTGCCGCCGCCTTCGAGGTGTCGATCGAGCGGATGCGCGCGTGCGCGTGGGGCGAGCGCAGGATGGCGCCTACCAGCATGCCCGGCATCGCGAAGTCGGCGCCATAGAGGGCGCGCCCGGTCACCTTCGGCACCCCGTCCGGACGAACCGGCCGGGTGCCAACCCATTTGAAACGCGGTGCTGCTTCGTTCATGGCTTCCTCGCCTGATCTCGGACGAACGTCACCTCGGGCTTACTCCGCGCGCAGCTCGGCGGCTGCGTCGAGAACGGCGCGGATCACCTTGTCGTAGCCGGTGCAGCGGCAGAGGTTCCCGGCCAGCCAGTAGCGCGTCTCGCTCTCGGACGGGTCCGGATTGCGGTCCAAGAGAGCCTTCGCCGCGACCAGCAGGCCCGGCGTGCAGAAGCCGCATTGCAGCGCCGCGTGCTCGAGGAATTTCTGCTGCAACGGGTGGAGCTTGGTGCCGCGCGCGAGGCCCTCGATCGTCTCGACCGCGCGCCCCTCGGCCTCGACCGCCAGCATCAGGCAGGAGCAGACGACGCGGCCGTCGACGATCACGCTGCAGGCGCCGCAATCGCCGGAGCTGCAGCCTTCCTTGCTGCCCGTGAGGTGGAGCTCGTCGCGCAGCGCGTCCAAGAGGGTCTGCTGCGGCTCGCAGAGGAATTCGGCGGGCTCGCCGTTGATCTTAGCCGAGACGTGATGCTTGGTCATCGTTGCTCCCCCGCGCGCTCGAAGGCGATTGCAGCCGCGCGCCTTGCGAGGACGCCGGCGATCTTGGTGCGGAATTCGATCGTGCCGCGCTTGTCGTCGATGGGCTTGCAGGCGCGCCGCGCAGCACCGTCGAGCGTCGCCAGCGTCTTTTCGTCGAGCCTGCGGCCGACGAGAGCGGCGGCGGCTTCGGGAACCAGGATGGGCGTCGGCGCCACGGCGCCCAGGGCCACTCGTGCCTCGGTACAGGCGCCGCTCGCGTCGAGCGTCACGTTGACCCCGGCGCCGACCACGGCGATGTCCATCTCGGTCCGCGGAATGAAGCGCAGATAGGCATCCCCCGAGCGCGGCGGCCGCTTGGGCAGGCGGAATTCGACGATCAGCTCGTCCCGGGCGAGGGAGGTGCGTCCCGGGCCCGTGACGATGTCCTCCACCGGAACCTCGCGCCGCCCCTTGGCGCCCGCCACGACGCAGGTTGCGCGTGCCACGATCAGCGCCGGGACGCTGTCCGCCGCCGGCGACGCGTTGCAGAGGTTGCCGGCGAGCGAGGCCCGCCCCTGTATCTGGGTCGAGCCGATCAGATTGGCGGCCTCGACCACCCCCGGCCAGGCCTTCTTGAGGCTTTCGCATTCGCCGATCATGGCACCCGGCGTTGCGGCGCCGATCACGAAGCCGCCAGCCACCTCGCGGATGCCGATCATGCCGGGTATCTTCTTCGTATCGACGATCAGCTCCGGCTTGGTGCGGCCCGAGCGAAGCTGAACGAGCAGGTCGGTCCCTCCGGAGAGGAGCTTCGCCGACCCGGAGGCGCTGGACAGGATGCGGATGGCCTCCTCGACCGTCGACGGGGCCGTATATTCGAGCATGGGCTTTATCTCTTCCTTGTTCGCGCGACCGCACTGCCCGCTTCGAGCCATCTCTCTCGAACCGGCCGAGACGAACACTAGTCCAGCGCCGAACGAGGGTCGAGGGCGAAGTGTAGCGAATTTGATCTGGATCAATCCCTTCGGCGCTCGCCATCGGGCAGACTCTCCGCCGTGGGCTGCGGCCGCGGCTGTGGCAGAGGGGGTTTTCCATGGCTTTCGCTGATCCGGGCCCTACGGCCGCCGGCGCCGGCGGCGAGCCGGCGACGCACATCGCGGCGCGGCTCGCGGCGGGCCGCCGCGTCGAGCGGCCCTTCCGGCACTGGCTCTTGAGCGACGTGCTGCCGCCGGCGCTTGCCGAGGGGGTCGGAGGCTTGCCCTTCGCACCGCCCGACATCGGCGACACGCTCGGGCGGCGCGAGACCCACAACAGCACGCGCGTGTTCTTCGCCCCCGAGGAGCGGCAGCGCTTCCCGCTTTGCGCCGCCGTCGCCGGCGCCTTCCAGCATCCGGGCGTCGTAGCACAGCTCGAGGCCGGCTGCGGCATCGAGCTCGGCGGCAGCTATCTGCGCCTCGAATATTGCCAGGACCGCGACGGCTTCTGGCTCGAGCCGCACACCGACATCGCGGCCAAGCGCTTCACCATGCTGGTCTATCTCTCGACCGGGCCCGAGGCGGCCGGCTGGGGCACCGATCTCTACGATGCGGTACTCGAGCCCGTCGGCACGGCACCTGCCGACTTCAATTGCGGCCTCATCTTCATCCCCGGCACGGACAGCTGGCACGGCTTCCGCCGCCGGCCGATCCGCGGCATCCGGCGCTCGCTCATCGTGAACTACGTGACACCCGAGTGGCGGGCGCGGCACGAGCTCGCCTTCCCCGGCCGGCCGGTGCCCTTGAGTCCGGCCGCAAATCCCGCCAGCGCCGTGCTTGCCCCTTGATCCAGGTCAAAGAACGGCGGCGCAGGCCGACGCATGCTGCGGCCATGAGGCCAGAGCTCCTCGCCAAATACGCGCGGCCGGTGCCGCGCTACACGAGCTACCCGACGGCGCCGCATTTCGGCCCCGAGGTGGACGCGCGCCGCTACCGCACCTGGCTCGGCGAGCTCGCAGCGCCCGGCCCGCTTTCGCTCTATTTGCATATCCCGTTCTGCCGCTCGCTCTGCTGGTTCTGCGGCTGCAGCATGCGCGTGGTCAACCATTACGGCCCGGTCGGCGCCTATCTCGACACCCTGCTCAAGGAGATCGCACTGGTTGCGGATGCCTTGGGCGGGCGGCGCGAGGTCGGCCAGATCCATCTCGGCGGCGGCACGCCCACCATGCTGAGCGCGCGCGATCTCGGCCGCCTCGCCGAGGCCCTTGTTCACGACTTCGCGCCGGCCGCCGGCATGGGCTTCGCGGTCGAGATCGATCCGCGCGGGCTGAGCCTGGAGCAGGCCAGGGCGCTCGGCGCCGCCGGCGTCAATCGCGCCAGCCTCGGCGTGCAGGATTTCGCACGCCCCGTGCAGCAGGCGATCAACCGCGTCCAGCCTTACGAGACGACCGCGCGGGCGGCCGACGCGCTGCGCGCCAACGGCATCGCCGAGATCAACCTCGATCTCATGTACGGCCTGCCGCACCAGACGGTCGAAGGCGTCGTCGCCATGGTCGAGCGCGCGCTGACCCTGGCGCCCGACCGCGTCGCGGTCTTCGGCTACGCCCACGTGCCCTGGATGAAGAAGCACCAGCGCCTGCTGCCCGAGGCGGCCCTGCCGGCACCCGAGGCGCGCGCCGCGCAGGCCGCCGCCGCCGCCGCGGCGCTGGTCGAGCGCGGCTACGCCGCCATCGGGCTCGATCATTTCGCACGGGCCCAGGACCCGCTCGCCCTCGCTGCGAAAGGCGGCACGCTGCGGCGGAATTTCCAGGGCTATACGACCGACAGCGCGGACGTGCTGCTCGGCCTCGGCGCGTCGGCCATCGGCTCGCTCGGCCCTCTGGGCTACGCGCAGAACAGCCCGGACGTCCGCACCTACGGCGAGGCGATCGGCCGCGGCGAGCTCGCCACGCTGCGCGGCGTGGCGCTCGACGACGACGACCGGCTGCGCCGCGACATCATCCAGCACCTGATGTGCTGCCTCGAGGTGCGGCTCGATGCCCTCTGCCGCCGCTACGGCGTCGATCCGGCGGCCCTCGACGCCGAGCGCCGGGCGCTGCAACCCATGATCGACGACGGCCTGGCCGCCCTCGAGGGCGGCCACCTCAGGGTGACCGAGCTCGGCCGTCCGCTCGTCCGCAGCGTGTGCGCCGCCTTCGACGTCTATCTCGCGGCCGAGACGGCGCGCCACTCGGTCGCCGTGTGATGCGGCGGCCATGATCGCCGGCTGGCTCGCCTCGCTCGCGGCGTTCTGCGGCGGCCATTCCTGGCTCGGCGGGCTTGTTGCCGCACTCGGCGCCGCGGGGCTGCCGGCGGCACTCTTCCTCGTCGGCCTGGTCGGCGGCGTGAGCCATTGCGCGGGTATGTGCGGCCCCTTCGTGCTCGCGCAAGTCACGGCGGACGCCGAGCGCATGGCGGCACCGGGGCTCGGCGAGCTGCGCCGCCTCAGGGGCGCCCTCCTCTTGCCCTATCAGCTCGGCCGTCTCACCACCTACACGGCCCTCGGCGCCGCGGCCGGCGGGCTCGGCGGGCTGGCCGCGGCACTGAGCGGCCACCGCTGGCTGCTCGGCGCCTTCCTCGTGCTTGCGGCACTCCTCCTCGCGGCCCAGGCGCTCTCGGGGTTGGCGGGCTCGATCGGCGTGCGCGGACCGAGCCTCTTCGGCAAAGCTCTCGCGGCGCCGCTCGCGCGCCTGAGCCGGCCGCTCCTCGGCGACCCGCGGGGCCTCCGTGGCTATGCGCTCGGCCTGGCACTCGGCTTTCTGCCCTGCGGCTTCCTCTACGGCGCGCTCGCCGCCGCCGCGGGCAGCGGCGGCGTCCTTTCAGGTGCCTTCGCCATGGCGGGCTTCGCGCTCGGCACGGTGCCGAGCCTGGTCCTGGTCGGCTATGTCGGGGTGTTCTTCGGACGCCGGGCGCCGCGCGCGGCGCGTGCCCTCTCGTCTCCGCTCATGCTGGCGAATGCGGGGTTCCTCGGCTTCCTCGCACTCCGCGCCCTCGGCTGAGGCTACTCCACGACGTCCTTGTAGCAGTGCCAGCTCGCATAGGCGATGAGCGGCAGGGCGACCGCGAGGCCCACGTAGAAGAGCGCCAGGGCGACCGCGGTGAAGACGGTGATGAGTGCCGCCCAAAGCGCCATGGGGCGCCAGTTGTGGCGCACGGCGGCGAAGCTCGTGGCGATCGCCGAGAAGGCGCCGGCGTCGCGGTCGATCACCATGGGGAACGAGACGGCGGCGAGGGCAAAGACGAAGACCGCGAAGATGAAGCCGATCACGGTGCCGGTCACGAGGAAGGGCAGGCTCATCGGCGAGAAGAAGAGGACGTTCGGCAGCTCGGCGAGGCTCGGGTTGGGCCCCTCGAAGAAGAGCGGATAGAGGAGTGTCGCGATGCGCACCCAGACGAGGTGGCTGAACATCAGGATGACGCCGAGGCTGGCGATCGAGCCCGGGCTGCGCCGCCAGGCACCGAGCGCCGTCTTGATTGTGCAGACTTCGCCGGCCGCGAGCCTGCGGCTGGTGTCGTAGAGCCCGACGGCGAGTGCGGGTGCCAGGAGCATGAATCCGGCGGCCAGCGGCAGCAGCAGGTAAAGCAGGCCGAGGAGATAGAGCCCGAGCGTGAGCGCGAAGCTGAGCGCGACGAGCACGCCGCCGTAGGCGAGGCTCACCTCGGGTGCGCGCACGAGATCGCTCCAGCCCTTGGCCAGCCACGTCCAGGGGCGGTCGACGGGTACCAGCCGGATGCGCGGGCTGGGCGTCGTGAAGACAGGAACCGTCTCGCTCATGGCCATCCCCTCCCTGCCGCGGCGTTGGCGCCTACGGTCATTGCGGCGAGCGTCACCCCCTCCCCAACCCTCCCCCTTCAAGGGGGTGGGGGACTTTCGTCGCGATGCCAAACGCTCCCCCTCCCCCTTGAGGGGGAGGGTTGGGGAGGGGGGCATAACACGCAGCAACGATTCCAAGTGTTCCGCCGCGCCGCAGCGGATTCTTGGCGGCATTCTGCGGCCATCACTTCGCATCGCATTGAGTTAGATCAATGCCCGCGGGTCATTTTGGCGCAATTTTCCGCTCGGGCCGGCGCGGGTCTCCGTGGGGACGAGCCGCGAGGGTCCCGGCCTGCGCGCGGGCCGCCCGGTCCAACGATGCGGGGGAGTTCAGCATCATGGCCACAACAGGCGTTGCCGCGACGGTAGTGCGGCCGAGCGAGCCCTATGTGGACGACGTCATCCGCGCCTTCATGATCGCCACGGTCTTCTGGGGCATCGCCGCCTTCCTGGCCGGCGTCTATATCGCCTCCGAGCTCGCCTATCCCGGCCTCAACATCCCGCCCTGGTTCAACTGGGCGCGCTTACGCCCGCTCCACACCTCGGCCGGCATCTTCGCCTTCGGCGGCAGCGCGCTCCTCGGCACCTCGTTCTACGTGGTGCAGCGCACCTGCCGCGCGCGGCTCTTCGGCGGCGAAGCGCTCGGCTGGTTCATCTTCTGGGGCTACCAGCTCTTCATCGTGCTGGCGGCGAGCGGCTATCTCCTCGGCGTCACCAAATCGAAGGAGTACGCCGAGCCGGAGTGGTACACCGATCTGTGGCTGACGCTGGTCTGGGTGCTCTACCTCGTGGCCTTCATGGGCACCATCATGAAGCGGCGCGAGCCCCACATCTACGTCGCCAACTGGTTCTACCTCTCGTTCATCATCACCATCGCGATGCTGCACATCGTGAACAACGTGGCGCTGCCGGTGAGCTGGTTCGGCACCAAGAGCTATGTCGCCTACGCGGGCGTGCAGGACGCCATGATCGAATGGTGGTACGGCCACAACGCGGTCGGCTTCTTCCTGACCGCGGGCTTTCTCGGCATGATGTACTACTTCGTGCCCAAGCGCGCGGAGCGGCCGATCTATTCCTACCGCCTCTCGATCGTGCATTTCTGGGCGCTCATCTTCCTCTATATCTGGGCCGGCCCGCATCACCTCCACTACACGGCGCTGCCCGACTGGGCGCAGACGCTCGGCATGATCTTCTCGGTCATGCTGTGGATGCCGTCTTGGGGCGGCATGATCAACGGCCTCATGACGCTCTCGGGCGCGTGGGACAAGCTGCGCACGGACCCCGTGCTGCGCTTCATGATCACCTCGGTCGGCTTCTACGGGATGAGCACCTTCGAGGGCCCGGTGATGTCGATCAGGCCGGTCAACGCGCTCAGCCACTACACCGACTGGACCATCGGGCACGTGCACTCGGGCGTGCTCGGCTGGGTCGCCTTCATCGTCTTCGGAGCACTCTACCACCTCGTGCCGATCCTCTGGCGGCGCCGGCAGCTCTACTCGATGAAGCTCGTCGCCTGGCACTACTGGATCGCCACCATGGGCATCGTGCTCTACATCACCTCGATGTGGGTGTCGGGGATCATGCAGGGCCTGATGTGGCGCGCCTACGACAATCTCGGCTTCCTGCAATACTCGTTCGTCGAGAGCGTGATCGCCATGCATCCGTTCTACGTGATCCGCGCCTTGGGCGGGGTGCTCTTCCTCACCGGCGGCCTGGTGATGGCCTACAACCTGACCCGCACGATCCGCGGCGACATAGCGGCCGAAGCCGCCCTGCCGCCGCCTCGGATAGCCACCGTTCCCGGGGAGTGAGGCTCGCCATGCGCTTCCGTCACGAGACGATCGAGAAGAACGTCATCCTGCTTGCGGTCTTGAGCCTGATCGTCGTCTCGATCGGCGGGCTCGTGCAGATCATCCCGCTCTTCACCATCGAATCGACCATCGAGAACGTGAAGGGCGTGCGGCCCTACTCGCCGCTCGAGCTCGCCGGGCGCGACATCTACGTGCGCGAGGGCTGCTATCTCTGCCACAGCCAGCAGATCCGCCCGTTCCGCGACGAGGTCGAGCGCTACGGCCACTACAGCCTGGCGGCCGAGAGCATGTACGACCATCCCTTCCAATGGGGCTCCAAGCGCAACGGGCCCGATCTGGCGCGCGTCGGCGGCAAGTACTCGAACGCCTGGCACGTGGCGCATCTCAAGGACCCCCGCTCGGTCGTGCCGGAGACGATCATGCCGCCCTATGCCTTCCTCGCCGAGACCGATCTCAACTATGCCGACATCGCTGAGCGCATGCGCACGCTGCGCGCATTGGGCGTGCCCTACAGCGACGAGATGATCAAGGACGCGGCGGCCGACCTCGAGGTGCAGGTCGATCCCAACGGCGACACCAAGGGGCTGCTCGCGCGCTATCCGAAGGCGGTGGCCGCCTCCTTCACGGGCGACCCCAAGCGGATCACCGAGATGGATGCGCTCATCGCCTATCTCCAGATGCTGGGCACGCTCGTGAACTTCAACGACTACACGGCCAAGGACCTGCAGCAATAAGGACGCGCGTCATGGAAATCGCGGAACTCTACAGCCACCTCGCCACCGCGCTCATGGTGGCGCTCGTCGTCGTGTTCGCGGCGATCGTCGCCTGGGCCTATTGGCCGAAGCACAAGGCGCGCTTCAAGCACGACGGGGAGATTCCGCTGCGCGACGGCGATTGAGGGGAGCCGACAATGCCGACTAAGATCGAAAAGGACGCCATCACCGGGACCGAGACCACCGGCCACGAATGGGACGGCATCAAGGAGCTCGACACGCCGCTGCCGAAGTGGTGGGTGCTCGTCTTCTATGCCTCGATCGCCTTTGCCGTCGTCTACTCGATCCTCTATCCGTCGTGGCCGTGGCTCAACGGCTATTTCCACGGTGTGCTCGGCTATTCGACGCGCGCGGTGATCGCCGAACGCCTCGTGGCGGAGAGGGTGCGCATGGCGCCCATGGTCGGCAGGATCGCCGCCACGGCGCTTCCGCAGATCGAGAAGGATCCGGACCTCCTCAATTTCGCGCTCGCCGGCGGCCATGCGGCCTTCGCGGAGAACTGCGTGCCCTGCCACGGCTCGGGCGGCGCCGGCTCCAAGGGATACCCCAATCTCGCCGACGACGACTGGCTGTGGGGCGGCGACCTCGGCAACATCTACAAGACCGTCGCCTACGGCATCCGCAACGCGAACGCGAATTCCCGGCAGAACGACATGCCGCGCTTCGGCGCCGACGGCATCCTCAAGCCGGACCAGATCGACGACGTGGCGGAGTTCGTGCTGTCGCTCAACGGCAAGCCGACCGACGCCAAGGCGGCCGCGCGCGGCGTCAAGCTCTTCGCCGACAACTGCGTCACCTGCCACGGCGACAAGGGCCAGGGCAACATCGAGCTCGGCGCCAAGGAGCTCGATAACGGCATCTGGCTCTACGGCGGCGACAAGGCGAGCATCGTCCAGACCATCACTTACGCGCGCAACAGCAGCATGCCTGCCTGGTCCGGGCGGCTCGACGACGCCACGATCAAGATGCTGGCCGTCTACGTCCACTCGCTCGGCGGCGGGAAGTAGCCGAGGCGGCCGCCGCGCCAGGGAGAGCTCGAATGGACGCCGCCGAGAAGCTCGCGGAGGGAATGCCGGAGCGGAGCGAAGGACCGGGGGAGGCGGTCGTCTCCGTGCGGGCGCAAAAGGAGGCGACGCCGCTCTACGCCAATCGCATCAAGGTCTATCCGCAAAAGATCGCCGGCACCTTCCGGCGCGTCAAGTGGGCGGTGCTGGTCTTCTGCTTGACGCTCTATTACGTCATGCCGTGGCTGCGCTGGGACCGCGGACCTTCCGCGCCAGATCAAGCGCTCCTCATCGACCTGCCCGGCCGGCGCGCCTATTTCTTCGGCATCGAGGTCTGGCCGCAGGAGATCTATTTCTTGACCGGTCTCCTCATCATTGCCGCGATCGGCCTCTTCCTCGTGACCAGCCTCCTGGGCCGCGTCTGGTGCGGCTATGCCTGTCCCCAGACGGTGTGGACCGATCTTTTCATGTGGGTGGAGCGGCTCATCGAGGGCGACCGCAACGCGCGCATCAGGCTCGACAAGTACCCGCTCGGCGCGGGCAAGGCGCTCAAGAAGGCCGGCAAGCACGCGGTGTGGCTGGCGATCGCGGCGGCCACGGGCGGCGCCTGGGTGCTCTATTTCCAGGATGCGCCCCAGGCGGTACGCGGCATCGTCACTGGCACCGCCTCGGTCGAGACCTATTTCTTCCTCTGCCTCTTCACGGCGACGACCTATCTTCTCGCCGGCTGGGCGCGCGAGCAGGTGTGCACCTACATGTGCCCGTGGCCGCGCTTCCAGTCGGCCATGCTCGACGAGCAGTCGTGCATCGTCACCTACGAGGCCTGGCGCGGCGAGCCGCGCGGCAAGCTCAAGGGCCGGACGAGCTTCGCGGGGCGCGGCGACTGCATCGACTGCCTGAAATGCGTGGCCGTGTGCCCGACGGGGATCGACATCCGCGACGGCTCGCAGCTCGAGTGCATCGGCTGCGGCCTTTGCATCGATGCCTGCAACACCGTGATGCCGGCGCTCGGCCGGCCGCGCGACCTCATCACCTTCGACACGCTCGCCAACCAGCAGGCGCGGGCCCAGGGCAGGCCCGCCTCCTACCGCCTCCTCCGCCCGCGCACGATCATCTACGCCTCGATCCTGACGATCGTGGGCGCCATCATGACGGCAGCGCTCCTCATGCGCGCGGACCTCGGCATCGACATCCTGCACGAGCGAAGCCCGCTCTACGTGACGCTCTCGAACCGCGAAATCCGCAACGGCTATACGATCAAGATACTCAACAAGACCCATGCGGCCGAGACTTACAGCCTCTCGCTCACGGGCTTGCCCGCATACAGCATGAGCGTGATCGGCAACCCGGCTGAGGGCGACGCGCGCCATCCCCTCGCGCTCACCGCCGAGCCGGACACGGTCGCGACCTACCGGCTCTACCTCACCGCGCCGCGCGCGGCTCTCGCGGGGGAATCGACGCCGTTGAGCTTCGCGATCGAGGAGCAGGCGAACCACGAGGTGGTCAGGCACGCCTCGATCTTCATCGGACCGGAAAGGTGAGGTGACGCCATGACGATACAGCCGTTCGCAAGGAGGAGCGCCAAGGGACGGCGCTTCGCCGACTGCCGCTGGGTGCCGTGGGCGATCGTCGCCGCCTTCGCCGTGGTCTTCGCGGTCAACGGCGGCCTGGTCTATTTCGCGCTCGCGAGCTGGACTGGGCTCACGACCGATCACGCCTACGACGAGGGCATCGCCTACAACCGCGTCATCGAGCGGGCGGAAGCGGAGGCGAAGCTCGGTTGGAAGCTCGTGATTGCGTTCGTCCCGGACGGCAACGGCAAGGAGAGCGGACAACTCGTCGTCGACGCCAGCGACAAGGACGGCATGCCGCTCGAGCGCCTGGAGATCAAGGCCGAGTTCGTGCGTCCGCTCGGAACACCCGCCGACATCCCGGTCGTCCTCGAGCGGACCGCGGGCGGACGTTACGCGGTCCCCCTGGCCCTGCCCGAGCCCGGCCAATGGGACGTCTACGTGACGGCCGCCGAGGGCGAAACCACGGTCCACTCGGGCCGGCGCATTCTGGCACCCTGAGGTGCGGCAGTGAGCGTCGCCGACGGCGCCATCTCCCCAAGAGCCACGCCCGCTGCCGCCGCCGCGGCACCGCCCGCGCGCGCGGACCGGCGTTGCGCCCATTGCGGGGCGGCGCTGCCGGCCGGCGCGTGCGACGAATTCTGCTGCCGCGGCTGCGCCGCAGCGCGCGCTATCGTCGCCGGGCTCGGCCTCGAGGCGTTCTATGCACGCCGGGTGCTCGACCCCGACGGGCCGCCGCTCAAGCCCGAAGCGGAGAGCGGGATCGACTACGCCCGCCACGCCGCGTTCGATGCGCGGAGCGGCATCTCGACGCTCCATCTCATGATCGAGGGGCTCGCCTGCGCGGCCTGCGTCTGGCTCATCGAGAGCGTGCTCGCGCGCGAGCCGGACGTCGTGGAGGGCCGCGTCAACATGTCGACCCGGCGCTTGAGGCTGCGCTGGCGCGGCCCGCCTGCGGACGCCAGGGCGCACGTCGAGAGGATCGCGGCACTCGGCTTCCGCGCCGTGCCCTTCGATCCGCAGAAGCTCGCCTCGGCGAACGCGCGGCAGGAGAAGGCGCTCTTGAGAGCCATGGCGGTCGCCGGGTTTGCCGCCGGCAACGTCATGCTGCTCTCCATCTCCATCTGGTCGGGCGAGGACGAGATGGGCGGCGCCACGCGCGACCTGATGCACTGGCTTTCGGCGCTCATCGCCATGCCGGCGATCCTTTACGCCGGCCAGCCCTTCTTCCGCTCCGCACTCGCAGCCTTGAGCCGCGCCCGCACGAACATGGACGTGCCGATCTCGGTCGGCATCCTCTTGGCGACCGGCATGAGCCTCTTCCAGACGCTCAACCACCAGCGCGACGCCTATTTCGATTCGGCCGTCACGCTCGTCTTTCTCCTCTTGATCGGGCGCTATCTCGATGCGCGCGCACGCGGCAAGGCGCGCTCGGCGGCCGAGCAGCTCGTGGCGCTCAAGGCCGCCGACGTGTGCGTCCTCCGCCCCGACGGGTCGCTCGAGCGCCGCATGCCCGAAACGCTCCGGCCCGGTGCGATCGTCCATATCGCGGCGGGCGAGCGCATCGGCGTCGACGGCCGCGTGGCCGGCGGCGTCTCCGAGATCGATGCCAGCCTCGTGACCGGCGAGACGCTGCCCGTGCCGGCGCGCGAGGGTACCTCCGTCTTCGCCGGCATGGTGAACATTGCCGGCCCCTTGCGCATCGAGGTGACGGCGACCGGCGAGGGCACGCTTCTTGCCGAGATCGTGCGCCTCATGGAAGCGGCCGAGCAGGGCAGGGGACGCTACATCGTGCTGGCGGACCGGGTGGCGCGCTTCTACGCCCCCGTCGTCCACCTGCTCGCCTTGCTGACCTTCTTGAGCTGGGTGTTCGCCATCGGCGTGCCGTGGCAGACCGCACTTCTCTATGCGATCGCCGTGCTCATCGTCACCTGCCCGTGCGCGCTGGCGCTCGCGGTGCCGGTGGTGCAGATCGTGGCGAGCGGCCGCCTCCTCGGCCGCGGCATCCTCCTAAAGTCCGCGAGTGCCCTCGAGCGCCTGGCCCGCGCCGACACGGTCGTCTTCGACAAGACCGGCACGCTCACGCTCGGCAAGGCCACCCTCCTGCCGGCTGCCCGCCCGGCGCCCGACGAGCTCCGCCTGGCCGCCTCGCTTGCCGCCGCGAGCCGCCATCCGCTCGCGAGGGCGCTCTCACGCGCGGCACCGGAGGTGGCGCCGGCCGCGGGCGTCGTCGAGCATCCGGGCAAGGGGCTGTCGCTCGCCACGGCGGAAGGCGAGGTGCGGCTCGGCAGCCGCGCCTTCTGCGCGGTCGCCGGCGATGAGGTGCGCACGCTCGCCGGCCCCGAGTTCTGGCTCGCCCGCCCCGGACGCGCGCCGGTGCGCTTCGCCTTCGCCGATCCGCTTCGCGAGGACGCCCGCGCCACGGTGGCAAGCCTCGCCGCGCGCGGGCTTCACGTCGAGCTTCTCTCGGGCGATCAGCCGGCGACGGTCGCCGCCACGGCGCGCGCGGCGGGCATCGCCGACTGGCGCGCCGGCACGACGCCCATGGAGAAATGCGGCCGCCTGGCAGCGCTCCGCGCGCGCGGCCGCCGCGTCGCCATGGTGGGCGACGGCCTCAACGACGCGCCGGCGCTCGCCGCGGCCAACGTTTCGCTGTCGCCCTCGACGGCGGTCGACGTGAGCCAGACCGCGGCGGATGTGGTGTTCCAGGGCGAGCGACTCGCGGCCGTGCTCGAATGCCTGGGGGTGGCGAAGGAGAGCGAGCGGCTCGTCCGGCAGAACCTTGCCTTGGGGCTCGGCTACAATCTCCTGGTCGTGCCGCTGGCGCTGTTCGGCATGGTGACGCCGCTCCTCGCGGCCGCGGCCATGTCGGCGTCTTCGCTGCTCGTGATCTCGAACGCGCTGCGCCTCGCGCGGGGTGCTCGGCCATGAGCAGCCTTCTCATCCTCATTCCGGCCGCCCTTTTCCTCGGCCTCGCCGGGCTCGCGGCCTTCCTCTGGGCGCTCCGCGCCGGCCAGTTCGACGATCTCGAGGGGGCGGCCAACCGCATCCTCTTCGACGACGAGGCCGACGAGGAAGCGCGCGCGGCGCCTCTCCGCCGCAAGCGCGACTCGGGCCGCCAATGACCAGCTTCAGCAAGGGAGACGGACCATGTCGGATATCGGCAGCGTGATGATGAGCGTCTTTGCCGGCCTGCTCGGCCTGCTCGGCCTGTTCCTGGCATCGCGCGCCGTGGATATCGGATTCTACCTGTTCGGCCTGGCGCTTGCCGGCTTCGCGGTCGTCTATATCTTCACCATGATCAAGCTCGCCTACGATCGCGGCTGAGCGCTGTCCGGTCCGGGGCGGAGACGCGGCTGATGTAGCGCAAGGCCCGACGCCCGGCCGGCACCCGGCGCGGTTGCCGATCGGCGATAAATTATTAAATGATTGCAATATGTTAGATGCGAAATCGGCTCCCGCGTCTCAAGCGCCGCAAGCGCCGTCGCGCCGTGCTTGGGCCGGGATTGCCGGATTTCCGCTCGATTGGGGTCGCATTCGCCGGGCAAAGGACGTATATTCATTCATCTCACAGGCAGGAACGGTCATGACCAGCGAGGCAGGCCACATTCAAACTGTGGCACGACAGGCTGTGCGTTCCATGGTCGGCGCCCACGTCGAAGTGTCCGTGGCTGCCGACCGTGCGGCCGCCGGCCGTCTCGCGGGTGGCGGCCGGCCGCGAACGGGCGGCGCCGTCGGCGCCTGGGTCTCGGTGGAGCTCACGGGTCCGGACGGCGCACCGCACCGGGGCAACAGGATGGATTCGGCCAAGGCGGAGGCCAGCGCCTGGGGCACCGATGAGATCGTGCACGCCGCGCGCCGTGCGGCGGATCGCATTCTCGACAAGAATCCCTCCTGGCGCCGTACCTCGACTTAGTGCCTCGGGCGAGCTGCCGCGCAGCATCGTCCTGCCGTCCTGCCTCACTCGTCGTCATCGACACCGCGTCAAACCCGAGATCCACATGCGCCAGCACAAATTCAAAGTCGGACAGACGGTCAAGTTCCACCCGCGTGCCACCGACGAGGCTCCCTCGCACGAGCGCTACGAGATCACGCGGCTCCTGCCTGCCGAGCAATCCGGCTTCCAGTACCGCATCAAGGGGCGCACGAACGGCCAGGAGCGCGTCGTCATGGAGAACGAGATTGCGTGACGAGTGCGGACGGCGGACGCGCGGGACGCGCGCACGGCAGCCTTACCCCTGGGACGGAATTGCATGAGCGACTCGCCTGAACGCCAGCTCTGGTGCGCCGTCATCTGGCGCGCGCTCCAGGATGCGACGGCCCACGTGGGCATGGTCGCCGACGCGAGCGAGCAGGAGCGCCTGCGCGAGGACGCGCGCCGCTGGTTCGCCGCCAACGACGGCGACTTTCGCGCGGCCTGCAATTCCGCCGGCTATGATGCCGACCTGGTGCGCAACCACGCGTTGCGCTTGAGCACGGCCAGCGACCGCGATGGCCCGGCAAATGGCTCGGCAAACGGCTCGGCGAACCCCTGCGCCGCCTCGCGTCCGCGGGCCGGCCAGATCGAGGTGCGTCCGCTGCAGAAGCCGAGCCCGCTCGTCCGCCAGCGCGCCATGGCGATCTGATGGACAAGAAGGAAGCGCGCAAGACGGCAGCTGTGCCGACCGATGCCGAGGTGGCCGCCGAGGCGGAGCGGCTGGAGTTGAGCTGGGGGCGCCCGGCGGCACGGCCGCGCAGCAGCGCCGCTCCCGGCCGGATCCTGCAAAGCCTTGCCCACGGCCGCTCGCACGTGGTGGCCTTGGAGATCAAGCGCCCCCGGCGCCGGCGCGGCGGCTCGAGCTAGGGTCCGTCCGCGGGCGCCGCGCCCGCTTACCCCGCATGAATTACTCGGCGGCGACGGCCATCGCCCCTTCGCGGGCGAGCCGCGCCGCGGCGATGGCCGCCTTGAGCCGCTCGATCTCGGCCGCGGAGAGCTTCACGAGCGGCGGGCGCACCACGGCGCGCGGCAGGCGGCCCAGCAGCACCAGCGCCTCCTTCATGCGGTTGTGCATGTCGAGGAAGGGCGGCGCGTAGAACGCCTGGGCGAGCGGATAGATGCGCGCGTTGAGCGCTTGCGCGCGCGCGAGATCCTTGGCCTGCACCGCCTCGAAGAGGGCGAGCTGGAGATCGGCGATCACGCTGCCGGCACCGGAGAGGACGCCCGCGCAGCCGCTCATGAGCGAGCTCATGAGCCAGGCGCTGTGCGTCGTCAGCACGTTGATGGGCCGCGGCAGGCTCTGGAAGCTCACCACTTGGCGCTCGTGCAGCATGGCATCGTTGCACCAGTCCTTGATCGCCTTGATGGAGGGCACCGCCTCGAAGAGGCGCAAGAGCGTCTCGAAGGGATAGCCGAGGCCGCCCGCGAGCGGATACTGGAAGACGATGATCGGCAGGTCGCTGGCCTCCGCGATAGTCTTGAAATGGGCGAGGGCCATCTCGGGGCGGAGCTGCCCGCCGGCCGCCATGCTCTGCGGCGGGAAGACGAGGAGCGCCGAGGCGCCGCCGTCGTCCGCCATGCGCGCGATGCGCGCGGCGAGCTGGCTGCCGTCGGCATAGACGCCGTGGACGACCGGCAGGCGGTCGCCGATCGCTTCCATCGTGTGCTCGAGCACGCGGCGCTGCTCCTCGAAGCTGCAGGCGTGCGCTTCCGTCGAGTGGGCGTTGACGGTCACCGCGGCGATGCCGCTGACCGCGGCGAGATCCGCGAGGTGCTTGCGGTAGGACGCCGCGTCGATGCTGAAGTCCTCGTGGAACGGCAGCAGCGCCGCCGGGATGACGCCCTGCGGCGTCCAGTCGGGGAATTTCCGGGCCATGCCGCCCTCCTTCTCCGCGCGAGCTTGCGCTACCGGGCCGCGCACCGTCAAGGGAGGCGCTAAGGGAAGCGCCAAGGGAAGCGCCAAGGGAAGCGCCAAGGGAAGCGCCAAGGGAAGCGGCAGCCAGGCCGCCTTCCGGCGCCCTCGGCGTCCGCCCCCGCGAGCGGCAGCGTGATGCCGATATCGAGGGTATTCTCGGCGGCGCGCGCGGAATTCGCGGCACCGAGCCCGCCATAGGCCGCGAGCAGCCCGATGCCGAGCGCTGCCGTCAAAATCGTGCGGCGCTCGATCATTCTCATCATCATCGCCTCCTTCGCTGGTTGATTTGCTGGCATGCTGCGCGCTTGCCTCGCAAGTCCGGTTCCCGCGCCTCGCGCGCGCCCGGCTCTTTATCGCCGTCAAGCATCGCAGTTGCACCGGTCAAGAGCGCGCAGCTATATTGACGCGGTTGACGGATGTCATCGGCATCCCTCTCTCTTCCAAGGGATGTTCCGCAGCGCGTGCATAGCGCTGCGCTGCGGCGCTCCCCATATCGAGTGCGCGAGACAGCGGTGGACGAGGGATGCCGATCATGACCAGTGCTGCGACGGAGGGCGTCGGCGAGGGCCACGCCGTCAAGCGCCGAGACTTCCTCTATCTGGCGGCGACGGCGATGGGAGCGATGGGAGTGGCGCTGGCGGCCTGGCCGTTCATCGATTCGATGGAGCCGGCGGCCGACACGCTCGCGGCGGGAGGGCCCATCGACTTCGATCTCTCGGCGCTCCAGCCGGGCCAGCAGGTCCTCGTGCGCTGGCGCAGCCAGCCCATCTTCGTGCTGCGCCGGACGCCCGAGGATCTCAAGGTCCTTCAGGAGCCGCAGCTGGTCGAGCGGCTCCGCGATGCCAACTCGGCCGAGGATCAGCAGGGCAAGTACGCCACCAACTGGCATCGCTCGATCAAGCCCGAGTACCTCGTCCTCGTCGGCATCTGCACGCACCTCGGCTGCATCCCGAAGTACGTGCCGACCGTCGGTGCTGCCGATCTCGGACCGACTTGGCTCGGCGGCTATTTCTGCCCCTGCCACGGCTCGAAATACGACCTCGCGGGCCGCGTCTTCCAGGGCGTTCCGGCGCCCTACAACCTGCCGGTGCCGCCCTACCGCTTCGTCAACGACAAGATCATCCGCATCGGCGAGAATCCGTCCGGCGCGAGCTTCAACTTCGAGTTGATCGAGCAGATCTGAGCGGCACGAGGGCGGGCCCGAAACGGAGGCGCTTGGCGCCCGCGGCCCGCCCGAGCGTCACTTCGCCGTTCCTCCCTTCTGCACCGACGGCCCGCGCAGGTACTCGAGAGCGCGGTCGAGCTGGTAGTCCCCGCCCGCGGCCGCCGCCGTCCCGGGTGCCGCAGGCGGCGGCTCGCGGGTGGCGGCGGCTGCGTGGTCGACCTTGGGGATCGCCGTGCCGTCCGGGTTCTTGAGCGCGCCCGGCAGATCGCTCTCGCGGATCTGGTTCGCTGCCGCCTCCTGCTTGCCGGCCGGCACCACGATGTCGGGCTCGATGCCCACGTCCTGGATCGATTTGCCGGAGGGCGTGTAGTAGCGCGCCGTGGTCAGGCGGATGGCGCCGCGCCCTTCGATGGGGATGATTGTCTGCACGGTGCCCTTGCCGAAGGAGCGCACGCCCATGACGACGGCGCGGCGGTTGTCGCGCAGCGCGCCGGCCACGATCTCGGACGCCGACGCGGTGCCGCCGTTGATGAGCACGACGATGGGCACGCCCTTGGCGAGGTCGCCGCCATGGGCGTAGAACTGCTGATCGTCCTGCGAGCGGCGCCCGCGGGTCGAGACGATCTCGCCGCCGCCGAGGAAGTCGCTGCCCACCGCGACCGCCTGGTCGAGGAGACCGCCCGGATCGTCGCGCAGGTCGAGCACCAGCCCCTTGAGCCTGCCGCCCGCCTCGTGGCGGAGCTTGTCGAGCGACTGCTCGACGCCGTCCTGCGTCAGCTCGGAGAAGATCGAGATGCGGATGTAGCCGATCTTGCCGTAAAGCTTCGCATGAACCGGCTTCACCTTGATGACGCGGCGGATGAGCGTCACGTCGTAGGCCGGCTGGGTGCCGCGCCGGATGCTCAGCTTGACGCTCGAATGCTCGGGTCCGCGCAGCTTGTCGACCGCCTGCGAGAGGCTGAGGCCCATGACCACCTCGCCGTCGATGCGCATGATGATATCGCCCGCCTTGAGCCCGGCATCGGTGGCCGGCGTATCGTCGATGGGCGAGACGATCTCGAGGAGGCCCTCCTTCATGGTCACTTCCATGCCGAGTCCGCCGAACTCGCCCTTGGTCTCCACCTGCATCTCGCGGTAGGCGGCCGGGTCCATGTAGCTCGAATGCGGATCGAGCGAGGTCAGCATGCCGTTGAGCGCGGCACCGATGAGCTTATCCACATCGACCGGCTCGACGTAGTTCTCGCGGATGATCTGCACGGCATCGCCGAAGAAGCTGAGGGACTTGTAGATGCGGTCGCTGTCGTCGCCCGCGCGCACCAGGAAGGGGACCGCGAGAAGACCGGCAAGCAGCGCCGCCGTGAACCAGATTCGTCGCATGTTGCTGCCCATCCTTGAATCTTTCATGAAGTTGCGTGTCGAGGCAGGGAGGCAATCTCGTCACCACAGCCTGCCGCCCGTGCTCCGAAATCCAAGCCCCTTTCCGGACCTGCGGCCCGGAACGCCCGCAAAATCATAGCGATGTGTTGTGGTTTCGACACCATGATTGGGCATCACGCGGCGAAACCACGAAACGAGGGCGATTGCTGCGCCCCGCTCCCCATCGGGGCGGAGCGCGCTCTCAACCCCGATATAGGCTATGCGGGGGTGAACGCAAGGATCGCCCGCTGCCCCTTGCACGTTATCATATCTCAAGCTTCGCGATGACCCAGTATAGCCGCTTGGGCCTCGACTCCACCGCGTCAAATCGCCCTTTCCACGCCAGCGCGCGAGAGGCTAAGACTAAGAAACGACGGAGTTCCGCGCCCCAGGGGCCGGCGCCCGCCGCCGCCCGACCGTGAGCGCAGCATGAAGGCAGTAGCCATGACGAACGGACTCCTCGCGCGCCGGCCCATCGGACTGCTGCGCCTCTCGCTCATCGCCATCATCGTCGGCGCGGTCACCGGCCTGGGCGCGGTCTTCTTCCGCGGCCTCATCGGCTTCATCCACAATCTCTTCTTCCTCGGCAAGCTCTCGGTGCTCTACGACGCCAATCTCTATACGCCCGCGAGCCCCTGGGGCGCCTTCGTCATCCTCGTCCCGGTCGTTGGCGCCGTGGGGGTGACGTTTCTCGTCACGAAATTCGCGCCCGAGGCGCGCGGCCACGGCGTGCCCGAGGTCATGGATGCGATCTATTACCAGGAGGGTCGCATCCGTCCGGTCGTGGCCGCGGTCAAGTCCCTCGCCTCGGCCCTTGCCATCGGCAGCGGTGCCGCGGTCGGCCGCGAGGGGCCGATCATCCAGATCGGCGCCTCGCTCGGCTCGACCATCGGGCAGATCATCACGATGGAGCCGTGGCAGCGCATCACGCTCGTGGCGGCCGGGGCCGGCGCCGGCATTGCCGCCACCTTCAACACGCCCATCGGCGGCGTGATGTTCGCGATCGAGCTCATGATGCCGGAGGTGAGCGTCCGCACCTTCCTTCCCGTGGCTCTCGCGACCGGCACGGCGACCTTCGTCGGGCGACTCTTCTTCGGCCTGCAGCCGGCCTTCCAGGTGCCGTCCGTGCTCATGCTCTCGAACAGCCCCGCGCCGCTCTCGGCTCTCCTGCTCTATGCCCTCCTCGGCGGCCTGATCGGCCTGGCTGCGACCGGCTTCATCCAAGGGCTGCATTTCGCGGAAGGCCTCTTCGCGCGCGTGCGCGATCCCTATCTGCGCCATATGAGCGGGATGCTGATCGTCGGCCTCATGATGTACGGGCTCTTCCTCTGGCACGGGCACTATCAGATCGAGGGCGTGGGCTACGCCACGATCCAGGACCTGCTGCTCGGCGGCCTCAACGCGGCGCCCTTCCTGGCGGTGCTCTTCGGTTGCAAGCTCGCCGCCACCGTGCTGAGCCTGGGCTCCGGCTCCTCGGGCGGCATCTTCTCGCCCTCGCTCTTCATGGGGGCGACGCTCGGCGGCGCCTTCGGCGCGCTTGTGCACCTGATGTTCCCCACGTCCTCTGTCAGCATCGCCGCCTTCGCGATGGTGGGCATGGCGGCTATGGTGGGCGGCGGCACGGGTGCCGCCATGACGGCGGTCACCATGATCTTCGAAATGACGCGCGACTACGACATCGTCATGCCGATGATACTCGCGGTCGCCATCAGCATCGGCATCCGCCGCATGCTCTCGCGCGAGAACATCTACACGATCAAGCTGGTCGCCCGCAGCCATTTCATTCCCAAGGCGCTCCACGCCAACATGTTCCTCGTGCGGCGCGCGGCCGAGGTCATGGACAAGGACGTGATCGTCCTGCCGCAGGAACAGCGCTTCGACGACTTCCTCAGGGAGCCCGGCAACCACGGGCAGATGCGGCACGTGGTGGTGGCGCACGGCGGCCGTGTCGCCGGGGTGCTGCGCGTCAATACAGCACTCCGCCGCGGCCTCGAGGGCGCCTATACCGGCGTGACGCTGGGCGACGTGGCGAGCCGCCACTTCACCATCGCCCGCGAGCAGGACATCATGTTCAACGTGATCGTCCGCATGTGGCGGCGCAATGCCACGATGGTGGTCGTCGTCCGCTCGAGCGGCGTTCCCCACGCCGCGGACGTGATCGGCGTCATCACCAAGGAGCATGTCGCCGAACTCGGTCGCGGAGAGCGTGCGGCCCTACGCCGCGGCCGATTTGCAGATTTGAGGTGCCTGGCCGCCGCCGAGAATCGATGCCTGCCGAGCCGGCGCCGTCGCCAAGGGAGAGCCAAGGGAGAGAGTTATGTCCGGACTCTACGTCTTGATCGTCATTCTGGCCGGCGGGCTCGGCGGCAACGGCGGCGGAGGTGCCGCCCTCTCGACCGAGTTCAATAGCTTGGACGCCTGCCAGACGGCGCAGCGCGCGGTGGTCGCGCAGATCCCCAAATATCGCCTGGGCGGCAATTTCGTGACGATCGTGCAATGCTTTCCCAAGGGCGACAGGCCCGCCGTTCCCCTGCAGTGACGCTCTGCCGACGCGCCAGCTTTTGCTTTCGTCAACCCTATGAACGGGCTAGGTTGCGGGTCCCCGGCGACGGGTCGATGGGAGACCGCGGCATGCACGAGGATTTCGCGCGCGAGGAGGAGGTCAAGGGGTCGTCCGACCGCGTCTTCGGCCTGGTCATGGCCGGCGCCTTGGCGGTCGTGGCGCTGGCGCCGCTCTTGAGGAGGGAGGGGGCCGGCGTGCGCTGGTGGGCGCTGGCACTTTCCGCCCTGCTGGTGGCGCTGGCGCTGCTGTGGCCGGCGGCGCTGCGCCCGCTCAACCGCCTGTGGCTCAAGCTTGGGCTCCTGCTCTACCGCGTGACGAGCCCGCTCGCCCTGGCCCTCCTCTTCTACGCGGTCATGACGCCGCTCGGGCTCCTCATGCGCGCCTGCGGCAAGGATCCGCTGAGGCTGCGCTGCGAGCCTGACGCGGCGAGCTACTGGATCATGCGCGAGCCGCCCGGACCGCCGCCCGAATCGATGAAGAACCAGTTCTGAATCCGCCCATGCTGTCGATCCTCGGCGAGTTCTGGACGTTCCTCAGGGTGCGCAAGAAGTACTGGCTGCTGCCCATCTTCATCATGATGGTGCTCATGGGCTCGCTCATCCTGCTGACCAAGGGCAGCGTGGTGGCGCCCTTCGTCTACGCCATCTTCTGAGCGGCGGCTCTTCCTTGCGCATCCTCGGCATCTCGGCCTTCTATCACGACAGCGCCGCCGCCCTCGTCGAGGACGGCCGCATCGTGGCGGCGGCCCAGGAGGAGCGCTTCTCGCGCGTCAAGCACGACGCCCGCTTCCCGCGCGCGGCGCTCGCCTATTGCCTCGCTGCCGGCGGCATAGCACTCGACGCGGTCGACCACGTGGTCTTCTACGACAAACCCTTCCTCAAGTTCGAGCGCCTGCTCGAGACCTATCTCGCGCTGGCCCCCCGCGGCTTCCGCTCCTTTCGCATGGCGATCCCGCTGTGGCTGCGCGAGAAGCTCTTCCAGAAGCAGCTGCTGCGCGACGAGCTCGCCAAGCTGGCCCCCGGCTGCGACTGGCCGGCGAGGCTGCTCTTCGGCGAGCATCACCAGAGCCACGCGGCCTCGGCCTTCTTCCCCTCGCCCTTCGCCGAGGCGGCGGTCCTCACCATGGACGGGGTGGGGGAGTGGGCCACGACTTCGGTGGCGCTCGGCCACGGCAACCGGCTCGAGACCATCAAGGAGATCCACTTTCCCCACTCGCTCGGCCTGCTCTATTCCGCCTTCACCTATTACACCGGCTTCAAGGTGAACTCGGGCGAGTACAAGGTGATGGGCCTGGCACCCTACGGCGAGCCGAAGTACGCGGGCCTGATTCTCGAGTACCTCATGGACCTCAAGCCGGACGGCACCTTCCGGCTCGACCAGTCCTACTTCGACTATTGCACCGGCCTCCGCATGACGGGCCCGCGCTTCGATGCGCTCTTCGGCGGGCCGCCGCGCAAGCCCCACGAGCCGCTCGAGCGGCGCCACATGGACCTCGCAGCCTCGGTGCAGGCGGTGACCGAGGAGGCGGTGCTGCGGCTCACGCGCTCGCTCGCGGCCGAGACGGGTGCTGCGAACCTCTGCCTTGCCGGCGGCGTCGCCCTCAATTGCGTCGCCAACGGCAAGCTAAAGCGCGACGGCAAGTTCAAGCGCATCTGGGTGCAGCCTGCGGCGGGCGACGCCGGCGGCGCCCTCGGCGCTGCACTCGCCGCCTATCACATCCACAAGGGTGGAGCGCGCGACATTGCCAACCGGCTCGACGGCATGAGCGGCTCCTATCTCGGCCCCGCCTTTGCGGACGAGGAGAGCGCCGGGCGACTGAAGCGCGCCGGCGCCCGCTTCGCGCAGCTCGACGACAGCGGCCTCTTCGCGCGCGCGGTCGACGATCTCGCCCAAGGCAAGGCGCTCGGCTGGTTCCAGGGCCGCATGGAATTCGGCCCGCGCGCGCTCGGCAACCGCTCGATCTTAGCTGACGCGCGCTCGCCCGCCATGCAATCGGCGCTCAACCTCAAGGTCAAGTACCGGGAATCCTTCCGCCCCTTCGCACCCGCGGTGCTGCGCGAGGATGCCGCCGACTGGTTCGAGCTCGAGGGAGACAGCCCCTACATGCTGCTGGTGGCGGACGTGGCCGAGCGGCGGCGCCGGGCCATGACGGCTGAGGAGGCGGCCCTCTTCGGCATCGAGAAGCTCAAGGTGCCGCGCTCCGACATTCCGGCCGTGACCCATGTCGACTACTCGGCGCGCATCCAGACCGTGCACGGCGAGACCAACCCGCGCTTCCAGGCGCTCCTTAAGGCCTTCAAGGCGAGGACGGGCTGCCCCGTGCTGGTCAATACGAGCTTCAACGTGCGCGGCGAGCCGATCGTCGCAACGCCCGAGGATGCCTTCCGCTGCTTCATGGGCACCGGGCTCGAGGCGCTCGCCATCGGCAACCTCTATCTCGCGAAGGGCGAGCAGGACCCGGCGCTCAAGCGCGACTACAAGGGCGACTTCGCGCCCGATTGAGGCGCGCTATCGCGCCGGCGGGATGCGCCGCCGCGGATCTCCCCAGACCTCCAGATCGGAGGGAGGCCCCAGGCGGCCGCTGCGGTCGGGGAGCATGCGCGCGAGCGCCTCGAGCGTCGCCGCGGCACCCCATTCGTCGTGCACGCCGTGGGCGATGCCGATCTCGATGCCGATGACGCGGTATTGCCCGCCCAGGAGCGCCAGCACCGGCGCTCCCGACTCGCCCTTGAGCGAGACGCAGTCATGGAGGAAGAGGCTCTCGCCGCGGCGATAGTCGAGCACCCGGCAATTCGAGCGCACGGTGAGGTTTCCCGCGTGGTTGCGCGCATATCCCGCCTCGACGAGCGCCGCCCCCGCGGGACCGACGAGCGCCGTCGCGGCTTCCGGGCCCGGCAGCCAGGAGAGGAAGCCGGCCTCGTCGCCGATCCCCTCGGCGAGCAGCAGCAGGGCCACGTCGCTGCCCTCCGACCCGGGGCTCGGCCGCACCAGCGGATTGAACCCCGGCCCCACGATATAATCCCGCCCGATCGCGCGCGGCCCGCGGAAGGGCGTGCCGAGCCCCGGCGTGAAGACGAGCGAGGTCGGTGCCACCCAGCGCCGTGCGAAGCGGTCGAAGAGGCAATGGGCCGCCGTCAGCACCACGCGCCGGCCGATCAGCACGCCCGTGCAATAGCCGCCGATCGCGCGGTCGAGCCGGCCGATGGCGCTCCAGGGATAGCCGCGGAGGCCGGCCTCCGCGCGGGCGTCCGTGGCGATCCCCACCGAGAGCCCCGGGGCGAGCGAGAGCGCGATCGCGAGCGCGGCCAGCCGTGCCCGGACGTGCCTCATCGCGGCGTCCCCGGCAAATCGCGGAGGTGACAATGCCGCGCCTGAAATGCTAGAGGCGGAGACGGAGAGGCGGAGACGGTCAATCGGGCACCATGTGGCAAGCGGCACTCCTTTGCGCCATTGCGGGCTACGTCGATGCGCTGGGCTATCTCAGGCTCGGCAGCGTATTCGCCGCCAACATGACGGGCAATACGGTTCTGCTGGCGATCGTGCTGGCCGAGGGCGCCTGGCGGCGTGCGGCCATCTATGCGCTCACCCTTGCCGCCTTCTTCGCGGGTGCGCTTGCCGCGAGCCTTCTCAAGCGGGCGCTTGCGCGGGCGGACTGGCTGCCGCTCCTCGCCCAGGCGGCCCTGCTGCTGTTCGCGTCGTTCTGGCCGCTCGCAGCACCGGCCGAGCTCGCGGTCCTCGCCATCGGCATGGGGATGCAGGGGGCGAGCTTCACCCTATTCGCCGGCACGAGCCTCAACACGGTGGTCATCACCTCGACCGTTTGCCGCCTCGCGAGCGGCCTCGTCGACGGGCTGTGGCCGCGGCGGGGTGCTACGGAAACGCCGGCGGGAGCGCCGCCGCGGCTCATCTTCGTCGTGACCTGGCTCTGCTACGGCTCGGGTGCAGCACTCGAGGTCGCCGTCTTCGACGGCCTTCGCGTCCCGCTGGCGGTGCCCGCGTGCCTCCTCGTTCTCCTGGCCGGCTGGCTGGCCGCGGCGCGCCTCCGGCAGGCGCCCGCGGCCTGAGCGCCGCACAGCTTCACCCGGCCGGGGGATTTGCCAGATAGGCGAGGCGCTTCATCTCGCGCCGGCCGCGCGTGACCGTGTCGAGGATGAAGCCGCAGGCGAGGCTCAAGAAGGCGAGGATCATCAGCCCCGTGCACAGCACCGCCGTGGGGATGCGCGGCACCAGGCCGGTCTCGAGATAGGTCGCGGCGAGGGGATAGGCGATGACCAGCGAGGCCGCCGCAAGCAGCGCGCAAACGCTCGAGAAGAAAAGCAGCGGGCGCTCCTCCTTGACCAGGCGGAGAATGGCGAGGAGGATGCGCGCGCCGTCGCGGTAGGTCCTGAGCTTGCTCGCGGAGCCGGCGGGCCGCGCGCCATAGGGCGTCGGCATCTCCGCGGTCGGCATGCCGAGCGCGAGGGCGTGGATGGCGAGCTCGGCTTCGATCTCGAAGCCGTGGCTCAGCGCCGGAAAGGACTTGACGAAGCGCCGCGAGAGCACCCGGTAGCCCGACAGCACGTCGTCGAAGCCGGTGCCGAAAAGAGCCGCCACGACCCGGGTGAGCGCTCTGTTGCCGAAGCGGTGGCCCGCCCGATAGGCGTCGCTCTCGCGCGACAGGCGGGAGCCCACGACCATGTCGAGCTGCGCCGCCAGCAATTCCGCGATCATCGCCGGCGCCGAGGGTGCGTCATAGGTGCCGTCGCCGTCGACCAGCACATAGACCTCGGCCTCCACGTCGGCGAACATGCGGCGCACGACGTTGCCCTTGCCGCGCCGCGGCTCGCTCCTGACCAGGGCGCCCGCTGCCGTGGCCAGGGCCGCCGTAGCGTCCGCCGAACCGTTGTCGTAGACATAGACGGCCGCCTCGGGCAGCGCCGCGCGGAAGCCTAAGACGACCGCGGCGATGGCACGCGCCTCGTCGAGGCAGGGGACGAGCACCGCCACCCTCGGCCGGCCGGGCGAGGGAAGCTGCCAACCCGCGGCCTGGGGCGGCCGGTCGTCGTTCATGGCCCGTCTCCGCGCGCGGCCCAAGGAGCGCGCGGGAGATTACTTCATCGCTGCGGCCTTTGGGAGCGGCGTTTGCGATCGGCTGCGGCCGGCCGGGACGCTCAGAGCGGCAGCCACACGCCGAGATCGCGGGCGATGGCGCGCTCGCGGATGGCGTGCGCGAGCGCCAGGTCGGCGAGGGCGATGCCGTGGCCGATGAACACGATGCGCTCGTCATCGTCCTCGCGCGCGGGCGCCCGGCCCGCGAGAATCTCGCCGAGCTCGGCATCGAACGGCCCGGCAAAGGGCAGGGCACTCGCCTTGGCGACGCTCTCGGCCTGAGGAACGTCGTCGGTGACGATGCGGTCCAGGCGCTGAAAGCCGTCCGCCTGCCACGAGCGGCCGAGGTCGACGAGGGAGGCGAAGGCACCGGGCTCGAGCCAGTCCGCGTCGAGGAAACCGTGCGGTCCCGGCTTGGGCGGCACGCTCGTCACCACGATGTCCATGCCGGCGACGGCCTGGCGCGGGTCGCGGGCCGCGCGCGCGGCGATGCCTTGCGCCGCGAGCTCGGCCGCGAAGGCCTCGGCGGTGGCACGGCTGCGGCTATAGGCCACGGCCTCGTCCAGCGTGAAGTGCCGCTTGAGTGCGGCAAAATGGCTGCGCGCCTGGACGCCGCAGGCGACGAAGCCGATGCGCCGCGCCGCCTTGCGGGCGAGCTCACGCGCCGCAAGGGCGCTCACGGCCGCCGTGCGCACCTCGGTGATCCAGCCGCCCTCGACGATCGCCGTCGGCACGCCCGTCGCGAGGTCGGCAAGCACGACGATGCCCGTGATGCTCGGCAGCCCGAGGGCCGCGTTGCCGTTTCCCACCGAGACCCATTTGAGTCCGGCCACCGGCGGGCTGTGGAGCGCTCCGGGCATGGGATAGAAGAAGGCGCTCGCCGGCGTCGGATGGAAGCCCGTCTTGGGCGGCAGCGTGGCATCTCCCGCCGCCTTCGCGCGGAACGCCCCCTCGACCGCCGCCTCGACCTCGGCGAGCGAGAGGCCGCTCTCCCTCACGCTTGCGTGGGAGAGATAGAGGAGCTGGGGCTGCGAGCTCATGGTCCGGCTCCTTGGCGGCAGAGCTGCTGGACGGAGATCGGCGCCGCGGGGCGCTCAGGCGGCGTCGGAATGGTAGCTGCGGTAGGCGCTGTAGTATTTGTCGGCGTGCTTGCCGAACTCGTAGATCGCGTGCTTGCGCATGTCCACCTGGGTGAGCCCGAGGCCCGAGATGGTGCCGCCGCTCTCGGCAAGCTGGCGCAGTGCCGCATAGACGATCTCGCGCGGCGTCTTCTTCCAGCGCACGAGGAAGATGGTCTCGTCGACGAGGCGCTGCACCACGACCGTGTCCGAGACCGCGAGCACGGGCGGCGAATCGATGACGACGAGGTCGTAGACCTCGCGCATGCCGCTCACCAGGAGCTTGAGGCCGTCGCTGTCGAGAAGGTCGCTGGCGTTCGGCACGGGCTCGCCCGCGGTGATGAAATGGGCGCCCGAGGTGCGGTCCACGCGCACGATCTCCTCGATGGTCGCCCGCCCCGCGAGATAGTCGCCGAGACCGGGGCCGATCGCGCACTCGAGCGCCTTGTAGAGCGAGGGCCGCAGCACGTCGCACTCGACGATGACGGTCCTGAGCTTGGCGCGCGCCGCCGTGGTGGCGATGGAGACGGCGGTCGAGGTCTTGCCCTCGCCCGGCACGGAGGAGGTGACCATGATGACGCGCGGCCGGTAGCCGCCGCGCGGCTGCAGGAGGGCCGAGCGCAGCGCGCGGATCGCCTCGCCATAGGTCGAGTTCGGCTCGGCGAGCGCCCACAAGTGAGGCGGTCCCGAGTGCTTGCCCGACTTCGGCACGGTCGGCACGAGCCCGAGGACGGCGAGCCCGGTGCGCGCCTCGAGCTGGGAGCGCATGCGGAAGCCGCTCTCGAAATACTCGGCGATGAGCGCCACGAGGAGGCCGAGGACGAGCGAGAGGATGAAGGCAATGCCGACGATCTCGGTCTTCTTCGGATAGGCGGGCACGGTCGGCACGGAGGCCTGGGAGATCACGCGCGCGACCGGCGCCGCCGTCGTCTGGGCGTCCGGTTTCGCGCCGCTCAAGCGCGCCAGCATGGCCTGGTAGAGCTCCCGGCTCGTCTGCACGTCGGACTGCAGCACGGCCTTCTGGGCGTCCGCGTCGCGCTGCTGGCGCATCAGGCCTTGCAGGCGGTCCTCTTCCTGCGCGAGCTTCTGCTCGCGCACTTTGGCGAGATCGTATTGGCTGCGGATCGCCTGCGCGGCGCGGGCGAGCTCGGCGCGTATCTTGTTGCGCAGGTCTTTCTGCTGGGAAAGCGCCTCCTGCACCTTGGGGTAGCTGTCGCGGTACTCGGTCCGGAGCTGGGCGAGCTCGGCGTCGAGCTTGCTCGCTTGCTGGCGCAGGTCCTGCACCGCCGGCGTGTCGATGGCGGTGTCGGAGGCCGTGGCCCGGTCGGGGGAATTGAGGATCTGCTGGGCCTGGTCGCTGCGCGCCTTGGCTTCCGCCAGATCGAGGCGCACTTGCGAGAGCTGGTCGTCGACGCGCGCGAGCTGCTGGGCGTAGAGGGCGGTACCGCCCACCGGGGCGCTGGCGGCGCTGCGCTGGAAATCGGCGAGCTTCTGCTCGGCCTTCGCCACCCGCTGCTCGAGCTCGGCGAGGCCGGGCCCGGCGGCCGCGGCGCTCTTCGCCTCGGCCGCCTCCCTGGCGGCGAGAGGCTGCTCGACATAGAGCGCCGCCGCGGTGTTGGCGGCGCGCGCCGCCAATTCGGGGCTCGCGGAGTTGTAGAGCACGGAGATGACGCGCGAGCGCTCGTCCGGCACGGCGTGCAGCGCCGCGAGGTAGTTGTTGACCACCGCCTCGCGGACGAGCTCGGGAGAATCGGCGCTCCCGCCGCCGCCCTCGAGCCAGGCGATGACGCGGGCGGCGGCCCCTAGGAGGCCGCCCGTCTTCCTGAGGGCCGGATTGAAGCGCGGGTCGGCGGCGAGGTGCAGCCGCTCGACCGCCTTGGCGGCGAGCTCGGAGGAGGCGATGACCGCCGCCTGGGTGTCGATGGCGGTGAGATCGGGCTGCGCGCCCGGGACCAGGCCCTGGAGGTTGGCGGGCGCGTTCTTGTCGGGCTCGATGATGACCTTGGCCTCGGCACGGTAGACCGCCGTCGCGGTGAAGGCGTAGATGGCGGCGAGCACGGTCACCAGCCCTGCCGTGGCCAGAATGATCACCCGCCGCCGCCGCAACAGCCGCAGTAAGCCCCGGGAGCTCAGCAGGCGCGGCTCCGGGCGCATCCAGGGCAGCTCCTCCACCGGCTCGGGAGCGCCTGCCGCCGCCTCGGGCAAGGCCACGGCAGCCGTCTTGGCGTCGGCGAGCGCCACTCCGCCCGGCTCCGGGTGGGCGGGCACCAGCTCGCCGGCGCCGCCTCCCGCCTCCGGCATGGGCTTGTCGCTGCTCTCGTTTGCCATCCTATGGGCTCCGCGCCCGGCTCCTCTCGTGACCGTCCGCCATTGCGGCAATCGCAAAATGGCGGAAATGATGCCAAAATATGGTCTCGGCTGGGATTTTTCCAGCCGCTTCGACGCTCGAGGCGGCGAGCGCGCGCGCCGCCCGGGGCACTCAATTCTTCGTGACGGAGTCGCGAATGACGCTCCTGGCCGCCCGGGATTATGGCATGAATGGCGGTGTGGACGAGGGTGAGGGGCGCCAGCGAGAGTCGAATTCGGAAGGAGACTGCGATGAATGCGATGCTCAAGGGCGTTCTTGCGGCGCTTGCCGCGGCCCTCATCCTGGGCTCGGCGGGCACCGCTTGGACCATGGGCGGTCCCAGCTCGAGCCCCGCTGCCAAGAGCTCGAGCGAGGATCCCGATTACGCGGCGGGTGCCAGTGCGGCCCAGGGCGGCCGCTACGACGAGGCTCTCGCCCACCTGAAGAAGGTCGTCGAGCGCAACCCGAAGAATGCCGACGCGTGGAACTATATCGGCTTCTCCGAGCGCAAGCTCGGCAAGTTCCCCGACGCGCTCTCGGCCTACGAGAAGGCACTGGCGATCAATCCCGGCCATCTCGGCGCCAACGAATATTTGGGCGAGCTCTATCTCGCGACGGGCGACATGCCCAAGGCCCAAGAGCGCCTCGCCCGGCTCGCCAAGCTGTGCAACTCCGGCTGCGCGGAGTATCGCGCCCTCAAATCCGCCATCGATGCCAAGAAGAGCAGCTGAGGTTGCCGCGGCAACGGCGTGTTGCCGCGCGAGAGGTTGATGCCACCACGCTTTTTTGCCCCTAATGCTTGGAATCGTTGCGGCACAGCGCACCCCCCTCCCTAACCCTCCCCCTCAAGGGGGGAGGGGAACTCTATGGCAAGGCAACAAAATACCCCCTCCCCCTTGAGGGGGGAGGGTGGGGAGGGGGTGACGCGCGCTTCAGCGATTGGCGAGCGTTACGCCGGCACCTTCTCCGATCCTTCGCTGAGGGCCGCGGTGTCGGCGATGACGAGGATGACGAGCGGCTGCTGGCGGCCGCGCACCATGATCTCGTGGTGGGGGAAGCGGCCGGGGTCGAGGCCGGCGTAGCGCACCACCTGCTCCGAGACCACGAGCTCGGCGGCATAGTCCTTGGTCAGGCTCTCGAGCCGGCTTGCCGTATTGACCGCATCGCCGACGGCGGTGAGCGTGGTGGCGCGCTCGTAGCCCATCTCGCCGACGATCGCCGGCCCCGCGTGGATGCCGATGCCGATGCGCAAGGGCTCGCTCAGCTCGTGGGAGAGCAGGCGGTTGAGCGCGGCGAGCTGCTCGACCATGGCGCGCGCCGCCGCCAGCGCGGCGCGGCAGCCGCGCTCGGGCCCGTCATCGATGCCGAAGAGAGCCATGACGCCGTCGCCGATGAACTTGTCGAGCCGGCCGCCCGCCGCCTCGACGGCCTGCCCCATGGCGGCGAAATAGCGGTTGAGCACGAAAACCACGTCGTAGGGGAGGCGCCGCTCCGAGAACTTGGTGAAGGCGCGCAGATCGGCGAAGAGGATGGCGATCTCGAGCTCCTCGCCCTGGTAATGGCGCGGCCGGCCCGCCGAGTCGCGCGCGGTCGCCGTGGACGGCAGGAGCGGGATCACGCTGAGCTCGCCCAGCGGGCGGAGCTGGCAGGCGAGGCGCACGCCGGGCGGCGCTCCCACGCGATGAAGCACGCGCAGCTCCTCGCGGCTCGCGGGCGGCTGCTGCTCGAGCCCGGCGCTCACGCGCACGCGGCAAGTCGAGCAGCGCCCTCGGCCGCCGCAGACCGAGGCGTGGGGAATGCCCGCGGCACGGCTGATCTCGAGCAGGCTGGCGCCCGGCGAGGCCTCGACGAGCCGGCCGCCTGGATAGCTCACGCGCACCACGCCGCGGCGCCGCTCGAGGCGGGCGCGCACCAGGCGGGCCGCCAGCACGCCCGCAATCGCGGCCGCGAAGCCGTAGAGGAAGCCGTCCCGCACCTGATAGATCACCGCCGCGGCCGCGGCCGTCGGCAGATTGATCGCCGCGATCGCCGCCTGGAAGCGCTGCGGGTCGAGCGCCAGCTCGTCGATCTCGCGCCCCGCCTCGGCGAAGCCGAGCAGCGACAGCACGGGCACCAGGATGGCGACGGCGTAGAAATAGGCGATGTGGCTGCGGTACCAGGGACGCAGGCGCAGCCAGAAATGCAGGCCGATGCAGCCGTGGAGCCAGGCGACGATGAGCACCGCGACCTGCATGACGCCGAGCCAGGGCGAGAACCGCCACAAGACGAGCTCGACGTAGAAGTAGCTGTCCTGCAAGTCGAGCAGCTCGTTGGCGAGGCGCGTGGCGAGGACGTGCTCGGCGAGGAGGGGAGGTATGGCGAGCCCGAGGATGAGCTGAGCGGCCTCCCACACGGGCATGCGCAGGGAGCGGCGCTGGTAGAGCCGCACGAAGGCGAGGGAAATATGGATGAGTGCCGAGCCGTAGAGCAGCGTCGTCGCGACCGGATTGCGCCAGACGGCGAGAAACCACACGGCGCCGGCGCTCTGCGCCTCGAGCGAGATGAGGCCGAGGGCGTGGTTGACGAGATGCGTCAGCACGTAGCTGAAGAGCACCAGGCCCGTGGCGCTCCTGAGCCGCCGCATGACCACGTCCGCGCGCAGCAATTGGCCCGCGGCGCCGAATGCCGGCTCAGCGGCGGCGGTCATCGTCCGGGCGCCGCGAAGCCGCGGGCCTCATGCGGGTCGATCCGGCTCTCGTGCTTGCCACGCCGCCACTATCGCATGGGGGGTTGACGCGGGCAAAGAGAAGGCAATCACAATATGTCGAGAGAGGCGCCCCGGCAGCCTGGGGAACGCCCGCCGGAAGGCCGCGGCAGGAGCGCTCGCATGCTTGACCTCGTGGTGGCGGGAGCCGCCGCCATCTACCTCGGCGCCAACGGCGCGCTCTACGTCTTCCAGCGCCGCCTCGTCTTCGTGCCCATCGGCAAGCCGGGCTCGCCCGCGGAAGCGGGGGTGCCGGAGATGCGCGTCGCGCGCTACAGAAGCGCCGACGGGCTTGCCCTCAAGGGCTGGTACGGCCCCGCGGCGGGGCGCCCGACCATCGTCTATTATCACGGCAACGCGGGCCATTTCGGCGACCGCGCCTACAAGGCGCGCTTTTTCCTCGACCGCGGCTACGGCTTCCTTCTCGCGGGCTATCGCGGATATAGCGGCAATCCGGGACGGCCCAGCGAGGCGGGGGTCTACGAGGATGCGCGCGCGGCCCTCGATTTTCTCGCGGCGCAAAGGGTGGCGCCCGATGACACCGTGATCTACGGCGAATCCCTCGGCACCGGCGTGGCGAGCCGGATGGCCGCGGAGCGCGCCACAGCAGCGCTCGTGCTCGAGGCTCCCTTCACCTCGCTCCCCGACGTGGCGGCATACCATTATTGGTGGACGCCCGCGCGCTGGCTGCTGCGCGACCGCTTCGAATCGATCGCGCGCATCGCCGCCGTCGCGACGCCGCTCCTCATCGTGCACGGCGAGCGCGACCGCGTGGTCCCGGTCCGCTTCGGCAAGCGCCTCTTCGCCGCGGCGGACGAGCCCAAGGAGCTCTGCCTCTTGCCCGAGGCCGGCCACGACGATCTCTACAGCCACGGGGCGGGCGAGGCGGTGGCGGATTTCCTCGAGCGCCATGCCGCAGGCGGCGGCCGTTGCTGAAGAGACGGGGGCTAAAGAGACGGTTGCATCCACCCACGCGCCGGGGCAAGCTCTCGCTCGGCGCTCGCAGACGGGCGCCTGCTCCGGCGCGCCGCATGGCGCCGGGAGGAAGGGGGCGATGCGGCGACGAACTGCGCTCGCGCGCGAGATCGGCTTGGCGCTTGCCGGCAAGGCCGTGGCGCTGGCGCTCCTCTACGCGGCCTTCTTCGGTCCCGCCCACAGCATGCGCGTGACGACGGCCGCCGCCGGTGCGCACATCCTCGCACCTGCCGCCGCCGGCGCGGGGCGCTGAGATGCCCGAGCTCGGCGTCGTCGATCTCTCGCGCCTGCAGTTCGCGCTCACGGCGCTCTATCACTTTCTCTTCGTCCCGCTGACGCTCGGCCTTTCGCTCCTGCTCGCCATCATGGAAAGCGTCTACGTCATGACGGGTCGCACCGTGTGGCGCGAGATGACGAAGTTCTGGGGTACGCTCTTCGGCATCAACTTCGCCATGGGGGTGGCCACCGGCATCACCATGGAGTTCCAGTTCGGCACCAACTGGGCCTATTACGCCCATTACGTCGGCAACGTCTTCGGCGCCCCGCTGGCGATCGAGGGCCTCATGGCCTTCTTTCTCGAGGCGACCTTCGTCGGGCTCTTCTTCTTCGGCTGGGACCGCATGAGCAAGCTCGGCCATCTTGCCGTGACCTGGCTCGTGGCGATCGGCAGCAACCTCTCGGCCCTCTGGATCCTGGTCGCCAACGGCTGGATGCAGAATCCCGTAGGCGCCAGCTTCAACCCGGCGACCATGCGCATGGAGGTCACCTCCTTCGCGGATGTGCTCTTCAACCCGGTGGCGCAGAGCAAGTTCGTGCATACCGTGGGCGCCGGCTACGTGACCGGCTCCATGTTCGTGCTCGCCGTCGCCGCCTGGTATCTCTTGCGCGGCCGCCACGTGGCGTTCGCCAAACGCTCGCTCACGGTGGCGGCCAGCTTCGGCCTCGCCTCGGCGCTCTCCGTCGTGGTGCTCGGCGACGAGAGCGGTTACGAGGCGACGCTCAACCAGAAGATGAAGATCGCCGCGATCGAGGCGATGTGGGAGACCCAGCCGCCGCCCGCGAGCTTCACCATCTTCGGCATTCCCGACCGCGCCGCGGAGACGACGCATGACGCGCTCCGCGTGCCGTGGCTCATGGGGCTGATCGCCACGCGCTCGCTCGACACGCCCGTGGCGGGCATCAAGCAGCTCGTCGGCGAGGCCGATCAGCGCATCCGCAACGGCCTCATCGCCTACCGCGAGCTCGAGGCGCTGCGTGCCGGCGGCAAGGTCGCGGGCGCGGTGACGCCGGCGATGCAGCCCTTCTTCGACAACCTCGGCTACGCGCTCCTCCTGAAGCGCATCCGGCCGGACATCCTCGACGCAAGCGACGCGGAGATCCACGAGGCGGCGCTGTCGACGGTGCCCAATGTGCTGGTGCTCTTCTGGGCCTTCCGCTTCATGGTTGGCTGCGGCTTCTATTTCATCGCCCTCTTTGCGCTCGCCTTCTATCTCGCCTCGCGCCGCGAGCTCGAGCGGAGCTGGTTCCTCAAACTCGCCGCCGTGAGCCTGCCGCTCCCCTGGATCGCCGCCGAGCTCGGCTGGATCGTCGCCGAGTACGGACGCCAGCCCTGGGCGATCGAGGGCGTCTTGCCCACCTTCCTCGGCGCGTCCTCGACGCCGTTCGGCAACGTGCTCTTCAGCCTGCTCGGCTTCGTCCTGTTCTATTCGACGCTTGCGATCGTCGACGTTTACCTGCTCGTCAAATACATCCGGCTCGGACCCAGTACGGCCTCCAGCGGCGGGCATTGAGCGATGGACATCCCTCTCGGCTACGGCTTGCTGCGCTTCATCTGGTGGGCCCTCCTGGGCACCATCCTCATCGGTTTCGCGGTGATGGACGGCTTCGACCTCGGGATCGCCATGCTGCAGCCCTTCGTGGCGCGGGGCGACGCGCAGAAGCGCGTGCTGCTCAACGTCATCGGGCCGGTGTGGGAGGGCAACCAGGTGTGGTTCGTGCTGGGCGGCGGTGCCGCCTTCGCCGCCTGGCCGCCGCTCTACGCGGTCTCCTTCTCGGGCTTCTACCTCGCCATGTTCCTGGTGCTCGCCGCCCTCATCTTGCGGCCGGCCTCGTTCACCTTCCACAGCAAGCTCGAGGGTGCCGCCTGGCGCCGCACGTGGGATTGGGCCTTCTTCTTGACCGGCGTGGTGCCATCGCTCGTCTTCGGCGTCGCTTTCGGCAACCTCTTCGAGGGCGTGCCCTTCCACTTCGACGACACGCTGCGCGTGGCTTACGAGGGCGGGCTCCTGGGCCTCCTCAATCCCTTCGCCCTCCTTTGCGGGCTGGTGAGCGTCGCCATGCTGGCGATGCAGGGCGGCGCCTTCCTGGCACTCAAGACCGAGGGCGAGATCGCCGAGCGGGCACGCACCGCCGTATGGCTCGCGGCCGCAGCACTCCTCCTTCTCTTCACCATCGGCGGGCTGTGGCTCGCCTTCGCCATCGACGGCTACGTCATCAGGAGTGCGATCGATCCGGCCGGGCCGTCCAACCCGCTCGCCAAGACCGTCGTGCGCGTAGGCGGGGCGTGGTTCCGCAATTATGGCATCCACCCCTTGACGGCGCTCGCACCTGCGCTCGTCTACGTGGGTGCCGCGGCGGCGGCGGGCCTCCTGCAGCTCAGGAGGCCGCTCCTCGCCTTCGTGGCCAGCAGCCTGGCCGTGGCCGGAGTGATCGCGACCGCGGGCTTGAGCCTCTTTCCCTTCCTGCTGCCCTCCTCGAGCGATCCCAGGAGCAGCCTCACCGTGTGGGACGCCTCGAGCAGCCGCTCGACGCTCTTCACCATGCTGGTGGCCACGATCATCTTCCTGCCGATTGTGCTCGTCTACACGGCCTACGTCTTCCGCGTGATTCGCGGCAAGGTGCGGGTCAGCGACATGGAGGGCGGGGAGGGCGGGGTCTATTAGGGCATGAATTCATAAGCATCGCCACTGGCCGGATGGCGAGCCCCGCTTTGGAAACCTAAAGACCCGTCGGGCGCCAGCCAGCATTTCCCGCATTTGCCGGGAGCGGACGCTCGGGCGGTCGCGGCCGCCGCCAGCTGTCATGGATACTTCACTGAGAACGGGTATAGATCGTGCCCCGGCGAAGTCGCGCTGGCGGCTCGGCGAAAAAAATGGGGGCGAAGATGAGCGAAGAGGCGATCAATCGCGGGGCGGTCCACCTCGAGCAAACACATCCGCTGCATTCGTCGGGCATTCCGGGGTGGTCCAGTCAGGCCGGCCCGTTCATTGCCCTCGGCGTGCTGGCCATCGGCGCGGCCTATGCCGCGTATGCACTGCTCTCCGATCTGGCGGCAGCACCATCCGTCGGCGTGCTCGTGTACTCGCTGCTCGGCCTGGCGCTGCTCATCGCGCTCGGCTTCGAGTTCGTCAACGGCTTCCACGATACCGCGAATGCGGTGGCGACCGTCATCTACACCCATTCGCTGCCGGCTTATTTCGCGGTGATCTGGTCCGGGTTCTTCAACTTCCTGGGCGTGCTGACCTCGACCGGGGCGGTCGCCTTCGGCATCATCTCGCTGTTGCCGGTCGAGCTCATCCTGCAAGTCGGCAGCAATGCCGGCTTCGCCATGGTCTTCGCCCTCCTCATCGCCGCGATCATCTGGAACCTCGCGACCTGGTATTTCGGCATCCCGAATTCGAGCTCGCATGCCCTGATCGGGTCGATCATCGGCGTCGGGGTGATGAACCAGATCATGGCCGCGGGGAACAGCGGCACCAGCGGCGTCGACTGGGGCCAAGCGCTCGGGGTCGGCAAGTCGCTGCTGTTTTCGCCGCTCGCCGGCTTCGTCCTCTCCGCCGTCGTGTTGCTCATCGCCAAGGCCCTGATCCGCATTCCGGCGCTTTACAAGGCGCCCGAAAGCGCGACACCGCCGCCCTGGTGGATCCGCGGTCTCTTGATCCTGACCTGCACCGGCGTCAGCTTCGCCCACGGCTCGAACGACGGGCAAAAGGGCATGGGCCTGATCATGCTGATCCTGATCGGCACGGTGCCGACGACCTATGCCCTCAACCGCTCGTTGCCCGCCAGCTTTGGTCCCGAATTCGAGAAAGCTTCGGCCGCAGTGGCTCAGGTCATCGAGAAGAAGGCCGCGGGATACAACGTCCTCGGCAATCCGCGGCCGGCCGTGACCCTCTATGTAGCACAACACAAGTTGAGCGAGGGGACATTCCCGTCGCTCGCCGTTCTGGTGAGCCAGATCGGCGAGCAGGTCAAGCAGTACGGCTCGTTGGCGAAACTGCCTTCGGCGGCGGTGGGCAACACGCGCAACGACATGTATCTCGCCTCGGAAGCGCTGCGTCTCCTGATGAAGGACAAGGAAGCCGATCTGTCGACGGACGATGTCGCCACGTTGAACACCTATAAGAAGGCGCTCGACACCGGGACCAAGTTCATTCCGATCTGGGTCAAGGTCGCGGTGGCGATCGCGCTCGGCTTAGGCACGATGGTCGGCTGGAAGCGCATCGTCGTCACCGTCGGCGAAAAGATCGGCAAGCAGCATCTGACCTATGGCCAGGGCGCCTCGGCCGAGCTCGTGGCCATGGGCTTGATCATGGCGGCGGACAGTTACGGATTGCCGGTGAGCACCACCCATGTGCTCTCTTCCGGCGTCGCAGGCACCATGGCGGCGAACCGTTCGGGCCTGCAAGCCAGCACGATCAAGAACATGGTCCTCGCCTGGGTGCTGACGTTGCCGGCCGCGATCATGCTGTCGGGGTCGCTGTTCGCCCTCTTCCGCTATCTATTTTGAGATGTGCATTTCGAGATCCGTCGCGCGACGCGACACCCTGCAGCCCAGAGGAGGAGAACATGATGCGGGCGATTGATGTCATGGTCCGCCATGTCATAACGGTCCATCCCGACACCGACGTAGCGGACGCGATCAAGCTTTTGAGCGAGCACGACGTGAGCGCTCTGCCGGTCGTCGATTCGGAAGACCACGTGATCGGCATCATCAGCGAGGCCGACCTCATTCATCGCGTCGAGATCGGCACCGAGAAGCACCGTCCGTGGTGGCTCGAAGCGGTCACCGGCGCTTCGGCGCTCGCCGAGGATTTCGCCAAGTCCCACGGCAAGAAGGTCGAGGAGCTGATGACCACGGACGTGGTGTCGGCGACCGAGGATACGCCGCTTTCCGAGATCGCCGCCTTGCTCGAGCGCAAGCGGATCAAGCGGGTGCCCATCGTGCGGGACGGCAAGCTGCTCGGCGTGGTGAGCCGCTCCAATTTGATCCAGGCCCTCGCATCGATCATCGGGCACAACGAGGAGACGCACGATCGGGATCTCGACATCCGGCACGAGTTGCTGGCCCAACTGGAACAGCAGCCCTGGACCGATTTCGGCAGCCGCAACGTCATCGTGAGCAACGGCGTGGTGCATTTGTGGGGTCTCGTGGGCTCGGAGGCGGAGCGCAAGGCGCTGCTCGCACTCGCCGAGGGCGTGCCCGGCGCGACGCAAGTCCGCGACGAGACGATCGCGGCCTACTGACCGCCGACGGTTCGGCGTCGAGCGGTATTTGGGCCGTCCGGACGGCCAGGCGCGGATCGCTCGCGGCGAAGCTTTTCACGTCGCCCGCCGAGGCGCGCTTGAGGATACGCTCGCGCCGCGATCGGCTCGGATGAGCGCGGCCGGCCGCGCCCAGGAGCGCGCGGTGCGCCAAAATAGGAAATCCGGCGATAGGGCTGCCAACCGGCCTTCGGCAGTCGAGTGGAAGCCCGATCGAATCGCCGGTATTGCCTTGATTCGACATGAAAAAGCGGAATAAGGGCGGCTCAAGGAGCGCCGATCTTTTGGCCAATTTTTAAGCGGGAAACCCGCCTCTGCACTGCAAGGCAGTTTGGGTTTTCCGTGCTGTTCTCACTGTGTTAACATTTTGCTAATCGGGCACTAAGCCGGCGGGCGGCCTGCGGCAAAAGCAGGCAGCAATACGCATTATTTATGAAACAGGGGGCGTCACATGGAAGAGCAAAAGTTGCGCGCAATGATCGCGCAGGTCAAGGACGGCACGCTGTCCCGCCGCGCCTTCACGCGGCAGATGGTGGCCCTTGGGCTGACGGCGCCGATGGCATGGCTGATGCTGCACCATTCCGGCGTCGCCGCGGCGGAGGCCAAATTCGAGTACAAACCCACCAAGACCGGCGGCGGCGGCCCGCTCAAGATGCTGTTCTGGCAAGCGCCGACCTTGCTCAATCCGCACTTCGCGGTCGGCACCAAGGATCAGGAGGCGTCGCGCATCTTCTATGAGCCGCTTGCCGGCTGGGACGCCGAGGGCAATCTCGTCGCCTTTCTCGCCGCCGAGCTGCCGAGCATCGAGAACGGCGGCCTCGCCAAGGACGGCACGTCCGTGACCTGGAAATTGAAGCAAGGCGTCAAATGGCATGACGGCCAACCCTTCACCGCCGACGACGTGGTCTTCAATTGGGAATATGCCGCGGATCCCGCGACCGCATGCGTAACCGTGGCGACCTACAAGGACATCAAAGCGGAGAAGCTCGACGACCATACGGTGAAGGTGACCTTCCAAAAGCCGACGCCGTTCTGGCCCGACCCCTTCGTCGGCGTGCGCGGCATGTTGATCCCGAAGCATCTCTTTGCGGACTACAAGGGCGCCAAGTCGCGGGACGCGCCGACCAATCTCAAGCCCGTCGGCACCGGCCCCTTCAAGTTCGTCGACTTCCGGCCGGGCGATCTGGTGACCGGCGAGCGCAACCCCGCTTATCACGTGGCGAACCGGCCCTATTTCGACACCATCGAGATGAAGGGCGGGGGCGACGCCGTCTCGGCGGCGCGCGCGGTGCTGCAGAGCGGCGAATACGACTACGCCTGGAACCTCCAGGTCGAGGACGAGATCCTCAAGAAGCTCGAGGAGTCCGGCAAGGGCCGCGTGGTGATCGTCGAGGGCGGCAGCATCGAGCATATCCAGCTCAATACCACCGATCCCTGGACGGAGGTCGACGGCGAGAGATCGAGCATCAAGACCAAGCACCCGACCCTCAGCGACAAGGCGGTGCGCGACGCGCTCAATGTCCTGGTCGACCGCGGCTCGGTGCAGAAATACATCTACGGTCGCACCGGCGTGGCGACCGCGAATTTCCTCAACAATCCGCCGCGCTTCTGCTCGAAGACGACGGAATGGGTCTTCGATATCGACAAGGCCAACCAGATGCTCGACGCCGCCGGCTGGAAGCGCGGCTCCGACGGCGTGCGCGAGAAGGACGGCAAGAAGCTGAAATACGTCTACCAGACCTCGATCAACGAGCCGCGCCAGAAGAACCAGGCGATCGTCAAGCAGGCCTGCCAGAAGGCCGGCATCGACGTCGAGCTGAAGTCGGTCGCGGCTTCGGTGTTCTTCTCGTCCGATGTCGGCAATCCCGACACCTATCCGCATTTCTACAGCGATCTCCAGATGTACACGACGACCATGACGGAGCCCGACCCGGCCCTGTTCATGAACCAGTTCGTCTCCTGGGAAGTGGCGACCAAGGACAACAAGTGGCAGGGGCGCAACATCACGCGCTGGCGCAGCGAGGACTACGACAAGGCCTATCGCGCCGCCGAGGGCGAGCTCGACCCGGTGAAGCGGGCGGCACTCTTCATCACCATGAACAACCTCGTCATCGGCGACGTGACGGTCATTCCCGTGGTCTATCGGCCGAACGTCAGGGGCGTGAAGAGCAACCTGAAGCTGACGCTCAGCGGCTGGGACAACGACATGTACCTGGTCTCGGACTGGTATCGCGAGACATGACGGCGCCGACCGCGCCATCGGGATCGGCCGCGCGGACGCGCTGATGGCGCGCTATCTGCTGCGGCGCCTGCTCATTGCGGTGCCGAGCCTGCTCGGCATCAGCATCGTGCTGTTCACGGTACTGGCGCTGGCGCCAGGCGATCCCTTCGGCGAGCTCGCGACCAATCCCGCGGTGCCGCCCGAGGTGCGCATGGCGTTGCGCGCCCAGTTCGGCATGGACGATCCCGTGCTGCAGCGCTACTTCCACTGGCTGGTGGCGATGCTGCACGGCAATTGGGGCTTTTCCTTCGTCAGCCGGGTCAACGTCGATACCCTCATCTGGCAGCGCCTCCCGGCCACGCTTCTCGTGATCGGCTCGTCGCAGATATTGGCGCTGCTCATCGCCCTGCCGGTCGGCGTCTACGCCGCGACGCGGCCCTATTCGCTGTTCGACCAGATCGCCAACACCTTTGCCTTCATCGGCTTCTCCTTGCCGACCTTCTTCACCGGGCTGCTGCTCATCCTGGTGTTCAGCATCCATCTCGACTGGCTGCCCTTCGTCTATCGCTCCGATCTCAGCGCCACGGGCCTCAGCTGGTGGTGGGAGGAGTTCCGCCAGTCGATCATGCCGGTCGCCGTGCTCGGCATGTTCCAGGGCGCCTCCTGGACGCGCTACGTGCGCTCGGCCGTGCTCGACGTCATCCGCCTCGACTACGTCGCGACCGCGCGCGCCAAGGGCCTGCGCGAGGGCAGGGTGCTGCTCAAGCACGTCGTGCGCAACGCGCTGATCCCGGTGGTGACGCTGGTGGCGCTGCAAATGCCGACGATCTTCGGCGGCGCCATCATCACCGAGCAGATCTTCCGCGTGCCGGGCATCGGCTCGCTGCTCATCACCTCGATTCTGGCCAACGACACGCCGGTCATCATGGCCGTGACCTTCGTCTTCGCTTGCCTGGTCATCCTGTTCAACCTGCTCGCGGACGTTCTCTATGGCTGGCTCGACCCCCGCATTGCTTACCGCTGACGGCGAGGCGGCGCGGGAGGGTCTCGCCCCGCAGGTCTCGCCGGCGCTTGACGCGTGGCGGCGCTTCCGGCGCCACCGCCTCGCCGTGCTGAGCGCCGTCATCCTGCTCGCGATGGCGCTCGCGGTGGTGTTCGGCCCGGCGCTCTGGCCGGTGTCGATCAACGACATCGACTTCGCCGCCCGCCTGCAGCCGCCGAGCCTGGCGCATCCACTCGGCACCGACGATCTCGGGCAGGATCTCCTGGCGCGCGTGCTCTATGGCGGCCGCATCTCGCTCGCGGTCGGTCTCGCCGCCATGGTGGTCTCGCTCATCGTCGGCACGCTGGTCGGCGCCGTCTCCGGCATCTCGCGCGGGAGCATCGACGCGGCGCTGATGTGGCTGACCGACCTCTTCCTGTCGCTGCCTCAGCTGCCGCTGCTGCTCGTCATCATCTATCTCTTTCGCGACGCGCTCAAGGCGGTGGTCGGGCCGGAAGGCGGCGTCTTCATCCTCGTCGTCGCCGTCATCGGCGGCTTTCGCTGGATGCCGGTCGCGCGCTTGGTGCGGGCGCAGTTCCTCTCGCTGCGCGAGAAGGAGTTCGTCGAGGCGGCGCGTGCGCTCGGCGCCTCGACGACGCGGCAGGTCATGCGCCACATCCTGCCGAACGCCCTCGGGCCCGTGATCGTGGCGGGCACCATCAACGTCGCCGACGCCATCATCGCGGAATCCACGCTCTCCTTCCTCGGCCTCGGCTTCCCGCCGGACATCCCGACATGGGGGCGGCTCCTGTTCGATGCCAAGGACTATCTCGACATTGCGCCGCACTGGGCGCTCTTCGCGGGTGCCGCGATCTTCGTCGCCGTGCTCACCATCAACTTCGTCGGCGACGGCCTGCGCGACGTGCTCGATCCCCGCAGGGTCATGTGAGCGCCATGGCGGCGGACTCCCCGGCAGGCGACGCGCTGCTCGAGATCCGCGGGCTGAAGACGCATTTCGCCACCGACGACGGCGTGGTGCAGGCGGTCGACGGCGTCGATCTCAGCATCGGGCGCGGCGAGACCGTGTGCGTCGTCGGCGAATCCGGCTGCGGCAAGACCGTCACCGCGCTCTCCGTGCTGAAGCTGATCTCGACGCCGCCCGGCCGCATCGTCGCCGGGCAGATCCTCTGGCAGGGCCGCGATCTCATACCGCTCGGCGCCGCCGCGATGAGCGACATCCGCAGCAAGGAGATCGGCATCGTCTTCCAGGAGCCCATGACCTCGCTCAACCCGGTCTACACGATGGGCGAGCAGATCGCGGAGACCATCCGCCGCCACGAGAAGCTTCACCGGCGCGAGGCGATGGACAAGGCCGTCGAGATGCTCAAGCTCGTCCACATCCCCAACGCCGCGAAGCGGGCGAACGACTATCCGCACCACTTCTCGGGCGGCATGCGCCAGCGCGCGATGATCGCCATGGCCCTCTCGTGCAACCCGAAGCTCCTCATCGCCGACGAGCCGACGACGGCGCTCGACGTCACGATCCAGGCGCAGATACTCGACCTGCTTCAGGAATTGAAGGCGCGCTTCGGCATGGCGGTGATGCTCATCACCCACGCCATGGGCGTGGTGGCCGAGACGGCGGAGCGAGTGGTCGTCATGTACGCGGGCAAGGTCGTGGAGGAGGCCGGCGTCATGCAGCTTTTCGAAGCGCCCCGCCACCCCTACACCCAGGGCCTGATCCGCTCGATTCCGCGCATCGACCGGGCGGCCGCGCGCAAGGTCAGGCTCGAAGCCATCGCCGGGACGGTGCCGAGCCTGCTCAATCCGCCGCCGGGCTGCCGCTTCGCGCCGCGCTGCCGCTTCGCCAGCCCCGTCTGCCGGGAGCAGGTGCCGCCGTTCAGCGAAGTCGCACCCGGGCACAAGGTCGCCTGTGTGCTCTACTGATCGCAAGGAGTCGAAGCCGCCGTGAGCGAACCCTTGCTCCGCGTCAGCGACCTCGTGAAGAACTTTCCGTTGAAGGGCGGATGGTTCGGGCGCTCGCTCGAGCGGGTGCACGCCGTCGACCGCGTGAGCTTCGAGGTCGCCGCCGGCGAGACGCTCGGCGTGGTCGGCGAATCCGGTTGCGGCAAGTCGACCACCGGTCGCTGCTTGCTGCGGCTGCTCGAGCCCACCTCGGGCGAGATTTGGTTCGCCGGCAAGGACGTCCGGGCGCTCGACCACCAGGCGCTGCGCGCGCTCCGCCGCGACATGCAGATCATCTTCCAGGACCCCTTTGCCTCGCTGGACCCGCGCATGACCGTGGGCGCCATCATCGGCGAGGCGCTCGCCATCCACCGCCTCGCCAAGTCGCCACGCGAGCATCACGAGCGCGTGGCTCAGCTCCTCGAGATCGTCGGCTTGCAGCCCGACAACATGCGGCGCTATCCGCACGAGTTCTCGGGCGGCCAGCGCCAGCGCATCGGCATCGCCCGGGCGCTGGCGGTCGAGCCGAAGCTGATCGTCTGCGACGAGCCCGTCTCGGCGCTCGACGTGTCGGTCCAGGCGCAGGTGATCAATCTCCTGGAGGACCTGCAGGACCGCTTCAGCCTGACCTACATTTTCATCGCTCACGATCTTTCGGTCGTCGAGCACATCAGCGACCGCGTTGCGGTGATGTATCTCGGCCGCATCGTCGAGATCGCCTCGGTCAAGGACCTCTACGCCAATCCGCTGCATCCCTATACCGAGGCGCTGCTCGCCGCGGTGCCGATCCCCGACCCCAAGGTGGCGCGCCGCCGGGTCAGGCTGGAGGGCGAGGTGCCGAACCCGATCCAGCCGCCCGCCGGTTGCCATTTCCATCCGCGATGCCCCATCCGGAAGCTGCCGCTTTGTGCGACCGAGAGGCCGGAGCTGAAGCGGGGCGCCGGCGGAAATTGGGTCGCGTGCCATCTGCGCGGCTGAGGCGCACGGCATGTCGTCCGCCGTCGGCACCGCACGTCCGCAAATTTCCCGAAGTCGAACTCGCGGAGAACGGGCTCAGTCGTCGCATACGTGCAAGATGCGAAGAGCCCCGGCTTCCATCCCATGTCCGTTCCGCCACCGGCTCCGGAAGCGTGGATAGGGCTTCGACGGCGTGTGCATAAACGTAGTTGCAGTGCGCCAAACCGGAGCTTCGAATCACGCGGCATGAACTCCGCGCCGTGGACGGCTTGTCGCCGAGCCGGTGCCCCCCCAATAAGCTGCGCGGTGCCCCGCGCCCGGCGCGCGCTATTTCGATTCGAGCGTGGTCACGGCGTCCCATGGCTGGGGCGGGGGAGCGCTCAACCAACGCCGCGAGCGCTCGGCGAAGAGGCGCGCGACCGGATCCTCGCCGGCGAGCGCTTCGAAGAGCTCGAGCGCGGCCGCGAAGTTCCCGGCGCGATATTCGGCAAGCGCCCGGGCGAAGGCGGCGTGGCGCTCCGGCTCCGCCGCGGCGGCGCGGTCCGCGAGGCCCACGGGCTCGAAGAGCGATTCCGGATTCTCGCGGCCGACGACGCGCACGCGGTCGATCTCGCGCCAGGCGATCTCCCCGCCCGCGGCATCGTGGGTTGCCGCATTGGCGAGGATCGTGGTGCCGTAGATCTTGTTGGCGCCCTCGAGGCGCGCGGTCAGGTTCACGATGTCGCCCATCACCGTGTAGTTGAAGCGGCGCCGCGAGCCGACGTTGCCCACCACCGCTTCGCCGGTGCCGAGCCCGATGCGCGCCTTGAGACGGTGGCCGAGAAAGGCGCCGGGCTGGCGGTTGAGCTCGGCCAGCCGGTCGCGGCAGCGGAGTGCCGCGCGCACGGCGTGGAGCGCGTGCTGCGCATCGGCGAGCGGTGCGCCGAACACCGCCACGATGGCGTCGCCGATGTACTTGTCGATGAAGCCGCCCTCGGCCTCGATCACCTCGCTCATGGCCGAGAGGTACTCGTTCATCAGCGCCACGAGCTGGGCCGGCGCCAGGTGCTCGGAGAGCGCCGAGAAGCCTTGCAGGTCGGAGAGCATGACGGTGACCGGACGCACCTCGCCGCCGAGCTCGGGCAGGCGGTCCTGCTCGAGGAGGCGATCCACCACCGCCGGCGCCAGGTAGAGCTTGAAGCTGTTGCGCACCAGGCGCTTGTCGCGGTCCGTAAGCGCAAAGCGGTGGCCGAGCAGCAGGGCGAAGGTGAGGCCGGCGGCAAGGAGCGGCGCCACGAGCGGCAGGACGAGGCCGGCGCGGAAGACATAGGTGGCGCCGAGGACCCAGAGCGCGCCGCCGGCCAGGAGAATGAGCCCGGCGGCGGGCGGCCGCCGCGCCATGGTCGTGAAGCCGGCGCCCAGGCCGATGAGGAGGACGATGCCGAAGTCGGCCATGGGCGGCAGCTCGCGGAGCGCGTCGCCGTCGAGGAGGTTGTTGGTGGCGGTCGCCAGCACGACGACGCCCGCGATCGTCTCGCGCTTGAGGTCCTCGCGGAAGAAATCGGTGATCGGGGAATGCACGCAGCGCTCGCCCGTGCTCGCCCGGTCGGGCGCCGTGACGAAGCGCATCGAGGTGAGCTTGCGGTCCTCGATGTCGAGGACGGCGCCGATGTACACCGCCTTGCCCGCGAAATGCTTGCGGAAGAACGCGGCATCGTCCTTGGCGGCGCAGGCCTCGAGATCGGCGAAGGAGTAGCTCGGGATGGCGTCGCGGTCGGCAAAGTTCAGCATCATGTTGTTGCGCCGCGAGCCCGGGATGCGGTAGCCCGCGAGCGCCCAGCCGCCGCCGGGCAGCCTCTCGGGCCGCGTGCCGGCGGCGCGCGCGGCGACCTCGAGCGCCATCGAGGGCTCGGTGGTCGTGCCGCCGTGGCCGTTCTCCCGCTCGAAGGTGAGCGGTATGCGGCGGATGACGCGGTCGCTATCGCTGAAGAAGTTGACCGCGCGGATGTTCTTCTGATTGCCGACGGCAAAGCTCTGGGCCTGGAAGGGATGGACCGGCCATTTCTGATGCTGCACCTCGCCGAGCACGACCTTGCCCACGGCGGCGGCGTTGTGCAGCGCCAGCAGGAAGTCGCGGTCGAAGCCGGGGACGAAGGGCTCGATGGAGGCCGGAAACACGATGTCGAAGGCGACGACCTTGGCATCCGCCGCGATGAGCGCATTGAGCACCGAGGCGAGCTCGTGGGTCCACAGCACGGTGGGATAATTGATGAAGGGCGGCGTGCGGTAGGTCTCCTCGTCGATCGAGACGATGGCGCTGCGCGAGCGCGCCGGGTCGCGGTGCACCGGGGCGATCGCCGTGCGCAGCCAGTAGAGGATGTCGACCGAGAGGCCGGCGAGCGTGCTCCGGTTGGCGCCGATGCCGATGCTCACGGCGAGGGCCACCGCCGCCGCTATGCCCCAATCGAGGAAGCGCGGGGAACGCTTGCGGCGGGGCTCCTCAGAGCTGGAGGAAGCGTGCCGCAAGCGCCGCCTCTCCGGGCCGGGCCCTGGGGTCGATCTTGAAGACGACGCTGTTGCCGTTGGCGCTCGCGCGGTAGATGCCGCCCGCGGCCAGCCTTTGCCCGTGCTTGGCGAAGTCGTAGAAGTCCCCCGCCATGAGCTGCGCCCCCGAGGCGTCGATGACCAGCGTCTTGGCCGTGCGGTCGAGACGCTCGACGACGAGCCGGCCGCCGCCGGGCACCTCGATGACCGGGCTCAGGCCATAGAGCGTGCGCTCGACCATGGTGTCGGAGTGCTGGCTTCCCGTCTTGGGGACGACGCGGTACACCACCACGCCGCTCTCGGAGGCCTGCTCCCGCGTGAGGCGGAGCTGGCCGCCGTCGCAGTCGACCTTCTCGCTGCTGATGGCGCCGCCGGCCACGCTGCTCTGGTCGGCCCCGATGGTGACGGTGCCGCCCCTGATCGTCTCGCGCAGGCAGGAGCGGAAATAGTCCACCACCAGCCCGTCCGTGGCGCCCAGCTTGATGACCTTGCCCGCCGCGAGATAGTCCATGATGGCGACGCCGGGCGGAGCGCCCGTCACGGCCTCGACCATCGCCACGGGATTGTCGGCGAGCGCCGGCGTCGCAAGGGCGATGAAGCCGGCGAAGGCGGCGGTCAGGCCGGTCGGTGCTCTGAGCCTCATGGCGCAGCCCCCCGAGTGCGACAGCGGCACGCATTGTCTGAATTCGCGAAGTAATCGCCCAATACTACACCAATTCGCGGGTGTCACAATTCGTCTTGGCGGGCTCGGTCCCAGGCGCCTGGAGGAGCGGTCAAGGGACATGGCCAATCGGCCGAGGATTGACGCGCCGCAGCGCCGGTCGTTATGCTGGCCTTGCGGTGCGGTTCACCATGCGGTCGGCGCGCGATGTGGTACTTTTCCTGGATCCTCGGCCTGGGCCTTGCCTGCTCCTTTGCCGTCCTCAACGCCATGTGGTTCGAGCTCGACGAGCCCGAGGGGCGGGAGGGCGGCGGGCGCGGCAATTAGGCCGGGGCACAGGATTAAGCAGTCTGGCCTCACGACCCCAGCTCGAAGCGAATGCCCTGGGCCAAGGGCAGCGCGCCCGAGTAGTTGATCGTGTTGGTGGCGCGCCGCATGTAGGCCTTCCAGGCGTCGGAGCCCGATTCGCGCCCGCCGCCCGTGTCCTTCTCGCCCCCGAAGGCGCCGCCGATCTCCGCCCCGCTCGGCCCGATGTTGACGTTGACGATGCCGCAGTCGCTGCCCGCGGCAGCCATGAAGGCCTCGGCCTCCCGGAGGTCGTTGGTGAAGACGCTCGAGGCGAGCCCCTGGGACACCTCGTTGTGGAGGGCGAGCGCCTCCGCGAAGGTGCGATAGGGCATGACGTAGAGGATGGGGGCGAAGGTCTCCTCGCGCACGATGGCGGTCTGCCGCGGCATGTCGGCGAGCGCCGGCTCGACGTAATAGGCCTCGGGATAGCGCGCCGCCAGCACGCGCCCGCCGCCGGCGACCGCACCGCCCTCCTGGCGCGCCGCGGCGAGGGCTGCCGTCATGGCCTCCCAGGCGCGGCGGTCGATGAGCGGGCCCACGAGGGTGCCCGCCTCGCGCGGATCGCCGATCCTGACCGAGCGGTAGGCCGCCTTGAGGCGCTCGAGCAGGACGCCCTTGATGTCCTCGTGGACGATGAGCCGCCTCAAGCTCGTGCAGCGCTGGCCCGCGGTGCCGACGGCCGCGAAGGCGATGGCGCGCACCGCGAGATCGAGATCGGCCGAGGGCGCCACGATGGCCGCGTTGTTGCCGCCGAGCTCGAGGAGTGCTCGCCCCATGCGCGCCGCCACCACGGGCGCCAAGGCCTTCCCCATGCGGCAGCTTCCGGTGGCGCTCACAAGCCCTAGGCGAGGGTCGGCGGCGAGGCGCTCGCCCGCCTCGCGCCCTCCGAGCGCGACCTCGAGGAGGCCGTCGGGCGCCTCGCCGAAGCGCTTCTGCGCGCGGCGGAAGAGCGCCTGGCAGGCAAGCGCCGTGAGCGGCGTCTTCTCGGAGGGCTTCCACACCACCGGATCGCCGCACACGAGGGCGATCGCGGCGTTCCACGACCACACCGCGACGGGGAAATTGAAGGCCGTCACCACGCCGATGGCGGAGAGCGGATGCCAGGTCTCCATCATGCGGTGGCCGGGCCGCTCGGAGGCGATGGTGAGGCCGTAGAGCTGGCGCGAGAGGCCGACCGCGAAATCGCAGATGTCGATCATCTCCTGCACCTCGCCGCGGCCCTCCTCGAGGATCTTCCCCGCCTCGAGGGTGACCAGGAGGCCGAGCGCCTCCTTGGCCGCGCGCAGCTCCTCGCCCAAGAGGCGGACGAGCTCTCCGCGCCGCGGCGGCGGCACCGTGCGCCAGACGCGGAAAGCCGCATCCGCGCGCGCGATCTTTTGGGCGACGCTCGGTGCCGTGTCGCTCTTCACGCGGCCAAGGATGCTGCCGTCGATGGGCGAGCGCACGGCGAGATCGCCCTCGGCCAGGCTTGCCGCAGGTAGGCCGAGGGAGGAGAGGAGAGAGGCGGTGTCGGACATCGCGATGCTCCTTGGCACTTCAGCGCATTCGGCGCGAGTCTAAAGGATGTCCCCGGGGCGGGCGAGGGGGGGCCGCCTAAATCGCGATCTGCCGTCCAATCTCGACGACCTGATCGCTCGGCAGTCTGAAGAAATCGCTGACATGAGCGGCGTTGCGCTCCATCATGGCGAAAAGAGCCTCCTGCCAGGCGGGCAACCCCCTGCCGTCCTCTCGGCGCACCACGGTCTCGTGACCGACGTAATAGGTCACATCGCTGAGATTTACCGTGCATCCCAGCGACTTGCTGGCCAGCAAGAGCTCGGGGATATGGGGACGCTCCATGAAGCCGTAGCGGGCATCCGCGCGCCAGAAGTTCGCGGCGACTTCCTTGACGGCGAGCCGTTCGAATGGTGCAACCCAGGGAACCGGCAGAACCTCCACGTGCAGAACGAACAGATGCTCATGCAAGGCGCGGTTGTGCTGGACGTGCCAGGCCATCACGGGCGGCGTATCTTGCGACGTGCGCGTGAGGAACACCGCGGTTCCCGGCACGCGCGGAATGTTGTCCGACCGGATTTTGGCAATGAAGTCCGGAATCGGGATGAGGAATTCATGAATACGGGCCGACACCGCCGCCATTCCGCGATGCCAGATCCACATCAGCCCGTAGACGGCAACGGCCAGAAGGAGCGGGACATATCCGCCCTCGGCGACTTTGGCGGCATTGGCCAGGAAGAACGCGCTGTCGACGACAAGAAAACACGCCGCGACGCTTCCTGCGGCGAGCAAGCTCCAGCCCCAGATCTCGCGCATCGCGATGAAGAGAAGCGCCGAGGTTATGAGCATCGTCAGCGAAACGGCGATGCCGTACGCGGCCGCCAGATTGTCCGATTTGCCGAAGCCGATCGTCAGCCCGATCGTCACGGCCATGAGGAGGAAATTTACGGTGCCGACATAGATCTGCCCGTAGCCCTCCGATGACGTCTGTTTGATCCGCAGCCTCGGCAGCCAGCCAAGCAGGATGGCCTGCCGGGTCATGGAAAATGCCCCGGTGATGATCGCTTGGCTGGCGATGATCGTCGCCAAGGTCGCCAGGGCGACGAGCGGTATCAGCAAAGGCTGAGGGCAAAGACGATAGAAGATGTTGCCGCCCGCCGGCGCGCCTTCGAGGACGAGTGCGGCTTGTCCGGCGTAATTCAACATCAGGCTTGGAAATACGATCGCGAACCACGAAAGCCGGATCGGTCCTCTGCCGAAATGGCCCATGTCCGCGTAGAGCGCCTCGGCACCCGTGACGCAGAGAAAAACGCCGCCCAGCACCAGGAAGCCTCTCATTCCGTTGGAAAAGAGATAGGCCAGCCCGTATCGCGGGTCGAGTGCTGCAATGACCGTCGGGTGTTGCACGATCCCCCGGAGTCCCATGAGGGCGATCGCGACGAACCACAGAAGCATCACCGGCCCAAAGGCTTGCCCGATCCTGGCGGTGCCTTGCGATTGCACGGCAAACAGTACCAGCAAAATCATCGCGGCCATTGGAACAACGTATGGCTGGCAGGCCGGCGTCACCATGTCCAGGCCCTCCAGCGCCGAGAGAACCGAGATCGCCGGGGTGATGGCTCCGTCGCCGTAGATCAGCGCCGCGCCGAAGAGCCCAATGGCCACGACGGTCGGCAGCTGGCGCTTCTTCACTCCCAACAGAGACATGAGAGCCAGGATGCCGCCTTCGCCGTCATTGTCGACGCGCATGGCAAAGGAGACATATTTCACCGTGGTAATGATGAAGAGCGTCCAGAGCACGAGCGAGAGCGCGCCCAGAACCGTGCTCGCGTCGGGCGTCTTTCCGGTCAGGTCGAGGATGGTCTTGAACGTATAGAGCGGGCTGGTGCCGATATCCCCGAACACGATCCCGAGTGCCGTCAGACTTAGAACCGGCAGGTCGCGCTGCGGAACCCTCCCCGTTGCTCTTTCAAGTGACGTCATCCGGGCCGTCGCTCGACTGATTGCCGCGATCGTTGCGGAGAGATGCCGTCACGATATCCGCCCGTCATGACCGTTTGATCATCGAGGCGACATTTGGCAGCCCGCTTGCCAACGGCAAGGACGGGCTCAGTCGACGTTCTCGGCATCGCGATACATGACCTTGTGGCGCGTGGTCGCAATCCATTCATCGATCTGAGCGTCGGTCATGAAATGAGCGCGATCGAATTTGTTCCAATTGGCGATCTCGCCCAGCTCCTTCTTCCAGCGCTTGTACGGCGGCTTGGCGGGCGGCCCGAAACACATGATGTCGAGGACCGAAAGCTCGTCCGGAATGCCCAGCAAGGGCTTCATCGCCTTCTGCGCTTTTTCCTGGCCGATTGCCGTGACCCACCAGACGTTGTAGCCGAGTGCCGCCGCAGCGAGATGCGCCGACATGGTGGCCGCGGCGACGCTCTGCAGCAAAATCCGCTCGGCGTTCTCCCTATACATCCTGTCGAGCTCGGAGCCGTCGTTGAGAACCGGAAAAGCTTTCACCCAGCGGAAGTCGCTGGCCACCGCGATGAGCCCAGGCGCCGTCGCAAGGCCGCGGTAATCGGGCGTCGGGAACTTCATCTTCAGCTTGGCGCGACGAACCTGCTCCTCGCGGAAATACTCCATGATCCTCCGTTTGAGATCCTGGTCCGTTATCACGATGAAGTGCCAAGGCTGCGCATTGGCGCCCGACGGCGCGTGGCGCGCGGCCTCGAGAATCATCTCGTAATGCTCGCGCGGCACGACATAGCCGGCGGCGAAGGCGCGCGTCGTGACGCGGCTCCGCACCACCTCCATCAATGCGTCATACTTCGTGCGGCTGCTGAAGTCGTACCTGGGTTTGGCGGCGGCTTGAACCATCGCAGTCCCCTCCCGGTCGGAACGCGGATCGTCGCTATCATAACGATGCGGGCCTGCCCGGTTCGAGTCAATGCGAAGACGTGCCGTCCCGCATCGCGAGACGCGAGCGTGACAGGCGGTGCCGAGGTTGCTAGTGTTGCCGGTGCCGCGCGAAGGGCTTGTGCGGCGCTAGGGAGAAAAGCGCATGTCGGGCTTCGAGGGCTTTCCGGGGGGCGACGTCCGCGCCAAGCTCGACCATCCCGTGATCGACGCCGATGCGCATGTCGTCGAGTGCGACTTTGCGCACCTCGATTTCGTGCGCCAGCTCGCCGGCGAGGACGTCGTCAAGACGGTGATCGCGACGCGCGCCCATCACGGCCCCACCGTCCGCGGCTTCTGGTGGGGGCTGCCGTCCGGCGGCCATACGGGCGACCGCGCCATGGCGCAGCTGCCGCGCTATTTCCGCTCGCGCCTCGACGAGCTCGGCATCGACTTCGCGCATTGCTACACGACGCGCGGCCTGAGCCACGTCTATCTCCAGGACGAGGCGGCGCGGCGGGCGAGCTGCCGCGCGCTCAACATGCTCTACGCCGAGATGTTCGCCGACGTGGCCGACCGGCTGCGGCCGGTTGCGGTGATCCCGACCTATACGCCGCAGGAGGCGATCGAGGAGCTCGAGTTCGCCGTCAAGGAGCTCGGCCACAAGGCGGTGATGATCGGCACCGAGCTGCGCGGGGCCGGCCGGACGGCGGCCGGCAAGGACCCGTTCCTGTCGCCGACGCAGTCGACGCGCTCGATCGTGATGGATTCGCCCTACGACTATGATCCGTTCTGGCAGAAATGCATCGAGCTCAAGGTGACGCCGGTCTGCCACACCTCGTCGCGCGGCATCGGCTACCGCGCCTCGCCGAGCAACTACGTCTTCAACCATCTCGGCGACTTCGCCGCGGGCGCCGAGTTCTTCTGCCGCTCGCTGATCTTCAGCGGCGTCACGAAGCGCTTCCCCGAGCTCTCCTTCGGCTTCCTCGAGGGCGGCGTCGGTTGGGCGGTCAACCTCCTCAACGACATCGTCGAGCATTGGGAGAAGCGCAACGTCAAGGCGATGGCCAAGAACCTCGATCCGGCGCTGCTCGACATTGAGCTCTTGGAGCGGCTCTTCCGCGACTTCGGCAGCCCGCGGCTGGCGCCCGAGCGCATCCGCGCCAACCCGCACGGCAACTTCATGATCGAGCGGCCCGACCGGTTCGACGAGTTCGCCGCCTGCGCCTTGACCGAGCTCAGGCAATTGCGCCAGCTCTTCGTCGAGCCCTTCTATTTCGGCTGCGAGGCCGACGATCGCATGGTCCCGCTCGCCTTCAACCGCCGCCTCAACCCGCTCGGGGCCACCCTCAAGCCGGTGTTCGGCTCGGATATCGGCCATTGGGACGTGCTCGACGCCGCCAGCATCCTGAGCGAAGCCTGGAGCCTGGTGAACGCCAAGCTGCTGACGAGGGAGAATTTCCGCGACCTCACCTTCGTCAACCCGGCGATGATGCACCTCTCCATGAACCCCGACTATTTCCGCGGCACGGTGGTCGAGGACGCCGCCGCGGCGCTGCTGCGGCAGGCGCCGCGGAAGCCGGGCCAGGCGGGGGAGGCCGCCGATTAGCGCCACGCGGGAGTGCTCGGCCGCACCTTCGCCGGTCGAAGGCCCTCGGCGCGCGGCCATCGTCCGCGCTCATCTCTCCGGCCTTCCTCTCTACGGTCATTCCACGCTTCCTCCCGGCATCCGCTCCCGCATCGTCGACGGCATCAACGGGCTTGCCATGCACGTGCTGGAAGCGGGTTTCGCGGCCAGGGGCCGGCCCTGCGTCCTGCTGCTCCACGGCTTCCCGGAGCTAGCGTACAGCTGGCGAAAGATCATGCTGCCGCTGGCGGCGGCGGGATATCACGTGGTCGCCCCCGATCAACGGGGCTACGGCCGTACGACCGGCTGGGACGACGCCTATGACGGCGACCTCGATTCGTTTCGCTTGCCCAACCTCGTCAGGGATGCGCTGGGGCTCGTCTCGGCACTGGGATATCGCTCCGTAGCAGGGGTGGTCGGACACGACTTCGGCTCGCCCGTTGCGGCCTATTGCGCGCTGATGCGGCCCGACGTGTTCCGCTCGGTCGTGCTGATGAGCGCGCCCTTCGCGGGACCGCCGCCGCTGCCGTTCGATATAGCAGGGGAGGGGGCCGGGGCGGCCGCGCGGGCCCCGTCGCGCGCCGAGGTCTTCGCCGCGCTCGCGAAGCTGGAGCGGCCCCGCAAGCATTACCAATGGTATTACGGCACGCGCGAGGCGAACGACGATATGCGAAGGGCCCTGCAAGGCATCCAGGCGTTCCTCCGCGCCTATTATCATTTCAAGAGCGCCGACTGGAAAGGGAACAAGCCGTTCAGGCTCGCCTCCTTCACCGCGGGCGAGCTCGCCAAGATGCCGGCCTATTACATCATGGATCTTGAGAAGGGCATGGCGGAGACCGTGGCAGAGGAGATGCCGTCCGCGGCCGAGATCGCCGCTTGCAAGTGGCTTCCCGACGACGAGCTCGCCGTCTACGCCGGCGAATTCGAGCGCAGCGGATTTCAGGGCGGTCTGCAATGGTATCGCTGCACCGGCGGCAAATTCACGGCCGAGCTCGAGACCTTCGCCGGCCGCACGATCGGCGTGCCGGCCTGCTTCATCGCCGGCAAGAGCGATTGGGGGGTCTACCAGAGCCCCGGCGCGCTCGAGCGGATGCGGAGCGGCGCCTGCACTCTGTGGCGAGGCACGCACCTCATCGAGGGCGCCGGACATTGGGTGCAGCAGGAGCAGCCGGAGGAAGTGGGACGGCTCCTTCTCGAGTTTCTCCGGGGCTAGGGCATTTCCCGATAAGTCGCAACCTCCTCCACCGTCATCCCCGCGAAAGCGGGGGTCCAGAGCCGATGGATTCCCGCTTTCGCGGGAGTGACGACCGGAGCGCCGATTCCGCTTCATCGGGTAGGGCTTTAGCTGCGAGCCCCGGTGCGGCTTCTCGACGGGAGCGGGTCAATCCGCATCTACGCTTTGCGGGCGCAGCTGCCGCATGCTTATATTGAAGTCGGCAAAAAGCGGGTGGCGCGCCATGGCCGAGACGATCCGTGAAGTCGTCGCCGTGTTCGACGACACAGAGTCGCTCGAAGAGGCCGTGTACGCGCTCGAGACCCTTGGCTTCGATCGCGCCGCCTTCAGCCTGCTCGCCGAAGAGGCCACGGTCGAGCGCAAGCTTGGCCATCGCTACCAGCGCGTCGCCGAGATGGAGGACGAGCCTGCCGCTCCGCGCGAGACCTTCTTCACCAAGGTGTCGCGGCTGGAGGGCGAATACGGCCTCGCCGTCGGGCTCGCCTCGATCGGCGCTCTGGCGCTCGCCGGGATCGGCGGCCCTCTGCCGACGCTGGCCGCGGCGGGCGGCGGCGCGGCGCTCGGCGCGGTGCTTGGCCGCATGATGCACCGCCATCATGCCCGGCGCGTCGAGGAGCAACTGGCGCGCGGCGGCCTGCTGCTGTGGGTCAATGTCCGCGACGCCGGGCAGGAGAGGACGGCGCTCGATACTTTGAGGGGCCACTCGGCCCACGACGTCCACGTCCACGAGCTCGCCGCCTGAGCGCCCCAGGCCTAGGGCAGGGCTCCGCTTTGGGACTGTCCGCCGCCCGCTCTCAGCGTGAGAGCCGCGCTCACGACGCCGCAGCCTTGCCCTCCGCGCGCAGCTTGACGAGCTTGTCGGGGGAATCGACGTCGATGAGCACGCCTTCGTCGTCCATCTCGACCTCGGCCACGAGCTCGTGGTGCTGGCCGATGAGCTGGCGGGCGCCCGTGTCGCCCTTGAGGCGAACCATCTCGGGGAAGAAGCGGCGCGCGAAGAGGACGGGATTGCCGCGCTTGCCGTGGGCGGTCGGCACGCAGATGGCGCGGCCCTCGAGGGGGTTGAAGGCGGCGATGAGGCGGTCGAGCTGGGCCGGCTTGACGCGCGGCATGTCGCCGAGCGCCACGAGCACGCCGTCCGCGTCGGCGGGGAGTGCGGCCAGCCCGCGGCGCAGCGAGCTCGCGAGGCCGCCGGCATAATCGGGATTGTGCACGAAGGCGAGGGCGCGGCCGGCGAGGGCTGCGCGCACGCGCTCGGCCTCGTGACCGGTCACCACAATGACCGGGGCCGCCTTGGAGGCGAGCACGCTCTCCGCCGCGCGCACCACCATGGGGGCGCCGTCGATCTCGGCCAGGAGCTTGTTGGCCTTGCCCATGCGCCGCGAGAGCCCGGCAGCTAGGATGAGGGCGGCGATCCGCGGTGCCGTGGGCATCGCGACAGCCTCCGCCGCGGCGGTCGCGAGTGCCCGCGGCAGCCCGCGCACCGCGGTCTCGGCCAGGAGCCCGCCGGCGCCCATGCGCGCCAGATCCTCGCGCGCGACCGGCAGATCGGCGAGGAGGCGCTCGAGCACCCAGTCGAAGCCGTTGTACTTGGGCGAGCGCGCGCAGCCTGGGAGGCCGAGCACCGGCACGCCGCCCGCGAGGCGGCCGACGAGGAGGAGATTGCCCGGATCGACCGGCATGCCGAAGTGCAGAACCTCGCCGCCGGCAGCACCGATGCCCATGGGGATCACGTCGCGGCGGTCGACGATCGCGGAGGCTCCCGAGATCAGCACCGGGTCGGCGCCGTGGCACCTCAGCTCCGCGATGGCGGCCGCGACCTCCTCCGCGCGGTGGCCGCAGCGCACCTCGCGCAAGAGGCGGCTGCCGAGCGCCTCGAGCCGCGCCTCGAGCACGCTGCGGGTCTTGTCGAGCACGCTCTCCTTGCCGCCCTTAAGACGCGTCTGCACGAGCCCGACCGCCTTGGCGCGGAAGGGGGCCACGCGCACGAGCGGGCCCTCCGCCATTGCGATCGCCACGCAGCGCGCCACCACCTCGGCGCGCACGGCGAAGGGGATGATCTTGATGGTGGCGACCATCTGGTGCGGCTCGACCGCGGCAAAGGGCTCAACCGTCGCGATCGTCGCCGCCTCGTCCACCAGATTGAGGGCATCGATGCGGGCGCGGTCGATGACCGCCGGGCCGGACGCTTCGGCGAAGAGGTTGCAGCGGCCGGTGAAGGCCGGGCTCGCGCTCACGTGGGCGCCCGCGGCGGCGGCGGCGATCTCGGACGCGGCCTTGTCCTCGGCCACCTCGTCCGCCTCGATGCGCGCCGCGACCACGCTTCCGAAGCCGGCCGCGCCGAGTGCCGCGAGGTCGGCCGCCGAGAGCTTGCGGCCCTTCTTGAAGGCGGCACTCCCCACGCGCAGGCTGTGCGCCAGGATGGCACCCTCCGCCTCGGCCAAAGGCAGCTCGCCGAAGATCATGCCGGCTCCTTGACGCGCTCCTTGGCGTGCAGCACCTGGGTGATCTGGGCGAGGATGGCGACGGCGATCTCGGCCGGCGACTTGGCGCCGATCGAAAGCCCGATGGGCCCGTGAATGCGCGCGAAGTCGGCGTCCGTGAAGCCGTGCTCCCTGAGGCGCTGGAGGCGCTTGGCGTGGGTCCGCGCGCTGCCGAGGGAGCCGATGTAGAAGCAGTCGGCGCGCAGCGCTTCGACGAGGGCCGGATCGTCGATCTTGGGATCGTGGGTGAGCGTGACCACGGCGGTCCGCCGGTCGGGGGAGCGGTGCTGGAGGGCGTCGTCCGGCCACTCGTGGGTGAGCTCGACGCCCGGGAAGCGCCGGTCGGTCGCAAAGGCGCGGCGCGGATCGATCACCGTCACCGCATAGCCGGCGATGCTCGCCATGGGAACGAGCGCCTGGGCGATATGCACGGCGCCCACCACGAACATGCGGAGTGCCGGATTGAAGACCTGCACGAAGACGCGGCGACCCGCCCAATCGATGGTGACGCTGCGGTCGTCGCGGATGGCCTCGAGGATGCGGGCGAGCGCTTCCTTGTCGAGGGGCAGGCGGCCGCTCACGGTGCCGCGCGCGACGAGTGCCTGCTCGCCCGAGGCGAGGTCGGTCGCGAGCGCCAGCGGCAGCTTCTCGGCGCGCGCCGCCTGGAGGGCAGAGAGAAGGGTGCCTTCCATGTCACTCGACCTTCTCGACGAAGACCTGCACCTTGCCGCCGCAGGCAAGGCCCACTTCCCAGGCCGTCTCGTCGCTGACGCCGAAGTCGAGGAGGCGCGGCTTGCCGTCCTTGATCGCGGCGATCGCCTCGCCCACCACAGCACCCTCGATGCAGCCGCCCGAGACCGAGCCCTCCATGACGCCCTTGTCGTCGACCACGAGCTGGCTGCCCACGGGCCGCGGCGAGGAGCCCCAGGTGCTGACCACGGTGGCGAGCGCCACGCCGCGGCCCTCGGCGCGCCAGCGCTCGGCCAGCGTCAAGATGTCGTGCTCTACGCCCTCTGCTTCGCTCATGCTGCCTTTCCTCCGAGCCAGCGGCTCACCCCCTCCTCGCGCCGCGCCCCCGCCTCGCGGAGAGCCTCGGCGAGCTGGGAGAGACTCTCGAGATTATGCACGCTCCTGAAATCGTCCACATGCGGCAAGATCGCGCGCATGCCGAGGGATTTTGGCTCGAATCCCTCGTAGCGCAAGAGCGGATTGAGCCAGATGAGCCGGCGGCAGGACTTGTGCAGGCGCTCCATCTCCTCGGCCAGGCCCTCGCCCGCGTCGCGGTCGAGGCCGTCCGAGATGAAGAGGAGCACGGCACCCTGCCCGAGCACGCGGCGCGACCAGCGGCGGTTGAAGTCCCTGAGCGAGGCGCCGATGCGGGTCCCTCCCGACCAGTCCTCGACCGCGTCTGCCACGCGGGCGAGGGCTACGTCCACGTCGCGCTGGCGCAAATGGCGCGTGATATTGGTGAGCCGCGTGCCGAAGAGGAAGGTGTGGACGCGGTCGCGGTCGTTGGTGAGGGCATGGAGGAAGTGGAGCAGCATGCGCGAATAGCGGCTCATCGAGCCCGAGATGTCGCAGAGCACCACGAGCGGCGGGTGGCGCTCGCAGCGGCTGCGGCGGCGGAGGTCGATGGCGCGGCCGCCGCCGCGCAAGCTCGCGCGCAAGCTGGCGCGCATATCGATGCGCGCACCCGCCGGGTCGGCGCGGAAACGGCGCGTCGGAACCGTCATGATGGGAAGCCTGAGGCGTGCCAGCATGGCCTTGGCGGCGCGCATCTCCTCGGCTGACATCTCCTCGAAGTCCATCTTCTGGAGGAGCTCGCGGTCCGAGTAGGTCATGGCGGCGTCGGCCAGGATCTCGGGCTCGGGCGCCTCCGCCTCCGCCGCGCCCTGGCCGCGGGATTCGGCGGCGAGAGATTCGGCGAGGCGCCGGCTGAGCGGCTCCTCGGGCGTCTCGTTCTCCGGCCGGCGCACGGCGGGGAGCAGCAACGCCATCATGCGCTCGAGCAGCTTGGGATTGCGCCAGAAGACGTGGAAGGCCTGGTCGAAGAGCTCCTTCTGGTCGCGCCGGTTCACCAGCACGGCGTGGAGCGTCCAATAGAGGTCGTCGCGGCTCTCGATGCCGACGGCGCGCACCGCGTCCACCGCGTCGAGCACCTTGCCGGGCCCGATGGGCAGCCCCGCGCGGCGCAGCACGCGCGCGAAATGCATCAGGTTGGCGACGAGCTTGCCGCTTACGGCGTTGCCCAATCCCTCACCCTCCCATTGCTACGCAATGGGTCCCTCCCTCTCCCGCAAGCGGGAGAGGGGACGACATTGCCGGACACACCCTCTCCCGTTTACGGGAGAGGGAGGGGCCCATGGCCGAAGGCCATGGGAGGGTGAGGGATTGCTCGCTCGACACTCCCTCACGCCTTCTGGCGCTTGACGGCGTCCGCGGCCTGGGCAAGCGAGAGCTCGGCCTGCACCTGATTGAGGATCGCCGCCGCCTCGCTGCCCTGGATCTTGGCGATGTCGTCCTGGTACTTGAGGAGCACGCCCAAGGTATCGTCGATGGCGCGCGGGTCGAGCTGCACCACGTCGAGCTGGGTCAGCGCATGCGCCCAGTCGATGGTCTCGGCGATGCCGGGCAGCTTGAAGAGGTCGCGCTGGCGCAGAGTCTGCACGAAGGCGACGACCTGGCGCGAGAGGTCGGCCGGCGCATCCGGCGCCTTGATGCGCAGGATCTCGAGCTCGCGCGCGGCATCCGGATAGTCGACCCAGTAATAGAAGCAGCGCCGCTTGAGCGCGTCGTGGATCTCGCGCGTGCGGTTGGACGTGATGACAACGATCGGCGGCTCGGCCGCGCTGAGCGTGCCGATCTCCGGGATGGTGATCTGGAAATCGGAGAGCACCTCGAGGAGATAGGCCTCGAAGGGCTCGTCGGCGCGGTCGAGCTCGTCGATGAGCAGCACGGGAGCGCCCTCGGGCCCGCTCTCGAGCGCCTGGAGGAGCGGGCGCTTGATGAGGAAGCTCTCGCCGAAGATGTCCTCTCCGAGGCTCTTGCGGTCGGCGGCCCCCGCCGCCTCGGCGAGGCGGATCTCGATCATCTGCCGCGCGTAGTTCCACTCGTAGACCGCGGAGGCCACGTCGAGCCCCTCGTAGCACTGCAGGCGGACGAGGCGGCGCTGAAGCGTCTCGGCCAGCACCTTGGCGACCTCGGTTTTGCCGACGCCGGCCTCGCCCTCGAGAAAGAGCGGCCGGGCGAGCTTGAGCGAGAGATAGACGGCCGTCGCCAGGCTGCGGTCGGCGACGTAGCGGCCGCGCGTGAGCAGCTCATGGGCCTCTTCGACGGTGGCGGGGACATTCATGGTCGGCTTCTTTGTCTCGGCATCGCGCGATGGCACCCCCCAAAAATGGGGCGGAGGGGTGCCGCGCGGCAAGCCCCTCCGCTCTCGCAAGGCCCCTCCGCTTTCGCAAAGAATGGCGGCGGCATTCAGCCGGCGGCTTGCACCGCGCGCTTGGCCATCACGCCCACGAGGTGGGCGCGGTATTCCGCACTCGCATGGATGTCGGAGTTGAGGCCGTCCTCGGGCACCTTGATGCCGTCGAGCGCCGCCGGAGACCAGCTCTTGGCCAGCGCCTCCTCCGCCGCCTTGAGGCGGAACACGGACGGGCCGGCGCCGGTCACGGCGACGCGCACGCCGCCCGAGGTCTTGGCGACGAGCACGCCCACGATGGCATAGCGCGAGGCGGGATTGGGGAACTTGACGTAGGCCGCCTTCTCCGGCACCGGGAAGCTCACGGCGGTCACGATCTCGCTCGCCTCGAGCGCCGTCTCGAAGAGGCCCTTGAAGAAATCGTCGGCCGCGATCTTGCGCTTGTTGGTGACGACCGTGGCGCCGAGGCCGACCACGGCGGCGGGATAATCGGCGGCAGGATCGGCGTTGGCTACCGAGCCGCCGATAGTGCCGCGGTTGCGCACCTGCGGGTCGCCAATGCCGTCGGCGAGATCCGCGAGCGCCGGGATCGCCTTCTTGACCTCGGCCGAAGCTGCCACGTCCGCATGGCGCGTCATGGCGCCGATGACGATGGCATTGCCCTCGCGCTTAATACCCTTGAGCTCGCCGATCGCGTCGAGGTCGACGAGATCGGAGGGCCGCGCCAGGCGCTGCTTGAGCGTCGGGATGAGGGTCATGCCGCCTGCCACGAGCTTGGGGTCCTCGCTGCCGCCGAGCAGCTTGGCGGCATCGCTCAGGCTTTTCGGCCGGTGATAATTGAAGTCGTACATCGTTCCACTCTCCCTTACGCGGCCTTGGGCTTCTTGGCGCCCTCGATGGCGCGCCAGATCTTCTCGGGCGTCGCCGGCATGTCGAGGCTCAGCGACGCCGAGCGGACTGCAGCGCATCGAGGATGGCGCTCATGATGCAGGCGGGTGCGCCGATGGCGCCGGCCTCGCCGCATCCCTTCACGCCCAACGGATTGTGGGTGCAGGGGGTCACGCTGGTGCCGACCTTGAAGGAGGGCAGGTCGGCCGCCCGCGGCATGCAGTAGTCCATGTAGGAGCCCGTCAGGAGCTGGCCCGCGGAATCATAGACGCAGCCCTCGAGCAGCGCCTGTCCGATGCCCTGGGCGAGCCCGCCGTGGACCTGCCCCTCGACGATCATCGGATTGACGATGCGCCCGAAATCGTCCGCCGCGGTGAAGCTCTCGACCGAGAGCGTGCCCGTAGCAGGGTCGATCTCCACCTCCGAGATGTAGGTGCCGGCGGGGTAGGTGAAGTTGAGCGGGTCGTAGAAGGCCTGCTCCTCGAGCCCGGGCTCGAGACCGGCCGGATAGTTGTGCGGCACGTAGGCCGCGAGCGACACCTCGGCGAACGCCTTCTTCTTGTCGGTGCCGGCGACGCGGAACTCGCCGTTGGAGAACTCAACGTCGGCCTCGGCCGCCTCGAGGAGATGGGCGGCGATCTTCTTGCCCTTGGCGATGACCTTCTCCATCGCCTTGAACATCGCCGAGCCGCCGACCGCGAGCGAGCGCGAGCCGTAGGTGCCCATGCCGAACGGTATCTTATCGGTGTCGCCATGGACGATATCGACGTTGTCGATCGGCACGCCCAGGGTGGCGGAGACGAGCTGGGCGAAGGTGGTCTCGTGCCCCTGGCCGTGGGAGTGCGAGCCGGTGAAGACCGTGACCGAGCCCGTCGGGTGCACGCGCACGGCCGCGGATTCGTAGAGCCCGGCGCGCGCGCCGAGCGAGCCCACCACGGCCGAGGGTGCTATGCCGCAGGCCTCGATGTAGCTCGCGATGCCGAGCCCGCGCAAGCGCCCGCGCTTCTTCGCCTCCTCGCGCCGCTTCGCGAAGCCGGCGTAGTCGCCGGCGGCGAGCGCCTTGTCGAGGGTGGTGTGGTAGTCGCCGATGTCGTATTGCAGCGCCACCGGCGTCTGGTAGGGGAACTTGTCGCGCGCGATGTAGTTGCGCCGGCGGATCTCGGCGCGGTCGAGGCCCGTGATGCGCGCCGCCTCGTCGACCGCCCGCTCGACCACATAGGTGGCCTCGGGGCGCCCGGCGCCGCGATAGGCATCCACCGGCACCGTGTTGGTGAAGACCGCGCGCACCGAGCAATAGACCGCCGGCGTCGCGTAATTGCCGGCGAGGAGCGTGCCGTAGAGGTAAGTCGGAACGCAGGGCCCGAAGGTCGAGAGATAGGCGCCGAGGTTTGCCTTGGTGAGCACCTTGAGCGCCAGGAACTTGCCCCCGGCGTCGAGCGCCAGCTCGGCGTGGGTCACGTGGTCGCGCCCGTGGGCGTCGCTGATGAAGGACTCCGAGCGGTCCGCCGTCCACTTGATCGGACGCCCGACCTTCTTGGCGGCCCAGGTGACGATCGCCTCCTCGGCATAGTGATAGATCTTGGAGCCGAAGCCGCCGCCCACGTCGGGTGCCACCACGCGCAGCTTGTGCTCGGGGATGCCGAGCACGAAGGCGCCCATGAGGAGCCTGATGACGTGGGGGTTCTGGCTCGTGGTATAGAGCGTGTGCATGCCCGAGATGTCATCGTAATCGCCGATCGCGGCGCGCGGCTCGATCGCGTTCGGGATGAGGCGGTTGTTGACGAGGTCCACCTTGGCGATCTTGGCGGCCTTGGCGAAGGCGGCCTCGGTCGCGGCCTTGTCGCCGAGCTCCCAATCGTAGCAGGTGTTGCCGGCCGCCTGCTCCCAGACGAGCGGAGCTCCCGGCTTGACCGCGTCCGCGATCGAGATGACCGCCGGCAGCTCCTCGTACGACACCTCGATGAGCTCGGCCGCGTCGCGCGCTTCCGCGCGGGTCTCCGCGATCACCACGGCGACCTGGTCGCCGACGTGGCGCACGCGGTCGGTGACGAGCGGCGGGTGCGGCGGCTCGACCATCGGCGTGCCGTCCTTGCTATGGATGAGCCAGCCGCAGGGGAGCCCGCCCACCTTGTCGCCGGCGAGATCGGCGCCGGTGAAGACCGCGATCACCCCCGGCGCCTTCTTGGCCTTGGCGATGTCGAGCTTGGCGATCTTCGCGTGCGCATGGGGCGAGCGCAGGATGTAGGCGTAGCTCTGGTTGGGCCGGTTGATGTCGTCGGTGTAGGTGCCGCGGCCGGTCAGGAACCGCGCATCTTCCTTGCGCCGTACGCGGGCGCCGATTCCGGTATCGGGCATGTCACGCCCCCTTCATGGCCGCCGCACCAGCGCGGATGGCCTTGACGATGTTGTGGTAGCCCGTGCAGCGGCAGATGTTGCCCTCGAGCCATTCGCGCACCTCGCGCTCGCTCGGGTCGGCGTTGTGCTGCACGAGATCGACGGCGCTCATCACCATGCCGGGCGTGCAGAAGCCGCACTGCAGCCCGTGGTTCTCGCGGAAGGCTTCCTGCATGGGGTGGAGCTTGCCGTCCTTGGCGAGGCCCTCGATGGTGGTGACTTTGGCGCCGTCGGCCTGGACCGCGAGGAGCGTGCAGCTCTTGACCGAGCGGCCGTCCACTTGGACGACGCAGGCGCCGCACTGGCTGGTATCGCAGCCCACGTGGGTGCCGGTAAGCGAGAGTTTCTCGCGCAGCAGCTGAACCAGCAAGGTGCGCGCCTCGACCGACGCCGTGACGGGCTTGCCGTTCACCGTCATGGAAACCGTGACAGCGGTCATGATTCCTCCCTGAAGCTTTGCGACACGGGCGGCCCGCGCAAAACGGGTCCCCGAGAATTTGACCCTAGTGTGGTCCGCCGGGTGCCGCGCCGTCAAGCCGTAGGGTGGCGGAGTCCGCTCGAATTTCCCGGGCTTTCCTCAGAGCACGAAGATGGCGAGGAGGGCTATGACGATGACGATGACGCCGGCAATCCAGACGATCGGCGGAAGGCCCGCGGCGGATGTGGGAGCACCCGGCCGTTCAGCCGGCTCGGCCGCAAGCGGCGGTGCCGCCGCCGCCGCTTGAGGCGCGTTCGCGGCGCCCACCACCTGGGCGAACTTGCCGAAGAACTCCTCGGAGAGCTTCTTTGCCGTGCCGTCGATGAGGCGCGAGCCGATCTGGGCGAGTTTGCCGCCGACGTTGGCCTGCACGCGGTAGCGCAGCACGGTTTCCGCCCCTGCCTCCTCGAGGTTGACCTCGGCACCGCCCTTGGCGAAGCCGGCCGGACCGCCCTTGCCCTCGCCGCTGATCTTGTAGTGCTCGGGCGGCACGAGGTCCGAAAGCGTCACGGCGCCCGTGAAGGATGCCTTGACCGGCCCCACCTTGGCCACGACCTTGGCGGTGAACTCGGTGGGCGACAGCTTCTCGATCGTCTCGCAGCCCGGAATGCATTGCTTGAGGATCTCGGCATCGTTGAGCGCCGCCCACACGCGCTCTCGCGGTGCCGCGATGCGATACTCGCCCGACATGTCCATCGTCTCTTCCCTCGCGGCTCTGCTGGCGCTGCCGCAAACTACGGTGCGCATAGGCGGAGGGCAAGTCTCGAAAGCGGCCGAGACTGCGGAGATGGCGCGGGCGCGACGGCGGCGGCGGTGGGCGGCGCGCCTCGCGCAGGAGGGCGAGCGACGGCGGCTGCCGAACTGACGCCGGCGAACGAACGCCGGTCCGGCGCCGACCCCTCCCGGCGCCAAGAGGGAAGCCTCGGGTGGGCATGGTCATTTAGAAGCGGCTCGAGGGTGCGCGTCTTTTCGCGGGTGGCCGTGCCGGCCCGGCCCGCGCCACCGGACCGGAAGACGGCGAGCCCGGCGCTCGCCGAAGGCGCAAGCGCCAAGGCGATGCGCTCATAGCCGGCCTGCGGGCGCTCCACGAGTCCCTCGCCGGGGAGCCGGTTCCGCCGAGGATCGCCGCCCTCCTCGAACGGGGCAAGCACTGACGCGCGCGGGCTTTGTCGCGGACCGGCGCTCCGCTACACTCCGCCGCCATGGCTGGTGCTAGGCATATCATCGGCAGCGTGATGCACCGCCGCTCGAGCTACGGCTCGAAGCAGCCCTTGGCGATGCCGCGCGTCTCGGCAATGGCAGTTGGAGGCTGAGCGATGCGGCTCTTGAGCAAACTGCCGGCGCTCCTCGTGCTTGCGCTGGCGGGCGCCTTCCTCGCGGCAGCACCCGGAACGGCGCTCTCGGCAGCACTGCCCAAGAGCGCCCTCGTCATCACGACCGCGGACGGCAAGGAGCAGCACTTCACCGTCGAGCTCGCGAGCACGGACGAAGAGCGCAGCGAGGGCCTCATGTACCGCACGGCGCTCGCGCCCGATGCCGGCATGCTCTTCGACTTCAAGGAGAGCGAGACGGTCGCCATGTGGATGGAGAACACCTACATCCCGCTCGACATGCTCTTCATCGCCGAGGACGGCCGCATCGTGCGCGTCGCCGAGCGCACGGTGCCGCTCTCCCGCACGCCGATCAGCTCGGGCGAGCCGGTGCTCGCCGTGCTCGAGCTCGCGAGCGGCACGGCGGCCCGGCTCGATATCAAGCCGGGCGACCGGGTCATCCACCCGATCTTCCAGCGCTGAGCGGCGCTCAGACGCGTTTCAGCGCGAGGCTCAAGCCGTCGCCGAGCGGCAGCATGCTGAGCGAGACGCGCCCGTCGCGCTTGAGCCGTGCGTTGAAGGCGCGGATCGCCCTGGTGTCGGGGTCCTGCCGCTTGGCGTCGGCGACGCGGCCGCTCCACAGCACGTTGTCGATGGCGATGAGTCCGCCCGGCCGCACGAGCGCCATGCAGCGCTCGTAATAGTGCCGGTAGTTCGTCTTGTCGGCGTCGATGAAGGCGAAGTCGAAGCTTTCGCCGCGCCCCTCCTTAAGGAGACGGTCGAGCGTGGCGAGCGCCGGGCCGAGCTCGAGCGTCACCTTGTGCGCGACGCCGGCCTCGAGCCAGTATTTGCGCGCGACGCGCGTGTACTCCTCGCTCACGTCGCAGCAGAGCAGCCGGCCGTCGTCGGGCAGCGCGCGTGCGACGGCGAGCGAGCTGTAGCCGGTGAAGGTGCCGATCTCGAGCGCCGTCTTGGCACCCAAGAGCTCGACGAGGAGAGCCATGAACTGGCCCTGCTCCGGCGAGATCTGCATGCCGCCCATGGGCAGGCGCCGGGTCTCCGCGCGCAGCCGCCGCAAGAGCTTGTCGTCGCGCAGCGAGGCTGAGAGGAGGTAATCGTAAATTCGGCCGGTGACGTTGAGGACGCGCGAGGACAAGGCTCACCTCTCTGTTATGGTGCGCTCGGGATTGTGCCCGATTTCCACCGCATATGGGAAGGCTTAGCGCTTGCCGGTCACCTGAAGAACCACTACAAGCGTAATTCGCTTGCGCTCGGGGCGTAGCTCAGCCTGGTAGAGCGCCTGCTTTGGGAGCAGGAGGCCCCCGGTTCGAGTCCGGGCGCCCCGACCAGCGCAGCTGTTGACGGGGGAGGGGGCATGGGGATCGCAGCACGCATCGCGGCGTCGCTTTTCATCCTGACGGCGCTGGCGCTCACTGACGCGGCGGGGACGCGCGCGGGCGCGGCGCCATCGCCGCTTCGCCTTGCTCAAGCGGCAGCGGGCCAACCGGCGGCGCCGTCGGCGAAGGAATTCTGGATCTACTTCGCCTCGGACCAATTCTTCATCCGACCTGACGCGCAGAAGACGCTTGACGACGTGGTGGCCGCCATCAAGAAGCTGGGAGCGCCGAAGGTGATCCTGACCGGCCACGCCGACACCGCCGGCGTCGCGACCGACGACGCGCGGCTGACGCAGCGGCGCGCGGAGCAGGCGAAGAAGTACCTCGTCGCGCACGGCGTGCCGGAGGGCGACATCACGACCATCGCCAAGGGCAAGACCGATCTCCGCGTGCTGACGCCGCGAAATGTCCACAGCCAAGAGAACCGCAACGTCCACATCGAGCTGCAATAGGCAAGCGCCGCCGTCGTTCCGCCAGCGAGGCGGGCGGAGGCACGGCCCATGACGAGGCCGCGGCTCACGCGCCGCAGCTTCCTCAATCTCGTCGGCCGGGCGGGCGGCGCCGCGGCGCTCTACAACACCATGGCCGCCATGGGCCTCATCGCCGTGCCGGCGGCCTATGCGGGGCCGCCCAAGCTCGCACCCGGCTCGGGGAAGGGCACGCGGGTCGCCATCCTCGGCGCCGGGATCGCCGGCATGACCGCCGCCTACGAGCTCGCCCGCGCCGGCTATCGCTGCACGCTCCTCGAGGCCCGCGGCCGCGCCGGCGGGCGCAATTGGACGCTGCGCTCGGGCGACGTGGTGGAGGAGCTCGCAAGCCGCCAGCGCTGCGGCTTCGCGCGCGGGGCGGAGATGTACTTCAACGCCGGCCCGGCGCGCCTCCCGCAGCACCACCAGGCCATCATCGGCTATTGCCGCGACTTCGGCGTGCCGCTCGAGGTCATGGTCAACGACAACCGCAATGCCTATTTCCACAGCGCCGCGGCATTCGGCGGCAAGCCGCTGCGCGCCCGCCGGCTGATCGGCGACAGCCGCGGCTACATCGCCGAGCTCCTCGCGAAGGCGGTGAGCCGGAAGGCGCTCGACGAGAGCGTCGGCGCCGAGGACCGCGAGCGCCTCCTCCACATGCTGCGGAGCTTCGGAGCGCTCGGCCGCGACGGCCGCTACGCGGGCTCGCCGCGCGCGGGCTATGAGGTGTGGCCGGGCGCCGGCCTCGCCGCGGGGAAGCCGCTCGAGCCGCTGCCGCTCTCCGAGATCCTCAAGAGCGAGTTCGCCTATTTCCAGATCGACTTCGGCGAGCTCATCGACTTCGCGCCGACCATGCTGCAGCCGAGAGGCGGCATGGACGGCATCGCCCGCGCCTTCGAGCGGCGCGTGCGCCCGATGATCCGCGCCCACGCAGAGGTCAAGGAGATCCGCCGCGCCGGCGACGGGGTGCGCATCGTCTACCGCGACGGCAAGCGGGGCGGCAGCCACGCGCTTGGCGCCGACTTCTGCATCTGCACCATCCCGCTCTCGGTGCTGGCCGGCATCGCGGCCGATTTCTCGCCGGCCTTCAGGACGGCGATCGCGGCCGCCCGCTACGCCAAGGCGGCCAAGCTCGCCTTCGAGGCCAAGCGGCGCTTCTGGGAGATGGACGACGGCATCTACGGCGGCATCTCCTGGACCGACCAGGACATCACGCAAATGTGGTACCCCTCGAGCGGCTTCCACGGCCGCAGGGGCATCCTCGTCGGCGCCTATATCTGGAGCGACGAGATCGGCCAGCGCTTCGCCGAGTTGGCACCCGCCGCGCGCACGGCGCTCGCCGTCGCCAACGCCAGCGCCCTTCACCCGGGCTTCGGCCGCGACGTGGCGCACGGCATCTCGGTCGCCTGGGTCAAGGTTCCCCACAGCCTCGGCGCCTGGGCCGATTGGAGCGAGGAGGGGCGCAAGGGCGCCTACGCGACGCTCCTCGAGCCCGAGGGCCCGATCCATCTCGCGGGCGAGCACCTGAGCTATCTCAACGGCTGGCAGGAGGGAGCGGTGCTCTCCGCCCACGCGGCCGTCGCCGCGATCGACGCGCGCGTGCGGGCACGCTGAGCGCCGCTATGGCGCAAGCGAGCGGAGGAAGGCGAGAACGGGCTCGGCCACGCGCCCGGGCGCCTCGATCAGGATCGAATGGCGGAGCCCCGCGAGGACGGCGAGCCGGGCATCGGGCAAGGTTTCGCTCATGATGCGGTTGAGCCGCGGGCTGCATCCCGCGTCCTCCTCGCCGGTGACGAGGAGCGCCGGCGCCGCCACTTCGGGGAGCCACGGCGCCATCTCGGTCTCGGCATAGATGCGGAAGCATTGCAGATAGACGGCGGGGTCGGTCTCCGCAGCCTGGCGCAAGCGCGCATCGACGGCACCGGGCCGGCTGCGGGCGAACTCCGGCGAGAACCAGCGCTCGGCGAGCATGCCGAGCACGGCGCTCATGCCCTTCTCCTCCATGGCCGCCACCACGGCGCCCGCGCGCGCGCGATCCGCCTCGCTGCGCCCGGCCGCGGTGCTCAAGAGCGTCACCGAGAGGGTGCGCCCGGGATGACGCCGCGCATAGGCGGGTGCCACCATGCCGCCGAGCGAGTGGCCCACCACATGGGCCTTCTCGATGCCGAGGCCGGCGCGCAGCGCTTCGAGATCGGCGACGAGGTCCTCCAATGCGAAGGGCACGGCCGGCTTCGGCGATTGGCCATGGCCGCGCAGATCGTAGCTGATGCAGCGGTAGCTGGGCTTGAGGCGCTCGATCAGCCCGGACCACACCTCGCGGCGCGCCCCCACGCCGTGGATCATGAGGACGGGCGGCCCAGCACCCTCGCTCGAATAGGCGCAGTCGATGGCGTTCGCGCTCATCTCCCGCCCTCTGCGCGCGCTGGACGCCGCCGCCGGATCACTCCCCGGCACGGCCGCCCGCCTCGGCATGCTCGCGCTCGCGCGGGTGCTGCGTATCTCCGGCTCCGCCCATGCCGGGCGAGGCCTCCAGCCTCGCGAGCGAGGCCTCGACCTCGTCGAGGTGTGCCGCCATGGCGTCGGCAGCGGCCCGCGGGTCGCGCCGCAGGATAGCCTCGTAGAGCGCGCTGTGCTCGGCGCTCGCCTGCTGGCGCCGGCCGGGCACGGCGGAGACGGCGAGCGACTGCTCCTCCAGCATGGCGCGGAGATCCTCGACCAGCCGCGCGAAGAGCGGGTTTCCCGTCGCCTCGGCCATCGCAATGTGGAAGCGCGCATCGAGCTTGTTGCGGTAGGCGGGGTCCTCCGCCTCGTTGACCATCGCAAGTATCTCGCCGAGACGCTTCACGTCCTCCTGGGTCCGCCGCTCCGCCGCGAGCCGGGCCGCCGGCACCTCGAGATGGCGCCGGATCTCCTCGAGATGGGCCGGCGCGTAGCGGCCCTGCAAGAGCGGCAGCCGCGCGCGGTTGGAGGCGACGAAGGTGCCGCGGCCGGTCCGCGCGGCGGTGACCCCGAGCGCGTGCAAGGTGACGAGGGCCTCGCGGATGACCGGGCGGCTCACCCCGAAGGAGCGGGCGAGCTCGAGCTCGGAGGGCAGCCGCTCATCGACCTTGAGCTCGCCGGACTCGATGAGGGCGAGCAGCTGCCTGCGCACTTCTCCGACGACGCTGCGGCGCGGCATCTTGAAGCGCCCACGTCGCGCGCCGTCATTTGTATGACCGCTCGAATGTACCACCGCGGCATGGTAGGACCGACGCCGCAGCCGTGCAAGATGCATTTCGCATGCGCTCGTTCGGATCGCGCTACGGCCACGAACGTCAAAGATTTCAATCGATTCGTATAAGAGCGTTGGAACCGGGCGGGGCACGGACCGGCCGTGCGCGCATTGCACGGCGAGTCTATTGCGCGTCGCGGCAAGGCGGTCTAAAGTTCATTTGTCAGACAGCTATGCGGGGCAATGGCGGAACAATGGCTCTGGCCGAAAAGCGCGTGGCCGTCCTTGTCGGCGAGCACTATCAGGAGCTGGAATTCTGGTATCCGGTGCTGCGTCTGCGCGAGCTGGGCGCCAAGGTCACGGTGGTGGGCGCCGACGCCGAGCGGACCTACCGCAGCCGGCTCGGCTATCCCGTGCAGCCCGACATCGGCTTCAAGGACGCCGTGCCCGGCGAATTCGACGCGGTCGTGCTGCCCGGCGGCATGGCGGGCGACGAGAGCGGGCGTGCCTTCGTGAGCGCGGCCGGGCGCCAGGGCGCCATCCTCGCGGCGATCTCCAGCGGAAGCGAGTTTCTCGCCGCGGCAGGTCGCCCCAAGGGGCTTGCCGCGGCCGCTCCCGGGGCGGAGGATGGCGCGGTCGTCGTCGACGGCCGCACGATCACCGCGCGCTCCGTGGACGACGTGCCGGCATTCTTCAAAGCTCTCAGCGCCGCGCTAGAAGCGGCCTGAGCATCGCGCAACAGCCGCAACCGAGGCCCCCATGGCAATCATCCGCACCGTTCTCGGCGATATCGCACCCGACCGGGCCGGCATCACGCTCACCCACGAGCATCTGCGCTATGCCTATCTGGGCTGCGAGTACGACCACAACAATCTCTGGGACGTGGATGCGGTCGCCGCCGGCATCGCCCAGACCCTCAAGAACGGGCTGAGCCAGCACGGCATCCGCACGATCGTCGACTTGACGCCGCCCGAGCTCGGGCGCCATCCGCGCCTCATGGCGGAGTCGCAGCGGCGGAGCGGCGTCCACATCGTCGCCACCACGGGCTTCTACGGCGAGCACAACGCCATCGGCATCCCCTTCTACTGGCGCCGCAAGCCGCTCGACTACCTGAAGGAGATGATGATCCGCGACATCACCGAGGGCATGGTCTACGACGGCGTGCTGACGCCCTGGAAGGCGGGGAACATCAAGGTCTCGACGGGCGCCTTGACGGGCGCGCCGAGCCCCATCTACGCGAGCGGCACCAGGATCGGCCCCTATGAGGAGAAGGCCATCCGCGCCGCGGCGCGGGCGCAGAAGAAGCTCGGCTGCGCCATCAACACCCACACCCATCCCGTCGACTGGACGGTGACCAATCCGGGCATCGAGCTGCTCGACCTCCTCGAGGCGGAGGGCGCCGATCCGGGCAAGGTCGTCATCGGCCATTGCTTCATCAAGCCGGAACTCAAGCAGCTCTTGGACATCTGCGCGCGCGGCGCCTGTCTGCAGATCGATCACATCGGCATCCCCTGGATGCACGATTCCGCCGACGCGCTCGACGAGCAGATGGCCGTTCTCATCGTGGAGCTGACCGAGCGCGGCTACCTCGACCGCCTCGTCTTCTCCTACGACCGCTTCTTCGCGCACGGCCGGGGGCCCATCTCCAAGGAGGAGCCCGACCAGTTCAACACCAAGGTGCCGTTCGATTATCTCTTCGAGAGCTTCGCCCCGCGGCTGGCCAAGAAGGGCTTCGGCAAGGCCGAGCTCGACCGCGTGCTCGTCGACAACGCCCAGCGGCTTCTCGCATTCTCGCCGGAGGGCCTGCGCCGCGAGGAGCCGGCCATGGCGGCGGCAGGGGAGCCGGCATGAACCTCGAGGAGGCGCAGATCGCGGTTCTCGTCGAGAACCAGTACCAGGAGCTCGAGCTCTGGCACCCGGTGATGCGGCTGCGCGAGGAGGGCGCCAACGTCCTCGTCGTGGCGCCGGCCGCGAACCAGATCTACGCCAGCAAGCTCGGCTATCCGGCCAGGCCCGATCTCGCCGTGGAGGACGTCGAGGCCGGGGACCTCGATGCGGTGATCATCCCCGGCGGCTTCGCGCCCGAGGGCATGCGCAAGCACAAGCCCATGGTGGAGCTGGTGCGCAAGGTTCACGAGCAGGGCAATCTGGTGGCGGCAATCTGCCACGCGGGCTGGATGCTGGCCTCCGCCGGCATCGCGCGCGGCCGCCGACTGACCTGCGTGCCCAACATCAAGGACGACGTCGTCAACGCCGGCGCCGACTACGTGGACCAGCCCGTGGTGCGCGACGGCAATCTGATCACCTCGCGGCTGCCGGGCGATCTGCCGGATTTCTGCCGGGAGATCGTGCGCTATCTCGGCGAGGCGCCTCGCCGGCGCAACGGCACGCGGGTGCTCAAGCCGCGGGACGGCCGTCCGGCGTCCGCCGATTATGCGAGCGCCGTCAAGATCGTCATGGGCTCGCGGGGCAGGGCGTTGGCCAACTATATGGCGGTCGTGGTCGGGGACGCGTAGGGTGCGCGAGGCAAAACGGGAAGCGCCTGACCCCGCGGGCCGAAACGAAGGCGGCGTGCCGCGCATCTCGCGTGCCGATCGATCGAGGGCGCGGCCAAGCCATCAGGCGCAACCAGCATGACAAGGAGGCGAGAATGTCGTTGATCCGCAAGAATGAGGCGGCGGGGCCTGAGCGCGCGCGCGCCTGGCCCGTGGCGCTGGCGATCGCTTTGCTGCTCTCGGCCGCTCTCGCTGCGGCCGCGGCCACCGCACCGGCCTTGGCCCAGACGGGCATGGAGGCGGCGCGCGCGCTCGTGCCGGCGGAGATCAAGAAGGCCGGCGTGCTCAAGGCGGCCATGCCGCTCGATTTCGAGCCCTACAACTACCTCGACGAGAAAGACCAGCAGGTCGGCTTCGACGTCGAGATCTTCCAGGCCGTGGCGGGCGTGCTCGGCCTCAAGCCCGAGATCGAGCGGCTGTCCTTCGCCTCGATCATTCCGGCGGTGAGCGGCGGGCGCGTCGACGTGGGCATGTCGGTCATGGCCATCCTGCCGGCACGGCTCAAGCAGGTCTCCTTCGTGCGCTACGCGATCCTCGCCAACGGCCTCATCGTGCGCAAGGGCAACCCGGCGGGCGTCAAGAACAACGATGCCTGCGGCCACACGATCGCGGTCGAGAAGGGCACCCAGCCGGTCATGGTTTGGGAGGACCAGTCGAAAAAGTGCGAGGCCGCGGGCAAGGCCAAGATCACGCTCATGACGTTCGACGGCAAGGGCCCGCAGGTGCTGGCGGTCGAGACCGGCAGGGCGGATGCCGCGGGCGTGAGCCTTGCCACGGCGGTGGTTGCCGCCAAGCATTCCGACGGCAAGCTCGATGCAGCACCTGGCGGTCCGGTGCCGGGCGCCACGGTCGATTCCGGCATCGCCTACAAGAAGGACGACGCGCAGCTCGGCAAGGCCCTCGAGGCGGCCCTCAAGGTCGTCATCGCCGACGGCACCTATGCTAAAATCATGCACAAGTGGGGGCTCGACGGAACGGCTGCCGACCCGGCGATCTTCGACTAGGGCGGTTCAAGCGGATTCGCCATTTCGTGCGTCATTCCCGCGCAAGCGGGAATCCATCGGCTGTGGAGCCCCGCGTTCGCGGGGGTGACGAGGGAGGCGGTGCGGCCTGATCGGCCCTGCCCTTGCCGCGGGGAGAGGATTCCGGATGGAGATCGGGACGGCGCCGCAGGACCGGGTTCGCGAGCCTGCCGCCGGCAAGCCGGCGAAGGAGCCGGCCAAGGGGGAAGTCGCGGGCGATCCCATGGCGGGTCTCATCGCGGGCCCCCCGGTGCCGCTCCGCCACCCGGGCCGCTGGGTCGCCTGCGCGGTGGTGGGGCTCCTCCTCGCCTGGGCGGCCTACACCGTCATGGTGAACCCGAACTTCCAGTGGCCGGTCGTCGCCAAATATCTCTTCAGCCCGGACATCCTCCAGGGCGTGCTGCTCACGATCGAGCTCACCGCCTCGGCCATGTGCATCGGCATCCTCCTCGGCATCGCGATCGCGCTGATGCGGCTCTCCGAGAACGGCCTCTTGTCCTCCGCCGCGGTCGTCTACATCACCTGCTTCCGCGGCACGCCGGCCTTGGTTCAGCTCATCTTCTGGTTCAACCTCTCGGCGCTCTTTCCCGTCATCACCCTCGGCATCCCGTTCTTCGGCCCCGACTTGCTCGCGCTCAATGCCAACGCGATCATCACGCCGCTGATGGCGGCCAATCTCGGCCTCGGCCTCTGCGAAGCGGCCTATATGGCGGAGATCGTGCGCAGCGGCATCATGAGCGTCGATCCGGGCCAGCGCGAGGCCGCCTTCGCGGTCGGCATGACGCGCGCCCAGACCATGCGCAAGGTCATCCTGCCGCAGGCCCTGCGCGTCATCGTGCCGCCCACGGGCAATCAGGTGATCGGCATGCTCAAATACACCTCGCTCGCGAGCGTCATCTCGGTGACCGAGCTGCTCTCCTCGGCGGAGCTCATCTATACGCGCACCTTCGAGACCATTCCGCTGCTCATCGTGGCCTCGCTGTGGTACGTGGCGCTGACGACCGTGCTCACCGCCGTGCAGCGGGTGATCGAGCTCCGCGTCGGGCGCAGCCACGACGACCGCGCGTCTGCGCCGCGGCGCGCCTTTCCCCTCGCGGTCCTCGGCAATCTCTTCCTCTCGCGCTCGTCCGCAGCGGATCAGGACGGCCCGTCATGAGCGCCATGATCGCCGTCCGCGCGCTGTACAAGTCCTATGGCGGCGTCGAGGTGCTGCGCGGCATCGATCTCGACGTGGAGGGTGGCAAGGTGGTCTGCGTGATCGGCCCGTCAGGCGCCGGCAAGTCGACGTTCCTACGCTGCATCAACCATCTCGAGAGACCGGACTCGGGCTATGTGATGGTGGCGGGCGAGCTCGTGGGCTACCGCCGCGTCGGCAACCGCCTCCACGAGGTCAAGGAGCGCGAGCTCTGCGCCGCGCGCGCCGCGATCGGCATGGTATTCCAGCGCTTCAACCTCTTCCAGCACGTCACGGTGCTCGAGAACGTGACCATGCCGCAGATCCTGGTCAAGCGGGTGTCCAGAGCGGCGGCCAAGGCCACGGCGATCGCCCTCCTCGAGCGCGTGGGGCTTTCCTCGAAGGGTGCGCGCTATCCGCGGCAGCTCTCGGGCGGCGAGCAGCAGCGCGTCGCCATCGCGCGCGCGCTCGCCATGGGCCCGCGCGTCATGCTCTTCGACGAGGCGACCTCGGCCCTCGACCCGGAGCTCGTGGGCGAGGTGCTCGCGGTGATGCGCGGGCTCGCCGCCGAGGGCATGACGATGCTGTGCGTGACCCACGAGATCGGCTTTGCCCGCGAGGTCGCCGACGAGGTGGTGTTCATGGACGGCGGCGTCATCGTCGAGCGCGGCCCGCCGAGCGACATCCTGCGTGCGCCGCGCGAGCAGCGCACGCGCGATTTCCTCGAGCGGGTGCTCTGAGCCGCCGATCGGCGTTGCACTCTCGGCCGGCCCTCCGCGCGGCGTTCCATCCCCTCGCGATCTGTGCTAGGCGACGGGACGGCCCGCTTGCCCGCGGCCGTCACGCTCTCCCGCGTCCCGCGATTTTCCTCTCATGAACAGCCGCAAGAGCCATCTCGATCTTCTCGCCGCGGGCCTCGTGGTCATGTGCTGCGTGTCCTGGGGCCTGCAGCAGGTCGCGATCAAGGTGGCGGACGCGGGGATCTCGCCGGTGCTGCAGGCGGGCTTGCGCTCGGCCGCGGCGGCGCTCCTGGTATGGGGCTGGGCGGCTTGGCGCGGGGTCAGGCTCTTCGAGCGCGACGGCTCGCTCTGGCTCGGCATGCTCATCGCCACGCTGTTCGGCGCCGAGTTCGTCTTCATCTATTGGGGCCTCGTCTTCACCGCCGCGGCGCGCGGCGCCATCTTTCTCTATACGGCGCCGATCTTCGTGGCGCTCGGCGCGCATCTCTTCCTGGCGGGCGAGCGGCTCGACCGCACGAGGGCCCTGGGCCTGCTCGCGGCCTTCGCCGGCATGGCGCTCGCCTTCTCGGAGAGCCTCGGCCTGCCGACGCACCGCGAGCTCGTCGGCGACGGCATGATGGTGGTAGCTGCCGTGCTCTGGGCCGTCACCACGGTCGTCATCAAGGCGACGCGGCTCGTCCGCCTGAGCCCGCTCAAGGTCCTCATCTATCAGCTCGCCGGCTCGGCGCTGCTGCTGCTCCCGCTGTCGCCCGCCATGGGCGAGGCGGGAGTGACGGACGCGAGCCCCGCCGTCCTCCTTCTCCTCGCCTATCAGGTCGTGTGGGTGGCCTTCGTGAGCTACGTCGCCTGGTTCTGGCTGGTGGCGCATTATCCCGCCTCGTCGCTCGCGGCCTTCACCTTCTTGACGCCGCTCTTCGGCATGCTCGCGGGCGGCCTCCTCTTGGGCGAGCCGATCACCCCGCGCCTGGTGCTCGCCATGGCGTTCGTCGGCTGCGGCATCTTCCTCGTCAACCGCGCACCTCGGGCACGCTAGGGGGCCGCGGCCGCTCGGCTCTTGCCCGCCCGCCTGTTCGGCACTATAGCTTGGCCGCACCAAGCGACGGGGGACGTCATGCCGAGCGTGCGCATCTATCGGCCCGCCAGGACCGCCATGCAGTCGGGCGAGGGCAATACGCGCGAGTGGGTGATGGAGTTCGAGCGGGAGAGCCCGAGAACCCACGATCCGCTCATGGGCTGGACGAGCTCGGCCGATACGCGGACGCAGGTGCGTCTCACCTTCGCGAGCGAGGCGGCGGCCTTAGCCTATGCCATGCGCCAGGGCTACGCCTACGCCCTCGCGGAGCCCCACGTGCACAAGATCCGCCCCAAGGCCTACGCCGACAATTTCAAGTATAATCGCATCGCCTGAGGCCGCCTGCCGCGCCGCCGCGGCAGCACCTCGCAACGGCAAGCGCCCTTAGCTCAGGGGATAGAGCAACAGCCTTCTAAGCTGTGGGTCGCTGGTTCGAATCCAGCAGGGCGCGCCAACACTTAGCCGATTTTCCCAACCCCATTTGTCCTGCATTTGTCTCGCCCCTACGACGGGGTATGCTCCCGAATGACGCGCGCGCCGTGGCGGAGCAGCCAGTGGTGCGATGGGTACTCGTGGACGGCCGCCTCGAAGGCACCAACAGCGACGAGAAGGTTCGCACAGGCCGCTACGACCTGGAGAAGGTCGTTGGTATTCCACTGCTCCACCCGAAACGGAAGCCCTTCCCGAAGCTCGCCAAGGTCAGGACGGGCTATAGCGTCACAGAGGTAAGTGAGCCGGCCCGAGGATGAAGAGAATGCGTCCCGGAGCTTGGCGCACACTTGGCGGAGCTCGGCGAGGAGGGAGGCGGTGCGGGGGTCGTCCTCGGTCATTGAGAACATATAGAGAACACGATGCAAAGCGTCAATCTTCGCTGGTGGTGATCGTGGGTGTGTCTACAATCAGGTGATGTTTTCTCGCATGGTAGGGGGCACCAGTGAGAAAGTATCCGGTTCTTCGCGCCGTCAGCAGAATCTTGGTGGTTATAGGTTGGATCGCCGTTGCTGTCGCGGTCCTCAGTTTTCTGTGGGGGGCGATTGATCTAGCCCAAATAATGAATAACGGCTTGGCGGCGATGAGCGGCGTCATCAAGATTGCTTCGTCTTTCGGCGTCGCGGTGGCTGGGCTCGTGACAGTTGCGATTGGCGAGGCGTTTCGGATTTTTATAGACATCGAAGCGAACACCGCAGAAACGGCTAGATCCCTTGCCGCATCATCGCCTAGAACCTTTCCGCCATCTCTCGGTGGTCCGTCCGCGCAACGGGATGTCCTTGATCTCGGCGCTCGAAGCCCAAACACGACACGTCAGCCGCAGCCCCGGGCACCTGAAAACGAGCCGAGCGGTGTGCGCCCAGAACCTCGCAGCCCCATTGGACAGGGAGAAGAAGCGAAGAGAACTCGGGAGCCTAGAGAGGTGCGACCCGAACCAGACCCAATAACGAGCTACTCGGACTTCGTTTCTGACGAAATACGGAACCGCCTTGATGAGAGCGTTGCAGCGGGATGCATTATTAAACTTGAAGGCGGTGCGCTTGTCCTCGAATTGCCAGGGTATGCCCGGCGGCATTGTCGTAACGAAGAGGAGGTTCTGTCTTGGCTTAACTCTTGGGAGGTGAAGAACGCTGTGAAAGAGTGGAAACGAAAAAAATAGTCGAGATTTTTACACGAGCGTGAGCTGCTCCGGTTCCTTGTACCGAAAATACGCGTACCGCGGATCAAGCCCGATATCCCGCCCCTCCGCCCGCTCCACCATGTTCTTGAGCTTGTCGGGGCACTCGTTGCGGGCGAGTTCGCGGGCGCGGACGTGCCCCGCGCTCCCGATGTAGCCGTAGGGCGTTTGGGTCATCATTAAATCATGCGTGGGGAGCCAGCCGCTGCGGTCGCGAAGGTAAAGGACAATGATGTCGTCCTGGGTGAGTTTCATATGTCGGTTTTGGCCGGCCGTATCTCCTTCCAGAAAATCGCGCTCCAGGGATAGCCCCGCTTCTCCGCGTGGTTGCAACGGCTGACGAGCGCATAGAGATCAGGCGTCGGCACCTTGGTAAGCAGGAACGCGAGCCGCCCATGCGTGAGCGGCTTGTAGCCTGCCTTGATGCGCGAGGGGTTGAGGCGCGCGAGCATCGTGTCGAGGAGGTCGCCGCGCTCGGTCTGGCGCTTCGGCTTGCGGGGGGCGGGGTGGTTGGCGACGAGGGATTTGAGGGAGCGCATACGCTAGGTGAGGAGGTCGCGGTTCTCGTAGATGTTGCCGACGACTTCCACAACATCACACACTTTCTCTAGGAAAGCAGGGTTACCTTTGGAGAAACGGAACTGGCCTCGTTCAAACACGACGTAATCGCCACCCAAAATATGGCCTTCGTAAATCTCCTTTCCGTTCTTGTCCTTGAGGCCGGTGAATTGCATGAGCGCCCAACCTTGCTTCTCCGCTAGGCGCGTCATTTCGATAACTTCATCCGTAAGAGTGAAATGCGGTGCGAACTCTACGGCAGGCTGATACATCTTGCCGTTCATCCACGCGCTGAACTTTATTTCTCTCATACGCTAATGATTTAAGACGTACCCCATAGCTTGTAACTCCTCCTCCGTCGGCAGGGGATACCCGGTCAATTCGGCTGCTCGGTCCATGTACTCGCTCATCTCGTCCTTTGTCATCGTGTTCTTGTCGCCGCCGTGCGTGCGCTTCATCTGCGTCGTCTCGACGGGGCCGCTCGGGGTCTTGATGGTGGCGACGATGTGCGGCGCGCACTGGTCGAGGAGGTACTCATGCAGTTCGGTCTCGGAGTTCCCGCTCTGCTCCGCGGCTCGTGTGAGCCAGGCGCGTCATTTCGAAGAAAGAGGATATCGAGCTCGCAGACTAGGGCGAGGGATTTGCGGACCAAAGGGATGAACGAATGACCGCCGACATCAACCCATTCGAGCAAAGCATTTTGCGTCCCGGCATGTGGGCTGCTTACATGAACGTCCACCGTGACCGGAGCGACAGCCTCAGCGAATGTTCCGCCGCTGATGTGCTGCGTCGTTAGTGCAACACCCCGCATCACTGGATGCGTTACGGCCAAGCTGGCAAGCTGCGGCCGGAAGCGCTTTCGAAGCGCCCATTTCTCGGGGCCTCGAGGGTTCTTCCCAGCTGCCTTCAATTCCCCATCGTAAACGAGGCGAAAGCGCATGATGTCAAATGGCCGTTGAAGGACATCAAGTATGCGCCCTGCATCGGAATAGGTGTCAAGCTGTTTGAACCCGTAGGGTCCGCGTGCAAAAACCTCGGGCTCGAATGTGTCGTCGGCTTGTACCATGGTACGTCAACCTGAAATCATTCAAGAAAGGATAATTAGCTTAGAGTAGACGCAGCTGGCGGCGGCGCGCTCGTCGAACCGCGGCATCATCGCTCCTCGCTAAACGCCCCGCCGCCGCCGGAGCTGGACAGGATTTGGCGGCGGCGGCCGGCCGGCGTTGTTCGCGACACCTCCGGCTGGTCGCTCCCCGCGCCGCAGAGCGCGGGGACGGGGCGCGCGTGAGGCGCGCGCCCCATCTCGGGCGGGCAGCGGCGCGTCGGCAGCACGCGTGAGCTCCTCGCGGGCGCGCTTCCACGGGTCGGCGGCCGGGTGCTCGCTCCAATCCTGGAACGAGACGGAGCCCCACGTGCCGGGGAGCCCGGTCTGCCGTATGAAGTTCTTGACGGCGTCCGTCTCGGGGCCGGTCTGTCTAAGGTCGTGCAGCATGTAGCGCAGCGCGACGCGGAGCCGGATCAGGTCGGCCTGGACCGCCGTGGCTTCCGCGAGCAATCGGGCCAAGGGCTTGGCCGAGCAGGCAGGTTAAAACTTCTAAGCTGTGGGTCGCTGGTTCGAATCCACCAGGGCGCGCCACTGGATGCCGTGGGGCCGCACTCGGCCCCCTTCCATGCAGTCGTTCGACGTCGATCAGGCCGCCTCGGGGACGTAGTGCAGGACGAGCAGTTCCGTCTGCGGGCAGGGTGCGATCGCGTAGGCGCGGCCTTGGTCGTCGCTGAACTCTACGAGCAGAGCATTGTCGTCAAGCCGCTCCACGATCGTGCCCACCTGCCCGCGTGCAAGTCCCTCCGCGGGACGGTCGGTCAGCAGTGCGACCACGTCCAAGAGGGATGGCCATTCGCTCTTTGTCCGTTTCTCTACTTTCATCGCAGCGCCCAGCAGCTGACAAACCGCGGCGTGTTATCGCCGGCTCGCACAATCCGGATCGTTCCTATTACCGCTCTACTTCCGTGTCGCCCGATGGTCGCGTCCAGCCGCCACTGACGTCCCCACGCGTCGCTTGCCGATGGCGCGGCGTTGTCATGCCGCCACGTTGACCCCCGCCAGCCGCGCGCCCCTACGGCGTCAGGATCATCGCGTCCAGACCGACCCTGCGTACCCGCCGGATTTCGAGATGGCGCGGAGCTGGCCGGGCGAGACGATCTGCAGGACGAGGGCGCCGGCACTGCTGGTGCCGCCCTTGGGCACATCGACCCAGCGGAGATGGATGGCGCCGTCGCCTTCCACCCTGCCATGGGCGATATTGACCCAGGGCGAGTTCACCGGCGCGCGCTCGCCGAGCCAGGACACTTCGGTGCCGATCATGCGGATATAGTAGGTGCCGCCGTCGTTGCCGCGCCAGACGCCGGTCAGGTCGGGCAAATTATATTGCACCGGAAGAGGGCCGGCCGGAACGGCGGGCGGAGCCGCCCCCGCAGCAAAGACCGGCACCGCCGCCAAGAGCGCGGCAGCGAAAAGCAAGGCGCCCGACAATCTCCGCGAAAATCTCATGGCATCATCCCCCTATTGCTGGGCTCGGCCGGCAGTCCCCGTCAGCCGCCGGTTGCGCCGTCATTCTGCCTGGGCTCTGCCGTCGGGGCAATCCTGAGCCGAACGCGCTCGCGCGCAGGCCGGCTCACCTGGCGCCGCCCAGCACCAGGATAGTCGAGGTGCCGTGCGCCAACACCTTGCCGGCAGCACTCAGCACCTTGGCCTCGGTCGAGATGATCTGGCGGCCCTGGGCGACGACGCGCCCCTCGGCGCGGACGCGGCCGGCATCCGCGGCGATGGGCCGCGAGAAGTTGGCCTTGGTCTCGATCGTCGCGTAGCCGGAGCCGGCCGGCAGCAGGGAATGCGCGGCGCAGCCGCCGGCGCTGTCGATCAGGGTGAGCGCCCAGCCGCCGTGCACGCCGCCCATCGGATTGAGGAGGTGCGGCCCCGGATCGCCCGAGAAGACGGCGAAGCCGTCGCCGACTTCGACGATCTGGAAGGACAGAATCTCCGAGATCGGCGGCCGCGGCAGCCTGCCGTCGATGATGGCCTGAAGGATTTCCCGGCCGCTCTTGCCGGCGGTTTGCGCCGGGGTCGGCACGCCGTATTCGAGGCCGGTCGCGCGGTCCATGAGATAGTCCTTCCATGTATCTGCAAATTGTGCATATACATATACCCATGAAGGCCGGCTTGCAACCGCGAAAGACGCTTCGCACGGACGCCCGCGCCGCGGTCGAGGCCTGCGCCGGCTGGAACAGCCGGCTGGCCGCGCGGCGCATCACCCAGTTCCTCGACCGCGAGATGCAGGGCCTCGGCCTGAGCGTGGCGCAGCTCGGCCTGATGGCGCAGATCGCGGTGATTTCGGACGACACGCTCGGTGCCTTGGCCCAGCGCACCGGCATGGATCAGTCGACGCTGTCGCGCAATCTGCGCACGCTCGAGGGCGAGGGGCTGATCGAGATCGCCATGGTCGAGGCCGATCTGCGCCGCCGCATGGTGTGGCTTACCGAGACCGGCGCACGCCGGCTGGAGGCGGCACTTCCGATCTGGCGCGGTGCCAACGCCAAGTTGGCGAAGCGGCTCTCGGCCGAGCTCGCCCGCCGGCTGGCGGACGAGGCCGAGGCGCTGACGCGGGATTGAACGTCATCAACGGAGGGAGGAAGCCATGTCGCCTGATCTCGAGCTGCTCGTCTGGTCGACGGCCTTGACGCTGATCCAAGCGATGATCGCCGCGCAGGGTGCCATGCTGCAGGTGGGCCTGCCGGCGGCCGCGGGCAACCGCGAGGGCCTGCCGGCGCCCGAGGGCTGGGTGGGCCGCGCCCAGCGCGCGCACCGCAACATGCTGGAGAACTTCGCGCTGTTTGCCGCCCTGGTGCTGGTGGCCCACGTCGCGGGCAAGGCCAATGCCACGACGGTGCTGGGCGCTCAGCTGTTCTTCTGGGCCCGCCTCGTCTATGTGCCGGTCTACCTGATCGGCATCCCCTGGGTGCGTACCGGCGTGTGGGCGGTCTCCGTGGCCGGCATGGTGCTGATCTTCCTGCAGCTCGTATAGCGGGCGGCCGCTGGGCGGCCGGCGCCGGGCGCTATCCGCGTCAGGCCGGCTGCCGGCCCGCCGCTGCCGGACGGCGGGCGATCAGGGCTTCCGTCTCCACGACCTCGCTCACCTTGCCTTCGCTCGCGTGGGAGGCCATGAGGCGCCTCACTTGCTCCGCCAGCTCCTCGCACCTGGCGCCGAGACGGGCGGGTGACGTGCTCGACATGGAGAAGGCGCGATCGACGAAGGTTTCGGGCGGCGTGCTCTGCCGCTCGATCACGGAGATGCGCTCGAGATCGCTGAAGGGCGAGGCGAGCAGCACGGCTTCGTTGGTGAGCCAGTCCGGCGAGCGGTGCGGCGCGCGTCCGGCGTCTTCCCCGGCATAGCGGGCAAGGAGGGCCTTGTAGGGCCCTTCCCAGGCGTTGTCCGGCACATGCGGATGGCGGTCGCGGAAGAGGACCACGGCACCGCCGGCCGTGACCTGCCGGTTGAGCCTTGCGAGCGTCGCCGCGCGCTTCATCCAGTGAAACGCCCGCCCGATGGCCACCATGCGAAAGCTGCCGAGCGCCGGGCCGAGGTCGGCGGAGCTGCCCTCGATGAAGCGGATGACGACCCCCTTCTGGGCCGCGTGCTCCGCGGCCAGGCGCAGCATGGCCGGCTCGGGATCGACGGCCACCACCTCGCCGACATAGGGCGCCAGGGCTATGGCAAGCTGGCCCGGCCCGCAGCCGAGATCGAGGAGCCTCTGCGTCTTGCTCAAGCCACAGATGCGCGCCACATGGCGGATGAGGAGCGGCGAATAGGTCGGCCGGCCCCGGAGATAGTAGGGTGCCGCCGAGCGGAAGCGGCGCGCCTTGGGAGACGGCGGCTCGGCCATTGCGGCTCGGCCGCCGGTTTCCTCCGGAGCGGGATTAGGGATTTCCAGCTCGTCGGCCATGAGGCGGATTTTCCTTACCTGATGCCGGACCTGACGCCGGCCGGTCCATTCCCAGAACCGTCATGGAAGCGTGGTATTGGCAAAGTGCTGCGCGCGCTCGGCTGCCGCCGCGCCGCGTCGCGGCCAGGAGGCCGGCGCGCGCCAAGTCCCGTCCGCAAGGATGGGATGAACGACGTTCGAACGCAAGGTCAGGAGGCCATGATGAGCTTCATTCGCCCAAGCCGCCGTGCCTTCCTCAAGCGCGTAGCCTTTGCCGGCGGGGCTGCGCTTGCCGGCTTGCGCCTCGCGCCATTCGCGCGCGCGGCAGCACCGGCGGCGGCGGACCTCCAGGGATTGCGCGAGAAGATCGAGCACATCGTGGTCATCTATCAGGAGAACCGGAGCTTCGATCATTACTTCGGCAGCTATCGGCATCCCGGCGGCGCTGCGGTGGAGACCCTCCTGGACAAGGACGGGAAGATCGATGCGCGTTTTGCCGGATTGCAGAAGAACGAGGCCGGCGTGCCCTATTCCATCCTCCCGGTTCCCGACGATATCCCCGGCTTCCAGAATGCGCTTCTCGAGAACCGGCCGTTCCGTCTCGCCCCCTACGTCCCGGCCGACCACAACGTGCCCTGGGACCCGATGCATCACTTCTTCCGCATGTTCGCGCAGATCGACGGCGGCGCCATGGATCGCTTCGTGGCGCTGGCGCTCGGCAAGTCGCACAAGCCCTTCGACAAGGCCGCCGCCGCGGATCCCCTCGCGATGATGCTGGCGCAATCGGCACCCTCCGGCGCCGTCCTCGGCTTCTACGAGCGCGAGGACATCCCCGACTACCACCGCCTCGCCGACGAGTACGTCCTTTTCGACCACTTCTTCCAGGCCATGTCGGGCGGCTCGACCGGCAATGTGCTCTATCTCGTAGCAGCCCGCTCCGCGGAATGGCTGAAGGCGCCGCCGGAGAAGAGGGGCAACCTCACGCCGCCGCTCTTCGACATGCCCTATGACAGCGCAGGCATCCTGATCAACGATGTGCCGCCGCTCTACGGTCCGACGGAGGCGCTTCCGGAGGCGCTCAAGCTGGCGCCGCCGCCGGACGAGCAGACCTATCCCAACATCGGCGACCGGCTGAGCGCCGCGGGCATCTCCTGGGCGTGGTACAACGAGGGCTGGAACGCGGTGAAGCCCTGGGCGCTCAAGACCGCCTTCGGCGCGGGCGACGGCTCGGTCGTCATCGACACCTACAACACCTATGTCCCCCATCACAATCCCTTCCAATATTACCCCAGCTGGTTCGCCAACGTGAAAGCCGGGCGCATGCGGGACAGCGACGACTTTCTCGAGGACGTGAAGGCGGGCCGCCTGCCGCAGCTCGCCTTCCTCAAGGCGACCGCCGCCCATGACGAGCATCCCGCGAACTCGGCGCCGCGCTGGGGCGAGCAATGGGTGATGGGCCTCTTGAGAGCGCTCGGCGAGAGCTCTCTCTGGGAGAAGACCGCGGTCGTCATCACCTACGACGAGGGCGGCGGGCTCTGGGATCATGTGGCGCCGCCCCGTCCCGACGCCTATGGCTGCGGCACGCGCATTCCGGCGCTGCTGGTGAGCCCGTGGTCGCGGCGCGGCTATGTCGATCACCGCGTCGCCGACAGCGTCTCGCTGCTCGCCCTCGTCGAGGCACGCTTCGGCCTAGAGCCCCTCCAGGAGCGCGACGCCAAGGCCTACAACCTGCTCGACGGACTCGATTTCACGCAGAAGCCGCGAGCGCCGGCTTTCGGCTGACGTTCGCGGCCGCGACTGCGCGGCCATCGCCGCTCTTCGCGGCGCGCCCATTTGGAACGCGCGCTCGTGGAGAGCTGCGCCGAGTCGCAACATTTTCGTAAAAGTCCATTACTCGCTTTTAACAAAATCGGAGTATTTTTGTAACCCGACCCGGTGGCCGCGGACTCGTCCGGGCAATCGGGAGCCATCGCCTCTGCGGCGCCGGCCTGCGCCAATCCGTCTGCGATGCCGACGCGATGGCCGCTCTCGCCCCTCACTCGTGGCCGCTTGACGGCCGGCCGGAGGTGCGCATCTAGGGTGGCAGGATGTTCAAGGGCGACGGAAGCTTCCTGGCGATTCTATTTTACGGCGTTCCGGCGGCGTTGACCTTTCTCATGGAGGCTGTCGAAAGGTTGCCGCATTGCTCCTACATGAACAATTGCTTCGTGAGCTTGGCCAGCGGCGGCTGGGATGCGGTGACCTGGCCGATCTATTGGGCCATTGTGCTCCATACGCGCGGCATCCTCTGAGGCCGCGGCCGGCGTGAGCCGGCGCGCCTGGCTGCGCGCTGGCGCGCGGCATTGGCACCTTCCTCGCTCTTCTCATATTGACCTGGGGCGTCTTTGACGTAATACGTCGCAGGGCAAGAGCGAGAGTGGTGCGATGTCATTAGACCGCGAGCCTGCGAAGAGGCCGAGGCCTCCGCGTTTCATTCGGGCGCCAAGTGCCGAGCGGCTCGCGGCCGCCGGCGTGGTTGCGGCACTCCTCGCCCTCGCCTCCTGTGCCTCCCTCGGCGTCGACACGGGTGCTGCAGTCAATGCGGCGGCCGCCCCCGACACGGAGGCCGCAGCCATCGACAAATCCGCCGCCGAGAGCGAGGCGCTGGAGGTGGCAGCGCAACCGGCGCCCGCGCCAGCCGCAACGGGCGGGCAGCCGGTGGCGAGCGCGCCCACGGCGGCGGAGAAGCCGGCGGCACCCGAAGCTGCTGCGGCGCAAGCGCCGGCTGCAACGGCGACGCCAGCCGCTCCCGCCTCGCCGCCTCCAACGACACCAGCCGCTCCCGCCGCGTCGCCCGCCGCCGCTGCCGCGGCGCCGCCGGCGAGCGCTCCCGTTGCCAACGCCGCTCCCGCCGCGCCACCGGCAGCCGCTCCGGCCACGACGCCGGCCGCCGCTTCCGCCGCCCCGGCACCGCCGCCCGGCAGCCTCCAGGACCTCCAGGCGCGGGCGAACAAGGGCGATTCGCGCGCTCAATACGAGCTGGGAACGCGTTACGCGCGCGGCGACGGTGTCACGCGGGATTACGCCCTGGCGGCGCGTTGGTTCCGCGAGTCGGCAATTCAGGATCTCGCGGCGGCGCAATACAGCCTGGGCGTTCTCTACGAGCAGGGTTCGGGCCTGGGCAAGGATGCCGAGCTGGCGATGCTGTGGTACCTGAGCGCCGCCAAGCAGGGCTATCCGCCTGCCGAGTACAACGTCGGCAACGGCTATGCGGAGGGCAGGGGCGTGGCACAGAACGACGCCTCGGCACGCGACTGGTTCACCAAGGCGGCCGAGCACGGTCTCGCCGTGGCGGCGGTCAATCTCGGCGTGCTCTGCGAGAGCGGGCGCGGCGGCCCGCAGGATACGGTCGAGGCCTACAAATGGTACAAGATCGCCGTGCGCGGCGGCGCCCCCGATGCGGGGAGCTATCTCGGCTCCTTGAGCGCCCGGCTGACGGCGGAGGAGATCGCCCGAGGCAATCGCGCCTACGAGGAGGCGGCCGCCTCCATCCCGCTCAAGCCCGCGCTCGAGCCCCAAGGCACCAACCCGGCACCTGCACCGCCGCTCGTTGCGCAAGGCGGCAGCGCTGCATCTGCGGCGGCGAGTGCTGCCGCACCCGCAGCACCCCAGGCCGGGAGCGCGCCAACGCCGCCGGCCGCCGCACCTCCCGCTCCGCCTGTAGCGGCAAGCACGCCGCCCGCAAGCGCCGCCGCACCTGCCACCGCGGCGCCAGTAGAGCCCGCGCCGCCGGCCGCGGCACCTCCCGCTCAGCCCGGGCCGGCAAGCACGGCACCGGCAGGCGCCGCGGCGCCGGCCGCCGCACCGCCAGCCCAGCCGGCCGCGGCGGTGCCCGCCGCAACCCCCGCGGAGCCGCAGACTCCGGCCAAGGCGGCCGAAAATGCGCCGGCGCCGCAAGCCGCCCTGCCGCCGGCGAGCTCTCTCAGCATGTCCGCGCGCATCGCCGAGATTCAGCGGTTGCTGGCGTCCCTCGGCTACCTTCCCGGGCCGGCCAGCGGCCAGCTCGAGCCGAAGACCGTCGCGGCCATCCGGCTCTTCCAGCGCGAGACCGGCCGTCCGGTCGACGGCCTGGCCACGAGCGATCTCCTCGATTACATGCGGAGGCTGGCCGGAAGAGGCTGAGCCGGCTCGAGCCCGCACGTGCCCTTGGCCGGGGCTCGATTTTGTCGCGGCCGCCGCGCGGCCGGGCGCTTCAATCGCCGCCGCGTTCCTGTTAAGCTTCGCGCAACTCGAAGGGGGCTCATGCGCGAAACCGCGGCCATCTCCTCTTCTCGCCTCCGCCAATGACGTCTTGCCGCGCCGATCGAGGAAGCCGGCTCATTCGTCTGGCACTCGCAGCAGGGTGCCTCCTGGCGCTCGCTACGGGTTGCACCCAGGACGACTCCGAGGCCGCGGCACATGCCGCACTGGTGCACAAGGCGGCCTACAAGGACTGGCTCGACGAGGCGGGCTACGAGGCGGGCGTCGCCGCCTATGAGGCGAAGGACTACGGCTCGGCCCTCGCGGACTGGCTCGAGGTCGCGAACCGCGGCGATGCCGAAGCGGAGATGCGCGTGGCCGCACTCTACGAGGACGGCCTCGGCGTGGCGCAGGATTACGTCGAGGCCCACCGCTGGTACAACCTCGCCGCGGCGGCGGGAGCGCCGGGTGCCGCCGAGGCGCGGGACGCGCTCGCCGCGAAGATGTCGAAGGAGCAGCTCGCCGAGGCCCAGCGCCTCGCCGCGGCGTGGAAGCCTGCGACGGCGCCGCGGAGCGAGGCCGCGGCTGGTGCAGCGCCGCCGCCGCCGAGCGAGGATGCCGTCGTGCACTTCAAGGCGGGACTGGCGGCGCTCAAGGACGGCAGGGCGGCCGCGGCTGTCGAGGAGCTCACGGCCGGCCTCGCGATCAGCCCGGACGCCGAGGCCGATTTCTTCCTCGGCGAGGCCTATCGCCTCGAGCACGAGAGCGAGCTCGCGCTCAAGGCCTACGACGAGTCGCTGGCGCGCGATCCGGCGAGTGCCATGGCGGCGCGGGCGCGGAGCGGGGGTGCCGCCGCGGCCTCCGACCTGGCGGCCAAGGCCGCCGGGGAGACGGCCGAGGCGGCACGTCTCCTAAAGCTCCTCGGCTACGATCCCGGGCCGCCCGCCGCCAAGCCGAGCGCCAAATTGAGCGCGGCGCTGAGCGCCTTCGAGAAGAAGGAGCATCTCACGGTCGACGGCAAGCTCACGCCGGCAATCATGGCAGCCCTCAAGAAGGCGGCCGAGGCGCGCGCCCATGAGGCCGCGGCCCGTGCCTTCGCCGGCGCCGAGGCGCTCAAGGCGGGCCGCCTCGAGACGGCGGTCAAGGAGCTGCGGGCGTCCGTGGCGCTCAAGGACGATGCCGCGGCGGAATATCTCCTCGGCGAGGCCTATCGCCGGTCGGGCGAGCGGGACGCCGCCCTTCTGCGCTACAAGAAATCGCTCGCCCTCGATGACAAGAGTGCTGTCGCCGACAAGGCGCTGCAGGCCGCGCGCGACCTGGCGGCGCTCGAGAAGCCGTCCCCTCGCGAAGCAGCACCACCGGCCGAGCCTGCCCCGGCGCCCGCGGCGGCGGCGGCAGTCGAGCCCGTCGCCCAGCCGGCGCCCCAGGCCGCCGCGGCGCCCGAGAAGCAGCCCCCGGCAGCGCCCGAGACGGGGGCTGCCGCCGACGCTGCGGCGATCCAGGCCAGGATCGAGGATGTCCGCCGCCGCGCCACGGCCGCCGCCGCGCGCGCGCGGCAGGCGCAGGCGAAAGCCTACGATGCGCAACCGCGCGCGCGGGATGCGGCGGCGCGGGCGCGCAACGGGGGCGGGGCCGGGCTCTTCGCCGGCGCTCCCGCCAATTCCCCCGGGCAGCGCTACGAGGGCGGCATCGACGCCAACATGAGATACTCGGGCTACGGCATCTATTACTTCAACAACGGCGACCGCATGGAGGGCCAGTTCAGCGCGGACGAAGGTGCCGTCTGCTACCGCATCTATTACTGGTCGGACGGCGCCCATTACGAGGGCGAGTTCCGCCAGGATGCCGGCTCGATACGCGACGGCTACGGCGTCTACACCACCGCCGACGGCCACCACTACGAAGGGCAATGGTCGCGCGAGCGCATGAGCGGCTACATGGTCTCGACCGCACCCAACGGCGAGCAATACGAGGGCGAGTTCCGCGACAACCTGGCGAACGGCCGCGGCATTCTCCTCGACCCGGGCGGCAAGCTCGTGAAGTCGGGCATCTGGCGCGACGGCAAGCTCGAGGCGCCCTTCGAGGCGGCCGCCGCCAAGTGACGCGTTCCGCCGCCGCTCAGCGCTGCGCCGCGAGCCAGCCCATCATGAGGCGGTTGAAGGTGTCCGGCAGCTCGACGTTGGGGAAGTGCCGCGCCTTGGCGATCTCCTCGTAGCGCGCCCCCGGCACGAGCGCCGCGATGCGCTTGTTCTCGGCGGCCGGCGTGCCCTGGTCGTCGGCGCCGCAGACGACGAGCGTGGGCAGCCGGAGGGACGGCAGCTTGCCCGTGAAGTCGAATTTCTGGATCGCCGCGGCGCAGCCGAGGAAGCCGGCCGGCGTGGTGGCGGCGACGGTCTCGCGGATCTGCTTCCAGCGCGCCGGATTGCGCGCCTTGAAGGCATCGGTGAGCCAGCGCTCCGTGGTGCCGTCGGCGAGGGGGACGAGCGAGTTCGCCGCTTTGACGGCGCTCTCGCGCGGCGCCCAGATTTCCTTGGCGCCCGGCGGCGTCGCCGGCAGCGTGTCGCACAGCATGAGCGACTTGAGCTTGGCACCGTGCGCCAAGGCGAAGCCCTGGCCGATCATGCCGCCGATCGAGAGGCCGATGAAATGCACCGGAGGGAGGCCGAGCGCATCGAGTGCCGCCGCCACGTCGCCGGCGAGGGCCGCCATGGTGTAGCCGCCCGCGAGCGCGTCGCTCCCGCCGTGCCCGCGCATGTCCAGGCGCAGCACGCGATAGCCGGCGGCGAGGAGCGGCGGCATCTGCTCCGCCCACATGCCGCCGTCGGAGGCGAGCGAATGGGTGAAGCAGACGAGCGCCCCCGTCTCGGCGCCCATGAGATCGTAATAGAGGCGGCGTCCGCCCAGCGTCAGCAGCATCGCGCAGGTCCTCCCGTTATGCGACACTCTCCCGCCGGCCGGGGCACGGTCGGGGATTAGCTCCCGCCTATATAGCAGGAGGCGACGCGCATGGCGACGAACAAGAAGAAGCTCTTGATCACCGACGCGTTGGGAGAGGAGGGATGGGAGATCCTGCGCGCGCGCGGCGACGTGGATGCCGTGCCCTTCCCCAACATGATGCCGCAACGCGAATTCGTGACGCTCCTCGAGACGAACGGCGAGGTCAACGGCGTGGCCCTGGGTCAGACGCGCTTCGGCGAGGCCGAGCTCGCCGCGGCTCGCGGCCTCGAGGTGGTGGCGCGCCTCGGCGTCGGCTACGACGCGATCGACGTGCCGGCACTCACGCGCGCGCGCGTACCGCTCATGGTGGTCGGCACCGCGAATTCGCCCTCGGTCGCCGAGCAGGCGATCTTCTTCATGATGACCCTGGCCAAGCGCGGTGCGGCGTTGCACGCCCTCATGCAGGAGGGCCGCTGGCCCGAGCGGCGCGTCGAGCTCCCCGTCGATCTCCTCGGCAAGACGCTCCTCATCGTGGGCTTCGGCCGCATCGGCACGCGCACCGCCAAGCGCTGCCTCGCCATGGAGATGACGGTCGAGGTCTACGACCCCTATGTGCCGGCGGAGAGCATCCGGGCGGCCGGCTGCGTGCCGGTCGAGGATCTCGACGCCGCAGTGAGCCGCGCCGACTTCGTGACCATCCATTGCCCGAAGACGCCCGAGACCGCGGGCATGTTCGACGCGGCGCGCCTCGCGCGCATGAAGCGCACGGCCTATCTCGTCAATACCGCGCGCGGCGGGCTCATCGACGAGGCGGCCCTCCACGCAGCACTCAGCGAAGGGCGCCTCGCCGGCGCCGGGCTCGACGTCTTCGCCCAAGAGCCCACGCCGGCCGACCATCCGCTGCTGCGGCTGCCGAACGTCATCACGTCACCGCACATGGCGGGCGTCACGCGCGAATCGGTCGCCCGCATGGCCGCCGCCGCGGCGCGCAACTTGTTGAGCGCGCTCGACGGCAAGCCCATCCGCGACAACGTGATCAACAAGGAGGCGCTGGATTAGGCCGCCTTGGCCGCGCGCCGCCGCGGGCTCTTGGCCTTGCGCTCCCTGAGCTTGGCGGCGATCGCGGCCATCGAATCCTCGAGCACGGGCTTGAGCCTCTTGTCGGCGAGCGCCCGCGGCAGGTCGCGCCGGTCGATCGCCTCCAGCATGCGCCTGATGAGGTCCACGTCATGCTCGTCCCGGTAGGGCTTGAGATCGAGGTCCGCGGGCACCTTGGTCAGGCGCTCGTCGCCGATGCGCTTGACGTACTTCTGCATGAAGCGGTCGTAGTCGCGCCACTCGATGCGGTCGGCGCGTACCGCCCCCTGCTCGGCCCGCGTCGCGATCTGATGGGCGTGGAGGTAGTGCAGGCCGAGCTGGTCGATGAGGGTCTTCTCGACCTCCTCGTGCAGGATGAGGTAGCGGTCGACGCCTATGTTGCGGCCGCGATAGCGGAAAGTCTTCGGCAGGTGGCGGTCGATGAAGATCGTCTTGCCGTCGACGCTGTAGCCGGCGAGATAGGGAATGTCGTGATTGCGGTCGAGCTTCTTGACGCGGCGCAGGATGGCGTCGAGCGCGCGGTCGAGCATGAGGCTGGAGACGTACCAGTCCGGCACGCGGAGCTTCTTGTGCGGGGCGCTGGGATGGCAATCGACTGCCGGCATGACGGGCCTCCTTAGCTTGCGCGAGGGCGCGCTCTGAGAGAGATTATCGCGGCGAAACTACCGCCTCCGCCGATGCGCCACAAGGGATGCGAGCGGCAGCCGGTGCGCCACGGCCCTTAGCCGGCCGCCTCCTCGTCCTCGCCGAGGAAGCGGGGGAGGCCGGCGCGGCCGAGGCTGTGGCGGTCGATGGCCACCGCCTTGACGAGCGCGTGGACGGGCTTTCCCGGCTTGAGGCCGAGCTCGCGGAAGGAGCGCCGCGTCACGCGCGCCCAGAGCGGTGCTCCGATGTCGAGGAGGAGGTCGATCTGCGTGCCGCCGTCTTCGCCCACCTCGACGACGCGGCCGCGGAAGACGTTGAGCACGCTGATCCGAGCCGGCGGCTCGAGGGCCACCGAAACGTCGCGCGCGCGCACGCGCACCCGGAGCCGGCTGCCGGGCGCGAGCTCGATGCGCGGCACGAGAAGGCGGCCGCCGGCAAAGCGCAAGGCGGTCAAGGCGTCGCGCTCGTCGTGGCTCTCGACCGTGCAGGCGATGACGGCGCCCGCATCGTAGCGTCCGGTCATCGGGCGCAGGTCGAGCCGGCTCATGACCTCCTCGATCGGCCCGGCCGCGGCGACGCGCCCTTGGGAGATCAGCACGACCGTGTCGGCGAGCCGCACGATCTCCTCCATGGCGTGGCTCACATAGACGATCGGCATGCCGAGCTCGTCCCTGAGGCGCTCGATGTAAGGCAGGATCTCGGCCTTGCGCGCGGCGTCGAGTGCGGCGAGCGGCTCGTCCATGAGGAGGAGCCGCGGCGAGGCGAGGAGGGCGCGGCCGATCGCCACGCGCTGCTTCTCGCCGCCCGAGAGGTCGCGCGGGCGCCGCTCGAGGAGCGCCTCGAGGCCGAGGAGGTCGGCGATGCGCGCGAGCTCCTCGCGTGCAGCGGCGCCGCGGCCCTTCATGCCGTAGGCGAGATTGCTCCTAACGCTCATGTGGGGGAAGAGCCGCCCTTCCTGGAAGACGTAGCCGAGGCGCCGCTTCTCGGGCGCCAGATCGATGCCGAGCGCCGAATCGAAGAGCGCCGTGCCGTCGATGGCGATGCGCCCCTCGCTCGGGCGCACCAAGCCGGCGAGGGTGTTGACGACGAGCGTCTTGCCGGCACCCGAGCGGCCGAAGAGGGCGGTGACGCCGCCCGACGCTGCGCTGAACTCCACGTCGAGCGCGAAGCTCTCGAAGCGGCGCTTGGCGCGCACCTCCAGCATGTCACATGCCGAGCCGGGCGGCCACACGGCGGGCGAGGAGCTCCGAGACGATGAGCGCCGCCATGGCGAGGAGGAAGGCGATCACCACGAGGCGCAGCGCCCCCGCGTCGCCCTCGGGGGTCTGGCTCAGGGTGTAGAGCGCAAGCGGCAGCGTGCGGGTCTCGCCGGGAATGTTGGAGACGAAGGTGATGGTGGCGCCGAACTCGCCGAGGCTGCGGGCAAAGGCGAGGACGGCGCCGGTCAAGAGGCCCGGTGCGGTGAGCGGCAGCGTCACCGTGAGGAAGACGCGCAAGCGACCGGCGCCGAGCGTGCGCGCCGCCGCCTCGAGCTTGCGGTCGACCGCCTCGAGGGAGAGGCGGATGGCGCGCACCATGAGGGGAAAGGCCATCACCGCCGAGGCAACCGCCGCCCCCTTCCAGGTGAAGGCTATGGTGATGCCGAAGACGTTCGCGAGGAAGGCGCCGAGCGGACCGTGCCGCCCGAGGAGGAGGAGGAGGACATAGCCGACGGCGACCGGCGGCAGCACGAGCGGCAGATGGATGACGCCGTTCAGGAGATGCTTGCCGAGGAAGTCGCGGCGCGCGAGGAGGTAGGCGAAGGCGAGGCCGAACGGCAGGCTCGAGAGCACGCTCCAGAAGGCCACGCGCAGGCTGAGCAGCAGCGCCTCGCTCTCGAGCGGCGTCAGCGCGAGCGCGCTCATTCGCCTCGGAGTGCCTTGGCGCCGTAGAGCGCCTTGGGGTCGACCTTGACCTCGGCGATGGTCTCGATGCGGCCGCCGCGCAAGGCCGTAAAGAAGCAGCTCCTGCGCCCGGTGTGGCAGGCGACGCCGCGCTGGTCGACCTGGAGGAGGATGGCGTCCTGGTCGCAATCGAAGCGCAGCTCGACGAGGCGCTGCTCCTGGCCCGAGGTCTCGCCCTTGCGCCACAGCACATTCCGCTTGCGCGACCAGTAATGCACCCGGCCGCTTCGCAGCGTCGCGGCCACGGCGTCGCGGTTCATCCAGGCGAACATGAGCACCTCGCCGGTGTCGAACTGCTGGGCGATGGCGCCGATCAGCCCGTCGCGGTCGAAGGCCAGTGCGGCCAGCACCTCCTCGACCGCGATCTCGCCCGGTCCGCTCGCGCCGCTGTCCATGGCTGCCCGCCTGCGTGGTCTGCCCAACGAAAACATTCTGGCACCGCACCGGGCCGCGCGCCAGGGGCGGCCGTCGCCGGTCGCTCACCCCTTGAAGGGGATGACTCCGCTCACCCGGGGATCGTCGATGCTCGTTGCGACCTGGCGGTAGGGCACGAAGCCGGCCTTCTGGTAGGTCTGCAGCGCGCGCGGGTGATCGAGGCTGCAGGTATGGACCCAGAGCCGGTGCTGCGCCGCGCGCCAGGCGGTGTCGATGGTCCAGTCGAGGAGATAGCTGCCGAGGCCCTGGCCGATGAAATCGGGCACCAGGCCGAAATAGGCGAGCTCGCTCTCGCCCGGCACGCGGCGGTCGAGCTCGGCGTAGCCGGCGGGCACGCCCCCCGCGTAGAGCACGTAGATCTCGACGAGCGGATGCTGGATCGCCGAGGCAAGCATCGCGTCGTCGAGCAGGCGCCGCTCGTACCACAGCCAGGGCTCGCCGACCGTGTTGTAGAGGTAGCGGTAGAAGTGCACCGGCATGGCCTCGGCGCGGAAGAGGGCGAGCTTGCGTTTGGGAGCGGGATGCGGCTGGCGTGCCGGCGCGCGCTCCATCTCGAGATAGGTGACGGTGACCGCGAGCTTGCCGTCCGGCCGCGGCGGCGGGATGTTCGGCATGGCGGAGCCGCGGCTCAGCGGGCGGCAGCCGCCGGCGGGCCGCTCTCGACCGGCGTGTCGCTCAGCGAGCCCCATTCGCTCCACGAGCCGTCATAGACCGCGACATCCTTGTGCCCGGCGAGGTGGAGGCCGAGCGCCAGGAGCGACGCGGTGACGCCCGAGCCGCAGCTGGTGACGACGGGCCGCGCCGTGTCGACGCCGGCCTCCGCGAAGAGCCGCTCGAGCTCCGCCGCCGGCTTCATGGTGCCGCTCTCCCCGTCGATGAGGAGATCGTAGGGCAGGTTGAGGCTGCCGGGGATATGGCCGCCGCGCAAGCCCGCGCGCGGCTCGGGCTCGCTGCCGGCGAAGCGGCCGCGCGAGCGCGCGTCGAGCACCTGCTCGCGGCCGCTTGCCACGTTGCGCTTCATCTCCTTGAGGTCGCGCACGAGCGCATGGTCGAAGCGCGGCGTGAAGTGCCGCTCGCGCGGCATGGGCGGCTCGCTCTCGACCGGGCGCCCCTCCTTGAGCCACTTCCTGAAGCCGCCGTCGAGCACGGCCGCATCCGAGTGTCCGAAGGTGCGGAAGGTCCACCACACCCGAGCGGCGCTCGCCATCATGCCGCCGTCATAAACGACGATCCGGTTGCCGTCGCCGAGCCCCATCTTGCGCACCCGCGCCGCGAACTTCTCGGGCGTCGGCAGCATGTGGGGGAGCGGGTTCGCGGTGTCGGCGATCTCGTCGATGTCGAAGAAGACGGCACCCGGAATATGGCGCGCGGCATAGTCGGCCTTGGCGTCGCGCTTGAGCTGCGGCAGGTACCACGAGGCGTCGATCACCCGCACGTCCGGTGCCGCGAGGTGGCGCGCCAGCCAGTCCGTGCTGACGAGCGCTTCCTTGTTCACGTAGTCCATGGCGCATCCTCGCCCGATTGAAATACATTCTTCGTTTTCAGTGGCCTTTCGTCACCCCCGCTTTCGCGCTAGCAGATGCACACATCTTGAGGGGGCTTGCAGATCCGCCGTGGGTCCTTCGAGACGCGCCCCTTCGGGGCGCTCCTCAGGATGAGGCAAATCTGTGTGTGGCAGAAAGACTTTTCCTCATCCTGAGGAGCGAGCGTAGCGAGCGTCTCGAAGGACGCACCGCGGCCTGTCCGAGGCCCCTTTGCAGCGCGCAACATCATGATTTGCCGGTGATCTTAGAAATTGTGTGCATCAACTAGCGCGAAAGCGGGGGTCCATCTTTGCCGCAGCGTGTCGGACCTGTAGTGGATTCCCGCTTTCGCGGGAATGACGACGGGTGGCGAATACCGCATTGACCACTGGGCACTCATTGACGGGTCAGCCCCTCAGGCGAGCCAGCCCGGCACCGGCAGGTTCTTGCCGCGCAGGAACGCGGGATTGAAGAGCTTGCTCTGGTAGCGCGTGCCGTAGTCGGCGAGGATCGTCGCCACGGTATGGCCCGGCCCGAGCTCGCGGGCGAGGCGGATGGCGCCCGCCACGTTGATGCCGGAGGAGCCGCCGACGCAGATGCCCTCGTCCTTGAGGAGATCGAAGATGAGCGGCAGCGCCTCCTCGTCGGGAACCTGGCAGGGGAAATCGATCGGGGTACCCTCGGTGTTCTTGGTGATGCGGCCCTGGCCGATGCCCTCGGTGATGGAGCTGCCCTGGACCTTGATCGTGCCGGACTTGAACCAGTCGTAGATCGTCGACCCGAGCGGGTCGGCGAGGCCGGTCATGATCGTGGCACGGCGCTCCTTGAGGAAGATGGCGACGCCCGAGAGCGTGCCGCCCGTGCCGGCGGAGCAGATGAAGCCGTCGACTTTGCCCTCGGTCTGCCGCCAGATCTCCGGTCCCGTCGTCTCGTAATGGCCGCGCCGGTTGGCGAGGTTGTCGAACTGGTTGGCCCAGATGGCGCCCTGCGGCTCGCGCCGTGCGAGCTCCGCCGCCATGCGCTCGGAGACGTGCACGTAATTGTCCGGGTTCTTGTAAGGGACGGCCGGGACGAGGTGCAGCTCGGCGCCGCAGAGCCGCAGCATGTCCTGCTTCTCCTGGCTCTGGGTCTCGGGCATCACGATCACGGTGCGGTAGCCGCGCGCGTTGCCGACGAGAGCCAGGCCGATGCCGGTATTGCCCGCCGTGCCCTCGACGATGACGCCGCCCGGGCGCAAGGCGCCCCTCGCTTCGGCGTCCTTGATGATGGCGAGTGCTGCGCGGTCCTTGACCGAGCCGCCGGGGTTGAGGAACTCGGCCTTGCCGAGGATGGTGCAGCCGGTGAGCTCCGAGGCGCGGCGAAGCTTGATGAGCGGGGTATTGCCGATGGTCTCGACAAAGCCGTCTCTCGTATCCATGGCAGCCTTTTCGGGGTCGTTGGCGCGAGGCGCTTCCTCGTTGCCGGCACAGTAGCCAGTGGGCCGCGGCCGATCAAGGGAGAGCCCGGGTGCCGGCCCAGGCGGCATCATTCACGGTATCCGCCACCTTCGCCCAGGCGCTATAGTAACGGCACTAATAAACGGAGGTTGCCTGCCATGCACACGCTCGATCTCAGCCGCTGGCAGCACCAGCACGACTTCCTCGGCCGCTCGCACCGCAGGAACGAGCTCAAGGCCCGCGTGGTGATCGCGCTCACCGCGGCCATGATGGTGGTCGAGCTCGCGGCGGGCTCGCTCTTCGGCTCGATGGCCCTTCTCGCCGAGGGCTGGCACATGTCGACCCATGTGGGCGCCCTCGGCATCGCGGCGCTCGCCTACGCCTACGCGCGCCGGCACGCGAGCGACCCCGCCTTCTCCTTCGGCACCGGCAAGTTCGGCGATCTCGCGGGCTTCTCGAGCGCCGTGGTGCTCGCCGTGATCAGCCTCTTCATCGCCTATGAGTTGGTCACGCGGCTCTTTCTGCCCGTCGCCATTTCCTTCGACCAGGCGATCCTCGTGGCTTGCGTCGGCCTCGGCGTCAATCTCGTGAGCGCCTATGTGCTGCACGAGCGCGACGAGGGCCACGGCGAGCACGCGCATGGACACGCGCACGCCGCGGCGCAGCACCACGATCACAACATCCGCTCGGCCCGTCTCCACGTGCTCGCCGACGGGCTCACCTCCGTGCTCGCCATCGTGGCGCTCGTGACGGGCCGCGCCCTCGGCTGGGTGTGGATGGACCCCTTGACGGGCATCGTCGGCTCGATCGTCATCGCGCGCTGGTCCTACGGCCTCATGCGCGACTCTTCGAAAGTGCTGCTCGACGTCCAGGCAAGCCCCGAGCTTGCCGAGGAGATGCGCCGCGCGGTCGAGAGCGGGGGCGACGACCGCGTGGCCAACCTCCATCTCTGGCGCCTGGGCCCGGGCCACGTCGCGGCCATCGTGTCGATCGTCACCGATCACCCGCGCCCGGCGGCCGAATTCAAGAAGGTGTTCCGCAAATGGAGCGAGCTCGCCCACCTCACCGTGGAGGTCAACGCCTGTCCGACGCACGGGACGTAAGCGCCGGCGTGGGGGAGGGTGCCTCTTGACGGTCGGGCGCGCGGCTGCGCTTGGGCGCGGGCTCATGCTCGCGGCAGGCGTGCTGGCGCCCCTCCTCGCGGCGTCCTGCTCGCACTCGCGCTCGGAGCGCCCGCCGCAGCGCGCCGTCTTCAGCCCGAACGGGGAGCCGCTCGCCGGCGGCCCGCTCGGCTTCCCGAGCTGTCCGGTCGCACTCGGCGGCTGGTTCGACCGCCTCGATGCCGCGCACAAGGGCTTCATCGACCGCACCACTTTCATGGCCAACGCGCGGCGCCAGTTCAAGGCCATGGACCTCGACGGCAATGGCATCATCACGCCGGAACGTCCTCTTGCGCTACCGCCAGCCCTACGCGGTCGCCTCGGCGCCGCCCCGCGCGTCCGACGCGGGCCGCGACGAGGCCGGCCATGAGACGCATCCGGGCGCGCGCGCGAAGGGGCAGGGGACCGTCGATACGACGCGCGACGTGCCCGATCCGGTCATGGCTGCGGATACCAGCCTCCGCCTCCGGGTGAGCGCGGCGGATTTCATGCGCCATGCGGAGAAGGTCTTCGCCTCGCTCAATATCAAGGGCGACGGACGGCTCAGCCGCGAGGAGGCGATCGGCTGGTGCGGCGAGGCCGTGCCTTCGGAGAGCGGCGGCGGCGGGAGCTGGCTCGGCGTGTTCTGAGCGCGGGGCAGCGCCTCAGCGCCAGCGCGCGCGCAGTGCCTCGCGCTCGAGCTCGAGCCAGAGGAGCGCGTTGACGGTGATCGAATCCTGGACCTCGTCGTTGCGGCGGCGCATGGCGAAGGCCTCCGCCGCAGGGACGACGATGACGCGGATGTCCTCCTGCTCGTCGTGGATGCCGTGGATGCCGCCGGCGCCCGCCGCATCGACGCGGCCGCAGAAGAGGGCGACCGTCTCCGAGGAGGCGCCGGGCGAGGTGAGATAGGTCGTGATGGGAATGAGCTCGGCGATGGCGAGGCCGGCCTCCTCGACCGCCTCGCGGCGCACCGTCTCCTCGGGGCTCTCGCCGTCATCGATGACGCCGGCCACGATCTCGGTGATCCAGGGGCCGCGCCCTGCAGCGAAGGCGCCCACGCGGAACTGGCGGATGAGCGCCACGGCATCGAGCCGTGCGTCATAGAGGAGAACGCCCGCGGCGCGGCCTCGGATGAAGAGCTCGCGCTCGACGATGCCGCTCCAGCCGCCGGCATGGAGCCGGTGGCGCAGCCGCACGCGCTCGAGGCGGAAGAAGCCCTGGTAGAGCCGCTCGCGCGCGAGGATCTCCACGTCTTCGTCGGTCATCGCTCTCCTCGCTGGTCGTGGCGAAAGCGCGCCATCATAGCGGCAGGGGAGGCGAAGCAAAGCCTGCTCTCGCTGCTCCCGATCGGTTATGATCCCGCGCATCGAGCGAATGACGGCAAGGGGAGGGAGCCATGCCACGGCGTTCCGAGCGCGTCGATTTCCCGGGCAGCGGCGGCCAGCGCCTGGCCGCCCTCCTCGAGCTGCCGGAGGGCACGCCCAGCACCTTTGCGCTCTTCGCCCATTGCTTCACCTGCTCGAAGGACATCTTCGCCGCGGCGCGCATCGCGGGCGGCCTCGCCGAGCGCGGCATCGCGGTGCTGCGCTTCGACTTCACCGGCCTCGGCGCAAGCGAGGGCGAGTTCGCCAACACCAACTTCTCCTCGAACCTCGGCGATCTTGTGGCCGCCGCCGAGTTCCTGCGCGACCATTATGCCGCACCCAAGCTCCTCGTCGGCCACAGCCTGGGCGGTGCGGCCGTGCTCGCCGCAGCATCCCGCGTGCCCGAGGCGACGGCGGTCGCCACCATCGCGGCACCCGCCGAGGCGGACCACGTCCGCCATCTCATCGGCGATGCGGCGGCGGCGATCGAGGCCGCGGGCGAGGCCGAGGTCTCGATCGGCGGCCGGCCCTTCCGCATCAAGCGCCAGTTTCTCGAGGACATCGCCAGCCATCGTCTCGAGGATGCCATCCGCGGCCTCGGGAAGGCGCTCCTCGTCTTCCATTCGCCGCGCGACGAGATCGTCGGCATCGAGAACGCCTCACGCATCTTCGCGGCGGCGCTGCATCCCAAGAGCTTCGTCTCCCTCGACCGCGCCGACCATCTCTTGCGCCGGCGCGAGGACGCCGAATATGTGGCCGAGGTGCTGGCCGCCTGGGCCGGACGCTATGTGGCCGGCGGCCGCCGGTCAGGCCTCCCCGCACCCGAGCCGCAGCATGCCGGCGAGGTGGTGGTGGCCGAGACGCGCGCGGGCCGCTTCAGCGAGGAGATCAGGGTAGGCGCCCACCGGCTCGCCGCCGACGAGCCCGTGGCAGCCGGCGGCGACGACAGCGGCCCCGGCCCTTACGATTATCTCCTCGCCGCCCTCGGCGCCTGCACCGCCATGACGCTTCGCATGTATGCCGAGCGCAAGGGGCTGCCGCTCGCGCGTACCATCGTGCGTCTCGCCCACGACAAGATTTACGCCAAGGACTGTGCCGAGTGCGAGACGAAGGAAGGCATGATCGACCGCATCGAGCGCAGAATCGAGCTCGAAGGCACGCTCGATGCGGCTGAGCGCCAGCGCCTCCTCGAGATCGCCGACAAATGCCCGGTGCACCGCACGCTCACGTCCGAGATCAGCATCGTGACGCGGCTCGAGGGAGAGGCATCGCCATGAAAGCCGTCGGCTATTACCGCTCCTTGCCGATCGCCGAGCCGAAGTCGCTCCTCGATCTCGAGCTCGAGACGCCGGCGCCCAAGGGCCGCGACCTCCTGGTCAAGATCGAGGCGGTCTCGGTCAACCCGGTCGACACCAAGGTGCGCATGCGCGCGGAGCCCGAGGCGGGGAAGGCGAAGGTGCTCGGCTATGATGCCGCCGGCAGCGTCGCTGCGGCCGGCCCCGACGCGAGCCTCTTCAAGCCCGGCGACAAGGTGTGGTACGCGGGCAGCATCCTGCGCCAGGGCACCAACGCCGAGTTCCACCTCGTCGACGAGCGCATCGTCGGCGCCATGCCGAAGCGGCTCTCCTTCGCCGAAGCCGCGGCGCTGCCGCTCACCGCGATCACCGCCTGGGAGATGCTGTTCGACCGCTTCGCCATCCGCATCGGCAAGCCTGCGGGCGCCGGCGCGCTCCTCATCATCGGCGGCGCCGGCGGCGTCGGCTCGATCGCCATCCAGCTCGCCCGCCGCCTGACCGGGCTCACGGTGATCGCCACCGCCTCGCGCCCCGAGACTGAGGCCTGGTGCCTCGAGCTCGGCGCGCACCACGTCGTCGACCACGGCCGGCCGCTTCTGCCGCAGCTCAAGGCCCTCGGCTTCCCCGCGGTCGAGCACGTCTTCAGCGTCACCGCGACGGAGCGGCATCTTCCCGAGATCGCCGAGATCGTGGCGCCGCAGGGCAAGTTCGGCCTCATCGACGATCCCAAGACGCTCGACGCGGTGCCCTTCAAGCGCAAGTCGGCCTCGATCCACTGGGAGGCGATGTTCGTGCGCTCGAGCTTCGCCACACCGGACATGATCGCCCAGCACAATCTCCTCAACGAGGTGGCGGGACTGGTCGACGACGGTCTCATCCGCACGACGCTCGGCGAGAGCATGGGGAAGATCGAGGCGGCGAACCTGAGGAAGGCCCACGCGCTCATCGAGAGCGGCCGCGCCAAGGGCAAGGTCGTGCTCGCGGGGTTTTGAGGAGCTGCCGCTCAGCGGAAGTCGCGCGAGGGGTAGAGGCGGCCCGGAGTCTCGGTGGCGTCCGCGGGCGGCGCCGTGAGGCTCGCGAGATGGTGCGAGAGGTCGAGGAGGCGCTCGGCTATCACGTGGATGACGATGCCCTCGCGCTGGAGGCGCCCGCTCACGGCCATGAGCCGCGAGGCGAGCACCACCCGGTGGAAGCGCTCGAAGATGCTGGGCCAGATGATGACGTTGGCCGGGCCGGTCTCGTCCTCGAGGGTTGCGAAGATGACGCCCGCCGCACTGCCCGGCCGCTGGCGCACGAGCACGAGCCCGGCCACGGTGACGCGCGCGCCGTCGGCCACCTCTGCGAGTGCCACCGCGGGCACGGCACCCTCCCGTGCCAGGCGCTCGCGCAAGAGTGCCAGGGGATGGCTCTTGAGCGAGAGCCTGAGCGCCCTGTAATCCGCCGCCACCTCCTCGCCGAGGCTCGCCTGCGGCAGTGCCGCCTCGGGCTCGGGCAAGGCGATGCGGCCCTCCAATGCCGCGAAGAGCGGCAGCGGGGTCTCGTCGAGCGCCTGCACGGCCCAGAGAGCAGCACGCCGCTCGAGCCCGAGCGAGCCGAAGGCATCGGCCTGGGCTAAGCGCTCGAGGGCGGCGAGGCCGAGCCGCGCGCGCCGCTGCAGCGCCGCCGGCTCGCCGTAGCCTTGGCCGCGCGCGGCAACGAGGCGCGCGATATCGCTTTCCCTGAGCCCCTTCACCTGGCGGAAGCCGAGACGGAGGGCATGGGGGTTTGCATATGCGGGATCGTCGGCGCGTGAAGCACCCCCCACCCCAACCCTCCCCCTCAAGAGGGGAGGGGGACTGTTCGCGTTCGCCCCAAAATTCCCCTCCCCCCTTGAGGGGGAGGGTAGGGAGGGGGGGACCTCCAGCGTGCAGTCCCACTGGCTGTGGTTCACGTCGGCGGGGCGCACTTCTACGCCGTGCTCGCGGGCGTCGCGCACGATCTGGGCCGGGGCATAGAAGCCCATGGGCTGGCTGTTGAGGAGGGCGGCGGCGAAGACCTCGGGATGACGGCACTTGAGCCAGGCCGAGACATAGACGAGGAGGGCGAAGCTCGCGGCGTGGCTCTCGGGAAAGCCGTACTCGCCGAAGCCCTCGATCTGGCGAAAGCAGCGCTCGGCGAAGCCGCGCGCATAGCCGCGCGCCACCATGCCCTCGATCATCTTGACGCGGAAGCCGTGGATCTTGCCGCTGTGGCGGAAGGTCGCCATGGCGCGGCGGAGCTGGTCGGCCTCGCTGGGCGTGAAGCCCGCGGCGACGATGGCGATCTTCATCGCCTGCTCCTGGAAGAGCGGCACGCCCAAGGTCTTGGCGAGCACCTGGCGCAAGCCCTCCGAGGGATACTCGACCGCCTCCTCGCCGGTGCGGCGGCGGAGATAGGGATGCACCATGTCGCCCTGGATGGGGCCCGGCCGCACGATCGCCACCTCGATGACGAGGTCGTAGAAATTGCGCGGCTTCATGCGCGGGAGGAAACTCATCTGGGCGCGGCTCTCGACCTGGAAGACGCCGATCGAGTCCGCCCGGCACAGCATGTCGTAGACCGCCGGGTCCTCAGGAGGCACGCTCGCGAGATCGAGCCTCTCGCCCTTGTGCCGCTCGAGGAGGGCGAAGCTCTTGCCGATGCAGGTGAGCATGCCGAGCGCCAGCACGTCGATCTTGAGCATGCCGAGGGCGTCGAGGTCGTCCTTGTCCCACTCGATCATGGTCCTTTCCGGCATGGCGGCGTTCTCGATCGGCACCAGCTCGGAGAGCGGGCTCCGGGTGATGACGAAGCCGCCCACGTGCTGCGAGAGATGGCGCGGGAAGCCGCAGAGCTCGGCCGCGAGCGCCAGCGTGGTCTTCAAGCGGCGCTCGCCGGGATCGAGGCCGAGCTCGCGCACGCGGCGTGGATCGATGCCGTCCTCGCTCCACCCCCAGACGGTGTCGGCGAGCGCTCCCACCATGTCGAGGGAGAGGCCCATCGCCTTGCCCACGTCGCGCACGGCGCTCTTGGCGCGGTAGCGGATCACCGTGGCGGCGAGGCCGGCGCGCTCGCGGCCGTACTTGGCGTAGATGTACTGGATGACCTCCTCGCGCCGCTCGTGCTCGAAGTCGACGTCGATGTCGGGCGGCTCGTTGCGCGCGGCGCTGACGAAGCGCTCGAAGAGCAGGTCGAGCCGGTTGGGATCGACCGCGGTGATGCCGAGGCAGTAGCACGCCGCCGAGTTGGCGGCGGAGCCGCGGCCCTGGCAGAGGATGCCGCGGCCGCGCGCGAAGCGCACGATGTCGTGGACGGTGAGGAAATAGGGCGCATAGCCGAGCTGGCCGATGAGCCTGAGCTCGTGCTCGAGCTGCGCCTTCACCTTGGCGGGAACGCCCTTGGGGTAGCGCACGGCCGCCCCCGCCCAGCTCTCGCGCGCGAGATGCTCCTGCGGCGAGAGACCCTCGGGACAGGGATCGGCCGGATATTCGTAGCGCAGCTCCTCGAGGGAGAAGTGTGCGCGCGCGGCAATCTCCTCCGTGCGGGCGAGCGCTTGCGCATGGCCGCGGAAGAGGCGTGCCATCTCCGCGGGCGGCTTGAGATGGCGCTCGGCATTGGCGAAGAGGCGGAAGCCGGCCTCCTCGATCGTGCATTTCTCGCGGATGCAGGTGAGCACGTCCTGGAGCGCCCGGCGCGCCGGGGCGTGCGCATGCACGTCGTTGGTGGCGAGGAGGGGAGCGCGGAGGCGTTCGGCGAGGTCGGCGAGGCGGGCTAAGCGCGCCCCGTCGTCGCCGCGGTAGAGGTGGTGGGCGGCGAGATAGAGGCGGTCGCCGAGTGCCGAGCGGAGCTCCGCGAGGGTGCGCGCGAAGCCCTCGCCATCCAAGTCCTCCGGCGGGAGTGCGGCCACGAGCTGACCATCGGCATGGGTGAGGAAATCGGCGAGGGTCAGGCGGCACTTGCCCTTGCTCGCGCGGCGCTTGCCGAGGGTGAGGAGGGTCGAGAGCCGGGCGTAGGCGGCGCGGTCGGCGGGATAGACAAGGAGGCTCGGCGCGTCCTCGAGATCGAGGCGAGCACCCACCACGAGGCGCAAACCCAGCCGCCGTGCCGCCGTGTGCGCGCGCACGATGCCGGCGAGCGAGTTGCGGTCGGTCAAGGCGATGGCCTTATGGCCGAGCTCGGCCGCGCACTCCACGAGCTCCTCCGGATGCGAGGCGCCGCGCAGGAAGCTGAAGTTGCTCGTCACCTGCAGCTCGGCGTAGGGGGTCATGGGCCGGCCGGGAGAGGTTGCAGCTGCGCGGCGAAGCCGGCCTTCCGCGCCACCTCGAGAAATGCCATGTCGGCGCTGACGAGAATGCCGCCGAGTATCTCGGCGCACGCGAGATAAAGGCAGTCATAGACGGAATGATCGAGAGCGAAGGCCAGTTCGAGCGCGCGCTCGTGGAACAAGACGGAAGGGTAGAGCACCGGCACGCCGTGTCGGATCGCCTGGGCGATCGCGACGGCCTGGCCGCGGCCGATCTCGCGGCGCGAGGCCTTTTTCCAGGCGATGTTGGTGCACTCGGGAACGAGGAAATCCGGTGCATGCAAGGTTTCGGGCTTATCGAGCAGCCGGCGCGCCGCTTCGCGCCCGGCCTCTTCCACGAACCATTTGATGGCAACGCTGGCATCCACGACGAAAATCATCGCCGCCGATCCTCGCGCAGCAGCGAGACGCTATCGCTCTGGGGCCGCTTGGGAGTCATCGCCGCGATGCGGTCCGCGTAAGCCCTCAGATCGAAGGTACGGCCATCGTTCGCGACCGCGGTGAGCACGTCGCGCAGCTCGGCCTCGAGCGAGCGCTTGTTGGCCGCGGCGCGCGCCTTGAGCCGCTTGACGACCTTCTCGTCCAGATCGCGGATCGTGACGGTGGCCATGCCCCTCTCCTTTGCTGGCAGAATGCTGTCAATTATGCATGCATTTTGCCAGCATCGCAAGTCACGCGAAGAGGCCGTGGAGGAACCAGCGCGGCGCGCGCGCGGGGCTATAGAGGCCCTCGCGGTAGAGCCAGAAGCGCCGCCCCCTCTCGTCCTCGACGCGGTAATAGTCGCGCACCTCGGCCTCAGAGGGGCGGTCGTCGCGCCACCATTCGCCGGCGATGCGCTCGGGGCCGTCGGCGCGGCGGATGCGGTGGAGCTCCTGGCGCCAGCGGAAGAGGAGGGGCGGGTCGTCGGGCACGGGGGCCACCGCATCGACCGGCTGGGGGCGGGTGAAGAGCCGCAGCGGCCGCGGCCGGCACTTGCGCCAGCCGCTCCCCGCCTCGCCGGCCGCGGCGAGCGCCGGCGCCGGCCGCTGGGCGCGCTCGGGGAGATGGCTCGCGGCGGGGGCGAGGCGGCGCACCTCGCCTGTGCCGAGCCGGTTCTCCAGGCGGTCGACGAGGGCGGCCAGGTCGGGCGTTGCGGCGGCGTCGGCGGCCGGCAGGATCTCGATCTGGCTTGCCGCGAGGGGCTCGACCACGGGGGCTGAGAGCGCCATGAGGTCGAGGCCGAGGCCGAGGCCAGGGTCGAGGCCAGGGTCGAGGGTGCCGTCGAGGGCGTCGAGCTTCTCGGCGAAGAGGCGCATGAGGTGCCGCGTCTCGCGCACCGGGCGGCTGGTGCCGATCTCGAGGTACTGGCAGCTGCCGTCGGTGCGGTAGAGGGCGAGGGCGAGCCGGCGCGCGCCCTTCATCTCCTCGGCCAAACGGCGGCAAAGCACTGCCGTGAGCTGCTCGGTGCCGGCGGCGATGTCCTCGCGGCGGAGGATGGGCTCGGCAAAGGCGAGCTGCAGGCGCCAGGGCTCGACCGGCCGGCGCGGCGAGATCGGCTCGTCGAGGCGGCCGAGCGCCTGGTCGAGGCGGCGGCCGACGAGGGTGCCGAAGCGGCGCGCCAAGGGGCCGCGCGGCAGCGCATAGAGGTCGCCGATGCGGCAGAGGCCAAGGCGCATGAGGCCGCCCGCCGTCTCGGCCGGCAGCCGCAAGGCGGCGACCGGGAGGTCCGCGAGCGCCAGGCGCTCGCCGCCCGCGGGGATGAGGAGCCGGGCCGCGGGTGCGAAGCGGGCGGCGGCCCAGGCGGCACCGGCACTCGAGGCGGCGGCCGCGCGCGCGGCGATGCCGAGTGCCGCGAGGCGGCCCGCGAGATCGGCCAGAATCGCCGCCTCGCCGCCGAAAAGATGGGCGCAGCCGGTGATGTCGAGGAAGATGCCGCCGGCACCGCCGCCGTCGTGCTCGCCCGCCGCCGCCCAGGGGGTATAGCGCGTGCACCAGTCGGCGAGTGCCGCGAGCCCGGCCGCCTCGGCAGAGGGGTCGGCGTCGGCCGTGCGCAATCCCGGCTCGAGCGCGCGGGCATCCGCCAGCGCCTGGCCGGGGACGATGCCGGCGGCCTCGGCCGACGCGTTGGCGGCCATGATGATGAGCCGCCCGCCCGCCTTGGCGGCGGTGGCGAAGGGCCTAGCCCGCCAGGCGGCGAAGGCCGGTTGGCGCGTCAATCGATCGGTTGCGAAGCTCGGCAGCCACAGCGAGACGATTCGCCTCATTGTTCCACTCCACTAGCCATTGACGCGGCAATCCTCCGCGGCAGCGCAAGAGCTCGACGCGCCAGCGTATGCTGCCGACCCCGCTGCCCCAGGAGGCCGCTCCCGCGGGGGCTGCGCCGACGCGCCAGGCGGTGACGGCGGCCGAGGGGGCGGGCTTGTTGTGCGCCGGCCGCAGCAGAAGGGCCGTGGCGCGGCCAGCCTCGGCGGCGAGCTGGAGGCGGCGCGTGGCGGTGAGATCCGCCTCCTCGACCTCGCCGAGCACGGCGGCGGCGGCACCCGAGCGCAGGCCCTCCTCGATGGCCCACAGAAGATCGGCCTGGCGGCGTGCGCGCACCAGGATGAGCCGGCGCGTGTCGAGGCCGTAGCCGGCAAGGCCGGGCCCATAGAGCCCGTCGCCCGCGGCGCACCACAGCACGGGCCGCGGCCTGTCACCTTCCGCAGCACCGAGGCGGGCGAGGAGATGGGCGGCGAAGCCGGCCGCGGCACCATCGGCCAAGGCGCCGGCCGCGACCTCGTGGAGGCAGGCGATGGGCAGGCCGCCCCAGGGCAGCGCACGGTCGAGCGGCGCCAAGCCGAGCGCTGCCGCAGGCAAGGCCGCGCGGCCCTCCCCGGCCCCTTGCCAGGTCCCCTCGAGCGCCAGGATGCGGCACCTCAGCGCCTCGAGCGAGACGAGATCGTGGCGATAGCTCATGGCACTCTCCGGGTTTCCAGTGGATGTTCTCTATTTGTTCGTTCTTTTTTTGTTCTAGAGGACGAACACGGGCGAGTCAAGCGGGGACTCTCAGGGGAAAACGAAGCCTTATTGGCCGTCGGGAAGGACCCGCGGCGCCCCAATCACGATGGACGACAAGAGAACGGCAACCTATAGCCTATGGCGTAACCGCAGGCTCGGCTCAGGGCTCTCATGCGAATTGTCCTCGTCCTCCCGCTGCTCAGCCTCCTGGCGCTCCCGGCCGCGGCGGCCGACATCGAGCCCCGCGATCTCATGGTGCGGGGGGAGGAGCGGGCGGTTCCCGTGCAACTCTACGCCGCACCGGAGGCGGGGCTGCGGCCGGCGGTGCCCATCCTTCACGGCGCTGGCGGCATCGCGGGCTACCCCGAGCCCTATGTGCGCTTCGCCACGGCGGTCGCCGAGGCGGGCATGGACGCCTATCTCTTCTCCTATTACAGCGCCGCCGACGCCGCGGCGATGGGCTCCGCTGACCGCGAGACCCGGATCGCACGCTTCGCGGCGCGGCTCGATGCCTGGACGAGGCTCGTCGGCGACATTGCCGGCTATGCCCTTGGGCGCAAAGACTCGTCCGGCCGCGTCGGCCTCGCCGGCTTCTCGAATGGCGGCTTCCTCGCCGTCGCGAGCGCCGCGCGCGATCCGCGAATTGCAGCACTCGCGGTGTTCTACGGCGGCATTCCGGCAGCGCTCGCGGGCAAGATTGCGCGTCTCCCGCCGCTCCTGGCGATCCACGGCGCCGCCGACCGCATCGTTCCGTTCGCCTATGGTGAGGAGCTGGTTGCAACCGCCCGCGCGCTCGGCGGGCAGGCGAAGCTGCTCATCTATGCGGGCGCCGCGCATGCATTCGACTTCGATCCGGCGAATCCCGCGGGCATCGAGGCGCGGCACACCGCGATCGCCTTCCTCAAGCGCGAGCTCGCGGCGCCATAGCCCCGCTCATTGCGTCTGGCCGGGCGCCTGGCCGGCGGGGACCGCCTTCTCCATCGTCGCCACCCGTCCGCGCAAGTAAGCGATGTCGTTCTGCCAGCCGCGGTTGGCGGGGTCCTTGGCGGCCAGGGTCTCGACGATCTCGAGGCTGGCGCGGAAGCTCGCGAGCGCCCCTTGCGGGTCGTTCGCGGCGGCGAGCTCGTTGCCGATCTTGGCGCGGCTCACGGCGCGGTCGTGCTGCCACAGCGTGTTGGCCGCATCGTGCGCCGCGAGCTTGTCGGCCACCTCCTCGCCGGCGCGATAGCTCGCGAGTGCTCCCGCGCGGTCGCCGGTCGCATCGAGCGCGTCTCCGATCCTGTTGTGGACGAGGGCGAGCTCGCGCTGCATCGTGAGGTTGGCGCTGTCGCGCGCCGTGAGCTTCTCGAGCGCCTCCTCCTCCGGGCGATAGTGGGCGAGCGCTCCCGCCGCGTCGCCCGTGCTCACGAGCGTGTCGCCGATGCGCTCGTGGCTCACGCAAAGATCGTGCTGCCAGAGCGCGTTCGCGGGATCGCGCGCGAGCAGCTTCGTCATGACGTCGTAGCCGGCGCGGTAGACGGCGAGGGCGTCCTTGTTGTCGCCGGTCGAGCGCAGCACGTCGCCCACCCGGTTGTCGCCCACGGAGACGTCGCGCTGCCATCCGACGTTGGAGGGATCGCGCTCGGCCAGCTTCTCCACGATGGCGAGCTGGGTGCGGTAGCTGGCAAGCGCCCCCTTCTGGTCGCCTTGCGCGCGCAGAACGTCGCCGATCTTCTGCTCGCTGATGGACACGTCGTACTGCCATCCCACGTTGGCGGGGTCGCGCGCCGCCAGCTTCTCTCGCAGCGCGAGGCACGTGCGGTAGCTCTTGAGCGCGCCATCCTTGTTCCCCTGCGCCAAGAAGACGTCGCCGATGCGCTCGTGGCTGATGGAGAGATCGCGCTGCCAGATCGTGTTGGAGGCGTCGCGCGCCGCCAGCTTCTCGATGATCGCGAGGGCCGCGCGGTAGGCCGCGAGTGCCGCCGTCTGGTCGCCCGAGGCGCGCAGCGCGTCCCCCACCTTGTTGTCGCTCACGGAAAGGTCGCGCTGCCAGTCGGTGTTGGAGGGGTCGCGCGCCGCCAGCCGCTCGCGCGTCTCGAGCGCCTTGCGGTAGCTCTTGAGCGCGCCCGCATAGTCGCCCTGGACGACGAGCATGTCGCCCAGGCGCTCGTTGCTCACGGAGATGTCGCGCTGCCAGAGCGTGTTGGAGGGATCGCGGCTCGCGAGCTCCTCGTGGATATCGAGGCTCTTGCGATAGCTCGCGAGCGCCTCGGCCGCGGCACCCTGGTCGCGCAGCACGTCGCCGATGCGCTCGTGGCTGATGGCGAGGTCGCGCTGCCACATGGTGTTGGCCTGGTCTTGCCCCGCGAGCTTCGCCATGATGGCAAGGCCGGCACGGTAGCTGGCGAGCGCGCCATTCGCGTCGGCCTCGGCGCGCAGCGCGTCGCCGACCTTGTTGTAGCCCACGGAAAGCGCCCTCTGCCGATCTTGCGCCGCGGGATTGCGCTCGGTCAGCTTCTTGTGGATCTCCAGGCTCTTGCGGTAGCTCTCGAGGGCCTGGGCTGCCTCGCCCGCCGACATCAGCATGTCGCCGATGCGCTCGTAGCTGACCGAGAGATCGGCCTGCCAGAGCGTGTTCGCCGGGTTTCGCGCCGCCAGCTTCTCCATGGTCTCGAGGCCCGCGCGGTAGGCCTTGAGGGCGCCCGCCAGATCGCCCTGCGAGCGCAGCGCGTCGCCCAGCTTGTTCTGGCTCACGGAGAGATCGCGCTGCCAGCCGGTGTTGTCCGGCTGCTCGGCGATGAGCTCCTGGAAGATCGCCCGCGCCGCCTCGGCGCGCTGGCGCTCGGCGCCGGTATCGCCCAAGGAGGCGAACGCGTCGGCGAGCGACATCAGGGTCTCCCCCTGGCGGCCGCGCAGCTCGGTCCGCGCCACGCCGCCGCGGGTGAGGTCGTTGTAGAGCGATTCGGCGCTGGTGAGGATGTCGCGCACGCTGGCCGCGGGCAGGCCGAGATTGCGCAAGCGGTCGGCCACGTCGCTCACCAGCGTCTGGGCCGCGCGCACCGCCACCTCGTAATTGCGCTCGGCGGCGAGGCGGCGGTCGTAGGCGTACCAGCCGAAGCCGCCGGCGACGAGGGCGAGGAGGCCCATGACGGCGGCAATCGCGCGCGTGCGCCGCAAGCGGCGCTCGCGGTTGCTTCGCTCGCGCTTGACCGAGGCCTCGATGAAGAGGCGGTCGCGGCTCTCGAGCTCATCGCTCCGGCGCGCCAGCATGTCCTCGGCCTCGGCGAGCGAGCGGCCCGCCGGCAGGAGGAAGTCGTCGGCGCGGCCGCGGCGCTCCCATTCCGCCACCGCCTGCTCGACGCGCTCGCGCGTGCGCAGGAAGTCGCGGTCCTCCCCCACGAGGTCCTTGAGCCGCGGCCAGCTCGCGATCAGCATGTCGTGGGCGAGACGCACCAGGCCCTGGCCGTGCTCCTCGCTGCTCACCAGCAGGCGCTCCTCGATCAGGCGGTCGAGCACGGCCGTGCGCACGGGGCTGGTGGCGATCTCGTCGCGCAGGACGGCGCGCGCCGTCGCCCGGTCGTCGCCCGAGCCCATGGTCACGAGCGCCCGCAGCACGCCGGGAAGTGCCGCCTGGGCCTCGGGCGAGAGCCCCGCGCAGACCTCGTCCGCGTGGCGTGCCACGGCACCCGTGAGGCGGCCGAGCTCCTGGTAGCTCGCGAAGGTGAGGGTGGTGCCGCCCTTCTCCTCCACGTCCTTGCGATAGAGCTGATCGAGGGCGAACTCGAGGAGCGGCAAGGCGCCCGGCTGGCGCGCCGCCTCCTCCTGGAGCACGCGCTCGAGCCGCTCGCCGCTCTCGGCATCCTCCTCGAAGGCGAGCCCAGCCGCCGCCGCCGGCTGGCGGATCATCTCCTCGATCTCCGCCGCGTTGGGCTCGGTCAGGAGGAAGTTGCCGCGCGCCGCCGCCAGGCGCACGAGGGTCGGCAGCTCCGCAGCGCGGTGGTAGAAGTCGCTGCGCATGGCGCCGATCACCCACACGGCGCCGCTCTCGGCGAGTGCCGCCAGGAGCTCGACGAAGCGCTCGCGCTCCGCCTTGTCGATGGCGGCGAGCGAGAAGAGCTCCTCCATCTGGTCGACCACCAGGATGAGCCGCCCCTCGCCCATCGCCTTGGCGCGCTCGGCGGCACGGCGCAAGGCCGGGACGACGGTCACCGCCGCCTGGGCCGGGAGCTCGCGCAGGAGCTTTGCCACCTGCTCGACCTCGAGGCCGCCCTCCAGGAGCTCGGGCAGCGCCTGGGGCGAATGCGCGAGGACGCGCACCAGCCCGGCCACGAGGTCGCCGGCGCCGTCGCTCGGGCGGAACACGGCGTGCCGCCACATGCCGACGCCGCTCACGACGCCCGGCGTCATGAGTTCGGGCAGCACGCCCGCGCGCACGAGCGATGATTTGCCGCAGCCGCTCATGCCGAGCACGAGGACGAAGGCCGAGCCGTCCGCGGCGCGGCGCGCGAGCGCCTCGGTCACCTGCTTCTCGGCGCGCGAGCGGCCGAAGAAGATGGGGGCGTGCTCCAGGTCGAAATATTGCAGGCCGCGGTAGGGCGAGCCCTGGTGCCAGGCGATCCCGCTCTCGGCCTCCTTGCTCTCGGCGAGGCGCGGCAGGCGCTCGCGGATGAGCGCCCGCAAGTGGCCCTCCAGCATCTCCTCGAACTCGTCGCGCGTGGAGAAGAGGTTGAAGGCCGCCTTGAAGCCGCTCGCCGCACTGCCGAAATAGCGGTCCCAGAAGGTCTCGAGCGCCTTGCGCTGCGCCGCCGCCGCCTCGAGCTCCGCGGTGCTGTCGAACTCGGCGATGCCCTTGCCCTTCTTGCGGTAGACGAGGAGGTCCGGCGTGCCGCGCTCGCGGTTGGCGCGGAGCGCGTCCTCGAACTCCCATTCCGTGCCGGTGACGGGTGCGCGGCCGTCGATGCCGCGGTAGCGCGCCTCGGGCAAGGGGGTGCCGAGGCGCGACCACAGGATCACCACCTGGATGTCCGATTTCGACGGCGCCTCGATGATGTCCTGGAAATGGCCGGAGGCCAGCATGGGCTCGTATTCCCAGAGGATCGGCTTGATGTCGAAGAAGCGCGCGAACTCGCGGCTGAGCCGGTTGACGACGATCGCGGCGCGCCGGCGCTCCTCCTCGACGTCGCCGGGCGATGAGATGAAGATTCGCAGCGGCTGTGTCATGCTCGCGCCACCTCCTCTGGCGTCCCTGGAGATCGCGGCAAGTGTAGCACAGGGAGGGGCGGCCGGCTGAAGCCCGGGCGCGAGAGGGCGGCGGCCAATTAGCCGCTTTCGGCCGCCGCCGCCGGCGGGCTATCTTCTCCCGTGGCGGCCGGTGCGCAACTCGGCAACGCGAGGGGGACGGGGCGGCCATGGCGACCCAAGCGGGCGAGCGCAAGGACGTGCGGCTGATCGACATCGACGCCGCCATGCGGCGCGGCGATCTGCTCGTCGCCTACGACAGGGCGCGCCAGGCGGTCGAGGCGGCGGAGGACGTGGTCGCGTATAAGCACCGGGCGGTGCTGGCGCTGGCGCGCGCCGGCGCCACCTCCCGCGCGCTCGAGCTCTTCGCCGAATGGGGCCTCGACAAGGCGGTGGCCGCGGACGCCAAGCTCGCGGTCGACATTCCCTCGCTCTATGCGCGCCTCCTCAAGGACCAGGCGCTGGCCGACCGCTCGAGCCGGCGCGGCGAGAAGCTCGCGGCCGCGGCCGCGGCCTACGCCCGCGTGCTGGCGCTCACCGGCGATCCCTATCCGGGCGTCAATGCGGCGGCCCTCCTCCTCTGGGCCGGGCGCCGCGAGGAGGCCGAGCGGGTGGCGGCAGGGGTGCTCGCCTCCTGCGCGGCGGGCGACTATTACGGCCTCGCGACGCGGGCCGAGGCGCAGCTCATCCTCGGCCGCGTCGAGGAGGTGCAGCGGCTCATTGCCGAGGCCGGCGCCGTGCGCCCGATCGATGCCCAGGGACGGGCGGGGACGCGGCGCCAGCTGCGCCGGACCTGCCAGCAGCTCGCCATCGCCGAGGATATCCTCGCGCCGCTCGAGCCGCCGCCGGTCATCCATTACGTCGGCCATCTCATCGGGCAGCGCTTCACGGAGGGCGACGTGCCGGCGGCGGCGGCGGCGATCCGCGCCGCGCTCGAGGAGCTCGCGGTCGGCTACGGCTACGGCTCGCTCGCTTGCGGCGCCGATATCCTCTTCGCCGAGGCCCTCCTCGCGCGCGGGGCGGAGCTCCACGTGGTGATCCCCTTCGAGCTCGCCGAGTTCCGCGCCGTCTCGGTGGCCGCGGCGGGGGCGGGCTGGAGCGAGCGCTTCCAAACCTGCCTCTCGCGCGCCACCCGCGTCGTCATGGCGACGAGCGACAGCTTTGCCGGCGCCAGCGCGCTCTTCTCCTACGGCGGCCAATACGCCATGGGCCTGGCGCTGCAGCGGGCCTCGTTTCTCGACGGGCGGGCGGTGCAGATCGCCCTCTGGGACGAGGTGCTGCCGAGCCACTCGGGCGGGCTCGCCGGCACCGGCGCCGAGGTGCGGCTGTGGCGCGAGGCGGGGCATCCCACGCTGGTCATCTCGCCCCAGGGGAGGCTGCGGAGCTACGAGGCGGTGCCCGAGTGGCCGACGGATGCGGCGGCGAGCGAGGGGCGCCGGCTCTGCGCCTTCCTCTTCGGCGACGTGCACGGCTTCAGCAAGCTGACGGAGCGGCAGATTCCCGCCTTCGTCGAGGACGTGCTGGGTGCCATGGGCAGCTCGATCCGCCTCTACCAGCAGCACGTGCTGTGGTGCAATACCTGGGGCGACGGCCTTTTCCTCGTCTTCGACGACGTGGTGGCGGCCACCGCCTGCGCGCTCAAGATTCAGGAGGAGGTCGGGCGCATCGACCTCGCGGCGCGCAAGCTGCCGGCCACCTTGGCGCTGCGCATCGGCTGCCACTACGGCCCGGTCAACGAGATGCTCGATCCGGTGCTCGGCCGCGTCTCCTTCTTCGGCGCCCACGTGACGCGCGCCGCGCGCATCGAGCCGATCACCCCGGTCGGCTCCGTCTACGTGACCGAGCCCTTCGCCGCGGCCTTGGCCCTCAAGCCCGATGCGCCCTACGCGCGCGACTACGTGGGCACGGTGCCGCTCGCCAAGGGCTACGGCGACGTGTCGCTCTATGCGATCAGGCGGGTCGAGGGAGGTTAGGGGTGGAGTAATTCGTCTATCGCTGCGTGCAGGCTCACAACGTATTGCGCGCAAAAGTAAAAAGGCGCATCGTAAGGTTTGCAGCCCTTGGTCACTGCAGAATTTTGATTGAGCGTCTGGCAGCCGCGTGAGGAGGACCCCGACGACGTCGCGGGCGGCATAGTCCTGTCGGCGGACGTCATGCCTTTGGGGGGGATAGATGCCCGGACCCTATATCGCAAAGAACTATACGGCACAAAAGGCGGTCGTCGACAACGGACAATGTGTAAGACTGGTACAAGTGCTGGCAGGTGCCCCCAATACGTCCCTCTGGCGCGAAGGGACGAAAATCAGCCAGTACGTCAATGCACTGGTTCTCCAGCCCTCCGCCATGGTCGCGGACGGAACGGCCATCGCGACCTTTATCAACGGCCGGTATCCCAATCTTCCGTCCGGCAACCACGCCGCGCTTTTTGTCCGGCTGATACCGGGCGGCAAAGGCATCGTCGTGTTCGACCAATGGGTGGGAAAGTTGCCGGGCCTTCGCGAAATCTACTTCGGCAGGCCGGACTCGGTCGGCATCGCGCAGCAGCCCGAGAAGTTCTCGGTCATCCTATGACGCGGCGCAGGAAGCGCGGCACGGCATCCAGCCGAACTGAGGCCGCGCTTTTGAGTGCGTGCCTGGTTGCGCTGTTCCCGGCTAGAGCTCAGACTGCCGATATTCAATCGTCGTCTCACACGATCGTGTGTCCCGCGAAACCGCCCGTGGCGTGGGGACTGCCAAAATCAAGATTCGATACCGTTCGCGTGCTCTCCTATCCGCGGGATTCGCCGCCGAAGGCCGATGAGCCCTTGCCTCAGATGGCGCCGACGACCCAGGAGCGGCGCGGCGGGCGTATCCATCAGGCTTGGAGCATGAATTCCGACGCGCCGGCATTCGTCTACAAGATCGACTGCCTCTATACGATGACCGACAAGTTCATCCGGATCGACGCAGGCCAGGTCAAACGGTGCGATTTCTCGTTTCAACAAGCAAGTAACGGCGCGTCCGTTACTGCACCGGGCGCTATTTTTTTCTGTGATTGAGGCGGCCTCGAAGCGCGGCGAGTCTACGGACGGGCGAGTTCTGCCATTGCGCAGGAGGAACGACGTGCGTTTCTCGATATGGCGCAGCCTTAATGGGCTTTTTCTTTCGGCGGCGTTGCTGATTGTGGCGCTATGGAGCGGTTATGCGTTGGCGCAGGCCACGGAGCCTCGCGTCGCGCTCGTCATCGGTAACGGCGCCTATCGCGCCGCAGGCGTGCCGAAACTGGCGAACCCGGCCAACGATGCCCGCGCGATGGCGCAAACGCTGCGCGAGCTCGGCTTCAAGGTCATCGAGCTCGAGGACGCCGAGCTCAAGGCCATGCAGAAGGCGTTCGTCGAGTTCACGCAGGCGCTCCCGCGCAACGGCGCTGCGCTCTTCTATTACGCGGGACACGGCATACAGCTCAAGGGGCAGAACTATCTCGTCCCCGTCGATGCCACGGTCGACACCGCGGCCGCCATCCCGTTCGAGACGTTCCCGATGGAAGTGGTGACCGACCAGCTCAACGACGCCCACGCGCGGGTGGCGCTCGTGATCCTCGATGCCTGCCGCGACAGCCCGTTCGGACGCGGCCTGCGCGGCCTCTCGGGCGGGCTTGCCGCCATCGACGCGGCGCGCGGCACGCTCATCGCCTATGCCACAGCCCCCGGCGCAGTGGCGTCGGACGGCGACAGCGAGCACGGCCTCTACACCGCCGAGCTCTTGAAATCGATGAAGACGGCGGGCGTGGAAGTGGAGCAGCTCCTCAGGAGAGTGCGCGCCGCGGTCGAGGAGCGCTCGCACGGCAAGCAGGTGCCGTGGGAGTCTTCCTCACTGATCGGCGAATTTTATTTCGTGCCGCCCGCGCCGCCGCCTCCGGCGCCGACCCCACCGCCGCAGGTGCAGCAGTCCGGACCGGACAAGGAGGTGGTGTTCTGGCAGTCGATCAAAGACAGCACCAACCGTGCGGATTTCGAGGCCTACCTGACGCAATACCCGAAGGGCGCGTTCGTGCCTTTGGCGCGTAATCGTCTGGAAGCCCTGAAGTTGGCAAAGCAAGAACCGCCCCCCGCGGCTAACCCGGCCGCGCCTAGAGAGGGCCTCGATCTCCAGCAGACAGATTTGGCATATTGGGAGAGCGTCAAGGGGAGTGGCAATCCGGCCGATTTCGAAGCCTATGTCCAGCGGTTTCCGACTGGCGCATTCGTAGAACTGGCGCGGCTGAAAATCGCGGCACTCCGGCGCGAAGAGGAAGCGGCTTGGAGTAAGGTGAAGGACAGTGCCTCGCAGGGCGAGGTCCAAGCTTTCTTGGCGCGCTATCCGAGTGGAGCCAATGCCGTGAGAGCCGGACAGAAGCTCGCGAAACTCGGAGACGAAGAGGAACTTCGCAAGCGAGAGCAGCAGGCCGTTGAGGCGTGGGCTCGCATTAAGGGCGCTGAACAAGCAGAGGTCTTCAAGGATTTCCTCGAGAAATACCCTAAAAGCCGCTTCGCGGGTGATGCCCAGGCACGGCTCGCAGACATCAGGCATCATGCGGAGGCCGCTGACGCGTGGCGAAGGGTGAAGGATAGCCGCTCACCCAGAAAGATTCAGGGCTATCTTGACAAATATCCCGGAAGCGCCTTTGCGGCGGAAGCTGAGGCACGCCTTGCCGAGGTGGAGCGCCTCACCAAAACGGCGGAGGCGTCGTCGTCGGCACCACACCTCGTCGCGGCGTCCTCGGTTCAGAATTTGATGGATAAGGCTTCTCTCGCCTTTGGCGCCAGCAATTATGGCGAGGCCTTGCGCTGGTGGCGCGAGGCAGCCGACGCTGGAAGCGCTGAGGCCATGACGGAGATCGGTCGCTTATATGAATACGGCCGTGGCGTACCAATTGACACGGAAGAGGCCGTCCGCTGGTACCGCAAGGCGTACGATGCCGGCCAAGTCGGTATTCAGTCGACATCGGGCGCGGCAACGACTTCGCCGGCTTCGGCGAAGCCAGCACAGTCGGAGGTGATCCCGTCCCGGCAAACCCCGAATTCTCCGTCCTCGGGTGGCGCAATTGCCACGCGGGGAAACCTGCGACGCGATCGGGATCAGCCGCAAACACAGCCAGGGACGCCAGCGGCACGGCAACAAGCCATGGCTGCGCCGCACGAATCCGCGATCCCTCGAGAGACAGCGAGCTTCGACGGGGAATGGGAAGGCAGCACTCCTCAAATGGCATCTATTGGCTGTAGTTTTATTGAAAATATAGTCAGAATTACGATACGAGACAACCAAATCAGTGGGCGCAGCAGATATGGGGAACAAACGGATCACATCAGTGGCACAGTTGCGCCCGATGGCGCCTTCGAAGGCAAGTTAGGCAAAGGTGAGCTGATTGGTAGGATCGCGAACGGCCAGCTCACGGGCGCTTACACGAATAAGTGGGGATGCCGGCGAACAATGACGCTCAAGAAAAAGGCCGGCTGAGCGCTGGGGTTGCTCGCAGCCAGGACGCGCGACTCACCACCCTCACCGTGTAGCCGCGACCGTGAGTTGCTTGTCGAGCGTCACCAGCTCGGCATCGAGCTTGCGCGCCAGCCAGAGATAGCTGGCATCGTAAGCGGTCAATCCGGACTCCTGGGCTAGCCGAAGTGCCGCCTCATGATCGACTTCCACGGTCTTGATCGGCATGCGCATGAATGCCGCGAACGCGCTCAGAAGGATGCCCTCCTGCCCGGGATCGCGGCGCATCTTCTTGAGGCAAGTATTGGCGACCTCGAAGGCCAGAAGATGCGGTGCGACGAGGCTGGCTCCCGATAGTTGGGACGCGACCGCGGCCGCTTGCGACTCGGCGAATAGCAATGCGACCAGGGCCGAAGCATCGACGACCTTAACGGTCATCGCGGTCCTTGCGGATCATCGCGGTGCCCTCGTCGGGGGTCCGGAGCCCGAGCCGACGGACTTCGGCCAGCACGTCCTCGGGAGTGAGCGGGCGAGACCGGGCCACCGCCTCCTCTATGATCGCCAGCAGCTCTCCTTGCAATGAGCGGTGGTTGCGTGCCGCGCGCTCCTTGAGCCGGCGCACGACGTCGTCGGGCGCGTTCTTGATCGACAGGTTCATGATCGGCTCCAAAATGGCTCCATTTAGGAGTAAAGTAGGGCATAATCATGCGTCGTTCAAGAGCTCGTCGCCCCCGGCCCCCGGCCGGGCGCCGCTCTTATCATGCAGACTCCTCCCCCGGCTCGAGCGTGAAGAGCTCCTGCGGGCGGCCGACGCCGCGGAGCGCGTAGCGCCCGACCGAGACAAGGCGGCTTCGCGCCTCGCCCGCCGCCGAGGCGAAAGCGGCGGAGAGGAGGACCGGCTGCTCGACGGAGCGGCAGAGGGCGGCGATGCGGCTCACCTCGTTGACGGCCGGGCCGACGACCGTGAAATCGAGACGCTCCTTGCTGCCGACGTTGCCGTAGAAGACCTCGCCGAAATGGAGGCCGAGATAGATGTCGGTGACAGGCAGGCTCGCGGCGGCGCGCCGCGCCTTGAGCTCGGCCACGCTGCGGCGGGCGCCGCTTGCCGCGGCAAGTGCGGCCCGGCAGGCCGCCTCGCAGTCCGCGGCCGTGAAGATGGCGAGCGTGCCGTCGCCCATCAGCTTGAGTACGTCGCCGCCCTCGGCGTGGATCGCGGAGATGACGGCGTCGGCATAGTCGTTGAGAAGCGGGATGATCTGCCCGGGGGCGGCGGTATCGGTGATCCGCGTGTAGCCGCGGAGGTCGCTGAACCACAAGACGGCCTCGATGCGGTCGGCGACGCCGCGCGCGATGCGACCGCCGAGCACCCGCCGGCCGGCGTCGCGCCCGAGATAGGTCTCGACGAGCGTCTGTGCGATGCGCGCGAGGGAGGCGGATTTCACCGCGAGCGCCAGGAGCGGAACGAGCCGCCTCAAATCCGCCACGTCGGCGTCGCGGAAGCCTTGCGGGAGGTCGGTCACCCAGGAGGAATAGACGCAATCCATCTCGCCGATGACGCCTTCCGCCGCGAAGCGATTGACCATCGCGACATAGTCCGTCATGCCGGCGGCGAGCATATCGGCGATAATGGGAAACTCGGCCGCGCTCCCGGCGCTCAGGCGCCGCCGCAGCAGCGGCTCGCCGGACTGCAGGAGGAGATAAAAGGGGCTGCGCTTCCAGCGCTCCAGGTCCTCGCCCTGGCTCGAGGACGGATATTCTCGAAGCGTCGCCTCCTGTGCCGAGGCCTGCCAGCTGAAGAGCCGCCCCTCATAGATCGGATGCAGCGTGTCGATGAAGACCGTGCCGCGCGCGAGGGGCACGCCCAATGCGGCGACCCGCGCGCAAAAGCCGCTCACCATCGCCGTCTCGCTCTCGCCCGCCAATCCGGCTTCGGCGATCCAGCCGGCGAGCTCTGCGAATTGGGTGTCGTCCATGGCGCTGTCCGCTGTAGCAGGAGTTGATGCACACATCTCAAGGACGCTTGCAGTACCGTCGCGGGTCCTTCGAGACGCGCCCCTTCGGGGCGCTCCTCAGGATGAGGCAAATCTGTGTGTGGCAGAAAGACTTATCTTCATCCTGAGGAGCGAGCGAAAGCGAGCGTCTCGAAGGACGCACCGCAGCCAGTCCGAGGCACCTTGGCCGCTTGCGGGCCCGGCGGCTGTCACGGCGAGCAGGAGCAAGATTGAGCCCGGTGCCTGGCTCCGCTATCGTCTCCGCCATGAAGGTCGCCCATGAAGGTTGACGGCGTTCCCTATCGCACGATCTGGCTCTCGGACGACGGCTGGTCCGTGAGCGTGATCGACCAGACCAGGCTGCCGCATCTCTTCTCTCTGGCGCGGCTCGAGACGGTCGAGGAGGCGGCGCACGCCATTCGCGCCATGCTGGTGCGCGGGGCGCCGCTCATCGGCGCCACGGCGGCCTATGGGGTGGCGCTTGCGATGCGGGCCGAGCCGTCCGACGCCGCGCTCGACCGGGCCTATGATCTCCTCCTCGCCACCCGGCCGACGGCGGTCAACCTGCGCTGGGCGCTCGACGACATGCGCGCGCGCCTGCGCAACACGCGGGCTCGTGAGCGCGCCGCCGCCGCCTACAGGCGCGCCGCCGAGATCTGCGACGAGGATGTGGCGATCAACCGGGCGATCGGCGGCCACGGCGAGAAGCTCATCCGCAAGGCCTGGCGCGAGAAGGGCGAGGCGGGGCGCGTCAACGTCCTCACCCATTGCAACGCCGGCTGGCTCGCCACCGTCGATTGGGGCACCGCACTCGCCCCCATTTACATGTCGCACGACAACGGCATCCCGATCCACGTCTGGGTCGACGAGACGCGGCCGCGCAACCAGGGTGCCGCACTCACCGCCTGGGAGCTCGGCCGCCACGGCGTCGCCCACACCGTCATCGTCGACAATGCCGGCGGACATCTCATGCAGCGCGGCCTCGTCGATCTCGCCATCGTCGGCACCGACCGCACCACCGCTGCGGGCGACGTGTGCAACAAGATCGGCACCTATTTGAAGGCGCTCGCGGCCAAGGACAACGGGGTGCCGTTCTACGTGGCGCTGCCGTCGCCCACCATCGACTGGACGCTCTCCGACGGCCTCAAGGAAATCCCCATCGAGGAGCGCGCCGGCGAGGAGGTGACGCGCATCCAGGGCAAGACCGCGGAGGGCGAGCTCGTCACCGTCCAGCTCACGCCCGACGGAAGTCCCGCCGCCAACTACGCCTTCGACGTGACGCCCGCGCGCCTGGTGAGCGGGCTCGTGACCGAGCGCGGCACGGCGGCCGCCTCGCGCGAGGGGCTCCTCGCCCTCTTCCCCGAGCGGCGCTGAGCCGCGGCGGTGCTAAGCTCGCCCATGGCGGAGCTCGATCCCCGGGCCGCACTCGTCCTCCTCTCGGGCGGGCAGGACTCGGCGACCTGCCTCGCCTGGGCGCTCTCGCGTTATGCGCGCGTCGAGACCGTGGGCTTCCGCTACGGCCAGCGCCACGCGGTCGAGCTCGAGATGCGCGAGCCCATCCGCCGCGGCGTGGCGGCAATCTTGCCCGCCTGGGGCGAGCGCCTGGGCGCCGACCGCGTGATCGCGCTCGACGTGCTCGGCGAGGTGAGCTTGAGCGCGCTCACCGCGGACCAGCCCTTGGCCAAGCGCCCGGACGGCCTGCCGACGAGCTTCGTGCCGGGTCGCAATCTCGTCTTCCTCACCTTCGCCGCGATCGTCGCATTCCAGCGCGGCCTCAAATACATCGTCGCCGGCATGTGCGAGACCGACTATTCGGGCTATCCCGACTGCCGCGACGACACCATCAAGGCCTTGCAGGCGGCGATCAACCTCGGCATGGCGAGCCGCCTCGTGCTCGAGACGCCGCTCATGTGGATCGACAAGGCGGCGACCTGGGCGATGGCCGAGGAGCTGGGCGGTGCTGCGCTCGTCGAGCTCATCCTCGAGCGGAGCCACAGCTGCTACCTCGGCGAGCGCGGCAAGCGCCACGAGTGGGGCTACGGCTGCGGCTCTTGCGATGCCTGCCGGCTGCGCGCCGCCGGCTGGCAGCGCCACAAGGAGGCGAGGGGAGGGGCGGGAGCAGAGTGAGCGCCGTTACGGCTCGACTCGGCGCGGAAAGCGGCCCATCATCGCCGTTGCCGGGCCAGCGCAGGGAGGTTGCCATGGCCGTTGCACGCGTCACCAAGGTTACCGCCGCGTCGACGAAGAGCTTCGACGACGCCGTCAATCAGGGGCTCAAGCGTGCCGCCAAGACGCTTCGCGGCATCACCGGGCTCGAGGTGGTGGAGATGAAGGCCAAGGTCGAGCGCGGCAAGATCACCGAGTACCGCTCGACCATGGAGCTCACCTTCCTCCTCGAGGACTGAGCCGCGGCGAGGACGCTCACTCGAAGCCGAGCGTCTCGCTGAGCACGAGTGCGGCGCCGGCCGCCGCCAGTGCCGTGCGCGCGGCGGCTAAACTGCCGCCCATGTCGATGGCGCGGCAGGCGTCCTCGACGACGACCGCCGCGAAGCCGAGCCGGCGCGCGTCCTCGGCCGACCAGCGCACGCAGAAATCGAGCGCCAGCCCGGCTAAGAAGAGCCGCGTGAAGCCGCGCTCGCGGAGGTAGCCGGCCAAACCGGTCGGCGTCGTGCGGTCGTTCTCGAAGAAGGCGGAATAGGAATCGATCTCGCGGCGGAAACCCTTGCGCAGCACGAGCTCGGCCTGCGGCACGGCGAGCGCCCGGTGGAGCTCGGCGCCGTGCGTGCCCTGCACGCAGTGGTCGGGCCACAGGGTCTGCATGCCGTAAGCGAGCCGCACGCTCTCGAAGGGCTGCTTGCCGGGGTGCGCCGAGGCGAAGGAGAGATGGCCGCGCGGATGCCAGTCCTGCGTCAGCACGACATGGGCGAAGCTGCCGGCGAGGCGGTTCACGAGCGGGATGACCTCCTCGCCGCCCGCCACGGCGAGGCTGCCGCCCGGGCAGAAGTCGTATTGCATGTCGATGACGAGAAGAGCGTCGCCGGCACCGGGCCGCTTGGGACTTGCCATCGCTCGCTCCGCGAGGATGGTGCTGCTTAGCTCGCTTTGAGACGGAGCTGCCCGTAGCCGACGCGCGGCGGTGCCGACTGGTCGACGGCGCGGAAGCTCTGCCCGTCCGTCAGCGCCGAGCGGGCGAACACCCGCATGTCGGTCGGATCGTCGACCCGGCGCACGCGGATGTGCGGCTGCCTGAAGCACTCGACCGTCCCAACCACCTCGAAAACCAGGCCCGTGCCGTCGGTCCGCTGGTATTGCTGGCCGACATGCGGGTCCTCATTGACGCCCGTAGTTGCCCAGTTCGACATTACGTTTGTGCCCTCTGTAAAGAGTCTCCCCTATATCTGGTAGTATAGATGAAGCTTTGCCGCGTTTCGAGTTAATTCTCGCGAGGGCGGGAGCGCGCCTCACCTTGCGGCGCCGGCCTTTTTGTCTCGTCCGGCGGCGGATTTGCTCGCTCAATGTTGCGGCGTCAACGGCTGTATTTGCCACCGTCGCCGCAGGAACGCCGCCCATCGCCATGATTTCATTGATCTCCGGCTCCCCGGCGGGAGCCGGCTCCAGGGCCCGCCGCCGGTGCCCCGCAGCCACGAAATTTCCTCCGAGATGAACCGAACCCGGCTTGAAATCCTCGGCGCCAGCGCTAGGTGCAGATGAGCGAGGGGACGGTGCCTGCCCCCGGAGCGTCGTCGCGGCGGAGCCCGCTGGGGCGCTGCCGGCCTCCGGGGCTCAAATGCGTGGAGGTTTGACGATGGATACTGGGAGCGAGATTTGGCGCGCGGCGGGCGTTCTCGTCGCCAAGGCCGGCGAAGCGGCGCCGGGCTACGCCTCGCGGTGGTCCCATGCGCTCCTCGAGGCGGGCGACGTGGAGAGCCGCACCCATTGGCTGCGCGTCATGGTCGCCTGCAAGGCCTTGCTCTCGGAAAGGCAGGAGGCGGCGAGCCGGGAGTGAGCGACCAGGACCGCGCGCTTCACGGCGAGAGGCAGCGCGCCAGCATCGGCAGGCAGAGTGTTTCCGTGGTCTTCCTGTCCTGCGGCGGGTCGCTGCGCAGCGTCACGGCATCGACGACGCCGCCCTTGAGCACGACGCTCGCTTGGCAGAGAACCTCGGTGCCCTTGCTGCCGATAGCAGGGGAGCCGACGAGCGGAAGGTCCGGCGCGTCCTGCAGGTAGCCGCCGCCGATGGTGGTCTTGGCCCGGAAGCCCAGGTATTCAAGCCCGGCTTGCTGATAGGCGATGGCGGGGCTGCCCGCGCAGGCCAGGAGCCGCGCCTTGGGGGTGCCGACAAGGTTTTGCTCGTTGGCGGGCGGCGGCGTCGCCGTCGTCACGCTCTCGCGCCCGCAGCCTGCGAGCGCCAGGGCGATTGCCAAGCCCAAGCCCAGCCCCAAGCAATGCCCGCGTGCCCCTGACAAGAGGCCCCTCAATGGCGCAGGGCCGGTGCCGGCTGCGCCGCCCGCCGCAGCGGCACGCGCGAGACCGCCCACACCATGGCGAGGAGCCAGCCGATCACCGTCCAGCCGAGGAGGAGATTGAGCGCCGCGATGCCGCGCGCGTCGGGATGGCCGCGGAAGATGGCGATCCACAAGGGGGCGAAATAGGTGACGAAGCCGGCCGAGAGATCGAAGATCGCGGCTCCGGCGAAGAGCCCGGCCGCGAGCCCGTCGTCGGCGGCGCCGATGCCCTCGCTGCCGACCACGTAGAGTGCCACGAGAGCCAGAACGACGCATGCAGCCGCGAGTGTCGCCACGATGCGCATGACATCCCTCTTCCTTCGCAGGCCTTTCCACCTTCTCTTGTGAGAGCTACGCGCAGAGCTGGCGCTGCCTGCGTTCCTTTCGGCAATCGATAGCAGCGCCGCCGCCGGCTGGCAACGCCCGCTTCCCGCTTGGCTCAGGCCTCGTGCGGCGCCGGGCTCGCCGGCTCGGCCGCAGCCTCCGCCTCCTTCGAGTGGTCGGTCGCGATCATCATATAGACGCTGGGCACCACGAAGAGCGTGAAGAGCGTGCCGATCGAGAGGCCGCTCGCGATCACCAGCCCCATGTCGAAGCGCGACACCGCGCCGGCGCCGCCGGCTAAGATGAGCGGCACCACGCCGAGCACCATGGCGGCCGTCGTCATGAGGATGGGTCTCAGCCGGATGCCGGCCGCCTCCTCGATCGCCTGGCGCTTGGATTTGCCGTGGCGCTGCAAGTCGTTGGCGAACTCGACGATGAGGATGCCGTGCTTGCTGATGAGGCCCATGAGCGTCACGAGGCCGACCTCGGTGTAGATGTTGAGGCTGGCGCCCCAGAAGCCGAGGCTGATGAAGACGAGGGCGCCCGCGATCGACATCGGCACCGAGACGAGGATGATGAGGGGATCGCGGAAGCTCTCGAAGAGCGCCGCAAGGGAGAGGAAGATGATGATGAGGGCGAAGGCGAAGGTGGCGACGAAGCCGCTCGACTCCTGGACGTACTGACGGGTGAGGCCGCCGTAGTCGACGGAGTAGCCCTGGGGCAGCGTGCGCGCGGCGAGCGCCTTCATGTAGTCGAGCGCCTCGCCCAGCGCCACGCCGGGTGCCGCCACGCCCTGGATGGTGGCGGCGTTGATCTGCTGGAAGTGATTGAGCGATTCGGGCACGGTCGTGGTGGCGATGCGCGCCACCGTGGAGAGCGGCACCGGGATGCCGTTGACCGAGCCGATGTAATAGCCGAGGAGCTGCCGGGTGTTCAGCCGGTGACGCTGCTGCACCTGCGGGATCACCTTGTAGGAGCGCCGGTCGAGGCCGAAATAATTGACGTAGGCGCCGCCGAGCATCCAGGCCATCGCACTTCCCACGTCGCTCATCTTGAGGCCGAGCTCCGCCGTCTTGTCGCGGTCGATCTCCACTGTCGACTGGGGCTGGTCGATCTTCAGGTCGCTGTCGAGGAAGATGAAGAGGCCGCTCTTGATGGCCTCCTGCAGGAACTGCTGCGCCACGTCGTTGAGCCGGTCGAAGGGATCGGTGGTGCCGATGACGAACTGCACCGGCAGGCCGACGGCGCCCGGCAGCGGCGGCGGCTGGAAGGCGACGATCTTGGTGCCGGCGACATGGGACGAGAGATCGCGCTGCACGATCGGCTGCAGCTCGTTGGTGGTGCGCGTGCGCTCGTCCCACGGCTTGAAGACCATGCCGGCGATCGACTGACCCGGCACGTCGAGCTGGAAGACGTGATCCATCTCCGGATAGCCGGTGAAGAGCTTATAGACCTGGCGGGAATAGAGCTGGCGCTGCTGGAGGGTGGCGTCGGGCGCCGCGATCGACTGGGTGATGATGACGCCTTCGTCCTCCTGGGGAGCGAGCTCGCTCTTGGAGCCGACGTAGAGGAAATAGATGCTCGAGAGCACGATGAGCGCGAAGAGGCCGGTCACCGGCAGGTAGTTGAGGCTGCCGTGCAGCCAGCGCGCATAAGTGCGGCGCACGCGGTCGAAGCTGCGGTCGATGAAGTCGGCTAGGGCCTCCTGCCAGCCGCGGCGCCCGGCCGTATGCGGCTTCAAGAGGCGCGAGCACATCATCGGCGAGAGCGTGAGCGCGACGACGGCCGAAACGGTGACGGCGCCCACGAGGGTGAAGGCGAACTCGGTGAAGAGCGCCCCCGTGAGGCCGCCCTGGAAGCCGATCGGCACATAGACCGCGACGAGGACGACGGTCATGGCGATGATCGGTCCGCCGAGCTCGCGCGCCGCCTGGATCGCCGCCGGGATGGCCTGCATGCCCTCGTCGAGATGGCGGTTCACGTTCTCGACCACGATGATGGCGTCGTCGACCACGAGGCCGATGGCCAGCACCAGGGCGAGGAGCGTCAAGAGGTTGATCGAGAAGCCGAAGGCGAACATCAGGGTGAGGGTGCCGATGAGCGACAGCGGGATGGCGAGCGTCGGGATCACCACCGAGCGCAGCGAGCCCAAGAAGGCGAAGATGACGAGGGTGACGATGATGAGCGCCTCGATGAGCGTGCGCTCGACCTCGTTGATCGAGCTGTTCACGAAGGCCGTCGAATCGTAGACGATCTCGCCGCTCATGCCCTGCGGCAGCTGCGCCTGGATGTCGGGGAAGATCTTGCGCACGCCCTTGATCACGTCGAGGAGGTTGGCGGCGGGCGCCACCTGGATGCCGATATAGACCGCGCGCTTGCCGTCGAAGCCGACCTCGAGCTCGTAATTGTCGGAGCCGAGCAGCACCTTGGCCACGTCCTTCAGGCGCACGATGGCGCCGTTCGCCTGCTTGAGCACGAGGTTGCGGAATTCATCGACCGAGTGGAGGCTGGTGGAGGCGGTCAGGTTGACCTGCACCATCTGGCCCTTGGTGCTGCCGAGCCCGGAGATGTAGTCGTTGCTGGCGAGTGCGGCGCTCACGTCGGCCGCGGTCAGGCCATAGGCGGCGAGCTTCTCCGGATCGAGCCAGGCGCGCAGCGCGAAGTTCTTGGCGCCCAGTATCTCCGCGGTCTGCACGCCCTCGACCGCCTGCAGCTTGGGCTGCACCACGCGGGTGAGATAATCGGTGATCTGGTTGGGCTGCAGCACGTCGCTGTTGAAGCCGATGTACATGGCGTCGATGGTCTGGCCCACCTTGACGCTGAGCACGGGCTGCTGCGAGCCGGACGGCAGCTGGTTGAGCACCGAGCTCACCTTGGCGCTGATCTCGGTCAGCGCCTTGTCCGGATCGTAGTTGAGGCGCAGGTAGACGGTGATCGTGCTGGTTCCGCTCTGGCTCGTCGAGCTCATGTAGTCGATGCCGTTCGCCTGGGCGATGGCGTTCTCGAGCGGCGTGGTGATGAAGCCCGCGACCACGTCGGGGTCGGCGCCGTAATAGGTGGTGGAGACCGTCACCACCGCATTCTCCGTGCGCGGGTACTGGAGGATGGGAAGGGTGCCCGCCGAGCGCAGGCCGAGCACCAGGATCATGAGGCTGATGACGCTCGCCAGCACCGGCCGGCGGATGAAGAGGTCGGTGAATGTCATGACGCTCTCTTCGTCCTACTGGTCGACCGGCTTGGGATTGGCGTCGTCGGCCGGCTTGACGGCATTGTTGACGAGGAGCGGCGTGCCGTGGTGGAGCTTGATCTGGCCGGCGGTGACCACGGTGTCGCCCTGCTTGACGCCGGAGAGCACCGCCACCTGGTCGCCGCGCGTATCTCCCGTGGTGACGAAGGTCTGCCGGGCGACGAGACGCGGCTGGCCCTTGGCGTCCTTGCCCTGGTCCTCGACGAGATAGACCGTGGCGCCATAGGGGTTGTAGGCGATCGCGGTCTGCGGCAGCGTCACGTAGCGCTGCGGCTGCCCCGTCGCGATCTCGACCGTCGCGAACATGCCGGGGAGCAGCTTCTTCTCCGGGTTCTTGAGCTCGGCGCGCAGCTGCACGTTGCGCGTCGTCGCGTCCACCTTCGGACTGATCGCGGTGATGCGGCCGGCGAAGGCGTCCTTGGGATAGGTGTCGACCCTGGCGGTCACCGCCTGGCCCACCTTGACCTCGTCGAGCGCCTGCTGCGGCATGTAGAAATCGACGAAGATGGGATCGAGCGACTGCAGCGTAGCGATGGCGGTGCCGGCGGCGAGGTACTGGCCGAGGTCGACCTGCCGGATGCCGAGCCGTCCGGCGAAGGGCGCACGCAGGGTCTTGTAGTCGACGAGCGCCTGCTGTTGGGTGACCTGGGCCTCGTTGCTCTTGAGCGTCTGGGCGTCGCTGTCGACCGTCTGCTGGCTGACCGCCTGGGCCTTGAGCTGGCGCTCGTCGCGCTCGTAGGTGATGCGGGAAAGGGCGGCCAACGCCTTCAAGGACTGCAGCTTGGCGATGTCGTCGCCCGCCATGAGCTCGACGAGAACGGCGCCGGCCGGAACGTCGGCGCCGGACTCGAAATGGATCGCCGAGACGATGCCCGAGACCTGGAAGCTGAGATCGGCGCCGTTCTCGGCGCGCAAGCTGCCGACCGCCGAGAGGCTCGGCTGCCAGCTCTGATATTCCGCCTTGGCGGTGGACACCGTCTGCGCCGGATTGCCCTGCGAGGCGAGGAACTTCTTGATCGCACTGCTCTTGAAGGCCTCGAAGCCGAAGATGGCGCCGAACACCAAGGCGGCCGCGATCAACATCAGAATCATGCGTTTGATCATCGCGTCCGTCTCGTCCGTTAGGGGTTGTCGAAGCCGAGCGGGGGGAGGAGGAAGAGCCCCGGTGCTGCATTGGCGCTCGCCGGCACGTCGCTGCGGTTCCACCAGCCGCCGCCGAGCGCCTGGAACAGCGCCGCCGTGTCGGAGAAGCGGCTCGCCTGCGCCGCCACCAGGTTGATCAGCGCCTGCTGGTAGGTGTGCTCGGCGTTGAGCAGCGTCAGGTAATTGACGGCGCCGAGCTGGTACTGGCTCTGCGCGAGCGCCAGGCTGTCCTTGGCCGAGCGCTCGGCCTCGGCCTCGGCCTTGACGGCATCGGCGTCGGAGGCGAGCGCGCGCAAGGCGTCGGCGACGTTCTGGAAGGCGGCGAGCACGGTCGAGCGGTATTGCGCCGCCGCCTGGTCGAAGGCGGCGACCGCGGCGCGCTTCTTGTGGGCAAGCGTGCCGGCGTCGAAGAGCGTCTCCGCCACGCTGCCGCCCAAGCTCCAGATGCCGGTGCCGGGCGAGAACAGCTTGTCGAAGCCGAGCGAGCTCGTGCCGATCTGGCCCGAAAGGTTGAACTGGGGCAGCTGGTTCGCTGCGGCGACGCCGATGGCGGCACTCGCCGCGTGGAGCTCGGCCTCGGCGGCGCGCACGTCCGGGCGCTGCTCGACGAGCTTCGCGGGCAGGCTGAGCGGCAGGTCCCGGGGCAGGGCGAGCGAGGCGAGCTCGAACTTCGCGGGCCCGTCGTCGTTGGGGAAGCGGCCGGCGAGGGCGGCCAGCGCGTTGCGCTCCTGGGCCAGCTGCTTCTGCAGCGGCGGCAGTGCTGCCTGCGTCGCGGCGAGTGCTGCCTCCTGCTGGAGCACGTCCGCCTTGGAGGCGCCGCCGAGCGTCAACTGGCGGCGCACCACGCCGAGCTGGTCGCCCTCGATGCGGATGATGTCTTGGGTCGCCGCGATCTGGCCGCGCAGCGAGGCCTCCGTCACCGCCGCGACGACGAGGTTGGCGGTGAGGCTGAGATAGGTCGCCTCGAGCTCGAAGCGCTGGTATTCCGCCTGGGCCTCGAGGGATTCCGCCTGGCGCCTGAGACCGCCGAACACGTCGAGCGCATAGGAGACGTTGAGCGTCGCGGTGGTGAGGCCGAGCACGCCGCTCTCGCCCGGCAGGCCGAAGGACGCGCCGGAGATCTTCTCGCGCGTGGCCGAGCCGCCGGCGGAGACGGTGGGGAAGAACGAGCCCTCCTGCGCGTAGACGTTCTCCTTGGCCTCGCGCAGCGCCGCGGCGGCGGCCTCCAGGCTGGGATTGGTCTTGAGCGCGTCATCGATCAGCCGGTTGAGCGGCTCGGAATGGAAGAGCGTCCACCACTGACCGGGGATATCGAGGTCGGCAACGATGCGCTGCGCCTCGCCCGCCGCAACAGGCGCCGACGCCGTCTTCTCCGCAAGCGGTGCCGGCGCATAGCCCGCGGCGGCGGGCGCTGCCGGGCGCGTGAAATCGGGGCCCACCTCGCATGCCGCGAGGAGCAGCGCAGAGGCGAGTGCCGCCGCAAGGGCGAGCTTATCGCGCGTCATGGTCCGGCACCCGCGGGCTTGGCGACCTCGGGCCTGGCGCCTTTGCGCCCCGCGGCTTTGGACCCCGCACCCTTGGCGCCGCGGAAGATCGCAGCGGTGTGCGCGCGCACCAGCGCCTGGATCTCCGCGACCTGCCCGGCGCTGAATTCGCCCGCGCCGAGCGCGCGGTGCGAGGGCTTGTTGCAGAAGATCGTCACCTGCCCGAGCAGCATGATGGTGCGCAGCACGACCTCGCGGTCGTCCGCGGTGCGGCCGGTCAAGGCGCCTATGAGCGCGGCCGCGGGGCGCAGCACGAGGCGCAGCATGCTCTCGTGGAGAGGGTCGATCGCCGCCATGCGCTCGACCTCGGCGCGCGCGATGAAGAGCCTGCGGCTCTCCGAATGCTGCGCGCCGAGCACCATGGCTGCGAAGTCGTCGAGCATGGTGTCGAGGAGGCGGCCGAGCTCCCGGCGCGAGGGCTGCCGGCCGGCGAGTGCGGCTCGGATGCGCGCGGCGGCGGCAGCCATCTGCGTCTCGATGTAGAGCATGATGTGCTCGACGGCGGCGCGGTAGAGGCCCTCCTTGCTGCCGAAATAGTATTGGATGGCGGGAAGGTTGACGCCGGCGCGCTCGGCCAGCATGCGCGTGCTGGCCCCCTCGTAGCCGTGGAGTGCGAAGATCTCCGTCGCCGTCTCGACGAGGCGCTGCCGCGTGTCCTCGCCGCGCGGGTGCGTCCCCGGCCGGTAATGCCTCGTCTCCCCGCTCATGCCGACTTCGCCCGTCCCGTCGTGGCTTGAAGCCGGCCGATATATATCGATCGATCGACAATGTCAATTGAGCGGATTCACCTTTTCGTGAGGCGGGGGGCGGCGGCGCTCAGGGCGCCTTCTCGAGGAGCTTGGCGATGACGGGCCAGTAGCGGCTGCCCTCGCCGCGGGCGATGGCGGCCTCGAGGAGGGTGCGCGCCAGCTCGGCACCGCGCAAGTGGAGGCCCGAGGCGGCGGCGAGCTCGAGGGCGTAGCCCACGTCCTTGAGCGCGTATGCGGCGGAGAACGCCCGCTCGGGAAAGACGCCGGGCAGCATCGCCTTGATCCCGTGGTTGCGCAGCGCAAAGCTGTCGGCCGAGCCCTTGGCGAGGGTGGCGAGGAGGGTGGCCGCCTCGACGCCGGCGCTCTTCGCGAGGGCCAGCCCCTCGGCGAGTGCGACGCCGGTCTCGAACAGCACCATGTTGTTGACGATCTTGCAGAGCTGCCCTGAGCCGACGGCACCGCAATGGCTGATCTCGGCGGCGAAGCAGGCGAGGAGCGGGCGGATGCGCACGAAGGTCGCAGCGTCCGCGCCGGCCATGACGCTGAGCGTGCCCGCCACCGCCGCCGCGCGCGTGCGCGCCACGGGCGCGTCGGCGTAAGAGGCGCCCCTTTCGGCGAAGTGCCCGGCGAGCGCCTTGGTCAGGGCGACGGGCGAGGTGCCGAGATCGATCACCGTCTGTCCGGGACGCGCCAGCGCGAGCAGGCCGCGCTTGCCCTCCGAGATCGCCGCGAGCTCCTTGCCGCTCGGCAGCGAGAGCATGACGACGTCCGCCGCGGCCGCGACCTCCGCAACCGAGCCGGCCGCTATGACGCGCTCCGTCTGAAGGCGCGCGAGCGGCTCGGGACGGAGGTCGTAGGCCATGACCGGCCGGCCGCACTTCCGCGCCAGGTTCGCGCACATGGGCTCGCCCATGACGCCGAGCCCGATGAAGCCGATTGGCCCTTCCGACGCGGTCATAGCGTGGTCCTCGCGCTGAGTTGGATTCACCACGGAGGGCACGGAGGACACGGGAGAAGGGAAGAGGAACCACAAAGTCACAAAGACACAAAGTTTTTTTATTCGCTTCGCGCGAAGCGCATCAATCTCCTTCGTGTCTTTGTGACTTTGTGGTTTCAACTTTTTCTTTCTCCGTGCCCTCCGTGGTGAAACCTAATTCTTCCCTCTGACGGCCTCGGCCGCCGAGGCGCCGGCGATCTTGCCGAAGACGGCGCCCGACATGAGGCCGGTGCCGCCCGGGTAGTTGAAGTAGAAGAGGCCGCCCACGAGCTCGCCCGCGGCATAGAGGCCGGGGATGGGGTGGCTCTCGCCGTCGACCACCTGGCCGTCCGTGGCGATGCGCAGGCCGCCGAAGGTGAAGGTGATGCCGCAGGTGACGGCGAAGGCGAGGAAGGGCGGGCTGTCGAGGGTGTTCGCCCAGTTGCTTTTGGGCACGGCCAAGCCCTTGGTGCCGCGGCCGTCCTTGACGTTGGGGTTGAAGGGGATCTCCGTGCGTACCGCGGCGTTGTAGTCGCGCACCGTGGCGAGGAAGTGCGCGGCGTCCACGTCGTCGAGCTTGGGGGCGAGCTCCTCGAGGCTGTCCGCCTGCGCCTTGGTCACTTGCCGGATGCGGTACTCGTCGCGCAGCAGGTGGACGACCTTCTGGTCGAAGATCTGCCAGGCGAACTGGCCCGGCTGCTCGAGGATGACGCGGCCGTATTTGGCGTAGGTGTAGTTGCGGAAGTCGGCGCCCTCGTCGACGAAGCGGAGGCCCCGCGCGTTCACCATGATGCCGAAGGGGTAGCTGTGCTTCTGGAAGCCGTCGCCCACCGCGAGGTCGCCGAACTCGGGCGCGTTGCGGTCCCAGCCGACCGCGTGGCAGCCCGACCAGTTGCCGCAGGAGCTCGCGCCGATCTTGAGCGCCATGCGGATGCCGTCGCCGGTGTTGAAGCGGGTGCCGCGCACCTTGGCAAGGTCCCAGTTGGGCCCGAGATAGCGCGTGCGCCAATGGGCGTTCGCCTCGAAGCCGCCGCAGGCGAGCACCACCGCCTTGGCGCGGAGCTCGCGCGTGACGCCCTTCTCGCGCACGCGCACGCCGTGCACGCCCGCGTCGTCGGCGAGAAGGGCGAGTGCGCGCGTCTCGTAGCGCACCTCGATGCCGTTCTTTGCGGCTGCCTTGTGCAGCGCCTCGACGAGTCCCGGCCCGCCGCCCCAGGACTCGATGGTGAGGCCGCCCCAGAACTTGAACCTGCCGTCGACCTTGAAGGCCTGGCGGCCGTAGATCGGCACGAAGCGGATGCCCTTGCCGGCGAGCCATTTGAGCGTGGCGTGGCTCCGCCGGATGAGGAGCTCGGCGAGATCGGGATCGCAGCGGTGCTGCGTCACCCGCGCCATGTCGTCGAAATACTGCTCCTCGCTGTAGGTGCCGAAGTCGGTGTTGCGCCGCTCCTCGGGGGAGAGGTCGGGCATGAGCTCGAGCAAGTCGTCGACCCCGCGGTAAGCGACGCGGATGGCGCCCGCGGTGAAGGCGGTGTTGCCGCCGCGCTCCTCGATGGGTGCGCGCTCGAGCACGAGCACGCTCGCTCCCCCCTCGCGCGCGGCGAGCGCCGCGCAAAGCGCTGCATTGCCCGCGCCGACCACGATCACGTCATAGCCGTCCATGCTGGCGTCCCTCTTCGCGTGCGTTGCCGCCCGTTCCCGCGGGCCGCACAGTTTGGCCGATCCCGGGCGCGCCGTCGATGGGCTGCTGCCGCGAATTCGACAGCGGGCGCGGCCCTCTGCTAAATTGCCATGCGCCCGCGAGAGCGCTTGCGGGCGGGGCCAGGGGAAGCGAAGGCAAGGGGGAGCGGTGAGCGGACATCGCATCGACGTGCATCATCACATCCTGCCGCCCGACTACGTGGCCTCGGTCGGCGACGCGCGCATCGGGCCGCTGCTCCTCTCCGGGCGCACGCCCGAATGGAGTGCCGAGCAATCGCTCGCGGCCATGGAGAGGAACGGCATCGCCGCCGCGGTGACCTCGATCTCGGCCCCGGGCCTCGCCTTCGGCGACGCGAGGGAGACCATCCGCCTGGCGCGCCACTGCAACGAGTTCGCCGCCGTGATGCGCGGGAAGCACGGCGGCCGCTTCGGCTTCTTCGCGAGCCTGCCGCTGCCTGAGGTGGAGGCGAGCCTCAAGGAGATCGAGTATGCCTTCGACGTGCTCAAGGCCGACGGCATCGGGCTGATGACGTGCGTGGCCGGCCGCTATCCCGGCGATGCCGCCTTTGCACCCGTCTTCGACGAGCTCGCGCGGCGGCAGGCCGTCGTCTATTTCCACCCCACGGCGGCACCCTGCGCCTATGCCCTGCCCGAGATCCCGGCGGCCACCCTCGAGTTCCCCTTCGACACCACGCGCGCGGTCGCGAGCTTGCTCTTCGCCGGCACCTTCGCGCGCTGCCGCGCCATCCGCTTCATCTTCTCCCACGCGGGCGGCACCGTGCCCTTCCTCGCCGAGCGCATCGCGCGCCTCGCCTCAGCCAAGCCGGCCTATCACGAGCGACTGCCCGAGGGCGTCATCCCCGAGCTCAAGCGGCTCTATTACGACACGGCACTCTCCGCCAACCGCTTCGCCTTCCGCGCCCTCCTTGAGCTCGTGCTGCCGTCGAACGTGCTCTTCGGCAGCGACTATCCTTTCGCCCCGGAGCCGACCATGACGGCGACGATCAAGGGCCTGGGTGAGCTCGGGCTGAGTGCGGGCGACTTGCGCGCCATCGAGCGGGAGAACGCGCTCGCGTTGTTTCCGGGGTTGGGAGCGAGGTAGCGCGCGCGCCGACCATCATCTACATGCCTAGGGCATGTCGTGCGTCCGTGATCGTGATCATAAGCGTCATCGGTTCGCCCGGCGAACTGCGAAGACCGCAGCTTTCGTAGAACGCTTTGGCTTGTTCCGACTTGGCGTGGACGAGGATCGCGCGAATACCGGCCAGATCGGCAGCTTGAACCGTCCGCAGGATCGCATCGCGCATCAGCGTGCGGCCGAGCCCTTTCTTGTGCCAGCCCTGGTCGACCGCCAACCGGCCGATCACCATGACGGGGACGGGATCGGGCATATTGCGACGGACCTTGCCGGTTGCCTGCGCGTGCGTGATCGCGCCATTCGCGAGGCAGTAATATCCGACGACACGCTGTCCGGCGCACACCACGTATGTCCGCGACGCGCCGCTTTCCTCGTTCTTCTGCGCACGCTGACGGAGCCAGGTGTTTAGCTCCAGTGCGCCACAGTCGAAGGTTGACAGATCGTGCGAAAGGGCGAGCGGTTCGGGCGCCCGGAATATTTCCGGGCCGGTCACTTGTCCCACGGTGCCGGGGTTCGCAGCAGCTTGCGTAGCCGCGGATTCTCAGCCGGCGGCCGGCTCAGGGCCTCGGTGAAGCGCCGATAGGCCTCGTCATCGAGTGCAAAGAAGCGCCGATCAAGCAGCACCGCCTCGGCCTCGCGGCAGGCAGTGTCCAGGATGAATTCCGAGCGGCTCTTTCCGAGCGCCTGCGCGGCTCGGTCAATCACATCGCGCTGGCGCGGCTCCACGCGGATATTGATCGTGCCGCTGCGGATCCGGTCCGCTCCAGCGCGTGCCATCTTTTCCACTCAAGTCTCGGCGGCGGCTCGCGGTCCCGACAAATGGAGCCGCCCGTCGTCAGTATGAATAGCGATCTGTATACACAATGTCAACACAGTTGATCGACTGTCGCGACACGACGCGACACGCCGGATGAGTCATGAGATGAGGCGATCATGCCCGCGAAAGGGGGTATCCACGGCAGCGAGCACTGGATTCCGGCTCTCCGCTTCGCGGAGCCTGTCGTTGGGCCGGCCCTACGGCCGGACCCGTGGGGCCGGAATGACGCCGGGATACGGGATTCATCCGTTCGAGATCGGGCATTAGCGGCCGTGCCGGCGGGCTTTGGCGTCGATGATGCCGTCAGCCTCCGCCAATACCTCATCGACCGGGTATGTGCGATCCGCGTCTGCCTCCTTCTCGGCATCACGTAGCATCGCCTGAAACCGGCGGCGACGCTCCTCGGCCTCATGGAGAGACACGGTCCCATAGGCGCCGACTTTGCTCACCCCCACGGCCCCTTGTGCGGCGCTTCGTCCGCGGGCGGCGCCGCGGCGTCGGCCACGGCGTCGCCGGTGCCGGCGTCGGGCACCGAGCCCGCCTCGTGCGCCGCGGCGCCGCCGCCCAGGTTGCGCAGGCGCGCGATGCGCTCGGGGATCGGCGGATGGGTCGAGAAGAGGCTGGCGAGGGACTTGTCCTTGGGCTCGGCGATGCAGAGGGCCGCCACCGGCGAGTCCTTGCGCGCGAAGGCGGTCTCGCTGCGGGCCAGGCGCTCGAGCGCGTGGATGAGCGCCAAGGGGTTGCGCGTGAGCTTGGCCGAGCTGGCGTCGGCCAGGTACTCGCGCTGGCGCGAGATCGCCATCTGCACGAGGCGCGAGGCGAGCGGTGCCGCGATCAGGAAGACGACGAGAACGGCAAGCACCACGAGCGTGAGGATCAGCCGCGCGCCGCCGGCCTTGCCGCTGCCGCCGCCGCGGTAGCGCCCGGGTCCGCCCCAGCCGAAGGACCAGTACGCGATGTTGCCGAGGAGATGGGCGAGGAGCACGACGATGCCGGCCATGGCCGCGACGACGGTGGTGTAGCGCACGTCGTAATCGGCGACGTGGCCCATCTCGTGGCCGACCACGCCCTGCAGCTCCTCGCGCGTGCAGGACTCGAGGATGCCGCTCGTCGCCGTGATGGTGGCGCGCTTGGGCGAGTAGCCGCTCGCGAAGGCGTTGAGCGCGGGCGTCTCCACCACCATGGCGCGGGGTGCGGGCACGCCCGCGGCGATCGCCATCTCCTCGAGCACGTCGATGAAGCGCCGCTCGGCGGGCTTCTCGGGATCGGCCGGGCGCGCGCCCGCGAAGGCGGCGAGGATGCGGTCGCCGGCGACGAGCGTGATGAGGCCCCACGCGAGCCCGGCACCTGACACCAGGACGGCGCCGGCAATGGCCGCCGGGCGCGGCGGGCCGAGAAGATCGCGCAGCACGCCCAGGGCGGTCAGACGCTCGACGTCGGCGGCCGGCAGGCTCCAGATGATGTCGAGGATGGCAATGCCCCAGCCGAGGACGTAGCCGAGGACGGCGCCGATGGCGAGCAGCGCCGCGAAGAGCACCAGGGTGTTGCGCTTGTTGCGCGCGATGGCCTGCGCGAAGTCGGTGTTGTAGAGATCCTCGGCCGGGGACGCCATGGCGCGAGTCCGCTCAGCTCAGGTGGACGTCCGGCGCCGCGTCGACCGCCGCGCGCTCGGCCTCGGGGACCTGGAACATCGTCTCGGAGGAGAAGCCGAAGGTGTGCGCGAAGACGATGCCCGGGAAGGAGGCGACGCGGATGTTCTGCGCCTGCACCGCGTCGTTGTAGTGCTGCCGCGCGAAGCTGATCTTGTTCTCCGTGGTGGCAAGCTCCTCCATGAGGCCGGAGACGTTCTCCTGGGAGCGCAGCTTGGGATAGGCTTCGACGAGCGCGAAGAGTTGTCGCAGCGCCCCGGTCAGGACGTTCTCCGCCTGCATCGCCGCCGCCGGCGTGGGCGCCTTGACGGCCTGGTTGCGCGCCTCGACCACGGCGGTGAGCTGCGCCTTCTCGACCTGCATGGCGTCCTTCACCGAATTGACGAGGTTGGGGATGAGGTCGTGGCGGCGCTTGAGCTGGATGTCGATCTGCGACCAGGCATTGCGCACCTCCTGGCGCCCGGCGACGAGCCCGTTGTAGATGACGACGGCTGTGATCGCCACCACGACGACGATCGCAAGCACGATATAGCCGGTGGACATCGCGCGGCCTCCCGTTCGTTGGCGGCGCGCGGACGCCCGCGGCCGGCGCGCTCGCGTGAGCGACAGAAAACGGCGGCGCATTATATACCGGCTCCGGCGGCCCGTGCCATCGCCCGCCGCTGCCGGCGCTCAGCGCACCTTGCCGTTTGCCGCGGCGCTCGCCGCATCGTAGAAGCGGTAGCGCCTGCGGCCGGCGGATTTGGCCGCGTACATGGCGAGGTCCGCCCGCTCCACGATCACGTCCGCCGCCTCGATGTCCGGCTCGTAGAGTGCGATGCCGATGCTGGCGGCGATGCCGATGTCGTTGCCGTCGATGGAGAAAGGGCCCTGGAGGCGGGCGATGAGCTTCGCGGCCAGGGTCTCCGCCTGGGCGGGAACGCTGATGCCGGCCTGGACGATGGCGAACTCGTCGCCGCCGAGGCGCGCCACGAGGTCGACCTGCCGCACGTTCTGCTTGAGTTGCGCCGCGATCGTCCGCAGCAGCTGGTCGCCGACGTTGTGGCCGAAGGTGTCGTTGACCGCCTTGAAATGGTCGAGGTCGACGTAGTGGACCGCGAAGCGCGTCTCGCCGCGCTTCGCCCGCCCGATCTCGAGGCGCAGGCGCTCGAAGAAGGTGGCGCGGTTCGGCAGGCCGGTCAGCGCGTCGTGGCGGGCGAGGTGGGAGAGCTCCCGCTCGGCGGTCTCGCGCCTGGCGATCTCCTGCGCGAGGCCGGCTGCCAGGAAGCGCGCTTCGGCCTGCAGGCGGAAGTTGCGTACCAGCGAGCGGTTGAGATCGCGCCCGAAGAGAGCCAGCGCCAAGGCGAACACGGCCGCCATGGTCCCCATCGCAAACGCGATCGGCGTGCCCTCGGCGAGGAAGACCGCGGCCAAAGGGAGCACGGCGGGTATGAGAAAGCCCAGGAGTGCCGGCAGGTAGACCGAATGCTGGGCGATGGCGCCCGCGGCCATGCCGCCGATGACGAAGGCGATGAACACGACGTAATAGGACGGCGGCTCCGTCAAGGCGCAGGCCCCGGCCAGGCCCCAGAGCACGCCGCTCGCCGCGGCCCCGAGCGCGAAGCGACGCGCCCATGCGCGGGCCGCCGCGGGCGGCGACGGGCGGCGGTGGTAGACGCGCCAGTTGACGAGGCGCGCGCCGACCACGGCATAGACCAGCCCGACCCAGAGGACGAGCGCCCAGCCCGGGTAGGCGCCGTGGAGGACCACGGCCACGATGGGCGCATTGATCAGGTTGATCACCATGGCGACCGGCGAGCGATAGAGGAGGCGCGTCGTCGCGGCCGCGACTTCCGCCTCGATCGCGCGCGGGTCGGCACCCTCGGCCATGGCCGTCGCCCCGGCCTCCGCCCCCGTGCCCTTGATGCTGTCGGCCGGTGTCATCGGCGCCGTCACGGCCTCCAGCTGAGCTTGTGGGCCGGCGAAGTCCCCGGGCGCCGCGGCGCCATGGCCTCCATCCAGCGAGTGGCCGCCGGAGGCTCGAAAGGGTGGGAAACGACCGCCGTGCCGAGCTATGGAAACCGACGGGATTATAGGTGCGCGAGGAGGGGGCGCAAGGGCCATCGTGCGCGCAATCGGCCCGCTGGCGGCAGCGCCGCGATTGTTAAAGCCGGCCGAAAGGCGCTATGCTCCGCAGGCGCTGGGGGCGCCGCCCGGTCCGCGCGGCACGCGGCTCGCTCCCCTCATCAATGGACGACGTGCCATGCAGAGGGAGCTCTATGGCAGCGCGCATTGTCATCCGCTTTCTCGACGGTGCCCAGGCGCGCCGCACCCTGCATTTTCCTCTGGACCGGATTGAGGAGCTCGCCATCGGGCGCGATGCCAACGCGGCCATCGCCTTCAGCAGCACCGACGACGTGGTGAGCCGCCAGCACGCGCTCATCCGCGTGCGCAAGGGCGACCCGCCCGGCTTCTCCATCGTCGATCTCAAGAGCCGCAACGGCACCTATCTCAACGATCGCGAGCTCAAGGCGGAAACGCCGCTCGCGCCCGGCGACAAGGTGCAGCTGGCGAAGGGCGGCCCGCGCTTCGTCTTCGAGGTGGAGCTCGCGTCGGCGCGCGAGGCGGTGCCGGCCGAGGTGCGGCCTCCCGCGCAAGAGGCCGAGCCCGAGCCGACGCTGCCGCCTTCGGCCGCGGTCGTCACGCGTCAGCTCGCGCGCGGCGCCGGGGGCGAGGCGAAGCCGGTCGGCGGCGACGCCGCCGAGGACGCCGAGGGCCGCGTCGAGCGCCGGCTCGCCGCCATCCTGGCCGCGGACGTGACCGGCTACAGCCGCCTCATGGGAGCCGACGAGGAGGGCACGCTTCAGCGGCTCAAGGCGTACCGCCGCCAGCTGATCGACCCCAAGTTCGCCCAGCATCACGGCCGCCTCGTCAAGACCACCGGCGACGGACTGCTCGTCGAGTTCGCGAGCGTCGTGGATGCGGTGCGTTGCGCCGGCGAGATGCAGCGGGCGGTAGCGGAGCGCAACGCCGGCGAGCCCGAGGAGCTGCGCATCGTCTTCCGCATCGGCATCAATATCGGCGACATCATCATCGACGGCGACGACGTCTACGGCGACGGGGTGAACGTTGCGGCACGCCTCGAGGCCATCGCCAAGCCGGGCGGCATCTGCATCTCCGCCTCGGCCTACGAGCAGGTGCGCGGCAAGGTCGCCGCCGAGTTCATCGACATGGGCGAGCAGAGCCTCAAGAACATCGCCCGCCCGGTGCGCGCCTACCAGGTCGCCGCCGCCGGCAGCCAGGCGGCGGCGCCGTAGCTGCTCTCTTCCCGGTGTCGAGACCGTGCTACGCCGCGTTGAGCGCGCGTTCCACGGCGCGGGGCGCGCGGTCGATCACCAAGAGATAGGCGCGCGCCGACCCTTCGGGTTGCCGGGCGCCCTGCTCCCAATTGCGGATGCTCTTCACGCTGAAGCCGAAGCGGAGGGCGAATGCCTCCTGCGTCAAGCCGAGCTTCTTCCGGATGGCGGCCACTTCGATCCGCGCGGGAACCGGCACGCGCACCACGGTCTCGCGCGCGGCACCGGCGCGGCCGCGCGCATGCTCGACCGCATTTTGCAAGCCCTGGATCAACTCGTCGCCGATTTTGCTCATCGCAATCTCCTTGACTTGCCGCTTGCCTTGGCGGCGGCCTTGAGTTGGGCCGCGAGGTCAGTCAGCTGCGCCCTCTGGCGAGGCGTCAGTTCGATCTGCTGGCTTTTGGGGTAGACGGCCAACAAGTAGATCGGGAACGGCTCGACTTCGACCACCGTGATGAGCGACGCCGTCATGCCGGTATATACCCCATTGAGGTACTCATCGGCAAGCAAGACGTACGCAATGCCGGCAGGCTGATTTGCAGCGTACCCGGGCTCAGGCACAGCATTATATTATTTATTATTGATGATGGCGCCTCACTCGGATTGCAGCCCTAAGCGGATTGACGGTTATCGCGCACAGCTCGGCGGGAGGGGTGTCGTCGGGAAGGCAAAAGAGCTTTGCCAATGCGCACTGCCGGTGCTGTCTCAGTCCCGGCGAAGGTGACACGCTTCCCCTCTAAGGCCGCGAAATAATTGG
>CAVVLJ010000016.1:455000-1378538 GCA_963749075.1 uncultured Pseudomonadota bacterium | reverse complement strand
AGCGCACCTATGTCGGCACCGCGATCCGCGCGATCGCGCAAGACCGCCAGATCATGGCGCTGATGGGCGTGGACCAGCCGCCGTGTCTACGTCATCACGTCAGCGATCGGCGGCGCGCTCGCCGGCCTCGGCGCCTGCCTGCTCTCGCTGCAATACGACGTGCAGCCGTTCATCGGCCAGACGTTCGGACCGATCATCTTCATGATCTGCGTGCTGGGCGGCCTCGGCAACATGATCGGCGGCTTCGTCGCGGCGTTCGTGATCGCCGAGATCATCTCGATCGGCGGCTACTCCTCGACCGAGCTCGCCTACGTGCTCGCCTTCACCTTCTTCATCGTGCTCATGTTCGCGCGGCCGCGCGGGATACTCGCGCGATGAGGGGGAAGCACGGAGCGGCCTTGCTCGGCCTCGCGGTCCTCGTGGCCCTGCCCGCGGTGACGCCCGTCTATTTCCTCCACCTCGCCATCCTGGTCCTCATTTGGGGCTTCATCTATACCGCCTGGTCGATCATGGGCCGCTTCGGCTTCGTCTCGCTGGGGCACGGCGCCTTCATGGGCATCGGCGCCTATGTTCCGGGGCTGCTGTGGAACTATGCGGGCATCACGCCGTGGCTCAGCATGCCGCTCGGCATGCTGCTCGCGGCACTCCTGGCACTCGTCATCGGCTATCCCTGCTTCCGCCTCAAGGTGGTGGGTCACTATTCGCGCTCGTGACGCTGGCGCTCAGCCAGGTGGTGATGCTCAGCATCATCGCGGCGCGCGACGTGACCGGCGGCTCGCTCGGCATGACGCCGAAGCTCGCCGGCCATTCCTGGTACGCGCTGCAGTTTCCCGAGAAGGGATATTTCTACGGCGTCAGCCTGGTGCTCTGGCTCGCCGGCCTCGCGGTGTGGCGCCGGCTCGACCGCGGCATCGGACGCGAGGCTCTCGAGGCGATCTCCGAGGAACGAGGACGCCGCCGCCGCGGTCGGCATCGACGTGCTGCGCGAGAAGCTGCGCGTCACCGTGATAAGTGCCGTGCTGACCGCGCTCGGCGGCTCCATCTATGCGCAGTATCTCATGTACCTCAACCCGGAAACGGTCTCCGGCATCAGCGTCTCCCTGCAGATCGTCTTCGCCGCCATCGCGGGCGGCATGTACAGCATGCTCGGTCCCACGGTGGGCGCCCTTCTTCACCACCGCCTTGACCGAGGGCCTGCGCGTGTGGTTCGGCGTCAGCTTCATCGGCGCTGCCAACACCATCTACGGCATTCTGCTGATCATCTTCATCGTCTTCATGCCGCGCGGCATCCTCGGCGCGGTGGAACGCTTGCGCGTACGCCGCGTGCGCGCCGGCGCGCTGCCGGCGGGCTAGGCCCGGTGCGAAAGCTCGGCCTCATCGGCTTCGGCGCCATCGGCCGGCGGGTCGCGGCGGCATTCGCTGGCGGCACGCTCGAGGGCATCGGCGTCCCGGCGGCCCTGGTCCGCCGGCCGCCGCCCGGCGGCGCAGCGCCGCTGCTCATGAACGATGCGGAGCGCTTCCTCGCCCTCGGCCTCGACGCCGTGCTGGAATGCGCGGGGCACGCGGCCTTGGCCGCCTATGGCGAGCGCGTGCTCGCCGCGGGCGCCGACCTCCTCGTCACCTCGGTGGGGGCGCTCGCCGACGCCGCACTCCTCGAGCGCCTCCTCGCCGCGGCGCGGGCGCCGGACGCCGGCTCATCCTGCCCTCGGCCGGGATCGGCGCCCTCGATATCCTTGCCGCCGCAGCGGTGGGCGGACTGGAGAGCGTACACGTCACCGTGCGCAAGGATGCGGGAGCTGGCACGGCACGCCCGCCGCCTTGTCCCACGATCTGGCGCGGCTCGTCTCGGCGGCCGTGCTCTACAACGGGCCGGTGCGCGAGGGCGCCCGGCTCTATCCCCAGAACGTCAATATCGCCGCCGCCGTGGCGCTCGCGGGGATCGGCTTCGAGCGCACGCGCCTCACCATCGTGGCCGATCCGTCCATCGCGAACCACGTGGTCGAGGTGACTGCCGCGGGCGCCTTCGGCCGTTTCGATTTTCGCGAGGAGGTCGTGCCCAGCGAGGAGAACCGCAAAACCGGCCGGCTGGTCGCCATGGCGCTCGTCAAGACGATCCGCCAGCTCTCCTCGACCCTCGTCGTCGGCGCCTGAGGAGGGCCAGGCCCATCGCCCGCTGCAACGCGGCTTTGCCGCGACGCGCGGCGGCGCGGGCGATCACTGGTGCCGGTACTTCATCGTGCACTCGTGGTAGCCCATGCGGCCGTCCGTGAACGTGAAGGGCGGCGTCCGGCATCACCGGCAGGCAGGCCATCGTTATTTGCGCTGGTAGCGCAAAGTGCATTCCCGATAACCCATCTTGCCGCTTCCTTCCAAGACACCGTTCTGAATTCTGCCGGTGAATTGCATCGTGTATTTTCCGATCCTCGCATTTTCTCCTGCGCCACGTAAAACGAAGCTGCCGTCCGTACTGACGCGGCCCTCGTAGACCTCGTGACCGGGCGTGCCGTAGCCTGGCACTTCGATATCGGCCGAGAGCCGGTTGTCAGTCACGGTGAATATGCGAGCCGTGCTCTCGAAGGGGGGGTACTTATTGACCGTGCTCGCCGAGCACGACGGTAGGCCGCTCCACCTTCCGTCATAGGGATTCTTGGAGCTTGGCTGCGGTGCCGCCGGCATTGCCGGCTTGACCACCATCGCCGTCGCCACAGGCTGCTGCTCGCGGGCCTTTTCCGCAGCCTGCGCCGCCTCCTGCCGCGCCTTCTCCTGCTCCCGCTCCTTGTCCTTGCGGGCCTGATAGACCGCGGCATCCTCGAGCGCCACGGTCGCCACATAGGCGATGGCCTCGTCCTTGCGCTCGACGGCGTACCAGTCGCCGCTCTTCACCTTGCCGGCGACGTGCCCGCGCTCACCTTCCCTGAGCCTTCCCACTTGCTTGGCCGCGATCTCGGGCGCCTCGCGCAGCGGCGCCGCGCGCGCCGCGATCATGTCATTGTCGAGTCAACGTCAAGATCCGGCGTGGACTTGGCACGCGCCGGGGAGAGCGCTGCCAGCTGCGCCGGCTTCAAGGACGAGAGGCGGTTGCGCGCCACCGCGACGAATTCGCCATTGGGATATTTTGCGAGATAGGCCTCGAAGTCGGCGGCGAGCGTGCTGTCCTTGATCGATTTCCAGAACGCCGGCCTCGAATTCGCGGTCCTCCTCGGCATTCGACGCAGGGAGAGGTGCCGGTGCCGGCGGTGTTGCGCTTGCGGCAGCAGGTGCAGGCGGCGCGCTTGCCGGGGCGGCCGGCGATGGTGACTGCGGCGGCGCGGCGTTGCCGGAAACGGCTGCGGAGACCGCCGCGGGCGCTGTGCTCGGCGATGCTGGCGCAGGGCTCGCTGCCGGGGAGGGCGCCGGGCTTGGCACGGCAGCCACGCTTGGCGCCGGCGCAGCGGGGCTCGATGGCACCGGGCTTGGAGCGGCGGCGCTCGCGGGTGCCGCGGCAGGGCTCGGCGGCCCAGAGGGCGTCGGGCTCGGCACGGCGGCAGCGCTTGGCGCCGCCGGGGCGAGGCTTGGCGGCGGTGTCTCGCTCTTTGCGGCAGTCGCCTCGCCCGCGGCAGGCGGGCTCGGGGCGGCTGCCGGCGGCGGGGCGCTCGCCGCTGCAGCGGGCGGGCTGGCCGGGGCTGCATTGCTCTTGGCGCTTTGCACGGGTGGCGGCTCGCGAGCTTGCTGGGGCGACGGCGCGGCCGGAGCCGGGCTCGCAACGGCCGTCTTGGCGGGCGGCGCCTGCTCGCCGCCGCCGCGCAGCGCAAAGACGGCGACGGCTCCGGCGACGAGGACCACGGCGGCCAGGGCCGCGATCGCGGTTACGGCGCGGCGCGAGGATGGGCCCCGCGCCGGCGCCGCGCTCGTGCCGTACACTCTCGCACCGGAGCTTGCCTGGGCCGCCTGCGCGATCGCCGCGAATGGCGCCGTGCCCGGCGAAGGCGGCGGCCCGATGAGATGGCTGAGATCGGCGACGAGCCTCTGGCAGCCGGCGAAATCCGTGCCGCCGCGCCATGACGAGAGATCGACCGTCTGGATGTTGGTGAAGCGCAGCGGCGGCATCGCTTCGTCGAGGCGCACCGGCACCAGCTTCTTCTTGTCGACGGCATAGGCCGCCTCGGCGCGTACCCAGTCCGAGCCCACCGAATGGCGCGACCACACCACGATGACCGCGCGCGCCTCGGCGAGCGCCTGCTCGATGACCAGGTCGAACGAGCTGCCGGTGGTGATGCGCCGGTCCCACCATACGGACCAGCCGGTGCCCTCGAGGAGGGCTGCCAGCGCCTCGACCTTGGCCTGGTCCTGCCGCGAATAACTGATGAAGAGGTCGGCCACGAGCTTCCCTCAGCGCCGGCGCTGCTGCCGCCTTGTCGGGTCGCCTGACCCGGCGCTGCGGCCGGTGGAGACGTCGGCGAGCCTCCTCATGTCGACCCTCGATGGTGCGGCGCGGATGGCGGAATTATAATTGGCGGGCGCGTCAATGACAAACAACCGGCGTCGGCCGCGCGCGGCAGGCTATGCCGTCATTGGCGCCGGTAGGCCAGGGTGCATTGCCGCATGCCCATGGTTCCGCTCGCGTCGAGCACGCCGTTGTGCGCCTTGCCCATGAAGCTGATGAAATAGCCGCCGCCCCTCGAGTTCGTGCCCCTGCCGGTGATGGAGACCGTGCCGTCCGGATCGATGCGGCCCTGATAGACCTCGTGGGCACCCATGTTGTTGAAGCCGGGAACGTCGGTCTCCAGCGAAAGCTGCCCGCCGGCAACGGTGAAGGGCCGGATATCGTTCTGGAACGGCTGGACCCGGCCGTTCGGACTCGGTCCGCAGGACATGACGCCGCGCCACGTTCCGTCATAGCCGCCGGCGCGCGGTGCGCCCGCCGCAGCAGGCGGTTCCGCCGACGCCACGGGCGCCGATGCCGCCCCTTGCTCCTTGGCCTTGCGCGCCTGGTAGGTCTGCGGCAATTCGAGGCCGGTCCCTATTACATAGGCGAGCGCATCGCCTTTCACTTTGATGGTGTACCAATTCTTGTCTCGCACCTTGCCGGTGACGTGCACGCTCTCGCCCTCGGAGAGATGCCCGGTGCGCTTGGCGCTGAATTCGGGCGCCGCGTGGACCGGCAGCTCGCGCGTCGCCACCATGTCCTTGTCCAGCACCTCTAGCTCGGGCCCGGGCTTGGCCGGCGGTGGCACGTTCGCGACCTGGGCCGGCTTCCCCGGCGGTGCTACGCTCGCCACCTCGGCCGGCTTGGTCGGCGGTGCCGCGCTCGCCACCTCGGCCGGCTTGGCCGGCGGCGCCGCGCTCGCCGCCGGGGCCGGCTTGAGCGCCGCGATGCGGTTGCGCGCCACGGCGGCGAATTCGCCGTTCGGATATTTCGCGAGATAGGCCTCGAAGTCGCCGGGGATCGTGCTCTCCCTGATCGATTTCCAGAACGCCAGCTCGAATTCGCGATCGGTCGCATTGCTTGACGCCGGTGCGGCAGTGGCGGCCGCGGCGGCAGGGGCAGGCGTGGCGGCAGGGGTGGCGGCAGGGGCCGGGGCGGATGGAGCGGCGCTCGCTGCGGCTGCCGGCTCGGCAGCGGTCGCAGGGGAGGGAGCCGGCGCCGGCGTTTCGCTCGGCGCGGCTGTCTCGGCGGCTGCTGGAGAGGCAGCTGCCGCCGGCGTGCCGCTCGGCGCTGGCGCGGGCGTCTCGCTCGCCGCGGGCGTTTCGGCGGCTGCCGGAGAGGCTGGCGCTGCCGGCGCGCTGCTCGGCGCCGGCGTGGGCGTCTCGCTCTTGGCCGTCGTTTCGCTCTTGGCGGTGGCCTCGCTCTTGGGAGATGCGGCTGGAGCCGGTTCCTTTGCCTCGGTTGCCGTTGCCGCGGCCGGGGCGGCGCTCGCGACCGCGGTCTTCGCGGGTGGGGCCTGCTCGTTGCCGCCGCGCAGCACGGCGAAGGCGATGCCGCCGCCGATGAGCACCGCCGCTGCCAGCGCCGCCGCTGCCAAGGCACCGCGCCGGGCCGGGCGCGGCGGCGGCGAAGCTGGCACGGCAAGCGGCACCGGTGCGGCCTCGGCGGGCTTGACGGCGGGAACCGCCGCTGCCGGCTCGGCCGGGCGCGCGGCAGCACCGGGTGCCGGCGGCGGCCCGAGCAACTGGGAGAGGTCGTGGATGAGCTTCTGGCAGCCGGCGAAGTCGGTGCTGCCGCCCCATGCCGAGAGGTCGACGGTCTGGATGTTGGTGAAGCGCAGCGGCGGCTGTGCATCGTCGAGGCGCACCGGCACCAGCTTCTTCTTGTCGACGGCATAGGCCGCCTCGGCGCGCACCCAGTCCGAGCCGACCGAATGGCGCGACCACGCGACGATGACGGCGTGCGCCTCGGCGAGCGCCTGCTCGATGACCAGGTCGAAGGAGCTGCCGGTGGTGATGCGCCGGTCCCACCACACGGACCAGCCGGTGCCCTCGAGGAGGGCCGCCAGCGCCTCGACCTTGGCCTGGTCCTGTCGCGAATAGCTGATGAAGAGGTCGGCCACGAGCGTCCCTCAGTGCCAGCGCTGCTGCTGCCGTATCGCGCGGCCTGACCCGGCGCTGCCGCCGGTGGAGACGCCGATGAGTCTCCGCCATGGCACCCTCGCCGCTGCGACGCAGCTGTCGCATTATAATTGGCGGCGGCGCCAAAGACAAACGGCCGCAGCTGCCGCAGGCCAGGGCGATTCCCACTCGAGTGGAATCGCTGCTCCGGTCGTCATTCCCGCGAAAGCGGGAATCCATCGGCCCTGGACCCCCGCTTTCGCGCTAGTACCTCTGCACAGAGAATTTGATGGGTTGATCGTGACTTGGGTCTAGAGGCGGCAGGGCTTGGGGATCGACGATCAGTTCGATGCTGCGAGCGACGCCGGGTCGGCGGTGGATCAAGCCTGCGCGCTCGAGGGTGAGGATCATCTGGTGGACGGAAGGCGGCGTGACGCGGAAGTGGCGTTGCAGATCGGCTTCGGCGGGCGGGCGGCCGAGCACCAGGGTGTAGGCGTGGATGAAGGCGAGGTACTGCCCCTGCTTGGGGGTGAATCTGGGTGCGGAAGAGGGGAGACAAGCGCCCGGCATCTGATTCATCTGTTGAGCCCTCAAGCACAGGAGGGCAACGATGAATGTACGGTACCGGGTCGAGCTGAGCCAGGGGGAGCGCGAGGAGCTGACGGCACTGCTGAGCGGGGGCAAGCATGCCGCGCGCAAGCTCAAGCGGGCGCAGATCCTGCTGGCGGCGGACGCCGGGGCCAGCGACGAGGCCATTGCCACGAGCGTAGCCGTCGGCGGCTCGACGGTTTATCGGACCAAGCGTCGCTTCGTCGAAGGCAACCTGGAGGCGGCCCTGAGCGAGGAGCCGCGCCCTGGGGCTGGGCGCAAGCTCTCGGGCAAGGAGGAGGCGTTGCTGGTGGCGACCGCCTGCTCCAGCCCACCCCAAGGCCGTGCGCGCTGGACCCTGGAGCTGCTGGCCGGCGCCATGGTCAAGCTCACCGCCCATGAGGGCCTCTCGCGCGAGACGGTACGCCGGCGCCTGGCCGAGAACCACCTCAAGCCGTGGCGCAAAGACATGTGGTGCATTCCCCAGATCGACGGCACCTATATCGCCCGCATGGAGGACGTGCTCGACCTCTACGCCGAGCCCCCCGATCCCAAGCGCCCGGTGGTGTGCTTCGACGAGAGCCCGACCCAGCTCATCGGCGAGGTGCGCCAGCCGATCCCGGCAACGCCAGGGCAGCTTGAGCGCTATGACTGCGAGTACCGGCGCAACGGCACGGTCAACCTCTTCGTCTTCCTCGACGCCCACCACCCCTGGCGCAAGGTCAAGGTCACCGACCATCGCGCGGCCTGCGACTTCGCCCACTGCATGCGCGAGCTCGTCGATATCCACTATCCTCACGCCGAGAAGATTCGCCTCGTTCTGGACAATCTCTCGACGCACTCCCCCGGCGCGCTCTATGAGACCTTTCCGGCGGCGGAAGCGCACCGCCTGCTCCGCCGGCTGGAGTTCCATTACACTCCCAAGCACGCCAGCTGGCTCAACATGGTCGAGATCGAGATCGGCGTGCTGCGCTGCCAGTGCCTCGACCGCCGCATCGGCGAGCGCAAGAGGATCGTCTCCGAGATCGCCACCTGGGAGCGCCAGCGAAATGCCGAAGGCGCCCGCGTCAAGTGGATGTTCACCACCGAGCGTGCCCGCGACAAGATGGCCCGCGCTTACCCAAACCCAGCCAACGAGTCATAATCACTGTGCAGAGGTACTAGGGTCTGTACCCGCATAATGTCTTGAAAAAGTTGTCCGAATGTGATTCACCGTGGTTGGAGGTGGATCATGCGGTTTGATTTGAGCGACGAGGAATGGGCTGTGCTGGAGCCGTTGATGCCGGGCCTTCGCAAGAAGGCGCGAGAGGATGATCGCCGGATCATGAATGGCATCTTCTACGTGCTGCGCACCGGCATGCCGTGGCGAGATTTGCCGGAGCGCTATGGGCCTTACACGACGGTCTACAATCGCTTCAACCGCTGGTCTCGCCGCGGCATCTGGAAGCGGATTTTCGACGCGCTGGCCGCGACATCGCACGATAGCCTCTATCTGATCGACAGCACCATCGTGAAAGCGCATCGCGCGGCGAGCGGCGCAAAAGGGGGGAGAAAAATCAGGCGATCGGTATTAGCCGGGGCGGGCGCAGCACGAAGATCCATGCGGTCGTCGACGGCAAAGGCCGCCCGCTGAACTTCATCGTCACGGGCGCACAGGTCCATGACAGCCAAGTCGTCGAAGCGGTACTGGACACGCCCAAGCCGCCCCTCGCCGTCGCGGCCGACAAGGCTTATGACAGCCAAAAGGTCCGCCAGCAGATCAGGGACGAAGGTGCCTTGCCCGTCATCCCCAGCCGCAGCAATGCCACCAAGAAAGCCTATTGTCCCAAGCGCATCTATCGCAGGCGGCACAAGATCGAAAATTACTTCTGCCGCATCAAGGATTGGCGGCGCATCGCAACCCGATACGACAAGCTGGCCAGAAACTTCCTTGCCGCCGCAGCCCTCGTCGGCGCACTCTACTGGATCAAATTGTGAGTCCAGACCCTAGTAGATGCACACAAATATGAAGATCGCTGCCCAATCATGACGTTGCGCTGTCGAAGCGGCGCCTCGGACCGGCGGCTATGCGTCCTTCGAGACGCTCGCTGCGCTCGCTCCTCAGGATGAGGATAAGTCTTTCTGCCACCCACGAAATCTCCTCGTCCTGAGGAGCGCCCCAAAGGGGCGCGTCTCGAAGGACCCGCGGCGGTACTGCAAGCCTCCGCAAGATGCGTGCATCAGCAAGCGCGAAAGCGGGGGTGACGGGAGAGGCGGTTCCACCTAATCGGGATATGCTCTAATTGACCACTCCCGAAACGCAGCACGGGCTGGAATTCGCCTGGGGCACGCTGTGCTTGAGCCAGCAGCGCGCCTCCGGGCCCTGAATTCCCGGCTGGACGAACGTGAAGGCGCGGCACGCCGGGTCGGCGAGGCAGGCGTCGCGGCACATCTCGGGGCTCCCGTTGGGAAGCCAGAGATTGCGCATGTCGAACCCCCTGCGGTTGGTGCCGTACTCGAGTGTCGCCGTACGCGCCTGGCCCGGGCGCGCTTCGCCGCTGCCGCCGTTCCCGCAAGTGACGGAGGCGATGCGAGTGCAACCTGGTTTATCGCAGACCTGGCCCGTGGAGATGACGCGGGTCGGCGGGGCAAATCGCTGCGCGGTGAAGTCGATGGCCGCAGAGAAGCCCTGCGACTGGCAAAAGGCGTCGGCGGCCGGCTTGCCGCAATCCCGTGCCCAGGAGCGGCAGACGTCGAGTGCCACACCCTGCACCATCGGATTGTCGTAGCGACGCGTCGGCGGCGCGCCGCGACTGGCGGCTGCACCAGGTGCCGTGGCCGCGGGCGCGGTCGCGGGCGCCACCGCCGGTGCCGCCGGCTGAGGCGACTCGAGGCCGGTCCCCGTCACATAGGCGAGGGCATCGCCTTTCATTCGAATGGTGTACCAATTCTTGCCCCGCACCTTGCCGGTGACGTGCACGCTCTCGCCCTCGGAGAGATGCCCGATGCGCGTTGCGCTGAATTCGGGTGCCGCGTGGATCGGCAGCTCGCGCGTCGTCACCATGTCCTTGTCCATCGCCTCGAGCTCCGGACTTGGCTTGGCCGGTGGCGCCACGCTCGCCACCTCGGCGGGTTTGGCCGGCTTGGCCGGTGGCGCTACGCTCGCCACCTTGGCCGGCTCGGCCGGCTTGGCCGGCGGCGCCGCGCTCGCCGCCGGGGCCGGCTTGAGGGCTGCGATGCGGTTGCGCGCCACGGTGGCGAACTCGCCGTTCGGGTATTTCGCGAGGTAGGCCTCGAAGTCGCCGGGGATCGTGCTCTCCCTGATCGATTTCCAGAACGCCAGCTCGAAGTCGCGGTCGCTCGCGGCGCTTGACGCCGGTGCTGCTGCCGGCTCGGCGGCGGTTGCAGGGGAGGGTGCCGGTGCCGGTGCCTCGCTCGGCGCGGCCGTCTTCTCGGCGGCTGCCGGAGCGGCAGGCGGTGCCGGCGTGCCGCTCGGCGCCTGCGCGGTCGTCTCGCTCTTCGCGGTCGTCTCGCTCGTCGCGGTCGTCTCGCTCGTCGCGGGCATTTCGCTCTTGGCGGTGGCCTCGCTCTTGGGAGATGCGGCTGGAGCCGGTTCCTTTGCCTCGGTTGCCGTTGCCGCGGCCGGGGCGGCGCTCGCGACCGCGGTCTTCGCGGGTGGGGCCTGCTCGTTGCCGCCGCGCAGCACGGCGAAGGCGATGCCGCCGCCGATGAGCACCGCCGCTGCCAGCGCCGCCGCTGCCAAGGCGCCGCGCCGGGCCGGGCGCGGCGGCGGCGAAGCCGCCGCGGCAAGCGGCACCGGGGCGGCCCCGGCGGGCTTGACGGCGGGAACTGCCGGCGCCGCGGCCGGGCGCGCGGCAGCACCGGGTGCCGGCGGCGGCCCGAGCAATTGGGAGAGGTCGTGGATGAGCCTCTGGCAGCCGGCGAAGTCGGTGCTGCCGCCCCATGCCGAGAGGTCGACCGTCTGGATGTTGGTGAAGCGCAGCGGCGGCTGTGCATCGTCGAGGCGCACCGGCACCAGCTTCTTCTTGTCGACGGCATAGGCCGCCTCGGCGCGCACCCAGTCCGAGCCGACCGAATGGCGCGACCACGCGACGATGACGGCGTGCGCCTCGGCGAGCGCCTGCTCGATGACCAGGTCGAAGGAGCTGCCGGTGGTGATGCGCCGGTCCCACCACACGGACCAGCCGGTGCCCTCGAGGAGGGCCGCCAGCGCCTCGACCTTGGCCTGGTCCTGTCGCGAATAGCTGATGAAGAGGTTGGCCACGACCTTTCCTCGCTGACGGCGATGGGGCGGAAACGCGAAATATTACATCGAGGGCTTACCGAAAGACAATCAGCGGGAGAATAGCTGCGCTGGAACAAACTCTTGCTGGAGGCGGCCTGACGGCTATATGATAGCTCTCGCGAGGGGCTCTTCGTAGAGGGTTGGAGTATCTCCCATGGGCAAGAAGCTGTTGGATCGCCGGGCCTTCCTTATGAGCAGCGCAGGCGTGGGCGGCGTGCTGGCCCTCATTGCCGGGAGCAGGACCGCCGGCGCCTTCTCGGTCGAGCCGATTCCGGCCAAAAGCGGGCTGGGCGTCGCTTTTGCGAACCGCTGCGGTGGCGACGCGCTCCATGCGCAGATCCTGGCCCAGCTCGAGAGCGATCTGGCCAACCGTTCGGGCATGCCCGGCAGCACCATCTCCGCCGTGGAATACTGCCCGATCTGCGGCTGCCCGATCATCGCCACGCGCACCATCAGGTAACGCGTTCCCGAGGGGCTTGACTTCGGGCCGTGCTTACGGCCCCAAGTGCAGCATCACCACGAAATCGACGACCTCGCCCATGATGTCGGGCGGCAGCGGGCGGAAAGGCGCGCTCCGCTCGATCATCTCGATTCCCGCCTTGTCGAGGAGCTCCGCACCTGACGTGCGCAGGAGCCGCACGCGGAGGAGGCGCCCCTTGCGGTCCACCAGAATGTCGTATCGCGCGGTGCCGGAGAGGCCGCGGGCGCGCGCCTCGGCGGGATAGACGCGGTTGCGCATGATCTCCTCGCGCAGCGCATTGAGGTAGGGATCGCCGCCGCCGGCTCCCTGCGGCTCGCTCTCGCGCTCGGCATGGGCCGGGGGATGTGCCAGGGGACTTGGCCGCGGGGCGGGCATGGGCACCGCCGCGGGCTCCTCGCTTGGCTTGGCGACGGGGAGCGGCGGCGCCACCGCGACTTCTCCGCTCGCCGAGGCTGCCGCCGCCGCGACGGCGGAAGGGAGCGGCAGCTTTGCCGCCTCCTGGGAGCGCGGCGGCTCTTGTGCCGCCGTCTCCCGCGCCGGCGGGAGTGCTGGCGCCGCGCTCGCGGGTGCCGCGGCGTCTTGCGGCGGCTCGGGCGCCTGGCCGGCGCGCGTGCCGCCGGAGGCGCGCGACGTCAGCGCCTCGGGCGCTTTCGGCGACGGTGCCGGCGGGGCCTCGTGCTGGGCCGTCGTTTGTGGAGGCGGGGGGGAGGGCGGCGGCACCAGCTCGACGGGGATCGCCATCGGCACGCGCAACGCCTCGTCGGCGGGCGGCAGCAGCAGAAAGGCGATGAGCCAGCCGTGCAGGAGGAGCGCCGCGGCAATCGCGGCAGCGCGCCGCCGCAGCGCATGGGCATCGCGCGACGGCAGCACGAGGCGAGGCTCGCGCGCGACCCTTGCGCCGGCGTCCGGCCTCTCCGCGACGGCTGCCGCGATCGTGGTCATTCGCGCTGCCTCGTCACGCGCGGTCAAGCGCGGCATCCCGCTCAGCGGGAGGCGCAGACCTCCACGTTGCTGGTCTCGCCGGCGCATTTCGAGCGGCTTGGCGCCGAGCCCGCCGGGCTCGCGGCATCGGGCGCCTCGACCGTGCCGAACTGCAGGCGGCGGCTCAGCGACTTGTAGGCCTCCTCCTCGGCGTTCCTGTTGCTGGCGTCATGGACGGCCTCCCACAGCTCCTCCTGGAGCTGGGCGTGCACGTCGCCGGCCTTGTTGTCCGCCTGCTCCTTGGCGGCAGCCTTCGCGGCCGGTGCGCCCTTGCTCAGCACGCGGAGGATGATGTCGTAGAGCTTTGGCAGGTCTCCCGTGGCGTAGTCGCCGTTCGCCATCACGACCGTGGGCGTGGTGATGCAGATCTCGAGCGGCTGGCCGGTGAGGTTGCGGAGCTGCACGTGGCCGTCGTCGCCGGCACCCTCGACCTGCAGCATGTGCTGCTCGAGGGCGGCTTGGAGCGCCAGTGCGGTGCCGCCGGCCGTCTTGACGAGCGTCGTCCCGAACGGCGTCGGCGCATTGGCGAGAATGGCGCCCGAGGTGGGTGCTGCCATGGCGCGGTCGAGGCAATAGGCGGGCACGGTCTGGGCCGCCCCCGCGGCGACGGTATAGCAGCCGGGTGCGATCACCATGCGCTGGAATCCCGCCATGGCCGCCACCGCCGCGCCGCCGGCAATGAGTGCCAGGAGCATGGCGAGAGCCGCCAAGCCCGCGGCAGACCCGATTATGCGCTCGATCTTCACATCTATCATGTGGGGCCGGCGCTCACGCCGGCAAGTCGTGGCGCCTGGCGGCGCGGTAGCCTTCGATGAGCTGCCAGAAGAGGAGTGCGGGGATGCCGATGAGGAGGTCCCTGCCGCGCTTCAGGAGAGAGACCGCCAAGGCGAGGTCGGGCGGGAGGCCCAAGAGCCCGCCGATGAGGATATAGCCGCCCTCCTGCACGCCGGCGCCGAGCGGGATGAAGAAGGTGACGCTGCGGATGGCGTAGACGAGGCCTTCGATCGCCAGCACCTCGGCGATGCTGAGCGGGTGCCCCATGAACTCGAGCGCGATCCAGGTCTCCATGCCGCCTACGATCCAGGCCGCGAGATGGAGGACGATGCAGCCGGCGAAGGCAGCACCATCCTCGTAGAGCACGAGGATGCGGTCGTGGAGGGTGCGCTCGGCCTCGCTTTCCGCTTGCTGCGCGCGGCGGCGCCTTCTCAGCCACTCGAGCGGCCGCTCGATGAGGCGGAAGAGGCCCTTCTTCTGGGCCACGAGGAAGCCGGTGAACTGCAGCGCCATGGCCGCGATGCCGATGCCGACCCAGAGCTTGTAGGGCGCCTCGGGATGGCTCGCTACGAGGAGGGCGAAGCCGAGCACCGCGAAGAGCACCTGGCCCAGGAGCTCGGCCGTGAGATCGACGACGATGCCGGCGCCGGCGAAGGCGACGCCGCGCTGCGAGAGGATGCGGGTGCCGACCAGCTCGCCGCTCACCGGCAGGATGGGTACCACGCCGTCGATGCCGTCGCGGATCCAGCGCACCCAGGTGAAGACGAACCAGCCCTCGCTCGAATGGGGCCGCATGAGGAGCCACCAGGCAACGCCGCACAGCACGGTGGGGAGCACGTGGAAGAGCGTGATGGTGCCGAGCCCGCCGAAGCCGGCGACGCCGAGGGCGCGGAACACCCCGTCGATGCCCTCGGCGAAGATGAGATAGGCGGCAACCGCGAGGCCGGCGGCGGCGGCGAGAATGCGGCCGAGCTTCATGCTGCCGCCGCGCGCAGAGGCCGCCGGGCGGTGCGGCCGCTCATACTGCTTGCGCGCTCGGCCGGCGCTCGGGCCACAGCTTCAAGGCCGAGAAAGCGAGCCTGCCCAGCGCCGGCAGCAGGCGCGGCTGCAAGAGATCGGCGTCGAAGGCACTCATGCGCCGGGCGTTCTCGGCAAGGCAGGCGCCGACGAGGCGCTTGATGCTGAAGTCGTCGAGGAAGACGTCCGCCTGGGTGGCCGAGAAGTTCTCGCCGTCGCCGTCGGCGCCGCGCCTCACCGTGCCGATGAGGCGGCCGAGCGCGCGGCCGTAGAAGCGTAGCGCCACGGCGGCGCGGAAGGGCGGCGCGCCGCGGCCGCGCTGCACCTCGTGATAGGCCATCCAGTTGACGAAGAACACGATGTGGCGGGTCTCCTCGTACATCAGCACGTCGAAGAGCGAGAACATGGCATCCGGGAGAAAGCCCGACTGGCGCGCGATCTTGAAGACGCCGAAGCCCAAGAAGGCGTCGAGGCACTCGCCGTAGCCGAAATCGATGAAGGCGGTCACGATGTCGTCGGGCAGCGTCTCCAGCGGCTTCTCGCTCGCAGCTAAGCCGTAGCGGTCGATCATGTAGCGGATGAGGCGAGCATGGCGCTCCTCCTCGTAGCCCTGCAAATCGATGGTCTCGCGCAGGAGCGGGTCGTCGACCGTCTTGGCGAAGGCCTCGACGATGGCGCCGGCGCGGCGCTCGGTGTGGAATACCTCCTGCCAGAAGGGCACGGCGCGCAGGCGCGCGAGGCCGCCCTCGTCGAGCTCGGGCCACGGCAGCTCCGCCGGCTCGAAGCGGCGATGGCTCGACTTGAAGTCGCGGCAGAAGAGCTCCTTGTGGGCCTCGGAACCGATCTTCATCCGGCCGATCTTCATCCGGCAAATCCCCTGTTGCGCCGAGAGCCCGTCGGCCCCGCCTCAGCTCCGCGAGCCGGCCGCGGCGGGCAGCAGCCGCTGCTGCGATGCCTTCTCCGCCGCCGCCTTCTCCGCCTCCGCCTTGGACGCCGCGGCCATGTCGCGCACGGGCCCGGTGGGCTTGGTGCGGAAGAAGGTGTAGGAGAGCGTGATGGTGCCGACCTCCTCCGTGTTGTCATCGGCGGCGAGCTTGGGATCGACCACGAACTGCACCACCATGCGCGCCGTGGCGCCGGGCTTCAACTCCTCGTCGGTGAAGCAGAAGCACTCGGTCTTGGTGAAATAGGGTCCCGCCTTCTGCGGCGTCACGTTGTAGGCGGCATGGCCGACGATGGTCTCGTCGGAGCGGTTCGTCGCGTCGAAAAAGACGAGGGTCGGCTCGCCCAGGCGGGTCTGCACGAAGGTCTTCTCGGCCTTGAAGTCCCACGGCAAGTCGGGCGCCACGTTGGTATCCATGCGCACCGTGATCGGCAGGTTCGTCTCGCGCACCTCGACGCGCGCCGCGCGCCGCGTGGTACCGCCGAAGCCCGTCGCCTGGCAGAAGATGCGATAGAGCGTCGGCGCGTAGCACACCATGACGGTCGGCACCGCGAGGATGGCGAGCGTCGCCGCGAGGGTGACGAGCTTTCCGCCGAGGGGCAGCCTCGCCATGGCTCAGCCTCCCGGGAGAGCGCGCGGCGGCGGCTCGCCGCGGCGCATGAACCTGAGCGCCAGGCGCGCCAGGCGCGGCACGAGCATCGGCCGTAACAGGCGCTCGTCGTAGCCCCGCATGCGGCGCGCGTTCTCCTCGAGGCAGACCGCCATGAGCCCCGCAGCACTCATATCGATGCCCATCGACTCGTGGCCGGTCATGGTGAAGTTGTCGCCGCCCATGTCGTTGGCGGTGTGCAGGCGCTCCTGGATGAGCCGCACGAAGACGGCGGCGCGCCGCGCGTCGAAGATCGGCTTCCTCCACCACGGCAGATTCTTGCGGTGCCAGGCCGCCCAGTTGACGAAGAAGAGGATGTGGCGGCACTCCTCCTGCATCACGGGCTCGAAGGTATCGACCAGCTCCTCGGGGAAGAAGCCCGAGCGCTTGGCCAGCTCGAAGAGGCCGAAGGCGAAGAAGCTGTCGACGCATTCGCTGTAGCCCGTCACGAGAAAGGCCCACTCGGCGTCGCGCGGCACGAGGTAGGGCGGCTCCTCCGCGAGCTTGATGCCGTAGGCGGCCACCATGTGGGAGAGCACCTCCTTGTGCCGTCCCTCCTCGAAGCCGTTGAGCTCGACCGCCTGCTTGAGCAGCGGGTCGGCGATGAGGGCGGCATAGCTCGCCACGCGGATCTTGGCCTTGCCCTCGGTCTGCACGGCGATGTCCCAGATGGGCAGGCTGACCAGGCGTTGCCGCACGTCGTCGGGCAGCTTCGGCCATTCGATCACCGCCGGCCGATAGGGGTTGTGGGTGTCGAGGAGCATGCGGCAGAAGAGGCGCTTGTGCGCCTCGCTGCCGGGACGCACCGGGCCGCCCGCCTCGCCATGCCAGAGGCGCGCGGCCCGTTCCGCTTCAGCAATGACCACGTCGTTCACCATCGTGCCGCTCAATTCATCTTCATGCCGCCCATGTCGGGGCTGCTTGCGCCCACCTTCTGCACCTTGACGGTCACCTCGATCTTGCCGGCCTTCGCGAAGGTGAGGGTCAGGGGAAAGCTCGAGCCCTCCACGAGCGGCTCTGTCAGGTCCATCAGCATAACGTGGTAGCCGCCCGGCTTGAATACTGCCTGACTGCCGGCCTTCACGTCCACGCCCTCGACCGGGAGCATCTTCATGACGCCGTTGTCGCTCACGGTCCTGTGCATTTCCGCCATCTTGGCGGCCGGCGTGGCGACGGCGATCAGGCGGTTGGCCTCCTTGCCCTTGTTCACGATCGTCATGTAGGCGGCACCGTTCTTCGCACCTCCCGGCGTGGCGCGCGCCCAGGGCGACATGATCTCGATGGTGGGTGCCGTGGCGTTCTGCGCCAGTGCCGGGCCCAGAAGCCCGAGCGCCACGGCGCAAGCGGTGATCAGCGTTCTCATGATCGAACTCCCTTACGAGGATTGGTTTACGAGGACTGGCTCAAGAGCTGGCGCAGCCGGGCCGCGATTTCGGCCGGCTTCTGCTCGCCCGAGATGAGGGATACGTAGCCGCCGTCGGGCCCCATGATGTAGAGGATGGAGCTGTGGTCCATGAGATAGTCGTCCGGACCCTTGCCGGTCGGCTCCTTCTTGTAGTAGACGCGATATTCCCTGGCGGCGGCCGCGATCTCCGCGGGCGTGCCCGTCAGGCCGACGATGCGGGGATCGAACGACTTCACGTATTTGCCGATCACCGACGGCGTGTCGCGCTCGGGATCGACGGTGACGAAGATCGGCGTGATCTTGTTGGCCAGCGGGCCGAGCGTGGTCAGCGCCTCGGCGATGTCGTTCAACGTCGTCGGGCAGACGTCCGGACAATAGGTGTAGCCGAAGTAGACCAGCAGCCATTTGCCGCGGAAGGTCTTGTCGGTCACCGTCTTGCCGTCGCTCGCCGTGAGGGTGAAGGGTCCCCCGATGGCGAGCGGGGAATGGGCGCCGGAGACGAGCCGGAAACGGGCCGCGACCATGCCCACGGCGCCGAGTGCTGCGAGCACCAGGACGCCGATCGAGACCAGGATGACGCGTCGAGTACGTAAGCTCATGAGCGTTCGCTCTTCGTGATGGTCGATGTCGGATCGGGATGGCGATGCGGCCGAGGCTGCCGTCATGGGCAGCGCAGCCGAGGCGGGCCGCCAGCACCTCAGGCCGCTATCGGCGGTCCGCGCGCCTCGGGGGCGAAGGCGAATATGCGGGCGGGCAGCGCTGCCGCCCAGGCCTTGGGCTGGGGACTGTCCTCCGCGGCCGACGGCGGCGGGAGCGTCGGGCTTGCCGGTGCCAACAAGCCGCCGAGCACGGCGAACGGCTGGCAAAGCGGGCATTGCAGCGGGTCGCCGGCGGGCGCCTTGCCGTTCTGTTGGCCCGCACCGCCCGGCCTGAGCGGCGCCGCGCAGAGGTGCACGGCGCCCCCGAAGCTGCGCACGAAATCGGCGTAGGCGGCGTCGCTTTCCGCGCGCGCCGACACGGCATCGTAAAGGACGGGCAGGAGGAGCTGGCCGACGAGCGCGAAGGTGCCGAGCCAGGCCGCAAGCGCGCGCGTGCCGCCCGCCTGCGGGCCAGGCTGGCGTGCCGCCTTTCGCTTGATCGTCGGCCGGACCATTCGCGCGACCAGATGCCCCCGCATTTCGACGGCTCCATTATCCCACCTTGGCGCCGCCGCACAACCGGTTGTTGGGGCGGCAGAGGCGGACGCGAGAAAATCGTTTAATCGTAATGCATTATCGCGTATTTTGACGAGGCAGAATTAACGTTGCGACGCCGCGAGGCCGGTGTGCGGCGGTGCGGGCCAGATGCTTGGAGCCATGGCGAATCATGATGTTGCGCCGCGCGAAGGGGCCTCGGACCGGCTGCGGCGGGTCCTTCGAGACGCTCGCTGCGCTCGCTCCTCAGGACGAGGTTAAGTCCTTCTGCCACACACGATTTTGCCTCATCCTGAGGAGCGCCCCGAAGGGGCGCGTCTCGAAGGACCACGGTGGCCCTGCAAGCATCCTACGGATGTGTGCATCAACGCGTGAAGAGAGAGGGGACCAAAATCGCACGGCAACCTATGAGCGCTAAGGCGCCCGAGCTTTCCTACTGCGCCGCCGAGGTGCGGCGCCACGACCCGGAGCGGTTCCTCACCGCGCTCTTTGCGCCGCGCGAGCGGCGCGAGGACCTGCTCACCCTCTATGCCTTCAACCTCGAGGTGGCGAAGGCGCGCGAGGTGGCGAGCGAGCCGACGCTGGGCCTCATCCGCCTCGAGTGGTGGCGCGAGACGATCGCCGGCATCTATGCGGGCGAGCCGCGGCGCCACGCGGTGGCGCTGCCGCTCGCCGAGCTCGTCGCCCGCCGCGGCCTCACGCGCGGCCATTTCGAGCGCCTGATCGCAGGCCGCGAGCGCGACTTCGACGAGGCGCCGCCAGCGAGCCTCGCCGAGCTCGAGAGCTACGCGGCGGCCACCTCGTCGACGCTTCAGGCGCTGGTCCTCGAGGCGCTCGGCGTGCGCGACGCGGGTGCCGAGGCCGCGGCGCGCGAGGTCGGCATCGCCTGGGCGCTCGCCGGGCTCCTCCGCGCGGTGCCGTTCCACGCCCGCTGGCGCCGGCTCTACCTGCCGCGCGACGCGTTGGCGGAGGCCGGCCTCGAGCCGGAAGAGCTCTTCGCGCGCGGCGGTGCTGCGGGCCTGGCTGCGGTGGTGCGCCCGATCGCGGAGCGCGCGCGCGAGCACATCGCCGCGGCGCGGCGGCAGCATGTACCGCGCGCGGCACTGCCGGCGCTGCTGCCGGCCGTGCTCGCGGAGTGGCATATCGGCCAATTGCGGCGCAGCGGTTTCGATCCGTTTGCCTTGGAGCCCCGCCCCAGGCGGCCCTTTGCCGCCATCCGGCTCACGCTCGCAGCGTTGCGCGGGCGCTATTGACGACAATCTCCGAGAGAGTAAAATGCCATAATTCTCCCTATTGGAGATTTCTTAATTGGATTCTGCACTAAAAAGGGGCGATTGCGCGCAATCAGGCTTGCCGCCTGGCAGGAAGGGGACATGGCCGCCGAGCTCAGCGACCTCCAGAAGAAGACCGCCCAAGCGATTGTGAACGTCTTCGAATCCGGCCGTCCCCTCGGCGACTATGGCGCGGTCTCGGCACGCCCGGACGATCCCGGCGGCCTCTCCTATGGGCGCTCCCAGGCAGCGCTGATGCCGGGGAGCCTCTATCAGCTCGTCAGCGCCTATTGCCAGTCCGCCGGTGCCGCCTGTGCCGAGGCGCTCTCGCCTTACCTTCCGCGCCTGCAGCAGCGCGATGCCAGCCTCACCGGCGACGCGGCGCTCAAGGCGCTCCTCCTCGAGGCGGCCGGCGATCCCGCGATGCAGCGCACGCAGGACGGCTTTTTCGACCGCGTCTATTGGACGCCGTCGCTGAGTGCCGCGAGCGGGATGGGCACCTCGACGGCGCTCGGCGTGGCCATCACCTACGACAGCTTCGTGCAGAGCGGCGCCGGCGGCTGGCTCGAGCGCAAGGACGAGACCGACCTCCACGTCGGCCGCATGGCCGAGGCCGGCGAGGACGTGTGGTACGCCACCTATGTCGACTTGCGCAGGCACTGGCTGGCAGACAGCCCCAACCCGCTCGTGCGCAAGACCGTCTACCGCATGGACGCCATGGGGAGCCTGATCGCCGCGGGCAAGTGGACCCTCGAGCTGCCGCTCACGGTGCTCGGCGTCGTCATCGGCGCGGACGCGCTGGCGGGCAAGACGGCGCCGCGCGAGTAGCGTCGTTATTCGGCGGCCGCGGCCCGGCCGCCGCCGAGCCAGGTCCCGAGCTCGGCCAAGGCGCGCGCGGCAAGTGCCCGCTTGCGCTCGCGTCCGCGCTCGCGCGTCTCGAGCGGCGGAAAGAGGCCAAAATTGACGTTCATCGGCTGGAAGGTCTCGGCCGCGGCGCCGCCCGTGATGTGGTTGAGGAGCGCTCCGAGCGCCGTCGTCGCAGGCGGCGGCGGTGCCGGCAGACCGCGGCTGGCGGCGGCCGCGAAGCGGCCGGCGAGAAGGCCGATCGCCGCACTCTCGACATAGCCCTCCACACCCGTCATCTGGCCGGCGAAGCGCAAGTGCGGCCTGGTCTTGAGGCGGAGCTCGCGGTCGAGGAGGCGGGGGCTGTTGAGGAAGGTGTTGCGGTGGAGCCCGCCGAGCCGCGCGAACTCGGCGCGCTCGAGGCCCGGGATCGTGCGGAAGATGCGGAGCTGCTCGCCGTGCTTGAGCTTGGTCTGGAAACCGACGATGTTGTAGAGCGTGCCGAGCGCGTTGTCCTGGCGGAGCTGCACGACCGCGAAGGGCCGTTGCCCGCTGCGCGGATCGCGCAAGCCCACCGGCTTCATCGGCCCGAAGGCGAGCGTGTCCGCGCCGCGCGCCGCCATCACCTCGATCGGCAGGCAGCCTTCGAAATAGGGCGTCTTCTCCTCCCATTCGTGAAACGATGTCTTCTCGCCGGCGAGGAGAGCCGCCACGAAGGCGTAATACTGCTCGCGCTCGAGCGGGCAGTTGACGTAGTCGGAGCCGCCGCCCTTGTCGTAGCGCGACTGGTACCAGGCGACCGCGAAGCCGATCGACTCCTTGTGCACGATGGGGGCGATGGCGTCGAAGAAGGCAAGAGCCTCGCAGCCGCTCTCGGCGCGGAGCGCCTCGGCGAGGGCCGGCGAGGTGAGGGGGCCGGTCGCGATGATCGTCTCGCCCCAACCGTCGGGCGGCAGTGCCGCGACCTCGCCGCGCTCGAGGGCGACGAGGGGAGAGGATTGCAGCGCCTGCTGCACCGCTTGCGAGAAGCCGTCGCGGTCGACGGCGAGCGCTCCTCCGGCCGGCACCTTGTGGGCGTCCGCCGCGCGGAGGATGAGCGAGCCGCAGCGGCGCATCTCCTCGTGGAGCAGGCCTACGGCGTTGTAGTCGCGGTCGTCCGAGCGGAAGGAGTTGGAGCAGACGAGCTCGGCCAGGCCGTCGGTGCGGTGCGCCTCGGTCATGGTCCCCGGGCGCATCTCGTGGAGGACGACGGGGATGCCGGCTGCGGCGAGCTGCCACGCGGCCTCGCTGCCGGCGAGGCCGCCGCCGATCACATGCACGGGCAGGGTTCGCCTCGTACTCATGTGCGACGAGATAGCCCTCCCGCGCGCGGCTGGCAACCGAGTCGAGAGCGCGCGGCCGGGCGGCACCACGAAAGCATTTGACCAAAAGCAGCTGCGGTGGGAGGATTTCGCTTGCTGAGGGGACGGGGATGCCGAACGCGCTTACGCTTGGAAGGTGTCCGATGACTGTTCGATCGACCGTCGCTTCGCTGTTTGCAGCACTGCTTCTTCCTCTCCTTCTCCCCGGCGCGGCCAGTGCCGCGCCGCAGGTGCTCGGCGTCATGTCGAGCGCCGCCCCCATCCCGATGCATTGCGAGCGCGGCGTGTGCAGCGCCGAGCTCTCCGCCTTCTGCCTGCAACAGGGACGAAGCGGGCCCACCGACGGCACTGCCTATGAGGCCGTCGACGGCCGCGCGCTCGTGCTCGTCGCCACGGCTGCGGACGGCAGCGTCCGGCGGCTCGCGGCAGCACCCTACCTCGAGCTCGCCAGCGTGCGCAGCTACAGCGCCGTGAGCGCGAGCGTGCCCGAGAGCCTGCGCGAGCGCCTGGGTGCGAGGCATCTGGCGCTCGAGGTCGGGCCGCAGGTGACGCTGGTGCCCGTCGCCAGCGCCGGCGATCCCCAGCCGATCGGCCCTCGCGAGATCGCGGAGGCGACGCGGACGCTGCGCCCGATCGCCGCCGACATCTTCGAGAACGGGGTGCGGCCTCAGGTCGTCACCGTCCGCCTGCTCAACAGCCTCATCAACGCGCTGCCGCGCACCGGCGGCGGCCGGGCGCTCGATCTTGCAGCGCCCGCCGGCCTCTGGGGCCAGGCCTCCGGCGGCAGCCCGGCCATCGCAGACGCCGATCCCGGCAGGGCGCGGGCGGCGCTCGTCTACGAGAGCTGCCGCCGCGGCGCGCGTTACGTGCAGGGGCTCACCTTGCGGCGCTGCCTCGAGGCGAGCCACGATGCGCTCATGAGCTCGGTCAACGAGGAGTATTGGCGCCTCGTCGGCGCCGGGAGCTGAGCGCCTCCAAGGCAGGCTGCGCAAAGGAGGGGAAGATGAGGGTGGAGCTCGTTTCGCTGGCGACGCTGGCCTCGCTCGGTTTCCTTGCCGCGAATGCGGCGGCCGCACCGCAGATGCTCGGCGTGGTGGCGAGCGCCGGGCCGATCCCCATGCATTGCGAGGACGGCGCCTGCCGCGCCGAGCTCTCCGCCTTCTGCCTGGAGAAGGAGCGCAGCATGCCGACGGACGGCACCTCCTATGAGGTGCTCGATCCCGGCAAGCTCACGCTCGTGGTGAGGGATGCCGACGGCACGCTCGTGACCATGCCCGCCGAGGGCCACGTCCGGCTCACCAGCCGGCGCAGCCAGGTCGCCGTCGAGGTGAGCCTGCCGCAAAGCTATGCCAAGGCGCTCGGTGCCGTCGAGATCGCCGTCGCCGTGGCACCCGACCTTGCCCTCCTGCCGGTGGCCGAGGCGGGCGATGCGACGCCCATCCGGCCCGAGGAGGTGGCAATGGCGCGAGCCACGCTTGGCGCCGCCGACGCCCTCTTCGCGCACGACAGCGGGCGCGCGCGCATGGCGCATCTCCTCAACCGTCTGGTCAACGCGCTGCCGGGAGACAGCGGCGCCGATCCGCGCGTGGCCGATGCCGCCTGGCGGAGCGTCACCGGAGCAGCGCTGCAGCCCGACGGCAGCGACCCGGTGCTCGCGGAGGCCGCGCAGATCTATCAGAGCTGCCGCCTCGGACTCGCCGACATCTGGCCGCCGGGCCTGCGCCGCTGCCTCGAGGCGAGCCACGACGCGGTCATGGGCGGCATCAACGCCGACTTCTGGAAGATCGTCGGCGCGGGGAGCTGAGGCGCTTCGCCGCCTTACTCCCTCCCCGTGAGAAAGCGCGGGATGGCGGCTGCGGGGGGTGCGGCCGGCTCGATGCGGGTCTCGCGCTCGGCATCGAAAAGGTGGAGTGCCGTGGAGTCGAGGGAGAGCGGCAGGATATCGCCCGGCGCCACCGCGACCGCGCCATCGACGCTCACGGTGATGAGCGTTTCCTCGAGCCAGGCCTGCACCAGCGTGGTGGCGCCGAGATGCTCGACGAGCTCGACGTTGAGCTCGACGAGCGGTGACACGCCGTCGATGTAGAGGTGCTCCGGCCGGATGCCGACGGTGACGCTGCGGCCGTCCTCGCCCGGCAGGCCCTCGCCGGCGAGCGGGAAGGCAACGGCCTCGCCCAGGCGCACGCGGCGGCCGTTGCCCTCGACGACGGCGGAGAGGAAGTTCATCGCCGGCGAGCCGATGAAACCGGCAACGAACACGCTTTCGGGGTGGCGGTAGACGTTCGAGCGGGGTGCCGATCTGCTCGGCCCGGCCGTCGCGCAGCACGACGAGGCGGTCGCCCATGGTCATCGCCTCGGCCTGGTCGTGGGTGACATAGACGCTGGTGGTGCCGAGGCGGCGCTGCAGGCGCTTTATCTCGCCGCGCATCTGCACGCGCAGCTTGGCATCGAGATTGGAGAGCGGCTCGTCGAAGAGGAAGGCGGCCGGCTCGCGCACGATGGCGCGGCCCATGGCGACGCGCTGGCGCTGGCCGCCCGAGAGCTGGCGCGGCTTGCGCTCGAGGAGGGCCTCGAGCTCGAGGATGCGCGCCGCCTGGCGCACGCGGCGCTCGATGTCGGCCTTGGCGACGCGCCGGTTGCGCAGGCCGTAGGCCATGTTGTCGTAGACGCTCATGTGGGGATAGAGCGCGTAGTTCTGGAACACCATGGCGATGTCGCGCTCGGCGGGCTCGAGCCGCGTCACGTCGCGCGGACCGATGCGGATCTCGCCGGCGCTCGCCGTCTCGAGGCCGGCGATGAGCCGCAGCAGCGTCGATTTGCCGCAGCCCGAGGGGCCGACCACGACGAGGAACTCGCCGTCCTCGATCCGGAGATCGATGCCGCGCAGCGCCACGAAGCCGTTGGGATAGGTCTTCTCGACGCGGCTCAATACAAGCTCTGCCATGGCGCCCGCGTCCCCCTACTTCTCCGTCTCGACCAGGCCCTTGACGAAGAGGCGCTGCATCAAGACGACGACGACGACCGGCGGCAGCAGGGCCAGCACCGCGGTCGCCATGACAAGATGCCATTGCGGCGTCGCGTCGGCCACCGTCACCATGCGCTGAATGCCGACCACGATCGTCTGGTAGGCGGGGTCGGTGGTGACGAGGAGCGGCCAGAGATACTGGTTCCAGCCGTAGATGAAGAGGATGACGAAGAGTGCCGCGATGTTGGTGCGCGAGAGCGGCAGCAGCACGTCGCGGAAGAAGCGCCAGGGTCCGGCGCCGTCGAGCCGCGCCGCCTCGAGGAGCTCCTCGGGGACGGTGAGGAAATACTGGCGGAAGAGGAAGGTCGCGGTGGCGCTGGCGATGAGCGGGATGGTGAGGCCGGCGTAGCTGTTGAGGAGGCCCAAGTCCGCCGCCACCTTGTAGGTCGGCAGGATGCGCACCTCGACCGGCAGCATGAGGGTGGCGAAGATGATCCAGAAGATGAGCTTCCGGAAGGGAAAGCGGAAGTAGACGATGGCATAGGCCGAGAGCAGCGAGATGGCGATTTTGCCGATCGCGATGGTGAGCGCCATGATGAGGCTGTTGAGCATCATGGGGCCGACCGGCAGCCCGCCGGAGGACCTAACACCCTGCTTGAGCACCGTCGCATAGTTCTCGAGGAAGTGGCCGCCGGGCAGGAGCGGCATGGGTATCTGGTTGAAGTCGGCGGCACCCAGCGTCGAGCCCACGAAGGCTATCCAGAGGGGGAAGGCGAGGATGGCAGCACCCAGGATGAGCACCCCGTGGGCAAGGAGCGTGAGCAGCGGCCGGCTCTCGACCATCAATAGACTACCCTCTTCTCGATGAAGCGGAACTGGATGACGGTCAAGAGCCCGACGATCGCCATGAGGACCACCGACTGGGCCGCGGAGCCGCCGAGGTCGAGGCCGATGACGCCGTCGCGGTAGACCTTGAAGACGAGTATCTCGGTCGCCTGCGCCGGCCCGCCGTCCGTCGTCGCATGGACGAGGCCGAAGGTGTCGAAGAAGGCGTAGACCAGGTTCATGACGAGAAGGAAGAAGCTGGTGGGCGAGAGCAGGGGAAAGACGATGGTGCGGAAGCGCTTGAACGGCCGCGCCCCGTCGATCGCCGCCGCCTCGATGAGGGAGCGCGGGATCGCCTGCAGCCCGGCGAGGAAGAAGAGGAAATTGTAGCTCACCTGCTTCCAGGCCGCGGCGACGATGATCAGGGTCATCGCGTCGTTGCCGTTGAGGAACTGGTTCCAGCCGTAGCCCAGGCGGTGGAGCGCATAGGCCACGACGCCGATCGTCGGGTTGAAGAGGAGGAGCCAGAGCACGCCCGCGATGGCCGGCGCCAGCGCGTAGGGCCACACCAGCATGCTCTTGTAGAAGGTGGCGCCGCGCAGCACGCGGTCGGCCGCGGCGGCGAGGACGAGTGCCGAAGTCATCGAGATGCCGGCCACGACGGCGCCAAAAAAGAGGCTGATCTCGATCGAGTGGAGATAGAGGGGGTCGCCGAAGAGCTGCCTGAAGTTGTCGAACCAGACGAAGCTCGAGGAGAGCCCGAAGGCGTCCTCGCTGAGCACGGACTGGTAGAGCGCCTGGGCGGCGGGCCAGATGAAGAAGACGAACGTCACCGCGAGCTGCGCCGCCACCAGGAGATAGGGCACGAAGAGGTTCCCGAAGGTGACGCGCTTTTCCACTGCGGCGTGTGGTCCTTTCCTGTGCCAGAGTCTCTTTTCTACCCCCCACCCCAACCCTCCCCCTCAAGGGGGGAGGGGCGATTTGGAGCGAGCCCTCAAAATTCCCCTCCCCCCTTGAGGGGGAGGGTAGGGAGGGGGGGCCTTACTACGATCCGCTCACTCCTTCCCCTCGTTCTCCTTCTCGAATTTGGCGAGCAGCTCGTTGCCGCGCTGAACCGCGTCGTCGAGGGCGGCCTTGGCCGTCGTCTTGCCGGCGAAGGCGCTCTCGAGGTCCTCCTCGATGATGTTGCGGATTTGCACGAAGTAGCCGAAGCGCAGGCCCTTGGAGTTCTCGGTCGGCGCATGCAGCGTGATCTGCTTGATCGCCACGTCGGTGCCCGGGTTCTTGTCGTAGTAGCCCTGCTTTCGCGTGAGCTCGTAGGCCGCCGTGGTGATCGGCAGGTAGCCCGAGAACTGGTGCCAGTCGGCCTGCACCGGCGCCGAGCTCAGATAGGCGAAGAATTTCGCGACGCCCTTGTAGACATCGGGCGGCAGGCCCTTGAGCACCCAGAGCGTGGCGCCGCCGATGATCGAGTTCTGCGGCGCTCCCTTCACGTCGGGCCAATAGGGCAGCATGCCGACGCCGAACTTGAAGTTCTTCACGTTGGCGCGGATCGCGGAATAGGCGCCGGAGCTGTTCATGTAGATGGCGCATTGGCCCGAGTAGAACTTAGGCGCACTCGCCGACTCGCGCCCACCGTAATCGAAGATCTTGGTCTTCTGCCATTCGGCGAGCTGGCCGATGTGGCGCACCACGAGGGGGTTGTTGATGGTGAGCCGCGTCGCGAGTCCGCCGAAGCCGTTCGAGAGCGTGCCGATCGGCACGTTGTGCCAGGCGCTGAAGTTCTCGATCTGCACCCAGGAGGGCCAGCCGGTGGTGAAGCCGCACGCGGTGCCGGCGGCCTGCAGCTTCTTGGCATCGGCCTCGAGCTCGGGCCAGGTCTTGGGCGGCTGCTCGGGATCGAGGCCGGCCTTCTGGAATTCGTCCTTGTTGTAATAGAGCACGGGCGTCGAGCTGTTGAACGGCAAGGACAGCATGTTGCCGTGCACGTCCGAGTAATAGCCCGTCACCGCGGGAAGATAGGAGCTGGGATCGAAGGGCTCGCCGGTGTCCTTCATGAGCTGGAACACGGGATAGACGGCACCCTTGGCCGCCATCATGGTGGCGGTGCCGACCTCGAAGACCTGCACGATCGCGGGCTGCTGCTTGGCGCGGAAGGCGGCGATCGCCGCCGTCAGCGTCTCGGCATAGCTCCCCTTGTAGATCGGCACCACGGCGTAGTCGCTCTGGCTCTGGTTGAAGCCCTTGGCGATGGCGTTGAGCTTCTCGCCGAGCTCGCCGCCCATGGCGTGCCACATCTGGATCTCGGTCGCGGCAAGCGCCTGGCCGCCCGCCGCCATGAGCGCCGCCGCAGCGAGCGCCCCGAAGATAGTCCGCCTCATGTCGTTGTCCTCCCCTCGATGTCTGCCCCGGCGGCCTTTGCATGCCATAGGTGCCGCAGCCTTGGATAGCGAAGTTTCCGTGACGGTAAGCCAACTCGAGGCCGGATGCCAGGGCCGCCGGAGGGGCCCGCCGCCGCCGCCCGAGTCGGCCCGCACTTCGCCGTCACAGCCGATGCTCATGCGGCGTCATAGCTGCGAAATCTGCGGCGGGAGGCCTTGCGGTGCCGGGCGATCTGGCCACGGCGTGGTTGCTCTATCTGATGTCGCGCGGGCACCGGCGGCGCGCTGCGGCCCTGGTGCGGCTCTTAGCCGAGGCGCATGCGGCTCTGCAGCGCCCGGAGGCGGCGCCCGGCTCCCCGGCCAGGAGCCCGCGCGACCGGCTGAAGCGCCAGGCCGCGGTGCTCGAGCTGCGCAAGCGCCAGATGCAGTCGCTCGCGCGTCTACTCGTCCGCCTCCAGGCGCAGGAGCAGGAGCTGGCCAAGCTCGGGCGCGAGCTCAAGACCCTCGCGGGCTCCGGCAGCCCGCTTCTCGCCGAGCCCGAGATCGGTGGCACGCTGGCGCGCGTCGAAGCCGAGCTGCCGGCAGCACTCGCCGGGACGCGCCGGCTCGCCGACAAGCTGCGCGCCCGCCTCGCGGAGCTCGAGGCCGCCTGCCGCGCGGACCGCAGCACCCTCGATCTCATGCGTCTTGCGCGCCGCTGAGCTTGCTGTAGCTTGGCGCGGCGATGCCGCGGCGCGATCCGCGATCCCAGCCCACGCCTTGAAGCCGCCGCCTGCGAGGCCGTTCGACCATGCCCCAAGCCCCACGCGTCAATCACCTCGGCCAGCCGGTCGGCGACCCGCTCCCGGACTGGCAGGCGCGGCCGCAGCCGCCGCGCTTGCCCATCGAGGGGCGCTGCTGCCGCATCGAGCCGCTCGAGCCGGAGCGCCACGCGGCCGCGCTCTGGCGCGCCTATGGGGCCGACCGCGAGGGGCGCAATTGGACCTATCTCCCGTACGGCCCCTTTGCGAACGAGGGCGGCTTTCGCGCCTGGGCGCGCGAGTCCTCGCTCAAGGACGATCCGCTCTATCATGCGATCGTCGAGCGCGAAAGCGGCGACGCTCTCGGCGTGGCCGCCTATATGCGCATCGATCCGCCGAACGGCGTCATCGAGGTGGGGGGCATCAATTACGCGCCGGCGCTCCAGCGCACGGTTGCTGCGACCGAGGCGATGTTCCTCATGATGCGCCGCGTCTTCGACGAGCTCGGCTACCGCCGCTACGAATGGAAGTGCGATGTGCTCAACGGCCCGTCGCGGCAGGCGGCCGTGCGGCTCGGCTTCTCCTTCGAGGGCATCTTCCGCCAGGCCGTCGTCACCAAGGGCCGCAACCGCGATACCGCGTGGTACGCGGTCATCGACCAGGACTGGCCGCGGCTCAAGGCGGCCTTCGAGTGCTGGCTGGCACCCGGGAACTTCGATGCCGGCGGACGCCAGCGCGCGCCGCTCGCCTGCCGCATCGACGCGAGCGCTTGAGCCGGGGCCGAGCGGCCCGGGCAATCTACCGCGCGTACCAATCCGTCACCGCGTCGCCGACGCCTGCGACTAGGATCTGCACGCCGACGCAGAGCAACAGGAAGGCCGTCAGCCGCGCCACGATGTTGCGCCCGGCAGCGCTCATCCAGCCGGTGACGCGCTCGGCGAAGCGATAGCCGATCCACACGATCGCGGCGTTCGCCACGGCCGCCGCGCTGACGCCGACGAAGAAGGCGAGCAGGCCGATGCCGTTCGCCGGCCGCTCGGCGCCCATCGTGATGGCGACCGCGATCGTCCCGGGCCCCGTCGTATAGGGCATGGTGAGCGGGAAGAACGCCATCTCCCGCGCATCGCCCTCGGCGCCGCCCGGCTCGGTCTCGGCCTGGCGGCGCTTGCGATCCTCGTGGCGCTCGCGCGTCATCAATAGAGTCCAGGCATTGAGCGCCACCACCGTGCCGCCGGCGATGCGCAGCGCCGCGAGCGAGACCCCGAAGAAGTTGAGCACATAGGCGCCGCCCCAGAGCGCGCCGAGCATCACCACGAGCGAGTAGAGGCCGACGCGCCCCGCCACCCAGCGCTTGTCTGCCCGGGTCAAGTCGGCCGTCGCCTCGTTGAAGATCAGCGCTCCGCCGATCGGGTTGATGATCGAGAACAACGCCGGAAAGGCGAGCAGGAACGCAGCGATGGCGGTCATGGCTACGCTCACGCCCGCTTGCGCTGGCTGCCGGCGAGCTTCTGGCGCAGATAGGGGCGCAGGTATTCGCCGGTGTAGCTGCCGGCGGCATTTGCGACCTCCTCGGGCGTGCCCTGGGCGATGAGGCGGCCGCCCTTGTCGCCGCCCTCGGGCCCCATGTCGAGGATGTAGTCGGCGGTCTTGATGACCTCGAGATTATGCTCGATCACCACCACCGTATTGCCCTGCTCGACGAGGGTCTGGAGGACCTCGAGGAGCTTCTTCACGTCGTCGAAGTGGAGGCCGGTCGTGGGCTCGTCGAGGATGTAGAGGGTGCGCCCGGTGGCGCGGCGCGAGAGCTCCTTGGCGAGCTTGACGCGCTGCGCCTCGCCGCCCGAGAGCGTGGTCGCCGGCTGGCCGATGTGGATATAGGCGAGGCCGACCTCCTTCAAGGTCTCGAGCTTCTGGCGGATGGCGGGCACCGCCTTGAAGAAGGCGACGCCGTCCTCGACCGTCATGTCGAGCACGTCTGAGATCGACTTGTCGCGGAAGGTGACCTCGAGCGTCTCGCGGTTGTAGCGCTTGCCCTTGCAGACGTCGCACTGCACGTAGACGTCGGGGAGGAAGTGCATCTCGATCTTGATGACGCCGTCGCCCTGGCACGCCTCGCAGCGCCCGCCCTTGACGTTGAAGGAGAAGCGACCCGGCTTGTAGCCGCGCGCCTTGGCCTCGGGCAGGCCGGCGAACCAGTCGCGGATGGGGGCGAAGGCGCCGGTATAGGTCGCCGGATTCGAGCGCGGCGTGCGCCCGATGGGCGACTGGTCGATGTCGATCACCTTGTCGAGGTACTCGAGGCCCTCGATCGCCTCGTGGGCGCCCGGCGCCTCGCGCGAGCCGTAGAGCCGCCGCGCCACGGCCTTGTAGAGCGTATCCACGATGAGCGTCGATTTGCCCGAGCCCGAGACGCCGGTGACGCAGGTGAAGGTGCCGAGCGGGATCGCCGCATCGACGTGGCAGAGGTTGTTGGCCGTAGCCCCCTTGATGATCAGGCGCTGGCCGAGCTTCCCCGGGCGGCGGCCCTTGGGTAGCTCGATGCGGCGGAAGCCGGTCAAATATTGCGCGGTCAGGCTCTCGGCGCTCTGCAGCACCTTCTCCGGCGGCCCTGCCACGATCACCTCGCCGCCGTGACGGCCGGCACCCGGGCCCATGTCGACGATGTAGTCGGCGGCGCGCATTGCCTCCTCGTCGTGCTCCACGACGATCACCGTGTTGCCGAGCCGCTTGAGCCGCATGAGCGTGTCGAGGAGGCGCTTGTTGTCGCGCTGGTGGAGCCCGATCGAGGGCTCGTCGAGCACGTAGAGCACGCCGGTGAGGCCCGAGCCGATCTGCGAGGCGAGCCGGATGCGCTGGCTCTCGCCACCCGAGAGCGTGGCCGACGCGCGGCTCATGGTGAGGTACTCGAGCCCGACGTTCTGGAGGAAGCCGAGGCGCTCGTTGATCTCCTTCAAGATGCGCGCCGCGATCTCGTTGTGCTTGGCCGAGAGATGCCGCGGCAGCTCGGCGAACCACAGCACGGCTTGCGCGATCGAGAGGCCGCAGAGCTCGCTTATGTGGAGTTTTCTGATCTTGACCGCGAGCGCTGCCGGCTTGAGGCGGTTGCCTTTGCATGCGTCGCACTCGGTCGTGGTCTGGAAGCGCTCGAGCTCCTCGCGCACCCAGGCGCTGTCGGTCTCCTTCCAGCGCCGCTCGAGGTTGGGCATGACCCCCTCGAAGGGCTTGGTCGTCTGGTAGGCGCGCAGGCCGTCGTCGTAGCGCATGGTGATGGCCTCGCTGCCCGAGCCCCAGAGGACGGCACCCTTGACCTTGTCCGGGAGGTCGCGCCACGGCGTGTTGAGCGAGACCTTGTAGTGGCGCGCCAGGCTGTCGAGGGTCTGCTGGTAATATTGCGAGCTCGAATGGGCCCACGGCCTGATGGCGCCCTCGCGCAAGGAAAGCCGCTCGTCGGGCGCCACCAGCTCGGGATCGAAGAACATCTTGGTGCCGAGCCCGTCGCAGGCCGGGCAGGCGCCGAAGGGGTTGTTGAAGGAGAAGAGGCGCGGCTCGATCTCGTCGATGGTGAAGCCCGAGACCGGGCAGGCGAACTTGGCCGAGAAGGTGGTGCGCGCGCCCGAATCCGCGTCCTCGGCGAAGACCAGGCCTTGGGCGAGCTCGAGCGCCGTCTCCAGGCTGTCGGCCAGGCGATTGCCTAAGCCCTCGCGCACGATGATGCGGTCGACCACCACCTCGATGTCGTGCTTGAGCTTCTTGTTGAGGGCCGGCACCGCCTCGATGTCGAAAGGCTTGCCGTCGACCTTGACGCGCGCGAAGCCGCGCTTCTGCAGGTCCTGGAGCTCCTTCCTGTACTCGCCCTTGCGCCCGCGCACGATGGGGGCGAGGAGGAGGAGCCGCGTGCCCTCCTTCATCGCCATGATGCGGTCGACCATCTGGCTCACGGTCTGGCTCTCGATCGGCAGGCCGGTGGCGGGCGAGTAGGGGATGCCGACGCGGGCGTAGAGCAGGCGCAGATAGTCGTAGATCTCGGTCACCGTGCCGACCGTCGAGCGCGGGTTTTTCGAGGTCGTCTTCTGCTCGATCGAGATGGCCGGCGAGAGGCCCTCGATGGAATCCACGTCGGGCTTCTGCATGAGCTCGAGGAACTGGCGCGCATAGGCCGAGAGGCTCTCGACGTAGCGGCGCTGGCCCTCGGCATAGATGGTGTCGAAGGCGAGCGAGGACTTGCCGGAGCCCGAGAGGCCGGTGATCACCACCAGCGAGTTGCGCGGCAGGTCGACGTCGATGCCCTTGAGATTGTGCTCGCGGGCGCCGCGCACGCGGATGGCCTGGGCGTAAGCGCTGTCGGAGGTCATGTCAGCTCTGGGGCCGGAGGGAAGCCGAGAACGAATATAGGCGTGCCGGCGGAAAAATCGACTCCTCTTTCGGGACCCGCGGCCGAGGACGCGCGCCGCATGGCGCCCCGGCTATTTCGGCGCCGGCGGAGCGTGCCGGGCGTGCACGAAGGCGCGCAAGACGTTGTTGATGCGGGTCTGATAGCCCTTGCCCGTGGCGCGGAACCACGCCAACACATCGCGGTCGATGCGCAGCTTCACCGCTTCCTTGCCCGGCGGCAACCCGAGGCTGATCCCGGCTTCCCAGCCTTGCGGGAGCGGTCCTTCCTCCTCGTCGGCCAGCCGCTCGACGTCCTCTTGGGCCATGGCGTCGACCTTGGCCCAGTCGGTCTTGCTTTTCATCTTGCGCAGTCTCTCAGCCGAGTAACGCACGGTACGCCCCTGTTTCGCCATCTCTCGCCCTCCTCATCGAAATGATCCGGATAACCCTGTCGCGTTCGAGCCACACCACCGCAATGAGCCGATGCCCGATGAAGCCGACGCTGACGAAACGGTCCTCGCCCTCGCGCGGCGACGGGTAGGTGTAGAGCGGCCGGCCGTCAAAAAGACGGCAGGCGTCGCGGAAGTCGAGACCGTGCTTGCCCAAATTCATCGGCCGCTTTTCGGCATCCCACTCGAATTCCAATGGCTTGCGTACCCCCAAATGTACCTACAGTCAACAAATCCCGCGCGCGGTTGCCTTTATCCGCCTGGAAGGGGTCCTCCGCTGCGCTTGCGGCACCGGCCGTGGGGCAGCCGGCCCGGCCATGGCACCGAGCGTGCCGCTGCGGCAAAATTCCATAATGTTTGCCGGGGCGTGTCATCTCGCATTGCGTTGACTCGCAGTCGAAGGCGGTCCATGACACTGCCGTACCGGCGAGCTCGTTGGGAGCGGTATCCATCGCTGTTCTTGCGCAACCTCGGCGGCCACAAGCGGGCCGGGCCTATCGGCTAGGCCCTCCAGCTGGAGATTGGCGACGCAAGTGAAGATATCGGCGCTCTTGCTCGGGCTCGGCGTGGTTGCAGCGGCGGCCGCCATCGCGGCGGTCTATTACGTGTCCCGGCAGTCCCCGGCTCCGGCACCATTGGCCAGGAGCGTCGAGGTGAGCACGCCGAGCACCGCCGCACCCTCCGCGGCGGCACCCGCTGCGATGCCGCCGAAGCCGCTTGCGGAGGCGACGCCCCCCACGGCTCCGCCCGCCGCACCGGCAAGCGCGCCCGCACCGGCGCCGGCGCCGCCGGAGAAGGCGGTTGCCGCCGCTCCGCCCGCGGCGCCTCCGAGTGCTGCGGCACCCGTGCCGGCGCCGCCGGCCAAGGCGCTTGTGGCCGCTCCACCCGCGCCACCGCCACCGCCAAGGGCGCCGGCGGCAGCGGCTGGAGCGGCGAAGCCGTACGCCGCCGTTGCCGCGCGGACGCCAAAGCCCGAGCCGCCCTCTCCCGAGCTTGCCGAGATCCAGCGGCTGCTCGTCTCTTTCGGTTACGAGCCCGACACTGACGGACGCTTGGGGATGAAGACGCTGCGAGCGATCCGGCTCTTCCAACAGGAGGACGGGCTGCCGGTCGACGGCCGCGTCTCGAGCGGGCTCCTTCGCTACATGCAAAATCTGGCGCGGCCGGGGCCGCCGGCAACGCCGAGCAAGAGTGCCGCCGCCGCACCTCCGCGGGCGGCGTTGCCGCGTCCGCAACCGCCGCCGGCGACTGCAAAGCGGCCGGCAGCGGCCCCGGCCTTGGCGGCCTCGGCCCCCAAGCCGCAAGCGCCGACGACCCCGACCCCGACGCCGCGGCCAGCGACACCCCCAACGCCGGTGTCGGCGCCAGCCGCGGCGGCTCGGGCGCCCGCACCACCCGCAGCGGCGCCCGCACGCGCCGCCGCGCCCGAGACGCCGCCGCCCGCGGCACCGGCACCTCGGGTAGCCGCAGCAGCGCCAGCGCCGCCCGCCAGCGCTGCGCCGGCAGCCACGTCGGCGGCACCGCCCGCTCCGGCGGCGACGCCGGCCAAGCCGGCGAGTGCCGCCCCCGCGGCCCAAGTCGCGGCCAAGCCGGCCGCGGCCGAGAGTCCGGCCCAGGCAGCGGGCGAGAAGGCGCCCAGCATCCACTTCGCGCCGGGTAGCGCCGAGCTCACGGAGCCGGTCAAGGCCGAGCTCGACAAGCTCGCCGGCCGGCTGGCGAAGAGCAACGAGCTGCGCCTCCAGCTCTACGCCTATTATGCCGGCGCGACCGAGGCGCAGGCGGAGCAGGCGCGCCTGCTGTCCTACAGGCGCTCGCTTAACGTGCGCGACTACCTCATCAACCAAGGCGTGAGCGATGAGCGCATCGGCCTGCGCCTGCTCGGCAGCAAGCCCCCGGACGACGGCTCGGCGAACCGCGTCGATCCGGTCTTCATTGCCAAGTAGGCGACGCCCCCGGTTGCCCCCGATGCCTGCTGCGCGCGCCGCTTCACGTGCGGTGCTGGCGGACGTCTTTCAGCGTGAGATATCCACATCACGAGGAGGGCGGCCATGGGCCTCTCGAGGCTACAGGCCAAGCGGCTGACGCTCATCCTGCTTGCGGCGCGGCGGCGCAAGCGGGCCAAGGCCGCCCGCGCATTGAACGGTGCCGTGCCGGCAGCCGCTCGAGATGATCCGCCGACGCCACAGCAATGCCAACCTCCGCGGCCGAACTCGGGAAGTCCGGGCAGCGGCTAGTTTCTCTCCTCCGCGAGACGGCGCCGACGTGTCCGCGTTCTGCGAGGGCGCGCCTGGGAGCTCGACGGCGGAATGGAGGTGGTGACAGTCGTCCGTCGTTTTGACATCCTGCTCGTCGATCTCGATCCCGCGCTCGGCGCGGAAATCCAAATGACGCGGCCCCGTCTTATCGTGCCGCCCGATGAGATGAACCGGCATCTTCGCACGGTCATTGTGGCACCCATGACCGCGGTGCGGCGCGCTTATCCCTCACGGGTGCCGATCCGCTTTCGGCGCAAGGACGGGCAAGTGGCGCTCGACCACATCCGGACGGTGGCCAAGGTGCGGCTCGTGAAACGCCTCGGCACGGCCGATGAGAAGACCGCTGCCGACGTGGCAGCAATGCTTGCCGCGATATTTGCTTTCGATCCGCCCTGACGCAGGCGAGAGACCCGGCGCCGCAGTCGCGACCGAGCCAAAGAGCGCCTTATCAAGACCGTCGTTTGGAGCTAAAGTACTCAACCAGTGCGGCACAGTGGGACGAGAGGGGGGCGGCCATGGCGGGAAGCGTCAACAAGGTGATTTTGATCGGCAATCTCGGCCGCGATCCCGAGGTGCGCCGAACCCAGGCGGGCGACGCCATCGTACATCTCTCGGTTGCGACGTCGGAGAACTGGCGCGACAAGGCGAGCGGCGAGCGGCGCGAGAAGACCGAGTGGCACCGGGTGGTGATCTTCAACGACCGGCTCGGCGAGGTGGCGCAGAAATTCCTCAAGAAGGGCTCCAAGGTCTACCTCGAGGGCCAGTTGCAGACGCGCAAATGGACCGACCAGAGCGGCCAGGAGAAATACACGACCGAGGTGGTGCTGCAGCGCTATCGCGGCGAGCTCACCCTCCTCGACAGCCGCGGCGGCGGCGGGGACGAAGGAGGCGGGGGCGGCGGCTATGACGACCGCGGCGGCTCCGCCCCGGGGGCATCGGGCGGCGAGAGCGGCGGCACCCCGCGCGCCGGCGGCGGCGATCTCGACGACGAGATTCCGTTCTAGGGGACTAAGCACCCGAGGCGCCGCCGGTGCCTGGAACGCCGCGCGCGACGATCGAGAGGGTGCTCGTCATCTACGACGAGCCGCGAGCGGTCGGCGCACTGCTCGAGCGCAGCTTTCCTGAGACCGCCTTCGCCTACGCCAGCAGCCCCGCGGAGGTCGAGCCGGCCCTGAGCAACGGCGATCCGCAGGCCGTGCTCTCCCTCAAGCATGCCGGCTTCCCCGGCGAGACGCATCGCCCCGCCATCCTCCATCCGAGCGTCAGGTGGTTCCACGTCGGTGGCTCGGGCTACGAGCACGTGCTGCCTTGGGACCCGCGGCGGGTCACGGTCACGAATTGCGCCGGCGTGCTGGCGCGCGACCTCGCCGAGACCGTGACCGGTGCCATGCTGGCGCTCAACGGCAATTTTCTCCGCTACATCGAGCAACAACGGGAGAAGACCTGGCAAGGCCGCGCCTTCCGTCCCTTGCGCGGCCAGACGCTGCTCATCGTCGGCCTGGGGGCGATCGGCTCGGCCGTGGCGCACAATGCCAAGGCTCTGGGGATGCGGGTCCTTGCGGCGCGCCGAGGCACCTCGCCCCATCCGGCCGTCGATGCCTGCCATGAGATCGCGGAGCTCGGGCGCATCATCGGCCAGGCGGACATCGTCTCGCTGCACGTGCGGCTCACCGACGAGACGCGCGGCCTCATGAGCGCCGGGCTCCTTCAGGCGATGAAGCCGGGAGCGCTGCTCATCAATACCTCCCGCGGCGCCGTTCTCGACGAAGCCGCCCTCGCCGGGCTCTTGCGGAGCGGGCGTCTCGGCGGCGCCTATCTCAACGTCTTCGCGACGGAGCCCTTGCCGCAGGCGAGCCCCTTATGGGGGCTCCCCAGCCTGCTGCTCACGCCCCACGCGTCGGACAACGTGGCGGACTGGCCGCTCCGCTATGCCGAGGTCTTCGCCGAGAACCTGCGGCGCTGGCGGAGCGGACTGCCGCTCCTCAACGAGGTGCGGCCCTGAGCGGTGGCGCCTTCGTCTGCGCGGCGATCTTCCAGATTCCGCTTTACTGAATGTAAAATTCCGGTTTACGGTATTTCACGCCGGCAGCAAGGACCCGCGGCGGCCGCAAGGGGGATTCCATGGATAAGTCGTTCCGTTTTTCCAACTCGCACTCGGATCTCATGGCGCGCGACGCCAAGTCCGTCTTCGGCTGGCGCTTCTCGCCGCACGTCATCTTCAAGGCCGGCAAGGGCACCAAGCTCGTCGACATGGACGACAACGAGTACTACGACCTGACCTCCGGCATGATGTGCATGGTGCTCGGCCACTCCCACCCCGAGCTCACCGAGACGATCAAGGAGATGGCGGGGACCTTCGTCCACCAGTCCTCCTGGTACTCCAATCCGTGGGCCGTCGAGTTCGCCGAGCTTCTCGGCAGCACGCTTCCGGGCGAGCTCAAGGTGGTGAACTTCGCGGTGACCGGCTCGGAGGCCAACGAGATCGCCATGCGCATGGCGCTCGCCGCCACCGGCAAGTTCGACATCGTCTCGATCATCCGCGGCCTTCATGGCGGCAGCCTGGCCGTCGAGGCGCTCACCACCGTGGGCGGCGCGCGGCGCAAGAGCCTCGGGCCGCTCATGTTCCCGGCCAAGTCGAATTCCATCCTGGCGCCGCTCTGCTACCGCTGCCCGGTCAATTCGAGCTATCCGGCCTGCGACATCGACTGCCTCAAGAAGAGCGAGGACATGATGGAGTTCGTCACCAGCCAGGACGTGGCCGGCATCATCGCCGAGACCATTCCGGTGGCGGGCGGCATGATCGTCCCGCCCAAGGAATGGCTGCCGCGCCTGGCCGAGCTTGCCAAGCGCTGGGGGGCGCTCCTCATCCTCGACGAGGCGCAGCTGGCACCCGCGCGCACCGGCCGCATGTGGGCGCTCGAGCATTCCGACGTGGTGCCCGACATCGTCACCTTCGGCAAGGGACTCTCGGCCGGGCTCGCGGTCTGCGGCACCATCACCACGCCGGCGATCGCCGAGCAGGTGCGCGGCAGGTGCGGGCTCCCTTGGGCCGGCACCTATTCGAGCGACCCCTTCGTCTCCGCCGTGGCCTTGAAGCAGCTCGAGATCGTGCTGCGCGACAAGCTCGCCGAGCGCGCCGAGCGGCTGGGTGCCGTCCTCCGCGGCCATCTCGACCGCATCGCGCGGACTTACGAGGTGGTGGGCGACGTGCGCGGCATGGGCCTCTACCACATGCTCGACATCGTCGCCGACAAGAAGAGCAAGCGGCCCGATCCCGCGATGGCCGAGCGCATCCGCTACAACGCGCTCCTCGAAGGCATCGCCACGATCGCGGTCAAGAACTTCTTCCGCGTCTGCCCGCCGCTCATCATCAGCGAGGCGGAGATCGAGGACGTGGTCGGCCGCCTCGAGACCGCGGTCAAGCGGGCGATGGACGGCTTCCCCAAGGACGTCGACTTCCGCCAATCGAGCTCGCTCGCCATGGGGACGCGGACGGCCGCCGCGGAATAGCGGGGACGGCACGGCAAACAATAGCGCAACGAAAACCTGAACAGGGGAGACTGACATGGCAAGATTGCTGAGATGGGCGGCGGCAGCCGCCTTGGCGCTCGGAGCACTCGCGCTCGCGGGCGAGCCGGGAATGGCCCAGGAGAAGTCCAAGCTCGACGAGGTGCTGGCGCGCGGCAAGCTCATCGTCGGGGTCACCAGCGAGGCGCCGCCCTTCGGCTTCGTCGACGAGAAGGGCGAGCTCGTCGGCTTCGACATCGACATCGCGCGCCTCGTGGCCAAGGCGACGTTCGGCGACGACCAGAAGATCGACTTCGTCCGCCAGGGCTTCGCCGCGCGCTGGCCGAACGTCGAGAACGGCACGATCGATTTCGGCATCCAGGTGACGACCGTCTATGCCGACCGCGCCCAGCGCGTCGCCTTCACGCGGCCCTATATCGATTCGGGCATCGTCATGGTGGTGAAGGCGAATTCGCCGATCCAGCGGCTCGCCGACCTCAACGACGCGAAATACACGGTCGCCCACCTGACGGCGCCGGTCCAGGAGGAGCGCGGCAAGCGCATCTATCCCAAGGCCAAGTTCGTCACCTTCGATTCGATCGCGGCGCAGTTCAATGCCGTCAAGCTCGGCCGCGCCGATGCGGCCCAGCTCGATGCGCCGGTGGCCTGGTGGTACGTCAAGGACAATCCCGACATCCGCATCCTCAGCGAGTGGCTCACCGACGTGACCAACAACGCCATTTTCCTCCGCCAGGGCGACTTCAAGTGGTGGCTCTACCTCGACACCGTGGTGGCGGAGATGACCGGCGGCAGTCTGTTCAGCCAGTACAGCGCCATCTACGTGAAATGGTTCGGCCATCCGCCGCTGCACGCGAAGTACTACCTGAACCGGCAGTGAGCGCCGCCGGCCGTGGCGGTGCTGCCGCGGGAGGGTGAGGGATGGCGCCGCAGCTCGTGAATTTCCTCGCGCGCTACGTGCCCTATCTCGCGGAGGGCTTCGCGCTCACCCTCGCCCTCGCCGCCGCCGCGGTGCCGCTGGCACTCGCCTGGAGCCTGCCGCTCCTCCTCATGCGCACCTCCAGGCTGCGCTGGCTCGCCGATGCGGCCGCCGCCTACGTCGAGGTGATGCGCAACACGCCGCTCCTCATCCAGATGTATCTCATCTATTTCGGCCTGCCGCTCTTCGGCATCTTCCTCTCGGGCTTTCTCTGCGGCGTCATCGCCATCGCCCTGCAGCACGGCGCCTTCCTCGCCGAGGTCCTGCGCGGCGGCGTCGAGTCCGTGAGCGCGCGCCAATGGGAGGCGGCGCGCGCCATCGGCATGCGCACGCGCAAGGCCTTCTGGCTGGTCGTGCTGCCGCAGGCGGCGATCAAGGTCATGGCCCCGGTCGCGAACCAGCTCATCGTGGTCGTCAAGGACACCTCGCTCGTCTCGGCGATCGGCGTCATGGAGGTGACGCTCTCGGGCAAGATGATCATCGAGCGCACCGGTGCCTCCTATGAGGTCTTCGTCGCGGTTGCCTTGTTCTACCTCACGATGACCACGGCGCTCGGCGCGGTCCTGCGCCTCGCCGAGAAGCGCCTCGCGGCGCGGTTCGGATGATGTTCCACGTCCTCCTCATCAGCCTGCCGTACCTCCTCGAGGGGGCGGTGGTCACCCTATGGCTCTCCCTCGCCACCATCTCGCTCGGCATGCTCCTCGGCTTCGCCGTCGGCACCGTGGGCGCCGTCGGCCCGCGCCCGGCGCGCGCGCTCGTGACGGGCTACGTCTTCGTGCTGCGCGGCATTCCCATCCTCGTCGTCATGTTCCTCGGCTATTACGCCTTCCCCGCACTCGGCTACCGCGTCAACGCCTATGTCGCGGTCGGCGTCGCGATGGTCGTCTACGTCGGGGCCTTCGTGAGCGAGATCGTGCGCGGCGCCATCCTCGCGATCCCCGCGAGCCAGATCGCCGCGGCCAAGAGCCTCGGCATGCGCCGCTGGCCGATGCTGCGCGAGATCGTCTTCCCGCAGGCCTTGCGCATGGCGACGCCGCCGCTCCTCAACACCGCGCTGATCACGGTCAAGCAGACCTCCTACGTCTCGGTGGTGGGCGCCTGGGAGCTGAGCTATGCCGCGCGCGAGGTGGTTGAGCGCACGCTTGCCGCCTTCGAGATCTTCCTCGGCGTCATGGCCATCTATTTCGTCATCTGCTACCCTCTCTCGCTCGTGGCGCGCAATCTGGAGCGGCGCTATGCCTTCGCAAGCTGAGGAGCGCCGCACGGGCCGGGGAGACGGCAGCGCCATGATCGCGGTGAGCGGCCTCGGCAAGTCGTTCGCCGCACTCCGCGTGCTCGACGGCGTGAGCTTCGCGGTGGCGCCCGGCGAGGTGGTGGTCGTGCTCGGCCCGAGCGGCTCGGGCAAGTCGACCATGCTCCGCTGCATCAACTTCCTCGAGGCCTACGACCAGGGCGAGGTGCGCATCGACGGCGAGCTGGTGGGCTACCGCGAGGGCGGCAACGGCAGGCGGCTCATGCGGCCCGAGGCCGAGATCGCCCGCTTCCGCGAGCGCGTCGGCATGGTGTTCCAGAGCTACAATCTCTTCCCGCACCGCAGCGCCATCGAGAACGTCATGATGGGGCCCGTGCACGTGCGCGGCATCGAGCGCAAGTCGGCGCGCGCGACAGCCGAGGCGCTTCTCGACAAGGTCGGCCTCGCCGACAAGACGGACGAGTATCCCGCCCGCCTTTCCGGCGGCCAGCAGCAGCGGGTGGCGATCGCGAGGGCACTCGCCATGGAGCCCAAGGTCATGCTGTTCGACGAGGTGACCTCGGCGCTCGATCCCGAGCTCGTCGGCGAGGTGCTCCTCGTCATCCGCCGCCTCGCCCAGGAAGGCATGACCATGATCCTCGTGACCCACGAGATCGGCTTCGCGCGCGACGTGGCGGACCGCATCATCTTCATGGACAAGGGCGTCATCGTCGAGGAGGGGCCGCCGGGCGAGCTTCTCGTCAAGCCGCGCTCGGAGCGCCTCAAGGGCTTCCTCCGCCGCTTCACCGGCGCCTATCTCGAGGCCTGAGCCAGCCCGTGGCCCGGCAGCACTATCCGGCACGGCCGTCGCCCGCGGCGAAGCTCTTCGAGGTGCTCTGGGCGGTGGCGCGGCGGCCCAATACGCCGCTTGCAGTCCTCGCGGCCGAGCTCGGCCTCAAGCCGCCCACCGCGCACCGCATCTCGAGCGAGCTCGAGCGCCTGGGCTACCTGCAGCGCGTGCCGGGGAGCCGCAGGCTCACCGTCTCGCCCGCCCTGGTCGAGTTCGCGGCCGACGTGATCGCCGCGGCAGCGGGTGCAGCACCCGTCCAGGCGCTCCTCAGCGCGCTCTCGGACGAGCTCGGCGAGATGTGCAGCCTCGGCATCATCGACGGCGACGAAGTCGTCTATGTCGCGAGCGCGGAGCCGCGCCAGCAGCAGACGCTGACCTTCCGCGCCGGGCGCCGCGCGCCGCTCTTCTGCACCTCGAGCGGCAAGCTCTTTCTCGCCGAGCTCGAGCCCGGGCACCTCGAGGCCTATCTTACGCTCGCGCAGCGCCCCGCCTTCACGTCCTTCACCATCACCGGCGCCGCCGCCCTCTCGGCGGAAATCGCGCGCGTGCGCAAGCAGGGCTACGCCGCGACCAACCAGGAGTTCGTGCTGCACATCGTGGGCGCCGCGGTGCCGGTGCGCAACGCGGCGGGGCGCATGGTGGCAGCCCTCTCGCTCGCCGCACCCACCGTGCGCCTCAACATGGCGGGCGTCAGGCGGCTGGTGCCGCGGCTTCACGCGGCCGCGGCGCGCCTGGCGCGCTACTTCGGCGCCGGACCGGGGAAGACCGCCGGGGCCGCACATGCGGAGCGCAGCGCCGGGCGCGGCGCGCGCGGCCAAAGGCGCGCGGCCGGCTGAGCCGGCTCCGCCGCCGCCCGCGGCATCTCGGACTGCAGAAATAGACGCTTCTTAGCCCGCCCTCGCGCTCGCGCGGGGCCGCCACGGCAAGCGCTTTCCTCGCTGCCGCGCGAGCGCTTTTCGCGGCTTTGGATACGGCCTCGAAAAAATCCAGTAACATATTGCGATTGTTGCAGAAAATAACGGAGGCGGCGTACCGTTCCCGATTGTTCGCAGGCGCGAAATTTGCTATAGAAGGAGGGCCGCTTCGGGCCCATCCGCAGAGCCCCGCCGGCCGCCTCCGCAACCCTCGCAAAAGCCCCATTTAGTGACCGATACGCCGCCCCCGCCCGCCGCCGCCGTGACGCCCGTCACGATCGAAGAGGAGATGCGGCGCTCCTATCTGGATTACGCCATGAGCGTGATCGTGGCGCGGGCGCTGCCCGATGTGCGCGACGGGCTCAAGCCGGTGCAGCGGCGCATTCTCTACGCCATGAAGGAGAACGGCTACACCTCGGACAAGCCGTTCCGCAAATCCGCGCGCATCGTCGGCGACGTGATGGGCAGCTACCACCCGCACGGCAACGACGCCATCTACGACGCCATGGTGCGCATGGCGCAGGATTTCTCCATGCGCCTGCCGCTCATCCAGGGCCAGGGCAATTTCGGCTCGATGGACGGCGACCCGCCGGCCGCCATGCGCTACACCGAGGCGCGCCTCGCCAAGGCGGCGGAGGCCCTCCTCGAGGACATCGGGCGCGAGACCGTCGATTTCCAGCCCAACTACGACGACACCACCAAAGAGCCGACCGTGCTGCCGGCCGAATGGCCGAACCTCCTCGTCAACGGCGCCGGCGGCATTGCCGTCGGCATGGCGACCAACATGCCGCCGCACAATCTGGGCGAGGTGATCGACGCCTGCCTCGCCTATGTCGACGATCCCGACATCTCCGTCGACGGCCTCATCGAGCAGATCCTGGGTCCGGACTTCCCCACCGGCGGCGTCATCCTGGGGCGCGCGGTGATCCGCCAGGCCTACCACAGCGGCCGCGGCTCGATCGTCATGCGCGGGCGCGCCGAGATCGAGGAGCTCGCCCGCGGCCGCGAGGCGATCGTCATCACCGAGGTGCCCTACCAGGTCAACAAGGCGCGCATGCAGGAGCGCATCGGCGAGCTCGTGCACGAGAAGACCATCGAGGGCATCTCCGAGCTGCGCGACGAGAGCGACCGTCACGGCGTGCGCGTCGTCGTCGAGCTCAAGCGCGACGCCATGGCCGACGTGGTGCTCAACCAGCTCTACCGCTATACGCCGCTGCAATCGAGCTTCGGCGTCAACATGCTCGCCCTCGTCGACGGGCGGCCCGAGCTCATGGGCCTCAAGGACATCGTCGCGGCGTTCGTCAAGTTCCGCGAGGAGGTCATCACCCGGCGCACCATCTACGAGCTCGGCAAGGCGCGTGAGCGCGCCCACATCCTCATCGGGCTGGCGCTGGCGGTCGTCAACCTCGATCCGGTCATCGCCGCCATCCGCAAGGCCAAGGACCCGGCCGAGGCGCGCGTGGCGCTCACCGCCAAGCCCTGGCCGGTCAAGGACCTGGCGCCGCTCATCGCCCTCGTCGACGAGCCGGGGCGCGGCGTGGTGGACGGCGCCTACCAGCTCTCGGAGGAGCAGGCCAAGGCCATCCTCGACCTGAGGCTCCACCGCCTGACCGGCCTCGAGCGCGACCGAATCGCGGGCGAGCTCAGGGAGGTGGTCGAGCAGATCACCGGCTACCTCGCCATCCTCGCGTCCCACGACATGCTCCTCGACGTGCTGAAGAAGGAGCTCCTCGCCGTCCGCGAGCGCTTCGCCACGCCCAGGCGCACGGAGATCCAGGAGCTCGAGTTCGAGCAGGACGTGGAGGACCTCATCCAGCGCGAGGACATGGTGGTGACGGTGACGCACGCGGGCTACGTCAAGCGCGTGCCGCTCTCGGCCTACCGCGCCCAGCGCCGCGGCGGCAAGGGCCGCGCCGGCATGGCGACGCGCGAGGAGGATCTCGTGAGCCGGCTCTTCGTCGCCAACACGCACACGCCCGTGCTCTTCTTCTCCTCGCGCGGCATGGTCTACAAGATGAAGGTCTACCGCCTGCCCGCCGGCACGCCGCAGGCGCGCGGCAAGGCGCTCGTCAACCTCCTGCCGCTTTCCCAGGGCGAGACGATCACCACGCTCATGCCGCTTCCCGAGGACGAGGCGAGCTGGGCCGAGCTCGAACGTCATGTTCGCGACCGCGAGCGGCCACGTGCGGCGCAACAAGCTCTCCGACTTCGTCGACGTGAGGGTGAACGGCAAGATCGCCATGAAGCTCGAGGAGGGCGACCGCCTCATCGACGTGCTGCCGGCGACCGAGCGCGACGACGTGCTGCTCGCCTCGGCGCTCGGCAAGTGCATCCGCTTCCCGGTCGAGGGGCTGCGCGTCTTCGTCGGCCGCGGCTCGATCGGCGTGCGCGGCATCTCGCTCGGCAAGGGCGACGCGGTGATCTCCATGTCGATCCTGCGCCACGCCGAGTTCGCCACCGAGGAGCGCGACGCCTACCTGCGCCTCGCGGCGCAGCGGCGGCGCGAGGCGGGGAACGGCGAGGAGAGTGCCGAGGAGGGCGAGGGGGCGCCGGCGGTCTCTCTCTCGGAGGAGCGTTACGCCGAGCTCGCGGCGGCCGAGGAGTTCATCCTCACGGTTTCCTCGGCCGGCTTCGGCAAGCGCAGCTCGGCCTACGAGTACCGCGTCACCGGGCGCGGCGGCAAGGGCATCGAGGCGATCGACCTCGGGCGCGAGGCGTCGGCGGCGCTCATCGCCGCCTTTCCCGTGACGCCCTCCGACCAGATCATGCTGGTGACCGACGGGGGGCAGTTGATCCGCTGCCCGGTCCATGATATCCGCATCGCGGGCCGCGCCACCCGCGGGGTGACGCTCTTCCGCATCGCGGAGGGCGAGCGCGCGGTGTCGGTGATCCGTCTCGGCGAGGACGGCGCCAACGGCGCCGAGGATGGCGGCAGCGGGGCCAACGGCGCCGCCGGGGAGGGTGCCAATGGCTGAGCGGATCGGCGTCTATGCCGGGACCTTCGACCCGATCACCAACGGCCACCTCGACATCATCCAGCGCGCGACGCGCATCCTCGACCGCGTGGTGGTGGGGGTTGCGGCCAACATCGGCAAGGGCCCGCTCTTCACGCTCGAGGAGCGGCTCGCCATGGTGGACGAGGAGTGCGCAGCGCTAGCTGCGGCCGGCAACGGCAATATGGCGCGCGTCGAGGTGCAGGCCTTCGACCGGCTCCTCACCCACTTCGTGAAGAGCGTCGGTGCCTCCATCATCGTGCGCGGCCTGCGCGCCGTCTCCGACTTCGACTACGAGTTCCAGATGGCGGGCATGAACGCGCGCGTGGCGCCCGACATCGAGACCGTGTTCCTCATGGCGGCCGAGCGGCAGACCTTCATCGCCTCGCGCTTCGTCAAGGAGATCGCCCTCTTGGGCGGCGACATCACGAGCTTCGTGCCGCCGGGAGTGGCGGCGCGGCTCAACGCGCGCTACAAGGAGCGCCAGGCCAAACGAAAGCCCAAATGAAAGCCCAAATGAAAGCCCAAATGAAAGCAAGGAACCGGATGATGCGTGCTTTCCTCAAACCCCTGTTGATGGCGGTTCTCCTCATGACAGCAAGTGCCGCGGCCCAGGCGGCCGATCCCGAGAACACCCTCTATCTCGACCTCAAGGACGGCCGCGTGGTGATCGAGCTGCGCCCGGACCTGGCGCCGAAGACCGTGGCGCGCTTCAAGGAGCTGGTGCGCCAGCACTTCTACGACGGTCTCCTCTTCCACCGCGTGATCCCCGGCTTCATGGCGCAGACGGGCGATCCCAAGGGGAACGGCACCGGCGGCTCGGGCCAGAACCTCCCCGCCGAGTTCTCGCGCACGGCGCATTTCGAGCGCGGCACCCTCGGCATGGCGCGCTCCTCCGACCCCAACAGCGCCGACAGCCAGTTCTTCATCTGCTTCAAGGTGGCGCCCTGGCTCGACGGCCAATACACCATCTTCGGCGAGGTCGTGAAGGGCATGGAGTTCGTCGACAGCATCAAGAAGGGCGCCGAGCCCAACGGCCAGGTGAGCGGCACCCCCGACAAGATCGTCAAGCTGCAAGTCGCCGCCGACGTGAAGTAGCGGCCGCCGCCGATTGCACCTCGCGCATCGCCTGTTGAATCCGGCCCGCCGGGACGGCCATGAGGACCATGCCGATAGAGAGCTGCCCCCTCATAAACCTCTCTGGTCCGCCTCATGAGCGGGGCGTCGCCTATGGCATCGCGGCCGCGGAGCGCATCCGCCGCGGGGTCGCCCATTATACGGCCCAGCTCGCGCGCGCCGGATTGGCCGGGAGCGAGATCCGCGGGCTCGTGAACGACTACCTGCCGGTCATCGAGGGGTTCGAGCCGGCCTACGTCGAGGAGATGCGCGGCATTGCGCGGGGTGCTGCACTGCCGTTCGAAGAGGTGGTGCTGCTGAACGCGCGCACCGAGATCCTGAAGCTCGCGGAACGGCCGGATCTGCGGGGGCGCCTCGCCGAGGCCACAGCACCCGACGGCTGCACCGGCGTCGTCGTCATGCCCGAGGCGGCGGCGGACGGGTGCCTCATCCACGCGCAGAACTGGGACTGGAAGGTCGAATGCGCCGAGACGGCGGTGGTGCTCCGCATCTGCCGCGAAGACGGGCCCGACCTCCTGACCTTCACCGAGGCCGGCGGCCTTGCTCGCTTCGGCTGCAATGCCGCGGGCATAGCACTTACGGCGAACTACCTCGAGTCGGACCGCGACTATGGCCAGATCGGCGTGCCGCTGGCGCTGATCCGGCGCAAGGTGCTCGAAGAGGAGCGGCTTGCGCTTGCGATGCGCGCCGTCTACGCGACGCCGAAATCGGCCTCGAACAACATGATCGTCAGCCATCGGGGCGGCATCGCGATCGATTTCGAGTGCGCGCCGGACGAGACCTTCCGGCTCTATCCCGAGCGTGGGCTGCTCGTCCACGCCAACCATTGGCTGAGCCCGGTGGCGCTTGCCAAGCTCAGGGATACCGGCTTGGCCGGCACGCCCAACTCGCTCTACCGCGATCTGCGCGTGCGCGAGCTCTTGGTGCCCACGCTCGGCGAGCTCACCGCCGCTGACGTGAAGGAGGCGCTCTTCGATGATTTCGAGAGCCCCTGGTCCGTCTGCCGCCCGCCGCGCCCGGGCGTCGACGGTGTCGTCACCGCGACGGTCGCGATGATCGTGATGCAGCCGGCCGAGGGCACGCTGGACGTGGCACTGTTGCCGGCGGGCAATCGGCGCTTCGTCCGCTACTCGCTCGCCTCGCCGGCGGCGCGCGCCGCGGCGGAGTGAGCATCCCGCAGGGAAGGGAAGGGCGAGGGACAGCTCCTCGCCCATTGCCGATTGACCTCGCCCCGCCCACGCGCCTATTTATGCGCGAGCGCGGGCGCGTAGCTCAGCGGTAGAGCAACTGACTTTTAATCAGGAGGCCACGGGTTCAATTCCCGTCGCGCCCACCAGCACTTAGCCGGTTTTCCTCATCCCGCTTCCCCCTCCACGGTAGCGCTGCGGCATCAAACTCTTGCCATAGCCCTCCTAAGTCGTTCATGGCACATTCCCATGGCCGGTTGCGGACCTTGGCTTAGCGCATCCCCCGCGCTGCGGAGGTTGCTTTGGATGCGCACGGCCTCAGGGGTGAGGCGGCCGTGATGGGGCCGTCGGCCGCCCTGATCTGCGGCGGCTCAGCCCTCCGCCTTTGTTGCGACCGCGGTCGAGCGAGGGGGTCAAATCCCTATCCTTTGCTGAGATATTTCATCCCGGTATCGCACATGACGGTGACGACGGTCGCGCCGGGCCCCAGTTGCTCGGCGAGCCGCAGGGCGGCGATGACATTGCTGCCGGTGGAAGTCCCGGCAAAGAGACCTTCCTCGCGGGCGAGGCGAGCGGTCATGGCCATAGCCTCTTCCGTGGAAACCCGTTCGATGCGGCCGGCGATGCCCTTCTGCCAGAGCGGCACGACAAAACCCGCGCCGATGCCGTCGATTTTATGCGCGCCCGGCTGGCCGCCCGACAGAACGGGGGATTCGGATGGCTCCACGGCAACGATTGCGAGCCGCTCGTTATGGCGGCGTAAGGCTTCCCCGGTGCCGCGAAGCGACGCCGCGGTACCCACGCTCTGAACGAAGCCGTCGACCTCGCCGTCCGTCTCGATCCAGATTTCCTCCGCCATTCCGTGATAGGCCGCAAGCTGGTCTTCATTGTTCAGCTGATCGGTCCAGAAGCCTCCGGTCTCTTCCGCGATGATGCGGGCGGCCTCGACCATGTCGCGGGTCAGTTTCTCGGTCATGCGCCCGCTCTCGCTTCGCACGATTTGAAGCTTGGCTCCCAGGATTCTCATATGCTCGAGTTTTTCCCGGGCGAAGGCGTCGGAGCTCACGATATCGAGGGGATATCCCTTGACCGCGCAGATCAGCGAGAGGGACACGCCGGTGCTGCCGCCGGTGTATTCGACGACGGAACCTCCCGCCTTAAGACGTCCGTCGGCCTCCGCCGCTTCGATCATGGCAAGCGCCATGCGGTCCTTCATGCTGCCAGTCGGGTTCTCGCTCTCCAATTTCAGGAGGATGCGGCTGGCGCGCTCGGGCACGATTTTGCGCAAGGCCAATAAAGAGGTGTTGCCGATGCACTGCAGGATGTTCGGCTGCAGTTTCTTCATAGCACCTCCCTCCGACAAGGCCTTTCCCGTCTTGCTGCCGGCCTCAGGAATTGGCGACGAGGGCGTGCGTCATGTAGAGGAAGAGAGCGCAGCCCAGAAGGACCAGCAGCGCCGCCAGCGCCAGATCGACCCGCGATCCCGGGCTTGGCAGCGCCTCCTTGCTGTCGATGGCCTTTGCGGTGACCAGAAAGCGAATGCCTGCTACGGCGACCATGGCAGTGCCGACGACGATGAGCACCAATCCGGCCGTGTTGCCGAATTTCTGGCCGGGCAGCGAGAGCACGCGTCCTGCCAATGAGGGAGCGGCAATCTCGAGGAAGAGGTCGAATTTCTCCACGAGAAATCCAAATGCCATGACGGCAATGGCCGTGCGCACCCAGGCGAGGAACGTCCGCTCATTCGCCGAATGATCGCCGAAGTTCCTGATCATCGCACTCTATCCGGCATGTCCCGGACGGACGGCCCGTCCGGGCAAATCGGACCGCATGGTAGCTGAAACGAGCGAGGTTGCGTATCGTCTCTCCGTATTTCTTGTCGGCGAAGCCGAAGGTGTGCATCCTGATCCGCCGAGGTTCGTCGCGGCGGATGTGTCGGGGGCGGGGCGCCATGATCCTGGTCGGCCAGTATGATTCGCCGGTCGTGCGGCGGGTGGGCATCTCGCTCCGCCTGCTGGGCTTCGGCTATGAGCACGACACCCGCTCCGTGTTCGGCGATTTCGACGCCATGCGCAAGCTCAATCCGCTCGCCCGCATCCCCTCGCTCGTGCTCGACGACGGCGAGGTGCTAATCGATTCGACGGCGATCCTCGACTGGCTCGACCAGACCGTCGGGCCGGCGCGGGCACTTCTGCCGCAGACGGATCCCGCTCGGCGCCGGGCGCTCCGCCTGGTGGCGCTGGCGATCGGTGCCATCGAGAAGATCGGGGCGGCCGCCTATGAGCGGATCATCCGCCCTGCCGCCTACCGCTGGCCCGAATGGATCGAGCGTTGCCGGACCCAGGGCAACGGCGCCTTGGCAGCGCTCGCGGCCGAGTCCTGGCCGCTCGCCGCCCGGCTCGGCCAGGCCGAGATCACCACCGCCTGCATGGTTCGCTTCGTGCGCATGGTCGATCCCGAGCAGCTTCCGCCGGGGCGCTATCCCGCCCTCGACGCGCTCTCCGCGCACTGCGAGGCGCTCCCTGAGTTCCGCGCCACCTATCCCGCGGACTACGCCGTGCCCCGCCACGCGTGACGGTGCTCCGATCTCGTATAGCGCATCGATAAGGTGGCCGAGTCGGGTATGATGTCCCGGCATTTCTCGTATTTCTGACCGGGGGAGGGATGTTTACGGACTGGATCTACGACGATCCCACATGGCTGGTCGGCAGCGCGATCGTGGCCGCCTCGGTGCTCGCCTCCTGCGCCGGGCTTTGCGTCTTTCATCGCCTCGTCGACCTGGAGCTGCGCCGCAGCCACAACGACATCGCGGGCTTCACGATCGCCATCGTGGGCATCCTCTATGCGGTGCTGCTCGCCTTCATCGCGGTCGTGGCGTGGGAGAACTACGCCAAGGCCGGCGATGCGGCCGAGAACGAGGCCAAGGCCATCGGGAATGTGTTTTTCGACACCGCAGGCGTGCCGGATGCGGTCGCCGTCCGCTATCGCAAGCAGCTCAGCGACTACGTCCAGCTCGTCATCGACGATGAGTGGCCCGCGCAGCACGCCGGGCACACGGGCAAGTCGACCTACCAGAGAGGCTGGACCATCATAGGCAACCTCAACGTCGACGTTGCGCATTTCGAGCCGAAAACCCAGGGCGAGTTGAACATGCACAGGGAATTGCTGCAGGATATCGACTATCTCTTCAGCGCGCGCCAGACGAGGCTGCTCGCGGCCGAGAGCCATATTCCCGAGCTCATCTGGTGGATCATCTTCTTCGGCGGCGCCCTCACGGTCGGCTTCACCTATCTCTTCGGCGCGCACAGCTTCAAGATGCACCTGGCGGTGACCGCCGGCGTTGCGGCATCGCTGGCGCTCGTCATCGTGCTCATCGTGGCCTTCGACTATCCCTTCCGCGGAGAGGTCACCGTCACGAGCGAAGCCTATCAGGCGGTAGGGGATATGATGGCGAGCTACAGCTTCCAGCCGAAATAGCGCGGCTGCGCGGCCGATGCGGGGTGCCGCCCGCGCCGGCGTCAGATCGCCTTCGCCTCCTTGAGCGCCGCGATCTCCTCCGCCGTCAGGCCGAGGAGCTTGCCGTAGACCTCGCCGTTATCGGCGCCGAGGAGGGGGGCCGCCACGATCGCCACGTTGCACTCGGACATCTTGACCGGCCAGCCCGGCATGGTGAAATCGCCGCGCACCGGATGCTTGACCGTCACGAAGGCGCCGCGGCGGCGGAGGTGCGGGTCGTTGGTGAGCTCCATGGTGTCGAACACGGCACCGGCCGGCACGCCGGCTTCGCCGAGCGTCTTCATGACCGTGACTTTGTCGAACTTGCGCGTCCAGGCGCCGACCAGCGCATCGATCTCCTGGCGGTGCTTGTAGCGCATCTGGGCCGTGGCAAAGCGCGCATCGCCCAGCAGATCCTCGCGCCCGATGATCTTGAGCAGGCGCTCCCAATGCTGGGGCGTCGCGCGCGAGGTGTAGACGTAGCAATAGTCGTTGGGCCCGCCGCCCTTGCACGGATAGCTCTCGCTCGGCGAGTTGGTGCCGAGGATGCTCTGGTTGCCGACGCGGGGTGCTGGCTTGCCCCAGAGCGCCTGGCTCGCATAGGAGATGCGGGCGTAATTGATGACCGCCTCCTGCATGGCGAGCTCGATGCGCTGGCCGCGGCCGGTGAATTGGCGCTGGTAGAGGGCGGCGAGAATGCCGATGGCGCAGTGCAGCCCCGTGCCGGTATCGCCGATCGTCATGCCCGGCTTGAGGGGCCGTCCGTCGGGCTCGCCGGTGATGGACATGGCACCGCCCGTCGCCTGGGCGATCATGTCGAAGGCGAGGAACTTGCCGTAAGGCCCGTCGGGGGCGAAGCCCTTGATCTGCGCGTAGACGATGCGCGGATTGAGCTTGCGCACGCTCTCGTAATCGAAGCCGAGGCGCTCGATGACGCCGGGTGCGAAGTTCTCGACGAAGACGTTCGACTTGGCGATGAGCGCCCGCAGCAGCGCCTTGCCCTTCTCGCTCTTGAGGTCGGCGGTGACGCTGCGCTTGTTGGCGTTGAGCAGCATGAAGTAGTAGGAGTTGGCGCCGGGCCTGTCCGAGGAGGCGCTGCGGCCCTGCTCGCCCTTGTTCGGCTCCTCGACCTTGATGACCTCGGCGCCCAGCCAGGCGAGCGTCTGGGTACAGGACGTGCCGGCCTCGAACTGGGTCAAGTCGACCACTCTCACGCCGGCGAGCGAAGCTTGGCCGAGCGGCGCCGCCGCCTCTTGCGGCGCCTGGCCCTCGAGGGGCTTCAGAATCGTGTCGTCGGGCATGGCATGCTCCCGATTGCTGCCCGGCTCGGCGCCGGCGTCTTTCTCGCGAGACCTTGCGCGCAGGCGCCATCGCCGCGACCGGCGCGCGATGGGCAACTCTATACCGCTCCTCGAGCTTCAACAAGGCAGGGCGCCCGGCCAGATTGCCCTGTCCGCAGCTATCCGGGAGCGCCGCGGCAGCCATGCAAATTCGCGCTATCCTTGCTGCCTGCTTCCTCCGTAAGATTGCCGCCGACAGGACGCGCATCATGAATCTTCGCCTCTCCCTCTCGCTCGGCCTACTGGCGGCCGGCGCGCTTTCGGCGCTCCCGGCGCACGCCGATCCGGTCGCCATCGTGGAGAAGGTCGAGGGAGTTGCCGGCGGCCTCAAGGCGCTTGACTATCTCTCGGCCGGCCGGGCGGTGCCGCTCGGCAGCGGCGGCGAGATCGTCATCGACTATTTCCACTCGTGCGTCCGCGAGAGCGTGCACGGCGGCACCGTGACGCCGGGCAAGGATCAGGGCAGGGTGGCGGGCGGCAGCGTCACGCGCGAGCCGACCGACTGCGACCGCGGCGGGCGCGCGGCTGGCGAGGAGACGGCGGCTCCTGGGTTCGTGCCGCCGCCGCGGCCCGAGGGCCAACCCCATGAGCTCGGCATCGAGCGCACGCTCTATGGCACGAGCCCGCTCTTCGACATGGGCAGCCCCGGCAAGCTCACCATCGTGCCGCTCGACCCGAAGGGCGCGGCCATCGTGCTCGACGTTGGCGCCGCTCAGCTCATCGGCGGACGCTTCTACGATTTTGCCGCCGCCGGCAAGCGCCTCGAGGCCGGCGGGCTCTATCGGGCGGAGGCGCACGGCCGCGCCGAGGTCTTCTGGATCGATCCGCTCGCCCGCGACGGGACTGGCCCTCCGGTTGGCCGCCTCGTCAAGCTCTGAGCGCGCCCGATCCATGCTATCGTGGCCGCACTCGGGCGCTGTGCGGCCCATTCCGGACATCGCCGGCCGGCTTAGGAGCAAAAGGCTGCAGCGGAAATGAAGGCGTCGTTTTCAATATATTGCCCACTATTCACAGTCATTCCCGTCCAAGCGGGAATCCACTTTTGGTCCGATAGCGCGCACCAAGGATGGACCCCCGCTTTCGCCGGGGTGACGAGCCGGAAGTTGAAAATTGACGCGTCGTTTCAAGTCAAACTCTCACGGAACAACGGCGTCTAGGGTATCGGGAGGCGGCTCCAATGGCGGAACTCACGGGTTCGGAGATCCTGGCGAAGTCCCTCAAGAACGAGGGCACGGACATCCTCTTCTTCCTGATGGGCGGGCCCATGCTCTTGGCCGAGGCCTCCTGCATCAAGGAGGGCATCCGGCCGCTCGACGTGCGCCACGAGCAGGCCGCGGCGATGATGGGGCAGGCCTACAGCCGTCTCCTGCAGAGGCCGAGCGTGTGCATGGCGGCGAGCGGACCGGGCGTCATCAACCTCACGACCGGCATCGCCAACGCCCTCATCGATTGCGCGCCCGTGGTGGCGATCGGCGGCTCGAGCCCCATCGGCCACAACGGGCGCCAGGTCTTCCAGGAGATCGACCAGCTCGCCATCATGAAGCCCTGCACGAAATGGGCGGACCGGGTCTACAACCTGAAGCGCATTCCCGAGCAGGTGAACAACGCCTTCCAGCATGCCATGAGCGGCAAGCCGGGGCCGGTCTACCTCGATTTTCCCGGCGACATCCTCTACGCCAAGATCCCCGAGGAGCAGGTCGACTGGAGCCTCTCGGGCCGGCCCATCCTCGACGCCCGGCCGCAGGGCGATCCCAAGGAGGTGGAGCGCCTCATAGCAACCCTCGCCAAGGCCAAGCAGCCGATCATCGTCTCCGGGAGCGGCGTCATCTGGTCGCGCGCCTGGGACGAGCTCAAGGCGCTCGTCGAGACGGCGGGCATTCCCTTCTACACGACGCCGCAAGGCCGCGGCGTGCTGCCGGACGACCATCCCTTTTCCTATCTCTCGGTGCGCTCCGCGGCCTTCCGCGACGCCGACCTCTTCCTCATCGTCGGCACGCGCATGAACTACATCATCAGCCATGCGGCAGCCCCCCGCTTCAATGCGGACGCCGTCATCGCGCGCATCGACATCGACGCGGGCGAGATCGCCTCGGCGCCGCGGCGGGTCGATATCCCGATCGTGGGCGACTGCAAGATGGTGCTGCAGCAGATTGTCTCGGCGCTCGACGGCCAGGTGCCGGCCGCCCGCTTCGAGCCCTGGCGGCGGAAGCTCGCCGACGGCGAGGCGGCGAAGCGCGCGGCGCTCGGCGGCAACAAGCCGCCCGACGGCGATCCCATCCATCCCTTGCGCCTCTGCGACGAGATCGCGCGCTTCATGCAGCGCGACGCCATCCTCGTCGTCGACGGGCAGGAGATCCTCAATTACGGCCGCCAGTCGATGCCGACCTACGTGCCCGGCCACCGCCTCAATTCCGGACCCTTCGGCACCATGGGCGTGGGCCTGCCCTTCGGCCTCGGCGCCAAGATCGCCAAGCCCGACAAGCAGGTCATCGTGCTGCACGGCGACGGCTCCTTCGGCTTGAACGCCATGGAGCTCGACACCGCCGTGCGGCACAAGATCCCGATCCTGGTGGTGATCAGCCTCAACGGCGGCTGGACGGCCGATCCGAAGCGGGAGAAGCCCGGCCGCAACCTCGGCTATACGCGCTACGATCGCATGGCCGAGACGCTCGGCTGCCACGGCGAGTACGTCGAGCGGCCGGAGGACATCCGGCCGGCGCTCGAGCGCGCCCAGAAGGCGGTGGACGAGGGGATGGTGGCGGTGGTCAACGTGGTGACCGACTACCGCGCGCGTGCCGGCACGCTCGCCTTCTCGGTCTATCAGACCTGAGCCGAGAGAGCGCAGCGGCACCCGCGATGCTCAGCTTGATGCCGACGACGTTGGCCGCTGCCGCGCGTTCTTTGCGCGATATTCTCTACTATTCCTTGCATGGCCTTTGTGCTACCGTGGCTGGCTCTTGTGTAGCGAAATAGTCGCGTGACGGTCATAAAACGGAAGCGCGCCTTGTCGGCAGAGAGCAGGCAAACCTCGTCTGCGACGCTTAGCTGCATCGATCCCGCGGTTCCGGAGCGCCTCGTATTGTCGCGCCACTGGTACGACACAGCGCCCGGGATCGTTGCGCCTTGCGCGTCTAATGCGCTCGTCGCCCATGGCGGTCGGCAGGGCGCACAACAAGCATAACGAGGAGGCTTCGTGCCATGGCCATGAAGCGCGTCATCGCCTATTACATGCACGAGAGGGAGCAGAGCGAGGCTTTACGGCGCATGAGCGCGCCGGAAGTCACCGACAGCTTTGCAATCGGGGAGATGAACGATAATGACATCGAGGCATTGCGCCGCGCCGGCTTGATCGTCCAAGAGCAGCAGGCCGCACCGCCGCCGGAAGAGGTGCCGCAAGAGGTATTGCCTGGAATAAGGCCGCACCTTGCCATGGCGGGGGTGGCTACGGAGGAGCCGATCTTTAGGCGCGCGGTCGAGGAGGCGCACCCGGCCGCCGTGGATTACTACCTCGTACGGCTGCGGGGGCCGCTTCTCGAAGTTTGGCGCGACAAGTTCGCAGCGATCGGCGTGACGCTCCTCGAATGGGTGCCGGACGGCGGCTTCAAGGCACGGCTCCGCCGCGAGCAAATACCGCTGGTGCAGGCGCTCGACTTCGTGGAACGCGTCAGCTGGATCAGCCCGGCCAATTCCGCGCCGAAGACGATGACGAGCTCGCTTCCGGCCTTGGCGCCCGGCCAGCCATCGCCGGCCGGTCTCCGCATGGTGACGTATGACGTTCGCCTCCACCTCCCTGAGGATCGCAAGACGGTGGAGGACTGGCTGCGCGGCAGGAACGTCTCCATAGCCGGCTCGAGCGGCCGGAAGATTCGTTTCTATGTGACGGAGAATTCGCCGGCGTTGGACGAGTTGGGCGCGCTGCCCGAGGTCGATACCGTCGCCGAGTATGTCGCGCCGGAACTGTTCAATGACGCCGCGCGCCGCTTGCTCTGTATCGACGGCTGGCCCGGGCAGAACCCCGCCACGTGCCTCACGCAGGACGGCGCGGGACAAATCGTCGCGGTCGCGGACACGGGCATCGACGATGAGCATCCCGATTTCCAGGGGCGCATCGTGGGCAAGGTCGCACGCGGCCGGCCTAACGATACGAGCGACCCCTTGGGCCACGGCACCCACGTCGCCGGTTCCGTGCTGGGAGACGGTGCTGCCTCGAATGGGCAGATCAAGGGCGCCGCGCCAAAGGCCCAGCTTTTTTTCCAGTCGTTGCTGGACGCGCAGGGCGGCCTCGGCGGCCTGCCGCTGGATCTCAACGATCTGTTCGACGAAGCGTATCGCGCAAACGCGCGCATCCACAACAACAGCTGGGGCTCGGCAACCGCCTCGATCTACACCATCAACAGCGAGGAGGTTGACGAGTTCGTCCACAGCCATCCGGACATGCTCATCGTGATTGCCGCCGGCAACGAAGGCACGGCCGCGAGCCCCGTCAAGGCCGCTCGCGGCTTCGTCGACTGGCTCTCGATCGGCTCGCCCGCCTCGTGCAAGAACGCGCTGACCGTGGGCGCAAGCCGCAGCGACCGGAGCGACGGCGCGTTGAGCGGGATGAAGTGGGTCGAGTTCAAGCCGGAGCGCTTTCCCTACCTGCCGATCGCGTGGGAGCACGTTTCGGGCAATCCGGACTGCCTTGCCGCCTTCAGCAGCCGCGGGCCCTGCGACGACCGCCGCATCAAGCCGGATGTTGTCGCGCCCGGCACCGACATTGCCTCCACGAAATCGTCGCTCGCGCCGATCCGCAAGTTCTGGGGCGAGTATCCGGCGACGCCTGGGCAGCCGAAGAATCCGCGATATGCGTTCGATGGCGGCACGAGCATGGCGGCACCGCTCGTCTCGGGATGCGCCGCACTGATACGGCAGTATTACGTCCAGGACCGCAAGCATGAGCCGAGTGCGGCGCTCCTGAAAGCGACCTTGATCAATGGCACCCAATGGCTCCTGGGTAAGGACTCGACGGCACCCACGAGCGGCGAGCCTAACTATCACCAGGGCCACGGGCGCATCTGCATGGAGCTCACCATTCCGAACGCGTGGCAGCAGGGGCTGCGGTTGCAGTTCGTCGACGAATGGAAGACGCCGAGCCGGGCATTTACGCGGACCGGGGCGCGAAGGCGATTTCAGTTCCAATTGCCGGCGGACACCCCAGCGCTGCGGATTTGCATGGCTTATACCGACCTGCCGGCGCGCGGCTTGCAGAACAATCTGAACCTGATGGTCCAGCATGCCGAGAGCGGCAAGAAGTGGCTGGGCAATGCGGGCCTGCCCGACGCTCTGGTGCTCCCGGATCCCGACAATAATGTGGAAACCGTCCGTGTGGACGGCCCTCCCGCCGGGACCTATTACATTCAGGTCTTTGCGGGCAATCTGCTCAAGCCGCCCCAGGATTTTGCGCTGGTCGTGACCGGTTACCCGGTGTCTGATCTCAGCGAGATTTGATGGCGCAAGCGGGGAGCAAAATGCTTTTGCCTTAGCATGTCTCTTCCCTCCACGCTGCCCGCGGCGATGAGCACGTCGACACCATGCGTCTAGCTCAGCGCTGTCTCCTCGCCCTCCTCCTCGCCGCGCCGACGCTCGCCTCCGCCGAGGCGGCAACCGCGGTGTCGGGGCAGCGGACATTTGTCATCGCCGAGTGCGACAACGCCAGCATCGTTCTGCGCTTTACCGCCGACACGGCACCCTTGGCCGTGCGCACCAAGGACATCAGGAGCAAGGGTCCGGCGGCGGCGGCGGCCGCTTGGTCGATCGCCTGGACGAAGCCCGTCTCGTCGGACCAGAGCATCGGCGAGTACCAAGCGACCGGCACGCTTACGAACGGCTGCCCGGACCCGGGCAGTTACGAGGTGCCGCTTGCCGTCAGTTTCGAGGGCACGCCGCCGAGTGCCGCGGGGATCGCCATCGCCATCGTGCGCGCCGGCACGCCCGTGCTCGACGCGCCGGCAAGCGTGACGTTGGCCTTGGAAACCTTGCCCTTCGGTTTTCACGCCGCGACGGACGCGCTGTCGATTCCGCTGCACGAGACATCCCACGTCGCCGACCTCAAGGAGATCGCCGTCACGGGCAGCGCACTGAAGGCGGCGTCGGGCGAGTACGCCGGCATCGTGCTCGATCCCCTATCGACGCCGCTCGCGATCGCCGCCGGCGGCCGGGCGGAGCTCAAGCTCGCCTTGTCGCAAGTGCCCGCCGCCGGCTCATATACCGGGACGCTCATCCTGCACGAGGCCATGCTCAAGGAGAACCGGAGCATCGACGTCACCCTCAAGGTGCGCGTGGCCGGGTATTTCCTCATGGTCGCGGTGGCGCTCGGCATTGCGCTGGGCTGGTTCTTCAACGTCCGGCTGGCAAAGCGCGCGGCGCTGAGCGCCGCGCTGCTTGAGGGTCTGCGCGCCGTGGGCGCGATTGCCAAGCGCGCTGCGCCGCAGAAGGATCCGGCGGTGCAACAGCGGCTCATCGGCCTCGCCGCGGCGGTGGAGGCGAGCATCCGCGATGCCACGACGCCCGAGGCGATGCAGGCCGCGGTAACCGACGCCCAGACGCGGGCGACCGCCATCGAAACGCGAGCGGTCGACGCGGCAAAGGAATTCGCCCAGAGCCTGGCGCGCGTGCGCGGGGTGGTGGCGCCGAACCATCTGCCGCCGGACGCCGCGATCGCCCACCGGCTGACGGTGCTGACCGCGATGCTGGACCGGATCGACCGCTTGGGCTCCGGGGGCGACGTGGAGGAGGCGCAGCGCCGTCTCGCCGCTTTCGAGCAGACGCTGCCGCGCGACGTTCCCGAGGCCCTCCAGCCGTGGCTCCGCGAGGTCGGAGGCGCCCTTGACGCGCTGGGGCCGTGGGCAAATCCCGCGCGCGAGCCGGAGCAGACCAGGCGCGCGCTGGCAGATGCCCTGCGGACCGCGTTTCCGCTCGCCGACCCCGGCCAGCTCGTCCAGCAGGCCGATGACGTGGCGCGCCGGCTGCGAGGCTGGGTCGCGTTGAGCGCACCTCCCGCCATGGCCGAGCAATTCCGCGCCGCTGCCGCCGCGCTGCGCCCCGCCCAAGTCAATTACGCGCGCCTGATCGAGGCACTCTCGGCCGCGGCCGACAATTCGATGCGCGGCGGGGCAGATGAGCCGGATCCTATCGCGAGGCTGCAGGCGCTTGCCGCCATCCGCCGCGGCGTCGAGGCCGAGTTCCGCATCGCGGACCCCGCCAACGGGGCGCTCGACGCCGTCCTCGCCGCAGGCGACTTTCCCGCTGCCGTTGCCGCGCTCCTTCAACCCGGCGCGGCAGTAGCCGCGGCCGCGCACGCCGCGCTGCAGCTTGCGCCATTGCAGCGAGCCGTGACGGATCTTGGCGCGCCTGGGGCGGCGCAGGTGCCGCCGCGCCTCGATCTGCCGCCCGATCTCATGGTGAACCGGCGAGCGCGGGCCCGCTTGGACTGGGCGAACGGCGCGCCTCCCGGGGCGGCGCCCCAGTGGAGTTGCGATCCGCAGGGCGCGGCAGTCATCGCCGATGGCGAGGCGACCGGCGCCAATGTCACGCCGCGCCGCCCAGGCTTCCTCACTGTTTCCGTCCAGTTCGGAAACGACGCCCCGATCAGCGCGGGGGCCTACGCGGGGGAGGTGACCGCGACGCCCGATTACGCGGCAATTGCTGCGGCGGCCGGCCGGGTGAACCTCTGGATCGGGATCGCAAGCGCGCTTCTCACCACCTTCGCCGGATATGAGATCTTCATCGGCACCTGGCTCGGCACCTTCGGCGATTTCTTCTCGGCTTTTCTCTGGGGTTTCTTCGGCCAGTTCGGCCTCGACCGCGTGCGCGACCTCGCCAAGCCGATCACCGGGAGAGCACTGCCCTGAGCCGGCCCGCCTGTTCGACATAATCGGGAAACCAGCGCGCCAGAACCATGGTGATCTCGATGCGATGGGCCAACGAGGCGATGTTGTGGCAGAAGCGCAACGCTACGTTGCGGAGATCGCGGAAGCGGCGGCGGCCCGAGTTGCCATAACAATTCCGTTATATTCATGTGCTCTCTTGAGCACGCATGGGCCTTGAGGGGTGGCAGAGATGAAACGCCGGGTATCGCTGGGCTGCCGCGCGGCTACTCTCCTGGCCGCGGCACTTGCCCTTTCGCCGCTCGCCTCCAACCGGGCCGCAGCCGCCGAGCTGCAGCAGAGTTCTGGGGCTCGGGCCGGAACTCTACTATTACCACTATACGGAGCCGAGTTTCGCGCATCTCAGCGGCTTCTTCTACGGTGTCCAGGGCTTTTACAAGGTCACCCAGGACATCTTCTCGTTCAAGCTCGAGTTGGCCGCCGCCGCCGCTTCGCTCGACTACAGCTCGCCCGGCTCCGGCACCGCGAGCGGCGCCACAAATTACAACATCGAGCCCCGCATGCTCGTGGAGACCAACTTCAAGGCGAGCCCGACCGTCTCAGTGGTGCCCTACTTCGGCTTCGGGTTTCGCTACCTCTATGACGGCCAGAGCGGGCAGATGAGCAGCCTCGGGGCCTCCGGCTACGACCGCAGCTCGAATTACTATTACATGCCGTTCGGCTTCACGGTGCCGGTCGAGGTGGCGCAGGGATGGACGATCACGCCGCTCGCGGAATACGATCTCTTCCTCTACGGCCACCAGCATTCCTATCTGACCGACGTGCCGGGCTTCCAGAACGACATCGACAATACCCAGCATCATGGCACCGGCTTCCGCGCCTCGCTCATGGCGGATGCCAAGACCTCGATCGGCGAGATTCAGTTCGGGCCCTTCGTGCGCTATTGGCGGATCGGCGCCTCGAACCTCAAGCCGGTCATCTTCGACGGGGCCACGGTCGGTTTCGGCCAAGAGCCGGGCAACCATACGATCGAGATCGGGGCCTCGGCGTTCTACGTCTTCAACTGGTGAGACGGCGCGTCCGACGGCATTCGCGCCGCGTCTTTGGCCGTCGGCGCCGCGCGGGCCGGGCAGCGCCGGCTTAGCGGCTCGGCGGCACGACGGGCGCGCAGTTCGAGCGTCCGGACATGAGGCAATCCTCGAGGTTCGATTCCGTGCGCAGCTTCTGCGCCAGGTAGAGGCCGATCACGGCCAAGAGCAGGATCAGCGCCAGCCCCGCGAGCCGCGCCGTCGTCCTCTGTGCCTCGTCCTCGTCCGGGTCTTGCTCGTTGGGCGATGCCATGGTTGTCGCGGGCCCGCGTCAAAGCCGTTCGGGGATGCGGAGCGACGCCACCTGCCTCAGTCGCCGGCGTGCCGGCCGGGAGCGGGCAGGGGCGCCGCGGCAGGCTCCGGCGCCTCGCGCTCCTTCGTGCGGCGCCCGCTGAGCCAGAGTGCCGCGCGGTCGAGATAGAGATAGATGACCGGCGTCGTGTAGAGCGTCAGAGCCTGGGAGACCAGGAGGCCGCCCACGACGGCGATGCCGAGCGGGCGGCGCAGCTCCGAGCCGGAGCCTTGACCGAGGGCGATCGGCAGGCTGCCGAAGATGGCCGACATCGTCGTCATCATGATGGGGCGGAAGCGCAGCAGGCAGGCCTGGTGGATCGCCTCGAGGGTGCCCTTGCCCTCCTTGCGCTCGGCCTCGAGCGCGAAGTCGATCATCATGATCGCGTTCTTCTTGACGATGCCGATGAGGAGGATGATGCCGATGAGCGAAATGACGCTCAGATCGTAGCCGAAGAGGATCATCATCACGAGCGCGCCCACGCCGGCTGACGGCAGCGCCGAAAGGATCGTGACGGGGTGGATGTAGCTCTCATAGAGCATGCCGAGCACGATATAGACCACCAAGATGGCCGCGGCGATGAGGAGCGGCGTCGAGGACAGCGAGGATTGGAAGGCCTGCGCCGTGCCCTGGAACGAGCCGTCGAGCGTGATGGGCGTGCGCAGCCGGCTCTGGATCGCCTGGATGGCGTCGACGGCCTGGCCGAGCGAATAGCCCGGCGCCAGGTTGAAGGAGAGCGTCACCGAGGGGAACTGGCCCTGGTGGTTGACCGTGAGCGGCTCGACCCTGTCGGTGAAATGGGCGAAGGCGCTGAGCGGCACCTGTGCCCCGCCCGGCCCGGGGAAATAGATGCGCGCGAGCGCCGTGGCATCGTCCTGGAACTGCGGCTCCACCTCGAGGATCACCTTGTACTGGCTGGTCGAGGTGTAGATGGTGGCGACCTGGCGCTGGCCGAAGGCGTCATAGAGCGACTGGTCGATGAGCGAGAGATTTAGGCCCATGCGCGAGGCGGCGTCGCGGTCGACCTCGATGGCGATGTGGGGCGCCGAGATCTGCTGGTCCGAGCCCACGTCCTGGACCTCGCGCAGCTTGCCCATTTCCTGCTGGATGATCGGCGCCCAGTGATTTAGCTCCTCCGTGTCGGTGTCGGTCAGGGTGTACTGGTATTCCGTCTTGGAGAGCCGGCCGCCGATGCTGATGTCCTGCCCGGCCTGCATGAAGAAGAAGGCGCCCGGCACCTGGGCGACCTTCGGGCGCAGGCGCTGGATGACCCGCTGCGCCGAGGCGCTCCTCTCCTCGAAGGGCTTGAGCTGGATGAACATGCGGGCGGTGTTCTCGCTCGGGTTGCCCCCGGTGGCGCCGGCGAAGCCGACCACCGCATGCACCGCGGGATCGCTGAGGATGATCTTGGCGAAGCGCTGCTCGATCACCGACATCGCGGCGAAGGAGGTGTCCTGGCGCGCCTCGGCCTGCCCGAAGATGAAGCCGGTATCCTGCTCGGGAAAGAAGCCCTTGGGGATCCAGATATAGAGGACCGCGGTGACGGCGATGAGGGCGAGGGTCAAGAGCAGCATCGTCGGCTGGTGGCGGAAGACCCAATTGAGCCCGCGGTCGTAGCCCTGGATCAGCCATTCGAAGAAGCGCTCGGCGGCCCGGTTCAGGCGGTTCTTGGCGTGTCCCGTCTCGCGCTTGAGAAAGAGCGAGCACATGACCGGCGTGAGCGTGAGCGAGACGAAGCCCGAGACGACGACCGCCACCGTCACCGTCACGGCGAACTCGCGGAAGAGGCGGCCCACGATGCCGCCCATGAAGAGGAGCGGGATGAAGACCGCGATGAGCGAGAAGGTGATCGACACGATGGTGAAGCCGATCTGCCCGGCACCCCTGAGCGCCGCCTCGAAGGGGCGCTCCCCCATCTCGATGTAGCGCACGATGTTCTCGAGCATGACGATGGCGTCGTCGACGACGAAGCCGACGGCGATGGTGAGCGCCATGAGCGAGAGATTGTCGAGGCTGTAGCCGAGCATGTACATGACGCCGAAGGTGCCGACGAGGGAGAGCGGCACGGCGACGGCCGGGATGATGGTCGCCCACAGGCTCCGCAGGAAGACGAAGATCACCATGACCACGAGGCCGACGGTGAGCATGAGGGTGAACTGCACGTCGCGCACCGAGGAGCGGATGGTGAGGCTGCGGTCGGCCACCAGGTCGACCTTGACCGTGGGCGGGATCGAGGCGCGCAGGCGCGGCATCAGCGCCTTGATCTGGTCGACGACGGCGATCGTGTTGGCGCCCGCCTGGCGCTGGATGAGGAGGAGCTCGGCGCGCCTCGTGTCGTACCAGGCTCCGGTCCTCGGCTGCGTGCTCGAATCGATGATCTTGCCGATGTCCCTGAGGCGCACCGGAGCACCATTGCGGTAGGCGATGATCACGTCGCGGTAGGCGCTGCCGGTGAAGAGCTGGTCGTTGGTGTCGAGCGTGAAGGTCTGGCGCGCGCCCTCGAGGTTGCCCTTGGGCTCGTCGAGGGTCGCGTTGGCGAGCGCCGTGTGGACGTCCTCGAGGCTGATGCCGTGCGCGGCGAGCTCCGCGGGATTGACCTGGATGTGCGCGGCATATTGCTGCTGGCCGGCCACGATGACCTGCGAGACGCCGCTCACCGTCGAGAGCTTCTGCGCGAGGATGGTGTAGGCGTAGTCGTCGACCTTGTAGATGGGCAGCGCATCGGAATAGACGGCGTAGATGAGGACCGCGCGGTCCGAGGGGTTCGTCTTCTTGTAGGTTGGCGGGTTGGGCAGGTCCTTGGGCAGCAGCCCGCTCGCCGCGTTGATCGCGGTCTGCACGTCCTCCGCGGCGCCGTCGATGTTCCGGCTGAGCTCGAACTGCAGCGTGATGGTGGTGGCGCCGAGGCCGCTCGTCGAGGTCATCTGGGTCAGGCCCGGGATCGCCGCGAACTGCTGCTCGAGCGGGGTCGCGACCGAGGAGGCCATGGTCTCGGGGCTGGCGCCCGGCAGCTGCGCCGAGACCGAGATGGTCGGGAAGTCGACCGTCGGCAGCGCCGCCACCGGCAGCAGGCCGTAGGTCGCCGCACCGAAGACCAGCACGCCCATCATGAGGAGCGAGGTGGCGATCGGCCGGCGGATGAAGATTTCTGAAATGCTCATGGCCGGACGGACCGTGCCCCACGCCTTCGCATGTCTATGGTTGCCGCATGCTCAGCCCGCCGCGGCGCTCTTCTGCGGCTTGTCGATCTTGACCTTCGCCCCGTTGGTGAGGCGGTACTGGCCGTCGACGACGACCGTCTCGCCCGCCGCAATGCCCTTCGCCACGACGGCCAGGCCGTCCTGGACGGCGGCCACCTCGACGTCGCGGCGCTCCACGCTGTCGTCCGCCTTGATCACGTAAACGTAGGATCCGGAGGCACCCTGCATCACCGTCTCCGCCGGCACGACGACGGCGCCCTTGCGCACCGAGAGGATCAGGCGCGCGCTCAGGAACTCGCCGGGCCACAGGCGCTCGTCGCTGTTGTCGAACGTCGCCTTGAGATGGATCGTGCCGGTCGTCACGTCGATCTGGTTGTCGATGAGGGTGAGCTTGCCCTGCGAAAGCTCGCTCCTGTCGTCGCTCCCGTAGGCCGCCACCGCGAGCGCGCCTTTGGCCTGGTTCCGGCGGATCTGGTCGAGCGAGTCCTGGGGCACGGTGAAGCTCACGAAGATCGGCCTCAACTGCGCGATGGTGACGAGTGCCGTGCCCTGGCTCGCCTGCACGTAATTGCCGAGGTCGACGAGCCGCGCGCCGGTGCGGCCGTCGATGGGCGCACGGATGTCGGCATAGACCAAGTTGAGCTTGGCGGTGTCGATCTGCGCCTGGTCCACCTTGATCGCCCCCTGCAGCTGACCGACCAGCGCCTTCTGGTCGTCGTAGCTCTGGCGGGTCTGGAAGCCGGTCGTGAGCAGCTTGGCGTAGCGCTCGAGGTCGAGCTGGGCCCCCTGGAGCTGCGCCTGGTCGCGCTGCTTGGCGGCCTCGGCCTGATCGAGGGCGGCCTGGAACGGCCGCGGGTCGATCTGAAAGAGCGGGTCGCCCACCTTGACCTCCTGGCCTTCGCTGAAGAGCACGCGGACGATGCGACCGTCGACCTGGGTGCGGACGGTCACGGTGTTGAAGGCCTGAACGGTGCCGATGCCGCGGACGTAGACGGGCATGTCCCGCGTCTCGGCGGTGCCCGCCACCACGGGGATCGCCGGGTCGGCCAGGGCGGGCAACGCCGCGCGGGCGCGCACGGAGCGCTCGACAAGGTACCAGCCGGCCAGCGCCGCCACGAGCGCCGCCGCGCCGAGCGCCAGCGCCCGGCCCGTTCCGATGCTGCTCAGCTTCCTCATACCGGCCGGCTAAGGACCTGAAGTCTTTGGGCTCCACCTATTACGGCGGTCATAGGGCTCCCCTGCGCTGCGGTGCGGCATGATACGATAAAGACTATGCGGGGCCGATCACGGTGCTGTGATAAAATCATATCATGGCTGATGTGCCTCCCGTCGAGCCGGGGCCGAGCGCGCTCCTGGCCGATCTCCAGGAGATCAAGCTGCACCTTGCGGTGCTCACGAGCGGGGTGCGGGTCACCGCGAAGTTCTTCCGCGATACCGCGACGTTCCTCATCGGCATGGGCCTTGCCTTCTGGATCCTCGGCGTCACCATCGTCGTCGACCAGACGATCACGCTCCGGGGCACCATCCCGCTCTTCGTCTCGACCGCGGCCATCTGGATGGCGGCGCTGGTGCGGCTGTCGCTCGCCAATCGCATCGAGCGCATGCTCGCGCGCAACCGCGACGATGCCGAGCGGGTCAAGGCGCTCGAGGCCGGCATGATCGACTTCCTGCTCGGCTGGCGCACCGCCTGGGCGGCGGCCGCGAACTACCGCGGCGCCCGCGCGGTCATGGTGCTCTCCAAGCTCTCGCTGCTCTCCTGGATGATCGTGGCGGGCTCCATCATCGTCGAGATGATCATGCTGCAGCCATAGGCGGCGGCGGGCGCCGCTCGGCTGCCGGCGCGTCACTTGGCCGCAGCGGCGGGCGCCGAGAGCGCGGCACCGCCGAGTGCCAGGTAGAGACCGGCGGTGTCGACATAGCGCTGAACGTCGGCGCGCACATAGCCGAGGCGCGCCTGCTGGTCGAGGCGCTCCGCATCGAGCACTTGCAGGATGCCGGAGTTGCCCGCGCTGTAGCTGATGCGCGTGAGCCGCAAGGAGGCCTCCGCGGAGTCGAACGCGTGCTTCTGCGCCGCCAGCTCCTCGGCGTCATGCTCGAGCGCGCGCAGCGTATCGGCGACCTGGGCGAAGGACTGCAGCACGGTCTCCTCGTAATCCGCGAGGGCGGCCTCGTAGGCGGCGATTGCCGCGCGCCGCTCGGCCTCGAGTGCTCCGCCGTGAAAGAGCGGGGCGGCGAGGCCTCCGCCGATGTTCCATGCCGTGCTGGCCGGACCGAAGAGGTGGCCCGGGTCGAGCGCCTGCTGGCCGAGGGCGGCGTCCAGCGTGATCTGCGGATAGAGGTTTGCCGTGGCGACGCCGATGCCGGCACTTGCCGCGTGGAGCTGCGCCTCGGCGGCCATGATGTCCGGCCGCTCGTGGACGAGCTCGGAGGGCAGGCTCAAGGGAAGCTCGGCGGGAAGGGCGAGCCGGCCAAGCTCGAAGTCCGGCGGCGTCCACTCGGAGGGCGCCTTGCCGACGAGAACGGCAAGCGCGTGGCGCGCCGCGCTGAGCTGCTGATTGAGCGGCGGGAGGAGCGTGCGGTCGTTGGCGAGCTGGCTTTCGGCACTCAGCACGTCCACGTCGGACACCGCCCCTGCCGCGCGCGCGGTCTGCACCAGGCTCAGGTTCTTTTCGTCGTCGGCAAGAATGTCCTCGACCGCTTTCGTCTGCGCGCGCGCCGAGGCGACGGCGAGCGCCTGCAGCACGACGCGCCCGCTGAGCGTGAGGCGCGCCGCGGCGAGCTGATAGCCCTGGTACTGGGCGAGTGCCGCCTGGCCCTCGATGCGCCGCTTCGTGCCACCGAAGATGTCGAGGGCATAGCTCACCATGGGCCCGACGGTGAGAAAGCCGAAGGTCGGCGGCACGGCCGTGGTTCCCAATTGGGCGGCGCCGAATTTCTGGGCGCCGGCGGTCGCCGGCAAGTCGACTTGAGGGTAGAGCGCCGCCGCCGCCGCGTTGACGGCCTCCTCGGCTTGCGCGAGCGTGGCACGGGTGGCCGCCAGTGTGCGGTTGTCCTTGATGGCCTCAGCGACCGCATCGTCGAGCGCGGCCGAATGGAACTCCTTCCACCACTCGGATGTCACCTTGTTGCCGGGCACGACGCGCTGTGCTGCGGCTGCGGCCGCCGCCTGGGACGGAGCCTTGCTCGTGTAGCGCGTGGCGGCGGGGGCGGCCGGGGGCACGAAGTCCGGGCCTAGCGTGCAGGCGGAGAGGAGGAGTGCTAGCACGGCCAACGTAGCCGGGCGCCAGCACGTTCCGGGCGAGTGGGAGTTGCTGCTCATTGCAATCAGGCGGGGCGTTGAGGCGGGGCTGTCGCCTTGTCCTTGCGGGGAAGCTGCGGTTGAGGGTGATTGACCTAAGTCCGAACCGCCGCCCCCGTCAAGGTCTATCGCCGACAGCTCCATCGCCGCTGACGCCGACGAGCGAGGCCTCGCCGTCCATTGCCGCGCGCAGAGGCATGCGCGGGCCGCGCCGCCGGTATCCGCGCAAAAGATAGGGCGTCGTGCGCGCGCTGCGGATCTCCTCCCACGTCGGCGCCCGCCGGTGGCCCGGCTGGCGGAGCGGCAGCGCCAGGAACTGCTCGCCCTCCTGCAGGAGGAGGCCGCGGGCGATGAGGGACTTGAGTGCGCGGGCCGTCGCCTCAGCGCCGAAGCGCCCGGCCACCGTCTTCTCGATGGCGTGGCGCGCCGCGATCTTCCAGGCGAGGCCGAGGATCGCCGCCTCGGCGCCGCGCAGGATCCAGCTCCTCTTGGCCCTGGCCGGGCGCTCGTCCGAGATCGCGATGGCGTCGCCGAGCTCCTCCGCGGTGAGCGCGCTCGCCTGCCAGCGCTGCTGCCAGATGCGATATTGCTTCGCGGCGGGACGCGTGTACTCGGCGAGCCGCGCGAGGGCAGGGGAGCGCATGTCGAAATGGTAGGCGAGCTGGCGCAGGCTCGCCTCCTCGAAGGGATAGATGAAGCGGTAGACGGGCGCCGGCTCGAGCGCCACGCCGTAAGCCTCGGGGCGGTAGAAATAGGGGCTGAAGCGGTCGGCGCGGGCGGGGATGAAGCCGCTCGGCGGCTGCAGGTGCCTGAGCTTCGGGATGAGCTGTGCCATGCGCAGGTACTGCTCGGGCGTCTCGCCGGGAATGCCGTGGAGCGCCAGCCACTCGACGTAGATGCCGCACTCGGCGGCGAGCTTGAGGGTCTGCACGTTCTGCAGCATCGAGCAGCCCTTGTCGATCAGCTTGAGGATGCCGCTCGAGAGGAACTCGAGGCCGGGCTGGATCTTCTTGATGCCCGCGCGTGAGAGCAGCACGAGCTGCTCGGGCTTCAGGTTCGCCTTCATCTCGTAATAGATCGTCACCTCGGGTCCCTCCTCGGCGAGGCGGGGGATGAACTCCTCGAAATAGCGCTGATCGAGGATGAGGTCGGCGTTGGCGAGGTTGCTGCCGTAGCGCTGGGCGAGATAGGCGAGCTCGTCGTAGGCGCGCGCCTGGGATTTGCTGCGATAGGCGAGGGTGAGGGCGTTGAGGCCGCAGAAGGTGCAATGGTGCTTCGCCCCCCACCAGCAGCCGCGCGAGGTCTCGAACACCGCCGCCGGCGGATAATAGCGCCGCGCGATAGGCGAGCCCGCGTGCTGCGCGAAGAACTCCGCGAAGTCGGGGTAGGGGAGGGCGTCCATGTCCTCGACGGGCACCGTCATGCGGCTCGGCACGACGCTCTCGCCGGCGCGTCTCACCGCCATTCCCGCCATGCCGGCGCAGTCCTCGCCCGCGAGCCGGCGCCGCGCGAACTCGGGGAAGACGAGATCGCCCTCGCCCAGGCAGACCGCGTCGATGAAGGGGTAGCGGCGGTGGAGCTCGGCGCCCATGTCGCCCTGGCAGTTGGTGCCGCCGAAGACGATGGCGAGATGCGGATAGCGCGCCTTGAGCCGGCGCGCCAGCGCCAGCGAGGCCATGTTCTGCTGAAAGGCCGAGCCGAAGCCGACCATGGCGTATCGAGCGCCGTCCACCTCGTCGAGGCAGCGCTCGATGAAGTCCGCCGCTTCCTCGCGCGCCGCGAGGAACGTCATGAGCCGCGCCGGCGTATAGTGCTCGGCGTAGGCCTTCTGGAAGTACTCGGTGAAGAAGCCGAGGCCGTCGTCGCGCGGCACTCCGTCGTGCGCCGCCGCGGCAAACACCCATTCGCCGACGTGCGCCATGTAATAGCGCGGGTCGGTCAGGCAGTCGTGCGCGTCGGCGCCGAGCCGGTCGACGTAATCGAGCGAGAAATAGCGGATCTCGCAGGCGAGTCCCGCGCGCTCCAGCGCGGGCTTGAGCAGGCTCAGGCCCATGCTGGGATAATGCGGCGCCGACAGCGGCATCGAGACGAGAAGGACTCTCGCCGGCCGCGTCATGTCGGGTCTTAGCTCTCCGCGGCGCTCGAGGCGTGAGAATCGCGCTTCTTGCGCTTCTTGGGCGCGGCGCCGAAGCTCTTGTGCTTGAGCGACTTGATGACCGCGACGGCCTCCTTGTGCGGCTCGTAGCCGTGCTCCTTGAGCGTCTTCGCCGGGGCCAACATCAGCTTCTTCTTGAAGTTCGCATCCCGCGACGCCTTGGCCAGGACGCTCGCCATATGCTTGATCGTTATTGCCTTCGCCATGTTGATCTCCCTTTGCTCGATGCCGGCGGGTCATGGCGGGCGACCCCCCGGATTTCGCTCGGTGCGCCCTTGCCCCCGGCTACGTCAGGTTGTACCGGGAGTCTCGGATGCAGCGCCAGCGAATTCTCCGCGAGCGATATACCACGTCATCCCCATGGCGCGGTAGAGCTCAATTGCCGCGGCCTCTTCTTGTCCCGCTTCGGCGGTGCGGCCGGCCTGGCGCAACACGCCGGCCAGCTCGGCATGGCAATGGGCGAGCTCGGGACGCATGCCGATCGCCCGCCCGAGCGCCAGCGCCTCGCGGTAATGGGCCTCCGCGCGGCCGAGCGCCTCGTTGCCGCCCGCGGCTTGCAGCGCGCCGAGGAGCCTGAGGCATTGCAGCTCGACGGGACGAAACCCGTTCTGGTGCGCCATCTCGTGGGCGGCGGTTGCCGTCTCTCGGGCGCGCGCGCCGAGGCCGGCGGCGAGCTCCGCCTCGGCCAGCGCCGCGCCGCACCACGCGATCAGCGCGCCGAGGCCTTGCGACTTCGAGAGCTCGAGCGCGTCCGCGGCGAGCGCCGAGGCCTCGCGGTGCCGCCCGACGAGGCTATAGGCGCGGCCGAGATAGCGCACCGTGGCGGGCACCAGCAGGCGGATTTCGGCGCTGCTGCAAATGCGCAGGGCCTCCTCGAAATCGTCGATCGCCGCCGCGAGCGCGCCTTGCGTGAGCGAGGCGAGCCCGCGCGCGATGCGTGCATAGCACGCGTCGTAAGGGCGGCCGGTCGCTTCGGCGGCCGCCATGGTCTCCGCGGCGGCGGCAAAGGCCTCCGCGAAGCGGCCCGCGAAGCTGTACGCGTTGGCGAGGCAGCCCAGGCAAAGCACCGCCGCGGTGCCGGTCGTCCCGGCATAGCTGAGCTTGAGATCCGAGGTCAGGCGCTCGGCGATGGGCGCGAGGACCTCGATCGCCGCGTCGAAATCGCCGTGGTACCAATAGGCCTGTCCGAGTCCATAGCTGGCATTGAGAAGCGTGGGGCCGTCGTGCAGCTCTTCGGCGAGCGCCAGGGCAAGCCGGCCGGCCGGGATCGCCTCGTCCACCGGTCCGAGAATCGTGAGGGTGATGCATTTGCTGCTCTTGACGAGCGCCAGCCGCGGCCGGTCGTCGACCGACTGGGCGAGGGCCTCGGCCTCCTCGAGCACGCTCTTGATCTCGCGATGCTCTCCTGCGGCGGCGAGTGCGATGCGCAGCCCGAGGCGGATGTCGATCGCCTGAGCGATGGCAGCACCCTCCTGGGGCCGGTGCGCGAGTGCCGCGAGCGCGCGGCGGAAATAGACGATGGCCTCCCGGTGGGCCGAGCGCTGGTTGGCGCGGCGTCCGGCCTTGAAGCAATAGTCCACCGCCTCGGCCCACAGCTCGCCCGCGAGCGCGTGGTCGGCAAGGCGCTCGGTGAGCTCGTCGAGGCGGTCGGGATAGGCCGCTGCCATGGCCTTGGCCACGCGCGCGTGAAGCTCGCGCCGGCGCGCCAGCAGCAGGCCCTCGTAGGCCACCTCATGGGTGAGCGCGTGCTTGAAGGTGTATTCCGTGCCGGTCGGCAGGTTGACCTCGTAGAGAAACTCGGCGGCGCACAGATCGGCGAGCAGCACCTGCAGCTGCTCCTCCGGCATGCCCGTGAGGGCCTGCAAGAGCTCGAGCGGCAGGTCCTTGCCGATCACGGAGGCGATCTGCAGCAGGCTGCGGTTCTCCGCGGAGAGGCGGTCGATGCGCGCCGCCAGCACGGCCTGCACCGAGTTGGGGATGACGACCTCCTCGAGGCTGCGCGTGAGCCGCGCGCGCGCGAGCACGCCGGTCTCGACGAGCGCCCGCACCATCTCCTCGAGGAAAAGCGGCGTGCCCTCGCAGCGCGCGATGAGGCGGTGCCGCAGGGCCTCGAGCCCCTGGCCGTCGCCGAACAGCGAGCGCAGCAGCTCGTCCGCGGCGGCCTCCTCGAGGGGATTGACGCGCACGAGCGAGAAAGAGCCGTGCGCCGCCCAGCCGTGGCGGTATTCCGGACGAAAGGTCGCGACGAGGAGAAGCCGAGCGGCGCCAAGCCCGGCGGCCACGGCATCGAGGAGTGCAGCGCTCTCGCCGTCCACCCAATGCAGGTCCTCGACGACGAGGATGAGCGGCTTCGTCGCGGCCGCCTTGAGGATGAGCAGGCGAAAGGCGTCGCGCACGCGCTGGCGCCGCAGCAGCGGGTCGAGGCGCTCCCAGCCTGCGTCCTCGGTCGGCAGGTCGAGGAGCGACTTGAGCGGCGCCAGCGCCGCGAGCAGCTGGCCGTCGATCTCCGCTACGGCGCGCGCGAGCTTGCCTGCGATCTCGCCCTGGCTGTCGCGTCCGGCGACGCCGAGCCAGGCGCGCAGCAGCTCGGCCGCGAGAAGGAACGGGGTGTCGCGGTCGTGCGGCGTGGCGCCCGCGCGCAGCACGGCGCAATCGCTTGCCGGTGCGGCGGCGAGGAATTCGTGCACCAGGCGGGATTTCCCCACTCCCGGCTCGCCGACGACGGCGACGATCTGGCCGCGCCCGGCGACCGTCCGCCTGATGGCATCGACGAGGATCGCGACTTCCGTGCTGCGGCCCACGAAGCGGCTCAAGCTGTGCCCGGCGAGCCTGACCTCCCAGCGCGCGCGCCCGGTGATGGCGACGAGCTCGCAGATCTCGACGGGCTCGGTCATGCCCTTCACGTCTTGGAGGCCGAGCGAGCGCACCTCGACGAAGCCGCGCGCGAGCTTGACCGTGCTCGGGCTCAAGCAGGCGGTGCCGGGTGCGGCGAACTGCTCCATGCGCGCGGCGAGATGCACGGTGAAGCCCACGGCGTCGTATTCCAGCGAGAGATCGTTGCCGACCGAGCGCACCACCACCTCGCCCGAGTTCATGCCGACCCTGATGCGCAGCGGGCTGCCCTCGAGCCGCGCGATCGAATCCAACATGGCGCGGGCGGCGAGGCAGGCGCGCACCGCGTGGTCCTCGTGGGCGATCGGGGCGCCGAAGAGGGCCATGATGCCGTCGCCCTGCACCCGGCTCACCACGCCCTCGTAGCGGTGGACGGCATCCATCATGGCCTTGAGCCCGGGATCGAGCCTCTCGAGCGCCTGCTCGGGATCGAGCCCGTGGATGAGCTCGGTCGAGCCGCGGATGTCGGCAAAGAGCACGGTGACTTGCTTGCGCTCGCCGGCAAGGGTCAGGCGCGAGCTCAGAATGCGCGCCGCCAGATGCTGGGGCGTGTAGTCGGCGGCCGAGAGCCCGCGCACGGCCGGAGGGTGCGCGGCTGCCCCCGGCGCTGCCGCCTCGAGGGTGCGCCCGCAGCCGCCGCAGAACTTGGCCTCCGCGCGGTTCTCGTAGCCGCAGGAGGCGCAGGCTCTCGCAAGGGGCGCGCCGCAGCGATCGCAAAAGCGATTGCCGTCCGGGTTCTCGCTATGGCACCCGCCGCATCTCACCTTTTTATCGGCCCCCTGCGGCACTCCGCTTGGCCTGCGTCGCGCGGAGACGCTCACCTTTTCTATGAGGATAGCTTGATCCGGACTAGGAAATCTAAGAAAATTTTCCCCTGAACCTATCGCGAGCCGCTAGAGCGCGCGCCCGCGCCCGGATCGCGTCCATGGTGGATGGCCGGGCGGTGCTGAGAGGGCTCTCTCCGGCGTGAGGCGGAGTCGCTGCAGGAGGGGAGAACGCCATGCCACGTCCGCCCGGCCGGGGCAAGGCCGCGCGCCAGGATAGGCGCCGCGGCGGGCTTGCGGCGCCCTATCTCGCCGATATCGACGATGCGGTGAAGCCGCACCTCAAGCATGCTGTGACGCTGCCGCGGTTTCTCGCCCGCGCCGCGGCGCTTTCGCTCGCCGAGCGGCGGCGCATCGTCGACCAGGCCATGCTGCTGCTCGAGGAGTTCTACGTCCACCTGCCGATGAAGAAGGCCATGCACGGCATCGACCCCGTGCGCCGGCTCGAGCTCCTCCGCCTGCGGCTCAGGGAGCTGCCGAGCGATCTCTCCTTCCACCAGGAGATGACGGAGGTCTTCCTCTCGCTGCGCGATCTGCACACCAACTACTTCCTGCCGCTGCCCTACAACCGGGCGGTCGCCTTCCTGCCCTTCGAGGTCGAGGACTGCTTCGAGGGCGGGGCGCGGAAGTACATCGTGACCAGTCTCCTGCCGGGCTTCCGGCACGCGAGCTTCCGCCGCGGCGTCGAAGTGCTGAGCTGGAACTGGGTCCCGATCGAGCGCGCGGTCATGCGCGTGGGCGGCATCAACGCCGCCGGCAACGAGGCGGCGCGCCGCGCCCGCGGCGTCAAGCGGCTCACCGTCCGTCCGATGATGCGCGCCCTGCCGCCGGAGGAGGAGGCCGTGAGCGTCGCCTACCGCTCAGGCGGCGGGCGCGTGCGCCGCATCGAGCTGCCCTGGCTCGTCTTCGCACCCCGCCGCGACGTGCTCGGCGCGGCCCACGACGCCGTCCGCGCCACGGCCATGTCGCTCGCCATGGACGTGGAGTGCGATGCGCTCCGCCACAGCAAGAAGCTCCTCTACCGGCCGCAGGTGGCGGCGGCCGAGCAAAGGCTCGCGCGCAGGCGGGCCCCCGCCGCCAAGCTCGCGCGGGGCGAAAGCACCATGCCGGCGGTCTTCGAGGCGCACCCGGTCGACACGCCCGACGGCCGCTTCGGCTATATCCGGCTGCGCACCTTCAACGTCGAGGAGGGCGAACGCTTCGTCGCGGAATTCGTGCGTCTGCTCGAACTGATGCCGCCGCGCGGCCTCATCCTCGACGTGCGCGACAACGGCGGCGGCGTGCTCACGAACGGCGAGCGGCTTCTGCAGCTCCTGACGCCGCGCGCGATCGAGCCCGAGCCGCTGCAGCTGCGCAACACGCGCCACTGCCAGGCGCTCTGCCGGCTCGACCCGAGCGACCATCTCGGCCGCTGGCTGCCGTCGCTCGCGCGCGCGGGCGAGACCGGGGCCGCCTATTCGGCGGGCATCCCGCTCGACTCCGCCGCCACCTGCAACGCCATCGGCCAGCGCTATTTCGGACCGGTCGTGCTGGTCACCAACGGGCTTTGCTACAGCACGACGGACATCTTCACGGCCGGCTTCCGCGACCACGCGGTCGGAACGATCCTCGGAACCGACGGGAACACCGGTGCCGGCGGCGCCAACGTCTGGAGCTACGAGCTCCTGCAGGCGATTTTCGCCCATCGCGGGCGCGGCCGCAGCCGCTTCGGGCTGTCGCTCCGCGCGCTGCCCAAGGGGGCGAGCCTGCGCGTGGCCCTGCGGCGCTCGCTCAGGGTCGGCCGCCATGCCGGCATCGAGGTGGAGGAGTTCGGCATCGTCCCCGACGAGGTCCACCGCATGACGCGCGACGACGTGCTGGCGGGAAACCGCGACCTCATCCGCCACGCCGCGCGCATCCTTGCCGGCAAGGCGGTCTACGGGCTGCAGGCGGAAATCCTCGAGCGCGGGCGCGAGGCCATCGTCGCGGTCGCGAGCGAGAACATCGAGCGCCTGGACGTGCTGCTCGACGAGCGCCCGTTGGCCTCGCATGCCGTGCCGCGGGCAGGCGGGCGCACGCGGATCGCCGTGCCGGCCGAAGACGGCGCCGTGCTGGAGCTGCGCGGATTTCGCAAACGAATGCTGGTTGCGCGAAGAAAAATGCGACTTTGATAAGAATATGACAAAAGGAAAGGAAGAAATAATCGCGCATTTTACCGATCGCACGCGGGGAAGTCCCTCCGCCGCGCGGGGTGCCGGCGGCGCCCGCGCGCCGCGGCGTCTCTCTGCCGCCCGCCGCTCAGCTCGGGCTGTTGCCGAGGTGGCCGGCGACCATGTTGAAGGTCGCGGTCAGGTCGGTGCCGAGAACGGTCACGGCCCCGATGATCGCGACGGCAATGAGAGCCGCGATGAGGCCGTACTCGATCGCCGTGACGCCCTCTTTCGAGCGGAGTGCACGCAGGAAGAGCTGGACTGCCGTGGTGAGCTTTTGCATGGTCAAACCCCTTTTCGGTTGCGACGGCGTGCGAGGCGGCGCTCGATGAAGCTGCGCCTCGGATGCCGGGCGGAACGAGCACTGGGAGCCACATGCTAAAGTAGAATTGTAAAGCAATGATTATCTTGCGGCGGCCTTGGCGGAGCGCCAGCCGCCGGAGCGGCCTGCGCCCTGCGCGTGGCGTCTGACCGCCGGCCCATGTTCATGCTATCGTGAAGACGCCGGGAGCTTCGAGCAAGGAATCCGCGAGGCGGCAGCATGACAACCGCGAGCAAGGCCGTCCCCGTCTGCCTCGAGCGCGCCTATATCGCGGAGCTGCCCGGCTTCCACGGCGGCAAGGTGCGCGACAGCTACGCGCTGGACGACGGCCGGCGCATCATCATCGCCACCGACCGCCAGTTGGCCTTCGACCAGATGCTGTCGCCGGTGCCGCAAAAGGGCCAGGTCCTGACCCGGCTTTCGGCCTTCTGGTTCCGCTCCACGGCCTCGCTCTGCCCCAACCATCTCATCGAGGTGCCCGACCCGAACGTGACCGTCGCGCGCTCCCTCAAGATGATTCCGATCGAGGTGGTGGTGCGCGCCTATCTGACCGGCACCACCGGCACCAGCATCTGGATGCAATACCAGGACGGCGTGCGCGAGTTCGGGGGCATCGAGTTGCCCAACGGCCTCGCCAAGAACGGCGCCTTGCCGCGCCCGGTGATCACGCCCACGAGCAAGGCGCCCCTCGGCCAGCACGACGTGCCGGTCGGCGAGCGGGCCATCGTCGCGGCGGGGCTCTGCACGCAGCAGCAGTGGGAGCGCATCAAGGCGGCGAGCCTCGACGTCTTCGCCCACGGCCGCAAGCTCTGCGCGGAGCACGGCATCCTCCTCGTCGACACCAAGTACGAGTTCGGCCTCGACGGCGCCGGCGAGGTCGTGCTCGCGGACGAGGTTCACACGCCCGAACTCGAGCCGCTTCTGGCTGGCGCCGAGCTACGAGGAGCGCCTTGCCGCGGGCAAGGAGCCGGAGATGCTCGACAAGGAATATGTGCGGCTCTGGATCAACGCCCATTGCCGCCCCTACGAGGAGCCGATCCCGCCGATCCCGGACGAGGTGCGCCTGGAGCTGAGCGCGCGCTACGTGCGGCTCTTCGAGACGCTCACCGGCGAGACCCTCTTGCCGCCGGGGACGGACCCGCTCGCGCGCATCCGGGACAACCTCAAGCGCAGGTTCCCCGGCTATTTCGCGGATGGGCAGGAGCGCGCGCGCGGCGCCTAGGTGCCGCTGTCCCCGGCGGGCCGTCCCGTCTGGCCGTCTAGTCCTCCTCGCTCGCTTCCTGGCTGTGGTGCTCGGCGTGAAGCTTGCCCGCCTCTCCGGCGTGGTGGGCCGCGTGGAGGTGATGGCCGTGGGCGACATGCGCGTGATGCGCCGCCTTCTCGTGGTCGTCGTTCTTGTGGTGCTCGGCGGCGTGGCGGTGATGCTCGGCGGCGAGCTCGTGGTGATGGGCGGCGGTGCTGTGGTGCTCGGCGAGCTTGTCGGAGTTCTTCATGGCCGTTTCCTCTCGTGCTGATGAAGGTGACCGCCCGCCATGGATAGGCGGTCACGATTGCAGCCGTGCTGGCGGTTCCGTGAAGCTATGGTGACCGGCCCGCGGCGGCCCCGCGCTACGGCTCGTCGAGCGGCCAGATCGGCCGCCGCAGCTTGCGGTAGGTGAAGCGGCGATAGTCGGGCGTGGTCAAGGCACCTGAGTCGACGGTGAGGATGTCGCGCGCGATCGGCGCGTAGGCGGCGCGGAAGTGCTGCGCCGACTTGAGCGCCAAGACGGATTTTTGCCGCGGCTCGATGCCGAGCGAGAGGAAGTGCTCCAGGTCGGTGATCTGGAAGCGGTTGGTCGCGAGCACGATGTCGATGCCGCCCGAGCGCAGCACGGCGGAGGGTCCCATCGACATCTTGAGGCCCTTCCACATGGGGCCGTCGCAGACGAAGTCGCCGTCGCCGAGGCGCTCGACGGTGCCGGTCAGCTCGAGGGGGGCGCCGAAGCGCGGGTCGATCTTGCCGCCCACGGCTAGGGTGAGCGTGGACCCTTTGCCGGCCGCCTGGCATTGCCGCACGGCGGCACCGTCGCTGATCGGCGCGAAGGCGGCATTGGCGATGCCGGCCTCGACCATGGCGCGGAGGAGATTGGTGGCATCGCCGTAGCCGCCGCCGCCGGGATTGTCCGTTAAGTCGGCAAGCACGAGCGGCTTGCCGGAATGGTCGGGCGCCAGCGCAGCGGCCATGGCCTCGGGGAGCGTGAGGAGCTTGAGCGTGGTCTCCCTGCGGCGCTGCCAGACCTCCTCCATCAAGCCGTCCGCGATCGCCCGGAGCTCCGCCGCATCGCGCTCGCCGCTCACCGAGATCGAGGGCCCGGCCTCGCGGATGTTGGCCCAGCCGAAGCCGGCGTGCACGCTCACGACGAATATGCCGGGCGCCTTCTCGAGGGCGGCCGCGCGCGCCAGCATGTCGCGCATGGGCCCGGGCGAGGTGGTGCGGCCGTGGTCGAGCCCGTCGAGGGTCGCCCGGCGCGCCACTGCCGTGCGCGGCCGGATCTCGCCGGCCATGGCGCGCGCGAGGAGATCCGCCGCCTGCCGGCCGCACTCGTACATGTCGACGTGGGGGTAGGTGCGGTAGGCGGTGATGACGTTGGCGTGCTCGGCCATGCGCTCGCTCACGTTGGCGTGGAGGTCGAGGGTCACTGCGATCGGCACGCGCGGGCCCACCTTTTCGCGGATGCGCGCGAGGAGATCGCCCTCGGCATCGTCCGCCGTCTCGCTCACCATGGCGCCGTGAAGGGCGAGAAGAATGCCGTCGGGCGGCGGCTCGAGGGCGGCCAGCACGGCGCCGCTGAGCTCCGCCCAGGCCTCCGCGGTGACGGTGCCCGACGGCGTCGCCGCCGCGGCAACCGGATGACTGAGCCGCCAGCCGCAGCTTTCCGCGGCGTCGAGGAAGGCGCCCATCTCCGTGCGCGTGCCGCGGAAGGCCTTGGGCACCGCCTCGCCGCGATGGTCGTAGCGGCGGTTGAAGGCGTCGAGGTCCGTGGCCATACGGCTGAAGGTGTTCGTCTCGTGCATGATCGAGGCGATGAGCACGCGCTTCGTCATCTGATATCGGCCTCAGTACTGGACGGGAAGATCAACCGCTGCACGCCCTTTTCCATTGTCGTCACACCCGCGAAAGCGGGTGTCCAGGAATTTACGGTAACATTCGGCTGTGCCGATCCTGGATGCCCACTTGCGCGGGCATGACGAAGCAAGGAGCAAGCCACTAATAGGCCAGCGTATCGCCGCCCATGGGGCCGAGAGTGCCCAAGCGGAGCGCGCGGCCCGGGCGGGCGCCGCTCGGCTTGCCGTCGCGCCACACGGCGCTGCCGTTGACCATGACGAGCTCGATGCCGGCCGCGGGCACCTTGGGTTTCTCGAAACTCGCCCGGTCGACGATCGTCTTGGGATCGAAGAGCACCAGGTCCGCGTAGGCGCCGGGGCGCAGGATGCCGCGCCCCGTGAGCCCGAACTTGGCGGCCGGCAGGCTCGTCATGCGCCTGATCGCCTCCTCGAGGGTGAAGAGGCCGACGTGGCGCACGTAATGGCCGAGGACGCGCGGAAAGGTTCCCCAGAGGCGCGGGTGCGGGTGCTCGTCGTGCGGCAAGCCGTCGGAGCCGATCATGGCATAGGGATAGCTCAGCACGCGGCGCACGTTGGCCTCGTCCATCATGAAATAGATGGCACCTCCCGGCTGCAGCCGGGCCGCCGCCTCCGCCATGCTGCAGCCGAGCTGATCGGCGATGACGCTCAGGTCCCGGCCGGCGAACTCGGGGTGCGGGCGCGACCAGGTGACGATCACCCGGCTCGCCTCCTCGAGGCGGGCGGTTCGTAGCACGGTCGAGCCCGCGACATAGGGATAGACGTCGAGGCCGAGCGGCTGCTGCCGCCTGGCCTTCTCGATGAGGGCGAGCGTCTCGCGGGTGCGGCCGTGGTTGGAGAGGCCGCTCACCTTGTGGTGGGAGATCACCACCGGCACCTCGGCCTCGCGGCCGATGGCGAAGGTCTCCTCGAGGGAGTCGATGACGTGCGCAGATTCGTCGCGCATGTGCGTCGTGTGAATGGCGCCGAGCGGCTTGAGCGCCCGCGCGATCTCGATCACCTCCGAAGTCGGAGCGGCGGCCGCGGGGTCGTACCACAGGCCGGTCGAGAAGCCGATGGCGCCGGCCTCGAGCGACTCCTCGAGGCGCCGGCGCATGACGAGGATCTCGGCGGGGCTGGCCGCGCGGTCCAGCCGGTCCATGGCACCCACGCGCAGCGTCGAGTGGCCGACCTGGCAGGCGGCATTGAGCGCCGGCGGCGAGGCGTCGAGGGCGTCGAGATAGTCGCCGAAGTTCCCGTAGAATTGCCCCGGCTCCTCGGCCAGGAGGTCGAGCGGCGGCGGCGGGCGGCGCCCGATCCTGAGCGGGGCGAGGCTCACGCCGCAGTTTCCCGCCACCACGGTGGTGACACCCTGGCTCACCTTGCAGGCCATGAGCGGGTCGGAGAGGAGGGCTCGGTCGTCGTGGGTATGCACGTCGATGAAGCCGGGTGCGAGGGCCTTGCCCTCTGCGGCGATCTCCACCCCGCCCTTGAGCGCGCCGAGGGCGCCGACCGCCGTGATGCGGTCGTCCGTGACGGCAAGATCGCCGAGGGTCGCGGGCTTGCCCGTGCCGTCGATCAGGAGGGCCGAGCGGATGACGAGGTCGGGCTGGCTCGAGGCAGGGGTCGCCATGGCGTGCGTCCTTTTCCCAATTCGCGCGCTCCGCCCGTCCTAAGGGGCCGAGCCGGGCTCCGCATCATAGAGATGGCATTCCAACGTGCCGCCGTCCACCTGCCGGCGCTCGGGCGCGCGCTCGCGGCAGAGCGCCATGGCATGGACGCAGCGCGGATGAAAGCTGCATCCGGGCGGCGGATCAAGGGGGTTGGGAAAGGCGGTGCCGAGATGGGTGTCGGGGACGCCGAGCCCCGGCTCGGGCGTCAGCACCGAGGCGAGGAGCGCTCTCGTATAGGGATGGCGCGGCGCGCGGAAGAGCTCAAGCGTCTCGTTCTCCTCGACGATGCGGCCGAGATACATGACCGCGACGCGCGTCGCCAGATGCTGGACCACGGCGAGGTTGTGGCTGATCACCACATAGGTGAGGTTGAGCTCCTTCTGCAGGTCCTGGAGGAGGTTGAGGATCTGGGACTGCACGGAGACGTTGAGCGCCGAGGTCGGCTCGTCGCAGATCACCACCTCGGGCCGCATGACGAGCGCGCGGGCGATCGCCACGCGCTGGCGCTGGCCGCCCGAGAGCTGGCCGGGATAGCTGCGGGAGAGCCGCTCCGGCAGCCCGACGCGCTCCATGATCTCCGCCACCTTCAGCCGCCGCTCGCGGGCGTCGCCGAGGCCGTGCACGCGCAAGGGCAAGGCGATGATGGCGCCGATCGACTTCCGCGGGTTGAGGGAGGAATAGGGGTCCTGGAACACGGGCTGCACGCGGCGCGCGAGTGCTGTGCTGCCGAGGTGCTCAATCGGCGTGCCGTCGAAGAGGATGGTGCCGCTCGAGGGCGGCAAGAGGCCCAAGAGCATGCGCGCCAGCGTCGACTTGCCGCAGCCGGACTCGCCGACGAGCCCGAGCACCTCGCCGCGCGCGAGGCTCAGGCTGACGCCGCGCACGGCGCGGAGCGCGCGTTCTGCCCTGAAGAGGCCGGCCGGGAGCCAGAAGCGGCGCTCCACCTCGCGCGCCTCGATGACGGGTGCCGTCACGGCGTGGCCGCCTCGAGCGCGTTCCGCAGCGCCGCCTCGGGCGGCAGGAGACAGCGGTAGGTACGGCCGGCCGCCGTCTCCTCGAGCGGCACGCGGCTCGCGGCGCAGCGCTCGAAGGCGTGGGCGCAGCGGTTGCGGAAGGCGCAGCCGGCGATCTCGCCGATGAGGCTCGGCACCATGCCCGGGATGGCGCCTAGGTGAGCGCCGCGGCGCGTGCGGCCGGGCACCGGGATGCAGCGCAGCAGGCCTTGCGTATAGGGATGCAGCGGGCGGGCGAAGATCTCGGCGACCTCCCCGCTCTCGACGATCTCGCCCGCATACATCACGGCGACCCGGTCGGCGATGCGGGCGACGACGCCGAGGTCGTGGGTGATGAGGATGAGGGCCATCTCGAACTCGCGCTTGAGGCCGGCAAGGAGATGGAGGATCTGCGCCTGGATGGTCACGTCGAGCGCGGTCGTGGGCTCGTCCGCGATGATGAGCTTGGGGCCGCACATGAGCGCCATGGCGATCATGACGCGCTGGCGCAGGCCGCCCGAGAGCTGGTGAGGGTATTGCGCGAGACGCTCGCCGGCGGCGCTGATGCCGACCTTCTCGAGGAGGAAGACCGCGCGCTCCCGGGCCTGGGCTTGCGACACCCGGCGGTGGCGCCTCAGCGCCTCCGCGAGCTGATTGCCGATGGTGAAGGCGGGATTGAGGCTCGTCATCGGCTCCTGGAAGATCATGGCGACGGAATTGCCGCGCAGGTCCGACATGGCGCGCTCGCCGAGCTTGAGCAGGTCGCTGCCGTCGAAGGCGAGGCGGCGCGCGGTGCGCCGCGCGCGGCGCGGCAAGAGGTTCATCACGGCGAGCGAGGTGAGCGACTTGCCGCAGCCGGACTCGCCGACGATCGAGAGCGTCTCGCCGCGCTCGACCGCGAAGGAGACGCCGCGCACCGGGTGGAGCAGCCCGGCCTCGAGCGGGATTTCGACGTTCGAGCGCCTCGACGGCGAGGAGTGCCGTCACGCGCGGTTCTCCGGCGCCGTGAGATCGCGCACGCCGTCGCCGAGCAGGTTGATCGCCAGCACGAGCGTGAAGAGGGCGACGCCCGGGATGGTGATCACCCACGGGCTGAAGAACATGTACTCCTTGCCCTCGGCGATCATCAGCCCCCACGAGGGCAGCGGCGAGGGCACGCCGAGGCCGAGGAAGGAGAGGGCCGCCTCGAGGAGGATGGCGTTCGCCATCTCGAGGGTCGCCACCACGATGATCGCGTTGAGAACGTTGGGGAGGATCTCGCTCGCCACCACGCGCAAGGCGGAGCAGCCGACCGCGCGCGCCGCCGCCACGTAATCGAGGGCGCGGACCTGGATGGTGACGCTCCGCGTCACCACCGCGAAGCGGTCCCAAAGGAGGAGCCCCAGCACCAGGATCACGTTCTCGAGCGAGCTCCCCGCGAGCGCCGCCACGGCGAGCGCCACGAGGATGATCGGCATGGCGAGGCGCGTGGTGACGATGAAATTGATGACGAGGTCGGCGCGTCCGCCGAAATAGCCGGCCACGAGCCCAAGCGTGACGCCGATGAGCCCGGACATGGTCATCGCCGCGGTGCCGATGAGGAGCGAGATGCGCGAGCCGTAGATGAGGCGGGAGAGATAGTCGCGTCCGAGCTGGTCGGTGCCGAGGATGTGATCCCAGCTGCCCTTGTCGTGCCAGATGGGCGGGATGAGGCGCTGGCTGAGCGCCTGGGCGTAGGGGTCGTGAGGGGCAAGCCAGGGGGCGAGAATGGCCACGGCGAGGATGAAGGCGAGCGTGCCCGCGCCGAAGACGAAGGTGCGGTGGCCGAGGATGCGGCGGCCGAGGAGTGCCGCCGCGTTGGGCCGCAGGACTTCGCCGAGGGTGATGAGGCTGTCGACGCTCATGGCCGCGGCATCTCAATGGACCCGCACGCGGGGATCGAGGAAGGCGTTGAGCAGGTCGGCCAGGAGCGTCAGCACCACGTAGATGCCGGCGAGCACGAGCACGATCGCCTGCACGACCGGGAAATCGGCGCGGCTGATCGCCTCCCAGCCGAGATAGCCGACGCCGTGGAGCGAGAACACGCTCTCGACCACGATCGAGCCGCCGAGGAGGAAGCCGAACTGCACGGCCGCGACGGCGACCACCGGGATGATGGCGTTCCTCAGCGCGTGCTTGAAGAGCACGCGCGCCGTACTCAGGCCCTTGGCGCGCGCGGTGCGGATGTAGTCGGAGGCGAGCACCTCCATCATGCCGGTGCGCGTGAGCCGCATGAAGGCCGGCATGGCGTAATAGGCGAGCGTGATCGCGGGCATCACGTAATAGCGCCAGCCGCCCGTGCCGGAGACCGGCAGCCAGCGCAGCTTGAGCCCGAAGAAGATCATGAGGAGGAGGCCGAACCAGAAGCTCGGCAGCGCCTGGCCGAAGACCGAGAGCGTCAAGGCCAGCCGGTCGAGCCAGGAGTTCGGCCTGACCGCGGCGAGGATGCCGAGCGGGATCGCGGTGAGGAGGGCGAGTGCCAGGGCGGCCGTGCCGAGCGAGAGGGTGATCGGCAGGCGATCCGCGATCAGCTGGAAGACCGGCTCCTTGTCGAAGAAGGATTCGCCGAAGTCGCCGTGCAGCGCCTTCTTCGCCCATTCGAGGTACTGCACGGCGAGCGGTCGGTCGAGGCCGTAGGACTTGCGCACCTGTGCCACGTTGGCCGCCGTGGCCGAGGGGCCGGCGAGCGCCTGGGCGAGGTCGCCCGAGAGGTGCAGCAGCATGAAGCTGATGATCGAGACCGTGATCGCGACCAGGACCGCTACCAGGCTGCGCTTGAGAAAATAGACGAGCACCTAGCTCTACCCCGCCTTACCCCCCACCCCAGCCCTCCCCCTCAAGGGGGGAGGGGCAATCTTGCCGGCGTGCGACTTACTTCCACCCGTAGAGGTAATAGCGCGGTATCTCGTCCTTGTAGGGGGTGAAGTCGAGCTCGCTCGTGAAGGCGTAATAGATGGCGTAGGAATTGAGCGGCAGCATGTACATCTGGTCCATGATGCGCTCGACGGCCTTCTTGTAGAGCTCCTCGCGCTTCTTGGGGTCCGGGCTGGTGTCGGCCTCGTGCACCCAGCCTTCGAGCTCCTTGTCGCCGGTGAAGTCGTCGGGCGAGCCGGTGAAGAAATTGCCCAGGATGGCGGAGGCGTCGTTGATCGAATAGGAGCCCCAGTCGCCGAAGGAGATCGGCGTCACCCCCTCGTGGTTCTTGTTGCGGAAGGTGGGGTATTGCAGGTGCTGGATATTGGCGCGCACGCCGATGGCACTCATGTAGCCGGCGAGCGAGGTCTCCCAGGTGCGCGGATCGCGGAAGGAGTAGAGCTGGGTATCGAAGCCCTTCTCGTAGCCGGCCTCCTTCATCAGCGCCTTGGCCTTGGCGAGGTCGAAGTCGTACTGCGCGGCACCCTGGTAGCAGCCGAACTGGGTGGGGAAGCAGGGCGCCTTGAGCACGTGGGCGGAGGGGGCGAAGAAGGTCTTGGTGTATTCCTCGCGGTTGACGGCGTGGGCGATGGCGCGGCGCACGCGCACGTCCTGGAGGGGCGATTTGCCGGAGCGGCCGGCCGCGTCGAAGAAGATGTAGCCCGAGCGCATGGTCTCGCCGTCGACGGCCGAGAGGCCCTTCACCTTGCGGATGTTGTCGATCTGGTCGGTCGGCACGTACCACATCCAGTCGATGCCGCCGGAGAGCAGCTCGGCCATCTGCGTCGTCTTCTCGGGAATCGTGCGCATGACGATCTTGCCGATCTTGGGCTTGCCCTTGGGGCTGCCCTCCCAATAGTGGGGGTTCTTGACGAAAGTCGCCGACTTGCCGGGCTCGAGCGCTGCCACCATGTAGGGGCCGCTGCCGATCGGCTTCTTCCCCATGCCGTCGGGTCCGACCTTGGCGTAATAGACGTGGGGATAGATCGGGATGGGCCCGGCGATATATTCGAGGGCAGCAGGAAAGGGCGCCTTGAGGTGGAGGCGCACCTTGAAGGGATCGATCTTCTCGGCGTTCTTGATCCAGCCGACGTTGGTGGTGTTGAGCACCTTGTTGGCCGGGTCGATGACGAAATTGAGGGTATAGACCACGTCGTCGGCGTCGAAGGGCTGGCCGTCCTGGAACTGCACGCCCTTGCGCAGGTCGAACTCGAGGGTCACGTCGTCGATCCAGCGCCAGGCGGTGGCGAGCTCGGGCTTGTACTCGAAGGTGACCGGATCGCGCTCGATGAGCTGATCCCACACCATGCGCGCGAATAGGATGCCTTCGCGGTTGGTGTTGAAATAGGCGTCCGCGTTGTCGAGCGGCTGGTCCCAGGCGATGTTGAGGGTGTCGTCGGCCTTGCCTGCCTCTGCCGGCGCGCCGCCGAGCAGGAACGCCGCGAGCGCCGGAATGCCGGCGAGTGCCAGTCTCTTCAGCATGATCCCCTCTCCCAGTTCGCGAGCGCCTCGCCCCAGAGCGGTCATTTTCGGCCGCAAAACCGGCCCTTGTTCTCGCCCTGCGAGCAGGAGCTTAGCCTAGCCGACGGGGGGCTACAAGCGCGCGGCCCTCGCGCAGGAATTGCCCACAAGGGGCGGCAAGTCAATTAAGGGGTCGCGGCGATGTCGACTCGACAGAGGAAGGATTTCGTGGGCCAAATGGCGACGACTCGCCGGGTCCCAGACAAGCGCGCGAGCCCAGAGCTGTCGCAGTTCCGCGATGAATTCAGCCCAGGCGCCACGGTGAATGATGGAGGACGCCCGTGCCACAACAAGGCGATACCGTAATTGTCCAGGTCAACCTGCCTGGTAGCTCCGGACCGCTGTCGGCCCAGGGTACGGCGGTCGCTATAAACGGCCCCGATGTGGAGGTGGAGCTGCCCTCAGCCGTAGGCAATCCGACGAGGGTCTCTATTCCGGCAAATCAGCTGACTCCCTATGGTGCGAACCGCTGGGAGTGGGGACCTCTCATTTTCCGAGGGATGAACGACTAAGGTTGTCTAGGCTGCGTAGCCTTCCTGGGTGGCCGCGCCCTGCCCCTCTATATGAAAGTGTCCTTTATCATATACTTGGAAGGACCCCATATCACGAGCAGGAGTACCAAGAATGAAAAATGCGAATATCGCAGGCACAGCCTCTCCCGTCCGGCCAAGGGAAACCGCGGGCATGAGTGCTGGCGTATAGTGTCTCGGCTCTCGTGCTGACAGGGCTTCCGTCGATGGGAGTTGGGTCGGCAACAATCTTGAGAGCCTCGCGTCTAGCGTGGAGAGCAGGGACAAGGCTTTTGCCGATGGAACGACCGCCACGGACATAGGCCACCATCATCGCCTCCTGCATCGTCCAGGCGTAGTCGCCATTCACGAATCGCCTAAGCCCCTTATCGCAGTAGTGTTCACCGGCCGCGTGGGCGTCGTCCACAGGCTTGCATTCAACGAAGAACCCATCCTGAGTGCCAAGGATCGGTAGCGACTCGCGCCTAAAGGTAAAGACCAAGTCCGGCATCTTGTCAGGGTGCTTCAGGTCGAAGTTCGTCACTTTCGGTTCGCGCCACACTGGGCCAAAGGTGCGCATGTCGAATCCCGGAATTTCTTTGGTGCGCCTGAGTCGGTTTTCAATGACCCAGTGAAGATAGAACGTGATGGCGTCTTCTTTTGCAGTTTGCAGATCAAAACCTTTTGGCGGGTCATTTCGCAACAGCTCCAAGCCGCGCTCGACAACGCCATGGACAATGACGATCAGCCGTGGGTTTATAGACGGATGGGGTAACTCGAACCTGATGCCTGCGGTGAAGAAGCCCGGGACGCTCACGATTTCTTTTCCAGAGGAAAGGCATCCAAGCATTGCCGGAGGATGTGTAGCCCACAGAGTCTCGCCCGACTCTGCGTCCAGAATCGCCGCTGGTTCAGGATGCCGATGAGCAATCCGCCGTTGGGTACTCGCATGACGACACGGCTCGCGGCGGCGCGGTTCGCTTCTTCCATCAAGGTGACGATCAAATCATCGGGCGCGGGCAGCTTGTCGCTCTTCAGTGCGACTGAAACAAACCGCCATGGGGGATCCCATCGCCCCCTTACTGCGGGAAGTTGCTCGACCGATACTCGCTGGCCAATTACCTCAAACGATGGCTGGATCATGTCTTCGAGGAAAGAACAGAAGGAACCTGCTTCCTTGCCGCTTGGAGGTAACTCGGCGGGTCCGCGCACCGACTGATAGGGGGAGCCGACGGTCAGGGTGTCGCGCACCACTGTGGTGTCGTCGTCATCCAGTCCGTAGAGTTCAAAGACAAATCTATCGATGACATCCCACGGTTTGTTGGAACGTGTTTCGAGCGCCTCGGCCAGAGATAGGATGTTGCGCTTCTGCGCGGAGGTTAGGCTGGCAGGGTCAGGGAAAGGAAACGCATCCAAATCGACCTTGATGAAAGTCCGCCGCTCCGCGCCAAGGCGTGAACTCACCATCAGGCAGAAGTAATTAAACAGAAGGCTGTTGGTGATGAGGTAGAGCAGAGATACCAGCATTTCTCCGTCGGGATGTCCCGCGGCCGAGAAGCCGTAGTAGCTTTGCGAAAAGCAGACGGCTTTCGCCCGCAAACGATACGACTTTGGGAGTTCACGACGCTCGCCTGGAGACTGAGGCACGGCCAGCAGGGGCGGTTGGTAAAGTCTCGGATCGCAGGCTTGATAGGGAACGATAGAGCCGTGCTTCTGCTTGAACGTCTCTAGCTTGGAGGCATTCACGGAAAACTCTTGATCAGGCGCAACGAAATCTGGAAGGTCGAGCAGAAACTCAGGCGGAACTCCTTTTCTTTGGGGCTCTAAACTGTAGCCTTTCCCGCAATACAGCATCGGGGGATTCCAAAATGCCCCGATCGTCTTCCAACCAGCCGCGTTGAGTCCCTCCATCACTTCCACATCCAACGAGGTGCCAATCGCCAGCGCCTTGAGCAGCCACGGCTTCTCGACGACAACTTTCACGGCAACCGGCTCGGCGGCTTGGTAGTCGATGCGGAAAAGCCCCCGGTCGTTGAGCTTGCGTTCGCGGACCGGCGTAGCGAAATAGAAGTGGTGGTTTGGCCCCGCCGCGGCATTGCGTGCAAAAAACAGCATGAAGGGCTGCTTCATCTTAGGCCAGACGGCGGTTTCTGGCAGATTGGAGCCATTGATGATGCCGGTGACGGCCAGCCCTTGCAGAAGTGCGGCGCGCGCAGCTTTTCCTTGCTCGCTCTGTTTGAAAAGGACTCGGCCCGGAAGGGCCATCGCAATGATGCCGCCCGGCTTCGTCCATTCTGCGGCTCTCCAGACAAAGGGCAGGTCGGGGTTGTTGTCGGGGTTCCTGTAGTTCCTCGCGATGTCGTCCAGTTTGCGGGCCTTTAGCACCCGCTGAGTTATGGCAGTGAATTCGCGGCTCAGCCCCCCCGGCTGGGTCTTTTCGATCTCGGCATTTTCATTAACCTTGCCCGACGCGCGGAGGCGGCTCCACGGCGGATTGGTGACAACAACGTCGAAGGTGCCGTCGAATCGTCGTGGAACGTCAGGGCCGAGACTACCGGGCACGAAGCCGCGCTGGCTGTCCAATAGTTGTCGTCCGAAGTTAAAAAGCACGTGATCTTTTAAGGGGCTTGGAAACTTCAGACTCTTAGGTGGTCGAGGAGAGCCATTGAGTTCAATCGCAGTGATGTAGAGGGCCAGCGCCGCCAAGCGCAGCGCGGATTCGCTGACGTCGAAGCCGCGTAACTGGCTGTAAAGAGTGCGCTGGATCGCACGGGTGTCTGGGCGTCGCCCGTCCTTCTGCCATCTGGCGCGAATTAGTCTACGGAAAGTCAGGACGAGGAAGATTCCTGCACCACATGCCGGATCGAGAGCGTGAGCTTCCGCCGGGTCTGTAAGCCCTGCAAACGCTTCGTCGACTAGACAGCGAGCGATGTTCTTCGGAGTGTAGTAGATACTGGTTTTCTCTGCGTGTTCTGGATCCCACTGGCGGCTGAAGGTCTCATAGACTTGGCTCAGTACGCCGATCGGGATGTGGGCGAAGTTCAAGTCATTCCAGTCAATGCGAGGCAGGCGGGGTTGGAAACTTAAATGTCCCAATGATTTCCAGCCCCGAAGTATGGCCTCCAAATGAAGGAACACGTCCTTTCGCGTGTCAGCATCAGCCCGTCGGTAGAACTTCCGGTAGGCGGTTAGACGTGCGTCGGCACTCGCGTCGGCGGGCAAGCCTGAAACGAGTGGCAGCAGATCACCATTGAAGGTTTCATCCAGCCAGCAGGAAGTGGCCGCAGCTTTCTCCGCATTGGAGAAGGCGTCCCGCAACTCGGTCGCTTTCGGACAAATATCGGCGCGCTCCCATTCAAGGATGATGTGGCGGTCAAGCAAAAAGCGGAAGAACAACGCGCGGCCCGTGACGGAGAGCACTTCCAGCGGCCGGAGCTTGCCGGTCAAATCTTCAGAAGCGCGTGCAAGCAGGCTATGGATTTCGTGGAAGACAAAGTCGGCTTCCTTTGGCTGCCCTTCCGGCGCCAGGACGCCTGCGGCGAGGGCTTGGAAGAAAGTAGGCGCGTCAGAGGCATTCGCTCTGATGATTCTAGGCTGGAACTTCATGAGTGTTTCGCGGTCGAGATTGATAGGATACACATCCAGTGAGCCGGGCCGGATTACAGCAAGGCAGGACTGTTCGCTTCGATTTGCGAGGAGTTGCTGCAAGTGACGAATTGCATCGGCTGCAGGCTCGTTTCGCCCGAGTCGGGCACCGCCGTCCACTAGATACATCACCGGGCGGCCTTGAAACTCAGCAACGGCATCCGGAAGCAACGGCGATTCTGACCTGTCGGACAATAGGTCGAGATATTCCAGGTTGTCAGCCGTGGGCTCGCCTGCAAGGTGAATTAGGTCTGGGCAACCGAAAGCGCTGGCTTGCTCGTTCAGACCGGGCATAATCGTCAGACCTTCGCTGTTCCGCGACCGATGCGGTTTTTGCGCTCGGTCTGCGGCACAGGCCACAGATCCGGGGCCTGATCCGCGAGAGCTGCCTCGGTTAACTCCAGGACCCAGGTTTGCTCGGTAGTCCCTTCACGGACGCAGAACATCTTGACCGCTCTCTTGAACTCCTGCGTCACGCGCACATGGATTTGCGCTTTCCTCTGTGCTGCGGCGGCCATCGGGTACTTCCGTTCCTGCTACAGACTGGTAGCTTGTTACCAAGCTACCAGAAAAAAAGCGAGGGCACTAGGCACGCTGAGAGTTGGCTAGCTTGTCGGATTCTGCAAGACCGGGACCTCGAAGACAGATTCTATCGCTATGGCCTGCCGGCGGCTGTTCGCGACGCCTTGCGGCGTTTAGGTCTGATCTGAAGTGAAGGCACGTCGCCGGTTCTCGGGAGGGCAAATATCGAGGCAGGCTGCGCGGCCCTCGCCGCGGCCCGCCGTTCCAGCTAGAATGCCGCCATGGCACGCGAGGTGGACGCTCAGGACGTCATCGAGAGCCTCGAGATCGAGCGCTGGTCGGGCCCTTTCGCGCCCGAGCTGCGGCAGCGTGCGGTCGCGGCGCTCGAGGGCGGCAAAGTGCTCTATTGCCCCAAGCTCGCCTTCGTCCTCGAGGCGGGGGAGGAGGCGCTGCTCTCGCCCAATCTCTCGAACGGCAAGGCCAAGAACGTCAGCTTCGACCCTCTGACCGGCAGTTGCCAGGGCACGGTTGCCGGGGGTGAGACGCGCGAGCGTCTCGCCGCAATGATGGAGCGTTTCGCATCGGGTGCCACCCGCCTCGTCTCCGACCTGCTGCCCGGCTACGCCGCCGGGCTCGAGCGCGCGCGCACGAGCTACCGGCCGATCGAGATCGACGGGCGCAGCTATTCGCCGATCAAGGACGACACGCTCCTCCATCCCGACGCCTTCCCCTCGCGCCCCACACATGGGCGGCGCATCCTGCGCCTCTTCAGCAACATCGATCCCGCCGGCAAGGCGCGCCTTTGGCACCTCGGCGAGCCGTTCGAGGCCTTCGCTCAGCGCTTCGTCGCGGGCTTGCGCCCGCAGCTCGCCGGCGAGGCCTGGCTCCTCCAAGCGCTCGGCATCACCAAGGGCCGGCGGAGCGGCTACGACCATCTCATGCTCGGCCTGCACGACCGCGGCAAGCGCGACGCCGCATACCAGCAGTCGGCTCGGCTCGCTGAGTTCGCCTTTGCGCCGGGGACCACTTGGCTCTGCTACACCGACCAGGTGCTGCACGCGGCACTTGCCGGGCAATTCGCCCTCGAGCAGACCTTCCATCTCGATATCGCGGTGATGGCCGATCCGCGCACCTCGCCGCTCAAGGTGCTCGAGCGGCTGACCGGCAGGGCGCTTGCCTGAGGCTGCGTCAGGCGACCGGCTCGACGCTGCCGTCGAGCGCCATCAGCGAGAGCTCGACCTGCAACGGCGGGTGCCGCCTCAAGACTGCGGCCTTGAGCCGGCGCAGCTCGCGGGCATGGACCGCGAACTCCTCCGCGGGGTCTTTCGAGAAGTCCTTGCCCAGGATGAGCTTGTAGGCGCCGCAGTCGCGGTGGTCGAGGACGATGAGCTGGTGGATGTGGTGAAGATCGATGGCGAGCTTGAGATGCTCCCAGAAGGTCGTGCGCCAGGCCGGGAACTTGGCCGTCTCGGCGCCGAGCGAGGCGCCCGCGAGGATCACATGGTCGTACTTCCCCGCCATGCCGCGGCCGTCCATGTAGCGCGTCGTGGCGTCGACCAGCCGGTAGTCGATGCAGCTCAAGAGGAGCGCCTCGGTGCCCTCCGCCGCGCGTAAGCGGACGAAGGGGAGGGCGGCGCCTGCTAAGAGGAGGCCGCCGCCGAGCGCCAGCTGGCCGAGGAAGCGGCGGCGGCTCCCGGCCGCTCCCGCATCGCGGTGGCTCGAGGCGCAGACATGCATCGCATGGTCCCTCCGCTTGCGCCAAATTTGCTATGCTATCCCAAGCCAGCGGACGCGTACAACCGGGGAGGGCGCACCGGGGAGGGCGCACCGGGGAGGGCGCGCGGATCGTCGTGGTAAGCCTGCTTGCAATCGCCCTGTCCCACGTTCAAGCCGCCCTGCGCATGCGCCGTCGGTGGCAGATCAATTCCAATTGTGTTAAATTCTTCTATCCATCGTTGTGTGCGCCCGCCACGAGGGGCAAAAATGGCTCGCAAGGCCGCAAGGTATATTCTACTTGGGCTCGGACTCGTGGTCCTCGCCGTCGCGATTACCGTCTCGAGCGTGGAAAATTATGTGACATTGTTCGTTTGGAAGCCGTGTGCCCCCGAGCGACTCGACCGTATATTCGTACCGAACTCGAGATGGATGGTAGAAACCTGGATGGCCGCTTGCGGCTTCGGCCTCCACGGCCCACTTCAAATCTATGCGATCAACACCGTCACGATGGAGAAGCTCACTCTCGCTATGATCGACGATCCGTCGAATGCCCGTGTCTCAATGGACAATGCGCACAATTTGGTCATCACTCTGCCGACCGCCGTCCAACTTCGCGATCACCGAGATCGCTTTGGCGAGGTAAGGGTCCTATATGAACGAGCTCCTTGATGCCCCGTGTCAGCGTCTGCCATCTTTTCACGCGGCTTCTGCGGCAACGAAGCCGCCGCTCCAATATCGGCGGCCTCGGAAGCTAGAGACGTAAAACTCATTTCTTCTACGGGCCGATCTTCCCGGTCTCAAACAATTCGTAGCCGAGTTCCGTGTTCTTGACGTTCGTCACCGGGAGCGACGAATACGTCCTGTCCATTTCGACGTTGCCGAAATCCGAGCGCAGGGCCGCGTATATGTCCTCCAATACGAGTATATCATCGATCGGAATCCCGGCGGCGGCTCCGTATAGTCCAATCGCCACGGTCGCGTAATTGACGAAGTCGTGCATCGACGTTCCCTTGATCCGCTGAACATCCCAGGCGCGGCCCTGTCGGAAATTCAGCAACGGTCGTAATGCCTGGATCATTGCAAAGAGATCATTCATGTTCGGGACGCCGCCCTGAGACATTCGGGCAAGCAGACCCTGGTCGACGAAGAAATGGGGATCCTCGCCGGGTGGCATCTCGATGACGGAATGCCCAATTTTTTCGAAAACCGGAATATCACCATCATCCCGCAGAATGTTCTTTCTAGGCTTATCTCTTCCAGCAGGGTCCATTGGAACTGTACTCCTTGACAAAGGGGAAAGATTGCGTTCGCACTCCGGGGTGCCGGCTTGCAGCGCGCAACGGAATAACGGACACGGGCATTGTCCCGTCCGTTGCAAAGGCGATCCCTTGGTGAATGGTGTGGGGGGCAAGAGTGAGCGACCGAAGTTGGTGCCCGCTCCCGGCCTGCAACCTTACACGCCCACGTTGCAATAATTTAACTTCACTGATGACCGTCGAGTTAAGCGAGATAGAAATAACGAGGCCGGCTTCTCGGCCACGGCAGCGCACGTTACGCCTTTGCTTCCGTGTCGTGGTCCTGCAATGCTACGTGCGGATTGCCGTCGCTGTGGTCGTGGCACAGTTCTCGATCTGGCTTTAGCCTGCGATTCGGTCATGCTAATGTGCAGGCACTGCAAGAAGACCGCGGGTGCACCGCGGCTCCGCGCGATTGCGAGGAGCGATCAGGGGAGGAGGCCCGACATGCCGACAATGAGAGTTGCCGCCGCGGCGTTGGCACTTGCGGCGGGACTGCTTGCGACCAGCCTCAGCTATGCCCAGGAGCCGCCGGCGCCGGGCGCCAGCCCGCGCATCGATGCCATCCGCAAGGCAGGTGCTTTGCGCGTGGCCGTGCTCGCCAACCCGCCGTGGCTCACCGAGACCACGAGCGGCACGGGCGAGCCCTGGGGCGGCCCGGCCTGGGTTCTCGCCAAGGAATATGCGCGGCTCCTCAAGGTGAAGCTCGAGACGGTACCGGTGAGCCACGAGACCAAGATCCCGGTGCTCGCCACCAATCAGGCCGACATCAGCATCACGGCCCTCGCCGAGACGCCCGAGCGCCTCAAGGTGGTGGATTTCGTGCTCTATTCCAACACCAGCGTCTGCATGTTCGGCCGCGCCGACGATGCCAAGATCGCCGCCGCAAAGACGGTCGACGACCTCAATGCGCCCGGCACCGTCATCGCCTATTTCATCGGCGGCGCCGAGGAGAACTGGGTGAAGGAGCGCTTCCCCAAGGCGGAGCTCCACGGCGTCAGCAGCTCCAATGCGCCGGCGCCGATCGAGGAGATCATGGCCAAGCGGGCGGACGCGGCGCCCATCAACCGCATCCAGTGGCCGCTCATCGCCAAGAAGGTGAAGGGGCTGGCAGCACTGCCGCGCGAGAACAACTGCCAGGGCAGCCAGGAGAAGGCCCAGCCGGTCGGCGTGGCGGTCGATAAGGGCCAGACGGTGTACCTCGAATGGCTGCGCGCGGTGGCCAAGCGCATGGCGCCCGAGCTGAGCAAAACCGAGCAGGAGATCGTCGAGAAGATGTAACGGCGAGGCCGGCGGGACCGCGACGGGGGCCGCGCGCGGCGCTACAGTTGCGGCATCAACCATGCTATAGTTCCATCGCGTGGAAAGGACGAGCACGCGCCGGCATGGGCCGGGCGCGTGAAGGTGTTTGTCCCGGAGAGCGGAAGAGCCAGGCATATGGGCAACGATGCGCAAACTGCCGGGGGCGAGCCGCACCAGGCTCCTGCGGACGTAGCCGCCGAGCTCAAGCAACTTGTCGACCTCGGCATCGCACTCTCGGCCGAGCGCAACCACGACCGCCTGCTCGAGCGCATCGTCGCCGGCGCCATGGAGATCGCCCATGCCGACGGCGGTACGCTCTATCTGCGCACGGAGAGCGAGTGCCTGCGCTTCGTCATCCTGCGCAACGATACGCTGTGCATAGCGCTCGGCGGCACCACGGGGAAGCCGGTGCCCTTCCCGCCGCTCGAGCTCTACCACCACGGCGCGTCGAACGAGCCCAACCATAACCAGGTGGCGACCCACGTCGCCCATACCGGCGCCACCATCAACATCGCCGATGCCTACCACGCCGCCGGTTTCGACTTTTCCGGCACGCGCAAGTTCGACGAGACGACGGGCTACCGCTCGCAGAGCTTCCTCACGGTGCCGCTCAAGAACCACAAGCAGGAGGTCATCGGCGTCCTGCAGCTCCTCAACGCGCTCGACCCGGCGACGCACCAGGTCATGCCGTTCGGCGAGGCCATCCTCCCGGTCATCGAGTTGCTCGGCAGCCAGGCGGCCGTGGCGCTGGAGAACCAGCAGCTCATCGAGGCGGAGCGGGCGCTCTTCGACTCCTTCATCCACATGATGGCGGGCGCCGTCGACGCCAAGTCGCCCTATACGGGCGCCCATTGCCAGCGCGTCCCGGCGCTGACCCAGATGCTCGTCGAGGCCGCCTGCCAGGCGGGCGAGGGTCCCTTCGCCGACTTCCGCCTGAGCGAGGAGCAGCTCTACGAGATCCGCGTCGCCGCCGGCCTTCACGACGTGGGCAAGGTGATCACGCCGGTCCATATCCTGGACAAGGCGACCAAGCTCGAGCGCATTTGCGACCGCATCGACGAGATCCGCGTGCGCGCCGAGGTCATCCGGCGCGACATCGAGCTCGCCTACCGCGACGGCCTTGCCGCGGGCGGCGATGCGCAGGCGCTCGCCGCGGAGTGCCGCCGCGCCCAGGCGGCCCTCACGGACGACGTGAAGGCGCTTGGCCAGTACAACATCGGCGGCGAGTTCCTTTCCGACGCGGTCCTCGCGCGCATCCGGGAGATCGGCAAGCGCCGCTGGCGGCTCGACGGCGAGGAGCGCCCGCTCCTCGACGACAACGAGATCGAGAACCTCTCCATCCGCCGCGGCACGCTCAACGATGCCGACCGCAAGATCATCAACGACCACATCGTGCTGACCATCCAGATGCTGGAGGCGCTGCCCTTCCCCAAATACATGCGGCGCGTGCCGGAGATCGCCGGCGGGCATCACGAGAAGATGGACGGAACCGGCTATCCCAAGGGCCTGAAGCGCGAGCAGATGTCGATCCCGGCGCGCATGATCGGCGTGGCCAACGTCTTCGAGGCGCTCACCGCTGCCGACCGGCCCTACAAGAAGCCCAAGACGCTCTCCGAATCGCTCGGCATCATGCGCGCCATGTGCGACAACCGCCACCTCGACCCCGATATCTTCCGCCTCCTCGTCAAGTCGGGGGTCTACCGCAGCTATGCCGAGCGTTTCCTTCTGCCCGAGCAGATCGACGCGATCGACGAGGCCAAGCTCGTGGCCGGCGGCGAGGCCGCGGCAAAACAAACCGCCCCAGCCGCGGCTGCGGCCAAGGTCGGCTAGCGCCCGCTTTCGCCTATTCGAGCGTCACCCCCACCCCAACCCTCCCCCTTCGAGGGGGAGGGGGAAGCTCTTTTTCCAGCCACTCATAACTCCCCTCCCCCCTTGAGGGGGAGGGTAGGGAGGGGGGTGCCTCCTGCGTCCATGGGTCGAGGCAACAACTGGCGGCGCGCGGCTACTCGCTCCTGACGCCGAGGCTCCGCACGTCGCCGTTGATCTCGCCGCCCTGCTCGATCTGCAGCCGGCCGTAGCGGATGGTGCCGCTCACGTGCCCGGTGCTGTGGATCAGGAGGTTCTCGCGCACCGTGAGCGAGCCCTCGTAGTGGCCCGAGACCTCGGCGCTCTCGATCTCGGCGGCACCCTTGAAATTGCCGCTCTCGGCGATCTCGATGGTGTGGCAGTCCTGCAGCTCGACCTCGACGCTGCCCTCGACGATGAGGCGGTCGCATGAGGAGATCTTGCCGTTGAGCGAGATGTCGCGGCCGACGATGAGCTTCTTGCTCTCCGTCGGCGCGAGTGCTGCCTCGCGGCGCGGCGGGCCGGGTACCTCGATGACCCGGCGATAGGCGTCGGGTCCCGGCCGGGCCGCCGGCGCCGGGCGATAGGCGCCGGCCAGCGTCGCATCGCCGCCCTCCGGCCGCACTTGCGGTGTTGCGCCGGGGGTGCCGCGCGCGCTCGCCTCCTCGCGCGGCGTCTTGGCGCCGCCATCCTCGCCGGTATCTTTCCGCCTGAACATATCATCGCTTCCCTTTGCCATCTCATTCCCTCGCGACCCGTTCGCCGCCGCCATCCGCCACCGCGGCGACCGAGCGTTTCATGTTGCCGAAAGACTTGCCGTTTTGCACGGCATGGCGGAAGCGACAAAATTGAGACGCGCGCCGGCCGCCTCCCGCGCTGCGGCCGCACGGCCGCCTCATCGCCGGCGCCGCAGGCGCTCGCGCTGCTGCTCGATCAGCTCCTGAACCTTGCGCTGTTCCCAGTCCCGGCTCGTCCACGGCAGCATCTCGTAGGCATAGGCCGCATGCAGCCCGACGAAGAGGCCCCAGCCCAGCAGCACTTGATAGAACCACGGATCCCCCGGCGTCGAGACGTCGATCAGCAGGAGAAGGATGTTGACGATCGCGAAGATCGAGAGATGGGTATAGAAGAGGCGCAGCGACTTGACCCGCCGCCAGGCCCACTGCTCGAGTTCGGCCTCGCGCGCCGCCTCGCGCGCGCCGATGCCCGGCGAAATCTCGACCGGCTCGCTGCCCGTGCCCCTGACCCGGTGGTTGATCGCCATCGCCTCTATCCGTCGGGCCGTCTGCGGCGCCGCGGCCGAAGCCGCGCCGTCCGCCAAAGATGTGGAGTGGCCTCCGGCCAAGCGCAACCGGCGACCGTGCGCATGCTAGCACGCTGGCGCGGCCGGTGCGAGGACGACTCGACGGTGAATTGAGGGCGGCCCACTCAATGGACGTGGCCTTCCGGCGCCGGCGCGCGGGGCGGCTCGCGCGCGAGGGCCGCGATCTCCTGCTGCACCCGCGCCAAGCTCTGCCAACCCGGCACGTCGCCGGGAATCCAGCGCGCGCGCAGATATCCGGCGCGGTCGATGAGGAACTCCATGTGACGCGGCATCGGCAGCACCGCCTCGGCGCTGGCGACGCGGCGGAAGAGCCCGTAGGCGGCGACCGCGGCCGCATTGGCGTCGGCCAGGATGCCCGCTTCCGCGGCGGCACTCGCCGTCGGCGGCACCGCGGCGGTCATCGGCAGTGCGATGATGCGCACGCCGTCGCGCTCGAAGGCCGGGCGGGCCGCGGCGAGCGCCTCGAGCCGCCCGCCATCCTCGGGCATGCTGTAGAGGACGAGCAGCACGATCGCCTTGCCGCGCTCTCCCTTGAGGGTCTCCTGCTCGCGGCCGGGGTACTGGAAGGCGAAGTCGGGTGCGGCGATCGGCCGGAAGGGCTCGACGCTCGCCGTCATCCCGCTCGCCTCCTCCGCATCGGCCTGGGCGCGGAGGAAGTTGATCGCGTCCCAGCGCGCGTCCGCGTCGAGCTTGTCCGCGAATCCGGGCATCAGGCTGCCGGCGATGCCGTGGCCGATCCACCAGAAGAGGGTGCCCAGGTCGTGGTAGAGATGCTCGCTCGTGAGATCCGCCGGCCGCACCGGGAGCGCTGCACCCGCCGGCCCGCCGCCGTAGCCGTAGGGCCCGTGGCAAAGCGCGCAATTCTTCTCGTAGACCGTCTCGCCGCGCGCGATCGAGGCGGCGGCGTAGGCGATGGGCGAGCGGTAGAAGCTCGTCGGATAGGCCGTCACGACGAAATAGGGGAGGGCCAGGGCGAGCGCCGCGGCGGCGAGGATCAGCCCCGTTGCCGTGCGCCACCAGAGGCGGCTGAGGACGCCTGCCGCGATGGCTCCGGCGCCCGCGAGGCCGAGAAAGGCGGCGAGGGCGAGGATCGTCTCGCCATGGGCGGTGAGCGCCTGGCCGCTCACGCCCGGGCGGTAGGCGAACGGCCATTCGACCTGCTCGTGCGCGGCCGGCGTCGACGCGACAAGGGCGCCGACGAGCGTCAGCACCGCAAGGCCGAGGACGATCTCGATGAGCGCGTTCCGCGCGAGTGCCGTGAGCGCCCGCTCCCTCGCGTGGCGCGGGGTCTCGCGGGCCACGAAGCGCGGCGTGAGGCTCTGCCGGTTGATCGCGGCGAGGACGATGAGCGCCGTCAGCAAGGCGAGCTTGCCCAGGAGAATCTGGCCATAGGGCGTGCCCACCAGGGCGGGAATGCTTCCGACAAGGTACCAGGCGTTGACCAGGCCGCTCAGCAGCAGCGCCGTCACGCTCGCGACCCCGATGTTCGAGAAACGCGGAGTGGCGGCGCGCGCGATGCGCTGCCAGCCGTGTGCCTCGCGGTGCCGCGCGCGCCGCAGCACGAAGACGAGCGCGGGCAGCGCTCCGAGCCACGCCCCGGCGGCGAGGAGGTGCAACATGTCGGCGCCGAGATGGATGGCCCGGTCGAGCCCGCTCTCGTCGGCGGCGTGGCCGGCCCAGGCGATGCCGGCGAGAATCACGACGGCGAGGGCCGCGGCGAGGAGGCCGCTCCGGCCGCCGTCGATCCGCCCGCCGCGGCGCCAGCTCCAGCCGAGGAGTGCCGCGAGGGCAGCGGCGGCGGCCATGCGGACGAGCCATACGGTGCCGAACCGCGTGGCGCTCAGCACGAGAGCCAGGATTGCGGGGTCGAGCGCCGCTCCGAGCGTGCGGCCGCTCATGCTGGCGGCGAGCAGCCAGAGCCAAAGAAGGGCGCTCGCGATGACGACGCCGAGGCCGATGCAGGCGAGCCGCAATAGAACGCGGTCGAGCGCCGCGAATTCGCCGGCAGTACCCTGCACGGCCGCGCGCGCGGGCCGGGCCACGGCGAGCGCGAAGACGAAGCTGCCGAAGAGCAGCACGGCACTCGCGTAATGGCTCGCCCGGACGGCGGCGCCGAGCGTCAGGACAGGGTCCATGCCCGCTCGGCGGCGCGCGCGCTACCCCTCACGGCGCCACCGTGATGGTGAAGCTGCCATTGGTCACATGGGTGTCGACCGAGGTGACGCGCCACGTCACCTTGTAGGTGCCGGGCGACAGCGGCGGCAGGGAGAGCTTGAGCAGCTTGCGGTCCTGCGCATCCACCGTTGCACCTCCCTTGTCGACCCGCTTGCCGGCCTGATCCACGACCTCGATCGTGCTGAAGGCCGGCTCGAGCGCCTGGGTGAACCACAGCTTGAGCTCCGGCGGCGAGCCGTGGGTGGTGCTGCCCACGGCCGGGCTGGCGTGATCGAGGAAGGCATGGGCGAATGCCGCCGCCGCACTCGCGATGAATGCGGCGACGGCGAGCGGCAAGAGGTATTTCTGCGCCATGGTCATTTCCCGAAAATGGGTTTGCCGAGGGAGTTGGGGAACAGGTCGTCGAGGTAGAGGTGCAACTGCCAGATGAACCCGATGCCGGTGTTGGTGGCCTTGGTCGCGGGGATCAGGGCCTCGACGCCGAACTGCCAGGCGTCTCCCTCATAGAGGATGCCCGGCGAGATCGTTCCAGTGACCGGGCCGCCTCCACCGCCCGAGGGCACGTTCATCGATACTTCCACGAGCGGGATCATCCGGCCGATGAAGAGCGGCAGGCCCATGTCCTTCACATGCTGCTGCAGGTAGGGAATGGAATATTGCAGCGAGCCCCCGAGAATCCATTGGTTGCCCTCGGCACTGGGCCAGTCTGAAACCTGGTACTGCGCCTCGCCCGTGATGGCGAAGGCGCGGAGCGCTCCGATCGGCAGGTCGCCCATGCCCTTGCCGAAATAGAGCGTGGGCGTGGTTGAGCCGACGGGATCGTCGACCGCGGACGAGCCGGTGCCGCCGAAGTCCCGCACGACGCCGACCGACGTCATGAATTCGTGCTCGGCGTTGGTGTAGAAATGGTATTTCAAGGTGAACTCCGGATTCTGCCAGCCCTTAATGCTGCCGCCGCTGTCGAAATGCAGGACGGTATAGTCGAAATTGAAGGCGACACCGAGGTCCTCGGTGATCGTCTTGTCCCACTCCGCGCCGAAGTCGAGCTGGCGCGAGCCGGCTCCGCTCGCGTTGGCGCTGTTGTGAATGGTCGAGATGGTGGGGAAGGAGAGCTCGTCGCCCACCGCAGGATCGTCGATGAGGATGGTGGCGGGAAAGACGCGGTCGCCGGCAATGCCGTGTGCCATGGCAGGGCTGCTGTTCATGCCGAACGGTGCCAGCGATGCCGCGAGGACCGCAAGTCCGCCGGGCATTGGGAGCGCGCGGCGGGACTGTCGCGCTTTCTTTCTCGAGGTCATTGGTCGGTCTCCGAGCCAGGGTTGGCACGGCGGCGGTGCCGAAGCACGTCCTGCCGCCGCGGGCGAGAGCGCTTGCCTAACCGTCGACGGACCCGCCGCAAGGCCGGCCCGCCGGCCTCAGGCGCGGTTGGGGGGTGCTCTCGGCTGAACCTGGCTGGAGAGTGGGGGCCGCGGTGCCTCGACGAAAGCGGCGGGCGGCGGACTTGCGCCGGCGGGCGGCAGCGGCACGACCTCGACGGTGGCGGGCGCCAAGGAGGCCGACACCGCCGCCGCCGTCTGGCAGATCGGGCAATCCGGATGCTGGAGGGGTGCAGGATGGAGAGGCGAGCCCGAGGGAAGGGGCTGGCCGCCGTCATCCGCCGCGACGCCGTGGGCGAGGCAGAGGGGGATCGACGGGCCGCTCCATCCCGTCGCGGCATCGATGTGGAAGCTCGCGGTCGTGAGCAGGATCTGGAGGAGGAAGGCCAGCACGGAAAGCCAGCCGACATCGTGCCGCCAGGCGGCGGCCCTCTCCGCAAGCCCCTGCCGTGCGCCGCACGACACCAGGCTCAAGTCCCTCTCCTGTCACGCCCCTCCGGCCCGGCAGGCGCCGAGCCCTACGGTCGAGAGTACCGCGCAGGGCAGGAATAATCCAGCGCCGGAGGGCCAGCCGGCGAATGCGGTCGACAAGGACGGGGCGGAGGTGGTCGAATGCGCCGCCCTTTCCAACGACGCGCAGGAGAAATGTCCCATGATCGAACTCTATACTGCCACCACGGGCAACGGCCGCCGCGCCACGCTCATGCTCGAGGAATGCGGGCTCGCCTATGCGCCGCACAAGATCGAGCTCGGGCCCGGCGCCAACAAGCCCGCCGATTTCCTCAAGCTCAACCCGCAAGGCACGATCCCGGTGATCGTCGATCCCGAGGGGCCGGGCGGCAAGCCGTTCGTGCTCAAGCAGTCGGCCGCCATCCTCCTCTATCTCGCCGAGAAGACCGGAAAGCTGCTGCCGAAGGACGCGGCGGCCCGCGCCCTCGCCCATCAGTGGCTGATGTTCGCGGTCACCGACATCGGGCCGGCGAGCGGCGCCATCTTTCTCTCGACCGCGGTCTTCCCGGAGAAGGTGGCCTCCGTGACGAGCTTCTTCGAGACCCGCTTCATGGATTTCTGCCGCGTCGTCGAGCGCCGCCTCGGCGAGGCGCCCTATCTCGCGGGCGGCGAGCTCAGCGTCGCGGACGTGGCGCTCTATCCGATCATTGCCGGCCGCCAGGCGATGGTCGACAAGGCGGAAGGGCTCGCCAACGTGAAGCGCTGGGCCGCATCGCTGGCGGCGCGGCCGACCGTGGTGCGGGCGTTCAAGGTGGCGGCCTGAGGGGTACGCGCGGCGATGCTCGAGCACACCTCGGCGGGCACGGCGGCAGGCGGCCGCGTCGTCGTGCTGGGAGCGGGCGGCTTCGTGGGCGGGGCGAGCGCCCGGCTCCTCGCCGCCCGCGGCTTCGCCGTCGAGGCGCTCGGCCGCGGCGCGCTGGATCTTTTGGGCGCCGGTGCGGGCGCCGAGCTCGCTGCCCGCCTGAGGCCCGCGGATGCGCTCCTCGTCGTCTCGGCGCAGGCACCTTGCAAGAACGCGGCGATGCTCGTCGAGAACGTCCGCATGATGGAAGCCGTCGCGGCGGCGCTCGCGAAGGCGGCGGTCGCCCACGTCGTCTACGTGAGCTCGGATGCGGTCTATCGCGACTCGGCCGAGCCGCTGAGCGAGGCCTCCTGCGCGGAGCCGGGCTCGCTCCATGGCGCCATGCATCTGGCGCGCGAGCTGATGCTCAAGGACGTCGTCAAGGCGCCGCTCGCCATCCTCCGCCCGAGCCTCCTTTATGGCGCCGGCGATCCGCACAACGGCTATGGTCCCAACCGCTTCCGCCGCCAGGCCGCGGCGGGCGAGGAGATACTGCTCTTCGGCGAGGGCGAGGAGCGCCGCGACCACGTGCTGATCGACGACGCGGCCGAGCTCGTGGCGCGCGTCATCGCGCGGCGCAGCCGGGGCGTGCTCAACATCGCGAGCGGCGAGGTGCACTCCTTCCGCGAGATCGCCGAGCGCATCGCCGCCATGGTGCGTCCGCCGGCGCCGGTACGCGGGCTGCCGCGCCAGGGCCCGATGCCGCACAACGGCTATCGTCCCTTCGACATTTCGCTCTGCCGCAAGGCCTTTCCCGATTTCCGCTATACCGCACTCGCGGCGGGGCTGGCGAAGGTGCAGGCGGAGACGGCTGCGGCGCGTGGCCATCCGGCTTAGAGCAGCCTCGCGCGGGAGAGGCGCTCCGCGGCAGCGCGGCGGACGGTCCGGGCCTAGCGCCCTTGGGGAATCGCGCGCTTCTCCTTGGCCCTGTGCCGCTCGAGCCACAGCTGCTCGCTCTCCTTGGCGAGCTCCAGGGCGACGTGGAGCTGCTCGGCGACCTCCTTGTTGCCGGTGTCCACGGCCTGGCTCATGGCCAGGAGAATCCGGTCGCTCAACCGTCGATTGAGCTCGGGCACCTTGAAGGCGATGATCTCGTAGCCGAACTTCTGCAGCGGCTTGATCTCGATGCCGGTGCCCGCGAGCTTGCGCCGCAGCGAGGCGATCGCGGCACGGATCGCCGCCGCCGCCACAGCGGACGCCGCCGCACCCGGCAGGCCCTCGATGAGCGCCTTCGTGGTCGTGGTCTGGCCGCGGTTATTGAAGAGAATCCGGAGGATGTGCGTCTCCTGGGCGGAAAGCTCGATGGCCAAGCCGCGCCAGACGATGAGGTTGCGCTCCGTGTCGAAAGTGAAGCGCCCGGGGCCGGCAATCCCGACGATCTGCTTCGCCTCTGCCGCGGACTTGGCCGGATGCGCGTCCCGGATCGATGGCGCGTACTCGCGTTCCCGATGCTGCATCGCTCTCGTCCTCTCAGGGGTGCCGGCCACAACCGCACACGCCAACTCCTTAAGGCTACGCGGCAAATGATAAAAAAATGTTACGAAAGCGGCACGCCGGAGCGCCGCGCAGGCGCCGCCGCCCGCGCCAGCTTTTGGCTGGCTTGACCCGAAAGAGAGGCCTGTGTAGTGCTTGATGCCGGCGGTTTTCCGGCTTCCGCGAGGCACATCGTGGCCCTTCCGTCGGCGAGGCTTGCGTCCTTCAGGGAAGTCCCCGTCGTCGACCTCTCCGCGGCCTGGCAGGGCACCGCGGCGGCTCGCCGCCGCCTGGCCGAGGAGATCGTCGAGGCCTGCGAGAGGGTCGGCTTCCTCTACATCGCCGGCCATCGCGTGGAGCCCGGCTCGATCGACGGCATCTTCGCGATGGCACGGCGGTTCTTCGCCCTTCCCCTCGCCGAGAAGATGCGCGTGTCATTCGCCGGCTCGCGCCATTTCCGCGGCTACCTGCCGCTCGGCGCCAAGGGCAGCGTGAAGCAGCCGGAATACGAGAACCTGCACGAGGGCTTCCAGATCTATGCCGAGCTGGCCGCCGACGACCCGGACGTGCTGGCGGGAAAGCCGCTTCACGGACCGAACCTGTGGCCGCCGGCGCTGCCGGAGCTGCGCCTCGAGATACTGCGCTACCACGGAGCACTCGCCGCACTCGGCTGTGCGATGCTGCGCCTCTTCGCACTCGGCCTGGGGCTCGAGGAGGAGTTCTTCCTGCAGTTCTACCGCAAGCCGCTCATGCAGCTCCGGCTCCTCCGCTATCCGCCGCCGGATCCGGCGCTGCATGCGCGGCACTTGGGCGTGCGCGCGCACAGCGACACCGGCGCCTTCACCATCCTCGCCCAGGACGACACCGGCGGCCTCGAGGTGATGAACCGGGAGGAGGAATGGATCGCGGTGCCGCCGCGCGCCGGGAGCTTCGTGGTGAACATCGGCGAGATGATGAAGGTTTGGACCGACGGGCGCTTCAGCTCGAACGTCCCATCGCGTGATCAACCGCTCGGGCCGCGAGCGCTACTCGGTGCCGTTTTTCGTCAATCCCGATTTCGAGGCGGTCATCGTCCCGGCCATCCGTTCCGAGGTCCACCGCGCAACGCCGCGCTGCCACAGCACGATCGATCCCGCAGGCAAGACGCGCTGTGGCGAGGCGCTGCTCTCGACCTACCGCAAGATCTGGCCCTCGGCGGATGGGTCCGCCGAGCATCCGCCGGGCGCCTGACGCCCGTCCGCCAAGACCGCGCCCTCAATGGGCCATGAAGACCGGCAGCGTCGCCTCGGCCAGGATGTGGCTCGTCATGCCGCCGAAGATCATCTGGCGCAGGCGGCTCTGGGTATAGGCGCCCTTGACGAGGAGGTCGGCGTTCCAGGCGGCCGCCTCGGCGAGGATGGTCTCGCCGGCGCTGCGCCGCGCTTGCGCGGGCACCAGCTTGGCGTCTGCCGGGATGCCGTTCCGCCGCAGCTGCCGCGCCGCCTCCTGGGCGCTCGGTCCCGGCACCGTGCCGCCCTCGACCTGGAGCACGAGCACGTCCTTGGCGCGCATGAGGAAGGGCATGGCGAGTGCCGTGGTGCACGCCGTCTCGGACGAGCAGTTCCATGCGATGATGATCCGGCCGCCGAGGCTCGAGGGAGGTGCCGGCGGTGCGATGAGGAGCGGCCGGCCGCTCTCGAAGAGTGCCGTCTCGAGGGTGCTCATGGCAGCGCTCGAGCCGCCGCGGACCGGGCGGCCCACCACGATGAGATCGAAGACGCGGCCGCGGCTGCCGATCGCCGCCTCGCCCTGGCCGGCCTCGTCGTACCAGCCGACCGAGGGCGCCGCCAAAGGGACGGGCGCCGTGCTGTGCTCGACGCCGTTCTCGCGCATAAAGGCCTCGAACGCCGCGCGCACGCGCACCGCGCGCGCCTGATCCTCGCGCTCGAAGCTCTCGATGAGGCCGGGCGTCGCCGCCACCAGCCCCTCGGCGCCGGCGGCCACCACGCCGGTGAGCCCCGGCCGGACGTGGAACCCCTCCATGTAGCTCCCGAAGGCCGTGGCGGCGAGCAGGGCCGTCCGCAGGATGGAGGGCAGTGCGTCGCTCTCCTCGAGAGGCAGGAGAATGGTTTTCATGTTTATCGCCCTTCTCTCTGAAGGTTCGTGTAGAGCCGTCCCCGCGGCCCACTTTAACCCGAGTCGGGCAGGGGGCGAACGCAAAATCCGGGCTGGACCTTGCCGCGGGACCGTTCTATTGGAGCGTCGAGCGAGCTTGCCGCGCCGGCCCGGCGATGCGCGAGCGCCCGCCGCGCCCCAGAGGACTCCCCGATGACCCTTCTTGAAGACAATCTTAGCGCCGAGCGGCCGACCTTCGTGAGCCATCTCGAGTGCGGCCTCACGGGCGAGCGCTTTGCCGCGGACCAGGTGCAGACCCTCTCGCGCGCGGGCAAGCCGCTCCTCGTGCGCTACGATCTCGAGGCGCTGAGCCGCGGCGTGAGCCGCGCCGGCCTTGGGCGCCGCAGCAACGACTTCTGGCGCTATCGCGAGTTCCTCCCCGTGCGCCATACCGCCAGCATCGCCAGCCTGGGCGAGACCATCACCCCCTTGCTGGCAATTCCGCGGCTCGCCCGCCGCCTCGGCGGCGGCGAGATCCTGATCAAGGACGAGGGCCGCCTGCCGACCGGCTCCTTCAAGGCGCGCGGATTGGCGCTCGCCGTCTCGATGGCGAAGGAGCTCGGCATCAAGCGCATGGCGATGGCGACGGCGGGCAACGCGGGCGCCGCACTCGCCGCCTATTGCACCCGGGCCGGCCTCGAAAGTTATGTCTTCTGCCCGGAGGATGCACCGGCACCGAACGTGGGCGAGACGGTGCTGCAGGGCGCCAGGCTCTTCAAGGTGAACGGGCTCATCAACGACTGCGCCAAGATCGTCGCCGAAGGCAAGGAGAGGATGGGCTGGTTCGATACCTCGACGCTCAAGGAGCCCTACCGCATCGAGGGCAAGAAAACGATGGGCCTCGAGCTCGCCGAGCAGCTCAACTGGACGTTGCCCGATGCGATCTTCTACCCGACGGGCGGCGGCACCGGCCTCATCGGCATGTGGAAGGTGTTCGACGAGCTCGGCAAGATCGGCTGGATCGACGGCAAGCGCCCGCGCATGGTCGCGGTGCAGTCGACCGGCTGCGCGCCCATCGTGCGCGCCTTCGAGGGCGGCCAGGAATTCGCCGAGCCGTGGGTGGGTGCCGCGACCATCGCGGCGGGCCTGCGCGTGCCGGCGGCGCTGGGCGATTTCCTCATCCTCCGCGGCATCCGCGAGAGCAACGGCTTCGCCATGGCGATTCCCGACGAGGTCATCCTCGAGGCGCGCGCCGAAGTCGGCAAGGCGGAGGGCATTCTCCTCTCGCCCGAAGGTGCCGCCACCTATGCGGCCTACTGCCGCGCCCTCAAGGAGGGGCGCGTCGGCAAGCACGACCGCGTCGTGCTCTTCAACTGCGGCAACGGCCTCAAATATCCCATGCCGGACGCCGAGAAGCACCTCGATCGCAGCAAGCCCATCGACTACGCGGCACTCTGAGCGTCACGCATCCGGTGCGAGAGGCGGCGCTCCGAGCCGCTCGCGCGGCGTGCCGAGCGCGCGTTCAACGGCGAGTGCGATGGCGAGGAGGCGCTCCTCCTGGCCGAAGGGCGCCATGAGCATGAGCCCGACCGGCATGCCGGCCGCATCGAGGCCCGCCGGCATGGTGAGGGCGCAGAGGGTCAGGTAGTTGGCAACGCAGGTGTTGCCGAGAGCGGCGATGTTGGCGCGCCGGTAGGCTGCGAGATCGGCGACCTCGTCGAGGGTGGGCGGCGTCACGGGCACGGTCGGGAGCGCGATCACGTCGCAGGCGGCGAAGCGCTCTGCGGCCGAGCGGGAGAGCTCCGCAAGCTTGCGGTAGCGCAAGAGGAGCTCGCGCGCGCTGATGGCGCCGCCGTCGGCGATGCGGATCTTGATGATGGGATCGATGAGCTCGCGCCACTCCGGGAGCTCGCTCTCGAGGAAGGCGTCGCACTCGGCCGAGACGACGCTGCCCGAGCGCAGGAGCTCGCGGGCGTCGGCGGCTTCGGGGAGTGCGAAGTCCTTGAGCTGCGCCCCTTTCGCCGCGAGCTCGTCGAGCGCTGCGCGCGCCGCTTCGGCGACGCCCGGCATGCAGTTGTCCCACAGCGGTGCTGCCGCGATGCCGATGCGCACGCGCGAGAGCTCGAGCCCGGCGATGCGCGCCTCGAGCGCCTCGGCGCTGCCCCAGGCGGGATCGAGTGCGGCAAAGGCGTAGGCCGCGTCGGCCACGCTCCGCGCGAGCACGCCCGCCGTATCGAGGCTCTTGCTCAAGGGCACGATGCCCGCCACGGGCCAGCGCCCGAAGCTCGTCTTGAGGCCGACCGTGCCGGTCATGCTCGCGGGGATGCGCACGGAGCCGGCCGTGTCGCTGCCGAGTGCTGCCAGGGCCGAGCCCTCCCAGAGGCTCACCCCGGCACCGCTCGAGGAGCCGCCGGGCACGCGGTGCGACTTGGCGTCCCACGGGTTGCGCGGCGTGCCCCAGTGGGGATTGACGCCGAGGCCGCCGAAGGCGAGCTCGACCGTGTGGCTCTTGCCCATCACGACGCCGAGCTGGCGGCGCAGCGCGGCGACAACCGGTCCCTCGCTCTCCCACTTGGGCGGCAGCCGCCTCGGCGTGCCGGCAAAGGTCGGCCAGCCCTTGACGCCGTAGAGATCCTTGACCGAGACCGGGATGCCGTGGAGCGGGCCCAGTGCCGTGCCGCTCGCGAAGACGGCGTCCGCGGCGCGCGCCTGCAAGAGCGCCTCGTCGGGGTTCCAGCTCTTGTAGGCGTTGAGCGGGCCGCCGAGATCGGCGTGGCGCGCGATCGCCGACTCGGCGAGCTCGAGGGCGGCGAGCTCGCCGCTGCGCAGTGCCGCGGCGGTGGCTTTCAAGCTGCGGGTGGAGGTCTTGCTCATGGCGGCCTCATGGAAGCGCGTCTGCGCGCGCCCTACGCCTGGGGGCGGCCGTCGCGCTCGACGGCGCGCTGCAACTCGGCTCGATCGACCGCAATGCTGACGCCGGCGCGCTCCTCCTGCAGCAGCATGGCGGCGCGCGAATCGCGGCTGCCCCAGCCGCGCGCCAGCGCCTCCGAGAGCTCGGCCAGCGCCAGCTCCGCCATCGGCATGGGCACGCCGACCTCGCGGCCGAGCGCCGTGGCGAGCGAAACGTCCTTGTGGGCAAGGCGCAGGGAGAAGGCCGCCGGGTCGAAGACGCCCGGCAGGAACTGGTCGACCAGCGCATCGAAGGTGCGCCGCCGTCCCGCCGCACCCTGGCGCACCGCCTCCCAGAGGGCGAGGGGCTCGACGCCGGCCTTGACGCCCATGGTGAAGACCTCGGAGAGCGCGCGCTGGATGGCGTAGCCCGCGCAGTTGTGCACGAGCTTGGCGACCGTGCCGGCGCCGATCGGCCCGATGTAGCGCGCCTGATCGCCGATGGCGTCGAGGAGCGGCCGGCGCACCTTGAAGACCGCCTCGTCGCCGCCGACCCAGATGGCGAGCTTGCCGCTCGCCGCACCGCGCGGCCCGCCGCTCACCGGCGCATCGAGCACGTAAGCGCCGCGCTCGGCGAAGGCGGCATGGATGCGGCGCATCGTGGCGGGGGCATTGGTCGAGAGATCGAAATAGGTGCTGCCCGGACGGGTGGCCGGCAAGAGGCCGTCGGCGCCGAGCGCCACCGCCTCGACCTCGGGCGGCCCGGGCAGCGAGCTGAACACCACCTCGGCCGTCTCGGCGACCTCGCGCGGCGAGCCGGCCCACACGGCGCCGCGCGCCAGATGCTGCTCCGCCGCGGCGCGGCGTGCGTCGTGCACCACCAGCCGATAGCCGGCCTTCTGCAAATTCGCCGCCATGCTGGCACCCATGGTGCCGAGCCCGATGAAGCCCACCTGCATGCTTGCCTCCGATGTGAGGGAAGTCCGGCGTTGCGCGCCGCCGCTAGGCCTGCTTCTCGAACACGTCCTTCGCCAGCGTCGCCGCCGACATGGCCGTCGGCCAGCCGGAATAGAACGCCAGGTGCGTGATCAGCTCGATGATCTCGGCCTCGGTGACGCCGTTATGGAGGGCGCGCAGGAGATGGCCGCGCAGCTGCTCGCTGCGGTTGAGCGCCACGAGCGTCGCCACGGTGATGAGGCTGCGGTCGCGCTTGGAAAGCCCGGGGCGCTCCCACACGTCGCCGAAGAGCACGCTTTCGGTGAGCTCGACGAGCTTGGGTGCGAAGGCGCGGATGTTGTCGCGGGCGGCGGATGACGGAGGTTTCGGCACGGTGCCTCCCCAAGGTGGTTTCGTTGCATGGCGCGGCGGCGATAGTAGCGCGGCGGGTCGCACGAGGTCCACAGCGGCGAGCCGAAGGGACACGCGCCCGCGCAATCTTTCCGCTCGGCCGGCTTATTCGGCCTCAGAGGGTTCCGGGACCGCCCTTCGGGGAACCTCCGCCACGCCCATGGCCGCCGATCGCCTGCCGCGCAAAATGACCGAGACGGTTGCGCCACTCCGCCCATCTCCTGCGGTCGATAGCCATGCGCTCGCGCTTGGCCAAGGCGCGCATGAGGGAGTCGCGATCGGCGAAGATCTTCTGCTGGTCGCGAGCCACGCTCTCCGAGCTCCCGCCAAGCAGGGCACCTGGCCAAGCGCTTCCGACGCTGCCGGAGAAGGGGCCGGAGAAGCTGTAGCGGTCGCCGTTGGCTGAAGCCAACGGCAGGGCCGGTTCGCCTGGCGCCGCGATCGGCTGCAGAGGGAGCGGCAGCATCACTGTCGCCTGCGCCGAAGAGGACTGCGCGAGCGAAGATTGCTTCGTCCCCGTGCACGTAGGGGTATTGGCAGGGCCGTCCGTGGTGCAAGGCGTCGGTGTTGGCGTCGGAGTGGGAGTCGGCGTCGGAGTGGGAGTGGGCGTCGGGGTGGGGGTGGGTGTCGGTGTGGGGGTGGGTGTCGGTGTGGGGGTGGGTGTCGGCGTGGGCGTGGGAGTAGGCGTCGGTGTGGGGGTAGGTGTCGGCGTCGGCGTGGGGGTAGGCGTCGGTGTGGGGGTAGGCGTCGGTGTCGGCGTTGGGGTAGGCGTTGGTGTTGGTGTCGGCGTCGGCGTCGGCGTGGGCGTCGGCGAGGTCGTGACGATGAACGTCTGCGGCCCGCCATTGGTGAAGGTGATAGGTATGTTGCTGCCGAGCGGCGCATTGAAATTGCCCGGGCCGTTCCCTGGCGGCAGCGCGCCGATGAAGCTGGCGAGAGACCCCGGGTTGCCGCCTTGGAACCCGCCGACCCAGCCCTGGAGCTGGGCAAACCCGATGGGGAAGGGTGCCGACGGCGGCTGACCCGGCCCGCCTACGAGAATGGCCGTGCCCGGAAGCTCGGTGCAGACCTTCCGGCCGCTCGCGAGCACGCACATATAGTCGCCGAAGGCAAAGGCCGAGGTGACCTGATTGCCGGGACCTGCGTCGATGAACAAGATGCCGCCGCGGACGGTAATGGCGGCCGAGGGGGTGGTGAAGGTAACGTCCTTCTGTTTGCTCACCTTGCCGCCGACATAGCGCAAGAGGCCGGTGGCAACGTTCGCCACCATGCTGCCGATCTGTTTCTCGGGGTCGTAGACGAACTCGTCGATCACCACTTCCGAATTGGGCGCCACGGTGAGCGACGATTGATCGGCGAAGAGAATCTGCGTCTGGCCCATGCCGCGCGTCGTGATGCGCTCGTTGTGCATGACGTTGTGGCCGACCACGAGCGCCCGCTCCGGCTCGTTCGGCGGTTGGCCGATGGCGTCGGGGTTGACCGCCGAGGTGACGCCCACCGGCGTCTCGGCGGCCGCGGAAATCGCGGCCAGCCCGAGCACCGCCGTGAGCATCGGCAGCGCGGTCCCGATCAGGAGCCCGTCGCGAAGCGAGCGTCGAAAAAATCCCCCCGCCATGCCCCCCACTCCTGCACTGGATCGCGGCGCCGCCGCCCTCTCTCCCGGCCCGCGTCACCGGCCTCGCCGACGCGGCACGAGAATGCCTCCCCGATGCGCAAGGCATCCCGGATAGCTCAGCACTTCGGCCGCCCATTCCATGCAGCTTTTCTTTCGTCGCGCACTCTGACCAGCGGCCAAGCCGCGATGTCCGCGGCTTCCCTTGACGGCCCGCCTGACCAGCGTCCCCCCGGCCGTCAGGCTCTCATGCGTCCGCCAGGGCTCCGTGTGCCACGACGATCGGCGCTATTGACCGCGAATCTATGCTAGCTCGCGCGAGCGTACAAGGAGGATCGCGGCCAGGAGGATCGCGGCCGGGGCGCTCATGTGAGACGACGGCGAGCATGGCTCGATGCGCGCGCGGCCGGCTGCCGCCGCACTTTTCACTTGTCGCCGCGAGGGGGCTCGCCCACAGTGAGGGTGAGCGAGGAGGGGGGCGATCATGCGGACCGTCATACTGGCGATGCTCATCGCCGCCGGCTCTGCGCTCGGTGCGCCCGCGAGCTTTGCCGCACCCTGCGATCTCGAGATCCTCAAGGTCGAGGCGCTGTTGCAGCACGTCTATGATCCGGGCAAGCGGCGCATCATCGAGGCGCTGCTCGACGAGGCGCGGCGCGCGCTCACCATGCGCGAGGCCGACCGCTGCATGCGCGACGTGGCCAAGGCGGACCAGGCGCTGCGCATGCGCTGAGGTGGCAGCGCCGCGCAGGGCCGGGCACTTGCCCCGGCGCCGCCGCCCAATCTCTTGCTCGGGGGCCGGCAAGCGACGAACGGAGTGCCGAGATGCCGGAGAAGCCGCTGCAGCCGCGGACGACGGAGGGCGAGGGCAGGGCGGGCGTGCCGCCGCTCACCTTCGGCGCCCGCATGCGCGCCTATTTCCTCGCCGGGGTGCTGGTGATGGCCCCCGTCAGCATCACCTTCTACATCGCCTATCTCGTCCTCGATTTCGTCGACTCGCGGGTCAACCCGCTCATCCCCGAGGCCTACAATCCGAACAGCTACCTGCCCTTCGGCATCCCCGGCCTCGGCCTCGTCGTCGTGCTCGTGGCGGTGACGCTGATCGGCGCCATGACCGCCGGCTACGTCGGCCGCGTCTTCGTGCGCCTCTCCGAGATGCTGCTCGTGCGCATGCCGGTCATCAGCGGCATCTACAGCGCCGTCAAGCAGCTCGTCGAGGCGGTCTTCTCGCAAAAGGCGAGCGCCTTCCGCCAGGTCGTGCTGGTGGAGTGGCCCCACGCCGGAAGCTGGACGCTCGGCTTCGTCACAGCCGAGACGGCGGGCGAGATCCAGGCGCGCCTGCCGGCCAACGTCGTCAGCATCATGGTGCCGACCACGCCCAACCCTACGGGCGGCTATCTCATCTTCGTGCCGCGCGACAAGGTGATGCCGCTCGAGATGAGCGTCGATGCGGCGATGAAGATGATCCTCTCGAGCGGCATCGTGGTGCCGCCCGAGGCGGCGGCCCTTGCCGCGCGCAAGTCCCGCGCCATCGCCGGCCGCTCGGAGAAGGCGCCAGTGCCGTAGCGCCGCCGCGAGGGCTGGGATATTCTCCGCCGCCATGGACGATCCCTACAAGACGCTCGGCGTCGAGCGCAGCGCCTCGGCGGAGGCCATCCGGGCGGCTTATCGCAAGCTCGCCAAGCGCTACCACCCGGACCTCAATCCCGGCAAGAAGGATGCCGAGGAGCGCTTCAAGGCCATCGCTTCGGCCTACGACCTGCTCTCCGATGCGGAGAAGCGCGGGCGCTTCGACCGCGGCGAGATCGACGCCAGCGGCGCCGAGCGGCCGAGCGAGCGCCGCTTCTACCGCGACTTCGGCGACGAGGGCCACCGCGCCAAGTACCGCTCCGAGCAGGCCTTCAGCCCCGACGACCTCGAGAGCATCTTCGGCCAGGCCTTCCGCGACCGCTTCGGCCAGGGGGGGTTCACGGCGCGCGGGCCGGACGCGCACTACACGCTCGCCGTCGATTTCCTCGACGCCGCCAACGGCACGGTGCGCCGCCTGGGCCTGCCCGACGGACGCACCCTCGACGTGACCGTGCCGGCCGGGCTCAAGGACGGCCAGGTGCTGCGGCTCAAGGGCCAGGGCCTGCCCGGCCTCGGCGAGGGGCCGCCGGGCGATGCGCTCATCGAGGTGCGCGTGGCGCCCCACCCGCTCTTCCGCCGCGAGGGCGACGACGTGCTGATCGAGCTTCCCGTCACCCTCAAGGAGGCGGTGCTCGGTGCCAAGGTGCAGGTGCCGACCATCCGCGGGCCGGTCAGCCTCGCCATCCCGCCCCACTCGACGAGCGGCACGCGGCTCAGGCTCAAGGGCCGCGGCATCGGCGGCGGCCATCAATATGCCGTGCTCAAGGTGGCGCTGCCGCCGGGTGCGGAGCCCGCGCTCGCCGAGTTCCTCAAGAGCTGGGAGCCGCGGCATGCTTACGATCCGCGCAAGGGGATGGCCGGCACATGATGCGCTTCGCGGCCATGGCAGCACTCTTCCCCGACCTCGGGACGGCCGAGCTCGCGGCCTGGATCGAGCGCCGCTGGGTCGAGCCCGAGCCGGCCGAGGAGGGCGGCTGGCTCTTCCACGAGATCGACGTGGCGCGCGTGCGCCTCATCTACGACCTCCGCCACGAGCTCGAGGTCGGCGAGGAGACCGTGCCGCTCGTGCTCTCGCTGCTCGATCAGCTCTACGAGCTGCGCGCCACGCTCAAGACCGTGACGCGCGCCGTCGAGCGCCAGCCGTCTGCGGTGCGCGATGCCATCCGCGCGGCATTGGCGGAGGATGACGAGACGGGCGAAGGATCGTCGCGATGACGGACTTGCTCATCCTCACGGTCATCGGCAAGGACCGGCCGGGCTTGGTGCGCGCGCTCTCCGAGAAGGTCGCGGCGTGCGACGGCAATTGGCTCGAAAGCCGAATGGCGCGCCTCGCCGGCGAATTCGCCGGCATCGTCCGGGTGAGCGTGCCCGAGGCCAAGTCGGCGGCACTCGTCGAAGCACTGCACGGGCTCGCCGGCGAAGGCCTCAGCGTCAGCGTGGAGAAGAGCTCGCGGGGAGCGCTGCCCGCCGGCCGCGAGGCTTTCACGCTCGAGCTCATGGGCCACGACCATCCCGGCATCGTCCGCGAGGTCGCCCGGGCGCTGGCGGAGCGCGGCGTCAACATCGAGGAGCTCGCCACCGAGATCGCGAGCGGCTCCATGTCGGGTGCCGCGATCTTCCGCGCGACGGCGCGCTTGAGCGCGCCTGCGACGACGACGGCGGCCGAGCTGCGCGAGGTCCTCGAGCGCCTCGCCGGCGACCTCATGGTCGAGATCGCGCTCGCCGAGGCGCCGCCGGAGAAGGGGCGCGGCTAGCCCGGCACTATGCCAAGGCGCCTCGGACCGGCCGCGGCGGGTCCTTCGAGACGCTCGCTGCGCTCGCTCCTCAGGACGAGGAGATGTCTTTCTGCCACACACAAATTTTCCTCATCCTGAGGAGCAACCCGAAAGGGTTGCGCCTCGAAGGACCGCCGATGTCGCTGCAAGCGCCTCGCCTCACTCCCGCCGCTCGCCGGGGAGCGGGAGTGCTCTGGGCGGCACGGGCGTCGATTGCACCAGCGAGGTCGTGGTCTGGCCATAGGCGAGGAAGCGGTCGAGCACGCGGTCGAGCTCCTCGATCGCCGCGATATTGAGCTTCAAGATGAAGCAGTCCTCGCCGGTGATGCGATGGCATTCCGTCACTTGCGGCATGCCGCGCGCCAGCTCGGCGATCTTCGCGAGCTTCCCCGGCATGGGGCGGATGCGCACGAAGACGGCGACCGGGTAGCCGAGCGCCTCGGGTGCGATCTCCAGCCGGTAGCCCGCGATGACGCCCGCCTCCTCCAGGCGCTGAATGCGCTCGCGCACCGCGGGCGCCGACATGCCGATGCGGCGCGCCAGCGCCGCAACGCTCATGCGCGGATCGCCGCTGAGGAGGCGGAGCAGCTCGACGTTGCGGGCGTCCGTGAGGAGCTCCGACATACGAAGGCGCATTGCGCTCTTTCCTTTCAAATCGAAGGCAAATACACAATAACACCTTGAAGCCGCCATCCACATCCCTGATTGCGGCTGCGATCATCGCGGCGCCATGACAGCCCGTTCCGCCGCCCCGCCGCTCGCCGAGCGCTTGCCGCCGCACCTCTTCTTCCTGGTGAGCGCCGTCTTCCATTACCTGGGGCCGGCCTTTGCCGTGCTCCTCTTCGCGGCGGTCGCACCGCTCGGCGTGGCCTGGCTGAGGATCGCCAGCGCCGCGGTCGTTTTCGCCTTATGGCGCCGGCCATGGCGCTATTTCCGTGCGGCCGGCCGCCAGGCCCAGCGCACCATCGTCACGCTCGGGGTCGTGCTCGCCCTGATGAACGTCTGCTTCTATCTGGCGATCGACCGGCTGCCGCTCGGCACGGTCGGCGCCATCGAGTTCCTGGGTCCCATCGGGCTCGCCGCCGCCGGCATGCGCACGCGGCGCAATTTCGCGGCTTTGGCACTTGCCGCGGCGGGCGTCTATGTGCTGACCGACGTGCGCATCGCCGGAGCGCCCCTCGGCTTTCTCTTCGCCTTCGCCAATTGCGCGCTCTTCATGCTCTATGTGGTGCTCGGCCACCGCATCGCGGGCGAGGGCGGCGGCGTCGGCATCGACCGGCTGGGTGCCGCCATGCTGGTGGCCATGGTGGCAGCCCTTCCGATCGGCATCGCCGACGCGGCACCGGCCTTCAGCCATCCGCTCCTCCTCGCGGCCGGCATCGGCGTCGGCATCTCCTCCTCGGTGATCCCCTACGTGTGCGACCAGCTCGCCATGGCGCGCCTGCCGCGCGCCACCTTCGCCCTGCTTCTCGCCTTGCTCCCGGCCACTGCCAGCGCGATCGGCATCCTCGTGCTGCACCAGATGCCGACCATGGCTGAGCTCGGCGGCATCGCGCTCGTCATCGCCGGCGTGGCGCTCCACCGCGAGAGCGGCGCCGAGGCGCGCGCCGCGCCCGTCGCTCGCCTCACCCCGATCGCAGATACCTGATCGCCGCGTCGCGCTCGAAGAGGTAGAGGAGCGTGCGGATGGCCTCGCCGCGCGCGCTCTTGAGCTCGGGGTCGCGCTCGATGGCCAGGCGCGCGTCGTCGCGCGCGGCGGCGAGGAGGTCCTGGTGGTGCGTGAGGTCGGCCAGGCGGAAGGCGGGCAGGCCGCTTTGCCGCGTGCCGAGGAGCTCGCCGGGGCCGCGCAGGCGGAAATCCTCCTCGGCGATGCGGAAGCCGTCGTCGCTCTCGCGGAGGATGGCCAGGCGCGCGTGCGCCGTCTCGCCGAGCGGGGTCGTGTAGAGGAGGAGGCAGGTAGAGGCGGCCTCGCCGCGCCCGATGCGGCCGCGCAGCTGGTGGAGTTGGGCCAGGCCGAAGCGCTCGGCATGCTCGATCACCATCACGCTCGCCTCGGGCACGTCGACGCCCACCTCGATGACCGTGGTGGCGACGAGGATGGCGAGCGGCCCGCGCTGGAAGCCGGCCATGGCGGCGTCCTTCTCGGCCGCCCGCAGGCGCCCGTGCACGAGGCCGACCTTGCCCGGGAAGAGCTCGGCGAGCTCGCGGTAGCGCTCGGTAGCTGCCGCGAGGTCGACCGCCTCCGACTCCTCGACGAGGGGGCAGACCCAGTAGATCTTGGCGCCCTTGGCAAGCGCGCGGCGCAAGGAGGCGATGACCTCCTCGAGGCGGCTGAGCGGCAGCGTGCGCGTGTCGATGGGCTTGCGGCCGGCCGGCTTTTCGGTGAGACGCGATTCGTCCATGTCGCCGTAGGCCGCCAGCATGAGGGTGCGCGGGATGGGCGTCGCCGTCATCACCAGCATGTCGATGGCACGGCCCTTGGCGGCGAGCAGCAGGCGCTGGTGCACGCCGAAGCGGTGCTGCTCGTCGACCACGGCGATGGCGATGTCCTTGAAGGCCACGTCCTCCTGGAAGAGGGCGTGGGTGCCGACGGCGAGCGAGATGGAGCCGTCCTTGAGGCCCTCGAGGATGACCTCGCGGGGCTTGCCCTTGTCGCGCCCGGTCAGGAGCGCCAGACGCACGCCCGCGGCCTGGGCGAGGGGGGCGATGGTGTGGAAATGCTGGCGCGCCAGGATCTCCGTCGGCGCCATGAGCACGCCCTGGGCGCCCGCCTCGACCGCATTGAGGAGGGCGAGGAGTGCCACGATGGTCTTGCCGCTGCCCACGTCGCCTTGCAGGAGGCGCAGCATGCGCGTCTCGCCCGCCATGTCGGCCACAACGTCGTCCACGGCCTGGGTTTGCGAGCGGGTGAGGGTATAGGGGAGGGCGGCGATCACCTTGGCGCGCAAGCGGCCGTCGCCCCTGAGCGGGCGGCCGGAGAGACGGCGCTGGTGGGCGCGCACGAGCGCCACCGCGAGCTGGTTGGCGAGGAGCTCGTCATAGGCGAGGCGGGCGCGCGCGGGCGCAGCAGGCTCAAGGTCGGCCTCGCTCTCGGGCGCGTGGGCCTTCAAGAGCGCCTGGTGCCAGCCGTCCCAGCCCTGGCGCTGGCGATAGGGGGCATCGATCCACTCGGCGAGCTCCGGTGCCCGCTCGAGTGCCGCGCGCACCGTCTTCCCGACCATCTTGAGGGTGAGCCCGGCGGTCAGCGGATAGACCGGCTCGACGCCTTTCATGAACTCGAGCTCCTCGAGCGTGCCGACGTGGTCAGGATGGGTGATCTGCAGCTCGCCGCGGAAGCGCTCGAGCCGGCCGCTCACCACGCGCCGCTCTCCCACCGGCAAAATCTTCTCGAGATAATCGGCGCGCGCGTGGAAGAAGACGAGATGCACGAAGCCGGTCTCGTCGCGGCAGCGCACCCGGTAAGGGAGGCGAGGATTGCCGGGCGGCTGGTGGGCGTCGACCCAAAGGGTGAGGGTGGCGATCCTCCCCTCGACGGCGTCGCGCACCTTGGGCGCATAGCGCCGGTCGATGAGGCCCGACGGCAGGTGCCACAGGAGGTCCACCACGCGCGGGCCCGAGAGGCGCTCGTAGAGCTTGGCCAGGCGCGGCCCCACGCCCGCGAGCGCGTCCACGGGCACGAAGAGGCGATTGAGGATGTCCGGGCGCATGGAGATGGGGATTATGCTCAAGCGGTTGCTGACAGGAGGCCTCCCGCGCCTTATATCCTAGATGCGTCCGCCCCCGGTTGAGAGAATGTCCGTTACCTCCGATCCTCGCCTGAAGCAACTCCGCTATCGCAGCTGGCACCGCGGGACGCGCGAGATGGACCTGCTGCTCGGCGGCTTTGCGGAGCGCCATCTCGCCGGCCTCAGCGACGCCGAGCTCGGCCAGTACGAGGCGCTCCTCGCGGCACCCGACCCGGACCTCTTCAACTGGATCGTCGGCGAGACGCCCGTTCCGCCGGCCTTCGACAACGCGGTGATGAAGCTCATCCTGGACTTCAAGATTCCACATTGAACAGATTGATTCATTTGACTGAAATGATTAGTCAGGCTGACGCTCCGGGACATCCTGGCCGGGTCACGATCGCGGGAGCGCCCGAGGGCGTCGATGCCCTCGTCCTGGCCGAGCGGGCGGCAGGCTCGCCCGTCCAGCTCCTTCACGTGGCGCGCGACGACGCAGCGCTCAACCGCATTGCCGAGGCGCTCGCCTTCTTCGCACCGGCACTCGAGGTGCTGAGCTTCCCGGCGTGGGATTGCCTGCCTTACGACCGGCTGTCGCCCAACGCCGAGATCGTGAGCCGGCGCATCGATACGCTCACGAGATTGGCCCGGGCACCTCAGCCGCCCGAGAGCCGCATCACCGTCACCACCATCAACGCCCTCCTCCAGAAGGTGCCGCCGGCTGCCACCTTCCGCGACGCGGTCTTCCCGCTCGCCGTGGGCGGGCGGCTCCAGCGCGAGGAGCTCAGCCGCTTCGTCCTGGCGAACGGCTACCGGCGCGCCGAGACGGTGCGCGAGCCGGGCGAATATGCGCTCCGCGGCGGCATCGTCGACATTTTCCCGCCGGGCACGGCGGAGCCCGTGCGCCTCGATCTCTTCGGCGACGAGGTCGAGCGCATCCGCGGCTTCGATCCCCTGAGCCAGCGCACCACGACGGGCTACGAGCGCCTCCAGCTCAAGGCGATGAGCGAGGTGCTGCTCGACGAGGCGGCGGTGCAGCGCTTCCGCATGGGCTACCGCGAGCTTTTCGGTGCGGCGCGCGGGGCCGACCCGCTCTACGAGGCGATCAGCGCCGGCCGCGCGCACATCGGCATGGAGCATTGGCTGCCGCTTTTCTACGAGCGCCTCGAGACCGTCCTCGATTACCTGCCGGACGCGGCGGTGACCTTCGACTACCAGGCCGAGGAGGCGATCGCGACGCGGCTCGAGACCATCGCCGAGTTCTACGCCGCGCGCCGCACGCTCGCGGACGCCGATCCCGCGACCCTCTATAAGCCGGTGCCGCCGGAGAGCCTCTTCCTCGACCGCTTGGCACTCGATGGCGCGCTTGCGGGCCGCCTGACCGGCGGCTTCTCTCCCTTCAAGCCGCCCGAGGGTGCCGCCGCCGTCGATGCCGGCGGCCGGCCAGGCCGCGACTTCGCGGACGCGCGGGCGCATCCCGAGATCAACCTGTTCGACGCCCTCGGCCAGCACATCGCGGCCGAGCAGCGCCAGGGGCGCCGCGTCATCGTGGCGGGCTACAGCCCGGGTGCCCGCGACCGCCTCGGCACGCTTCTCGGCGAGCACGGCCAGAAGAACGTGGTGACGCTCGCGAGCTGGGGCGAGCTCGCGGCACTTCCCCGCGATGCGGTCGGCCTCATCGTGCTGGCACTCGAGCACGGCTTCGTGCGCGGCGAGCTCGCCGTCATCAGCGAGCAGGACATCCTCGGCGACCGCCTGGTGCGTCCCGTGAAGCGGCGCAGCCGCGCCGAGAACTTCATCTCCGAGGTCTCGACGCTCACGGCCGGCGATCTCGTCGTCCACGTCGAGCACGGCATCGGCCGCTACGAGGGGCTCGAGACCATCGAGGTCTCAGGCGCGCCGCACGATTGCCTGCGCGTGCTCTACGAGGGCGGCGACCGGCTCTTCGTGCCGGTCGAGAACATCGAGGTGCTCTCGCGCTTCGGCTCCGAGGAGGCGGGCGCCCAGCTCGACCGGCTGGGCGGTGCCGGCTGGCAGGCGCGCAAGGCGCGGGTCAAGGAGCGCATCCAGGAGATCGCGGGCGAGCTCATCCGCGTCGCCGCCGAGCGCCAGCTCAAGCCCGGCGAGCTCATCGCCGCCGAGGGCCCGAGCTATGCCGAGTTCTGCGCGCGCTTCCCCTATCCCGAGACCGAGGACCAGCTCACCGCCATCGACGAGACGATCCACGATCTCGCGTCCGGCCGCCCGATGGACCGGCTCATCTGCGGCGACGTGGGCTTCGGCAAGACCGAGGTGGCGCTCCGCGCCGCCTTCCTTGCCGTGATGTCGGGCTTCCAGATGGCCCTCATCGTGCCGACGACGCTCCTCGCGCGCCAGCACTACCGCACCTTCAACGAGCGCTTCGCCGGGCTGCCCGTCAGGATCGGCCGGCTCTCGCGGCTGACCGGCGCCAAGGAGGCGGCGGAGGTCAAGGCCGGCTCGGCAGCCGGCACCACCGATATCGTGATCGGCACCCACGCGCTCCTGAGCAAGACCGTCGCCTTCAAGCATCTGGGCCTCCTCATCGTCGACGAGGAGCAGCATTTCGGCGTCAAGCAGAAGGAGCGCCTCAAGCAGCTCAGGAGCAACGTGCACGTGCTGACGCTGACCGCGACGCCGATCCCGCGCACGCTTCAGCTAGCCCTCTCGGGCGTGCGCGACATGAGCCTCATCGCGACACCGCCCATCGACCGCCTGGCCGTGCGCACCTTCGTGCTGCCCTACGACCCCGTCGTCGTGCGCGAGGCGCTCCTGCGCGAGCATTTCCGCGGCGGGCAGAGCTATTACGTCTGCCCGCGCATCGAGGATCTGGCGGGCGTGCGCGAGCGCCTGAGGGAGCTGGTGCCCGAGGTGAAGATCGCGATGGCGCACGGGCGCATGGCGCCGAGCCAGCTCGAGGACGCCATGGCGGCCTTCTACGACGGCAAGTTCGACGTGCTGCTCTCGACCAACATCGTCGAATCGGGCCTCGACATTCCCGCCGCCAACACGCTCGTCATCCACCGCGCCGACATGTTCGGCCTCTCGCAGCTCTACCAGCTGCGCGGCCGCGTCGGGCGCGCCAAGCTGCGCGCCTATGCCTATCTCACGCTGCCGCCGGGGAAGGCGCTGAGCGACAGTGCCACCAAGCGCCTCCATGTCATGCAGACCCTCGATACGCTCGGCGCCGGCTTCACGCTTGCGAGCCACGACATGGACATCCGCGGTGCGGGCAACCTCCTCGGCGAGGAGCAGTCCGGCCACGTGCGCGAGGTCGGCATCGAGCTCTACCAGCAGATGCTCGAGGAGGCGGTGGCGGCGGCGAAAGGCGAGGTCGCGGCGGCGCGCCAGCCCGACTGGACGCCGCAGATCAACCTCGGCACGCCGGTGCTCATTCCGGAGAGCTACGTGCCGGACCTCGGCGTGCGGCTCGGGCTCTACCGCCGCATCGTGGCACTCGTCGACCAGCAGGAGATCGACGGCTTCGCGGCCGAGCTCGTCGACCGCTTCGGGCCGCTGCCGCCCGAGGTCGGGAACCTCCTCAAGATCGTGGCGATCAAGCGCCTCTCGATAGACGCCGGCATCGAGAAGCTCGACGCCGGTCCCAAGGGCGCCGTGCTCGCCTTCCGCCAGAACCAGTTCGCCAACCCCAAGGGCCTCATCGAGTTCGTGCAGCGCCAGGCCGGTACCGTGAGCTTCCGCCCGGACCAGAAGCTCGTCATCAAGCGCCCCTGGGAGGACGCGGCCGAGCGCGTCGCCGGCGTGGTGCAGGTCTTGCGCAAGATCGCCGAGATCGCGGCCGCTCACCCTCTCCCCCTTCAATTCCCCTCTCCTCCTTCAGGAGGAGAGGGTAGGGTGAGGAGGTGTTGAAATCGCGCGGGTGCCCTCGCGCGAAGAAGCCCGGTCAACACTGTTTTCAGCGAAGCAGCCGGTGGCGGCGTCGGCGCTGATCGCGCGCGCCGATGGCCTCCTCACCCCGACCCTCTCCTCCTGAAGGAGGAGAGGGGAGAGGGGACGCAGGCTCAGGCCTCCTCGGCGCCCACCTCCGCCTGCTCCTTCTCGACGATCTCGAAGACCTGGAGGAAGACGTCGGGCGACTGCGCGCCGGAGACCACGTACTTGCGCTGGAAGATGAAGCAGGGCACGCCCTGCACGCCCATGCGCCGCGCCATCTCGTCTTCCTTGGCCACCTCCGTGGCACCGGCCTCGCCCGCCATATGGTCGGCGAGGGCGCCGCGCTCGAGGCCGGCCGAGGTGCCCACATCGAGCAGCGTCATGGCGTCGCCCACGTCGCGGCCGTCGATGAAATAGGCCTGGAAGAGCGCCTCCACCACCTGGTGCTGGAGGCCGAGCTCGCCCGCATAGCGCACCAGGCGGTGCGACTCGAAGGTGTTGGGCGTGCGCTTGACGGCGGCGAAATTGAACTCGATGCCCTCGCCGGCGCCGGCCTCGCGGATGGCGTCATAGGCGCCCGAGCCGCGCTCGTCGCCGAACTTGAGGCGCAAGTATTCGGCGCGCTCCATGCCGGCCTTGGGCATGTCCGGATTGAGCTGGAAGGGATGCCAGGCGACGACGAGGTCGGGCCGCGCTGCGAGGCTCAGCGCGCGCTCGAGGCGGCGCTTGCCGACGAAGCACCATGGGCAGATGGTGTCCGAGATGACGTCGATGATCATGCCAAAGCATAGCTCCGCCGAGGGCGGAACGCGAGCACGCATCCGAGGCTGCCCTTGACGCGGAAGGCCCGAGGCGGAAGCATCGCGGCGATGGCGCGGAGGTGGGCGATGGCAGAGGGCGTGCCGCACGGTAGCGACGATCCTTACGAGCGCGGGCTCGAGCCGAACGCCGCGAATTTCGCGCCGTTGACACCGCTCGGCTTCCTCGAGCGGGCGGCTGCCGTCTTCCCCGACAAGACCGCCGTCGCTCACGGCGAGCTCGGCTATTCCTATCGCGAGCTCTTCTCGCGCTGCCGGCGCCTCGCCTCGGCGCTCGCCCGATGCGGCGTGCGGCCAGGCGACACGGTTTCCGTCATGGCGCCCAACGTGCCGGCGCTGCTCGAGGCCCATTACGGCGTCGCCATGGCCGGCGCCGTGCTCAATGCGCTCAACTACCGGCTCGACGCCGCCAGCATCGCCTTCATCCTCGAGCATGGCGGCGCCAAGGTGCTGATCGCCGACCGCGAGTTCTCGCCCGTGGTGAAAGCCGCTTTGGGGCGCCTCGCAGCACCGCCCCTCGTCATCGACATCGACGATCCGCTCCATAGCGGCGGCGAGCTCCTCGGCAAGATGGATTACGAGGCCTTCCTCAGGGAGGGCGACCCCGAGTTCGCCTGGCGCTGGCCGGCCAACGAGTGGGAGGCGATCTGCCTCAACTACACCTCGGGCACCACGGGCAACCCCAAGGGCGTCGTCTATCACCACCGCGGCGCCTACCTCAATGCCATCGGCAACGCCATCGAGTTCGGCCTCGACGCCGGCACGGTCTATCTCTGGACGCTGCCCATGTTCCACTGCAGCGGCTGGACCTATACCTGGGCGGTGACCGCCGTGGCGGGGACGCACGTCTGCCTGCGCCGCGTCGATCCGGCGCTCATCTTCCCGGCGATCGCCCGGCACCGCGTCACCCATCTCTGCGGCGCCCCCATCGTGCTCAATATGCTGGTGCACGCGCCCGACGCCATCAAGCGCCGCTTCGAGTGGACGATCGAGGTGGCGACCGGCGGGGCAGCGCCCCCGAGTGCCGTGATCGCCGCGATGGAGCGCATGGGCTTCCGCGTCACCCATCTCTACGGCCTCACCGAGAGCTATGGCCCTGCTGTGCTCTGCGCCTGGCAGGAGGCGTGGGGCGGGCTCACGCTCGAGGAGAAGGCGTCCCGCATGGCGCGCCAGGGCGTGCGCTATCTGACGCTCGCCGATCTCATGGTCGCCGAGCCCGCGGGCATGGCCCCGGTGCTGCGCGACGGACGGACGATCGGCGAGCTCATGCTGCGCGGCAATACGGTGATGAAGGGCTATCTCAAGAACCCGGCGGCGAGCCGCGAGGCCTTCCGCGGCGGCTGGTTCCACACGGGCGACCTCGCCGTGCGCCATCCCGACGGCTACGTCGAGATCAAGGACCGCTCCAAGGACATCATCATCTCAGGAGGCGAGAACATCTCCTCGCTCGAGGTCGAGGAGGTGCTCTACAAGCATCCCGCCGTGATGGAGGCGGCGGTGGTGGCGCAGCCCGACGAGAAATGGGGCGAGGTGCCGTGCGCCTTCGTCACTCTCAAGCCGGGCGGTGCCGAGGTCGGCGCTGCCGAGATCATCGCCTTCTGCCGCCGGCGCCTCGCCCATTTCAAGGTGCCGAAGCACGTGGTCTTCGGGCTGCTGCCCAAGACCTCGACGGGCAAGGTCCAGAAATACGCGCTGCGGGAGAAGGCGAGGGAGGAGTAGGCGCCCTCAGCCCGGCTGAAAGGCATCGGCCACGGCCTTGAGGCCGCGCTCGACCTCGGGATCGCGCATCACCTGGGCAACGTCGAGGGCTGCCTCGCGCACCTCGCGGTCGTCCTCCGGCAGCAGGAACTTGGCCGCGGTGGGTGCAAAGGCGGCAAGCGCGGGGAGGCGCGCGCGGCGCCAGTCGTCGCTGAGCCCGACGTTGAGCAGCGTCGTGACCGCCCCCAGCAGAGTTCTGCTTCGTGCCGGCGCGGATCTTGGCGAGGCCGCCCCTCACGTTGGGATTCTCGAGCGCCTGGGGATCCGAGGCGATGTGCGCCACGACGCTGCGGATCATGGCGTCCATGATGCGGATCTGGGCGTCGAGATAGCGCCCCATCTCGGGGGCGTATTCGGCCGTGTTGCGCTCGATGTGCTCCACCAGGCTCGCGTCGCCCGCCGCTTTCGCAAGATCGGCGGTGCCGCTGCCGGCGAGCATGTAGACGGCGCCGGCCTTGAGGATCGCCACGGTCCATTGGTTCAGCATGCCGAGCTGATCGAAGGGGAGCGGCTCCGGCGATTGCAGCGCCGACGTATCGAAGATGGCGTCGAGCAGCGCTGCCACCGCCGGGTCGGACTGCCGCGGCGGTTTCCCGTCCGTGTGGGAGTCCTTGGCGAGTGCTGCGAAATCGTTGGCCGCCTTCTGGACCGCGGCCAGCTTCTGCGCATCGAGCGGCGCCGCGGCCGCCGCACCGGCGGCGAGCGCTGCCATGAGGACGAGGACGATGACGTGGGCGGTGCGTCGCATCGTCGTTCCTTTTCGTCGCGATTGACCGCCGAGCGGCCTGGGCCGCGATTTCACCACCAACGCCGAACGCCCGCAAGCGCCGCGGCGGAAGCGGCTTGCTCGCAAGCGATTTACCCTGTGCCGGCCGCCGGTGCCGTACTAGAGTCGCGAGCGCATCCCAGGACGGCAGAAGCGGCGGGCGTGGGGGGAGATGCAGCAGTTCTTCGACTTGAGCGGCAAGGCCGCGGTCGTGACCGGCGCCTCGAGCGGCTTGGGGCGGCATTTCGCGCTGACGCTCGCGCGCCACGGCGCCAAGGTGGCGCTCATGGCGCGGCGCGTCGAGCTCCTGGCGGCACTCTGCCGCGAGATCGAGGGCTTCGACGGGCGCGCGGTGCCGATCGCTCTCGACGTGGCAAGCGGCGAAAGCGTGCGCGCGGCCGTGGCGGCGGCGGCGGAGGAGCTCGGCCCGCTCGCCATCCTCGTCAACAACGCCGGTACGGCCCTCCCGAAGCCGGCGCTCGAGCTCTCCGAGGAGGAGTGGGACGCCACGCTCGGCGTCAATCTGCGCGGCGCCTGGCTCATGGCGCGGGAGGTGGCGCGGCACATGGTCAAGCTCGGCCACGGCGGTGCCATCGTCAACATCACCTCCATCACCGCTTTCCGCGCGGCAGGCCAGCTCTCGGCCTATGGCGCATCGAAGGCGGCCTTGGCGCAGCTCACCGCCTCCCTCGCCGTCGAGCTCGCGCGCCACGGCATCCGCGTGAATGCCTTGGCACCCGGCTACATCGAGACGGAGATCAACCGCGCCTTCTTCGCGACGGAGGCGGGCCGCGCCATGATCCGGCGCATCCCGCAACGCCGGCTCGGCAGGCCCGAGGAGCTCGACGGCGCTCTCCTGCTGCTCGCCTCCGACGCCTCGTCGTTCATGACGGGCAGCACCATCGTGGTCGACGGCGGCCATATGCACTCGCCGCTCTGACGCGGCAGGGACGCGCCATGGACTTCGCGCTCACGCCCGAGATCGAGGACTACCGCAAGCGCATCAGGGCCTTCGTCGACGCGCACGTCATCCCGCTCGAGGGCAGGCCGGCGAGCTACGACGGGCACGAGAACATCAACGAGGCGACGCTCCGGCCCTTGCGCGCGAAGTCCCGTGCGGCCGGCCTCTGGTGTTTCCAGATGCCCAAGTCGCGCGGCGGGCAGGGGGTGGGCGCCGTCGGCATGGCGGCCTGCTACGAGGAGATGGCGCGCTCCATCTTCGGGCCGCTGGTCTTCAACTGCTGCGCCCCCGACGACGGCAACATGATGGTCCTCGAGAAGGTCGGCACCGAGGCGCAGAAGGAGCGCTGGCTGCAGCCGATCATCGAGGGCAAGGTGCGCTCCTCCTTCGTCATGACCGAGCCGCATCCGGGCGCGGGCTCGGATCCCCTCGGCATGATGCTGACGCGCGCCGAGCGCCACGGCGGCAAGTGGGTGGTCCAAGGCCGCAAATGGTTCATTACCGGTGCCGACGGGGCGGCGCATTTCATCCTCATCGCGCGCACGTCCGACGACCCGCGCAAGGGCTTGACGGCCTTTCTCTTCGGGAAGGACCAGCCGGGCTGGCAGCTCGTCCGCCGCATCGGCATCATGGGCCCGGAGGAGCACGGCGGCCATTGCGAGCTCGCCTTCGACGGGCTCGAGATCCCCGAGGAGAACGTGCTCTTGGGCGTGGGCGAGGGCATGAAAGTGGCGCAGCTCCGCCTCGGCACGGCGCGTCTCACCCATTGCATGCGCTGGCTCGGCGGGGCCAAGCGTGCGCTCGAGATCGCGGGATTCTACGTGCGCGAGCGCCGCTCCTTCGGCAGCACGCTTGCCGAGCACGAGGGCGTGCAATGGCTCCTCGGCGAGGCGGCGATGGACATCCACGTTGGCCGGCTTCTCACCATGCACGCGGCCTGGAAGCTCGACCAGGGCAGCCAGGCGCGCAAGGAGGTCTCGATGGCCAAGGTCGCGGTCGCCGAGACGCTGCACAAGGCGGTCGACGCCGCGATCCAGCTCTGCGGCGCCAAGGGCTACTCGAAGGACAGCATCCTCGAATGGCTCTACCGCTACGCGCGCCAGGCGAGGCTCGTCGACGGCGCGAGCGAGGTGCACAAGATGGTGCTCTCGCGCGCCCTCCTCGAGCAAGGCATGGACTTCTGGTCGTGGGGCTGACGGGAGGGAAGAACCGCGCGCTTAATTCGCCGCCGTGTCGTCCACCATGATGACCCGGCAGTCCTTGCCATGCTTGGCGCAGTTCTCGAGCGCGCCGGATTTCGCCTCCTCGGTCGAGCGCCGCCCCGAACGCCAGCCATAGTCGCCATTGGGCGAGACCGCGAAGGCCTTGTGCGGCGCGCCCGTCAGATAGCTCGCGAAGGCGCTGCGTCCGTCGGCCGAGAGCTGCGCGGGCGGTGCCAAGGCGGGCGCTGCTGTAAGCGCCAGCGGGGTGGCGCGGAGCACGAGGCCGCGGCTCTTGAGAAACTCGTCGACGAGGGGGGTCCAGATGGGGATGCCCGCACTCGAGAAAAGCTTGTGGCCGTCGTCGCCGAAGGGCGGCGGGGCGATGAAGGTGACTTGGCCGCCGCCCTCCTTGAACGCGTCCAGGAGGCGGTGCGCGATCGAGGGGCCGAAGAAATGGTCGTTCTCCGCATAGATCCACAGCATCGGCACGCGCGAGCGGCTGCCGAAGTTGCGGAAGGCGGCGACCAGCGCGTCCGGCGAGCAGACGGTGTCGGACGAGGGAGAGCCGCGGCCGCCGGCGAAGCTGATGGCGGCGACGAGGCCGGGCGGCGGATCGGCGGTGAGCGCCACGGTGGCAAAGCCTCCCACCGAGACGCCGAGCGCTATCATGCGCGAGGCGTCGACCTCGGGGAGCGTGGCGAGATAGGCGATGGCGGCTTTGAGATCGGCGACCATCGCGCCCGCGCCCTCCTCATAGTTGGCATGCGAGCAGCGGCCATGGCCCTCCTGCCAGCTGCCCCCCGAGCCGCCGTAGCCGCGCCGCATGACGACCGCTGCGGCCCAACCTCGCCGCGCGAGCTCCCTCGCCTGAGGCAGCATGGCGAGCGGCGTCATCTGCGGCCGCTCGGACGATGAGCGCGGCGAGCCGTGGCTGATCAAGGCGAGCGGATGCCGCCCGGGCTCGTCCGGCCAGACGAGGAGAGCCTCGAGGCCCGCGGAGCCGGCCTCTGCCATTGGAATGCGCAGCTCCCTCTGCTGGAGGCCCTCGGCGTGGGCCGTCAGAGGTGCGGCGAGCAAGAGCAAAGCCGCGGCTATCAACAAGCGGAGCATTGCCATTCCTTCCTCCGGCGGAGACCTGCGCGTCGGCACGGAAGTGAACTATGGCAGCTCTCGGAGCGGCACAGCTATGCGAATTTCGAACCGAGAGGACTTGTCGATGCACTGCCCGCGTGCGCCGCAATTGCGTCAGGGTCCGGTTTCCGCCGATCTCTTTCTCGGAGATTTGCGCATCCGCCGGCGCTTTTGCTGGAATGACCGATCGCTGCTCGAAAATGGACGGATCATTTCGAGCCGGCCTCTGACGGGTGACTCCAGTCCCGCGGCGCGGGGCACGGGCCGCGGACGCCACCGTCAAGGCTTCCTCCGCGCCAGCATGGCGTCGATCTCGTCGGGGGGGCGCGGCTTGCTGATGAAGTAGCCCTGCATCTGGTTGCACTTCACCAGCTTGAGGATCTTTGCCTGCTCTTCGGTCTCCACCCCTTCCGCCACGACCACGAGCTCGAGCCCGCGGGCGAGCGAGATGATCGTCGTGACGATCCCCAAGTCGTCGGGGCTGCTCGGCATGTTGACGATGAAGGCGCGATCGATCTTGAGCTCGCTCACCGGCAGCTTCGCGATGTAGGCGAGCGAGGAGTAGCCGGTGCCGAAATCATCGATGGCGATGCCGATCCCCATGTCCCTGAGCGCGCGGAGCTTCGGAATGTGCGACTCGACGCTCTCCATGATGGCGCTTTCCGTGATCTCGATATCGAGCTCCTTGGCGAATCCCGGGTTCGCCGAGAGTGCCGTCACCACCGTATCGACGAAATCGTCGCGCCTGAGCTGGATGGGCGAGACGTTGACGGCAATCCGGGGCGGGACGAGCCCTTTGTCGATCCAGCGCCTGTGATCCGCGCCGGCCCGCCCGATGGCCCACTTCCCGACCTCCAGGATCAGGCCCGTCTCCTCGAGAATGGGAATGAACAGGCCGGGCGGTACGATCCCCGAGTTGGGGTCCTTCCAGCGGATGAGGGCCTCGAGGCCGGTGATCCTGTTGCTCTTGATATCTACTTTAGGCTGATAATACAGAATGAACTGTCCCTTTTCCTGCGCTTGCCGCAGCTTGGTCTCGAGCCTCAGCTCGTCGGACACCCTTGCATTCATCTCCGCCGCGTAGAAGACGTAGCGCTCGCCCGAGCTCTTGGCTTTCTTCAGGGCGGCCTCGGCATTGGCCAAGAGCGTCTCGGCGTCCCGTCCGTCGTCCGGGGACATCGCAATGCCGAGCCGCACCGAGCTGCGCACCTCCTCGCCCTCGATCTCGTAGTCCAGGAGAAGCTGCGGCAGCAGGTGCTCGTCCACGAAGCGGGCCACCTCGGCACCGCCCCTCACGTTGGGCAATGCCATGGCGAAGAGATCGGCTCCGATCCGGCTCACGCCCTCCTTGACCATGGCGGCGCGCACCAAGCGCTCGGCCACGAGCTTCAAGAGCGTGTCGCCCGCGTGCCGGCCCAGGGCATCGTTGAAGTGCCGGAAGCGCTCCACGTCGATCAGGAGGACGCCGACGCCCCCGTTCGAGCCGTTGGCGGCGTGCACGTCCCGTGCCAGGCGGTCGCTGAAGAGCGTGCGGTTGGGAAGTCCGGTCAGCGCGTCGTAGAGCGCCAGATAGTCGAGCTTCTCCTCCTTGGCGATATGCTCCAGCGCAAAGGAGATATCCCCTGCCATCTCCTCGAGCAGGCGCAATTCCATCTCGTCGAAGAAATCCGGCTTCGGAGCGTAGAGGACGCAAACGGCGACCACCTCGTCGCCGGCGACGACCGGCAGCGACACCACCGAGCCATAGCCCAGCCCGACCGCGGTGCGCCTCGCGACGCCGACATCGGGAGCGCCCGCGATGTCGTTGCACATCGCGATCTTCCGCTCGCGCACCGCCTGCCCGATCGTGCCGCGGCCCTCGGGCCTGTCCTCGCCGATGCCGACTTCGTCTTCGGGGAGCCGCTCCGCTCCCGGACCGTAGCTCGCAATCGTCTTGACCGTGACCGCAGCGGCGTCGAGGCGGCCGACCCACGCCATGGCAAGCTGGCCTTGCTCGACCGCAACGCGACAGACTTCCTCGAAGAGCTGTTGGCGATCCCGGACGCGCACGATCAAGGAGTTGATGCCGCTCAGCACCGCATAGAGCCGGACGAGACGGGCGATCGCCTCCTCGCTCGCCTTGCGCTCGGTGATATCCCGAGTGATTTTGGTAAAGCCCACGAGCGCGCCCGCGTGGTCGCGCATCGCCGTGAGGACGACGTCCGCGTAGAAGCGCGTGCCGTCCTTGCGCACCCGCCAGCCCTGGTCTTCGCAACGGCCCTCGGCCACCGCCAGCGCGAGCAACCGGGCCGGCTTGCCCGCGGCCAAGTCCTCGGGCGTATAGAAGCGCTCCATCGACTGACCGGCGATTTCGGACTCGGCATATCCCTTGAGCCGACGCGCGCCATCGTTCCAGGTGACGATCCGTCCTCCCTCATCGAGCATGATGATCGCATAATCCTTGACGCCCTCGACGAGCAATCGGAAGCGCTCCTCGCTCTTCCGCAATTCGATTTCCGCCAGCATCCGGCTGGTCACGTCACGCCGAATGCCGACGATGCTCGCGATCTCCCCCTTCTCGTTGCGCACCGGCGCGCGCGTCACCGAGTGCCAGCTCACCTGACCGTCCTCGCTTTCGCTCCGCACGACGCGGTCGGTGATCGGTACCCCGGTCTCCAAGATGGCCTTCTCCTCCTTCTCGATCTCCTCGGTGAGTGGTGCCGAGCGGAATTGCGCCAGCGACTTTCCCTCCGCCTCGCTCGGATGCTCGAGGCCCAGAGCGCGGGCGAGAACCCTGTTGACGCGCAGGAAGCGATGCGCGCGATCCGTGAAGAAGATGGCGTCCGGTATGTTGTCCATGAGGTTGTGCAGCAAGGTCTGCTCGCCGCTTAATCTCTGCAGCAGGTTGAAATGCTCGTTGGCCTTCATCACAAGGAGTCTCAGGTGATCCGGATCCCAGGGCTTCGAGAGATAGCCGAAGATGTGCCCCTGGTTGACCGCCGAGACCATGGCCTCGATGTCGGAGTAGCCGGTGATCAGGATGCGCGTCGCGTCGCTGACGACCTGCGCGCGGGCCAGGAACTCGTGGCCGCTCATGCCGGGCATGCGTTGATCGGAGATGATGACCGAGAGCTTCTCCTGCTCCAGGCGCTTGATGGCGGAGGCAGGCGAAGTCTCGAGCAGGACGCGATATTGACCGCCAAGCTCGTCCTCGATTGCGGCCAAGACCTGGGGTTCATCATCGACCACCAGGACGGCCCCGGCGGGCGCCCCGCGATTCTCCCTGGCGAGCTTCCGCTACCGCCGGTCACGGGTCTTCTCTATCGTCTTCGCACGTCATGTCTTCGGCACATCCTTACCAAATGCTATGCCTCCTACCGAGAATTGCAAAAGAAGAATTCTCGTCGCGATGGGGCCTTGTCCGCGCGCCAAGCCGGGACTCGAGTTGGCGGCAGCTCGGCCGCGCCTCATTTGGCCGCCCGCGCGCGCTTCACCACCTCGGCGCGATAGAAGATATAGAGCCCGCTGCCGGCGACGATAAGCGCGCCGAGCACGGTCCAGCCGTCGGGCAGGTCGCCGAAGACGGCGAAGCCGAAAAGCGTCGCCCAGATCAAGCCCACGTAGCTGAACGGCACCACGGTGGCGGCAGGTGCCGCGGCGAGCGCCCTGATCATGCAGTAATGGCCGATCGCGCCGAAGAGGCCGGCGAGCGCCATGAGGAGCCAGCCCTCGAGATCGGGCGTCAGCCACGCGAAGGGGAGGGCGCCGGCCGCGATCGCCGTGCCGATGAGCGCGCTGTAGATGTTGGTGGCCAAGGGATCGTCGGTGCGGTTGAGCACGCGCGTCAGGATCTGGTAGAGCGCGCTGACGCAGGCCGAGACGACCAGCAGCACGGCCGCCAGGGCTATGACGCCGCTGCCGGGACGCACGATGATGAGCGCGCCGGCAAAGCCGACGGCAACGCCGATCCAGCGCCGCGTGCCCACGGGCTCGCCGAGCAGCGGCACCGAGAGGGCCGTGACAATGATCGGCGCCAGGAACATGATCGAGGTGCAGTCCGCGATGGGCACGCTGCGCAGTGCGGCGAAATAGAGCGCCGTGGACGTTAGAAGAAAGAGGCCGCGCAGCACCTGCACGCGGAAGCGCGCGCGCATCACGACGGTAGGCAGGCGGCGGCCGGCCCACGCCATGCCGGAGAGCGCGTGGAAGAGATAGCGCCCCCAGACGACCTCCGCGACCGGATAGCGCTGCAGCAAGTACTTGGCGGTGGTGTCGATGCTCACGAAGAAGACCGTCGCCGCCAGCATCCAGAGGATGCCGCGCCGCACGTCGGCAGCAGTGCGGGACGCGGTCGCGAGGCTCGTCATGGCGGGTGGGGGCTTTTCGGCGGCAGGATGGGCGGCGCTTTCCTCTTGCCTCGTCTCGCGCGAGGCCGGGCCGCACTATAGCCGCGCCCGGCGTTGCCGCCCACGGCAATTTGTCCGGGAGGACGCCCTAGAATCGCCATGGTCGCCGGCTAGAGTTTAGCGACGATGAGACTGTTCACCATTGCGCTGACAAGCATTTTCCTCCTCGGCCGAGCCGCTTTGGCCGACGAGATACTGAGCGGGCCGGCGGACGTCATCGACGGCAGCACGCTCAAGGTAGAGGGGGAAACCTTCCGCCTGGCCGACGCGGTGGCTCCCGGATTAGCCCAGACCTGCAGCAAGGGCGGGGGCAGCTGGCCGTGCGGCGAGGCGGCGAAGCAAACGCTCAACGATCTCATCGCCGGCCGCTCGGTCAAATGCGAGCCGCTGGGGCGGGATATCGACGGGCATCGGCTCGCCGTCTGCTACGCCGGCGAGGAGGAGATCAACCGCGACATGATCGCGGCCGGCATGGCCGTCGTGCATTGGCAGGCCGGCCTCGACTACGGCGAGGTGCAGTCGGTCGCCAAGGCGGCACGCCTGGGCCTGTGGGCCGGCACCTTCGACGATCCGTGGGATTGGCGGCACGCGCACGCGGCACCGTCGCCGGCACCGCCCGTGTGAGCGGCCGTACCGCCGCTCAGCCGCGCCGCTCCGGAATGAAGAGCGTTATGGCACCCGCGAGCGACAGCGCCGCCGCGGCGCAAAAGCCCATCGTGTAGCTCCCGGACGCTGCGAGAACCGCGCTGAAGAGTGCGGGCACCACCATGACGCCGGCAAAGGTGAAGAAGCTGGCGCCGCCCGTGACCTCGCCCGCGCGCCCGGGCGGCGCGTAGCGCGCGATCTGGGCGAGGTGCACGCCGTTCCAGGCGACTGCCGTGCCGCCATAGACGAGACACACGGCAATGATGGCCGCAAGCGGCCAGCCGGCGGTGAAAAGCGCCACCAGCACCGCCGAGGCCGACATCACGACGCCGAGGGTGCCGAGGAGCTTGACCGGCGCCACGAAACGGTCGGCGACGAAACCCCAGAGAATGCGCCCGATCACGCCTGCGCCCTGGGCCGCGGCGAGCACGGCGCCGGCCAGCACCACCGACATGGCGACGCGCTCGCTGAGATAAGTGACGAGGAAGGCGGCCAGGCTCGTCTGCATGCCGGCGAAGGCGAACGAGGTGAGGGCGAGCTTGCGCAGCACGGGCGAGCGGAAAACCAGCCGGAAGGGAGCGGCCAGGTGGGCTGCGGAGAGGAGCGGGCGGTGGCGGTCGCGCTCGCGGTCGAGGGGGCGGCGCAGGGGCTCGGCGGCGGCGGCCGTGACAAGGCAGAGGGCCGCCGTGGCAAGAACCGCGACGCGCCAGCCGAGGAATGCCGCGACGCCCGGCAGGATGGCCGCGGCGAGCGCATTGCCGAGCGGCACCCCCGTCTGCTTGAGCGAGAACACGAGATTGATGCGCGCGGGCGGCGTGGTGCGGGCGAGGATGTGGGAGGAGGCGGGCGTGATCGGACCGTAGCCCGCACCCAGGAGGGCCGCGGCGCCGAGCGCTGCAAGAGGGGTTCCGAGCGCGCCAAGCGCCAGGCCTGCCACGCAGAAGAGGAGGCTCAGCTGGCTCACCCGCATCGGCCCGAAGCGCTCGATGAAGCCGCCGCTCACCAGGCTGGTGGCGGCGCCGAAACCATAAATGAGCGAGACGAAGATGCCGACCAGGTAGGGCTCGACGCCGATCGAGCGCGCGGCGAGCGGCGCCAGCACCGGGCCCGCGAGCGCGGACCCCGAGGCCAGCACCTGGATAGCCAGCGTGATGGCGAGCGCCGCGCGGCCCTGATCGGAGGGGCTGGGCGGAAGCGGGGGTGCTGCAAGGCTCGGCATGGGCGGCGGGCGGGGGGTTCGTCGGTAAGCGGAGGGGTCGCCGCACATCCTAGTCCGAGTTCCATTGCCGCGGCAGGCAAAAGCGAGCGCTCGGCAATGCGCCTTGTAGCCATAGCTTCACATATTCGCAACCGAACGCGATGGGTAAGCGTGCCACCCTGGCACAGCCTCACCGGTACAAAAGTGAATGGACCATGTTCATCAGTGAGAGATTCGGCATGCTCCGCACCGCCATCGTCACGGCCGCCGCGGCGGCGGCCCTCGGCCTTTTCCTCCCGGCCGTTCCCGCCCTGGCGCAGGGTGCCTCGGGGGCGTCGCTCGACCGCATCGGGCATATCTTCGTCGTCTATCTGGAGAACCGCAGCTTCGACAACCTCTTCGGCCATTTCCCCGGGGCCAACGGCCTCGACAACGCGGACGGTGCTGTGACGCAGGTGGACAAGGAGGGCAAGCCCTATGCCGCGCTGCCCCCGGTCATCGAGGCCGACGCGAAGCCGCCGCGGGTCGATGAGCGCTTCCCCAAGGATCTGCCCAACGGGCCGTTCGCCATCGACAAATATGTGCCGATCGACCAACCGACCGGCGACCTCGTGCACCGCTGGTACCAGGAGCGCGCCCAGATCGACGGCGGCAAGATGGACAAGTTCGTCGCCTACTCCGACGCCGCCACGCTCTCCATGGGCTACTACGACATCGGCAAGACCTCGATCTGGCGCTACGCCAAGGACTATACGCTCGCCGACAACTACTTCCACGGCACCTTCGGCGGCTCCTACATGAACCACATCTGGCTGGTCTGTGGCTGCATCACGCGCTACCCGGGAGCGCCCGAGGAGATCACAGCCAAGGTCGATGCCGCCGGCAACATGCTCGAGGACGGCGCCGTCACGCCCGACGGCATTGCGGTCAATACCATCTACAGCGTGAATGCGCCCCATCCCGCCTCGGCCAAGCCCGAGACGCTGCTGCCGTCGCAAAAAGGGCTGGTGACCGTCGGCGATCAGCTCTCCGAGCGCCAGGTGAGCTGGGCCTGGTACGGCGGCGGCTGGAACGACGCGCTGGCCGGGCACCCGGACAAGCTCTTCGAGTACCACCACCAGCCCTTCGTCTATTTCGCCCAGTTCGCCGACGGCACCGCCGCGAAGAAAGACCACCTCAAGGACGAGGCCGATCTCTTCGCCGACATCAAGGCGGGGCGGCTCCCGGCGGTCGCCTTCTGGAAGCCGATCGGTGCCGAGGATCAGCACCCCGGCTACGCCGAGCTCGTCATGGGCGATCACAAGGTCGAGGCGGTGATCAGCGCCATCCAGGCGAGTCCCGCCTGGAGCGACACGGTGATCATCATCACCTACGACGAGAACGGCGGCTTCTGGGACCATGTGGCGCCGCCCAAGCTCGATCAATGGGGTCCCGGCACGCGCGTGCCGCTCATCGTGGTCTCGCCGTTTGCCAGGCGCGGCTACATCGACCATACCCTCTACGACACCACCTCGATCCTCAAGCTCATCCACGAGCGCTACAATCTGGCGCCGCTCAGCGACCGCGAGGCGAAGGTCGGCGACCTCAGCGCGGCACTGGCACCCTGAGGCGGTTGGCGGCAAGCGAGGGCGGCGGATAAACTACCTATAAGAGTAAAGAAATAAAAATCCACTACCTTAAAGTCCTGAATTGCGCTACGCTAACTTTAGCGAGCATAGCGACGCAAACCTGCAATCTTTAGGCGGCTCGCAACAGGCTTGAGGCGATCGGCGGCGGCTTGTCCAAAAATGCCGGTCCGGCGCCCGCGTACGGCGGGAAGGGGGTATTGTCTTGTGGGCGGTGCAAGCACTTATTCTGGCGCTATCTAGCCCGCCGCCCATCGTTGCAGTCGATGGAGTGCAGAGCGAGATGGCGGAACTGGTGTTGACCCCCACGGATGACGGCACGACCAAGCACGCCACGGTTGGCGAGAGCGTGACGATCAGACTCAAGGAGATCCCCTCGACCGGCTACCGCTGGAGCCTCGAGTTCTCGAAGCCACACGCCGTGGAAACGCTGGAAGACCGTTGGATCCCGCCCGCCGGCAGTGCGGTGGGGGGCGAGGGCGAGCGCGTCTTCCGCTTGCGGCTCACGGCAAAGGGCGAAGTCGTGCTCCGGCTCAAGCTGTGGCGGAAGTGGCAAGGGGAAGGGTCAATCATCGAGCACCACGCGTTCACCCTCAGCGTTCGTTGACGCGGGGCGCTCGTCAACCGACGGGAGACACCCATGGCCAGCGAAGAACTTATCGCCCTGCAGAGCATACTCAAGGAAGCGAATGCGAGCTGGACTGCAGCACACAATGCCCTCCTCGAGCTCTCGCTCGAAGAGCGGCATGCCCGGCTCGGCGTCACCATCCCCGCGGGAGAGTCGAGCCTTGCGGAGCGGGAGAGCCGCGCGCTCGCCAACCTGCGGGTCCACCTCGCCGCGCTCGCCGCGCCGCAGGGGCTCCAGCCCGCAGGCGTGGACTGGCGCAATTACAACGGTCACAATTACATCAGCGCCGTGAAGGACCAGGGGAATTGCGGCTCGTGCGTCGCTTTCGGCACCGGTGCCACGATCGACGGCCAAATGCGCATTGACTACGGCGGACCGCTCGGAACGCCCAAGGGCCAGCAGCTCCAGGACGTCTCCGAGGCGCAGTTCTTCTATTGCAGCAAGACCCCGCAGGACCAGCACAACTGCCAGACGGGCTGGTATCCGACCTCGGCATTCGCCTACGCCCACGCCACCGGCTTGACGCCGGAGTCCTGCTTCCCCTACACGGCCGGCAATCAAGCGTGCAATCTGTGCAAGGATTGGCAGAAGCTGCTGACAAAGGTCGGCGCCACCACGAGCCTTACCAGCGCAGCCGCAATGAAGGAATGGCTCGCGACCAAAGGCCCGCTCGACACCTGCTTCACGGTTTACGAAGACTTCTTCTCCTACCACAGCGGCGTCTACCGGCATAGCTCGGGTGCCTTGGCCGGCGGACATTGCGTCTGCTGCATCGGCTACAGCAACCCGCTGCAGGCTTGGCTCTGCAAGAACAGCTGGGGACCGACCTGGGGCCTCGGCGGCTACTTCTGGATCGGCTACGGCCAATGCGGCATCGACTCCGACATGTGGGGCATCGACAACTTCACGGCGATCTACCACACATAGTCGCGGTCCGCCGCAGCGGATGAGGGCGCATCGGGCGCGCCGCGGAGGAGGAGCACCTGCCCCTCCGCGGCGTTGCCGGTCAAAGGGTCCGGCGTCACAGCGCCGCCGAGACCACCGTGTCGCCTCCGTTATCCGCCTTGTGCTAAGCTCCGCTCTGCCAAGCACAACCGTCCCCGGGTGCCGCAGAGCGTGCGCTCGAGGGGCGGGGGAGGGAGCGATGCCGCAAGCCGACCGACCGCCCTATCGCGCCGACCACGTCGGCAGCCTGCTGCGGCCGCCCGAGCTCCTCGCCGCGCGCGAGGCGAAGAAGACCGGCAGGCTCTCGGCCGCCGAGCTGCGCGCGGTCGAGGACAAGTGCATCCGCGAGGTCGTCAAGCTCCAGGAGGACATCGGCCTCAAGGCGGTCACCGACGGCGAGTTCCGCCGCACCTGGTGGCATCTCGACTTCCTCGAGCGCTTCACCAACGCGACGGTGGTGCCGCCGAGCGTGAAGGCGCGCTTCCACAGCGAGGACGGCGACGTTCGAGCTCATGCCGCCCGGCCTGCGCGTCACCGGCAAGCTCGCGCGGCCGCAGCCGATCATGGGGGACGATTTCCGCTTCCTCAAATCGGTCGCCAAGGCGACGCCCAAGGTGACCATCCCCTCTCCCAGCACCATGCATTTCCGCGGCGGCAGGCGGGCGATCGACGCTGAGGCCTATCCCGACATCGCGGACTTCTACGCCGATCTGGGGCGAGTCTATGCCGAGGAGGTGGCGGATCTCGGCCGCGCGGGCTGCACTTATCTGCAGATCGACGAGGTCAATCTCGCCTATCTCTGCGATCCCAAGCTGCGCGAGCAGGTGCGCTCGATCGGCGAGGATCCGGAGAGCCTGCCCAAGACCTATGCCAAGCTCATCAATGCGGCGATCGCCGGACGGCCGCCCGGCATGACGATCTGCATGCATCTCTGCCGCGGCAACTTCCAGAGCGCCTGGGTGGCCGAAGGCGGCTACGAGCCCATAGCCGACATCCTCTTCAACGAGATCGCCGTCGACGGCTATTTCCTCGAGTACGACAGCCCGCGCGCCGGCAGCTTCGCGCCCTTGCGCCTGGTGCCCAAGGGGAAGCGCGTCGTGCTCGGCCTCGTCACGACGAAGAAGGGGGCGCTCGAGGCGCCGGACGAGCTCAAGCGCCGCATCGGGGAGGCCTCCCGCTACGTGCCCCTCGACCAGCTGGCGCTCAGCCCGCAATGCGGCTTCTCCTCGACCGTCGAGGGCAACCGCATCGGCATCGCCGACGAGATCGCCAAGCTCCGCCTCGTCGTCGAGGTGGCGCGCGCGGTCTGGGGCTAGCCGCAGCCTCGCCGCAGTCCGGTCCGGCGCCGGCGGACGCTCAGTGGAGAAGGAGCCGATGTCCGCCCGCGGCGCGGGAGGACGGCTGCAGGCCGCAATAGAAATACGCGATCGGCACGCTCAAGATCCTTGCCGCGCTGACGATCTCGTCGAGCGTCAGCGCACGCCGGCCGCTCTCGATCGCGCGCATGGTGCGCAGAGAGACCCTGAGACCATCGGCCACGGACGCTTCGGAGACGCCCATGCCCGTGCGCCGTACGCGGAGCCGGAGGCCGATATGGGCATTGACCGGGCCCATGCGCGCCGCGCGCAACTCGCGCCGATGCTGCCGCTCCCCGCTTGCCAGGCGGCCGGGAGGGGCCTCGAGCCCTGGCTTGCCGCCCGCGGCGGCGCGCGTCGTCATGACTCGGCCCACCTCGTCTTCGCCGAGCGCAGGCCGGGCGGATGATTGATATGGTGCGCGGGCTCGCCGGTTGCCTTGAAGAGCTCCCAATAGTATGTGGAGATGAAGACGCGGATCGCCGAGCTCAGCGAACTCCCGCGCCGACGGCTTGCGATGAATGCGAGAAGCTGGGATCTGGTCAGACTTTCGCGGCGGCCGATGTCGTGCAGCGCCTCCCACAGCTCCGGCTCGAGCCGGATGCTGGTGCGCAGGCTGCCCACCTTCACGGCGCACGGCTTGAGGCTCGTGCCCACGCCCTGGTCGCTCGCCGCCATGCTCCGCATACCCCGCCTTGGTAGGACCAGCCCTAACCTTGGCGACTGCGGCGATCTTTACAACCGCTTAGTGCCTTCGCATTTGACTTCATTTTCGGCTATACAATAGTAATAACTTACTGCCGGCGCACTATTCGGCGGACTAGCCCCCCGGCTGTTGATCACAATGCCTCCGACACTCATGGGAGGCATAATCATGGATACGGTGCTCTCGACGTCACGCACAGGTCGCTACCTGTTCGACGAGGACCTCCTTGGTCAAATCAAGGGCTTAGGTCTTGGCCTCCGCATCGAATTCGACATGGAGGCGTGGAAGGACTTCATCTGTACAACCGACTGGCCGGTGGTGAACGCCTCGGCGGACCCGGCGCGCCACGACTTCCGCGCCGGCGAGGTGTTCTGGCTCCATCTTTATAGCGGCGGCTCCACCGTGGCGACGCAGGTGCTGCGCGTCATCGACACGGATGACTACGTCGACCTCATTCGCAGCCACCGGCTGTGGTTCGGCGACGGCCCCTCGGAGTTCGCCGATGCGCGCATGCTGTGCGACGACCCGCCGCACATTTCCGGCACGGTGGTGCAGCTTTCCGGCCTCTACATCGTGCCCAGTTGGCGCCGGGTGCTCACCGCGCGCGGCATGCGGCTGGTGGCCGCCTTCACCCGTCTCACCCACGATTTCACCTTGCGCAACCTCGCGCCCGACTGGTCGGTGACGCTGGTCGAGCAGCGCGTCTCCTCGCCGCGCATCATGCACGAGCTCTACGGCTACCCGCATGCGGAGAAAATCTTCGAGGCGTATTTCCCCTATGTCGGGCACATGGAGCGCATGACTATGCTGTGGATGTCGCATGCCGAGCTCGCGGCGTTATCGGGTAGACCCCCACGACCAGTCGCTCGATCTCTCCATCTCGCCGTGCCCATGGCAAGATTAGGCGCAGATAGCGGATCGAGCCTTCCGGCGATTTGACCGAAAGCCGCTGGAAGAGCGGCTGCCGCGAGCGCTTGACCGCCTGGTAGTCCGCCTTGAGCGACTGGATATAGAGGGAATTTCCGAATGCCCGCAGCGGTATATTGTCCGGCCGGCGGAAGATCATGGTGCCGGGCGCCTGGCGCAGGCTGCGGAACTCGTCCGGATCGGCTGCCGAGACATCGATGAGATGAACCCAGTTGAGAAAATCGACGCGCGCCAGCGACTCGAGGTCGATCGCCGAGGAGGGCGGCGGATGGCCGCCGCCCAGCGCCCGCCAATAGGCGAGGAGGAAGCCGAGACCCGGATGCTCGGCGTGGGCCTCGGCGAGGTCCATCTGGTTGCGCACGACGTAGTCGCGCTCGTCCGTCTCCAGATGGAGGTTGCGGTAGGTCAGGATTTCGGAAGCGAGGCCCGACGAGCCCGACAGCGCGCCCGTCACAGCCTCGCAGCGACTGCGGAAATAGGTCGCGGCGTAGAGACGCAGCGCCGAGGTCAGGCTGCCGACCGTCCGCTTGGCGGCGATGCGCGAGCACAGCTCATGGACCGAGATCGATTCGGCAACGGCGATGGTGCGGAGCGCGTCCATGATCGGCGGCTCCATCCGTACCGTCGTCCATCGTCCCTTGATCCGCAGATTGTAAATCTCGAGCGTCGAGACGTAGCGGCGTCCTTCGGGAGAGCCCACCATGCTATGCCGTCGATTCCAGCCCGCGCGGTCGTTGCGGGCGTTAACCCGTTGACAGCACCGTAAGTCCGAGGCCTTCCTGTGTCAACGAAGCCATGCGGGTCATCCTCCTGCGGCCAGCCGATCGGCGCCAACGTCGCATCGGCGATGGGGCTGCTCGTCGGCACCGGGACCCTCCTCGGCGTCACCGTGGTGCTGAGCAGGGCGGCCGCGGCCAAGGGCATTCCCGCGGTCGCCTTCAGCTTCTGGCAGGTCCTCATCGGCGGCACCATCATCGTGCTCTTCGGACTCTGCCGCGGGGTGCGGCCGGGCCTCACGCTCCATCACTTCCGCTACTATCTGGTGACGGGCCTGTGCTCCATCGGGTTGCCCAATACGCTCCTCTTTCTGAGCGTGCCGCATATCGGCGCCGGCCACGCCTCGATCGCCTATGCGCTGCCCTCGCTCCTCACCTATCTCCTGGCCCTCGTCCTGCGCATGGAGCGTCCCCATGCCTTGCGCATCACGGGCCTGGCGATGGGCGCCTTCGGCACCGCCCTCCTGGTGAGCCCGCAGGGGATGGCGCTCACGCCGGAGCTTTTCCGCTGGACGCTCGTGGTCCTCGCGGCACCGATCACGGTGGCGGTCGCCAATATCTACCGCACGCTCGACTGGCCGCATGACGCGCCGCCCGAGATGCTGGCGGGCGGCATGCTGATCGCGGCGGCAATATGGATAGCACCCGCGATGCTGGTCTTCGGCGCCGTCCCGGCTCCGGGCGCCTCCCACTGGATCCCGTTCGCCGCCGGCGTCCTCTCCGCCGCCGGCTTCGTCATGTCGTTCACGCTGCAGCGCCTGACCGGCCCCGTCACCTTCAGCCAGCTCGGCTATGTGGTGATCGCGGTGTCGATGGGCCTCGGAGCGCTCCTCTTCGGCGAGCGCTTCGACATCGACACGCTCGCCGGCGTAGCGGTAATTTTCATCGGCCTCTTCCTGACGACCTCGGCTCCGATGCGGAGCGTCAGGAAAACGGCGGGCCTCCCCGGCCCCTGAGGGGCGCCCTGGGCGTCAAGCGCCGGCCGGCCGGCCCTTGGCTGGCTGCCGGTTGCGCTGAGCGCCGTTGCGCTCGAGCTTGGCGAATGTGGAGATGGTGTTTCGGATGGAGCGCCGGATCTTCGGATCCCGCACCGCGCGATAGCCCTTGATGAGCTCCAAGGTCTCGCGGTCCGACGGCGTCCCACGCACGCTCTGCCGCGGCGCCAGGATATCGGCGCTGGCCTTGACCAGGGCGCCGTCGACGGCGGCGTAAAAATAGGCCACATCGACCTCGAGCACCTCGCTCAAGACCCAGAGCAGGCCCGCGGTAATGCGATTTGTGCCGCGCTCGTACTTCTGTATCTGCTGGTAGCTCAGATTGACCGCCCCGCCGAGCGCCTGCTGGGTCATGCCGAGCTCGACGCGGCGCTTGCGCACGCGCGCGCCGACCCGCGCATCGATCGGATAGATATTTGCCGCACCTTCCCTGGTTTTTGCTCCGTCACGTTCATGCGTCCGTCGCGCTCCACGCATCTCGCTCCTCCCATCAGCCTCGTCGCACAATCTTCCACGCTCTTGCAAGCAAAGTTGCGCGCGGGCAGTATTCTTCAACTACGAGCCATTTTCAAGCGCGAATAACCGCGCCCGCGCGTGCCGCCGGTCGCGGCACCGCCGCACCTCGATTCCGGTTGAGCGGACGGTGCCGAGAGCGCTACCTTGCGGCGCATGACTGGCGCATCAGGCGGACCCCGAGCCGGTGTGCTCGCTTCGCAATCGGCTTCCCGCTGGGCCGCCTTTTTGCTGCTTGCCGTAGCGGAAGGGTATTTCGCCTTCAGCCACGACCCGTCGCGCCATGAGCTCCAGGCCTTCCTCATAGCCCGCGGCTCTAGCGGCCTCGTCGGCCTCTATCACAATCTCGGCCACGAGGGGCACCCGGGCCTCTGGCACCTGCTGCTCCTCGTTGCCGATCGCCTATATGACGATCCCGTCGTGGTGAGGGTGCTCCAGGCCGCCATCGCAATTGCGAGCCTCGGCCTGGTCTGGCTCGCCTCGCCCTTCGGCTGGCTCGAGAAGCTGCTGCTCTCCCTCAGCTATCACCTCGCCTTCGACTACGCGATCGTGGCGCCCGGCTATGGGCTCGGCGTCGTGCTCTTCTTCGCCTTTGTCGCCTTGCGGCGCTCGGCCTGGTCGTGGCTGGCGCTCGGGCTGATGGCCAACGTCGGCATCCACTTCCTGGCCTTGGGCGGCATCTTCGGCTGCCTCATGCTCTATCGCGGGCCGCGCTCGCTACCCGGCATCGCCCTTTGCCTGGTCCTCGCCGCCTTGGCCATCGTCACCGCATTTCCCGCACCCGATACCATCGTGGCGGTGCAGCCGGGGGGTGCCGCCGCGCGCGCCTTGGTCGCACTCGCGCGCCTTTCGGGCGCCTTCGTGCCGGTCAATTGGACGCCGCCCGGGGGTTTCGCCTGGAGCCGCGTCTGCACGGACTGCGGCGCCCTCGGCCCGCTCGCCCTCGGCGTGGCCGCCCTCGCCCTGGGCCTCGCCTCGCTCCGCCGCACGGCGCTCCTGTGCGCCGTCTACGGAGCGGTCGCGGCGGCGCTCTTTCTCATCGGCGCCGCCCTCTACTCCGGCTACGACCGGCATTATGGGCTCGTCTTCGTGGCGCTCGTCGGGCTGCATTGGATGGACCGCGAGGACAATCCCCGGCGGCCGCCGAGCCTTGTCTTCCGCCTCTGGCTTATCGTCGCGGCAGCGGCCGGCGCCTGGTCGATCTACGCCGCGCTGCCGCCCGCTCCCTCGCCGGGGCGCGAGGCTGCCGCCTGGCTGCGCGACCATGGCGGTGCCGATGCGGTGGTGGCGGCCTACCCGGGATGGATGGGGATCGAGGCCGCGGCCTATCTCGAGCGGCCGGTCTACAATCTCCAGGCGCAGCGCTACGAGAGCTTCGTCGTCTGGAACTACCCGGCGGATGCGGAGCCGTCGAGCGACGATCTCGCGGCTTGGCTCAAGGCGGCGCCCAAGGGCGGGGCGCTCTATCTCGTCTGCGATGCGGGTGCTCAGGACCACCGCATCGACGCCGCCATGATCCGGCGTCTCGACGCAGAGGGCGTGCAGCTGCGCGAGGCGGCACGCTTCGCCGGTGCGGGCGGGAGCTACGCGATCTTTCGAGTGCGCTTCGCGGGCGGCACGCCAGCGGGCTGAGGCCGGCGGATGCTCAGCGCTCGCCGTCGAGCAGGGCTGCGGCGGCCAAGGCGCGCCGCGCCGCCTCGTCCATGTTGATGTATTCGAACTCGGCATTACGGCCGACGCTCACGATGCCGAGACCGTTGAGATAGGCCAGCGCAGCGCTCAGCTTCTCGCGGTAATCGAAGGTGCGCACCACGTAGGCGTGCTTGGTACGGTGCACGCGGCAGAAGCGGATGCTGCCGGGCGCCAAGAGCTCCATCCTCTCGATGCCGCCTATGACGCGCCGGGAGATCTCCTCGTCGCCGAGCTCGTGGAAACCGTCCCCTGGATTGCTGGTGATCTCGGCCGCCACCGCCACGTGTCCCGGAGGGGCGCCCTCGTCGGTGAAATTGAGCGGGAACGACAGGCGATGGAAGGGGAAGGCGGGGTCGGGCACGTAGAGCGCGGTAAAGGGCGGCGGCGCCGCGCATTCGGCGCCGAGCATCACCACGATGAGCGAATTGTAGCGCAAGCCCCGCACGCCCTCGAGGATCGCAGGCGGCACGTCGGGGAGGCCCGCGAGCAGATCTTCGATGGGGATGGTGGAGACGATGCGGTCGTAGCGCTTGACGTTGGTCCCGTCGGCGACGTGCCAGCGGCCGGCTTCGCGCCACACCTTCTCCACCCGGAAGTTGAGCGCGATGGCGCGGCATTCGCGGGCAAAGGAGCGCGGCAGCGCCTCGATGCCGCCGTGCCTGGGATAGTCGAAGTAGAGCTGGTGGGTGTAGCCCTCGGTCTCGACGCCGACCGCGGACTTGATCACGTCCTCGACGGGCGGGCGCGGCACGCGGCCTTCGACCCAGTCGAAGGCCATCTTCTCGGCCGGCAGGTTCCAGATCTTCTCGTTGTAGGGGAGCATGTACTTCTCGGCGATGCCCTTGCCGAAGACGTGGTAGATCCACTCCTTGAAATTGCCCGGCTTGGGATAGTCGTTGTGGAGGTAATGGTAGAGGCATTCGAAGCGGTCCTGCGGCTTGAGGTCGTAGAGGCCGTTCTCGAAGGGATATTTGACGGTGCGGCCGTCGTACCAGATGCGGTTGTTGCGCCGTCGCCGGGCGAGGTTGTCGCCGAGCTGCGCGTGGAGCAGCGCCACGATCTCCTTGTTGCTCGAGAAGAGGATGTGCGGGCCGCCCTGATCGAAGGTGTAGCCCTCCTCGACGAGGCTGCGGCAATGGCCGCCGGGCGCATCGTCGAGCTCGAGGACCTCGCAGTCATGGCGGCACCGGCTAGCTACGACGAGGCCCGTGAGCCCGCCGCCGAGCACGCCGATCTTCATGCCCCAGACCCTCGCGACGACGACAGTGCCATGGCCCAAGGCTTCCCCGCTGGACGGCCGATGCGCGCGCCTGGCGGAGAGGATAGCCCTCGGGAGAGCTTACGAAAACCACCCTCAATCGGGAGCCGGCTCCGCTCGCCGCGGCGCGGGCGAGCTTGCGACTCGGGCGCAGGTCGCGATGATGCGCGATGCCGCGTGGATGGTGCCGCGGAGCGAGCCCGCGACCTTCGAGGTTCCGGCCAGGCGCCGCCGGTACGGCACCGGGACCTCGAGGATGCGCAGGCCCGCGCGCGCCGCCTGCATCTGCATCTCGATGTTCCAGCCATAGGTCTTCTCGCGCAAGGCGAGACGCTCGAGCTCCTCGCGGCGGATGGCGCGGAAGGCGCACATGTCGCTGTAGCGCACGCCGTAGAGTGCCCATGTGACGATGCCGGCGAGGTAGCCGGCGAGGAGCTGATGCCAGCTCATGGCACCCGGCTCGCGCTTCCCCCGTGCCCGCGAGGCGATGACGAAATCGTGGGTGCCCGCCTGGATGGGCGCCACCAGCTCCGGCATCAGATCGGCGCGGTCGCTGCCGTCGCCGTCGAGAAAGACGATGATGGCGCATTCGGGCGCTGCGGCCGCGGCGCCCGCGGCGCAGGCGCGGCCGTAGCCGCGCTCGGCCATGGAGACGACGCGCGCCCCTGCGGCACGCGCCGTCTCGGCGGTGCCGTCCGTACTCCCGCTGTCGGCGACGATGATCTCGCGCGCGAGCGGCCGGGGGATCTCGGCGATGACGCGGGCGATGGCACCCGCCTCGTTCAAGGTCGGGATGACGACGGCGACCGCGGACTCGGGCGCGCTGGGGCGGACCGCCGCCATCGGACTAGAGGCTCCAGCGCAGGCCGCAATTCTCGCACGGCTTGGGCGGTGCGTCGCTCAGGAGCGCCGTGCGGAACGCCTGATAGGCCGGGCCGTTCCACATCTCGCGCAGGCTCTCCTGGGTGGCGTCGCCGAGCGTGTAGCTCTCGTAGCCGCGCGCCGAGAAGGGTGCGATGCAGCAGGGGAGCGCCCGGCCGTGCGCGGTGAAATACATGAGCGACCAGGGGCGCCGGCAGGTGGACCAGGGGCGGTCCTCCTCCTGGCGCTTGAGGCTGAGGCCCGGCTCGGTCGCCCCGGATGCGTCGAGCGTCACGCCAAGTGCGGCGGCGATCTCCTGCGCCTCGCGGATGGCGGCCTCCTCCTCGCGCGCGGTGCGTTCGAAGAGCGAGGACTCGGGCCGCGCGAGACCGGCTCCGCCGGCCATGAAGACCAGGCGCTGCAGATGGACCTCGCGCACGCCGATCTCGCTTGCCAGGCGCACGAAGGCCGGAAGCTGGGCCACCGTCTCCTTGAGGCCCGTGAGCCAGAGCGAGACGCGCGGCGTGGCGGCGCCGGTGCGCCGCTGGAAGGCGGTGAAGTCCCGCACGTTGCGCACGATGCGGTCGAAGAAGTCGCGCCCGCGCACCGCGCGGAAGGCCTTCGCGTCGGCGGCGTCGAGCGAGACGCGCAGCTCGTCCAGGCCGGTATCGACGAGGTCCTGGCGCTTGCGCGCGGTCAGCAGCGTGCCGTTGGTGTTGAACAGCACGTAGGTGCCGCGCTCCTTGAGATAGCGGATCATGCGCGGCAGCTCGCGCACCATCATCGGCTCGCCGACTCCGTGCAGCACCACGCGGGCGATGTCGGGGAACTGGTCGACGATCGAGGTGAAGAGCTCCCAGCTCATGTCCTGGGGCGGCTCGAGCGTCTCGAAGGTGCGCGGGCAGGTCTCGCAGAGGAGGTTGCAGCGATTGGTGGTCTCGAGATAGAGGCAGACCGGCGGCGCCTCGGCGATGGCGCCGCGCGATTGCGCGACCTCCTCGAAATAGCGCCGCGGGTCCTTGAGCGGGCTGGCCGGCGTCATGGGCTCCTCCTCGAGGTGCGAAGCATCGGGGTCATCTGCGCCCGGTGGCGCCACAGGAGCTCGGCGAGCGCGAGCGCCAGAAAGGGGCCGTAGATCAAGCCGCGCCACAGCATCATCGTGTGGCCGGGGTCCAAGTAGAGCAGGAAGCCCGCGAGCGTGAGGTAGAGCACGCTCAATGACGGGTAGAGGCACGCCGGCAGGGCCAGCCAGGCGAAATACCAAGCGTAGTGCGGCGTGATGGCGAGCATCAACGCCGTCGCCAGGATCAGCATGTCCCGGGCGGCGGCGACGGGGTCGCCGTCGCGGACCTCTCGGGGCTCGCGGAGGAAGACCATCCAGGCGGCAAGTCCGGCCAAGAGCAGCACCACGGCCGCGAGATAGAGCGAGACCGCGGGCGCCTCGCCGATGCGCGCGAGCGCAAAGAGGAGATAGAAGCCGTCCCCCTGACGGAAGCCTTCTTCCGCCCCGTAGCCCGGGAGGAAGCCGAGGACATTGGCCCCGGCACCGCTGTAGAGGAGATAGAAGCCGGCGATCACGGCGGCGCAAGCCGCGGGCATGCGCATGTCCCATTTCCGCCACAGGGCGGGCAGCAGCACGGCCGGGAGGAATTTGACGAGGATGGCGGCGCCGAGCGCGGCACCGGTCAAGAGCATGCGGCCGCGCGCGCGCGCGAGAAGCGCCAATGCGACGAATGCGATGACCGCGGCGTCGATGTGGCCGCTCCCCGCGAACTCCCAGACGGCGAGCGGATTCCAGGCGTAGATCAGCACCCGCTCGCGCGCCAGGCCGGCCATGCCGAGGAGTGCCACCAAGGCGGCGATGGCAACGGCCTCGAACGCGACCATGGCGATCTTCATGGCCGGCACGGTCGGGCTCAGCCGCGTGACGAGAAAGAAGATCGCCTGTGCCGCCGGCGGATAGACGGTGAGCGCGTAGTTGGCGCGATTGACCCTGGGGAAGATCTTCGCGTCGCGCAGGGCCGCGAGCTCCGGGGCGTCGGGGACACGGAGATAGGGATTGATGCCGGCCACTTGCACCTTGCCGTCCCACACGTAGCGATAGATGTCGGTCGAAAGGAAGGGCAAGGTGGTGAGCGGAATGAGCCGCATGGCGCCGGCGGCGGCGAGAATGAGAAGAAGTGCATGACGCGGCAGCGGACCGCGGAGCACCAGTGCGACGGCGGCGAGATAGAGGACGCCCGAGGCGAGCGCCACGGCCACGAAGAACTCCATGCGGGTCCGGGAGCCGATCTCGGCCTCGCTCGGGAGGTAGACCGTCATGCCGAGCGCCGTGAGTGCCAGCAGCCCGGCAGCGATCAGCACGAGGAGTTGCGCGCGCGAGGGAACGAACCTCACGGCGCCACGCCGCCGGCAGGGACGCGCAAATCGCGTGCAAAGCCGGCGCCGGCCAGCCGCTCGCCCAGCCGCAAGCGGGAGATGCAGGCGGCCGTCGCGGGTGCGGGATAGGGCGCCCGGGCGTCGCGCCGCCGCGCGCTCATGGTGGAGAGCTCGCCGATCAATCTTCCGAGCGCCGCGCGATCGTCAACGTCGTACCAGGGAGCCAGGCGGACGATCTCGAGGCCGAGCGACGCTGCCCGCGCGCAGGTCTCGGCCGCGACATGCTCGCTGCTCCAGCGCACATCCTCGAAGAGCCGGGCATGGGGCGCCTTGAGGCCGAGCAGATAATAGCCGCCGTCCTCGGCCGGCCCGAGCACGATGCGGTCTCCCGGCTGCGCCAACGCCTTGGCGGCTTCGCGCAGCACTGCCGTCGGCAGCGTGGGGCTGTCCGAATTGAGGAGGCAGGCGGCACCGTAGCCGCGATCGAAGAGGCCTTGCGCGGCATGCAGCAGGCTGCGTCCGAAGCCGTTGACGCGCGGCGGCATCGCGGGCGAGCCGTCGGCAAGCAAGAGGCGCGTCTCCGGCGCCAGCATGCCGTCGAAGAGGTCGGCGCTGCCGGCGGGGGCATAGGCCACGTAGCAGCGGATCGCCACCTCCGCCGACGCCAGCGCCACATTCTCCGTCACGTCACGGAGGAATGCGGCGCTCAAGTCCGCGGCCTCCTCGCAGCTGAGGGGCGGGACCAATCGCGTCTTGGCCTTGCCCGGCCGGGGCGCTTTCGCCATGACGGCTATGGCGCAGAGCGCGCGGTTCCCCGTCGCTCGAGGCGGCGCCCGCTCGTCCGTCATGTGCCGGCGAACCAGTTGTATCCGCGGTCCTCCCAGAAGCCGCCCGGGAAGCGGTTGGTGACGAAGATGGCCATGATGTGCTTCGGGTTCTTGAAGCCGAGCTTGGTCGGCACGCGCACCTTCATGGGAAAGCCGAAGCGCGGCGGCAGCAACTCGTCGGCGAACTTGAAGGCGAGGATGGTCTGCGGATGCAAGGCGCTCGGCATGTCGAGGCTGCCGTAATAGCCGTCGGCGCAGAGGAAGCCGACGTAGCTCGCCGTGAGATCGGCGCCGACGCGCTCGAGGAACGAGCGTAGCGTGGGGCCGCTCCATTTGCCGATCATGCTCCAGCCCTCGACGCAGACGTGGCGCGTGATCTGCGAGCTTTGCGGCAGCGCGTAGAGCTCTGCGAGCGTCCACGGCCGCTTGTTCGCGATGAGGCCGCCGAGCTCGAGCTTGTAGCTGGCGCCGTCGACGTGCGGAATCTTCTCCTCGCCCAGATAGGCGTAATAGGAATTGTAATGGAAGTCGCGCACGACCGCGCTCTCCGGGTAGGTGGGCGCGAGGCGCGCGGGGTCGAAGAGGAACGCCTGCACGCGGTCGTTCCACCGGCTGATGGCGTTCAGCACCGATTGCACCGCATCCTGATCGGTGAGGTCGCAACCGCTGAGCAACGTCAGGGCGCCGATGCTCAGGCTCTTGGAGAGGAAAAGGCGCCGCTCGAACGTCCTGGACGACGCGGCTTCGTTGCAGCCGCGGCAGCCGTGCCGGGACGGCAGCACTCGCTTTGGCGGGCGATAAGCTCATCGCTGTCCTCCTCGGCCGCGCGGCTGCGGGGCAGGCGCCGGCGCGGGGCTCGAGGCCTCGCCTGTGACCATGGCGACCAGCGTCTTCGGCACCAGGATCACCAGCGCCACATGCACGAGGATGAAGAGCACGATCGCCGACATGCCGGCAAAATGCACGATGCGCGCATTGTCGAAGCCGCCGAAGAGCCAGGTCAGCGCCTTGAGCTGGGTCGGCTTCCAGATCGAGAGGCCGGAGAGGATGGTGAGGAGCACGGCCGCGAGCACGCCCACATAGGCCGCCTTCTGCACCGCGTTGTAGCGCCCGAGCCGGTGCTCGAGGCTGAAGCGCAGCGCGGCCCAAAAGTCGCCGAGGACGGCGCGCGGCCCGAGCGGCAGGAAATCGCGGCGGAAATGGCCGGTGGCAAAGCCGTAGACGAGGTAGACGATGAAGTTGAGGACGAGAAGCCACATGCCGGCGAAATGCCACTGCAAGGCGCCCGCCAGTCCGTCCTCGTTGTGCACGGCCTCGGAGATGGCCTCCTCGCCGCCGAGGGTGAAGGCGACCGGGAAATGGAACGGCAGGATGGGCTGCCAATTGTAGATGCGCCAGCCGCTGCCGATCATGATCAGGATGGCGACCGCGTTGAGCCAATGGGTGAGGCGCACCAGGGCTGAATGGGTCTGCCTGTCCCGCGGCGGCGCGCCGGCGATCGTTTGCATCGTCATGCCAAGAGCTCCAGCCCTCCCGCCTTGACCCGCGTTTGGGCGTCGCGGCCGCGGAGAAATTCGAGAAAGCGCTGCGCGGCGTCGCTTGGCGTGCTTTGCGTTATGGCGAGCGAATAGACGATCTCCGGATAGGTGTCGTCGGGAAAGGTAGCCGCCGTGCTCAGGCTGGGCGTGGCCGCCACGTCGCTGGCATGGAGGGCGCCGAGGGCGGCCTTGCCGGTCGTGAGCAGCAATGCCACCGTCTCCGTGCTCTCGACGCCGATGGTGCGGCCGTCCAGCGCCCGCCACAGACCGAGCGTCTCGAGCGCCGCGCGCGTCGCCGTGCCGGCAGGCGACAGCGCCGCGTCGGCGAGCGCAAGCCGCCCCGCACCGAGGAGGCGCACAAGATCGCTCTCGGGTGCTAGGCGGATCGTTAGCTGGGCATTGTCGTAGGCCGCGATCACGAGGCGGTTGCGCCAGGCGTCGCGGCGCGTCTCGGGCTTGATGAGCGCGCGGCCAACCGCGGCGTCGGCCAGGCTGCGGCCTTCGATGACGACGAGATCTGAGCGCGCACCCCGCCAGATCTCCTCGAGAAGAAGATCGCTCCGCGCCGCGAAGACGTGCACCCGGGCGCCGCCCTGGCTGCGCCAGAGACGACCGAGGTCCTCCATCATCGGTTGCAGCGCGGGCTCCGAGCTGACGACGACGTCGAGCGCCGCTACGTCGTCGGCGCGCGCCGCGGCAGCGCCGCCGAAGACCCCTACGACGGAGGAGGTTGCAAGAAGTCCAAAGGAGCGGCGCGTGATCTTCATCATGAGGCTGAGGATACCTCCCGTCGGCGATCCGCTCGTCTCACAACTGCGTGAGCAATATTTGTGCAGCGGCCCTCGCGCGCCCCCGATCCTCAGAGCCGGCCGGCGCGCAAGTCGGCGATGAGCGCGTCAAGCAATTCGCGCAAAGCGGCGGCGGAGCCGCGGCGGCAGCGCCAGCCGAGCGCCTTGATGCGCTCGGTATTGAGGCGCACGACCGGCACGTCGCCCTTCCAGCCGCGGTCGCCTCCCGTGTACTCGAAGCGCGGGTGCGGGGAGAGGCCCAAGCACTCGACCGCGAGCTCGGCGATCTCGCGCACGGTGATATAGTCTCCCGTCGCCACGTTGTACACCTCGAAAGGCTTGGGGCAGTAGCAATTGGCGTGCAGCACCGCGGCCACCACGTCGGAGACGTGGATGTAGGACTTGCTCTGCGTGCCGTCGCCGAGGATGGCGAGGCGGCTCGGGTCGGCGAGGAGGCGGCGCGCGAAATCGAGGCCCACGCCGTGCGTCTGCCGCGGCCCGACCACGTTGCCGAAACGGAAGACGCAAGCAGTCAGGCCGAACATGAAGCAATAGGCCGCGATCAGCACCTCGCCCGCGAGCTTGCTGGCACCGTAGGTGGAGATCGGCACGAGCGGGCCGTAATCCTCCTTCGCCTCCGTCTCGCCGAGCTCGCCATAGACGCCGCTGCCGGAGGCGTAGAGGATGCGGTGCACGCCGCTTCGCCGCATGGCCTCGACCACGTTGTTGGTGAGCTCGGTGCCCTCGCGGAAGTCGATCTCCGGCTCGCTTGCCGCGCGCGCGATGTCGGGGTTGGAGGCGAGATGGATGACGGTGTCGTGCCCGGCGAGTGCCGCGGCAAGGCTCGGCAGATCCCCGGCATCGCCCCGTACCACGCGGAAGCGCGCATCGCCCAGGTGGCGCTGATAGTGCCATTCCCGGCCCGAGGAGAAGTTGTCGTACAGCGTCACGGCCGCGGTCGCGGCATCGCCGAGCAGATGATCGGTGAAGTGGCTGCCGATGAAGCCGGCGCCGCCGACGATGGCGTATCGGCTGCCGGCGTCCTTGCGCGGGGGCGGCAGAGGCATGGCGCGGCGCTCGCTCTCTTCCTCGTGACCGGGCACTTCAGGCGAACCGGCTGCGCCAGATGCGCTTAAGCGTCCACCAGGCGCTCTCGAGCGGCCGCATGGTGCTCTCGCCGATGCGCGGCCGGTAGGGGATATCGAGAACCTTGATCCTGCGGCCCTCCCTGAGCGGCCTCAACAGAAGCTCGACCGGCAGTGCGGCACCCTTCATATCATAGCGCAAGCCCTCGATGAGCGTCCTTCGATAGGCGCGCATGCCGCTGTGCAGGTCCTTGATGCGGCGGAGGAAGAGGGCGGAGGCGATGAGCGCGAAGCCCCAATTGGCAAGAAAATTGAGCCACGGCATAGCTTCGGGCTTCTGCGCAAGACGGCAGCCGTCGACCAGGTCATAGCCCTCCTCGAGGATGCCCGCGGCGAAGGTCTCGATGAGCTCGACGGGGTAGGTGTCGTCGCAGTCGAGCGTCACCACCGCCTCGCGGCTGCCCGAGCGCAGCGCCAGGTCCATGGCCGGCCCGTAGCCCGCCGGCGGGAACTGCCGGATGACGGTCGCACCCAGGGCGCGCGCGATCTCCGGCGTGCGGTCGCTGCTGCTGTCGACGATGAGGATTTCGGCCTCGGGCACGGTGCGCGCGATGTCGCCTATCACCTTGGCGACGGCCTCGGCCTCGTTCATGGCGATCATCGCGACGGTGATGCGCGCCCCGAGCCGGCTCATCGCCATTGCCAGCCGGCTATGAGGAGCGGGCTTGCGACGCGCCGCTCATAGGCGATGCGCCGGCAGATGGCCCAGAGGACGCCGGCCAGGAGAAGCGGCCCGAGCTGCACGCCCAAGAGCCCGGCAAGCGGCGTCACGAGGCCGGGCGAGAGCCAAGCGACGAGCAGGGCGAGCTTCTCGCCCGGCAGCCAGCCATGCCTCGCCCCGTGCCATCCCAGCCAGGCGATCGGGAGAATGAGGAGCACGAGGTCGTAGTTGTAGAGATAGGGCGGCACGAGCAGGCCCGCGGCGACGAGTGCTGCCGAGCGCAGCGTCCGCGGGGCGTGACCGCGCCAGGCCCAGATCACCGCGGCCGCGGCAGCAATGGCCGTGGCGGCCTGCAGGGCTGCCGCGAGTGCCTGCGGGAGGCCGAGCGTCTCGGCCATGACGAAGACCGAAGGCTGCCAGTTCCACAGGAGGAAATTCTCGCCCTCGGCAGGCGGCGCATGCGCGCCCGAGAGCAGGACGTGCGACTTCTCGAACAATCGGATGTCGGCGAGGAACGCCAGCCATACCTCGCTGCCGAAAATCAGCCAGCTCGCGAGAGAGAGCGCCAGGACGCCGAGTGCTGCCGCCGCGAAGGCGGTCCAGCGCCGCGCCGCAAGGAGGGCGAGCGGCACGAGGAGGAAGAGGTGGGGCTTGACCGCGAGCAGCGCGATGAGGAGCCCGGCGAGGAGCGGGACCTCGTCGAGCAGCAGGAGAGCCCAGCCGAATGCCGCAACCAGGGCGAAGCCGAACTGGCCGACATGGAACGCGATGAGGGCGCCGGGAAAGGCGAGCGCTGTCCACAGCAGCTGCGGCGCGGGTGCTAAGCGCCGGGCGAGCGCCAGATAGGCGGCGAGATTGCAGCCGTACCACAGCGGCACGGCCGCGAGGTAGGGCAGCAGCGCAAAGGGCGGCAGGAAGAGCAGCAGGAGAGGGGGGTAGTGCCAGGGGTAGAGCGCGCGCACGCCGCCGACCGCCGTCCTCTGCAGGGCGAGGAACGCCGGGAAGTCGTAGACCGCCGCGGGATCGCGGCCGAGTGCCGCCTTGCCGGCGGCCCAGAACTCGATGAAGACGTGGCCGAACGGAATGCCCACGGGATCGACCAGCCCGTGCGCGAGCGCCAGCGCCGTCCACAGCGCCGTGAAGGCGAGAAAGAGAAGGCAGATCGCCGCCGAATAGAAGACGAGGCGGCCGCGGTTGAGCCAAGGCAGCTCCAGCCAGTGCGCGATGCGCTCCGGCGCGGTCATGCGATCCCCTCCAGTGGCGCGTCCCTACAGCCGGGCGAACGGTCCGGCACAAGGAGAGGATAGAGGGGCCGCCGCGCGATCGACTACGGAAATTTGACCTGCACGCTCTGGAATTTGTTTCCCGACGGCGCGCCGTCCGGATACATGTCGAAGGCGTAGACCGATCCGGTCAAGTTTGTCGGAAACTCGAATACGCCGTTGCCTTCTCCCTCGTCCTGGGTCGTGATGTCGCCGATTTGCCGCACGCACTTGAGATAGAGGCGGTAAACGGTGTTCGGCGAGGCTGTTATCGCAACTTTCACGCTAGTATTGCCGTCGGATTGGCGAACCATCCAGGCGGTGCCGCCGATGCTCGACGGATTGTTGGCGTTGACGTTGGCGTTGGTGCAATCGGAAAAATCCTGGCGGATCAGGAACACCTCGACCGCCGCGATCGGTGACGGTCCGGAGGCGTTCTGGGCGCCCGCGGCGAACGATGCCATTGACGCAGCCATGACGACGGCGAAACGCAGCGGTAGCCGCCATCGTGAAAGCTGGCGCTTGTCTTCCTCCTTGCATGAGTGCTCCACTTTGAGTTGATCGTATCCGGCCAGGCTACAATCTGCCATAGGTATTTCCCCGAAAGCCGGGACCGGGAAGGACATGGGAGCGCGCCAGCGGGGTGTCGGGCGCGGCCTGGCCGGCGGGTAATTTCGAGTTGAATTTCTCCCGATTCTCGATAAAGATACGAGCGGGAAAGGCAGCCCAGTTTTGCAATAACGGCTTGAAGTGAGAACAGGGAGGGGGCGGATTCCGCGACGGCGGTTGCCGCCATCGCGCGTCCGTCCTGGCTTCAGCTGCCACGATCTTGCGACCGGCCGGTAGCGTCCGTGCCGGCGGCCGATCGGGCATTGCGCATGGGGCACCTGCGGCTCACGGAGTGTCGGCTATGCCCCACGGCCCGAGATCATGCACCACACCCCGTTTTCCGCGCACGGTCTGTCGGGCCGCCTCGCTCGCGGTCGGGCTCGCCCTCGGCGCATTGCTCTCGGCGTCCGTTCCGCTCGCCGCCTTTGCCGAGAGCGGCGATCGCCCCGATAGCTCGGGCCCGTCCGTACCCGCCGTCGACCCGAATGACCCGTGCGGCGTCCAGCACGCGGCACTCAGGGAGAGCGACGATTTCTTCGATCGCCAGATCTCCCTCCAGGCGTTCTGCTTGGCGTATTGACCGGCAACTGGAAGACTGCGCTGATCGCCGGCGCCGCAGGCGCGATGGCCAGCGGCGTGATGGCTTATTACAACGCCAGGCAGCAGCAGGCAGCCGGCAATCAGCAGGCTCTCGCGCAATCGATCGGCGGCGATGCCCAGGCCTACGGCGCGGCGATGGACAAGGCGACCGCCGCCTTCCTCGCGCTCAAGCAATGCCGCATGGCGCAGGCCGCGGCAATCAAGGCCGACTTCGCCGCCGGCCGGCTCACCCGCGAGCTGGCGCAGCAGCAGCTCGATCAGGTGCATGCGCGCTTCACCGACGAGTTGGCGACCGCCGACCATGTGGGTGCGCACATGAACCAACGGCAAGAGGAGCTGGACGCCGCTGCCGAGCAGCTGCTCGTTGCCGATCCCCAGTCGCGCGGCCTGGTCGCCAAGATCGAGGAGCCGCCGCCGAACGTGGAAAAGACCGTGGCGCTTGCCCGCGCCGGCATCGTGCGCGACGGCCCGGCCGCCTCGGCGAAGCGCCTGGCGGGGCTCAAGCGCGGCGAAGAGGTCGTGGTGACCGGTCCGGCGCAGGGTGCCTGGACGCCGGTGCGCCTCGCCGACGGGCGCGCGGGCTTTATCGCGAGCCAGGCGTTCAAGCCGGGCGCGGCCACGGTTCATGTGGCGAAACGGGAGGATCCGAGCGCCGAGCTTGCGGCGGCGCCGCCTCTCAGCAAGGCCACCGTCGAGACCGTCGAGGCGACCCACTCCAACCTGAAGCGCCGCGATAGCTTCGGCACCGAGGTCCAGACGGCGCATCAGGACGTCCAAGTCGCTTTCAACCTGAACTGAGCGCGATGAAGGTGCACTACAAGAGGGCTCTCGTGCCGCGCGGCCTGCCCGCTTGGCCAGCCCTCTTCGGCCTGCTCGTGACCGCCGCACCCTCGCAGGCGCCCGCGCCGCTTTTCCTGCGCATCGAGTTCAGGCATGCACTCGGCGATGATCAATCGCATAGCACCCATGGCGGACGGCGGGCTCGTCACCATCTCGAACGACAAGACGATCCGGCTGTGGAACGGCGACGGCACGCCCCGCGCGGTGCTGCGGCCGGCGATCTCCGCGGGCGACGGCGGCGCCCTTTATGCGCTCGCCATCGCGGGGCAGCGCCTTGCAGTCGCGGGAGAGCCGGTGCCGGGCGGCGCCACGATCACCCTCGTCGATGCCGCCAAGCGCCGCCAGATCGGCACCATCAACCTGCCGTCGGAGCTGGGGCCGGCGACCGCGGCGGCATTCCTCGCGGACGGCACCTTTCTCGCGGTCGGCTTCGAGCGCGGGGGCTTGCGCCTTCTCGATCTCGCGGCCTCCAAGCTTGCCGGGGAGGACCGGGACTACGCGGGCGAAATTAGCGCCATCGCCGCCGACGGCCACGGCCACCTCGCGGTGAGCGCCAGCGACGGCGTGCGGCTCTATACGAGCGGCCTCGAGACGCGGAACCCCGGGGCAAGCCCCAAGCCGCCCGGCCTTTATCTGGCGCGCCGCACGACGCTGCCCGGGTTGGCCGAGCCCTGGGGCATTGCCTTCTCGCCCAACGGCCGGTGGCTCGCGGTCGGCAGCGTGGCACGGCCCGCGGTATGGCTGCTCGACGGGGCGAGCCTGGCGCTTCGCACGTCGCTCTCCCCGCCGCCCGGCCGCGGCGGCAGCCTCGCGGCGGTGGCGTGGTCCGCCGATGGGCGCACGCTCTATGCCGGCGGCGCCTATGCCGACGGCGAGGGCCGGCCGCTCCTGCGCGCCTGGCCGCTCGATGCGCCCAGGCGCGCCCGCGACATTGCGCTCGCCGGCAGCGACACGGTGAGCGACCTTGCCGCCCTGCCCGACGGCGGCCTCCTCTGGGCCACGGCGGGACCGAGCTTCGGCCGCCTCGACGCGGGCGGCAGGGCGCTCTTCTCCCGCGGGCGCCAGCAAGGCGATTTCCGCGACGGCTACGAGCACGGCTTCGCGGTCTCCGCCGACGGCAACCGGGTGGCCTTCGCGCTCGGCCCGCGGGGCGGCAAGGCGCTGGTCTTCGATCTGCGCGCCCGCAAGCTTGCTCCCCTTGCAGCCGGCGCCGACGGCCTGACGGCGCCCCGTGCCGAGGCCGCGGACATGTCGGTGAGCGGCTGGCGGAACGGCACGAATCCCAGCGCCAACGGCCAGCCGCTCGTGCTCGAGCCCAACGAGATCGCGCGCAGCGTCGCGGTTGCCCGCGACGGCAGCGCGGTGGCGCTCGGCACCGACTTCTACCTGCGCTTCTACCGCGGCGGCCGCCAGGACTGGCGCCAAGTCCTGCCGGCGCCGGCCTGGACGGTCGGGCTCTCCGGCGACGGCCGCTATGTCGTCGCAGCGCTCGGCGACGGCACCCTGCGCTGGTACGCCGCGGACGGCGGCGGCGAGGTGATGGCGGTCTTCGTCCACGCCGACGGGCGGCGCTGGATCGCCTGGACGCCCGACGGCTATTTCGATCACAGCCCGGCCGATGACGACGGTCCCGGCGGCGAGAGCCTGATCGGCTACCATATCGACCACGGCAAGGAGCGGCTGGCCGATTTCGTCACCGTCGACCAGATGTACGACCGCTTCTATCGCCGCGATCTGGTGCTGTCGCGCTTCGCCGCAGCGGCAGGGCCGCCGGCGACTGCCGGCGAGGCGCCGGCCGAGAAGGCGCTCGGCCAAGGGCTGCCGCCGCGCCTCGTGCTCAACGAGGTGTGCGAGGCGCCCGACGGGCCCTGCCACGAGCCCGGCGACGCGACCATCGCGGTCGCCACGCCGGAGGTGCTCCTCAAGCTCCGCCTCGATGACCGCGGGGGCGGCATCGGCGACGTGCTCATGCGGCGGGACGGCGCCGTGATCGAGGGCGAGAAGAAGCGCACCGTCGCCGGCGCCAGCGCGCTCGAGGAGCGCCGCCTGCCGGTGGCGCCGGGGGCCAATCGCATCGAGCTCTCGGCGCTCAGCGCGAGCGGCGAGGTGGAGACGGGCGCCGGCGAACGGCCAGCCGTCACCGTCCGCTACACGCCGCCGGCTGCCGCATCTCCCGCCGCCGCGGCGACCGCCGCTGCGGGCAGCGGGGCAGTCCAGCCCGCCGCCTCCGACATCGTGCTTTACGTTCTCGCCGTCGGCGTGAGCAAATACGAGATTCCCGACTTCAGGCTCGAGGCCGCGGCGAACGACGCGCGCGCCATCGCCGAGACCATGAAGGAGAGCGCCGGGCAAATCTACCAGAAGGCCGAGGCGACCGTGCTCGTGGACAGCCAGGCGACCACCGCCGGGATCGAGCAAGCCTTCCACGCCATCGCCGCCAAGGCGCGTCCGCAGGACATGGTGCTGATCTTCCTTGCCGGGCACGGCGAGGCGCTCGACGGCCGCTACTATTTCGCCCCCTATGAGCTCGGCATCCAGCACCGCGAGCGCCTGACCCGGCTGCTGAGTGCCGTCGAATGGAACAAGCTGGTCGGCGACATCTTCCGCGACGAGGGCGTCGGCCAGGACCGCCTGGTCGAGTGGATCCGCGGCATCGCGGCGGCGCGCGTGGTCGTCATGCTGGATACCTGCTATGCCGGCGGTCTCGCGGTCAACGATGCCACCGAGCGCGCCGCGCGCAACGACACCTTCACCAACACCCTCGGGCACTCGGCCGGGCGCATCGTGCTGGCCGGGGCCAACGGCGAGGCGCTCGACAGCGCCGATGCCGCCGTGGCGGCTGACCAGCGCCACGGCCTCTTCACCTACGTGGTGCTGAAAGGGCTCGACGGTGCCGCCGACTATCAGAAGCGCGGCAAGGTGAGGGTGACCGACCTGGCACTCTATGTGAAGGATACGGTGCCGCGCGAGGCGGCGGAGCGGCGCGACGTGCAGGAGCCCGCCTATTACTTCGCCGGCAACGACTTCTTCGACCTGCGGGCGCTGCCCAAGCCGGTGGCCCATTGACCGGCGGCACTTGGCGAGCCGTCTCCCGGCGCGCTTGGCTCTGCCCTTTCTACGGCTGCCATTGCGTCAAGTGACGGTCATTTTCTAGGCAAGCGGCTGCGACGGCCGTCGCAGCACCAGCAGCGCGATCCCAAAATCGCCGTGATTTCCGCGCCTTGACTTCCGGACCGCGGCCTTTGGTGGATTGGCATCGGCTTTGCGTCGTAACCCGCTCGGGACGCGGACGGTCCCTTGCGGAAGGAGGAGGCCATGTCGTCAGCCACGGGCGTCGCCGCCGCTGCCAAGGGACGCTGGCTCCAGCTCGTGCTGGGGCTCATCGCCATGATGGCGATCTCGAGCCCGCAGTATGTCTGGACGCTCTTCGTCAAGCCGTTCCAGACCTCGCTCGGCGCCGGGCTCGCCGCCATCCAGGTCACCTTCTCGATCCTCATCGTGCTGCAGACCTGGCTCTCGCCGCTGCAGGGCTGGCTGATCGAGCGCTTCGGGCCGCGCCTGCTCATCGCCATCGGCTGCGCCATGAGCGGTGCGGGCTGGGTGCTCTCCGCCCAGATCGACGGCATCGTCGGGCTCTATCTCGCCTATGGCGGCCTCTGCGGCATCGGCACCGGCATCGTCTACGTCGGCATCATCGGGCTCATGGTGAAGTGGTTCCCCGACCGCCGCGGCTTCGCCACCGGCATGGTTGCGGCGGGCTACGGCTTCGGCGCCATCCTCACCACCTTTCCCATCGCCGACATGCTGAAAACGGCGGGCTACCGCCACACGCTCGTCGTCTTCGGCATCGTGCTCGGCGCCGTGGGCGTGCTGGCGGCGCTCGGCATGAAGTCGCCCGGCGGCAAGACACGACCTGCCGCCGCCGCGCCGGCACCGCAGAGCGGCACGGCACCCGCAGAGATGCTGCGCACGCCGCTCTTCTGGCTCCTCTTCGCCATGATGACGATGATGTCGACGGGCGGGCTCATGGTCATCTCGCAGTTCGCCGCCTTCGCGCACGACTTCGGCGTCGCCGACATGACCGTGCTCGGCTTCGCGGCGCTGCCGCTGGCCCTCACGGTCGACCGCATCACCAACGGGCTGACGCGCCCCTTCTTCGGCTGGGTCTCGGACCGCATCGGGCGCGAGAACACCATGGGCATCGCCTTCATCCTCGAGGGTGCGGCGATCCTCCTCATGCTCAGCTTCCGCACCAGCCCGCTCGCCATGGTCGTGCTCTCGGGCCTGGTGTTCTTCGCCTGGGGCGAGATTTTCTCGCTCTTCCCCTCGACCCTGACCGACTGCTTCGGCACCGCGCACGCCACTACGAACTACGGCTTTCTCTATATGGCGCAGGGCGTGGGCTCGGTGCTCGGCGGGCCCGTGGCGGCACTTCTGCACGACGCGACCGGGAGCTGGGTCCCGGTCTTCGGCCTGGTCATCGCCATGGACGTGGCGACGGGCCTCTTAGCACTCCTCGCCGTCAAGCCGCTCAGGCGCGCCATGCGCCCGGGCGGGCCGCCGCTCGCAGCGAGCCTTGCGCGCGGGTGAGATTGCCGCGAGCGCGAAGAGCTCGAGATTGCGATCGATGGGGTCAGCGCCGGATGAGGATGAAAAGTGCGAACATTTCAAACGAACAGGATTTAATCTGCAATCCGGCCCCGATCCTCCCCTGGCTGCGCCGACAGCTCGCGAGTGCCCCATAGGGCAGGCAACATCCGCGAGCGGCATGATCGAGAGCGGGGCAGGCGGGCGCGATGGCGATCCCAACCGTCAGACCGGCACTCGTCGTTGCGGGCACCGCTGCCTATGGCGGGCTGGCCGTCGTCGGCTGGAACGGGTTTGCCGCCTTCTTCTCCCACCCGGCGCTCATCGCACTCGCGCTGGCGCTGGCCGTCATGGCCGGCGTAGCGCTGTTCGCCGGCGGAAATCTGAAGTCCTGGCGTGCGCGAGGATCGCGGCAACCGCTGGGTCATCGCAGCCCTTGGGCTGATCGGGCTCTTGGACGCCTATCTGCCGGCCTACGCGGACCGCAAGGAGTTCTTGACCATCGACGGCGATACCATTCGCTGGCTCGGCGTCGTGCTCTTCGCTGCCGGCGGTGCGGCGCGGCTCTGGCCGGTCTTTGTGCTCGGCCGTCGCTTCAGCGGGCTGGTCGCCATTCAATCCGGGCACAGACTGGTCACGAGCGGCGTCTATGGCGTGATCCGCCACCCGAGCTATCTGGGGCTGCTCGTCAACTCGCTCGGGCCAATTCCCTGGACTTGGTTGCTTTAGTCTGATAACTTTTTGTCGTGACCGAGCCTCGCGACCCGACCCTCGATGTGCTGCTCGACCTCGACGGGCAGGTTCTCGTGGTGGACCCGGAGGGTGGGCACTGGGTTCGGTTCGTGGTCACGCGGGTGCCCACGTCGCCGGAGAAGCCGCACGGGCTGGATTACTCGCTGACGCTGCACGGGGCCCGGACGGAGAGCGGCTGGTCGGTTTCGACAACGCGCATCCGGTGGCGAAGCAGAAGCGCGGCGAGCCACAGGACCATCGCCACCGGCTGCGGACGATCAAGGCGTACGACTACCGGGACGCGGCGACGCTGCTCGGCGATTTCTGGACCACCGTGGACACGGTGCTGCGCGAGAGAGGAGTGATCCCATGACGACCCTGAAGGTGGGCATCGCCAGCTATGAGGACATGAAGGCCCGCACCATGGCGGTGGCGCGCGGCGAGCACCGCATCGTGCCCGACGAGCCGAAGGTGTGGTTCACCTCGACCGAGTCCTTCGCCAAGGTCCTGTCGGCCGGCAACCGCGACCTATTGCGGGTGATCGTGGAAGAGGCGCCCGGATCGCTCGACGAACTGGCGCGGATCACCGGCAAGGCGAAGTCCAACCTGTCGCGCACGTTGAAGACGATGGCGGGTTACGGCTTGGTCCGCCTGGAACGCGGCGAGCGCGGGCGGATCACGCCGAAGGTGACGCATGACCGGGTGGAACTCGACCTGCCGCTCACGTGGTCGCGGAAGGCGGGCTGAGTTCGCAGTTCTATTCTGAAGTGGCGGATGGGGTGTCTGCGATTTCAGGACGAATAGGCGCATTAGATCAAATAGTTACGAGATTCATCCGTTGCCTTGCCCGCAGCGATACCCGCGTCGGTGAGCCGGATTGTGGCGACTGAACGCCCATGACGGCGAACGCAAGAGCCGACTGATCGCCTGCCGTTGGCCCGGATTGCAATTGCCAAGTCCTATCACTAACTGATATGGGTAGGAATGGCCAGCGGCGATCCGACCCTTGCCTACCTGCTCGACCTTGACGGCGAAGAGATCATTTACGAGGGGGGATACGTCGCACGGTTCAAGGTCAAAAGGGTCGCGCCGACGTCGGAGAAGCCTCACGGCGTGTCGTATTCGCTGACCTTCCATGCCGCGGATGGTCGGCGGCTGATGGGCTACGACAATGCGCACGGGGTCGCTCGCCGCGGGGGCGGGTTCGTCAGGCGGCAGGCGGCCTTCGATCATTGGCACCGTGACGAAACCGACGAGGGCCGGCCCTATCGGTTCGTCAGCGCCGAGAAGTTGATTGCCGATTTCTTCGATGAAATCCTGCGCGTCCTGAAGGAGCGGAACGATGGCTGAGAAAACCAAGGTCGGCATCGCCACCCATCATGAGCTCCGTGAGCGCGCCCTTGAGATCGCGCGCGGGGAGCGCCGCCGCAGGCCGAACGAGCCGAAGATCTGGTTCACGTCGCTGGAATCGCTGGCAAAGGTATTGTCGGAGTCTAACCGGCAGCTGCTCCGGATCATTGACGAGCGGCACCCGTCTTCCCTTGCCGAGTTGGAGCTATTGACCGGCCGGAAGGTCAGTAATTTATCGCGCACCCTTAAGACCATGAGCCAGTACGGCTTGGTGAAGCTCGTTCCCGGCAAGCGCGGCTCTGTCGCTCCCGAGGTGCTGGTGCGCGAAGTTCAAATGGACCTTTCTATCGTGGGATAGACGGTTTCTATCTGCTTGCGGCGGATTGGCTCGGCGACACAATGAGCGACAAAAGCGAGCTAACCAGCACGAGCCGTCGCCGTCCGATCGTCGTCGTGTCGAGGTAGCCGCCACCGATCAGCTCGTAAAGCTTGGTTCGTCCCAAGCCTGTGGCCTCGCACGCCTCCGCGACGGTGCAGGAGAGCCGTTGAGCGAAAGGGATGGCGGTGCTCATCGCGTCTGTTGGATGTCGTTCCCGAGGCCTCTGCGGGCTGCCACGGGCATCGTTTTGCCTTGACGCATCGGCGGCGCCGAATTGCCGATCTCGTCGCGGATCGCCAGCCAGGATATCGTCGTCGGCAGTCACGGCCGTACTCCTCCAAGAAAATCCCCGTCCAGTATCAGAATTGGCCCTCGCATCGCGCACCGTCAATGGCGAGCACCCGCGTACGTCAGGTTAAGGATGGTGGAGCGTAAACAAAGGCCGTTGAAGCGCAGGCCCGCGTATCCCGGAGGGCTTTAGGCGCGGTAGAATCGTCCCGCTCTCGGTGGGCTGTGCGCCGTCGTAAACGCCGCGCAAGCCTCGATCGGATGCCCGGGCGCTGGTGCCGTCCATGTCAGACGCACAGCACAACAATCTCGGCCCCGTGAATCTCGTAGACGAGCACATTGCGCTTCGTAGCCATGGGCAGGCGTTTACCTCCTTCGGCGGAACTCTGCATCCGAAAGAGACGTCGCCGTCTTGTAGAGATGGGAGCCCGGCTCCCATCTTGCCCTTGGTGCTTGGCGAGCTTCTGCCGGGCCGCATGAGGCGGGCTGTCAAGGCCGGCAGCCGCGCGGAGCGCGGTGGTGCTGCGCACCAGCCTTGACAGCCCGACGCGGCCCGGCACGCTTGCCGCCAAGCACCAATGACAATCCGGCGCCGCCTTGCGGTGCTCAACCTACATACCGATGCCGAGCCCGCGCTTGCGGCCGAACTCCCACGAGATGCCACCGCCTTGTATGAGACCGGAGACGGTGCGGCCCAGCTCCTTCTCGATCACCGGCCGCCATGGGACCAGCGTAAACTGGCGCGAGTTCTCCACGAAAGCGTACTTCCCGCTGACGAGCTGCACGGTGCCACGATAGGTCCCACTGATGCGTTCTCCGCTCATCGGCATGTAGAACGACAGGCCGCGTTCCCGTCCCAGCTTTTCACCCTCCTGCTGCAACTCACGCCGCGTCAACGTCGCGAGCATGCCGCGCTGATAGATGATCGTGTCTGCGTCCGTCCTTGCGAGGCCCTGCTCGACAAGCCATTGCCGGCGGCGCGCCAGCGCATCGCGAACTTCGCGACCGAAGCCGCCATCGCGCGTCGGCGCGGGCGTCTCGGCGATCAGGTCGCGGTCGAGCCAGGTCGCGGCGTTCGCCGTCACCTGCGCCTCGAGGTCGATGATGGACAGCACGCGAACGGCGAGCTGTCGGCTGCGCTTGGCGTCGTAGTCCTGCGCCCGCTGGGCATAGTCCTCGGGAATGCGCCAATGGTCCGCATCGACGCGCTCGACGATCCCCGCCCGGCGCAGCGCCTCCAAGCGGCGTACATGGGCCTCGACATACCCTGCCTCGTTGCCTTCCGGGAGAAGGCGATTGTCTCGGAGGCTGGCGAGATGCTGGCTCGGCCGGTACAGGCGGTCCTCCTGCCTGGTGTGGGCGAGGATGTTCCGGTCGGCGGGGCGAAGCTCGGTCTTGGCCCGGCCAACCTCGACGATGCTGCCGACCCGCGCCTCGTCGGTCTGGGCGGCATCGGAGATCTCGACGTAATGCGCCCGCCCGTCGATGCCGTCGATGACGAGATGCATCCGGTCCCCGAGCTGGTCGCCCGGCAGCCCCTTCTCGACCAGGCGGCCGATGATCGGTCCATGCGCCAGCCGGCCGCGGTGGATCGTGTAGTCGTTGGCCGCATGGGCGATGCCCTGCTCGGTGAGGGCGCGGTGCATGGTCTTGATGATGTCGCCGCGCTCGCCCAATTCGCGCAGCGTCTTTTCGACGCCGGATGACAGCGACCAGCGGGCCGATTCTTCCTCGCGGGCGAGGCCCATCCGTTCGAGCTTCTTGAGGCGCTCGATCAGGAGGTAGCGGTTGACGCGGCCGAGATAGGATTGCTCCTCGCCCATGCGGAGGTCCACGAGGCCCTGCTCGTTGACTTCCTCGAGGATGGCGCGGTCGAGCCGGGTGAAGCGGTCCTGCTCCATCTCTCGGCCGAGCTTCTGCTGCACCTCCCATTCGGTCTGCGGCCCGAGCTCGAGAGTGACGATCTCGCTGGCCCGGTGGCGGATGCCATGGGCGATGTAGTCGCCGGCGATGTTGAGAATCTTCCCGTCGTCGGTGATGCCCCGGATGACGACGTGGCTGTGCGGATGGCCGGTGTTGTGGTGATCGACAGCGACCCAATCGAGCTGCGTTTCCAGGTCGCGCTCCATCTGCGCCATGAGCCGGCGGGTGAAGTCGCGCAGATCGCCGAGCTCGGGACCGTCCTCGGGCGCCACGATGAGCCGGAACTGGTGGCGGTCGTCCTGGCCCCGGTCGAGGAACCGAGATCCGTCCACCTCGTTCTCGCGCGCGGCATAGAGCCGCCCGCGCTCGCCGTCCAAGGTCGCGCCGTCGCGTTGCAGATAGCGGAGATGGGCATAGGCGGCCTTGCTCCCGCTGCCCCGCATCTTGACCACCCGCGCCTTGACGATGACGCGGCGCGCGCGGAAGCGCATTCGGGTGTCGGGGTTGAAGCGCCATCCGCTCTCGCGCGGGAACGACGCGACCACCTTGGCCCCCCGGCCGCGCGCGTTGAAGCGCCCGGTTCTCGGTTGCCCGCCGGGCCCGGCTGCCGGCCTCCCGATGCGGCGCGGATCGCCACCGTTGCGGGCGACGGCGCGCATGACTTGGTGAAGGTAGGTCGATCGCAGGCGCACTCCACGCTCTCCTCGGGCGCGGATACGGCCCAGGCGAGGCTCGAAACTCATGTGGTCGTCGCGGGACATGTGGTAAGTATTCATTCGCGACAGCGGCCCTGCAAGAGCCTCCCGCATAACACCTTGAAGATGGCGCTATATCAGCAACTTACCGAAACGCTGCCTCCATGCCGCGGCCTGATGGCTCCAGCAGGAGGGTCAAAAACCAGTGTGCAGACAAGTACTTAACACTCGAAGAGTGCCGCGAACGCAGTTCGCTTTATCTTGCTCTCATTTTCTTCTTCGACGTTCGTACGCTGTACTATCCTCTACTACGATAAGCAAGAACAAACAGAAGGGCTGATGGCGCACGACGTCTGCCATGTCCCGTCTGCCGGAACCGGTGATTCATTTGCCAAATGCTGGCGGATGGAACTTCAAAAGCGGTGTAATCCGATTGCCGGATCGGCACACATTCAGTGCCATTCGAAGGACAATACATCGGGCGTTCGGCCTCGCGAACCGCGTCGATACCGATCACATCTCTTGTTCGAATGTGACCGAAAAGGGCGTGCTTGTTGGGTGGACAACGTGGTTTTCGATGGGCGCTTGCGCAAGACGCCGGCGTCGAAAATGGCCCTGCGTGATCGCTGATCCTTCAGGGCGAGATAGTGTCGAGCGCAAATGTGACAGGTTCCGGTAGCCCTCTATGGAAGTATCTCTCGGGAACTGCGTCAATCAACTAATCTGGCTTTTCCCGAGGCTGTCCGAGCATTCGCTCCTATACCGCCGACCGCAAAGATGCGCATTGACATGGAGCTCCTTTTCGAATTTTGGTAGGTGTACAGCGTTGCCCGGAATGGCGGACGGAAATGATCACAAACGGTCTTCCAGCTTGGATACCCCTTACCTGGGCCGGACTTTCAGCGGCTGGATCACGCCAGCTTCCTGGCGCACTAGTCTCGGTTTGAATTTAGGTCCAAAGATAGAGCAGCAGCGGCCGAACAATGGTCGCGGTCGCAATACACCCAACGCCAAAAGAGACGGCGACGGATCGCGCGGTGATCGGCTTTCCATCAGCAATCCGAAAGACGCCAGCCACGACGATCCCGATGATGATTATTGCCGGGAGGTCGCCAATTAGGATGCCGAGAGAAAAGAGGATATTTCCAACGAACCCAACCTTGCTCAAGCTGTTGAAAAAAAGCTGAAATGAATAAGCATCGAATAGCACGCAAAAAGCTAAGAACGGCCACGCCCATCTCAGAAGAAATTTCACCGGTTAACCCCTCTCCTGTCCGCCTCGACGGCGGCGCCGATCACTTCGGCGGGTGGCCTCCTCTTCCGCCTTGATCTGCTCCCAGGCTGAGGTACTCGGCGAAGCTCCCCAGTAGCCATTGCGGATGCGCCCGGGGATCAAGCGCACGACGGAGAAGGCGAGGAAGGCGATGCACACCCAAGACCACCATGGGGCCTCAGCGGCGATGAGACCGTAGAACGCACCCATGATGAGCGCCGAGAAGAGGACAAAGCCGACAAGCCACCTGATGGCTCTACGGATGAGGTGGCCGGCGCGGAAGGATCGCTCGCTCATGACGGTGTCCAGATTACGAGTGTGGCAAGTCCGAATTCTCATCACTAACCATTGGGGGTTACCGCCGCGATCACCCGCCGTGACTGCGTTGTCATTCGTGTGTCCCCGATGTCCGAAGCGGGTAGAGTCGGCCTCTCCCGAAGTCCAGGACGTATGTGCGGGCGAACGGCGACACGAAAACGTGCGATTGACAACCGTCGTCGAATGCTAGGTTGCCCGATGTCCTGAAAAAGTCCGCGACGAGGAGCAGCCAGCACTCGCTGCAGCGCTCAAGGTAAGTTGATAGATTCTCAGCCTTCCTAACAATTGCTTCCTGGATCACGCGGACGGCGTCCCCCTTGATCGTGGTGGTTTCGATCCACGTCCAACGTCCGGGCGCGCGGCAGTGCATCCGATTGACCGTGATCAGGTCCACCTCACGAGGCTGAGCTGGTGCCCCTTCAAGTTGGACCGATTCTCCGTCGCCTGGCATCTGCTCAGTCACCACACGGACGACGGCGCGGGCGATCCGGCTTCGGGCCGCACTGCCGAGTGCTCCTCGAAGATTGAAGTACAGAGTGACGTGAGCCGGCGGCAGTTTCTGTTCCTGGGCGTTCCGGCACGCCTCTTCAAATATCCGTTCCTGCGTGCTCTCAATGTCCTGTCGCCCCTCTGGCTTGAAGAGCCGCGTCACCTCCACGCCGACAACCCGGTCGCTGACATTCACCCGAAAGTCGGGACTGTCAGCATGTGTGATGGTGCTTGACTGAATCTCAGGTTCGAAATACCGGAACGAATTAAAATATTCGCATTCCATTTGGCGGCGATCCTGCCGATCGAAGTCGGACGCGGATCGTAACGCCGGTCTCGATTGCCTTTTCTTCTGCCTGCTCATGCTGCCGGCGCTCCAAGTATCGCCTGCACGTCGCTGAGCGTGACCATCAGCGTCATGGGATCGAGCGGCGACGGCTCGAAGCCGAGGGCGAGATAGTAGGCTTTGGCTTGCTCCGAGATGGCATGAAGGACGATGCCCCGAATGCCGATGCTGTCGGCAGCGTGGGTGATTCGCCCGGCGCAGTCGCGAAACAGGGCTCGTCCCAATCCACGGCCCTGCCAGGCGCAATCTACCGCGAGACGGCCGAGCACGGCAACCGGGATAGGGTCAGGCATATTGCGCCGGAATCGGCCGTGCGCGCCTCCGAGGCTGATCGCGCCCGACGCGATACCGTAATAGGCGATGACGCGGCGGGCCTCCGCGACAACGAAAGTGCGGGTCGCGCCGCTCGCCTGGTTGCCGCGCGCCCGGCGCTTCAGCCAGTCGTCGAGCGAAGGAACCCCGGAGGAGAATTCGGCCAGCTCGTGCGCGTCGGCAAGGGGCTCGGGTGCGGAGAGCGGCACGCCTACTGCCAGGGCGGGGCGGTCTCGAGCGCACGCCGCAGCTTGTCATTTGGATGCGGCGGCTCGTCGAGGCGCGCGCGGAAGGCGTCGAAGGCTTCGGGACCGACGACAAACAGCGTGCGGTCCAAGAGCGCGTCCTCGGCCGCGCGGCGCGCGGCTTCGAGCACGAAGTCGGTCTTGGTCTTGCCGGTGAGCTGCGCGGCGCGGTCGATCAGCCCTCGATCATCCGGCTTGATGCGGAGATTAAGAGTGTCGCGGCGTGCGGTCGGCGTTGAATTTGGCATGCGAACCTCCACGAAAGACACCATAGCGCAACGTAACGCCATTGTCATTACGAATTGGCCGTCGCCATCTAACCCTATGTATGATAATGTCCTTTATCCGAAAGCCGAGGCCCCATGCCCATAGTTCAGGTCGTCGAAAGGAGGGAGGACGCTGGTCAAGCCGCGTGCATCGAATTTAGAGTCTATCGGGATCCGGTCGACGACACCGTCATTTTAGGAGAAATGAGCTTTGCGGAGAGCGTAGGCACGGCAATCGGAATTACAACCAGCAACTTGGGCGCTCCCGTAGAGGCGGAGTATCTGAAGGTCCTCGATTTCGCCAATCGGCACGGCATCCCGTTCGTGTGGATCGACGATCCCCGCGGATTATTCCCACCCTCCAAGCGCGCCGCACTTTCGTCTGGCGACCATGACAAATACAAGCCCGCATCGCCATGACAACTTTTTCAGAAGAACAAAGAGACATCCTGACCCGCATCGGGCTAGCGTTGCTCCTCATTCAAACAACGGAGCACATGATACAATTTTGCATGACATACGCATTGGCTGAGGGCGGCGTTACCACGTTGGCGATGCTTGAAGTCGCAGCAAAGCAGTGCTAGGAAAAAAACTCTCGGACAATTCCTCGGTGAGTTGAGAAAGCGGGTTGATTTGGACGATGGATTTGACGCGATGCTTGAAGAATTCTTGGAAAAAAGGAACGCGCTCATTCATCGGATTGAGGATATCCCAGATTGGTCTCTTGACCATGATGTAGGAATTCGAGCGGCACGCAGTTTTACGGGTCGTCTGATCCAGCTAAATGGTGTGGTCTTACGGGTATTTTTAGGACTGGCGCGGGCCTGGCAAACCCAAACGCAGATAGCAACCCCTGCGGACAGCCTCTTTCGAGAAGCGGGTCTCTTTGGTGAAGTCGACCAAATTTACAGCGGCTTGGCGGCATCAATTTTCTTCGAAAAGCCAACCTAACCTCTCACAGTTAGCCTTGAAATCGTGGCCGCGCTGACGCTGTAGCTGCGGCCGATGTCGGCCAGCGTCTCGCCACGCTCGCGGCGATTGTCGTCTTAGAGCGCGGCTTCTCCTCAAGGGATTCCTAAGCGCTTCCATGCGTATCCGGCTTGCACTCGCGATCACCAACTATCGGCGGAAACGCCTTAATGATGTCCTGACGCTGGAGCGCGATCTCCCCTGCTGACCTCACCTCCGCGAACGGCGAGGGGCCGTCTACCGCCCTCGCTGCCGTCACCGCCGCTTGTAGTACCAGCTCCGCCACTATCGCCGCCCTCCGCGCCTCGACCCGCGCCGCCCATGCCACCTCCCACGTCGCCTCCCCTGATGCTTTACCTGCCTTTGTCAGCTTCGCCAGCTTCATCAGCTTGGCCGCCGCCAATGCCGTCTCCGCCGCCCAGGCGCGCGCCTTCGCCGCCATTGCGGCCTCCGCCGCCGCCGGCTCCGCCACAGCCGGTCGCCCCGATAACTTCGCCTTTATCTCCGTCCATGCCGCCTTCACGTTCGCCCACGTCTCCGCCCTCGCTGACGCCCTGACCACCTTCCATAGTACCGTCACCGCTAAGTCAGAGATGCCATCGTTGCCAGCGCACCAGTGTTCGACACGCTCGATGCAATCGTGGACGCGCTCGTCCGCCGTATGGACCGAAGCGCGCCTCACTGTAGGCAATATTGCGCCAGCGATGACGGCGCGGCGCACCGCCAAGCCACGCCAATCGAGCGCGCGAATGCACCACAGCGCGTCGGCCGCGTTATTTGTCATGCCGATGTCGCCGAGGCTGACGAGATGGTCAGGATCGTAGTTCCCGTTGGCGTAACCCAAGCCAACGAGAAGCCTCTCCCATGCTGATTTACGAGGTCGGCACTTGTGGATAGCGCCAAGTGTCATCGTCGGGTTCATCCGCGTACTCCTCTATTGGGATGTGAAGCGGATAAGCATCGCCCCTTTCTATACCCTTTCTATATATGATGGTGTCCTTTATCTGTTTCAGGTCGTCTTTTTGAACCACCAGAACGGCGGGAATTCGTTCTTGTCGTTTGTGTGCTCGACTACCGCACCGCAGACGCCGCACTGATACGTCATCTCTTCCCAGCCACCAAACATTGAGCCTCGAAACGGGCGGGTGCTCAGCAAGCGTAGGTGCTGGTGAGGGTCAGTTTGCCGGCCCTTCGTCACCTGCTCCTTGCAATCGGCGCATGGGGTAGGCGTCATGCCGTGAGCCTCGAAATCGTGGCCGCGCTGACGTTGTAGCTGCGGGCGATATCGGCCAGCGTCTCGCCGCGCTCGCGGCGCTCGGTGGCCTCCCGCCGCTGGTGCGCGGTGAGCTTGAAGGGTCGGCCAAGGCTCTGCCCGTGCGCCTTGGCGCGGGCGCGGCCCTCGCCAGTGCGGACCCGGATCAGCTCACACTCGAACTCCGCCAGCCCGCCGAGGACGGTCAGCATCAACCGCCCGTGCGCTGTGGTGGTGTCGGCCCATGCGTCGCCTAGGGAGCGGAAGCATACCTTCCTGTCGGCAATGGCGGCCAGGGTGTTCAAGAGATCGCGGGTCGAGCGGGCCAGCCGGTCGAGTCGCGTCACCATCAGTACGTCCCCGGCGTCGAGCGTGGCCATGGCGCGGCGTAGCTGCGCGCGGTCGGTCTTCGCTCCGCTGGCCGTCTCCCGGAAGACCTGCTCGCATCGGGCGGCTTTGAGCTGGCGCACCTGAGCGTCAACGCTCTGGCCGTCCGTCGATACCCGCGCGTAGCCGTAAATCATGCCGCGATTATGAATCCGGCTTATGCAAAAGAAAAGGGCCGTCGGATCAGCGGGCTAGGTTTTTTTTGCGTAAGTCTTGATATTTGCAATAAGTCCGCTCTCCCGTAACTGGCTTTCTGGGAAATCACCCGGAAATTCGACGCCGAGACCTTCACCAGTCAATTGACGGATTCAAATTGTGACCGCGAGTGAGTGTCGGTCTCGGTGGTTGCGTGTCCTCGTAACTGTCAGCAATCCAACCGGTTGTCGCAAGTCCGTTCTATCCGTGACGCCCGATCGGCACGACCTGACCATCGCCTGGGCGCTTGATCCGGGCACAGAACTTCGCCCATTCGGCCATCAGCGAGCGGCGTTTGTCGAAGAGGTCGCCGCGCCGATAGGCGGCCTCGACCTTGTTCTCGATCGCATGCGCCAGCGCCATCTCGACCACTTCGCGCGGGTAGTTCGTGCGCTCGGCGGCCCAATCGCGGAACGTGGAACGGAAGCCATGCGCGGTCAGATCCGCGCGGCCCATGCGCGCAAGTAGCGCCAGCATCGCCATGTTGCTCAGCGGCTTGCCGCGCTTGCCGCCGGGGAACAGGAACTCGCCGCCATGCTCCTTCGCCATCATCTCGACGATCGCCAACGCAGCGGCCGACAGCGGCACGCGATGCTCTGTGCCGCCCTTCATGCGCCCGGCCGGCACCGTCCAAACCTTGTCCTTGATCTCGTCTGGGCGCGCGCCGATCACCTCGCCCGTGCGCGCCGCCGTGAGGATCAGGAACTCGAGCGCGCGCGCCGCAACACCCTCCTGGGCGCGCAACGCAGCCATGAACTCAGGCAGCTCGTCATAAGGCAGCGCGGCATGGTGCTTCACCTTGCGCACCATGGCGGGCGCCGGCAGCAGCTTGTCGAGATGGCCGCGCCACCGCGCCGGGTTCTCGCCCTGGCGATAGCCGCGCACGGTCGCCCAATCGAGCACGGCCTCGATGCGGCCGCGAAGTCGGGCCGCAGTCTCTGGCTTCTTCGGCCAAAGCGGCTCGAGGATTTTCATCACCAATGCCGTGTCGATGTTTTGGACAGGCAGGGCGCCAATAACAGGTTCGGCGTAGGTCTTAACGGTGGTGCTCCATTGCGCCGCGTGCTTGGCGTTGCGCCAGCCAGTGCTGTGCGCCGCGATGTACTGCTTCGTGCATTCCTTGAAGGTCAGCGCCTTGGCGGCATCGAGCGCGGCCCTGGCGCGCTCGGACCTGCGGGCCTCGATCGGGTCTATGCCCTCGTAGGCCAGTCGCCGCCACTCGGCTGCCTTGATCCGAGCCTCGGCCAGGCTGAATGTTGAGAGCGAGCCCAGCCCCATCTCGCGAGCTCTGCCGCGAAGCGTGAAGCGGTAAATCCACGACTTCGCGACATGCGCGCCGCCGTCGCCGGTCACTTGCAGATAGAGGCCGGCGCCGTCGGCATGCATTCCCGGCCTCTTCGTCTTGAGAACCTTGAGCGCGGTGAGCCTACCCACAAATTGCGCCACGTCCGCCCAACTCGTTTTACCCGCATGTCTACCCACGCCGCCGATGCGTTTACCCACAACCTCGGGCGAACGCGGACGGACGACAACGAGCGCATTATACAGTAAAATAGGCTATTTTTCAATATGTTCTCCGGCGTCGGCGACCAAACGCGAACGGCGGGTTTGGCGGATGGGGTGGGATTCGAACCCACGGGACCCTTGCGGGTCCTCCGGTTTTCAAGACCGGTGCCTTAAACCGCTCGGCCACCCATCCGCTGCCGACGCTGCGGGCTTAGCAGATCGCGCCGCGCGATGAAATTGCCATCTCGCGGCCGCGCGGGCCCGGTTGTCGCTGCCCTTGGGCGGTTCCCATTTAGTTGGCACCGCCTCTTGTCGTCATTGCCGCCCCCGGGCTCTTCGACCCGGGGGGTCAAGCCCGGGGGTGACGAGAATAATTGGCGATTCCATCGAGCCGGAACCCGCCCTAGCCGGGCGGCCGTGCTGCCGCCCCGAGCTTTGCCTTGAAGCGGGCGGTGTCGTCCTGCCAGGGTGGGGTGCGTGCCGGGTCGTAGGTGAAGTAGTAGGCGTGCGGTGCCGCGCGCCAGGTGCTGGCCATCTCAGGCGTCAGGTGCGCCGCGTCGGGGGCCTGGACCTCGTCGATGGTCGGGTCGAGGTAGGCGAGGCGGAAGAGATTGCCGGCGCCGAAGTCCCAGCCCTCGTGCCCCTTGATGGAATAGAGGATGGTGGCGCCGCGCGGCATGGCCGCCGGGGCCACGGGGGGCCGCGCGAGCGCCTCGGCGTTGAGCCGGAAGAGGGGCATGCGGAAGCGCACCTCGCGCGCGAAATTGCCGTGCTCCATGACAGAGAGGGCGACGAAGGCCGCGGCGAGCGCTGTGCCGAGCACGGCCGGCCGCCGCCCCCCTGCTGCACGCCGCGCCAGTGCCGCGAAGGCGCGCCCGGCCATCACGGCATAGGCCGCGACGCAAAGCGTGTAGTGCCACGGCCGCCCGCCGCTGAAGATTGGCGGCGCCGCGGCGGTGAGGAGCAGGGCCAGGAGGACGGCGAAGCGCGCGAGCTCGGCCCTGTCGCGCTTCAGCACCGCACGGCCGACGTGCGAGGCGATTGCCGCGAGCAGCGCTGCCCCGAAGAGCGTGTTCCACCATTTGTCCTGAATCCAGCTCATGCCCCAGGTGACCATCGGCCACCTGAAGATGTGGGCGACCCCGAAGGGACCGCTCACGAGATTGCTGAGCACGATCTTCGGATCGAACGCCGCGCGGTAGGTAGCGTCCTGGTGCGAGAGCGTGAACATGGCGAAGCCGTAGCGCGCGAAGATGATGCGCCAGAGATAAGCGGCCGTAAGTATGGCGACGAGGAGGAAGCAGGCCCAGCGCCGGCGCCGGAGCCGCCTCCGCTCCGCCACGGCGAGCCCCGCCTCGGCCGAGAGCGGCCCCATGAAGCGCTCGATGAGCAGCACGAGGAAAAGGAACGCCGGCAGGATCACCGCCTGCTCCTTCGCGGTGAGCGCCACGAGGTAGAGGAGGACGGCGAGCGCTAGGGCCGCCGCTCCCCATCTGCCGACGAAGCTGCGGCCGCAGAACAGCGCCGCGGCGCCAAGGACGCAGAGGTGGTTGACGAGATCGAAGCCGATCGCCTCGTAGACGATGGTGAAGAGCAGCGGGTGAACCACGGTGAGCACGGCGGCACTCGAGGCCGCCAGGCGGTCGCCCGCCATGAGCGTGATGGAGAAACGATAAACGGCCGCGCCGAAGGCGAAGAGGAGGAGGATGGAGGCGGCCCTGAATGCCGCGATGTCGTGCCAGCCGAAGATGCCGCTCATCAGCTGGTAATAGCCGTAGAAGGTGGTCGGCTTGTAGAAGCCCGGCGCCACGTCTAGGTACTTGTCGAGGAGGCCGCGCCAGCTGAGCCCGTCATTGGCGGCGAAGAGCAGCGCATGCTCGGGGTTGAAGGTGGGATAGTCGAAGCTCCGCCCATAGACGGCGGCGATCGCGAGGGCAACCGCCAGGAGGCCGGCGATGTCCGGCGCAAGGCCGCGGCGCGAAAGGAAGCCGTTTGCAGCCATGCCGGGAATGCGCCCCGCCTCGCCGCTCAGCCCGTGGCCGCGGAGGCCGCCGCGCTATTGGCTGTCTTGATAGCGCTCGTGCATTTCCTCGGCGAAGACCGAGGGAGGGATGGACCATTTCTTCTCGAGCGCGATGATGCGCCCGCTCTTGTGCCAGCCCCTGACCATCTCGGACAGCATCGCCGCGAAGTGCTGCTCGCCGAGCCGCACCGCCATGCCCCACGGCTCGACGAGGATCGAGCGGAGCGGCATCTCGAAATCGCTCCACCCGAGGGCCTGGAGCTGGCCGATGAGCGCCGTGTCGTCATAGAGCACCGCATCGCACGTGCCCTGCCGCAGCGCAGCGTAGATCTCGTTCGTATATTTGTAGGTGCGGATTTCGGGCGCATAGCGTTGCTTGATCTCCCCGACGTAGAAGGCGTCCTGGATCGTGCAGACCCGCTTGCCCTCCAGTTCCTGCCAGATGTGCAGATGCAGTGCGCGCGGCGCCAGGACATTGACGCCGGAGGCATAATAGCTGGGCTCGACGAAGTCGGCGAGCTTGTGCCGCTCCGGCGTGTCGTTCATGGTCGCGATCACGAGGTCGACCTTGCCCTCTGCAAGGAGCTCCAGGCGGTTGGCGGCCACGACCGGCACGAGCGCGAGCTTGACCGCGAGCCGCTTCGCGATCTCCGCCGCGAGGTCGGGCTCGAAGCCGACGATGGCGCCGGAGCCGTCGCGAAAGCCGAACGGCCGGTAATCGGCCTTGGTGCCGACGATGAGCGTGCCGCGTGCCCGAATGGCGTCGAGCGCGTCGGCCCTGGCCAACGCTTCGGGCGATGCCGCGAGCGCCGCCGCGGCGAGGAGAAGCGCCATCGCGCGCTGCCATGGGCCGGCGGTCCACCGCTTGCGCCTGGGTGCGCCGCCTCGAGAGGATTCCTCGCTATCGCGAAGTACGCGCGCGCCACCCCTCCGGCGCCGGCAAAGGCATGGGAAATAGTTTTGCGCTCTTGCTCCGCCCAAGGTCGAGCTCTATTGCCGGCTCCGCCGCATTACTCTTTAACTTATTTCTTGTTGCCTTTGGATTTGTTCAAGTTTATCAGGTTTAGCACTGCCGCTCAAGATCGTGCCGGCGCACACGAGGCGCGCCTTTGGTCGACGTTGCTCTAGCCCGCAAATACTGGCCCGCGGCACTGGCAGCCTGCATCGGCGTCGCTGTCTCGCTGACCGCGTTCGAGAGCCTGCGCCGCAGCGCCGAGGATCGTTTCAAGGACAGCCTCGCGGCGCAGGCGGAGCTGCGTGCACGCGACATTCAGGGGGTCCTCGGCCGCTACGAGGGCACGATCGAGGGCTTCGCCGCCTCGTTTCCTTACGCCGAGATTAATCGCGAGCGTTTCCAGGCTTACGCGCGCGACGTCTTCCTCGCGAGCCATCTCCTCGGGAGCGGCTTCCAGAACGTGAGCTGGGAGCCGCGCGTCACGGCCGCCGGGCGCGCGAGCTTCGAGGCGGCGGCCCGTGCCGAAGGTTTCGCCGACTATCGCATCATCGAGCCGGCGCCCAAAGGCGGCTTCATCCCTGCCGGCGCGCGGGACGAGTATTTTCCCATCCGCTATTTCGCGCCGGCGAACGTCAAAGCCCCCTTTGGCTTCGACCTCCTTTCGGAGAGCGATCGCGCCGATACGGTGCGCCGCGCGACCGCCAGGGACATGCCGTCCGCCACGCCGCCGATCCGCTATTACATGGGCGGCCGAGGCTGCCTCATCTTCGTGCCGGTCTTCGCCTCGCCGCTCGGCGCCGCGGCGACGCGTCTGGGCGAGGCCGAACCCGTCGGCATGCTGGCGTTCAGGCTACTCACGAGTCCCGCCCTCGATGCCATCACGGAGGCCGTGCAGGCCACGTCCCGCGGGCTTGAGATGTATGTGCTCGACGACGGCGCCGCACCCCGCGACAGGGTCTTCTATTACCGCGCGGCGGACAAGAGCCGTGCTTCGGCCGAAGAAATCGACGAGTCGTCCATATTGAAAGCGCCTTACGCCGGTTCCTCGTTCAATTTCGCGGGGCGCGACTGGACCGTGATCGTTCGACCGACGCCGGAGCTGGCCGCCCGAGCCTACGCCACGGCCGGCTGGCCCGAGCTCGCCCTCGGCCTGGCGCTCACCGCCCTCTTGACCTTCTATCTCGCCCGCGGCCGCTACGGCGCCGACCGCCTGAAGGCACTCGCCTCGAGCCTGCAGCGGGAGATAGGCGAGCGCAAGCGCGCGGAGCAGGAGACCATCCATTCCGCGCGCCACGACTTCCTCACCGGCCTGCCCAACCGCATGATGTTCCTCGAGCGCCTGAGGCAGGAGATCGCCAGAGTGAAGCGCGGCGAGAGCAAATTCGCCGTGCTCTACCTCGATCTCGACCACTTCAAGGAGGTCAACGACACCCTCGGCCACCAGATCGGCGACGAGCTGCTCAAGGCCGTCGCCGAGCGATTCACGCAAGGGGTGCGCGATACCGACACGGTGGCGCGCCTCGGCGGCGACGAGTTCGCCGTCATCCAGACCGCCCTCCGCGATCCTGCCGACGCGGCATTGCTGGCGGCGAAGCTCCTCGGCTCGCTCGCCGGGACTTTCCAGCTGGGCGCGCATGAGACCCACATCGACGCCAGCGTCGGGATTGCCATCTATGCCGGCGGGACCGGCGGCGAGCAGGAGACGCTGGCGCACGCGGACCTTGCCATGTACAAGGCGAAGGGCGAGGGCGGCGGCCGCTTCTGCTTCCATCTGCCCGAGATGGACGACGAGGTGCGCGCCCGCGCGGCACTCGTCGAGGACCTGCGCGGCGGCTTGAAGCGCGGCGAGCTCGCGGTGCGCTGCCAGCCGCAGGTCGATCTCGCAAGCGGCGCCATCGTCGGCATCGAGTGCCTGCTGCGCTGGCAGCATCCGACGCGCGGACTGCTGCCGCCGAGCCTCTTCATCGCCGAGGCCGAGCGCAGCGGCCTGATCCTCGACCTCGACGCCTGGATGCTCGAGGAGGCGTGCCGCTTCGGGCGGCACTGGGTGGACGAGGGCATCGCACCGCGCGTGCTCTCGGTCAACGTCTCGAGCTCCGTGCTCAAGCGCGGCGCGCTCTATGTCGACATCCTGGAGGCGGCCCTCGCCAGGACGGGTTTTCCGGCGCAGCGCCTCGAGCTCGAGATCACCGAGACCGTTTTCATGGAGACCACCCAGGCGCACCGCGACATCCTGAGCCGGCTGGGAGAGATCGGCGTCCGCATCGCCATCGACGACTTCGGCACCGGCTATTCGTCGCTCGAGTACCTGCGCGCCTTCCCCGTCGACCGCATCAAGATCGCCCAGGTCTTCGTCGCGAGCGTGCCCGCGGACCCGAGCAATTCGGCGATCGTCGAGGCGATCATCAATCTCGCCACGGCGCTGCGCATACCGCTCGTTGCCGAGGGCGTCGAGACCGGGGCGCAACTCGAGTTCCTCCGGACGCGCGGCTGCGCCGAGGGGCAGGGCGGCTACTTCAGCAAGCCGGTCGCACTCGCGGACGCCAGCGCCATGGTTCGCCGGGGCCGTTTCGCGCTGGCGCTCGGATAGGGGGCGATGCCGGGGTGCGGCGTCGGCGGCGCCGGAAATTGTCATTGCCGGCCGCACGGTCTATGAAGCGCCGCCATGTTCGTGCTCTCGAAGATCCTCTTTCTCGTGGCGAGGCCGGGCAATTTCCTGCTCCTCCTCCTCGCCGCGGGCGCCATTCTGCTCTATTGCCCGGGCACGCGCGCGCGGCGCCTCGGGCGCGCGCTCGTGGCCCTGGCAGCCGCGGCCGGCGCCGTTGCCGTGCTGACGCCGCTCCCCGATCTTCTGCTGAGCCCGCTCGAGAACCGCTTCCCGCAGCTCGCGAGCCTGCCTTCGCACGCCGACGGCATCATCGTGCTGGGAGGGGCGCTCGACGAGGAGATCAGTGCTGCGCGCGGGCAGGTGACGCTGGCGGAAGGTGCCGGGCGGCTTACCGAGGCGCTCCGGCTCGCCCGCCTCTTTCCCGATGCGCGCGTCCTCTTCACGGGCGGCTCGGGCCGGCTCTTTCCCGGCCCGCTCAGCGAGGCCGAGATCGCCCGGCGCTTCTTCGCGGAGATGGGCTTGGCGCCGCCCCGGCTCATCCTCGAGAGCCGCTCGCGCAACACGTACGAAAACGCCCTCTTCAGCAAGGAGCTCGCGGCGCCCAAGCCGGGCGAGACATGGCTCCTCGTCACCTCGGCCGCGCACATGCCGCGCGCGATGGGCGTCTTTCGCCAGGCGCACTGGGCCGTCATCCCGGATCCGGTCGATTTCCGCACCACCGGCGACGGCCGTGCCGTCAATCGCTTCGCATTCGCCGCTTCGCTCACGACCCTCGATGACGCGGCCAAGGAGTGGCTCGGCCTCGTCGCTTACCGGCTCATGGGGCGCAGCGATGCGCTGTTCCCGGCACCCTAGAAACGCGGGCGCCGCGAGCAGTGCTTTACGCGCGCCCGAGCCTATGGCAGAAGTGGCGCCATGATGCTCAAGCGAGCCTGGCGTGCGGCGCGCGGCCGCCCATGGACGCACGCCGCGGCCGCCCTTGCCGGAACGGCGATGCTGTTCCTGGCGGGCGGCCTTTCCGCCGCGGCCAACGACGTGGACTTCGCGACCTGGCTGCGCGACTTCAAGAGCGAAGCGCGCACGGACGGCATATCCCAGCGCACGCTCGATGCGGCGCTCGCTCACGTGGAGCCGATCCCCCACATCATCGAGCTCGACCGCAAGCAGGCCGAATTCACCCTCACTTTCGACGAATATGTCTCGCGCGTCGTCTCGCCGACTCGCGTAGCACGGGGCCGCGACCTCCTGGTGCAGAACGAGGCTCTTCTCAAGCGGGTCGCCGCGAGCTACGGCGTGGCGCCGCGCTTCATCGTGGCGCTGTGGGGAATCGAGAGCGACTTCGGGCGCACCACGGGGGACTATCCCGTGATCGAGGCCCTGGCCACGCTCGCCTATGACGGCCGGCGCGCCGGCTATTTCCGGGGCGAGCTCGTCGCCGCGCTCAAGATCCTCGACCTCGGCTACATCGATCTCGCGAGCCTGCGCGGCTCCTGGGCGGGCGCCATGGGCCAGGCCCAGTTCATGCCGTCGAGCTACCTGCGCTATGCCGTCGACTACGAGGGCAAGGGCCAGCGCGACATCTGGCACAATCCGGCCGACGTCTTCGCCTCGACCGCCAATTATCTCGCCCAGCTCGGCTGGCAGTCGGATGAGAGCTGGGGCGAGGAGGTCAAGCTTCCCCAGGGCTTCGATGCCTCCCTCGCCGAGCTCGCGACCGAGAAAGAGGTCGCGGAATGGACGGCCTTGGGCGTGCGCCGGGCGGACGGCACGCCGCTCCCCGGCCCGACGCTCGCCGCCTCCATCGTGCTCCCGGCCGGCGACGACGGCCCCGCCTACCTGGTCTATGACAATTTCCGCGTCATCATGCGGTGGAATCACTCGGTTTTCTTCGCCACCGCCGTCGGACTGCTTGCCGATCGCATCGCGGGCCAGTAATCTAGGCCCACTAGATGATGCGGCTAGATCGGGGGAGTCCACCAGATATGCGCCCGCGGAAGGTCATCTTCTGCGCCACGGCCATTGCCTCGGCCGCTCTCCTTGCCGGCTGCGGCGAGCGGAGCGCGCCGCCGCCGGCGAAGGAGGGGGTGGCCCCCTCCGCGGGACCGTCGGGCCGCGGCTATTACAAGGTCGGCGCGCCCTACCAGGTCGATGGCGTCTGGTACTATCCGCGAGTCGACTACAACTACGACGAGACCGGCATCGCCTCCTGGTACGGGCCGGATTTCCACGGCAAGTACACCGCGAGCGGCGAGGTCTACAACATGAACGACCTCACCGCCGCCCATCCGACGCTGCCGCTGCCGAGCATCGTGCGGGTCACCAACCTCGATAACGGCCGCTCGATCGTGGTGCGGATCAACGACCGCGGGCCTTATGTGCGCGGGCGGGTCATCGATTTGTCGCGCCGTGCCGCGCAGCTCATCGGCATGGTCGGCACCGGCACGGCCAAGGTGCGGGTGCAGATCCTTCCCGACGAGAGCCGTCAGGCGGTCCTCTTGGCCCAGCAGGGCGAGATTCCCACCGCCGAGCGCATCGCCGCGGCGGTGCCGACCGAGAAGGTGAGCGCCGAGGGGCTGGCGCCGCCGCCCGCCGCGGCAATGCCGCCGCCCGCTCAGCCGCCGCCGCAGCAGGCGCCGGCCGCATCTGCGGCAGTGCCGCCGCCCCCTCCACCGTCCTCGGCAGCGGCCCCCGCCGCGGCACCGGCTCCCGCACCGGTGGTGGCCCAGGACGCGCCGTTCCTCGCACCGGTGACTTCGAGCGCTCCCCCCGACCCGGTCCAGGCCGTGCTCGCGCAGGCGGTCGCCGTCGAGCCGGTGAAGCCGACCTCGATCTATGTCCAGGTCGGTGCCTTCAGCCAATACGACAACGCGAGCCGCCTGCGCGCCAAGGTCGCTGTCATGGGCGCCAGCAAGATCACAGAGGCGAGCATCGACGGGCAAGCCTTTTACCGCGTGCGCGTTGGCCCCGCGTCCAGCGTCGACGACGCCGACAGACTGCTCGACCTCGCGGTGCGCGCGGGTTACCACGACGCGCGGATCGTCGTCGAATAGCATGGCCGGCGAAGGTGCCGCGCCAAAGTTTCGGCGCAATCGGTCTATACTAGATGGACGATGGGGAGGCGCCGGGCGATGGCCGCAAGTGGGAGCGCCGCCCGCTGCCGCATCGCGGCAAGCATAAGGATATCCTACGCGTCATGATCGCATTCGCCGGCACTCTTGCCTCGCTCGCAACGGCGGCCGCTCGGCGCCGCCGCGGGCTCTTCCTCGCAAGCCTCCTCGCCTTGCTCGCAGCGCTCTCCCCCGGGCGCGCCCTGGCCGCGCTGCCGAGCATCGACACCTCGGCCAAGCAGGCCATCATGGTCGACTACTACACCGGCGCCGTGCTCTTCGCGAAGAATGCCGACGAGCGCATGGCGCCGTCGTCGATGAGCAAGATGATGACGCTCTACATCCTCTTCCAGCGCGTCAAGGAAGGGCGCATCAAGCTCGACGATACGCTCGCGGTGAGCGAGAAGGCCTGGCGCACGGGCGGCTCGAAGATGTTCGTCCAGTTGAACAGCCGCGTGCGCGTCGAGGACCTCATCCAAGGCATCGCCGTGCAGTCGGGCAACGACGCCTGCGTGGTGGTGGCCGAGGGGCTCTCGGGCAGCGAGCAGGCCTTCGCCGAGGAGATGAACAAGACGGCGAAGACGCTGGGGCTCACCGGCAGCCACTTCGTCGATGCCTCTGGCCTGCCCGACCCGGAGCAGTACATGACGGCGCGCGATCTCGCCACCCTGGCCCGCCACCTGATCACCGACTTCCCGGATTTCTATCATTATTTCAAGGAGATCGAGTTCACTTACGGGGGCATCAAGCAGGGCAACCGCAATCCGCTCCTCTATAAGAAGGACAGTGTCGACGGTATCAAGACCGGCCACACGGACGCCGGCGGCTACGGCCTCACCGCATCGGCGATCCGCGACGGGCGGCGCCTCATTCTCGTGCTCAACGGCATGTCGTCGGTCAACGAGCGCTCGCGCGAGTCGGAGAAGCTGCTCGACTGGGGCTATCGCGAGTGGGGCAACTACACGCTCTTCAAGGCGGGAGAGAAGGCGAGCGAGGCCGAGGTCTGGCTCGGCACCCAGCCGACCGTGCCGCTGGTCGCCGACCGCGACGTCATCGTGACGCTGCCGCGCCTGTCGCGCGAGAAGATGAAGGTCACGGTGAGCTATGACGGGCCGGTGGCGGCGCCGATCGCCAAGGGTGCGGTGATCGCCAAGGTCACCGTCGAAGCGCCCGACGTGCCGGACATGGAGCAGCCGCTCAGCGCCGGGGAGGCGGTCGAGCGGCTCGGCTCCCTCGGCCGCATCGCCGCGGCCATGCATTATCTCGTCTGGGGCCAGAGCAAATGAGAGGGCTGCGGCCCGGCCCCAGCGCCATTCCGCGCGGCCGATGAGCCGGGGCTCCTTCATCACTCTCGAGGGCGGGGAAGGGGCGGGAAAGACGAGCCAGAGCCGGCTGCTTGCCGAGGGGCTGCGTGCCGCCGGACTCGAGGTCGTCGCCACGCGCGAGCCCGGCGGCGCGCCGGCGGCCGAGGAGATCCGCAAGCTCCTGGTCGATGGCGAGGCCGGCCGCTGGGATCCGGTGAGCGAGCTTCTGCTCTATGTGGCGGGCCGCCGCGAGCATGTGACGCGCACGATCGAGCCGGCGCTGGCGCGCGGCGCCTGGGTCGTGTGCGACCGCTTCGCCGACTCGACGCTGGCCTACCAGGGCTACGGCCACGGCCTCGGCCGCGCGCCGTGCGAGACGGTGCATCGGCTGGCACTCGGCGATTTTGCACCCGACCTCACCCTCATCCTCGATCTCCCGGTCGCGCTCGGCCTCGAGCGCGCCGGGCGGCGGAAGCAGGTCGAGAACCGCTACGAGCGCATGGACCTCGGCTTTCACCAGCGTCTGCGCGAGGGTTTTCTCGAGATCGCGCGCCGCGAGCCCGAGCGCTGCCGCGTCATCGACGCGAGCCCCTCGCGCGAGGCGGTGCAGGCGGCACTCCGGCGCATCGTGGCCCAACGCTTCGCCTTGGCGCTATGATCGGCCCATGAGCGAGGATGCGGCGAGCGGCGGGCCGAGCCCGCGTGCCAACGAGAGGCTTTACGGCCACGAGGCCGCGGAGGCGGCACTGCTCGGTGCGGCGGCGAGCGGCCGGCTCGCCCACGCCTGGCTCGTCTCGGGGCCGCGCGGCATCGGCAAGGCGACGCTCGCCTACCGCTTTGCCCGTTTCGTGCTGGCCGGGGGCGGGGCGGCGGAAAGCGGCGACCTCCTGGGCGATGCAGCGCCCGCGAGGAGCCTCGCGCTGGCGCCCGCGCATCCCGTCTTTCGCCGCGTGGCCTCGGGCGGCCACGCCGATCTCCTCATCCTCGAACGGCGCTTCGATGAGGAGCGCCGCCGCTTCAAGACGGAAATCGGCGTCGACGACGCACGCACGGTCGCGGAGTTTCTCCATCTCACGCCGGCCGAGGGCGGCTGGCGCGTGGTGGTCATCGACGGCGCCGAGGAGATGAACCGCAACGCCGCCAATGCGGTGCTCAAGATCGTGGAGGAGCCGCCGCCGCGCGCCCTCATCCTCTTGGTGAGCCATGCATCGGGCCGCTTGCTTGCCACCATCCGTTCGCGCTGCCGCCGGCTCGAGCTCAAGCCGCTCGGCGAGGCGGCCATGCAGCGCTTCCTGGCCGAGCGGCTGCCGGCGCTCGCGGGCGAGGAGGCCCGGCTCCTCGAGCGCTTGGCCGAGGGCAGCCCCGGCCGCGCGCTCGAGCTTGCCGAGGGCGGCGGCCTGGCGCTCTTCCGCGAGATGATGGCGCTCCTCGCTACGCTGCCGCGGCTCGATGCCGCGGCACTCCACCGGCTTGCCGATCGCATGGCGGGCGTCCAAGGGGAGGCGGCCTTTCGCACGCTCGGCGAGCTTCTCGTCTGGTGGCTGGCGCGGCTCGTCCGCGCTGCCGGCACGCGCGAGCAGCAACATGAGGCGATGGCGGGCGAGGGGGCGCTCTCGGCCAGGCTCGCCGCCGCTGCCGGGCTTGATCGCTGGCTGGAGGTATGGGAAAAGACCGCATACCTGCTCTCCCGGGCGGACAGCGTCAATCTCGAGCGCAAGCAAGTGGTGCTCAACGCCTTCCTGGCGCTTGAGGCCGCCCTGCGCCCCTAGGCGTCCGGGGCGGCCACCAGGAGGCGAGAATGACCGTCGAGCGGTCGTTTTACATCACGACGCCGATCTTCTACGTGAACGACGTGCCGCACATCGGCCATGCCTATACCTCCATGGCCTGCGACGTGCTGGCGCGCTTCATGCGCCTCGACGGCTATCGCGTGAAGTTCCTCACCGGCACCGACGAGCACGGCCAGAAGGTCGAGAAATCGGCGCGCGCCGCCGGCATGGAGCCCCAGGCCTTCTGCGACAAGGTCGCGCAGAACTTCCGCGACATGGACCGCCTCCTCAACCTCTCGAACGACGAGTTCATCCGCACGACCGAGCCGCGCCACGCGCGCGCCAGCCAGGAGCTGTGGCGCCGGCTCAAGGCGGCGGGCGAGATCTATCTCGGCACCTATGCCGGCTGGTACGCCGTACGCGACGAGGCCTTCTACGGCGAGGGGGAGCTCACGCTCGGCAGCGACGGCAAGCGGCTGGCACCCTCCGGCGCCGAGGTCGAGTGGGTCGAGGAGCCCAATTATTTCTTCAGGCTTTCAAAGTGGCAGCAGCCGCTCCTCGAGTTCTACGCGAAGCATCCCGGCTTCATGGAGCCGGAAAACCGGAAGAACGAGGTGATCAGCTTCGTCACCGGTGGCTTGCGCGACCTGCCGGTCTCGCGCCCCACGCTCAAATGGGGCGTACCGGTGCCGGACGACCCGGCGCACGTCATGTACGTGTGGCTCGACGCGCTCACCAACTACATCACCGCTCTCGGTTTCCCGGATACGGAAAGCGAGGCGTTTACAAGGCTTTGGCCCGTCTCTCTTCATGTTGTAGGCAAGGACATCCTGCGCTTCCATGCGGTCTATTGGCCGGCCTTCCTGATGGCGGCAGGTCTGGCGCCGCCGCGCCAGGTGTTCGCCCACGGCTGGCTCCTGAACCGCGGCGAGAAGATGTCGAAGTCGCTCGGCAACGTCATCCGGCCGGCCAACCTTGTGGCGCAATACGGCCTCGATGCGGTGCGCTATTACCTCTTCCGCGAGGTGCCCTTCGGCGCCGACGGCTACATCAGCCACGAGACCATGGTGAGCCGCATCAACGGCGACCTGGCCAACGATTTCGGCAACCTGGTGCAGCGCGTGCTGAGCATGATCAACCGCAACTGCGGCGCCGCCCTGCCGGCGCCCGGCGACCTCGCCGCCTCGGACAAGACCCTCCTCGAGGCGGCCCTGGCCGTGCTCGCGGAGATGCGCGGCCATATGGCCGAGCGCGCCTTCCACCGCTCACTCGAGGCCCTGTGGCGCGTCATCGGCCAGGCCAACCGCTACGTCGATGCCGGGGCCCCCTGGGCGCTGCGCAAGAGCGATCCCGCGCGCATGGCGACCGTGCTCTACGTCCTCGCCGAGACGATCCGCCACCTTGGCATCCTGGCGCAGCCTTTCATGCCGCAGTCGGCAGGCCGCATTCTCGACCAGCTCGCCGTACCGGCGGAGGCGCGCAGCTTCGCGAGCTTGGGGGAGGCGGGCCGGCTTACACCCGGTAGGGCGGTGCCCAAGCCAGAAGGCGTCTTCCCGCGCTACGTCGAGCGCGAGGCGGAGGCAGCGGGGTAGCACTTGCGCAGCACGCCCCCCTCCCCCTTGAAGGGGGAGGGTGGGGAGGGGGTGACTCACGCTTGAGCGGCGGCGAGCATTGGGCGCAAACGGGAGGCGAGCGTTCAGGCCGTCGCGCGCCGTCTGCGCGCCACGGCGTCGGCGGTGACGCAGAGAATCTCGAACATGAGGTTTGCCGCGTTGAGTGCGGTGTGACCTGCGGGATCGAGCGGCGGCGACACCTCGCAGAACGTCGCCGCCGACGAGCTCGAGGCCCTGGAGGCCGCGGATGAGCACCTGCGCGTCGCGCATGGTGAGGCCGCCCGGCTCGGGGGCACCCGTGCCCGGGCAAAAGACGGGGTCGAGCCCGTCGATGTCGAAGGTCACGTAGGCCGGGCCTTGGCCCACCACGCGCCGCGTCTCCGCGATGACGGCCTTGCGCCCCATCTCGTCGAAATCGTCCATGGTGATGACGCGCATCCCCATGTCGTAGCCGTACTGGATGTCGTCGTCGCTGTAGCGCGTGCCGCGCAGGCCGATCTGCACGGTGCGGCGCGGATCGACGAGCTTCTCCTCGACGGCGCGGCGGAAGGGTGTGGCGTGATTGATCCTGCTGCCGAGGAGCTCGTCGAGGGTGTCCGCGTGGGCGTCGAAGTGGACGAGGCCGAGCGGGCCCTCCTTGGCGATGCCGCGGAGGATGGGCAGCGTCACCGTATGGTCGCCGCCGGCCGAGACGGGAACCACCGACTTGGCGTGGAGTGCCGCGTAGAACCCGGCGATCGAGGCGATGCTGCCGAGGAGGTCGAGGGGATTGACCGGCGCGTCGCCGATGTCGCCCACGCGGCAGAGCTCGAAGGGAGCGATGCGGCTCGTGGCGTTCACCTGGCGGATGAGGCGGGACATCTCGCGGATCTGCGCCGGGCCGTGGCGGGGGCCGGCCCGGTTGGTCGAGCCGAGGTCGAAGGGAATGCCGGCGAGGGCGATCTCGAGCTCCGCCGCATCGGCCACCTGTGGCGTGCGCATGAAGGTCGCGGGCTGCGCGAAGCGCGGCACCACGGCGGAATCGAGAGGGGCGTAACGGCGGTCGTCGCTGGCGCTCATGTCGCTCCCCGAAAAGGCCGCGCGATATTACGGCTCGGGCGGGCGCTCGCTCAAGGAGTTCACATTCGCACTCTCCCTCTCCTCCTTTAGGAGGAGAGGGTCGGGGTGAGGAGGCAGCTTTGCAAGGCACATCGTCGACCGCAGAGGCGCGCAAGGGCTCCGCCTCCTCACCCTCCCATCGCTTCGCGATGGGGCCCGCCCTCTCCTCCTGAAGGAGGAGAGGGAGATATCGCCGAGGGCTTGACGCTGCGGCGCCGAGCGCATAGTCGAAGCGGAGCGGCGGAAGGGCGTGAGGCGGCCGTGCAGACGAAGCTCGTCGACAGCCATTGCCATCTCGACTTCCCCGAGCTCTCCCAGGAGCTCGACGGCGTGCTCGCGCGCGCAGGCCAGGCCGGCGTCGCCGCCATGGTGACGATCTCGACCAAGCTCAGCGAGTTCGGCCGCGTGCTCAAGCTCGCCGAGCGGCACGCCGAGGTGTGGTGCTCGGTCGGCGTCCATCCGCACGAGGCGGCGGCGGAGGAGGGGGCGGACGACGCCGAGCGCCTGGCTGAGCTCGCGCGCCACCCGCGCGTCGTCGGCATCGGCGAGAGCGGCCTCGATTATTATTACGAGCACAGCCCGCGCGAGGCGCAAGCCCGCGCCTTCCGCGCCCACGCCCGTGCGGCGCGCGCGAGCGGCCTGCCGCTCATCGTGCACACCCGCGATGCCGACGAGGACACCATGCGCATCCTTGCGGAGGAGGGGCGGGAGGGCGGCCTGAGGGGCGTCATCCACTGCTTTACCGCGGGTCCGGCGCTTGCCGCCTTCGCCGTCGAGCGCGGCTTCTACGTCTCGATCTCGGGCATCATCACCTTCAAGGGCGCCGGGTCTTTGCGCGAGACCGTCAAGGCCATGCCCCTCGAGCGCCTCCTCGTCGAGACGGACGCGCCCTATCTCGCACCCGTGCCCATGCGCGGGAAGCGCAACGAGCCCGCCTTCGTGCGCCACACCGCAGCGGCGCTGGCGGCGCTCAAGGAGGTCGGCCTCGAGGAGCTGGCCGCCGCCACCACGGCCAACTTCTTCCGCCTCTTCGCCAAGGCGAAACCCGCAACCGCCACGCAATGAAGGTCACCATCCTCGGCTGCGGCGGCTCGACGGGCGTGCCGCTCATCGGCGGCAATTGGGGCCTCTGCGATCCGCGCAATCCGCGCAACCGGCGCCTCCGCGCCTCGATCCTCGTCGAGGACGGCGAGACGCGCCTCCTCGTCGATACCTCGCCGGATCTCCGCCAGCAGCTCCTCGCCACCGGCAACGGCTGGCTCGACGCGGTCCTCTATACTCACGCCCACGCCGATCATCTCCACGGCATCGACGATTTGCGTGCCGTCAACACGCTACGCCGGAGCGCCATCGACGCCTACGCCACGCCCGCGACGATCGCGCAGATCCGCGCGCGCTTCGCTTATGCGCTCGCCTCGGGCGAGCCGGGAGACGAGAGCTATCTCTACCGCCCTTGCCTCGTCATGCGGCCGATAGCGGGCCCCTTCCGGGCGAAGACGGTCGCGGTCGAGCCCTTCGAGCAGGATCACGGCTTCGGCGCGACGCTCGGCTTCCGCTTCGGCCCGCTCGCCTATTCGACGGATGTGGTCGGCCTCGACGAGCGCGCCTTCGCGGTCCTCGCCGGCGTCCGGGTGTGGATCGTCGACTGCCTGCGCTTAGCCCCGCACCCGACCCATGCCTGGCTCGACCGCACGCTCGGCTGGATCGCGCGCGTCCGGCCCGAGCGCGCCATCCTCACCCACATGAACCACAGCCTCGACTACGACGCGCTCTCGGCCTGCTGCCCGCCCGGCGTCGAGCCGGCCTACGACGGCCTGACCGTGGAGCTCTGATCACGCGCGCGCGCGGCCGGCGCCTGCAACGAGGTCGAGGAGCAGTGCTGCGAGGAGCACGGCGGCGCCCGAGCCGAAGAGCAGCGCGTAACTTTCCGTGCGCTCGAGGAGATAGGAATAGCCGTAGGCGGCGAGCGCCTGGCCGAGCGCCCAGGCGGTGGTGGCATGGCTCCAGGCGCGGCGCCGGCCGGCGTCGCTCGCGATCAGCTCGTGCAGCCGGCCGAGCGCCAGCGGCACGACGCCCGGGGTGAAGGCGCCGGCGATGGCGCTCGAGAGAGCGAGCCAGAGAGGGCGCCGCGGTGACGGCGGGGAGTGCTATCGCCACGGTCTGGACGAGAAAGACGAGGCGCAGCGCCGCGCGGAAGCCGACGCGGTCCGCGAGGTTGCCGGCGAGGAGGGGGCCTGCCACCGCGGCGAGCCCGAAGATCGTCCAGTAGACGGCGGCGGCGGCGAGGCCGCGGCCGAGCCCGTGGGCCACGAAGACGACAAGGAAGAGCATGTGCGGCACGAGCCCGACCGCATTGAGGCCGTACTCCGCGAGCACGGCCACGGCCGGCAGGGGAAAGCGGATGGCGGCGGGCCGCGGTGCCGGCGCCGCCTCGGCCGCGGCGGCGGCGCTCTCCCGGGGCCAGCCGGACCAGGCGGCGAGCGTGAGCAGGAGCGAGGCCCCGCCGAGCCCGGCCCACGCCGCCTGGAGCCCGCCCACCTGGAGCAGCAGCGGCACGAGGGTGCCCGAGGCGGCGATGCCGAGCCCGACCCCGGTGAAGACCGCACCGCCCACGAGCCCGCGGCGCGCAGCCGGCGTGCGCGCCAGCACGGTCGGCGCCGCGAGCACCATGATGGCGCCGCCGGTGCAGCCCGAGAGGAGACGCCAGAAGGAGAACCAGAGGAAGCCGAGCTCGCGCAGCTCGCAGGCGAAGAGGCTCACCGCCGTGAGCAGCATCATGGCGCGCAACGCGCGGGCGGCACCGAGCGGCTTGAGCAGGCCGGCGCCGAACACGGCGCCCACGAGATAGCCGGCCAGATTGGCGGCACCGAGATAGACGGCCTGGCCCTGGCTGAACCAGTGGTCCGAGATGAGGGCGGGGATGAGCGGCGTATAGGCGAAGCGTGCCAAGCCGATGCCGACCAGGCTCGCGCTCAGGCCCGCGAAGGCGGCGCGCCACAGCCCGGCTCGGCTCAAGTAGGGGTCGGCCTCATCGTACGAGATGGGCATCGTGCGGCTCCGCTGCAGGCAGCCATGAGTTAGGACGAAGCCGGGCGCATGGGAAATGCTTTGTCGCGATGGCGGGCATCGCGAGCGGCCATGGCGGCGCCCAGGGTCGGCAGCGCCTTGGTCAGCAGAAGCTCGGGCGGCGGAACCAGCGCGGGTATTTGCCGCGCTCCAGGATCAACACGGCAACGTCGCCGCCGACGGTGTCGTCGCCGCTCCAGTCCCTGACCGCCCTGACGAACGCCTCGACGAGGAGCGCCATCTTGTCGGCGCTCGATTCGCGAGCACCCTCGGCGTCGATTTGGGCCAGGACCTTCTTTGCCCGCGCGGTCGTGCCGCCATCGGCAAACTCGTCGATGATCTCGCTATGCCCGCCGTGGACGATCGGGATGGCGTCTCCGGACTGCTGCCGGTGCGAGAACGACGTGCTGAATTCCCCGCTGCGCCGGCTGATCTCGGCCGACTCGAGGACGACCTTTGCATAGTCGTCGATGCCGGCGAAATATCCCTTGATCATCACCTTGTCGTCGAGGCTCTGTGCCAAAGCCGGGTGGGCCGCGAGAAATTTCCCGTAGGCGGCCTCCATGAGGGCGCTCCAGTTCTCGGCCAGCGCGGCGAAATCCGGCGCATGCACCACATCGGCGTAGACCTTCTCGGCGAGCGCGTTGGCATCGAAGGAGGCGAGGCGGTCCTTCATCGCGACGATGCCCGTGCTGAAGAACACGGTCTGGTCGGAGAGCGGATGGATCTTGCAATAGCGGTCGTTGGGGGGTTGAGAGGGGTCCAACAGATCGACCGTGCGGCTGTCGATCGCGACGACCAGGAAATCCTTCGAAAAGGCGACGGCATAGTAGGTGGCGCGCGCCGGAAGGGGCAGCATCGCCATCATCAGGACGAGCAAGTGAAGGAGCTTCATGATCTCACGCGTCTCGCATCGGGCATGCGCACGAGCTTAGATGAAGCGCGCGGGGTCAGCCAGCGGCGCGCGCCCGAGGCCGCGGCTCGAGGAACCGCGCGGTTTTCATGTCCGCGCCAAAAGTGCGCCCAGCATGAGGGTGCGAGCTCTTGCGGTGGCGAGCCATAGATTTTGTGGGTGGGTATGTGAAGTGAAACATCGCCCGCGTATTTTCCATAATATGCATTATGCGATCTAAGGGCCAGCTGGACATGGGCCGCCGCGGCATTAGCTAAGCGCCGGCACCTTCCCCCGCTCATCTACGACCGGGCATCCGCGAGGCACTCATGAGGATCGACCTGAGCAAGCACCGGGCCGTGGTCAGCGGCTCGTCGGCCGGCATCGGCTTCGCCATTGCCGCGGGCCTCGCGCGCGCGGGCGCCGCGGTTGTGCTGAACGGGCGCAGCGAAGGCTCGACGGGCAAGGCCGTGGCGCGTCTTGGGGCCCTCGTCCCCGGTGCCAAGCTCCTCGGCGCGGCCGGGGATCTCGGGAGCGCTCCCGGGGTCGAGCGTTTCGTTGCGGCCGCCGGCGAGGCCGACATCCTCGTCAACAATCTCGGCATCTTCGAGCCCAAGAAATTCGCCGACATCACCGACGAGGACTGGCTGCGCTTCTTCGAGGTCAACGTCATGAGCGGCGTCCGCCTCGCGCGCCATTACTTCCCGCGCATGCTCGCCGCGAACTGGGGCCGCATCGTCTTCATCTCGAGCGAATCGGCGCTCAATATCCCGGCCGAGATGATCCATTACGGCATGACCAAGACGGCCGAGCTCGCCGTCTCGCGCGGCCTGGCCGAGCTCACGGCCGGCACCGTCGTCACGGTCAATGCCGTCCTGCCCGGGCCCACCCGCTCGGAGGGCGTCGCCGAGTTCGTGCGCGGCCTCGCCAAGGAGCGCGGCCTCTCCGAGGCGGAGGTCGAGCGCGGCTTCTTCGCGGAGATGCGGCCGAGCTCGCTCTTGAAGCGCTTCGCCTCGGTCGAGGAGGTCGCCAACATGGTGGTCTATGTCGCCTCCGAGCAGGCCTCGGCGACCAACGGCGCTGCCCTCCGCGTCGACGGCGGCGTGGTCCGCTCGATCGTCTGAACGCCTCCGCCGCGCGCCGCGCAGGGGCTAAGGCTTGCCGCCCGGATACCAGCTCGGCTTGCGCTTGGCGAAGAAGCTGGCGAGGCCCTCGGCGGCCTCGGGCGAGCGGCGCCGCGCCGCGGCCTCTGCCGCGAGCCTCTCGGCAGCGTCCGCGCCCGCGAGCGCCCCTGCCGCGATCTCGTGGGCGATGCGCTTGGTGACGGCGACCGCCCCGGGTGCCGCCATGAGAAGACTGTCGATGAGCGGTGCCGCCGCCACGTCGAGGCTGCCCGGCGGGCAAAGCTGCTGCACGAGGCCGAGCCGCAGCGCCTCCGCGGCGGAGAAGCGCTCCGCCGTGAGCGCGTAGCGCGCCACACCGCCGAGCCCGATCTTCGCCACCAGCATCGGCAGGATCGGCGCCGGCGTCACACCCCAGCGCACCTCGGTGATCGAGAAGGTGGCATCCTCGGTGGCGATCGCCATGTCGCAGGCGGCCACCATGCCGGCGCCGCCCCCGAAGCAGCCGCCGTGGACGAGCGCCAGGGTCGGCTTGGCATGGCGGTAGAGGGCGCCCACGGCGGCGACCGTGAGACGCGACACCTCGAGGTTCTCCTCGGGCGGCATGGCGGCCGCCTCCTGGAGGAAGCCGAGGTCGGCGCCCGCCTGGAAGTGACGGCCGGCGCCGCGCAGCACCACGAGCCTCACCGCGGGATCGGCGGCGAGGCCGGCGAGCGCCTCCGCGAGGCTTGCGATCATGGCGCGGTCATAGGCGTTGTTCACGGCCGGACGGTTGAGCGTCACGGTAGCGACACCGCGCGCGTCGCGCGCGCAAAGGACGACGGGCTCGCTCATCTTGGCCACCCTCCTTGCTTTCCCGGCGGCCGATCCTGCGCTATGAGTGTCGCGCGGCGCAACCATGCCCCTCCCCCTCCGGCAGCAGCCCTTGACCATGTCCCAGAGCAACATCGACCGGCGCAACATCGACCGGCGCAACATCGACCGGCGCAACATCGACCGCCTCATCGAGATCATGGCGCGTCTCCGCCATCCGGAGCGCGGCTGTCCGTGGGACGCGGCGCAGAGCTTCGCGACCATCGCCCCCTACACGATCGAGGAGGCCTACGAGGTCGCGGACGCCATCGAGCGCCAGGACCTCGAGGGCTTGCGCGACGAGCTCGGCGACCTCCTCCTCCAGGTCGTCTTCCACGCACGCATTGCCGAGGAGGCCGGCACCTTCGATTTCGACGCCATTGCCGGAGCCATCGCCGACAAGATGATACGGCGACATCCTCACGTCTTCGGCGAGGAGGACATCAAGGACGGCGAGAGCCAGCGCCTGGCCTGGGAGGGCCACAAGGCGGCCGAGCGGGCGGCCAAGGCGAGAGCGGCCGGCGAGCGGGCGGCGAGCGCCCTCGACGGCGTCGCCCTCGCCCTCCCCGCGCTTACGCGCGCGCTCAAGCTGCAGCGCCGCGCGGCGCGCGTCGGCTTCGATTGGGGCGAGCTCGCACCCATCCTCGACAAGGTCGCGGAAGAGATGCGCGAGCTCAACGCCGAGCTTGCCGCCGCGGCCCCGCCCGCGCGGCTCGAGGACGAGCTCGGCGACGTGCTCTTCAGCCTCGTCAATCTGGCGCGCCGGCTCGCCCTCGACCCCGAGGCGGCGCTGCGCCGGGCCAACGCCAAGTTCGAGCGCCGCTTCCGCCGGGTGGAATCCCTCTTGGCCGAGCGCGGCAAGGCGACCGCCGACGCCTCGCTCGCCGAGATGGACGCGCTGTGGGACCTGGCGAAGCTCGAGGAGCGCAGCAAGACAGGTCAATAAGCGGTTGATCTTATGAATATACTTGCCGATCGTAATGTCGCCCTGCGCGCAGCTGTCCCGGACCGGCCGCGGTGGGTCCTTCGAGACGCTCGCTGCGCTCGCTCCTCAGGACGAGGTGAAGTCTTTCTGCCACACGCGAATTCACCTCATCCTGAGGAGGGCCGAAGGCCCGTCTCGAAGGACCCACGACGGCACTGCAAGCCCTCTCGATCTGTGTGCCCCTTCAGAGCCCGGAGGCGTTGCTGAGCGAGATGGGCTATTGAGCCCCCGGCGCCGCGGCCGCCGGCTCGCGCACCAGGAGAAGCTCGGCAAGTGCCGTCCAGCTCGCGGCATCCGGGGCAAGGAGCAAGCCGCCCGTGTGGCGCGTCGGCCGGTAGGGCGTGCCGTCCCAGCAGGCGTTGTAGCCGCCCGCCTCGGCATGGATGAGGGCGCCCGCCGCGTGATCCCATGGGAGAAGCCGGCTGAAGAGCGCGAAATGGCTTTCCGCGCGGGCGAGCGCCAAGTGCTCGTGCCCGGCGCAGCGGCTGTTCGTCGTGCCCGCGAAGCGCTGCCGCACCTCGTCGAGCCGCGGGGAGATGCCGGGCCGCCCCGCCTTGCCGTAAATGGCGCCGCGCATCTCGGCGAGCGGTGCCGGAGGAGCGACCGCGAGGCGGCGCCCCGCTTCCCAGGCGCCGGCCCCCTCCTCCGCCGCGGCCGTGCGGTCCGCGAGCGGATCGTGAATCCATCCGGCGACCGTCGCGCCCGCGCGCGCCAGCGCCACGATCACGGTGAAATGCGCGATCCCTTGCGCGAAATTGTGCGTGCCGTCGAGCGGATCGACGATCCACACCGGGGCCTCGCCGGCGATCGCCTGCAGAAGTGCTGGGTCTTTCGCCGCGGCCTCCTCGCCCACCACGAGCGAGCCCGGCAGGAGTGCTGCGAGCCGCCGCGCCAGCGCGCGCTCGGCCTCGAGATCGGCCGTCGTCGCGAAATCGCCGCGTCCGCCCTTGGGCAGGATATCGGCCTTGGCGAGCTTGCCGAAGCGCGGGAGTATCTCCTCGGCCGCCACCTCGCGCATGATGGCGGCGACCTCGGCCGCGTCGTGTCGCATGAGCATGCCTGGCAGGCTAGCACACAACCGGGGCCGCCGCTAAATCGCGCGCAGCACGTCGGCACTGCCCTCCCAGATCATCTTGAGGGCCACCGCCGTGATGACGGCGAGGCCGAGATAGACGAGCCAGGGATAGCGCTCGAGGAAGCGCGCGACGAGCCGTGCCGCGAAGGCCATGAGCGCCACCGAGAGTGCCAGGCCGCTGACCATGACCCAGGGGTGGCGGTGCGCGGCCCCGGCCACGGCGAGCACGTTGTCGAGCGACATGGCGAGGTCGGCGAGTGCTATCTGCAGGATAGCGGCGGTGTCGCTCTTGGCGGCACCGCGCGCCGCCTGGTGCTGCCCGCCGCCCGCCCGGCGGGATGCCTCGCGCACCTCGCGCCAGATCTTCCAGGCCACGCCAAGCAGAAGGATGCCGCCGGCGAGCGTGAGGCCGATGACGGCGAGAAGCGGCACGGCGACGAGCGCCAATGCCACGCGGAGGAGTGCTGCGAGCGCCACGCCGGCCGTAAGCGCGCGTCCGCGCCTGGCTTCGGGCAAGCCCATGGTTGCCAGGCCGAGGATCACGGCGTTGTCGCCCGAGAGGACGACGTCGATCACGACGACGGCAGCGAGCTCGAGGATGGCGGCGTGATCGAGGGAAATCTCCATGCGGCACCCAACCCCGCGTTCGTCGCCGGCGATTAGCCCCGCGATCGCCCGCTCAAGTCAAGCCGGCTGCCCAGGCCATCGGCCGCCCCCTGTGACGGGCGTCACAGGGCGCCGGCACCCGGGGCGGCTAGTAATCGCACGGGCCGCGCCCGGGCCGTGGACCTGCCAGCAAGCGGTGCACACGCGCCTCATTCTATGGCATATTACGCCGCACGTTCTTTGCGCGTCGGCGTCTAATCGCGGGAGGGGGGCTTAATGCCCGGTCGCATCGTCATCCATCATCTCAGCGGTTCCAAGGCCAACCAGATCGAGCAGTTCCCGCTCGACAGCTTCGAGGAGCTCACGTTAGGCCGAGATCCCAACGTGGCGGTCACCTTCGACTCGCAGCGGGACGATCTGGTGAGCCGCCGCCATGCCGCCATCCGCATCGTCAAGACGCCGGAGCTCAGCTTCAAGATCGCCGATTTGCAGAGCAGCAACGGCACGCTGGTCAACGGCAGCAAGATCAGCGGCGAAAGCGAGCTGTTGCCCGGCGATACCATCGAGCTCGGCGCCGGCGGTCCCAAGATGACGTTCGACGTGGAGCCGCGGCCCTCCCATCTGATGGCGCGCACGCGCGTCATCCGCACGGGCGCCGCGGAGGCGACGCGCGTCGTCTCGGCGGCACCCGAGGCCACGCGGGTGATCTCGGCGGGCGAGCCGGCCGCCGCCCAGCCGCCCGCCTCGCCGCCGCGCCAGGCCGTGGGACGCGAGACCGTGCAGCGCATGCTCTCGGCCGAGCGCCAGGCGACCAGCCGCATATGGATTTACACCCTTGCCGGCATCCTCGTCCTCGTCGGCATCGTCGGCGGCGCCCTCTACTATCACAGCGTCCAGTCGGAGGCGGAGCTCAAGCGCCAGCAGGCCGAGGAGGCCAAGGGGCAAGCGGCGGAGCTCAACAAGCGCCTGGGCATGAGCCCCAAGGAGATTGCCGCCAAGTACGGCGACGCCACGGTCTATGTCCGCCTGGGCTGGCGGCTCTTCGACAAGGATACCGGGAAGCCGGTCTACCACAAGGTCGTGACGGAAGGCGGCAAGGGCTACCTCGGCTATGTGAAATTGCCCAATGGCAAAGTCGTGCGCTGGCTCACCACCGACGACAACAACCATGCCAACTACCTCATCGGCGGCGAGGGCTCGGGCAGCGGCTTCGTGGTCGGCCCCGACGGCTTCATCCTGACCAACAAGCATGTCGCCGCGGGCTGGATGGTGAGCTATGACGCGCCCTACGAGGAAGGCAAGGCCGGCATGCTCTACCTGCTGACGCGCGATCCCCAGGGCAAGCTGACGCTCTCCGGCAGAGGGGCCATCGACCCGAGCGCCATTGCGAGCCTCGTCGACTGGATCCCGGATGAGGGCGGCACGATGTTCGACGGCGCCGAGCCGCGACCGATCCTCACGGGAGACGAAATCTTCGAGGGCCGCAACGACACGCTCGAGGTCCGCTTCCCCGACAACCGCCTGAGCTTTGCGGCACGGCTCATCCGCGCCTCGACCGACGCGGACGTGGCCTTGATCCGCATCGACGTGCCGCAGAAACTGACATCGACGGAGCTGATCGACCCCAACGACAAGGTGACGCTGGGCGAGCCGATCACCGTGCTCGGCTATCCAGGCATCTCCGAGAAGAAGTTCGCGGTGGTCCAATCGCGGGAGAACACCCAGACGCAGGAGCGCCAGGAGCTCCTGCCCGAGCCCACCGTGACGGACGGCATCATCGCCAAATTCGGCTCCGGGGTGCAGCGGCAAGGCAACGTCACGACGCTCAGCCAGACGGGCGACGTGTACCAGCTCACCGTGCTGGCAACCGGCGCCGGCAACAGCGGCGGACCCGTCTTCGATTCGGCCGGCAAGGTCATCGGACTCTTCACCTATTCGCGCACGCGCGGCAGCGAGCGCGTGACCTTCGCCGTGCCGATCAAGTACGGCCGCGACATCATGCAATTGCAAAAGGTGCAGTGAGCCGGGCGAGCGAGGCTGCGGCGGATGGCGGAGCGAGCGCACGACCCATGGCGATGGTGACGGCGGAAAGGCCTGCGGGCACTGGGCTCTTCGTCAGCGGTGCCATGCGCAGCGATCCCGGCCGCGTGCGCAGCAACAACGAGGACAGCGTGGCCTACGTCATCCCGCGCGAGGGCGACATCGCCACCGGCCGCGGGCTCCTCGCGGTGGTCGCCGACGGCATGGGCGGACACGCCGCGGGCGAGGTGGCGAGCCTGCTTGCCGCCGAGACGCTGATGCGCGTCTATTTCGCCGACGCCGGCAGTCCGCAGAAGGCGCTCGCAGCGGGCTTCACCGCCGCGAACCGCGCGATCTTCGAGAAGAGCCGCAGCGATCCGGTGTGCGCCGGCATGGGGACGACCTGCACGGCGCTCGCCCTGCTCGGCGATCGGGCATTCCTCGGACACATCGGGGACAGCCGCGCCTATCTGCTGCGCGGCAGCGAGCTCCGCCAGATCAGCCACGACGATTCCCTCGTCGGCGAGCTCGTGCGCATGGGAGCCATCAGCGCCGAGGAGGCCCGCAGCCGCGCCGACCGCAACGTCATCCTCAAGGCGCTCGGCACGGCGCCGCATGCCGATCCGGCGATCTGGCGCGACGGCATGCCGCTCTCTCCGGGCGACATCTTCGTGCTATGCTCGGACGGCCTCAGCGACTTGGTGGAGAGCGCCGCGATCGGCGAGACCATAGCGCACCTGCCGCCCGCAGGCGCCTGCGAAGCGCTGATCGCCGCGGCACTCGCGGCCGGCGGCCACGACAACGTCTCGGTCGGCGTCTTCGCCTTGAGCGACTTGCCGCCGCCGGCGTCGCCGGCCGGCATCACGCGCTCCCTGAGCGCTGCACCTCCGGCCGGAGGTCCCTCATGAGCTTTCGCGTCATCGGCCCCTACGAGATCCACGAGCAGCTCGGCAAGGGCGGCATCGGCGAGGTCTATGCCGGGGTGGATCAGCTGCTCGGCCGGCCCGTGGCGATCAAGGCGCTGCGCCCGGAGTTCAGCCGCGACCGCGGCTTCCTCGAGCGCTTCCGCGGCGAGGCCACCAACCTCGCCCGCCTCAACCACCCCAACATCACCACGCTCTTTTCGCTGCACAAGGAAGGCGACGAGCTCTTCATGGTGATGGAGCTGGTGCGCGGCAACACGCTCGAGGCGATCCTCGGCAAGGCCGGCCGCCTCGGCGTGCGCGAGTGCCTCGCCATCATGGCGCAGACGGTGGCCGGCCTCTCCTACGCTCACCGCATGGGCGTCATCCACCGCGACATCAAGCCCGCCAATCTCATGGTCACCGACAGCGGGCTGCTCAAGATCATGGATTTCGGCATCGCCCGCATCCAGGGCTCGCAGCGCATGACGCGGCAGGGCGACCTCATCGGCACGCTCGCCTACATGTCGCCGGAGCAGCTCCAGGGTGCCGAGGGCGACGCGCGCAGCGACCTCTACAGCCTCTCGATGGTGCTCTACGAGCTCCTCTCCGGCAATTGCGCCTTCAATGCCACCAGCGAATACGAGCTCATCCGCGCCCAGGTCGAGCAGCGACCGCCGCCCCTCGCCGGCCAGGTGCCCGACCTCGATCCCAACGTCGAGAGCGTGATGATGCGGGCGCTGGCCAAGAAACCCGAGGAGCGCTACGCCTCCGTCGACGAGTTCGGCCGCGCGCTCGGCGCCGCGGCGATCCAGGGCGAGGCCGCCGACATCGTCAAGGAGACGGTGGTGGCGCGCTGGGGTGCCTTGCCGCCGCCGGCCACCCGGCTGATGAGCACCGGCGGCTCGCTGTCGCTCGAGGCGCCCGCGCAGGCCACCGCCGCCCAGAGCGCGGTCGCCGACCGCCCGGGACAAGGGGCGAAGAAAGCGACCCTCCCCCTCCTGAGCGCGCTGCCGCCGGCCATGCGAATGCCGGCCATGGTCCTCGGCGGCGTCGCGGCGGTGCTGCTCGCCGGGCTCGGCTACGTGGTCCTGGCATCGGGACCGACGGCCAAGCCCGTCGTCGCCGAGCAGGCGCCGCCGGCGGCCACCGCCTCCGCGGCCAAGGAAACGCAAGAGCCGCCGGCGCCGGCTCATCCGCTTCGGAGCGCGGCGGCGGAGCCGGCGCCGGCCGCCAAGGAGGCGCCCGCCTCCCCGCTGCCGAGCGCCCCGGCCTCGCCGCCGGCAAGCGCCGTGGCGCCGCCCGCTTCGCCGCCCGCGGCACCGGCGCCTGCGGCCGCCACATCATCGCCGAGTGCAACCGCGCCGCCAGCTGCCCCCGCGGCTTCGGCCTCGCCGCCGGCAACGGCGCCGACGCAGCCGGCCACGACAGCACCGCCCGCCGCCCCCCCGTCAACTCCCGTAGCCTCGGCATCGCCGCCGGCCGCGGCGCCGTCGCCGGCATCCGCAGCTGCGCCGACGGCGACGCCAGCCGCGCCCACGACGCCCGTCGCGAGCACGAATCCGCCGGCGCAGCCGCCCGCCGCCATCCAGGCGCCTGCGAAGCCGGACAACTCGTTGGTGATCGCGACGAACACGTCCTTGGCGCCGCAACCGGCCGCTCCGGCCGCCGGCTCCCAGCCCGCCGCCACAGGCACGCCATCGCCCGCGGCATCGGGCTCGCAAGCGCCCGCGGCGACGGGACTGCCGTCGAGCGAGCAAACGCATCCGCCGCAAGTCGCCTCGCTGCCGCCCAACACCGCGCAACCGCCTGCCGTCTCGGGCGCGACCCCGGACATCGAGGGCGAGGTCAGCGCCGTGCTCAACTCGGCGGCGCTGGTGGTGGCCGGAAAGGTCGTCAACCTCTACGGCATTCGCGGCGAGACCGGACAGCTCGCGACCGCCATGCAGCACTACATCGAGCAGATGGGCAATCGCGTGAGCTGCTTCGCGCGGCCGGGGCGCTCCTTCGAGTGCCACGTGGGCAAAGTCGACCTCGCCGAGGCCGCCGTGCTCAATGGGGCCGCCCGCGTGCGGCCCGGCGCACCCTCGAAGTACCGCGTTGCCGAGCAGCAGGCGAAGGCGGCGCGGCGCGGCATCTGGGCAATGTGAGGAGCGCCGCGGCGGCCGCGGGGCGTGCGGCAGCCTGGCGCCGGCGGGCCGCGCACGCCCGGGCCGTGCTTGCTCTTTGGCTTCTGTCGAGCACCCTCGCAAGCGCGCTTGCCGCCGGGACCACGCCGTCGGCGCCCCTCGTGCGCAGCGGCACCGCCTTCTTCGTGTCGAGTGCCGGCTATCTCCTGACGAGCGCGCATGTGGTGGCCGCGTGCCGCCGCATCTCGCTCTGGCAGCCGCAGCGGCCGCCGCAGGACGCCAAGCTCGTAGCACTCGACGCGGCGCGCGACCTGGCGCTTCTCAGCACGTCCGGCGCGCGCGCGGCGGCGGCCCTACTCCCCCGCCGCCCGGCGTTGCCCACCGGCAGCTCCGTGACGGTCATCGGTTACGGCCTGGTCCCCGACAATCCCGAGGCGGCGGTGCTGACGGAGGGCACCGTGGTCGGCATGGCGGCCGTGCCGTCGGGCCGCCGCGTGCTGGTGATCGAGGCGAGCCTCCGCGAGGGCAACAGCGGCGGACCCGTCCTCGACGAGGCGGGCATCCTCCGAGGCATGATCATCGGCCAATTCGTCGCCCGGCCCGACGAGAGCGTCGCGGTGCCCGCCGGCGACATCAAGCGTTTCCTCGCCGCCCACGGCATAGCATTCCGCTCGGCCGCGGCAGCCGCGGGCGGGGCGGACGCGGAGCTCCGCCGCATCGCGGCGCTCGTGCAATGCGCGAAGGAGGACGGCGGCTGAGCCGGCGGGCGGCCGGGCGGCCGCTCAGATCGCGCGCACGCCCCGGTGCGCGAGCCGGGCCTGGTCGGCGGGCTCGAGCCGCACGGTGAGATGGGCGTGCGCCTCGTCGTCGGTGCGGCTCAGCACCTCGCCGCGCCGGTAGAGCCAGGCGAGCGTGGCGCCGTCGGCAAGCGGCACCTCGAGGGCCACGATGCCGCGCCCCTCTGCGAGCCGCTCGTCGAGGACGCGAAGGAGCGCGTCGCAGCCCTCGCCGCTGAGTGCGGAGAGCGGGATCACGCTGCGGTTGCTGCGCAGGGCAACCTCGCGCAGGCGCTGCAGCTCCTCGCGCGAGAGGCAATCGATCTTGTTGAGCACCTCGATGAGCCCTTCGTCGACCGCGCTGCCGAGGCCGAGTGCCTTCAGCACGGTGTGGACGTCCTCCTTCTGCGCCTCGCTCTCGGGGTGTGCCGCATCGCGCACGTGCACGATCGTATCGGCCTCGCGCACCTCCTCGAGGGTGGCGCGGAAGGCGGCGACGAGCTCGACCGGCAGCTCCGAGATGAAGCCGACCGTGTCGGAGAGGATGACGCTGCGGCCCGAGGGCAGCTCGAGCGAGCGCATGGTCGGATCGAGGGTCGCGAAGAGGAGGTCTTCCGCCAGCACCGCGGCGTTGGTCAGGCGGTTGAAGAGCGTCGACTTGCCGGCATTGGTGTAGCCGACGAGCGCCACCACCGGATAGGGCACGCGCCGGCGCGCGGCGCGCTGCAGCTCGCGCCGCCTGACGACGCTTTCGAGCTCGCGCTTGATCTTGATGATGCGCTCGCCGATGAGACGGCGGTCGAGCTCGATCTGGCTCTCGCCCGGCCCGCCGAGGAAGCCGAAGCCGCCGCGCTGGCGCTCGAGATGCGTCCAGCTGCGCACCAGGCGGCTCCTCTGGTAGGAGAGATGGGCGAGCTCGACCTGGAGGCGGCCCTCGCGCGTGCGCGCCCGCTCGCCGAAAATCTCGAGGATGAGCGCCGTGCGGTCGATGACCTTGCACTTCCACGCCCGCTCGAGATTGCGCTGCTGCACCGGGCTGAGCGCGCCGTTGACCACCACGACGGCGGCCTCCTCCGCGGCCACGCGCTCGCCGAGGCGGGCTACGGTCCCCTTGCCGAAAAGGCTCGCCGGGCGGCGCTCGGCGATGCGCACCACCTCGGCATGAACGACGGCAAGGCCGATGGCGCGGGCAAGCGCCACCGCCTCCTCGAGCCGCGCCTCGGGAGTCCTGCCGTTGCTCGCGTGGGACTTGGGAGCCGGATGGATCACAAGAGCGTGAACTGTCGCCCCGCCCTCGCCGCGCGCGGCCTCCATGCGCTCTAGCGGCGGCAAATCACGCCTCGGCGACCTCCTTGTCCTGCTCGAAGAGCTGAATCGGGCCCGTCGGCATCACAGTGGAGATCGCATGCTTGTAAACGAGCTGCGAATGGTGATCACGCCGGAGGAGAACAGAGAAGTTGTCGAACCAAGTCACGATTCCTTGCAATTTCACGCCATTGACAAGAAATATCGTAACCGGCGTCTTATTTTTCCGTATGTGATTCAGGAATACATCCTGCAAGTTTTGCGTCTTCTCGGAGGACATGGATCGATCCCCTCTTATATTTGACCATGCGGCTATCCCTCGGAACGACCGGCGAACGGCCGTCCCGGAGTGCGACCAGCCTTATATGGGCTCGGCGAGTTCGCGGACAAGGGCGCCCAGCGAAAAGCAGTCGGGGACCTGGCGCGCCGGGGGGGCCGCCGAGAAGTCGTCGCGCCCCTGGCCGGCGCCTGCGATGAGCACGGCGACGCAGCCGGCATTGCGCGCGCAGAGCATGTCGAGCGCCGTATCGCCGACGAGCCACACCTCGGCGCCCGGGGCGATGCCGCTGCCCGCGAGTGCCAGCGCCACCGGCGCCGCATCGGGCTTGTCGCGCTCGGCGTCCCCTCCCCCGATCAGGCGGCCGAAGTAGCGCTCCCAGCCGAGATGCGCCGCCTCCTTGCGCAGGAGCGCTCCGGTCTTGTTGCTCACGATGCCGAGATAGTGGCCGCGCCCGTGGAGCTCGGCGAGCATCTCCTCGGCACCGGGCAGCGGGGCGAGGTGCGTCAAATGCCGCTCGGTGATGGCCTCGTAGAAAATTTGCCGCGCCTCGACCCAGCGCTCGCCGAAGAGCTCGGGAAAGCTCTCGCGGAGCGAGGCGCGCACCCGCGCGCGCGTCTCCTCCGCCGTCCAGGGCCGCTGTCCCATGGCCACGAGGGTGACGTTGAGCGCCTCCTCGATGCTGCGCCAGTTGTCGACGAGGGTGCTGTCCCAATCGAAGAGCAGCGCGCGCGGCAAGGGAATCGCCGCGCGCCCCTCGAGCCCGCCCGTGCCGCTCACGCGCGCGCCCCCGCACCGCCCGCGTAGTCGAGATAGATGGCGCGCAACTTGAGGGCGAAGGAGCCGGCCTTGCCGTTGCCGATCGCCTTGCCGTCGATCTCGGTCACCGGCAGCACGAGGGAGGTGGTGCTGGTGAGGAAGGCTTCGCGCGCGGCCTGGGCCTCGGCCACGCTGAAGGCGCGCTGTTCCAGGAGAAGGCCGTTCTCGTGGGCGAGCCTGATGGTCGATTGCCGCGTGATGCCGTTGAGGATGGCATGGTTGGCCGAGCGCGTGACGAGCTTGCCGTCCTTGGTGACGATCCAGGCGTTGGTCGAGCTGCCCTCGGTGACGAGGCCTGCGGCATCGACGAACCACGCCTCGTAGGCCCCCGCCTCGCGCGCGCGCTGCTTGGCGAGCACGTTCGGCAACAGGCTCACCGACTTGATGTCGCAGCGCGCCCAGCGGTTGTCCGGCAGCGTGATGACTCGGATGCCGTCCTCGACCGCGTGCCGCGGCTGCCGGCGGAGGCGCTTGGCCGTCATCACGACCGAGGTCTCGCTCGCCGCCGGGAAGGGATGGTCGCGCGGCGCCACCCCGCGCGTCATCTGGATGTAGATGCTGCCGTTCCGCACGCGGTTGCGGCGCAGCACCTCGCGCATCACCGACTTGAGGGCCGCGGGCGGCATCGGCGGACGGATACTGAGCTCGCCCAGCGAGCGCGCCAGGCGCTCGAGATGCGGCTCCTCGTCGACGAGCCGTCCGCCCTCGACCGCGATCACCTCGTAGACGCCGTCGGCGAACTGGTAGCCGCGGTCCTCGATGTGGACCGCCGCCGCCCGGTGCGGCAGGTAGCGCCCGTTGACGTAGGCGAGGCGGGACATCAGACGGCGGACGACGGACGACGGACGACAGAAGACGGAATTCGATTGGCGAACCGGAAGCGTCTGTCCTCCGTCGTCCGCCGTCCGTCGTCCGGCTTAAGCGTCATAGGCCGGTCCCTTGTCGCTCGTATGCACGCCGAGCGTCTTGAGCTTGCGATGGAGGGCGGAGCGCTCCATGCCGATGAAGGCCGCCGTGCGCGAGATGTTGCCGCCGAAGCGCGTCACCTGGGCGAGGAGATACTGCCGCTCGAAGAGCTCGCGCGCGTCGCGCAAGGGCAGCGCCATGATCTCGCCGGCGCGGTCCCACTTGAGCACGGGAGGTGCGATGGCGCCGATCTCGGGCGGCAGCATGTCGGCGTGGATGGGATCGCGCGCCTCGCCCGGCGCCATGATGAGCAGCCACTCGATGACGTTGCGCAGCTGGCGCACGCTGCCGGGCCAGTCGTAGGACTGCAGCGCCGCCATGGCGTCCTCGCCGATCTGCCGCTCCGAGAGGCCGGAGGCGCTCGCGTAGCGCGTCATGAAGGCGCGCGCGAGCAACGGAATGTCCTCGCGCCGCTCGCGCAGCGCCGGCACGCGGAGCGGCACCACGTTGAGCCGGTAATAGAGATCCTCGCGGAAGCGCGCGGCGACGATCTCCTCGCGCAGATCGCGGTTGGTCGAGGCGATGACGCGCACGTCGACCTTGACGCGGGTCTTGCCGCCGACGCGCTCGAAGGTCTGCTCCTGCAGCGCGCGCACGATCTTGCCCTGGGTCTCGAGCGGCATGTCGGCGACCTCGTCGAGGAGGAGCGTGCCGTTGTGCGCCTGCTCGAGCGTGCCGACCTTGCCGACGCCGCCCTCCTTGCCGCCGCCGTCGACGCCGAAGAGCTCGCTCTCGAGGTTCTCGGGCCGCATGGTGGCACAGTTGAGCACGATGAACGGCCCCTCCGAGCGCCGCGAGCTCGCGTGGATGAGGCGCGCCACCACCTCCTTGCCCGAGCCCGCCGGGCCGGTGATGAGCACGCGGCTCCCCGTCGGCGCCACCTTGTCGATCGACTGGCGGAGCTGGCTCACCACCGGCGAGCGGCCGATCAGCTCGACCTCGCCGCCCGCGCGCACGCGCAGCTCCTCGTTCTCGCGCTTAAGCCGCGCCGCCTCGATGGCGCGCTCGACCATGAGCAGGAGCCGGTCGGTCTTGAAGGGCTTCTCGATGAAGTCGTAGGCGCCGCGCTTGATGGCATTGACCGCGGTCTCGATCGTGCCGTGCCCCGAGATCATCAGCACCGGAACGCTGGGATGGCTCTCGCGCACCACCTCGAGAATGCCGAGGCCGTCGAGCTCGCTGCCCTGCAGCCAGATGTCGAGCACGACGAGGCTCGGGCGGCGCGCCTTCATGGCCGCGAAGGCCTCGGTGCTGTTGACCGCCTCGCGCGTGTCGTAGCCTTCGTCGCGCAGGATTTCCGCGATGAGCAGGCGGATGTCCGCCTCGTCGTCGACGATCAGGATGTCATGAGCCATGGGCGGTTGCCGGTTCGACGCTGGACGGCGCGCTGCTCTCCGTCCCCTTCTCTTCCTCGTCCTCGGCGGGCGGCGGCTCGGCAAGTGCGAAGCGCAGCACCACGCGCGCCCCGCCGCCTTCGCGATCGCCGAGCACCAGGTCGCCGTGATGATCTTCCATGATCTTGCGCACGATGGCGAGCCCCAGGCCCGTGCCCTTCTCGCGCGTCGTCACGTAGGGCTCCGTCAGCCGCTCCCGGTCGGCCGCCGGCAGGCCCTTGCCGTTGTCCTCGACGGCGACCTCGGCGTAGCCCTCGCCCGTGGCGAGGCGCAGCGCGATCGTGCCGCGCTGCGCCGGGCCGTCCTCCGGCCGCGCGGGCTCGGCGTGAATCGACTCCGCGGCGTTCTTGAGAAGGTTGGTCAGCGCCTGGCCGAGCTGCCGCGCGTCGCAGCGAAAGCGGAGCGGGCCTTCCGGCAGCACGCTCTCGTAGGCGATGTCGGGATTGCCCTGGCGTTGGAGGAACAGCGCCTGCCGGCAGAGCTCGACCAGATCCTCCTCGCGCATGACGGGCGCCGGCATGCGCGCGAAGGCGGAGAATTCGTCGACCATGCGGCCGATGTCGCCGACCTGGCGCACGATCGTCTCGGTGCAGTTGAGGAAGGTCTCCGGGTCGCTCACGATCTCCTTGAGGTACTTGCGCTTGAGCCGCTCGGCCGAGAGCTGGATCGGCGTCAACGGGTTCTTGATCTCGTGCGCGATGCGCCGCGCCACGTCGCCCCAGGCGGCCGTGCGCTGGGCGGCGAGGAGCTCGGAGATGTCGTCGAAGGTGACGACGAAGCCCTTGGTCTCGCGATTGACGCGCTCCGCCGCGATGCGTACCAGAAGCGTGCGGGTACGGCCCTTGCGCGCGATCTTGAGCTCGGACTCGACGAGCTGCCGCGGGCGGCGGCGCGCCTCGCGCAGAAGCTCCTGCACCTCGGGCACCACCTCCTCGAGGAGATGGCCGATGAGATGCTCGGCGTTCGTCGAGAGCAGCTCGCAGGCCGAGCGGTTCGGCAGGTTGACCCGGCCGCGCGGATCGAGGCCGATGACGCCCGCGGAGACGCCGGAGAGCACCGCCTCGGTGAAGCGGCGGCGCGCGTCGAGCTGGCGGTTGGCCTCGACGAGCTCGCGGCGCTGCTCCTCGAGCTGGCCGGTCATGCGGTTGAAGGCGCGGCTCAAGGAGCCGATCTCGTCCGCCTTGGCGTCCGCCTCGGGCACGCGCGCCGAGAGATCGCCCGCACGCACGCGCTCGGCAGCGGCGATCAGCACCGAGATGGGGCGCACGAGCTGGGTCGCGAAATAGAGCCCGACCCACACGGCGGCGAGCAGCAGCAGGAGCGCCACGACGCCGAAGATGAGGGCAAAGGTGATCTCGATGTCGGCGCGCGCGACCTCGAGCGCGCGGTAATCGCTGAGCGCGGCCTGGGCGCGCTCGACGTGCTGGAGGACGCCCGGCTCCACGAAGCGGCCGACGAAGAGATAGAGGTTCGGCATGATGGTGCCGCTCGGCGGCTCGATGCGCAGGAGCGCCCTCACCCGGTCGTCCGCCTCGCTCCTGAGCAGCGCCACTTCGCCGCTTTTCGCCTTGTCCAGGGCCTGGTCGGGAATGCCTTCCTGCTCCATGTCGAAGCTCAGGCGCGCGCGCGCGAGCACGCGGAACGAATCGTCGAAGATCACCGCCTCGGTGAGCGAGAGCTGGTCGACGTCGTCGTTGAGGATGCGCTCGAACTGGGCGATCTTCTGGGGATCGCCGCTCTCCAGCAGCGCGAGGCTGCCCTGCAGATGGGCGCCGAGCGAGGTCGCGTCGGCCTTGATGTTGCGCACGTTCTCGTCGAGATAGGCGTTGGCCACCGCCACGGACTCCTGGATCGCCGTGCGCACCTTCTCGCTGAACCACGATTGCAGGCCGAAGTTGAAGAAGAAGCTGGAAAAGACGGCGACGATGATGGTGGGCGCCACCGTGATCAGGCTGAAGAGCACCACGAGCCGGACGTGAAGCCGCGAGCCGGCCGAGCCGCGGCGCCGCTCCATCCAGATCATCGTGATGCGCCGCGCCACCACCGCGACGAGGAGGAGGAGAAAGATGAGGTCGATGTAGAGGAGGACGAGAATGAGGTTGGGCGAAACCTCGACCGGCAGCGCCTTGGTCAACGCCGCGTAGGTGGCGAGCCCGGAGAGTGCCGCACAGGCGGCGAGCGCAATGGCAAGCGTGCGCCGCAGTCCGCTGCGGGCGAACCAGCTCGTCCACTTGCCGATCGGCTTGGCGGCGTTGCGCTCGCTCTTGCTGCCCGTCATGGTCCGCATCCCGGCCAGGCGGGGGAGTCCGCCTCATCCGTGGAAAGGCGCTATTTTACGCCGCGCAAAACCTGGATGTCCAACTCGCGGATTTTCTTGCGCAGGGTGTTGCGGTTGAGGCCCAAGAGCCGGGCCGCCTTGATCTGGTTGCCGCGCGTGGCCGCGAGGCTCAAGGAGAGCAGCGGCCGCTCGACCTCCCTCAGGATGCGGTCGTAGAGCCCGGCCGCCGGGAGACCGTCCTTGTGCGCCGCGAAATAATCCTTGAGGTGGCGCTCTACGGAGGTGCCTAAGCTGTCGTCGACGGGCGCCTTGGCGCCCGCGGCGTGCGGACTCACGTCGGCGAGCTCGGCCTCGATCACGTCGACCCCGATGACCTCCTGGGCATAGAGCGCTGCGAGCCGCTGGATGAGGTTCTCGAGCTCGCGCACGTTGCCCGGCCAGCGGTGCTGCTTCAAGCGCTCCATGGCGACCTGGTCGATGGTCTTGGCGGGCAGGCCCTGCTGGGCGGCGCGGTTGAGGAAGTGGCGGGCGAGCGCCGGGATGTCCTCGCTGCGCTCGCGCAAGGGGGGCAGCCTCATCGGCACGACGTTCAGGCGGTAGAACAGGTCCTCGCGGAAGAGGCCCTGGCGGATGTATTGCCGCAGGTCGCGGTGGGTGGCGGCGATGATGCGCACGTCGGCGCGGATGGGCGTGCGGCCGCCGACCGTGGTGTACTCGCCCGCCTGCAGCACGCGCAGGAGCCGGGTCTGGGCCTCGAGCGGCATGTCGCCGATCTCGTCGAGGAAGAGCGTGCCGCGGTCGGCCTGCTCGAAGCGGCCGGCGTAGCGGGCGTTGGCGCCGGTGAAGGCGCCTTTCTCATGGCCGAAGAGCTCGCTCTCGATGAGCTCGCGCGGGATCGCCGCCATGTTGATGGCGACGAAGGGGCCGGCGCGGCGCTTGCCGTAGTCGTGGAGCGCGCGCGCGACGAGCTCCTTGCCGGTGCCCGACTCGCCGGTGATCGTCACGGTCAGGTCCGTGCCCATGAGGCGCGCGAGCACGCGGTAGATTTCCTGCATCGCCGCCGAGCGGCCGATGAGGGGAAGCTGCTCCTCGGTGTCGAGCGGCGAGGCGGTGTCCTCGTTGGCGGGCCGGCTGGTGAGGGCGCGCTCGACCATGCCGACGAGCTCGCGCAGGTCGAAAGGCTTGGGCAGATACTCGAAGGCGCCGCGCTCGGTCGCCTTCACGGCGGTGAGAAGGTTGTTCTGCGCGCTCATCACGATGATGCGCAGGTCGGGGCGGACCTTCTTGATGCGCGGGATGAGGTCGAGGCCGTTCTCGTCCGGCATCAGCACGTCGGTGATGACGAGATCCCCCTCCCCGTCCGACACCCAGCGCCACAGCGTGGCCGCGTTCCCGGTGGTGCGCACGCTGTAGCCGGCACGCCCCAGGGCCTGGTTCAGCACCGTGCGGATGGCGCGATCGTCGTCCGCCACGAGGATGGTGGCATCGCTCACGGCTCGTCTCCTTGGCCGGCCTCGCTTGCGGCGCCGGCCGGGCGATGGATGGGCAGCATGACCTTGAAGACGGTGCGCCGCGGCTCGCTGTCGAACTCGATGATGCCGCCGTGGTCGCCGACGATTTTGGCGACCAGCGCCAGGCCCAGGCCGCTGCCGTTGTTCTTGGTCGTGACGAAGGGATCGAAGAGATGCGAGCGCAGGTCCTCGGGAATGCCGTCGCCGTTGTCCTGCACGCTGACCACGAGCGGGAGCTCAAGGCGGCTCTCGCTGCCCGCGACCGCGAGGCGCACGCCGTGCTGATAGGCGCTCGCGAGGACGATCTCGCCACCCTGGTCGGGTGTCGCCTCGGCGGCGTTCTTGACCAGGTTGAGGAAGAGCTGCACGAGGAGATCGCGGTTGCCCTCGACCGCCGGCAGCGAGGGATCGTAGGACTCGACGAAGCGCACGTGGCGGGCGAAGCCGTTCTGCGCCACCTTGCGCACATGCTCGAGCACCGCGTGGATGTTGACCGGCCCCTTCTCGATCGGCCGCCCGTCCGAGAATTCCTCCATGCGGTCGATGAGGGCGCAGATGCGGTCGGTCTCGTCGCAGATGAGGCGCGTGAGCTCGCGGTCCTCGGCGGTGGCCGACTGCTCGAGGAGCTGTGCCGCGCCGCGGATGCCGGAGAGCGGGTTCTTCACCTCGTGCGCCAGGAGCGAGGCCATCGCGGTCACCGAGCGCGCCGCGTTGCGGTGGGTGAGCTGGTGGTCGATCTTGCGCGCGATCGATTGCTCGTGCAGCGAGACGATGACGGATAGCGGCTGCTCCGGCAGCGGCGCCACCTGAGCCGTCACGAAATGCTCGCCGATGCGCGGGGTGTGAAGGATGACGCCGTATTCCGAGACGCTGGAGAGCCCGGCCCGCACCTGCGCTATGAGGGCGAAGAGCGGGCTGTCGGCGGGCAGCAGATCGGCAAGCGGACGGCCGGCGAGCCAGAAGGCGCTGGCGTCGAAGAAGTCCTCGCCCGCCATGTTGACGAAACGGATGTCGTCCTTCGGGCCGATGACGAGAACCACGTCGGGCAGGCCGCCGAGTACGGTAGCCGCGTCTACCTCCGCGGCGCCGCGCGCATCCTTCTGGGCGGCGCGCGTCAACGGACCAGGGTGCCAGGGCCGCGAAGGCTTCGAATTTCCGGGCAACTCTCGCCTCTATTTCTGCTCAATAATTAGACGCGAACGCGGGCTGGCGATTTATTAGGCATCATGGCGGCGTTTGTATTGTTACGCAAGTGCGAAATAAGTGGGAAGGAACATGCCGCGCGGTGATTTCGACGAGGCAATCCCCCAGTCCATATTCCAAAACGCGCCGCCGAACAAATAAATTTTATATCAATATGTTACATGTCATATATAAAGTCATAGTGGAACCTTGTGCAGAGCCGCGCAAGGGCTTCAGGCGAGCAGCACATCGGTAACGAATTTGACGCCGGGATAGGCGAGGGTCACGAGGAGATAGGCAAGCAGCACGAAGCGGGCCGCGCGCCGCCCGCCGACGCCGCTCCGCCACTGGACGGCAAGCAGCACGCCGATCACCGCGAAAGCGAGGAGGGAGAAGAGCGTCTTGTGGTCCAGGGCAAGCAGAGTGCCCGAGACGAAATATTGCGTCGCCATGCCGGTCAGGAGACCGCAGCCGAGCACGACCTCGGAGGCCGCGAGCAGCAGGACCTGCAGCCTCTCGCAGGCGGCCACGGCAGGGAGCCGTTGATTGAGCCCGCCCCGCCGCTTGCTCTTGAGCGCGCGCTCCTGGATGAGGACGGCGAAGCCGGCAACCGCCGCGATGGTGAGCAAGCCGTAAGTCGCGACCGAGACCAGGATGTGCAGGTCGAGCCACACGGCGGGCGCCGGGATGAGCGGGCGCTCCGGCGCCTGCTGATACACCGCCGCCAAGGCGCCGAGCAGGATGAGGTAGGGAAAGAGGAGCGGCGTCAGCCGCCAGGCATCCGCCGTCAAGGCGCAGAGCAGGATGAAGAGTGCCACGCTGGCGGCAATGGTGATCCACAGGGCGCCCGAGAGGCTGGTGTTCCAGGCCGGCGCCAATGCCGTCGTCGCGCGCGCGAGCGCTCCGGCAAAGGCGACCGCGAGCAGGAGCCAGAAGCGGCCGTCGCGCCGTGCGGTGCCGCGCGCCGTGACCACCGCGGCCGGCACCAGTGCCGCAAGCGCTGCGAGGCTGAGCAGGAGGTGGTTCGCCATGGGCCCTTATATAGCATCCTTCGCGCCCGCAGGCAGAGCCACCGCAGAGGGACGCCCGGCACGGGCCGCGGAATGGCGTGCCCGGACTTGGCAAGCGGCAATGGCCCGCGATAGGGTGGCCGGCGCCGCGGCGAGCGGGCGGATGGGCGGGACGAATGGCGGACTGCATTGCACTCGTGGTGGCCGGAGGACGCGGCTCGCGAATGGGCGGCGAGGTGCCGAAGCAGTACCGTGCGCTTGGCGGCAGCGCCCTCATCCGCCATTCGCTCGAAGCCTTTCTTCGCCATCCGGGCGTTGCCGCGGTGCGCGTGGTCATTCATCCCGGCGACCGCGCGCTCTATGACGCGGCGGTCGGCGGGCTCTCGCTGCTGGCACCGTGCGCGGGCGGACCCCAGCGGCAGGACTCGGCGCGCCTTGGCCTCGAGAGCCTGGTCGAGCTGGCGCCGGAGCGCGTGCTCATCCACGACGCGGCGCGCCCCTTCATCGATCAGGCCACCATCGGCCGCGTCATCGCAGCGCTCGACGAGGTGCCGGCGGCGATCGCCGCGATCCCCGTGACCGACACGCTCAAGCGCGCGAACGAGGGGCTGAGCGCCGGCACGCTCGAGCGCGCCGGCCTGTGGTGCGCCCAGACTCCGCAAGGCTTCCGCTTCGCGGCCATCCTCGCCGCCCACCGCGCGGCGGCGGGCGAGGCCCTCACCGACGATGCGGCAGTGGCGGAGCGCGCCGGGCTGCCGGTCGCCCTCGTTGCCGCCGGGGAGGAGAATTTCAAGGTGACGACGGAAGCCGACTTCCGCCGCGCCGAGCGCATCCTTGCGGGCGCCTCGGAGCAGCGCGTCGGCACCGGCTTCGATGTGCACCGCTTCGGGCCCGGCCAAAGCGTCATGCTGTGCGGCCTCGCGGTCCCCCACGACCGCGGCGCCGTCGGACACTCCGATGCCGACGTGGGCCTCCATGCCCTCACCGACGCCCTTCTCGGCACCATCGGCGCCGGCGACATCGGCAGCCATTTCCCGCCGTCGGACCCGCGCTGGAAGGGCGTCGCGTCGGAGCGCTTCCTCCGTCACGCGGCCGCACTGGTCGCCGCGCGCGGGGGCTCGATCGTCAACGTCGACGTGACGATCATCTGCGAGCGCCCGAAGGTCGGGCCGCACCGTGCGGCGATGGCGGCCCGCGTGGCCGGCATCCTCGGCATCGCCGCGGAGCGCGTGAGCGTCAAGGCGACGACCACCGATACGCTCGGCTTCGCCGGCCGCGGCGAGGGCATCTCGGCGCAGGCCGTCGCGACCGTGCGCCTGCCGCTCGAGGCCTGAGCGTGCGCAGCTTCTCCCTCCTGCGCCCCGCCCTCCCCTTGCGCCATCCCGCGACGCTCGTCTCGACCTGGTTCGGCACCGGCCTTCTGCCGCTGGCACCCGGCACCTGGGGCTCGCTCGCCGCCCTTCCCTTCGCCTGGGCGATGCTGGCGCTGGGCAGCCCCCGCCTCCTCGGCGCCGCGGCCCTCCTCGCCTTCCTCATCGGCTGGTGGGCGACCGCCCATTACATGCGCTACGCGCGCGCCAAGGACCCGCAGGAGACGGTCATCGACGAGGTCTCGGGGCAGTGGCTAGCCCTCGTCTTCGCCGATCCCCACGTGTGGTGGCATTGGCCGCTCGGCTTCGTCCTCTTTCGCATCTTCGACATCTTCAAGCCGTGGCCCGTCAATCTCCTCGATCGGCGCGACGGCGCCTTCGCCGTGATGGCGGACGACACCGTGGCAGCGCTCTATGCGCTCGTGGTCTTCATCGCCGTGGTGTTCGTCTCCCAGGCGATCGCCTTCGTAGGACGGCTCGCCGGTGGTTCCTGAGCAAACGCGCGAACGCGCTCGAGCGGTGCTCGATGCCTGCCGCGCGCGGGGGCTGCGCGTGGCGACGGCCGAATTGTGCACGGGCGGCTTGGTCGCCGCGGCCTTGACGGAGATCGCCGGCAGCTCGGACGTCGTCGAGTGCGGGCTCGTCGCCTACTCGAACGAGGCCAAGGTGGCGCTCCTCGGCGTGCCGCCCTCGCTCATCGCGGCGCAGGGCGCCGTGAGCGAGCCCGTGGCGCGTGCCATGGCCGAGGGCGCCCTGTCGCGCGCGCCGGCTGCCGATCTCGGCGTCTCGGTCACCGGCGTCGCCGGGCCGGGCGGCGGCACGGCTCTGAAGCCGGTTGGCCTCGTCTACATCGCGGCGGCGCGGCGCGGCGGCACAACCCTCTGCGAGCGCCGCGTCTTTCCCGGCGACCGCGGCGCCGTGCGCGCGGCCTCCGTCCTCCTGGCGCTCGAGCTGCTCCTGGCGCAGGCCTGCGGCGGCTGATCCCGCTCCTCAGGCGCCTCCGATCGCGGAACGGCATCTTGTGCGGGCGGGCGGCTCTCCCGCCGGTCTACGATCCCGCCGATTGATGCTTCGTCGGCGGCGGCCGCAACGCGCCCTGCCGCAGCAGCGGCAAGAGGTTCTCCGCCGGCACGGGCTCGCTGAAGAGGGAGCCCTGCAGCGCATTGCACTGGAACGCCTGCAGATAGGTGAGCTGCTCCTGGGTCTCGACACCCTCGGCCACGGTATTCTTGCCGATCGCGTGCGCCATGGAGATGACGGCCTGGACCAAGGCGCCGTGCGCCCGGTCGGTCGTCATGCGCGCGATGAAGGGCTGCGCGATCTTGAGCGTATCGATGGGCAGATGCGCCAAATGGCTGAGCACCGAGTACTCGACGCCGAAGTCGTCGACCGCGAATTGAACGCCCGCCTCGGCGAGCTGCTCCATGGCGCGCGCGGCGGACGCGGCCTTGCGCGCGAAGGTGCTCTCGGCGAGCTCGAGCTTGAGGCCGCTCGGCGGCAAGCCCGTACGCTCGAGGATGCCAAGCACGCTCGCGGCGAAGCCCGGGTCCACGAGCTGCGCGCCCGACACGTTGAGCGAGACGCTGAGGCCGATATTTGCCGCATCCGCGTCGCGCCAGGCCCGCGCCTGGCCGCAGGCCGCGGCCAGCACCAACTCGCCGATCGGCACGGCAAGGCCGCTCTCTTCGGCGATCGACATGAACTCGCCGACCGGCGCCAACGTGCCGTCCGCCTGGCGCCAGCGGACGAGCGCCTCGGCGCCGACGATGCGGAAGCTTCGCGCCTCGACGACCGGCTGGTAGAAGATGACGAACTCCTGCCGCTCGACGGCATGGCGCAGCTCGGCCTCGACGCTGAGCCGCGCCACGGCGGTCTTCGTCATGCGCACGTCGTAGAACTGATACGGCTGGCTCGGATTGGTCCGCGCCATGTTGAGGGCGGTCGTGGCGTTGCGGATGAGCGCCTCGGCCGCGTCGCCGTCGCCCGGACCGAGGCTGATCCCGAGCGAGACCTTGAGCGGGACCTCGACGCCGCCAATCTCGTATTTCTCCTCGAATGCGCCGATGATCTTGGCAACGGGGATGCGTCCATCCTCGCGCTTGCGCAGACCCATGAGGAGCGTCAGGAACTGGCCGCCGCCGGCATAGGCGACCGAATCGCCGGAGCGCAGCGCCGTCTGGATCCGCCGTCCCGCTTCGCGCACCGCCTGGTCGCCCGCCGCCATCCCCTGGCTTGCCCGCACGTCCTTGAGCGAGGCCAGCTCGATGCACAGCACGGCAACGCTGTCCCGCGAGCGGGCCGCCTGGGTCAGGGCTTGGGCGAGGCGGTCCGCGAAGAGGTCCTGATTGGGCAGGCCGGTCAACTGATCGTAATAGGCGAGGCGGTCGCGGTGCGCCTCCGCGGCCTTCAGATCGGTGATGTCCAGCGTGATGCCGTCCCACTGGATGTCCCCGTTCTCGAGCTTGCGCGGCCGCGACGAGCTGCGCAGCCAGCGCGTCTGCCCGTCCGGCGTCAGGAGGCGCAACTCGACCACCATCGGCGTGAGCTCGCTCGCCGAACGTGCAAGTGCCGCCCGGTACATCTCGCGGTCGTCGGGGTGGAGGTGTCGAAGCGGGTCCCCGTCCCCCCGAACGAGGGCGTCCTGATCGATGCCGTAAAGCTCGTGCATGCGCGGGCTGATATAGAGGTAAGAGAACGTGCCGTCCGTCTTGAGAAGGCGCCGGAATATGGCGCCCGGCAGATTGTCCGCGATGCTGAGGAGCCGCTCCTCCTCCTCGCGCCGCGCCTCCTCCGCCTTCTTGAGGGCGCTCACGTCCATGCGCACGCCGAGGATGCCGCCGTCGCTCATGCGCCGCTCGGATATGACGATGACGGCGCCGCTCTTCAAGCGCTGCTCGATCGGCCCCTTCGGATTGCGATGCTGCTCGAGCCGCTCGGCCAGCCATTCGTCCTCGCGGCCGCCCGCCGCCGCATAAATGCCCAATTGCAGCCCGCGGCGGTGGACTTCCTCGAACGACGCGCCGGGGACCATCACCTCGGCAAGCTCGGGATAAAAGCGCCGATGGGCCGCATTGCACATGACGAAACGATCCTCGCGGTCGTAGATCACGAAGCCGTCCGTCATGTTCTCGATGGCGTCGCTGAGAAAGGCATCGGCTTCCGCCACGCGCGCGAGCGCTTCGACGGCCTCGGTCTCGTTCCTTACGGCGCCGCGGTAGCCGAGGAAGGTTCCCTCGGCATCGAAGGTCGGCTTGCCGCTGACCGAGAAATGCATGCGGCGGCCGAGCGCCGTGACGAAGGAATAGCGGAAGCCGCGAAAGGGTCGGCGCGCGTCGAGATCGCCCTTATGGCGGCGCCACGTCTCGTCGCTCTCCGGGTCGGCGCCGGCAAGTTCCCAGCGCCTGCGGCCAATGATGTCTTCCGACCGGATGCCAGCGGCATCGCTGCCCGCCCCTGCGATGAAGGTAAAGCGATGCGCCGCATCGGTCTCCCACAGCCAGTCCGCCGCCATCTCGGCAAAATCGCGGAACCGCCGCTCGCTCTCTTCGAGGGCGGAGGTCCTTTCGCTCAACTGCCGTTCGAGTGCCGCACCTTTCGGGCGCAAGTGGATGAACATGTCCCGCCAATCATGCTTCGACCGGCGCCAGAGTGCCACAATGGCGGCCGAAAATCCATAGATTCGTCAATATGTTGGCGGACCTCGCCCGGCGCGGGAGCGGAGCGCGCGCCGCTTCAGGTCTCGGCTTCCTCGACCGGATCGAGGATGTGGCGCTGGAGGAGCGGCAGGAAGCGCTCGGGCGGCACCGCGCGGCTGAAGAGGAAGCCCTGCAGCGTATCGCACTGATAAGCCTGCAGGTAGGTGAGCTGCACCTTGGTTTCCACACCTTCGGCGACCGCGAGCTTGCCCATCGCATGGGTCATCGAGATGATGGCCTGGACGAGGGCGGCATGGGCGGTGTCGTGGGTCATCTGCGAGACGAAGGAGTAGTCGATCTTGAGCGTCTCGATGGGCAAGCGGCTGAGATGGCTGAGCGCCGAATGCTCGATGCCGAAGTCGTCGATTGCGAAGCGCACGCCCGCCTCGGCCAGCCGCTCCATCGTGCGCCTGGCGGCGTCCACGTTGTGGAGGATGGTGCTTTCGGTGAGCTCGAGCTTGAGCAGTGCGGGCGCAAGGCCGACCTCTTCGAGCACCGCCAAGATGCGCTCGGCGAGACCGTCGGCAAGAAGCTGCCAACCCGAGAGGTTGACCGAGACCGGAATGGCCGCGAGGCCCATGCGCTCCCAGTCGCGCGCCTGGGCGCAGGCCGAGCGCAGCGCGAATTCGCCGAGCGGTACGATCAGGCCGCTCTCCTCGGCGACCGGGATGAACTTGCCGGGCGGAATGAGGCCGCGTTCCGGATGGCGCCAGCGCATGAGGGCTTCGCAGCCGGTGATCCGGAGCGTCCGCGCATCGACCAGCGGCTGATAGAAAAGGACAAGCTCCTGCCGCTCGATGGCGCGGCGCAATTCGGCCTCGACAACGAGGCGCGCCGCCGCGTGCTCCGTCATCTGCGCGCTGTAGAACCGGACGGGGCGGCCGGGAAGCGCCCTCGCCTCGTGCAGTGCGGTGGTCGCATTGCGGATGAGCGTATCCGCCCGCTCGCCGTCCGCGGGAGCGACGCTCACACCCATGGAAAGCTTGAGCCTGAACTCCCGTCCTTCCAGCCTGAGCGAGGACTCGCAGCGCCGCGCGATCTCGCCGAGGATGGCTGCATGGTCCGCGTTTTCGGCCACGTCCGTGAGGAGGACGAAGAAGTCGCCCTCGCCCACGTGCGCGACCGTGCCGCGGCCTTGCACGACCGCGGCGAGACGCCTGGCGGTCTCGCCGATGGCCGCGTCGCCGGCGGCGAAGCTGGCGCCGTCGCGGATGTCCCTGAGCGAGACAAGGGCCGCGGCGATGACGACCGCGGAGGTGCCCGAGCCCTCGGCACCCTCAAGCGTGCGGGCGAGGCGGTCGACGAAAAGCGCGCGATTGGGCAGCCTGGTGAGCTGGTCGTAATAGGCGAGGTAGTCGCGATCGGCCTCCAGTTTCTTGAGTTCCGTGATGTCGAGCGCCACGCCGTCCCAGATGATCGTGCCGTCATCGCGGCGCCGAGGCTTCGACACCGACCTTATCCAGCGCATCCCGGCCTTCTTCGTCTCGATGCGAAACTCGAGCTCCAACGGGGTCAATCCGGCAATCGAGCGGCGCGTGGCCTCCTCATAGACAAGGCGGTCGGCGGGCGGCATGAGATCGCGCAAGTGGATTTCGCCGCTCACCAGGCGGCTCGGCTCGACGCCGTAGAGGTCGCGCAAGCCGTCGCTCACGTAGGCATAACTGGCGGTCCCGTCCGGCTTGAGCAGGCGCCGGAAGATGGCGCCCGGCAGATTCTCGGCGATGCCGCGGAGCTGCTCCTCGCTCTCGCGCCGCGCCGCCTCGGCGCGCTTGAGCGCCGTGATGTCGATGCGCAGCCCGGCGTTGCCGCCGTTGGCCATGCGGCGGTCCGTGAGGAGAATGGTCCGCCCGTCGGCCAAGCTCCGCTCGACGGCAGCCGTGGCGTCGCGATGCTGGGACAGGCGCTCGGCAAGCCATTCCTCCTCGCGATCGGCGGCGTCGGCGTAGAGGCGAGTTTCAATGGAGTGGCGAGCGATGGCTTCATAGGGGGTGCCCGCCTTGAGGAGATGCGCGACCGGGCTGAACATCCGGCGATAGGCCTCGTTGCACATGACGAAGCGATCGTCGCGGTCGAAGATGACGAAGCCTTCCGAGATGGTCTCGACGGCGTCGCGCAAGAGAGCCTCCGCCGCCTCCGCCCGGCGCAGCGCCTCGACGATGTGGGTCTCGTTGGTCGCGGTGCCGCGGTAGCCGCGGAAGCCGCCTTCGGCGTCGAACACCGGTTTGCCGCTGATCGAGAGGTGGAGCGGCCGGTCCTCCTTGTCGGTCATCGAGTAGTGGAAGGCGTGAAAGGGACGATGGGCGTCCAGATCGGCCTTGTGCCGCCGCCAATGCTCATCACGTTCGGAATCGCCGCCGGCGAGCGCCCAGCGCGTACGGGCGACGATCTCTTTCGCCGCGTAGCCGGTCGGCCTCATGCTTTCGCCAATGACGCTCTTGAAGCGGTGCCGGGTGTCGGTTTCCCAGATCCAGTCCTCGGAGACCTCGGCGATGTCGCGGAAGCGCTGCTCGCTCTCGTGCAAGGCTGCGCTGCGCTGTGCCAGCTGCAGCTCGAGCACTTCGTTGGCCTGGCGCAACTGCACGACGATGTCGTGCCAGGCGCGGTGGATCGTCTCGAAGGGCGCTGCGACCTCGGCGAGGAAGGCTTCCGATTTGGCGACGAGCTCGCCGAAGCCCCTTCCCTTGCGCGCGCGCGAGAGAAAGGAGGGCATGATGGAGTGGTGCAGCGAGAGCATGTCCAGCACGCTGCGGCCTTCTTCCATCGCCGCCTTGCCCAGCTCGTGGGCGGCGAGGTGCCGCGCTTCGCCGCCCTGGTCCTTCACGTAAGCGATGAAGGCACGGCGATAGCGCTCCTCGAATTCGGCGGTCTCGCTCATGCCGCAATCCCGCGCGATCGGCAGGCCGGAGCCGCCCGTCGACCCGGCGGACGGAGTTTGCCGGATCGCGTCAGCAGCATCTCGGCGCCGCGCGTTCGACAGGGCATGGACCAAGTCGTGTGGCTTCACAATGAAGCTCTCCACCGAAGACGGTCATCGCACCAGAGTTGCAAAGACCCGTTCAGCTGACGTTATGCAGCGGAGCCCGAGCATTGCATCGTTCCCCGCGGCCGCGTCGCCTTGAATGCAGACCATACATTATGCTATTCTTTATGAAATTTGCCGGCAATCGGGGATTTTCTTACTTATTGCACTGCAATATCTTTCATTTTTGGAATAATGCGCAGTTTAATATTATTCAAAAGAGTGCGCGGCCGCACGGTCCTTCCGCCGCAAAAATTGCATGAAAAAGCAGTCTATTGCACGAGCCGCGTGTCTCACTGGCGGCCGTCCGGCTGCATGCTGCGCCGCCGCATCGAGCCGGAATCCAGCGCACCGGCTGTATTGCTCCATCCAGGAAATATCTGTATCGCCGTGCCTATCGGACCGATTTCGTCCGAGAGCCGAGGCGCCCGACTAGGCCGCCGGCCGCCGATCCCCGTAGAGCACGCGCGCGCGCTCCTCGAAGGCCCGCACCATGCGGCGCACCGCCTCGTTGAAGAGGAGCATCATCGCCTTCTGCAGGAAGCGCGAGTGGAACTCGAAGTCCACGTAGAAATCGACGATGCAGCTGCCGTCGGCCTGGGCCTCGAAGATCCAGTGGTTGTCGAGATACTTGAATGGCCCGCGCTCGTATGTGATATCGATGCGCTCGGGCCGCTGCAGCACGTCGCGCGAGGTGAAGCGCTCGCTGATCATGCGCCAGCCGATCGCCATGTCGGCGATGAGCACGTTGCCCTCGCGCTTGCGGACGCGCGCGGCGCGGCACCAGGGCAGGAATTCCGGGTAGCGCTCGATGTCGGCCACGAGATCGAAAAGCTGATCCGCCCGGTAAGGCAGGCGCCGCCGCTCCGCGTGGGTCGGCATGGCGCGTCAGAGCGCCTTGAGCCTGGCGTCGCGCGCCTGCCGCAGCCGAGCGAAGTCGTCGCCCGCGTGATAGGACGAGCGCGTCAGCGGCGAGCTCGCCACCATGAGGAAGCCCTTGCCGTAGGCGATCGACGCCAGTGCCGCGAACTCCTCGGGTGCTGCAAAGCGGGCGATCGGCGCATGCTTTGGGGTCGGCTGCAGATACTGGCCGATGGTGAGGAAATCCACGTCGGCGCTGCGCAGGTCGTCCATCACCTGATGCACCTCCTCCCTCGTCTCGCCGAGGCCGAGCATGAGGCCGGACTTGGTGAAGAGCGCGGGATCGAGCTCCTTGACGCGCTGGAGGAGGCGGAGCGAGGCGAAATAGCGAGCACCCGGCCGGATCGTCGGGTAAAGGCGCGGCACGGTCTCGAGGTTGTGGTTGTAGACGTCGGGCCGCGCCGCGACGACGCACTCGGCCGCCCCCGTCTTGCGCAGGAAATCGGGCGTCAGCACCTCGATGGTGGTGGCGGGTGCCGCCTCGCGGATGGCGCGGATGGTCGCCGCGAAATGCGCGGCACCGCCGTCGGGAAGATCGTCGCGGTCGACCGAGGTCACCACGATGTGGGAGAGGCCGAGGCCCTTGGCCGCCTCGCCCACGTGGCCTGGCTCGTGCGGGTCGAGCGGGCCGGGAAGCCCCGTCGCCACGTTGCAGAAGGCGCAGGCGCGCGTGCAGACGCTGCCGAGAATCATCACGGTCGCGTGCTTCTTGGCCCAGCATTCGCCGATGTTGGGGCAGGCCGCCTCCTCGCACACCGTATTGAGACGCAGCTCGCGCATGAGCTGGCGCGTCTCGTGATAGGCGCGCGAGACCGGCGCCTTCACGCGGATCCACTCGGGCTTGCGCGGGATCGGGTGATCCGGCCGCCTGACCTTCTCGGGATGGCGGGGCCGCAGCAAGGCGGGGTCGGCGGTCATCGGCAACGGGACTCCACAAAGGACAGTCTGGTGCTCACCATCGCAGAAACGTGCGCCACCCCCTCCCTAACCCTCCCCCCTTGAGGCGGAGGGTTAGGGAGGGGGGTTGTGCTGTGCATCAATGATTCCAGGCCTTAGAAATGGATGGCCCGGCCGTAGGCGTCAAGCACGGCCTCGTGCATCATCTCGCTCAAGGTCGGGTGCGGGAAAATGGCGTGCATGAGCTCGGCCTCGGTCGATTCGAGCGTCTTGGCGACGGCGAAGCCCTGGATGAGCTCGGTCACCTCGGCGCCGATCATGTGGGCGCCGAGGAGCTCGCCGGTCTTGGCGTCGAACACGGTCTTGACCATGCCTTCGAGCTCGCCGAGTGCGATCGCCTTGCCGTTGCCCACGAAGGGGAAATGGCCGACCTTGACCTGATGGCCCTTGGCCTTGGCCGCGGCCTCGGAGAGCCCCACGCTCGCCACCTGCGGCATGCAATAGGTGCAGCCCGGGACGTTCGTGGTGTCGAGCGGGTGCACGTCATTCAAGCCCGCGATCTTCTCGACGCAGACGACGCCCTCGTGGCTCGCCTTGTGCGCGAGCCAGGGCGGCCCCACGAGATCGCCGATGGCATAGACGCCCGGCTCGCCGGTCTCCAGCCACTCGTTCACCACCACATGGCTCTTCTCGACCTTCGCCTTGGTGCCGTCTAAGCCGATATCCTCCACGTTGCCGGCAATGCCGACGGCGAGGATGACCCGCTCGAAGCTCTCCTCGCGCGTCTTGCCCTCGGCCTCGATGGTCGCGGTCACGCTGTCGGCGCCCCTCTTGAGGCCCTTGACCGTGGCAGAGGTGAAGATCTTCATGCCCTGCTTCTCGAAGGCCTTGAGCGCGAAGGCGGAGATCTCCTCGTCCTCGACGGGAAGGATGCGGGGCAGCACCTCGACCACGCTCACGGCTGAGCCGAGCGTGCGGTAGAAGCTCGCGAACTCGATGCCGATGGCGCCCGAGCCGATGACCAGGAGCGACTTCGGCAGCGCCGGCGGCACCATGGCCTCCTTGTAGGTCCAGACGAGCTTGCCGTCCGGCTCGAGGCCGGGAAGCGAGCGCGCCCTGGCGCCCGTCGCCAGCACGATGTGCCTGGCGGAGAGCTCGGCCACGGGTTTGCCGTCCTTCGCCACCGCGAGCTTGCCGCGGCCGGCGAGCCTGCCGTGGCCGTCGAACACCGGGACCTTGTTCTTCTTCAAGAGAAACTTGACCCCGGACGACAGCCGGTCCGCGACTTTCCGCGAGCGCTCGACGATCTTCTTGGCGTCGTAGGCGACGCCTTCTACGGTGATGCCGAACTCGTCGGCGCGCTTGGCCAGGTGATAGACCTCGGCCGAGCGCAGAAGCGCCTTCGTCGGAATGCAGCCCCAGTTGAGGCAGATGCCGCCCAAATCCTCGCGCTCCACCACGGCGGCCTTCATGCCGAGCTGGGCCGCGCGGATGGCGGCCACGTAGCCGCCCGGCCCGCCGCCCACGATGACGATGTCGAAGGCTGTCTCAGCCATGATGCACCCTCACAGCAGCATCGTGAGCGGGTCCTCGATGAGCCTTTTGAAGGCGGCGAAGAACTCGGCGCCGATGACGCCGTCGATGACGCGGTGATCGACCGAGAGCGTGCAGCTCATCACGGTTGCGATGGCAAGCGCACCCTCCTTGACGATCGGGCGCTTCTCGCCGGCGCCGACGGCGAGGATGGCGCCCTGCGGCGGGTTGATGCACCGCGGCGAACTCGCGGATGCCGTACATGCCGAGGTTCGAGATCGAGAAGGTGCCGCCCTGGAACTCCTCGGGCTTGAGCTTGCCCTCGCGCGCGCGGCCGGCGAGCTCGCGCATCTCGTTCGAGATCTCGGCGAGCCCCTTGCGCTCGGCGCCGCGGATGATCGGCGTGATGAGGCCGTTCGGAATGGCGACCGCGACCGAGATGTCGGCGCGCTGGTAGAGGCGCACGGCCTCGTCCGTCCATGAGGCGTTGGCCGCCGGGACCTTGCGCAAGGCGAGTGCGACGGCACGGATGACGAAATCATTGACCGAGAGCTTGTAGCCGCCCTTCCCTGGACTCTTTTCCTCTGGCGCCTTGGCATTGAGCTCCTGGCGCAGCTTGAGGAGCGCGTCGATCTCGCAGTCGAGCGTGAGGTAGAAGTGCGGCTGCTGCTGCTTGGCCTCGGTGAGCCGGCGCGCGATGATCTTGCGGATCGAGCTGTGCGGCACCTCGGTATAGGGTGCGGCTCCGGGAAGCTCCGCAGCGGGCGGCGGTGACGGCCTGGAGGCAGCTGCCGGCGGAGGTGCTGCGGCCGGACGCGGCGCTGCCGCCGCGGGGGCGCCGAGTGCTGCCTCGATGTCCGCCTTGACGATGCGGCCGTGCGGGCCGCTGCCGCGCAAGGCCGCAAGCTCGAGGCCGGCTTGCTGGGCCATGCGCCGCGCGAGCGGGCTCGCGAAGACGCGGTCATGGCCGTTGCCGCTTTCGGCTGCCGCAGCCATCGCGGACGGTGCCGGCTTCGCGGCCGGAGCTGGTGCTGCTTGCGCCGGGGCGGTTTGGGCCGGGGCGGCGGCCGGAGCGGCTGCGGGCTTGGCCGGTGGTGCCGCGGCTGCGGGCTTGGCCGGTGGTGCCGCGGCTGCGGGCTTGGGCGGCGGCGGTGCGGCGCCGAGCGCCTCCGCGTCTTCGCCCTCGCCGAGCAGCACCGCGATCGGGGTATTGACCTTGACGCCCTCGGTGCCCTCGGCCACCAGGAGCCTGCCGAGCTTGCCCTCGTCGACGGCCTCGACCTCCATGGTCGCCTTGTCGGTCTCGATCTCCGCCAGCACGTCGCCCGCGCGCACCTCGTCGCCTTCCTTCTTGAGCCACTTGGCGAGCTTGCCCTCGGTCATGGTGGGCGACAGCGCCGGCATCAGAACTTCTGTGGGCATGGCCCTTCCCTCTCTCGGCTGCCTCCCGCTCAGGCGCGGTAGCAGACTTTCTTGGCGGCCTCGACGATGTTCTCGGCGTGCGGCAGCGCCAGATGCTCGAGGTTGGCGGCATAGGGCATCGGCACGTCGACGCCGGTCACGCGCTCGACCGGCGCATCGAGCCAATCGAACGCCTGCTCCATCACTTGGGCGGCAAGCTCGGCGCCGATGCCGGCAAAGGGCCAGCCCTCCTCCACTGCGACCAGGCGGTTCGTCTTCTTGACCGAGGCGACGATTGCGGCGGCGTCGAGCGGGCGGATGCTGCGCAGGTTGATCACCTCGGCGCTGATGCCCTCCTTGGCGAGGAGCTCAGCCGCCTCGAGCGCACGATGCACCATGAGGGAGAAGGCGGTGATGGTGACGTCAGTGCCCGCGCGCTCCACCTTCGCCTTGCCGATCGGCACCAGCCAGTCGGGATGCTCCGGCACCTCGAAGCTGTAGCCGTAGAGAATCTCGTTCTCCAGCACGATGACCGGGTTGGGATCGCGGATGGCGCTCTTGAGGAGGCCCTTGGCATCGGCCGCCGAATAGGGGGCGACGACCTTGAGGCCGGGCACGTGGCCGTACCAGCTGGCGTAGCATTGCGAGTGCTGGGCGGCCACGCGCGCCGCGGCCCCGTTGGGGCCGCGGAAGACGATGGGGCAGCCCATCTGGCCGCCCGACATGTAGCGCGTCTTGGCCGAGGAATTGACGATCTGGTCGATCGCCTGCATGGCGAAATTGAAGGTCATGAACTCGACGATGGGCCGCAAGCCGTTGAAGGCGGCACCCACGCCGAGCCCGGCGAAGCCCTGCTCCGTGATCGGCGTGTCGATGACGCGGCGCTCGCCGAACTCCTCGAGCAGGCCCTGGCTCACCTTGTAGGCGCCCTGGTACTGGGCGACCTCCTCGCCCATGAGGAAGACGTTTGTGTCGCGCCGCATCTCCTCGGCCATGGCATCGCGCAAGGCATCGCGCACGGTCTGCGTCTTGGTGGGGCCGCTATAATCGGGCTCGGCGGCGGCGGACGGTGCCGCGGCCGCCGGTGCTGCCGGGGGAGCGGCCGCGGCGGGCGCCGGCGGTTTTGCCGCAGGCGGTGCCGCTAGCGGCGCCGGCGGTGCTGCCGCCTTGCTTGGCGCTACAGCACCCGCGCTCTCGCCGTCCCCGAGGATGAGGGCGATGGGCGTATTGACGGCAACGCCCTCGCTGCCCTCGGGCACCAGTATCTTGCCGAGCCTGCCCTCGTCCACCGCCTCGATCTCCATCGTCGCCTTGTCGGTCTCGATCTCGGCGAGCACCTCGCCGGCCTTGACCTCGTCGCCCTCCTTCTTGACCCAGCGGGCGAGCTTGCCCTCGGTCATGGTCGGCGAGAGCGCCGGCATGAGAACCTGGATCGGCATGGCGTCCTCCCGCTCCCTTCAGACCTTGGCCCTCAGGCCTCGGCCAGAACGTCAGTATAAAGCTCGGCGGGGTCGGGCTCCGGGCTCTGTTGCGCGAAGTCGGCGGCCGCCTGGATCTGGTCCTTCACCTCGCGGTCGATCTTCTTGAGGCCGTCCTCCTCGATGACGTGCTCGGACTCGAGACGCTGGCGCAAATGGTCGATCGGGTCGCGCTCCTGGCGCACGCGCTGCACCTCCTCCCGCGAGCGGTACTTGGCAGGGTCGGACATGGAGTGGCCGCGGTAGCGGTAGGTCTTCATCTCGAGAATGTAGGGGCCCTTGCCGGAGCGCGCATAGGCCAGCGCCTTGTCGCCCGCCGCCTTGACGGCCGCCACGTCCATGCCGTCCACCGGCTCGCCGGCAATGCCGTAGGGCACGCCGCGGTGGTAGAGGTCGGTGCGCGCCGAGGCGCGCTCGATCGAGGTGCCCATGCCGTACTTGTTGTTCTCGATGACATAGACGACGGGGAGCTTCCAGAGGGAGGCCATGTTGAAGGCCTCGCCGACCTGACCCTGATTGACGGCACCGTCGCCGAGGAAGGTGAGCGAGACCTTGGCCTCGCCGCGGTAGTGGAAGGCGAAGCCGAGGCCCGTGCCGATCGGCACCTGGGCGCCGACGATGCCGTGCCCGCCGAAGAAGGCGGCCTCCTTGCTGAACATGTGCATCGAGCCGCCCTTGCCCTTGGAGTAGCCGGTGCGCCGCCCGGTGAGCTCGGCCATGACCCCCTTGGGGTCCATGCCGCAGGCCAGCATGTGGCCGTGGTCGCGGTAGCTCGTGATCACCGCATCGCCGGTCTCGGCGGCGGCCATGATGCCGACCACCACCGCCTCCTGGCCGATATAGAGGTGGCAGAAGCCGCCGATGAGCCCCATGCCGTACATCTGCCCGGCCTTCTCCTCGAAGCGGCGGATGAGCAGCATGCGGCGGTAGAAATCGACGAGCTCGTCGGCGGCACCACTCTCGGCCCGCGGCTTGCCGCGCGTGGTCTTGGCGGTCGCCATCGCGTCACTCCTGGCTGGTTCCCGAAAGAGCAAGCGCGGCCGAGGTGCTGCCGCCGCGCTCTCCCTCTGACTAGTAGCGCGCGAGGGTGACGTTTTCAAGCGAGGCGCCAGGGAAAAGCCGTGGTATCGCAATGCACAACGTTGGATTAACGGAATTGCGGTTAACAAGCGGTCATACCATTGGCTCGAGGCTCCCCGGGGTTGTCCTTTAGGGCGTGCTTTTGTAACCTGAGTAGTTACACTACACGAAAATGATAATACGGTTTCGCCATAAAGGGCTGGATCGGCTCTACCGCGGCGAAAAGGAGAAAAGACGCATGGAGATGTACGATCCCCCGCACCCCGGCGAGATCGTCCGGGAGGACTGCCTCAAGGCGCTCGGGCTGAGCGTCACCGAGGCGGCCAAGGGCTTGGGCGTCACGCGCAAGACACTCTCGTCGATCCTCAACGGGCGCTCCGGCATCACGGCGGAGATGGCCCTGCGCCTGTCGCAGGCCTTCGGCAGCACGCCGGAGCATTGGTTGCAGATGCAGCTTGCGTACGATCTATGGCAAGCGAAGCGCCGCGCCAAGAAGCTGCACGTCAAGCAGTTCTTCGCCGCCGCACCGGGGTAACGGATTGTGGCGTAGGGTGCGCCGTCTGCTCCGGTTATAGCCAATGATGGTCGGTTGCAAGGCCAGCAAGATCGGCCCGCATCGCCCTCTTTGTGGCTTCCATCCCTTCGTGCCACTCGTGCGTTTGGATGCGCAGAATATCGTCATCGCTCTCGGCAAAACGGAGCCTAAGGGCGCTCGCATGCAAGCCGCCACGTCGAGGGTTGTCTAGGATGTCCGCGACATTCTCCGACGCAACAATTAGAGCTGCATGCAGGGCTGCTTGAAACGTAAGAAATTTTGATAGGTTCTTTGGGTCTACACCGAAGTCTGCCGCCTTCTCGAAGAGCACCTTATAGGCATCGGCCCTCCTCGCATAAAAGAGTTCGAGCCGCTTTGTCCTCAAGGCTGCTCTGGCCGCGATAACCTGGCTTCCGAGGGTCCCTAAAAGCGTTCCGGCGATGGCGATTAGAGCGGCAATACTCGACGTCATGGGAGCCTCGCAATCGTGCTGTGGCTCACGTTGTTACCGCGGGCAAATTTCCCGCATCGGCTCAGCCCGTTCAGCGAGAGCCATCCACGGCAACCACGCTATGGTGGCCGGTAAGGTCGATTTCGAGATGCACGCGCTGAGCAATGAGCGCCGGGATGCGCGTGCGGCGGGGTCCGTCCTGAAAGGCAATGATGCCGAGCTCTTCGAAGCGCTTGAGCGTGCGCGAAAGGCTGGCTTCCTTGCGACCCGTGAGCGCCGCGAGCTCGCGCAACGACGCTGGCTTGTGGCGGCGGATCGCATCGAGGACGGCGAGATTACCCGCGGACAGCAACTTGACCATGGCTTCGGCCGACACTTGCTCGGCCGCGGCGGACTGCGCTGTCGCCTCGCTGTTGAACCACCTCTTCGGCGTTATTCCGGCAGCGGCCGGATCGCGCACGATGCGCTTGGTCCACTCGGCGAACTCGCGGAGCGAGCCGATCTTATAGGTCGTTGGGGATGCCTTTTTCATCGAGCGTCCTTTTCACCTCCAGCCAGAAATCTTCGAGCAACTGAATGGCCGTTGCGAAGTCGTAAGGTTGGCCTTTGTCCTTCGCTGTGCGGTGCCAGTGGTCAAAGGCTGCACGTTTTCGCTTGTAGCCTCGGCCCGGCGGTCGAACTGCGTGCGCATTATCAAATCGCACCCAGGGCGCGCCGCCGCGCTTCGGACGCAAGACGAGGGCATAGCTGATCCCGTGCGGGCGCTCTGCCGTTGGCTCGGTGCGCCGGACGGTGAATTCGACGACGGCCCCAGGGGCCATCTCGAATTCAGCGCCATCCAAGGCAAGCAGCGGCTCAAGCTCGCCTTCATCCATACGATAACATAACACGGTAAGTTATGCTCAGCAAGACCCAGGTAGGTCCTGTGGCCTGACGCCCCCTACTCCTTCTCCCGCCCCTTGGGCCAGAGGATGACGATCTCGTCGGGCCGGCCGAAGTTGAGCAGCACGCGCGCGCGCTCCTCGAGCATGTCGGGGTCGAGGCTCTGCGGGCGCAGGATTGCTACGCGGTCCTCGAGGCTGTCGCGCTGGCTGTCGAGTGCGGCGAGCGTCGCCTCGGAGAGCTCGATCTTGTGGCTGAGCCGCCACCAGGCGTTGAGGCCGCGGTCGCCCTCGACGGCGTGGTAGGCGAAATAGAATACGACGCAGGCCAGCACGAGCTGGGCCGAGATGTTGGGCAGCCGCCGGGTGATCTCGCGCGCGAGGCTCATGGCCGAAATCGAATCACAGATGCTCCGAGCCGGTCAATAGGCAAGTCGCGAAAGCGCGCGTTTTGCGCGCGCGCAGGGCAAAATCTCCCGCGTTTCGCATGCCAAGCCATGCTTAGCGGCGGCCGGCGGCGGCGGAAACAGGTTCCCCGCGGCGGCGCGCACCGTCGAGTCGCGGGCGTCTTCAGCGCAGCACGCCCTTACCCGCATAGCGCGCGACCGGCCCGAGCTCCTCCTCGATGCGGATGAGCTGGTTGTATTTGGCGAGGCGGTCGGAGCGGGTGAGCGAGCCGGTCTTGATCTGCCCGCAGTTGGTGGCGACCGCAAGGTCGGCGATCGTCGTGTCCTCGGTCTCGCCCGAGCGGTGGGAGATCACGGCGCGGTAGCCGCCCTTGTGGGTGATCTCGATCGCCTCCAGCGTCTCGGAGAGCGTGCCGATCTGGTTGAGCTTGATGAGCACGGCGTTGGCCAGGCCCTTCTCGATGGCCATGCGGATGCGCGCGGGGTTGGTCACGAAGACGTCGTCGCCCACGATCTGGAGCTTCTTGCCGAGCGCCGCGGTGATCTCGGCCCAGCCCGCGAGATCGTCCTCGGCCATGCCGTCCTCGATCGAGACGATGGGATAGCGCTTGGCGAGGCGCTCGTAGTATTTGACCATGGATCCTGCGTCGAGCGACTTCCCCTCGCCTGCCAGCACGTACTTGCCCTTGCGGTAGAACTCGCTCGCCGCCGGATCGAGGGCCAATGCGATCTCCTCGCCCGGCCGGTAGCCCGCCGCCTCGATCGCCTTGACGATGAAGCCGAGCGCCTCGTCGGCGCTCTTGAGGTTGGGCGCCATGCCGCCCTCGTCGCCGACGTTGGTATTGTGGCCGGCGTCCTTGAGCTTCTTCTTGAGGGCCTGGAAGACCTCCGAGCCCATGCGCACGGCGTCCGCCAGGGTCGCCGCGGCGAACGGCATGATCATGAACTCCTGGATGTCGATCGGGTTGTCCGCGTGCACGCCGCCGTTGACGATGTTCATCTGCGGCACGGGGAGGAGGTGTGCCGCGGTGCCGCCTATGTAGCGGTAGAGCGGCAGATGGCACTCCTCGGCCGCCGCCTTGGCCGCGGCCAGGCTCACGCCGAGGATGGCGTTGGCGCCGAGCCGCCCTTTGTTCGGCGTGCCGTCGAGCTTGATCATGAGCTCGTCGAGATGGCGCTGCTCCTCGACCTCGAGGCCGGAGAGCGCGTCGAAGATCTCGCCCTCGACCGCGTCCACGGCCTTGAGCACGCCCTTGCCGCCGTAGCGCGACTTGTCGCCGTCGCGCAGCTCGACCGCCTCGTGCTTGCCCGTCGAGGCGCCGGAGGGCACCGCGGCGCGGCCGATGGTGCCGCTCTCGAGCTCGACGTCGACCTCGACCGTCGGATGGCCGCGGCTGTCGAGAATCTCGCGGGCGCGGATGTCGGTGATGGCGGTCATGGCAAGCTCCGGAAAGGGCTAGGCGTCCGTCGGACCGGGCGGACTTCTCTCATGGGCGGGACGACCGTGCGAGTTGGCTCAGGAATACATGCGGCATCTCTCACCCAAGACGCCGCGATGAGCCGGGCCCGCCGCGGACCGCGGCGATATACGGAGATGAGCGCGCCTATCCACCTCGGAATGATGGCCGCACTGCTGCCCGATGTCCATGGTCAAGTCGCCACGCCACCGCGGCTGGGTGCTCGAACGCTCCAAGCGTCCTCGGCGTGCGGCCAAACATGCGGCGGGACTTGGCTTTCCTGGAGCCCCCTCCCTCAATTAGCCGTGACTTCGACATCGATGATGTCGGAATAAGTGCCGGCGGCCTCAGTGCCGGATAATGTACCGACGACGAATTCGATGGGATAGGCCGTGCCGGTCGCGGGCGTGGTGCCGGTGCCGCTGACGATCTGCACGGGCGCTCCGGTCGAAAGATCGACGCCGCCGCCGTTGAAGACGACGCTGTAGGCGACGGTATCGGGGACCGCTGGAGCCCGCGAATGGACCAGCAGCTGATGATTCTGCGATTGCATCGTCACGACATAGCCGTTGTTGCTGCGCACTACGACGTTAAAGCCGCGCTGCTCGCCGCTCTCGAGCGTGCCGAAATCCACCAGTTGCGTCGTCTCGCTGATATCGAAGGGTGCCCCGGATTCGACCAAGGAGACATCGACGCTGCTGTCCACGCGCGTCTGCAGGGTAATAGTTTTCGTAGCGACCAGCGTCGGGGCGAAAAGCAGCAGACCGCTATAGAGGCTGAGCGTCAGATTGTTGTCGGCATAAAGCAGGCCGGAAGCGGGAGCCACCTGTTGGGGCGTGATTGTCCAGAAGAATTCATGGGCGTTCGTCTGCATGAATGAAAGTTGCAGGGGAAAGCTTCCCGAAATGACTTCGCTTTGCGTTGCGGTCGGCGGCGCCTTGAGGATATTGCTCTTGCCGGCATTAATGTAGGCGTTGTAGTCGAGCGTGTTGATCATCTCCGATAGCTTGCGCTGGTCGAAATTGCCCGACCGTCCCTCACTCAGCGTCACGAAATATTCGCAGGTCGCGCCGGAGGCCTCGCCGCGCACCTGAAAGCCGACGGTCTGAAGGTATTCCTCCGGATCGTAGACGGAATAGCCGCCGCTGCCGCCCTCGAACATGGCGACCGACGGTACGGTGCCGAAAGACAAGTTGACGCATACCGCCTCCACTCGCTGCGGGAGGAAAAGCCAGAGAAAGAGAACGGCCCAGAATTTCATGGGCCGCTTTCCTCCCGTTCAGATGGATCAGGTGCGGACAAGGGTACGCTTTCATGGCGAGGCACAGGGCCAAGTGCCGGTACCGGACTTGCCGCCGGCACGGGCGGCGTTCCGCGTTTCGATGGGGAAGCCGATATGACGCGCTTATTTCCGTCGGATGTCACCGGTAGCGTCAATATGCCCGCCTCAGTCGGTCCCGCCGCACCTTCGGGCACGATGAGAGGAAGGACAATGCCGGGGAAGCTATAGAGCTCGAGCACGTACCGACCCGGTTTCAGCTTCTCGATGCGGAAGCGGCCGGCGCGGTTGGTGAAGAAGGCTTCGGGAACGGCCTCTCCCTTCCCCGCAAGGCTGACCGTTCCCGCCTGCAGCGCCACGGGCGTCCTGTCCATGTATTGCAGCGTGCCGTCGAGCAGCACGTTAGCATCGCTGCCGAGCCGCACGAAGGTGCCGCTGCGGTAAGTGGGAAAGAAGGTGTAGGTGCTGTCGCCGGCGTCGTACCCGGGCGGCAGCTTGCTCGCGTCCACCCGAACCGTGCGGTAGAGATAGGGCGTCAGGTCCGGCAGCACGGCCGGCCCCCAGCCATCTGTCGCGGCTTCGTAGCCGCGCTCGCCGCCCGGGCGGAGTTGCGGATTGATGCCGATCGGATAATCCTCGATCGACGGATCGGGCGCGAAGATCGCGAAGCTATCGCGGACCGGGCGCGACAGCGCCACATGGCCGCCGCTATAGACGATCGCCGAGGCGAAGCGAAGCTCGGTCACGGATTCGATCGCGCTCAACTGGCCATTGCCGCTTCCGTACGGCGTGACGACATCGTGGCTAGCCGAGGCCTGGCCGCGCTCGCCGTAGTAAGTAATGCTGCCGCTGGCGTCGTAGCGGTCTTCCGTGCGCACGGCGCCGGCGGAGGCGCTGAGGCTGTCCGACTGGTTCTCCTGCGCGTAGTCCCAGTCGACCCGGGCCGTCTTGCTGAAGCTGTCGTAGCTGCTGTTGACCGAGTGGCGCGAATTCCAGGGCGTCCAGCTCAGATTCGCGAAAACGCCATAGCCGCCGACGGTACGGCGTTCGAGAGTGACATTGACGTGGATGCCGGCGGAAAACTGCTTGTCCAGCGAGAGGGTGTAGTCGGAGTCGTCGCGCTGCCCGCTGCGGCCGACCTCGTAGCTGGTGCCAACGCCGGCATTCACTGTTGGCGACAATTGCTGGCTGTAGCGTGCAGTCACCTGGTAGGACGACGTATTGTCCGGCAGCAAAAGCCCGAGCGGCGCGAAGTTTCTGCTGCGATAATCGGCGAGCATGGTGAAATTCTTCGTTCCATCGAAGCTCAGATCGGCTCCGACATCTCCGCGATCGACGATCTGGTATTGAATTTGCCAGGCGACGCCGTTTTTGCCGCTTCCAAGATGGCTGCCGCCCAGATCGGTGCGCAGGACGCCCCAGGCGGTGCCCATGGTGGTATCGAATCCGGCCATCTGCTGGCTGACGTCAGCCTGCATGTTGGCGCCCAACGTCAGGCTGTCCGTGAAGCCATAACGGTGAAAGACCGAAAGGACCGGTTGACCGAAATCGTAGTGCTGCTGGCGGTCCGCTGTGCTGGAAACAAAACCGACGTTGTAGGCGAATTGGCCCAGGCCGGCGGCGAGCAGATTGGAGTCGCTGACGATATCGACGTCCTTGATTTCCACGCGCCCGGTAGCATCGGTGATGACCAGTTTGACGTTGTTGCTGCCGTTGACGACCGGAAATTCGGAGATGTTGTAAGGGCCGGAGTTCAGCTGCAGGGTTTGCACCTTTCGGTCGTTGACATAGATGTCCACGCGCGACGGCGAATTGAGGAAGAAGGATGTCTGGCCGGTCGGCTCGGAGACACGGTAGGGCTGCAAGTCGAAATCGCGCGCCAGCGTCAGGCCGAGCATGGGCTGAAAGCTCTGGAAACCCTCGATCGGATAGGAGAGATCGCCCATGGCCGTGCGCATCATGCTGTCCGGCAGGTCATGCACCAGTCGCGTGTCATTGCGTTGCCACGAATGCGGGTCGCCCTCGAGATAATTGCCGCTGCTCTCCAGCACCCAACCGCTCATGTTCAGCGCGCCGTCGACGCTCGTCCGGAAGGGTTGCCGCCCCATGTCTTGCGCGGGCAGGCCGCTATCCACGAAGTCCTGTGCGCCGAAGACATTCAGATAGGCCGAGACGGGACTTGGCGCCGTGATCGTCTTGTTGGACGCGGTGGAACTCCCGCGCAACGTCAGCGACCGACGCATTTTGCTTTCCGACGGTATCGTAACGACGAGAGCGGCCAGGCGCTCGTCGAAGTGCAGCTCCACGCCCCCCTTGGCGCCGTCTTTCAGATTGAGGAAGCCGCGCGTGGCGGCGGCAAGCAAGGCCTTCAGCCGGTCCGCCGGCACCAGATTTTTGAGCATCGCCAAGAGGGGGCCGACCTGGACATAACTCGCCTGCGGGTCCGGCATCATGAGCATCTGAACCGTGCCCAAGGGGCGCTTATCGAGATAAAGCGGGAGGGAAATCGGCACCGCATTCTCAGGCGAAAAGTTGGCCGCGATGCCCTCCGTGCAGAGCAGGCTATAGAGCATCAGTGAGGTCAGGGCATATTTTGTTATCCTTGCGGTGCCCCGCTCGGACATCTCTCAGAATGCCTGCCTGTCGAACGTGATGTCGATATGCCTTGGCGTGCCGGCGAGCCCGTTGGGCCATGGGATCAAGAATTGCCGTCGATGTCCGGCGAGGATGGTTTCCCCGGTGACGCCCTTGAGCTCTTCTTCGCCTGCGAGGGTGACCGTATTGCCCTTGTCGTCCTTCACGGCGAGTTTCAGATCGCGGAGCAGGGCGTGCTGTGTGCCGCGATTGTGCAGCACGACGTCCAGCAGTTTTTTGCCCGCGGCATCATGCGTCTGGCCGGCAAAGTCGAGAGTTACGTCGCTTGCGAGGCCCGGGGGCGTGACGAACAGCGCGCCGTGGTAGGAGACGAGAAACTTGACGCCGCTGGTCTTGGGTCTCTCCTTGTCGAGGTTGACCGGCAGCTGCTCGGCGATGATGCGATACGGCCGCTCCTCCTTGAGATTCGGGTTTCCCACCCATTGCACGCGAACCGCGCGGGTGGCATGCGGTTGCAGTATGAGTTGGGCGGGGTAAATCACGAAGTCCTTCTCGTCATCGACGTCTTGCTCGCCGCCATCGACGTCAATCTCGCGCGTCGTGATGCGAATCTGCACGGAAGCGGCTTGTTCGGTATTGTTCTCGACCGTGAAGAGCTGGTTTGCAGCGTCGCCGGACGGTTCGAACCTCGCCCGGAACGGCGAGAATAGAAGAGCGCGAGCGTCGTGCTCGATTGCGACGCAAAGGATCAGGACAAAAGCGACGAACAGGGGGACACGCATGTGTGCACCTACTTGGCCAACATGGTGAAGATGAGCGTCTCTTCATATGTGGCCGCCACGGTGCCGGTCAGCGTGTCATCCGCCGCATAGGTGATATCGACGATCTTCTGCACGTTGAAGGCCGGCGCGGTGTTGTCCGTTACAAGACCGCCGGGCGGAACCGAATTGCCGTTGTACCGGATGGTGAATGGATGCGAATCCCCGCTGACGATATCGACGAACAGGCCGGCATGATCGCCCGAGTTGGTGCCTACGACGGTGACGGTATAGCCGTCGGGGCTGTTGCAAGTTTCGGTGATCGTCGCGACCTGGCGGTTGGTGTCGCCGGCCGAGATATCGGGAATATTGGTGGCACCCGAGTCCTGCTGCACCTCAATATCGCAAGCGATCGGCACATTGCCGGTAATCGTCACCTGTCCCATCGGCGCGGCGACGGCGAGAGGGACCGACAGACTGCCGTCGGTAAGGAGCAATATCGCAGCGGCGCAGGCAAGAGCGATATATCTCATGAGCACGGCCCCGCAAAATAAGGGAGCGCGCGCAACAGTATTTCACCACAACTAGAAGTGCAAGTGAAAAAGGATTCTTTGTCGGCGCCACCTAAAATATGTCCGCTACTGCTTTGGCGAGCCCTATGAGGTCGTAAGGAACGCGTAGCATTATCCGCAACTCGTCTGACGGTTTCCCAGCGAAGCGAGGCCGGGGATTTTGTTTTCTCTTACGGTTTATTGATGGTGCTGTCGTAACGATGGCCGGCGCACCAGCGCGGGCATGAGAGATGGCCGGGGTTCCGTCGGGATATTGGACGGTCGCCTTGACGAAATGCCGTCGGTGGCACCGCTCGCGGATATTGAGGACATGCCCGCTGCGGTGCACACGGTTGCCGTGGCCGAAGATCCGCTCCGTTGCGACGCACCGGGAGCCCTCTAAAGCGCCGTCGAAGGGGACGAAGGCGCTGATCGCCTCGCCGCGGGGAATGATGAGGCAGCAATGCTCGGCGGCATGGGCATCGCCCAGACAGCGCTTCATTGTCTCCTGCCTCAGACTGAACTTTGCTCAAAAAAGCCGAGTCACGTGAACCGCTTGCTCGGGAGGAGCCACGGCGAGCCTGGGCAAAGTTCAGTCTAGACGGCGGCCGGCTTCGCCTTGACGATGCGGTCGAGCTCGAGGAGCGTCGCAAGAAGTTCCGGCAAGTCCTTGAGCTTGATCATATTGGGGCCGTCGGACGGCGCCTTGTCGGGGTCCTGGTGCGTCTCCATGAAGACGGCGGCGACACCGACCGCGACCGCGGCGCGCGCGAGGGTAGCCACGAACTCGCGCTGGCCGCCGCTCTTCGTCCCCTGCCCGCCCGGCTGCTGCACCGAATGGGTGGCGTCGAAGACCACGGGGAAACCGGTCTCGGCCATGATGGGCAGTGCCCTCATGTCGGAGACGAGGGTGTTGTAGCCGAACGAGGCGCCGCGCTCGGTGAGCAGCAGGTCGTAGTTGCCCTCGCGGGTGATCTTGGCGGCGACGTTCGCCATGTCCCAGGGGGCGAGGAACTGGCCCTTCTTCACGTTGATGGCGCGGCCGGTGCGCGCGGCGGCTATGAGGAGATCGGTCTGCCGGCAGAGATAGGCGGGGATCTGCAGCACGTCGGCGGCTTGCGCCACGATGGCGCACTGCGGCGGCTCATGCACGTCGGTCAGCACGGGGATGCCGCGGCTCTCGCGCACCTCGGCGAGGATGGGCAGGCTCTCCGAGAGCCCCATGCCGCGCGGGCTCTCGATCGAGGTGCGGTTGGCCTTGTCGAAGGAGGTCTTGTAGATGAGGCCGATGCCGAGCTTCGTGGCGATCTCCTTGAGCGCCTGGGACATCTCGAGCGCGTGCGCCCGCGACTCGAGCGCGCAAGGCCCGGCAATGAGGGTGAGCGGCCGGTCGTTGGCGATCTCGAGAGCGCCGATGCGGACGCTGCGGGGAGAGGTCATGGGTCCGTCCGGTCGGCGTTAAGACCTAGGCGCTAAGACTTATACGAAGAGCGCCCGGCGAGCCAGTCCCGCAAGGCTCGATCCATGCGCGTCTGCCAGCCCTCGCCCGTGGCGCGGAACTCGATCACCACATCGCGCGACAGCCTGATGGTGATGCGCTCCTTGGTCGGCGCCTTTTGCGCTCCGCGCCTGCGTGTCGCGAGTTTCGCCGCAAGGGATGGCGACAGCGCGTCGGATGCTCTTCGAAAACGTCGAAAATCCTCCGCCGTCAGCTCGCGGACCTCACCCTCCTCGTCGGTCAAGGGTTTGCGCTTTGCCATGTCTCCTGGCCTCTCTTTCATTGGCCTTGCGGAAGCTGATGACCCGGATCCCAGTGTCGGTCTCGATAAGGCGAACTTATTGTATGCACAATTTATATGGCGGACAAGGCACCAACATCGCCCATGGTCGCCTCGCCCTTCGAGACGCGCGCTGCGCGCGCTCCTCAGGGTGAGGCGACCCCACACATGGCGGATTTCCTCATCCTGAGGAGGGCCGCAGGCCCGTCTCGAAGGATGAGGAAATCTGCTCGGCGCTGGGTGCGAAGGCCATGGCAGGCGACGCATCCAACACTGCAGCCGCGTCGGCTACACCAGCCGGCTCTGGTCCACCGCCGCCTTGATGAAGGAGGTGAAGAGCGGGTGGGGCGCGAGCGGCTTCGACTTGAGCTCCGGGTGGAACTGCACGCCGACGAACCAGCGGTGCTCGGGGATCTCGACGATCTCGGGCAGCTCGCCGTCGGGCGACATGCCGGAGAAGCGCATGCCCGCCTTCTCGAGCTCGGGCTTGTAGTTGACGTTGACCTCGTAGCGGTGGCGGTGGCGCTCGCTGATGTGGTCGGCGCCGTAGGCCCCGCGCACGAGGCTGCCGTCCGCCAAGAGGCAGTCGTAGGCGCCGAGCCGCATGGTGCCGCCGAGGTTGTCGCCGATGGCGCGGCGCTCGAGCACGTTGCCGCGCATCCACTCGGTCAAGAGGCCGACGACCGGGTGCTCGGCCGGGCCGAACTCGGTCGAGCTGGCGCCGGGCAGCCCGGCGAGATGGCGCGCCACCTCGATGACCGCCATCTGCATGCCGAAGCAGATGCCGAAATAGGGCACCTGGCGCTCGCGCGCGAAGCGCGCCGCCTCGATCTTGCCCTCCGAGCCGCGCTCGCCGAAGCCGCCCGGCACCAGGATGCCGTGCACGCCCTCGAGGTGGTGGATGGTGTCGTCGCGCTCGAAGATCTCCGAGTCGATCCAGTTCATGTTGACGCGCACCCGGTTGGCGATGCCGCCATGGGCGAGGGCCTCGGAGAGCGACTTGTAGGCGTCGAGCAGGTGGGTGTACTTGCCGACGACGGCGATGGTCACCTCGCCCTCGGGCTTGCGGATGCGCTCGATGATGCCGTGCCAGGGTGCCAGGTCCGGCTCGCCCTCCTGGCGGATGCCGAAGTACTTGACGACCTGGGTGTCGAAGCCCTCGGCATGGTAGCGCAGCGGCACCTCGTAGATGGTGGCTACGTCGAGCGCCTGGATGACGCACTCCTCGCGCACGTTGCAGAAGAGGGCGATCTTGCGCCGCTCGCCCAGCGGGATGGCGCGCTCGCTGCGGCAGAGGATGACGTCGGGCTTGATGCCGACGCTCTGCAGCTCCTTGACCGAGTGCTGGGTCGGCTTGGTCTTGAGCTCGTGCGAGCCGGCGATGTAGGGCACGAGCGTCAGGTGCACGAACATGGCGCGCTCGGGCCCGAGCTCGTTGCCGAGCTGGCGGATGGCCTCGAGGAAGGGCAGCCCCTCGATGTCGCCGACCGTGCCGCCGATCTCGCAGAGCACGAAGTCGGCTTGGCCGGCGTCGGCCAGGATGAAGTCCTTGATGGCGTCCGTGATGTGCGGGATGACCTGCACGGTGGCACCGAGGTAGTCGCCGCGGCGCTCGCGCGCGATCACGTCGGAATAGATGCGGCCGGTGGTGATGTTGTCGCTGCGGCGCGAGGCGACGCCGGTGAAGCGCTCGTAATGGCCGAGGTCGAGATCGGTCTCGGCACCGTCGTCGGTGACGTAGACCTCGCCGTGCTGGTAGGGGCTCATGGTGCCCGGGTCGACGTTGATGTAGGGGTCGAGCTTGCGCAGGCGCACGGTGAAGCCGCGCGCCTGGAGGAGCGCGCCCAGCGCCGCCGACGCTATGCCCTTGCCAAGTGAGGAGACCACGCCGCCGGTAATGAAGATGTACCGCTGCATGGGCCACCATTATAGCGCGCCCGCGCGCCAAGCCAACGTGAAAGAGACACCCTAGGGGGCGCCAGCGAAAATTATGCGCTTGACAAAGGGCTACTGCCCGATGGGCGGGGCCGGCGTCTTCGGCGTTGCCGGTGCCGCGGGTGCGGCACCCGTTGCCGGCGCGGCGGGAGCCGCGGGAACCGACGGAGTCGCGGCCGTGGCGGGTGCCGGCTGCTGCGGGGTACTTTGCCCGGGCGGCTGGTCGAGAATCGAGCGGTGCGCGGGGGCGCGGCCCGCCAGCCAGGCGAGCGACAGGCTCGTCAGCATGAAGCCGAGGGCGAGGATGGCCGTCGTGCGGGTGAGCAGGTTGGAGGCACCGCGCCCGGTCATGAAGCCGCTCATGCCGCCGCCGCCGCCGATGCCGAGAGCGCCCCCCTCGCTCCGCTGCAGCAGCACGACCGCGATGAGCCCCGCCGCGAGGATCATGTGGATCACGATGAGGACTGCTTGCATCGTCTCAACTCGCGAGGATTTTCCGCCCGACCGGTATGTAATGCTTCCGTGCTGTTTCCGCTAGGGCGATGATTGCCCCTTAGCACCGGCCTTTCGCATCGTCTGCGTCTTGATCGAGCCGCCGTGGACGACGTCCGCGGCATCTCCGACCGCGATGCGGCCGGGAAACGCGCCCGTGGCCTCGCGGTGGTGCTGACCCGGCGCGAGCCTCCCGCTTTGCTGCGCGCCAATGCGATCAGCAACCTATAAGAGTAATTATATTCTGATCTATCACCCATAGGTCAGAGCAAGAAACGGCCGGGCGCCCATCCCGCGGACCCGAATGACACGATGCCGACGACTGACCCGACCGGTGACTCCGAGGGCGCGCCCGTGGGTCGGTCATCGGGGGGATGTCGACCCATAGAGCGAGGAAGAACATGCCCGCACCAACGAAAGTCACGCTGACTGTGAACAATGCCGACAACGAGCTCGCCGCCTTCCTCAACTGCGTGTCCGTCTACGACAAAAAGACGGAGGGCAATGCCACCTTCAACGATGTCGTTGACCTCACGCCCGCTCTCAAATCGGGCTGCTGCTGCAATTGCCTCGTACTCGTCGGCATCAATTGGGGAGGTCCGGCCACGTTCAAAGGAAATCTCACGATCTCTGGCTCTCCCACTGGCACTTTCGTCCAGCCTTTCTTTGCGACCTTCCCCTCGCTCCCCGGAACCGCGAACGGGATCGTGTGGCAGCAGGTCTTCAACATACCGTACTGAAACATACCGTACTGAGCGCCGAGTTCGAGCGGCGCGACGAGACGGCCAGGCCGTTCAGTACCTGGACTCACAGTTGCCTGATACATTCTGACTGAACGTCATGGCCGGGCCGGCCGCAGGCCATCGCGCCGCCCGGTCGCCACGCCTGCGCCGCGATCATACAGGGTCCCCGCCGCCGTACGATCGTTCCGCCTCGTCCAGCATTGCGCGGACGGCGCGTTTCAATGGACCGATGTCGCCGCGCACTAAATCCCACAGTACCTTGGGGTCGACCTCGACGTAGTCATGGCGCAGGACACTGCCGATCCCCGCAATCTCGCGCCAGGGTATTTCGGGATGTTTAGTCTTCAAGGCGTCCGGTATGTGGCGGCTGGGTTCCGAGATGATCTCGACGTTACGCTCCACGAGCTGCCTTGTCCGCCGATCCCTCCAAAAGACCTCCCGCTCCATGCCCTTCGTGCCATCTTCAATCCACTCGATCGAGCGTAGGATATCGTCAAGGCGAGGACGCGGGTCCCTCGGCATTCAGAAAACCCTCTCCGTCTCCGCCTCTATCCGGCTCCGCATCCGGCGATGGATGGCATTACGAGTCAGGAGATCGACCGGGCGTTCCAAAAGCTCCTCCAAATAAATTTTCAAGCCGACTTGATCGATCAGACTGAATTTGCGCGCCCGATCATAGTCCATGAAGAGATCCACGTCGCTTTCCGATCGCCCCTCTCCGCGCCGGACCGATCCGAAAAGGTAAAGCGATATCGCCCCCCGGGCGCGGATTTCCTCCTCGTGGGACCTAAGAAGTGCAATCGCCCGCTCACGGCTCGCGCGCGAGGCTGCAGTTGTGCTCGTCGACATAGCCGTCTTTCGATCAAGTATTTATAGGAAGATATCCTAACACGCTGCGCGGCACCGCCACTATCGCCTTCATGAATGGCCCCTTGGCCGAGCGCCGTCCCGAAGCCTAGGGACAAGATCGGGCGATCGCCCAGAACTCCGCGGCCTTGAGGCTGGCACCGCCCACGAGCGCGCCGTCCACGTCGGCCGTCGCCAGGATGGCAGCGGCGTTCTGCGCCTTGACCGAGCCGCCGTAGAGAATGCGCATGGCCGCGGCGCCCTCCGCCCGTCCTGCGAGGCGCCGGCGGATGAAGCCGTGCATGGCGGCGATATCGGCCGCACTCGGGACGCGCCCGCTGCCGATCGCCCACACCGGCTCGTAGGCCACGACCGTGCTGGCCGCCACGGCGCCGTCGGGGAGCGAGCCGTCGAGCTGCCGCGCCACCACCGCCTCGGCCTTGCTGGCACGCCGCTCGGCTTCCGTCTCGCCCACGCAAATAATGGCCACGAGCCCGGCGCGGTGCGCCGCCGCCGCCTTGGCGCCCACCAGCGCATCCGATTCGCCGTGATCGGCGCGGCGCTCGGAGTGGCCGACGATGACGTAGCGGCAGCCCGCCTCCTTGAGCATCTCGGCGCTCAGGTCGCCGGTATGGGCGCCGCTCGCGTCGGCGTGGCAGTCCTGGCCGCAAAGGCCGATGGCGCTTCCGGCAAGCAGCACCGCCACGCGGCAGAGGAGCGTCGCCGGCGGCGCCACAACGAGGTCGCAGGCAAGCGCCGGACCGCGCTTGAGCAGGGCCACGAGCTCGCCCGCAAGCGCCAGCCCGTCGAGCCCGGCGCCGCCGGGCCCAAGCCCGTTCATCTTCCAGTTTCCGGCAATCAGCGGGCGGCGCGCCATGACCGCGCCTCTCTAGCACATCGGACGCCCGCGGCACCAGCGCGGGCCGGGCGTCGGGACCCCCATTCCCGAGTTGCCCGGCCCCATTGCGGCTCTTATGATGCCCCCCCTTCGAGGCCCTGGCGGCCAGACCTTCGAGCGGTACGGCAGAGCATGAAAATCAGCCTCAAGACCCTGGTGGCGCGCGTCGTCGTCTTCCTGATGTTCGGCATGCTCATCCTGAGCTTCGCCATCTGGGGCATCGGCGACATCTTCCGGCGCGGCATCAGCACCCAGGCGGTCGCGCAGGTGGGTTCCGTGCGCATCATGCCGATGGAGTTCCAGGAGCAGTACCGCCGCGAGCTGCGCCGTCTCCAGGGCATAGCACAGAGCGAGATCACCGTCGAGCGCGCGCGCGAGCTCGGCATCCCGCAGCGCGTGCTGCGCGACATGGTCGCCCGCGCCCTTCTCGATCTCGCCTCGCGCGACGCCGGGGTCGCGGTGAGCGACGCGGTGGTGCGCCAGGCCATCTTCGACAATCCCGCCTTCCGCAATGCCGAGGGCAAATTCGACCGCAACGTCTTCGAGAACCTGCTCATGAACGCCGGCTTTACCGAGGACCGTTTCGTGGTCTTGACCCGGCAGGACATCGTGCGCAACCAGCTGGTCAGCGCGGTCACCGCGGGCGGCATGGTGCCGCATTTGCTGCTCGACGATCTCTACCGCTATCGCGAGGAGCGGCGCACGGCCGACACCGTCCAGCTGACGGCCGCCGCGGTCAAGGAGGTGCCGGCGCCGAGCGAGGACGAAATCGCGGCCTACCGCAAGGACCACGCCAAGGCCTTCACGGCGCCCGAGTACCGCGCCATCACCGCGGTTCTCCTCAGGCCGGACGACGTTGCCGCGCGCATGACGGTCGATGACGACAAGCTCAAGGACGAATACGAGGCGCGCGTCGCCGAGTTCAAGGTGCCCGAGGAGCGCGACCTCCGCCAGATCATCCTCAAGGACGAGGCGGCCGCCAAGGAGGCGTCCGAGCGCCTCACCCAGGGGCAGAGCCTCGACAAGGTCGCGGAGGACCTCACGGGCAAGCCGCCGATCGAGCTCGGCACGGTCAAGCAGGACGACGTGGCGGCACCGGCGCTCGCCGCCGCCGCTTTCGCGCTCAAGGAGGGCGAAGTCACAGCGCCGGTCGAGACGCCGCTCGGCTGGCACATCGCACAGGTCGTCAAGATCCTTCCCGGCCGCACGCAAAGCTTCGAGGAGGCGAAGCCCAGGCTCGTCCACGAGCTGCAGCTGCGCGAGGCGGGCGACGCCGTCTACGATCTCGGCAACAAGCTCCAGGATACGCTCGGCGGCGGGGCGACGCTCGAGGAGGCGGCGCAAAAGCTCTCGCTCAAGCTCGTCAAGATCGCGGCGGTCGACGCCGGCGGCCTGGCGCCCGGCGGCAAGCGTCCGGAGGATCTGCCCGCCAGCCAGAAGTTCCTCCCCACGGCGTTCGCGGCCGAGCCCGGACGCGCGAGCGAGCTCACCGAGGACGGCCAAGGCGGCTACTTCATCCTGCGCGTCGACAAGGTGACGCCGAGCGCGCTGCGCCCGCTCGCCGAGGTGCGCGACAAAGCCGTCGCGGAGTGGCAGGCCGAAGCGCGGCGCAAGGCCGCCGGGAAGCTCGCCGCGGACTTCGTCGAGAAGGTCAAGGGCGGCGGCGATTTCGCCGCCCTGGCGAAGGAGGACGGCTACATCGTGACCCAGACGCAGCCGATGACGCGGACCGGCGAGGGTGCGGGCGCCGAGCTGCCGCCCGAGCTCGTGGCCCAGCTTTTCGCCGCCAAGCCGGGCGACGTGATGTCGGCGGCGACGCCCGACGGCGCCGTCATCGCCAAGCTTGCGACCGTGATCCCCGCCGATCCGGACAAGGACGCCGCCGGGGTCAAGTCGATCGACGAGCAGCTCACCGGCACCATGGACGCCGATCTGCTCAACGCCTTCGTCAACGCGCTCCGCGCGCGCTACGGCGTCGAGGTCAACGAGAGCGTGCTCGACGCCTCGCTCGGCTCATGACCACGGCGCCCGCTTTCGACGATTTCGCCGCGACCTACCGCCGCGGCGTGGCGCAGGTCGTCTGGACGACGCTGATCGCCGATCTCGACACGCCCGTCTCGGCCATGCTCAAGCTCGCCGACGGACGGCCCGACGCCTTCCTCTTCGAATCCGTCGAGCGCGGCGTGCGCAACCGCTACTCCTTCGTCGGCCTCAAGCCAGATCTCATCTGGCGCTGCCGCGCGGGTGCTGCCGAGATCAACCGCCGCGCCCGCATCGAGCACGACGCCTTCGAGGCTTGCGCCGCGCACCCGCTCGAACTCCTTGCGCGCCCTCGTCAAGGAATGCCAGTTCCCCCTGCCGCCGAGCCTGCCGCCCATGGCCGCCGGCCTCTTCGGCTACCTCGGCTACGACATGGTGCGGCAGATGGAGCGTCTGCCGGACAAGAACCCCGACGTGCTCGGCATCCCCGAGGCGATCTTCCTGAGGCCGACCGCCGTCGCCGTCTTCGACAGCATCGAGGATACGGTCAAGCTGATCACGCCGGTCTGGCCGGAGCCAGGCGTCTCCCCGGAGCGCGCCTACGACCTGGCGCGGGAGCGCTTGGCCGATCTCGTGGCCGAGTTCGAGCGCAGCGTCACCTACCGGAGGGAGACGGGTTTGGGGCCGGCCAGCCACGGCGAGGAGCGATCCAACATGACGCGCGCCGAGTTCCACGCCTTGGTCGAGCGCGCCAAGGAGTACATCCGCGCCGGCGACGTGTTCCAGGTGGTGCCCTCCCAGCGTTTCGCCGTGCCCTTCCGCCTGCCGCCCTTCGCCCTCTATCGAGCACTCCGCCGCCTCAACCCCTCGCCCTTCCTCTTCTTCCTCGAATTCGGCGGCTTCGCCATCGTGGGCTCGAGCCCGGAGGTGCTGGTGCGCCTGCGCGACGGCGTCGTCACCATCCGGCCCATCGCCGGCACCCGACCGCGCGGCAAGGACGCGGCCGAGGACAAGGCGCTCGCCGAGGAGCTGCTCGCCGACCCCAAGGAGCTCGCCGAGCACCTCATGCTCCTCGACCTGGCGCGCAACGACGTGGGCCGCGTCGCCGAGATCGGCACGGTCAAGGTGACCGAGAAGATGACGATCGAGCATTATTCGCACGTCATGCACATCGCCTCCAACGTCGAGGGCAAGCTGGCACCCGAGCACGATGCCATCGCGACGCTGGTCGCCGGCTTCCCCGCCGGCACGGTCTCGGGTGCGCCCAAGATCCGCGCCATGGAGATCATCGACGAGCTCGAATCCGAGAAGCGCGGCATCTACGCGGGCGCCGTCGGCTATTTCGCGGCGAACGGCGCCATGGATACCTGCATCGCCCTCAGGACCGCCCTCGTCAAGGACGGCACCATGTACGTGCAGGCGGGCGGCGGCATCGTCGCCGACAGCGACCCCGAATCCGAGTACCAGGAGACGCGCAGCAAGGCGCGCGCCCTCATCCGCGCCGCCGAGGAGGCGGTCCGCTTCGCGAGCGGGGGGTAAGCCGAGGGAGAAAAAGCGGCGTCACGGACCGTGGCCTGTGCGTCCTTCGAGACGCCCGCTACGCTCGCTCCTCGGGATTAGATAAGGTCTTTCTGCCACACGCAAATTTTCCTCGTCCTGAGGAGGGCCGAAGGCCCGTCTCGAAGGACCCAAGATGGTTCTGCAAGCCCTTCGAGAATGACTTGAGGCAAAGCCTTGCTCGGCGAGCCTCAGCCGTGGAGCTGCTGCGCCTTCGCCTGCTCCGGCTCGGCGGCGATGAGGGCGCGCATGACGGCGCTCAGGGGGACCAGCACGAGACCCTCCTCCCCCACCCCTTTGACCCAGGTCTCGAGCTCGTCGAGGGTGGCGTCGCGCGGATGGCCGATGGCGATGACATAGCCGTCGTGGCGCGCGATGCGCACGACCTCCGCAAGGCGGCTCGCCACTTCCGCGCGGCTGTCGACATTGTCGAGGAAGACGTCGCGCTCGAGGGTGGGCAGGCCGAGCTCGCGCGAGAGTTTGGCGCCGACCGAGCCCGGGATGGTGCGCGAATCGAGGAAGAGGAGCCCGCGCGACTTGAGCGCCTCGAGCACCGTGCGCATGCCCTGGGCGTCCTCTGTGAAGCGGCTGCCCATGTGGTTGTTGATGCCGACGTAGCCCGCAAAACGCGTGAGATCCCAGTCGAGCCGGCGCAGCGTCTCCTCGCTCGTGTCCTTGACGCGCAGCACATTGGGGCCGGCATCGATCTGGCTGTTGAGCGGCTCCATGGGCACGTGGACGATGATCTCGTGGCCGAGCGCGCGCGCCTGCGCCACCTGCTTCGCCACCTCGGGCGCATAGGGGAGGAAGGACATCGTCACCCGCGGCGGCAGATGCATGGCGCGCTCGGTGCGCCGGCGGTCGACGCCGGAGTCGTCGATCACCAGCGCCACCATGGGCCGGCCGCGGAGCTCGGGCATGGCGAGCGCGTTCTGCAGCCACGCGGGTTTGGCACCTTCGACCGGCTTGATCACGAGATGCCCGAGTGCGGCGAGCAGCGGCGGCTTGCGCTCGCTTGCGGCACCCGAGGGGCGAGGTGCAGCGCGCTGCACCGGCTCCTCGACCGCCTCCTCATAGACGACGCTCGGATCCTTCTCGGCGGTGATGAGCCTCGGCGGGCTTGGCGCTGCGGGCGGCAGCGCTGCCCTGCCGTGCGCCACGCGCGGCGCCATGCGCGGCTCGGAGACGAGCGGCAGCGGCCCGGCGAGGCGGCCTTCCGAGATCGGCGGTGCCGACCGTTCCGTCACCGCGGCAACGGCGCGCGGCTTGGCCGGGGCGGGCTCAGGGCTGGGCGATGGGGCTTGCGCGGCGGCGTGGGGTTGCGCGCTCGGCGGCTGCCGCGCCGGCTCGCGCGTGCCGAGAACGACGCCAAGGACGGCACCCAGCATCAAGGCGGCGGCGAGACCTGCCAGCAGCCGCGCGCGCTGCCCCTTGCCGAATAGGGGCGCTTGCCCACCGCGCTCGGCGCGCGCCGCAAGCGCCCTCAGCTGGCAGCCGATGCCGCTCATCCGCGCGCGCTTGCCTGCCGCAGGGTCTTGCCGTTTGCGCCTTTTCACGCCGCGAAATATAGGGCGAAGAGCCCGAGAATGCACGCGAGCCCGGGGCGCCGAGATCGCCGGAGCTGACAGCGAGACGCTCCTATTGCCGTTGCCCTCGGTGCGCCATGAGCGGTAAATGTCGCCGCATGCGAACACGGCGGGGCGGTGCGCACAGGAGAATGACATGGCACATTGCGGACTCTATCGCGGCAGCGTCGTGAACACGGCAGACCCGACGATGAAGGGCCGGGTGCAGGTCGCTGTGCCGTCCGTCGCCGCTGCCCCGACCAGCTGGGCGATGCCATGCCGCCCCTACGGGTCGACCAAGGTGCCGCCGGTCGGAAGCCTGGTCTGGGTCATGTTCGAGGGCGGCAATTTGTCGTACCCGGTGTGGATGGGCTGCATGAGCTGAACGCCAAGCATCGCAGCGCGGGCTTCATGCAGGCAGAGCGAGGGTACGTACGAGCGGCGGCAAGTCGAGCGCAAACTGCAGCGCGGCTGCGCCGCCGCTCGTCTTCCGCTATTTCGGGCGACCTGTTATAACCGTTCCCGGAGTGCGCCGGGCTGCCCGCGACACGTTGGAAGCGCTGCCGACCGCCATGTACCTGCTCATCGATAACTACGACAGCTTCACCTACAATCTGGTGCATCGCCTGGGCGAGCTCGGCGCCGCGGTCACGGTCGCGCGCAACGACGCGATCACGGTTCAGGACGCCCTCGCCTCGGGTGCCGAGGGCATCATCCTCTCGCCCGGCCCTTGCGATCCCGACCGCGCCGGCGTCTGCCTCGCCCTCGTCAAGGCCGCCGCCGGCCGGCTGCCGCTCCTCGGCGTCTGCCTCGGCCACCAGGCGCTCGGCCAGGCCTTCGGCGGGCGCATCGTGCGCGGCCCGCTGCCGATGCACGGCAAGGTGAGCAGCATCCGTCACCGCGATAGCGACCTCTTCCACGGCCTTGCCAATCCCTTCCGGGCCACGCGCTACCATTCGCTCGTGGTGGCGCGGGAGGGACTGCCCGCCTGCCTCGAGATCACCGCCGAGACCGATGACGGGGCGGTCATGGGCCTCCGTCACCGCGACTTCCCGCTCTTCGGCGTGCAGTTCCATCCGGAGAGCATCGAGACCACCGAGGGCTACAAGCTCCTTAGCAATTTCCTCGCCTTGGCCAAGGCGGCTGCGCTCGCTGCATGAGCGCCGCACCGCCCGATCTCAAGCAGCTCATCGCCGTGGTCGCGGCCGGCAGCAGCCTGAGCCGGCAACAGGCCGAGACGGCGTTCGAGACGATCATGTCCGGCAACGCCACGCCGTCCCAGATGGGCGGCTTCCTCATGGCGCTGCGCGTGCGCGGCGAGACGGTGGACGAGGTCACGGGTGCGGCGACCATCATGCGCGCCAAGGCCCATCCTGTCGCCGCACCCGCGGACGCCATGGACGTGGTCGGCACCGGGGGCGACGCGGCAGGCACCTTCAACGTCTCGACCGCGAGTGCCTTGGTCGTCGCCGGCTGCGGCGTGCCGGTCGCCAAGCACGGCAACCGGGCGCTCTCCTCCAAGTCGGGCGCCGCCGACGTGCTCTCGGCACTCGGCGTCAATTTGGAGGCACCCTACGAGGTCGTCGAGCGCGCCATCGGCGCGATCGGCATCGGCTTCATGCTGGCGCCGCGCTACCACAGCGCCATGCGCAACGTTGGCCCCACCCGCGTCGAGCTCGGCACCCGCACGATCTTCAACCTTCTCGGCCCCCTCTCCAATCCCGCCAAGGTCAAGCGCTACCTGGTCGGCACCTTTGCCAAGGAGTGGGTCGAGCCCATGGCCCGCGTGCTCGGCAACCTCGGCGCCGAGCGCGCCTGGGTCGTGCACGGCTTGGACGGACTCGACGAGCTCACCCTCACCGGGCCGAGCCAGGTGAGCGAGCTCAGGGACGGCAAGGTCACGAGCTTCACCGTGTCGCCCGCGGACGCCGGCTTGCCGGGCGCCACGGCGGAGGCGCTCAAGGGCGGCGACGGGGACTATAACGCGCGCGCCATGATGGCCGTCTTCGCGGGCGAGCGCGGCCCTTATCGGGATTTCGTGCTCTTGAACAGCGCCGCCGCCCTCCTCGTCGCCGGCAAGGCGGCAGACCTCAAGGCCGGCGCTGCGCTTGCCGCCAAGGCGATCGACGAGGGCCACGCCAGGCGCACGCTCGAACTGCTCATAGCCATCACCAACGGCAGGGCGTAGATCATCGCCATGGCCGACGTTCTCGCAAGGATCTGTGCCGACAAGCGCCGCGAGGTCGAGCGGCGGAAGGGCTTGCGGCCCTTGGCCGAGGTCGAGGCCGCGGCGCGCGCGGCCCCGCCGCCGCGCGGCTTTGCCAGACGCCTCGCCGCGGCGGTCGCCGCAGGCGGCTACGGCCTCATCGCCGAGCTAAAGCGCGCCTCGCCGAGCAAGGGCCTCATCCGCGCGGATTTCGCCCCGGCCGAGCTCGCGCGCGCCTACGCCCTAGGGGGCGCCAGCTGCCTCTCCGTCCTCACCGACGAGCCTTATTTCCAGGGCTGCGACGGCGATCTCGTGGCTGCCCGCTCGGCGGTCGAGCTGCCGGTGCTGCGCAAGGACTTCATCCTGGACTCCTATCAAGTCTCCGAGTCCCGTGCCCTTGGAGCCGATTGCGTGCTGCTCATTCTGGCGGCCCTTGACGACGCCTCGGCTGCAGCCCTGGCCGCTGCTGCAGCCGGCTACGGAATGGATGCCCTGGTCGAAGTGCACGATGCCCAAGAGCTCTCCCGCGCCCTCAGGTTGCCATGTCAATTGATCGGGCTGAATAACCGCAATCTCAAAACGTTGCGCGTTGATATTGCAACGACTGAAGAGCTTGCACCGCGGGTCCCCGGGGACCGCATCGTGGTTTCCGAGAGCGGCCTGGCTGCGCCCTCGGACCTCGCCCGCATGGCGCGCGCGGGGGCTTCCTGCTTCCTTGTCGGCGAATCGCTCATGGCCCAGGCCGATGTGGCGGCGGCGACGCGCGCACTTCTCGCACATCCGGCGATGGCGCGGGCCTGAGCGCCATGGCCGAGCTCACCCACCTCGACGCCAAAGGCCAAGCCCGCATGGTCGACGTCTCGGGCAAGCCCGACACGGCGCGCGTCGCGGTGGCGGCCGGCTCGGTCATCATGCGGCCCGCCACCCTCGAGCGCATCATGGCGGGCGGGATCGAGAAGGGCGACGTGCTCCAAGTCGCCCGGCTCGCCGGCATCATGGCCGCCAAGCGCACGGCCGATCTCATCCCGCTCTGCCATCCCCTTGCCCTCGCCGCCGTCGAGGTGGCGCTCGTCTGCGAGCCGCAGCGCAACACCGTCGAGATCACCGCCACCTGCAAGACCACGGGTCCCACCGGGGTCGAGATGGAGGCGCTCACCGCGGTCAGCGTGGCGGCGCTCACCATCTACGACATGTGCAAGGCGATCGACCGCGGCATGGCCATCGGCGAGATCCGGCTGCTCGAGAAAAGCGGCGGCAAATCAGGGCACTACAAGGCCAAGCCATGATCTCCGTCGAGGAGGCGCTGGGCCGCATCCTGAAGGCCTTCATGCCGCTTTCGGCCGAGCGCGTGAGCCTGGCCCAGGGCATCGGGCGGGTGCTTGCCGAGGATGTGGTGGCGCGCGTGACGCAGCCACCGGCCGCGGTCTCCGCCATGGACGGCTACGCGGTGCGCGCGGCCGATGTCGTGCGAGTGCCGGCGAGCTTGCGCGTGGTCGGCTCGGCGCCCGCCGGGGGAGCCTATGGCAGCACACTTAGGCCCGGCGAGGCGGTGCGCATCTTCACCGGCGGGCCGCTGCCTCGAGGTGCCGATGCCGTCGTCATCCAGGAGGACGCCACGGCCGAGGGCGACCGCGTCGTCGTCCGCGAGGCGGCACCTGCCGGCCGCTACGTCCGCCTGGCCGGCCTCGACTTCAAGGCGGGCGAGGTCGGCATCGCCGCCGGCCGCCGCTTAGGCGCGCGCGACATCGGGCTTGCCGCCGCCATGAACGTGCCCTGGCTCAGCGTGCGGCGGCGCCCGCGCATCGCCGTGCTCGCCACCGGCAACGAGATCGTCATGCCGGGCGATCCGCTCGGCCCCAACCAGATCGTGAGCTCGAACGCGCTGGCCCTCGCCGCGGCGATCGCCGCCTGGGGCGGAGAGGCGAGCAACCTCGGCATCGCCGAGGACACCAAGGACTCTCTCCAGGCCCTCGCCGCTGGGGCGGCGGGCGCCGATCTCCTGATCACCACCGGCGGCGCCTCGGTCGGCGAGCACGACCTGGTGCAGAGCGCCCTTGCCGAGCGCGGCCTCGCCGTCGATTTCTGGCAGATCGCCATGCGGCCGGGCAAGCCGCTCATCTTCGGCCGCCTCGGCGCCACGCCTCTCTTGGGCCTTCCCGGCAATCCCGTCTCCTCGCTCGTGTGCGCCATCATCTTCCTGCGCCCGGCGATGGAACGCATGCTCGGCCTCGCAAGCGCCGACGCCGCGGAAGCGAGCGCCATCCTCGGCCGCGACCTCGCGGCCAACGACCGCCGCCAGGACTATCTGCGCGCGCGCCTCGCGCGGGCACCCGACGGCGGGCTGATCGCCACCCCCTTCGAGGTGCAGGACAGCTCCAATCTCTCCCGCCTGGCGCACGCCGACTGCCTCGTCGTCCGCCCTCCGCTGGCCCCTCCCGCCGCGGCCGGCGAGCGCGTCGCGATCATCCCCCTCGACGGGCTCACGTCCCCGATCTGAGCGCCGCTCGCCGTGACGGCGCGCGAAAAGCCTCTTGACCTCTTCCGCGAACTAAACTAGAACATGTGTGGACGTTTTGCATTTGTTCTAGATTTAGTGGCTCCGCAGCCCGGGAGAAATAGATGCTGACGAGAAAGCAACGCGAGCTCCTGATGTTCATCGAGCGTCGCCTGCGCGAGCAGGGCATCTCGCCGTCCTTCGACGAGATGAAGGAGGCCCTCTCGTTGCGCTCGAAATCCGGCATCCACCGGCTCATCACCGGGCTCGAGGAGCGCGGCTTCATCCGCCGTCTGCCGCATCGCGCGCGCGCGCTCGAGGTGCTGCGGCTGCCCGAGGCCGCGGCGGCGACCGGTCGCGCCAGCGCTGCGGCATCGGCCGGCGATTTCTCGCCCAAGGTGATCGAGGGCAGCTTCCGCAACCGCAGTCTCGGCGGCACGGCGAGCCAGGGCGACGACGCGCCGGTCGAGCTGCCGCTCTACGGCAAGATCGCCGCGGGCACGCCGATCGAGGCGTTGCGCGATCATTCGAGCACCATCGCCATGCCGGCAAGCATCCTCGGCCGCGGCGAGTATTACGCCCTCCAGGTCGAGGGCGATTCCATGGTGGATGCCGGCATCCTCGACGACGACGTGGTGGTCATCAAGCGCGGCGACGTGGCCGAGAGCGGCGACATCGTGGTCGCGCTCATCGACGAGAACGAAGTGACGCTGAAGCGCTTGCGCCGCAAGGGCGATTCCATCGCCCTCGAGCCCGCCAACAAGAAATACGAGACGCGCATCTTCGGCCCCGACCGCGTGCGCATCCAAGGCAAGCTCGTGAGCCTGTTCCGGCGCTATTAGGACTCGCCGGAAAATTAATTGAATCCCTTTTGTCGTCGTCATGCCCGCGAAGGCGGGTATCCAGGGGCGCCGAAACGAGGCATTGCCCGATAGCGCTGGACACCCGCTTTCGCGGGTGTGACGTGAGTGGAAAAGAACGCGCAGCACCAATATCGCAATGGCTGCTTCGGTCGGCCGTGCCGCTCCGAGAGCTCCGCGCTACTCCCCGCCGTCCATATCCGAAGGCTCTTCGAGCGTCTCCGGCGGGGCTACCGCTGCCGCCGCCGGCTTCGCCTTGGCCGCCGCACGCGCGGGCAGCTCGGGCACCCACGGACGGGCGCCGCGCCAGTCGCGCACGCTCTCGCTCGCGACGCCGCCCGGCGATAGCCAGACGGCGTGGCCGCCGTCGCGCCAGAGGGCGAAGCGGTCGATCACGGTTCGCGGCTGCGGGCAGCGCCCCTTGACGGGCACGGCGCTCAAGATCACCGTCGCATGGAGGCAATCCTCGAGCAGCGCCTCGCGCTCGCGCACGAGCGCCACGGTCTGGCCTTGCGCGTGATAAAGGCAGCCGAGCTCGTCGCAGACGAGGCGTCCATCGGCGCTCGCGCCGTCCTCCGGCCAGGGATCGCGCAGCGTCTGGCCGGCGCGCTTCTCGATCGTCTCCGCGTCGTAGTCGTTGCCGTGCACCGGCGAGATCAGCATGCGCCCGTCCGCGGCGCGCACCGCGAAGAGGCGGCCGTCGCCCGAGACTATGGCGTCGGGCTGGCGCTCGATGGCGATGCTGGCGAGGCCGAGTGCGATGCCGGCGGCACCCAGCGCGCGCCACGGCCGCTGCCACAGACAGAGCCACAGCATGCCGAGGCTGACCGAAGCTAAGCCCCAGATCGGCATGGCCGGCAGGATGGCGACCGAGCCGGGCCAGGCGACGATCGTCTTGGCCGACCAGATGACGGCGTGAAGTCCCCAGCCCATGGCCGGCAAGGCCAGGCCTTCCAGGCCGAGGGGCATGAGGACGAAGGCGGCGAGCGCCCACGGCATCACCCAGAGCGCCGTCACCGGCACGGCGATCAGGTTGGTGACGACGCCGAAGGCGGCCAGGCGGTCGAAGTGATAGATCGAATAGGGGATGGTCGCCAGGCTCGTGACGAGGCTGGTGAAGGCGACGCCGGCCACATAGAGGAGCGGGGTGCGCCACCAGCCCTCGCCGCCGACCCAGGATAGGAGCTTCGGCCGCAGGGTCTCGTAGGCGGCGAGCAGCGCCAGCACGGCCGAGAACGAAAGTTGGAAGCTCGGCCCGGTCAGGCTCTCGGGCGCGATGAGGAGGATGGCGACCGCGGCCCAGCACAGCATGCGCAGCGAGATCGACATGCGGTCGAGCAGCACGCCGAGCAGCACCACGCCCGTCATGATGAAGGCGCGCTGCGTCGGCACCGTGGCGCCGGTTACGACGAGATAGAAGGTGGCACCCGCGAGTGCCGCGAGCGCCGCCCATTTCTTGGTCGGATAGCGCAGCGCAAGCCAGGGGACGAGCGCCAGGAGCGCGCGCACGCCGAAGAAGATGGCGCCCGTCACCATGCCGAGATGGAGGCCGGCGATGGCGAGGAGATGGGCGAGACCCGAATTGCGCATGGCCTCGACCACGTCGGGCGGGATGGCGCCTCGCTCGCCGGTCATGAGCGCCGCCGCGATGCCGCCCTCGGCACCCGGCAGGCCCTTGGTCACCCGCGCCGCGATGCGATCGCGCAAGGCCGCGATCCAGAGTGCGGCGCCGCCCGGCGTAGCAGGCTCGACCGCGACCTTGCCGAAAGCATAGCCGACCGCGCCGAGGCCGAGGAAATAGGCGTGGCGCTGGAAGTCGAAGGCGCCGGGCGCCACCGGCGCCGCCGGCGGCAGCAGCACGGCGCGCAGCGACACGCGGTCGCCCGGGCGCAACGGCGACGTGGCGTCCCTGATGTGCACGCGAACGCGCGGCGGCGTGCGCTCGGGCGCCAGCCGCTCGATTGTCGCATGGTCAAGCGTGATCCGGCGGCCCTTGGCGAGCTGCTCGACCTCGACGACACGGCCGCTCACCGCGACCGGTCCGAGGCGCTTCTCGAGCCTGGGTGCCGCAACCTGGTCCGTGCGCCAGGCGGCAACCGCGAAGCCCAATGCGACAGTGCCGAGCGGCACGAGGACGAGGAGCGCCATCGGACGCTTGCGGCAGATCGCCGCCGCAGCGGCGAGGGCCGCCGCGGCCGCATAGGCCAGCCGGTGGCTCGGCTCGAAGGTGAGCGCGAAATAGAGGGCGATGCCGCCGCCGAAGAAGGCGGGCAGCCAGAGCGGCCAGCGCTCGCGCTCGGCCGCGAGCTCGCGCCACGCGATCATGAGCGCGCGGCGGACAACCCCCTCGTGCAATGCCGGGCGCAGGTCCTCTGCGCGCTCGCTGAGCTCGGCGCCGCTCACGGCTCCTCGCCTCTTAGAGACACCCCAGGCGGGATATGTTACAGGACGCGACCCTTCCTTGCGAGCGAGGAACCTCTCCCGCCATGTCCGTCGTGGTGCGCTTCGCGCCCTCCCCCACCGGCTTCCTTCACATCGGCGGCGCCCGCACGGCGCTCTTCAACTGGCTCTACGCACGCCATTGCGGCGGCGTCTTCCGCCTGCGCATCGAGGACACCGACCGCGCGCGCTCGACCGAGGCGGCGACGCAGGCGATCCTCGAGGGCTTGCGCTGGCTCGCGCTCGATTGGGACGGCGAGGTGGTCTACCAGTTCGCACGTGCCGCCCGCCACGCCGAGGTTGCGCGCACGCTCCTCTCGAGCGGCGGCGCCTACCACTGCTATTGCTCGGCGGAGGAGCTCGCGGCGCGGCGCGAGGCGGCGCGCGCGGCAGGACGGCCTATGGGCTACGACCGCCGCTGCCGAGGCTTGCAGCCGGGCGAGGTCCCGAGCGGCCGCCCGCCGGTCATCCGCCTCAAGGCGCCGGAGACGGGCGAGACCGTCATCGCGGACCTGGTGCAGGGCACCGTGCGCGTCGCCAACGAGCAGCTCGACGACATGGTGCTGCTGCGCGCCGACGGCAGCCCCGTCTACATGCTCTCGGTGGTGGTCGACGACCACGACATGGGCATCAGCCACGTCATCCGCGGCGACGACCATCTCACCAACGCCTTTCGCCAGACGCTGCTCTACCGCGCTTTGGACTGGCCGGTGCCACACTTCGCCCATATCCCGCTCATCCACGGGCCGGACGGCGCCAAGCTCTCGAAGCGGCACGGCGCGCTCGGCGTCGACGCCTACCGGGACATGGGCTACCTGCCCGAGGCGTTGGACAATTACCTCCTCCGCCTCGGCTGGTCGCACGGCGACGACGAGATCATCTCGACCACCCAGGCGATCAAGTGGTTCGACATCACAGATGTGGGCCGCTCGGCCGCGCGCTTCGACTTCGCCAAGCTCGACAGCCTGAACGCCCATTATCTCCGCCAATGCGGCAATGGCCGGCTCATCGAGCTCCTGCGCCCGTTCCTCGAGAGGGCGCTCGCGGGCTCGCCGGATGCCGCCGGCGAGGCAAGGCTCGCGCGCGGCCTCGACGGCTTGAAGCAGCGCGCCAAGACGCTCGTCGAGCTGGCCGACGCCGCCGCGGTCTATGTCCGGCAGCATCCGATCCCCATCGATGCCAAGGCCGCGGCCCTGTTGACCGCAGATGCGCGGCAGCGCCTGGCAAGGCTCGCGGAGCGCCTCGTCCATGTGCCGGAGTGGAAGGCCCCGGCCCTCGAGCGCCAAGTGCGCGGGCTCGCCGAGGCGGAAGGCATCAAGCTCGGCCAGATCGCCCAGCCGCTGCGCGCGGCCCTCACGGGGGCCACCGTCTCGCCCGGAATTTTCGAGGTGATGGAAGCACTTGGCAGTGGTGAAGTTTTGGGCAGGATGCGCGATGCTGCAACGCCCGAAAAAACGTCAAGTTGATTTGATAAATCCGCTCGATAGGCCTATTGTGCGGTGCAGAATAACCGGCGGCGCCGAGGCCCGCGGAACCCCTCCCAGGAACGAGAGTATTGGCCATGAGCGATGTCAAGACAGCGGCGGCCCCGGCCGAGGTAGTCACGCTTGCCGACCCCAAGAGCAACCGCTCGCTCGATCTCAGCGTGATGAGCGGCACGTTGGGACCCAAGGTCATCGACGTGCGCAAGCTCTACGCCGAAACGGACATGTTCACCTACGATCCGGGCTTCACCTCGACGGCGAGCTGCCAGTCCAAGATCACCTACATCGACGGCGATCAGGGCGTGCTGCTCTACCGCGGCTATCCCATCGAGGAGCTGGCGGAGCACAGCGATTTCATGGAGGTCGCCTATCTCCTGCTCAACGGCGAGCTGCCGAACGCGGCGGCGAAGGTGCAGTTCGTGCGCGACATCACCTACCACACGATGGTGCACGAGCAGCTCATCACCTTCTTCCGCGGCTTCCGGCGCGACGCGCATCCCATGGCGGTGATGTGCGGCGTGGTGGGAGCGCTCTCGGCCTTCTATCACGACTCGACCGATATCACCGACCCGCATCACCGCATGGTGGCGTCCTACCGGCTGATCGCCAAGATGCCGACGATCGCGGCGATGGCCTACAAATATTCGATGGGCCAGCCCTTCGTCTATCCGAGCAACAAGCTGACCTATGCCGAGAACTTCCTCCACATGACCTTCTCCGTGCCGGCGGAGCAGTACAAGGTGAGCCCGATACTCGCGCGCGCCATGGACCGCATCTTCATCCTCCATGCCGACCACGAGCAGAACGCCTCGACCTCGACGGTACGCCTCGCCGGCTCGAGCGGCGCCAATCCCTTCGCCTGCATCGCCGCCGGCATCGCCTCGCTGTGGGGCCCGGCGCACGGCGGCGCGAATGAGGCGGTGCTCAACATGCTGCGGCAGATCGGCAGCAAGGAGCATATCCCCGAGTACATCAAGCGCGCCAAGGACAAGGACGACAGCTTCCGCCTCATGGGCTTCGGGCACCGGGTCTACAAGCATTACGACCCGCGCGCCGCGGTGATGCGGCGCACCTGCTACGAGGTGCTCGAGGAGCTTCACGTCAAGCACGAGCCGCTGCTCGAACTCGCCATGGAGCTCGAGAAGATAGCACTCGAGGACGATTACTTCGTCGGGCACAAGCTCTACCCGAACGTCGATTTCTACTCGGGCATCATCTTGCGCGCCATGAACTTCCCGAGCAGCATGTTCACCGCCCTCTTCGCGCTCGCGCGCACGGTCGGCTGGGTCGCCCAGTGGAACGAGATGATCGAGGATCCCTCCCAGAAGCTGGGACGGCCGCGCCAGCTCTACACCGGCTACGCCAAGCGCGGCTACGTCCCCGTCGAGAAACGGACGTAGCGCGCGTCCTCCCGAGAGCGCCGTGCAAAGGTGTCTCGGACTGAGGGCGGTGCGTCCTTCGAGACGCTCGCTGCGCTCGCTCCTCAGGATGAGGTCAAATCTTTCTGCCACACACGAATTCGCCTCGTCCTGAGGAGCGCCCCGAAGGGGCGCGTCTCGAAGGACGCACGACGGCCCTGCAAGCATCCTTGAGATGTGTGCATCCACTAGCTGACGAACGGCCGTCACGGCGCGGCGCCGTGGATTTTTGCGGCATGATGGCGCAGCATGACGCCGCCTGCATGCCAGGAGGGCGTCCATGACCGACCGCTATGGCCACTACCAGCGCCTCGAGTTCGACCGCCCGCACCCGCGGGTGCTGCGCGCGACCATGTCGAACCCGGGCAAGCTCAATGCCGCCGACGCGAGGATGCACGGCGAGCTCGCGGGCCTCTGGCGCGACATCGACGCGGACGAGAGCGTCTCGGCGGCGATCCTCCGCGGCGCCGGCAAGGCGTTCTCCGCGGGCGGCGATTTCGCCATGATCCAGAAGAACATCGACGATTTCCACGCGCGCGCGCACGTCTGGAAGGAGGCGCGCGACCTCGTCTACAATCTGATCAATTGCTCGAAGCCGGTGGTGAGCGCCATGCGCGGGCCCGCGGTCGGCGCCGGGCTCGTCTGCGGCCTCCTCGCCGACGTTCTCGATCGCCGCCAAGGACGCGCGGATCATCGACGGCCATACGCGCCTCGGCGTGGCCGCGGGCGATCACGCCGCCATCATCTGGCCGCTCCTTTGCGGCATGGCCAAGGCGAAATATTATCTCCTGCTCTGCGAGCCGCTCTCGGGTGCGGAGGCCGAGCGCATCGGCCTCGTCTCCTTGGCGGTCGAGGACGGCGAGCTCGACGAGAAGGCGGTCGAGATCGCGACCCGCCTCGCCGAAGGGGCGCCGCACGCCATCCGCTGGACGAAATACGCCCTCAACAACTGGCTGCGCCTCGCGGGGCCGACCTTCGACACCTCGCTCGCCCTCGAGTTCCTCGGCTTCTCCTCGCCCGACGTGCAAGAGGGGCTGGCCGCCCACCGCGAGAAGCGCCGCCCGAATTTCGCGCCGGAGTCGGAGATCTGAAGCGGAAGAGCCCCTTTCAAGGGGGAGGGCGACTTTCGTTGCCATGCGAAGCACTTCCCCTCCCCCCTTGAGGGGGAGGGTTAGGGAGGGGGGTGCGCTACGCGTCTATAAATCCAGGTACTACGCCCGCTCGACGAGCTCGATCTTGTAGCCGTCCGGATCCTCGATGAAGGCGATGACCGAGCCGCCGTGCTTCATGGGGCCGGGCGGGCGCGGGATCTTGACGCCTTCCTTGGCAAGCGTCTCGCAGGTGCCGTAGATGTCCGGCACCGCGATGGCGAGATGGCCGAAGGCGTTGCCCAGATTATACGGCTCCTTCTGCGGCCAATTGTGCGTGAGCTCGATCACCGTCGAGCTCTCCTCCTCGCCGTAGCCGACGAAGGCCAGGGTGAACTCGCCCGTGGGGAAGTCCTTCTTGCGCAGGAGCTTCATGCCCAAGAGGCGGGTATAGAAGTCGAGCGACTTCTCGAGGTCGCGCACGCGGATCATGGTGTGGAGAAAGCGGAAGCGGGCGAAGTCGCCAGCACCCGCGCGGGGCGCCGTCTTGCTCTCTACGTCGTTCATGGGTCCCTCCTGGATTTGGCCCTAGTATAGCGGCGGCAAGCCCCGAGGCCAGGGACAAAAAGGCGCAGCACTCAGTCGCCGCACCCGGGCGGCACGGCGGAGATGATCACCACGGCCTCGGCGAGGGGCGGCTCGTCGGTCAGCGTCACGTCGATGCGCGCCGCCATGCCGGGTGGCACGAGCTCGGCGAGACGCGCGAGGGCGCCGCCGGTGAGGCGCATGGTGGGTCGGCCCGAGGCGAGGTTGACCACACCCATGTCGCGCCAGAAGACGCCCTTGCGGAAGCCGGTGCCGAGCGCCTTGGAGCAGGCCTCCTTGGCGGCGAAGCGGCGGGCGTAGCTCGCCGCGCGCGTACGCCGCCGCTCGCACCTGGCGCGTTCTGTGTCGGTGAAGATGCGCGCGATGAACTTGTCGCCGAAGCGCTCGAGCGTGCGCTCGATGCGGCGGATGTCGATGAGGTCGCTGCCGATGCCGAGGATCACGGGGCGGCGCTCAGGCGCTTTTCTCGCCCGCGGCCTCGGCGCGCGCCTTGTCCATGAGCGCGCGCATGCGCCGGATCGCGGATTCGAGCCCGCTGAAGATCGCCTCACCGATGAGGAAGTGGCCGATGTTGAGCTCGACGATGGTGGCGATCGCGGCGACCGGCGCCACCGTGTCGAAGGAGAGCCCGTGGCCCGCGTGGCACTCGAGCCCGATCGCGTCCGCGTGGCTCGCCGCACGCCACAGCCGCAAGAGCTCGTGCTCGCGGAGGGCACCCTCCGAATCGCAATAGGCGCCGGTATGGAGCTCGACCACGGGAGCGCCGAGCGCCCGCGCCGCGTCGAGCTGGCGGGGCTCGGGATCGATGAAGAGCGAGACGCGGATGCCGGCGCCGACGAGCGCCTCGACATAAGGGCGGAGGCGATCCCGGCCGCCCGCCGCGTCGAGCCCGCCCTCCGTCGTGAGCTCGGCGCGCCGCTCGGGCACGATGCAGGCGGCATGCGGCTTGTGACGCAACGCGATCTCCAGCATCTCGTCGCTCGCCGCCATCTCGAGGTTGAGCGGCAGATCGATGCTGCCGCTCAGGCGCTCGATGTCGTCGTCCGAGATGTGGCGGCGGTCCTCGCGCAGGTGCGCCGTGATGCCTTGGGCGCCCGCGGCGGCCGCGAGGCGGGCCGCGCGCACGGGATCCGGATGGCGGCCGCCGCGCGCGTTGCGGACGGTCGCCACGTGGTCGATGTTCACGCCCAGGCGCAATTGACGCTTCATCGCTGCCGCCTCCCGCCCTCCCCTTGCAGCACTCAGCCGCGCGCCCGCTCGACCGAGTTGATCGCCGGCGAGGCGCGCAGTGCTGCCATGATGTTGCTCAAGTGCCGCAGGTCCTGCACCGCGATGTCGATGGCGATCTCGAAGAAGTCGGTGGAGCGGTTGATGATGCGCAGGTTGGTGATGTTGCCCTTGTGCTTGCCGATCAGGGTGGTGAGCTCGCCGAGCGTGCCGGGCTCGTTCGCCACCACCACGGTCAGGCGGCCGACGTGGCCGTCCTCGCTTGCGGCATCCTCGTCCCAGCTCACGTCGAGCCAGCGCTCGGGCGAGTCGTTGTAGCGCTCGAGCGTCGGGCAGTCGATGGTATGGATGGTGATGCCCTTGCCGGTGGTGACGAGACCGACGATGCGGTCGCCCGGCAGCGGATGGCAGCAGCCGGCGAAATGGATCGCCATGCCGGGGGTGAGGCCCTTGATGGGAATGGCGTTGTCGCCGGGCTTCTCCCGCCGGCCGCGCGCCTTGGCGATCGGCACCACCTTGCCGTTGCGGGACTCCTTGGCGATCTGCCGCTTGAGGCCGGGATAGACCGCATGCAGCACCTCGCGCCCGGTGTGCAGCGCCTCGCCCACGCTGGCGATCAGCTCCTCGGCGTCGGCGGCCTTGAAGATCTTGACCACGCCATCGAGGCCCTTCTCGGTGAACGCGTAGCCGGCCTGGCGGAAGGTCTTCTCGAGGATGCTGCGGCCGAGCGTCACGTACTCCTGGCGCTTCTGGGTGCGGATGAAGCGGCGGATGCGCGCGCGCGCCTTGGCGCTGACGACGAAGCGCTCCCACTCGGGCGACGGCGTCTGGTTCTTCGAGGTGACGATCTCCACCTGGTCGCCGTTCTTGAGCAGCGTCCGGAGCGGCATCATGCGGCCGTTGATCTTGCAGCCGACGCAGCGGTCGCCGATCTGGGAGTGGATTCTGGTAGGCGAAGTCGACCGGCGTGGCGCCGGCCGGCAGGCCGATGAGATCGCCCTTGGGCGTGAAGCAGAACACCTGGTCCTGGAACATCTCGAGCTTGGTGTGCTCGAGGAACTCGTCCGGGTTGGGGGCATGCTCCAGGATCTCGAGGAGCTCGCGCAGCCAGCGGTACTGCTTGCCGTCGGTGGGCGTGCCTTCCTTGTACTGCCAGTGCGCGGCGACGCCGTACTCGGCGACGGCGTGCATGTCCTTGGTGCGGATCTGGATCTCGATGCGCTGCTTCTCGGGGCCGTAGACGCCGGTGTGGAGCGAGCGGTAGCCGTTCGCCTTGGGCAGCGAGATGTAGTCCTTGAAGCGGCCCGGCACCACGCGGTAATGGCTGTGCAGCACGCCGAGCGCGTGATAGCACTCGGGCGCCGTGTCGACCACCATGCGGAAGGCCATGATGTCGGAGAGCTGCTCGAAGGCGACGTTGCGCTTCTGCATCTTGCGCCAGATCGAGTAGGGCTGCTTCTCGCGGCCGGAGACCTGGGCCACGACGCCCTCCTCGCCGAGAATGCGCGTGAGCTCCGCGATGATGCGCCCGGCGAGGCCGCCGCCCTGCTCGCGCAGGAACTTGAGCCGCGCCTCGATCGATTCGCGCGCGTCGGGATTGAGCTCGGCGAACGCCAGGTCCTCGAGCTCGTCCTTGAGATCGTGCATGCCGATGCGCTCGGCGAGCGGCGCGTAGATGTCCATGGTCTCGCGCGCGATCCGGCGCCGGCGATCGGTGTCCGTGATGAACCTGAGGGTGCGCATGTTGTGCAGGCGGTCCGCGAGCTTGACGAGCAGCACGCGGATGTCCTCGGACATGGCGAGCACGAGCTTGCGGAAGTTCTCCGCCTGCCGCGTCTCCTCGGACTGCAGCTCGATGCGCGAGAGCTTGGTGACGCCGTCGACCAGCCGGGCCACCTCGCCGCCGAAGTGCCGCTCGATGCCCTCGAGGGTGGCGAGCGTGTCCTCGACGGTGTCGTGGAGGAGCGCCGTCACGATGGTGTCGTCGTCGAGCTTGTAGCGCGTGAGGATGCCGGCGACCTCGAGCGGATGGGAGAAGTAGGCGTCGCCCGACTCGCGGGTCTGGCTGCCGTGCGCCTTCATGGAGAAGACGTAGGCGCGGTTGAGCTTGTCCTCGTCCGCGTGGGGATCGTAGGATTTGACCCGCTCGACCAGCTCGTATTGACGAATCACGGCGGCCAACCTCCCCGGCCGGGCGCCGCGCAATCGCTACCCTCGAGGATACCGGAACAGGGGCGCTGCCGCGGGCGCCGCCGCAGCGCGCTCGCGTTCCGCGCGATCACCCCGCGTCCTGCGGGAACTCCTCTGCGGCTTCCGCCCCGGAGTCCTCCTCGAGGTCGTCGCCTTCGGCCGAGAGCTCGTCGTCCTCCTCGCCCTCGGCATCCTCCGCCACGGCAGCGGCGAGCTCGCCGCCTGCCGCCGCAAGCTGCTGGGCCGCCAGCGCGTCCATCTCCTCTTCCTCGGGCTCGTCGGGCTCGACCAGCTTCTGCATGCCCTTGACCACGCCCTCGCGCAGGTGGTCGATCCCCACCGTCTCGTCGGCGATCTCGCGCAGCGCCACGACCGGGTTCTTGTCGTTGTCGCGATCGACGGTGAGCGTGGCGCCCGCCGCGAGATCGCGCGCGCGATGTGCGGCGAGCATGACCAGCTCGAAGCGGTTGGGAACTTTGACGACGCAATCTTCCACGGTTACGCGAGCCATCTCGAATCACCTCGAATTTCAGCGAAAGCGGCCGGTCAATATATGGGTTGCGCCCGGCCAAAGCAAGGGCGATGCCTGGGAATATCAGGGATTCCCGCACCTTAGGCCGAGCGGCCGCGATCGGCTAGAGAGGCTCGGCGGGGCTCTCTTCCGGCAACGCGGCAAGCAGCTCCCCCAGTGGCTCGCCCGTTGCCGGATGGCGCCAGGCCGGCGCCACCTCGGCGAGCGGCTTGAGGACGAAGGCGCGGGCCCTCATGCGCGGGTGAGGCAGCACGGGGCCGCCGTCGCTGCCGTCGCTCACGCGGCCGTGATAGGCGAGGAGGTCGAGATCGAGCAGGCGTGCGGCATTGGGCTCCCTGCGGACGCGGCCGAATGCGGCCTCGATGCGGTGAAGCTCGGCAAGCAGCGCCGAAGGCTCGAGCTCCGTCTCGACGGCCACGACGCCGTTCACGTAGTCCGGCTGGTCCGAGGCCGGCACCGGGTGCGAGCGGTACCAGCGCGAGCGGCGCACGACGCGGATGCCGCGCTCGGCCAAGGCCTCGAGCGCCGCCTCCAGCGTGTCGCGGGGGCCGCCGAAGCGCGGGCTTGGCAAGTTGGCGCCGAGGGCCACGAGAATCATGGCGGCACAGATCTTCGTTTTGCACTTGCCAGCGCGCGATTTGATCATTACGTAACTAGCGACTTGCTAGACGGCGACCGCGTGCTGTTCCCGGTTGCGACGGTTGTTTCTAGTGGTTCTTGGCGATTACGGCTAGGGTATTGGAAAATGCATTTCTATCCCAACGAGCGCCTGGCGCTCTTCATCGACGGCTCCAACCTCTACGCGGCGGCCCGGGCTCTCGGCTTCGATATCGACTACAAGCGGCTCCTCGAGCTCTTCCAGGGCAAGGGCAACCTCGTGCGCGCCTTCTACTATACCGCCCTCGTCGACGACCAGGAGTACTCGCCCATCCGCCCGCTTGTCGACTGGCTCGACTACAACGGCTACACCATGGTGACCAAGCCGACCAAGGAATTCACCGACGCCATGGGCCGCCGCAAGATCAAGGGCAACATGGACATCGAGCTCGCCATCGACGTGATGGAGATGGCGGAGCGGCTCGACCACATCGTGCTCTTCTCCGGCGACGGCGACTTCCGCCGCCTGGTGGAGGCCGTCCAGCGCAAGGGCGTGCGCGTCTCGGTGGTGAGCACCATCCGCTCGCAGCCGCCCATGGTGGCCGACGAGCTGCGCCGCCAGGCCGACACCTTCATCGAGCTCCTCGATCTGGCGCCGCAGATCCAGCGCACCCATCACCACCGCGAGGCGCCGGAGAACAACCGGCGCACCGTGGTGGAGGAGCGCGACGACGCCTTCGGCACCGACGACGACTGAAGCGCCCGCGCGAGGCAGGCCGCATGCGCGAGCCGCAGCGCGACTGCCCGCTCTGTCCGCGCTTAGCTGCCTTCCGGCGCGACAACCGCGAGCGCTTCCCGGACTTCTACAACGCGCCCGTGCCCTCCTTCGGCGGCACGCATGCGCGCCTCCTCCTCGTCGGCTTGGCGCCTGGACTCAAGGGCGCCAACCGCACCGGCCGTCCCTTCACCGGCGACTACGCGGGCGAGCTCCTCTACGGCACGCTTCTCAAGTTCGGCTTCGCCGCGGGTCGCTACGGCGCCGACCCCCATGACGGCTTGCGGCTGAGAGCCGCGCGCATCAGCAATGCGGTGCGCTGCGTGCCGCCGGCCAACCGGCCTCTGCCCGCCGAGGTCGCCGCCTGCCGCGGCTTCCTCGCCGCGGAGATCGCTGGCCTTCCCCGCCTCCGCGCCATCCTCGCACTCGGCGGCATCGCGCACGCCGCCGTCGTCGCGAGCTGCGGGCTCAAGGCGGGCGGCTTCCCCTTCGCTCACGGCGCCGAGCATGCGCTCACGAAGCGCATCCGCCTCTTCGACAGCTATCACTGCTCGCGCCTCAACACCAACACCGGCCGCCTCACCGCCGGCATGTTCGCGGCCGTCTTCGCCCGCATCGCGGCCTATCTCGCCACGGCCGCCGCCTGAGCTCCCTCTCCTCCTTTAGGAGGAGAGGGTTGGGGTGAGGAGGTCTTTTCAAGGCGCGCCGGCGGCGGACGAGGCGGGCGACCGCAGCCTCCTCACCTTCCCGTCGCTCCCGCGACGGGCCCCTTCCTCTCCTCCTAAAGGAGGAGAGGAGCGAGTTCGGCCCCTTGCGGTGATGGCGACAAGGATGCCATCCTTTCCAGACGAGAAACGCCTCGGAGGGACAGCACATGACCGGCTTTGCATCCGCCCGCCTCGCCGCGGCGGAGCTCAAGTTCTGCTCCGGTCTCGAGGAGACCGCGACGGCGCGCGTGCCGGACCCGGCCACGGAGACGGTGCGGCCCGCCTATCTCGCGCACGTGGTGTTCCAGACGGACAGGATCGCGGAGATGAGCGCCTGGTGGCGCACCGTGCTTGCAGGTGCGCCGACGTTCTCCTCCGATGCGCTCGAGTTCATCACCTTCGACGACGAGCACCACCGGGTCGCCATCCTCAAGCGCGATGCGGTGCGGCCGAAGGCGAAGGACGCGGCCGTGGCCGGCGTCCATCACATCGCCTTCAGCTACGCCTCGCTCGCCGATCTCGTCTCCACCTACAAGCGGCTCGAGCGGGAGGGCATCCTTCCCGTGCGCACGATCCATCACGGCATCACGGTGTCGAACTACTATCTCGACCCCGACGACAACCGGGTGGAGCTGCAAGTCGACGCCTTTCCCGACAAGCAGACGCTGAATGACTGGCTCGCCGGGCGAGCCTTCAACGACAATCCGATCGGCGTGCTGTTCGACTTCGAGGAGCTCGTGCAGCGCTTCGAGGCGGGCGAGGCGCCGGAGCGGCTCCTCCGTGCCCTCGCCGCTCCCGCCGCGGAGACCGCCGGCGGCGGCTGACGGCAGCGCTCAGCCCTTGGCGCGCAGCAGGCGCGCCTTGTCGCGCTTCCAGTCGCGCTCCTTCTCGCTCGCGCGCTTGTCCGCCTTGCGCTTGCCGTGCGCCAGGCCGAGCTGCACCTTGGCGATGCCGCGCTCGTTGAAATAGACGGAGAGCGGGATCAGCGTCGCCCCCTCGCGCTGCACGAGCCCGGCGAGCCGCTCGATCTGGCGCTGGTGGAGGAGGAGCTTGCGCGGCCGCCGCGTCTCGTGGTTGAAGCGGTTGGCGGCGCGGTACTCGGGGATATAGGCGTTGTAGAGCCAGAGCGCCCCCTCGGCGGGGTGCGCGTAGGCGTCGTTCAGGTTGCCGCGCCCCTCGCGCAGCGCCTTGACCTCGCTGCCGGCAAGCACGATGCCCGCCTCGAGCGTCTCCTCGATCGTGTAATCGTGGCGCGCGCGGCGGTTCTGGGCGACGGTGCGGGGCGGCGTCACTCGGCGGCGCTCAGCACCCCGCCCTTGAGGAGGCCGAGCCTGGTCATGGCGTCGCGCACCCGCGCCTTGGTCGCGTCCTGAATCTCGCAGAGCGGCAGCCGCACGTCGGCGGTCGAGAGGCCCAAGAGGCTCGCCGCGTACTTGACCGGCGCCGGGCTCGTCTCGGCGAAGAGTGCGAGATGAAGCGGCATCAGGCTCTCGTTGAGCTCCTGGGCGCGCGCCACGTCGCCCTTCTGCCAGGCGGCGTGCATGCCCGAGCACAGGGCGGGAGCGACGTTCGAGGTGACCGAGATGCAGCCGTGCCCGCTCGCGGCGCGGAAGGCGAGCGCCGTGCCGTCCTCGCCCGAGAGGAGCGCGAACTTGGGCCCGATGGCGAGCTTGGTGCGCACGGCGCGCGTCAAATCGTTGGTGGCGTCCTTGACGCCGATGATGCGCGGCAGCTTGGCGAGGCGCGCCATGGTCTCCACCGTCATGTCGACGACCGAGCGCGGCGGGATGTTGTAGATGACGATCGGCAGGCCGCACGAGTCGTGGATGGCCTTGTAGTGGCGGTAGAGCCCTTCCTGGGTCGGCTTGTTGTAATAGGGGGTGACGACGAGCTGGGCGTCGGCGCCTGCCTTCTCGGCATGCTTGGCGAAGGCGATCGCCTCCGCGGTCGAGTTGGAGCCGGTGCCGGCGATGACGGGGACGCGGCCCTTCGCCGCCTCCACGCAAAGCTCGGTCACGCGCGCGTGCTCGTCATGGCTCAAGGTGGGCGACTCGCCGGTCGTCCCGCAGGGCACCAGGCCGTTGATGCCCTCCTTGATCTGCCACTCGACGAGCGGCTGGAAGGCCTTGGCATCGACCGCTCCGTCGCGGAACGGCGTGATGAGCGCGGTCAAGCATCCCTTGAACATGGCATCTGTCCTTGCCGGGGCTTCCTCTCGCCCGCGACGATAGTCCCGGGCAGAGCCGCGGGCAAGCACCGCGAGCGGTGGTATCCCGCCGCATTCCTCACATCAACGCTTGGCGAGAGCCGGGCTTGCGAATAATATCCACAGCAGCGGCGCGCGCATGCCCGCCGCCGCGTCCCGAGGGGAGAAAGGGGAGGCCGTGAGGGGAAGTCTGCTGGCGTGCCTCATCGCACTCTGCCTGATCCTGCCGGCGGCAGCGCCGGCGCATGCGGCGGCGCTTTCGGGTCGCGACCTCGAGATCTACCGCGCTGCCTTCACGGCGGCTGAGGCCGGCCACTACAGCGCGGCGGGCGAGCTCGCCCTTGAGGCCAAGGACGGGCTTCTCGCCAAAGCGGTCGAGTGGCTCTACCTCGTGCGGGCCGGCAGCGGCGCCAGCTTCGGCGAGATCGCCGCCTTCATCAAGGACAACCCCGACTGGCCGAAGCAGGAGAGCCTGCACGAGCGCGCCGAGGAGGCGATTCCCGACGACCAGTCGCCGTCATCCTTGCGCGAATGGTTCGAGGCCAATCCGCCCGTCTCGGCGACCGGCCGCATCCGCTATGCCGAAGGGCTTCTGGCAACGGGCGAGGAGCAGCGCGGCACCGAGCTCCTGCGCAAGGTCTGGGTCGAAGACAATATGGGTGACCGCCAGGAGCAGATCCTGATGTTCAAGCATCACGATCTGATCCGCCAGTCGGACCATGTGGCGCGACTCGACCGCCTGCTGTGGGACGGCCAGACGCGCGCGGCACGCGACATGCTGAACCGCGTGGGCAAGGACCGCGCCCTTCTCGCGGAGGCGCGGCTCAAGCTCCAGGCCATGGACCCGGGTGCCGAATACGCCTTGAGGCGCGTGCCGGCGGCGCTGCAGAACGATCCCGGCCTGATCTTCGACCGCCTGCGCTGGCGCGTGCGCAAGGACCGCGACGACGAGGCGCGCGCGATCCTCATGCATCCGCCCTCCGACCTCGTACGGCCCGATCTGTGGTGGCGCGAACGCTCGATCGAGATCCACCGCGCCTTTCTCGAGGGCTATTACTCCGAGGCCCAGCGCATGGCCGAGCAGCACGGCCAGGACCCCGGCTCGCGCGGCTTCGCCAGCGGCGAATGGACCGCGGGCTTCATAGCACTCAGGCTGCTCAAGGATCCGGCAACGGCGCTGGCCCATTTCCGCAAGATGGCCGCGACCGTGCAGTATCCCATCAGCCGCGCGCGAGCCGATTATTGGACGGGCCGCGCGCTCGAGGCCATGGGCAAGAGCAGCGAGGCCCGGCGGGCCTACGTCGCGGCGGCGAATTTCAGCACGACCTACTACGGCCAGCTCGCCGCCCTCCGCCTCGACCCCGCCTCGCGGCCGACGCTTCCCCCGCCGCCGCAGCCCTCGGCTGCCGCGCGTAGCGCCTTCAACGGCAAGGAGCTGGTGCGCGTGGTGAAGGAGCTCGGCGAGGTCGGCGAGGACGACCTCAAGGAGGTCTTCCTCAAGCGCCTGGCGATCCTCGCCACGGCACCCGAGGAGGCCGAGCTCGTGGCCTCCCTCGCCATCGCCGAGCAGCGCCCGGACCTCGCCGTGCGCATGGCGCGCCAGACCTGGCACGGCGAGATGCCGCTCACGGTGCACGGCTATCCGGTGCTGCAGCTCGCCGATTCGGCCGGCACCGAGCGCGCCCTGGTGCTCTCGGTGATCCGCCAGGAGAGCGGCTTCGACCCGCGCGCCATAAGCCAGGCGGGCGCCCTCGGCCTCATGCAGGTCATGCCCGGGACGGCGCGCAAGACGGCCGGTGGGATGGGCCTGCGCTATGCCGTGAGCCGCCTCACCGACGACCCCGAGTACAACGTCCGTCTCGGCTGCACCATCCTCGCCAAGCTGCTCGACGGTTTCGGCGGCAATTACGTGCTGGCGCTCGCCGCCTACAACGCCGGCGAGGCGCGCGTGCACGAATGGCTCCGCGAGAACGGCGACCCGCGCGCGCCGCAGGTCAACGTCATCGACTGGATCGAGATGATCCCCTTCGAGGAGACGCGCAACTACGTGCAGCGCGTCGTCGAGGCGCTCCACGTCTACCGCGAGCGCCTGGCCGGCACGCGCCTCAGCCTCCGCCTTGCCAAGGACCTGGGCGTGCCGGCGGATTGATGCCATGACGACGGCAAAGCTTGCGGGCATCCGGGCCGCCGTGTTCGACGCCTACGGCACGGTGTTCGATTTCAATTCGGCGGCGGCGCGCTGCCGCGCGGCGCTCCGCGGCAAGGCCAACCAGCTCTCTCCGCTGTGGCGCGACAAGCAACTGCAATACACCTGGCTCCGGGCCCTCATGGGCCGCCATGCCGATTTCTGGCAGGTCACCTCGGAGGCGCTCGACTATTCGCTCGAGACCCTCGGCATCGCCGATGCGGCGCTCAAGGAGCGCCTGATGGACTGCTACCTCACGCTCGACTGCTTCCCCGAGGTGCCGGCGCTCCTCCGCCAGCTCAAGGCGGCTGGCCTGACCACGGCCATCCTCTCCAACGGCTCGCCAAGCATGCTTGCGGCCGCGGTCGAGGGAGCCGGGCTCGGCGAGCTCCTCGATGCCGTGCTCTCGGTCGAGGAGGCCGGCGTCTTCAAGCCGCACCCCAAGGTCTATCAGCTCGCCGTCGACCGCCTCGGCGTGCCGGCGGGCGCCATCGTCTTCCTGTCCTCGAACGCCTGGGACGCCCATGCGGCGAGCGCTTTCGGCTGCAAGGTGGTGTGGTGCAACCGCTACGGCCAGCGCCGCGAGCGGCTGCCGGGCCGGCCCGACGCCGAGGTGCGCTCGCTCGCCGAGCTGCCGGCTCTCCTCGGCTTCTGAGCGCCGGGCCGCGGCCGTGCCGCAATTGTATCGCGAGCGCAGCTACCGCTCGGAGGACGATCTCGAGCTCGCTTATCGCGACTACGGCGATCCGGGGGCGGCAAGGACGCCGCTCCTCTGCCTCACCGGCCTCACGCGCAACGCCAAGGACTTTGCCCGCCTGGCAGCACGCGAAGCCGCCACGCGCCGCGTACTCTGTCTCGATTACCGCGGCCGCGGACGCTCGCAATACGACCCCGATTGGCGCAACTACCGGCCGGAGACCTACCTCAACGACGTGCGCCATCTGCTTGCCGCCGCCAATGTCCACAAAGTGGTCGCGGTCGGCACCTCGCTCGGCGGCGTGCTCGCCATGGCGCTCGGAGCGCTTCTGCCGACGGCCCTTGCCGGCGTCGTGCTCAACGACGTGGGACCGGAGATCGCCACCGGCGGCCTTGCCCGCATCCTCAAGTACGTCGGCACCGACCGGCCGCAGCCCGACTGGGACAGTGCCGTCCGCCACATCAAGTCGATGTTCCCGGCGCTCGGCTTGACGAGCGACGAGGATTGGCGGCGCGCGGCCGAGGGCACCTACCGGGCGGGCGGCGACGGGCTGCTCCATTTCGACTGGGACCCGGCCATCGTCAAGCCGCTCGTGCGAACGAGGGGCGCCGTGCGGCCGCTCTGGCCGCTCTTCCGCTCGCTCGCCCGCATCCCGGTTTTGGCCGTGCGCGGCGCGCTCTCCGACGTGCTGACGAGCGCCACCTTCGAGCGCATGGCCGAGGAGAAGCCGGACCTCAGGCGCGCGAGCGTGCCCGGCGTCGGCCACACGCCGTCGCTCGAGGAGCCGGCCGCGCGCGCGGCGCTCGCCGCCTTCCTCGCCGACCTCTAGCCCGCGAAGGCGCTCAGCTCTCGGCGGCCTGCGGCACCGCCGTCTCGACGGCCGCCGGGCTGACCGCGCCGGCACGGCGCGCCATGGCCCAGCTCGCCACCTCGCCCTCGGCCTGGGTGGCCGTGCTCAGGTGCTTGCAGCTGCCCTCGAAGCGCGCCCCCGCCTCGATCGCCAGGCTCTCGTGCCAGATGTCGCCCTGCATGCGCGCGGTGCGCGACAGCGTCACCGCCTTGGCGCGGATCTGGCCGTCGACGGTGCCCGAGACCGTCACGGTGTCGGCGACGACGGCGCCCTTGACCGTGCCGCCCTCGCCGATCGTCAGCACGCTCGTCTTGATGTCGCCCTCGATCGTGCCGTCGACCTGGATGTCGCCGTCGGTCGTGAGGTTGCCGTGCACCACCAGCTGCTTGCTGATGATCGAGGGCACGGCCGCCTTGGGATGGCTGCGCGGCACCTCAGTGAGAGGCGCCGGCTTGTCGCTAGTTCTTGCTGAAAACATATTCACCCGCCCTGATGAAGTTCATCGGATCGTAGTGCTCGTCGTCGACCATGACCTCGTAATGCACGTGCGTGCCCGTACTGCGGCCGGTGCTGCCCATGATGCCGACCGCCGTGCGCGCCGCGACCCTTTGGCCGACCTCCACGACGATGGATTTGAGGTGCGCGTAGCGCGTGCGGATGCCCATGCCGTGATCGATCTCGACCAACTTGCCGTAGCTGCCGTCCCAGCCGGCAAAGGTGACGATGCCGGGTGCGGTCGCCATGACCTGGGCGCCCGGCTCGCTGGTGAGATCGACCCCTTCATGCATGGCGAGCCGGCCGTTGATGGGGTCGATGCGCTTGCCGAAATCGCTCATGATCCTGTAGTGATCGATCGGGCTCGCGAGCGGCAGGTGCGCGAGGACGCGGTTGAGCCCGTCGCGCCGCTCCTCCTGCCGGTCGAGCGAGGCCACGACGAGCTCGACCTCGCCCGAGTGCAGGCTCGCCTTGCCGAAGGGCACCGGCTCGGGACGGTACGGGATGAAGGGCCCGCCGGCTCCGGGCTTGACGGCGCGCGGCGCCGCCGCCGTCCTTTCGACTTTCGCCATCAGCTTGCCCACGTCGAGACCGGTCATGGCGATGGTGTGCTCGACGGCCGTGTTGTGGCTGATCGCGCGCTCGCTCAGCCGGGCTACGAGCGCATTCTGGTCCGATTGCAGGGCGGCAAGGTGGCGCTCGAGATCGTCCACGTGGTGCGCGAGTGCGGCGCGCTCCTCGCTCACCTTGTCGCGCTCGGCGGCGACGCCTGCCAGATTAGCCTGCAGCCCGGCGATCTCGGCGCTCGCCGCGTCGTTGCGCTGGTGCGCATCGGCGAGGTCGCGCTTCGATTTGGCAAGCACCTCGGCGGTGTCGCGCTTGGATTTGGCGAGCGCATCGCCGAGGGCCGCATTGTCCCATTCCATGCCGCGCTCGCGCGCCTGCCCTGCCGCGAGCTCGCGCTCGAGCAACGCGACGTTGCCGTCGAGCGCGCTGTTCCGGTTGCGCAGGCCCGCGAGCTCGCTTTCCAGCGCGTCGTCGCGGTAGACGAGCGACGCGTCGGCGCGCGTGAGCCGCGCGCGCTCCTCGCGCGCCGCGGCGATCTCGCGCTCGACCTCGGACATCTCCAAGGCCAGCTTGGCATTGCGTCCGCGCAAGGCGGCGAGCTCCTGACGGCTCTCGGCACGCGCGTCGTCGAGCGCGCCGAAGGGGCTCATGAGCGTCGCGAGAACGCCGCGATAGGCCTCGCGCGCCGCCGCCGACGCCGCATCCCGCTCGACGGCCGCGCGCTCGTAGGCCGCGCGGACGTGGGCGTAGCGCGCCTCGCTTGCCGCCAGCCGCGCGTCATACGAGAAATAAACGACGCTCGCATAGAGCGACCACGCGACGAGCCCCGCTACGAGTGCCGCCGCCGCCATCTGCCGGCGGCGCGAGATCTTGAAAAAACGTACTTCGGCGCCCGCGCGCAAGAACAGCTGACGCTCGCGGAAGGCCTCATTGATGATGCCGTGAGCCCGGCACGCAAGCCTGCGGACCAGCATGTTGCCGCCACCTCCCGTCCTCTCTGCGTCCGGAATGCACAGAGGCGCGCCCTCGACACAACGCGCCTCCCGCGCGGCATGTTGGCCGCGCGCCGCACCCTCCGGCGATTGGCCAGGCTGTCTGACGGCCGCCTCCGGCTCATCGTGCCGCGGCGCCGGTCAGCGTCCGGCCCCCTCCCGTGCTCCGCCCGCCTCTTCCCCTGACCGCAGCGGCCCGTGAGGCCTCTCTTGGGTCTTGAGCACTCGCACTGCGCGTGGCAACCGTAACCTGCCATATGCGGGCAGGCAAGCGTTGATTCGGAATAAGAGGGGGATAAAAGTCCGCCCTCGGGACAGCGCATGGCCGCACCCATGCCGGCTGCCGTCTCTCGTCCGCATTGACGCTGGGGGCTCTGCCATATTAGGGTCCGCGCCGCGATCTTGATGCTGCACGCCGTCCGCGGCGCGTTCAGCCGCGACAGCCATGCGGCATCCCCTCGCAGCGCCGTCGAAGCGACGCGGGATCGCCTTGTCCGGCGAGCACGACTGTTCCGCCGAAGCGTGCGTGAGAGGTTCTGGCTCCATGCTGTCGACCGTCGCAGGCGCCATCCTGGGACTTCTGGCGCTGAGCCCGGTCGGCATGGCCGGAGCACGGCTGCCGCGCGCCCACGACGTCGTCTACGGCGGCTCGCTCGCCGCCTGCGGCCTGCTCGCGGCGGCAGCACTTCTCAGCATCGGCCGCGGCGGCGGCGCCGAGAGCCTGACGCTCCCCATCGGGCTGCCATGGCTCTCCGGGCATCTCTCGCTCGACCGGCTCTCGGGCTATTTCCTCTTCGTCGTCAACCTCATAGGTGCCGCCGCGAGCCTCTTCGCCTGGCAATACGCACGGCACGAGGGCGAGCCCGAGCGGGTGCTGCCGTTCTATCCGCTCTTCCTCGCCGGCATGAGCCTCGTGGTGGTGGCCGACGACGCCTTCATCTTTCTCCTCGCCTGGGAATTCATGTCGCTGAGCTCGTGGCTTCTCGTGCTCGCGACCCACGAGGAGGCCGACACCCGCCACGCGGCCTACGTCTACATCGTCATGGCCTCTGCCGGCACGATCGCACTCCTCCTCGCCTTCGGGCTGCTCGCGGGCGCCGGGGGCGATTACAGCTTCGCCGCGATTCGCGCCCACCATCTGACGCCGCTCATGGCCGCGGGCGTGCTCGTGCTGGCGCTCATCGGCGCGGGCTCCAAGGCCGGCCTCGTGCCGCTTCACGTCTGGCTGCCGCTCGCGCATCCGGCCGCACCCAGCCACGTCTCGGCGCTGATGAGCGGGGTGATGACCAAGGTCGCGATCTACGGCCTCGTGCGCATCCTCTTCGACCTTGTCGGCGCGCCGCAGCCGTGGTGGGGCACGGCGGTCCTCCTCCTCGGCGGCTTGACTGCGGTCCTGGGCGTGCTCTATGCGCTGATGCAGCACGACCTCAAGCGCCTGCTCGCCTATCACACGGTCGAGAACATCGGCATCATCGTGATCGGCCTCGGCCTGGCGCTCGCCTTCCGCGCCGAGGCGCTGCCGGCGTTCGCGGCGCTGGCGCTCACCGCCGCACTCTTCCACGTGCTCAATCACGCGATCTTCAAGAGCCTGCTCTTCTTCGGCGCGGGCGCCGTGCTCAAGGCGACGGGGGAGCGCGACATGGAGCGCCTGGGCGGGCTCATCCACCGCATGCCGGTGACCGCCTTCACCTTCCTCATCGGCTCCGCCGCCATCTCGGCGCTGCCGCCGTTCAACGGCTTCGTCTCCGAGTGGCTCACCTTTCAGGCGATCCTCGAGGGCTCGCGCCTGGCCGCCTGGATGCCCAAATTTGCCGTGCCGGTGGTGGGGGCTGCGCTGGCGCTCTCCGCGGCACTCGCGGCCGTCTGTTTCGTGAAGGCCTTCGGCATCGTCTTCCTCGGCCGCGCGCGGAGTGCTGCCGCCGGCGCAGCGCGGGAGGTGGGGAGCGTCATGCTGGCGCCGCTCGCGGGCCTCGCGGCACTCTGCGTGGCGCTCGGCGTGCTGCCGTCCGTGGTAGTCGCACTTCTGCGCCCGGTCGTGGGCGAGCTCATCGCGACGCCGGCGCCGCCGCTCGCGGACACGAGCTGGCTTCTGCTCGTGCCGCTCGGCATCGAGCGCAGCTCCTATAGCGGCTTCATCGTGCTCGTGGCCGTGGGCCTCCTCGCCGGCGTCCTGGTGCTCGTCATCCACCGCTTCGCCTCCAACCGCGTGCGGCGCGCTCCAGCCTGGGACTGCGGCTTTCCCGATGCGCGGCCGGAGACTCAGTACAGCGCCGCGAGCTTCGCCCAGCCGATCCGCCGCGTCTTCGGCACGGTCGCCTTCGCCGCCCGCGAGCAGGTGGACATGCCCGAGCCCGGCGATCCGCGGCCGGCGCATTTCGAGGCGACGCTCCGCGATCCCGCCTGGGAGGGCATCTATGTGCCCATCCAGCGCCTCGTCTCCTACCTCGCGGACAGGCTCAATGCGACGCAGTTCCTCACCATCAGGCGCTATCTCAGCCTGATGTTCGCGGCGCTCGTGATCCTGCTCGTGCTGATCGCGGTGAGCCAATGAGAGCCTTGGCGCTCGAGATTCTTCAGCTCGCCCTCACGGTCGCGGTGGCGCCGCTCCTCTGCGGCCTCGTGCGCCTCGTCAAGGCGCGCCTGCTCGGCCGCCGCGGTCCCTCGCTCATCCAGCCCTACCGCGACCTCCGGCGCCTCCTCGGCAAGGAGGTCGTGCTGGCCGAGAACGCCTCCTGGCTCTTCCGTGTGAGCCCCTATCTCATCTTCACCGCCGTGTGGCTCGCCGCCGCCATCGTGCCGACTTTCGCCACGGGCCTCATCCTCGCCCCCACCGCGGACCTCATCGCACTCGTAGCACTCCTCGGCAGCGCGCGCTTCCTCCTCGCCCTTGCCGGGATCGACGCGGGCACGAGCTTCGGCGGCATCGGCGCCAGCCGCGAGATGATGATCGCCTCGCTCGCCGAGCCCGCCATGCTGATGGTGATCTTCACCATGGCGCTCCTCGTGCGCACGACCTCGCTGCCGCACATCGCCGAGTTCGTGCTGACGCACGGCGTGGGCATCCGCGTCTCGCTCGGGCTAGCCGCGGTCTCGCTCATGATGGTGGCGATCGCCGAGAACGGCCGCATCCCGGTCGACAATCCGGCGACCCACCTCGAGCTCACCATGGTGCACGAGGCCATGGTGCTGGAATATTCCGGTCGCCATCTGGCGCTCATCGAGGCCGCGGCGATGCTCAAGCTGGTGCTCTACATCTCGCTCGTCGCCTGCCTCTTCGCCCCCTGGGGCCTGGCGCTCGAGGCGGGCGGCGGCCGCAGCTTGGCGATCGGCATTGCCGCCTATCTCGGCAAGCTCGCGGCGGGCGGCGTGCTGCTCGGCCTCTTCGAGACGAGCATCGCCAAGATGCGCGTCTTCCGGGTGGGCGAGCTCCTCGGCGGAGCTCTCCTCCTCGGCCTCCTCGCCGCGGTGTTCCTTTACGTCTCGCAGGGCCTCTGATGCCGAGCTTCGCGAACACCGCCTACGATACCGCCCATCTCCTCGACACGGGCGTGCTTCTCCTGAGCTTCGCCCTGCTCTATCAGAGGCGTCTCTTCGGCGTGATCAAGACCTATGCCTGGCAGGCCTTCGTGCTCGCGGCGGCGGCGGCCTGGCAGGCCCATGCGCAGAACGCCCCGCACCTCTACATCACCGCCGGCATCGCCCTCGTCCTCAAGGCCATCATCATCCCCCTGGCCCTCCACCGCATCATCGTCGCCTTGCGCATCCACCGCACCATCGAGACGGTGATCGGCGTCGGTCCCACGATGGTCGGGGGCATGGCGCTGGTGGCGCTCTCCATCCTCCTCGTCCTCCCGGTGACGGTTGCGGCCGGAGCGCTCACGCGCGAAAGCCTGGCGACGGCACTCTCGGTGGTGCTGCTCGGACTGCTCATGATGATCAGCCGGCGCAATGCGGTGAGCCAGGTCGTGGGCTTCATGTCGCTCGAGAACGGCCTCATCCTGGCCGCGGTCGGCGTGAAGGGCATGCCGTTCGTGGTCGAGCTCTCCATCGCCTTCTCCGTGATGGTCGCCTTCATCATCTTCGGCATCTTTTTCTTCCACATCCGCGAGCGCTTCGACACGCTCGACGTCCATCACCTCGAGCGCTTCCGCGGCGAGCGCGGCGGATGAACCCCCTCGTCCTCATACTCGGCACGCCCGTGCTCGCGGCGCTCCTCTTCGCGGCCATCCCCTCCTACAGGATCGCGGCGCGGCTCAACGTCCTCGCCTCCGCGCTGACGTTCGCCGCCAGCCTGGTGCCCTTCGCGGTGCGGCCGGCGACGACGCCCTTCTTCCTGATCGACGACTTCAACATCTATCTCCTGGCGCTCACCGCCTTCGTCGCCTTCACCACGAGCCTCTTCAGCCAGCACTACATCCTCCACGAGATCGCGATCGGGCGGCTCGACGCGCGCTACGTCCGCTTCTACCACTCGATGTTCCAGGGCTTCATCTTCACCATGCTGCTGGCGCTCTCGGCCAACAATCTCGGCGTCATGTGGGTGGCCGTCGAGGGCGCCACGCTCACCACCGTGCTCATGGTCGGGCTCTATCGCACGCCGGCGGCACTCGAGGCGTCGTGGAAGTATTTCATCCTCTGCGGCGTGGGCATCGCCTTGGCGCTCTTCGGCACCACGCTCATGTATCTCGCGGCGGAGCCCGTGGTCGGCGCCGGCCTCCCCGCCATGACCTGGTCGACGCTCCTCCCCGAGGTCGGCAAGTTCAGCCCGGCGATCCTCAATCTCGCCTTCGTCTTCCTCCTCGTCGGCTACGGCACCAAGGTCGGGTTGGCACCGCTCCACGCCTGGCTCCCCGACGCGCATGCGGAAGGTCCGACGCCGATCTCGGCGGTGCTCTCGGGGCTCCTACTGAACGTGGCCCTCTACGCGGTGCTGCGCTTCAAGATACTGCTGGCGGGCAATCCCCAGGCGATCGCACCCGGGCCGCTCATGATCGGCATGGGCCTGAGCTCGCTCCTCCTCGCGAGCTTCATGCTCTACCGGCGGCGCGACATCAAGCGCCTCTTCGCCTATTCGTCGATCGAGCACATGGGCATCATCACCTTCGCCTTCGGCATGGGCGGAGCGCTCGCCAATTTCGCGGGGCTCCTCCATATGACCATGCACAGCCTGACCAAATCCGCGATCTTCTTCGCCGTCGGCCACGCCACGCAGATCAAGGGCACGCAGAAGATCGCCGAGATCCGCGGCCTCACCGCGAGCCAGCCGCTGCTCGGCTGGGCCCTCGTCGTAGGCGTCGTGGCGATCGCCGGCCTGCCGCCGTTCGGCGTCTTCATGAGCGAGTTCCTGGTGGTGAGCTCGACCTTCGCGCGAGCACCTCTCCTCGCCGTCCCGCTCATCGTCGGCCTGCTCGTGGGCTTCGGAGCGCTCCTCCTCCGCCTGCAAGGCCTCGCCTTCGGGGCGGGCGAAGGCGGCGGTCCGGCGCGCACCGCGACGCTCGTGCCGCTCGCAGTGCATCTGGCGCTCGTGCTGGTGGCCGGTCTCTATCTTCCGGCGGCGCTGGTGAGCTGGTTCCAGAACGTGGCGCGGCTCCTGGGCTAGCGCCGCTGCCATGGTGCGGCTAAGGTTGCTTGTCCGCGGCCGGAGGGTCATGGATAATCGGTCGCGCGGCCGCGGGCGCCTTGCCGCTTCGGCAGCCGAGCGATGGTCCCCGTGCTGCGCGTCGAGGGGGGAGTGATGGCCGGGTTCGAGACGGTGCTCTTTGCCGGTGTTTTCACGGCGGCACTCGTCTTTCTTCAGGTCGCGACCTGGAAGGCGCTCATCTTCGCCGCCCTCATGGGATTCCTTTACGCGCGAAACTACGGCCGCCCGCTCATCGCGATGGGCGCCATCCTGATCTGGGTCGTGCTGATCGCGACCTGGGTGGATGCCATCCCCGGCCCCGAGAGCTGGGGCAGCGGCTGGCAGACGCTCACGCAATAGCGGGCGGGCCCTCGCCGGTGGAGCTGGAGAGGCGCTTCAGCGCCGCACGGGTCGTCGAACTCTGCTCGGGCTCCGCCACGGCGGCACCCGCCCCGGCGATCTCCCGCAGGATCTCGGTGAGCCTCTCCCAAGACGGCCGCTCGAACATCTCGTGACGGACGCGCAGGCGCGGCTTGTCGATCAGCTCCGCTCCGAGCACGTCCTCGAGCGCCGCGAAGTCGTGACCGCAGTACTCCTCGAGGAGGGGAACGATCTCGTTCTGCAGCACTTCGGCGAGCGAGGTGAAATCCCCGATCGGCTGCTCGCTGCGCAGGAAATAGGACTGGCCGACCTGGAAATGCCGCGCGTCGGCGGCGACGTGGGCGAGGATCCTGCGGTTGAGCTCCTCCATGAGCGAGGCGAGCCGGATGCCCTCGATCTCCGCGTCTCCCAGGACCGAGGCGTCGGGCATCAACTCGATGAAGGCGAAGCGCCGGCGCAGCGCCGCGTCGAACGCCGATACCGCGCGGCTCGCCGTATTCATCGTGCCGATGAGGAGGACGTTCTCCGGCACCGAGAAATGCGTCTTGCTCAGCGGCAGCATCACGTCGAGGCTGCGCTTGTTCTTCTCGATGACGGTCATGAGCTCGCCGAAGATGCGCGGAACGTCGCCCCGGTTGATGTCGTCGATGACCAGATAGAAATTGCGGTTGGGCTCCTCCTCCGCCGCCGCGCACAGCCTCTTGAAGACGCCGTCCTCGAGGCGGAAGCCGGCGCCCGCCTCGAGCGGCGCAGGGCGCAGCCCCTCGATGAAGTCCTCGTAGCCGAAGCCGGCATGGAAGGCGCAGAACTCGACCTTGCCGGGAGGCTCCTCCCGCGTGCTGAGCTGGAAGGCGGCGCGCAGCGCCCAATGGGTCTTTCCCGTCCCCGGCGGTCCGTGAAGGATCACCTGGCCCTTGCGCTGCAGCGCCGAGCGGATGCGCGCCACCACCGGCGAGGTATCGACCATGCGCCCGCGCGGCACCGCCGGCGGCGGCGAGAGGCCGGCAAGGCGCCGCTCGACGGCGATCAGGTTGAGCTGGTTGAGGAGCTGCCAGAAGATCGTGCGCGGCGCCTCCGTCTCCGGCATCAGCCAGGTTTCCAGGTTCAGCCACTCGACCTGCCGCTGATGGGGAAATGCCGCGTTGGCGTCGAAGCTGTAGTTGCCCTTGACGCGGCCGATGCCGAGGTTGCCCCTGCCGTCGGCGGCCACGACGAAGTCGCCCGGCCTTGCGCGCAGGATGAAATTCAGGATCTGCCGCCGCGCATGGCCGATGGCGCGCGGATTGGTCGGATAGTGCTGCTGCAGGAGCTGGGTGAGCCTGTCCTCGTCGGCATTCTCGTCGAGCAGCCAATCGAGATTGCCGAGCGCCGGCCAGCCGATGGCCATGCATGAGCGCGCCTGCATGAGGAGCCAGGAGCCCTTGTCGCCGTCCTCCTCCTCGGCCCAGACGCGCCAATAGCCGTGCGGCCGGCCATTGCGGTAGTTGAGCATCGTGACGAGGTGGCTCATGGGCACTTCGAGCGCGCGCGCAAGCGCCACGAAGCGTCCCGCGCAGGCGTAGCGCCCGGTCTCCTCCGGCGGCAGCTGCAGCGACTTGATGAGGTGGAAGCGCTGGTAGACGGGGCTGTGGAAGTGATCCAGCTTCTCGGGATGGACGAGGGTGAAGTAGCGGTGGCCCCAGGCAGTGCCGCTCACGCTGTGGGCCAACTGGCCCATCTCCGCATCGAGGTTCGCGTATTCGTCGTCGCCGGCCTCGGGCGGCAGCGCGCGCAGGAGCTCGCAGCCGCGCAAGAGCTCGTCGCGCTGCGCCTCGGCGAAGCCGACCGCCTCGCGCAGCGAGAATCTCCTCGTCCCCCCGTGGCCCGTCCTTGAGCCAGGCGCCGCCGGAAGCCGACTGATAGACGCCGTAGCTCGTGGCACTCTCGCCCATCATGCTGCCGATGCCCTTGGGGAATTCGGCGTCGTCCTTGGTCTCGAGCCAGTGCAGCAAGGAGTTCGGCGACTGGCGCTGGTGCATGAGCCGGAGCAGCGGCTCGCCGTTCACGCTCGCCAGGCGCTCGGGCCCGAAACGGCCGGCGAAGCTGCGGTAGTGCTCCTTGAGCTTGGCTTCGGGCAGCAATTTCCCGTTCTGCCGCATCCACGCGATCCGCTTGCGGAGAATATCCAGGAACCGCGGGTCGAACTCGGCCATCGCCCCCACCTTGCAAAAGCGGCCGTTCCGTGACGCCGGGCGATTATCTACCACATTGTCCGATCCGTACAAGCTTGCGCCGGGCCGCACCCGGCGGCTCGCGGCGCTGCGCCATCAGGCCATTGCGGCCCTCCGCGAGAGCCGGTATTGATCGGGCGAAACCGGGTCTCCCGGTTGCCGCCCGGAAGAGGAGAACCGGATGAGCGACGCTGCCGATCTCCCGGGCTTCCTCGGCCTGGGCACGCCGGTGCCGGAGCATGGCCCCTGGCCGCGCGTGCGCCTTTCTCCGGACGGCTGGCAAACTCTCATCGCACGGCTCGGGCAGACCGACTGGGCGCTCCTCGCCCTCTGGGCCGAGCCCGCCGAAGTTCACGCGGCGGTTTTCGAGGAGGCGAGCAAGGCGCTCGCCATCGTCTCGCTGCCCTGTCCGGAGGGGCGCTTTCCCTCGCTCTCGGCCGTGCGTCCGGGCGCCATCCGGCTCGAGCGCGCGATCCAGGACTTGAGCGGCCTTACGGCCGACGGGCTCGTCGACGCGCGCCCCTGGCTCGACCACGGGCAATGGGCGCTGCGCCACCCGCTGTCGACGCGGCCCGAGCCGGCCACGGCACGGCCCGCGAGCGAATATGCCTTCCTCGCCGCCGAGGGCGAGGCGCTTCATCAGATCCCGGTCGGGCCCGTCCATGCCGGCATCATCGAGCCGGGGCACTTCCGCTTTCACGCCAGCGGCGAGACGGTGGTGCGGCTCGAGGCGCGGCTCGGCTACGTCCACAAGGGCACCGAGCGCCTCATGGCGGGCCGCGAGGTGGGCGACGCGGCGCGTCTCGCGGCGCGCATCTCGGGCGACAGCACGGTTGGCCACTCGCTCGCCTTCGCGCGCGCCGTCGAGGCGGCGCTCGGCGCGAGCGTGCCGGCGCGTGGCCATTGGCTGCGCGCGCTCATGGCGGAGCTCGAGCGCATAGCGAACCACGTGGGCGACGTGGGTGCCGTGTGCAACGACGCCGCCTTCGCCTTCATGCACGCCCACTGCGGCGTGCTGCGCGAGCGCACCTTGCAGGCGGCGGCCGCCGCCTTCGGCCACCGCCTCATGATGGACAGGGTCGTCCCCGGCGGCGTCGCCGTGGACCTGGCGGCCGAGGGCCGGCACCGCCTCGGCGAGCTCGCGCAGGCGCTCCGCCGCGACTTCCCGCCGCTCGCCGAGATTTACGACAACAAGCCCTCGCTGCTCGACCGCACGGTCGCGACCGGCACCGTCTCGGCGGCGCTCGTGCACCGCTTCGCGGCGGGCGGCTACGTGGGCCGCGCGTCCTCGCGCGGCTTCGATGCGCGCAAGGCGGCACCCTATCCGCCCTATGACGAGCTCGACTTCACGGTGCCGGTGCTGAGCGAGGGCGACGTGAATGCACGCGTGCAGCTCCGCATGGAGGAGATCGACGCGAGCCTCGGCCTGGTCGAGCACATCTTGGCACACCTGCCGCCTGGCCCGGTCAAGACCGAGCTCTCGCCTCGCGCCGGCGAGGGCAGCGCCCTCGTCGAGGGCTTCCGCGGCGACATCCTCACCTGGGTGCGGCTCGGCGAGGACGGCCGCGTCGTGCGCTGCCACGCGCGCGACCCCTCGGTGCTGCAGTGGCCGCTCCTCGAGGCCGCCATCCTCAACAACATCGTCGCGGACTTCCCGCTCTGCAATAAGTCCTTCAACTGCTCCTACTCGGGCGCCGATCTTTGAGAGGCGCGTCAGCGGAGGAAAATTCCCTCGGGCCATGTGGAAGCTGATCGCCAAGAGCGTTTTCGGAGGACCGCTGACCGTGGCGGCGCCTCGGCCAGGCGAGGCGGCGCTCGCCGAGCTCGCCGGGCGCGTCGAGGCGGCGGCGCGCGCCCGGCTCGGGCGCAGCCTCGCCATCCGCGAGGTCGATGCCGGCTCGTGCAACGGCTGCGAGCTCGAGATCCACGCCGTCAACAACGTCATCTATGACCTCGAGCGCTTCGGCATCCGCTTCGTGGCTTCGCCGCGTCACGCCGACGTGCTGCTGGTGACGGGCCCCGTGACGGCTAACATGCGCGAGGGGCTCAAGCGCACCTACGAGGCGGCCCCGCACCCCAAGTGGGTCGTCGCCGTGGGCGACTGCGCGCGCGACGGCGGCGCCTTCGCCGGCAGCTACGCGGTGGTGGGCGGCGTCGGCGAGGTGCTCCCGGTCGACCTCCACATCCCCGGCTGCCCGCCCTCCCCGCAGCAGCTCCTCGAGGGGCTGCTGGCACTTCTCGAGCATGTCTCCGGGGCCAGCCGCACGCCATGATGCGTTCGGCGGTCCTGCTGCTGTGCTTCGTCGCCGCAGCACTTGGCGGTCTTCTCTATTGGAGCCATGAGGGCCGCAAGCAGGCGGTGCCGGACGCCGGCGTCGCGCGCACCGCAAGCGTCTCCTTCAGCCCCTACCGCCGCGGCGAGAGCCCGCTTGCCCGCATCGCACCGAGCCTCGACGAGATCTCAGGGGACCTGGCCGTGCTCGCCGACAGCGTGGACGGCGTGCGCACTTACACGAGCCTCGAGGGGTTGGAGGCCGTACCGCGCTTCGCCCGGCCGCTCGGCCTCAAGGTGACCCAGGGCATCTGGCTCGGCCGCGAGCCCGAGGTGAACGAGCGCGAGCTGGCGAGCGGCATCGATCTCGCCAACCGCTACCCCGACGTCATCGAGCGGGTGATCGTCGGCAACGAGGTGATGCTGCGCCGCGATCTCACGGCCCCCGAGCTCGCCGCCTATATCGACAGGGTCAAGGCGGCGGTCAGGCAGCCGGTGAGTTACGCCGACGTATGGGAGTTCTGGCTCAAGAACCCCGAGCTCGCCTCCCATGTCGACTTCATCACCATCCACATCCTGCCCTATTGGGAGGACGCTCCGGTCGCCATCGGCCACGCCCTCGATCATGTGTCCGCCGTGCTCGCCAAGGTGCAGGCGGCATTTCCCGGCAAGCGCGTGATGATCGGAGAGATAGGCTGGCCGAGCGCCGGGCGCATGCGCGAGGGGGCGGCCGCCAGCCTGGTGAACGAGGCGCGCCTCATCCGCGGCTTCGTCAGTCTGGCCCGCGACCGGGGTCTCGACTACAACCTCTTCGAGGCCTTCGACGAGCCGTGGAAGCGCAGCCTCGAGGGCACGGTCGGCGGCCATTGGGGCCTCTACGATGCCGACCGCGAGGCCAAGTTCGCACTCTCGGGTCCGGTGTCGAACGACCGTCTCTGGCGCCGCCATTATGCGCTGGCGACCGGCTTCGCCGCTCTGGCACTCCTCCTCGCGGCGTGGCGCCGCCCAGCACTCGGCCTCGCCGGATGCCTCGTCTTCGCCTGCGCGGCGGAGCTCATCGGCACGCTCCTCGTGGGCGACGCGACGCTCACCCTGCTGATCTCCTGGTCCCCCTTCGACTGGATTGCCGGCGCCCTCGGCCTTGCCGCGTCAGCACTTCTCGCCGTGCTTCTGTTGCGCGCCCTTGCCGAGGCCTTCGCCGGAGGACGCTTTCCGGCAGGCCCGCTGCCGAGTGCCGAGGAGGCGCTCAACCTCTTGCGCGGACGGCCGCTCCCGGGGCCGAGCCTCGGCGAGCGCATGCTCGGCTTGCTGCAGTTCGGCTTCGTGGTGGCGGCGGCCGTGGTGACCGTGGCGCTCGTCGTGGACCCGCGCTACCGCGACTTCCCGAGTGCTGCGTTCCTCCTGCCGGCGGTGGGCTTTGCCGCACTTGCCTGGCGCGAGCCGGCGGCAGCGGCGGCGGGCTCCCTCGGCGAGGAAGCGCTGCTCGTGGCGCTGCTCCTCCTCGGTGCTGCGGCGGTGCTGATCGGCGAGGGTCTGCGCAATTGGGAGGCCCTCGGCTGGTGTGCCGTGCTTCTGCTGCTGGCGCTGCCGTGGGGCGTCAGGCTTGCGCGGCGCCTTCGCCCGGCAGGCGCCGCCGCCCTCGCCCCACGCTCGCAATGAGGCCGGCGACGAGGGCGAGCGCCCCCATCTCCACGTTGTAATTGGCGATCGCCAGCGCCGAGAGCGCGATCGCGGCTATGGCCGCTTTCGGTCCGCCGCAAAGGAGTGCCACGCCGCCCATGACCACGGCGGCGATCCCGAAGAGCGCCTCGCGCTGGGCGAAGAGGATCGCGAAGCGGATGGCGCACCAGGAGGGATGGGAGGCGGCATTGCAGACGAGCGCCACCGCGCTCGGCTCAATATAGAGCTGGCGCAGCTCCCAGGCGGCGGCGTAGGCGAGCGCAAGCAAGGCGAGGCCGAGCCAAAAGGCCCGCGCGCGGAGAAGGGCTGCCTTCAGGACCGCACCTCGGCGCGCGCGGCCTCGGCGGTCTCGCGGCCAGGAATGTCGCGCGGGGGCGCCGCGCGCGCAAGCTCGGCCGCCTCCGCCTGCTCGAAGCCGTAGGCCGCGCGCACGACGTAGAGCGGGCGGCCCTTCACCTCGTCGAACACGCGGCCGAGATAGTCGCCGATGATGCCGAGCGTCAAGAGCTGCATGCCGCCGAGGAAGAGAATGGTGACGATGATCGAACTCGTAGCCGGGCACGTCGATGCCGTAGATCGCGGTGCGCAGCAGACGCACGACGATATAGACGAAGGCGAGCAGCGAGATGGTGGCGCCGATCAGGCCCCAGACCTTGAGCGGGAAGTTGGAGAACGCCGTCAGCCCGTCGAAGGCAAAGCGCAGCAGGCGCACGAAATCCCACTTGCTCCCGCCCGCCTGGCGCGCCTCGGGCGTGAAGGGAACGCCGATCTGGCGGAAGCCCACCCAGGCGAAGATGCCCTTCATGAAGCGCGTGCGCTCGGGCATGCGATTGATCACGTCGACGACGCGGCGGTCGAGGAGGCGGAAATCGCCGGCACCTTGCGGCAGCGGCACGTCGGAGAGCCGGTCGAAGATCCAATAGAAGGCGCGCGACATGAAACGCGCGCGCCGGCTCTGATAATCGCGCGACGCCCGCTCGGCATAGATCACCTCGTAGCCCTGCCGCCACTTCGCGACCATCTCCGGGATGACCTCCGGCGGATGCTGCAGGTCGGCGTCGATCGGCACCACGAGGTCGCCCTTGGCGTGCGCGAGGCCGGCGGAGAGCGCCAGCTCCTTGCCGAAGTTGCGCGAGAAATCGATGATCTTGATGCGCGGATCGCGCTCGTGCGCGCCTAACAGCCGGTCGAGGGTATCATCCTCGCTGCCGTCGTTGACGCAGACTATCTCCCAGGCGAAGCCGAGGCGCTCGAGCACCGGGAGGAGGCGGGCGAAGAAGGCCTCGACCCCCGCCCCCTCGTTGTAGAAGGGCACCACGACCGAGATGAGCGCCGCCGTCTTCTGCCGCGCACGCGGCCCGCCGTCCGCCGCCTCTTCGGAGCGCAATGCCATGACTCCGCCCCCTGCGGCCCATGCCGCCATGCCGGATTTGCCCTCGTATCCGGCGCAAACCGTCTTTATATAGGATCGATCGCCGCCCTCAAAAGAGGCAATCCCCTTGGACCGCAGCCCGGAAACTCCCAGCTCGGGCGCAGCCGGCGCCATCCCGATCGTGCTTTGCGCGGACGACTATGGCATCGCACCGGGGGTCGGCAAGGCGATCCGCCATCTCCTCTCGCTCGGCCGCCTCAGCGCCACGAGCTGCATGACCACGAGCGCGTTCTGGCCGGAGGAGGCCCGGGCGCTCAAGCCCTTGGGCCACGCCGCCGACATCGGGCTCCATCTCACGCTCACCGACCAGCGCCCGCTCGGCGCCATGCCGCGGCTCGCTCCCGCCGGCAGGCTGCCCGGCATCCGCCGCATGATCCTCCTTGCCTACGGGGGAAGGCTCGAGGGCCGCGAGATCGCCGCCGAGCTCGCCCGCCAGCTCGACCGTTTCGAGGCGGAGCTCGGCCGCCCGCCCGACTTCCTCGACGGGCACCAGCACGTCCATCAGTTGCCGGTCGTGCGCGAGGCGGTGATCGAGCTCTACCGGCAGCGCCTCGCCGGCCGCAGCACCTACATGCGCTACTGCAGCGAGCCCCTCGCCGCCATCCTCAATCGCCGCCACGCCGCCGCGGAGGCGCTCGTCATCAGCCTGCTCAGCCGCGGCTTCGCCCGCCGGGCGCGCGCCGCAGGCATCCCGGGCAACCGCCGCTTCAGCGGGGTGCATGATTTCTCGGGCGCCGTGCCCTACCCCCGCCTCTTCGCCGCCTTCCTCGAGGACGCCCAGCCGGGCGCCTTGGTCATGGCCCACCCGGGGCTGAGCGACGCCGCCCTTGCCGAGGCCAACCCGGTGACCGGCCAACGCGAGGAGGAATATCGCTACTTCCTCAGCGAGGCCTTCACTGCCACCCTCGGGAGCGCCGGCGTCAGGCTCGCGCGTTTCGCGCAGATCGCGAGGTCTTGCCCATAGCTCCGTCGTTTATTTTCCAGAAATGCGGCCATCGACCGTCGAGGGCCATCCATGCTTCGCTAATCTTTATTTTCAGATAACGGCCATAATTTATTGAGATATCGAAGTAATGATCTCATAGGGCGATGCCGCAGCGAGCGCTGGCTTGAGGCGACCCGTTGAGTTGGCCAATTCAGCCTCGGTTCAGCATTTTCTTGCCAAATCGCGCACATTCCCGGTAAAGAGAACCGCCGGAAGCCGCCGGCGATTTGTGGCTCCTTGCCCGTAGAATTGCTTTAGCAACGAACGAAAAGCACTTGGCCGGCCAACCCTTATCCACCGCCGTGACGGCGCTTGCGAACAGCCGCCTGCGGGAGCGCGCGGAGGCGGCGCCCTGGCCGCTGCTTGCCGTGATGCTGACCACGGCGCTCCTGGTGTCGCCGGCGCTGTGGAACGGCTACCCCCTCGCCTATTACGACAGCGTCGATTACGTGGTGATGCCGTTCACCTGGGACATGCCGATCTACCGCACCGCCGCCTACGGGGTCTTTGCCGGCTTCGGCAGGCTGGCGCACAGCCTCTGGGGGGTCGTCTTCGTCCAGAGCCTGATGGTCGCCTATGTGCTCTACGAGAGCTGCCGGGTCTTCCTGCCCTCGGCGGCGTTGCGCGCGCTCCTCTTCTCGGCGGCCTTGCTGGCGCTCTTCACGGGCCTGCCCTGGGTCACGAGCCAGATCATCCCCGACGCCTTTACCGGCACCGTCGTTCTCGCCACGCTCGTGCTCGCCTTCGAGGAGGGCCGCCTCGGCGCGCTTAGGCGCTGGACGCTCACCGCGATCCTCGCCGTCGGCACCGCGGTGCACACCTCCCATTTCGCCATCCTTGCGGGGCTCATCCTCTGCCTCCTCGCCGCGCGCGCACTCGCCAGGCGCGGCTGGCCGCTCGTCGGGCCGCGGCTGCGCACCATCCCCATCGCCTTCGCGATGGCGCTCAGCCTTGCCGCCGGCTCCAATTGGCTGATGACCGGGCGGGTCTTCCTCATGCAGCCGAGCGCCGTGCTCACCCTCGGCCTCCTCGTGCAGGACGGGCTTGCCAAGCGCTATCTCGACGAGGTGTGCCACGAGCCCGGCCTCTACAAGCCGCGGCTCTGCATGGCGCGCAACCGGCTGCCGCCCACGGCGAACGACTTTCTCTGGCACGACTCCGACTTCTGGAAGTACGGCGGCTGGACCGGCATGCGCAGCGACGCGGCCCGCATCGTTCACGGCTGCCTCCACGATTTCCCGCTGGGCTATGCCTGGGCCTCGCTCAAGCTCACCTTCCAGCAGCTCGCCATGGTCGGCAGCGGCGACGGGCTGACGCCGATGAGCTTCTTCATCGGCCACGCCGTGCGCACCGACTATCCCGGCGAGATGCCGGCCTTCCTCGATGCCGAGCAGCAGGCCGGCATCGACTTCACGCTCATCAACGACATCCAGGTGCCCCTCCAGCTCGCGTGCTTCGCAGCACTCTTCCCGCTGCTGTGGCTGGCGGTGAAAAGGCGCGAGCGTCTTAGCGCCACGCTCACGGCGCTCGTGCTGCTCGCACTGCTCGGCAATGCCTTCGTGTGCGGGGCGCTCTCCAATCCCAACGACCGCTACCAGAGCCGCATCGCCTGGGTGGCCGTGCTGGCGCTTATCTATGGTGGCATGCGGCTTGCGCATATCGTAAGATCGGCCAACGAGGGGGGACGGGACGATGGCATTCCCAGAGATAGCGCGTGACTAGCCGCGGCGTGACGAGCTTGGCCGCGGGGATGCTCGCGGCGGGGCTGCTCTGTCACGGCGGCAACGCAACTGCACAGGAACAGAGGGACGCATGCGCCGCACCGGGCTCGGTGATGGAGCTCGGCGCGCCGCTCATGCGCACGGGCGACCGGCTGATGCGCGGGCTGCCGGTCAAGATCGTGGCGATCGGCTCGTCCTCGACCGCCGGTGCCGGCGCCAGCGACGCGGCCCATGCCTACCCGGCCCAGCTCGCCGCCGCCCTCGAGCGGCGCTTCCCGCAGGGCCGCATCCTCGTGCTCAACAAGGGCGTCAACGGCGAGGAGACGCCGGACATGCTGGCGCGCTTCCAGCGCGACGTGTTCGACGAGCACCCCGACCTCGTCGTCTGGCAGGTGGGCTCCAACGAGATCCTGCGCAAGCGTCCGGTCGAGCCCTTCCATGCCGAGGTGCTCGACGGGCTGGCGCGGCTGCACGCTGGCCACATCGACACCATCCTCATGGACGCGCAATACGCGCCGCGACTCCTCGCCAACCCCGCCTACGCCGCCTTCAACCGCCAGCTGCGAGAGATCGCCGACGATACCCATGTGGCGCTCCTCGACCGCTTCGAGGCCATGCGCTACTGGTTCGGCGAGGACGGCGAGCCGGCCATGGTGGGCCCGGACGAGACGCACATGAGCGACGCCGGCTACCGCTGCGTCGGGCGCCTCTTGGCCTCCCTCATCGTGGCCGACATGCCGGCCATGGCGTCGCGCTGAGGGGCGGCGGGCGCAGAGAGCGCCGGCGCTCCCCTACTGCTGCGGCAGCCGGTAGGTGTCGGCGGAGCAAAGGCCCGGCTTCTCCGGCGTGGCGGCATGGTAATCGTCGATCGTGAAGAGCGTCACGCGGAGCTGCATGTTGCCGAGGTCGCGCAGGCCGAGCCATTGGATGGGGAAGGAGCAGAAGCCCGCCTTGCGCCGGTTGAAGCGCGAGTATTGCGCCCAGTTGAGAATGCGGTAGACGCGGGCCTCCGAGATGTCGGTATTCGCCGAGGCGGGCAGCGTGCCCTCGAAGCGGATCTGCATGCGGCCATTGAGCTCGGCGAAATGGGCGATCGTATTGCTGAGCCAGAGATCGCCGAAGACGATCTTGGTCCGCACGTCAATCGGCTTGTAGATGCGGATCAGGTTGTCGGGAAAAGGAAAGCCGGGCGATTGGGCGGCCGCGGGCGCGCAGGCCAAAAGCACGAGCGCCACCGCGAGTGCTGCGAACCATCCGGCGATGCGCATGGCGGGACTCCTCCGATGGAGGGCTCAGACCGCACCCTTGGCGCGTGCGGCGGCGATATGCGCCTCGTCGAATCCCACGATGTCGCGCAGGATCTCGTCCGTGTGCTCGCCCAAGAGCGGCGAGGCCTTGACCTCGACGGGCGAGGCCGAGAGCTTGATCGGGCAGCCCACGGTGAGGAAGGTGCCGCGCTCGGGATGGCTCACCTCGACCACGGTGCCTTGCGCGCGCAACGAGGCGTCCTCCGCGAGCTCCTTCATGTCGAGCACCGGGCCGCAGGGGATGTCATGCTCGTTGAGCAGCGCCATCACCTCGAACTTGCCGTGCTTCTGCGTCCATTCCTCGACGATGGCGAAGCATTCGTCGAGGTGCGGCAGGCGCGCCTCGGGCGTGGCGAAGCGGGCGTCGGCGATGAGCTCCTCGCGGCCGCAGAGCTTCATGAGCGGCTCCCAGCCCGGCGGCTGGATGATGACGTAGATGTAGTCGTTGGGCCCGCCCGGCTTGCACTTGAGCGCGTCACCCGGCTGACCGCCGCCCGAGGCATTCCCCGCGCGCGGCACCGCCTCGAGGAAATTCTTGTTGGGGAACTGCGGATATTCGCGCAAGGGGCCGTGCGCGAGGCGCTGCTGGTCGCGCAGCTTGACGCGGCAGAGATTGAGCACGGCGTCCTGCATGGCGACCTCGACGCGCTGGCCCTCGCCCGTGCGCTCGCGCTGGTACAAGGCGGCCAGGATGCCGGCCACGCAGTGGATGCCGGTGCCGGTATCGCCGATCTGCGAGCCGGTGACGAGGGGCGGCCCCTCGTCGAAGCCGGTGGTGCTGGCCGAGCCGCCCATGCACTGCGCCACGTTCTCATAGGCCTTGCAATCGACGTATGGGCCGGGGCCGAAGCCCTTGACCGAGGCGTAGACGAGGCGCGGGTTGAGCTTGTGGATGACCTCCCAGGTGAAGCCCTGGCGGTCCAGCGCGCCGGGTGCGAAGTTCTCCACCATCACGTCGCAGGCCTGGATCAGCTTCTTGAAGATCTCCTGGCCGGTCTCGTGCTTGGTGTTGAGCGTAATGCTCCGCTTGTTGCAGTTGAGCATGGTGAAATAAAGGCTGTCCACGTTCGGTACGTCGCGCAGCTGCTGGCGCGTGATGTCGCCGCGGCCGGGGAGCTCAACCTTGATCACGTCGGCGCCGAGCCAGCCGAGAATCTGGGTCGCCGACGGACCCGACTGGACGTGCGTCATGTCAAGAACGCGAATGCCCTCGAGAGCCTTTGCCATCGCCTCCCCCGTCACTTGTACATCGTCTGGTTCTTGGTGCCCGGCGCGTAGATGTTCACGTCGACCCAGATGTTGATGAGGGCCGGGATGCCGGACTTGACCGCCTGGCGGCCGCGCTCGAGCGCCGGCCGGATCTGCGCCGGATCGCGCACCTCCTCGCCGTAGCCGCCGAGCATCTCGGCAAACTTGGAGAAGGGCACGTCGCCGAGCTTGTTGCCGACGTTGCCGCGGTTCTCGCCGTATTTGGCGATCTGGCCGAAGCGGATCTGGTTCATCGCCGAGTTGTTGCCGATGACGCCAAGGAACGGCAGCTTGAAGCGCACGCAGGTCTCGAGATCGAAGCCCGTCATGGCGAAGGCGCCGTCGCCGAAGTAGCAGAGCACCTCCTTCTCCGGATGCACGAACTTGGCGGCCATGGCGAAGGGGACGCCGACGCCGAGGGTGCCGAGGGGACCCGGGTCCATCCAGTGGCCGGGCTGGCGCGGCTGCACGGCCTGGGCGCTGATCGTCACCACGTCGCCGCCGTCGCCGATGTAGATGGTGTCCTCGCCCATGAACTCGTTGAGCTCCCAGGCAACGCGATAGGGATTGATCGGCACGGAGTCGGACTTGAAGTCCTTCATGAGCTTCTCGAGCCCGGCTCCCTCGCCCTTGCGCAGCTCCTCGAGCCACGGGGCGCGGCGCTTGGCGCCGTTGTCGGCGCTGCCCGTCGTCGCCGCGGTGACGGTGGAGAGGATGAGCCCCACGTCGCCCACGAGGCCCAAATCGATGTCGCGGTTCTTCCCGACCGTGCGGTAGTCCATGTCGATCTGCACCACCGTCGCCTTGGGATTGAGCCGGCGGCCGTAGCCCATGCGGAAATCGAAGGGCGCGCCGACGATGACGATGAGATCGGCCTTGTCGAAGGCGAAAGCGCGCGTGCGGTGGAAGTGGTGCGCATCTCCCGGCGGCAGCGTGCCGCGCCCGGCGCCGTTCATATAGGCCGGCACGTTGAGCTTGCGCACGAACTCCCGCGCCGCCTCGGAGGCGCGGCAGGTCCACACCTGCGTGCCGAGGAGGATGCAGGGCCGCTCGGACTTGACGACGAGCCTGGCGAGCTTCTCCACGTCCGCCGGGTCGGCGAGCAGGCGCGTCGAGGCGCGGTACTTTCCGGCCGCCGGGATGCGCGCCTTGGCGAGCTCGACGTGGCCGTCGAGGATGTCGCGCGGGATCTCGAGGAAGGAGGGGCCGGGCGCTCCGTTGAGGCACTCGCGGAAGGCCATGCTCACCATGTCGGCGATGCGCGCGGTCGCCGGCACGGTGGCGGCGAACTTGGTGATCGGCTGCATGATGTCGACGTGGGGGAGATCCTGGAGCGAGCCCATCTTGTGCTGGCTCAAGGCACCCTGGCCGCCGATCAGGAGGAACGGGCTCTCGGCGCGGAAGGCGTTCGCGACGCCGGTCATGGCATCCGTCGTGCCGGGACCGGCGGTGACCACGGCGCAGCCGGGCCGCCCGGTCATGCGCGCATAGCCGTCGGCGGCGTGGGCCGCCACCTGCTCGTGGCGCACGTCGATGATCTTGATGCCCTCGTCGAGGCAGCCGTCGTAGATGTCGATGATGTGGCCGCCGCAGAGCGTGAAGATGGCCTCGACCCCTTCCGCCTTGAGCGCCTTGGCGACGAGATGGCCGCCCGAGATCTTCTCCGGTGCCGCTTCCGCCGCCTCGAGTTTCCTTGCCGCTTCTGCCATGGCACTCCTCCCTGGGCCGACGCCTCGCTGGGCGCGGGTGTTCGATCAAAATGGGCGTTCAATCGAGATAATCCACGTTCCTCTCCACGTGCGCCGCGAGGCCGAGGGTATGCTGGCGCACGAGGCGCTCGGCGAGCTCGGTGTCGCGCCGCTCGAGCGCCTGGATGATGGCCAGGTGGTCGATGATCGAGCGCTCGGCGCGGCGATCCTCTTGGATCGTCGTGCGGCGGATGGCGCGCATGTGGATGAAGAGGTTCTCCGCCATCTGCCACAGGAGCTCGCAGCGGCTCATGCGCAGGATGGCCAAGTGGAACCTGATGTTGGTCTCGGAATACTCGTCGATATGGGCCGTGAGCTCGTCGCCTTCGAAGGTGGCGAACATGGCCCTCAGCGTGGCGATCTCCGCATCGCTCGCGCGCTCGGTCGCGAGACGCGCCGCCATGCTCTCGAGCGCCGCCCACACGGTGATCATCTCGAGGATCTGGCGCTTGCTCTTGCGCACGACGAAGACGCCCTTGCGCGGCACCGTGCGCACCAGCCCTTCCTGCTCGAGGCGCGCGATCGCCTCGCGGATGGGCGTGCGGCTCACCCCGAGCTCGAGGGAAAGCTGACGTTCGTCAAGGCGCGGCTCGCCCGGCTCGGCATAGATGTTCATCGCCGTGATCGCCGCCTTGAGCGAATCATAGATTTTGTCTTTCAGGGCAAAGCTTGCGTCGATCGGTTGAACGTTGAGCTTGGCGCTGGACATCGATGTATCCTCAATCGGCCAGCAACGGCGGCGCGCGCCTGGTTTTTAGGGCTGTTGCTCTCGGGCTGGAATACATTATGCCAAGAGGCCGGGCGGCGCAAGGCCGGCGCCGCAGGCCGGCAAGGGCTCCGCTACCAGCGCAGCGCCGCCGCGGTCGCCTCGCGGATCGGTGTCGAGCCTCGATTTAGAACATGTATTGCAGGCTGGCCATGAGCCGCTTGGCGGAGCCGGAGTTGCCGCCCGCGTACGCCGGCGTGGCGCCCTCATGGCGGAAATCGACCGAGCCGTACATGAACTCGAGGCCGATGTTGACCGCCTTGACCGGGCTCCAGATCAAATTGACGTAGCCCGTCTGCATATGCCTGATCTGCGCGGCTGAGTACGGGACGGCGCCGAAGTCCCACGCGGTGACGCTGTACGCTATGGTCGTACGGACATTGGGCGTCCACCAATGCTGGAAGTCGATGATGCCGCCCGTCTGCGTGACCGTCTTGATCGAGCCGCTGATGGCCGTGCCGGCGGCGTTGAGCGTATAGACGTCCGTGGCATCGAAGGGCGGCGTCGACCCTTCGTAGAAGTAGCGGTTGATGCCCGGACCCCAGCTTCCCGTCGCCGCGATGCTGTCCATGGCGAAAAGGCCGCCCAGCACTTGTCCGATCTTCCACTTGCCGCCTACGATGAGGCCGCCGGCGAAGGCGCTGGCCGTCGTGTTGATCAAGCAGCCCACCCCGGCTGCGCCGGCGGCCGCCGAAGAGCCCTGACAGTTGACGGCAGCGCCCGTCGTGTTGCCGGCATTGCCACCGGTATTGAGGTTGAAGTGGCGCACCACGCCGGCCAAGTTCACGTCGCCCCACACGTCCTTGTATTCGATGTGGCCCGTGAGGTCCGGCATGTCGTTGGCGTTGTTGCCCAACGTGGGAACGGTGCCGGCGGTGACCGGGTTCGCGACGAACGTGGCAAACCCGTTCGACGTCGAAATGCCATTGCCGCCCGCGATGCGCGGGTTGGGGTTCTCCGCCGCGAACGACAGCGTCCAGTTCGCCACCGGCAAGGTGTAGCGCAGCTGGGTCTGGCGCTTGTGGCCCGACTGCAGCTGACCTGTGTTGAAGTCGAGCAACTCGGGCTCGTCGTCGAGATCGTTGAAGTTCGAAAAGGTCTGGCCGGCGAGGACCGGGCCCAGCTGGCCATAGGCCTGCCGCATGCGAAGCGGGTTCGAGGTGTTGCCGCCGCCGCTCACCGTGCTGTTGTTGTTCACGGTGCTGCCGTAGAAGTCCATCTCGATGAAGGTCTTCAGCTGACCCCAGTCGGTCGGCGTGCGCGTCTCGATGTCGAAGCGCGACTGGCGGGAGCCGAAATGGAAATTACCGCCCTGGTGCTGCTGCGGCGTATGGCGCCCGGTGATGCCCGTATCCGCGAAGCTGTCGCCCAGGTTCTCGTCGAAGTCGTAGATGAAGTTGGCCTTCACATAGCCGTGGACCGCCACCGAGGTGTCGGAGCCCGGCAGCTTGAAGGAACCGGGGAAGTCGCCGCCGATGACCGCGTCGGCGGGAGCTGCGGCCTGCGGGGTCTCGATCGACGCCCTCTCTTTCTCGAGCTGATCGACCTGCGAGCGAAGCGAGTCGATCTCGGCCTGCAAACCGTCCGCCTGACCCGCGAGCGCCGGACCCGCCATCATCGCGAAGGCGGCGCCGGAACCCAGCAGGGCCGTTCGCAGAGACTGAGTGAACATCGGACCCCCTCTCGATGGATCACGCTCGGCTGCCTTTCGTCACGCCCTCGAATGTCTCTTTGACCGGGAGAGACTGAGCAAGCGCAGCCGAATGCTCTCGCCCGCCGAGGAGTGTCCCGCTCAAATTAGGTCGCAGAGCGAGCTTGGGCAACCAGGCTGCCCGCGGCGGCGCCTTCGCCCGCCTGACGTGAAGCCTGCGGCGAAGAGCCCCGGTTTACGCCCCCCTCGAAGTCGATCTAAGATGGGCCGAGCGGCGCTTCCCCGAACGGCGCCGTAGAAACAAGGGAGACGACATGAAAAGGAGACCTCTCGTTCTCGGCGCCGCCGGGCTGGCGCTCGCGGCGGGGCTTGCGGGTGCTGCCATGGCCGCCGGCGAGCCCGTCACCATCGGCCTCGTGATTCCCCTCTCGCCGCCCGGCGATCCGGCCTCGGGCCAGCTCATCCGCCGCGGCGCCGAGCTCGCCGTCGAATACATCAACACGGTGATGGGCGGCGTTCTCGGCGGGCGCAAGGTTGAGCTCGCGGTGCAGGATTCGCAAGGCCGCCCCGAGGCCGGCGTCACCGCCTACCGCCGCCTCGTCACCGAGGATCACGCCGTCGGCGTCACCGGCTTCTTCCACAGCTCGGTGAATATCGCGGCGAACGAGGTGGCGAAGGAGCTCGGCGTCCCCACCATCGGCACCCAGACCGGTGCCGCCGACGTGACCGGCAAGCATTACGATGTCGCCTTCCGCACCCACGTGATCGATCCGCTGCGCGCCGCGGCCTGGCTCGGCTGGATCAAGAAGCAGGGCTACAAGCGGGTCTCCATCCTCGCCGAGACGACCGATTACGGCATCGGCCTCGTCAAGGAGACCGAGGAGCAGGCCAAGGCCAAGAACATGGGCCTCGAGCTGCAGAGCCTCACCTTCGACCATGCCACGACCGACCTGACGCCGCTCCTCCTCCAGGTCAAGGCCTTCAAGCCCGACGTCATCATCAACATCGGCGTGGGCCAGCCCCTCGATCTCATGGTCGATCAGGCGGCGACCATCGGCCTCCTGCCGGGAACGCCCATGCTGATCTCCTACGATGCGCCGATCCGGCCCCAGTGGTGGCAGCTCCATCCCAAGGACGGCAGCGGCATCTATTTCATCGCCTATTACACGCCGAAGCAGAAGCTCTCCGAAGTGGGCTCTTGGCTCGCCAAGGCCTACATGGACAAGTACAAGGAGGCCGCGACCTATTCGAGCCTGAACGGCTTCGGCGACGTGCTGATCATCGCCCAGGCGGTCGATCAGGCGAAAAGCACCGACCCCAAGGCGGTCGTGAGTGCGCTCGAGAGCGTGAGCTTCAAGAGCTGGGCGCCGGGTGCCGTGACCTTCCCCAAGGCGGACGGCATCTTCTGGCACAACTGGTCGCCGCCGATCATGATCCTCCACTACACCCAGCCCAACCAGGACTGGCGCGAGGCGGAGCTGGCCTACGGGTCGGAATAGAGGTGGCAGCGTGGGGGGTGCAGTCCCTCACCCTCCCTCTCCCGCTTGCGGGATCGAGCCGCGAAGCGGATCGATCGGGCCGCGAAGCGGCCGGGTGAGGGATCGCCCGCTCATGGGCACGCCGCCGTGATCTACTCGAACGAGCTTTTCGTCCAGACGTTCATCGCGGGCGTCATGATCGGCGTGCTTTACGCCCTCATGGCGCTCGGCATCACCTTCATCTACAGCATCGTGAAGATGATCAACTGGGCGATGGGCGAGTTCTACATGATCGGCAGCTATCTGCAGTTCATGCTCGTGGCCCACCTTCTCGGTCCGGCGCTGTGGTGGCTGGCGCTGCCGTTCTCCGCGCTCGGCGTCTTCCTCATCGGCATCGTGCTCGAGCCCATCCTGATCAAGCCCATGTTCGCCAAGGCGCTCGAGCGGCGCGACGATTATGCGACCGTCGTCACCATCGCACTCCTCCTCCTCCTGCGCAACCTCGCGACCGCCTTGAGCGGGCCCTACCAGCGCACTCCCGGCTCGGTGCTGCCGACCGTGACGATCGGCCCCTTGCCGCTGGACGGCGCCCGCGTCGCCGCCTTCGTGTTCGCGCTCGTCGCGATCGCGCTCTTCCAATTCCTCATCAAGCGCACCTGGCTCGGCCTCGCCTTGCGTGCCGCCGCCGACAGCCGCGTCGGCGTGCAGACCTCCGGCGTCGACGTACTCCGCCTCGACCAGCTCGCCTTCGGCATCGGCGTGGCGCTGGCAGGCACAGCCGGTGCCTTGCTCGCACCCGTCTTCCTCGTCTTCCCGACCGACGGCGTCGTCACCACGGTCAAGGGCTTCGAGATCATCGTCATCGGCGGCCTCGGCTCGATCCCGGGAGCGCTCGTGGGAGGCCTCCTCCTCGGCATCGTCGAAAGCCTGGGTGCCGCCTTCATCTCGCCGCCCTACCAGAACGCCTACGGCTTCGTCCTCGTGCTCCTCGTCCTCCTGATCCGCCCGCGCGGCCTCTTCGGCGCGCGCGCCCGGCAGGCGTGAGGAGGACCCCGGCCATGGCAGCGCTCCTCGAGACCCTGGGCCTCAGCAAGCGCTTCGGCGGCCTCTATGCCAACAGCGACGTGACGATGGCGCTCGCGCGCGGCGAGATCCGCGGTCTCATCGGACCCAATGGTGCTGGCAAGACGACGCTCGCCAATCTCATCACCGGCATCGAGGCGCCGAACGCGGGCGACATCCGGCTCGACGGCGAGAGCCTCTTGGGCCTGGCACCCCACGAGATCGCGCGGAAGGGCCTCTTGCGCAGCTTCCAGCTCTGCCGCCTCTTCGGCAATCTCACGGTGTTGGAGAACCTTCTCATTCCCCATATGGCGCGCCGCCGCAGCGCGCGGACGGCAGACGGCGACGGCCTCGCACGCGCGCATGCGTTCCTCGCCCTCACCAAGCTCGAGCGGCTGGCCGGGCTTCCGGCCAAGGCGCTCTCGGGCGGCCAGCGCGCCCTCCTCCAGGTGTGCTGCGGCTTCATGGTGCCGGCGCTCAAGTGCTACGTGCTCGACGAGCCCTTCGCCGGCATCAACCCCTTCATCAAGGACGCCATCATCGATCTCATCCTCCACGAGAACCGCGAACGCAGCACGGGCTTCCTCATCGTCAGCCACGAGATGACGGTGATGCGCCGGCTCTGCCACAAGATCACCGTGATGATCGCCGGCCGCGTGGTGGCCGAGGGCACGCTCGACGAGGTGGCGGCGCGCGAGGACGTGATCGCCGCCTATCTCGGCAAGGCGCTGGCATGAGCGCCGCCGCACTCCTTGCCGTCGAAGAGCTCTACGCCGCCTATCAGCCCGGCGTCGACATCCTGCAGGGCCTCTCTCTCGCCGTAGCCCCTGGCAGCCTCACCCTCGTCATCGGCCCCAACGGCGCCGGCAAATCGACGCTGCTGCGCGCCATCTTCGGCTTCTTGAAGCCGCATCGCGGCAGCCTCCGCTTCCTCGAGCGCCCGGCGCTCGGCCTCGAGCCCTATCAGGTGAAGCGGCTCGGCATCAGCTACGTGCCGCAGGAGATCAACACCTTCCCCAGCCTCACGGTCGAGGAGAACCTGCGCATGGGGGGCTGGACGCTGCGCAAGGAGAAGACGCGGCTCGCAGCCCAGCTCGCCAAGATCTACGGCATCTTTCCCGCCCTCGCCGAGCGTCGGCGCGCGCGCGCGGGCGACCTCTCGGGCGGCCAGGGCCGCATGCTCTCGGTGGCGCGCGAGATGATGACCGATCCCAAGCTCATGCTGGTCGACGAGCCGACGGCGGGCCTCGCCCCCAACCTCGTCGACCAGGTCTACGAGCTCCTGCTCACCGCGCGGCGGGCGATCGGCGCCACCATCCTCCTCGTCGACCAGAACATCGAGGAGGCGATCCCCCACGCGGACTACGTCTATATGGTCAATCTCGGCCGCATCAAGGCGGACGGGCCGCCCGCCGAGTTCGGCGCGACGCGCGTGCGCGCCTTGATTCAAGAATGCCTCATGGGATGAGGGCCGCGATGCTGTCGCTCATCGACTGGCGGCGCGTGGTGCTGGTGAGTGCGGCGGCGGCACTCGTGCTCGCGCTGCTGCCCCAGTTCCTCGGCAGCTTCGCGGTGCATGTGCTGACCGTGAGCCTCTATTACACGATCCTCGCCGCGAGCTGGAACCTGCTCGCCGGCTTCACCGGGCAGTTCTCCTTGGCACACCAGGCCTTCGCCGCGGTCGGCGCCTATACCACCGGGCTTCTCATCTACCACTACCAGGCGCCGCTCTACCTCAGCATGCCGGCGGGCGTGCTGCTCGCCGGCGCGCTCGGCTACGTGCTCGGCCGCCTCGTGCTCAAGATGCGCGCCATCTACCTCGCGATCGCCACCTGGGCCTTCGCCGAGACCATCCACATCCTCCTCGCCGCCGACTACGGCTATACGCGCGGCGAGCTCGGGCTCACCGTGCCGCCGCTCTTCCACAGCGTGGAGCCGACGCCCTACTACTACACCTTCGCGGCGCTGGCGCTCGTCTCCGTGCTCGCCATGTACCTTCTCGTGCGCTCGCCGCTCGGCTATTTCATGCGCGCGATCAAGGACGACGAGCTGCGTGCCGAGAGCCTCGGCGTCGACACCACGCGGGTCAAGGTGCTCGTCTTCACGCTCTCGAGCGCCTTCGCCGGCCTGGCCGGTGTGTTCTACGCGCATTACCTCCTGGTGCTCAGTCCCCAGCTCGCGGACTTCAACGAGATGGCGAAGCTCATCGTCATGGTGGTGGTGGGCGGGCTCGGCTCCTTTGCGGGACCCCTCATCGGCGCGGCACCGGTCGAGATCCTGACGACCTATCTGCAGAAATACGGCGAGTGGGACATGGTGATCTACGCGCTGCTGGTGATCGTCCTCATGCGCAGCTACATGGGCGGCCTGGCAGCACTTGGGACGGCGATGTGGGAGCGCCTGTGCCACGCCCACCCCGGCGAGGCCGCCGAGCCATGACGGACGAGCGCCGCGACAATCGCCCGGCGCGCCTCGCCCACGGCGGCAAGCAGGTCTATGGCGCGCGGCTCGGCATCCTCATGCTCGAGACGCGCTTCCCGCGCATCCCGGGCGACATGGGGAACGCCGAGACCTGGCCCTTCCCGGTGCTTTACAAGGTCGTCGCCGGCGCCTCGCCCGCGCGCGTCGTGCTGAGGCGCGCGGAGGGCCTCCTCGAGGCCTTCGCCGAGGGGGCGCTCGAGCTCGTGCGCCTCGGTGCCGACGGCATCACCAGCAACTGCGGCTTCCTCTCGCTCTATCAGGCGGAGATCGCGCGGCGCGCGGGCGTGCCGACGGCGCTCTCGAGCCTCATGCAGGTGCCGTGGGTCGAGCGCCTGCTGCCGCCGGGGAAGCGCTGCGGCGTGCTTACGGTCAGCGCCAAGACGCTGACGGCCGAGCACCTCTCGGCCGCCGGATGCGACCCCGCGGCGCCGGTTGCCGGCACCGACGGCGGCCGCGAGTTCAGCCGCGTCCTCATCGGCGACGAGCCCACCCTCGACGTGGCCGCCGCGGAGGCAGACATCCTGGCGGCCGGCGCGGCGCTTCTCGCGGCACACCGCGACATCGGCGCCATCGTGCTCGAATGCACCAACATGGCGCCCTATGCGCTGGCGCTGAGAGAGGCGACCGGGCTTCCGGTCTACGACATCTACAGCTTCGTCGCCTGGTTCCACGCCGGGCTTCGCCCCCGCGACTTCGGCTGGCCTGCCCGCGCGCCTAACGAATGGCGCGAGCGGCGGTAGGGGCTGCATTGGCACCCCCCTCCCCTGCCCTCCCCCTCAAGGGGGGAGGGGCACTGTGAACGACCTGAAAGTCTTCCGCCTCCCCCTTGAAGGGGGAGGGTTGGGGTGGGGGTGGGGCTTAAAAACGTCAGGCATTCCCTTCGACCGCGTCCGCGAGCTCGGCGAGCGAGGCGAAGTGGTAATCGGGCTCAACCGGGTCCGCCGCCAGGGGCGTGGCGCCGGCGCCTTCCTGCCCCTTGCGGCGCTCGATCCAGGCGACGGTGAAGCCGAGCGCCTTGGCGGCGCCGATGTCGTGGTACTGGCTCTGCGCCACGTGGAGCCAGTCCGCGAGGCCATAGCCCGCGGCGCCCTGCCGGCCGCGGCAATAGGCGAAGACTTGCGGATCGGGCTTCGAGACGCCGACGTCCTCGGCGGTCACGCGGTCGTCGAAGGGATCGCCGAGCGTGCGCGCCATGAGATCGAGCGCGCGGTTGTCCGCATTGGTGAGCGCGACCAGGCGGAAGCGCGCGCGAAGCCGCCTCAAGGCCGCGACGAGAATCGGGAAAGGCCGGCCACTCTGCGACCGAGCTGCGCAACCCCTCGGCCGCGTCGCGCCCGGCCTCAAGGCCGAGCTCGCCGGCCATCCCCTCATAGATCGGCGCCAGGAGGCGCGTGAAGGGCATGTGGGGCATTGCCTTCTGCGCCGCCTCCTCGGCGCGTGCGCAAGCCTCGAGAATGTCCCGGTCGCTCAGCCGCGGCGCCGCGCTCCCGGCGCATTGCCGGATATAGCTCACGATCCCCCTCTCGTAGTCGATCAGCGTGCCCATCACGTCGAAGCTGAGCAGCCTGAAATCTTGCAGCGACATGGATTTTGGCCTCGTGCGAAATCGGGAGCGTCAGCGCCGCTTGAGGAGGCGGCGCAGCTCGGCCCACGGACGCGCATTGAGCACGTCATTGCGCTCGAGCCAGCCGCGCCGCGCCACGTCTATGCCGTAGCGCATGAAATCGAGCTGGTGCACGTTGTGGGCATCCGTATTGACCGCGAGCTTGACGCCCGCCTCCTTGGCGAGGCGCGCGTGGCTGTCGTTGAGATCGAGCCGCTCGGGCTGGGCGTTGATCTCGAAGAAGCAGCCGCGCTCCTTGGCCGCCGCCACGAGGCGCTCGATCTCGACGGCATATGCCTCGCGCCCGCCGATGAGGCGGCCGGTCGGATGCGCGACGAATGAGAGGTTGCGGTTGTCCATGGCGCGCATCAAGCGCTCGGTCTGCCGCGCGGCGGAGAGCTCGAAATGGGAATGCACGGCGCCGATGGCGAAGTCGAGCTTCTCGAGGATGCTATCCGGGAGATCGAGGCTGCCGTCCTCAAGAATGTCGACCTCGACCGCCTTGAGGATGCGCATCCCCTTGAGCGTGGCGTTGAGCTTCTCGATCTCGTCGATCTGCCGGCCGAGCCGCCTGGCATCGAGCCCGTGCGCCACGGTCAGGCGTTGGCTGTGGTCGGACATGGCGAGATAGGCGTAGCCGCGCGCGCGCGCCGCCGCGGCGAGCTCGGCGATGGTGGCGTTGCCGTCGGAGGCCCTGGTGTGGACGTGGAGGTCGCCCCGCATGTCGGCGAGTGTCACGAGGTGCGGCAGCGTCCCCGCCCGCGCCGCCTCGATCTCACCGCGGTTCTCCCTGAGCTCGGGCTCGATGTAGGAGAGCTTGAAGAGCGCGTAGAGCTCCTCCTCCGTGCGGCCGGCGATGCGCCTCTCGCCGCGGAAGACTCCGTACTCGTTGATCTTGAGGCCCTTCGCCTGAGCCATTCGGCGCAGTGCTATGTTGTGATCCTTGGAGCCGGTGAAGTAATGGAGGGCGGCGCCGTAGCTCTCCTCCGCCACCACGCGCAGATCGACCTGCAGCCCAGAACTCCAGCACGACGGTCGAGCGCGTCGGCCCTTTGGCGAGCACGTCCCTCACCTCCGGATAGGCGGCGAAGCGCTCGATCACTGCGGTGCCCTTGGCGCTCGTCACCAGGATGTCGATGTCGCCCACCGTCTCCTTGCGCCGCCGATAGCTGCCGGCGATGATCGCCCGGCGCACGCCCGGGCTGTCCTTGAGATAGGCGAGGAGCGCCTCGGCACTCTCCTCGGCGGCGGCGAGCCTGATGCGCTCTGGGCCCGGACGGCGCGCCGCGAGCGCCTCGAGGAGCTTCGCCTGGGTCTTGGCGCCGAGGCCCGGAAGTGCCGCGAGCCGGCCGGCGGCAGCGGCCTTGGCGAGCTCGTCCAGGCTCGCGATCTTGAGCCTGTCGTAGATGAGCTTGATGCGCTTGGGGCCGAGGCCGGGGAGCTTGGCCATCTCGACGAGCGCCGGCGGCAACGTCTCCTCCACCTCCTCGAGGAGCTTGAGGTGGCCGCTCTTCGAGAGCTCCGCGATCTTCTGGGCGAGGTCCTTGCCGATGCCCGGGAGCTCGGCGAGATCGCGCCCCGCCGCGAGCATCGCACCCACGCTCTCGGGCAGGTTCTCGACCGTGCGCGCCGCATTGCGGTAGGCGCGCACGCGAAAGGGATTGGCGCCGCCGATCTCGAGAAGCTCGGCAAGGCGCAAGAGCTCCTCCGCGATCCTCGCGTTGCTCAGCGTTGCGGCCGCCGGCACGGACGCTGCCTTGCTCGCCTTCTCCATGACCCTATTCTCCGGCCGCGCCCTCGCCCTGGCAATGACCTGGCACAAGCGCGCGAGGCTCTCCTGTTGGCCTTGGCCGGGATCGCGCTTAGAGTGGCGCCGAAGGACGCACTTTCCCGGGAGGACGCCATGGCGAGCGAGCTCCATCACTTCATCGGCGGCAAGAGCGTGGTGGGCAAGAGCGGGCGTTTCGCCGATGTCTTCAACCCTGCCATCGGCGAGGCGAGTGCGCGCGTGCCGCTCGCGAGCGCTGCCGAGGTCGATGCGGCCGTAGAGAGCGGCAAGGCCGCCTTCCCGAAGTGGGCGGCCACGCCGCCGCTCGTCCGCGCGCGCGTCTTCTTCAAGTACAAGGAGCTCCTCGAGCGGAACCGCGAGCGGCTCGCGCGCATCATCGGCAGCGAGCACGGCAAGGTGCTGGCCGACGCCACCGGCGAGGTGACGCGCGGCATCGAGGTCGTCGAGTTCGCCTGCGGCATCCCGCATCTCTTGAAGGGCGAGTACAGCGAGAACGTCGGCACCAACGTCGACAGCTATTCGCTGCGCCAGCCGCTCGGCGTCGTGGCCGGCATCACACCCTTCAACTTTCCCGCCATGGTGCCGATGTGGATGTTCCCGGTGGCGGTCGCCTGCGGCAACTGCTTCGTGCTCAAGCCCTCCGAGCGCGATCCCACGGCACCGCTCCTTTTGGCCGAGCTCCTCCTCGAGGCGGGAGCGCCTCCCGGCGTGCTCAACGTGGTGAACGGCGACAAGGAGGCGGTCGACGCCATCCTCGCACACCCCGGCATCGAGGCGGTGAGCTTCGTCGGCTCGACGCGCATCGCCGAATACGTCTATCACACCGGCACCGCGCACAATAAGCGCGTGCAGGCGCTGGGCGGTGCCAAGAACCACATGATCGTGCTGCCGGACGCCGACATGGAGCAGGCGACGGACGCGCTCATGGGTGCCGCCTACGGCTCGGCGGGCGAGCGCTGCATGGCGGTCGCCGTCGCGGTCGCCGTCGCCGGTGCCGGCGATGCCCTCATGGCGAAGCTCGCACCGCGCGTGCGCGGGCTCAAGATCGGCCCCTATACGGACCCCGAGGCCGAGATGGGCCCGCTCGTCACCAGGGAGGCCTATGAGCGCGTCAAGGGCTACGTCGACCTCGGCATCAAGGAGGGGGCCAAGCTCGCGGTCGACGGCCGCGGCCTCAAGCTGCAAGGCTACGAGAACGGCTATTTCATCGGCGGCTGCCTCTTCGACGCGGTCAAGCCGGAGATGCGCATCTACCGGGAGGAGATCTTCGGACCCGTCCTCGCGGTCGTGCGCAGCACGAGCTACGAGGAGGCGCTCGGCCTTGTGAATGCCCACGAGTACGGCAACGGCACGGCCATCTTCACCCGCGACGGCGACGCCGCGCGCGACTTCGCGGCGCGCGCCAGGATCGGCATGGTCGGCATCAACGTACCGATCCCCGTGCCCATGGCCTTCCACTCCTTCGGCGGCTGGAAGCGCTCGCTCTTCGGCGACCATTACGTGCACGGCGCCGAGGGCGTGCGCTTCTATACGCGGCTCAAGACCGTCACCTCGCGCTGGCCGACCGGCATCCGCAAGGGTGCGGAGTACGTCATGCCGACGATGCGGTAGGGCGGAGCCCTCCCTCACCCGGCTCGCTGCGCTCGCCACCCTCTCCCGCTTGCGGGAGAGGGAAGGGGCCCATCGCGCAAGCGATGGGAAGGGTGAGGGACGGCGGCGCTCAGGCTTTTATCCGCAGCCCCTTCGGATCGTACATCGGTGCCAAGCTCGCGATGGCGGCATGGCGCTTGCCCGCGACCTCGATCTCGAACTTGCCGCTCGCCACGTAATGCGCGTCGACGCCGCCTTCGTCGTGTACGTAGCCGAGGGCTATGGCGCGGCCGAGGTGATGGCCGTAGGCGCCCGAGGTGGTGCGGCCGGCGATGCGGCCACAGCACAAGATGGGCTCGTTGTGGTAGAGGAGCGGCTTGGGATCCTGGAGGGCGAGCTGGAGGAGCCGCTTGGTCGTGCGCTGCTCGCGCGCGCGCAGGAGCGCCTCGCGGCCGATGAAGTCGAGGTTCTTGTCGAGCTTGACCGCGAACATGAGGCCCGCCTCGATGGGCGTATCCTCGTCCGAGATGTCGTGGCCCCAGCTTCGGTACGCCTTCTCCATGCGGCAGGAGTCCATTGCATGCATGCCGGCGAGGCGCAGGCCGAAGGGGGGACCTGCTGCCATGATGGCGTCGAAGACGCCGACCGCGAACTCGCTTCCCATATAAAGCTCCCAGCCGAGCTCGCCCACATAGGTGATGCGCTGGGCGCGCACCCTGGCGTAGCCGATCTCGAGCTCGCGCGTGCTGCCGAAGGGGAAGCTGCCGTTCGAGAGGTCCTCGCCCGAGAGTGCCTCGAGGAGCGCGCGGCTCGCCGGGCCCATCAGGCTCAGCATGGCGTAGCCCGAGGTCACGTCGGTCGCGAGGGCTTGGGCGCCCTCCGGGATGTGGCGCTTGAGCCAGTTGAGGTCGCGCACGCCGGTGGCGGTCGCCGTCACCACCATGTAGCTCGTCTCGGAGAGGCGCGCGACCGTGAGATCGGCCTCGATGCCGCCGCGCTCGTTGAGCCACTGGGTATAGACGACGCGGCCGGGCGGGGTGGCTACGTCGTTGGCGGAGAGGCGCTGGAGCAGAGCTTCGGCATCTCTGCCCTCGACGAGGAACTTGGCGAAGCTCGACTGGTCGAAGAGTGCCACCGTCTCGCGCGCCGCCTTGTGCTCGGCCGCCGCCTCGGCGAACCAGTTCTGCCGCCCGTAGCTGTATTCGTAGCGCGGTGCCACGCCGTCGGTGGCGAACCAGTTGGCGCGCTCCCAGCCCGCCGTCTCGCCGAAGCAGGCGTGGTACTCCTTGAGCCGCGCGTAGAGCGGCGTCAGGCGCGCGCCGCGCGCCGTCTCGTACTGGCGGTAGGGCCAGTGCATGGCGTAGAGGAGGCCCAAGGACTCGGAGACGCGCTCGGCGAGATAGCGCCGGTTGCCCTGGAAGGGCTGCATGCGCCTGATGTCCACGTCCCACAAGTCCATCGGCGGATGGCCGCCGACGATCCACTCGGCGAGCACCTTCCCTGCCCCGCCCGCGGACTGGATGCCCGTCGAGTTGAAGCCGGCGGCGACGAAGAGGCCGGGGAGCTCGGGCGCCTCGCCGAGCATATAGCGCACGTCGGGCGTGAAGCTCTCGGGGCCGTTGAAGAATTTGCGGATGCCGACGCGCTCGAGCGCCGGCAACCGCCGCATCGCCGCCTCGAGGATGGGCTGGAAATGGTCGAAATCCTCGGGAAGCTCGCCGAACTCGAAATCCTCGGGAATGCCGTCCACCGCCCAGGGCTTGGCCTTGGGCTCGAAGGCGCCGAAGAGGAGCTTGCCGGCGTCCTCCTTGAAGTAGGCGCAATGGTCGGGGTCGCGGAGCACCGGGAGCGTCGGCGCGAGCTCGGGGAAATCCTCGGTCACCACATAGAAATGCTCGCAGGCCTGGAGCGGGATATTGACGCCGCAACTCGCACCCAGCACGCGCGACCACATGCCCGTTGCGATAACAACGTGCTCGGCCCTGATCTCGCCGCGCTCGGTCGCGACGCCTGCGGCACGGCCCCGCTCGCGGAGAATGGCGCTCACCTTCGTCTCCTCGAAGATTTGCGCGCCGCGCATCGCGGCGCCTTTGGCGAGCGCCACGGTGGTATCGACCGGGTTGGTCTGGCCGTCCTTGGGGAGGAAGACCCCGCCCACCACGTCGCTCACGTCGAGCAGCGGCCAATGGCGCTTGATCTCGTCACGGCCGACCTCATGCACCTCTAGGCCGAAGGTCTTGGCCATCGAGGCGCCGCGTAGGAGCTCCTCGAAGCGGCCGGGGGTGGCGGCGATGGCGATGCTGCCGCGCTGCTTCCAGCCGGTCGCCTGGCCGGTCTCCGCCTCGAGCCCGGCATAGAGCCCGGCGGTATATTGCGCGAGCCGCGTCATGTTGAGCGTGGCGCGCAGTTGCCCGATGAGCCCGGCGGCATGCCAGGTGGTGCCGCTCGTGAGCCGCTTGCGCTCGAGGAGGACCACGTCCTGCCAGCCGAGCTTGGTCAGGTGATAGGCGATCGAGCAGCCGACGGCCCCGCCGCCGATGACGACGACGCGGGCATGGCTGGGCAGGCTCTTGGGCACCGGTGCTGCCTCCTCCTCACGGGCCAGCCCATCGTATGAGACGGCGCCGCAAAGCGGAACGGGAAACGCGCCGTTTACCCGCCCGATTGCGCAACCCGTTGTCCCCGCAGTCCAAATCCGCCGCGGCCCGCGTTGACACTGAGAGGGCCGTTGGCTATCGTGCGGGCCTCACCGGACGCCGGCCGCCGCGCCTCTCCCGGCGGTCGGCGTCGGTCGTGGTGGCGGCTGATTTTGGCCGCGGCGGCGATGCCGCAAGGAATGCCTTGCACCTCTCGGGGACCGCTTGGGAATGGCTCGCTTCGCGCCCGATACCGCCGATCAGCCGGCCGCCCGCGGGGCTTGAGCGGTGATTTCAGCCGTCCTGGCCCCGATCGGACGCGTCGCCCTCGCCTTCCTCGCGGTGGCGGGCCGCCTCACCCTCTTCACCGGCATCGCCCTCTCCCACTGCATCCGGCCGCCCTTCTTCCTGCGCCTCATCGGCCAGCAGATGGTCCAGATCGGCTACTTCTCGCTGCCGGTCGTGGGCTTGACCGCGATCTTCACCGGCATGGTGCTGGCGCTGCAGAGCTACACCGGCTTCACGCGCTTCAATGCCGAGGGGGCGATCCCGACCGTGGTCGTGCTCGCCATTACGCGCGAGCTCGCCCCCGTGCTCGCCGGCCTCATGGTGGCGGGGCGCGTCGGTGCCGCCATGGCCGCCGAGATCGGCACCATGCGGGTGACCGAGCAGATCGACGCGCTGGTGACGCTCTCGACCGACCCCTTCAAGTATCTCGTGGTGCCGCGCCTCGTCGCCGGCTTTGCCATGCTGCCCTGCCTCGTCTTCGTCGCCGACATCATCGGCGTGTTCGGCGGCTACATCGTCGGCGTCCACAAGCTCGGCTTCAACCCGGCCAACTACATCAAGCTGACCTGGGACGACCTCAAGACCCTCGACGTGGTCTCGGGACTGGTGAAGGCCGGCGTCTTCGGCTTTCTCATAGCGCTCATGGGCTGCTACCACGGCTATCATTCCAAGGGCGGCGCCGAGGGCGTGGGTGCCGCCACGACCAACGCCGTGGTCTCGGCCTCGGCCCTCATCTTCGCCTTCAATTACGTGCTGACCGCGATGTTCTTCGGCACCTGAGGCGAGAGCCGCGCTTGTCCCGGGGCTCTCGAGCGGCGCATAATCGGCGGCACCCGAATGAACCGGCGGCGAGCCGAGGAGCGAGCCTTTCCGCATGAGCAGCGCCAGGCCGAAGATCCGCCTCAAAGACGTGCACAAGCGCTTCGCCGCCAAGGAGGTGCTGACCGGAGTCGACCTCGACATCGGCGTCGCCGAGTCGGTGGTGGTGATCGGCGGCTCGGGCTCGGGCAAGTCGGTGACCCTCAAATGCATCCTCGGGTTGCTCGAGCCGGAGCGCGGCTCGATCGAGGTCGACGGCGAGGAGGTGGTGGGGATCGGCTGGCAGCGGCGCGAGCCGATCCTGCGCAAGTTCGGCATGCTCTTCCAGGGTGCCGCCCTCTTCGACAGCCTGCCGGTGTGGGAGAACGTCGCCTTCGGCCTGGTCCAGGGCAAAGGCCTCAAGCGCGCGGAGGCCAAGGCGATCGCACTCGGCAAGCTGGCGCAAGTCGGGCTCGGGCCCGAGGTGGCCGAGGTTGCGCCCGCCGAGCTTTCGGGCGGCATGAAGAAGCGCGTGGGTCTCGCGCGCGCCATCGCCACCGACCCCGAGATCATCTTCTTCGACGAGCCCACGACCGGCCTCGACCCGATCATGGGCGACGTGATCAACGACCTCATCCGCAAATGCGTGAGCGAGCTGGGGGTGACGGCGCTCTCCATCACCCACGACATGGCGAGTGCCCGCAAGATCGCCGACCGCATCGCCATGCTCTACGGCGGCAAGATCATCTGGAGCGGCAAGGTGGCGGAGCTCGAGGACGCCGAGAACGCCTACCTCGACCAGTTCATCAACGGCCGCGCCGAGGGACCGATCAAGATGGAGGTGCGGGCGTGAGCCGCCTGAGGCGGCAGCACCTCGGAGGTCGCGCTTAAGTGGCCAAACCGCAGAGCCGTTATGTCTGCCAGGAATGCGGTGCCAGCCACCGGCGCTGGCAGGGCCGCTGCGAGGCTTGCGGCGCCTGGAACAGCATCGTCGAGGAGCTCGCACGCGAGGCAAGCCCCCGCGGTCTCGACGGCGGCAAGGGCCGGGCGCTCGCGCTCGCGCGCCTGGACGGCCCCGCAGCGGCACTGCCGCGCCGCGCGAGCGGCATCCTCGAGTTCGACCGCGTGTGCGGCGGCGGCTTAGTACCCGCCTCCGCCGTGCTCGTCGGCGGCGATCCCGGCATCGGCAAGTCGACCCTCCTGCTCCAGGCCACCGCGCGCCTCGCCCAGGATGCCAGTGCTGTCTATATCTCGGGCGAGGAGGCGGTCGACCAGGTGCGCATGCGCGCCGCGCGCATGGGCCTCGCCTCAGCACCGGTCGAGCTTGCCGCCGCCACCAGCATCCGCGACATCCTGACCTGCCTCGATCAGCCCGACGGTCCCGCCATCGCGGTGATCGACTCGATCCAGACCATGTATGTCGACAGCCTCGACTCGGCGCCCGGCACGGTCGCCCAGGTGCGCGCCTCGGCCCAGGAGCTCATCCGGGTGGCCAAGCGCCGGGGGACGAGCGTGCTCATGGTCGGCCACGTCACCAAGGAGGGCCAGATCGCCGGCCCCCGCGTGCTCGAGCACATGGTCGACACGGTGCTCTATTTCGAGGGCGAGCGCGGCCACCAGTTCCGCATCCTGCGCGCGGTCAAGAACCGCTTCGGCCCGACCGACGAGATCGGCGTCTTCGAGATGACCGACCGCGGTCTCATCGAGGTGAGCAACCCTTCCGCCCTCTTCCTCTCGGAGCGCGAGCGGCCGGTGAGCGGCTCGGCGGTGTTCGCCGGCATCGAGGGCACCCGCCCCATGCTGGTCGAGATCCAGGCGCTCGTCGCACCCTCGGCGCTGGCGACGCCGCGGCGCGCCGTGATCGGCTGGGACGGCGGCCGGCTCGCCATGGTGCTCGCCGTGCTCGAGGCGCGCTGCGGCCTTGCTCTTGTGGGCCGGGATGTCTATTTGAACGTGGCGGGCGGACTGCGCATCGCCGAGCCGGCGGCGGACCTGGCGGTCGCGGCAGCGCTCGCCTCATCGCACACCGACAGGCCCGTGCCGCCCGAGACGGTGGTGTTCGGAGAGATCGGCCTCTCGGGCGAGGTGCGGCCGGTGAACCATATGGATCAGCGCCTCAAGGAGGCTGCCAAGCTCGGCTTCAGCCACGCCATCGTGCCGGCGCGGCCGCGCAAGGGAGCGCTCCCCGGCGCAGCGGCGCTTGGTGCTGCAGGGCTGCGCCTCACCGAAGTGGGGCGGCTCCACGAGCTTCTGGCGCTCTTCGAGGATGGGGCGGGCGGCCTCCCCGGCAAGCCGGCGCGCGCCAAGGGTGCTGAGCTCAACGCATGATGACGGCAGCGCCATGAACACGACCGACATCGCCGTCCTGGTCATCCTCCTGGTCTCCGGCCTCTTCGCGCTCATCCGCGGCTTCGTCAAGGAGGTGCTCGGCGTCGCCGGCTGGGTGGGAGCCGCCTTCGCCACCCTCTACGTCTTCCGCTGGGTGACGCCCTGGTTCCGCAAGTTCATCGCCGTGCCGTGGCTGGCCGATGGTGCCGCCGGCGTCACCGTCTTCGTCATCGTCCTCGTCATCCTCTCGACGATCACCCACGTCATCGCCCGGCGCGTGCACCAGAGCAACTTCAGCACGCTCGACAAGTCGCTGGGGCTCGTCTTCGGGCTGGTGCGCGGGGCCGTCGTGGTCTGCCTCGGCTATCTGGCGCTCGGCTGGGCCTTCACCTCGGCTGACCAGTACCCCTCCTGGGTGCGCGAGGCGCGCACCATGCCGATCATCGAGCGCGGCGCCCGCCTCATCGAGCAGCTCATCCCCGAGAGCGCCAAGCGCCGCGGCGCCCAGGCGGTGAACGACGCCGCGGCCAAGACGCGCGAGGGCATAGCTGCCAAGCAGGAGTTCGACCAATTGAGCCAACCGGCCCCCAAAGCTGATGCGCCCAAGGACCGCGAGGGGTATAACCGCGATGAGATCAAGGACATGAACCGGCTGTTCCAGAGCACCCAGTGACGGAGGCGAGGGCTAAACGGCCATGACCAAGAGAGAGCTGCCGGCCACTAACCCCTTCGACGACGACAAGCTCCACGAGGAGTGCGGCATCTTCGGCATCTACGGCCATGCCGACGCGGCGGCGCTCACCGCACTCGGCCTCCATGCCCTCCAGCACCGCGGCCAGGAGTCGGTCGGCGTCGTCAGCTTCGACGGGCGGCAGTTCCACCAGCACAAGGCGCTCGGCCTCGTCGGCGACAACCTCAACAGCGGCGAGGTCATCGCCCGGCTGCCTGGTGCCATCGCCATCGGCCACGTGCGCTATGCGACCCAGGGCGAGACCGTCCTGCGCAACGTGCAGCCGCTCTTCGCCCACCTCCAGGAGGGCGGCTTCGCGGTCGGGCACAACGGCAACATCACCAACGCGGTGGCGCTGCGCGAGCGGCTCAAGCGCCGCGGCTCGCTCTTCCAATCGACGAGCGACACCGAGGTGATCGTCCACCTCATCGCGACCAGTGCGCACGGCACGCTGATCGACCGCATCGTCGAGGCGCTGCGCCAGATCGAGGGCGCCTATTCGCTCATCGGCATGAGCGAGGACTCGGTGATCGGGGTGCGCGACCCGCTGGGCGTGCGCCCGCTCGTGCTCGGCCGCACGCGCGACGGCGCCAGCATCCTCACCTCCGAGAGCTGCGCGCTCGACATCATCGACGCCGAGTTCGTGCGCGACGTGGAGCCGGGCGAGCTCGTGGTGCTCGACGCGCGCGGCGTGCGCTCGCTCAAGCCCTTCCCGCCCATGCGCCGGCGCTTCTGCATCTTCGAGTACGTCTACTTCTCGCGCCCCGACAGCAACGTCGAGGGGAGGAGCGTCTACGACGTGCGGAAGCGCATCGGCGCCGAGCTCGCGCGCGAGGCGCCGGCTGAGGCCGACGTGGTCGTGCCGGTCCCCGATTCGGGCGTGCCCGCCGCCATCGGCTACGCGGCCGAGGCCGGCATCCCCTTCGAGCTCGGCATCATCCGCAACCACTACGTGGGGCGCACCTTCATCGAGCCGAGCGACCAGATCCGCCACCTGGGCGTCAAGCTCAAGCACAACGTCAACCGCGCCTTCATCGAAGGCAAGCGCGTCGTCCTGGTCGACGACAGCATCGTGCGCGGCACCACCTCGCGCAAGATCGTCGAGATGCTGCGCCAGGCGGGGGCGCGCGAGGTGCACATGCGCATCTCGAGCCCGCCCACCACCCACTCCTGCTTCTACGGCATCGACACGCCGGAGCGCTCCGAGCTGCTCGCAGCCCAACTCGACGTAGAGGGCATGGGCCGGCTCATCGGCGTCGACAGCCTGAGCTTCATCTCGATCGACGGGCTCTACCGCGCGCTCGGCGCTGCCGCCCGCGATAAGGTCCACCCCCAGTTCTGCGACGCCTGCTTCACCGGCGACTACCCGACGGCGCTCACCGACCACGACGGCGGCGAGCAGACCCCCCAGCTCTCCCTCCTCGCCGAGATCGCCTGAGCCGGGTGATGCCTCCGCCGTTGTCGTTGGGCTGTCCCCCCACCCCAACCCTCCCCCTCAAGGGGGGAGGGGGTTCTTATCGGGCCTGCTCGTGAACTTCCCCTCCCCCCTTGAGGGGGAGGGTAGGGAGGGGGGATGGCAGCGGACCCGCCAAATCAGACCCTTCACGGCCGCATCGCCCTCATCACCGGCGCCTCGCGCGGCATCGGCGCCGCGGTGGCGCGGCGCTTCGCGGCCGAGGGCGCCCACGTCGTGCTGGCGGCGCGCACGGTCGGCGGGCTCGAGGAGGTGGACGACGCCGTCCAGGCGGCCGGCGGGACGGCAACCCTCGTCCCCCTCGACCTCAAGGAGGCCGAGCAGATCGACCGCCTGGGAGCCGCACTCTACGAGCGCTACGGCAGGCTCGACATCCTGGTCGGCAACGCGGGCGTGCTCGGCGTGCTCTCGCCGCTCGGCCACATCGACCCGCCGGCGTGGGCCGAGGTGATGGCGGTCAACCTCACCGCCAACTGGCGGCTCATCCGCAGCATGGACCCGCTCTTGCGCCAATCGGATGCCGGCCGCGCCATCTTCGTGACCTCGGGCGCCGGCTCGGGCGTCTTTCCCTATTGGGGCGCCTACGCGGCGAGCAAGGCCGCCCTCGAGATGATGGTGCGCACCTATGCCGGCGAGACGAGCAAGACGAGGCTGCGCGTCAACCTCCTCGATCCCGGCGTCGTGCGCACCGCCATGCGCGCCGAGGCCTTCCCCGGCGAGAACCCCTCGACGCTCCCCCACCCCGATGCGGTGGCACACCATTTCGTGGCGCTCGCAGCACCCGGCTGCACGCGGCACGGCGAGGTGGTGAGGTGCTATTAGGCTGCGCGCTCGGCTCCGCTGCTCAATCCGACGAGAAGATGGGCCTTCCGAGGAAGCCGCCGGCGAAGAGGTAATCGAGCGAGAAATGGAGTTGCGCCGCCACGCCGACGCCGCTCCCGGTCGCCCGCGTCGCCGGCAGCAGGGCCTCGAGGCCGAACTCCCAGCCTCCGCCCGCATAATTGACGCCGGGCGCCACCGTGATCGTCGTCCTGGCGCCGAAGCTGCTGCCGCTCGGAACGCCGAAGAGGACCTCGACGAGCGGCGTGAGCGCGCGAACGAAGTCCGGCAGGTCGACGCTTTGCACCTTGGCTTCGAGGTAGGGGATCGAGTAGTCGAGCGCGAAGCCGAGCTGCCACAAGTCCGGACGCGGCTTGCCGTCGGATATCTGGTAGCCCGCGATCCCGGCGAGCCCGACCGGGCGCAGATAATCGGCACCGATGTCGAGCATGCCTTTGCCGAAGGTGAACTGAGGCGTGGTGGCGCCCTTGGGGCTTGCGCTGGCGCCGAGCGCCGCCTGGCCCGTGCCGCCCCAGGCGCGGTCGACGCCGAGCGAGGCGAGAAACTCGCTCTCCGGATCGAGGACCGCGAGATATCTGGCCGTGGTCTCGAGGTTCTGGAAGCCGCTGAGGGTGGCGACGCCGGGACGATCGAGCCAGTTGTAGCCGTCCTTGATGCCGAAGCTCAGCCGCTCGGTGATGGTCTTGTTGTAGACGCTGGTGAAATTGGTCAGATCCCGACCCGGCGCCGGATGGGTGGCGGAGGTGGTGAGATAGAATTCGTCGGTGGGTGCGATCTGCGGAATGAGGATGGTGGCAGGGAAGGTACGGTCGCCCGCGGCCGTGTAGGCGTCGGCTACGGAGGCGAAGCCTGCAATGAAGAGCAAGGCGAGCGCGCCTGCCCAACGAGCCGATCCCGCGTAAGCCACCTCCCCCTCCCCGCCCGGCGTGCTGCTCGGCGACTACGTCGCCATTCGGCTGCCCCGTCCGCCGGCTCCGATCATAGCGCTATTTTGCGGTGGCGACAAAGACGCCGTCCCAACCCTCGCCCGGCGGATTCGCGGCGTAATGGGCGATGCGCTCCTCGAAGAGGTCGTAGAGCTGCCCGAGGCCGCCCCCGAGCCGCCGGCATTGGCCGAGCGCCTCGCGCCCGCCCGCCCAATCCTGCGCGCGGTAGCAGGCCAGCATGGCGCCGTGGCGCTCGCGGAGCGCTCCGAAGTCCGGCGATTGCGCCGCCGCGGTGTCGCCCAGGAGGGCGTAGATGCGCACGGCCTCCTTCTTGCCCTTGACCGCAATGAGATCGAGCTCGAGTGCGGCAAAGGTCGGCGCCGCAGCACGCGTCGCCTCGCCGATGACGATATCGACGCCGTAGGTTTTCGACTGCCCCTCGAGCCGCGAGGCGAGATTGACCGCATCGCCCAGGACCGAATAGTCGAAGCGCTGGTCCGAGCCCATGTTGCCGACCACGCATTCGCCGCTGTTGAGCCCGATGCCGATCTTGAGCGGGCGGAACGGACGCTGCTCCGCCCCCGTCTCGGCCGCGAGCCGCGCATTGATCGTCTCGAGTGCCGCGATCATGGCGAGCGCGCTCTCGCAGGCGCGGTCGGCATGGCGCTCGTTGTCGAGCGGCGCGTTCCAGAACGCCATGATGCAGTCGCCCATGTATTTGTCGATGGTGCCGTGCCGCGCCATGATGATGTCGGTCATCGGCGTGAGAAAGCGGTTGATGAGGTGCGTGAGACCCTGCGGATTCGACTTGAACTGCTCGGAGATCGAGGTGAAGCCGCGCACGTCGCAGAAGAGGAACGTCATCTCGCGGAGCTCGCCGCCCAACTGCAGCCGCTCGGGGTGCGCCGCGAGGACGCTCACCATCTCCGGTGCCAGATAGTGCCGGAACGCGAGCGCGATCCGCCGCCCGTCGCGATCGACCACCCAATAGCGGAAGAGAAGCACGCTGAGCGCCGCCGCGGCCAGCGCCGCAAGCGGTCCCACCACGGGCAGCCAGAGGCCGTGGAGGAAGGCGAGCTCGGCACCGCCGGCCCAGAGCAGCAGCGGAGCGCCGCCCACGAGTGCTGCCGCCCGCGTCGGCAGGAGCCCGCTCGTCGCCCCCATGGCGAGCGCCAGCACGAGGACCGCGGCGGCGGCCGCCGCCGGCCAGGGCGGTGGATGCTCGGCGATGAAGTCGCCGCCGAGGATGGTGTCGATGACGTTCGCCATGCGCTCGACCCCCGGGAGCGGCGTGCTGCCGAAGGGTGCGCTATAGGCGTCGCTGTTGCCGACGAAGGAGGCGCCCAAGAGCACGATGCGCCCGCGCAAGGCGTCCGCCGGGATGCGGCCCTGCACGAGATCGACGAAGGAGAAGGTGGGAAATGTGCCGCGCGGCCCGCGGTAGTTGATGAGGAGGCGCATCGCCGGATCGGTGGAAACCATGCGGTTGCCGAGACGCACGCCCTCGCCGAGCGCTAGGCCGACGTTCTCCCATTTGAGACCGAGGTAGGCCGCCGCCGCGCGCAAGGAGAGCGAGGGAATGAAATCGGCTTCGAAGGGCAAGGCGAGGTAATCGTAGCGCGGCTCGCCGTCGCGGTCGTAGGCGATGGCGGCGTGACCGAGGCCGAGCGCCGCCGTGGCCAGCTCCTCGATCGGCGGCACCGCTGCCACGGGACGGAGGGGAAAGGCGGGCTCGCGCGGGCTCTTGTCGAAGCGCACATAGGCGGCAGCCGAGACGAAATCCGGCTCCGGCCGCGCGGCACCGGTGAAGGCGAAGCCCACCGGGAGCAGCACCTTCCCGGACCTGCGGATCGCCGCCGCGAAGTCGCCGTCTGGGTCGTCCCCGGCGAGACGCTCGAGCTCCGCGCGCAGCGGTCCGTTGCCCTCCGGCGGAATGGCCTTTGCAGCACTCCTCGCCGTCGCGCGCAGAGGTGCCGGAACCGGCTCGTCGGGCTCGGCAAAGAGCAGGTCGAAGACGATGAGCCTGGCGCCGGCGCGATCGAGCGCGTCGACGGCGGAGGCGAAGAGGTGGCGGCTGAAGGGCCAGCGCCCGAGTGCGGCGAGGCTGCGGTCGTCGACCAGGATGACCGCGGCCTCGGGTCCCGGCGGGCGCACGCCGCGCAGGCGGAAGCGGAAATCGAGGGATGCGGTCTCGAGCGCGCGCAAGAGCCCGCTATTGCCGAAGAAGGAGAACAGCAGAAGGACGGCGGCTGCGGCGGCCAGCGCCAGTCCCGCCTCGCGCGAACCCCGGGGAAAGCTCAATTCACTGTGGTCCGTTCGATCACGCCGTTGAACTCGGCCGCGGTCCAAACGCGCGGCGGCACGGGGTCGCGGCCGGCCTCGAGCCTGGCACCCCAGCGCGCGGGGATGTCCACCGTCCGCCCGGTGGCGCGGCTCGTCATGCTGACGACGCCGTTCAGCACGCCGACCTGCATGGCACCCGGCTGTGCCTCGACGAACCAGTCGGTCGAGCGCACCGCCGCGACTCCGGTCGCGGTATCGACCTCGAAATGCGAGACCTCGCCCGCCGGCGACACCACCGCCCGCAAGAGCCCCGTGGCGAGCGAGAATTTGGCATCGCGATGCTGGCCGCCGCCCTCGGAGGAGAAGGCGGCGATGGTCAATCTGGTCCCGGAGGCGGCGGCGATGATCGAGCCGTCGCTCATGCGCAGCTTGAGCTTGGAGCCGGCCGGAACCTCGATCACGTCGCCGACGTGGACGGGATCGCCGTTCTTGAGCGGGCTCTTATGGCCGCCCGCCTCGACGAAACATTGCCCGGCGAAGGCGAGAACCTCGCCGGCCGCCGCCGTATCCGCCCGGACAGCATCTGGCGGGAATAGAGCAAGCGACGCGGCCACGAGAAGTGCTGCGATCCTGATCGTCTGCATGGCGGGCTCCCAACGAAGCGCTGCCCGATGTTATGGAAGCGGCCGGCCTCCTGCAAGGAGGCGGCAAGGGTAGCGGGTAAGTCCGAACCTCAGCTATGGGGGGTGCTGTGGGCGGTGCTTGTTGGACGCGTCGAAACGGGGCAGATTTCCCCGCGAACAACCGAGCGTCCGGGGATCTTCTGTTAGAACGGACCTGCGAGAGGATAATCTCGGCCGAACGCACAGGGGCGAGCCATGAGACAGGCGAGAGGAATTGCCGCGATCACGATTGGCGTCTTGCTCGCATTGACGGCCGGCGCGCCGGCGCGGGCTCAAGTGCCATGCTCGACTGTTTGCAGCAGGTATGACCAGGGGCAATGCGTCGAGTACACGCACTATTCCTGCACGACCCCATCCCCCCCTCCACCCAGCTATGGCGCCATCGCCTATGGCCGCACGAGCGGGGCCTGGGGCTATTCCTATCGCTGGGAGAGCGAGGCGAAAGCGGAAAGCGTCGCCATGGAGAACTGCGCGCAGCACGGCGACGATTGCGAAGTGATGGTGTGGTTCGAGCGCAAATGCGGCGCGGTGGCCTCGGGCGAAGGCGGGACCGCCTTTTGGGGCCTTGGCGATAGCGATGGCCAGGCGCGCGCGGACGCCCAGAACAAGTGCGTCGAAGGCGGCGGCAAGGATTGCGAGGTGCAGGTCTCGCAGTGCTCGAGGTGAGGGCCGGAAGCCCAAGCCAGAAAGCGCACGGGTGAACCGACCCGCCGCCGCGGCAGGCGCCGGCGAAGTGCGCTATTCCCGCTCGTAGGGGTTCGTCCCCTGGCGCAGGCTGAGGCGGATGGGCACGCCGGGGAGATCGAAGGCCTCGCGCATGGCGTTGGCCAGGTAGCGCAAATAGCTCTCGGGCAGATCCGCGAGCTTGTTGCCGAAGAGGGCGAAGCTCGGCGGGCGCGTCTTGGCCTGCGTGATGTAGCGGATCTTGCTGCGCCGGCCGCCGACGATGGGCGGCGGGTGGGCCGCCAGCACCTCGGCGAGGAAGCGGTTGAGGCGCGCGGTGGGCACGCGGCGGTTCCACAGCTCGTGGGCGCGGAAGACCGCCTGCATCAGTCGCGCGAGGCCTTTGCCCGTGAGCGCCGAGATGGGGACCAAGGCCACGCCCTTCACCTGGTGGAGCGAGATCTCGATGCGCTCGCGCATCTCGCGCAGCACCTTGGCGCTGTCGCGCACGAGGTCGCACTTGTTCACCGCGATGACGAGGGCGCGGCCCTCCTCGACCACCCGGCTCGCCAGGGCCAGGTCCTGGCGGTTGAGCGGATCGCCCGCATCGGCGACGAGGATGACGACCTCGGCGAAGCGCAACGCGTTCAAGGCACTCGCGGCGGAGAGTTGCTCGAGCTTCCCGCCCGCCTTGCCGCGGCGCCTGAGGCCGGCCGTATCGACGAGGCGGATGGCGCGGCCGCCATAGCTCCAGTCGAGCGGGATCGCGTCGCGCGTCACTCCCGGCTCGGGCCCGGTCAAGAGGCGCTCCTCGCCGAGGAGGCGGTTGGCGAGCGTCGATTTGCCGACGTTGGGCCGGCCGAGGATGGCGAGCTGGAGCGGACGCTCCTCCGCTTGGGCGGCCTCGGGCTCAGCTGGCGGCTCGGCGCCCTCCTCCGCCATTGCGGCGGCGGGCAGATGGCGGCGCAGCGCCTCGAAGAGCTCGGCCATGCCGAGGCCGTGCTCGGCCGAGATCGCGACGGGCTCGCCGAGTCCCAGCCCATGGCACTCGGCGAGGACGGCCGCGTCGATGCGGCCCTCGCACTTGTTGGCGACGAGGATCACCGGCACCTTGAGCCGGCGCAGGCGGCGCGCGAAATGGCCGTCGAGGGGTGTTAAGCCGGCCCGCGCATCGACCAGCAGCAGCACGACTTGGGCCGCCGCGGCGGCGCGCTCGGTCGCTCCCAGCATTCGCGCGGCGAGGCTGCCGCGAGGCGCCTCCTCGAGCCCGGCGGTGTCGACCACCGTGAAGTCGAGCCCGCCCGCGCGCGCGCGCGCCTCGCGGCGGTCGCGCGTCACGCCGGCGATATCGTCGACGATAGCGAGCCGGCGGCCGGCCAAGCGGTTGAAGAGCGTCGACTTGCCCACATTGGGCCGGCCGACGATGGCCACGGTGAAGCCCATAGCCCGGCCCTAGCGAAAGGCCTTGAGGTCCCCGGCATCGGTCAGAACATAGAGCGTGCCGTTGGCGACGATCGGCGGCACCGACACGGGATCGCCCACGCCGATGACGTTCATGACCTCGCCGTCCATGGGCGAGATGGAAAGCAGCCGGCCGTCGTTGCTCGCGATGATGAGGCGGTCGCCGACCAGCACCGGCCCGACCCAGAGGATGAGGTCCGTCTTCTTCACGACGTTCTGAAAGCGGTCGAGCTGGGTCAGCCAGCGCACCCGCCCCTCGTCGCGCGTGAGACAGGCCAGCACGTTGTCGGTCGATATCACGAAGACGAAATTGCCCGCGACCCAGGGCATGGTGATGCCGCCGACGGGATCGTCCCACACGCGGCCGCCCGAGCGCAGGTCGATCGCCTCCATGCGCCCGCTGTGCCCGATGGCGATCATGCGGTCGCGGTCGATCACCGGATCGGCACGGATGTCGGCGAGGCTGGAGACCGTATCGGAGGGCCGGATCGCGGCAAGCGTGTCGGACCACAGCACGCGTCCGTTGTCGGGCCTGAGGCCGTAGATCTCGCCCGAGGTATAGGGCACCACCACGACGCTGCCGTCAAAGGCGGGGCTGGCGGCGCCGAGCAGGCCGGTGACCTCGTTGAGGCCCGCATGGGTCCACTCGACCGTGCCGTCCGTGGCATTGAGCGTGTGCAGCTGGTTGTCCGCGGTGACCACGAAGACGCGTCCGCCGCCGACCGCCGGTGCGGCGCGCGTCGGGCCGCCGAGCGAGCGGCGCCACAGGATCTTGCCGTTCGTCGCGTCGAGCGCGAGGGCCTCGCCGTAATTGTTGGTGACGTAGAGCCGGCCGTCCGCAAAGGCGAGGCCGCCGCCCACGTCGCCATGACCCACGTCGTCGCCCTCCGCCGTCACGTCGGCCTGCCACACCTGGGCGCCGGTGTCGGCGTTCAACGACGAGACGCTCCCTTCCGTGTCCATCGCGTAGATGCGGCCGCCCGCCATGACCGGTGCCGCGAGGTGCTTCCATTCGGGGCTCTTGCCGGAGCCGATGCTGACGCTCCAGATCTCCTTGGCCGTATCGCTGAGTGCGACGTTCTGCAAATCATGCGCCGCATTGCCGCCCGACACCGGCCAGTCGGGGTTCGTCTGCGGGGCCGGCAGGGTGATCTTGAGATCCTGAATGTCGGGATCGGGCTTGAGCTCCTGGTCGCCCAGCATGACCGGCACGCGCTCGCCCTTGAGCCGGACTTTCTTCTCGCCGCCGAACCAGTCCTTCACCATGTCGCAGCCGGTGGCGGTGAAGAGGAAGGCTAAGAGGGAGAGCAGGGTCGCGATGCGGCGCACGGGGCGGCACCCTATCCTTTGAGCGCGGCCAGCATCTCGGCGGCGCGCGCGCGCACGCCGGGCGGTGCCGTGGCGTCGTCGGAAAGCCGGGCATAGAGCTGCTCGGCCCGTGCCTTGTCGCCCATGCGCGCGGCGAGCAGGGCGGTGAGCTCGAGCGCGCTGAAGCGCCATTGGCTGGCGCCGTCGGTCAGCGGCTCGAGGCGCTTGATCAGCGCCGCCGGATCGCCGCTGTCGCTCGCGTGCAGCACGGAGAGGTAGGTCGCAAGATCGCGATAGGGTTGCGGCAGCGAGCCGTCCTCGGCCAGCTTGTCGTAGAGGGCGATCGCCTCCTGCTGCTTCCCCGACTTGGCGAGAAGGCCCGCCTCCTGCAGGCGCGACAGGGCCTCATAGCCGGCACCCGCGTCGGCGGCGAGCTTGGCGAAACCCGCCTCGGCTTCGGCACCTTTGCCGCTCTCGGCGAGCTTCACCGCCTCGGCATAGCGCGCGCCGAGCGCCTGGTCGCGGCGCGACTTATAGGCCTTCCAGCCCTGCCAGCCGGCCGTGCCCACGACAAGGCCCAAGGCCGCGACGATCACCAGATGACCGTACTTGGCCCACAGCTTCTTATAGCGGTCGCGTTGGAGATCTTCTTCGATCTCGCGGAACAGGTCGCTCACCAAACCCTCCAGCCAACTCCTACCGGCCGCTCTTCCGAGCTGGCCGCCACTCGCCCGCTCGGCGCGGCGCGCGCGCCGCTCCCTGGCATCGCGGAAGGGCGAGCCTCGCCCGCCGAGCCCGCCTCCCTCTGCATCTTCTTGTGGGGTGGTGGCTCACTCGGGTTCATCGGCGCGGTCGAGGGCCGGTACAATAGCGGCCACCCCCGGCCTTGGCAAACCCGCGCTGCGCCGGGGCCCAGAGGCCTGCCGCAGGACCCTCCCGCCGTCGCCCCGCAGCCATTGGGAAATCTCGAGGATGAGGGAATTTATCCTGACCCTGCAATATCTTAGCTCATCCAGTGGAGGGCCGGCGGGGGGCGCTCAGTAGCGCCATTTGATCGAGCAGCCCATGCTGGAGACCTGCTCGCGCGGGCCGCGGCCGCTCGCCGCGATCTCGGCCATGGCGTCGAGGAGCTCGCGCTTGGCGCCGGGTGGCGGCGCCGTGGTTTTGCCGGCATCGAGCCGGCCGCGGTACTGGAGCTCGAGGCCCGCATTGAAGCCGAAGAACTCGGGCGTGCACACGGCGTCATAGGCGCGTGCGGTCTCCTGGCTCTCGTCGATCACGTAAGGGAAGCCGAAATGATGCTGCGCCGCGAAGGCCTTCATATTGGGCAGCGAGTCCTCCGGATAGCTGCGGGCGTCGTTGGGCATGATGGCGATCGTCCCGATGCCGAGCTTCTGCAACGCCGCCGCATCCTCGACGATGCGGTCGATCGCCGCCTTCACATAGGGGCAATGGTTGCAGATGAACATGACGAGGGTGCCCTTGGGCCCGCGGACGTCCGCGAGCCCGTAGCGCTTGCCGTCCACCCCTTCGAGGGAGAAATCGAGGGCCTTCCAGCCGAAATCGCAGACCGCAGTCGAGCTCGCCATGACATCCTCCGCCATCTGGCCGCAACCGGACTCTCATGTTGGCCGAACAGCGCCTCGCCGCAAGGCCGCCGAAGCGGCGACAGGCACGCGATTGACAAGGCGGGGTCCGGCCGGTCATGTCCATAACACGAAACTTTCAACCTTGAAACGAGACCGTGCGGGCGCCGCTGGAGATGAAGATGCCGAGGACCACGTGGATCAGGAACGCCGAGTGGATCATTGCCTGGGACAGAGCGAGCGGCCGCCAGAGCTATCTCAAGGGCGCCGACCTCGTTTTCTCCGGCAATGCCGTAAGCTTCGTCGGCAAGGGCTTTAGCGGGGCTGCCGACGAGACGATCGACGGCCGCGATCTCCTGGTCATGCCGGGGCTCATCGACGTCCATTCCCATCCCAGCAGCGAGCCCTTCTACCGCGGCATCCGCGAGGAGCACGGCGTGCCCCAGATGTACATGTCGGGGCTCTACGAGCGCTCGCTTGCCTTCTCGCCCGATGCGGAGGGGCGCCGCATCGGTGCCGAGGTCGCCTATTGCGAGATGCTGGCGGGCGGCGTGACTTCGGTCGCCGATCTCTCGGGCATCTATCCTGGCTGGCTCGAGCTTGCAGCGCGGAGCGGGCTGCGGGTCTTCCTCGCCCCCTCCTACGCCTCGGCGCGCTGGCGTCTCGAGAACGAGTGGGAGCTCAAATACGAGTGGGACGAGGAGGCGGGCGGCACCCGCTTCGCGGAGGCCTTGAAGCTCTTGGACGAGATCGCGCGTCATCCCTCCGGCCGCCTCTCGGGCATCCTGTCGCCGGCGCAGATCGATACGTGCAGCGCCGACCTCCTGCGCGACAGCCATGACGCGGCGCTAGAGCGCAAGCTCCCCTTCACCACCCATTGCGCCCAGAGCGTCAACGAGTTCAACGAGATGGTAGAGCGCCACGGCAAGACGCCGATCCAGTGGGCCAAGGAGATCGGCATCCTCGGCGAGGGCACCCTCTTGGGCCACGCCATCTTCATCGACGAGCATTCCTGGCTGCACTGGCACACGCGCCAGGATCTGCGCCTCCTGGCCGAGAGCGGCACCTCGGTCGCCCACTGCCCGCAGCCCTTCGCGCGCTATGGACAGATGCTCGAGGATTTCGGCCGCTACCGGCGCGCGGGCGTCAACCTCGGGCTCGGCACCGACGTGGCGCCGCATAACCTCATCGAGGAGATGCGCTTGGCTGCGATCCTCGCGCGCGTTGCCGGCGAGGACGTTGCCGCGGTGAGCACCGGCGATCTCCTCCACGCGGCGACGGTGGGCGGTGCTGCGGCCCTCGGACGCGGCGACCTCGGGCGCCTGGCGCCGGGCATGCGCGCCGACCTCGTGCTGGTCGACCTCAAGAACCCCTACATGATGCCGGCCCGCGACCCGTTGCGCTCGCTCGTCTACACCGCGGCCGACCGTGCGGTCCGCGACGTGTACGTGGACGGCATCAAGGTGGTGGCGGACGGCCGCGTCCTCACCCTCGACCACGCGGCTGCCTTGGAGGCGCTCGCCGAGGCGCAACGGCGCATGGAGCGGGACGTGCCCCGGCGCGACTACAAGCGGCGCAAGGCCGAGGAGATCGTGCCGCTAAGCCTCCCGGTGATGCGGTAGCGCTCACCACCGCTAAAGCGTGCGTCACCCCCTCCCCACCCTCACCCCTCAAGGGGGAGGGGGAATTTTGGCGCCTTTCCATAGAGTTCCCCTCCCCCCTTGAGGGGGAAGGTTAGGGAGGGGGTATGCTGCGCTTCAATGTCGCAAGTTCGAGGGCCCGGCCCCTTCTGCACCTCACCGCGCCGGATGCCCCTCGATCGCGGCGGCCGGTAGCGAGTTCTCCGGGTCGAGGCAGCGCTGCACGTAACCCTGGACCATGGGCCTCCACAGCGCCAATAGCCGGCTCAGCTCGGCGATGGGGGTCTCGGAAAAATCGACCCGCAGGTCGATCGGCGGAAAGGGGACGTTCGGCAGGGCCACCTTGATCGCGGCGGAGCGCAGCGGATAGGCTTCGCCGCCGGCCGCGAGGCCGGCTTCGAGCGCCATGACGAGGCGCTCGGCGAGCGGCTTCTCGGGTGCCGCCTCGAAGCCCGCGAGCGTGGCGCCCACCACCGCGTCGTTGGCAAGTCCGTTGCCGACGGCGATCGCGCCCTTGCTCGCGCGTCCTCCCTTGGCGAGCGTGCAGTGGGCACCCGTGAAGTGCGCGGTGCCGCCCTCCCGGTCGAGCACCGCGAGCTGGCGCCATTCCGCGTGCGGCGTGGACGCGATCATGTCGGCGAGCGTCTCTGCGGCGGTGCTGCCGGCCTTGAGACGCTCGAGGCCGAGGACGCCGAGCCGCGGATCGGAGCGCGCCTGGGACAGCACGACGCCGACATCGGGGCCGACGAAGGCGGCGCGGAAGCCGGCGGCCATGCTCGAGGTGGCCAAAGCACAGCCGAACTCGCCGCTTCTCGGACAAAGACCCGCAATCGAGAATGTCATGTGGCCTACTCATCTCCTGTTGCATGACGACAAAAACCATTGGAGCACGGCGCAAGCACCCGGCGCCAGCGCCCGATTTCGCTGCCGATTTTGCCGGCCCGCGCCGTGGGGCGCTGTGCTATGACTAGGCGAATGGCCGGATGCGGAGTGGCGAGGTGGCGCGAGAATCCAGGGGCCGGCGGCTCGTTCTCGAGAAGCTGACGAAGCACTACGCCAATTTCCTCGCCGTGAATGCCCTCGATCTCGACGTGGCCGCGGGCGAGTTCGTGACGCTGCTCGGGCCGAGCGGCTCGGGCAAGACGACCACGCTCATGATGGTGGCGGGCTTCACGGCACCCTCGAGCGGCGCCATCTTCCTCAACGACAGGCCCATCGCGGCACTGGCGCCCGAGCGGCGGAACATCGGCGTGGTGTTCCAGAACTATGCGCTCTTCCCCCATATGAGCGTCTTCGACAACGTGGCGTTCCCCCTCAAGATGCGGCGCCTCTCCCGCACGCTGATCGCCGAGCGCGTCGCCACGGCGCTCCAGCTCGTCCGCCTTGGCGAATTGGGCGCACGCCTCCCCCGTCAGCTCTCCGGCGGCCAGCAGCAGCGCGTGGCCTTCGCGCGCTCCCTCGTCTTCGACCCCGACCTCCTCCTGATGGACGAGCCGCTCGGTGCCCTCGACAAGCATTTACGCGAGCAGATGCAGTTCGAGCTGAAGCGCCTCCACGCCGAGCTCGGCATCACCATCCTCTACGTCACCCACGACCAGGAGGAGGCGCTCACCATGTCCGATCGCGTGGCGCTCATGAACCGCGGTACCATCGAGCAGCTCGGGCGCGCCGAGGAGCTCTACGAGCGCCCGGTCAACCGCTTCGTTGCCGAGTTCATCGGGGAATTGAACGTGATCGAGGGGCGGCTCGCGGCGGCCGACGGTCAGCGCCACGGCTGGTTCCTGGCCGCCCGCGGCGGGCGGCTGCCCGTGTCGCTCGCGCGCTCGGACGTGGCGGCGGGCGAGCCGGGCCTGCTCGTGGTGAGGCCGGAGAAGCTCTCGCTTCTCCCCGCGGCCGAGCCCGGGAGCGGCATTCCCGGCCGCGTGCGGGAGCTCGTTTACGTGGGCGACTTCACGCGCTACCGTATCGAGACCGAGGCCGGGCTGCAGCTCACCCTCAAGGTCCAGAACAATCGAGCCGCCTGCCGGGTGCGCCAAGGCGAAGAGGTGCGCGTCGTTCTCGACCCCGAGGACGCGCGCGTCCTGCGGGCCTGAGCCTGCACAACAACTCCATCGTGCAACGGGGACAACGCCGGGAAAGGGAGCAAGACAATGAAAAGACGGGATTTCGTCAAGGTTACGGGCGGCGCTGCGGCATTGGCGGCTGCGGGCCCGTTCTTCCACATACGGCCGGCGCGCGCCGACAAGGGCGAGCTGGTCGTCGTGAGCTGGGGCGGCGAATACGATCAGGCCCTGCGCGAGGCGGCGTTTCCCGCCTTCGAGAAGGCCACGGGATTCACGGTCAAGCTCGATGCGCCTCCCGAGACCGCCAAGGTCAAGGCGATGGTGCAGAGCGGCAACGTGAGCTGGGACGTCATCTTGACCGACATTCCCGCCGTGCTGACGCTGATGAAGGACAATCTCCTCGAGCCACTCGACTACTCAGGGATCGGCAAGGAGAAGCTCGCGCATATCCCGAAGGAGCTGCAGCGCAGCCACGCGCTCGGCCAGCGCATCTACTCCTTCAACATCGTCTACAACACGAAGGAGCTGCCCAAGGCCAAGCATCCGCGCGACTGGGCCGAGGTATGGGACGGCAAGGGCTTCCCGGGCTCGCGCACCTTCAATTTCCAGGGCGGCATCCAGCCCCAGCTCGAGGTGGCGCTCTTGGCCGACGGCGTGCCGGTCGACAAGCTCTATCCGCTCGACGTGGAGCGCGCCTGGAAGATGTTCGACAAGCTCCGCCCGCTCGTCGGCAAATGGTACACCTCCCACGCCGAGGCCATCCAGCTCATCAGCGCCGGCGAGGCGGCCGTCGGCTGCACCATCGGCCCGCGCGGGATTACCGCCAAGCACAGCGGCGCTCCCGTCGAACGTCGAGTACAACCAGGGCAAGCTCGCCTCGGACAACTGGTGCCTCGTCAAGGGCGTGCGCGACAAGAGGGCGGCCATGGCGTTCATCGACTGCGCCGTCGACGCCAAGGCCCAGGCGGCGATCGCCAAGCGCGTGCCCTACGGCCCGAGCAACGGCGGCGCCTTCGAGTTCCTCTCGGCGGAGGAGGCGCAAGACCTCAACACCTCGCCCGAGAACATCAAGCACCAGTTCTGGCAGAACGTGGAGTGGTGGGCGGCGCCGGGGCCCGACGGCAAGACCCCGCGCGAGGCCCAGGCCGAGCGCTTCGCCAAATGGATGGTGAACGGGTGAGGGTCATAAGCCCTCGCCGCCGCCGGCGGTGCCAGGGCTGAGCGATGGCGCCGTCTGGCCCTGCGGCGGCGGAGAGGCGCTTCTGGCGCTCCCGGGAGGGCATGCTCGTCCTCCCGGCGCTCGCCTTCTATGCCGCGGTCTATCTTTATCCGCTCTCGCGGCTCGGCGCCTGGAGCTTCTTCGACCCCGGCTTCACGCTCAAGTTCTACCGCGAGCTCTTCGCCGAGCCGACCTACTTCCGCGCCCTCAAGAACACGCTCGAGATCAGCGTGCTGGTGACGGCGATCTCGCTCCTCCTGGGCTATCCGCTCGCCTACGTCATGACGACCACTTCGGCGCGGGCGCGGCGCATCCTCATGGTCCTCGTGCTGGTGCCGTTCTGGACCAGCATCCTGGTGCGCACCTTCGCCTGGATCGTCATCCTCGGCAACAACGGCCTCGTGAACCGGGCGGCGGTGGCGCTCGGCCTCTTCGCCCATCCGGTGAAGCTCCTCTTCAACATGATCGGCGTGCAGGTCGGCATGGTGCACGTGCTGCTGCCCTTCATGATCTTCCCGCTCTACGGCGTCATGTCGCGCATCGATTTGAGCGTGGTGCGCGTGGCGCGCAGCCTGGGCGCCTCGCCCGCCCGCGCCTTCCTCCACGTCTTCCTCCCCTTGAGCCTGCCGGGCGTCGCGGCGGGATGCGTGCTCGTCTTCCTCCTGGCGATCGGCTTCTACGTGACGCCCGCCCTCCTCGGCGGCCCGGGCGAGATCACCCTTGCGATCATGATCGACATGATGATCAACACCCTCCTCAACTGGGGCTTCGCGGCGACGCTCGGCATCCTCCTTCTCGTCGTGGTGGGCCTCATCTTCGTGGCCTTCACGAGCCTCATGGGCTTGGGCCGCATCACCGGCTCGAGCGGGGAGCCGGCACGGTGACGGCCGCGCGCACCCAGCCCGGCCGACTCGTGCTGTGGGCCTTCTGCATTCTCCTGGTCGTCTTCCTCGTGGCACCCATCCTCGTGATCGTCGTCACCTCGTTCAACGACACGCCCTACATGGAATTTCCGCCGCGCCGCCTCTCGCTGCGCTGGTACGTCAATTTCTTCGCCTCGGCCAATTGGCTCGACTCGGCGCTCTTGAGCCTGCGCGTGGCCCTCATCGTCATGGCGGCGGCGACGACGTTGGGCACCGCGGCGGCGATCGGCATCGCGCGCGGGCATTTTCGCGCCAAGCGCAGCCTCGAGCTCTTCTTCGTCTCGCCGATGGTGGTGCCGGTCATCGTCATGGCGCTCGGGCTCTATTTCCTCTTCTCGGGCTATCACCTCCTCGGCACGCCGCTCGCCATCTGCCTCGGCCATACGGTGATCGCGACGCCGCTCGTCATCGTCATCGTGCTCGCCGCGCTGCGCGTGAGCGATCCCGCGATGGAGCTCGCCGCGCGCAGCCTCGGCGCCGGCTATTGGCGCGCACTCTGGCACGTGACGCTCCCCGCCATCAGGCCCGCCGTGCTGGCCGGTGCCGCCTTCGCCTTCCTCATCTCCTTCGACGAGGTCGTCATCGCGATCTTCCTCGGCGGACCCGATGCCACGACGCTGCCCAAGCGCATGTGGGAGACGATCCGCTTCGAGATCGACCCGACGCTCACCGCCATCTCGAGCCTGCTGACGCTGGTCGCCGTGCTCGTGCTCGTCGGCGTCGAGCTCTCCCGCCGCTCCCAGGCGCCCGACCACACGGGGTAAGGGGGGCGCTACGCGAGATCGCGGTTGACGCGGAGGAGATAGCGGTAGGGGTCGCTCGTCATCACGGCGCCGCCCGAGATCAGCAGCACCGCACCCGACACCCAGGCCGCCTCGTCGGAGGCGAAATAGACCGCTGCCGCCGCCACGTCCGCCGGCGTGCCGATGCGGCGGAGCGGGTAGAATTGGGCGCGCTCGCGGCGCGCGGCCTCACTCGCGAGCCAGGGTGCGGTGAGCGGCGTCTCGACGATGGCGGGCGCCAGCGCGTTGACCCGGATGCCGTACTGGCCGAGCTCGATCGCCATCGACTGGGTGATGCTGTTGAGCGCCGCCTTGCACGCGGCATAGATGCCCTCGCCGCCGGGTGCCGCATAGAGGCTATCGATCGAGCTCAGGAAGAGGATGAGCCCGCCGTTGCCGGCCTCGCGCATGGCGCGCGCGGCGGCCTGGGCGCCGAAGACCTGGGCGGTGAGGTTGAGACGGATCATCGCCTCCCAGCCGCGCTCGCTGACTTCGAGCCACTCGCTCATGCCGCCGGGCTCCGAGGTGAAGCCGCCCGCGTTATTGACCCACACGTCGAGGCGGCCGAAGTGCGTGGCAGTTCGGCCGGCGAGCGACTCGAGCTGGCGCAGATCGGTCACGTCCGTCTCGAGAGCGAGCGCGCGCCGGCCCTTGAGCTCGATCTCGCGCGCCAGCGCCTTGAGCTCAGGTCCGCTGCGCGCGGCAACGACCACGTCGGCGCCCTGATCGGCAAAGGCGAGCGCCATGGCGCGCCCGAGGCCGCGGCTCGCTCCCGTCACCACGCAGACTTTTCCCGCCAGTGAGAACATCGCCCGCCCCCGCCATCGAGATGGGTAGAGCCGCGATCCTATCCGCCCGCTGCGGCGCGGTCGATGGCGGGCTCCGGGGGATATGGCCGGGGCAAGCTGGACTCCCCGGCGGAAATGGGGAAAACTAGGCCTTTGCCAGGATAAAGGGTGGCCGACAGGGAGGCGTTGCTCATGGCGAAGCTGGTCCGGCTCGACGACTTCAAGCGTCGACGCAGCTTTGTGCATTTCACCCGCCAGGAACTCAACCAGCTTCTCCAGATCTACAGCCGGCGCGTGGCCGACGGCGAATGGCGCGATTACGCCATCCAGCACGACAGCCTGCGGGCGCGCTTCCTCGTCTTCCGCAACCGGCTCGAGGGCCCGGCCTTCACAATCGTCAAATGGGCGCCCGACCGCGAGGGCCGCGCCAGCTATCTCGTCGCCCAGGGCGCCTGCCCCTTGAAGCGCAGCCCGGCGCTCGCCGAGGTGCTGAGCGTGTTCGCCCGCAAGCTCACGCTCGTCTCGAGCGGCTCCTGAGACGGCGGCAGGGGTAGCGGCGAGCGGTCCTGCCCGGCGCGATCCAGCATGCTCTCGACCATCCCGTGGGCCCATGATCTGCAAGCGGCGGCCGACGCCTTCGCCGGGCTGCCGTGCGTCTCGGACGGCGCCGCGGAAATCGACTTCAGGACGCTCGCGACCGATGCGGCGCGGCTCGCTACGGCGCTCGAGGACATGGCCGTGGTCCCGGGCGAGCCGGTCGCCACATGCCTGCGCAATGGCATTCCCGCCGTGTGGGCGAGCTACGGCGTCAAGCTCAGCGGCGCCGCGGAGACCGGGCTCAACCCGGCGCTCGGCCCGGCGGAGCGGCGCCATTTCATCGCCCTCGCGGGCGTGCGCTGCGTAGTGACGACCGAGGCGGAGGCGGGCCTCTTCCGCGCGCTCGGCTGCGAGGTGCTCACGGTCGAGAGCCTGCCCCGAGAGGCGCTCCCCCTCTCCCGCTTCCTGCCCGTACCGGGAGAGGCCTGGGGCCGCATCAATTTCACCTCGGGCACCACCGGCCGGCCCAAGGCGATCGTCACCAGCCACGCGCGGCGCTGGTTGGGCGCCCTCCTCCTGCGCGCGAGCCTCTCCACCATGCCGGGGCCGGGGAACCGCATCCTCCTCATGACGCCCTTCCCCCACGGCGCCTCGCTCTTGAGCTACTGCTTCCTCGACCGGGGTGCCGCGGTGACCCTTCTCGACGGCGTCGATGTGGAGAGGGTCGAGGCCATCCTCACAGCGGGCGGCGTCGATCACATCTTCGCCCCGCCGACCGTGCTGGCCAAGCTCACCGCCGCCTTCGACGGCCGCCATTTCGCCGGCATCCGCACGGTCTTCTGCGGCACGGCACCCTTGACGCCCGCCCTCTACCGCCGCGCGCGGGCGCTTTTCGGACCCGTCGTGCGCGTCACCTACGGCAAGTCCGAGGTGAATAACCCGATCGCCACCCTCTTGCCCGAGGCGTGCGACGACTACTACATGAACGAGCCCGAGGACGGCGGCTTCTGCGTCGGCTGGCCGGGCGCCGGCGTCGAGATCGCGATCCGCGGCGAGGACGGGGCCGCCGCCGCTGCGGGCGAGACGGGCGAGGTGCATCTGCGCGCCCGCCACATGCTGGTCGGCCACATCGACGAGCAGGGCTTCCATGCGATCGGCGACGGCGACTTCCACGCCACGGGCGATCTCGGGCGCCTCGACGAGCGCGGCCGCCTCCACCTCGTCGGCCGCACCGCGGACGTGATCAAGTCCGGCGGCTACAAGGTGCATCCCGAGGAGATCGAGGTGGCGCTCGCGGCGAGTGCCGCCGGCGGCACGGTGAGCGTGATCTCGCTGCCCTCCGAGTACTGGGGCGAGGTCATCGTGGCGGTGGCGGAAGAGGCGCCGGGCGACTGGCCCGAGCGGGCGCGCGCCGCCGTCGAGGGACTCGCCAGATACAAGCACCCGCGCGGCTATCTCACGCTCGAGAGCCTGCCGCGCAATATGCAGGGCAAGGTGCCGCGGAGCCGCGTGCGCGCGCTCGTGCTGGAGCGCTACCGCCTTCTCGACGGCGCGCACCCGAGCCTCGTCGAGCGCTGACGCCAAATTTTCACAACGGCTCGAGAGTGCCTCGGTCCAAGTCCGGCGCGTCCTTCGAGACGCTCGCTGCGCTCGCTCCCCCGGGCACTTCGTCCCGGGGGCAAGGTCTTTCTGCCATCCACAAAATCTCCTCATCCTGAGGAGCGCCCCGAAGGGGCGCGTCTCGAAGGACCCGCGGCGGTCCTGCAAGTCTCTACGCCTTGCCTAAGAGCTGCCGCGCGATCAGCATGCGCTGGATCTCGCTGGTGCCGCCGCCGATCTGGGCGTGGCGAAGCAGGCGGTAGAAGAGCGTCAGCGGCAATTCGGTCGATTCGCCCATGGCGCCGTGGACCTGGATGGCGCGGTCGAGGGTGCGCGCACCCCAGTCGCCCGCGCACATCTTGACGAGCGCCGCCTCGCCGCGCACGTCCTCGCCGGCGTCCGCCCGCGCCGACATCTCGTAGCTCATGGAGCGCAGCGCCGTGATGTCGACGTGCATGTCGACGAGCTTCCACTGGATGGCCTGGCGCTCGGCGATGGGGCGGCCGAAGGTGACGCGCTGCTTCGCCCACTCGATCGACATGTCGAGGGCGCGCTGCATCTTGCCGAGCGCGTAAGCGCCGCGCTGCAGGCGGTCGTGGATGGTGAGCCAGCGCTGGCCCAAGGAGAAGCCTCTCCCCACCTCGCCGAGCACGTCCTCCTCGCCCACGCGGCAGTCGTCGAAATGGATGAGGTACTGAGCCGGGCGCGGCCCGAGCCACGTCGAGAGCCCCGGCTCCACGATCTTGACGCCGGGATTGCGGCGGTCGACGAGGAACATGGTGATACCGCCGCGCTGGCGCTTCTCGGGGTCCGTCACCGCCTGCACCATGATGACGTTGGATTCGGCGGCGTTCGAGATCCACATCTTGGTGCCGTTGATGACCCAGCCGCCGCCGTCCCTGACCGCGCGCGTCTTCATCATGCCGCCCGGGTCCGAGCCGGCATCGGGCTCGGTCTGGGCAAAGCAGGTGGTCTTCTCGCCCTCGATGACGGGCATGAGCCAGCGCTCGAGCTGGGCGCCCTTGCACTCGTAGAGGATGTTGGGGACGTTGGCGAAGGGGAACGGCACCGCCGTATACATGAATTCTTCCAGGACGACCGACTGGGCGAGCATGCCGAGGCCGGCGCCGCCGAAGCGCTCGGGCACCATGAGGTACCAGAGCCCGGTCGAGCGCGAGAGGGCGACGAGCCGCTCCACCGTCTCGGACGGCAGGGCGAGCCGCAGGTTGTTGATCGGCGCCATGCCGTAGACGTGGCCGGAGCTCAGGAGAAAATCGCGCTCGAGCGGCAAGAGCTCATCGCGCACGATGCGCCGCGCGAGCTCGCGGAACTCGCGGATCGCCGGCGGCAGCCGATAGGCCGCTACGCCCGCCTCGCTCTCGGTGTCCATTTGCGCCACCCCCGTCCTCCCGCGCGCAGTGCGAATTTTCTTGGACGCAAGTGCGCCCCCCACCCCAACCCTCCCCCCTTGAGGGGGAGGGTTGGGGTGGGGGTATCAACCGTCAGCCCGCCCTACCCCGCAAGCTCGCGCACCGAGGCGAGGTCATCGAGCTTCTCGAGCCGCACGAAGAGCTCGGACGCGCGCGCGCTACTGCCCGCGGCCTCGAGGCAGCCCGCGAACTTCTGCCACAGCTCCTCCGTCTTGAGCGGGCGCTCCGCGTGGCCGCGCGCGCGGCGCACTTGCTCGCTCTTGAGCACGACGCCGTCCTTGAGATGCACGAAGACCTGGTCGTAGATCGCACCGCCCGCCTCTTCCGCCTCGTAATTCTCGTTGGGCTCGAGGGTGACGCGCGCCATCAGCCCCTGCACGTCGCGGCGCTGCACGAAGCCGTCGCTTAGCTCGGCCAGGCCGCAGCGCCCGGCGACGGCCGCTGCCGCCATGGCGAACTCCATGCTGAACTTGGCAGCGAGCCCCGTATCCGGCCGGTGGTTGCGCAGGATGAGGGCGTGGGTCTTGCTCAGCGAGACGGTGATGCGCGCGATGCTCTCGGGCGCTGTCGGATGCAGCGCCAAGAGGTCCAGCATGGCGTCGAGCGCGCGGTGGGTGCAGTAGCAGCAGGGGTACTTTTTGATGTTGAGACCGTCCTTGGCGAGGCGCCAGGTGGTGCCGAGAGCGCTCGGCCTCTCGCGCTCGGCGCGGCCCTTGGGTGAGGTGGCCGCGAGGAAGCCGAGCGGGTGCTCGAGGGCATCCGGCGAGGCGGTGAAGCCGGCGGCGGCCAGGCGCGCCGCGATGACGCCCGCGTGGGCGGCGCGGCCGGCGTGGAAGGGCTTCGTCATGGTGCCGAAATTGGCCACCAGGCCGCCTGCCTGCGAGGCGCCGATGGCGATGGCATGGGCGGCGCTCGCGGGATCGAGGCGGCGCAGCGCCGCCACGGCAGCCGCGGCCGCGACCGCACCGAAGATGCCCGTCGGGTGCCAGCCCTTCTCGTGATGCTGGTCTTTCTCGCGCCCGACGAGCTCGGCCCACAGCTCATAGCCGGCGGCATAGCCTGCGATGAGGTCGCGGCCCGAGGCACCCAGCGCCTCGCCCTCGGCCAGGAGGGCAGGTACCAAGACCGTGCTCGGATGGCCGCGCTGGGCCACGTCGTCATAGTCGAGCGCGTGGGCCGCCGTGCCGTTGATCCAGGCGGCCTCGGGCGCCGGCGCGCGCTCGCGGCCGAGATAGAGCGAGGATTCTCCGGCCCGGCCATCGGCGGCCAGCACCTGGCGCAAGAGCCGCGGCGGCGGCTCCACGCTGCCGGCGATCATGGTGCCGATGCAGTCGATGAAGCCGGTGCGCGCGATGGCGACCGCCTCCGCCGGAAGGTCTCTAAAATCGAGAGTTGCTACGAACTCGCCGGCAGCGCGCGTGAGCGCCTTCGTGCCCGGCGTGCCGGCGGCTTTGGCAGCGGCGCGCGCCATGGTCAGTGCGCTCCCACGGCGGCGCGCAGGCGGGCGAGGCTGCCGCCCTTCATCACCGAGCCCGGCAGCGGATGCCCGACGATGTCCTCGGCGAGGCGCGCCGTCTCGATGAGCTTCTCGAGATCGACGCCGGTCGCGATGCCCATCTCCTCGCACATAAATACCAGGTCCTCGGTGCAGACGTTGCCGGCGGCACCCGCGTGCGCCGCGAAGGGACAGCCGCCGAGTCCGGCGACGGCGGCATCGAAGCTCTCGACCCCCATCTCGAGGGCGGCATAGGCGTTGGCGATCCCCATGCCGCGCGTGTCGTGGAGGTGGAGGTTGATCTTGAGCTCGGGAAAGCGCTCGCGCACGGCGCCGACGAGGCGCTTGATCGAGAGCGGCGTGGCCCAGGCCATGGTGTCGGCGAGCGTGACCGTCTTGATCTTGATCTGATGCTCCTCCGCCACCTCGAGCATCTCGGCGATGATGCCGAGCACGGTCGCGACCGGGACGTCGCCCTCGAAGTTGCAGCCGAAGGCCGCCATGACCGAGCCGCGCTCGACCGGCACGGCGTTCTCCTTGTACATGCCGATGATGCTGTGCTGCGCCGCCAGGTTCTCGGCGAGCGTGCGGTTCTGGTTGCGCGTGAGGAATTTCTCGGACGCGGTGAGCGAGAGCGAGCCGTCGACGTCGAGGCGGCCCGTGGCGAGCGCCCTGGCCAGGCCCTTGTCGTTGAGCCAAAGGGCGGTATAGCGCACGCCCGGCTTCCTGGCGAAGCCCTTCACCACCTCCTCGGCATCGGCCATCTGGGGCACCGCCTTGGGGCTCACGAAGGAGACCACCTGGATCTGCCTGAGGCCGGTCTCGGAGAGCGCGTCAATGAGCGCGATCTTGCGCGCGGTCGAGATCGGCCCCTTCTCGATCTGGAAGCCCTCGCGCGGGCCTTCCTCGTTGATGCGCACCGCCTTCGGAAGATCCGACATGGCACCGCTCCTTGCCCTGGTCCGTCGTCGATCTTACACCCGCTTTCCGTGCCCGCGCCATCAAGCCTGCGGCTCGGCGAGCGCCTCGCGGGTGCCGCGGAAGCCCTGATCGAGGGCGACCGCGCCGCTGGCCGCGAGAGCCGCAATCTCCGTCCCGCTGAAGCCCAGCTCCTGCAGCACTTCGTCGGTGTGCTGGCCCAACCGCGGAGGCGGGGCTGCGATGCGGCCGGGCGTCGCCGCGAGCTTGACGGGGAGCCCGGCCATGCGCACGGAGCCTACGCCCGGCACCGCGAGCTCGGCGATCATCTCGCGCGCCCTGACCTGGGCGTCCTCGACGACTTGGTCGATGCGGTTGACGCGGGTGCAGGGCACGCCCGCGGCCTTGAAACGGCGCTCCCATTCGGCGGCCGGGAGTTGGGCGAGCGCCTCCCCGATCATGCCGACGAGGAGCTCGCGGCTCGCCTCGCGCCGGTCGGCGCTGCGGAAGCGCGGGTCGTCGGCCCATGCGGGATGCCCGACGGCGGCGGCGAAGCGGCGCCACGTGGGCTCGTTGAAAGCGGCGATCACCACCCAGTCGTCCGCGGTCGCGAAGGCCTGATAGGGGACGTTGACCTGGCTCGCCGAGCCCCTGCGCTCCGGTACGCGGCCCGAGGCGAAGTAATAGGTGAGGTGGTAGGCGAGCATGGCGAGCTGGCCCTCGAGGAGCGAGGTCTCGACGCGCTGGCCGCGCCCGCTGCGGTGCCGCGCCTCGAGCGCCATCAGGATGCCGACCGCGGCGAAGAGCCCGGCGCCGATGTCGGCTATCGAGGGGCCGATCTTGACCGGCCCGCCGCCCGGCTCGCCGGTGATGCTCATGCTGCCGGCAAAAGCCTGCATGAAGAGGTCGTTGGCGCGCTCCTCGGCGCGCGGGCCCGAGGCGCCGAAGCCGCTGATGCTGCAATAGACGAGGCGCGGATTGGCGGCGGCAAGCGCCTCGTAGCCGAGGCCGGCGCGGGCGAGCGCACCCACGCGGTAGTTGTCGATCAGCACGTCGGCCTCGGCGGCGAGCCGCCAGGCGATGGCGCGGCCCTTGGCACTTTTGAGGTCGAGGGCGATCGAGCGCTTGTTGCGGTTGGCGGCGGCGAAGTAATAGGGCAAGGCACCCGCGAAATAGGGCGGCCAGCCGCGGCTGTCGTCGCCCTCCCCGACGCGCTCGACCTTGACCACGCCGGCGCCATAGTCGGCGAGCAGCATGGCGCAGAAGGGACCGGCCATGGCGACGCCGAATTCAACGACCTTGAGGCCGTCGAGCGGGCCGGCGCTCCCCTTTCCTCCCATGATCGCTCCCCTCCGCGGCTTGGGCGCGGGATCGGGCTTTTTCCGGGATTGCATCTTTGTCGCCGGGGCGCGGCGGTGCAAGATGATTGTCGACTGCGCCGCCTGCCAGGGAGACCGCCCGATGCCTGCTACGACGCTCGATTCCGCGATCTTCCGCGACATCTTCTCGACCGCGGCGATGCGCCACATCTTCTCGGACGAGAACCGCGTGCAGCGCTATCTCGACTTCGAGGCGGCACTCGCCCGCGTGCAGGGCCGGCTCGGCATCATCCCCGCGCGCGCCGCCGAGGAGATCGCGCGCAACTGCCGCATCGAGAAGATCGACCTCGCGAAGCTCAAGGCCGCCACCGAGCGCATCGGCTACCCCATCCTCGGCGTGGTGCAGCAGATCGTCGAGCGCTGCTCGGACGGCCTCGGCGAATATTGCCATTGGGGCGCCACCACCCAGGACGTGACCGACACGGCCGCGGTGCTCCAGCTGCGCGCCGCCTTGACGCTCGTCGAGGAGGAGATGGCGCGCATCTCCGCCTCGCTCGCGACCCTCGCCGAGCGCCACAGGCTCACCCCCATGGCCGGGCGCAGCAACTTGCAGCAGGCCGTGCCCATCACCTTCGGCTACAAGATGGCGACGCTGCTCGCGGCCATGCAGCGCCACCGCGCGCGGCTTGCCGAGCTGCGCCCGCGCGTGCTGGTGGGTGAGTTCGGCGGTGCGGCCGGCACCCTCTCCTCCCTCGGCTCAGACGGCCTCAAGGTCCAGGCGGCCCTCATGGCGGAGCTCGGCCTCGGCCAGCCGGCCATCGCCTGGCACACGGTGCGCGACGGCTTCGCCGAGGCAGCCTGCTTCCTCGGCCTCGTCACGGGCACGCTCGCCAAGCTCGCGACCGACGTGAAGCTCCTCATGCAGACCGAGGTGGCCGAGGTCTATGAGCCGTTCCACGAGGGGCGCGGCTCGAGCAGCACCATGCCGCAGAAGCGCAATCCGATCTCCTGCCTCTATATCCACGCCACCTCGGCACTCGTGCGCCAGAACGTGGCGGCCATGCTCGAGGCCATGGCGGCCGACCACGAGCGCTCGACCGGCCCCTGGGAGATCGAGTGGATCGCCCTTCCCGAGATCTTCCTCCTCGCCTCGGGTGCGCTCGCCCAGAGCGGGAGCCTGGCGGCCGGGCTCGAGGTGGACGCGGCGCGCATGCGCAGCAACCTCGATCTCACGGGCGGCCTCATCGTCTCCGAGGCGGTGATGATGGGCCTGGCACCGCATCTCGGCCGCCAGCGCGCCCACGATCTCGTCTACGACATCTGCCGCGAGGTGGTGCGGAGCGGCCGGCCGCTCCTCGACCTCCTCGCGGCGAACCAGGAGATCGCCCGCCACATGCCGCGACACGAGCTCGCCAAGCTGGTCGATCCGGGAAATTATCTCGGGCTCGCGGGCGAGATGGTCGACCGGGTGCTGGCGCTCGAGCGCGGCCCGCATAGTTGAGGAGGCGAGCATGTTCGAGGGCTTCACGCGCACGGAGATCGCCACGAGCGGCGCCCGCATCCATCTCCGCCACGGCGGCGACGGGCCCCCTCTCCTTCTGCTGCACGGCAATCCGCTGAGCCACGTCTCCTGGCACAAGATCGCAGGGCGCCTGGCCGAGCGCTTCCACGTGGTTGCCGCCGACCTGCGCGGCTACGGCGACAGCTCGGGCCCCGAGCCCGGCGAGAACCACATCAATTATTCCTTCCGCGCCATGGCCCAGGACCAGGTCGAGGTCATGGCGGCACTCGGCCACGAGCGCTTCTTCGTGGCCGGCCACGACCGCGGCGCCCGCACGGCCCACCGCATGTGCCTGGACCATTCGGAGCGCGTCATCAAGGCGGCCCTCATCGACATCCTGCCGAGCCACCACATCTGGACCCACACCTCGAAGGACTGGGCGCTCAAGTCCTGGCACTGGCCCTTCATGGCGCAGCCCTTCGACTTCCCCGAGCGCATGATGGCGGCGGTGCCGGCCGAATGGTACATGGAGAAGAAGCTCGCCAAGCCCGGCATCGGCTTGCGCCCCTTCACGCCCGAGGCTTTCGCCGAGTACGTGCGCTGCTTCACCTGGAAGACCATCCACGGCTCCTGCGAAGACTACCGCGCCTGCGTGACGTGCGACCTCGAGATGGACCAGGCGGATTTCGACCGCGGGCACAAGATCGCCATGCCCGCCCTCGCCATCTGGGGGAGCGAGAGCCATACCGGCTCGGTCCACGGCGATCTCCTGCCGATCTGGCGGCAATACGCGGCGGACGTGACGGGCGGAGCCATCCCATGCGGGCATTACGTGCCCGAGGATGCCCCGGAGACGACCTATCAATGGCTCATCAGGTTCTTCGCAGGGTAGCCGAGCGGACAATTGTAAAACGGGCGCGAAGGGAGCAGACTCGCATCTGCGACGGCAGGCAAGCGGATCGAGATCGGCTCGCATCATGAACACGCAATTGCCGAGGGGATGGGTCGAGCGCCTCAAGGAACTCCACCCGCTGCTGCATCCGCCGTCCGCCGGAGTGGATGGCGAGCGCGCGCGCGAGGCGCCGGCGGCCAATGGCGATGCGCGCGGCAAGGCGGGCAAGGGCGCCACCCTCAAGGCGCGCGAGTGGCAGGCGCGCAAGGCCGAGATGGACGCCGCCGCCGCCGCGGACGCCGCCGCCGCGCGCGAGCGCCGCGCGCACGAATCCCGCCGCATCGAGAAGGAGTATGACAACGGCTTTGCCACCTGGGCCGGGGTCGCCGTCGCCGTGATCGCGGCCCTCGTCGGGCTCTTCCTCGTCGAGAGGCTCATCCAGGAAAGCAAGCTCGAGAATTGCCTCGCCTCGCACCGCGCCTATTGCGACCAGATCATCAATCCGCAATAGCCCGCTGAGCGCGCTTTTCCGCGATCACGCCGAGAATGGTGCGCGCGGCGCGGAGCGAGGGCGGCGGGCCGTCGAGGCCGAGCTGGCGGAGGCCGGCGAGCGAGCCCTCGACCTGCGCGCGCCGCGCCTCGGGGTCGCGCAGCAGGCGGGCGACCGCTTCGGAGAGGAGCTCCGGCCGGCACTTCTCCTGGAGGAGCTCGGGCACGACCTCGCGGTCGAGCAGCAGGTTGACCACGGTCACGTAGCGCACCTTGATCAGGAAGTGGCGCACGATCCAGACGGTGAGCGGGTTCGCCTTGTAGGCGATCACCATCGGACGGCGCGCGAGCGCAAGCTCCAGCGAGACGGTGCCAGAGGCGGCGAGTGCCGCCGTCGCCGCGGCAAAGGCGTCGTATTTCTCGGCAACGCCGCGCACGACGACGGCCGGCACCGGCCAGCTTGCCGCCGCCTCGCGGACCTGCTCGGCGACGGTGCCCACCGTAGCCACGACGGCGTGAAGCTCTGGGAACTCGCGCTTGAGGTGCAGAAGCGTCGCCGCGAAGACGGGGAGCAGCCGGCGCACCTCGCCGCGCCTGCTTCCAGGCAGCACGGCAAGGAGCGACGCCTCGGGCGGAATGCCGTGGCGGCGGCGGAAGGCAGCGCCGTCGCCCCTCTCCGCCGGCTCCTCGATCACCGAATGGCCGACGAAGGTCGCCGGCACGCCGACGCGGCTGAAATAGGGCGCCTCGAAGGGCAGCAGCGTCATCAGGTGATCGAGGAACTTGGCGAGCGTCTTGGCCTGCCACGGCCGCCATGCCCACACCATGGGCGCCACATAATGGACGAGCGGAATGCCGAGGCCCTTCAAGCGGCGCTCGACGCGGAAGCAGAAGCCGGTGGCATCGATCGAGACGACCGCCGACGGCTTGAGCGCCTTGATGCGCGCCACCGTCTCGCGCATGCGGCGGAGAATGCGCGGGAGGCGCGGCAGCACCTCGGTCAGGCCCATGACCGAGAGCTCCTCCATGGCGAAGAGGCTCTCGAGCCCCTCCTCCGCCATGCGTTCGCCGCCGATGCCGGCGAAGCGCACCTTGCCGTTCGTCTCGCGCCTGAGTGCCGCCATGAGGCGGGCGCCGAGGGCGTCGCCCGACGGCTCGCCGGCCATGAGGAAGATGAGCGGGCCGCCCGGGCCTGCTTGCGCTGCGGCGGGCGGCGCGCTCACGGCTCGACCTTGATGCCGACCACGAAGATGCCGGCCGCGTCCGCCGCCGCGGCCACGCGCTCGCGATCGATGACGATCGCACCCCCCGCCTCGACCGCGATGCCGCGGAGGCCCGCCTGACGCGCGCGCTCGACCGTACGGACGCCGATGGCCGGCAGATCGATGCACTCCTCCTGCGCGGGCTTCTTCACCTTGACGAGGACGCCGCCCGGCCCTTTGAGTGCTAACTTGCCCGCCCGTGCGATCATCGCGTCGGTACCCTCGATCGCCTCGAGGGCGAGCACCACGCCGTGCTGGACGACGACGCCCTGCCCCACGTCGACGCGGCCGAGCGCCTTGGCCGCCTCGATGCCGCGCGCGATGTCGCTCAGCGCCTCGTCATCGGGTGCCACCCTGCCGTAGACGCCCTCGGGGGCGAGCAGGCCGCGATCGATCGTCTCGGGGCCGACGATGCGGAAGCCGAGGCGCCGCGCCCAATCCACCACCGCCTTGTGCAGCCCGTCGTCGCGGAAGAGATGCAGGCCTACCTCGAGGATGAACTGCATGGCGAGGCGGTCGGGAAACACCTCCAAGAGGCTCGGCCGGCGGAAGCGCCCGGCAAAGACCACGTCGGTGACGCCGTGCTGGCGCGCAAGCTCGACGGCGCGGCCCGGGGCGCCGATGCGCACCCAGGCATCGGGTGCCGCGGCAAGCTCGGCCGCCTCCGCCTGGCCGCGGACGGCGATGACGAAGACCTCGCGTCCATCCCTGCGGCAGGCCTCGATCAATTGCGCGGGCAAGGCACCGCCGCCCGCCACGATGCCGAGCTTATTCGACATCTCCCGGCCTGGGCTGGCAGATGGCGCGGCTGGAGTCGGCGCGGATGAAGGCCACGATCTCCATCACGGCCTCGTTGTCGTGATAAATCTCCTCGGCGTCCGAGAGCCGCTCGGCCATGGTGCCCTCCTGCGCGAAGAGCAGGCGGTAGGCCGTGCGCAGCGTATGGATCTGCTCGCGCGTGAAGCCGCGCCGCTTGAGCCCCACGACATTGAGCCCGGCGAGCCGCGCGCGATTGCCCATCACCGAGCCGTAGGGAATGACGTCGTGCTCGACGCCCGACATGCCGCCGATCATGGCGTGGCGGCCGATGCGCACGAACTGGTGCACCGCCGAGAGGCCGCCGAGGATGGCCCAGTCACCCACGCCGACGTGGCCGCCGAGGGTCGCATTGTTGGCCATGACCACATGGTCGCCGAGCTGACAGTCGTGCGCCACGTGGGCGCCGACCATGAAGAGGCAGCTGTCGCCGACGCGCGTCACCATGCCGCCGCCGGCGGTCCCGGGGTTCATGGTGACGTGCTCGCGGATCGAGTTGTTGGCGCCGATGACGAGCTCGGAGGGCTCGCCCTTGTACTTGAGGTCCTGGGGGATGTGGCCGATCGAGGCGAAGGGGAAGATCGCCGTATGGGCGCCGACCGCCGTGCGTCCGTCGATCGCCACGTGCGAGCCGACGCGCACCCCCGCGGCGAGCCGCACATGAGGTCCGATCACGGAATAGGGTCCGATCGCGACGCCGCTGCCGAGCTCGGCGCGCGGGTCGACGATGGCACTCGGATGGATCTCGATCCCCGCCGCGCGCGCGGGTTTGGCGGCCGGCTCATGCCGCAGCACCGCCATGGCCCTAGCTGTCCTCGAGCAGCATGGCGCCGAAGGTGGCCTCCGCCACGAGGGCGCCCTCCACCTTCGCCTCGCCGCGGAACTTCCAGACGGCACCGCGCTGGCGCTGCTTGGTCACGTAGATGCGCAGCTGGTCGCCCGGCAAGACCGGGCGACGGAAGCGGCAGTCGTCGAGCGTCATGAAATAGACGAGCTTGCCCTCGGCCTCGCCGCCGAGCGTATAGACGACCAGCACGGCCGCGGTCTGGGCCATCGCCTCGATGATCAGCACGCCCGGCATCACCGGCCGCTTGGGGAAATGGCCCGGAAAGAACGGCTCGTTGATGGTGACGTTCTTGATCCCGACGGCGCTCTCGCCGAGCACCACATCCACCACGCGATCGATCATCAGGAACGGGTAGCGATGGGGGATCAGCTCCATCAACCGCTCGATGTCGATCTCGGCCGGTTTGCTCTGCAAGACCGTCGCTTCCATGGCTCTTTCGCCCACAGCTCCTTGCCTCAGGCGCCCGGCACCGCCCGACATGCGAGCCTTTCGCAATGCCTGGTCCCCCGTGGCCCCAGGGAGGCCGCGGCAATATCGCGTCTTGTGCCCGATCCGCCGGAAATTATCAATGGCAGAGGTAGGCGTCGCGCGCCGGGCCGGCTATTTGGGAATCGGAACGGAGACGGAGGGTAGCCGGGCATTGAGCCGCCTGACGACCTCCTGAGTGATGTCGAGATCGGGAGCGGCATAGATGGCGGCGCCCTTGTTGATCACGAGGGTGGCACCCGACTCCTTGCCAATCTGCTCGACGATCTGCACCACCACTGTCTCGACCTGCTGCATGGCTGCGTTGAATGCGGTCTCGAGCTTGCCGCGCCGCTCCTGCACCTCGCGCTGGGCGTCGGCGACCCTCTGCTCGAACTCGTGCTGCCGCTGCTTGTAGGCCTCGGGGGAGAGCACGCTGCGTTGCGCCTGGAGATCCTCGTCGGCTTTCTTCAGCTCGTCGTTCTTGCTCTGCAGGCCCTGCTGAAAGCCGGTTTGCGCCCTCTGTATCTGCCCGCGGATGCCCTTCGGCGCCTCGGCCGTCTGCAGCACCGCCTGCACGTCGACAACGGCGACCACCGGCACAGGAAACCTCTTCTGCGCCGAGGCCGCCGGCGTAAGCGCGAGCGGCCCGAGCAGCAGCACCGCGGCCGCCAACATAACCGTTCTGCGAGTCATATCCCTTTGTCCTAGAACCGGGTTCCGAAATTGAAGCGGAAGAGCTGCGTCTTGTCGCCGGTCTCCTTGAGATACGGCCGCGCGATGTCCACGCGGATGGGCCCGAAGGGCGAGCGCCAGGCGATGCCGAAGCCGACCGACGCCCTGAGCGCTCCGCTATCGGTGACGGTCGGCCCCGTGTAATCCGTCTGCGTGAGCGAGCCCACCTCCGTGAACACCTTGCCCACGATGCCGAACTCCTTGGGCAGGCCGAGCGGCACCGTCAACTCGACCGTGCTGTCGTAAAAGGCCCGGCCGCCGAGCGCGTCGCCGGTAGCACTGTCGCGAGGACCGATGCCGGCGGTGGCAAAGCCGGGGAAGTTGTCGCCGCCGAGGAAGAAGCTGTCGACGATGCGAATGGGCGGGCCGAGCCGGATCATGTAGCCGCTCTCGCCCGTGAGGCTCACCACCCACTCATCGGCGATCGGGTAATAATAGCCGGCCGACAGCACGTCGCGCTGGTATTCCACGTCGCCGCCGAGCCCGGCGATGTCGGTATCGAGCTTCCAGTAATAGCCGCTCGTCGGATCGAGGCGGTTGTCGCGCTTGTCGTACATGATCTCCTGGCCGACGAGCGAGGTGATCGCGGCGCCGTGCTGCTGCTGAATGAAGATCGAGGCATCGGACGTTATCTTATCGATGATGTCTCGGCGGATGGTGTAGTGCCAAGTCTGGCGCAGGTTGTCGAGGACCTCGTAGCCCGCACGCAGCGTGCCGCCGAGGGTCACCTCGCGGAAGTCGTTCTGGTTGGTCAGGTCCTGCTGGATGTCGAAGAGGTCGGCACCGACCGCGATATTGCTGTCCATGAAGTAGGGATCGGTCCAGCTGGTGTCGAGCTCCTGCGTGCGGAACGAGATCGCGAAGCGCGCCGACAGATCCTGGCCGGTGCCGAGGAAGTTCTTCTCGCGGACGCCGACGTCGCCGATGGGGCCTTCCGTCGTCGAATAGCCGGCGCCCAGCGAGACCTCGCCGGTCGGCTGCTCCTTCACCTCGACCGTGACGTTGGTGGTGTCGGGCTGCGAGCCGGGCGTATTGCTGATGTCCGAGGTCTCGAAGAAGCCGAGATTCTTGAGCCGCCGCCGCGACTCCTCGATCTTGGAGGTGTTGAAGGCGTCGCCTTCGGCAAACTGCAGCTCGCGGCGGATCACCTTGTCTTCGGTGCGCGTGTTGCCCTTGATGTTGATGCGCTCGACGTAGACGCGCGGGCCTTCCTGCACGTCGAAGGTGATGTTGATGATCTTCTTCGCCTTGTCGCGCTGGACGCGCGGCCGCACCTCGACGAAGGCGTAACCGCGGGTCCCGAGCGCGTCGGAGATCTGCTTGATCGTGGTCTCCACCTGATCGGCGTTGTACCAGTCGCCCTCCTGGATGGTGACGAGGCTCTCGAGCGTCTTCGGGTCGACGTCCTTCACGGTGCTCTTCACGGCGATCTTGCCGAACTTGTAGCGGTCGCCCTCGTCGACGGTGAAGGTGACGTAGAAGCCGCTCTTGTCGGGCGCCAGCTCCGCCACCGCGGACACCACGCGGAAGTCGGCGTAGCCGTTCGCGAGATAGAACTTGCGCATCAGCTCGCGGTCGAATGTCAGGCGGTCGGGATCGTAGGTGTCGCTGCTGGTGAAGAAGCGCCACCACGCCGCCTCGGTCGTCTGGATCACTTCGCGCAGGCGGCCGTCGCTGAACACGTGATTGCCGATGAAGCTGATCCGCGTGACCTTGGTCTTGTCGCCCTCGTCGATCTCGTAGACCAGGTCGACGCGGTTCTCGGGAAGCGTGATCACCTTGGGCTCGACGGTCGCGGAGAACCGGCCGCTCTTGCGGTAGAGCTCGAGGATGCGCTTCACGTCCTGCTGGACCTTGATGCGGCTGTAGACCGAGCGCGTCTTGAGCTGGATCTCGTCATTCAGCTTCTTGTCTTCGATCTTCTTGTTGCCCTCGAAGGCGACGCGGTTGATGACCGGGTTCTCGACCACACGCACCACGAGCGCATCGCCCTCCCGGCGCAGGATCACGTCGGCGAAGAGCCCGGTGGCGTAGAGCGCCTTGAGCGACTCGTCCATCTTCTCGGGGTCGAAGCGGTCGGCCAAGTGGATGGTGAGATAGGAGCGCACGGTCTCGGGCTCGATCCGCTGGGTGCCCTCGATGCGGATCTCGCGCACGCTGTCGGGCCCGGAGGCCGCGGTCTGGGCATAAGCCGCAAGCGGCGGCCACATGCATGCCGCCGCCAGCCACAATCCGACCGCCCATCGAAAAACACGACCCACCGCCCGCTCCCCGCCTTTCCCCTTCGTGCTTTCTAACCGGCGCTCAGGATATCAGACCGGCGACGTACTGGATGACCTTGAGGTGCACGAGGTCGTTCCATGTCGCGAAGACCATCAACAGGAATACCAGAGTGAGGCCGATCCGGAAACCGTAATCCTGGATGCGGGGGCCGAGCGGCCGGCGGCGGACGGCCTCCAGGGCGTAGAACAGCAGATGGCCGCCGTCAAGCATGGGAATAGGGAGAATGTTGATGAGGCCGAGGTTGAGCGAGAGCACGCCCAAGAACCACGCGGTCGGAACGATGCCGCCCTCGGCCATGTCGCCTGCCATCTTGCCGATGCCGATCGGGCCCTGGAGCTCGTCCGTGCTGCGCGTGCCGACGATCATCTGCCCGATCGCCTTGAGGGTCGCGAAGGTGAGCTCTCCCGTCTCCTCGGTGGCACGCCACAGCGCCGAGAGCGGGTCGTAGCGGACGTACTCGACCCCCTTGGCGCGCAGGCCGAGCCGGCCGATCTGGTAGCTATGGCCGAAATTGTCGCGGTGCTCGATCACCTCCGGAACGGCGTGCAGCGTCACCTTCTTGTCGCCGCGCAGGACCTCGACGGCGAGCGGCTCGCCGAGGCCGATCTCGACGATGCGGACGACCTGCTGGAAGCGCTCGATGAGCTCGCCGTTGATCGAGACGATGCGGTCGCCGGGCTCGAAGCCGGCGCGCGCCGCGGCACTGCCCGGGTCGACCTGGCCGATGACGGGCGAGGTGAAGGGCTGGCCGACGATGGCGAAGAGGGCCGCAAAGACCACGATCGCCAGGAGGAAATTGGCGATCGGGCCCGCCGCCACCACGGCGGCGCGCTGGCCCACGCTCTTGTGATGGAAGGAGACCTGGCGCTCCTCGGCCGTCATCTCAGCTAAGCCCTCTTCGGGAGCGCTCATGGCGTTGGCATCGCCGAACATGCGCACATAGCCGCCGAGCGGCAGAAGGCTGATCTTCCAGCGCGTCCGGTGCCGGTCGGTCCAGCCGAAGATCTCCGGGCCGAAACCGATCGAGAACACCTCGACGCGCACGCCGTTGCGGCGCGCGATCCAGAAATGCCCCATCTCGTGCACGAACACCAGCACGGTGAGCACGACGAGGAACGGCACGATGTACTGCAGGCTGCTGGCAATGAAATGCATCGGCTGCTCGTCCTTCTGCGCCTCTAGTAATACGGATGCGACGCTCGATTCCCGATCATCGTATCGAACCCGCCGCGCATCACGATCGTGTGGCCGGTTTTCCCGGCCGGCGGTTCGCAACGAACCATCGGGCGAGGAACACTAGCCGGGACCCGGCAAAGCGCTGACGTAACGCCGCGCCCGCTCGCGCGCCGCGGCGTCCGCCGCGCGCACCTCGGCAAGGGTGCGAAGCGCCGCATTCGGGAGCGCGCCAAGCACCTCCTCGACGGTGCGCACGATGTCGAGGAAGCGGATGCGGCCCTCGAGGAACGCCGCGACCGCGATCTCGTTGGCGGCATTGAGAATTGTCGGGCTATTGCCGCCGCTTTTCAAGGCCTCGCGCGCGAGGCGCAGTGCGGGGAAGCGCTCCTCGTCCGGGGGCTCGAAGGTGAGCGCCGACAGCACCCCGAAGTCGAGACGCTTGGCGGGTGCCGCCATGCGCGCCGGCCAGGACAGCGCGTAGGCGATGGGCGTGCGCATGTCGGGCGTGCCGAGCTGGGCGAGCACCGAGCCGTCGACATATTCGACCATGCTGTGGATGACCGACTGCGGATGCACCACGATCTCGATGCGCTCGGCCGGCACGGGAAAGAGGTAGGACGCCTCGATCACCTCGAGACCCTTGTTCATCATGGTCGCCGAGTTCGACGGAGATCTTGGCGCCCATCGACCAGTTGGGATGCGCCACCGCCTGCGCCGGCGTCACCGAATGGAGCTGGGAGGGATGGATGGTGCGGAACGGCCCGCCCGAGCCCGTCAGGATGATGCGCTCGACGGCCTCGGCGCGCGCGAAATCGAAGACCTGAAAGATGGCGCTGTGCTCGGAATCGACCGGCAGCAGCGTGGCGGCGTTGGCGGCCACGCGCTCCATGACGATGTCGCCCGCGCAGACGAGCGTCTCCTTGTTGGCGAGCCCGACCACGGCGCCGCGCTCGACCGCGGCCAGCGTCGCCTCGAGGCCGGCGGCGCCCACGATCGCCGCCATGACCCATTCCGCCGGCCGGCGCGCCGCCTCGACCACCGCCTCGCCGCCCGCCGCAACCTCGATCCCGCTTCCGGAGAGCGCCTCCTTGAGCGCCGCGTAATGCGCCTCGTCGGCCACCACCGCGAGGCGCGCCCGGTGGCGCAGCGCCTGCTCGGCAAGCAGGCGGACATTGCTCCGCGCCGTGAGCGCCTCGACGGCGAAGCGCTCCGGGTTGCGCTCGACGAGATCGAGCGTGCTGCGCCCGACCGAGCCGGTCGAGCCGAGCACGGTGATGCGCTTCTCCACCGCCCCCGGCTCGCTGCGGCTCAAGGGCTTGGCCATGCTCAGCGCCATGCGAGCAGGCCCCCGCCCGAGAGGAGCTGCATGAGCGCCGCAGCCGGCGCTGCCGCGAGGAGGCCGTCGACGCGGTCGAAGAGGCCGCCGTGGCCGGGGATGAGGCGGCTCATGTCCTTGACATGGAAATGGCGCTTGACCGCCAACTCGAGGAGGTCGCCGCCCTGCGCCGCGAGCGAGACGAAGACGCTGAGCCCGGCCAGAAAGCCCCTCGCCGAGAGCCCGAGAAGCGGCGCCAGGAGTGCCCCCGCCACGGCGGCGGCGAGCAGTCCGCCGCAGAGCCCGGCCCACGTCTTGTTGGGACTGAGCCGCGGCGCGAGGCGCGGGCCGCCGAGGAGACGGCCGCAGGCAAAGGCCCCGATATCCGTCGCCCACACCACGGCGAAGAGCCAAAGCACGGCATAGGCTCCTGAGTCGCGATAGAGCCAAAGGAGCGCCGCGCTCGGCACCACGAGATAGAACACCCCGGCCGCGTGCCACGCCGGGTTCTTCGCAGCGGCGGCCTTGGCCGCGGCATAGACGAGGAGTGCCCCTGGCACGGCGCCGAGCGCTGCAGCGCCTTGATAGCCGAGGCTTGCCGCTAGAACGCCTGCGAGCGTCACCGCGAGGAGGAGCCAGCCGGTTGGCCCGAAGCGGCCCTCGGCGCACAGACGATCCCATTCCCAGGCCAGCGCCGCGCAGGCGAGTGCGACCAGTGCTGCGAAGAACGGCCGCCCGAGCAGCACGGCCGCGGCGGCGAGCGGCGCCATCACCAGGGCCGAGGCGGCGCGCAAGGCCAAGGCGTTGGCGCGCCTGTCAGCCACGGCTCGCGCCGTAGCGGCGTTCACGGCCTTGGAACTCCCGGATCGCGCGCTCGAAATCGCCCTTGGAGAAATCCGGCCACAGCGTGTCGAGAAAGACGAACTCGGCATAGGCCGACTGCCAGAGGAGGAAATTGCTCAGCCGGCGCTCTCCGCTGGTACGGATCACGAGATCGGGATCCGGCAGCTCGCCGGTCCACAGGCGGTGCGCCACGGCCCGCTCGTCGATGTCGGCCGGGCTGAGCCGGCCGCGCTGCACCTCCTCGGCAAGCCTGCGGGCCGCCTGCACCACGTCCTGCCGGCCGCCGTAGCTCAAGGCGACGGTGAGCACGAGGGCGCTATTGTTGCGCGTCAGAGCCTCGGCACTCTCGATCAGCTCGACGATGTCGTGAGATAAGCGCTGACGCTCGCCGATGACGCTGAGGCGCACGCCGTTGCCGTGCAGCTCGGCCACCTCGCCGCGCAGATAGAGGCGGAGGAGCGCCATGAGGTCGTGGACCTCGGCCGGCGGGCGGCGCCAATTCTCGGACGAGAAGCCGAAGAGCGTCAGATAGCCGACCCCGAGCTCCAAGGCGCTCTGCACCGCCCGGCGCACGGCGTCGGCGCCGCGCCGGTGGCCCGCCGTGCGCGGCAACCCGCGCAGCTTGGCCCAGCGCCCGTTGCCGTCCATCACGATGGCGACATGAAGCGGCGGCGGCGAAGCCGCGGACGTTGAGGTGGCCGTGTCCATGGTGGTAGGCTCGCTCATCACACCTGCATGATCTCTTTCTCTTTCTGCGCGAGCGTCTCGTCGATCCGCTTGATGTAGCCGTCGGTCAGCTTCTGGATCTCGTCGGAGCGGTGGCGGTGATCGTCCTGCGAGATCTCGTGGCTCTTCTCCTGCCGCTTGAGATGCTCCATGCCGTCGCGCCGCACGTTGCGCACCGCGATGCGCGCCTGCTCGGCGTATTTGTGCGCCACCTTCGAGAGCTCCTGGCGGCGCTCCTGGGAAAGCTCCGGAATGGGCACGCGGATGAGGGTGCCCTCGGTCTGCGGATTGAGCCCGAGCCCCGACTCCCGGATGGCCTTGTCGACGGCGCCCACCAGCGTCTTGTCCCACACCTGTACGGTGACGAGGCGCGGCTCGGGCACGCCCACGGTGCCGACCTGGTTGAGCGGCAGCGCCGAGCCGTAGGCGCTGACCTGGATCGGCTCGAGCAGATTCACGGAGGCGCGGCCGGTCCTGAGGCCGCCGAGCTCCTTGCGCAGCACCTCGATCGCTCCGTCCATGCGCCGCTTCAGGTTGCTGATGTCATGTTCGCTCACGGCTTGTCCCTGCTGCTTGCCCGAGCCGCCGGCCGCCTAGTCGCTGATCAGCGTGAAGCGGCCCCGGCCCTGCACCACATCGGCAAAAGCGCCGGGATTGTGCAGCGAAAACACCAGGATGGGAATGCGATTTTCACGCGTCAGCGAGATCGCCGAGGCATCCATGACCTTGAGATCGCGCGACAGCACCTCGAGGTAGGTGAGGCGCTCGTAGCGCACGGCGCCGGCCACCTTGTTGGGGTCGGCGGAATAGACGCCGTCGACCTTGGTGCCCTTGAGCAGCACGTCGCAGCCCATCTCCGAGGCGCGCAGCGCCGCCGCCGTGTCGGTGGTGAAGAAAGGATTGCCCGTGCCGGCCGCGAAGATCACCACCCGGCCCTTCTCGAGATGGCGCAGTGCCCGACGCCGGATGTAGGGCTCGCACACGGTCTGCATGGGGATGGCCGAGACCACGCGGGTGTCGACCGCGAGCCCCTCCAGCGCGTTCTGCATGGCGAGCGCGTTCATCACGGTAGCCAGCATGCCGATATAGTCGGCCCCGGCGCGCTCCATGCCGCCCACGCTGCCCTCGAGCCCGCGGAAAATGTTGCCGCCGCCGATCACGAGGGAGAGCTCCACGCCCAAGGCATGGACCGAGCGGATGTCCTCGGCGATGCCGCGCACGGTCTCCCAGTCGAGCCCGTAATCGCGCGCGCCCATGAGCGCCTCGCCCGAGATCTTCAGCAGGATTCGCCGATAGCGAAGGCTTGTCCGGGGCTGCGGTTCGCTCGACATGGCGTGCGGGTCATCCTCCTCTGAGCGGGCCTCGCGGCCCGCCGAAGCAACCCATCCCTTCCCTCGTGGACGGCCGGCCGCGCGGACTCCCGACGGGAGCCGGCCGCTGGTCCGGATGCGCACCCGGCGCTCTCTCACTATAGCCCAAGCAGCAACGCTCCGCGGTAACAAATTCAAGGCCTTGGCACCGCCAAGGCAAATCTCCCCGGCGGCGGCGGCAAGCGCAGGCGTGGCGGGCCGGCCCCTCAGCGGGTAAGCTCGGCCACCTCCTCCGCGAAATTGCTCGCCTTCTTCTCGATGCCCTCGCCGAGGGCAAAGCGGAGATAGCCGGTTATGCGGACCGGGGCGCCGAGCGCCTTGCCAGCCTCCTGGAGCGCCTTGCCGACCGAGGTGCCGGGCTCGTGCACGAAGTCCTGCTCGAGGAGAACGACCTCCTGATAGAACTTCCTGAGCCGCCCCTCGACCATCTTCTGGACGATGTCCTCCGCCTTGCCGCTGGCCCGCGCCTGCTCGCCCAGCACCTCGCGCTCGCGCGCGACGAGGGCGGCATCGAGAGCGCCGACCTCGAGCGACTGCGGGTTCGAGGCCGCGACCTGCATGGCGAGCTGGCGGCCCAACGGCATCAGCTTCTCGGCCGGCGCCTTGCTCTCGAGCGCCACCAGCACGCCCAGGCGGCCGAGGCCGGGCGAGGCCTGGTTGTGGATGTAGCTGGCGACGACCCCCTCCTTCACCTCGAGGAAGGCGGCGCGGCGCAGGCCCATGTTCTCCCCGATGGTCGAAATCAGGTGGGTGAGCTCCTCCTCCACGCTGCGGCCGCTCGCCATCTTCGCCCGCTTCACGGCCTCGAGGTCGCCCCGCGCCGCAAACGCAAGCTCGGCGACGGCCCGGGCAAATGCCTGGAAGGTCTCGTTGCGCGCCACGAAATCGGTCTCGGCATTGACCTCGACGAGGGCGCCTTGAGCGCCCTTGAGCGCAACGCCCACGAGGCCCTCGGAGGCGACCCGCCCGGCCTTCTTGGCCGCCGCAGCGAGGCCCTTCTTGCGCAGCCAGTCGACCGCCGGCTCGAGCGCGCCGCCGCTCTCCGCCAGCGCCTTCTTGCAATCCATCATGCCGGCGCCGGTCTTCTCGCGCAGTTCCTTGACGAGTGCTGCGCTGATCTCCGCCATGGCTTCACCTTTCACGCGAGCTTTACTCTGATAGTGATTGTTTTATCGAGCTTTCTGCCGCAAGTCTCACTCCCCTGCGGGGGTCCCGACGAAAGCCTCCGCCTCGCCGAGCGCCGCGGCCGCGGCAGGCCCGGCCGCAGCCGCGTCCGCCTCGCCGCCGGCGGCCGGCAGCTGCTCGACCGGGCTCTCGGCACCGGCGCCGATGTCCACCCCGGACTTGACGAGCTGCTCCTGCAAACCGTCGAGCACGGCGCCGGCGACGAGCTCGCAATAGATGCGGATCGCGCGCTGGCTGTCGTCGTTGCCCGGGATCGGATAGTCGATGCCGTCCGGGTTGGAGTTGCTGTCGACCACGGCAACCACGGGGATGCCGAGCTTGCGCGCTTCGGCGACGGCGATCGCCTCCTTGTTGGTGTCGATCACGAAGAGCAGATCCGGCAGCCCGCCCATCTCCTTGATGCCGCCCAAGGCCCGCTCGTACTTGTCGCGCTCGCGCGTCAGGTTGAGCAGCTCCTTCTTGGTGCGGCCGAGGCTCTCATGGGCCAGATCCTCGTCGAGCCCGCGCAGGCGCTTGATCGATTGGGAGATGGTCTTCCAATTGGTCAGCATGCCGCCGAGCCAGCGGTGATTGACGTAGTACTGGCCGCAGCGCTTGGCCTCCTCGGCGACGATGTTGGCCGCCTGGCGCTTGGTGCCCACGAAGAGCACGCGGCCGTTGTTGGCCGCCGCATCGCGCACCACCTGAAGGGCGCGATAGAGGAGCGGCACCGTGTGCTGCAGATCGATGATGTGAATGTTGTTGCGCACCCCGAAGAGGTAGGGTGCCATCTTCGGATTCCAGCGCCGGGTCTGGTGGCCGAAGTGCACGCCAGCCTCGAGCAGCTGGCGCATGGAGAACGTCGGTATCGCCATTTTCGCGTCCTTTTCCGGTTATGCCGCCGCGAGCCTTTGAGGCCGGCCTCGCCCTCCTCGGGCTCAAGGCCGGCCACCGGAGCGAGCGCCCGGGATTTCTCCCCGTGCGACCGCGTGCCCGCGTGTGGATTGAGCGGCTGCTAGATAGCGCCGAACGCCCGCGAATGCAAGGCAAAACCGGAAAGAGGACCGGGCGCGCGGGCGCTCACGCGCTGCCGCGCTGTGACGAATATCACACCTCCTCGACCTCGACGATGCCCGGGAGCGCGCGGATCGCCTGGCGGAGCTGGGGCGAGCAGCCGAAGCGGCCGTCGAGTGCGATCTCGATCTCGCGGCCGGCTGCCAGTGCCACGAGCCAGATGCGGCCCTTGCCCTTGCGCTCGCGCGCGAGGAGCTGGCGCAAGGGGACGAGCGGGTCGGCGTCGTTGACGTAGATGCGCAAGGAGGCACCCACGCTCTCGGCCGCCTTGTCGAGGGGCTCGATCGACTGGGCGGTGTAGCGCACCTGGTCCGCCTCGACGCGGCCGTCAGCGGCGATGAGGAGTGCCGCCCCCCGGTCGATGAGCTCGCGCGCGGCGGAGAGCAGCTCCGAGAAGACGGTCACCTCGAAGACGCCGCTGGTGTCGGAGAGCTGCACGAAGGCGAAACGGTTGCCGCGCGCCGAGGTGCGCTCCTGCTTGCCGATCGGGGTGCCGGCGAGGCGCACGCGGCTCAAGCGGCCGTCGGCGAGGCGGCGCGCCGCATCGGCCGCCTTGATGACGCCGAGGCGATCCAGCGTCTTGCCGTAGGCGTCGAGCGGATGGGCCGAGAGATAGAAGCCGACGGCGTCGAATTCGCGCTTGAGCCGCTCCATGGGCGGCCAGTCCGGCACGGCCGGGAGCGCCAGCGCCGGGGCCGCCTCGGCGGCACCCTCGCCGGCCAGGGTGGCGAAGAGCGAGGTCTGGTGGCTGGTGCGCTCCTCGCTGGCCTTGCCGGCATGGCGCACGATCTGCTCGACCGCCTCGAAGACCTGGCGGCGGTTCGCGGTCAGGGCGTCGAAGGCGCCCGCCGCGGCGAGGCTCTCGAGCTGGCGCTTGTTGAGGATGCGCGAGTCGAGCCGTTCGGCAAAGTCCGCGAGCGAGCGGAACGGCCCGCGGGCGCGGCGCTCGGCGACCAGGCTTGCCATGGCCGCGGCCCCGACGCCCTTGAGTGCGGCAAGCGCATAGCGGATCGCGATGCCGCCGCCCGCCGCCTCCTCGACCGCGAAGGCCGCCTCGGAGCGGTTGATGTCCGGCGCCAGGAGAGCGATGCCAAGTCGCTGCAATTCCTGGCGGAATATGTTGAGTTTGTCGGTGTTCCCGAGCTCGTAGGTCATCGAGGCGGCGAAGAACTCGACGGGATAATTGGCCTTGAGATAGGCGGTCTGGTAGGCGATCAGCGCATAGGGTGCCGCGTGGCATTTGTTGAAGCCGTAGCCGGCGAACTTGGCGACCTTGTCGAAGATGCCGGCCGCCTGGGCCGCGTCCACGCCGCGCGCCATGGCCCCGTCGATGAAGCCTTTGCGCTGCGCTTCCATCTCGGACTTGATCTTCTTGCCCATGGCACGGCGCAGGAGATCGGCCTTCCCCAGGCTGTAGCCGGAGAGCTCTTGGGCAATCTGCATCACCTGCTCCTGATAGACCATGATGCCGAAGGTCTCGCGCAGGATCGGCTCGAGTGCGGGATGCAGATAGTCGGGGGCCTCCGTGCCGTTCTTGACGTTGATGTATTTCGGGATGTCGTCCATCGGCCCGGGCCGGTAGAGCGCCACCACGGCGATGATGTCCTCGAAGCGGGCGGGCTTGAGCTTGCGCAAGACGTCGCGCATGCCCGATCCTTCAAGCTGGAACACCCCGGTCGAATCGCCGCGGCTCAGCATTTCAAACGTCGCTCGATCGTCGAGCGGCAAGTTGTTGAGATCGATGTCTATCTTTCGTTGACGCAGCAACCGCTCGGCGGACACCAAGACGCTCAGGGTCTTGAGCCCGAGGAAATCGAGCTTCACCAGACCGGCGGCTTCGACCCATTTCATGTTGAACTGGGTGACCGGCATCTCGGAGCGCGGATCGCGGTAGAGCGGGATGAGCTCGTCGAGCGGCCGGTCGCCGATGACGACGCCGCCGGCATGGGTCGAGGCATGGCGGTAGAGGCCCTCGAGCTTGAGGGCGATGTCGATGAGACGGGCGACCGTCTCGTCCTCGCGCCGCATGTCCTGGAGGAGCGGCTCGCCGTCGATGGCCTGCTGCAGGCTCACCGGGTTGGCCGGGTTGTTGGGCACCATCTTGCAGATGCGGTCGACCTGGCCGTAGGGCATCTGCAGCACGCGGCCCACGTCGCGCAGGACCGCGCGCGCCTGCAGCTTGCCGAAGGTGATGATCTGGGCGACGCGGTCGCGGCCGTATTTCTCCTGCACGTGATGGATGACCTCATCGCGCCCCTCCGGGCAGAAGTCGACGTCGAAGTCGGGCATGGAGACGCGCTCGGGGTTGAGAAAGCGCTCGAAGAGAAGGCCCCAACGCAAGGGATCGAGATCGGTAATCGTCAGCGACCAGGCGACCACGGAGCCGGCGCCCGAGCCCCGCCCCGGCCCCACCGGGATGCCGTGCGCCTTGGCCCATTGGATGAAGTCCGCGACGATGAGGAAGTAGCCGGCGAAGCCCATCTGGCTGATCACCCCGAGCTCGTAGCGCAGGCGCTCGCGGTAGGGCCGTGCTGCAGCCTCGCGCTCGGCCGCACTCTTGGCTTCCGTCAGCACTCGCGCCGCGAGGCGGCGCTCGAGGCCCTCTTCGGCCTGGCGCTTGAGCTCCTCGGCCTCGGAAATCCCGCCGGGCGTCTCGAAACGCGGCAGGATGGGTTTGCGCGTCGCCGGGTAGAACGCGCAGCGCCGGGCGATGACGAGCGTGTTGGCGATCGCCTCGGGAAGATCGGCGAAGAGCCGCTTCATCTCCGCCGCGGACTTGAAGCGATGCTCGGGCGTCAAGCGGCGGCGCTCGGCGTCGGTCACGTAGCTTCCCTCGGCGATGCAGAGGAGCGCGTCGTGCGCCTCGAACATGCTCTCGTCGGCGAAGAAGGCCTCGTTGGTGGCGACGAGCGGAATGCCGTGGCGATAGGCGAGGTCGATGAGCGCCGCCTCGATGCGCTCCTCGCTCGCCATGCCGTGGCGCTGCAATTCGACGTAAAGACGGTCGCCCATGCATTTGGCGAGGCGCAGCAATATGGCCTCGGCAGCCGGCGCCTGGCCGTCGCCGAGGAGACGGCCGACCGGCCCCGCGGCACCGCCCGTAAGTGCTATGAGGCCCGCATTGCCGGCCTCGAGCTCGGCGAGCGCGAGCTGCGGCGCCTCGCCGCCCGGCGTCTCGAGGAAGGATTTGCTCACCAGCTTGAGGAGCGAGCGGTAGCCGGTCTCATCCTTGGCCAGGAGCACGAGCTGGTCGGGCTTGGCCGCAGGTCCCCCGTTGCGCGGCTCGCGCTCCTCGCGGGAGAGGGCAAGCTGGCAGCCGATGATCGGCTGGATGCCGCCGGCCTCGGCGGCCTGGGCGAACTCGAGCGCGCCGAAGAGGTTGCCGCTGTCGGCGATCGCCACGGCGGGCATGCCGTGCTGCCGGGCGAGCTCGACGAGCGCCTTGATCTTGATGGCGCCCTCGGAGAGCGAATAGGCCGAGTGGACCCGGAGATGGACGAAATCGGCGTGCGGCATGGCGGCCAGGATACCAGCATGTTGCGGCTGCCGGGAGATATTCTGTCCACATCTTGTGGAAAACCGGCCGTCAGGCCGCGACGAGCACGCCGTTCCTGAGCTCGACGACACGGTCCATGCGGCGCGCGAGCTCGCGGTTGTGGGTGGCCACGAGGGCGGCGAGCCCGGTGCGGCGGACGAGGCTGAGGAGCTGGCCGAACACGCCGTCGGCGGTCGTCTGGTCGAGGTTGCCGGTCGGCTCGTCGGCCAGGAGCACGCGCGGCACGTTGGCGACGGCGCGCATGATGGCGACGCGCTGCTGCTCGCCGCCCGAGAGCCGCGCCGGGCGGTGGCTCTCGCGCGGCAGCAGGCCGACCATGGCGAGGAGCTGGCGTCCGCGCTCCCGCGCCACCTCGCGCGAGAGGCCCGCGATCATCTGGGGCAGCATGACGTTCTCGAGCGCCGAGAATTCGGGCAGCAGGTGGTGGAACTGATAGACGAAGCCAAGCTGCGTGCGCCGCAAGCGGGTGCGCTCGTCGTCGCCGAGCCGGCCGCAGGCGGCCCCCTCGATCATCACCTCGCCGCGGTCCGGCCGCTCGAGGAGGCCTGCTATATGGAGGAGGGTCGACTTGCCGGCGCCCGAGGGGCCGACGAGCGCCACGGCCTCGCCCGCGGAAACCGCGAGCGTGACACCGCGCAGCACTTCGACCGCCTCGCTGCCCTGGCGATAGGTGCGCACCACCTCGACGAGGGCGAGCGCCGGGGCCGTCGCGGCGGCGCTTGCCGGGGCCGCCTCACTCATAGCGCAGCGCCTCCACAGGATCGAGGCGTGCGGCGCGCCACGCCGGATAGATGCTGGCGAGAAAGGTGAGGCCGAGGCTCATGAGCACGACGAGCACCACCTCCTTGGGATCGACCACGGCGGGGAGCTGGGTCAGATAGAAGAACTCAGCGGGGAAGAGGTTCTGGCCGGTGTTGCGCTGCAGCCACTGATGGATGCTCTCGAGGTTGTGGCAGAAGAGGAGGGCGAGGACGAGGCCGCTCGCGGTGCCGACGACGCCGATGCTCATGCCGGTCATGAAGAAGATGCGCATGATCATGGCGCGAGTGGCGCCGATGGTGCGCAGGATGGCGATGCCGCGCGCCTTGTCCTTCACCAGCATGATCAGGCCGGAGATGATGTTGAAGGCGGCGACCACGATGATGAGGGTCACCACGATGGCGTAGAGGTTGCGCTGCAATGCCACGAAATTGAAGTAGCTCGCATTGACCTGCTGCCAGGGGATGGCGTGGAGGCCCGGTCCGGCGGCGAGCTGGACGGGACCCGCCATGGCGGGTGCGCGCTCCGGATCGTCGATGCGCACCTCGAGCTCGTTCACCTCGTTGGGCAGCTTGAAATAGAGCTGCGCCGCGGCGAGCGGCATATACATGTAGCCGCTGTCGTATTCGAACATGCCGACGTTGAAGACGGCGGCCACGTGGTAGGTCTTGATGCGCGGGATGGTGCCGAAGGCGGTCACCGCCCCCTCGGGCGTGATGAGCGAGAGCCGGCCGCCGACCGTGATGCCAAGGCGGGCGGCCAGGCGGTAGCCGATCGCCACGCCGTCGTCGGCGAAATCGTCGAGCGAGCCGCCGACCAGCTTGTCGGCGACGAGGGCGAGCTTCTTGAGGCCGTCGGGCTTGATGCCGCGCACCACGGCGCCGAGCGAGTTGCCGCCCGCCGTGACGATCGCCTGGCTGTCGATCTGCGGCGTCACGCTCGCCACCCCCGGCACGGCGCGGACGGCGGCCGCCACCTGGTCGTAGTTCAGAATGGCGCCGCTCACGTCCTGCACCGAGATGTGGCCGTTGAGCCCGAGGATGCGCTCGATGAGCTGCTGGCGGAAGCCGTTGAAGATGGCGAGCGTGATGATGAGCGCCATCACGCCGAGGAGGATGCCGATGAGCGAGAACCACGAGACCACGGAGATGAAGCCCTCCTGGCGCCGCGCGCGCAGATAGCGCATCGCCACCATGCGCTCGAAGGGCGAGAAGATCATCTCCCGGCGCCTAGCCGCAGAGGCGCTCGAGCGCACTCTCGAGGGAGAGCTCGTGGCGCTCGCCGCTCTTGCGCGCCTTGAGCTCGACGGTGCCCCCCTTGAGGCCGCGCGGCCCTATAACGAGCTGCCAGGGCAGCCCGATGAGGTCCATCTCGGCGAACTTGGCGCCCGCACTCTCCTCGCGGTCGTCGTAGAGCGCCTCGACCCCGGCTGCGGCCAGCCTGGCATAGATGGCGTCGCACGCCTCGCTGCAGGCCGCATCGCCCGCGCGCAGGTTGATCAGGCCGACCTTGAAGGGTGATACCGGCTCCGGCCAGATGATGCCGCTCTCATCGTGGCTCGCCTCGATGATGGCGCCGACCAGGCGCGAGACGCCGATGCCGTAGGAGCCCATGTGCACGGCGTGCGGTGCGCCCTTGGCGTCGGCCACGTAGGCCCTGAGCGGCGCCGAGTACTTGGTGCCGAAATAGAAGATGTGCCCGACCTCGATGCCGCGCGCCTCGATGCGCTTCTCCGGAGCGATGGCGGCGAAGGCCTCGGGGTCGTGCTTGTCGTCGGTCGCGGCGTAGAGGCTCGTCCAATGGTCGACGACGGGTGCCAGGTCGTCCCCGGAGCTCAAGTCGCTGCCGAGCACGTCGAACTCGACGAAGTCGCGGTGGCAGAAGACCTTGCTCTCGCCGGTGTCCGCCAGGATGATGAACTCGTGGCTCATGTCGCCGCCGATGGGGCCGCTCTCGGCCGCCATGGGGATGGCCTTGAGGCCCATGCGCGCGAAGGTGCGCAGGTAGGCGACGAACATCTTGTTGTAGGCGCGCTGGGCGCCGGCGAAGTCGAGGTCGAAGGAATAGGCGTCCTTCATGAGGAACTCGCGCCCGCGCATGACGCCGAAGCGCGGCCGCACCTCGTCGCGGAACTTCCACTGGATGTGGTAGAGGAGCTTCGGCACCTCGCGGTAGCTCTTGACCGAGGCGCGGAAGATCTCGGTGATGAGCTCCTCGTTGGTCGGGCCGTAGAGCATCTCGCGCTCGTGGCGGTCCTGGATGCGCAGCATCTCCTTGCCGTAGTCCTCGTAGCGGCCGGACTCCTTCCAGAGGTCGGCCGACTGGATCGTCGGCATGAGGAGCTCCTGGCAGCCGGCGCGGTCCTGCTCCTCGCGCACGATCTGCTCGATGCGCTTGAGCACGCGGAAGCCGAGGGGCAGCCAGCTGTAGATGCCGGCGCTCGCCTGGCGGATCATGCCGGCGCGCAGCATGTAGCGGTGCGAGACGATCTGCGCCTCGGCCGGGTTCTCCTTGAGCGTCGGCATGAAGTAGGCGGAAAGGCGCATGGCAGGCTAGCACTCCTGGCTCTTGGTCGGGCCGGACTGTAGGCAATGGCCTCTGGGATGGCAATGGCGCCGGCTCTGGCACTGCTGCAAGCATTTCGAGAAACGCGCGCACGTTACAGCCCGATTTTGAGAATCTCCGCCTCTCGATCTCCAATCGGTGGTATAACGTCCATAATTTCCACTAGTTGGGTTGCCGCCCGACGCGACCGGGCAGGGTGGCGGCGACCAACATTGGGAGGCATATCCATGGCTGAAAGCTCAATCGCGCTGGCGCTTCCCGTGGCTGGGCCGCAGGGCGGCTTGGAGGTGGGCGACGCGAGAGAGAGTTTTGCCGAGATGACGGGGCGGAGCCCGCGCCAGCCGGAGTTCGAGGCGGCATTCCTTGCGAGCAAGCTTCATATTCTTCATACCCATCCGACACTGGCGCTCGCCGAGCGAGATGCTGCGCACGCCGAATTGAGCGCCCGTCTCGCACTCCCGAAGGGCGCCAAGCCGCAAGGGCCGGTGCCAGGCGGAGTGGGCTACGGCATCTTCTACAATAGCCCATTCAAGACTGCATTCGGCCTCGGGACGGCAATCTATTTTCCGGTGATTTGCCCCAATCCACCGGGCGGCAACGTCAATACCTTCCTCTATCTCACCGCCACCAACCGCTCCGCCATGGGCGTCGAGGCCTTTGTCGCCTACAACGGCCAGAACAGCACCTTCTTCAAGGTGTTCGATTGGGCCCGCTATCCCAATGCCCCGTGGCAGACGAACATACCGTTCGGCAATCTCGGCAACTATCTCCAGACAACCTCCGCCCACGGACATCCGTACCAGACCTTGTCGATCTACAATGCGACGGTCGCGAGCCAGTCCGGTTATTGGTACAATCAGGTGTTCCTTTGGAATCACGCCGCCAATCGCTGGGACTTGGTCTACCAATACGGCTACACGGCCACGGTCGCCCAGCAGCAAACAGGCTGGGTGGGGAGTTGGGGGCCGATCGTCGAAACGTTCCAGAATGCTTATCAAGGCACGGGCGCCATGGGTGCCATCAACACCCAGCTGATCAGCATGGATCAGAACGGCAACTGGGGCAGCTGGCACTTGCCCGGCCCCGCCGACAGCTATGTGCGTACCGACAACAAGGGCTTCAAATTGCTCTTCCTCGATGCCAACTATACGTGGGCGGTGAACAGCTGAGTGTTGCCGATGAGACTGCGGAGAAAGACGATGGCTCGCACATCGAGGCCGGCCACGCCGCCGGAGCCGCCGGGCGGAACGCCGATGGACGTGATCGATCCCCGGAGCGGGGAACGCGTACCGGCGACGGACATGCGCGAGGAATTCGCGCGGATCAGCCGCAAGGTGCCGCGCGACCGCGCGGCCGAGCGCGCCTTTATCGAAGGCAAGATCGCCATGATCCTCGGCGACTCCCGCCTGTCGAGGGAGGAAAAGGCAAAGGCGGTCGCAGCACTCCGCGGCCGCTGAGCCCGGGCGGGACAGGGAAAGCCGATGCGGCGCGCAACGGCATCGCCGGCTTCTGCCGCGGCGGCCCGCCGCCGCCGTTGCTCAGTCGGCCGCGACGCTTCGGCCTTCTCCATCGCGCTCCGATGCTGCGCCGTGTTGCGCAAGCTCGAGCGTATGCATGACCGCGCGCCCCTCCGAGAAGGCCTCCTCCATGAGCGACCAATAGGTCGGCCACGGGGGATTGATGCGGGCCGCCACCTCACCTTCGCGGAACTCGAGCGTGCCGCCGAGCTTGCGCGCGATGAGTTGCATCGGGCCATTCTCGCGCAGGCAGGACATGTGCAGCACGCGCACCGAGCGGTTGCGCGCCAGGACGATCACCTCGCGGACAAGCTCGGCGCCGATGCCGCGGCCCTGGAACGGCCGCTCCACGGAGACCGCGAGCTCGGCCTTGCGCGCGCCGGCCGCCCCGAACGTGCGCAGCTCAGCTATCGCGCGCAGCACGCCTGCTGCGAAGCAGCCCAGGATGGGATAGCCGGTGGAAACGACCTGCTCGCAATAGCTCTCGACGACGAGGTCCGAGACATGGCCGAAGAACCGCCGCCGGCGGCTTTCCTCGTCGAGACGCAGGAGATGCGCCTTCACCAAGGCGCGCTCCCGCGGCCATATCCTGCGGTAGATCAAGCGCCCGCCGTCATCGGGCGCTGCCGGTAAATCGGAGGACATGCTCCCTCATATGCCAATGTGCCGGGGAGGAACGGCCCCCGCCCGTGCCTTGGATAGATGATGCTGCACTGCAACATAAACAAGGGCAGGCCGTGCCGAAACGCCTACGCCCGCTCCGCTGAAGAGCTTCCGCATTGCAGCAGAATTTGCCGAAAATCTCGGCAATCCCGGGCGTTTTTTGCCGTTTTCTATTGCAATCCTGTCTGGCCTCGCGCAATATGGTGGGCGCCGCGTCGGTGTCCGGAGCAGCGGGCCGAAGCGGCGAAAAAGGGGCTTGCTCCAGTCGGGCGGCCCTAAGTGTAGGGAGAAAGAACTTCTCGTCGCAGAGGGAAGCTGCTCGCTAAAATCGAAACAAGATTTTTCAGCACTGCCCAGCGACGCGGAACGGCAAGCCCCTCCGGGGTGCTTGCCTTTCTTTTTGCGCAGAGCGAGGCGCGCGCGCTCCGCTAGGCCTGCATCCAGGGCGGCGATAGCTTGGCGATGCGCTCGAAGACCGGGCAGTCCTCCCGGTGGGCGCCCTTGAGATAGCCGATCGACATGAGGAACTCGCCGGTGATCTCGCCGCCGGTGAAGACGAAGGTTTCCTTGAAGAGCTTGACCCAGGCGGCCTTGTCGCGCGGATGGTGAGCGGCGAGCCAGTCGGCGAGCGAGCCGTGGCTCGCGCGCAGGCGCCGGATGCGCTTGGCGTTCTCGATCGCGGCCGCGATCTTGAGCCGGTTGCGCACGATGCCGGCATCGGCGAGCAGGCGCGCCTCGTCGCGCGCGCCGAAGCGGGCGACGCGGTCGACCGCGAAGCCGCGGTAGGCGCGGCGGAAGGCCTCGCGCTTGGTCAGCATGGTGAGCCAGCTCAGGCCCGCCTGGTTGATCTCGAGCACGAGGCGCTCGAAGAGCCCCGCCTCGTCGGCCAGCGGAAAGCCGTATTCGTCGTCGTGGTAGGCGCCGTGCCAGGGATGGCCCGGGGCTACGTCGCAGTAGTGGGAGCCCATGTCAGCCGTTCCGGAAGGTGATGAGGTTGCTCGAGGCGATCAGGAAGACGATGACCCAGAGCACGGCGGCGATACCGCTCGTCACCAGCCACCTTGAGCCACAGCCTGGGCCGCACGGGGGCGCTCGTGGCATGGCCGGGCTCGGCCTTGTCCGGGATGCGCACGCCCCATGGCAGCACCATGAAGAGGACCAGCCACCAGATGACGATGAAGGCGACGAGGCTCTCGAACCAGTTCATCGCCAGCGCCTAGACCTCTTCGAGCTCGACGAGGGTGCCGCAGAAGTCCTTGGGATGGAGGAAGAGCACCGCCTTGTCGTGGGCACCGGTGCGCGGCTCGCCGTCGCCGAGCACGCGCAGGCCGGCGGCCTTGAGCCGGTCCCTCGCCGCGCGGATGTCCGGCACCTCGTAGCACACGTGGTGGATGCCGCCCGCCGGGTTGCGCGCAAGGAAGGCGGCGATGGGAGAGCCGTCGCCGAGCGGATGGAGAAGCTCGATCTTGCTGTTGGCGAGCTCGACGAAGACGGTCGTCACGCCATGGGCCGGCATGTCGACGGGCGGCGAGACCTTGGCGCCGAGGGTGTCCCGGTAGAGTGCTGCCGCCGCCGCGAGATCGGGCACCGCGATCGCCACGTGATTGAGCCTGCCGATCATGGCTCGCCCTCCTCCACTGTCGTCCATTATACACGGACGAGGTGGACGTCGATCGTCGGCTTCTTGCCGCGCGCCATGCGGATGCTGCGGCGGACCGCGAGGCGCACCGTCTCGCGCAGCGCCGCGTCGTCGCCGCGCGCACCCTTGGCGAGCGTCGCGAGTGCCGCTCTGATGGCGGCTTCGGCCTCGCCCGCAAGCGCTGCCGTGCTCGCGTCGCCGACGAGCCCGGGAAGGGCGAGCTGGAGGGGGGCCGCGAGCTCGCCCTCGCCGTCCACCACCACGGTCGCCACGGCGGCCCCGTTCCACATCATGCGCGCGCGGCTCCGCACCACCTCGCCCTCAGCCGGCACCAGCGCCTTGCCGTCGAGGGCGAGCCGCCCGAAGGGCGCCTGGCCGACGATCTCGGCGGGACCGGGGGCCAGGCGCAGGATGTCGCCGTTCGTCACCACCACGGTCTCGCGCACCTGGCAGGCGCGCGCGAAGCGGGCATGCTCGATGAGATGGCGCGCCTCGCCGTGCACCGGCACGGCGATCCGCGGCCGCACCCAGCTGTACATCTCGGCGAGCTCGTCGCGCGCCGGATGGCCGGAGACGTGCACGAACTCGTCGTGCTCGGTGATGATCTCCACGCCCGCCTGCGCGAGCGCTCCTTGCAGGCGGAAGATGGCGCGCTCGTTGCCCGGGATGATGCGCGAGGAGAAGATCGCCACGTCGCCCGCCTCGAGCGCGATGTGGCGGTGCTCGCCGGCGGCCACGCGCGCGAGGGCCGCGCGCGGCTCGCCCTGGCTCCCGGTCATCGCCAGCACCACCTTGTCGCGCGGCAGATAGGCCGCCTCGGCGGCGTCGAGGAAGCGCGGGATGTCCTTGAGATAGCCGTTCTCGAGGGCGGCCTCGTAGATGCGCCAGAGCGAGCGGCCGACGAGGGCGGCCTGTCGGCCGTTGGCCTCGGCCACCGTCGCGATCGTCTCGAGGCGCGCCACGTTCGAGGCGAAGCAAGCGATGGCGACGCGCTGGCTCGCGCGCGCCACGAGCTCGGAGAGGCTCTTGCGCAAGGCCGCCTCCGAGCCCGAGACGCCGGCGCGCAGCACGTTCGTCGAATCGCAGATCATGGCGAGGACGCCCTCCTCGCCCACGCGGCGCAGCGCCGCCGCGTCCGTCACGGCGCCGACGAGCGGGTCGGGATCGATCTTCCAGTCGCCGGTATGGAGGACGGTGCCCAGCGACGTGCGGATGGCGAGCGCATTGGGCTCCGGGATCGAGTGGGTGAGGGTGATGAGCTCGAACTCGAAGGGGCCCAGCGTGAAGCGGCCGGAGAGCGGCACCACGGTGATGGCTGCCGCCTTGGCGAGGCCGGTCTCCTCGAGCTTGCGGCGCAGCACGGAGGCGGTGAAAGGTGTCGCATAGATGGGACAGCGCAGGAGCGGCCAGAGATACTGCACGGCGCCGATGTGATCCTCGTGGGCGTGGGTGAGCACGATGCCGAGCAAATGCTCGCGCCGCTCGACGATGAAGGCGGGATCGGGCATCACCACCTCGATCCCCGGCAGCCGCTCCTCGCCGAAGGTGACGCCGAGATCGACGATCACCCAAGAGCCGTCGAGGCCGTAGAGATTGAGGTTCATGCCGATCTCCCCGGCCCCGCCAAGGGGCACGAAGAGGAGCTCGCGCGCGGCTGCCTTCTCTCCGGCCGCCATCACTTGCCCTTGTTGCGCTGATGGATCAGCCACAGGCCCCACAGCGTCAAGGTGGCGTCGACGGTCTCGATCGCCTTGGTCGAGCCTTCGAAGAGCGGCGCCAGCCCACCCGTCGCCACCACCCCCATGGGCTCGCCCCACTCGCGGCGGATGCGCTCGACCAGCCCCTCGATGAGCCCGACATAGCCCCAGAAGATGCCGGCCTGCATCATGGGGATCGTGGTCTTGCCGACGACCTTGGCGGTGCGCTCGATGCGCACGCTCGGCAGCTTGGCCGCCGCCATGTGCAGCGCGCGCAGCGAGAGGTTGATGCCGGGTGCGATGACGCCGCCGCAGTAGTTGCCGTCCCGGTCGACCACGTCGAAGGTGGTGGCGGTGCCGAAATCGACGACGATGAGCGGGCATTTGTGGCGGTCGTAGGCCGCGACCGTATTGAGCAGGCGGTCCGCCCCCACCTCCTCCGGGCGGTCCACGAGGGCGCGGCAGCCGAGCTCGACGCCCGGCTCGCCCACCACGAGCGGCTTGCTTTTGAAATAATGGGTGGCGAGGCGCACGAGGTTGAAATCGGCCTCGGGCACCACGCTGGCGATGATGGTGGCGTCGATCTCTCTGCGCGCGAGGCCGCCGAGACCCATGAGCTGGTCGAGCCAGACGATGTATTCGTCGGCCGTACGGCTGGCGGCGGTCGCCGCGCGCCACACGCCGCGCATCTCGCCCTTGTCCCACACCGAGAACACGGTGTTGGTGTTATTGCAGTTGATCGCCAGCAGCATGCGGAACCTCAGGCGCCCGCCGGGCGTGCCATGACGTCGCCGGCGCTAAGAGCGCGGTGCGTCCCGTCGGCAAGTGCCAGCACGAGCGTACCCGAAGCATCGAGATCGGCGAAGAGCCCCGAGAGCACGCCGTTCTCGAGGCCCACCTCGATCGTGCGGCCGAGCCGCCAAGCGCGCGCGAGCCAGGCCGCGCGCACCGGCTCGAAGCCCTCCTCGGCCCAGATGTCGAGCCACTTGCGCAAGGTGCGGCTCACCGCTTCGAGCAGCGTCTCGACGGCGAGCCCCGCCCCGCCCTCGCGCGCGAGGCAGGTCGCGGGAAATGCCGCACCCTCGGGAGAGCTCTCGGCATTGATGCCGATGCCGACGACGAGCCAGGCGATGCTGCGGCCGCCGGCGCCGCCCGATTCGAGGAGAATGCCGCCCGCCTTGCGGCCGTTCACCAGGAGGTCGTTGGGCCATTTGAGGCGCACATCGGCCTCCTGCGGCAGGAGCGAGGCCAGCGCATCTGCGGCCGCGACCGCTGCCACGAGCCCGAGGAGCGCCGCCTCGGCCGGTGGTGCTGCCGGACGCAGGACGAGGGAGAGATAGAGATTGCCCCGCGGCGAATGCCAGCGCCGCCCGCGCCGTCCCCTCCCCGTCTCCTGCTCGCGAGCCCAGACGAGCGTGCCCTCCTCGGCACCGGCAGCTGCCAGGCGGCTCGCCTCGTCGTTGGTGCTGGCGCAGCGCTCGAGCGCCACGAGCCGGAAGCCGGGAGCGAGCCTGGGCGGCTGGCTCATCCGGGGAAGAGGGCCGCCGCGGCAACCTTGGCGCCGGCGAGAAGCGGGCCCGGATAGACGAAGAAGAGGAGCGTGAAGAGACCGGTCGCCGTGAGCACGGCGGACATGGAGGCGCCGAGCGGCTGCTCGAAGGCGACGGTAGGTTCGTCGAAATACATGAGCTTGACGATGCGCACGTAGTAATAAGCGCCCACAACGCTCGCCAGCACGCCGACGACGGCGAGCGTATAGAGCCCCGCCTCGATGGCCGCGAGGAAGACATAGACTTTGCCGAAGAAGCCGGCGAGCGGCGGGATGCCGGCGAGCGAGAAGAGGAAGACGGCGAAGACCGCGGCGAGGAGCGGCTGCGTCTTGGAGAGACCGGCCAGGTCGGCGATGGTCTCGACGAAGCGGCCCTGCTCGCGCATGCAGAGGATGCAGGCGAAGGCGCCCACCACCATGGCGAGATAGATCGCCATATAAATGATGACGCCGCGCACGCCGGCCTCGCTGCCGGCGGCGAGGCCGACCAGCGCATAGCCCACGTTGGCGATCGAGCTATAGGCCATGAGCCGCTTGATGTTGCGCTGATTGATCGCGGCGTAGGCGCCGAGCACCATGGAGGCGATCGAGATCGCCACGATGATCTGCTGCCACTCGACGACGAGATGGCCGAAGGGACCTATGAGCACGCGCACGAAGAGCGCCAGTGCCGCGATCTTGGGCGCGGTCGAGAAGAAGGCGGTGACCGGCGTCGGCGCGCCCTCGTAGACGTTGGGCGTCCACATATGGAAGGGCACCGCCGAGACCTTGAAGGCGAGCCCGGCCGACACGAAGGCGAGGCCGACGATGAGGCCGATCGGGGCCGCGGTGCCGCCTGCGAAGAGCGGTGCCAGTGCGGCGAAGCGCGTGGTGCCGGCGAAGCCGTAGATGAAGGAGGCGCCGTAGAGCAGCAGGCCTGAGCTCAACGCGCCGAGCACGAAATATTTGAGCCCGGCCTCGGTCGAGCGCAGGGCGTCGCGATGGAAGGCGGCCACCACGTAAAGTGCCAGGCTCTGCAGCTCGATGCCGATGTAGAGGGCGATGAGATCGTTCGCCGAGATCATCATGAGCATGCCGAGCGTCGCCAGCACGACGAGCACTGGATACTCGAAGCGCGCCATCTTCTCCCGCTCGTTGTAGCCGAGCGACATGATGAGGGTGAGGGCCGAGCCGGCCAGCACAAGCAGCTTCATGAAGGCGCCGAAGCGGTCGTTGACGAAGAGCTGGGAGAAGGCCGTGACCGGGCGCGCGGGCGCGGTTGAGACCACGAGTGCTGCCGCCACGACGAAGGCGAGCACGGCGAGCCACGAGACCGTGCGCGTCGCCCGGTCGCCGTTGAAGACGCCGAGCATGAGGAGCGCCAGGCCGGCGGCGGCCAGCCAAAGCTCGGGCAGGGCGATCTGGAAATTGGCGAGGTAGCTCACGGCGCCGCCCCCCAGTGCCCGAGTGCGGCAAGGAGCGGATGGCCGCCGCCCGCAGCCGCCACCGCGGCCGAGTATTGCCCGATCACATGGCCGATCGAGGCGTGCATGGGCACGAGGAAAGAGACGGGGTAGACGCCCATCCACAGCACCACAACGACGAGGGGGGCGAAGACCGCGAGCTCGCGCGGGGAGAGATCGAGGATCGCCATCAGCTCCGGCTTGGTGAGCTTGCCGAAGATCACCCGGCGGTAGAGCCAGAGCATATAGGCGATACCCAGGATCATGCCGGTCGAGCCCAGCGTCGCGACCCAGGTGTTGACGCGGAAGACGCCGAGCAGGCTCAGGAACTCGCCGACGAAGCCGCTCGTCCCCGGCAGGCCCACCGAGGCGAGCATGAAGAGCATGAAGACCGTGGCATAGAGCGGCATGCGGTGGACGAGCCCGCCGTAGGTCGCGATCAGGCGGCTGTGCATGCGGTCATAGACCACGCCCACGCAGAGGAAGAGGGCCGCGGAGACCACGCCGTGGCTGAGCATCTGGATCATGGCCCCCTCGAGCGCCTGGGTCGTCGCCGCGAAGATGCCCATGGTGACGATGCCCATGTGCGCGACCGAGGAATAGGCGATGAGCTTCTTCATGTCCTCCTGGGCGAGCGCCACGAAGGAGGTATAGATCACGGCGACGACGCTCAGCGTATAGATGAAGGGGGCGAAGTGCAGCGAGGCGAGCGGCAGCATGGGCAGCGAGAAACGGAGGAAGCCGTAGCCCCCCATCTTCAGGAGCACGCCCGCGAGGATGACCGAGCCCGCGGTCGGCGCCTCGACGTGGGCGTCGGGCAGCCAGGTGTGCACCGGCCACATCGGCACCTTGACCGCGAAGGAGGCGAAGAAGGCGAGCCACAGCCAATGCTGCACCTCGGCCGGGAAATGGTGGGCGAGTGCGGTGGGCACGTCGGTCGAGCCGAGCTGGTAATAGATCGCGAGGATGGCGAGCAGCATCAGGACCGAACCGAGGAGCGTATAGAGGAAGAACTTGAAGGCGGAATAGACCCGGCGCGGGCCGCCCCATACGCCGATGATGAGGAACATCGGGATGAGCACGCCCTCGTAGAACATGTAGAAGACCACGAAGTCGAGGGCGCAGAACATGCCGACCATGAGCGTCTCGAGCACCAGGAAGACGATCATGTATTCCTTGACGCGGACCTTGATCGACTCCCAGCTCGCCAGCACGCAGACCGGCGTGAGCAGCGTCGAGAGCAGCACGAAGAAGAGCGAGATGCCGTCGATCCCCATGTGGTAGCTGATGTTGAAGCTCGGGATCCAGGCCGCCTCCTCGACGAACTGGAACTCGTGGCTCGCGGAATCGAAGCCGAACCAGAGGAAGAGCGAGAGAACGAAGGTGAGCAGCGAGGTCCAGAGGGCCGCCCAGCGCGCGTTGCGCGCGACCACCTCGGGCTCGCCGCGGATGAAGAGGATAAGCACCGCCCCCAGGGTGGGGAGGAAGGTGACGGCCGAGAGGAGTGGAAGCCCGCCCATGGCCTAGCCCCTCATCGCCCAGAGATACCAGCTCACGATCAGCACGATGCCGATCAGCATGGCAAAGGCGTAGTGGTAGACGTAGCCGGTCTGGAGGCGGCCGGCGCGGCGCGCCAGCGCCAGCGTCGTCGCGGCGAAACCGTCCGGCCCGAGGCCGTCGATGACGGCGCCGTCGCCGCCCTTCCAGAGGCCCCGCCCGATGACCTTGGCCGGCTCCACGAAGAGCGCGTCATAGAGCTCGTCGAAGTACCACTTGTTGTAGACGAAGAGGTAAAGCGGCTTGAAGCGCTCGGCGTAGATGCGCGGCAGGGCGGGACTCGCGATATAGAAGAGGTACGCGAGCGCGATGCCGGCGAGGCCCAGCACGGTGGGCAGGAACTGCACCCAAAGCGGGGCCATGTGCGCGTTCTCGAGCGCTGCGTGGCCAGGCAGCATGCTCACCGCCTCGCGCCAGAAAGCGAGGCTGCCCTCGCCCACGAAGCTCCCCTCCCCCACCCAGCCGGCCACGGCGGCGCCGAGCGCCAGGATGTAGAGCGGTGCTATCATGATGTTCGGCAATTCGTGGACGTGCTCCTGGACATGGTGGTCGGCGCGGCTCTCGCCGTGGAACGTCATGAAGAGCAGGCGCCAGGAATAGAAGGCGGTCATGAAGGCGGCAAGGACGCCGAGCACGTAGGCGTAATTGCCGAGCGGCGTGTGCGCACCCCAGGCCGCCTCGAGGATCATGTCCTTGGAGAAGTAGCCGGCGAAGGGCGGGATGCCCGCGAGTGCGAGCGAGCCGATCCACATGAGCGCGTAGGTCACGGGGATCTTGCGCCACAGGCCGCCCATCTTGCGCATGTCCTGCTCGCCCGACATGGCGTGGATGACCGAGCCCGCGCCGAGGAAGAGCAGCGCCTTGAAGAAGGCGTGCGTCATGAGATGGAACATCGCCGCGGGATAGGCGGAGACGCCGGCGGCGAGGAACATGTAGCCGAGCTGGCTGCAGGTGGAATAGGCGATGACGCGCTTGATGTCGTTCTGCACGAGGGCAATGGTCGCGGCGAAGAAGGCGGTCGCGGCGCCCACGACGGTGACGAGGCCGAGTGCCACGGGCGCGTGCTCGAACATGGGCGAGAGGCGGCACACCATGAAGACGCCCGCCGTCACCATGGTCGCGGCATGGATGAGGGCCGAGACCGGCGTCGGGCCCTCCATGGCGTCCGGCAGCCAGGTATGGAGGCCGATCTGCGCCGACTTGCCCATGGCGCCGATGAAGAGCAGCACGCAGAGCACCTCGAGCGCCGGCAAATGCATGCCGAGGAACTCGAGGATCGTCCCCTCTTTGCCGCCGACCGCGGCGAAGATGGTGTCGTAGTTGACCGAGTCGAAGACGAGGTAGGTGCCGAAGATGCCGAGCGCGAAGCCGAAATCGCCCACGCGGTTGACGATGAAGGCCTTGATCGCCGCGGCATTGGCCGACGGCCGGTCGTACCAGAAGCCGATCAGGAGATAGGAGCAGAGCCCGACCCCCTCCCAGCCGAAATAGAGCTGCACCAGATTGGAGGCCGTCGCCAGCATGAGCATGGCGAAGGTGAAGAGCGAGAGATAGGCGAAGAAGCGCGGCACCCCGGGATCGCCGTGCATGTAGCCGATCGAATACCAGTGGACGACGCAGCTCACCACCGTGACGACGAAGACCATGACGGCCGAGAGCGTGTCGAAATGGAGCGCCCACGAGACCTCGAGCGTGCCGGAGACCATCCAGGTGAGGAGGTGGATGTTGTAGTCCTGTCCCTCGAGCGCCACCTGCCACAGGATGATGCAGCCGAGCACAGCCGAGATCAGCATGGCGCCGCAGGTGACCGCCTGGGCGCCGAGGTCGCGCAAATAAGGCCCGAACAGCCCGGCCACCACGGCACCGAGAAGCGGCAGGAAGATGGCGGCGACGAAGATCATGGCGCCGCACGGATTTCCTCGTCCTTCGAGACGGGCCTGCGGCCCTCCTCAGGACGAGGAAATCCCCCAAACATTGGGGCCGCCTCACCCTGAGGAGCGCGCAAAGCGCGCGTCTCGAAGGGCGAGGCGGTCATACGCGACACCCCTGCCTTCAAGCGGGAGCGGCGTCGGAACAAAGGGGCGCGTCGCATCGCCAAGTTCAACTCCTAGCCCTTCATCACGTTGATGTCCTCGACCTCGATCGAGCCGCGGTTGCGGAAGTAGACCACCAGGATGGCAAGGCCGATCGCCGCCTCCGCCGCGGCCACGCTCAAGACGAAGAGGGCGAAGACCTGGCCCACGAGGTCGCCCAAGAAGGCCGAGAAGGCCACCAGGTTGATGTTCACCGCCAGCAGCATGAGCTCGATCGACATCAGGATGACGATGACGTTCTTGCGGTTGAGGAAGATGCCGAACACCCCGAGCGTGAAGACGATCGCGGCGACGGTGAGATAGTGCGCGAGGCCGATCGTCATGAGCCCACTCCCCCGCCGACCGGCACCTTCCTCACCTCGATCGCCTGCTTGGGATCGCGCGCCAGCTGCCTCGCGATGCGCTGGCGCTTGACGCCTACGCGCTGCCGCAAGGTCAGCACGATGGCGCCGATCATGGCGACGAGCAGCACGAGCCCGGCGCTCTGGAAGAGATAGACGTACTTGGTGTAGAGCACGAGGCCGAGCGCCTCGGTGTTGGGCACCTGTGCCGCCGCCGGGATCGGGTCCTTGACGATCGTCGCCACCTTGGGTGCGAAGGCCCAGCTGCCGCCGATGAGGACGAGCTCGGCCAGGAGGATGATGCCGACCACCGCCCCCACCGGCAGATATTTCGCGAAGCCTTCCCTCAGCGCCACGAAGTTGATGTCGAGCATCATGACGACGAAGAGGAAGAGCACGGCCACGGCGCCGACGTAGACCACGACCAGGATCATGGCGAGGAACTCGGCGCCCAGGAGCACGAAAAGGCCCGCCGCGTTGAAGAAGGCGAGGATGAGGAAGAAGACCGAGTGCACGGGATTGCGCGCGACGATCACCATGACCGCCGACGCCACCATGACGGCGGCGAAGAGATAGAAGGCGAGCGCCTGGATGATCATGCGGACTACCGCCCCCTCGCTCTCGAGCTCACCGGTAGGGCGCGTCCGCCGCGAGGTTGGAGGCGATCTCCATCTCCCAGCGGTCGCCGTTGGCGAGCAGCTTGTCCTTGTCGTAGAGGAGCTCCTCCCGCGTCTCGGTGGCGAACTCGAAATTGGGCCCCTCGACGATGGCATCGACCGGGCAGGCCTCCTGGCAGAAGCCGCAATAGATGCACTTGGTCATGTCGATGTCGTAGCGCGTGGCGCGCCGGCTGCCGTCGGCGCGCGGCTCGGCCTCGATGGTGATGGCCTGGGCGGGGCAGATCGCCTCGCAGAGCTTGCAGGCGATGCAGCGCTCCTCCCCGCTCGGGTAGCGGCGCAGCGCGTGCTCGCCGCGGAAGCGCGGCGAGAGCGGACCCTTCTCGTAGGGATAATTGAGGGTGACCTTGTGCTTGAACATGTATTTGAAGGTCAGCCACAGGCCGCCGAGAAGCTCGGAGAGGAGGAGCGCGCGCGCGGTGCGGTCAAGGGTTGCCATGGCATGCCGCCTTCAGGTTGCGGCCTTGAGCACGGGCGTCCAGTCGAAGGCGACGAGGACGCCCGCGGTCAGGACCAGCCAGAGGAGCGACGCCGGCAGGAAGACCTTCCAGCCGAGCCGCATGAGCTGATCGTAGCGGTAGCGCGGGAACGCCGCGCGCACCCAGAGGAAGACGAAGAGCACGAGGCAGATCTTGAGGATGAACCAGATCGGCCCCGGGATCCAGGTGAAGGGTGCCACGTCCACGGGCGGCAGCCAGCCGCCGAGGAAGAGGATCGAGGTCATGGCGCTCATCAGGATCATGTTGGCGTATTCGCCGAGGAAGAAGAGAGCGAAGGTCATCGCCGAATATTCGACGTTGTAGCCCCCGACGAGCTCGGATTCGGCCTCGGGAAGGTCGAAGGGTGCCCTGTTCGTCTCCGCCAGCCCCGAGACGAAGAAGATCACGAACATGGGCAGGAGCGGCAGCCAGAACCAGCTCAAGAACCCGAAGCGGCCGGCCTGCGCCAGCACGATATCCGAGAGGTTGAGCGAGCCCACGCAGAGCAGCACGCTGATCATGACGAAGCCGATCGAGACCTCGTAGGACACCATCTGGGCGGCCGAGCGCAAGGCACCCAGGAAGGCGTACTTCGAGTTGCTCGCCCAGCCCGCCATGATGATGCCGTAGACGCCGAGCGAGCCGATGGCGAAGAGATAGAGGATGCCGACGTTGATGTTGGAGACCACCATGCCGCGGCCGAAAGGGATCACCGCCCAGGCAACGAGCGAGAGGAGAAAGGTCACCATGGGTGCCGCCAGGAAGACGGCGCGGTTGGCGCCGCTCGGGATCACCGTCTCCTTGAGGAAAAGCTTGGCACCGTCGGCGATCGGCTGCAGGAGCCCGAAGGGGCCGACCACGTTGGGGCCCTTGCGCAGCTGGATGGAGCCGATCACCTTGCGCTCGGCATAGGTGAGGTAGGCGACGGCGAGGAGAAGCGGCACGACGATCGCCAGTATCTCGAGCACGATGAGGATCGTCGGCCACACATATCCGGTCAGGAACTCAGCCATGGGTGCCGGTCTTCTCGGGCAAGCCGCGCTCGATCTCCTCGATGCAGCGCGCCATGGTCTCGGAGGCGCGGCTGATCGGATCGCTCATGTAATAGCTCTTGATCGGGCTCTCGAAGGGTGCTGCCGACAATGGGCCGGGTGCCCCGAAGCCGCCCCAGGCGGCGGGCGTCACGGCATCGACGCTGGCGAAGGCCGCGTGGGCCGCGGCGAGCCGCGCGCGCAGCTGGTCGAGGCTGTCGTAGGGCAGCTTATGGCCGAGGGCGGCCGAGAGTGCCCGCAGGATCGCCCAGTCCTCGCGCGCCTCGCCCGGCGGGAAGGCGGCGCGCTCCGTGCGCTGGGCGCGGCCCTCGGTATTGACGTAGGTGGCGTTCTTCTCCGTATAGGCGGCACCCGACAGGATCACGTCCGCGCGCGCGGCACCGGCGTCGCCGTGGTGGCCCTGATAGATCACGAAGGCCTTGCCGAGCCGGCGCATCTCGAGCTCGTCGGCGCCGAGGAGATAGACGGCCTCGATGTCGCCCCTGGCTGCTGCCTCGAGGATGCCCTCGGTGCCGAGCCCGCCCGCGGCCGGCACGAAGCCGAGATCGAGCCCCCCTACCCGACCCGCTGCCGTGTGGAGGAGGTTGAAGCCGTTCCAGCCCTCCTTGACCAGGCCGCAGCCCTCGGCCAGCCGCCGTGCCGCGGCGAGCACCTGAGCGCCGTCGCCGCGAGCGAGCGCGCCCATGCCGAGGATGAGCATCGGCGCCTTGGCCTCCTTGAGGACGGCCGCGAAGGGATGGCTGCCCTCGGCGATCTCGGCGAGCGTCTTGGGCGTGGCACCGAGATGCTCGTAGGCATAGGTGAGATCGGCTGCGGGACCCACGGCCGCGATGCGCACGCCGCCGGCGAGATAGCGCTTGCGGATGCGGGCGTTGATGATCGGCGCCTCGCGGCGCGGATCGCTGCCGATGAGGAGGATGGCATCTGCCCGCTCGATGCCGGCGATCGTCGTGTTGAAGAGATAGCCCGAGCGGCATCCCGGGTCGATCGCCGCACCGTCCTGCCGGCAGTCGAGGTGGGGCGAGCCGAGTGCAGTCATCAGATCCTTGAGCGCCGCCATGGCCTCGGCGTCCGCCATGTCGCCGGCAAGTGCTGCGATGCGCGCGCCGCTAACACCCTTGAGGCGCGCCGCGATCGCGGCGAGGGCCTCCTCCCAGCTCGCCTCGGCGAGCTTGCCGTCCACGCGCACGTAAGCGCGGTCGAGGCGCTGGCGGCGCAGGCCGTCGACCGCGAAGCGGCTCTTGTCGGCGAGCCACTCCTCGTTGATGTCGTCGTTGAGCCGCGGCAGCACGCGCATCACCTCGCTGCCGCGCGCATCGACGCGGATGTTGCTGCCGACCGCATCGAAGACGTCGATCAATTCGGTCTTGCTGAGCTCCCAGGGGCGCGCCATGAAGGCATAGGGTTTGGAGGTGAGCGCGCCCACCGGGCAGAGGTCGATGATGTTGCCCGAGAGCTCGGAATGGATGGCGCGGTCGAGATAGCTCGTGATCTCCATGTGCTCGCCGCGGCCAACGGCGCCGAGCTCGGGCACGCCCGCCACCTCGGTCGCGAAGCGGATGCAGCGCGTGCAGTGGATGCAGCGCGTCATGATTGTGGCGACGAGCGGCCCCATGTACTTGTCCTTGACGGCGCGCTTGTTCTCGCTGAAGCGGCTGCCGTCGCGGCCATAGGCCATGGCCTGGTCCTGCAGGTCGCACTCGCCGCCCTGGTCGCAGATCGGGCAGTCGAGCGGATGGTTGATGAGGAGGAACTCCATGACGCCCTGGCGCGCCTTCTTCACCATGGGCGTGTCGGTCTTGATCACCATGCCTTCGGCGCACGGCATGGCGCAGCTCGCGATCGGCTTCGGCGACTTCTCCATCTCGACGAGGCACATGCGGCAATTGCCGGCGATCGACAGGCGCTCGTGGTAGCAGAAGCGCGGGACCTCGATGCCCGCCTCGTCGCAGGCCTGCAGCACCGTGGTGCCCGGCGCCACCTCGATCTCCCGCCCGTCGATCTTGAGCTTCGGCATGGCGGCCTCCTACTCCGCGGCCGCGCGATAGGCGCCGATGCGCCGCTCGAGCTCGGGCCGGAAGTGGCGGATCAGGCCCTGGATCGGCCAGGCGGCGGCGTCGCCCAGCGCGCAGATGGTGTGGCCCTCGATCTCGGTCGAGACGTCGAGGAGCTTGTCGATCTCCCTGACCTCCGCCTCGCCGCGCACCAGGCGCTTCATCACGCGCCACATCCAGCCCGTGCCCTCGCGGCAGGGCGTGCATTGGCCGCAGCTCTCGTGGGTGTAGAAGAGTGCCAGGCGGCAGATCGCCTCGACGATGTCGGTCGAGCGGTCCATCACGATGACGCCCGCGGTGCCGAGGCCGGACTTCACGTCGCGCAAGGCGTCGAAGTCCATCAGCACGGTCTCGCAGATGGATTTCGGGATGCAGGGAACCGACGAGCCGCCGGGGATCACGGCGAGGAGGTTGTCCCAGCCGCCGCGCACGCCGCCGGCGTGGCGCTCGATGAGCTCCTTCAAGGGGATGCTCATCGCCTCCTCGACGTTGCACGGCTGGTTCACGTGGCCGGAGATGCAGAAGATCTTGGTGCCGGTGTTCTTGGGCCGGCCGATGCTTGCGAACCAGGCCGCCCCGCGCTTGCAGATCTCGGGAGAGACCGCCACGGTCTCGACGTTGGTGACGGTGGTGGGGCAGCCGTAGACGCCGACGGCGGCGGGGAACGGCGGCTTGAGACGCGGCTGGCCCTTCTTGCCCTCGAGGCTCTCGAGGAGCGCCGTCTCCTCGCCGCAGATATAGGCGCCGGCGCCGCGGTGGAGATGGACGTCGTAGTCCCAGCCCGAGCCGCTCGCGTTCTTGCCGATGAGGCCGGCGGCATAGGCCTCGTCGATGGCGATCTGGAGGTTCTCCGCCTCGCGGTAGAACTCGCCGCGGATGTAGACGTAGCAGACGTGCGCCCCCATGGCGAAGCCGGCGATGAGGCAGCCCTCGAGCAGGAGATGGGGCTCGTGGCGCAGGATGTCGCGGTCCTTGCAGGTGCCCGGCTCCGACTCGTCGGCATTGACCACGAGGTAGTGCGGCCGTCCGTCCGACTGCTTGGGCATGAAGGACCATTTGAGGCCGGCCGGAAAGCCGGCGCCGCCGCGCCCGCGCAACTCCGACTTCTTGACCTCGTCGACGATCCAGTCGCGGCCCTTGGCAAGCACCTCCTTGGTGCCGCTCCAGTTGCCGCGCCGCCTGGCGCCGGCGAGCCGCCAGTCGTGCTGGCCGTAGAGGTTGGTGAAGATGCGGTCCTTGTCCTCGAGCATCACGCCTTCTCCGCAGCGCCGGCTTCCTTGAGGGTCGTGAGGCCGCCCACCGGCGCCGAGAACTGGCGCTCGATCTGCACGCCGTAGGGCACTGCCTCGCCGCGCTGGAGCAGGGTCAGGATCTCCTCCATGCGCTCCGCCGTGAGGTCCTCGTAGAGATCGTCGTTGATCTGCACCACGGGCGCATTGACGCAGCCGCCGAGGCACTCGACCTCGACCAGGGTGAAGCTGCCGCCGGCCGTCGTCTCGCCGATGGCGATGCCGAGCTTCCGCTTGCAGGCGTCGCGCACGGCGTCCGAGCCGCGCAGCCAGCACGGCGTGGTGCGGCAGAGCTGCACGAGATGCTTGCCGACCGGCTTGAGGCTGAGCATCGAGTAGAAGCTCGCGACCTCGTAGGCGCGGATCGCCGGCATGGCAAGGAGGCCCGCCACATGCTCGATCGCAGCACGGGGCAGCCAGCCCCCCGCCTGGCGCTGGGCAAGGTCGAGGAGTGCGAGCACGGCGCTCGCCTGCCGCCCCTTGGGATATTTGGCGATGTGGGCCTCGGCCTTGGCGCGGTTCTCCGGCGTGAAGGCGAAGCTCGCGGGCTCGTTGGCGACCCCTCCGCTCACCGGTCGACCTCGCCGAAGACGATGTCCATGGCGCCGAGGATTGCCACCACGTCGGCCAGCATGTGGCCCTTGACGCAGAAGTCCATGGCCTGGAGGTGGGCAAAGCCCGGCGAGCGGATGTGGCAGCGGTAGGGCTTGTTGGTGCCGTCGGCCACGAGGTAGACGGCGAACTCGCCCTTGGGCGCCTCGACGGCGGTGTAGGTCTCGCCGGCCGGCACGTGATAGCCCTCGGTATAGAGCTTGAAGTGGTGGATGAGCGCCTCCATCGAGCGCTTCATCTCGCCGCGCGAGGGCGGCGTCAGCTTGTGGTTCTGCATCACGACGGGGCCGCCGGGCATACCCTCGCAGGCCTGCTTGATGATCCGGAGGCACTGGCGCATCTCCTCGACGCGCACGAGATAGCGGTCGTAGCAGTCGCCGTTGCGCCCGACCGGCACGTCGAAATCCATCTCGCCGTAGACGTCGTAGGGCTGCGCCCGGCGCAGGTCCCAGGCGATCCCCGAGGCGCGCAGCATGGGACCGGTGAAACCCCAGTCCAAGGCGTCCTTGGCGCTCACCGTGCCGATGTCGACGGTGCGCTGCTTGAAGATGCGGTTCTCGGTGAGGAGCGCCTCCATGTCGTCGATGAAGGCGGGGAACTGCTCCGCCCAAATTGCGATGTCCTCGAGCAGCCCCGCGGGCATGTCCTGGTGCACGCCGCCGGGCCTGAAATAGGCCGCGTGCATGCGCGCGCCCGAGACGCGCTCGTAGAACTCCATGAGTATCTCGCGCTGCTCGAAGCCCCACAGCATGGGCGTCATGGCCCCCACGTCGAGGGCGAAGGAGGTCACGTTGAGGAGGTGATTGAGGATGCGCGTGATCTCGGCGAAGAGCACGCGGATGTACTGCCCGCGCGGCGGCGGCGCAATACCGAGTAGCTTCTCGACGGCGAGGGCGAAGGCATGCTCCTGCGCCATGGGCGAGACGTAGTCGAGGCGGTCGAAATAGGGCACGGCCTGGAGGTAGGTCTTGTACTCGATGAGCTTCTCGGTGCCGCGATGGAGGAGGCCGATGTGCGGGTCGGCGCGCTCGATCACCTCGCCGTCCATCTCCAGCACCATGCGCAGAACCCCGTGCGCCGCCGGATGCTGCGGGCCGAAGTTCATCGTCATGTTCTTGATCTGCACCTCGCCCATCAGGGCTTCTCCTCCGCCTTCTCGTCGCCGGGAAGCACGGCCTTGGTGATGCCCTCCCACGGGCTCATGAAGTCGAAGGTGCGGAACTCCTGGGTGAGCTTGACCGGCTCGTAGACGACACGCTTCTCCTCATCGTCGTAGCGCATCTCGACGTAACCGGTGAGCGGGAAGTCCTTGCGCAAGGGGTGCCCTTCGAAGCCGTAGTCGGTGAGGATGCGCCTGAGGTCCGGATGGTTCTCGAAGAACACGCCGTAGAGGTCCCAGGCCTCGCGCTCGAACCAGATGGCCGAGGAGAAGAGCGCGGTCGCAGACGGCACCGGCGTCTCCTCGTCGGTCGTCACCTTGACGCGGACGCGCCGGTTGTGGGCGAGGCTCAGGAGGTTGTAGACGACCTCGAGGCGCTCCGGCCGCTCGGGATAGTCGGCGCCGCAGACATCGACGAGCTGCTTGAAGGCGCACGCCCCGTCGTCGCGCAGGAAGGCGAGGACCCGGAGGATCGCCGGGCGTCTCGCGCGCAGCATGAGCTCGCCATGGCCGACCGCCACGTCGAGAATCTCGCCCGGCAATGCGGCCGCGACATGATCGCCGAGATCCTTGAGCGACTGGTCCATGGTCGTCTTCCGCGTCGGCTGGGAGGCCGCGCTAGCGCGCGATCGTCCCCGTGCGCCTGATCTTCTTCTGGAGCTGCAGGATGCCGTAGACGAGCGCCTCGGCGGTGGGGGGACAGCCGGGCACGTAGATGTCGACGGGGACGATGCGGTCGCACCCGCGCACGACCGAGTAGGAGTAGTGGTAATAGCCGCCGCCGTTGGCGCAGGAGCCCATGGAGATCACCCAGCGCGGCTCGGCCATCTGGTCGTAGACCTTGCGCAGCGCCGGCGCCATCTTGTTGCACAGGGTGCCCGCGACGATCATCACGTCCGACTGGCGCGGGCTCGCGCGCGGCACCACGCCGAAGCGGTCGAGGTCGTAGCGGCTCATGTAGGCGTGGATCATCTCGATGGCGCAGCAGGCGAGCCCGAAGGTCATGGGCCAGAGCGAGCCGGTGCGTGCCCAATTGACCAGCTTGTCGATGTTGGCGACGACGAAGCCCTTGTCGGTGAGCTCGTCGCTCACGACCCTCAAGAGGGCATCCTGCGCGTCGCCTGGGGCCAGCGCCTGGGCGGGAGCGACTGTCATCGCCTCGTGCTCTACTCCCATTCGAGCGCTCCCTTCTTCCACTCGTAGACGAAGCCTACGGTGAGCACGGCGAGGAAGACGACCATCGACCAGAAGCCGAAGAGGCCGATCTTCCCGAGCGTCACCGCCCAGGGAAAGAGAAAGGCGACCTCGAGGTCGAAGATGATGAAGAGGATGGCCACCAGGTAGTAACGCACGTCGAACTTGGCGCGGGCATCGCCGAACGCCTCGAAGCCGCACTCGTAGGCCGAGAGCTTCTCGGAGTTGGGCCGCTGGCGGGCGATCACGAGCGAGGCCACCACCATGGCGACCGAGACGGCGACGGCAATCCCGAGAAAGATCAGGATCGGCAGGTAGTTCCTGAGCACTTCGGCCATGGTCAGCGCCCGCCCGCCTGGGGCGGCCGGCGAGGCCGCCTCAGCTTGCTGAAATGCCGCCGCCTCGCGACGAGCCCCGATGGTCCGTCCCCGCGCGGCGCCCGTACTATATGTACAGGCGCGGGCAAAGAAAAGGAACAGTTTGCGCTGCAGCGAAGCCGGGTGACCGGCTGAATTCCGCGCCGCCCGCTGCGGCCTTATGACGCAGCGACGCGTCATCGTTGGCCGCACTCGCGATGGCGGAATGGCGGGAGCGACGGGACTCGAACCCGCGACCTCCGGCGTGACAGGCCGGCGCTCTAACCGACTGAGCTACACCCCCGCATGGCGCCCGCACGGGTGCCTGGATTTAGACGAGCGCTCCCGGGGTGTCAAGGAACGCGGGCGCAAGGCGCTGCCCCCCTCGCCTCTCCAGCCTCCGGCCCGCCTCGCCTTGCTGACCGAGCGTTGGTGGGCGGTGACGGATTCGAACCGCCGGCACCCTGCGTGTAAGGCAGGTGCTCTACCGCTGAGCTAACCGCCCGCCGCTGTGACCCCCGGCGTTGCCTTGGCCAAGCAGCTCACTTTAAGCCATTGAAACAGCTGGAATGCAATCGTGGTCTCCGCGAGACGCTGCCGGCGCATGCGGCATTATATAGGCGCCCGCGGCCCAGGCGGGCAAGCCGCGGCGGCCCGGCGCCATTCGCACGATGCAAAAAGCCCTTTGCAGAATGCGCCTCTCCGCACGCCCGGCCCGCGGGCGCACGTCTCGGCATCGGCGCTGCGGATTTTACCTGGGGCGCGCGGCCGTCAGTTGACCGCGTCCTTCAACCCCTTGCCCGCCTTGAACTTGGGCTGCATGGAGGCGGGGATGGCGATCTTCTCGCCGGTGCGCGGGTTGCGGCCCTCGGATGCCGCGCGCCTGGTCACCACGAAAGTGCCGAAGCCGACGAGGCGCACCTCGTTGCCGCTCTTGAGGGAGTGGGTGATCGAATCGAACACCGCATCGACCGCCTTGTCGGCGTCGCCCTTGGACAAACCGGTGCTGGCCGCCACCGCGGCAACGAGATCGTTCTTATTCACCTTGGGGCCCCCCCTTACGAGTGGAAGCTATGGAAAAGCTTGAGAAACCAAATAGCGAACGACGCCGTCATCTTAGTCGCGGCCATTTGCAGCGTCAATTGACGAGCCGCGCCGCGGGCAAGTGCTTCCGTGCTCCCGGCCGCCGCTGCCCTAGTGGGTCACCATCCCGCCGATCTCGTCGGGCTTCGGCGCTGCCGGCACCGGCGGCACCTCGGCCTCCTCCTCCCACTTGATCGGCACCGGCTGGCGCACGAGCGAGAGCCTGAGCACGTCGTCCGCGTTCGAGGCCGCGATGATGGTGAGGCCGCGCTTGACGTTGTCGGGGATCTCGGCGAGGTCCTTCTCGTTCTCCTTGGGGATGATCACGGTCTTGATGCCGCCGCGCAAGGCAGCCAACAGCTTCTCCTTGAGTCCGCCGATCGGCAGCACGCGGCCGCGCAAGGTGATCTCGCCGGTCATCGCCACATCGTGGCGCACCGGAATGCCGGTCAAGACCGAGACGATCGAGGTCAGCATAGCGACGCCCGCCGACGGCCCGTCCTTGGGCGTGGCACCCTCCGGCACGTGGATGTGGATGTCCTTCTTCTCGAAGGCGGTCGGCTTGACGCCGTAGAGCGGTGCCCGCGAGCGCACGAAGGAGGCCGCGGCCTGCACCGATTCCTGCATCACGTCGCCGAGCTTGCCGGTCGTCAGCATCTTGCCCTTGCCGGGCAGCATGACCGCCTCGATCGAGAGGAGCTCGCCCCCCACCTCGGTCCAGGCGAGGCCGGTGGTGATGCCAACCAGGTCCTCGGTCTCCACCTCGCCGAAGCGGTAGCGCCGGACGCCCGCCATCTTCTCGAGGTTGCGCATGCTGATCTCGACCTTCTTCGCCTCGAGGGAGAGTATCTTCTTGATCGACTTGCGTGAGAGGTTGGCGATCTCGCGCTCGAGGTTGCGCACGCCGGCCTCGCGCGTGTAGTAGCGGATGATGTCGCGCAATGCCGCCTCGGAGATCGACCACTCCTCGGCCTTGAGGCCGTGCTCCTTCATCTGCTTGGGGATGAGATGGCGCTGCGCGATCGCCACCTTCTCGTCCTCCGTATAGCCCGGCAGGCGGATGAGCTCCATGCGGTCGAGCAGCGGCTGCGGCATGCGCAACGTGTTCGCGGTCGTCACGAACATCACGTCGGACAGGTCGTAGTCGACCTCGAGGTAATGGTCGTTGAAGGTGTGGTTCTGCTCCGGATCGAGCACCTCGAGGAGTGCCGACGACGGGTCGCCGCGCCAGTCGGCGCCGAGCTTGTCCACCTCGTCGAGGAGGAAGAGCGGATTCGAGGCCTTCGCCTTCTTCATGCCCTGGATGATCTTCCCCGGCATGGAGCCGATGTAGGTGCGGCGGTGGCCGCGGATCTCGGCCTCGTCGCGCACGCCGCCCAAGGACATGCGCACGAAGTTGCGCCCCGTCGCCCGCGCGACCGAGCGGCCGAGCGAGGTCTTGCCCACGCCGGGCGGGCCCACCAGGCAGAGGATCGGACCCTTGACCTTGTTCATGCGCGTCTGGACCGCGAGATATTCGACGATGCGCTCCTTGATCTTCTCGAGGCCGTAATGGTCCTCGTTGAGGATCTTCTCGGCGACCTTGAGATCGCGCTTGATCTTGGTCGGCTTCTTCCACGGGATCGAGAGCAGCCAATCGAGATAGTTGCGCACGACGGTGGCTTCCGCCGACATCGGGCTCATGGTGCGCAGCTTCTTGAGCTCGCCGAGCGCCTTCTCGCGCGCCTCTTTGGAGAACTTGGTCTTCTTGATGCGGTCCTCAAGCTCGGAGGCCTCATCGCGGCCCTCCTCGATCTCGCCGAGCTCCTTCTGGATCGCCTTGAGCTGCTCGTTGAGATAGTACTCCCGCTGGGTCTTCTCCATCTGGCGCTTGACCCGGTTGCGGATGCGCTTCTCGACCTGCAGCACGCCGATCTCGCCCTCCATGAAGGCGTAGATCTTCTCGAGCCGCGCCACCACGGTCGCGGCCTCGAGCAGCTCCTGCTTCTCGGGAATCTTGAGCGAGAGGTGCTGGGCGACGGTGTCGGCGAGCTTGCTCGGGTTGTCGATCTGGTTGATGGAGACCAGGACCTCGGGCGGTATCTTGCGGTTGAGCTTGATGTATTGCTCGAACTGGGTGACCACCGAGCGCGACAGCGCCTCGATCTCCTTGTTGTCGCCCTCGGCGTCGGGCAGGAGCTCGGCGTAGCACTGGAAGAAGTCGGGGTTCTCGGTGAAGCGCACGATGCGCGCGCGCTGCGTGCCCTCGACCAGCACCTTGACCGTGCCGTCCGGCAGCTTCAAGAGCTGCAGCACCATGCCGATGGTGCCGACCGAGAAGATGTCGGCGGTCGTCGGCTCGTTCTGCTGGGCGTTCTTCTGGGCGACGAGGAAGATCTGCTTGTCGTCCTTCATCACGTCCTCGAGCGCGCGCACCGACTTCTCGCGGCCCACGAACAGCGGGACGATCATGTGGGGAAACACCACGATGTCCCGCAAGGGCAGGACGGGATAGACCGCACCTCTTTGAACCTCGAGCATTCGACCCCTTCGTCCGGCGCGGCGGCCGGCCCCTTAGCTTGCAGCCCCGGCTGGCCCGGGGCGAACGACCATATTAGGTAGGCTTGGCCGCGCCCCCGATCAAGGGGCGGGGGCCACCCGCCGCCCGCACGGCTCTTTAGGCGCTCGTCCCCAGATCGCTCTGCCGGTCCGCATAGATATGGAGCGGCTTGGCGCGGCCGTCCACCACCTCGCGGTTGATCATGACTTCCTCCACGCCGTCGAGACTCGGCAGATCGAACATGGTGTCGAGGAGAATGGCCTCCATGATCGAGCGCAGGCCGCGGGCACCGGTCTTGCGCAGGATGGCCTTCTTGGCGATCGAGCGCATGGCATCCTCGGTGAAGCCGAGCTTGACGCCCTCCATCTCGAAGAGCCGCTGGTACTGCTTGACGAGCGCGTTCTTCGGCTTGATGAGGATCTCGACGAGCGCCTCCTCGTCGAGGTCGTCGAGGGTCGCCACCACGGGAAGCCGGCCGATGAACTCGGGGATGAGGCCGAACTTGAGCAGATCCTCGGGCTCGACGTCGCGCAGCACCTCGCCGGTCTGGCGCTCCTCGGGGCCGCGCACGTCGGCTCCGAAGCCGATCGAGGAGCCGCGCTGGCGCTGGGCGATGATCTTCTCGAGGCCGGCGAAGGCGCCGCCGCAGACGAAGAGGATGTTGGTGGTGTCGACCTGGAGGAACTCCTGCTGCGGATGCTTGCGCCCGCCCTGGGGCGGCACGCTCGCGACGGTGCCCTCCATGATCTTGAGGAGAGCCTGCTGCACGCCCTCGCCCGAGACGTCGCGGGTGATGGAGGGGTTGTCCGACTTGCGGCTGATCTTGTCGACCTCGTCGATATAGACGATGCCGCGCTGGGCGCGCTCGACGTTGTAGTCCGCCGCCTGGAGCAGCTTGAGGATGATGTTCTCCACGTCCTCGCCCACGTAGCCGGCCTCGGTCAGCGTGGTGGCGTCCGCCATGGTGAAGGGCACGTCGATGATGCGGGCGAGGGTCTGTGCCAAGAGCGTCTTGCCGGAGCCGGTCGGCCCCACGAGCAGGATGTTCGACTTGGAGAGCTCGACGTCGTTGTTCTTGGCGCCGTGGGCGAGCCGCTTGTAGTGATTGTGCACGGCGACCGACAGCACCTTCTTGGCATGGGTCTGCCCGATCACGTAGTCGTCGAGGACCAGGCGGATGTCGCGCGGCGTGGGCACCCCGTCGCGCGAGCGCACGAGCGTCGTCTTGTGCTCCTCCCGGATGATGTCCATGCAGAGCTCGACGCATTCGTCGCAGATGAACACGGTCGGGCCCGCGATGAGCTTGCGCACCTCGTGCTGACTCTTGCCGCAGAAAGAGCAGTACAAGGTGTTCTTGGAATCGCCGCCGGAAGACTTGGTCATGCCAACACCGTCTCGAGGAGGGCTGCTAGCCGCAGCGTCCTCATGTTAACCGCGGCCATCGCCCGGGGACAATGGCTAAAAATTCCCGATTCGCGCCTTCCCGCTGCCGCCCGGGCGCGACTCCGTCGGAGCGGACGGAGCCGAGATGCGGAATGCGCGGCGGACGGCCGGCGTCCGCCTCTCCCCTTTTTTCATGCAAATCGCGTTCCAAGCAGCTCAGGCTTTGGCTGCGCTGTCGGCGTCCGCGGGCACCGGGCGGCTCACCACCACCTCGTCGACCAGGCCGAAGTCGCGCGCCTCGTCGGGCGAGAGGAATTTGTCGCGCTCGACCGCCTGCTCGATCACCGCGATCGGCTGGCCGGTGTGCTTGACGTAGATCTGGTTGAGCCTTGAGCGAAGGTTGAGGATCTCGCGCGCCTGGATCTCGATGTCCGTGGCCTGGCCCTGGGCGCCGCCCGAGGGCTGGTGGATCATGATGCGCGCATTGGGGAGCGCGAAGCGCTTGCCCTTGGTGCCGGCGGCGAGGAGCAGCGAGCCCATGCTCGCTGCCTGCCCGATGCACACGGTCATGATGTTGGGCCGTACATATTGCATGGTGTCGTAGATCGCCAGGCCCGAGGTCACGACGCCGCCCGGCGAATTGATGTAGATGGCGATGTCCTTGCTCGGGTTGTCCGACTCGAGAAAGAGCAGCTGGGCGCAGGCGAGACTCGCCACCGCGTCGTTGACGGGCCCGGTGAGGAAGATGATGCGCTCCTTGAGCAGACGCGAGTAGATGTCGTAAGAGCGCTCCCCGCGGCTCGTCTGCTCGACGACCATGGGGATGAGGTATTGCATCTCGGGTTCGCTGCGCTCGACCATCGCCTTTCCAGTCCTTCCTTCCGTATTCCCGGCCTTGCCGCACTCTCCGCGCTAAGCGGTGGCAGCCGCCTCCGCTCGCACTTCCTCCGGCTCCTTGACGAGCTCGGCGAGCGTCACCTTGCGCTCCTTGGGCTTGGCGAGCTCGAGGATGAAGTCGACCACCTTGCCCTCGAAGAGCGGCGCCCGCACTTGGGCGAGCGCCTCGGGCGACTGCTTGAAGTATTCCAGCACCTGCCGTTCCTGCCCGGGGAAGCGCCGCGCCTCGTCGAACATGGCGCGGTTCATCTCCTCGGCAGCCACCTTTATATCGTGCTGCCGGCCCACTTCGGAAAGGAGCAGGCCCAGGCGCACGCGGCGCTCGGCGATGGCGCGGTAGTCGGCCTTGAGCGCCGCCTCGTCCTTGGCCGCCTCGTCGGGGTCGAGCTCGCCGCGCTTCCTGCCCTCCTCGACCTGCTGCCAGATCTGCGCGAACTCCATCTCGACCATACCCTCGGGCACGGCAAAGTGGTGGCCCGCGGCGAGCGCATCGAGGAGCGCCCGCTTGAGCCTGGCCTTGGAGAGCTCGGCATGCTCGCGCTCCAGGCGCTCGCGCACGTTCTTGCGCAGCGCCTCGAGGCTGTCGAGCCCCAGATCCTTGGCCAGCGCGTCGTCCACCTCGCTCGCCGTTGGCCGGCGCAGCTCCTTGACGCTGACCGCGAAGCTGGCCTCCCGGCCCTTGAGGCTCTCGACGGCATAGTCGGCGGGGAAAGTGATCTCGATCGTCTTCTCGGCGCCCGCCTCGAGGCCCGCGAGCTGCTCCTCGAAGCCCGGGATGAAGCGGCCGGAGCCGAGCTCGAGGTAATGCCCCTCGGCGCTGCCGCCCGGGAAGCCCTGGCCCGCGATGGTGCCCTTGAAGTCGATCACCGCGATGTCGCCCTTCTCCGCCTTGTGGCCGGCGGCTGCGGGCTCGCTCCGCTTGCTTTGGGCCGCCAGGCGCTTGAGCGCGTCGGCGACCTCCTCCTCGCTCACCTCGGCCGTCAGCCGCTCGAGCGTGAGCGTCGTGAAGTCGACCGGCTCGATCTTGGGCAGCACTTCGAGCGCCATATTGTATTCGAGGTCGCTGCCCTTCTCGAACGAGGTGATCTCGATCTTGGGGCGCAGCGCCGGGCGCAGGCCTTGCTCGCTGATCGCCTTCTCGGAGCTGTCGGCGACCGCGCGCTCGACGACCTCGCCGAGCACCGAATCGCCGTAGCGCCGCTTGAGCACGGCGAGCGGCACCTTGCCCGGCCGGAAACCGGGCACGCGCACCTGGTTGGCGAGCTCCGCCAACCGCGTGCTCACCCTCGCCTCGATGTCGTCCGCGCTGACCACGACCTTGAACTCGTGCTTGAGGCCGTCGACCGCCGTTTGCGTTACCTGCATCTCGATCCCGACAGCTAGGGGCTGAACATCTTCGCTTGAAGCGCGTCCCTGGTGCGGGCGGAGGGACTTGAACCCCCACGACCTCGCGGTCACCAGGACCTAAACCTGGCGCGTCTACCAGTTCCGCCACGCCCGCAGCGCGAGGGCACGCCGGGGGCTTCTATTAAGCCCTCCGCACCCCGGGTTCAAGGGGCAGCGCTGGCGCCGTGGCCGCGGGCCGCCCGGCAGCAGTACCCTCACGCGGTCGCGCGCCGCCCCCTCAGCACGAGGGCCGCGGCGGCATCGAGGACGGCGTCCGCGTCGAGGCCGTAGGCGCGGTAGAGATCGGGGATGTCGCCCGACTGGCCGAAATGATCGACGCCGAGCGGATGCACGGCATGGCGCGCCACGGCACCCAGCCAGGAGAGCGTCGCCGGGTGGCCGTCGATCAAGGTGACGAGCCCTGCCGCGGGCGAGAGCGGGGCTAGGAGCTCGGCCACGTGGCTCGCCTCGCGCCGCGCCAGCCAGTCGGCATGGAGCCGGCTCGCCGAGGTGACGGCAAGCAGCCCGGCGCCGGGCAGGTCCTCGAGGAGCTGGCGGTGAGCCTCCGCGGCCTCGGGTGCCACGGCGCCGCTATAGACGAGGGCGAGCTCGGCGCCGGCCGCCGGCGGCACGATCCAGTATCCGCCGGCGATGATCGCCTGGCGCGTCGCCTCGCTCATCGGCCGCGCCGGCTGCGCCAGCGTCCGCGTCGAGAGGCGGAGATAGAGCGAGCGGCCGTCCGGCGCCTGCATGTAGGCGAAGCCCCAGCGCATGATCTCGGCGAGCTCGTCGACGTAGGCCGGCTCGAAGAATTCGAGATTGGGCATGCCCAGGCCGATGAGGGGCGTGGCGACCGACTGGTGCGCCCCGCCCTCGGGCGCCAGGGTGAGCCCCGAGGGCGTCGCCACCAGCATGAAGCGCGCGTCCTGGTAGAGCGCGTAGTTGAGGGCGTCGAGGCCGCGCTTGATGAAGGGATCGTAGAGCGTCCCCACCGGCAGCAGGCGCGCGCCGAAGAGCGGCCCGGCGAGCCCCAAGGCGGCAAGCAGGATGAAGAGGTTGTTCTCGGCGATGCCGAGCTCGATGTGCTGGCCGTCGGGCGACTGCACCCAGCGCTGAGCCGAGAGCACGTGCTCCTCCTTGAACACGTCCTCCCGGCGCACGCGCGAGAAGATGCCGCGGCGATTGACCCAGGGCCCCAGGTTGGTCGATACGGTCACGTCGGGCGAGGTCGTGACGATGCGCGCGCTGAGCTCGCTCCCGCTCCGCGCGATCTCGTTGAGGATGCGTCCGAAGCCCTCCTGGGTCGAGGCCTCCGCCTCGTGCGCCACCTCGAGGCGCTGCGGCACGGCGACCGCCGCCGTCTCGTAGCGCCGCGGGAAGCGGGCGGCGAAGGGCACCTGGTCGAGGAAGCGCTGCAGCTCGTCGGCCGGCAGCTCGAGGCCGGCGAAGCGCTTCCATTCCTCGCCGTCGGCGATGCGCATCATCTCCTTGAAGTGCCGCATCTGCTCGCGGTTCATGAGGCCGGCGTGATTGTCCTTGTGGCCGGCGAAGGGCAGCCCGAAGCCCTTGATCGTGTAAGCGATGAAGCAGACGGGCTCGTCGCCCTCGGCGGCATCGAAGGCCTCGAGCACGGCCGCCATGTCGTGCCCGGCGAGATTGGTCATGAGGGCGTGGAGGGCGTCGTCGTCGTGGCTCTTAAGGACGCGCGCGATGGCAGGGTTGCCACCGAGGTCGGCCGCGAGGTGCGCGCGCCAGCCGGCACCCCCCTTGAAGCAGAGCGCCGAATAGAGCGAGTTCGGGCAGGCGTCGATCCACTCGCGCAGCGCCTCCCCGCCCGGCTCCGCGAAGGCCGCCTCCAGGCGCTTGCCGTACTTGAGCGTCACCACGCGCCACTTCATGGCGGCGAAGAGGCTGTCGAAGCGGCTGTAGAGGCGGTCGGCGATGACGTTGTCGAGGCTCTGGCGGTTGTAGTCGATGACCCACCAGACGTTGCGCAGCTCGTGCTTCCAGCCCTCGAGCAGCGCCTCGTAGACGTTGCCCTCGTCGAGCTCCGCGTCGCCCACCACCGCCACCATGCGGCCGGCCTCGGCGTCCGGGGGTGCCAGCCCCTTGAGCCGGACATAGTCCTGCACGAGGGAGGCGAAGCTCGTCATGGCGACGCCGAGACCGACCGAGCCGGTCGAGAAATCGACGTCGTCGCCGTCCTTGCTGCGCGAGGGATAGGACTGGGCGCCGCCGAGGGCGCGGAAGGCGGCGAGCTTCTCCCGGCTCTGGTGGCCGAGGAGATACTGGATGGCGTGGAAGACGGGGCTCGCATGCGGCTTGACCGCCACGCGGTCCGCCGGCTTGAGGACGTGGAAATAGAGCGCCGAGAGGAGCGTCGCCACCGAGGCTGAGGAGGCTTGGTGGCCGCCCACCTTGAGCCCGTCGCGGCTCGTGCGCAGGTGATTGGCGTTGTGGATCATCCAGGAGGAGAGCCACAGCACCTTGCGCTCGAGCTGCTGCAAGGCGGCGAGCGCCGCGGGCTCGATCGCCTTGGCGGGCGGTACGAGGGAGGCGGTATCGGGCATGGCGGGATTATCCCCCATAAAACTCCGCTTGCGCCAGAGCCACGTTTCACTCCCGATCCGCCTGCTCCCCCTGCCCCTCCCAGAACACCACCCGCGCATGCACCCAGCGGACCGCCGCCGTCGCGGCGATGCCGATCAGGGCCAGGAGAATCGCTCCCGCGAACATCGTGGCCACGCTCATGTTCACCATGGACGAAGCGATGAGATATCCCAGCCCGCGCTGCGCCGAGACGAACTCGCCCACCACCGCGCCGATCAGCGCCAGGCTCGCACCGATCTGCAATCCCGCGAAGATGTTCCCCGCCGCCGAGGGCAGCTTGACGTTGCGGAAGATGTACCAGCGCGAGGCGCAGGACGCCCGGCAGAGATCGATCAGATCCGGATCGGCGCTGCGGATGCCCACGACCACGTTCACGAAGAGCGGGAAAAAGCAGATCAGCACGATCAGCACGACCTTCGATTCCAGCCCGAAGCCGCACCACACCAGGATGAGCGGCGCCAGCGCCACCTTCGGCATCGCCTGCAGCGCCACGATCAGGGGAAAGAGGAAGCGCTCGAAGATCGGCTGCTCGGCCAGCGCCACGCCGAGCGCCACCGCGATGGCGCTGCCGACGGCGAAGCCGATCGCCGACGCCTCCACCGTCGCCGCGATATGCGGCCAAAAGCTGCCGTCGGCGAAACCGTCGTAGATCGCCCGGGCGACCGCGCCCGGCGCCGGCAGCAGGTAGGCCTCCATGTGCAGCCCGCGCACCGCCGCCCACCACGCGAACACCACCACGCCGAGCGTCGCCAGAGGAGGTCCCAGCCGCGAGAGGATGCGCATCACGCCCGCCCGCCCGCCGTATCGAGCGCGCGCCGGATGCGCCCGGTCAGTGCTGCGAACTCGGCGGTCTCCAGGAGCTCAATCGCGCGCGGCCGGGCGAACGGCACGGCGATGTCGGCGACGACGCGTCCCGGCCGCGGCGACATCACCAGCACGCGATCCGAGAGGAACGCCGCCTCGGCGATGCTGTGCGTCACGAAGAGCGCCGTGCGCGCCTGCGCCAGCCATAGGAGCTGCAACTCCGCCATCAATTCCTCGCGGGTCAGCGCATCCAGCGCCGCGAACGGCTCATCGAGCAGCAGCACCTCCGGCTCATGCACCAGCATGCGCGCCAGCCCGACGCGCTGCTGCATGCCGCCGGAGAGCTCCCGCGGATAATCCTCGGCGAAGCCCGCCAGGCCGACCATCGTCAGCAGCGCCTCCGCACGGCGCAGGCTCGCGCGCTCGTCGCGGCCCTGCGCGTGCGCCGGCACCAGCACATTCTCAATGACCGTCTTCCACGGCATCAGGGTCGGCCGCTGGAAGGCGATGCCGATGCGGCGGTCGGGCCCCTTGACTGCCGTCCCGTCGACGCGGATCACCCCGGCGCTCGGCCGCATCAGCCCGGCGAACAGCTTCAACAACGACGACTTGCCGCAGCCGGAGCTGCCGATCAGCGACACGAAGGCGCCTCGCGCGATGCTCAGATCCACGCCATCCAGTGCTGCGATGCTGCCGCGCCGCGTCCGGTAGATCAGCCCGGCGGCCGCTGCCTCCAGCATTGCCCGGTCAATGCGCCGCCCGGGCGCGCGCGATTAGCGCCGCGCGATCGAACTTCGCGAACTCCGGCACCAGGGCGTTGCTGAACAGCTTCTCCAGCGGAATGTCGCTGCTGGCGAACTCTCCCGATTGCTGCATCGCCTTCACGTAGTCGCGGATGATGCCGAGGTCGAACTGGCCGAGCACCCGGTCATGCCCGCTTTCCTCGTGCAGCGTCTTCCAGCTGCTCTTGGCCCTGCTCGCCACGGCACCGGCCAGACTCTTCGCCGCATCCTCCTCCTTCGGCTTCGCTTCCGGATGGGCCCGCCAGAACGCTTCGACACAGAAGCGCGGATTGGCGCCGCAAAGGACCGCCGCCTCCGCGACGACCCGGCCGAACCGCGCGAGGATTTGGGGATCGTTCTTCAACGTGTCTTGATGCGCCACGTAGGCGTTGCTGATCATGCGCCGATACGCCGGCGGGAACGGCAGGCGGCGGATCTTGGTGCCCTGCTGCTCCAGCAAATCGTTCCAATTCTCGTTGAAGTTCAGCGCCGCCACCCGCCCGCTGCGCAACGCCTCGAACCCGGCGCCGAGGACGCCGACCGCCACGATATCGACGTCGCTGCCGGGATGCAGCCCGCTCGCGCGCAGGAGCGAGCGCGTCTGCGGAATCGTGCCCCACGTCAAGGCCCCCACGCCGATCGACTTTCCGCGCAGATCGGCAATGCTCTTGACCGGCCCGTCCGCCAGCACCGAGAGCTCCAGGCCGTTGTAGGGGCTCGCGTTGTAGAAGAACACCACCGGCAGCGGCGCATTGCCGGGCTGGTAGGAGGCCAGCACCGGCTCGGTCAGCGGCAGGCCGATCAGCACCTGCTTGGTGGCGATCTGCGGCAAGAGCGCGCCGGCGCCCTGGAAGACGATGAACTCCGGCTCCAGCTCTTCCGCTTTGAACAGCCCGAGCTCCGCCGCCGCCGCCATGGTGTCCGTCGGGCCCATCGGGACGGCCAGGCCGATGGTGATGTGCTCGGCGCGCGCGGCCGGCGCCGCCAGGGCCAGCAGCACGGCGGCCAACGCCATCGAACGCATCATGTCTTGCCCCCCGATGTCATGCCCGTCTCTGCCGTCGCCGCACGGATTGCCGCGCCGCGTCGAGAAACTCCAACACCGCCGGCCAGGATTTGGCGCCGGCCCGGGCATTGCCCTCCGCCGTGCCGCCATAGGCCAGTTCCACCCCCGACACCGGGTGCGCCCGCGCCAGCACCGTGGTCGGCACATGGGGATAGCCGATCGCGTGCCCGGCATCGCCGTAGCAGAGGTGTGCGACCGCATAGGGATGTTTGGCCGCCGCCAGCCGTTCCTCGACCAGCTCGGCGAAGCGCGCCGACGGCCACAGCCCGTCGTCGCGTCCCGAGATCAGCATCACCGGCCCCTTGATGCGCTCCACGGCGATGCTCGAGCGCGCCACCGCCTGCGCATCCTGCAAGGCGGCAAGGAACGCCGGAGTCTGTCGCTTCGGCGCCGGCGCATCATCGAACAAGGCCCAGTCCGCCCGCGGATTGTCCGCGGCCAGCACCGGCAAGTTGCGGCCGCGCCACGACCAGCTCGGCGCGTGCCGGCTCTCCCCGGGCCGCCCCGCGTTCAGCACGCCGTTGGTCACGGAGCTCGGCACATAGGCAATCACGGCATCGATCTCATCGGGCATCGTGGCGCCGAGCAGCAACGCGAGCTCGCCGCCGCGGGAGACGCCGGCCACCGCGATGAAGCCGCCGGCAGGCGCCAGCGTGCGCCGCGCCCATCTGAGGGCGCTCTCGAAATACTCGAGACGCGTCTCAGAGATCGTCGGCGGCAATCCTGCCGCGCCGAAATAGCCCAGCGCCAGGGCGGCATATCCGTGCGCCGCGAAGAGTGCCGCGCGCGCCTCCATCAACCCGCCGCCGGAGCCGCTGAGCATCACCACCAGCGGATGGGAGCCGCCGCCCGACGGCGCGAACAGCGTCGCCACCATGCCGCTCTCCCGGACCGGCACGACCTCCACGCCGGCCGCCACGAAGTGCTGCTCGAACGAGCCCTCTGCCGTCCCGCTCTCCGCCACGGCGGCGAGCCGCACCGTCTGCACCGCCGTCTGGTCGAACGGCGTTCCCTGCGCCACAGGCTCGCCGGTCTGCCGCATCGACCACACCAGCCCCATCGGCGACGCCCCGGCATAGGTTCCCGCGAGCGGTGCCGCCGTCGCGACATCGACAAGACCGCCGGCGTCGGCCACGAAGACCGCCTCGCTGCGCCAGGTGCTGGCATCGTTCTGCCGCAGCGTCGCGGTCAGCGCCACCCGCTCGCCGGGCGCGAAGCCGCGCAGCCCGATCCGCCTGGTCACGTCGATTGTTGCAGCGTATGGCTCGGCGAGGATGCGGGGAGCGCTCGGGCTCGGCATGGCTGCTTCTTTGCCTCTGTGCAGCGCAGCATTCCGTTCGCAGTCCGCGCTGTCAATCGGCATTTCGCGTCTTCAGGCTTTCAGCGAGCAAACCCGGGCACGCCAGACAACGGCCGGCCGGCGGGCGGGGCGGCGCGCCGCGGCTGCGCCCGAGGCTCAGCGCGAGAGACGCTCCACGTAGTTCTGGCAGAACTTCTTGAGCGCCATGATGCGCGGGCCGGAGCCGTAAGGCTCGTGCCCGGGGCGCAGCACGGTGAACTCGAAGCGCACGTGGGGGATGCTGTGGGGGTCGGTGAAGACATCGAGCACCTCGGCGGTCTCGACCGTCTTATCGGCAAACTCGCGCCGGAAGCTCGCCCCCGCCTTGATGAACTCGAAGAGCTCGCCGCGTCGGAAGAAGACGCTGCTCAGCCTTTGCGCCCGCCCGCTCATGTCCGCCCTCGCCCCTGCCCCTCGTCCGCCCGGACGTTCGATATACATTGGATTTAAGTAAAGAACGCGGCGAATTTCAAGCTAAATCACGAAGGGTTAGACGGTTTTCCTCAAAATACATGTGAGGCCCGGCGCGAAATCTTAAGGAGGGCCGGCGGCTCAGCCGCGCAGGAGCGCCCGCACGGCCGGCGAGGCCGCCACCATGCCCTCTCCCTTATAGGCCTCGTGGTTGGCCTCGATGTCGGGCTCGCGGTAGCGGTAGTTGACCATCATGCCGTAGGACTGGGCGACGCCCTTCTCCGAGCGGTCGGCCAGCCAGTCGATCTGCTCGACGCGGGCGCCGTTCAAAAGATGGAAATGCGCCACCGGATCGCGCGCGCGGCCGTCCTCGCGCCGCTCCTCCACGAGATAGCGCGCGGCAAGCCGCTTGAGCGGCGCCTTGAGCGCCTTGGCCACCGCTTCGTCGTCGTACCAGGCCGGCAGGCCGATGAGAGTGGCAAAGGCGCCGTCGTCGCCGATGCCGATCGGGAGCTGCGCAATGGCCTTGCGCTCGGCCGCGAGCAGGAGCGCCGGGCTATCCGCCGCGAGCATCCCCTCGAGCCAGCTCCTGAAGCCGGGCATCGGCGAGAGGGTGGCGAACCCCTTGAGATTGCGGAATTCCCCCGCCAGCTCCGCAACCACGCGCTTGATGAGAAAGCCGCCGAAGCTGATGCCCACCAGCCCTCTCTGGGCATTCGAGATGGAATAGAAGATGGCCGTGTCCGCGACGTGCGCGTCCTCGACCGGTGCCGCCGGGTCGAGCAGGCGCTGGATGTTGTCGGCCAGGCCGCTGTAGAGCGCCACCTCGACGAAGATGAGCGGCTCGTCCCGCATGCGGGGATGGAAGAAGGCGAAGCAGCGGCGGTCCGAGTCGAGGCGGTTCTTGAGGTCCCCCCAGCCGTCGATCTCGTGCACCGCCTCATAGGCGATGAGCTTCTCGAGGAGGGCCGCCGGGGAATCCCAGCCGATGCGCCTCAATTCGAGGAAGCCGACATCGAACCACGAGGCCAGCAGATCCTTGAGATCGGCCTCGAGCGCCGCCAGCGCAGGATCGCGGCCGGCAATCTCGAGGAGCTCGGCGCGCAGGTCAACTAGAAACTTAACGCCATCTGGCAATTCGTTGAACTGGGTCAGCAATTTCACGCGCGGCGCTTCCAGGGCCGCACGCAGCTCGCGCTCGGCGCGGCGGCGCGCCGTCTCGCCGCCATCGGCTTTGCCGAGGGCGTCTGCGGCGCGGTCGACGGCGGCATGGTCGACGTCGAACTCGTGCGCGAGGATGCCGAGGAAGCGTCTGCGGCCGGCACGATCGAGCGCCAGATAGCTGCGGCCGAGCGAGGCGGCGCGCGCACGCGCCGAGACCTCGCCCCCGCGGCCCTCGAGACAGACGCGCATCTGTTCTCTGAGCCGCTCATCGCCGCCGTCGGCCAAGAGCGGGCCGGTGCCGCCGGCGAGCGCGCCCGCCGCGGCCTGGGCGATCTCGTTCCACGCGCCGCGCAGGTTGCGGAGCGTGCGGTCGATGAGGCCGGACTTCTCCACGAACTTCTTCTCCGCGGTTTTCATGGCCATATCCAAATACCCCCGCGCGCCCCCTTGTGCAACGCGTCCGCGCGTGCGCTCAAGCGCCGCAAGACCGCGGGAATCGCCTCGGGCAGATCCTCGGCAATAAGTCCCGGCCCTGAGGCCGCGGCGGCCTCGCCGTGCAGCCAAGCGCCAGCCGCCGCGGCCTCGAAGGGCGCCATGCCCTGGGCGAGAAGGCCAAGGATGAGCCCGGCGAGCACGTCGCCTGCACCTGCCGTGCCGAGGGTCGGCGGCGCGTTGTCGCAGATCACGGCACGGCCGTCCGGCGCTGCGACGACCGTGTCGCCGCCCTTGAGCAGCACGACGGCGGCGCTCTCCCGCGCAGCGCTGCGCGCCCGGCTCGGCTTGTCGCCCTTTGCGGAGAAGACGCGCGCGAACTCGCCCTCGTGCGGGGTCATGACGGCCGGCCCCTTGATGGCGGCGAGGAGCATCTGGGGGTCGTCCGCAAAGGCGCTGAGCGCGTCGGCATCGAGCACGCAAGGCCGCCCGGTCGCCAGCGCTGCCAGCACACGGGCCGCGGTCTCCTCCGTGGCCTCGTTGCCCGGGCCGAGGAGATAGACGCTCTTGCGCCGGCTCTCCAGCACGCCCTTGAAGGAGTTGAGGCCGGAGAAGGGCTCGGTAAGGAGGCCGGCCATCGCCGTCTGGAAGATGGCCTCGGCGGCGGGCGGGCTGGTCACGGTGACGAGGCCGGCGCCGGCGCGCAAGGCCGCGCGCGAGGCGAGCTTGGCGGCCCCGGTCATGCGGCCGCCGGCAACCACCAATGCGTGGCCGCGGCGGTATTTGTGATCGAGGAGCGTCGGCCAGGGATAGCGCTCGAGCCAGAGTGCGGGGTCGTTGGCGAAGGTGCGCGGCTCGATCTCATCCAGCACGTTCGCGGGGATGCCGATGTCGGCGACCAGCGTCTCGCCGCAAAGGAGCCGGCCCGGCAGCAGGACATGGCCCGGCTTCCTGCGGAAGAAGGTAACGGTGAGGCGCGCCTCCGGCGCCGCGCCCAGCACTTGGCCGCTGTCGCCATGGAGCCCGCTCGGCACGTCGACGGCGACGACGGGGATGCCGCGCCCGGCCAAGGCTTTGACCGTGGCCAGGGCCGCCCGCTCGAGGGGCCGCGTCAGACCGGCGCCGAAAAGGGCGTCCACGACGAGGGCGGCACCCTCAAGAGCTGGCGGGCCGAGTGCTTCGATGTCGCCGCCCCAGCGGCCGGCGTTGAGCGCCGCATCGCCCTTGAGCGACTGCCGCTCGCCGAGGAGCGCCACCCTGACCGGCCAACCGGCCTCGCGCAAGTGGCGGGCGGCGACGAAGCCGTCGCCGCCGTTGTTGCCCGGCCCGCAGAGGACGAGGACGCTGCCCAAGGCCGCCCGCGCCCGCACCGCATCGGCCACGGCGCGTCCGGCCGCCTCCATGAGTTGCTCGCTCGGCACACCGCCAGCCACGGCCGCCCGGTCGGCGCGCGCCATCTCCTCGGCCGTGAGGAGCGCCAGGGCATTGCGGGACGGCGCGTGCATGGCCGGGCGATCCTCGACTTGAGACGGCACTGCTGCCAGCGCACGATGTTAGCCCCGCGGTGCCACGGGGGCCAAGCGGCCGAACATAAGCGCGTTGCGCGCGCTTCTCCATTGCCTTCCGGGCGGCGGAGCCCTTATCATGGGCCGTTCCGCAAGCGTTGCCCTCACGAGCAGGTTGGCCGATGAAAGAGCCGCGGGAGAGCGTCAAGGGGTGGCTGGGGTGGGCCGGTGCAGCGGCTATTCTGCTGCTCGTCGCCTCCTGCTCGTCCGCCTTCCATCAAGTGCCCCCGCTCCAGAGCGGCGGCAGCGAAGGCATCGCCGGCCCGGACGTCGACCTCGATCAGATGGTGTGCCCGGCGACCGTGTGGCCCTGCGCCAATATCATTCGGCCGCCCAACGCCTACGGCTACCTCATCCAGAAGGTCGACGACACGACCTACAAGGTCTTCTTCGAGGCCAAGCTCAAGCCGACTTACGCGCTCACCGAGCCGCAGCGCAATACCGAGGCGGAGATCTATTTGAACGTCACGTTCGATCTGGCGACCTACCGCGCAGCACTGCTCGCGCAGGAGAACGGCGCACCGGCCTTCGACATCACCGACCGCAGCAATTTCCTCCACGTCCTCGTGAAGAACAACACCTTCACCGATCCCACAGTCTACCGCGCGTGCGTGGAAAGATGCGCGGCAAGCAACAACATAGAATGCACCTGCGTTCCCGTTTACTACGATTATGCCACTCTGGGGCTGCCGGCCGGCCTCGGCACTTACGGCCATTACGACTTCATCGATTCGCGCGTGCTGCTCACGATCCAGTTCGATAAGAACTCGAAGCCCGGCTCCTATGTCACCCAGGAGGCGCTCGCCAAGCTGCAGCAGAAATATCCCTCGATCGCCGAGACGGCGGGCCAGCAGGCCCCCGAGCCGGGGAGCCCGGCCGCGGAGACGCCGGCCGCCGCACCCGCCGAGCAGCCGGCGCCGGCGCCGGCCCTCGAACCCGAGACGCCGGCCGTAGCCCCCCCGCCCGTCAAGGCCCCGCCGCCTGGCAAGTAATGGCTTCCCCCGCCGGCGCGCGGCCTGATAAAGAAAGCCGGCACAGCGGGGAGCAGAGAGGATGATCTACGAAGAACGCACCTACACGCTCAAGCCGGGGGCGCTCGCCGCCTATTTCAAGACGTACGAGGCCGAGGGCTTGGCGGTGCAGAAGGCCATCCTCGGCAACCTCGTGGGCTACTTCCAGACCGAGTTCGGCACCCTCAACCAAGTGGTGCACATCTGGGCCTACGAGTCCCTCGAAGAGCGCGCGCGGCGCCGCGCCAAGCTGTGGCAGGACCCGACGTGGCTCGCCTACGCCCCCAAGATCCTGCCCCTCGTCGAGAAGATGGAGAACCGGCTGCTCATTCCGGCCCCCTTCTCGCCGCTCAAGTGAAGGACGCCGCCGGAAAGCGGCGCCGCCGTCCTCCGCCATGGCCGCCTCGCCCATGCGCCCCGCTGCCGCCCGCTGGCTCATGGCCGGCCTCGCGGCCCTCGCAGCGCTAGCACTCGCGGCCGGCGTCCGCGCCGAGGACGCGACGCGCGTGAGCGGAACTGCCGTGGTCGTCGATGCCACGCACCTCGAGGTCGGCGGCCGGCACTTCAAGCTCTACGGCATCGACGCGCCCGACATCGACGAGGTGTGCGACGACGCGTCGGGCAAGGAGTACCCTTGCGGGGTGGAAGCGCGCGCAGCGCTCGCAGCGCTCGTCAAGGACGGCACGGCGAGCTGCCAGCCGCATGGCGTCGACCAGAACAACGACGCGCTCGGCGTGTGCTCCGTGGGAAAGGTCGATGTCGCCCGCGCCCTGATCGACGCCGGTTGGGCGGTGGCCGACCGCACCCGCACGCTCTTTTACGAGAAGGCCGAGGAGGACGCGCGCCTCACCCAGCACGGGCTGTGGCAGGGGCCGTTCGTGCCGCCGGACGCCTGGCGCGCGGGCGAGCGCGTGCCCGCGAGCCACACGGGCGGCAGCGGCTCCTACCGCGAGAAGCTCTTCTGAGCACGCGAGCGGACCGTCAACCCCGCCCGATGAAGGGCATCTTCGTGGCCATCACCGTGAGGAACTGCACGTTGGCGTCGAGCGGCAGGCTCGCCATATAGACGACGGCGCTCGCCACGCACTTGGGGTCCATGGTCGGCTCGACGGCGATCGTGCCGTTGGCCTGGGGCACGCCGTTCTTCATGCGCGCCGTCATCTCGGTGGCGGCATTGCCGATGTCGATCTGGCCGCAGGCGATGTCGTATTTGCGGCCGTCGAGCGAGGTCGACTTGGTGAGGCCGGTGATGGCGTGCTTGGTCGAGGTGTAGGGCGCCGAGTTGGGCCGCGGCGCGTGGGCCGAGATCGAGCCGTTGTTGACGATGCGCCCGCCGCGCGGCGTTTGCGCCTTCATGATCTTGATGGCTTCCTGGGTGCAGAGGAAGCTGCCGGTCAGGTTGATGTCGACGACCGTCTTCCACTGCTCGTAGGTGAGGTCCTCGAGCGGCACGGGCGGTGCTCCGGTACCGGCGTTGTTGAAGAGCAGATCGAGCCGGCCGAAGCTCTCCTTGGTCTTGGCGAAGAGCGCCTTGACCGAGGCGGGATCGCGCACGTCGGTGGGGACCGAGAGCGTGCGCCCGCCGCTCGCCTTGCCCGCCTCGGCTGTGGCGTCGAGTGCTTCCTTCCGCCGCCCGGCCAGGACCACGGCATAGCCTTCCGCGAGGAGCGCCAGTGCAACGCTCCTGCCGACGCCGCTGCCGGCGCCGGTGACGATGGCGACCTTATCGGCTGAGCCCATGCTGCGGTCCTCCTCCCTCTATCATCGGCCGCTTGCTACGTCCGCCTCGGCGGCGGCGGCTATTTCGGCATCTCGACCGCGACCGTGGGCACGCGCTGATTCAAGCGCTTGAGAATTTCGGCGGTGAGGTCCGGCAAGTTCGCGTTGGCCATCACCGCCACGCGCTTGAGAACGAAGAGATAGCCCTTCTCCTTGACGAGCTCGGCTACGAGCTGCTCGATGCTCTGCTCGAGCTTCTGCGCGGCGGTATTGTAGGCGGCATTCAATCTGGCCTCGCGCGCCTGGGCGTCGCGCTGCAGCTCGACGGCCTTCTGCCTGACCTCCTGGGCGCGCTTCTCGAATTCGGCGGCGGGCAGCGTGGCGCGCTGTTGTCCGAGCGTCTGATCGAGCTTCGTCACATTGTCTTGCTCGGTCTTGAGTGCGCGCTCCTCGCCGGCGTGCAGCTTGTCGAGCTGGGCGCGGATGCTCTTCCCGGCCTCCGAATTCTGCAGGAGATACTGGGGATCGATGACCGCGATATTGAGCGGGCTCTGGGCCGCTGCGCCGGGCGCCTGGGCGAGAGCCCCGAGCACCACGGCCGCGGCTGCCAGAGCTGTGATCTTGCCTCTCATAAGGATACCTCGTGTGCAGGTTGATACCCCGGCGGGCCGCGGCCCCAGCCGCTCCGCCGTCCGATCTTCGCGCGCCCATGCTGCGATTTGCCGAACCGGCTCTCGGTTTCCAGCCGGCTCGTCTTGCGCTTCTGCCGAGCCTTGCGCTTCCGCCGCAATCCTCTCCGGCGGCGCGTCGGTGGGGCGAGCGACGGGATTCGAACCCGTGACATCCAGGACCACAACCTGGCGCTCTACCAACTGAGCTACGCCCGCCGCCGAGTCCCCACGAGGGTGCGGGGCAACAAGGCCGCACGTCTCTAATCCTTTGCTTGGCGGCGGTCAAGCACCGCCGCCCGCGCGCCGGCTCCGGCCGGCGGCACGGCCGCGGCCGAAGTGGCGCTTGAGGCGCTGGAGCGCCTCGGCGAGCACGGCGTCCTCCTTGCAGAAGGCGAAGCGCGCGAAATGGCGCGGTCCCCCGCCCTCGTAGAAGGCGCTCACCGGGATTGCCGTCACTCCCGCCTCCACGGTGATGTGACGGCAGAACTCGACATCGTCGCCCTGGAAGCCGAGCGGGCGGAAGTCGGCGCTGATGAAATAAGTGCCTTGGCAGTCGAGCACGGCAAAGCCGATCTCCGCCAATCCCGCGGCGAAGGCGTCGCGCTTCTGCTCGAGCGCCCGGGCGAGCTCGCGGAAATAGCCGTCCTCCTTGGCGAGGCCGTAGGCCACGGCGCGCTGCAGGTTGGGCGGCGTCGTGAAGGTGATGAACTGGTGCGCCTTGGCGACCGGCTGCAGGAGCGCTGGCGGCGCCGTCACGTAACCGACCTTCCAGCCGGTCAGCGCAAAGGTCTTCCCGGCCGAGCCGATGCGCAGGCACCGCCCGCGCATGCCGGGGAGCGTCATGAGCGGGATGTGCGGCCGGCCGTCGAAGACGAGATGCTCATAGACCTCGTCGCACACCGCGTAGGCGTCGTGGCGCTCGAGGAGGCCGGCGATGAAAGCCAGCTCCTCGCGCGCGAAAAGCTTCGCCGCCGGGTTCATCGGCGAGTTGAGGAGGATGAGCTTGGTCTTGTCGGAGAAGGCCGCAGCGAGGGCGTCGCGCGGCAGCTCCCAATCCGGCGGTGCCAACCGCACCAGGCGCGGCACGGCGCCGGCGCGGCGCACGATGGGCAGGTAGCTGTCGTAGAGCGGCTCGAGCAGCACGACCTCGTCGCCCGGCTCGATGAGCCCGAAGAGGCAGCTCGCCAGCACCTCCGTGGCACCCGAAGCGACCATCACCTCGCGCTCCCAATCGACCTCGAGGCCGTAGAAGCGCTCGGCGTGCCGGGCCACCGCCTGGCGCAGCTCGGGCACGCCGAGCATGGGCGGGTACTGGTTGGGCCGGTCCTCGAGAAAGAGCGCTGCCTGGGCCCGCACGTCCGCCGGGCCGTTGCCGTCGGGGAAGCCTTGCCCGAGGTTGATCGAGCGGTGCTCGATGGCGAGACGCGACATGACCTCGAAGACGGTCGTGCCGTAGCCGGAGAGAATGCTGTTGGCGGATTTCATGGACGCAGGCCCGATCGCCGCGAAGGCGGCGATTTAGCACGAAACCGCCGCCTCGCGGAAGCCGCCTTGCCGCCTTCGCGTTTGCCCCCGGCCGGCACCTCAGGCATAGTGGCGCGCGCTCTTCCGGAGGTTCTCCCCATGCTGCAGCTTGCCGCCGGGCTCTCCCGCCTTGGCACCGAGACCGCGTTCGAGGTCCTCGCCCGCGCCAACGCGCTCGCCGCGGCCGGCCGCGACATCGTCAACCTCGGCATCGGCCAGCCCGACTTCAAGACTCCCGACCACATCGTCGAGGCGGGCTGCAAGGCATTGCGGGACGGCCATCACGGCTACACGGCAGCGGCCGGCATCCCGGCGCTGCGCGAGGCGGTCTCAGCCGATCTCGCCCGCCGGCACGGCGTCGCCGTCGACCCCGGAAGCGTCCTCATCGTGCCCGGCGGCAAGGTCACCATGTTCTTCGCCATCCTCATGTTCGGCGAGCCCGGTGCGGAGATCCTCTACCCCAACCCCGGCTTCCCGATCTACGAGTTGGCGATCAACTTCACCGGTGCCAAGGCGGTGCCGACGCCGCTCTACGAGAAGAACGAGTTCTCCTTCGACGCGGCGGAGGTGCTCTCGCGCGTCACGCCGCGGACGCGCCTCCTCATCCTCAACAGCCCGGCCAACCCCACGGGCGGTGCCGTGCCCAAGGCCGAGCTCGACAAGCTGGTCGCCGGCCTCCTCGCCCATCCGCAGGTGGCCGTGCTCAGCGACGAGATCTACGGCCAGATGCTCTACGACGGGCGGAAGCACACCTCGCTCCTCGCCTACGAGGCGATGCGCGAGCGCGTCATCCTGCTCGACGGCTGGAGCAAGACCTACGCGATGACCGGCTGGCGCCTGGGCTTCAGCGTATGGCCGGCAGCGCTCTTCCCCCATGCGGAGCGCCTCGCCGTCAATTGCCATAGCTGCGTCAACGCGGCGGCGCAATATGCCGGGCTCGCGGCGCTCGCCGGCCCGCAGGACAGCGTGGCCATGATGGTCAAGGCGTTCGACGAGCGCCGCCGCGTCATCGTGCGCGCCTTGAACCAGCTCCCCGGCTTCCGCTGCGTCGAGCCGGGCGGCGCCTTCTACGCCTTCCCCAACATCAGCGGCACCGGCTACGATGCCCGCGGCCTGCAGCAGAAGCTTCTCGAGGAGGCCGGCGTCGCCACCGTCGCCGGTACGAGCTTCGGGCGCTATGGCGAGGGCTATATCCGCTTCTCTTATGCCAACAGCACCGAGAACATCGAGCGCGCGATGGGCCGCATCCGCGCCGCCTTGGCGGACAGCTGAGCGGCCTTTCGCTTTACCGCTATGCATTTGCATAAAAAATGGGCATTTCTTTGGTCGGATGTCGCATAATCGAGGCCAAAAGCCGCAGGGCCACGGGACTTTGCGGTCTTCCGGCGGTTGGCACGCGCCATGCTAAAAGGCCGGATACGTCAGGAGCGACCATCGGGCACGCAAGAGGAGCCGCGACGCCAACGAGGGCCCCTGTGCAACGACACCGCGCGCGCCGCAATTCCGACGGCGTGGACGCGGCAAAGGCCTTTAAGGCCGGACGAGGAGCGCCATGAAGAAGATCGAAGCGATCATCAAGCCGTTCAAGCTCGACGAGGTGAAGGAGGCGCTCCACGAGATCGGCCTTCAGGGCCTCACCGTGACGGAGGCGAAAGGGTTCGGCCGGCAGAAGGGCCATACCGAGCTTTATCGCGGCGCCGAGTACGTCGTCGACTTTCTGCCCAAGGTGAAGATCGAGGTGGTGCTGGAGGACGCGCTCGTGGACCGCGCGATCGAGGCCATCCAGCACGCCGCCCACACCGGCCGCATCGGCGACGGCAAGATCTTCGTGACCAACGTGGAAGAGGCCATCCGCATCCGCACCGGCGAGCGCGGCAAGGACGCCATCTAGCGCATTACCTCGGCACGGCACGCACATTCGGCCAGCAAAGAAGGGAACAAAACCGATGTCGAAGAAGTTCGAAAACGTCTTCGCAATGATCAAGGAGCACGACGTCAAGTACGTCGACTTCCGCTTCACCGATCCGCGCGGCAAATGGCAGCACTTGAGCCATCCGATCAGCAATTTCGACGAGTCCTTCCTCGAGGAAGGCGTCATGTTCGACGGCTCCTCGATCGCCGGCTGGAAAGTCATCAACGATTCAGACATGACGCTCATGCCCGACCCGGAAACGGCGGCGCTCGATCCCTTCATGGCCCAACCCACGCTTGTGCTGGTCTGCGACGTGCTCGAGCCCATGACCGGCGAGGCCTACGGCCGCGACCCGCGCTCGACCGCCAAGCGCGCCGAGGCCTATCTCAAGGCGACCGACATCGGCGACACCGCCTACTTCGGTCCCGAGGCCGAGTTCTTCGTGTTCGACGACGTGCGCTTCCGCTCCGCCATGAACGAGCACTCGGTCTTCATCGACAGCGAGGAGGGCCCCTACAACAGCGGGCGCAAGTACGAGGAGGGCAACTCGGGCCATCGCCCGCCCATCAAGGGCGGCTATTTCCCGGTGCCGCCGGTCGACTCCGCCCAGGACATGCGCTCCGAGATGCTCGATGCCATCGCCGCCATGGGCGTCAAGGTGGAGAAGCACCACCACGAGGTGGCGCCTGCCCAGCACGAGCTCGGCATCCTCTTCAGCACGCTGACCAAGATGGCCGACGGCATGCAGGTCTACAAGTACTGCGTGCAGATGGTGGCGCATTCCTACGGCAAGACCGCGACCTTCATGCCGAAGCCGGTGTTCGGCGACAACGGCTCGGGCATGCACACCCACCAGTCGGTGTGGAAGGGCGGCAAGCCGCTTTTCGCCGGCTCGGGCTACGCCGACCTCTCGGAGCTGGCCCTCTACTACATCGGCGGCATCATCAAGCACGCGCGCGCGATTAACGCCTTCACCAACCCGACGACGAACAGCTACAAGCGCCTCATCCCCGGCTTCGAGGCGCCGGTGCTGCTCGCCTATTCGGCGCGCAACCGCTCGGCCGCCTGCCGCATCCCCTTCGTCTCGAGCCCGAAGGGCAAGCGCGTCGAGGTGCGCTTCCCGGACCCGCTCTGCAACCCCTATCTCGGCTTCGCCGCGATGCTGATGGCGGGGCTCGACGGCATCCAGAACAAGATCCATCCCGGCGATCCGATCGACAAGAACCTCTACGACCTGCCGCCAGAGTTGCTCAAGTCGGTGCCGACCGTGTGCGGCTCGCTGCGCGAGGCCCTCCTGACCCTCGACGGCGACCGCGACTTCCTCAAGAAGGGCGACGTGTTTTCCGACGACCTCATCGACTCCTACATGGAGCTCAGGTGGGAGGAGGTCTTCCGCTTCGAGCACACGCCCCACCCGGTCGAATTCGAGATGTACTACAGCGCGTGAGCGGAGAGTTGAGCCGTCTCAGCAAATTGGCTGAATCGCGTTAGAGCATGATCCGACCAGGTTGAAACGCCCGGCGTCGCCCCCGCGAAAGCGGGGCTCCAGGCTCTGCTGGATTCCCGCTTTCGCGGGAATGACGAGGTGAATGCCCGATTCGATTTGAGTGGATCGCGCTCTAGACCAAGAGACAGCCTGGATAGCCCCCTGGAACCCGCGGAATTCCAGGGGGCTATGATGCGAGTTTAATGCCTGCCGGCGTGCAAACGCCGGGCGCCGAGCGGCACCCGATCTCTGGCAGGGTTTCGCGCGAACTCTTTTTACCGGGCGAGAGCTACAAGCTATGCCTTGTTTTCGCGCCCGAGGAGCTCGTCCTCGGCCTGCCAGGTCAGAATCATCTGGCGCAGGTGGTCGAACTTTAGCGAGACGTTTTCGCCGAACAAGGGGTCTTCCGCCGTCGTCATGCACGCCTTCAAATCCGCCCAGTCTTCCGCGGTCAGCGTCTTGTCGGCGGCGGGAAAGAAGCCGGCCTCCTCCATCTCGATATGCTGGCGCTGCAGCTCGATGAAGCGGCGCGCCCGTTGAATGAATGCGTTGCGCGGAATCTCCAGCTCGTCGAGCACGGCGTGCACACTCGCCGAGAATTCCCGCGTGCGCGCGCCGAGCTCCTCATGCAAGCGGCGCAGCTCGCCGACGCCGGCAGCCACTGCCGGGTCGCGTTCGCGCAGTTTCGCGAACACCAGATCCTCTTTCGGATGATGGAAAAGATCGGGGAAATTCAGGAAATACTCGACATTCGCGCCGATCGCGTCGTAGTCGGGCACATTGCCGCGCTCGAACTCGGCCACCTGCCACTCGAGCGCGCTGATCAGGCTGAGGATATTCCGGTGCTCCTGCCGCAGCGTCTGAAGGATTTCGTGCATCGCAAGGAAATCCCCAATTTGCCCGTCTCGACCGTCGAGACTGCCGGATCTCGTGGCTGGATTGCAGAGTATGCCGGGCTCGAGCGCGTCGCATTGATCCTGATCAAATCGCCGGCGGTGCCCGCCTCGTCATTGAATTTCCGATTTATTTGACAAGAAGAACTCATTGGACCGGCCGCCGCATCCGGTCCACCGTCTCCGCATCGAGAACGCGCCGCTGCGCCCGTCGCACCGGCAACTTGATCTGGATCAATGCGCGTCCCGAGCGAGGCAGCGAATATGTACGGCTTTGCTTCGCATCTCCGGGCCGCTCGCGAAAGGAGGGCGTATCATGGTCAAGAAATCCAGCAGTGCCGGGGGTGCCGTGCTCACCACGGCCGCCGGCATACCCGTCGGTGACAATCAGAACAGCCTGACCGCCGGTCCGCGCGGGCCGTTGCTCGTGCAGGATTGGCAGCTCTTCGAGAAGCACGCCCATTTCAACCGCGAACGTATCCCGGAACGGGTGGTGCATGCGAAGGGCTCGGCGGCCTATGGCACGCTCACCGTGACCAAGGACGTCAGCCGCTACACGAAGGCCGCTCTGTTCGGCAAGGTGGGAAAGAAGACGGAGTGCCTGGTGCGCTTCTCGACCGTAGCGGGCGAGCGGGGCGCCGCCGACGCCGAGCGCGACGTGCGCGGCTTCGCGATGAAATTCTACACGGACGAGGGCAATTGGGACCTCGTCGGCAACAACACGCCTGTCTTCTTCGTGCGCGACCCTTACAAGTTTCCCGACTTCATCCGCACGCAGAAGCGCGATCCCAAGAGCAACCTGCGCAACCCGACGGCGATGTGGGACTTCTGGTCCCTTTCGCCCGAGAGCCTGCATCAGGTCACCATCCTGTTTTCCGACCGCGGACTGCCCAAGACCTATCGCCATATGCATGGTTTCGGCAGCCACACCTACAGCTTCATCAACGCCAAGGGCGAGCGCTTCTGGGTGAAGTTCCACTTCAAGTCCATGCAGGGCGTCGCCAATTTGACCGACGCGGAGGCGGCGCGCATCGTCGGCGGCGACCGCGAGAGCCATCAGCGGGACCTCTTCGAGGCGATCGAGCACGGCGACTATCCGAAGTGGCGCCTCAGCGTGCAGATCATGCCCGAGGCGGACGCCTCCAAGACGCCCTACAACCCCTTCGACCTGACCAAGGTCTGGCCGCACAAAGACTATCCGCTGGTCGAGGTCGGCGTGATGGAGCTCAACCGCAATCCGGATAACTATTTCGCCGAGGTGGAGCAGGCGTCGTTCTCGCCGGCGAATGTGGTGCCGGGGATCAGCCACAGCCCGGACAAGATGCTGCAGTTCCGCATCTTCTCCTACGCCGATGCGCATCGCTATCGCCTCGGCGTGAATTACGAGAGCCTGCCGGTCAACAAGGCGCGTTGTCCGGTCCACGACTATCACCGCGACGGCGCCATGCGGTTCGACGGCAATTTCGGCGGAGCCGTCAATTACGAGCCCAACAGCTTCGGCGGCCCGGTCGAGGACCAGCGCTTCAAGGAGCCGCCGCTGCCGATCTCGGGCGAAGCGGACCGCTACGACCACCGCAAGGGCAACGACGATTATGGCCAAGCGGGTGCATTGTTCCGCCTGATGTCGCCGACGCAGAAAAAGCAGCTCATGGACAACGTCGCCGCCGCCATGCAAGGCGTACCGGAGATGATCCAGCTGCGCCAGATCGAGCATTTCGCGAAGGCGGACGCGGCCTACGGCCGCGGCGTCGCCGAGCGGCTCGGCTTGGAGAAGAGGCCGCAAGCGGCGGAGTAGCCGCCAGGCCGCCGCCTCGCCTCGCCCGTCTTCCCACTCCCGGGACCAAGAGCCCCGGGGGTGGGGAGCGCGCGCTCGGCCACAACGCTTTCCCCGCCTGCCCTTAGCTCAGCTGGGGCGTCGTTCCCCGGCAAATCTTTTGTTGATGCACCCCAAGCGGCACCCCTAGCCTTCCGAGGAAGGGCGAGCGGCCCCGCTGTGCTGAGCTGCCGTCTCGAGAGGAGGTGCTCGATGCATTACCACAAGGATCTCTTCGTCACCGTCTCCCGCGCCCGCGTTCAGCCGGGCAAGGAGGAGGTGTACCTGGCCTTCCGGCGCGACGAGATCCTGCCGCAGATGTGCGCCTGGCCGGGCTGCGTCTATTCCCTCCTGCTGCGCGACACCAAGGAGGCCAACAGCTGGCTTCTCGTCAATGGCTGGGAGAGCAGCGCCGATCTCGAGAAGTGGCAGGCGGCACCGGCCGAGGCGGCGTTGCGCGCCAAGGCGAAGACCATCCTCGCGAGCCCGCTCGAGAGCGTGGGCGAGTTCAAGGAAGTCCATCTCTGAGCGATTGAGCTCTCGGCCGTTGGGGCCGCCTCCCGGAGGGCATGCCATGCCGATCGTGACCGTCTCGCTGTACGATGGCCGCTCGCTCGATCAGAAGCGGGAGCTCGTGAAGGGCATTACCGAGGTGGTTGCGCGCGTGGCCGCCGTCCCCCCCGAGGCCGTCCACGTGGTGATCGACGAGGTGAAGCGGGAGAACTGGAGCATCGGCGGGCTCTTGTGGCCGGATCGTCAACGTAAATGAGCGCAGCTTCCTCCGCAACGCGGCCGCTCGGCGTCCTCCTGAATGCGGAGTATCCGGCCGGCGAGCTGCTGCGGCTCGGCGCACTCGCCGAGGAGCTCGGCTACCGCAGCTTCTGGTACACCGACGTGCGCCTCTTGCGCGAGTGCTACGTCGGCCTCGCCAGCGTCGCGATGCGGACCACGGACATCCTGCTCGGGACCGGCGTCACCGACCCCTATTCGCGCCACCCGGCGGTCACCGCCGCAGCGATCGCGACGCTCGACGAGCTTTCCCAAGGCCGGGCGGTGCTCGGCCTCGGCCTCGGCGGCGCCGGCTTTCGCGAGCTCGGCATCGCCAAGACCTTGCCCGTGGCCGCCATGCGCGAGACCATCGCCATCGTCCGCCGCCTGCTGCTCGGCGAGGAGGTCAGCTACGACGGCAAGGTGATCTCGCTGAGAGACGCCAGGCTCGAGTTCACGCCGCTGCGCCAGCGCGTTCCGATCTACATCGCGACCCAGGGCGCCCAGATCAGCCGGCTCGCGGGCGAGCTTGCCGACGGCGTGCTGATCGCCAACATCGCGGCACCGGCGGCGCTCGACTTCTATTTGGCGCAGATCGCCGAGGGTGCGGCCAAGGCCGGCCGCGCGATGGGCGAGATCGACATCAATCTGCGCTGGGAGGTCTGCATCTCGCGCGACGAGACGGCGGCGATCGAGGCCATGCGCCGGCGCCTCGCCTTGCGCCTCATCAGCGCCTATCCGCGCTGGGATTTCTTAACCCGCCTCGGCGTCAGCGTGCCGGCCGAGTTCTCGGCCATCGCGGCGAAGCAGGACAAATCGCTCGCGGACGCCGCGGCGGCGGCCTTGCCGCTGGAGGTGGTCGATGCGAGCATGCTCGCCGGCAGCCCCGAGCGCGTCGCGGCACGGATCGCCGCCATGCTGCGGCCGGAGGTCACCGGCATCACGATCCGCCCGCATGCCTGCAAGGGCACGGGCATCGCCGAGGTGATGCGGTCCTTCGTCGAGGATGTCGGAGCGCTGCTCGAGCGCCGCCCCGCGGCGGCGCAATAGCGGACGCGAGCGCTTCTCAGCGAGGAAGGCCGCGAATCGCCATCGGCAACCCGCATCGCAAGCACCTGGAATCAGGGCATTCATTCAGAGGAGGGTCTTCGTATCATGGCAGACGTACAGCAACGCAGCAGCTGGCTACTTGGCCTCGGACTGGCGGCGGCCTTGGTCGTCCCCGCTTTATGCAACGCCCAGACCGCCTCGAGCGCGGCGCCGGCGGCGGCCGTCGATCAGGCCGCCCGCGCCCTCTTGCCCGCCAAGAACAAGAGCTCGGGCACGCTCGAGGTGGCGACCTCGCTGCAATGGCCGCCCTTCGACTTCAAGACGGCGGACGGGCAGCCGGACGGCCTCGACATCCGCCTCATGAGGGCACTCGCGGCGAGGCTCGGGCTCACGCCCAACTTCACCGATGTTAAGTTCCCGGCAATCGTCCCGGGCGTCTCGACCGGCCGCTTCGATGCCGGCGTCGATCAGCTCGCGGAGACGCCCGAGCGGCTCAAGATCGTGCAGTACGTCGACTATTATAAGGGCGGGCTCGGCCTCCTCGTCCGCCACGGCGTCACGGACGTGACCATCGCCCACCTCTGCGGGCGCACCCTCTGCCTCACCCAAGGGAGCTCGCAGGTCGCGGTCGCCCAGCGCATCTCCGACCAATGCGTCGCCGCGAAGGACAAGCCCATCACCCTGCAATATTTCCCGGACAGCGCCGACACCTATCTCGCGGTCGCCAACGGGCGGGGCGACGGCTTCCTCACCGACCGCGCGGTCGGCGTCTATGTGGCGCAGCGCAACGACAAGCTCAGCATGACCCAGGGCACGCTCGCGGGAACGACGAGCCTCGCCGGCATCGTGATCGCCAAGGACAACGCCGAGCTCGCGGCGGCGTTTCGCCGCGCGCTCGAGGACATGGTGCGCGACGGCTCCTACGAGAAGATACTCGACCAGTTCGGCGTCGCCGATGCGGCGCTCACGCTCGAGGAAGTGCAGAAGGGCGGGGCCAAGTGAGGCGCCTTACCGCCGCCTGAGCGCCCGGCTGCGGAGCTGCCCGCGGGGAGCGTTGCCTACCGCCGCCTCCAGGTTTGGCGGATTTCCTCATCTGAGGAGGGCCGCAGGCCCGTCTCGAAGGATGAGGAAATCCATTCGGCGCCGTACCCGCGCGCACCCCGGCCGACCCCTCGTTGATGTGCGGCGCGGCCCGCTGCTATGGTAGCCGCACTCAGCCGGGATAATGCCGTCATGGAGCCAGGACCCGCAGTCGAGAAGCGCAGCCCCGAGGCGGGCCCTCCGGTCAAGGTGGTGCGCCGCGCGAGCTGGGGGCAATGGGTCGGCGCTGCCGCCGTCGCGGTCTTCGTCGCCTGGGTCGTCTTCCAGGTGCTCACCAACCCCGGGTTCGAGTGGTCCGTCGTCGCGAAATACATGCTCGAAAGCGAGATCCTCTCCGGCCTCTCGATGACCTGCGAGCTCACCCTCCTGGTCATGGCGGCCGGCATCGCGATCGGCCTGGTCCTGGCGGCCATGAAGCTCTCGGGAAACAACGTCATGGCGCTCGCCGCGGGCGCCTATATCTGGTTCTTCCGCGGCACGCCCGTCCTGGTGCAGCTCGTCTTCTGGTACAACCTCGCCTCGCTCTTCCCTGCGCTCTCCCTGGGCATCCCCTTCGGCGGCCCCAAATTCCTCTCCGTGCCGAGCACCGTGGCGATCTCCTCCTTTACCGCCGCCCTTCTCGGCCTCGGGCTCAACGAGGGCGCCTACATGGCCGAGATCGTGCGGGGCGGCATCCTCTCGGTGGATCTCGGCCAGACGGAGGCGGCCAAGTCGCTCGGCTACGGGCGGCTCCAGACCCTGATGGTCGTGGTCTTGCCGCAGGCCATGAAGGCCATCGTGCCGCCGACCGGCAATCAGGTCATCGGCATGCTCAAATATTCCTCGCTCGCCAGCGTCGTGGCGCTCGAGGAGCTCATGGAGTTGGCCGGCAACATCTACAGCCGGACGTTCGAGACGATCCCGCTGCTCATCGTGGCCTCGCTCTGGTATCTGGCGCTGACGACCGTGCTGTCGATCGTGCAGTACTTCATCGAGATCCACTATCGGGGCGAGTGGCAGGGCTGGCGCGCGGCGTACCTCAAGCTGCCGCTCGACGGCGAGAAAGAGGACCTCCGATAGCGCGCACGTGCCGGCCGCCGTCGCCGCCTGCTTTTTCTCGAACTCAGCGCCGCGACGAAGTAAACTGCGGCGTTCAATCTGCGATCGTCCAATGGTCGACGCGGGCGCCGCCGCCGCTGCCGCCCGGGAAGCGCCGGCCTGACCGGCGTCGCTCGTATCTCGCATGAGGACATGCGCCCGGGCGGCGCCACGACCACGCCACGAGGATCGCAAAGCATGCGCGTCTTCCGTTTCTTCGAGAGCCTGCTCGTCCCCACGGCACTCTCGCCCGAGGCGCCGCCGCCCTCAGGGCTCATGGCCTTCTACTGGCATTACGCCCGGCAGGCGCGCGGGCTGGTGGTCGCCCTCTTCGCCGCCGGTTTCACGGTGGCGGCTCTCGACACCACGATCCCGTTCTTCATCGGCCGGCTGGTGGGCCTCGTCTCGAGTCACGCGCCGGGCGCGCTCTTTGCCGAGGCCTGGCGCTTGCTCGTCGGGATGGCGCTCGTGCTGCTGCTCGCCCGGCCGGCGGCCCTCCTGCTCCAGAACCTCATCACCAACCAGGCCATCAATCCGGGCCTCAGCAACCTCATCCGCTGGCAGAGCCACTGGCACGTGGTGCGGCAGAGCTGGGCCTTCTTCCAGAACGATTTCGCCGGCCGCCTCGCCAACCGCGTCATGCAGACGGGTCCGGCGTTGCGCGAGAGCCTCGTCATGTCGACGAACGCGGTCTGGTACATCCTCGTCTACGGCGGCGGCGCCGTGCTGATGATGGGCTCGAACGACAAGCGCCTGGCGCTCCCCGTGCTGCTGTGGTTCGCCGGCTACGTGGCGCTGCTGCGCTACTTCGTCCCCCGCTTGCGCGAACGCTCGCGGCGGATGTCCGAGCTGCGCTCGGCCCTCACCGGCCGGGTCGTCGACAGCTATACGAACATCGTCACGGTCAAGCTCTTCGCGCGGCCGCGCGACGAGGACAATTTCGTGCGCGCGGCGATCGACGACCATACCGAGAGCTTCCGCCGGCAATTGCGCGTGATCACCTTCTTCAGCCTGGGGCTCACGACGCTCAATGCCACGATGGTCGTCGGCACGGGAGCGGCCGCGGTCTGGCTGTGGAACGACGGAAGCATCGCCGTGGGCACGGTCGCCATGGCGCTGCCGCTCACCTGGCAGATCGCCAACATCGCCGGCTGGGTGGCGCAGAACGTCACCTCGATCTTCGAGAACGTGGGCGTCGTGCAGGACGGCATGCGCTCGATCGCGGTGCCGCGGCAGCTGACGGACCGCCCGGATGCCGCGGTGCTGCGCGTGGGCGCGGCCCGCATCCGCTTCGAGCGGGTGCGCTTCGGCTACGGCACCGAGCGCGGCGTGCTCCACGGCATCGACCTCGCGATCGAGCCCGGCGAGCGCGTCGGCCTCGTCGGGCGCTCGGGTGCCGGCAAGTCGACCCTCGTCAACCTGCTCCTGCGCTTCTATGAGCTCGAAGGCGGGCGCATCACGATCGACGGGCAGGACATCGCCCACGTCACGCAGGAGAGCCTGCGCGCCCACATCGCCATGGTGACGCAGGACACCTCGCTCCTCCACCGCTCGATCCGCGACAACATCCGCTACGGCCGGCCGGAGGCGAGCGAGGAGGAGGTGCGGCAGGCGGCCGCGAGCGCGCACGCGCTCGAGTTCATCGAGGGGCTCGAGGATTGGCAAGGTCGCCGCGGCTTCGAGGCCCACGTGGGCGAGCGCGGCGTCAAGCTCTCGGGCGGGCAGCGCCAGCGCGTCGCACTCGCGCGGGTGATCCTCAAGAACGCGCCCATCCTCGTCCTCGACGAGGCGACCTCGGCCCTCGATTCCGAGGTCGAGGCGGCGATCCAGGAGCAGCTCGACGGCCTCATGCGCGGCCGCACGGTGATCGCCATCGCGCACCGGCTCTCCACCATCGCGCGCATGGACCGCCTCGTCGTGCTCGACCACGGGCGCATCCTCGAGGAAGGCGGCCATGCCGAGCTCTTGGCGAGCGGCGGCAGCTATGCGCGCCTCTGGCAGCGCCAGTCGGGCGGCTTCCGGCACGCGGACCCGGCGCCCGCGATTCCGGCCGAGGAGGCCGCCGAGTAGGCGCCGCCGGCAGCATCGTCTCCGCGACGATCCCAGCCTTCTCCTCCGAACCCAAGCGCCGCCGCCGCTCGAGACCGGCAAGAACCTCGCCCTTTATCTTTAAGCCGCCCTTACACGACCAACTCTGTAACTTGGACAACGTCGGGGAAACCCTGGACGCCTACCGGCTCCGACCTTTCCGCCGCCGCCCGTTTCCGCCTCGCGGCTCAGTAGCAACCGAGTCTATTGATCGGGTAACCCGGCGCACCACGCGATCGGGCTCTCTAAGGTCGTGCTGCCACACGCGAAGCACGCGCCATCCTAAGCGGCACAATTTCCGACGCACTTGGCGATCCCGCATCCGATTCCGGTCTAGCTTCCAGACTCCAAAACGCACAGTTACTGGAGGGGACGCTGCCGTGAGTAGGACAGCTATGCCAAAAGCATCCGTCCACGAACACAGCCAGACGCGCTGCCGGAAAAACAAAATCAGGGTTTCCAAAAATTGCCGAGTGGCGCCGCCAGCCCCGGATACCGTACTCGCGAAATATGCGCATTAGGCGGAGCTCCGTGGCTCGGTTCCCACGGCTCTTTACCCTCGACATGATGTCGGAGCGTTTGTCTCGCGAAAAAACGTTGGCCATCACCTACCACATTCGGTGAACTAACTATGCTCTCTCAAGGCCGCGCGAATTTGTAACGCATGCCGTCTTATGAGCTCTGGCGGGAGGGCGTTGCCGATCATCAATGCTATTGCCTCCTTTCCCCGCGATAGTTCGAACGAGTAATCGCGAGGGAACCCTTGAAGGAGTGCTGCTTCCCGCATAGTAATGGCACGATTTTGTTCTGGGTGGAGGAAACGCCCCTTTGATGGATTAAAGCAACCGCTTGTTATGGTCGGCGCCACCTTGTTCCAGGCCATGCGGCCGTACGTATCGCTGAAGCCGTCGCTCCTCTTGTGACACGGCAACTGCCGTCTCTTGGGCAAGTCGCCGCGGCTCCCGCCATCTTTGGGAATGTCCGTTATCAGCCTACGCACCCTCAGCGACCGTTTCTTTTCTGGGAGGTTATGAAGTGCGTCTTTGCTATTGCCCGGCTTCGCCATTCGACCGATCGCTCCCCGCACAGTACGAAAGCGGCGCGAACTCGATCGCGAACTGTATGTTGAAGCCGCGGCCGGCCAGAAGAATAAGACGTTGCCGGCGTTGGGGAACACCGTAAAGACCCGCATCCTTGATGTCGGAGTTTAGCTGATAACCGAGTAGCCGAAGTGCATTGCAAAGGTCTTTAAATGACTTACGATCTTGAAGCTTGGGGACGTTCTCCATCATTATGGCTCTCGGGCGAAACGCTCTCGTGAAGCGGAGCATTTCGTAAACCAAGTCGTTTCGCGCGTCTCTGTTCCTATTCGAACCATTGCGCGTGCGCAGCGTGGAGAAACCTTGGCACGGCGGACACCCAGCGAGAAGGTCGAGTTGCCCACGACGGAGTTTAAGGTCCCGCCGTAACTGCGTTGCCGGGAGCTGCCGAATGTCCATTTGCTTTACCAACACACGGGGGTGGTTGGTTCTGTATGTTGTCGCAGCCAAAGAATCAATTTCGACAGCCCCAATAACACGAAAACCAGCTTGCTCAAGGCCTAAAGTCAAGCCACCGCATCCGGCAAACAAGTCGATCGCAACCGGTTTCTTCATTATCTTTCCTCAAATTCATGCATTCGCCAACTGAGTTGCTTCGTCTCTGTCGCTACTCTCGGCTTGATAAATTGGAGCGACTTTGGATTGCGTGCGACGTTTGTAAGCTGAGCTTTGGTTGGGACTCTTGGTCTATAAACAAAACGAGTTTGTCTCGGCTCCAAAACAGCTCGTCTTGCGGAATTCCTTGGTAATTTGCAGAGACAACCCGAACTTCCATCGCTGCGCCAATTCCTTGATAGTCTTCGGGCCATTTTGTTTTTGGATTGGGCACACGGTCTATAGCAAGGACATAGTCCGACCCTTGAACAAGCGCCTGTAAAAGGGGCAATGAACGCGGATCATCGATCGAAATCGACTCAGTATGGCTGACACCACTCTCTACCGTGATCATCGTGTGGGTGGTCACGACAGTCAGCTTCTTTCGGCGAAGTGTTGCGTATAGCGCCGGCCATAGCATTGGGTAGTCCTGGAGCAACGGAAACTGGAGGCCCACGTTGTGGAGGCCATCGAGAACAATTGCCGTAAAGGGCTCGCCTTCTAGTTCAGCTTTATCGATTCGCCTCATAATCCGATCAAACAGGTCCTCAGGCTGGATGTATCCAGGATACAGCGAAACAACTTCAACGCGGGCTTGTTCGCTAACTGCGACGCCGGCGTCATCGTATTCCCTCTTGGCCAACGCATGCAGATGATCGCTAACGTCCAAATAGTACTGTTCCGGATATAGAAAAGAGATGACAAGGACCTTTCGACGTTTGACGTGAGCCGAGCTTAAGGGGACAAAGGGTAGGATCGGAGCGACGGCGATTTTGAGCGCAAGCCCCGCTTTCCCACCACTCCCCTTGCCATGCAGGAGGACGTGAGAGTTTACAGCAATTCGCAGATGATCATTGAGAGATGCGGTATCGAATTCCGGTACTCGGGTCCCCTTCATTGCACCCGGCATGCCCGCCAACTCATCGCGAAAGCAAGGTCTCCGAAACACGTCGATTTGCCAATCCCGATCCGGCAATACACTCTTAAAAATCGCCTTCCTGTCCAGCTGGGAAGGTATTTGCGGCGTGATCCGAAAGCCTGAGTTGCCGGACATATGAAACCCGTGCGCGCCGGGCCGTGAGATTTGCTGACGCGTTTTCCTCAGGATCATCAGACGGGCCGGCTTATGGCCCCGGACATTCGTTTGTTCGTACTCAAGTTCAACCGCGGTATCGACAAGATAGTCGATCCAAGCGCTCCCCCACCAGTCTTTAGCAAAGGTTGCTATTACAAGGGCACCGATAGAACGGCAGGCCGAGATAATTTGCTCAAGCGGGTGCTGCGAATTTTTCTCGTCGGGACTCGGAAGATGTGGAACGAAACTGTGAAGATTGTCCAGAACAACGACTAATTTACACGGATGCGGAGGTGGAGCACTTGGAGCATATTCTTGCCGGGTTTCCGATCTGATGGTTCGGATATCCTCCAAAAAATTAACCAGAAGTTCCGGGTCTAATTCTTGATCTGGGTTACTCGGATCTCTCCCGCTTCGGATGAACAGCCAATCCGAGCTGCCCGTTCTGTCATATTTTGGCGCGAAACTAAGCCGCTTTGTCCTATCAGCTACGATCGATGAAATTCGAGCGTAGAGGTCTTCCTTTGCCTCTTCAGCCGTAACATAAAGTGTTTTTGTGCCTAAGGGCGCCAACCGCCCGATCAACGACAGGGCAAACGAAGTCTTACCAGTCCCAGGTCCGCCCGACACACCAACAACCAGACCACCGGTTTCCGAAAACCGCAGGCCGCCAAAAAAGAGGGTGTCTGCTCCCCTGACAGGTAGAGGAACTCCCCAAATTTCATTCTCGATGTCGGAAAGTCCCGGAACTTGGGCCAAATCCGGATCAGGGCGGAACTCAAATGACTCCGCTTTCGGGTGCAATATACCCCGTTTGCAGTATTCGGACCGATCCCTTAGACCGTCCGTCGGTTTGTTTTCCCGAGACCCGAACCGAAAGTGCATCATGCCCTTGGCCGCCATGAAGTGCCGAACGAAATTGTCGATATCGCTACGACGCGCGGCCCGGATATTGTCGCGCCCGGCATGAAACGTGGAAATCGTTGAGAGCGCTACTGACACATCCTCGGGGGTCATGGTTTTCCACCCCTCAGGGGCGGGACCGAATCCCGATGGAGCAATTCGAAATGACCTAAGAAGTATGTTGCGTATAGAAACCTGTGCATACGCTCGCGTGGAGGAGTCCTCCGGATCAGTCAGGAGGTCATACAGAATCGCCAGGGGCGACGGAAGGAATGCCACGGGCATCTCCCTGCGTCGACGGCCGGTAGATGCCGGGTGGATACGCCAGCGCTTTGCGTCATCGATTGCGTCGAACCAGTTGCATATCACCAGGCTCATGCGTGTCGGTTGTGCAGCTTGCTTTTTGGTGCTGCTACCCTCAGCCCACAGTCCGGGCAATTCTTGGCCGACGTGGTAGCTTAGGTGGCGGTTTATTCCCTCTCGCGGCGCATCGGTCAGGAATGAGAAAGCCGCGTTAATCGCTCCATGATCTAACTCCTGTAGTCCGCTACCACCAAGGCCGCGATTAGCGAGAATCCCCAGCGAGGCGAACACCGCGTCGAGGAGCTGCGGAAGTAGCGCGCCGTACGGCAAATCGTCAACGTCAAACGAAATCGAGCGCACTTCCGGTAATCCCCTCGTGGCCGCGTTTATGCTGAAACCTGCCGGAGCCAATCCCGCTCATCGTCGCCCATAAGAGACGGCCTCGTCCTCGCTAGAGGCCGCGGATCGCGCGAGGCCCACTCCCCGTGTCCGGAACGTCTAGCCCACTCGTCAAATATATGACGCTCCGCAGGTTTTGCCGCATCCCGGAAATCGTTGAAGATTTCCTTCGTCTCATCGTTTGGCAGTCGGTAGCTCCAACGGCTGAGCAATTCTGCGACAGATTCGGCGGTAACTGTGTCGGACGAAAGAAGATGCCGAACTATACCGCAGGCCTCATCGAGGCGATTTCCACAAACAAGTGCATCCGCCCACACCAGGGGTGAGTTGCGTGAGAATTCTTCGGAAATGCCACTTCGCCGTAGTCTTTCCCAATCGATTGGGGCGTCTACTGATGCAAGCACTCGGATGAGGTATGCACGGAAATCCGAATTAGCGGGCTGGCGCGCTTCAACCGACCCAACCAGTGTTTCTCTAACTTTGCGCGGCAATGGCGCAAGCTCCTCAAGCAACCCTATGAGCCGCAGCCATGCCTGAACATCCGCCCCGTCGGGATTGCGCACAATCTCTACAACGGCGCCAAGTGCGCGGTTCCACTCGTCATCGCCGTTGTCGAGAGAACGCATCCGATCAGTCAGGAGATCGTATGGGGTCCGCCCGGACCGATCGGGCGGTTCCGCACCTGCGGTCAAAATCACGCGAAGAATTAGCTCCTTCCATTGCGCCTTGGTCATCGTATTTGCCTTGGCGGAACTGTCACTTGGCGGCCCAAAGGGGGCGTCGTAACGACTTCAGGTACGCCATCAAGGCCGCCCTCGGGTCGTGTATAGCCGCCGGGCTCGAACATTTCCAGGTTCCTGAGATCATTGCCTGCGTCGAGGGCCGTGGGCTGGCGGACCTCGTCTGCGCCATCCGGCTCGTAGGCGAGCATGAGATAATCGGCGGGATTCGCGCCTGGTATCGCGAGTCGACGGAAGTGGATATCAAGATTTGGAACACCTAAAGGATTGCGAGGGTTATCCGGATTTCGAAATGCAAAAATCCTATGGTTTCGTAGCCGGAATGAGCCGAATAGGCGTTTAAATTCCGTGAGGGCGCTGGTCGCATCGACAGTAGATGCGATGCCGCGCAACCATCGCTCGGCTTCGTGGCGTAGAGGCGGGGGAGCGTGAGTTGGGTCCAACGTCTTTGGGCTCGCAACGGCGTTCGCAATGCTCGTCGGTTGCTGCGATGTACCCAGATTCTCGCCCCGCAGTAGAGCCACTTTGTTACCTGAAAAGTTGGCCCGAATGCAGCACTGTTGAACGTGTTCCTCAATTGGCACTATACCGTCCCAATTGTCAACGTCACGCCAGAAGGCGACCGTGACCGCATTAGGCAATCCCGTATCGTTATCAACCTTACCGGCCTCCACCGGAAACCGGGTTCGGAATTCATGCATCCCACCCATGCTCTTCCCCCAGAGCATCTGCAAGCCTGGATTGAAACACACAACGAGGGATGTAATCAATGTTGCCCATAGGTCGACTTTACGGTTTTGCGCCAGGTGGAGCGCTAGGCTTTGACCCGTCGGCGGGCCGACCCAAGCGCTGTCGTCGCCATGGTGACGCAGGACACCTCCCTCCTCCACCGCTCGATCCGCGACAACATCCGCTACGGCCGGCCGGAGGCGAGCGAGGAGGAGGTGCGGCAGGCGGCGGCGAGCGCGCACGCGCTCGAATTCATCGAGGGGCTCGAGGACTGGCAGGGGCGCCGCTCCTTCGAGGCCCACGTGGGCGAGCGCGGCGTCAAGCTCTCGGGCGGCCAGCGCCAGCGCATAGCACTCGCGCGCGTGATCCTCAAGAACGCGCCCATCCTCGTCCTCGACGAGGCGACCTCGGCCCTCGATTCCGAGGTCGAGGCGGCGATCCAGGAGCAGCTCGACGGCCTCATGCGCGGCCGCACGGTGATCGCCATCGCACACCGGCTCTCGACCATCGCGCGCATGGACCGCCTCGTCGTGCTCGACCACGGCCGCATCCTCGAAGAAGGCGGCCATGCCGAGCTCCTGGCAAGCGGCGGCAGCTATGCGCGCCTCTGGCAGCGCCAGTCGGGCGGCTTCCGGCACGCGGACCCGGCGCCCGAGATTCCCGCCGAGGAGGCCGCCGAGTAGGCGCCGCCGGCCCTGCTTAGGGCTGGACCGCGGGTGCGAGGGGCACTATTCCTCTATCATTCTTGCGATCTGCCAGCGTTCCCGGTTCCACGCCAGCGCCGAGGGGCCCGATGAGCGGATTTTCGAGGCGCCTGCCGCGCCTTTCCGGATTGATGGCGTTCGAGGCGGCGGCGCGGCAGCTGAGCTTCACCAGCGCCGCGCGCGAGCTCAAGGTGACCCAGGCGGCGGTCAGCCAGCAGGTGCGCGCGCTCGAGCTCGAGCTCGGCATTGCCCTCTTCGTGCGCCAGCATCGCGGCCTCGAGCTCACCTCCGAGGGCCGCCGGCTCTACCGCGCCGTAGCCATGAGCTTCGAATGCATCGCCACCGCGGCGGAGGACGTCCGCAGCGCGGGCCAACCCACCGTCATGATCGGGACCACCTCGGCGATCGCCACCTTCTGGCTGGTGCCCCGGCTGCCGGACTTCCGCGCCCTCCACCCGGACATCGACGTCCACATCGTGGCCTCCGACCTCGGCTTCGACGCCGTCGCCGACCGTGCGGACGTCGGCATCGCCTTCGGCCGCGGCTCCTGGCCCGGGTTCAGCACCACCTTCCTCAGGGAGGGGGACGCCTTTCCCGTCTGCAGCCCGTCCTATCTCGGCGGCCGTCCGGCGCTCGGCAACGTGCAGCAGCTGCTCGGCGAGATACTGCTCATGCTGGACGGCAACCGCGTCAACCTCATCGACTGGTCGCTGTGGTTCGCCAGCCAGGGCGTCAGCAACACCAATCATCGGCACATCAAATTCAACAGCCTGCCCCTCTTGCTGCAGGCGGCCTGCGCGGGACAGGGCATAGCACTCGGCTGGAGCCTCTTGACCGACGATCTCCTCGCCCGCGGCACCCTGGTGCGGCCGGTCGACGCCGTGATGCACACCGACGGCGCCTACTACTTCGTCATCGCCGACAGGAAGTCGAGCGGCGAGGCGCTTGCCTTTCAGGAATGGCTGCTCGCCCAATTTCCCTCGCCACGGCGGGAGCCGGAGCACGCGCGGCACCCGCGCGCCGCGGCCGGCTTGCCGCGCTGAGCGTGCTCGCTTGCGCGCCGGCGCGCAGCTCCTTGCGAGTGCCGCGCGGCGCAGATAGATTGGCGATGCTTCGCATGGGCAGGCCGCAGCGGTGAAGACGGCAGAGCAACCGAACGACGCCGGATCGCATCGTGCCGCGGGGCGCGCGATGGTGGAGGGCATCGACGTCTGGAAATCGCGCGGTGCCAACCTGGTCCTGAAGGGCGTGCATTTCGCGGCCTGGAAGAGCCAGGTCGTCTGTCTCCTCGGCCCCTCCGGCGCCGGCAAGAGCACCTTGCTGAGGTGCATCAACGGCCTCGAGACCATCGACCGCGGCCTCATCTACGTGGACGGTCATCCCATCGGCTATCGCGAGCGCGACGGCGAGCTCCACGAGCTCAGCGAGAGGGAGCTTTGCCGGCAGCGCTCCGAGATCGGCATGGTGTTCCAGAACTTCAATCTTTTCGCCCACATGACGGTGCTCGGCAACGTGACCGACGCGCCCATGCGCATCAAGCGCGAGCCGCGGGCCGAAGTCATGGAGCGGGCGCATGAGCTCCTTAAGAAGGTCGGCCTCGCCGACAAGGCGCAGAGCTACCCGCGGCATCTCTCCGGCGGGCAGCAGCAGCGGGTCGCCATCGCCCGGGCATTGGCGATGCGCCCGAAGCTCATGCTGTTCGACGAGCCGACCTCGGCGCTCGACCCCGAGCTCGTCGGCGAGGTGCTCGAACGTCATCCGAGCGCTTGCCGCGGGCGGCATGACGATGATCATCGTCACCCACGAGATCTCGTTTGCGCGGGACGTGGCGGACGTGGTCGCCGTCATGGACGGCGGCGTCATCGTCGAGAGCGGTGCGCCGGAGCAGGTTCTCGCCGCATCGGAGAACTCGCGCACGCGCGCGTTCCTCTCGCGGGTCTCGTGAGCACGGGGTAAGGGCGGCGATGGGCGCACATGATGCCGGCTGGCTCGTCGTCATCGACATGCAGAACGTCTTCGCGGAGCGCGACAGCCCATGGTGCACGCCGCCGTTCGCGGCCGTCGCGGAGAAGATCGCGGGGCTCCTGCCGCTCTTCGCTCCGCGAACGGTCTTCACGCGCTTCGTGCCGCCCGGCGACATCGCGGGCAGCTGGAGCGACTATTACCGCAAATGGAGTTTCGCTGCGGCGCCGCCCGAGCACGAGCTGTGGGCGCTCGCCGGGCCGTGGCGCAATGCGCCAAGCGTGGACAGCCACAAATTCTCCAAGTGGATTCCGGAGCTCCAGCGGATCACGGGAAAGACGGCGCCGATCGTGCTCTGCGGCGTCTCCACCGATTGCTGCGTGCTGGCAACGGCGCTGGCCGCGATCGACGACGGCGCCTTCGTGCGCGTCGTGGCCAACGCCTGCGGCGCCAAGACCCCCGAGGCCCATGAGAGGGCCTTGTCGCTGATGCGCGACCGCGCGCCCCAGCTCGCGATCGATACAGCGGAGGAGGAACGCGCCCGCCATCTCAGCACGGCCAAATCAGCGCGTCGTCCCGCCTAAGATCACCCGGCAGCCCTGCACCATTCGGCCTAAGCGACGCAGCCACCCGCGGCCTCGCGCGGCATGCCGCTCACCTTGTCGAATGATGCGGCGCGCGCTATAGACGGGGTGCCGCGACCCCGACGGAGGATGTCAGCACCGTGATCAAGACCATTCTGGTGCCCGTGACCGGCGACGACAGCGACGATCCGGCGCTCCGCACCGCCGCGACCGTGGCCCGGCTCTTCACCGCCCATCTCGAGGTCATCTTCTGCCGCGCCGATCCGACCGAGACGCTCGTGATGGCGGGAGCCGGCGACATGGCTGCCGGCGTCGTCACCGCCGACCTGCTGGACGATCTCGAGAAGCGCGAGGAGGCCCGCCTCGGGCGCGCGCGGCGGACATTCGACGAGTTCTGCCGGCGCGAGGACATCAAGCGGCGCACGGCGCCGGCCAAGACCGCGGCGGTCTCTGTCGCCTGGCGCGAAAGCGTGGGCAACGCGGTCGAGCGCATCACGCTCAGCGCGCGGGCCAACGACCTCGTCGTGCTGGCCCGCCCCGCGGCGGACCGCGGCTTGCCGCTCGGCACGGTGGGCAGCATCCTGATCGGCAGCGGACGGCCGCTGCTCCTGGCACCGCCGGAGCCGCCGAAGGAGATCGCCCGCACCGTGGTCGTCGCCTGGAAGGATTCGGCCGAGGCGGCGCGCGCGGTGAGTGCTGCCATGCCGCTCCTCGGCAAGGCGAAGAAGATTGCCGTGCTCAGCATCGGCGAGAGCGCCCGGCAGGACAAGGACGCGGCCGAGGGCGTGGCGCTCCAGCTCCGCTGGCACGGCCTCAATGCCACGAGCCGCACCATCGCGGCGAAAGGGCAGCGCGGCCCCGAGGCGCTGCTCGCCGCCGCCCGCAGGCTCAAAGCGGATCTCATCGTCATGGGCGCCTACGGCCACAGCCGCGCGCGGGAGCTCATATTCGGCGGCTTCACGCGCGCCATGCTGCAGGACGCCGATCTACCGGTTTTCGCCCTGCATTGAGCGGCGAGCGCGCGCGAGGAGCTCCGCCTCGGAGTGCCGCGAGCTCGGCAAGATGTTCGCGGTCGTGCTCGAGCATCTTGGCGACGAGGCCGTCGATGGTGATCTCGCCCACACCTTCGAGCGTGCCGCAGCGGCGCCGCTCGGCGGACGTGAGGCCGGCCAGGCGGCGGACGACCTCGCCGCGCGCGCTTGCGAAGGCACCTAAGCCCGCCCTCAGGTCCTCGCCGAGGTAATTGCGCTCGCGCGCGAGCTTGGCGCCGTCGAGGTCGGGAAGGAGCGGTGCGGCTTCCGCGAGCATGCGCTCGAGGCGCACGCGATAGCCTTCCATTTCGATGTCGCGCAGGTGGCAGGCGTGCTCGACCAGCGCAAAGCCGCCGGCCGCGGGCGGCTCGCGCCAAAGCTCCGCCGGGATCGCGGCGAGGACGGCCTCGAACCGCCGCGCCATGCCGGCAAGTGCCGCGAGCGCCGCCTCGCGCTCGGCGTCGGCAGGCGGCTCGTTTTGCGCCCGCAAGGCATTCGTCTTGCCCATGGGCGTCTTCCACATGGGCGTCTTCCACATGGGCGTCTTCCACATGGGCGTCTTGCACATGGGACGCTATCCTTGCTCGTTCATCGGGCCTTGTAAATTCTTGATTTCTCGCGGCAGCCAGCCGTTGAGGAAGAGGTCGACGGCAGCGCGCGCCCAGCCGTCGAGCTCCGCCGGCGAGAGCGGCGTGCCCAGGCCGAGGGCGCGGCGCTGCGGCGCCGAGACCACCATCAGGAGGAATTGCTCGGCGGCGAAGCGGGAGCGTGCGGCGCCGGGGTGGCCGGGAGGGGCCGTGCGCTCGAGGAGTCCGGCGATACGCTCGATCGCCTGCTGGCGTGCGCCGCGCTCGTTCACGACGGCGGCCAGCTCGGGAAAACGCGTCGCCTCGGCGAGGATCACGCGTTGCAGCGCCAGCGCCTCCGCGGAGAGCGCTGCGCGCAGGATGAAGGCCGCAAGGCGTTCGAGGATCTCCTTGAGCTCGCCGCCGTCGAAGAGCTGCCCCTCGTTCTGGGGCGGCGGCCGCAGCCGTTCGACAAGGCGATGCACGACGGCGCCGAAGAGATCGGCCTTGTCGCGGAAGCGGTGGTAGAAGGTGCGCTTGGAGATGCGGGCGCGCTTGGCCACCGCCTCGATGCTGGTGGCGCCATAGCCTTGGCTCAAGAAGAGCGCCGTGGCGATGTCGAGGATGCGCTCGCGGATCTGCTCGGCCTCAAGGCGCGGCGGCCGTCCGCCGCGGCGCGCCACGCCCCCCGTCGCATTTCCGCGCGCTGCCTCGTTCGCCACCTGCACCTCCCGTCGGCGCGCCGCCTAGCGCGCGCTCGCTTCGCTCAGACAGCCGAGGCGGCGTATCCGACGCGAGGGCAGCAGACGTGCCTTTCTATTGCGCGCCATATCCCACGCGAGGCGGGGCATAGTAGGCGGGCGGCGCATAATAGGCGCGCGGCGGATAGTAGTAGCCCGGCGGCGGGTAGTAGTAGGCCGGCGCGGGCGGGGCGTAATAGCCGGGAGCGCCCCCGGCCAGCGCCACGACCGGCGCCGTCGCCAGCGTGGCCGCGGCGATGACCGCCGCCGCCCCCAGGCCGAACAGTCCGAACAGAATGCCGCGGCCGTGATGGAAGTCGCGGGCCGAGGCGGATGACAGAGGTGCCAAGGCGATGGCGCCAGCAACGGCAAGCGAGATCGCGGCAGCCTTGAGCGTCATGGTGGCATACTCCTAAGAGTGTCGGCGCGGGCTCGTGCGCCTTACCAACATACGAAGACCTAGCAAAAATCCTGTGGAAACGCAACGGTGTCGTTTCAAAATTTTTCAGGAGCCCTTTAGTGCGTTGTTCTGGCACCAATTTCTGACCATTGCCGCGCCAACCCTACTGCGAAGCCTTCGCGCGCCGCGGCCGCCCCTCGTCGTCGATCGCGACGTAGGTGAAATTACCCTCGGTGACCAGGATGCGCTCGCCAGCATTGCGCCGCAGCACCCAGGATTCGATCCATACGGTGATCGAGCTCGTGCCGACGCGCACCAGATCGGCATAGACGCAGAGCACGTCGCCCACATAGACCGGCCGCTTGAAGGTCATGCCGTCGACCGCCACGGTCACCACCCGCCCGTTGGCGATCTTCGAGGCGAAGATGCCGCCGGCCACGTCCATCTGGCCGAGCACCCAGCCGCCGAAGATGTCGCCGTTCTGGTTGGTGTCCGCGGGGCGCGTCGCCGTGCGGATCTGCAGCTCGCCGCGCGGCTCGCCGGGCTCCCGCATCGCCCCGGGCCGCGCCCCCTCATCCTGCGCCGGCGCTCGCTCGGTCATGGTCCTGCTCCCTTTGCCCACAACATCTTGTTGAATGCGTTGCAACAACACACAGCATGCCCTTGAAGCCGGCCGCCTGCCCCACCATAATGCCCGTCATGGCCGACCTTTTCGATCTGCCGCCGGGCGGTGCCGCCAAGGGACGCGGCAGCTATACCGCCAAGGACATCGAGGTGCTCGAGGGGCTGGAGCCCGTGCGCCGCCGGCCCGGCATGTATATCGGCGGCACCGACGAGCGCGCCATCCACCATCTCGTGGCCGAGCTCCTCGACAATGCCATGGACGAGGTCATCGCCGGGCATGCCAGCTGGATCGAGATCGAGCTCGCGGCCGACGGGGCGCTTACGGTGCGCGACAACGGCCGCGGCATCCCGGTCGACCGTCATCCCAAGTTCAAGGACAAATCCGCGCTCGAGGTCATCCTCACCACGCTCCATTCCGGCGGCAAGTTCTCCGACAAGGTTTATAGCACGGCGGGCGGCCTCCATGGCGTCGGCCTCTCGGTGGTGAACGCGCTCTCCGACCGCTTGACCGTCGAGGTGGCGCGCGACCGCCGCCTCTGGGTGCAGGACTACGCGCGGGGCAAGCCCAAGGGCAAGCTCAAGGACGCGGGCGCCGTGTCGAACCGCCGCGGCACCACGGTGCGCTGCCACCCCGACCCGCAGATCTTCGGCAACGAGGTTCATCTCAAGCCGGCGCAGGTCTACCGCATGGCGCGCGCCAAGGCCTATCTCACCCGCGTCGTCGAGATGCGCTGGAAGTGCGCGCCCGAGCTCTTGGCCGGCCTCGACGATGTGCCGGCCGGGGCGACCATCCATTTCCCCGGCGGGCTCTCGGACTATCTCGTGGCCTCGCTCGAGGAGCGCAAGACCATCACCCCCCTCCCCTTCGCCGGCGAGGCGCGCTTCCCGGGCGAGGAGGGCCGCGTCGAATGGGCGATCGCCTGGCCGCTCGACGGCGAGGGCCTCTTCAACTCCTACTGCAACACCGTGCCGACGCCAGACGGCGGCAGCCACGAGCTCGGCCTGCGCACGGCACTCGCCCGCGCGATGCGCGCCTACGGCGAGCTCACGGGCAACCGCAAGGCGAGGCAGATCGCCGCCGACGACGTGGCCGACGGGGCGGTGATCATGCTCTCCCTCTTCGTGCGCAATCCGCAGTTCCAGGGCCAGACCAAGGAGCGCCTCTCCATGCCGGAGGCGGCGCGCCTCGTCGAGCAGCACGTCAAGGACCATTTCGACCATTGGCTGGCCGCCGATCCGGCGGCCTCCAAGCTCCTCCTCGACGCCATCGTCGAGCGCGCCGAGGAGCGCCAGCGCCGCCGCGATGCGCGCGAGCTCAAGCGCAAGAGCGCCACGCGCAACCTGCGCCTCCCCGGCAAGCTCGCCGACTGCGCGCGCCGCTCCTCCGAGGACACCGAGATCTTCCTCGTCGAGGGGGATTCCGCAGGCGGCTCGGCCAAGCAGGCGCGCGAGCGCGAGAGCCAGGCCGTGCTCCCCTTGCGCGGCAAGATCCTCAACGTCGCGAGTGCTTCGGCCGACAAGCTGCGCGCCAACCAGGAGCTTGCCGACCTCGTGCAGGCGCTCGGCTGCGGCCTCGGCGCCCATTACAGCGCCGACAAGCTGCGCTACGACCGCGTCATCATCATGACCGACGCCGACGTGGACGGCGCCCACATCGCCTCGCTCCTCATGACTTTCTTCTACAAGGAGATGCGCGGGCTCATCGAGGACGGCCGGCTCTTCCTCGCCCTCCCGCCGCTCTACCGTCTCTCGCAAGGCGGCAAGGTGCTCTACGCGCGCGACGACAAGCACAAGGACGAGCTCATGGCCGCCGAGTTCGCCGGCCGCGGCAAGGTCGAGACGAGCCGCTTCAAGGGCTTGGGCGAGATGCCGCCGCAGCAGCTCCGCGAGACCACCATGAACCCCAGGACGCGCACGCTCTTGAAGGTCGTGCTACCGAACGGCCATGTGGACGCCGAGGCGCCCGACGCGCGCGAGACCGCCGCCCTCGTCGAGCAGCTCATGGGCCGCAAGCCCGAGCTCCGCCTCGCCTTCATCCAGGAGAACGCGAGGTTCGTGAAGGAACTCGACGTGTAGGCTCGCGGGCCCTGGCTCCGCTATCCTTTCCCCTCCTGCAACGCGGTAGCCTACGGGCTCGGAAGCGAGCATGATTGCCGCGAGGCGGGGACTTCGGCCTCCCCGTCCGGAGGCGGCAATCCTGTGATGGACCGGAGGTTTACGCCACGAGCATCGCGGACTCCAACCGCCTGATCCTAACGGGTGAAAACCCCTTCATACGGCTGAGCGAGAAGGACGCGACGCCAACAAGACCGACGCGAGCTTCTGTCGCATCATCTTTTGCCCGGCCGGACCGGGGCACGTTCTCTATCTCAAGAGCGAGCTGACGGAGAATCGCTGGCGCATCTACTCCGACAACATTGCCATGGCGCGTTGGCTGCAAGCGACCGTCCAGGGCATGCTCAATGCCGAGACGAGAGACGCGGCAATCCCGGTGCTCGACGCCCAGTTCACCAAGTCGGGCGATCCGCGCTATTTCTGGACCGAGCGGGTGGCAGCACGGGACGACGAGATCACCCTCACATGGTATGAAATCGGCGAGCCCTTGCTGATCCACACGCAGCCCAACGCGGCGCCGGGACGTCCTTACGGGGTGTGCACCGTTCTGCTATCCGCGCTTGCCGCCCGCCTGTCGCGTAACGGCATCGAGGCAGCGGGCCGGCCATGGCCAAGGGAGCGCGAAGGCCGGCCATTCAGCACCTGCGCGCTGGCGTTCTCCGAGAGCTGGACGGAAGCTCGCTAGACTCACGATCATTGCGACGAGCGTCACCCCCTCCCCCTCGATCCGCTTCGCGGCTCGAGCCCCCTTCAAGGGGGAGGGTTAGGGAGGGGGGTGGGCTACGCGCCAATGATTCCTCGTACTAGCCCCGGCCGCGAGCTAAAGCAGCTTCCCCCTCCCCTCACGCGTCCTCGATCGCCGCGTGCACCGCGCTCGACACGATGTCGAGGCGGCGCGAGTGCCAGGGGTCGGGCACGCGGCTGTTAGTGAGATAGGCGAAGGAGACGCCGGTCTCGGGATCGGCCCAGCAATAGGACGAGCCCACCCCGCCGTGGCCGAAGGTCGAGGGCGAGGCGATCGAGCCGAGGCCGCGGATGCCCGGCGTGGTGCCGCGCGAGTGAGGTCCCAGGCCCCGGTGCATGGGCATGCCCATGTAGCCGTCGGGCCGGTCGCCGGTGAAGTTGCGCGTGACGTACTGCACCATCCGCGGCGAGAAGAGCCGGGTACCGTTGAGGCGGCCCCCCGCCGCCAGCATCTGGTAGAAGGCCGCCATGGCGCGCGCGGTGGCATAACCGCCGCCGCCGGGGATGCCGGCGCGGCGGAAGGCAGGGGTGTTCTCGTCGGCCATGGGGGTTTGCGCAGTCCCGTCGGCCTCCGGCATGTGCATCACGGCGGCGCGCGCGCCCTCGGCCTCCGGCAGGCCGACGTAGAGCTCGCGCGCGAGGCCGAGCGGCTCGATCACGCGGCTGCGGATGAATTGGCGGTAGTCCATCATGGCCACCGCCTCGATGAGCACGGCCGCCGTCCAGTGCGCCGCGGCCGCGTGGTAGTGGACGCGCGAGCCCGGCGCCCATTCGAGCGTGAAGTCGCACACCAGCTTGCGCAGGAGATCGTGATCCTCCCAGGCGGCGGACGGCATCGGCATCGCAGCACTCGGGAAGCCGGCCTGATGGGTGAGGAGCTGGAGCAGCGTGATCTCGCCCTTGGCGTGGCGGGCGAACTCGGGCACGTGGTCCGCGATGCGGTCGTGGAAGGTGAGGGCACCCTCCTCGACGAGCAGCCACACCGCCGCCGCGGTGATCACCTTGGTGTTGGAATAGAGGAGCCAGAGCGTGTCCGGCCGCGCGGCCGTGCGCTCGGGCGCCAGCTGCGCATGGCCGAAGGTGCGGAAAAGCGCCAGCTTGCCGTGGCGCGCAAGTGCTATCTGGGCGCCGGGATAGCGGCTCGCCGCGATGTGCCCTTCGATGATGCGGACCAGGCGCTCGAGGGCCTGGGGACGGAGACCCATCGCCGCAGGCTCGGCGGGGGCGAGATCGAACGGCATGGCGCTCCTCCTTGCAGACGCGCTTGCTCGCACGCGCCCAGCAATAGGCCAAAGCCCGCCGCCGATCAATAACCGCGCCGGCCGCTATTTGAGCGAGAAGCCGCCGTCCACCACGAGATGCTGGCCGGTGATGAAGTCGGCCTCGCGCGAGGAGAGGAAGAGCACCGCGTTCGCGATGTCGGCGGGCTCGGCAAAGCGCTTGAGATAGGTGCCGGCCAGCATGGCCGCCTTCACCTCCTCGGGCACGGTCTTCAGGAGATCCGTATTGGTATGGCCGGGGGCGACGGCATTGACGTTGACGTGCGGTGCAAATTCCTTGGCGAGCGTCTTGGTGAAGCTCACCATGGCGGCCTTGGCGGCGGAATAGTCGATGACGCCCTCGCGGCCGCAGTGCTCGACGCCGCGCACCGAGGTGATGTTGACGATCTTGCCGAATTTCGCCTTCACCATGTGCCGGCCGGCGGCCTGGGCGCAGAGGAAAGGGGCTATGAGATTGATCTCGAGGGCGGCGAGCCAGTCGCCGCGCGTCTTCTCGAAAAAGGGCTTCGAGCGCGAGGCGCCGGCGTTGTTCACCAGGATGTCGATGCGGCCGTGCTTGCCGACGATCTTCTCGACCGTGCGCTTCACGTCCGCCTCGACCGTCACGTCGCCGATGAGGGGGTCCATCTCGCGGCCTTGCCGGCGGGCCTCGGCTACGGTGTTGGCGAGCGTCTCGCCGTGCGGCCCCAAGATCGTGACCTTGGCCCCTTCGGCGGCGAGCCGGAGTGCTATCGCGGCGCCGATGCCGCGGCCGCCGCCCGTCACTAGAGCGCACATGTTCTCCGCCCGTCCCGCCGCACTCATGCGCTCCTCCTACTCAATCGTCGATGTCCGCAACGCTTTCCTTGAACTTCTCCGCGATGAAGTCCATGTGCGCCAAGACGCTCTTTCGCGCCCGCTCGGGTGCCCGCTTGCGGATGGCGTCGTAAAGCTCCCAGTGGAGCCGCCACACCAGCCGCTGCTCCTCCTTGCTCGGGATGATGCGCTTCAGGCGGTAGAAGGCGGCGAAGCTCTCGCGCAAGAGCCCCATCATGCGCACGACGAGCGGATTGCCGGTCGCGCGCGCGATGGTGAGATGGAACTCGATGTCGTTGGCCTCCCATTCGGGATCGGCAAGATCGAGGCTGCGCATGCGCTCGAGCAGGCGCCAGAGCGCCTTGAGGTCGGCGGCCGTGGCGCACTCCGCGGCCCGCGCCACGCACCACCCTTCGATGAGCCGGCGCAGCTCGAGGAACTCGTTGATGCGGCCGGCCTCCTTCGCGATCAGGCCGGCAAGTGAGGCGCCGGCCGGCGCCTGCTCGCTCGCCGAGACGACGAAGCTCCCGGCACCATGGCGCACCTCGAGGATGCCGACGAGCTCGGCGCGGTAGAGCGCCTCCCGCACGGTCTGCCGGCTGGCGTTGAACTTGGCGGCGAGCTCGCGCTCCGCCGGCAGCTTGCTGCCGAGCGGCAGGCGGCCCCGCTTGATCAGGCCGTAGATCTGCCCGTAGACCTCGTCCGATTTGCGCACCGTCTTCAGCGGCGCGAAGACGGGGCGCGCGCGGCGCTCTGATGTCGCCATGTCCATCCCTCCTCTGCACCGGCCGCGCGCCACTTGATCGCGCGCGCCCAGCCTTGTAGCATGGAAAAAGTGGCCGGACATCTGACCAGAGGCTAGTCAGGCCCCAGCGCCCGGTCAAGGGCTCAGCCCCGAGGGTCAAACCCGGGGATGCAGATTTTGGGAGGAGACATGAAAAAGCTTCTCGCGGCCGTCGCGGCCGCCCCCCTCTTCGCCATCGCCATCGCGGCGGCGTCGCCAGCCAGCGCGCAGCAGCCGGTGAAGGTCGGCATCCTGTTGCCCTTGAGCGGCAATGCGGGTGCGGCCGGCCAGGCGGAGAAGGCCGCAATCGAAGTGGCGATCGACGTCATCAACAACGCGCACCCCGAGCTCAACGGGCTGCCGCTCGCCGCGGAGGCCGGCCTCCCCGGGCTCGGCCATGCCAAGATCGCGCCCCTCTTCGTCGATCACCAGGGCGACCCGCAGGTGGGCCAGACCCAGGCCATCCGCCTCGTCACCCAGGAGAACGTGAACGCGCTCTTCGGCGCCTATCAATCCTCGGTGACGCTCACCGCGACCGCCGTCGCCGAGCGCTACGGCATTCCCTTCGTGGTGGGCGATTCGGCGGCCCTCAACATCACCGGCCGCGGCTTCAAATGGGTCTACCGCGTGACGCCGATCGCGTCGGACTACGCCGAGGCCTATATGCGCTTCCTCCCCGACATGCAGAAGGCCGGGCACAAGGTCGACAGCATCGCCATCGTCAACGAGAACACGGACTACGGCACCTCGGTCGCCGATTCCGTGGAGCAGGCGGCGAAGGCGCACGGCTTCAAGGTGGCGGCGCGCATTCCCTACAGCGCCAACGCGGCCAACGTCTCGCCGCAGATACTGCAGCTCAAGGAGAAGAACCCCGACGTGGTGATCTTCGTGAGCTACACCTCCGACGCCATCCTCTATATGCGCACGATGAAGGAGCTCAACTATCTGCCGCCCATGATCATCGGCGACGACACCGGCTTCTCGGATCCGTCCTTCATCCCGGGCGTCGGCGGCATCTCGCAGGGCGTCATGAACCGCAGCGCGTGGACGATCGGCAAGCCCGGCAGCGCCACCTACCGCATCAACGAGATGTACAAGGCCAAGACCGGCCGCGATCTCGACGACACGAGCGGGCGCGACATGGAGGGCTTCCTCGTGCTGGCCGACGCCATCGATCGCGCCGGCTCGACCGAGCCCGCCAAGATCCAGGCCGCCCTCGCCGCGACCGACCTCAAGCCCGCGCAGCTCATGATGGGCTATCGCGGCGTCAAGTTCGACAAGACGGGCCAGAACATCGAGGCCGCCACCTACCTCATCCAGCTCCACGGCAAGGGCTACGTGGCGGTATGGCCGGAGGATGCCGCGCTGGCCCCGATCCAATGGCCGATGAAAGGCTGGCGGCCTTAGGCGCCCAGGGAGGCTCACGTGATCATCGACCACCGCACCTATACGCTCAACCCCCACAAGCTGCGCCCGTGGCTCGAGCTCTATGAGCGCTACGGGCTGCCGGTGCAGCTCAAGCACCTCGGCGGACTCGTCGGCTTCTTCGTGAGCGAGATCGGGCCGCTCAACCAGGTCGTGCACATCTGGTCCTATGACAGCCTCGACGAGCGCCAGCGCCGCCGCGCCGAGATGGCGAAGGACCCGGAGTGGGCGGATTTCCTCAAGCGCAACGGCGAGCTCGCCGCCTTGCAGTCGCAGGAGAGCAAGATCATGGTGCCGACCGCCTTCTCGCCCATCAAGTGAGACCTCCCGCGAGCGTCACGGCGCCGGGGGCGCCGGCCGCGCCTTTGCGATTGGCCTCGCTCGCGAGATGGGGGAGAATGGCGCCATCCGCGCCGCTCGGCGCGGCGAGGAGGACGCCATGACCGTGCAGTCGCTCTTGAGCTATGCGCTCACCGTGCCGGACCTCGAGGCGGGCCGCCGCTTCTACACGACCTTCGGCCTCTTGGCCGAGGAGCGGGAGAACGCGCTTGCCTTCCGCTGCGCCGGGCGCGAGCAGGACCAGGTCCATCTCGTCGAGGGCAAGAGGAAGCGCCTCAACCATCTGCGCTTCGGCTCCGACCGCGCGGGCCTCGAGGACGTGCGTGCGCGCATGGCGCGGCACGGCATCGCCGAGGGCAACGCGCCGCACAACGCCTTCGGCCGCGGCATCTGGCTCAGGGACCCGGACGGCAACGCCGTCAACGTGCGCGCCGAGGCGGCCAAGCCGGCGCGCACGGCGGCCGCCGTCGCCCTCAACACGCCCGGCCATTACGGCCGCGTCGGCGCCTGCGGATGTCCCGCCAAGACGGCCGTGCAGCCGCACCGGCTGGGGCACGTGCTGCTCCATACGCCGCGGCTCGACGAGATGATCCGCTTCTACGGCGAGGTGCTCGGCATGCGGCTCTCCGACCGCTGCGGCCCGATCATCGCCTTCATGCATCTGCCGGGCGGCGGCGACCACCACGTGGTGGCGCTCTTGAGCGACGAGCGCCCCGGCTTCCACCACGCGAGCTTCGAGGTGTCCTCGATCGACCACATCGGCATGGGTGCCAAGACCGTGCTCGAGGCCGGCTACAAGAACGGCTGGGGCTTCGGCCGGCACGTCATCGGCTCGAACTTCTTCCATTACGTGCGCGATCCCTGGAACAGCCTGGCCGAATATTTCTGCGACATCGACCAGATCCCGCCCGACAGCTCCTGGCGCGCCACCGATTACCCCGCGGAGGACGCGCTCTACCGCTGGGGCCCGGCGGTGCCGGCGGACTTCGGCGCCAACTTCGAGGAGCGCGATTAGGCGCAGCACTCGCCTAGAAGATCGCGAGCGTGCGCACCTCGATGCTCTCGCGCGGTGCGGCGCCGGGCGGCGTCGCGGGATCCTCGAAGGCGCTGTGGGCGCTGAAGCGGGCGCGGCCGTCCTCGGCGGAATCGAAGACCTTGATGAGGAGCGCCTCGTCGCGCGTCATGCGGGGAAAATAAAACCAGCGGTGCGCCGCATTGAAGGTGACCGAATAGGTCTCGCCCACGCGGTCGCGATAGACCAGATCGGCGCGCACGAGATCGGCGGGCGCTATGCTGCGCGCATCGCAGGCGGCGAGCGGCTGTTCCTCGACCGGGCCGCGGATCGGGCGCCACACGTTGACGATGGCGAAGCGGCCCTTGAGCGCCTCGCTCGGCTGCTCGCCGCGCGCCGCGATCTCGTCGGCGGCGCGGCGCGGTCCGGAGCGCACGGTGAAGTCGTTGTGCACGCGCTTGACCGGCGGCTTGATTCCATTGGCACCCCCGTCGGGACTTTCGCCGTGGCGCAGATTGTGATCGAAGGCGATCACGCGCCTGGCCCCGGTCACCTCGCGCACCAGCCGCTCGGCCTCTGGCAAATAGACCGCCCGCAGCGCGCGCTCGTCATGGAAATCGGCGACGGCGCTCACGTCGCGGACCAAGGCGAAACCGTTCAGGTCCAAGGACAGGCGGTCCGCGAAGGGGCGCCCATCCGTGATCTGCACCCAATGCGGAGCGGATTCCCCGGTGCGCCACGGCGTTCCCGGCGGCGGCTCGAAGGTGTAGCTGACCGGGCTTTCGGCCATCGGCGCCAGGTAGTTCAAGCTCGCGGTCACGGACTTCGCCCTTGCCTCCAACAGCGTATCCATCGTCCCTCTCCTTCGCTCTCCTCGCTTGCGCGGTGCCATCTCAGGCCATGGAGTTAAGCGCGTTTTTGCCCGCTGACAATCGATGAGTTCTCCAGCTTCGTGTGCAAAACATTCACGCGAGTTAGAGGCGCAGCCCGTCGCTCGCCAGGGGCGCATTGGTATCTAACGCTAATTTCGCAATTGAACGAGTCAATCTGGTGACACAAAAAATTATACAACATGCGTACCGCGTATGAACTCGGACCGACCGCTCCGCGGGTGCCCCTCGCTCGGCGGCCGCGGGATTCGCAGGGGATGCGCGCGAAATCGCCGCTCGCGCGCCGGCGATCGGGGAGACTAAGATCGCGCCGCAAACTCGCTTGAAGCCGAGGTGACGCTGCCATGCCCGACGCCGGCCTGACCAATTCCAGGATCATCGCCGCCTATCGCGAGCGCACGCCCGGCTCGGCGCGGCTCGCCCTAGAAGCGCGCGGCCATTTCCCGAGCGGCATCACGCACGACAGCCGCAACCTCTCGCCCTACGGCATCTATGTCGATCACGCCAAGGGTCCGCGCAAATGGGACGTGGACGGCAACGAGTACGTCGATTACTTCGGCGGCCACGGCGCGTTGCTGCTCGGCCACAACCATCCGGACGTCATCGCGGCCGTGCACGCCGCACTCGATCGCGGCAGCCATTTCGGCGCCAACCACACTCTCGAGATCCGCTGGGCCGAGGCGGTGAAGCGCCTGGTGCCGTGCGCCGAGTGCCTGCGCTTCACCTCGTCCGGCACCGAGGCGACGTTGATGGCGCTCCGTCTCGCGCGCGCCTTCACGGGCCGCCGCAAGATCGCCCGTCTCATGGGCCATTTCCACGGCTGGCACGATCACATGACCTCGGGCTACGCCGCGCATTTCGACGGCACGCCGACCGCGGGCGTGCTCGAGGAGGTCGCCCGCCACGTCGTGCTCCTGCGGCCCGACGACCCGGAGGCCATGCGGCGTGCGATCGAGGCCGACCGCGACATCGCGGCCGTCATCCTCGAGCCGACCGGTGCCAGCTTCGGCAACGGGCCGCTCAGGCCCGGCACGCTCGAGATCCTGCGCGAGGCCACCGCGGCGTCCGGCGCCCTTCTCGTCTTCGACGAGGTGGTGACCGGCTTCCGCATAGCACCCGGCGGCGCCCAGGCGCATTTCGGCGTCATACCCGACCTCGCGACCTTCGCCAAGATCCTCGCGGGCGGGCTCCCGGGCGGCGCCGTCGTCGGTCGCAAGGACATCCTCGACGAGCTCGACTTCGAGGCCGCCAAGGCCAAAGGCCACGAGAAGATCGCCCACCAGGGCACCTTCAACGCCAATCCCGTCTCGGCCGCGGCCGGCATCGCGACGCTCGGCATCGTCGCTGCGACGGATGCCTGCGCGCGCGCCAACGCCTATGGCGAGACGCTGCGCCGCCGCCTCAACGAGGTGCTCGCCGAGGAGCGCGTGCCCTGGGCCGTCTTCGGCAGCTTCAGCGGCTTCTACTTCTGCCTCGGCGGCGGCAGCCGGCCGCTCGAGCCGGGGCGGCTCGATCCCCTGACGCACGATCCGCTCGAGCTCGTGCGCAACCCGCCCGGGCTCGCCCAGAAGCTGCGCCTCGCCATGCTGCTCGGCGGCGTCGACCTCAACGGCCGGCCCGGCGGCCTCATCTCGGCGAGCCACGGCGACGCCGAGCTTGGGGCGACGGCGGCCGCGCTCAAGCATGCCATAGCGCTCATGCGCGCAGACGGCGAGTTGCCGGGAGCGTAAACGGCCGGCGGCGTCCGTGCATTTCAGGTGACTGCCGAGCTCCGGCCGCCCGCACCGCGCGCCCTTGCCGCGGCATCGAGGCCGGCGATGCGGCCGAACACGGCGCCGCGCAGCACCGAGGTGGCGCCGGTGTAGGTGCCGTAGTAGAGCCCGATCGTCTCGCCCGCGGCATAGAGGCCGGGGATGACCTCGCCGTCGCAGTTGAGGACCTGGCTCCTGCTGTTCACCTTGACGCCGCCGAAGGTGAAGCAATTGCCGCAGATGATCGGATAGGCCATGAAGGGGGCGCGCTCGATGGGCCGCGACCAGTTCGATTTCGGCGGTGCGTAGCCCGGGCGGGTCGCGAGGCCGTCGATCTCGAGCGGCTTGAAGGCACCGTCCGGCGGGCACGCCGCGTTATAGGCAGCGACCGTCGCCGCGAGCGGCTCGGCGGCCACGCCGATCCTGGCGGCGAGCTCGGCGAGCGCCGCCGCCGCGATCGGCGGCTGGTCCGAGCGCACCGAGCGCTTCCAGCCCGGCACCTCGTCGAGCTTGCCGTCGAGGATCGCGTAGGCGATGCCCTCGGGCTGCTCGTTGATGAGGCGCGTGATCGCCTCGTAGGTGGCGTCGACCGTGGCCGGCGCCTCGTCGACGAAGCGCTCGCCCCGCTTGTTGACGAGGATGCCGTAATTGAAGACGAGCACGATCGGCTCGCCCGTGCCCGAGCGCGGGTCGAGCGGCTCGGCGTGGATGCTGCCGAAGTCGCCGCAGGGTGCGGCACCGATGTCGAGCGCCATACGGATGCCCTCGCCCTTGTTGTAATAGCCGCCGCGCGCCACCGGGCGGAGATAGCGGGCGCGCGGCCCCATGTAGCGCACCAGCATCTCCGGGTTGCCCTCGAAGCCGCCGCTCGCGAGGACGACGGAAGGTGCCCTGAACTCGAGCGCCCGATTGCCGGGGCCGACCGCCGCGAGCCCGACCACGGCGCCCGAGGCGTCCTCGATGAGCCGCCGTGCCGTGGTGCGGTAATGCACGGCGGCGCCGTTCCTCTCGGCCCAGTCGCCGAGCGTCTCGACGAGCGCCAGACCGCCGCCCACCGGCGCCATGCGCGTCGTGCAGGTGGTGATGAAATAGCCGGGCAGGAAAGCGAAGCGCAGGCCGAAGCCCTTGAGCCAGCCGAGCGTGGCCCCGGCGCGCTCGGCGAAGGTGGCGATGACCTCGGGGTCGGTGAAGCCGAGCACTTTCACGATCGAGGACCAGCTCTCGAAGCTGCCGGCCGCCTCATTGACGAGCTTGGGGTCGAGGTAGTGGCCGGAGTTCGCCGCGAAATGGCTCTCGAAGTCGTCGGCCACCGCGTCCTCGCTTCGCATGCGCAGCATCGCCTCGGTCCAACGCGTATTGCCGCCGCGCTCCTCCTTGGGCGCGCGCTCGAGGATCGCCGTCTTCGCCCCGGCCTGCAAAGCCGAGACGGCCGCGGCGAGGCCGGCGATGCCGGAGCCCACCACCACCACGTCGAAATGAAGCGCTTCGCCCCCCGAACTCACGATCGCGCTCATGATCGCGTCCTCCCCGTCGAAGGCGGCCGGCAAAGCAAGCGCCCCGCCCGGACGCTCATGCCTCAGGAGAGGTGCAGGAGGCTCCGGGCGGCAGGCATCGGAGCCCTGCCGCCGAGCTAGATCGCAGATGCGAAGCGGATCGGCGAGGCGAACGGTCTCGGAGCGCCGCCCTCCCTTGCGGGAGCCGGCGGACCGCGGCGCCGCTCAGCGCTTGTTGAGCGCGCCTTTGATCGTACGCGAGACCTTGAAGCGCACGCCCTTGGAGGCCTTGATCTGGACCGGCGCTCCGGTCTGGGGATTGCGTCCCATGCGCGCCGCGCGTTTGGAGATCGAGAAGGTGCCGAGCGTCGTGCGCACCGACTGGCCCTTGACGAGAGCGGTTTCTACCGCCGCAAGCACCGCTTGAACCGCGTCCTTGGCCTGGCGCGCGCTGAGCTTATTCTTCTTCGCGATCTGCGCGATGAGCTCTGCCTGGTTCATGTCCCCTAACCCCCCTTGAAGGTTTGAGAGCGTAAATCAATTGACCTGTAATCGCGCCCGTTGGATTTGGCAAGGGCGCCGGCGATGTTATCCACAATTCGTCACAACTTGGTTTTCCTTGAAGCGGCCGATTTGAAACGGCGCGAGGGGAAGATTGCTCCGCCCGGTGGTCAGGAGCTCGGCGATCACGGCGCCCACAATGGGACCGAGCTGGAAGCCGTGCCCAGAGAATCCGAAGGCGTGAAACAGGCTCTCCGAGGTCGAGCTCGGGCCGATCACCGGGATGTCGTCGGGCATGCGCGCCTCGATGCCGGCCCAGGCGCGCACGATCCCGGCATCGCGCATGACGGGAAAGAGCTCGGCTACGGTTGCCGCACTCGCGGCGAGGCCGGCGAAGTCGAGCTCGGTCGCATTGCTCTCGCGCTCGGCCCGTCCGCGGTAGCCGCCGCCGATGAGCACCGTGCCGTTGGCAAACTGCTTGAAGGAGAGCGGGCGCCCGGCAGCCCCCACCACCGGCTTGACGAAAGGCGGCAGGCGCTGGCTGATCATGAGCATGAGCGCCCATACCTCGAGCGGCACCGGCTCGCCGAGGAGCGCTGCAATGCGGTCGGCCCAGGCGCCGGCGCAATTGACCACGGCCGGCGCCTCTCTCTGGCCGCCGTCCGCGGTTACGACCCGCCAGAGCGTCCCGGCTCGCGCGAGGCCGACCACGCGGCTGCCCTCCACGATCACGGCGCCGAGGCTTTCGGCCTTGCGCTTGAAGGCCATGGTGGTGCGGTAGGGATTGGCGGCACCATCCGCCCGGCAGACGATGCCGCCGACGCAGTGCTGCGAGAGCGCCGGCAAGAGCTCGCGCAGCTCGGCGGCATCCACCAGCTCCTCGTGGCTGTAGCCGAGCTCCCTCAGTTGCGCCACGCGTCGGTTGAGCGTGGCGAGCTCCCCCTCGCTCTCCGCGACCTTCACCTGGCCATGGCTCTCGAAGCCGCAGTCGTCGTCGACGAGATCGCGGATGCCGTGCCACAGCTCCATGGCGGCAAGCGAAAGCGGGATCTCGGCGAGGTGGCGGCCGAGCCGGCGCACGCCGCCCGCATTGACGCCCGAGGCGTGGCGGCCAACGTGATCCTTCTCGAGCAGCGTCACCTTGACGCCGCGGCGCGCCAGGTGGACGGCGGTCGAGCAGCCGTGCAGCCCGCCGCCGATGACGATGACGTCGGGCAGCGCCATCGCCGCCTCAGCCGCGCTCCACGGCCTTGACCGCCTCGGGGCTCCGCGGCAGTGCGGCAAGCTCGGCGACGGTGATCGGCTTGACCGGCGGGCGCAGGCGATAATAGCCGACTTCGCCCGGCGAGACGCCGCGCGCGCCCGCGATGAGCTCGCTCACCGCGAGGCCGCAAAGACGTCCCTGGCACGGTCCCATGCCGCAGCGCAGAAAAGACTTCATCTGGTTGGGCCCGACGCAGCCGAGTGCCACGGTCTCCACGATCTGCCGTGCCGTGACCTCCTCGCAACGGCAGACGATGGTATCGCCTTGCGGCACGCGGAAGGCCCTGGCCGGACGGTAGAGCGCATCGAGGAAGGCGCGCCCGCGCTCAGCACGCTGCAGTGCCGCCCGATGGGGTGCCGCGCTGCTGTCGCGCTGCGCCGCATCGATGCGCCCGAGCCGGGCAGCCGCGGCGAGCGCTGCAAGGCGGCCGCGCTGCTCGGCGGCAACGGCGCCCGCGATCCCGGCGCCGTCGCCGGCGATGGCGACACCTTCCACCGAACTGGCACCCCACTCGTCGACGAGCGGCTTGAAGCAGAGCAGCACCTCGTCCCAGCCATGGGTGCAGCCGATCGCGTTGGCGAGGTTGACGTTGGGCACGACGCCCTGGTGCAGAAGAAGAAGGTCCGCGGCAAGCCGCTCCTCGCCGCGGCCCGTTGCGTAGACGACCGCGGCCAGCCAGCCGTCGCCCTCGGCGCGAAGCGAGCTAACGCCGCGCACGACGCGCACGCGGCGCTTCACTTGCGCGAGGAGCCGCCATCCCTTGGCGAAATAGTTGGAGGCGAGGAAGGCCGGCAGGTGCGGCCATGCCGCGCGCCGGTTCTTGCGTGGGGTGGTATCGAGGAGTGCCGCGATGCGCCCGCCCGCGCGCAAATGTTGCGCGGCGATCAGCCAGAGAAGCGGTCCGCTGCCGGCCAGCACGACCTTGCCCTCCGCCACGAGGCCCGAGGATTTGAGGAGGATTTGCGCGCCACCCGCGGTCATGACGCCGGGCAGGGTCCAGCCCGGGATGGGAAACGGGCGCTCGAGCGCACCCGTAGCGACGATGACGTGCTTCGCCTGCAGAAGCCGCGCTGCACCTCCCAGCGAGACGCCGATCTCGAGCTCGCGGGAGACGCTCCACACGGTGGCACCCGGCACGTAGTGCGCCCCGCTTGCCCGGAAGGGTGCCAGGAGCGTAGCACCATGCCAATAGTCGGCGCCGAGGATGCCGCGCTCGCGGATCGGCGGCTCGGCAATTCCGCGATAGATCTGCCCCCCAGGCGCCTGCTGCTCGTCGAGCAGCACGGTATCGATGCCGAGCGTAGCTGCCAGCGTCGCCGCGGCGAGGCCGGCCGGCCCGGCGCCGATCACCGCGAGCTCGTAGCTCTCCTTGAGGGCGGCTGCGGCGCTCACCGCCCGACCTCCCGCTTGCCGCTCTGCGTCTCGACGGTCATGCCGTTTGCCGCCGGCACCATGCAGGCCTGGCGGTTCTGCCGCCCGTCGATGGCGACGAGGCATTCGAAGCACACGCCCATCAGGCAGTAAGGTGCGCGCGGAGCGCCGGAGACGGGCGTGGTGCGGCAGGCCGCGATGCCGGCGGCAAGGAGCGCCGCGGCAACGCTGTCGCCGGCGCGCGCGTTGATCGCGCGGCCGTCGACGGTGAGCGTGACACTCCCGCCGGCAGGATCAGGCAGACGCCGGAACATCGGACCTTTGGGAAACATCGAACCTCCGGGCGCTGAAGACATCGAGCTCGGGTGCGAGCCGCCCCGCTGCCACCATGGGCGCCAGCACGAGCGCGTGATTGGCGGCAAGGGTGACGCCGCTGTGGCAGGTCGCGATGAAGGCGCCCGGAGCGCTCGCCGATTGGTCGTAGACGGGAAAGCCGTCCTCCGTCATGACGCGGAGCGCCGCCCAGCTGCGCACCACGTTGAGGCCGGCGAGCTCGGGGAAGAAGCGCACCGCGCGCGCCGCAAGGGCCGAGATGACGCCGATGCCGACCGCGTCGTCGAAGCCCGCCTCCTCGAGGGAGTTGCCGATGAGGATGCCGCCTTCGTCGGTCTGGCGCAGGGTCGACATGGGGTAGTCGAAGAAGGGGCGCACCTTCTCGGTCACGATGATCTGGCCGCGCTGGGGCCTGACCGGCGCCTTGAGCCCGACCATGGGGGCGAGCCGCGCATTGCCGTTGCCGGCGGCGAGCACGAGCCTCCCGGCGCGCACCTCGCCCGCCTTGCTCGCCAGGCGGAAGCCGCCGGAGCCCTGCTCGATGCGCTCGACGCGATGCTCCGGGAGATAGCGCGCGCCGAGCGCCTGCATGCCGGCATGCAGCGCCTTGAGCAGGCGCAACGAGTTGCAATGGCCGTCGAGCGGGCAATAGGAGGCGCCCGCGACCTCCGGGCCGATGCGCGGCAAAAGCTTCTCGAGCGCCGCACGTTCGAGCATCTCGTAAGGGTAGCGCACCATGTTCGGCTGGTTGTGCAGGCGCTTCAAGGTCGCCGCGCGCGCCTCGAGCTCGCGCTCCGAGAGGCAGAGATGGAAGCCGCCGGGACGCGCAAAGGCCGTGTCGTGGCCGGTCGTCTCCTTGAGCTCGGCCGCGAAGCCGCCCCAGCCGTCGGACGAGCGCTTGCTCCAGGCGGCGTACTCGGGCAGGCCGAGCCCCTTGCTCTGCACCCAGACGAGGGCGAAATTGCCGCGCGAGGCGCGGTAGGCGACGTCGCCCTCGTCGAGCACCGCCGTGCGTTGGCCGAGGCGCTGAAGTCCCCACGCAATGGCGGAGCCGAGCAGCCCGCCGCCGATCACCGCAACCTCGAACTCCATGGAGCCGCCCGCCACTCTTCCCCTCCTCAGTCCCGGCCGCGGCCGACGAGGAGCCGCTCCAGTCCGTAGAGACGGTCGAGCAGGACGATCGCCACGGCGGTGAGGCCGATGAGGGCGGCCGAGACCGCCGCCACCAGGGGATCGATGTTGTCCTGGATGTAGAGGAAGAGGCGCACCGGCAAGGTCGTGGCCTTGGGCGAGGCGATGAACACCGTCATGGTCACCTCGTCGAAGCTGGTGATGAAGGCGAGCAGCCAGCCGCTCGCCAGCCCCGGCAGGATGAGCGGCAGGGTGATCTGGCGGAAGGTGCTCCACCAGGAGGCGCCGAGCGACACCGCCGCGCGCTCGATGCGCGGATCGAGGCCGGTCGCCGCGGCGAGCACCAGGCGAAGTGCAAAGGGCATCACGATGACGATATGGCCGAGCACGAGCCCGGCGAAAGTGCCGCCGAGCCCGATCTCGGTGAAGAAGCGCAGGAAGGCGATGCCGAGCACGACCTGCGGGATCATGAGCGGCGATTGGAAGAGTGCGGCGATCGCCTCGCGGCCGGGGAAGCGGAAGCGCGCGAGCGCCAAGGCGCTCGGCACCGAGAAGCCGACGGCGATCGTCGAGGAGAGGGCGCCGAGCCAGAGGCTCGTCCAGAACGCCTCGACGAACTCGGGATTGGCGCCAATGGCGCGGAACCAGCGCAGCGAGAAGCCGTGCGTCGGCAGCGATAGATAGCCCTCGGGCGTGAAGGCGACGAGGCAGACGACGGCGATCGGCGCCACGATGAAGGCGATGAAGAGCGCGTGGAAGAGGAGTGCTGCGGGTCCGTTTCGTCTCACCGGAACACCTCGGCATAGCGCCGCTCGATGAGGCGGTTGCAGCCCACGATGATCGCCACGTTGGCGGCGAGGAGTAGCACGGCCACGGCGGCACCGAGCGGCCAGTTGAGGGTGTTGAGGAACTCGTCGTAGGCGAGCGTCGAGGCCACCTTGAGGCGCCGTCCGCCGATGATGGCGGGCGTCGCGAAGGCGCTCGCCGCGAGGGCAAAGACGATGATGGCGCCCGAGAGCACGCCCGGCATCACCTGCGGCAGCGTGATGCGCCGCAGCACGGTGAAGCTGCCGGCGCCGAGCGAGGCCGCCGCGTTCTCGATCTGCGGGTCGAGGCGCTGGAGCGACGCCCACACCGAGATCACCATGAAGGGGACCAGCACGTGGGTGAGCGCGATCACGATGCCGGTCTCGGTATACATGAAGCGGAGCGGTGCTGCGATCAGCCCCAGGGCCTCGAGCCCCTGGTTGATGAGCCCCGTCGAGCCGAAGAGGAGCGCCCAGCCGAGGGTGCGCGAGACGACCGAGATGAGGAGCGGGCCGAGCACCACCAGGAGGAAGATGCCGCGCCAGGGCGGGCGCATTCGGTTGAGGATATAGGCCTCTGGCGTGCCGATGATGACGGCGATGAGCGTGACCAGGAGCGCCAGGCGGAAGGTGCGCGCGAAGATGCCGTAGAAATAGCTGTCGCTCAGGATGTCGGCGTAGTTGGCGAGGCGATAGACGTCCTCGATGCCCTTGTAGAGGCTGAAGCTGTGGAGCGAGAGGAGGGCCGTCGCCGCGAGCGGCGTCAACACCATGGCGGCGAAGAGAAGGACCGCCGGCCCCGAGAGGAGATAGGGTGCGAGCGGCGCGCGCATCGCTCGACGGCACTCCCGCGGGTCAGCGCTCGATCTCGCGCACCCAGCGCTTGTTCCATTCCTCCCGGTGCTCGTTGACCGTATCCCAATCGATCGTCACGAGCTTGCCGATCTGCTCGAGGCCGTAGGGGATGCCGGCCCGCTTATCCGGCGGCAGCACGACCTTCTTGTTGACCGGGCCGAGCCCGGCGCCGGCCGCGAGGACGGCTTGCATCTCCGGGGAGAGGAGGTGCTGGATGAAAAGCTGCGCCTCGGGCTTGTCCTTGCCGCCGGCGACCGGGCAGGCCGCGACGCCGAGGGCGACCCCGCCTTCCTTGGGATAGACGAAGGCGACCGGAAAGCCCGTGTCCGCCAGCGCTTTCTCGCGACCAGCACCCCAGATGGCGACGATGGCTTGGCCGCTCTGGAAGAGCTCGGTCATCTTGCCCGGCGACGGCTCGTAGGCGAGCACGTTGGGGCCGATCTCGTCCTTGAAGGCCTTGAAGCCCGGCTCGATGTTCTTCTCCCCGCCGCCGCCGGCCTTGGCATAGACGACGAGGGCGTGGAGGCCGTAAGTGTTGTTGAGCGGTGGGATCACCAGCTTTTGCTTGAACTTCGGGTCCTTGAGGTCCTGCCAGGAGGTGGGCGCCGGCCAGTGGTTCTCGGCGAAGACCTTGGTGTTGTACATGATGCCGGTCGCGGTGATGCCGATGAGCACCCCCTTGCCCGAGGGCAGCTTGGCAAGGCCGTAGAGGTCGCCGTAGACCGCGGCCTTGGCGAGCGGCGCGCAGAAGCCGAGCGCCACCGCCTGGTACATCGGACCGTCGTCGAGGATCGCCACGTCGATCTGCTCGCTGCCCTTCTGGGCCTGGAGCTTGGCGAGGTTGTCCGTCGAGTTGCCGGCGACGTACTCGATGTCGATGCCGTGCGCCTTGGCGAAGGGCGGGAAGACCTCCTTGCGCAAGGTCTGCTCGAAGGAGCCGCCGTAGGCCGCCACGTAGAGGGTCTTGTCCTCGGCGTGGGCCGCTGCCGCAAAGAGCGCGGTCGCGAAGAACGCTGCGATGATGCGAGTCATGGTGATCCTCCCGTTGCCCTGTCCCTCTATCTTGCTATCTTGTCATCTCGTCATCTCGCCGCCGCCACGATCGACGCGCGCACGATCTCCACGATGCGGTCGATGGTCTCGACCGGCGTCATGAGCGGCGGAGCGATGCAAAGGGTGTCGCCGATGGCGGGATTGGCGCCGCCCGCGCGGATGCGCACCAAGAGGCCGCGGGCGAGCGCCGCGCGCACCACCTTGCCGCCGAGCCCGATCGCGGGCTTGCGCGTCTCGCGGCTCTCCACGAGCTCGACGCCGCACATCATGCCGAGGCCGCGCACGTCTCCCACCGCGGGAAGATCGCGCAAGACTCGAGCCCGGCGAGGAGACGGCGGCCCACGGTGGCGGCGCGCTCGACGAGCCCTTCCTTCTCGATGATGTCGAGGTTGCGCAAGGCCACGGCGCAGCACACCGGATGGCCCGAATAGGTGGCCGCATGCATGAAGCGCTGGTCGGCGGGCGCTTCCTCGAGCGAGCGGTGCACGCGCTTGGAGACCAGCACGCCGCCGAGCGGCAGATAGGCGCTGGTAACCCCCTTGGCGAAGGAGACGAGATCGGGCTCGACGCCCCAATGGCCGAGCGCGAACCAGCGGCCCGTGCGGCCGAAGCCGGTGATCACCTCGTCCGCGATGAGCAGCACGTCGTGGCGGTCGCAGATCTCGCGCAGGCGCGGGAAGTAGGTCTCGGGCGGCACGATGACGCCGCCCGCCCCCATCACCGGCTCGGCGATCACCGCGGCGACGGTGCCCGGGCCTTCCTTGAGGATGGCCTCCTCGAGGGCGTCCGCCGCCTCGATGCCGGGGTCGCCGTTGCCCGGCCAGCGGTAGGGGTAGGGTGCGGGCACCTGATGGAAGTTGGGCACCAGCGGGCCGAACATCTTGTGATAGACCGCCATGCCCGTGGCGCTCATCGCCGCCATGGTGACGCCGTGATAGGCATGGACGCGGGAGAAGATCTTCACCTTCTCCGGCTTGCCCCGCACCTTCCAGTGATAGCGCGCGAACTTGAAGGCGGATTCGTTCGATTCCGCCCCGGCCGTCGTGAAATAGACCGCCGAGATGTTGGCATAGGCGAGCTTCACCAGGCGGTCGGCGAGGCGGATGGCCGGCTCGTTCGAGGCGCCGATGTAGGCCGAGGCGAAGGCGAGCTTCGACATCTGCTTGGAGGCGGCCTCGCCGAGCTCCCTGCGGCCGTGGCCGACGTTAACGTTCCACAGGCCGGAGAGACCGTCGATGTAGGACTTGCCCTCCGCGTCGCGCAGCATCTCGCCCTCCCCCTCGACCATGAGGAGCGGATGCTCGCGGTCCTTGGGGTGATGAAGCGGATGGATGAGATGCTGCTGGTCGAGCTCGAGAAGCTCGCTGACGGCGGACATGGCGAATTCCCCTTTCCTTGTTTTGCGCTCCGGCGGCCGGAGGCGCTTGGCCCAACATTCCGCCCCGCGCCCGACAAGTCAAGACCGGCCGAGGGCGCCGTCGCCGCGAATTCCCGTTGATGGCAGGCCGGCCCGGCGCCATAGTCGATGCCGAAGTCGAGATGCCGGCGGCAGAACCGGCGGGTCGACAAAGGGGGGGAACTGATGGGGGCATTGCGGCGCTATTGGCGCGTGGCGCGCGTGGCGGCGGCCATGATCGCCAGTCTTGCGGGAGTTCTCGGCGGCGGCACGGGCCGACGAGCCGAAGCCTGTCTCGGTCATCGTCTTTCCCGGCGGCTTCAACTGGCCGATCTGGGTGGCCGAGGAGAAGGGCTTCTTCGCCTCGCGCGGCATCAGCGTCAGCCTCACGCCGACGACGGGCTCCGTCATGCAGCTGACCGGCCTGATCGACGGCAAGTGGGACATCGCCATGACCGCCTACGACAACGTCGTCGCCTATGCGGTCGGCCAAGGCGAGGCGCCGGTCGGAGCGCATCCCGAGCTCTTCGCCTTCATGGGGGTGGACAACGGCTCTCTCAGCGTCGTGACCGTGCCCGAGGTGAAGAGCGTCGCGGCGCTCAAGGGGAGGAGCGTCACGGTCGACGCGCTCACCACCGGCTATGCCTTCGTGCTCTTCGATCTCTTGAAGCGCGGCGGTCTCAAGCCCGGCGACTACAAGGTCGACATCGTGGGCGGCGTGCTGCAGCGCTGGCAGGACCTGCATGAGAAGAAGCACGACGGTACGCTGCTGCTCACGCCCTTCGAGGTCGTGGCCAAGGCCGAGGGCTTCAATCAGGTCGTCCGCGCGATCAACGTCTACCACCGCTACCAGGGCCTAGTGGGTGCTGCGCGCCGGCCCTGGGCCAAGGACAACAGGGAGAAAGTGGTCGCCTACATCCGCGGCTTCTCGCAGGCGGTCGACTGGCTCTACGACCCGCGCAACCGCGAGGAGGGCATCGCGATCCTGAGGAAGAACCTGCCGCAGATGTCGCCCGAGGTCGCGGCCGAGAGCTACAAGGTGCTGTTCGACGCCAAGACCGGCTTCACCCATAAGGTCAAGTTCGACGTGACCGGCGCTCGCAAGGTGCTGGCACTGCGCAGCGAATACGGCAAGCCGCAGATGACGCTCGGCGATCCCATGCGCTTCTACGATGCGAGCTACTACAACGAAGCGATGCGGAAGAGCAAATAGCGGCGCGTGGTCGCTATCCCTCACCCGGCTCGCTGACGCTCGCCACCCTCTCCCGCTTGCGGGAGAGGGAAGGGGCCCATCGCGCAAGCGATGGGAAGGGTGAGGGACAGCGGGCTCTTGTCGAAAAACGACAAGACCCTTGGCGCCTAGTCCCCGCTCGGCCTACTGTTGCGTCCGAGACATCCCGGGAGATCCAGCATGGGCAAGTTTGCTTTCGGCCAGGCGATCCGCAGGCGCGAGGATGCGCGCTTCCTGACCGGAGAGGGCTGCTACGCCGACGACATCAGCCTGCCGCGGCAGAGCTACGCCTATATCCTGCGCTCGCCCCATGCCCATGCGCGCATCCGCAGCATCGACGCCGCTGAGGCCAAGGCGGCAGCCGGCGTGCTTGCGGTCTTCACCGGCGCCGATCTCGCGAACGACGGCATCGGCACCATCCCCCTTCTCACGCCGACGACCAACCGCGACGGCAGCACCAATCCCTCGCCGCCCTATCCCTGCCTCGCCGTCGACCGCGTGCGCTACGTGGGCGACGCGGTCGCCCTCGTCGTGGCCGAGACCCTCGACGCGGCGCGCGACGCGGCCGAGCTCGTCGAGATCGATTACGAGAGCCTGCCGGCCTGGAGCGAGACGGCGGTGGCGGACGCCAAGCATCCGGCGCGCATCTGGGACGAGGCGCCGGGCAACCTCTGCTTCGACTGGGAGATCGGCGACAAGGCGGCCGCCGACAAGGCGATGGCGAAGGCGGCCAACGTGGTCAAGCTGCGCCTCGTCAACAACCGCCTGGTGCCCAATCCGATGGAGCCGCGCTCGGCCCTCGGCGCCTACGAGCGCGGCGAGGAGCGCTACCTGCTCTATACCTCGAGCCAGGGCTCCCACTTCGTGCGCGAGTTGCTCGCCAAGCACGTCCTCAAGGTGCCGGAGCACGACATCCGCGTGGTGACGCCGGACGTGGGCGGCGGCTTCGGCGCCAAAATATTCCTCTACCGCGAGCACGCCCTCGTGCTCTATGCCGCGAAGAAGCTCGGCCGCCCGGTCAAGTGGTCGGGCGAGCGCGCCGACTGCTTCCTCGCCGACACCCACGGCCGCGACAACGTGACCGAGGCCGAGCTCGGCCTCGACAAGGATGGCCGCTTCCTCGCCATGCGGGTAGCGACGGTCGCCAACCTCGGCGCCTATCTCTCCAACTTCAGCACCTTCATCCCGACGCTCTGCGGGACCCAGCTCCTGGTCGGCGTCTATGTGGTGCCGGCCATCCACGTCTCGGTCAAAGGCGTCTTCACCAACACCGCACCCGTCGATGCCTATCGCGGCGCCGGCCGGCCGGAGGCGGCCTACGTCATCGAGCGCATGGTCGACCATGCGGCGCGCAAGGCCGGCATTGCGCCAGACGAGCTTCGCCGGCGCAACTTCATCCCGCCGGAGAAGATGCCCTATACGACCTCGATGGGCCTCACCTACGACAGCGGCCATTTCGCGCGCAACATGGAGGACGCGCTCAAGCTCGCGGATCGGGCGGGCTTCGCCCAGCGCAAGGCGGCGGCGCGCAAGGCAGGCAAGCTGCGCGGCTTCGGCTTTTCGACCTACATCGAGCAGTGCGGCGGCGGCCCGGACGAATCGGCCGAGGTGCGCGTCGATCCGAGCGGCTCCGTCTCGCTCCTCGTCGGCACGCAATCGAGCGGACAGGGCCACCAGACCGCCTACGCGCAGATCCTCGCCGAGACGCTCGGCGTTCCCTTCGAGGAGATCCGCGTGGTGCAGGGCGACACCGACGTGGTGGCCTATGGCCGCGGCACCGGCGGCTCGCGCTCGCTTCCCGTGGGCGGGGTTGCCGTCGATCTCGCGGCGCGCCGGGTGATCGAGCGCGGCAAGCCCATCGCCGCCCATATCCTCGAGGCCTCGGCCGCCGACGTGGAGTTCGCCGAGGGTCATTACCGCATCGCCGGCACCGACCGCAGCGTGAGCTTCGCCAAGGTGGCGCAGGCGGCCTACGATCCCTTGCAGCTGCCGCCCGAGATCGAGCCCGGGTTCGGCGCCAAGGCGCACTTCACGCCGCCGGCCTCCACCTTTCCCAACGGCTGCCACCTCTGCGAGCTCGAGGTCGATCCCGAGACGGGCAGCGTCAGCATCGCGCGCTATCTCGTGGTCGACGACGTGGGCGTCGTGCTCAACCCGCTGCTGCTCGACGGCCAGATCCACGGCGGCGTCGTGCAGGGCATCGGCCAGGCCCTCCTCGAGAGCTGCGTCTACGATCAGGCCACCGGCCAGCTCGTCACCGGCTCGTTCATGGACTACTGCATGCCGCGCGCCGACAACGTCCCCGCCATCGAGAGCAGCTACAACATCGTGCCCTGCCGCAGCAATCCGCTCGGCGTCAAGGGTGCCGGCGAGGCGGGCGCCATCGGCGCGCCGCCCGCGGTCATCAATGCCCTCGTCGATGCGCTCGCGGAGCACGGCATCGAGCACATCGACATGCCGGCCACGCCGGAGCGCATCTGGCAGGCGATCCGCGGCAACGGGCGCGCCTGAGCGCGCCGGCGGCCGGGCGGGGCGACCGGGGCAACGGCCCGGCCGGGACGTTTGGCGGCCTCGTGCCGCATTTTTGCCTGGATTTGCAGCACCTCCGCCCGAGGCCGCGGCCTTTTGCTTGCCGCTACGATCGGCCTATTCCTCTTGCCCGCATTCGGTTATATTATCGGACTCAATGATATCAACGATCGGGTGCAGTGATCGCCCGCGACCTTGGGAGGAGCAGAGATGACTCGGAGCAAGATTTCACGCCGCAAGTTCATCGCGAAGACCGCGCTGGCCACGACTGCGCTCGTGGCAGCACCCTACATGCGCACGAGCTATGCTGCCGGCAAGCTAGCCATCGGGGCCTGGGACCACTGGGTCCCCGGCGCCAACGATACCTTGACGGCGATCGTCAACGAATGGGGCGAGAAGAACAAGGTCGAGATCCACATCGACTACATCACCACGATCGGCGACAAGGATCTCTTGACCGGAAGCGCCGAGGCGCAAGCCGGCACCGGCCACGACATCTTCTCCCATCGCGCCTGGCAGATCACGGTTCACCGCGCCAAGCTCGAGCCTACCGACGACGTGATCTCGGCGCTCATCAAGGACCATGGGCCGATCGCCGACACTTGCGAGTATCTCTCCAAGTTCGACGGCCACTGGATGGGCATTCCGGCTATCTGCGGCAGCCAGGTCAAGCCGTGCTGCTCGCGCATCGATCTCTACAAGAAGTATTGCGACGTCGACATCGTGAAGATGTTTCCCGGCCCGGGCGTGGAGCGCGACAAGGCGCTGGTCGAGAGTTGGGACTGGGCGATGTACCTCAAGACCGCGGAGCAGCTCTTCAAGGGCGGCTTCCCGGTCGGTTTGCCCATGGGCCAGACGAGCGACGCCATCGACTGGGTGGGCGCCCTCTTCCGCGGCCACGGCTCGGTCTTCGTCGACGAGAAGGACCAGATCAAGATCGATTCGCCCGAGACCCGCACCGTCCTCGAATACGCCGCGAAACTGATGGCGGCCAATTCGCCTGAACGTCTATGCCTGGGACGACGCCGGCAACAACCGCTGGCTCATCTCGGGCAAGGGCTCGAACATCATGAATCCGCCGAGCGCCTGGGCCGTCGCGGTGCGCGACAACCGTCCCGTGGGCGAGCAGTGCTGGACCCACGACATGCCGCGCGGACCCAAGGGCCGCTTCGCCCCCCACCTGCCGTTCATCTACGGCATTTGGAATTTCGGCACCAACAAGACGGCCGCCAAGGAGCTCGTCCACTATATCGTGGACAAGCCGCAAGCGAGGCGTCTCGTTGCCGCCTCGAGCGGCTACGACCTGCCGTCCTTCAAGAGCTACTATGATTTCGATACCTGGAAGACGGTCGAGCCGCCCTTGGGCACCGTCTACAACTATCCGCCGCGCGGGGACGAGCAATACAGCATGGCCGGATATCCGGCGCGGCCCGATATCGCGGCGCAGATTTACAATCAGGCCCTGCAGACCGTCATGATCGCGAAGGTCGCCCAGGGCAAGCAGAAGATCGACGAGGTCATCAAGTGGGCGTCGGGCGAGCTTGAGGGCTATCTCCGCACCTGATCGCCGCGCGGAGGACGGGACAGGTATCGGTGGAACGGCGCACCGCCGCTTCGGCATGACGGCCGCCGTTTCCATCCGGGTTCTTGAGAGCGGGCTGCCGGCGGGGCACGCCCGCTCCCGATTGTGGAACGGCAACAGCGGGAGCTGATCGCCATGGTCGACCAAGTCCACAAGCCGCTCGGCGCGGCCGATTTCCTGGGTGCCGCGACCTTGCCGCGCCCGTCGCGCAGCAGCCTGCACAAGCTGATGCAACGGCGGACGACGATCGCGGTCCTGTGGTGCACCCCGCTCATGGCCCTTGTGATAGGGCTGGTGCTCTTTCCCTTCCTCTATTCGATCTATCTCTCGCTGCTGAACAAGGCCCAGACCAAGTTCATCGGTCTCGGCAATTTCACGTTTCTCCTGGGCCGCGACACCTTCTGGATGGTGGTCGAGCAATCGACGATCTTCGCGGTCAGCGCGGTGTTCTTCAAGGCGCTCATCGGCATCATCACGGCGCATCTCGTGAACAATCTGCCCTCCAAGGGCCAGCGCAAATGGCGCGGCATGCTGCTGGTGCCCTGGGTCATGCCGCTTTCGCTCTCGACGCTGACCTGGTGGTGGATGTTCGATCCCACCTACAGCGCCTTCAACTGGATCCTCGGCCACTTCGGCATGCACGTGGCCTGGCTCAGCGAGCCCTATTGGGCACGCTTCTGCGCGGTGCTGGTCAACGTCTGGTACGGCGCGCCCTTCTTCCTGATCATGTACCTGGCCGCCATCAAGTCGGTGCCCGAGCAGCTCTATGAGGCGGCGTCCATCGACGGAGCCAGCGCCTGGCAGCGCTTCGTCCACATCACGCTGCCCATGATGCGTAACATCATCGCCATCACCGTCCTGCTCTCGCTCATCGTCACCTTCGCGAACTACGACATCGTCCGCGTGTTGACCTCGGGCGGTCCGCGCAACATGACCCACGTGTTCGCAACTTACGCCTTCCAGCTGGGCATCCAGGTGGGCGACATTCCGCTCGGCTCGGCGGTGTCCCTCTTCATGTTCCCCATCCTCGGCGTCTCCGCCTTCTTCATCCTGCGCGGCGTGATGCGGCGCGGGAGGGAGATCTGATGACGGCCGACGCCGCCGCCGTCGCAGCGCCTCGGCTCTCCTTCCGCGGCAGCCTCTCGCGCAACCGGCGCTGGGCGCTCATCCTGTCCTACGTCTTCCTCATCGTCTTCGCGATCTTCTTCTTGACCCCGCCTTTCTACGCGCTCGTCACCGCGACCAAGACGAGCTCGCAGATCTCGAACCAGACCCTCGATCCCTGGACGCCGGCGTTGCCGCCGACCTCCGAGAACATCACGACCCTGCTGTATCACACGGATTTTCCCATCTACTTCCTCAACACCGTCATCGTGACGCTGCTCACCGTGGCGATCAGCATGGTGATCAGCGTGCCGGCCGCCTTTGCACTCGGGCGCATGAAGTTCTGGGGCTCGGGCGTCTTCGCGACGGGAGTATTCCTCACCTATCTCGTGCCGGATTCGCTGCTCTTCATCCCGATGTTCAAGATCGTGGGCGCGCTCGGGCTGCTGAACTCGTATTGGGCGCTGGTGCTGGTCTATCCGACGCTCACGGTGCCGTTTTGCACCTGGATCATGATCGGCTACTTCCAGAGCATCCCCAAGGAGCTCGACGAGGCGGCCCTCATCGACGGCGCCAACCACGTCCAGATGCTCTTCAAGATCTTCATCCCCGTGGCGCTGCCCGGCCTCATCGCGGCAACGATCTTCGCCTTCACGGTGTCGTGGTCCGAGTTCGTCTATCCCATGGCCTTCATCTTCAGCTCCGACCAGCTCGTCCTCACGGCCGGCACGGTGACCACCCTCGTCAAGGGCGACGTCTACCAGTGGGGCATGATCATGACCGCCGCCCTCATCGCGGCGGCACCTCCGCTCGTCATCTACGCCTTTCTCATGGACTATTACATTGCCGGGCTCACCGCCGGCGCCACCAAGGGCTGATCCCGGGAGTCCCAAGCATGGCCCACGTCGCTCTGCGCAACGTCGTCAAGATGTTCGACCGCACCGAGGCCGTGCGCGGCATCAACCTCGACATCGTCGACAAGGAATTCATCGTGCTGGTCGGCCCCTCGGGCTGCGGCAAGAGCACGACGCTGAGGATGATCGCGGGCCTCGAGGAGACGAGTGCGGGCGAGATCTACATCGGCGGCGAGCTCGTCAACGACGTGCCGCCCAAGGACCGCGACATCGCCATGGTGTTCCAGAACTACGCGCTCTACCCGCACATGACGGTCTACGAGAACATGTCGTTCGGGCTCAGGCTCAAGAAATATCCCAAGCCCGAGATCAAGGCGCGAGTCGAGAACGCGGCGCGCATCCTCGGCATCACCGAGCTCCTCGGCCGCCGGCCGCGGCAGCTCTCGGGCGGCCAGCGCCAGCGCGTCGCCATGGGCCGCGCCATCGTGCGCAATCCCAAGGTCTTCCTCTTCGACGAGCCGCTCTCCAACCTCGACGCCAAGCTGCGCGTGCAGATGCGCACCGAGATCAAGAAGGTGCACCAGACCGTGAAGACCACGACCGTCTACGTCACCCACGACCAGGTCGAGGCCATGACGCTCGCCGACCGCGTCGTGGTGATGAACGCCGGCACCATCGAGCAGATCGACGCCCCCAACGAGCTCTACCACAACCCGCGCACCCGCTTCGTCGCCGGCTTCATCGGCTCGCCGGCCATGAACTTCCTCAACTGCCGGCTGGCGGCGGACGGCGCCGGCCTGAGCGTGCAGTTGCAGGGTGGCCCGAGCTTCCCGGTGCCGGCCAGCCGCACGGCGCGCTACAAGCCCTTTGCCGGGCAGGAGCTCGTCTTCGGCCTCAGGCCCGAGCACATCGTCGAGGCGCGCAGCACCCCGGCCGACGGCTGGTCCGAGTTCAGCGTCGGGGTCGAGGTGGTCGAGCCCATGGGCATGGAGACCCTGGTCTATTTCACGGTCAACGGCACCGAGGTCTGCGGCCGCGTCAATCCCGCGGCGGCACCCCGCGCCGGCGAGACCGCCAGGCTCTCGGCCGACCTCAACCACATGCACCTCATCGATCCGAAGAGCGAGCTCGTGATCTGAGGGCGCGCCGGCGTCTTACGATCTTCACCCCCCTCCCTACCCTCCCCCTCAAGGGGGGAGGGAAATCCACGGGCGAGCGCAATAAGGGCCCCCTCCCCCCTTGAGGGGGAGGGTTGGGGTGGGGGGTTCCATCCTAACTAACCCCCTGGCACGCTATTTGCTGTGTCAAGCCCGCCCGCGAGCGGGTAACATCGCGAACGCGACGCCACGGTGAGAGTGATGCGGCGGCTGGTCCCGTGATCGCCTATATCGCCCGACGGCTGCTTGCGACGATTCCCGTCATGGGGGTCGTCGCCGTCTTCGTCTTCTCGCTCCTCTATCTGGCACCCGGCGATCCGGCCGCGATCATCGCGGGGGATCTCGCGACGCCCGCGGACATCGCGCGCATCCACCAGCAGCTCGGCCTCGACGAGCCCTTCCTCTTGCGCTTCGGCAAATGGTTCTGGGGCGTGCTCCACGGCGACCTCGGCATCTCGATCTTCACCAACCTGCCGGTCAGCACGCTCATCGCCCAGCGCCTCGAGCCGACCGTGGCGCTCACCGTCACCACCATGATCGTCGCCATCGCGATCGCGATTCCCATCGGCGTCCTAGCTGCCTGGAAGGTGGGCACCTGGATCGACCGCGCGGCCATGGCTTTCGCGGTGCTCGGCTTCTCGCTCCCCGCCTTCGTGCTCGCCTATCTCCTCATCCTCGTCTTCTCGGTCGAGCTCGACCTCCTCCCCGTGCAGGGCTACGTCAGCATCCGCGTGGGCTTCCTCCCCTTCCTCGCCCACATCGTGCTGCCCTCGCTCTCCCTCGGCCTCATCTATGCCGCGCTGATCGCGCGCATCACGCGGGCCAGCATGCTCGAGGTCTTGAGCCAGGACTATATCCGCACCGCGCGGGCCAAGGGGCTCGCCACGCGCGACGTGCTCATCGGCCATGCGCTCAAGAACGCGGCGGTGCCCATCGCGACCATCATCGGCATCGGCGTCGCCCTTCTCATCAGCGGCGTCATCGTGACCGAGACGGTGTTCGCCATTCCGGGCCTCGGCCGCCTCACGGTCGACGCCATCCTCCGCCGCGACTACCCGATCATCCAGGGCGTCACCCTCCTCTTCTCGGCCGTCTTCGTGCTGGTCAACCTGCTCGTCGACGTGAGCTACACGCTCCTCGATCCGCGCGTAAGGTACTGAGGATGACCGCCGAGCCGCTCGCGAGCGCGCCGCTGATCGCCTCACCCGCCAGGCGCGGCTTCGTGCGCGAGGCGATGCGCCGCCACCCGACCATCGTCGTGGGCTCAGCCCTCCTCCTCCTGATGGCGCTGATGGCGATCCTGGCACCCTATCTCTGGACCTCGGACCCCCAGGCCGTGGCGCCCATCAAGCGCCTGCGCGTGCCCTCCGCGGCCTATTGGTTCGGCACCGACATGCTCGGCCGCGACATCTACAGCCGCACCGTCTATGGCGCGCGCGTCTCGCTCGCGGTCGGCCTCAGCGTGGCGCTCTTCTCGACCGCGGCCGGCCTCGCAATCGGCCTCGTCACCGGCTTCAACCGCTGGGCCGACGCCATCGTCATGCGGATCATGGACGGGCTCATGTCGATCCCCTCGGTGCTGCTGGCGATCGCCCTCATGGCGCTCACCAGGGCGAGCCTGGGAAACGTCATCTTCGCCATCACCGTGTCCGAGGTGCCGCGCGTGACGCGGCTCGTGCGCGGCGTCGTGCTCTCCTTGCGCGAGCAGCCCTTCGTCGAGGCCGCGGTCGCCGCCGGCACCGGCTTCTTCCGCACGCTCTCGCGCCACATCCTCCCCAATACGGTGGCGCCGATCCTGGTGCAGGGCACCTATATCTGCGCCTCCGCCATGATCACCGAGGCCATCCTCTCCTTCATCGGCGCCGGCACGCCGCCCAACATCCCGAGCTGGGGCAACATCATGGCCGAGGGGCGCAGCCTCTTCGAGGTGTCGCCCTACATGATCATCTTCCCAGCCCTCTTCCTCTCGGCGACCGTGCTCGCGGTCAACCTCGTGGGCGACGGCTTGCGCGACGCGCTCGATCCGCGCCTCGCGCGGCGCATGTGAGGAGAGGCCATGGTGCTGGCCCAAGCTGCTCCCCTCGCCGAGGCACCGGCACCGCCCGCCGAGCCGCTCCTCGCGATCGAGGACCTCAAGACCTACTTCTTCACGCGCGACGGCATCGTGCGCGCGGTCGACGGCGTGTCCTACGCCCTTGCCCCGGGCGAGACGCTCGCGGTCGTCGGCGAGTCGGGCTGCGGCAAGAGCGTCACGGCGCTCTCGGTGCTGCGTCTCATCGCCTGGCCGCCCGGACGCATCGTGGGCGGCGCCATCAACTTCGCCGGCCGCGACCTCCTGGGGCTGAGCGAGGCCGAGATGCGCCGCATCCGCGGCAACGAGATCTCGATGATCTTCCAGGAGCCGATGAGCTCGCTCAACCCGGTGCTGACGATCTCGCGCCAGATCGGCGAGAGCCTGGAGCTGCATCAGGGCCTGGGCTCCAGGGCGGCGGCGGCGCGCGCGGTCGAGATGCTGGAGCTCGTGCACATCCCGGAGGCCGCGCGCCGCGCCCGCCAGTATCCCCACGAGATGTCGGGCGGCATGCGCCAGCGGGTGATGATCGCCATGGCGCTCGCCTGCAACCCCAAGCTCCTCATCGCGGACGAGCCGACGACGGCACTCGACGTGACCATCCAGGCGCAGATCCTCGACCTCATGCGCGAGCTCAAGGCGAAGATCGGCGCCGCCATCGTCCTCATCACCCACGACCTCGGCGTGGTCGCCGAGATGGCCCAGCGCGTCGTCGTCATGTACGCGGGCCGCAAGGTCGAGGAGGCGCCGGTGGCAGCGCTCTTCGCGAGGCCGCGCCATCCCTACACCGCCGGCCTCCTCGCCTCGGTGCCGCGCCTCGGCGCCACCCTCGGCATCGCCGACCCGCCGCGGCTCGCCGAGATTCCGGGCACGGTGCCCTCCTTGCGCGAGGAGATACGGGGATGCGCCTTCGCACCGCGCTGCGCGCTTGCGACTGAGCGCTGCCAGCGCGAGGCGCCGCCCTTCGAGGCCAAGGCGCCCGGCCATTTCGCCGCCTGCTTCGAATCCGAGCGCGTGGTGCGGCCATGAGTGCCAGCGGCCAAGCCGGCGTAAGACCGCCGCTCCTCGAGGTGGCAGGGCTCAAGAAGCATTTCCCGGTGAAGAAAGGCTTCCTCGGCAAGAGCGCCGGCGTGGTCCACGCCGTCGACGGCGTCAGTTTCGCTATTCAGGAGGGCGAGACCCTGGGCCTCGTCGGCGAGTCCGGCTGCGGCAAATCGACGGTGGGCAAGACCATCCTCAAGCTGATCGAGCCCACGGCGGGCACCATCGCCTTGCGCGGCAAGCGCATCGAGCGCTTGAGCCAGCGCGAGATGCGGCCCTATCGCCGCGAGCTCCAGGTGGTGTTCCAGGACCCCTACTCGTCGCTCAATCCGCGCCTCACCGTTGGCGACATCGTGGCCGAGCCGCTCGCCAACTACGGCGTCGCCGCGGGTGCTGCGCTCAAGGAGCGCGTGGCTGCCCTCCTCGCCAAGGTGGGCCTCCGGGCCGACGCCATGCGGCGCTATCCGCACGAGTTCTCGGGCGGCCAGCGCCAGCGCATCGGGATTGCGCGGGCGTTAGCATTGCAGCCGAGCCTCATCCTCTGCGACGAGCCGGTCTCCGCCCTCAACGTCTCGGTGCAGGCCCAGGTGGTGAACCTGCTGCGCGACCTCCAGGCCGAATTCCACCTCTCCTACCTCTTCGTCGCCCACGATCTCGCGGTCGTCGAGCACATCAGCCGGCGCATCGCGGTCATGTATCTCGGGAAGATCGTCGAGCTGGCGTCCAAGGACGCGCTCTTCACCGCCCCTCTCCACCCCTATACGGAGGCGCTGCTCTCCGCCATCCCGCTCCCCGATCCCACGGCCAAGCGCGCGCGCATCATCCTCCAGGGCGACGTGCCGAGCCCGATTACGCCGCCCGCCGGCTGCCGCTTCCATACGCGCTGCCCGTACGTCATGGCGCGCTGCCGCGAGGAGGAGCCGGCGATGCGCGAGGTGCGGCCCGGCCACCAGGTGGCCTGCCACCTGCGCGAGGTCAGTGGCTGAGGATCTGCCCGAGAAAAGTGCGCGTGCGCTCGTTGCGCGGGGCGGAGAAGAACTCCTCGGGCGGCGCCTCCTCGATGATCTCGCCGCGGTCCATGAAGATGACGCGGTCGGCGACGCGCCGGGCGAAGCCCATCTCGTGGGTGACCACGATCATGGTCATGCCCGAGAGCGCCAGCTCGACCATGACGTCGAGCACCTCCTTGACCATCTCCGGGTCGAGGGCCGAGGTCGGCTCGTCGAACAGCATGATCTTGGGGCTCATGCAGAGCGCTCTCGCGATCGCCACGCGCTGCTGCTGGCCGCCCGAGAGCTGGCCGGGATACTTCTTCGCCTGCTCGGGGATGCGCACGCGCTCGAGATAGCCCATGGCGACGGTCTCGGCCTCCGCCTTGGCCATCCCGCGCACCTTCATCGGCGCGAGGATGCAGTTCTCCAGCACGGTCAGGTGGGGGAAGAGGTTGAACTGCTGGAACACCATGCCGACGTCGCGGCGCACCTGCTCGATATGGCGCGTCGCCTGGTCGAGCTCGATGCCGTCGATCACGATGCGGCCGCGCGAGTGCTCGTCGAGGCGGTTCAAGCAGCGGATGAGGGTCGACTTGCCCGAGCCCGAGGGCCCGCAGATGACGATGCGCTCGCCCCGGCGCACCTGCGAGATCGACGCCGTTCAGGGCCTGGAAGTCGCCGAACCACTTGCTGACGCCCGCCATCTCGATGATGACGTCGCCGAGCTCGTGGCCGGCGGAAACGGTTTCTGTCGCGGCCATATAGGCACTCTCCCTGTTGCTCGCCGTGAGCATGGCTGCCTTGCGCGCCCGGCGCAAGGTGATATCGGCACGGTTGGTAGCGGCGCCCCGGCCCGCTATGATCGGCCGGAAACCCTAAGGGAGAACGCCATGATCAAGCGCTTGAGAGTAGGCCCCCGCATGAGCCAGATCGTGATCCACGGCGACACGGTCTATCTCGCCGGCGTCGTCGCCGACGATGCCACGGTCGACGTGGCCGGCCAGACCCAGCAGATCGTCGCCAAGATCGACGCCTATCTCAAGGAGGCCGGCAGCGACAAGAGCAAGATGCTCTCGGCCACCATCTGGCTCGCCGACATCAAGACCTTCGATCAGATGAACAAGGTGTGGGACGCCTGGGTCTCCCAGGGCAATACCCCGGCGCGCGCCTGCGTCGAGAGCAAGCTCGCGCGGGCGGACCTCAAGGTGGAGATCCGCGTCGTCGCGGCGCTCTGAGGGGCAGCACGAGAGCATCGAGCGCCATGCCCCCCTTCGCGAGCAGGACGAAGGGATTGATGTCGATGCTCTCGATGCTGTCGCGATAAGCCGCGGCGGCGCGCGAGAGTGCCGCGATGGCGCGGGCGAGGGCGGCGAGATCGAGCAGCTGTCGGCCGCGCGCGCCGGCGAGGAGCGGATAGCCGGCGAGCTCGCGGATCATGGCGATCGCCTCGCGCGCGTCGAGCGGTGCCAGCCGCAGGCTCACGTCCTTGAGGGTCTCGGCATGGATGCCGCCCATGCCGAGCATGACGACCGGCCCGAAGACCGCGTCGCGGCGCGCGCCGAGGATGAGCTCGACCCCACCCTTGACCATCGGCGCCACGAGGACGCCGTCCAGCCGCGCCCGCGGCTTCTGCTGTGCCACGCGCCGCATGATGCGCCGGAAGGCCTCGCCCGCCGCCGCCCGCGTCGCCACGTCGAGCGCCACGCCGCCGATGTCGGACTTGTGCGCGATGTCGGGCGAGACGATCTTGAGCGCAACCGGAAAGCCCAATCCGGCCGCCGCGCGCTCCGCCGCCGCGCGCGAGGCGACGAGGCGGCGCTTCACCACCGGGATGCCGAGGCGTGCGAGAAACGCCAGCGCCTCGTCCTCGTTCCGCGGCGGCACCGCGAGCGGCCGGGCGCGCAACCTGCCTGCCGGCTTCGGCGCGGGCCGCCGCCACGCCTCGCGCATGCGCTCGAGCGCCGCAAGGGCTGCCACCGCGCGCACCGGCTCGTCGAGCACCCGGAAGCCCGCGGCCTCGGTCAGCGCCCGCGTCTCGGGCGTCGCCGCCATGACGAAGACGATGGGCCGCCGCGGATAGGACTGCCTCAAGCCGTCGAGGGCCGCGAGCGTGCGCTCCATATGGGCGAGGTTGAGCCCCAGCGTGGCGAGGAAGACGACGACGGCGCCGTAGCGGCCTTGGGCCAGCGTCTCCTCGAGGAAGCGGCGCAAGACCGGCGGGTCCGAAATGATGACCGTCGTGGCGTCGACCGGATTGCGCGGGCTCGCGAACGGCACGATCGCCTTGAGGCGCCGTTGCGCGCGCTCGGGCATGGCTGCGACCTCGAGGCCGCGCTCAACCGCCTCGTCCGCCATCATGACGCCGACCCCGCCCGAGACCGTGACGAGGCCGATCCGCGCGTTCTCGGGAAAGAGCCCTGCCGCCGCCGCCTCGGCCACGTCCATGAGCTCGGAAAAATCCGCGGCGCGGTGGACGCCGTGGGCGCGGAAGACGGCGTCGTAGACCGCGTCGTTGCCGGCGAGCACGCCGGTGTGGGAGACGATGGCCGCCGCCCCGACCTCGCTGCGGCCGATCTTGAGCATGACGACCGGCTTCTTCCGCGCGTGCGCGAGGCGAAGGGCATGGCAGAGCGCGTCCCCCGCCGCCGAGCCCTCGAGCCCGGCTATGATGACGTCGGTGCCGTCGTCCTCGGCGAGATAGGCGAGGCATTCGGCGAAGTCCGCGTCGCACTGGTTTCCCGTGGTGATCCAGAGGCTGATGCCGAGGCCGCGCTCGCGCGCGAAGGCGAGCGAGAGCGTGCCGATGGCGCCGCTCTGGCTCAAGATCGCCACGCGTCCGGGAAGCACGCCGGCGAGCGTAGCCGGACCCATGAAGCTCGCGATCACGCCGCGCGCGATGTCCATGAAACCCATGCAGTTGGGACCCAGGAGGCGCATGCCGTGGCCGCGCGCGATGGCCAGCAGGCGCTCCTGGAGCCGGCGCCCCTCGGGGCCGAGCTCGGCGAAGCCGGAGGTGAAGACGACGGCGCTCTTGATTCCCCTCGCGGCACAGGCCGCGAGCGTCTCGAGCGCCCCCTCGACGGGAACCGAGAGCACGGCAAGATCGGGACACTCAGGCAGCTCGGCCACGCTTCTGTGGAGCGCTCGGCCGCGCACCTCGCCGCCCCGCGCGTTCACGCCATAAAGCCGCCCGGGAAAGCGCTCCAGGAGATTGACATAGGTGCGGTGGCCGAGCTTGGCCGGATCGGCCGAGGCGCCGAGCACGACGAGCGAGCGCGGCCGGAACAGCGCGCTGAGCGACGGCTCCGCTCCCGGCACGGCTCTCCTCCCCCTCTCGTCAGGTCCCGATCTCGGCCCGACCGTTGTTGATCACCACCACGTCGCGCTCAAGCGAGCGCGCGCGGAACGATACCATGTGGCCGTCCCGCCACATCTCCGTGCGGATGGTCTCGCCCGGGAAGACCGGTGCCGAGAAGCGCACCTGCATGCTCTTGAGCCGTTCCGGGCGGTAGGCGCAGAGCGTCTTGAGCAAGGCATGGCCCACGACGCCGAACGTACAAAGGCCGTGAAGGATCGGGCGCTCGAAGCCGGCCTTGGCGGCGACCGCGGGATCGGCATGTAGCGGATTGTAATCGCCCGAGAGGCGGTAGATGAGGGCGGCCTGGGGGAGCGTCGGGAGCTCGCAGGCAGAATCCGGCGTACGGGCGGGGATCGGGTGCGGCTCGGGCGTGGGGCCGCCGGGCCCGCCGAAGCCGCCGTCGCCGCGCAGCACCGCCGTCTGGGAGAGGCGGCAGAGGAGCACGCCGCTCGCCTTGTCGATCACCTCGCGCTCGGAGATGAGGAGCGCTCCCCGCCTGGCACCCTTGTCGACGAGCCCGGTGATGCGCGTGCGGCCGATCACCGTGCCGCTTGCCGGCAGCGGAGCGAAGAGGACGAGGCCCTGCTCGCCGTGGAGCGCGCGCGTCCAGTCGATGCCCGTGCGCGGGTCCTTGATCCAGAAGCCGGGATAGCCGAGCACAACCGCCATGGTGGGGAGTGCCTTGAGGCCGTCCTCATAGACGAAGGCGAGCTGGTCGCGGTCGTCCGGCGGGGCGCCGAGCCCGACCCCGAGCGCATAAAGGATGGTGTCGCGCGCCGAATACGCATGCTCGAGATCGCCGAAGCGCCAATTCACCAGCGTCTGATGGTCGATCGCCACGCGCAGCACTCCCCCCGCCCGGTTGCGCGCGCACTCTCGCACGGGCGAGATTCGAGCGTCAATGCGGCGGGTACGGGGCCGATTGCGTTGACGCCCGCCGAAGCGCCATGCGAGAGTTTCCGCCGCGGCAAAGCAAAAGACGGAAGGAGTCCGCGATGGGGAGAACGAAGTGCCTCGAGGGCAAGGTCGTCGTGGTCACAGGTGCCGGCCGCGGCATCGGCCGCGAGATCGCCCTCCTCGCCGCAGCCGAAGGCGGGCAGGTGGTGGTGAACGACCTGGGCGGCAGCGCCGAGGGCGAAGGCCAGGACGCGGGTCCCGCGCAGGCGGTCGTCGAGGAGATCAAGAGGGCGGGCGGCCGGGCGGTCGCCAACACCGACAGCGTCGCTGAGCCCAAGGGCGGCGAGAGCATCGTCAAGTCGGCGCTCGATGCCTTCGGGCGCATAGATTGCGTGGTCAACAACGCCGGCATCCTGCGCGACCGCATCTTCCACAAGATGAGCGTCGCCGATTTCGAGGCGGTGATCCGCGTCCATCTCCTCGGCAGCTTCTACGTCGCCAAGGCGGCGGCACGCCATTTCCGCGAGCAGGAGAGCGGCAGCTACGTGCACTTCACCTCGACCTCTGGCCTCGTCGGCAATTTCGGCCAGGCGAACTACGCCGCGGCCAAGATGGGCATCGTCGGGCTCTCGAAATCGATCGCCCTCGACATGGCACGCTTCAACGTGCGCTCCAACTGCGTCTCGCCCTTTGCCTGGAGCCGGCTCATCGGCACCATCCCTACGGAGACGGCGGAGGAGCAGGCGCGCGTCGCCCGGGTCAAGACCATGGGACCCGAGAAGATCGCCCCGCTCGTCGTCTTCTTAGCTAGCGACCTTGCCAAGGAGGTGAGCGGCCAGATTTTCGCCGTGCGCAAGAACGAGGTCTTCCTCATGAGCCAGCCGCGGCCCGTCCGCTCGGTGCACCGCGCCGAGGGCTGGACGCCGGCCGCTCTTGCCGAGCAGATGCTGCCCGCGCTCAAGCCGAGCTTCTATCCCCTCGAGCGCTCGGGCGACGTCTTCTGCTGGGACCCGATCTGAGCCGAGCCTCTCGCTGCGGTCATTCTTGCAGCGAGCGGATTTGTGTGACAGGCTCGGCCGCGGATCGAGAGGCCCGCGCTACGGGCCCCGGCGGAAATGCGGGGAGGCTGCTTGAGCGACAAGTTGCGCGTCGGCTATATCGGCGTCGGCCTCATGGGCCACGGCGCCGCCAAGAACATCCTCGCCAAGGGCCACCCGCTTACCATTCTCGGCCACCGCAACCGCCAGCCGGTCGAGGACCTGGTGGCGCGGGGTGCGCTCGAGATGCCGACGGCCGCCGCGGTCGCCGCGGCGTCGGACGTGGTCTTCACCTGCCTCCCCTCCTCCGTCGAGGTGGAGGCGGCGGTGCTGGGCGAGGGCGGCATTCTCGCGGGTGCCCATCCCGGCATGATCCACGTCGACCAGACGACCGCCGATCCCAGCTCGACGCGCCGCCTCGCCAAGGACTATGCCGCGCGCGGCTGCAGAATCGTCGATGCGCCGGTCGGCCGCACGCCGAAGGAGGCCGAGGAGGGCCGCCTCTCGACCTTCATCGCCGGCGACCCAGACGCTCTCGCCAAGGTGCGCCCGATCATCGCCTGCTACGCCGACACCATCATCGAGGCGGGGCCGCTCGGCATGGCGCACACGCTCAAGCTCCTCAACAATTTCATCTCGATCGGCACCAGCGCCGTGATCGCCGAGGCGGTGGCGACCGCGGCCAAGCTCGGCGTCGATCTCGCCAAGCTCTACGAGGTGGTGTCGGCAGGGGGCGCCAACAGCGCCATGTTCCAGATGATGATGCCGTGGGTGCTGGAGGGCGACGACAGCCGGCTCAAGGGCCCCATCCGCATCGCCGGCAAGGACATGCGCTTCTACACGCGGCTCGCCGAATCCGCGCCCGCCGCCGCCTTCATCGCCCAGGCGGTCAACCAGACCTATCAGCTCGCCAATATCCGCGGCCACGGCGAGCGCTTCATGCCGACGCTGCCGGGCATCCTCGCCGAGCTCAACGGCGTCAAAATCCGCGAGCTGCCGTGAGAGGAAAAAGAGCATGGCCGGCTATGTGATAACCGTCGATTTCGAGATTGCGCCCGACCAACATAAACACTTCGTGACGCTCGTACGGGAGAACGCCAAGCGCTCGCTCGCGGACGAGCCGGGCTGCCGCCGCTTCGACGTGGCGCTGCCGCACGACGGGCCCAACCGCGTCTTCCTCTACGAGATCTACGACGACGAGGCGGCGTTCCAGGCGCACTTGAGGTCGCCCCATTTCAAGTCCTTCGCCGCGGCGACCAAGGACATGGTCACGGGCCGCACCATCACGGCCCTCGATCTCCTCTCAGCATCCTGAGCCTTGCCCCCCAGCGGAGAGCGCGCATCGTGACGAGCCCCATGCGCCCGAATCCCATGCGCGAGAAGCTGCTCGCAGGCGGCACTGCGCTCGGCACCATGGCGTTCGAGTTCTTCACGCCCGGCCTGCCTGCGGTGCTCGCCGCCGCCGGAGCCGAGTTCGTCCTCCTCGACATGGAGCATAGCGGCATCGGCATCGAGACCATCAAGATGCAGATCGCCGCGGCGCGCGGGGTCGGCATCGTGCCCATGGTGCGCGTGCCGGGCTGCCACTATCACCTGATCGCCCCGGTGCTCGATGCCGGCGCCATGGGCATCATGGTGCCCATGGTCGAGACCGTGGCGCAGGCCGAGAGCCTCGCCAAATGGTGCCGCTACCGGCCGGAGGGCGCGCGCGGCCTCGCCTTCGGCATGGCCCATGACGACTATACGGGCGGCGACGTGGTGGCGAAGATGGCGGCGGCCAACGCGCGCACGCTCACCATAGCCCTCGTCGAGACGGCGGCGGGCATCGCCAACATCGAGGGGATCGCGGCGGTCCCCGGCATCGACGTGGTGTGGCTCGGCCATTACGACCTCAGCAATTCGCTCGGCATCACCGGGGAGTTCGCGCATCCCGACTTCCTGGCCGCGGTCGAGCGGCTGCTCGCGGCCTGCAAGCGCCACGGCAAGGCGCCGGGGTTTCTCGTGACCGACCCGGCCTCGGCCGAGTTGTGGCGCGCGCGCGGCTTCCGTTGCCTCGGCTACGGCACGGACATCGCCCTGCTGCAAGGCGCGCTTGCGGCCGGGCTCAAGGCGCTCGGTGGGACGGGCGCATAAGCGGGACACGCACACAAAAGGAGGAAACGCCATGAGACGCAGTCTGAGGTTGCTCGCCATCGCACTGGTCGCACTTGCGCCGGGACTTGCCGCCATGCACGCGGCCAAGGCCGAGACCACGCTCGACCGCATCCTGCGCGAGAAGAAGATCCGCATCACCGCCGAGGTCACCTCGCCGCCCTTCGGCATCCTCGACAAGGACGGCAAGCCCGACGGCTCGGAGATCGCGACCGCGCGCCAGCTTGCCAAGGACCTGGGCGTCGAGCTCGAGCTCGTGCAGGTGACGGCACCGAACCGCATCCCGGCCCTTCTCGCCGGCCGCGCCGACGTGGCGATCTCCTCGCTCAGCATCACCTTCGAGCGCGCCAAGACCGTGATGTTCGCCAATCCCCACGGCGCCCTCTCAATCGTCATCACCGCACCCGCGGGCACAGCCATCAAGAGTGCGGCCGACCTCGCGGGAAAACGCGTCGGGCTCACGCGCGCCACCCTCGAGGAGGCGACGGTGCCGAAGCTGGCGCCGAAGGACGCCAAGCTCGTCTATTTCGACGACATCGCGGCCACCATCCAGGCCCTCCTCTCCGGCCAGATCGACGCCGCCGGCATGTCGGCCTTCGCCGCCAAGTCCGTCGCCCAGCGCAATCCCGACAAGAAGCTCGAGAACAAGTTCACGGTGACGACCGCCTATTACGCCGCCGCCCTGCGACCCGGGGACTTCGAGCTCCTGCAATGGATCAACACCTGGGTGTTCCTCAACACCGAGAACGGCGTGCTCGCCGACATCTACAAGAAATACACCGGCGTCGACCTGCCCGCGCTGCCGGTGTTCTGAGGCCGGCGGGCGCGGCGTAGCCGTCCCTCACCCCTTCCCTCTCCCGCTTGCGGGAGAGGGTGGCGAGCGTAAGCGAGCCGGGTGAGGGACAGCGGCGCTGCCGGAGCGGCACGTGAACTACGTCTTCCACTTCAACGTCGTCTTCGACCATCTGCCGGAGCTCTTGGAGGGCGCCTGGCTCACCATCCGGATCTCGGCGATGGCGATGGCGCTCGGCCTCGCACTCGCGGTCGTCTGCGCGTACGCGAAGATGGCGGCGCCGCGGCCGCTCCGCCTCCTCGTCGCCGGCTACGTCGAGCTCATCCGCAATACGCCCTTCCTCGTGCAGATCTTCATCATCTATTTCTCGCTGCCGGCGCTCGGCATCCGCCTCGAGGCGGACGAGGCGGCACTCGCGGCCATGACGATCAACCTCGGCGCCTATGCGACCGAGATCGTGCGCGCCGGTATCGACGCCGTACCCCACGGCCAGATCGAGGCGGCGCGCGCGCTCGGCCTCGGGCGGCTCGCCGTCTTCCGCCACGTCGTCCTCTTCCAGGCGCTCAAGACCGTCTTCCCGGCGCTCGCCAGCCAGTTCATCCTCCTCATGCTCGGCTCGAGCGTGGTGTCGGCGATCTCGGCGGTCGAGCTCACCGCCGTCACCAACTCCCTGCAATCCACGACCTTCCGCTCCTTCGAGTTCTATTTCGTGACGACGGGCCTCTATCTCGCCATGGCGCTCGGCTTCCGCGGAGCGCTCGGCCTCATCTATTTCGCGGTCTTCCAGCGCAGGGCGGCGGCCTGATGAGCCGCGACTTCGCCACGCCCGAGTTCCTCTTCCTCGTCAAGAGCCTGCGCTGGACGCTTCTGCTCTCGCTCATCGCCTTCGCGGGCGGCGGCATCGTGGGCACCGTCATCGCCATCCTACGCATCGTCCCCCTCGCCCCCTTGCGCTGGCTCGCCACCGGCTACATCCAGCTCTTCCAGGGCACGCCCGTCCTTATGCAGCTCTTCGTCGCCTATTACGGGCTTGCGGTGCTCTTCCACATCGAGCTCGGCGCCTGGCCCGCCGTGTCGCTCGCCTTCACGCTCTATTCGGGCGCCTTCCTCGGCGAAATCTGGCGCGGCTCGATCCAGGCGATCCCGCGCCAGCAGTGGGAGGGGGCGCGGAGTCTCGCGCTCAACTTCGCGCAGTCGCTGCGCTACGTCATCCTGCCGCAGGCCATGCGCATCTCGATCCCGCCGACCGTCGGCTTCCTCGTCCAGCTCGTCAAGGGCACCTCGATCGCGGCGATCATCGGCTTCGTCGAGCTCACGCGCGCGGGCCAGCTCATCACCAACGTGACCTTCCAGCCCATGATCGTCTATCCCGTGGTCGCCGGCCTCTATTTCCTCCTCTGCTGGCCGCTCTCGCTCCTGAGCCAGCATCTCGAGCGGCGCATCGACCGCGAGCTCGGCGTGAGGAGGCGCCTCGGATGAGCGAGCCCTTCGAGACCCACCGCGGCTCGGTGCGCGCCTGGGAGTGCGACGGCTTCGGGCATTTCACCGTCGCCTATTACTTCGCCCGCTTCGGCGAGGCGTCGGCGGCGGCACTCGCGATTTTGCGCGAGCGCGGGCGGCTCCCGCCCGCCGAGCGCTGGCACGCGGCACACTATCTCGCCCGCTTCGAGCGCGAGCTCCGCGCCGGCGACGGCCTCCACATCGAGAGCAGCCTCGTCGAGGCGAGCGCCGGGCGCCTGAGGCTCGGCCACCGGGTGGTGAACTCGATCAGCGGCGAGACGGCCACGACGGTCGAGGAAGCTCTCGTCACCACGCCGGAAGAGAGAGCGCCTCCCGAGAGCGGCAAAGGCTTCATGGCGAGCGCGCGCGACGTGGTGCAGCCCGCCGAGGTCGACACCGGCGGAGGATTGGCACTCGCCGGGCACATCCATCGCACCTCCGCCGGCTCGATGCAGCTCCTCGGCGCCATCGGTATCACGCCGGACTACCTGCGCACGGCCGGCCGCGGCTTCGCCACCTTCGAGATCCGCCTCGAGCTCCACGGGCCGCGGCCGCGCGCGGGCGCGCGCCTGCGGCTCGAGAGCGCGCTGAGCCGCCTCGGCAGCTCCTCCCTCGAGATGCTGCATCGCCTCTACGACGCCTCGAGCGGCCGCCTCGTGGCTTCCGCCAGCCAGGCGGGCGCCCACTTCGACCTCTCGACGCGCCGCTCGACGCCCATTCCGCCGGAGCTGCGCGAGAAGGCGGCGGCCTACCTCGTGGGGAAAGAGGGCTGACGGTCGGCGGCGCGGGCCGGGCGTCTTCGCGGCGGTTGCATATTCAAGCTGCCTTTGCACACGCGCGGAATTTGCCCGATGATGAGCGGGCCGGCTGACGCGGGAGGCGGAGATGCGGATCATCGTCAAGCTGCTCTTGGGCGTTCTGATCGTAGCCGTGCTCATCGGGGCCTATGCCGCCTGGGACCGCGGCGATCCCTCCGACCTCGAGACCGGCCAGATCACCGCGGCGTCGCCGGAATATCCCTCGACGGCGATTCCCTATTCCCTGGCAGAGAAGACCTTCGTCCTCGCCACCACGACCGCGGTCACGGGCTGCGTCCAGACGCTCAGTGGGGAGGAGATTTCCGGGACGACCAAGCTCGCCATCGACGAGCGGGTCGGCGTCGATCCGTCGCAGCAATATTACATCTATTTCGAGAGCGGCTCGCGCTCGAAGAACCTCGATTACAGCGTCGAGGCCTACGACAACGGCACGCTCAAGTCGCTATCCGCCTCGATCAAGGATCAGGTGGCGCCGATCGCCGCGGGAGCTACCGGCTCGCTGGTGCCGCTTTTCACATCTCCATTGGCCGCCATGGCGACCGCGGGCCCGGCTCCCCCGGCCTCGTCGAATTGCCAGGAGCTGAATGCGGCCCTCAAGGAGCATCCCGACGATCCCCGCCTCGTCGTCGAGGAGGAGGACCTCTGGACGCCGCAGGTGCCCGCGTCGCTGAGCTATACGGTCGACGCCTCGCTCGCCGGCCTCGCCCGCAACTTCAAGCTGGGGAACCCGCGCTGGGTCGTTCCCAACGCCATCGTCGAGCTCCGGCTGCCGCAGGACCTGCGCGCGAGTCCTCGGAGATCACGTTCGCCGCCGGGACCTGCCCCTCGGGTGCCGCCGCATGCGCGTCGCGGACGCCGCCCCTGGTGAAGGGCCTGGTGCTGCGCAGCGCCGTACGGACGATGATGAGCGCGCGGGTCTGCGACGCCGCGTGCAATGCGGCCGTGCTGTCCGCCGGGCTGCATACGCTGGCTCTCTTGAGCATTCTCCCCTCGCGCGAGGCGACCGTGCCGCAGCTCGGCAACCGCTTTCTCGTCCGCGTCCATAGCGGCTTCGCCCAGGACGCCGCCGTCGAAGTGGCCCTCAGTGCCGACGGGCTGATCACCAAACTCGAAATGAAGACCGCGAGCGCGCTCGGCGGCAACGCCGCGGCGGCAGGGAGCAGCCTGGCGGAGGCCGCGAGCAAGTGAGCGGGCGCGCCGCAGACGCCGCTACCGTCCCTGGAACGCCGGCTTGCGCTTCTCCATGAAGGCGCGGCGGCCTTCGATGTAGTCCTCGCTCGCGAAGCAGCGCGCCACAAGCTCATCGCAATGCTTGGCATCGAAGCTCAAGGCCGCCTTGCCGAGCTCGTGGACGGTGCCCTTGACCGCCTGGAGCGTGAGCGGCGCGTTCTCGGCGATCATGGCGCAGTAGGAGCGCACGTAGGCCTCGAGCTCGGCCTCGGGGAGGGTGCGGTTGATGAGGCCCATGGCGAGCGCCTCGGCGGCGCTGAACTGGCGGGCGGTGAAGAAGATCTCCTTGGCGTAGGCAGGTCCCACGAGATCGACGAGCTTCTTGACGCCGGCCCAGCGGTAGCCGAGGCCGAGGCGCGCCGCCGGCACGCCGAAGCGCGCGCTGTCGGCTGCGATGCGCAGGTCGCACGAGATGGCCACGCCGACGCCGCCGCCGATGCAGTAGCCGCGGATCATGGCGATGGTCGGCTTCGCCGCCCCCTGGAGGCGGCGCTGCGCCGCGTCGCCGACGGCGTCGTATTGCCTGACCGCCTCGGGCGAGGAGCGCAGCTTCTCGAACTGGGAGATGTCGGCGCCCGAGACGAAGGCCTTGTCGCCCGCACCCTTGACCACGATGACGCGCACCGCCGGGTCCTGCTCGAAATGCGCGATGATGGGCGGGATCGCCTCCCACATGTCCTGCGAGACCGCGTTGTGCCGCGCCGGATTGTTGAAGGTGATCCAGCCGATGGCGCCGTCCGTCTCGACGATCATGCGTTCGCTCGGCGAAATCATGCGGCCTGCTCCCCTCAAATCACGCCGCGCTGGCGCAAGTCTGCGATCGCCGCGGCGTCGTAGCCGAGCTCGCCGAGCACCCCATCGGTATGCTCGCCGCGCTCGGGCGTTGCCGTGCGCAAGCTCGACGGCGTACGGCTCAAGCTCACCGCCTGGCCCACGAGCTCGATGCGGCCGAGCTTGGGATGCTCGACGGCTTGCGCGATGCCCAGGTGGCGCACCTGCGGATCGGCGAACACCTCGTCGATGCGGTAGATCGGGCCGCTCGGCACGCCGGCCTCGTTCAGCGCCGCCACGAGCTCGGCCGAGCCGCGCTCCTTGGTGATCGCCTCGATCTCGGCATTGAGCCGGTCGCGGTTCTTGGAGCGCGCCTTGGCGGTCGCGTAATCCGGATTGCCCGCGAGATGCCCGGCGCCGATCGCCGCGCAGAAGCGGCGGTAGATGTCCTCGCCTGCCGCCGCGATGTTGACGTAGCCGTCATTGGTGCGGAAGACACCCGTCGGGATGCTGGTCGGATGGTTGTTGCCGGCCTGGCCCGGCACCTCCTTGGCGATGAGCCAGCGTGCCGCCTGGAAATCGAGCATGGCGATCTGGGCGCCCAGAAGCGAGGACTGCACCCATTGCCCCTCGCCCGACTCCTCGCGCTCGAGGAGCGCTACGAGCACGCCCATGGCGCAGAAGATGCCGGCGGTGAGGTCGGCGACCGGAATGCCGACGCGCACCGGACCCTGGCCCGGCAGGCCGGTGATCGACATGAGGCCGCCCATGCCTTGCGCCACCTGGTCGAAGCCGGGCCGGTCGCGGTAGGGCCCGTCCTGGCCGAAGCCGGAGATGCTGGCATAGACGAGGCGCGGGTTGAGGCCCTTCAAGCTCTCGTAGTCGATGCCGAGGCGGAACTTTACGTCGGGCCGGTAATTCTCCACCAGCACGTCGGCCTCGACGGCGAGCCGCTTCAGAATGGCGACGCCCTCGGGAGCCTTGAGGTTGAGGGTGATGCTGCGCTTGTTGCGGTGGATGTTCTGGAAATCCGGGCCCAGACGCTCGCCGCCGAGGCCGCCGTCGCCCTCCGGCGCCTCGATCTTGACGACCTCGGCCCCCCAGTCGGCGAGCTGGCGCACCGCGGTCGGGCCCGCGCGCACGCGCGTGAGATCGATGACCTTGAAGCGGGAGAGCGGCAGCTTGCTCATGAGCCCTCTGGGATATGCGCGACCCGTTGCGGATCGATCTCGAGCCAGACGGCCTCGCCGCTCTCGTACACCTCCTCGGGCGCCGCCGCGACCCGGAGCGGCACGCCGCCGCCGGCGGGATCGACGAAATAGTCCCAGGCATCGCCGAGATAGGCCCGCCTGGCGATGCGACCGGCGACCCACCAAGTGCCGCCCGCCCCGCCTGCCTTGCGATGGAGGCGGATGGTCTGCGGCCGCACCGAGAAGACCACCTTCCTTCCGAGCTCGCCTGCTGCGGGAAAGAGCGCCGTCTTGAGCGCAAAGCCGGGAAAGCCGATCTCTTCCCCCTCGCGGGTGCCCTCGAGAAAATTGGTGCGGCCGACGAAGCCCGCGACGAAGCGCGTCTTCGGCCGGTTATAGAGAGCGAAGGGCGCGTCCACCTGCTCGATGCGTCCCTGGTTCATCACGACGATGCGGTCGGAGGTCACCATGGCCTCCGACTGGTCGTGCGTAACATAGACCGTCGTGATGCGGAAGGCATCATGGAGGCGGCGGATCTCGAAGCGCATCTCCTCGCGCAGGTTGGCGTCGAGATTGGAGAGCGGCTCGTCGAGCAGCAGCACCTCGGGCTCGATCACCATGGCGCGGGCGAGCGCCACGCGCTGCTGCTGGCCGCCCGAGAGCTCGGCCGGGTAGCGCTCCTTGAGGCGCTCGAGATGCACCACGGCAAGCATGCGCTCGACCCGCTCGGCGACCTGGCCGCGCGGCAGCCGGCGCAGATTGAGCCCGAAGGCCACGTTCTCCGCGACCGTCATATTGGGCCAGATGGCGTAGCTCTGGAAGATCATCGACATGCGCCGGCGCTCGGGCGGCGTGGTCACGGCGGGCGAGGAGAGCAGCACGCCGTCCATCTCGATGGTGCCCTCGCTCGGCGCCATGAAGCCGGCGATCATGCGCAAGGTCGTCGTCTTGCCGCAGCCGGAGGGCCCGAGGAGCGAGAGGAACTCGCCGGGCTCGAGCTCGAGCTCGAGCCCGGCCACGGCGACCATCTCGCCGAAGCGTTTTCCCAGCGCATGAAGCGCGAGCTTGGCCATGCCTCTCAGCTCCTGCGCAACATGAAGTCGCGCCCGACGAGCTTGAAGCTCACGGCGACGATGACGATGGTGGCGGCCAGGAGCACGCCGCCGAGTGCTGCAACGTACTCGAAATTGCCCTCCCCGCTCAGCTCGTAGAGCACGACCGACATGACCTGGGTGTCGGGGCCGGAGAGGAAGATCGCGGCGCTGAGCTCGCGCGTGGCCGGGATGAAGACCAGTATCCAGCCGCCGATGAGGGAGCGGCGCAGGAGCGGCGCCACCACCTTGCTGAGCGCCTTGAGCCGTCCGCCGCCGAGGATGCGCACGGCATCCTCCATCTCCGGATTGATGCTGCGCACGCCGGCGTCGCTGTTGGTGTAGGCGATGGGGAGGAAGCGCGTGGTGAAGGCGAGGATGACGAGTGCGGCGGTGCCGTAGAGCCGCACCGGCGGCGGGGCGTAGGCGGCATAATAGCCGAGCGCCAGCACGATGCCGGGGATGACGAAGGGGGCCACGCAGAGGAAGGCGAGCACGTTCGCCCACGGCAAGAGCCGCCGGTTCACCACATAGGCGATGGCGAGCGCCAGCACGAGTGCCAGGCTGGCGGTGATGGCGCCGTAGACGAAGCTGTGCACGATCGAGCGGCCGGCGGTGGTGTGCTCGACCAGCACATAGTGGAAGTTCGAAAGCGTCAGGTTGGCGAGCGAGAAGCCGCGGCCCCAGGCGCGGCTGAAGGCGGCCTGGGCCAGCACCACGAAGGGCAGCAGCACGGAGATCGCGGCGACGAAGAGCGTATAGCCCACCACGAGCCAGCGCCAGCGGCCGAGGCGTAAGAGGCGGCGCTCGCCGCCCTTGCCCGTGATGGTGACGTAGCCCTTGCGGCCGAAGCTCTTGCGCTGCACCCAGAAGAGCACGGCGGTGATGCCGAGGAGCGGCATGGCATAGGCCGCCGCGACCTCGGTGCGCACCGGGTACTCGAAGAACTGCCAAAGCTGCGTCGTCACCACGTTGATGTGGGCGGGCAGCCCGATGATGGCGGGCGTGCCGAAGAGTGCTATCGCCTCGAGGAAGCTGATGATGAGCCCGCCGAGGATCGCCGGCCACACGAGCGGAAGCGTGATCTTGAAGGTCGTGCGCAGGCCGCCCGAGCCGAGGATGTTGGCGGCATCCTCCATCTCCGACGACACCGCGTCGAGCGCTGCCGAGGTGAAGATGAAGGTATAGGGATAGGAATAGACGGCGATCGCGACGATGAGGCCGGGAAAGCTGAAGATATTGACGATGCCGCTGGCGTCGCCCGTAAGCGCCATCCAGACGCGGTTGATCCAGCCGGCGTTGGGTCCGGCGAGCAGTATCCAGCCGATGGCGCCGAGATAGGGCGGCGTCACGAAGGCGCCGAGCACGATGAGGCGCACGAGATCCTTGCCCGGCATGTCGGTGCGCGAGACGGCCCAGGCGAGCGGCACGCCGAGGAGTGCTGCGAGGACCGCGACGCCGCTGCCGAGGATGAGCGAGTTGACGAGTGCCACGAGATCGAGCCGGTCGCCGAACGCGGCCGCGTAATTGCCGAGCGTCAGGCCCTTGCCGCCCTCGGTCTGGAAGCCTTGCTCGATGAGCGAGAGGATCGGCCCCACCACGAGGAACAGCAGGAGTGCGATGAGGACGAGCCAGACCGCGAGTGCCGGGTCGAGCCGCTTGAGACGCGCGAAGAGATTGGCCCGCACAAGCACGGGCGCGGGCGCCGAGGCCATGGCCGGCGTCAGCTCGGCCATCGCGCCTCCCCGATCGCCGGCCGGACCGTCATACGCCGAAGGTTTCCCGCCACGCCTTGATGACCTCGGGAATGCCGCTCGAGATCTCGTCCACGGTGGGCCGTATCGTCTTGATCTCCGTCAGCGACTTGGCGCCCGGTGCCGGTGCGACACCCGGCACCATCGGGTCTTGGAAATGTTCCGCCAGCACCTTGGAGCCTTCCGCGCTCATCAGATAATCCATGAAGAGCTTGGACGCGTTGGGCCGCCGCGTATTCTTCATGATCGCCGAGGGCGAGATCATGAGGAGCGTGCCGTCGCTCGGATAGACGACGCCGAGCGGGTTCCCCCTGGCCGCGGTCTCGAGCGTCAGCCCCTCGGGCCCGGCGCCGAGCGTACGCTCGCCCGAATTGAGCATGGTCACCGTGTCGTTGATCGAGCGGCCGATCTGGGGATTGTTCGCCTTGAGCTTCTCGAAATAGTCCCAGCCGTAGAGCTTGCGCATCTCGACGACCCAGGTGCCGACGTAGCCGCTGAAGCCGGGGTGACCCACGGAAATCTGGTTCTTCCACTTGGGATCGAGCAGATCCGCCCAGCTCCTCGGCAGCTCGTCCTCCTTCACCTTCGTCTTGTTGTAGTTGATGCAGACGAGCCCGATCGAGGTCGTGAAATATTCGCCGTCCGGGTCGAGGCCCCTGAAGGCCGCGATCAGGCCGCTCTCGTTGGGCGGCGTCCATTTGAGGAAGACGCCCATGGGCTTGAGATGCACGTAGTGGCCCACGTCCGTCGAGCTGAAGACGTCGCACTCGGCAACGCCGGCGCGCATGTCCTGGCTCAGGCGCTGGTAGACGACCTGGGCGGTGCTGCGGAACACGGTCGCCTTGATCCCCGGATACTGCTTCATGAAGCCGTTGCCGAGGGCCTCCGCGGTCTGGGTGTCGAAGTGCGCCGTGTACCAGCTCACTTCGCCTTCCTTCTTGGCCGCCTCGACATCCGCCGCCTCCGCAGCTTCCGCGCGCGCGGCCGTTGCCATCATGGCGAGCGCCGATGCCGCGGCCGTCGCCTGGAGAAAGCTCCTGCGCTTCATGCTGTTGCCCTCCTCCCGTGAGCCGTCCCGCGCGCCATTGCAGCGGCAATCCGGCTTCTACGGCCGGGCTCGGACGGGGCGCGCCAAGGCGCCAACGAACCGCACTATCCGCCATCCATTGGCATGGGGCAAGGCGGTTCGCCCAGACAGCCTTGCCTTCGTCACTCCGTCCAATTTTCGATCATCAGCCCCGGCACTCGACCGAACTCCCGCGTGTTGTTCGTGACCAGCGTCAAATCGAGAGCGCGCGCATGGGCGGCGATGAACAGATCGTTCGCGCCGATCATTTCGCCCAGCACCTTCAGGCCGGCGCGGATATCGGCATGGTGGGCCGCCGCGTCGCTCGGAAAATCGAGGACGGCGACGTGGCGAAGGAAGGCCTCGACGGCGGCGCCGTCCTGGCGCCGTCGAGAAGACAATTCGACCCCGAACAGAAGCTCCGACGTCGTAATGACCGAGATGCAGACATCATCCACCGGCACGCTTTGCAAGCGCCTCAGTACCGCATCGTTCGAACGCTTCATGATGCAGGAGCATATATCGGTGTCCAGCATGTAACGCGGCATTAATGCTCGCGCTCCTGCACCGGCAGATCCTCCACGCCGCTCATGAAATCCGCCGAGGCCACGGGTCCGTTCGCCAGGTATGACGACCAATCCGCCGGGCGTGGCGACAGGATGACCTCGTCGCCCACCTTGCGGATGAACACTTCTTGCGTGTCGAATTGATACTCCTTTGGGAGCCGCACGGCTTGGCTACGGTTGTTCATGAAAATCTTGGCTTTTCTCCGCATGATCCCACCTCCTTTTGCCCTGGCATATACATTAGTATATGCCAGGCTGAGCGATGTTCAAGAGCGGCACGCTCAACCCGCCGGCAGCAAGCCGTGTGGCGCCATTGCCACGTGCCAGTGAAAGTGCTTCGATTCACGCTAAGCACGGAGCTGAGGCCGCAAGCGAGGGAGGGGACCATGGCGACGGCTGCGCCGGACGGCTCGAGGCGCGCGCTCATCGAGGGCGCCGGCCTCGCCGCGGTGGGCGGCGAGTGCGTCCGGTCGGGCGTGGGCCTCAGCAACCGGTACGACGGCTATGTGAGGAGGAGCGCCTAGCGCGACATCCCATGCCGAAGCCCAGCATTAGCCGCGACATCTTCGAGGCGCTCGTCGTGCGCAGCGGCTTAGCGCTCACGGACAAGGAGAAGGGCGAGCTCTACGAGGTCTATGGCCACGTCGAGGCCATGGCCGCCCGCGTGCGCGGCGACGGCCGGCGCCCGCGGGAGGCGGAGCTGGCGGTCGTCTTCAAGGCCGGGAGCTGAGCGCGCCGTGGCCGACATCCCGACGATCGCCGAAGCCGCGGCACTGATCGCGGCGCGCAAGCTCTCCCCGGTCGAGCTCACGCGGGCCTGCCTCGCGCGCGTGGCGCGGCTCAACGGCACGCTCAACGCCTTCATCCGCGTGACGGAGGAGCGCGCCCTTGCCGAGGCCAAGGCCGCCGAGGCGGCGATCATGGCCGGGCGATCCAAGGGGCCGCTTCACGGCATCCCCATCGCCCACAAGGACATCTATTGCACCAAGGGCCTGACGACAACTGCGCATTCGAAGCTGCTCATCGACGATGTGCCCGCGGAGGATGCGGTCGCCGTCGCCAGGCTCGCCGAGGCGGGCACGGTCATGCTCGGCAAGCTCGCCACCCACGAGTTCGCCTGGGGCGGGCCGTCGTTCGACCTGCCCTGGCCGCCCGCGCGCAACCCCTGGGATACGCGGCGCTTCACCGGCGGCTCGTCGAGCGGCACGGGAGCCGCGGTCGCGGCCGGGCTCATCCTCGGCGGCACCGGCTCGGATACCGGCGGCTCGATCCGCGGGCCCGCCTTCTATTGCGGTATTGCCGGCATCAAGCCGACCTACGGCCTCGTCTCGCGCCGCGGCATCCTGCCGCTCGCCTATTCCCTCGACCATGCCGGGCCCATGGCCTGGTGCGTGGAGGACTGCGCCATCCTCCTCCAGGCGATGGCCGGCCACGACCCCGAGGACCCCGGGAGCGCCAAGGTAGCGATCCCCGACTACCGCGCCGGCCTTGGCGGCTCGCTCAAGGGCCTCAGCATCGGCTTCGTCCGCCATTTCCACGAGCGCGACAACCCGGCCAACGACGCGGTCAGGGGAGCGCTCGAGGCAGCGCTTCCGGTCTTCCAGGCGCTCGGCGCCGAGGTGCGCGACGTGCGCCTCCCGCCGCTCGACGACTGGCATGCCTGCGGCATGCTGATCATGATGAGCGAGGCCTTCACCCTCCACGGGCCGTGGCTCAAGTCGCGGCCGCAGGACTACGGCGAATACATGCGCGACCGCCTGCGCCTCGCCGCCTTCGTCACCGCCGCCGACTACATCGAGGCCCAACGCTTTCGACGTGAGCTTTGCGCGCGTTATGCCGAGCTCATGCGCGAGGTCGATCTCGTCATTTCCGCGGTGATGCCGAGCGAGGCGCCGCTCATCGAGGAGGTCGGCAAGTTCAGCTCGTTCGAGCGCCCGTCCCTCACCTTCCCCTACAACGTCACGGGGGCACCCGCCTTGGCGCTACGCTGCGGCTTCACGGAGAGCGGCCTGCCGCTCGGCATGCAGATCGCCGGCCGCCCCTTCGAGGAGGCGCTCGTGCTGCGCGCCGGGCACGCCTATGAGAAGGCGACCGAGTGGGCGAAGCGGCGGCCGGGGCTGGTGCAGTAGCGGTGCTGTCCCTCACCCTCCCATGGCCTCTCAGCCATGGGTCCCTCCCTCTCCCGCTTGCGGGAGAGGGTTGGGGTGGGGGGGTCCACTCACCCCGCATGCGTCTTCGCCCACGCCGCGACCTCCGCATGCGTCGCGAACCACACGTCGCCCTTGGCGCGGGCGTGGCGGATGATCTCCTCGATGATCCAGGAGCGCGAGCGGTAGCCGATGACGTGCGGGTGCATGGTGAGCTGGAAGATGCCGCCCTCCTCGTAGGCCGCGTCGAGCTCGCGGCGGAAGATGTCGAAGACGGCGGCGGGCGGGGTATAGGGCCTGAGCTGCTGGAAGCGGTGCATCATGAAATAGACCGCGTCGTCGCGCACCCATTCGACCGGGAGCTCGACGATGCCGGTTGGCTCGCCGTCCATCACCAGCTCGTAGCAGTCCTCGTCGGACATCAGCGAGGAGTTGTAGGCGAGGCCCATCTCCTTCTCGATGGCGAGCGTGTTCGGACTGAAATCCCATGACGGCGTCCGCAAGCCCACCGGGCGCACGCCGGCGATTTTCTCGAGCGTGTCGGCCGAGCGCAGCATGAGATCGCGCTCGGCGTCATACGGCAGCACCGAGTTGAGCTCGTGGATCCAGCCGTGGATGCCGATCTCATGGCCTTCGGCCACGACGCGGCGCTGCTCCTCGGGATGGAGGAGGGCGGCGACCGCGGGCACGTAGAAGCTCGCCTTGACGCCGTACCTGTCGAGAATCTTGAGGATGCGCGGCACGCCCACGCGGGTGCCGTATTGCCCCCAAGCCAGCCGGCCGATCGACTTGCCGCCGTCCCTGAGCTCGTTCGTCTCGTGATCGGAATCGAAGGAGAGTGCGATGGCGCAGCGCGCACCGTCCTTCCATGCCTTGGGCCTGAGCGGCCTGCCTGCGCGCACCCGGGCGACGAGCTTCCGCCAATGCTCCTCCGGCCACTGCCAGGGCTCGAGGGTGGGGGCTTGCACGTTCATGACATCCTCCGGCCGTTCTCTCCGCTCAAGGCAGGCGCCCGTGCGCCGTCTCCTTGAGGTTGGCGATGAAGATGGCGCTCACCGCCGCCGCCGCGATCACGTAATAGACCGGCGAGATCGGCGACCCGGTCACGGCGATGAGCCAGATGGCGATGGAGGGCGCGAAGCCGCCGAAGATGGCGACCGCGAGCGCATAGCCGCTCGTCATCCAGGTGGAGCGCACCCGCGTCGGGAAGATCTCCGAGATGGCGGCCGGCCCCGGACCGGAGAAGAGCGAGATCATCAGGCCGACGGCGACCTGGATCAGGATGAAGGTGCCGAGCGACACGCCCGAGAGCATGAGGGCGAAGATGGGATAGGGCAGCAGGATGAAGCACGCGCAGCAGAGCAGCAGAAAAGGCTTGCGGCCGTAGCGGTCCGAGAGATGGCCCATGAGCGGGATCGCCGCCATGAGCACGACCACCCCGATGGTGTTCGACCACAGCGACTCGGGCCGTCCGATGTGCAGGTATTTCTGGGCGAAGGTCGGCATGTAGGAGAGGAAGATATAGAAGATCACCGTCCAGTTGATGGTGAAGCCGAAGGCGCGCACGGCAAGCCAGAGCGGGGAGACGTTGCCTAGGCGCGCCGCCGGCGCCGGCTCGCGCTTGCTGCGCTCGTAGGCCGGCGTCTCGCCGATGTTCCGGCGCATGTACATGCCGACCGGCCCCAGGATGCCGCCGAGCAGGAAGAGAACGCGCCAGCCCCAGCCGTCCATGGCGTCCGGCGAGAGGATCGTGCTGACCAGTGCCGCGATGCCGGAGCCCAGCACGATGCCGCCCACCACGCTCGCCTGCTGAAAGCTGCCGTAGAGCCCGCGGCGGGGCTCGGGCGCCCATTCGACGAGGAACGCCGTCGAGCCGCCCCACTCGCCGCCCGCGGAAAAGCCCTGCATCAGGCGCGCTAAGACGAGGAGGATGGGAGCCAAGACGCCGATCGAGGCATAGCTCGGAATGACGCCGATCAGCACGGTGCCCGAGGCCATCAACATGATGGTGAGCACGAGGGCGGCCTTGCGCCCGCGCACGTCGCCGTAGCGCCCGATCACGATGCCGCCGAGCGGTCGTGCCAGGAAGCCGAGGCCGAAGACGAGAAAGGTGGAGAGCAGCGCCGAGACGTTGTCGCCGGCCGGGAAGAACTTCTTGGCGATGGTGGTGGCGACGTAGGCGTAGACCGAGAAGTCGTACCACTCGAGCACGTTGCCGACGACCGCGGCCGCAACCGCTTGCTTCGACGAGCCGTGCGCCGGGGCGTTCTCGTGCCGGGTTGCCGCGACCATGGTTGTCCCCCTATCGCCGTGCCGCCGCCGGTCTTGCGCGGATATTGTGCCGCCAACGAGGGGTGCTCACAAGGAGAATGCGGCAGCGCTGCGCGAGACCAGGCGCCGCCCCGCCCGTAAGGGAGGACCGACCGGGCCAGGCTCGGGTTCGCTCTCGAGGGGCGGGCTGCCCTCAGCCGCCGCCGCTCGCCGCTCGAGCGGGCGGCACGACGGCGGTTGGCGACCGGTGCTTGTCGCGTTGACGCTTGAGGAATTCGAGCAGGCGCGGAAAGACGTTGATATGGCAATTCTTGCCCATGAACACGTCCTGATGGCCGTAATTCGGAAAAACCTGCAGCTCATGCCGGCCGGGCACGAGCTTTTGCAACCGCTCGTAGCATCGGATATTGGAATCCGCGAAGATGTGGTTGTCCTCTCCCGTCATGAACAGAACGGGGGTCTCGATCTCCCGGGCATATTGCAGATAGTCGCTGGGCAGGGATGAATATGTCGGATCGCGCTCGTCGTATTTGACGGCCGTGTTGCCCGCCGACACCATCTTCAGAACATGGCGGAAATATTGGAAGCTGACGCCGCCGTAGAGATCGCCGCCCCGGCGATGGGTCAAGTCGTGCAGGTTTTCGTGGCTGTAGAGCGCGGGCCATCCCGTGCCCCACATGAAGCTCAGCATGTGGCATTCGGGCACGTCGCACTCGCGATGGAACGCCGAGACCATCGTCGCCAGGACCTTCCCCACCGAGAAGCCCGGCTCGCGCCGCCAATAGGGATTGGCGTACTCGATTCCGAAGACGTAATCGCAAAGGAACGGCGCGAGGGTGAGCTTGAACCGCGACCAGCCCGGCACACAGGGCGTCAGCGCGACGCTGTTGGCGATGACGCTCGAGACACCCGTCACCGCCTTGCCGAACAGGCTCATCGTGAAGGAGACCGAGCCGAGGCAGTGGCAGATGACGTGGAGCCGCGCGCCGTGCCCGATCCGCGCGCGCAGGGTCGCGAGCGCCGCCGGATAGTCGAACAGCGCGACGTTGTCCATGTTGTAGCGGTTGCGGTGCAGATTGTAGGAGAAGCGATTGCTCATGCGGAAATCGAGGGTCCAAACGTCGGAGAAGCCGTTGTCCAGCAGGAATTGCACCAGATTGTAATGCTCGGGCATGATGAACATGTCGCTCGAGGTGGTGAGCCCGTGGATGATCAGCACGACATCGTCGGCGGGGGCCTTTTGGAAGCGCAGCATGCTCAATCCCAGCTTGTCGCCGGTGGTGAAGGGATGGCTGGTGATCTCAGCGCCCACCACCCCCTCGGTCGTGTAAAGCGGGATCTCGCGGTCGAAGCGGCCCATCTTGAGGGACGGCAAGTGACCGTAGGTCTGCCATAAGGAGCCGAGGAAGTAGCGGCCGAACCTCTCCAGCGCCGCCACGCGGCCGGCAAAGGTCGGGGCGAAGGCGCGGACCGTGGCGAGCTCCTTGGCGAAATCGAGCATGCCGATATGGAGAATCCCGACCGCCTTGAGCGACTCCGACGCTTCCTCGTCCTTCGCGATATGGCCGGCAAACAGATTGGTGAAGAGCGTCGTGGTATCCTTCCAGACGTTGAAGCCCGGCTTGTCCTGCACCTGCTTATGGCCGCTCAGCGTCAAGGGCCGGTTCTCGGCGTCGCGGAAGAAAAGGCGATAGGTCATCAGCTTGCGATCGGCATCGGCGGTGTCGATGAAAAGATTGAACCAGCCGCGCTCGACCGGGCAGCGCCCGCCGAGAGCGGCACAATCGACGTAGCCGATCGCCTCGGCCTCATGCTGCGGCGTCGAGAGGAAGCGATCGAGGTCATCCGTCTTGAGGGTGAGATGGAACATGAAGGGCGTGCCGTCTTTCACGCCCTGGTCGTAGCCGTCCTGGTAGTTGGATTGACCGAAGGCGATGAAGCCCCTCATATCCTCGGTGAACTGGAAGCGGATCGCCTGGTCCTGCCCGTTCATGGTCGCGTCCCCTTTGCATCCTTGATAGGCGGCCGGGGGCGGCTTGTCACAACGCCGCCGTCGGCGCAATACCGGTGATGCCCTCGGCCACCATCTCCGAAAGCGCCGAGATCGTCGCCACCGGGTTCGCGCCGAGCGCCGTCGGGACGATCGAGCCGTTGGCCACGTAAAGGCCGGCATAGCCGAAGACCTGCCCCATCCGGCCGGGCGCGGCGTCGGTCACGCCGGCCCGCGCATCGTCGCCCAGGCGGCAGCCGCCGAGCGAGTGGACGGTGATGTTCTTGCGCAGCGGCCACCACCAGTTGGGGAGGGCCGTCACCGCCTGCGCTCCGATCTCCCGGCCGAAGGCGCGCGCCGTCCGGTTGATCGCATCGTAGAGCGGCAGGCTGTCACGATAGGGCCAGTCGATCTCGAGGTAGCCGTTGCGATTGAGCGCCATCCTGCCGGTGGCTTGGTCGAGGCCCATGCAGAGAAGCACGGCGCTGTGGAAGGACAGGTCGCCTTTGAGGACATCGGCGAAGAGGAACCCCATCCGCCCCAGCGAGGCGCCCCCGAGCCAGCGTCTCACCAGATGGGCAAGCGCCTTCGCGATCGCCGGGATTGTCGTCAGCGCCGGCCGCACGCCTTCGACATACCAGGCGGCGAAAGCGGGATAGGCGGCGTCCTCGAGGATGAAGGCACGGTCGCGATCGAAGCCCGTGAAAAGGTTGTAATCGATGTAGCGGGTGATCACCGGGCCGTAATTCGGATCGGCCGGCTTCTTGCCGGCGACGACGAAGGAGAGGAAGTCGCCGTTGGCCGAGAAGCGGCGGCCGAGCTCAAGCGAGATATGGGGCAGCGTGCCGTGCACGTCGCGGCAGCGCATGAGGAGCTCCGTCGATCCCATCGCGCCCGACGAGACGACCACCCGTCGCGCAAGCACCGACGACGACGTTCCGGCGGCGAGATCGTCGAAATAGACGCGGTAGCCGCTCTCGCCCGCGGTCGTCGGGTCATCCCTGCCGTCCGTCCCCGCCGGCGCGATCCTCGTCGCCAGATGCTCGGTGAGGACCTTCGCCCCGTGGTGCTTCTCGGCAACGTGAAGGTAGTTGAGGTCGAGCGTGTTCTTCGAATGCGTGTTGCAGCCGACATCGCATTCGCCGCAGTAGACGCAGGAGGTCTGCAATGCGCCGTAGCGATTGCGCTCTTGCACCCCGATCTCGAGCGGGGTCTCGAAATCGTTGCCGAAAAAGACGTTGATCTCCGCGAGCCGGGTCGAGCGTCCCTGATGCCGCGCCACCTCCTCGAACAGCCTCGTGCGAAGAATATCGCGGCGCGGGTCGCCGTTCTGCGGGATCGTCCTTGCCCCCAGCACGGACTTGGCCACGGCGTAATAGGGTACCAGCATGTCCATGCTCAGCGCCTTCGGCCAGCCCGCCGCGAAGACTTCCTTGGGCGGCTCGAGAAAGACATTGGCGTAGATCAGCGAGCCGCCGCCGAGGCCGGCGCATAGGACGGCGTCGAGGTGGCGGTAGTTGCGGATGTCGAACATACCGTGCAGCTCATGCTTCGCGACATGCGCGGGACGGGCGCGATCTTCCGATGGCAGGTTCCAGAAATTGGCCGCCAGCGCGCGAGGCGTGCGCGGGAAGGATCCCATCGGATAGCGCTTGCCGCGCTCGAGCAGGAGCACGCGGCCCGGCCATTTCATGGCCGTCCGGCAGGCGGCGATCGAGCCGCCGAAGCCGCTGCCGATCACCACGACGTCGTAGTCGTATTCCGCCATTGCCCGCCCCTTGGCCGGGGCCGCTACTGGTCGTAGCCGTCGACTGGCCAATTCTGATTGAAGCCGGTCCAGAACTCGAACCCGCGCTCGGGACCCGCGACGTGCGTGGCGCCGCCCGGCGCCGGCTCCGCGCCGTAGAACGCCACATAGGTCGTGGCATTCACCCGCCCATAGGAGGACTTGTTCGTGCCCGCCAGGATGGCGTTCCGCCAGGTTCCCGTGTCGACGAAATATTTCTTGAGATGGTGTTGCGTGAAGAGATGCGCGACGTTCGGCTTATGCGTATGCCCCGCCACGATGAAGCAGGCCGCCTCGGTCTCGAGCGCCTCCTCGCGCGCGGCGAAGGTTTGCGGCCCGTCGTCCCCGCTGCCGAGAAAGTAACGGGCAAACCGCACGGCCCACAGCGGAATGCCGAAGCGCCAGGGCCGCGCGCGCATCAGCCATCGCAGGTAGAATTTGAGAAGCCGCCTGCTCCAGCGCAGGAAGTAGGGGTCGGACACCACCTCGTCGAGCAGCCGTCTCACAACGGGCTCGACCTCCTTCCAGATCTGCCGTTGCCAATCCGCGCGGTCTGCAAATCTCGCGCGCAAATGCCGAGGAACCGTGGTGTTGAGAAAGAAATCGACGATCTTGGATTGCGGCCGGAGATCATCGAATTCGAGCAGCCGGCAATAGATGGCCTGCAGCACGGGATCATCGAGGATGACGGCGTCGCCCTTCATCGAGCGGAAGAGGTTGGGCAGCCGCGCGGCGACCATGACCGTGATGAAATCGCCGAAAGTCGCCGTGTCGTAGCAAACGTCGGGAAGCGAGACGGCGATCTTTTGCTTGCGCAGATCAACGGCGAAATTGAAGCGGTCGTATTCATGCCCGTGCCGGATCAGGATCGGCGGATCCGAAAGGATGAGCTGATGCGAGAAGGAGCCGTGATCGGGCGGCAGGCCGAGGAGCCCGCGGATACGGCTCCGGATGTCCGGCGTGGCGTTGGCGAGGCGGTCGTGGTTGCCGGGGAAGTAATGCAGCTCGGTCGGAAAGCCGCATTTCCGGCTCGACCCCGGGTCGTCCGGCTTCGCCAGAAATTCATTGCCCGCCAACCGGCGGAAGACGGCGAGGCTGCGGCTCACGTCCGGCTCGGCGACGATATGATCCAGGACCGAGAGGATTTTCGCCTCGAGCGGCGAGCCCGCGCGGACATCGCCGCAATCGACATAGGGGCGCAGAGGCGAGGACGGGGCGCCGGCCTGCGAGAACCAAAGCTGGGTCCGGTGCAAATCGAAAATATCGCCGGCCAGGACGAAGTCCAATTTGTCGGCCTCGTGGGTCTCCGCCATGCCCATGACATCGACCATCATTTCCTCGAAGGCCCGCCCCGGGACGTTCCTGCGGAAGTCGATGGCGCCGGGAGTCCCCGGCGTCCCGATGATGTCGGCGGCCTCCTCCTCGAAATGAAGATCGGAGATGACGAGCACCATGTGCCGCATGACGCCTTCCCTCGACCACGTGCCCGCCTCCCGGACGGCGGGCGGATGGCAGGTGCGCCGATCGACGATCTTGTTGCGATCCGCCGGCCGCTCCGACCCCCTATGGGCGCGGCTTTTACTCGCAATAAGTGTACGTGCTCCGCAGCCGGCTGTCCACAGGCGGCGGGCGTGGGTGACGCATTAGGTTTTGCCACGGAGGGCGAGAGGGAGGTCGTGCCGGCGGCGAGTGACGGTTCACCAGCTCGGCGTGCGCGCCGGGCCTCCCGCGCCGTCTCCCTGCGGCTCCGCTAATCCCCCTTGAAGCTCGGCTTGCGCTTCTCGAGGAATGCGGTGACAGCCTCCTTGTGGTCGGCCGTGGCGTGGGCGAGCGACTGCATGGCCGCCGCGAGCTCGAGCAGGCTGTCGAGCCGCATGTGGCGGCCCTCGTGGAGGAGGCGCTTGGTCATGCGCACCGCATGGGGCGGATTGGCCGCGATGCGCTGGGCGAGCGCCTTCGCCGCGGGCATGAGCTCGGCATCGGGCACCACCCGCGAGACGAGCCCGCAGGCGAGCGCCTCGCGCGCGTCGATCGCATCTCCCGTATAGGTCATCTCGCTCGCCTTGGAGAAGCCGACCACGCGCGGCAGGAGCCAGGCGCCGCCGTCGCCCGAGATGATGCCGAGCTTGACGAAGCTCTCGGCGAAGCGCGCACTCTCGCCGGCGATGCGGATGTCGCACATGCAGGCGAGATCGCAGCCGGCGCCGATGGCGGGGCCGTTGACCGCGGCGATGATGGGCACCTCGAGCCGCTCGAGTGCCAACGGGATGCGGTGGATGCCGAGCTTGTACCAGCGCCGCGATTCGACCGGCGCCTCGGCGCCGGGGCCCGCGCGCTCGGCCATGCGCTTCAGGTTGCCGCCCGAGCAGAAGGCGCTCCCAGCGCCGGTCAGGATGGCGGCGCGCACGCCCATGTCGGCGTTCATGCGCTCGACCGCCTCCACCAGCCGCTCGATGATGTCGCCGTCCGTGATCGCGTTGCGCAGCTCCGGGCGGTTCAGCGTCAGCGTGACGATGCCGCCCTCCTCCGCGTAAAGCACCGGCTCCTCGGCCATGGCCCCTCCTTCTCCTCCCGTCATGCAGCCGTCATCTCAAGCCCAGGCCGCGCGCGATGATACCGCGCAGGATCTCCCGCGTGCCGCCGCGGATCGAGAAGGACGGCGCGTAAAGGATAGTCGCCGCGAGCACGGCCGGAAGGGCCTCGCTCGAGGCGGCGGCGGGCTCGGTCGCCACGAGCTGACGTGCCAACTCGGGGATCTCCTGCTCGAGGAGGGTGCCCAGGTCCTTGACGACGGCCGCCTGCAAGGCGGGATCGGCGCCTGCCTGCAGCATGCCGGCGACCGAGCGCGAGAGGCGCCGCAGCGTCACGATATGGGCCATGATGCGGCCGAGGACGGCCCTGGCATGCTCCGAGGGCTCGGGCCCGAGTGCGCGCACCAGCTCGACGAGGAGGGTGAAGGTCGAGAGGAAGCGCTCCGGCCCGCTGCGCTCGAAGGCGAGCTCGCTCGTCACCTGGCGCCAGCCTTGGCCGAGCTCGCCGATGAGCGCACCCTCGGGCAGCAGCACGTCGTCGAACGCCACCTCGTTGAAGTGATGCTCGCCCGCGAGGTTGCGGATCGGCCTGATGGCGATGCCCGGCGTCTTGAGATCGACGAGGAACTGGCTCATCCCGCCGTGGCGGTCGCCGGCCTCCGCGGCACCCGTGCGGCAGAAGAGGATCATGAAGTGGGCGCGATGGGCGTGCGAGGTCCAAAGCTTGGTGCCGCTCACCCGGTAGCCGCCCGGGGCCGCTGTCGCACGGGTGCGCACCGAGGCGAGGTCGGAGCCGGAATCGGGCTCGCTCATGCCGATGCAGATGGAGCACTCGCCCGCGGCGATGCGCGGCAGCACCGCCATGCGCTGCGCCTCGCTGCCGAAGCGCAGGATGAGCGGCCCGCTCTGGCGGTCCGCCGTCCAATGGGCGCTCACCGGAGCGCCGGCCGCGAGCAGCTCCTCGAGCACGACGTAGCGCTCGAGGGCGCTCTTCTCATGGCCGCCGTAGCGTTTGGGCCAGGTCATGGCGATCCAGCCGCGGCGGCCGAGCTTACGGGAGAACTCGGGATCGAAGCCGCTCCAGGACTCGGCCCGCTCGCGCGCCGTGCGCCCGGCGAGCTCGCGCGTCAGGAAGGCGCGCACCTCGGCGCGGAGCGCCTCCGCCCCAGGCGACGGCGGCGGCGGGGCAAAGGCGAGAGCTTGCATGGGGCTGCTCCGTGCGGCGACTACGGCTTGGCCGGCGCTGCCATTCCGCGCTAGAGTGTATACGCGGTCGCCGCGGGCGTCCGCTAAAGGTTCTGTTTGCGACGCAACATCCGGACAGCCGCGGGCTTTGCGCGGCGCGGCCGAACAAGGGTGGACGTGGGATGATCGCCGAAATCGGCCATTTTGCACTCGTGCTGGCGCTGCTGATCGCCGTGGTGCAGGCGACGGTGCCGCTCTATGGCGCCGCGCGGGCCAATGGGCCGCTCATAGCACTCGCGCGGCCGGCCGCCCAGGTGCAATTCGTCCTCGTGCTCATCGCCTTCCTGGCGCTCATCAATGCCTTCGTCACCTCCGACTTCTCGGTCTTCACCGCCTACGAGTATTCCCACTCCGACATGCCGCTCCTCTACAAGGTGGCGGGCGTGTGGGGCAACCACGAGGGCTCGATGGTCCTCTGGGTGCTCATCCTCACCTTCTTCGGGGCCGGCGTCGCGACATTTGGCGGCAACCTGCCGCCGGCCCTCCAGGCGCGCGTGCTCGCCGTGCAGGCGATGATCGCGGTGGGCTTCCTCACCTTCATCCTCCTGACCTCGAACCCCTTTGCGCGCATCTTTCCGCCGCCGCCGGACGGACGCGGGCTGAACCCGCTTCTCCAGGATCCGGGCCTCGCCTTCCATCCGCCCTTCCTCTATCTCGGCTACGTCGGCTTCTCGATGGCCTTCTCCTTCGCGGTCGCGGCGCTGATCGAGGGCCGCGTGGACGCCGCCTGGGCGCGCTGGGTGCGGCCGTGGACGCTGGCCGCCTGGTGCGTGCTCACGCTCGGCATCGCCATGGGGAGCTGGTGGGCCTATTACACCCTCGGCTGGGGCGGCTTCTGGTTCTGGGACCCGGTCGAGAACGCCTCCTTCATGCCCTGGCTCGCCGGCACGGCACTGCTGCACTCGGCGATCGTGGTCGAGCGGCGCAACGCGCTCAAGAGCTGGACCATCCTCCTCGCCATCGTCACCTTCTCGCTGAGCCTCATCGGCACCTTCCTGGTGCGCTCGGGCGTGCTCACCTCGGTGCATGCCTTCGCCACGGATCCGACGCGCGGCGTCTTCATCCTCGGGCTCCTGGTGGTCGCCATCGGCGGCTCGCTCATCCTCTATGCCGTGCGCGCGCCGACGCTCCAGGGCGGCGGGCTCTTCGCGCCGGTGAGCCGCGAGGGTGCGCTTCTCCTCAACAACCTCCTGCTCTCGTGCGCCGCCGCGACGGTCTTCATCGGGACGCTCTATCCCCTCTTCCTCGACGCGGTCGGCGGCCCCAAGATCTCGGTCGGCGCCCCCTTCTTCAACATGACCTTCACCCCGATCATGACGCCGCTCCTCGTCGTGGTGGTGCTGGGGCCGCTCATGGCGTGGAAGCGTGCCGATCTCCTGGGCGCCCTCGAGCGCCTGTGGCTCGCGGGCGTCGCCGCGGTTCTGGCCGCTGCCGTCGCCTGGTATCTCCACGGCGGCGGGCCGCTCCTCGCCGTCTTCGGCATGGCGCTGGCCGCCTGGGTCTTCGTCGGCGCCCTCGTCGAGCTCGCCGAGCGCCTGCGCATCGGGCGCGCGCCCGCCGCGGAGAGCTGGCAGCGGGCGCTCCATCTGCCGCGCTCCTGCTACGGCACCACGCTTGCCCATGCCGGCCTCGGCATCGTGTTCGCCGGCATCATCGGCACGACCGCGTGGAAGGCCGAGGATATCCGCACCATGCGGGTGGGCGAGGCGACCGAGATCGCCGGCTATCAGGTGACCCTCGCGGACGTCGAGCCCGTCGCGGGCGCCAATTTCCGCGCCGACCGAGCCACCGTCGTGGTGCGCAGGGACGGCAAGGAGATCGCCACGATGCATCCCGAGAAGCGCCTCTTCTCGGTCGCGGGCGACGACACCAACGAGACCCAGACGGCGATCCGCACCACCGGCTTCAGCGATCTCTACGTCGTGCTCGGCGATGCCGACGGCAAGGGCGGCTGGACGATGCGGCTCTACAACAATCCGCTGGCGCCGTGGATCTGGTTCGGCGCGGTCGTCATGGTGTTCGGCGGCCTGGTCTCCCTCAGCGACCGCCGCTACAGGGTCGGCGCGCCGGCACGCCGGCGTCTCCCAGCCGGAGCCGTGGGCGCCGCCGGCGATTGACATGGCGAAGCGGCTCATCTTCATCCTGCCCGCGGTGCTGTTTCTCGCCCTGGCGCTCATGTTCCTTGCCGGGCTGGGGCGCGACCCGGCGCTGGTGCCGTCCGCGCTCATCGGCAAGCCGATGCCGAGCTTCACGCTCCCCGCACTGCTCGACGCCAAGGCGAGCCTTGCCTCGAGCGACCTCAAGGGCAAGGTCGTGCTGATCAACGTCTTCGCCTCGTGGTGCGTGCCGTGCCGGGAGGAGCATCCGCTCCTCATGCGCCTTGCCAAGGAGGGGGTCGAGCTCTACGGCATCGACTACAAGGACAGCGCCGAGGACGCGCGGACATGGCTCGCCAATCTCGGCGATCCCTACAAGCGCATCGGCGCCGACCGCGAAGGCCGGGTGGCGATCGATTGGGGCGTTTACGGCGTGCCGGAGACCTTCGTCGTCGATCGCGGCGGTACCATCCGCTACAAGAACGTGGGACCGCTCAGCGCGGACACCATCGCCGGGACCATCCTCCCCCTCATGCGGCAACTCGCGCGATGACGCGGAGAGCCCTCTTAGCAGCCCCCCTTTGGGCCGCCCTCCTTTGGGCCGCCGTCCTTTGGCTCCTCGCCCTAGGTCCGGCCTTGGCCGTACGGCCCGACGAGATGCTCGCCGACCCCAAGCTCGAGGCGCGCGCGCGCGCGATCAGCGAGGAGCTGCGCTGCCTCGTCTGCCAGAACCAGTCGATCGACGATTCGAACGCCGATCTCGCCCATGACCTGCGCGTCCTCGTGCGCGTGCGCGTTAAGGCCGGCGACACGAACAAGCAGGCGATCCAGTACATCGTCGACCGCTATGGCCAGTTCGTGCTGCTGCGGCCGCGGGTCGAGCCGGCGACCTACCTCTTGTGGTTCGGCCCGGCGCTCATCCTCGTCCTGGGCGCCGCCGGCATCGCCCTCCATCTCAGGCGGCGGGCGGCACTTAGCGAGCCCGCACCGCTCAGCGCCGAGGAGAAGCAGCGCCTCGAGCAGCTCGTCGAGGACGAGGGCGAGCCGTGATCCTCTGGTTCATCCTCGCGGGCCTCACGATTGCCTGCCTGTGGTACGTGCTGCGCCCGCTCTTCCGCGCGCCGTCCAAACCGGCCCCGCGCGCGGCCTATGACCGCGAGATCTATCGCGACCAGCTCGCCGAGGTTGCGCGCGACGAGAAGCGCGGCGTCATCGCGGCCGCCGAGGCGCGCGCGGCGGAGCGCGAGATCGCGCGGCGCCTGCTCGCCGCGGCACCGGCCGGAAGCGAGGCCCCGGCCGCGGCCGCGGAAGCAGCGCCCGGCCGCATGGCGCGGCGGCGTGCAGCACTCGGCGTGGCGACGCTGGTGCCGCTCGCGGCATTCGGCCTCTATCTCCTCATCGGCTCGCCCGGCGTTCCCGACTTCCCCTTTGCCGAGCGCACCGCGGCCACCCATGGCGAGAGCGCCGACGACATCCAACGGATGGTGGCGCAGCTCGAGGCACGCCTCAAGGTGCAGCCCGACGACGTGGACGGCTGGGCGATGCTGGGCCGCAGCAAGGCGGCGCTCGAGCGCTTCGACGATGCCAGGGCGGCCTATGCCAAGGCGGTCAGCCTCACGGGCGGACGCCCCGACCTCGTCTCCGCGGAGGCCGAGATGATGGTGATGGCCGGCGACGGCAGCGTGAGCGCCGCGGCCCACCACCTCTTCGAGGTCGTTCTGGCCAAACTGCCGAAGGACCCGCGCGCGCGCTTCTATCTCGGCCTCGCCAAGGCCCAGGCCGGCGACGGCGAGGGCGCCATCCGCGACTGGCTCAAGCTCGAGGCGGACGGGCCCGCCGATGCGCCCTGGATGCCGGCGCTCAAGACCCAGATCGAGCGCGCCGCCGCCCAGTTCAAGCTCGATCCCGCGAAGCTCGCCCCGCCGGGCGCTGCCAACGGCGCGCCCAGCGCCGCGGCACCGGCGGCACCCGGCCCAACGGCACCGGCCCCAGCGGCCCCTGGCCCAACGGCAGCCGGCCCAGCGGCACCCGGCCCGGCCGCACCCGGCCCGAGTGCTGCCGACATGGCCGCCGCCCAGAACATGTCCGCCGCGGAGCGCGACAAGATGATCCACAGCATGGTCGATAACCTCGCGGCGCGCCTGGCCAAAGAGCCCGACGATCTCGACGGCTGGCGCCGCCTCGCCCGCGCCTATCAGGTGCTCGGCGAGCACGCGAGGTCGCTGGACGCCCTTTCCCACGCGGCCAAGCTGGCGCCCAAGGACGAGGACGTGCTGGCCGTCTACGGCAATGCGCTGATGGCCGATGCCAAGCCAGGCGAGCCGCCGCCTACCGCAGCGGTCGAGGTCATGCGCCAGGTGCTGGCGCTCGACGACAAGCGTGCCGAGGCGCTCTGGGTCGTAGGCCTCGACGAGGCCGCGCACGGGCACAAGCAGGCGGCTGCCGGACTCTGGACCAAGCTCCTCGCCGGGCTCTCTCCCGGCACGCCCGGCTACGCCGAGGTCAAGCGCCACATCGACGGCCTCGCTCAATAGCCGCGGCCGGCGGCTTTATAGGAGCGGCTCTCGATCAGCTAGAAAACTCTCCGTCGTCACCCCAGCGAAAACCGGGGTCCAGGAGCCGCCGGCTCTTGAGCTCGCCCAGCATCTCGAGGGCCGTCGCCTCGTTGGCCTTCCGTATCGGGACAGATGCGCGCACTTTGCCGCGCATCGAAGCGAGGTCGTCCTTCGCTTCCTGCAATTTCAGGATCGGCATCCCTCGGACGGGCAAACTGGGCCCGCACCAACGCTCGGCGACGACGTGTCTCGCCCCGTCAAAATCGATCGCGACCGATGGCATCGATCTGTGCGTCCAGGCCGGACAGAACCATCGCCAGTTCTTCACGCCCGATCGTCGACCAATGCATGGTGCGCAAGGAGATACTGCGCCCGGATTGGAATGCCAGCAGACTGGAGATCAGCAGCAACGCTTGAATGCGGGCGGCCGGATCGCTCTCGGGTCTGCCCAGGACGCGGGCGATCAGTCGTGCCGTGAGTTCGACGCCCGGCCGCCACAGGCTCTCATACAGAATCTCGAACGCCGGGCCGGGGTCGCGCAATTCTCTGGCCACGAACTGGGCCCAGCGCTCGGCCTCCTTGGAGCCGACAAGAAATCCGGCAAGGGCTCCGATTAGTGCCTTCAGGTGGACCCGGGCCGTCTCCGCCGTGCGATCCTCGTTCAAAGCTTCGGCCGCTTTCGCGGCAGCCGCCGCCGTACGGTGGCGGTACCGTTCGACAATGGCTTCGGCGCAGGCGCGGTAGAGACCTTCCTTGCCGCCGAAGTAATATTGCAGGGTCGGCAGGCTGACGCCGGCCGCCTGTGAAATTCGACGCGTCGTCGCGGCCTTGAAGGAGGCCTCGCCGAACGCCTTCAGCGCCATGTCGAGAATCCTCTGCCGGGTCTCCTCCCCCTTCCGGTACCCGGCGCCGGCGAAGGCTCGCGTCTTTGACGCTTTGAGCGGCGCCGGGACGGTTTCCGACATCTTTCATCTCCATCGATCGCCACCCGCAGGCGGAGCGGCGTCTAGTCCTGCTTCGCGGCCGGCGGCAAGCCGCGCCGCCGCCTGGATCATGCTCCTCAGGCACGGAGCCGATTCGCCCTTGCCAAGAACACTATCACATGATAGATATCTATGGAAGCCTATCGTTTGATAGGTATCCTAGGTGGCGCACAGGAGGCCTAACGAGCCATGAGTATCTCGATCACGGAACTTGCCGGGAAGATCGCGGCTCAAGCCGCTCAGATTCCCTCGATGTACGGTCGCGTGGATTTTTCCATCACGCCCGAGCGCTTCACGGTGGCGCCGGACGACCGGACCGATCTCGCCCCCGAGTTTTCGTCGCGGCGCCTGGAGCTGCTCGCCAATGAAGAACAGGTAGCCCGCATCAAGGCCTATACCATGATCGGCGACATCGTCGCCGACGCCTACGCGGCGTTGATGCCGACATTCGGGTTCCAGCGGCTGGTCGCGATGCTGATGGAGGCCTGCGATCGCGGGGTGGAGAACGTGCCCACCCCGCCGCCGGAGCTGGTCCGGTTCATCCGCGAGATGGAGCGGCTCCCCGCTTGGCTGGACATGAAGCTGATCGAACAAGGCGCCCGGGTCGAGCGCAACGCCTATGCTCACCGGGCGCCGTTCGTGTTCCGGGGCGGCCTCATCGCCACCTACATGAACAAATATTCCGCGTTGCCGATGGCCCTGACCGGCGCGCTGTCGAACGAGTCGGTGGCGCGCCGGGCGAAGGAGACGGCGACGTTCTTCACCACCACGGTCATGCCCGGCGCGCTCGATCGCCACGGCGCCGGCTTCAAGGCCGCGGCGATGGTCCGGCTCATGCACGCGATGGTGCGGTTCAACATTCTGCGGCGCGGCGACCGCTGGGACGCCAAAATCTACGGCATCCCGATTCCCCAGGTCGATCAGATGCCCGCGGGCCTGGTCTCGATCTTTCTGCTGGCGCAAAAGGCGCTGCGCCACGGCCGCACGACCTTCACCCCCGCCGAGCGCGCGCGCGCCGAGTTGGCCCGCTACCGCTGCTTCCTCCTCGGCCTGCCCGAGGAGCTGCTGGCGGATACGCCCCAGGGCATCGTCGACATCATGCTGACGCGCCACGCCACGCTCCTCCACGGCTTCGACCAGAATTGCAGCGCGCTGGTCGGCGCGACGATGGCCGCCGATCTCACCTGGGATCGTTCCCTCGCTAGTCGCGTCTATGCCTGGCTCGAGCGCGGCTTCGCCAAGGTATATTTCGTCCGGAACTTCATGCGAGGCGACAAACGCGCGGCCGCCGGGGTCGGGGTTCAGCTTGGCTTGGCCGACTGCCTTGGCGCCGCCGCGGCCGGCATTCTGATCGCCTCACGGATGACCGTCTATGCGATCGCCGCGCGCCTGCCGGTGATCAGCGGTGCGGCGGACCGCTCGCTGGTCCGCAAACTGACCAAGCAACTGGCGCGCTATGGCCACGCTGAATTCACGACGAACGCAGACAAATATCGCGCTGCACATGCCTAGAGCATTTTCACAATAAGTCTCCATAGCCAGCGGCCTGGAGGTTGTTGGCGCATTCAGCTGGCGTGAAGTTGTCGAGGAGCTGTCCGATGCGTCGACAGTTCTCTGAGGCTCCCTTCGGATCGGGGCAGAGTTTTGAGCTTAGCGAACGCCATCTCGATCGGATCGAGAGCGGGCAAGGCGGGCTCCCGCACCCAAAAAGACCCTTCCTCCCTTTTGAGAGGGGAACGGGATGGCCACCCCGCTGCCCCAGGCTTCTCTTAGCCCATCTCTGAGACACAAGGGGGGCGGGCTACGCGTCAATGACTCCCGGCGCGGGAGGGCCTCTTGCCGACGGGCTCGGTCACCAGGAGCGCGTCGACGATGGTGCAGCCTTCGCCCACGGAGTGGACGACGAGCGGGTTGATCTCCACCTCGCGCACGAGATCGCCATAGTCGACGGCAAAGTCGGAGAGCCGTGCGATGACGGCGGCGAGCGCCTCCTTGTCGGCGGCGGGTGCGCCGCGGAAGCCGTCCAGGAGCTGCCGGCTCTTGAGCTCGTCCAGCATCTCCATCGCCGTAGCCTCGTCGACCGGCGCCAGGCGATAGCTCGCGTCCTCGAAGAGCTCGGCCATGACGCCGCCGGCGCCGACCATGACGACGGGCCCGAAGACCGCGTCGCGCATGGCGCCCACGATCATCTCGATACCCGGCCGCGCCATCTCGGCCACGAGCACGCCATGGAGGCGTAAGCCCGGGAGGTGGCGCTCGACGGCGCCGAGGATGGCGCCATAGGCGGCGTGGAGCGCCGGACCGTCGGCGATGCCGAGGCGGACGCCGCCCGCTTCGCTCTTGTGGGGAAGCTCGGGCGACTGCGCCTTGAGTGCCAACGGATAGCCGAAGACGGCCGCGGCGCTCTCGAGCTCCTCCATGTCGGCCACCAGCCGCTCCGTCGGCAGGACGAAGCCGTAGGCGGCAAGCACGCGCTTCGCCTCGTATTCGCAGAACGTGCGTCCCGGCCCCTCGAGATGGCGGCGGAGCTCGTCGCGCCTCGCAGCCTCGGGCCGCGGCGCCGCAGGCACCGGCGGCCGGTAGTTCCGCCGCCAAAGCGCCGCAGCGAGCGCTCCCGCGAGCGCCGCGAGGCCCGTATGGATCACGATGCCGCATGCGGCGAACGAGCGGCGCGCGAGGGCCGAGGGCAGGGTATAGCTGTAGAACAGCACCGGCTTGCCCTGGGGCTTGACGAGAGTGCGGAGGGCCTCGAGGTCGACGATCACGCGGTTCTCGCGGGCGAGCGAGGTGGTGACGACGATGGCGTCGATCTCGTCGCTGCCGCAGAGGAGCTCGATGGCGTGCGTCAGACCGCCGCTCAGCGCCACCTGGGCAGTGATATCGACGGGATTGCGCGCGGAGCCGTAGGAGGGCATCAGGGCGGCCAAGGCGCGCTGGGTCTCGGCCCCGAGCTCCGGGAGCTCGAGCCCGCGCGCGGCGAGCGCATCCGCCATCCAGGCCCCCGCCCCGCCCGAGGTCGTAACCACGGCGACGCGGTTGCCCTCGGGCAAGGGCGAGGCGGCGAGGAGTGCGGCTAAGGCGAGCGCCTCGTCCGGATCGCCCGCTTGGATCATGCCGGTGCTCTTGGCTGCGGCGTCGTAGGCGGCACTCCAGCCCGCCATGCTGGCGGTGTGCGAGGCGGCGGCGCGGGCACCGGCGCGCGTGCGGCCGATCTTGATCATCACCACCGGCTTCGCGGCGGCGGCCGCGGCACGGGCGGCGGCGAGAAAGCGCTCCGCATCGCGCACGCATTCGAGGAAGAGGAGGATGACATCGCTCTCGCTGTCGGCGGCAAAATGGGCGAGGAAGTTGGCCGCCGTAAGATCGGCCTCGTTGCCGGTGCTGACGAGCGAGCTGAAGGCAAGCCCGAGCGCGCGGCCGCGGTTGAGGAAGGAGAAGCCGATGCCGCCGCTCTGCGCCACGACGGCGATGCGGCGGGGGGTGGCCGAGAGCGGCTCCTCGCCCTCTTTGGGCTCGAGCGCCGGGCTGAAGGTCGCGGTCACCCGCGCCAGCTCGTTGTGGAAGCCCTCCGAATTGGGACCCAATATGCGCAAGGGCGTGCGCCGCGCGATGGCCGCCACGCGCTCCTCGAGGGCGCGGTCGGCGCCGTCGCCCTCGGCGAAGCCCGAGGAGATGACGACGGCATGGCGCACGCCCGCGTCGGCGCAGTCCTCGAGGACCGCCGGCACCGCCGCGGCCGGAACGGCGATGAGCGCCAGATCGACCGGTGCTCCGATCTCGGCAATGGAGGGAAAGCAGGGCACGCCCGCGATCTCCCGGTAGCTCGGGTTGACCGCATAGATGCCCCCGCCGTAGCCGTTCCGCCGCAGCATGTGGAGGAGCGCGCCGCGGATGCGGGTGCCGTCGGGCGAGGCGCCGACGACGGCGATCGAGGCGGGCGAGAGCAGGCTCGCGAGGGAGGCGGGTGAGGCGCTCACGTCATCGCTCCTCGAACGTCTCGGGCCAGCGCTGGCGGGCATGAAGCACGCGAAGGATGTGCACGACATCGAGATGGACGCGATAGGCGACCGACGGCACGATCCGCTCTACGGATGCTCACGATCTCGGCCGCGGCTTCCTACGGCCGCGCGCCCAAGAGCTGACCCATTCCACGACCGCCTCGTGGGCGACCAGGCAGCCATCGTCCGCTTCGGCAAGAGCTTTCCTTATTTCCGTGACCTGCCAAGCCTCCACGCTTACGTCACGCGTCTTCGTCATGGCAATTGCCTCGAACCGCTACGTCGAGCAATTGTAATACATATGCGCGCAGTTGTCCGACGACGGCGCCGATCCCCCTCTCCTCCTTTAGGAGGAGAGGGTCGGGGTGAGGAGGCGGCATTGCAAGACACTTCGTCGGTCGCAAAGGCTTTCATGCGCTCCGCCTCCTCACCTTCCCATCGCTTCGCGACGGGCCCCTTCCTCTCCTCCTAAAGGAGGAGAGGAACGAATCGGCGGCAGCGAGGGATCGCTATATCGCCGCGATCGCGGCCCACAGGCCGTCAGGGCCGGCGGCGGCGGCGTGGCTGCCGAGGAGGGCGGCCCATTCGGCCTCGTTGCCGAACTCGTCGCGCCAGGCCCAGAGGCGCCGCGTGCTGTAATTGAGGGCGTATTCGCGGGTGAAGCCGATGGCGCCGTGGACCTGGTGGGCCACCCCGGCGGCGATGCCGGCCGCCTCGCCGGCGCGCAGCTTGGCGCTGGCGATGGCGAGCGGGCTCGCGCCCGAGGCGAGCGCCTCAACCGCCATGTTGGCCGCAGCCCCTGCCGCCGCCGCCTGCCCGGCCAGCACGGCGAGGTTCTGCTGCACCGCCTGGAACTTGGCGATCGGCCGGCCGAACTGCACGCGCTCGCCGGCATAGCGCACCGTCGTCTCCAACGCCTGATCGAGCGCCCCTGCCATCTGGATGGTGCGCAGTGCCGCACCCAAGGCGTGGAGGCGTTGGCGGTCGAGGCCGCCCTCGAGCGGCGCCACCTCATCGCCCGCGAGGCCTGCGTCGAGCATCACATCGTCGCGCGGCTCGCCGGCCAGATTGCTGCCCTGCCTGATCGCCGCGGCGTCCGGCTTGAGGCGCACCGCCATCGTGCGGTTGCCCTCCGCGACGAGGAGGACAAGGGCTTGGGCATGGCGCGCCCAGGGAACGCGCGCCGCCGATCCCGCGAGGTGCCAGCCGCCCCCGCGCCGCCGCAGGGTCAGGCGGTCGCGGCAATTGACCGGCGCAAGGGAAAGAGGCCCGTCCGGCACCGCGAGCCCGGCCTCGGCGAGGAGGAGCGCCGCGAGCATCGTCTCGCCGAGCGGGATGGGTGCCGAGAAGCGGGCGGCGGTGCGCACCAGGCTCCAGGCGTCGCCGGCCGCAACGCCCGAGCCGCCCGCGGCCTCGGGCAAGAGCGCCTTGGTGAAGCCCGCCGCCTCGACGACGCCCCACAACGCCTCGGGCCACGCCCCCTCCTCCGCAGCCTCGAGCACCGCGCGGCCGCAGTGACCGGCGAAGAGGCGCTCCGCCGTGTCGCGGAGGAGAGCGTCGATCTCGCTCACGGGTGCACCTCAGGGGTGCTGCTCAGCCGTGCCGCACCGGTGCCAGGAACGGCGCGTCGCCGTCGCGCTCGACCTGCCCCACCAGGTCGACTTCCCAGCTCAAATACTGCCGCATGGCGTCCTCGACGCGCGCCCGGCGGTCGTAGGGCTTGTACATCACGTCGTCGGGCGCGTCGGCGAGCCGCTCCTCGCTATCCTCGAGCGGCAATCCTGCGGTGCGCCAGGCGGCGGTGCCGCCCGCCAGCAGCTTTACCGGCACACGAGCGAGCTTCGCAGCCTCGGCGGCCGCGAGCCGCGCCAGCCTGCCGTCGGGCGAGGTGAGCACGAGCATCGCCGCCTGCGGCAGCCTGGCGAGCGCCGCAGCGAGGCGCGCACGCACGGCCCACCAGGCGCCCGGGATGTGGCCCTTGCGGTAGCCGAGGCTGCTGTCGAGATCGACGACGAGCGCCTCGCCGGCCGCGAGCGCCTTGGCCAGCGCCGCGGGCGCGATCGCCTCGCCGCCGCCCGCCTCGAGGCCGAGAAGCTCGGGCTCCTCGTCCCCCGCGACGCGCGCATCTCCGAGGCTGCCCTCGGCCAGCACATAGACCTCGCCCGCACCCATCTGCACGAGCCAGGAGGCGGTCATGCGCGCACGCACGCCGTCGTCGTCCGTCACCACGATGCGGGCATTGCGCACGCCCACGTAGCTGTCGGTCGCCTGCACGAGCTGCCCGCCGGGAGAGGAGCGCCAACCGCGGATATGCCCGGCGCGGTAATCGGCCGGATCGCGCACGTCGAAGAGATAGAGGCTGCGGCGGCCGGCCTCGGCCTCGAGCTCTCTGAGCTCGCGCTCGCCGATGACGCGCACGCCGAAGCGCTGGGCCACCTGAGCCGCCGCCGATTGCGCCTTGGCGAGTGCTGCGGGACCCGGCCGCGGCGCCTCGCGGCACTCGCCCTTGGCGAGCGGCAGGCCGGCAAGATGCCAGCCCATGGTGCCGTTCTTGAGCGCCGCCACCGGGTTCTTGAGGCCTGCGTTGATGAGCGACTGGGCGCCTATGATGCTGCGCGTGCGCCCGGCGCAATTGACCACGACGAGCGTGGTGGGCGACCTCACGGTCTCATGGATGCGGTAGACGAGCTCGGCCCCGGGGCAATCCACCCCGCCCGGAATGCTCATGACCGAGAACTCGTCGAGCGGCCGGCTGTCGAGGATGATGAGGTCCTCGCCCGCATCGCGTTTGGCCTTGAGCGCCTCGGCGGTGATGTGGGGCGTCGCCTCGCGGTGCTCGACGAGCTCGCCGAAGGCCTTGCTCGGCACATGGACGCCACTGAAGAGCTCGTAGCCCGCCGCCTTCCAGGCCGCAACCCCGCCCTGCAAGAGCGAGATGTTCTGATAGCCGAAGCGGCGCAGCTTGGCGGCCGCCCGTTCGGCGAGCCCGTCGTCGCCGTCGACCAGCACCACGCGCGCGCGCCGGCGCGGGACGAGCGCTGCAAGGCGCAGCTCGAGCTGGCTCAAGGGCAGGTTGACGGCGAAGAGGAGATGGCCCTCGCCGAAGACGCCCTCCTCGCGCACGTCGAGGAGTGCGAGCTCGCCGCCGTCCCGCAGCATGGCCTTGAGCGCTGCCGGCGAGACGCGCGGGCTCGTGATATTCGTGTTGGCGGGATAGCGCTGGTAGGGCCCGCCCGTGGCATCCTTGAAGAAGATGCGCTCGGGGATCGCCTCGAGGCTGCGGCCGTAGAGGTGGAGGTGGAGCGCCTCCTCGCGTCCGGTCACCTCGATGGTGTGGAAGTCGTCGGGCATGAGGCAGATCGCGTTCCCCTTGCGGACGGGAACCTCGCGCACGCGGCGCAGCTTGCCCTCGCCAGGGGTCTCGCGGTTGTCGATGCGCTCATAGACCACGTTGTGCTCGAGGCCGTAGACGCCGGAGATGATGGCCCAGGTGGTGTGGTTGTGGGGCGGCACCGCCTTGCCCGGAGCGCCGGCCGAGGCGTAGATGGCGTATTGCTCGTCGGGATCCTGCGCCAGGTAATAGACCTTGCTCGCGCCATTGGGACCGAGGGGGAACTGCTCGGGCGGGAAAAGCTCGCCGCGGCCGGCAAGGGCCGTGAGCTCGGGCGCTATGCGCGCGAGCGCCTCGGGCGTGAGGCCCATGCGGGCGATGATTGCGCGCGCGGCGTCGATGGTCTCGGCGACCGCCTCGGCTCTCTCGTCCTGGAGCGACATGGCGCGATCTCCTCGTTCAAGATCGGCGGCCGGCGAGCATCGGTCGCCGGCCGCACTGGCGCGGCGCTCATGTGACTTGCATGGGGCCGCATCGACAATCCGGCCCCTCAGAGTGCGGCCTCGCAATTCTATCCAGACATGCGCACGAGAGGGTAGGGATTTGTGGCGCGTAGGTGCTGCCGTCTCGGAGCCGCGGCAAAGCCCATGCGGGACTCGAAGCATTGGCGGGCTTCGTCCGCCGGCGGCGCGCTGGCATCGCCAGCCGCGTTCCGATAGATTTACGCCGCCGCAGGGGCGGTTTTGATGGGCATTTCATGGCGGCCGGCATGAGCCCGCTTGTCTTTATCAGCCATTCTTCGGAGGACCGCGGCATTGCCACCAAGCTCTGCGACGCGCTGGAGCGACGCGGCCTCGGTTGTTGGCTCGCCTCCCGCGACATCGGCCCCGGCGAGAATTTCCAGGAGGCGATCGTCAAGGCGATCCGCTCGGTGCGCGCCATGGTGCTGGTGTTTACCGGTAACGCCAACAATTCAAGCGAGATCCAGAAGGAGATTGCGCTCGCGAGCCAGAATCGCCTGGTGGTCATTCCGCTTCGGGTCGAGGACGTGTTGCCGAACGACGCTTTCCTCTACGAGCTCTCGACGCGACAATGGATCGACGCGTTCGACGACTGGGAACGGGCGATAGGCCGTCTCGCGCAACAGATCAGCGGGATCGCCGGCGGGCAAGGGGCCGCGCCGGCGCCTCCGCCCGGCGAGGCGGGGCCCGGCCGGCCCGTGGCGGCTGAGCCAATGCGTGCGAGGACGGCATGGCTTGCCGCTGCTGCAATTGCGGTGCTCGTGGCGGCAGGCGGTCTCGCTTACTGGATCGGCCGAGAGCCGGCTGCACCTGCCGCGGGGACGGCCGCGTCCTCAGTTGTGACGGCCTCGGCACCTGCAGCAAATCGCGATATCTCGGGCAAATGGGTCACGGAGCCGCTGGTCAATCCCTATGCGCGGAACGAAAAGTCGATCCTCTACATCGAGTTCGAGCAGTCGGGCGAGACTCTCTCCGGTCTGGTGCGCGAGAAGAGCAACTTCGGCGACGCCTCGAAGGGCATCCAGGACGGCCGGGTTAAGGGCGACGTCGTCGTCTTCTATACGCAAGGAATGGTCACGACGGGCAGCAGCGAGCAGCCTTACAAGGAGCACTACCGTGGCACGCTCAAGGGAAGCGTGATCGAGTTCGTCCGCCAGAACGAGGTCGCCTCGGGCGGTCTGCCGCAGAAATTCACGGCGAAGCGCGAATAGCCCCGCCCCGCCACGAGGTCGGTCCGTGGGCGAAGCCGGCCGGCGCGAGAGGCGATCGGCGGGCGGTTTCGGCCGCCCATAGACGGCCGGCGCATCGGTCCGGCTGGCGCCTTGCCGCCTCAGGTCCCCTCGAGCGCCGGCCCGCGAGCACCCTTTAGGAAGAGAGCGACCGCCATGTCGACGTGGCGCTCGATCTCCTTGGCGGTCGGCGACCGGGTGGGATTGCACAGCACGCGGAAATGATTGTCGCCGAGCACGCTGCCGAGAAACTGGATCGCAAGCGCCTCGGGCGCCACCGGCGGGACAAGGCCGCGCGCGGCGGCGGCGCGGAAAAACTCCGCCACGTGCGCCACCACGCTTTGCGGGCCGCTGCGGAAGAAGATGTCGCCGACCTCGGGAAGCCGCCCGCTCTCGGCGACCACCAGACGATAGAGCGCCACGCGCTCCGGCGCCAGGACGAGCCCGAGATAGCGGCGGCCGATCTCGCGCAGGGTCTCCTCGAACGTCGTGCCGGCCGCCGCCGCCGCGTCGATCGAGGCGGCAAAGTCCTGCGCCCCGCCCATGACCAGGGCGACGAAGAGGCCCTCCTTATTGCCGAACTGGGCATAGACCGTCGCCTTGGAGCCGCCGGCGCGCTCGACCACCGCATCGATGGTGGCGCCGGCAAAGCCGCGCTCGAGAAAGACCTGCCAGGCCGCATCGAGAATGGCGCGGCGGCGTACCTCGGCGGTGCAGCGCTCACGCTTGCGCACGGCCCGGTCGACCCCCGATGTCGCGGCAGCCGTAGCCGGCATCTCCATCATCCTCGCCATGGTCATCTCCGCCCTATGGTTGTCCACATCATATAGTGACGATTAGACACTGTACCGTTCAGTTCTTACATGACTACTATACCGAGATGGAATGTCTGCGGCAAGCGGCCTGTGCGGCTCTCAGTGGCTTGGCCAATTATATATATTATATTAATATAACAATATGTTATGCTGCGCTATTAACAACCGTCTCACGTCAGAATCCAGATACCTTGGTCGGCGCAAGGTTCCCGGCAACGGTCTTGACAAGGCCAGAGACTAATATAATGTACCGTTCCGTACAGTTCACAGTGGCGGTGCCGGAGGGACGTATGATGCGCAAGCTCGTGAAGTGGATCCTGGCTGGGGTTGCTGGCGTTGCCGTGCTCGCAGGCGGTGCCGACTACGGCTGGTACTGGTGGCAGAGCGGGCGCTATCTCGAGGCGACCGACGACGCCTATCTCCAGGCGGACTACACCACGGTCGCGCCCAAGGTCTCGGGCTACATCGCCGAGGTCCGCGTCGACGACAACCAGCCGGTCAAGGCAGGCGAGCTCCTCGCCCGCATCGACGACCGCGACTTCCGCACGGCGCTCGCCCAGGCCCGCGCCGACGTGGCCGCGGCCGAGGCCGCCATCGGCAGCCTCGACGCCCAGCTCAAGCTGCAACAGGCCGTCATCGCCCAGGCGAGCGCCGACATTTCCTCCGCCACGGCGGCGGCCGGCTTCGCCCGTCAGGACGACGAGCGCTACCGCAGCCTGATGAAGTCCGGTTTCGCCTCGGTCCAGCAGGCGGAGCGCGCCGCCACCAGCCTCAGCGAGACGTTGGCCAAGGTGCAGCACAGCCGCGCCGGCCTGATCGCCGCGCAACAGAAAGTCGAGGTGCTGAAGAGCGAACGCGTTCGGGCCGAGACCCAGCTCGCCCACAACCAGGCGGTCGAGCACCAAGCCGAGCTCAACCTCAGCTATACGGCGATCGCCGCACCGATCGACGGCACGGTCGGCGCGCGCTCGCTCCGGGTCGGCCAGTACGTCCAGGCGGGCACCCAGCTCATGGCCGTGGTGCCGCTCCAGTCCGTCTACGTGGTCGCCAACTTCAAGGAGACCCAGCTCACCGACGTGCGCAGCGGCGAGCCGGTGAGCCTCTCGGTCGACAGCTTCCCGGGCGCCGTCATCCGCGGCCACGTGGACAGCCTGTCGCCGGCGAGCGGCCTCGAGTTCAGCCTGCTGCCGCCCGACAATGCCACCGGCAACTTCACCAAGATCGTGCAGCGCATCCCGGTCAAGATCGTGCTCGAGCGCGGCGAGCCGCTCGCGGGCCTGCTGCGCCCCGGCATGTCGGTGGAGGCCACGGTCGACACCAAGGCGGCCGTCCTTGCCGAGGCCCATCGCGCAACCGAGCTCGCCGCCCGCTGACGCCGTTCGCAGATACGAGGAGCAGCTCCCATGTCCGCCCCCCTCCGCCTGGAAAGCCTGCCTCCGAACGAAGCGCCTTTCCGCCTGGCCGCCGCCGCTGCCGCCTCGGCGCCGCGGCCGGCCGCCAACGAGAACGCGCCCGACGCGGTTGACATGAAGACCTGGATCGCCGTGCTCGGGGCGACGCTCGGCGCTTTTCTCGCGGTGCTCAACATCCAGATCGTCAACTCCTCGCTCGCCGACATCCAGGGCGCCATCGGCGCCGGCATCGACGACGGCGGCTGGGTCTCGACCTCCTATCTCATCACCGAGATCATCGTCATCCCCTTGAGCGCCTGGCTGGCGCGCATCTTCTCGCTGCGCGTCTATCTCCTGGCCACCACGGCGCTCTTCCTCCTCTTCTCCGCGGCCTGCGCCTCGGCGGAGAACCTCGGGCAGATGATCGTGCTGCGGGCGTTCCAGGGCTTCGCCGGCGGCGCCCTGATCCCGCTCGCCTTCACCATCATCTTGACACTCCTGCCGCGCGCCAAGCAGCCGGTCGGATTGGCCCTCTTCGCGGTCAGCGCCACCTTCGCACCGGCCATCGGCCCGACCATCGGCGGCTGGCTCAACGACACCTACGGCTGGCAGTACATCTTCTACGTGAACCTGGTACCCGGCGCCCTCATGCTCGCCATGCTGTGGTTCTCGCTCGAGGCCTCCCCCATGCAGCTCTCGCTCCTCAAGGAAGGCGACTGGCTCGGCATCCTCACCATGGCGCTCGGCTTGGGCGCGCTGCAGACCGTGCTCGAGGAGGGCAACAAGGACGACTGGTTCGGCTCGCCCTTCATCGTCAGGCTCTCGCTGATCGCCGCCGTGTCGCTGGCGCTCTTCCTCTGGATCGAGCTCAGGGCGAAGAAGCCGCTCCTCAACCTGCGCATCCTCCTGCGCCGCAATTTCGGCCTCGGCACGCTCGCCGTCTTCCTCCTCGGCGTGGCACTCTACGGCTCGTCCTTCATCCTGCCGCTCTACCTCTCGCAGCTCCAGGGCTACAACGCGGAAGAGATCGGCATGGTGCTGGCCTGGACCGGCCTGCCGCAGCTCCTCCTCATCCCCTTCGTGCCGAAGCTCATGCAGCGCATCGACGCGCGCGTCATCATCGCCTTCGGCTTCATCCTCTTTGCCGCGAGCAATTTCATGAACACCGGCCTCAGCCTCGACGTGGCCGGCGACCAGCTCTTTTGGCCCAACGTCGTCCGCGCCATCGGCCAGGCCCTCGTGCTCACGCCCCTCTCGGCCATCGCCTCCGCCGGGATCGAGCGCGAGAATGCCGGCTCCGCCTCGGCACTCTTCAACATGATGCGCAATCTCGGCGGCGCCATCGGCATCGCCGTCCTCGCGACCTTCCTCACCAAGCGCGAGCAGTTCCACTCCAACGTGATGACGAGCTCGGTCTCGCTCCTCAACCAGGCGACGCGGACGCGCATGCAGGAGCTCACGAGCTATTTCCTCTCCCATGGCGTCACGGACCCGGCGTCGGCCTGGCACCAGGCTGCGGTGGCGATCGGCCGTACCGTCCGCCAGCAGGCCACGATGATGGCCTATAGCGATACCTTCTTTCTCCTCGGCGCGGCCTTGGCATTGGCGGTCGTCGCCGCCATTTGTCTAAAGCGGGCGGATCGCCTTGCTGGCGGCGGCGCCCATTGAAATGGCGAGAGGAGCACGGCCATGACGGAAGAGGAAGTTCGCCGCACCGCCTTCGCGATGCCGCTCACCAGCCCGGCCTATCCGCCGGGCCCCTACCGCTTCATCAATCGCGAGTTCCTGGTCATCACCTACCGTACGGATGCGGCGAAGCTGCGCGCCGTGGTCCCCGAGCCGCTCGCGCTCGAGGGAGACCTCGTCAAATACGAGTTCATCCGCATGCCGGATTCGACCGGCTTCGGCGACTACACCGAGACCGGCCAGGTCATCCCGGTCGCCTTTCGCGGCCGCAAGGGCGGCTACACCCACTGCATGTTCCTCAACGACGAGCCGCCCATCGCGGGCGGCCGCGAGCTCTGGGGCTTCCCCAAGAAGCTCGCCAACCCGAGCCTGCGCACCGAGATCGACACGCTGGTCGGCACCCTCGACTACGGCCCGGTGCGGGTGGCGACGGGCACCATGGGCTACAAGCACCGCACCGCCGACCTCGCCCAGGTGAAGGCGGCCCTCTCGGCGCCCAACTATCTCCTCAAGATCATCCCGCACGTGGACGGCAGCGCGCGCATCTGCGAGCTCGTCGAATATTACCTCGAGGACCTCGCCATCAAGGGCGCCTGGAGCGGGCCCGGCGCCCTCACGCTCGCCCACCATGCGCTGGCACCGGTGGCCGAGCTCCCCGTGCTCGAGGTCGTCTCGGCACTCCACATCGTGAGCGACCTCACGCTCGGCCTCGGCAAGGTGGTGCACGACTATCTCGCGTGAGGGGCGCTTTCACCTCAGCGGCTCTCCCAGCGGTCGCACCAGCCGTACCATGTCATCACGTGGCGGACGAACCACGGATTGCCGGAATAGAACGGCACCGACGGGAAGCCGCGATCGGCGAAGATCGTCTTCCCTTCCGGCGAGCCGAGGATGCGGTGAGCGGCCTTCTGGCCGAGATAGGTCCCCATCGGCACGCCGGCGAAGCAATAGCCGCCGGCAAAGTGGATGCCGTCATGCTGTGCTATGTGCGGCCAGAGGTCGAAGGTGGCGGCGCAGCGTCCGGTCCATGAATGCGAGAGCTTGAGGCCGGCGATCTCGGGCACGATGCGCGCCGCATCGCCGTGGAGCTGGGCTCCCTTGGCCCGCGCCCCCGTCGGCCGCGTTCCGGTGCGCCAGAGGAAGAGGATGCGCGTGCCGTCCGGCGAGCGCCGCATCGAGATGATGTCGTGGACGTGGTCGATATAAGTGCGGTCGGTCGGCAGGAGACGGTTCATCAGTTGAGGCGCCAGCGGCTCGGTCGCGATCATATAGGCATCGAAGGGGATGAGACGGCGCCGCAGCCACGGCAGGAAGCTGCCGGTATAGCCGTTGGTCGCGACCAGCACATCGCGTGCGCGCGTCGTCCCTTGAGGCGTCGTCACGTCGAAGCCGCCGCCGTCGAGCGGCACGATGCGCTCGACCGGAGTGCCGCCGATCAGCTCGGCACCTGCGGCGCGCGCGCGCTCGAGCAGGCCACGGTGATAGAGGCCGGGATGAATGGCGCCGAGATCGGGGATCAAGGCAGCGCCGCAATAGAGATCGCTCGCGATCTCGCCGCGCAGTGCCGCGCGCGGCAGCATGGCGAAATCGCTGCCGAGATGCGTCTGGCGCAATGCCAGCTCGTGCGCCAGGTCGTCGTATTGCCGCGCGCACCTTGGTGAGGACGAGGCGACCGCAAATCTTGAAGCCGCAATCGATCTCTTCGGCGCGCACGCGCTCGGCGACGGCATCGAAGGCGGCCTGCATCTCGCGATAGACCGCGATCGCGTAAGTCGCTGCCGTGGCGGCGCATGAGATCGGCGAAGCTGTGCTTGAGCGAGCGGCCGACATAGCCGGCGTTGCGCGTGCTGGCGCCGTGACCGAGATCGCCGGCGTCGAGTGCTGTGACGCTGCGCCCGGCGCGCGCCAGGACGAGTGCCGCGTTGAGCCCGGTGATGCCGGCGCCGACGATGGCGACGTCCGAGCGCCGCGGCGGCGCGCGCGGCACGCCTTTGGTCGGCGGTGCCGCGTCCCACCAATAAGGCGTCTCCTTGAAGCCTGGTGCGAAGAGCGGCGCGTTGGCCGTACTCACTTGCGCTTGCCCTCCCGGCGTAGAGCCGCGCGATCCGCCTTGAGCCAGCGGAACAGCTCGGCCTTGCGTGCCTCGAGCAGGCCAGCGCCGTCGTGCTGCGACCAATCGTAGACGCCACGCCCGCTCGGCAGTCCGCGATGACCGGCGGCCACGAGGCGGTCGAGCTCGGGCGGCGGCAGGGGTGCGGCGTCGAGATGGGGCACGAGGAAGCGGGCGAAGGCGACCATGGTGTCGAGCCCGCCGACATCGGCCAACTCGATCGGTCCGGTGACGCCGAGGCGCCGGCCGATCGAGTTGCGCACGACGGCATCGATCGCCTCGGCCGAGGCGACCCCGGCGGCGTAGAGCGCCCAGGCCTCGCGCAACGCGGCGAACTGGATGCGGTTGCCGATGAAGCCAGCGACCTCCTTGTCGATGACGACCGGTTCCTTGCCGACCGCGCGCAGGATTTCGCAAACGCGCGGAACAATGGCGGGCGCCGTTTCTGGACCGGCGCAGACCTCGACGAGCGGGATGAGCTGCGGGGGGTACCAAAAGTGCGTGGCAACGGCGCGCTCGCGGTGGCGCACCTCGTCGGTGAGCTCGCTGACGAGATGGCCGCTCGACGATGCGAGGATGGCGTCGCGCGCAGAGATGCGGTCGAGCCGGCCGAAGAGGCGGCGCTTCAGCGCCATGTCCTCGGGCACCGCCTCGATGATGAGCTCGGCCGCATCTGCATCCTCGAGCCTCGTGGTCGTCTTGATGCGGCCCAAGGCTGCCGTGCGCCCGCTCTCGGTCATCAGCCTGTTGGCGACGAAGAGCTTCAGGCTGGCGCCGATCCTGGCGCGCGCGGCGGCCAGGCTCGTAGCATTGCGGCCGACGAGATGAACCCGCCAGCCGGCAGCGGCGAAGATCTCGGCGATGCCATGGCCGATGATGCCGTTGCCGATGACCGCCATCGTCCGCATGCGCGCCATGCCGCCCCCTCCCCTCGGTTCAATGCGTGCCGCCTAGCGCGTGAAGGTGACCTCCGCGGCGCCGAGGCCCTCGAAGCGCGCGACGACGCTGTCGCCCGCGTCCGCGATATTCATGCCCGTGCAGGAGCCGGTGGTGACCAGCTGCCCGCGCCTGACGCCGCCCGCCTTGCGCATCTCGTTGACGAGGGCCACGGCCGGCTCAAGCGGGTCGCCTATTGGATGGCCGCCCACCTGGTCGACGACCGTCTTGTCGCCGAAGGCGAGCGTCACGCGCAGCTTGGAGAGCGCCAGCGCGCGCCAGCCCGCGAACGGCGCGCCGGCCACGAAGGCGCCGTTGGCGCCGTGATCGGCGAGCCGCTCGAGCGGGGTTGCCTGCATGAAATCGGCGAAGCGCGAATCCACCACCTCGATGGCGGGAAAGGCCACGACGGCCGCGGCGACCTCCTCCCGCCCGTACGCCGCCTCGCGCGGCTGAAGGTCGGCCGTGAAGCGGAAGGCGATCTCGGCCTCGACGCCGCGCAAGGGGAAGGATTTCGCCGGGATGCGGGCCGGGCTCGGGAAGATGAGCCGCTCGAAGAGCACGGCCCATTGCGGCTCTTCGCCGGGCGGCGCATTCGCCTTCCAGCCGCCGACGGTCTCGGCGAGCCTGCGCGTCGCCGCCTCCTGCACGGCATGCGCCTCGCCGACCGTGGCCGGGCGCAGAGCGGGCGGCAGGGCCGCGAGCAGCACACCGCTCCGCCGCGCCTCGACGAGGAGTGCTGCCGCCGCCGCGATCGCCTTGCTGTCCATGCCGTCCCTCCCCGCCGCTCTACTTGCGCTCCTTGGCGCGGTAGCGCTGAAGCGTCTCCTCGCTCGGCGGATAGGTGCCGAAGAGGGGGGCTCCCGCCTTGACCTCGGCCAGGAGGAAGGCCTCGAGCCGCTCCTGCTCGACCGCCGCCTCGGCCACCTCGGCCGCGAGGGCGGGCGGCAGCACCACGACGCCGTCGCCGTCGCCGACGATGACGTTGCCGGGGAAGACCGCGACCCCGCCGCAGGCGATCGGCACGTTGCTGTCGACCGCATGGTGGCGCGTGACGTTGGGCGGCGCCGCCGGTCCCTTGGCGTAGAGCGGCAAGCCGACGCGGGCCGCTTCGGCCGCATCGCGCACGCCGCCATCGCAGACGAAGCCCGCAGCCCCGCGCGCCTTGAGCCGCGCGAGCAAGATGGCGCCCACGCCCGCGGCTCCGATCTCGCCGCGGCAATCGACGACCAGGACCTTGCCGGAGGGGATGGTCTCGATCGTCTTGCGCTGCGGGTGCTCGCGGCTGCCGAGGGAATCGATGGTGTCGAGGTCCTCGCGCGCCGGAATGTAGCGCAGCGTCGCGGCCTCGCCCACCATGTTGGCGCCCGCCCCATGGAGCGGGCGCACGCCCGCCATGAAGATGTTGCGCAAGCCGCGCTTGAGCATCTGGGTGGTGAGCGTCGCGGTCGACACCTGCTCGAGGAGCTTCCGCGTGGAGGGATCAAGGGCCATGACGCACTCCTCGGGAGGGGATCGCTGGAGGGTCCGCAGGAGCCGGATCATGCCACAGCGCCGCCGCCAAGCAAGCGGCCACGGAAGCAGCCAAGGGAGCGCACTGGACGAGGCGGCAACGAGGCAGTATGTCTTGGCCCTGTGCTCACACGGCAGCGCCGCCGCGGCCCCGCCGCCTCGCCTGGGCAACGCTCGCCGCCAACCGTTCGTATAGCCATTTCAACGCGTCAGCAGGAGGTGCCCCGTGTATCCGGAACTCGCTCTTTACATCGACGGCCAGTGGCTCGCGAAGAACGGCCGCGCGTCGGAAGAAGTCATCAACCCGGCCACCGAGAAGTCGCTCGGCACCCTGCCGCATGCCAGCGCCGAGGACCTCGACCGCGCGCTCGCCGCGGCCGAGAAGGGCTTCAAGCTGTGGCGCGCGACCTCGGCCTACGAGCGCGCCAAGATCATGCGCCGCGCGGCCCAGCTCATGCGCGAGCGCCATGAGGCGCTCGCCCGCATCCTCACCCTCGAGCAGGGCAAGGTCATCGCCGAGGGGCGCATCGAGATCGCGGTCTCGGCCGACATCATCGAGTGGTACGCCGAGGAGGGCCGGCGCGCCTACGGCCGCATCATTCCGGGACGCCTCCCCGGCACGCGGCAGATGATGATCCAGGAGCCGGTCGGCCCCTGCGCCGCCTTCACGCCGTGGAACTTCCCCACCCTTACGCCCGCGCGCAAGATCGGCGGCGCCTTGGCCGCGGGCTGCTCGCTCATCATCAAGGCCTCGGAGGAGACGCCGGCGAGCTGCCTCGAGATCGTGCGCGCCTTTGCCGATGCCGGCCTGCCGGCGGGCGTGCTCAACCTGGTCTACGGCGTGCCGTCGCAGGTCTCCGAGCATCTCATCGCTTCGGACATCATCCGCAAGGTCTCCTTCACCGGCTCGGTGCCGGTCGGCAAGCACCTCGTCAAGCTCGCCGCCAACGGCATGAAGCGGACCACGATGGAGCTCGGCGGCCATTCGCCGGTCGTGGTGTTCGGCGACATCGATCCCGAGAAGACCGCCGAGGTGGCGGCGCTCGGCAAGTACCGCAACGCCGGCCAGGTCTGCATCTCGCCGACGCGCTTCTACGTGCACGAGACGGTGCACGACCGCTTCGTCAAGCGTTTCGCCGAGACGGCCAAGGGACTGACCCTCGGCGACGGCCTCGCCGACAGCACCAAGATGGGCCCGCTCGCCAACCCGCGGCGGCTCGACGCCATGGAGGGCTTCGTCGGCGATGCCAGGAAGCGCGGCGCCAAGATCGAGGCGGGCGGCAGCCGGCACGGCAACCAGGGCTTCTTCTTTGCACCGACCGTGATCAGCGAGATCCCCGAGGACGCCCGCATGATGGTCGAGGAGCCCTTCGGGCCGGTGGCGCCGATCACGCCCTTCAAGAGCTTCGACGAGGTGGTCGAGAAGGCGAACTCGCTGCCCTTCGGCCTCGCCGCCTACGCCTTCACCAACTCCGCCAAGACCGCGACCCTGATCGCCGACGCGCTCGAATCCGGCATGGTCGGCGTCAATACCTTCGCGATCTCGACGCCCGAGACGCCCTTCGGCGGCGTGAAGGAGAGCGGCCACGGCCACGAAGGCGGCATCGAGGGCCTCGAGGCCTACACCAACAAGAAGTTCGTGGCGATGGGGTGAGGCGGTCGCGCCTCACAGCGCCAATATCTTCGCCTCGAAGGGGAGGCGGCCGGCGCGGTCCTCGATCTCGATGACCCAGAGGTCGGGGTCGTAGTTGCGGTTGCGCGCGATATAGGCGTCGGCGGCGGCCTCCTCGACCGGCGCCTCGCCGGTGCCGCGGAGCCAGGCGCGCGCGCCGGCCGCGTCCTGGGTCTCCGCCAGCACCGTGCAGCCGTGCTCGAAGCGGTTGAGCTTGACGAGCACGCTGCCGCGCGTGGCGTCGCCCCTGTGCACGACGGTGACCGCGATGCCGTCGGCATTGCCGCGGCGGATACAGGCCTGCACCCAGAACTCGGTCTTAAGACGCGCCTCGCTCATGACCGCGCGCGGGAGCGCGTCAGTCGCCGCTCGCCGGCAGCGCACGCCGCCGTAGCGTGCGCCGGCGCACCTGCATGACGGTCGGCGCCGCCAGGGCGAAGGCTACGGCGACGGCGAGAAACACCGCGTGCGGGACGCGATGGTCGATCAGCGTGCCGAAGAGCAACGGCGCCGTCGAGGAGCCGAGATCGAAACCCGAATAGACGAAGCCGAAGACGCTGCCCATGCCGGCCCCGGCGGCGGCGCGGCGGATGAGCACGTCGCGCGAGGGACCGGTGATGCCGCTGGCGATGCCGGCCGATGCCATCAGCGGCACGATGAGGTCGGGAAGGGCCGCCACGCCGGTCATCGCGAGCATGATGGCCGCCGCGGCAAGGACGCCGCTCATCGCGACGCGGTGGTGGTTCTCGGTGCGGTCGGCCAGCACGCCGCCGAACACGATGCCGAGGGAGACGCCGACGAGATAAGCCGTGAGGCCGAGGGTGGCGGAAGCGAGCGCCAGGCCGTAGCCGGAGCTCAAGGCGGTCACGCCGAAGGTCTGCACGCCGGTGCCGGCAAAGGCGGTGAGCACGAAATAGCCGAAGGCCATGACCACCACCGGCGAACCGACGACGCTGAGGTAGCCCAGCCGCCGCCGAGCGGCGCCCGCAACGGTCGCAGCCTCCGCGCGCCTAGCGTAGACGAGAGCGGCGCGGTTGGCGAAGACGATGGCGGCGCCGGCAAGCCCGACGATGCCGAAGACGATGACGGACATGCGCCAGCCGCCTAAGGCCGCGAGCGCCGCGATCGCCACGGGCGCCGCGGCGAAGCCGGCGCTGCCGAGGAAGCCGTGAACGGCAAAGGCGCGGCCGAGGCGCCGCTCGCTCACGCGGTGGCTCAGGATGGAGAGGTCGGCCGGATGGAAGACGCTGTTCCCCAGGCCGGCGAAGAGTGCTAGCGGCAGCAGCATCCAGAACGAGGTGACCGCGCCCGCGAGTGCGGTGGCGACGCCCATGAGGAGAAGCCCGCCGATCAGCAGCCGGTGCGCGCCGTAGCGGTCGACGAGCACCCCGGCCGTCGCCTGGCCGAGACCGGAGGCGGTGTAGAAGACCGTCACGATGAGGCCGAGCTCGGTGAAGCTCACCCCGAAGACGCCGTAGAGGACGGGGAAGAGCGGCGGCAGCGCCAGCTGCATGAGGTGGCTGCAGGAATGCGCGATGCCGATCACCGTGATGACGCGGACGTCGCGATCCCCGATCTTTCCCGCGGCTGCGGCCGAAACGGACATGCCTCGATCTCTCCCCTCGCCTTGCCGCCATTCTAGCCGGAGGCCGTCCGCCGTGGCGAGACTTGCCGGCATGGCTGCCATGCACGGGGCCGGCTCCCCGCCGCCGCTCAAAAATCCTTGGCCAGGCGCAGCGCCTCGTAGACGGCGGCGTGGATGTTGCGCGAGGCGACCGCGTCGCCGATGCGGTAGAGCGCGTAAGTGCCGGCCGGGTTGCGCACCAGCTCCTGCGGCCGGTTGGCGATGAGTGCCGCGTGGTCGACCTCGCCCAGGTTGCGCGAGCCGGCCTTGAGCGCGAAATAGAGCTCGTCGAGCGGCAGCGTGCCGTGCTCGACCACGACCTGATCGACCCGGCGCTCGCGCACAGACTTGTCGTACTCGTTGTGGAAGACCGCGACCAGGCGGTTGCCGTCGCGGCGGATGCGCTCGAGCCGGTGATTGAGCGTGATGGTCACCTCGTGCGCGGCGAAGGCCTTGAAATAGGCCGGGTAGTTGGTGCCGCCCACCTCGGGCGCCAGGACGCGCTCGGGTGTCGCGATCTCGAGCCGTGCTCCCGCCTCGGCGATGAACTCGGCGGCCGTCATGCCCGGGTGGGCGCCGTTGTCGTCGAAGAGCAGCACGCTCTCGCCGGGCCTGGCAGCACCCGAGAGGATGTCCCAGCTCGTGGTCGCGAGCTCCTCGCCCTCGTCGAGGAACGAGGTGTTGGGCACGCCCCCCGTCGCAACGACGACGACGTCGGGGCTCTCGCCGAGCACGTCCGCCGCCTCGGCGTATGTGTCGAAGCGCATCTCGACGCCGTCGCGCGCGCATTCGGCCATGCGCCAGTCGACGATGCCGAGTATCTCCTGCCGCCGCTTGAGCGCCGCCGCGAGGACGAGCTGGCCGCCGGGCCTCGCCGCTGCCTCGAAGAGGACGACTCTGTGGCCGCGGGCGGCTGCCACGCGCGCCGCCTCGAGCCCGCCGGGCCCGGCGCCGACCACGACGACCGTCTTCCGCCGACCGGCACTCCGCTCGACCACGTGCGGCATGGTCGCCTCGCGCCCCGTCGCCGCGTTGTGGATGCAGAGCGCCTCGCCCCCGAGATAGATGCGGTCGATGCAATAGCCCATGCCGACGCAGGGTCGGATCTCCGCCTCGCGCCCTTCCATGACCTTGCGCGCGATATGCGGGTCGGCGATGTGGGCGCGCGTCATGCCGACCATGTCGAGCTTGCCCGAGGCGACCGCGTGGCGCGCGGTGGCGACATCCTGGATGCGCGCCGCGTGGAAGACGGGAAAGCGCGTGGCGCGCTTCACCTCGCCGGCGAAGTCGAGATGCGGTGCCAGGCGCGTGCCCATGCCGGGGATGACGTGGGAGAGCGCCTCGTCGCTGTCGATATGGCCGCGGATGACGTTGATGAAATCGATCCGGCCGCTGGCGGCGAGGCGGCGCGCGATCTCGATGCCCTCGTCTCGCGAAAGCCCGCGTTGCCAATCCTCGTCGCACACCATGCGCACGCCGACGATGTAGTCGCGTCCCACGCGGGCGCGGATGGCCGCCAGCATGTCGAGCGAGAAGCGCATGCGGTTCTCGAGGCTGCCGCCGTAGGCGTCGCTTCGCCTGTTGGTGGCGGGCGACCAGAACTGATCCGCGAGATGCCCGTAGCACTCGATCTCGATGCCGTCGAGGCCGGCCGCCTTGCAGCGCTCCGCCGCCTCCGCATAGTGGCGGATGACGCGCGCGATGTCCCAGTCCTCGGCTTCCTTGGGAAAGGCGCGATGCGCCGGCTCGCGCACCGGCGAGGGTGCGATGACCGGCAGCCAGTCCTCCTTGCTCCACGACGTGCGGCGGCCGAGATGGGTGATCTGGATCATCACCGCGGCACCTTGGGCGTGCACGTCGTCCGCGAGCTCGGCGAGCCACGGCACCACCTCGTCCTTGTAGAGAAGGATGTTGCCGAAGGCCTGCGGGCTGTCGGGCGAGACGACCGAGGAGCCGCCGATCATGGTGAGCGCAATCCCGCCCCTCGCCTTCTCGCGGTGATAGAGGCGGTAGCGCGCCTTGGGCAAGCCGTCCTCGGTGTAGAACGGCTCGTGCGCCGTCGACATGAAGCGGTTCCTCAGCGTGAGGTGCTTGAGATCGAACGGCTCGAGGAGCGGGTCCTTGGCGACCATCGTCATGCGCCTTCGCGGTCGCCGCGCGGAGCCGCCGCCGCCGCGACCGCGGCGAGGCAGCTCGGGCAATAGCAGCCGAGCCCGGGCGCGAGCGCTTCGCGCGGCAGTCGGAAAGCCTCCGTCGAGCACCAGCAGGAGCCCTCCGGGCAGCAGGCAAAGCGCTCGCCGCAGCGCGGGCAGACGGTCTCGCTCCCTGATGAGGCAAGCTCGGCGCGGGGGTCGGTCATTTCGAGTACTCGCTTTCCCTCACGGCTGAAGCGCGTCCGCGAAGGGCGTCTTGGAGAGCGCGATGGCGCCGGCGGCGGTGATCAGCACCTGCTGCTCGAGCTTGACCCCCTCCTTGCCGCCTGCCTCGCCGATGTAGCTCTCGACCGAGACGGCCATGTTCTCCTCGAAATGGCCGTCGTAGCCCCATTCGGCGAAGTCCCGCGCATAGGCGACGCTCGGGTACTCGTCGACGAGGCCGGTGCCGTGCACCATCATCATGTAGCGGTTGGCGAGGAATTCGTCCGGCACCGGCCATGAGCGCTCGGCGAACTCGCGGAAGCCGAGGCCGGGCTTGAGCAGCGCCATGTTGTGCATCACCTGCTCCTCGGCCAAGCCGTAGAGCCGGCGCTGTGCCGCCGTCGGCTTGCGCCCGGGGCAGACCCAGCTCCGCGAGATGTCGGCGAGATAGCCGAGCGGACCCACCATGTCGGTGTCGAAGGCGACGAGATCGCCCGCTTGGATCACCCGGTTGCCGGATTCCTGGAACCAGGGATTGGTGCGCTCGCCCGAAGTGAGGAGGCGGCACTCGATCCACTCCCCGTCATGGGCGATGTTCACGTCGTGCAGCACGGCCCAGAGCTGGTTCTCGCTGATGCCCGGACGGAGCGTCTCGCGCATGCGCGCGATCGCCGCGTCGCACACCGCCATCGAGAGCTCGAGTGCTGCGATCTCCTCGGGCAGCTTCAGGCGCCGCGCCTGCTCGAGCGGCTCCTGCGCGTCGAAGAGTGCGATGCCGCGCTCGGCAAGCTTGAAGGCGCCGAGCGGCTCGCAGCGGTCGACGGCAAGACGGCGGTTGCCGCCGCCGTGCTGCCCGACCATGGCGGCGATCTCGTTGGCCCATGCGCTCGCCTTCTCCTCGACGCGCGGGCCGGCGAGGAAATAGAACCACGGTACTGCCGGCCGCATCTCGGCGATATTGGCGAGGCCGTCGTTGACGTGCATCGAGCTCGCGAACTCGTAGAGCACCACCGGCCCCTCGCTCGGCACGAAGGCCCAGCGCCCCGGCGCGTGCATGGTCCACACCTGCATGTTGCGGCTGCCGGTCGCGTAGCGGATGTTCACGGGATCGGCGAGGAGGCAGCCCATATAGTCGCGCCCGACGAGCTCGGCGCGCAGGCGCTTAAGACGCCCCTCATTGAGCTTCCGCTGATCGATGCGCGCGATGCGCTCCGCCACGTCGAAGGCGAGCGGTGCGACCGGCTCCTCCGCCCTCTCTGATCCGCCCATCCTCCCTCCTCCCGATCTTGCCGCGGCCGGGCGCCATTATGGCATAATCCCGCCGAGCCATCAGCCGCGGGACGAGGAGCCGCTCCATGAGCAAGACCGAGCATCACACCGGACGCTGCCTTTGCGGCGGCGTGCGCTACGAGGTCAGCGGGCCGCTCCGCCCGATCGTCGCCTGCCACTGCGCACAATGCCGGCGGCAGACCGGGCATTTCATGGCCTCGACCGCGGCCAAGCGCGCGCACTTCACGCTCGCCCGCGCGGGCGGCCTCAAATGGTATGCGTCCTCGGCGGAGGCGCGGCGGGGCTTCTGCGGCGAGTGCGGCTCGGTCCTCTTCTGGGACGGCGAGGGACGCGACTATATCTCGATCGCCGTGGGCTCCCTCGACCCGCCGACCGGCCTCACGATCGCGCAGCACATCTTCGTCGCGGACAAGGGCGACTATTACACCATCGACGACGGGGTTCCCCAGGCGCTCCAAGAAGGCACGAGCCGGCCGGCGTTCTGAGGCCGCGCGCTCAGCGGCCGCCCGCGAGCCGCCTGTTCGCCGGGTCGTAGAGCGCCTCGGCGAGGACCCGCGCGGGCCGCCGCTCGCCCAGGATCTCGACCTCGAGCGCCGTGCCCGGCGCCGCACTCGCCGGCTCCACATAGGCGAAGGCGATGCTGCGTCCGACGACATGGCCGTAGCCGCCCGAGGTGACGATGCCGGTGACGCGGCCGTCGGCGAAGACCGCCTGGCCGCCGAAGGCGTCGGCATCGGCCGTATCGACCGCGAGATAGGCAAGACGCTCGCGCGGTTCCCGCCCCGCCTGGCCGAGGAGCGCTTGGCGGCCGATGAAGTCGCCCTTGTCGAGGCGCACGAAGCGCGCGAGTCCGGCCGCGAGCGGGCTCACCTCCAGCGAGAGCTCGCTGCCCCAGCCGCGATAGGCCTTCTCGAGGCGGAGGGAATTGAGGGCGCGGAAGCCGAAGGGTGCGGCACCCAGCTCCTCGCCCGCGCTCATCAGCGCCTGGTAGAGCGCCGACGCCTTCTCGATCGGATGATGGAGCTCCCAGCCGAGCTCGCCCGCATAGCTGATCCTCAGCGCCCGCACCGGCACGCCGGCAACGGCGATCTCGCGGCACCCGCGCGAGGGAAAGCGCTCGTCGTCGAGCGGCGCGTTGCTGAGCCTGGCGAGGAGATCGCGCGCACGCGGCCCGGTCGCGAGGAGTGCGCCATAACGCTCCGTCACGTTCTCGATTGTAACGCCGCCGCCGCTCGGCGCATGGCGCTCGAGCCAGTCGAGGTCGTGGAGCTCGGCCGCCGAAGCCGAGACGAGGTAGAAGCGGCCGCCCTCGAGGCGTGCTGCGACCATCTCCGCATAGACGCCGCCGGTATCGCTGAGGAAGTGGGCGAGCGCGGTGCCGCCCGCCTTCCGCTGCAGGCGGTTGGCCACGAGACGGTCGAGGAATGCCGCGGCGCCCGGTCCCGAAACCTCGAACTTGGCGAAGCTCGACATGTCGAGAATGCCGCAACGCTCGCGCACGTTGCGGCACTCGCGGCCGACCGCGGCGAACCAATTGGCGCGCCGGAAGCTCGGCCGGTCGAAGCGCTCCTCTCCCGGCTCCGCGAACCAGTTGGCGCGCTCCCAGCCGTTGCGCGCGCCGAACACCGCACCCTCCTCCGCAAGCTGAGCATAGAGCGGGCCCGGCTTTGACGGGCGGCCCGCCGCGCGCTCGAGCTGGGGATAGAGGATGGCGTACTCGTCTTCGTAAGAATCCACGCAACGCGCGACCGCGTAAGGCAGCGTGGCGTAAGCCCCGTAGCGCCGCGGGTCGAGCTCCCAGAGCTCGATGCCCGGCTCGCCCTCGACGATCCATTCGGCAAGATGCTTCCCGGCACCGCCCGCTTGCGTGATGCCGAAGCTGAAGCCGACCGCGAGGAAGTAGTTCGGCAAGCCGCGCACCGGACCGAGCATCGGGTTGCCGTCGGGCGTATAGGTGATGGCGCCGTTCACCACGCGCTTGATGCCGGCACGGCCAAGCGCCGGCACGCGGGCCATGGCCTGCTCGACGATGGTCTGGAGGCGGTCGAGCTCGGGCGGCAGCAGCTCCATGCCGAAGCCCAAAGGGATGCTGCCCACGCCCCAGGCCCTGGCCGGCCGCTCATAGGGGCCGAGGAGGAGCCCGCCGCGCTCCTGGCGCAGATAGTAGGACACGTCGACGTCGCGGAGGATCGGCAGCTCGCGCGCGAGCGATGCGATCTCGGGGATCGCCTCGGTCACGAGATACTGGTGCTCCATGGGCACGATCGGGAGGTCGAGGCCGGAGAGCGCGCCTGCCTCGCGCGCCCAGAGGCCTGCCGCGTTCACCAGGGTCTCGGCTGCGATGCGGCCACGGGTGGTCTCGACCTGCCATTCGCCGGCCGGCGTCCGTGCCAGGCCCACGACCTCGGTGCGGCGCAGCACCTTGGCGCCGCGGTCGCGGGCACCCTTGGCGAGCGCCTGGGTGACGCTCGAGGGATCGATGTGCCCGTCGTCCGGGTTCCACACGGCGCCGAGCACGCCCGCCGTCTCGATGAGCGGATGCAGCGCCTTGATCTCTCCCGGGCCGAGGAGCTCGTAGGCGAGCCCGAGATAACGCGCCTTGCCGCGATGGTGGCGCCACTCGTCCATGCGCTCGGGCCTGAGCGCGAGCCGCAGGCTGCCCGTCTTGTGGAAGCCCACGGCCTGGCCGGTCTCGGCCTCGAGGCGCTGATAGAGTGCCACGCTCTCCATATGCATGCGGCTCACGGCGAGGCTCGTGCTGAAGAGCGGCGTATTGCCCGCCGCGTGCCAGGTCGAGCCTTGCGTCAACTCGCCCTTCTCGACCAGCGCCACGTCCGTCCAGCCGAGCCGCGTCAGATGATAGAGCACGCTGCAGCCGACGATGCCGCCGCCGATGACGACGACGCGGGCGTGGGTGGGAAACGCGTCCGTCATGACCCGGCCATCACGTGGCACTCCGCGACGGATTGATGAATTCCACGGCGCCCTCGAAGTGACGCTCGTTCAAGGTGGCGACGATGCAGTCGTGGATCACGGCGGTCGAGGCGATGATCATGTCGAGCGCGCTGCGCGGGCGCCCCACCGCCTTTCCAGCGGCCATGAGCCTTGCCCACTCCGCCGCCGCGCGTTCATCGAAGGACAGCACGCGGCCGCGAAAGAGCGCCTGGGGACCCTCCGGACCGGCAAACCACGCTTCAAGCGCGCGTCGTCTGCGCCCCGGCTCGAGCTCAAGGATGCCGCGCTTGATCTCGGCGACCGTAAGAGCCGCAATGAAGAGATCCGCATCCGCCTGGCGATCAAGCCATGCGATCAGAGCTGCCGGCGGAGCCACCCTGGTGGCGGCGCTGATGATGTTGGTATCGAGAAGGTAGCGCGTCACAGGCCGGAGTCACGTCCCCGGCTTGTCTCGCGCCGGATGCGTAGTCCGGCGCCGACGAGTGGCGAGCGCCGCAGCGCTGCAAGAATCCCGCCGCGGTGTCGTGGCGCAAGGGGGACTTTCTCGGCGAGTTCCCGGCGAAGTCGGGCGGCCGCCTCATCGCCTGCCGCAAGACGCTTCGCTAGACCGCGGACGAGGGTCTTGTCCGTTTCCAGGCCGCGGACCTCGTAGCGGCGGAGGTCGTGCTCCATGAGGCGCGGCCGATGATTGGCGACCGTACGCCGCTGCGAAGCTTTCGTCATGACGTCCTCCCGACGGGAACCGGTTATATAGCCGGCCCTTACGCCCGCCGTCAACGAGCGCCTCGGCGCGGCGAGCGGCGCCGGACTCCAGGCCCGCTCAAGCGCGCGCCCGTGCGTTCGCCGGATCGTAGGGGCTGTCCTCGACCGCGTGGGCCGGATAGCGCTCCTCGAGCATCTTGATCTCGAGCGCCTGGCCCAAGCCGGCGTACTCGGGCCGCACGAAGGCGAGGGCGATCTGCTTCTTGAAATGCACCGAGTAGCCGCCGCCCGTGGCGCGGCCCACCACCTTGCCTTGGGACCAGATCGATTCGACGCCCCAGGGGTCCGCATCCGCGGGACCGTCGATGAGAATCGTCACGAGGCGCCAGCGCAAAGCGCCCGACGCCTTCTGCCGCTCGAGCGCCGCGCGCCCCACGAAGTCGCTGTTCTTGTCGAGACGCACGAAACGCTCGAGGCCGCTCTCGAGCGCCGTCACTTCCTTGGAGAGCTCGGCGCCCCAGGCGCGGTAGCTCTTCTCGAGCCTCAGCCAGTTCATCGCGCGCATGCCGACGAGGCTCATGCCGAACTCGCGTCCCGCCTCCTCGAGGCAATCGAAGAGATGGTTCTGGTATTCGATGCCGTGGTGGATCTCCCAGCCGAGCTCGCCCACGTAGTTGACGCGCATGAGCCGCACCGGCGCCATGCCGACCGTGGCTTGCCGTCCGCTGAGCCAGGGGAAGCCGGCATTGTCGAGCTCGAGCCCGTCCGTGAGCTTCGCCAGCACCTCGCGGCTCCGCGGCCCCGCCAGCACGAAGACGCCCACCTGCGTGGTGATGCGCTCGAGGGCGACCGAGCCGTCCTTGGGCATGGTGCGCGTGAGATAGTCCCAGTCATAGGCCTCGGCGGCACCGGCGCCGACCAGGTAGAAGGCCTCCGGCCCGTCGCGCATGATGGTGAGCTCCGAGCGCACGCCGCCTTGCTTCGTGCAGGCGTGGGTGAGCTGGATGCGTCCCGCCTTCTGCGGCAGGCGGTTGGCGACGAGGCGGTCGAGCCAGGCCTCGGCACCCGGCCCGCGCGCGAGGTATTTCGCGAAGGTCGAGGCCTCGATGAGCCCGACATTGCCGCGGATCGCCTCCGCTTCCGCTTTGACGTAGGGCCACCAGTTGCCGCGGCGGAACGACCATTGCTCCGCGAAGCTCGCCACGGGTGCGAAGAAGTTGGCGCGCTCCCAGCCGAAACGCTGGCCGAAGACAGCACCCCGCACCTTGAGCCGGTCGTAGGCGGGCGTGGTGCGCAAGGGCCGGCCGGCGGGGCGCTCCTCGTCCGGGTAATGCAGCACGAAGACGTGGTCGTAGGCCTCCTCGTTCTTCTTGACCGCGTAAGGGCGCGTCGCGTAGGCGCCGAAGCGGCGCGCGTCCACGGCGAGCATGTCGATCTCGGCCTCGCCCTCGGCGATGATCTGGACGAGGTATTTCCCGGCGCCTCCCGCCGCGGTGATGCCGAAGGAGAAGCCCTCGGCGAAATAGAAATTGGCGAGCCCGGGCGCCGGACCGATGAGGGGATTGCCGTCGGGCGTGTAGCAGATGGGGCCGTTGTAGACCGTCTTGACGCCGCCCTTGGCGAAGCAGGGCATGCGGAAGAAGGCCTCCTCGATGTGCCATTCGAGGCGGTCGAGGTCGGGCGGCAGGAGCTCGGCCTTGAAGCCCTCGGGCACGCCGTGGACGGCCCAGGCCGGTGCTCCCTTCTCGTAAGGGCCGAGGATGAGGCCGCCGCGCTCCTCGCGCATGTACCAGCGGGCGTCCGCATCGCGGAGGATGGGGTGCTCGGGATGCCCGGCCTTGCGCCATTCGACGATCTCGGGGATCTCGCCCGTCACGATATACTGGTGCTCGACCGGGATCGCCGGGATGTGGAGCCCGACCATGCCGGCCGTATGCTGGGCGTGATTGCCGGTCGCGGCCACCACGATCTCGCAGAGCACGTCGCCCTTGTTCGTCTTAAGTCGCCACTCGCCCTTAGCCGTGCGGTCGATCGCCTGCACCTCCGTCTGGCGGTTGATCTCGGCGCCGCCCTTCCGCGCGGCATCGGCGAGCAGCATGGCGATGTTGGCCGAGTTGATGTAGCCGTCGGTCGGGTGGTAGAGGGCGCCCACGAGCCCGTCTATGTTGACGAGGGGGAAGCGCTCCTTGATCTCCGCAGGCGACCACCATTCGTAAGGCACGCCGATCGAATCCGCGGTCGTGGCGTAGGTCTGGAACTCCTCCATGCGCTCGCGCGTGCGCGCCATGCGCAAGTTGCCGACGCGCCGGAAGCCCACGTCGCGCTGCCATTCGGCCGCCAGGCGCTGATAGAGCTCGAGCGAGTATTTGTGCATCTGGCCGGTGGCATAGGACATGTTGAAGAGCGGCAGGAGTCCGGCCGCGTGCCAGGTCGAGCCGGCGGTGAGCTCGTCCCGCTCGATGAGCACCACGTCGCTCCAGCCCGCCGCAGTCAGGTGATAGAGGATGGAGCAGCCGACGGCGCCGCCGCCGATCACCGCCACCCGCGCATGCGTCCTCACGACCGTCCCCCCGCTCGCGTCATTGCCGCCAGTCTAGCGGCACACACGCATTTGAGCACGATGACATGGCTCCCTCCAATTGCTATCATCCGCCCGGCAAAGACGGCTCGAGGAGGCCGCGCCGATGAGCGTCGCAATCCGCCAGCTCCATCCCCTCTTCGTGGGCGAGGTTGCCGGCTGCGATCTCACGAAGCCGCTCGCGCGCGGCGAGGCGGCAGCACTCGAGGCCGGCATGGACCGCTATGCCGTGCTGGTCTTCCGCGAGCAGCGCATCACGGACGAGCAGCAGCTCGCCTTCACGCGGAATTTCGGCGAGATCGAGAACTCGTACGGCGGCCACATCACCACCGAGCGGGAGGAGAAGCGGCTCGGCGCCGAGATGATCGACATCTCCAATCTCGACCAGCACAACCGGCCGCTCGCGCGCGACGACCGGCGCCGCATGTTCAATCTCGGCAACCGCCTGTGGCACTCCGACAGCTCCTTCCGGGCGATCCCGGCGAAATACTCGCTCCTCTCGGGGCGCGCGATCCCGGCGAGCGGCGGCGACACCGAGTTCGCCGACATGCGCGCCGCCTATGAGGCGCTCGACGAGGCGGCCAAGGCGGAGATCGAGGAGCTCGTGTGCGAGCATTCGCTCATGTATTCGCGGAGCTCGCTGGGCTTTGCCGAGTTCACGCCCGAGGAGCAGGCGATGTTCAAGCCGGTGCGCCAGCGCCTGGTGCGCACGCACCCGGTTACCGGCCGCAAGTCGCTCTTCCTCGCCTCGCACGCCGGCACCATCATCGGCTGGCCGGTACCCGAGGCGCGCGCTTTCTTGCGCGACCTCACCGAGCACGCGACCCAGCCGCGCTTCGTCTACACCCACAAGTGGCGGCCCTTCGACCTCGTCATGTGGGACAATCGCCAGACCATGCACCGGGCGCGCCGCTTCGACGAGACCAAGGTGCGCGACATGCGCCGCACCACGGTCGCCGGCTCATCGCCCACCGCGGCGCAGGCGTAGGGGCTTTAAGTTCGCCGGGAGGAGCCCATGAGCTGGCAGCCGGCGGACGATCCCACCTCGCGCGAGGCGGCCCCAGCAGCCGTCGAGACCGTCATCGTCCCGAAGAGCCACGACATCGGCGGCTTCGAGGTGAGGCGCGTGCTGCCGTCGATCCAGCGCCGCATGGTCGGCCCCTTCGTCTTTCTCGACCAGATGGGGCCGGCCAGGCTTGCCGCCGGCAGCGGGCTCGACGTGCGCCCCCACCCCCACATCGGCCTCGCCACGGTCACCTATCTTTTCGAGGGCGAGATCGTGCACCGCGACAGCCTCGGCACGGTAATGACCATCCGGCCCGGCGAGGTCAATTGGATGACGGCCGGCCACGGCATCGCGCATTCGGAGCGCACGGACGCCGAGGCGCGCAAGTCGCCGTCGCGGCTCTACGGCATCCAGTCCTGGGTGGCGCTGCCCAAGATGCACGAGGAGACGGCGCCCGCCTTCGCCCATCACGGCAGCGAGGCGCTGCCGGTCATCGCGGGCGAGGGCAAGGAGGTCCGCCTCATCGCCGGCGCCCTCTACGGCGCCCGCTCGCCCGTCGCGACGCTCTCCGAGCTCTTCTACGCGGACGTGACGCTTGAGCGCGGCGCTCGCCTGCCGGTGCCGGTCGAGCATGAGGAGCGCGCCATTTATCTCGTCTCCGGGGAGAGCGAGATCGCGGGGCAGTCCTTCGGCCCCGAGCGGCTTCTCGTGCTCAAGCCAGGTGCCGACGTCACGGTCACCGCGTCGTCGCCGGTGCGCTTGCTCCTCCTCGGCGGGGCGCCGCTCGAGGGACCGCGCCACATCTGGTGGAACTTCGTCTCGAGCTCGAAGGAGCGCATCGAAGAGGCCAAGGCCAACTGGAAGGCCGGCCGCTTCGCCCCCGTCGCCGGCGACGCCGAGTTCATCCCGCTTCCCGAATAGGCGGCTGCCGAGGTGCCAGGCGCGTGCGCGGCTCGGGCAGCAGTCCCTCGGGCCGCACGCGCATGACGACGAGCAGGAGGAGCCCGATCAGCATCTCGCGCACCGCCGCCACCTGCACGGCGCCGAGCGCCGGCAGCAGGCCGCCGAGGAAGCGCGTCGATTCGAGGACGAAGACCACGAGGAAGGCGCCGAGTGCGGCACCCCAGTTGTTGCCGCGCCCGCCGGCGGTGAGGGCCAGGAAGATATAGATGGTGAGGATGGGCTCGAAGATCTCCGGCACGATATAGCTCGTGTAGTGGCCGTAGAGGGCGCCCGCCAGGCCGGCAAGGATGCCGCCGATGGCGAAGGCCTTGATCTTGAAGGCGAGCACGTTCTTGCCGGCGACCGCGGCGATGGTCGGGTCCTCGCGGATCGCGCGCAGCACGCGGCCGAAGGGCGAGCGGCGCAGGCGCTCGAGGAGCGCCAGCACGACCAAGAGGACGACGAGGCAGAAGCCGAGATAGGCCAGGTTGAAGTCGGCGCCGAGCAGCGGCTTGAGGGGCTGGGGGATGCCCGAGATGCCGTCCGAGCCGCGCGTCAACCAGGTCTCGTTGTTGGCGACGAGGCGGATCACCTCGGCGAAGCCAAGGGTGACGACGGCGAAATAATCGTCGCGCAGGCGCGTGAGACCGAGGCAGGTGACGGCGCCGGCCGCAGCGCTCACCGCCATGGCGGCAAGGAGGCCGAGTGCCACCGGCAGGCCGAGGTTCACGGTGACCAGCGCCGAGGCATAGGCGCCGACCGCGTAGAAGCCCACGACGCCGAGATTGACCATGCCCGCCATGCCCCACATGACGTTGAGGCCGAGCGTCAGAATCGCGTAGATGGTGCCGAAAGTGGCCATGGCGACGAGATAGCTCGGCATCGCCCGCCCCCTAGGCCGCAACCCGCGCGCCGAGGAGGCCGCGCGGCCGGAAGACGAGGACGACGAGGATGGCGGCGAAGCCGACGGCCGAGCGGTAGGTGGCCGGAAGGACCAAGAGCGAGAGCTCCTCCGCAAGGCCGATGGCAAGGGCGCCTGTGACCGCTCCCGGCACGCTGCCGAGCCCGCCCACCACCGCGGCGGCGAAGACCGAGAGGAGCGCATTGAAGCCGAGCTCGGGGCCGACCGAGGTGTCGAGCCCGATGAGCATGCCGCCGGCGCCCGCGAGCCCCATGCCGAGGAAGTTGGCGAGCCGGGCCATGCGCTCCGGGTCGATGCCCTTGATGTCGGCGAGCGTCGGGTTGTCGGCGACGGCGCGCATGCGTTTTCCCAGCGACGACGCCGCGAGGAAGACGAAGAGAAGCGCCACGATGGCCGCCGCGACCGCGAAATCCGCGAGCTCCTGCGGCCCGATGCGGAGAGCGCCCAGGCTCCAGTCGCGCACCACCGGGATGTCGTAGTCGCGCAAGCCGTTGCCGAAGAAGAAGCGCAGCAGGTTCTCCAGCACGAGGCCGAGGGCGATCGAGGCGATGGCGACCGAGAGCGCGCCGTAGCGGCGGAGCGGCCGCAAACCCAGCTCGTCGCTGGCAACGCCCGAGACTCCTGCCGCGAAAAAGGCGCAGGGCAGAGCGAGATAGAGCGGCAGGCCCCAGACCGCGTTGGCGACGAAGCCGGCGTAGGCGCCGATCGTCATGTGGGCGCCGAGCGAGAAATTCAGGTGGCGCAGCACGGCGTAGATGGTGGTGAGCCCGATGGCCGGCAGTGCGAGCACGCTGCCGGCCATGAGACCGTTGACGACGAGCTGCAGGGCCTCGCTCAAGGCCTCAGGTCACCTTGAAGAGCTCGATCTTGCCGTTGCGCACCACGTTGATGCGGAAGTGGGACTCGAGCACGTCGCCGTTGGGGGCGAACTTGCACGGCCCCGAGGCGCCGAGGTAGTTGATGCGCTTCCCTTCGGCGATGAGCTTGAGCCCGTCGATCGCGTTGTCCACGGTGATACCGGTAGCATCGCCTATGGCGCGCAGATTGTCGCGGATGGCGGCGCCGCTCGCCGCCTTGGCCTCTGCCATGGCGAGGATGGCGAGGTTCACCTCGTCGTAGCCCTGGCACATGTAGATGTCGAGCGCCTCCGTGCCGGCGAGCTTCTGCAGCTTGGCGTAGGCCGTCGATTTGGCGTCGGGCACGGGCTCGATCGAGTAGATGCCCTCGGCCACCTCCTTGCCGACCGCCTCCACGAACTGCGGCGCCACGCCGTAGGCGTAGCCGACGATCTTGCCGCGGTAGTTGGCGCGGAAGACGTCCTTGGCCAGCACCGTATCGTCGGCGAGATAGCCGCCCAGCATGAACATGTCGGGCTTGGCCTGCATCATGGCGTCGACCTCGGAGCGGAACGAGGTCTTCTTGCCGTCATAGATCGCGGAGCCGACCTTGATGCCGTGCTGGCTGCAGTAGTCGGTGATCTGCTTGATCGTCGATTCGGCGAACGGCGACTGCGGCATCATGAGGTAGAAGCTCTTGGCGCCATCGGCCACGGCGAATTTGGCGAACTGCTCGGCCTGCATGCGCGTGCTCGGCTGGGTGCGCGCGATATAGCCCTGGTGGGGCAGCTGGGTGATGCTGTCGGCGGCACCGATGCAGATCACCATCACCTTGTTCTCCCAGCAGAGCGGGGCGATGGCCGTCACGTCGGCGGAGGCCCAGGTGCCGAGGATGCAGACCACCTTGTCCACGTCGATGAGCTTCTGCGCGGCGCGCACCGCGGCCTCGGGGTTGGTCTGGTCGTCCTCGCCGACGAGCTCGAGCTTGCGGCCCAGGAGCCCGCCCGCGGCGTTCACCTGGTCGACGACGAGCTGCTGGCCCTTGCGGATCTCCGGCCCGAAGGGACCGCCGCTGCCGGTGATGGGCACGAGCGAGCCGAGCTTGATCGGCCCGGCGTCCGCGGCGCGAAGCCGGCCGCTCGCCATGAGGCTCGCGGCACCCAAGGCCGCGGCCCCGCGCATCAAGTTGCGTCGCGTGGTCGAAATCATCTTCATGTCCGTCCCCCGTCCTTGTTGGGCGGCGGCACCGGGCCGCCGCCGTGTGCGTCATGCACCGAGAAAGATGCGCCTGATCTCGGGATCGTCGGCGATCTCGCGCGCGATCCCCTCGCGGCTGTTGCGGCCGTCGACGAGGAGGTAGGCCCTGTCGGCGATGCGCAGCGCCTCGACCGCGTTCTGCTCCACCATGACGATACCCACCCCTTCCTCGCGGATAGCCACGATCGCCGCGAAGAGCTCGTCGGCCGCGCGCGGCGAGAGCCCGGCCGACGGCTCGTCGAGCAGCAGGAGCGCCGGCTCGACCATGAGGGCCATGCCCATGGCGAGCATCTGGCGCTCGCCGCCCGAAAGCGTGCGCGCCGCCCGCCGCGCCCGCTCGGCGAGTGCAGGGAAGCGCTCGAACACGCGCGCGAGATGCCGCTCGAGCCCCGCCTTCTCGAGATAGCCTGCGATCTCCAGGTTCTCACGGATGCTGAGCGAAGGGAAGACGTTGGCCTCCTGCGGCACATAGGCGATGCCGAGCCGGCTGATCTCGCGCGGCTTGAGGCCCTGGATGGCGCCGCCGCGAAAGCCGATGCGGCCGCGCTGCGGGCGCAGCAGGCCGGCGATGGTCTTGAGCAGCGTCGATTTGCCGGCGCCGTTCGGGCCGATGAGCGCCAGGAGCTCGCCCGCCTCGGCGGCGACGCTGACCCCCTTGAGGATCTCGTCGTGCGGGCCGTAGCCCGCCACCACCGCCTCGACGGAGAGCAGGCTCATGCGCGGCTCCCCAGATAGGCGGCCTGCACGCGCGCATCGCTGCGCACCGCCTCGAAACCGCCCTCGGTCAAGCGCCTGCCCGCCGCCATCACGATCACCGGATGGCAGAGCTCGGCCACGAGGCCCATGTTGTGCTCGATGACGAGGAAGCTGATGCCCTCGTCGCGGCAGGCGAGAATGTGCGCGGCGAGGCGCTTGGCGAGGCCGGGATTGACGCCCGCCGCCGGCTCGTCGAGCAGCACGAGCTTGGGATGCGCCATGAGCGCGCGGCCGAGCTCGAGGAGCTTCTTCTGTCCGCCCGAGAGCTCGAGCGCCGGCTGATCGGCGACGCGCTCGAGCTCGAGGCGCTCCACCATCGCCCAGGCGCGCGCGGCGAGTGCTGCCTCATGGCGGGCGACCGCGCGCGGGCGCAAGAGGACCTGCCACAGCGCCTCGCCCGGCTGGCCGTCGCCGTAGAGCATGAGGTTCTCGAGCACGGTGAGCTGCTGGAGGCCGCGCGCGATCTGGAACGTGCGCACGAGCCCGGTGCTGGCGATGCGGTCGGGGCGCCAGCCGGTGATGTCGGTGCCGTCGAAGCGGATGCTGCCGTCGTCCGGCGGCGCCACGCCGGAGACGGCGTTGAAGAAGGTCGTCTTGCCGGCGCCGTTGGGGCCGATGAGGCCGGTGATGGTGCCGGCGGCTACGTCGAGCTCCAGCCCGTCGAGCGCCACCACCGCATCGAAGCTCAGCTGGAGATCGCGGATTTCCAAGAGTGCCATGGCGATCCCAGTTCTACCGCCGTGCTTGATGCACGCATCGTCAGTCGCGATCAGTCCCTCTCCCGCTTGCGGGAGAGGGAAGGGGCCCATCGCGAAGCGATGGGAAGAGTGAGGGAATGCCGGATGTCGGCGCCGTCCCTCACCCTCCCACGGCCTTGCGGCCGCGGGTCCCTCCCTCTCCCGCAAGCGGGAGAGGGTTTTCTCGCCTTCTCCTGTCGGATCGGGGCATGCTCTAATCTCTCACTCCGCTGCGCGTGGCGGCGTGGACTTCTTTGTGCGCTTCGTCGGCGGCGCCGACTTGCCGTAGTGCTTGCGCATGTAGGGGCGCGAGAACTTGCCGCTCGCGATGTCGTCGGCCACGAGAGCCGGGTCGCGCCCGGCGGGCGGACCGTAGCCGCCGGCACCCGGCGTCTCGATCACCACCACCGCGCTCTCCGGCACCTCGATCGAGGCGGGCTTGTTGGCGAGGCGCTGGTGCCGGCCGCTGTCGTGCAGGATCTCGATCTTGCCGGTGCCGCCCGCGTGCCCCCCGAAAAGGCCCCACGGCGGATGCACCGAGCGCTCGCCCTGGCCGCTGAAGGTGGTCCTGTGACCGAGCCCTCGATAGACGCGGCGCAGGCCGAGCCCGCCGCGCCAGCGCCCCGCACCGCCCGAATTCTCGACGAGCTCGTAGCGCTCGATCAAGAGCGGGTACTCCTTCTCGAGCGCCTCGATGGGCAGGTTCGAGGTGTTGGTCATGTGGACCTGGACGCCGTCGGTGCCGTCCTTGTAGGCGCGGGCACCTGCGCCGCCGCCGATGGTCTCCATATAGACGTAGTACTTGCCGTCGGCACCGGTGCCCGAGAAGCTGGCGACGCCGTTGGCCCCGTTGCTCGCCGCGATCACGCGCTCGGGCACGGCGGGCGCCAAGGCACCCAGGATGGCATCGACGACGCGCTGGCAGGTCTGGGCGCGCGCCGCGGTCGCCGACGGGAAGGCGGCATTGACGACGCTCGCCTCCGGCGCCTTGATGCGCACCGGATCGAGCATGCCGTGATTGGTTGGCCCCTCGGGATCGACCAGCACCTTGAGCGAATAGAGCACGGCCGCCTGAAGCCCGGCGAAGCTGTTGTTCATGTTGCCGCGCACCTGGGGTCCCGAGCCCGCGAAGTCGAACCAGGCCTCCTCGCCCTTGATCGTGATGTGCACCACGACCGGGATGTCGGAGGTCCCCATGCCGTCGTCGTCGAGGAGGTCGGAGAAGTGGTACTCGCCGTCGGGCAGCGCCGCGATGCCCGCGCGCATCCGCCGCGCCACGGCGGCGATGATGGCCTGTGCGCCCTCCTCCACCCGGGCCGCACCCCAGCGCGCGATGAGCGCCTCGAGCCGGCGCACGCCCAGGCGGTTGCCGGCGATCTGGGCCATGTAGTCGCCGCGCCGCTCGCGCGGCACGCGCACGTTGAGGAGGATGAGCTCCATGACCTCCTCGTCGATCTCGCCTTGCTCGACGAGGCGGATGGGCGGAATGCGCAGGCCTTCCTGGTAGATCTCGGTCATGCCGCCGGCCATGCTGCCGGGCGCCATGCCGCCGATGTCGGCGTGGTGTGCTATGTTGCTCACGAAGAGCACGAGGCGGCCGTCGTGGAAGATGGGTGCCAACGTCGCCACGTCGGGCAGGTGCGAGCCGCGGCCGGCAAAGGGATCGTTCGAGATGAACATGTCGCCCGGCCGGATGCCGTCGATGCCGTAGCGCTGCATCACCACCTCGGCGAGCCCGAGCATGGAGGCGAGGTGGAGCGGCAGGCTCTCGCCCTGCACCACGACGCGCCCTTCGCGGTCGAAGATGGCGGCGCTGTGGTCGTGGCGCTCCTTGATGTTGGTCGAGTAGGCGCTCTTCATGATGGCGAGGTACATCTCGTCGCAGATGCTGGCGAGGCCGTTGCGCAGGAGCTCGACTTCGATCGGGGAGAGCGGCATGACGGCCTCGGCCTAATTGAGCTCGATGACGAGGTTGCCCCAGCGGTCGACGCGGGCGCTATCGCCGGGATGGATCGGCGTGGTGCTGTCCATCTGCTCGACGATCGCGGGGCCGGCGATGATCTGATCGCGGGCGAGCTCGCGGCGGCGGAAGATCGGGGCATCGTGCCACACGGCATCGGCGAAGCAGACGCGGCGCTCGCCGCGCGGCGCGGCGGGCGGCCCGGCCGCGAGCTCGGGCAGCCTCGGCTTCTCGAGCACGCCCTCGAGCTTGACGCGCATGCTGACGAGCTCGATTGGCTCGCCCTTCTGCGCAAAACCGTAGGCGCGGTCATGCGCGGCGTGGAACTGCTCGACGAGGGCGGCGCAGGCAGCCGCGTCGAATGCCGCCGCCTCGAAGGGGATGGAGAGCTCGAAGTTCTGCCCGCTGTAGCGCAGATCCGCGGCCCAGGCCTCGCGCCGGTCGGCGGCGGCGATGCCCTCGCGCTCGAACCAGGCGTCGCACTGGCGGCTCAACGACTGGCGCACGCCGTTGAGCGCCGCGGCCGAGCGCTCGCCGAGCGGTACTAAGGCCGCCTGCACGAAATCCGTCGCCAGATCGCAGTTGAGCAGGCCCTCGGCGCAGAGGATGCCGGGGCTCGGCGGCACGATGATCTGGCGGATGTCGAGCTCGCGCGCGGTCTCGCTGGCGTGGAGCGGGCCGGCGCCGCCGAAGGCGAAGAGCGCGAAGCCGCTCGGGTCGTGGCCGCGCTCGATGGAGATCGAGCGGATCGCCTTGACCATGGTCGCGGAGACCAGGCGCACGATGCCGAGTGCCGTCTCGATGGGCGGCAGGTCGAGGGTCTCGGCGAGGCGGCCGATCGCGGCCTCGGCGAGATCGCGGCGGATCGGCATGCGGCCGTCGAGGAGGGCCTCGCCGGAGAGCCGGCCGAGCATGACGTGGGCGTCGGTCACCGTGGCCGCGCTGCCGCCTGCCGCGTAGCAGGCCGGGCCCGGCACGGCACCGGCACTCTGGGGGCCGACCTTGAGGAGCCCGTCCATGTCGATCCAGGCGATCGAGCCGCCGCCGGCGCCGACCGAGTTCACGTCGAGCGCCGGCAGGCGCAAGGGAAAGCCGGCCAGCGTGCGGCTGTGCACGACCGCGGGCTCGCCGTGGGCGAGGAGTGCCACGTCGGCGCTGGTGCCGCCCACGTCGAGCGTGATGACGGTGGGGAAGCCCGCGAGGTTGGCGCGGTAGGCGGCACCGAGCGCCCCAGCCGCGGGGCCCGAGAGGGCGGTGCGGATGGGAAAGCGGCGCGCCATGTCGATCGAGAGGAGGCCGCCGGCACTCTGGCTCACGGTCGGCGCGCAAGCGATGTCGAGGCGCGAGACCTCGCGGCCGAGGCGGTCGAGATAGGCGTCCATCACCGTGAGGAGGGCTGCGTTCAGCACGGTCGTCGAGAAGCGCTCGTATTCGCGGAACTCGGGATAGACGTCCGAGGAGGCGACGACCGTCGCCCGGTTGCCCAAGATCCGGCGCAGGATCTCGGCGGCGCGCTGCTCGTGGCGCGGAAAGGCGTGGGCGTGGAGGAAGCAGACGGCGACGCAGTCGACCTCCTCGGCAGCTAAGCGGTGCGCCACCTCCTCCACCTCGGCCTCGTCGAGCGGGCGGTGCACGCTGCCGTCGGCGCGCATGCGCTCGCCCACCTCGAGCCGCAGGGCGCGCGGCACCAGCGGCTTGGGGTTGTCCTTGTGGATGTCGTAGACCTTGGGCCGCGTCTGCCGGCCGATCTCGAGGAGGTCGCGGAAGCCGCGCGTGGTGACGAGCGCGACCTTGCCCACCTTGCGCTGGATGAGCGCATTGGTGCCGACCGTGGTGCCGTGGGCGAGCCGCACCACCTCGCGCGGGGCGAGCCGGTGGTCGGCAAGGATGGCGGCCAAGCCTTCGACGATGGCGCGGTCCGGCTCGGCCGGCGTCGAGGGCACCTTGTGCAGCAGCTCGCCGCGGCCGGGCAGGCTCACGGAGAAATCCGTGAAGGTGCCGCCCACGTCGATGCCGATGTAGGATACCATCGCCTTCCCCGCCCGTTCGCGCGGGCACAACGATATATCCCGCCGCTCGGCTCCAGCAAGCGGGACCGCACCCGCGGGCTTGCGTCCCGCCCGGAGAGCCCGCGCCGCTTTGGCCGCGGCATTAAGAGCACCGGAGACATCGCGACGAAAAGCGATATTTTTTTGGGCCGCGACTTGAATTTTTTTCACGGCCGCGCGGCGCGGCGGAGAGCTCGTCGCGTGCAGCGCTTGCCGAAGGCGGCAGCTGCCTTGGAGCGGCGCTGCGCGAAAGTCGTTGCCAGGCCGCGGGCGGCGGTGCTGGAATGCGCGGGCAAGTGCCGCACGGCACGCATCCGCGACACCGAGGGGTTCGCTCGACCATGGCCAGGAATTTGACGCGGCGACAGCTCCTCGCGACCGCTTCGGGCGCCGCCACGCTCGCGCTCGCCCCGCGCGCACGTGCGCAAAGCAAGCCCGAGAGCCTCGTCTACAGCACTTACGGCGGCGACTACGGCCAGTGGGTCAAGGAGCAGTTCGAGGATCCCTTCACCGCGGCGACGGGCATCAAGCTCATCCACGACATCGGCGAGAACCCGCAGCGCTTCGCCAAGCTCAAGACCTTCCACGAGCGGCCGAAGTTCCAGCTCATCCAATTGCAGGACCGCTACCTCTTCGAGGCGACGCGCGACGGGCTGCTCGAGGCGATCGACTACGCGAAGGTGCCCCACGCCGCGCCGATCCCACCCATCTACCGCAAGGAGACCTGGCTCGCCTACAGCGTGCTGTCGATCGGCATCATCTACAACCGCGAGCGCGTGGCCAAGCCGCCGCGCAACTGGAGCGACCTCGTCGACGAGCGCTACAAGGGACGCATCTTCATCGACGACTTCAACCACTTCGGCATGCACATCGTGCTGGCGATAGCACTCGCCAACGGCGGCGGCTACCAGGACATCGCGCCGGGGCTCAAGGTCATCAAGGAGATCAAGGACCGCCTCAATCCGCGCTTCATCTCGACCTCCCAGGAGGGCATGAAGCTGCTCGGCGACGGCGAGGTCGATGTCGCCATGTGGCAGAGCTCGCGCGCCTTCATCCTGAAGCGCCAGGGCAAGCCCCTCGAATATGCGGTGCCGGAGACGGGCGACGTGGCGGTCGCCTACGGCAACGGCATCGTCAAGGGCGCCGGCGCCAAGGAGTGGGGCGAGGCCTTCATCGGTTTCACCGCCGATCCCAAGCTTCAGGGCCGCTTCATCTCCGGCCTCTTCCCCACCACGCCGACGCATCCGGAGGCGCTCAAATACGCGACGCCCGAGGCCGCTGCCCTCGTCGCCCGCCCGCCGGGCGCCAAAGAGATCGAGGTCGACTACAGCCAGGTGCTGCCGCGGCTCGACGAATGGACCAAGGCCTGGAACCGCATGATCGAGAGCTGAGCGCGCCGGTGGCGCCATGACGGTGGCGCCATGACGCCGCGGCGGCCGGCGGCCGGCGAGCTCGCGATGCTCGGTCTCGCCGGCCCGGCGCTCGCCTTCGCCGCGGTGCTCTTCCTCGTGCCGCTAGGCCTCCTCGCTGGCTACAGCGTGCTCGGCTACGCCGGCGGCGAGATCGTGCACCGCGCGACGCTTGCGCAGTACTTAGCCCTCGCGAGCGATCCTCTCTATCAGCGCATCCTCCTGCGCACGCTCCTCGTGGCGCTGGCCACGACGGCGCTCTCCGTCCTCCTCGGCTATCCCGTCGCACTCGGCATCGTGCGCGCCGGGCGGCGCTGGCGCCCCTTTCTCCTCATCCTCGTGCTGGCGCCGCTCCTCATCGGTGGCGTGGTGCGGAGCTACGGCTGGCTCCTCATCCTCGACGAGCGCGGCATCGTGAACAGAGCACTCCTCGCCGCGGGCCTCATCGAGCATCCGCTCGCCATGCTCTTCAACTTCGCGGGCGTGGTGACCGCCATGGTCGAGGTCCTGATCCCCTTCTTCATCCTGCCGCTGATGGCGGCACTCTCGCGCATCGATCCGGCGCTCGAGCATGCAGCCCTCGGCCTCGGCGCCGGCCGGCTCGCCACCTTCCTCCGCGTGACGCTGCCCTTGAGCCTCACGGGTGCGGCCGCCGGCGCCTCCCTCGTCTTCAGCCTGGCGCTCAACATCTTCGTGGTGCCGCGCATCGTGGGCGGCCCGGGCTTCCTCGTGCTCGCGACGCTCGCCTATCAGCAGGTGGGCGAGGTCGGCAACCTGCCCTTCGGCTCGGCGGTGGCGATTCTCATGCTGGCGCTCACCTTGGTGAGCGTGGCGCTGGTCAACCGCGCCCTCCGCGCGCGCGGCCGAGCCCTCGCGGCGGCCTAGGCGATGCGCCGGCACCTGGCACCCTTGGCGCTCGCCAATGCGGCGATCTACCTCTACATCCTGGCGCCGGTGATCGTGGTGGTGGTGCTCGCTTTCTCGGGCACAGCCTCTCTCGCCTTCCCGCCGAGCTCGCTCTCCTTGCGCTGGTTCGCCAAGTTCTTCGCGCGAGGAGAGCTCATCTCGGCACTCGGCGTGAGCCTGGCGCTGGCGACGCTCTCGTGCCTCGCCTCGCTCGTCCTCGGCGGCTTTGCCGCCTTCGGGCTCACGCGCGGCCGCTTCCGCGGGCGAGGTGCGCTGCTCAATTTCCTCTTGACACCGCTCATGGTGCCGCAGCTCGTCATCGCCATGGGCTTCCTCGAGTATTTCGCCGCCCTCGACGTGCCGTCCTTCCCCGCCCTCCTCCTCGGCCATACCGTGATCACGCTGCCGTATGCGGTGCGCACGATGGCGGCCGGCCTCGCCGGCATGGACATGGCCGCCGAGAACGCGGCCGTCAGCCTCGGCGCCACGCGCCTCCAGGCGATCCGCCAGGTGACGCTCCCCATGCTCGCCAACAGCATGGTGGCGGCGGTGCTGTTCTCCTTCATCGTCTCCTTCGAGAACCTGCCGCTCGCCCTCTTCCTCTCGGATCCCCAGACCGTGACGCTGCCGATGCAGATCTATTCCTACATCCAATGGGTGTTCGACCCGACGGTCGCCGCCGCGGCCACGGTGCAGGTGCTCGTGGTGCTGCTGCTCGTCTTCGCGGCCGAGCGCACGATCGGGGTCAGCCGCTTCATGGGGGTGATGCGGTAGCTTCGCGCAAGGTGGGATACGCAGTCTGAGACTGGTGGGCGCATGGGTATGGTCGCCCGGTGCTTTGCTCACCTGGCCTGCGGGACCCGTATCGAAAAGCAAGGTAAGACATTAGAGTGATCGGGTCGCCGAGCTCGAATTCCGATACAACAACCGCGAATATGCGGATACTTTTGGCGAAACGATTGGGGGATGCTGAAGCCAATATCGCCTCACAATCCTTGCGCGGGTGTCAACCGAACCGGGTGCAGGCTAAATGTTCCATCGACGGGTGGCGAAGATAATTGCCGATGAAGGTTTCGCCGGGCTGTGGCCGCGTGTGAAGAATAGGCTTTCTGGTCGCAGGTCGCGGGAGGCCCGCCGACAGGTCGTCGATGAATATCAGCAGGCTGTGGCAGAATTTCGGAAGCGGACGGCCGGTCTTAATATCCCGGGACTGGATCGTTTCTATTGGTATCACGTTGTCGACGTGGGGAATGGGATCCTCACTCCGGGAGTTCGAGATTTCCGTAGCGACCTCGCTCATTTTCACTTCCCCGAGAATATGTCCAGCATGCGTGTTCTCGACGTAGGCTCCGCAACCGGCTTCTTTGCTTTTGAGTTCGAGAGACGTGGAGCCACGGTCACCAGCGTAGAGCTCCCATCCATTGCCGATTGGGATATGCCGCCGGGCGAAGATCGCGCCGCAACGCTGAGAGAAATGATGAATTTCCATGGAGTGGATACGATTGAGGAGTTGCAATATCTCCATTTGGATGGGCCATTCAAATTCTGCCACGAACAGCTGCACTCCAAGGTTGCTCGCTGCTATTCCACGATTTACGATCTGACCCTGGACAAATTCAATTCCGCACGCTTCGATCTTGTTTTTCTGGGAGATATCCTGCTTCACATCTTCTCCCCCTTGGAAGCACTGAGCGCCATAGCTCCTCTCTGCAAAGAGAAGCTCATTATTTCGCAGGTCTTTCCGGACGTTGAGCAATCCCAACCGCTCATGCTGTATGTTGGCGGCACAATACGGCACGGTGACGGCCGAAGCTGGTGGCTGACGAATCAGACCTGCCTTGTGCAAATGCTGAAACGGCTGGGATTTCAAACCGTCGAATTATCCGGACACTTCGACCACATTGAACGCAACACCGGCTCTAGCACCTCGCGATCGGTTATCCACGCCATCAAATAATCCGGGAAGTTTTAGCTCAAGACTGTTTGAGCTCCTCATTGAAACATCTACGCGGAGCGCTCTGCGTGCCTATGGCATGATGGCCGCCAGCCATGGCAGGAGGCAGGCACTTAACTGCGGCGGGACTTTCAGTAACCCGTCGATATCGCGATGCTGAAAGTGGTGGGCGCGGCAAGGATTGAACTTGCGACCCCTACGATGTCACCGTAGTGCTCTACCGCTGAGCTACGCGCCCGGCCGGCATGCGAAGCGGCGCCGGAACGAGTCCTATATCGCCGAGGGCCGTCCCTTGGCAAGCCTCCGCTCGGCCCCTCGGGCTTGACGGCCAGTTGCCGTCGTGACAGGCGGGCGCGAATAGGCTAGACCAGAGACGGGAGATTTGGTCACCCCGATCGCGAGACCATGGACGACCTCAGCAGAGACAGCTACGCGGCATCGCTCGGCGGCCTTGGCGTGGCCTGGCAGGTGAACGCGCCGGCGGCGCAGACCATGCCGGTGGTCTTCGCCTCGCCGCACAGCGGCAGCAGCTATCCGCCCGAGTTCGTGGCGCGCTCACGCCTCGATCCCGTAGCACTCAGGAAATCGGAGGATTCCTTCGTCGACGAGCTCTTCGCCGGCGTGGCCGAGGAGGGGGCGCCGCTCTTGAAGGCGCTCTTCCCGCGCGCCTACGTCGATCCCAACCGCGAGCCCTTCGAGCTCGATCCCGCCATGTTCGAGGAGGCGCTGCCGGATTACGCCAACACGCGCTCGCCGCGCATCGCCGCCGGGCTCGGCACCATCGCGCGCGTGGTCGCCAACGGCGAGGAGATCTATCGCGGCAAGCTGCGTTTCGCCGACGCGCTCGAGCGCGTGAACCGGCTCTACCGGCCCTATCACGCGGCGCTCAGGAACCTCTTGCGCTCGACCGAGGATCGCTTCGGCCACGGCATCCTGATCGACTGCCACTCCATGCCGTCGATCGGCGGGCCCATGGACGAGGACGCCGGCCGGCGCCGCTTCGACTTCGTGCTCGGCGATTGCCACGGCACCTCCTGCGCCACGGCGCTCACCGACCTGGTCGAGCGCTTCCTCGCGGATCGCGGCTACCAGGTCGTGCGCAACAATCCCTATGCCGGCGGCTTCACCACGCGCCATTACGGAGCGCCGGACGCGCGCGTGCACGCCCTTCAGATCGAGATCAACCGCGCGCTCTACATGAACGAGGCGACCATCGAGCGCGGCCCCGAGCTCGCGCGCATCGCCTCGCATATGACCGCGCTCGCCGCCTACTTGCGCGAGCGCCTGCCGGCACTCTTCCAAGCCCACTGAGGGAGCGAGATGAGCCAGACGAGCCCGCTCCCCGAGAGGCGGTCCACCATCCGCGTGCGCGACGCCAAGGAGCGCGACATGGGCGCCGTCTGCTGCATCTACGGCTATCACGTGGAGCATGGCTTCGCCTCTTTCGAGGAGACGGCACCCAGCGTCGAGGAGCTGCTCGCCCGGCGCGCCGAAGTGGCGAGGCGCGGCCTCCCCTACCTCGTGGCGGAGTGCCAAGGCCGCATCCTCGGCTTCGCCTATGCCAGCCCCTACCGCACCCGCGCCTCCTACCGCTATGCCGTCGAGGACTCGGTCTACGTCGACCGCACGGTGCTGCGCCAAGGCATCGGGCGCGCGCTCCTCGCAGCGCTGATCGAGCGCTGCACGGCGCTGGGCTACCGCCAGATGGTGGCGGTGATCGGCGATTCGGCCAACGCCGGCTCTCTCGGCGCCCATACGGCACTCGGCTTCAAGGAGGTCGGCTGCCTCCCCGACATCGGCTTCAAGCAAGGCCGCTGGGTCGACTGCGTCTTCATGCAGCGGGCACTCGGGCCGGGGAGCAAGGCGCCGCCGACAAGGCCGTGAGGGAGACGGCTCTAGAAGCAGCCTGCGGACCGCGATGGCATGGCATCTTTCAGCCACCTTGCCATCAGCAGCCAGCTTGACCATATAATATCTGAAGTGGCAGCCGGGCAGGAGTCCCGCATGGCCGAACCGCAGCTCTCCGTGCGAAGCGCCAAGGCGCGCGATCTTGCCCGTCGTCTCGCGCGCCGTGAGCGCCGATCCATTGCGGATGTCGTCGAGCGCGCGCTCGAAGCCTATGAGGTCCGTGAAGCGGGGCGCGAGCCGGCGAGCGCCTTCTATGCGCGCCTGTCGAAGGATCATGGCAGCGATATCGATCTGGAGGCTGCGATCCGCGAGGCCCGGAGGATCAATCCAGGGCCGGAGCTTTGATCTTCCTCGACACCAACGTGATCTCGGAGACGCTGCGCAAATCGCCCGATGCCGCCGTGATCGCCTGGCTCGTACAGAACGATGCGGCGTTGGCCTTGCCGACCGTGACGATCGCCGAGATCGCCTTTGGCATCAAGAAAATCCATCCCGATCAGCGGGCCGCGAGGTTGCAACAGGGCCTGGCCGATTGGCGCCACCGCTTTGCCGACCGCATCTTCGCTTTCACGGAGGCGGCCGCCTTGGCCTATGGCGACATCATGAGCGCAGCGGTCCGGGAAGGTCGTCCCATGACCGCGCCCGACGGCATGATCGCCGCCATCGCACGCATCAACGGCGGGCGCCTCGCAACGCGGAACATGGCGGATTTCGCCACGTCGGGTCTGCAGCTCATCTGCCCGTGGGACTTTTAGACGCTCGTGTCAGTCAAGGGGCGAGGACAACGACAGGCCGGGAGTAACCTCTCCGATGCCGCCTGCGAAGCCAATGACGCTCTGCTCGAGATGGAGGAGCTCGGCCTTTGCCGGACCGGCGAGAGAGAGCGCCGCGGCGAGAGCCGCCGCGAGCAGGATTCGAAAGTCGGAGCGCCTGTGCCGCACCGAGGCCGCCTCTTGCGATGGCCTAGCCGGCGCCCCCGAGGAGATGGTTGCGCGCGACGTAGGTGCGATATTCTACCACTTCCGCGGCAATGCGCGCCTCGTCCCAGCCGAGGATGTCGGCCACGGCCTCGGCGGCGCGCGGGGCGGCTGCCGCGGCCATGCTCGCGGTCCAGCCAGCACCGGTGCGGCGGAAGAGGAGATCGGCGAGGCTCGTCGCGTGCTCGCGCTCGGCAGCCGTGCGCAGGTCGGCGAGCTTGACTTGGGTCCAGTCGTCGAGGAGCGGCGGCGAGTTCTGGTTCTCGGGATAGAGCCGCGCCGCGTAGGAGAGCGCCTGCGGCTCGCCGGAGGGCGGCAGGCGGCGGCGCACGGCCGCCGTGGCCTCGAGCCCGGCCGAGCGGTGCGTCATTATCGGACCCGCGGTCATGGCGAGCACGCCGGGCATGCCGTCGGCCGCAAGATCGTGGAGCTCGCGCGAGCGCTTGCCCTTGGGCAGCGCCGGATCGTAGGTGAGCGGCCGCACGCCGGCCCAGGCAAAGAGCACGTCGCTGCGCTTGAGCGCAAGCGCCGGCAGGAGATGGTTCGCCTCCGCGATCAAGAAGGCGATCTCCTCCTCGAGCGGGCGGATGTCGTCGAGCTCGCCCTCGTAGACCGTCTCGGTCGGCCCGAAATAATGCAGGCCGCGCCAGGGGACGCAGTAGAGCCCCTCGTTCTCGCGGTTGAGCGTGGCGATGCCGTAGTCGCGGCAGTCGGGCGGCAGGCGGATCATGATGTGGATGCCCTTGGTGCCGAGAATCTTGCGCCGCGCGCGGCCGCCGCCGCCCACGCTCGCGTTCACCCGGTCGATCCAGATGCCGGCCATGTTGAGGACGAGTGCGGCCGAGACCTCCGCCGTCTTGCCCGGCTCGAGCCCGTCCTCGAGGTGAAGGCGCCAGCCGCGCTCGCCGAGCCGCTCGAGCCCCTTGACGGCCGTGTAGTTGCGCACGACCGCCCCCATGCGCTCGGCATCGAGCACGGCGTCGAGTGCGATGCGCTCCGGCCATTCGAACTGGTACTCGCGGAACATGGCGACGCTCTGAAGCCGCTCGGGCTCGCGCAGCCATTTGAGGAGCGGCGTCGAGCGCACCTCGCCGGGCGGCAGGCGGCGGTAGTCGAGCGGCAGGTCCTTGGGCCCCAGGCTCTCGAGTATCTTGAAGGCGAGATCGACCTGCCAGGCGGCGTAGGGACCGCCGCGATAGATCGGGAAGGCGAACTTGAGCGCGCGCGCCCGCTCGGGCGTCGTGGCGACGAACTGGCTGCGGCTCGCCATCGCCTGCCGCGCCATGCGCAAGGCGGTGGCGAGCCGGCTCGGGTGGAGGAGGAACTCCCACGCGGAGGTGCCGGGCGCCAGATAGCGCAGGCCGCAATGGAGAAGGCGGCTCGAGCGGCTCGAGGAGCCCGAGGCGAAATCGCCCTTGTCGAGCAGCACCACGCGATAGCCGCTTGCTGCCAGGTGCTGGGCGGCACTCGCGCCATTGACGCCGGCGCCGATCACCGCCACGTCGAAGCTCTTCCCCGCGAGCTCGCCGAGCGGCCGCCTCATCGCGGCGCGCCCTCGGGCGGAGCGGACGCGAACGGGTTCGGCGGCCGCGGCTCCTGGTAGCCGTGGTAGAGCGCCACCACGCTCCTCACGTGATAGCGCATCTCCGCCTCGGCGGTCGCCACGTCCCGGCGCAGCATGGCGCCGAGGATGCGCTGATGATCCGCCATGGCGTTGACGAGGCCCTGGCGGCTGCTGAGCTCGCGGTTGCGCACGATCTTCACCTTGTCGTGGAGCCGCGTCATCTCGGCGGCCAGCAGCGGATTGCGCGCGAGCCGCGCGATCGAGAGGTGAAAGGCGCTGTCGAGGCGGTTGAAGGCCGCCACGTCGCCGCGCTCGATCACCGGCCGGTGCGCCTCGACCTCGCCCACGAGCGCCGCGAGCTCGGCGTCCGACGCCCGCTCGATGGCGAGACCGATCGCCATCTTCTCCAGCGCCTCGCGCAGCTCGTAGAGGTGGCGCACGTCCTCGGGTGCGAAGCTGGTGACCGCATAGCCGCGCCCCGAGCGCACGACGAGCCCTTCCTCCAGCAGCCGGGTGAGCGCCTCGCGCACGGGCGTGCGGCTGCCGCCGTAGCGCGCCGCGAGCTCGAGCTCCTGCAGCGCATCCCCGGGCTTGAGACGCAAGGCCGCAATGTCGCCCTTGAGCTGCTCGTAGAGCTGGCGGCGGAGCTGAGCCGGCCCCGCCCGTTCGCGCCGCAACGCATCGGCCATGGTCGCGTCAACCCCCAGCCTTGATTTATGTATACCGAAATATCGATAACATGCGGTCACCCGGCTGTCGAGGAGTTGTCGGCACAATCGCTGGCGGTCTCGATGAATGGAGTAATTTCATATATAAATCAAATAACTAACGCGTAGATAGACGATCTCAACGAAACTTCAATCATTCATAAACATTGACGCCGCAACCATTTCTTCCATAAGCTCGGTATGCATAATCGATAAAACATCGGGAACAGGAGACGGTCATGAAGGCGCCGAAACGCACGGGAGTCTCGCGGCGGAAGCTTCTCCAGGGTGCTGCGGCACTGGGGGCCGCCGGGCTCGCTCAGCCCTGGCTCGGCGGCCGGGCGCTGGCGGCGGGCGACAATCTCAGGGCGGGCATTACGGGCTACGACGTGATCAACACGCTCGACCCGGGAAAGGCGACGCTGATCCCCGAGTTCTACGTGATCTGGGCCCTCTTCAACGGCCTCATGACCTTCGACGCCAACATGGAGATCGTCCCCGACCTCGCCGAGTCGTACACGCTCTCGCCCGACGGCACCTTCGAGTTCAAGCTGCGCCGGGGCGTCAAGTTCCATGACGGCAGCACCATGAGCGCCGAGGACGTGAAGTTCACCCTCGAGCGCCTGCTCGACGACAAATTCGGCTCACCCAACCGCAGCAAGGTCTCCGGCATCTCCGCGGTGACGACGCCCGACGACGCGACGGTGCGCATCGCCATGAAGGAGCCCTTCGCCCCGCTCCTCACCTTCCTCTGCAACGCGCGCACCGGCACGCAGATCGTGCCCAAGAAAGCGGTCGAGGCCATGGGCGCCGAGGCCTTCGGCAAGAAGCCGGTCGGCACCGGCGCCTTCATGATCAAGAGCTGGGCGGCCAAGGAGAGTGTGCAGCTCGCGGCCCATGCCGGCTATTTCAGGACCGGGCACCCGATGCTGCGCACCGTCGAGATGCCGTTCATCTCCGAGGAGACGAGCGGCGTCACGGCACTCCTGGGCGGCCAGATCGACCTCACCAGCACGGCCCCGTTCGCCGACGTGTCGGACCTCGAGAAGCGCACCGATATCAAGGTCTACAGGCAGGCGGGGCTCAACACGCGCTTCATCGCCCTCAACAACCGCAAGCCGCCTTTCGATGACGTGCATTTCCGCCGCGCCTGCTCGCTCGCCTTCGACCGCGACGCCATGGTCAAGGTGGTGCTGTTCGGCGAAGGGGTGGCGAGCCACGGGCTGATCCCGCCCTCGCTCAAGTTCGCCTACGACCCAAAGCCGCGCGCGCTCACCACCTACAATCCGGAACGCGCCAAGGCGGAGCTCGCCCAGTCGAAGTACAAGGCGGGCACCGAGGCGGTCATCCTCGCCTGGGGTGCCGGCTGGTGGAAGCGCATCGTCGAGGTGTGGACGGCCCAGGTCAACCAGACGCTCGGCACCAAGCTCACCATCGAGGTCAACGACCCCAATACGGTCTATGCGCGCCAGCGCGCCGGCGATTTCCAGGGCTCGGTGTGGGGCTGGCTCGGCTTCGTCGATCCCGACGAGTACCTCTACGACATCCTCTACACCGGCGCCTATCGCAACTTCCAGGGCTACTCCAACGCCAAGCTCGACGCCCTCCTGGTCAAGGCGCGCCAGGAGCTCGACCGGCCCAAGCGCGGCGAGCTCTACAAGGAGGCGGAGGCCATGATGATCGAGGACATGCCGATCGTGCCGTGCTTCTGCTCGAACGTGCACAACCTCGCCAGCACCAAGGTCAAGGGCTTCGTCCAGCTCCCTTATTCGAACTACGGCGACACCTTCCAGAACCTGACGATCTCTTGACGCGCGGGCGCTTGACCCGCGGACGCCTTCGTCGTCTCTATGGCGGGCCGGGGCGGCAGGGCCGCCTTCCCGGCCGCCTTCCGCCGGCGAGGTCGTCAAAGGGGTTGTCCGCGTGAGCCGCCTCCGCACGATTCCGCCGCGCCTTCTTGGCATGGCGCTCACCATCCTGGTCGGCGCCTTCGCCGTCTTCATGGTGATGAAGGCCGCACCCGGCGATCCGGCGCTCGCCGTGCTCGGCGAGCAGGCGCCGCCCGAGGCGGTGGCGGCCTTCCACCAGCGCTTCCACCTGGACGATCCGCTCCTCGAGCAGTTCTGGCTGTGGTTCGCGGCGGCGCTCAGAGGCGATTTCGGGCGCTCGCTCACCATCGCCGGCGGCACCTCGATCTCCAGCCTGATTGCGGCTCGGCTGCCCAACACGATCTTCATCGGGGGCTATGCGCTGGCGCTCGCCATCGCGGTGTCGCTCCTCATGGGGACGATCGCGGCCTTGAGGCGCGGACGGCTGGCCGATACCTTCGCCACCTCCATAGCCGTGCTCGGCATCTCGATGCCGGACTTCTGGCTGAGCTACGTGCTGATCTACGCCTTGGCCCTCGGCCTCGGCTGGTTCCCCTCCTACGGCTTCGTCTCGCCCGGCCAGTCGCTCGCCGGCGCCTTGCACAGCGGCTTCCTTCCCGCCCTTGCCATCTCGGCGCCGATGGCGGCCGTCTTCGCGCGCACGCTGCGCGCCTCGCTCCTCGAGGTGGCGCACCGCGAGTTCGTCACCGTGGCGCGCTCCTTCGGCTTCGCCGAGTTCTTCATCTTCCTCCATTACGTCTTCCGCAACGCCCTCATCCCCTATGTCACCGTCATCGGGCTCCAGGTGCGCTACCTGCTCGGCGGCGTGGTGGTGATCGAGCGCATCTTCGGAATCCCGGGGCTCGGCTCGCTCATGGTCGACGGCGCCTTCGGGCGGGACTATCCGGTGGTGGAGGCCTGTGCCGTGACTTTCCTCGCCGTCGTGCTCGCGGTCAATCTCGGCGTCGATCTCATCTGCAGCGGTCTCGACCCGCGGAGGAGCGGCTGATGGCGGCGCGTCCGTCCCGGCACCTCGGCACCATTGCGCGCGCCATCCTCGGCAGCCGCACGGCGTTCGTCGGCACGCTCATCACCGCAATCGTGGTGCTGGGCGTGAGCCTTGGTGCCGAGCTGATGCCTTATTCGCCGGTCGACATGGACTTCGCCAACCTGCTCGTGCCGCCGAGCTGGGCGCATCCGCTCGGCACCGATTCCTTCGGCCGCGACGTGCTCACCCGCGTGCTCTTCGGCGGGCGCATCTCGCTCCTCGTCAGCTTCGCGGGCGTGCTCCTCGCCGCAGCCGCCGGGACGCTCTCGGGCATGACGGCCGCCTATCACGGCGGGCTCACCGACGCGGCGCTGATGCGCTTCTCCGATCTCCTCTTCGCCTTCCCGAGCTTCGTGCTCGCCCTCTTCCTCATGGTGGTGCTCGGCTTCGGCGTCGAGAACGTCATCCTCGCGATCGCCCTCGTCTATTTTCCCATCTTCGCGCGCCTCGCGCGCAATACGACGCTCCTCGTCAAGGAGGAGCCCTTCATCCAGGCGGCGCGCCTCATGGGGCAATCGCCCTTGCGCATCCTCTTCCGCGAGATACTGCCCAACATCGCCGCCCCGCTCGTGGTGCAGGCGAGCATCGGCCTGGCTTTCGGCATCGTCATCGAGGCGGGCTTGAGCTTCCTCGGCCTCGGCGTGCAGCCGCCGACGCCGTCGCTCGGCGTCATCATGGCCGACGGGCGCGAGTACTTCCAGCGCGGCCCCTGGGTGCTGACGCTGACCGGGCTCGTCATCTCGGTCGCCCTCCTCGGCCTCAACCTCTTGGGCGACGGCTTGCGCGACCTGACCGACCCGCGGCTCAAGCGGCGGGCCGAGCCGTGAGCGCTGCGGTCCTCGAGGTGCGCGGCCTCAGCACGCGCTTTGGCGTGAGGGGCGGTGCCGTCGTGGCCGTGCGCGGCGTCGACCTCGAGCTCCGCCAGGGCGAGCTCCTGGCGCTCATCGGCGAATCCGGCTCGGGCAAGACCGTGACCGGGCTATCGCTGCTCCGCCTGCTGCCGGCGAGTGCCGAGACCGAGGCCGAGCTCCTGCGCTTCAAGGGCGAGGACGTGCGCCAGCTCCCCGACGCAGCATTCCGCGCGCTGCGCGGCGTCCATCTCGCCATGATCTTCCAGAACCCGCCCGGCGCCTTCAACCCGGCCAAGAGCATCGCCTGGCACATGCGCGAGGTCTTCCGGCGCAAGGCGCGCGGCAGGGCCGCTGCCGTCGGCGACTGGGCCGGCGAGACGCGCCGCCTCCTCGCCGACGTCGGCATCGCCGAGCCGCAGCGCGTCCTCAAGCTCTACCCCCACCAGCTCTCGGGCGGCATGCTGCAGCGCCTGCTCATCGCCATGGTGCTCGCCCTCGAGCCCGAGGTGATCATCGCCGACGAGCCCACCACCAATCTCGACAATATCGTCGAGCGCCAGATACTGGCGCTCTTCCGCCGCCTCCAGAAGCGGGTCTCCGCCGCCATCCTCTTCATCACCCACGACATGACGATCGCGCGCGTGCTCGCCGACCGCATCGCGGTCATGTACGCGGGCGAGATCGTCGAGAGCGGGCCTGCCGAGGCACTCTTCGCGGAGCCGAAGCACCCCTATACGCAGGGCCTGCTCGCGACGGCCGAGGCGCTATTCCGCGGCGGCCGGCTCTCCGAGATCGCGGGCGAGCCGCCCAACCCGCACGAGCTGCCGCCGGGCTGCCTCTTCGCGCCCCGCTGCTCCCAGGCCCGCGCCGCCTGCCTGACTGCGCGTCCGGCGATGCGCGAGCTCGGCAGCGAGCGGCACGTCCGCTGCATCCTCTATGACTGACGCGGCAGCGCAAGCCCTCGTCGCCCTCGACGAGCTGGTGGTGGAATTCGCCGCCCGCAGCCCGGCACTGGGAGCCTCGCGGCGCTTCCGCGCCGTGGACGGCGTGAGCCTCGAGATCCGCGCGGGCGAGGTGCTCGGCCTGGTCGGCGAATTGGGGAGCGGCAAGACGACCGTCGGCAAGACGCTTCTCCGCCTCTACGAGCCGGCGGGCGGCCGCATCGCCTTCCGCGGCGTCGACATCAGCCATCTCCCGGAGCGCAAGCTCAAGCCCTTCCGGCGCCATCTGCAGATGATCTTCCAGGACCCGCTGTCGTCGCTCAATCCGCGTCACACGGTGGGGCGCGCCCTCGAGATCCCGCTGCTCCTCCACAGGCTCTGCACGCGGCCGGCACTCGCGGCCGAGGTCGCGCGCATCCTCGCGACCGTGGGCCTGCCGCCGGCCTTCGCCGGGCGCTACCCGCACGAGCTCTCGGGCGGCCAGCTGCAGCGCGTGGCGATCGGCCGCGCGCTCACGCTCGAGCCGGCGCTCATCGTCGCCGACGAGGCGGTGTCCAAGCTCGACGTCTCGGTGCGCGCCCAGATACTCAACCTCTTCAAGGAGGTGCAGGAGCGCCTGGGCTTGGCACTCCTCTTCATCACCCACGACCTCCACGTCGCGCGCTACATCTCGGACCGCATCGGGGTGATGTATTTCGGCAAGCTCGTGGAGCTGGCGCCGACCGAGGAGCTCTTTGCCCACCCGCGCCATCCCTATACGGAAGCGCTTCTCGCGACGCTCGACGAGCCGGACGACCGGTCGGCCGTGCCGCCCGAGGACCTGAGCGCGCCGTCGAGTGCTGCCGGCTGCCGCTACCGCGGGCGCTGCCCGATCGCGCGCCCCCACTGCAGCACGGCGCATCCGCCGTTGCTACCCGTCGGCGAAGGACACCTCCTTGCCTGCTACGAGCGCTTCAGCGCCCGATCGACGCTCCAGGCGCCGCCGCCCGCCGCGGCGAGATAGAGAAAGATGAAGCAGTAGAGGACCGCCGCCTCGCCGCCGTTGGCCGCGGGAAAGAAGCCCCGCGGCGCGTGCGCCATGAAATAGGCGAAGGCCATCTCGCCCGAGAGGATGAATGCCACCGCGCGGCTGAAGAGCCCCACCAGCAACAGAAGGCCGCCGCCGAGCTCCAGCACGCCGGCAAGCCCGAGGAGCGAGAAGAGGTGCAGATTGTCAAACATCGCATTATGGGGAAGGCCGAGATACTTGGAGGTGCCATGCTCCATGAAGCAGAGCGCCGCGACAATGCGCAGCACGCTCAGCGCGCCCGGCGCCCAGCTCGTCGGAAACGGCTTGATGTCGGGCACTGTCCCCTCCTTCATTTTGACGAAAGATAAGGCATTCTACGCTCGTCGCACGACGAACCTTGCGGCAACGGCGTTCGCGCCGTTCACAATCCCGTGCCCAGCCCCAGCACCTGAAAAAAAGGGGCCGCGCAGTTGCGCGGCCCAAGTGTAGGGAGGAAACGCCCAATAAGGGCATGCGACGCGCCCTGCCAGGGCGGCAGAGCGCCATGCCGCAATGCACAATAGATCAGAAGTTTGAGAGGATTTCAAACAAAAAATATAAGACATTGATTTGGTGTATTTTTCGCCATAAGGACCGCCGCCTCTCAGCCTGGCCGCGAGTCCCGCCTGTCGCATCGCACCATGCAGTTGGCGGAGCACGCTGGCGCGCAACCGCAGGCTCAGCCCATGGCGCGCACGGCTTCCGCGTGGATGAGCGCCATGATGCGGCGCTTCAAGGCGATGAAGCGGTCCGAGGTCAGTGCCTCGACCGAGCGCGGCCGCGGGATGTCGATGGCGACCTCCTCCTTGATGCGCCCCGGCCGCGCCGTCATGACATGGACGCGGTCGCCCAGGAGGATCGCCTCGTCGATGTCGTGGGTGATGAAGAGCACGGTCTTGTGGGCATGCTCCCAGATCTTGAGGAGTAGCTCCTGCATGAGCGAGCGCGTCTGGCTGTCCAGCGCCCCGAAGGGCTCGTCCATGAGGAGGATCGCCGGATCGTTGGCGAGCGCCCTCGCCAGCGCCACGCGCTGCATCATGCCGCCAGAGAGCTGCTTCGGGAAGGCGCGCTCGAAGCCCTCGAGCCCGACCTCGGCGAGGTAGTGCTGGACGATGCGCCGGCGCTCCGCCGCCTCCAGGCCGGCGATCTTGGGGCCGAACTCGACGTTCTCCGCGACGCTGAGCCAGGGAAAGAGCGTGTAGGACTGGAACACCATGCCGCGCTCCCTGCCCGGCTTGGTGACGGCGGCGCCGTCGAGGGCGATCGTCCCTTCGCTCGGCTGGATGAGGCCGGCCACGAGACGCAGCAGGCTCGTCTTGCCGCAGCCCGATGGACCCACGATGACCGAGAACTCGTTCTCCTCGACGGCGAGGGAGATGTTCTCGAGTGCCGTCACGGTGCGGCCGCCCTTGGGCGTGAAGCGGAGCGCCACGCTCTGGATGCTGAGCTTCGCCACGGCGGCACGCCTCTCGCTCAGGGCTCCGCCGCCCACGGAAGGAGCCAGTTGCGCAGCGCCTTGATGGCCTGATCGGCGATGAGGCCCAGGAGCCCGATGACCATGATGCCGAGGAAAATCTGGTCGGTGAAGAGGCCGCGCATCGAGTTGAGGATGAAGTAGCCGAGCCCCTTGTTGGCGGCCACGAGCTCGGCGACCACGAGGTAGGTCCAGGCCCAGCCGAGGGTGACGCGGAGCGTGTCCATCACCCCCGGCAGCGTCGCGGGAATGAGCACGCGCGTCACCACCGTGCGGCGGTTGGCGCCGAGCGTATAGGAGACGTCGAGCAGATCGTGAGAGACGCCGCGCGACACGTCGGCGATCAGGATGAGCTGCTGGAAGAAGGTGCCGATGAAGATGACGGTGATCTTCTCCTCGATGTCGATGCCGACCCAGAGGATGAGGAGCGGGATGAGCGCGCTCACCGGCAGATAGCGCACGAAGTTGGTGACGGGCTCGATCCCGGCCTCGACGATCTTGAAGCTGCCCATCAGGATGCCGAACGGCACCGCGAGGAGCGAGGCGATGGCGAAGCCGGAGAGTATCTCGACCAGGCTCGCCCAGGTGTTGACGAGAAGCGAGCCGTCGGCGATGCCGTCGATGGCCGCCTTGCCCACGGCCACCGGGGTGGGGAGGAAGTCCGGGCGCACCAGCCCGCCGTACGAGAGCCCGCACCAGAGTGCGAGCCCGAGAAGGCCCACGAACGTGCTTACCGAAAGATAGACACGCCGTGGGATGTCCTTCTTCGGAGCGAAATAGGCCTCGACGAACCTCAGCATCAACCGTTGACGTAGCTGTAGTCGATGAGGTCGCCCGGCACCACCTTGACCTGCAGCTTGCCGTGGCTCGACCAGATCTTGATCGCCTCCTCGGTGGTCTGGTAGAGCGGGCCCGGGTTGTTGAAGGTGCCGAAGAACTTCTTGTTCGCGGGCCCGTCGTAGAACTTGATGCCGGAGAGCGTCGCCTTGAACTCCTTGGGGTCCTTGAGCCAGCCGCCGACGCCCTTGGCCATGATCTCGATCGCCTCGTCGGGATGCGCCTCGTAAAAGGCGACCGCCTCGTCCCACGACTTCACCACCGCCGCCACCTCCTTGCTGTGCTCCTTGGCCCAGCTCTGCTTGACGATGATGACGTCGGTGATGAGGCCGGGCGTCGAGGAGCTGTCGACGAGGAGATGGCCTTGCTCGGCCGACTTCCCCTTGCTCAGCCAAGGCTCCCAGGTGACCGCCGCATCGACGCGCTTCGAGACGAAGGCGCTGCCCGCGTCGCCCGCCGTCATGTTGACGATGTTGAGGTCCAACTCCTTGAGGCCGGCGCGCCCGAGCAGCACGTTCAAGTAGAACTCGGAGACCGAGCCCTCGTTGACCGCGACCTTCTTGCCCTTGAGATCGGCGAGCGTCTTGATGTCCTTGTTGGCGACGATGCCGTCGCCGCCGTCGGAATCGTCGATCGCGACCACGTACTCGAAGTCCCGCGGGTTCTTCAGATAGAGGAGCGCGGTGTCGACCGTGCTGGCGATCATCTGGATCTTGTCGGCCATGAGCGTCGGGAAGCGGTCCTTCGGGTCCTCCATGAGCACGAGCTCAACGTCGACGCCGTTCTTCTTGAAGATGCCCTTGTCGCGCGCGATGTAGAGCGGGCCGTAGCCGACCCAGGTCGAGTGCGCGATCTTGATCGTCTCGGCCGCCGCCGGCTGCGCGCCCGAGATGCTGCCGAGCACGACGCCGGCCGCCAGCGCCGCAAGGGCGCCAATAAGCTTACGCATTCTCAATGCCTCCCTGAGCATGAATTGCCGCCTCATGGGCGGCGCCATTCCCCGTGTGCCGATGGCACCACGCGCGGGCCGCAGCGCCAGCTTGCGCTCGCGTCCGCGGGATCCCTTGCGCGCCATACTATTGCACCGGCAAGCGTGCCACAAGCGGCCGGCGGCACTTTCCACGCACCCGGCGGAGCGGCTAAGTTGGGCGGCCGGACGATCGGCCGACAGAGGGAATAGCCGCCGCTCCCATGGCCGCAGCCAAGCGCCTCCTCGCCAAGAGCGCACTCCTGCCGAGCGGATGGGCAAGAGAGCTCCTGATCGAAGTCGACGCGCAAGGGCGGATCGCGGCGCTCAAGGAGGATGCTTCAGCCGCCGCCGGTGCCGAGCCCATCGAGGGGATCGTGCTGCCCGGTATGGCCAACCTCCATTGCCACGCCTTCCAGCGGGCACTCGCCGGCCTTGCCGAGCGCGCAGGTCCGGCCGGCGACGATTTCTGGAGCTGGCGCGAGGTCATGTACCGCTTCCTCGCGCGCCTCGCCCCCGACAACGTCGAGACGATCGCGGCCGAGCTCTATCTCGAGATGCTGAAGGCCGGCTATACGGCCGTGGCCGAGTTCCACTACCTGCACAAGGACCCGCACGGCCGCCCCTATGGCGATCCCGCCGAGCTCTCGGCACGCATCGTGGCGGCGGCCGAGCGCACGGGCATCCGCTTGACACTCCTCCCCGTGCTCTACCAGAGCGGCAATTTCGGCGGCCTGCCGCCGAGCCAGGGCCAGCGCCGCTTCGTCACCGCGAGCGGCGAGTTCGCAGCCCTCCTCGAGCGCCTCGAGGCGCTCGCGCGGCGGCGCGGCAGCTTCCGCCTCGGCCTCGCCCCCCATTCGCTGCGCGCCGTGCCGCCCGAGGCGCTGCACCAAGCCGTGGCGGCCATCGACGCGCTCGACCCCACCGCGCCCATCCATATCCACGCGGCCGAGCAGGAACGCGAGGTGCGCGACTGCCTCGCCTCTACGGGCACGCGCCCGGTGCGCTGGCTCCTCGACAATATGGCGATCGGCCCGCGCTGGGTGCTCGTGCATGCGACGCACATGGAGCCCGACGAGACCCTGCGTCTCGCGCGCTCGTCCGCGGTGGCCGGCCTCTGCCCCACGACCGAGGGCAACCTCGGCGACGGCCTCTTCCCCTTGCGCGACTATCTCGAGGCCGGCGGGCGCTTCGGCATCGGCAGCGACAGCAACGTCGGCACCGACCCGGCGGAGGAGCTGCGCTGGCTCCATTACGGCCAGCGTCTCAAGCGCGAGCGGCGCAGCCTCGAGCTCGAGCCGCCCGGCACGTCGCTCGGCACCACCCTCTGGCGCCGGGCGCTCGCGGGTGGTGCGGCGGCGCTCGGCCAGCCCATCGGCGGAATCGCCACGGGCCTCGCCGCGGACCTCATCGTGCTCGACGCGAACCATCCGGCGCTCGCCGGCCGCAGCGAGGACGCGGCCCTCGACAGCTTCGTCTTCGCGAGCGCGCGCGGTGCCGTGCGCCACGTCATGGTGGGCGGCCGCTGGGTGGTGCGCGACGGCCGCCACGCCGACGAGGAAGCCATCACCCTCGCCTATCGACGCACCGCCGAGGCGCTCGCGCAATAGCTTCAACCACGGAGGCACGGAGGACACGGAGAAGAGAAGGTTAAAACCACAAAGGCACAAAGACACGAAGCAGGTTTATGCGCTTCGCGCGAAGCGCAGAATCATTCTTTGTGTCTTCGTGTCTTTGTGGTTTCCTCTTTTTCCTTCTCCGTGCCTCCTTGGTGAAGACCCTTGCTTACGGAGAAAGCGATGAGCCAAGCGTCACGCCTCGACAACAGCCGCCGCATCCGCGCGCCGCGCGGGGCCGTGCTCAACGCGCGCTCCTGGCAGACCGAGGCGCCCTTGCGCATGCTGATGAACAACCTCGATCCCGAGGTGGCGGAGAAGCCCGAGGAGCTCGTGGTCTATGGCGGCATCGGGCGCGCCGCGCGAGACTGGCGCTCCTACGACCGCATCGTCGAGGTGCTCAAGTCGCTCGGCCAGGAGGAGACGCTGCTCGTGCAATCGGGCAAGCCCGTCGGCGTCTTCGAGACGCACGCCGACGCGCCGCGCGTGCTCATCGCCAATTCCAACCTGGTCGGCCATTGGAACGACTGGGCGCACTTCAACGAGCTCGACCGCTCCGGGCTCATGATGTACGGCCAGATGACGGCCGGCTCCTGGATCTATATCGGCAGCCAGGGCATCGTGCAGGGCACCTACGAGACCTTCGTCGAGCTCGCGCGCCAGCACTACGGCGGCGCTTTCGCCGGCAAGTGGATCCTCACCGCCGGGCTCGGCGGCATGGGCGGCGCCCAGCCGCTCGCCGCCACCATGGCGGGCGCCTCGCTCCTCGCCGTCGAATGCCAGCCGAGCCGCATCGAGAAGCGGCTCGAGACGGGCTATCTCGACTGCCGGGCCAAGGATCTCGACGAGGCGCTCGCCATCGTCAACGACGCGGCGGCGAGCGGCAAGAGTGCCTCGGTCGGCCTCCTCGGCAATGCCGCGGAGGTCATCCCCGAGCTCGCCCGCCGGGCCGCCGCGGGCGACGCAAGCGCCCGCCCGCACGCTCTCACCGACCAGACGAGCGCCCACGATCCCTTGAACGGCTATCTCCCGCTCGGCTGGACGCTCGCCGAATGGGAGGAGAGGCGGCGGAGCGAGCCTGCCGCGGTCGAGGCCGCGGCGCGCCGCTCCATGGCGCTCCACGTGCGCGCCATGCTCGCCTTCCACCGCATGGGCGTGCCCACCTTCGACTACGGCAACAACCTGCGCCAGATGGCCAAGGAAGCGGGCGTGGCGGACGCCTTCGACTACCCCGGCTTCGTGCCGGCCTTCATCCGCCCGCTCTTCTGCCGCGGCGTCGGCCCCTTCCGCTGGGCGGCGCTCTCGGGCGATCCCGAGGATATCCGGCGGACCGACTTGCGCGTGAAGGAGCTGCTGCCCGAGGACCGCCACCTCGGCAACTGGCTCGACATGGCCGGCTCGCGCATCCGCTTCCAGGGCCTGCCGGCGCGCATCTGCTGGCTCGGCCTCGGCGCCCGCGCCAAGGTCGGGCTCGCTTTCAACGAGATGGTGGCCAAGGGCGAGCTCAAGGCGCCCATCGTGATCGGCCGCGACCACCTCGATTCGGGCTCGGTCGCCAGTCCCAACCGCGAGACCGAGGCCATGCGCGACGGCTCGGACGCGGTCGCCGACTGGCCGCTCCTGAACGCGCTCCTCAATTGCGCGAGCGGGGCGACCTGGGTGTCGATCCACAACGGCGGCGGTACCGGTATCGGCTTCTCCCAGCATGCCGGCATGGCGATCGTGTGCGACGGCACCGCGGGCGCCGCGCGCCGCCTCAAGCGCGTGCTCACCAACGACCCCGCCTCGGGCGTCATGCGCCACGCCGACGCCGGCTACGCGGAGGCGATCCGTTGCGCGCGCGAGGCCGGCCTCAACCTGCCGATGCTGGAGCCGGGATAGGCCATTTGCCCCTCTCCTCCTCAGGGATGAGAGGGAGTATGATGCGGGCCGCCGCCAGGGAAGAACGCGATGCCCAACGATGAGAGCCACAATCAGCCGGTCCCCGGCAACGTCATGCCGCGCTTCTCGGGGCCCTGCACCTTCATGCGCCTGCCGAGCGAGGAGAACCCCGCGAAGGTGGACATCGGGCTCATCGGCGTGCCGTGGGACGGCGGCACCACCAACCGACCGGGTGCCCGCCACGGGCCGCGCGAGATCCGCAACTATTCGAGCTTCATCCGGCGCATCCACCCGGTGAGCCGCATCGCACCCTACGAGCTCTGCCAGGCGGCCGACCTCGGCGACGTGTCGATCAATCCCATCGACCTCATGGACTCGATCGCGCGCATCGAGCGCTTCTACGACGCGGTCAAGGCAGCGGGCGCCATCCCGCTCTCGGCGGGCGGCGACCACCTCATGACGCTGCCCATCTTGCGAGCACTCGGGCGCAAGCGGCCCTTAGGCTTGGTGCATTTCGACGCCCACTGCGACACCGCGGACAGCTATTTCGGCGGCTACAAATACACCCACGGCACGCCCTTCCGCCGCGCCGTCGAGGAGGGCGTGCTCGATCCCAAGCGCACCATCCAGATCGGCATCCGCGGCTCGCTCTACGACCGCGACGACTGGCAGTTCTCCTACGATTCGGGCATGCGAGTGGTGGCCATCGAGGAGTATTTCAAGCTCGGCTACGAGGCGGTGATCCGCGAGGCGAGGCGCATCGCGGGCGACGGGCCAACCTACATCAGCTTCGACGTGGACGGGCTCGACCCGGTCTTCGCCCCCGGCACCGGCACGCCGGAGATCGGCGGCTTCTCGACCTTCGAGGCGCAGCAGATGGTGCGCGGCCTCCGGGGTCTCGATCTCGTCGGCGGCGACGTGGTCGAGGTCTCGCCGCCCTTCGACAGCAACGGGATCACGGCGATCGCCGGCGCCACCATGATGTTCGAGATACTCTGCGTGCTCGCGGACTCCCGCGCGAGCCAGCGGCGCTTGAACGCCTGAGCGGGGGCGCGATGGCGGGGGGAAGCGGCTGGTTCCGGACGGAGCGCGAGGGCGACAGCCTGATGCTCGCGGCCGGCGGGGGATGGACGGTGGCAGCGCTGGCCGAGCTCGACGCGCCGCTCAGGTCGCTGGCGCCGGGCTCCGTGCACAGCGCGGTGATCGACCTCGGCGAGGTGCAGTCGCTCGACACCGCGGGCGCCTGGGTGCTCCATCGCACGCTCAGGCAGCTCTCCGGCCGCGGCATCGCCGCGCGCTTCGCGCGGGTGCGCCCGGAGCATGCCAAGCTCCTCGATCAGGCGGCTCATGCCGACCGCCCGCACGAGCCCTTGCTGCGCGAGCGCCGTCCCTTCCTCGATCTGCTCGTCCGCATCGGCAAGACGGCCTTCGAGGCGCGCGACGCGGCCGTGGGCCTGCTCAGCTTCTTCGGGCTCCTCTGCATCTCGATCCTGCGCAGCTTGCTGCGGCCGCGCACCATCCGCTACGTGGCGGTCGTGAACCACATGGAGCGCACCGGCCTCGATGCCATGCCCATCGTCGGCCTCTTGAGCTTCCTCATCGGCGTGGTGATCGCCTACCAGGGCGCCGATCAGCTGCGGCGATTCGGCGCCGAGGTGTTCGTCATCGACCTCGTCGGCATCTCCATCGTGCGCGAAATGGCCATCCTCCTCACGGCCATCATCCTGGCCGGCCGGTCGGGCAGCGCGTTCACCGCCGAGATCGGCACCATGAAGGTGAACGAGGAGATCGACGCCATGCAGACGCTCGGCCTCAATCCGATGGACGTGCTGGTGCTGCCGCGCACCTTGGCGCTCGTGCTCACGCTGCCGCTCCTCACCTTCTATGCGGACATCATGGGGCTTGCGGGCGGCTGCCTCATGTCCCTCGCCATCCTCCACATCAACCTCACCCAGTTCATCGAGCATCTGCAGAGCGCCGTCCCCGTCCAGCACTTCTGGGTCGGCATCATCAAGGCCCCGGTGTTCGCCTTCGTCATCGCCATGGTGGGCTGCTACGAGGGCCTCAACGTCGCGCGCAGCGCCGAGAGCGTGGGTCGGCTCACCACCAAGTCGGTGGTCGAGTCGATCTTCCTCGTCATCGTGCTGGATGCGTTCTTCTCGATCTTCTTCTCCTACATCAAGTATTGACGCGCGAGACGCATGGCACGCGAGGAGCCCACATCAGAGCCCAAGGAAGCCGTGGTCATCCGCGTACACGGCCTGGTCAACCGCTTCGGCGACCAGACCGTGCATGACGGCCTCGATCTCGAGGTGCGGCGCGGCGAAGTGCTCGGCGTGGTGGGCGGCTCGGGCACCGGCAAGTCGGTGCTTCTGCGCACGATCGTCGGCCTCAACCGGCCGGCCGCCGGGCGCATCGAGGTGCTGGGCGTCGAGCCGGCGCGGCTCGACGAGGACGCCAAGGAGGCGCTCGAGGAGCGCTGGGGGGTGCTCTTCCAGGACGGCGCCCTCTTCAGCTCGCTCACCGTGGCGCAGAACATCGCGGTGCCCTTGAAGGAGCACACGCGGCTCAAGCTGCCGCTCATCGAGGAGATCGCCGCGGTCAAGCTCGACATGGTGGGCCTGCCGCCGGACGCCGCGGACAAGATGCCGTCCCAGCTCTCGGGCGGCATGCGCAAGCGCGCCGGTCTCGCGCGCGCCTTGGCGCTGGACCCGGAAATCCTCTTCCTCGACGAGCCGACCTCGGGCCTCGACCCCATCGCGGCGGCAGGCTTCGACCAGCTCATCGGCGTGCTGCAGAAGAGCCTCAACCTCACGGTCTTCATGGTCACCCACGACCTGGACAGCCTTGTCGCGATCTGCGACCGTATAGCCGTGCTGGTCGACAAGAAGGTGCTGGTGGGCAAGCTCGAGGAGCTGCTCGAGAATCCCCACCCCTGGGTGCAAAGCTATTTCCACGGACCGCGCGGCCGGGCGGCACTTCGCGCTTAGGGGACCCGGATGGAAACCAGAGCCAGCTATCTGATCGTCGGGAGCTTCGTGCTGGTGCTCCTCGTGGCGGCAGTCGCCTTCGTGATCTGGCTGGCCAAGGTCCCGTCGACCCACGAGACCAAGGTGTACCACATCGACTTCCGCGATCCGGTGACCGGGCTCGAGAGGGGTGCCCGCGTGCTCTACCGCGGCATTCCGGTCGGCTCGGTCACGGGCATCCGCATCGACCCCGAGAGCGTCGAGGAAATCCAGGTCATCATCGAGGTCGACGCCGACACCCCCATCAAGGAGGACACCGTCGCCTCGCTCGGCTTCCAGGGCCTCACCTTCGTGGCCTATGTCCAGCTCGAGGGCGGCACGCAGGGTGCTCCTCCGCTCATGCCCAAGCCGGACCGCAAGATCGCGACGATCCCGTCGCGCGCATCGCCGCTCCAGCAAGTGTTCAATTCGGCGCCCGAGCTCCTCGATCACGTCAACCGGCTGATCGAGCGCGCGGACAAGGCGCTCAGCGAGCAGAACATCGCGGCGCTCTCCCAGTCGATCGAGAACGTACGCACGCTCACGGCGGCCTTGGCCGACAAAAGCCGGACGATCGAGACCCTCATCGACGACAGCAGCGTCATGATGCACGACCTGCGCTCGACCGTGGCCTCGCTCGATGCCCTCACCAAGAACCTCAACGGCGAGAGCAAGGACCTGTCCGCCGAGCTCAAGCCGACGATCAAGCAGTTCCGCCTGGCGGCGCAGTCGATCGACGGCCTGGCGACCGAGGTGCAGGCCGTGGTCAGCGAGAACCGCGGGGCGCTCAAGGACTTCAGCGGGCAAGGGCTCTACGAGCTCACGAAATTCCTCGCCGACGCGCGCGTCATGGTGCAGGCGCTCACCCGCCTCTCCAACAAGCTCGAGGCCGATCCGGCGCGCTTTTTCCTCGGCAACCAGCAGCAGGGAGTGCCGGCGCGATGAAGAGGGCGCTTTCCGGTCCGCGCGTGCGCGGTCCGTTGCGGCTCGCCGCCGCTCTCCTCCTCTTGCTCGGCGGCTGCGGTCTTCTCCCCGGCGAGGGGCCGCCGCCGCGCCTCTTCACGCCGCACCCCAAGGTGACCTTCGCGGCGGACCTCCCCAAGGTGGACTGGCAGCTCGAGGTCGAGATGCCGACGGCGCCCGGCAGCCTCGACACGGTACGGATCGCGCTTCAGCAGACTCCGGTCGAGCTGAACTATTACGAGCACGCCGCCTGGAGCGACGTGCTGCCCGCGATGGTCCAGACGCTCCTCGTCTCGTCCTTCGAGAACACCGGCAAGATCGTCGCGGTGGGTCGCGAAGCCGCCGGCCTGCGCGCCGACTTTCTCCTCAAGACCGACATCCGCGACTTCGAGGTGGAGAGTGCGGCCGTGACCGGCGGCAAGCCCGAGGCGCGCGTCCGCATCGTCTCGAAGCTCGTCAAGATGCCCGACCGCATGATCGTCTCGGACCTCGACTGCGACTACAAGCAGCCGGCGGACAGCGAGACGCTCGAGGCCATCGTCGGGGCCTACACCGACGTTCTCGGCCGCTGCATGCGCCGCATCGTCGAATGGACGCTGCACACCGGGAACCAGGAGCGCCCGAAGAATTGAGGTGCCGCACTCGGCGCGCGCCGACCTTGCGCCCGGCCGGCGGAGAGTGCGAGCCATGACGATCGACCTCGCCCGCGCGCGCCGGGAGACGCCCGGGACGGCCGAAGTGATCCATCTCAACAATGCCGGTGCCGCCCTCATGCCGCGGGGCGTGATCGAGGCCCTCGTCGGGCACATCGAGCTCGAGGGCCGCATCGGCGGCTACGAGGCCGCCGAGCGCGCCTCGGCAAGCATCGAGCACAGCTATGACGCCCTCGCGCGCCTCATCAATTGCGCGCCCGAGGAGATCGCCATCGTCGAGAACGCGACGCGCGCCTGGGACATGGCGTTCTATGCCCTGCCCTTCGCGGCCGGCGACCGCATCCTCACGGCGAGTGCCGAATATGCCAGCAACGTCATCGCCTTCCTGCAGACGGCCAAGCGCACCGGCTGCTCGGTCGAGGCGGTGCCCAACGATGCGCCGGGCCAGCTTTCGGTCGCCGCGCTCGAGCGCATGATGGACGAGCGCGTCAAGCTCATCGCGGTCACCCACGTGCCGACCAACGGCGGCCTCGTCAATCCCGCGGCCGCGGTCGGCCGCGTGGCCCGGGCCTGGGGCGTGCCCTACCTCCTCGATGCCTGCCAGTCGGCCGGGCAGATGCCGCTCGACGTGGCGGCGATCGGCTGCGACATGCTCTCCGCCACGGGGCGCAAATATCTCCGCGGCCCGCGCGGCATCGGCTTTCTTTACGTGCGCAAGGACTTCCTCGAGCGCCTCGAGCCGCCGTTCCTCGACCTCCACGCCGCGCGCTGGACGGCGCCCGGGCGCTACGAGATCAGGCCGGACGCGCGGCGCTTCGAGAATTGGGAGGCGAACTACGCCGCCAAGATCGCCCTCGGCACCGCCGTCGATTACGCGCTCGCGTGGGGCCTGGACGCGATCTACGCGCGCGTGCGGGCACTCGGCGAGGAGATGCGCCGAGGGCTTCTGCGCATTCCCGGTGCCGCGGTGCACGATCTCGGCGCCGAGCGCTGCGGCATCGTGAGCTTCACCCTCGACGGCCGCAGCCCCGACGAGATCAAGGCCGCACTCGCCCGCCAAGCAATCAACGTGAGCGTCTCGAGCGGCGCCGGCACGCGCTTCGATATGGAAGCGCGGGGACTGGAGGCACTGGTGCGCGCCTCCGTGCATTACTACAACAGCGAGGAAGAGATCGAGCGCTTCCTCGCGGCGGTCAAGGCGCTTGCCTGAGCAAGTGCGGACCGCGGGCTCGCCTTCATTGCGGCGAGCGTCACCCCCTCCCCACCCTCCCCCTTCAAGGGGGAGGGGGATTTTTATTGCCTTGCCAAGCAATCCCCCTCCCCCCTTGAGGGGGAGGGTTGGGGAGGGGGGACCTCCGCTTCGATGTTTGCATGTCCTACGCCGCGAAGCTCGCCTCCGCGCGCATGGCGAGGCCGCCGTCGGCGCGCTTGACCCAAACGAGGGCGCGGCGGCCGTCGGCATCGGGGGCGCCGCTCAAGGTGAAGGGCGCCGTGTCGAACACGGGCGCCAGCGCGCGGAAAGCGAAGCGCTCGATGCGTCTCTCGCCCGCCTCGCGCCGCACCAGGTCGAGGAGGAGGGTTGCGAGCAGCGGCCCGTGCACGATGAGGCCGGGATAGCCCTCGACCTGCGTCACATAGGGCTGGTCGTAATGGATGCGGTGGCCGTTGTAGGTGAGCGCCGAGTAGCGGAAGAGCATGACGGGATCGGGCTCGACGCTGCGCCGCCAGGGGCCGTCGGGCGGGGCGGGCTCGGGCGCCGACGCCGGCTGGGAGGGATCGGCCGCGTCGCGGTAGACCACGTCCTGCTCCTCCCATTGCGCGAGGCCGGCCGAGCCGTGGAACTCGTGGCGCACCTTCACGAAGACGAGGAGGCCGCCGCGCCCCTCCTTGACGGCCACGTCGCGGATCTCGGAGCGGCGCAGGATCTCCTCGCCCACGCGGAGCGGCCCGCCGAGGCTGAGCACGCTCCCCGCCCACATGCGGCGCGGCAGCGGCACCGGCGGCATGAAGCCGCCGCGCCGCGGATGGCCGTCGTCGCCGAGCTCGGAGGCGCGCAGCCAGCGCGGCCGGATGAGCCAATGGGCGCCTGGTGCCGCCGCGTCGCCCGCGCGCGGCAGGGCGTCGTCGCGGTCCAGCATGGCCTCGAGCCCGGCCACGTGGAGCGGCAGCAGCACGTCGCGCGTCTCTTGGCACTTGCCGATCCAACGCTTGAAGCCGTCGAGCTCCGCCTTGAGCGCCGTGTTCATCGCGACCTCCTTGCGCAAAAAGCCATGCTGCCGCACCTCACCCCCAGAGCTCCGGCTCCGGCGGATGAACGCGGCCGTCGTCGTACGCGAGGCCGTGCGGCCGGTCCTCGGCCAGGAGGAGCGGGCCGTCGAGATCGACGAAGGCGGCGCGGCCGGCGATCAGCATGGCCGGCGCCATGGCGAGCGAGGTGCCGACCATGCAGCCGACCATGATGCCGAGCCCCAGCGCCTCGGCGGCCGCGACGAGGCGGAGCGCCTCGCTCAAGCCGCCCGTCTTGTCGAGCTTGACGTTGACCACGTCGTAGCGCCCGACGAGCGCCGCCACGTCGCCGCTCGTATGGGAGGACTTGTCCGCGGCGACCGGCACCGCATGCGGTACGTACGCCAGCGCCTCGTCGCGCCCGGCGGGGAGCGGCTGCTCGACGAGTGCGACGCCGAGCCGTGCCATCGCGGGAAGATAGTCGGGCAGCATCGAGGGCGTCCAGGCCTCGTTGGCATCGACGATGAGGCGGGCGCCCGGTGCTGCGGCCCGCACCGCCTCGACCCGTGCCACGTCGCCCTCGCCGCCGAGCTTCAGCTTGAGGAGCGGGCGCTGGCGACTGGCGCGCGCCGCCTCCCCCATCGCCGCCGCATCAGCGAGGCTCAAGGTGTAGGCGGTGACGACGGGCCGCGGCTCGGCGAGGCCGGCCAGGCGCCAGACCCGCACGCCCGTCGTCTTCGCCTCGAGATCCCAGAGCGCGCAATCGAGGGCGTTCCTCGCCGCACCGGGGGCAAGCGCCTCCTGCAAGCCGCTCCGCCCGAGGCCCGCCGCGAGCGCTGCGCCTTGAGCCGCGATCTCGGCCATCACGCTCTCGACCGATTCACCGTAGCGGGCATAGGGCACGCACTCGCCCCTCCCTGTGAGGCCTCCCTCGGAGAGCTCCGCCACCACGACCTCGGACTCGCGGCGCGAGCCGCGCGAGATGGTGAAGACGCCGCGTATGGCGAAGCGCTCGCGGCGGACGGCGAGCCGCGGCATGCCGCTCAGGCCTTCACGAGATTGTCGACGATGCGGGCTGTGCCGGTGCGCACCGCATCGACCGCGGGAAGCCCGAGCTTTGCCTCGACCTCCTTGAGATATTTCGCCGCGGCCGCGGGCTCGAGCCGCGAGCTGTTGATGCTGACGCCCACGAAGCGCGCCGCCTTGTTGGTGAGCCGGGCGCACTTGAGGCAGAGCTCCATGGTCTCCTCGGGGCTCGGCATGGGCTGCTTCGGCAGGCCGCGCATGTGGCTGCGCGTGGGCTCGTGGCAGAGCACGAGGGCGTCGGCCTGGGCGCCGTGCACGAGGCCCAGCGTGACGGCCGCGAAGGAGGGATGGAGGAGCGAGCCCTGGCCCTCGATGAGGTCCCAATGGTCGGGATCGTTGGCCGGCGTCAGCCACTCGACGGCGCCGGAGACGAAGTCCGAGACCACCGCGTCGATCGAGACGCCGCTGCCCGCGATGAAGATGCCGGTCTGGCCCGTGGCGCGGAAGTCGGCCTTGAGGCCGCGGCCGCGCATCTCGCGCTCGAGGGTGAGCGTCGTGTACATCTTGCCGATCGAGGCGTCGCTGCCCACGGTCAGGAGGCGCCTCCCCGAGCGCTTCTCGCCGGTACCGAGGGGGAATTCCTGGGTCGGGTGGCGCACGTCGTGCAGCTTGCGCCCGCGTTTCCGCGCGGCCTCCTGGAGACCGGGAACGGACTCGAGGCGGCTGTGCAGCCCGCTCGCCAGATCGAGGCCGAGCTCGACCGCGTGCAAGAGGCTCGCCGCCCAGGCAGGCCCGATCACCCCGCCGCGGTTGGCGACGCCGATGACGAGCGTCTTCGCCCCCTTTGCCACGGCCTCCTCGAGCGAGAGGTCGGGAAGGCCGAGCGTCGTCTTGCAGCCTTCGAGGCGCAACTGGCCGATGCACCAGTCGGGCCGCCAATCCTTGATGCCTCGCGCGGTCTTGGCCGCGAGATCGTCGTGGGCGTCGCCGAGGAACAAGAGATAGGGTCGCTCGATGTTCACGTGGCACCTCCCCCAAAGGTGGGGCGATGATAGCCAACTTCGGAGCGGCTGTGCAGCCCGTCGGGCGGTTGCCGCCCGCCGGCTCCGCCGTTATAGTGGCCCGCTTCCTCCGTCCCTGAACGAAAGTCCCCGCCCCCCATGTTCACCACCCGCCCCGAGATCAAGGGCACGTTCGGCGTCGTCTCCTCGACCCACTGGATCGCCTCGGCGGTCGGCATGGCCAGCCTCGAGAAGGGCGGCAACGCCTTCGACGCCGCCGCCGCAGCGGCCTTCACCCTGCAAGTGGTCGAGCCCAACCAGAACGGGCCGGCGGGCGACGTGCCGCTCATCTTCTGGAGTGCGGCGAAAAAGCGCCTCGAGGTGATCTGCGGCCAGGGTCCGGCGCCGGCGGGGGCGACCATTGCCCACTACCGCGGGCTCGGCCTCGAGCTCGTCCCCGGCACCGGGCTCCTCGCCGCGGTGGTGCCGGGCGCCTTCGACGGCTGGATGCTGCTCCTGCGCGATCACGGAACGCAGGCGCTCCGCGAGGTGCTGGCGCCGGCCATCCATTACGCGCGCCACGGCTATCCGGTGACGCCGACCCAGAGCGTCTCCTACGCCAATGTGGCGGAACTCTTCGTCAAGGCCTGGCCGAGCTCGGCCGCGGTCTATCTCAAGGACGGCAAACCGCCTCAGCCGGGCAGCGTCATGCGCAACCCGACCCTCGCGGACACATACGAGCGCATCTTAGCTGCCGCGGAGGCGGCGGGGAGCGACCGCGTCAAGCAGATCGAGGCGGCGCGCGGGGCGTTCTATCGCGGCTTCGTGGCAGAGGCGATCGGGCGCTTCTGCCGCGAGAACGAGGTGCTCGACAACTCCGGCCGGCGCCATCGCGGCGTGCTTGCGGCGGACGACTTGGCGCGCTGGCAGGCGAGCTACGAGGCGCCGCTCAGCTACGACTACCACGGCTGCCAAGTGGCGAAGACGGGGCCCTGGGGCCAGGGCCCGGTGTTCCTCCAGCAGCTCGCCCTCCTCAAGGGCTTCGACCTCGCGAAGATGGGCCCGAACAGCGCCGAGTTCCTCCACACGGTCATCGAGTGCGCCAAGCTCGCCTTTGCCGACCGCGAGGCCTGGTACGGCGATCCCGACTTCGGCGCGGTGCCCATGGCGGCTCTCTTGAGCGACGGATACAACGCCGAGCGCCGGCGCCTGGTGGGCGAGACGGCCTCGCTCGAGCTGCGGCCGGGTGCCGCCGGCACGACAGCACCGCGCCTCCCCACCCTCATCCGCGGCATCCGCGTGGCGGCGGACGGCTTAGCAGCTGCCGGCATCGGCGAGCCCGGGCTTGCCGCGCGCGGCGTGGTGGCCGGCGACACGGTGCATGTGGACGCCATCGACCGCTGGGGCAACATGATCGCCGCCATGCCGAGCGGCGGCTGGATGCACAGCTCGCCGGTCATCCCCGAGCTCGGCTTTTGCCTCGGCTCGCGCGCCCAGATGTTCTGGCTCGAGGAGGGCCATCCCGCGAGCCTGGCGCCGGGGAAGCGCCCGCGCACCACATTGAGCCCCGGCCTGGCCTTGCGCGACGGCGAGCCCTACATGGTCTTCGGCTCGCCGGGCGGCGACGGCCAGGACCAGTGGGCCCTCGCCTTCTTCCTCCGCCATCTCCACCACGGGCTCAATCTCCAGGAGGCCATCGACCAGCCGGCCTTCCAGTCCTTCCACTGGCCCGATTCCTTCTACCCGCGCACGGCACGGCCTGGCGAGATTGCGCTCGAGGGCAACTTCCCCAAGGAGACGATCGAGTCCTTACGCGCGCGCGGCCACAAGGTGACGGTGGCGCCGCCCTGGTCGCTCGGCCGCATCTGCGTCTGCACCAAGGACGGCCCCTTCCTCAAGGCCGCGGCCAACCCGCGCAACATGATGGGATACGCGGTCGGGCGGTGATATCCGTCAATTCGCCGGCAGCTTGCCTTGCACGCCGTCGACGTACCAGCCGAGCTTGAGGATCTCCTCGTCGCTGAGCGCCTTGCCCGCGGGCACCTTGAGGTTGCCGTCGTTGTCCTTGATCGGGCCCTGGAAGGGATCGAAGGTGCCGGCCGCGATCGCCGCCTTCTTGGCCTCGACGAGGGCGACGACGTCCTTGGGCACAGCAGGATTGAAGGGGGCAAGCCCCACCATGCCGTCCTTGATGCCGCCCCAGACGTCGTGCGATTTCCAGCTGCCGTCCATCGCCGCCTTGACCTCGCGAATGTAGTATTGGCCCCAATGGTGGGTCGCCGCGGTGAGCTCGGCGTGCGGGCCGTACTTCGACATATCCGAATGGTAGGCGATGGCCCACACGCCCTTGGCCTCGGCGGCCTGCACGACCGCGGTCGAGTCCGTGTGGTGGGTCAGAACGTCGGCTCCCTGATTGACCAGCGTCTCGGCCGCCTCGCGCTCCTTGCCCGGATCGTACCAGCTGCTCGTCCAGATCACCTTGACCTGCGCCTTGGGATTGACCGAGCGGGCGCCGAGGGTGAAGGCGTCGATGCCCTGCACGACCTCGGGGATGGGGAAGGCGGCGACGTAGCCGAGGGTGTTCGACTTCGTCATCTTGCCGGCGACCATGCCGGTCAAATAGCGCGCCTGGTAGAAGCGCGCCGAGTAGGTCGCGACGTTCTCCGCGCGCTTGTAGCCCGTGGCGTGCTCGAAGAGCGTCTTGGGGAATTGCTTCGCCACCTTGAGCGTCGGGTTCATGTAGCCGAAGGAGGTGGTGAAGATGAGCTTGTTGCCGGCGAGCGCAAGCTCGCGGATGACGCGCTCGGCGTCGGCGCCCTCGCTGACGCTCTCGACGAAGCTGGTCTTCACTTTGTCGCCGAGCGCCTGCTCCACCGCCTTGCGCCCGAGGTCGTGCTGATAGGTCCAGCCCGCGTCGCCCACCGGAGCCACGTAGACGAAGGCGACCTTGAAGGGCTCGGCCGCCTGGCCGCCGAGCGAGGTAACGATGGCCAGGCTCGCGGCACCGAGCACGGCGCCGGCAAGAGCCTTGAGGACTGCCGATCGACGCATCTCGCTCCCTCCCTCTGCCGCAATTGTGCACCATGTTCGGATGCAGGCCGGCGCATCATGCCTGCCCGCGCGCGCGGATGAAAGCCCCGTTGTTCCGGGCTCTGCGATCTGCGGCGGAGGTGCGGTCGCCGATCATCGCGGGCGGCTCGTCGCCCGCGCGCGGTGGGCGAGGAGAAACTCGCGCACCGCCGCGCTGAACGCCGCCGGCTGCTCGATGTTGGGCAGGTGGCCGGCATCCTCGATGACGACGAAGCGGGCGCCGGAAATCCTCGCGGCCATGTCGCGGCCGAGCCGAGGCGGCGTCAAGCGGTCGTGGGCGCCATAGACGAGAAGGGTCGGGACGTCGATCTCGCCGAGTGCGGCCACCCTGTCGTAATTGGTCGTGGCCTCGACCGCCTTGATGTAGGACTCCTTGTGGAGTGCTGCCATGCTGGCGACGAGGCGTGCCAAGACCGCCGGCGGCGCGTTGGGGCCGACGAGCGTCGCGGCCACGGCGGGGGCGATGTCGCGCGGCTCCTTGCCCGAGAGGAGCGGCTCCTTGCGCAAGCGCGCGAACTCGGCGCGCTTCTCCGGCGTGAAGCTGGCATCGAAGCCGGCGAAGCTGTCGCACAGCACAAGCGTGGCAACCCTCTCGCGGTGACGCGCGTGGAAGTCGAGGGCGATCCGCCCGCCCATGGAGAGCCCGCAAAGATGCCCCCGCGCGGCGCCGAGGCAATCGAGAAGACGCAGGAGATCGGCGCTGAAATCGCCGAAGTCGAGATCGCCCTCGTAATCGTCCGAGAGACCGTAGCCGCGCGCATCCCAGGCGACCGCATGGAAGTCCGCCGCGAGTGCTCCGAGCTGCTCGTGCCAATTCGTGCGGTTGCCGCCGATCCCGTGCATGAAGACGGCGAGCGGACCCACGCCTGCATGGTCGTAGGCGAGCCGCGGGCGGCCAGGAACGTAATCCGTCGAGATCGAGACAGGCATCAAGCGCTCCCGTGCCCCTTGTCGCAGCGTCCCCGTGATAGCGGTCACTGACGGACGCTCCCGCGGCCTTTAGAAGGGCAATCATAGGCAAGGGAGAACAGGCCATGACAAGCCAAAACTTAGCCGTCGCCGCCCGCGTCCCCGCCGCCGCGAAGCGCGTCTTCAAGTACGTCATGCCGGAGGTGCTCGTCCTCGTGCTCCTCGCGGCGCTGTCGCTCGCTTATGCGCTGTTGTTCCCGGAGCAGATGGCCGCGGTCGGCCTCCTCTTCTGATTGCGAGGGGGCTTTCGCGCAGGCGGTGCCGGCCCCCGCGCGGCGGGCCGGGCCGCCGGCGCTAAAGCGCAAGCGGGATCGCGGTTCTTTTGGCGACTGCGGTCACGCTTTGTTCATCAAAATTGCAAAGAATGACTTCCCGTAGGGGCGTGCGCCGGGGTAAAAGGCTCTCAACTCGGGAGCCCTTGTCGCGGACGGCGCCGGCCATGCGACGCGCATGCGCGTGGCGCGGGGCTCACCGTCGCGAAACGTCTCGGGGGGAGCGGGGCCTGCCTGTGCTGCATCTTGTCTCCACGCTGTCGACGCTCCTCGGCTATGCGACCGTGGCGGCCTCTCTCGCCTATGCGGCCATTGCGCTGGTGCGCGTGGCATTGCTGCGCGGCCGCGCGCCGGTCTCCGCCGTCTTCCTGCCGCCGATGACCGTGCTCAAGCCCGTCTGCGGGCTCGAGCCGCGGCTCTACGAGAACCTGCGCTCGTTCTGCGCCCAGGACTATCCCAAGTTCCAGGTCCTCTTCGGCGTGCGCGACGCCGGCGATCCAGCGATCCCGGTGATCGAGCGCATCATCCGCGAGTTCCCCGAGCGGGGCGCCTCGCTCGTCGTCGACCCGCGCGTCATCGGCAGCAATTACAAGATCAGCAACCTCGCCAACATGATCGGCCGCGCCCGCTACGATTTCCTGGTGATCTCGGACGCCGATTGCAAGGTGGGGCCGCGCTACCTCTCGGAAGTGGCCGCGGCCTTCGCCGACCCCCGCGTCGGTGCCGTGACCTGCCTCTACCGCGGCAACCCGCTCGGCACGCGTCTGGCCAACCGGCTCGGCGCCATGTTCATCAACGAATGGTTCATCCCCTCGGTCCTGGTGGCGCTGCTCTCCGAGCCGCTCGAATATTGCTTCGGCGCCACCATGGCGGTGCGGCGCAAGGCGCTCGAGGCGATCGGCGGGATCGAATTGCTCGCCTCCTATCTCGCCGACGACCACATGCTGGGCCGGCTGGTGGCGGCGAGCGGCTACCGGGTGGCGCTCGCGCGGCACATCGTGGAGATCACCATCAGCGAGCCCAGTCTCAAGGCGCTCGTCCGCCACGAGCTGCGCTGGGCGCGCACCATGCGCGCGGTGCGCCCGTGGGGCTATGCGCTCAGCTTCGTGACCGACGCATTGCCGCTCGCGATCCTCCTCGCCGCGGCGACGGGCCTTTGTACGACCGGGCTCGCCCTCATGGCGGCGGCGCTGTCGCTGCGCATGCTCATGCATGTCGTGGCGCGCGGCGTGCTGGGCAGCGAAGGCATTCCCTGGCCGTGGCTCGTGCCGGTGCGCGATCTCCTCACCTTCGCCATCAGGGCTGCGAGCTTCGTCGGCCGCCGGGTCGAGTGGCGCCAGCAGAAGTTCTCCGTCCAGCCGGACGGCCAAATGGTGGTGAACAATTGAAGGGCCTCCGAGGTGGCGCTATGAAGACCCTCTTTCTCAACCCCCCCTCCTACGAGGGCTTCGACGGCGGCGCCGGCTCGCGCTATCAGGCGAAGCGCGAGATCCGCTCCTTCTGGTATCCGACCTGGCTCGCCCAGCCGGCAGCACTCGTGCCCGGGAGCCGGCTCATCGACGCCCCGGCGCGCGGGCTCTTGCTCGACGACGTGCTGCCGCTCGCCGGGGACTACGAGCTCCTGGTGCTGCACACGAGCACGCCCTCCTTCGCCTCCGACGTGAAGGTCGCCGCGGCCTTCAAGGCCGCCAATCCCGGGCTCACAGTCGGCATGGTGGGCGCCCACGTCGCGGTTTCGCCGGGCCCGGCACTCGCCGCGTCCGACGCCATCGACTTCGTGGCGCGCAGCGAGTTCGACTTCACGATCAAGGAGATCGCGGAGGGCCGGCCGCTCGCGGAAGTCGACGGCGTGAGCTACAGGGCCGCGGGCGAGGTGGTGCACAACCGCGAGCGCGCCATCATCGAGAACATGGACACGCTCCCGTGGGTGACCGAGGTCTATAAGCGCGACCTCAGGATCGAGGATTACTTCATCGGCTACCTCCTGCATCCCTACGTCTCGCTCTATACCGGGCGCGGCTGCAAGTCGCGCTGCACCTTCTGCCTGTGGCCGCAGACGATCGGCGGCCACCGCTACCGCACGCGCAGCGCTGCGAACGTGGTCGCCGAGATCGCACTCGCCAAGCGCCAGTTTCCGCAGGTGCGGGAATTCTTCTTCGACGACGATACCTTCACGGACGACCGCCCGCGCGCCGAGGAGATCGCCCGCGGGCTCGGCAAGCTCGGCGTCGTCTGGTCGTGCAACGCCAAGGCCAACGTGCCTTACGAGACGCTCAAGGTGCTGCGCGATAACGGGCTGCGCCTCCTCCTCGTCGGCTACGAGTTGGGCAACCAGCAGATACTGCACAACATAAAGAAGGGCATGCGCATCGACGTGGCGCGCAAGTTCTCGGCCGACTGCCGCAAGCTCGGCATCACCATCCACGGCACCTTCATCGTGGGCCTCCCCGGCGAGACGCGGGAGACCATCGAGGAGACCATCCGCTTCGCCCAGGACGTGAACCCGCACACCGTCCAGGTCTCGCTCGCGGCCCCTTATCCGGGCACCGAGCTCTACCGCGAGGCGGTGATGAAGGGCTGGCTCCACGAGAACAGCGACAGCCTGATCGCGTCGGACGGCCTGCAGATCAGCTCGCTCGAATATCCCCATCTCTCGAGCGAGGAAATTTTCGAGGCGCTCAAGCGCTTCTACAAGCGCTTCTACTTCCGGCCGGGCAAGATCGCCGAGCTCACCTGGGAGATGGCCACCAGCGCCGAGATGATGAAGCGCCGCCTGCGCGAGGGCGTCGAGTTCTTCCGCTTCCTGCGCCAACGCGAAAATCACGCCTGAGGACAAGCGCCGCAGCGGCGGCCGAGGATTCGCCGCAGACGGGCGCGCGGAACGAGGAGCAATGAAACTCGGTCTCGGCCTAGCGTTCCTCGCCGGCATGGCGCTCGCCGCGGGACTCGTCGTCTATGAAGGTGCGGGCGCCGTGATGGGCACGCTGGCCACGCTCGGCTGGGGGCTGGCGCCGCTCGTTCTCGTCCATTTCACGCAGATGCTCTTCTGCTCCCTCGGCTGGCGCCCGCTCATCGGCGGCCGCGTCCGCAGCCCGCTGCTCACCCTCCTCAAGATCCGCTGGATCCGCGAGGGCACCAACGGGCTCTTGCCGCTCGCCTATATCGGCGGGCAGATCATCGGCGCGCGGCTGCTCGCGTTCCAGGGCCTCTCCGGCGATCTCGCGGGCGCCTCGGTGGTGGTCGACATCACGAGCGAGGTCGCCACCCAGTTCCTCTTCACCATCGCGGGCGTGGCCCTCCTCGTGCGCGCCGGACAGAGCGGCAGCGGCGTCTTCGAGCTGGCGCTGGCGCTCGCCGTTGCCGCGGCGTTCTTCGCCGCCTTCGTCGTCTCGCAGCGGGCGGGCGTCTTCAAGCTGATCGAGTCGGCGCTCGAGCGCCTGGCGGCGCGCGTGCGCTGGCTCTCGCTCGGTGGGGTCAAAGGGCTGCACGACGCCATCCAGACGATCCACGGCCATCCGCTGGCCCTTGCCGAAAGCGCTGCCTGGCACCTGCTCTCGTGGGTGCTCGGCGCGCTCGAGGTGTGGCTGGCGCTGCATTTCATGGGCACCGAGATCGGCTGGCGCGACGCCTTCATCCTCGAGAGCCTGGGCCAGGCCTCGCGCAGCGTCGGCTTCATCGTGCCGGGCGCCATCGGCATCCAGGAAGGCGGCTACATGCTGTTCGGCGCCATGCTCGGCGTGCCGCCCGAGGCGGGCCTGGCACTCTCGCTCGCCAAGCGCCTGCGCGAGCTCATCTTCGGCCTGCCCGCGGTCGCCCTCTGGCAGTTCGTCGAGGGCAGGAGGCTGTTCGCGAAGCGGCCGGCGCGCAAGTCCGACGCCGGCGAGCCGCACCCCCCTCAACCGAATCTTCCCGTCACATAGTCCTCGGTCTGCTTCTTGCTGGGCCGGGTGAAGATCGTCTCGGTGGCATCGAACTCGACGAGCTCGCCTAGATACATGAGCGCCGTATAGTCGGAGACGCGCGCCGCCTGCTGCAGGTTGTGGGTGACGATGACGACCGTATAGTCGTCGCGCAGCTCCTTGATGAGCTCCTCGATGCGCTGGGTGGAGATGGGGTCGAGCGCCGAGGCCGGCTCGTCGAGCAGCATCACCTCGGGATTGAGGGCGATCGCGCGGGCGATGCAGAGGCGCTGCTGCTGGCCGCCCGAGAGGCTCAAGCCCGAGGCGCGCAGCTTGTCCTTGACCTCGCCCCAGAGAGCCGCCTTGGTGAGCGACTTCTCGACGCGCTCGTCCATCTCGACGGTCGAGAGCCGCTCGTAGAGCCGCACCCCGAAGGAGATGTTGTCGTAGATCGACATGGGGAACGGCGTCGGCTTCTGGAAGACCATGCCGACGCGGGCGCGCAGATGGTTGAGATCCACGCTCGGGCCCAGGATGTTCTCGCCGTCGAGCAGCACCTCGCCCTCGGCGCGCATCTGGGGATAGAGCTCGTAGATACGGTTGAGCGTGCGCAGCAGCGTCGACTTGCCGCAGCCGGACGGCCCGATGAGGGCCGTCACGCGGCGCTCGTAGATGGTCATGGTGACCGATTTCAGCGCGAGGGCCTGGCCGTAGTAGAACTTGAGGTCGCGCACCTCGATCTTGGGCGTCACCGCGGCCTTGCCGTCGGTCGATTGGGCCACCGGCTGGGGCGCGCGCAGATTGATCTTGTTGTTGGCTTGCTCGCCGTCCTGAGGGGCGTTGCTGCCGAGCATGGTGGTTTCCTTCACGAACGTTTGTCCCGCTTGCCGAGCGTCAGGCGCACGATGATGTTGAGCCCCAGAATGGTCACCGTGACGAGCAGTGCCGACGCCCAGGCGAGCTGCTGCCAGTCGTTGTAGGGGCTGAGCGCGAACTGGAAGATCACCACCGGCAGGTTGGCGATGGGCGCGTTCACGTTCCACGACCAGAACTGGTTGTTGAGCACGGTGAAGAGCAAGGGCGCCGTCTCGCCGGCGATGCGCGCCACCGAGAGGAGAATGCCGGTCAGGATGCCCGCGCGCGCGGCGCGGTAGGAGACGCGCACGATGACCTTCCAGCGCGGCGCGCCGAGCGCCGTCGCCGCCTCGCGCAGGTCGTTCGGCACGAGGCGCAGCATGTCCTCGCTCGTGCGCACGATGACCGGTATGGCGATCAGCGCCAGTGCGATAGCGCCCGCCCAAGCGGAGAAGTGCCCGCTCGGCACCACGGCCACCTCGTAGACGAAGAGGCCGATGAGGATGGAGGGGGCGGAGAGCAGGATGTCGTTGATGAAGCGCGTGGCGGGCGCGATCTTCCCGCGCGAGCTGTATTCGGCGAGATAGGTGCCGGCGAGCACGCCCACCGGGGCGCCGATGAAGATGCCGAGCGCCGTCAGCAGCACGCTCCCCGCGATCGCATTGAGCACGCCGCCCGAATTGCCCGGCGGCGGCGTCATGTCCGTGAACATCTTGAGGCTCAGGCCGTTGAAGCCGTAGCCGATGAGCGTCCACAGGATCGAGCCGAGGATGAAGATGCCGAGCATCGTCACCAGCACGGACATCGTCATGTTGAAATAATTGGTCAATTGGCGGCGGCGGTAGAGCGACAGCATGGCGTCACCTGACCTTGCTCGCGAGCTGGCGCAGCATGAGCTTGGCCAGCACGAGCACGACGAAGGTGATGAAGAAGAGCGTCAGGCCGAGCGCTATGAGCGACGACGAATAGACGTCGCCCACCGCCTCGGTGAACTCGTTGGCGATGGTCGAGGAGATCGTCGAGCCCGGCAGGAAGAGCGAGGCGCTCAGATCATGGGAGTTGCCGATCACGAAAGTGACCGCCATGGTCTCGCCGAGCGCCCGGCCGAGCCCCAAGAGGATGGCGCCCACCACGCTCGTGCGCGTGTAGGGCAGGATGACGTGCCACACCACCTCCCAGGTGGTCGCTCCCAGCCCGAAGGCGGACTCGCGCAGGAGCGGCGGGACCGTCTCGAAAACGTCGCGCATCACCGACGAGATGAAGGGCAGGATCATGATCGCGAGGATGATGCCGGCGGTGAGCATGCCGACGCCGAAGGGCGGCCCGGAGAAGAGCTCGCCGACGATGGGGATATTGCCGAAGGTGTCGCCGAGCGCCGGCTGCACGTAGGCCTTGTAGAAGGGCACGAAGACGAAGAGGCCCCACATGCCGTAGATGATGCTGGGGATCGCGGCCAGGAGCTCGATCGCCGTGCCGACCGGGCGGCGCAGCCAGGGCGGCGACAGCTCGGTCAGCACGATGACGATGCCGAGGCTGATCGGCACCCCGAAGAGGAGGGCTATGAACGAGGTGACGAGCGTGCCGTAGACCGGCGCCACGGCGCCGAACTTCTCGGTCACCGGGTTCCAGGAGGCGCTGGTGAAGAAGCTGAAGCCGAGCTTAGAGAAGGCGGGCCAGCTGCCGATGGCGAGCGACAGGAGGATGCCCGCCAGGATGAGGAGCACGGAGACGGCGAAGGTGTAGGTCAGGCCGAAGAAGACCTTGTCCCCGAAGCCGCCCGAAGCGGCCGCCGAGCGCGCGGCCTTGCCGGAGCGCAGCCGCTCGCTCATGGTGTCGGCTAATGCCATGGGTTTCCTTATCACGGGGAGGGCTGCCGGCGGCCCGGCTCTCGGCGCCTACCAATTCCAGCACTCCGGGGCGCCGTCCTCGAGGAGGCGCCCCGGACCGCGGCTTCTAGGCTTAGTTCTGCATCGCGCTTGCCGTGAACACCGGCTTGCCGTCCGCCGATTTGATCTCCTTCTCCCACGTCGTCTCGACCAGCTTGACGACGTTCGCGGGCATCGGGATGTAGTCGAGCTGCTCCGCCATCTGGCTGCCGTTGTGATAGGCCCAGTCGAAGAACTTGAGCACCGCGGCGCCGATCTCCGGCTTGTCCTGGGTCTTGTAGAAGAGGATGAAGGTGGCGCCGGTGATGGGCCAGCTGGCGTCCCCCGGCTGATTGGTCAAGAGAAGCTTGAAGTCGGGCGCGTTCTTCCAGTCGGCATTGGCGGCGGCGGCCATGAAGGCGCTGGCTTCCGGCTTGACGAACTTGCCGGCCGCATTGGAGAGCCAGGTCCAGGCGAGCTTGTTCTGCAGCGCATAGGCGTACTCGACGTAGCCGATGCCCCCGTCGATCTGCTTGGCGTAGTTGGCGACGCCCTCGTTGCCCTTGGCGCCGACGCCGGCCGGCCATTCGACCGACGTGTTCTCGCCCACCTTCGACTTCCACTCGGGGCTGATCTCGGAGAGGTAGTGGGTGAAGATGAAGGTGGTGCCTGAACCGTCAGAGCGGTGCACGACGGTGATCGCGGAATCCGGCAGCTTGACGCCCGGATTGAGCTTGGCGATCTCCGGGTCGCTCCACTTGACGACCTTCTTGAGATAGATGTCCGCGAGGACCGGGCCGGTCAGCTTGATGTCGCCCGCATTGACGCCCTTGATGTTGACGACCGGCACCACGCCGCCCATGACCATGGGGAACTGCATGAGGCCGGCTTCGTCGAGGTCCTTGGGATCGAGCGGCATGTCGGAGGCGCCGAAGTCGACCGTCTTGGCCTTGATCTGCTTGATCCCCCCGCCGGAGCCGATCGACTGGTAGTTGAGCCCGATGCCGGTCTTCGTCTTGTAGGCATCCGCCCATTTGGCGTAGATCGGGTAGGGGAAGGTCGCACCCGCTCCGGAGATATCGGCTGCCTTCGCCTGGCCGATGGCGAACAGCAGCGAAGCGCCCGCAAGGGCGGCGATCGCAACGCGTTTCATCATATGAGCTCCCATAAAAAGGAGTGAGCCGACGACCCGCCACGACGGCGTGCCATGCGACGAGCGGCGGGATCCTAGGCTCCGGGCGTTGCAGCTCGGTGACAAGCCTAATGCGGTATGTTGACAGTTTTATGTCATTTCGAAGACGATCACCGCGCGGCCGCGTCATGGCGGAGGGCTGCCGCACTTTGCCCGTTGTTTTTCACCGCGGCAGGCCGTAGAGGATCGACCCATGCGCGAGGCCAAGTTCCACATCGGCGAGATCGTGCGCCACCGGATCTATCCCTTCCGCGGCGTGATCTTCGATGTCGACCCGGTGTTCTCCAACACCGAGGAATGGCTGATGTCGATCCCCGAGGAGGTGCGGCCGCGCCGCGACCAGCCCTTCTACCATCTGCTCGCCGAGAACGAGCAGAGCACCTACATCGCCTACGTCTCGGAGCAGAACCTGGTGTCCGACGAGAGCGGCCGGCCGCTCTCCCACCCGCAATTGAACGATCTCTTCTCCGGCATCGAGAACGGCCGCTATCGGCCCAGGCGCATCGTCGCGAATTAGGGCGGGCTCCGATCGGCGGCAACGCCCCCCGGTCGTCGCCCCGGCGAAGCTTGCCCCGCGAAGGCGGTGAGCGCCGCTGCGGACGCTGCCCCGGCGCGCGTTAAACATTAAAAATGATTAACTTTTTTTGACTTTTGTCGCGCTCACCCCTGTGATAGCTCATTGGCAAAGATGCGCGTGCACAGGTTCCGCCAGTTTAGTCGGCGCCGCATCCTTCAGCCTGGCTGGCCTTGTCGACTGCGCCACATCGGGGATCGCCGCCATTGAAGCGGGCGGAGCCGGGGACCGCGCCCGCGGGAGTCCATCGCACAAGGAGCACGCGCAATGCAGCCTGAAGATTTCGCAAAACTTCGTGAGGTTTCACTCTTTGCCGAGACCTCGGAGGACACGCTTCGCGCGCTCGCCACGGGCGCCTTCCTGCAGCGCTTCCCGAGCCAGACGACGCTCTTCCTGCAGGGCGAGCTGCCGGATTTCCTTTACGTGCTGCTCGACGGCAGCGTGCAGTTCACCGGCACGGCGCCCGATGAGCGCGAGACGGTGGTGGAGATCCTGAAGCCGGTGGATACCTTCATGCCGGCAGCGCTCCTCACCAACACCCCCTATCTGGTCTCGGCCAAGGTGGTGCGTCCGGCGCGCATCCTGATGCTGCCGGCAACGGCACTGCGCCAGTGGATCGCGCGCGACGCCCAGCTGTCGCTCGCCATGCTGGCCTCCATGTCGCGCCAATACCGCTCGCTGCTCCGCCAGGTGAAGGACCTCAAGCTCCGGACCTCGACCCAGCGCCTCGGCTGCTATCTCCTGGCACTCGCCGAGGAGAACGGCGGCGACGGCTTGGTCGAGCTGCCGCACGACAAGCGCCTCATCGCGGCACGGCTCGGCATGACGCCCGAGAGCCTGTCACGCGGCTTCTCCTCCCTGCGCAAGATGGGCGTGGAGGTGCGCGGGCACCGCATCCGGCTCATCGACGTGAGCAAGCTCAGGCAATATTGCATGCCGGACCGCCTCATCGACGAGGCCGAGCCGGACCTCAAGGTCGTCGCCGCCTGAGCGGCGGCCGGCCGCCTCAAGCCGCCGAGGCCGAGGTGCCGCCTGCGTAATTGCCGCCGAGATAGGCGAGTGCCACGGCAATGCCGCTTCCCTTGAGGGGAACCCCCGCAGCCTGGAGGCCCATCTCCACGCCCGCGAGCGTGCCGGCGAGCATGAGGTCGTTGAAGTCCCCCAGATGCCCGATGCGGAAGACCTTGCCCGCGAGCTTGCCGAGGCCGTTGCCGAGCGAGAGGTTGTAGCGCTCGAGCGTCACCTTGCGGAAGGCGTCGGCGTCGTGGCCCGGCGGCAGCAGCACGGCGGTGAGCGAGCTCGAGTGCTCGCGAGGCTCCAGGCAGAGCACCTCGAGACCCCAGGCCGCCACGGCGCGCCGGGTCGCCTCCGCGTGGCGGTCATGGCGCGCGAAGACGTTGTCGAGCCCCTCCTCGAGCAGCATGGCGACCGCCTCCTTGAGGCCGAAGAGCAGATTGGTCGCCGGCGTATAGGGGAAGAAGCCGGCCGAGTTCGAGGCGAGCATCTCCTCCCAGCTCCAATAGGAGCGCGGCAGCCGCGCCGTCTTCCCCGCCGCGCGCGCCTTGTCGCCGACCGCGTTGAAGGAGAGGCCGGGCGGCAGCATGAGGCCCTTCTGGGAGCCGGCTACGGTCACGTCCACCCCCCACTCGTCGTGGCGATAGTCGATCGAGGCGAGCGAGGAGATGGTGTCGACCATGAAGAGCGCCGGATGGCCGCTGCCGTCGATCGCCTTGCGCACCTCGGCCACGCGCGAGGCGACGCCGGTCGAGGTCTCGTTGTGCACGATGCAGACGGCCTTGATCTTGCGCGCGCGGTCGTCGGCCAGGTGCCGGGCCACCGCCGCCGGATCGACGCCGTGGCGCCAGTCGCCGGGGATGAGCTCGACCTCGAGGCCGAGCCGCCCTGCCATGCGCGACCAGAGGGTAGCGAAATGGCCGGTCTCGACCATCAGCACCTTGTCGCCGGGCGAGAGCGTATTGACGAGCGCTGCCTCCCAGGCGCCGGTGCCCGAGGCGGGAAAGATCACCACGGGCGCTTGCGTCTTGAAGACCGCCTTCAAGCCCTCGAGCAGCTCCTTGCCCAGGCGCTGGAAGGTTGGCCCGCGGTGATCGATGGTCGGCCGGTCGATGGCGCGGAGGATACGGTCCGGCACGTTGGTCGGCCCGGGGATTTGGAGGAAGTGGCGGCCGCTCTGGTAAGCCATGGCAAGCCCTCGCGTGCGGCCCCGCTCGGCGCGGTGCCGGGTTTCCCGTTGCTGCGGCGGCGTCCTCGGCCGGCAGCAGCGATCCCCCTCTCCGCCTTCAGGAGGAGAGGGCCGGGGTGAGGAGGCGGCTCCGTGAGACGCATTGTCTGCGGCCGAAGCGCCGGCGTCATAGACCTCCTCACCTTCCCATTCCTTCGGGATGGGCTCCTTCCTCTCCTCCTCAAGGAGGAGAGGAATGACGCGTCGCACCCGCCCGTGCTGTGGCATTATGCCGCCAATTGATGCCGAGGTCATGATGGCTCAAGGCAGCCCCACCGGTCGCCGGGCGGCGCACTCCCGCATCGGCGACAGCGCGCTGGCTGCGCGCCTCGCGAGCGGGATCGAGGGCGAGGTGCGCTTCGACGCCGGAACGCGCGGGCGCTACTCGACGGACGCCTCGATCTACCAGATCGAGCCGATCGGCGTGGCCATCCCGGCGAGCGAGGCCGACATCCCCCGCATCGTCGGCATCGCGGCCGACGAGGGCATCCCGCTCCTGCCGCGCGGCGGCGGCACCTCGCAATGCGGCCAGACCGTGGGCGAGGCGCTCGTCGTCGACGTGAGCCCGCGGCTCAACCGCCTCCTCGAGCTCGACGCGGCGGCACTCCGAGCCGTCGTCGAGCCGGGCATCGTGCTCGACCGCCTGAACGCGCTTCTGCGCCCGCACGGGCTCTTCTTCCCGGTCAACGTCTCGACCTCGAGCCAGGCGACCCTCGGCGGCATGGCGGGCAACAACAGCTGCGGCGCCCGCTCGATCCGCTTCGGCACCATGCGCGACAACGTGCGGGCAATTCATGCGACGCTCGCCGACGGCAGCGCCATGCGCTTTGCCGAACTCGCCGAGGGCGACGGTACGGCGGGCCTGAGCGCAGCACAGCGCGCCATGGTGGCGCGGCTCCTCGAGCTCGGCCGGCGCGAGGCGGGCGAGATCGCCGAGCGCTTCCCCAAGCTGCAGCGCCGCGTCGGCGGCTACAATATCGATGCCCTGGCACCGCGGGGCGCCAACGCGCCGCCCATCAATCTGGCGCACCTCCTCGTCGGCTCCGAGGGCACGCTCGCCTTCTCGCGGCGCATCGAGCTCAAGCTCCATAAGCTTCCCAAGCACAAGGCGCTCGGCGTCTGCCACTTCCCGAGCTTCTACGCGGCCATGGCGGCGACCAAGCGCATCGTCGGGCTCGGTCCCGACGCGGTCGAGCTCGTCGACCGCACCATGATCGAGCTCGCGCGCGACATCCCGCTCTTCCGCCGCACCCTCGAGCGCTTCGTGCGCGGTACGCCGGCCGCCCTCCTCCTCGTCGAGTTCGCCGGCGACGAACTCGCCCCGCAGTTGAAGCGGCTCAAGGCGCTCGCCGAGCTCATGGGCGATCTCGGCTTCCCCGGTGCCGTCGTCGAGGCGACGGACCCGGCCTTCCAGCGCGACATCTGGGAGGTGCGCAAGTCGGGTCTCAACATCATGATGTCGATGAAGGGCGACGGCAAGCCGGTCTCCTTCATCGAGGACTGCGCGGTGTCGCTCGACGACCTCGCGGACTATACGAGGCGCCTCGACGAAATCTTCGCGCGGCACGGCACCGTGGGGACCTGGTACGCCCACGCCTCGGTCGGCTGCCTCCACGTGCGCCCGGTCCTCAACATGAAGGACCCGGAGGGTGCGCGGAAGATGCGCGCCATCGCCGAGGAGGCCTTCGCCATCGTGCGCGAGTACAAGGGCTCGCACTCGGGCGAGCACGGCGACGGGCTGGTGCGCTCCGAGTTCCACGCGGCGATGTTCGGGCCGCGCATGGTGGCCGACTTCGAGGCGGTCAAGGACGCGCTCGACCCCAAGGGCCTCTTCAATCCCGGCAAGATCGTGCGCGCGCCCAAGATGGACGAGCGCAGCCTCTTCCGCTTCAAGCCCGGCTACGGCACGGCTGCCATCGCCACGGCGCTCGACTGGTCCGCGTGGGGCGGCCTCGGCCGTGCCGTCGAGATGTGCAACAACAACGGCACCTGCCGCAAGTTCGACGCGAACGTGATGTGCCCCTCCTACCGCGCCACGCTCGACGAGCAGCACGTGACGCGCGGCCGCGCCAACACGCTGCGCCTCGCACTCTCGGGCCAGCTCGGCCCCGATGCCCTCGCCGCCGACGATCTGGCCGAGACCATGCGCCTTTGCGTCGGCTGCAAGGCGTGCAAGCGCGAGTGCCCGACGGGCGTCGACATGGCGCGCATGAAGATCGAGTTCCTCCACCACTACAACAAGCGCCACGGTCTCGGTTTGCGCGACCGGCTCGTGGCCTATCTGCCGCGCTACGCGCCCTGGGCCGCCCATTTCGCCCCCTTGAGCAACCTGCGCGAGGCGGTCCCGGGCTTGCGCCGGCTCGGCGAGCGCTGGCTCGGCGTCGCCGCCGCGCGCACCCTGCCGCAGTGGCGCCGGGACGTCTTCAGGGCACCGGGAGCATCGCGAAATCCGGGTGGCCGCGAGGTCGTCCTCCTCCCCGACACCTTCACCACCTATTTCGAGCCCGAGAACGGCCACGCGGCGCTCGCCGTGCTCGAGGCCGCGGGCTACCGCGTGCAGGTGGCGGAGGCGGCCGACGGCGGCCGGCCGCTCTGCTGCGGCCGCACCTTCCTCGCCGTGGGGCTCGTCGAGGAGGCGCGGAAGGAGATGCGCCGCCTGCTCGCGGGCCTGCGCCCTTACGTCGCGCGCGGCGTGCCGGTCGTCGGCCTCGAGCCCTCCTGCCTCTTGACCTTGCGCGACGAGCTCACCGTGCTCGGTCTCGGCGAGGAGGCGGCAGCACTTGCGTCGAGCGCCAGGCTCTTCGAGGAGTTCGTCGCCGAGGAGGCGAAGGCGGGCCGTCTCTCGCTCGAGCTCCGCCCCGCCGGCGCACGCGGCGCACTCGTCCACGGCCACTGCCACCAGAAGGCCTTCGCTACCATGACGGCACTCGAGGCGACGCTCCGCCTCGTCCCCGGCCTCGCGGTCGAGACCATTGCCGCCTCCTGCTGCGGCATGGCTGGCGTCTTCGGCTACCAGGCCGAGACCTACGGCGCCTCGCTCAAGATGGCCGAGCTTTCGCTCCTCCCCGCCGTGCGCGCAGCACCTCCCGAGAGCCTCCTCGTCGCCTGCGGCACGAGCTGCCGCCACCAGATCAAGGACGCCACCGGCCGCGAGGCGGTGCATGTGGCCCGCGTGCTGGCCGCGGCACTCGCCGGGCCGGGCGCATAGAGCATGATCCGATCAGGTTGAAACACCCGGCGTCACCCCCGCGAAAGCGCTAGTTGATGCACACAATTTCTAAGATCACCGGCAAATCATGATGTTGCGCGCTGCAAAGGGGCCTCGGACCGGCCGCGGTGCGTCCTTCGAGACGCTCGCTACGCTCGCTCCTCAGGATGAGGAAAAGTCTTTCTGCCACACACAGATTTGCCTCATCCTGAGGAGCGCCCCGAAGGGGCGCGTCTCGAAGGACCCACGGCGGATCTGCAAGCCCCCTCAAGATGTGTGCATCTGCTAGCGCGAAAGCGGGGGTCCAGACGATGCTGGATTCCCGCTTTCGCGGGAATGACGATGTGAATGCCCGATTCGCGTATTACCGGCTTGATGGCTTTTCGGGCGCGGCAACCTGCGCCTCAACATGAGCGACGAACTGCTTGCCTGTTCGCACGGCTTCGCCTGCCCGCGCCCGCGATATCTCGGAACCGGGGCCAGTTTCATAATCGGCAATTGCCTTGAGATTATACGCGCGGGAGAGGAATCCGCGCAGGGCGACCGTCAGTTTTGCGTCGTCTTTGGTCAGCCGCAGGAATTCCGTTTGCACACCCCGGTGGGATTTAAGCATTTTGCCCAGGCGCTCGAATATAAGCGCCTGGGCGGCGTGAAAGCCCGCGAGGTAGGCCGTGCGTCCCGCAGCATCGTTGAGGCCAACGCCAAGCATGGTGTCCGCCTCGGCGAGCAGGTGCTGCGCTTTCGCCAAAAAGGCGGATGCCTCCGGAGTCACAGGTCAAGGCCGTCCCGCCGGATTTCGTGCATGAGCGGCGAGCGATCACGATACGCCGCTGCCGGGAAGGGCATGGCGTCGAAGAAGGTGTCCGTCTCGTCGAGGAACCGCACGCGCAGATCGGCCAGCCGGTCGAGTTCCGCCCAACGGTCGGACAAGGCGGTGAGGAACACGGCGACGTCGTAATCGGACGAACGTCCGCCTTCGCCGCGCGCGCGCGAACCGAAGAGCACGACCCGAGCCAGCCGCGCGCCATAAAGGTCGTCTAAGGCGGCGCGGAAGCGGGTTAGAATCGGATCGCTGGCCAATTCTTTGTCCATCATTCGTTCCTACCATGGGTCAGTGCCCCGATCAACCGCTAAGCATTTGATAATAGCCTTATCTTTTATAACCATGGCCGCTTTGGAGGTCGCTTTCGACGCCAGTAGGATGACAACGTCCGCTGAGCGGGCCAATGGCGAGCTGGTCCTGGAAAATCGGGCAGGGCGATAAGGTGTATTCCGCCGTCTCGCACTCCTCCGTTATTCGGCGGAATACACCCTAAGTCTGCTGCCGCCTGTCCAACAATCGAGGACCAGCTCAACGGCCGCGCCGAAGCGGGACATACCTCAGAACGTCGGCAGCTCGGGCAGCGGCTGGCCCAGCCATTTGCGGTTGATGGCGTCGAGCTCGCCGTTGTTCTTGATGTAGAAGATCACGGTATCGACCCATTGGCGCAGCTCGCCGTCGGCGCGGCGGAGTGCTATGCCGTTCGGCTGGTGGCGCAGCGTGATCTTGGGCTCGATCTCCATCTCGGGATGGCTCTTCCTGAGCTGGGCCAGCACCACGTTGGCAGCACCCAGGGCGTCGGACTGTCCGGAGATCATCGCCTGAAGCGCGCTCGCGTCGTCGTCGAAGCGCATGATGCGGGCGTCCTTGGGGGCGATCGCGCTGATCGCGGTGTCCTGGGTGCTGGCGCGCGCCACCGCGATCTTGACGCCCTTCAGGTCCTCGGGGCTCTTGATGGCGAGCTTCTTGGGCGCCAAGAGATAGATGTCGATGCTGCTGTAGGGAATGGAGAACTGCACCTGCTTGGCGCGCTCGGGCGTGATGCCGAAGGTGGCGATCAGCATGTCGATCTTGTTGGTCAGGAGGTAGGGGATGCGGTTCGGTCCGGTCACCGGCACGAGCTCGAGCTCGACGCCCAAGTATTTGGCCACGAGGCGTGAGAACGTCAACGTCGTAGCCGTCCGGCTTCTGCTGCGCGTCGGTGCCGCCGAAGGGCGGGAAGTCGGTGAGCACGCCGACCACCAGCTTCTTCTTGGCGAGAATGTCGTCGACCGTGAGGGCCTGCGCGGGCTGGGGCGCCGCCCAGGCGAAGGCGAGCGCGAGGGCGAGCGCCGCAAGCGGCCAATGCACGATCCTCTGAAGCGGATGCAGCGATCTCATGGCACGATTCCTCCCTTGCTCGGCCGGTTATCTCGAGCCCGTCTCCACCATGCCCGGCCGGCGGCACGGACGGCTCGCGCAAGCTCCCTCTCGCCTCGGCTCAGCGCGATCCTAGGGCAAGTCTCTTCTCCATGCGATTGCTCAAAATCGAGAGCGGCCAGCACATCAGGAAATAGACCAGCGCCACGAGGCCGAAGATCTTGAAGGGCTGGAAGACGGCGTTGTTGATGACCTGCGCCGAGCGCGTGAGCTCCACGAAGCCGATGATCGAGGCGAGCGAGGTCGCCTTGATGAGCTGCACGAGGAAGCCCACGGTGGGGGCCACGGCGACCTTCGCGGCCTGCGGCAGGATGACGCTGCGCATCTGGCCCGCATAGCGCAGGCCGAGCGCCTCCGCCGCCTCCCACTGGCCCTTGGGAACGGCCTCGATGCAGCCGCGCCAGATCTCGCCCAGGAAGGCGCTGGCGTTGAGCGTGAGGCCGAGGCTTGCCGCCGTCCACGGATCGACGCTCAGGCCGAGGATGTTGATGCCGAAGAAGACGAGGAAAAGCTGCATGAGGAGCGGCGTGCCCTGGAAGAGCCGGATGTAGCCGGCGGAGAGATAGCACAGCCATAAGGGCGGCGCCGTGCGCGCGAGAGCCACGGCCAGGCCTCCGATGCTGCCGCCCACGAAGGCGATTCCCGAAAGGGCGATCGTCCAGCGCGCCGCGAGCACGATGTAGGCGAGATCGCTGAAGCCGAGATCGCGCATGGAACTTCTCCGCCCCGTCAGCGGCGCACGAGAACGGCCCGCTCGATCCCGGCGAAGACGGCCGAGAAGGCGAGCGAGAGGGCGAGGTAGATGCCGGTCGCGACGAAATACACCTCGAAGCTGCGGAAGGTGCGCGACTGGATGTCGTTGGCCGCAGCCGTCAGCTCGTCCGCGGCGATCGTCGAGCAGACGCTGGAGTTCAGCATCAGGAGGATGAACTGGCTGGTGAGGGCGGGATAGACCGTGCGGATCGCCGGCAGGAGGACGATGTGGCGGAAGACCTGCAGCGGCCTGAGGCCGAGGGCCTTCCCCGCCTCGGTCTGGCCGCGCGTGATGCTCTCGATGCCGGCGCGCACGATCTCGGTGGCATAGGCCCCGACGTTGATCACCATGGCGAGGAGGGCCGCCGTGTTCGCCTCGAGGCGCAGCCCGAGCACCGGCAAGCCGAAAAAGACGATGAAAAGCTGGATGAGGAAGGGCGTGTTGCGGATCACCTCGACGTAGACGTCGACGAGCGCGCGGATGGGCCTCGGCCCCGAGGTCTTGCCCAGGGCGAAGACGATCGCGACGAGCAGCCCGAGCACCATCGAATAGGCCGAGAGCCGCACGGTGAGCCACGCCCCCAGCGCCAGCTCGTGCCAGGAATTCCACACGTCTCCGAACTGGAAGACGTAGTTCAAGGGCGCCCTCCCCAGGTGCTCGCGGCTCGTTCCCGGGCTTACACCCGCCCGATGGCCTTTGCAGCGGCATGAATGATAGCAATCCGCCCGGGCAACCGAAAGCGCCCGGCCGGAGGCCGTCGGCCGCGGCCTCCGCTCGACCGCGCCGTCAATATCCCGCCGCCTCGCCCGCCGGGCGGCGGTCGTCGTTGGCGCCGTAGAGGTAGCCAGCGCGCAAGCGGCCGGAGAGCGCCGCGCCGTTGCCCGAGGAGGCGCTGCCCCTGGCGGCGGGTGCGACGCCTGCGATCTCGATGAGCTCGGCCGCCCCCCAGGGCGGCTGCTCCTTAAGCCTGTAGCCCATGCCCGTGAGAAGCGCGATCGTGTCGGGCGACAGGCCGTAGGGCTCGTAGAACACCTCATCGGGCAGCCATTGGTGATGGAGGCGCGGCGCGTCGACCGCCTCCTCCGGGCCCATGCCGTAATCGATGACGTTCATCACGGTCTCGAGCGTGATGGTGATGATGCGCGAGCCCCCCGGGCTGCCGACCACGAGGAAGACCTTGCCGTCCTTGGTCACGATGGTGGGCGCCATGGAGGAGAGCGGCCGCTTGCCGGGCTCGATGGCGTTCGCCTTGCCCTGCACCAGGCCGAAGAGGTTCGCCGTCCCGGGCTTGATGGTGAAATCGTCCATCTCGTCGTTGAGGAAGAAGCCCGTGCCGGGCGCCATCACGTTGGCGCCGAAGTAGCCGTTGATCGTGTAGGTGACCGAGACCGCGTTGCCCTCCTTGTCCACGATCGAGTAGTGCGTGGTCTCCGCCTTCTCGTGCGGCGCCACACCTGGCGCCACCGCCGCCGACGGCGTCGCCTTGTCGGGCTGGATCGCGGCGCGGATCTGAGCCGCGTAGTCCTTGGAGAGCAGGCGCTCAAGCGGGTTCTTAACAAAGGCCGGGTCGCCCAGGTAGCTGTTGCGGTCCATGAAGGCGTGGCGCATGGCCTCGACCATGAGATGCACCGAGCGGGCCGAGCGGAAGCCGAGCGCCGCCATGTCGTAGCCCTCGAGCACGTCGAGGATCTCGCAGATGGTGACGCCGCCCGAGCTCGGCGGGGGTGCCGAGAGCAGCACGTAGCCGCGGTAGCTGCAACTGAGCGGCGCAGCCTCGGTTACCGTGTAATGGGCGAAGTCGTCCGCCGTCAGGATGCCGCCATTGGCCTTGCTCGCCGCCGCCACCGCCGCCGCGATGGGGCCCTCGTAGAAGGCGTCCGCGCCGCGCTCGGCGATGAGCGCCAGGGTGGCGGCGAGGTCGCTCTGGACGAGGCGGTCGCCGGGCTCGAAGGGCGTGCCGTCGGGCCGGAGGAAGATCCGGCGCGCGGCGGGGTCGCGGCCGAAGCGTGCGACCTTGTTGTCGAGGATGTCGGTGTCGGCGCGGGCCAGGAGATAGCCATCGCGCGCGAGTGCGATCGCCGGCGCCATGACCTTCGCGCGCGGCAGCCTGCCGTACTCGGCGAGTGCCTTCTCGAGCCCCATCACGGTGCCCGGCACGCCCACGGCAAGGTAGCCGTAGAGGCTGGCGCCGGGAATGGGCTTGCCGGCCGCGTCGAGATACATGGTCGCCGTCGCCGCCGCCGGTGCCGTCTCGCGGAAATTGATGAAGCTGTCGCGCCCGTCGGCTAGGTGGATGGTCATGAAGCCGCCGCCGCCGATGTTGCCGCAGCAGGGGTTGACCACCGCGAGCGCGTAGCCGACCGCGACCGCGGCGTCGATCGCGTTGCCGCCCTCTTGCAGGATGCGCACGCCAACGTCGGTCGCATAATGCTGGGCGGCGACGACCATGCCATGCTCGGCCTCGACCGCCGGGCGCGTGGCCGCGTGGGCGTGGAGGGTCGCGAGGACGAGAATAAGAAGGGCACGTGCAGTCGATTGCATTGCTCTGGTCTCCTTGAAAGGCGGTGCTGTCCCTCACCCTTCCCGTCCAAACGGTACTCTGCCCCGAGAAGCATTGGACAGGTGACATTGGATAGACCTCTAACCGACGCCGACGACCGAGAGGCTTGGGAGTTCGGTTGCTCAAAGCTACCGCATCCGGAATTGCGGCGATCAACCAAGTTGGCGCATGAACTCAGCCGTCACATTCACATCTCTGCGGGCCGGGCCCCTTCCCTCTCGGCGAGACTGGCTTTTCCAAGGTGAGGACCGGCGCCGCCCCAGGCGAACGATATCCGGTTCTTCTTTGATCTTGGCTTGAGGTGCGGGTATTCGATCCTACGGCCGATGGTCCACTAACAGAAGATAACCTCTAAATTAACTCTTAAAATTGAGACGCGCCGCTTCGAAACTCTCCATGGATCCTGATCGGTATGGACCCCGAACTGGATTGGGATTTGCGGCGTCGCAATATACGCCGCGCCGATCGCGTGCTTGCGGACCGAGCGGTCGCGGAGTTCATTGAGAGGCGTTTTCTGAAACCAGTTGCCAGTCAAGCCTGGGATTTCTTCGGCGCGCTACGCTTGGCGCGCGAGGAGGAGCTCAAGAGAGTTGAAAGACTCTATGGCATCGTTAGTGCGCCGTTGCTCCTCCAAATCGAGGACGAGGTCCGGGCTTGGGGTTACCAGAAGAAATTAACCTCGGTCGAAGGCACAGCTGCATTGGACCAAGCGTACGATAACGGGCTTGTTGCAGCGTTGGCAACGGGTATCTTCGATGGCGATCAAGGCGATCTACGGACAAAAATATTCTTCGCCAAAAATGTCAATTGGACAGATCTCCAACCACTTTCAATCATTTCTCAAACCTCAACTTAAACTTATTATATCTCACACAAAAAATTCAAGCTACCACAATATTTATCCTTGTGCTCTGCTGTACAAGCTTAGCAGTTCAAGCTCCTGCAAAACTGCGCTCACCCCTACTCTCACCACTACAGTTCTCAAACAATCAATATCCAATGTTCAAGTTCATATCACTCCGTAACACTTCATTATAAGCCAGCTTCAGTATAGTCAAAAATTCATTCTCTTACAACTAGCACAGCTCCGCATTTTAAATACGTTCAATTATACATCTTACAACATTCTTCTGCATTTCTACATTCGCCGCGCCGAGACGCTGCGCGCCATGGGGCGGCTCGATGAGGCGCTCGCCGCCTATGACCGGACGGTCGAGGCGTTTCCGGAGAAAGTCGACGCACGGACCGGCCGCGCCGAGACGCTGCGCGCCATGGGGCGGCTCGATGAGGCGCTCGCCGCCTATGACCGGACGGTCGAGGCATTTCCGGAGAATGCCGTCGCACGGAACGGCCGCGCCGAGACGCTGCGCGCCATGGGGCGGCTCGATGAGGCGCTCGCCGCCTACCAAACGGGAGAGGGGAATTGCCGTCTGATTTCAACATTGTTGGACAAGCAGTCGTTCTTGTGGAATTAGGCGCTCGGACGAAGCACGTTCGATCCTTCAATCTCTGGTCCGCAAGCCCCGCAGTTTGAGCGAATGGATCGGTGTCCACGTTCTTTTGATGATTGAAATGAGGGAGGGCATATCACCGGCTTTTGCCGATCGTCTCATTGAATATGCCGCGACCTGTCCGTATTATGAGCAGAAGCGTTACTTCGAGACGACGCTGGCCGTCGCACGGATCGCGTCAAGGCGAGCGCAAGCTGCGCGCGACATCTTGATGAGTATCTCAGCACGCCCGGGGATAGATGTCGAGGAGCGCGCGGCACTGCGCCTGATCAATGCGCACGCCGAGGCGGTCTTGGGTCACTTGACGGCGGCACGCCAAAGCGTCGTGGCGGCAATTGTACCTTTCGAGGAATTCCGCCTGCGGCGACTGCGCAATGCGGTCGAGCAAAGAATTGCGGTGGGCTCGGCCCCGGAGCAAACTCGCTCCGACAATATCGGGACTCTGGACAACAACCTCGTCCGCCTTGAGATGGACTGTTTGATCGATCGGGCGCTGAGTGACACTAGGAGAATTGCACGGGCTGCGTAATGGCGCCCGCTACCGGAATACCGCCTTTGACAATACCATATGGAGTGGAGTTGGTGCAGATCGTGATCCTGTCCATAGGAATACGATCACTTGCTTTCGGCCGAACGTAATTCCAGGCGAAGTTCGGCACTGTATCGACTGCTGTGGACCGTGCCGCATCGATCGCGTTGCCGCCCTCCTCAAGGATGCGCACCCCCGCCTCGGTCGCGTGCAGCCGATTGCATCGCTCGCATCTCCTTGAAAGGCGGTGCCGGCCCTCACCCCGACCCTCTCCCGTAAACGGGAGAGGGAGGGACCCAAGGCGAAGCCTTGGGAGGGTGAGGGACAGCACCGCTACTCCGGCATCCGCCCCTCCTCGACCGCGTGGCAGGCAACGAGGTCGCCGTCGTGGACGCGCAGCTCGGGCCGCTCACGGCGGCAGCGCTCATTCGCGTAGGGGCAGCGCGGGTGGAAGCTGCAGCCGGGCGGCGGATCGATCGGGCTCGGCACCTCGCCCGCCACGGGTACGCGCGGGAGGCCGGAGAGCTCGAGGTCCGGGATGGTCTCGAGGAGGAGCCGCGTATAGGGATGGCGCGGCCGGCGGAAGAGCGCGCGCGCCGCGGCGAGCTCGCAGAGGCGGCCGAGATACATCACCCCCACCTGGTCCGACATGTGGTGCACGACCGCGAGGTTGTGCGAGATGAAGAGATAGGTGAGGCCGAGGCGCTTCTGCAGCTCCTTCATGAGGTTCAGGATCTGCGCCTGCACCGAGACGTCGAGCGCCGAGGTCGGCTCGTCGCAGACGAGGAATTCGGGGGCGCTGGCGAGGGCGCGGGCGATCGAGATGCGCTGGCGCTGGCCGCCCGAGAACTCGTGGGGATATTTCTCGCCGTCGGCGCTGCCGAGCCCGACCTGGGCCAGGAGCTCCTCGACGCGCGCGCGGATGACGCTGCGTCCCTCGAGGAGGCGATGCACGCGGATGGGCTCGGCGATGATGTCGCGCACGCGCCAGCGCGGGTTGAGGCTGGCATAGGGGTCCTGGAAGATGATCTGGAAGCGCCGGCGCACGGCGCGCAAGTCCTTGGCGCTTCCGAGGCGCGCCAGGTCCTGACCGTCGAACTCGATGCTGCCGCGCGTCGGGCGGTAGAGCCCGACGATGAGCCGCGCCACCGTCGACTTGCCGCAGCCCGATTCGCCGACCAGGCTCAAGGTCTCGCCGCGCGGGATCGCGAAGGAGATGCCGTCGACGGCCTTGAGCGCGCGCCGCCGGCCGCCGAAGAGGAGGCGGTTCAAGAGCGGCGGCGAGGCGTCGAAGTAGCGCGCCAGGCCGTCGACGCGGAGGAGCGGGCGGACCGCGGCGTCGGCCGAGCTGCCAGGCAGAGCCTGCTCAGCCATCGCTCCCCGTCCGTGCGAGCGGGCCGTAGAGCCAGCAGGCGGCGCTCGACGGCCCGTCCGGCACCAGCTCCGGCCGCTCGCGGGCGCAGGGTGCGAAGGCGCGCGGGCAGCGCGGATGGAAGGCGCAGCCCGGCGGAATGCGGTTGAGCCGCGGCATGCTGCCGTCGATCTGGGCGAGGCGCTCGCGCGAGCCGTGGAGCGAGGGGATCGAGCCCATGAGCCCGACCGTGTAGGGATGGCGCGGCGCCTTCACCACCTCGCGCAGCGGCCCCACCTCGACGAGGCGGCCGGCATACATGACGGCAACGCGGTCCGCCGTCTCGGCGATGACGCCCATGTCGTGGGTGATGAGCATCACCGCGGTGCCGTGCTCGCGGCAGAGCTTCTTGAGGAGGGCGATGATCTGCGCCTGGATGGAGACGTTGAGCGCCGTCGTCGGCTCGTCGGCGATGACGAGGCGCGGGTTGGCGCAGAGCGCCAAGGCGATCACCACGCGCTGGCGCATGCCGCCGGAGAACTGGTGGGGATAGTGCTCGAAGCGCTCCCCCGGCGAGGGGATGCCGACCTCGGCCAAGAGCTCGATGGCGCGCTCGCGCGCCTGGCGCGGCGAAAGCTCGAGGTGCGTCGTGATGGTCTCGACGAGCTGGCGGCCGATGGCATAGAGCGGGTTCAGGCTGGTAAGCGGGTCCTGGAAGATGGTGCCGATGCGCTTTCCCCTGATGCGCCGCAGCTTCTCGTAAGCCAGGCCGTCGATGCGCTCGCCCTCGAAGAGTATGCGCCCGCCGGCGATGCGCCCGGGCGGCTCGATGAGGCCGATGACCGCCGAGCCGGTGATCGACTTCCCGGCGCCCGATTCGCCGACCACGCCGAGCACCTCGCCCTCGGCGATCTCGAGGGAGACGTCGTCGACGGCGGTGAGCGTGCCGCGCCGGGTGGGGAACTCGACCCGCAGGCGCTCGACCTGCAAGAGCGGCGGGCGGTTGCCGAGGGCTGCCATCAGCGCAGCTTCGGGTTGAGCGCGTCGCGCAGCCAGTCGCCCAGCATGTTGACCGCCAGCACGAGCACCACGAGCACCGCGCCGGGGAAGATCGAGATCCACCACTCGCCCGAGAAGAGGAAGTCGTTGCCGACGCGGATGAGCGTGCCGAGCGAGGGCTCGGTCGGCGGCACGCCCACGCCGAGGAACGACAGCGTCGCCTCGGTGATGATGGCGAGTGCCAGGTTGATGGTGGCGATCACCAGGACCGGGCCCATGACGTTGGGCAGCACGTGGCGCAGCATGATGGCGGCCGGATGGCGGCCGATGACGCGGGCGGCCTGCACGTACTCCTTGTTCTTCTCGACCATGGTCGAGCCGCGCACCGTGCGCGCGTACTGCACCCAGAAGGAAAGCCCGATCGAGAGGATGAGCACGTACTCGGCGACCTCGTCCTGGAATTCGCGCGGCACCAGGCCGCGCATGATGCCGTCGACGAGGAGCGCCACGAGGATCGCGGGGAAGCTCAGCTGCACCTCGGCCACGCGCATGATGAGCGCCTCGACGAAGCCGCCGAGATAGCCGGAGATGAGGCCGAGCGAGACCCCGAGCACCATGGCGAGGGCGATCGAGGCGAAGCCGACCACGAGCGACAGGCGCGAGCCGTAGAGGATCGTCGACAGCACGTCGCGCCCGAGGTTGTCGGTGCCGAGCGGGAACTCCCAGCTCCCGCCGGGGAGCCAGACCGGCGGATTGCGCGCGTCCAAGAGGCTCACGGTCGCGAGGTCGAAGGGATTGTGGGGTGCGATCCAGGGTGCGAAGGCGGCGCCGCAGAAGATGAGAAGCGTGGTGAGGGCCGCGGCCACGGTCACCGGCGAGCGGCGGAAGCTATAGGAGAGATCGCTGTCCCAGGCGCGCCGCAGGGCATCGCGCAAGGGCGAGGCCGCGGCCGCCGGGAGCCGCGCTTCAGCCACCGTGGCCTCCCGCCACGGCGCGGTCGATGCGCAGGCGCGGGTCGACCGCGTAATAGAGCAGATCGACGATCAGATTGATCAGCACGAAGAGGAAGGCGACGAGCACGAGATAGGCCGCCATCACCGGGATGTCGACGAAGGCCACCGCCTGGATGAAGAGGAGGCCCATGCCCGGCCACTGGAAGACCTGCTCGGTGATGATCGAGAAGGCGATGATCGAGCCGAGCTGGAGGCCGGTGATGGTGATGACCGGCACGAGCGTGTTCTTGAGCGCGTGGCCGAAGTTGATCGCCCGGTTGGTGAGCCCGCGCGCGCGCGCGAACTTGATGTAGTCGGTGCGCAGCACCTCGAGCATCTCGGCGCGCACCAGGCGGATGATGAGCGTCATCTGGAAGAGCCCGAGGGTGATCGCCGGCAGGATGAGCGCCTCGAGCCCCGTGCGCGTGAGAAAGCCCGTCGACCACCAGCCGAGGTGGACCACGTCGCCTCGTCCGAAGGCGGGGAGCCAGCCGAGCACCACCGAGAAAAGGAGGATGAGCAGGATGCCGATGAGGAAGGTCGGCAGCGAGACGCCGACGAGCGAGAGTGCGAGGAGCGCCTTGCTCGTCCACTTGTCCCGGTTGAGACCGGTATAGACGCCGAGCGGCACGCCCACGAGAAGGGCGAGCACCGCCGCGGTCAGGCTGAGCTCGAGGGTGGCCGGCAGGCGCTCGGCGATCAGCGTCGAGACCTTGCGGCCCTGGCGGAAGGAGACGCCGAACTCGCCCCTGACGGCATTCTCGACGAAATGCGCGAACTGCACCACGAACGGATCGTCGAGCCCCAGCTCCTGGCGCAGCAGCGCGCGGTCCTTGTCGCCGGTATCCTGGCCGACCATGTTGTTGATCGGGTCGCCCACGAAGCGGAAGAGCGAGAAGGCGATCAGGCCCACCACCAGCATGACCGAGACCGATTGCAAGAGCCGGCGCAGGACGAAGGCGGTCATCGGCGGGCCGCCCCGGCACCGTGGACGTCGAGCCCGCTCCCCTGCCCCGCTCGAGCTACGGCATTCGCACATCTTAGGAACGCTGGCAGAGCCACCGCACGTCCTTCGAGACGCAACCCTTGCGGGTTGCTCCTCAGGACGAGGGCAATTTGTGCGTGGCAGAAAGACTTGATCTCATCCTGAGGAGCGCCTGGCGGGCCGAAGGCCCGCTCCCTTGCATCATGCGGAGAGGCGCACTTCGCGCGCCGGGCGAGCGTCTCGAAGGACCCACTGCGCGGGGTCCGAGGCGCCACGGCACCACTCTGCCATTGCTTCTCTGACTTCCATTCACCGCGCAGCCCCCCTCGCGGGGGAGGGAGAGGACAGGCGGCGACCGCCACACGCATCGTCGCTCGCGCTAATCGATGTGCACCCATTTCCAGACGAAGATGTTGTCCGGGCGCTGCACGAGATGGACGTTGTCCTTGATGCCCCAGGCGAGCGCCTGCTGGTGGAGCGGGATGTGGCCGATCTCGTCCTCGTGGATCTTGAAGGCCTCGTGGATCTCGGCATCGCGCTTCTTGGTGTCGCTCTCGCTGGTGACGAGGGTGGTGAGCTCGTCGAAGCGCTTGTTCGAGTATTTGCCGAGATTGAACTTGCCCTGGCCGGCGTCGTTCGGCGTCGCCATCAGGTTGAACATGGCGTTCTGCAAGTCGTAGGTGCCCGGCGTCCAGCCGAGCAGATAGAAGCTCGTGTTGCGCGCAAGCACTTTGGCGAAATACTTGCTCTTGGTCTCGGCGAGCAAGTTCACCTTGACGCCGACCTTGGCGAGCATGGCGACCACGGCCTCGCAGATCTGCTCGTCGTTGACGTAGCGGTCGTTGGGACAGTTCATGCCGACGGTGAAGCCGCCCGGATAACCGGCCTCGGCGAGGAGCTTCTTTGCCGCCTCCGGGTCGTAGGGGAAGCGCTTGTTGAGATCGGCGTCCCAGCCGTTGACCGAGGGGGCGACCATGAGCCCGGACGGCGTCGCGGCACCCCGCATGACCTTGCTAACGATCGTGTCCTCGTCGATCGCCTGGTAGAAGGCCTTGCGCACGCGCACGTCCTTGAAGGGGTTCTTGCCCTTGACGTTGGAATCGATGAGCTCGTCGCGCCACTGGTCCATGCCGAGGAAGATGGTGCGCATCTCGGGGCCCTGGAGGACCTTGCGGTGCGCCGCGGCATTGATGCGTTCCACGTCCTGGATCGGCACGGTATAGACCATGTCGACCTCGCCGGAGAGGAGGGCGGCGACGCGCGTGGCGTCCGACTTGATGACGCTGAAATCGACCTCGGTCAGGTCATGCTCGGGCTTGCCCCACCAGTTGGGGTTGGGCACGGCCGTCGTCTTCACGTCGGGCTCGCGCGCGGTGACCATGAAGGGACCGGTGCCGTCGGTGTGGCGCGTCGCGTAGTTCTCCTCGTTCTTCTTGACGGAGGCGACCGCGACGGCGCCGTTCTTCTCGGCCCAGCTCTTCGACATGATGTACCAGAAGGCGATATCGCTCGGCAGCAGCGGGTTGGGCGCCGAGGTGATGAAATCGACCGTCAGGTCGTCGATCTTCTTGAGCTCCTTCACGGTGGTGAGGTAGGCCTTGAGGTCCGAGCCCTCGGTGCGCACGCGGGCGAAGGAGAACAGCACGTCATCGGCGGTAAAGGGGCTGCCGTCGGAGAATTTCACGCCGGGGCGCAGGTGAAAGCGCCACACCGTGGGCGAGGTCTGCTCCCAGGAGAGCGCCAGCGCCGGCTCGAGCTGCTGCTCCTTGCCGCGCGTGACCAGCGCCTCGTAGATGTTGCCGAGGAAGCCCAAGAGGAACGTCTCGTTGAGGAAATAGGGATCCATCGACGACACGTCGCCGTCGTTCGCCCATTTGAAAGTCTTTGCCCAAGCCGGCGTGGAGACGACCAACGCCAGCGCCGCGGCCACCGCCGCGATCCGTGCCTTCCGAGACATGCAAGCCTCCGCCCGTTCGTTCCGGCAGCAGCCCCGCGCCGCAGCCTTCGAAGCCTCAGCGGCTCTCTTTTGCGATCCGGCAACGCCGGCCGCGAGCCATGATGAAGCCTAGGCGGTTGCAACTCGGAGTCAACAGGAATCGCGGGCGGCAGCGGCGGCGGGAAGTGCGGCCGCCTCGAGCCGCCGCGCGGCCTCGGCGCTCGACATCACGTCGCCGAAGACGCGGATGAAGGTCGCGAAGGTGGCGAGGTTGTCCTCCCGGGAGCGTCCGGCGTTGGCGTCCGAGATCATGATCGTCTTGAAGTCGCGAAACGCCGCCTCGCGCGCCGTCGAACTCGCAGCACACGTTGGTCACCGTGCCGGCGATGAGGAGGGTATCGAGGGCGCGCTCGCGGAGGAGGCGCTCGAGGCGCCCGTCGCTGCCGCAGAAGCCGCTGAAGCGGTTCTTGGCCACGATCGCGTCCTCGCGCCCGACCTCGAGCTCAGGCCAGATCGCGTGGCCCTCGTGCCCCTCGCTCAGCACCTCGCGGAAGAAGGCGCCTGCCTCCGGGCCCAGGATGTGGTCGAAGAGGACGCCCCAGCGGTCCTCCGCCCGCGGGCCATAGGTCGAGACGATCCACACCACCTGCCCGCCCGTCTGCCGCACCACGCGGGCCAGGCGGTTGACGGTCGGCACGATGTCCCGCGCGGCAGCCAGCGAGGTCGGCCACTCCGGCTTGAGAAATGCGGTCTGCATGTCGACGACGACGAGCGCCGTGCGGCGGGGCTCCAGCTCGTCAAAGCAGTGGAGCCGCCCGCGACGCTCGATCACGCGCCGCACGAGCTCGTCGGGCAATTGCACCTCGACCATCGCCGGCCTCCCTCCCGCCCATGCCTTGGCACCTTGCCGCGCGGCGCCGCCCGGCCTGCAACAGTCGCGCAAATCGCGGCGGTTTTCCAGGAGGCACCTTGTCCGGCCGGCCGACGCTCGGCCGGCGCATTGCGCCCGGCCGCGCCGTGGAAGAGCCAGCCATGAACGTAGCCGTCATCCGCCGGTTCGTGGTAGAAAGGTGCGTGGATGCGCGTCCCGATACCGGCGAATGGGCACTCGCCTCGGCAATGCGGCCGTGCTGCGGCAAGAGCGGCGGCGCGAACGGAACGGCCAGCCGGTCGAGGAGCGGTCCCGAGCGGAGTGCATTGGTGTCACCCTCTCTTGCCATCCCTCGCCACGCGATGCGGCGGCGCGCGTATCGCCGCGAGGTGCTGTGCCCGGCCCTCCTCTGCGGGCTGATGGCGCTTGCGGCGGTGCCGGCCCAGGCCCAGCCGGCGACGGCCGGGGTCGACCGCGCCATATCCGAGGCGCTGCAACAGCTCCTCGACGCCGCACCCAGCCACGTGCTCGACAACCAGCCCCTCGACCTGGCGACGCTGCGGCGCTTCTATGGCGCGCGCGGCGCCGAGCCCGCCTGGGCGGGAAGCGGCGATGCCGCGGAGCGCGCCAAGCTTGCCCTCTCGGCGCTGGCGGCCGCGGACCTCGACGGGCTCAATCCGGCGGACTACCACCCGGCCGCACTCGCCGCCACCGCGGCACCCGCGGATGCCGCGGCCGCGGCGGCGTACGATCTCGTCCTGACGGACGCCTTCCTGCGCTATGCCCATGACATGCGCCTCGGGCGCGTAGCACCCCACCGGGTGTTCGACGACGTGAACTTGCCGGCCGAGGACTTCGATGCAGCGGCGGCGCTCGAGGCGGCGCTCAAGGGCGAGGGCCTTGCCGGGCTCATCGCCGAGCTGCCGCCGCCCTATGCCGAGTATGCGCGGCTCAAGGACGCGCTCAAGCACTACCGCGAACTCGCGGACAAGGGCGGCTGGCCCGAGATTCCGCCGGGCGACGAACTCAGGCTCGACAGCCACGACCCCCGCCTTGCCACCCTCCGCCAGCACCTCGCCGTCGAGGATACGGCGCTCGCGGCCCAGCCGGCGCACGCCGTCAAGGGCGATCTCGGGGCCGCCTTGCGGCGCTTCCAGACGCGCAACGGCCTGGCCGTCGACGGCCGCATCGGCGCCAAGACCTTCGCCGCCCTCAACGTCGGCGCGGACGAGCGGATCAACCAGATCATCGCCAACATGGAGCGCTGGCGCTGGATGCCGCGCCAGCTCGAGGAGCGCTACGTGGCCGTCAATGCGGCGGACGGCGAGCTCCGCGTCATCGACCACGGCGCCGTCATCCTCGCCTCCAAGGTCGTGGTGGGCGACGAGAAGCACCAAAGCCCGATCCTGCGCGCGATGGCGGTCTCGATCACCGTGAACCCGCCGTGGAACGTGCCGCCCTCGATCGCGCAGAAGGAGATGCTGCCCAAGCTCAAGCAGGATTCGAGCTATCTCGAGCGCGAGAATATCGTGATCGTGCATGGGCCGGCGGGCGATCCCTACGGCGTCAACGTCGATTGGAGCGCCATCCCGGACGGGCACTTTCCCTACCGGCTGCGCCAGCTTCCGGGCCCGGGCAACTCGCTCGGCGGCGTCAAGATCGAGATGCCGAACCCCTTCGAACGTCTATCTCCACGACACGCCCTTGCGCCGCCTCTTCGCGCGCGCGGAGCGCAATTTCAGTCACGGCTGCATCCGCGTCGAGGAGGCCTTGCCGCTCGCCTCGCTGGCGCTCACCGGCGACGCGAGCGAGGGCCTGGCCGAGCTCAAGGAGAAGATCGCGGCAGGCGACACCCGTCATCTCGCCATCAAGATGCCGCTTCCCGTCTATGTGCTGGATTGGACGGCCATCGCGAAGGCCGACGGCAGCGTCGAGTTCCGCCCCGACGTCTATGGCCGCGACAAGCGCCTGGCCGAGGTCTTCGCCTACCACAGCCGCCATCTGGCCGCACCGCCCAAGGAGGCTCCGGCCGACCAGGAGGCACACCAGCAGAGCGGTTGAAAGGATTAGCAATCACAAGGGGTTGCTTTAAGCACCCGGCTCTGATATGAGCGAAGCCGGGGCATGAGCAAGGGGGCGCCAGGGAATGACGGAACCGAGCAATCGCGGGCGGCGGCTGTTCCTCTGTGCGGGCGCTGCCGCGGCGGTGACGAGCTTCGCGGCACCGGCGCTGGCCTCCCTCGGGCACGCGCGTTTTCGCAGCGTCGCCCTCGACAACCTCCACACCGGCGAGCGGCTCAACGTCCATTATTGGGTCAACGGCCGCTACGTGCGAGGGGCGCTCCACCAGGTCAATTATAATCTGCGGGACTTCCGCACCGGCCACGTCCACGCCATCGACCCCCAGCTCCTCGATCTCCTCGACGCGCTCAGGCGCCTGCTCGGCACGCAGGCGCCGTTCCAGGTGATCTCCGGCTACCGCTCGCCCGAAACCAACGCCCTGCTGCACGAGGAGTCGAACGGCGTCGCGGTCAACAGCCTGCACATGCAGGGCAAGGCGATCGATATCCGCCTGCCCGGCCGCTCGCTCCACTCGCTCCACCGGGCGGCCATGCGCTTGAGGCGCGGCGGCGTCGGCTACTATCCGAGCTCCGACTTCGTGCACGTCGACGTGGGCCGCATCCGCCATTGGTGACCCTGCCAGGCGGCGCCCCAAGCGTCCGCTGCGCTTGACCGCATCCTCCCTTGGCCGTCAAGCTGTCCCCAACCGCGTTGCCGCGGCAATCGCCGTTGCCGCCGCAACCGCAATCTAGAGGAGGAAGTGCTCCATGCGTCACGGTGATCGCCATCCCTTCGGCCGCCCGCTCGGCCGCCGGAGCGTGCTCAAGGGAGCGGCCGCGGCTGCAGCACTCGGCGCAGCCGGCCTCGCCCCCCGCCGCGCGCGCGCCGATGCCGCCATCAAGATCGGCCTTCTCCTGCCGCGCTCGGGCTACCTCGCGGCACCCGGCCAGCAGTGCCAGCGCGGCGCCGACATAACGCCCGCCATCCTCAAGGATCTGGGCATGCCGGTCGAGCTCGTCTCCGTCGATTTCGAGAGCAACGTCGAGCTCGCCCGCACCCAGGCCGAGAAGCTCATCAACGACGGGGCGGAGGCGCTGGTCGGCGCCTTCGATTCGGGCGCCACTGCGGTGATCGCCCAGGTCGCCGAGCAGCGCGGCGTGCCCCTGGTCATCAACCTCGGTGCCGCCACGCAGATCACCGAGCAGGGCTACAAGTGGGTGTTCCGCAACTTCCCGACCAGCGTCGACCTCATCACCAACGGCCTCACGCTCGCCAAGGAGCTCTTCAAGGCGACGGGAACGACGCCCAAGACCGCCGTCTTCCTCCATGCCAACGACACCTTCGGCCAGGCCAACCGCCAGGCCATCGACAAGCTCTTCCCCACCCTCGACATGCCCTTCAAGCTCGTCGAGGAGATCTCCTACGACCCCAAGGCGCAGGACCTCTCGGTCGAAATCGCCAAGGCGAGCGCGAGCAGGGCCGAGCTCGTCCTCGTCACCACGCGCGCGGGCGATGCCATCAAGCTCGTGCGCGAGATGGTCAAGCAGCGCTACCAGCCGATGGGCGTCATGAGCCCGGGCAGCCCGGGCATGTACGAGCAGGAGTTCATCCAGGCGCTCGGCAAGTATGCCGACTACTGCATCTCGAACGTGCCCTGGTACAATCCCAGGAGCAAGCTCGCGGCGACTTTCGCGGCCGCCTTCGCGAAGGCCTTCCCCAGCGAATCCTTCGCCGGCAATGCGCTCAGCGCCGGCTTCACCTTCGAGGCGATCATGGTGGTGGCCGACGCCCGCAGGCGCGCAGGCTCGAACGACAAGGCCGCCCTCCTCCAGGCGCTGCGCACGACCCACATCGTCGACCACCTGATGATCGGCGGCCCCATCACGTTTGACGCCAAGGGCCAGAACCCCAAGGTCGATTCGGCGAGCGTGCAAAACCTCCATGGCGCTCCCACCGTGGTGCTGCCGGCCGACGCGGCGACCGCGAAGCCGGTCTTCCCGATGCCGGGTTGGCAGCAGCGCAGCTGAGGCCGATCCGCGACGCGCGCGAGCCGGGCGCCGATGCTCGAGCGACCCCCCTCCCTGACCCTGTCCCTCAAGGGGGCTATGGGAGTCACACAAGTCCGAATATCACCGGCAAAGCGCGGTGTCGCGCGGTCAAAGGTGCCTCGGACTGGCTGCGGTGGGTCCTTCGAGACGCTCGCTGCGCTCGCTCCTCAGGATGAGGTTAGGTCTTTCTGCCACACACGAAATCGCCTCATCCTGAGGAGCGCCCCGAAGGGGCGCGTCTCGAAGGACCCACAGCGGTACTGCAAGGCTCCTCGAGATGTGTGCATCCCTTAGCCCTCAAGGGAGGGGGAGGTGGGGAGCCGTCGCCGGAAGATGTTGTTGAGACACGAAGGAGGGGGCTCATGACTCCGAAATTGAGGTTCTCCGAGAAAGTTTCCGAGAAGCTACGATTCTACGTCTATCGTCTCATTGACCCCCGTGACGGATCGACATTCTACGTCGGACGCGGGCAGGACAATCGAGTTTTCGAGCATGCGGAGGGCGTCGGCATTCAGAGTGACGGTGAAGCTAATGACGATGGCGATCCTCAGAAAATCAGGACGATCAGAGAAATGAAGATCGCTGGACTAACAGTCGGACACGTCATTCACCGTCACGGAATGAGCGAAGAGTCAGCCAAAGAAGTTGAGGCCGCCCTCATTGATGCCTATCCGGGACTCGCGAATCTGGTGAAGGGGCAAGACGCCTATCGAGGTGTCATGCATGCGCAGGAAGTCGTTGCAGAGTACGATGCGCCCGTCGCAGAAGCCCGTCACAAGCTAATTTTGATCAACGTCAATCGTACCAGTGATAGCGGCGACTTATTCGACGCCGTTCGATTTGCCTGGAAGATCGGCCCTGAAAAGGCACGCAAGGCCGACTATGTTCTGGCTGTGCGCCGGGGCTTGATAGTTGGGGCTTTCGAGGCAAAGGACTGGCTGGAAGCAACTCCTGAAAATTTTCCTGGCCTTGTTCGAGAAGGTTTCGGACCAAGGAATAGGCGGTTTGGCTTCATAGGGAAGTACGCACCGGCGGAGGTGAGAGATTGGTATGAGCAAAAACGCATTCCAAACTCCTTGCGAAAGAAGGGTGCCGCGAATCCAATCCGCTATTGGAACATGTGATCTCCCCTCTCCTAGTCCTCCCCTTGAGGGGGAGGGTCAGGGAGGGGGGTACCTCCACATCGGGCTCGGCGCGCGCCGCGCACCCGAGCCTCCATGACCGCCTCCCTCGTCGCCAACGTGGTGCTGAGCGGGGTGCTGAGCGGCCTCGTCTACGGCCTGATGGCGCTCGGCCTCTCGGTCATCTTCGGCGTCGTGCGCGTCGTCAACTTCGCCCACGGCGAGATGACGGTGCTCGCCATGTATGCGGCCTTCGTGCTGTTCAAGGGGCTCGGCCTCGATCCCTTGCTGGCACTCGCACCTGTCGCCCTCCTCCTCTTCTGCTTCGGCTATGCGCTCCAGACGGCCCTCATCAATCCCTTCGTGGCACGCCCCGAGCACGAGCAGTTCATCCTCCTGGCCGGCGTGGCCCTCGTCATCGTCAACCTCCTCCTCATGGCCTTCGGGCCCGACGCCCGCCACGTCGACGTGGCCTACGCCTACGACAGCTTTGCGCTCGGCCCGCTCCTCCTCGACAAGGTGCGCGTCTATGCCGCCCTCGTGGCGATCGCGGCGGCGGCGGCCCTCTTCGTCTTCTTCCGTTCGACGCGGACCGGGACGGCGATCCGCGCAGCGGCCGACAATCTCGTGGGTGCGGCCGTCGTCGGGCTCGACTTCAAGCGGCTCTATGCGCTGAGCTTCGGCATCGGTGCGGCGTGCGCGGGTATCGCCGGCACCCTCATGATCCTCGTCTCCGACGCCACGCCGGCGCTTGCCCCCGACTTCACGCTCCTCGCCTTCACCATCGTGATCATCGGCGGGCTCGGCAGCATGGCGGGGGCACTCCTGGGCGGCGTCCTAATCGGCCTCTCCGAAGCCCTCGCCGGGCTCCTCATGGCGCCCTCGATGAAGAGCATGGTGTCCTTCGCCCTCCTCGTCCTCGTCCTCGTGGTGCGGCCGCAGGGCCTGCTCGGGAGCAAGCGCTGATGCGCGGCCTCTCCCGGAACGGCCTCTTCGCGGCAGCGGCAGCGCTCGTCGTCCTCCTCGCCGCCCCCCTCCTCCTCGACCGCTACAGCCTCTCCCTCCTCATCCTCGTGCTCTACTCGGCCTATCTCGGCCAGGCGTGGAACCTGATGATGGGCTTCGCCGGCCTGCTCTCGATCGGCCACGCGCTCTATGTCGGCCTCGGCGCCTATGCCTCGGCGGCACTCTTCGTCCATTACGGCATCCCGCCGCTCCTCGGGCTCTTCCCCGGCATGCTGCTCGCGGCCACGGCCGGCGCCTTCATCGGCTGGCTCGGCTTCCGCTTCCGCATCTCCGGCGTCTATTTTGCTCTCCTCACCATCGCCTTCGCCGAGGTGGCGCGCATCGGCTTCGACCACATCGAGTGGACGGGCGCCTCGGGCGGCCTCTTCATTCCCGTGGCCACGGCGGGGCGCCTCGACATCCTGGCGCTGCGCGGCCCCATCGAGCTTTACTATTACGCGATCCTGCTCCTCGCCGCGGCGGCACTCCTCATCTCAGCACTGCTGCTGCGCTCGCGCCTCGGCTACCAATGGCGCGCCATCCGCGAGGACCCGGAGGCCGCCCAGGCGCTCGGCATCAATCTCTTCCGCGCGCGCATGGCGGCCGTGCTCATCTCGGCCGCGATGACGGCGCTCGCCGGCACCTTCTACGCCTTCTACAACGACAATCTCTTCCCCGAGCACGTCTTCTCCATTGCCAGCTCCATCGACATCATCCTCGCCCCCATCGTGGGCGGGCTCGGCACGCTCGTGGGCCCCATCGTGGGCGCTTTCCTTTTGACGCCGCTCCGCGCCCTCCTTCTCGGCGCCACCGGCGCTATGGGGCTCGAGCTTCCCGGGCTCGAGCTCGTCATCCACGGCCTCATCCTCATCGCCGTCATCCGCGCCTTGCCGGGCGGCGTGTGGCCCTGGCTTGCCCGCCGCGCACGCCGGGGCGCGGCGCGCCAAGCCGCCGCATGAGCGCCGCCCTTCTGAGCGTGGATAGGGTGAGCAAGCGCTTCCGCGGCCTCGTCGCCGTGAACGCGGTCTCCTTTGCGCTTCGGAGCGGCGAGATCGCCGCCGTCATCGGCCCCAACGGCGCCGGCAAGACGACGCTCTTCAACGTCATCGCCGGCGTCCATGCGCCGGACGAGGGCGACGTGCGGCTCGACGGCCGCAGCATCGCCGGGCTCTCGCCCGACGCCGTGTGCCGCGCCGGCATCGCGCGCACCTTCCAGACCGTGCGCCCATTCATGGCGCTCTCGGTCGAGGACAATGCGGTGGTGGGGGCATTGGCGGCCGAGCGCGGCGTGGAGGCGGCGCGGGCGCGCGCGGCCGAGGTGCTGCGCCGCCTCGATCTCTGGGAGAAGCGCCATCTCGCTGCCGGCAGCCTCGCACTCCCCGACCGCAAAAGCCTCGAGCTCGCACGGGCGCTCGCGACAGCCCCTCGCCTCCTCCTCCTCGACGAGACCATGGCAGGCTTGCGCCCGACCGAGGTCGACCGCATGGTGGCGGTCTTGCGCGAGCTCAACCGCGAGGGCGGCCTTACCATCCTCCTCATCGAGCACGTCATGCGCGCGGTGATGGCGCTCGCCGGCCGCATCGTCGTGCTGCACCACGGCGAGCGCATCGCCGAGGGCCCGCCCGCCGAAGTCGTGCGCCATCCCGAGGTGCTCAAGTCCTACCTCGGCGAGGAGGCGGTGTGATGCTCGCCGTGCGAGATCTTGTCCTCACCTATGGCGACATGCTGGCGCTCGACGGCGTCTCTCTCGAGGTGCCGGAGCACTCGATCACCGCGATCGTGGGCGGTAACGGCGCCGGCAAGACCTCGCTCATCCGCGCCATCGCCGGCATGCTCGCTCCGCGCGCGGGCGAGATCCGCTTCAAGGGGCAGGACATCGCCGGCTGGCCGAGTCACAAGGTGGTGGCCCTCGGCATCGGCCAGGTGGCCGAGGGCCGCCAGCTCTTCCCCTCGCTCAGCGTCGCCGAGAACCTCGCCATGGGGGCGCTCACGCCGCGCGCGCGGAGCGGCGCCAAGGCGGCACTCGCGCGCGTCCTCGAACTTTTCCCGCGCCTTGCCGAGCGGCGGCGCCAGGCGGCGGGGACGCTCTCGGGCGGCGAGCAGCAGATGCTGGCGATCGGGCGCTGCCTCATGGGCAACCCCGAGCTCATCATGCTCGACGAGCCCTCGCTCGGACTGGCCCCCGTGGTGGTGGCCGAGGTCTTCCGCGTCATCCGCCAGCTCGCCGGCTCGCACACCGTCATCCTCGTCGAGCAGAACGTCGCCGCCTCGCTCAAGCTCGCCGGGCGCGCCTATGTGCTCGAGAACGGCCGCATCGCACTCGCCGGCAGCGGCGCCGAGCTCCTCGCCGACGCCCGCGTGCGGCAGGCGTACATGGGGATGTGAATGGCGCGCACTTGACATCGCTTTGGCCGGCTGGCAACTACGCAGGCCTGCAATGAGTGCGAATAGAGCCAGCAATCCACAGCTCCAGGTGATGCTGTGACGTTCCCGACGCTGACCGAGCAGAAACGTGCGCACGTGGCGGCCATGCGTCAGGGTTTCGCGACCCTGTGCGAGGCGCTGCGCTCTTATGCCCGGGCTCGCGGCGGACGTTTCATCGTCTTCGGATCGGCCGCCGAGGATCGCCTTCGCTTCGACAGCGACATCGACATCCTGGTCGATTTTCCGGAGACCAGCACCTCCGAAGCCCGCCGCTTCGCCGAGGGCGAATGCCGGCGCCTTGGCTTGACGCCGGATGTTCGGCCAGCCCTGTACTGCAAGCCCGAATTTGTCGCACGCGTGCTCAAGGACGGCCTGGTGCTCGAATGAGCGACGCCCGCTGGCTCGACGTGGAGAGCGATAGTGGGTCTCGGACCGGCTGTAGTGCGTCCTTCGAGACGCTCGCTACGCTCGCTCCTCAGGATGAGTTAGAATCTTTCTGCCACACACGAATTGACCTCGTCCTGAGGAGCAACCCGAAAGGGTTGCGTCTCGAAGGACCCACTGCGTCGCCGCAAGCGTCGCGACCCCTCGTAACTCAGCGTTAGCGGAGCGCCCTCCATGACCCAAGCCGACCGCTTCTCGCTCAAGGACAAGGTGGCGCTCGTCATCGGCGGCTCGAGCGGCATCGGGCGCGAGATCGCACTCGCCTATCAGGAGGCGGGCGCGCGCGTGGCCATCCTCGGCAAGACGCCGGCCAAGGTGGCGGAGGTGGCAGAGCGCCTGCGCGAGAGCGATCCCGACGCCGTGGGTTATGCCGCCGACGTGACCGACCTCCCCCGCCTCAAGGCAGTGATCGACGGGGCGGCGGCTAAATTCGGCAAGCTCGACGTGCTGGTCAACTCCCAGGGTGTGACGATCATCCAGCCGAGCGAGGACTTCACGCCCGAGCAGTACGACCTCGTGATCGACACCAACCTCAAAAGCGTCTTCTTCGCCTGCCTCGAGGCGGGGCGGCACATGCTGGCGCGGGGCGAGGGAGCGATCGTCAACATCGGCTCGATCGCCTCGCTCATCGGCCTGCAAAAGTCGACGCCCTATACGATGAGCAAGCACGGCGTGCTCGGCCTCACCGAGACGCTCGCCGCCGAGTGGGCGACGCGCGGCGTGCGCGTCAACGCCATCGCACCCGGCTATTTCATGACCGAGCTCAACCGCGACAAGATGAGCCCGGAGCGCAAGGCGGCCGCCATGCGCCGCACCCCCATGGGCCGTTTCGGCGAGCTCCCGGAGCTGGTGGGCGCGGCCATCTTCCTCGCCTCGCCCGCCGCGAGCTATGTCACCGGCGAGATCATCCGCGTCGACGGCGGCTATCTCGCCGCGGGCCTGTCGTAGATGACTGAGCTTGCCGCAAGCGAGGCGGCCCTCACCCAGCGGCTCGCGCGCTGCTACACGGGTGCTGTCCACGACGTGCTGCGCGCACTCGGCGAGTGCCGCTTCGTGCTGCCCGAGACGATCCGCGGCCTCGATCCCGCGCTCAAGCTCGCGGGTCCCGCCTTCACGGTGAGCGGGCGCTACGACGAGACGCTCGAGGCGCATGCGACGCTCCTCGCCTGGACCGGCCTCCTCTCGCGCGCACCCGCAGGCTCGGTCGTGGTCTGCCAGCCCAATACCTCGGCCTGCGCCCTCATGGGCGAGCTCTCGGCCGAGACGCTGAAGCACCGCGGCGTGCGCGGCTACCTGGTCGACGGTGCCACGCGCGACGTGGAGTTCATCCTGGCCCTCGGCTTTCCCGTCTATTGCCGCTTCGCCACGCCGAGCGACATCGTGGCGAAATGGCTGCCCGAGCGCATCGGGGAGCCGCTCGTCATCGGCGCCGTCACGATCGCGAGCGGCGACTACGTCCTCGCCGACCGCGACGGCATCGTGCGCATCCCGCGCGCGCGCGCCGAGGAGGTGGTGCGGCTGAGCGAGGAGGTGATCGGCACCGAGAGCGAGCTCAGGAAGGCTATCCTGGGCGGCATGGACCCCAAGGAGGCCTATCTCAAATACGGCAAGTTCTGAGCCGCCGCCGATGCCGGCGCGCTGCTTGCTTGTTCCCCGCCGGGGCACCGCCTATATTCCCGAAATGATTGGGAAATTCAGCGAGCGGCGAGGGCGGCGCGTCGCGCAGCGCGCGGCCCCCTTCCCGCCACCGCGCAGGCGCTAGAGGAACCGTGGCCTTGCAAGCGAGAACCAGGAACATTCTTCGTTGGACGGGCGTGGCCGTCGGCTTCGCAGCTCTCGGCTTTGCCGTGTGGCTGCTCCTCGCCCCCGGGCATCGCGCGCAGGAGAAGGCGCCCGGGGCCGGCACCAGCGTCGCGGCCGCCAAGAGCGAGGCCTCGCCGCCGGCGCCCGCCGCGCAGGAAAGTGCGCCGCAGCCGGCGGCGGCACCGGCGGCAACGCCCGCTCCGCCGGCCCAGGCGGAAGCGCCGCAGCAGCAAGCGGCGGCCGCACCTGCGGCGGCCCCCGTCGAGCCCGCCGCCCCCGCGCCGAGCGTAGCGGCGACGCCGCCAGCGCCGCCACCCGCGGCCCCGCGCAGTGCTGCGAAAGCGCCGCGCCCGGCCGCCAAGGCGCCGGCAAGCGCTGCGGCCGAGGCGTCGCCCGAGCTCGCCGAGATCCAGCGCCTGCTCATCTCCTTCGGCTACGAGCCCGACTCCACCGGCGGCAGGATGGGGATGCGCACGCTCCGCGCCATCCGGCTCTTCCAGCAGGACAGCGGGCTTCCCGTCGACGGCCGCCCCACGAGCGAGCTCCTGCGCTACATGCGCACGCTGGCGACGCCAGCCAATGCCGCGCAGCGACCCGCAGCACCCCGGAGCACAGCCGCAGCACCGCCGCCGGTTGCCCGGACGAGTGCGCAGCCGACCGCGGCCGCGGCGGCACCGGCGCGCGCCGCCGCGGCGGCACCGGCGCCAGCACGGGCGCCCGCGGCGCCGCCGTCTCCGCCGACGCCCGAGGTGCTGACCTCGCCGCCCTCTCCGCCCGCAGCGGCCGCTGCCGAGGCAAAACCCGCTCCGCCGGCCGCCCCACCGGCGCAAAGTCCTTCGCCCGCCCAAAGTGCCGCGCCCGCAGAGCCGGCGGCGAGCACGCCCGCGCGAGAGGCCTCGGCTTCGCCACCCGTCCCGGAGGCCGCGACAACGCCGGCGCCGGCGGCACCGGCGGCGGCGTCGTTGGCCGAGCCCAAGCTGCCGCCGGCCACCGCCGTCGGCGAAGTCGCGGCCAAGCCGCCCGCCCAGTTGGCCGGAGAGAAGGGACCGAGCATCGATTTCGCGGCCGGCGCCATCGAGCTCAGCGACCAGGCCAAGGCGGCGCTCGGCCAGGTGGTCGGCCGGCTCAAGAAGGACGAGGATTTGCGCATCAAGCTCTACGCCTACGCCTCCGAGAGCGGGGCCGACGCCGGCCACGCGCGCCGCATCTCGCTCTCGCGCGCCTATGCGGTGCGCGCCTTCCTCCTGGGCCAGGGCATCTCGGCCGAGCGCGTCGATATCGCCGCCTACGGCAAAAAGCCGGCGGACGGCGGCGACGCAGACCGCGTCGATCCCGTCCTCGTCAAACCGTATCAGTAAGAAGCACGCGACGAGCGGCGCTCCGCAAGGTAAAGGCGCCTCGGACCAAGTGCGGTGCGTCCTTCGAGACGCTCGCTGCGCTCGCTCCTCAGGATGAGGTTAAGTCTTTCTGCCACACACAAATCTGCCTCATCCTGAGGAGCGCCCCGCGGGCCGAAGGCCCGCTCTCTTGCATGATGCAAGAGAGGCGCGCTTGGCGCGCCGGGGGCGCGTCTCGAAGGACCCGCGATGAAAGTGCAAGCGTCCTTGCAATCCATGCACGGTTCAGCCGGGCGAGACGAGATACTCCATCGCGGCGTCGACGCCGCCCTTGCCGTGGGGCACTTCTGCGAGCTTGAGCGCCATCTCGACCGCGGCGATGGCGCCGAGGAGCGTGGGCTCGTTGAGCTCGCCCATGTGGGCGAGACGGAAGACGTGGCCTTGGAGCGGCCCCAGGCCGCCGCCGAGCGAGACGTTGAAGCGCTCGAAGCTCAAGCGGCGCACCGCGTCCGCGTCGTGGCCCTCGGGCACGAGGATGGCGGTCACCGAGTCCGAGCGGATGCGCGGGTTCGCCGCGTAGATTTCCGGCCCGTCGTTCCGCTGCCAGGCGCGCACCGCGCGGCGCGTCGCCTCGGCGAGGCGGCGGTGGCGCGCGAAGACCTCCTCGAGCCCCTCTTCCCCGAGCATGCGGAGCGCCTCCCTGAGGCCATAGAAGAAGTGCACGGGTCCCGTGCCGTTGAAATGGACCTGGCGCTTGCCGTCGAGGAGCCGCCGCCAGTCCCAATAGATGCGCGGCAGCCGCGCCTCCTTCGCTGCCGCCATCGCGCGCGCGCTCGCCGCGGTGAAGGCCATGCCGGCCGGCATCATGAGGCCCTTCTGCGAGCCGCCGACCACCACGTCACAGCGCCACTCGTCCATGCGGAAATCGAGCGAGGCGAGCGAGGAGATCACGTCGACGAGGAAGAGTGCGGGGTGCTTGGCCGCATCGATGGCGCGGCGCGCCTCGGCGACGCCGACGACGCCGCCCGTCGAGGTCTCGTTGTGCACCAGCATCACGGCCTTGATGGCGTGCCCGCGGTCCTCGCGCAAGCGAGCCTCGAGCGCTGCCGGATCGGCGCCCGTGCGCCAGTCCGCCGCCAGCGTCTCCGCTTCGAGCCCGAGGCCTTGCGCGAGCTCGCCCCACTTGAGCGAGAAATAGCCGCTCTCCACCACCAGCACCTTGTCGCCCGGCGAGAGCGTATTGGCGAGCGCCGCCTCCCAGGCGCCGTGACCGGACGAGGCATAGACGAGGACCGTCCCCTCGGTCTTGAAGAGCTGCCGCAGGCCCGCGTAGCACTCTTCCGCGATGGCCTCGAACTCCGCACCCTTGAAGTCGATCGCCGGTGCCGCCATCGCGCGCAGGATGCGCTCCGGGATGTTGGTTGGCCCCGGTGCCTGAAAGAAGTTGCGTCCGCGCGGCGTCGCCATATGTCCTCCTCGATCCGGCGCAGCCGCGAGGGGCGCGCCCGTCATGTCCATGGGATGAATGGTTGCGGGCTCAGCCGCCCAGCAGAGTGCCCTCGGCGATGCCCGCCTCGTTCGCGGCGATCTTCTTGCCGTCCTCGAAGCGGCAGCGCAAGACCTCGATGAAGCCGCCCTGGCCGTGCACGGTGAAGCTCTTGTCCGAGAGGGCTGCGACCTGGCCGATCTTCTTGCCGCGCACCTGGCCGAAGGTGTGCGCGATCGTCTTCCTGGCGTCGAAGAGATAGAGCTTCTTCCCGGCCAGCGTGGTCCAGGCGCCCGGCTGCGGGTTGCAGCCGCGGATGAGGTTGTAGGTCTGGTCGATGGGCTGCGCCCAATTGATGCGCGCCTCGGCCTCGCGCACCCAGCCCTCGTAGGTCGCCTGGCTCTCGTCCTGCACCGTCTCCTTGGCCTTGCCAGCTGCCACGAGATCCGCGGCCTCGAGCATGGCGGCGATGCCCATGGGAAAGAGCTTGTCGAAATAGAGCGAGCCGAGGGTGTCGTCCGGCCCGATGGCGACCTCCTTCTGCAGCACCACCGGACCCTCGTCGAGCCCGTCGCTCGGGCGGAAGATGCTGAGGCCTGTCTTCGTGAAGCCCTTGATGATCGGCCAGTTGATCGAGGAGGGGCCGCGGTGGAGCGGCAAGCAGCGAGGGGTGGTACTGGATGGTGCCGTGCTTCGGGATCGCGCAGAAGCTCTGCGGCGCGAAGGCGAGCACATAGGCCATGATGCCGATGTCGGCGCCGAGGCCCTTGAGCGCGTCCATGCGCCGGCGCCTCGGTGAATTTGGCGATCTGGAAGACTTTCACGCCCGCCGCCTCGGCAGCCGCGCGCAAGGGATCGGGCCGCGACCCCGGCTTCTCGGGCGAGACGAAGACGCCGGCCACCTCGTCGCCGCGCTTCAAGAACGCCTCGAGCACGGCCTTGCCGAAATCCTGCTGGCCGATGATGGCGATCCGCATGTCTCCTCCTCGCCGTGCGCGTGCCCATGGCCTTGATTGCCCGGAGATTAGGCAGCCCGCCGCGGCAAGGCAAAGCAAAATCACGGGGCGCGGCGTGCGCGGTCACTTTCGCGTGCGCCGGGCTGCCTCCCGGTTGCATGGGGCACGCAATCGGGTAATGCTTGCGGAAATCCGGGCAGGATAGCGCCAGTCGATGCACACACGTCCAAGAGACTTGCAGGGCCGCCGTGGGTCCTTCGAGACGCGCCCCTTCGGGGCGCTCCTCAGGATGAGGCAGATTTGTGTGTGGCAGAAAGACTTTACCTCATCCTGAGGAGCGAGCGCAGCGAGCGTCTCGAAGGACCCACCGCTGCCTGTCCGAGGCACCTGTAATCTTACGATTTGTGTGCATCAACGAGCATAACGGTGGAGTGCAGAAATGGCGACGGTCGAGCTCCAGGTGAACGGCAAGGCCGAGAAGCTCGAGAGCTGGGACGCCGACGTCCCGCTCCTCTACGTGCTGCGCAACCAGCTCGGCCTGCATGGGCCCAAGTTCGGCTGCGGGCTCGGCCAGTGCGGCGCCTGCGCGGTGCTCATCGACGGCGAGATCGCGCGCGCCTGTATCACACCCATGAGCGCCGTGGCCGGCCGCTCGGTCACCACCATCGAGGGGCTCGGGACGCCCGAGAAGCCGCACCCGGTGCAGGCCGCCTTCATCGCGGAGCAGGCGGCGCAGTGCGGCTATTGCACCAACGGCATGGTGATGGCGGCCAAGGCGCTCCTCGACCACAAGCCCAAGCCGACGCTCGACGAGGTCAAGGAGGCGCTCGCCGCAACGCTCTGCCGCTGCGGCACGCACGTTCGCATCCTGCGCGCGGTCATGCGCGCGGCCGGCGCTTGAGGGAGGCGGCCATGAACGCCATCCGCCCTCTCAAGCTCTCCCGCCGCGCTCTCCTCAAGGCGGGCAGCACGCTCATCGTGAGCATCGGCGTCGCACCGCGCATGGCACTCGCGGCCCTGGCCGAGCCGCTCCTCGGCTCGCCAGCCGACGTCGGCAAGCCGCTGGCACTCGACGAGGTGGCGAGCTTCCTCGCCATCCACGCCGACGGCTCGGCCACGGTCTATACCGGCAAGGTCGATCTCGGCACGGGCCTGCGCATCGCCGTCCGCCAGATGGTGGCGGAGGAGCTCTATCTCCCGGTCGGGCGCATCGACCTCATCGAGGGCGACACGGCGCTTACCCCCGACCAGGGCCCGACCGGCGGCAGCTCCGGCATCACCCGCGGCGGCGTCCCCATCCGCCAGGCGGCGGCGACCGCGCGCCAGGCCCTCCTCAAGCTCGCGGCCGAGCGCCTCGGTGCTGCCGTGGGCGATCTCGCGGTCGAGGACGGCGTCGTGCGCACGGCCTCGGGCACGGGACGCGTCGGCTACGGCGACCTCGTCGCGGGGAAGCGCCTCTCGCTCAAGGTCGACGCCCAGGCGCCGCTCAAGCCGCCCGCCTCCTACAAGGTGGTGGGCCAGCCGCTCAAGCGCCCTGACCTGCCGGCCAAATGCACCGGCACGCACGTCTATATGCATGATTTCAGCGTGCCCAACATGCTGCACGGCCGCGCCATCCGGCCGCCAGCGGTGGGTGCTGCGCTGCTCTCGATCGACCCGGAATCGCTGGCCGGCATCCCCCACGCGGGCGTCGTGCGCATCAAGGACTTCCTCGGCGTGGTGGCGGAGGACGAATGGGCGGCGATCCGCGCCGCGAGAGCGCTCAAGGCGAGCTGGAGCCAGGCGCAAGAGCTGCCGGGAAACACGGACCTTGCGCGTTTCGTGCGCGCGAGTGCGGTCGACCACGACGAGACGGTCGCCAAGCGCGGCGATGCGGCCGCGGCACTCAATGCGGCAAGACACCGCTTCACGGCGAGCTACTGGTGGCCGGTGCAGAGCCACGCCTCGATGGGGCCCTCCTGCGCCATCGCCGACGTGAGCGACGGCAGCGCCACCATCTGGACCGCCTCCCAGGCGACGCACAAGTTCCGCATCGCCTTCGCCCACATCCTCGGCCTGCCTGAGGACAAGGTGCGCCTCATCTATCTCGACGGCGCCGGCTGCTACGGCATGAACGGCCACGACGACGCGGCGGCGGACGCAGCGCTCCTCTCGCGCGCGACCGGCCGGCCGGTGCGCGTGCAATGGATGCGCGAGGACGAGCACGGCTGGGACCCCAAGGGCCCGCCGCAGCTCATCGACTTGGACGCGAGCCTCGACGGCGAGGGCCGCATCGCCGCCTGGCGCACCGAGATGTGGCTGCCCGCAGCGACCAAGGGCATGCCGCACGTGCCGCTCCTGGCACCTGCCGCCGCCGGCATCGCGCAGAAGCTCGGCCTGTCCGCCGGCCTCATCGGGCAGAACGGCGATCCGCCGTATGCCGTCAAGGACATGGAGGCGACGGTCCATTGGCTCAAGGCGACGCCGCTCCGCCCGTCCAACATCCGCGCCCCCGGCAAGATCGCCAACAGCTTCGCGGTCGAGGGCTTCACCGACGAGCTCGCCGCGGCGGCCAAGCGCGACCCGCTCGAGTTCCGCCTCTCGGCACTCTCGGACTCGCGCGGCATCGAGGTCCTCAAGCGCGCGGCCGCCCTCTTCGGCTGGCAGGCGCGCCCCTCGCCCAATCCCGAGCGCGGCTCGGGCCCGCTTGCGATCGGCCGCGGCATCGCCTACGTGCATTACAAGCACAACGAGAACTACGTGGCGATCGCCATGGAGGCGGCCGTCGACCGCACGTCGGGCGAGGTGCGCGTGAGGCGCGTCGCCTGCGCCCACGACTGCGGGCTCATCATCAACCCCGATGCGCTGAAGAACCAGATCGAGGGCTGCATCCTCCAGACCCTGAGCCGCGTGCTCCACGAGGAGGTCGCCTTCGACCGCGCCCGCGTCACCAGCACGGACTGGTCGAGCTACCCCATCCTCACCTTCCCCGAGGCGCCCACAATCGAGATCGACCTCGTCTCCCGCCCCGAGCTCCCCCCCTTCGGCGCCGGCGAGGCCTCGACCACGCCGGTGCCGGGGGCGCTTGCCAACGCCATCTTCGATGCGACGGGCGCCAGGATGCGGACGGCGCCGATCACGGCCGAGCGCGTCAAGGCGGCGCTCGTGGGGCATTGAGGCGGGGCTGGGGTCAAAACCAAGTCAGCCGTGGCCCGCCAGCGGGTGCTCTCGGCCCGAAGCGGTCATTCCCTACCGCCCGGTGTATGCGGCAGCGGAAGGTCGCATCCGATGCCGGGGCAGGAGCGCATCGCCGAGGGTCTCCCCCATCCCGCGATCAACGTCGCCCGATACGCCCTCCGGCAACAGTGCGTCGCAGTCATCTATGACGCCGACGAATAGCACGTCACAACGGCCGTGCCGCTACAAGGTGGGCGTATCGTGCGGCTCCCCTGCCGCTCGCGAGGTCCTCGGTTGGTTTACCTGATGGTGCTATTGCGGCAACGACACGAGGCGGTGAGCGAGCGGTTCGATCCCTTCGGGAAGTCCTGGAAGACAAATAGTGCTGGCTTCAGGAAGGAGGCCTGTCCACCTTTTCTGGAGGGCGGCGGCCTCGGGGCTGAGGAGAAAAATGGTAAGGGGCCAACCGGTCCCAGCTGTCTTCAGCAGTCGCAACACCTCGGTGTCATAGGCCGGCATGGAATAACCGCACATCACCCACAAATCAGATCCGCGCAGGCTCGATTCCGCCTCGCGCCAAATTTCATGCAACCATGGGGGCACAAGCTTCTCCGGAACCGGTGGAATAATCGCTGCGGTACCACCATGCCGAAATGCCGGTCGCATGTCCTGGAAGGTGACGATGGACTGACCGTCCAGTGTCCAATTGAGCGAACCATGGAGCTTGAAGACGGGTATCGTCCCAGTCATCTCAATGATGCGCTCCGGAGCCCATCGGGAAAATGGCTGAGCCGCTCCCTTTAGGATTTGAGGCCGTGCAAGACCGCCATAGAAGCAACCAGGGGACCACGGTCGGCGCATCGGCCGATGGCGCAATACCCGTTCGACCAGAATGTCGTAGTTAGTCGTGATCACCGAGAGGTCCCTAGTGGTGCTGAAAAGTGCATTCCAAAATTGTTGGTGGGCCGCGCAATAGAAGGGCCGGTTGACGCGGTTAGAATATCGGGGGTTTCGATTTAATGATGCTGATGGCGTTCCCGCTGACGCAATTACAGCGCAGACATACTCTACGACCCAATCCCACTTCGGTGTATTTGGTCCCGCACTCCGCGTGTACACCAGCTCCATGTATTGCTCTGGATATTCTCCGGGGTGGTCTTTCTGCCAATTTTCGTAATGCTCACGAACCATACGGAAGCGCCGGCGACTGCGCTCCGACGTCGTGATGAGCCAATTCGGCTTGAGGAGGTCCCTAGCGAGTGGAGTCCCCCCAACGTACGAAAAGCCGGCGCCCAGTAAGCAGACTATGGAGCTTCTCATGGACTCCCCGCTTCCCCCTTGGGTTATACGACGCCATATAGACGCGAAGTTATCCGAAAAATGATGCCGGAAACGCCCTATTAGCGAGCCGCGCTGATGCGGATTGCCGAGCGCCACTAAAGTCAGCATACTCACTCCGGCACATTTCTGTGCGACTTAAGGTTGAGCAAGACAAGGTTCCGATGGGGCGGAGATCAAGAGACGCGTACGAGGACGCAGTCGGCGGGCGCGAGGTCGAGACTGGCGTTGCGGATACGTTCGAGGCGGAGTTCCCGGTCATCACAGGTCGAACGGTCAAGATTTTGTCGGCCGGCGAGTCACCTGACCGGATCGCGCTCATCGACGGGATTGAGACCGGGGTCGAGTTAACCCTCATCAAGGCCGGCAGCGCCGACCACATCATTGCCGAGCTCTTGCGCCTAGCGAGCCAAAAGCACGAGAGCTACGATCGACGCGGCATCTTCGATACTCGGCCAGTCATCCTGTTGGGTCATCTGGATTGGCCCACCAAAGATGTCGAAGGCCCGGCGCAATACGACGTGCACGAGGAACTCGCAGAACTGATCGTTCCGAGCGACTTCGACGGCTTCGGGTTCACCGAGATTTGGCTGATGGACGATGGCCCGAGGTACACGTCGCGGCGTGACCCACGCACGCCCGCCGACTTCTTCTGCTTCGCGCCGACCGAGAAGATCGGGTTTTGGGAATGCGAGAGAAAGCGCCGGCCGTATTGGGGTCTCGTCAGAGATTTTCTGGCATAGCGACCTAGCGGGCCGGCAACTTCGAGCCGCCTATGGGAGACGACTTAGGTTTCTCCATCCAATTTCCGCTGCCCGCCCCAAGCCGCCACGCCGGCGATGCCGATCGAGTTGTGCCCCTACGGCGGGTAGATATACCCCGGCCCCGAGGGCGATTTGAAGCAGCCGACCGATTCCGGGATGACCTGCTTCGGCAGCCAGAGCACCACGCGCGGGAAGAAGATGGTGAAGGCGATGGTGAGGAAGAACACCACATAGATCGACAACGACCCCTTGAGCGCCGCGGAGAAGCGCGCGCCCACGAACTTGGACGACATGAGGAGGGCGAGGCCATAGGGCGGCGTGATGAGGCCGAAGGCGAGCGTCGCGATGAACACCACGCCCATGTGCACCGATGCGCCGTGTGCTATGTAGGCCCTACAACTGGCATTGGCCGGCTTCCGGTACTTTTCGTCTGAGACTTCTATCCACGACCTAAGGGGGTCATCGATGGCTCAGCCGACAAACAATCGAAGCATCACGCCAGCCGAGCGGCCTGTCGTCGAGGAGCTGGAGAGATTCGCGAGCAGGCCCGATGTTTTGGCCGCCCTGCGGCGCGCCCAGGCCGAAGCGGTGAGGAAGCTTCAGCGGGATTCGAGCATGCCGGCAACCTTCGTGACATTGGACCCGGCGGGCCTCGGGGGTGCGGCACCCGTTGCAGCCGGCAGCATCAGGGTTGCCGCGACACGCGATGCCGATGGCGCGGGCGTCGAGCGGCATGCCAATAGCACACAGTATCTTTTTGCGCTCGATGGCCCCATCGAGACGCACGTCGAGACGGAGGGCCGCTGGCGCGTGGATCGTTTCGGCGAGGGCGCTCCGGCGGTGCTCGAGGATCGCTGGCACGTCGTACCGGCGGGCGTCTGGCACAAATCTACGGCACCCGGACGACGACATTGGAGCGTCGTGGCATTTCATTCCGCGCGAGAGGTGAGCGACGAGTATCAATGACGATATCGGGCGGGTCGCCGGTCGACGCTTCGGCCGGTCCCGCTCCGGCAACAGCCGGAGCGTTTCGCTCCCCCTCCCCACCCGAAGCCGCGGTCAGAGCAAATCCGCGACCGCCGCGTGATACTCCCTCATCGCCGCCAGGTGGTCGGCCATCGACCTGCCGGCGATGCGGCGGTGCGGCGGTTGGCCGTAGGCGCTGTTGAGGGTGATGTGGGTGACGCCGGCGGCCTTCCAGTATTGGAGCGCCTTGCGCCAGTCGTCAGGACCGCCTTCGGCGGTCGAGACCCAGACTTCGATGCCGACGGCGCTCGGATCGCGGCCGGCCTCCGCGACATAGCGGCGGAGCTTGGCAAACTCGGCCTCGGCCGCGGCGCCCATCGGCTGCCGCAGCATGATCCAGCCGTCGCCCAGCTCGGCGATGCGGCGCAGGGTCACGTCCTCGTGCCCGCCGAACCAGAGGGGGATCGTCCGCCGGGTCGGCAGGGGATTGATGCCGGCGTCGTCGATTCTGTGCCACTTCCCCTTGAAGGTGACGTGCGGCTCCGCCCACAGCGCCTTCATGACCCGCACCTGCTCCTCCGAGCGCTTGCCGCGATTGCGGAAGTTCTCGCTCAAGCCGACGAACTCGACGGCATTCCAGCCGATACCGATGCCGAAACGGAAGCGTCCGCCGGAGAGCACGTCGAGCGATGCCGCCTGCTTGGCGACGAGAACCGTCTGCCGCTGCGGCAGGATCAGGACCTCGGTCGAGAACTCGATCTTTTGCGTGCAGGCGCTGAGAAAGCCGAACAAGACGAAGGGATCGTGGAAGAAATCCTTCGAGGTGTTGCGCGTGCCCCACTCCGGACGGCTCGCGACATTGACGCCGAGCACGTGATCCGGCGCGCCTAGATGGCGGTAGCCGAGCGCCTCCGCGGCTTGCGCGAAATCGCGCACCGCGGCCGGGTCGCCCTGGATGTCGACAAGCGGCAGCGTGATGCCGAGCTTCATCGTCCCCCCCGCTCCAATCGACGCTTGCTGCAATCTAACCGCAAGCGCGCCGGCCTGGTCAAACGGGCTCGGTCTGCAACTTCGCGATAGCCGGCGCTACGCCAACGCCGCGAGCAGCCGCGCGCCCTCGGCCGCCGCGGCGGGGAGCTCCTCGGCGGAAACCGGGGCTGCGAGCAGGCGGCCCTGCACCTCGTCGCAGCCGAGCTCGCCGAGGCGGCGCAGCTGCTCGGCCGTCTCGACCCCCTTGGCGACGACCCTGAGGCCGAGGTTGCGGGCGAGCGAGAGCGTGGCGGCGACCGTCGTCTCGCGGCCGCCGCCGGCCGCCAGGTCGGAGACAAGCTCGGGGCCGATCTTGGCGCTCGCGATCGGCAGGCTGTTGAGCTGCCTGGGTGCGATGTAGCCGGAGCCGAAGCCGTCGATCGACAGCCGCACGTCGAGCTCGTGGAGCGCGCGCAGGGCGGCGAGCAAGCCGTCGTTGGCGTGCATGAGGACGAGCTCGATGAGCTCGATCTCGAGGCGGCCCGGCGGCAGCCCGCTTTGCTCGAGCGCGTGCCGGACGGCGGCCTCGAGGCTGGGGTCCTTGAATTGCACGGGTGCGATATTGACGCCGATCACGGCACCCTCGAGCTGGCCGCCGTCCTGCCACTTGCGCATCTGCCGGCAGGCGCGCCCGAGGACCCAGGCGTCGAGCTTCCGCAAGAGCCCCCTGTCGTGCATGCTGGTGACGAACTCGCCGGCGCTCATGAGCTCGCCGTTCGGGTGGCGCCAGCGCAGCAAGGCCTCGATGCCCGTGACGCTGCCGCTCGCGAGATCGTAGCGCGGCTGGTAGTGGAGCGTCATCTGCCGCTGGGCGAGCGCCCGGCGCAGCGCGTCCGCCATGGCGACCCGCGCGCGCACCGTCTTCTCGATCTGCGGCGAATGGAAGCAGAAGCGGTTGCGCCCCTCCTGCTTGGCCTTGTAGAGCGCCGTGTCCGCCTGGCTCATCAGCTCCTCGGCGGAGACCGGCTTCTCCGGCGCGGAGATGGCGACGCCCACGCTCGCCGTGGTGTGCACCTCGTGGCCGCCGATGCGATAGGGGTGGGACAGCGTCTCGACCAGGCGCCCGGCGAACTTGGCGGCGTCGTCCGAGTGCGCGAGATTGGCCTGGATGACCGCGAACTCGTCGCCGCCCAGGCGCGCCACCAGGTCGGCCTCGCGGACGATCGAGGCGAGCCGCTTGCCGACCAGCCGCAGGAGACCGTCTCCCGCCGGGTGGCCGAGCGTGTCGTTCACCTCCTTGAGGTTGTCGAGATCGACGTAGAAGAGCGCGCAGGGCTGGTTGTAGCGCGTGCCCTCGGCGGTCGCGTGCTCGAGGTGCTCGCTGAACTGGGCGCGGTTGGCGAGATTGGTTAGCGCGTCGATGCGGGCGAGACGGGCGATCCTCCTCTCGGTGCGCTTGCGCTCGGTGACCTCGACGCAGGTGATGACGAGGCCGCCCTCGGCGAGCGGATTGCCGCGCAGCTCGAGCACCCTGCCGCTCGGCAGCTGACGCTCCGCCACATGCGGCTTGAAGCGCATCAGCTCCTCGATCTGGGCGGCGACCAGCGCTTCGACCTCGCCGGCGCCATAGTCGCCCCGCACGGCGCCGAAGCGGACGATCTTCTCGAAGGGTTCGCCGGTGGCGACGAAATCCGCGGGATATTCGCCGAGCTCGAGGAACTGCGGGTTGAAGGTGACGACCTTGAGGCCGGCGTCGACGACCACGATACCCTCGACCATCGAGGCGAAGATCTTGCGCAGGAGATCGGCCTGCTGCTCGGTGCGGCGCAAGAGCTCGACGGCGCCGGTCTCATTGGTCGTGGTGCCGCGATAGCCGCGGAAGGCGCCCTTCGCGTCGAAGATCGGCTTGCCGCTCACCGTGCAGTGCAGCATGCGGCCGGTGCTGCCCCTGAAGGAATAGCTGAAATTCCTGAAGGGCTGGCGGGCGTCGAGCGCGGCCTTGTGGCGCGCCCAGAGCGCGTCCTTCGCCGGATCGGCGCCGGCGAGCTCCCAGCGCGTCTTGCCGAGGATGAAGCCGTCCTCGACGCCGACGGCATCGCGCCCGGCGCCCGAGACATAGACGAAGCGGTAGTCCGCATCGAGCTCCCAGAGCACGTCGCCGGCGACCTCGGCGATGTCGCTGAAGCGCTGCTCGCTGTCCTTGAGCGCCTCGGCCGCGAGCATGGCCTTGGTCACGTCCCGGCCGCTGCCGCGATATCCCAAGAAGCGGCCGTCCGCGGCGAAGATCGGCTTGCCGCTCGTCGAGATGAAGCGAACCTCGCCGCCCGCCAGCCTGATCTTGTAGACGAAGTCGCGGAAGGGCTCGTGACGCGCGAGGAGCGCCGTATGCGCGCGCCATTTCTCGGGCTCCTCCTCGAGGTCCGCCGCGAAGTCGGTGCGAGGCTTCCCGAGACGGGTGGCGGGGTCGACGCCGAAGCGGCGTACGCGCTCCGGATAAACGGTAAAGCGATGGTCGGGAGCTGTCTCCCAGTACCAGTCGGACGCGGTCTCGGCGTAGTCCCGCAACAACTCGCCGGCGCGGCGCAGCTCCTCCTCGAGGCGCTTCTGCTCGGTGATGTCCCGCACCGAGCCCGCGATGCGGTAGAGGCGGCCCGCAGCATCCCGCAGGCCTTTGGCATACTCGTGGACCCAGCGCTCGCCGCCCGCTGCGTCGATCAGGCGGTACTTGCACTCGAAACGCTCCGCCTCGCCCTTGACGTAGGTGCGGAAGACCGCGCGGTATTGCTCCTTGTCCTCGGGGTGGACGCGGGCGAGCCAGTCGGCCGGCGTCGTCTCCGCCTCTTTGGCCGCGCGCCCGAGCATCTCTTCGAGCCGCGCCGAGCGGTAGACCGTGCCGGCAACGAGGTCCCAGTCCCAGAGGCCGTCATCGGCCCCGGCGACGGCGAGCGCGTAGCGCGCCTCGCTGGCCCTGAGCGCCGCAAGCGCCTCTTCCGGGCTCCCGGGGCCATTGCTCTCCTCGGCGTCGACGGCGCCGCCCGCGACGCTTCGCCCGCGCGGCTCGTATTGCGGGGGTCCCTTGCGCCCTGCTGCCATGGTCTGCGACATTAGCGCCGTCCGGTCGGCAATGCTCAATCCTTTTGAGGCTTCGCGGGACAATTTTCAACCATTACCGGTGGAAAAACGCGACTCGGAATTATTCTTGAAATTTTCATTATTGAAATTTTCCGGCGTCCAATTGACAGAGTTCAAATCGCCGCGTTCCGCTCAAGCCGCCTCGAGGAAGGCGAGATAGTCGTCGCGGGTGGCCTCGACCGCCGCCTCCACCAGGCGCTCGCCGTGCGCGGGCGTGGCGAGACTCGGGTCCGAGCCGATGTGCCCCTCGGGATAGAGCCGCCGGTAGTGCTCGCCGTCGGTAAAGGGCCGATAGGCCGGCCCGAGCGGAATCGGCCCGGGCCGCTTGATCGATTGGGGATAGGCGAATTGGCTGACCGACACCTCGCTCGGCGTCGCGTGCGATCCCTCGCGGGCGCCGAAGAGCTCGCGCGCGATGGCCTTGACCGCCGGCGCTTCCCACCAGTTGGCGAGCTTGCAGCGCACCGTGGGCGCGTTGTTGCCCCTCTCCAGGGAGACGCCGGCATAGATCTCGCTGAACGCCGCGTTCACGGTCGCGACGTTGCCGCCATGGCCGTTGAGGAAATAGAAGTGCGCGAAGCCGTGCCGCCTGAGCGAGGCCACATAGTCGCCGATGAGCGCGATGAGCGTCGAGGGCCTGAGCGTGATGGTGCCGGAAAAAGCCATGTGGTGCTGCGCCATGCCGACGCTGATGGTGGGACCGACGAGTGCCTCCGCCTGCTCGCCGGCGCGGCGGCCGATGAGCTCGGCGCAGATGGCGTCCGTGCCGATGAGCCCGTTCAAGCCGTGCTGCTCCGTCGAGCCGATGGGAACGATGATGCCGTTGGAGCGCCCGAGATAGCGCTCGACCTCCTGCCAGGTCTGCAAGTGAAGCTCCACGTCCCACCTCCGGCCTGCGCTGCGCGCCCGTCGCCAGTCGCTCGGGCCATTGTGGCGCCCCGCCCCCGGCCCCGGCAAGCGCCGCGATGGCGTCGAGAATCAAATAGCCTCTAGCCCTGCCGCCGCCGATCGCGTAGCGTGCCCGCGGATTTTCGCCTGGGTCGCAAGGGATCACGATGAACCACATCCGCCGGCTCGTCCTCGTACTCTCCGCCCTCACGATCGCCGTGCTCATCGGCCTCGCCGTGACCTCCGTGCCGGTCAGGACCGAGGAGCCGGCGGCGAGCCGTCTCGACGCCGTGCTCGCGGCCAAGGTGCTGCGGGTGGGGACGACCGGCGATTACCGGCCCTTCTCCTACCTCAATGCCGAGACCAAGACGTACGAGGGCATCGACATCGACATGGCGCGCTCGCTGGCCAAGGCGCTCGGCGTCGAGGTCGAGTTCGTCCAGACCGCGTGGCCCCACTTGATGGACGACCTGCTGGCCGGCAAGTTCGACATCGCCATGGGCGGCATCTCGATCAACTTCGAGCGCCAGAAGAAGGCGCTCTTCACCATCCCCGTGCTGGTCAACGGCAAGGCGGCGGCGGCGCGCTGCGCCGACGTGGGCAAGTACCAGAGCCTGGCTGCGATCGACCGCGCCGGCGTCACGGTGATCACCAACCCGGGCGGCACCAACGAGCGCTTCGACCGCGCCAACCTCAAGTCGGCGACCATCGCCGTCTATGCCGACAACAAGACGATCTGGCAGCAGCTCCTCGACGACAAGGCCAACGTCATGATCACGGACGCCAGCGAGACGCTGCTCTGGCAGAAGGAGCATCCCGGCATCTGTGCCATCCATCCGGAGCACCCCTTCAACTTCGCGGAGATGGCCTATCTCCTGCCGCGCGATCAGCTGTGGAAGGACTTCGCCGACCAGTGGCTCCATCAGGCGATCGAGAGCAAGGAATACCAGGCCGACTTCGAGCACTGGACCAAATAGCGCGCACCCGGTCACGGCGGGCAGATATAGCCCACCCCCGTCGGGGACTTGAAACAGCCGACCGATTCGGGCAGCAGCTGCTTGGGCAGCCACAGCACGATGTCGGCGAAGCACACCGTGAAGGCGATGGTCAGGAAGAACACGACATAAAGCGGCAGCGAGCGCACCATCGCCCGGCCGAACCCGACGCCGACGAATTTCGACGCCACCAGCAGCGAGAGGCCATAGGGCGGCGTGATCAGCCCGAACACCAGCGTGGTGATGATGACCACGCCCATGTGCACCGGGTTGATGTTGCCGAGCTCGGTCAGCTTGTTGATGATCGGCATGAAGATGATGATCGCCGGCACCGCATCGACGAAATCGCCGACGATGACGAAGAGCACGACGAGAAGCGACATGATCATCCGGGGGTCCGTGCCGGCGTAGTAGGCGATCCAGTCCGCGACGATATCGGGACCGCGCAGGTAGGCCAGCATCCAGCCGAAGGAGGACGCGCTCGCCACCGCGGCGAGCGGGATGGAATAGAGCAGCCCCGCATACATGAAGTCGCGCGGCAGCTCGAAGATATGCCGCGGCTTGAGGGCCGGGATCAGCACGACCAGGATGTACACGCACGCCACCATGCCGGCCTCGGTCGGCGTGAACCAGCCGGTCAGGATGCCGCCCATGATGATCACCGGAATCATCAGCGGCAGCGCCGAATCCTTGGCCGCGATGCCGACCTCGATGAGCGGAGCGCGCTTCTTCTTGATCCCGACGGGTCCGAAGAAATAGCTGTAGACCATCAGGCCCATGCCGATCAGCACGCCGGGCACCACGCCGGCGAGGAACAGCCCGCCGATCGACACGTTGCCGGTGGCGCCATAGACCACCGCCATGATGCTCGGCGGGATCAGGTTCGCCATGGTCGAGGCGGAGGCGATCAGCGCCGCGGTGAAGCCGCGATCGTAGCCCTCGCGGTCCATCTCGAGCGCGACCGTCCGGCTGAGCACCGCCACGTCGGCCGTGGACGAGCCCGAGATGCCGGCGAAGAACATGCTGAACAGCGTGATCACTTGGGCCAGGCCGCCGCGCATGTGCCCGACCAGCGTCTGGGAGAGCCGGATCATGCGGTGAACGACGCCGGTCGAGGTCATGAGCTCGCCGACCATGAGGAAGAACGGCACCGCCAGCAGCGCCTCGGTATCGATGCCGTGGAAGAGCTGGCCGATCATCGATTGCATGCTGATGGGCGTGAAGGCGGTGGCGACCAGCACGCCGGCGGCGAGCGAGAACGCCACCGGGACGCCCATGTAGCCGAGCCCCAGGAAGAGGGCCGCCATGAGGAACAGCACCCCGGCGTGGCTCATTCGGGCGTCTCCGCGAAGTCGTCGTGGTCCTCGGGGCCCTCGAAGCCGTGGCGCCAGCCGTTGACGAGCTGCTCGACGGCGAAGAGCGCGATCAAGGCGCCCGCGATCGGCACCACGGCGGTATAGACCGTGAGCGGGATGAGGGAGGGCATGCGGAAGCTGCCCAGGTCCAAAAGCGCGTTCTTATAGCCGAACCACACCATCACCAAGGCGACGCCGAGGACGACAAGCCGGTTGAAGGACTCGAAGAAGCTGCGCAGCGAGCCCGTCATGAGCTTGGTGAGCTCGGTGAGATAGAGATGATCGTTGCGCCGGGTCGCCGCGGCCATGCCGATGAAGACGCCCCAGGCGAAGAACGCGGTGGTCACTTCCTGGAGCCACAGCCACGGCTCGCCCAGCGTGCGCGTCACAACGTCGAGGAACACGGACAGCGTGAAGGCGGCGATGCTGACGCCGCAGAGCACCATCAGCAGCGCCTCGATCGGGTCCAGCGCGCGCCACTTGAGGTGGCGATGGCGCTGGATGATCAGGGCTTTCTGACCCTCCATCAACCTCCCCCCGCAGCGCGAGCAGGCTGCTCGACGCCGCCCGGGTCCTTCGGCTGGGTCACTTCACATTGCGGATCAGCGCCAGGATCTTGACCGCGTGCGGCCCCAGCTCCTTGGCGAGCTCGTCCTGGATCGGCTGGGCGTCCTTCATGAAGCCTGACTTGTCGACGTCATCGACGACCTTCACGCCGATCTTCTTCAGCTTGACTTCGGAATCTTCCTCGAGCTGCAGCGCCTTGGCCGGCTCGACCTTTCCGACCTCGTCGGCGGCCGCCTGGACCCATTTCTTCTGCTCGTCGTTCAGGCTGTTCCAGGTCTTGTCGCTGACCCAGATGGCGTTGTTGTTGGCCTCGTGCTCGGTGATCGAGAGGACCGGCGCCACCTCGTAGTGCTTGTTCGCGAGGTAAACGTTGATGCCGTTCTCGGCAAAGTTCACCACCCCCGTCTGCAGCGAGGTGTAGACCTCGCCGAACGGCATGTGCACCGTCTGCGCGCCATAGGCCGGGAAGGCCATGTCCTCGGTCTTGGTCGCCTGCACGCGCACCTTCTCGCCCTTGAGATCCTCGACCTTGGTGACCGGCGTCTTGCCGTACATGTTGCGCAGGCCCATCGTCATCAGGGCCAGCACCTGGGCACCCTTCACGGTGTCGTGAATCATGTCGCGAAACGCCTTGACGACCTCGGGATCGGCCAGCGTCTTCCGCAAGTGGTCCTTGTCGCGGAAGATGAAGTGCAGCGACATCACGCCCGCCTCCGGCGCCACCGTCGCGGCGTTGGCGGTCGACGTGATGATGAAATCGATGTCGCCGGCCCTGAGCTTCTCGAGCATCTGCGGCTCCTGGCCCAGCTGGGCGCCCGGGAACTGGTCGATGCCCATGGTGCCGCCGCTCAGCTCCATCAGCTTGGCATTGAAGATGTCCCCGGCAATGCCATAAGCCGTCGTATGCGGCTGGTCGTAGCCGAAGGTGAATTTCCGCAACTCGGCCGCCGAGGCAACCGAGAGCGAGCCGAGGAGCAGGACCGCCAGCAAGGCGCCGCCCCCGATCACGTGCATCCTGTTCGTAAACATTGTTCCTCCCTGCTCGAATTATCGTTTTTCTGAAGCGTCGCCTTGCCGCGGCCCGCCGGGTTTCTTCATTCGGCCGTTCGAGTGCGGCATACTGCTTCTTTTATTATAAGAGCGGCGGCACGGCAAGCTTGCAAGCAACCGGCCGAAACGCCGCTCAATCCTGCAGCCAGTAGCGCATCACGGCCGTGACCGCCTCGGGCCGCTCCATGGTCGAGAGGTGGCCGCAATTCTCCACAACCACGAGCTTGGTGCGCGGGATGCGGGCCGCGAGCTCCTCGTGGGCCTCGAGCGGCGTCGAAATGTCCTGTCGGCCAACCAGCACAAGGGTTGGCTTCACGATCTCGCCGAGCTGCGGCCGGCTGTCCGGCCGAACTCATGATCGCCTGCTGACAGCGCAGGTAGGCGTCTCGGCCGACGCGCTTCGTCATCGCCATGATCTCGCCGGTGAGGCGCTCGTCCTTGAGGCGATCGGGATGGATGAAGAGCGGCAGGTGACGGTTGGTAACGCCCTGGAAGTCGCCGCGCCCGCACTGGGCGATGAGGGAGAGCCGGCGCTCGCGCTGCTCGGGCGTATCGAGCCGCGCCGAGGTGTCGAGGAGGGCCAAGCGCTGCACGCGCTCCGGCGCCCGGCGCATGATCTCGAGCGCGATGTAGCCGCCCATCGAGAGGCCGGCGAGCGCGAAGGGCCCCGGCGGCGCTTGCGCGAGCACGGCCTCCGCCATGGCCGCCATGCTATCGCACGCCGTCACGTCCGCGACGGTGACGTCGGCCAGCTCGGCCAAGTGGTCGATCTGGTGGCGCCAGAGTGCTGCGTCGCAGAGGAGCCCCGGCACGAGCACGAGTGGGGTGCGGTCGGTCATGGCGATCTCCTTCGAGGATCTCGGGCTCAGAGCGCCCGGCACAGGCGGAGCGCGTCGAGCACTGCGGCGTGGATGTTGCGGCTGGCGACGGCGTCGCCGATGCGGTGGAGCTCGAAGCGTCCCGCCGGATTGAGCGTGCGCGGCTGCGGGGCGCCGGCGAGGAGTGCCTCGATGTCGGTCACCCCGTCGTTCGCGGAGAGGCCGCGCAGCGCATGGTAGAGCCCGTCCGAGGGGAGCGTGCCGTGCTCGACCACCACCTGGTCGGCGCTCAGCTCGATGGCGGCGCCGGTGACCAGGCTGCGGAAGCTCGCCACGATGCGGTTGCCCGAGACGGCCACCTTCTCGAGCTCGTGGTCGAAGGTCATGGGCAGTGCCAGTGCGCCGAGGCGGCTCTTCCAGATCGCCCGCTCGGCATAGGTGAGCTCCTGGGCGAGCTGCGCGTCGATCGAGACGAGCGAGACCCGGCGCCCGGCCTTGGCGGCGAGCTCGGCCATGTGGGGTGCGGGGTGCCGGCCGGTGCCGTCGTAGACGAGGATCTCCTGGCCGAGTGGGGTGCCGCCGCTGAGCGCCTCCCACAGGCTGGTGCAATGCTCGGCACCTTCGAGCCACTCGAGGTCGGGCACCCCGCCGGTCGCCACGATCACCACCTCCGGCTCCTCGCCGAGCACGTCGGCCTCTTCGGCGAGGACATTGGCGCGGACGTCGACACCCAAGCGCGCGAGCTCTGCGGCGCGCCACTCGACGATGCCGGCCAAGTCCTTGCGCCAGCCCGCCCGTGCGCCCAGCAGGACCTGGCCGCCGAGACGGGGTGCCGCCTCGAAGAGCACGACCCGGTGGCCGCGCTCGGCCGCCACCCGCGCCGCCTCGAGCCCCGCCGGGCCGCCGCCGACGACCGCCACCTTGCGCCCCGGCCGCTCGGCGCGGGCGATGGCGTGCGGCAGGGTCGACTCGCGTCCGCTCGAGGGATTGTGGAGGCACGACGGCCGGTATTGCGACTGGCAGTGGGTGGCGCCGACGCAAGGGCGGATGCGCTGCTCGAGCCCGGCCGCGAGCTTGGCCACGATGTGGGGATCGGCGATATGGGCGCGCGTCATGGCGACCATGTCGAGGAGTCCCTCGCGGATGGCATGGCGCGCGCTCGCCACGTCGGCGATGCGCGCCGCGTGGAAGACCGGCAGCTTGACCTGGCGCTTGAACTCCCCCACGCGGGCGAGCCAGGGAGCCAAGGGCGAGGCCATGCCCGGCATATTGTCCACGGCGAGCGCGAGCTCGGTGTCCATGCGGCCGTAGATGGCATTGAAGAAATCGATGGTGCCCGCGGCCTCGAAGAGGCGCGCCGCCGCGACGCATTCGTCGAGCGAGAGGCCGCCGTCGGCGCCCTCGTCCACCACGTAGCGCAGGCCGACGAGAAAGCCGTCCCCGGTGCGCCTTCGGATCTCCTCATGCACCATGAGCCCGAAGCGGCAGCGGTTCGCGAGCGAGCCGCCGAAGCGGTCGCGCCGCCGGTTGGTCTTGGGCGAGAGGAACTGGCCGATCAGGTGGCCGCCGGCCAGCGTCTCGATGCCGTCGAGCCCGCCCTCCTGGCAGCGCCGCGCCGCGGCGCCATAGGCGCGCACCACGCGCGCGATGTCGTGCTCGTCCATCTCCTTGGGGAAGCTGCGGTGGAGCGTCTCGCGCAAGGGCGAGGGCGCGATGGTGGGCAGCCAGTTCGAGGCATAGGGCTCGCCGCGCCGCCCGAGATGGGTGATCTGGCACATGAGCGCGGCACCATGGGCGTGGATGCGCTCCGAGAAACGCTGCAGGTGGGGGATGATGGCATCGTCGCCCACGTTGAGCTGGCGGAAGATGTTGGGCGAGTTGGGGGCCACGTTCGAGGAGCCGCCGAACATGGTGAGTGCGATGCCGCCTTTGGCCTTCTCCTCGTGATAGAGCTGGTAGCGCTCGCCGGGCACCCCACCCTCCTCGAGGCCGCACGCGTGGCTCGTGCTCATGACGCGGTTCTTGAGCACGAGGCGCTTGATCCTCAAGGGTTGCAGCAAGGGGTCCCGAGCCGCGGCGGCGGTCTCGGGCTGGGCGTTTCCTGCGGCTTGCATTGGTCAAATTCCTCCCGACTAGCGGAGCCGGCCACGAGATAGGCCATTTTGCCGCATTCGACAAAGATTGACAGGGGGGCTGGAAAAACTATGATCGCGGCCACATCTTCTTGGTAGCTTCCCGAAACATGCGCGCCCTTGGGCTGCCGCAGCACGGCACAGCGTGACGCCTTTATGACCTTTTCCGAACTCGGTCTCAGCGAGGACATCCTGCGCGCGGTAGCAGGCGCCGGCTATACGACGCCGACGCCGATCCAGGAGCAGGCCATCCCCATCGTGCTCCAGGGCCGCGACGTGCTCGGCTGCGCCCAGACCGGCACGGGCAAGACGGCCGCCTTCACGCTGCCCATGTGCGATATTCTCTCGACGGGCCGTGCGCGGGCGCGCATGCCGCGCTCGCTCATCCTCGAGCCCACGCGCGAGCTCGCGACGCAAGTCGGCGAGAGCTTCGAGGTCTACGGCAAGTACAGCAAGCTGAGCAAGGCCCTCGTCATCGGCGGCGTCTCCTTCGACGAGCAGGAGAAGCTCATCGACCGCGGCGTCGACGTGCTGATCGCGACCCCGGGCCGGCTCCTCGACCACGTCGAGCGCGGCAAGGTGCTGTTGAGCGATATCAAGATCCTGGTGATCGACGAGGCCGACCGCATGCTCGACATGGGCTTCATCCCCGACGTCGAGCGCATCGTCTCGCTCATTCCGCGCATCCGGCAGACGCTGTTCTTCTCGGCGACCTTGGCGCCTGAAATCCGCCGCCTGGCCGACGCCTTCCTCATCAATCCCAAACCGGTCTCGGTGGACCCGCCCGCCTCGCCCGCCGAGATGGTCGAGCAGAGCGTCCTCTGGACCGACGTGCGTAGCAAGCGCGACGCGCTCTGCCAGCTCATCGCGCGCGAGAACGTCAAGAACGCGCTCATCTTCTGCAACCGCAAGCGCGACGTGGACATCTTGAGCCGCTCGCTCAAGCGCCACGGCCTCGATGCCACGGCGCTGCACGGCGACATGCCGCAGGAGGTGCGCACCGAGACGCTCGAGCGCTTCAAGCGCGGCGAGGTGCGGCTCCTCGTGTGCAGCGACGTGGCCGCGCGCGGCCTCGACATCCAGTTCCTCTCCCACGTCTTCAACTTCGACGTGCCGCACCATGCGGAGGATTACATCCACCGCATCGGCCGCACCGGGCGCGCCGGGCGCGCCGGGCGCTCCATCACGCTCGCCACCCCGGCCGAGGCGAAATCGCTCGCCGCCATCGAGCGCCTCATCAAGCGCGAGATACCGCGCGAGAGCCTGCCCACCCTCGCCGAGCCGGGCCTCGCCGAGCCGGGTCTCGCCGAAGGAGGGCCCGAGAAGGGCGAGACTCCGGCGCGGCACGGCTCGCATCGTGGGCCCCGCCGGGAGCGCGGCCCGCGCCGCGAACGCGCCGCCCGGCCGGCGGTTCCCCCCGCCCTCGCCCTCGTCAAGAGCGACGAGCCGGCACCGGCACTCCCCATCGCTGAGAGCCCGCCACCCGCCGTGCACCCTGCGGCCGTGCCACCGCCGCGGCCGGAGCCTCGCCACGAGCGCGAGCGCAACCGCGGCCAGCACCGCCGCCACGAGCGCGACGAGCCCGACGAGCGCGTGGTCGGCATGGGCGACCACGTCCCCGCCTTCCTCATGCGCTCGATCAAGACCGGCAGCCGCTGAGCGGCGCCGGCGGCCGTCAGCCCGGCGGCAAGCCGTTCTCGAAGCAGTAATAGAGCGTCTGAAAGCCGCTTCTGAGAGCGAGCGCATCCTTGCGCACGTCCTCGGGCGCCTCGCCCTCGACCAGCACGCGGGCGATGAGCCCGGCTATCGTCTCCATCTCGCCCACGCCCATGCCGAGCCGGGTTATCTCGATGGTGCCCATGCGCAGGCCGCCGGGGAAATCCCAGTCCTCCGGCTTGTCGTCCGGGATGAGGTTCTTGTTGACGATGATGTTGGCGCGCTCGAGGCGCCTCGCCGCGTCTAAGCCGCGGCCGAAGCGGCGCGCGTCGGCGATCGTCTGGTGGGTCGTGGTATAGCCCTTGTGGGCGCCGAGCATGGGCAAGCCGCGGGCGTCGAGCGCGCGGGCGAGGGCCTGGGCGTTCTGCACGATCGCCGCCATGAAGGCCTCGCCGTAAGCGATCGCCTCGGCGGTCGCGAGAGCGAGGGCTGCCACGCGGTTTACCTGGTGCGTCGCCGCCCAGACCGGGAAGATCGCGGTGGTGACCGGCCGGGCGAGCTCCGGATCGTCCCACAGGATGATGCCCGACTGCGGGCCGGAGAAGGTCTTGCCCGCCGAGCCGGTCATGATGTCGGCACCCTCGGCCAGCGGGTCCTGGAACTGGCGGCCGCCGATGAGGCCGAGCTGATGCGCCGCATCGAAGAAGAGCCGGCCGCCCCACTCGGCGACGACGCGCTTCATCTCGGCCACGGGCTGGGGGAAGAGCGTCATCGAGAGGCCGAGTGCGGTGAGCTTGGGCCGCACCAGGGGTGCCGCCTTGCGGAAGGCGTCCATGTCGACCACGAGCTCGCGCGCGTCGAAGGGGATGTCGACGATCTTGCGGCCCATGGCACCCGCCGGCCCGTCGCTGCGGTTGGAGGAATGGCCGCCCACCGGCTGGGCTGCCGACATGATGATGTCGCCCGGCTCGGAGAGCGCCGTATAGACCACGGCATTGCCGATCATGGAGGCGCACAGGCGATGGTCCGCGTAGTTGCAGCGGAAGTAGCGCTTGAGGAGCTCGACGCAGAGCGCCTCGAGCTCGTCGATGTGCGTCGTCCCGGCGAACCAGCGGTTGACCCGGCCGATATGCCCCTCGGCGGCACGCGTGCCGATCTCGCTCGCGAGCAGCGCGCGCACGCCCGGGCTCGTCGGCGCCTCGGGCGCCAGGAGATTGATGCACTGGGCGCCGCGGAACGCGGCATTGCGCTCGACCGCCGCCTTGACCGCCTCGCCCATGGCGCGGGCGTTGGCCGCGGCGTCGAGGACGGCGCGGGCGGCGGCGAGTGCCTCCGGGTCGTGGACCTCGATGCGGTTGGCGGCGGCAGCGGACCCTTGGGCCATGGCAATGCTCCTCTTGCTCGACCGGGCAAGTCTAGCGCGTAATTCCCGCGGCGGCGCTCGCCTACGAGCGCAACGCCCTACACGCCCGCGCGAGCTTCTGCCCCTCGCGCGCGAACTAGGCGACCACGATCCCCTTTTGGCGCGCGGGCGACGGCGCCCGCCTCCGGCCTAGGGCTTAGGGGCGGCCTGGCGCTCGAGCAACGCGCGGATGGCGCGCAGGCTCTCGTCCATCTCGAGCAGGATGAAGAGCGCGCCGAAGATCAAGACCGCAAGCGCGAAGTAGGCGATCACGCCGAGAATAGCCCCTACCACCGCGAGAGCTGCTCCGCCGAGATGATAGCCTACGCCCGCCCCGCCGATCAGCCCGACCATGAGCATAAGAACGATGACGACCGCACTCAACGGCTCGATCGAGCTCACAATCAGTCTTTTCATGTTGTCCCCCCTTGCTTGCGCACGAGATGCGCGCAGCGCGAAGTATTCGGCCCCGTCGCCACCTCGGTCAAGAAAACGCTGGGGGAGACAGCTCGCCATTTGCTCCGAACGCCATACCAGGTGTAGAGAGTCGCCATGATCGGCAGTCCGCCCGCAGCCCCCTTGAGCCGGCGCCTCTCCGTCGCCCCAATGATGGAGCGCACGGACCGGCACTGCCGCTATTTCCTGCGGTTGCTCAGCCGCCGCGTGCTGCTCTACAGCGAGATGGTCGGCACCGCGGCGCTCTTGCGCGGCGAGCGGCAGCGCCTCATCGGCTTCGACGCGGCCGAGCATCCGATCGCCCTCCAGCTCGGCGGCGCCGACCCGGGCGAGCTTGCCGAATGCGCGCGCATCGCCGAGGGCTTCGGCTACGACGAGGTCAACCTCAACCTCGGCTGCCCGAGCGAGCGGGTGCAGAGCGCGCGCTTCGGCGCCTGCCTGATGGCGGAGCCGGAGCTTGTCGCGCGCGGCGTTGCCGCCATGGTCCGCGCCCAGCGGCTTCCCGTCACGGTCAAGACGCGCATCGGCATCGACGAGCGGGATTCCTACGGCGAGCTCAGGAGCTTCGTGCGCCGCTTGGCCGACGCCGGCTGCATGAGCTTCGCCATCCATGCCCGCAAGGCCTGGCTGAGCGGCCTGAGCCCGCGCGAGAACCGCGAGATCCCGCCGCTCTCCTGGGAGACCGTGCACCGCCTCAAGGCCGATTTCCCCGCCCTCGAGATCGTGCTCAACGGCGGCATCGCGAGCCTCGAGCAGGCCGCGGCCGAACTCGCCCGCGTCGACGGCGTCATGATCGGCCGCGCCGCCTATCACGACCCCTACATGCTTGCCGAGGCGGACCGGCGCTTCTTCGACGCGTCCTCCCCGGTGCCGACGCGGCACCAGGTGGTCGCGGGCCTGCTCTCCTATATCGAGCGCGCGCGGCGCGAGGGCACGCCGCTCGGCGCCGTCACGCGCCATATCCTCGGGCTTTTCCAGGGCGTCCCCGGCGCCAAGGCGTGGCGCCGCTCGCTCGCAGCGCTGGCCGCCCTGCCGGGAGCCGGCGCCGAGGCCGTGAGCGCCGCCGCGGCGCGCATGCCCGAGCCGGCGGCGCAAGCCGCGCGCGCGCCGGACGCCCCGGGTGCCTCTGCTCCCGCCAGCATCGCCGCCTGAGAGCTGCAGAGAGGCGGCTCAGGAATCCTTGAAGTAGTCGTCGTCGTCGAGATCGTCGTCGTCGGTGAGCAGGCGATTGGCCGAGACGTTGCGGATCGAGACGGTGACGGCCGCACTCGCCATGCGGGTAGCGCCGTTGACGCCGTTGAGCTCGTCCCTGACCGCCTCGATCGCCGCGCCGATCAGCGTGGCGACCAGCGACATCTTCGCATAGCAGGCTTCGATGTAGAGATACTCGAGGCTCTTGAGCAGGCCTACGCGTTGCGTCTCCTTCTCCGCCTGGACATCGCCCCCGTTCGCCCGCAGAGCCGCATCCTGATCGTGTGCCATGGCCGCCCCCCGCCCAGAGCATGTTGGACAAAACACATAGCAAGGGCCCGCCCCCAGCGCATTCCGGCATTATTCCCGGATTGCCGCGCTCCCCCGAAATAGTGTAGTCAAAAGGATTCTCCGTCGATCCTCCGCTTTCCTTCGTTGCTGCGGCCGGCTCACGGCTTGATCAGTCCGCGCATGATCGCCTTCACCACCGCCTGCGTCTTGGTATAGACGCCGAGCTTGCGCTTGATGTTCTCGAGGTAGGTCTGGATCGTCTTCTCGGAGAGCCGCAGGATCTCCGCGATCTCCCAGTTCGTCTTGCCCCGCGCCATCCAGATCAGGCATTCGGCCTCGCGCTCGCTCAAGGGCACGGGCGCGCGGCGCGGCCGGTCGAGCGTCAGCGCCTGGGCGATCCTGGAATGGAGATGCAAGGACATCACGTGCGCCGCATGGCGGTAGCGCCGCCACGTGCTGTCGAACTCCGCCTGGTCCGCGGTGGACGCGAGGCAGACGATGGCGAACTCGCCGGCGAAGCCGTGAATGGGCACCGCGGCTCCGACGTGCGGCCCGTCGGCGGCCGCCGCCTCGCGCGGCGGCGGCGCCAGCCGTGCGGCGCCGGAGGTGTTCCAGATGAACGGCACCACATCGCGCACGGCGCCGATCAGCACGGGATCGGTCAGGCCGCTGTCGTTCTCGATGTAGCGCGCGAGCCAGTCCGCGGGACAGTTCGACATGACGATCGGCGGGTGCTCGCCTTCCTCGCCGAACTGATAGCCGAGGTAGGCCACGGCGGGAAAGCCCAAGGGGCCCACCGTCTCGGCAAAGAGATCGAAGAGCGCATGAGGACGCGCGGCCGCCGCCGAGCGGCGGATGAACTCGTCGATCGCATCGGACATGACCGGTACCACGTTCGGCTTCTCCCCGAAGGCTTGCGGGCCGTTCACGACCCGCTTTTATTTATCCTTGCTTTCGCTTCCTTTGCGAGAAGTCTAGCAGATGTGTCGCAGTCTTGCAATCGACGGATGTATTGCGGCGGGACCTTGCGCCTCTGCCGCCCGGCGCCGGGGAGCGCTCAGGCGCTCGCCGCTTGCCCGGCCGACTGGCAGGCCGCGCCCGCATCCCATTCGGCGCGCACCGCGGGATCCCTCTCGCGCGGCCGGTGCGCCCCGCGCAGTGCCGCGAAACGCGCGGGTGCCAAGAGGCGCTCGAGGGCCCAGACGGCGGCCCCGCGCACGAGCGGCGAAGGGTCCGCGAGCAGCCGCTCGGCGCGCGGCGCCAGCGCCGGCGCGCCGCTGTTGCCGAGCGCTATGAGCACATTGCGCAGGAAGCGCGCGCGCCCGATGCGCTTGATGGGCGAGCCCGCGAAGAGCTCGCGGAAGGCGGCATCGTCGAGGAGGGCGAGGTCCGCTAGCCTGGGCGCCGTGAGGAAGATGCGCGGCAGGAAGGCATACTCCCGCGTGCGCGCCGCGAACTTGTTCCACGGGCAGACCGCGAGGCAGTCGTCGCAGCCGTAGATGCGGTTGCCGAGTGCTCTGCGGAATTCGCGCGGGATGTGCCCCTTGTGCTCGATGGTGAGATAGGAGATGCAGCGCCGCGCGTCGAGCCGGTAGGGTGCCGGGAAGGCCTTGGTGGGACAGGCGTCGAGGCAGCGCCGGCAGCTCCCGCAGCAGTCGCGCTCGGGGGCGTCGGGTGAGAGATCGACGTCAAGGAGGAGGGCCGCGAGGAAGAGCCAGGAGCCGTGGCGGCGCGAGACGAGGTTGGTGTGCTTGCCCTGCCAGCCGAGGCCGGCCGCTTGGGCGAGCGGCTTCTCCATGAGCGGTGCGGTATCGACGAAGAGCTTGACGGCGCAAGCCCGGTAAGCCGCGAGCCAGCGCGCCAGCGCCTTGAGGCGTTTCTTGATGACGTCGTGGTAATCCTGGCCGCGGGCATAGACCGAGACGCTGCCCCGCTCGGAGAGGCGCGTGAGCGCAAGCGGATCGCCCTCCGGCGCGTAGCTCAGGCCGAGCACGATGGCGCTCTTCGCCTCGGGCCACAGCGCTTGCGGGTCGCCGCGGCGCGGCAGGGTGTCGGCAAGCCAGGCCATGTCGCCGTGATAGTCGCGCGCGACATACTCGGCGAGGTTCCGCTTGGCGCTCGCGTCGAGGCGTGCCGCGGTCACGGCCGCGGCGTCGAAGCCGAGCTCGGCCGCCTTGGCGCGGATGGCCTCCTCGAGCGTGCCGTGCATGGGCGCCCTACCCCCGCCCGCGATAGGGCGGCACGCCCTGCTCGGGGAGCCAGAGCCCCTTGGGCGGTGCTGCGGACTGGTAGAAGACGTCGATGGGCATGCCGCCGCGCGGGTACCAATAGCCGCCGATCCTGAGCCAGCGCGGCTTGAGCTCGCGCTCGAGGCGCCGTGCGATGGCGAGGGTGGTCTCCTCGTGAAAGCCGCCGTGGTTGCGGAAGGAGGCGAGGTAGAGCTTGAGCGACTTGCTCTCGAGGAGGCGGCGGGCCGGGACATAGTCGATGACGAGATGGGCGAAATCCGGCTGGCCGGTGAGCGGGCAGAGGCAGGTGAACTCGGGTGCGGTGAAGCGCACCAGATAGGCCGTCCGGGGATGCGGATTGGCGACGCTCTCGAGGCGCGCCTCGGCCGGCGAGCGCGGCGGCCGAGCCTTGCCGCCGAGGATCGTGAGCTCCCGGTATTTCGCCTGAACCATGCATGCCAACCTATTGAAATCGGCCGATCATACATGGGTCTCGGCGGCCGGTCGATAGATTGCCGCGTCAATCCGACGCGTCAGCATGGGGGCTCGACCTCCCCCGCGGCAAGCTCGCCGGCGATTGCCGCGGCAACCTCGGCGAAGCGCCCTTCCACGATCGCGGACCTGAGTGCTCCGAGAAGCCCCTGATAATAGGTGAGGTTGTGCCAGGTGAGCAGCATGGCGGCCAGGATCTCGCCGGCCTTCACCAGGTGATGGAGGTAGGCGCGGCTGGCGGTGCGGCAGGCGGGACAGCGGCAGGCCTCGTCGAGCGGCCGCGGGTCCTCGGCGTGGCGCGCGTTGCGCAGGTTGAGGGCGCCCCGGCGGGTGAAGGCCTGGCCGGTGCGGCCCGAGCGCGTCGGGATCACGCAGTCGAAGAGATCGACGCCGCGCGCCACGGCGGCGATGAGGTCGTCGGGCTTGCCGACGCCCATGAGATAGCGCGGCTGGCCGGCCGGGAGATGGGGCAGCGTGGCCTCGAGGGCGGCCAGCATGCGCGCCTGCCCCTCGCCCACCGCGAGGCCGCCGATGGCATAGCCCTCGAAGCCGATTGCCGCGAGCGCCTTGGCCGATTCCTCGCGCAAGCTCGCGTAGACGCTGCCCTGGGCGATGCCGAAGAGGCCGTAGCCCGTGTGCTCGGCAAAGCTGGCACGCGAGCGCGCGGCCCAGCGCATGGAGAGGCGCATTGACTGCGCCGCCGTGGCCTCGTCGCACGGCCAGCCGGTGCATTCGTCGAGCGCCATCGAGATGGTGGCGTCGAGCAGGCGCTGGATCTCGACAGCGCGCTCGGGCGTCAGGAGATGGCGGGCGCCGTCGAGGTGCGACTGGAAGGCGACGCCCTCCTCGCCGATGGTGCGCAGCTGCGCGAGCGACATGACCTGATAGCCGCCCGAATCCGTGAGGATCGGCCCCGGCCAGTCCATGAAGCGGTGGAGGCCGCCGAGCCGGGCCAAGCGCTCGGCGCCGGGGCGCAGCATCAGGTGATAGGTGTTGGCGAGGATGATCTCGGTGCCGGTCGAGCGCACGGCCTCGGCGGTCATCGCCTTGACCGTGCCCGCCGTGCCCACGGGCATGAAGGCCGGCGTCTCGACGCTGCCGTGCGCGGTCTCGAGCCGGCCGCGGCGCGCCGCGCCCGAGGCCGCGAGGAGGGCGAAGGCGAAGCGGCCGCTCATGTCTCGGCCCGCTCGAGGAGGCAGGCGTCGCCATAGGAATAGAAGCGGTAGCCGGCGTCGATGGCATGGCGATAGGCCGCCTGCATGCGCGCGAGCCCGGCGAAGGCCGCCACCAGCATGAAGAGGGTCGAGCGCGGCAGGTGGAAGTTGGTGAGCATGAGATCGACCGCCTTGAAGCGGTAGCCGGGGAGGATGAAGAGCCGCGTCTCGCCCGCGAAGGGCCCGACGCGGCCGTCCTCGCCGGCGGCGCTCTCGAGGAGGCGCAAGGAGGTCGAGCCGACTGCGGCGATGCGCCCGCCAGCCGCACGCGCCGCGTTCACCGCCGCCGCGGCCTCCTCGGTGACGACGCCAAATTCGCCGTGCATGGGGTGCTGCCGCACGTCCCCCACCTTGACGGGCAAGAAGGTGCCGGCGCCGACATGGAGCGTCACGGTCGTCCGCCCTATCCCGCGCGCGTCGAGGGCGGCAAAGAGCGCGTCGGTGAAATGGAGCCCTGCGGTGGGTGCTGCCACGGCGCCCGGCGCCCGCGCATAGATGGTCTGGTAATCGGCGCGGTCGGCCACCGAAGCGCCGGCCGGGCGCTTGATGTAGGGCGGCAGCGGCGCCGCGCCGTGGCGCTCGAGGGCGGCGAGGAGCGCCGCAGCAGAGGTGGCGAAGCGCAAGGTGACCTCGCCGTCGGCGGCTTTCGCCGCCACTTCGGCCGCAAAATCGGCTGCGAACTCGACGCGGTCGCCCACCGCGAGCTTGCGCGCCGGGCGGGCAAAGGCGCGCCAGACGCCGGGGGCGGCCTCGCGGTGGAGCGTGAGCTCGACCTTGGCGCCACGCCGTGTGCCGGCGAGCCGGGCCGGGATCACCTTCGTGTCGTTGAGCACGAGGAGGTCGCCCGGGCGAAGGAGCACCGGGAGATCGCGCACCACGGCATCCGCGAGCCCGCCGCGTCCGACGCAAAGGAGCCGCGCCGCATCGCGCGGCCGCACCGGATGCTGGGCGATGCGCTCGCGCGGGAGGGCGAAGTCGAACGCCTCGATGGAGAGGGGCTCGTCAGCACCTGCGGAGGGACTGCGGCCGTCATTCATTGCTTGCTATCTATATGATTGCTCGGTTGGGCCTGACAGCGAGAAATTGACAAACCGCGCTGGCCGCGCCGCTCACGTAAACGCCTTGAACGTAATGATCGTATAGGTGTCCTTGATGCCGCCCACGCGCTGGATCTGCGAGGCGACGAAGTGGCCGATGTCCATGCCCTCGGGGAGGTAGCATTTGACCAGGAGGTCGTATTGGCCCGAGATCGAGTGCACCTCGGAGACCTGCTCGACGGTCTGCACGAGCTCGTCGGCCACCTCGTAGGTCCGGCCCAGCTCGCACTTGACCATGATGAAGATGGTCTGCATCGACGCTTGCCTCTCGCGCGCGAGCGCCTTGTGAAGAGCGCCCGTAGGAGCTCCGGCGCTGTCCCTCACCCTCCCATCGCTGCGCGATGGGCCCCTCCCTCTCCCGCTTGCGGGAGAGGGGGGCCACCATTGTGGTAGCGGGACCGGCGGCTGTCCAGGTCGAGATCGAAGGCCGTCGAGATCGTAGACCGTCGAGGCGGCAGCAGGAGAACCTCAGCACGGCTTGTGCCGAGGGGCGCGCAAAACTAAAGTCCGGCGTCATGACCCCCTTCAAGACCATCCTCGCGGCGGCGGAGAAGCGGAGCGGCGGCGGCCACGCGCTCGCCAAAGTGCTGCCAAATCCCAAATCGGCGGCCGAGCTCGCGGCCGTGCCCGACGACCGCTATCTCTCGGCCATGTCGTTGCGCATCTTCCGCGCCGGGCTCAAGCACAGCCTGGTCGATGCCAGGTGGCCGGCCTTCGAGGAGGTGTTCCACGGCTTCGCTCCCCGCCGCGTGCGCGCGATGAGCGACGAGGCGCTCGAGCGCCTCATGCAGGACAAGCGCCTCATCCGCCATTGGGGCAAGCTCAAGTCCGTGCGCCACAATGCGGCGGCAATCCTCGAGCTCGCGGAGGAGAAGGGCTCGTTCGGGCGCTATCTCGCCGACTGGCCGGGCGAGCGCATCCTGGCACTCTGGGACGACCTCGCCAAGCGCTTCAGCCAGATGGGCGGCAATTCCTCGGCCTATTTCCTGCGCATGGTCGGCAAGGACACCTTCATCTTGACACCTCACGTCGTGCACGCGCTCGTGGAGTGGGGCACGCTCGCCCGCGAGCCCAAGGGCAAGGCCGAAAGGGCCGCGGCGGCGGAGGCCATCCTCGCCTGTGCCAAGGCGGGGAAGCGCCCGCTCTGCCACATGAGCATGATCCTCGCCCGCTCCGTCGACTGAGCGGAAGAGGCCGCGCCGAGCTGCCGCCTCCCCTCACGGCTCGTCGATCACCGGATTGCCGAGCACGCCGATCCCCGGCACCTCGACCTCGACCACGTCGCCCGGCTTGAGCCACCTCGGCGGATCGAAGCGCGCGCCGGATCCCGTGGGCGTGCCGGTGACGATGAGGTCGCCCGGCCGCAAGGTCGCGAAGGTCGTGAGATAGGCGATGAGCGCATCGAAGGGAAAGATCAGCCGCGCCGTGCTGTCGTGCTGGCGCACCTCGCCGTTGACGCGGGTGGTGAGCTCGAGCGGTGCCGCGGGATCGATCTCGTCGGCCGTCACGATCCAGGGGCCGATGCTGCCGGACCGGTCGAAGTTCTTGCCTTGCGTCACGTTGAACTTGCCGTGGCGCAGCCAGTCGCGCACGCTGCCCTCGTTGCAGAGGGTGAGGCCGAAGACGTGCTCGAGGGCGCGCTCGCGCGGCACGTGGCGGCCCGCCTTGCCGATCACCAGGACGATCTCGCCCTCGTAATCGAGCTCTCGGGAGACGCGCGGCCGCTCGATCGGCTGGCCGTGGCCGACGAGCGAAAGCGGCGCGCGGCAGAAGAGACTCGGGTAGCGCGGTGCGGCCGAGCCGTCGCGGTACTCCTCGTTGCGCTCCGCATAGTTGACACCGATGCACCAAATCTTCTCGGGTGCCGCGAGCGGGGGCAGCAGCGCGGCCTCTTCGAGCGCGTGGTCGGGCGCGGCACCCGCGGCCGCCTCGCGCGCGCGTTCGAGTCCGTTCCCCGCAATGAGAGAAAGGAGATCCGGAAAATCCGCGCCGAGCCGGCGGCCGAGCTCGACGATCCCGCCGCCCGTGACCGCACCGTAGCGCCGCTTCCCCGCCGCGAGATAGCTCGCCAACCGCATGTGCTGTCCTCTCCCGCGGCGCGGCACTTCGGCCGCCGCCGCGAAAAATCCCAGAGCCGTCGACGCCGCGCAAGAACGAATTTGGAACGACCTCTGCCGCGCCCAGTGCGAGGCCGGCACGCATGGACCTGCCGGCGGCAAGACCCGCCCGGCTCTACTCATTGGTTGCATTTTAGTCACGGAGTCCGGATTTTTTACACGGTGCCTCCCGCAGCAGCTTTCCGCGCGTCCCGCGGCGAGGCTTGCAACGCCCGGCGCAGCGGCGGCGAAGGGCGGTCCGGCGGGCCCTGGCCGGATGCAGCCGGTCAATAGTTTTTGCCATGCAAATCAATATGTTGCTACTTATTCTCCAGCCCGGCCAGAGGCCGCGGAAAGCGCCCGGAAGGGCGGCGGAACGGCTCTCCGGCGGCCGCCCCGAGCTGCCCGCAGGACGGCCCGGGCGGCCATCTCGACTGGTGCAATCGGCCCGGCAAAGTGCTAAGCAAACCCTTCAACCGCGGCGCGGCTCCTGCTATGCTGCGTGCGGACCGGGCGTCTATCCGGCAAGGTTTCGGATCGCATCGGAAACGGCTTTTAGGGCACTGATCAGGAGGGGGGAGTTGTCTATGAAGCTTCTGAAAATTCTTGGCGCGCTCGCCGGCATCGCTCTGCTGGGTGCGTGCAATCCTCACTACATTGATGCCCAGCTAGGCCCGGTGGAGTCGACACCCGGTCAGGGCTCGCCATTCGCGCAAGCGCTGCACAAGGAATACAGCGGCCTTGCACGCAAGCTCCAAGCCAGCGGCCACCTGTCCGACGCGCTCTATTGGAACGCGAAGTCGGCTAAGGCCGCGGCCGGCGAGGAGGTGGCGCCTGAGAGCCCGAACCTGCAGGGCATGCCGCCGCAAGAGGGCAACGAGCCGGCGATCGCGCTCAACCGCGTGCTCAAGGGCGACTACCGGGTGCGCGACCCGGGCGATACGGCGATCGTGCAGGTCTCTTACGACTGCATGATGCGGCATTGGGAGCATGACGTTTATGACGGCATCCTCGACGAATGCCAGAAGAACTTCTCCGACGCGCTGAAGCGTCTGCCGCCGCCGCCGCCGCCGCCGATCGCGACGGACTTCTGGGTGTTCTTCGACTTCAACAGCGCGGCGCTGCGCGCGGATGCGGTCGCCATCCTCGAGGGCGTGCTTGACTCGGTCAGGCGCCTCGGCGGAGCGAGCGTGCTCATCACCGGTCACACCGACACCGTCGGTTCGGCTGGCTACAACCAGGTGCTCTCCGTGCACCGCGCCCAGGCCGTGGCGAGATACCTCGAGCACGCACGGCGTGGCGCGTCGGAGCATCCGCACCATCGGCAAGGGCAAGACCGACCTCCGCGTCAAGACACCCGATCAGGTGCGCGAGCAGGAGAATCGGAACGTGCATATCGAGCTCAAGAAGTAAGCTCAGGCGAGTTCGACTGAAGTCTGCGGCGCCGGCCATTGCCGGCGCCGCTTTCTTTTGCGGCGCGCTGCTGTCCCTCTCCCGCGCGCGGGAGAGCGGCCAAGCGTCTTGCGTCAAGGCGAGCCAGCCGCCTTCAGCGCGGCGCGAACACGTCGAGCTTGTTGGCGCGCGCGCGATAGACGTAGAGCGCATGGGTGGCCGGGTCGACCGCGAGCGCGCGCAGGCCCGGCTCCGAGGGGAATGCCGCCACCCGCGTGTCGCGGTCGAGATCGAACACCTCGACGAGGCCGGCCGCATCCGCCACATAGGCCCGGCGCAGGCCGGGGTCGACCGAGACGGCGCCGGCTCTGCCCCTCATGGACAGTCTCGCCACGGGCTTCCCCGACTTGGCGTCGACGACGATGACGACGGAGGCCTCGCAGCCCGCCAGCAGCCGGTCCGTCCGCGAATCATAGGCGAGGCTCGCGATGCGGCCGACGGGGCCGAGGTTCCAGATATGCTCGAGCTTGAGGCTCTTGGGGTTGATCACGTCGATCACGTCGTCGACGGGCTGGTAGAGGCGGTCCTTCGAGGCGACTTGGAGGCCGGCGCCCGGCCTCTCCTTGGGCGGGCTGGGCCGGAGCCGCAGCCCGGCCAGGTGCTTGAAGCCGCCGCGGCCGACGGCCTTGAAGATCGTCATCTCGCCGTTCGCGGCGGTGACCCAGAGCAGGCCCTGCTTGCTGTCGAAATAGGCGGCATCGGGGCTGGGTCCGACCGGCTTCAGCGCCGCGGCCTTCTCGAACGAGCGCTTGCCGATCACCACCGCCGCCGGGTTCGCCGCGTCGGCGATGAAGACATAATGCTCGCTGAAGCCGATCTCGCTCGCGGGCTCGACGCCTTCGATCACCTGGCGCACCGTGTTGTTCCCGGCGTCGATCACCACGAGATTGCGGTTGGCCGTCTGGGAGAGCCACACGGTCGCGGTGTCCGTATCGACGGCAACGGCACCGCCGGGGCCGCCGCCCTTGCCCGGAAGATCGATGGTCTTGAGCTGGACGTAGAGCGGCGAGCCCCTGCCGCCGGCGGGGCTTCCCGGCGCCTGCGCGCGCGCTGGCGCAAGCGCGCTCAGCACCAGGAGGAATGCAGCGGGGAGTGCCGCCCAGCCGGAGCGCGCCACCATGACGGGGCCCCTTGCCTCAGCTCGTCCTGGTCCGCGCCGCGAGTGCCGACTCGCGGATCCTGCTGAGGGTCGTGCGCGTGGTGATCGCCTCGGGGTCGAAGCGCAGCTCGATGACGGCCGCCCGCCCCGCCTTCCTTGCGCGCGCGAAGGCGGCGGCGAAGTCCTCGGTGCGCTCGACCGTCTCGCCGTGGGCGCCGTAGGCCCGCGCGAGTGCGGCGAAGTCGGGGTTGACGAGGCCGGTGCCGCTGACCCGCGTCGGATACTCGCGCTCCTGATGCATGCGGATGGTGCCGTACATGCCGTTGTTGACCACGAAGAAGATGGGAGCGGCGCCATGCTGAAGCGCCGTCGCCAGCTCCTGACCGTTCATGAGGAAGCAGCCGTCGCCCGAGAAGGAGAGCACCGTGCGCCCGGGATGCGCGAGTGCGGCGGCCACCGCTGCGGGCACGCCGTAGCCCATCGAGCCGCTGGTCGGCGCGAGCTGCGTGCCGAACTCGCGGTAGCGCCAGAAGCGGTGCACCCAGGCCGCATAATTGCCGGCGCCGTTGGCGATGATGGTGTCGGGCGGCAGTGCTGCGCGCAGATGGGCGACGATCTCCGCGAGGTTGAGGGCGCCCGGATTGCCGACCGGCACCGTGTGGGCGAGAAATGCCTCGTGCGCCGCCGCGGTGGCGGCCGCCCAAGGTGCTGGCGCCACGGGCTCGAGCGCCCTGGCCGCAGCGGCAAATTGCGCCATGCCGGCGTTGATCGGCAGCTCAGCCTGATAGACGCGGTTGAGCTCCTCGGCTCCCGCGTGGATGTGGACGAGCGTCTGCTTGGGCCGCGGTATGGCAAGGAGCGCGTAGCCGCCGGTCGTCATCTCGCCGAGCCGCGGGCCGGCCGCGATGAGGAGGTCGCTCTCTCGGGCAAGTGCTAAGAGTTTCGCGTCGGGTGCGATGCCGAGGTCGCCCGCATAGCACGGATGGAGGTTGTCGAAGCGGTCCTGGCGGCGGAAGGAGGTGGCGACGGGGAGGCGGTTGGCTTCGGCAAAGGCCGTGATGTCGGCGACCGCTTCGGCCGTCCAGGTGCTGCCGCCGAGGAGGAGGAGCGGCCGCTTGGCCGCGGCGAGGAGTGCTCGCAAGCGGGCCATGTCCGCGGGCGAGGGATAGGCCTGCACGCTTCTGTAGGGTGCCGCGTCGGCGGCCGCGGCGGGCTCGCGCAGCATGTCCTCGGGAAGTGCCAGGACGACGGGTCCGGGCCGGCCCGAGGTCGCAAGCGAGAAGGCATGGGCGAGGAATTCGGGAATGCGGCCCGGATCGTCGATCTCGGCCACCCATTTCGAGAGCGGGCCGTACATGCGGCGGAAGTCGATCTCCTGGAAGGCCTCGCGCTCGACATCGCCGCGCGCGACCTGGCCGATGAAGAGGATCATCGGCGTCGAATCCTGCAGTGCGGTATGGACGCCCACGCTCGCGTTGGTGCCGCCCGGGCCGCGCGTGACGAAGGCGATGCCGGGCCGCCCGGTGAGCTTGCCGTGCGCCTCGGCCATGTAAGCGGCGCCGCCCTCCTGCCGGCACACGACCTGCCTGATCTCGTTGCGCGCGTCGTAGAGCGCGTCGAGCACCGCGAGAAAGCTCTCGCCGGGCACGCAGAAGACCGTATCGACGCCGTGGATCTTGAGCTGATCGACCAGTATCTGGCCGCCGCTCCGCATGCTGGGCCGCTCGCTCATCCTCTTTCCCCGTTCGCACCCCGGGACAGGCCCGGCGCGTCTACTGGTAGCGCCCTAAATGGCCGTTGTCCACGGCCAAGCCCCCTGGAAGGCGGCGGTCCACCTCGCGGCGAGACGTGCGTCCGAGAGCCCTCGGGGCGGAGCCCGGCGGCGAAGACCCGGCCACCATTACCGAAGATTAATCTCGGCGCCACTGCAAGGTAAGGGACCGTCGTCCATATCTATATCTGTCAGGTGGCGGTAGGTCGCGGACCGGCGTCCGTTTGCCTGCCCATCCATAGGCAAGGAGCCGTTTATGAGCCATTCCGTCCTACCCCTCCCAGAGCCGTCGCGGTTCGCGGGCGAGCCGTCCTCGGGTACCCGCAAGGCCGCAGGTGCCGCTCTCGGCATGATCGCCGCCGTATTCTTCCTCACGGCGTCCGCTTTCGCGCGCGAGGCGCCGCAGAGCTTCTCGTCGCTCGTCAAGGAGGTCGCACCGGCGGTCGTCAACGTGTCGACCACCGAGAAGGTCTCGGGCGGCCCGATGATGGACCTGCCCTTCCAGAACCTCCCCGAGGATTCGCCGTTCCGCCAGTTCTTCCGGCACTATTTCAACAGCCCGGAGGGCGGCCAGAGCCATCCCATGGTGCAGCACTCGCTCGGCTCGGGCTTCATCATCGATCCCGCGGGCTACATCGTGACCAACAACCACGTGGCCGGCTCGGCAAGCCAGATCAGCGTCACCCTCAGCGACGGCAAGACCTTCAAGGCCAAGCTCGTGGGGCATGACGAGCGCACCGACCTGGCGCTGCTCAAGATCACGGCCGACCATCCGCTCCCGGCGGTCAGCTGGGGCGACAGCGACAAGGCCGAGGTCGGCGATTGGGTGGTCGCGGTCGGCAATCCCTTCGGGCTCGGCGGCACCGTGACGGCGGGCATCGTCTCGGCGCGCGGCCGCGACCTCCACGAAGGGCCCTACGACAGCTTCATCCAGACCGACGCCGCCATCAACCGCGGCAACTCCGGCGGCCCCATGTTCAACATGGACGGCCAGGTGATCGGCATCAACAGCGCCATCTACTCGCCGAACGGCGGCAGCGTCGGCATCGGCTTCGCCATCCCCTCCTCGATCGCCAAGCCGGTCATCGCACAGCTGCGCGAGCACGGCTCGGTCGAGCGCGGCTGGCTCGGCGTGCAGATCCAGGAAGTGACGCCCGACATGGCCGAGAGCCTCGGCTTGAAGTCGGCGGCGGGCGCCGTCGTCGCCAACGTCACCAAGGGCAGCCCCAGCGAGGCGGCGGGCCTGCGCCAGGGCGACGTGATCACCCGCTTCAACGGCAAGGACATCAAGGAGCTGCGCGACCTCACCCGCGCGGTCGCCGACACCCGGCCCGGCAGCCATGCGCCGATCACGCTATGGCGCGACGGACATGAGATGCAGCTTGCCGTCGACGTGGGCAAGATGCCGGAGAAGACCGTGGCCAGCGCCGAGGAGCCCGACAGCTCCGTGTCTCCCTCCGCGGGCGAGGCCAAAGTCGCCTCCCTCGGCCTGACGCTGGGCAACCTCACCGCGGACGCGCGGCGCGAGCTCGGCCTCGACAACAGCGTCAAGGGCGCGCTGGTCACCGACGTGGAGGATGGCGCCCCCGCCTCCGAGCACGGCCTCAGGCCCGGCGACGTGATCGTCAAGGTTGGCCAGGAGGCGGTCGATGGGCCGAAGCAGGCGTCCGAACGCTTGGCTGAGGCCAAGAAGGCCAACCGGAAGGCAGTCCTGCTGCTGCTCAACCGCCACGGCGACGAGCTCTTCGTGGCGCTGCCCTTCTCGCAGGCGTAAGCCCCCTTGCCGCAGGCGTAAGCATGGCCTCCCCCGCCCTGCTCGCCCGCCGAGCCTCCCTCTCCCCCTTGCGGGGGAGAGGGTAGGGCGAGGGGGATGCAGGGCCGCCATTGGTTTCGTTTTCCCCGCTTGGTACTCTCCCCTCATGCGCATCCTGGTCATCGAGGACGACGAGGCCACCGCCGATTATCTCGTCAAAGGACTGACCGAGAGCGGCTACGTCGTCGACCGGGCCAGCGAGGGGCGCGACGGCCTCTTCAAGGCGCTCAGCGAGACTTACGACGCCATGATCGTCGACCGCATGCTGCCGGGATTGGACGGTCTCTCCATCGTGCAGACGCTGCGCGCCCAGAGCAAGGGCACGCCCGTCCTCATCCTCTCGGCGCTCGCCCAGGTCGACGACCGGGTCAAGGGCCTGCGCGCGGGCGGCGACGATTACCTCACCAAGCCCTATGCCTTCTCCGAGCTCCTCGCGCGCCTCGAGGCGATCATGCGGCGCGGTGCCGCCGAGGGCGCCGTGCAGCGGCTCAAGGTCGGCGATCTCGAGATGGACCTGCTCGCGCGCAGCGTGCGGCGCGCCGGCAAGGCGATCGAGCTGCAGCCGCGCGAGTTCAAGCTCCTCGAGTATCTCATGCGCCACGCCGGCCAGGTGGTGACGCGCACCATGCTGCTCGAAGGCGTGTGGGACTACCACTTCGATCCGCAGACCAACGTCATCGACGTCCACGTGAGCCGGCTCAGGCAGAAGATCGACCGCGGCTTCGAGCGCCCGCTGCTCCACACCGTGCGGGGTGCCGGCTACAGCCTGCGCCCGGATTCGGCATGAGAGTGGAGCTTCGTGAGAACCGGCCGCCTTCTCCGCACCGCGACCTTCCGGCGCGCCCTCATCTATATGGCACCCTTCGGGGTGCTCCTCGTCATCCTCTTCGGTTTCCTCTATCTCGGCACCATCGAGCTGATCGACCAGCAGACCAACGCCACCGTTGAGGCCGAGGTCCGCGGGCTGGCGGAGCAATACAGCGAGCGCGGGCTCGACCGCCTCACGGAGGTGGTGGCCGAGCGCAGCGGCAGCAAGGGCGAGAAGGGCAGCATCTACCTCCTGACCGGCCCGGACCTCCTGCCGCTCGCCGGCAACCTCAACGCCTGGCCCGCCAACGCCACCGAGAAGGACGGCTGGCTCAGCTTCGAGGTCGAGCGCAACGACCACGGGGTGACGACGACGCACGAGGTGCGCGCCAAGCCGTTCCGGCTGCAAGGCGGCTTTCGCCTGGTCGTCGGGCGCGACATGGCCGAGCGCTCGGCCTTCCAGGAGGTCATCGCCAAGACCCTTGCGGTCGCCCTCGTCATCACCATGCTGCTCGCCGTCGCCGGCGCCCTCTTCCTCAGCCACAAGCTCCTGGAGCGGGTCGAGGCGGTGGCGGAGACCAGCCGCCGCATCGTGCGCGGCGACCTCGCCGGCCGCGTGCCGCTCGAAGGCAGCGGCGACGAGTTCGACCGGCTCTCCGCCAGCCTCAACGAGATGCTCGAGCAGATCGAGCAGCTCATGATCGGCATGCGCGCCGTCACCGACAGCCTCGCGCACGACCTGAGGAGCCCGCTCACGCGGCTCAAGGGCCGCATCGAGGTGGCCTTGCGCGGTCCGCGCGACGCCGAATGCTACCGCGATACGCTCGAGGGGACCATCGCCGACGCGGACGCCATCCTCGCCACCTTCACCGCCCTCCTCGCGATCACCGAGGCCGAGGCCGGCACCGCGCGCGCCGCCATGACGCGGCTCGAGCTCGGCGAGCTCGCGCGCGCCGCCCTCGAGCTCTATGAGCCCCTGGCCGAGGGCAAGGACCTGGCGCTCGAGGTCGCAATCGAGGACGGGGTGGCCATCGTCGGCCATGCCCAGCTCCTCGCCCAGAGCGTCGCCAACCTGCTCGACAACGCCATCAAATACACGCCCGCGGGCGGCAGCATCCTGCTCGCCGTGCGCAGCGCCGGCGAGCGCGCCGAGCTCGTGGTGGCCGACAGCGGGCCCGGCATCCCGCCCGAGGACCGCGAGCGCGTGCTCGAGCGTTTCGTGCGCCTCGACGCGAGCCGCACCTCGCCCGGAAGCGGCCTCGGCCTGAGCCTCGTCGCGGCGGTCGCCAAGCTGCACCGCGCGAGCCTGGCGCTCGACGACAACGCGCCGGGCCTGCGCGTCACGGCCTCCTTCGAGAAGGCGCCCGAGGAAGGTGGCTGAGGCGGCGGCCGGCGCCGGCGATCAGCGCTCCCGCCCCTTGAGCCGCTGCTCGAGCGCGCGCTCCCCGCGCGAGAGCTCATAGAGCGCCATGGCGGCGAGCGCCAAGGCAAGCGGCAGCAGGAAATAGAGGCAGCGGAAGCCGACGAGTGCCGCCATCGAGGCGGCCTTGGGCACCGCGGGCAGCATGACCACGATCACCAGCTCGAAAACGCCGAGGCCGCCCGGCACGTGGGAGAGGATCGAGGCCGCCGCCGCGAGCACGTAGACGGCGAGGAAGCTCCTGTAGCTCACGTCCGCATCGAGCGGCAGGAGGAGATAGACGACGGCGCCCGACAGCGCGAGATCGACCGATGCCACCGTCATCTGTGCGACACCCGAGGCGAAGCTCGGCAGGCGCAGCCGGTAGCGGCCAAGTGCTATGGGGCCGCGCCAGAGGAGCGAGGCGGCGAGATAGAGGAGGCCGGCGGCGAGGAGGACGGCGCCCAAGGCGCGCATCGAGGCGGGCGCAATGGCGAGAACGTGCGCCACCTCGCGCGGATAGAGCGCCAGCATGAGCCCGCCGACCGTGGTGACGCCGAGTGCGAAAGTCACGGCGCAGAACACCACGATCTCGGCGATCTCTCGCAGACCGAGGCCGAGAGCCGAATAGATACGGTAGCGCACCGAGCCGCCGCTCACGAGTGCGGCACCGATGTTCTGGCTGATCGCGAAGGCGACGAAGGACGTGAAGGCCACCTTGCGGAACGGCAGGCTGCGGCCGATGTAGCGGAGCGCCAGATAGTCATAGGCCGTGAGCACCGCATAGCTCGCGGCACTGCAGAGAAGGGCGCCGGCTACGCGCAGCCAAGGCATTGCGCGCAGGTTGGCGATCAAATCCGCGAGGCGCATGGTCGCGAGATTGCGCTCGAGCACATAGGCGGCGGCGGCGAGGACGACGAGGCTCGCCGCGAGCGTGAGCCGGTTGAGAGTGCGCGCGGTCATGGGAGAGCGGGCATTCCCTCACCCTTCCCATCGCTGTGCGATGGGCCCCTTCCCTCTCCCGCAAGCGGGAGAGGGTATCGAAGGCATCGATGGCGTATGCCGAAATCCCTCTCCCGCTTGCGGGATCGAGCCGCGAAGCGGATCGATGAGGGGCCCATCCCGAAGGGATGGGAGGGTGAGGGATAACTCGGCATCACACCTCCGACCTTCGGCGGTGACTACACCAAAATGCACGTCATTCATAGCGAAGCCCCTCGACAGGCCGGATGCGATGCGCTGAGATGGAACCGATGCGCACGGAAAAGGCACCATGGCGAAGCCGCCTTACAAGCCCTTGAGCCTGGCCCGCCCGGACATCGAGAGCCGCGCGCTTCCCGGCGGCGGGCTCGTGCTGCGCGCGCGCCAGGAGCTCGCACCCTACCCGCGCAGCATCGGCGAGCTCCTTGCGGGGTGGGCCGAGCGGGCGCCCGCGCGCACGCTCTTCGCCGAGCGCGCGCCCGGCGGGAGCTGGCGCAAGGTGAGCTACGGCGAGGCGCTCGCCGCGGTCGAGCGCATCGCGGCGGCCCTCCTCGAGCGCGGCCTCGACGGCGAGCGGCCGGTCATGATCCTCTCCGACAACGGCATCGACTTCGCCCTCCTCTCGCTCGCGGCGATGCAGGTGGGCATCCCCGTCGTGCCGGTGTCGCCCGCCTATTCCCTGATGTCGCGCGACCACGGCCAGCTCAAATATATCGTCGAGCTGGTGCGGCCCGGCCTTGTCTTTGCCGCCGACGGCGCCCGATATTCGGCTGCCATCGCCGCCGCCGTGCCGGAGACCTGCGAGCTCGCGGTGAGCAGCAACCCGCCGCCCGGCCGCAAGGCGACCGCCTTCGCCGAGCTCATGGCGCGGCCGCCCGGTGCGGCCGTGGCGCGCGCCGCCGCCGAGGTGGGGCCCGACACCATCGCCAAGATACTCTTCACCTCGGGCTCGACGGGCCGGCCCAAGGGCGTCATCAATACCCAGCGCATGCTCGTCTCCAACCAGCAGGCGATAGCACAGCTCTGGCCGTTCCTTGCCGAGCGGCCGCCGGTGCTCGTCGATTGGCTGCCGTGGAACCACACCTTCGGCGGCAACCACAACTTCAACCTGGTCATCCGCAACGGCGGCACTCTCTATATCGACGGCGGCAAGCCGGCGCCCGGGCTGATCGAGACCACGGTCAAGAACCTCAGTGAGGTCAGCGCCACCATCCATTTCAACGTGCCGCGCGGTTACGACATGCTGGTCCCCTACCTCGAGCGCGATGCGGCATTGCGGGCGACCTTCTTCCGCGAGCTCGACATGATCTTCTACGCCGCGGCCGCCTTGCCGCAGCATCTCTGGGAGCGGCTCGAGCGGCTCTCGATCGCGGCGACCGGCCGGCGCATTCCCATGCTCGCGGCCTGGGGCTCGACCGAGACGGCGCCGAGCGCCACCAAGGTGCATTTCATCATCGAGCGGCCGGGCGTCATCGGCCTGCCCGGCCCCGGCACCGAGATCAAGCTGGCACCCGTGGGCAGCAAGCTCGAGCTGCGCGTCAAGGGACCCTGCGTGACACCCGGCTATTGGCGGCGGCCCGAGCTCACGGCGGGCCTCTTCGACGAGGACGGCTTCCTCAAGATGGGCGACGCGGGCAAGCTCGCCGATGCGTGCGACCCGCAGCAGGGCATCCTCTTCGACGGCCGCCTCGCCGAGAACTTCAAGCTCAGCTCCGGGAGCTGGGTGCATGTCGGCGAGCTGCGGACGGAGCTGCTCACGGCCGCCGCGCCGGTGGCGCAGGACATCGTGATTGCTGGCCACGACCGTGGCGAGATCGCCATCCTCGTCTTTCCCAACCCGGCGGGCTGCCGCACGCTCTGCCGCGACGCCGCCCATGACACGCCGCTCGCCGAGCTCGTCGCCCGGCCCGAGGTGCGGGGCAAGCTCTCGGCCGGGCTCATAGCGCACAACGAGGCGAACCCTGCCTCGAGCCGGCGCGTCGCAGCCGCCCTTCTCATGGTCGAGCCGCCGTCGATCGACGCCGGCGAGATCACCGACAAGGGCTATATCAACCAGCGCGCCGTGCTCGAGCGCCGCGCCGCCCTCGTCGAGCGGCTCTACGGCGAGGACGCGGAGATCATTCGGCTCGCGCTGGTAGTCTCGAGTGCCGCGTCATGAACGGAATGCACCCCCCTCCCCATCCCTCCCCCTCAAGGGGGGAGGGGGCTACTCAGCTTCCCCTCCCCCCTTGAGGGGGAGGGTAGAGTGGGGGGTGAACTTCCACGAGGAGACCACGCGATGCGGAGCTATCAACTCACGGCCTTCGGTGCTGCGCTTGAAGAGGCCAAATCGGCGACGCCGGAGCCCAAGGGAAGCGAGGTGCTGCTGCGCGTGACCGCCTGCGGCGTCTGCCACAGCGACCTCCATCTGCGCGACGGCTATTTCGCCCTCGGCAACGAGCGCAAGCTCGATCTCTCGCGCGGCATTCCGCTGCCCCACGTGCTCGGCCACGAGATCGCGGGCGAGGTGGTGGCCTTAGGGCCCGAGGCGAAGGGAGTGAGCCTCGGCGAGCGCCGCGTTGCCTATCCCTGGATCGGCTGCGGCGCATGCGCCGTGTGCCGCCGCGGCCATGAGGAGCTCTGCGCGCGGCCGCGCCAGCTCGGCATCAACGTGCCGGGCGGCTTCGCCGACCACGTGCTGGTGCCCCATCCGCGCTATCTCTTCGCTTTCGGCTCGGTACCCGAGGAGCTCGCCTGCACCTATGCCTGCTCGGGCCTCACCGCCTATTCAGCACTCAAGAAGGTGGCGCCGCTCGACGGCGACGATCCACTCCTCGTCATCGGCGCGGGCGGCGTGGGCCTGGCCGGCGTGCGCCTTGCCAAGCGGGTAACCGGGGTGGCGCCCATCGTCGCCGACATCGACGAGGCAAAGCGCGCCGCCGCCTTCTCGGCGGGCGCCGAGGCGACCATCGATCCGGCAGCCGCCGACGCGGCGCGCAATCTCGTCAAGGCGACGGGCGGCGGCGTCGCCGCGGCGATCGACTTCGTGGGCGCCGAGGCCACGGCCAAGTTCGGCTTCGAGGTGCTGCGCAAGGGCGGCGTGCTCGTCGTCGTCGGGCTCTTCGGCGGCGCCTTCCAAACTCCGCTCCCCATGCTGCCGCTGCGCGCGGTGGCGATCCAGGGCTCCTATGTCGGCACGCTCGCCGAGATGGCCGAGCTGATGGCGCTCGTCAGGGCCGGCTCGGTCGAGGCCATACCCTTGAGCCCGCGCCCTCTCGCCGAGGCCGAAGCGACCCTCAACGAGCTCAAGGGCGGCCGCATCGTCGGGCGCGCGATCCTGAAGCCGTAAATTCCCTCGATCAGGCCGGCAGCCACGCGCGGCGCAGCGCCGCTGAGATCGCCTCGAGCGCCACCTCGGTCGCCCGGATGATCCGCCCCATCGTCAGGAAGCCGTGCATCTGGTCGGCGAAATGCATGTGGCAGGCGCGCACGCCCTCCCGGTCGAGGCGGCGCGCGTAGTCGATGCCCTCGTCCGCGAGCGGGTCATGGCCGGCCGTGAGCACGAAAGCCGGCGGCGTCCCCGCGAGGCTCGCGGCGCGCAACGGCGAGGCGCGCCAATCGAGCTCATCGCGCGCGTCCCTGAGATAGTGGCCGCGGAACCACTTCACCGTGCGCGTCGTCAGTGGAAACCCCTCCATGACGCGCGCGTAGGAGGCGTGCGTCGCCGTGAGGTCGGTGGCGGGATAGATCAAGAGCTGGAAGCACGGCATCGGCAGCTCGCCGTCGCGCGCCATCAGGGAGGCGACCGCCGCGAGATTGCCGCCCGCGCTGTCGCCGCCGACGGCCACGCGCGCCGCATCGATGCCGAGCGACGTAGCGCTCCTCGCCAGCCAGTCGAGCGCCGCCGCCGCGTCCTCGACCGCGGCGGGAAAGCGCTCCTCCGGCCCGAGGCGGTAATCGAGCGAGACGACGCGGCAAAGTGCTCCGTTGGCAATGCGGCGGCAGACGCCGTCATGGCTGTCGAGATCCCCGATCACCCAGCCGCCGCCGTGGTAGTAGAGGAGACAGGGCAGCGTCGCCGAAGCCGCGGTCCCGGCACCTCGGTAGAGACGCAGCCGCAACTCGCCAGCCGGCCCGGGCATCCTTGTCTCGCGCACCTCGGCCACCTCCGGCGGGTCGGGCTGGAGTACTGAGCGCGAGGCGAGATAGAGCCGCCGCGCCTCCGCCACGGCCAGCGTCTCGTAGGGCGGGCGGGCGGATTCGGCGATCAGGTCGAGGACCCGCTGGGCGTCGGGATCGATGGGCATGGCAGGCCTCCTAAGCCAGCCACTCGAGGATGGCCTCGGCCACCTCCTGCGGCTTATCCAGCTCCGCGAGGTGTCCGGCACCGGCAATCGTGCGTATCGCACTCGGTGCAGCGATGCCGGCGGCGAAGCGCTTCGCGTAGCCGCGCGGTATCAAGCGGTCCTCCTCGCCCCACAGCAGCAAGGTCGGCGCCTTGATGAGCGGCAGGCGCTTCTCGAGCCGCGTGTTGCCGAGCGGCCAGAAAATCCGCGCCGCCGCCTCGCTCGCGCGCGTCTGCTCGATCGGCCACTCGACGGAGTTGGCGCCGGGCGGCGCCGTCTTGAGCTCCTGCCATTTCTCCGGGTCGGCGCACATCAGTGCTGCGAGCCCATCCGAGCGCTGCGCCCAAGGATCGGCCGGCGGGTCGCTCGCCTCGAAGAGACCGAAGGGTGCTATGAGCGCCAAGCGCCGCACCGAGTCCGGCCAAAGGGCGGCCATCTCGGCGGCGAACGCGGCACCGACCGAGCTGCCCGCAAGGTCGGCACCGGCCAGACCCGCCTCCAGGAGCAACGCGCGGACCGCGAGGAGCCAGTCCAGATGGCTGTCCAGCACCCGGTGCCCGCGGTCGCCGCCGGGGAAGCCCGGCAGCGAGGGGACGATCACCGTGCGGGCGAGCGCCAGACGGTCGAGGAAGGGGACCCAGCGCGTGAGCCCGCCGAAGCCCGCGAGGAAGCCGAGCTTGGGGCCGCTCCCTTTGCGCCAGACGCGCGCGGGAAAGCCGTTCACGCTGACGGTCGAGGTTTCCGGCTCGCTCACGCTTGCGCTACTCGGCGGCAGCCGGTCGAGGAGAGAAGGCCGGGAGCGCCGCGCGCTCGCGGCGCGCCATCGGCTGCGGCCACCAGCGGTCCTCCCACTCGGAGAAGAGCGGCCGCAACCGGGGCAACACCCGCTCGGCGAAGAGCCGGGTGTTGTACTGGGTCAGCTCCTTGCCCATGTTGCCGTACTGCATGAGCAGCATGAGATGCCCGACGTTGAGCGTGCGCGCGACCTCCTCGAGCTTCTCCGCCACCTCGTCCGGCGAGCCGACGACGACGTAGCCGCGCTCGACGATCTCCTCCATGGTCTGCGCCAGATTGCTGAAGCGGGCGGCCGAGGAGGAGGTCGCGGCCCTGGCCACCTGGCTCTGCAAGCCCATGCGCTGGGTCGCCTCGCTGCTGTAACCGGGAGGTGCCGCGAAGCGCGGGTCGACGTGCAGGCAGCGGCCGTAGAAATACTCGGCCGGCGCGCGGTAGAGACGCATCGCCTCGGCGCGGCTCTCCGCCACGCCGACGAACTGCAGGAAGCCGGCGCGATAGGGATTGCGGTCCTTGCCGAGGCGGGCCATCTCGTCCCAGAAGCCCTGCATGGTCGCCTGGCCCGTCTTGTAGCCGTAGTAGGAGAGATAGCAGTAGACGTAGTCCATCTCGGCACACCATTGCCAGGTCTCGACGGAGCCGCCGCCGGGTATCCACACCGGCGGGTGCGGCTTCTGCACGGGCCTCGGCCAGATGTTGACGTAGCGCTGCTGGTTGAAGCGGCCGTCGAAGGCGAAGGTCTCCGTCTCCCGCCACGCGCGCATCACCAGATCGTGCGCCTCGAGGTAGCGCTCGCGGAGCATGCTGGGGTTCTGGCCGTAGGCGAAGCAGGTGTCCATCGGCGTGCCGACCGGAAAGCCGGCGATCAGCCGGCCGCCGGAGATGCAGTCGATCATGGCGAATTCCTCGGCCACCCGCGTCGGCGGATTGTAAAGCGCCAGCGAGTTGCCCATCACGCAGAGCGCCGTATCGGTGGTGCGCCGTGCCAGCGCCGTCGCGATCAGGTTGGGCGACGGCATGAGCCCATAGCCGTTCGAATGGTGCTCGTTGACGCATATCGCATCGAAGCCGCACTCGGCCGCGAACTCCAGCTCGTCCATGAAGTCGTTGTACATGAGGTGCGCCCGGCGGGGGTCGAAGAGAGAGGAGTGGATGTCGACCCAGACGGAGGGGTGCTTCTGACGGAAGTCGTCGGGCAGCTCGGTATAGGGCATGAGGTGGAACCACAACAGCTTCATGTCCGATCCTCCCTTCGCCTGAGCTTCTTGCGGCATCGAGGCCGGCGCCAGCTTAGTAGGTTTTTTGCCGCCTTGACACCGCCTCGGACCTGCCTCGCCGCCCTTGCGCTCCGCGGCAAATCCGGCTTGACTGCGGCGCATGAAGCCGATGGTGCGCCGATGACCGCTCTCGAAGAGGCGAGCCAGCCCCACGCCACGAGCGCCGAGGAGATCCTCCAGATCCGCGCCGCCGTGCGGGCGCTTTGCGCCGCCTTCCCAGGCGAATACTGGCGAAAGTGCGACCGCGAGCGCAGCTATCCCAGCGAGTTCGTGGCGGCCCTCACCAAGGCCGGCTACTTGGCCGCCCTCATCCCCGAGACGTACGGCGGCAGCGGCCTCAGCATCGCAGCAAGCACCGCCATCCTCGAGGAGGTTCACCGGAGCGGCTGCAACGGTGCCGCCTGCCACGCCCAGATGTACACCATGGGCACCATTCTCCGGCACGGCAGCGCGGCGCAGAAGGCACGCTGGCTGCCCGCCATCGCGCGCGGCGAGCTCAGGCTCCAGGCCTTCGGCGTGACCGAGCCCACGTCGGGCACCGACACGCTCTCGCTCAGCACCACGGCGGTGCGCGCGGGCAACGACTATTATGTCGTCAACGGCCAGAAGCTATGGACCTCGCGCGCCGAGCATTCCGACCTCATGCTGCTCTTGGCGCGCACCACGCCCAAGGAGCAGGCGAGGAAGCGCACCGAGGGGCTCTCCGTCTTCGTCGTCGACATGCGCGAGGCCAAGGGAAAGGGGCTCACCATCCGCCCCATCCGCACCATGATGAACCACGCCACCACCGAGGTGTTCTTCGACGACATGAAGGTGCCCATAGACAACCTCATCGGCGACGAGGGCAAGGGCTTCCGCTACATCCTCGACGGCATGAACGCCGAGCGCATCCTCATCTCGGGCGAATGCATCGGCGACGCGCGCTGGTTCATCGACAAGGCGACGGCCTATGCGCGCGAGCGCAACGTCTTCGGCCGCCCCATCGGGCAGAACCAGGGCGTGCAGTTCCCCATCGCAGAGGCCTATGCGGCGAGCGAGGCGGCGGCCCTCATGGTCGAGCGCGCGGCGCTGCTCTTCGACCGCGGCGAGCCCTGCGGCAAGGAGGCCAACATGGCGAAGCTGCTCGGCGCCGACGCGGCGTGGCAGGCGGCCGACATGTGCGTGCAGACCCACGGCGGCTTCGGCTTCGCCGAGGAGTTCGACATCGAGCGCAAGTTCCGCGAGACGCGGCTCTACCGCGTGGCCCCCATCTCGACCAACCTCATCCTCTCCTACATCGCCGAGCACGTGCTCGGCCTGCCGCGCTCCTACTGACCGCCACGGAGGCTTCACCATGCCCGCGCGCGTGACGCTGCCCGCGTTCGACCCGAGAGCGCTTCCCGAGCAAGCGGGCTCGGGCTATCCCGAGCCATTCAAGGCGCCCGTCGCCGCGCGCCGCTGGCGCCGCCTCGGCGAGGCCGTGGGGCTCACCCAGTTCGGCGTCAATCTCGTCGAAGTGCCGCCCGGCGCCTGGTCCTCCCAGCGGCACTGGCACAGCCGCGAGGACGAGCTCGTCTATATGCTCGAGGGCGAGCTCGTGCTGGTGACCGAGGCCGGCGAGCAGACGCTCACTCCGGGCCTCGCCGCGGGTTTCCCCGCCGGCAAGGCGGATGGGCATCATCTCGTCAACCGCAGTGCGCGCACGGCGCGCTTCCTCGCCATCGGCAGCCGCAGCATGGAGGACGAATGCAGCTATCCGGACGTCGACCTTCACGTGCGCGCGGCGGCCGAGGGCGACGTGTGGACCGACAAGCGCGGCAACCGCTATTGAGGCCGCCGCCGTGACGAAGCCGCTGTCAGGCCTCCTCGTCGTCTCCCTCGAGCAGGCGGTCGCCGCACCCTTCTGCAGCGTCAAGTTCGCCGACGCCGGCGCGCGCGTCATCAAGATCGAGCGGCCCGAGGGCGACTTCGCGCGGCGCTACGACGACTATGTCAACGGGCTTTGCTCGTATTTCGTCTGGCTCAACCGCGGCAAGGAGTCGCTTCAGCTCGACATCAAGGAGGCGGAGGACGCCCGCCTCCTCGGCCGCATCCTCGCCAGAGCCGACGTCTTCATCCAGAACCTCGCCCCCGGTGCCGCCGAGCGCGCGGGCTTCGGCTCGGCGAACTTGCGCGCGGCGTACCCGCGTCTCGTCACCTGCGACATCTCGGGCTACGGCGAGGAGGGGCCCTACCGCGAGATGAAGGCCTACGACCTCCTGGTGCAGGCCGAAAGCGGCCTCGCCGCGGTGACGGGCACGCCCGAGGCGCCGGGCCGCGTCGGCGTCTCGATCTGCGACATCTCGACCGGCCTCACCGCCTATTCGGCACTCCTCGAGGCGCTCCATGCGCGCACGCGGAGCGGGCGCGGCAGCGGGGTGCAGGTCTCGCTCTTCGACACCGTCGCCGACTGGATGTCGCCCCTCCTCCTCCAGTACATCCACAGCGGCGTGGTGGTGCCGCGCGTCGGCATCAGCCACCACTCGATCGCACCCTACGGCGCCTACCCGACGCGGGGCGAGCCCGTCGTCATCTCGATCCAGAACGAGCGCGAGTGGCGGGCACTTTGCTCGGGCGTGCTCGAGGATCCTGCACTCGCCGACGACCCGCGTTTCGCCGGCCCCCCCGACCGCTTCGCCAACCGCGCCGCACTCGACGCCGTGATCGCCCGCACCTTCACCTCGCTCGAGCGCGAGGCTCTCATCGCCAAGCTCAGGCGCTTCGGCATCGCCTTCGGCACGCTCAACGGCGTCGCCGCCGCGAGCCGCCATCCCCAGCTCCGCCGCACCACGGTCGCGAGCGAGGCCGGCGCCATCGAGCTCATCGCCCCTCCCGTGCGCCACCCGGACGAGCCCGCCGAGCCCCTCGGCAAGGTCCCCGCCTTGGGCGAGCACAGCGCGGCGATCCGCCGCGAGTTCGCATGACTCCCTCTCCTCCTTTAGGAGGAGAGGGTCGGGGTGAGGAGGTGTCGAAGCCAAGCCGTTACGCCCGGAGCGCAGCCCGTATCGCCTCCGCCACGCCCTCGAGGTTCTCCATCACCTCGTTGTTCCAGAAGCGAAGCACGCGATAGCCTTGCGTGACGAGTATGCGCGTGCGTGCCTCGTCATGCGCCTGCTGATCGGCATGCTGACCCCCATCGAGCTCGATGACGAGACGGGCGATCGGACAGGCGAAGTCGGTGATATAGGGTCCAATCGGCATTTGGCGGCGGAATTTCGCCCCTTCGAGCTGGCGATCTCGGAGGAGGCGCCAGAGTTTTTGCTCGGCTTTGGTTTGCTCGCGGCGGAGCTCGCGGGCGCGGGCGTTCGAGCCTGGTGCGCGGCGTTGCTTTGTTTGGCGATCGGGCATGGTGAGTTCTTCGAAGGCCTCCTCACCCCGACCCTCTCCTCCTGAAGGAGGAGAGGGAGTGATCGGCGCTCGCCTCAGAATCAGAACAGCCCCTCGACCAGGCCTTGCTCGTTGATGCGGATGCGGTGCGCGGCGGGCTCGCGGGGCAGGCCGGGCATGGTCATGATCTCGCCGCAGATGGCGACGACGAACTCGGCGCCGCCGGCAAGGCGCACCTCGCGCACGGCGAGCACGTGTCCCGAGGGAGCGCCCTTCAAATTGGGATCGGTCGAGAAGCTGTACTGGGTTTTGGCCATGCACACGGGGAAGTGGCCGTAGCCGCTCTTCTCGTAGTCCTTGAGCTGGTCGCGCACGCGCTGCTCGGCCGCGATGTCCGCGGCGCCGTAGAGCGTCTTCGCGATGGTGCGCACCTTCTCCAGAAGCGGCATGTCGTCGGGATAGAGGTACTTGAACTGCGCCGCCTTGCTCTCGACGAGCTTGACCACGGTGCGCGCGAGCGCCTCGGTGCCCTTGCTCCCCTCGGCCCAATGGGTGCAGAGGACGGCCTCTGTGCCGATCTCGCCGCACTTCTTGCGGATGAGCTCGTGCTCGGCCGCGGTGTCGGAGTTGAAGCGGTTGATCGCCACCACCGCCGGCACGCCGAAGCGGCCGAGGTTCTCGAGATGGCGCTTCAAGTTGGCGAAGCCCTTGTCGAGTGCCGCGAGATTCTCCTTGCCGAGCTCCTCGCGCGCCACGCCGCCGTGCATCTTGAGCGCCCGCACGGTCGCCACGATGACCACCGCCTCGGGCTTGAGCCCCGCCTTGCGGCACTTGATGTCGAAGAACTTCTCGGCGCCCAGGTCGGCGCCGAAACCCGCCTCGGTCACCACGTAGTCGGCGAGCTTGAGCGCGGTCGTGGTCGCCATCACCGAGTTGCAGCCGTGTGCTATGTTGGCGAAGGGGCCGCCGTGGACGAAGGCGGGATTGCCCTCGAGGGTCTGCACCAGGTTGGGCGCCAGCGCGTCCTTGAGGAGCACGGCCATCGAGCCGTCGGCCTTGAGCTCGCGCGCGCGCACGGGCTTCCGCTCACGCGTCTGGCCCACGACGATGTTGCCGAGGCGATGCATGAGGTCGTTCATGTCCTTGGAGAGGCAGAAGATCGCCATCACCTCGGAGGCGACCGTGATGTCGAAGCCGTCCTCGCGGGGAAAGCCGTTGGCCGCACCGCCGAGCGAGGAGACGATTGCGCGCAGCGCCCGGTCGTTCATGTCGATCACGCGGCGCCAGCTGATGCGGCGCACGTCGATGTTGAGGGGATTGCCCCAATAGACGTGGTTGTCGACCATGGCGGCGAGGAGGTTGTTGGCAGACGTGATGGCGTGGAAATCGCCGGTGAAATGCAGGTTGATGTCCTCCATGGGCACCACCTGGGCATAGCCGCCGCCGGCAGCCCCGCCCTTGACGCCGAAACAGGGCCCCAGGCTCGGCTCGCGCAGGCAGATCGCGGCGCCCTTGCCGATGCGGTTGAGCGCGTCGCCGAGGCCGACCGTCGTCGTCGTCTTGCCCTCGCCCGCGGGCGTCGGCGTGATCGCGGTGACCAGCACGAGCCTGCCGTCGGGGCGGTCCTTGAGGCTGGCCACATGGTCGAGGCTGACCTTCGCCTTGTAATGGCCGAAGCGGAAGAGGGCGTTGGCCGGAATGCCGAGCTTGGCGCCGATCGCCTCGATGGGCTGCAGGCGCGCCTCGCGCGCGATCTCGATGTCGCTCTTGACCTCGGCCATTCGCGTCTCCTCTCGCTATTCTACAATTTCGGGTGGTGATTAGCGCCTTGTGTGTTGTATACCAGTAAGCATTACGAGGGTTTAGCAAATCGGAGCGCGCTTGGCGAGGGCCTCTGTCGCAGCCTCTCTTGCAGCCCTGGGCTCCATAGCTCTGGCGCTCGCCCGCGGCCCTCCGGCACACTCCGGGCCGGCGCATTGCAACGAGAGGACCGCGGACCATGGCCGGCATTTTCGACCCAGAGCTTTTCCGCCCGACCCGCAGCTTCATGGGGGTGCCGCACGGCTACGAGCTCGCGGGTGCCAAGGCCGTCATTCTCGGCGTGCCCTTCGATTGCGGCATCCATCCGACGCGCATCGGCGCACGCCTCGGGCCAAGCGCCATCCGCGAGCAATCGGCGCTCGTGCGCCCCTACCAGCCGCCCGCCGCGGACTTCAACCCGCTCGAGCGGCTGGGCGTGGTCGATTGCGGCGACGTGAACGTGACGCCGTCGCTCATCCTAGAGGCGCACGCGCGCATCGAGGCGGCGGTCTCGCGCATCGTCGCGGCGGGCGCCGTGCCGGTCACCATGGGCGGCGACGGCTCCATCTCCCTCCCCCAGCTGCGCGCGCTCCACCGCAAATATCCGGACATAGCGCTCCTCCACATCGACGCGCATACGGACACCTATCCCGGCGAGGGCGAGGGCCTCGACAAGTACAACCCCGCCACCACCTTCACGCGCGCCGCCGAGGAAGGCATCGTCGACGCGCGCAACTCGCTCCACATCGGGGCGCGCGGGCCGCTCGCGGTGCAGCACGTCTTCGAGCATACGCGAAAGTTCGGCTACGAGCTCATCGACGGCAGCGAGCTCTTCCAGCGCGGCATCCCCGCCACCCTTGCGCACTTGCACGAGCGCCTCGGCGGCCGGCCGGTCTATCTCTGCTTCGACATGGATTTCTTCGATCCATCCTGCGCACCCGGCGTCTGCACGCCGACCTGGGGCGGCGCCAGCGCGCGCGAGGGCCTCTCGCTCCTGCAGGGCCTGGCTGGGCTCGACATCGTGGCCGCCGACGTGAATACCGTGAGCCCGCCCCACGACGTGGGCGGCATGACCGCCTTCCTCGCCGGCACGGTAATGCTCGAGTGCCTCACCCTCGTGGCACGCGCGCAGAAGCTCACGAACGAGTAGCCGCTCTACAGCCCCCGCGCCAGCTCCCGTCCCGGCTTGAGCTTGCCGGCGTCGATCTGGCGCATGATGGCGTCGACGCGCGCATGGAGCGAGGCGTCGATGCCCGCCTCCACGCCCTTGCGCGCGACGAGGCCGTTGATGAAGTCGGTCTCGCTGCGCCGGCCCTTCTGCACGTCCTGGCCCATGGAGGGGCGCTGGCGCTCGCTGCGGCTCCGCGCCACCCGCACGATCTGTTGCGAGAGCGTCTCATAGGCCTTGGCGTCGCCGTCGGTTGCGGCGGCCAGCAGGTCGAGATCGATACCGCCGGTCGGCTCGAGCCGGTAGCCGAGCGCCTGGCCGACGCGGATGCATTGGCCGCCGAGGCGGATGGTGAGATTCCTCACCTCGCCGTCGAGGTCGCGCTCCTGGCCGCTCATGCCGGTCATGGCCGACACGCCGTTGCGCATCGAGTTGATGACGAGCTTCGACCAGCGCTCGCCCCAGAGGTTCGTGGTGGCCTTGGCCGAATCGGCGCACTCGATGAGACGCACGAGCTCCTCGAGGCGCGGCGTGATGCGGCCGTGCGGCTCGCCGGCGCGCAAGCCCACGTGGCCGTCGTCGCCGCGCGGCGAGGCGCGCACCACACGAGCCGGCTCGACGAGCTCGGCGCCGAGCATGCTGACGATGCAGCCCACCGTGCGGCCCCAGCCGACGATGCCGGCGATGCACTCCTCGTTGATGCTGTTCTGCATCGAGACGACGAAGCCGTCGGGCGCCAGATAGGGACGGATGAACGCGGCGGCCCATTCCGTATCGTAGGATTTCACGCTGACGATGGCGATGTCGACCGCCTTCTCCCGGGTGAGGGACTGCACCTCGGTCAGGTGCAGCGCGCGCACGGGCACGGTGAAATTCTCACCCTGGGTCATGCCCTCGACCGAGAGGCCCCGGCGCCGCATCGTCTCGACGTGCTCCGGCCAGGGATCGATGAGGAGGACGTTGGCACCCGTGCGCGCGAGATGGGCACCCACGTAGCCGCCAACGGCGCCGGCACCCACGATGGCGATTCGCTTGCCCACGGAGCGGCGCCTCAAGCGCGATCGGCAGGGATGCGCATGACGAGCTCGCGGCCGAGCTCGGCAAGCGAGCTCACGCCGAGGAGCGCCATGTCGCGCTCCACCTCGCTCGCGAGCAGATGGATCGCGTGTCCTACCGCCTCCTCGCCGCCGACCGCGGCGGCACAGAGGAAGGGGCGCCCGACGAAGACGAAATCGGCGCCGAGCGCCAATGCCTTGAGCACGTCGGTGCCGCGCCGCACGCCGCTGTCGAGCATCACCGCCATGCCGCCCGCCGCGGCCGCGATCTCGGGCAGCACACGCAAGGGCGCTGTGGCGCCATCGAGCTGGCGGCCGCCGTGATTGGAGACGATGATGCCGTCGGCGCCGCACTCGCGCGCCAGGCGGGCGTCCTCCTTGGCGAGCACGCCCTTGAGCACGAGCTTCCCTTTCCAGAGGCGCCGGATGAGCTTGAGATGCTCCCAGCCGAGGCGGTCGCGCGGGCCGATGTCGCGCACGAGATCGCGGGAGAGGATCGGCGGCCCGCGCCGCGCGTCCATGTTCTCGAGATGCGGCATGCCGTGGCTGAAGAGCGTGCGGAGCGCCGTGCCGAGCAGCCAGGAGGCATGGGCGAGGCCGTCCCCCACGAGCTGCAGGCTCGGCTGCAGCGGGATGCTGAAGCCGTTGCGCAGGTTGTTCTCGCGGTTGGCGGAGACCGGCACGTCGGCGGTGAGCACGAAGGTGTCGTAGCCGGCCACAGCTACCCGCTCGACCAGCGCCTCGATGCGCGACGGCTCGCCCGGCAGATAGGCCTGGAACCAGGCGGTCGGTCCCTGGCGCCTGATCTCCTCGAGTGCTATCAGCGAGGCGCCGCTCACGATCATCGGGATGTTGGCTAAGGCGGCGGCGCGCGCGAGCGCGCAATCGCCGCGGTAGGCCATGAGCGCGCTCGAGCCCATGGGGGCTATGCCGAAGGGTGCGGCATAGCCGCGGCCGAAGAGGCTCTTGGCGGCGCTGCGGGCGGAGACGTCGACGAGCACCCGCGGGACGAAGGCGTATTCCGCGAAGCTGCGGCGGTTGTCGCGCAAGGCCGCATCGCTCTCGACGCCGCCCGAGACGAAACCGTAGAGCATGCGCGGCAAGCGGCGGCGCGCCGCGCGCTCGAAATCCTCGAGCGAGAGGTAACGCCGCAGCCGAGGCGGAACGCGCGGCTCCTCGCGCGCGGCGCTCAGCGTGCCGCGCGCGGCCGGCGCTCCCGGCAATGGGGAGGCCGCATCCAGCCGTTCCGACGTGGTCGACATGAGCCGTCTTCTCCTCGGGTGCCCTTCGCGGGCGCGATCCTAGCAGCTACCTCGCGGCAACGGAATGCGGCGCCCGGGCTCGCGCCGACGCATCTCTGCAAGCGAGCGGCGCCAGCCCGAGGCGCTGAGCCTTGGCGCTATTGGGGCGGCGGCGGGGGAGGTGCTCCGCTCGGCGGCGGGGGCGGCGAGCCGCTTGGCGGCGGCGGCGGGGAATTGCCCGGAGGCGGCGGGGGTTGCGGGTTGTTGGGGTCGAAGTTCGGCACCTGGTTGCCCTTGGCGTACATGCACTGCATGTAGGACACGTCGTAGCGCTGCTGGATGGACCACTGCGCCGCCTGCGCGTTGGCGACGCCGTAGGTGGTCCCCGCCACGGCGCCGGAGGCGGCGCCAATGGCGGCACCGCGGCCGCCGCCGAACGCCGCACCCAGCCCGGCGCCGAGGATCGTGCCCACGATGGCGCTCCCCACGGCCTGGTTGGCGGCCTGGTTCTGCGCCGCCGTGCCGCCGGATTGCTGCTCGGCATATTGCATGCAGACGTACTGGTCCTGCTGGAAGACCTCGGGCGGCTTGTTGGGCGCCGGCAGGACCTGGACGGTCGGCGTCATGGCTGAGGCAGGCCCGCTTGCGAGCGCGAGCAAGGCCGCCAAACCGCCGATTCTCACCGCAAAACTCCGCATCGCTTCCTCCAGGCTAGAGAACCCCGGCGCCGCCCGTCTGCACCCCGCTTTTGACGAATGATAACATAATAGGCATCGGACGACGAGTCTGCCAGCGGGTGCCAGCCGCCGTCGATGCCGGGAATGGCGCCACGGTCGGTACAGTTGGCGAATTGGACAATGCCTGACCCGGAGGGTCGCGAAGCTCCCTGCCGTGCGCCAGATTTGTGCCCTGCAACAGCGCCGTCAGACCAGTAGCCTAGAGCGGATGTGAAATTCTTCAGTGCTGCACTACGGCTTCTGCGGTGGAGGGGGCGAACCTTTAGGTAGGTTTGCCGCGATGCGCGAATCTGTTGTACCCTTTATGAGGGTGCTCGGTGGATATCGGGTTCTTGTTGTTCCCCAGAAGGAGCTGTTTTGATCGGCCACCCGCAATATCGGGTCAATCGAATCCTGCGAAGGAGCGCCTCATGAAAATCATGTCGCCAAGCGCCGGCGCGAATCTCGTCATCGGTCAGGATGCGACTTGGCCGGCGTTGACGTTTCAGACGGACGGCGTCGGCGCCCACATTTGGAAATGGAGCATCGCTTGGCGCACGTATACCAAGACCGGCAATCTGACAACGCCGGGCAATCTGTGGAATGCGCTTTCCGTCCTCGCGAATTTCGGCGGCACGCTTACCGTGACGGCGATCGCCGGCAAGGAAACTGCAAGTTTTGCCGGAAAAATCACCGGAACCAATCCGACCGCGCAGCAAGTGACGACCTATCTCCAGACGAAACCGAACAGTACCGGGTTCGACAGTATTCTCCAGCATGAAACGAAAGCGCGCCACTTCAATGCGCAGGGCGAGCCGGTTCGGTCTTTCGACAACGGCTACGGCATGGCCCAACTTACCAATCCTGCCCCCACCTATGAGCAGGTGTGGAACTGGAAGCTCAACATCGATGCCGGGCTTCTTCTTTTTGGCCAGAAGCGGGCCGCGGCCGTGAAATACCTTTCCCAGCAAGGGCGAACCTACACGGACGTTCAGCTCGAATATGAGACGGTTTCGCGATGGAACGGCGGCAGCTATCACACATGGGACGAGAAGGCCAAGGCATGGGTCCGCAATCCGGATATTCTGTGCGATACCAAGACCGGGAATATCGGCTGGGACATGACGGATGCCGCCAACAAGGGAAAGACCGAGCAGGACCTTCGTGCACGGGACAGCACGAGCTATTCGTCGCCGCCCGCATCGGGCGATCATTGGGATTATTTCGGAGTGTGCTATGCGGATCGCGTTCTTGGCTGAGGCTTGCGCGCTTCTCGTCATCGCGCCGCCGATCGCCGAGTACGCTGCCGCGATCTGGGTACCGGCGGCGCATGGCGAGACCGGCGATGCGAAACCGCTCGTGGCGAGGCTCGCGTCGGGCGACATCCTTCAGCTCGGGACGCGCGGCAACCGGACGACACTCGACATCGTCCGCCCAGGCATCGAGAGCGGACCTGCTGCGCTTCATGCCCTGCTCGAGCGCGACAGCACGGTGCCGGAGACGGCGCCGGTCGTCGCGTTGCGGGTCATAGGAGAAGTTCCCGCTGCCGCGATCGTTCTTTCCGACACCTACCGCTCGATCCCCGGGGGCTTGTCTTTCTGCCAAGCCGGCAAGGAGCAGTTCCTGCGCGTCATCTCGATAGCCCATCAGAACGCGCGCGAGACGCTCCGGCTTAAGATTGCGAGCTGCCGCGACAATGTCGAGTTGGCCTCGCCCGGAATCGAATGGAACCAAGAAACGGCGACCCTCAATGTCCACTGGCTGATGGGACCGGACGGACGGCAGCGATCGGAAGATCGGACCTACAAGGTCGGAACTGACGGCAGAGCCGAGTTGATCCGCGGCGACTAGCCGCCGCGTGCCGAGAGACGGTGCAGGGAGTTGATCCGCCGCAAGGCCGTGCGCCTGCTTCCGGCCGCTTATCGCGGTCGCCCGCCTCGACCTCCATCGCACGTTTTTCGGCCGGCAATACGGACACGTGATCGGCGCCGTCCGATCAAGGTCGCATTAGGGTCGAGTGCGCCGCCGCGACCGCAAGATCGGCAGTCCGCCACCCGCGGATGAAGCAATCCGGCGCCGGACGCGTCCTATGCCGCATCGCTTATGCGGCATCGGTATTGACGATGTCGAAGTCAAGTCGCAGCGCCGCGAGCGCGCGCGGCATGTCGGCGTGCCGGACGAGGAGGTAGTCGGTGTCGTAGGTCGAGAGCGCGAAGACGCTGACCCCGGCGGCCGAGAGCGGCGCAAGAATCGAGTGGAGAATGCCCGTCAGAGAGAAGTCCAAGGGCCCCCGTACCTTGATCGCCCGCCAACCGCGCTCCGCTCGAGCGTCGGGCGGCACCAGCCTGGCGGGAGAGAGAATGGACGTCTCGTCGTCCGTGCGCGTGACCGACGAGAGCGGCCGAGCCCCCCACTCGAACCAAGCGGGCAGCGGCTCGTGCCGGGCAAGGCGGACGACCGCCAGCTCCTGGTCGAGGATTTCGAGAGTGAGCCGTTTCAACGACGTTCTTCCGGACATGGCGCCCCGACCAAGATGCCTGCCTCCGCCTACGGCATCTTCTCGACCCACAGCCGGTGGTCGCTGCCGAGGACATAGACTTGGTGCGCATCGATGGCCTGGAACGAGGCGACGTCCGGCTGCAGCATGACGCCCGCATCGACCAGCGTGCGGTGCTGATTGTTGACGAGCTCGCTCCACAGCCTGCCGTCCTTGGCGAGCACGTAGACGAGATGCATGTCGATGGGCTGGAACGCCGCCACCCCGGTGTCGACCTGCTCGGGCTTGTCGCCTCCGGCCTCGCGCCACAGCACGCGATCGGCGGCCGTCAGGGCGTAGGTGGTGTCGCCGACGACGTGGAAGGCGGCCAGCTTCGAGGCGAGGAGGGTGCGGTTGGCGGCACTGCCGGTCTCGCGCCACAGGGTGCCGTCGCGCGCGCTCACATAGACGAGCGAGGCGTCGATCACCTGGAAAGCGGCGACCTCGCGGTCCACCTCGGCGCGGCTCTTCATGTCGCCCTGCTCGCGCCACAGCTTGCCGTCCCTCCCGAGCACGTAGACGAGACTGCCGTCGAGCGCCTGGAAGGCGGTGACCTCCGCATCGACGAGGCTCCTCGTCCTGGCGTCGCCGCTCTCGCGCCACAGCTTGCCGTCGGGGCCGAGCGCATAGAAGAGGGTCGCGTCGAGCGCCTGGAACGAGGCCACGGCCGGATCGACGACCCGGCCGTCCTTCTTGTCGATGGTCTCCCGCCACAGCTTGCCGTCGGTGGTGACGACATAGAGCGCGTTGCCGCTCAACGCCTGAAACTTCGCGACGGCGCCGGCGACCAGGCGGCGGCTGTTCCGTCCATAGCCGGCAGGGGCCACCGGCGCGCGCCCCGCGGGCGCAGCACCAAACGCGTTCTCGCGCATCGCCGCGGCGGGATCCTGGGTGAGGCAGCGGCGGAACGCCGCGATGCCGCCGGGCTCGGTCAGGTCGCCGCTCAACTGCGCGCAGAGCAGCCGCAGCTGCTTTGTCCGCGCATCGTCCTCGGCGCCGGCGGCGGCGGCGCCCGCGATCAGAGCGAGAGCGAGCAGGAGCCTGCCACCATTCGCCATCGACATGGCCCGAGACCTCCCGAGAGCGGCCGCGACCGCCGCGCCGAGCTCAGCCCGCGCGGGCACTTTAGCCGACATTCCCCTGATGATGGGAACCCCGTCGGAGGGCCTGTTCCAGCCAGCGGTTGCAACGACCCCTCAAGATGCCCAAACTCGCCCACAGCAGGCCGGCCAACCGAGGCGAGCCAAGAGGGAGGGATAGGAGATGCCCAAGATCAAGGTCAATGACATCACCATGAACTACGAGCAGCAAGGCACGGGAGAGCCGCTCGTCCTCATTCCCTATCTGGCGGCCGACAACGCCTGCTACGCCTTTCAGGTCGCGGACTATGCCAAGCACTTCACGTGCATCTCGCTCGACCCTAGAGGTGCGGGCGAGAGCGACAAGCCGGCCGGCACCTACTCGACGGAGCTCTTCGCCGACGACGTGGCCGCCTTCATGCAGGCGATCGGCATCGCTTCCGCGCACGTCTCCGGCCTGTCGCTGGGTGCCGCGACCGGACTGTGGCTTGCCGCGAGGCACCCGGAAAAGGTCAAATCGCTGTCGCTGCACAGCGGCTGGAGCAAGTCAGACCCCTTTCTCAAGGCCGTGGTCCAGGGCTGGCAGACCATGGCCAGGGGCCTCGGCAGCGTCACGGAGATGGTGATCCAAGGCATCTTCCCCTGGTGCTTCACGCCGGAGCTCTACGCGGCGAAGCCGGACTATATCGAGGCGCTCGCCGCCTTCGTGCGCGGCCGTCCGGCGCAGCCGCTCGAAGCCTTCCTGCGCCAATCCGACGCGGTGATCGCCCACGATGCCGGGGCCGCGCTCGCCGCGATCAAGGCCCCGACCCAGATCACCTTCGGCCGCCACGACGCCGTCACCTCCACCCGCTTCGCGGATGCCATGAGGAACGGCATCGGCCGCAGCGAGACGACGGTCTTCGAGGGCTGCGCCCATGCCCCCATCTACGAGAACGTCGCCGAGTTCAACGAAAGGACGCTGAGCTTCCTCAAGCGCAACAGCGGATAGCCGGCGGCGTGGATCGCGTCTCCAAGGCTGGTGGCGCTCCGACTGCAAGGCGATCGCCGGCCCGCGAGGCAGCGGATCGCCGGTTTGGCACATCTCGCTCCTTTGTTCCGGCGCACCAATTCGACCGCAGTTGGGGGTTAATCCGACCAAGCGCGGACATGCTTGCGACCGCCGCCCGTGACCCCATCCGGACATCCCGTAGCGAACGTCGCGCCACTTGAAAGCGGTCCTGTCGACACACGGCTGGACGGCAACGTACTATGCTCCACGGGGTCCTTAGCACTGGTCTGGGGGGCCAAATGAGAAAAGGCGAGTTAGTCCGGTTCTACCTTCGGGAAGGGCATGGACAAATTAATGCATTTCAGGCTCACGCCAATGGCGAAGCGTAAGCAACGGCTATTGAAGGCACGAGCGGCGAGGAGACTTGCCAAGCCCGCCGTCGACCTGAAACGAGAAAATGTCATACTCAAACGCGAGCTGGCGCAAGCGCTGGAGCGGCAAACTGCGACCGGCGACGTTTTGAAGGTCATAAGCCGCGCGACTTTCGACCTGCAGACGGTGCTCGATACGCTGGTCGAGTTCGGCAACTCGCCTCTGCGAGGCGAAAGATGCCTTCATCTTCTTACGGGATGGCGAATTCTACCGCGTCGCCGCACGCTACGGGTTTTCACTCGAACATCAAGAATACCTCGAACTGAATCCAATTTCGGTTGATCGAGGCAGTGTCGTTGGCCGAACTGCGCTTGAGGGCAGACTGGTTCATATTCCGGACGTGCTGGCCGATCCGGAATACGCCCGCGGTGATGCCCAAAAGATTAGCGGCTACCGAGCGACGCTCGGCGCCCCGCTCCTACGAGAGGGAAATACCGTAGGGGTGATCTTCGTGGCAAGAACGGTACCGGAGCCGTTTGCGGCCAAGCAGATCGAACTGGTGACCACCTTCGCCGACCAGGCGGTGATTGCGATCGAGAACGCGCGCTTGTTAAACGAACTCCGTCAGTCGCTCCAACAGCAGACCGCTACCGCCGATGTGCTCAGAGTCATCAGCAGCTCGCCCGGAGAGCTGGATCCGGTGTTTCAAGCTATGCTGGAAAATGCGACCCGTATTTGCGAGGCCAAGTTCGGCTCGCTGTACCTCCGAGACGCAAATGCTTTCCGCGCGGTTGCGACACACAATGCACCACGAGCGTATGCCGAAGCACGCAAGCGCGATCTGGCGCGACCACCACCGGACTCGGCTCTTGGGCAGGTCGCCAAAACCCGCCAAGTGGCTCAGATCGTCGATATTACGACGGTGAAGTCCTACACTGAGGGCGATCCATACCTAGTCTCCGCCGTCAAACTCGGTGGTTATCGCACAATCGTCGCGGTTCCGATGCTCAAGGACAATGAGCTGATCGGTGCAATCAGCATAATGCGCCAGGAGGTACAGCCTTTCACCGACAAGCAGATCGAGCTGGTGACGAACTTCGCCGCGCAGGCAGTCATCGCCATAGAGAATACGCGCCTGCTCGGCGAGCTGCGCGAGTCATTGTCGCAGCAGACTGCCACCGCCGACGTGCTCAAGGCTATCAGCGGCTCGACTTTCGACTTGCAAACTGTCCTCGATACGCTGGTGCAGGCGGCAACGCGGTTGTGTGACGCCGATCATGCATGGTTGTTCCAGCGCGAGGGCGAAGTCTTACGCTGGGTCGCCAGCTTCGGCCACGCAACTGACGTCCATGCGCGGATCAAGAAATATTTCAAGACCCATGTAGTCCTCACCGATCGGGGCAGCGTGGTTGGGCGAGCAGCGCTCGAGGCGAGAGTGGTTCATGTTCCCGATGTGCTGGCGGACCCGGAATATACCTATGGTGAAGCTCAAAAGGTTGGTGGCTACCGATCAGCGCTTGGCGTCCCGCTCTTGCATAAGGGAAGTGTCGTAGGGGTAATCTTCGTGGCAAAAATCGTGCCGCAGCCCTTTACAGAGAAACAAATCGCGGTGGTGACCACCTTTGGCGATCAGGCGGTGATCGCCATCGAGAATACCCGCCTGCTCAATGAGCTGCGCGAGTCCTTGGCCCAGCAGGCCGCAATGGCGGAGGTCTTGCAGGTCATCAACCAGTCGCCCGGCGACCTCGCGCCGGTGTTCGACGCTCTGCTGGAGAAGGCGACCGAGCTGTGCGAAGCTGCCTTCGGCATCCTCTGGCTCTGCGACGGCGAGAAATTTCACGCGGCCGCCCTGCACGGCGCGCCTGCGGCCTACGCGGAGATCGCCCGCAACCCGGTGCAGGTCCGCCCGGACAACCCGCTCGGCCGCATGCTGCGTGGTGAGCGTTTGATCGTCAGCGTCGATGTCGCCGACGAAGAGCCCTACCGGGCGGGCGACCCGGTGCGGCGTGCGCTGGTCGACCTCGCGGGTGCCCGCAGCGTCATTCAGGTCGCGCTGGTCAAGGACAACGTGCTGCTTGGCTCGCTGACGGTCTACCGTCAAGAGGTGCGGCCGTTCTCCGAAAAGCAGATCACGATGTTGCAAAGCTTCGCGGCTCAGGCCGTCATCGCGATGGAGAATGCGCGGCTTATTACCGAGACGCGTGACGCGCTGGAGCAACAGACCGCGACCGCCGAGATTTTGCAGGTGATCAACACCTCACCCGGGAAGCTTGAGCCGGTGTTCGACGCGATATTGGAGAAAGCGCACCGCCTCTGCGGAGTCAATTTCGGCGCGTTAGTAACCTATGACGGCGAGCATTTGCAGGCGGTGGCGACGCGCGGGTATCCCGAGCCACTGGCAGGGTTGCTGCGCCGACCGTTCCGCCCGTTGCCGAACAGCCCCCACGCGCGGTTGTTTGGCGATGAACGCGTCATCCATATTCCCGATCTTGCGGTCGAAACGTTGTGGGGGCGGGATGATCCGAAACGCATGGGCGCCGTCGAATTGGGCCTTCGCACGATGCTGCTCGTTCCGCTGCGCAAGGACGGCGCCGTGCTCGGCTATCTCAGCACGAACCGGCTGGAGATGCGGCCCTTCTCTGACAAGGAGATTGCGCTGTTGGAGAGCTTCGCGGTGCAGGCGGTGATCGCGATTGACAATGCTCGGCTGCTGGACGAGATCCGCCAGCGCCAGGCCGAATTGCGTGTCACGTTCGATAACATGGGGGACGGCGTCGCAATGTTCGATGCAGAGTTGCGCCTCGCCGCCTGGAACCGCAATTTCCAGCAGATCCTCGACCTGCCCGATGGACTCTTGGCGGAGCGTCCGAGCTATGCCGACTACATCCGCCTCCTTGCCGAGCGCGGTGAATTCGGCACCGATAACATCGAGGCGGAATTGAGCCGCCGTCTCGAAGCTGCCGATCAGGAAATTCGCCTCGAGCGCACGCGGCCCGACGGCCGGATTATCGAGGTCCGCCGGAACGCGGTGCCGGGCGGTGGGTTCGTGCTTATCTACAGCGACATCACGGAGCGCAAACGCGCCGAGGAACAGATCCGCGCCGCGCGCGACACCGCCGAGGTCGCGTTACGCGAATTGAAAGCAGCGCAGACAAGCCTCATTCACGCGGAGAAGATGGCGTCCTTGGGCCAACTGACAGCCGGGATCGCCCACGAGATCAAGAACCCGCTCAACTTCGTGAACAACTTCGCCGGACTTTCCGTCGAACTGCTGGACGAGTTCAAGGAGGCGGCGGCGCCGGCGCTGGCGGCTCTGGACAAGGACAAGCGTTCCGAGATCGACGAGACGATCGCGATGCTGACCGGCAATCTCGCCAAGATCGCCGAGCACGGCCGCCGTGCCGACGGTATCGTCAAGAGCATGCTGTTGCACTCGCGCGGCGGCAGCGGCGAACGGCAGAGCGTCGATCTCAATGCCTTCATCGAGGAAGCACTCAATCTCGCCTATCACGGCGCCCGTGCCCAGGACCCGAACTTCAACATCACTCTGGAGCGCGAGCTCGATCCTGCCCTCGCCCCGATCGAGCTGGTGCCGCAGGACATAACCCGCGTATTGCTGAACCTGATCGGCAATGGCTTTTACGCCGCCGTCAAGCGGAGCCGTACAGCCGGAAGCCGACCCGTTCTGAAGGTATCGACGCGTAATCTCGGCGCCTTTGTCGAGATCCGTGTGCGCGACAACGGTGTCGGCATTGCTCCCGAATATCGCGACAAACTCTTTCAGCCGTTCTTCACGACCAAGCCGACCGGCGAGGGTACCGGGCTTGGCCTCTCGATCAGCTACGAGATCGTCACGCAACAGCATGGCGGCACGATCGAGGTCGCCAGCGAGGTGGACGCGTTCACCGAATTCACCGTGCGATTGCCGCGCAATCGGCACGCAACGACGGAGGGGAGGGTAACGTGAGCGTCAGCATTATGGTTGTCGACGACGAGCCCGATGTCGCCGACCTGTTTCGCCAGCGCTTTCGACGCGAGGCGCGCCAGGGCACCTACGTGCTGCATTTCGCCGCCTCGGGGGAGGAGGCACTCGATCAGCTTCCGGAGGTCAGGCCGGAGCTGATCGTCATTCTGTCGGACATTAACATGCCGGGGATGGACGGCCTCACCTTGCTGCGCGAGGTCAAGCGGCGGCGCCCTAATCTGCCGGTTATGATGGTAACCGCCTATGGCGACGACGAGCGCCGCCGGCGCGCCACTGAGGCCGGCGCTATGGATTTCCTCACCAAGCCAGTCAATTTCGACGCGCTCAAGGAACAGCTGAGCCGCCTGCCGTCGATGCTCCGCGGATGAGCCCCTCAAAGATCCTTGCCGTCGACGACGAACCCGATTTCGAGGTGCTGATCAGGCAGCGTTTCCGCCGGCAGATCCGAGATCAGGAGTTCGCGTTCCAATTTGCCCGTCATGGTGAAGAAGCGTTGGGCCTGCTCGGCGCCGATCCCGATGTCGAGTTGATGCTTCTCGACATCAATATGCCGGTCATGGACGGACTTACCCTGCTCTCGTGCTTGCGCGATCGGCAATTGCCGGTGAAGGCGATCATCGTCTCCGCGTACGGCGACATGACCAACCTGCGGACCGCGATGAACCGCGGCGCATTTGATTTCGTCACCAAGCCGGTCGATTTTAACGATCTTGAGATCACCATTCGCAAGACGCTTGCCGATATCGCCAAGCTGCGCGAAATGGATCGACTCCGCATGGCAGCCGAGCGGGCGCGCGCCAACCTGTCACGCTACTTCTCGCCGAACATCGTCGAGATGCTGGCCGCCCAGGACGAGCCGCTGGGGGCCGTGCGGCGGCAAACTGTCGCAGTGCTGTTCGTCGATATCGTCGGCTTCACACGCATGGCTGAAGCCATGATGCCCGAGGCGGTGGTGACCTTGCTCCGGGAGTTCCACGAGCGGATGACGGCAGAGATTTTCACGTGCGGCGGCACTGTCGAAAAATATATCGGCGACGCGATCCTCGCGGTCTTCGGGATACCGACTGCCAGCGGCAACGACGCCGCCAACGCACTCAACTGTGCCGAGTTGATGCTCGCGGCACTCGATCGCTGGAACGGCGAACGCGAAGCGCGGGGCGAACCGCAACTGTCGATTGGCATCGGACTCAACTACGGGCCTGCCGTGCTCGGCGATGTTGGCAGCAAGCACAGCATGGCGTTCACGGTAATCGGCGACACCGTGAACACCGCGAGCCGGCTGCAGGCGCTGACGCGTAACCTCGGAACGCCGCTGGTGGTTAGCGACGCGCTGGTTTGCGCGATCAAAGTGGCGCCCTCCGACAAGGCAAGGGCCCTGCTCGGCCGTTTGCGCGATCAGGGCGACCAGACGCTCCGCGGACGGGCAGGTGCGATCCGTCTATGGGTCCGCGAAGCTTCTGCATAGATCTGGGGGTGATGTCTTACCCCGCCAGACCCCGGTCCTCCAGCCGATTTCTGCTATTGGCACATCCCGGCCGCGCCGGCCGTCGGCCAACTGGTCCGCTTACCGGGGAAGTGCGACCCTTCGCTGGCGTCCTCTTGCGCGCCCTGACCCCGGACGCCCGTTTCCTCGACCGCCCGATCCGAAACCAACGTGAGCCGCCAGCCAGCCCCGGTTGACAGCGCCCGCGCCCGCCCGCACTCTCGGGCACCTTGGAGACTCGATTGCCGAGCCGGGCTCGCGGCCCTTCCGCGTCCGGCGGAGGGGGAGAGTTTGAGCGGAGATCGCGGCGGCGCGCGCCTTGGCGTCGACATCGGCGGCACCTTTACCGACGTGGCGCTCGAGACGGCCGAGGGCAAGCGCTACACGAGCAAGATACTGACCACCACCCAGGCGCCCGAGAAGGGCGTGCTGGCGGCCATCGGCGCGGCGCTCGCCGAGGCGGGGCTCAACCCCGCCGAGCTCGTCATGATCATCCACGGCACCACGCTCGCGACCAACGTGCTCATCGAGCGCAAGGGCCCGCCGACGGCGCTCGTCACCACCGAGGGCTTCCGCGACGTGATCGAGATCCGCCACGAGAACCGCTTCGAGCAGTACGACATCGACATCGACCTGCCGCCGCCCTTGGTGCCGCGGCGCTGGCGCTATGGCGTCTCCGAGCGCAGCGACGCGCAAGGGCGCATCTTGGCCCCGCTCGACGAGGCAGGCCTCGGCCGGGTCATCGACGAGCTCGCGCGCGAGGAGATCGCGAGCGTCGCCATCGGCTTCCTCCACAGCTTCACCAACCCGGCCCACGAGCGCCGCGCGCGCGAGCTCATCGCGGCGCGGCTGCCGCACGTCACCGTGACACTCTCCTCCGAGGTGTCGCCCGAGATGCGCGAGTACGAGCGCTTCTCGACCGCCTGCGCCAACGCCTATGTGCAGCCCCTCATCGGCCGCTACCTGCGCAATCTCGAGGACGGCCTCAGTACTGCCGGCTTCCGCTGCCCGCTCTATCTCATCTCCTCGGGCGGCGGGCTCACCACCGTCGAGACGGCGATCCGCTTCCCGGTGCGCCTCGTCGAATCGGGGCCCGCGGGCGGCGCCATCTTCGCGAGCCACATCGCCCGCCAATGCGGCCTCGAGCGGGTGATCTCCTTCGACATGGGCGGCACCACCGCCAAGATCTGCCTGATCGACGACGCCAAGCCCCAGACCAACCGCCTCTTCGAGGTGGCGCGCATCTACCGCTTCAAGAAGGGCTCGGGCATCCCGCTCCGCATCCCGGTGATCGAGATGGTGGAGATCGGCGCCGGCGGCGGCTCGATCGCGCGCGTCGACGCCATGGCGCGCATCGCGGTCGGGCCCGACAGCGCCGGCTCGGAGCCCGGGCCCGCCTGCTACGGCCGCGGCGGGAGCGAGCCCACGGTCACCGACGCCGACCTCGTGCTCGGCCGCATCGATCCAGCGGCCTTCTCGGGCGGCAAGATAGCACTCGACCTCCCGGCCGCGGCCGCGGCGGTCTCTCGCGGGGTGGGCGAGCCCCTCGGGCTCGAGGGCGCCTTCGCGGCACTCGGCATCAGCGAGATGGTGGACGAGAACATGGCGAACGCCGCGCGCGTGCACACCATCGAGAGCGGCAAGAACGTGGCCGAGCGCACCCTCATCGCCTTCGGCGGGGCGGCCCCGCTCCACGCCTCGCGCGTGGCCGAGAAGCTCGGGCTTTCGCGTGTGCTGGTGCCGACCAACGCGGGCGTGGGCTCGGCGATCGGCTTCCTCCGCGCCCCCATCGCCTTCGAGATCGTGAAGAGCCACATGCAGCGCCTCTCGAGCTTCGATGCCGCAGCCGCCAACCGCGTGCTCGGCGAGATGCGCGCCGAGGCCGAGGCCATCGTGCGCCGCGGTGCGGGTGCTTCGGCGGCCCTCGAGGAGCGCCGCTCCGCCTTCATGCGCTACCGCGGCCAGGGCCACGAGATCGCCGTGGCACTGCCGGCGCGGGAGTTCGCCGCCGGCGACACGGGGCTTCTGCGCGACGCCTTCGAGGCGGCCTACCGCGCGCTCTACAGCCGCGCCATCCCGGGCGTCGACATCGAGATCCTGAGCTGGGTCGCAGTGGTGACGGCACCCCTCGTGCTCCGCGAGGAGACGGCGGCGGCACTGGTGCCGGGCACGGCCGAGCCGATGGCGCGGCACCAGGTCTTCGATCCCGGCTCAGGCGAATTCCTCGAGGTGCCCTTCTACCGCCGCGAGGCGCTCAAGCCGGGCACCGTCCTCGACGGACCCGCGGTCATCGAGGAGGACGAGACCTCGACCGTAGTGAGCCCTGGCTTCCGCGCGCGCATCGACGGCTTCGGCTATATTGAACTCGTCCGCCGCCGGGAGTAGCGTACCGCCATGGCCGTAGCAAGCAACACCGCGCTCTCCCAGATCCACATGCAGATCATGTGGAGCCGGCTCATCGCCGTCGTCGAGGAGCAGGCCCAGACCCTCATGCGCACCGCCTTCTCGACCTCGGTGCGCGAGGCGGGCGACCTCTCGGCCGGCGTCTTCGACCGAGAGGGCCGCATGCTGGCCCAGGCCGTCACCGGCACGCCCGGCCACGTCAACTCGATGGCCATGGGGGTCAAGCATTTCCTCGCCGTCTACCCCATCGACGGCATGCGGGAGGGCGACCACTACATCACCAACGACCCCTGGCTCACCTCGGGCCACCTCCACGACATCACGGTGGTGACGCCGACCTTCAAGGACGGCCGCGCCGTGGCGCTCTTCGCCAACACCATCCACGTCGTCGACATCGGCGGCCTCGGCATGGGGCCGGACGGCCGCCAGGTCTTCGAGGAGGGGCTGGCGCTCCCCATCATGCCGCTCGCGCGGCGCGGCGAGTTCAACCAGGACCTCCTCGCCATCGTGCGCGCCAACGTGCGCGAGCCCTTCCAGGTCGAGGGCGACATCTTCGCCTGCGCCGCCTGCAACGAGGAGGGCGGCCGCCGCCTCCTCGACATGATGGGCGAGTTCGAGCTCGAGGACGTGGAGGCGCTCGGCGACCAGATCATCGAGGCGTCGCGCCAGGCCACGCTCAACGCCATCCGCAAGCTCAAGCCCGGCACTTACAAGAACGTCGTCACCATGGACGGCTACGACAAGCCGCTGACGCTCGCCGCCACCATGACGATCGGCTACGACGGCATCCACGTCGACTATGCCGGCACCTCGCCGGCCAGCGCCTACGGCATCAACGTGGTGATGAACTACTGCACGGCCTATACCGCCTTCGGCGTGCGCGTGCTGGTAGCGCCCGAGGTGCCCAACAACGCAGGCTCGCTCGAGACCATCACGGTCTCCGCACCCGAGGGCTCGGTGCTCAACGTCAGGCGGCCGTGGGCGGTCGCCGCCCGCCACACCGTCGGCCACATGCTGCCCGACGCGGTGTTCGGCTGCCTCCACCAGGTGATCAAGGGCGGCGTGCCGGCCGAGGGCGCCTCCTCCTTGTGGAACCCGCAGATCTACGGCGGCGGCTCCATGGTCGACGAGGTCGAGGAGGGCACCGACCCCGCGAGCCTGCCGCAGTTCTCGACGGTGATCTTCCACTGCGGCGGCTCGGGCGCCAGGCCGACCAAGGACGGCCTCGACGTGACCGCCTTCCCGAGCGGCGTGCGCACCATCCCGGTCGAGGCCACCGAGACGGTGGCGCCCATCGTCTTCTGGCGCCGCGAGTTCCGCGAGGGCTCGGGCGGCGCCGGTACGAGCCGCGGCGGGCTCGGCCAGGTCATCGAGATCGGCGGCGCCGACGGCTCGCCGCTTAGCCTGCTGTGCAATTTCGAGCGCGTGAAGAACCCCGCGCGCGGCCGCAACGGCGGGCTCAGCGGTGCGCCGGGCCGGGTGAGCCTCGTCTCCGGCCGGCCGATCCGGCCCAAGGGCCGCCAGACCGTGCCGCCGCGCGACCGCATCCGCCTGGAGCTTCCGGGCGGCGGCGGCTTCGGTTCGCCCGAGAGGCGCGAGCCGGAGCGCGTCGCCGCGGACGTGCGCGACGGCATCGTCTCGCGCGAGACGGCGGAGACGGTCTACAAAGTGGCGCTCACGGCCGGGGGCGGCGTCGATCGGGCGCGCACGGCGGCGCTGCGCAATAGCGGCGGCTGAGCGCTCCCTCACCCTTCCCATCGCTTTGCGATGGGCCCCTTCCCTCTCCCGTAAACGGGAGAGGGAAGACACTCGACAAGGCTGGAACAAAATGCTCAATAGGTTAAGCTGCTCAGTCGCATAATGAGCAAGGCGGTCTACGCGCCGCGAACAGGGAGCGGAAAATGATCAACCGGCTATTCTGTGCGGCCCTCGCGGCAGCACTCGGCTTTGGCGCCGCCGCCCATGCGGCGGAGGACGTGAAGATCGGCGTCATCATGCCGCTCAGCGGCAATTCCGCGAGTGCCGGCAAGGCCGAGCTGGCGGCGATCGAGGTGGCCGCCGACATCATCGACCAGGGCCATCCGGAGCTGAAGAACCTGCCGATCGGCACGGTGCCGGGGCTGCCCAACCTGGGCGGCGCCAAGCTCAAGATCCTCGCGGCGGACCATCAGGGCAACCCGACCGAGGGCCAGAACCAGACGCTGCGCCTGATCACCCAGGAGCATGTCGCGGCCATGCTGGGGAGCTACCACTCGAGCGTCACCTTCACCGCGACCGCGGTCGCGGAGCGCTACGGCATTCCCTTCGTGGTCGGCGATTCGGTGGCCGCCAACATCACCAGCCGCGGCTTCAAGTGGATCTTCCGCACCACGCCCATCGCCAGCGACTTCGGCAACAACTACATGGAATTCCTCGCCGACATGAAGAAGGCGGGGCATCCGGCGGGCACGCTGGGGCTGGTCTACGAGAATACCGACTACGGCACCTCGGTCTCCGGCACGGTGCGCGACTCGGCCAAGGCCCACGGCATCACCGTGGTCGCCGACATCGCCTACAATGCCAACGGCGCCAACGTCTCGCCCCAGGTGCTGGAGCTCAAGGAGAAGAACCCCGACGCCGTGGTCTTCATCTCCTACACCGCCGACGCCATCCTCTACATGAAGACGATGAAGAGCCTGGGCTACCTGCCGAAGCTCGTCATCGCCGACGACGCCGGCTTCTCCGATCCCGCCTTCGTCAAGGCGGTCGGCGACATCTCCCAGGGCATCATCAACCGCAGCGCCTGGGACGTGGGACCCAAGGACAGCACCACCTGGCGCATCAACGAGATGTACAAGGCCAAGACCGGGCAGGACCTGGACGACACCAGTGCGCGCGGCATGCAGGCCATGTTCGTCCTCGCCGACGCCATCAACCGCGCGGGCTCGACCAAGCCCGAGGCGATCCAGAAGGCGCTCCAGGCGACCGACCTCAAGCCCGAGCAGCTCATCATGGGCTTCAAGGGCGTGCGCTTCGACCAGACCGGCCAGAACGTGCTCGCCGCCACCTATCTCATCCAGCTCTTCGGCAGCCAATACATCGCGGTCTGGCCCGCCAAAGCGGCGCAGCACGCGATCGAATATCCCTTCAAGGGCTGGAATTAACGGCGGATGATTCTGCTCCAGGTGATCGTCGGCGGTCTCCTGATCGGTGCCGTCTACGCGCTCTTCTCGTCCGGGCTCACGCTCATCTGGGGCATGATGAACGTGATCAACTTCGCCCACGGCGAATTCGTCATGCTGGGCATGTATGTCGCGTTCTGGGCCTTCACGCTCGCGCATCTCGGTCCCGCCGCCTTCGCTCCGCTCGCCGCCGTGCTGCTCTTCATCCTCGGCGTGCTCGTCTACATGGCGCTCATCCGGCACGTCATGCGCGGGCCCATGCTGGCCCAGATCCTCTCGACCTTCGGCCTCCTCCTGCTGCTGCGCTACAGCGCCTTCTGGGCCTTCTCGGCCAACTTCGTGACGCTGCCCGAGGGCCTCTTCGGCCGCGGCCTGAACCTGGGCGGCATCCTCGTGAGCGGCCCCAAGTTCGCGGCCGGCATCGTCGCCATCCTCTTGACCATCGGGATGCACCTCCTCTTGACGCGCACCGCACTCGGCAGCCGCATCCTCGCCGTGGCCGAGGACCGCCAGGCGGCCATGCTGATGGGCATCAGGCCCGACCGCATGCAGGCGTTCGCCTGGGGCCTCTCGGGCGCCTCCGCCGGGATCGCCGGCGCCCTCATCGCCACCTTCTTCCCCATCTCGCCGACGGTCGGCGAATCGCTCGCCCTCATCGCCTTCGTGACGGTGACGCTCGGCGGCTTCGGCAGCGTGCCGGGGGCGCTCATCGCCGGCCTCATGATCGGCCTCATCGAGGCGCTCTCCGCCTTCTATTTCGGACCGGTCTACCAGGACGTCTTCGTCTTCGGGCTCTTCGTCGTCATCCTCTGGGTGCGCCCGCACGGCCTTTTGGGGAAGGCCTAAGTGCCGACGCGGCCGCTCATCGGCTGGCTCGTCCTCGCAGGCGTCTTCCTCGCCTTTCCCCTCGTCTTCACCAACCCCTATTACGAGCAGCTCGCCGCTTTCGTCATCCTCTCGGCGATCTCGGCCTCGGCCTGGAACCTCGTCGGCGGCTACGCCGGCCAGGTCTCGGTCGGCCACGCCGTGTTCTTCGGCGCCGGTGCCTATATGCCGCTCCTCTTCTACAAGCTGTGGGCGGCGAGCCCGCTGCTGGGCTTTCCCGCCGGCGTCGCGGTGAGCGTCGCGATCGCCGCCGTCGTCGGCGTGCCCACCTTCCGCCTCTCCGGCCATTACTTCAGCATGGCGACCATCGCCGTCGCCGAGCTCGTGCGCATCCTGGTCGGCAGCTGGGATTTCCTCGGTGCCGCCATCGGGCTCATGGGGCCGGCGACGCCGCGCGGCTGGTGGGACCTCGTCTATCGCAGCTCGGTGCCCTACTACTACATCTTCCTCGCGGTGCTGGCGCTGCTGCTCTATCTCACGTGGCGGCTGGAGCGCAGCCGCTTCGGCTATTACCTGCGCGCGATCCGCGCCGGCGAGCGCGCGGCGCGCAGCCTCGGCGTGCCGGTCAGCCGCTGCAAGCTCTATGCGCTCATGCTGAGCGCTGCCTTCACCTCGCTCGCGGGCTCGCTCTATGCCGCCAAGTTCGGCTTCGTCGATCCCACGAGCGCCTTCGGCATCCTCGTCTCGGTGCAGATGATCGTGATGGCGGCCTTGGGAGGTGCGGGGCGGCTCTTGGGTCCCCTCCTCGGCGCCGTCATCCTGGTGCCGCTGCAGACCACGACCAACAGCCTCTTCGGCGGCGAGGGCACCGGCCTCGCCTTCATCCTCTATGGCGGCATCATCATGATCTTGGCGCGCTTCGAGCCGGGCGGCCTGCTCGAGCTGTGGGAGCGCTTTGCCGCGCGGCGCGACGCGCGCGCGGCCAGGGTACGCAGCCTCGACAGCGCCGGAGGCGGCCGTGCTGCTTAAGGCGGAGGGAGTGAGCAAGGCCTTCGGTGGCTTCCTCGCGGTCGCGGACGCCAGCCTCGCGGTGGGCGAGGGCGAGATCATCGGCCTCATCGGCCCCAACGGCGCCGGCAAGTCGACCTTCTTCAATTGCCTTGCCGGCGAGCTCAAGCCGACCGCCGGGCGCGTGCTGTGCGACGGCGTCGACATCACCAACGCCTCGCCCGAGGCCCACGCGCGGCTCGGCATCGGCCGCACCTTCCAGGTGCCGCAGACTTTCGAGGAGATGACCATCCTCGAGAACGTCATGGTCGGCGCCTTCCTGCGCCACCCGCGCGAGCATCACGCGCGCGAGGCGGCAAGGCGCACACTCGCGCTGACCGGCCTCGAGGGAGCCGCCGGGCAGAAGGCGAAGAGCCTCGGCACGCCTGGCCGCAAGCGTCTCGAGATCGCGCGCGTGATGGCGACCGAGCCGCGTCTCCTGCTGCTCGACGAGGCGCTTGCGGGCTTGACTCCCGCGGAGGTCCACCAGGCGATCGAGCTGGTGCGCGCCATCCACCGCCTCGGCACCACGCTCGTCATCGTCGAGCACATCATGGAGGTCATCCTGACGCTCGCCGAGCGCGTCGTCGTCTTCAACCAGGGCCGCGTCATCGCCGAGGGCACGCCCAAGGAGGTGGTGGGCAACCCGGCGGTGATCGACGCCTATCTCGGGCGCGCCCACGCGCGGCGCAGCGGCCAGGCCTGAGGGCGGCCGTGGACCTCCTCAAGGTCGAGCATCTCGAGGTGCGCTACGGCGATCTCGTCGGCGTGGCCGACGTCTCGCTCGAGGTGAGGCCGGGCTCGATCGTGGCCCTCCTAGGCTCGAACGGCGCCGGCAAGACGACGACGCTCAATGCCATCGCCGGCCTCGTGCCGGCGAGCAAGGGCCGCATCGAATGGCAGGAGGAGAGCATCGCAGCCCTCCCGGCTTACGCCATCGTGCGCAAGGGCTTGGCACTCTCGCCCGAGGGCTGGCGCCTCTTCACCGGCCAGACCGTCGAGCAGAACCTCAAGCTCGGCACCACGCCGCTCGCCGACAAGGCACGGGCACCTGCCCTCTTGGATCGCGTCTATACGCTCTTCCCGCGGCTCAAGGAGCGCCGCGCCCAGCGCGCCGGCACGCTCTCGGGCGGCGAGCGGCAGATGCTGGCGCTCGGCCGCGCGCTCATGAGCGAGCCCAGGCTCCTCCTCCTCGACGAGCCGAGCTTGGGCCTCGCCCCCGCCATCGTCGAGGCGCTCTACGAGACGCTCGGCCGGCTGCACGAGGCCGGCCTCACCCTCCTCTTGGCCGAGCAGTCGATCCAGCTGGCGCTCGAGGTCGCCGACTACGCCTACGTGCTGCAGACCGGGCGCACCGTGCTCGAGGGTCCCGCCGCCAAGCTCGCCGACGATCCCCAGGTGCAGCACATCTACCTCGGTCTCGACTAGGCGTGAAGGCAGCTCTCCTCTCCTCCTTTAGGAGGAGAGGAAGGGGCCCATCCCGAAGGGATGGGAAGGTGAGGAGGCCCCGGTGCCGACGACATGTTTTGCACGTCCACCTCCTCACCCTTACCCTCTCCTCCTAAAGGAGGAGAGGGGATCACGCCCGTTGACGGGCCGCACCTTTGCACTTAGCGTGCTGCGCCGGTGCTGAGGGGGAGGAAGAGCGGCATGGCCTGGCACGTGGCGGCGCGAGCGGACGAGGTGCCCGAGAACGAGGTCATCGGCGTCGTAGTCGACGGCGAGCCGGTGGCGATCTACAAGCTGGGCGGCGCCTTCTACGCCACCAGCAACGTGTGCACCCACGAATTCGCCCTCCTCTCCGACGGTTATATCGAGGGCGACTGCATCGAGTGTCCGCTGCACCAGGCGCGCTTCCACATCGCGAGCGGCGAGGTGCGCGCGGCACCTGCGAGCGAGCCGATCAGGACCTTCGCGGTCAAGACCGAGGGCGGCCAGATCCTCGTCGATCTGCCGGAGGCGTAATCCCCCGCATGGCCGAGGAGGCGGGCTTCGTCATCGTCGGCGCCGGCCAGGCCGGCGGACGTGCCGCCGAGGCGATGCGCAAAGCGGGCTTCGCCGGGCGTGTCCTCCTCATCGGCGAGGAGGCGAGCCAGCCTTACGAGCGGCCGCCGCTCTCCAAGGCCGTGCTCACGGGCGACAAGCCGGCAAGCTCGACCGCGCTGCTGCCGGCCGGCTTCTATGCCGAGCATGGCATCGAGCTCTTGACCGGCAGGCGGGCGGCGGCCCTCGATGCGGGCGCGAGAAACGTCATCCTCGCGGACGGCCGCCGCATTGCCTATCGGAAGCTCCTCCTCGCGACGGGCGGGCGCGTGCGCACGCTTCCCTTTGCACCCATCGGAACGCCCGGCGTCTTCTATCTGCGTACCGTCGAGGATTCCATGGCGCTCGCCGCGGCGCTCAAGTCGGCCGGGCGCTTAGCCGTCATCGGCGGAGGCTTCCTCGGCCTCGAGGTGGCGGCGAGTGCCAGGAAGCTCGGTCTCGCGGTCACGCTCATCGAGCTCCAGCCCCATCTTCTCGACCGCGCCATGGCGCCGGAGATCGCGCGCTTCGTCGCCGATATCCACCGTGCCAAGGGCGTCGAGCTCCGCCTCGGCGCCAGGGCTACCGGCATCGCCGGCGGGAGCCGCCTCGAGACGGTCTTGCTCGCGGACGGCACGCGCATCGCGGCCGATCTCGCCGTCGTCGCCGTCGGCATCGAGCCCAACTCAGAGCTCGCCGCCGCGGCGGGTGCAGCGGTCGACGACGGCGTCGTGGTCGACGAGTGCTGCCGCACGAGCGTCGCCGACGTCTATGCGGCGGGCGACGTGGCCAATCACCCGAACCCGCTCCTCGGCCACCGCCTGCGCCTCGAATCCTGGCAGAACGCGCAGAACCAGGCGATCGCCGCGGCGCGCAACATGTGCGGGGCGCACGTGCCCTACGCCGAAGTGCCGTGGTTCTGGTCCGATCAGTACGAGTTCAACATCCAGATGGTGGGCGCACCGCGCACGACCGATGCTGTCGTTCTGCGCGGCGATCCGGCAAGCGGCCGCTTCATGTGCTTCAATCTCGCGGGCGGTGCGGTCGTCGGCGCCACCGCCTTCAACATGGGCGGCGAGATCCGCTTCGCGCGCAAGCTCGTCGAGCTCAAGGCGAAAGTCGAGCCCGCCATGCTCGGCGACGGCACGCGGAGGCTCAGGGATGTGGTCGCGGAGCTCTTGGGTTGAAGAGATGGGCGCCGGGGACCGCAAGCGGCGGGTCCTTCGAGACGCTCGCTGCGCTCGCTCCTCAGGACGAGGCTAAGTCTTTCTGCCACACACGAATTCGACTCATCCTGAGCGAGCAACTCGATAGGTTGCGTCTCGAAGGACCCACGATGGCACTGCGAGCCTCCTCAAAGTCTCCTCAGAACGCCACCTGGTCGCCGCCTTTGAGCTTGAGGATGGCGCGCGCCTCCTTGGGCGTCGCCACCTCGAGGGAGAGCTCCTCGATGATGCGCTTGATCTTGGCGACCTGGTCGGCGTTGCTCTTGGCGAGCTGGCCCTTGGCGAGATAGAGCGAATCCTCGAGCCCGACGCGCACGTTGCCGCCCATGATGGCGCCCATGGTGATGAAATTCATCTGGTGGCGCCCGGCGGCGAGGATCGACCACTCGTAATCGCCGCCGAAGAGCTTGTCGGCGATGCGCCGCATGTGCATGAGGTTCTCGGGATCGGCGCCGATGCCGCCGAGGATGCCGTAGATGGTCTGCACGAAGAGCGGCGGCTTGACCAGGCCGCGCTCAAGAAAGTGCGCAAGGTTGTAGAGGTGGCCGATGTCGTAGCACTCGAACTCGAAGCGCGTCCCGCAACCCTCGCCTAATTCCTTAAGGATATACTCTATATCCTTGAAAGTGTTTCTGAAGATGGCATCTCGCGAAGCCTCGAGGTGCGCCGGCTCCCAATCGTACTTCCACTCCTTGTAGCGAGCCAGCATGGGGTAGAGGCCGAAGTTCATCGAGCCCATGTTGAGCGAGGTCATCTCGGGCTTGGCGCGCAAGGGGGCGGCCAGGCGCTCTTGCACCGTCATGCCCTGGCCGCCGCCGGTGGTGATGTTGACCACCGCATCGCAGCCCTGCTTGATGCGCGGCAGGAACTCCATGAAGACGGCGGGATCGGGCGTCGGCTTGCCGGTCTTGGGATCGCGCGCATGGAGGTGGATGATCGAGGCGCCCGCCTCGGCCGCCGCCACGGAATCGCGCGCGATCTCGTCGGGCGTCAGCGGGAGATGCGGCGACATGGTGGGCGTATGGATCGAGCCCGTGACCGCGCAGGTGATGATGACCTTTCGTGCCATGCTTGGAACTCCCCCCTTCTAGTCGCGCGTTTTGTTCAGTCCTCGAGGATGGCGACGGCGCGGGTCCAGCCCGCCGAGGCGCCGCGGATCTTGACGGGAAAGCAGCTCACGACGAAGCCTCGCGACGGCAGGACCTCGAGATTGTGCAGCTTCTCGAGATGGCAATAGCCGATCTCGCGCCCGGCCTTGTGGCCCTCCCAGATGAGCGAGGCGTCGCCCGTCTCGCGGTATTGCTCCCGCGTATGGACGAAGGGCGCGTCCCAGCTCCAGGCGTCGGTGCCGGTGAGCCGCACGCCCTGCTCGAGGAGATAAAGCGTCGCCTCGCGGCCCATGCCGCAGCCGGCCGAGACGTAGTCGGCCTGGCCGTAGGCGCTGCCGGCGCGCGTGTTGACGAGCACGATGTCGAAGGGCTCGAGCGCGTGGCCGATGCGCGCGAGCTCGGCCTCGACCTCGCGGGCGCTCACCACGTGGCCGTCCGCGAGATGGCGGAAGTCGAGCTTGACGCCGGGCCTCAGGCACCAGTCGAGCGGCACCTCGTCGATCGTGATCGCGCGCTCGCCGCGATTCATCGTCTCATGGAAGTGATAGGGCGCGTCGAGATGGGTGCCGTTGTGCGTCATGAGGCGGATCCACTCGATCGCCCAGCCCTGGCCCTCGGGCAGGTCCTCCTCCTTGAGGCCGGGGAAGAACTTCACCACGTCGGCCGCGGTATTGCGGTGCGTCAAGTACTCGATGCGCGGCCCGTAGCCCGGCGGGTCCGAGACCACGTCGTTCTCCAGATGCATCGAGATGTCGATCAGCCGGCGCGCCATGGTCCTCCCCCGCCACAGCCGCGGTGCGGCCCGGCGGGCGCCATTCTCGTCCGCGCCATAGGCTCGCGTCAAACCCAGGAACGGAGCGGGAGTGGCATCGACGGTCGCAGCACAATATGCGCTACGCTCGAGAAGGCGGCCGCCGTTCAGGCGGCGATTGTGAGCCGCAGGCCGAGCGCGCGCAGAACCTTGGCGACAGTCGCGAACTCCGGATTGCCGTCAGGCGACAGCGCCTTGTAGAGATTGGCTCGGCCGAGTCCCGCGGCCTGGGCGATCTCGGTCATGCCCTTGGCGCGGGCGACGTTGCCCAGCGCAGCCTTCAACAAATCTGGGTCGCCGTCCTCAAGCACGGCGTCGAGATAGGCGGCGATATCCTCCTTGGTCTTCAGAGTATCGGCAGCATCCCAGCGGCGAGTCTTGCGAGCCATATCGCCCTCTCTCAAACCTCTTGCGCCAGTTCGACGGCGCGCGCGATGTCGCGATCCTGCGTCCGTTTGTCGCCGCCGCAGAGCAAGATCACGATCGCGTCGCCGCGCCGCACGAAATACACCCGGTAACCGGGGCCGTAGTCGATTCGCATTTCCGAGACGCCGCTGCCCGCCGGCTTCACGTCACCCGCGTTGCCAAGCGACAAGCGGCGGATGCGAACCGTGATGCGGGCGCGAGCTTCGCGATCCTCTCAGCTCTCGCAAACCAGTCGGCGAACTCGTCAGTCTGCCGAACCTTGATCACGGCGGATTGTCTCTTGTAGCGGACAACGTGTCAAGCCGCGGACTCAGCGTCCGCTCGCTTCCTGCTCGCGCTTGTGGGCGAGGAGCGCGGCCAGGCGGCGGTCGCGCCAATGGGCGCGCTCGGCGAGCCTGTCCGCCGGGAGAAGGGCGCGGCGCTCGGCCTCGATGCGCTCGATCAGGCTCTCAGGCCAGGGCCGCGGGTCGGCCTGCTGCTCGACGAGGCGCCGGATGGCGGCACCGTAGCGCACCGCATAGTCGCGCACGCCGCCGGGTGCGTTGAGGTCGATGGTCTCGAACGGGCCCATGAAGGACCAGCGCAGGCCGAGGCCGTGCCTGACCGTCTTGTCCAGGTCCTCGGTCGAGACATAGCCGTCCTCGACGAGGCGGAAGGCCTCGCTCACGAGCGCTGCCTGCAGGCGGTTGAGGATGAAGCCCTCGACTTCGCGCTTGAGCACGATGGGCACCTGGCCCGCTGAGGCCAAGAGCTCCTTGGCGCTGGCGACCGTATCGGGGCCGGTCCAGGGCGTCGGCACGAGCTCGACGAGCGGCACAAGGTGCGGCGGGTTGACCGGGTGCGCCACGAGCGCGCGGGCGCGGGCCTTGATCCCCTCCATGAATTGCGAGCCCGGGATGTTCGAGGTCGAGCTCGCGAGCAGAGTCCGCGGCCCTGCCACTTCGTCGAGCGCGGCGAAGATCGCACGCTTGGCCTCGAGGGTCTCGGCGACGCTCTCCTGGATGTAAGCGGCGCCCGCCAGCGCTTCGGCCAGGCAGGGCGCCAGGCTCACGCGCGCGAGTGCTGCTGCCGGCGCCTCCTCGAGGAGGCCGTCTTCCGCCAGGACCTCGAGCCCGCGGCGGACCTCGCCGAGTGCGGCGCGGCCGAGCGTCTCGTCGGCGTCGATGACCGCCACCTCGGCGCCGGCGCGCGCGAAGACGATGGCCCAGGAGCGGCCGATCAGGCCTGCGCCTATGACCGCGACCTTGGTGCCTTTTGCGAGCGCCATGCCATCCCTCCCGTTTTGCCCCACTCATAGCGCATCGGCGCCCGCGCGGCGAGGCTGCAGCGAAGGCGAAGATCCTGAGTTGCCACTTGATCTTGCGCGGGTTCTCCCCGATCAATGGGCGGTTCAAGGCTCGCGAGGATCGAGGTTCGGCCGTGGCCACCGCACTTCTCCGCATCGGCACGCGCGGCAGCCCCATGGCGCTCGTCCAGGCGCACCAGGTGCGCGACGCGCTGATGGCGGCTCATCCCGCGCTGGCCGCGGCGGGCGCCATCGAGATCGTGGCGATCAAGACCTCGGGCGACCGGGTGCAGGACCGCGCCCTCGCCGAGATCGGCGGCAAGGGCCTCTTCATCAAGGAGATCGAGGAGGCGTTAGCGGGGGGGCGCATCGACATAGCCGTGCATTCGGCCAAGGACGTGCCGGGCTTCCTGCCCCGCGGCCTCGAGCTCGCCTGCATCCTCAAGCGCGACGACCCGCGCGACGCCTTCGTCTCGCCGCACGCCGAGCGCATCGCAGCGCTGCCTTCGGGTGCCGTGGTGGGCACGAGCTCGCCGCGCCGCCAGGCCCAGATTCTCGCCCGCTGGCCCGCCCTCAAGGTGGTACCCTTCCGCGGCAATGCCGGGACGCGCATCGACAAGCTCGGCGCCGGCCAGGCGGACGCCACCATCCTCGGCATCGCCGGGCTGCGCCGCATCGGCAGGCAGGATGCCGCGCGCAGCATCCTCGAGCCGGAGGAGATGCTGCCCGCGGTGGCGCAGGGCGCCCTCGCCGTCGAGATCCGCGCCGACGACGCGCGCGCGCGGGCTTGGCTTGTCCCTCTCGACCACGCGCCGAGCGCTTTGGCGGTCGCAGCCGAGCGCGCCATGCTCGCCGAGCTCGAGGGCTCGTGCCGCACGCCCATCGCCGGGCTCGCCGTGATCGCAAGCGGCGGCGAGCTCACGCTCCGCGGTCTCGTCGCCATGCCCGACGGCAGCGCCATCCATCGCACGGCCGTGAGCGGCCCCCACGGCGACGCCCTGCGCATCGGCCGCGAGGCCGGTGCCGCGCTCAAGGCGATGGCGGGGAAGGGCTTCTTTGCGGCCCTTACCTGAATAGATTTACATTCTTTTGTGGTATAAATGAAGGCATGGCCATCGCGCGCGCGGAGCACGAGGAGCTGGCGCTGCAATTGCGGCGCGATCACGCCCGGAGATACCTCGATATCGCCGGCGTCGTCATCGTCGTGCTCGATACGGCGCTGAGGGTGGCCCTCCTAAATCGCAAGGGCTGCGAGCTTCTCGGCGTGAGCGAGGAAGACGCCCTCGGGCGCAATTGGTTCGACGAGTTCGTGCCGGAAGCCGGGCGCGAGGAGCAAAGAGCGCTCTATGCGGCCTTTCTCGGCGGGCAGCACGAGACCAGCCAGGGCATGGAGACGGCGGTGCTGACTAGCCGCGGCGGGACGCGCCTGGTCGATTGGCACCACACGCTGGTGCGCGATGACGCCGGCGCCGTCATCGGCGGCTTGAGCTCGGGTGCCGAGGGCGGGGCGGGGCGTGCGGCGGAGCGCAGGCTCAGCGAGTTTCGCACCCTGCTCGAGGCTACCGCCGAGGCCTCTCCCGACGGCATCATGGTGTCCGATCCGAAGGGCAAATACCTCTTCTGGAACAAGAGATACAAGGAGATGTGGCGCCTCAGCGACGACTACATCCGGCTGCGCCAGTCCGGCCCTCCGATCTCGGCCGAGCTCCTCAAGCCGTTCACCGATCAGCTCGTGGTCCCCGAAGGCTTCGTCGACAACAGCCTCGACATCCTGCAGGCCGGCCGGTTGCCGGCGCCGCGGACGGACGAGCTTCATTTCAAGGACGGCCGCGTCGTCATCCGCTATGCCGCACAAGTCTCCGCCGGCACGCTGCCGTTCTCGGCGGTGGCCTGGGTCTATCGCGACATCACGGAGCAGCGGCAGCAGGCCGAGGCGGCCTACCGCGCGATCGAGGAGGTCAGCCTGACGGACCCGCTGACCGGCATGCGCAACCGCCGGTTCCTGCAGCAATACATGGACGCCGACGTGGCCCTCACGCTGCGGCACTACGAGCAATGGCTGAGGCGTCCGACGCAGCCGTTGCCCGCCACCGCGGATATGATTTTCTACCTCGTCGATCTCGACCATTTCAAAGCGGTGAACGACCGCTACGGCCATGCCGTCGGCGACCAGGCGCTGGTCGAGATGCACCACCGTCTCAAGGAGGTCTTTCGCGCGTCCGATCACCTGGTACGCTGGGGCGGCGAGGAGTTCCTCGTGGTGGCCCGCGCGGTCAACCGCTCGGAAGCCCAGGGCATGGCGGAGCGGGTGCGCGAAGTGGTCGGCGGCAGCCCCTTCGAGCTGGGCGACGGCCTCAGCCTGACCGCCACATGCTCGGTGGGATTCGCCTGCTTCCCGTTCCTTCCGGCCCATCCGCGTCTCATCGCCTGGAGCCAGGTCGTGGAGCTTGCCGACCGCGGGCTCTATCTCGCGAAGCGCGGCGGCCGCAACGCCTGGGTCGGGCTTTTCAGCGCCGAGCGGACGCGGCCCGAGAGGCTCTTCCAGCGGCTCACGCTGGCTCCGGCGGACGCCTTGCGCAGCGGCGAATTGCAGCTGGTGACCAGCCTCGCGGACGTGGGCGACGCCGCGTGGCCCGGCGCGTAGCGGCGGCGCTATCCGAGGACCCGGCAGCCGTATTCGAGGGCACCCTCGAGGAGATGCTCCCAGAGCGAGACGGCGAAGCCGCGCGCGGCGTAAAGATCGACGGTGGGGGAATCGTCGAGCGCGTGGAGCAGCACGTTGACGTGCGCGTAGCCGCTCTGCACGGCGCTGCCGGCGCCGAAGACGCGCGGGTGGAAGTCGAGCCCGCAGCCCTTGGCGAGGAGGTCGCGCACATGGCTGCCGGAGAGCCGGATCACCGTGCGTCCGTGACCAAGCGCCGTGACCGCCACCTCGAGATCGGCAAGCGACTGCCGCAGCTTCTCCTCGAGCGGATGCGCGTCGGGGGCGATGAGAAGTGCTCTGCCCGGGCCGGTCCACAGGGCGGCAAGTTCGCCCGCCGCGAGGGCGCTATTGGGCGCTGTCGGCAATGCGAGGCCGATCGCCGCAGTGACGCGCGCGACAGCACTCGCATAAGCGTCGGGTGCCGCGGCGAGCTGCACCATGGCCAAGCCGCGGCGCTCGGCGAGCACCACGCCGGGACCGCTCGTGGGCACCGTGCCATAGTCGCCGGCGTGAGCCACGGCAGCGAGTGCCGAGCGGCGCGCCAGCGTCTCAGCCATGGAGGCGCCTCCCCTCCGGATCGACGAAGACGCTGTCGCCGACCGTGACCGGCATCACCGTGCCGCGCATCGGGAAGCTGGCATAGAGCGTCTCGCCCTTGCGCCTCAAGCCGCCGGCCACGAGCGCGAGTGCTATCGGGTGGCCGAGCGCCGGGCTCGACGCCACCGAGGTGACGTGGCCGATCGCCGTTCCCGTCCCGCTCGCCTCCGCCACGATCTGGCAGCCGTTCGCGATGCGCGTCTTGCCGTCGAGCGGCGTGAGGCCGACGAGACGCGGCCGCTCGGGGTCCTGAAGCCCAGGTCGCGCCAGGAGCGCTCTCCCGATGAAGTCTTTCTTGCTGCTGACCAGATGGCCAAGCCCGATGTCCGCGGGCGTGGTCTGGCCATTGAGCTCGGCGCCGGCCGGATGACCCTTCTCGATGCGCAGCGTGCCCATCGCCTCGGTGCCATAGGCGATGATGTCCTCGCTCCTGCCCTCGGCCATGATGGCCTCCCACACTTGGCGGCCCCAGTCGGCCGGCACGTTGATCTCGTAGGCGAGCTCGCCCGAGAAGCTGATGCGGAAGACGCGCGCCGGGACGCCGGCAATGCGGCAATCGCACACGCCCATGAAGGGCAAGGCAGCATTGCTCACGTCGGCTTGGGCGAGCCTCGAGAGCACCGCGCGGCTCCTAGGCCCGGCGAGCGCCATCGCCGCCCACTCCTCGGTGACCGAGGTCACCTGCACCTTGAGATCGGGCCACGCGACCTGGAGGTAATATTCGAGATGGGCGAGCACCTTGGCCGCGTTCGCGGTGGTCGTGGTCATGAAATAGCGGCGCTCGCCGATGCGCGAGGTGGTGCCGTCGTCGAACACGATGCCGTCCTCGCGCAGCATGAGGCCGTAGCGCGCGCGGCCCGGCGCAAGCGTTTTCCAGCCATTGACGTAGACGCGGTTCAGGAACTCGGCCGCGTCGCTGCCCTCGAGCTCGATCTTGCCGAGGGTGGAGACGTCGACGAGGCCGACCGCCTCGCGCACGTGCTTGGCCTCGCGCGCGGCCGCCGTGCGCATGTCCTCGCGCCCGCGCGGGTAATAGCGCGGGCGCAGCCAGAGGCCCGCTTCGAGGAAGACGGCACCCTGCTCCTCGTGCCATTCGTGCATGGCCGAGCGGCGGGTCGCCTGGAAGGACTTGCCGGTCTCGCGCCCGCCGAACGCCCCGAAGGCGACCGGCGTGTAGGGCGGCCGGAAGGTGGTGGTGCCGGCCGCGGGGATCGCCGTGCCGCGCAAGTGCGCCATGATGGCGAGGCCGTTGAGGTTCGAGGTCTTGCCCTGGTCGGTGCCCATGCCGAGGGTGGTGTAGCGCTTGAGATGCTCGACCGAGACGTAGCCCTCGCGCGCGGCGAGGCCGATGTCCTCCACCGTCACGTCGTCCTGGAGATCGACGAAGCGCTTGCCCTTGTGGCCCGGCGCGGAGACAGCCCAGAGCGGGCGCAGCCCGGGCTCGCCCTCGTCCTCGACGCGCGGCGCCGGCGCTACCGCGCCGTTGCCGAAGCCCGCCTCGCGCGCCGCCGCCGCACCCGCTGCAAAGCCGTCGGCAAGGCAAGCAGCGAGGGTGAGACGCCCGCGCGCGGCGCCGGCCGAGCGCGCGCGCTGCCTGGCCTCCGCCGGCACGAAGGCGGCGAGCGTCTCGTCGTAGGCGAGCTTGCCGCCCGACTGGGAATGGAGATGCACGCTCGGGCTCCAGCCGCCCGAGACGGCAAGGAGGTCGCAGGCGATGCTGCGCTGAGGCCCGTGCGCGATGCCGTGCCCGTCGATTGCCGCCACCGCGACGCCGCGCACCCGGCGTCCGCCGCGGACAGCCACGACGGCGTGGCCGGTTATGACCTCGATGTCCTTGGCGCGCGCCAGCGCCTCGAGCGGGCCGCCGACATTCGGCCGTGCGTCGACGATGGCGGCGACGGCGACGCCGGCGCCGGCGAGCTCGACGGCGGCGCGGTAGGCATCGTCGTTGTTGGCGAAGACGACCGCGCGGCTGCCCGCGCGCACGGCGAACTGATTGGCGTAGCAGCGCGCGGCACCCGCCAGCATGACGCCCGGCCGGTCATTGCCGGCGAAGACGAGCGGCCGCTCGATGGCGCCGGTTGCCAGCACCACCTCGCGCGCACGCACGTGCCAGAGGCGCTGGCGCGGCGCATAGGGAGGCCTTGCCGGCAGATGGTCGGCCACCCGCTCGGCAAGCGCCACGAGATTGTGGTCGTAATAGCCGAAGGCGGTGGTGCGCGCGAGGAGCCGCACCTCCGGGAGGGCGGCGAGCTCGGCCACCGCCCAGCCGACCCAGTCGAGCGCCGGTGCCTCCTCGATCGCCACTTGGCGGCCCTTGAGCTGGCCGCCGAAGGCGGCGGTCTCCTCGGCGAGGACGACGCGGGCACCGGTCCGTCCGGCGGCCAACGCGGCTGCGAGCCCCGCCGGGCCGCCCCCCACCACCAGCACGTCGCAATGGGCGTGGGACTTCTCGTAAGTGTCCGGATCGGGCTCGCGCGGGGCGATGCCGATGCCGGCGGCCTTGCGGATGAAGCGCTCGTAAAACATCCAGCGGCCGCGCGGCGCCATGAAGGTCTTGTAGTAGAAGCCGGCGGGGAAGAGCGGTGCGAAGAGGCCGCTCGCCGCCTGGAGATCGCAAGCGAGCGACGGCCAGCGGTTCTGGCTCTCGGCCTGGAGCCCGTCGCGGAGCTCGACCATGGTGGCGCGCGCGTTGGGCTCGCTCGTGCCGCCGCCCAGGATGCGCACGAGCGCATTCGGCTCCTCGGGGCCGGCGGTGAAGATGCCGCGCGGCCGGTGATACTTGAAGCTGCGCGCCACCAGCCGCACGCCGTTCGCCAGCAGCGCCGAGGCGAGGGTGTCGCCCGGATGGCCCTCGTAGCGTTGCCCGTCGAAGGCGAAGCCGACCGTGCGCCCGCGGTCGATATGGCCGCCGTCGCGGTTGCGGAAGGGCTGGCTCATCGCTCGCCCCCGCCGCGGGCGGGCGCCGTCGCCGAGATGTCGTGGGTGAGGGTGTCGCGCACCACCTCGATCCAGCGCCGGCAGCTCGCCGTATGGTGCCAGAGCTCGGTATGCGGTCCGCGCGGATTGTCGCGCAGATAGACGTACTCGTACCATGCCGCGAGCGGGGCGTCGGCCGCGGGCCGGCTCCTGGCCGCCTTGGCGTCGCCGCCGTAGGTGAACTCCCGTTGGTCGCGCTCGCCGCACCAGGGGCACTTGATGAGCAGCATGGGAGAGCCTTCTCAGTGGGCGTTGGGCACGGGGCCGGCGCCCTTCTCGTCGATCATATGGCCGCTTGCGAAGCGCTCGAGGGTGAAGGCCTCGTTGAGCGCATGGGGGCGGTCGTGCGCGATGGTGTGGGCGAAGACCCAGCCCGATGCCGGCGTCGCCTTGAAGCCGCCGTAGCACCAGCCGCCGTCGAAGTAGAGACCCTCGAGCGGCAGCTTGCCGATGATCGGGCTGCCGTCCATGGTCATGTCCATGACGCCGCCCCAGTGGCGCATCATCCTGAGCCGGCTCATGAAGGGGAAGAGCTGCAGGCCTGCTGTGACCACCTCCTCGAGCACCGGCAGGTTGCCGCGCTGGCCGTAGCTGTTGTACATGTCGAGATCGCCGCCCATGACGAGCTCGCCCTTGTCCGACTGGCTCACGTAGAAGTGCCCGGCGCCGTACGTCATGACCGTGTCGAGCACGGGCTTGAGCGGCTCCGACACCATGGCCTGGAGGACGTGCGTCTCGATCGGCAGGCGCAGGCCCGCCATGGCGGCGACGTGGCCGCTGTGGCCGGCGACCGCGATGCCGACCTTACCGGCACGGATGGCGCCGCGCGAGGTCTCGACGCCGACGACGCGGCCGCCCGCCCGCGCGAAACCGGTCACCTCGCAGTTCTGGATGATGTCGACGCCGAGCCCGTCGGCCGCGCGGGCATAGCCCCAGGCCACCGCGTCGTGCCGCGCGTTGCCGCCGCGGCGCTGGAAAAGCGCGCCGACTATAGGAAAACGCGCGCGCTCCGAGAACGTCGAGGAGCGGCACCATGGCGCCCACCTCCTCGCGACCGAGCAGCTCCGCATCGATGCCGTGCAGGCGCATGGCATTGCCGCGCCGGGCGTAAGCGTCGAGCTGGGCGTCCGAGTGCGCGAGGTTGAAGACGCCGCGCTGGCTGAACATGACGTTGAAGTTGAGCTCCGCCGAGAGTCCCTCCCAGAGCTTGAGGGAGAACTCGTAGAAATGCGCGTTCGCGGGCAAGAGATAGTTCGAGCGCACGATCGTGGTGTTGCGCCCGGTGTTGCCGCCGCCGAGCCAGCCCTTCTCGAGCACCGCCACGTTGCGAATGCCGTGCAGCTTGGCGAGGTAATAGGCGGTCGCCAAGCCGTGGCCGCCGCCGCCGATGACGACCACGTCGTAAGCCGGCTTGGGCACGGGATCGCGCCAGGCGCGCGGCCAGTGCTTGTGGCCGGCGAGCGCTTGGCGGGCGAGCTCGAGGAAGGAATAGCGGGACATCGCGGGCGCGATCTTGCCGGCAAGCGGCTCCGGATGTAACATAAATTTTTCTTATGGAAGCAGCCCGCATGGTGGAACCGTGAAGCGCGCCCTCGCCGGAGCCGGGCCGCTGCCCTTCGATCTCCGCGCGCTCGACGCCTTCCTCGCGGTCGCCGAGACGCACAGCATGACGGCGGCGGCGGCCAGGCTCGGGCTCACGCAGCCGGCCGTCTCGCAGATGGTGCGCGAGCTCGAGCGCCGCTTCGGCGTCGAGCTCCTCGACCGCAAGCTGAGGCCGCTGGCGCTCACGGTGGCGGGCGGCGTGCTGCGGGAGCGCGCGGCGGCACTCCTCGAGGAGGCGAGGCGCATCGCACCGGCGGTGCGCGACCGCGCCGCCTCCAAGATCCCGCTCGTGCGCATCGGCATCATCAACTCCTTCTTCGCACCCTTGGCACCCGTGCTCGGCGTCGAGCTGCGCGACGCCGTGGCGCAGCTCTCGCTGTGGTCCGGCCTGAGCGACGCGCACAATGCCGCCTTCCGCAAGCGCGAGCTCGACATCGCGATCACCCAGGATGCGCTCGAGGACGCCCAGGGCCTCGAGCGCGCGCCCCTCCTCCACGAGCCCTACGTCCTCCTGCTGCCGGCCGGCTGCCGCGCCGAGGACGCCAAGAGCCTCTCGCGCATCGCCGCCGAGCTGCCGCTCATCCGCTACACCGCGCGCTCGCTCACCGGAAAGGAGGTCGAGCGCTACCTGAGGCGGCTCCGCCTCGAAATCCCGCTGGGCCAGGAATTCGACACGACCGAGGGGGTGGTGGCGCTCGTCGCCCGCGGCCTCGGCTGGGCCATCACCACCCCGCTCTGCCTCCTCGAGGCGGCACCGGGCCCGGCCCTCGTCGAGGTCGCCCCGCTGCCGCCGCCGGGGATCGCGCGGCGCATCTGGCTCGTCGCGCGCGCGGGCGAGCTCGGCCGCGTGCCGCAGCGCGTCGCGGCACTCGCGCGGGCGGTCCTGAAGGAGCGCTCGGTGCCGGCGCTCAAGCGCATGATGCCCTGGCTCGGCCAGCGCTTCCGCATCGGCGAGTGAGCGCCAAAGCGCACGATCGCCCTTTCGCACCCGTCGGAACCATGTCATAGAATCGCCCGCAACCGCCCGCGGTGATACTGCGGCATGGAGGATGACGCTCAATAACGGGAGATGAGGACGATGACGAAGATCAGCCGAAGAACGTTCCTTGGCAGCGCCGCCGTCGCGACGGCGGGTGCTGCCGCCCTCACGGTTCTCAAGCATCCGGCCGAGGCGGCCGAGTTCACTTACAAATACGCCAACAACGTGCCCCTCACCCATCCGATGAACATCCGCGCCCAGGAAGCGGTCGCCAAGATCAAGGAGGAGACCGGCGGGCGGCTCGAGATCCAGATCTTTCCCAACAACCAGCTCGGCGGCGACACCGACATGCTCTCCCAGGTGCGCTCGGGGGCGATCGAGTTCTTCACCCTCTCCGGCCTCATCCTGGCGACCCTGGTGCCCGTCGCCTCCATCAACGGCATCGGCTTCGCCTTCAAGGACTATTCGCAAGTGTGGCCGGCCATGGACGGGGCGCTCGGCGCCCACGTGCGCGCGGCGATCGCCAAGGCGAACCTCTACTCCTTCGAGAAGATGTGGGACAACGGCTACCGCGAGATGACCTCGAGCACGCACCCGATCAACACGCCCGAGGACCTCAAGGGCTTCAAGATACGCGTGCCGCCGAGCCCGCTCTGGACCTCGATGTTCAAGGCCTTCGGCGCCGCACCGGCGAGCATCAATTTCTCCGAGGTCTACTCGGCGCTGCAGACCAAGGTCGTCGAGGGTCAGGAGAACCCGCTCTCCATCATCTCCGTCGCCAAGCTCTACGAGGTGCAGAAATACTGCGCCATCACCAACCACATGTGGGACGGCTTCTGGTTCCTCGCCAACGGCCAGGCCTGGCAGCGCCTGCCGAAGGACGTCCAGGAGATCGTCGAGCGCAACTTCAACGCGGCGGCGCTCAAGGACCGCGAGGACGTCCGCCATCTCAACGACACGCTGCAAGGCGATCTCGCAGGCAAGGGCATGATCTTCAACAACACGAATGCCGAGGCGTTCCGCGCGGCGCTGCGCAAGGCCGGCTTCTACGGCGAGTGGAAGGAGAAATACGGCGCCGAGGCCTGGGCGCTCCTCGAGAAGGCCGTCGGGCAGCTGGCGTAGCATCCCAGGCCATCTATGCGCGCCACACCCCCCTCCCTAACCCTCCCCCTCAAGGGGGGAGGGGGTGACGCAGGCCTCAGCGATGGTGAGTACTAGCTTCGCGGCGCCGATCATGCGCGACCGGCTCCCGCGGTTCGAGCGCACGCTCGGCTGGCTCACCGAGCTGCCGGCCGCGGTCCTCGTGGTGGTCGAGACCATCGTGCTTTTCGCGGGCGTGGTGTCGCGCTACGTCTTCGACCGGCCGCTCACCTGGTCGGACGAGCTCGCCTCCATCCTCTTTCTCTGGCTCGCCATGCTGGGTGCGGTGATCGCCCTCCGCCGCGAGGAGCACATGCGGCTCACGGCGATCGTGGGCTACGCGGGTGCCGCGCGCCGGCGCTGGCTCGATACGCTCGCCGCGATGGTGGTGGCGCTCTTCGTGATCGAGATCATCCCCTCGGCCGCGGCCTATGTGGAGAGCGAATGGGCGATCATCACGCCGGCGCTCGAGATCCACGACGGCCTGCGCGTGCTCGCCATCGGGGTTGGCGCCGTCCTCATGATGGTGATCGCGCTCTTCCGCCTCTTCGGGCGCTCGAGCGTGCGCGAGGCGCTCGGCTCCCTCCTCGTCATCGGCCTCGTCGCGGCGGCACTCTGGCTCGCGCGGCCGGCGCTGCTCTCGATCGGCAACCTCAATCTCGTGATCTTCTTCGTGCTGATCGTCGGCGCCTGCGTCGCCATCGGCGTGCCGATCGCCTTCGCCTTCGGCGTCGCGACGCTCTCCTACCTGGCGCTCGCCACCCACGTGCCGCTCACCATCGTGGTCAACCGCATGGACGAGGGCATGTCGAACCTGGTGCTGCTCTCGGTGCCGCTTTTCGTCTTCCTGGGCCTCCTCATCGAGATGACCGGGCTCGCGCGCGTGCTCGTCGATTTCCTCGCCTCGCTCTTGGGCCACGTGCGCGGCGGCCTCGCCTATGTGCTGCTCGGCGCCATTTATCTCGTCTCGGGCATCTCGGGCTCGAAGGCGGCGGACATGGCGGCGGTGGCGCCGGTGCTCTTCCCCGAGATGAAGCGGCGCGGGGCCGAGCCGGGCGAGCTCGTGGCCCTCCTCTCCTCCTCGGGCGCCATGGCCGAGACGATCCCGCCGAGCCTGGTGCTCATCACCATCGGCTCGGTTACCGGCGTCTCGATCTCCGCACTCTTCACGGGCGGCCTCCTCCCGGCACTCGTCGCGGCCCTTGCCCTCGTCGCGGTGTGCTTCTTCCGCTCGCGCGGCGAGGATATGCGCGGCGTGCGCCGCGCCACGGGCCGCGAGGTCTTGCGCGCCTTCGTGGTCTCGCTGCCGGCACTCGTGCTGCCCTTCGTCATCCGCGCCGCGGTCATCGAAGGAGTCGCGACCGCGACCGAGGTGTCGACCGTGGGCGTCGTCTATACCGTCGCCGTCGGCATCCTCGTCTATCGCCAGTTCCCCTTGCGCCGGCTCTATCCCATCCTCATCGAGACCGCTTCCCTCTCCGGCGCCATCCTCCTCATCATCGGCACCGCGACGGCGATGGCATGGGCGCTCACCCAGTCGGGCTTCTCGCACCAGCTCGTCACCATGATGGCGGCGGTGCCGGGCGGGCACGCGGGCTTCCTCGCCATCTCGATCGCCGTCTTCATCGTGCTCGGGAGCGTGCTCGAGGGCATCCCCGCCATCGTGCTCTTCGGGCCGCTCCTCTTCCCGGTGGCGCGCGCCCTCGGCGTGCACGAGGTGCATTACGCCATGGTGGTGATCCTCGCCATGGGGCTCGGGCTCTTCGCCCCGCCCTTCGGCGTCGGCTTCTACGCGGCCTGCGCCATCGGCCGCGTCTCGCCCGACGAGAGCATGGGGCGCATCTGGCCCTATCTCGCCGCCCTCTTCGCCGCCCTCGTCATCGTCGCCGCCGTCCCCTGGCTCTCGATCGGGTTCCTGTAAGGGCCGTCTCAGCGCTTGGCCATGAAGCCGGCGAGCTCGGCGCCGGACGCGGCATCCGCGATATAGCTGAAGGTTCCGCGATCCTTCATCTCGCGCGCCGCGAGAAGGAAGGCGCCGTGCGCCGCCCGGTAGAGCGCGCCGCCGACGCTGATCCGCCGCGCGCCGGCGGCGGCAAGCTCGGCAACGGAGGAGGCAGCAGCCGGTCCGGCGGTCAGCACATTGACCGGCCGGGGCGCCACCGCAGCGCAGACCATCCTGACCGCCTCGAGACTGGGCAGGACCGGCGCATAGAGCACGTCGGCACCGGCGGCGGCGAAGGCCTGAAGGCGGCGGATCGTATCGTCGAGATCGGCTCTGCCCTGAAGAAAATTCTCCGCCCGCGCCGTGAGCGTGAAGGGAAACGGCAGCGCGCGCGCCGCCTCGACCGCCGCGGCGACCCGCTCGACGGCGAGTGCCAGATCGTAGATCGGGCGCCGCGGATCGCCGCTGGCATCCTCGACCGAGGCGCCGACGAGGCCCGTGCCGGCCGCCAGGCGGATCGTCTCGGCGACCGTCTCCGGTGCGTCGCCGAAGCACTTCTCGAGATCGGCCGAGACCGGCAGCTCGCTCGCCGCGACGATGGCGCGGCAATGGGCGAGCGCCTCATCGCGCGTGACCGCGCCATCGCGGCGGCCGATCGAGAAGGCGAAGCCGGCACTCGTCGTCGCCAGCGCCTTGAACCCGAGGGCCGCCAGCATGCGGGCCGTGCCGACATCCCAGGGATTGGGAATGACGAACGCTCCGGGCCCCTCGTGCAGCGCGCGAAATGCTCGTGCCTTCTCGCTTTGGCTCATGCTCATGCGATCCTCCCCGCTTGATGCCCGTTACACTTCCTCGACGATCGCCACCGCGTCGACCACCGCATATCCCTCCCCCGCAGTCCCGAGCAGCACGGGATTGAGATCGAGGCTCAAGGTGCGGGGCGAGGCCCCGGCCATCATGCGGCCGGCCGCCGCGGCGGCCTCTGCGAAGGCGCCCCTGTCCATGGGTGGCTCGCCGCGCACGCCCGCGAGAAGCGGCGCCATGCGCAGCCGCCCGAGGGCGCGCTCGGCGTCCGCAGCCGTGAAGGGCGGAAGGAGCGTCTGGAGATCGGGCAGCGCCTCGACGTACTTGCCGCCCTCGCCCATCATCACGACCGGGCCGAAGACGGGATCGCGGTGCGCGCCGATCATGAGCTCGTGGCGGCCGCGCGCCATCGCCGCGACGATGACGCCGTCGAAGCGCGCGCCACGTTCCGCGAGAATGCGCGCCATGTCGCGATAGGCAGCTATGGCCGCATCCTCGTCGGCGACGCCGAGGCGGACGAGGCCGAGCTCGGATTTGTGCGCCACCTCGGCGGAGCAGCCTTTGACCGCGACGGGCGGGCCGAGCTTGCGGAACGCCGCCCGGGCCTCCGCCTCGCAGCGGCAGAGCGCGTGCGCCACGACGGCGATGCCGCAGCCGGCGACGAGCGCCAGGCTCTCCGCCTCGTTGAGCGCGCGGCCCGGGCCGCTCGCCAACGGCGGCACCGGCACGGGCGGCGCCTTGAGCCGCACCTCGGCCATGAGCTCGCGGTGCCGGATGAACTGGCTCAGGGCCGCGATCGCCTGGGCCTCGAGCTCGAAGGTGGCGAGGCCCTCGGCCTTGAAAGGGGCTGCGACCTTGAGCTGGGGCGCCATGACGACGACCGGCTTGCCGGTCTCCTTGGCGAAGGCGGCGGCGTCCGTGGCAAAGGCATCCACGTCGTAGCCCTCGCCTGCCACGGGAAGACCTACCATGAGTGCGTCGACCGCCGCGTCGCGCGCGAGGATGGGGAGGATTTGTCCGAAGAGCCGGCTGTTGGTGAGGAGGGCCGCGGTGATGTCGACCGGGTTCGTGGTGGTGGCGAAGCTCGGCAGCACGCGGCCGAGGGCCTCGCGCGTGGCAGGCGCGAGCGGCGCCATGGCGAGGCCGGCGAGCGTCGCCGCATCCGCCGCCATCACGCAAGTTGCGCCCGAATTGCTCACGACCGCGAGGCGCCTTCCCGGCGGCCGCCAGCCCTTGAGATAGAGCTCGGCCGCCTCCACGAGACCCGCCACGTCATTCACGCGCCAGATGCCGTGCTGTACCAAGAAGGCGTCGACGACGCGGTCCTCGGTGGCAAGCGCGCCGGTATGGGATTGCGCCGCGCGCTGCCCCGCCGCCGTGCGGCCGGATTTCAGCGCCACGATGGGGAGCTCGCGCTCGCGCGCGATGCGTGCCGCCTCGGCCAGCTGGTGGGGATCGGGGATGCTCTCGAGATAGAGGAGGAGGAGCTTGACGGCCGGGTCGGCGGCCACCGCCGCGGCGAGCTCGGCCACCGTCACGTCGGCGTCGTTGCCCGTGGCATGGGCGTGGCGCACGCCGATGCCGCGCCGGCGGAGGAGCCCGTAGGGCACCACGCTCATGGCGCCGCTCTGGCTGCACATGGCGACCGGGCCGTCGGCCGGCGCCTCCTCGATGAACATGGTCGAGAAGCTCGCGACCGTGCCGCTGCCGAAATTGGCGAGGCCTTGCGCGTTGGGGCCGACGATGCGCATGCCGTGGGCGCGCGCGGCGGCAACCATCTCGCGTTCCTTGGCGCGCCCCTCCGCCGTCGCGGTCTCGCCGAAGCCCGAGGTCATGACGACCGCGACCTTGACCCCGAGTGCTGCACATTCGGCGACCGCCGCCACCGCGGCGTCGCCCGGCAGCGCCACGATCGCCATCTCGGGCACTTCGGGCAGGCTCTTAAGATCGGCGTAGGTGGCGAAGCCCTGCACCTCGGCGCGCCGCGGGTTGATCGGGTAGACCTTGCCGCGGAAGCCGAAGCGGTTGAGGTAGGCGACCGGCCGGCCGCCGATCTTGTTGGGGTTCTCGGAGGCGCCCACGATCGCCACGGACTTGGGCTCGAGCGCCGCCTTGAGGCTCGCATTGGACATGGCTATGCGGACGGGAACGCTAGACCGTGGCGACTGGCGTCGCGGGCGAGCCCACGGCACCCGGGAGTCTGAGCGGCGGCGCCGTCAGCAGGAAGCGGCAGCGCCCGTGGGCACGCAGCCAGTCCGCAAGCGGCGTCAGCTGCCAGATCTCGCCGAGATTGACGCCGAGCTTGAAGAGGCAGTGCTCGTGGAGCGGCAGCAGCGCGCATTTTCCCTGGCCGGGGCGCGCCGGACTGGCCTCGACCGCGTAATTGTCGGCGATGAGGGCCACGAGGCCGGAGGCACTGATCCATTCGAGGAGCCGCTCATCGCGCCCGTCGAGCGCGGCGCAGGAATTGGCGAGCACGGCGCCGTCGGGCTTCTTCCCCATCTCGAGGATGAGCTGGGCGAAGCCGGTGTGGAGGCACACCATGTCGCCCGACTCGACCGCGACCTTGTCGGCCTCTAGCACGCGCATGAGATCGTCATAGCCCACGATCTTGCGCGCGCGGCCGAAATGGGCGTGGAGGTCGATCATCACGCCGCGGCCCTGCATGCATTTCGCCGCCATGTTCTCGATGCCGAGCTTCTTCGCGGCCGAGGTCGAGCGCGCCGGCACCTCGCCCACGGCGCCGGCGTCCTTGGCGTCCCGCGGACCCACGATGTGCTCGCCCGCGCGGTAGCCATTGTAGAAGACCGCCTCGGGCGTGCCGTCGCCGTCGGCGTCGAAGAGCTGGCCGACGTGGGCCAGGCTGTCCCACTGGGTGGAGTATTGCAGGTGGAGGATGACCGCGTCGTCGTTGATCACGTCGGTGAGCTTCGCGTCGTCGGCGGCCGTGCGGTAGAGGAAGTTGGGCTTATCTCCGCGCAGCGTGGGCCTCAGCACGGGCGGATGGCGGCGCGGGTTGAGCACGTTGCCCCCCGGATAGTCGAGCGGCAGGCTCAGGCAGAAGGTCAAGCCCTCGCGCACCTCGGCAATGCCCTCTTTCACCTTCTCCGGCGTGAGCAGGTTGAGCCGGCCGAGCTCGTCGTCCGGTCCGTAATCGCCCCAGGTCGATCCCTCGGGACGCCGTTTCCATCGCGCTTCTCCCGGCATGGTCCTCGTCTCCCCTCCCACGGCACTTTCTCCCGCCGGCACTGCCGCGGACGGCCGCTTCCCTTGGCGCATCGCCATAGTATGCTATGGCGGGACGCGGAGCGCGAGAGCGGCGGCGGCAGCCAGCGAACTCCCAACGGCGGGACGCTCGGTCCCGCCCACCGCCGGCGCAGGTAGTGCCCGGAGCTAACAAGCCGGCTCCCTCGAGCGGGCGGCGGCGGCCGCCGCCGCGCTTGGCAGGCCTTCCGGCGTCTGGGGCGAGCGTGTAAAGAGTGTCCATGGGGAGTGCTGCGCCGCCGCTCGGCAAGAGGATCGACGACTATCTCTTTCGCGAGCTCCTGCCGCTTTGGGCCGAGCACGGCTGGGACCGCCTCCACGGCGGCTTCTTCGAGCGGCTCGAGGCCGACCATTCGCCCTCGCCGCTCGAGCACCGCAGGCTCACCGTGTGCGGCCGCCAGCTCTATGTCTTCAGCGAGGCGGCGCGCCTGCGCCCCGGGACGGGCCATGAGGACGTGGCCCACCGCATCTACGACTACCTCGTGCGGCGCTTCTGGGACCACCGCTTCGGCGGCTGGTTCTTCACCGTCGCCCTCGACGGCAGCCCGCTCGACACCGGCAAGGACCTCTACGGCCACGCCTTCGCCATGTTCGGCCTCGCCCATTACTTCCAGAGCTTCCGCCGGCGCGAGGCGCTCGAGATCGCGCGCGAGACCGGGCATCTCCTCGGGCGCCACCTGCGGCTGCCCGCGGGTTGGTTCGCCTCGCGTGCCCAGCAAGACTGGTCGATCGCCGACCATACGCTCAAGCAGAACCCCCACATGCATCTCCTCGAGGCCTACGTGGCGCTCGCCCGCGCGAACGACGAGCCGGCCTTCAGGGAGGAGGCCGCAGCGCTCGCCGAGCTCTTCCAGCGCCACCTCTTCGACGCGAAGGCCGGCATCCTCGGCGAGTTCTTCGACGAGCGCGGCCGGCCCCATGCGGAGACGGGCAACCTGGTCGAGCCGGGCCATCATTTCGAGTGGTACTGGCTCATATACGAGGGCAGTGCCTTCTGGCACGACGCGCGCATGCTGCCCGCCGCCGAGCGCCTCTTCGCCTGGGCCGAGCGGCACGGCGTCGACGCCGAGCATGGCGGCGTGTTCGACGCGCTCGACCGGCAGGGGCACGTGGTCAAGGACAGCAAGCGCATCTGGCCGCAGTGCGAGCGCATCAAGGCCTATACGCTGCGCGCGCGCGCCAAGCTGCCGCGGGCGGAGGGCGACGCCGCGCGCGCGCGTCTCGCCGCGCTCGTCGAATTCCTCTTCGCGCACTATCTCCTCGCGGACGGCGGCTGGCGCGAAGTGCTCGACCGCAAGCTCGAGCCGCAGACGACGGCGCTGCCGGCGACCACCCCCTATCACCTCTTTCTCGCCCTCTCGGAGGCGCTCAAGGCGCTGGCAGCCTAGCGGCGCTGCCTAAGCGGGCGGCGTCCAGCTCCTTGCCCACGGCGCGAAATCCGCCGCCGGCATCGGCTTGGCCGCGAAGTAACCCTGCACCAGGTCGCAGCCGAGCTCGCGCAGGAGGTCCCAATGGGCCCGCGTCTCGACGCCCTCGGCCACGGACTGCAGCCTGAGCTTGCGCGCCATGTCGAGGCTCGATTCGAGGATGACCCTGCTGGCCTCGACCTCGGTGGCGCTCATCACGAAGGACTGGTCGATCTTGAGCTCGGTGAAGGCGATGCGCGAGAGCTGCTGCATCGACGAATAGCCGGTGCCGTAGTCGTCGATCGAGAGCCCGAAGCCCTTCATGCGCAGCCGCGCAAGATTCTCGAGCGCCTTCCCGACCTCGGTCATGGCGGCCGACTCGGTCACCTCGAGGACCATGTGGTGCGGCTCCAGCCCCTCACCGCGCACGATCTGCACCACGCGCTCGGCCATGTCGGTATCGGTGAGCGACTTCAGCGAGAGGTTGACCGAGATGACGACGTCGAGGCCGCCCTGCACCCAGTCGCGGCAATAGCGCGCCGATTTCTCCAGCATCAGCCAGGTGAGGTCGTCGATCAGGCCGCTCTCCTCGAGCCGCGAGATGAAGGCGTAGGGCGGGACGATGCCTTTCTGCGGGTGGCGCCAGCGCGCCAGCGCCTCGGCTCCCTCCACGGAGCCCTTGGCGAGATCGATCTTCGGCTGGAAGAAGGGCTCGAACTCGCCGCTCTCCAGGCCGTGCCGGATCTCCTCGAGCGTGAAGGCGGGTGCCGCGGCAGCGGCGCGCTCCGCCGCCGGCCGCGGCGGCTCGTGCAGCTCGATGAGCGCCCGCAGCTTGCGCGGCGACACCGGCTTCTCGATGGCACCGAGGAGGTTGATGCCGTATGCCTTCGTCATCGTCTCGACCGAGGAGAGCAGCGAGCGCTCGACGGCGCTCGAGAGGATCATCGAGACCGGGATGCCGGCGGCGCCGATATGGCGGATCAGCTCCATGCCGTCCATGCCCGGCATGTCGAGATCGCTGATGATGATGTCGACGGCCTGGGCGGGGTCGCGGAAGAGCTCGAGCGCCGCCTTGCCATCGCTCGCCTCGGCGATGTGCTTGGCGCCCAGCATGGTCAGGATGCGCACCAGCGTGCGGCGCTGGAAGTCGTGATCTTCGGCTACGAGAAAGCGCAGGACCTCAATCTCCATGATGCATCCTCGAACTCCCGGTCCCTCTCGCGACGCTAGAGGCGCTCCAGATAATCGTTGAGCCGCTCGAGCTCGCGCAGGAGCGCTCCGCGGTCGGCGGCAATGGCCGCCCAGTCATTCGCGTGGCCGGCGCGCTCGATGCGCTCGCACACCTCGGCGAGCGGCGTGGCGCCGACCATGCGGCTGGCGCCCTTGACGCGATGCGAGGCGCGGGTGAGCTCGGCAATGTTCCTGGTGTCGAGCGCTTCCCTGAGGACTGCCGCGTCCGCATCGTTGGCGCCGCGGAAGTCGCTGAGGATATCGCGCTCGATCGCCGCGTCGCCGCCCGAAAGCTCGGCGAGCGCCGCACGGTCGATGGGCGCCGCGGTCTCGGCGTGGGCAGCCGCCGGCGCCGGCGCCGCCTGCCCTCCGGCGCCGCCGCCGGGGATGGGAAGCCAGCGCTCGAGCGCGCCAAGAAGCCCCTGAAGCTCCACCGGTTTCGCCAGGTAGCCGTCCATGCCGGCCGCCATGCAGGCCTCCGCCTCGCCCGCCAGCGCGTTCGCGGTGCAGGCGAGGATCGGCTTGCGCCGAGCACCATTGTCGGCCGCGAGCTTGCGGATGGCGCGGGCGAGCTCGTAGCCGTCCATCTCCGGCATGTTGCAGTCCGTGATGAGGAGCTGAAAGCGCCCCGATTTCCATTTCTCGAGCGCTTCGACGCCGTTCTCGGCGGTCTCCGCCGCATAACCGAGAACGTTGAGCTGCCTGCGCAGCAGCAGGCGGTTGGTCGGGTGGTCGTCGGCGAGGAGAACGAGCGTGCCCTCGGCCGCCGCCTCCTCGATGCTGGGCGCCTGCCGGCGGAGCGCGATGGTCGCGGCGAGGCCCCGCGAATCCTCCTTGCCCGCGAGCTCCTTCGCATCGGCCGGCACAACCGCCAAGGTGAACCGCATCGCGGTGCCCTTGCCGGACTCGCTCTCCATCTCGATCCTGCCGTCCATCATCTCGGCCAGGCGCCGGCAGATGGCGAGGCCGAGCCCGGTGCCGCCGAAGCGCCGCGTGGTGTCGCCTTCCGCCTGCACGAAGGGCTGGAAGAGCTTCTTCTGGTTCTCCGGTGTTATGCCGATGCCGGTGTCCGTGACCGAGAGGCGCAGCACGTCTCGCCCGCCCGTGCGCTCGACGAGCTCGCTCCTGATCTCGATCCAGCCCGCCGCGGTGAATTTGATCGCATTGCTGACGAAATTGTTGAGGATCTGCCGCACGCGCAGCGGGTCGACCATGACCGCGGGGCTGATGCGCGGATCGAGCGATTTCTTGAGCAGCAGGTGCTTGGCGCTCGCAACGCCGGAGTAGATTTGCATGACCCCGTCGACGATGCCGGCGATCGACGCCGCCTCCGGGCGGATCTCGAGCTTGCCGGCCTCGATCTTCGAGAAATCGAGGATGTCGTCGATGATGCGCAGCAACGACCTACCGGACTCGCGGACCGACTCGAGTGCGTGACGCTGTTCGGCGTCCAGCTTGGTCAGGCTCAGGAGCTCGAGCATGCCGAGCACGCCGTTCATCGGCGTGCGGATCTCGTGGCTCATGGTGGCGAGGAACGAGCTCTTGGCGCGGCTGGCGGCGTCGGCGGCCTCCTTCGCCACCTCGAGCGCCGCCCGCATGTTCCGGCGCTCGGTCACGTCGAGCCAATAGCCGTTCAGGATCACCGCACCGTCTGGATCCTTGTGGGCATCCGCCGCGGCCTCGAGCCATTTCACCGTTCCATCCGGCAGCCGCACGCGGGCCTCGTGCCTAAGGGGGATGCCCTCCGCGACGACGCGCTTGAGCTCGCTGCTGAACCCGGGCTTGTCCTCGTCGAGGACCTGATCCCACAGGACTTCGTAGTCGCGAAGCACGGCCTCGCGCTCGACGCCGCGGAGCTCCTTGACGCCCTCGCTCATGAAACTGTAGGCGCGCGATCCGTCGGGAGCGATGCGGAACTGGTAGACGGCGCCGGGCACGCTGTTGGTGATGTCGCGCAGCCGGCGCTCGGCCTCCTGGGCCTGGCGCTCGAGCCTCTTCTGCTCGCTCACGTCCACGATGACGCCGACCAAACCACCGGCGCGCCCGCCGGAGAGCTCGAAGCTGTGCACCCAGAGGAGCGTGTCGTGCTCCTTGCCGTCGGCGAATTTGAAGGCGATCTCGTTGAAGCTTCCCCCCTTCGTGCGCAAGAGCTCGAGGTCGCGCTCGTAGAATTCCCGGCGCCGCTCCGGCCGCAGGAACGGCAACTCGAGGGCGGTCTTGCCCTTGACGAACTCGCGGGTGGTGCCGACGGCCTGCTCGTAGGCGCGGTTGCAGGCGAGATAGCGCGCCTTGTCGTCCTTGACGAAGATCGGGCTCGGGATGGCGTCGACGAGCGCCTCCTGAAGGGCGAGCTGGTCGGCGATCGCCTGCTCCGCCCGCTTCTGCTGGCTCACGTCGACCATGATATTGAGAATCCCGCCCGGCAAGCCGTCGGGCAGGCTGAAGAACGCGTTCCACAGCAGGATGTCGTGCATCGTGCCGTCGGCGAAGCGGGCTTGCCCCTCGAGATGCCGGCTGCTGCGGTCGCGAATGACCGCCAGGTCCTCCTCGTAATAGCTCTGCCGGCGGTCGGCCGGGATGTGCTCGATATCCAAGGCCGTCATGCCGAGGAGCTCTTCGCGCGTGATCCCGAAGGCCCGCTCGTAGGCGATGTTGCAGCCGAAGAACATCGCCTCGGCGTCCTTGTAGGAAATCGGGTTCGGGATGTTGTCCATGAGCGCCTGTTGAAACGCGATCTGGGCCTTGACCACGTCTTCCGCCTCGCGCCGCTTCACCACCTCGCGCTTGAGCCGGCGGTTCCACACCACCGTCATCGCGATCACGATGAGGAGTGCCGCGGCGATCGGCAGCATGTAGCGGAGAATTGTCGGCCAATTGATACCGAGGCCGGCGATCTTGATCCACTTCTTGCGGATCGCCGCGTGCTCCTCGTCGGTGATGGAGGCGATTCCGAGATCGAGAAGACGCGCGAGCTCCGGCAGGTCCTTCCTCACGGCAAAGCGCAGCTCGGCCGTCGGGGTGCCGGCCGCGGCGCGCACCTCGAGGTCGCTCAGATAATCGCGGTCGATGAGATATGTGGCACTGATCATGCTGCCCACGTAGGCGTTCGCCTTGCCGAGCGCCACGGCCGAGAGCGCCTGCGCAGTGCCGGGGACTTCGTCGTAGGTGATGCCGGGCACGCCCTTCAGGAATTCCTTGCTGGCGAAGCCGCGCTCGATCGCCAGCTTCTTGCCCGCGAGATCGTTCAACGAGTGGATGGTCGAATCATCCTTGCGCGTGATGATGACCGGCGGGCTCTTGATGTACGGCAAGGTGAACAGCGCGTAGGCCTGACGATCGGGGGTGCGCGCGATCGAGCCCATGATATCGATGGCGCCGCGGTGGAGCGCGTCCTCCACGTCGTTGAAGGCGGGGAAGGTGACCACCTCGACCTTGAAGTCGAGCCGCTGGCGCAACAGCTCGAGATAATCGGCGGTAATGCCCTGGTATTCGCCGGACGGCGTGAGCATGTCGAAGGGCGGCCAGCCGATCGCCGGCACGCCGACCTTGACGGGGCCGTGCGCGTCGAGCCACGCGTGGTCCTCGGTCGAGAGCAGCCAGCCCCACTTTTCCGTGGCGGGCGCGTCGGCGGCGCGGGCACCCGAGGGCGGCAGCACGAGCAGGCCGGCCACCAGCGTCGAACCGAGTAGAGCGACGACGCGCACGGCTGATCCGAATCCCCGCAATGACTTCCCAGGCTCGGTGCAGCTTGTGCTTCCGCGTGATCCAGTACAGGCCACTCTATAAGAGCCGCCCGAGGTGTCAAGGATTGCGGGCCGAGGGGATCGCGGGCTCCGCGGCCGCCGGCTGCGCCGCGCGGCCTTCGCCCCGGCGTGCAAGCCGGGGCAATGGCGCGTCGCTACTCGCTTGCATTCGCAGGCGGCGGCGCCGCGCGCTGCGGCCGCCTTCTATTTCGAGCGGCGATACGGCACCATCTTTCCGGCAAAGTCGTACCGCCGCGGCGGCCCGGAAACCGCCAGCCTTCATGCCGGACGGGCAGGAAACGCCTCCGAGCAAGCGTCGCCGCTCCGGCCGCAATCGGCGCCGGTTGGCGGGCCTTGGCTTGGCACAGGCGCTCGCAGCCGGAGGCGCTGGCGTGCGGGCAGCCCACCGCCTCAAGGGTGCCAGCCGCATGGCCGGCGCCGCGGTGCTCGCCGAGGTGTGCGAGGAGATCGAGCGCGCGGGCCGCGCCAATGACTGGGAGGCGATCGCGGCGCGCTGCACCACGAGCTCGAACGGCTGCGCCAGTTCCTCGCCGCCCTCTAGACCGCCGCCCGACAGGCGGGGCACCGCGGCCGGCGCCGGGTGCGAGCCGTTTTCCGGGCAAATACTGCCCGCCGCTCCCGGCCAAGCCGGAAACGCGGCCTCTCTCGTCCCGCAATCGAGGTTGACTGAGAAAGGCGCGTTAGGTACTAGATATCAAGCGGGTTTCGCTGGAATCTGGGGGGAGCCATGAGCGGACCAAGGGGAAGCGCCGGCCATCTCGCGGCGCGGCGCGGCCTACTCGGGGCGCGCCGGGGCGCAAGGGCGCGCCTCTCGCGTCTTGCGCTCGGCGCCAGCCTCCTCCTTGCCGCAAGCGCCATGCTTGTCCTCGGCACCTCCGATCGCCCCGCGCGGGCGGCGACCCTCCCCGGAGTCTGCAACGGGAACGGGATGTGCAGCTTCACCGGCTCGTTCAGTGGGGACACTTACACCGTCAATTACAACACGAACGGGACGGGCTCTTTCTCCGTCAGCGGCCAAGACAGCGGCAGCGGCACGTTCAACTTCTCCAACACGTCGAACTCGGTGACCATCATCGGCACCGAGACCATCGATGGCATTACGAGCCCGCTCAACTGCACGATCACCAGCAGCGGCTCGTACTCCGGCCAATGCGGGCCGATCGCGGTGCTCTTCGGGGGGACGGGCAACGCCAGCGCGGCCGCCGTGAGAGGGGCTGCGCAGACGACCGTGCGCTCGCAGGTCGATGCGACGACGGCGATCATCGCCACGCGCGTCCAGTCGATCTCGCGCGACATCGCCCGCTCCAAGGGAAACCCGAACCAGCAGTCGGAGGCGCCGCATCTCATCTATAACGGCATGTTGGCCGGCTCGCCCGATCACAAGTGGGGCTTCTGGGTCGACGGCTCGGGATCCTACATCAGCGACGACAGCGCGGTCTCGTCGTTCGAGGGCTACACCGTCACCGGCCTCGCGGGCGTCGACTACAACATCGAAAATACCTGGCTCGTCGGGTTCAGCGCCGGCTACGTCCGCACCGACGTGAGCGTGAAGATGTTCGGACCGCGCGTCGCCGACGGCGCGCAGTTCGGGCCCTATGCCTCCTACATCATAAGCTCGCATTTCACGGTCGACGCGCTCTTCAACTACACGCGGCTGTCGAACGCGGTCATCGGCACGCCGAGCTACGACTCGAGCCGCTATACCGGCGCCACGAATTTCAACGCCTTCTACGATGTCGGCCAGTTCTCGCTGACCGGGTTCTTGGGCTATGTCTACGCGCTCGAGAATCCAGACAACGGCGCGCCCGCCTTCATCGGCACGCAGCCGACCACGGTGCACTATAGCGCGGTCAAGCTGGGCGGCGAGGCCGCCTATCCGATGGGCAACTTCGAGCCTTATATACCGCTCACCCTCGCCTACGAGACGACCGACCCGCATGACGGCACCGGCCGCTTCGGCGTGACCGTGGGCGCCGGCTTCCGCTATCAGCTGACCGACCAGGTCAAGGCGGGCTTCGTCGCCACGACCGAGGAGGGACGCACCCACAGCACGGACGTGGTCGCCGCCGCGAACCTGCGCATCGTGTTCTAGTTTTCCGGCCCGGCTACGGTAGCGCGCGCGCCTTGCGCAGAAGCGCGGGCCATGCCTCCACCCAGCAGCAGTCGTGGGAGAAGCCCGCGAGCGGCACGATCGCGATCGGAGCGCTCGCCGGCAGGGCCGACCGGTAGTGCTGGACGACCGAAGGCGGCACGACGTCGTCGCGCTCGCCGAGGAAGATCACCTGCGGAACCCGGGCAAGCCGTGCCGCGAAGTCGGTCGGGTTCAGGGACTCCGCGAGCGGCGTCAAATGATGGTATGCGGTCCAGGACGGCAGGTCCAGATCGGCCGCCACCGCGATGACGCGCACCACATCGTCGCGGCGCGCCGCGAGCAGGGCCGCCAGCACCCCTCCTCCCGAATAGCCGACGAGCTCGAGCTTGCGCTTGCCGGCTGCGGCCTCGACCAGGTCGATCGCCCGGCCGGCGGAGGCGACGACCTCCTCCGAGTAGCGCGCGGTCGACCAGTAGCGCGGCGCGCAGTTGCGCGGATGGCTCGCCATGACGAACTGGCATGGCCGCGCGAGATAGAGGACGCTCGCCGCATCGTCCGCGGCCGCGAGGCGCAGGGCCAGCGGATCCTCGGGCGTCGGATCGTCGGATATCTGGCCGCGGTTGATCCAGGCAAGTCCGTCGCCCTCGAGATAGACGACGAGGCGGTCATCGCCGGCGGGAGAGAGACGCTGATAGGAGAGGAGCGTGAAGTCGCCCGCCGGGATGAGCTGCCGCTTGAGACCGTGGGGCGCCGCGATGCGCTCGGCCTCGGCGAGCGCCTGCTCCCGCCGCGCCGCGGCGCAGCCGGCCAAGCCGAGTGCGAGCTCTGCCGCGATCAGGGCGGAGGCGAGGTGCCGCGCACCCGCGCGCGCACGGCCGCCGGGCATCGCTCGCGCGTTCGCCGCCTTCAGCTCAGCCCCCCAACCCCGCCTTGACGACGAAGTCGGTGCCGCGCTGGTAGGCGACCGGCACCTGCGGCAGGCTGCCCAGCTTCTCGGTCATGGCCGGCAGCGTCTCGATCGAGTAGCGCAGTATCTTGCTCACGGTGATCTGGCCGTCGGCGGGATCGCGGTCGGCGCGGCCCGCCAGGCCTTCGAGCACGACATAGGTGAAGGCGCCGTGCCCGAGAGAGGGCAGCTCCGCCGCGAGCTGGTCGCGCCGCGTCGCGGCGAGGATCGCCACGCCCGCCTCGCGCGCGACCTCGCGCAGCACCTTGCGGTCGAGCGCGCTCGCAAGCGTCTCGATGCTGCCGCCCGACTTGCAGGCATCGACGAAGATCATGATGCGCTCGGCGCCGATATGGACGATGGCATCGCGAAGCTCGCTCGCCGAGATGCTGCTGCGCTCCGCGTCGGCGTCGCTCGCCAGGTTCACGTCGTAGGGGATGAGGTACCACTGGTTGTTGAAGATCTCGCCGTGCCCCGCGTAGAAGATCACGACCTCGTCGTCCGCGCGCACGCCGCGCAGGCCCTTCATGAGATCGAGGATGTTCTGCCGGCTGGCCGCGTCGTCGGTCAGCCGGTATTCGACGATCTTGGCGAAGACGGAGGCGGTCGAGACGTTGAACGCCTTGAGCACCGCCAGCGCGTCGGGCACGCCGTAGTTGAGGTCGAGCCTCGCGTCCTTGTATTTGTTGATGCCGATCGTCACGATATGGAGGGTCGGGAGCGCGCGCGTGCCGGGTGCGGTCACGGTGGCGCTCACCGGCACGCCGTCGATGCCCTGGTCGCTGACGGCGAGGGCCTCGAAGATGTTGCTGCCGGCCGTGAGCTGCACGCGGTAGACCGCCTGGCGCACCTTGACGTTGTTCCGCGTTTCGTCGTGCAGGGTGGCGAAATCGCCGGGCACGAGCTTGCCGTTGTGGAAGAGGCGAATCGTGCCGATGTTGCCGCCGCGGTCCTCGGCGTTGACCGTCACGTCGATGGCCTGGCCAAGCTGGTAGGGCCCGCCCGGCGCCACCGTGATGGTGGTCTGCGGCGGCAGGAAAATGCCGTCGGAGACCGCCGCCGTGGGCTGGGAGGCGAAGGCAGGGCGCTCCGCGAAATCCTTGGCCAAGAGACCCGGCTCGTAGTAGCGCTGCGAAAAATTGTCGATCGGCAGTGCGGCCTGGTTGGCGATCCACGCCACGTCGGTGACCCCTTGCTGCGAGCCGTCGAAGCGGCCCTGGGAGTTCGAGCACGGCCCAGCCGCCCAAGGTGGCGATGATCTGGGCCAGATTGGCGCCGCTGCCGAGGTTCCACACGCGCACCATGCCGTCGGCGCCGCCCGTGATCAGGCGCTGGCGCTGCACGTCGACGACGACGATTTGCGCCGAGCCGGAGGGAGCCGTGAATTCCTTGAGCACCCGGCCGCTCTCGATGTCGCGCAGCGTCGCATGGCCGTCGGGGCTGCTCACCGCGACGTAGCGGCCGTCGCCCGTGACCTCGGCGCCGACGGCCTGCTGCGTGCCGCGGAAGGTCCGCGCGGGCCCGGCTCCCCTCTGCCCCCAGATATGCACGGAGCCCTGTTCGTCCGTGGTGACGCCGCGGCCGCTGTTGTCGAAGCCGACGGCGACGATCTTGCCGCCGTGGTCGTCGAGCGTCTCCTCGGGCTTGCCGTCCGCGCGGTTCCACAGGATGGCCTTGCCGTCGGCGCCGCCGCTCAAGAGCGTGCGCCCGTCCGCACTGAACGAGAGGGAGAGCACGGGACCGCTGTGGCCGCTCAGCACCCGAAGGGCCTGGCCGCTTGCCGGCGCCCACAGGCGGACCGTGCCGTCCGCCCCCGCCGTCGCCACGGCGCTGCCGTCGGCGGCCGAGACGATGGCGTTCACGGCGCCGCGGTGCCCGCTGAGGTCGCGCAGCTTGGCGCCCGTCGCCGCATCCCACACGCCGACCGTGCCGTCGTCGCCGCCGCTCAGCACGAAGCGGTCGTCGCCGGTCACCGCGGCGGCGTGCAGGCGGCCCCTGCCGCCGGTCAGGCGGGCGCGCTGCACGCCCGCCTGCAGATCGAAGACGCGGATCGTGTTGTCGGCAAGGACGACGGCGAGGAGCTTGCCGTCCTGGCTCAAGGCGATCGACTCGACGGCCCCCGCCGGATTGCGCACCGCAAGGTGCGGCCGCACCGCCTGCCTGATCTGATTCTGGATGGCATCGACCGTGCGGTTCGTCTGCGAGCGCATGATGAAGTTCCCTTGCGCGGCCGCGGGCGTAGCACCCAACGGCAGCGAGAGCACAAGGAGCGGAACCAGCAACGCCAGGCGTTTCATAGCTCGCCTCCCGGCGGCGCGGCGCTAGGCCGACGCCGCATCTGTCACAGCCGAACCAGCCGTCCGGCAAGCGCCGCCTCCCCCGGCTGCGCCGAGGGATCGATCTTGAAAACGATGCTGCGGCCGTTGCTGCTCGCGCGATAGGTGCCGCCTGCCGCGAGCGCCTGGCCGTGCGCGGCGAAATCGTAGAACGTCCCGCGCACGAGGTCGGAGTGCCTGAGCTTGAGCACGATGCGCTCGCCGCGCCGGTCGACCCGCTCGACGACGAGCGTGCCGGCACTGCCCCCCAGGTCGAAGAGCGGGCTCAGGCCGTAGAGCGTGCGGTCGACCTCGACCGCCTTGGCCTCGTTATCGGTCGGCCGCGGCAAGGCGCGGTAGACCACGACGCCGCTAGCCATTGCCTGCCGCGACGAGAGCCGGTACTGGCCGCCGTCGCATTGCACCTTCTCGCTCTCGACGGTGCCGCCCGCGACGCTGCTCTTCTCGGCGCCGATGGTGACGGTGCCGCCGCTGATCCTCTCGCGCACGCAGGAGCGGAAATAGTCCAGGAGCAACGTGTCCTTGGCAGCGAGATGGATCACCTTGCCCTCGGAGAGATATTCCATGAACTCCACCCCCGGCGCGGCACCCGTCACCTCCTCGACCATCGCCACGGGCTCGCCGGCGAATGCCGGCACCGTCAAGCGGACGAAGACGGCAAGGCCGGCCACGGCGGCCCAACGCCTGCTGCCCATGATCCACCCCCGGCGTGCTTTTAGCGGCAGCGCCATCCTACACCAAATCATGGCACCCTCAATGCGCCTCGGCAGCGCTGCGAGCACCGCGGCGGAGCGACCGGCCTTGGCGCGGCCGTCGCCACCTCTAGCGCAAGGCTCCCGGCGCGGAATATGACCATCGTCACAGGCCCCCAAGGCCGCCGTCCGCGTCGCGCCCGCCCGCGGCCGCAGCACGGCGACGCTATTTGGCGATCATGCCGCTCGCGTAGACGTCGGCCGGGACGAGATTCGCGTCGAGGTTGAGCGCCTGGCGCGCCAGATCGATGGTGCGCTGGACGCGGTCGTCGGTGGCGACGCCGTAGCCGTGTTGCTTCTCGTAAATCGTCTCGATCGCCTTGACCGACTGCTTCCACTGCGCCGCCGTGGTGTCGAAGTTGAGGGTAGGGTTGTGCTTGACCATGATCTCGGCGGCCTCCTCGGGATGGGCGATCGAGTACTGCACCGCCTTGGCGGTGGCGGCGGCGAAGGCCTTGACCTCGGCCGGGCTCTTGGCGATGCGCTCGGCGCTGGCCACGAGGAAGTAGCCGTACACGTCGTAGCCCCAGTCGGCGAAGGAGCTGAACGACACGGTCTTGCCCTGGGGCTGCGCCACCTTCATGAGCGCCGGCACGTCGCCGTCGATGGAGGCGGCGAAGAGGTCGGCCTTGCCGCCGAGCAGCAGCGAGAAATAGACGGCGGGATCCGCGGCCTCCCAATGGATGGAGGCGGGGTCGAGGCCCTTCTGCTTGTAGATGATCGGCAGGATGACGCGCGCCGAATCGGTGAGCGCGGCGGCCACCGTGGCGGCGCCGATCGATGCCGGCGTCGGATAGGGCTTGAGCGAGGCGAGCCCGCCCGTCGTGATGTCCATGAACACCATGAAGGCCTTGACCTTGGCGCCCCTCGCGACGGCCTGCACCACCGCGGTCGACTCCGCCATGCCGAAGTCGGCGTCGCCGCGGTCGACCGCGGCGACCACGGAGCCACTGCCGGTGGCGGGCGCGATCTCGATGGCGAAACCCGCCTGCTTGTAGTAGCCCTTGTCGAGGCCCACGAAAAATGGCGTATGGCGGCCGTGGAAGACGTAACTGGTGAGGAAGGTGATCTTCTTGAGGCCCTTGTCGGCTGCCGTGGCGCCGCTCTGCGCCGCAGCATGATGGCCGGCCACGGCGAGCGCCGCGGCCACGACCGCGGCCACGAAGTGCTTCTTGCTCATATCCCTCGGCGTCTCCCGTCTGCCGCCGGACGCATCCCCGGCGCGACGCGTGGCCCCGGTCACGAGCCTCGGCACGGCCTTGCGATCGGGAGGCGCCCCTCGGGCCGAGTCTAGACGGAATGAAACGAACGGTCCACAGCAAGGCCGCCATGGCGGGGGTGCCGCGGTTGACGCCGGCCCGCTCTTCTCCCGAGAATGGGGCGGAGTATCGCCGAAGAAAACGGCGCCCGGCAGTCGCTTGCAGGGCGGCTCAGAGGAAAAGGAGGCGCTCCCCATGGCAAGCCGCACATTCGGCCCGACCGGCCGCAAGGTGGCCGTCGTCGGCCAGGGCACCTGGAACATGGAGCGCGACAGCCGGGCTGCGGCGACGGCGCTCCGCCGCGGCATCGAGCTCGGCATGAGCCACATCGACACCGCTGAGATGTACGGCTCGGGCCGCGTCGAGGAGATCGTGGGCGAGGCCATCTCCGGCCGCCGCGACGGGCTCTTCCTCGTCTCCAAGGTGTGGCCGAGCAATGCCTCGCGCAAGGGCACGCTCGAGGCCTGCGAGCGCTCGCTCGAGCGGCTCAAGACCGACCGCCTCGACTGCTATCTCCTCCATTGGCCGGGCCGCCATCCGCTCAAGGACACCATCGCCGCCTTCGAGGCGCTCAAGGAGAGCGGCAAGATTCTCTCCTGGGGCCTCTCCAACTTCAACGTCGACGGGCTGGAAGAGGCGCTCGCCATTGCCGGTCCCGGCCGCATCGCCTGCAACCAGGTGCTCTACCACCTCGCGGAGCGCGCCATCGAGCATGCGGTGCTGCCCTGGTGCGCTGGCCACAGCTTGGCCGTCGTTGCCTATAGCCCGTTCGGCTCCGGCAATTTCCCGCGCGCGGGCTCGGCGGGCGGCCGCGCGCTCCAGGCGATCGCGGCCAAGCACGGCGCCACGCCGCGGCAAGTGGCACTCGCCTTCCTCGCCCGCGAGAGTGCTGTCTTCACCATCCCCAAGGCGGCGCGGGCCGAGCACGCCGCGGAGAATGCGGCGGCCGGCGACCTCGTCCTCGACGCGGCCGACCTGGCCGAGCTCGACAGCGCCTTCCCGCGCGGACGCAAGCGCAGCTTGCCGATGATTTAGCCGATCGGGCGAACGATGGCATCAAGGCCGGCGGGGACGCCCGTCACGGGCGGACGGCCTCCCCCGCGAGACGGCTCCGCTCGCGCCGAAAGAGAGCGTGGACGGCGTCGGCTACGGCGCGGACGCGAGGCTCGTCGCGCAGATCGGCGTTCATCAAGTAATTCGTCGTATGGACGAGGTCGCGCAAGACGGGGGACACCCGCACGAGCGAGGCATCGCTCTCGCCCAACCACACCGGCAGGAGCCCCAGGCCGCTGCCGTGGCGCACGGCCTCGAGCACCATGAAGGCATTGTCGAAGCGGTGCGTCGGCGGCACGCCATCCGGCCGGTGGCGGGCGAGCCACTGCTCCGCGGCAAAATAGCTGTGGGCCGGCGTGAAGCCGACCCAGGCGCAAGCCGCGTAGCGCTCCTCGCTGAACGCGCGCCGCTCGCCCGAAGCGTAGGTGCTGCCCGCATAGGCGGCGAAGGACATGGCCCCCAGCTTGCGGGCAATGACGCTTCCAGAGGCCGGAGAATGCTCGGTCAAGACGAGATCTGCCTCCCGTCTCGCGAGGTCCGGCCAATGGTTGGAGCCGATCTCGATATCGATGCCGGGCAAGCTCGATTTGAGCTCGGCGAGATGCCTGATGAGGAAGAGGGCCTCCCACTCGCGGGCGACGATGCGAACGTTCGCACTCCCGGCGCCAATGCTTGCATAGAGGTCCCCGGCGGCTGCCGCCATTCTGCTGGCGGCCGGCAGCAGCGCCTGGGCCTGCGCGGTAAGCCGGTGCCCATCCGGCCGCCGCTCCACCAGCTTGGTGCCGAGCGACCTTTCCAAGAGGCGAATCCGCCGGCCGACGGTGGCGAGACTGACGCCGGCGTGACGCGCCGCCGCCGCGTAAGTGCCCTGGTTCGCGACCGCCAGGAGCAGCCGAACGTCGTTCCACTCCAGGAGCTGCGGCCTCAGGGGTTTCATGTTTGCAATAGTATACGCGGCGCAAGATGCAAGGAATGGCTGAGCGGCAATCGCGAGAGCCGAGGCCGAGAGCGGCCGGACGCCATCCCCCCGAGGCGGGGTTGCAGTTTTGCAAGTCCCATTCGCAACACTGGCCATGGGCGCTCCGGCTCGCTACATCTAATATCAGAATGACTTTAATCAGCAGCTCGCGGGCGTAGCTCATGTACTTCGATAAGCGGCTCTGGCGGATGATGCGCGGCGCGCGCCGCTGGGTCGCGGCGCAGGTGGCGCTCGGGCTCCTGGCCGCGGGCGTGGGGATCGCGCGCTTCGTCCTCCTGGGCGTTCTCCTCGCGCGCGTCTTCCAGGGTGCGGCACCCGCCGAGCTGGCGCGCCCTGCCTTGGCGGTGGCGGCGGCCGTCATCCTGCGCGGCCTGCTTGAGCACCTGCGCACCATGATCGGGCACAAGACCGCGGCGCGCGTCCAGGAGACGCTGCGCGCGCGGCTCTACGACAAGGTGGCCGAGCTCGGCCCCGCCTGGTTCGCGGGCGAGCGCACGGGCGGCGTCATGCTCTCCGTCGTGGACGGGGTCGAGCAGCTGCAGACCTTCTTCGGCCAGTACCTGCCGCAGCTCAGCGTGGCGGTGCTGACGCCGGTCGCCATCTTCCTCTTCATCGCCTGGTGGGACGTGCCCGTGGCCGCGGTGATGGTCGCCTTCGCCCTCCTCGGGCTCACGCTGCCGATGCTCTTCCACCGCATCGACCGCCGCTCGAGCCTGGCGCGCCAGCGCGCCTTCAAGGCCTTCGGCTCCGAGTTCCTCGACGCGGTGCAGGGCTTAGCTACGCTCAAGGCCTTCGGCCAGAGCAAGGCCTACGGCCGCATGCTCGCCGAGCGGGCGCGCGAGCTCACGAGCAGCACCATGTGGGTGCTGGCCACGAGCACCATGACGCGCGGCGTCACCGACGTGACGATCGCCATCGGTGCCGCACTGGCACTCGGCCTCGGCGCCTACCGGGTGACCCACGGCCTCATGAGCATCGAGGCGCTCCTCATCGTGCTCATGTCGGGCACCGAGATCTTCCGCCCCCTTCGCGACCTGCGCGCCGTGCTGCACCAGGGCATGGTCGGGCAGTCGGCGTCGATCGGCATCAACGACCTCCTCGAGACGGCGGCGCCGATGCCCAAGGGCTTTACCCAGCACCCGGCCGAGCTGGCGCCCACCATCGCTTTCGAGGCGGTGCGCTTCTCCTATCCGGGCACGCGGCGCGCCGCCCTCGACGGCCTCTCCTTCGGCGTCGCCGCGGGCGAGCGCGTCGGCATCGTGGGCCCCAGCGGCGCCGGGAAATCCTCGATCACCCGCCTCCTCCTCCGCCTCTACGACCCGCAAGAAGGCTCGGTGCGCATTGGCGGCTACGAGCTGTGCACGCTCGACCCCGAGCAGGTGCGCGGCGAGATCGCGGTGGTGCAGCAGGACACCACGCTCTTCCACGGCACGATCGAGGAGAACCTGCGCCTCGGCAAGCCCGATGCCAGCCAGGCCGAGCTCGAGGCGGCGGCGCGCGCCGCCAACGCGCACGACTTCATCGCAAGCCTGCCGGAGGGCTACCAGACCCGCATCGGCGAGCGCGGCGCCAAGCTCTCGGGCGGCCAGCGCCAGCGCCTGGCGATCGCGCGCGCACTCCTGCGCAATGCCCCGATCCTCATCCTCGACGAGGCGCTCTCCTCGGTCGATGCCGAGAACGAGGCGGTCATCCAGCAGGCCCTCGACCGCCTCATGGCCGGCCGCACTACCCTCATCCTGGCCCACCGGCTCTCGAGCGTGATCAAGGCGGACCGCATCCTCGTGCTCGAGGACGGCCGCGTCGCGGAGAGCGGCCGCCACGAGGAGCTCATCCGCCGCGACGGGCCCTATCGCCGCCTCATGGGCGCCCAGGCCGAGGAGCTCGGCGGCGGCGCCGCGGCGAGCCGGGACCGTTTGGCAGCGCCGGCGCCTGCGGCACCCGACCTCATCGGCGGCGTGGCGGGCGAGGCGGAGCCCGCGGACGCCATCCTCCGCGCCGAGCGCACGGGCCTCCTCGCCACGCTGCGGGTGCTTGCCCGCTTCGTCGTGCCGTGGCGGCGGCGGCTCGCGGTCACCGTCGTGGCCGGCATTGGCCGCGTTACCGCCTTCATCGGCGTGGGCGTGCTCGGCGCCCTCATCGTGGCGGACGTGAAGCGTGCCACCGCCTACGGCGTGCTTCTCGTCTTCCTTGCCATCGCAGCACCGCTCGCCGGCCTCCTCCACTGGCTCGAATCCTGGCTCGCCCACGACATGGCCTACCGGCTCTTGGCCGACATGCGCATCGCCCTCTTCGCCAAGCTCGACGCGCTGGCGCCGGCCTATCTGCTGCGCCGCCGCTCGGGCGACCTCGTGGCGCTCGCCACCCAGGACGTGGAGACGATCGAGTATTTCTACGCCCACACGGTGGCACCTGCCCTCGTCGCCGTGCTGGTGCCGGCGGCGGTGATTGCGGCACTCGCCGCACTCGCCTGGCCGGCGGCCCTGGCGCTCCTCCCCTTCCTCCTCTACGTCGGGCTGGCGCCGCTCTTCCTCCGCCGGCGCATCGACCGGCTCGGCGCGCGCTCGCGCGAGGCCCTCGGCCGCTTGACCGCCCATATCGCCGACACCATCCAGGGCCTCTCCGAGCTCGTCGCCTTCCAGGCGACCCAGCGCCGCCGCGCGGACTACCTGGCGATCGTGCGCGACTACCACAAGATCCGCCTCGAGTTCTTCCGCGACCTCTCGCGCCAGGCGGCCATCCTCGAGGTGGCGACGGGCCTCGGCAGCCTCGCCGTCGCCCTGGTCGGCGCCCTGCTGGCGGCAGGCGGGCTCCTCGATGCCACCATGCCGCCGCTTCTGGCACTCCTCGCGGTGGCGGCCTTCCTGCCGGTCTCGGAGATTGCCAACGTCGGCCGCCAGCTTGCCGATACCTTCGCCTCGACGCGGCGGCTGCTGGCGGTGGAGAGCGAGCCGGTGGCAGTGGTGGATGGTCCCGAGACGCCCGCGCCGCCGTCGCACGGCGGCTCGGCCATCCGCTTCGAGCGCGTCGGCTTCGTCTATCCGGGTGCCTCCCGTGCCGCCCTCGCCGGGGTCGCCCTCGAGATCGCACCCGGCGCCACGGTAGCCCTCGTCGGCCCGTCCGGTGCGGGCAAGACCACGGCCGCGAACCTGCTGCTGCGCTTCTGGGACCCGACGGAGGGCTCGATCGCGCTCGATGGCCACGACTTGCGCGACTACGCCCTCGACCATCTGCGCCGGCGCATAGCACTCGTGGCGCAGGACACCTATCTCTTCAACGACACGCTCCGCGCCAACGTGCGCCTGGCGCGGCCCGACGCAGCTCCTGGAGAGATCGCGCAGGCGGTCGAGCGGGCCGCCCTCGCCGAGTTCGTGGCCAGCCTGCCCGACGGGCTCGACACGATGGTGGGCGAGCGCGGCGTGCAGCTCTCGGGCGGCCAGCGCCAGCGCGTCGCCATCGCGCGCGCCTTCCTCAAGAACGCGCCGGTCCTCATCCTCGACGAGGCGACCTCGCACCTCGACGCCATCAGCGAGGCGCAGGTGCGCGAGGCGCTCGCGGCCCTCATGCGCGAGCGCACCACGATCGTGATCGCGCACCGCCTCTCGACGATCCGGGCTGCCGACCTCATCGCGGTGCTCGACGGCGGCCGGCTCGTCGAGACCGGCACGCACGCGGGCCTGCTCGCGCGCGGCGGGCTCTACGCCGGCCTCGTCGAGCGCCAGCTCGGTCTCGGCCGTGCCGCCGAGTAGCCGGCGCCGTCACCAACCGGAGACGGGAGAGATGAGCAAGATCGCAGCACTGGCATTGACCCTGAGCATCCTCGCATTCGCCGCCCACGCGCAGCAGCTGCAGACCCACACGGAGAACGGCATCGCTTACGTGAGCGGCGGCATCGGCCAGGAGGAGCGCAACACCATCCTCGCCATCGAGCAGAGCTACTCCTTGCGCCTCCTCTTCGTCGCCCGCGACACCGGCGAGTACCTGGGCGGCGTCAAGGTGAAGCTCATCGACCGCAGCGGCAAGACGCTTCTCGAGGCGGTCGCCGACGGACCCTATTTCCTGGCCCAGCTCAGCCCCGGCAAATACGACGTGGTGGTCGAGTACGGCGGCAAGACGCTCACGGAAGCGGTCGACATCCGCCCCGGAGCTGCCGTCTCCCATTCCTTCTATTGGCCGTCGGCGGGTTAGGCAGACGGAAGGTGGGTGCCTTCCGCCCGGAGTTCGAGCATGCTCTGGCCCTGGGCGCCGCGGCCTCAGATGCGGTGGCAAAGGCCGGCCATCCGCGGCCCATCCTGGTCGGCGGCGGCGCGGTAGAGTTCTTCACGAGCGGCGCGGTGACCTCTGGCGACTTCGATTTCGTCACCGAGGCGGTGGCCGCCTTCACGGCGGCGCTTCTCGCGCTGGGCTTCCGCCGGGAGAATTGCGTGGGCCATCTCCTGCGCGGCCTCTATCATCCCGACTTCGACATTGGCGTGGAGATCGTGAGCGGACAACTATACGACGGCCGCTCCGACCGCAGCCGACTGATCCTGGTGGACGTGCACGGCCATCAGCTCCGACTGCCGCCCGTCGAGAACCTGATCGCCGACCGCATGGGGCAATTCAATTCCAGCCCCGGCGGCGTTCCCGCTATGCTGGATCAGGCCGTCAAGCTCTATCTCCTTGCGAACGAGATCGACGAAGCCTATCTTGACCGCGGAATCCGGAACGAAACGGCCGGCGATTACGGCCTCGTCTTCCTGAGGGACTACGCCCATGACGTCGCGCGCGATCACTCTTGAGGAGCAGGTGAAGCGCCTTGAGCGCCGCAAGGCCGCGCTCGGCTGGAGCGGACCGGTCGTCGTGGCCCCGAACCCGGGTGGCCGGCGCACGCCCGAGAAGCGCGCCCTCCTCGAGGCGATCGCCACGTCCGCTCGCGCTCAGGGGCGGCGTCCGAAATTCGCCGCCAAAATCTGATCGGCCCCATCCACGCTCGAGCGCCGCTCGGCGCGCGCATTGTCGCCCGGCCAAAAGACTGCCGACGGCTGCAGCACATGCCGAATCCGAACGAGCGACTCACGTCGTGGCGTGGCCGTCCGCGAAGACTTGAGACCACTCGAGGACGCGCACCGAGCGGCGGAGCCCGGTCGTCCAGAAGGGATCGAGGCGGGTTAGCGCGGCGACGGCCTCGGCGCTCTCCGCTTCGACCAGCCAGAGCCCGCCCGCCGCGGCGCCATCCGCCGTGTCGCGCAGCGGACCTGCGGCGCGGATGCGATCGCGGTTTTGCGCGAGGAACTCGAGATGAGCCGGCATCAGCCGTTGGCGGACACCGCCATGCTCGTCGTTGTCGGTGAAGAGGACGGCGTAGAGCATTTCCTGGCCTCCCGCGGGGTTCGCCGCTGGCTTGCAGGTAGCATGGGCAGACCTGCAAATAAACAATCGATATCGCCGCTCGATTCTGCAAAATTGCAGGGCCATGAACTGGAACGATCTGCGCTACGTCCTGGCGATCGCGCGCGCGGGAACGCTTGCGGGTGCCGCGCGGCGGCTCCGCGTCAACCAGACCACCGCCGCGCGCCGGCTTGCGGCGGCGGAGGCGGCACTCGGCGCGCGCCTCTTCGACCGCAAGGAGGGAGCCCTTCTTCCGACCGCGGCGGGAAAGGCGGCGATCTCCCGCGCGGCGGACATGGAGCAGGCGGTCGAGGCGCTCGAGGGCGGCGTCTCGGATAGCGACGCCGTGCCCGCCGGAGCCGTGCGGCTGACGGCGGTGCCGGTGCTGGCGAACCGCTTGCTGATCCCCGCCCTCCCCGAGCTTTACTCAGCACATCCTCGCCTCGAGATCGAGCTCATCGCCGAGCCGCGCAATCTCAGCCTGACGCGGCGGGAGGCCGACGTGGCCTTGCGTCTGGCGCGGCCCACGGCCGGCACGGCGCTGGCGCGGCGCATCGGCCGGCTCGACTACGCCGTCTATGGCCCGCGCCGGGCGGGCGCGGAGAGCCTCCCTTGGATCACGTACGAGGAAGGGCAGGCCGACCTGCCGCAGGCGCGTTGGATCGCCGCGGCGGCCGGCGAGGAGGGCGGCAGCTCCCGGCTCATGGTCAATGACGCGGAAGCGATCCTCGAGGCCTTGCGCGCCGGCCTCGGCAAATCGCTGCTCCCCTGCTTCGCGGCCGAGCGCGAGCGGCAGCTCAAGCGCCTGAGCGGCGCCGCGCCCGTGCTCTCCCGCGAGATCTGGCTTCTGGTGCATCGCGAGCTCAGGCCGCAGGCGCGCATCGCCGCGGTGATCGCCTGGCTGGAGCGGGTGGTCGAAGGCTGCGGCGTCGCAGAGCGGGCGCCTCGGCGCCGCAATTGAAATAAGAGCGGCTGCGCCGGCAGCCGCCGATTGGAGGAAACCAACTCGTAGGAGGGTGAGGGATGGCGCCGACATCCGGCATTCCCTCACCCTTCCCATCCCTTCGGGACGGGCCCCTTCCCTCTCCCGCGAGCGGGAGAGGGGCTTGCCTCGGCCTGCTGGATCCGCGTCCGCCCCTCACGCCGCCTTGAGGAGCACGCTCTCTTCGCGCTCGAGCACGCGGCGGACGGCGGGGCGCTGCAGCATGCGGTCCTTCCAGGCCGTGTAGTTGGCGAGCTCCTTGACCGGCAGCTCGATGCGCTTACCCCAGCCGTAGAAGACGAGCGCGTAGGGGTCGACGACGCTATAGTGCCCGCCCATCATCCACTCCTTGCCCTTGAGCAGCCCGTCGATCTCCTCGAGGTTGGCCCAGAACGCCTTGCGGCCGGTCTCCTTGATGGCGGCGTGGGTGGCGGCGTCGGCCGCGAAGCGCTCGGGCCGGAAGATGTGGGTGAAGGACGGGTGGACCGTGTTCGAGAGCCAGGCCATGGTCGAGATGCAGCGCACCTCCTCGAAGGCGTCCCGCGGCAGCAGCTTCGCCGAGGGGAACCCCATGCCGAGGTAAGTCAGGATGGCGACGTTCTCGGTGAGCACGGCGCCGTCGACGGCGAGCGCCGGCACCTTGCCCCGCGGGTTGATCTTGAGATAGGCCTCGGTCATCTGCTCGCCCTTCGCGAGTGCCACGGCCTGCTCCTCGTAAGGGGCGCCGGTCTCCTCGAGGGCTATGTGCGACGCCATCGAGCAGGCGCCGGGCGAGAAGTAGAGCTTCATCATGGCAGCATCCTCCCACTTATCGTGCTGTGAATCTGGTATGCGGCGGGCGGCACTACTCGCGTGGCGTGCCGTCGTGAAGGGTGGTGTCCTGTCCGCGCACCGGGTCGGCGAGCGCCTCCTTGATGCTGTGCGCCCACTTCCATTCGCCGGGCGGCCGCACCCGCCCGCCGCTGCCGACCTGGTCGATGCCCCAATAGATCTCGACGCGATGGTTGTCGGGGTCGCGGAACTCGACGGCGATCTGCACGCCGGCGCGGCGTCGTCCCTCGAAGTCGATCGGCACGCCGAGCTTCTTGAGATGGTCGCGCGCGCGCAGCACCTCGTCGAGGGTGGCGACCTCGAAGGCGAAGTGGTTGAGCTCGACGTTCGCCGAGGCGCCCTTCAGCGAGCCGACCAGCGCCAAGCCGTGGTGGTCGGCATTGCAGCGCATGAAGACCATGCCGCCCGGCACCATCTCCTCGGGATAAACGTCGGAGACGCTGAGGCCGAGCACTTGGGTGTAGAAGCGCACCGAGCGCTCGAGATCGGCGACGTTGAGGACGATGTGGCCGATCTTGCCGATGCGAAAGGGCAAGCCGGCCGGTCTTTGCATCTCCCTGAGCCGCTGCGGATCGAGCGCCATCCCGAGCTCCCCACCGAAAGTGCGAATTTAGCGGCTGCGGCGGCCTGAGTCCATCGGCCGGGCGGCGCTCCCCGTGTCGCCGCTGCCTGCCTTCCGTGCTACAGTCCGCCAACCGCGGGCGCTTGGCGCCGCGTTCGACTGAGGCGGCAGCGGCGATCGTTTGCGCGGGCGACAGGGGCGCTCAACTCCGTGACGGCAAAGACCTTCGGATTGGCCGGCATCATGGGCTGGCCGGTGTACCACTCGCGCTCGCCCATGGTGCACGGCTATTGGCTCGAGCGGCACGCCATCGCGGGAAGCTACGTGCCGCTCGCGGTTAGACCCGAGAATCTCGCGGCGGCGTTCAAGGGCCTCGCGGCGCTCGGTTTCGCCGGCTGCAACGTGACCATCCCCCACAAGGAAGCCGCCTTGCGGCTCGCCGACCGGGTCGATGAGTTGGCGCGCCGCATCGGCGCCGTCAACACCATCGTGGTCGGCGCGGACGGCACGCTTGCCGCCTCCAATACCGACGCCTTCGGCTACATCGAGAGCCTGCGCGAGGCCAAGCCCGACTGGCGCGCCGACGCGGGTCCGATCGCCGTGCTGGGCGCCGGCGGCGGCGCCCGCGCGGTGGTCGCCAGCCTGGCAGACCGCGGCGCCAGGGAGATCCGCGTCTTGAACCGCAGCGATGCGCGCGCCGAGGCGCTCGCGCACGACTACGGCCCGCCGGTCGCGGCATTGCCCTGGCAGGGGCGCGAGGCGGCCCTCGCGGACGTGGCCCTGCTCGTCAATACAACGAGCCAGGGCATGGCGGGCGAGCCGCCGCTCGAGCTCTCGCTCGCCGCACTGCCGCGCGCGGCAGTCGTCTCGGACATCGTCTACATTCCGCTCGAGACGCCGCTCCTTGCCGCGGCGCGGCGGCGCGGCAACCCGACCGTCGACGGCCTGGGCATGCTGCTGCACCAGGCGCGCCCCGCCTTTCAGGCGTGGTTCGGCATACTCCCGGAGGTGACGCCCGAGCTGCGCCGCATCGTCGAGTCGACGCTTTAAGACCCGGCCCCGCTTGCTGCGCTGCCCCTCCCTAATCCTCCCCCTCAGCCGGGAAGGGGAAGTATATGGTATGGCAATAAAAAGCAGCGCAACAAAATCCCCATACCGGCTTGCCCGGCCGGTTCGGGGAGGCAAGGCGAACGGCGTCAGACGGCTTCCTTGAGGTCCTTGGCGGCGCGGAAGGCGACCTTCTTGCTGGCCTTGATCTTGATCGCCTCGCCAGTCGCGGGATTGCGGCCCATGCGCGCGGCGCGCTTTCTCACCTGGAGGATGCCGAGCCCGGCGATGCGGATGCGGTCCCCCTTCTTGAGATGCTTGACCAGGAGCCCCACCATGTCCGTGAGCACACTCTCGGTCTGCTTCTTCGCCATGCCGTGCGAGTCGGCGAGGGCTGCCGAGATGTGCTTGAGCGTCACGGTCGCTTGTGTCTTGCTGGTCGCCATGTCGACATACTCCCTTGCGAGCAGTGCTAGCTCAATACCGGGAAAACAACCATAACCGCTGGGCAAACACAAGCGGGTGGATCGCCGCTTCATGACTCTTCGCAGCGCACACGCCGTGCCCTGGCTCGCGACACTGGCACGCCGGAAGGTCGTCCTCTTCGCCAGCCTCTTCGTCCTCCTTGCCGTGGCGCAAACCATCTTGCTCACGGTGGTGCCGCTCGCGGCGCTGCGGCTGCTCGGCAGCGCCTGGGCGGTGAGCCTGCTCTATTTCGCCGTAGGCCTCGCAGCGCTCGTCGGGCGATTGGGCATCCCCTGGCTCACCCGCGTGCTCCGCCGCCGCTTCGTGTTCACCATCGGCACCCTCCTCATGGCGGCCGCCGCCGCCCTCCTCGCACTCGAGACGCTGAGCGGCCTGATCCTCGGGCTTACGCTCATGACGTTCGCCTATGCCTGCGCCGAGGTGACGCTCAGCCTCTACGTGCTCGATCACATCCCGCGCCAGGAGCTCGGGCGCTTCGAGCCGACGCGCATCTTCGCCTCCGCGGCACCCTGGACGCTCGGCCCATGGTTCGGCGTCTACCTGCAGCAGAAGGCCGCCGCGGCGGCGCCCTACGCCATCGCCGGCGTGGCGGCGCTCCTCCTGCTAGCGCTCTTTTGGGCGATCCGGTTCGGCGAGAACACGGTTCTGCAAGCAATGCACCGCCCGCCGCCCAACCCCGTGCGCTACCTGCGGCGCTTCTTCGCCCAGCCGCGCCTGAGCCTCGCCTGGGTGCTCGCCGCCGGGCGCGCCGGCTGGTGGAGCATGTTCTTCGTCTATGCGCCGATCTTCGCGGTGACCTCCCATCTCGGCGCCGAGACGGGCGGCGCCATGGTGTCGCTCGGTGCCGCCTGCATGTGGAGCGTGCCGCTCTGGGGCTGGCTCGGCCGGCGCTACGGCCTGCGCCGGCTGCTCTTCGCCGGCTATGCGCTGACCGGCCTCTTCACGCTCATCGCCGCCCTTCTCGTCGTCCTGCCGCCAATCGGCGCCGCCATGCTGGTGCTCGCGGCGCTGGCTGCCGAGATCCTCGACGGGGCCGGCAATACGCTCTTCCTGCGCGCCGTGCACGCTTACGAGCGTGCCGAGATGACCACCGTGTTCGTAAGCTACCGCGACGTGGCGCAGCTCGCACCACCCGCGGTCTTCTCGGTGCTGCTTTCGCTCTTCAGCCTGTCCTCGGTGTTCGTAGCCGGCGGCGTCATGATGCTCGGCCTCGCGCTCTTGACCCGCCACATCCCGCGAAGGCTTTGAGCTCGGCGCAACGGCGGCGATCCCATAACTTGAGCCCCGGGCGGGCGATGGACAGTCGCCGATTGGGCTCCTACTATTGAGCCCGGCAAGAGCGCGTTGACAGCCGCGAAGCGCCGGCGCGTCCGGGCACGAGGTTGGAGGTCCCGATGGAGCAGCGTTTCGACCGCAAGGCGGAGGACTTCGGCAATATCGTCGGGCTCGAGCACCTCAACGTGCGCATCCCCGACCAGCAGATCGCGACGCTCTTCTACGTGAGCGGCATGGGGCTGACGCGCGATCCCTACATCATGACCAGCATCGACAACATGTGGATCAACGTCGGCCGCAGCCAGTTCCACCTGCCGACCGGCAGGCCCCAGGTGCTGCGCGGGCGCACCGGCCTCGTGCTGCCGGAGCGCGAGGCGCTGCTCGCCCGCCTCTCGGCCGTGCGCAAGCATTTCAAGGGCACCCGCTTCGCCGTCAAGGAGCACAATTCCTTCGTCGAGGTGACCTCGCCCTGGGGCAATGTCATCCGCTGCCACGAGCCCGAGGAGCGCTTCGGCCGTATTTCGCTCGGCATGCCCTATGTCGAGCTCGACGTGGCGCCGGGTGCCGCCGACGGCATCGCGCGCTTCTACCGCCAGATCATCAAGGCGCCGGCGAGCGTCGGCGAGGACGAGCACGGCCGCCACGCGCGCGTTGCCGTCGGCTACCGCCAGGAGCTCATCTTCCGCGAGAGCGGCGGCGCGCTCGCGGCCTATGACGGCCACCATATCCAGATCTATCTCGCCGACTTCTCGGGCCCCTACCGCCGCCTCCTCGAGAGGGGCCTCATCACCATCGAGACCGACGAGCACGAATACCGCTTCCAGGACATCGTCGACCCGGAGAACGGCAAGCCGCTCCATACCCTCGAGCACGAAGTGCGCAGCATGCGCCATCCGCTCTACGGCCGGCCGCTCGTCAACCGCAATCCGGCGCAGAGCAACCGCAACTACGCGCCCGGGCATGACGCCTGGGCGTGGTCGATGGCGCACGGCGGATAAGATGACGGTTGAGGCGCTCAAGGCCGAGGGTGCGGCGCCCCGCCACGCGGTGGCGGATATCGCCGCTAAGGTCGAGGCGCTGCTGCCGCTTGTCGCCGCCTCGGCCGATGAGATCGAGCGCCAGCGCAGGCTCCCCGAGGCGCTGCTCGCCGCCTTCTACGAGTCGGGCCTGTTCCGCCTGCTCCTGCCGCGGCCGTTCGGAGGTGCGGAGTTGGCGCCGCCCGCCTTCGTGGGCGTGATCGAGGCGGTCGCCAAGCACGACGCGAGCACCGCCTGGTGCCTCTGCCAGAACGGCGTCTGCGCCATGGTCGCCGCCTTCCTCCCGCCGGAGGCCGCGCGCGACATCTTCGCGCGCGACCGCAAGGCGGTGCTCGCCTGGGGGCCCGGGCCCGGCGCGCGGGCCGTCGCCGTCGAGGGCGGCTACAAGGTGAGCGGCTCCTTCGCCTTTGCCAGCGGCGGGCGGCACGCCACCTGGCTCGGCGCCTATTGCCCGATCTTCGAGGCCAACGGCAGCGAGCGGCGCGCGGCCAACGGCACGGCAGCAGGACGCACCATGCTGTTCCCCGCGGCGGAGGCGCCGATGAGCGACATCTGGCGCGTCATCGGCTTGCGCGGCACGGCGAGCGACGCCTACAGGCTCACCGACCTCTTCGTGCCGGCGGCCTACAGCGTGGCGCGCGACGAGCAGTCCGAGCGGCGCTACCAGGGCGCCTTGTACGCCGTGCCGAGCAACAGCATCTTCGCCTGCGGCTTCGCCTGCGTCGCCCTCGGGCTCGCGCGCAGCCTGCTCGACGCCTTCGTGGCGCTGACGGCCGAGAAGACGCCGCGCGGCTACAAGAGCAAGCTGCGCTTGAGCGCCGTGGTGCAGAGCGAGATCGCGGAGGCGGAGGCGCGGCTGCGCGGCGCCCGCATGTATCTCCTCGGCACGCTCGACGAGATCTGGCGCGCCGTCGAGCCCGCCAACCTCGTCACCCTCGAGCAGCGCATGGCGATCCGTCTCGCCGCGACCCACGCCATCCAGGAGGCGGTGCGCGTGGCGGACGCCGCCTACCACGCCGCCGGCGCCACCGCGATCTTCGAGAGCAACGCCTTCGAGCGCCGCTTCCGCGACATCCACACCGTGGCGCAGCAGCTCCAGGGCCGCCGCTCCCACTTCGAGACGGTGGGCAAGCACCTCCTCGGCCTCGAGGCGGACGCGACTTTTGTCTGACGCTGCCGCGATGGCCGTTACGCGCCGGGCGGAAGCTCGTTGCGGACTCCGGAAGGAACAGCGTTTGCGAGCGCGCGCAGGATCAACGGCGCCGACAATCCGATTTGAAAGGCGACGATCTTGCTAAGCGGCGCCCTGTCATCATCGAACAGGTAACCGAGAAATCCGCCTAAAATCGGCCAGAATATATATGGAAGCCAGTACAGGACGTCCTTGAAGTTCGGCCGCCTCTCTTTCGGCACATTCTGAAGCTCGCAGATATTCAGCGCATCAAGGGCAATGCCGCCGAGGAATGCCAAAATCACAGCTTGGCTGATATAGGGCCGTATTGCCTCGAGCACGCGTCTCACCCCACCGTTGGTGCACTACACCGCTCGATTTCTGATTGCGCCCAGCAACTTCTCGCCGAATTTTCCTTTCTCGCGGAATCTTTGGCGCGCGGTATATAAATCCACCCCCTCCTTTGAGGGGACGTTCGATTTCACGACCTGATCGTCCTCGGATAGCTGCGCCAAGATGTCAATGACTTCGGCAGCGTCGAGGCCCGTCTCTAAGGAGATGCCGCGAACAGTCCGCCAATCATATTTCGGGGCGTTGAGCGCCTGCAGTACGGCCTGCGACTTTTCGGCGAAGGACGGGCCGCCTTCAGTCGTTTTGCCCATGGCGTCCGGAACCGTCATGCCACACTCCTCTCATCGATATTCATTGGTCGAGCCCGCAGGAACGGCTTCGACCCATGTCGCCATCTGGGAATCTCTACTTTTAATATATACGACACGCCCCGCCGCAAGCAATACCTACCGTCCCTTGAAGTCGGGCTTGCGCTTCTCGTTGAAGGCGCGCACGCCCTCGAGACGGTCCTCGGTGGGCACCAGGCGGTTGTAGGCCTCGATCTCGAAGAGGAAGGCGTTCTTGAGGTCGAGCTGCAGGCCGACGTGCATCGACTTCTTGGCCTGGCGCACCGAGAGCGGCGCGTTGGCGGCGATCGCCGCCGCGGTCTCGAGCGCCTCCTTCATGAGCGCCTCCGGCTCGCAGAGGCGGTTGACGATGCCCCATTCGTAGGCCTCAGCCGCGCTGAAGGGCTTTCCGGTGAGGATGATCTCCTTGGCGCGGCGCTCGCCCGCCGCGCGCGGCATGAGCTGCGTGCCGCCGGCACCCGGCATGATGCCGAGCGTGACCTCGGGCAAGGCGAAGCGCGCGGTACGCACGGCATAAGCGAAATCGCAGGCCAGCACCATCTCCATGCCGCCGCCGAAGGCGTGGCCGTTGACCGCAGCGATGACCGGCGCCGGGCAGTCGAGGAGCGCCCAATAGCAGCGCTCGAAGATCTCGTGCTGCGCCTGCCATTGCGCCTGGGTCATGCCGTTGCGCTCCTTGAGGTCGCCGCCGGCGCAGAAGATGCGCCTGCCGGCACCCGAGAGGACCACGGCGCGCACCTCGCCCGGCTCCGCGATGAGGCCGCTCCAGAGGGCGAGGAGCTCGCGTCCCATCTGGGTGTTCTTGGCGTTGCCGACCTCGGGCCGGTTGAGCGTCACGAGCAGCAGGCCCGGTCCCACCATCTCCGCGAGGATCGTCTCGTACGTCGTTTGCATGCCCGCCCCTCCGGCCCCCTGCCAGGAGCTATCGAGCTCGTCCCGATCTCGCGACACTAGGACGCGTCCATCGGAGCGTCAACGCGGCAAGCTCGGGTACTTTGCAGGTCACGCTTCGGTGAGAGGACGGAGTTGGCTATGATCGTCCTCCGGCGGGCCTTACCCGACGCCAGTTGCTCCACCACCGGCGGAGAGCGGACTCATGACGCGCGCAGCATCCGGTCGCTGGCTTCTCATACTGCCACTTGCGGTGCTCCTCCTCTCGGCCGATGGGCGGGGGGACGAAGCGCCTCCGCAATTCTCGCCCGAAGTCTGGCGCCAGACGCCGCAGACAGGGGGGCGGAGCTGGTCGCGCGAGGCGCTCCTACATCAGTTCGCGGCTGCGACGGAGGTTCGCGGCAAGGCGCGCAGCGAGATGATCGCACTTCTCGGCGAGCCCGGCTACTCGGCCGCCATCTATTATCCCGGCTCCGGCCAGACCGGACGCATCGATATCTACCGCCTTTCGGCGGCGAACGAGCGGTCCTACCACATCGACTATGATGCCGACGAAAAGGTGAGCGGTGCTTGGCAGGAGACAATTTCCTGCGGCTGCGATCTCTGCCGCGGCGAGCTACCCTCAGTACCGTTCGCGGTCCTGGACGCGACCATCCTCAAGAAGGATGCCGCCAGGGCGGGCAAGGGTATTGCCGTCGCCGAGTTCGAGCGTCTCCTCGGGCGGCCAGGCAAGCAGTCCATCGTGCAGAGCCCCGCGGGCGGCCAGATGTGGGTCAATTACGACGAGCTCTGGGCAGTCGCCGGAAAGGAGCACCGCTTCCTCATCGCGAGCGGCCACCGCCCTTTGCGCGACTGGCGTACGGGCCCGCTCGACAACGAGCTGTTCGAATCCTTCGACCTCGTCGCGCTCACGGCGGAGTGCCTGGCGCCCTGACGGCGGCGCGTCTCAGAGCCATGCCGCCGGGCGCTGGTAGCCGCCCGCGACGTGAAGAAGCGAGCCCGAGACCCAGCGCGCGGCCGGGCTTGCGAGATAGAGCACCGCCTCGCCCACGTCGCGCGGCGTGCCGAGGCCGAGCGGATACTCGGCAGCCCGCGCCGAGCGCAGCTCCGGCGACCAGCCGAAGTCGCGCGATTCGACGAGTCCCGGTAGGATGGCATTGACGCGCACGCCGCGCTCCGCCACCTGGGCCGAGAAGGCGACGGTGAGCCCGATGACGCCCGCCTTGGAGGCGTTATAGGCGGGCGACATGCCGGCACGGCCGACGCGCGCCACCTGGGAGCTGAGGTTGACGATCGAGCCTCGCCCGGCCCCGAGCATGGGCGCGAGAGCCGCCCGCGAGCAGTAGAAGACGCCGCTTAGATTGACGTCGATGGTCCTCTGCCACTCCGCATCGGGCAGATCCCAGGCGTTGCCGCTGGGCGCGTCGATGCCGGCATTATTGACGAGCACGTCGAGGCGGCCGTAGTGCTGGAGCGCCAGCGCCACGAGCGCCTCGGCCTCTGCCGGCCGGCTCACGTCCATCGCCATGGCTGCGGCCTCGCCGCCGGCGGCGGCGATATCGCCGAGCGTGCCGCCGGCCTGCTGCAGATCGCCGATGACGACGCGCGCACCGGCCTCCGCCAGCACGAGCGCTATGCCGCGCCCGATGCCCTGGGCCGCGCCGGTGACGATGGCGACCTGCCCGCTCAATGGTGCCGCGTCGCGCATGCCGAGCCTCCCCGTCCTGCGAGCCAGCGCATGACTCTAGCGGCTGCGGCAAGCGGGCGACAGCCGGACGCCGCGTCCGCCGTCAGCGGACCTTGGCGAGGAGGCGCCGCTCCTGGCGCTGTACTGCGAGGCTGAACGGCAGGATGAGGGCGAAATAGACGATGGCGGCGGCGGTCAAGAGCTCGAAATGGTGGAAGTTGCGGCCGGCCAGCACGGTCGCCCGGTAGAACAGCTCCTCGACGCCGATCGCCGAGACGAGCGCGGAATTCTTGATGAGGATGGTGACGACGCCGAGGAAGGCCGGGATCATCATGCGCAGCGCCTGGGGTGCTATCACGCTCCACATGACCCAGAAGCGGGAGAGCCCGAGCGCGCGCGCCGCCTCGACGTGTCCCTTAGGCACCGCCTGGATGCCGGCGCGGAAGACCTCGGCCAAATAGGCGCCGGAGGGGATAGCGAGCGCCGCGGTGCCGGTCGCGAAGGCGCTGAGCTTGACGTCGAGGATGAGCGGGCCGCAGTAATAGAGCCAGAAGATGATGAGCGTCTCCGGGAGGCCGCGGAAAAGGCCGACGTAGCCGACGGCGAGCCGGCGCACCATGCCCTGCCCGCCGAGCGTGCCGGCGCAGACGAGGAGGCCAATGGCGATGCCGATGGCGAGCGACACCACGACGAGCGCCGCCGTCAGCCAGGCGCCGGCGGCAAGCGCCGGCAGGCTCTGCCAGACGATGGAAATATCGAACGTCATCTCAGCTCCGACTCCTGTTGAAGACCCGCTCGAGCCGGTAGGTGAGCGAGCTTAGGAAATAGCCGAGGCAGAGATAGACGAACCCAACCGTGGTCAAGGTCTCGATCGGCTTGAAGGAGTAGGTGCTGACCCGCGCCGCCACCGTCATGAGCTCGCCTACCGCAAGGAGGGCCAGGACCGAGCTCGCCTTGAAATAGCCGAGCGCTATGTTGGCGAGCGGCGGGACGACGATCTTGAGCGCCTGGGGCAGCACGACGGCGAGCCATTTCCAGCGGCGCTGCAGCCCGAGCGCGTCGGCCGCGTCCCATTGGCCGCGCGGCACCGCCTGGATGCCGGCGCGCGCCACGTCGGCGAGATAGGCGCTCGATTGCAGCGCCATGGCGATGAAGCCGCTCTCGAACGCCGTGGTGCTGATCCCGGTCACCACGGGAAGCGCAAAATGGATCCAGAAGAGCGCCACCACGAGCGGCGTATCGCGCAGCACCTCGATATAGGCGAGGATGAGCCAGCGCAGCGGCGGCGCGGGCGCATGGAGGAGGCAGGCGAAGAGAAAGCCGAGGGCGAGGCCGATGAGGAGCGAGAACGTGGTGATGAGAACCGTGTTGAGCAGGCCCTCGAGGAGTGCCACTCGGTAGGTGTAGATCACCGAGAAATCGAGGCTCTCGACGAACGACCAGTTCACCCCGCTCGCGAGCCAGCCCAAGAGGGCGAGCATCAGCGCCGCCGGCAGAACCGAGGAGAGAAGAAAGGAGCCGGCCGGTCGCGCCGTGCGCGTCCTCCCAGCGGCGACGCTCATGCGCGCGGCTCCCTCTCTAGCGCTGCGCACGCCCCCGCGCTAGTACGTCCACTTGGCGAGTATCTCCTTGATCTTGTTGTTCTCCTCGAGGGTCAGCAGCACCTCGTCGAGGTAGTCGCGGAAGAAATACTCCTTCGCCGGCACGGCGAAGGCGATGGGCGTGCGGGTCAGGAGCTCGTCCGAGAGCAGCCGCACCTTCACGTTCGCGTTGGCCTTGAGAAAATCCATGTTGCCGTAGTAGCCGCCGATCGCCGCGTCGGCGCGCCCGGCGGCGACCTCGAGGAGGACGACGCCCGTGCCGTCGGCGGTGAGCGCCTTGACCGTCGCATGCTTGAAGAACTGCCTGGCGAAGCTCTCCTCGAAGCTGCCCGAGCGCGCCACGATGGTCTTGCCGGCCTGATCCACGTCGGCCGGGGTCTTGGCCGTCGAGTCCTTGGGCACGAAGATACTGATGCCGTCATGGGCGATGGGCTGGGTGAAGGTCACGAGCTCGGCGCGCGCCGGCGAGACGTAGAGGCCGGAGGCGGAGAAGTCGCACTTCTTCGTCTGGATGCTGGGGATGACCGTCGCCCAAGTGGCATCCACATGCTCGAGCTTCACCTTGAGCTGGCTCGCGATGATCTGCACGAGGTCGACGTTGATGCCCTCCCATTCGTTGGTGGCGGGATTCTTGATGTTCCATGGGCGGTAATCCACGTCGCAGACGCGCATCACGCCGCGGTCCTTGATCGTCTTGAGGAGATCGTCCTGGGCCCGCGCCGCCGTCGCGGCCGCCGCCGCCAGCAGTACGCCCAGCGCAATCGCCGCGACCGTCCCGTTCCGTGTCATGGTTTTTCCCTTCCCTAAAGGCTTATGCGGCCATGATGGCCGCGGCGGCGCTAGGACGCAAGGAGCTCGCGCAAAGCGTCGTTGAGGAAGCGGGCGTCCTCGGGGCTCTGCAGCGGATTGCCGGCGCGGTGGCCCCAGATGGAGGGGATGGGGCGGAGCTCGGCATTGGGCATGCGGGCCGTCTCGAGGCGGCTGTCCTCGACGGGAAAGTAGCAGTCGGTCTCGCTCGGCATCACGAAAGCCTTGGCGCGGATGGCGCCGAGCGCCTTGTCGAGATCGCCGCCGTAGAGCGCGTTGGCGCTGATGTCGGCCTGTTGCCAGCTCCACAGCATCGCCATCACGTTGTTGGCGTCGCGCTTTAGCATGTTGGCGTCAAATGCCTTCTCGAGGAACTCCTCGATGGTGGCGAAGCCGAGCCGCTCGTAGACCTTCTCGCGGTAGAAGGCCTGCGAGAGCGCCCAGGCGGCGAAGGCGCGGGCGGCAGCACGGAGGCCGCGCACGGGAGGCTCGGGGAACCAGCCGTCCCGCCACGCGCCATCGGCGGTGAGTGCTGCCTTGACGCTCTCGAGAAAAACGAAGTTGTGCCGCGCGGTCCTGGCCGAGCCGCAGATGGCGGCCAGGCGCGCGACCCGCTCGGGGAAGACGGCAGCCCAATGGAAGGCCTGCTGCGCGCCCATGGAGAAGCCGAGCACGAGGCGGAGGCGCTCGATGCCGAGCGCCTCGGCGAGCAGTCGCTGCTGCTGCACCACGTTGTCGTAGAGCGTGAGCTTGGGGAAGCGGCCCTTGTCGTAAGGCGCCTGAGCATTGCTCGGCGAGCTCGAGAGCCCGTTGCCGAACATGTTCGGCGTCACGATGAAATAGCGCTCGGGGTCGAGCGCCATGCCGGTGCCGATCATCCACTCGGTGTCGCTATGCTGGGCGCCGAAGGGCGTCGCATAGAGGATCGCGTTCGAGCGCCTGGCGTCGAGCGTGCCGTAGGTCTTGTAGGCGAGGAACGCGCGCTCGAGCGTCTCGCCGGATTGCAGCCGGATGTCGCCGAGCTGAAAGATCGCATGGTCGGTCATGGGCGCTTTTTGACCTCAGGATAAAGGGCTGCCGGCGGCCGCCCGCAGAATGGGCGCCGCGTCGAAATCGTTGATCGTACTCACGAGCGCCGTCGTATAGCAGCGCGCGAGCTCGAATCCGGGACCGATGGCACCCGAGCGGACGAGGAACGCCTGCCAGGCCGCCATCTCCTCGGCCGGGATCGCACACCAGCGCGGATCGGAATCGCCCGGGTCGATGCGCATCGGCTCGAGGCAGGCCTCGAGCACGGCGAGATCGCGGCGCAGCACGGCCGCGTGGGAAGCGGGAGGCGGCCGCGTCTCCGGATGGGTCTGCCACATGGCCTTGAGCGCTGCCTCGGGGTTGGCGAAGGAGTAGACCAGGCTCTTCTGGATCGCCCTCAAGCCGCGTGCGAGGCGCTCGCCATGAGCGGCGAAGTTGGTTTCCGTGGTCCAGTAGCAGGAGGAGACGCGGATGCGCTCGAGGAGCCGCGAGCGGAGATGGCGGAGCGGTAGACCCTCCGCCCGGAAGTCGCCGTCGTTCCAGTCCATGAGGAAGAGCGCGTCGACCTCGCCGCGGCGGAGCGGCTCGACCATGCCGTGCGCTTCCATGCCCGAGCCGCGCCAGGGCACCCATTGGAAGCCGCCGCTTGCCACGCCCTCCTCCGCGAGCGCGGCCTCGGCTAGCGGATGAAGGTGCTCAAAATCGCAGGCGATGCGCTTGCCGGCGAGATCGGGGAGGGCGGCCGCCGGGCTCTGCGGCAGCACCGCGAAATAGCGGTGCGCGCGCCGCGCCTTGCTGCCGACCGCCAGCATGGGCAGGCCTTGCTCGCGCCCGAGGAAGCCCACGATTGTGTTGAGGCAGGCGATGTCGCAGGCGCCGGCAGCTAGGCTCTCGGCCGTGGCACCCGGCTCGCCGCCCTGGAAGAAGGCGAACTCGAGCCCCTCCTCCCGATCGTAGCCGAGTGCTAAGGCCGGCGTCAGATAGGCATAGGCCGGCCCCATGCCGGACGGCGTCGCCACGCCGATGGTGAATTTCTCTCGCGGCACGGTGCTTCTATCCGAGCGCGCGCTGCCAGAGGGCGGCAATCTTGCTCCAGGCCGCTTCCGCGGCGAGCGCGTGGTAGGCCTGGCGCTCGGGAAAGCAGAAGCCGTGGTGGGTGCCGGGCATGATCTCAAGCGCGTATTTCGTCTTTGCCTTGTCGAGTGCCGCCTTGAGCGTGGGAATGACGTTGTCCGGCACCGAGGGGTCGGTCTCGGCGAAGCTGTAGTAGAGCTCGCCCTTGATGTCGCCCACGATGAGATGGGGCGAGTCCTCCTTGTCGGTCACGATGTTGACGCCGTAGAGCGACGCCGCGGCCGCGATGCGATGGGGGAAACACGCTGCCACGGTCGTGATGTAGCAGCCGCTCATGCAGTAGCCGACGCAGCCGACGGCACCCGGCCGCACGCGCTCCTGCGCATCGAGGAAGCCGAGCAGTCCCGCGGTATCGTCGACGACGCGCGCGTTCGAGAGGTGGTTCATGGCCGCGCGGATCACCCCCGACATCGGGTCGTCGCGCCGCGGGATGTCGAAGCGGACCGTGCCGAGGCGATAATACATGTCCGGCAGGATGCAGAAATACCCAGCCTTGGCGTAGCGCCGCGCGAGATTGCGCAGCTCCTCGCGAATGCCGGGCGCGTCCATATAGAGGATGATCGGCGGATAATCCCCCGGACCCTCCGGAGAGACGGCGAAGCTCGGCATGTTGCCGTGCTTGGTGGTGACGACGACATCCTGCTCGATCATGGCTGGGCATCCTCTGGCGGGAGCGGAAGGGCCGCGCGGACGGCACGGCTCAATGGGCGGGCGCTATCCTGGTGAATTTCTGCAGGCTGCGCAACGGGTCGGGCATGGGCGTGTCGGGAAAGATCTGGGGCCAAGCGGTCACCGCGACCTCGCCCACGTAGAGATCGCCCCGGGAATCGACGGCAATCCCGTGGGGCGAGAGGAATTGCCCGGGCGCCGTGCCCGCGGGCGGCGTGCCTTGCAGCCGCGAGAGGAGCTTCCCCTCGTGGGAGAGGATGCTGATGCGCGGGCCGAGGTTGGGCATGGCGCGGTTGAACTCGAGGTAGGGTCCGATCTCGCCCACGAAGCAGATCGGGCACTTACCCGGCATCATATAGAGCCCGCTCGGCCGGTGCATGTTGTTCCACTGGGTCTCGTAGCGGCCCTGGCCGTCGAAGACCTGTATCCGGTGGTTCTCGCGGTCCGCCACATAGACCCAGCCGTCCGCGTCGCAGCAGATGTTGTGCGGGAGGTTGAACTGGCCGGGATCGGCGCCGGACTCGCCCCAGGAGAGGAGCCGCTTGCCGTCGGGCGCGTATTTATGGACGCGGGCATTGCCGTAACCGTCCGAGACGTAGATCTCGAGCTGGGGCGAGAGTGCCGTATGGGTGCAACGGTTGAAGGGCTGGCCGCTCGCATAGGGTGCCGGCCGCCCGGGGATGCCGATCGCGAGCAGCACCTTCCCCTCGAGCGTGCATTTGCGCACCGTGTGGTCGCCGTCGTCGGTCAGATAGATCGTATCGTCCGGGCCCATATGGACCCCGTGGGCGTGGCGGAAGAGACCCTCGCCCCACGAGCCGAGGAAGTTCCCCTCGCGGTCGAACACCGCCATCGGATGGGGGCCGCGGTTGAAAACGTAGACGCGGTCGCGGCGGTCGACGCCGACGCCCGCCACGTCGCCGAAGCGCCAGCCCTCGGGCAGCCTCGCCCATTGCTCCACCACGCGATAGGTGAAGTCGCCGCTCCCCAGGATGACGCTCATCCCGTGCTCCCCTCGCCCCTGGCAGTCCGCCGGCGCGCGCCGCCGCCTATTCCACCACGAAGGGCAGGGAAAAGGTGCCGCTCTTGCCGCTCACGGCATCGTGCATCGTGGTATCGATCACGTACTCGCCGGCCGGAATACCTGACAGCGTGTAGGTAAGCCGGGCGTAGAACTCCCGATTGCGCGCGCGGCTGGTGACCTCGAACTTGGAGAAGCCGTCCTTGCGGAAGAGCTCCTTGCCGTCCGGCGTCTTGACCGCCATGTCGACGGCGATGTCCGTCTTCCAGAAATCGCCGGCCTTGCGCCAGCCGAAGCCGATCGGCTCGGAATAGACGATCATCTTGGCGCCCGCCGCATAGTGGTTGTTGAGGCGCGGCGTGTAGGCTCCGAAGCCTTGGGGCTCATCGGCGACCCACAGGGCACGGCGCACCGTGAGCGGCGCCTTGTCCCACAGCGCACCGACGGCAACGTCGAGTGCCTCGATCGCCTCGGCGAACTTGCCCTGGCCGGCAAGCGCCTCGGCCTCCTTGGCCTGGCCCGCGATGTCCTGGGCCTCGGCCGAGCCGAAGAGAAGCGCGGCGCAGATGAACGCGAGGACGAGTCTGATCATGGCTTTTCCCCGAAGCGGCATGCCCTGACGAGGCGATCTCGGCGCTTGAGCGGCAGAGCCAGTCATAGCATCGGGCGCCGCCGCGGCATAGCGGGCAGAATTGGACCGCGGCCTGCTAGGCGGCCTTGGGCAGGCGTGCGCGGCGCGAAGACGGCGCCGGCGCGCAGCAGGGTGAGCGGCGGCGCGGCGCTGGCGGTCATGGCGGCGGCACGATGACCCAGATGGCGCGCGTCCGCGCGCTGCGCGACGGATTGCGCCAGCTGTGCGGCAGGGTGGGCGGAAAAGTCAGCGTGTCGCCCGCTCCGAGGACGTAGGAGACGCCATCCACCACCATCTCCAGCAGCCCTTCCAGCACATGCACCAAGTCGGCGGCGGAGCGCAGCGTGTACGGCTCGTCGCCCGAGCCGCCGCCGGCCTCGATCTCCGAGAGCAGCACCATGAGGTCGTCCTGCCCCTCGCCCGAGACCAGGAATTCCCGCATGCGCTGGCCGCCGAGATCGATCGGCCGGCCCTCGCCCTTGCGCACCAGCTTGGTGGGCGGCGGGTCGAACAGCGTGCCCGGCCGGATGCCGACCGCGTCGCAATAGCGCAGCAGCGTCGCGATCGAGGGTGCGACGGCATCGTGCTCCAGCTTGCTGATGAAGGATTTGTTCACGCCGACGGCCTGGGCGACCTGCTCGATCGACAAGCCGCGGGACTGTCGCAGCGCGCGCAGCTTGGCACCGACCCGCACCTTCTCGTCGCGCACCGGGTAGGTGACGTTGCGCTGCTCCGCCACGGCGCCGTGGCGGGCCCCTTCCTTGCCGGCCACTGCGCGGACCTTCCCCGCCTTCGCCTGGTTCGCCATGACTAGCCCTCCAGTATAGCCGTGACGGCGTCCTCGAGGCGGACCGAGGCGTCCGCCGCCTGTTTCTCCTTGGTGGCGAGGCAATCGGCGTCGGCGGCCAGGATGGCGCGCGCCGAGGCGATCTCGCGCGTGACCGCCTGCGGCGCCGGGCCGCCCAACAGCGTGCGGCGGCGCACGAAGCCGGCCGGGTCCATCGCCGTGTCGAACGCCGCATCGCCGAGGCCCGGCGCCGCCACGCCCATGCCCCGCGCCGCGCGGTCGAGATGCGCCGGCCGCGCCGCCATGGGTGCTATGCCGCCGGCCAGGCATTCGCGCACGAAGACGCCGACGAGCTGATGCGCGCTGCGCCAGTCCATGCCCGCCGCACGCACCAGGGCGGCTGCCAGATCGGTCGACTGCGCCCAGTTGGCGCCGGCCAGTTCAAGCATCCGCGCCTTGCGCACCTGAAGCTCGCGCAACAGCGGCGCCATGGTCTCCAGCCGTACCGCCAGGCCGCGGCCGAGATCCCACAGCACCGACTGGCTGTTGCGCCGCTCCATGATGGGGAAGCCCGTCGGCCCCTTTTCCGCCGCGAAGACGGTGACCAGGACGCCGAGCGACTGGGCGGCGAGGCCCTTCATGTCCTCGAGCCCGTCCGGGTTCTTTTTCTGCGGCATGATGCTGCTGGTGCCGCAGTAGCGGTCGGGCAGCTCCACCATCGCGAATTCGGTGGTGGACCACAGGAAGAGATCGTCGGCGATCCGCGCAAGCGTCTGCGCCAGCACCGCCAGCACGCCGGCGTATTCCATCTCCAGGTCATGGCTCAGGATGGCGTCCATGGCGTGCGGCAGCGGATCTTCGAAGCCGAGCAGCGATGCGGTGCGCGCGCGGTCGAGCGGGAAGTCACTGCCGGTCATGATCGCCGCCCCGGCCGGGGAGCGGTTCAGCCTGTCGTGGAAGGAGAGCAGCCGCGCGCCGTCGCGGGCGAAGCCGAGCTCGAACATCGTCACCCAATGGGCAAAGGTGGTGGGCTGGGCGTGCTGGCCATGGGTATAGCCGGGCATCACGGTGTCGAGATGCTCCTCGGCGAGCGCCAGGAGCGTGCCGCGCAAGGCCAGCAGTGCCGCGAGGATGCGGTGCACGTGGCGCTTGAAGGTAAGGCGGCGCGCCACCTCGATGAGGTCGCCCGAGCTGCGGCCGAGGTGCAGCCGGCCGCCGACCGCCTCGCCCAGCTTGCGGATCAGGTAATGCTCGCCCGAATGCATGCCGCCGTCGGCCTCGGTGCGGGCCTGCTCCATGCCCTCCGCCTCCATGGCGCGGAAGGCGGCGAGCATGGCCTTGCCGGTCTCGCGCTCCACGATGCCGGTCTCGGTCAGCATGACGCAATGCGCCTTGTCGAAGGCGTGGATGCCGTGGATCGATTCGCCGAGCAGGCCGGAGCGGTGGAAGTCCAGATGCGCCAGCGGCTCCTCCGTGAGGCGGGCACCGGCGGCGCGGAAGCCGCGGTAGTCGGGCCGGAGGCTCATGCCGCTTGTCCTCGCGTTTCGCCGATGGAGAGAAGATCCGGAAGCGCCGCAGCCTCCGAGCCCCGGCCGAGGGCGAGCACCAGCGCTTCCACCGCCGCCGCCCGCACCGGACCCAGCGCCGGCGCCGCGAGCCCGCGATACTTCGCCACCAGTGCCGCATCCGGCAGCGGGCGGTTCCAGGAGCCGGCGGGCACGTCGATGCGCAGCGTCCGCGGCGCGCCTTTCTGCGGCGTCGCGGTCAGCCGCGCGGCGACGATGCTGTCCACGGCCGGGTCGTGCACCACGCGGACGCGCGGCAGCCATTCCGCGACCTCCGGGCTGCAGCGCACCCCATCGGCGAAGCTCGGCAGGCCGGCATCGCCATGCAACCAGGCGACGGCGACGGCATAGGGGAGGCTCATCTGCGCATCGACCAGCGAGGCCACCGATGTCCCGCCGCACATCTTCGCGACGGTGGGATGCACGCCGACCTCGATGCGCGCCACCGCCGAGGCGGGCATCTCCTGGCGCAGCGCCAGCGCCGCCTCGATCGCCGCATGGGTGCCGCGGCAGGAGGCGTAAGGCTTGACCGAGGAGCGCTGGATGCGCCAGGAGCCGCCCAGATCCAGCGTCAGAGCCTCGGGCTCGGCCGCCTCCCGCGCATAGGCCGCGAGGAAACCGCCCCAGGGCGCATCGAAGACATGGGCGGGGCCACTCATGCCCTGCCGCGCAAGTGCCGCTGCCATCAGCCCGGCCTGAGCGGCATGGCCCGGATGCAGCCGCTTGGTCATCGCTCCGTCCGAGAGGAAGGACCAGTTGCCCGAGGCGAACGAGCCGGCGATGCCGAGCGCCTCTGTCGCGACATCGGCCGGCAGGCGCCACAGCCGCGCCACGGCGATGGCGGCGCCGAACACGCCGCAGGTCCCGGTGGAATGCCAGCCGGCGCCGTTGTGCGCGTCATAGCCGCCCGCCGCCTCCAAGACGCGGCGGCCGAGATCGTAGCCGGCGACGATGGCCGCGATGAGATCGCCCGCTCCGGCGCCCGGCGCAGCCGTGAGCCCCGCCAGCACGGCGGGCACCACCACGGCACCGGAATGGTCGCAGCCGCTGGCATCGTCCAGTTCCAGCGCATGGGCGGCGGTGCCGTTCACCAGTGCGGCGAGCCCCGGCGGCACGCGGCGCGCGGTGCCCCAGACGGGTGCCGCACCGTGCCCGCCGTAGAGCGCCTCGCCCGCTCCCAGCACCGCGCGCGGCTCGGGCTGCGCCGCACCTGCGAGTGCGGCGCCCAGCGTGTCGAGCAGATGGCGGCGCACGGCATGTACCGTGACCTCCGGCAGATCCCCGGCCCGCAGTCCGGCATAGAAATGCGCCAACGCCGCGGCCGGCGGCTGGGCGATGCCGCCCGTCACGGCGCACGCGGCGGCTGGCGTCTTCCAAGCCATCTCGCCTCTCCCTCATGCTCCCGGGGCCGCCCGCCATGCGCCGGCCCGCAGGTTCCTTATGGGAAACTTCTGTTGACACCCGATGCTTGCTGCGATCTCTTCCGAAGTCAAGCGCAGTCGCGCCGCCGGTCTGCCGCCGCGTCGTCAGGCGGCAAAGGAGTGGCAGCGGAGGGAACGCAGCATGGATGCCGCGGCAGTCTCGGAGCTGGAGCGCTTGGGCCTGGTGGCGCCCGGAACCGTGGTGAACACCATGAAGGGCGACGCCGACGAGCGGCGTGCCGGCGGCTGGCTCGAATGGAACGGCGCGCTCGAGGGGCTCAAGGCGGCGCTCCTGGGAATTCCCTTCGACGGCGCCTCGGTCGTTCGCAGCGGCTCGCGCGGCGGGCCGGATGCGGTTCGCCGCGCCATGATGTGGTACACGACGTTCAGCAGCAGCGACGGGCGCGACATGGACGCCTTCCGCGCCGCCGATATCGGCGACGTGCTGGTCAACGTCACCGACATGCAGGGCACGTTCGACCGGGTGAGCGCCGTCATCGCAGCACTGGTGGCGCGCGGCATCGTCCCGCTGTCGATCGGCGGCGACCATTCCATCGCCTATCCCTGCCTCAGGGGCGTGGTGCGCGCACTGGGCGAGGGCAAGCGGCTCGGCATCATCCATTTCGATGCCCATCACGATCTGCGCGCAGCGCATCTTGGTGCCGAGTTCGAGCGGCGTGCCGTTCCGCAAGGCGCTGGAGCTGCTGCCCGCTGCCGTGCAAGGGCGCAACCTGGTGCAGATCGGCATGGCGGAATTCAGCAACTCGCCCAAGCTTGCCGGCTATGCCCGCGCCAAGGGCGTCACCGTCATCCCCGGGCGGGGCTTGCGCGAGGGCGGCATGCGGGAGGCCGTGGCAAGCGGGCTGGCGATCGCCGGCGACGGCAGCGAGGCGATCTACGTCTCGGTCGACATCGACTGCATCGACCAGGCCCAGGCGCCGGGCACGGCGGCACCCAATCCCTTCGGCCTCGATCTGCGCGATGTGCAGGAGGCGCTGCGCAGCATTGCCGCACATCCCAAGGTCGTGGGACTGGACGTGGTGGAGATCTCGCCGCCCTTCGACCGCGACGACATGACCGGCCGCGCCGGCGCTTCGCTGGTGCTGAGCTTCCTCTACGGACTGGCCAGCCGCGCCTGAGACGCGCGGTGGGGGACCGACTCCCCGGCGCGGCCCGCCACGACCGGCGCTTGCGCCACCGGCGCTTTTGTGTAATATGCGCGCCTTCGTCGCTCCTTGCCGGCACCGCCGGCTAGGCCCGGGCGGCTGATCGAGCCGAATGCACGATCCAGCGCCGGGCCGCGAATGAGCCAGAAGGAGTCAAAATTTGGCCTATTACGAGAGCGTGTTCATCGCGCGCCAGGACGTGTCCGCCGCCCAGGTCGACGGCCTGGCGGACAACTTCACCAAGATCATCCAGGAGCAAGGCGGCAAGGTCGCCAAGAAAGAGTATTGGGGCCTGCGCAACCTCGCCTTCCGCATCAAGAAGAATCGCAAGGGCCACTACGTGCTCTTCAACCTCGACGCGCCGGCGGCCGCGGTCAAGGAGATGGAGCGCAACATGCGCATCAACGAGGACATCATCCGCATCCTCACGGTGCGCGTGGAGGCGCTCGAGGAGGGTCCCTCGGCCGTCATGCAGAGCAAGGGCCGCGAAGGCCGCGAGGGCGGCGGGCGCTTCCGCGACGACGACGGCGGCCGGCGCTTCCGCGACGACGACGGCCGGCGCTTCGGCGGCGGCGGCGGCGGCGGACGGCGGCCGCGCCCCGAGGCGCCAAGCGCGCCGCCTGAGCCGGCGCCCGAGGGAGGCGCGTCATGACCCCCGGCGGCGGCGGCCCGCGCCGTCCCTTCTTCCGCCGGCGCAAGAGCTGTCCCTTCTCGGGACCGCACGCGCCGAAGATCGACTACAAGGACGTGAAGCTGCTGCAGCGCTTCGTCTCCGAGCGCGGCAAGATCGTGCCCAGCCGCATCACGGCGGTGTCCACGAAGAAGCAGCGCGAGCTCGCCCAGGCGATCAAGCGCGCGCGCTTCCTCGCCCTTCTCCCCTACCTGATCCAGTAGGGGTGCCGGACGGGCACAGGATGAATGCCGGCACTCGCACTCCTTGCCGCGGCGGGCGGCGCCTCGAGCGCGCTGCTCTACATTGCGACCCTGGCAGCACTGCCCGGCGTGCTGGCCTTCGTGCTGCTCGTGCCGCTGCCGCTCCTCCTCGTCGGCCTGAGCCGCCAGCAGGGTTGGACCGGGGCGGCGCTTGCGGGGGGCATCGGCACGCTGGCGGTAGGTCTCGCGGCAGGTCCCTGGGCGGCGGGCAATTACGCGGTCACCGAGGCGGTGCCGGCCTTCTTCCTCGCGCGCCAGGGAACCTTGCACCGCAGCCATGGGGACGGGCAGGTCGAGTGGTATCCGATCGGCCGGCTCCTCGTCTGGCTGAGCCTTTACGCCGGTGCTGTACTGCTCGCGGCGATGCTCTATTTCACGGCCTTCGCGGGCGGGCTCGAGAGCGAGCTCGAGCGCGCCGTGGCTGCCCTCTTCCGGGATGTCGGCGTCCAGCTCTCGCCCGAGGCGGAGCGCCTGATCAACGCATTCGTCGACATCATGCCGGGCCTTGCGGCCAGCACCTGGCTTCTCGTCACGGCCGGCAATGCCTCGCTCGCGCAGAGTCTCCTGGAGCGCTTCCGCTGGAACTTTCGCCCCGCCCCCGAGCTCGCTTCGCTGGTCCTGCCCGCCTGGCTCGGTGCCGCGGTGGCGCTCTCGGCCGCGGCCGGCCTCCTCGTCCCCGGCAGCATCGGCTTCGCCGGGCGCAATCTCTGCTTTATCCTGGCGACGCCGTATTTCTTCGGCGGCGTTGCCTGCCTGCATGCGCTGGCGCGCCGCGGCGGGGCGTCCCGGCATCTCCTGACGCTTTTCTACGTGGCGCTCGTGCTCGCCATCGTCGTCTTGTCGTGGCTCGCGATCATGGGCATCGCGGTGCTCGGATTCATTGACCAGGCCGCCGGCTTGAGGCAACGCCTCACGCGTCGCGGCGGGCCGCCGCAGGGAAGTTAGGAGCGAGTGCCATGGACGTGATTCTCCTCGAGCGCATCGAGAAGCTGGGAAAGATCGGCGACGTGGTCAAGGTCAAGGCGGGCTACGCGCGCAACTACCTCCTGCCGGAGAAGAAGGCGTTGCGCGCGACCAAGGCGAACCGGGACTATTTCGAGACGCGGCGAGGTGAGCTCGAGGCCCTCAACGAGGAGAAGCTCAAGGAGGCCGCGGGCATGTCCGGCGGCCTCGACGGCCTCGTCGTCACCCTGGTGCGCCAGGCGAGCGAGACGGGCCAGCTCTTCGGCTCGGCCTCGGCGCGCGATATCGCCGAGGCACTCGCCGCCGCCGGGCATATGGTCGAGCGGCGCATGGTGCAGCTCGACCACCCGATCAAGATGCTCGGCCTCCATCCGGTGCGCGTGGCGCTCCATCCGGAGGTGGTCGTCACGGTGACGGTGAACGTGGCACGCTCGGCCGAGGAGGCGCGGCTCCAGGTCGAGCGCGGCGGTGCCATAATCGGTCCCGTCGAGCCGGAGGCAGAGGAGCCGGCCGCCCAGGCCCCGGCCGCGGCCGAGGAGCCTGCAGGCGCCGAGCCTGCGGCCTCCTGAGGTACTGCTCTGCCGCCTCTCGGCGCGCTGTACAGAAGGCCGCGGAGTCTGCAATATACGCTGGCTAGGTCCGCCCGGGGGAGGCCCGAAGAGCCTGTTCGCGAGGGCGGACACATGAGAGGCATGGAAGAGGGCCATGCTGCTGCGCCACCTCCTGGAGCGTGTCATCCGGGTCGGCCGCCTCAAGGTCGTCGACGCGCGCGGCCGCACGCACACGTTCGGTGAGGGGGGCGGCCACACCTCCACCATCCGCCTTCACGATCCCAAGCTCCACTACAAGCTCTTCTTCCACCCGAGCCTCTATCTCGGCGAGGCCTTCATGGACGGCACGCTCACCATCGAGGAGGGCGGCCTGGAGGATTTCCTCGCGCTCATGCTGAGCAACATGGAGCGCGAGGAGGCCCACCCGGTGCAGCTGCACTTCGAGACGGTGCAGCGCTGGCTGCGTCCCTTGCGCACCTTGAACGACCTCGGCAAGGCGAAGCGCAACGTGGCCCATCACTACGACCTCTCGGGCCGGCTCTACGACCTCTTCCTCGACAAGGACCGGCAATATTCCTGCGCCTACTTCACTTCCGGCAACGAGAGCCTCGAGGTCGCGCAAGACAACAAGAAGGGCCACATCGCCTCCAAGCTGCGCATCGGACCGCACATGAAGGTGCTCGACATCGGCAGCGGCTGGGGCGGCCTGGCGCTCTACCTCGCCGAGCTCGCGGACGCGGTCGAGGTCACGGGCCTCACCCTCTCCGAGGAACAGCTCGCGACCTCGCGCCGCCGCGCTTCCGCCGCCGGGCTCGACGGGCGCGTCCGCTTCGCGCTGCGCGACTATCGCGAGGAGCAGGGCCGCTACGACCGCATCGTCTCGGTCGGCATGTTCGAGCACGTCGGGCCGCTCTATTACCGCGAGTTCTTCGCCAAGGTGAAGGAGCTTCTCGCCGACGACGGGGTCTGCCTCCTCCACTCGATCGGGCGCATGGAGCCGCCCGGCGGCACCAACCCTTGGGTTCGCAAGTACATCTTTCCCGGCGGCTATACGCCGGCGCTCTCCGAGGTGCTGGCGGCGGTCGAGCGCGTGGGCCTGTGGGTCGCCGACATCGAGATCCTGCGCCTGCACTATGCCAAGACCATCAGCGAGTGGCGCCGGCGCTTCATGGCCAACCGCGGCGAGATACTCAAGCTCTACGACGAGCGCTTCTGCCGCATGTGGGAGTTCTACCTGACCGGCTGCGAGGTGGCGTTCCGCTACATGCGCCAGATGGTCTTCCAGATGCAGCTCACCAAGCGCCAGGACGCGGTGCCGCTCACGCGCGACTACATGCTCGATTGGGAGCGCGAGCGCGCGACCGAGGGAAACCTCTCCCCCTTCTCGCGCGCCTGAGACCGGCCGCCCGCGCGTCCGAGTCGCCTCGAACGGCCGAGTCGCGCTCGCGACCGTCCGACACGCGGCGTAGCCGGCATCGCAGAGCCGATCGAGTCGATGGCGTTCGTTGACGCTTTATCCCCGTGTTCCTCCTATTTCGATGACGGAGATGCTATGGCGCCCGCGGGGGACGCGCGCTAAGGTGGCCCGATCATGGCCACCCTGTCCAAAGAGAGTTCCAGCCTCACGCCGCTCATCGTCGGCATCGAGGGGGCGGTGGGTTTGCGCACTCCGCCCAACAACACCGAGGCGGAGATGGCGCTGCTCGGCGCCGTGCTCTCCAACAACCGAGCCTACGAGAAGGTGTCGGAATATCTCCGGCCCGAGCATTTCGTCGACCCGCGGCACGGCCGCATCTTCGCCTCCTGCGCCCGCCTCATCGAGCGCGGTCAGCTGGCCAACTCGATCACGCTCAAGGCCTTCTTCGAGCAGGACCGCGCGCTCGACGAGGTGGGCGGATCGAAGTACCTGGCGCGCCTCGAGGCCAGCGCCATCAGCATCATCAACGCCGGCGAGTACGGCCGCACCATCCACGATCTCCACTTGCGCCGCGCCCTCATCGAGCTCGGCACCGAGGTCGTCAACCGCGCCTTCGAGATGACGGTCGCGGAGGACGCGGCGCAGCAGATCGAGGAGGCCGAGCGCAACCTCTACGAGCTCGCCACGACGGGCGAACTCGAGGGCGGCTTCGTGCCGCTCGCCGAGGCCATGACCGAGGCCATCGCCAGCGCCGAGGCCGCGTTCAAGCGCTCGAGCCACGTCACCGGCGTCACCACCGGGCTCATGGATCTCGACCGCAAGCTGGGCGGCCTCCACGCTTCCGACCTCGTCATCCTCGCGGGCCGGCCCTCGATGGGGAAGACGGCGCTCGCCACCAACATCGCCTTCAACGCCGCCGCCGCCTACCGCGAGGAGGCCGACGAGGAAGGCAAGATGGTGCCCGCCGAGGGCGCCAAGGTCGCCTTTTTCTCGCTCGAGATGTCGGCCGAGCAGCTCGCCAACCGCATCCTCGCCGAGCAGACCGAGATCCCCTCCGACCGCATCCGCCAGGGCGAAGTCAGCCGCGAGGACTTCCCGCGCTTCATCGAGGCGGTGCAGCGCCTCCAGCACCTGCATCTCTTCATCGACGACTCGCCGGCCTTGACCGTGCCGCAGCTGCGCACGCGGGCGCGCCGGCTCAAGCGCCAGCACGGCCTCGGCCTCGTCGTCGTCGACTACCTGCAGCTCCTTCACACGGGCGGCGTGACGCGCAGCGACAACCGCGTGCAGGAGGTCTCGGAGATCACCCGCGGCCTGAAGGCGCTCGCCAAGGAGCTCGATCTGCCGGTGCTGGCGCTCTCGCAATTGAGCCGCGCCGTCGAGCAGCGCGAGGACCGCCGGCCGCAGCTCGCCGACTTGCGCGAGTTCGGGCTCGATCGAGCAGGACGCGGACGTGGTGATGTTCATCTTCCGCGAGGAGTACTACCACGAGCGCGCCGAGCCCAAGCAGCGCCAGGAGGAGAGCGACGAGAAGTTCAACGACCGCATGGCGCGCTGGCAGGCGCACGGCGAGAAAATCCACAACACCGCCGAGGTCGCGATCGCCAAGCAGCGCCACGGGCCGATCGGCAAGGTGTACCTGCAGTTCGAAGGCGCCCTCACCCGCTTCGGCAACCTCGAGCGCACGGACTACGCCGGCGAGGAGGGTGGTTAGGGCGCGAATTCATAAACGCCGCCGAAGTCCCATCGACACTGGCTTAATGACGGCAAGACAGTTCCCTCTAACCTTGTTCGGGCCCGTCGCGGTGCCCTCAATGGCAAACCGGCGTTTGCGGGATTTTTTGCTCACCGGACATGTCGCCGACATGGCGGAACCGAAGCGATTGGCCCAGAGTAGAGCTTGTCTTGGATGCGATGCGCTCGATCAGGAGAAGCCCGCGATCTGATCTACGCCCATGGCGTTAGCACGAGGACGTCATTGGGGCGTTTTGTGGTTGCCCCTCCGTTGCCGTAGGATAGCTTCCCCGGAACAAGGCTCAAGGGGCAGTTGATTTAATTCGTGGTATCATAAATGAATAGGTCATTTGAGAAGGTTGCAAACTGACATCTCTGCCCATGCTCAACGCGAGGAAGGAGAGACTATGGAACTTGTGATCAATAGTGCGATTAGGGCGCAGCTGTCCACGCTGCCAGAGTCGGATGAAAGTCGAACCGACGAGATGCTGCGGAAGCTTGCGCAGGATTTCCACGGAATGCGGACCAATCTCAGGCGGATTCCCAGGAGCGAGGAGCTTTGGGAATTAGGAATTACCTCTCGTCTCCGCGCCTTGGTGCGGATCGCGGGCAATCAGATCATAGTTGTTGCCGTAGCCCGGCCTGATCAACTAGAGCAATATTGGCAAAAGCGCGCTGCCAGCTGATGCCGCTCGTAGCCGAAATTGATCCGGATGCATCAGCTCTGATCAAGGAAATCGAGGAATTTCGTGCATTCCTGAATTCTAATCCTCGCGGTGAACGCAAGCATTTCCTGCCTTTCTTCGAGGCCCATCTGCAACTTTGCGCGTATCTTGGAACCCTCGTCGATAGGGTCAGCACTGGAACTCACGTCAAAGTGGAGGTCCCTCTCTGGGGCGACTTTGTGTGCGATCTCATAGCCGGAAACCTGCAAGATGCTGCCTTCCTCTTCGTCGAATTTGAAGACGCGTCTGCGACAAGCCTATTTCGGCCAGAGGAGGGGCGCAAAAACGCTCACTGGGGGACACGTGTTGAGCATGGTGTTTCGCAGGTCGTCGACTGGCTGTTTCGGATCGACAGGGAGACGGGTACCGATGTCATGGAACGCGATTTTGGGGCTAGGCATGTCACGTCAATGGGTCTTGTTATCGTGGGCCGGAGTAGCGAGGTGTCCGTCTACAATCGCCATCGGCTCGACTGGCGGTCCAAAAACACAATTGTTGGCGGCGCCAAGTTGTCTATCTTGACCTATGATGATCTACTCGAGTGGCTCGACGGTCGCGCCGCAATGCTGAAGGCCTTAGCAAGCCGCCCGTGACGCATTCCAAGTCGGCTGATATTTCGGCCGGGCGCGATGGCACTACCTGGACCTTCCTCGATATTCGCTGTCCGGCCGCTGTCAGGCGTCAAACGGACCTTGAGCAGGCCGGCTCAACAAGCCCAAGGCGTGAATATGCGCCCTCGTACACTGGCCTCAGCGCGCCCCCTCCACCTCCGCGATCGCCGCCTCGACGATGTCGAGCGCCTTCTCCATCTCGGCGGCGCTGATGGTGAGCGGCGGGGTGAGGGTCAGCACGTTCCCCATCGTGGTCTTGAAGCTCAGGCCGCGCTCGAGCGAGGCGTAGAGCACCGCCTCGGCCGCGTCGCTCGCCGGCGCCTTGCTGTCGCGGTCCTCGACGAGCTCGATGCCGAGAAGGAGGCCGCGGCCGCGCACGTCGCCGATGAGGGGATGGCGGTCCATCATCGCCGCCATGCGCTCGAGGGCGAGTGCCCCCACGCGCGCCGCGTTCTCGACCAGGCCCTCCTCCTCGATGATGGCGATGGTCTCGAGCGCTGCGCGGGCGAGCACCGGGTTCTTCTCGTGGGTGTAATGGCCGAAGGCGTAGCGCTCGCCCACGTCGAGCTCGGGCCGTGCCAGGACGGCCGCGAGCGGCAGGATGCCGCCGCCGAGCGCCTTGCCGAGCACCAGGATGTCGGGCGCCACACCGTCATGCTCGCAAGCGAAGAAGCGGCCGGTCTTGCCGAGCCCCGTCGGGATCTCGTCGAAGATGAGGAGCGTGCCGTGGCGGTCGCAGGCCTCGCGCACGCCCTGCCAGAAGCCCGGCGGCGGCAGATAGGGCACGGCGCGGATGGGCTCGGCGATCACCGCCGCGATGTCGCCCTCCTTCTCGAGCGCATAGCGCACCATGTTGAGGAAGACGGTGCGGCAGCTCTCGTTGTGGAGGGCCTTGCTCGTGTGGCCGGGACCGAAGGGATTGCGGTAGCAGCTATAGGGCGGCACGTGCTCGGCGCCCGGCATGAGGGGGCCGATGGCACTTGCGCGGAAGAGCTCCTCGCCGCCGACGCTGGCAGCTGCGAAGCCGGCGCCGTGGAAGGAGTCCCAGAACGAGAGGGTCTTGTAGCGGCCCGTGGCGGCGCGCGCGATCTTGATGGCGATCTCGACGGCCTCTGAGCCGCCGGGTGCGAAGAGCGCCTTCGTGAGGCCGCCCGGTGCCAACGCCGCGAGCTTCTCCGCGAGCTCGACCGCGGGGGCGCAGGTGAAGCGCCGCGGGGCGAAGGGCAGCTCGTCCATCTGGCGCGCGATCGCCGCCTTGAGGCGGGGATGGCCGTAGCCGATGTGATGCACGTTGTTGCCGTGGAAGTCCATGTAGCGCCGGCCCGCCAGGTCCTCGATCCAGATGCCCTCCGCCTTGCGCACGGCGTCGAGGCAGGGTGTGGAGACCGCCTGGCGGAGGAAATTGCGCTCGTCGGCCTCGAGCAGCGCGCGGGTCGCGGCGTCGATGTTGCGCGCGGCCCAGCGCCGGCGCCGCGGCGAGAGGTTGACGTCGCCCTCGGAGGGCTTGGGCGGGCGGCGCTCGGCGCGCTCGATCCTTGCCATACTGATGATTTCCCCTGGCCTAGGCCCGCTTGCGTGCGGTACCCGCGGGGCTCGCGGCGCAGCTCGCCACGCCCATCTCGCCGAGGGTCCTGCGGATGGCGTCGAGCGCGCCATTCATCTCGGCTGGCCCGAGGCGGCCGATGCAGCCGATGCGGAAGCTCTCGGCCACCGTGAGCTTGCCGGGATAGATCACGTAACCCGCCTCGGCAAGCCGCGCGTAGAAGGCGCCGAAGACGAAATTGGCATCGGCCGGCATGCGGACCGTGACGATGTTGGGCGCCTGGATGCGCTCCTCGAGGAGCGTCTCGAAGCCGAGTGCCTTGAGGCCCTCGAGGAGGATGCGGCAGTTCTCGCGGTAGCGCCCGCCGCGTCCAGCGGTGCCGCCCTCCGCCTCGAACTCGTCGAGCGCCTTGTCGAGCGCCAGGATGACGTGGACGGGAGGCGTGAAGCGCCACTGGCCGTTCGCCTCCATTGCCGTCCATTGATCGTGGAGGTCGAGGCTCAGCGAGGGCGCGGTACCTTCGGCCGCCTCGAGTGCCTCGCGCCGGGCGATGCAGAAGCCGAGCCCGGGCACGCCCTCGAGGCATTTGTTGCTCGAGGCGACGAGCGCATCGAACGGCGTCCTCCGCGCATCGATGGGGAGTGCGCCGAACGAGCTCATGGCATCGACGAGCAACCGGCGGCCGTGCCGCGCCGTGACCTCCGCCACCTCTTGAAGCGGATTGAGCACGCCCGAGGTGGTCTCGGTATGCACCACCGCGACGTGGGTCAGATCCGGCTCGGCGGCGAGGCGGCGCTCGAGCGCCGCGGGATCGACCGCGCGGTCCTCCCGCACCTCGATCACCTCATGGGCCATGCCGTAGTAGCCGCAGATGCGCGCCATGCGCTTGCCGTAGGCGCCGTTCACCAGGATGAGGAGCTTGCCGTCCATGGGCACGAAAGTGCCGATCATGGCCTCGACCACGAAGGTGCCGCTGCCCTGGAGGGGCACGCAGACGTGCGTGGCGGCGCCGCTCACGACCGCCAGCAGGCGCTCGCGCACCCGGCGGTTGAGCGCGATGAATTTGCCGTCGCGCGAGCCCAAGTCGTGCAGCATCGCTTCCTTGACCGCGGGCGAGGTGGTGAGCGGCCCGGGCGTGAGCAGCCAGGGATCGCCCGTCGGCGAGTGCGCGCGCGCCGGCACCGTCGCAGTCCTGTCGCGGTCGGTCATCATCGAGTCCCTTTCGGCGCCCGCTCTCGGAGCACCCCACCGCACCCCTTGTCCCTTATGCGCCGCGCCGCTAGCATAAAGCAAATCGATAAAAACTATGTGACGGATAGACCATGTCGATAAGCCACGCCCAGCTGCGCGCCTTCCACGCGGTCGCCAGCGAGGGCAGCTTCACGCGCGCGGCGGCGGCACTCCACCTCACGCAGCCGACCCTCTCGGCGCAGGTCAAGGAGCTCGAGGCGGCTTACGGCGTGCGGCTCTTCGAGCGCGTCGGGCGAGGCGTCGAGATCACCGAGCTCGGCAAGGCGCTCCACGAGATCACCCGCCGGCAGTTCGGCGTGGAGACCGAGGCCGAGGAGCTGCTGCTCTCGGCACGCGGCCTCTTGCGCGGCCTCATCCGCGTTGCCGCCGACGCCCCCTATCACATCATCCCGCTCCTGCGTGCCTTCGCCGAGCGCTTTCCCGGCATCAGGCTAGCACTCGCCTTCGGCAATTCGCAGGAGGTGCTTGCCGGCCTCTTGGAGCGCAAGAGCGACGTGGCGGTGCTCGCGGATCTCGCCGACGACGGGCGTCTCCACGCCGTGCCCTTCCGCCGCGACCGGCTCATGCTGGTGGTCGAGCGCCGCCATCCCTGGGCCGGGCGCAAGGCGGTGCGGCTCGGCGAGCTCGCGGGGCAGCGCCTCGTCCTGCGCGAGCCCGGCTCGAGCACGCGGGCGCGCTTCGAGGAGGCGCTGGCCGAGGCCGGCATCCGCCTCGGCGACACGCTCGAGATCGGCAGCCGGGAGGCGGTGCGCGAGGCGGTCGCAGCGGGGCTCGGCTTAGGCGTGGTGTTCGCGAGCGAGTTCGGCCACGACGCGCGGCTCCGACCCGTCGCCTTCCGCGACGCGGCGATCGAGAGCACCGAGTTCGCGGCCTGCCTTAAGGACCGCCTCGAGGTGCGCGTGGTGAAGGCCTTCTTCGAGCTCCTGGCGCGGAAGCCGGCCGCCTGAGGTGCTGCCCTCAAGGCCGCTCGCCGCGGCGGATGCGCGCCTGGATGTCGTCGATCGAGGGCATGATGTCGGCGATGCTGTCGACGGTGTAGTGGCTGCCCGCCTGCGCCATGCGGCGGTAGGCGCGGGCGCGCTTCTCCTCCTTCGCAGGCTTGGGCAGCTTGCGCCATTCCTTGAGGCCGAGCCCCACCTCGTTCCCCGAGACCGCGAGCCCGATCGTCCACATGCCGGCGTTGAGACCCTCCTCCACGCCGGGGATCGTGTCGTCGATCTTGACGCAGGCCTCGACCGTCGAGACGCCGAGGTCGATCACGTTTTTGAGGCACATGTAGGGAAGGGGCCGCCCGGCCGGCACGTCGCTCGCGCACACGGTCACGTCCGGCTTGTAGCCCTGGCGAGCCGCATCCCTGAGGTTGATCCTCATCATCTCGGTCGTGTAGCCGGTCGTCGAGCCGATCTTGATGCCGCGCTTGCGCAAGGCCGCCACCGCCTCGAGCGCGCCGGGGATGAGCTCGGAATAGTCCGAGAGACACTTGAGCTGGAGGGGCACGAAGTCCTCGAACATGGCGTTCACATCGGCCTCGCTTGGCAGGCGTCCGTGCGCCTTCTGCCAGCGCTCCCGCACCGAATCGAGCTCGGTGATGCGCTGGATGTGCACGCGCTTGTGCGCACCCATGGGGGCGCGCGCCTCGGCCATGTCGATCGGCACGCCGCGCCGCTTGAACACCTCGACGAAGACGACCGCAGGGGCGACGCAGCCGAAGTCCATGGTGGTGCCGGCCCAATCCAGGAGCACGGCCTCGAGCGGCCCGCAATAGGCGCGGCGATAGGTGAAGTTCATCCCTCTCTCCCTCAGCGCGCCGGGCACAGGCTCATGCCCGGGGCGGCATATGGGCCCGCTCCGTCCTATAAAGCAAATCGATATTTGCTATGGCTCGCATAGACCAAGCCGATAGGCCGCACCACCGCGCGGCGCGGCAGCCGGAGTATGCCGGCTTCCCCGCTCAGCCGCCGAGCGTGTGCTTCCAGCGATCGGTCAATTGCGGGCGATTCTTGGCAATGTAGGCGTGGTCGAGCTCGACCAGGCGCTTGAGCTCATCGTCGGTGAAGCGCACGCGCGCCTGCTGCTCGGGTGTCAACTGGCCGAGCGCCTTGTCGTTGGTGCCGGCATAGTTGAAGGCCCTGCTGAAGGGCGCCTCGTTCTTGGCCGCCAAGGCGAGGTCGAGATAGCGCTCGGCCGGCACCTTGTTCTTCGTTCCCTTGACGATGCCGGTCCCCCACGAGGCGGAGATGGCGCCCTCGGCGGGGAACACCCATTTGACCGGCACGTTCATGGCGTGCAGCGTGGGCGCTTCCGAAGCGTAGATGACGCCGATGACGGCGCGTCCCTCGCGAAAGGCCGTGGTCGAGGCGAGCCCGTCCTTGGCCCAGATCGGCTGCTGCGCCGCCATGCGCTTGAGCATCTCGAAGCCGGCGTCGAAGTCGCTGGCAGGCTTGCCCGAGGCGAGCGCGCCGATGGGCACGAGATCGAAGCCGATGGGGTCCGTGATGTCCGGCAGCACGATGCGGCCCCTGAACTCCGGCCGCCACAGATCCTTGAAGGCGGTCGGCGGCGTCTTCACCTGGTTGACGTTGAAGGCGATGCCGATGGCCGAGAAGATCGTCGCCACCCAATAGGGATGGACGAAGCGCGGATAGATGTCCTTGAGGTTCTTGAAGCTCGGCGATTTGGCGTCGATGCGCTCGAGCAGGCCATTGGCAATGGCGAACGGCCACAGCGCGTCATAGAGCTGGACGATGTCGTAGGTCTGGCTGGCTAAGCTGCTCTTGAGCTTGGCGATGCGGTTGACGGCGATGGTGCCGGTGTCCAGGTCGACCTGCATGCCGGTCTCCTGGGTGAAATCGGCGTCCGCACCTTCCTTGAGCGCGTTGCCCCAGGCGCTGCCCCAGGTCAGCACCTTGAGCTCGTTGGGCGGATCGGCGGCGAAAGCGCTCTGCGCCAGGCCGAGCCCGGCGGGGATGCTGAGTGCTGCCGCACTCGTCCTGAGAAAATCGCGACGACGCATCGTGCCCTCCACCTATTGCCTTGCCATCAAGCCGCCGCCCGGCCTACCAGCCGACGGCGTAGGACGAGCGCCGCGGATCGGCACCCGCCGCGAGCACGCCGCTCTCGTTGTCCCGCGCCACGGCGCAGACCGCACCCGCATTCCACGACCATTCGGGCCACGGCTCGATTCGGTGGCCGAGCGCTGCGAGCGCGTTGCGCGTCGCCTCGGGGATGCGCGCCTCGAGGGTGAGCCGCCCCGGATGGTAGTCGTGGGGTGCGAAGGAATTGGGGAAGCTGTAGCTCGCGAAGCGCGGCGCCTCGACCGCCGCCTGCAGGTCCATGCCGAACACCGCCACGTTGAGCAGCACCTGGAGCATGGCCTGGCTCTGCACGTCGCCGCCGGGCGTGCCGAAGGGCATGGCGGCACGGCCGCCGAAGAAGGCGATGGCCGGGTTGGGCGTCAAGCGCGGCCGCTTGCCGGGGGCCAGCACGCTCGGGTGGCCACGGTCGGTGCGCGACTGGCAGCCGCGCGAGGAGGGCACGAGGCCGGTTCCCGGGATGACCTCGCTGTCGCTCGAGGTGTCGCTCGGCGTCGCCGAGAAGACGTTGCCGTGGCGGTCGACGACGGCGACGTAGGAGGTGTCGTGCGCGGTGCGCGGAACCGCACCACCCGCCTCGGCCGTCGCGGCGAGCGCCATGCGCGGCGCTTCCTGATCCGCCCGGGCACGGCCGGCGGGCGGCATGGCGGGTGCGGCGCGCTTGGGGTCGATCTCGGCGCGCCTTGCCGCGGCATAGCGGTCCGAGAGCAGCGTCTCGAGCGGCACGTCGACGAACCGCGGGTCGCCGAAATAGGCCTCGCGGTCGGCGAAGGCGAGCTTGATCGCCTCGGTCAGGAGATGCACGTAGGCCGGCGAATTGTGGCCGAGTGCCCCCAAGTCGATGCCGTCGATGATGCGCAGGATCTCGGCGAGCACCGGCCCCTGGCACCACGGCCCGCAGGTATAGAGCTCGACCTCGCCATAGCGGCATTGCACGGGGGCCTCGAAGCGCACGCGATAATCCGCCAGGTCCTCCTCGCTCAGCCAGCCGCCGTGCTGGCGGTGATAATTCGCGATGCGCTTGGCGATGTCGCCGCGGTAGAAGGCGTCGCGCGCCGCCCGGATCCCGGCCGCGCGGCCGCGCTTCCTGGCCGCCTGCTCCTCATCGGCCATGTACTGCAGGCTCGCCGCGAGGTCGCTCTGCACGAAGATCTCGCCCGCCTCGGGGGGCCGGCCGTTCGGCAGGTAGATGGCGGCGTTCTGCGCCCACTGCCTGTAGCGCGGCACGTTGCGCGCGATGTAGTCCGCCATGGGCGGATGCATGGGAAAGCCTTCGCGCGCCAGGCGGATAGCGGCCGATGCCACCTCGCCGAAGCTCATGGTGCCGTAGCGCTCGAGGGCGGCGAGCCAAGCGGCGGGGGCGGCCGGCGTCACGGTGCGTAAGAGGCCCTCGGGGATCACCCCGCCATGCTCGCGCTCGAAATGCTCGAGCGAGGCGGCGCGCGGCCAGACGCCGAGGCCGTCGATGGTCAGCACCTCGCGGCTGGCTGCGAGATAGAGCATGATCGGCGCCACGCCCGCCACGTTCACGATGTCACTTTGCGCCACGCCGAGCATGAAGCCGGCCGCGACGCCGGCGTCGATGGCATTGCCGCCGGCCTCGAGCACGAGGAAGCCGGCATGGGCAGCAGCGAAATGGGCGGACGACACCATGTGCCGGCTGCCGAGCAGCACGTGGCGATGGCTCCCCGCACGGCCCAGCCCGACCAAGCCCTCTCCACTCCCGCCCATGCGCCCTCCTCGCTCCCCGTCGCTTCCCCGCTTGCACCCTACAACAAGCCGCTGCTGCCCGGAAGGTTGAAATGGCGGCTGTATTGACGCTTTCCACGGCCGGCGCATAGATAGCGGCCGTCAAGGGGGACGCCCGGCGCCGCCCTATCATGGCAACGAGCGCTTCCCCATGAACGACCCGGCCGCAACCCCGACGACCGCCAACTTGGCGCCCGAGCCCTACCGGCTGCGCCTGCCCGGCCCGACCACGGTACCCGAGCGCGTGCGCCAGGCGACCGCGCGGCCCATGTTGGCCCACCGGGGACCCGAGTTCCGCGACATCCTCCGCGAAGCCGAATCCCTGCTACGCCCGGTGCTCGGCACGCGGAACCGCGTCCTCTTCTTCGCCGCCAGCGGCACCGGCATGATGGAGGCCTGCCTCGCCAACGTGCTGGCGCCGGGCGAGCGCCTGCTCGTGGTGGTCAACGGCCAGTTCGGCGAGCGCTTCGCCGCCATCGGCAAGGCGCTCGGCGCCGTGGTCGAGACGCTCGAGGTGCCTTGGGGCGAGGCGGTCGATGCGGCGGCCGTCGAGGCCCGGGCGAAGGATGCCGACTACCGCGCCGTCGTGCTGGTGCACAACGAGAGCTCGACCGGCGTCGTTGCCGATCTCGCCGCGCTCGGCGCCGTCATGCGCGATCGCCCGACGCTCCTCCTCGTCGATTCCGTGAGCGGGCTTGCCGGCCTCGAGATGCGCCAGGACGCCTGGGGCGCCGACATCGTCGTCTCAGCCTCGCAAAAGGCTCTCATGTGCCCGCCCGGTGTGGGCGTCGCGAGCGTGAGCGCCAAGGCCTGGGAGGTGGTGCGCCGCGACGACCGCTCGCCGCGCTTCTACTTCGATTTCCGCCGCTATGGCGAGGAGATCGAGCAGGGTGCGACGCCCTATACCTCGCCCGTCGCCCTCATCCAGGGCGTGGCCGAGGCGCTCCGCATGATCCATGAGGAGGGGCTCGAGCAGGTGCTCGCGCGCCACCGCCGCCTCGCCTCGGCGCTCAGGGCAGGTGCCGCCGCGATCGGCCTCCCCTCTTATGCGCGGAGCGGCGCTCTCTCGCCGACCGTCTCGGTCTTCGCCGTGCCAGAGGGCATCCAGGCGAGCGCCATCGTGCGCCGGCTCCACGAGAAGCACCGCACCGTGATCGCCGGTGCGCGCAACAAGCTCGCCGGCAAGGTGATCCGCATCGGCACCATGGGGCACATCTTCGAGGGCGACATCCTGACCGACCTCATCCATCTCGAGGACGTGCTCGCCGAGCTCGGCCACCGCTTCCAGCACGGCGCCGGCATCGCGGCCGCGGCACAGGCGCTGCGGGGGTGAGGGATACCCAGGGTTCCTCGACCCTGAGGCTCACCCCGCGTTCAGCACGCGCACCGGCTTGCCGTCGAGGTAGGCGCGGATGTCCTCGACCGCGCAGGCATAAGCCAGGCGGTAGTTCTCGGCCGTCACGTAGCCGAGATGCGGCGTCAGCACGACGTTGTCGAGGCGCCTCAGCGGGTGGTCGGCGGGGAGCGGCTCGGTGTCGTAGACGTCGAGTGCGGCACCCGCGATGCGACGGCCTTCGAGGGCCGCGATGAGCGCCGAACCGTCGACGATCGGCCCGCGCGAGCTGTTGACGAGCATGGCCGAGGGCTTCATGAGCGCCAAATCCGCGGCGCCCACCAGGCCGCGCGTGCGCCCGCTCAGCACCAGGTGGACGCTGAGCACGTCGGCGCGGCGGAAGAGCTCCTCCTTGCTCACGAGTTGCGCACCCACCGAGGCGGCGCGCTCGGCAGTGAGGTTCTGGCTCCAGCCGATCGCCGTCATGCCGAAGGCGATGCCGATGCGCGCCACCTGGCTGCCGAGGTTGCCCAGGCCCAGGAGGCCGAGCGTCTTCCCTTGCAGGCCTACGCCGAGCGTCGTCTGCCAGCCGCCCGCGCGCATGCTGCGCTCCTCGCGCGGAATGTGGCGCGCGAGCGCCAGGATGAGGCCCCAGGCGAGCTCGGCCGTGGGATAGCCCAGCATGTCGGTGCCGCACACCACCACACCCCGAGCCGCGGCCGCCTTCATGTCGATGGCGGCGTTGCGCTTCCCCGTGGTGACGAGGAGCTTGAGCTTGGGCAGGCGCTCGAGGAGCGCTTGCGGGAAGGGCGTGCGCTCCCGCATGGCGACGACGATCTCGAATTCGGCCAGACGCGCCGCCACCTTGTCGATGTCGGCGAGCGTGTCGCGGAAGGCCGTCGTCGCCACGGCAGGGCCGAGGCTCGTCCAGTCGGCGGCGGCAAGCGCTGCGTCCTGGTAGTCGTCGAGGATGGCGGCGCGCATGGTCATCGCTTGGCTCCTCTGCGCGTGGCCTTCGCGCGCTTGCGGCCCTTGGGTGCGGCGCTGCCGGCCTCCTCCAGCACCTCGCGCGCCACGCGGAAGCCGTCGAGCGAGGCGGGAATGCCGCAATAGATGGCGACCTGCAGCATCACTTCCTGGATCTCGCCCGGCGTGATGCCGTTGGTGAGGGCGCCCCGCACATGGAGCTTGAGCTCGTGCGGACGGTTGAGCGCGCACAGCATGGCGAGGTTGAGGAAGCTGCGGGTCTTGCGCGGGAGGCCCGGCCGCGACCACACCTTGCCCCAGCAATATTCGGTGGTGAGCTCCTGGAACGGCATGGTGAAGGGCGTCGCCGACGCCAGGCTCTTGTTCACGTAGGCGCGTCCGAGGACCGCGCGCCGCACCCGCAGCCCCTTCTTGAAGAGATCGCTTGCCATGGCCGTTTCCTCCTCTGGCGTCGTTCGAGCCGTATGAGGCGCAGCATCGCCCGCCGGAGCCTCTGCGATCAAGCCCCTGGACGTTGCAGCGGCGGCCGCTTCCATGCTTATTCTTTGGCGCGCGCCGGCAGGGTAGAGTGCGCGGTCCTTGATCTCTCAACGCGATGGAGTGCTGGCCATGACGGCGATCGACCTCAGAAGCGATACGGTGACGCTGCCGACCGAGCGGATGCGCGCGCGCATGGCCGCAGCCGAGCTCGGCGACGACGCGCGCGACGGCGACCCGACCGTGGGTGCCCTCGAGGCGCTCGCGGCCAGGCGCACGGGGAAGGAGGCCGCCATCTTCGTGCCGAGCGGCACCATGGCCAACCTCGTGGCCCTCCTCGCCCATGGCGGGCGCGGCGGCGAGGTGCTGTTCGACGCGGAGTGCCACATCGCGCGCTCGGAGATGGGCGGCATCGCCGGGCTCGCCGGGCTCTTCCACCGCGCCATCCCCGCCGAGCGCGGCGTCATGGAGCTCGAGGCGCTCGCCGAGGCGCTCTCCCCCGGTCTCTCGCGCAACCGCCTCGCGACCGCACTCGTGACGCTCGAGACCACGCACAACGCGGCCGGCGGCGCCGTGCTGCCGCTCGCCTACATGGCCGAGGTAGCCCGCCTCGCCCATGGCGCGGGCGTGCCCGTGCACATCGACGGCGCCCGCCTCTTCAACGCCGCGGTGGCGCTCGGGGTCGCTGCCGAGCGCATCGCGGCGCACGGCGATTCCGTGTGCTTCTGCATCTCCAAGGGGCTCTCGGCGCCGGTCGGCTCGCTGCTCTGCGGCCCGGCCGCCTTCATCGAGCGCGCACGGGCCTTCCGCCGCATGGTGGGCGGCAACATGCGCCAGTCGGGCTTTGCCGCCGCCGCCGGCATCGTGGCGCTCGAGGAGATGATCGAGCGCCTGGCCGACGACCACGCGAGTGCCAAGCGCCTCGCCCGCGGTCTCCACGCCATCGATGCGAGCCTCGCCTCCCCGGCGGCGGTCGAGAGCAACATCGTGAACATCGAGCTTGCGGCGAGCCGGCACAATGCCCTCGAGTGGACGGCGGCGCTCGCGGAGCGCGGCGTGCGCGTGGCACCGGCGCGGCCCACCCGTCTCCGCCTCGTCACTCACCGCCATATCGGAGCGGCCGAGGTGGACCGCGCGGTCGATGCCTTCGCCGAGGCGTGGAAGGGCTTCACCGTCGTACGCCGCGTCTCTCACGCCTGACCCCGCGAGAGGGAGCGCTGCTCCGTGGATTTCTTGCCGAGCCCCCAGCAGGAGCAGATCCGCGAGGCCATCCTCAAGCTCTGCGCCGGCTTCGGCGACGATTATTGGCTCGCGTGCGAGCGCGAGGCCCGCTTCCCGCGCGAGTTCCACAAGACGGTCGCGGAAGGCGGCTGGCTCGGCATCGCCATGCCCGAAGTCTACGGCGGCGCCGGCCTCGGCATCAGCGAGGCGGCGATCATGATGCAGGCGGTCGCCGAATCGGGGGCCGCACTCAGCGGCTGCTCGGCCATCCACATGAACATCTTCGGCCTCCATCCCGTCGTCGTCTTCGGCACGGAGGCGCAGCAGCGCCGCATGCTGCCGCCGCTCATCCGCGGCGAGGACCAGGCCTGCTTCGCCGTCACCGAGCCCGACGCCGGCCTCAACACCACAGAGCTCAAGACCAAGGCCGAGCGGCGCGGCAACCAATACGTGGTGAGCGGCACCAAGATCTGGACCTCGACCGCGCAAGTTGCGAGCAAGGTGCTGCTGCTCGCGCGCACCACCCCGCTCGACAGGGTCAAGCGCAAGACCGACGGCCTCTCGCTCTTCTACACGGACCTCGACCGCGAGCACGCCGAGGTCCGCCTCATCCGCAAGATGGGACGCCACGCCGTCGATTCGAACATGGTCTTCTTCGACGAGATGGCGGTGCCGGCGGACGACCTCATCGGCGAGGAAGGCGGCGGCTTCCGCGCCATCCTCCACGGCATCAACCCGGAGCGTATCCTTGTTGCCGCCGAGGCGGTCGGCATCGGGCGCGCGGCCTTGCGCAAGGCCGCGGCTTACGCCCGCGAGCGCGTCGTCTTCGGCCGGCCGATCGGCAAGAACCAGGGCATCCAGCACCCGCTCGCCAAGTCGTGGGCGGCGCTCGAGGCGGCCAACCTCATGACGCTCAAGGCGGCCTCGCTCTACGACCTGGGCAAGGACTGCGGCAGCGAGGCGAACGCCGCCAAATACCTCGCCGCCGAGGCCGCCGTCGAGGCCTGCGGCACGGCGGTGCTCACCTTGGGCGGCATGGGTTACGCCGAGGAGTATCACGTCGAGCGCTACCTGCGCGAAGCCTGGATCACGCGCATCGCCCCGGTGAGCCTGCACATGATCCTCAACTACCTCGCCGAGCACGAGCTCGGGCTGCCGAAGTCTTATTGAGGGCACGGTGCTGTCCCTCACCCCAACCCTCTCCCGCAAGCGGGAGAGGGAGGGGCCCATCGCGTAGCGATGGGAGGGTGAGGGATAGCTACGCCGCCATCGCTTCTTCGAGGGAGCGCTCGAGGAGGCCCAAGCCTTCCTCGACGATGGCGTCGCTCGCGGTGAGCGGCACCAGGATGCGGGCCACGTTGCCGTAGATTCCGCAGGTGAGGAGGATGAGGCCGTTGGCCAAGCTGCGCTCGGCCCAGCGCTTGGTCAACGCCGTCGCGGGCTTCTTCGTGGTGCGGTCCTCGACGAGCTCGATGGCGACCATGCCGCCGAGGCCCCTCACCTCGCCGATGCAGGGAAAGCGGTTGCTGACGGCGAGCTCGCTCATGCGCCGTGCGACGCGCTCGCCGATGGCGGTGCTGCGCTCGAGGAGCTTCTCCTCCTCGAAGACCTCGAGCACGGCGAGGCCGGCGGCGCAGGCGACCGGATTGCCCGCGTAAGTACCGCCGAGCCCGCCCGGATCGACCGCGTCCATGAGCTCGGCGCGCCCCGTGACGGCCGAGAGCGGCAGGCCGCCCGCCAAGCTCTTCGCCATGACGACGAGATCGGGCTTAACGCCGGCGTGCTCTATCGCGAACATCTTGCCGGTGCGGCCGAAGCCGCACTGGATCTCGTCGGCGATGAGGAGGATGCCGTGCTCGTCGCATAACTTGCGCAGTGCCTTGAGGAACTCGAAGGGGGCGATGTAGAAGCCGCCCTCGCCCTGCACCGGCTCGATGAGGATGGCGGCCACGCGCGCTGGCTCCACGTCCGCCTTGAAGAGGAACTCGAGCGCATGGAGCGCCTCCTCGGGCTCGACGCCGTGGAAGCGGTTGGGATAGGGCACGTGATAGACCTCGCCGGGGAACGGACCGAAGCCCTTCTTGTAGGGATCGACCTTGCCGGTCAACGCCATGGTCATCATGGTGCGGCCGTGGAAGGCGCCCACGAAGGAGACGATGGCCGGCCGCCTGGTGGCGGCGCGCGCGATCTTGACGGCGTTCTCGACCGCCTCGGCGCCGGTCGTGAGGAAGATCGTCTTGTTCGGCCCCGCGGTCGGCACCAGCCGGTTGAGCTTCTCCGCGAGTGCCACATAGGGCTCGTAGGGCGTCACCTGGAAGCAGGGGTGGGTGTAGCGCTCCATCTGCCGGCGCACCGCCTCCATGACCTTGGGATGGCGGTGGCCGGTATTGAGCACCGCGATGCCGCCCGCGAAATCGATGTAGCGCTTGCCCTCTACGTCCCACACCTCGGCGTTCTCGGCGCGCGCGGCGAAGACCCCGGTCGCGGTCGCGACGCCGCGCGGCACCGCATTCTTGCGGCGCTCGAGCAACTCCTCGTTCGTGGTCATGCCACCCCCTCTCGAGGCTCAGGCGGGGAGGATGACGCAGCTTCGGCCGCTCGGCAAGGAGGCTTGGAGCGCCATGGTTCAGTCCAAATCGAGAAGCGCTTTGACTTGAGCCAGGAGTTCTGGAGCAGCCTCGGTGGCCGTCGTCCATAGGATGTCATGGTTGACGTCGAAATAGGCATGAACCAGACGATGGCGCATAGCGATGACGACCGCCCATGGAATCTGCGAGTGTCGGTCTCGGGTCTCAATGCTGACCTTATTGGCGGCCTCTCCCGCGATCTGGAGAGCGTGAAGCAGGGCGAATGTCAGCATTTCGTCCTTGTCCAGATCCGCGCGGTGCCGCCCCTCGGTGAAACGGATCGCGGAACTCAAGGCATCGACAATGTGGCGGAGGCGGACCCGGTCATCGGGCTTCATACTGCAGCTCTGCCGTCTGGACGACTTGTTCCCGGAAATACCGGCTCAAATCCTGTGCGGTACGCAAATCGACCTTTCGTCCGCCCAACAAGGGAGACAGGTCGATCTCGATACTGGCCATGGTGAGGAGGCTTGGTCTGGCGTCAGGTTCGAATTCCACCAGCAAGTCCACGTCGCTATCGGGCCGGTCGGAGCCCGTCAGGGTCGAGCCGAACAACGACAGCCGCCGAATCCGGTGGTGCCGGCAAACGGAAGCCAGGGCAGCCGCATCCGGGAACAGCGAACGCACCATCTCCTTCATCCTTACAGCAGCGGGACATATCTTCCCCGTAAGAAGGTACTCGATGCCAACCGGCGTGCAAATCATACTCTCGAGCCGCTCAGGCCCTGAGCGCTTCACCTGGCGCCCCCGTCTCGGCAAGCCCGCCTTTCGCGATGATGAAACCCGCGATCTCGGCGACGCCCTGGCCGGCCTTGAGGTTGGTGAAGATGAAGGGCCGGCTGCCGCGCATCCTCTTGGCGTCGCGCTCCATCACCTCGAGGCTGGCGCCGACGAGGGGGGCCAAGTCGATCTTGTTGATGACGAGGAGGTCCGAGCGCGTGATGCCGGGGCCGCCCTTCCGCGGGATCTTGTCGCCGGCCGCCACGTCGATGACGTAGAGCGTCAAGTCGGCGAGCTCGGGGCTGAAGGTGGCGGCGAGGTTGTCGCCGCCCGATTCGATGAAGACGAGATCGAGGCCGGGGAAGCGAGCGCGCATCTCGGCCACCGCCGCGAGGTTGATCGAGGCGTCCTCGCGGATCGCCGTGTGGGGGCAGCCGCCGGTCTCCACGCCCAGGATGCGCGCGGGCTCGAGGGCGCCCGAGTTGGTGAGGAACTGCGCGTCCTCCTTGGTGTAGATGTCGTTGGTGACGACGGCGATGCGATAGCGCTCGCGCATGTGCTTGCACAGGCGGTCGACGAGGGCGGTCTTGCCCGAGCCGACCGGGCCGCCGACGCCGACGCGCAAGGGTCCGTGGGGCGAGCCGATCATACCTTGGCCGGTCATGATCTGAAGAGCCTCGTGTACTGGGTTTCGTGGCGCATGGAGGTCCAATCGACCAGCGCCGCCGCCGAGCCGATCTCGCCGGGCGGTGCCGAGAGCGCCGCCGCGGCCGCGGCAGCCACCACGGGCTCGAGCGCCGCCACCGCCTGCTGCCCGTCGCTCTGGCCGAGCGGGATGAGCCGCACGCCGGCCGAGACGAGGTTGGCGCCCATGGCCTGGAGATAGGCGGCGAGCGCCAAGCGGAGCGGGATGCGCCCGGCGCAGGCGAGCGCCACGGCGACCGGCAGCGCAACGCCGGCAGCGCCGCAACGCTCGGCAAAGCCATCGAGGCGCGCATCCGGCCAGCCTCGCCGCGTGGTGGCGAGGAAGGCGGCACCCTGCTGCGCGCTCTCGAGCGCCGTCTCGGCGCTGCCGCGGAAGGCCGCCGCGAGGGCTGCGGTCTCGTCGAGTGCCGCCGCATCGTCCGCCGCCTCGTAAGCGGCACGGAAGAGGAGCGCGTCGACGCGGCCAGCACCTTGGGCGAGGATATGGCCGACCCAGCGGACGAGGCTCGCGCGGTCCGTCACCATCCCCGCCTCGACCGCATATTCGATGCCGTGGCTATAGCTGAAGGCGCCGGTCGGATAGGCGGGCGACAGCCACGCCATCAGGCGATAGAGGGCGGCCTGGTCGAGGGAGGTCATGGCGGTCCGCCTTCTCCCTCTCCCGCTTGCGGGAGAGGGTGGCCGCGAAACGGCCGGGTGAGGGACTGGGCAACGCTATGCATGCTCATGATGATGATGGCCGTCTCCGCCATAGGCACCGGTCTCCGGATTGAACGGCTCCGTGATCTCGCGCACCGTGGCGCCGAGGCGGCTCAGCATGTCGGCGATGACGTGGTCGCGGTAGATGAGGACGCGCACGGCCGTGATCTCCGCCGGCAGATGACGGTTGCCGAGGTGCCAGGCGAGCCGCGCCAGCTCGGCGGGCGAGGCGGCGGTGACCTCGAGGAGCGGCTCGTCGGCCGCGCGCACGCGCACGTAGCCGCCGCCCGCGAGCTTGAGCCCGTCGCCCTCGCGCATCAGCACCGTCTGCGGCAGGTCGAGGAGGAACTCGTGACCGCCGTCGCCGCGCATGCGCAGCCGGCGGCGATGGCGCGCCTCATAGGTGAGCGTCACGCGGTCGCGCTCCTCGAGCGCCGGCCAGTGCCCCGCCGGCAGGATTTCGCTGACGGTTTCCATTAGAAGGGCGGCTCCATCAGAAGGGCGGCTCCATCAGAAGAGGAAATAGCGCTGGGCCATGGGCAGCACCTTCGCCGGCTCGCAAGTGAGGAGCTCGCCGTCGGCGCGCACCTCGTAGGTCTCGGCATCGACCTCCATTTTGGGCAGCCGGTTGTTGTGCACCATGCTGGCCTTCGTGATGCCGCCGCGGCAATTCTCGACCGGGAGCGTGGCGCGCGCAAGGCCGAGGGTGGCGCCGAGCCCGCTCGAGTGGGCGGCGAGCGAGACGAAGAGCACCGAGCTCTCCACGAGGTTGCGCCCGAAGGCCGCGAACATCGGGCGATAGTGCACCGGCTGCGGCGTCGGGATCGAGGCGTTGGGATCGCCCATGGGCGCTGCCGCGATCGAGCCGCATTTGAGGACGAGGTCGGGCTTCACCCCGAAGAAGGCCGGCGTCCACAGCACGAGATCGGCGAGCTTGCCCGCCTCGACCGAGCCCACGTAGCGCGAGATGCCCTGGGCGATCGCGGGATTGATGGTGTATTTGGCGATGTAGCGCTTGCAGCGGAAATTGTCGTTGTCGCCCGTCTCCTCGGGCAGGCGGCCGCGCTGGCGCCGCATCTTGTCGGCCGTCTGCCAGGTGCGGATGACGACCTCGCCGACGCGGCCCATGGCCTGGCTGTCGGAGGACATCATGGAGAAGGCGCCGAGATCGTGCAGCACGTCCTCGGCCGCGATCGTCTCGCGCCGGATGCGGCTCTCGGCGAAGGCCACGTCCTCGGCGATGCGCTGGTCGAGATGGTGGCAGACCATGAGCATGTCGAGATGCTCGTCGAGCGTATTGACCGTGTAGGGCCGCGTGGGATTGGTCGAGGACGGCAGCACGTTGGCCTCGCCGCAGACGCGGATGATGTCGGGCGCGTGGCCGCCGCCGGCACCCTCGGTGTGGAGCGCGTGGATGGTGCGGCCCTTGAAGGCGGCGATCGAGTCCTCGACGAAGCCGGACTCGTTGAGCGTGTCGGTGTGGATGAGCACCTGCACGTCCATGGCGTCGGCGACGGCCAAGCAGGCGTCGATCGCCGCCGGCGTGGTGCCCCAGTCCTCGTGGAGCTTGAGCCCGCAGGCGCCGGCCTCGACCTGCTCGACGAGGCCGTGCGGCAGGGTGGCGTTGCCCTTGCCGTAGAAGCCGAGGTTCATGGCGAAGCCCTCGGCCGCCTGCAGCATGCGCGCGATGTGCCACGGGCCCGGCGTGCAGGTGGTGGCGTTGGTGCCCGTGGCAGGCCCGGTGCCGCCGCCCAGCATGGTGGTGACGCCGCTATAGAGCGCCTCGTCGATCTGCTGCGGGCAGATGAAGTGGATGTGCGCGTCGATGCCGCCGGCGGTGAGTATCTTGCCCTCGCCGGCGATGGCCTCGGTGCCGGGGCCGATGACGATGTCGACGCCGGGCTGCACGTCGGGATTGCCCGCCTTGCCGATGGCGGCGATGCGGCCTTCCTTGAGGCCCACGTCGGCCTTGACGATGCCCCAATGGTCGAGGATGAGGGCGTTGGTGATGACCGTGTCGACGGCACCCTCCTGGCGACCGACCTGGCTCTGGCCCATGCCGTCGCGGATCACCTTGCCGCCGCCGAACTTGACCTCCTCGCCGTAGATCGTGCGGTCCTCCTCGACCTCGATGAAGAGCTCGGTGTCGGCGAGCCGCAGCTTGTCGCCCACGGTGGGGCCGAACATGCCGGCATAGCTCGCGCGCGAGATCCTGTATGGCATGGAGCCCCCCTCAGAGCTTGGCGTTCACTTTGCCGGTAAAGCCGTAGACGGTGCGCGCCCCCGCGTAAGGCACCAGCGTCACCTTGCGCGTCTGCCCGGGCTCGAAGCGCACCGCGGTGCCGGCCGGAATATCGAGGCGCATGCCGCGCGCGGCTTCGCGCGGAAAGGCGAGCGCCGCGTTCGTCTCGTAGAAATGATAGTGGCTGCCGACCTGGATCGGACGGTCGCCGGTATTGGCCACCTCGAGCGCGAGCGTCTCGCGGCCCTCGTTGAGCACGAGCTCGCCCGCGCGTGCGATCAACTCTCCCGGAATCATCGCGGCCTCCCTCAGCGGATCGGGTTGTGCACGGTCACGAGCTTGGTGCCGTCGGGGAAGGTCGCCTCGACCTGCACCTCGTGCAGCATCTCGGGCACCCCCTCCATGACCTGGCCGCGCGCGACCACCCCGGCGCCGTCGCGCATCAGCTCGGCGACGCCGCGCCCGTCGCGCGCACCCTCGACGACGAAGTCGGTGATGAGCGCCACCGCCTCCGGATAATTGAGCTTGACGCCGCGCTCAAGGCGCCGCCGTGCGATGACCGCCGCCATCGCGATCAAGAGCTTGTCCTTTTCCCGTGGCGTGAGATTCACCGTCCCCTCCCCCGAGGTTTCTTGCCTAGCTCGCCCACACGCTCGGCATGCGTGCCGGCAGGCCTGCGATCGCAGCGCGCAGCGAGACCGCGAGGTGGCGGAAATCCTCGCGCACCGTCTGGGCGTCGCGGCCGATGATCCTTGCCAGCAGCACGCCGTTCACCACCGTCGCCGCGGCGCGGGTGCCGGCCTCAGCAAGGGCGTCGCGCGCCGCCTCGAGCCAGGACCCGGCGTCGTCACCGGCATAGACCAAGGTGGCCGCCGCCACCGCGCCGTCGAAGCCGGCTGGATGGTCGATGAGCTCGGCTACATTGCCGCCAAGGTGCAGCCCGTCGGCCCAGGCGAGCCGCGCGCCGTAGCGCACGCGCCAGCCGTCGTGGAGCCGGCCGCGCCGGAAGCGCTCGCCGCGCGCCGTGCGGCCGAAGACGAGCATCTCGCCGGCGAGCAGGCGGCCGCCCGGCGCCACCGTGAGCTCGATGCGGCGGGCGAGCCGGGCGCCGTCGAAGAGGATCGTCTCCTGCGGCAGCCATTCGAGCCAGGTGCTGGCGCCGGCCGCAAGCCTGACATCGATGCGCACCTCGCCCTCGAGGGCGCGGTAGATCTTCTCGGCGGCCTGGGTGGTGACCGTGGCGCGGGCAGCGGCCAGCGCCTCGACCGCGAGCGATACTTCGTCGCCGCCGGTAAGGCCGCCCGATGTCGTGAGCAGCACGGCCGTCAGGAGATCGTCCTTCTCGCCGCGCGGGAAGAGCGCGCGGCACGGGGTGCGCTGATAGAGATGCCGGACATAGGATTTCGCCCCCGCAGCCATGGCTGCGAAGCTGAGCTCCGCGGCACCATTGCAGCGCTCGAGCCGGCGCTCGGTCGGCGCCGCTACCGGGACGAGTTGAACCTGGTCGCGCACGGCCGCAGTATGCCGCCTCCGGCCGCGGCTGTCCAAAGGGCGATTGGCGGGCGCGCGCGACACCACACGGGTCCATTCGCTCAAGCTGCTTGGAATCGGCACACCCCCCACCCCAACCCTCCCCTCAAGGGGGGAGGGAGCTCTCGGCGGCAGCTCCGACATTTCCCCTCCCCCCTTGAGGGGGAGGGTAGGGAGGGGGTGACGCGCGCTTCAACGATGGCGGGCACTACACGGTAAGAAAGCGCCGGACCTCGGCTTCCACCATATCCCCGGCGTTGCCGGCGAGCACGACCTCGCCGCGCTGCATGACGGCAAAGCGGTCCGCGAGCTGGCGGGCGAACTCGAAATACTGCTCGACGAGGAGGATCGCCATGTCGCCGCGCTCGCCGAGCCTGCGGATGACGCGCTCGATGTCCTTGATGATGGAGGGCTGGATGCCCTCGGTCGGCTCGTCGAGGATGAGCAGGCGCGGGCGCATGACGAGGGCGCGGCCGATGGCGAGCTGCTGCTGCTGGCCGCCGGAGAGATCGCCGCCGCGCCGCGCGCTCATGTCCTTGAGCACGGGGAAGAGCTCGAAGATCTCATCGGGGATGCGGCGGAGTGCCGTCGGAATTGCCGCGAAGCCGGTGCGCAGATTCTCGAGCACGGTGAGGCGCGGGAAGATCTCGCGGCCCTGGGGGACGAGGGCCATGCCGAGCCGCGCGCGCTCGTAAGGTCTGAGCCGGCCGAGGTCGCGCCCGTCCCATTTGATGGTGCCGCTCGCGATTCCGTTGAGGCCGAAGATGGCGCGCAAGAGGCTCGTCTTGCCGACGCCGTTGCGGCCGAGAAGGCAGGTGATCTTGCCCGTCTCGGCCTCGATGCTCACGTCGCGCAGCGCGTGGCTCGCACCGTAATAGAGGTTGACGCCGGCGACGGACAGCATGGCTCAGCGCCCCAGATAGACTTCGATGACGCGGGGATCGTTCTGCACGTGCTCGACGGCGCCCTCGGCAAGCACCGAGCCCTCGTGCAGCACGGTGATGCGGGCGCCGAGGCGGCGCACGAACTCCATGTCGTGCTCGACGACCACGATGGTGCGGGCGCCCGCGATCGAGAGCAGGAGCTCGGCCGTGGTCTCGGTCTCGTGATCGGTCATGCCCGCCACGGGCTCGTCGAGCAGCAGGAGCTGGGCGTCCTGGATCAGCAGCATGCCGATCTCGAGCCACTGCTTCTGGCCATGGCTGAGCGTGCCGGCGATGGCCCCCACCCGTTCCGTGAGGCCGATGGTGACGAGCGCCTCCTCGATGCGCCGGCGGTGGCCGCCGGTCATGCGGTAGGCGAGCGTGCGCCAGACGCCGCGCGAGGTCCTGAGCGCCAACTCGAGGTTCTCGAACACCGTCAGGTTCTCGAACACCGTCGGCTTCTGGAACTTGCGCCCGATGCCGAGATTGGCGATGGCGCTCTCGTCGAGCTTGGTCAAGTCGACGTTTCCGCCGAAGAACACCTCGCCCTTGTCGGGGCGCGTCTTGCCGGTGACCACGTCCATCATGGTCGTCTTGCCGGCGCCGTTGGGGCCGATGATGGTCCTGAGCTCGCCCTTGTTGATGACGAGGGAGAGCTCGTTGAGCGCCTTGAAGCCGTCGAAGCTCACGGTGACGCCGTCGAGATAGAGATGGGTATCCGCCGCCGGCTTGGGGGCGAGCGTACGGGCAACGCTTCCGCTGGCCTCGGATGGCATGAGAACGAGCGCCTCAGTCATCGCCGCCGCGCGCGGCGAGGAGCACGCGCCGCCCGTCCCACCAGCTGCGCCACTGCCGGGCGAGGCCGGCGATGCCGCGCGGGAAGAACAGCGTCACCACGATGAAAAGGGCACCCAGGAAGAAAAGCCATATCTCGGGCGCCGCGTCGGTGAAATAGGTCTTGGCGAGGTTGACCACCACGGCACCGAGGGCGGCACCCGCGAGCGTGCCGCGGCCTCCGACCGCGACCCAGATGGCGATCTCGATCGAGCCCGCGGGCGCGAACTCGCTGGGGTTGATGATGCCGACCTGCGGCACGTAGAGCGCACCCGCGAGGCCGGAGATCATCGCCGAGACGGTGAAGACGAAGAGCTTGGCGTTGGTCACCGAGTAGCCGAGGAAGCGCACGCGCGGCTCGGCGTCGCGGATGGCGAGCAGCACGCGGCCCAGCTTCGAGGTCACGATGAAGCGGGAGAGGAGGAAAGTGATGCCGAGCGCAATGGCCGACGCGAGGTAGAGCCCGATGCGCGTCGCGGGCTCGTGCACGTCGTAGCCGAGCAGCGTCTTGAAGTCGGTGAGGCCGTTGTTGCCGCCGAAGCCCATGTCGTTGCGGAAGAAGGCGAGCTGAAGCGCAAACGTCATGGCCTGGGTGATGATCGAGAGGTAGACGCCGGTGACGCGCGAACGGAAGGCGAACCAGCCGAGCGCGAGTGCCAAGAGGCCCGGCACCACGAAGGTCATGGCCACCGCGAACCAGAAATGGTCGAAGCCGTACCAGTACCAGGGCAGCTCCTTCCAATTGAGGAACACCATGAAGTCCGGCAGGAGCGGGTTGGCGTAGACGCCGCGCGTGCCGATCGAGCGCATCAGGTACATGCCGAAGGCATAGCCGCCGAGCGCGAAGAAGGCGCCGTGGCCGAGGCTCAGGATGCCCGCGTAGCCCCACACCAGGTCCATGGCGAGGGCCAGGATGGCGTAGCAGAGATACTTGCCGAAGAGCGGGACGAGGTAGTCGCCCACGTGGAACGCTGAGCCGGCGGGCACCGAAGAATTGAGCAGCGGGATGATCACGATGAGCACGAAGCCGAGGCCGAGGAAGGCGGCCCAGCCGCGGCGGTCGAGCAGCGAGACGAAGCGGGTCGAGGCGTAGCCCACGGCTCAGCTCTCCGCGGCGCGGCCCTTGAGCGCGAAGAGCCCGCGCGGCCGCTTTTGGATGAAGAGGATGATGGCGACGAGGATGATGACCTTGCCGAGGATGGCGCCGGCGAAGGGCTCGAGGAACTTGTTGGCGATGCCGAGGCCCATGGCGCCGACGAGGGTGCCCATCAGGCTGCCCACCCCGCCGAACACGACGACGAGGAAGCTGTCGACGATATAGAGGGAGCCGAGGTTCGGGCTCACGTTGCCGATCTGGCTCAGCGCCACGCCCGCCATGCCCGCGATGCCCGAGCCGAGGCCGAAGGTGAGCGCGTCGACGCGGCCTACGGGGATGCCCATGACCGAGGCCATGTCGCGGTTCTGCGTCACCGCGCGGACGTTGAGGCCGTATGAGGTGCGCCCCAGCATGAGCGAGAGAAGAGCCAGGATGAGGAAGCAGAAGATCACGATGTAGATGCGGTTCCAGGTCACCGTGAGGCCGCCGATGAGCTCGAAGCCGCCGGTCATCCAGGAGGGGTTCGACACCGCCTTGTTGGGCGCGCCGAAGATCGAGCGCACGAGCTGCTGCAGGACGAGGCTGATGCCCCAGGTCGCCAGCATGGTCTCGAGCGGCCGGCCGTAGAGGAAGCGGATGACGCCGCGCTCGAGCGCCACGCCGACGGCACCCGCGGCGAGGAAGGCGACGGGCACGGAGACGAGGAGATAGTAATCGAAGACGGAAGGCGGCAGGTAGGCGCGGAAGGCCTGCTGCACCACATAGGCGCTGTAGGCACCGAGCATGATCATCTCGCCATGGGCCATGTTGATGACGCCCATGAGGCCGAAGGTGATGGCGAGCCCGATGGCGGCGAGCAGCAGGACGGAACCGAGGCTGATCCCCTGCACCAGGTTGCCGCCGAGCTCGACGAACTTGAGCTTGCGCTCGATCGCCGCGGCGGCCTTGGTGGCGGCGGCCTTCACCTCGGGCGACGTGCCGGGAGCATTGGCGATCTCGAGCAGCGTGCTGCGCACGTCGGGATCGAGCGAGTCCGCGATCTTCGCGATGGCCGCCATGCGCTCGGCGGGCGTGCCGGTCTGGATCATGACCTGGTTGAGGCTCGCCGCCAGCGCCGCCTTGACCTCGGGCGCCGTCTCGGCGGCGAGCGCCTTCTCGAGCATGGCCGCCATTTTCGGCGTCGCCGTCTTGCCGGCGTCGTGCGCGGCCGCGAGGCGCTTCTGCGGGTCGCTGCTGAAAATCTGCAGCCCGGAGAGTGCCGCATCGATGAGGCCGCGCAGTCGGTTGTTGACGAGCACGCGATCGATCGCGTCGCTCGACGCCGTGCCCAACGCGGCACCGCTCGCCGCATCGCTGAGCTTGAAGCGGTCGCCCTCGGGTTCGGCGATGACGACGCGCTTGTCGGCCTCGACCACCGCGAGCAACCCTTGCGAGAGCGCCTGGAGCGCTGCGACCGCGCGCGGATCGCCGAGCGCGCCCAGCGCCGCCACCGCCTGCTCCTTGTCCGAGAAGTCGTCGGAGCCGAGCTTGGCCACGAGGCCGGCCAACTCGTCGGCCGCCGCCGCCGCCGCCGCCGCCGGCGGCGGCGCCAGCGCCGCGAAAAATCCCGCGACAAGGACGAGGACGAGGAACGCGAGCGCCGGGCGGCGCAGCCTGCGCGCGGGGCGGGACCGGGAGGGACGATGGCGGATCACTGATCTCTCACGCCGGACACGAAGGCAATTGCGGACCTGATCTCTCTCGTCGCCCTCAAGCGAGGCCGTGCGAAATTGGTGGGGGGAAGCGCGCTTCCGAGAGCCTGCATCCGGATGGACCCGCCCGCCCCCCACCGGGACGGGCCCGCGCGTCGGCAAGGGTCCTCAGTTGGTGGTGACGACCCCGTCCTTGTACTTGGGCGACGTGCAGTTGCCGCAGACCCACGGATAGGTCCAGTCGGCGATCTTGCCCTTGTCCTCCGCCAGATAGGGGCTCCAGGCATCGGCCTTGATCACCTTCTTGGTCTGCCAGACGACGTCGAACTGGCCGTTGGCCTGGATCTCTCCGATCATCACCGGCTTGGAGAGGTGATGATTGGTGTTCATCACCGCGACGAAGCCGCTTGGCGCCTGCACCTTCTGGCCGTACATGGCCTGGCGCACCGCATCCACGTCGGTGGTGCCGGCCTGGCGGACGGCGTGGGTCCACATCTTGAAGCCGATGTAGGTCGCCTCCATCGGATCGTTGGTGACCCGCTTGTCGTTCTTGATGTAGGCATGCCACTCCTTGATGAAGGCCTCGTTCACCGGGTTCTTCACCGATTCGAAGTAGTTCCACGCCGCGAGGTGGCCCACCAGGTTCCTGGTGTCGATGCCGGCGAGCTCCTCCTCGCCGACCGAGAAGGCGACGACGGGGATGTCGCTTGCCTTGATGCCCTCGTTGGCGAGCTCCTTGTAGAAGGGCACGTTGGCGTCGCCGTTGATGGTCGAGACCACGGCGGTCTTCTTGCCGGCGGAGGCGAACTGCTTGATCGCCGCGACCTCGGTCTGCCAGTCGGAATAGCCGAACGGCGTGTAGTTGATCTTGATGTCCGCGGGTGCGACACCCTTGGCCTTGAGGAAGGCCTCGAGAATCTTGTTGGTGGTGCGCGGATAGACGTAGTCGGTGCCCTCGAGCACCCAGCGCTTCACGTCACCCCCTTCCTTGCTCATGAGGTACTCGACCGCGGGAATCGCCTGCTGGTTCGGCGCCGCGCCGGTGTAGAACACGTTGTTCGAGCTCTCCTCGCCCTCGTACTGCACGGGATAGAAGAGCAGGCCGTTGAGCTCCTCGAACACCGGCAGCACCGACTTGCGCGAGACCGAGGTCCAGCAGCCGAAGACGACCGCGACCTTGTCCTTCTGCAGGAGCTCGCGCGCCTTCTCGGCGAAGAGCGGCCAGTTCGACGCGGGATCGACCACCACGGCCTCGACCTTCTTGCCGAGCAGGCCGCCCGACTTGTTGAGGTTGTCGACCATCATGAGCACGGTGTCCTTGAGCGTCGACTCGCTGATCGCCATGGTGCCGGACAAAGAATGCAGCACGCCGATCTTTATGGTGTCGTCGGCGGCGCGGGCCGCACCTCCGCAGAGCGCCCCGGCGGCAAGCGTGCCCGCCGCCGTCAGCGCCAATAGTCCCCTGGTAAGCCTGGGCATGAACGCCTCCTTGGCAATTGGTGTTTTGCGCATCGCAGCATGAACCGCAAAGCTCGTGCCAAGCGCGGCTTGCCTCGTGCCGTGCCGCTAAATCTTTCCCGACGTTCAAGAATCCGAAACAATCGGAAGCTGCTTAATTTTCCGGCACCAGATCCGCGAGCTTTCGATTTGGGCAAAGGCCGGGAATCTGCCCACAAATTGCGCAGATGCCCTCCGGCTCACGGCGATGGGGCTCCTTGGCCATGCCGCCGTCATTTGACAGCCGCAGCATCTGCTGATAGGTACTGGCCTTACCACTTGACCAATCAACAAGAAGCGTTTGGGAGGAGGCGTGACGGCACGATCGGGTTGCGCCGCAGCTGCGGCGGCAGGCTTGCAGCTTCATCCGGACCGGCTCTTTCCGCCCGAGCCCGCGGTGCGCGCCATAGCACGGCGGCTTTACGGCGAGGTCAAGGACCTGCCGATCGTGAGCCCGCATGGGCATACCGATCCGCGCTGGTTCGCCGAGAACGAGCCGTTCCCCGATCCGGCGACGCTCTTCATCGTGCCGGACCATTATATCTTCCGCATGCTGCACAGCCAGGGCATCGCACTCGAGCGCCTCGGCGTGCCGGCGCAAGACGGCAGCGTCGTCGAGGCGGACCCGCGCAAGATCTGGCGGCTCTTCGCCGAGAACTATCATCTCTTCCGCGCCACCCCCTCGCGGCTGTGGTTCGAGCACGCCCTCGCGGAGGTGCTCGACGTCGAGGTGGCGCTCTCGGGCGAGACCGCCGATGCGGTCTACGACGCGGTCGCGGAGCGCCTGGCACGGCCCGAATGCCGCCCGCGCGCGCTCTACGAGCGCTTCAACATCGAGGTGATCGCGACCACGGAATCGCCGCTCGACCCCCTCGATCATCACCGGACGCTGCGCGCGAGCAACTGGCGCGGCCGCGTGCTGACCGCGTATCGCCCCGATCCAGTGGTGGACCCCGCCTTCGACGGCTTTGCCGAGAACCTGGACCGGCTCGGCGAGATCACCGGCCGCGATACCGGGAGCTGGCACGGCTATCTCGAGGCGCTCATGGAGCGCCGGCGCTATTTCGCCGCCATGGGCGCCACCTCGACCGACCACGGCCATCCCACGGCGGGCAGCGCCGATCTCACGCGCGCCGAGGCCGAGGCACTTTACCGCAAGGTGCGGCGCGGTCCGGCATCGCCCGCGGACGCCGAGCTCTTCCGCGCCCAGATGCTCACCGAGATGGCGCGCATGAGCATCGAGGACGGGCTCGTCATGCAGCTCCATCCGGGCTCGCTGCGCAATCACAGCACGTCCGTGCACCGCCGCTTCGGCCGCGACAAGGGCTTCGACATTCCGACGCCGACCGATTACGTGCGCGCACTCCGCCCCCTCCTCGACAAATACGGCGACGCGCCCGGCCTCACCCTCATCCTCTTCACCCTGGACGAATCGGCCTATTCGCGCGAGCTGGCGCCGCTTGCAGGCGTCTACCCCGCGCTCAGGCTCGGGCCCGCCTGGTGGTTCTACGACAGCCCGGAGGGCATGCGGCGCTACCGCGAGGCGGTGACCGAGACGGCCGGCTTCTACAACACGGTCGGCTTCAACGACGACACGCGCGCCTTCCTCTCGATCCCGGCGCGCCACGACGTGGCCCGCCGCGTCGATTGCTCCTATCTCGCCGGGCTCGTGGCCGACCACCGGCTCGCCGAGGACGAGGCACGCGAGGTCGCCGTCGATCTCGCCTACCGCCTCGTCAAGAAGGCCTATAAACTGTGAGAGCCCGATCGAGAATGAGTGACGCCCTTCATACCCCCCACCCTACCCTCCCCCTCAAGGGGGGAGGGAAAAGGTCAGGCGTCTCACTAAAAGAACCCCCTCCCCCCTTGAGGGGGAGGGTTGGGGTGGGGGGTGCGTCCGACACATGCGTTCATAGGGAGGAAACCATGAGAAGCTTTGCGAAGTGTCTTGTCGCCGCGGCGTTCGCTACGGCGCTCCTTGCCGGAGCACCGCGTCCGGTTTACGCGGCCGAGATGCCGGCGCTGCCCAAGTCGCCGGTGGTCATCAACATCATCGACGTGGCGGGCCAGCTCGCCCTCATGCAGAAGGCGATCGAGGCCTATCGCACGGCCCATCCCGAGCTCGTCTCGCGGTTCACCTTTACCCAGGCTCCGGCGCCCGAGCTGCCGGCCAAGCTCAAGGCGATGCAGGACGCCGGCCGCATGGACATCGAGCTGGTGCTGAGCGGCACCGACGGCATCTCCGCCGGCATCGAGCAGCATCTGTGGACGAAGATACTGCCCGACTATGCGGCGAAGTTTCCCGGCCTGATGGCGAACTACGTCCCCGGCGCCGACGTCATGCAGAAGCCGACCGAGGGCGACGCCATCGAGAACGTCTACACGCCCTCGGGCCCGCTCCTCGAATACGCGCCGGAGCGCGTCAAGGACGTGCCCAAGACGACCGAGGCGCTGCTTGCCTGGTGCAAGGCGCATCCCAACCGCTTCTTCTACGCGCGTCCCGCCAACTCGGGCCCCGGCCGCACCTTCCTCCAGGGGCTGCCCTATCTGCTCGGCGACAGCAACCCGCGCGATCCGGTCAACGGCTGGGCCAAGACCTGGGCCTATCTCAAAGAGCTCAACAGCTGCATCGAGTATTATCCCAGCGGCACGGGGGTGACGATGAAGGAGCTCGGCGAGGGCTCGCGCGACATCATCGCCTCGACCATCGGCTGGGACATCAACCCGCGCGCCCTCGGCACCGTGCCGAAGTCGGCGGAGACGACGATTCTCTCCGGCCCGGCGGGCTTCCGCTGGGTGGCGGACGCCCAGTATATGGCGATCCCCAAGGGCGTCACCGGGGCCAAGCTCGCCGTCGCCCTCGATCTCATCGCCTTCGTGCTCAAGCCCCAGCAGCAGGCCTTCGCCTATGACGCGGGCTATTTCTATCCCGGGCCCGCGATGAAGGGCGTGCCCGTCTCGATGGCGCCCAAGGAGAGCCAGGAGACGCTCAAGGAGTTCGGCCGGCCCGGATATGACGCGCTCATCAAGAAGTACCCGACCGTGGCGCCGCTCTTCGGCAACGACCTCGTCGTCGCCTTCCACAAATGGGACGAGGAGGTTGGTGCGAGCAAGATGAAGTAGCGGCGGCGCCGCAGCACGGCGTCAGCCGGGGGGACGGGAGGCCATGGAGGGCGAGAGGAGCCGCGCCGCAAGCAAGGCGCAGGATGGAGGCTTTGCCGAGCTGAGGCTCGAGGCGGTGAGCCGGCGCTTTGCCGGCACGCTGGCGCTCGACCGCCTCACGCTCGCCATCCGGCGCGGCGAGTTCATCGCCCTCCTCGGCCCCTCCGGTTGCGGCAAGACGACGGCGCTCAATTGCCTGGCCGGCCTGCTGCCGCTCTCCTCGGGCAGCATCTGGCTCGACGAGCGGCGCATCGACACGCTCCGCCCGGAGGAGCGCGGCTTCGGCATGATCTTCCAGAACTACGCGCTCTTCCCGCACATGACGGTGCGCAAGAACGTCGGTTTCGGGCTCGCCATGCGGCGGCTGCCCGCGGCCGAGATCAAGCGGCGGGTCGATGGCGTGCTGGCGCTCGTCCAGCTCCAGGCCCACGCGGATAGGCTGCCCGGCCAGCTCTCCGGCGGCCAGCAGCAGCGCGTCGCGATCGCGCGCGCCATCGTGGTCGAGCCGCCGGTCGTGCTGATGGACGAGCCGCTCTCCAATCTCGACGCCAAGCTGAGGCTCGAGATGCGCTCGGAGATCAAGCGCATCCATCTCGAGCTCGGCCGAGCCACCGTCTATGTGACGCACGATCAGGAGGAGGCGCTCTCGCTCGCGGACCGCATCGTCGTGCTCAAGGACGGGGTCACTCAGCAGATCGGCACGCCCGAGGAGCTCTACGGACGCCCCGCCAATCTCGCGGTCGCCCTCTTCATGGGCTATCGCAACGCGCTCTCGTGCCGAGTTCGAGCGCGTGGAGGGCGGACGCGGCTTCGTCGCCGCGGGCGGCCTGCGCCTCGAGGGCATCTGCCGAGAGCCGCTCGCCGCCGGCGCCGCAGCGCGCGTTGCGATCCGGCCCGAGGATCTCACGCCCGGCGACGGGCCCAACACAATCGAGGGCCGCGCCGAGGCCGTCCAATATTGCGGGCACGATTATCTCATCGACTTCCTGACCGCGGACGGCCAGAGACTTCATGCGCGGAGCGTCGTGCGCGTCGCTCCGGGCGAGGCGCTGCGCTGCCATGTGCCGACCGAGCGCGTCCTCGTCTATGGCGAGGTCTAGACCATGGCTCGCCGCGACCTCGCGGACGCCGGCTTCGACCGCTCGCTCCTCCTCATCGTGCCGGGGGCGCTCGTGGTGGTGCTCCTCTTCATCTATCCCTTCCTCTACGGCTTGGAGCTCTCCTTCGAGCCCAAGGCGCACGGCATGTGGGCCAATTACGCCCGGTTCTTCGGCGAGCCTCGCTTCAGCGGCACGATCGCCACCACCTTTTGGCTCGCCGTGCCGGCGACGCTCGTCAACGTCGGCCTCGCGGTGCCGCTCGCCTTCAAGCTGCGCCGCCCGGGAGGCCTGCAGCGCCTCGTCACCACCCTCCTGGTGGTGCCCATCACGCTCGGCACCGTGCTCGTCGCGGAGGGCCTGCTCAACTACCTGGGGCCGCAGGGCTGGCTCAACCGCACGCTCCTCGATCTCGGCCTCGTCAGCTCGGCCGTCCGCCTCACCCACAATTATTGGGGCGTGCTGCTCTCCCTCGTCATCACCGGCTTCCCCTTCTCGTTCCTCCTGACGCTCTCCTATCTGACGGGGATCGACCCGACTCTGGCGCAGGCGGCCTCGACGCTCGGCGCCGGTCGGGCGCGCCAGTTCTTCTACATCTATTGGCCGCTCCTGGTACCGGGCCTGGCGATCACCTTCTGCCTCTCCTTCGTCCAGGCCTTCTCGGTGTTTCCCTCGGCGGTGCTGCTCGGTGCACCCGCGGGCCCCACGCGGGTGCTCTCGATCGCGGCCTATCAGTCCGCCTTCGAGGACTACGACTATTCCATGGCGTTGGCCGTCGCCATGATCATGGCCGCCCTCCAGCTCATCGTTTTCGCCGCCGTGCTCGCCATGCGCGGCTTCTTCTATCGCGGCTCGACGGCGGGAGCGAAGGGATGAGCGAAGCCGTGCTCGGCACGCTCGACATGGCCGCCAGGCGCGAGCGCCGCACGTGGGGTGAGATCGTCTGGACGTCCATCGTGTGGGCGACCATGGCCTTCTTCCTGATGAACGTCGCGGCGGTGATCGCCTCGGTGCTCGTGAACTCCTTCGCGACGCGCTGGTTCGGCACCTGGCTTCCGCCCGGCTACACGACGCATTGGTACGCCGACGCGTGGGACGAGTTCCAGCTCGGCGACGTGCTGACCGTGACGCTCGAGATCGTCTTCATCGTGGTCGCAGTCTCGGTCCTCTGCGGCGTGCCCGCGGCCTACGCCCTCGCGCGCCGGGAATTTCCGGGCAAGCGCCTCGTGCTGCTGCTCTTCCTGCTGCCGCTCCTGGTGCCGCCCATCACCTACGGCATCCCGCTCGCGACCGTGCTCTACCGCTACGGCCTCGGCGGCACCATGACCGGCGTCATCCTCGCCAACCTGGTGCCGTCCGTGCCCTTCGTCGTGCTCGTCATGACGCCCTTCATCGAGCAGATCGATCCGCGTCTCGAGCAGGCGGCGCGCGTCTTCGGGGCCGGCACGTTCCGCGTCTTCGTCCACGTGCTGGTCCCGCTCCTCGCCCCCGGCATTCTCGCCGCGGGCCTGCTCGTGCTGGTGCGCGCCTTCGCCATGTTCGAGCTCACTTTCCTCACCGCAGGTCCCGACAGCCAGACGCTCGTGGTGGCGCTCTACTACTCGGTCTTCGCGGCCGGCGTGCGAGCAGGTCAGTCGGTCGACGCCATGGCGGTCACCTACATGGTCACCATGCTGGTCTGGCTGCTCTTCGCACTGCGCTTCGTCAACCCGACCCAGCTCGTCACCCGCGTCAAGGAGAAGCCGCGGACGTAGCCGCTTCCCTCTCCCGCTTGCGGGAGAGGGTGGCCGCAAAGCGGCCGGGTGAGGGACGGGCTCTTTCGTAGAGAGGATTTCGTGAAGATCAGGGAAGCGCGCGTCATCGTCACCTCGCCGGGGCGCAACTTCGTCACCCTCAAGATGGTGACCGAGGAGGGCGTCTACGGCCTCGGCGACGCGACGCTCAACGGCCGCGAGCTGGCGGTTGCCTCCTACCTCAAGGACCACGTCGTGCCCTGCCTCATCGGCCGCGACGCGCGCCGCATCGAGGACATCTGGCAGTACCTCTACAAGGGCGCCTATTGGCGGCGCGGGCCGGTGACCATGACCGCGATCGCGGCGGTCGACACAGCACTCTGGGACATCAAGGCCAAGGCCGCGGGCATGCCGCTCTACCAGCTCCTCGGCGGCCGCAGCCGCGACGCGGTGCTCGTCTACGGCCACGCCAACGGCCGCGATCTCGAGGAGTGCCTCGACGAGGTCGAGCGCTACGTGGGCCTCGGCTACAAGGCGATCCGCGCGCAGGCGGGCGTGCCCGGCCTCGCCTCCACCTACGGCGTCGCCAAACACAAGATGTATTACGAGCCCGCGGACGCCGATCTCCCGAGCGAGAATCTGTGGTCGACGGAGAAGTACATCGACTTCGTGCCGGCCCTCTTCGCGCGCCTCCGGGAGCGCGTCGGCTTCGGGCCGCACCTCCTCCACGACGTGCACCACCGGCTCAAGCCGATCGAGGCGGCGCGGCTCGGCAAGTCGCTCGAGCCCTATCGCCTGTTCTGGCTCGAGGACGCCACGCCGGCCGAGAACCAGGAGGGCTTCCGCCTCATCCGCCAGCACACCACGACGCCGCTTGCCGTGGGCGAGGTGTTCAACTCGATCCATGACTGCCGCACCCTTATTACCGAGCAGCTCATCGACTATCTCCGCGCGACCGTGGTCCATGCCGGCGGCATCAGCCACCTGCGGCGCATCGCCTCGCTCGCCGATCTCTACGGCGTGCGCACGGGATGCCACGGCGCCACCGACCTCTCGCCCGTGTGCATGGGGGCGGCGCTCCACTTCGACATCTCGGTGCCCAACTTCGGCATCCAGGAATACATGCTGCACACGGCCCGGACCGACGAGGTCTTCCCCCACGCCTACGCATTCTCCGATGGCTGCCTCCATCCCGGCGAGGCGCCGGGGCACGGCGTCGATATCGACGAGGCGCTCGCCGCCAAGTTCCCCTATGCGCGCGCCTATCTGCCGGTGAACCGTCTCATCGACGGCACCATGCACGACTGGTAGGAGGTGCGGTGATAGCACTGCCTAAGACGACGGCGGCATGGCGGCGCTGGCTCTCCCTTGAGGTGGTGCCCTGGTGGGTGGCCAACGTCGCGGCGGAGCCCGCGGGCTACGTCGAGTACCTGACGCCCGACGGAATGCCGGACCGGCGGCCCGTCAAGACGCCGCTCGTCACCGCGCGCCTCGTCTATGGCTTCGCCCATGCAGCAATGCTCGGCCTCGGCGGGGGTGCGCTTGCCGCGGCCGAGCGCGGCTTCGCCTTCCTCGTGGAGCGCTCTTGGGACGCGGGCGAGGGCGGCTTCTTCCATCAGATCGCGGCCGACGGCACCCCGCTCGCGCGCGAGAAGGACGCCTACGACCACGCCTTCGCACTCTTCGCCTGCGCGTGGCTTCATCGCGCGAGCGGCGATGCGGCGCCGCTCGTCTGGGCCGCGCGCATCGCCGATTACATGGACGCCGTCCTCCTCGACCGGAGGTTCGGCGGCTATCGCGAGCGGCACCTCGCCGGCGCGCCCGACGCGCTGCCCCGCCGGCAGAACCCGCACATGCATCTCCTCGAGGCCTTTTTGGCACTCTACGAGGCGAGCGGCGACGCCCGCTGGGCCGCGCGCGCCGAGACCATGGCCGGTCTCTTCAAGGCGCATTTCTTCGATGCGGGCAGCGGCACGCTCGGCGAGTATTTCACCGCCGATTGGCGCCCGGCGCCGGGTGCTGCCGGACGCCTGCGCGAGCCGGGCCATCATTTCGAGTGGGTCCGCCTCCTCCATCGCTATACCCGGCTCGGCGGCGATGGGAGCCTGCTCGAGCCGGCCGAGCGGCTCTATCGTTTCGCCGAGGAGCGCGGCATGGAATATGACCCGCACTTCGTCCGCGCCGCCTTCGACGAGGTCTATCCCGACGGCATGGTGGTAGCATCGAGCAAGCTCCTGTGGCCGCAGACCGAGGCGATCCAGGCGCACCTCGCGCGCTGGGAGTTCCTCGGCGACGCACGCGCGGCCGAAGCCGCCAAGACCCAGACGGCCATGCTGTTCGAGCATTATCTCGTGGCGCCCAATGCGCGCTGGCGCAACCAGCTCGCGCGCGACGGCCGCGAGCTCTCGCGCGAGCTCCCGGTGCGCGTCTTCTATCATCTCTTCTATTGCCTGGCCGAGCTGTTGCGGCTGTGGCCAACGCTGCCCGCCCGGCAGGACGCTCTGCCCGACCTCATGGTTCGAGACGCGTCGCTCACGCGACGCTCCTCACCATGAGGAACTTGGTCTCGGTCCTCATCCTGAGGAGCAATCCGAAGGATTGCGTCTCGAAGGATGAGAGCGGTGAAATGGACTGTTGAATGCCGCTCCAGCCCCTCGAATCGCAGCGCCTCTACCAGCAGGCGGCCGGACAGATCCGCGAGCTGATCCGCGCCGGCGAATACCGGCCGGGCGACCGTCTGCCGCCCGAGCGCGAGCTCGCCCGGCGGCTCGGCGTGAGCCGGCCGACCGTGCGCGAGGCGATGATCGCCCTCGAGATCGCCGGCGTCGTCGCGATCCGCGCCGGCGCCGGCATCTACGTGCTGGAGGAGCAGGTGCGCGAGGCGCAGGCCCATCCGCCTCCTCTCGACGCCGGACCGAGCCCGTTCGATCTGCTCGACGCCCGCCGCCTCCTCGAGTGCGAGATCGTGGCGCGCGCGGCGGAGCACGCCACTGCCGCGGAGCTCGCGGGTATCGGCGAGGCGATCGAGGAGATGGAGCGCCATATGGCGGCGGGCGGCGACGGCCGCAGCGCCGACCGCCTCTTCCATGCCTGCATCGCCGAGGCGACGCACAACAGCGTGCTCGCGAGCCTCGTCGACGGCTTGTGGGAAGGCATGTCCGCACCCCTCTTCCACCATCTCAGCAGCCATACCGGTCTTCCCCACCAGCAGCAGATGACCATCAGCGACCACCGGACGATCTACGAGTGCCTGCGGCGGCGCGATGCGGCGGGCGCGCGCGCCGCCATGGCGGCACACCTCGCCCATGTCGAGGCGGTGCTCGCGGGCGCCCGCGACCTCGCGACCGAAGGGCAGCACACGCCAGGCCGACGCCGGCGCGTCGAGCCGCGGTGAGCGGGGCGGCAGCGCCGCGGCCCGCCCCGCAGGCCCCGCGCGCCGGAGCGCACTCGGGGCTAGCTTGCGCCGGCATGACGCCGCTTCCCATCGACCCGCTTTTGCCGCGCATCGCAGCCGAGCTCGAGGGCCACGCAGCCCTCGTGCTCGTGGCACCGCCGGGCGCGGGCAAGACGACGCGGGTGCCGCTCGCCCTCTTAGCTGAGCCGTGGCTCGCGGGCCAGGGCATCCTCATGCTCGAGCCGCGCCGCCTCGCCGCGCGCGCGGCAGCACACCGCATGGCAGCCGTACTCGGGGAGACAGTCGGCGAGACGGTCGGCTACCGCATCCGCCTCGAGCGCCGCGTTGGCCCTCGCACGCGCATCGAGGTGGTGACCGAGGGCATCCTCGCGCGCCGCCTGCAGGACGACCCCGGATTGGAGGGCGTCGGCCTCGTCATCTTCGACGAGTTCCATGAGCGCAGCCTGGCGAGCGACCTCGGCTTGGCGCTGACGCTCGATTTGCAGCGCAACCTGCGGCCGAGCTTGCGCCTCCTCGTCATGTCGGCGACGATCGACGGCGCGCGCGTGGCGGGGCTGCTGGGTGACGCTCCGCTGCTCGAGAGCGAGGGGCGCAGCTTTCCCGTCGAGACGCGCTCCCTCGCCGCACCGCCGCGCGAGCGCCTCGTCCCCGCCGTGGCGGCGGCGGCCGGGCGCGCGCTCGGCGAGGGCAGCGGCGACGTGCTCGTTTTCCTCCCCGGCGAGCGCGAGATCCGCGCCGTCGAGCGGCTCTTGCGCGAGAGCGGTCTCGGACCCGACGTCATCGTAACACCGCTCTATGGCGCACTGCCGCCCGCCGCGCAGGACGCCGCCTTGGCGCCGGCGCCGCCGGGAAAGCGCAAGATCGTGCTCGCCACCTCGATCGCCGAGACCAGCCTCACCATCGAGGGCATCGGCGCCGTCGTCGACAGCGGTCTCTCGCGCGCGCCGTCCTTCGATCCGGCGAGCGGCCTCTCGCGGCTCGAGACCGTGCGCGTCTCCCAGGCCGCGGCCGAGCAGCGCCGCGGCCGCGCCGGAAGGCTCGGGCCGGGGCTCTGCTATCGCCTGTGGCCCGCAGCCGCGACGCGCGGCTTGCCGCCCCATGCCGCACCCGAGATCCTGCAAGCCGATCTCGCAGGCCTGGCACTCGAGCTGGCGCTTTGGGGCTGCCGCGATCCGGCCACGCTCGCCTGGCTCGACCCGCCGCCCGCACGGAGGCTCGCCGAAGCGCGGCATCTCCTGGAGGCACTCGGCGCCATCGACCGCGAGGGCCACGCCACCGAGCACGGCCGGGCGCTCGCGCGGCTCCCCATGCATCCCCGCCTTGCCCACATGGCGCTCGCGGCCAAGTCGCGCGGGCTCGGCCAGGAGGCGGCGGCACTCGCCGCACTGCTCGAGGAGCGCGACATCCTCGCAGGCCCAGGGGCCGCGCGCGACGCCGATCTCAGGCCGCGGCTCGAGCTCATGGCGCGCAAAGGCGCCCTGCCGCCCGGCTGCACGCTCAACGAGGGCGCCCTGAGACGTGCGCGCGAGGCGGCGCGCCAGGTCCGCCGCCTCTTGGCACTCCCCGAGCGCGCGCTCGAGCCGGCGCATGCCGGCCTCCTCGCCGCCCTTGCCTATCCCGAGCGCATCGCCAAGCTAAGGCCCGCGGGCGGCTTCCGCATGGCGAACGGGCGCGGCGCCGTCCTCGCCGCGGAGGACCCGCTTGCGCGCGAGCCCTGGCTCGCCATCGCGTCGGTCGGCGGCGGCGGCGGCGGCCGCGTCCTCCTCGCGGCTCCGATGGCACTCGATGAGATCGAGGAGAACTTCGCCGACGCCATCGCGAGCGTCGAGGAAGTCGCGTGGAACAAGGCGACGGAAGCCGTCGAGACGCGGCGGCAGCGGCGCCTGGGAGCACTCGTCCTCGAGGCCCGGCCGTGGCCGGAGGCTCCGGCCGAGCGCGTCGCCGCGGCACTCCTCGAGGGCCTGTGCACACTCGGCCTTGCAGCGCTCCCGTGGAGTGCCGAGGCGCGCAATCTTCAGGCGCGCGTCGCCTTTCTCCGCTCGCTCGACGGCGCAAAAGGCGATTGGCCGGATCTTGCGGACGCCGCACTGGAGCGCACGCTCGAGCGCTGGCTCCTCCCCCATCTCGCGGGCCGCCGCAGCCGCGCCGATCTCGCGCGGCTCGATCTCGCGGCGATCCTCGCAGCCGCCCTCGATCATCGCCAGCACCGCCGTCTCGATGCCGAGGCGCCGCGCGCGATCGCCGTGCCGAGCGGCCGCTTGGTACAGCTCGACTATTCGGGCGCCGAGGCACCGGTGCTCGCGGTCAAGCTCCAGGAGCTCTTCGGCCTGGCCGAGACGCCGCGCATAGCCTCCGGCCGCGTGCCGGTGCTGCTGCATCTCCTCTCGCCCGCCGGCCGCCCGCTCCAGATGACGCGCGACCTCGCGAGTTTCTGGCGCGCCGGCTATGCCGAGGTGCGCCGCACCATGCGCGGACGCTATCCCAAGCACGCGTGGCCCGAAGATCCCGCGAGTGGCGCACCCCAGCACGGCGTCAAGCGCACGCGCTAAATCCCTCGCCCGCAAGCGGGAGAGGGACCTACGGGCTTGACTATGCTTGCGTTTGTCCCCCAGGGTCTCCCCATGCCGAAGCCCAAACGCATTCGCCCGGCCTACAAGGCCATGATCGTGGCAGCGCAACCCGAGGCGACGGAAGCGGGCCTCGGCGTGCTCGAATGCGGCGGCAATGCGCTCGATGCGGTCATTGCCTCAGCCCTCGCCCAAGGGGTGGTCGATCCCTTGATGTGCGGCATCGGCGGCCTCGGCAGCCTGCACCTCTTCGATCCCGCATCGGGGAAGAACCTCGTGCTCGACGGGCTCTCCACCTGCCCGGCCGCCAGCAATCCTGAGATGTGGACGGCGCTCTTCGAGCGCGAATGCAGCGACGGCTACGGCTATGTGCTGCGGGGCGGCGTCAACGAGCTGGGCCATGGGGCGGTGACGACGCCCGGCATCGTGCGCGTCTTCGGCGAGGCCCACGCGGCCTTCGGGAAGCTGCCCTGGGCCGCATTGTTCGAGCCCGCCATCGGCTTGGCCGAGAGCGGCTGGCTGGTGCGCCCGCATGTGGCCGGCATGTTCGCCCTCGACGAGACGGCCTATGGGCGCCTCCCCTATGTCCGGAAGCTCGCGTTCACGCCCGATGGGCGGGCGCTCTATCTGCGCCCCGACGGGACGCCCAAGCGCCTCGGCGACAGCGTGCGCAATCCCGATCTCGCGGCAACCTTGCGCGGTCTCGCGCGCGACGGCGCCGAGAGCTTCTATGAGGGCGAGATCGCGCGGCGCATCGCCGACGACATGCGCACCCACGGCGGCCCGCTGACGCTCGCGGATCTCGCGGGCTTCAAGGTCAGGACGCGGGCGCCGCTCAAGGTCTCCTATCGCGGCCGGGCGGTCGCCACGCCGCCGCCGCCCGGCGGCGGCATCGTCGTCGCCGAGATGCTGCGCATCCTCGAGCGCTTCGAACTCACGGCTCTCGGCCACAACGAGCCCGAATACATCCGCGTCATCGCCGAGGCGATGAAGATCGCCGGCGGCGACAAGGACCGCCATATCGGCGATCCGGATTTCGCGGCCCCGCCCGTGGAGCGCCTCCTCTCGGACGCTTACGCGGACGAGTGCGCTGCGCGCATCAGGTGCCGCGAGAAGACGCCGCTTGCCCGCGCGAGCTCGGACGGCAAGGATACCACCACGGTGTCCTGCATCGATCGCGACGGCATGGTGGTGTCGCTCACCCATACCAACGGCCTGCCTTCGGGCGTCATTCCGCCCGGCACCGGCTTCATGCTGAACGGGGCCATGAACTGGTACGATCCCAGGCCCGGCCGCGCCGGCTCGATCGCACCCGGCAAGCGCCGCTTCTCCTCGATGACGCCGAGCATCGTCTTCGAGGGCGAGACGCCGGTCTTGACGCTCGGCGCACCGGGCGGCGCGTGGATCGGTATCGCCATCCTGCAAGTGCTGCTCAATGTGCTCGATTGGGGAATGCCGCTTCCGGAGGCGGTCGCCGCCCCGCGCTTCAGCGCCACCTCCAACGCGATCGACATCGCCAACCGCATCCCGAGAAGAACGCAAGAGGCACTCGAGGCCATGGGCTACGAGGTCAGGCGCTCGCCCCTCACGTTTCCCTTCGCGGCACCTCACGGCATCGCCTGCTGGGACGGCGAATTGGAGGGCGGCGCCGATCCGCAGCGCGACGGCTATGCGGCCGGGCTCGCGTAACATGCGAAGTGCGGCGGCGGCCGCGATCGTCCTCTGCTGCGGCATGACGCTCGCCTTCGCCTCGGCGCACGCGCAATCCGGCGGCGCCAAGCGCTTCGACGACCCGGCGCCCTATTGCGCCGCGGTCGGCACGATCGACCGGCCGGACGCACGCTACACAGGCCCGGCGATGCCCGACTGGGTCGCCGAGGCCCTCAAGCGGGCAAGCGGGGCGGCACCCGGAGCGCCGCTCGAGATCTTCAAGCGCGGCATCTGGCGCTGTGCCGCAGGGACCGTGCTCGCCTGCACCTACGGCGCCAATATCCCCTGCGACGGCAAGGCCGATACGCGCACAACGCCGGGTCCCGGCGCGCGCGAGTACTGCCGCGACAATCCCGGCGCCGAGATCGTCCCCGCTTATGCGACCGGCCATAGCACGATCTACGCCTGGCACTGCGTCGGGAACCGGCCGGCCGTCGGGCGCCAAGTGCTCGAACGTCGACGCCGAGGGCTATCCCTCGGCCTACTGGTATCGCGTAGCACCTCCGGAGTAAGCCGTTGCGGTGGCGGCTGTTGCGGTGGCGGCTTGCGCGGCTGCGACATTTCTGCCATGATCGAACTATGAAGGACGGACCGGACATTGCCGCGATCGCGGCCCTCCTCGGCGACCCGGCGCGCGCCAATATGCTCACGGCGCTCATGGACGGCCGCGCGCTGACCGCGAGCGAGCTGGCGCTCGAGGCGGGGGTGGCGCCCTCCACGGCAAGCAGCCACCTGGCCAAGCTCGCGAGCGCCGGCCTCCTGGCCACGCGCCAGCAGGGCCGCCACCGCTACTTCCGCCTCTCGGGCGCCGACGTGGCGGCCGTGCTCGAAGGGCTGATGGGGCTCGCCATGCGGACGGGGCAGCGCCGCGTGCGCACCGGACCGAACGATCCGGCGCTGCGCCAGGCGCGCGTCTGCTACGATCATCTAGCCGGCGAGCGCGGGGTGCGCATGCTCGAGGGCTTGCGCGCGCGCGGCGTGATCGTGGGCGACGACGAGGAACTCCAGCTCGCGGACGGCGGGCGCCGCTTCTTGCGCGGCCTGGGCGTCGACAGCACCTCGCTCGGGGGCACGCGCCGCCCGCTCTGCCGCGCCTGCCTCGACTGGAGCGAGCGGCGCAACCATCTCGGCGGCGCGCTCGGTGCTGCGATCCTCCATGAGCTCTTCGCGCGCGGCTGGGCCAGGCGCGGCCGCCGGAGCCGCACGGTGCTGTTCTCGGAGGAAGGCGGCGCCGCCTTCGACCGCCTCTTCCCGCCCGCGCGATTGACAGAGCGGCAGCCCTCCCCGTAGCGTTGCTCGGGAGGCACCATGCCGCGCGATTTCCGCGACGGGCTTTTTCGCCGCATCGAGAGCAGCACCGACGAGCTGGTGGCGCTCGCGCGCGCGCTCATCCGCATCCCCACGGTCAATCCGCCGGGCGACGCCTATGCTCCTTGCGCCGAGCTCATAGGCTCCCGGCTCGCCGCGCGCGGCTTCGAGGTGCGCTACGAGCGCGGCCTCGGCAGCCCCGGCGACAACGAGCGCTACCCGCGCACCAACGTCATCGCCCGCAAGACGGGCACGGGGCCCGGCCGTTGCGTGCATTTCAACAGCCACATCGACGTGGTGGCGGCCGGGCGCGGCTGGACGCGCGATCCCTTCGCGGGCGAGCTCGACGGCGGCCGGCTCTACGGCCGCGGCGCCTCGGACATGAAGGGCGGGCTCGCCGCCTCGCTCATCGCCGTCGAGGCCATCCTCGACGAGGGCATCGCCTATCCCGGCGCCCTCGAGATCTCCGGCACGGTCGACGAGGAGTCGGGCGGCTATGGCGGCGTCGGCTACTTGGCCGAGCGCGGCTACTTCTCGCCGCCGCGGGTCGACCACGTGATCATCCCCGAGCCGCTCAACGTCGACCGCATCTGCATCGGGCACCGCGGCGTGTGGTGGGCGCGCATCGAGACCCACGGCCGCACCGCGCACGGCTCCATGCCCTTCCTCGGCAATTGCGCGGTGCGCCACATGGGCGCCGTGCTCGAGCGCATCGAGCAGAACCTCATCCCGCGCCTCGCCCAGAAGCATACCCGCATGCCGGTGGTGCCCGAGGGCGCCAAGAGCTCGACCATCAACCTGAGCTCGATCCATGGAGGGCTCGGCGAGGACTACGAGGGCCTGCCGAGCCCCATGGTGCCCGACAGCTGCCGCCTGGTGATCGACCGGCGCTATCTCATCGAGGAGAACCTCGAGGAGGTGCGCCGCGAGATCGCCGATCTCCTCGAGACCTTGAGGCGCGAGCGGCCAGGCTTCGCCTATGACCTCGCCGAGGTGCTGCACTTCCCGCCCACGCTCACCGATGCGGATGCGCCCGTGGTCAAGGCGGTCGCCGCCGAGATCGAGCGCGTGCTCGGCCGGCCCGCTGTGCAGGTCGTCTCCCCCGGCACCTACGACCAGAAGCACATCGTGCGCGTGGGCAAGCTCAAGGACTGCATCGCCTACGGCCCCGGCATTCTCGACCTCGCCCACCAGCCCGACGAATACGTCCTCGTGGACGACATGATCGCCTCCGCCAAGGTGATGGCGGCGGCGGCGTTGACCCTTTTGGGGGCGGCAGCCGTCTGAGGTGCTGCGGCGGCGGCGCGGCAACGGGAGGCATTCCGTCTCCCTATCGCCATGAGCGCGCATGTCGCGGCCATCCACGTCTTTTTCTGGCCGGCGTGAAACGTGGATGGCCGGCCTTCGCCGGCCATGACGTTCCAGGAGAAAGACACGGCGCAGTTCGAAGCCCCCAATCACGCGGCCCCGGAGCCGCCGCCGCCATCCCCGCCCGCGAGCGCCGCGCGCAGGGCCGCCATCAGCGCGCGGCTGTTGGGGAGATGCGGCTCCTCGGCATCGAGGATGCGCGCGAAGAGCCGGCGCTTCAGCTCGTCCACGTCGATGCCGTCCCCCTGCCGCTCGATGCCGGCGGCATCGCAGACGATGTCGACCAGACGATCGGCGCCGTGGAGGCGTCCCAGGAGGTAATCGTTCTCCCGGTAGGTGCGCGAGAAGAAGGCGCCGAAGTGGCCGAGGCTGGTGCCCCTGAGCCGGGCGAGGCGCGGTTCTATGGGGATCGCGCGGGCGTCCTCCGGGCTGATGCGGTCGATGCGAATCTCGTCGAACTCGCCCACGTCGCGCCAGCTCGTGACGGAAAAGGTGAGCACGTCCCAGAAGGGGAAGCCGAGATAGTTGGTCAGGACCTCGCGGCGCACGAGCGGCGTCCAGGCGCCGTGATCCATGCCGGCGAGAAGCGCATCCACGTCGTGGGTGGCGCCCTCGAGTGCCACCTCGCGGCCGAGGCTCTTGACCAGCGCATCGATCTCCCCCGCGTGCCGCTCGGCGAAGCTCCTGGCGTGGTCGGCGATGCGCCGGGCGTCGGCGGCCGAGGGCGTCTCGGCGAAGAGCGCCGCCGCCGCCTCGCGCACAGCAGGCGTCAGGCGGTTGGCCCGCTCGCAGTGCCCGAGCACGTCGAGGCAATGGTAGAAGTCGCGCTTCAGGCGGTCCACCAGCCGTGCGGTCTCGCTGCCCGCCCCGACCTCGTCCATCATGCCGTAGAGCCGGTTCTGCCCCTGGATGAGGAAGCTCAGCCGGCGCATGCGGTAATCGACGTTGAAGGCGAGGAGAAAGGCGACCCAAGGCGTCGCCGCGGAGGCTGCGGCCGTCTCTCCCGCGAGCGCCTCGCTGCCGTGCGTACCGTAGGCGATGCCGCGCAAATGCGCCCACGCTTCCACCACCTCGGCGATCAGCCGCGCGCCCGGCGAGCGCGGCTCGGCCGCAGCGGCTGCGGCGATGAGGCGCACGACGAAAGCGCGCGCCGACGCCATCTTGAGACGCACGTAGCCCTCGTAGGCGAAGCCGGCGTTCGTGCGCACCCGGCGGTTGACCTTCTCGCGCCAGCTTGCCAGCTCCTCGGCGCCGAAGGGCCGGTCGAGGGCGGCCGAGGCATCGGCGACGAGGCCGGAGATTTCCGGCCGCGCCGCCTCGACGATGGACTTGAGGCGGCGCACCCGCTCGTTGAAGCCGTTGACCCAATCGAGCTCTTCGGCGATCGGCTCGTTGCGCGGGATGTCCGAGAGCGCACCCTTGAGCGCCGTGAAGAAGCCGGGCCTGTAGCGTGCCGTCTTGGCGGCGAGCCGCACGGGATCGGGCTCGACGTAGACGAGGCGCCGGTCCACCTGGCGATAGGCCGGCCGGCCGCGGATCGACTGGATGGCCTCGCGGAACGGCTTGTTGTCGAGAACGCTGCCGTCGATGAAGGAGGCGCGCTCCGGGTCGACGCCCGCGCGGGCATAGCGCGCGAAGTTGCGCGCGAGGAAGTGCTGGCGGCTCGGCCACGCGAGGCCCCGCTCCTCGAGGAGCTCGTCGATCTCGGCGATCTGCATCGGGGGAAAGGCGCCCGGGAAGGAGGAGGTGGCGCGCGCCGCGAAGGCGAGCGCCGGCGTATCGGCGAGGGTGAAGTCGCTCTCGATCTCGCCGGAGGACGAGCGCCGGTAGCCGAACTTGAGAATGTGGCGGTGCTCGCGCTCGCGGATGAGCGGCGGGTCGTGAATCTGGATGAGCTGCTGGTAACCGAAGAAGTCGGTCAGCGTCACGAAGAGCTCGAGCCCCATGCCGGCCGGGAGGAGCGAGCCCTCGCCGTCGCCCATGCTGCGCAGCGCGTTCAGCATGAGGAGCGACATGCGGTGGCCGCCGAAGGGCGGCTTGAACCAGCGCGAGCGCACGAAGAGGGAGAGCTTGCGGCGCACCTCCTTGTCGTGAACGGACTCGAGCCAGCTCATGTGGCCGGCACCCCAGATGAAGGGCATCAGGAACATTTTGCTCCAGGTGCGCGCGCGGCTGCGGCGCGAGAGCAGGCCGCTCACGTCGGCTTCCTCGAGCCAGAGGTCGCGCAGCCTGGCCATCGGGAGATCGTGCGCCAGCGCCCTCGCCAGCATGACTCCGTTGATGCCGCCGGCGGAGGCGCCCGCGATCACGTCGACGATGACGCGGAGCTCCGTCTTGCGCCCGATCTCGCGCAAGAGCTCGAAATAAAGGACCTCGGTGTCGTCCTCGCGCTCGCCGCCGGCGGCCGACTTGGGGTAGCGCGACTTGAGCCGCTCGCTGCGGTTGACGATGGCGTGCAGCGCCTTCGACGCGCGCACGAGCTTGAGAATCTCCTTGCTGATGCCGTGCATGTAGACGGCGAGCGAGATGCCGCCGAAGAACACCAGGGCCAGACGCAGCTCCTTCTCGCGCACGCGACCTCCCAGCCGTGCTGCCGGCGGCGCTCAGTACCGATAGGGCTCGATCTCGAGGAGCGGGAAGGCGCTCAAGACGTGCGGCGCGTTGGCCGGTGCCGCCGCATGCAGATAGCTCTGGTCGAGCTCGGCGAAGCGGTTGACGCCGAGGAGGCCCAGGCAGCGCCGCACCTCGTCCTCGAGGAGCTCCAGCATGCGCACCACGCCCGCCTGGCCCGCGGCGGCCAGGCCGTAGCACTGCATGCGGCCGAGGCCGACGAGATCGGCGCCCGCGGCGATCGCCTTCACCACGTCGGTGCCGCGGCAGAAGCCGCCGTCGATCATGATCTTGGCGCGGTCCGCCACCTCGTCGCGGATCTCGGGCAGCACCTCGATCGAGCCGCGCCCGTGGTCGAGCTGGCGGCCGCCGTGGTTCGACACGTAGATCCACTCGACGCCGTGCTCGATGGCCGTGCGTGCATCCTCCCGGGTGGCGATGCCCTTGAGTGCTAACGGGATGTCGAACTTGTCCTTGATGCGGCGCACCGTCCGCCAGTCGAGCGCCTGCTGGAAGTCGCGCCCCTCGACCCTCAGGCGGCCGGCGGTGAAATGCCGTTTGGCGATGTCGCGCTCGCGCCGGCTGTAATGCGCCGTGTCGACGGTCAGGCAGAAGGCGGCGTAGCCCCGGTCGATGGCGCGGCGCACGTGATCGTCGACGAAGGCGTCGTCGCCGCGGACGTAGAGCTGGAAGAGGCGCAGCGCCTCGGGTGCCGCCCTTGCTACGCCCTCGAGCCCGGGCTCGCACACCGAGCTCACCATATGCGCCACGCCGAACTCGCGCGCCGCGCGCACGACGCTCGCAGCAGCACCCGCCTCGAAGGTCTCGAGGTTGCCCACGGGTGCGAGCAGGACCGGCAGGCGCAGCTGGCGGCCGAGGCGCTCGACCGTAGCGTCGACCCTGCTCACGTCGCGCAGCACGCGCGGCCGGAAGGCAAGCTGATCGAGGGCCAGGCGGTTGCGTCTCAGCGTCGTCTCGCTCTCGGTGCCGCCGACGATGTAGTCCCAATTGTTCTGGTCGAGATTCTGGCGCGCCTTGCGCACGATCTCATGCAGGTTCTCGAAGTCGACCGCATCGTTGCCGCGGGCGGCACCCGCCGCACTCGAGGCGGCCATGCTCCCCGCTCTCGGGTCTTTTCGTTGCGACATCGGCGTCTCTCTCCCCTTGGCTGCGCACCGCACGCGTGGCAGGCACGCCTATTGCGCAGAGGATAGCACGCTTCGCGGCGCTGGCCAGACTCGCCGCCGCCGCCGCCCTCTGCTATCCTCGCGTCATGAATTGGACCGACCGCCGCCGGCGCTTCCGCGCCATCCTCTCCGGCACGCGCTGCATCCATCCGGGCTCCGTCTTCGACCCACTCTCGGCGCGCATCGCCGAGGATCTCGGCTTCGAGGCCGGCATGTTCGCCGGCTCGGTCGCGGCCCTTGCGGTGCTCGGCGCCCCCGATCTGATGCTGCTCTCGCTCACGGAATTCGCCGGGCAGGCCTATCGCATCTGCCGCGCCGGCAACCTGCCGCTCCTGGTCGACGCCGACCACGGCTACGGCAATGCCCTCAACGTGAAGCGCACGGTGGAGGAGCTCGAGACGGCGGGGGTGGCAGCACTCACCATCGAGGATACGCTGCTGCCGGCCTCCTTCGGCTCGGCCGAGGAGACCCGGCTCGTCTCGCTCGCCGAGGGCGTCGGCAAGATGCGCGCGGCACGCGCCGGACGCCAGGACCCGGAGCTCGTCGTCGTCGGGCGCACGAGCGCGGTCTCGGCCACCAGCGTCGAGGACGCCGTCGCGCGCGCCAGCGCCTATGAGGCCGCGGGGGTGGACGCGCTCTTCTTCGTGGGCGTGCGCACGCGCACCCAGCTCGAGGCGCTCTCAGCACGGGTCAAGCTGCCCATCATCCTCGGCGGCGCCGGCCCCGAGGTCATGGACCTCGACTACCTCGGCGCCAAGGGCGTGCGCATCTGCCTCCAGGGGCACCAGTCCATCATGGCGGCGGTGGCGGCCGTGCATGCCACGCTCAAGGCGCTCAAGGACGGCACGCCGCCGGCGAAGCTCGCGGGCGTCGCCTCGGGCGAGCTCATGAAGCGCGTGACGCGCGACGCGGATTACCGGCGCTGGATGGGGGAATTCCTCGCCGGGCAATGAGGTGCCGCGCGGCGCGCGGCCAGGCAAAGGGAACAGGCGTCATGGCTCCGACGGTAGTCGTCATCGCAATGGGCGAGATGGGAAGCGGCGTGGCCCGCCGCCTCCATGAGCGCGGCGCGCGCGTCCTCACCTCGCTTGCCGGGCGCAGCAGTGCCAGCAGGGCGCGAGCCGAGCGCGCCGGCGTCACAAGCGTCGAGGACGACTTGTCGCTCTTAGCAGACGCGGATTTCGTGCTCTCCATCGTGCCGCCCGGCCAAGCGCTGGCCTTTGGCGAGCGCATGGCCCCACCCCTCCGCGAGAGCAACCGCCGCGCGGTCTTCGTCGACTGCAATGCGGTGAGCCCGGAGACGGCGCGTAAGACGGCCGGGGTGATCGCAGCCGCGGGTGCCCCCTTCGTCGACGCCGGCATCATCGGCGGTCCGCCGCGCGAGGGCACGCCGGGCCCGCGCTTCTATGCCTCGGGCCCGCAGGCCGCCGCCTTCGCGACGCTCAGGGACTACGAACTCGACGTGCGCCTCCTCGACGGGACGGTGGGCAGTGCCTCGGCCCTCAAGCTGTCCTACGCCTCGATCACCAAGGGCCTCACCGCACTCGGCTCCGTCGCAATGCTGGGTGCCGAGCGCGCCGGCGTGGGGGCCGCGTTGAGGAGCGAGCTCGCCGAGAGCCAGCCGGCGCTCAAGGCCTATCTCGAGCGCCAAGTGCCGGCCATGTACGCCAAGGCCTACCGCTGGGTCGCCGAGATGGAGGAGATCGCCGCCTATCTCGAGGCCGATCCCGCCGCTGCCGCGATCTTCCAAGGGGCCGCCAGCCTCTACGGCCGCTTGGCGCGGGAGCAGGCGGCGCAAGGTCCGGAGATCGCCACGCTCAAGGCGTTCGTGTCGGGCGGATAGAGGCGAAAGAGCGCCCTAGCTGCCCGTCTCGGGCACGGTCATCACCTCGAGCAGGTGGCCGTAAGGATCCTCGAAGTAGAGGCCGCGTCCGCCGCGGCGCGTGTAAGTGCGGCCGTCGGTATGGCTGTATGGCCCGCTGCCGAAGGGGATGCCCTTGGCTTTCACGCGGCCGAAGATGGCCTTGAACTCGGCCTCGCCGACATGGAAGGCGTAATGATGGCTCTTGCCGGTGCGCGGATCGAAGCCCGGACCGCCCCAGGCCTCGGCCTCGTCGGCGAAGTCGAAGGTCAAGCTGTCGTTGACCTGCACTTGCGCGAAATGGCTCTCGCCCGGCTTCACTTCCAGGCCGAAGATCTCGGCGAAGAACCGTGCCGAGGCGATCTTGTCTCGCGCCGGCACGATCGTGTGGTCTAGTCGGATGGTCATTGGCTGCGTCTCGCTTGAAGAGGTCGCCTCGCGCGATCGGCAATCGTCGGACGGCTGGCGTCGACACTTAACTATGGTGCGCTTCCGGGCGGCCGGCAAGGGATCGGCGGATGCGGAATCCGACCGCGTTTTCCGGTGCCCCCGCGGAAGAAATGGTTTAGGGTCGATCCGCGGCATGCGATCGGACCGCGAGGTGGATGCATGACGACATTTCGCACGCGGCGCGGGGCGCGGAATTACGGCTTTGCCGTGGGCATCCTGCAGCTCGATTGCTCGCTCCCGTTCATCCCGGGCGACGTCGACAACGCCACCACCTACCCCTATCCGGTGATCTATAAGGTGGTGCCGGGGCTGTCGACAGCCGCCTGCCTCAGAGGAGCCCCGGAGCTCGAAGCGGCCGCGGTCGCCGCCGCCAAGGAGCTCGAGATCCAGGGCGTTCGCGCGATCAGCAGCGATTGCGGCTTCATGCTGCAGTTTCAAGACGCCGTGCGCGAGGCCGTCGGCATTCCTGTGTGCATGTCGAGCCTTCTGCAATTGCCGCTGGTCGCGAGCTGCCTCGCCGCGACGCGCCCGATCGCCGTCATCACGGCCGATTCGACCAACCTGACGCCGGATTTCCTGGCGCGGTCGGGCATCAGCGTCGCCAACAAAATCCTCATCCGGGGATTGCAGGACAAGCCCGAGTTCAAGACCGCGGTGTTCGACGAAAAGGGCTCGATCGATGCCGAGCTCGTCGAGAGCGAGCTCGTCGCCCTCTGCCGTCAGCTCAAGACGGAGCACGGCGAGCTGGGCGCCATCCTCCTGGAATGCTCGATGCTGCCGCCCTATGCCAAGGCGGTCCAGGATGCCTTGGCACTGCCAGTCTTCGACTTTGTCACCATGATCGATTACGTCTACGCGGCGACGCACCGAAGGAGATACCAAGGCTCCTACTGATGCTCGCGGTGCGGGGGCGGGGGAATGCGAGGCAAGCTGTCCACGAGCAATCGCGAGGAGGAAACCATGTCGGAGACGATGGCCACGATCCAACGCAAGGCGGGCGACAACGCCATGGAGGCGGTCCACGAGAGCGAGCGGGAATGGGAGATGCTGCGTTTTCCCGGCCAATGGAGCAAGATGCTGTTCCATCCCCATGCGGAGCGGCCGACCGAGCCCAATGCCGGTTTCGTGCGCTACGAGCCCGGCTCTCACCACCCGCTGCACAGGCATGATTTCGCGCAAGTCTGGTACATCCTCGAAGGTACCTTTACGATCGGCGGCAAGACCATGGGGCCGGGCACGATGATCTTCCACGCCGACCCGCACTACGAAGACGAGCTCAGCACCGAGAGCGGCGGCGTGATGCTTTTCGTGCAGTATCAGGGGCCGACCACGGGCGGGCGGCCGGTCTACGACGGCCGCTTCAACGTCGCCGCGCGCAAGCCTCTGTCCCGGGAGCGACTGGACGTTCTGATCGCGCGGGCACGCTCCCCGCGCCTTGGCTACCCCACGCCGCGCCAGCGCACGCCGATGCCGGCCGTGCCGATGAGCAGGCGCGAGAAGACCTCCATGTCGAGCGGCATGCCCTTGCGCCAGATATCGAGCAGGAGCACGCTGCGCACCGCATTGCTCTCGTTCAGCACTTCGTGCGTATAGGTGTCGTCCCAGAGGAGCCACTCGCCCTCGCCGACGCGGTACTCCTTGCCGCCGACCTTCAGCACCGCGGCCGGGCTGCCGTCCGCGCGGCGGGGCACGGTGAGGCCGAGGTAGAAGCGCACGATGCCGCGGAAGGGTCCGCGATGGGCCGGAATGTGCTTGCCCGGCGCCATGAAGGAGATCGAGACGGAGAGGATGCCGGGGGTCTCGGCCACGAGGGCGGCAAGCCGCGGGCAGGCCGCCATGTTCTCGGCGAACTCGACGCCATAGGCCTTCATGATGAAGAGCCGCCAGTCGCGGCCGTCGTTGGCCGAGATCGCCTCCTGCTCGCGCATGACGTCATGGAAGCGCGGCACGCGCTGGAGCCGCGCGGCGAGACCCTCGGCTTCGCCGCGGATCTCGCGCCAGGCCCCGGCGAACTTGCCGGCGGACGGGAAATAGACCTCGGAATCGAGGATGGGGGGGCCGGCGATGCGGCTGTCGTAGAATCTGCCGGACGATTTTCCCAGTCAGATCGTAGGCGAAGCCCATTGTCCCTCACCGGCCGGTCGCCAGGAACGTAAGTTGCCGTGGCCTCCATCGGAGAGCCTGAACTCGGGACTTAAGCGTAATCCTCGCAAGCTCCCGTTGGCAATGCCAAGTCCCGCGCGGCTTGGCGCGGTCCACCAGCCCGTGGCGCTCTCTACGCCGTGGGGCCGCAATATCCTGCGTCAGCGACGGCCGAATCGGCTTACGCCAAGCTGACACGGCTCACCCGAGCGGAAAGACGGCGTTGATCTGGCCCGTGCCCGAGCTCGCGAAATAGTCGGTTATGATCTCGACCGGCTTGTCGTAGGCGTCCCAGCCGAGCATGCCGAGCAGCATCGCGGTGTCGTGCATGTCGCCCTCGCCGCGGCAGAGCTCGGCGTATTCCGGCAGCATGGCGACGAAGGTCCTGAAGTCGCCGCGCCGCCACAGCTCGACGACGCGCAGATCCACCTGGCGGTAGAACTCGCGGCTGATCTCGTCCATCGCCGCCTCGGGGCTGCCGTTGTCGTTGAAGCGGTGGGAGAGCGAGCCGCTCGCCAGCACGGCCACGCTCGCCTCGCTCGCTTCGATCGCGCGGCGCAGGGCGGCGCCGAAGCGGCGGCTCTCGTCGAGCTTGTGCCAGGCGCACCAGGCAGCGATCGAGACCACCTTGAAATGCCGGTCAGCGTTCATGTAGCGCATGGGCACGAGGGTGCCGTATTCGAGATCGAGGCTCGCCACCTCGTGGGCGCGGGTGAAGACGCCCTCCGCCGTCGCGGTCGCGGCGATGAGCCGGCCGAGGGCCGCATTGCCCGCATACTCGTAGGCCATGTCCTTGATGAAGTGGGGCAGCTCGTTGCTGGTATAGACGCCCTTGAAATGCGGCGCGCAATTGACGTGGTAGCCGGCGTTGACCAGCCAATGCACGTCGAGCACCACGATGGTATCGACGCCGGCAGCGCGGCAGCGCCGGCCGATCTCGCGGTGGCCGGCGATCGCCGCCTCGCGGCAGCCGTGGTGCTTGCCCGGCAGCTCCGAGAGATAGAGCGACGGCACGTGCGTGACCTTGGCGGCGAGCGCCAGCTTTCCCATGGCAGCCTCCCTTCACCCCTAAGGCAATCGCATTTGGCGCCGATAGGATTTCCTCATCCTTCGAGACGGGCCTGCAGCCCTCCTCAGGACGAGGAAATCCGCCAACCGTGGGGGCCGCCCCCCGGACGAAGTGCCCTGAGGAGCGCGCCGCGGGCCGAAGGCCCGCCCTTTTGCATCACGCAAGAGAGGCGCGCGTCTCGAAGGGCGAGGCGGCCATTGGCGATGCCCTTGCCTCTCACCCCGGCACCACGTGGGTGCCGGTCGAGCCGGCGAGCGCTTTTGCGATGTTGTGCGGGCTGGTGATGATGCCCCGCCGCCCGCCGCCCTCGAGGAAGGCGACGATGGCCTGGATCTTGGGCCCCATGCTGCCGCGGTCGAACTGCTCCTCGGCGTAGTAGCGCTTCGCCTCGCTGAGCGTGAGGCGGTCGAGCCAGCGCATGCCCGGCTTGCCGAAGTCGAGCGCCACCTTGTCGACCGCGGTCGAGACGAGGAGGAGCTCGGCGCCGAGCGCGCGCGCGAGCAGGCTCGAGGCGAGGTCCTTGTCGATCACCGCCTCGACGCCGCCGAGATCGCCTGACGCGTCCTCGGCCACGGGGACGCCGCCGCCGCCGCAGGCGATCACCACATAGCCGCTGCCGGCAAGATGGGCGATGACCTCGAGATCGACGATGCGCTTGGGTGCGGGCGAGGCCACGACGCGGCGCCAGCCGCGGCCCGCGTCCTCCTTGACGACCCAGCCCTGTGCCGCCGCGAGCGTCTTGGCCTCGGCCTCCGCCATGTGCGAGCCTATCGGCTTGCTCGGCTCCGCGAAGGCGGGGTCCGCGAGATCGACCAGCGTCTCGGTCACCACCGCGACCGGCTCGCGCGCGATGCCGCGGCGGCGGAACTCGTTGCGTAGCGCCTTGACGAACATATAGCCGACGGCGCCCTGGATGTCGGCGCCCGCATAATCCATCGGCACGGGTGCCACCTCGCGGATCGAGAGCTCGGAGCGGCGCAGGATGAAGCCCATCTGCGGCCCGTTGCCGTGGGTCACGACGACGTTCCAGCCCTGGGCGATCATCTCGGCGATGCTGCGCGCCGTGACCGTCACCTCGTCGTACTGGTCGGGGATCGAGAGGTGCTCCCTGTCGCGGATGAGCGAGTTGCCGCCGATCGCCACGACCGCGAGCGGTACCTCAGCCGGCATCGCCCGCCCTCCCCTCATCGAGCTGCCCGGCAAGCGCCGCCACGGCTTGCGTAAAGCAGGCGAGCGGCGCACGCGTGATGCCGGCGCCGATCTGGCCGATCCCCGCCTCGCGGTGAGCGATGCCGGTATTGATGATGGGGAGGAGGCCCGTATCGACCACCTTGCGCGCGTCGATGCCGGCGGGCGTGCCCGCGAAGTCGAGGGCGGGGAGCGTCAGGGCCTCGTTGCGCCCGAGCGTGATGTGGCCCATGGCGAGGGTGTTGGCGATGGCGTCCGCGGAGCGGCCGCCGACGAAGCGGACGATCGCCGGTGCCGCCGCCATGGCGAAGCCGCCTAACCCGGCCGTCTCGGCAATCGCGCTGTCGCCCAAGTCCGGGGCCGCGTCGGCGATCGTATAGCCGGGGAAGAAGAGGCCGTCGACGAGCGGTGCGGGTGCGGTGAGCCAGCGCCCGCCGAGCCCGCTCAGCTGGATGCCGAACTCGACGCCGTTCCGCGCCATGGCCGTCACCATGCTGCTCGCCGGAACACAGCACGCCGCATCCAGCATCGCCTTGCAGGCCGCCATGGAGAGGTTGAGGAAGAAGTGGTCGTTGCCGGCGATGAAGGCGACGGCCTCCTCGACTGTGCTGCGGCCGGTGCGCGCGCCGAGGAGGGCGGGGACCAGGCGCTTCAAGAAGAGCGCCGTGGCGGCCGAATTGCGGTTGTGCACCTCGTCGCCCATGTGGAGCGCCTGGGCCATGAGCGGCTTGAGCTCGAGCGGCCCGAGCTCGGCAAGCCCGGCCGCGAGCGAGCGCGCGAGGCTCTTCGCCATCCATCTCAAGCGCTGGATGACCTCCGGCCCGTTGGCGCCGAAGCGCAGCGCCTTGCCGAGACCCTCGTTGAGATTGCTGAAGGCGAGGCGGCCGGTCGTGCGCTCGCGCACGGCCCAGACCGGCATGGAGGGGCTGATGATCCCGGCCATGGGGCCGACGGCGCCATGGTGATGGCAGGGTGCGAAGGCGATTTTCCCGCTCGCGGCAAGCCGCTCGGCCGCCGCCGCATCCTCGGCCCAACCCTCGAAGAGGATGGCGCCGATGACGGCGCCCCGCATCGGACCGCACATGCGCTGCCAGGCGATCGGCGGGCCGGCGTGGAGGATCATGCGCCGGCCCATGCCGGGGACGAGCGCGCGCGCCGGGGCGATGCCCTCGAGCACCGGCTGGGCTGCGAGATAGGCGGCATACGCCTTGCGGTTGGCGGCCTCGACCAGGGGGTGGTTGACCAGGCGGGCGAGCTGCCGGCCTATCGCGCTGTCGCCGCCTGCGGGCGGCACCCAAGCGAGCTGCACCACCTCGCCGCCCGCCGCCGCTATGGCGTCGGCAAAGGAGGCGAGGCCCAAGTTGACGACGCGGAGCTTGCCGGCGAGAAGGCTCACGGCAGCGGCCTCGCGCTGGCGAGCGCCGGTGCTGAGAGCGGCTGCTCCCCGCCCACCATCCGGGCCGCCTGCCGCACCGCCTGGGCGTTGCTCTCGAAAAGGCGCATGCCTGCGCTTCTCAGCGCCTCCTCCTGGCGCGCGAGGCCTTGCGGGTCGCCCGCGGTGCCGCAGACGAAGCCAACCACGGCGAGCTCCCGCCCGGCCCGCCCCGCCTCTCTCAGCGCCTCGCGCACCACCGGTGCCATCTCGCCCGCCGGATCGGCATGGGAGCCGTAGCCGAGCACCACGTCGAGGAGGATGACGGCCGTCTCGGGATCGGCCGCCTCCTTGAGGATGCGCTCGTTGCGCAGCCGGTGGTCGATCATGGGGTGCGGCCGGCCGCGCGTGAAGAGGTCGTCGCCCAGATCGATGACCGTGTGGGCGCGGCTCGTCCAGAACGTCCTCGAGTGCCCGCGCCGAGCCGACCGGGGTGTTGGTGAAGACCGGCGCCAGCTCCTCGGAGAGCAGGAGCGACGCCTCGTAGCAGAAGGTGCCGCCGCTATAGAGGCCGCGGATATAGCGCTGGGTGCTTGCGAAAGCGGGGCGGGCCACGCTCGCGGGCGATGCGGCGGCCGTGCCGTCGGGCGTGCGTCCGTCGGCAAGGGCGACCGCGGCGCGCGCGGCGTCCTCGAGCGTCTCGGCGGCGAAGAGGCCGCCGCCGCCGGTCGCAGCCGGGTCGGCGCCGAGGAAATTGACGACGACGGGTTTGCCGGTGCTGCGCGCGATCTCGAGCACGCGCCCGGCGACCGCGGCTGCGGGCGGCTTCGAGATGAGCACGATCACCTTGGTCGCCGGATCGGCGGCGAGCGCCTCGATGCCGCGGCTCATGGTGATGCCGCCGACCTCGGCGCGGAGATCGTGCCCGCCCGTGCCGATGGCGTGGGAGATGCCCTTGCCCAGGCGGTCGACGAGGCAGCTCACCTGCTGGAGGCCGGTGCCAGAGGCGGCGACCACGCCGATCTCGCCCCTCCGCACCACGTTGGCGAAGCCGAGCGGGATGCCGCCGATGAGTGCCGTGCCGCAATCGGGGCCCATGACGAGAAGACCGGCGGCGGCCGCTTTCTCCTTCAGCATGACCTCGTCGGCGAGCGCCACGTTGTCGCTGAAGAGCATGACGTTGAGGCCGAGGTTGAGCGCCTTCTCCGCCTCGGCGGCGGCGTATTCGCCGGGGGTCGAGATGAGCGCCAGATTGGCCGAGGGCTCGGCCTGGAGCGCCATCTCGAGGCTGCGCAAGGGCTCCGCCGCCACGCCTGAGCCCCGCGCAGGTGCGGCACTCTCGGTCAGCAGCGTCTCCGCCTCGGCGGCGGCCGCCTCGAGCGCCTCGCCGCTCTCGCCGAGGAGGGCGATCAAGAGGTCGTTCGGCCCGGCGCTCACCTCGCCTTCGAGCAGGCCGGCCCCGCGGAGGAGCGCCAGATTGCTCTCGGACGCCATGATGGCCGAGGCCTCGCGCACGCCCGGCAACTTGGCTACGCGCGCCGAGAGCTGCATGAGCGACACGGAGTCGCGGTAGAAATTCGCGATGATCTTGGTGACGCTCGCCATTCGCCCGGCCCTCCTCGTTCGTCGCGACTGCGATCGCCGAGCGCTTTCTCCTTTGTCCGCCGAGACCAGAGAGGCGGCTTGTCCGGGGCAATCCGGATCGGTTATCGTAATTCTAACGAATTCGCACGGGCTTTGTCCTGCGCTCCTTCGGTGGCGCCTCCCCACCCCGTCGGATGCGGGCCCGCCTGACCAGGGGACCGGGGGCTTCGGTGCTGGAGGCGAGCGACAGTCTCGATCTGGCGACGCTTGGCACGCGCTTGCGTGCGGCTGCCCTGACACCGGTCGAGGTGGTGGACGGCGTGCTGCAGCGCATCGCCGCGCGCGGCGACGACAAGGTGTGGATCCACCTCTTGCCGCGCGGCGAGCTGGTGGCGCGCGCGGAGGCGCTGGCCAAGGACGGAGCCGTGGGCCGCCCCCTCTACGGCATTCCCTTCGCGATCAAGGACAACATCGACCTTGCGGGTCATCCCACCACGGCCGCCTGCCCCGACTTCGCCTATCGCCCGCGGGAGAGCGCCCGTGCCGTGGTGCTGCTCGAGGCCGCGGGCGCCATCGCCATCGGCAAGTGCAACCTCGACCAGTTCGCGACCGGGCTCAGCGGCACGCGCTCGCCCTATGGCGCGCCGGCGAACGCCTTCGACCGAGAGACCATCGCGGGCGGCTCGAGCTCGGGCTCGGCGGTCGCCGTGGCGGCCGGCTTGGTGAGCTTCGCCCTCGGCACCGACACGGCCGGCTCCGGCCGCGTGCCGGCCGCCTTCAACAACGTCGTGGGCCTCAAGCCGACCCGCGGCTTGTTGAGCTCGCGCGGCGTGGTGCCGGCCTGCCGCTCGCTCGACTGCGTCTCGATCCTGGCGCTCACGGTCGAGGATGCGCACGACGTGCTCGAGATTGCCAGGGGCTTCGATGCCGCCGATCCCTTCTCGAAGCAGCCCGAGCCCGCCCGGCGTCCGGCCATCCCCGGCCGCATCGCCGGCTGCCGCTTCGGCGTCCCGCGGCCGGAGCAGCTCGAGTTCTTCGGCAATGTCGCGGGCGCCGAGCGCTTCGCCGAGCTGCTTCGCCTCATCGAGCGCCTCGGCGGCCGCCTCCTCGAGGTCGACATCTCGCCTTTCCTCGAGGCGGCGCACCTGCTCTACGGCGGGCCCTGGGTCGCGGAGCGCTATGCCGCCATCCGCGATTTCGTCGACAAGCGGCCTGAGGCGCTTCACCCGGTGACGCGGCAGATCATCGCGGGCGGCGCCAAGCCGCTCGCCGCCGACGCCTACCTCGGCTATTACCGCTTGAAGGAGCTGCGGCGCCTGGCGGAGCCGCTGTGGGAGCGCTGCCATCTCCTCGTGACGCCGACCGCGGGGCGCAGCTACGGGATCGCCGAGATGCTGGCGGATCCGGTGCGGCTCAACAACAACCTCGGCTATTACACGAACTTCGTGAACCTGCTCGACCTCTCGGCCTTGGCCATCCCGGCCGGCTTCGAGGCAGGCGGGCTGCCCTTCGGCGCAACACTCGTGGCACCGGCCTGGTGCGACGAGGCGCTCGCGACGTTGGGCGCCGAGCTCCACCGCGCCGAGGGCCTTACCCTGGGTGCGACCGGCCTTCCCTTGCCGCCGGCGCGCGCGGCAGCACCGGGCCACAGCCATCCCAACGGCCTGGTGCGCGTCGCGGTGTGCGGCGCCCATATGTCGGGCCTGCCGCTCAACCACCAGCTCGTCGAGCGCGGCGGCCGGCTCGTGCGCCGCTGCTCGACGGCGCGGCACTACCGCCTCTATGCGCTGCCCGGCGGCCCGCCGGCGCGGCCCGGCCTGGTGAGGAGTGCCGCCGGCCGCGCCATCGAGGTCGAGGTCTGGGAGCTGCCGGCGGCATCCTTCGGCAGCTTCGTCGCCGGCATTGCCGGCCCGCTCGGCATCGGCACGCTCGAGCTCGAGGACGGCGAGCGGGTCAAGGGCTTCCTCTGCGAGGCCTATGCCGCGGCGGAGGCAGAGGACATCACCGAGCTCGTAAGCTGGCGCCGCTTTCTCGCGGCCCAAAGCCAGCAGCAATGAGGACCAAGGGGGAGGCAATGCCCGCAGCGACGGGAGATCACCATGACAAAGGTCCGCGCGGAGCCCTACGCGTTTAGCTTCGATCCGGCCAGCTCAGCGCTCGTCATCATCGACATGCAGCGCGACTTCGTCGATCCGGGCGGCTTCGGCGAGGCGCTGGGCAACGACGTGTCGCTCTTGAGGAAGGCGATCGCGCCCACCAAGCGCGTGCTGGATGCGGCGCGCAAGGCAGGCCTCCTCGTCATCCATACGCGCGAAGGCCACCGCCCCGACCTCTCCGACCTGCCGCCCGCCAAGAAGGCGCGCGGCAAGCTCAAGAGCGGCATCGGCGACAAGGGCCCCATGGGCCGCATCCTGGTGCGCGGCGAGTACGGCCACGACATCATCGACGAGCTCAAGCCTCTAGCCGACGAGCCGGTCGTCGACAAGCCGGGCAAGGGCGCCTTCTACGCGACCGACCTCGACGCCATGCTGAAGAGCCGCGGCATCACGCAGCTCATCGTCTGCGGTGTCACCACCGAGGTCTGCGTCAACACGACCGTGCGCGAGGCGAACGACCGCGGCTACGACGCCCTCGTGCTGGAGGACTGCGTCGCCTCCTACTTTCCCGAGTTCCAGGACTACGCCCTCAAGATGATCAAGGCGCAGGGCGGCATCTTCGGCTGGGTCGGCCGCTCGGAGAATCTGCTGCCGGCCTTGGCAAAAGCCAAGCCGGCCAAGAAATCGACAAAGAAGAAGTAGAAGTAGTGGAGGAGCCCGTAAGCAAAAGCGCATAGGCCGGGCGCCGCCCGAGCCAGCGTCAACTCCATGACAGGGGGACGACAATGACCACTGAACAGGGCTCTCACGCTCCGGTGCGCTGGTGGGTACCGGGCGACTGGAATGCATTCTTCGGCCTCTTCACCAACGTGGTGCTCAACGTCATCGTGCTGACCGGGTTGACCCTCGGCGTGGTCAAGATGCCGGCGGACGTGGTGTTCGGGCGCATCCTGCCCGCCCTCGGCATAGCGCTGCCGATCGGCAATCTCTATTACGCCTATCTCGCCTACCGGCTCGCCCGGGCGGAGCGCCGTAGCGACGTGGCGGCCATGCCCTACGGGCCGAGCGTGCCGCACATGTTCATCGTCGTCTTCGTGATCATGCTGCCGGTCTACCTCAAGACCCACGATGCGCTCCTCGCCTGGCGCGCCGGCCTCGCCTGGGCCTTCATCATCGGCATCATCGTGCTGCTCGGCGCCTTCGTGGGACCCGCCGTGCGCCGCTTCACGCCGCGCGCGGCGATGCTGGGAACGCTCGCCGGCATCTCGATCGCCTTCATCTCGATGCGGCCCGCCTTCCAGATGTGGGAGCTGCCGTGGATCTCCTTCGTCTCGCTCGGCATCGTGCTGATCAGCTGGACCGCCAACGTGCGCCTGCCCTTCGGCATTCCGGGCGGGCTCGCCGCCGTCATCGTCGGCACGGTGATCGCCTGGGTGGTCTCGGCCTTCGGCTGGAGCGACGTGGTCAAGGCAGCCGAGGTCCACGCAGCACTCGGGCAATTCGGCCTCTATCTGCCGTGGCCGAGCGGCGATGTGTTCTCCGGGCTCTCCGACATCGGGCCGCTCCTCGTCACCGCCATCCCGCTCGGCATCTATAACTTCACCGAGGGCATGAACAACGTCGAGAGTGCCTCTGCCGCCGGGGACAGCTACAACCTGCGCCACATCCTCCTTGCCGACGGAGTGGGCGCCGTGGTGGGCTCCATCCTCGGCAGCCCCTTCCCGCCGGCGGTCTATATCGGCCATCCGGGCTGGAAGGCGGTCGGCGGCCGCATCGGCTATTCGCTCGCGACGGGCGTCGTCATAGCACTCGTCTGCTTCCTCGGGCTCACGGCCTTCCTCCTCGCCGTGGTGCCCCTCGTCGCCATCCTGCCGATCCTTCTCTATATCGGTCTCGTGATCGGTGCCCAGGCCTTCCAGGCGAGCCCGTCCAAGCACGCCCCGGCCGTGGTCCTCGCCATCATCCCCAACATCGCCGCCTGGGGGCAGATCCAGATCGACGGCGCGCTCAATGCCGCCGGCACCTCGGCGGACAAGGTCGGCCTCGACAAACTGATGGGCTCTGGCGTCGTCTACCGCGGGATGCAGCTGCTCGGCGGCGGTGCCGTGCTCGCTGGCCTCATCCTCGGCGCCATTGCCGCCTTCATCATCGACCGCCAGTTCAAGAAGGCGACGATCTACGCCTTTGCCGGCGCCGTGCTCTCGTACTTCGGCTTCATCCACGGCCTGCAGCTCGCGGTGGGCGCCTCGCCGATGGTGGCGCTCGGCTACGTGCTGCTCGGCCTAATCTGCCTGGTGGTCGGCATGCGCGAGGAGGCAGCGGCGACGTAAGGTGCCAGGCCGAGACGCAGCATAGCGGCGGGCGAGAAGGCGGCACTCGCCGCGAGGAAGCCGAGCACGCCCGAGGCGCCCGAGCTGTGGCCGACGGCGAGCGCCCGGCGCGTGCGAGCGCGCGCGAGCGGCTCGGCGGCGCCCGCGGCCACGGCCGCAGCTAAGCGCGTCAGGCGCTCCGACACCTCGCCCGCCGCCGCCGCCATGAGATAGAGGCGGCTCAAGCGGCTGGTGCGCGCCGCCGCCTCGCCGAGCGGACCGTGGAGCCTCGAGAGGAAGGTGCTGCGCGCGGGTTCCGCAGCGGCGCTCGCCCACAGGCCGGCAAGGAAGCCCACGAGCAAATCGTCGCCCGCGGGCGTCGAGCCCTTGCCCAGGCCGATGAGGCGGCCGGCGGCCGCCATGGTGCGTCCGGCGTCGAGCGCGCGGGCCGTGGCCGAGAGCTCCGCGATCTGCTGCCCGGCAGCCACGGCGAAGTCCGCGGCTCGTCCGTCGCGCGCGAGCTCGTCGTGGGCGGCCTGCCAGGCACCCTGTTGCGCCGCATGGTCGAGCGTCAAGCCGAGGCCGGCAAGGTTGCTCCGCCATGGGCGCGCCGGGCGGAGGTCGACGGCAAGCGCCGAGCCGGCAAAGCGCAGCACGCCGCCTCTGGCACTCGCGGGCATGCCGCGAAGGAGCCTGCCCCTGAAGTCGAAGCCGCGCGCGCGCTTGAGGGAAAAGCCGTGCGGCAGGCTGCCGAGCTCACGGACGGCGAGCGTCACGAGCGCGCCGTCGTCGAGCGCCATGAGACAGGCGCCGCGATAGACCGCCGCGACCTCGGCCGAGAAGGAACCCGCGGGCACGCCGAAGCCCCGCGTCGCCGCCGCCAATTGCACGGCTCTCCTTCCCGCCCTCGCCTCGGCGCTTCGGGCCGCGGCCCTCGGGGCCTCAGCGATTGCTGTCGTTCCAGTCGTTCACGAAATCGCGCACCGCGCGCTCCGCCGCCTCCTTGACCTGGCCGGCGAAGGAGTCGGCAGTGCCTTTGAGATAGTAATATTTGTCCCAGATCTCGGCGCTGCCGTTGAAGGAGACGCCGGTCTCGGCGATGTGCGCGCCGCGCAAGGGGGCGCTGACGCCCACGTGGACGAAGGCCGTGCAGTCGCCGCCCGAGCGCGTCGGATAGACGGTGAGCTCGAAGAGCGGGAGGGCGAACTTGCGGTCGTGCTCGCGCTGCAGGGCCTCGCGCCCCGCGAGCCAGCCGTCCCACGCGCGCTGGTCGGCCGAAAGGGAGGGCGGCGGCGGCTCTTTCTCGCCGGCCGGCGCGTTGCGCAATCGCGCGCGTGCCTCGTCGAGGTCGTACCAGCGCAGCCGCGACTGGCCGCCGTAGAACTTGATCGTCGACGCCACGTCCTTGAGGTCGACCGGACAATCCTTCGCCTCGCTATCGCTGAGCTCGGCCGAAAAGGTGACAGCCTCGATCTTCTCGAGGAGCGGTTTCGCCTCCGCCCATGCCGCGAGCGGGAAGAAAGCGAGTGCCAGCGCCGGCGCCAACGCGGGTGCAAAGGTGCTCACGGGCCGCTCCCGCGCGGCGGCGTGGCCTCGCGCAACTCGTGGAGTACCACGAAATCCGCAAGGCTGGCGGCCTCGAAATCCGGTTTTGCCGCGCGGCCGCCGCCGCCGGGCGCCGGCGTGGCACCCCAGCCGCCGCGGCCCTTGCGCCGGTTGATCCACATGGTGGCGAGGCCGAGCGATTTCGCCGGCACGATGTCGTGGTAGATGCTCTGCGCCGTGTGCAGCACCTCGTGCGGCTCGACGCCGAGGGCCTCCTTGATGTCATTGAGCGCGTACTCGAAATTGCGCAGGTCCGGCTTGTAGGAGCCCACGTCCTCCGCCGTGATGACGCGGTCGAAGGCGACGCCGAGCCGCTCGCGGCTCTCGGCGAAGGAGGCGCGGTCCACGTTCGAGACGATGACGAGCTTGTAGTGGCGCTTCAAATATTGCAGCGCCGCCGGACTGTCGGCAAAGGCCGGCCAGCGCCCGACCGAGCCGCCGAAGGCCGCCGCCTCCGCGTCATCCGTCGGCACGGACCACTGCCGGGCAAGCACCTGCAGCACGTCCGCGAGGATCGCGGGGTAGAGCTTTCCCGGGGTCTCCGCCTCGGCGCGGGATTCGGCGGCGCCGAACGCCTCGAGCAAGGCGTCGTCGCCGACCGCCAAGCCGTGCCGCGCCGCCCAGGGCCTGAGCTCGGCCAAGATGCCGCGCTCCCAATCGATGAGCGTGCCGTAGCAGTCGAAGGTGAGCGTGGTGAAATCGCTAAGACGCGGCATCGGGCATCACTCCCCTTGTCGAGCGCGGCGCGCGCCGAACGGCTGCGGACGAGGAGCATTGGGCACTCCCGAGGCGCTTTGCCAATATTCGGTTGGCCGCTCCGGCGACCCCATGCAACACTCGTCGACGAGGGGGTCATGCTCATCGTTCTTCGCAAGGCCGTCAACCGCTTAAGCGCAGCGCCGTGCCGCGCATGCCGCGCGGCCGCGGCGGACGCGTGCGAGTCATGACGGCGCTCAGTCCGCACGAGGTCCCCGACAAGGACCTGCCGCTGCGCGACGACATCCGCCTGCTCGGGCGCATCCTCGGCGACACGGTGCGCGAGCAGGAGGGCGAGGCGGTCTTCGCGACCGTCGAGCGCATCCGCCGGACCTCGGTGCGCTTCCGCCGCGACGAGGATGAGACGGCTCGCCACGAGCTTGCCCTGGTGCTGAACAGCCTGCCGCCCGGCGAGACCATCCGGATCATCCGCGCCTTCAGCTACTTCTCGCACCTGGCCAACATCGCCGAGGACCGCCATCACATCCGCCGCACGCGCGCCCACGCGCTCCTCGCCTCGGCGCCGCGCGAAGGCAGCATCGCCCACGCGCTCGCCCGCGCCCGCGAAGCGGCGATTCCACCCGACCGGCTCGCGGCGTTTTTCAGAGACGCCCTGGTCAGCCCCGTCCTCACCGCCCACCCGACCGAGGTGCGGCGCAAGAGCACCATCGAGCGCGAGATGGAGGTGGCGCGGCTGCTCGAGGCGCGCGACCGCGGAGCGCTCACGCCGGAGGAGGAAGCGGCGGTCGAGGAGGCGTTGCGCCGCGCCGTGCTCACGCTCTGGCAGACCAGCATCCTCCGCCGCAGCGAGCTCGCCGTCGCCGACGAGGTGGCGAACGCCCTCTCCCATTACGACCAGACCTTCTTGAGCGAGCTGCCGCGCTTCTATGCGGCACTGGAGGACCAGCTCGCCGCCGCCGAGCCGGCGTGCGCCGGCATGGAGCTGCCCTCCTTCCTCCGCATGGGAAGCTGGATCGGCGGCGACCGGGACGGTAATCCCTTCGTCACGGCCGGGGCGCTCAAGCAGGCGCTGCGTCTCCAGAGCGGGCGCGCCTTGAGCTTCTATCTCGAGGAGCTGCACCTCCTGGGCGGCGAGCTTTCGCTCGACGGGCGCCTTGTCGAGGTATCCGGCGAGCTCGAGGCCTTGGCCGCGCGCTCGCCCGATACCTCGGCACACCGCCGCGAGGAACCCTACCGGCGCGCCATCGCCGGCCTCTATGCGCGGCTTGCCGCGACCGCACGCACGCTCGACCAGCTCGAGGTGGCACGCCATGCGGTGGGCGAGGCGCCGCCCTATGGCGAGGCCGGCGAATTGCGCGCCGACCTCGACGTCATCGGCCGCTCGCTTGCCGCCAACGGATCGGCGGCGCTGGCGCGCGGCCGGCTGCGCAGCTTGCGCCGCGCGGTCAACGTCTTCGGATTCCACTTGGCGGGCATCGATCTGAGGCAGAATTCGGACGTGCACGAGCGTACGGTGGGCGAGCTCTTCGAGAGCACGCGGCCGGGCACGGCCTATGGCAAGCTCGCCGAGGCAGGGCGCACGGCCCTCCTCCTCGAAGAGCTCGAGACGCCTCGCCCCCTCGCCTCGCCCTTCCTCGCCTATTCGGCGGAGACCGCCTCGGAGCTGGCGATCTTCCGCGCCGCCGCCGAGGCGCTGCGCCAATACGGCAAGGCGGCGGTGCCCAATTGCGTCATCTCCAAGGCCGACAGCGTTTCCGACGTGCTCGAGGTGGCGCTGCTGCTCAAGGAGACCGGTCTCCTCAGGCCCCACGCGGGCGAGCTCGACGTGAACATCGTGCCGCTCTTCGAGACCATCGATGATTTGCGCAACTGCGCCCGGCTGATGGACGAGCTCTTGGCACTCCCCGCATACCGGCGCCTCCTCGGCAGCCGCGGAAACGCTCAGGAGGTGATGCTCGGCTACTCCGACAGCAACAAGGACGGCGGCTTCCTCACCTCCGGCTGGGAGCTCTACAAGGCGGAGATCGCGTTGATCGAGGCGTTCCGGCGCCGCGGCGTGAGGCTGCGTCTCTTCCACGGCCGCGGCGGCTCGGTCGGGCGCGGCGGCGGCCCGAGCTACCAGGCGATCCTCGCGCAGCCGGGCGGTGCCGTCGAGGGCGCCATCCGCATCACCGAGCAGGGCGAGGTGATCGCCGCGAAATACGGCAACCCCGAAGTGGGCCGGCGCAATCTCGAGATACTCGCCGCCGCGACCCTCGAGGCGACACTGCTGCAGCCTCGCGAAGCCGCCCCCCGCGAGGCCTATCTCGCCGCGATGGAGGAGCTCTCGGCCCACGCCTACAGGAGCTATCGCGGCCTGGTCTACGAGACGCCCGGCTTCGAGCGCTACTTCTGGGAGACGACCGTCGTCGGCGAGATCGCCAACCTCCATATCGGCAGCCGGCCCGCCTCGCGGCGGAAATCGACGCGCATCGAGGACCTGAGGGCGATCCCCTGGGTCTTCGGCTGGGCCCAGTGCCGGCTCATGCTGCCGGGCTGGTACGGCTTCGGCGCCGCGGTGAAGGCCTGGTGCGCCGCCCGTCCGCACGACGGCCTCGCCATGCTGCGGGCCATGTATCGCGAGTGGCCGTTCTTCCAGAGCCTCCTCTCCAACATGGACATGGTGCTGGCCAAGAGCGACATCGCGATCGCCTCGCGCTATGCGGAGCTCGTCGGCGACGCGGCGCTCAGCGAGGCGGTCTTTCCGCGGCTGCGCGCCGAGTGGCAGGACGCGGTCGATGGCCTCTTGGACGTCATGGAGCAAAAGACGCTCCTCGAGCGCAATCCGCTCCTGGCACGCTCCATCCGCAACCGCTTTCCCTACCTCGATCCCTTGAACCACGTGCAGATCGAGCTCCTGAAGCGCCACCGCGCCGGCGATGGCGACGAGCGGGTCTTGGAAGGCATCCGGCTCACCATCAACGGACTCGCCGCGGGATTGCGCAACAGCGGCTGAGGCGGGTCGAGCTCCCGCTGCGCTCGGCTCCGCTCCGGCTGCGCTATGGCCGGGGAGGCCGAATCCCGTTAAGCTCGCGCGATCCGGCAAGGCCGCAAGGCAGGCCTCGGAGGCCATAACCCGCACAAAGCCGGACGACAGGGAGGATCGCATGAGGATGAGAGCTCGCATCGTGGCCGCGGCATTTGCCGCAGCAGCGCTCGCCGCACCTGCGCATGCCGCGGATGCGGTCAAGATCGGCGTCATCTACCCGCTCACCGGCAATGCCGCCGCGGCCGGCAAGGCCGCCAAGGACGCCGTCGAGGTCGGCGCCGCGATCGTCAACGAGGCGCATCCGGAGCTCGCAACCATCCCGCTCGGACCCGCGGCCGGGCTGCCCGCGCTCGGCGGCGCCAAGATCGAGCTCATCAGCGTCGACCACCAGGGCAATCCGGTGGTCGGCCAGAGCGAGACCGTCCGCCTGATCACCCAGGAGCATGTGGTGGCGATGCTCGGCGCCTATCACTCGTCGGTGGCGCTGACCGCGACGGCGGCCTCCGAGCGCTACGGCATTCCGTTCCTGGTCGCCGATTCGGTGGCGCTCAACATCACCCAGCGCGGCTTCAAGTGGGTCTTCCGCACGGGGCCGATCGCCAGCGACTTCGCCAAGGCCTATACCGAGTTCCTGAGCGAGCTCAAGCATGAGGGGAGGAAGATCGACAGCATCGCGGTGGTCAACGAGAACACCGACTACGGCACCTCCGTCGCCGGCAGCATTCTCGAGGCGGCGAAGCGGGTCGGCCTCAACGTGGCGGCTCAGATACCGTACAACGCCAACGGCGCCGACGTATCCGCGCAGGTCCTGCAGCTCAAGGAGAAGAACCCCGACGTGGTGATCTTCGTGAGCTACACCTCGGACGCCATCCTCTACATGAAGACGATGAAGGAGCTCGGCTACCTGCCGCCAATGATCATCGGCGACGATGCCGGCTTCTCCGATCCGTCCTTCGTGCCCGCGGTCGGCAGCATCGTGCAAGGCGTCATGAACCGCAGCGCCTGGTCGGTCGGCAAGCCCGGCAGCGCCAGCTACCGCATCAACGAGATGTACAAGGCGAAGACCGGCCGCGAGATGGACGACACCAGCGCGCGCTGGATGCAGGGCTTCCTCGTCTTGGCGGACGCCATCAACCGCGCCGGCTCGACGGCGCCCGATAAGATCCAGAAGGCCCTCGCGGCGACCGATCTCAAGCCCGGGCAGCTCATGATCGGCTACCGCGGCGTCAAGTTCGACACGAGCGGCCAGAACACCCTCGCGGCGACCTATCTCATCCAGCTGCAAGGCAGCGAATACAAGGCGGTCTGGCCGCAGAAGTGGGCGACCGCCAAGCTCGAATGGCCGATGAAGGGCTGGAAATAACGGCGCCGCGCCAGCGCGATGCAAGCACCCCCGGCGGCACCCCTCCGCCGCCCGGGGCTGCTGTGGCGAGCCCGCCGAAATCTGAGCCGCGCGCTTGTATAAGACCGAAGAACCGTCGAGAATTGGCCGGCCGGAGATGCGCCCAGGGGTGCGCCGGGGCAAAGTGCCGAGGGGGAGGCCGTGGAGATCGCTGAGCGGCGGCAGAGCGGCGTGGTGGTGCTGAGCCCGGAGGGCCGCGTCGACAACGACACCAGCCCGGACTTCCAGAGCAGGCTGCTCGCCGCCGTCGGTGCCGAGGGTGCCGCCGTGCTGGTCGACCTGGCCGGGGTGGAGTACATGTCGAGTGCCGGCCTGCGCGCCCTCATGGCGGGAGCCCGGCAATCGAAGGCGAAGGGCGGCCGACTGGCCGTGACCGGGCTGCGGCCGGTGGTCAGGGAGATCTTCGCGATCAGCCGCTTCTCCTACGTCGTGCGGGTGTTCGAGACTCCGGCCGAGGCGATGCTGGCGCTCGGTGCGCCGGACGGGGCGCAGCACAAGGGTTGACGGCCATGCTGATCCGCTTCTGGGGCACCCGCGGCTCGCTGCCGACGCCGCTCACCAACCAGGCGTTCCGCAACAAGCTCCGCGAGGCGCTGCTCGCGGCGCGCGGCCGCCACCTCGACGGGCCGGCTGCGATCGACGCCTTCATCGAGCGCGAGCTGCCCTTCTCGATCGGCGGCACCTTCGGCGGCAATTCGAGCTGCGTCGAGATCGTCGGCGGCCAGGAGTACGTGCTCTGCGACCTCGGCACCGGCGTGCGCGAGTTCGGCAACCGCGTGCTCGGCGAGCACGGGCCGGCGCGCAAGCACCGCTTCAACGTCTTCCTCTCCCACGTGCATTGGGACCACATCATGGGGTTCCCGTTCTTCACGCCGGCCTATATTCCCGGCAACGTCATCCGCATCCACGGCTGCCACAAGGTGCTGCGCGAGGCGCTCCTGCGCCAGCAATCGGACCCGTGCTTTCCCGTGCATTTCAGCGCCCTCGGGGCGACCATCGAGTTCGTCGAGCTCGAGCCCGGGCGCGACTACGAGATCGCCGGGCTCTCGGTCAGGGCGCTCCTGCAGCGCCACGCCGGCGATTCCTACGGCTACCGCTTCTCGAAGGCGGGCAAGAGCGTCGTCTATTCGACGGACTGCGAGCACAAGTTCGACGTGCTCGACGAGAGCTACCCCTTCATCGGCTTCTACCGCGATGCCGACCTCCTGATCTTCGATGCCATGTACTCGCTTGCCGACGTGGTCTCGGTCAAGGAGGACTGGGGCCACTCGAGCAACATGATCGCGGTCGAGCTGGCACAGCTCGCCCGGGTCAAGCACCTCGTGCTCTACCACCACGAGCCGGCCTTCGACGACCGCGCGATCGAGACCATCCTCGCCGAGACGCGCCGCTACGAGGAGATCAGCCGGGTCAAGCACAAGGTGATCGTCAGCACCGCTTACGACGGGCTCGAGATTGGTCTCTGAGGGCAAGGGCTGGGGGCGCGCGGCACGGCTGCTGGCACGCCTGCGCGACGGCCTCGCGGCACCCGGACGCCTGGCGGCGCTCGCGGTGCTGGCGCTCGTCGTGCTCCTGCGCTTCATCGATCCGGCCATTCTCGGCGAGATCAGGCTGCGCGGCTTCGACATCGAGGCGCGACTCCGCCCGCGGCCGGCCGAGACCTTGCCCGTGCACATCGTCGCCATCGACGAGACGAGCCTGCGCCAGTTCGGCCAATGGCCGTGGCCGCGCACGCTCGTGGCGCGGCTGGTGCGGGCGATCGCGGCCGGCCACCCGCGCGTCCTTGCGGTCGACATCGCCTTTCTCGAGCCGGACCGCCTGTCGCCGTCGCGGCTGGTCGAGGCGGTGCCGGAGATACCGGCGCCGATCGCCCACGAGCTCGCGCAATTGCCGCCGAACGAAGCCGCCCTCGCGTACGCGCTGCGCATGGTGCCGACCGTCCTCGGGCTCCTGCCGACCAACGGACCGGCGCCGGCGGCAAGAGGGCCGAGCTCTGTCACGATGATCCGGCAGAGGGGCGGGGACCCGGGGAAATTCCTCTTCACCTACAGCACGCTCGTGCGCGACCTGCCGGAGATCACCGCCGCGGAGCAAGGGCGCGGCGCTCTGGTCGCGGAGCCCGATTTCGACGGCGTCGTGCGGAGCATTCCGCTCGTCGTCGAGGGCGAGGGCCACCTGGTGCCGGCCTTTGCCCTCGAGGCGCTCCGCGTGGCGCTCGGATTTCGCTCGCTCGAGGTCGTGACGTTGGCCGACGGCGTCGAGGGTGTGACACTCGGCAACTTCTTTCTCCCGACGGACCGCCGTGCCCGTGCCTATCCGCACTTCAGGCCGTCGCAAACGGTCGGCTACGTTCCCGCGGCGGAGCTTCTCGACGGGCGCTACGATCCCGCCGGCCTCGAAGGGCAGATCGTGCTGCTCGGCGTGACGGGTCTCGCGCTGAGCGACGTATGGCAGACCCCGCTCGGCCCGATGCCGGGCGTCGTCGTGCACGCGCAGCTTGCCGAATCCATGCTCGCGGGAGACCTTCTCCGCCGCTTCCCGCTGCTCGGCCGCGTCGAGATACTGCTCGCGGCCGCCGGCGGCCTGGCGACGATCTTCCTCGTGCCCTACTGGCGGCCGCAGCTTGCGAGTGCTGCGCTCATCGGGATCGTGGTGCTGCTGCTCGGCTCCGAGTTCGCGGCCTTCCGCTTCGGCAACCTGCTGCTCGACGGCCTCTATCCGGCCCTGGCGTCGATCGCGACCTTCGCCGTCATGCTGGGAGCCGGACTGCGCGTCGCCGAGGCGGCGCGCCGGCGCCTCGCCGTCGAGCTGGCCCAGGAGCATGCCGGCAAATTGCGCCTCGAAGGCGAGCTCGATGCGGCGCGCGCCATCCAGATGGGGCTCGTGCCGCGGCGCTTCCCCGGCCCGCCCGAGCGGCACGACGTTCGAGATTCACGCCCTGATCGAGCCGGCCGTCATGGTGGGAGGCGACCTCTACGACGCCGTGATGCTCGACGGGCAGCGCCTCTTCTTCGTCATCGCCGACGTCTCGGGCCACGGCGTGCCGGCAGCCCTTCTCATGGCGATGAGCATGGGCGTGCTGCGCCCGGCGACCGCGCGGCAGGGCGAGGCGCTCGACCTCGTGCTGGCCGAGGCGAACGCGCGCATCGCCGCCGCCAGCAACGACTTGGCCGCCGACGGCGGCAACATGATGTTCGTGACCGCCTTCGCGGCCGTGCTCGATTTGGAGACCGGCGTGGTCGTCTATGCCAATGCCGGACACGACGCGCCCTTCGTCCTCAGCGAGGGAGCACCTCCCCGCCATCTCACGACGGAGGGCGGGCCGCCGCTCGGCACCGTCGACGGCTTTCCCTATACCGTCGGCCGCCACCAGCTCGAGGCCGGCGATCTCGTCCTCCTCTATACCGACGGCGTCACCGAGGCCATGGACCCCACGGGCGCCCTCTTCACCTCGGAGCGCCTCCAGCGTGTCCTGGCCGCAGCACCGAAGATCGGCGCCAAGGCGATCGTGGACTGCGTGCGCGACGAGATCCGCGGCTTCGCCGCCGAAGCCGAGCCGGCCGACGACATCACCATGCTCGCGGTGCACTGGATCGGCCCGGCGCAGAACGAAGGCTGATCAGCGCACCGTGATCTCGACTCGGCGGTTGCGCGGCTCGGAAACCTGATCGGCGGTCTTGACCGCGAGGTCGAGCTCGCCGCGCCCGGCGACCGAGATGGCCTTGGCGTTGAGCCCGTCGCGCACGAGCTGGTCGCGGATGGCCTCTGCCCGCTTGAGCGAGAGCGCCTGGTTGTAGCTCTTGTCGCCGAGGGTATCGGTATGGCCGATGACCTCGACCTCGTAGGCCGGGCGGCGCTTGATGTCCGCGAAGACCTCGCGGTATTGCGGGATCGAGGCGGGCGTGAGCTTGTCCGTGTCGCTGATGAAATAGAGGAGGAAATGGCGCGGCAGAATGGGCCTTGCGGCGAGCGCCTGGCCGAAGATCTGCTGCACGTCGTTGGGACCGACGGCGGCGGCGGCGGCAGCGCCGCCGCGCACCTCGCCCGCGGCATAGGGCTGATCGAGGAGGACCGAGGTGCCGCCCTCGATGAGGGTGACCGCGCCCGAGCCGCCGCCCGGGTTGGGCAGCACGACCACGAGCTCCTGCCGGGGCGCCGTGCAGGCTCCGAGCGCCGCGAGCGCCAGTGCCGCGAGCACGCCTGAGAGAAGCCGCCGCATGGCTCAATGCCCCCCGCCCACCTCGACGACGAAGCGCGTGCCGCGCACGGCGAGCATCGCCTCGGGCGTCCTGATCTTCATGGCGTCGGGCGAGCTCCGCGCGATGTCGCCGGAGACCACGGCCAGCGTGCCCTGGCGCATGTCGGCGAGCATGCTGCCTTTGAAATTGCTCGAATCGAACTTGTAGTCCTCGAGCGAGAGGCGGCTGTTCGGGCCGGCCGAGAGCACGGTGTTGTCGATGAAGGTGATGCCGATCGTGCCGTTCGGGCCGGTCTCGACCGTGTCCTTCTCGAACACCGGGTCGCCCACCTTGACGGCGAGCTTGCTGCCCCCGCGCAAGAGCGCGGCGTCTCCTGCCACGGTCTTCACCATGCCGATCTGCGGCCCGGCGGCCACGGCCGGCCCGAGGCAGAGCGTCATGAGCACCGCGGCGGCCAGGCCCGCCACGACCAAGCCCGGCCAGCCTCGCGCGACCATGCGGACGACGGACATCCTGCTCTCCCCGGCTCGTTGCTCCGAGAGGCTAGCGCGTTGTCGGGACGGAATCCAGCGCAAGGCCGTTGGAATGCGGTGGCGCTGGCGGATAAACTGGCTATTGGAGCGCCGCCGCGGCAGCGGGGGTACGGCTCCGAGGGGAGCGCAGCAGGGGATGCAGGCACGCCTCGCCCTTCGCACCGAGGGCAACGCCACGTCGCAGGCGCGCGACTTCATCGCCGCCTTCGCCGCCGAGCACGGCCTCGACGACGCCGATCGCGCGCGCCTCCTGATCGTCGCCGACGAGCTCCTCACCAACGTGATGAAATACGGCCGCGCCGAGGGCATGCCGGTCCTCGAGGCCGAGCTCATGCTGTCGCTCGAGGGCGACCGGCTGACCCTCGTGTTCTCGGACGACGGCACGGCGTTCGACCCGCTCGCCGAGCCGCCGCCGGAGCTCGACCGCCCGCTCGAGGCGCGGCCGATCGGCCGCCTCGGCCTCCATATCGTGCGCGAGCTCGCGGACGAGGTGTGCTACAGCCGCACCGGCGGCCGCAACGTGCTGCGGCTCTCGCGCCGCGTGGTGCTGCGGCGCCCGGGGTGAGTCCGCGGCTGGGCCGCGCCCGAGGGTGCTCAGCTCGTCGCGCGCGCCGCCTCGGCCGAGGCTGCGGGCTTGGCCGCGAAGCCGAGCTCCTGCGAGAGGCCGGCGGCGGCGAGGCGCACCTGCTGGGCCTTCTCATGGAGCGCCTGGATCGAGAGGCGCCAGATCGGTCCCGAGATGCCGATGGCGCCCGCGACCTTGCCCGTGAAGTCGCGCACCGCGACGGCGACGCAGCGCGCTTCGGCGTCGAACTCGCCGTCGTCGAAGGCGATGCCGTCGCGTCGCACGCCGTCGATCTCGCGCAACAACGGCTCGTGCTCGACGATCGTCTTGGCCGTGAAGCGCTCCAGCGGATGGGCGCGCAAGTAGCGCTCGAGCTGCTCGGGGGAGAGTGCTGCGAGGAGGACCTTGCCGAGGGCCGTGCAATGGGCGGGGCGCACCACGCCGATGCGGTCCGCCATCTGGAAGATGCCGCTGCCGGCGGTCCGCGCGAGCACGACGATATTGTCGCCCGAGCGCACGGCGAAGTGGCTGCATTCCCCGGTCTCCCGCGTCAACCTCTCGAGCGCGGGCGTGGCGAGCCCGACCAGCTCGATCTCGTTCAGAGCGCCGGCGGCCAGGGTGAAGAGGCGGCGCCCGACGCGGTAGCGCTTCGATTGGCGGAGCTGCTCGACGTAACCGAGCGAGACCATCGTCTTGACCAGGTGAAAGGTCGTGCTGTTGTGCAGCCCGACGCGCTTGCTGAGCTCCGCGAGGCTGATGCCGTCGCGGCTCTCGGCGATCTCCTCGAGAAGGGCGAAGGCGCGCTCGAGCGACTGGATGCCGCCGCGCTCGCGGCCGCCGCCGGCGTCCGCCTCGTCCTCGGCCAAGCTGTGCGCGTCGGCGGCTTTCTTCACTTCGGTCATCTCCTTCTGCCTGCCGCGCCGGGCGGCGCTAGACCTCGACCGGCTCGTCGTCGCTCACCGGCGAGGTGACGACGATGAAGGTCAAGGGTGCCAGGCCGGTATTGTAGATGGCATGCTCGACTCCCGGCGGGATGAAGATGACGTCGTGCGCGCGCACCACCCGGCGCTCGCCGTCGATCTCCATGAGCCCCTCGCCGGCGAGCAGGTGATAGACCTGCTCCTGCACCTTGTGGCGATGGGGCGCCACGTACGCCCTCGGCTGGTAGGTCGAGATGCGGTGGTCGAGATGGCGCGAGCCGGCGCTGCCGGGATCGACCAGGAGCTTCGACAGGGCGCCGCCGAAGTGGCCGGGAAGCTCGTCCCACGGCACCTCGGCGATGTTGCGGACGAGGGCTCGCTGAATTCTCTTTGCCATGACGGTCTCCTGTTGCCGCCGCACTCGGCGCTCACTCTCCCCCGGCGGCCGCGGGCAGGTGCTTGCTGCCGAACACGGGATCCTTGTGCGGCGTCGGCGGCAGCGCCCAGGTCCCGGTCGAGGGCGGCCGGATGTTGGCGTCGACGTGGGCGTCGATCAGGCACGGCTTGCCGAGCTTGACCGCGTGCTCGAGAGCGCCCTTGAAGTCCTCCGACTTGGCGACCGTGACGCCCTCGACCCCGCACGCGCGCGCCCAGGCGGCGAAATCCGGATTGTAGGGCTTGTTGTTGGGGCCCTGGTAGAAGGCGGTGCCGAGCTCGCGCCCGTCGAAGAGGCCGTACTGGATGTCGCGGATGGCAGCCCAGGAGAAATTGTTCCACACCACCCACACGACGGGGATGTCGTACTCGACCGCGGTGCAGAGCACGTGCGGCACCATGGTGAAGCCGCCGTCGCCGCACACGGCCACGCAAGCGCGCTCGGGTGCCGCGAGCTTGGCGCCGAGGATCGAAGAGGGGCCGAAGCCCATGCCGGAGAAGCCCCAGGTGTTGAGCATGGTCTGCGGTTGGCGCGCCTGCCAGAACTGCATGTACCAATTGTGATGGACGCCCGAAATCGAGCGACAGGATGGCGTCGTCGGGAAGCACGGCCCGGCAATCCGCGACGACGCGCTCCGGCCGCATGGGCGAGGCATGGATGGCGAAATTGGGCCGCACGAAGGCCTCCCACTCGGAGCGCCACTTGGCGATCTCGGCATGCCAGGGGGCGAGCTCGGCCGGTGCCGGGGCTTTACGCGCGGCGAGCTCGGCGAGGAGCTGCTGGAGGAAGGTGCGCGCGTCGGCGAGGATGGCGAGATCGGGGGCGTAGTTGCGTCCGAGCTCGGCGTGGTCGAGGTCGACGTGAATGAGCTGGGTCGCGGGGAAATTCCACGAATAACCGGGCAGCCACGAGGAGGAGGAGCGGTCGTCGAAACGCACGCCGATAGCGAGCACGAGATCGGCGTGGCGCCCAGCCTGGTTCGCGGGATAGGCGCCGTTGCGGCCGATGAAGCCGAGCGAGAGCGGGTCGGCCATATCGAGGCAGCCCATGCCGTTGGGCGAGCTCAGCACCGGCAGTGCCAACTTGTGTGCGAGCTCGGTCAGCTCCTTGCCGCCCTCCGAGAGTGTCACGCCATGGCCGATGAAGACGGCCGGGCGGCGCGCCGCGAGGATCATGTCCGCAGAGCGCCTGATGTCGTCGGGTGCCGCCCCGCTGCGCCGCTTGTTGAAACCGTCCCAGACGGGCTCGAGGGTGACCTCGGCTTCCTCCTGGAAGAGATTGAAGGGAATGTCGACGTTGACCGGCCCGGGCCGGCCGCTCGTCATCGTCGTCACCGCCTGGCGCAGGGCCAGCGGCAGCATGTCGACCCGCGAGGGCTGGAAGCTGCGCTTCACCACCGGCCGGACCACGTTTGGGAAGTCCGCCTGGTTGTGGCGGTTGAGCTCCTGGAACGGGCTGCGGTTGAACTGCGAGGTCGGCACATTGGCGGTGAGGGCCAAGAACGCCGAGGAATCCGTCTGGGCGACCGCGAGCGCCATCACCAGGTTGGCCGATCCCGGGCCGCAGGAGGTGAGCGTCGCCGCCGGCCGGTGCTTGACGCGGAAATAGCCGTCGGCCATATGGCCGGCGACTTGCTCGTGGCGCGGCGAGACCAGCTTGATCTTGTCGCGCACGTCGTAGAGCGCGTCCAGAAGTCCGACGTTGCCATGGCCGCAGATGCCGAAAAGATACGGTATCTTCTCGCGGATCAGGAACTCGGCGATGAGCTCGCCACCCTTCATGCGCGCCATGCTCGCTTGCCCTCCGCTCCTGGCTTGTATGCGCGGCCATCCACGGCTGCGGCTGCTGCCTTCCGCATAATGGCATATCACACGGCAATGTAAAATAAGTGGGCGCCAGGCAAGTGAGGCTCACGGCCGGCAAGCCAGGGGTGCTCGCCACCTGAGTACCTCCTTTCCGGGTCTTCTTTCGTATGATGAAAATCCAGTCTATGATGTCGCATGATGCCGGAAGGTCCTCGTGTTCGCCCATCGGGTTCCCGCGCACTATAGTGAGCCGCCATGAAGGCGATCGATTTCGATTACCGGCGCCCCGACACTCTCGCCGAGGCTTGCGGCCTGCTGGCGGCAGCCAAGGACGACGCCAAGATCATCGCCGGCGGCCAGACGCTGGTGCCGCTTCTGGCAATGCGCTTGGCACGGCCCGCACTTCTCATCGACATCAACCGCATCCCCGAGCTCGCGGGAATCGAGGAAGCGGCCGGCTTCGTCGCCATCCGCGCCTGCACGCGCCAGGCGCGCGCGCTGGCCGACGCCACGGTGCGCCGGCGCCTGCCGCTCCTCGCCAAGGCGCTTCGCTTCGTGGGCCATGTTCAGACGCGCAACCGCGGCACCGTCGGCGGAAGCTTGGCACACGGCGATCCCGCGGCCGAGATCGGGCTCGCGACACTCGCACTCGATGCCGAGATCGAGGTGCGGTCGGCAGCAGCCGCACGCACCATCCCGGCCGCCCGCTTCTTCGCAGGCCCGCTGGTCACGGCCCTCGAGCCCGACGAGTGCCTGACCGCGGTGCGCTTTCCTCTGCCCGAGGGCGGCGGCGCCCGCGGCACGGGCTTCCAGGAGACCAGCATCCGGCGGAGCGACTTCGCGCTGGCGGCCGCGGCGGTCGAGCTTGGGCTCGACGGCGGCGGCGTCTGCCGAAGCCTCGCCGTCGCGGTCGGCGGCACCGGCGCCACGCCGGTGCGGCTTGCCGCGGTCGAGGCCATGCTGCTCGGGACGCGGCTCGAGGACGCGGCGATCGCCGAGGCCGCGCGCCTCGCGCGCGAGACCATCGAGGCGACGGACGATCTCCACGCGAGTGCCGCCCACCGTCGGCGCATGGCGGCGGCGCTGGTCGCGAGGGCACTCGCCGAAGCGCGCGCCGAAGCGCGCGCGGAGAGGAGCTGATCCGGTGTCGGAGCATGACATCGCGCTGAACGTGAACGGCAAGCTGCAGCGCGCGCGCGTGGCGGCGCGGCTCACCCTGGTCGATTTCCTGCGCGAGACGTTGGCACTCACCGGCACGCATGTCGGCTGCGAGCACGGCGTCTGCGGCGCCTGCTCCGTGCTGCTCGACGGCGAGCCGGTGCGCGCCTGCCTCCTCTTCGCGGCCCAGCTCGACGGCAGCGCCGTCGTCACCGTGGAGGGCCTGGCACCCGACGCGGAGGGGCTCTCCGTGCTGCAGGAACTCGTTCTGCGAAACCCATGCCTTGCAGTGCGGCTATTGCACGCCCGGCATGCTGATCGCGGCGCACGCGCTGCTTGCGCGAAACGGCGCTCCGAGCGAAGAGGAGATCCGGGAGGCGATCGGCGGCAATCTCTGCCGCTGCACCGGCTACAAGCAGATCGTCGAGGCGATCGCCCTTGCGGCCGAGCGTTTGCGCGGCGCCAACGAGCCGCGGGAGGCTGCCATTGAGCGCTGAAGCCCCAGGCGCCTTCCGCTATATCGGCCGCAAGCGGCGGGCGAAGGAGGATCGCCGCTTCGTCGCGGGCGCCGGCCGCTTCGTCGCCGACATCGCCCTTCCCGGCACCTTGCACGTGGCGCTGGTGGCAAGCCCCTACCCTGCCGCGCGCATCCTCTCGATCGATGCCTCGCCGGCACTGCGCCTTGCCGGCGTCGCGGCCGTGCTCACCGGCGACGAGCTCGCCCGCTCGACCGAAGCGATCTTCAGCGGCATCGACCTTCCCAATGTGCGCCGCTATCCGCTCGCGCGCGGCTCCGCGCGCTACGTCGGCGAATGGGTGGCGGCCGTCGTGGCTGCGAGCCGCGCGCTCGCCGAGGATGCGGCCGAGATGGTCGAGGTCGACTACGAGCCGCTGCCCCACGTCGTCGACCCCGAGGCGGCGCTGCTCGACACCTCGCCGCCCGTCCATCCCGATCACGGCAGCAACCTCTTCTACCGGCGCAAGTTCGTCTGGGGCCCGGTCGAGGACGACTTCGCCGCGGCGGCGCACAGGATCGCCTATCGCGCGCGCTGGCACCGCAGCGCCACCGTGCCGATCGAGACCTTCGGGGTGCTCGCGCGCTGGAGCCCGGCGCAGCAGCTCCTCGACGTCTGGGCCTCCATCCAGATGCCGAAATTCCCCGATCACCTGGCCCGCCATCTGCGCCTGCCGGGAAGCGCCGTGCGCGTTCATTTCGACGTCGACGTGGGCGGCAGCTACGGCGTCAAGCGCGGGCTCAAGCACGCCATCCTCGCGGGCTATCTCGCGCGCAAGCTCGGCCGGCCCGTGCGCCTCCTGGAGGACCGCCTCGACAACATGCGCGGCGGCGACGCGCACGGACCCGACCGCATCTTCGACATAGAGATGGCCTTCGACGGCGACGGCATCGTGCGCGCCATGAGGATGCGGGCGCTCGACGACGTGGGCGCCTACGCCGGCCGCGCGCCGCTCCAGCTCGGCAAGCCCATCGGCGCCATTGTCGGGCCCTATCGCATCGCAAGCGTGGAATACGAGCCGATCTCCGTCAGCACCAACAAGACGCCGCAGGAGGCGGTGCGCGGCTTCGGCCAGTCGCCGACCAACTTCGCCATCGAGACGGGCATGGACCTCGTGGCGCGCCGGCTCGGCTTGGACCGCGTCGAGCTGCGCCGCCGCAATTTCATCCGCAAGGAGGAGTTCCCCTACAGGATCCCGAGCGGCAGCACCTACGACAGCGGCGATTACCATGCAGTGCTGGAGAAGCTGCTCGCCGCCGCCGGTTGGCCGGCGCTCGTCCGCGAGAGGGACGCCGCGCGCACGGCCGGCCGGCTTGCCGGCATCGGTCTTTCCTGCTGTCTCGAGCCGAGCGGCGGCAATGCCGCCTTCGAGCCGCTTCTCAACCCCAAGAACCAGACCACCACCTGGATGGAATCCTGTCAGGTGAAGATCGACCTGACCGGAGCGGTGGTGGCCGCGATGGCGACGTCATCCTCCGGCCAGGGCCACGAGACGCTGGTCGCGACCGTGGTCGGCGAGATCCTCGAGCGCGATCCGGAGAGCATCCGCGTGGTCCATGCCGACTCCCTCGCTGCACTCCCCAGCAACAGCCCGGTCGGCAGCCGCATGGCGATCATGCTGGGCGGTGCCGCGGCGGAGGCCGCGCGCAAGCTGAAAACGCAGCTCGTCGCCATCGCCGCGCACAATCTCGGCCTGGCACCCGAGGCCTGCCTCTATGCCGACGGTGACGTGAGCGCCCGCGGCGATGCCGCGCGCAAGCTCGCCTGGAGCCAGCTCGTCGACATCGCGCATCGCCGCTTCCACGCGCTGCCGCCCGGCGCCGAGCCGGGGCTGCAGGCGCTCTCGGTCTGGCAGGTGCCGGGCGGCGGCGGCTTGCCGGGGCCGGACGGGCGCGTGCAGATGTATCCCTGCTACGCCTTCGAGGCGCACCTCGTCTATGCCGAGGTCGACCGCATCACCGGCCAGACCAAGCTCAAGAGATATTTCGTCGGCCACGACTGCGGCGTGATGATCAATCCCGACATCGTCCACGGCATGACCTGCGGCGGCATCGCGCACGGCATCGGCGCTGCGCTCTACGAGCGCTTCGAGTACGACGGCAACGGCCAGCTCCTGAATGGCTCGTTCATGGACTATCTCATTCCCACCTCGCACGAGGTGCCCGACATCGCCATCGTCGACCACGCCACCCCTTCCCCGCTCACCACCTTCGGGCAGAAGGGCTCGGGCGAGGCGGGCTATCTCGGCGCACCGGCGGCGGTTGCGAGTGCGGTCAACGATGCGCTGGCGCCGCTCGGCCTGCATACCGCATCGCTGCCGATGAGTATCGGCGCGCTCGGTGCGCTGCTTGCCACGAAGGACGAGGATCATGCCGGCTGACCAGGTGCGGGCGGAAAGGAGGCGGCTCATGACTCGATTTCGGCTTTCGATCGTCGCGGCGGCGCTGGCGCTGCTCGGCGGAAGTGCGGCGGCCGTTGCGGCGGCGCCGCTCACCATCGTGATCTTCAACGCGCCCTCGCTCGGCGCCTTCCTGCCGCCGGTGATCAAGGAGAAGGGCTTCGACAAGGCGAACGGGCTCGACATCGGCTTTGCCGAGCGCACGCCCGATGCCTATGCCACCGAGTTCAATTCCGGCGAGTTCGAGCTCGGCGGCAGCGGCGCCGTGCTGACCGTGGGTCTCGCCGACACGCGCGGCGTCAAGGCCGTCTATCTCTTCAACCTCTTCGATTATTGGGGTGCGGTGGTGACCTCCCGGCCCGGGATCAAGACGCTCGCCGATCTCAAGGGCAAGGAGCTCGCAGCCGCGCGCGGCACGACCAACTACGCGATGTTCGAGTGGCTCGCGCGCCAGCAAGGCGTCGACCCGGCCTCTTTCTCGGTCGTCAATACGGCAACCCCCGGCCTTGTCGGCTACGCGCTTGCCGACCGCGCCGACGCCGTGCAGCTCTGGGAGCCGGCCTATTCGGTGCTGCTGTCGAAAAAGCCGGACATCCGCACGCTCGATCTCGACATCGCCAAGAGCTGGCGGAGCTTCGCGCACGAGGACGCGATCCCCTATCTCGGCATGGCGGCACAGGCGGCGTGGGTCGCGAAGCACCGCGATCTGGTGGCGCCGCTCTACCATTGCTACCGCGCGGCGGCGGCATGGGTCCTTGCCAATCCGGTGGAAGCGGCGGCGATCATCGCCGGCCCCAAGGCCGGCGACGCGGGCCGCAAGGCACTCGAGGACCTCATCAGCCACAATACGCGGCTCGGCATGAACGTCGAGCCGGCGGCGAAGCTTGCGGGGGCCATCGAGGCCGTCTATCGTGCCGGGCTCGCCGTGGGCGCGCTCCCCGCGATGCCTTCGCGTGCGTCCATCTACGGCGAGGACATTCCGTGACGGCCGCTCCGCCGGCGCCTGCCGCGGCAGTCCGGCCGCACGTCCGCTACGAAGGATGGCTGTCGCTCGCCGGCCTTGCCGCGCTCTGGCAGATCGCCTCCTACTTCTTTCCGCATTTTCTCTTCCCGCCGCTTCCCGACGTGGCCGGGCATTTCATCGCCATCTTCACCGCCTGGGACACCCTCTCGGACGTGCTCGCGACGGCAGGCCGCATCCTGGCCGGCCTCGCCGGCGCCTTCGTGCTCGGCAGCATCCTCGCTTTCGCGATGGGGCGCTCGGAGCGTTTCGCGCGCTATGCCGAGCCGATCCTGAGCTTCTGCCAGGGCGTGCCCGCGCTCTCCTGGGTCGTCATCTCCATCATCTGGCTCAGGGGCATCGAGGTGCGCATTTTCTTCATCATGGTGGTGACGACGCTGCCCGCCTTCAGCTTCCAGGTGCTCGATGCCTACCGCGCGATGTCGAAGGACCTGCTCGAGATGACGCTGTTCTTCCGGCCGTCGCGCTACGATCTCCTCCGCGTGCTGGTGGTGCCGACCGTGCTGCCGGGCATCGTCACGGCGTGGAAGGTCAATCTGGGCAATGCCTCGCGCGTCGTGGTGGTGGCCGAGCTCGTGGGCGCCACGGGCGGCATCGGCTATGCGCTCCTGCAGCAGCAGCAGATGTTCGACATGGCCGGCGCCATCGCCTGGACGCTGGTGCTGGTCATCTTCGTCCTCGTCCTCCAGCGCCTGATCACGCTTCTCGAGGGCCGGCTGCTGCGCTACCGGCCGCTCGCGGAGCGCGGCCTTTGAGCGAGCCCGAGATCGTCTTCGAGGGCGTGAGCAAATCCTTTCCGCGGCAAGGCGGGGGCACCTTCGAGGCCGTGCGCGAGCTGAGCTTCACGGTGGCACCCGGCGAGCGCGTCGCCGTGCTCGGCAAGACCGGCTGCGGCAAGTCGACCATGTTCAATCTCCTTGCCGGCCTCATCCGGCCGAGCGCCGGCCGCATTCTCGTCAAGGGCCGCGATCCCTACCGCGACTTCGCCTGGTTCCGCGGCAAGCTCGGCATCGTCTTCCAGAGCGACCGCCTGATGCCCTGGCGCACGGCGCGCGCCAACGTCGAGCTCGGGCTTGAGCTCAACAACATGCCGCCCGAGGAGCGCCGCGCCATAGCGCTGCACTGGCTCGAGCGGCTCGGCCTCGGCGGCCACGAGAACGACTATCCGCACGCGCTCTCGGGCGGCATGCGCCAGAGGGTCAGCATCTCGCGCGCCTTTGCCGGCAAGCCGGACATCCTGCTTGCCGACGAGCCTTTCGCCTCGCTCGACGAGGTGACCGGCGAGGCGCTGCGCGCCGAGTTCCGCGAGCTCACGCGCGGCAGCGGGACGACGAGCATCTTCGTCACCCATTCGATCAACGAGGCGCTGCAATTGGGCGAGCGCATCCTGGTCTTCCGTCGCCCGGCGCGCATCGCCTATACGGCCGTCATCCCCGAGGACCTGTCATGCGCGGGACGCGAGGCCGTCCGCTACGAGATCCTGCAAGCGCTCGCGGACGGGCCAGAGGAAAAGGCCGAGGACAAGGCCGAGGACAAGGCCGAGGACAAGCCCGCGGACAAACAGGGACCCACGCCATGATCGTCGATGCCCACGCCCATTTCGTGCCGGCCGCGTTCCTCGATGCCCTGGCGGCACAGCGCCGGCTCTTCCCCTCGGTCAAGCTGACGCGGGAAGGCGGCGGCGCGCGGCTCGCCTTTGCCGGCGGCAAGCCGACCCGGCCCGTCTCGCCCAAGCTCATCGATCTCGAGCAGCGGCGGGAGTGGCTGGCCAAGCAGAAGATCGACCGCCAGGTGGCCGGCGGCTGGCTCGACATTTTCGGCTACGAGCTGCCGCCGGACGAGGGTGCCGACTGGTGCCGCTTCATGAACGAGGCCATGCTCTCCGATGCCGGCAGATTTCCCGCGCTGAGCGCGCTGGCCTCGGTGCCGCTGCAGAGCGGCGAGGCTGCTGCGCGCCTGCTCGAGGAGGCGCTCGCCCGGGGTTTCAAGGGCGTCATGATCGGGACCCAGCCCAAGGGTGCCGGCGGCGTGCTCGACGATCCCGACCTCAACCCGTTCTGGGAGGCGGCCTCGGCGCACCGGTGCGCCGTCTTCATCCATCCCATGTTCCTCTGCGGCGACGACCGGCTCGACGCCTACGATCTCTTGAACGCGGTCGGCCGGCTGGCCGATACCAGCATCGCGGTGGCGCGGCTGCTTTACTCGGGCCATCTCGAGAGATATGCGGGCGCCAATCTCATCGTCTCCCACGGCGGCGGCGCCCTCCCCTACGCCCTCGGGCGCCTCCAGCGCAACAACGCCATCCACCCGGGGCAATATGCCCAAGCGCTCGACGGCTTCCGCCGGCTCTATTTCGACACCGTGCTGTTCGACCCGCGGGCGCTCGAATTCCTCTGCGATCTCGCCGGCGCGGACAAGCTGCTGCTCGGCTCCGACCACCCCTTCCCGATCGGCGACGAGGCGCCTACAGAGGTGGTCGAGGGCGCAACGCTCAGCCAAGCCGAGCGAAGGGCGATCCTCGGCGAGACGGCCAGGCGCCTGTTCCATCTATAGGCGGCAGCGGCATGCCGGGGGGCGCTCAGAGGCCGAAATAAATCGTCAGCGTCTCGATGAGGCGATCGATCAGCTTGTCGAGATTCTCGCCGGGCGCGTAGTCGTAGCGCTTCGCCCCTCGTCTGCCGTCGTCATAAAGAAATGCCTTCATCCAAATGCGGCCGTTCTGAATCTTGAAGGTCTGGCGGAACGGCTGACGCAGCGGCTTCGTCCCGGCGATCTCTCCGACGACCGCTCTCTGCTTGAGATCGAGGTGGCTCAAGCGATAGGTGATGCCGGCGTCGACGCCGAATTTCTCGCGCACCGCGCTGTTGATGCCGGTCAGGACCGCCCAGAGATCGGCGAATGTCCGCTCGGCGTCCTGGACAAGCTCCAATTCGGTCATCGGCGCCGCCGTCTTATCGACACGCACTTGCGTGAGCCTGGCCTTGAAGGCCTCCGCGACGTCCTTCGGATCGATCGGCATTCCCAGCACTCCTTCCCCGGCCGGCGTCGGATCTCGCCCGGCAATCGCCGGCCGGCCGTGGCTCTCAGCCCGAGGATGCACCCTGCCGGCCGCGACGGCAAGGCGCAGCGCCTGGCAAGGGTGCGCGGCATCCGGACACGCAAAAAGCCCGCGCCCCGAAGGGCGCGGGCGACGTCGGGGGTCGTCTATCGGGCGGACGGGCGGCGCTAGCTCACTTCACGGGCTCCTTGGCGCAGAGGCGGTCGTAGCGCGCATCGTGGTCGATGATCTGGCGCGCGAGCGAGCGGCTGAGGCTCTTCCAGTCGTCGGCCGTGGGCGTGATCGGGCGGAACTCGAGGCAGCCGTCAACGCTGGGTATAGCGCTGGCGCAACCGCTCAGCATAGCCAGAATCGCCAGCAGCGCGCAGGCTCGCATCCTCTGCGGCATCGAGCTTCTCCTTGGTGGACTCGAGCTGGTCGGCGCTGAGCGCCGCCTGTTCCTCGGCGGAGCCTGCCTGCCGCGCCTGACGGAAGGCGTACCAGGCGACGAAAATGGCGAGCAGCAGGCCGGCGGCGATGAGGGCATAGGCAGTCATTGGCCGCTCTTGTAGTTGGCGGCGAGTGCCGCGACCGCGGCCGTGGCGCTCACCACCTCGGCGACCGCGCCGGCGGTGTCCTGCGGATAGGGCGGCGTGCAGAGGACCTTCACGCCGGCCATCGCCTCGGCCTCGGCCTTCTGGTCGGCCGCACTTGCCTTGCCGGCCGTGGCGAAATCCTGGAAGACCTGGTCGCCGGCCGTGAGCGCCGTGCAGGCCGCAGCGATGTCCTGCTGCGCGCTGCCGCACGCCGCGAGCGCGAGTGCTGCGGCCAGCGCGAGGGACTTGAGCAATGGACGTGTCATGGCATGCTCCTTCTATCGATCTATTCGCGAGATTGCGTCGCGGCGGGTTTGGCCTGGCCGACGTTGAGGGCGAGCCAGTTGAGCAGCGTGCGCGCCTTGCCGAGCCAGCCGTCGAGGTTGGCGGGATGCGGCACCACCGCGGCGATGGCCGAGGCGCAGCCGATGACGGCCGAGGCGACGGCGAGCGCCTGCGGCAGATAGGCGAGATAGCGCCCGGCCAGCGGCACGCCGACGAGGGCTGCTACGAGAGGGGCGAGCAGTGCATCGATGCTCATGACGAGTGCTCCTTCCGAGAGGCGATTGCTGCTAGTCGCCGTCCGCGGCGGCGCGCGTGGCGCCAAGGACGCGGACGTAATTGGCGATGTGATGGTCGGCGAGCGCGTCGCCCGTGCTGGTGCCGACGGGCGTGGGCGCCCGCACGTGCGCGTAGCGCAGGAGCGGCCAGAGCGCCCACGGCACGGTCGGCACAACGTCTTCGCCGAAGCGGTACTGCTCGACCGCGACCGCGCGCAGCACGCGGCGCAGCTTGGCGAAGCCCGCGCGCGGCGCTCCGAAGGTGACGATCGCGCGGGGCATTACTCCGTGCGCCGCGAGGAGGGCGCCCGTGAGGAGCGCCAGGGCGCCGCCAAGCGAATGCCCGGCGAGCACCGGCCGCGCGCCGCTGCGTACGAACTCGAGCCAGAGCGCGCGCTCGATCTGGCGCGCGCCCTTGAGAAAGCCCGCGTGGCACCAGCCGAGCTGCGGGCAGCGCTCGGGCCACGCCTCGAGGTCGCGGAGCCAGTCCTCGAGATCGCGCGTCGTGCCGCGGAAGGCGATGAGCGGCGCTCCCCAGGCATCGCTGCGCAGAGCGTGCACGTCCTGCCAGCGGTAGCTCGGGGCCTCGCGGTAGGCCGCCTCGGCAAGCACGGCCGCCGCGGCCGCGCGTGCAGACGGCGATGCATCGAGCTGGGTCATGGGGGAACCGGACCGGGTGCGCTCAGGCGAGCGCGCGCTTGACCGCCTGGTCGACGAGATCGTCGGAATAGGGCTGCTCGCCGTTCTCGTGGCGCACGATCGCCTTGACGAGTGCGGCGAGCTCCTCCGGGTCGGCGAGATCGACGGGCTCGTCGGCCGAGGCGCGCATGTCGGCCGAGACGGCGGCCGCATAGGCCGCCGTGTCGTTCTCGCTCGCCGGCGCAAAGCGCGACACGACGGCGCGGATGGTTCCGAGACGATGCTTAGCCTGGTAATTATAGAGGGTGCGCGCCAGCGCCCGCAGTCCGAAGACCGGCTCCGCGAACTGCAGGAACTCGGCGTCGACCTGGATTTCCGCCAGGCCCGCCCAGCGGTCGGCCGAGCGGCGCAGGTTGCCCGGATTATTGTTGCGGATGCCGCGTGGTGTCGCCATGGCGATCGAGCCCTTATCCGCGTCGGCACCGCTCAGCGCACGTAGCCGAGAAGCGCGAGCAGCTTCCACATGGCGGCTCCCACCGCCCCCGAGGCGCCGCAGACAAGAAGGAGCGTGCGCCATCCTCCGCGCGCCTCCGCGAGCGTGCGGTTGATGGCGTCGATCGCGCGCATCTGGTCCTCCTGGGTCTCCTCGATCTTCTCGATGAAGCGGCTCAGCGCCTGGAGTTCGGCCTCGTGGCGCCCGAGGTCGCGCTGGATGCCGTTAGCTTCCAGCATCGCGCGAGCCTCCTTTGAGGCGCCTCTCGGAGCATTGCCGTCTCACGACCACACCACCGCTTGAGCCGCGGCGGCGGTCATGGCCGCGGCGAGCTGCGCCTTGAGCTGGGCGAGCTTCGTGCGCGCCGCCACGATCATGGCCTTCACGTCGGCGCCCGCCTGCTCGACCTGCGCCGCGCTGTGGGGTGCCAACGACCAGTTGGCCGCGACCGTGGGATCGCCCGAGGCGCACATGACCGGCGTCGTCCACGCCGCCCAGGTGACGCTGGCGTCAGCGCCCGGCCCGCTCGGCACGGTCGCACCTGACGTGCCCGGCGCAGTGCAGATGAGCCGCACGGCGCCTGCCATCACGTCCTGGCCCACTGTGTAGGCGGTGGATGCCTGCCAGGACGCCGGCACGCGCTGAGCATCGACGGCACTCGCGGTGAGGTTCGCTTGATCCGTCTGGCCGGTCGGATAGGTGTGCGGCGAGCCGAGCGCCGAGGAGAGGCAGCCGGCCGCGATCGCGTTCGCGCAGGCGGCGATGAGGGCTGCATTTGCGAGGTCCTGCGCCACCGCGAGCGTCGGCACCGGAGCCGCAAAGGCGCTCCCGTTGTACGTCCAACCGACCGCCGGCTGCGGCGAGAGACTGGTGATCTCGACGAAGGCGAGCGAGGCGTGGAACGCGCTCGCGATGTTGATGCCGGCGTCGAGGGTGACGATCTCGGCGACCACTCCGGCCGCGATCCGTGCGTAGATTTTATTTGCCATGGATCACCACATGAGCTCGACAAGGCCGTCGGCGCCGTTGCCGCCTTGGTTGGGGCTGCCGCCGTTGTAGTAATCGGCAGCACCGCCCGCTCCGCCGCCGCCGGGTCGCACGCCGTTTTGGCCCTCCTGATTCCAAGCAGCCGTCCCACCTTGGCCGCCTTTTGGCGCGCCGCCGCCATCGCCCGGCACGACGCCGGGAGCGCCGTAGCTACCAATCGTCACGCCGCCCGTGCCACCCACCATTTCCTCATCGCCGCCGTAGCCCGTTCCGCCGGCGGGCACCGCGAAGGAGCCTGTCGACACGGCCGACATATCGCCGGGACCACCGAGGCCGCCGGTCGCCGACATGTAGGAGCCGATGCTCGAGCTGCCGCCATTGCCGCCATTGCCGCCGGTCGTGTAGCCGGCGGCGCCGCCCGCGCCGACGATGATCGTGATGACCTGGCCGGGCGTGACCGAGAACCAGCCCTCGGCGTAGCCGCCGCCGCCGCCGCCATCCCCGAAGTTGCTGTTATTCGCACCTCCGCCGCCGCCGCCGGCACCCCACACGCGACCGAAGATGGTGTAGACGCCGGCCGGCACGGTGAAGCTGTAAGTACCTTGGCCGTAGACCTGTCGTCCGTTGAAGCCGGTGAGACGCCGCCACACGGCCGTCGTGGTGCCGCCCGTCTGGGCGCAGACGTAAAGGATGCCGTTGGTCAGGTCGAAGCACAGATCCGATGCATTATTGACGTTGCAGTTGCCGCTCTTGGCGCCATTTGGATTGCCGTTGATGAGCGTCATGGCCGGCAGGCCGTAGGCGGCCGACGAGGAGTCCGAGGCCGGCAGGTTGGCGAGCGGCAGGACGCCCTGCACCTCGGCCGAGGCGGAGAGCTGGATCTTGGGCGCCTCTCCGGCAATGCCGCCGTGGTGGGAATTGAGGAGCCCGGCGAGGAAGGCAGCCCCGCCCGCCTCGGCGATATTCGGTGAGGCGATCTGCGTCTGGCCGTTCGCGACCGTGACGGTCCACAGCGGGAGAAAGCCGGGATCGGCGGCGGGTGCCGCCTGCGTGCCCGTGTTGGCGGCGATGCCCTCCTTGAGCTGCAGCACGCATTGGCCCTGGCGCACGGTATTTTGCGCAACGCCGGAATTGTTCGGCCCGGCATAGGCCTGCGCCGGATTGGAGGCGTTGTAGTAGGGCAAGGTGACGGCACCGCCGTCCACTTCCTCGAAGGCCGCCTCGATCAAATAGACGACCGACTGGCCGGCGCCCGCCGGCGGGGTCAGGGTGAAGGTCGTCGAAGACAGGATGACGCCCTGCTTGAGGATGAGGTCGCTGGTGTCGGCCGCGAGCGAGCTGTAGGCGGCGGCATCCAGGTCCTCGACCGCATAGATTCTGGCCGGGCGCCACGGTGACCGAGAGCGAGGCCGGGCTCGTCGGCGCGCAGGCGAGTCCGTGGGCGAAGGGCGTCGTGCTCGAGCTCGTGCCCCATACCGCCTGGGCCAGCTTGGCGAGCGCCACCAGCACGTTGCGGTTCGTGTTCAAGAGGTCGGTCTCGAGCGGAATGGCGCCCGGATAGACGATCACGCGGTCCATGGGGTCTCCGAAATAAGACGGGCCGCACGATGGCGGCCCTCGTTCGACTTCTGCTCCGGCGGCGCTTCGGCTCTGCCCGAGGCGGCAGCTATCGTTGAGCGCGGACGGCAAAAAGGCCGCGCAGGGCGGCCTGGGCACGCAATGGATCGACTTGCCTACCTGACCGTGCGACCGTAGCCGATGTGGCGAACATAGCCCGTCTCATCGAGGATGACGGCGCGGTAGCCCAACTTGCGATATTCCTCATTCGCCCCGCCCTCGGCCTCGTGGCCGTCGCGGGCAAAGCGTGCGAAGGATTCGATCTGCAGATAGTCCGAGAGGCGACGGAGGCCTGGATTCCACGTGAAGCCGTGCCACCTCTCAAGATAGCCGTAGGCGAGGACGCCAAAGGAGCGGCAGCGCGAGGCGAACGACAGAGGATGCCCGTTCAGATCATCCCACGCCCTGAGCCACACGCAGACACAGGACTTGTCGATCTCGAGAACGCGACGGCTTCTCTCGATGAATTCCTCCCGATAGAATTCCCAGTCATCCTCGCAGTGAAAGACGTATGGCGTGCCGACCGTCCGATAGGCGCGATCGATTGCCGCCGCCTGGCCGACTTGCTCGCCGACGCGCATCAGCTCCGCACGGTAGCGCTCGCAGATCTCGCGCGGCTCACCATCCCCGTCCTCCACCACGAGCATACGCGCGACACCCTGATCCGTGTTGAAGATGCGGAAGCTCCGCAGTGTCTGCTCAAGCAAGTCGTAGCGGCCGCAGGATGTGATGACGACGGTGACGTTGGGCTCCAATGGCGGCCTTCTAGACGTGGGCTTCGTTCACGAAGAGCAGGCCGGATGCCGCGACATATCTCGCGCCCTCCGCGTGCGCCATCTCGCGGATCCGCCGGGTATCCTCCTCGAGAAGCTGGCAACCGCGGTGCGCCATATGAGCGATCCAGTAATCCGAGGGCTGCAGGTTGACATGGTGATAGCCGCCCTGGCCGGGCAAGGCGTGCGTCATCATGATGATGCGCCCGACCATCAGCGACCGTAGGAGGTTGTCGACGAACTCCGGCTCGATGTGCTCCACGACTTCCTGGCAATGCACGAGATCGACCTTGGTGACGAAGGGTGCCTTCGCGATGTCGTGCTGCACCGTGGGGAAGAGCGCCTTCTCCACGTTCGCCGAGAGCCCGTCCACCGCCACCGTCATGAGCCCCTGGCCGTGAAAGAAGCGGCTCGCGTGTCCCATGCCGCTCCCCAAATCCAGCACGCTCAAGATGCAGAATCTTCGTACGACGTAAGTCCATACCGCAGGGCAGAAGGTGTAGGCGTCGCCGACCCAGACGTTGCCGCCGAGGTGCGATTCCTCGGCGATTTTGGCCATTTCCATCCCGCGATAGGACACGGAGAGTCTCCCCGGGCGCGACGCCTCCGCAAGAGTACCACAACCGGAGGTTTTCGCAACATAAAATCAAGGAATAACAACCGGCATTGCCGGCGGCGACCAGGCGCTCCCGGCGAGCGTTGCCTGATAGGCGAGGGCGAGCGCCGTCACATAATCCCCGAGTGCGGTCGCGAAGGCCTGGAAGCTCGCCATGGCCGGGAAGCTGTGCGTGACGCCGCTCGCATCGGGCCAGGCGAGTGCCGTCTCTCCGGCCGGGAACTTGCCGTTGACCTGGATGTAGAGCGAGATCGCCGCCACCTGCTGCTGGCTCGCCGGGTCGATCGCATAGGTGCCGTTGAGCGCCGGCGTCGAGCTCGAGGAGATCTGGCAGCCGGCCGCGAGCGCCGCCGCGAGAAGCAGCGGAGCCTGCGCGCGCGCCTGCCACTGCGCTGGCGTAAGTGCTGCTATTGCCGCAGCGGCTTGCGCCTGTTGGGCCGCGGTCGCGCCGGCAGCGAAGTCAAGCCGCCATGTCGTCTCGTCTGACGGGTTGCCGATCGAGACGCCGACGGTGCAGTTGCCGCAGGCCGCCTTTACGGCACTGTCCACAGCGCTGCCGAGTTGCGGCGGTGCCTGGGCGCGCACGGGGCCGGCGATGAGGAGAAGACCAATGGCGAGCAGTTTGGCGACACGCATGGTCCTACATCTCCGCATTGAAAACGAAGCCGCTTCCGCCATAGCCCGCGCCCGCGAAATTGACGGTTCCGTCCCCGGCCTTCTCGTTCGCCGAGACGAAGTTCAAGCCGAGAAGCGGCGCCGATCCTAAGGGCGATGTGATTGAGCAATTCTGCGAGGTGCTGCCGGAGCCGCAGGAATTCATCCACGCGGTGGTGCTCGTGGTCGAATTGAGCCCGATGCCGATGTTGGCGGATATCCCGGACGCCATCCACATGTAGTCGGAGTAGCTGGCGATCACGGCTGAGCGCTGCAGCCCGTCGATCCAGGTGATGCGCTGGGTCAGCGTGCCGGCATCGGCGGCGCGGATGGTCCCGGAGTTGTACGTCCAGTCATTGGCGCTGTCGCAGTCGTAGGACGCGGTCAGGACCCTATTGTAGGCGTTCCACACGCCCAGCAGGGGCGCATTCCCGCCGCTCTGGCAGGCGGGCGCGAACTGCATGGCCGTCTGGCCGCCGGCGACGGCAATCGCGACGCCGCTCGAGTGCGCGACAGCCGAGGTGCCGAGCTGGGCGCGCGTCACCGTCTCGCTCGTCGTGCCGTAGCCGGCGGTGACGAGCATATATTCGAGGTTCGCCCCGCTATCGACCGCGACGTAGTAATTCGCCGTCAGGCCTGCACCCTTGAGCGCCGCGGTGAGCGGCAGGGTGGTGACGCTGCTGGTCATCGTTGTCGAGGTCGTGGTCGCGGCGGCACTCGGCACCGTGAAGCTGCCGAGATAGGTAGCTGCGTTGGCGGCGACCGAGCCGTGGTCCGTCGAGCCGTTGTAGCAATGCGAGAGCGAGGATGGGTTGCTCAGCACCCCGCCGGAGAAGGCCGGCGTGCCGGAGCGCGCCGTCGTCGACGACCACAGCGAGCCCTCGGCGCAGAGCGCCGGGGCACCCGAGCTGACCACCGCCCAGACATCGTAATTGCTTCCGGCACTGTGGTTCGTCTGCGAAAGTGTCAGCGTGAGAGTGGCGAACTGGTAGGGCGCGCCGTTGACGGCGATGAGCTGCCCGACCGCCGGCACGTAGCAGATGACGGTGGCGGCCGGCACGTCGGCCGTCAGGACAGGGACCGCGCTCGAGCACGAGCTCGCGGCCGGGACGAGGCGCCCCTGCGGCGCCACGAAGGCCGGGAGCTCGAGATGCGCTGCCCTCGGCTGATCGCCGGCGAAGAGCGCCAGCGCCAGCGCGAGCAGGGCCATGCGGGAGAGGAAGCGCCGCATGGTCAATTGACCTCCCACTGCGTGCCGTCGTAGCTCACCACGGCCGCCTGGTGGTTGACGTTCTGCACGAAGGTGGCGGCACCGTCGATGTTGCCCGAGGCGGGCGTGATCGTGATGTTGTTGGTCGCGGCGTCCCCCTTGCAGTCCTTGACCACGAAGGTGAGGCCGGCCGCCGGCGAGCCGGGGAGATTGACCGTCGTTGCCGCACCCGTGGTCTTGTTGATGCAGAGGAAGTAGTCGCTCGAGGCCGAGACGGTGACGTCGCCCGCCGCGGTGATGACCCGCATGGGCAGCACGAGCGCGCCCGAAAAGGTCGAGACGCCGCTGTAGCTGTTGTTGCCGTTGAGGAGCGGCACATTGGCGCCGGAGGTGCCGGTGTTCGCCGTGGCCGCCGTGCCGAAGGCCGTGCCGTTCGTCTTCGTGCAGCTGAGCGAGACGGCGCCAGCCGAGCTCGTGCAGTCGCCCGACATGGCGGGCATCTGGGAGGCGCCGATCGGAGTGTCGTAGCTCGCCTGGGCGGCGATCACGAGTGCCGCCGCGAGCAGCGGGCCGTAGAAGAGTGGCCTCAGAAATTGCCGGAGCCTATCCATGAGATATTCTCCCTCTAGAGGATCGTCCAGTCGCCGGCGCCGTCGCATTCCAGCATCAAGGCTTGCCGGTCGGTGTTGAGCGTGTAGCTCGCCTGCCCGTCGATCGTGCTGCTGCCGGCCGCGGTAACGGTGATGTTGTAAGTCGCCGCGTTCCCGACCCCATCCTTGATGACCAACCCGGCGCCCTTGTTGCCCGACGCGCAGGCCGGAATGCCCTCACTCCTGGCGCCGGTCGCAGGGCTGGTCCACTTGACCAGAAAGTCGGTCGCCGAGGCGGAGTCCGAGGTGCCCGACGTGACGGACCGCACCGCGAAACCGGTCACCACAAAGCCCGCCCAGAGTTGAGCGGTGGTGAATTTGACCTCGCGCCCATTTTGATATCCGGGCACGACCTCGGTGCCGTTGGGCGTGCTCGCGTTCGGCAGGCATGGGATCGGCGTGGGTGCAAAGGCGGCACCCACGGGCGCCGGCACCGGCGGGCAGCTCACCTGGGCGCTCGCCTCGCGCGCAAGGAGGACGAGGGCTGCCGCGACAAGGGCTAAGGCGATGGGACGAGCCGTCATGCTGATTGGCCTGCTCGGTTGCTCATTCGAACGGGCTGCCGCCCGCGGTGCCGATGTCGAGGATCTGGCTGATCGGCGTCTCGCCCGCGGCGATGCGGGTCCAGAGGATGGCGGCGACCGGCTTTACCCCGTCGACCGCGGCATAGATGTCGGCCTCCGTGAGGGAGCCGGAAACCAGAGCGAGGCTGCCGTATTCGGCGGCGCCCGAGCCGTAGCCGGCGGCGGGATCGCCGTAGCCGGCGACGAAGGGGATGCCGCTCGAGAGCGGCGGGAAGACCGTGACGAAGGCTTGATAGGGCAAGAGGAGCGAGCCGTAGCCGCCCGCGAGCCCGTAGCCGAGCGTCGAGAGGCAGCCGGAGAGGCCGGCAGCCAGCGTGCCGTAGACGCCGGTATCGGCGGGCCGCGCCGGCTCGAAGATGGCGGGCGTGGTGCCGGTCAGCTCCTGGACCGCCAGCACGACGCCCTTGCGCGTTGCGCGCTGGCGGAAGATCTCGAGGAGGATGCGGCTGCGGAAGGAGGCATCCGTCTCGCCGGGCTTGCGCGGAAAGCGCCCTCCGAAGAAGTCGGCCGAGATGAGATCGAGCCAATCGTCCGTCGCCGTCTTAATACGTGTCTGCAAGCGCGCATAGACGATGAGGCCGTAGACGAAGGCGGCGGCGCTTGCGATGCCTGCGAGGAGGGCCGTCAGCACCGGCGCCGTGTCGGGGAACCAGCGCAGCGGCAGCGTCATGCGCAGCCGCGAGACGAAATCGCTCTGATCGCCCGTCGCCATCACGCCACCGTGACCGTGCCGGGCTTGATGACCTGCTGGTTGCTCGCCGCGAGATCGGCGCTTCCCCCGTTGAGAAGGAGGGCGCTCACGTTGACCACGCCGGGCGAGGCGTCGTAGGCCACCTGCGCCAAGCGCGTGAAGGCGAGCGGGGTGCCGAGCGGCAAGGTGCTGAGGAAAGTCTCGAGCGCCGCACCCACCACACCGGCGGCGGTCGGATGATCGTAGCCCGCGGACGTGGCGATCGTCATGCTCACGTTTGCCGTCACGATCGCGGGAGCGAAGACGGCGAAGCGCGAGCCGATGGGCCGCACCGCGTCGATCGCGTTGGCGGCCGCGGTGAGGAGGGCGGGCGCCGGGGAGCCGCTGCCGTCGTCGACGACCACGTAGAAGAAGCCCATGTCGGCGGCGCCGTTGTAGTCGGCGTTCTCGGCGATGGTGTATTGCAGCCCCTGGCGCAGGCTGGTGACGGCATAGCCGACGGCACCCTTGGTCGCCTTGGAAAGCGAGGCGATATAGGCGATGAAGCGCACGCGCAGCGCCGCGTCGCTCTCCGCGTCCATGCCGTTGACGAAGGCTGCCGCATTGCTGACCGTATCGACGCCGGGGATGGCGGAGCCGATGAGCGAGATGGCGCCCGCCACGACGTTGCCCGCGCTGCCCGCCGCATTCGCCTCTACGGTCACGTTGACGCTCGCGGTGCCCGGCGCCATGGCATAGCCGCCGAGTGCCGCGCTGTAGGCGGCGTTGCTGGGATCGAGGGTGACCGTGAAGCTCTCGCTGCCGTCGGCGCTAATGAGCTGGGCGCCGACGGGGACGACGGCCTGCAGCGTCGGCGTGAAGCGCGCGAAGGTGACGGCGCCGCTCGCCGCCACGGCCGGCAGGCGCGCGAGACCGTAATCGGCCATCCAGGTATCGAGGTCCGGGCCCACGCTGGTCGCCGCCCGCGTGAGGGTGAGGACCTGGAGGATGAGGCTCTGAAGGAAGAGCGCCACGGCGGCCACGGACTCGACGACCGCGCGCAGGATCGAGCCGATGGTGAAGTCGAGCGCCTGCTGCGCCGAGGCCTCGGCCGCCACCGCCATGTCCTGGACGAGGGTCGGGAAGTCGCGCGTATTGAGCGTCGCCATGGCCGTGGTGCTCTCTCGGATCGGAGGTGGGGCGCCGCCTTGGGGCGCGGCGTCAGCTGTCGAGGTTGAAGTCGAGCAGCACGGGCTCACGCGTCGGCGCATCGACGTAGCGGATCTCGACGAAGAGGCCGGAGAGCAGCGGCGTCACCGCGATGACGGGTGCCGGATCCGGCGCCACCGCCGCCTCCATGGAGATCTGGCTGCGGATGAGGGCGGTGATCGCTGGCACGTCGGCGGGCTGGCCCACGAAGCGCGGCAGGCCGGCGCCGTAATCCTGGTGCCAGAGATAGTCGCCGGGCACGCCGTTCGCGGCCGGGTTGGTGAGGAGGCGGCGCAGCACGCGTTGCTGCCCGCGCAGGATGCCATGGACCGGCAGCAGATCTTCCCTCGCGTCCCAGGTGAGGTCGTTGCCCCAGTACTGGTAGATGTCCGGCATGGCCTATCCCGCGTCGACGTTGGGCGAGCCGCTGGTGATCACGGCGCCGCAGGCGGTCGCATCGCCCACGCGCGCGACGAGCCGGCCGTTGGCCTTGACGGTCGCCGAGCCCGTCACAATGGGATTGGCGCCATGGATCGGGCAGTCGTAGCTGTCGCCCACGCGCGCCACCCCGATGCCGTTGGCCGTCACGTCGGGCGAGGCGGTCGCGATCTCGCCGCCGTGGCTCGCCGTATCGCCGAGCCGCGCCACCTTGGCCATGGCCGGCTCACGAGGGGTTGAGGTTGACGGTGGCGCCCGTCACGTTGACCGGGCCGCCGTTCGCGGCGATGTTGATCGCGGGGGTGAGCGAGCTCGCGCTGGCCGTGATGTTGATGGTGGGCGGCGTGTTGCTCGAATCCTGCTGGCTCACCGAGAGGTTGATGGTGGTTGCCGTCACGTCGATCTCGATCATGCCGTTGATCAGCACCTTGGCGGGGACGTTGTGCTGCGGGTCGGCGTTGGTGAGCTTCAAGAACGAGCCGCTCTGGTGCACCAGCCAGAGCTCGCCCGAGTTGACCGCGAGCGGGCGCTGCTGGTTGCTGAAGAGGCGCGAGAGGACGAGGCCGACCTCCTGGTCGTTCTCCTGAAAGAGCACGAGCACCTGGTCGCCCGGCGTTACCGGTGCGAAGAACCCCCACTCGCTGCCGACCCAGGGCGACAGCACCGGGAGCCAGCCGGTCTCGACGTTCTCCGGCTGCACCATGACCTTGGCGGCATAGTGCTGCGGGTCGAAGGAGCTGACGGTTGCGAGCCGCGGGTCGGCGCGGCCCGAGAGCGCGCGGCCCACCTCGAGCCGCAGCCGGTTGAGGAAGGCGTCCATCGGCATGCTACCCGCGGTTCCACGCCTCGACCTTCTCGAGGAGGATTTCGGAAAGGCGCACCACCCGCTCGATCTTCGCGATGATGCGGTCGAGCGCCTCCGCGCTCAGGCGAGATGCCGCGCGCCGGCCTGCGGCGGCGCCCCAGCCCCGCGGCGGCGGAACGGGCCGCGCCCAGAGTACCGCGGCCTCCGCCTCGGAGAGCCCGCTCTCAAGGCGAAGCCAGGCGTCCCGGCCGTCGCGCGGGAGGAGCGTCTGGACCGGCGCGCTCGAAGTCAGCTCCGCGTCGCGCGCGAAGGCGGCAGACCCGGCCGGCGGCGGCGGCAGGGCCGCCTCGAGCTCGAGCTCCGGCGCCACGAGCCGCGCCGCGGCCAGCGACGGGGCGCCGTCGGGCAGCTCGGCATGACCGCGCCGCGGCGGATGCAGATTGTCGAGATAGCGCCGGCGCAGCTCCTCGAACCGCTCGGGTGCCAGGAGCGGTCCGGCATCTCGTAGCGTCCGCTCGAGCGCCGCCCGCTCCGCCGCGGTCGGCAGATGCGGGGCGGCACCCGCGCGCAGCATGGTCGGCGCCCCCTGGTCGGGTGCCGTCGGGAAAAGCTCGGGATTGACGAGCGCCACCTCGAGGGCCGTGAGGCCGAAGGCCTCGGCGAAGCGGTCGAGCGGCACCGCCTCCGTGCACCGCGAGGCGGCCGCTGTCGATCAAGGCGACCGTCGTCGCCACGCCGAGCCTGCGCAGCGCCGCATTGGCGGCAGCGCTCACCTCGTCGCTGTAGTTCTTCCGAACGCGATCGTCGTACCGCCGGCTCGCCAGCGCCTGCGCCAGGTCTCCTTGCCGCTCGGCGAGCACATGCAGGACCGACCGCGCCTCGGCCTCCGTCTTCGGCTCGAAGGGATGGCCGAGGAACGCCTTGGCGCGCGCGAGGTTGCGCTCGTCGTCGTGCTGCGTCCCCGCGGAATTGGCGAAGAAGGCGATCTCGGCCGCCGCCGCCATCGCGTCGCCCGCGACGAGCGCGTCGCGGAGCTTCGGCCCCAGAAAATGCTCCGTCTGGTAGAGCAGATCGGCCAGCACCGCGCGCTGGTCGGTGAACCGCATGCGCTGCTCGAGCGTCCGCGCCTCATCCGCCCTCCCCTGCCTCTCGAGGTCCTCCGCAAGCCCCTCGATGATCCTGTCGAGCCGCTTCTCCTTCTCCGAAACGGCAATCTCGAGCAGCGCCTCGCCCTGCGGCTTCGTGATCATGAGATCGGACAGGAGATCGCCCAGCCGATCGTCCGTCCGATCCGGCGCAGTCAAGCTCGCCGCAAACTTCCGGTCCTCGTCCGTGACCGTCGTCCCGAACGCCGCGAGATCGTCGAGATAGCCCCGGACGACCGCATTTGACTTGCCGCCATAGAAGAGGATCGCCGCGGTCTGTCGGACCGTGAGCGCGATCCCGGCCGCCGCCAGGTCCGCGAGAATCCCGTAGGGCTCCGAGCGCCGCGTCGCCAGGTCATAGCCGAAGCCGAGCGTCACATGGCCATTGACCACGACGGGTGACTGATCAATCCCCTTTGCGAGATCGGGGTTCTCGCCCTGCTCTATAAGCTCATCGCGGAATTTCTTGTACCGCTCGGGCTTGTCGTAATTGCCAGTGAGCGGCAGATCAGCCATGCCGCAATCCTCCTTAGAGCAAAGACCGCGTAAGGGTCTGCACTATTTGTACCTGACCCGCTTCTTCGGCCCGATGATACAAACCGGGTGGCCCTGCCTGTCGCCCGTGAAATACAGAACGAGAAATCGCTCGTATGCCGGCATCCTCACCACGGCGTAGATCTTGTCATCCAGGCGAGCGAGATTGACCTCCTGGGTGCTGCCGATCCCGGTGCGGTTCCAATAATCGTAATCCATTGTCGTCTTCGGCAGCGCGATGAACGTGTTGAAAGCCTTGTTCAAGAACGGCTCGATCGGCCGAAGCACGCTCGGATCCTCCCACAGCTTGCCCTCCAGCCAGTCCTGGGACTGGTAGTAGGCGAGATCATCGAAGACGTAGAAATGCTCGACGACAAAGCGGTCACCCTCATAAATGACTTTGAGCGCAACGACCGGCTTGCCGTCGTTGAAGAACGGTGCCTCCATCCAACGGCCGTAGGGGTCGCCCAGCTTCCGATCGGCGCTGCCGGCGGGAGCGTATGCCGGATGGTCCTGCCAGCGCAGGAAGATCTTATTGCTGTAGAGCGACCGCGATGGCTGCCGCGCCGCGTTGAGCGCCTTCACGATGCGCCGGCACACCGCCGCATCGGCGCTCCACACCGGCACATAAATCGGGAGCGGCCACGTGCGGCCCCAGAAGTCGAAATCGCCATAGCGCGCCGCGGCCGGCACCGCGACCGCGAGAAGCGCGAGCAGCACGGCGGCGGCGAGGCGGCGCCGAAGCCCCTCTCCTTTCGTCCGTTCCGCCGCGCCGCACGGCCGCATCGGGACCTCCATCCCATAGTCGGTTGTATAACCGACATGAGATATATCCTGTCAACGTCGATGCGGCCAGCGCGGCAGGGCTCGGCCGGTTGAGGAAGGCGTCCATCGGCATGCTACCCGCGGTTCCACGCCTCGACCTTCTCGAGGAGGATTTCGGAAAGGCGCACCGCCCGCTCGATCTTCGCGATGATGCGGTCGAGCGCCTCCGCGCTCAGGCGAGATGCCGCGCGCCGGCCTGCGGCGGCGCCCCAGCCCCGCGGCGGCGGAACGGGCCGCGCCCAGAGTACCGCGGCCTCCGCCTCGGAGAGCCCGCTCTCAAGGCGAAGCCAGGCGTCCCGGCCGTCGCGCGGGAGGAGCGTCTGGACCGGCGCGCTCGAAGTCAGCTCCGCGTCGCGCGCGAAGGCGGCAGACCCGGCCGGCGGCGGCGGCAGGGCCGCCTCGAGCTCGAGCTCCGGCGCCACGAGCCGCGCCGCGGCCAGCGACGGGGCGCCGTCGGGCAGCTCGGCATGACCGCGCCGCGGCGGATGCAGATTGTCGAGATAGCGCCGGCGCAGCTCCTCGAACCGCTCGGGTGCCAGGAGCGGTCCGGCATCTCGTAGCGTCCGCTCGAGCGCCGCCCGCTCCGCCGCGGTCGGCAGATGCGGGGCGGCACCCGCGCGCAGCATGGTCGGCGCCCCCTGGTCGGGTGCCGTCGGGAAAAGCTCGGGATTGACGAGCGCCACCTCGAGGGCCGTGAGGCCGAAGGCCTCGGCGAAGCGGTCGACCGGCACCGCCTGTTGCACCGCGAGGCGGCCGCTATCGCTCAAGGCGACCGTCGTCGCCACGCCGAGCCTGCGCAGCGCCGCGTTGGCCGCGGCGCTCACCTGGTCGCGGTAGTCCTTCAGAACCTTGCCGTGACGCCGCCGTGACGCCAGCGTCTGCGCCAGGTCTCCTTGCCGCTCGGCGAGAACATGCAGGACCGACCGCGCCTCCGCCTCCGTCGTCGGCTCGAAGGCATGGCCGAGGAACGCCCTGGAGCGCGCGAGGTTGCGCTCGTCGCCGTGCTGCGTCCCTGCCGAATTGGTGAAGAAGGCAATCTCGGTCGCCGCCGCCATCGCGTCGTTCGCCATAAGCGCGTCGCGGAGCCTCGGCCCGAGGAAACGCTCCGTCTGGTAGAGCAGATCGACCAGCACCGCGCGCTGGTCGGAGAGCAGCTTGAGCCGCTCGAGCTGCTGCGCCTCAATGACCTTCTCGTGTTTCTTGAGGTCCTTCTGAAGCCCCTCGATGATCCCGTCGAACCTCTTCTCCTTCTCCGAAACGGCGATCTCGAATAACGCCACGCCCTGCGGCTTCGTGATCAGGAGGCCGGACAGAAGGTGGCCAAGGCCCTCATCCGTCCGATCCTGCGCGCTCAAATTCTCAACGAACTTGCGGTCGTCGTCGGTGACCGTCGTCCAGACGGCGAGAACGCCGAGATAGTGCAGGATGCTGGCGATCGGCGCCCCGCCATAGAAGAGGATGGCCGCGGTCTGTTTGGCCGTGAGGGCGATGCCGGCGGAGGCGAGGTCGGCGAGAATCCCGTAGGGATCCGCGCGCCGCGTCGCCAGGTCGTAGCCGAAGCCGAGCGTTACATGACCGTCGACTACCGTGGGCTGCTGATCAGTCCCCTTTGCGAGGTCCCGGTTCTCGCCCTGCTCGATGAGCTCGTTGCGGAATTTCTTGTACTGTTTGGCCTCGTCGTGATTGCCGGTGAGCGCCGAGTTAGCCATGCCACAACCCTCTTCTCTCGTAAATCGAGAGCCCGGCAGGCCTCATCGAACCAGTTTCTTTGGCCCGATGAGACACACTGCGCGCCCCTTGCGTTCCTCGGAAAACAATAATACGAGAATGGCCTCACCAGACGGCCTCCTAATGACTATATATAATCGGCCATCAATATTCGCTATATTCGTCTCCTCATCATACCCGACCCAATCGAGACTCCAATAATGGTAATCCTTCATTGTCTTCGGCAGCGGCATCAATGTGTAGAACTGCTTGGCCAGGAACGGCTCGATCGGCATCAATACACGCGGGTTCTGCCGCAGCTTGTCCGTCAGCCAGTCCTCGGAGCGGTAGTAGGCCAAATCGTCGAAGACGTAGAGATGCTCGTCGATGAAGCGGCTGCTCTCATAGATAACCTTGAACGCGATGACCGGCCAGCCGTCGTTGAAGAATGGCACCTCCATCCAGCGCGCATGGTCTTGGTATGGGTGCCAATCGGGACCGTTGGTGCGCGCGTCCGCCGGATAGTCCTGCCAGCGGAGGAAAATCCTGTTGCTGTAGAGCGACATCGACGGCCGCCGGGCAGCGTTGAGCGCCTTAACGATGCGCCCGCACACCGCCGCGTCCGCGCTCCACACCGGCACGTAGATCGGCAGCGGCCAGCTGCGGCCCCAGAAGTCGAAATCGCCGTAGCGCGCGGCAGCGGGCGCTGCAATGGCGACGAGCGTCAGCAGCGCGGCGGCGGCGAGGCCGCGCCGAAGCCGCAACCCCTCTCGTCCCGTGCGCTCCGTCCCGTCGCCCGGCCGCATCGAAGCTCCCGCCCCATGCGCGGTTGCACAACCGACATGGGATATATACCGCTTCCGTCGATGCCGCCAGCGCGAGAGCGCGCGCCGGGGGTGCTGCCGTCAGCCCGCGGGGTCGCCGCCGGGCGAGACGTTCTTGGCGCAGACGGTCATTGTGAAGCCGCCCTCGAAGGAGAAGCGGCGCTCGATGCCGGTGATGAAGTAGCTCTGGTCGAAGCCGCTGCCGGTGCCCTCGAGCGTCAGGCGCGATTGCGGCGTGAGCGAGGTGTCGCCGGGGAGCGTCACCGCGAGGCTGCGCTCGTGCCGCGTGATCTCATTATATTGCGAGGAGGCGAACTTGAGCGCCTGGCTCGGCTTGAGGCCGGGCAGCACGAAGCTGTAGCTGAGTCCGCCCGTGCCTGCCTGCGGGGCGCTCAGCGCGAAGCCGGTGCCATCCTTGGCGTTCCAGCTCTTGACCGTGACGCTCACACCCTCCGCGAGGGTGAGGTCGCGCGCGAGCTTCAAGTCGATGAAGTTGCCCCCCGCAGGCGTGCCGCCGGCGGCCGGCGTATACTGCACCGCATAGGTGGCCGCGGCCTCTCCCGCCGGCGGCTGGAAATAGAGGCTCCCGCCGCGCACGAAGAGATCGAAGGCCTCCTCGCGCGCGAGATAGGAGAGGAGGTCCCACTCGACCACCTCGCGGGTGAGCCGCGCCGTCTCGATCTCGTAATAGCGCCCCGCGAGCGTGGTGGTCGCCGTCACGACCGGATTGAGCCCGCGCCGCGCCGCGAGCGTGGTGGCGATCTCCGAGCTCGTCTGGTTGTCGAACTTCTCGCTGGTGCGGTTGTCGAAGAGCGGCGCCGAGAGGTCGCGGCCGGAGAGGTGCAGCTCGGCGGCGACGGGATCGATCTCGACGCGGTCGACCTTGCCCTGGATGAGGCTCGCGAGCGTGGCGTCCGCGCCCGTCCCGCCGTCCACCGCGAAGCCCGCGAAGAGCTCGACGCTCACGTCGCTCGCTTGGGCCCAATAGGCGAGGCCGAGCGATTGCGGCAGCGCGCCGAGCGCAAGCGTCGCGCGGAAGCTATCCGGCGACTGCAGGTTGTTGCTGCTCACCTCGAGCTCGACGATGCCGCCGAGCCGCGTCCCTGCCACGTCGATCGCCGCGCGCGGCCGCCGCCCTGCGGAGGTGCCGCTCGATGAGGTGTCGCTCATGCCGCCCCGCACCTTGCGCGCGCTCAATGGGGAGAATTGCCGAGGGCCGACGCCTCGCCTAAGCCGGGCGGAGCCCTACCCGCGGTTCCACGCCTCGACCTTCTCGAGGAGGATCTCGGAGAGGCGCACCACCCGCTCAATCTTCGCGATGATGCGGTCGAGCGCCGCCACGTCGAGACGGGGTCCCGCGCGCCGGCGGGCGGCAACACCCCAGCCCCGCGGCGGCGGAGCCGGCAGCACCCGGAGTGCTGCCTCCTCCTCCTCGGAGAGCCCGCCCTCAAAGCGAAGCCAGGCGTCCCGGACGTCGCGCGGGAGGAGCGCCTGGACCGGCGCGCTCCAAATCAGCTCGGCGTCGCGCGCAAAGGCCGCGGACCACGGCTGCGGCGGCGGCAGCGCCGCCTCGAGCGCGAGCGCGAGCTCCGGGCGCCGCGCGCGGCACCACGGCCAGCGACGGGCCGCCGCCGGGCAGCTCGGCTTGGCCCCGCGGCGGCGGATGCAGATTGTCGAGATAGCGCCGGCGCAGCTCCTCGTACCGCTCGGGCGCCAGGAGCGGCCCGGCATCCCGCAGCGTCCGCTCGAGCGCCGCCCGCTCCGCCGCGGTCGGCAGATGCGGGGCGGCGCCCACGCTCAGCATGGTCGGCGCCCACTGGTCGGGTGCGGTCGGGAAGAGCTCGGGGTTGACGAGCGCCACCTCGAGCGCCGTGAGGCCGAAGGCCTCGGCGAAGCGGTCGAGCGGCACCGCCTGTTGCACCGCGAGGCGGCCGCGGTCGCTCAAAGCGATCGTCGCCGCCACGCCGAGCCGGCGCAGCGCCACGTTGGCGAGCTTGCCGACGGCAGCGCGGTAATCCCCCTCAACGCCCTCATTGGCAAATCGTCGTTTCGCCAGGGCCTCGGCCAGATCGCCGGAGCGCTCCGCGAGCGCGCGGAGGAACGCCCGCGCCTCCTCCTCCGTGCGCGGCTCGAGCGCGCCGCCGAGGAACTTCTCGGCGCGCGTGCGGTCGCGCGGGTCGTCGCCGCTGTTGTCGACCGGGTCCTTGTTGCTGAAGAAGGCGATCTCGACCGCCGCCGCGGCCGCATCGCCCATACCGAGCGCGTGGAGGAGCCTGGGACCGAGGAGGCTCGCCGTCTCGTAGAGCATATCGACCAGCACCGCGCGCCGGTCGGTGAGCTGCGTCAACTGCTCGAGCCGCTCCGCCTCAGGGCCCTTATCCTTCTTCCTGAGCTTCTTCGCACGCTCCTCGATGATCCTGTCGAGCCGCTTCTCCTTCTCCGAGACGGCGATCTCGAGCAGCGCCGTGCCCTGCGGCTTCGTGATCAGGAGGTCGGACAGGAGGTGACCGAGGCCCTCATCTGTCCGATCCTGCGCAGTCAAATTCTCGACGAACTTGCGGTCGTCGTCGGTGACCGTCGTTCCGAACGCGGCGAGATCGTCGAGATAGCCCCGGATGACCGAATTCGGTTTGCCGCCATAGTAGAGGATCGCCGCGGTCTGTTGGACCGTGAGCGCAATGCCGGCCAACGCCAGGTCGGCGAGGATCCCCTCGGGATTCGAGCGGCGCGTCGCGAGGTCGTAACCGAAGCCAAGCGTCAGATGGCCGTCGACTACGGTGGGCTGCTGATCAGTCCCCTTGCGAGATTTGGGTTCTCGGCCTGCCCTATGAGCTCGTTGCGGAAACTCTTGTACCGAGCGGCCTTGTCGTAATTGCCGGTGGGCGGCAGGTCAGCCATGACGCAGTCCTCTTCTCGCGTAAATCGAGAGCCTGGTAGGCCTCATCGAACCAGTTTCTTCGGCCCGATGAGACAAACCGCATGTCCTCTGCGTTCCTCGGAAAAATATAGAATAAGAATGGCCTCATCAGATGGCCTCCTGATGACTTCGTATAATCGGCCATTAAAATCTGCGATATTCGTCTCCTCGTCACTGCCAATCCAATCGAGACTCCAGTAATGGTAATCCTTGATTGTCCTCGGCAGCGGCATCAGCGTGTAGAATTGCTTGCCCAGGAACGGCTCGATCGGCTGCAGAACACTTGGGTCTTCCCACAGCTTGCCCTTCAGCCAGTCCTGGGAGCGGTAGTAGGCGAGATCGTCAAAGACATAGAAGACCTCCTGCACGAAATGCGCGCCTGGAGAGATGACCTTGAGCGCGATGACCGGCCTACCGTCGTTGAAGAGCGGCACCTCCATCCAACGGCCGTAGTCTTCCCCCAGCTTCCACTCAGTGCCGTTCTTGCGAGGGTATGCCGGATGGTCATGCCAGCGGAGGAATATCTTATTGCTATATAGCGACAGCGACGGCCGCCGGGCACCATTGAGCGCCTTCACGATGCGCTGGCAGACCGCCGCGTCGGCGCTCCACACCGGCACATAGATCGGCAGCGGCCAAGTGCGGCCCCAGAAGTCGAAATCGCCGTAGCGCGCGGCAGCCGGCGCTGCTAGGGCGAGGACCGTCAGCAGCGCGGCGGCGGCGAGGCCGCGCCGAAACCCTAACCCCTCCCGTCTCGTGCGCTCTGCCCCGTCGTAGGGCCGCATCGCAACTCCCTTCCCATGCGCGGTTGCATATCCCTCACGGCATATATACGCCTTGCGCGGTGCCGCGTCGCGCGCGGCAGCGGGGCTCACATGGCGGGCACGGGGCCCGGCGGTGTGTAGGTGCGGCGGAAGTCGTAGCGCCACGACATGTTGCGCGGCTTGTTGGCTTGGTACTCCAGCCACTCGGAGACCACGCGAATGATCTCGCGGCGGCCGAGCCGCTCGCGCCGCGCGTAGCTCGCCTCGAGCTTGGCGACCACCTCGGCCAGCGACTGCTCGATCCGCCCGATGCCGCCCTCGACGCGCTCGAGGCGCCTTCCGTCCTCGCCGGTCTCTCCCTGGGGCGGCGGTCCGTCACCGTGCAAGCTCGCCTCGCCGTCAGGCACGAACTCGTCGGCCGCCGGCCAGTGCGGCACGTCGCCAGGCTCGGGATCGAAGCCGTCGGCGGCGGCGCGCGCGGGAAGAAACGACAGCTCCGGGAAGAGATGCCCGGAGCCCCAGGCGGGAGGCAGCGCGAGATGCCGAAGCTCGAGCCCGTCGCGCATCTCCGGCAGATAGGGCAACGCGAGGAGAGGCGAGGCGTCCGCGGCGAACGGGGGCGCGGGCGGGGTCGCCGGCGCCGCTGCGTCCGGCCATATCCAAGAGCCGCGCATCGCTAAATCCGGCTCGAAGGAACCGGGGAGCGCCAGGGCGGTGCGCGCGCGATCGGCGGCGAAGGAGGCGGCGACGGACGGCGCCGGCCCGGAATGGGAGTCCGGCGCTGCCATGAGCGAAAGGCGCGAGCCGGCGCCGTGCAAGAGGAGGTCCCCGCCGAGCGGACCTGGCGCGGGCGGCACGTCGTCGCCCCAATGCCACGGACGCTCGAGCTCCTTGCCGAGCTCCTGCCAATAGAGTTTGCCGGTGCCGAGCCAATCGCCGTCGTGGCCGCGGAAATCGCCGCGCCATGTCGAGTAGAGGCCCTGGGCGGCAAGGCGCCCCACCTCGATGTAGAAGCGGAGCGGACCCCAAGCGGGCGCCTCGACCTCGTCGAAAAAGGCATTCAGGCCCGCGCGTCCGACCTCCGTCGCCGTGGCCGGCGGCAGGTCGGCAGCAAAGCTATGGTCGTCGAAGCTCCTTGGGAACAGCGACTTCGGCCACCAGTCGAGGAGCTCGGCGTCCGCGAAGCCGGGCCAGACCTCTGGGCTGCTGTGGAAACCTTCCGTTGCGGCCAGCGCATCCCTCTGCATGATTTCCGGCCAAGTCCTAACGAGGCCGTCATGCTCGTAGGCATATTTTCCAACCTTCCAGGCGATCTCGTCGGACACCCGGTTGAAGTCGTCCCCGAACGGCGCGATCAGCCGCCCGGTCTCTTGGAAGAGCTTCTCCATCACGTAGTAGCGCCCCAAGGCGCCGCGGAAGCTTTCCGACTTCGGATCGTTGATCCCGGCCGCCAGGTCGTACCAGACCTGGGTATCGTGATCCGCGCCGAGGCTGCGCAAATCCCGGGCGATCACGCGGTACATCGCGGCATAATCCTTGGCCCGCCAATAGGCTCTCGCCGCGGCGAGCGCCTCGGGATGCAGCCGCAATTCCTTGTCCATGGGATGATGCCTCAGGAGCCCGGGCGTCGGTTCGCGGTCGTCGATCAGCCGGCGTGGGCCGCGCGCAGGCCGGCTACTCGCGCATGAAGGTCGCAACCAGACCCATCACCTTGCGCTCGATCTCCGGCCATTCGGCAAGGCGCTCTCGATCGAACCGGAAAGTCATGACCAACCCTTCCCTGATTTCCCGATCCTCGTCGCAACCGGCATCGGCCTTGTCCGGCGGATCGCTAGAGAGAAGGCGCATGTCGCGTCCCTGGCCCATGCTGTAGGTCTCCGCCATCGCTCGTATGGTCGTATTGATATGCTGGATGAACCCGAAGACCGGCCGGGTCTTGTCCTCAAGGCCGCGGGTGATATTCGCGAGCTGCTCGTCGGCGGGGAGCAACTTCTCCTCTCCAAGCGCGATCCCCACGACGCGATGGCATTCCCATGGCCTGGCAAAGCAGCCGCTGGTGGCCGGCCGGATCGGCTCGAGGTCGGGGAGGATAGCGTCGAGCACGACAAGCCCACGATCGGACTTCCAGATAATGTAGGCGTGCGGAATGCGGAGCGCGTAGGGGCCGAGCGTTACCGCGACCGGCCCGAGATCGTAGGTGTAGCCGGTGGGCGCGCCGTCGCGGCCAAGCTCGCCCTCCTTCGGTCCCGAGAGGTTCCCCAAGAGGCCGTGGCCGAAGATGACCGCGACGAGCGCGAGGACGCAGGCGGCAAGGAGTCTTATGCAGCCGCCCGGGCGCTTCGGCCACGGCTGCTTCAAGGGCTGTCCCCGCCCTCGAAACGCGCGATCAAGGCCATCGCCTTGCGCTCGATGTCGGGCCATTCGGCGAGATGGACGCGGCGAAAATAGTACCACAGCACGAGGCCGTCCCCGAGCGGGCGCTCTTGGCTGCAGCTAGGCAGCAGCTCATCGGGCGTGTCGCAATCGAGGAACAGGAGCTCGTGCCCCTCGCCTGAGGTGTATATCTCCGCACGCCTGCCAAAGGTCGTGTTCAAATGCTGAGCGAACCCGTAGGCAGGCCGAACATTATCCTCGGCACCGCGCAGCACGTTGGCCAATTGTTGCTCGGCAGGCACGCCGCGCCCCGGGCTCAGGCCCAGCCAGAAAATGTCGTTGCACGTTCCTTGGTCGGCGAAGCAGGCGCTGTTGCTCGGAGAGATCGGCTCGAAGTCGGGCAGCATGACCTGGATGCCGATCGATCTCTGCCGCGTCTTGCCTACGTCATAAGCGTAGAGGTAGCCGCGCGGGACGACGAATCTATGGGGGCCGATCTCGAGGATCAGCGGCGTAAGATCGTAGGTGTAGCCGGTGGGCGCCCCGTCGCGGCCGGGCGCGCCCTCCTTCGGTCCCGAGAGGCTCACCACAAGGCCGTGGCCGAAGACGGCCGCGATGAGGAGGAGGGCTGAGCCGGCGAGCACGCGCGCAATGACGCGCGGGCGCTTGCGCGCGCGGCCTGCGGCATTGCCCGCCGCCGCCCCCCGCTTGCGCCACGGCAGTCTCAAGCTCGCTCTCCTGGCGTCAAGGGCGCCAAACGGCGCCACACCGCCGGTAAAGACGGCCGGCCGGCCGTCGCGAGATGCCGCGCGCTTGTGGAGACGGGCGCTGCGCCCAACCCGCAAGCAGCGGCAGCGACTCCCGCGCGGCCGGCCGGCCGGTCGCCGACGCTGCCCACGCCGCCGACAGTCCGATGGCCGAGCCCCTCACGACAGCTTCCGCTCCTGCGCCCGTCGGCGGCGGCCGGCGTCAAGGGGCAGTGACCTAAGATTGAAAATCCTACGGTCGTTACACCCATTATAGCGCAAGACAGGAACAAATCAAGTCCGAATTCTGCGGCCGGCACACATATATAATTATCGCGGGCGTCTTCACCTGCGCCGGCGGCCGTCGACGATTCGCACGAGGCCCGGCCGCTCGAGCTCGGCAAGCATGCGGCACCAGCCGGTCCGCTCGCGGTCCGGCAGCGAGAAGGCGATGTCGAACGGCACCCCTCTCGAAGCGAGGTAGAGCGCCTGCTTCAAGCCGGGGTGCCCGATGCGTTTTTTGCCGTCTCCTCGTCATCGGCGGCGGCGGGCTCGCTGAAATGCTCGGCGAGCGCGCGGCCGGCCGCCGCCAGCCCCTCGTCGCCGACCAGGCTCACCCGCGCCTCGAGCTCGCGCTTGGTGGCGGGGAAGGGCAGCCGCTCGCCGTCGAGCTCGGCGATCGCGAGCACGGTGCCCACGAGTCCGAGATAGACCTTGTTCTCGGCGTTCTGCGCGCCGGCCAGCTCGTAGATGCGCAAGCGCTCGAGGAGGCTCGGCTGCTTGACGCCGAGGGTGCGCCCGCGCGCGTCGGAGACGCGCACGATGCGGTTGGCGCGCTCCAGGATCTCCTGGGACGGTGTCGCGGCGTGGGCAGCACCCTCGGCGCCGTTGGCGCGCGGGCGCTCGGGGTGGAGCGTGAGCTTGACGTTGTCCGGCATGCTGTCTCTCTCCATCGTTCTCCGGCGCGCCGAATGCTAGCCGCCCGCGCTCGTATCGATGGGCGGCAGGCGCAGTTGCGTGATGCCGGCGAGCACCGGGTCCGTGAGGCCGTTCAGGGCCGCGATGCGGCTCCACTGGGTGGCGTCGCCGAGGAGTGCCGCGGCGATGCTGAAGAGATTGCCGCCGGCGACAGTGATGGTGCGGCCGGACGCGGCGGGTGAGGCCCGGCGCAGGTTGCAGGCAATGCGGCCGGCGAGCGCCTGCATCTCGAGGAGGATTGCGAGTGCCGCGGCGGCACTCGACTGGCCGAGCAGCGCCGCCGCCCCCGAGCCCGCTGAGGCGCCGCCGTCGAAGGCGGGGGCCGCCGCGGCAATGGCCGCCGCGATCAGCGCCGCGAGCTCGGCGAGCAGGCTCTCGAGTGCGGCGAGCGTCCCTGCCGAGGCCGCGGCGAGAGGTGCCGACGAGGCGAGGAGCGCCTGGAGCTGCCCGGTGCTGCCGGCAATCCCGCTATTGCCGCTCGAGGAGGCGAGGCTCGCGAGCTCGGCCGCGTCCTCCGCCACCAGCTCGTCGACCGGCGTCGACGGGCTCGTCGTCACCGGCTGGGTGTCGTCCTCGACGACAAGGCAGGCGATGCGGTAGGGAATCTGGTAGTAGCGCTCGAACTCCGCCGCGAAGCGGCTGATCACCACGCTGTAGCTGAACTGGTCCCAGCTTAGGGTGAGCGCCGTGCCCTGGCGGCGCAGATAGTCGAGGTGGCGCGCGCGCGGGCCGGCATTCGGGCTCTGGAAGCGGCCGGACCAGCAGATCTCCGCATCGTCCGGGCCGAGCGCGTCGACGACGCGCGCGCCGCCGATGACCTTGTGCACGGCGAGGCGCTGCGCGCCGCCGAACGAGATGCGCTCCGGCACCTCGTAGGAGGCGAAGCTCACGTCGCCGAGCGTGAGCGTGGTATCGGGAACCAGCGCCATGGCGGGCGCCTGCTCATACCACCTTGCTGCGCGTGCTCGCCGAGAACTCGAGGCGCATCTTGACGCTCGAATCGCCCTTCCATTCGCCGGCGTCGGAGAGCTTGAAGACCACGCCCTCGTAGCGGTACTGGCTGGTCAGGCCGTTGGTCTCGCTGATCGTCTCGAGGATGGTGGCGCCGGTGATGGCCTCGCCCGCGTAGTAGTTGGCCTCGAGCGCGGCGATGAAGTCGTCGAGGTCGGAGCTGCCGCGCTCGTACTCGAAGGTGCCCTCCCAGCCGTCGGGCAGGAAGAGCGGGCGCATGACGCCGTCGAGGCCCTTGACGGTCTTGTCGTTGGTGCGCTGCTTCGAGGTGAAGCTGGTGAGGAGCGAGGAGAGCAGCACTCCCTGCTGGGTGACGATCTGCAGCGTCACGTCCTTGCCGACGCTGAAATTGTTGAACGGCATGGCTGGCACCTCTCACTTGACGGGCGACGATGGAAGGCGGGCTCGCGGCGGGGGGCGAGCCGACGCACGGTCTCCTGAGCAGAAAAGTGATTGCAAAAAAGGCCGCACATAATCGATGGTCAAGCCGTAAATTCTAGACGGCGACCATCGGGCCTTCTGGATCGGCGCGGAAACTTAGATAATCGGTATTCCATTTCTTTAAAAAATCGACTGTGTGCAAAGTCACTTCCGCAGCCGACTGGACGTAGCACCCTTCCAACTGGATGCCCCGCCACTGGCCATCGTGCTTACAACATGTCTCAAACATTTGCTCGATAAGAACCTTCGCCTCGTGCGCAGCTTCCCGAGAGATCGCAGGATCGGGGTCAACTGGATGTACCAGGAAAATCGATAATTCATAAAGATCGTCGTCGCCTGCGCGCTCTTTTTCTTCCCCTCGATCGAGGTCAAAATAGATTGCCACGAGATGCGATTGTGCCTTCTTCACTATCTTTTTAAGCCGCTCGTCAGCACCTGAATTGCCGAAGCGAGCCACAAATTCATCTGGAAACGCGGCGCGTAGGTATCGCGCCGCTAGCCATCGCTGCAGAATTCTTCGCCCGCTTAGCGACAGTTGCGCGATCGGCGATGGGTTATGGGGGATCAGCGCGGCCTTATCAATCTGGCGTTTCTGTGTCGCGGACAACTCGAGAATAAGCCTACTAGACCCAGCGGTAAACGGAAGATGAAGCGTGCGCGATCCCTTTGCGTTGAGGAAATTGCCATTGACTTCGTCTTCGTTGATTTCGCGGCCAATAATGACTTCCACTAGCGGTTCGCTCGTTTCGCTCTGCACGAGATCGCAGTCGTGAGAAACGACCACAACTGTAGTTTCTGTGGGGTTCGCTGGATGGGCTAGTCCGAGTTTCTCGGCGGTATCGGCCGTTAGAACGTGACCCTGGCGCCAACTGATTCTTGGGTGACGCCCGGCCACAAATCGCACTCACTCATTGAACACGGTAGGAGCATCGTGTGTGCCCTCCGTGTCGGGCTTGATGCGACCCAAAAACCGGGCTGTGAGCCTATCTCGCCGAGCAGCCTCCTCGCGCAGCATTGTGACGAGCGCTAGTGCGGCCTGTTCGGCATCGGCGCCGCTCGCGATGGATTCGAACAATGTCATCCCGCCTGGGAGTTTCCTTCCCCGAACTAGGGGCGACATCTGCAAATTCGCGTCGGCGATGACATCCGCCGCTCGCGAAAAGCTCGCCAACTTCGCAGCATTGTCCGCGCCGACCTGCTTCCCGTGCTTCCAGTCGTAAATCGTCGTCCGAGAGACGCCCAAATATCTCGCAAGCCCTGTAACGGAAGGCTTAAGAACGTCCAGGACGTGGCGCACGTCGCTTGCATTATTCCTCGACACAGAGACAGGAAGCCCGGAGTCCGCACGCCCATAATAAGTTGGCACCGTATCGAGTAAACGCTGCTGGTAATATTCTCTTGTCTCATACCCTCCCGTGCCCAATTGCAAGGCGAGCGTGACCGGCATGAGAAAAGACACTACTATGTCTTTATCTAGCCATGGAGTCGTTTGATTTAGACGTTCCATGTCACAATCACTCCCAAACCATGAGAGCGTGCGGTGTGACCATATCGTCGAATGATCGACGCGTGGTAGCATGAAGTCCCCCCAGGATTTCTTTAATTTTGTCGATAGAGAATTTTTGCCTCTCTTCATGCCAACTATCAGTGTCAATAATAGCATATAGCCCGGTTATGTTGCGAAATTTTTCAGATATTTGAAAAATCACCGCCTCTGGATGAAGATCGGGAGGAAAGCCAGGCCCTTTGGCGGCTTGGTCATGAATAACTACCCGGCACATAAGGTTCGTTTTATCTAAGGCGGACCACGTCTCTGAAACCGCCCGTGTGAGTTTTCTGCCATTAAGCTTGTCACTTAGTCCGATCAGTGACGGCGCTAGATAGTCTGACAGGTTTTCGTTCGGTCGAGGACATACCGCATCAAGAAATCTAATTCCGATGCGTTCGGAAAAGCTAAGTCCTCCCGTGGCCTCATCGATTGTTTTCAGCCCCAACAGCAATGCATCTCTAAACGGTTCAAAAGTATGATATTCCGTTGTTTCGAAGCTGAGCGCCGATTGAGTAAGAATGAAGCCAGCCGTTTTGGCTTGATTTAAGAATTGATAGCGGGGAATTTGTGCGACCGGCACTTGATTAACGGCGACTTGCACGCCGATATTCAAATTGATCGTTGCTATCGTGGCTTTTGCAAAGTCTGCATACCCAACTTTCCTCAATGAATCCTGTATCGTTGGCACATAGCTCTCGAGAGTGAGCAGCGCATTGAAGCGCACCTGCCCAAGGACGAAGTAGACCGGCGCGTCGCTCATTTTTTTGCCCATTGCAATATCCTACTTAGCATCCCACTTGACACTTTACAATAGGGTTGACACCCGGGAAGTGATAATCTCGCGATTGTTAAATTTCCGTTATCGGACGATGGAATTATAACGTATTGAAATAACTAGATTTTTATGCACTTAAAACGACCGCTTGAAGCCGACCGATCTGGAGAACCGCTAGATGACCACGCTCGCCTATCCGGCAGCCGTCGCGCGGGACGGCAAAAGCTACATGGTGACGTTCCCCGACTTCGGAACCGGAGCCACCCACGGCGAGACCAGGGAGGAGGCACTCGGCTTCGCCGCCGATCTCCTCGAGACGATCGTCTCCGCCTATGTGGCCGACGGGCGCGCGCTGCCCAAGCCGTCTCCGGCGCGCGGCCGGCCGCTCGTCCATCTGGCGCCGCTCGAGGCCGCCAAGGCACTTCTCTACCTCGAGTTTCGCCGCGCGGGCATCAGCAAGGCGGCGCTCGCGCGGCGGCTTGGCTGGGCGATGCCCCAGGTCATGCGCGTCTTCGACCTGCGGCACCGCTCCGGGATCGAGCAGATCGAGGCCGCCATGCGCGCGCTCGGCAAATCGCTCGTGGTAGCGAGCCGCGACGCAGCGTGAGGCGCCCTCGCCTCGTCCATCACGCCCAGTCCCTCAGCTCACCGGCGTCACACCCTGGCTGACGATCTGCACCGACTGGCCGCCCTCGATGTTGACGAGGAACTTCTCGATGACCGAGAGATAGATGACCTGCACGTCGGCCTGCATGTAGCCGAGCGCTACGCGGCTGGCTGGGTTGTTGGAATCGTCGAGCACGACCGAATAGGCCTGCGAGCCGTCGGCGGTGCCGATCTGGCCCTGCTGCTCGAGATTGTAGAGGTAGTTGTCGAGCGTGGCCGCGGCCTGGGCGCGCACGGTCGGCGTCTGAAGGAGGCCCACGTAGATGCCCATCCCGGCGTTGAGCGTGGCAGCTATGTAGTTCGTCATGCGCGTGTAGTTGTCGCCCTGGATGACGGCGTTCGAGGAGGTGTTGTGGCCGACGCGCGCGCCGAAGTAGCTGCCGCCCGGCACCGGGTTGGCGATGAGGTCGATGCCGGCTTCGACGAGCGCCTGGAGGTCGGCCGAGGAGTAGGTCTGGTTCTGCATCGACTTCTGGGTGCCGACGATGCCGTAGAGCTGCTTATTCAGGCTCGAGCCCTGGGGTGCCAGATTGGCGAGGAGCCCGGCTATGTAGCCCTGGGGCGAGATGAGGCGGAGCTGGTTGTTGACCGTATCGTTGAAATAGACCCAGTCGCCGAAGAGGAGCTTGGCCGCGTAGGAATCGATGCCGGCCGTGGCCTTGACCGAGACCGCGTTGGCGATGCTGTCGCCGGCGGGCCCCACCATGATCATGTAGATGCCCTCGGAGAGGCCGAAGGCGACCTGCGCCGTCCATTCGGTCGAATCGTCGGCATCGACCAGCGCCGCGATGCTCGTCCCGGTGTTCCTCAAGGCGTACATGCCCTTGCGCGGCACCGTGTCGACGCCGACCAGCACGGAAGCGGTAATCGTGGTGGCGCCGTCGCTGCCGCCCGCGAAGGCCTGGTTGGTGACGAGTGCCGGCGGGTTGGTGGCACTCCCCGCACTCGCGACCGCGAGCTGGGAGGGGCCGCGCAGGCCGCCCAGGCCCAAGTTGATGGCGTTCGCCATGTTGGCCCAGAGCGCGGCACCGGTGCCCGGGATATTGTCGAAGGTCTCGGGCACCAAGCCCGGCATGGTGACGACGATGCGGAAGGTGCCGGTCTGCGAGCCGTTGAAGACGCTGGCGACGAGCTGGTTGCCGAGCGAGCCCGTGTATTTCCCCGTAAGCGTGAGGCCGGTCGCGGCGGTGGGCGTTGTGGTGTCCTTGAGCGCCAAGGAGGCCGCCGCGTCGGTGCCGTCCGTCACGCGCACGCAGCGGAAGTTAGCGGCACCCTGCAGCACGGCGGCGGCGACGCCGGTGCCGAGGTCGTATTTGCGCGCGATGATGGGGCCGAACTGGCTGGCATAGTCCGCCATGCTGCCGACGATGGTCGGCGCGTTCGCCGGCCCCCAGCTCGCGGTGCCGACCAGCCCGAGGACGTTGGTCGGCACGCCGTTCAACAGCGTCACCTGCGGCGGGACGATCTGGACGTAGAGGTCGGGGACGATGAGCGCCGTCGTGTTGAGCTGACCGAGCTGGAAGATCGGCATGGCGGAAACCTCCTCGAGGAATATGCGCGGCCGCCCGTAAGGGCCGTCCTACTCGTTGATCGTGATGCTGCCGAGCATCGCCCGGCTGGTGCCGCTCTGGAGCAGCTCTTGCAGAACGATGATCTCGGTGTCGCTCTCGATCTGCGTGGTGCCGTATTCGACCGAATAGACGAGGTCGCGGCGGTAGAGTGCCGCCTTCTCGGCTTTGTCGACGAGCGGGCTCGCGTGGTAGACGAGCCGGCCGAACGTGCCGTCGGCGAGCGTGAGGAACGTCGTGCCGCCGAGCGCCGCATCGACGGGCGCCGCCGCGGCGTTGCGCGCGTTGGGGTCGCTGCACCAGAAGCTGATGCGGAAGCGGCGGAGCTGGCGCTTGACCTCGCGGATGCTGGTGCCCGCCCCGCCCGCGCGGGCGACGATGCGGTGGGCGCCGGGGATCGTGAGCGCGGGTCCGGCGCTCGAGGCCCCTTGGTCCGCGCTCACCAGGGCTGCGAGTGCCGCGGCGATGGTCGCGAGCGTATCCGCCGCTGCTACCGCATAGACGTAGGATTTGCCGTCGACGAGGAGGGCCAGGTTCTGCGGCGTCGACACGCTGCCCGAGAGCGTCACCGTATTGCCCGCGACCGCGGCGGCGAGCGTCACCGCGGGCGGCGTCGCCTGGTGCCAATCCGGGGGAAAGCGCGTGGTGTTGATCTCGCCGTCCAAGGGGAAGACCGAGACGTTGATGGTGCCGGCCGCGAGATCCGCGTCGAGCTGGTCCGGCACCGGCTCGCCCGGATAGATGCGAAAGGGCGTGCCGAGCAGCGAAGGCGCTGCGTCGCCGTTCGGATAGAGCACGCGATCGACCGCCGCCACGAGCGCGTTCATCACGTCGGCGAGGTCGGCCATTGTCAGACGACGGACGACAGACGACGGACGACGGAAAACGGGCGACGAGCGCGATCAGCGAGCGCCGTTCCGTCGTCCGTCATCCGTCGTCCGTCCTCTACACTTCGAGCCTCTCGCACTCGCAGGCGTAGCCGAGCGCGTTCCAATAGGCGGCGGAGACCTGGTAGCGCAGGCCGAGATCGTCGGTGATGACGTCGCGGTCGCGCACCAGCGCGCTCGGCCCCTTGAAGAAGACGCGCCAGCGCGAGCGCGCGGCATCCGCGGGCAGCTTGGCCGGGCCCTCGCCGCCCACGCGCACGAGCTGGATGCTCGCCGCGATGCCGCTCGCGACGGCATCCTCCGCACTCGCGGCAACGCCGCCGTAGGTCTGCACGCCGATGCCCGCGGCGCTGCGCGGCCGCGTGATCGCGATCGTGCGCGGATAGAGGAAGCTCAAAGTCGGCGCTCCTCAGAGGAAGAGGCGCGCCCGGTAGGGATCGAGCATCGCCTTGGTGTCGGCGTCGAGGAGCGTGTCGGAGAAGAGCTTGATGCGCGTGTCGCCCGCGCTGTAGCTCTCGACGTTGGCCGAGAGGCCCTGGTCGATCAGCGTGCGCACCAGGTTGGCGCAGGCCTGCTTCACGTCCTGCGGCAGGCCGGCCGAGCTCCAGCCCGCGAGATAGCGCACCCGCACCTCTGAATAATAGGCGAGGAGCGCTCCCGCCGGCACCCACACCTCGCCGGTCGAGACGCTCACGTCGGCCTGGCACACATCGAAAGGGATCCAGAGCGGCGGCCCGCCAAAGCTCGAGACCACGGCCAGTAGATTGAACTCGGCGAGCTCGCCCGCCTGTTGGCTGCCGCGCCGCCCGTAGGCATAGCGCCCGAGGCCCGAGAGGAGCCGCACAACGGGCCAGCGCGCGAGGCGCGCCAGCGAGCGGTCCTTGGGGAGCGCCCTCTCCTCGAGGATCGCCATGCCGAGCTCGAGCGCCGTACCCGACGCGTGGCTGAAGAGCACCGTTTGCAGCGTGAGTTCGCCGGGTGCGATGCCGACGATCACGCAGGTCTCGCAGGCCGGTGCATTGGCGCGGTCGATGGTCACCACCTCGCCCACGAAGTCGCGGCCGAGGGCGGCGCCCGTCACCGGCACCGCGACGTTGCTGCCCGGGGCTATGGCCGCGGCTGCGGCGAGCGCGAGCTTGGGCTGAAGCCCAGCCATGTAGGCGGGCGTGCCGTTCGCGTCGGCCCCCCAGAGGAGTCCCTCGGGCCGCCTGAGATAGCCGTTGATGAGCATGCTCGCCTGCTGCACCTGGGCAGCGCTCGCGTCGGAGACGGCGAAGCCGGCATAGTCGGCAGGCTGCAGATAGAGCGATGCCACCTCAATTGCCTTGCAGCAGGATGACGAGCGCGCTCAGGCTGGCGCCGGCGCTGCCGCTGTTGGCGACGCTCACGACGAGGCTCTGGAACGGGAGGCCATCCGTGGCGTTGATCACCGCGGGCTGGTTGGCGCTGAGGCTCGCCGAGATGGCAGCCCCTTGCGCGATGCTGCCCGCCTGGTCGAGGTAGCGCTGGAGCGAGAGCGTGCCGGCCTGCGACGAGGTCACGGCGACGGCGATGCGCTGGTAGCCGTCGCTCACGATGACGGCCGAGCTCGCGGTGGTGCCGGCCGCGACCGTCGACGGCATCTGATGCAGCGAGGCCGGCACCTGGAGCTGCAAGGCCGGGCCGGAGGCGGCGGCATGGTAGAACTCAGGCAAGGTGGTGGCCTGGGGCATGGGGCTCAGCTCCTCGGCAAAACATCTCGCTCTCCTCCTTCAGGAGGAGAGGGTCGGGGTGAGGAGGCCTTCGGAGGGCGCGCCGCGGTCAGCGGGACGCCGATCCTCCTCGCTCAGGATCCGATGGCAGGAAGCAGCAGAATTGCGCGGCGCGCCGCGTGCGCGATGCCGCGGGCGACGAGATAGCGCCCGAGCGGCTCGGGCACGGAGGCGCGCCCGTCCTCGAAGACCACGGGAAAGGTGACCGGCTTCCCTTCGGGCGTGCGCCACTCCGCCGTGGCGATCTCCGCGCCCGGCGCCACGAAGAGCGTGTGCCGCCCCGCCTGCTGCCGCGCGCCATGGAGATAGACGAACATGGGGGAGCCTTCAGGGGATCGGGACTATGATCGTGTCGCCTTCCGGCCCGTCGGGGACCGCGTGATCCTTGGCCGGTGGATGCGGGCGATCGCTCGACGCCGGTTTATCGGTGGGCCGCTTCGGAATTTCCTCGGATGCGCCTTCGAGGAACCCCATGAGCGCGTGCAACAGGTTTATCGGCAATTTCCACCGTGGTCCGACGAGCTCGCCCGCGACTTCCAACGTCCCATGAAGCAGCGCCCATTGCAGTCTTGTGATGCCCTCGTCGATCGTGCTCGGGCAGACATTCGGCCTGGGACAGCTGAATTCCACGGTCACGCCATGCTGGATGCCATCTTCATCGACCCACCTCATCCGATTGTGCCATAGACCATCGCGAGGATCGTATTTTGGCTCGGTCACATCCGCGAATAATTTCGGCATCAGATAGCACACCCCGCACAGCGATTCGCTGACTGACGAAGCGGTCGGCCAGTACGAGCTTCGATGAGTGAGCGTTGCTTCCGCGCTGACGCCGGCCAAGCAGCGCTAGCTGCTGAGACAGCGGAACATCTGTAGGAGCGGATACCCAACCGCGCTAGAGCCATCACCGCCGAGCGCCATCGGGTCCTTCGTGAGATATTCCGTTACCAGCTCGCTCAGGCGCTTGCAGGTGATGCCGGTGGGCAGGCAGAGCGGATAAGGCCTCATATGCAACTTGGCATATTGCATGGACCAGGCATCGAGCACGCCGCACACATATGCCTCGCAGGCCCGCTGGTCGCGCGGATCGGGCGAGCGGCACCAGGCGTAGAATTCCTTGCCATTGAAGAAATCAAGCCCGTCGAAGACGTCGCCCGCATGGACGAGTTGTGCGTGGCCGCTCGATGCCGTGCACAGCAAGAGCAGAAGGACCAGAATGCGCCGCAGGCGCTTCCTCATTCGTCGATCCAAAAACGGCCGTGGCAGGGGAAGGCGTCCCTCAGCGCCTCGCCGGCCAATTCGGACGCCGGCCGCGCGCGGTCGGCCGGATGCGCCTCGAGGTACTTCACGACCACCTCGCTGACAGGCCCGCAGGTCATGCCGTGCCGCAGGCAGATGCGGTACGGCCGCTTGTGGTTGATCATCAGCGCGGTGGCCATCCCGTCGCTCAGGCCGCACACATAGATCTCGCAGGCCCGGCGATCGGCGACGTCGCCCGAGCGGCACCAGCCATAAAGCTCCTCGCCGCTGAAATACGGCCAACCGTCCTGCTCGTCGTTCCGCTGCGCATGCGCTGTCATCGCCGCGCATGCCGCGACAGCGATCAGCAAGATTCGGCGCCCGAGGTTCTTCATCCTGCAGCACCCGGCCGCGTCCCAGGTTGTGCGTCTTTGCGGTACGTATCCTTTTAGGACGGGCACCTCCGGCGATCAAGTGCCACGGCCGGCTGCACGTCCGGTCGGCGACCATTTTGGCGACCGCCGCCTCGACGCCGTGGACGATCCTCGAAGAGCGTGCGGCGCCCCACCTGCTGCCGCGCGCCGTGGAGATAGACGAACATGGCCGAGCCTTCAGGGGATCGGGATCGTTATCGTGCCGCCAGCCGGTCTCTCGGGATTCCAGCGCCGCGCGGCAGCAGGATGCGGGAAGTCCGGCCACACCGGCGGTTCGGTGAACCACTCCGGCATATCTTCGACCGCGGCCTCGAGGAATCCCAGTAGTGCCGCGGCAACCGCTAACCAGGCCGGGACGGTCGCCGCGAGCTGAACGTTCCATGCCGCGCTGTAGAGCATATTGCGCGACCTCGCGATGCCGTCATTCACCGTGCTTGGGCCGCCGCGCGTTCCTCGTCCCGTTGGGGATTGGCATCGTTCAGGCATTCAATGCCGCATTGGGCAGGGCCGGCCGTCAGTTGCCCGCGTTGCAGGGAAACTTCTCCTTGAGCGCGTATCCGACCACGTCAGACACGATCGAGTTGAGCTCGATTGGATTCTCCTTGAGGTGCCGCAGCACCACCTTGCTCAGCTCCCGGCAGGCAGGCAGAACGGATGAGGCCAAGTTTTGGCGAATAGGCATTCCGCCGCCAATGCGTCCGCTACGGCGCACACATAGGTCTTGCAGGCCTGCTGGCCGCGCGGGTCCGGCGAACGGCACCAGCTATAGAATTCCGGCATCTCGTAGAGCCAAGGCTTCCGGACTTCGCTGCCGTGACCAAGCTGCGCGCCGCTCGACGCGGCCGCCGTGCTTGCGGCCGCAACGAGAAGCATGATCCGCGCCAATCGCTTCTTCATCGTCTCACGGACAGATGAACGCTTGTTGCAGCGCATATTCCGTGACCTCGGCGGCCGGAGCGTGCCGGTCGGCCGGATGCTCTTCAAGGTACTTAAGGACGGCATCGCTCAGCTCGCGGCATTCCGGCCGACCGCGAATGCAAATGCGATAAGGCGAAGCACGTGAGTCGAGATATGCGGTGGTCCAGGTGTCCAGGACACCGCACACGTAGACCTCGCACGCCTGGCGGTCCGTCGGATCATTCGAGCGGCACCAGTTGTAAAGCTCCTCGCCGCTGTGGAACTGGCGGCCGTCGAACTTGTCGCCGCCGAGCGACGGCGGTGCGCGCCACGGGAGGACGAGGCCCACGACAGCCGCGGTCAGCAAGATTCGGCGCCCGAGGTTCTTCATTCTGCGGCACCCGGCCGCGTTCCTGGTTGTGCATCTTGAGGGCGCCTATCCTTTTAGGACGGGCGCCCCCGGCGATCAAGGGCCGAGGCCGGGCACGGCTCGCGGTGCCGCGCAACCGCGTTGCCCGCCCTCTCCCTCGAGGGGAGAGGGCAGCAGCGACGGCTCACGGCCGCTGCACGGCCACCACCGAATGGGCGTAGGAGGCACCCTTGGCGATGACGCAGTCGAACTTGATGCCGATGTACTGGCCCTGCAGGCCGCCGAGCAGCCCGAGCTGGAAGATGCGCGGGTTGGGGTTGCCGTCGCCGCCGTGCACGTAGGGCATCTCGACCGCGCCCTCGGTCAGGATGGCGACGAAGTAGTTGCGGAAGCCGGTGGGCGGCGCCGCGAAGCCATACTGCGCCGTGGTGACGAAGGGAAGGAAGGGATCGGGCACGATGGGAAGGGCACCCGCCTGGGTGTTGATGGTCGAGACCAGGAGGCCGATGCCGACGTTCATCTGGCCGAGCGTCACCTCGGTCGCCTTGGCCTCGCGGTCGATGTAGTCGCCCAGAAGCGGGTTCACGTAGATGCAGCTCGGCATCACCTTGTAGGTCTGGTTGGCCACCATCTGGGCCACCGCCGCCTTGATGCCGTCGATGATCGAGGCGCCCGGAGCCACGGTGAACTGCTGCGCGATCTGGGAGAGGAGGCCCATGTACTGGTTGGTGGTGGGCGTGGTGAGCGAGGTGTCGTTGCCGCTCCACACGCTCGAGGCGCGCGCGAGCTCGATGCCGCTCACGATGTCCTCGATGTCCTTGGCCTCGACATAGGCGAACTGGCCCTGCTGGCGCGTCACGTCCACGTCGAAGAGCGAGAGGTTGGTCTGCCCGACGATCGCCTTGATGACGGCCGAGCGCTCGACGCGGTTGGGGCCCGAGGCCGTGGCCGAGATGTTGCGCGGGTCGGTGAACTGCGCCTGCGCCACAGCGGTCTGCTCGAAGTAGCGGTGCGGGGCGCCCGAGGCGGGCACGCTCGGCAGGCGCTGCAGCGTCGGCGAGCCGCGCCGGCAGATGTCGTAGATCTCGCTCTCGTAGCGGTTGATCTCGATGGCGCCGTTGCCGAGGAAGTCGGCTGCGGCCTTGATTTCCATGAACTCGGCCATGGCGTGTCTCCTTCTCCTGAGGGTCGCAGCCGGATCAGTGCAGCATGCCGGCGTGGGCCAGCACGTTCTTCACCTGGAGCTTCTGGTTGACGGTGAAGTTCGTCTTGCCGAGCGCCTCGTCGACCTGCTGCACCGAGAGCTTGCCGTCGCCAAGCGGCAGCGTGAGGTTGGCCTTGGCGAGGAGCGCCCCCACCGCGGGCGGGATGGTCTTGCGCTCGGGCGCGGTGCCGGCGGCCGAGGCGCCTTGCGCCTTGAGATCCTTGAGGAGCGTCGCCAAGCTGGCGACGCTGCCCTCGAGACGGGCGAGCCGCGCCTCGGCGGCGTTCTCGCCGCGCGCCTCGAGGCGGTGATAGACGCTCGGCAGGCGCCCCTCGGCGGCATCGGCCATGAGCGCGTCCGCCACCTGGCGCAAGGCGGCGGCGTGGCCGCGCCTCGGATCGCTGCCGATGCCGCCCTCTTCCATGTCGGCGGCGAGCGCGTTCAGCCGCTCGGCGTAGGGCCGCACGCGCCCGTTCGCCTCGGCCGCCGCGAGCGTGCCCGGGGCGGACCCGGCGCCCTTCAACTCGGCAACCGCCTGCGCGAGGCGCTCGACCGTCTTGCCGAGCGCCTCGATCCTCTCGAGAACTGCGTTCGCATCCATCTCCGTCTCCTCTGCGGCGCGCGCCGCCAATCGGGTGGTGGTGAAGGCCGCCTTGTCCTTCCTCAAGACGGCGGCCCCGGTGAAGACGCACGCCGTGATGACCAGCGGATCGGCTTCCAAATCCTCGACGAGGATGCGCTGGGCCTCGAAGCTGAAGCCCATGGCGGCCTTGTCGGCGCGGATGCGCGCGATCTCCTCCGGGAAGTCGGCGGCGTAGAAAAAGCCTTCGATGCGGAGCTCGTTGCCCGCCACGTTGGCGCCGGTGATGACGCCGATCTTGCGCGCGATGTCGTGGCCGTCGAGGCCGGCAGCGAGATCGACCGCCATGCCGAGGAGCGTGGGGAGTGCGGCCTCGACGGCGGCGGGGGCGAGCTGCACGCGGCGGCCGAGGCTGCCGCAGGCGGCGCGGTCGGAGGGCTCGCCGATCTTGGCGAGCACGCCCGAGAAGGCGAGCTTGTTCGGGTGATCGGGCGTCGCCGGCACGGCGAGGCTCATGGCCGCGAGCGCGCCGAGCTCGAGGCTCATGGTCTTAAGGCGCAGCCAGCCGCTGGTGTCGATGCCGAGCTCGCGCGCCCGCGCGAGGATGCGCCGGCGCGCCTCCTCGCGCTCAGCCTCGGTGAGGTCCTGCGTGCGCTCGAGCTCGTCCCAGGCGAAGCGCAGGTGGCTCGCGTCCTCGATGAGGAGCTTGCGCTTCCCCGGCACGGCGAAGGCGCTGTCGGGAAGGGCCGCGCGCTCGATCTTGCTCAGCTTGGTCATCTCCGCTCTCCCGCCGCCCGCATCAAATGCGCCTGCTCAGCATCTCGAGGAGCTCGGCCACCTCGCGGTCCTCGCCCGGCTCGAGGCGAAGGGCGAACTCCTTGAGCTCGGCGAGACGCAGCGCGAGACCGTGGAGCGAGGCCGCGCGCGCCCGCTCGCGCGCCCGCTCGGCCGCCGCCGCGGCGGCGTTCACCAGCGCGATCATGCCCGGCTCGCCGGCCGGCGCCGTCCGGGGCGCCGCCGGCGCTGCGGCCGCGGCCGGCGTCCTCACGCCAACGCGCGCGGCCGCATCGGCCGAGCCTTTGGGCTCGCTCTTGGCCATGTCTCTCTCCGTGCTGGTCGGGATGAAGGCGCCCGCACCGCGCCGGCCCGCGAGGGCGCGCGGTGTCCGCAAACGAAGCGGTGTCCGCAAACGAAAACGCCCGCCGGGCGGCGGGCGCAGCATCTCAGGATGGCAACATCCTAGCCGAGCGATGGCCACCGGTCAAGCGAATTGATGAGCCTGGCAATTATTTGTCGCGCGGCGGTGCCGTGCGGCCCGCTCACATCGGCGGCACCGGACCCGGCGGGGTGTAGGTGCGCCGGAAGTCGTAGCGCCAGGAGGAGTTCCGCGGCTTGTTCGCCTCGCGCTCGAACCATGCCTCGACGTCACGGACGATCTCGCGCGCGCGCCGCCGGCGCAGCGCCAACTGGGCGTCGAGGCCGGCGATGATCTCCCCGAGCTGCCGGGCGATGCCGTCGAGGGAGCGGTCCAGCTTCGCCAGCGGCTGACCGTCCGGCTCGCCATCGTCATCCGGCTCCTCGCCGTCGGCGTCAGCTTCCGCAAGCGATACGCCGACGGGACTCGCGCCATCGGGATCGAAGGAGGCGAACTGCGCTGCGGCATCGCCGTCTCCGTCGCCGGTCCACATGGCCTGGCGCGGGCTGAGCCCGAGGAAGTGCCGGCCGCGCTCCTGCATGAGCTCGTGGAAGTCCTCGCCCCAGGGCGGCAAGGGCGGCGGCTCGGGCAAGGGTGCGGGAGCCGGCATGGTCGGCGCCGCCTGGCTCGCGCGGTCGCGGTCGGCGATGCCGGGCGGCAGCGGCCGCCAGAGCTCGTGCTCCGGTCCGAAGGGATAATGGCTCTCATCCGCCTCGACGCGAAATTCCCGGTCAAATTCCTTGAAGCGGCTTAAGCTGTACGGGAGCTGTGCGTCCGGTTGGTCGATGTCGGGCAGCACGTCTTGAAAATACTGGTGCGGGCTCTCGACGAACACCGTCTTGCCCGAGGGATCGAGGATGGTCTTGATCCGCTGGCCGCCGGGGCCTTCCACCATCTTCGTGGTATAGCCGGCGAGACCTTCGAAGTCGGACGCCCGCTTGCCATAGCGCCAGCCGTAGAGCTCCGCGAGATAGCCGGCAAGGGCGTAACCCGATCCCGGGGATACGATCTCGTCAAGCCTGCTGAAGTCGCCGTGAATGGCATGGATAAAAGCGTCGATCGGATTGCCGGGAAAGAATCTCGAGAGAACCAGGTCCTCCCAAGCTTTTTTGGCGCTGTCTATCGCTGCAAGATCCGTCAGGTGGCCGGTCCCGCCGGCACGGACGTCGGTTTCCACAGCGGCATAGAAGGATTTCGCCACATCCTGAGATATTTCAAATAACCCCTTATATCGCGCCTTCAGGTCATTTTGGAGATCGATGTTGACGCTCAGCGCGATGCCGCCAATGTAGCCGCTGAAGGTGGCGACGTTGGCCTGCAGCAGGCCTTCCTCGCTGCCGGTGAGGCGCCAATATTCGACGTAGAAACCGCCGCGGTCGTGGGCGTCGAGGAGTGCCTTGAGTCTCGCCAGATCCGCCTCGGTAAGACGTTTGCTTTGCTCGGGCATGGTCTTTTCTAGATTCCATAATGTTCAAGGCGAAGACGGGTATCGGTTACTCGACCACAAAGGATGCCACCAGCTCCTTCACCTTCGCCTCGACGCTCGGCCATTCCGCTAGACGATTGCGCCCGAGTATGAATAGGATTTCCAGACGATCGCTAAATTGGATATAAAAATTGCAGCGTGTATATTCGGGGGGCATATTGAGGGAGGGACACTCGACGAAAAGATCGTCGCGGCCCAGTGGCTTCAGATATTCGCCCTGACTCGGATCTGGCAAGTAATTCCCGGCGAAATTCCTCTTCGTGATCGTATAGACTTCGTAGGTGCCGTCTCGTATGCCGTCGAACCTCACGTCTCGCTCCCCGATCATTCCGTGGAAGGACTTGCTCACCCCGTCTGGCACGGAGTTGTAGAGAGTGATCGGGAGCTCGTCATCCGTCATCAACTTGATGCCATCGACGACCGCTCGCGCGGTGGGGTAACCGGCTCGCTTCGCCTCTTCCTCCGTGATGAGGCCGGGCAGGTAGGCGATGAGCTCCACGAGGGGCTGCTCGCGCGCGTCGGGAAGCATCGACCGATCCAAATACGCCCTCGGGATCCTGAGATGCGTGAGGGGGCTCCCCGGCGTGCGCGTGTCCGTGATATCGACGTTGAGGATCGCAGGCGCGCTTTCGCGCACGAGGAACCACCACAACGCGACAAGCGCCAGCGCGCCGAGCGCGACCGCAACCCGGCGGCGATGGCGCGCTCTCCGTGGAACCTTCCCCGTGCCCCCAAATATCCCCATCACCGATCCCTACGGTGCTCCGCTCGCGAGCCCTACTCTCCGCGCGGCACTCACTGCACCACGAAGGATGACACCAGCCTCCTCACCTTCCGCTCGACGCTCGGCCATTCAGCAAGCCGGCTGCGCGTGACGAGAAAACGGATTTCCAGTTTGCCGCTGAACTGGGTGTAAATGTCGCAGCTCGCATTTTCGGGTGCCATATTGAGGGAGCGGCACGCGATGAATAGATCGTCGCGGCCAATCGGCTTCAGATATTCGCCCTGGCTCGGGTCCGGGAGGTAGTTCCCCGAGAAATTCCTCTTGGTGATAGTGTAGACCTCGTACGCGCCGCCTCGCACGCCATCGAACCTGGCGTGATCGTCTTTGATCAGCGCGTGAAGGTCTTTAATGACGCCTTCCGGCACGGACCGCCGCACAGTCAAATCGACACGATTATCCGACGGCAGCGAGAAGCGGCCGACGACTTCGCGAACGATCGGGTAGCCCGCGCGCTTCGCGTCCTCTTCCGAAAGGAGGTCAGGGAGATATGCAACGAGCTCCACGAGGGGCTGCTCGCGGGCATCGGGAATCATCGAGCGGTCCAAATACGCCTTCGGGATCCTGTGGTGCGTGACGGGACTCCCCGGCGTACGCGTGTCCGTGATATCGACGTTGAGGATCGCGGGCGCGCTCTCGCAGACGAAGAGCCACCACAGCGCGGCGAGCGCCAGCGCACCGAGCACGGCCGCGGCCCAGCGGCGGCGCGACTTCTGCGGAAACTTTCCCGTGCCTCCGAATATCCCCATCGCCGACCCTTACCGTGTTCCGGTCGCCGGCTCTCCCCGCCTTGCAGCACTCACTCGACCACGAAGGATGCCACGAGCTTCTTCACCTTCTCCTCCACGCTCGGCCATTCGGCAAGACGGCTTCGGGTGACGGAGAAGCGCATTTCCAGCTTGTCGCTGAATTGGGTATAGACTTCGCAGCCAGTATCGTCTGGCGACATATTTAGAGAGCCGCACTCAATGAAAAGATTGTCGCGGCCGATCGGCCCGAGATATTCGCCCTGCAATGGGTCGGAGAAGTAATTCCCCGAAAAATTCTTCTTCGTGATGGTATAGACCTGATACGTGCCGTCTCGCGCACCATCGAACTTGACCTCTGGCCGCGCGGTCAGCACATGAAAGAATTTATTCACAAGGTCCGGCACGGACTGTTCGACGGTGATGAACACTTGGTTGTCCGACGGCAGCTTGATGCCGTTGACGACCTCCCGGACGGTCGGGTAGCCGGCGCGCTTCGCATCCTTCTCCGAGAGAAGGCCGGGCAGATAGGCGACGAGCTCCACGAGGGGCTCCTCGCGCGCGTCGGGCATCATCGCCCAAAAGAAGTAAGGCCTCGGGATCCTGAGATGCGTGACGGGGCTCCCCGGCGTGGGCGTGTCCGTAATATCGACGTCGAGGGTCGCGGGCGCGCTCTCGCGCACGAGGAGCCACCACAGCGCGGCGAGCGCCAGCGCACCGAGCGCGGCCGCGGCCCAGCGGCGGCGGCGGGGTCGCGCCCGCGCCGCGCCGCCGTCAGCGCCATCCGTCGCCGCCCTCCCCCTCGCTGCGCGCGCGATGAATCGCCGCCAACCCACGGCACCACTCCGCCAGGCTTGCGCCGACCGCCTCGGCACCCGGCTTTCCGGTGCTGCGCGGATCGACGTTCATTCAACCTAGGGTGGATGTTTGAACAAATCAAGTACGAATGCGCTCGCGCTTACGGCGGCGAGCGTAGGACTTCCGCTTGCGCCTCCTGGCGCTCGTCCGGGCCCGGTGCGGTGAACTGCTCCGCGACCACGCGGCCCGCCGCGAGGAATCCCTCGTCGCCGATCATGATCGCGCGCGTCTCGAGCTCGCGCCGGCTGTTGGCCGGCGCCAGCGGCTCGCCGTCGATCTCCACGAGGCAGAAAGCCGTGCCCGCGACGCCGAGGTAGGCGGGATTCTCCGCGCTCTCGCCGCCGATGAGCTCGAAGAGCCGCAGGCGGTCGAGAATGGTCGGCCGCTTGAAGCCGAGCCTGCGCCCGCGCCCGTCGGCGACGCGCACGATGCCGACGCCCGGTTGCGGGTTTTCGCGTGTAGCCATGGCTCCCGCTCCCGTCAAACCGGCTGGCCGTCAGTCACGTGGTCGGAGTTGTTCACGCGTCCTTCTTGAACCATCGGGCCAGCTTAGTCGCGACAGGCAAAGGAAGCCCATGCGCGCCCTAAATATTGTAATTTTATTGCTCAAATTTGTATCGAGTTGAATCGAGTCGATTCCTTTGTGAAGCGGCACTAGGTGTGCTTGTCCTAATACCTCAATAGCTCGGCCGTCGTCGATCGCAGGTCGCTCTCACCACTCACGCCACGATCACCACGTCGAAGCTGCCGGCGGCGAGCGTATTGGCGGCGAGGCGCGGAGTGAGCGTCACGGTGAAGCCGGTCGGGCCCTTGCCGCCCACGTACCAGGTGGCGTCCTGGCCGGGATTGACGAGCACCGAGTAGCTCGCGGGGAGGTTGGCGAAGCCGGCGAGCGCCACCGCGACGGCGGCCCCTGCCCCCGAGCCCGCCCCGTTGGCGACGCCCGCGAGCATGCCGACGACGACGCGGTCCTCCTGCTGCGGGGTGGCGCCGTCGGGCACCTCGATGGTGCGGATGTCACGAGCCATGGTCGTCCTCCTTCTCTCCTGAGGGTTGTGCCGGATGGGCGCGGGCCGCGGGCAGGCGGACGCCCGCGCGCGCGAGCATGAGTGCGGCCTCGGCCGCGGTCATGTCGCCCACCCGCGAGGCGAGCCGTGGCAGGCCCAGGCGCGCGCGCTGCTCGTTCGGCGTGAGCGCGTTGTTGCGGTAGTAGATCTGGAAGATCTCGGCGGTCTCGCGCTCGTCCTCGCGGTCGATGCCGGTGAAGCGGAACTCGAGCTGGGAGAAGCCGAGGCGCTTGGCGATGGCACCCTGCGTCAGGTGCGCCGCGATGAGGCCGGCCCACGGCTTTATCGCCTGGTCCCAGTCGCGGTCCTCGGCGACCTCGGCGGTCGAGCGGTTCACGTTGGCCTCCTTGCCGAGGTTCTGCGGCGAGAGGTCGAAGGCGGCGGCGATCTCCGCCTTGAGGAACTCCTGGTACTTGAGGTAGAGCGCCTCGTCGCCCTCGGGGGCGAGGCGCAGCACCTGCGGCTTCTGCATGCCGCCCACAATGGGCATCATGCCCTGGCCCTCGATGTCGTTCCTCCACCAGGCTCGGAAGGCGGCGAGCTCGTCGGGCGAGGCCGCCTCGCCGAGGTCGAGGATGGTGGCAGGCCGCGTGTTCGAGGAGAGGTTGCCGGCGTATTCGGCGACGCCCAGGAGCCGGCTCACCGAGGTGAAGGCGATCTCGAGCGGGCCCACGCCGAAGGGCGTCGCGGTCGAGGGATTGGGGCGGATGTAGATGAGCTCCTCGTCGAGGAGTGCTACCCCCTGGTCGGTGGCACCGATGCCGCCGTAGCCGAGGGTCTGGAGGTAGCGCGCCTCGCCCAGAGTGCCGCTCCAGCCGGGATAGATCTGGATCGAGAGCCCGTCGACCGGCCACAGCCAGAGCGGACGCTCGGGATCCTGGCCGAGCTCGACCTCGATGGCGCCGCCGCCGCAGAGCGCGTCCTCGAGCACCTGCTCGATGAGCGAGCGGAAGCTGTCCTCGGCATTGGGCTCGCCCAGGCAGCGCGTCGCGACAGCGATCTGGTGCTGGAGCTCGGGGCTCGCCTCCGCACCGCGCCGCGGCGCCACTTCCCAAGCAAGCTGAGCCACCGGGTTCTTGATGGCGTTGATGGCGCGGCGCGCATAGGGCGTGCGGCTGAAGTAGCGCAGGGAGAGCGGCGTCGGCTTCAAGGCCGGCAGCAGCCGCGAGCGCGTCTCGCCGAGCTGCACGAAACGCGGATAGGCGGCCGTCGCGCGCTCCGGCACGGCACCATCGGGCGCGCCGCCGCGGCGGAAGGCGCGCGCGAGCCGCCCGAGGTGCCGGAGAAGAGCCATGCCGTCCTCGCCTCAACCGAATACGAGCTTCTTCGCCTTGGGCTCGATCATGAGCTCGCTCAAGGCCCAGACGAGCGCGTCGAGCCGGTTGGGCGAGCGGCTCGCGGGACCGGGCTCCCAGCTCGTCATCTCGTCCTCGAGCGCCAGATGCGTGCCGACGTGATGCACCCTGCCCTGCTCGTAGAGGGCGGCGACCGGCTCGGCGCGCAGCTCCTTGCCGCGGCTCGCGGTGACGAGCTTGAGCGGCGCCGAGGCGTCGACGGTGCGGATGACGTGCGCCACCATCTCGCCGCCGAAGTTCTTCTCGGCCACGATGCGGTCGGCCTCGAGGCGGTGATAGGCGGCGACCGCGCGCCCGCCCCAGGCCGCCGGCCCCATGCGGCCGGAGAGGTCCTCGAGCACATAGCCGTGGCCGTCGTGCCCGAGCCCGGCCGCAACGATGCCGGCCTCGTCGCTCGCCTGCGTCTCGCCGCCCGAGGGATCGACCGCGACGACGATGCGCTTCAACTCGGGCGCCGCCGCCACGCGCGTGCCGTCGATGATCTCGCGGCGCCACAGGCTGCCGGGCCGCTCGGCGGCGAAGGCCTCCTCGGGCGTTGCCGGATATTCGCGGCGGAAATGGTGGAGGCCGCCGAGCTCGCGGATCTTGGCGCGGCGCCAAGCGAGCTGGTTTGCGTCTGTGCCGTGCTGCCGCGCGTACTCCTCCTCTTCCGAACTCGCCGCGAACTCCTCCCCCGCCGCCTCGCGGTACTCCCCCTGCCAGAACCAGGGCACGAAGATGAGGCGGTGCTCGCCTTCCCCTTGCCGCGCCCGCTCGCAGAGCTCGTAGAAGAGGCCGCGCCGGCCGGCCGAGGTGGATTCAAGGATGACCTCCGTCCCGGCCGCATTCGGCACAGCCTGGAGCGCTCCCGCCACATGCTCCTCGGCGTTCGGCCAATAGGCGACCTCCGAGCCGTGGAAATATTGGATGGTCTGGGAGCGGCCGGCGCCGCGGCTTCCCGCGGTGCCGATGCGGTAGCCGCTGTCGAGGCGGTCGAAGACGAGCTCGCGCGCGTTCGAGGCCTTGAGCCGCGGGCGCACGGGCGGCGGGCAATGCTCGTAGAAGCGCTTCGCCATCTCGAAGAGCGTCATGGTCGCCTCGTCGAGGTGGGTCAAGATGAAGGCGCGGGTGCCGCGCCGATGCGTCACGCGCCAGAAAAACCGCCCTTCTACATATGTGCTGCAGCCCTGCTGGCGGCCCTTCAAGATGAGGGCGCGCACGCGGCCGGTCTCGGCGAGCTGGCGGTCGAGCTCGGCCTGGATGTGGCGCTGCGCCGCATTCAGGCGGAAGGGCTCGACGGCACCCTCCTTGGTGCGGATCTTGAGGCAGTGGGCGGCGTAGTGCGCGAAGTCGCTTTTGAGGCGCTGGCGGATGGCGCGCTCGCGCTTACTCAAGGTCCTCGAGGGCGTCCTCATGGGCGGTGCCGCCCGCGTCCTTCTGCTCATTGGCGGGTGGCTCTTTCCAACCGAGGCGGGTCTTGGCGAGGAAGAGGGCGGCGCCTAGTCCAGGCACTCACTTGCGGTCGCACCTCTCGATCGATCCGTTTTTGTTCGCTTCCAAAAACCGAACGGCCCGCGTGGAGCTAAGTTATAACTCCCAGTCCTCTCGATGGAGAGGGAAAGGTTAATTACGAGGCAATGCGAGCGTACACGAGCAAATCATTGAAATTTAAAAACTCGGCCAATTGTCGCTTTTGCAAAGTGCCCAACCAATAGTGGAAGAGTCCATCGCGCAACCTCGCCAGTCCGATGATTTTTCGCAGATCGATACTGAGGCTGAACGGGGGCCGGCATATTTGAGCGTTCCATCAATGCAGCGAGCAAGCTCTTGGAATTCACGCTGACCTACGATAGCCTTCTGCCCGAAAGGGGCAATGACGAGGCCGGCCCCTTCTGGCGAGTGGCCACGCATATTGGCGCACGGCGGCCTCAGCCGCTCAGGGTCAAGCAATCGACGGCTCTACGCCGTGCACGGTCCACCTACATCTCGGTGAGATGGCACGCGCCATTCGATAGTTCTACGCACCACGTGGCTGGTGTGCGTGCTCCACCATTGCGCAAGCGAATTGCGCCTGTAGCCGCGTCCGTGCGCACAAACCTTTTAGTTCGGATATTGATTTCTTTCGCTACTTCCGGCCTACGCCGCTGCACCTGCGGGATTCCGCGTGAGCTTGACCAGGCTGATTCGGTGCGGCTGGTAATCCGGACAACGTCAGTTTGCGTGGGGAGCCGCGTTCTCCCACGGTGGTGAGGCGTGAGAATGGCGATAGGACGATCGACGAGCATGCTCGCCCACACGTCCCCATTGTCGGCGTTTTCGGAACCATGATGAGGAACCTTAAAAATGGTCGCACGTATCTGCGGCCGAAGGACCGAATTGACGATGACCGACCAGCCGGTATTTTGATCGGCAGTTTCTTCGAGATCGGAACCAAATAGCATAGCGGTGTCGCCAACTTGGATCAGCACGACCACGGCGAGGTGATCGCCGATGTGAACGACGCAGCACTCACCATATCCCGGTCCGAGAAGCACAACCTCAAGCTGGTCGGACGCAGGACTGTCTGCGGCTATTCCCATTTGAGAGCCGCCGACAGCGCCTCAGCGCGACGATTGGCATCTTCAATATCGCGACTCTTCCATTGAGGCAGACGCCGGAACACAATTTGGCTGACGTTCCATCTCGTGCCTCCCTTCGTGCGAAGATGTCCAATGATCCAGCGGAACACTGCACCGACGCGCAACAGATCTTCGTCGTGCCCGGGAACCTCGGAGAGAGCAAACTCCGCTATCTCACCCTCGACCTTTGATCCCGCCGTGATATCCAACAAACGGGCTGTAAAGGTCTCTCCCCCCACCTCGACGACGTACCCTTCCCATTCTTGGAGAGCGTATGAACTTTGCTCTGCGCCTGTTGCGGCAACGCCGTACTGGGCCTTCGAGACAAAGCTTTGCAACGGCCTCTCGGGTGACGACAATTCCGAACGTGGCTCTAATGACAACGCGGCCGCCTGCGCAAACGCGTCGGCATCCGATGGCGTAAACGCATCAGCATCCGATGGCGCCATATCATTTTTCAAATTGGGAGAGATAATTAGAGTGGGTTCGGCGTCCTCCGATCTGTTCTCTTGCGCTGTCGTATTGGGCACCCGGCGCGTACGAAATGCAGAAAGGTCCGCGAGGAAGTCTCTTAAGTGGCGGGGCATACCCAACGTGCTACTCGAAGCCTCGTCAGCCCGATCAGTTTCCTCATGCACCTTAGCGGTGGCTGGCGCAACCATATTACCGAGCCTCCCGTAGCGACATGATTTGGTCGACGATCCCCTCAGAGTTCCTAATTGATGCTTCAAAACGCTCTTCCAGCAGCGTCAGAATTTCATCACAACCAACGCTCTTATCAGGGCTTACGACCTGATAATGGTCATTGACCAATATATAAATGCCGGCGTTGCTCCGAATTTTTACAGATGGCTGCACGGTCACCTGCACGTACCCTTCCGGGCGGGCATCTCGAGTCTTTTGCTGCATCGTCAGGCTTAGCTCAAGGTCCTCGAGGGCGTCCTCATGGGCGGTGCCGCCCGCGTCCTTCTGCTCATTGGCGGGTGGCTCTTTCCAACCGAGGCGGGTCTTGGCGAGGAAGAGGGCGGCGCTCACGCTCTTGTCCTCGGTCGCCATCTTGAAGATGGTGCGCGCGATCTCCGCCTTCGCCTTGGCGCCGCCCACGCTGAGCTCATGGGCGAAGGCCTTGCGCAGGGTCTTGGCGTCGATGTGCTTGCCGGTCGCGGGGTTGATGATGAGGAGGCTGATGTCCTCCTGGGCGAGACCGAGCCCCGCGAGCGCCTCGACCATGCCGCGCTCTTTCTCCGTCGGCGTGAAGGGATGCCGTCCGGCCATCGCGCGCGCTCGTCCCGGGCGGCGCTCAGGCGCCGTCCGGCGGCGCCGCGCAGCCCGCGCGTCGCGTTGTCATGGCAGAGGACCTTGGCTGGGATCGGCCGCGTGCTCGCGGAATGCGGTCGCACATCGGAAAACAAAACGCCCGCACGGCGGCGGGCGCAACTCGTCAGGATGGAAAAAAGCTAGCACACGGATGGCCATCGGTCAAGCGGGTAGTGGTACAATCCGGCGATTTTTCCCCGCTCGACGCGCTTGCGCGCGCATCCGGCCGCAAGCACCCCCGCTCTCAGGGAAGCGCGCAGCTCCAGGCGCGGATTTCACAATCCTTGCCGCCGACGCCAACACAGGCCGAAAGCGCCGCGGACTGCGCCTCCCCGCGCGTGCCCCCCTCGCCGGTGCCATAGGCACCGCCGCCCGCCGCGACGGCGGCGCAGCCGTTGGAGAAGCTGAGCACGGTCTTGCAGTCGTCGCCGTGCTTGGCGCAGCTCGCGAGCGCCACCCGATCGGCTTCGGCGGCGTCGCGGTAATCGTAGGACCAGCCGGCGGAATGGCTTGTCATGCCATAGGCGATCGAGCCATAGGAAACCGTCGGCCGAGGGCATTTCGAGCGACTGCAGCTGTTGACGCACTCCTGCGACGTGATATTGCCCGAGGCATCGCTGCATTGGTTCTGGCAATCCCGATAGCAGTCGGAGCGAGCCGGCGCACTTGACGCCGCCAAGGCGAAGACCAAACTGAGGAGCAAAGCGAAGCGCGTTCGCAGGGGCATGGCGTCACATCCTTCGGCTGCTGCGCCGATGATTTCGGGTGCCTGCGCCGATGATAAAGTGTGTCGGAGCGGCCGTCATGACTGCGATGGCGTCCACGGCCGATAGCGCCGCATCACCTCCTCGAGGCGGTCGAGCGGGAGCGCGTGGACGGTGCGGCCCTCGCGGCCCGTCATCGTCTCCGCCATGCAGAGCGCGTTCAAGATCGCCTCCTCGGTCGCCTCGGCGGCGGCGCGGAAGAGACTGGTCATCGCCGCGGGCGCGAGCATGCGCACGTCCGTCGTCTTGTCGTCCTGGCCGATGTGGTTGGCCGTCGAGAAGGCGAGGAAGATGTCGCCGCTGCCGTTGTCGCCGATGCCGCCGGCCCAGGCGAGGCCGGTTGCGGCACGCCGCGCCAGACGCTGGCATTGGATGGGGAGGAGGGGCGCGTCTGTCGCCAGCACGACGATGATCGAACCGCCGGCCTCGTCCGGTGCCGCCTTGCGCGCGCCCGAGCGGTGCGCCGGGACGATCTCCGGACCGATCTCGCGGCCGACCGGCACGCCATCGACGCGCAGGAGCTCGCGGAGCCCGTAATTCGCCTGGACCAGGGCTCCCCACGGTATAAGGCACGCCATCCTCGCGCACGAGCCGCGAGGCGGTGCCCGTGCCGCCCTTGAACTCGTGGCAGATCATGCCGGTGCCGCCGCCGACGTTGCCCTCGGCAATCGGCCCGCCGCCCGTGGCGGAGTCGAAGGCGGCAAGCGCATGCTCCTCTTTGAGCGGGAAGCTCTGGATGTCGCTCAGCCAGCCGTCGTAGGTCTCGGCGACGACCGGCAGGTGGAAGGCCTGCGAGGCGGCGTCGCGCACCGCGAGCGCCGAGATCGCGTCGCGCACGAGGCCGACCTGGTAGGTGTTCGTGATGCCGATGGGTGCCCCGAGCATGCCCTGCTCCGCGAGCCACGGCAGGCCGGTCATCTCGCCGTTGCCGTTGAAGGAGAAGGTGCCGGCAAAGACGTAGTCGGTCCAGATCTCGGGTCCGCGCGGCCAGATCGCCGTGACGCCCGTGCGCACGACGTGCGGCGCGTCGCGGACCAGCGTGCAGTACCCGACCTCGACGCCGGCCACGTCGGTGATGGCGTTGAAGGCACCGCTCGGCAGCACGCCGACGCTGATCCCGAGCTCGCGCAGTCGCCGACGCGCCATGATGCTGCCCCTAGAAGCCGCGAGCGGCTGCCGGCGCCGCCGCGGCGCGGGCATGCGCTTATCCTATGACAGCGCCGGAAGCCGCCGGTCAAGGACGGCAAATCTCGGAATGAGGCCTTGAGCCGCGAGATCATTGCGGCCGGGTTCCTTGCCATGGGAGACTTCGCGCGACGGACGAAAGAGGGAGAACGCCATGGACATGCTCGAGCGCGCGAGAGCGGTGGAGCTCCCCTTCGCGAAGCTGCTCGGCATCGACTATGTGGAGGCGGCGCCCGAGAAGGTGGTGGCCACCCTCACCGTGCGCGAGGAGCTCTGCACCCGCCCGGCGGTGCTGCACGGCGGCGCCGTCATGGCCTTTGCCGACACCCTCGGCGCCGTCGCCACCGTGCTCAACTTGCCCGAGGGCGCCGGCACCACCACGCTCGAGAGCAAGACCAACTTCCTCGCCGCCGCCCCACTCGGCGCCAGGCTCACCGGCGAATGCACGCCCGTCCACCGCGGCAAGCGCACCATGGTGTGGCAGACGCGCATCGCGACCGCCGAGGGCCGGCTCGTGGCGCTCGTCACCCAGACCCAGCTCGTGCTCCCGGCCAAGTGACGCCGGGGCGGACGCCATCTCGGCTCTCGAACCGCACCCCCGCCTCGGCTATAAGAACTGCCATGGAAGGCGAGCGTGCCACGCGTGCAGCCGGGGCGGCCCCCGCCCCTCCCGGCGCGGCGCAGGTCAAGGCCCATGCGCGGGAGCTCGGCGCGCACCTCGTCGGCATCGCCAGCGCTGCGACGCTCAACGCCTTCCCGCCGGACCCGAGATTTCCGCAGACGCCCGCGCGCATCTCGCCCCATTGCAGGAGCGTCATCGTCATAGCCCAGCGCATTCCCGCGGGCGCCTTCCGCTGCAAGACGAACGTGCCGGTGCAGTACCTCGACATGCTGGTGCTGCGCCGCATGGACAAGATCGCCTACCGCCTGGCCGAGTGGCTCGAGCGGGCGGGTGCTGCGAGCTTCGTGACCGCGGCGCAGGAGACTGACTGGGACTACAAGACCGCGAGCTACGGCCGCCTCTCCACCCGCCATCTCGGCGTCGAGGCGGGGCTCGGCACGCTTGGCCTCGAGGTCAATATCCTGACGCCCGAGTTCGGCCCGCGCCTTTATCTCACCGGCATCCTGACCGAGCTCGAGCTCGAGCCCGACCATCCCATGAGTGAGCAGGTCTGCATCGGCGAATCCTGCTCGCGCTGCCTCCACAGCTGCCCCGCCGACGCGGTCGGGCACTTCGACATCGACAAGCGCGCCTGCGCCACCGAAGCCCAGGAGTTCGGCTTCTCGACCATCCTCAAGTTCTTCGAGCGCTTCATCGCGGCGCCGCGCGCCGAGAAGGCGGCACTCGCCCGCTCGCGCGATCTCTTCGGCTTCTGGCAGGGCCTCTTGCGCGTGGTCGGCTCCTTCGGCGACTGCCCGCGCTGCCTCGCCGTCTGCCCGGTCGGCGACGACTATCACGCGCACCTGGCCGAGATGCAGAAGGCGATCCCCGAGCGCACGCCGGAAAAGACCGCCAAGGCCAAGGCGATGAAGGAGGCGCGGCAGGCGGGCGCGGCGATCGACGGGCTGAACGAGTGGAACATCCGCTGGGTCGGGCCCGAGGGCTACCAGCAGCTGGTGGCGCGCCAGCTGCAGGACTTCAAGCGGCGCCAGACGGAGCTGGCCGCGGCGGCATCTCTGGGCGCGGACGAGGGCTGACCGGCGCCATGGTCGCGATCTTCAAGGCCCCGATCACGGCGGAGGAGATCAAGGCCAAGGCGCGCGCCCTCGGCGCCGATCTCGTCGGCATCGCCGACGGCAGGATCATGGACCGCTATCCGCCCGACCCGCGCGATCCGCGCCGGCCGCGCGACATCACCGAGCACGACGGCGAGCGGGCGATCGTGCTCGCCAAGCACTACACCGTGGGCACCACGCGGCTTAAGCGCTGGGACGAGCGGCACAAGTACTACAACGACGAGCTCACCCTCACCCTCCTGGAGGAGGCCTCCCTCGAGCTCGTCTATTGGCTCGAGGACCAGGGCTATCCCGCCATCGTCATCCCGCCGACCCACGTCGATCCCTGGCGCTATCAGGGCGATCCGGAGGCGCATCTCTCGACCATCCTCTCGCTCAGCCACGCCGCGGTCGAGGCCGGGCTCGGCACGCTTGGTCTCAACCTGCAGCTCTTGACGCCAGAGTACGGCCCGCGCGTGATCCTGACCGCCGTGCTCTCCTCGCCGCCCGTCGAGCCGGATCGCAAGATGGAGACGGCGCTCTGCCTCGGCCCGTCCTGCGGGCGCTGCCTCAAGACTTGCCCGGGCGACGTGGTCGGCCATTGGCAGCGCGACTGGCCGGCATGCGACCGCTACCGCTCGCCCCACGGCTTCGCCCAGCTCGCGGAGCACATCGGCCGCATTATCGACGAGCCGGACGCGGCGCTGCAGAAGAAGGCGCTGCGCTCGGAGACCAGCTTCAACCTGTGGCAGAGCATCCTGCGCGGCTCCGGCGTCGTCACCGGCTGCCGGCGCTGCCAGGACGTTTGCCCGGTCGGCGCCGACTATGCCCCCAAGCTCGAGGAGGCGCTCGACGAGCTGCCCGAGAACACGCCCGCCAAGGAGACGCGGCTCGCGGCGATGGTTGCCAGCGAGGCCGACGCCGGACCGCCCGAGAGCTACGCCTCCCAAGCGCGCTGGATCGGCGAGCTGGCGTATCTCGCCAAGAAAGAGCGCTGAGGACGGCGCACCCACGTCCTCATCCTGAGGAGCGTCGCGCAAGCGACGCGTCTCGAAGGACGACTTGCATAGCTCCCTAAGGACCCGCCATGGACAACTTCTCCCGCAGCCAGATCGTCCGCAAGCCCGCCGTCGCGTCTCAAGGCGGCATCGTCGCGGCCCAGCACCGCCGCGCGGCCGAGGTGGGTGCCGCGGTGCTGGCGAAGGGCGGCGACGCGGTCGACGCCGCGGTCGCCGTCTCCTTCGCGCTCGGCGTGCTCGAGCCGTGGATGAGCGGGCCGGGCGGCGCCGGCGCCATGGTGATCTACCGCGCGCGCGAGGGACGCTATCGCACGGTCGACTTCGGCGCGAGGGCGCCGGGCGGCCTCGATCCCGCGCATTACCCGCTCTCGGGCGCCGGCGTCTCGTCCGATCTCTTCCCCTGGCCGAGCGTGGTCGAGGACCGCAACGCGGTGGGCGGCAGCTCGATCGCGGTGCCGGGCACGGTCGACGGCATGCGCGCGGCGCACGAGGCCACGGCAACCGGCCGTGGCGCGAGCTCGTGATGCCCGCGGCCGAGCTTGCGGAGGAGGGCCTGCTCGTCGACTGGTACGCCGCCCTCCTCATCGCCTCCGCCACGCGCATGCTGGCCGCCAACCCGACGGCCGCCGCCACCTTTCTCGAGGAGGGGCGCTGGCCGACCATCTCGTCGTGGACGGCGCTCCAGCAGAAGCGCGTCGATCTCTCTCGCCATGGCCGCGACTCTCCGCCGCATCGCCGAGCGGGGGCCGCGCGAGTTCTACGAAGGCGAGCTCGCGCGCGGCATCGTCCGCGACGTGAGCAAGCGCCGGCGGCAGCCTCTCCGCGCGAGGACCTGCGGGGCTACCGCGCTGTCCTCGAGGAGCCGCACGCCATTCCCTATCGCGGCGGCGCGATCCATGTGGCGCCCGAGCTCACCGCGGGGCCGACGCTCGCCCATTGCCTCTCGCTTCTCGCCGAGGCGCCGCTTTCGGGCGGCCGCCAGCCGGACGCCGCCGCCTATCTCGCCTACGCCCGCGCGCTCGCCGAGGGCTACCGCTGGCGCCTCGCCAACATGGGCGACGTGGACGCGGAGGGGGCGCGCACGGGGCCCGCCTGCACCACGCATTTCAACGTGGTCGACCGCCACGGCAATATCTGCGCCGTGACCCAGACGCTGCTCTCGATCTTCGGCTCCAAGGTCATGCTGCCTGAGAGCGGCCTTCTCATGAACAACGGCATCCTGTGGTTCGATCCCGAGCCGGGAAAGCCCAACTCGATGGAGCCCGGCAAGCGCTGCTTGATGAACGTCTGCCCGGTGATCGGCGAGCACGGCGGCAGGCGCTTTGCGCTGGGCGCCTCGGGCGGCCGGCGCATCATGCCGGCCGTCATGCAGCTCGTCTCCTTCCTCGTCGATTACGGCATGAGCCTCGAGGAGGCCTTCCACCATCCGCGCATCGACCTCTCGGGCGGCGACGCGGCGATCGCCGACGAGACCCTGCCCGCCGCGGTGCACGCCGCCCTCGCCGCGCATTTCAAGCTGGTCCCCGGCCGGCGCACCGTGTTCCCCTACCTCTTCGCCTGCCCCGCGGGCGTGCTGCGGGAGGGCGAGCTGAACGTGGGTGCAACCGAGATCATGTCGCCCTGGGGCGATGCGGTGGCGGAGGACGGCGGAGGCAGGTGAGACGGGGAAAGGCACACATAGTCGGATTGACCGTCAAGGAAGGAGCCGTGCCTCACTGCCGGGGAGGGAGCGCCTTGCCCGTCGCCAGCGACAACGCCATCGAGGCGATGGCTTCGTCAAGCTCGAGAAGTCTCTTTCGGTAGTATCCGGTTTTTTGCACGTCAGGCACTTGCATAACCTGTGGGATTGGCTTGCCTGTGTGTATCACCCTGACCCTCTTGGTATTTGCTCTCAATTGCTCCAGCTGATCGGGACGCAATGCCTGAATCTCGGCAGAGTGCCTTTCGACTGATTGAGCGCCAAACAGCTCTTCTGCCGTGGCCATCACGGCTTGCCTCAGCCGCTCGACGTCGTCGTATTCGATCGTCGGCTTGCTTCTGACTTTAGAGACCCGATCACGAAGAGCCTGCAGCCTGCGTTGCGAACGCAGAGTAGCGTTCATCTCTAGGACGCACGGTCAAGCCGCGAGAATCTTTTGCCAATGCCGACGAGCCGATCCTCGATGAAAACTCGCTTCTGCCGATCGGCTACCGCATGGCCGATCTCAAGCGCCGTTCGACCGTGGCTTTCAAGGACGCTGAGCGTCTCGCTGACCGCTTCGGGCGCAACCACGATGCAGAAGCCCACCCCCATGTTGTAGACCTGGAACATTTCCGCTTCATCGACACGGGCGTACTGCTGAACGAGGGAGAATATCCGAGGAGTCGGAGGAAGGTTGTCGATCCTGTAGCCCACTTGGGCCGCAACTCGGGTCAAATTGAGAAGACCGTCGCTTGTAATGTGCACCATCGCCTTGACGCCCTTTACGGCGTCCAGCACAGCAAGAACTTCACGTACATAGATATGGGTCGGCCGCAACAGCTCCATACCGAGAGGCAGCTCGAGACCGTCGAACTGGTGATCCAAGTCGAAGCTGTTCAGCTCAAAAAATCCGTACCGCGCGAGGCTCAATCCATTGCTGTGTATTCCATTGCTTGTTATTCCGATGACGATGTCGCCGTCCCGCACATCTTGGCCGCTGTTGATCTTGTCCAAAGCGACATCGCCGACCGCCATCCCGACCAGGTCAAAACCGTAGCCCTCCCGGCTTCCCTTGATGATGTCCTTGATTTGCGAGATCTCGCCGCCGGATATCGAGATGCCGGCGAGTTTGGCGCCCTCGGTGAGCCCGACGGATAGAGCATCGAGCAAGTCGGGATTGGCTTTCTGCACGGCGATGTAGTCCACCATCGACAGGGGCCGCGCCCCTACGCAGATGAGGTCATTGACATTCATCGCTACGCAGTCGATGCCCACCGTGTCATAGCGGTGCATCATCTGTGCGATGATCGCTTTGGAGCCGATGCCATCCGTGCAGATGGCGAGCCCCACGTGGCCCAGGTCGATGACATTCGCGAAATAGCCGATATCCAGCTTGACTTCGCCGATCATGCCGTGCGGCGGCCATGTGGTTTTCACACGACGAACGAGGCGTTGCAGGCCGGCGTCCGCTTGATCGGTGTCGACGCCGACGTCTCTGTAAATTTCCTTCGGTTCGGACATTGCTCGATCAAGAGTCATTGCCATCTGGCGGTTCCTTGAAATCGTAGCACGGCTCGCGACACCACGTTACACCATCAAGCAGACGGTTTCTGCCCGACCCGCTCGGCCGTCGCGGAAGAGCCATTCGAGGTTCGCCTGTATTGTAGTCGTTGGGGATGCGCTCTTCAGCAGCACGGCAAATGAACTGAACCCCTCTCGGCCTCTGCGATCGCCTCGAGCCGCCGAAAATTCTCCCCTGCGACGCTGCTCGAAGTTCTACACATCGGCTTACCGCCTCTGGGCCACGCCATCCTCTTCCTGTGGCTCCCAGGGTAAACCATCGCACGATACTACATATAGGGTCGCTGTCAAGCTTCTGTACCAAATGTGTGCCGCCGGTTAGGACCGCTTGCGAGCGGCCCTAACCGGCGTTGATCGCAGCCTGTCCCTAATTACCGTGTCTCACGATGGGGCGCAGTCCACAACTCTGACTCCATTTCCTCCGATTCTCCCGACCCCGAATTCTCTGCGCGAATCCTTTAGCGTTGCCGAGTCGCCTTGACTTGCCAGATCGAACAAATTTGGCTGTTTCCGTGGTACCAGCCGGTGAGTTCGTCGCCGTTGATTTTCCCGTCGTGGAACATGCCACGGCCCCAAGATGCAGTGATCGTGCCGTCGATTGCGACAGTGCCTTTGACCGCATCGGTTCCACTGTTGTATTTACTGATTCCCGTCAATTGATTGTTCGCCACTGTAAAGCCCACCGTGCCGCCCGAGTTCCACCTGCACCCATAGGAGTTTCCCGTATAAGTCCCATCGAAGGGTGAGGACGGCTGATTGGCTGCAGTAGGACTGGCGGGCCCCACCTGTGTCTGTTGTGCAAAGGCGGTCGACAAGATGGCAGGCGATGCCATTCCTAGAAGGATTGCGACTGCGGGGAAAACCGACTTCGACCCTATCTCTCCACGCATGGCACGGTCCCATTGCTATGTTCATCTCGCACGTCAAAAGACGGCTCACAACGCGAGGGTCTGAACAGAATGGGGCATTTTGTTTATGGCGTCAATGTAAAATCAACCTTTGCATGCAACGATACAGAGGAGGGCAACGCGATCTCGTTCCTCTACGACCGGCAGGGGAACCGGAAATACCTGACCGCATCCGAGCGTGCCGCCTTTTTGGGTGCGGCGCAGCACATGGCACCCGAGGTGCGCACATTCTGCAGGCTTCTTGCCTATACAGGCGCGCGCATCTCGGAAGTCTTGGCCCTGACACCGGGGAGGATCGATTTCGAGGCCGGCCTTATCGTGCTCGAAAGTCTCAAGAAACGCCGGCGCGGCGTTTTCCGTGCCGTTCCCGTTCCCGCAGAGCTCCTAACCGAGTTGGATCGCGTACACGGCCTGCAAGTTGCTCGCCGGCATCCGCATTGTGCGAAGCAGCGGGTATGGGAATGGTGCCGAACGACAGCGTGGGACCGAGTGAAGGTGTGCATGAAATTCGCCGGAATTTCAGGGCCGCAAGCGTCACCTAAAGCGTTGCGCCACGCCTTCGCCGTCGGCGCGCTCCAAGCCGGGGTGCCGATCAATTTCGTCCGTAAATGGCTCGGACATGCACGGATCAGTACCACGGAAATCTACGCGGATGCTGTGGGCGACGAGGAGCAATCGATTGCCCGAAAATACTGGCAGACGCTATAAGGATTTGCCGGAAAATAAACGCTCCGCGCCCTTCCCCACTGTCGTCACACCCGCGTAAGCGGGTGTCCAGGCACCCCAGGCAGCGCACCGCTTTGGCGGCTCTGGATGCCCGCTTTCGCGGGCATGACGACCATCAAAGCGACTTCAGCGAGCCCTGACTCTGTTTGAAGAGGGCGGCGTTTAATGAGGGCGGCCGCGAGTTCAGGTCGCAACACTTTGCCCCATTCGGTTCACTCCCCTCCGGGTGCTCCACTCTGGACCCGTCGCTTCGCGCGGGCGAGCCTCTGGCCAAATCCCGCCAACCGTGATCGACTGGTGTCCTTTGCCCCGGAAGCATGGGTATCATGGAACAACGGATGAACGGCGGCGAGAGCCTGGTGCGCACGCTGGTGGCCGGCGGCGTCGAGGTCTGCTTCACCAACCCCGGCACCTCGGAGATGCATTTCGTGGCCGCCCTCGACAAGGTGGACGGCATGCGCTCCGTGCTCTGCCTCTTCGAGGGCGTGGCGACAGGTGCCGCCGACGGCTACGGCCGCATGGCGGAGAAGCCGGCCTCCACCCTGCTCCATCTCGGCCCGGGCCTCGGCAACGGCATCGCCAACCTGCACAACGCTCGCCGCGCCGCGACGCCGATCGTCAACATCGTGGGCGAGCACGCGACCTATCACCGCGCCTACGACGCGCCGCTCACCTCCGACATCGAGGGACTGGCGCGGCCGGTCTCGGGCTGGGTGCGCACGGCTGTCGACGCGCGCACGGTCGCCGCCGATGGTGCGGCCGCCATCGCCGCAGCGCGCACGCCGCCCGGCCAGGTCGCGACGCTCATCCTCCCGGCCGACACCGCCTGGAACGAGGGGAACGGCATCGCCGCACTGCCGCCGCTGCCCCGCGCGCGGCCGGTCGCATCCGCTGCCATCGATGCCGCCGCGCGCACGCTCAAGCGCGGCGAGACCACGGTCATTCTCTTGGGCGGCATCGCCTTGCGCGAGCACGGCCTCGCCATCGCCGGCCGCATCGCGGCCAAGACCGGCGCCCGCCTCATGGCGCAGGGCTCGAACGCGCGCATCGCGCGCGGCGCCGGCCGCATCGCGGTCGAGCGCGTGCCCTACCCGGTCGATCAGGCGCTTGGCGTGCTCAAGGACGTGCGGCACATGATCCTCGTGGGCGCGCGCCAGCCGGTGGCCTTCTTCGGCTATCCGGGGAAGCCGAGCGTGCTCACGCCGCCCGGCTGCGACATCCAGCCTCTCGCCGGCGCGCACGACGATCTCATCGCCGCCCTCGAGGGGCTCGCCCATGCCGTCGATGCGCCGAGAGGCGGCAGCAACGCGCCGCCCGCCGAACGCCCGCAGCTCCCGCAGGACGGCGCCATCATGCCCGATGCGCTCGCAGCGCTCCTGGGCGCCCTCCTCCCCGAGGGGGCCATCGTGTGCGACGAGTCGGTCACCACCGGCCGTGGCTTCTTCCCGATGACGCGCGGTGCGCCGCCCCACGACTGGCTGCAGATCACCGGCGGCGCCATCGGCCTCGGCATGCCGCTCGCGGTGGGCGCCGCCATCGCCTGCCCCGAACGCAAGGTCGTCAACCTCGAGGCCGACGGGAGCGGGATGTACACGCTGCAGTCGCTGTGGACCGAGGCGCGCGAGCGGCTCGACGTGCTCACCCTCGTGTGGTCGAACCGCAGCTACGCCATCCTGCGCCATGAGCTCGCGCAAGTGGGCGCCGGCAATCCCGGCCGCAAGGCGCTCGACATGCTGAGCCTCGGCAATCCGGACCTCGACTGGGTCAAGCTCGCGGGCGGCATGGGGGTGGACGGCCGCCGCGCCGCCACCATGGGCGAGCTCGCCCGCGCCTTCCGCGCCGGGCTCGAGACCAAGGGGCCGTTCCTCATCGAGGTGGCGCTCTAGAAGGCGTGGCGCAAGCCGTGAGCAGCAGACCCGGCTCGGCCAAGGGCTTTCTCGAGCCATCCGCATGGCCGGTCTTTTCGGCCGTTGCCCCGCCAGGGCGATCGATTATGCTGATCTCCGTCCGGCTGCGCGATGTCGGCTGCCATCCCGGCAAGAGGTGCGGGAAGGAGCCTCGGCATTGCGGCAGGCAGCGAGGCGCGCGCCATGACGTGCAAGCGGATTTGTGCCGGTGCGACGGCGTTGGCGTGCCTCTTCGTCGTGAGAGCGTGCGACGCGGCGGGCATGGCGCTCGGCCGAGACGGATCGGGCAGCGTCCGCGTGCACATTCTTGGGGACGATGCCCCGTGAGCCGCGTTCCCAACGTCTTTCATTTCGTCTTCGGCTTGAGGCCGCAGACAACGCCCTTTCATCTCGCACATTACCTGTGCCTCGCCTCCTGCATCGGCGTAAACCGCCCCGACGCGGTCTATTTTCACTGCCTGCACGAGCCTTGGGGCGAGTATTGGGAGCGCATCCGGCCCCAACTCACGGTGCTGGCGTTGAAACCCGATCCCTACGTCGCATCCTTCCGCTACCGCGATGCCGATCTCGACCGTCTGCGCTATGCCCATCTCGCCGACATCGCGCGGCTCGAGGTCATCGTCCGGCATGGCGGCGTCTACGCCGACATGGACACCCTTTTCGTCGCCCCCTTGCCGGGCTCTCTCTTTCAGCGCTCATTCGTCATGGGCCGCGAGGAGGTGCAATGGACCCCGGAAGCCGAGGCGGCGGGCGGCTCGCTCTGCAACGCCTGGATGATGGGCAAAAAAGGCGCTCCCTTCGCGACCGAGTGGCTCGCGCGCATGCACGCGAGCTTCGACGGCAGCTGGAACGCCGCCTCGTGCCTCCTGCCCTACCGTCTCAGCCGCGAGCATCCGGAATGGCTCCACATCGAGCCGCAGCGCTCGTTCTTCCATTTCAACGTCAGCACGCGCGGGCTGCGCGGCATTTTCCGGCGCCGCCTCGGCGATTGGCGGGGCATCTACAGCATCCACCTCTGGTCGCATCTCTGGTGGGAGGCCGAGCGCCGCCATCCCGTGCTCTTTCACGCGGGCCGGCTCACGCCCGCCTACGTGCGGCACGCCCGTACCACCTACGCGCTCGCCGCGCGCGCCTTTCTGCCGGCGGAGTGGGGACGCCAGCACATTCTCGCCTGGATCGGGGAGTCCCTCTCGGCGACGGCCGAGGACGGCATTTGGGCGAGCGAGAGGGTGAAGCGCAAGTTGACGCGGGCCTGGATCGGTGCCGGAGATAAGCGTGGCGTCCAAGGCCGCGGTGCCGACGCGCAGATTTGAACCCTGGATGCGGCGATCACGAACGAGCGGCGGGCGGCCAGCCAGAGCGGCAATGCTCGCGCTTTTCCTCGGGGTTCCATCGCTGGTATGGTCTATGCGGGTATGCTTCGTGCAGGTGCGCCTCGTGCAGGTATGCTTTGCGTAGATGCTTCGGGAAGCGATGGGGGTGCCTGCTTGACGCCTGCCGGTTCAGCGCTCACGACCGCGACATCGCCACGCCGCCGCTTGCAAATTTTGGCAAGGAAGGCGGCATGAGGCACGCTTGCGTCCGCGACTGGCTTGGGGCAGTGGCGCTGTTGGCGGTGCTGCTGGCAGGCGGCGGCGCCTCCGGGCAAACCCTGACGGATGCGCTGGTCATGGCCTACCGTACCAATCCGGCCCTGCTGGCCGAGCGGGCGCAGCTGCGGGCCCAGGACGAGGGGGTGGCGCAGGCGCTCTCCGGCTGGCGGCCGACGGTCACGATCAATGTCAATGGCGGCCGCCAGTGGTACAATTCCATTCCGACGGCGACCGGGTCGAATTCGACGATTCCGAGCACCGAGTATCCGCGCTCGGGGCAACTCGTCATCACGCAAAACATCTACAAGGGTGGCAAGATCGAGGCCCAGACGCGGGCGGCGGACTACAACGTGCTGAGCGAGCGCTCGCACCTGCAGCTCGTCGAGCAGACCACGATCCTCAATGCCGCACTCGCCTACATCAACGTCGTCGAGGATCAGTCGCTGCTCGATCTCAACATCAGCAACGAGAAGGTCCTCGCCGAGCAGCTCAAGGCGACGCGGGACCGCTTCCAGGTGGGCGAGGTGACGCGCACGGACGTCTCTCAGGCGGAGGCGCAGCTCTCGGCGGCGCACGCCGGACGGCAGGCGGCGGAGAGCCAGCTTGCCATCGGCCGCGCGAACTACCTCAACGTCATCGGGGTGGAGCCCGGTAAGCTCATCGATCCGGGCGAGCCGGTCGGGCTGCCGGGCGCGCGCGACGAGGCGCTCTCCCTGGCGCAGCATCAGAACCCCAACGTGACGGCGGCCGCTTACGGCGAGCGCTCGGCGCTCGCCAACGTCGACGTTCAGCTAAGCGCCCTCCTGCCGAGCCTCTCGCTCCAGGCGCTCCTCTCGAAGAGCGAGCAGCAGGCGAGCCGCAGCGACGACACCACCTCGGCCCAGATCCTCGCGGTCTTGTCCCTGCCGATCTATACCGGCGGCCTCGCCGATTCCGAGGTGCGCCAGGCAAAGGAGCAGGTGGGTGCCGCGCGCCTGCAGGTGGAGGTGGCGGAGCGCCAGACGATCCAGGACGCCGCCACAGCCTGGGACAGCCTCGTCAGCGCGCGCGCCCAGGCGCTCTCCTTCCAGGACCAGATCAAGGCGAACCAGGTGGCGCTCGAGGGCGTGCAACAGGAGGCGCTCGCCGGACTGCGCACGGTCCTCGA
>CAVVLJ010000016.1:0-445000 GCA_963749075.1 uncultured Pseudomonadota bacterium | reverse complement strand
CGCACGGCTCTCGAGAGCCGACCCAAGCTCGCGGCGGAATAGCAGGTTCCGCTTCCGCTCAGACGAGCTGGAAGCCGTGCGCGTAGGGGTCGGCGTCGTCGATAAAGATCGTGTTGTAGCCGGTGACGCGCGCCCAGCCCTCGACCGATGGGATGATGGCCTCGTAGTTGCCGACCTTGGTGCTGCCCTCGACGCGGCCGCGGAAGAGGCTGCCGATGATGCTCTCATGGACGAAGTCCTGGCCGGGCGAGAGCTCGCCGCGCGCCGCCAGCTGCGCCATGCGCGCCGAGGTCCCGGTGCCGCAGGGCGAGCGGTCGATCGCCTTGTCGCCGTAGAAGACGGCATTGCGCGCGTCGGCCTCCGGGTGCCGGGGCCGGCCCGTCCACATGATGTGGGAGAGGCCGCGGATCGTCGCGTTTTCCGGGTGGACGAACTCGTACTTGGCGTTGAGCGCCTTGCGCAGCAGCGGCGAGAGGCGGAGGATCTCGCCGGGCGACAGCTCCGCCATGTCGCGGTAGCCGGCCTGGGGCTCGACGATGGCATAGAAGTTCCCGCCGTAAGCTACGTCCAACTTGAGCGGGCCCAGGCCGTCGCACTCGGCCTCGAGGCCGCGCGAATGGAGGAAGGACGGCACGTTGGTGATGCGCACGGACTCGACGCGCGGGCCGCTCTGGCTGTAATGGGCGACCACCAGCCCCGCCGGCGTCTCGAGACGCAGCTCCCCCGGCTTTGCCGGCGTCACCAGGCCGCGCTCGAGCGCCACCGTCACCGTGCCGATGGTGCCGTGCCCGCACATGGGGAGGCAGCCGCTCGTCTCGATGAAGAGGATGCCGATGTCGCAATCCTCGCGCGTCGGCGGATAGAGGATGCTGCCCGACATCATGTCGTGCCCGCGCGGCTCGAACATGAGCCCGGTGCGGATCCAGTCGTACTCCGCGAGGAAATGCTGGCGCCGCTCGCTCATGGAGGAGCCCCTAAGGCGCGGGCCGCCGCCCGCCACCACCCGCACCGGGTTGCCGCAGGTGTGCGCGTCGACGCAGAAGAAGGTATGGACCGCCATGCGCGTGTTCTACGCCAACGGCATCGCGCCTGCAATGGCGGCCAAGGGCTTGGCCCATTCCGCGGTAGCGCTGTGGCCCGCGCTCCGCTATGGAAGTTGCCATGACAATGACGCGCCCGCACGGCGCGCCGCCGAGCACCGTCGTGGTGGGTGCCGGCATCGTGGGCATAAGCTGCGCGCGCTCCCTGCAGCGCGAAGGTGCTGCCGTCACGGTCATCGATCCGCTGGCGCCCGGCCGCGGCACCTCCTTCGGCAACGCGGGCGGCATCGCGGTGACCGAGGTGGCGCCCCAAGCACTCCCCGGCATCATGCGCCGCGTGCCGCGCTGGCTCATGGACCCGCTCGGACCGCTCGCCATCCGCTGGTCCTATCTGCCGCGGCTCGCACCTTGGCTGTGGCGCTTCTGGCGCGCGAGCCGGCGCGAGCGCGTGGAGGCGGCGGCGGCGGCACTTGCCAGCCTGCTCTCCCATGCCTACGACGATTACGAGCCGCTCCTCGTCGAGGCCGGCATCCGCGACATCCTCTATCGCAAAGGCTGCATCTCGCTTTACGAGAGCGAGGAGGCGCTGCGGGCGGACGCCTTCGAATGGGAGCTCAAGCGCCGCCACGGCGTGCGCGTCGAGCGCCTGGCACCTGAGGAGCTGCGCCAGATGGAGCCGGAGCTGGCGCCCATCTTCAAGCTCGGCATGTTCGTGCCCGACTGGGGGCACGTGGCCGATCCCTATCGCGTCGTAGCAAGCATCGCCGAACACTTCGCGCGCGAGGGCGGCACCATCAGGGAGGCGCGCGCGGTGGGCTTCGAGCTCGGTGGCGAGGGGCCGCTGGCGCTGCGCACGGAGAGCGGCGAGCGCATCCCCTTCGAGCGGCTGGTGATCGCCGCCGGCGCCTGGTCCGGCAGGCTCGCGAAGCTGCTCGGCAGCCCGGTGCCGCTCGAGACCGAGCGCGGCTATCACACGACGCTGCCCCATCCGAACGTCAGCCTGAACCGCATGCTGCACTCCGCCGAAGGCGGCTTCGTGGCGACGCCCATGGCGATGGGCCTCAGGCTTTCCGGCACGGTCGAGCTCGGCGGGCTCGAGCTGCCGCCCAATTATGCGCGCGCGCGCGTGCTCGTCGAGCGCGCGCGGCGCTTCCTGCCCCGGCTCGACGCCTCGGGCGGCAGCGAATGGATGGGCTTCCGGCCGTCGCTTCCCGACTCGCTCCCCGTGATCTCGCCGAGCCCGCACTTCGGCAACGTCTTCTACGCGTTCGGCCATGGCCATCTCGGATTGACCGGGGGCGCCACCACCGGCCGCATCATCGCCAGCCTCGCCGCCGGGCGCGACCCGGGCATCGATCTCGCACCGTTCCGCGTCGATCGCTTCTGAGACTCTGCCCAAAATCCGCCGCAACTTCGCCCTAGGGTCGGCGGCACGTCGCTGAGGACGATTGCGAGAGGAGGCTTCGATGCGCCTTTGCCACGCCCTTTCCGTTCTCGCCCTGCCGCTCGTCCTTGCCATGGGCGGCGAGGCCGCCGCGGCGGACGACGAGGTGAGCGTCGCAAGCGATCAGCAGACGGCTTTGGCGCTCACCGTCTACGAGCAGAACCTGGCGCTGGTGCAGGACCGCCGCACGGTTCCGCTCAAGGACGGCCTCAACCGCATCGCCTTTGCCGGCGTCTCGGCCCAGCTCCTCCCCGAGAGCGTGCTGCTGGACCAGCTCGGCGGCGATCCCTTGCGTTTCGTCGAGCAGCGCTATGAGAAGGACCTGCTTACCCCGAGCGCCCTCCTCGCGGCGTCCGTCGGCCACGAGGTCCGCATCGCCATCCGCAACCCGCAGACGGGGGAGGAGCGCATCGAGCAGGCGACCGTGCTCTCGGCGGCGCAAGGCGTCGTGCTGCGGATCGGCGACCGCATCGAAACCACGCTCCCCGGCCGCCTCGTCTTCTCCGCCCTGCCGCCGGGCTTGCGCGACAAGCCCACCCTCGTGCTGGCCCTCCTCAGCTCCAAGGCCGGAGCGCGGCCCGTCGAGCTCAGCTACCTCACGGGCGGGCTCGGCTGGTCGGCCAATTACGTGGCCGAGCTCGACGCGGGCGAGACCAGGCTCTCGCTCGTCGGCCGCGCCAGCGTCGAGAATGCCAGCGGAGCCAGCTATCCGAGGGCGCATTTGACGCTCGTCGCAGGCACCCTCAACCGCGTCGCACGCGCGCCGTTGGCCCTGGCACGGGCGTTGCCGGGCGTTGGCGCAGCCATGGCGGCCCCGCCGCCGCTGCCGAGTGCCGAGGCGCTCGGCGATTTCTATCGCTTTGCGCTGCCGCGCGAGATCAGCCTCGGCGAGCGCGAGACGATCCAATTGGCGCTCCTCGAGGCGCCCGCCGTGCCGGTCAAGAAGGAGTATCTCTTGAGCGACGAGGCGCCGGTGACGTCGACGGCGGCGAGCGAGCCGGCACCCGTCGGCATCGCCGTGCGCTTCAGCTTCGAGAACGACAAGGCGTCCGGCCTCGGCACGCCGCTGCCGCAAGGGATCGTGCGCGTCTACCGGCACGGCGCCGAGGGCGCCATCGCCTTCCTCGGCGAGGACGACATCGCCGCCACGCCGGCGGAAAAGCCCGTGAAGCTTACCCTCGGCAAGGCCTTCGACGTGACCGCCGAGCGTCTGCAGACGAGCGCCTCGCGGCCGAGCGACAAGAGCTACGAGGCGAGCGAGGAGATCACCCTCCATAACGCCAAGGAGACGCCCGTCACGGTCACCGTGGTCGAGACGCTGCCGGGCGACTGGCACATCCTTCAGGAGAGCGACCCGCACGAGAAGGCAAGCGCCTCCGCCGCGCGCTGGCATCTCGACGTCCCGGCAAAGGGTACGCGCAAGCTCAGCTACCGCGTGCTGACGCACTACTGATCGGCAGGCAAGCGGGCGGCGTCGCCCGAGGGAGCCATAATGGCCCTTGCGGCGTTTACATCCCGGGATCGCCGGCTACCCATGGCGCTGCTGCGGCGCTCCGGCTAGGTTATCGCTCTCGCTGCAACATTCACGCAGAAACGGAGCTCAACCGATGATGAATATCCTGGTGCTGCAGCCGGTCGTCGCCCTGATCGCGGGCATCCTCATCCTCGTCTTGCCGCGCCTGCTCAACTACGTCGTCGCCATCTACCTCATTCTCATCGGCGTCACCGGCCTTTGGCCGCACCTCATGCGCTAAAGGCGCATGCCTTACGACGTGTTGCCGCGGCATCTCCGTGCCTCGCCTCGCAGCGCGCTGCCCGTCCGGTCGATGGCGGCGAGTAATATCCGCGTAAGCTCTGCGCGCGCAGGCACGATCGCGCCGGCATTTCTTACCACGGGCGACTGACGCCATAGCGCTCGAAGAGCCGCTCGTTCGACACCAGCATCATGGCTTTGCGGATGGCCTGCACGATCAGCATGCGGTCGAACGGATCGCGATGGGGACCGGGGGAAGGCAGGCGTATCGAGAAGGAGAAGCAACCTCTATCCCCAGGCTACTTCCAGGCCGCCAGTTCCTCCTCAGGCAACGGTTCGAAGAAAGACTCGTCGACTTGGAGCACGCCGCGCATCGCGCCGAAGCGGCGCTCCGCCTTGGGCGCGAGCGGCACCAGTTTCGCGACGGGCGTTTTGCCGCGCGAGATGGTGATCGTCTCGCCCCGCTCCACGCGCTGGAGGAGCTGGGAGAGCCTGGTCTTTGCCACGTGGACCGTAACCGTCGCCGTCATGGCGCCCCTCCTTAGCTAAGAATTGGCTAATTAAGAGCGCAACGTCAAACAGCGCCGGCGCCCCAGGGGAATGCCGTTTCCGCCATGAAAATGGCCCCGCTCGGGGGCCTGCTCAGCATCTCACGACGGCCGGAGCGGCCTCAGATATTGAAGCTCTCGCCGCAGCCGCAGCGGCTCTTCTCGTTGGGATTGCGGAAGACGAAGCCGGACTGCAGCTTGTCCTCGACATAGTCCATCTCGGTGCCGAGGAGGAACATCACCGAGGCGGGATCGATGAATATCTTGACGCCCTTGTCCTCGATCACGTCCTCGAACTTCTTGGGCGCCTCGGCATACTCGACGAAATAGCTGTGCCCCGAGCAGCCGCGCGTGCGCACGCCGACGCGCAGGCCCTTGACCGGCTTGTCGGCCTTGCCGATGAGGCTCTTGGCCCGCAGGGCGGCGGCCTCCGTCAGGGTGATCATCGCTGCGGCCATGGCTCTCACGACCCTTCGAACCCGGGAGTGCGACGCCTATATAAGCCCACGCTCACGGGATGTCCAAGACCATGCGGGCGTCCTCGGACATCTTCTGGGGCGTCCAAGGGGGCTCCCAGACCAGCTTGACCGCGACCTCCCCCACCCCCGGCACCTGCGCCACCGTCTCTGCCACCTGGCCTGGGAGCGTGCCGGCGACCGGGCAGGCCGGTGCCGTCAGCGTCATCTCGATGGCGACCTTGCCGTCCTCGGCGATCTCGAGCTTGTAGATGAGGCCGAGCTCGAAGATGTTGACCGGGATCTCGGGGTCGTAGACGGTCCTGAGCGCGTCCGCCACGGCGTCCCAGGATGCCACGGAGGCGCCGGCCGCCAACGGCGCTCCGGCGCGCACAAGCTCCCCGTCGTCCGCCGCAGCACCGCCCGCTGCCGCACTCGCGATGTCGTGGCTTGCTTCCGATGCCATAGAGCGGTCCATCGCGTCCGTCCTCGCTATTCCGTCGAGACTTCGTTCTTGCCGTGGAGGGCTGCGTTCATCGTGTGCCACGCGAGGGTCGCGCATTTGACCCGCATGGGGAACTGGCGCACGCCCGCGAGCACGTGCAGCTTCTCGGCATCCTCGACGAGTGCCGAGGGCAGATTGCCGTCCTCGCCCACGGTGCAGAGGCGGTGGAAGGCTTCGAAGAGGGCCTTGACCTCGGCCTCGCTCTTGCCGCGCAGCACCTCGGTCATCATCGAGGCGGAGGCCGTGGAGATGGCGCAGCCGCGGCCCTCGAAGGCGGCGTCGCGGATGACGCCGTCGCCGTCGCGCTTGAGGTACACGGTGAGCTGGTCGCCGCACAGCGGATTGTAGCCGTGCGCCTGGCAGTTGGCGTCCGCGGGATGGCGGAAGTTCCGCGGATGCTTGCCGTGGTCCAGGATGACCTCCTGGTAGAGCTCGCGCAGGTCGTCGCTCATCGCCCGAAAATCTCCTCGACCGAATGAATGGCGTCCGCCAGGACATCGACCTCGGCAAGCGTATTGTAAAGTCCGAAGGAGGCGCGCGCGGTGCCTGCTATGCCCAGGCGCTCCATGAGCGGCTGGGCGCAGTGGTGGCCGGTGCGCAGCGCCACGCCGGCGCGGTCGACGATGGTGCCGACGTCGTGGGCATGCGCCGAGGCGAGCGTGAAGGAGAGGATCGCCGCCTTCTCGGGTGCGGTGCCGTAGATGGTGAGGCCGGGGATCGCCGAGAGGCGCTCCGTCGCGTAGTCCAGGAGCTGCTGCTCGTGCGCCGCGATGGCGTCGCGGCCGAGCGCCGTCACATAGTCGATCGCCGCGGCGAGCCCGATCGCCTCGACGATAGCGGGCGTGCCGGCCTCGAAGCGCTCGGGCGGCTCCTTGAAGCTGGTGCCGGAGAAGCTGACCGATTGGATCATGTCGCCGCCGCCCTGGTAAGGCGGCATCTTGGCGAGGAGCTCGTACTTGCCGTAGAGCACGCCGATCCCCGTCGGGCCATAGAGCTTGTGGCCGGTGAAGGCGTAGAAGTCGGCGTCGAGCGCCTTCACGTCGACTGGGCCGTGCACCGCCGCCTGGGCGCCGTCGAACAGCACCGGGATGCCGCGCGCGTGCGCCAGGCGCACGATCTCGCCCGCCGGCGTGAAAGTGCCGAGCACGTTCGAGCAGTGGGCAAGCGCCACGAGCTTGGTCCGCGGTCCGAGGAGGCTCTCATAGACCTCCATGCGCAGGCTCCCCGCGTCGTCCACGGGTACCACGCGCAAGCGGATGCCGATCTCGCTCTCGAGGAGCTGCCAGGGCACGATATTGGCGTGGTGCTCCATCTCCGAAACGACGACCTCGTCGCCCTTCTCGAAGAAGCGGCGGCCGTAGCTCGCCGCCACGAGGTTGATCGCCTCGGTGGCGTTGCGCGTGAAGACGATCTCGCGCGGCTCGGCGCCGAGGAAGCGGGCGACCGTCCCGCGAGCCGCCTCGTAGCGCTCGGTCGCGCGCTGGGAGAGGAAATGCACGCCGCGATGGACGTTGGCATAGTCCTCTTCCATCACCTCGCGCATGGTCTCGATCACCTGGCGCGGCTTCTGGGCCGAGGCGCCGTTGTCGAGATAGACGAGGGGCCGGCCGTGCACGCTCCGCGCGAGGATGGGAAAGTCCTGGCGCACGCGCTCAACGTCATAGACCGGCCTGTTGCTTCCCGCCCGCGGCTTGAAGGCGGCACTTCTCGACATCGTCATTCTCCCGGCTCCAGGATATCGGCGGCCAGGGCCTCCGCGAGGCGCCGATGGAAGGCCGCGCGCACCGGCGCAGAGGCGATCCTCTCGACGGCCTCGGCGAGAAAGGCCTCGACCAGCATGTGCCGCGCCTCGGCCTCCGGGATGCCGCGGCTGCGCAGGTAGAAGAGCGCCTCCTCGTCGAGCTCGCCCGCGGCGGCGCCATGGCTGCACTTCACGTCGTCGGCGTAGATCTCGAGCTGCGGCTTGGCGTCGATCTCGGCACCGGCCGAGAGGAGGAGCGCCTTGCTCGTCTGCTGACCGTCGGCCTTCTGCGCATCGGGGCGCACCAGGATGCGGCCCTGGAAGACGCCGCGCGCATAGCCGCCGAGCACGCCCTTGTAAAGCTCGCGGCTCGTCGTCTCGGGTGCTGCATGGTCGATGAAGGTGGTGTTGTCGATGTGCTGGCGCCGCCTTCCGAGATAGGCCCCGTCGAGCGCGCAAGATGCGCCGGGGCCGCCGAGGCGCAGGCGGATCTCGTTGCGCGCGAGCCGGCCGCCATGGGTCAGGACGAAGCTCTCGTAACGCCCCCCGCGCGCGACCTGCACGGCGGAGGCGGCGATGTGGAAGGCCTCAGCACCGTCCGCCGCGAGCTTGTAATGGCTGAGCGCAGCGCCGTCCTCGACGAGGATCTCGCTTGCCATGTTGGCAAGCGTTATGCCGCGGCCCATGCCGACGTGCTGCTCGATGATCGTAGCACTGCTCCCCGACTCGGCGACGACGAGGCCGCGCGGGTGATAGGAAACCGGCTCGCCGCCGGCAAGCGCCACGAAGAGGAGCTCGACCGGATGCTCGAGCCTGACATCGCGTGCGAGGCGGAGAACGTAGCCGTCCGCCATCAGCGCCGTGTTGAGCGCCAGCATCGGCTGGCCCTCGATGTCGCCGACGGCACCCAGGCGGCCGACGAGCATGACCGGGTTCTCCTCGAGGGCAACCGCAAGTCCCGTCAAGCTGACGCCGGCCGGGAGCGTGCCGGGTGCGGAGAGGTCGCGGCGCAGCCGGCCGTTCACGAAGACGAGGCGATGGGCGCCGGCGGCTTCCGGCAGCAGCCACGGCAGCACCGACGCCGCAACGCCGTTCAGCGTAGCACGTGCCGGCGCGAAAGCGAGCCGTGCGAGCGGTGCCAGGCTCGTGTATCGCCACTCCTCGCTGCGCTGGGTGGGCAAGCCCGCGGCGGCGAAGCGCGCGAGTGCGGCGCCGCGGAGCGCCGGCAGCCAGTCGAGGCCGCCGCCGGGCAAGCCGCCCTTCGCGGCCTCGTACTCCGCCACGAAGCGCTCGCCGAGGCCGGGCCGTTGCGTCATCTCGCTCACCGCCACGCCCTCACGCCGCCTCGACGAACTCGGCATAGCCCTTGGCCTCGAGCTCGAGCGCCAGCTCCTTGCCGCCCGAGCGCAGGATGCGGCCATGGGCGAGCACGTGCACCCGGTCGGGCACGATATAGGAGAGGAGACGCTGATAATGGGTGATCACCAGCAAGGCGCGCTTGGGCGAGCGCAGCGCGTTGACGCCGTCCGCCACGATGCGCAGCGCGTCGATGTCGAGGCCGCTGTCGGTCTCGTCGAGCACGGCGAGCGTGGGCTCGAGCACCGCCATCTGCAGCACCTCGTTGCGCTTCTTCTCGCCGCCCGAGAAGCCGACGTTGACCGCGCGCTTGAGCATCTCGTCGGTGATGCCGAGCGCCTTGGTCTTCTGGCGCACGAGCTTGAGAAACTGCATGGCGTCGAGCTCGCTCTCGCCGCGCTTCTTGCGCACGGCGTTGAGCGCCGTCTTGAGGAAGGTGGTCGAGGAGACGCCGGGTATCTCGACCGGATATTGGAAGGCCAGGAAGAGGCCCTCGGCCGCGCGCTCCTCGGGTGCAAGTGCCAACAGATCGCGGCCGCGGTAGCGGATCGAGCCTTCCGTCACCTCGTAGCCCTCGCGGCCGGCCAGCACATAGGCGAGCGTGCTCTTGCCCGAGCCGTTGGGTCCCATGACGGCGTGCACTTCGCCGGCATCCACGTCGAGGTCGACGCCCTTCAAGATGGGCTTGCCGTCGGCCTCAACACGCAGGTTGCGAATTTCCAGCATGGCAGTCATTTCCGCGTCCTTCGTCAAAGCCATCTCAGCCGACGCTGCCCTCGAGGCTGATGCCGACGAGCTTCTGCGCCTCGACCGCGAACTCCATGGGGAGCTCCTGCAGCACCTCGCGGCAGAAGCCGTTGACGATGAGGGCGACCGCCTCCTCCTCAGGGATGCCGCGCTGGCGGCAGTAGAAGAGCTGGTCGGCGCTGATCTTGGAGGTGGTCGCCTCGTGCTCGACCTTGGCGCTGCGGTTGCGGCTCTCGATATAGGGCACCGTGTGGGCGCCGCATTTGTCGCCGATGAGGAGCGAATCGCACTGCGTAAAGTTGCGGGCGCCCTCGGCACGGTCGCCGATGCGCACCAGGCCGCGGTAGGTGTTCTGGCCGTGGCCGCAGGAGATGCCCTTGGAGATGATGCGCGAGCGCGTGTTGCGCCCGAGATGGAGCATCTTGGTGCCGGTGTCGGCCTGCTGCCAGTTATTGGTGACGGCGATCGAGTAGAACTCGCCCGACGAGTTGTCGCCCTCGAGGATGCAGCTCGGGTATTTCCAAGTGATGGCCGAGCCGGTCTCCACCTGGGTCCAGGAGATCTTGGCGCCCCTCCCGCGGCAGGCGCCGCGCTTGGTGACGAAGTTGTAGATGCCGCCCCTGCCCTGCTCGTCGCCTGGATACCAGTTCTGCACGGTCGAGTACTTGATTTCGGCGTCGTCGAGGGCCACGAGCTCGACGACCGCGGCGTGGAGCTGGTTCTCGTCGCGCATGGGTGCCGTGCAGCCCTCGAGGTAGCTCACGTAAGCATCTGCGTCGGCGATGATGAGGGTGCGCTCGAACTGGCCGGTGTTGGCGGCGTTGATGCGGAAGTAGGTCGAGAGCTCCATCGGGCAGCGCACGCCCTTGGGCACATAGACGAAGGAGCCGTCGGTGAAGACCGCGGAGTTGAGGGTGGCGTAGAAATTGTCCGTATAGGGCACCACCGTGCCGAGGTACTGGCGCACGAGCTCGGGATGCTTCTGCACCGCCTCCGAGATCGAGCAGAAGATGACGCCCGCCTCCTTGAGCCGGCCCTTGAAGGTCGTGGCGACCGAGACGCTGTCGAACACCGCATCGACCGCGACGCCCGCCAGCATCTCCTGCTCGCGCAAGGGGATGCCGAGCTTCTCGTAGGTGCTGAGGAGCTTGGGGTCGACCTCGCCAAGGCTCTTCGGCCCCTCCTTCGCCTTGGGCGCCGAATAATAGTAGTGCTCCTGGTAGTCGATCGGCGGGAACTTGACCATGGCCCAGCGCGGCTCGGCCATGGCGAGCCAGTGCCGGTAGGCCTTGAGGCGCCACTCGAGGAGCCAGGCGGGCTCGCCCTTCTTCGCCGAGATGAAGCGGACGATCTCCTCGTTCAGGCCCTTGGGCGCGCGGTCCTCCTCGATCTCCGTGACGAAGCCGTACTTGTACTTCTGCTCGGTGACCGGGCGGAGCTGCTCGACCGTGTTCGCGGCAACTGCCATGCTGGCTTGCTCCCTTCGACCTTGAGACCCTGTCCGCTCAGGCGCCGGCCACCGCCGGTGCGGCGGCGCGCGCGGCGGCGCCGAGCGGCGGGAAGCTCAGCGGCATCGCCATGTCGGCGAGCGTCAGAGCCTCGAGCGCCGTGCGGATGGCGCCGTTGATCTTTTCCCAGTTGCCGCGCATCGGGCAGAGGGACTCCACGTCGCAATGGTTGCCCGAGCCCTCGACGCAGGCGGTGAGGGCGATCGGCCCCTCGAGGGAGGCGATGATCTCCGCCACGCTGATCTCCTCGGGCGGGCGGCTCAGCGCATAACCGCCCGCGGCACCGCGGTGCGAGAGGATGATATGGTCCGCCGCCAGCGTCTTGAGGAGCTTGGCCACGGTCGGCACCGGCATCCCCGTCTCGTGGGCGAGCTGGGCCGCCGTGCGCATCGCACCATGCCCCCGCCCCATCTGCGAGAGGACGACGATTGCGTAATCGGTAAGCCTGTTTAGCCGGATCATGCTGCACCGCATCCAATCAGGACCGAAAAGGTACTGATTAGATAAAGCATGGCGCGGAAAAAGCAACAGGGGAGTTCGCGGAGGAGCAGCGGCGCGATGCCGCGGGCAGGACGCCGACTGGCATAGACGTGCCGGCGCTCCCCCGGTCTGCGACAAGCCGGCCGGGCGCAGACCGTCATGGCGAGCACGTATAGGATGTTCAAGCCTATAGCCAATGCCATCATAGGAAAACTATGGTGGCGCCGATCTAGCCGGAGATTGCGGGGGTAATGTGGGCCTGCTACCCAACGTCCAGCTTGCCATCATAGATGCGAGCAAGATCAGGGACTATCTCCTATCCACGAGCCATCCCGAGGGGCGTCATAAGGCAATGTTTTTTCTCGCTTCGGATTTCAGGCTCAGAATTGGCAAATATTGCGGGACGCGCTCCTTGAGCACGCGTGCACTGTTGCAGTCGCAGGGGTGGAACTGACGGAGTTCGGAAGGAAGTATATATCGGAAGGAAGTATATATTGGAGGGACCGTTACGCGCGCCCGACGGGCGGGGGCCGCAAGTGCGCGCCGTCCGGATGGTGGACGTGGGACACGTCGAGCCACGGCTGGTCACCGTCGTTCCTTTGCGGAGAGGCCAATGACGATCAAGGAGCTGGACTCAGTCATTCTCACCGAGAGTCTGCCCGCGCTAGGCCTCCGTGCCGGCGACCGAGGGTGCGTGGTGCTGGTTCATGCCGGCGGGGCTGGCTATGAGGTGGAATTCATGACGCCCGGCGGCGAGACGATCGCGGTGGCAACGGTGCCCGCAAGGGCCGTGCGACCCGTGGCTCAAAGCATGACCGTTCAACCCCGCGCGATGCCCAAGCTCTAGCCCGCGCGAGAGCCGCCTCGGCGCTCCCCGACGACCCGCTTCTCGAACGCCACCTCGGAGCGTTCGAAGCCGCTCTTGCGGGACGCGGCCTCGGCCTCTGCGTTGCCGGCAAGGGCGCGGAGTCGCAGTCGGGTGACGCCTTAGACTGCGAGATGCCACTCGGCTGCCGCGAAGAGGCGTGCCTGAGACGGCGCCGTGCGCCTCCCGGTCGCGAGCCGTACTTCGGCCAATGCCGCGGCGATCCTGTTTCTCGATAAGAAATTTTGTTTCACCTCAGTTGACAGGCCGAGCTCCGCCCTGTTACGCTTCCCGACGGCTCGCGGGGGTATGCGCAAGACTGGTGCAGTTTGCGTGCGTGGGCTTTCGCACAGGGGTCGCGGGAGGCACTTCACATAATGAGGGAGGCTTAAGATGACATTCGACCTGCGTCGGGCGGCGGCCGCCTTCGCGGTAGCGGTCGTCGCTGGCGGGCTCGCGAGTATGCCCGCGTCTGCCCAAGTGAAGACGATCGAGCCTGGCAAGCTCCACATCGCCATGAACGGCGACATGCCGATGACCCAGCTCAAGGATGGCGTGCTGAGCGGGACCGACGGCGAATTGATGGTCTATATCGCGAAGAAGCTGGGGCTCGTGCCGGTCGTCCAGCAGATGGACTGGGCCGCCGAGATCGAATCGACCAAGCAAGGCAAGGTCAACGTCATGCACGGTGCCATGGGCTGGATCGAGCCGCGCACCAAGATCATGAACCTGACCGATCCGATCTACTATTTCGGCACGCTGCTCGCCCAGAAGGACGCGAACAACTTCCACACCTTCGCCGACATGAAAGGCCATTCGGCCGGCACCGTGACGGGCTTCACGCTGGTGCCCGAGCTCAAGAGCATCGAGGGCATCGGCGAGGTGAAGCTCTACGACACCTCCGACGGCGTGCTCCAGGATCTCGTCGCCGGCCGCCTCGACATCGCCATCCTCGACCCGCCCCTCGTGCAATGGGGCATCGTCCAGCACCCCGAATGGAAGATCAAGCAGCTGCCGCTCGACCCGATGGCGGCCAAGTACCCGATCATGTCGACCAAGTACAACGTGATCTTCGGCGTGAACAAAGAGGAGCCCGAGCTCGCCGCGGCCATGAGCAAGATCATCCGCGAGGACATCTGGCCCAACTGCATCAACGTCAAGACCATGGCCAAGTACGGGATGGGCGACAAGTCGTGGTTCATTCCGCCCGAGAAGGACCCGCGCATCGGCGTCGACCGGCCGGCCGACTACAAGGCGCCGACCGCGGCACACTGCTTCAAATAGGGCTTCAAATAGGGCGGCGCCGCGGCGTCTCTGTCGCACGCTTGGCCGCGGTTCAGCGAACGGGAACGGGGCGGGCCGGTGGCCCGCCCCTCGGTTGCGCGGCCGGCAGAGGCAGCGCCGGTCCGTGCTCGGGGGCGTGATGGCGGCGCAATCCCTGCTGCGCATCGTCGATCTCCACAAGCGATTCGGCGAGCTCGAGGTGCTCTCAGGAGTCAGCCTCGACGTGGCGCGCGGCGAGAAGGTCGCCATCATCGGTCCCAGCGGCTCGGGCAAGACGACGCTCCTGCGCTGCATCAACTATCTCGAGAAGCCCACCTCGGGCCACGTCTATATCGACGGCAACCTGATCGGAGAGCGCCAGACGCAGGGCGGCTACGTCCACCTGAGCGACCGCGAGCTCGCCAAGGAGCGCCAGGAGATCGGCTTCGTCTTCCAGCGCTTCAATCTCTTCCCGCACCTCACGGCGCTCGACAACGTGACGATCGCTCCGCGCAAGGTGCTGGCGCTCCCGCGCGAGGAGGCCGAGGCGCGCGGCCGCGAGATGCTGACCAAGGTGGGCCTCGCCCACAAGATGGGCGAGTACCCGGAGCGCCTCTCGGGCGGCCAGCAGCAACGCGTGGCGATCGCCCGCGTGCTCGCCATGCAGCCGAAGCTCATGCTGTTCGACGAGGCGACCTCGGCGCTCGACCCCGAACTCATCGGCGAGGTCCTGCGCGTCATGCGCCAGCTTGCCGAGGAGGGCCGCACCATGGTCATCGTCACGCACGAGATCCAGTTCGCCGGCGAGGTCTCCGACCGCGTGGTCTTCATGGACGGCGGCAAGATCGTCGAGCAGGGCGCGCCGCGCGAGGTCCTCTTCAATCCGCAGCTGCCGCGCACGCGGGAGTTCCTCAAGCACATCCAGGAGCGGTAGAGCATGATCCCGTCGGAGCGAAACGGATATTTACATCGTCATTCCCGCGAAAGCGGGAATCCAGCAGCTTGCGGACCCCCGCCTTCGCGGGGGTGACGCCAGGTCTTTCGGCCAGCTCGGATCACGCCCTAGCGAAAAGCACCAGAAGGTCCCGCCCTCATGCGTTTTCTCCACGTGCTGACCGAGAGGGGCTGGTATTTCCTCACGACGCTCCTCGGCGGGCTGCCGGCGACCGTCGAGGTCACGGCCGGAGCGCTCCTCTTCGCACTTGCCTTCGGACTGGTCATCGCCCTTCTGCGCATGTCGCGCTGGCGCATCGTGCGCTATCCGGCGATCGCCTATATCGAGTTCCTGCGCGGCACCCCTGCCTTGGTCCAGCTCTTCGTGATCTATTTCGGGCTGCCCGACGCCGGCCTCGAGCCGACGCCGCTGGAAGCCGCCATCGTGGGCCTCGGGCTCAATGGTGCGGCCTATCTCGCCGAGATTTACCGCGCCGGCATCGAGGCGATCCACAAGGGGCAGCTCGAGGCCGCGCTCACGCTCGGCATGACGCCGGCGCGCGCGATGCAGTTCATCATCCTGCCGCAGGCGGTGCGCACCATGCTGCCGCCGATCACCAATTTCGCGATCGTCCTCTTGAAGGACACGGCGATCGTCTATGCGGTCGCGGTTCCGGAAGTCATGGCCTATGCGCGCAACCTGGTGACCGAGACGCTGCAGAGCGCCGTGGTCTACCTCATGGCCGGCGCCATCTATCTCTCGATGACCATCCCCATGGCCCGCCTGGCCGCCCGCCTCGAGCTGGCGCGACGGGCCTGGCACTAAGGACCGCCGCCGGCCATGCTCGATCTTCCCAAGGTGTACGCCGCCAACATCGGCCGCTGGCTGCCGGAGCTGCTGTCGTTCTGCCAGACGACGCTGGCGATCGCCGCCGTATCGTTCCTCCTGGCCATCGCCATCGGCCTCGCGATGGCGCTCTGCCGCACCTCGCGCCACCGCATCCTCCGCACCGCCGCCGTGGTCTATATCGAGGTCGCGCGCGGGCTGCCCATCGTCGTGCTCCTCTACATCGTCTACTTCGTGCCGCCGCAATTGGTCCCCGACATCAATTGGACGTGGCTCGACGCCTTCGTGGGTGCCGTGCTCGGCCTCGGCATCCACGGCGGGGCCATCCTTGCCGAGGTCTTCCGCGCGGGCATCGAGGCCTTGCACGGCGGCCAGCGCGAGGCAGCACTATCCCTCGGCATGACGCCGGCGAAGGCCATGGCCCACATCATCCTGCCGCAGGCCGTGCGCATCGTGCTGCCGCCGGTCGCCAACTATGCCATCGGCCTGGTGAAGGACACGGCGCTTTGCTCGCTCATCGGCGTCAACGAATTGATGAACGACGCCAAGAGCATCGCCTTTGCCGAGTACCAGCCCATGGCGGTCTTCGTGCTGGTCGCCGGCATCTATTTCGTCATGTGCTATCCGCTGTCGCTCTCCGTGCGCTACATGGAGTCGCGCATGGGCCGAGGCCGTTGATCCGTCAACATACGCGAAAGGTGCGCCATGAAGGTGGTCAAGCTCGAAGCCATTCCCGTCCGCGTTCCCTACAAGCACGTCGAGGCGAGCTCGCTCATCGCCCGCGCCGGCGTCGCCGACGTCCTCGTCAAGGCGACAGCAAGCAACGGCCTCGTCGGCTGGGGCGAATGCACGCGCGCCGCCGACGTGCCGGGCATCGAGAGTGCTATCAAGGCGATGACGCCGCTCGTGCTCGGGCGCGACCCCTGGGACAAGGAGGCTATCCACCGCGATCTCGCGATCCCGGCGCTCTGGGCGTTCCAGCCGATGACCGGCAACTTCGCCTACGCCGGCATCGACATGGCGCTGTGGGATCTCTGCGGCAAGGCGTGCGGCGAGCCGCTCTATCGCCTGTTCGGCGGTGCGATGCGCGAGGAGGTCGACTATTTCTATTATATGGAATGGGGCACGCCCGAGGAGATCGCGCGCCAGGCCAAGGACGGCGTCGGGCGGGGATACGGCACCTACTACATCAAGGCCGGAGTCGACGAGAAGAAGGAGGAGGCGATGCTCGAGGCGCTGCGCGACGGCATCGGACCCGAGGGCAGGATCCGCATCGACGTGAACCAGGCCTGGGACATGCCGACGGCGGTGCGGCTCTTGAAGCGCTGGCACGGCAAGTTCACGCTCGACTTCGCCGAGGCGCCGGTGCGCATCGATCCGATCGAGAACAATCTCGACCTCATGCGGCAGACGGACGTGCCGATCTGCGTCAACGAGGGCCTGTGGCGCGAAGCCGATGCCTGGCGCATCATCCGGGCCCGCGCCGGGCACTATCTCTGCTTCTCGCAATATTGGGTCGGCTCGCTCGCGCGCTGGCACATGCTCTGCCATGCCGGGCACATGGAGGGCTGGCTCGTCTGCAAGCACACCCATGGCGAGCTCGGCCTCACCGCCGCGGCCGGCCAGCACATCATGCTGACGATCCCCAATGCCTGCCTCGGGCACCAGCAGACGGCGCAGCTCATGGAGGACGACATCCTCAGCGAGCGACTGCCGATCGCCGACGGGCCGCGCTGGGGCCGCATCGAGAAGCCCGGCCTAGGCGTCGAGATCGACGAGGACAAGGTGGCCAAGTACGGCGAGGCCTACCGCAAGCACGGCGAGTTCACGACCTATGTGGGCAAGGTCTCGCTGCCGCCGGCCACGCGCGCGGCGCGCACCCGCAAATCCCGCAAGAGTTGAGCCGATGCCCGGCCGGAAGGCCCGCGCGTCCCCGCGGAACCGCCGCCCTCGGCAGGCGTTCAAGGGACGATCGTTCTTGACCTTTAGCATGGCGCGGTGACAAAATGCGTCTACGGCTTTGGTTTGATGGGAGGATCGGTAATGGCGAAGCGTCTTGACGGCAAGGCTGAGAATCCGCAGGCTTCTCCCGCTGAAACGTCGATGATGGGCCGCAAATTCTTGCTGGGGGCGGGTGCGGCAGCGCTTGTTGCCGGCGTCGCGGTCTCGGCGAGTCCCGCCAAGGCCATCGAGCCGGTGCCGTCGCTGGGCGAGCGCGTGAACGCCGTGCGGACGCTTGCCATGGCGAACCCGGCCGTGACCGACGAGCTTCTGCGCGAGAACCTTCTGACCAAGGTGCAGTGGGTCAATTGGCCGAATTGGGGCAGCCACTATGTGCCCTGGAACAATTGGCACAATTGGCACAATTGGGGCAACGGCTTCTGGGGCAATTTCTGAGCGCTCGCGCGTTCGGGCGCTCGACGTGTTTGCCGATGGATCGGGTCCAGTTCCCTGAGCTCCTGGTCATTCAGGCGACGCCGTTCTGCAACATCGACTGCGCCTATTGCTACCTGCCCAACCGCACCTCCAAGGCGCGGATGACGCTCGAGACTTTGAGCGTCATCGCGAAGAAGCTCTTCGACTATTTCTCGCCGCTGCCGCCGGACATCAGCATCGTCTGGCATGCGGGCGAGCCGCTCGCGGCACCGGTCGACTGGTACCGGGCGGCATTCGCCGAGATGGCGCGGCACCTGCCGGCCGGCACCGCGATCCGCTACAGCTTCCAGACGAACGGCACGCTTTTGAACGCCGACTGGATCCAGCTGATCAAGGAGCACAACATTCAGGTCGGCGTAAGCCTGGACGGGCCGCAGGAGATCCACGACGTCAACCGGCGTACGCGCGCCGGCAAGGGGACCTTCGCGGCGACCATGCGCGGCGTGCGGCTCCTTCAGGAGGCAGCGCTGCCGTTCCACGTCATCGCGGTGCTGACGCAGCCCTCCATCGAGAATCCCGACGCCATCTTCGACTTCTTCGCCGGCAACCGCATCTCCAGCGTCGGCTTCAACATCGACGAGATCGAGGCGGAGAACAAGTCGTCGACGCTGAGCGACGAGGAGGCGCCGGCGAAATTCACGCGCTTCTTCACGCGGCTCCTCGAGCTCAACGACGCGCACGGCCGGCCCCTCATGATCCGCGAACTGCAGCAGTGCGTGCGGCTCATCCTGTCGCGGCCGCCCGACTTCGTCTCGACCGAGAGCGCCCCCTTGTCGATCTTGAGCGTGGACCATCTCGGCAACTGCTCGACGTTCTCGCCCGAGCTCCTGGGCATGGAGAACGCGGAATGGGACAATTTCACCATCGGCAATCTCCTGACCGAGGATCTCGCGGCCATCCTCGCCGGCGGGCGGTACGCGCGCCTCAAGGGCGCGGTCACGCGGGGGGTGGAGCAATGCCGGGCTAGTTGCGAGTATTTCGAGGTTTGCGGCGGCGGCGCCCCCTCCAACAAGTTCTACGAGCTCGGCACCTTCGAAGGCACCGAGACGCTGCATTGCCGCCTGATGAAGAAGGCGATCACCGAGATCAGCCTCGCCTATATGGGCGCGCGCTACGCCGAGCCGGCCGCGCGCCGGGCCGAGGCCTGACCGGCGAGGGCTTCGGCGATGCCCCGTTTTGGCTGCTGAATTTCGCCTTGGGCGGTGATACGATCCCATCCTGATCCAGAGAAGGAGGTTCCCATGAGGCGATTGGCGATTGGCGCAGCGGCGGCCGGTCTCTTGGCTTTGGCGGCCGTGATCCCGGTCCGGGCGGCGATGACGATCAGCCCGTTCTCCGGTGCCTGGCACTGGAACAAGGACGAGTCCAAGCTCGTTCCTGGAGTCGCGGCGCCCCAGGAAATCATTTGGGACATCAAGAACTTCACGGGGCACGGGCACACCGACTACAACCGCGTGCAAATGTCGCTCGAGATCACCTATCCGGACGGCTCCGAGCGCTCCGAGGGCTTCGACGGCGCCTTCGACGGCAAGCCCTACCCGGTCAAGGGCCGCGACGACGGGGCGACGCGCGCCTACACGGTGCTGCCCGACGGCTCGTTGCAGAGCAAGTTCACGAGCAAGAAGTCCGAGACCGGCAGCACGTCGACCTGCACGCTGTCGCCCGATCGGAAGAAGATGACCTGCTCGGGCACGGCGCCTGATGCGCAAGGTAAGCCGGCGGACTTCACCGTGGTCTTCGACCGCATCGTGAGCGCGGGCGCTCCGAAGAAGAAGTAGACACCGGCGCGCGTCGGGCGGCAAACGCAATCGCCGCGGCGACGTTGCCGCGGCCGCTGGCGGCATTCGCCTAGTAGATGCCGGGCAGGACGCGCGCCGTCCTTGCGGCATAGTCGTCATAGTCCGGAAAGACCTGGCGCAGCAGGCGCTCCTCGTAATGCATGCGGCAGACCTGCAGGGCACCCTGGGCGAGGGTGATGAGGATCGCCCAGAGCGAAAGATAGTGGGCCATCACGCCGAGGCCGGCGACGTATTCCGCCGCGTAGAGCGGATGGCGCAGGTAGCGGTAGGGGCCGCGCGTCACCAGCCCGCGGGCCTGGGGGGTGATGCTGAAGGAGCGGCCGAGCCAGACTAGGATGTAGAGCGCGAACGCCATGCCGACGAGGCTGATCGCGCTAGCGGCAAGGTGCAGCTCGTACGGCAACTCCTCGGCGGGCGGAAAGAACGGCACGGCGAACGGCAGCAGGCTGCCGAGGAGTGCGGCCAGCCGCGGCCAGAGCTCGCGGTACTTGGCCAAGGCCGGCGGCCGGATCATGAAGAGGCAAGCGAGCAGCAGCACATAGGCGCAGGCCGTCGCAGCGCCGATCACGTTCGCCAGCAGCATCGCGTCGGGCTCGCCGGGCTCGATCTCCCGCAGCATGAGGAAGGCATCCCGCCCGAGCGCGCCGGCCTTGCCGGCGAGGACGAGGGCGAGGAGTGCCAGGAGCACGCGCTCGAGGGCAGGCGCCCGCTCGCTCCTCTGCCCGCCGGACGGCGGCGTCTCGTGTCCCATGGCCGTTTCCGCTGCTCCGGGTTGCCCGCCGCTCCGGCGGCTTGCGCGCGATTATGCATCACTTTCCGTGGCCGCCATAAGGCGGCGCCGGCGGGCTTTCTCGCCGGACCCGGCGCCGCTATTGTGGCCGCCGCGAAAGCCGCCGACGCGGCGCGAGAAACGAGAGCCCAAGGTGACCAAGCGCCCGTCCACGCCGCGCGAAGCCGAGAGCGCCACGGCACCGGCACCGCAGGTTTCGCTCGCGGCGGTCGAGGCGCGCAGCGACGAGCCGCTCGCCGGCATCCTCATCGTCGTCGCCTCGATGATCGTCTTCTCCGCCTCCGACGCGACGGCGAAGTACCTCACGCAATCGCTGCCCGCGGTCGAGATCGCCTGGCTCCGCTACGCCACCTTCGTGCTGCTCATCACGCCAGCACTCGTGCGGCACGGCGGCGCCGGCCTGCGCTCGCGGAACCCGCGGCTCCAGCTCGTGCGCGGCTGCGGCCTGCTCGGCTCGAGCCTGCTCTTCATCCTGGCGATCAGCTACATGCCGATGGCGGACGCGACGGCGACGAGCTTCGTCTCGCCGCTCTTCACCACGGCCCTCTCCATCCCGCTCCTCGGCGAGACGGTCGGCGTGCGGCGCTGGGCCGCCATCGTCGTCGGCATCATCGGCGTCGTCATCGTGGTGCGGCCCGGCACCACCGCCTTCAACCCTGCCGCGGTCTTCCCGCTCCTCTCGGCGGCGAGCTGGAGCATGGCGCTCGTGATCACGCGCAAGATGAGCGGCACCGACGGCACCACCACGATGCTGACCTACGCGGCCGGCACCGGCTTCGTGGCGCTCAGCGCCGCCCTCCCCGTCGTCTGGGTGACGCCCGACCTGGCACAGGTGGCTCTCGGCATCTTCATCGGCGTGGCGAGCTCCGTGGGCCAATGGCTCGTGGTCCTGGCCTACCGCCGCGCCGAGGCCTCGGTGCTCGCACCCTTCTCCTACACGCAGATCGTATGGTCGAGCCTGCTCGGGATGGCGATCTTCGGCAACGTGCCCGACCTTGAGACGGTGACCGGTGCCGCGATCATCGTGGCGAGCGGCATCTATACCGCGCACCGCGAGCGCGTGGTGCGGCGGCGCCGGCTCGCAGCGCGCTAGGACGCCGCCATAGAGCTTCCGCCGCGCCGCCCGCCTATTCCGCTGCCTTGCTGCTGCGCTTGGCCTTCTCGCGCTCCTCGGCCTCGGCGATCGGCGGGTTCGTCCAGGCGACCTTCTTGGCGAAGCGCTCGAGCTCCTGGGGCGTCATATAGACCGTGTGCTCGGGGCCGGGATAGGTGCGCGCGCGCACGTCGTTGGCGTAGCGGGTGTAGACGTCCTCGATGATCGGGATGAGGTCGGTGTAAATCTTCGAGTGCCGCGGCGTGTGCTCCTCGTAGAGGTGGAAGAGGTCGGAGGTGATGATGTGGACGCCGTGCGCCTTGTTGCCGGCGCCGAGGCTGACGACCGGCACCGGCAGCGTCTCGGTGAGAAAGCGGCAGACATCCTCGGTCGTCACCTCGCAGAGGATGGAGAAGCAGCCGGCCTCGACCATGAGCCGCGCGTCCTCCACGAGCTCCGCCGCGCGCTCCGCCGTCTTGCCCTGGGCCACGAAGCCGCCCAACTGCGGCATGCGCATGGGCGTGATGCCGATGTGGCCCTGCACGGGGATGCCGGCCTTGATGATGGCCTCGATGGCGGGCACGTGGTGCTTGTTGCCCTCGCACTTCATCACCTCGGCATTGGCCTGGGAGACGAACTTGCCGGCGTTCTCAACCGCCTGCTCGCGCGAGACGTGAAAGCTCCAGTAGGGCATGTCGACCATGCGCATCCCGTAGCGCGAGCCGCGGTCGACTGCCTGGGCCATGAACATGACCTCCTCGAAGCTTACCGTTACCGTGCTGCGGTGGCCGAACAGCACCATGCCGCCGGTGTCGGAGACGCAGAGGATGTCGATGCCGAGGCGGTCGGCGATGACCGCACTGCGGTAGTCGTAGACCGCCATCTGCACGATCGCCTCGTTTCGGCGCATCTTCGCCATGAGCGAGTTGATCGTCACCTTCCTGCGCGCCGGCGCCTGGGCCAGCGCCGCTGCGGGCGCGCTCATTGCCATTCCTCCCTTGTTCCCGGCGCGAATGCCATGCCGTTTGTGCCGCGAAGGGTACGAGCGGGCCGGCGAGCAAGTCAAAGACAAGCCTGGAATGACCTGATCGACCCTATCAATGACGGCGGCTGCCGCCCTCACTCGGGCATCCGATCGCCGCACCGCCAGCCACCGCGCGGCCGCCGCTTGGCCGGGTCGTGGAACGGCAGCGCCACCTCCTCGACGGCATGGAAGCGCCTGCTGCCATCGAGGAGGCCGGCGCAGGCCGGCTCCTCCGCGCGCACATAGCCGAGGCCGAGCACGCCCGCCGCATGGGGGCTCCAGCAGGCCGAGGTTGCGACGATCTCGCCTGGCCGCGGCGGGAACGCCGCAGCGGGCGGCGGCGGCGGCGGCAAGATCGGGCGACGATCGGCGCGGGCGCGGAAGGCGGCGAGGCGGACGCGGCGAGGTGCGGCGCTTTCGGCCGCGTAGCGCTCGAGCCCGAGCTCGCCTGCCGTGACGGGAAAGGCGAGCTCGTTGGCGAAGAGGAGGAAGCCCGCCTCGATGCGCAGGATGTCCGCGGCGGCGAAGCCGGCCGGCCGCACCCGCGCGGCGAGGGCCTGCCAGATCTCGGCGCGCGCGCTCCGCGGCAACAGGATCTCGAAGCCGCGCTCACCCGTATAGCCGAGCCGCCCCACGCGGCAGGAAATGCCGGCAAGCTCGAGCGCCGCATGGCCGAAATAGGGGATGGCCGCGAGCGCCTCGCCGGGAGCGAGGGCGGCAAGCGCTGCCAGGCTCGCCGGGCCCTGCACGGCAAGGACGGCGCTCTCCGCCGAGAGGTCCTCGACCGCGGCGGCGTCGGCCGCCCATGCCGCGAGCGTTGCAATCTCCTCGTGGCGGCCGCTCATGAGCTCGTAGCGCCCCCGCTCGAGGCACCAGACCGTGAGGTCGGCCACGACCGAGCCGTGGCGATCGAGAGCAAACGCGTAGCGGATGCGGCCCGCTGGCAGATCGGCGAGCGGACGCGGCGTCAAGCGCGCGAGGAGGCGAAGGGCGCCGGGGCCGCTCACCCGCGCGCGCGACATGAAGCTGAAATCGAAGAGCGCCGCCGCGGCGCGGCAGGCGCTGGCCTCGCCCGCCGCGTCGCCGTAGTCGAGCGCTATGCCGGCGCGCGCCAGTTCGCTACGTAGCCCCATCAGCCGGCGAACGCCAGATGGCGCGTGCGCAGGATGAGGAGGGCACCGACCGCGAGCAGCACCAGCCCGACGAGGCGGACGAGTGCCGTGCGCGGCAGCGCGTGCGCAATGCGTGCCCCCACCGCCGAGCCGGCCACGACGCCGAGGCTCAGCCATGCCGCGAGGGCGGGATCGAGCCGGCCGTAGAGCAAGTTGCCGATGGTGGCGAGTGCCGCGATCGGCACCTGGATCGCCTGGCTCAAGCCGACCACGAAGAGGACCGGCAGGCGGAACCACATGAGGAGCGGGACGAGGAGCACCGGGCCGCCGGTGCCGGTCAAGGCCGAGCCGAAGCCGACCGCGGCGCCGATGACCGCGAGGGGAGCGGCGCCGAGCGCCCGCCCCTCGCCCGCCACGGCGGCGCGCGAGAGGCCCAGGGAGCGCAGGCCGGAGAACAGCACCGCGACGCCGATGAGGAGGAGCAGCACCTCGCCGCCGACCGCATTCGCGAGCACGGCGCCCGCGAAGGCGCCCGGCATGGCGCCGAGGCCGAGCCAGGCCGCGGAGGTCCAGGCGATCGAGCCCGCGCGCGCGTAGATGACGACCGCGATGCCGCCGCTGAAGAGATAGCAGAGCATGCTCGCGGCGATCGCGTCATGCACGGGCACGCCCGCGAGGCTCAGGCCCGGCACCAGGAGGACGCCGCCGATGCCGACGCAGCCGATGAGGAGGCCCGAGACGAGGGCGAGCGCTATGACGAAGAGCGTCATGCGCGCGCCGCGCGCACGCCGGGTACTGCGCCCGTTGCCGGCGCCACTCGGCAATGGCAAAGTGCCGCGAAGTCCCCTAAGGTGGCCGCAGCGGCATGCGCGGCCGTGGCCCACGGAAAACGCCCGATGTTCATCCGCCAGCTGGAATATCTCGTGGCCTTGTCCCAGCTGCGGCATTTCAGCCGGGCGGCGCAGCACTGCAACGTCTCCCAGCCGAGCCTCTCCAATGCGATCAAGCAGCTCGAGGAGGAGCTCGGCACGCCGGTCGTCCTACGCCACCAGCGCTTTCAGGGCTTCACCGCCGAAGGCCTGCGCGTCGTGGAATGGGCGAAGCGCATCATCGCGGACCGCAATTCCATGCTGCAGGAGCTCTCCGTGCTGCGGCGCAACCTCTCGGGCCAGCTGCGCCTCGGCGCCATGCCGACCTGCTCGCCCATCCTCCCCTTCATCGACCGCCAGTTCGCCAAGCGCCATCCGGGCGTGCGTTTCCAGGTGAGCTTCCTCGGCCTCGAGGAGATGCGCGTCAAGCTCGCCAATTTCGATCTCGACGTGGGCATCACCTACACCGACCAGAAGCAGCCCGTGCCGCTCGCGAGCTACCCGCTCTACCGCGAGCATCTGAGCCTCCTCGTCCCCGACAGCGCGGATTTCCCGGCCGGCGAGAGCGTGAGCTGGGCCGAGGCCGCGGCGCTGCCGCTGGCGCTCCTGCCCTCGCACATGCACGAGCGCCAGATCATCGATTCCGCCTTCGCCGCCGCCGGTACTGCGCCGACGGCGCGCATGGAATCGGATTCGATCGTCAACCTCGCCTTCCACACCATGAACGGCGGCCTCGCCACCATCATCCCCGAGCATTTCGTCCACGTCATCGGCGCCTTCCCCAGGACGCGCATCGTTCCGCTCGTCGAGCCCGACGTGGTGCGCGAGGTCGGGCTGGTCTGGGTCGAGGGCGACCCCATGCTGCCCATGGCCAAGGCGATCTACACGCTCCTCAAGTCGCTCTGCGAGAGCGGCGAGCTCGGCCGCCTGCTGCACCCGCCGCGCACGCCGGCTGCCAAGGCCGGCTGAGGTGCGGCCAGCAGGACGCCCTCAGCCCGCCGTCTTGATGCGCCGCGCGTAGGCCTCGACGAAGTCGGCCGCCGCCTTGCTGCCGCCGGCGAAGGATTTCATCGCCTCCTCGTGGAGCAGCGTCAAGGCCTCCATCTTGATGGCATTGGCGCGGTCGTCGTCGACGACGGCGAGGAGCTGGCGCGGGCGCGGCAGATCGACCTCGAGCACGGCGCGCACGCGCGTCGGGATGTTGGTCATGACGAGGATGCGGTCGGCGAGATAGATCGCCTCGTCGATGTCGGTGGTGACGAAGAAGGTGGTGCGCCGCGATTCCTCGTAGAGCTTGGCGTAATACTCCTGCATCAGGCGCTTGGTCATGGCGTCGAGCCCGCGGAACGGCTCGTCGAGGATCATGACGCGCGGGTTGTTGATCATGGCGCGGGCGAGCTCGGCGCGCCGCTGCATGCCGCCCGAGAGCTGCGGGGGATATTTGTGGCGGAACGCCGTAAGCCCCACCTTGTCGAGGAGGAACTCGGCGAGCGCGCGGCTCTCGCGGTTGTCCTCGCCGCGCGCGCGCGGCCCGTACATGATGTTCTCGTAGGTCGTCATCCAGGGAAAGAGCGCCGTCTCCTGGAAGACGACGAGGCGGTCGCGGCCCGGGCCGGTGACCGGCTTGCCGTCGATCGCGATGTGACCCGCACTCGGCCGCTCGAAGCCGGAGATGAGGCGGATGAGCGTGCTCTTGCCGCAGCCCGAGGGGCCGATCATCACGGTGAGCTTGCCGCGCTCGACGGTGAAGGAGCAGCCGTGCACCACCGTCTTGGCGAAGGACTTGGCGCCGTAGGTCTTGTCGAGACCCTCGACCTCGATCTGGCCGTCGGCCGGCGCCTGGGGCGATGCCTCGGGCGGCGCCATCAGCGTTGCCGCAGCCACGGCGTGACCATCTCGCCGAGCTTGCGCAAGAAGGCGCTCGAGAGATAGCCGGCAATGCCGATGCTGATCATGCCCACGACGATCTGGTTGTAGGAGCCGCCGACGTAGGAGTTCCAGATGAAGAAGCCGAGCCCGCCGCCGGCGGCCCCGCCCATGGAGCCCGCACTGCCGCCGCCCGAGATCATCTCCGCCGCCACCACCACGGCCCAGGTGATCCCCATGCCGACGGTGGCGCCCACCACGATCGAGGGCAGCGTGCCGGGGAGGATGATGCGCCGGAAGATGTCCCAGCTCGAGGAGCCCATGGAGCGCGCCGCCTGGAAGTAGCGCACGTCGATCGCCTGGGCGCCGCCGATGACGTTGATGACGATGGTGTAGAAGGCGCCGAGGAAGGTCACGAAAGCGATGGAGAGCTCCTGGGTCGGCCAGAAGATGATCGAGGCCGGCACCCAGGCGAGCGGCGGGATGGGGCGCAGCACCTCGAAGGTGGGGAAGACGATGCCGTAGAAGGTGCGGCTCACCGCCATGGCAAGGCCGAGCGGAATGCCGATGAGGAGGCCGGCGGTGAAGCCCTCGAAGACCCTGAACGTGCTGAGATACCAGCTCTGCCAATAGCCGGGAGTCTGCACCAGCACGGCAAGCGTCGCCGCGACCGTGCTCGGGGCCGGCACCTGGCCGACCCAGGGCATGGGCACGCCGAACCATTGTCCCGAGCGCGAGCCGATCTCCCAGAGAACGAGGAAGGCGGCGAGCGAGAGGGCGCCCCGCCGCACCTTGCTGCTGCCGAGGTGCTTCCTCGCGGCGCCGAGTGCTGGGATCATGGCGGGTCTCAACCTTCCTTCTCGCCCGCGGCGAAGGCCTTGCGGGCCTCCTCGTGCACGGCCTCCGCCGTCTCGTCGAGGATCTCCCGGTAGCGCTTCGTCGTCAACACGCTGTAGTCGCGCGGATGCGGGATGTCGATGTCGAGTATCTTCTTGGGCCTGCACGGCCGCGTCGTCATGATCACGACGCGGTGGCCGAGGAAGATCGCCTCGTCGAGGTCGTGGGTGATGAAGAAGATCGTCACGCGGTTGCGGTAGAAGATCTCGAGGAGCGATTCGTGCATCACGGATTTGGTCAGCGAGTTCGAGCGCGCGGTAGGGCTCGTCGAGCAGCAGCACCTTGGGATCGTTCATCAGCGCGCGCACGATCTCGACCCGCCGCCGCACGCCCGAGGAGATCTCCCCGGGGTAGTTCTTCTCGCTGCCGCTGAGCCCCGCGTCGGCCATCATGCCGCGCGCCTTCTCGTAGGCCTCCTTGCGGCTGAGCCGGCCCTGCACGATGGGGCCGAAGGCGACGTTGTCGAGATTGGTCTTCCAGGGAAAGAGCGCGCCGTTCTGGAAGACGACGATGCGGTCGGGACCGGGCGACGCCTGGGGCTTCCCCGGTCCGCAGAGGAGCTCGCCGTCGAGATAGATGGCGCCCGAGCTCAGGCTGTGGAATCCCGCGATGGCGTTGAGCAGCGTAGTCTTGCCGCAGCCGGACGGTCCGACGACGACCGAGATCTCGCCCGCCGGCACGTCGAGCGTGCAGTGGTCGACGGCGAGCACGGCGGCACCCTCGGGGTTGTAGACCTTGACCGCATCGACGATGCTGATAGCACCCTTGCCACCGCGCTCTGCCGTGGGGCCCGCTCTCACAGCTCGCCCCCGAGCGCCCGCTCGCGCACGCGCCATTGCATGAGGTAGTGGCCGACGACGCGCACGCCGGCCGAGGTGACGTAGCCGACGATGCCCAGCGTGAACATGCCGATGACGATCGTCGGATAGCGCACCATGGTGTAGGAGGTGTTGATCACGTAGCCGAGGCCGTACTGGCCCGATACCATCTCGGCCGCCACCAGCGAGAACCAGGCGACGCCGACCGAGATCTGCAGGCCGGTGAAGATGAAGGGCATGGAGCCGGGCACGATGACGTGGCCGAAGACCTGCCAGCGCTTGGCGCCCAGGCAATAGGCGGCGCGCACGTAGGACTGGTCGATCGATTCGACGCCGAGCATGGTGTTGAGCGCCGTCGCGTAGAACGAGGCGAGGAAGGTGAGGAAGATGATCGGCGTCTCCGAGCCCTTGAACATGATGATGGCGAGCGGCACCCAGGCGAGCGGCGGCACCGGACGCAAGAGCTCGAAGACGGGAAAGACATGGTCCTTGAAGCGCTCGGACCAGCCGAGAAAGAGGCCGAGCGGCACGCCGATCGCGGTCGCCAGAAAGAAGGCGACGGTCACGCGCTCGACGCTCACCCAGATGTTCTCATAGTACTCCGGGGTGTAGATCGAGAGGCCGTAGACGGGATCGCGGCTGAACCACTCGCTGAGCACCTCGGTCAGCCCCGGCATCTCGGCGAAGCGCGGCAGCTTCCACACCTGGACCGCGAGATACCAGGCGCCGAGGAAGAGGCTATAGCCGATCACCATGAGGTAGGGCCGCGGGCTCTTCAGCCAGAGCGCCATGCGGTACATGGTGAGTGCCAAGCGCGTGGTTTCGCGCGGAGCCGGCGCTGGCAGCGGCTGCAACGCCTTCGCTGCCGGTTCTCCCGGCGGCCGCGCGATGCGGCGCGGCACGGCCACGTCCTCGGGGACCGTGAACTCGCGGTTGATCATGGTGGCGAAGCGGCTCATCACCACGTCGCCGGTCTCGGGCTCGCTCGCCAGCAGCCTGACGAGCGCTGCACCGTTGAGCCGCACCACCTCGGTGCGCTCGAGCGCCGTGGTGGTGGCAAGGCGGTGGGGGTGATAGCGCAGGACCGCGGCCCAGCCGAACACCGCTCCCGCGCCGAGCTCCTTGATGGCGCTCCACGCCTTGGCGTCCGGCTCGAGGATGTGGTCGACGCGGCCGGAGACGATGATGTAGACGTCGTCGGCCGCGTCGCCGGCGCGGTAGATGGTCTCTTCCTTGCCGTAGGTGGCGAAGCGCGCGAGCCCGGCAATGCGCGCAAGCAGCTCCTCTCCCACCACCTGGAACGGCATGGCCCGCCGCAGGAGGCCGATCACGACCTCGTGCCCGGCGTCGGCGTGCGCACCCTGTTGCCCCTGCTTCAAGCGATCCCGCTCCCCTCCCGCCGCATGCCTGCCGGCCGCCGCTCGCGATCCGGCGGCCCGCTGGATCAGGGTCCCGTGTAGGCCGAATCGGGCAGCGCCTTGACCTCACCGACCGGCGCCTTGAGCCCGCGCGCCTTGAGGATCTCCGCCGTGAACTGCGGCAGCACCGCCTCCGGCCGCAAGTCGGCCTTGATGCTCTTGATCTCGAAGAGGAACGCGGCCGCCTTATGGATCAGCGCCATGGCGTCGTCCGTGAAGCCGTAGTCGAGCCCGATGCGCACGTTGGTGCCGCCGACCGCGGCAGGATAGCTGCCGTAGGCGGCATACCAGAGAGTCTTCTCAGGGAAGCCCGTGGTCTGGCTCTCTGCCATCTTGGCGACCGCCATGGCGTTCTTGGGGTCGGCGAAATAGAGCTCCGCGTCGAGCTCGGCATTGAGCCAGGCCTTGACCACGTCCGGTCGCTGCTCGACGAGCGCCTCCGGCATCACCATGAAGCCGCCGTCCTTCTCGTTGACCGAGACGCCGGTCGCCACCTTGCGGGCGAGACCCTCCATGATGAGGCGCGAGACGGTCGGCTCCCACAGCACGGCCGCATCGAGCTTCTTGGCGCGGAAGCCGCTGGTGATCACCTCGATGCTCTGGTTGAGGTATTCGGCGGGCTTGATGTTGAACTTCTTGAACACCGCGCGGGCGAAGCGGTCCGTGCAGCTGCCCTGCGGCACCGCCACGATCTTGCCGTCGAGCCACTTGATCGCCTCCTCGGGCGACTTGAACGCGGGCGCATCGGTGCGCACCAGGAACGCGTTGCACTGGTCGTAGCCCAGCCCGAGCACCGAGACGAGGCGGATGTCGCGCACCTCGGCATGGCTCGTAGCGACGATGCCCGGCATGTCGCCGACGTAGCCCACGTCGACCTTTCCCGCCAGCATGCCGTTGACGATGATGGCGCCCTGGAGCCCGACCTCGAAGCTGACGCTCGATCCCTTGGGCAGGTATTTCTCGTAGAATTTCTGGTCGCGCATGATCACGCCGGACCAGGACTCCGTGTAGTAGGGCTGGTAGCCGATGACGAGCTGGATCGGCTCGCCCGGCTTGCCATAGTCCTTGACCGCCGCCGCGTGGCCGGCGCCGCCGGCTGAGAATGCCGCCAATGCCAGGAAACCGGCCGCAGCAAGGCAGCGCCGCACTGTCGGCGGCAGCTTGGAAACGAGGGCGTTCATCGCAGACCTCCTCTCGGCTGTGTTCGCTCACGCTAAACCGCGACGAGGGACAAAGTCTGCGACGACGGCGGGACGGCGGCATCTGCGGCGGGCACCGAGCGGCGCCGTGGCCGCCTCTGCGCGCGCCGCATCGTCGGGCGCTCGCAAGCTCCGCTTGCGACAGAGAGCCCTCACGAGCGGCTGAGCTCCGTCCTCCGGGTTCTCGCCCATCCCGTCTTCTCGCGCTTCATCCTCCCTACCCTGTTGTTCTTGGCCCGACCTCGGCGGCCGGGCGCTCGGCCGTGCAGCATCGGCGCGGCCCGCTTCATAGAGCAGCGCTATTGAAGGTTGGCGGCTGCCCGGATGTCCAATCCTGTTCGCGAATAATTTTATTTGCTGAGCCTATGACGTGAGGCGGGCGATACCGGCTTTTGCGCCGCAGCACGCCGCCGGATCCGGCCTTGGCTTCGCGGAATACTGGCGATGCGCAGCGGCGGCCCATGTAAATCGCCCGTGCCGGCCAAGTGATCTCATGCGTCGATTTGCGGCCGCCAGCTCATTGGCGCGCCCTATGGGATTATAACGCATATTTCCTTTACAAGCACCGGCCGGAATTTCATGCTTGCGCAAAACGCGGCCCTGGCGTCTTGTCGGGAGGAAACGATGGCGACGACGGCGAACGAGACGGCCGGCTACGACAGCGGGCAGGCGATGCCCTTCGTGGACAGCCGGCTCTACAGCGACGAGCCCCTCTTCGAGGAGGAGCTGCGCCGCATCTGGAAGAAGGTCTGGCTGCCGACGGTGCACGAGTCCGAGCTCGCCGCACCGCTCGATTTCCGCACCCTTACGGTCGCGCGCGAGCCGGTCGTCATCGTGCGCGGCGGCGACGGCAAGGTGCGCGCCTTCCGCAACGTCTGCCCGCACCGCGGCAACCTCATCGTGCGCAAGCCCGCGGGCAATCTCGCCGAGGCCGAGCCCTCGGGCAACGCCAACCACATGACCTGCATGTTCCACGCCTGGCAGTTCGACAGCCTGGGGCGCTGCGTCGACATCCCGCGCCTGAAGCAGGGCTACCAGGACCGCCTCTCCAAGGCGCAGGTCTCGCTCGGGGAGCTGCGCTCGGAGGTCGCCTTCGGCGGCTTCGTATGGCTCTCGCTCGACGCCGCGGGCCCCTCGCTCGCCGATTACATCGGAGACGCCTTCGGCATCATGAAGGAGGAGCTCGACACCGAGCCGCTCGAACGTCTTCCACTATCACAAGTCCTACATCAACAGCAATTTCAAGCTCTGGCACGACACCAACAGCGAGTTCTACCACGACTACATGCACTACTTTAACCGCGCCACCAGCATGATGCAGAAGGGCTACTTCGAGCGCACCTACACCGCCTTCCCCAACGGCCACGCCACCGTCGGCTCGATGGAGGTGAAGTACGAGGCTTACGAGGGCGTGGCGGAGCGCCCGCTCTCCTTCCCGGGCATGCCGAAGAACGGCTGGAAGATGGTCGATCTCTTCCCCGGCGCCACCTTCAACATCCGCGGCTCCTCGCTGCGCGTCGATACCATGACGCCGCTCGGCGCCAACCTCGTGATGATCGAGTTCCGCGGGCTCGGCCTCAAGCGAGACACCAAGGCGGAGCGCCACCAGCGCATCCGCGACCACAACACCATCTGGGGTCCCTTCGGGCGCAATCTCCATGAGGACCTGCTCGGCATCACCGGCCAGGGCGTCGCCATGCGGCCGGGCAGCGAGCCGCGCCACGTGCTGCACGGCCGGCGCGAGAACAACACCATCCACGACGAGATCGGCATGCGCCATTATTATCACGAATGGGGCCGCATGATGGGCCGCTCGCCCTCCGATCCGATGCGCACGCGCGGCCTCGCCGCGGAGTGAGCGGAGCGCCGCTCCGGCATCAACAGGGCAGGTCCGACATGATCGCCGACGATCGCCGCGAAGCCGTAAAGGGCGCCGTGCGCGAGCTCATCTACAAGGCCGGTCTCCTCCTCGACGAGCAGCGCTTCGCCGATTGGCTGGCACTCTGCTCGGAGGACTTCGTCTATCGCATCGAGGCCTACAGCCCGGAGATCCGCAAGGACATGACCTGGCTGGAGCACGACCGCGCCGGCCTCAAGATGCTCATCGAGATGCTGCCGCGCCACAACACGGACCACGGCCAACTCACCCGGCATGCCAGCGTCTATGCCGTCGAGCTCGACGGCGAGGGCGACGCGGCGACGGCGGTCACCTCCTTCGCGTGCTACCGCACCATGCTCGACGGCATCAATTCCCATCTCGATTCCGGCGAGACCCAGCTCTTCCTCATCGGCAAGTACCACGACCGCTTCCGCATCGCGGATGGCGCGCCGCTCTTCACCGAGCGCACGGTGCGCCTCGACACCCGCCGCATGGACAAGGGCTCCCACTACCCGATCTGAGCCGCGGCACAAGGGCAAGGGCCACCCCATGGCATGGAAGAGGCTGTGCGCCGCGAGCAGCGTCCCCGAGGGAGCGCTCGCCAAGTTCGAAGTGGACGGCATCGCCGTGCTCGTGGCCCGGCTCGAGGGCGAGTTCTACGCCTATCCCCCGCTCTGCCCGCACATGGCGGAGCCGCTCGAGCTCTCGGGCCTGTGCAGCGAGGGCGTGCTCACCTGCACCAAGCACCTCTGGCAGTGGGACATGCGGAGCGGCGCCGAGCTAGGGGCTGCCGAGCGCCCGCTCCTCCTCTATCCGACGCGCCTCGAGGCCGGCGAGCTCTTCGTCGAGATCGAGCGCGAGCTGGTCTACGAGTACGAGTGAGGCGGCTCCCTCAGCTCACGCTCAAGCGCCTGCTCTGCTCGAGGAAGGACGCGGTGATCATGCGGGCCAGGCGCTGCATCACGAGATAGCCCGCGCGCGGGTCCTCGTCGAGGATGGCGAGGAGTGCTCTGCCGTCGATTTCCAGGAGCTCTGAGGGCTCGAGCGCGGCCACGGTCGCGATGCGCCGCGCCAGGTCGGCCACGAGCGCTGCCCAGCCGAGGATGTCGCCGGGGAGGATGATGCTGCCGCCGCCCTCGATGCGGCTATCGCCGCCGAGGGTGAAGCGCAGCCGCCCCTCGGCCACCACATAGAGGCTGCCGACCGGGTCGCCCATCTCGTAGAGGACGGCGCCCTCCTCGTAGCTCCTACGCCGTGCCGCGCGGGCGATGCGGCCGAGCGTGCGCTCCGCGACCCCGGCGAGGATCGCGGTGCGCCTGAGGATCGCAAGGGTCGCGGCGTCGGCTGTCTTGCGCTGGGCCTGTACCATGGGGGCTTCCTCTCGCGGGCTGTGCCGCCCTCTCAGCTGAATTTGTCGTAGCGGATGTCGCGCGCCGGCAGGCGGGCCTGGGTGATCAGCATGCGGATCGACACGTCGACCAGGATCGGCGGCCCGGCGATATAGGCGACGCGGCCGGCAAAGCGGCCCTCGAGCTCGCGCGCGGCGATCTCGTGGGGAAAGCCGCGCGCAAAGGCAAGCCGGGGATAGCGGCTTCTCAGCTCCTCGGTGGGACTGTCGTCCGAGAGCGAGACGGTGATGGCGAGCCTGTGGGGAAATTCGGCGGCATAGGCGGCGAGCCGCTCGAGATGGAAGACGTCCGCCCGCGTACGCACGCCGAAGAAGAGCGCCGCGTCGAAGTGATCGAAATGCCGGCTCATGAGCCCGTGCTCGAGGATCGCCATCATGGAGGCAATGCCCGAGCCGCCGGCGATGCAGACGATGGTGCGCTGCTCCTGGGGATTGAAGGTCGCCTTGCCGAGCGGTCCGAACCAGGCGAGCCGCGCGCCGCGCGCCGCGGGCGAGACGAGCCAGGGCGTCATGCGGCCGTCCGGCTTGCGCTTGACGACGAACTCCACCGCCTGGGCGGGCTCGCCGTAATTGGCCATCGAATAGGCCCGGAAGCCGGAGACGTGCGCCGCCTTCAGCACGATGAACTGGCCGGCGGCGAAGGCGAGCGGCGGCTCCATGCCGAGACGCACCGCCGCCACATCGGGGGCGAGCGTCTCGACATCCTCGATCACCCCGTGGCCGAAGCCGGGCAGCGCCGCCTGGGAGGCTGTGGGAGCGACGGCGCCCTTGAGCGCGAAGCCGCTCGCCGAGAGTGCCCGCGCCTGGCACATGAGGAACTCCTCGCCGCCCTGCGCGAGGAAGGCATTGCCCGGCGCCTCCGGCCAGTCCGAGACGACGACGCCCGCGAGCCGCCGGGCCTTGCAGGTGCCGCAGGTCCCCGTGGCGCATTCGTAGGGAAAGGAGAGGCCCGCCCGCAATGCCGCATAGAGCAGCGGCTCCTGCGGACCTGCCTCGAAGCTCGCGTTGCCGCTCTTAGAATTGACCTCGATCAGCACGGCAAACTCCGAAGGGCATACGGCGCTTTAGCAATAATCCTGGGCTATTGGGGTATAGTTTTTGAAAATTAACAAAAAGCGCGAACGCTTGATCTTATCGAGCGCGGATCAGTGTTCAAGTCTTCGCCCGTCCTGTTATCACCAAGTAGCCTCGAATACTAGAGCAAACACCGCGCAAGCGCGCGCTTTTCATCGCTCCCGAGGCGGCGGCGGCACCGGCGCAAGCGGAGCCGCCGCAGCGCCGGCCCCCGATGTGCGGCCGCGTCATATATGCTGCCAATGATTTCATTGATCGATTGATTTTGACTTTGACGCCGCTTCGTCGCCCCTTGGTAGCGGAGCCGAATTCGGGCAAAGGCCGCTCCAGGATCGCGGGTCGGCATGCGGACGGTCGCGCTCATGACGGGTTTCTCGGGACGAAGCGTGGATCATCGGACATGCGCAACGAGCTGGTGGCATTGCGGCGGGACTGGCAGCGCTGGAGCAAGGCGGAGCGCGCGGCCGCGGTCGCCATCCTCATTCTCGTCGTGGCGCTCGCCGTCGTTTTCCCGCTCCTGGGGCGGAGTTGACCAAGCTCGGCCGCTTCGCATGAGCGGACGGACCAGCGGTAAGCGCTGTTAGAGGAGGCGAAGGAGAGCAAGAGACTCGGCGCCGAAGCGCCGGATAAACGATCTCCGCCGCCGGCTGGACAAGGCCGCGGCCACAAGAAACGAGCTGGGAGGAATGTCATGAGCGAAGCGGATCTCCTTGAGGGATACGACGCCAAGACGCAAGCGCTGATCGCGGCGATGATCGCGGCGGAACGCGGGGCGCTCGCCGCGCGGCGCGCCGAGCTCGAGGACTGCAGCTGCAAGGAGGGCATGTTCTTCAATCCCGGCCGCCGCAAGCTCCTCTTCGCGGCGGGCTCGCTGCTTGCGACGGCCGCCAGTGCCGCGGCCTTGCCGCAAAGCGCTGCCGCCGAGACGGCACCGCCAGGCGCCGTCTGGCACGAGGTGCCGCCGGACTCGACCAAGGTGCAGGGCCGCCCTACGGCCGGCGACGGCGGCTACGGCACGCGCTCGCAGTTCGAGACCGAGGTGCGCTGGCGCTTCCCGACGGCGACCGAATACTCCTCCTGGTCGATGTCGCCGCTCGACAAGGCACTCGGCACCGTCACGCCCTCGGGCCTCCACTTCGAGCGCCACCACAACGGCATCCCCACCATCGATCCGGCGCGGCATTTCCTCTTCGTGCACGGCATGGTCGAGCGGCCGAAGAGGTATTCGGTCGCCGACATGAAGCGCTTCCCCTCGGTGAGCCGCACCCATTTCATCGAATGCGCCGGCAACGGCCTGACCGAGTGGCGCAAGCCCACCCTCAAGACGGTGCAGGGGACCCACGGGCTCCTCAGCACCTCGGAATGGACCGGCGTGCCCTTCGCCACCATCGCGCGCGAGGTGGGCTTGAAGGCCGGCGCCTCCTGGGTGCTCGCCGAAGGGGCCGACGCCGCGGTGATGACGCGCAGCATCCCGCTCGACAAGCTGCTCAGCGACGCCATCATCGCCTACGGCCAGAACGGCGAGGCGATGCGGCCCGAGCAGGGCTATCCCCTGCGCCTCATCCTCCCCGGCTGGGAGGGCAATCTGCACATCAAGTGGCTGCGCCGCCTCGAGATCAGCGACAAGCCCTACATGACGCGGGAGGAGACCTCGAAATACACCGACCTCCTCGGCAACGGCAAGGCGCGGCAATTCACCTTCATCATGGACGCCAAGTCGGTCATCACCTTCCCCTCCGGCGAGATGAAGTTGCCGGGCCCCGGCTTCTACGAGATTACCGGCCTCGCCTGGAGCGGCCGCGGTCGCATCGAGCGCGTCGAGGTCTCGAGCGACGGCGGCCAGAGCTGGGCGCTCGCGGCGCTGCAGGAGCCCATCCAGCGCATCGCCGGCACGCGCTTCCGCTTCCCCTGGATGTGGGACGGCAAGGCGGCCACGCTGCAGAGCCGAGCCGTCGACGAGACCGGCTACGTGCAGCCCACGCTCAAGCAGCTCGTCGACATCCGCGGGCTCGCCGGACCCTTCGGCTCGATCTATCACCTGAACGCCATCCAGAGCTGGGCGGTGGCAGCGGACGGGAGCGTCAGCAATGTGCACGCCTAGGGCAAGTCTGGCCGCCCTCGCCGCGGCCGCAGCACTCCTCCTCGCAGCAGCGCCGCTCCGCGCGCAAACCGGCTATCCGCTCCACTTCGACTTCGGCACCACGCCGACGCCTCAGGAGCTTGCCGGCTTCTTCGCGATCCCGCCCGACGGCACGGGCCTGCCGCCGGGCAAGGGCACCTACGAGGAGGGCAAGCAGGTCTATACCGAGAACTGCGCCGCGTGCCACGGCGAGAAGCTCGAGGGCAATCCCCAGAAGGGCATCGGCGGCGACAAGCTGATCGGCGGCCGCGGCAGCCTCGCGAGCGAGGCGCCGGTCAAGACCATCGAGAGCTATTGGCCCTACGCCACCACCATCTTCGACTATGTGAAGCGCGCCATGCCCTTCAACGCGCCGGGCTCGCTCACCGATGCGCAGGTCTATAGCGTGGTCGCCTACATCCTCGGCGAGGCGAACATCGTCAAGAAGGGCGACATCCTCGACGCCGCGAGCCTGCCCAAGGTGGAGATGCCGAACCGCACCGGCTTCTTCCCCGACCCGCGCCCGGAGCTCGAGCTCTACCGCTGAAGGGATTTCCTCATCCTTCGAGACGGGCCTGCGGCCCTCCTCAGGACGAGGAAATCCGCCAAACATCGGGGCCACCCCCGGGACGAAGTGCCCGGGGGAGCGCGCCGCGGGCCGAAGGCCCGCTCTCTTGCATGATGCAAAATAGGCGCGCGTCTCGAAGGGCGAGGCGGCCATGGGCGAGCCCCTGCCGAGGCGGCGCAGGGTTGGCCGGGCGACTCTCGTATGAACGGTAGGTCGCATCGCCGCGGCCGTGCGGAGGGACGACTCCATGAAGCGCATTGTACCGGGTGTGGCGGCACTCGCCGCCGTGCTGCTGCTGGGCGGCTGCGTCAACCCGCCGATCGGGCCGGACGTAGCCGTGATGCCGTCGCCCAACAAGCCCTTCGAGGTCTTCCAGCAGGATCAGGCGACGTGCAAGCAATATGCCGACGCGGAGATCGGCGGGCCGGGTGCCGCAGAGGCCACGGCCGCCAACCGGGGCATCGGCAGCGCAGTGGTCGGCACGGTGCTCGGCGCCGGCCTCGGAGCCGCGGTCGGCGGTGCGGGCGGCGCTGCCATCGGCGCCGCCTCCGGCGCCATCGCGGGCACCGCCATCGGCGCCAGCTCGGCCCAGGCGACCGGATGGGCGGCGCAGCGCCGCTACGACATCGCCTACGAGCAATGCATGTACGCCAAGGGCAACCAGCTTCCCGGCATGAGCATGGCGGCAACCCCGCCGCCGCCGCCGCCGGGCGACTTCGCAGCACCGCCGGTGAGTGCCGCCCCCGAAGCGCCGGTCAGCGCCACGCCTCTGACACCGCCGCCCAAGAGCTGAGCCGCGCCGCAAGCGCTGCCTTCACTCCCCCTCTCCTCCTTTCCCCTCTCCTTCTGAAGGAGAAGAGGGGGCAAGCAGCCGGACTCCCCGCACTATGGGCGTTATGTTAGCCTCGCCCCCAAAGCGAGGCTGCGGACCATGGCGAGCGACGCGTCGGCTGGGTGGATCGAGGCGAATGGTGCTGCGCTGCGCTACCGGCTTGCGGGGCGCGGCGCGAAGACGCTGGTGCTCGTCCATGAGATGGGCGGGGCGCTCGAGAGCTGGGAGCTGGTGCTGCCGGCACTTGCCGAGCGCTGGCGCGTCCTCGCTTACGACACGCGCGGCGCCGGCCTCTCGGAGAAGATCCGCGGCGGCGTCGCCATCGGCACCATGGCGGAGGATCTGGCGGCACTCCTCGAGGCGCTCGGCATCGGCGGGCCGGTCGCACTCGTGGGCTGTGCTGTCGGTGCGGCCATCGCGTTCCACTTCGCGCTCAGCTTTCCGGCGCGCGCGGCAGCACTCGTCGCCCTCGCACCCGCCGTGGGCGTGGCGGCGGAGCGGCGCGCGGACACCCTCGCCTATGCCGACGGCCTCGAGAGAGACGGCGTGCGCCCGGGGCTGGACGCGGCACTCGCGGGCTCCTACCCGGCCGAGCTGCGCGGCGACGAGCAGCGCTTTCGCCTCTTCCGCGCGCGCCGGCTCGCCAACGACCCGGCGAGCTACGCCGCGATCTACCGCATGCTGGCCGGGCTCGAGATGATCGGCGAGCTCGGGCGCCTCCGCTGCCCGGTGCTGGTCATCGCAGGCAGCCTGGACGGCGTGCGCCCGCCGGCGCTCGTGGAGCCGGTGGCGCGGGCCATTCCCGGCGCCCGATGCCGCACCATGGAGACCGGCCACTTCATGGCCGTGCAAACGCCGGAGCCGATAGCCGCCGCCATCGCCGGCTTTCTTGGCGAAGCGGGATTTTGAGGCAAGAGGGACGGGAACGCATGTCGATCAAGGGCAAGTCCTATATCGCCGGCGCCTTCGAGCACCCGACGCGCCACGCGCCCGACAAGTCGGTGGCGCAGCTCCATGCCGAGGCCGCCAAGGGCGCTCTCGAGGACGCCGGCCTCTCCAAGGACGACGTGGACGGCTACTTCTGCGCCGGCGACGCGCCGGGCATGGGGCCGCTCTCGATGGCCGACTACATGAACCTCAAGCTGCGGCACGTGGATGCGACCGACACGGGCGGCTCCTCCTATCTCGTGCACGTCGGCCATGCCGCCGAAGCGATCGCCGCCGGCAAATGCAGCGTGGCGCTGGTGACCCTCGCCGGCCGGCCGCGCAGCGAGGGCATGGCCACGGGCACGACACCCCGCGTGCTCAATCCGGCGCAGCCCGACTACCAGTGGGAGTTCCCCTATGGCGTGGCGATCGCCAACAGCTACGCCATGTGCGCGATGCGGCACATGTATCAGTTCGGCACCACGAGCGAAGAGCTCGCCTGGGTCAAGGTCGCGGCCTCCCATCACGCGCAGCACAATCCGGGCGCCATGCTGCGGGACGTCGTCACGGTCGAGGAGGTGCTCGCCTCGCCCATGGTGGCCGACCCCCTCCACCGCCTCGACTGCTGCGTCATCAGCGATGGCGGCGGCGCCCTCGTCGTCGTGAGCCCGGAGGTGGCGCTGAGCCTCAAGCGGCCGCTCGTCAGCGTGATCGGCGCCGGCGAGGCGACCAAGCACCAGAGCGGCGGCCAAATCGACGTGACCTACTCGGCCGCCGTGCGCTCCGGCAGCGCTGCCTTCGCGGAGGCCGGAGTCAAGCCGCCCGACATCAAATACGCCTCGATCTACGACAGCTTCACCATTACCGTGGTGATCCAGCTCGAGGACCTGGGCTTCTGCGAGAAGGGTAAGGGCGGCCGTTTCGTGGCCGACGGGAACCTGATCTCGGGTGTCGGCAAGCTCCCCTTCAACACGGACGGCGGGGGCCTCTGCAACAATCATCCGGCCAACCGCGGCGGCATGACCAAGGTGATCGAGGCAGTGCGCCAGCTGCGCGGCGAGGCGCATCCCGCGGTGCAGGTGCCGAGCTGCGATCTGGCGCTCGCGCACGGCACCGGCGGCTCGCTCGCCAGCCGGCACGGCAGCGCCACCCTCATTTTGCAGCGCGAGTGACCATGGCCAAAGTACCGCCGCGGAAGTTCCCGGCAGCCATCCCTAATCCCGAGACCCAGGCGTTCTGGGATGCCGCCACCCGGGGGAAATTCCTCATCCGGCGCTGCGCCGCCTGCGGCAAGGCCCATTGGTACCCGCGCGCCATCTGCCCCTTCTGCTTCAGCGACCGCACCGAATGGGCGGAAGCCTCGGGCAAGGGGACGATCTACACCTTCAGCGTGATGCGCCGCGCGCCCGTGCCTTACGCCATCGCTTATGTGACGCTCGCCGAGGGGCCGACGATGATGACCAACCTGGTCGAGTGCGACTTCGCGGCACTCCGCATCGGCCAGGAGGTGAGGCTGGTCTTCACGCCGACCGAGGGCGGACCGCCGGTGCCGACCTTCACGCCCGTCTGAGCGGGGCGCTGGGGCCGCCGAGCCCGCCGCGGCACCGTTTGTGCTGCGCACAACCTTCGCTATAATACAGCCGAGGAGTGCAGCCGCTGGGGCCATGCCGATGCCGGGCGCCGCCGGGCATCCGCGAGCTCGCACAAAACAACACGCAGGGGGCCTGTCATGCTGACACGACGCACGCTCTTGGCTTCCGCCGCCGCCGCGGCGGCCCTTCCGCTGGCGGCGCCCGCAGTGATCACGCGAAGCTCGGCCGCGACGCCCAAGAATTCTGGTGGCCATGGCCAAGCAGATCGACGACATCATCGGCGCCTTCGACCCGGCCGAGTCCTACGAGTTCACCAACAACGAGGTCTGCGGCAACCTCTACCGCAAGCTGGTGATCCCCGATCCCTCCGGCGCGCCCCACCTGGTGGGCGACCTCGCCGAGAAGTGGGAGGTCTCCAAGGACGGCTCGACCTTCACCTTCCAGATCAGGAAGGGCGTCCTCTTCGAAAGCGGCAAGCCGCTCACCGCCGAGGACGTGGCCTTCAGCCAGCAGCGCGCGGTCAAGCTCAACAAGACCCCCGGCTTCATCCTCACCCAGTTCGGCTTCACCGCCGACAACGTGGAGAAGCTGGTACGCGCCACGGGCGAGTACACGCTCGAGATGAAGACCCCGGTGGTGCAGGCGACGAGCTTCGTGCTCTACTGCCTCTCGGCCACCATCGGCGGCGTCGTCGAGAAGGCGCGGGCGCTCGCCAACCAGACCAACGGCGACCTCGGCAACGCCTGGCTCAAGACGCACAGCGCCGGCGCCGGCTCCTACCGCCTGGTGGAGTGGCAGGCGAGCGACCACATCATCCTCGAGGCCAACCCGCGCGCGGCCGTGAAGCCGCGCGTTCCTCGCGCCATCCTGCGCCACGTGGCCGACCCCTCCGCGCAGCTTCTCCTGGTGCAGAAGGGCGACGTGGACATCGCGCGCGACCTCGGCTCCGACCAGCTCAAGATCGTCGCCGGCAAGCCGGAGTTCACGCTCGTCGAGATGCCGCAGCTCACATCGATGTACATCGGCATGAACATGGGCGTGCCGCAGCTCCAGAAGGTGCAGGCGCGCCAAGCCATCAAATATGCCATCGACTACCAGGCGATCGCCAAGAACATCACGCCCAGGCTGTGGGTCGTCTGGCAGGCCTTCCTGCCCAAGGGCGTTCCGGGGGCGATCTCCGACATGCCGTTCAAGAAGGACGTGGCCAAGGCCAAGGCGCTCCTCGCCGAGGCGGGCTATCCCGACGGCTTCTCCTTGACGTTCGATCACTTCTCCAAGCCGCCCTATGCGGAGATCGCGCAGGCCGTGCAGGCGGACCTCGCGGCGATCGGCGTCAAGGTGCAGCTCCTCGCCGGCGAGCAGAAGCAGGTGATCAGCAAGACGCGCGCCCGCACGACGCAGCTGGCGCTCACCACCTGGTTCCCAGACTTCCTCGATGCGCATTCGAACGCCCAGGCCTTCTGCGAGAACCTCGACGATTCCGACAACGCCAAGAGCAAGAGCGTCGCCTGGCGCTACCACTTCTTCGACAAGGAGCTCTCGGCCGACGTCGACGCCGCGGTCAAGGAGCTCGACACCAAGAAGCGCTTGGAGATGTACGCCAAGATGCAGCGCGCCTTCATGGAGCGGGCGCCGTTCATCTTCATGCTGCAGAACGCCGAGATCGACGTGCTGCGCAAGGGCGTCAGCGGATTGGCCGTGGGCGTTCTGCCCGACTATACCCGCTACGCGCCGATTACCAAGGCGTGAGCAGAAGTGCCGACGCGGGCCGCTCGCCGGCCCGCTTCCGCGCCACGCTCTCTGGGCTGGCGAGCGTGGCGGTCACGCTCTTCGGGCTCATCCTGGTCACCTTCCTCATCGGCCGCGCCATGCCGATCGATCCGGTGATCGCCATCGTCGGCGACCACGCGCCTGCGGACGTGGTGGCGCGCGTGCGCGTCGAGCTCGGGCTGGATGAACCGCTCCCGGTCCAATTCTGGATCTATCTCCGCCATCTGGCCGAAGGCGACCTCGGGCAGTCGGTGATGACGACCCATCCCGTCACCGAGGACATCCTGCAATTCTTCCCGGCGACCATCGAGCTGGCGACGACCGCGATCGTCATCGCGATCGCCCTCGGCGTGCCGCTCGGCGTGCTCGCCGCGGCGCGCCAGGGCTCGCGCTTCGATCACGCGGTCAGGGTCTTCAGCCTCGCCGGCCAGTCGGTGCCGATCTTCGTGCTCGGCCTGCTCTGCCTCCTCGTCTTCTACGTCAAGCTGGGCATCGCCCCCGGCACCGGGCAGCAGGACGTGCTCTATGAAGGCACGGTCAAGCAGCTGACCGGCATGCGGGTCCTCGACGCGGCGCTCGAGGGCCAATGGGACGCCTTCTGGGACGCGCTTGCGCACCTCGCCATGCCGGCCCTGGTGCTGGCCTATTTCAGCCTCTCGCTCATCACGCGCATGACGCGCGCCTTCATGCTCGACGCGCTCGCCGGCGAATACATCATCGCGGCGCGTGCCAAGGGGCTGTCGGGTACCCGCATCCTCTGGCGCCATGCCTTCGGCAACATCATGGTGCCGCTCGTCACCGTCATCGCACTCGCCTATGCCGGCCTCCTCGAGGGGGCGGTCCTGACCGAGACGGTCTTCAGCTGGCCGGGCATCGGCCTCTACCTCACGGGCTCGCTCCTGAACGCGGACATGAACGCGGTCCTGGGTGCCACGCTCGTGGTGGGTACGGTCTATGTCGGGCTCAATCTCACGGCCAACCTGGCATATCGCTTGCTTGATCCGCGCGTGCGATGAGCCGCCCGATGAACGCCACCCGTGCCTGGCTGCTGAGCGACGCGCCGGAATCGCGCCGCCAGGCCGGGCTCGGCCGCGTCTATCGCGGCTGGCTGCAGTTTCGCGGCAACCATCTGGCGATGGCCGGGCTCGTTGCGGCGCTGCTGCTGATCGCAGCCTCGCTCGCCGCACCGCTGCTCGCGACGCAGAATCCGACGGCGCAGGATCTGGCTGCCCGCTTTGCCGCACCCTCGGCCGCCCACTGGCTCGGCACCGACGAGGTCGGGCGCGATCTCTATTCGCGCCTCCTCTACGGCGGACGCATCACGCTCGGCATGGTGGTGGCGATCATGGTGCTGGTGGCGCCCGTCGGCCTCGCGGTAGGCACGATCGCGGGTTATGCGGGCGGCACGGCTGACCGCGTCCTCATGCGCTTGACCGACATCTTTCTCGCCTTCCCGCGGCTCATCCTGGCGCTCGCCTTCGTGGCGGCGCTGAAGCCGGGGATCACGAGTGCGGTGATCGCCATCGCACTCACCGCCTGGCCGCCCTATGCGCGGCTCGCGCGCGCCGAGACGCTCACCGTGCGCAACGCCGACTTCATCGCCGCGGTCAGGCTCACCGGCGCCTCGGCCGCGCGCATCGTGCTGCGGCACATAGCCCCGCTCTGCGTCTCCTCCCTCGTCGTGCGCGTGACGCTCGACATGAGCGGCATCATCCTGACCGCGGCCGGGCTCGGCTTCCTCGGCATGGGCGCGCAGCCGCCGCTGCCGGAATGGGGCACCATGGTGGCGGCCACGCGCGGGCAGATCCTCGACGCCTGGTGGGTGCCGACCATCCCCGGCGTCGCCATCTTCGTGGCCTCGCTCGCCTTCAATCTCCTGGGCGACGGCTTGCGCGACGTGCTCGATCCGAAGCAGGGCTAGGTGCGGTGCAAGTGATCGTCCGCAACCTGCGCATTGCCTTTCCCTCGCCCCTCGGCATTGCCGAGGCGGTGCGCGGCGTCTCCTTCACGCTTGCCAAGGAGAAGCTCGGCATCGTCGGCGAATCCGGCTCCGGCAAATCGCTCACCGCGCGCTCCCTCCTCAAGCTGCTGCCGCGCCAGGCGCGTCTTTCGGCCAACACCCTCGAGTTCGACGGCATCGATGTCCTGCGCGCCGACGAGACGGCACTGCGGCGCATCCGGGGAAAGCGCGCCGGCCTCATCCTGCAGGACCCGAAATTCTCGCTCAATCCCGTGATGACGGCGGGCGCCCAGATCGCCGAGGCCTGGCGCGCCCATCGCGGCGGCACCCGCAAGGCGGCGCGCGAGGCCGCCGTCGAGCTCCTGGCCCAGGTGCAGATCCGCGATGCGCGGCGCGTAGCAAGCCTCTACCCGCACGAGCTCTCGGGCGGCATGGGCCAGCGCGTGATGATCGCGATGATGCTGGCGCCCGATCCCGAGCTCCTCATCGCGGACGAGCCGACGAGTGCCCTCGATGCCACCGTGCAGGCGGAGATTCTCCGGCTCATCGAGGAGCTGGTGTCGCGCCGCGGCATGGGGCTCATCCTGATCAGCCACGACCTGCCGCTCGTCTCGCATTTCTGCGACCGCGTGCTGGTGATGTATGCGGGCCGCGTGGTCGAGGAGAGCGCCGCGGCGGAGCTCGCGCGCGCGCGGCACCCCTATACGCGCGGCCTCCTCGCGTGCCTGCCGAGCCTGGTGCGTCCCCGCTCGCGCCTCGCGGTCATGGAGCGCGACCCGTCATGGCTCGCGCCATGATCGAGGTGAACGACCTCTCCGTCCGCTTCGGCAGTGTAGCTGCGGTGAGGGGCATCAGCTTCCGGGTCGAGCGCGGCTCGAGCTTCGGCATCGTCGGCGAGAGCGGCTCGGGCAAGTCGACCGTGCTGCGGGCGCTTTCCGGCCTCAACCCCGAGTGGAGCGGCGGCATCCTCATAGCAGGGAAGGAGCAGGGGCCCGTGCGCGGCAGGGACTTCTACCGCCGCGTGCAGATGGTGTTCCAGGACCCCTACGGCTCGCTGCATCCGCGCCAGACCGTCGACCGCATCCTCTCCGAGCCCTTGCTCGTGCACGGCATCGGCGAGCTGGACGCGCGCATCCGCCGCGCGCTGGCCGAGGTGGCGCTCTCTCCCGCCATGCGCTTCCGCTATCCGCATGAGCTCTCGGGCGGGCAGCGCCAGCGCGTCGCCATCGCGCGCGCGCTGATGGCCGAGCCGGAGGTGCTGCTGCTCGACGAGCCCACGAGCTCCCTCGACGTCTCGGTTCAGGCCGAGGTCTTGAACCTGCTCGCCGATCTGCAGCAGGCGCACGGCCTCACCTATATCATGGTGAGCCACAATCTCGCGGTCGTGGCGCACCTTTGCACCGTGATCGGCGTGATGCAGGAGGGCGAGCTGGTCGAGCTTCTCTCGGCAGACGACCTGCGCGCCGGCCGCACCCGGCATCCCCATACCGCGGCGCTCAGGGCGCTCAGCCTCGAGCTGGAAGAGCCGGAGATGGCCAAATCGGCGTGAGGCGAGCCGGCGCCGGCCGCCAAACGGGGAGGGACCGTGTCGAACTCGATCATCCGCGGCAAGCACGTCATCACGCGCGCGCTCGACCGCCTGAGCTGGGAGCAGCTCGACGACGGCGCCGTGCTGCAAGAGGACGGCATCGTCACCGCAATCGGCTCCTTCGCGGAGCTCAGCCGGGCTCATCCCGATGTGGCGGTCATCGGCAACGGCGAAGAGGTCGTGCTGCCCGGCTTCGTGAACGCTCACCACCACATCGGGCTCACCCCCGTCCAGCTCGGCTCGCCCGACATGCCGCTCGAGCTGTGGTTCGCCACCCGGCTCGTGGCGCGCAATATCGACCCCTATCTCGATACGCTCTATTCCGCCTTCGAGATGATCGCCTCCGGCATCACCACGGTGCAGCACATCCACGGCTGGGCGCCAGGCGGGCTCGCCGAGGTGGAGGCGCGCGCGCACGCGGTGATCCGCGCCTACGAGGCGGTCGGCATGCGGGTCTCCTACTGCTTCGCACTGCGCGACCAGAACCTCCTCGTCTACGAGGCGAACGAGCGCTTCCTCGAGCGCCTGCCGGCGGAGCTGCGGGCACCGCTTGCGCGGCACTTCGCGCGGTTCCCGCTCACGGCCGAGGAGGCGCTCGAGCTCTTCGCCCATCTCCACGCCAGGCACCAGGAGAAGGAGCGCGTCAAGATCCAGCTGGCGCCTGCAAATCTTCACTGGTGCTCGGACGCGGCACTCGCCCTGCTCGCCGACTGCTCGGAGAAGTACGGAGCACCTCTCCACATGCACCTCGTCGAGACCGCTTATCAGAAGGAATATGCGCGCCGGCGCGGCGGCGGCAGCGCGGTCGATCACATCGGCCGCTTCGGGCTGCTCGGCCCGCGCATGACGCTCGGCCACGGCGTCTGGCTCTCGGAACGCGATCTCGAGCGGCTGGCGGAGACGGGCACCAGCATCTGCCACAACTGCAGCTCCAACTTCCGACTGCGCAGCGGGGTGGCCCCCCTCAACCGCTTCGAGGCCATGGGCATCAACGTGGCGATCGGCCTCGACGAGGCGGGCATCAACGACGACCGCGACATGCTGCAGGAGATGCGCATGGTGTTGCGCGCCCACCGCGAGCCCGGCATGGACGATGCTGTGCCGACGATGGCGCAGTTGCTGCGCATGGCGACCGTGGGCGGCGCCCGCACCACGCCCTATGGCGCGCGGCTCGGCACGCTCGAGCCGGGCAAGGCGGCGGACATGGTGCTGATCGACTGGCGGCAGATCAGCCAGCCCTATCTCGATGCCGAGACGCCCGCGCTCGACGCGGTGATCCAGCGCGCCAAGGTTGCGGGCGTGAGCACGGTGATCGCGGCGGGCGAGATCATCTACCGGGACGGGCGCTTCACGCGGGTCGACCGCGACTCGGCGCTCGCCGAGCTCGCCGCTCTCCTCAAGCGCCCGCTCGGCGCCGAGGAGCTCGAGCGCCGAAGCATCGCCAAGGCCGTCCTCCCCCACGTCAAGGCCTTCTACGACGGCTATTACGACGGCTCCGCCCACCGCCCCTACTACCGGCAAAGCTCCACGACGTGAGGCCACGGCGATCGAGTGAATGACGGCAGAGTCCTTGCTGTGGTATCATTCTCGCGTGATGGTCGCACATGCGCAAGCCGTGAAGGCTCTGCAGTTGGCGTTGGAGTCGAGGGACCCCTACACCGGCCAGCACAGCTCCAAAGTCGCGGATTTGGCGAAGGCGATCGGCGTCGGGCTCGGGCTCTCGCCGGAGAGGCTGGACGCGCTGTACCTCGCCGGGCTGGTGCACGATATCGGCAAAATCCGCATTCCGACCGAGATTTTGATCAAGCCCGGCAGGCTCGACGAGGCCGAATGGATGATGATCAAATCCCATTCGCAAGTCGGCTGCGACATCCTGCGGCCGCTGGAGACGACGTGGCCATTGGGCGATATCGTCCTGCAGCACCATGAACGCCTCGACGGCAGCGGATACCCTCGCGGGATGAGCGGAGAGGAGATCTTGCTCGAGGCGCGGATTTTGGCGGTCGCCGATGTGGTCGATTCGATGGCGCACCACCGTCCGTATCGCCCGGCCTTGGGCAAGGATGCCTGCATCGACGAGATCGCCTCGAACAAAGGGATAAGATACGACGCTGCGGCAGTCGACGCTTGCCTCGAGCTGCTCAAGGACGGGTGGGCGTTCGGCGCCTATCCGGGCTTCGCCCGAGACCCGCCAATCTGCTAGGCTTGCTCCCGCCGAACCGGCCGAGAGCCGGCGCCGGCTCGGGAAGGGGAAGCGCCATGGAACTCATACCGCTCGGCCCCGGCTTCGGCGTCGAGGTTCGCGGCACAAGCCTCATCGACGTGGCGAGCAGCGCCGAGGCCTATCGGGCGGTGCGCGCTGCGCTCGAGGAGCACTCGCTCCTCCTCTTTCGCGACCACAGCGTCGGCGACGATTTGCAGGTCGCCTATTCCCGGGCCTTCGGTCCGCTCGAGATCACCAAGCTCGGCACGGCCGGGGCGGGCACGCTCTATGCCCGCGTCACCAACATCGGACCCGAGGGCGCCGCCGTTCCGCCGGGCCACCGCCAGGCCCTCAACTCGCGCGCCAACCGGCTCTGGCACACCGACAGCTCGTTCAAGCGCACTCCCGCTTTGGCATCGGTGCTCTCGGCGCGCCTCTTGCCCGAGAGCGGCGGCGAGACGCAGTTCACCTCGACGCGGCTCGCCTGGGAGCGCCTGCCGGGCGCCATGCAGGCGAGGCTGCGCGATATGGTGGTGCGCCACAGCTACGCGAGCTCGCGCGACCAGATCGACCCAGAGCTCATGACGCCCGCCGAGCGCGCAGCACTTCCGCCGGTGCGCTGGCACATGACCTGGCGCAACCCGGTCAATGGCCGCCGCGCCCTCTACATCGCCTCCCACGCCTTCGCGGTCGAGGGCATGGGCGACAACGAGGGCAAGGCGCTCCTCGCCAGGCTGATCGAGGAGGCGACGCGGCCGGAGCTCACCTATCTCCACCGCTGGCGGCCGGGGGACGTGGCGATGTGGGACAACCGCGCCACCATGCACCGCGGGCGCCCGTGGCCGGAGGGTGCCGCGCGCTCCATGGTGCGCACGACGATCTCCGCCACCGACGCGGACGGGCTCGCCGAGCTCCGTCCCGCGGCGTGAGCGGGCCGGCGCGGGCGCCCTAGCCCGGACCCTCGGCCACCCGGCGCTTCGCCTCCACGTCGATCGCGGCCATGAGCTCGGGCCGCGTCGCGGCAAGCTGGCGGAAGTGGGCGATATCGAGGGAGAGCAGCACCGTCTCGCCCAGCGCCACCGCGGTCGCCGTGCGCGGGCCGCCGGTGATGAGGGCGATCTCGCCGAAGAAGCTGCCGGACTCGAGCACGATGGGCTTGGGCTTGATCTGGATCTCGACTTCGCCGTCCACGATGAAATACATGCAGTCTCCGGGCGCTCCCCGCCGCATCACCACGGCACCCGGCGCCAGCACTCTCGGCTTCAGGAGGCGCACGACCTCGGCGATGGTGTCGGGCCCGAGCTTCTCGAAGTACGGCACCTTGGCGACCAGGTCCCAGGTCTTGAGGAAGTCGTGCCGGCGCATCTCCTCCGCGAACTCGGTCGCGAGGATGCCGGCCCAGAGGGCGAAGACCAGGATGCCGCACACCATCACCGCGCCGGCCAGCACGCGGCCGAGCGGGGTCACCGGAACGGCGTCGCCATAGCCGGTCGTGGTCAGCGTGGTGATCGCCCACCAAAGTGCCCGCGGGATGCTGCCGAAGGTATCGGGCTGCGCCGCCCCTTCGAGGAGATAGGCGAGCGTGGCCGCGACCAGGAGGACGCCGATGAAGGCGGCGAAGACGGCGAGCACCGGCTCGCGCGCGTGGCGCAGCACGCGGCCGAGTACGCCTAACCGCGGCACGTGGCGGCCGAACTTGAGCAGCCACAGCACGCCGAAGAGCCGCGCCGTCGCCTGGTCGCGCATGGCGAGCAGGGCCACGAGGATCGGCAGCCAGGCGAGGAGATCGACGACGCCGGCATAGGAGGCGGCCCAACGCCGCCTCATCTCGCGCGCGGAGAGCACGTCGGACGCAGCGCTCAGCGCCGGCGCGTAGATGAGGCGCAAGCCGTACTCGACGGCGAAGAGCCCGAGCACGAGCCAGGTCGCCGCCGCGATCGCCCAGCCCGCTTGGGCCTCCGCCTCGGGCATGGTGCCGCAGACCATCGCAGCGATGCCGAGCGCAAGTGCCGCCGCATGCGCCGCACGGGCCCTGCGCGAGAGCACGCTCGTTCCCTTGGTCCGAAGCGCCTCGACGATGAGATCCTTGAGTGCCACGGCTCGTGCTTCCTCCCGCTCGCCGCCGGGCCGGCGGCCTTCCGCGGCCGCATTCGATCGCGGCTCAATCTAGCGCCAGCACCCCTCTGGCGCCACCCGTTCAGCCATAGACCCTGAGCCGGCGCTCGAGGAGCTGCGTCAAGCCGCCCACGGCACTCGTCATCGCGTAATACATGATGCCGATGGTTAGGAAGATGGCGAAATTCTGGAAGGTCGAGCTGATCACCATCTGGGCCGAGAGGAAGAGCTCCTGCACGGTGACGAGCGAGACGAGGGCCGAGTTCTTGGTGAGCGCCACGAATTCGTTGCCGAGCGGCGGCAACATGCGCAGGAGCGCCTGCGGGAAGACGACGTAGCGCAGCGCCTGGCGCGGGGAGAGCCCGAGCGCCCGCGCCGCCTCGATCTGGCCCTTGTGGATCGACTGCACGGCGCCGCGCACGATCTCGGTCTGGTAGGAGCCCGAGTAGAAGGCGAGCGTGCCGACGGCGGCCACCATCGCCGGCACCTCGATGCCCACCTGGGGAAAGGCGTAATAGACGAAGAAGAGCTGCACCACGAAGGGCGTGCCGCGGATGACCGAGACGTAGGCGGCCGCCATGCCGCGCAGGAGCCGCCGGCGCGAGAGCTTGGCGAAGCCGCCCACGAGGCCGCAGACCACGCCTAAGGCGAGCGCCAGCACCACGACCTCGATGGTCTTGACGGCACCGGCGAGGAGGAAGGGCAGCGAGCGGATAACCGTCTCGAGCCCGAGCGCCGTCATGGCGGCCCCTCAGCACTTACGTGCCGGTGCCGAACCACTTCTCCTGCAGGCGCTTCACGGTGCCGTCCTTCTCGAGGGCGGCGAGCGCCCCGTTGATCGCCGCGAGCAGGTCCTTGTCCTCCTTGCGCACGGCGTAGCCGTACATCTCGTGGGTGAGGAGGAAATCGGCGAGCTTCGCCCCGCCGTGCGTCTTGATGTAGTAGCGCGCGGCGGGGTAGCCGGTGACCACCACGTCCGCCCGCCCGCTCGGCAGCGCCTGGAACATCTGGTCGTTGGTCTGGGCGATGACGAGCTCGGCCTTGGGGAAACGCTCTTTGAGATAGTCGACCGACTTGGTGCCGACCTGCACCGAGATGCGCTTGCCCTCGAGGTCCTCGGGCTTCGTGATGCCCGTCTCGCCGGGCTTGAGCATGACGCTGAGCCCGCCCGTGAAGTAGGGATCGGAGAAGTCCACCACCTTCTTGCGCTCGTCGGTGATGTAGATGGCCGAGGCCGCGAGGTCGATGTGGTCCGCCTGCAGGCCGGGCACAAGCTGGCCGAAGGGGACCTGCTGGAACTCGAGCTTCTTGATGCCGATCTTGGCGGCAAGCGCGTTCACCAGGTCGATATCGAAGCCCGACTTCTCGCCGCTGGTCGAGGTCTGCTCGAAGGGCGGGAAGGTGGCGTCGGTGCCGACGCGGAGCGTCTTGCCGCCGGACTTCAGATCGTCGAGGATGCCGGCTCCCGCCGGCTGCAGCGCGCCGGCAAGGAGGAGGGTTGCAAGCGTCAGTCCCGCAAGCGGGGCCGAGGCGGCGAAGCGGCGAAGCGTGTTTCCCATGACGAAGGCCTCCCAATCTGCAGCACCTTGCCGCGGGAGCGAGGCTCCGCGGGCGGCGCCCATGGTTGCGGCGTTGCGGCTCCGATCGGCCGCGAGGTTATGAGCCCGCCGCCCAAATGTCCATGGGCTCGCGTGCCGGGCGCGGCTGGTGTCGCGTTCTTCATGCTTGGATCCCGTCGCGGCCTCGTCATTCCGGCCGGAGCGAAGCGGAGAGCCGGAATCCAGCGGCTTTGGCTCTGGATGCCCGCTTTCGCGGGCATGACGAAGTGGGGATGGAGCGTCGAAATCGGTGCATTAGACTGCGACGAAGCAGTAGGGGGATTGCGCCATGAGAAAGCCCGAGTCCGTAGCAGCGCTCACCGAGCTCGGGCGCGTGCGCCTCTCCGAGAACTTCTTCATGCGCGAGATGCTCTATAGCGAGGTCGCCAATTTCCACGGCATGCCCAACATGCCCGACGACCCGGACCTCGCCATCGCCGCCGGCGAGAAGCTCTGCCGGCTCGTGCTCGAGCCCATGCGCCGCGGCCTCGGCCACATCGCCATCCGCAGCGCCTACCGCTCGCCCTCGGTCAACGGCTTCTGCAACGAGCGGCTCAAGGCGGGCGACCTCGCCTATTTCTGCGGCGAGAACGAGTTCAACCGCGCGCGCCACATCTGGGACCGGCGCGATGCGGCCGGCCACCTCGGCGCCACCGTGTCGCTGGTCGTCCCGGGCTATCTCGATCACTACGAGAAGAGCGGCGACTGGCGCCCGCTCGCCTGGTGGATCCGCGACCATATCGAGCATTATGCCGAGGCCGCCTTCTATCCCTGGCTCTCAGCCTTCAACATCCGCTGGTACGAGGGGCCGTCCGAGCGCGCCATCACCCACACGGCGGACGGCGCGCGCACGCTCCTCACCAAAGACGGCATGGATAACTTCGCCGGCGACCATAGCGCCCACTACAAGGGCGTCGTGCCCTAATACGCCCTGAGGGAGACACCCGTGCGCTTCGCCGCCTCCGACATCCTCGCGCTCGAGCCGCACCTCATGCGCGGCTGGCCAGCGGCGCGCGTCGTCGAGCTCCACGGCTGGCGCTGCGGGCTCGACCGCGGCGTCACGCGTCGGCCGAACAGCGTCTGGGCGCTGGCCTGGGACGGCGGCGTCGAGCTCGCGGCGGCGATCGCGGAGGCGGCAGCACTCTACCGAGAGGCGGGCTTGCGGCCCTGCTTCAGGATCGCCGACGCCGTGCGGCCCGCAGGGCTCGACGCGGCGCTGGCGGCCGAAGGCTACCGCAGCGAGGGCGCGAGCCACGTCCTCGTGGCCCCCTTCTCCGCGGCTCAAGGCGAGACGCCTCTCAGCACGGCGGCCGAGACAGTGCTGCTCGAGGCACCCGACGCCGCGTGGCTCGCCTGCTATGAGGAGGGCCTCGCAAGCGAGGCCGAGCGGCGCGCCGTGCGCGGCCTCTTCGCGCGCATCGCGGATCCTCACGTCTTCGCCGCGGCGATCTCAGGGGGGAAGGTCGCGAGCGTCGCGCTTGCGGTCTTGAGCGGACCTTGGGTGCAGATCGCCGCCGTACGCACGCTGCCGGACTTCCGCCGCCGCGGCCTGGCCAACGCCGTCATGACGGCCGTTCGGGGCTGGGCGCGCCAGGAAGGGGCCGGGCGGCTCGCCCTCATGGTCGAAGCGGGCAACGTGCCGGCCCTGGAGCTCTATCGCAAGGCGGGCTTTAGCCGGGTCTACGGCTACCACTACCGCACCGCGGACCTTCAGGCGGCCGGGACGGCGAAAGCGCCGCGTGCCGCAGGCGTGCCGCCATGCTAGTGTTCCGTCGGCGATGGCGGCCTTCCCCCGATCTTCCCCCGGCCGCCCGCGCCGAACCCGCAACGTGAGCAGGATGCGATGCCACCGATCTCGAGACTCCTCCCCTGGCTCTTGCCGTTTGCCATGCTTGCCGCCTGCAGCGAGGTCACGTCGATCTTCAACGTCGATACCGCCCCGCCGCTCGACATAGCCGTGGTCGGCCCCATGCACGGCCCCTATAGCGCGCTCGGCGGGCAGATGCGCGCCGGCGTGCAGCAGGCCATCGAGGACGTGAATTCGGCGAACGGCGTCGACGGTCACGTGCTCAAGCTGCGCACGGTCGACGATCAGTGCGATGCGAAGCGCGCCGCCGGCATCGCGGCCGGACTGGTCGCCGAGCACTTCGCCCTCGTGGTCGGGCACTTCTGCTCGCCCTCCTCGATCGCCGCGGCGCCCGTCTACGGTGCCGCGGACATCGTGATGATCACGCCGTCCTCGACCAGCGGGGCGCTCACGGACGAGGCGGCGGCGCGCGGCAATACCAACATCTTCCGCACCGTGCCGCGCGACGACATGCAGGGCCCGGCGCTCGTCAAATACATCCTCGCGCATTATCCCAATGCGGCCGTGGCGCTGGTGAGCGACGGAACCCCCTATGGCACGACCGTCGTCGCCTCGACGCGGAAGGCGCTCGCCGACGCGGGCGCCCCTGCGGCGCGCGAGGATACGACCCTCGGCAGTGCCGACGACCCGGCGGCCCTCGCCTCGCGCCTCAAGGCCAACGGCATCGGCGTCATCGTCTTCGGCGGCTACGCGGAGAGGGCCGCCAACTTCCTCGTCGCGGCGCGCGCGCAGGGGCTCGATGCGGCGTTCGGCGGCGGCGATACGCTGCTTGCTGGCGACTTCGCCAAGACTGCCGGGGCGGCGGCGGACGGCACCTTCATGACCTCGCTCCCGGACATGAGCGAGACGGGCGCCAACACCAGCACCGAGCAATCGCGCAACGCGCCCAATCCGGTCGCCGGACTGGCGCGCTACGGCGTCGACGCCAAGGGCTACACGCTCTACGCCTACGCAGCGGTCGAGCTCTACGCCAAGGCCGCCGGGCGTGCCGGCTCGGTCGACGCCGCCGCCGTGGCCAAGGCCTTGCGCGAGGGCGACTACAGCACTGCGATCGGCAAAATCAGCTTCGATGCCAAGGGCGATCCCAAGGAGCTGCATTACGACATCTACGGCTGGCAGGGCGGTACGCTCCACAAGCTCTGAGCTGCCGCCCTCACACCTCGCCGAGAATGCCCTGCGGCCGGAAGATGAGCAGCACGATGAGGAGCGCGAACACCGCGATCTCCCGGTAGGCGCCCGGCAGATAGCCTGCCCAGAAAGTCTCGAGCAGCGCCACGACGAAGCCGCCGAGCAACGCCCCCTTGAAGTTTCCGATGCCGCCCACGATCGCGGCGGTGAGCGCCTTGAGCCCCATGGAGAGGCCCATGGCGAAATTGACCCCGCCGTAATAGCTCGCGACCATGAGCCCGCCGGCCGCGGCGAGGGCGCCGCCGAGGGCGAAGGTCGAGGCGACGACGAGATCGACGTCGACGCCGAGCAGCGCTGCCATGCGCCGGTCCTAGGAGCACGCGCGCTGCACACGGCCGAAACGGGTCCGCGTGAGGATGTACCAGGTGGCGCCCGCGAGGAGTGCGGTGAGCCCCAGGACGAGCGCTTGCTGGCGGTTGACGTAAAGGCTGAAGCTGCCGGCCGCGGCGAGCGCTATGCCGTCCTCGGAGTGCACCGGCAGCCAAAGATTGCGCGCGCTCTCGACGAGAAAGACGTAATTCTGCAGCACGAGCGCTAGGCCGATCGAGGCGATGAGCGGCATGAGCGTGCTCGCCTCGCGCAAGGGGCGGAAGACCAGGCGGTCGGTCATCATGCTGTAGCCGGCGGTGAGAGCCATGGCGAAGGGCAGCGCCAGGAGCACGCTCGCCGTCTGGGATGCGACGCCGAGCATCATGAACATGAGGGCGCCGATGACGGCGGCGAAGGCGCCGATCATGTAGATCTCGCCGAAGGAGAGATTGATGACGCCGATGATGCCGTAGATGAGCGTGTAGCCGACCGCGATGAGCGAGACGACGCAGCCGAGTGTCACGCCATTGACGAGTTGCTGCAGGAAATAAAGCGTCTCGACGCCGAGCGGGAGCCGGAGCGCCGGTCGGGAGAGCGGCCCCGGCCCCGCGGCGCCGGCGTTTCCTCCGAAGCGGTCGAGCACGAAGCCGAGGGCCGCCATGTGCGCGGCGCTGAGCCGCCCCTCGACGTCGCTTGTGACCTCGACGAGCTCGAGCTGGCCGGGGCTGAAGGGGCCGCCCGCGAAGCTGCAGCCGACGCGGTGCCGCTCGAGCGTCCCGTCCGCCGCGCGCAAGGTGATGCGGGTGGCAATCCGATGGGCGCTCCCGGCATCGCGTTCGCTCTCGAGGCGCTCGATGCGGTCCGCGGGGAAGAGGATGCCCGAGACCCGCTCGCAAAGCGCTGCCTGAGGCTGCGACGCCTTCCCGCAGCCCGCGCAAGCAGCAGGGCCAGGCCAAGGACGCTCTTTCGTGCGATGCTCAAGGTCTACGCAGCGGAAATGAGGGAAGCCTAAGGCGGCATGCCCGAGCGGCGCAGCCACCCGCCTATCTAACCAGCCAAGGTTACATTGCCGGAATAGGCTTGGCCAGCGCCGCGGTCCACCGCCCAACCTGCGAGGTGTCGAGGATGAGCATTCCAGCGCCCAAGACCGCGATCCGCACAGCTGTGGCCGCCGATGTCGAGGACATCACGCGCATCGTGCGGCGGGCCTACGAGATCTATCTCGCGCGCATGGACCGTCCGCCGGCTCCCATGCTCGATGATTACGCCGCGCGCGTCGCCGAGGGCGGCATCTTTGTCGCTGTCTCAAGCTGCGGACTTGCGGGCGTGCTCGTGCTCGTCCCCAAGGGGGATCATCTCTTCCTCGAGAACATTGCCGTCGATCCCGCGCGTCAGGGCGAGGGGCTGGGCCGCGCGCTCGTCGCCTTTGCCGAGCGCCACGCGCTCGAGCGCGGCTTCTCGGAGCTCCGCCTCTATACCAATGCGGTGATGGTGGAAAACATCGGCCTCTACCGGCATCTCGGCTTCGCCGAGACGCATCGCGGCAAGGAGGCGGGCTACGACCGGATTTTCATGGCGAAGCTTCTGGCGGCCGCAGGCGGGAAATAGAAGGGCCGCCGCGGCACTCCTTCGAGGAAGTGCCGCGGCAATCCCGAATTGTCTCTGGCGTCGCGTGCCTTACGCGGCGGAGAGGTTGACGGCCGAGACGCGCCCGTCGCGGCCGCGCTCGACTTCGTACGACACCTTCTGACCCTCGTTCAGGGTCGCCATGCCGGCGCGCTCGACGGCGCTCACGTGCACGAAGATGTCCTTCGAGCCGTCCTGCGGCTGAATGAACCCGAAGCCGCGCTGGGTGTTGAAGAACTTGACGGTACCGATAGCCATGATGGCCTCCTAGTGGATATGAGTCTCCGCGTCCTGCGCGACCATCGCGCAAGGGCGTCTCCAGTTACCGGCCTCATGGATTGCTGAGATGTGCGCCCCAAACGGGGGCAAATCGGCAAGTGCCGAAGCAGATACGGATGATGGATACATGGGCCAAAACGTGTAAAAATGCAAGCCCTATTTAGGGATTGCGCATATGGCCAAGAGCGGTCCGGGCTTTGCAGCGGAGGAACCCCTGCCTGCCGGCGCCGCCTCAGCCTTCTGCTTCGAGCGTCTCGAGAAAGCGCAAAGGGGCGCCTGCGGGCTCGCCCAGGAGCTCGTCCTCGCGCATGACGATGCGGCCGCGGATGACGGTCATGCGCGGCCAGCCGGCCACCGTCATGCCGTCGAAGGGCGTCCAGGCGCAGCGGCTGGCGATCCAGCCGTTCTCGATGCGCCGCTTCAACGCGAGATCGACGATGGTGAAGTCCGCGTCGTAGCCGAGGGCGATGCGGCCCTTGCCGGCAATGCCGTAGATGCGCGCGGGACCGGCGCTGGTGAGATCGACGAAGCGCGCGAGCGAGAGCCGGCCGGCGTTGACATGGTCGAGGAGGAGCGGCACCAGCGTCTGCACGCCGGGCATGCCCGAGGGGCTCTCGGGATAGGGCTTCGCCTTCTCCTCGAGCGTATGGGGCGCATGATCGGAGCCGATCACGTCGACCACGCCTTGGGCGACCGCGCGCCATAAGGCCTCGCGATGGGCGGCACTTCGGATGGGCGGGTTCATCTGGGCGAGCGTGCCGAGGCGGTCGTAGCACTCGGGTGCCGCGAGCGTGAGATGCTGGGGCGTCGTCTCGACGGTGGCGATCTCCTTGTGCTCGGCGAGGAAGACCATCTCGCCCGCCGTGGTGACGTGCAGCACGTGGACGCGGCGGCCCGCGCGCCGGGCGTGCGCGATGAGGCGCCTCGTCGCGGCGAGTGCCGTCTCCTCGTCGCGCCATAGGGGATGGAGGTGCACGTCGCCGCCGTCCGTGGCGATCCGCCTGCGCTCGACGAGGCGCGCCTCGTCCTCCGCGTGCACGGCCACGCGCCGGCGCCCCGCGCGCAGCACCGCGAGCACCCCTTCGTCATCGGGGACGAGGAGGCTCCCGGTCGAGCTCCCCATGAACATCTTGACGCCGGCGCAGCCGGGCAAGAGCTCGAGCGCCGCGAGCGCGCCTATATTCTCGTGCGCAGCACCCACGAAGAAGGCATGGTCGACCGCGGCGCGGCCGCGCGCGCGCGCGAGCTTGTCCTCGAGGAGCTCGCGCGTGGTGGTGCTCGGCCGGGTGTTCGGCATCTCGCACACGGCCGTGACGCCGCCGAGTGCGGCGGCGCGGGTGCCGCTCGCGAGGTCCTCCTTGTGCTCGTGGCCGGGCTCGCGGAAATGCACCTGGGTGTCGATGACGCCGGGGAGGAGATGCAGTCCGCGCACGTCGAGCGCCGTGCGGCCGGCGGCGAGAGCCAAGCTGCCGAAGGCGGCGATGCGGCCCGCACGCACGCCCACGTCGGTCTCGACGAGGCCGCCCGGCGTCGCCACGGTGCCGCCCTTGAGGACGAGCTCGAAGCCATCGGCCATGGCATCACGCCGTAGCGAGGAGCTCGAAGGCGTCGGCGGCGCCGCCGCTCCCCATGATGTGGGTCTGGTGCCAGCAGGCGTAGAAGAGGAGCGCCCATTCGGCGAACTCCGCGCGCTTGCCGCTGCCGAGGAAGAGCCGCTCGACGGCGCCCGGCTGGCAGAGCTCGCGTATGCCCGCCTGGCGCGCCACGAGCGGCACGATGCTCTCGCGCTTGCGGCCGATCCATTCGGCGACCGGTACCGTGAAGCCGCGCTTGGCGCTCATCGGCTCCGCCTCGGGAACGGCGCGCGCGAGCCACTTGCGCAAGAGCCACTTGCCGAGGCCGCGGCGGAGCTTGAGGCGGTCCGGCAGGCGGAAGGCCAGGCGCGCCACGACGGGATCGAGGAAAGGCACGCGGCCCTCGATCGAGTGCGCCATGAGGCAGCGGTCGAGCTTGGTGAGCAGGTCGTTGGGCAGCCAGTCGGTGGCGTCCACCACCTGCGCCGCTTGCAGCTTGGTGCGCCCCGGCGTCGCCGCCGCCAGCTCCGCCGCGGCGATGCCGTCGCGCCAGCCGGCCGGGTTCGCGCGCAGCACGCCGAGCCCGTCGAGGATGCCGCGCGCGCGCATGGTGCGGCCCCACTGCCACCAGGGACGCACGACGCTGCGGTAGCGGCCGTAGCCGGCGAAGAGCTCGTCGCCGCCCTCGCCGGTCAGGATCACCTTGAGCGAGCCCTTGACGAGGGAGGCGAGCTTGTAGGTGGGAAGTGCCGCGTAGTCGGCGGTCGGGTCGTCGAGCGCCGCCGCCACTTTCGGCAGGAGCTGCCAGAAATCGCCTTCGCTGAACTCCACCTCGACGTGCTCGGCGCCGAGCTTGCGCGCGACCGTGCGGGCGAGCGCGCGCTCGTCCGCCACCTCGGTGCCCGAGAAGCCGATGGTGAAGGCGCGCACCGGGCGGTCGTTGAGCCTGGCCATCAGCGCCAGCACGCTCGAGGAATCGATGCCGCCCGAGAGGAACATGCCGTAGGGCACGTCCGAGCGCTGGTGGACGCGCACGCTGTCGGCGAGCGCCGCCTCGAGCGCCTCGAGGGCCTCCTCCTCGTCCATCGGCTCCGGACCGCCCTGGGGCAGCGGGTCGAGCCGCTTGCGCTCGACGATGCGCGCCTCGGCGAGGACGAGGGTCTCGCCCGGCAGGAGCCGCCGGATGCCGAGGAAGGGCGTGTCGCGACCGGTGGTGAATTGCAGCTCGACGAGCTCCGCCCGGCGCACCGGATCGACGACGCGCTGGGCAAGGCCCGCCGCGATCAGCGCGCGCGGCTCGGAGGCGAAGGCGAAGAGCTCGGGCCGCTCCACGTAATAGAGCGGCTTGATGCCGAAGGGATCGCGCGCGAGCACGAGGCGGCCGGCCGGCGCGTCGTGGAGGGCGATGGCGTACATGCCGCGCAGCTTCTCGACGAAGCCGAGGCCGAGGCGCCGGTAGAGGTGGAGTGCCGGCTCGAAATCCGAGCCCGTCGCGAAGTTGATGCCGGCCAGTGCCGCATCCTCGCGCAGCTCGATGTAATTGTAGATCTCGCCGTTGCCCACAAGCGCCCCGCCGCCGGGCTCGTAGAGCGGATGGCCGCCGGTCTTGAGATCGATGATGGCGAGGCGGTTCTGCACCATGCCGACGTTGGCGACCGAGTAGCGGCCGCGGCTCTCCGGCCCGCGGTGGTCGACCGTGTCGGACATGCGCGTCAAGAGCGCCTGGTCGGGCGGGCTGCCGTTCTTCATCATGACGCCGACGATGCCGCACATCAGGCTGCCACCTTCTCGAAAAACTCCATGTAGCGCGCCACCACGAGCTCCTTGGTGAAGGCCGCCCGGTGAGCTGCACCGCCGCCTTCGGCGAGGTGCCGGGCCAACGCCGGCTCCGCGAGCACGCGCCCGATCGCGGCGGCGAGCCCGCGGGCGTCCTCGAGCGCCACGAGGAGCCCGTTCTCGCCCTCCGTGATCAGGCCCTTGGGGCCAGCACTCGCCGCCGCGACCACGGGCAGCGCTCGCGCCCAGGCCTCGATCACCACATTGCCGAGCGGCTCGATGCGCGAGGGGCAGACGAGCAGATCGGCCGCGGCCATGAGGGCCGCCGTGTCCTCGCGCCAGCCGAGGAAGCGCAGGCGCCCGCCGAGCCCGAGGCGTACCGCCTGGCGCTCGAGTGCCGCGCGCTCGGGCCCCTCGCCCGCGAGCCAGCAGTATACTCCCGGAAGCTCGGCGAGGGCTGCGAGAAGCACGTCGAACGCCTTGTCGGAGTGGAGGCGGCCGAGGGCGAGGAGGAGCGGCGCCCCCTCGGGCGTCGCCAAGCTCGCGCGCGGCGTGGCCAGCGCTGCCGCCGTATCGACGAAATTCGGCAGATAATGCGTGCGCTCCTCGGGCCAGCCCGCGCGGCGCAGGTAGGCGACGATGTCCGCCGTGTTGCCGATGAGATGGTCGCTCTTGCGGTAGTAGCGCAGATCGTAATAGCCGCCGAGGCGCGAGGCGTGCACGAAGCGGCCCCTGGGGCAGACGGCGCTGGCGCGGCTCATCCAGGTCAGCACCACCTGGGGTGCAAACGAGCGGATGGCGGCGCCGAGCGAGAGCGGCGTGCGCCAGTCGAGCACGGCTCCGAAGGAGAGCTCGAGCGTCTCGATGCCCTCGCTCTGCAGCTTGGCTGCGCGCTCGCCGTCGCGCCGGATGACGACGCGCTGCTCGAGCCCTGCCCGCTCGAGCGCCGGCACCAAGCGCATGAAGAAGGCCTCGGCACCGCCGTGCCGCGCGCCGGCCATCACCTGGAGCACACGAAGGCGCGCCATCAGTCCTTTTCCAGTCTCGCCTTGAGATAGGAGATCAAGGGGTAGAGTGCCGCCATGAGGGCGACGAGCAAGCCGTACGGCCCCTCGCGATAACCGCGGTGCGAGACATAGCATTTGAAGAAGCGCGAGAACAGCCGCCGGACATTGTGTGCGTAGCTGCCGATGTCGCCCGCGGCGCGCAGGTCGCGGGCGCGCGCCGTGGTGTAGCGGTCGAGGCGCGCCAGCATGTCCGAGATGTTGCGGTCGACGTAGTGCACCATGGGCACCTTGAGCCAGCGCCGCTCGCCGGAGAGCGCCAGCTTGGGATGGATGCGCTGGTCGCCCCACACCTTGGCGCCCTTGGTGAAGAGCCGCACCGCGGCCGAGACGCCCCAGGAGGCGCCCCAGCCGTAGCGCACCAGATGCTCGCCGATGTAGTTGTCGAAGGGGATGAGGAAATAGCCGGCTGCGGCACCCGGGAGGGCCGCGCGGATCTCGGCGGCAAGCTCCGGCGGCACCCGCTCGTCGGCATCGACCTCGAGGATCCACGGACCGCGGCAGGCCGCGATCCCGGCCATGCGCCGCGGCCCCTCGATCTCCCAGGCGCCCTCGATGATGCGCGCGCCCGCGGCGAGGGCGATCTCCTTCGAGCGGTCGCTCGTGCGGTCGAGCACCACCACGATCTCGTCGGCGAAGCCGAGGCCCGCGAGGCAGCGGGCGAGCTGGCGCTCCTCGTTGCGCGCGACGACGAGGGCGGAGAGGTGCTGGGCCTCCGGGCGCTGGGCGAGCTCCGGCTCGCTCATGCCGCGGCACCCATGCTTCTCTGCCAGAGCTCGACGGCGGCGGCCTCGACCATGTCGACGGTCAGGCTGTCCATCAGCGTGTCGGTGGTACGGTGGTCGTAGCCGGGCTGCCCCACCAGCGTCTCGTAGGGGATGGGGGTCGAGACGTAGCCGGCGCGCGGGCCCCGCGGCGCGTAGTTCTCCGGCCGGCTCGGGCCGAAGAGCCCGAGCGTCGGGATGCCGGCGGCGGCGGCGAGATGCATGAGCCCCGAATCATTGCCGACGAAGAGGGCGCAGCGCCGCAGCACGGTATAGGCGGTGAGCAGCGTCACCTTGCCGATGAGATCGACGCGCCGCGCCGGCCTGATCGAGGCGAGGACCGGCTGGGCGAGGTTGCGCTCCGGCCCCGCGCCCAGCACCACGACCCGGGCGCCCGGCAGGATGCCGTCGGGTGCCGTCAGGCGCTCGATGAGCTCGGCGAAGCGTGCGCCGCGCCACATCTTGCCGCGCCAGTTCGCCGTCGGCGCCACCGCGAGCGCCGGCGGCCCGTCGGGCAGGATCTCCCTCGCCGCCTCCCAGTGCTGCGGGCCCGTCCACATGCGCGGCTCGAGCGGCTGCGTCTCGCCGAGCACGCGCGCGAGATGGACGAGGCGGTGCACCGGCTCCTTGCTCGGCCTGGTGACGTAGCGCTCGCGCGCGAAGAGGAGATAGGCAATGGCCGAGGCGCGCAGGTCGACCACCACGTCCCAGCGCCGCCCCACCACGTGGCGCCACAGCCGGAGCCAGTGCCGGCCGCGCGGCTCCTTGTCGATGATGTAGATTTCCGCGAGCCCGGGCACGAACTCGAAGAGCTCGGCCGGCGCCCGCCCGCAGGCCACCGTGACGCTCGCCCCGGGATGGCGCTCGAGGAGACGGGCGAGCGCCCCGGTCGAGAGCACCGCGTCGCCGACCCGCGTATGGGTGATGTAGAGGATGCGCATGGCGGCGCCGATTATGCCCCAAGCGGGATCATTGCCAAATGGCCTCGAAGGCCGCCGCGGCGCGCTCCCAGCTCCGCTCGCGCGTCCGCGCCCGGGCGCCCGCGCTCAACCTGAGGTAGATGTCATCGTCCAGGAGGAGAGACCGGGTGCGCTGCGCGAAGGCCGCGTCGTCGGCCGCCAGGTGACCCGAGACGTCGACGCCGATCTCCGCGGCCGTGGCGGCGAACGGCCGCGCCACGGCCGGCGCGCCGCAGGCCTGGCTCTCGGCCAGGGTGAAGCAATAGACCTCGCGCGCGTCGCCGGGATAGAGGTGGGCGCGGGCGCCGCGATAGGCCTCCGCCATGACGGGGTCGGAGCCGGGCGGCCGGATGGCGATGCCCTTGTCGCGCGACGCGAGGGCGAGGTCCGCCACCGCCTTGAACGGCTCGGCCACGGCACCCCCGCGGAGCGCGCGGTCGAGGATGGCCGAGAAGAGCCGCAGCTCGGCATGCGGGCAGAGCGGATTGACCTCCGCGACCCATAGCTTGATAAGCCACTCGAGGCCCGGCCCGGGATGGCTGGTCGCCAAGGCATAGGGCTGCGCTGCGGGCGAAGGTAGCACCTCCGCGAGATAGACGGCGCGGATGCCGGGCGGCACCGCCGCCGTCTTGAGCGCAGGCTCGCCCTGGCGGTAGGCGGCCCGCTCGGCCTCGGCCATGAAGACGAGGGCCGGGCGGTAGGCGAGGAGGAGGCCGGTCTCCCTGTCCCCGCTCAGCTCTTGCGCGGCACCGGCGAGCCAGAGGATGCGCTGGGCGGGGCTCGCGACGAAGCCCAAGAACTCCGGCCGGCGGTAGGCGACGAGGAGGTCGCAGGCGGCGGGGCGCGCGCCCTGCCAGCTCTCCCACGAGGCACCCTCGATCTCGCCCGCCGCCGCCGCGCGGTTGAAGACCTGGACGCGATGGCCGCGCGCCGCGAGTGCCCCCGGCAGGCTGGCGAACGCCTTCTCGGCGCCGCCCAAGGGCTGGCTCAGGGGGCTTTGGCCGTCGAAGGGGATCGAGTTGTCGACAAGGACGATGTGCATGGCGTGCGCCTTATAGGGCCGCCCGGCCGGCTTGCCAAGCGCCGGAGGGCGAACCACTTCTCCCCTGCTCCTTGGCTCAGGGACCTCTGGGGACGAAGAAACGATGGCGGACCTGCGATATGCGCTCAACGGGGAGCGCGCCTGCCTCACGCTCGCCGGCGAGGATGTGCGGCCCTTCCTCCAAGGCCTCATCTCCAACGACATCGAGAAGGCGAGCGAGAGGCGGGCCATCTATGCGAGCCTGCTCAACGCGCAGGGCCGCTTCCTCCACGATTTCTTCATCGTGGAAATGCCAAAGGGCGATCTCGAGGGCGAGCTCGTCCTTGAGGGCGAGGCGGCGCGGCTCGACGATCTCAGGCGCCGGCTCGCGCTCTATAAGCTGCGCGCCAAGGTGACCATCGCGGATGCGCGCGAGAGGCTCGTGCCGGCGCTCCTCTGGGGGGAGGGCGCCGCAGCTGCCCTCGGGCTTCGCGGCCGAGCGGGGTGCCGCGCGCGCGGCCTTCGGCGGCAGCGTCTTCGTCGATCCGCGCCTGGCGGCGCTCGGCTGCCGCGCCATCCTGCCGTGTCAAGGCACAGCCGCGCTCGCAGCGGCCGGCTTCGCGGAGGGTGCTCTGGCCGAGCACCGCCGCCTGCGCCTCTCGCTCGGCGTGGCGGAGGGCAGCGCCGAGCTGCCGGCCGAGCAGGCGCTCCTCCTCGAGAACGGCTTCGAGGAGCTGGACGGCGTCGATTTCAATAAGGGCTGCTACATCGGCCAGGAAGTGACCGCGCGCATGAAGTACCGGGCGCTCGTCAAGAAGCGCCTCTTGCCGGTTGCCATCGAGGGGCCGGAGCCGGCGCCGGGCACGCCGGTCCTCCTCGGCGGCGCGGAAGTGGGCGAGCTGCGCGCCATAGCAAGCGGCATCGGCCTCGCCCTCCTCAAGCTCGAGGCCGTCGCTGCCGCGGCGGCGAAGGGCGAGAGCTTGCGCGCGGGGCAAGCCGTGCTCCGTCCGGGCAGGCCCGCCTGGCTCGCCGGCTGAGCCTCTCAGGACCCGGCCGCGACCAGCCGGGCGCGGAACCAGCGGGCGAGCTCCTCCTCCGTCATGTCGCCGGCGGAGAGCGCCCGCATCGCCTCGGCGGATTCGACGTCGCCGCCGGTGAACCGGTAGCCGTTGTCGAGCGAGAAGGCGAGTGCCGCCACGTAGGCCGTCCGCCTCTTGCCGTCCGCGAAGCCCTCCGTGCGCGCGAGGCCGCAGGCGTAAGCGGCGGCAAGCTCCGCCGCGTCCGGCTCGCCCCCGGCCGCGAGACGGCGCGGGCGCGCCAAGGCCGCTTGCACGAGGGCGCGCTCGCCGGGGCCGCCGGCACCGCCATGCTCGGCCAACTGCGCATCGTGGATGGCGAGCGCCGCCTCTTCGCCGAGCCAGCGCCAGGCGCGCCCGCTCATTTGGCCAGTTCCCTCCTGGCCAACGCCCTGAGCACGTCGCGGCGCTCGCCCATGATGCGGCGGGCGAGTACCATCTGCCGCTCGAAGTCGGGATCGTAGGGCGTCACCCGGAAGCCGTCCGGCGCCTCGGTGAAGAACAGGCAATCGCCCTTCGCCACCTTGAGGCGCGCCAGCACCGCCTTGGGCAACACCACGCCGAGCGAGCTGCCGACCGCGATGACCTTGAGCTTGACCATGGCACGCACGCCCGCGCTTAAGAGAGCCTCGCCCTGATCTTCTCGGCGAGCAAGCCGATCGCCACGCGGTCCCCCGGCACGAGCGGCCAGTTGATCTTGAGCTCGTCGCCGCTCGTGCGCGGCAGCACGTGGATGTGGAAGTGCATGACCGACTGGGCCGCACCCGGACCGTTCGACTGCACGAGGTTGAGGCCGTCGGGCCTGACCACGTCGCGCACCGCCTTCGCCACCTTGCGCGCGGTCTCGGCCACCCGCCCCACCTCGCCCGGGGACGCCCCGTAGATGTCCACGAAATGCGCCTTGGGAATCGCCAGGCAATGGCCTTCGTTCGCCGGGTTGATGTCCATGAAGGCGAGCGTCGCCGCGTCCTCGTAGAGCTTGAAGCACGGCGCCTCGCCCGCCGCGATCTTGCAGAAGATGCAATCGGGATCGCGCTCCATCGCCCGCCCTCCGTCGCTGCACGCGGCTTGGAACGTATCATGAACATAAGCGCAGCGCAAGGGCAAAAACAAACGAACGCGCATAGGCTGCGCAATAAGCTCGATCCATGCGCGCCATGGTGAATGCCTGCATAATCTGACAATCTATCATATTGTCGTCATAAATTTACTCGACTGATACGTGTACATAATCGTAGGTTATCCGACATGCTGCGCGGGCCGATCCGTGCAAGCATGCGAGGGTAACGTCATGCGATGGAATTCCGTTCTCGCGGCGCTCTCGGCGTTCGCCTGCGTGATCTTGCCTGGTAGCAATGCCGCCGAGGCGGAGTGCACGCTGCCCTATCAATTCACCAACGGCCAGACCGCGGACGCTTCGCAGGTCATGGCAAATTTCAATGCGCTGTTGGCTTGCGTCAACAACGCCGCCCCCGGGGGTGCTGCCAACGCCGTTCAATATAACGGCGGCGCCGGAAATTTCGGCGGCGCCGGTCCCTTGACCAACGGTCAGCTCGCCATCGGCTCGAGCGGGGGACCTCCGCAAGCGACGACGCTGACCGCGGGATCGGGTATCGCCATCACGAATGGCCCCGGCAGCATTACGATCACCGGCGGCGGGGCGGCCGGGAACAACGGCTCGGACGCGACCTTCACGCCGCCGGTGCTGGCGAATATGGTCTGGATGGTGCAGGGGACCGCGACGGCCGTGCAGGACGGCAATTTCGTGAATTTCACCAACCCGGTGTCGAATTCCGCATATGCAGGGCTAATGCTGCCCGTCACCGCGACGAGCTTCACCATCACGGCGAGAATACGGCCCAGCCTCGTCGCCGTGAACTATCAGGTCCAGGGTATCGTGCTCGCCTCGTCAGCCATGACCGGCGGCAAGGTCCAGATGTTCACGGCGATCTATACCGGTGGATTGTCGAACGAGTGGAGCTACTGGAATGCGGGCTGGACCTATGCCAGTTCGTCGCGTGTCGCCATCACCTATTCGGACGCCATCTGGCTGCGCGTCGTCAGCACGTCGTCCGGCAACAGCTTCTATATCAGCCAGAACGGCCGCGTCTGGGCCGAAACCAACTCCGATAACAATTCGTGGATCGGGGCGCCCATCGCCTACGCCGGCATCATGTGCGGTGGACAAGGCGGCGGGATCGACACGAATATCACCATCGATTCGCTGGAAATCACCTACCCCTGACCTTGATGAGCCCCATGCGCCCGGAAGACGATCGCGTGACGATTGAGCCCGCAAGAGCGCGCGTCGCGGCTGCGCTGCTGGCGTTGCTCGGCATCTTGATTCCCGGCGGCGCGATCGGCTCGGTTTCCTACACCTACGATCAGCTTGGGCGCCTCACGACGGGTCTTTACGACAACGGCCTATGCATCGCCTACAGCTACGACGCGAACGGCAATCGGACAGCGCAAACCAATACCATCTCCAGCGCGCCCGAGCAGCCGACATGGGGCACGGGCGTATGGGGTTGCTTCACTTGGACGCCCTGATAGCGCGAGCTCTCCGGGCGCCCGGAGCGTGGAAGATGAAGCTGCCGAGGCGGCCGGCCTTGTTCGCGGCCTCGATCGCCATGGCGGCGCTGCTGCTGTTGTACGCAGCATGCCTCCCGCGTGCGGCAGAGGCGGCGAGCGCTCCCGGCACCGCCGAGCCCGTCGCGGCGGCAATCCGGGCCGCGCATCTTGCCGAGCCGCTCATGGCGACCGGCCCCACCACGCCCGCGGAAGACCAGGCCCTCCTGCAGGCCTTGGCGGCCTACGGCAAGCGCGCCACACCCGACGACGTTGGCAGCCTCACCGCCTTCCTGGCGCGCTATCCGCATTCGGGCTGGGCCGCGGCGCTGCTCACCAATCTCGGCATCTCCTACCTCCATTACGGCTATTTCTCGCGGGCACTCGACGCCTGGAACCAGGCTTGGCACGAGGGCAAAGGCGCCACCGAGCCGCAGGCCAAGGCACTCGTCGACCGGGCGGTCGGCGAGCTCGCGCGGCTCCATGGCGCCCTCGGGCATGTCGAGAGCCTCGCAGCCCTCTTCGAGGAGATCGGCGATCGTCCGGTGACCGGCTCCGCGACCGAAGCGGTGCAAGCCGCACGGGAGGAGCTGTCGCTGGCCAAGAGCAACCCCCGATACCTCTTCAATTGCGGCCCGCTGGCGCTCGGCTCGCTGATGCTCGCGCAGGGCGCCAAGCAGGCACAGGTCCTGTCCCTCCAGTGGTATCGCGCCGGGCCGAACGGCACGAGCCTCTCGGAGGTGGCGCATCTCGCCGAGGAGACGAAGTTTCCCCACCGCCTGGTCTTCCGCAAGCCGGGCCAACCGGTGCCGGTGCCCTCGATCGTGCATTGGAAGCTCGGCCATTTTGCCGCAATCACCGGCCAGGCCAATGGCCGCTTCCAGGTCGCGGACCCGGTCTTCGCGGGCCAGGAGCTTTGGGTCACGGCGGCGGCGCTCGACGAGGAGGCGAGCGGCTATTTCCTGGCGCCGGCCGGCGCTCAGGACGGCGCCGGCTGGAGGGCGGTGGACGAGAAGGAGGCGGGCGGCGTGTGGGGGAGGGGTCCGACGAGCAGCACGGCCCCGGGCGCTGCCGGCGCCAGGGATGTGCAAGCGAATGCGTCCGGCACCTGCCCGCTGTGCGGCTACAATATCGGCGAATTGACCGTCAGCGTCACCTTGTCCGACGTGCCGGTCGGTTACGACCCGCCCATCGGGCCCTCGGCGAAAACCCGTATCACCTATAACCAGCGCGAGGACAGCCAGCCGGCGAACTTCGCCTTCTTCAACGTCAGCCAGAAGTGGACGCTGAACTGGCTCACTTATGTGACGGACGACCCGACCAATCCGGGTGCCCGCGTCACGCGTTATCTCGCCGGCGGAGGTTCCTTCCAATACAGCGGCTATAACGGCAGCACCGGCCAGTTCACAGCCCAGGACAATGACGGCTCCATCCTGGTGCTCAAGTCCGAGACGCCGGTCAACTATCAGCGCCAGCTGCGGGACGGGAGCATCGAGGTCTATGCCCAATCCGACGGCAGCACCGCCTTTCCGCGCAACGTCTTCTTGAGCCAGATGATCGACCCGCAAGGCAACGCGCTCACGCTCAGCTACGACAACCAGGAGCGGCTCGTCTCGCTGACCGACGCAGCCGGACGGCAAACGACCTTCGCCTACGGCCGTATCGGCCAGCCGCTGCTCGTGACCGGGATCACCGATCCCTTCAACCGCAGTGCCGTCCTGACCTACGACCTCTACGGCCGCCTCGTCTCGATCACTGACGTGCTCGGCTTGACCTCGAGCTTCAGCTACGACGCCAACTCGCTCGTCGATGCCATGACCACGCCCTACGGCACGACGAGCTTCGCCTACACGGCACCCGGCACGAGCGCCCCGCCGCGCTTCGTGCAAGTGACCGACCCGCTGGGCCTCAACGAGCGCGAGGAATGGCTGGAGAACCCCCCGGCGCCGATCCCGGGGGTCCCGGGCAGCGATGCCGGCAACACGCTGCCGCAAGGCTTGGCGGTGACGAACCAATATCTCGACACGCGCGACAGCTTTCATTGGGACAAGAACGCCTACGTCGTGGCCGGCTGCACCGCGAGCGGGGGCTGCGACTACACCAAGGCGCGGGACCGGCATTTCCTGCACGTGCCCCGTATCGCCGTCAAATCGACCAGCATCGAGAGCGTCAAATACCCGCTCGAGAACCGCATCTGGTTCAACTATGTGGGGCAGCCGTTTTCCACCGATGCCGGCATCTACGACAAGCCGACCGCCGCCGGCCGCGTGCTCGACGACGGCTCGACCCAGCTCCGCCAGTTCTCCTACGACGCGGCCGGCTTCTTTAATCTCACCCAGGCCATCGATCCCCTCGGCCGCACCACCTCCTTCGCCTATGCCGCCAACCACGTCGATCTCGCCACGGTCAGCCAGACCACGGCGCCCGGCATCCAGACGCCGGTCGCCCAGTTCACCTACAACAGCCACCACCGGCCGCTCCTCTATACCGACGCGGCGGGCGAGACCACGAGCTATGCGTACAATGCCGCCGGGCAGCTCACCTCCCTCACCAACGCGCTCAACCAGACGACGAGCTTCCAGTACGACGCCGCGGGCGATCTGAGCGCCATCGTCAACGCCAACGGCGCCACCGCCGCGAGCTTCACCTACGATGCCTTCGACCGGGTCGCGAGCTACACGGATTCCGAGGGCTGGACCGTCGCCTACGGCTATGATGCCGCCGACCGCGTCACGAAGATAACCTACCCCGACGGCACGACGGACATTTACACCTACGACAATCTCGATCTCGCCTCCTACCAGGACCGCCAGTTCCGGACGTGGCTCTATGCCCACGATGCCGACCGCCGCCTGACCGCGATCACCGACCCCCTCGGCAACCGCACGCTCTTCGCCTACAACGGCATCGGCGAGCTGACCGGCCTGACCGACCCCAACGGCAACGTCACGGGCTGGAGCTACGACGTTGAGGGCCGGCTCACGGCGAAGCAATACGCCGACAGCAGCACCATCGCCTACGCCTACGAGAACACCACGAGCCGCCTCAAGACGGTGACCGACGCCCTCGCGCAGGTCAAGCAATACAGCTACTTCGAGGACGACCGGCTCGCCGGCATCGCCTATCTGAACGCGGCCAACTCCACGCCCAACGTTGGCTTCGCCTACGACCCGTACTTCCCGCGCCTCGTCTCGATGAGCGACGGCACAGGCACCACGAGCTACGCCTATGTCGCGATAGGCTCGCTCGGCGCCTTGCGCCTGCAGCAGGAAAGCGGCCCGCTGCCGGTGAGCGCCATCGGCTACGTCTATGACGCGCTCGGGCGGCTCGCCTCGCGCACCGTCGGCGGCGCCGGGGCCGAGACCTTCGGCTACGACGCGATCGGCCGGCTGACCTCCCACGCGAGCGACCTCGGCGCCTTCGCGCTCGCCTACCTCGGCCAGACCGGGCAGATCACGAGCCGGCAGCTCGCGAGCTCGACCTTGGCGACCACGTGGAGCTATCTCCCCAACTCGGGCGACCGCCGCCTCGCCGGGATCAGCAACGTCGGGCTCTCCTCGGGCCGGTACTCCACCTACGCCTACACCACGACGCCCGAGAACTTCATCGCCGCCATCAGCGAGACGAGCGACAGCGCCACGGTGTACCCCACCACGGGGACCCAGACCGCGAGCTACAACAACGTGAACGCGCTGACCAGCCTCTCGGGCCAGCCCTTCACCTACGACGCCAACGGCAACCTGCTCTCCGACGGGCTGCGCACCTATGCCTGGGACGCCGAGAACCGCCTCGTCGCCATCGGCTATCCGGGATATCCGGGGCAGACCGGCAAGGAGACCGCCTTCGCCTATGACGGGCTCGGCCGGCGCACCGCGATCACGAGCATACTCTGGGGCGGCGGCGCCCCGATCACGAGCTCCTTCATCTCGCGGGCGCGCCACTATAGCCGCGCCGCCGGCGGCAGCGGTGCGGTCGCCACCTCCTACCTCTGGTGCGGCGCGCGCATCTGCCAGGCAAGGAACGCCGCCAATGCGCCGACGCGGGAATATGTTGCCGAGGGCGAGGTAGTCCCCGGCTCCCCGGCGCAGCCCTATTATTACGGCCCCGACCAGCTCGGCTCGGTGCGCCGCGCCTTCGCCAGCGCCACGAGCGCGCCGGCCTACAGCTACGACCCCTACGGCAACCCGCTCCAGGCGACCGCCCCGGTCACCGACCTCAACTACGCCGGGATGTTCTACAACGCCGACAGCGGGCTCTACCTGACGCAGTACCGGGCCTACAATCCGGCCATCGGGCGATGGCTCTCGCGCGATCCCTTTGGCGAAAGGAGCGATCCGGCCGGAAATCTGTACCGCTATGTCAATAATGATCCGCTAAATAACACCGATCCCGGCGGTCTGGATACATGGTCGCTTGGACTGAACCTGAGCGGATTTTTCGGCGGCGGAGGCTCGATCACTGCTGGTATCTACTTCAACACCGATACCGGAAGATTTGGCACGTTTGCCACTATTGGTTGTGGGGGCGGCGTGGACATTTCGGCAAACATTATTCTCCAGAACACATTCGGCGGACCGGAGAATTTTTTTGGAAATCAGTTCGGAAGTGCATTTGCGGGAGCACGTGGTCCAATTGGAGGTGGACCGACATATGGCGCAAATTTCAATCCGAGTCAGCCGTCCAGCTATCAAAATCCGTCGGGATTCCAGATATCGATTGGCGCATCCGGAGTACAGGCACTAACTGGCGTTCCATTAGCCATGAGTGTTCAACAATCTACGACCTATGAGACGACCGGCGCAGTAACCGCTGCATTGGCGGCAGCGAACGGAGATACCGCCGCAGCGACGCGGATTGGTCCTGCGGCATCCATTCCAGGGGTCAGCCATCGTTTCATACTTGGCCCCTAAAGGAGCAGCGGCAAGCGCAATGGCGCCGACGTGATCTAATCGGACCTTGTGATAAACGCGCATCGCGAAGGCCTAGTATGAGCGTCACGACGAAGCTGCATATAGCCCAAACAGCCGGCTTGATCGCGCTCCTCATCGCGTTCGAAACCCTGCACCTTCTAAATGCGAACGGTTGGATCTATCTCCTTGCCCCGTCATGTATAGTTCCTGCGTTTTATATCTACGCCGCTCGCTTTCGTTGCCCTCGATGTCGGGCGCGCCTGTTTCCACCGACCCGGTTGGCTACGCCGTTCTTTCCAGTTAGTTGTCGACAATGTGGATTCGACATATCGAAAGCCAAAGAAAGGTCGCAAGGGTCGGACCGATGATTGGATGCAGCGCTTCGACCGCGAGTCAGCACGCTATGCAATCGGCGCATGGTCCCAGAGCGGCGTAACTGGACGAATGAGGGCTCGGGGTTGATTGGGAGTAGGCTTCGTGTAATTGCACGTCGATCGGTGAGAAATTGTTGGATCAGAATGGATTTTGGCTACGCCTACGAGAGCACCACGAGCCGCCTCGCATCGGTCACCGACGCCCTCGCGCAGGTGAAGCAATACAGCTACTTCGAGGACGACCGGCTGGCCGGCATCGCCTATCTCAACGCGGCCAACCCCACGCCCAACGTCGCCTTCGCCTACGACCCCTACTTCCCGCGCCTCGTCTCGATGGCGGACGGCACCGGCACCACGAGCTACGCCTATGTCGCGATAGGCTCGCTCGGCGCCTTGCGCCTGCGGCAGGAGAGCAGCGCGCTGCCGGTGAGTGCCATCAGCTACGTCTATGACGCGCTCGGGCGGCTCGCCTCGCGCACCGTCGGCGCCGCCGGGGCCGAGACCTTCGGCTACGACGCCATCGGCCGGCTCACCAGCCACGCGAGCGACCTCGGCGCCTTCGCGCTCGCCTACCTCGGCCAGACCGGGCAGATCACGAGCCGCCAGCTCGCGAGCTCGACCTTGGCGACCACCTGGAGCTATCTCCCCAACTCGGGCGACCGCCGCCTTGCGGGGATCAGCAACGTCGGGCTCTCCTCGGGCCAGTACTCGACTTACGCCTACACCACGACGCCCGAGAACTTCATCGCCGCCATCAGCGAGACGAGCGACAGCCCGACCGTCTATCCGAGCCCGGGGACTCAGACCGCGGGCTACAACAACGTCAATGCGCTGACCAGCCTCTCGGGCCAGCCCTTCACCTACGACGCCAACGGCAACCTGCTCTCCGACGGGCTGCGCACCTACGCCTGGGACGCCGAGAACCGGCTCCTCGCCATCGGCTATCCGGGATATCCGGGGCAGACGGGCAAGCGGACCGCCTTCGCCTACGACGGGCTCGGCCGGCGCACCGCGATCACGAGCACGCTCTGGGGCGGCGGCGCCCCGATCACGAGCTCCTTCATCTCGCGGGCGCGCCATCATAGCCGCGCCGCCGGCGGCAGCGGTGCGGTCGCCACCTCCTACCTCTGGTGCGGCGGCCGCATCTGCCAGGCGCGCAACGCCGCCAATGCACCGACGCGGGAATATGTTGCCGAGGGCGAGCTCGTTCCGGGCACCCCGGCGCAGCCCTATTACTACGGCCCCGACCAGCTCGGCTCGGTGCGCCGCGCCTTCGCCAGCGCCACGAGCGCGCCGGCCTACGCCTACGACCCCTACGGCAACCCGCTGCAGACCACGGCGCCGGTGACCGACTTCAACTACGCCGGCATGTTCTACAACTCCGACAGCGGGCTGTACCTGACGCAATACCGGGCCTACGACCCCGTCTCCGGGCGATGGCTCTCGCGCGACACCTTTGGCGAAAGGAGCGATCCGGCCGCAAATCTGTACCGTTATGTCAACGGCAACCCGGTCAGCCTAACAGATCCAAGCGGGAGGTTCGGCCTCGTCGGTGCCGGGGTCGGCGCCCTTCTCGGTGGTTTCGGTGATCTGGCGGCGCAGCTCTACGGTAACGGCGGCAATCTCGGGTGCGTGAACTGGGGCCAAGTCGCCGCTGCTGCTGGTATTGGAGCAGCGCTGGGCGCCACGCTCGGCTTGGTGGCACCGGAGCTGGCGGTCGCCGAGGAAGGTATAGCCGCGGCAGAGGAAGCGGGAGCTACATCACTTTGGGACGATACGATTGCACAGACCGGCGAAATTCTCAATATCGGGACCGATGTGACGGCGACAGATTTTGAAACTAATCTAACCTCGATGGGATTTAACATTGTAAGACAGGGAGTCTCAACGAACGGCCCGTTTATTACCCTTAGCAATGGCGAGACAACCTACACAATATACACGGCGACCAGCACAGGAGAAGCGAGCGCTCAGGTATTTAATTCAGCTGGGCGAACACTGTTGAAGATTCGGTTAGGCGGCCCGTGAGACATGACCAAGATGGTTTTGACTTGTTATTTGCGACGATCGGAGAAGCTCGGTGTACGATGATCTGAGAAAAAAGGCCTTATCAAACCTAAGCACGGAGCTAAGGCTCGACTGCCGATTCCCCAAAAATGTTTTTCGGAACGGCTGGGATCAATTTTTTTTCTTTGACCCTGAATGGATTTTCGAGCCCCAATTTGTTGGACGAGTTGGAATCCTTCTCGGAGAAGAGGGTGGATCTTGTGCCTGTTTGACTAACCTAGAAGAAGCACGTGCTAAGGGCGATCTGGAGCAAGCCTCTCTGTTTCTGGATGGAAGCATGGGAACTGAGACCTACATGTCGCTCATACGTGGTTCTAGTATCGGCTCTGGATGGCTATATCAAATGGATCGTTATGGGTGCACGTCCGACGCCAACCGCTGGTGCATTTATTGCGAAAGAAATAACGAAATAGCAGTGCTCGCGGTTCGCGAGAACGGAGTGCACGACATATTCAGGTCGGTGATCGTACAGCTCAATGCTCTGCCTATTGACAAAGCCATCGAGAACCCTCCCAGTTATGGACTTTCTCAACGCGTGTTGCCGCTAGAATGGCGCAATAAGCTGCTGCAGGCTTACGCGAAGTCGGAACATTGAACGACACTTGGATCGACCCGCAAGGCAATGCGCTTACGCTCACCTATGACGGCCAGGAGCGCCTCGTCTCCCTCACCGACGCGGCCGGGCGGCAGACCACCTTCGCATACGGCCGCGTCGGCCAGCCCCTCCTGGTGACAGAGATCACCGATCCGTTCAACCGCAGTGCCGTGCTCGCCTACGAACAGCGACGCGGCCGCGACCGTGCCGCAGGGCATGGCGACGACGAACCAGTACCTCACCTACCGCGACAGCTTCCATTGGGACAAGGACGCCTACGTCGCGGCGGGCTGCACGCCTACGGGCGGCTGCGACTACACCAAGGCGCGGGACCGGCATTTCGTGCACGTCTATAACGTGGCCGTCAAATCGACCGCCGTCGAGAGCGTCAAATACCCGCTCGAGAACCGCATCTGGTTCAATTACCCGGGGCAGGCGAGCTCGATCTTCGGCGGCAGCTACGACAAGCCGACCGCCGCCGGCCGCGTGCTCGACGACGCGCCGGCCGCCGCCGTCCTCGGCTGGCGAAGCAGACGGCGGTGCGCGGCAATTCCAGCTCAAGGGGTCGTGGTTTCCGCACGCGAGCAGGATGCGCTCATCGTCTCGCAGTCGACGGGCAAATCCTACCAGGTGCGGACCGGCGACGTGGTCGAGGGCTGGCGCGTCGAGCGCATCACCGCGGAATCGGTCGCCTTCACCAAGGGCGGCATCGAGGCGCCGGTGCCGCTCCTGCCGCCGCATGCCCATCCCTGAGCCGATCGCCTTTCGCGTGCTCCGAAGGGGAAGTTCGCGATTTTCTTCCGACGCGCGAGCTGGAAGGGCCAGCATTGCACGCGATATCACATATTGGGCGTATAATCGACGCCGATTGAGCGAAAAGAGGGCAGATTTCGCCCCCCCCCCCCGCAAGACACGGACGGGTCGAGGCCCTGGGCATGCCGAACGCCAGATCACGTGGCGTGCCAATGCGCTCACCTATCTACAGACGAGCAAGGGGAGAAGGATCATGAGAATCTCGACAGTCTTGGCTTTCGCCGGCGCCGTATGCCTGCCGCTCTTGCACACGGCACCCGCTCAGGCTCAAGCGACACAGACCTGGGTTTCCGGCGTCGGTAACGATGCCAATCCATGCAGCCGCACCGCACCCTGCAGGACCTTTGCCGGCGCCATCTCGAAGACGGCCGTGGCTGGCGAGATCAACTGCTTGGATCCCGGCGCCTTCGGCGGGCTCACCATCACCAATTCGATCGCCATCATCTGCCAAGTCGGGACGGCGGGCGTGCTGGCGTCGGGGACCAACGGCATTACCGTCAGCACGCCCGCAGGATCCATCGTGAAGCTGCAAGGTTTGGATTTCGAGGGAGTCACGACCGGGCTCATCGGAATCAGCTTCACCGGGGCCGGGCTGCTGCACGTCGAGGATTGCATCATCCGCGGGTTCAATAGCGGCTCCGCGATCGGCATCAATTTCGCTCCCACCGGCGCGGCCCAGCTCTTCGTGTCCGACACCTATATATCGAACAACGGCAGCGGCGCCAACGGCGGCGGCATCCTGGTCAAGCCGAACGGATCCGGCTCTGCGCAAGCCTTCCTCGACGGCATTCGCGTGGAGGGGAACGCGTCCGGAATCACGGCGGACGGCACGGGCAGCACCGGCCCATTTATCGAACTCCTCATCCGGGACACCGTGGTCTCGGGCAGCGCCAACTCCGGCATCACCGTCACCGGGCCGGCGGGCGGGCGGCCTCCGCTCGTGATGATGGATCGCAGCGCCTCCGTCGGCAACGGCACCACAGGCGTCATCGCGAACGGTACGGGCTCTACCCTCCTGATGGGCAACTCGACGGTCACGCTCAACGCCACCGGCGTCGGCTCCGGCGGCGGCGCGATATATTCATACAAAGACAACGGCATCAACGGCAACACAACGATCGATGGGACGCCGCTCACCGGCACTCCGCTCAACTGATCGGGCGAGTGATGCGTCCCTGCGCTGGCCGTCCCGGGCGACCACCGGCATATCGACCGCCAGTGGCGGGACGGTGCTCTCCACGGGGAACAACCTAGTCGGTGGCAACACCACCAGCCCTGGAGCGGTATCGGGATCCGCACCGGTCCTCTGACCGCCCGCGTTCTTGGCGCTCCGGACGGCCGGTGCCGTCCGGAGCCCTCCTCGCCTGTCGGCCGTCGGCCACCCGACCACGCGCCAGACGATCGCCGGCCGCGAGATCACGCTCAACTCGCGCGACTATCCGGGTTCGCTTGAAGGCGAGGTCCTCGAGATCCTGTTGGACACGGCCCGTTCGCGGGCCTTCGCGGTGAAGGCGCATGTCCCGCCCAATCGAGAGCTCGTCGCGGCACTCCCCGGCGACGCGGCCGCCCGCGTCCTCCATTACGAGCGCCTGTTTGCCCCCAACGCAAATACTCTCGCTGCCATGCGCGAGCCCGCGCCGCGCACCGGCCCCGTGTCAGCGGCGATTCTGGAAGAAAAGCGGCCGCAAAACCTGTCGCAGCCAGAGCGTGACCGGCTCTCTGCTCCTGAGATGAAGCTAGTTGACGCACACATCTCGAAAGGCATCGTCGTCGCAATAGGTTATGCGCCGTTCCCGCGAAAGCCGGAACTCGCGAGCGGCGCGTCAGCGGACGTCCCTGCAACTCGTGGATGCCCGCTTTCGCGGCCATGACGCTGTAGTTGATTGGCGCGCCTCGATGTCCGTCCGTCCGACGTGTGCATCAACGAGCCGAAGGGAAGGGGCCGATGCTCGCTTCGCCGCCGGCAGCGCCTCACTCCGCCTTGGCCGCCGCCGTCTTCCCCGCCGCCTTGAGCGCCGCCTGGGCGCCGGCGAGCCGGGCTATGGGGACGCGGAAGGGCGAGCAGGAGACGTAGTCGAGGCCGGCCGCGGCGCAGAAGGCGACCGAGGCGGGATCGCCGCCGTGCTCGCCGCAGATGCCGCACTTCAAGTCGGGCCGCGTCTTGCGTCCGCGCTCGACGCCCAGACGCACGAGCTCGCCCACGCCGTCCACGTCGATCGTCACGAAGGGGTCGTGGGCGAAGATGCCCATCCGGCGGTAGGCCTCGAGGAACATGCCCGCGTCGTCGCGCGAGAGGCCGAGGCAGGTCTGGGTCAGATCGTTGGTGCCGAAGCTGAAGAACTCGGCGGTCTCGGCGATCTCGCCCGCGCAGAGGGCGGCGCGCGGCAGCTCGATCATGGTGCCGAGCATGTAGGCGAGCCTGATGCCGCTCTCGCCCTCGACCTCGGCCGCCACGCGCGCGATGCGCTCCTTCAGGATGTCGAGCTCGCGCTTGGTGGCGGCGAGCGGGATCATCACCTCGGGCGCCACCTGGCGCCCCGTCTCGCGCTCGACGAGGACGGCGGCCTCGAAGATGGCGCGCGCCTGCATCTCGTAGATCTCGGGGTAGGTGATGGCGAGCCGGCAGCCGCGGTGGCCGAGCATGGGGTTGGTCTCGTGGAGCCGGGCGGCCGCCTCGCGGATGCGGATGACCGAGACGCCGGCCGCGGCCGCCACCTCCCTCGCCTCCTCCTCGCTATGGGGGAGGAACTCGTGGAGCGGCGGGTCGAGGAGGCGGATGGTGACCGGCAGGCCCGCCATGATCTTCAAGAGCTCGACGAAGTCGTGGCGCTGCATGGGGAGGAGCTTGGCGAGTGCCGCGCGCCGCCCCGCCTCGTCCTCGGCGAGGATCATCTCGCGCACGGCTACGATGCGGCCCTCCTCGAAGAACATGTGCTCGGTGCGGCAGAGCCCGATGCCCTCGGCGCCGAACTCCCGGGCATGGCGCGCGTCGGTCGGCGTGTCCGCGTTCGCCCGCACGCCGATCTCGCGGAAGCGGTCGGCCCAGCCCATGAGCGTCGTGAAGTTGCCGGAGAGCTCGGGCTTGACGGTCGGCACCGTGCCGAGGAAGACCTCGCCCGTCCCGCCGTCGATGGTGACGGCGTCGCCCGCCCGCACGTTGCGGCCGGCGATGCTCATGGTGCCGGCCTCGTAGTCGATCTTGAGCTCGCCCGCACCGGCGACGCAAGGGCGCCCCATGCCGCGCGCCACCACCGCCGCGTGGCTCGTCATGCCGCCGCGCGTGGTGAGGATGCCCTCCGCCGCGTGCATGCCGTGGATGTCCTCGGGGCTCGTCTCGATGCGCACCAAGAGCACGCGATGGCCGAGCTTGGCCCTCGCCTCCGCCTCGCTTGCGTGAAAGACGACGGCCCCGGAGGCCGCCCCCGGCGAGGCGGGGAGGCCGCGCGCTAGAAGCGTGCGCGGCGCCTTGGGATCGAGGGTCGGGTGGAGGAGCTGGTCGAGCGAGGCGGGATCGATGCGCGCGACCGCCTCCGCCTCGTCGATCAGGCCCTCCTTCGCCATCTCGACGGCGATGCGGATGGCGGCCGATGCCGTGCGCTTGGCGCTCCGCGTCTGCAGCATGTAGAGCTTGCCGCGCTCGACCGTGAACTCGAGGTCCTGCACGTCGCGATAGTGCCGCTCGAGCGTCTCGCGCACGGCGAGGAGCTGGCGGAACGCCTCCGGCATCGCCTCTTCCATGGCCGGCAGCGCCGAGCCTGAGGCGGCCTTGCCGGCAAGGGTGAGCGATTGCGGCGTGCGGATGCCGGCGACCACATCCTCGCCCTGCGCGTTCGCCAGGTACTCGCCGTAGAGCGCGTTCTCGCCGGTCGAGGGATTGCGCGTGAAGGCGACGCCGGTGGCGCAGTCGCCGCTCATGTTGCCGAACACCATGGCCTGCACGTTGACGGCGGTGCCCCAGCTATCCGGAATGTCCTGGAGGCGGCGGTAGGTGATGGCGCGCTGGTTGTTCCAGCTGCCGAAGACGGCGCCGATGGCGCCCCAGAGCTGCTCCTGCGGCGCCTGGGGGAAGGGCTTGCCGAACTCGTCCTCGACCAGCTGTTTGTAGTCCTCGACGAGCCGCTTGAGGTCCAGAGCGGGGATCTCGGTGTCGAACGTGAGCCGGCGCTCCTCCTTGAGGTACTCGAGGCGCTCCTCGAAGTGGTGGTGCTCGATGCCGAGCACCACGTTGCCGTACATCTGGATGAAGCGGCGGTAGCTGTCGTAGGCGAAGCGCGCGTCCCCGCTTGCGGCTGCCAGGCCTTCGACCGTCTTGTCGTTGAGGCCGAGGTTGAGCACGGTATCCATCATGCCGGGCATGGAGGCGCGGGCGCCCGAGCGCACCGAGACGAGGAGCGGGTCGGACGCGTCGCCGAGACGGCGCCCCGCGCTCGCCTCGAGCCTCGTCAGCGCCTCGGCCGTGGCGGCCTTGAGCTCGGGCGGATAGTCGCCGCCGTGGGCGTAGTAGTAGCTGCAGACCTCGGTCGTGATGGTGAAGCCGGGCGGCACCGCGAGCCCGATGCGGCTCATCTCGGCGAGGCCGGCGCCCTTGCCGCCGAGGAGCTCGCGCAGCGAGCCGTTGCCGTCCGCCTTGCCCTCGCCGAACCAATAGACCCACTTTGCCATCGGCTAGCCCTCGATCTTCGAGAAGTCGGCGACGCCGCCGAGTGCCGAGCGGATGCCCGCCAGGAGCTTCAGGCGGTTCGCGCGCAGCCCGGGGTCGTCGCAGTTGACCGTGACCTTGTCGAAGAAGGCGTCGAGCGGTGCTCGGAGCCGCGCCAGCGCCGCCATGGCGCCGGCGAAATCCTCGCGGCCGCTCGAGATATGGATTTCGCTCCCGGCGCGCGCAAGCCCGGCATGGAGCGCCTTCTCCTCGCTCGGCAGCGAGAAGTGCCTCGTCGATGCCGCCGTCGTAAGTTGCCTTGTCCTTCCTCTCCTCGATGCGCACGATGTTGGCGGCCCGCCGGTAGGCGGTGAGCAGATTGGCGCCGTCGTCGCTGGCAAGGAATGCGCCGAGCGCCTCCACGCGCGCGAGCAGGCGCACGAGGTCGTCTTCGCCGCTCGTTGCGAAGACCGCCGAGACGAGATCGTGCCGTACGCCTTTCTCGCGCAAATGCACCTTGAGGCGCTCGGCGAAGAAGGCGAGGAGGTCGGCGGCGTCGAATTTGCCGGCGTCGGCGGCACCTGCCGCCTGCTCGCCATAGAGCCGCTCAGCCGCTGCAAATGCCTTGGCGAGCGGCAGGCGCAAGCCGTTCTCGACGACGAGCCGGATGACGCCCAAGGCCGCGCGCCGCAAGGCATAGGGATCCTTGGAGCCCGTCGGCTTCTCGTCGATCGACCAGAAGCCGACGAGCGTGTCGATCTTGTCGGCAAGCGCCACGGCGAGCGAGACGGGTGCGCTCGGGCAGCGGTCGTTGGGGCCGAGCGGCGCGTAATGCTCGGCGATGGCCTCGGCCACCGCCGGCGCCTCGCCCTCGTGGAGCGCGTAATAGCGCCCCATGACGCCCTGCAGCTCGGGGAACTCGCCGACCATGCCGGTCACGAGGTCGGCCTTGGCGAGGAGGGCGGCACTGCGCGCGCGGCCCACCTCGCAGCCGGGGATGTAGGGCGCGAACTCGGCGGCGAGCGCCTGGAGGCGCGCCACCTTGTCGCCCACGCTGCCGAGCCTGGCATGGAAGACGAGGGTCGCAAGCTTGGGCACGCGCTCCTCGAGCTTGATCTTGCGGTCCTGGTCCCAGAAGAACTTGGCGTCCGCCAGGCGCGCGCGCAGCACCCGCTCGTTGCCCGCGGCGATCGCCCGGCCGCCGTCCGTGGCCGCGATGTTGGCCACGACGACGAAGTGCTGTGCCAGGCCGCCGTCTTGCGTCTCGAGCGCGAAATACTTCTGGTGCGTGCGCATGGTGGTGACGAGCACCTCGCGCGGCAGCGCCATGAAGGTGCGGTCGATCGAAGCAATGAGGGGAACCGGCCACTCGACGAGGCCCGCCACCTCGTCGAGCAGCGCCGCGTCCTCCTTGAGCGCCAGCCCCTCGGCCGCCGCGAGCTCGGCGGCGCGGGCGACGATGATGCGCTTGCGCTCCTCGCGGTCGAGGATGACGAAGCCAGCGCGGAGCTTATCCCGGTAGTCGGCGAAGCTTGCGACCGCGAATGGCTTGGGTGCGAGGAAACGGTGGCCGCGCGTCTTGTTGGTGAAGGCAAGCGCGGCATCGCCGAGATCGAGGGCACCCTTGAGCGCCCTCCCGTCGAGCACCGCAAGCACGGCGTGGAGCGGACGGACCCAGCGGAACGAGCCCGCGCCCGAGCGCATCGACCTTTGCCACGGGAAGTTGCGAACGATGCCCGCGACGATATCGCGAACGACCTCCGGCGTCGGCCGTCCGGCCACCTTGCGCACCGCGAAATGGAACTCGGCATTGCCGACCGCGCGCACCTCGCACTCGGCGAGCGAGGTCAATCCCGCCGCCTTGAGGAAGCCCTGGATCGCCTGCTCGGGAGAGCCCAAACGCGGACCCTTGCGCTCCTCGAGGAGATCCGGCTGCCGTTTCGGCAGGCCGTCCACGACGAGCGCCAGCCGCCGCGGCGTCACATGCGCCTCCGCGTGGCTGAACGCGAGGCGGGCCTCATTGAGTTTTTCCGTCACCAGGCGCTCGAAGTCGTCCGCCGCGCGCGCCTGCATGCGCGCCGGAATCTCTTCGGAGTAGAGCTCTAGAAGCAGTTCGGCCATGGCTTAGAACGTCAGCCGCTCGAACGAAATCGCCGCTCTCTTCGTCATTCCCGCGAAAGCGGGAATCCAGCGGCCGTGGACCCCCGCTTTCGCGCTTGTTGAGGCGCACATCTTTCCGAGGGCCCCGGTCTCGCTAAGCCCCTCTCCCGCTTGCGGGAGAGGGAGGGGCCCGCGGCCGTAAGGCCGTGGGAGGGTGAGGGACAGCGCTGACATCCGGCGTTCCCTCACCCTTCCCATCCCCTCGGGATGGGCCCCTTCCCTCTCCCGCAAGCGGGAGAGGGATTTATTGCCTTCTCCCGTGGACGTGGAACAGGGACTCATCGCGACTGGGCGCGGCGCGACGATGCGTGCATAACCTATCGCATTCGCGGGGGTGACGGTAGACGCGGGTCTATCGGATCGGATCATACCTAGCTCAAATGCCCGCGGCTCTTGAGCCAGCCCTCGCAGCATTGCTTGGCGAGCGCGCGCACGCGCGCGATATAGGCCTGGCGCTCGGTCACGCTGATGACCCCGCGCGCATCGAGGAGATTGAAGAGGTGGCTCGCCTTGATGCACTGGTCGTAGGCGGGCAGCGCGAGCTTGGCATCGAGGAGCGAGGCGCACTCCTTCTCGGCATCCTCGAAATGGCGGAAGAGGCGTCCGGTGTCGGCGCGCTCGAAGTTGTAGGCAGAGAACTCGCGCTCGTTCTGCAGGAAAACGTCGCCGTATGTCATGCGAGACGGCCCTGCGGCGCCGTTGAAGTCGAGCGCGAAGATGCTCTCGACCCCCTGCACGTACATGGCGAGGCGCTCGAGGCCGTAGGTGTACTCGACCGAGACGGGATCGCAATCGATGCCGCCCACCTGCTGGAAGTAGGTGTATTGACTGACCTCCATGCCGTCGCACCACACCTCCCAGCCCACGCCCCATGCGCCGAGCGTCGGGCTCTCCCAGTCGTCCTCGACGAAACGGATGTCGTGGCGCTTGGGATCGATGCCGAGGCGCACCAGGCTCGCGAGGTAGAGCTCCTGGGCGTCGGCCGGCGAGGGCTTGAGGATCGCCTGGAACTGGTAATAGTGCTGCAGGCGGTTGGGGTTCTCGCCGTAGCGCCCGTCGCCCGGCCGGCGCGAGGGCTGCACGTAGGCGGCGCGCCACGGCTCGGGGCCGAGGCTCCGGAGCGTGGTCGCCGGATGAAAGGTGCCGGCGCCCATCTCCACGTCGTAGGGCTGCAGGATGACGCAGCCCTGCTCCGCCCAATAGTGCTGGAGCGTCAGGATGAGCGACTGGAAGCTCCTTGACGAGGCTCGCGCGGTAGCCATGGCGACCCGCTCCTAGCGGCCGTAGGGGCAGCCCGGCTGGCCGCAGCTCGTCGCACCCTGCTGCGGCACGTAGGCGTTGCACACGCGGCAGCGCACGGTCTCCTCGACGTCGCCGAGCGCGGCACCGCCGCCGCCGGCCATGCGCGCATCCTTCTGACGGCGCCGGGCCTCGGCCTCGCGCATCTCCTGGAAGCGGGCGAGGAGCTTGGAGCCGTAGACCACCGCCACCACGATGCCCACGAGGACGACGAGCTTGCTGAGCGAGAAGGCGAACATGGCGCCATCTAGGCTGCGGCGGCGGGCGCGGTCAAGGGAAACCGCCCTCCTCCGCAGCGCTGCCGAGCCGCCTCGCGCGCGCTTGAGCGCCTTCTCCATCGTGCCCATATCAAAAGGGGCATCGACTGCAGATCGCCGTTCCTCCAGCGTTGCGGCGAATTATACACCGGTCCCACGGAGAATTGCGCGGCAACCCGCCGCGAAATCTTCATGTTGCGGCAAGCATCCGGTCATGGGGCTCCCCACATAAAGGGGAGCCGGGGCGCGATCGCCCGCCGGCTGCCCGTTGCCGGCCGGTGCGGGCTCTTGCGAAATCAACCAGGACGGAGCCTGCCATGAACGAGAGCGCCCCCCTTCCAGCCGCGCGCAGCGATCGCCCGCTCGCCCTCGTGCTCCAGGGCGGCGGCGCGCTCGGTGCCTACCAGGTGGGCGCCTACAAAGCGCTCTGCGAGCTCGGCCTCAAGCCCGCCTGGCTGGCCGGCACCTCGATCGGCGCCATCAATGCGGCGATCATCGCCGGCAACGAGCGGGAGCGCGGCCATGAGCGGCTCGACGAGTTCTGGGACCTCGTCTCCACCTCCGACCCCTTCGCCCCGCACGCGAGCCTCGTCGGCGCGCGCCAGCTCTATAGCTACTGGAGCGCCCAGCGCACGGCGCTCACCGGCCAGCCGGGCTTCTTCGTGCCCCGCGTGGTGCCGCCGAGCGCAGCCCCGCCGGGCGGGCCCGCGGCAATCAGCTATTACGATACGACGCCCCTTAAGAGCACGCTCGAGCGGCTGGTCGATTTCGATCGCATCAATGCGCGCGAGATGCGCTTGAGCCTCGGTGCCGTCGAGGTGGAGACCGGCAAGACCGTCTATTTCGACAACCACGAGCGCAAGATCGGCCCGGAGCACGTGATGGCGAGCGGCGCCTTGCCGCCGGCCTTCCCGCCCGTGGCGATCGACGGCACGTTCTACTGGGACGGCGGCATCGTCTCGAACACGCCGCTCGAGGTGCTGCTCGACACCCCACCGGAAGCGGACTGGCTCATCCTCGTCGTCGACCTGTGGAATCCGCAAGGGCACGAGCCCAAGACGATCTTCGAGGTCGAGGGGCGGCTCAAGGACATCACCTACGCGAGCCGCGCCACGCAGCACATCCGCGCCTTCGAGCGCATCAACGAGCTGCGCGCGCTCGTCGACCGGCTCTACCGCAAGCTGCCGGTCGACGGCGACCCCGAGGGCCTGTGGCTGCAGGTGCAGTCGCTCGGCTGCCCGCACGCCATCGACATCCTGCATCTCGTCTACCAGGAGGCGGCCTTCGAGCTCGCCTCCAAGGACTACGAGTTCTCGCGCTCCTCCGTGGCGCGGCACCAGGCGCAAGGCTACGCCCAGGCCAAGCACCTCCTCGGATCGCGCGGCTGGTGCGCGCCCGCGGGCCGGCCCGACGCCGTGCGCATCTACGAAAGCGCTCAGCCGAGGAAGGACCGGGGGCCGCGGAGCTGAACGCCTGCCCGGAGAATGGACAACAAGGGACAACGAGGAGAGCCGATATGCAGATGAAGGACAAAGTCGCCGTCGTCACCGGTTCCGCGAGCGGCATCGGGCGCGAGATAGCGCTCGCCTTTGCACGCGAGGGGGCCAAGGTGGGCATCGCCGACATGAACCTCGACGGCGCCAATGTGGTCGCCAAGGAGATCGGCGCCGGCGGCGGCAAGGCGATCGGGCTGCGCATGGACGTGACCAAGGAGGCCGAGGTCGACGGCGCCGTCGAGATGGTGGTCAAGACCTTCGGCGGCCTCGACGTGATGGTGAGCAACGCGGGCATCCAGCACATCGACCCGATCGACAAGCTCGCTTTCGCCGACTGGCGCAAGGTCGTCGCCATCCACCTCGACGGCGGCTTCCTCGTGACCCGGGCCGCACTCCGCGTCATGTACAAGGCCGGGCGCGGCGGCTCCATCATCTACATGGGCTCGGTGCATTCCCACGAGGCCTCGCCGCTCAAGGCGCCCTACGTCTCGGCCAAGCACGCCCTCATCGGCCTCTGCAAGACGGTGGCGAAGGAGGGTGCGGCGCACGGCGTGCGCGCCAACGTGATCTGCCCCGGCTTCGTGCGCACGCCCCTCGTCGAGCGCCAGATCCCCGAGCAGGCCAAGGAGCTCGGCATCAGCGAGGAGGAGGTCGTCAAGAAGGTCATGCTCGGCGAGACCGTCGACGGCGAGTTCACCACTCTGCAGGACGTGGCCGACCTCGCGGTCTTCCTCGCCGCCTTCCCGAGCAATGCCTTGACCGGGCAGTCGGTCGTGGTGAGCCACGGCTGGTTCATGCAGTAGACGGGGCCTTCAGAGGCCGTAGCGGCTCCAGAGCGCCTTCGCCTCGAGTGCGGCCAAGAGCTCGGGCGCCCACTCGGTTCCCGTCTCGGCAGCAAAGCCGCCGCCTGACGGGAGCCCGAGCCGGCGGCGCAGCCAGCTGCGCTCGCCGCCCACGGGGGTGAGGCGAACCTTCTCGCCGAAGCGCTGGCGGAGCGTCCCGCGCAGCTCGCCGATGCCGTCGACGAGGCCGAGCTCGAGCGCCTTGCGGCCGGTCCAGAACTCGCCCGAGAAGAGCTCCTCTTCCGGCCGCTTGAGCTTGGCGCCGCGGCGTAAGCGCACTTGCGCCTTGAAGGCCTCGTGGATGTCGCCCTGCAGCGCCTTCAAGCGCGCCACATCCTCGGGCTTCTCGGCAAGGAAGGGATCGAGCAGCGATTTGCGCTCGCCGGCCGTGTAGAGGCGGCGGCGGATGCCGAAGCGCTCGATGAACTCGTTGAGGCCGAAGCCCGACGAGATGACGCCAATCGAGCCGACGATCGAGGTTTCGCTCGCATAGATCTCGTCCGCCGCGGTGGCGAGCCAATAGCCGCCGGAGGCCGCCACATCCTCGACGAAGGCGAGCACCGGCACTTTCTTCTCCTCGGCAAATTGGCGGATGCGGCCGGCGATGAGGGCCAACTGGGTGGCAGCCCCGCCGGGCGAGTTGATGGCAAGCGCCACGGCCGCGAGCGGCTTCAGGCCGAAGGCGCGCTCGATGGGTGCGGCGAGCGAGGCCAAGCCAAGTCCGCCGCGCCACGGGCCCACGGGGCCGATGGCGCCCGCGAGACGCAGCACGGCCACTTGCGGTGCCGCCTTGCGCAGGCCGCCCAAAGGCAGTCGATCGAGCCAAGTCGCGAGCGCCATGGCAGCAAGATAGGCCGCGGCGCGTTCCCTGCCAACCTCGGCCCCCCTCAGAGCTCGAGCGCAGCACCCTCGCGCAAGACGGCCTCCGCGGCCGCGGTGAAGCCGCCGTCGGGGCGATGCAGCACGAGGCCGCCCGAGAGTCGCGTCGGCGTCTCGATGTCCTTGCGCGCGCGCACGATGACGCGCTTCGCCGAGCGGCCGTCCGCCGGCCAGAGGGGAAAGACGACGATCTCGCCCGCCTTGCGATGGAATGCCGCCAGCACGGCATCGAGGCGGTCGGCGCGGTGGATCACCGTGACGCTGCCCTTGGGCTGCACCATGCGGAGGCAGAAGGCGATCCAGGCGCCGAGCTGGGCCTCGCCCTCGACGTGTGCTGCCTGCTTGCCCGGCGACGGCGAGGCGGTGCCGTGGCCGGGCTCGAGGTGGGGCGGATTGGTCATGACGTGGTCGAAGCTGCCGGGGGCGAGGCGCGGCGGCGGGCGCAGGAGATCGCCCTCCATGACCACGACGCGGTCCTCGAGCCCGTTGAGCGCCGCATTGTCGTTGGCGAGGCGCACCATGGCGCGCTGCAGCTCGAGGCCGGCGATGCGGCAGCCGGGAACGCGCCGCGCCAGGCAGAGGGCGGCTGCCCCCACGCCGGTGCCCACGTCGAGCACGTGCTCGCCCTCGCGCGCGGGCACGGATGCGGCCAGCAGCACCGGATCGATGGCGACCCGGTAGCCCGCGGCGAGCTGGGTGAGCCGCACGCGGCCGCCGAGCAGCGCGTCCGCGGTCACCTCCTCCTCAGCCATCCCTCGGCAGCCCGCCGGCCTCCTCGATGACGCGCTTGGCGCGCGCATGGTCGTCGTCCGCCACCATGAGCCGCCGCGCGATGGCGCCCACGCTGCCCTCGAGCACGCTGGTGTGGCCGTCGAGGACCACGGCCTCGATGTGCTGCCCGGCGAGGAGCGCCGTGGCGAAGGAGAGCAGCACCGGGTCGTTGGTCCGCAAAAGCTCCTTCAAGCCGCCCTCCTCGGTCCTGGTCCGGCGCTGCAGACGGGCGCCCCAGGGCTGATACGCAAGCACGGCGCTGGTCATGCGGCGAGAGGCAACTTGACCGCCACCGCCCGGGGTCTATGCTCCCCGTCAGGCTCCACCGCGTCAAGCAGGACGAGAAGGGATCGTGGCCGTCATCGTCAATCTCGAGGAAGGGCGGGACAAGGGACCCGAGGCCGCCTTGGCGCGCCTGCAGGCCCTCGTCGCCCCTGGCATGCAGCAGGTCAACGAGGTCATCCTCCAGCGTATGGCGAGCCCGGTGGCGCTCATCCCGCAGCTCGCCGGCCATATCGTGGCGGCGGGCGGCAAGCGCTTGCGGCCCATGCTGACGCTGGCCGCGGCCAGGCTCTGCGGCTACGAGGGCAAGCGCCACGTGCGGCTCGCCGCCTGCGTCGAGTTCATCCACACGGCGACGCTGCTGCACGACGACGTGGTGGACGAGAGCGACCGCCGCCGCGGCCTCGCCACCGCCAACGCCGTGTGGGGCAACAAGGCGAGTGTGCTGGTCGGCGATTTCCTCTTCAGCCGCGCCTTCCAGCTCATGGTCGAGGACGGCTCGCTCGACGTCTCTGCGCATCCTCTCGAACGCCTCCGCGGTGATCGCCGAGGGCGAGGTGCACCAGCTCATCACCGCCAACGACACGGCGACGAGCGAGACCGCCTACCTCGAGGTGATCCGCGCCAAGACCGCCACCCTCTTCGCCGCCGCCTGCGAGATCGGAGCACTCGTCGCCGAGCGGCCGCGCGTCGAGGCCGAGGCGCTCGACAGCTACGGGCTCAACCTCGGCATCGCCTTCCAGCTCGTCGACGACGTGCTCGACTATTCCGCGCGCCTGGAGAAGCTCGGCAAGAACGTCGGCGACGACTTCCGCGACGGCAAGATCACGCTTCCCATCGTGCTCGCCTTCCGCCGCGGCAGCGAGGCGGAGCGCGCCTTCTGGCGGCGCACCCTCGAGGAGCTCGAGCAGAAGCCGGGCGACCTCGAGGAGGCCATCGAGCTCATGGAGCGCCACGCGGCGCTGCGCGACACCGTCGCCCGCGCGCGGCACTACGGCTCGATCGCGCGCGACGCGCTCGGCATCTTCCCCGACTCGGGCGAGAAGCGCGCGCTCGTCGAGCTCATCGACTTCTGCATCCAGCGCGCCTATTGAGGCTGGCGGCGGACGCGCGATGGCGCCGGCACTCGACGGCCGCGGCCTCGGCCTCCTCTGGTGCCTGCCCTTCGCCGGCCTCCTCCTCTCGATCGCCCTGCTGCCGCTCCTGGCACAGCATTTCTGGCACCGCCACTACGGCAAGATCGCGGCGTTCTGGGCGCTCGCGTTCCTCCTTCCTCTCGCCTCGCGCTATGGCTTGGCACTGACGGCCCACGAGATCGCGCACACGTTTTTCCTCGAGTACCTGCCCTTCGTCATCCTGCTTCTCGCGCTCTTCACGGTGGCGGGCGGCGTGCGCATCGAGGGCGGCTTCACCGGCAGCCCCGCCTCCAATACGGCACTCCTGGCCCTCGGCACGGCGCTCGCGAGCGTCGCCGGCACGACGGGTGCCGCGGTGCTGCTCATACGCCCGCTCATCGCGGCCAATGCCTGGCGCCGGGCGCCGGTGCATGTCTTCGTCTTCTTCATCTTCCTCGTCTGCAACATCGGCGGCGCGCTCACGCCGCTCGGCGATCCGCCGCTCTTCCTCGGCTTCCTCGCGGGCGTCGGCTTCTTCTGGCCGGCGCTTCACCTCCTCGCCCCCACGGCCGTGCTCTTGGCCGTGCTTTTCCCGCTCTTCTTCGTCATCGACCGCCGGCATTACCGCCGCGAGACACCGCCTCCAGAGAGGCGCGTCGTGCCGCTAACGCTCGCGGGCAAGCGCAATCTCGCGCTCCTCGCCGTGGTGGTAGGGGCCGTGCTGATGAGCGGCGCTTGGGACTCGGGCGTGCGCTTCACGGTGCTCGGCAGCGAGCTCGAGCTCGAGAACCTGCTGCGCGACCTCATCCTCGTGGCCGTGACGGTCGTCTCGTTGCGCATCACCCACGCCACCATCCACCAGGCGAACGGCTTCTCGTGGTTTCCGATGCTCGAGGTGGCCAAGCTCTTCGCCGGCCTCTTCCTCACCATCATCCCGGCGGTCGCCATCCTCCGCGCCGGCAGCGAAGGCGCGCTCGCACCGCTGGTTGGCCTCGTGAGCGGCGCCGGCGGCCGGCCGATCGAGGCGCTCTACTTCTGGCTCACGGGCGGGCTCTCGAGCGTGCTCGACAATGCGCCGACCTATCTCATGTTCTTCAACACGGCCGGCGGCGACGCGGCTCAGCTCATGGGCCCGCTCGCCGGCACGCTCGCCACCATCTCGGCGGGTGCGGTCTTCATGGGCGCCAACAGCTACGTGGGCAACGCGCCCAACTTCATGGTCAAGTCGATCTGCGAGGAGCGCGGCATCGCCATGCCGAGCTTCTTTGCCTACATCCTCTGGGCGCTCGCGGTGCTGGCACCGCTCTATCTCCTCCTCACGCTCCTCTTCTTCCGCTTCTGAGCGGGTGCTACGAGACCTTGTCCCGATGAGGTGGATCCGCCTCTCGCGTCACCCCCGCGAAAGCGCTAGTTGATGCACACAATTTCTAAGATCACCGGCAAATCATGATGTTGCGCGCTGCAAAGGGGCCTCGGACCGGCCGCGGTGCGTCCTTCGAGACGCTCGCTACGCTCGCTCCTCAGGATGAGGAAAAGTCTTTCTGCCACACACAGATTTGCCTCATCCTGAGGAGCGCCCCGAAGGGGCGCGTCTCGAAGGACCCACGGCGGATTTGCAAGCCTCCTCAAGATTTGTGCATCTGCTAGCGCGAAAGCGGGGGTCCAGAGCGGCTGGATTCCCGCTTTCGCGGGAATGACGACCGGGTCGGCAATTCGGCTTGAGCGAAATCCGCCCTAGAAGCACGAGATGAAATTGACCAGGGTGGTGCAGCTGAGCCGCCGGCCGTCGGGGAAGGCATAGCTCATGGTCTTGCCGCTGCCGGCCGGGCCCGCGCTCGGCAGCCTCTCGATCCCGAGCGGCAGGCGGACATCCCTGCCTTCGGCCAACGCCTCCATCTCCGCGAGATATTGCCGGCAGGCGCGATAGGCATCGCTCCCCGGCTGGTAGCCGTTGACGCGGCAGCGCAAGTGACCGGCCGTGCAATCGCCGAGCCCGCGCCGCGCCGCCTCGGCAAGCACCTCGCGGTCCGGCGCCCGCGCGGCCGCCCGGCAGATCTCGGTATCGCCCCACTCCTTGAGGTCGGGGGGAAGCACGGCCGCGGCGCGCGCCGCCGGCGCCTGAGCTGCCGGCTCGGAGGCGGCGCAGCTCGCAAGGAGGAGGCAAGAGAGCATGAGGCCGATCACGCGCATCGCGGCTCCTTGGAGGCGGGTGGGTCGGTAGATGCTAATATGCTCTCCAGCGGATACCGGATACGGGGCCGCGAGCGCGCCGACGAGCGCCGTCCGTCCGTAGAGCGCGCTATGCCGCCTCGCGCCGCCGCACGTCGCGCTCGATCGCCTTGCCGTTTTGGCGGCGCGCGCCCTCGAGGTCGTAATGGGTTTGCAGATTGAGCCAGAATTCAGCCGAGCTGCCGAAGTAGCGCCCGAGCCGCATGGCGGTATCGGCGGTGATGGAGCGCGGGCTCTCCTTGCGGATGATGGCGCCGATGCGGGTGGTGGGCACCCGGAGTGCTAGGGCAAGCGCATTCGCGCTGAGCCCGACGGGTTTCATGAACTCCTCGAGCAGGATCTCGCCAGGCGGAACCGGCCGCATGCGCTTCCCCGTGACGATACCGCTTATCTCGACCTTGCCGGCCTCGACCTGCGCTCGCGTGATCCGCTGCATGGCATCCTCGATGCGGGCGAGCTGGACTTCGACGCGGCAGATCAGGCCTTGGCGGCGAACCTGGGTGGAGGGCCCTGCGCACGCGGCCATGGGCGTGATCCTTCAGGAAATCGAGACCATAGCGGGCCGCCACCCCGAGGGCGCAACGTCCGCAGCCGTGCTTTAGGAAGCCGGCAGAAGCTCGAGGCGGCGCTCGATCCGGTCTAGCCGGACCTCGATACGGTCGATACGCCCGGACATGCCGGCCATGTCGCTCCGCACGCCCGCCATCTGACCCTCGAGCGAGGTCATGCGGTGCTTCAAGTCCGCGATATCGCCGAGCACCCGGTCGACCTTCTCGTCGAGGCGCCGCAGGAAGGTCAAAACGAGGCTTTCAGGTGCCTCAGCCATGACACTACTCTACGGCTGCCCGCAGTTGCTGTCGAGCGCGGCTCGCACGTTGCCTTCACCTGCCCCGGCGGCTTGCGCGGTCGCAGCTCTGAGCCCACTCGGCGTGACGTTCTCTCTGGCCCGCTCAGCGGCTCGCGCGCCAAGGCCGGGTTCGGTCGAGGCGCCTGCCGCTTGAGGCGCACCCCGGGGGCCCGCCGTCACAGCTCGGGTGCCCGGGCTGCCGGAGCGGATAGATGACCGCAAAAGCCCTCGGCAATTGCTCTATAGGGAAAAATTGCGCCGCTTGGTCGGGGAGAGAGGATTCGAACCTCCGGCCCCCACGTCCCGAACGTGGTGCTCTACCAGGCTGAGCTACTCCCCGCCGCGCGGCCTCCTCTTCAAGGGTGATCATCCGCGATCCCATGGGCCCTTGCCTTCAAGATCTGAGAGCCGTGGCGCCCGTCCGCCGCTTGAGCCATTGCCGCAGCGCATCGTTGATCCGGGTCTGCCAGCCGGGACCGGTCGCGCGGAAGCCGGCAAGCACGTCCTGTGACAGCCTGATCTTGATCGCCTGCTTAGGCGCCTCGAGCTTCGGCCGGCCGCGCCGCCTCTCAAGTGCGATGAGCTCGGGTGACGCCTCGCTCACGGGGCGCATCGTCGCGAGCATCGCCTCGCTGAGCGGCGGCGAGTTCGACGGCGTCCCAATCGCGCCGGGCAACGTGGGGGGGCTTACGGGGCTTTCGCGCGGTCATAGGCAGTCCTCTCTCTCCGCTTGGCCTTGCGCAGCTGATCAGGGCGCTCGAGTGCATGCCGACCATTGTTCCCAAACATGGAACGTGATATATGGGCGTCATGCAGATCATCGCGCTCCGCACGCTCAAGCGGTTCTGGGCGGATGACCCGCAGGCGGAGACGCCGCTTGGAACATGGTACGCGGCGGTCAAGGCATCAGAACGGGCGACGCCGGCCGATGTGAAGGCCCAGTTCGGTGCCACGGTCGACTTCATCGCGGACAACCGGCTCATCTTCGACATCGCCGGGAACAAGTACCGGCTCGTCGTCCACGTCGCCTACCGCTTTCGCCGCGTGCTGGTCAAGTTCGTCGGCCGGCACGACGCCTATGACGAAATTGACCCGGAGACGGTGGATGTCGACTGAAATTCGCCCGCTCAAGTCCGAAGCGGACTATGACGCAGCACTCAAGGAGATCGAGCGCTACTTCGAGCACGAGCCGGAGCCCGGCACGCCGGAGGGCGACCGCTTCGACCTCCTGGCGCTCGTGATCGAGGACTATGAGCGCAAGCGCTGGGCGATCGACCCGCCCGACCCGGTCGAAGCCATCAAGTACAGCATGCGGCTCGCCGGGCGCCGGCAGGCCGACTTCGCCAGGCTGATCGGCTCGCGCTCGCGCGCCTCCGAGATCCTCAACCGCAAGCGTCCCCTCACGATCGCAGCAATTTGGAAGCTCAGCCGCGAATGGGGCATCCCGGCCGAGAGCCTGATCAAGCCCTATCGCATCGCAAGTGCCGCCGCCGGAACGGCTCGCGCCGGGCGCGCGGCGCGGAATGCCAAGGGGCAGCCTGCACATGCCGAGCGGAGGCCGGCAGTTCGGCGAGTGCCTCGGGCAAAGCGCAAGTGAGGAGGATCGCGGTGGGGAGAAGTCGATATTTGCGCGCCGTTTGGTCGGGGAGAGAGGATTCGAACCTCCGGCCCCCACGTCCCGAACGTGGTGCTCTACCAGGCTGAGCTACTCCCCGGCGCGAGGCGGGGTTATATCCCGCCGCACCCGGCCTTGGCAACCGGGCACTGTGAGTTTTGGTTTGCGCAGGAGGAGACGCGGTATCGTTCCTCTCCTCCTTCAGGAGGAGAGGAAGGGGCCCATCGCGACCCCCGGGCGCTTCGTCCCGGGGGGATGGGAAGGTGAGGAGGCCGGGCGCTCACGCGCTGCTGTGGCCGATGATGTGCCTAACGGAGCCACCTCCTCACCCCGACCCTCTCCTCCTGAAGGAGGAGAGGGGGATCGGCGGCGCTCAGCTGGCCGGCTCCATGAGGAAGTTGGCGTTGCCGCTGCCCGAGGACTGGCCGTAGGGGCCGAAGACGCGGCCCTTGTAGTGCCGGCTCTCGTCGAGGCAGCCGAGCATGGTCGCGATGTTGCGCCCGCCCATCTCGCACACCGCGGCGTGGGCGTATTCGGGGTACCAGGCCTTGGCCTCGCCCACGCGGCCCGCGGACAGCATGTCGATGAACTTGCGGTCGAGCGCCTGGCGCTCCTCGCTCGGCCATTGCTCGGGTCCGCGCACGAGCTTGTGGGTGAAGCTGCAGCTAGCTAAGAAGGCCGCCTTGCGTCCCGTTTTCTCCGCCGCGCGCTGGACAGCACGTCCCACGTCCATCGCCTCCGCGAGGTCGGCGGAGACCACCGTGCCTACGAGCACGACCGGCACCTCGCCCTCGGGGTCGAGGTAATGGGCCGGCACCCACGAGCCGTAGTCCCACTTGAAGTGCGGGCTCTCGTTGGGGTTGCACGGATAGCCGAGCGCCCTGATCTCGTCCACGAGCGCGTGCCCGTATTGGGGATCGCCCTTGAAGCGGTAGGGCACGCCGGGGATGAGGTCGGGCGCCTCGTCGGCCACGCAGCGCCCCTCGTGCACCGCCTGGCAGGTCACGTACCAGTTGAAGGTGCACACCCAGTGGGCCGAGTTGATGACGATGACGTCGGGCTTGGCGCCGCGCAGCGCCTCGCCCATGGCATAGGAGCCCTTGATGAGCTCCTTGACGAAGGGCGGTGCCTTGTCCTCGATCCCCATGCGCGGGGTGTGCGGGATGACGCCGGCGCGAATGACCTCTCCGCTCATGGCCGTTCTCCTTGCCCTCTGGCGTCCATTACTAATCGAACATGGCGATGCAGTCGATCTCGACGTTGACGCCCTTCCGGTGCGGCGTGCCGCCGACGCAGGTGCGCGTCACCTTCTCGCCGGCGAGCATCTCGCGGAACACCTCGTTGAAGCGCGGGAAGTCCGCCACATCGCGCAGGACGACGCGCATATTGACCACGTTGGCGAAGCTCGCACCTGCCTCGGCGAGCACGGCCTTGAGGTTGCCGAGGGTCTGGCGCGTCTGCGCCTCGATGTCGCCCGCCACCGCCTCGCGCGTCGCGGGGTCGAGCGGCCCCTGGCCCGAGACGAAGAGCATGTTGCCGAAGCGCACGGCCTGCACGATGGGCGGCGCCTTCGCCTTGTCGGTGAAGCCCGTGGTGGGTGCCTTCCGCGCGGTCACGATCTCTTTCGGCATGGCGGCGCTCTCTCCCCGCTCCGCAGCTTAAGCCTGGAAGCGCGCGATGACGTCGGCCGGCACCGGCTCGGCGCGCAGGCCCGTGGGCCGCGACTTGTCGACGACGGTCCAGGCGCGCAGCTCGCGGCCCTCGACCGCGATGGCGCCGCCGTTGCGGATCTCGTGGCGCACGAGGAAGGTCTTGCCGCGCCACTCCTCGATCCAGCTCGCGATCTCGATGGTGTCGCCGAAGCGGCAGGGCTGCTTGAAGCTCGCGTGCGCGTCGAGGAGCGGCACGCCGTTCCACTCACCCGCCGCGAAGATCGCCGCCCACTCCAGGCCGACCGAGCGGAACAACGTCTCGGTCGCGCGGTCGAACCACTCGAAATAGCGCGGGTAGAAGACGATGCGCGCGGGGTCGCAGTCGGCGAAGTTCACCTGGCGCGTTTGCAGCGAGCGCCTCATACGGCCTCTCTCTCGAGCATCGCCTCGGCCTCGCGGGCCGCCGCCGGCAGGGCCTGCGCCGTGTTCATCGCCGCTTCCGCGGCCGCTCGTGACGTGCGGCGTCCTCAGTCCGTCGCTGGCTCATGGCAAATATCCGGGAATCCCCGGAAAACTCTGGCATGGCCGGCGGGACTGCGCAAGAGTGGCGCATCTTGCCGCACGAGCTTGCCGCACGAGCTTGCCTGCCGCTCGGATGCGGCGCAGATTGCTTGCATACGCTCGCTCACGGACTCGATCCCAGGGGCTGTTCCATGACGAATATCAAGGCACTACCCATTGCCCTCGCCGCCGCATGCCTGCTCGCCGCCGGCACGGCCGAGGCCGCCGGCGATGCCGCCAAGGGCGCTCAGGTCTTCAAACGCTGCACCATCTGCCATACCATCAACGCGGGGGAGCCCAACAGGGTCGGGCCGAACCTGCACGGCCTCTTCGAGCGCGGCACCGGCAAGGGGCCCGGCTACAACAACTACTCGGAGGGGCTCAAGGGCTCGACCGAAAAGTGGGACGACGCCAGGCTCGAGGAATACCTCACCAACCCGCAGAAGTTCAGCCCGGGCGCGCGCATGGCCTTCCGCGTCCCCGACGCGCAGGACCGCCAGGACGTCATCGCCTACTTGCACGAGGCGGCGAAATAGCCGCCTCCGGCAGGGCTGCGCTCAGCGCGGCGCGCGCTTGAGCGCCGCGAGCACGCGGCCCGTCTGCTCCGCGATCGAGATGTCCGCCTTCGAGGCGACCTCGAGGCGGCGGTCCTCGAAGGCCTGGCCCTCGGGGTTGCGGCGCTGCCAGGCGGCCACGACGCGGTCGCGCTCGACGAGGAGGGCTGCGATCTGCGGCCGGAACAGGCGCACCACCGCCGTGATCCAGCGGTTGACGGTCCACGACGGGCGCGCCAGGTCGATGACGAAGCGCTCGAGCATGGCGCTCACGTCGGCAGCCGCGTACCAGGTCTCGCCCGTGACCCAGCGGTTGGTGGTGAAGAGTTGGATGGCCTCGCCCTTGTCGCTCATCGCGACGGCGATCAGGTGCGTGAGCGCGTCGCCGCCCTCGGCGCCGGCAGTGCCGCCTGGGAGGACCGCGGGCCTGACGCCGGGCGGCATGCCCTTCTGCCTGAGGAAGGCGTGGAAATGGCCGTGCTCGCCCGGGCGCTCCCCCTTGGGGTGGGCGTGGTAGTAGTACTGGGCGCCCGACTCGTAGTCGTAGACGTTGCCGGTCGGGTAGTGGTTCCACTCGTAAAAGGTGCCCTGGCCCTCGAGGAGGCGGGCGACCACGTTGTCGCCGCTCTTCGCCAGCACGCGCTGGCACTCGATCGCCTCGCGCCCCGCCGCCGCCATCTCGGAGAGTGCCGCGCGCGGCAGCTGGCGCAGCTCGACCGGCGGGGCACCGGCGCCGACCACCGGCTCGGGCCCGCGCAGCTTCGGCTCGATGCGACTCGAAGACTCCGCTCTGCGCATGGCGCCATCCTACCCGGAAATCCCCGGCGGTGCGCTTCCTTCGATGGGCTAGCGCTGCCTTGCGCCGCGCTAGGGCCCTCCCCATACTCGCGCGATGATCGTGCTCTTCACCGATTTCGGCCCCGCCGGGCCCTATCTCGGGCAGCTCAGGGCGGTGCTCGAAAGTGCGGCACCGGGCGCGGCGGTCATCGATCTCCTGGCCGATGCGCCGGCCCATGATCCCATGTCGTCCGCTTATCTGCTCGCGGCCCTGGCGGGAGAGTTCCCGCCCGGCAGCGTCTTCCTCGCCGTCGTCGACCCCGGCGTCGGCAGCGCGCGGCGCGCGGCGGTCGCCGAGATCGACGGCCGCTGGTTCACCGGTCCGGAGAACGGCCTTTTCGAGCCCCTCCTCCGCCGCGCCCGGGAGGCGCGCGCCTGGGAGGTGACCTGGCGGCCGCAGCGGCTCTCGGCGAGCTTCCATGGCCGCGACCTCTTTGCGCCCGTTGCGGCGCGCCTCGCCAGGGGCGAGCAGCCGGAACCCTGGGCAGCACCCCTCGCCGTCGCCGAACTGCGCCGGCCCGATTGGCCGGACGAGCTTCCCCGCATCGTCTATTGCGACCATTTCGGCAATGCCATGACCGGCATGCGCGCGGCAGCACTCCCCGCGGATGCCGCCCTCGAGATCGCCGGACGGCGCATCCCGCGCGCGCGCACCTTTGCCGACGTGCCGTCCGGTGCCCCCTTGTGGTACGAGAACGCCAACGGCCTTGCCGAGGTCGCGGTCAATTGCGGCCGCGCCGACCGCACGCTCGGCATCGCCGTCGGCAGCCCGGTCGCGGTGCGGTAGTGCCAGCTCACGCGAATTCGAGCGTCACCCCCACCCCAACCCTCCCCCTTCAAGGGGGAGGGGGTATTTGTTTTACCCGCCACTCTTCCCCTCCCCCCTTGAGGGGGAGGGTAGGGAGGGGGGCGTGCCCCGCGCCCAATCGCGTGGGAACTTGCTCTCGTGAACGCCATGCCGGGCATGGTATATGTGGAGGACCATGAGCCTTCTCACGCGCTTTCGCGGCTACGGCATCCTCAGCGTGGCGCTCGCGCTCTTCTCGGCCAGCATCTTCTTCAGCTTCGACAAGATACTGAACGAGGAAGAGCAGATCTCCAGCACGGCCGAGGAGAACGTGGTGTGGACGCCGACCGAGGCCGAGGTCGACCTCTTCCGCCTGCTCGATACGCTGCGCGAGTACGCCATCCCCGACTCGGCCACCAACCACGACGAGCTGCAGCTGCGCTTCGACGTGCTCGCCGGACGCTTGAAGCGCCTGAACGAGGGCGGCAACGCGGCGAAGCTGCGCGAGATCGAGGGCGCCGAGGGCATCGTCACCGATCTCGTGGCGCGGCTCAATGCCATCGGCGCCGAGATCGCCGGCCTCAAGAAGGGCGACCGCGCGGCGGCGGCGGTCGTCATCGACGGCCTGCGCCTGTTCAGCGGGCCGCTCAACACGCTCACCGTGAATACCCTGCAGCAGGCCGACCAGCTGGTGGAGAGCCAGCGCCAGCGCCTGCGCGAGGCCTACCTGCGCCTCGTCATCTATTTCGCCGGGGTGGCGGTGGCGGGAACGCTCCTCCTGCTCCTCCTCTTCCGCGGCATGGGCCGCGCCAACCGGCTCTTGACGGAGCGCGAGCTGACCGAGGAGCGCCTGCGCGACAGCGAGCAGCGCTTCCGCGACTACGCCTCCTCCTCCTCCGACTGGCTGTGGGAAACGGACGAGCGCGGCCGCTTCACCTATTTCTCCAAGGGCTATCTCGAGAAGGTGGGGCTCGACGCGCTCGCCATCCTGGGCAAGACGCACGAGGAGATCGCCCTCGTCGCGGGCGACGAGGCGGCCTGGCAGCGCCAGACCGAGGTGATGGCGCACCACGAGCCGTTCCGCGACTTCAAATACCGCATGGCTGCCCAGGGTGCCGTCCGCCACATCAAGGTGAGCGGCGTGCCCTTCTTCGACCCCGAGGGCGCCTTCCTCGGCTATCGCGGCACCGGCACGGACCTCACGGTCCAGGTCGAGGCGGAGATCGAGGCCATGCGGGCGCGCACGCTGCTAGCCGAGGCCGTCGAGTCCCTCGACGAGGGCTTCGCGGTCTTCGACCCGCAGGACCGGCTGGTCCAGTGCAATACCCGCTTCCGCGAGATCTACGGCGAGGCCGGCCATGGCCCCGAGCCCGGCCAGCACTTCGAGACGATCATGCGGGGTGCCGCCTTCCGCGGCGCCTTCCCGGAGGCGCTCGGGCGCGAGGAGGCGTGGGTCGCGGAGCGCTTGGCGCAGCACCGCCAGACGCACGGGCCCTACGACTTCCGCGTCAAGGACGGGCGCTGGATCCAGGCGCGCGAGACCATCCTGGAGAACCGCTGGCAGGTCGGCACCTTCATCGACATCACCTACCAGAAGCGGCGCGAGGAGGCCCTGAGGCGCGAGGCGCTCATCTGGGGACAGATGTCGGACGGCGTGATCGTGACCGACCTCGAAGGACGCATCACCAACTGGAACCCCGCGGCCGAGCGCATGTTCGGCTATCCGGCCGCCGAAGCCATCGGCCAGACGCCGCGGCTCCTCGAGGGACCCGACGGCCACGATCTCCTCGCCACGGCGCTCGCGGCCGTCGAGCGCCAGGGCGGCTGGTCGGGCGAATTCGCCTTCCGGCGCAAGGACGGCAGTGCCGGGACGGCCGACACCGTGGTGGTCCCCTTGCGCGACGACGGCGGCAACCGCATCGCCATCATCTGGGTGAACCACGACATCACGCTCCGGAAGGAGAGTGAGGTCGAGCTCGTCGCCGCCAAGGAGCAGGCCGAGCTCGCGAGCCGGGCGAAATCGCAATTCCTCGCCACCATGAGCCACGAGATCCGCACGCCGATGAACGGCATGCTCGGCATGATCGACCTGCTGCTCGATGCGAAGCTCGCGCGCGAGCAGCAGAGCTACGCCGAGACGGCGAGGAAGTCGGGCGAGGCGCTCGTCGCCATCATCGACGACATCCTGGATTTCTCCAAGATGGAGGCGGGCAAGCTCGATCTCGAGCATGCCGAGTTCGAGCTGCGCCGCCTGGTCGAGGGCGTCGTCGATCTCCTGGCACCGCGCGCGCTCGAGAAGGGCGTCGAGATCGCCGCCTTCATCGCCCCCGAGGTGCCCGACGCCGTCGCCGGCGATCCCGGCCGGCTGCGCCAGATCCTGCTCAACCTCGCGGGGAACTCGGTCAAGTTCACCGAGGAGGGCGGCGTCTCGCTCCTCGTCTCGCTCGCCGAGGCGGCCGGGCGGCGGGCGCGCGTCAAGTTCGAGATCGTGGACACCGGCATCGGCATCCCCGAGGAGCAGCGCCACGGCCTCTTCGCCGAATTCACCCAGGTCGACCCCTCCTACAGCCGGCGCTACGGCGGCACCGGCCTTGGCCTCGCCATCTCCAAGAAGCTCACCGAGCTCATGGGCGGCACCATCGGCTTCACGAGCGAGCTCGGCCGTGGCAGCACCTTCTGGTTCACGGTCGAGCTCGAGTGCCGGGCGCGGGCCGAGGGTGCGACCCCGCCGCTTGCGGCACTCGCCCAGGCGCGCGTGCTGGTCGTCGACGACAATCCCGTCTCGGCCGGCATCCTCGAGCGCCAGCTCGCAGCCCTCGGTCTCGCGGTCACCGCCACCGGCGACCCGGATACCGCCCTCGTCGTGCTCGACGGCGCCGCGCGCTCCCGGCAGCCCTTTGCGCTGGCACTCATCGACCAGCAGCTCGGCGGGCAAAGCGGCGAGGATCTCGCGGCGGCGATCCGCCGGCAAAGCGCCCTCGCCGCCACCCGCCTCGTGCTCCTCGCCCCCTTGGGCGGGCGCAGCGAGGCGGACGCCGCTGCCGGCCGCAGCTTCGAGGCCGTGCTCAACAAGCCGGTGCACCAGGAGACGCTCGCCGATGCCCTGGCCCAGCTCGCCGCCGCCGGGAAGGCGCGCGGGCGGATTTCGCCGCGGCCGCGGGCAGCGGCATCCCGAGCGGTCCCTCAAGGTGCGGCACGCCGGCTCGCGCGCGCGCGCCTGCTCCTCGTCGAGGACAGTCCGGTCAACCAGATGGTGGCGACCGCCATGCTCGCCAAGCTGGTCGGCGCCGTCGACACGGCGGAGAACGGCCGCGAGGCGATCGCGGCCGTGCAAGCCAAGGACTACGACGTGATCCTCATGGACGTGGCCATGCCCGAGATGGACGGGCTCGAGGCCACGCGCGCCATCCGCGCCATGCCGGCGCCCAAGGGACGCGTGCCGATCGTCGCCATGACGGCGCACGCGCTCGAGAGCGACCGCCGGCGCTGCCTTGATGCCGGCATGAACGACTATGTGACCAAGCCGATCGAGCGCGCCAAGCTGATCGAGACGGTGGCCCGCTGGCTCCCCCAGCGGGCGTCCGGCGAGCCTGCCGCCGCGGCGCCGGAGAGCGCTTTGCCGGAAAACGCTTCGCCCGGGAGCGCGCGAGGCCCCTTCGAGAAGGCGCTCGAGGCGGCACTCCAGGCGCCCGGGCCCGAGACGGCGGCGGCATTGCGCGAGGCGCTCGAGGGCGCCCTCGCTCCGGCGGCGGCAGCCGTCGCGGCGGGCGCCGTGCTCGAGGGCGGCGCAGACACGGCAGCACTCGATGACGCGACGCTCGCTCAGCTCGAGGCCGATACGGATGCCGCAGTCGCCCAGGACCTGGTGAAGACCTTCGTGCTCGAAACCGTGGCGCGCGTCGATCACATCGCCCATGCCGCGGAGGCGCGCGACTTCGCCACTCTCGAGCGCGAGGCCCATTCGCTCAAGAGCAGCTCCGGCACCTTCGGAGCACTGGCGCTCGCCGAGCGCGCCAAGGCCGTCGAGTTCGCCTGCAAGAACGGCGAGGGCGAGACGGCGGTGGCGCTCGCCGGCAACCTCCCGGCACTCGTGGCCTCCGCCGCCCACGCCATGGTGCGCCACTTCCAGGCGGCGGGGTGAGAGGGCGGGGCTTGGTTACTGCCACCGTCGAGGCATCGCACCCCCCTCCCTAACCCTCCCCCTCAAGGGGGGAGGGAAACGGCGTGTCAATGCAACAAACCGCCCCCTCCCCCTTGAGGGGGGAGGGTGGGGAGGGGGTGACGCCGGCTTCAAGGACGTTAAGTGCCGGCGTGCTCTCACCCATCCCCTCCCGCCTGCCAGCTCATGCGCTTGCGGTAGATGGTGGAGGCGCTGATGCCGAGCTGGGTCGCGGCCTTGGGGATATTGCCCTGGCAGCGCCGGATGGCCTCCTCGATGGTCTCCTTCTCGACTTCCCAGAGCGGGCGGATGCTTCCCGGCGAGCCGCCGTCGGCCGGGGCGGCCGGTGGCGCGGCGCGCGGAGCGCCCGGCGCCGTCGTGTGCCCCTGCGCCTCGACACGGTCGAGCGGCGGGGGCAGCATCTCGCGCGTCACCGTCTCGCCGTCGTTGAGCACGACGATGTTGCGCAGCACGTTCTGCAGCTGGCGCACGTTGCCCGGCCAGGCATAGCTCCGGAAGACCGCCTCGACCTCGGGCGAGAGGGCCTGGAAGCGCTTCTTCTCCTCGCGCGCAAAGAGCGTCAGGAAATGGCGCGCCAAGGCCATCACGTCCTCGTCGCGCTCGCGCAAGGGCGGCAAATGCACCGGGATGACGTGGAGGCGGTAATAGAGGTCCTCGCGGAAGCGGCCGGCCTCGACCTCCTTGAGCGGGTCCTTGTTGCTCGCGCAGATGAAGCGCACGTCGACCTTCTCGGTGGTACGGCCGCCGACCTTGACGAAGCTCCCGGTCTGCACGAAGCGCAGGAGCTTGGTCTGCAGATCGAGGTCCATCTCGCAGATCTCGTCGAGGAAGAGCGTGCCCTCGTGCGCGCGCGCGGCGGCACCCTCGTGCTCGGCCACGGCACCGGTGAAGGCGCCCTTCACATGGCCGAAGATCTCGCTCTCCATGAGATCGCGCGGGATGGCGGCGCAATTGATCGCGACGAAGGGCGCGGCATGGCGCGGGCTCCGCTGGTGCACCGCCTGGGCGCAGACCTCCTTGCCCGTGCCGCTCTCGCCGGTGATGAAGATCGTGGCCTTGCTGCCCGCCGCACTGTCGACGATGCGGTAGACGCTCTGCATGGCGAGCGAGGCGCCGATGAAGCCGAAATACTGCTCGCGCCCGAAGTCGTCCTTGAGGGTCGCGACGATGCGGGCCAGGTGCTGGCGCTCGAGCGCGTTGCGCAGGGTGACGAGCAGGCGGTCGGCGCTGAAGGGCTTGACGAGGAAATCGTAGGCGCCCGCGCGCATGGCCTCGACGGCGGTGGCGATCGAGCCGTGTGCGGTGATGACGACGACCGAGGTCGGCAGCTCCGCGCTCTTCACGTGTTTCAGGATCTCGAGGCCGTTCATGTCGGGGAGCCCGAGGTCGAGGAGGATGGCGTCGGGCGGCTGGCGCGCGATGCGCTCGAGCGCCGCAGCACCCGTCTCCGCGTGGGAGAGCTCGTAGGGCTCCTTGCGCAGATATTCGGTGTAGACGCGGGCGAGCGATGCCGTGTCCTCGACGAGCAGCACCTGCTGGCGGTTGGGCGCGGTCATGATGGGGCCCGGGATTGCGCGCATGAGCGGCTTCAAACTAGCCGAAGCGGCGCACTAGCGCAATCGGCGCGGGCGCCATTTCCGTTGCCGCCACAAAGAGATACCCCTAAAATCCCCGCCCCGCACCGGGGCTTCTGGGAGGGCTTGCGATGTCCGCAACCGTGAAATACGTGCTCGACGAGCAGCGCATTCCCAAGGCCTGGTACAACATCTTGGCCGACCTGCCGCGGCCGCCCGAACCGCCGCTCCACCCGGGCACGCTGAAGCCGATCGGGCCCGCCGATCTCGAGCCGCTCTTCCCCATGGCCCTCATCCAGCAGGAGGTCTCGGCCGAGCGCGCAATCGAAATCCCCGAGCCGGTGCGCGACATCTACCGCCAGTGGCGGCCCACGCCGCTCTTCCGCGCGCGGCGCCTCGAGGCGGCCTTGGGCACGCCGGCGCGCATCTATTACAAGTACGAGGGCGTCAGCCCGGCCGGCAGCCACAAGCCCAACACCGCGGTCGCCCAGGCCTTCTACAACAAGGAGGCCGGTGTCGCGCGCCTCGTGACCGAGACCGGTGCCGGGCAATGGGGCTCGGCGCTGGCCTTCGCCGGCGCCCTCTTCGGCCTCGAGGTCAAGGTCTTCATGGTCAAGGTGAGCTTCCAGCAGAAGCCCTACCGCAAGGCGCTGATGGAGGCCTGGGGTGCCGAATGCGTGGCGAGCCCGAGCGCCGAGACCGCGGCCGGGCGGCAGATCCTCGCGGCGCACCCGGATTCGACCGGGAGCTTAGGCATGGCCATCAGCGAGGCGGTCGAGGTGGCGGCCCAGCACGGCGACACCAAATACGCCCTCGGCAGCGTGCTCAACCACGTGCTCCTGCACCAGACCGTGATCGGCCAGGAGGCCTTGGCCCAGCTCGAGACGGCGGACGACTATCCCGACATCGTCATCGGCTGCACGGGCGGCGGCAGCAATTTCGCAGGCATCGCCTTCCCCTTCCTGGGCGCCCAGCTGCGCGGCGGCAGGAAGGTGCGCGTCATCGCCGTCGAGCCCTCGGCCTGCCCGACGCTCACGCGCGGCAGATACGCCTACGACTTCGGCGACACCGGACACCTCACGCCGCTCGTCAAGATGCACACCCTCGGCTCCGCCTTCGTGCCGCCGGGCTTCCACGCGGGCGGCTTGCGCTATCACGGCATGGCGCCGCTCGTGAGCCTGATCCAGGAGCTCGGCCTCATCGAATCGCGCGCCTACCACCAGACGCCCTGCTTCGACGCGGGCGTCAAGTTCGCGCGCACGGAGGGCATCCTGCCGGCGCCCGAGGCCAACCACGCGGTCAAGGCGGCGATCGACGAGGCGCTCGTCTGCAAGGAGGAGGGCACCGCGCGCGCCATCCTCTTCAACCTCTGCGGCCACGGCCATTTCGACATGCAGGCCTATATCGATTACTTCGCCGGCAAGCTCGAGGACCGCGACTACGACGCCGCGGAACTCACCAGTTCGCTCGCGGCATTGCCAAAGGTGGCGGCGGAGTAGGCGGCGGCGCAGCTGTCCCTCACCCTTCCCATCGCTTGCGCGATGGGCCCCTTCCCTCTCCCGCTTGCGGGAGAGGGTGGCGAGCGCAGCGAGCCGGGTGAGGGACCGCTCCGCCCTCCGCCCTACATCGCGCTGCCGCCGGGTGCGAGCCGGCCCGAGGCGCGCGCTTTCTTCTTCTTCGCGGGTGCTTCGGGCTTGCTGATCTCCGGCACCGCCATGTCGACGCCCGCGAGCGTCATCGCCTTGTAGGAGGCGCGGTCGTAATCCGACGTGTGCGGATAAGGGCGGCAGCAATCGAAGCCGACCTTGGTGCCGATGTAGTCGGGGAAGCTCGGGTTGAGCCCGTGGCCGAAGACCTGGCCGATGCGGAGGATGCCGTGCTCGGCATCGAGCCGCGTCGCCATCGCCCACTCCACGTCGCTCGCGCTCCTGATGTCCACGTCGTCGTCGACCACGGTCACCATCTTGAGCGGCGGGAAGGCGGCAAAGGCGGCCATGATCGCCTGCTTCGACCAGCCGGCGCGCTTCTGCTGGAGTTGCACGACGGCGTGGTAGAAGCCGCAGCCGCCGTGGCTGAAGTAGACGTCGCGCACGCCGGGCACCTGGCGCTGGAGGAGGGCGAGCACGTTGGCCTCGCCCAAGAGGCCGACCGAGTTCCACACCTCGACGCCCGAGAGGATGGTGTGGAATACCGGGTTCGCGCGGCGATGGATGGCGCGCACGTGCACGACCGGGCGCGGTGCCCGCTTGGCGTAATAGTTGGTCACCTCGGCGAACGGCCCCTCGGGGGCGAGCTCGCCCGGGATCATCTCGCATTCGAGCGCGTACATGGCGTTCGCCACCATGTGCACGGGCAGCACCTTGCCGCTCACGAGCTCGAGGGGTGCATCGTGGAACTCGCTCGCGATGCCGAGCTCGTCGGTGTCGGCGGGTGCCGCCTCGGCGGGCGTAGCTGCTGCGAAGTGGAGGCCGGGACCGACCCCGATATTGAGCGAGAAGGGCAAGGACTTCCCGAGCGCTGCCGCCTTGTTGAGATAGAGCTCGAGGTGGCGGCCCGCGTCGATGTTGACGTGGAGCGTGTTGCGGTTCTCCACCATGAAGCGCTGGATCGAGGCGTTGCGCACGCCGTTCTCGGGGTCGATGGCGATGACGACGCCGGCATCGAAATAGGGGCCGCCGTCCCCGACGGCATGGATCGGCACCGGCATGCGCGCGAGATCGACTTGGCGCTCCGTCACCTCGAGGACCGGGCCGCCCGCCACCATGACCGGCGGCCGCGGCCGCATCTGCCAGGCCTTGATGCAGTCCGAGACATATTGGGGGAGCGTGCGCTCCGGACGGCGCATGAGCTGGGCGAGGAGCTCGCGCGACCAGTAGAGCCCGGTGAAGACCGGCACCGTGTGGCCCTTGACGCGCTCGAAGAGCACCGCGCGCGGGCCCCCCTCGAGCTTGGCGGCAAGACCTGCGAGATCGTGCTCGAGGGCGACCTCGGAGCGGATGCGCACGAGCCGGCCGTGCGCGTCGAGGTCCGCGATGATCGCCGCGAGATCGCCGATGTGGCCGTGAGCCATGCGCCCCTCCGCTCCCCGCCAGGCCGACCGGCAGCCGGCACCGGCGCCACGCGCGCCGAGTCTTCCGCTTTCGCCGGGCGATTGGCAATGGGAATGCAAGGGCGGAGGCCGAGGCGCCCTAGCCGTTCGGCGTGTCGCTAACGACCTTCTGCTTGCGCATGAGCTCGGTCAAGCGCGCGATGCTGCCGTTGTTGCGCTGGAGCACCGTGGCGAAGTCGGTGCGCTGGATCCACATCAGGCTCGAGCCCTGGACGATGACGTCGAAGATCTTGAGCGCGCCGTCCTCCCGGCGTACCCGCCACTCCACCCTGAAGGGATTGCTGTCGTTCGCGCCGCCGACCCAGCTCTGCACCCAGGCGACATTCTCGCCGTCGGGCGCCGCCTTGCCGATGGTGAAGACGTCGCCGATCTGGTCGAGGCGCGCGAAGTAATGCTCGATGACATAGGACTTGAACGCGTCGATATAGGCGTCGCGCTGCTCGGCCAAGGCCCGGCCCGCATAGGTGCCGAGGGCAAAGAGCGCCATCGCGGGCACGTCGAAATTCTGCAGAAGAATGTCGTTGAGGGCCTTGATGCGCTCTTCCCTGCTGAGCGATTTGCGCTTGACGACGCCGATGGCCTGTTCGGCGACCTGGGCGACGAAGCGGGAGGCCTCCTCCGGCAGATCGCCCGCGCGGGCGCCGCGCGAGACCAACGCGGGCCACCATGCGGCACAACAGGCGGCGATGAGGAGCGTTCGGCGGTTCAGCATGGCGGCGGATATTAGTGGCAGTTGCTGCGCTGAGAAGTGACAACCGTCACGAGTCTCCAGCAGCGAAATCAACGAGGCATTCTACCAGACCCGGCAAGAGGGTCCACCAAATTTCGGCCGGGCGGCGGAGCCTCAGCGCGAGCGGCGCCGGGCGGGGTTGCGCTGCCTCGCCTCGCCGCTCCCCCCCTCGCCCCAGCGCTTGACGATGCCGAGGTCGATGCCGAAAAGGTCGAGGGCGCGGCCGACCGACTGGTTGACGATGTCGTCGACCGTCTCGGGCCCGAAGTAGAAGGCCGGAATGGGCGGCGCCAGGATCGCCCCCATCTCGGAGGCCGCGGTCATGGTCCGCAAGTGCCCGGTGTGGAGCGGCGTCTCGCGCAGCATGAGGACGAGGCGGCGGCGCTCCTTGAGCGCCACGTCGGCGGCACGCGTGAGGAGGGTCGAGGTGACGCCGGTCGCGATCTCGGAGAGCGTGCGGATCGAGCAGGGTGCCACGAGCATGCCGAGCGTGCGGTACGAGCCGCTCGAGATCGCGGCGCCGATGTCGTGGATGGGATGCACCACGTCGGCCAAGGCCTGCACCTCCTTGACCTTGAGGCGGGTCTCGTAGGCGAGCGTGACCTCGGCCGAGCGCGACATGACGAGATGGGTCTCGACCCCGCTGCCCTTCAAGAGCTCGAGCGCGCGCACGCCGTAGATGACGCCGGAAGCACCACTCAAGCCCACGATGAGCCGCCTGGGCTCTGCCATCCCCCACCTCCATTGCCCGCACTTCCGCGCGCGCCACGATAAAGGCGGGCCGGGGCTTAGGCAATGGCGGGCCGCACGAGCGGCCGCCCCCTCAGAACGCCGCCTCGGCGAGCGCCATGAGCGGTTTCTTCCCGGCCATGAGGGTGGCGAAGAGCGTCCCGGTCTGGGGCAACAGGCGCGCCATGAAGAAGCGCGCGGTGGCGAGCTTGGCCTCGTAGAACTCCTTGTCGCGAGCGGCGTCATCGGTGCGCTTGGCGAGCGCCACCTCGGCCATGCGGCACCACATGTAGCCGAAGGCGGTGAGCGCCATGAGCTTGAGATAGTCCGAGGCCGCGGCACCCGCCTCCTCGGGGTCGCGCAAGCCCTGCTCCGCGAGCCAGGCGGTCGCCTGCTGCAGGCGGCCGAGCGCCTTGGCGAATGGTAGTATGAACTCGGCCATCGCCGAATCCGCCTGGTGCGCCTCGACGAAGGCGAGTGCGGGGTGGAAGAAGCGGCGCAAGAGGCGGCCCACGTGCTGGCCGAGCTTGCGCCCGACGAGGTCGAGCGCCTGGATGCCGTTGGCGCCCTCGTAGAGCTGGGTGATGCGCGCGTCGCGCACCAGCTGCTCGACGCCGTTCTCGCGGATGTAGCCGTGCCCGCCGTAGGTCTGCACCGCGAGGTTGGCCGCCTCGAAGCCCAGGTCGGTGAAGGCGGCCTTGATGACGGGCGTCATGAGCGCCACGAGATCGTCCGCCGCCTCGCGCGCGGCGGGATCGGGATGCTTCCTCGCCTTGTCGCTCTCGATGCCGACCCAATAGGCGAGCGCCCGCGCCGCCTGGACTTGCGCGCGCATGGTGAGCAGCATGCGCCGTACGTCGGGATGCACGATGATGGGATCGGCCGGCTGGTCGGGGCGCTTGGCACCGGCGAGCGAGCGGCCGGCGAGGCGCTCCTTGGCGTAGGCGGCGGCACTCTGGTAGGCGGTCTCGGCGAGCCCCAGGCCCTGGATGCCGACGCCCAGGCGCGCCTCGTTCATCATCACGAACATGGCGCGCATGCCCTCGTTCGGCCGGCCGACGAGCCAGCCCTTCGCCGCGTCGAAGTTCATCACGCAAGTTGACGAGGCCTTGATCCCCATCTTGTGCTCGATCGAGCCGCAGCGCACGCCGTTCTGCACACCCGGCCCGCCCGCGGCATCGGGGAGGAACTTGGGCACCAGGAAGAGGGTGATGCCGCGCGTTCCCGTCGGCGCATCCGGGAGGCGCGCCAGCACGAGATGGATGATGTTCTCGGCAAGGTCGTGCTCGCCGGCCGAGATGAAGATCTTGGTGCCGGTGATCTTGTAGGCGCCGTCGCCGTCGGGCTCGGCGCGCGTGCGCACGAGGCCCAAGTCGGTGCCGCATTGGGGCTCGGTCAGGCACATGGTGCCGGCCCAGGTGCCGGCGGCGAGCTTGGGGAGATAGAGCGTCTTGAGCGCCTCAGAGGCATGGACCTCGATCGCGTTGTAGGCGCCGAGGCTCAAGCCGGGATACATGCCGAAGGAGAGATTGGCCGAGCAGATCATCTCCTCGACGGCGAGGCTCACCACCTTGGGCAGACCCTGGCCGCCGTATTCGGGGGCGCAGGAGAGCGCCGTCCAGCCGGCCTCCGTGAAGAGCTTGTAGGCCTCCTTGAAGCCCTTGGGCGTGCGCACCACGCCGTTCTCGTAATGGCAGCCCTCCTCGTCGCCGGTTCGGTTGAGCGGCAGGAGCTCGTTCTCGCAGAGCTTGGCGGCCTCCTCGAGGATGGCCTCGACCACGTTGGCCGTGGCCTCGCCATAGCCGGGCAGTTTCGCGAGCTCGCCTGAGCCGAGCAGCTCCTCGAGCACGAAGCGCATGTCGCGCAGCGGGGCCTTGTAGGTCGCCATGGCCAGCACTCACTTTCGTTGAAGCATGGGGTACCCCCCACCCCATCCCTCCCCCTCATGGGGCGGTGCACACAAACCTCTGAATATCTCTGAGTTTTTGTGCAGGGAGACGGGTTTTTGTGCAAGTAGGAAATTGGGCCGCCCTTTATTTCTGCCGAATGCGGCGCACCACCTTTACAGCAGCGAATTTCCGGGGGCCGAACCCTTCACTGGTCATCCCGGGCCGCATATTTTTGAACTCCGCTGCCAACTTCACCAGCCTTTTATCATGTAGATGGGCATATAGGTACCGATCCGAATGGGCCGCCCGTGCCCTATTGACTTGCTCGACGGGGTCTCGATCAAGTGCTCCAGCGGCGAACACATCTTTCCACGCCATGATGAGCAACAGCTTGGGCGTCAATGGAAACGATACCTCTGCCGTTTTGTTAAGGAATCCGCCATCTCCATAGAACGGGTGAACGGTCCTCGGATTTACCCACCGAACTACGGGATTATTGAGATCGGTAATGGGCCGTTGCTCGTGGCAGGCGGGGCTTCGGGGATGTGCCGTCCTGAGCCATCGCACCACGTCGGTGGCGCAGCAGCTATTCCTTCAGCTCCGGACGCGTCCGCACGCTGCCGGCACCGCCGCAAGGTGCCAATTCCAGACATAGATTGCCTTACTCAATCACCTCGTCAGCATAGTCTAGCCTCGAGAGGCGTCATTCGGCGGGATGCGGTATGGGTGTGGAAGCCGGATACTGCGGCTGCCGCATCGAGGTTAGAAGGCAGCCGAAGGGTTCCTGGTCGATGCAGCGGCCCGATCTCGCGGCCTATCCGCTCGATGAAGCCGAGAAGTGCCAATTGGGATTACCTCGAATTGAGCACTGGTCTAGTCACCGAAGATTTGCGCGCTTTCGGCGTCGGGGTCGCGCCGCCCGTCAGCAGCGATAGGAGGGCTTTGGCGGCCGCGCTGAGATAGCCGGCGCGTCGGTAAAGGGCGGTGATCGGGATCGTGGTTCGCATGGGCGGGATGTCGAGCGCCACCAGCGAACCTTGCCGCAGCTCGTCGCGCACGCTGCTCTCCGGCACCAGCGCCAGACCGAAGCCTGCCTGTGCCAGACGCTTCTGGGCGGTCAGGCTGTCGATCAGGGTGACTTCGGCACCCTCGAGGCCGGCCCGGATCAGTTGGCGTTCCAGGGTTTGAGCGGTGCCCCGTTCGCCGGGGGTCGACGGAAAGCCGACCCAGCGCTCGCCGGCCAATAGCCGTGCCTCGCGGATCCGGCGGCCGACCAGACGATGTCCGGGCGCCGCGACCACCAGCATCGTCTCGCTCCCGGCATCCAACGAGACCAGCTCCGGCCGCTCGCTGGCGTTGTAGCGCAGGCCCAGGGTCGCCTCGCCGCGTCGCACCAGATCGCTCACCTCTCGGCTCGAGGCCGTGCGGAGCACGAGCCGGATATTCTTGGACTGGGCCGCGAACCGGCGCAGCGCTTCGATGATGTGCGTGTCGGCGAGCGTGCCGACGAGGGCGACTGAGACCGTGCCCTCGATACGCGACTGCAGACCGTGCACTGCATCGCGCCCATCCCTGAGAGACGCCAACGCCGCTTCGGCATGGGGCAGAAAGGCGCGGCCGGCCTCGGTCAGCCGCGCCCGGCCGCGCAGGCGCTCGAACAAGGGCGCGCCGAGCTCTTGCTCGAGAATGCTCAGGCGACGGCTGATCGCGGGCTGCGAGCGGTGCAGCCGCTGCGCCGCGCGGGTGAAGCCGCCGAGCTCGGCGATCGTGAGGAAGGTTTGGATCTCGTCGATTTCCATCGATCAGGATTCCTGATGGCCTCTAGAGACATTATGCATTGGACAATCGATTGCGCCAATCCGAGATTCCCCACGAGCTCGATGTCGCCGGACAAAGGAGAGATGGAAATGCGCACCCAAGCAGAGAAAGCTCAGGCATTCCGCGCGATCCACGAGCGACCCGGCGCCTTCATCATCCCCAATCCATGGGAAGTCGGCACCGCGAAATTGCTGGCCGGCATGGGTTTCGAGGCGCTCGCGACCACCAGCTCGGGCCTTGCCCAGATGCTCGGCCGCGCCGACGGCCGCGTCAGCCGCGCCGAGGTTATCGAGAATTGTCGGATCATCGCGGATGCAACCGATCTCCCGATCAACGCCGATCTCGAGAATTGCTTCGCGCATGAGCCCGAGGCGGCGGCCGAGGCGATCCGCCTTGCCGCCGAGGCCGGCGCAGTCGGTGCCTCGATCGAGGATTTCACCGGCGACCCAAAGGAACCGATTTACGATTTCGATCTTTCGGTCGCCCGGGTACGCGCCGCGGTCAAGGTCGCACGTGCTCTGCCCGTGCCGATCGTGCTCACGGCGCGGGCAGAGAATTTGATCCGCGGCCGGATGGACAGGGCGGATATGATCCGGCGGCTACAAGCTTATGAGGCAGCTGGCGCCGATGTTGTCTACGCGCCCGGGTTGCGGAACATTCCAGAAGTGCGCGAGGTCGTGCGCGCGGTGAAACTGCCGGTCAACGTGGTGACGGGGTGGCTCGATCCGGACATCACTTTGTCTCAGCTAAGCGAGGCCGGCGCGAAACGCATCAGCGTGGGGGGCGCACTCGCCCGGCACGTGCTTGCGACCTTCGTCAAGGCCAGCCGCGCCATGCAGGAGCACGGCTCTTTTGCGTGGATGCGCGAGACGATCGGCTGGGCGGAGGTGGGGAAGCTGCTCGAGACCTAGTCTGGCTGTGGTGGACAGGCGTGGAAGTCGAGTTCAGCGCGCGCCGGGATCGATCGAAACGCTCTCCGATGCCGATAAAGTGTACGACGGGCTGGCGACGTCCGAGCCGCTCAAGGACTGGTCGATGACGACGCTCAGGGAGAAGCTGATCAAGATTGCTGGAGACATCAAATGGGATCGAACCCCATGGAACATCTGACGGTTGAGGCGAACGGCGCGAGCTTCCATGTCGCGCGGACCGGCGCGGGGCAGCCGTTGCTGCTACTGCACGGCTGGCCGGAGTTCTGGCTCGCCTGGGAGCCGGTCATGAAGCGGCTCGCCGATCGCTACACGCTGATCGCCCCGGACCTGCGCGGCTTCGGGGACAGCGCCAAGCCCGCGGGTCCGTTCGGCCCCGCGGACCATGCCGCCGACATGCTGGCGCTGCTCGACGCGCTCGGCGTTGCGCGGGTCGGCGTCATTGGCCACGACGTCGGCGGCGCGGCGATGCAGCCGCTGGCGCGGACGGCGCCGGAGCGGCTCGCCGGGCTGTTTTTCTTCGACTTCGTCTATCCCGGCATCGGCCCCCGGATGGCGGCGCCCGACCGGCTCAACGAGATCTGGTACCAGTCCTTCAACCAGATGGAGATGGCGCCGCGCCTGGTCGGCGCAACGCGCGACAGCTGCCGCACATTCATCGCGCACTTCCTACGCCATTGGTCGCACCGCAAGGAGGCGTTCGACGATGTGATCGAGGCCTTCACCGACAATTTCCTGAAGCCCGGCAATCTCGCCGGCGGCTTTGCCTATTATCGCGCCGCCCATGCCGCCCGGATCCGCATGATGAAGGGCGAGGCCCCTCTCCTCCCCGCGATCACGGTGCCAACTTGCTTGCGGTGGCCCGAGCACGATCCGCTGTTTCCGTACGACTGGACCGACCGGCTTGGCGCGAGTTTTAGCGATCTCGACCTCGCGCTCTTTCCGGGCGTCGGGCACTTTCCCCATCGCGAAAATCCCGATCGCGCCGCAGCCGAGATCGCGGCCTTCTTCCAGCGCGTGGGTTGGCGTTGAAATCCTCGCAACCGTCCACTTTTTCGAGGAAAAATCATCATGCTGACACTCCACGATTACCCGTCGTCGCAGAACGGCTGGAAGGTCCGGGTGCTGCTCGGGCTGCTCGGAATTTCCTACCGACGCAAGGACGTCGCGCTCTTCGCGGGCGAAAGCCGGAGCGAGCCGTTCCTCAGGCTCAATCCGGTCGGCGCCATTCCTGTCCTCGAGCTACAAGACGGGCGGACCATCGCCGAATTGAACGCGATCCTGACCTACCTCGGCGAAGGGACGCGCTTTCTGCCGGACGAGCGCTATCGCCGCGCCAAGGTCATGCAGTGGTTGTTCTTCGAGCAGTACTATGTCGAGCCGGCGATCGGCTCGCTGCGCTTCTGGACGCTGACCGGACGGCTGGAGCTCAATGCCGGGCGCATGGTCGAGAGCCGGCGCGAGACCGGAGCGCGTGCCCTCTCCGCCCTGGAGCGCAGCTTGACCGGAGGGTCGTTCCTTGTCGGCGACGCCATGACCATCGCCGACATCGCGGTCTACGCCTACACCCACCGCGCCGAGGATTGTGGCTTCGCCTTTGGCCCCTACCCGAGGGTCGTGGCTTGGCTGGATCACGTCGCCGCCGCGATCGGCCCCGGCTACCCGGTCGAGCCCTTCACAAGCGATGCGCAGGTGGGATAAGCCGAGAATTAGCCCTTGTAGCCGACAAGCCCTTTGATCGCGTCGATCAGCGCTTGCGGCTCGTCGGCGCGGATCGAATCGCTGCTCTCCTCGAAGATGCGCAGCTCTGCGTGAGGTATCTCGATCGATGGGGCCAGGGACGTTCTGAAGGATTAGCGCGCGCCGGCGCGCTTATGTGGCTTGCGCAGGCCCAAGGAGCCGCGCCGCCGCCGTACGCGCCCGCCTCCTGGGTTTCCTATGGCGGCGGCGAGGCGATCCTCCTGGCGATCGTGCTGCTCGTGGTGGCCGGCGGATTTGCCCATGCCGGCAAACGGCTGCGTGCTCCGCTCAGGGTCACGCGGCCAGGAGGCACAGCCGCCACATTCATGATCGCGATCTGGCTGCTGGCGCTCTACACCGTCATTGTCGCCACGCTCGTCTATGGACTGAAACTGAAGCAGGCCTATCCGAGCTTCGTCGCGCCCCGAGTGATCGTCGGTAAGTTTACGTTCGTCGACGCACTGGTGGCCTTCTTCGTGATTCTCTACCTCACGCGGCGTTGGGGCTGGAAGATCGCGCTGGCCAGTGCCGTCATCGGCACGGCCGCCGCGTTCTTGATCTTTGAGTTTCCCTTCGATCTGATCGTCATGATGCGGCCTAGGTACAATCGACATTCAGGATTCCCTTGTTCCTGAATGTGTGATTCTCATGGAGCTCTGGATTCGACGATCTGGAGGTCCAGCCATGATGAAGCGATACGAGTTGTCGGAGGCGCAGTGGTCGCGGATTGCTGATTTGCTGCCGGGCAAGCCCGGCGATCCGGGCCGGACGGGTTTGGATAACCGTTTGTTTTTGAACGGCGTTCTCTGGATGCTGCGCTCCGGCGCGCGGTGGCAGGACATTCCGGAGCGGTACGGCAAATGGAAGACCGTGCACAAGCGCTTCACACGTTGGGCCAAGGCCGGGGTGTGGGAGAAGGTCTTCGCCTCGCTCACGGGCGACCCCGACAACCAGTATCTCATGCTCGACACCACGCTTGTCCGGGTGCACCAGCAAGCGGCGAGCGGAAAAGGGGGGCCAAAAATCAGGCTCTGGGGCGTTCCCGAGGAGGACTGACGACCAAAATCCACGCCCTCACCGACGCCCTCGGTCGGCCGTTGCGCTTCGTCCTGACAGGTGGCGAGGCGCATGACAGCACCACCGCTGCCGAACTGCTCGCCGGCTTCGCCCCAGCCGGCATCATCGCCGACAAGGCCTACGACAACAACGCTTTGCGTGAGCTCATCGCACAGTCCGGCGCGGCCGCCGTCATCCCTTCGCTCAGCTCCCGCAAAATCCTCATCCCGCATGACGTCGTCGCCTACAAGCTGCGCAACCGCATCGAGCGCTTCTTCAACAAGCTCAAACACTTTCGCCACATCGCAACCCGCTATGACCGACGCGCGGTTCACTTCCTCGGCGCGCTCTACCTCGCCAGCGCCATGATCTGGATGCGCTAAATGTCGATTCGTCCTAACCGGCTTTACCAATCGGTGAGAGGCCGAAAAGGGCAACTCAGTGCAAAAGGCCGATTTCGTACTGGGTTGGGACGGCGACCGGAGGTCCAAATCCTGGGGCTCGCAATCATCGAAACCGGCGTTCGGTTTTCGTGCCAATCTAACGCCGACGCCAGCCTGGGTAGGCGGAGCGTGCTGACCATCGGCCATGGACACGGCAGACGTTTATGTTACAGTCTCTCTTTCACGGTTGGAAAACGCCATGAAGCCTGTCGAGGCTATTCGTCGGAAACTGGCGAGCCTTGGTGCTGTACTCAAAGACGCAGCCGCAACCGAGCATGAGCGAGCAAATGCGAAAGCGCTTAAGACACGCTTGGAAAAGAAACTCATAGATGAGGGCATTCCCGAGGGAGATTGGACCGATGTCGTGTTTCGGTTGGGCCGGAAGGTGCAAGAGATAAAGAAAGCAACATCTCCTCCGCCTTCAAGCAGTGGCACATCAAAGATTGCATTCCGACTCGGCCGGATTCTCGGCGAAGGCCTCAAGAAGTGGCGGTCGACCTAAGAGCGATCTCATTTCGCGCAGCACGGAAGTTTCCGCGAGTCCTTATCTGTTTGCGAGTGTCCTGAAGGTACCGGTGTCCTTCTTCTTTGAGGGCGCGGCACCCAAGCCACGCGGCACGCGCCGGGGAGCCCGCCAAGAAAAGGATCCTCTATACAAGCGCGAGACATTGGAGTTCGTACGTGCCTTCGCTCGCATCCCGGATCCAGCTGTGCGCAAATCGCTGACCGATCTCATTCTCACGGCGGCGGCGCACAACGATCAATAAGGACCGCGCGTGAAGCACTGGCCCACCCTCAACCATCGCGCGAGATAGGATGGATCGCCGGTTTCGCACCGAGTCGCATTGGGCTGTGGTACGATGGCTGACGGAATGTTGAGGCAGCCAACCGTGACGCCGGCAAGCGGTTACATTCGGCACCTCTCGTCAGCACAATCGAAAAAGATGGACCGATGATGGATTCCATCGCGCTCCTCGGATGCCGGCGCAACCAGCGCGACGAAATTCAGATCTGGGCCCCCGCGAGGGCGGCCAACCTCTCGGTGGTCGTCGCAGCAGACGCGTCCGCCGCCCGCCCGAAGCGTTATTACATGTCGCAGCGAAGGTCGGGGTGGCCAGCGGCAAGGTGCGAAGCCGCAGTTGCCTGCAGAGACGCGGGACTATAGCTTTGGCAGTTAGGAACGCTCGAGCAATGCGCGGCTCTGACATGCGTGACGATGTACTTAGCCAGGATTTCAAGGATACGCCTTACTGGTGGGAGGCGGCGCCGCCCGAGGATACTTCGTCGCAGCCTTTGCCGGACGAAGTGGACGTAGCCATCGTCGGATCCGGCTACGCCGGCCTATGCAGTGCGCTGGAATTGGCGGATTGCGGGGTGACATGCGTCGTCCTCGATGCGGGGCCGCTTGGCACGGGTGCCAGCACGCGCAGCGGGGCGATGGTCACCGGCGGGCAGAAATTCGTCGTTTCCGGTGCGGTTCGCGGCATGGACGCCGGCCGGCGAGAGCGAATCCTAGAGGATGCCGGCGAGTCGCTGCGCATGATGCGGGATCGCGTCGACAGGTACAAACTGGATGCCAACTACGTGCGTTACGGTCGCGTCATCCTCGCCCATGTTCCACGGCATGTTGCGCAACTCGCGCAGTGGGCGGAACTGCTGCGCGAGCATGCCGGCTCGACGGCGTCAATGCTCTCCCGCTCCGAGCTGGCTCGTGAGGTTGGCGGGCGCCGCTATCACGGCGGGATGCTGATCGAGGACTACGGTGGCCTGCATCCGGCGAAATATCACCGGGCCCTGCGCGAGGCGGCGCGCCGCAGGGGAGCGCACCTCGCCTCCCATGCCCGCGTGCTCGCCATCGCGCGCGACGGCGCCCGCTTCCTGCTCGAGACCGCACGCGGCCCCATCCGCGCGCGCGACGTGGTGGTGGCGACCAACGGCTATGCTGACCGCGCCATGCCATATCTGTGGCGGCGCGTGGTTCCGGTCAACGCCTACGTCGTCGCGACGGAACCGCTGCCGCCTGGCATGGCCGAGGCGCTGATCCCTCGCCGGCGCATGCTGTCCGATACGCAGCGCGAGCTCTACTGGATCCGCCTGTCGCCCGACGGCACGCGGATGATCTTCGGCGCGCGTCCGGGCATCTTCGAGGCCGATGCGCGCACCGCGGCGCGGCGTCTGCATGGCAAGCTCTGCGGGGTCTGGCCGGAGCTGCGGCCGGTGCGCATCGGCTTCTGCTGGGCCGGGTTCGTCGGCATGACGGCCGATCACCTGCCGCACATGGGGTTGCACGACGGCATTCACTATGCGGTCGGCTGCAACGGCAGCGGCGTCGCGATGATGAGCTACCTCGGCTACCAGACCGCGCGGAAACTGCTCGGCAAGCAGAACCGGCGCTGCGCCTTCGATAGCGATGCATTCCCCGCGCCGCCCTTTTACAACGGCACGCCATGGTTCGTGCCGCTCGTCGCCGGCTGGTACCGCCTGCGCGACGGGGTGGACAGGGCGATGGCCGCGCTCTGATTTCGCCGGATGGGCGCGTCCCTTGTACCCGAGCGACACGCGCGCTTATGCTTGGCCGCGCGGCGATAAATTCGAGGATCCGGGTAAGATGGACGCAGTCGTCGAGTGCTGGCAGGCGAGAATGCGCCTGGTCGAGGGCTGCGCGCTGCCCGCGTCGGTCCCCGCATTCGTCGACGCGGCCGCCGCGCGGTTTGCCGAGCGGCCGGTCCTGGTGTTCTTCGAGGACGGGCGCACGGTGAGCTACGCCGAGCTGCAGGAGCTTTCCTGCCGCCTCGCCAACGGGTTGGCCGCGCTCGGTATCGGGAAAGGCGCGCGGGTCGGCGTCATGCTCGGCAATCGCGCCGAATTCCCGATCACCTGGATAGCGCTCGCCCGCATCGGCGCCGTCATGGTGCCGATCAACCCGAGCTACACGGCACGCGAGCTTGCCTACGTCCTCATCGACTCCGGCGCCTCGGCGCTCGTCCTGGAGGAAGAGTGCCTGCCGACGCTCGCCGCCTGCGCCGATCGACCTGCCGCCCTCGGCGACGACCGTGTGATCGTGGTCGGCGCGGCGCTGCCGGCGCCCGCGCGGCACTGGAGCGATCTTGCCGCGGCCGGTGCCGCGACGCATGCGCCGAGCGAGCCGGTCGGCGCCGACGATCTCCTCAATATCCAATATACCTCGGGGACTACCGGCTTTCCGAAGGGCTGCATGCTGAGCCAGGACTACTGGCTGGTGGTCGCGCGCTCGGCCTCTACCGTCGACCGCGAGCTGGCGGCACGCCTCCTCTCGGCGCAGCCGTGGTTCTACATGGATCCGCAATGGCATTTCCTCAAGGCGCTATGGTCCGGTGCTGCGGTCTATTGCGCGCGGCGGCCGTCGCTTGGCCGCTACGTCGGCTGGCTCAAGGAGTTCGGCATCGAGTGGTGCCAGTTCCCGCAGCTCGCGTTGAAGCAGCCCGAGGCGCCCGACGATGCCCGGACGCGCCTCAAGCAGGCCTTCCTCTCGGGCTGGCGGCCTGAGGCCGAGCACGAGTTCGAGCAGCGCTTCAAGGCCGTCGGGCGCGACATCTTCGGCATGACAGAGATCGGCACCGGCACCGCGATGCCGTTCGACGCCTTCGATATGGTCGGCAAGGGCTCCTGCGGCCTGCCGGGGCCGTGGCGGCACGCGCGCATTTGCGACGGCGAGGGACGGGAACTCGGGTCCGGCGAAACCGGCGAGCTCGAGATCGCCGGCCGCGCAATCTTCAAAGGCTACTGGAACAAGCCCGAGGCGAACCGCTCGTCTTTCCGCGGCGAATGGTTCCGCACGGGCGATCTGTTTCGGCGCGACGAGCGGGGCTACTACTACATCGTCGGCCGCATCAAGGAGATGATCCGCCGCAGCGGCGAAAACATCTCGGCCCGCGAGGTCGAGGCCGTGGCGCTCCTTTTGAGCGAGATCGAGGACGCCGCGGCCGTCCCGGTTCCGGACCCGCGGCGTGGTGAGGAGGTCATGCTCTACATGCAGCTGAAGTCGGGCTTCGCACCGGCGGATTGCTCCATCGATCGGGTGGAGCAGCATTGCCGCCGCCTTCTGGCGCCATTCAAGGTGCCGCGCTATTACGCCTACATCGAGGCCTTTCCGCGCACTTCCTCGAACAAGATCGCGAGGCACCTGCTGACGGAGGCGGGTCGGGAATTGCCACACGGCACTTACGACCGCGTCGATGCGGTCTGGCGCCGATGAGCAACATCGCCGCCGTCACGCGCCGGCTCGAGGGCGAATACCGCAACCTGCCGCCGCAGATGCGCAAAGCGGCGCGCTACATCGTGAAGGCGCCGACGGAGGTGGCTCTCTACTCGCTGCGCCAGATTGCGGCGCGCGCCGGAGTGGGGCAGACCACGCTCGTCCGGCTCGCGGCGCAGCTCGGCTTCGCCTCTTATAACGCGTTTCGCGAGGCATATCGCGAGGGCCTGCGCTCGGGCGCCGACCGCTATGCCGTCAAGGCCCGGCGGCTGCTGCATTTTCGCGCGCGGGCCGACTTCGAGGTGCTCTACCGCGATACCGGCGCCCTCATCGAGAAGAACATCGCCGAGGCCTTCTCCTCAATCGGCGCCGCCGACATCGCCGCCGCCGGCCAGATCATGAAGAAGGCGCGCCGGGTCTATATTCTCGGGCTGCGCTGCAACTACAGCCTCTCGTTCTACCTCTATTATCTGCTGCGCACCTTCATGGCCAACGTCTTCCTCCTCGAAGACCGCATGGGCATGCTGATCGACGAGCTCGGCGAGATCGGGGCCAAGGACGCGCTGCTCGCCTTCAGCTACGAGCCCTATGCCGTCGACGCGGTCAAAGCCGTGCAGCACGCGGCCGAGCGCGGTGCGGCGGTCATCGCCCTGACCGACAACACGCTGTCGCCGATCGCGCTCAACGCCGCGCGGGTGTTCGTGCTGCCGACCGCCGGCACCTCCTTCTACCAGTCCCTGGTGCCGACCATGTCCCTGCTCGAGAGCCTCGTCTGCTATCTCGTCGCACGCGGGGGACCGCGCATCGTCGGGCGCGTCAAGGAGGAATTCCGCCGCCGCGAGAACTTCGGCGTCTACTGGACAGACCGGGATTGACGGAAGGCACGCCGGCGCGAAGGAACAAATGTTCCGTCATATTGACAGAGAGACGATTTGTTCTATCATGGTAGAAGCGCGAGCCCGATGAGGCGGGCAGGTGCGGGAGGCGGCCATGGAAACTTTCGTTTCGGCTGCTAGCCGGGCGGAGCTGCGGGCCGTTACCGCGTTCGGTGCACGCCATGTCGCGCCGTGAAGTTCTCGGCGCGGTAGTTCCGCCCTGGCCCGAGCGGCGGCGGCGGATCGAGAGCGGGCCGCTTCCGGCCGGCGTGGCGGCGCTCCTCGACGAGGCCGCGGCGGAGGCGCCGGAGCGGATCGCCCTCGATTTCTTCGAGGAAGGCGAGCGGCTCAGCTATCGCGAGCTCAGGGAGCGCGTCAATCGCCTCGCCAACGGCATGGCGCGGCGCGGCATCGGCAAGGGCAGCCATGTCGGCGTCATGACGCCCAACCTCTCCGCGCTGCCGGTTACCTGGCTGGCACTCGCGCGGCTCGGCGCCGTCATGGTGCCGATCAACATCGCCTATACGCCGCGCGAGATGAGCTACTTGATCGGCGACGGCGCCGTCGAGTGGTTGGTCATCGACAAGTCCTGCCTCGTGACGCTCGCCGAGCTGCCCGAGCGGCCCGCCGGGCTCACGGACCGGCACGTCATCGTGGTCGGCGGCGCTCGGCGGGACATGGTGTCCTTCGAGGATCTCCTGGACGGCGAGCGCAGCGACTTCACGGGCGGTGCTCCGGCCGCGCTCGACGATCTCCTCAACATCCAATACACCTCGGGCACGACCGGCTTCCCCAAGGGCTGCATGCTGTCGCAGCGCTACTGGCTGACCATGGGCAAGGTGAGCGCCGAACGCGACGGCCGCGCGTACCGCCGGATCCTGGCGGCGACGCCGTTCTTCTACATGGACCCGCAATGGATGATGCTGATGAGCTTCTATCGGCGGGCCACGCTCTTCGTGGCACGGCGGCAGAGCGCAAGCCGGTTCATGGGCTGGCTGCGGCAATACCGCATCAATTTCTGCCTGTTCCCGGAGGTCGTCTTCAAGCAGCCGCCCTCGCCCGACGACCGTGACAACGACATCGTGCGGGTCAACGTCTACGGCCTGCACAAGGAGAACCACCGCGCGCTCGAGGAGCGTTTCGACTTCATCGTTCGCGAAGCGTTCGGCATGACCGAGATCGGCTCCGGCCTCTTCATGCCGATCGAGGCGACCGACATGGTGGGCTCCGGCTCCTGCGGCATTCCTTCGCCGTTCCGCGAGGCGCGCGTCGCCGATCCGGAGGGGAGGAGCGTCGCGGCCGGCGAGGTGGGCGAGCTCGTCGTCCGCGGGCCGGGCCTGCTCAAGGGCTACTACAACAAGCCGGAGGCGACCGCCGCCGCCTTCCATGGCGACTGGTTCCGCACCGGCGATCTCTTTCGCCAGGACGAGCGCGGCTACTTCTACATCGTGGGCCGCATCAAGGACATGATCCGCCGCGCCGGGGAGAACATCTCGGCGCGCGAGATCGAGGCAGTCCTGCGCGGCATGTCGGAGATCGTCGAGGCGGCAGCGGTGCCGGTGCCGGACCCGACGCGTGGCGAGGAGGTCAAGGCCTGCGTCGTCCTGCAGCCCGGGCTGACGGCGGATGCCGTGCCGCCGGCACGGATCGTGGCACACTGCGAGGCCAATCTCGCCCGCTTCAAGGTGCCGCGCTACATCGAGTACCGCGACAGCCTGCCGAAGACCGCATCGGAGAAGATCGCCAAGCAGCTGCTGATCGGGAGCGGTGCCGATGCGCTCGCCAAGAGCTACGATCGCGTCGAGGGATGCTGGCGATGAGCGACGCGCCGCGCGCGGCGGAACGGCCGCTTCTTTCGAGCTTGACGGCACTCGAGCTCGGTGGCTCGGTAGGCGTCGCCTTCTGCGGCAAGCTGCTCGCGGAGATGGGCGTCGATGTCGTGATGGTGGAGCCGCCGGAGGGTCATCCGCTTCGCCGCGCCGCGCCGCGCGCGCGGCTCGGGGACGGCAGCGAGGCGAGCGCCCTTTTCCTTTACCTCGCCGCCGGCAAGGAGAGCGTCGTCCTCGAGCGCAATGGCGCCGCGGGGCGCGCGGAGCTCGGCGAGCTCGTGGCGGGCGCCGATCTGGTCATTCACGATCTTACCGACCGCGCCGCGGCCGAGGCGGGTTTCGATTTCGCTTCTCTCTGCATCCTGCGGCCTGGCATCGTCGTCGCGGCGATCACGCCCTACGGCTGCAGCGGCCCCTACGCTGATCGGCCGGCGACCGACCTGACCGTCTTCGCGCTCTCCGGCCATCTTTATCTCACCGGATCGGCGGAGCGCGAGCCGCTTCTCCCCTATGGTCACCAGCCGGCGCTCTTCGGCGGCGTGCTCGGGGCCGAGGTGGCGCTTGCGGCGCTTCTGCGCTCGCAGCAGGACGGCTCCCCGCGCTTTCTCGATATATCCGAGCAGGAGGCGCTCGCGAGCGCGCTCGACACCACACTCAACCGCTACAGCTATCTCGGCGCCGAGCGTGGCCGCTACGGCAATCGCCTGCAGGACAGGACGCCGCTCACCGACATCTACCGGACGCGCGACGGCTACTTCCTCATCTGCGTCTATACCGAAGTGCAATGGTGTGAATTTTGCGCCATGGTCGGACGCCCTGAATGGCTCGCCGACGAGGAGCTCCGCACGCTCGCGGGCCGGCTGCGCAGGGGTGCCGAGATCGAGGCCGCGATGAGAGACTGGTTCGCCGCGCTCAGCTCGCGAGAGGCGCTCGTCGAATGCCAGAGGCACCGGTTGCCGTCGTGCATCGCCGCCTCGGTGCCGGAGCTGCTCGAGGACCCGCAGCTCCTTGCGCGCGAGCATTTCGCGGTGGTCGAGGATCCGTTGGCGGGCCGACTCAAATATCCCAAGCTGCCGTACGTCTTCTCGACCGGCGCCAGCCGCGAGGCGCCCGCACCCGCCCTCGGCGAGCATAAGGGCGCCTTGCGGCGAGCGGGCGCGCGGCGGCCGACCGGTTCCTGTGCTGCACCCTCGCCGATCCTGCCGCTCGACGGCATCCGCGTCCTCGACGTGACCCACGCCTGGGCGGGGCCGTTCAGTGGGCTGCAGCTCGGCTTCCTCGGCGCCGAGCTCATCAAGGTCGAAGGCGGCCGCCGTCCCGACGGCACGCGCTACGTTTCCCTGGACGCGCGCAATCTGTCGCCGCCGCACGAGACCGGCGGCTACTATCACGAATGGAACCGCAACAAGCGCTCGGCCGTGATCAACATGGACGCACCCGAGGGCCGGGAGCTGATGCACGCGCTCGTGCGCCAGAGCGACGTCCTCATCAACAACTTCTCGGCGCGCGTGCTGCCCAAGTGGGGGCTCGACTGGGCGACGGTGCAGCACATCAATCCGCGCCTCGTGCTCGTGACCATGCCGGCCTTCGGCTCCCAGGGTCCCTATCGCGAGTTCGTCGGCTACGGCGAGACGCTCGAGGGCGCGGGCGGGCTCGCGCGCCTCTCGGGCTATGAGCCGGGCATGCCGATCCGCGCCGGCATCGCCTATCCCGACCCGCTCGTCGGTCATTACGGCGCGCTCGCCGTGATGCTCGGACTGATGCGCCGCGCGCAGACGGGAGCGGGACTTCTGGATCGAACGTCTCGCACCAGGAATGCGTGCTCCACATGATCGGCGAGGCCGTGCTCCGCTATCAGCTGACCGGGACTCCCGAGGAGCCGGGCGGCAATGCGCGGCCGGATCTGCAGCTCAACGAGGTGCTGCCCTCTGCCGGCGTCGATGAGTGGATCGCGGTCTCGGTCGCCTCGCCCGCGCAATGGCGCGCCGTCGCCGAGGCGATCGGCGGCCCGCCGCTCGAGGCGTCGGGCACGGCGTCCGAGGCGCTCGACCGTGTGCGCCGCTGGACCATGGCGCGGCCCAAGGGTGCGGCGATGGAGGCTCTCGCCGCGCGCGGCGTGCCGGCCGGCTCCGTGCTCAAGGTGGACGAGCTCTACCGGGACGTCCATCTCTCGGCGCGCGGGTTCTTCGAGCGGGTGGCGCACCCGGTCGTGGGCGAGAAGCCGCACCCGCGGCCGGGCTTCTCGATCCGCGGCGCCGAAGTGCGCACGCGGACGAGCGCGCCGCTCTTCGACAGTGCCACGGACGACGTGCTGCGCTCGATCCTCGGCAAGAGCGACGGCGAGATCGCCCATTTGCGCGCGCGCGGCGTCATCGGCGGAACGCCCGCCGGCTCGCCGCTGCCGTCTTGAGGTGGCTCGGATGGGACCGCAGTGACAACGGGCGGAAATGGAGATCGCGGCACGGCGGCCGGCCGGGCGGCGGTCGCCGCCGCGGTGCACCTTCTGCGCATCACGCATCGCTTCGGCAGCGTCACGGCACTCGACGACGTGTCGCTCGAAGTCCGGCCCGGCGAGTTCATGACGCTCCTTGGGCCGAGCGGGTCGGGCAAGTCCACCCTCCTCCGCATCATCGCGGGTCTCACGATGCCGAGCGCAGGTCAGGTCTTCATCGCGGGCGAGGACGTCTCGCTGAAGCCGACACAGCGACGCGGCGTCGGCTTCGTGTTCCAGAATTACGCACTTTTCCCGCATCTCTCGGTTTTCGAGAACATCGCCTATCCGCTGCGCATCCGCGGCGTAAAGCCGCGCGAGCTCGGCGCGCGGGTCGACCAGGCGCTGGCAAGGGTCAACCTCCATGGCCTCGGGCGCCGCCAGCCGGCGCAGTTGAGCGGCGGTCAGCAGCAGCGCGTCGCGGTGGCGCGCGCGCTCGTCTACGAGCCGGCCGTGCTCCTGATGGACGAGCCGCTCGGCGCGCTCGACCGCAAGTTGCGCCGGCACATGCAGCTCGAGCTCAGGCAGCTGCAGCAGGACCTGCGCATCTCGTGCATCTACGTGACGCACGACCAGGAGGAGGCGCTGACCATGTCCGACCGCATCGCGGTCATGCAGGAGGGGCGCATCTACCAGATCGGCGACCCGGTCACCGTCTATCGCCATCCCACGAGCAGCTTCGTCGCCGATTTCGTCGGCACGACGAACCTCTTTCGCTGCACCGTCGAATGCTCGGCCGCCAATGGGCCGGTCCTCGTGACGGATGCCGGAACGCGTTTTGCCGCGGCGAAGGTCGCGGGGGTCGCCGTCGACGCACCGTGCCAAGTCTCGGTCCGGCCCGAATTCGTCAGGATCGGCGATGCGCCGCCGCCCGAGCTGCATTTTGCCGCGCGCGTCGTCAAGATCACCTTCGTCGGCAACGTCATCGACGTGAGCTGCGCGCTCGAGAACGGGGAGATCGTGAGCGCCGAGATCGCGGGAAACAAGAAGGATCTTCTTCGGGTCGGCGAAAGTGTGACGATCGGCTGGGATTTCGCCGACATGGGAGTCTTCCCGGCCGAGTGAGAAAGCACAACAAGCACAGGTAAAGGAGGATGCCATGCGAGCAAGGTACCGCACAGTCTTAGCGGTGATCGCCGCGGCCGGCGCTCTGTCGGCCTGGGGGCTCTCCACGCCGGCGCTGGCGCAGGAGAAAGTCGTCTACATCAACTCGTCGGGCGGCGTGCTCGACGACATCAATCGTAAGATCCACTGGGATCCCTTCACGCAGGCGACCGGGATCAAGGTGGTGAGCAGCGCGCCCGTCGACGACGCCAAGCTCAAGGCCATGGTCATGAGCGGCAACGTCGAATGGGACGTGACCGAGATCGACGACGGCGACTTCCTGCGGGCGGCGAAGAACGGCCTGCTCGGGAAGCTCGATCTCTCGAAGATCCCGACCGCCGAATTGCCGAAGGATGCCTACAACGACTACGGGGTCTGGGACGGACCCTATTCGACGGTCCTCGTCTGGAACACCAATCTCTGGCCGATGTCGGGCAAGCACCCGACGTCGCTCATGGATCTTTGGAACCAGAAGGACTTCCCGGGGCCGCGCTGCCTGTGGAAGGATGCCTACGACAATCTCGAGCTCGGCGTCATGCACGCCGGCGTGCCGCGCGACAAGGTCTATCCGATCAATCAGGACGTCGCCTACAAGGAGCTCGACAAACTCAAGAAGGACGTGGCGGTGTGGTGGACGAGCGGTGCGCAGTCCGTCCAGGTCATCGTCAACAGGGACTGCGTGATGGGCACCGCCTGGAACGGCAGGCCCTACCAGCTCGTGGTCAAGGACAAGGCGCCGCTCGGCGCCGCCTGGGAGGATGCCATTCTGCGCACCTCCTGGTGGGCGATCCCCAAGGGCGCCAAGCACTACGACAACGCGCTCAAGCTGATTGCCTGGATGCAGGACGCCAAGCGCCAGGCCGAGCAGGCGAAGCTCAGCGGCTACGCCGGTGGCAACAAGGGCGATGCGGCGCTCCTGCCGGAGAACGTGCGGGATTATCTCGCCACCTCGCCCCAGCATCTCGCCGTGACGCTGGTCTCCGACGACACCTGGTGGGAGGCGAACGGGCTGGCCGCCGAGAAACGCTTCACCAGCTGGGTGATTGCGAAGTGACGACCGCTCCGGGGAGAGGCTGAAGAGCATGCATGCCGACGCGACGCGGGGCGGCAAGGCCCGCCTGCTGCTGCCTGCCGTCCTGCTCGCGCCCGGCATCGCCTTGATCGTGCTCCTCTTCCTCTATCCGCTGTTCCGGCTCTTTCTGCAGAGCTTCTTCGACCCGTCGCCCGGTTTCGGGAACTACGTCGAGGCGGTCACCGATCCGACGCTCTGGCAGATCATCGAGACGACGCTGGAGATCTCGGCCCAGTGCACCGTGGCGACGCTCCTGCTCGCCTATCCGGTCAGCTACCTCCTCAGCCAGCTGCCGCGGCGGCGGGCGAACCTCCTCATGATGCTGGTCCTCCTGCCGTTCTGGACCAGCCTGCTCGTTCGCATGTATGCCTGGATGGTGCTGCTCGGCCGCCACGGCATCATCAACGAGATGCTGGCCAGCCTCGATCTGACCGCGCGTCCGGTGCCGCTGCTTTACGACCGCTTCGCGGTGATCGTCGGCATGAGCCATTACCTCCTGCCGTTCATGATCCTCTCGCTCTACTCCACGATGCTCGGGATCGACCGCAGCCTCATCGAGGCGGCGAGCAGCATGGGCTCGAGCTGGCGGCAGACCTTCCTCCGCATCTATCTGCCGCTCTCGCTGCCCGGGGTCTATGCCGGCTGTCTTCTCGTCTTCATTCTGGCGATGGGTTTCTACATCACGCCGGCGCTCCTCGGCAGCCCGCAGGAAACCACGATCTCCGTCTACATCCAGCAGCAGATCCAGCTGCTCGACTGGGGCGAAGGGACCGCGATGGCGGTCATCCTGATCGCCATCGTCGTCGGGCTCTTCGTCCTCTACGACCGGCTGCTCGGCTTCGACCGGCTCTTTCGCGACGTGGGGGCCAGGTGATGGCGGAGTCCTGGCTAGCGCGGCTGCCGAAGCTCCTGCTCTGGAGCTACTGCATCGGGGTGTTCGCCTTTCTCGTCATCCCGCTGATCGTCGTCATTCCGGTGTCGTTCAGCTCGGGCCTTTATCTGCAATTCCCGCCGCCGGGCTTCTCGCTCCAGTGGTACCGGGACTTCTTCGAGGACCCGCAGTGGATGGACGCGACGATCCTGAGCGTCGAGATCGCGAGCACCGTCGTCGTGCTCTCGGTCGCCATCGGATCGCTCTCGGCGTTCGTGATCGTGCGCATGCCGTTTCCGGGCATCGGCGTGATCCGCACGATCCTGATGACGCCCCTGATCGTGCCCTCGATCGTCGTCGCGATCGCGGTCTACAGCGTCTATGTGACCTTCCACCTCGTCGGCAGCTTCATCGGCATCGTGCTCGCCCACACCATCCTTGCGCTGCCCTTCACCGTCGTTCTCATGGTGGCGGGGTTCCAGCGCGTCGACCGCCGCCTCGAGGAGGCCTCCTACACGATGGGCGCCTCGGTGTGGCGGACGCTCGGCCGCATCACGTTGCCCGTCCTCTACCCCAGCATCTTCGCCGCGGCGGTATTCGCCTTCATCGCCTCGTGGGACGAGATCATCATGGTGATCTTCATCGGCGGCGGCGCCGGCACGACACTGCCTTTGCGCATGTTCAACTACCTCCGGACCGAGATCAATCCGACCATCGCCGCGGTCTCGACGCTGCTACTCCTCCTCGTGCTGCTCGCCTTCGGCGCATCGGAGCTGGTCCGCCTGCGCTTCGAGGCCCGGCGCCTCAAGGGAGAAGCGCCATGATCGCAACCGCCGGCCTTGCCGCAATTGACATGCGCGTCCAGCCCTCCTGGCGCTGGACGGACGCCGACCCCCAGCCAGCCCGCGCGCCCACGCTCGGCGGCTACGACCGGGTCTATGGCACCGGATTCCGCGACCAGCACACCCATGCGAGCCTCGTCTCCGACTTGCGCCGGCTCAAGATCCGGGCCGTCGTCCAATCGGAGCCGGTGGCGGGAAATACCGCGGCGTCGAACGACCGCGCCGCTGCCGTGATGCGCCGCGATCCCGACTGCTTCGTTGCCGGCTTCGGCGCCGCCGACCCGCGCGACGGCCTCGGGGCCATCCGGGAGATCAACCGCTGCCACAGTGAGCTCGGACTGCGCGGCCTCGCGATGATGGCGGACTTCTTCAATATGGACATCACCGACAAGCGCTGCTGGCCGCTCTATGCCAAGGCGGCCGAGCTTGGTATCCCGGTCGGCATTCACGTCGGCGTCAACTTCTCCACCAACAGCCCCATCCGGCACGGCCATCCGGGTTTCGTTGACGAGCTCGCCTGCCACTATCCCGAGCTCGTCATCATCTGCAACCACGGCGGCTGGCCCTGGGCGGCCGAGGCGGTCGCTGTCGCCTGGAAGCACCCCAACGTCTATCTCGAGTTCGGCGCCATCGCACCGCGCTATCTCGCCGCGCCCGACGGTGGCTGGCAGCCGATGCGGCACTTCATGAACTCGGTCTTGCAGGATCGCATTCTGTTCGGCTCCGACTGGCCGATGCTGTCGCACGACAGGCTGCTCGAGGAAATCCCGTTGCTCGAGCTCAAGGACACGGTCCTTGAGAAGTTTCTCAAGAAGAACGCCGAGGCGCTGCTCGACCGCATCCTCGGCTGACTGCCGCCATGAGGGAGGAGACTATGCAAGGCACGGAAACCAAGGAACCGGACGGTTATCTGAGGATACGCCTCGGATTGCACGACACGCACTATCCCAACGGCCTGATCCCCGCCGCGACGCTTCTGCGGCTCTTCGCCGATTGCGCCTCGGAGATCGGCATCCGCATGGACGGCGTCGACGGCTACCTCGCCGCCTATGAAAAGGCCGAGTTCTTCAAGCCGGTCTATGCCGGCGATTACCTCGAGATTCGCGCGAAGCTGCTCAGCAAGGGGAACCGCTCCCGGCGGACGCAGCTCGAGGCGCGCCGCTCGATGGAGACGAAGGAGCTCGGCGGCGGCCTCTCGGGCGGCGTCTTTCATGACCCGCCAGAGCTTGTCGCCCAGGCGGTCATGGTCGGCGTCCGGCCGCGAGAGGCGCCACCGCGCGGGTAAGCGTCCGACGGTCGGCAGCAAGGAGGAGGCGCGAGATGGCGCAACCAGCGTCGATGCTCCGCGTGCGGTTGGGCACGCGGGACACGCACCACCGCAGCCACCTCATCCCCGCGGCCACGATCATGCGCCTCTTCGCCGACTGCTCGACCGAGCTCGGCCTGCGCGCGAGCGGACGCGCGGGATTGCTGGCCGCCTATGAGGGCGTCCAATTCCTGATGCCGCTTCACGTGGGCGACTATGTCGAGATCCGCGCGACGTTGGTCTCCCGGGGACGCCGCTCGCGCCGGATCAGCCTCGAAGCTTGGCGCCATATCAGGGCCGGGGTGCCGGCCGGGGTCCCGCGGCGGTGGGAGATCGTCGAGCCGGCGGAACTGGTGGCGCGCGCCACCATGATCAGCGTGACGCCCCGCGACCAGTCATAGCGCGGGGCAAGGCAGGAGAGCATGCGCGACGGCATCATTCATCCGGACTTCAAGGCGATGCCCTATTGGTGGGAGGCCTGGAGGCCGACCTCCGAGGGCGCCGAAGGGGAGCTTCCCGGCCGCACTGCGGTCGCCATCGTCGGCGGCGGTTATGCGGGGCTCACCGCGGCGATCGAGCTTGCCGACAATGGCTGCGAGGCGACCGTCATCGAGGCGAACGAGCCCGGCTCCGGTGCGAGCACGCGGAGCGGCGGCGCGGTGAGCGGCGGCGTGAACGTGGGAAAGAGCTTCACCGGCAAGTCCATAGACGCAGGTTCCGAGCGTGCCGAGCGCCTGATCTCGGACGCCGCGGACGCTTTCTCGCTCATCGAGCGCATCATCGCGCGCGAGAGCATCGACTGTTTCTGGGAGAAGCGCGGCCGGTTCGTCGGCGCCTGGACTCCCAAGCACTATCGAGCGCTCGCCGGCCGCGTGGCGCAGCTCAACCGGGCGGCCAACTCCGGCTGCGCCATGCTGCCTCGCGAGCGGCAGAGGGAGGAGATCGCAAGCGACTACTATTACGGCGGCATGGTCGTCGAGCGCTCCGCCAAGCTCCATCCGGCGCTCTACTACAAGGGGCTGCTGGCCGCGGCCCGGAGGCGCAAGGTGGCAATTTGCGGAAGTGCGCCGGTGCGGAAGATCGAGCGGATCGGCACCCGCTGGCGCCTCGAGACGGCGCGCGGCACCGTCGAGGCCGACGAGGTCGTGATCGCGACCAACGGCTATACCGGGGACGCGACGCCGCGCCTCAAGCGCCGGCTCGTGCCGGTCGCGAGCCACATCATCGCCACCGAGGAATTGAGCGCCGATCTTGCGGCGAGCCTCATTCCGAAGGGTCGCACGCTCTCCGACACGCGGCGCGTGCTCTGCTACTACCGCATGTCGCCGGACGGCAAGCGCGTCATCTTCGGCGGCCGGGCGCGCTTCACGCCGGTCGAGCCCGCGACGAGCGCGCCGATCCTCCACCGCTTCATGCTCGCGCGCTTCCCGCAGCTGCGCGGGGTCCGCATCACCCATGCCTGGACCGGGAACGTCGCCTTCACGCTCGACGCGGTACCGCACATGGGCCGTGACGACGGCATGCACTACGCGCTTGGCTGCAACGGCAGCGGCGTCGCCATGATGACCTATCTCGGCTATCAGACGGCGCGCAAGATCGTCGGCGCCGCGAACTGCCGCTGCGCCTTCGATACACCCGAGTTTCCCGAGCATCCGCTCTACAACGGCAATCCCTGGTTCCTTCCGTTGATTGGCGGGTATTACCGACTGCGCGATGAGCTGGACCGACTTCTCGCATGACGGTGGCTGGCTCAGGAGGCGCGCGGGCCGACGGCAGCTCCATGTCCAGCTCTGATGAACCTCCGCGCTAAGTTCTCGGCCGATTTCCGAAACGGTGACAGGCTGAAAAGGGCAACTCAGTGGGAAAGGTGCATTTTCTACTCAGTGCGGTCAGTTGCGGAAGCGGCGGACCATACTGTAGCCAAGCGATAGTGCACTCCGTACATCCGGCAACTGCTTCGCGTGCGGGCGCCCATGCTGCTTGACGAATGATCGGTCAACGATGATTGCGGTAGTCGCGGTTGAAACTCGATGCTCCGGTTCACAGATTATTCGGCGACGGTCTCCAGAAATCGCAGCAGCGCGGCGTTGTACTCCTCCGCCCGCGTAATCGGGCAATAATGGCCGCCTGACCGGAGGAGATGGAGACGCGCGCCTGGGATGTGCTCCTGAAGCGACGGGGCGAAGTAGCTCGGCACGGTCACGTCGTCCTCGGCCGCCAGCACGAGCGTTGGCGAGCGGATCGCCGCCAGGTCGCTGCGGGCGTCGAAGGAGAGGAGCGCCTCGATTTTGGCGGCGAGAATTTCCACGTCCAACGGGCTCCAAGGTCTTGCCTCGGGCACCTCGAGCTCCGTGCTGTGGCGTGCGATCCACTCGGACGGGTAGACGAGGAGCGTGGCAAGCCGGCCATAGAGCTCGCCGCCCGCGGTGCGCAGCACGTCGCGGCGCAGCCGGAAGAGCCGCTGGAAATACGCGTCGGGGTGCGTCCAGGTCGCGGAGAGGACGAGTGCAGCGAGCCGTTCCGGATGCCGTGCCGCCAGCCGCTGGCCAATGGCGCCACCGGTCGAGTGCCCGACGTAGCGCACCTTTCCGCGGCCGAGACGGCCCAGCAGAGCCAGCACGTCCTCGACCATGCCGTCGATCGAGTAGGGCGGGGGGGATTTGCTGCTGCGGCCGCTACCGCGGTGGTCGAAGGTGACCACTGAGAAGCGCTCGGCCAACGCCGGCACCTGCCGGTGCCAGAAGCTTCCCAGGCCGCCGAGCCCCGAGACGAGGACGACGGTCGGGCCGCTGCCCTGCACTTCGTAGTGGAGCTCGCCCTCCCTGATCGGCGCCGTTGCCATCACCGAACTCCGCGTCTCACGCGATGCCCCGGTCAGATCTTCCAATGCGCAAGTAGCTCCTCGTCGAGCTCGACGCCGAGGCCCGGGCCTTGCGGCACGCGGACGCGCCCCCGCTCGACGACGGGCGAGGCCTTCACGATGTCGCGCTCGTGGTAGAGGAAGCCGCAAAGGTCGTTGGTCTCGAGGAGATTGGGCGCCACGGCGCCGAGATGGAGCTGGGCGGCCGTCCCGATACCGAACTCGGGCATCGAGCCGAGCATCGTCGGCATCGCCGCCGCCTCGAAGACGTGGAACGCCTTGTGCCCCTCGCGGAAGCCGCCCGCCTCCATGATGTAGATGTTGGCGAGATCGGCGGCTCCGGCCTTGACGACGGTGAGCGCGTCGCGGCTGTCCCACACGCTCTCGTCCGCCATGATCGGGAGGGTCGAGCGCCCACGGACGAAGGCCATGCCCTCGATATCGGCTGCCTTCACCGGCTGCTCGACGAACTCGAGACCGAAGCCCTCGAAGTCGCGGATGAAGCGGAGGGCATCCTTCGGGCTGGTGACGCCCGCGTTCATGTCGAGGCGGAGCGTGACGCCGTCGCCGAGCCGCTTTCGAATGGCCTCGAGTGCCGCAAGGTCCGCTCGATGGTCGAGGCCGGCCTTGAGCTTGAGCGTCTCGAAGCCCGCCGCCGCCAGCTCCACCGCCTCCTCCGCCATCTCGTCCGCGGATGCCATGCCGATGGAGAAGCTGAGCTTCATCTCGTCGCGCAGCTTGCCGCCCAGGAGTTGGTGGACGGGCACGCCGAGGAGCTTGCCGGCGAGATCGTATAGCGCCATGTCGACACCCGCCTTGGCCGGATTGCTGCCGCGGCCGAGCGCCCGGTCGATGGCGATGCAGTGCTCGTTGAGGCGAAGCGGGTCCTTGCCCACGAGAAGCGGCGCCAGCAGGCGGTTCACGTCGTCCGCCTGGGAGATGCCGCGGCGATCCCACACCGTCGCGATCTCTCCGATCCCGCGCAAGCCCTCGTCGCTCTCGATGACGACGATGGCATACTCGGACTCCGCGACGTTGCCGAAGGCCGCGTGCCAGGTCTTCTTGCGGGGCGCGCGGAAGGGGATGGCGGTTACGGCGGTGATCCTCATGGGCGCTTGTCCTTGCGGCTTGCCATCGGGTCGGGATTATCTGCGGCTTTGGAGCAGAGCCCAAAGTGCCAGGGTCACGAGCGAGATCGCGATCAGCACCACACTCGCGGCGGCCTGGGTCGGCTCGATCAGCACGACGAGGTCCTCCCAGATCTTGCGCGGCAGCGTCATCGTCTGGCCGCCCACGAACATGGCGATCACGAGCTCGTCGAAGGAGGTGATGAAGCCGAAGAGCGCGCCCGAAAGCACGCCCGGCAGAATGTTCGGCAGGGTCACGCCGAGGAAGACGCGGAGCGGCCCGGCCCCGAGGCTCGTGGCGGCGCGCTCGATGACCGGGTCGAGGTGCCGCAGGCTCGCGGCCACGGAGATGGTGACGAGCGGCATGGCGAGTACGACATGGGCCGCGGCGATGCCGAGGAATCCGCCGGCAACCCCCAACGAGACATAGAAGCCGTAGAGCGAGATCGCCGAGACGATGACCGGCACGATCATCGGCGATAGGAGGAGGGCCGTGATGGCCCGCCTCGCCGGCACCCGCCGACGCACCAGCCCGTAGGCGGCGAGCGTCCCGAGCGTCCCGGAGACGAGGGCGACGAGGAGGCCGAGCTCGAAGCTGTTGAGCATGGCCCCGATCCATAGAGGGTCGTGAACGAACTTGGCGTACCATTCCGTCGACCAGCCCGGCGGCGGGAACGCCAGATAGCGTGAGGAGCTGAGCGACATCGGAACGACGATGGCCACGGGGAGGATGAGATAGAGGAAACCGGCGAAGGCGATTCCGCGCAGCATCGCCGACGGGCGGCCGAGGGCGTCCATCAGCGCTGCTCGCCGAACAGGTACTCGACCCCGAGCAGGCGGTCGAAGGCGTAGTAGATGACGAGGACGATGGCGAGAAGAAGGGTGCCGAGTGCCGAACCGACGCCGAAGTTGAGGACGCCGCGGACCTGGCTCTCGATGAGCACGGCGATCATGGGGACGCGCCCACCTCCGAGGAGAGCCGGCGTGATGAAGAAGCCGATCGCCGTGATGAAGACGAGAAGCGAGCCGGCGCAGACTCCCGGAACGCTCAAGGGGAAAAAGACGCGCCAGAAGGTCTCGAGATCGGAGGCGCCGAGGCTTGCCGAGGCGTGGAGGTGCAGCGGATCGATGCTACGCATGACCGCGAAGAGCGAGAGGATCATGAAGGGGATGAGCACGTAGGTCATCCCGATCACGACCCCGGTCGTGTTGAAGAGGAGCGGCAGGGGTGCCGCGACCAGGCCGAGCTTGACCAGAATCCCGTTGATCACCCCCTGGCGCGCGAGCAGTGCGTACCAGGCGTAGTTCCTCACAAGCACGCTCGTCCAGAAGGGCAGCAGTACGAAGGCCAGGGCCACGGTGAGCCGCGGACCGCGAAGGCGGCTGAGATAGTAGGCGATGGGATAGCCGACGGCGAGCGCGCTGACCGTGACGTAGAGGGCAATCTTGAAGGTGATCGCCAGTACAGTCGCATAAATGTCCTCGTGAAGGAGGTAGGCGTAGTTCTTGAGATCGAAGCGGCTGCCGTCGAGGCCGACGAAGATCATCCGCGCGAGCGGGATCGCATAGAAGACGGCGAAGACCGCGAGCGCCGGGGCGAGCCAGACGAGGCCGCCCAGGCGCCCGCCGAAGCGCTGCAGCGTCACTGTAGGAGCCATTTGTTCCAGCGGTCGATGAGCTCCGCCTCGTGCGCGGCCCACCATTCGTTATTGAGCGGGATCGACCTGCGGAGGTTTTCCGGCTCAGTCGGCAGGTTCTTGCGCGTCTCGGGCTTGACGAGGGGGATGGCGTCCGGATTGAGCGGCCCGAAATAGGTGAGCTCCGCGAGCCGCGCCTCGTAGGCGGGCTGGGTTACCGTCTTGATGAAGCGCATCGCGTTCGCCTTGTTGGGCGTGCCCTTGAGGATGACCCAGGCGTTGGTCGTGTAGAGCGACTGGTTGAACTGCATGGCGATCGGCACGCCGCGCTGCTCGCCGTTGGCGATCTCGTTGTTGAACGCAGAATCCATATAGACCTCGCCGCTCGCGATGAGCTCGATCGGCTGGACGGGGGGCTTGGCCCAGGTCGTGATATGGGCCTTGATCTGGTCGAGCTTGCGGAAGGCGCGGTCAACGTCAAGCGGATAGAGCTTGTCGGGCGCCACCCCGTCCGCGAGGAGGGCGAACTCGAGCTGATAGCGCACGCGGTTCTCGAGCGCGCGCGGGCCCGGGAATTTCTTCACGTCCCAGAAATCCGCCCAGCTCTGCGGCGCCTTCGCGGCGTCCGGATATTGCTTGGTGCTGTAGGCGAGCCCGATCGAGAAGCCGATGAAGGCGACACCGTATTCGAGCTTGCCGACCGGGCCGGCGACCCTGGGATCGATCATCGACCAGTCGATGGGCTCCCAGAGGCCCTCGCGCGCGCCTCGGCCGACCTCGAGCGTGTTGACGTTGGCGACATCCCACTCCACATGGCCGCTCGTCACCATGGCCTTGATCTTTGCCATGTCGGTACGCGAGGTATCGACGATCTTGATGCCCATCTCCTTTTCGGCGGGATCGAAGAACGCGGTCCGCATGGCCTGGCCGAAGGTTCCGCCGTAATGCACGACGGTGAGCGGGCGCTCCTCGGCAGAGGCGGCGGTGGCTCCGAATGCCAGGACGAGTGCGGCAGCGGCGAGCAGCGGCGAAAGCTTGCGTGTCATGATGGCCTCCCGTGGCCTTGGTTGAACCCAGCGGAACTCGACGGCACGAACATGGGATCCTGCGGCCGCCAGCCGAACCAGATCTCGCCGCCCTCTTGGGGAAGGCCGGGGAGCAGGCTCGGGTTGACCGTGGCGCTGATGTGCTGGCCGGAGGCGGTGGCGATCTGCAGGCGGAGGACCGAGCCCAGGTAGATGACCTGCTCGAGCCGGCCGCGGTGAGGGGAGCGTTCGCTCGCCTGCGGCGAGACGGCGATATCCTCGGGCCTCACCACCGCCACGATCTCCTCTCCCGCCGCCGGCGCTTCGCTCTGCGGGAGTGCGAAGGCAATATCGCCGGCCGTGCGCAGCAGCGCATGTCCGCCGCCAGCCTCGTCCATGCGGCCGGGAAAGAGGTTCGAACTCGCCGATGAAATCGGCCACGAAGGCGGAAGCCGGCCGCCGGTAGATCTCCGTGGGCGCGCCGATCTGCTCGATGCGCCCCTTGTGCACAACCGCGATGCGGTCGGAGATCGTGAGCGCCTCCTCCTGGTCGTGGGTGACATAGACGGTGGTGATCCCGAGCGAGCGCTGGATGCGGCGGATCTCGAGCTGCATCTCTGCGCGCAGCTTGCGGTCGAGCGCGCCGAGCGGCTCGTCCATGAGCAGGACCGGCGGCTTGAAGACGAGCGCGCGGGCGAGCGCCACGCGCTGCTGCTGCCCGCCGGAGAGCTGGCGCGGACGGCGGTCGCCCAGGCCCTCAAGGCGGACGAGCCGCAACGCCTCGGCGACGGCAAGGCCGCGCTCTCGCCTCGGCACACGGCGGACGGCGAGCGGGTAGGCGATGTTGCCGGCGACGCTCAAGTGGGGGAACAGCGCATATTGCTGGAAGACGACGCCGATGCCGCGGCGCTGGGGCGGTAGCCGCGCGATGTCCTCTCCGGCGAGCATGATCCGGCCGCGCTCGGGTGCGGCAAAGCCGGCGATGGCCATCAGCAAGGTGGTCTTGCCAGAGCCGCTCGGGCCGAGCAGGGTGACGAGCTCGCCCGCGCGGACGTCGAGGTCGACCTCGCTGATTGCGGTGACGTTCCCGTACCTCTTCTCGAGGCCGCGGATCGAAAGAAAGGCGTCGGCCATCGCGAGGGCGCCCCCTTCTTACATCCTGCGCAAGGCGTGGTGCAGCTGGTAGCGGTCGCCGCGGAAGCGGCTCACCGCCACCTCGACCGGCATGCGGCCCTCGGCCATGTAGACGCGCTGGATGCCCAGCACGGGCGCCGAGCGGCGCATGCGGAGGAGCGACGCAAGCTGCTTGCCGGCGGGTTCGCACCACACGGTCTGGTCCGCCTCGCAGAGGCGAATGCCGAGCCTGCTCTCGATCACGGAGAAGAGGGTCGGCTGGGTGAGATCGTCGCGCGTGAGCTGGCTTGCGACAGTGGGTGTGAGCCAGAACGTGAACTCACTCAAGGGCTCGCCTTTGAGAAGGCGCAGGCCGTAGACCCGCGGCAGCTTGACGGGATATGCAAATCCGAAGGTCCGCGAGACCTCCGCAGGCGCCGGGCTCTCCGCAAAGGAAATGATGCGCACGCGCGTCTGCTCGCCGAACGCCACCACGTCCTGCAGCGATTCGAAGGTCCAACCGCTACCCGCGCGCGGCCGGTTGCGCACGACGACGCTGCCTTTCGGGCGCTGGCGCCGGATCAGGCCGTCGGCCGTGAGTTCCTGGAGAGCCTGGCGCACGGTGACGCGGCTCACGCCGTAGCGCTCGATGAGCGCCTGCTCGGTCGGCAGCATCTCGCCGACAGCGACGCGGTTGCCGAGGATGGCCTCGCGCAGGATATGGCCGAGCTGCTTGTAGAGCGGCACGTTGCTCGGAACGAGCGGCGTCGCTGCCAATGCCTGGAGTCTTGCTGCGTTCATTATCATATTGTTATAATAATAGCCGGGAAAGGTCAAACGATCCAGCGGCCGAGCAATCGCGAGGAGGTCATCGATGGCTCGCTACTTCGTGTTCGATCTCGCGGGAACGGTGGCGCGGGCGCGCCTCCTCGACGAGGCGGCACCGGTCACCTGCCGCACCTTGTGGGAGAGGCTCCCCTTCTCGGGCCCCGCGGGCCACGCCATGCTGTCGGGGACCTCGATCGCCCTCTATATCGATCCGGCGATCGTGCTCCCAGAGGAGAATGCGACGATCCACATCCAGACGGGCGATGTCATGTTCACCCATTACAGGGAGCACGAGCGGCACGGCTTCCCGGAGGCGCTGAGCGAGATCTACTGGGCCTACGACCGCTATTGCCGACCAACCGCGCCGGGCAAGATGACGCCGGTCATCCCCAACGTCTTCGCCGAATTCCTGCCGGGTTCCGAGGCTTTCTTCGCGCTTTGCCGGCTCATGCGGCGCGAGGGCTCAAAGCCGCTGACGGTCTCAGGCGTGAGCGATTAGAGCCCATTTGACGAGCTGCGGAGAGGGGCACGACAGGACGCCGATTTAGGCTTTGAGCCGAGCCGATCCACAAGGGGCCGGCTTTCGCAGGTTCATGCTTCGTCGGCAATGACTCACGATCCGCGAAGATTGGGTGAATTGAAGGAAGGGGGTCGCGAAATCGGGCCGAAATTACGGGCGGCTTTCCATGGTCAGTAATAGGTTGAGACGGTCCATGGTTGCTCAATTAACTAGAGTATATTCGCGTCACGCGTCCCAATTTGTACAGCAATCGATTTGCGGCTCTCCTATTGGCTGGTTGAACAGCGATCCTCTATTGTGTATTTTTCCTATCGTTTCCGCTTAATGCTATTTTCAGGGAGGTAAAACATGGCTGATCGTGAAAACCGGGCGACCGTGGTTCCCGTCGCGGCAGAAGTGGTCGCGGCATACTTGAGGAGAAACCAATTATCGGCATGGGAACTGCCCGATCTCATTCGGAAGGTCCACATGACATTGAAGGGCCTCGACAATGATGTGGCGAACCAGCTTACGCCCGAGCCGATGGTACCGATCAAGAAGTCGGTCAGGGCGAACTATCTGATCTGCCTCGATTGCGGTCGGAAACTGAGAACGCTAAAACGCCACGTCAGAGCGGCGCACCGCTTGAGCCTGGATGAGTATCGTGCGAGGTGGGGGCTGCTGCGAACGTATCCGGCTACGGCGCCGAATTATTCGGTGCAGAGATCGTCATTGGCGAAGCAGCATGGGTTGGGAAAGCCTCGTCCCATACGGAATAGCAAGAAGAACGCTAGGGCGAGGTGACGGGGCCGAAGTTGGAGCTGAGCTTCGCGATGCCGGATGGTGGGTAATGTTCGCGCAATAGGACCCACGTCGGAGTGCATTTGTAGGAAGCGATCATGCCGAAACACAGGAGACATCGCACCGAAGGGGAAATCGACATTGACCGACATGTCGGTGCTCGCCTGCGGTTGCGCAGAACCTTAATGGGCGTGAATCAGTCCCGGCTCGGGAATGTCGCTGGCCTCACATTTCAGCAGATTCGAAAGTACGAGAACGGCGCCAATCGCGTCAGCGCGAGCAAGCTCTATCTATTCGCAAGTGTCTTGAAGGCACCGGTGTCGTTCTTCTTTGAGGGCATGGAATTCAAGCCACGTGGCACGCGCCGAGGAACCCGCCAAGAAAAGGATCCTCTATACAAGCGCGAGACATTGGAGTTCGTACGTCCTTTCGCTCGCATCTCGGATCCAGCCGTGCGCAGATCGCTGACCAGCCTCATACTCGCGACGGCAGCGCGCAACGATCAATCAGGAACGCGCGCGAGGCGCCGAATATTGCTCAACCGTCGCGCGAGATGGTACGAAAAGCCCGTTTTGTACTCAGTTGCTTTCTGGGGATTCGATCTGCATGTCGAATCGGTTGCCCGCGATATTAACGTGCAATCGCAGATGTCGCACGAAACAGATGGCCATGAGGGGTTCGCGGGCGGGCGATTACCAATAGCGCATTGGCGGTCTTCTGCTGACCCGGTAAACAGCAATTCGCCCTGGGCTATACTGGATCTAGTCGGTGATGCGACGTGACCTCGGCGATCGACCAGCGTTCCGCCGGCGTCTCTCTGAATCCCGCGCAGGCATTTCGCAGCGTGCTCTCTAACGATATACGGACGCGCCTGCGGGGAGTCCCGATTTGCCTCCGTCGATCACGATCTCGGCACCAAGCATAAAGCTGGAATCGCTCGAGGCGAGGAATACAACGACCTGGGCGACCTCCTCAGGTGTGCCAAATCTGCCCAGCGGTATTTTCTGCCGTTCTCGTTGATGCGCCGCCTTTAGATCCTCTGGTTTAATTCCGGACGGAACCCACACGCGAGTTGCGATCGGTCCCGGGCTAACGACGTTGACCCGAATGCCACGGGGGGCCAACGAGGCGGAAAAATTCCTCGCAAATGCGCGAACAGCAGCTTTGCTTGCGGCATAGACCGCGGAACCAGGAGAACCAACACTCGGCGCGATGGACGCATTGAGGATGACGGAGGCATCGTTCCTGAGCATTGGGATCGCCTTCTGCACCGTGAAGAACACGCCTTTAACATTGATATCAAAGATTTCATCGAAGACTTCCTCAATCGTGTCGTCGAGACCGGCCTCTTTTACGATGCCCGCATTGGCGAAGATAATATCGAGCGCCCCAAACCGATCTTCGAGCGTCCGATAAAGTTCATCAAGTTGATTGAGATCCGAGACGTCAGCGCGCAGCGCAAAAGTCTCCCCACCAAGTTCCTGCGTCGCCACCTCCAGCCGGCCGGCGTCGCGACCTGTGATGGCGACATGCGCGCCTTCGGCAATAAATGCCTTAGCCGTCGCGAAGCCGATGCCACTGGTGCCGCCGGTGATAAGCGCGAGCTTGCCGTCAAGTTTGGGCATTTGTGTCTCCAATGGTTTCGCACGTTTCGGCTGCTATCGTAGTGATTGAGAGGCGCTCGTCTCAGCGGATTGCGCCATTAGCGGTCAAACCGCGGCGGGATGACGGGGCCGGCCGCCGACGGTACGCATTATCTATCGGTACGATATGTCGTCTCGGCAATGTGTCGAGCCGCCAAGTAGCCGAATATCATCGCCGGACCGAGCGTAGCGCCGCCGCCTGGATATGCGCCGCCAAATACGCTCGCCTGGTCATTCCCTACGGCATATAGATTCGGAATTATCTGTCCTTCGCCATTCAGCACGCGGCCATGTCGATCCGTCCACAGGCCCGCGAGAGTGCCCAAATCGCCGGGTAGGATCTTCACCGCATAGAAGGGCGGGATTTCAAGCGGTGCTATGCAAGGATTGGGCTTGTGCGTGGGATCGCCCTGGCTGATGTCGTATCCGTTCTCACCCTTGCCGAACTCCGGGTCGCGGCCCTGCCGCGCATTATAATTGTAATTGGAGAGTGTTCGAATGAGCCCCCCCTCACTGATCCGTGCCTCCCGCGCGAGTTCTTCGATCGTGCGACCACGCTTGAGGTAGCCGGTGCGAAGATAGCGGCGATAAGGCAGTGGCCAAGGTCTTGCGGCCCCCAGCCCGTAGCGTCGCAACGCGCGATGGTCGCAGATATAATACGCCGCGACCTCTCCATGCGACTGACAAGCCCGGAACATCGCCTGCACGAAATCGTGGTAGTTCGCGGCTTCGTCCGCAAAGCGCCGGCCGTTCTGGGTGACGGCGATGACCCCCGGCTTGCCTCGCTCTAGCAGATGGGCATTGTTGCCTTCGCTGCCGTCAGGATATTTGACCCGCGAGGTCGGATACCAAGTAGCGGAATTGAGGTAGCGGCCCTCAAATGCGCCCCCGGCAGATTCGCCTAATCGTACTCCGTCGCCTGTGTTGGAAGGCGGCGTGTTAGAGAGATGCTCATGTTCTGAAGGGTGGTGAGGAAATACCAGTTTCCGGCGAACGTAATCGTGAGAAAACCCGCCAGCGGCGAGCACGACGCCGCGGCGTGCGTTGACGCGCTTCTCTTGGCCGTTCTCTTGCAGCAAAGCCCCGACCACTTTGCCATCCTCGACGACGAGATGCCGAACCGGCGCGGAGAGGAGGATAGGAATGCCAAGGTCGAAAGCGGATTTGGCCAGGCGTCCGGCCAGGGCCCTCCCCATTGCCGACGTTATGTTGCGACCGTGGATGAGAACGTCTCGAAGGTGGGACAGGATGCGCCGTGTCACGAAAAAAAAAGAGTTCAGCGACTTTGTTGCCTTCATGAAATGCCCGAGATGGGCCGCGCCAATCTGCATCCCCATAAACAGCACGCGCTCGCGTGCCGGAGCTCGCAGCTCGGAATAATGCCGCCCTAATCCACGTCCATCAAAATCCAGCGGGCGCAGCGCGCGGCCGCGCGCCAGTGCTCCCGGTACGTCCTGATGGTAGTCGGGCTCATCGGATAACTCGAACTTGACGTTGGTTTCGCGCTCGAGAAAGTCGATCATCTCCCGACCGCTGACCAGGTATGCCTCTACGCGATCAGGGTCGTAGAATTCACCCGCCTCACGGCGGACGTACTCGCGCGCGAGGTCAACGCTATCGTCGATTCCCGCGGCCTTCTGATGGGAGTTGCATGGCACCCACAACACGCCACCGGACCAGGCCGTCGTACCTCCGAAAACCGCCTCCTTTTCCGCCACGACTACATCCAGCCCGTGCAGCCGTGCCGTTATGGCTGTCGTCAGTCCGGCGGCGCCTGCTCCAACGACCAGCACATCGGTGTCAATCACGGCTTGAAGCATGCCTTCTCTCTTCCCTGCGCGCAATTAGCGGCCGATCTTAAGGGCGGCGGCGCGACGATCAACTCCGCAACATCCCCCCGTCGATCACGAGATCGGTCGCGGTGATCATTCTGGACTCGTCGGAAGCGAGATAGACGGCCGCCCACGCCACATCATCGGGTTCAGCAACCAGTCCCAGCGGATTACGCGACGCCACTGCCTCCAACGCCGCCGATCGGCTACCAACGTCGGCGACGACTTTCGCCTCAATTGCGGGCGTCCACACGTACCCCGGACTAATCGAATTCACGCGGATATTGTATGCGTGCTTGGCGCAGCTGAACGCCGCCTGGATCGTCAGGACGCGAACGCCACCCTTGCTTGCGCCATAGGCAGCACCCGCCTTGGTTCCGATATAGCTTGCGGTCGAGGCGATGTTGATGATTGAGCCGCCACCCGTAGCTTTCATGCACCGTACGCCGGAGCGCGTGCCCAAAAACACACCGTCGAGATTGATGCTCATGATGCGCCGCCATTCCCCGAACGTAATCGCATCGAAGGGTTGCCCGACGTCACTGAAGATGCCCGCGCTATTGACCAGGACGTCAAGTTTGCCATAAGCCTGCATCGTCTTGCCGATAGCGCCGGACCAGCTTTCCTCGTTCGAGACATCGTGATGGATGAATACGATGTCGGCGCCGCCACGCCTGAGCTCTGCGGCCGTGTGCTCTCCCGCTTCAACTGCCAAGTCGGCAATGACGATCTTCGCGCCGTTTTCGGCTAGGCGCTGAGCAATGGCACGCCCGATCCCGCCTGCACCGCCGGTCACCAGCGCAATCTTACCGTGCACTCGCCCCATAAAGACTCTCCCCTGAAAGCCGGCGCATCCGATAGGTGGCGCCGGTCAACCATCGTATTGAGCGCCGGCCGGAGTTTTGCGCGATGACGGCCGGCTAGGAGTGAACTGGGGCTTACCTCACCCGCAGCGCGCATTATCGAGATTCCCGGACCACGGTTACGGCGCCTGTTCACAATCCGCCAGAATCATATCGGATGCCTTTTCTGCGATCATGATTGTTGCCGCGTTGGGATTTGCAGAGACCAGAACGGGCATGACCGACCCGTCGACCACGCGCAGGCGCGAAAGCCCACGAATGCGCAGCCGTGAGTCCACGACACTTTTCTCGTCGGCACCCATCTTGCAGGTAGAAGCAGGATGCAGGGTCGAGCGTCCGCGGTCGCGGCAAAATTCAACGATATCGTCGTCCGAGATGCAGGAATTCCCGGGGATCATTTCTTTAGCCACGTATCGCTTCATCGCTGGTGCCTGCATGATCTTGCGCACCATGCGCACTGCGGCAACCATGGTTCGGCGGTCATTTTCGGACGCGAAAAAATTGAACTGGATCGCGGGCGCCTCGGTTGGGTCCGAGCTCTTGATTCGTACGCTCCCACGGCTCTCCGGCCGAACGTGAATAACACCAGTATTGAAGCCGGAGAAATCGTGAAGGCGCGCGCGCGAACGTCCGCTGTCGTCAACACTCCAAACCGCAAGATTCACCTGCACATTCGGCGTCTCGAGATGCTCGTCCGTCCGCAAGAAGGCGCCGGCATAAGTTGCGCTGGCGGCCAACGAGCCGTTTCGAAGGAAAACATAGCGAACCCCCGTCACAAGTCGTCGCGCAAGACTGCGCATTTCATCGTTTAGCGTGATCGGCTCGCTGCAACGGTACGTCATGCCCACCATGAAGTGGTCCTGCAGGTTCTCACCCACTCCCGGAAGATCCTGCACCACTGAGATGCCAAATTGCCGCAGATGGTCACTTGGCCCAATGCCGGAAAGCTGCAGCAGCTGCGGTGAGTTGAACACGCCGGCAGCGAGTATCACTTCCCCTCGTGCACGAACCGCATGGCTTTTACCGCGATATTGGAACTCGACGCCAACCGCCATTCGGCCGGCGAATAACAGGCGTGTTGCAAGTGCATCGGTCACCACCATCAGGTTGGAGCGCTTCCGAGCGGGCCGCAGATAAGCGACGGCAGCGCTGCATCTTCGACCCCTACGAGCGGTGGCCTGATAGTAGCCGACCCCTTCCTGACTGGGCCCGCTGAAGTCGCCGTTGTAAGTGTGGCCGGCCTGCTGGGCTGCCGCGATAAATGCGTCAGCGAGTTCGTGCTTCTGTGGTTGATCGGACACTGACAAGGGGCCGCCGGCGCCGTGAAAGGCGTCGGGTCCATGCTGCTGATCCTCCGATTTCTTGAAGTATGGCAGGACCTCTTCGTAGCTCCAGCCGGCGTTGCCAAGTTGGCTCCAGTGATCGAAGTCTTCTTTCGGCCCGCGCGTATAGATAAGGCCGTTGATCGAGCTCGTTCCCCCAAGGACTTTCCCCCGAGGCTGATACAGTGTCCGTCCGTTGAGGTTCGGTTCCGGCTCGCTGTGGTACCGCCAATTTACCGCGGGATGGTCGAAGAGCTTGCCGTACCCCGCGGGAATGTGGATCCATGGGTTGCGGTCTTTGAGCCCTGCCTCGATTAGTAGAACGCGATATTTTCCGGACGCCGTGAGCCGATTTGCGAGAACGCATCCTGCAGAACCGGCTCCGATGACGACATAGTCGAAATCCGTAGCGTCGATCATTGCGCGCGTCCGCATTGCGCTCGCGCATCGAACCGCAAGCTCCCATCCACTGGAGCCGATCGTACGGCGGACCGCGCCTCCAGACGACACCTGGTGGATTTGCCCGAGTTCTGCCTCCGCGCAAGGGCAGGCATCGCAAACATCCTACAGAATGGCGCGTAGAAAAGCCTGAGTGCGGGGGTTCTTTGGTGCCGCAACAAGCTCCCTCGCTGTCCCCTCCTCGACGATCCGTCCTTCATCCATAAAGATGATCCGGTCGCCCATTTCGCGTGCGAATCCCATTTCGTGGGTCACGACGATCATGGTCATTCCTGCCATTGCCAGCTGTTTCATCTGATCAAGGATGTCCTCAATTATTTCCGGGTCGAGTGCCGACGTCGCCTCATCGAACAACATAAGCTCGGGGCGCATGGCCATCGCCCTCGCAATCGCCACGCGCTGCTTCTGTCCGCCGGACAACTGCCCCGGGTATGCGGTGGCCTTCCCCGCCATGCCCACACGCTCGAGCTCGGCTAGGGCGCGGTCCTTGGCTTGTGCGAACGGCATCTCCAGAACGCGCATTGGTGCCAGCATGATGTTCGCAAGTGCGGTCTTGTGAGGGAACAGATTAAAATGCTGGAATACCATCCCGATGCGTGCTCGCATGCGGCGCAAATCCCGTTCACGTCGCCAGTGCGCCATGGGGCTTCTGAGCCGGACCTGAGGTAGGGACCAGTGCCTGTCGAGGAAAGTGACCGCCCCGCTGTCCGCTGGCGTGAGCATATTGATGCAGCGCAGAAGAGTGCTCTTGCCAGAACCGCTTGGGCCGATGACAACTAGGACCTCGCCCTTTTTCACCGAGAGGCTGACGTCCTTCAACACGTGATGACGGGCATCATTGTCACGGCCGTACCAACGCCGGACGCGGCCAAACCATTTGTTAATTTGTTCCAGTCTCAGGACAACATCGTCGAATCCCGGAGACGTTGATCCTGCCGCTCCTGCGCCGAGATTCCCGCTTGTCAAACCCTTCATTGTCAATGCACCACCTTCAATCGCAGCTCGACGACCCGACCCAGCCAGGAGACGACCAGTACCATGCCGAGGTAAATCATTGCGGCTGTCGTATAAAACTCGAACGATCGATATTGCAAATTCGCGGCGGCAATTGTCTGATACATCAGATCGCCGGCTCCAATAACCGCAACGACCGATGAGTCCTTAATAATCATAGTGAACTGGTTGATCAGCGGCGGCAATGCGATCCTGAGCGCCTGCGGCAGAATGATGTCGAATAGTATGGCTATGCGGCTCATCCCGAGGCTCGAAGCGGCTTCGCGCTGCCCGACTTCGACAGCATCTATAGCTGAGCGATAGATTTCAGACATATACGCGCTGTTCAGCAGGACCAGAGAGATGACGCTCGCCGTAAACGGGCTGAAGTTGAGGCCAGCGAGCGCGGCCAAGCCGAAATAAATCCAGAGGATGTATATATATATGGAGATTGAACGAAAGAATTGTGTGTACACGAATGCTGCTGCACTCAGGAGTCGCCAAGCCGACCTTCTCATTAGAGCCACCACTAGGCCGGCGGCCAGCGAAAGAGCGTAGGCCGTGATCGAGATCTCAATCGTGAAGATCAGCCCCCTTGCCAGCAGCGGGAGCTTTTCGGCGACGGCATTCCAGTCCATCTGATAGTTCATGGATGCACGAGCGCCCTCTCTATTCCGATCACCAGCAACGAAACGATCGACACCAGACTGACGAATACGACAAGCACTGACGTAAAGGCCTCGAAGGGGACGAAGTTATTCATATTGAGATCCTGAGCAAAGTGCATCATATCGGGCACCGCTATCACGCTCATGAGCGTCGCGCCCTTCAACAAGCCAACGAGGATGTTCCCGAGAGGCGGTACAAAAACCCGAAGGGCCTGGGGTAAAATGACGTCTCGATAGGTCTGGACCGCACTCAGCCCAAGCGATTTCGCAGCCTCGGTCTGCCCCCGCTCAATTGCAGAAATTCCGGCTCGAAAAATCTCGGCCGTGTAACCGCCCCCGGTCAGCGCCAGAACCGCAACAATGCTTTGAGTTGGCGTGAACGCTATTCCTGCAAGGCTTGCCAGGCCGAAGTGGATCCAGAGCAAAAAGACGTAAGTGGGTATTCCACGCGCGACTTCCACGTATGCGACTGCCGGAGCCGCAATTATCGCACTTCCTTCGAGCCGCATGATTGCCGCCACGAGGCCAAGCACACATGCAAGCAAGAAACCCAGCACCGTAACCCACACGTCTATCCAGGCACCGGCCAGGAGCAGCGGCCAACGATCCAGCACGGTCGACCACTGGAAGACGTAGCCGGGACTCATGACCCGAACGCTCTGGCTCGCGTGCCTGGAAGACTCGGGGGCGCCGATCTATGTGGCCGATACCGTCAGCGGTTCACCGCCGGAACCAACCGTGACGATGGGGATCTTGTATTTATCCCGCATTTCCGTCCCGAACCACTTGTAATAGAGCCCCAGCATGAGACGATTGCAGGCCTGATAGCGCAGCCAGTTCGTCACGAACGTCCAAAGCTTGAAATCCGTCGGTGGCATGAAAAAGCTATTCGAGATTGCGTTCACGCTTTCGGGAATCACCGTCACCTTCGGAAACGTCTTGAATATCGACGGACCGCTTAGGGCATCCGTGACCAGGGCATCGACACGGCCTGTCCCTACGGCGTTTATCGCGTCCGTTATCTGTGGAAAGGCCTGAATCGTGGCCTTCGGAAAGATAAACCTCGTCATGCTGTCTTCCGATGTCCCTTGCATGGCAGCGATCGTGATGCCTGCCGCATCCAGTTCGCTCACGTGAGTGAGCTTGGAGCCTTCCTTCAAATACGCGACATTGTGCTGGTAGTGCGCCGGGAAGCCGGCAAAGGCGCCTCGTAAAGATCGCCCTGGCAGGATCGTGGCAAAGTTTCCCATCATTTCGAACTTGCCGGCTGATAATGCAGCGAACATTTGGCCGAACGGCATTTCCACGTACACCGGTTCGGCGCCAATGTCCTTTAGTAGGAGTTCGAGCAACTCAACGCCCATTCCGGTCGGTTTTCCCGAGGAGTCCCGGAAGCGCAACGGTGCGTTCGTTAAATCGATGCCGATCACGGCCTTCTTCTCGCGCACCCACTTGTCTAGCAGGGACTCCCCCTTGTTCTCCTGGCCTTGCGCAGACTCGCTTGTCGCTAGCGCCAGTATACCAGCCCCGAGGGAGAGGGCAGAACCCGCCGCAATAAAAGCGCGGCGCGAACTAAGCTGGCCGGACTCCGGATCGTGCCCGGCAATCTCGCGGGTCCTCGTCTTCATGACATGTCACCCCCTGTGTTGTCGCTTATTTCCCAGGAACTTCATGAAAATGGCCGACTTGATCTTCCGGTTGGGAATGCAGAGAAGCGCGCCGCAAAGTAAGCGCCGTTACTCCTCTCACTATCACCGGTGACCCGAAACAGAGCCATGGTACCGTGATGCCTGGTTATGGTGCCCTCACCACGTCGAGCGTCATCAGACGAGAGCGAAATTTCCACTCCTTGCCGGTCTTCACTACCACATCGGTGTAAACGCCGCTGGTTTTGAAGTTGAACCCGGAAGGCGTGACCTCGTAGAAAAGGAGATGGGACTTGATGTCAGCCGCATCCCTTTCGCCCGCACGAACCCTGATAAGGATATTGCTCACGATATGACGCGGTAGGAGCGAGGGTGTCACCGTCATGCCGAGCTTTCGCAGCTCGTTGCTACCGGAAAAGTAGCCGCTGCGGCCTTGGAATGTACCGTCAGCAGCGAAGCACGCTGCAACGCCGTCGGGATCACCGCCATCGACAGCGTGATTGTAGCGCGTGATGAGCTCCATGATCGCGAACTTATCCTCAAGCGAGATCGTGTCAGCGTCGGCCATCGGAAAGCCCCCTCGGAACCCCGTACATCGGCAGGCTACGAGTATCTTGAGGGCTATCACTCTGTCCAATCGATTCTTCCTTCAAGGCATGATAAAATAATTCTATCGGATCTTTGGCTGGAGCAAGCGCGGGCGTGCCTAGGGTTTTCTGTTGCTTCGACCGTGCGAGGGATGGGCCATGCACACAAACCAACTCGAGACTTTCCTTTGGGTCGCGACACTTAAGAACTTTCACGCTGCCGCGGGAAGGCTGAATCTCACCCAGCCGGCGATTTCAGCGCGAATTGCAGCCCTCGAGGCAGAACTCGGCACCAAATTGCTCAATCGGCATGGCACCCAAATTGCCCTGACCAAAGACGGGCTCGACGCCATGCGCTACGCTCAGGAGGTGTTGCGCCTCACGAAGGATTTAAAGAGGCAGAAGAGGGATCTCGAGTCCGGCCAAAAAACGCTCAGGATCGGCATAGTCGAAACGCTAGCCTATGCCTGGGTCTCGTCGCTCATCAAACGGATCAGAATCCGCTTTCCCCGGATCGGTATCGAGCTTGTCACCGATTCAACGTCAAATCTCCACCGTCACCTCATCCGGAGAGAGATCGACATCGCATTCGTCGTCGGTGTCGTCTATGAACCGAATGTGCGGTGTATTTGGCTCGCGCAATATGATCTCAAGTGGCTCGCGAGCCCCGCCATCCGAGTCGGGACAAGGTCGGTGTCTCTCAAGGAGCTAGCGAAACACGTCATCGTCACCTACGAGGAAGGCACCCACATCAATTACGAGGTCAAGACGTTGTTCAAATCGAACGGCCTCTGGCCGGTTCGAGTGATTGGTTGCACTGCCACGGGCATTATCATCGAGTTGGTGCGGAAAGGGATCGGCATCGGCGTGCTGCCCGCAGCGACGGCGAGCGAGGCAATTCGACTCGGGGAAATTAAAGTTCTGACGAGCAAATCACGGCTTCCAAAGTTCGATGTGTGCGTGTCTTATCCTCTTGACTCGCCGAACGGCGTCAGCCGAACGGTCGCTGAAATCGGACAAACGGTGTGTGAAAGCTTCCAAATGAGGCTGTTGCGGCGAGTGCGCGGATAATCGGAAGCAGATCAGCGAATACACCATGACGCGTGCTTGCACGCGGTCTATTATCGATAGCCTGATCGCGACGATTAGGCGTGACACATCGGTCAGGCGAGGTGACGATCAAGAGTCTCAGCACCTATCTAGCTCGCCGCCCTCTGGTCGCGATTTCTTGGAGTAGACTGGGGTCTTGCGTTGCCGCTGAGAGGCGTGCGATGGCAGATTTTTGCGTCCTCGAAGGGACTCTACTTTCCGAACACAACTCGACCGCACCCACCTCGGAGGATATGGCATCGATGCAACTGGTGGACAAATGAAGAATGAGATTAAGATTACCCGGATTGAGAGCGTGCCGCTCAAGATTCCGTTCGTCCACGGCGGCCGGTCGGCGGGATGGCGCGGCAAGTCTTATTCCACACTCGAAATGCTGCTTGTCCGTGTTGAGACGAGTGACGGCATCATCGGTTGGGGTGAGGCGTTCAGCTATAATTGCCAGCGTGCCGTGCGCGCCGCGATCGAAGATATGGTGGCGCCGTTGGCGATCGGCCGCGATCCGCGGAACATCGCGGGGCTGCTCCATGAGATCCAGAAGGTGCTTCATATCTATGGGCGTTACGGTATTGCCAACTTTGCCCTCTCGGGGTTGGACATTGCGCTCTGGGACATCGCCGGCAAGCGCGCGGGCCTGCCGCTTGTTGAGTTTTTAGGCGGACTTGCGCGCAGCGAGATTAAAGCCTATGCAGGCTTGTTCAGATTTCGTGACCCCGAGCTCGTCGCCGAGCGGATGAGTGAGGCCCTCGCGGCAGGATACCGCGCTGTCAAGGTGCATGAGACGGCTGAGGCTGAAGTGAGAGCAGCACGTGAAGCTGCCGGCCCGGACGTCCCAATAATGGTCGACACCAACTGCTCGTGGACGCCGATCGAGGCGCGCAACATCGCGCCACGGCTCAAGTGTTACGGCATTCGTTGGCTCGAGGAGCCCATTTTTCCCCCAGAAGATTTCGACTCCCTTGCGATGCTGCGCGCGGAGGCCGGCATCCCCGTCGCGGCCGGTGAAAATGCCTGCACTGCATATGAGTTCCAAAAGATATTTTCCGCGCGCGCGGTGGACTATGCGCAGCCCAGCGTCACAAAGGTCGGCGGGATCACTGAATTTCGTAAGGTGAGCGCGCTGGCCGAAGCCAATAGCGTCGCGCTGGCGCCACACTCACCTTATTTCGGGCCTGGCTTTCTTGCGACACTCCATCTCCTGGCGGCGCTTCCGCGGCCAAGTTTCATTGAGCAGTTCTATGTCGCGCTGGAAGCGCAGATCTATGGCGACGTCACGCAACCCATCGGCGGCAATATCCGTGTACCTACTGCACCCGGTCTTGGGTATGAGCCCGACCCGGCGGTTATGAAGGCCTATCGCGTCGCAGATCTTTGATTCTAGCAAAAGGCTCGAGCCCCTTAGGAAAACAACATGGGTCATCTCACCCTCGGCTATTCGACGCTCTACGCCCCGCCGACCGAGACCATCGTGGCAGCTGCGGCGGGTGGCTTCAAGTCCGTTGGAATTCGGATCACGGGTCGTCGAGTACCCGATCCCTATACACAGGTAATCAACAATCCATCGATGATCAGGGAGATAAGGCATCGCCTCGATGATACCGGACTCAGGCTCTCGAATGTGTCGGCGTACCACTTCTACCCCGATCTGCGGCTGTCCGACTTCGTGCCGGTGATCGAGGCGACTGCCGAGCTCGGCGCGAGAGTCATCGTTGCGAGCTGCTACGATCCGGACGAAGTCCGCTACGTGGAAATGCTGGCCGACCGGTGCCAGGCGGCAGCTAAGTTCGGCATCGGCTTGGCATTGGAATTCATTCCGTATAGCGAGGCGAGGACGATTGACGACGCATATCGGCTCGTGAAGCGTGCCGGCCAGCCGAACGCTGGCATTCTGATCGACTCGTTGCACTTGTACCGTTCCGGTAGCAGTCCGATGACGATCAAAAGAATCGAACCAGAGCGAATCTGCTTTGCGCAACTTTGCGACGCGGACTCCGACATCCCCGGTACGGTGGAAGGTCTCAGAGCAGAGGCGATCAGCGGTCGACTCTACCCCGGGGAGGGCAGCCTGCCACTATACCAGATGCTGGATGCCCTTCCGGGCGACATTGAGATCGAGTGCGAAGTACCCAATGCGGCACACGCTCACCTTTCGCTGAGTGAGCGTGCGAGACGTGCCGGTGATGCTATTCGCAGTTTCCTCGAGCGGTACCACCGGCAAAGACGGCCGACTCCGAATGCGATTTGAGCAACCATCGCACACTCAGTCAACTCGCCAAGACGAACAACCTCCACCATGTCTCACTCGCTTCGCGCCCAGCAAATGTCGGAGGAGCGGGAGGGAATCATAAGGGAAACCCGACAAATTGGGCCCGGTCAGCGAAATCACGTCCTCAACACGTATTCAGTTGCATAAACGCGCGGCAATTGGTCCTGAATGAAGTGCGAAGTATCTTGGAGGATCTCATCGCGGCCGCGTTCTGAGTCGTAGTAGCGCTCCACCAAATCGTCACGGCTCGCGAAATAGAGCTCCGAGATACCGCGGATGGCCGGGGCATTCGGCGAAAGCTTCTCCTCAACCCAATGCTGGACGTAGCTGGACATTCCCACGTGAACCTTCAACGCGAGCCGGGCGTGTAGAGTCCAGCTCCTCCGTGCCGCCGAATTTGGCATGTCGTCGAAAAAAAATATTCCGCGCATCACCTTGATGCCCGAGTTGCTTCCCGAATGATTGACCCTCCTATCAAGCACAACCGTATCGCTGACGCCGTACGAGTACCGCTGATCCGCCCACGCCGAGAGTTCGACTGCGACATCATCCAGTGTAGATTTTGCCTCGGGAATCGTGTCGAACCACATCTGCGTCACCAGATCGTATCGCGCTCGCGGATCCGTGCTGTCGCTGGGGCGACGAAGCTCCTCCGGCCCCTGGTGGGCAAGGTTGACGAGAAAGCGTCGCAGTTTTGAAGATCGTCCAAGTAGCTGAGGCCCGCACGTTCCGAGGTACCATTTCTGAAACGCTGTGGGGTCCCGTTCATCGCGCGCGCGCATGAAGGTGATGAACTGCATCCATTCGCCCTTTCAGTTGCAAGTACAATTGCGATTGTGGTCTGACAGATCAAGGTCGATCTCGCAGGTTAAAATTACACCAGGGCCAATGGCGCGAAAATAGGTTGACGACCTCAGCTTCTTTTGACGCACGGTCGGGCGTTTCAAGCGCGTATCTGCCGCTCGAGGAGAGTGCTCGTGAGGCGATATATCCATCGTAACTTCCGACGGCTTTTGGGGGTGTCTCCGCATCGGTTGACGGGCGGAAAAGGGGGTGACTTTGCCGGAAAGCCCAATTTCATACTAGGGTCCAGACTCATAACCATTAGCAGATGGTGGCGACGAGACAGACGGCGGCGAGGAAGTTGTGGGCAAGGCGATCGTATCGTGTCGCAATCCTGCGGAAGTCCTTGATTCGACCGAACATGCGCTCGATCGCATTGCGGTCGCGATAGAGGGCGGGCGAGAAGCAGTTTTTCTAGCGCCGGTTCACCTTTGGCGGAATGTTCGGCGCGGCGCCCAAGGCCTCGATCTTGCGCCGGACGGCATCGCTGTCATAGCCCTTGTCGCCGTGCAGGATCATGGCGGCGGGCATCCGGTCGAGGAGCGCATCGGCGGCGATGCAGTCGGCCACCTGGCCGCCGGTCAGCAGGAATGCGATCGGGCGGCAGAGGTTGTCGGTGAGCGCGTGGATTTTCGTGGTGCGCCCGCCCCGCGAGCGGCCGATCGCCTGCGTGAATTCCCCCCTTTTCCGCCCGCCGCGCAACGATGAGCCTTCACCGCCGAGCTATCGATCAGCACCTGCGCCGGCGGGCCGCCCGCCGAAGCCAGAGCTTGGAAGATGGTCTCCCAAATGCCTTTGGCCGCCCAGCGCACGAAGCGATTGTACAGCGTCTTGGTCTTGCGTGGCCCATAGACCGGTGGCGCATCGACCCAGCGGCCGCCGGATTTAAGCACATGAATGATCCCGCTGATGACGCGCCGATCGTCGACCCTCGGCTTGCCGCGCGTATCGCTCGGAAGATGTGGCTCAAGCCGCGCGAACTGTCGCTCGCTCAGCCAAAAACAATCTCGCTTCATGAGTGGTCTCCCTTCGGAGACCTTGAATCAGAAAGCGCCTGGATTGAAAAGCCCTTTTATGGGTCCGGAGCCTAAGTCGCCCATGCTGAACCTTTGTATGGTTGAGCTATGCAGCGGGCCGCAATATGTGTGAAGCCTGAGCAGACTTCCAAAGTGATGTTGTGGACGCCAAGCTTGCGGTGCCGTCCGGCACTCGTCAGGTCTGGCCGAGAAAGTCGCGCTTGCCGACGTTCACGCCGCAGTGCCGCAGGATGGCGTAGGCCGCCGTGGCGTGAAAATAGAAATTGGGCAACGCGAACGTCACCAGATAGTCCTGGCCTGTGAAGGTCGTCGGCTGGCCGCCGATCGGGATGGATATGGCGCGCGTCTCCGAGCCGTCGATGGCGCTGGGCTTGAAGCCCTGCACGAAGGCGGCCGTTTTCGCGATCCGCGCCTTGAACTCGGCGATCGTCTTCTCACTGTCGTCGTATTTCGGCACCTCGACGCCGGCGAGCCGTGCCACCGTACCCTTGGCGAAATCCGTGACGAGCTGGAGCTGTTTGCTCAGCGGGAACATGTCGGGCGCCAGCCGGTAGTCGAGCAAGGTCGCCTGGTCGATCTTGCGCGTTGCGGCGTCGGCCTCGGCCTTGCCGAGAATGGCGGAGCAGGCGTTGAGGGTCTGCAGGAAGGCGGGAACCGTCGCTTGATACATGGTGAGGGGCATGGCTGTTGGTAGCTCTCGTTGGGAAAAGGGACAGCCATATCTGCGCCCAAAGCGGCATCGCATGCAAGTGGGGCTCACGTCCGATCCGAGGCGTCGGCGCTGACCCGACTTTAGGCCGTCCAAATAGCTGGCGTATCCGTGCCACCCAGGTTACCGAGCCTGCAATTGAGAGAGTTGCTTTCTTTCTCGAGTGACCCAGGTCTCCTTAGAGTCCGTCCGGGGACTTTATCATGGATTGCATAGTTTTCGGAGCATGAGTCGGATGGAAGCGAGTTTTAGGAAGGCGAGCGCAGTGCGGTTGAGGTTCTCCCAGTCCTTGGCCAATCGTCGGCAGCGGTTGAGCCAAGCGATGGTGCGCTCGACGATCCAGCGCTTTGGCAGCACGATGAAGCCCTTGACCCGATCCGAGCGTTTGACGATCTCGGTTTTGAGATGAGGCAGGATGTGGGCCAGGGCGGTGTGGAAGATCGGTCCTTCGTAGGCGCTGTCGGCGAACAACTTTTCGAGATAGGGGAACAGACCGAAGAGTGTCGCCAGCAAGGCCAGGCCGCCATCGCGATCCTGAACGTCGGCGGCGGTGACGATGCCATGAAGGAGCAAGCCCTGCGTGTCGACGAGAACATGCCGCTTCTTGCCCTTGATCATCTTGCCCGCATCAAAGCCGGGCGGATCGGCGCGAGCCCCCCTTTTTCCGCGCTCTTCACGCTCTGGCTGTCGATGATGCAGGCGGTGGGGCTTGCTTCCCGTTCGGCCTTCTCGCGGCACTTGACGTAGAGCGCGTGGTGGATGCGATCGAGCGTGCCATCCCAGTTCCACAGGCTGAGGTAGTCATGCACGGTACTCCGCGGCGGCAGGTCTTTGGGCAGATAGCGCCACTGGCAGCCGGTGCTCAGGATGTACATCACGCCGTTGACCACCTCGCGCATGCTGACCCGCCGCTTGCCGCCACCGCGTTTGCCAGGCGGAATGATCGGCTCCACAAGGTCCCATTCCGCATCGGTCAGGTCGCTCGGGTAGCGCAGCCGGTCGCGGTTGTAGCGGGGGCGGTTTTCTGTCGTCCACATCGGGCACCTCGAAGAGGACTCGGTGCCACACAAGGAATCACGAGAGATTCCTGCTCTTCAAGCGATTTCTCCGCCTAACCGATTCCACCGACTCACAAAGTCCCCGGACGGACACTTAGCGCGCGCAGGCTCTACCAATTCGCGAGCATCTTGAGTGTCGGAGTGTCGTTCTTGTGTGAAAGTCTCGAAACCAAACCACCAAGCGGGCGCCGAGCAGCCGGTCAAGAAAACGAGCCGCCACATAATCGGGAGACTTGGTGCTTCGTGCGCGCCTTCGCTCGCATCGTAACTGAAGGCACCACGGAGTGGCCCGAGTCAGGAGCCAGTAGACCAGCGCTTCGCTGCGGTGACGAGTTCGTCGCGAAAGGCGCGCACGAGCGGAGAAAGCATGCGTTGGGTCGACGACATCAATTGAATATTCAGATGGATGGTCGGGGAAAACGGGCGAAAGTCAACGCCAGGAAACGCCGTCCTCATGGGTAGGAACGAATCGACGAGTGCAATGCCGATCCCGGCCTTCACCAGCGCACATGCCGCGAAACTTTGATTGACCTCGATCGAGATGCGAAAGCGCAGGCCCTCGCTTCTGAATGCTTCCGCAATACGTGCCCCAGTCGGCTCGCTCAAGGGAAAGCTGATCAGCTCGTGGCCCACAAGATCCAATGGGCGGACGCGCTTAAATCGGCTCAGCTCGTGTTCGGCGGGCATGAGGCAGATGACGGCGCCACGGCACACGTCGAAGGACTGGACATAGACGTCGCCGGAAGAGGGTTGGCAGATGCCGAGATCGACCTCATGGCGCGCGACCAATTCGACGACATCGCGCGTCGCCGTTGCGGTGATCGTGAATTCGACGGCGGGGTTCGATTTACTAAAGGATGCGATCGCCAGTGGAATGATGCTGGCGGTGAGGGTGGGTGGTGCGGCGATCTTGAGGTGGCCGCGCTTGCCATCCCGTAGTTCCCGCGCGGCCTGCCGAACCAGCGCGAAATCGTCAAGCACGCGCTTGATGTCCGGAACCAGCGCATGGGCCTGCATCGTGGGCACCAGCCGCCCGTTGATGCGCTCGAACAGCGGCAGATCGACCGCACTCTCGATGGCGCCGATCGTCTTGCTCACGGCGGGCTGCGAGATGTTCAGTATCCTCGCCGCTTCGCTGATCGAGCCCGTCCGGAGCACGGTCTGCAAGACCCGCAACTGCCTGATGTCCACCCTTAAGCCCCTTCCCCGCACCTCGACCGGAGGTTTCTAGGCGAGCCATGCTATAACAGTTCGTTATGGAATTTTGAAATTTTTTTCATGGATTGGATGTTGGGCGAGGCCTAGGCTGGCTACTGCTCGCGCCAAGTGGCCAACGACGCGGCAAACGCGATGGCGCGATGGGGGATACTAACAAACCTCGGAGGGGCCCGGAAATGGGTGTGCACGATGCCGTTCAATGATAGCGAGAGCCCGCAGGAATTTCGCAGACGCATCGAAGCCGATCCATTACCCGGAAGCATCGGTGCGCTGCTCGATCAGGCGATCGATCGGTTCGCCGACAAGCCTGCCTGGATTTTTGTGGAGGAGGATCGGACCCCGCTTTCATATCGCGCACTCGGCGTGCTGGTCACGAAATCCGCCAATGCGTTCGCGTCGTTGGGCTTGGGCAAGGGCACCCATGTCGGCGTGATGCTGCCAAACGTCCCAGAGTTCCTGGCCGCGTGGCTCGCCATCGCGAAGCTCGGCGCCCGGATGATCCCGATCAATCCGACCTATACGCCTGACGAGCTCCGCTATTGGCTGACCGATGGCGACGCAGAGCTGCTGTTGCTTGACGAAGCCTGCCTGGCGACGTTCGCGGCCATGCAGAAGACGGGCAAAGTCCTGGACATGGGGCAGCTGGTCTCTTGGGGACCCTCAAGGGTGGAGAATATCCCGCGCTGGCGGGACTTGCTCTCCAAGGCACCCGCCACGTTTGCGCCGGGCGTGGCCGTCGCCTTGGACGATATCGTTAATATCCAATACACCTCAGGCTCGACGGGATTGCCGAAAGGATGCCTGCTGTCGCACCGCTATTGGATCCAACTGGGCAAGGTCCTTGCCGAGGCTTGGCCGCAATTCACGCGGATTCAATGCGACCTCCCGTTCCATTACATGGGCCCAATGTGGCGCTTCGCCGTGGCCGCGTTCCAGGGTGCGGCCCTCTGCGTCCCGCCGGCCTACAGCCTGACACGCTTTCGCGAGCGCCTCCGCGACTACCAATATGACATGGCCTGGATGACGAATCCCGTCGCGATGCTGCCGCCCGATCCCATCGAGCGCGAGAACAAGCTCAAGATGATAGCCATCTTCGGTCTCAGCAAGGACCTGCATCGTGACATCGAGCGCCGGTACGGCGCACCTGTCAGAGAATCATACGGCATGACCGAGATCGGCTTCGCAACCTACATGCCGTTCGGCGACGCGCACATGTCGGGCTCCGGCTCGTGTGGGATCGTGGCACCATTTCGCGAGCTGATGATTGCGGATGCTCAAGGCAAGCCCGTGGAGGAAGGCGAAATCGGCGAGCTTTGCGTGGCCGGCGACGGCATCCTGCAGGGCTATTACAAGAAGCCCGAGGCGACGGCGGCGTCCTTCCACGGGAAATGGTTCCGCACCGGTGATCTGTTCCGGCGAGATGCGAACGGCTACTATTACATCATCGGACGCCTGAAGGACATGATCCGGCGCAGCGCGGAGAACATCTCCGTGACCGAGGTGGAAACGGCGTTGTCGACCATGGCCGCCATGCAGGAGGTGGCTGTCCACGGCGTCAAGGACGAGAAGCGCGGCGAAGAAGTCAAAGCCTGCGTGATCCTGAAGCCCGGCTTTGACCCGCGGAGCGTCACTCCGGGGGACATCCTCGCCCATTGCCGCGAACATCTCGCCCGCTTCAAGGTCCCGCGCTACGTGCAATACTATAAGTCCTTCCCGCGTACGGGATCGGATAAAATCGCCAAAAAGCGTTTGATCGACGGCGAGGGCGAGGCGGTGACTGCGACCTTCGACGGCGCGACCGGCGCCTGGCTCCAGCACGAGCCGGCACGTCCGGACGCGCGCGGCGCCCTCAGCCCGTCGCAAGCAACAGGTGCGTCATGAATAAGGAACTCCCGCTTCATGAACTCCACGACAGGGTCCTCTACATAACGCTTAACCGCCCCGAGAAGCTGAACGCGCTGACGCCCGAAATTTACGCGTTTATCGGTCGGCTCGTCGATGACGCCAGCAACGACTCCAATTGTCGTGCCGTGGTCCTGCGCGGAAAAGGCAGGGCGTTCTCCTCGGGCTTCGACCTCGCGCTGGAGATGGGCGAGAAGAGCCACGAGGAGCATTTGTCGCTGATCCACGGCGTCGCGAACAAGGCCCGGTGGGCGGTGTGGAACTGCCGCAAGCCCGTGATTGCCGGGATACACGGCTATTGTTTGGGCGGCGCCTTCGAGCTCGTTCTGCCGTGCGACTTTGTGATCGCGACGGAGAGCTGTCGGCTCGGCGAGCCGGAAGTCCTGATGGGCGTCGGACCGGCCTTCATGATGGTGCCGTGGATGGTCAACCACAGGGTCGCGAAGGACATCCTGCTGACGGGTCGGCAGTTCACGGCCGAGGAAGCCCATAAAATGGACCTGGTGACGAAGGTCGTGCCCGACGGCGATTTGGACGCGCACGTCGCATCGCTAGCCGACACGTTCCGCCGGCTGCCGCCGGCGGCCGTGACGCTCGCCAAGGTGGGCATCAATCGGGCCTATGAGGCGATGGGCATGGTTCCGCACATCAACGCGTGGGTGGAGGCCACAGCCTACCTGTCTTACATCGAGGACCCGGCACGTTCAGAGTTCCAGCGCCGCGTGCTCGGGGAAAGCCCGAGTGCAGGCATTAAGTGGCGGACAAACCACTTCAAAGAGACCACGCCCGGCAAAGGAGATCGCTAGAGCCGTGCTTCGCCTGATCGCAAAGCAGATCGCTTTGGGCCTCCTCGTCGTGCTGACGGCGGTCACCTTGACGTTCGCCATGGTTCGCATCAGCGGCGATCCGACGAGTATCATCCTGCCGCAAGACGCGACGGCGGCGCAACGCGAGGCGCTCAGGCGGGACCTGGGGCTGGATCGGCCGGTCGCCGAGCAATATCTGCGCTATCTCCTTGATGCTGCGCGCGGCAACTTTGGGCAGTCGTACTTCGACGGCGATAGCGTCAGCGCCATCATCGCGAGGCAGCTTCCGAATACGCTGGCTCTTGCGGGAACGTCGCTCGTGCTTATCGTACTGCTGGCGGTTCCCCTGGGCGTCATGGCCGCCGTGTGGCGCGGCGGGGTTCTCGATCGCGCGGTCCAGGTCACCAGCGTCGCCGGCGCCGCCATGCCGTCCTTCTGGCTGGGCCTGCTGTTGATCCAAGTGTTCGCGGTCGAGCTCGATTGGTTTCCGACCTACGGCATCGGAGGAGTTGATCACCTCGTTTTACCAGCCTTTACGCTTGCGCTTTACGTGTTTCCGAGAGTCGCCCGGCTTACTCGATCATCCATGCTCGACGTGCTCCCTTCCGGATTCATCACCGCGGCGCGGGCCAAGGGCATGCCGGAGCATCGGGTCATCTTCAGAACGCTCCTGCGCAATGGCCTTGTACCTGTCCTCGCCCTGCTGGCATTGGAGATTGGGACGCTATTCGGGGGCGCCGTCCTGACCGAAACGGTGTTTTCCTGGCCGGGGATCGGACGGTTGGCCGTGGGCTCGATCCAGCGGCGCGACTTCCCGGTCGTCCAAGGCATCGTCGCCTATGTCGCAGTCATGTTCGTGGCCATCACGGTGCTCGCCGAAATAGCCATGCGGGTAGCCTATCCCAAGCTGAGGCAGTCGTGAGCATCGAGCTCGCCGGCCGGCCCGGGGCACGCAGCCGCTATCGTCGCGCTCTGGCGCAGCCGATCGCGGCCGGGATCGCGGGTCTGGTGCTGGCGGTGATTGTCCTTGCCGCGCTCGCCGGTAGCCATCTCGTCCCTTACGACGCGGATATCCAGCATCTCGGCAACCGGCTTCTGCCGCCAGGCTCGCTCGGCCAGCACGGGCGCTACCTGCTCGGGACGGACGGCCTCGGCCGCGATGTCCTCTCGTTGGTCATCATGGGCGCGAGACCTGCCCTGCTCGTCTCGATCAGCGCCGTGGCGAGCGCTGCGGTCATCGGTGTGCTCTCAGGGATCGGCGCCGGTTTCCACGGCGGTCGCTCTGCGGATTTTCTCCTTTACCTCACGAACATCCAGCTCGCCTTTCCATTCTTCCTTCTGGCCATCACCGTCGTGGGCATCCTGCGGCCCAGCGTTCCGCTGGTAATCATGGTGATCGCTATGGGCAGCTGGGTCCCGTTCGCCCGAGTGGCCTATTCGGACACCGTGAAGATTCGCGGGCTGGAATTCATCGAGGCCGTCCGTGTCATGCGCGGCACCAACACGCGCATGCTGCTGCGGCACGTTCTCCCGAACGTCATACCAAACGCGCTTGTGCTGTCGACCTTCGCCCTCGGCACCGCAATCGTGATGGAGAGCGGCCTCAGCTTTGTCGGCCTCGGCGTCCCGACGGAGACGCCCACCTGGGGACGAATGCTGAGCGAAGGGCGCGACTACATGGATACAGCCTGGTGGCTGACGGCGTGCCCCGGCGTTTGCATCTTTCTGCTTGTCCTCGCCGTCAACGTGATCGGCGAGCAGTTACGGGACTACGCCGACCCGAAGCTCACGCTGCAGTAAACCGCGCGGGCGCCGCTCGCCGTGCGACGCCGACAGCGCAATACAAGGGAGGAGCACGCACATGAGAGCGCCGAAGCATAAATCCGCAACCCTCCGCCATGGCCTAGGTCGCGCCTTGCTCGGCCTGGCGCTTTTCTCCGCCCTCGCTGTGGCGGCGGGCCCGGCGACCCGCGCGGCGACGCTCGCCGCAAGTGGGACCGCCAAGCCGGTTCAGGTTCGCATCGCGATGAGCGGCGGCATCGACCTCCTCGATCCCGCGCGAACCGCCAACGGTCCCGACCTCGCCGTTATCAGCCAAATCTACGAAACGTTGCTCAAGCTCGATCCGAAGACCGGGGCACTCCAACCGAATTTGGCCGAGTCCTACGAGTTGAAATCGCCCACGATATGGGAGTTCAAGCTTCGCTCCGGCATCAAGTTCCAGGACGGCACGCCGTTCACGGCCAACGACGTCAAATACTCGATCGAGCGAATCCTCGACCCATCGATCAATTCGCCGCATTTCTCGCAGATCGCCTCGATCGCAAAGGTCGTCGTCGTCGACGATCGCACCGTCGACATTGAGACCAAGCAACCGGACCCGCTTCTCGTCCGCAGGATGCAGCCGATCGGCGGGAGCGGACGCGTCTTTATCGTCTCCAAGGCCTACTTCGAGAGCCACAGCAAGCAGGACGTGAACGACCACCCGATGGGCACCGGTCCCTACAAACTGACGGAATGGCGGAAAGGCATATCCCTCACGCTCGCCCGCAACCCCGATTATTGGGGCTCCGCTCCCGATGCCTCCGAGGGTGTTGTGACCTTTATTCCGGAGAACTCGACCCGTGTGAATGCGCTGCTTCAGGGCGAGGTGGACGTGATCCAGCGCGTGCCGATCTCCGATGTGCCCAGGATCGAGAAGTCCGCCAATGCCCATATCGTCGCCAGCCCCGATGGCCTCGTCCATACGCTGGTCGTCGACTCGCGCAAGCCGCCGTTCAACGACATCAACGTCCGCAAGGCCTTCGCCCATGCCATCGACATAAGGAGCATCGTCGCCAATTTGTTGGGCAAGTACGGCCGCGTCCTAGGGCCGCCGCTTGGCCCCAACGTGGTCCAGTTCGACCACTCGATCCAGCCCTACAGCTACGACCCGGCGCTCTCGAAAAAGCTGCTTGCCGCACATGGTCCAGTCGAGCTGAACACCTATACGTCCGACGGGCGCTACGTCGAGGACCGCGAGATCTATCAGGCGATCAACGCGCAATTGGCCGCCGTCGGCTTCACCGTCAGGCCGCAGACGATGGAGTGGGGTCGCCTCGTCGGTCTGATGATGACCCGCAGTGCCGGGCCGTTCTACATTATCGGCTGGGACTTCGGCGAGGGCGACGCCAGCAAGATGAACTCCTTCCTCAAATCCAATTCGTCACTGTCGGTCACGAACGACCCCAACTATGATCATCTGGCCGACTTGGCTGGTGCCGAAATGGACGCGAAGCAGCGCACGGCATATTGGCGGCAGGCTCAGGTGCTCGTCCATGACCAGTACTATGTGGCCGCGGTCTGGCAGGCGGCAGCCATCTATGGGTTCTCGAAGAAATTCGATTGGGATGCGGACTATGGGGAGAACTTGGACCTAGCCGGAATAAAAGTAAGCGCTAAGTGAACGCTTTCGCCATCCGCCGCAACGTAGGGATGACCCTTTCCGTCCGCGACCTGAACGTCGTGTTCAAGTCGCGGGCGGGCCCGGTGCACGCCGTGAGAGGTATCAGCCTCGAGATCGCGCGCGGGGAGATTTTTGCGGTGGTCGGTGAGTTCGGCTGCGGCAAATCGACAATGGCGCTCGCAGTCATGGGGCTTTTGCCGGCGTCTGTCGAGGTGAGCGGCGAAATCCGGCTCGACGACCAGCTCATACAGACCCTGCCCAGGCGAGCGCGCCGACGCATCTGCGGCGAGCGCATGGCGCTGATCGGCCAGGACGCGCTTGCTAGCCTCAACCCGTGCACGACGGTCGGCTACCAGATCGCGGAAACGCTCATGGTTCACCGAGGCATCCGCAAATCCGCCGCGATGGAGGAGGCGGCGCGCCTCCTGGCCCTAACCGGGATTCCCTCGCCGCGGGCGCGAGTGAACAATTACCCACACCAGTTTTCCGGCGGTATGTGTCAGCGCGTGCTCATCGCAATCGCGCTTGCCCTGCAGCCCGACCTGCTCATCGCCGATGAGCCTACTACAGCGCTAGACACCACCATCAAGGCTCAGATCCTACAATTGCTGATGCGTTTGCGGAGCGAGCTCGGCATGTCGATTCTGATCATCACCCACGACATGGGGGTCGTGGCGCGCATGGCGGATCGAATGCTGGTGATGTATGCCGGACAGGCGGCCGAGGCGGGAGAGACGAGTGAAGTGTTCGCCCGGCCCGCCCATCCTTATACCCAGGCATTGCTCAACGCCATACCAAGGCTGGATACCGAGGGGCTGGAGCTGCAAGCAATCCCCGGCAGTCCGCCGTCGCCGCAGCAACTTCCGACTGGCTGCCCCTTCCACCCCAGGTGCCCGAGGGCGGAAAGGCGCTGCGTCGTCGAGCCTCCCGGCGCCGTCGCGCTGGGAGCCGGCCGCTTTGCCTCCTGTCATTTTGTCGCGACGGGATTATCAGGTGTCCACAGCGCCTGAGACCCCGTCCCCGACGCCGCGGTCGGTTCCGGTCAAGCCGGTGCTGCGCACGGAGGGGCTGGGCAAGACATTCCCCATTCCGCAGCGATGGCCGCGCGCGCCGCTCATGCTGGACGCGGTCAGGGACGTGAGCATCACGCTCGATCCCGGCCGGACGCTCGGTATCGTCGGCGAATCCGGCTGCGGCAAGTCCACGCTTTCCCGCATGTTGGTCGGAACGCTGACGCCGACCTCCGGCTCAATCTGGGTGTGCGGGGTCGAGCTCTCCACCCTCGGAGGAGTTGCGCAGCGCAACATTCTCCGCGACGTGCAGATGGTCTTTCAGTCGCCTTATACCTCCCTTGACCCCCGCATGCGAATCGGCGACATCGTGCGCGAGCCCCTCGACATCAACGAGCGGAAGCTCCCCTTGCGCGCACGCGCCGAGCGGGTGATCGACATGCTTGAGCGCGTCGGGCTCAACAGGAGCGACGCGGCGCGCTATCCCCATGAGCTCTCGGGCGGACAGCAACAGCGGGTCGGCATCGCCCGCGCGCTCGTCCGTCGCAGCCGCATCGTCATCTGCGATGAGCCGGTGTCTGCGTTGGATGTCTCGGTTCAGGCTCAGGTCATCAACCTGCTGCGGGAACTCCAGGCGGAGCTCGAGGTGTCCTACGTCTTCGTGTCGCACGACCTCGCTGTGGTCGCGAAGGTTGCGCACGACATCGCGGTCATGTATATGGGCCGCGTCGTGGAGATAGGCGCTGCACACGATGTCCTGCGCTCACCCAGACATCCCTATACCCAGGCGCTCCTCGACAGCGCCAACATTCCGGACCCTAGCATTGAGCGCAGCCGGAACCCTCGCGTGCTCACGGGTGAAATTCCGCGTTCGACCGATCCACCCAGCGGCTGCCGCTTCCGCACGCGTTGCTGGCTGGCAACCGATCGGTGCGCCGTTGCCGTACCGGCGCTTGAGCCGCGTTCGGGCTCGCGCCAGTCCGTCGCCTGTCACCACGCCTGACGCCAAGGCGGCTTTCGGCCGTCCGGAGTTCGCCTTGCGGCCATGGTGCTGGCCCGCGTCGGAGAGGGAGTTTTGATGCATGGGTGCCCGGAGACTGCGTACCATAGCCTGGTAACTAAAAATGGCTGACTCAGTGCGAAAGCCCTATTTCATACTCAGTCGATTGGGATGGACCTTTGCATGGTTGACCGCTGCATCAAGGGCGACGCGGTTCTTGAGCTCGGAGAGGACGGCGCGGCAAGGAAGGCATTGAGGTGGGTTCCCCCACGGCCTATCCTCGCTCATTGGCGGCGCCGCCCTGTCGGTCTATCCGTGCTCGCCGCTGGTCCCTGCTTGTTGTCAACCTACGGTGTGCTGGCGGCCCAAATCGCGGCCGATAAAACCTCGCGAATTGTCTGCGCGGCAGCATCGGCTTCGTGCTTGTTCCTATAGGCCACGGTGATGCATATTTTTCCCTTGTCATCGCAAATGTTGAAGCCTTCAATCCGACGTTGCGGAAGCGCGAGGGAGAGATGGTGCAGGGGCATAGCGGCGGCGGCCTAATTCGATGGTTGCTCGTGCGGCAGGAAAACGGGGGCGAGTAGGACTCGGGGCTATTTCCGACTATTCTGGGTGATGCCGATCAAGATAGGGAGCGTATGAGCGTGAACGGCCTTCTCGCCCCAGAGCCAAGAGATCGGCCGTCGCGTCCTAGGTAGGCGGCAAGCCTTGTGCTTGTCCGCGAGGGGCACACCGGGCTCGAGGTGCTGCTTGGCCAACGCGGCGGCAGCGCGCGTTTCATGGCAGGACAATACGTCTTTCCCGGCGGCCGCATTCATCCCTCCGACCGGCGCTGTTGGCTCGGCGAGCCCAATGCCGCTGGTTTCGAACATCGGCCTTGGCTCCTCGCGCTTGCCAGAACGGCGCTACGCGAGACCTTCGAGGAGACCGGCCTCCTCATCGGCCGGCGGTCGACCGCGCTCCAGCAATGCCTCGTTCCAACCTTGAAGCCCGGCGACATCGTCGTCATGGACAATCTGTCGGCCCACAAGAATGACGAGGTTCGCGAGCTCGTCGAAGCGGCGAGAGCCGAGCTGCGCTACCTGCCGCCCTACTCGCCCGATCTCAATCCCATCGAGCAGGCCTTCGCGAAGCTCAAGGCCCATCTTCGCAAGGCCCAGGAGCGCTCGCTGGACGCTCTCTGGCAGCGCATCGGAAAACTGCTCGACCGCTTCCAGCCGGCCGAATGCCTCAACTTCTTCGCTAACGCTAGTGTACCGGCACTAAAGTTTGTCACCCCCGGGCGACCTTTTGCAGGATATCGGCGGCGGGGGCAGTCCACACGAAGGGTTTTGGATCGGCATTGTGATGCTCCAAGTAGTCTTGAATGGCGGCTTCGAGTTCGCCGACGCTTTTGAAGACGCCGCGGCGGATGCGGTCCTCAGTGATCAGGGCGAAAAAGCGTTCGACTTGGTTGAGCCAAGATGCCGAAGTCGGGGTGAAGTGCATGTGGAAGCGGGGATGCTTGGCCAACCACGCTTTGACCGCCGGGTGCTTATGGGTGGCGTAATTGTCGGCGATCAGGTGCAGCGCGAGCGCCTTGGGTGTGCTGCGGTCGATGGTGCGCAGGAAACGCCGCCATTCCTGGTGGCGATGCCGCTTCATGCATCGCCCGATCACTTGACCGGTGGCGACGTCGAGCGCGGCGAACAAGGTCGTCGTGCCGTGGCGCTTGTAGTCGTGGGTCATCGTTCCGGCCCGCCCCTTCTTCATTGGCAAGCCCGGTTGCGTCCGGTCAAGCGCTTGGATCTGGCTCTTCTCATCGACCGAGAGCACGAGAGCCTTGTCCGGCGGGGTCAAATAGAGGCCAACGACATCCACAACCTTGTCGACGAACTGCTTGTCGTTGGACAGCTTGAACGTCTTCGCCAGATGCGGCTTGAGGCCGTGGGCGGCCCAGATGCGCTGCACGCTTGTGTGGCTCAGCCCGACCGCCCGGGCAAGGCTGCGCGCGCTCCACTGCGTGGCCGCCGGCGGCGTCTCGTGCAGCGTCATAGCAACCACCCGCTCAATCACCGCCGCGCTCAACGGCTTCTTACGGCCAGGCCGGCTGGCATCGCGCTCAAGCCCCCGAACGCCGCGCTCGACGTAGCGGGCGCGCCAGCGATAGGCGGTCTTCTTGGTCTTGCCGGTCGCCCGCACAATCGCCGTCACGCCGGCTCCGGCAGCCCACATCAGCACGATCCGCGCCCGCCACGCCAGCTTCTGTGGCGTGTTCCGGCCCGCTACCCAGCCGTCCAACCGACCCCGGTCCTCGGGAGATAGCCAGATGCAACATCCACCTTCCATGCCCCGAGATTCGCATCCCCGCGCAACTCAGGGAATCCTTTTGTTAGTGCCGGTACACTAGTTCCTCAAAGGTTTGCCGGTCTCGAGCATGTGCTCGATGCGCTGCAGCGTGCCTTCCGTGCGGATCAGCGTCATGAAGGCCTGGCGCTCGAGCTTGGTGAGATCGTCCTCGCCGAGCGTGTCGGTGATGTCGGTCGCCCCGCCGCTGAGGACGGTCGCGAGCTCGCGAGAGACGGTCACGTCGTGCGGCGTCGCCTTGCCCTGGTGGCGGAAGCCGTCGACCGCGAGCTCGAGTGCTGCCTTGGCGGTCGGGCCGGGGAGGCGGATCTCCCTGGGCGGCTCGGGAGGCTTGTAGCGCCGAGCGAGCTTGAGCGCCCTGGCCTTGGCGTCGGCCAAGAGGCGGTCGCGGTTCATGGTGATGCCGTCGCCCTCGCGCAACAGCAGCATCTCCCGGGCCTCGAAGGCCGACTTTGCAACTTGCGCGGTGCCGATCATCTCGAAGGCCTTGGCGATGGCCGGCATCGGCCCGCCCGGCCGCTTCGGATTGAAGAGCCAGCGCGTCAGCACCTCCTTGCAGCCGCCCCACCCCGGCACCAGGCCGACCCCCACCTCGACGAGGCCGGCGTAGGTCTCGGCATGGGCCTGCACGGCGCTCGAATGGAGGAGGATCTCGCAGCCGCCGCCGAGCGCCATGCCCGCAGGAGCTGCCACCACCGGGAAGGGCGCGTATTTGAGCGCCTTGTAGGTCGCCTGGCCCTTGGCCACCATCTCCTCGATGGCGGGCCAGAGGGCCACGTTGGCGGCGAAGAGTGCCAGGCCGATGTTGGCGCCGACTGAGAAGTTATCGGCCTCGTTGTGGATGACGAGCGCCTTGTACTTCTCCTTCACCAGCTTGATCGTCTTCTGGACGAGATCGAGGATGTCGGGATCCATGGCGTTCATCTTGCTGTGGAACTCGAGGCAGACGACGCCGTCGCCGATGTCCCACAGCGAGGCCGAGCCGTTCTTGAGGAGCGGCTGGGAGGCGCGCTTCACGTCCGCGAGGAGGAGCACGCCCGCCGGCCGCACGAGCTCGGCATAATCGCCCGCGGTCGTGAGATATTGCAGCTTGCCAGCCTCGGTGCGGTAGAAGGGCCGCCCTGCCGCGCGCTCGAGGAGCGGCGGCACGGCCATGCCGGAGGCGGCGAGCCGCTCGGCGAGCCAGGCGCTCCCGAGCTGGTCGATGAGCTCGAACGGCCCGTAGCGCCAGGCGTAGCCGAGCCGCATCGCCTCGTCGACCGCGGCGATCGTGTCGGCGATCTCGGGCACCAGCGAGGCGGCATAGGCGAGCACGTGGCTGAGCACGCGCCAGGCATAGCGGCCGCCCTTGTCGGGATGCTCGACGAGGGCGCGGAGCTTCCCCTTGCGCGCCGCCTCGACGCTCTCGAGGTGCACCCTGTGCGACGGCGCGTAGGTCCCGCTTGCGAGATCGATCGCCTCCTTGACGCGCTCGCCGCCCTCGTTGCGCGCGAGCCGGTAGAAGCCGCCCTTGCCCTTGCGCCCGGTATAGCCCTCCGCGATCATCTTCTTCACGAGAGGGAACTCGCGGTAGACGCCGCGGTACATGTCGCCCTCGGGCAGCGAGGCCAGCATGCTCGCCGCCACATGGGGCATGAGGTCGATGCCGACGAGGTCGAGGAGGCCGAAGACCCCCGTCTTGGGGATGCCCATGGGCCTTCCTGCGACCGCGTCCGCCTCCTCGACCGTGAGGCCCATCTCGACGGCGCTCGCGACGGCGAGCTGGAGCCAGAGCGTGCCGATGCGGTTGGCGATGAAGCCTGGCGTGTCCTTGCAGGCGACGACCCCCTTGCCGAGGCGCTCGTCGGCGAAGCGCCGGACCGCGTCCGCGGCCGTCTTGCGCGTGGTGCTGCCGGTGACGAGCTCGAGGAGGCGCATGTAGCGCGGCGGATTGAAGAAATGGGTGATGAGGAAGTCCTTGGCGAAGGATCTGGGCAGGCCCTCCGTGAGCTTGGCGAGCGGAATGGTCGAGGTGTTGGAGGAGACGGCCGAGCCCGCCTTGCGGGCACCCTCGAGCTTGGCGTAGAGCGCGCGCTTCACCTCCGCGTCCTCGACCACCGCCTCGACGATCCAGTCCGCGTCCGCGAGCTTGCCGAGATCGTCCTCGAGATTGCCCGCCGTCACCAACCTCGCCGCGGACTTGGACATGAAGGGGGCGGGATCGGCCTTGAGCATGCGCGCGACGGCGGCTTCCGCGAGCTGGCTGCGGCTCTTGGCGCCGGGCGGCACGATGTCGAGGAGCAGCACGGGCACCCCGGCGTTGGCGATGTGCGCGGCAATGCCGCTCCCCATCACGCCGGCGCCGATGACCGCCGCCTTCTCGATCCTCACGACACGGCCTCCAGCACGCTGGCGATGCCCTGGCCGCCGCCGATGCATTGCGTCGCGAGCGCGTAGCGCTTGCCCTCGCGCTTGAGGAGGGCCGCCGCCTTGCCGGTGATGCGCGCACCCGTGGCGCCGAGCGGATGGCCGAGGGCGATGGCGCCGCCGTCGAGGTTGACCTTGGCCGCGTCGATGCCGAGATCGCGCATGCAGGCGATCGACTGGGAGGCGAAGGCCTCGTTGAGCTCGACGATGTCGATGTCCTTGATGTCGAGGCCGGCGCGCGCGAGCGCCTTGCGGGTCGCCGCCACCGGCCCGATCCCCATGATCTCCGGCGCGCAGCCGGCGACCGCCACGCTTCTTAGGCGCGCGATCGGCTCGAGCCCCTTCCTCGCGGCATAGTCCTCGGTGCAGACGAGGGTCGCGGCAGCGCCGTCGGTCAAGGGCGAGGAGGTGCCCGCCGTCACCGAGCCGTGCTCGTCGAAGGCGGGCTTGAGCGCCGCCAGTCCCTCGGCGCTGGTGTCGGCGCGGATGCAGCCGTCCTTGTCGACCGTCTTGCCGTCCGCCTTGATGGCGACGATCTCGTCCGCGAGCTTGCCGGCGGCTTCTGCGGCGGCGGCCTTCTTTTGGCTCTCGACGGCAAAGGCGTCCTGCTCGGCGCGCGTGATCTGGTATTTGCGCGCGACGTTCTCGGCGGTCATGCCCATCGAGATGTAGGCCTGCGGATAGTCCTTGGCGAGGCCGGGATGGGGCAGCGGATTGAAGCCCATCATGGGCACGCGCGTCATCGATTCGACGCCGGCGCAGATGAAGGCCTCGCCGGCGCCGAGCTGGATGGCGCCCGCCGCCATGTGGATCGCCTGCATCGAGGAGCCGCAGAAGCGGTTGACCGTGGTGCCCGCGACCGCGATCGGCAGGTGGGCGAGGAAGCCGATGAGGCGCGCCACGTTGAGCCCCTGCTCGCCTTCGGGCATGGCGCAGCCGACGATGAGGTCCTCGATGTCGGCGGGATCGACCTTGGTGCGCGCGACGAGTGCTGCCACCACCTGGGCCGCCATCTCGTCCGGCCGCACGCGCCTGAGCTCGCCCCGGTTGGCGAGATGGAATGGCGAGCGGGCATAGCCCGCGATCACCACGTTCTTCATGAGAGCGTCTCCTTCCTCCAGGGCACGCGGGCCGGCACCCTTGCCGCGGCATGCCTCTCAATGCTGTCCGGCATCGGCCGGAGCGTCCTCGACCAGGGCCTTCTTGAGGATCTTGCCGACCGCGGACTTGGGCAATGCCGTGCGGAACTCGATGAGCTTCGGCATCTCGATCGGCGAGAGCTTGTCGGCAAGGAAGGCCAAGAGGCTCTCCTGGTCGAGCACAGCTCCCTTGTGCAGCACGACGAAGGCCTTGACCGTGTGGCCGCGGTAGCGGTCGGGCGTGCCGACGACCGCCGCCTCCGCGACGGCGGGGTTCTGATAGATCGCCTCCTCGACGTTGCGCGGGTAGATCTTGTAGCCGCCGGCGACGATCACCTCCTTGAGGCGGTCGACGATGAAGAAATAGCCGTCCCCGTCCATATAGCCCACGTCGCCGGTATGGACCCAGCCGTCGGTCAGCGTGAGCGCCGTCTCCTCGGGCCGGTGCCAGTAGCCCGCCATCACCTGCGGCCCGCGCACCCAGAGCTCGCCGCGCTCGCCCGCGCCGAGCGGCCGGCGCTCTTCCTCGAGCGACATGATGCGCACGTCGGTGTCCGGCAGCGGCAGGCCGATCGAGCCCGGCTTGTTGATCCCGTTGATCGGGTTGCAGCAGACGACGGGCGAGGCCTCGCTCAGCCCATAGCCCTCGACGAGCTTGCATCCGGTGTGCGCCTCGAACTGGCGCTTGACCTCGAGCGGCAGCGTGGCGGCGCCCGAGATGCAGAGCTTGATCGAGGAGAGGTCGTACTTGGCGAGATCGGGCGCGTTGTTGATCGCCGTGTAGATGGTGGGCACGCCGGGGAAGAGGGTCGGGCGCTTCCGCGCGATGGTCTTCAGCACCTGGGCGAGCTCGAAGCGCGGCAAGAGGATCATGAGCCCGCCGCTTCGGATCGCGTAGTTCATCACCGCGGTCATGGCGAAGACGTGGAAGAAGGGCAGCACGCACAAGGTGCGCTCCCTGCCGCGCTCGACCTCGGGGAACCAATGCTCGATCTGCAGCAGGTTCGCCCACAGATTGCGATGCGTGAGAGAAGCGCCCTTCGGCGTGCCGGTGGTGCCGCCGGTATATTGCAGCACGGCGATGTCGCGCCGCGGATCGATGGTCACCTCGCGCACGCGGCCCTCGTTGGCGACGAGCCGCTCGAACGCCACGTGGCGCTCGTCGCTCGGCACGCGGGCGAGCTCGCCCCGCCGCACGATCGGGAAGAGCAGGTTCTTCGGGAACGGCAGCAGCCCGGCCATGCGCCCGACCACGATGTGCTCGAGGCTCGACTGGCTCAGCGCCAGCGCCACCTTGTCGTAGAGCTGCTTGAGATCGAGCGTCACCATGATCGCGGTCTCGGAATCGTCGATCTGATGGACGATCTCGCGCGCCACGTAGAGCGGGTTGTAATTGACGACCGTGCCGCCGGCCTTGAGCACGGCGAAATAGCAGATGACGTAATAGGGGCAATTGGGCAGCATGAGGCCGACCTTGACCCCGGGCGCCACGCCGAGCGCCTGAAAGCCCGCGGCGGCGCGCCTCACGATATCCGCGAGCTCGCGATAGCTCATGCGGCGGTCGAGGAAATCGAGTGCTGGGCGCGGGGCAAACTCCGCCGCCGCCTCCTCGAGCAGCAGCGCAAACGACTTCTCGGGTATGCTGAGCGCAAGAGGGACGCCCGGCGGATAGGACTTCGCCCAGGGCCGCTCGTTGACCCTTTCAGCCTCGCCGGTCATTGCGGCTCCCGTTCATCGAAAACGCGACCCGAGCCTAATCGCCGGTGGCGATAGCGTCAATGAGCCCGCGCGCACGCCGGCCGGCGCAGTGTCGGCGGCGACAGGCGCCGCGGCCCCGCGAACGGCGGCACGTCGGGCCGCTCCTCGCCCCCCGCGGGAAGCGCTCAGGATACCTAGAAGGTGTACTTGAGCCCGATGGTCACGATGTCGACCGAGGAGGCGAAGGTGCCGGTGATCGTGCCTTGGTTGGCGGTGCTCAGGTTGATCTTGGAATTGCCGGGTACCCAGAGGTGGCTGTACGCGGCATCCAACGACAGGTTGTCGATCAGGCGGATGTTGTAGCCGATCGAGGTCCAGATGCGGCTGTCGTCGGGGATGTTGAGCGTGCGGTTGGCGGTGCTCACCGGCGTCGGATCCCAGGCGATGCCGAAGCGCAGCTTGGCCCTGTCGCTCGCCGCGAAGATGGCGCCCAGGGACTCGCGAACCGTATCGTGCCAGTTCTCGGTGGTCACCTGCGCCGGCTGGGCCGGGTTGGCGAAGGTGATGGTGAAGTTCTGAAAGCGGCTCCACTGGGTCCAGCTCACGTCGGCGAGGACCGTCCATTTGGGCGTCGCCTGCTCGGCCACCGAGAAGCTCGCGGTGGCGGGCAAGGGCAGCTTCGCCGAAGCGCTCGTGTTGATGAAGTTGCCGGCGAAGGCGGGCACCGCACCCTGCAGCGCGCGGTAGGCTGCCGGCACCGAGAAATCCGCCGTCCCTTTGAGCCTCACATCGTAACCCGAGCGGTAGGCCAGGCCGATGCGCAGCTGATCGAGCGGCTGCAGCATCGCACCGACGTTCCAGCCGACCGTCGTATCGTCGCCGGTGAACTTCACCTGACCGTCATTGGCCTGGGGCGAAAGGCCGAAGAGGCCGCAGGTCCCGGCGCCGGCGGCGTTGGTGCAAATGGAGCCGAAGTCCACCGCCTGCGTCAGGTTGGCGCTGCCATACATGATGTCGACGCCGGCCCCGAGCGAGAGCCAATTGGCGAGCTTGTAGGCGAGCGAGGGGGTCGCAGCGATGGTGGTGAGCTCGGTGCGCTCGGCGTAATAGCGGCCGATCCAGGTGTTGCTGCCGTAGTCCGTGACCAGGCCGAAGGGTGCCGTGATCCCGAGGCCGGCCCACAGGCCGTCCGCGACGAAACTCAAGGGAGCGGCGACATAGACGTGCGGCGCTGCTACGGTCTCGCCGAAGTCGGCGTTAGCCTGGCCGGTCAGTGCCGTCGGTGCGAGGCCGGCGAACGGGCTCGGCGCGGTCTTGGCGGTGCTCGGGCTGAAGGTGCCGTCCGGTATGATGACGTTGACGCCCGCCTGCGTCTGGTAGCCGTTCAGGTAGGTCAAGCCCGCGGGATTGGCGAAGATGGTCGAGGCGTCCTCCGCCACCGCGGCGGCACCGGCAAAGGCGTCGCCCTCCCCGCTCGGACTCTGGTCGAAGAGCTGGAAGCCGGCGGCAAAGGCGCGCTCGGCGAGCCCCGGCGCCAGCATGAGGGCGAGCACGGCGATTGCGTTCCCGACGACCCGTCTCTTCATTATTCCCCCCTCCCGCTCCCCGCCCTCCCCGCGGCACGACACGAAGCGTGGCGCAGATCATACAATAATCACAATGGGAAAGCCAAGCTCGGAACCTCGTTCCGCTGAGCCTGGCAAGGGCTTCGCGTGCTGACCGAGGGCGGCGAGGGGCGAGACGACACCAGGTTCAGGGAGCCCAGGCGGGCTTGCGCTTCGCGAAGAAGGCGGCGATGCCCTCGCGGCTCTCCGCGTCCTCCCAGGCGTCCGCCAGGCGCGCGATCGCATGGTCGATGCTCTCGGAAGCGCCATGCCGCTCGATATGGCGGAGGAGCGCTTTCGCCGCGGCGACCGCCCGCGGTCCGCAATTGAGAAAGAGCAGCACCTCGCGCGCGACCGCGGCATCGAGCTCGCCTTCGTCGACGACCTGCGAGACGAGGCCGAGCCTTGCCGCCCCCTCGGCATCGAACAGCTTGCCGTTGAAGAAGATCTCGCGCGCCTTGGCCGGCCCGAGACGCTTGGCGACGTAAGGCCCGATATTGGCCGGGATGAGGCCGAGGCGCACCTCGGTGAGCCCGAAGCGCGCGCTCCGCGCGGCGATCGCCACATCGCACACCGCGACGAGCCCGACGGCGCCGCCGTAGGCGGCGCCATTGATGCGGCCGACGAGGGGCTTGGAGAGGCCGTCGAGCGCTGCGAGGACCGCCGCGACCCTGCCCGAGGCGGCGATGCGTCCGGCCCGGTCGAGCCCGATCGCCTCCTGCATCCAGCGCAGATCGCCGCCCGCCGAGAAGCTTTCCCCGGCACCGCTCAGCACCACGACCCGCACGGCGGGGTCCCCATCGAGAGCCTGCACCGCCTGCGGCAGCTCCGCCAGCATCTGTTCGGAGAGCGCGTTATGCGCCTCGGGCCGGTTGAGGGTGAGCCGCGCCACGCCGCGCGCATCGGTCTCGACCAGCAGTGTCTCATACGCCATGATCGGCGGTCTCCTGCCCCGTGAGAGGGGGAGGCGATCATGGGGCACGCCCCGGCGGATGTCCATGCGCCGCTCCGCAACGCCGGTCCCCAAGGTCGAGCCATAGTCGCGCGAGGCGGCCGCGCCGTGCTGGAGAGCCTGCCATGAGCGACGGCCAATCCATCCTCCGCGCGGGCTGCAGGGCGCTCGTGACCGGGGCGTCGAGCGGCATCGGTGAGGCGTTGGCCCACGCGCTCGTCGCGCGCGGCGCCCGCGTGATCGCGACCGCGCGCAAGCGCGAGCGTGTCGCAGGCCTCGCCGAGCGCTACGGCGAGCGCGTCCTTCCCCTGGCACTCGACGTGACGGACGCCGAGGCGACGGGCGGCCTCATCGAGGCGCTGCCGGAGGCGTGGCGGGCGATCGACATCCTCGTCAACAACGCGGGCTCCGACGTGGGCGGCCGCCGCCGCTTCGCGGAGGGCGCCATTGCCGATTGGGCGGCCACCATCGAGACCAACGTGAGCGGCCTCATGCGCGTGACGCGGGCGGTGCTGCCGGGCATGATCGCGCGCGGGCGCGGACACATCGTCAATCTGGGCTCGATCGCGGCCTTGCGGCCGGTGGCGGGGATCGCCGCCTACAACGCCAGCAAGGCGGCCGTGCATATGCTGAGCGATGCGCTGCGCGCCGAGCTCAGGGAGACGGCGCTGCGCGTGAGCGAGATCATGCCCGGCACGGCGCGGAGCGGCTTCGCCGAAGCGCGCTGGCGCGGCGACAAGGAGGCCGCGGACGCCTTCTATGCCTCCTTCAAGACGCTCCTCGGCACCGACGACGTGGTGCGCGCGATTCTCTTCGCGCTCGATCAGCCGCCCCACGTCGTGGTCGCCCAGCTCGTTCTGCTGCCCACCTCCCAGGCGTGAGTCCGTGCCGGCGGCAGCGAGGCGAGGGACGACGCAGCGGATGACGGTGGCGCCCCGCTCGCTCTTTCATTACTCTATGACTCTCCGGGGGCGTCCGCGCGCCGCGGCAAGGCGGCGGCGGTCTCGAGGAGGACGAGGATGGGGAAGCTCCACGTGCTGGCGGTCGCCTTGCTGATCGCGGCTGCGCCGCAAGCCAAGGCACAGACGGAGCCCCCGGCCGCCTCGGGCTTGCTGACCGCGCACTCCTACCAGGCGATCCCTCCCGGTGCGGCCATCACCATCGAGGCAGCGGACGACTCGGACCAGTATCAGCGCCTCAAGGCCGCCATTACAACCGCGCTGCGCGAGCGCGGCTACCAGGTCGTCGACGACGGCCCGTACGTCCTCGAGTTCTACGCCACCGAGGTCATCGGAAGCTCGGGCCGCGACCGCTCGAACGGCGCGAGAGCGACGCAGAGCGCCGTGCCGGGCGGCGACCAGGCGCAGAGCATGGGGGTCCTGAGCGGCCTCAACCAGAACCTCTTCGGCAACGAGGCGAGCTCGGGCGGAACGAACCAGGCCGCCGCGGAGGAGCCGCGCCGCGTCCACCTCTCGATGATGCTCTCGGACCAGCACGCCGCGCGGCGCGTCTGGCAGGGTACGGCGAGCGGCGAGCTGCGCCGTCCCGGCTCCTTCGCCGCGACCCAATCCCTCGTGCCGTTCCTCGTCAACCGCGTCGGCGCCACCGTGAGCAACGAAAGGTTCGAGATGCCATGAGCGAGCTCGCGCTTTACGGCTTTCCGCAGAGCACCTACGTGCGCAGCGCGCGCATGGCGTGCGAGGAGAAGGGGGTCGCCTACAAGCTCGAGGCCGCCGATGCGAAGAGCGAGGCCTATCGCACGCTGCACCCCTTCCGCAAGGTGCCGGCGTTGCGCCACGGCGATGTGGTGATCTACGAGACGGAGGCGATCATGCGCTACATCGACGAGGCCTTTCCCGGCCCGGCGCTGCAGCCCGCGACGCCGGCCGGTCGCGCGCGCATGACGCAGTGGCTGAGCGCCATCAACTGCTATCTCTATCCGACGATGATCGGCAAGATCGTGCTCGAGCGCTTCGCGCCCAAGCTCTTCGACCGCGCGACCGACGAGTCGCTGGTCAAGTCGGCCGAGCCGGAGCTCGCCCTCGAGCTCGGCGTCGTCGACGAGGCGCTCGCGCGCGCGCCCTGGCTCGCCGGCGACAGCATGAGCCTCGCCGATCTGCTCTTGGCCCCCATCGTCTTCTACCTCGGCATGACTCCCGAGGGCCAGAAACTGCTGCCGGACTGCAAGTCGCTCGCCCGCTGGAACGAGGCGATGGCCGCGCGGGCGAGCTACAAGGCGACGGTGCCCGCGCTCGGTTGAGGCGGGCTCGGCCGGCGGGCGCGAGTGCCGGCAGGCCGGTCAAAGCCTGGTGATGCGGTCCGGCTCGCGCTTGAAGCTCTTCCGGCACACGGCGAGCGCCTGCGCCTCGGCCGCCTCGGAGGTGTCGAGAGGGTCGCTCATGGCCGCGCGCTTGCCGTCGTGCCAGATCGACCACATGAAATCCGTGTGACCGTCGCGCTGGGTCCAGCGCTCGATGATGACCTCGATCATGGCATGTCCTGCCGCTTCCATCGTCCGATGGCGAATCTTGATGCGCCGGCCGGGACGGGTCAATCCCTCCGCCGCCGGAGGTCCCTCACCCTTCCCATCGCTGGCGCGATGGGCCCCGTCCCTCTCCCGCAAGCGGGAGAGGGTGGCGAGCGAAGCGAGCCGGGTGAGGGATGGCACCGTCTCTCAGCGCCCCGCCGCCTTGAGGCCGCGCGCGAGGTCGTCGATCAAGTCGTCCGCGTCCTCGAGCCCGACCGAGAGGCGCACCAGCCCGTCCCCGATGCCCATGCGGGCGCGCTCCTCGGCACCCACGGCGCGGTGCGTCGTGGTCGCCGGATGGGTGACGAGCGACTTGGCGTCGCCCAGGTTGTTCGAGATGTCGATGACCTCGAGCGCATTGAGGAAGCGGAAGGCGCCCGTCTTGCCGGCCTTGAGCTCGAAGCTCACCATGGTGCCGGGCCCGGCCATCTGGCGCCGCGCCAGGCGGTATTGCGGATGGCTCTTGTGGCCGGGATAGAGCACCCGGGCGACGGCCTTCTCGCCGGCCAGGAAGTCGGCCACTTTGCGGGCGTTCTGCGCGTGGCGCTCGACGCGCGGCCCCAGCGTCTCGAGGCCCTTGAGCATGATCCAGGCGTTGAACGGGCTCAAGGCCGGCCCGGTGTGGCGCATGAAGGGCATGAGCTGCTCGCGGTAGAACTTGTCGCTCGAGAGGATGGCGCCGCCGAGCGCCCTGCCCTGCCCGTCGATGTGCTTGGTCGCGGAATAGACGACGATGTCGGCGCCGAGCGGCAGCGGGCGCTGCAGCACCGGCGTCGAGAACACGTTGTCGACGATGACCACCGCACCCGCGGCATGGGCGAGCTTGGCGACCGCGGCGATGTCGATGAGCTCGAGCGTCGGATTGGCCGGCGTCTCGAAGAACACCGCCGCAGCACCCGGTGCCAGCGCCGCCCGCCACTGTGCTAAGTCGGGCCCGTCGACGAGCTCGGTCTCAATACCCCAGCGCGGCAGGAGCTGGGTGATGATGAAGTGGCACGAGCCGAAGAGTGCGCGCGCCGCCACCACGCGCTGGCCGGCACGGAGCTGGCACATGAGCGAGGCGAAGACCGCCGCCATGCCGGTCGCCGTGGCAAAACAGGCCTCGGCCCCTTCGAGGAGCGCCATGCGCTTCTCGAACATGGCGACCGTGGGATTGCCATAGCGCGAATAGATGAAGCCCGGCGCCTCGCCCTTAAATCGCGCCTCGGCCTCCTCGGCGCTCTCGTAGACGAATCCCGAGGTGAGGAAGATCGCCTCGCTCGTCTCGCCGTGGCCGGAGCGGACCGTGCCGCCGCGCACGAGCCGCGTCTGAGGACGCCAGGCGTCCGCGACGCTCTTCTTGCCCTTTGCCATCGTGGTGCCCCCCGGGCTCAGTCCTGCTGCCAGGGCAGGCCCGCGGCCTTCCAGCCGCCGCTGACGCCGCGGTGGCCTTGGCCGTCCTTGGCCCCCTCGAAGCCGTCGGCCACGTTGTAGCAGCAGCGGTAGCCGAGCTTGGTCAGGAGGATGGCCGCGGACTTGGAGCGCCCGCCCGAGCGGCAGAGGAGGAGGAGTGTCGCGTCCTTGGCGACGCCCTTCTCGGCGAGCTCGTCGGCAAAGCGCTGGTTGTGCGCGAGGTCGGGATAGGCCTGCCACTCGACGAAGACCGGCTCGCGGCCGAGCGCCTTCAAGTCGGGATGGCCGACGTAGCGGCACTCGGGCCTGGTGCGCACGTCGACCAGGACCGCCTTCGCATCGTCCTTGAGGATCTCCCAGGCGCGGAGTGCGTCGACGTCGCCGGCGTAAGCCTCTCCGCTCATCGCACGGCCCTCCCCGCGAGAGGAGACTGAGACGGGTATTGCGGAGTATGGAGCAGCGGAGACATGCGGATGCCCTCCTTCACTTGGGTTACACGGGCCCACGGAGGTCATCCCCGTGGCGCTTTAGCGGTGGAACACGCGGCGCAAGCTGCCCGTCAAATCCCGCGGGTCCGGACACGGCCCGGACCAGGCCCAACAAAAAACCGCCGCAGCGCTGCCGCCGGGCGGTCGTCCCGTCGCTTTAGCGGCATTTTTTCCGCGCCCGCAAGCTGAACTCAAATCGGCGCGATGAGCGCAGGTTATCGCTATGATTTTCCTCTGTCAACACGCGCGTGTGTCTCCCACAGGGAATACGATTGAGTCGACGCGAAGAGAGTGTGAGGAGCGCTCGTCATGGAAATCCGTCCCATCAGGACGAAGGCCGACCACCGTGCCGCTCTCAAGGAAGCCGAGCGCTTTTGGGATGCCGAGCCGGGCACGCCGGAGGGCGACCGCGCGGACGTGCTGGTCACCCTCATCGAGGCCTACGAGGCCGAGCATTTTCCGATCGCCCCGCCTGACCCGATCGCGGCGGTCGAGTTCATGATGGAGCAGAAGGGGCTCTCCCGCCGCGATCTCGAGCCGGCGATCGGCAGCCGCGGGCGCGTGTCGGAAATCCTCAACCGCAGACGCCCGCTGACCTTGCCCATGGTCCGCGCCCTGAGCGAGCTCTTGCAGATTCCGGCCGAGGTGCTGGTGCAACGCTATGAGACGCGCTCCGCGGCTTAGCGCGGGCGCGCCTCCTCACCCCGACCCTCTCCTCCTAAAGGAGGAGAGGGAGATCGCCGGAGCGTTTCGGCCGTCGCGCGCCCGTCCGCCGCCGGCTGGTACCACACGCTCAACTCGGCGAGCGCCTTGGCGAAAGCCTCGGCGGCGTCGGCGCGCGCGAGCTCGAAAGAATCGAAGCCGCAGCGCTGCATGAAGAGAAGCTGGTCGCGCAGGACATGGCCCACGGCGCGCAGCTCGCCGCGGTAGCCGTAGCGCTCGCGCAAAGTCCGCGCGTAGGAATAGGCGCGCCCGTCGGTGAATTTGGCGAACTCGAGTGCGATGAGGGCGAAGCGCTGCACGTTCTCGGCGATCGCTCGCGGGTGCTGGCCCGCCTTGAGGCGGATGCCGAGCGGGCCCTCGCGGGCGAGAAGCGCGTTCTGCTCGCGCCTGAAGCGCTCGAGGCCGACGACGATGGGCCCCTCGGCGGGCGCTGCCTCGTCGTCGGCGAGGAGGCGCCAGGGATCGTCCGCCAGCTTGCCCGCCTTAATGAGCGGCATAGAGCGTCTCCTTGAAGGGCTCGAGACCCAAGCGGCGGTAGGTGTCGATGAAGCGCTCGCCGCCCTCGCGCAAACCGAGATAGGCCTCGACCACGCGCTCGACCGCGTCCACGATGTCCGCACTCGAGAAGGCCGGGCCGACGATGGTGCCGAGCGAGGCGTCCGCCTCGGCGTGGCCGCCGAGGGTCATCTGGTAGAACTCCTCGCCCTGCTTGTCGACGCCGAGGATGCCGATGTGGCCGACGTGGTGGTGGCCGCAGGCGTTGATGCAGCCCGAGATCTTGATGCGCAGCTCGCCCACCTCCTCCTGGCGCTCGAGGCTGGCGAGGCGCTCGGAGATGCGCTGGGCTATGGGGATCGAGCGGGCATTGGCGAGCGCGCAATAGTCGAGCCCTGGGCAGGCGATGATGTCGCTCGCGAGGCCGATGTTGGGTGTGGCGAGGCCAAGCGGCAGGATGGCCTGCCACAGCGCATGGAGATCGGCGGCCTTGACGTGGGGCAGCGTCAGGTTCTGCTCGTGGGTGACGCGGAGCTCGCCCAGGCTATAGCGCTCCACGAGTGTCGCCACGGCGTCCATCTGCTCGGCGCTCATGTCGCCCGGCACCTGCCCGATCGCCTTGAGCGAGAGGTTGACGATTGCGTAGCCGGGCTTGAAATGCGCCGCCGTGTTATGGCTGAGCCAGCGCGCGAAGGCGGCATCCTCGCGCCGCCTCGCCTCGAGCGCTGCCACGGGTGTCGCGATCTCCTCATAGGCGGGCGGTGCGAAGTGGTCGCGGATGCGCTCGATCTCCTCCACCGGCAGCTTGAGGGCGCCGTCCTTGATCGCCTGCCACTCGGCCTCGACGAGCTCGGCGAACTTCTCGATGCCGAGCTCGTGCACCAGGATCTTGATGCGCGCCTTGTAGAGGTTGTCGCGCCGGCCGAGCTCGTTGAAGACGCGCAAGATGGCCTCGAGATAGGAGAGGAGGTGTGCCTCGGGGAGGAACTCGCGCACGCGCTTCGCCAGGATCGGCGTGCGTCCCTGGCCGCCGCCGACCAGCACCTCGAAGCCGAGCCTGCCCGCGCCGTCGCGGCGCACGAAAAGGCCGATGTCGTGGGTCTTGACCGCGGCGCGGTCGCGCTCGCCTGCGCTCAGCGCAATCTTGAACTTGCGCGGCAGGAAGGAGAACTCCGGGTGGAGCGTCGACCATTGCCGGATGATCTCGGCATAGACGCGCGGGTCGGCCGCCTCGTCGGCGGCGACGCCGGCATAATGGTCGGCGGTGGTGTTGCGCAGGCTGTTGCCGCTCGTCTGGATCGCGTGCATGCCGACGCTTGCGAGCTCGGCCAGGATGTCGGGCACCTCGGAGAGCGCCACCCAGTGGAACTGGATGTTCTGGCGCGTGGTGAAATGGCCGTAGCCCTTGTCGTAGCGCCGCGCGATGCGGGCGAGGGCGCAGAGCTGCACGGCCGAGAGCACGCCATAGGGAATGGCGACGCGCAGCATGTAGGAGTGGAGCTGCAGGTAGAGCCCGTTCATCAGCCGGAGCGGCTTGAACTCCTCCTCGCTGAGCTCGCCAGAGAGGCGCCGCGCAACCTGGTCGCGGAACTGGGCGACGCGCTCCTCGACCAGGCGCTGATCGAATTCGTCGTAGCTATACATGGCTCAGGCAACCTCCTCTTCGCGCTGCTCCTGGCCGGCCGCGACCGTGGGGCCTTGGCTGCGGATGCGCTCGCGCCGGCGCAACGGTAGGCGCCCGCCCGCCTCCTCGGCGACCGCGATGAGATAGGGGTCGACGACCTCGTTGGCGGCGGCCGCGCGCTTGCCGCGCGCCAAGAGCGCCTCGCGCGCCGCCTCATCCGCTGCCGTCTCGGCCTCGGCGATGCGCTCGCTCCAGCCGTGCCCCGCGAGATAGACCGTGCGGCCGTCCGAGAGGCGGTTGGCGATGACGATCTCGAGCGCCATGACCATGCTCCTCAGGCGCTGGCCGCGAGCGGCAAGGCGGGGAGCGCTGCCGGCTTGGCCAAGCGCACCACCTCGCCCACGACGATGAGCGCCGGAGCGCCGATGCCGTGCGCCTCGACGAGTGCGGCGAGCTCGCCGAGCTTTCCTACGATGACGCGCTCCCCCTGCCGCGTGCCGTTCTCGACGAGTGCGACCGGCGTCGCGGGGCGGCGGCCGTGGGCGACGAGGCGCTCCGCGATCCTCTCTGCCTGGGAGACGCCCATATAGATGGCGAGCGTGCCCGGCAGGCGGGCGAGCGCCGCCCAATCGAGCTCGCCGCCGTCGCGCTGGGAGGCGGTGACGAAGGTGACGGCGCTCGCGAGTCCGCGGTAGGTGAGCGGGATCTCGGCGGCGGCAGCGCAGCCGAGAGCCGCAGTGACGCCCGGCACCACCGCAACCGCGATGCCGCGCGCGCGCAGCGCCTCGAGCTCCTCGCCGCCGCGGCCAAAGACGAAGGGATCGCCGCCCTTGAGCCGCACCACGCGCTTGCCTTGGGAGGCGAGGCGCGCGAGGAGCGCGTTGATCTCGTCCTGGCTGAGGCTGTGGCGGCCCGCCGCCTTGCCGACATGGATGCGCTCGGCGTCGCGGCGGCCAAGCTCGAGCACGGCCGGATCGACGAGGCGGTCATAGACGATCGTATCCGCCTCGGCGAGCAGGCGATGGGCGCGCAGCGTCAAGAGCTCGGGATCGCCCGGTCCGGCGCCCACGAGATGGACGATCCCGACATCCTCCCCGCGCATCTCGCCGCGGTTGACGCGGGCCACCATGGCGGCCTGCGCGCCGGCCTCGTCGCCCGCCAGCACGGCCTTGGCGAGAGCGCTTGCGAAGAAGCGCTCCCAGAAGCGCCGGCGCGCGCGCGGGCTCGGGAGCGCTGCCTTGGCGGCGGCACGGAAGCGCTCGGCGAAGGCGGCGAGCCGGCCGAGCGACGGCGGCAGCAAGCGCTCGATGGCAAGGCGCAGCTCGCGCGCCAGCACGGGCGCCGCACCGCCCGTGGTGATCGCGACGAGCACGGGCGAGCGGTCGACAACGGCACCGGCAATGCACGTGGAAAGCTCCGGCCGGTCGACCACATTGACCGGCACGCCGGCGCCATGCGCGAGCACCGAGGCCTCTCGCGCGAGCGCCTCGTCCTCGCTTGCCACCACGACCAGGGCCTGGCCACGGAACTGCTCAGGGCCAAGCGGCGCCGCGAGATGCCGCAGTCGCCCCGCCCCGGCCGCGCGGGCGAGCCCCGGCGTCAAGCGCTCGGCAACGATGGTGAGCCTCGCCCCCGCGCGCATCAGGAGCTCGGCCTTGCGCTCGGCCGCGGCACCGCCGCCGACAAGAAGGCAGGGCCGGCCGGCAATCTTGAGAAAGAGGGGATAGACATCCATGGGCTCGGCTCCGGCTGCTCCCCGTCGGCGCCGTCAAACCGGCGCATGCGCAGATAACAACGTATGTGTGCTGGTATTTAGCGGCTCTGCCGAGTTAATTATCTCGAAATGCGACGTGAAATATCAAACTAGTACTGCCAATAAATATAGTCAATCATTTTAATAATACATATTTAATATGTATTAAACGCCACGCCGGCTCCCCTCGGGCGGTCCCCGATGGACGCCAGCGCCGGGAGATCGGCCTCAGGCGGTCTTGGCAGGGTGGAGCTTGCCGTCGGCCGCGGCTTCCGCGGCGGCCTTCTTCTCGACCTTCTTCTCGGCCTTCTGCTCGCTCTTCGCGGCCGGCTGGGCCTTGGGCGCATGGTGCCGCCGCGGCACGAACCTGCGCTTCTGCCCCTCGCCGCGCTCCTCGGCGCGCGCCTCGAGGAGGGCCTTGTGGTAGGCGAGCACGAGCTCGTGCACGTCGACGACACCCACCATGCGCATGCTCGCCTTGTCGCGCACCACCGGCAGATGGCTTCCCATGCGCGCCTCCATGAGGCGGATGGCGCGGCGCGGATCGTCGCCGGCTTCGAGGAAGAGCGGTTTCGGATCGGCCATGTCGGCGGCGATGACCGGCACGCCGCCCGGGATCACGCTGTCGGCCATGGGGGCGAGATCGGCGACGCTGATCTGGCCGCAGAGCCTCCCCTCGTGGTCGACCACGAAGACGAGGCCGAAGGGGGCGGTGCGCAGCGCCTCGATGACGGTGGCCATCGGCGCCTCGGGAGGTACTGAGCTGTAGGCGCGGCGCATGAGGTCGGCGACCGGGATCGAGCTGAAGATGCTCACCTCGCGGCCGCCCTTCAAGTTGATGCCGCGGTGCTCGAGCTTCATCATGTACATGGAGCGCCCGAAGGTCTCGGCCACGATGAGGGAGGAGATCACCACGGCGATCATCACGGCCAGCGTCATGGCGTAGTCGCCGGTCATCTCGAAGATGATGAGGATGGTGGTGATGGGGGCTCCCAAGACCGGCCCTGCCACCGCCCCCATGCCGACGAGCGAATAGGCGCCGTGGCTCGAGGCGAGATCGGGGAAGGCGTGGGCGGCAACGAGCCCCACGGAGCCGCCGGTCATGGCGCCGAGGAAGAGCGAGGCGCTGAAGTCGCCGCCGCCGAAGCCGGTGCCGATGCAGATCGAGGTCGCCGCCGTCTTGGCCACCACGAGTGCGATCATGAGCCAGAGCGGGATGGTGCCGAAGAGCGCCTGGTCGATCGAATCGTAGCCGACGCCGAGGACGTGGGGGAAGACGAGCGCGATCAGGCCGAGGAGGAGGCCGCCGCAGGTCGGGCGCAGCCAGCGCGGGATGCGGAGACGCTCCACCACCTGCTCGACGATCTGGGCGGAACGTCATGAAGCTGAGCGAGACCACGGCACAGATGAGCCCCAGAAGGGCGAAGGCGAAGAATTCCCAGGGGCTGACGATCTGGTACTGGGGCAGGATGAAGGAGGGGAAATCGCCGTAGTAGAGCCGGCTGATCACCGTGCCGATCACGGAGGAGACCACGAGCGGGGCGAAGGTGCTGATGGCGTAGTTGCCGATCACCACCTCGAGCGCGAAGAAGACGCCCGCGATGGGCGCGTTGAACGAGGCCGCCACCGCCGAGGCAACGCCGCAGCCAAGGGCGGTGCGGATCATGGCGGGCGGCAGGCGCAGGCGCTGGGCGAGAAAGGAGGCCATGGTGGCGCCGAGGTGGATCACGGCGCCCTCGCGGCCGACCGAGCCGCCGACCCCGATCGAGGCGGCATTGGCGACCGCACCCGCAAGCGTGGTCCTGAGCGAGAGGCGGCCGCCGCGGAGCGCTGCCGCCTCCATCACGTCGGGCACGCCCTGGGCCCGGCGGCCAGGCACGAAATAGCGCACGAAGAGGCCGATCAAGAGGCCGCCCAAGGTCGGCGCCAGGAGGATGCGCCACCACGGGATGGTGCGCGCGAAATCAAGCACGTGCGCCGAGTCGAAGCCGAGGGCGGCCAGCTGGATGAGGCTGATGAGGCCGCGGAACGCGATGACGCCCGCAACGCCGAGCAGGCCGATCACGAGCGCGATCAGGATGAGGAGCAGCTGGTCGTTGGCGATGGCCCGGCGAAGCCGGATCATGCCACGAAGAAGAGCTCGACGGTTCGGCATTGGCCCAATTGCGAGGGCGCCGCCCCGGCGCCTGGATGCCTCAGCGCCAAGGCCCCCTGCACCGGATGCCCCGCCTCGCCCGATCGGCGTTCCTGCATCCCTGCCATGTCGGGACGGAATGCGGCGCAGCCCCGCCGCAGCAATGCGGCGCCGAGCCCTCAGCATTCCGCGCCGTCAACACAGCACACGCTCCTTAGAATACAATAATTCGTCGATTTCAAGGCTGCTCTTCGTCTTTTCCGCCACAAGTAATGATGGAGGGCAAGATCCGGCGGGCCGCCGCTTGCGGAAGGCGTCGCGCTGCCGTAATGGCTTGATGGCTTGAGCAGGAGCGACCGCCGCGTCCGGCGGTGGGGAGCCCGAGGGGAGCCCGAGGGGAGCTTTGAGCGAGCGTCATTCGAGCAAGCCCACCGACCGCCGCCCGCTGGTCCTCCTCGCCGTCATGCTGGCCATGTTCATGGCGGCGGTCGAAGCCACCATCGTCGCGACGGCGATGCCGAGCATCGTGGCCAGCCTGGGCGGCTTCCAGCTCTTCAGCTGGGTGTTCGCCATCTATCTCCTGACCCAGGCCGCCTCGGCGCCGATCTACGGCAAGCTTGCCGACGTCTTCGGCCGCAAGCCGGCGCTTTACGCCGGCACGGCGCTGTTCCTCGCCGGCTCGACGCTGGCGGGCCTGGCGCCGAGCATGCTCTGGCTCGTCGTCTTCCGGGCGCTCCAGGGCCTGGGCGCCGGCAGCATCCAGCCGGTCGCCACCACGATCGTGGGCGACATCTACGGGCCCGAGGAGCGCGCGCGGGTGCAGGGCTACTTGGCTGCGGCATGGGGCACTGCGGCGGTCATCGGGCCGGCGCTCGGCGCCTTCTTCGTCGAGCATGTGAGCTGGTCGTTCGTGTTCTGGATCAACCTGCCGGTCGGCGCCGCGGCCTTGATCCTCCTCGCCGTCTTCTTCGACGAGGAGAAGCCCCTCGAGCGCCATGACGTCGACTATCTCGGGGCCGCTCTCCTCATGGCCGGGACGACGGCGCTCATGCTGGCCCTCATCCAGGGCGTCAGCCTGCCGCCGCTCCTCGTCGCCGCTCTCGTCCTCGCGGCCGGAGGCCTCCTCGCCTTCTTCTTCCGCGTCGAGCGCCGCGTGCTCGAGCCGATCATGCCGCTCGCCTTATGGAGGCAGCGGGTGATCGCCACGGGCAACCTCGGCCAGCTCTTCACCGGGGCGGTGATGATCGGCGCCGCCAGCTTCGTGCCCACCTACGTGCAGGGCGTCATCGGCGGCACGCCGGCAGCGGCCGGCCTCGCGGTCGCCTCCATGTCGATCAGCTGGCCGCTTGCCAGTGCGCTCGGCGGACGTCTCATGGTGGCGCGCTCGTTCCGCCTCACCGCGGTCCTGGGCTCGCTCACCCTCGTCTTGGGGAGCTCGGTGCTCGCCATGCTGACGCCCGAGCGGAGCGCTGCCTTCGCCACCGCCGGCGTCTTTCTCGTCGGCTTCGGCATGGGCTTCACCAACTCGACCTACGTGGTCGCGGTGCAGACGAGCGTCGGCTGGCACGAGCGGGGCGCCGCCACCTCGGGCAACATCTTCATGCGCATGGCCGGCCAAGCGATGGGTGCTGCCGTGTTCGGCGCCATGCTCAACTACGGCGTCGGGCGGCGTGCCGGCATCGACACCGCCATCGTCGACCGCATGCTGGAGCCGGCGAGCCGCAGCGCCATCGATCCGGCGACCCTCGGCCGCGTCGTCCAGGCGATGGCGGCAGCGCTCCACGGCGTCTTCCTGGTGGCCGCCCTCCTCTCGCTCATCGCCCTCGCAGTCGCCTTAGGCCTGCCCGGCCGGCTCAATCCCAAGAACGCGCTCAAGGCGAAGGAAGCCGCCTGAGCGCCGTGCGGAAGACCTCGAGGAAGCGGTCCACGTCGTCCTCGTCGTTATAGACGTGGGGGCTGATGCGGAGGCGTCCGAGGCGGGATGCCGCGTAGACGCTCTCCTCGGCAAGGCTCTCGGCAAGACCGTCGGGCAGGCCCTTGGGGAAGCGCAGGCTGAGGATGTGCGGTGCCCGGACGCGCGCATCCGGGACGAGGACGCCCGCATTGGCCAGGCCCCCGGCCAGCCGCTCGGTCAGCATGGCGAGGCGCGCGACGATCGCCTCAGCACCCCAGGCTGCCACCATCTCCATGCCGATCGATGCCATCTCGAGCGAGATGAAATGGTCGCGCTCGCCCATGTCGAAGCGCCGCGCATGGCTGACGTAGGCCGTGTCGCCGAGATAGGGCGTGCGCTCGGCTGTGACGGCACGGCGCCCGTAGCTCGTCTGCTCGAGCGGCACGCCCTCCTGGCGGCGCTTGGCGACGTAGAGGAAGGCGCGGCCGTAGGGGCCGAGCACCCACTTGTAGGTGGGGAAGACGAGGAAGTCGGGATCGAGGGTGCGTACGTCGAGCGCCATGACGCCTGCGCCGTGGGTGGCATCGACGAGGAGCGCCGCACCCTCCGCCCTCAGCGCCGCGGCGACGGCAGCGAGATCGACCGCCCCGCCGTCCGACCAGTGCACCGAGGAGATCGAGGCGAGCGAGACCGGCGGTGCTGCCGGGCGCGCGATCGCCGCGAGCAGGGCCGCGGTCCAGTCTCCGTCTTCCGGCCGCGCCACCGCCTCGACGATGAAGCCCCCTTCCGGCGCCCGCGTGAGCCACTCGAGGACCGGCGAGGAGTGGTCGTCCTGCAACAGGAGAACGCGGGAGCCGCGCGGCAGGCTCAAGAGCTTCCCGGCCGTGGCGACGCCGTAGCCGACGGAGGAGATCACCGCCACGTCGCCGGGATCCGCATTGATGAGCCGCGCCGCCGCACTCCTCGCGCGCTCGTGCTGGCGCTGGGCGAACTCGGCATCGAGCTTCCAGGGCTGCCCCTTGCGCGCAGCACCAATGCGTCCCGCCTCCTGCGCCACGAGCGGCAGCGGGCTCCAGGACGCGGCGTTGAGGTAGCAGACCTCGCGCGGGATATCGAAGAGCGCGCGTTGCGATGGCAGCATCCCGGATGTCCTTTCCTCGCCGCCGGCCCGTTGCGGCCGACGACAGCCGGTCTAGCACGCCGATCTGCCGCTTGCGAGAGACGGCATCTAAGGATCTCCCAAGGCCGCCCGCTACGGCCGCTCGCTCAGCAGCTCCACGGCGGCAGCCCGCACAGCCGGCCATGGAGACGAGGCCGCAGTCTCGCCCATGAGGCGGAGGGCAAGCGGTCCGCCGATTTCGGCTGCGACGCCGAGCAGCGCCACGGCGTCGTCCTCGCCAGGGGAGCGTCGCAGGAGCTTGCGGACGAGCACGATGGTCTCGCGGTCGCCGATGCGGCCGAGCGCATCCAGCAAATCGCGGTCGAACGGCGACGACGCCTGGCTGAGGGCGCTCTCGAGGAACGCCTTGACCGAGCGGTCGCCCAACAATCCGAGGGCGACAGCGGCCGCTGCCCTCCCCTCGGGCGACGGCCCGTCGAGAAGCGCGCGCAGGGTGCCGAGAAAGCCCCTCATTTGGCCGATGCCGGCGAGGCGGGCCGCGGCGGCTGCCGCGCCGCGGTCGCCGAGAGCGAAGGCGCGGGCAAGCAGCTCCGCCGCGGGACGGACGCCTGCAGTGCGGTGGAGCTCAAGGATCGCGCGCCAAGTCGCGGGCGAGTATTCCCCTTTCAGCAAGAGGCTGCCGAGCTCGGGGCATGCCCCGCGCGCATCGATCAAGCCCAGCGCCGCAATGGCGAGCGCCACCTCGGGCGTCGGCCCGGCGCGGTCGATTGCGGAGAGCAGCCGGATCATCAACATGAGGCTGGGCCTTGCCGCGGCGAGCCGGCGGCGCCCGGCTTCCTCGATCAAGGCCAGGCGCGTCGCCATCGGGCGGCCGGGCTCCAGGCTGCGCTCGAGCCAGAGGAGAACATCCTCATCGCCGAGCGCGGCCAGCCTCTCGTGGTCGAGCGTCTCCCTGTCCCCGTGGGATTGCTCCTGCGCGGACGGCGGCCGCCACGCCTCCGCGGCGGCGCGGAAGAGATCGCCCTGGTCGTGCGGCAGCTCCGGCCTTGCCATCGGCGAATGATGCGCGTGCGAGTTCGGCCGCGCAATGCGATACGCGCCACGTGGCGATGCGGCCGCTCTCTACGCAAGGAGGGAGCCGCTCAAGGAGCGGCCGCATTTCTTCTCGCAAGAAGCAAGAAGAAGGGGGCCGCTCGTTCGAGCGGCCCCCGGTCGCAATCCGTCGCGTGTCGCTTGGGCTTAGAAGTCCATGTCGCCCATGCCGCCGCCGCCGGGCATCTGCGGGGCCGACTTCTTCTCGGGCTTCTCGGCGACCATGGCCTCGGTCGTCACGAGGAGGCCCGCGATCGATGCCGCATCCTGCAGTGCCGAGCGCACGACCTTGGTGGGGTCGATGATGCCCGCCTTGAACATGTCGACATAAGCCATGCCCTGCGCATCGTAGCCGTGGTTGTAATTCTTCTGGTCGAGGAGCTTGCCGACCACGACCGAGCCGTCGACGCCGGAGTTCTCGACGATCTGGCGGATCGGCGACTGCAGCGCCCTGCGCACGATCTCGATGCCGTGCTGCTGGTCGGAGTTCTCGCCCTTGATCCCCTCGAGCGTCCGGCCGGCATAGAGCAGTGCCACGCCGCCGCCGGGAAGAACGCCCTCCTCCACGGCCGCGCGCGTCGCATGCATGGCGTCATCGACGCGGTCCTTGCGCTCCTTCACCTCGACCTCGGTGGCGCCGCCGACGCGGATCACCGCGACGCCGCCCGCCAGCTTGGCCAGCCGCTCCTGGAGCTTCTCGCGGTCGTAGTCGGAGGTGGTCTCCTCGATCTGCGCGCGAATCTGCGTGCAGCGGCCCTGGATCTCCGACTTCTTCCCCGCGCCGTCGACGATGGTGGTCTCCTCCTTGGTGATCACCACCTTCTTGGCGCGGCCGAGCATGTCGAGCTTGACGTTCTCGAGCTTGATGCCGAGCTCCTCGCTGATGACCTCGCCCTTGGTCAGGATGGCGATGTCCTCGAGCATGGCCTTGCGGCGGTCGCCGAAGCCGGGTGCCTTGACGGCCGCCACCTTGAGGCCGCCGCGCAGCTTGTTGACGACGAGGGTGGCGAGCGCCTCGCCCTCGATGTCCTCGGCGATGATGAGAAGGGGCTTGCCCGTCTGCACCACGGTCTCGAGCAGCGGCAGGAGCGGCTGCAGGCCGGAGAGCTTCTTCTCGTGGATCAGGATGTAGGGATCCTCGAGCTCGGTGCGCATCTTGTCCACGTCGGTGACGAAATAGGGCGAGATGTAGCCGCGGTCGAACAGCATGCCCTCGACCACCTCAAGCTCGGTCGAGAGCGACTTTGCCTCCTCGACGGTGATCACCCCGTCGTTGCCGACCTTCTTCATCGCCTCGGCGATCATGTCGCCGATCTCGCGCTCGCCGTTGGCCGAGATGGTGCCGACCTGGGCGATCTCCTCGTTGGTCGAGACCTTCTTGGAGCGCTTCCTGAGGTCCTCCACCACCCGCTCGACCGCGAGATCGATGCCGCGCTTCAAGTCCATCGGGTTCATGCCGGCGGTCACCGCCTTGGCACCCTCCTTGACGATGGCCTGGGCCAGCACGGTCGCCGTCGTGGTGCCGTCGCCGGCCACGTCGGAGGTCTTGCTCGCCACCTCGCGCAGCATCTGCGCGCCCATGTTCTCGAACTTGTCCGGCAGCTCGATCTCCTTGGCGACGGTGACGCCGTCCTTGGAGATGCGGGGTGCCCCGAACGACTTGTCGAGCACGACGTTGCGGCCCTTGGGGCCGAGCGTCACCTTGACCGCGTTCGCCAGAATGTCGACGCCGCGCAAAAGCCGCGCGCGCGCGTCGCCGCCGAATTTGACTTCCTTGGCAGCCATGTTCCTCTACTCTCCTCCCTAAGCGGCCCGCCTGGCCGACTTGGATCTCTCGATAATGCCCATGACGTTGGACTCCTTCATGATCAGGAGCTCCTCGCCGTCCATCTTCACCTCGGTGCCCGACCACTTGCCGAAGAGAATGTGATCGCCGGCCTTGACATCGAGCGGGACGAGCTCGCCCTTCTCGTTGCGCGCACCCGGACCGGCGGCGACGATCTCGCCCTCCATCGGCTTCTCCTTCGCAGTGTCGGGAATGATGATGCCGCCCGCCGATTTTGCCTCCTGCTCGACGCGGCGCACCACCACACGATCATGCAGCGGCCTGAATTTCATGGCTGCTCCTCCAAGAGTTTGAAATGTTTGCCAAAACCCTGTTTGTTAGCACTCCTGTGTGATGAGTGCCAAGCAGTTCTAATTTAGGTAAGGCGGTGAAGCGTTCAAGGGATATTTCGCAAAAAATTTCCGCGGTGCCGTAGATAGAGGCGCGACGGAGGCCTCGGCGAGGTCAAAACTGCCTAAAAAATAGGCATTGCAAATTGCTGCATGACCCGGGACTGGGGCCCGGCGGCGGCGGCGGCGGCGACCGAACTCCTTGCGCTATGGTATGGAACTTGCTCGACTTGAGGCGGGGACCGGCGCCAAGCCGGCCGAGCGCTGGGAGGCTTCGCCATCGCTGCGTCCGACGCCGTCACGACCTTCGACGAGATGCGCGGTGGCGACGCGGCCGTGCGCCCGCCCTATCGCGGATTAGCTGACTGGCTCGCGCGCACGCCCCGCGAGACGCTCGAGCTCAAGCGCCGCGAGGCCGATCTCATCTTCCGCCGCCTCGGTATTACCTTCGCCGTCTATGGCGAGGGCGGCGACGTGGAGCGTCTCATCCCCTTCGACATCATCCCGCGCGTGCTCTCCGCCGAGGAGTGGCACTTCCTCGAGGCGGGCCTCACGCAGCGCGTGAAGGCCATCAACCTCTTCATCGCCGACGTCTACGGCAAGCGGGAGATCCTGCGCGCGGGCCTGGTGCCCGAGGACCTCGTGCTGAAGAACACCCAGTACCGCCCCGAGATGGAGGGGGTGGCGCTGCCCCACGGGGTCTATACCCATGTCGCCGGCATCGACGTGGTGCGCACGGGCGAGCGGCAGTTCTACGTGCTCGAGGACAACCTGCGCACGCCGTCGGGCGTCTCCTACATGCTCGAGGACCGCGAGGTGATGATGCGCCTCTTCCCCGAGCTTTTCGCGCGCCACCGCATAGCTCCCGTCGGCCACTATCCGGACGAGCTCCTGAAGATGCTGCGCTCGGTGGCGCCGGCCCATTGCGGCTCCGACCCGACGGTGGCGCTGCTCACGCCGGGCTCCTACAACAGCGCCTACTTCGAGCATGTCTTCCTCGCCGAGCAGATGGGCATCGAGCTGGTCGAGGGGCAGGACCTCGTGGCCAGGGACCACAGGGTCTATATGCGCACGGCGGCCGGGCTGCAGCGCATCGACGTGATCTACCGCCGCATCGACGACCCCTTCATCGATCCGCAGGTCTTCAATCCGCAATCGGTGCTCGGCTGCCCGGGCCTGTTCGCTGCCTATCGGGCGGGCAACGTGGCGCTCGCCAACGCGGTCGGCGCCGGCATCGCCGACGACAAGGCGGTCTATGCCTACGTGCCGGAGATCGTGCGCTTCTACCTGGGCGAGGAGCCCCTGCTCGACAATGTGCCGACCTGGCGCTTGCGCGAGCGCGACGATCTCGGCTATGCGCTGGCACACCTCGACGAGCTCGTGGTCAAGGAGGTGCACGGCTCGGGCGGCTACGGCATGCTCATCGGCCCGCGCTCCACGGCGGCGGAGATCGAGGAGTACCGCCTGCGCATCCTGGCAGCACCGGCGCAGTTCATCGCCCAGCCCACCTTGGCGCTCTCCACCTGCCCGACCTTCGTCGAAAGCGGCATCGCACCGCGCCACGTAGACTTGAGGCCCTTCGTGCTCTCGGGTGCCACGATCAAGGTGGTGCCGGGCGGCCTCACCCGCGTGGCGCTGCGCGAGAACTCGCTCGTGGTGAACTCCAGCCAGGGCGGCGGCACCAAGGACACCTGGGTGCTGGAAGGTTAGCCGCGCATGCTGAGCCGGGCGGCCGACAACCTCTACTGGATGGCCCGCTACATGGAGCGCGCCGAGACCATGGCGCGCATCCTCGACGTGGCCTACCGCATGTCGCTCTTGCCCGGAGACGAGCGCGGCCGCCACACGCAGTGGGAATCGGCGATCATCATCGCCGGCTGCGAGGGGCCCTATGCGGCGCTCGGCGGCGCCTACGACGCGCACGGCGTCATCGAGTACCTGGCCTTGACGCCCGAGAACCGCTCGAGCATCTGCTGCTCGCTGCAGTGGGCGCGCGAGAACGCGCGCTTCATGCGCGCCCAGATCACCACCGAGATGTGGGAGAGCCTGAACGACACCTGGCACGAGATGCACGGACTCGACTACGGCCGCATCCTCGAGCGCGGGCTCTCGGACTTCTTCGACTGGGTCAAGGAGCGCAGCCACCTCTTCCGCGGCATCGCCTACGGCACCATGCAGCGCGACGAGGCCTTCAGCTTCGTGCAGCTCGGCGGCTTCCTCGAGCGCGCCGACGCCACCGCGCGCATCCTCGACGCCAAGTACCACGTGCTGCTGCCCTCGGCCGAGGACGTGGGGGGTGCCGTCGACTACTACCAGTGGGCGGCGGTCTTACGCTCGGTGAGCGCGCTCAACGCCTACCGCCGCATCTTCCGCGACACCATCACGCCGGCGCGCGTCGCCGAGCTCCTCATCTTCCGCGAGGACATGCCGCGCAGCCTCTACGCCTCGATGTCCTCCATCGAGCGCGTGCTGAGCGAGCTGCGCGAGCGCTACAGCCGCGACTACGAATCGACGCGCCTCGCCGCCAGCCTCGCCTTGCGCCTGCGCTACGGCAGCATGCGCGACATCTTCGCGCAAGGCCTCCACGAGTACCTCACCGAGACCATCGACCGCAACATCGAGCTCGGCAACGCCATCGGCCGCGATTTCATGCTGCCGGGGTGAGGTAGGGGGCATGTCCGGCGAATCTGCGCTTGGCGAACCCGGCCGAAATTGGCATAATATGCCATCGACACGGCCTTCCTCGGAGTATCATGGATGCCGACCCGCAATGTCGTTCTCACGGATCGCCAGACGGACATGGTCGAGCGGCTCGTTGCGTCCGGCCGATACCAGAATGCAAGCGAGGTGCTGCGCGAAGGCCTCCGGCTTCTGGAGCAGCGCGATGCCGAGGATCGGGCCAAGCTGAAGGCCCTCCGAGAGGCCGTCAAGGCCGGGATCGACGATTTCGCTGCCGGGCGCTACCGAACCCTCGAATCTCGCGGCGGCTTGCGCAGGCATCTCGCAACCCTTGCCGGTCGCGCGCTCGCCAGCAGCACCAAGTGACGGCCCGGGCCTGGAGCGGCGCCGATCTCCCTCCTCCATGCCCCTCTCCTCCTTTAGGAGGAGAGGGCGGGGCCCATCCCGAAGGGATGGGAGGGTGAGGAGGCCGAGCGCAGCAAGCGCATACGGCTCTCGACGCGATTGGCCCAATCACCTCCTCACCCCGACCCTCTCCTCCTAAAGGAGGAGAGGGGGAATGCTGAAGGAGGAGAGGAACGATACCTCATCTCCGCTTGCGGAAATTCGAACTGAGACACTGCCTGCGATTCACGACGTTTGCCATGGAGCGGGCCTGCCACTAGGATCGGTGCCGCGCCACAGGGGGAGCAGCGCCGCCGATGACCTATTGCGTCGCCATCCAGCTCGACGAGGGGCTGGTCTTCATGTCCGACTCGCGGACCCACGCCGGGGTCGACCATATCGCGACCTTCCGCAAGATGACCGTGTGGGAGCCGGGCGACCGCGTCATCGTGCTGCTTACCGCCGGCAATCTCGCGGTCTCCCAGTCGGTGATGATGCTGCTCAACCAGGGATTGACGACATACCACGGCGGCAAGGAGAGCATCCTCACCGTGCCCAGCATGTTCGAGGCGGCGCGCCTCGTGGGCACTGCCACGCGCGAGATCTACAAGCTCGACGGCGAGGCGCTCAAGGCCGAGGGCACCGATTACAACGTGTCGTTCCTCCTGGGCGGCCAGATCCGCGACGGCACCATGCACCTCTACCAGATCTACTCGGCGGGCAACTTCATCGAGGCCACCGCCGACACGCCCTATTTCCAGATGGGCGAGACCAAGTACGGCAAGCCGATGATCGACCGCATCGTGCGGCCCTCGACGCCGCTCGTCACCGCGGCCAAGTGCGCGCTCATCTCGATGGATTCGACGCTGCGCTCGAACCTCTCGGTCGGCTTTCCCATCGACATCGCCATCTACCGCCGCAGCTCGATCAAGCTCCAGCTGCGCCGCATCTCGGCGAGCGACAGCTACTTCAACTCGCTGCGCCACCACTGGATGGAGGGGCTGCGCACGGTATTCAAGGAGCTGCCCGACCCCGACTGGCTTAACGGCAATTGAGGGGCTGCGGCATCGAGGGGCTGGCCGATCGGCGCGCACGGCATTATATCGCTCGGCGCCATCGGCGAGAGCGGAGGATAGGCCATGACGAGCACGCTTGCGTCCAAGTCCTGCATCCCTTGCCAGGGCGGCATCCCGCCGCTCAGCAAGACACTCTCCGAGCGCTATCTCAAGGCGACGCCGGGCTGGACGCTCTACGACGACGCCCACCGCCTCGAGCGGCGCTTCAGCTTCCGGGACTTCCGCGACGCCATGGACTTTGTCGCCAAGGTCGGCACCATCTCCGAGGCGGAAGGCCACCATCCCGACATCGGCTTCGGCTGGGGCTGGGCCACCATCTCGTGGCAGACCAAGAAGATCAAGGGCCTGCACGAGAACGACTTCATCATGGCGGCGAAGACGAGCGAGCTGGTGGAGGGTTAAGACCCGCGCTTGCCCAGCACCTCCTCGTTGTCGGCGCCGAGGGCCGCTGCCGGGCGGTCCGGGTACGATGGCGCCGCGGAGAAGCGCCCGGGGTAGTCCACGCTCACGAGGGGCCCCTCGCTGGGATGCTCGACGCGCGCGAAGGCGCCGACCGCGTTGAGATGCGCGTCCGCCAGCACCTCCTCGAGCGTATTGACCGGCATGCAGGGGATGGCGAGCGCCTTGAGCTCGGCGAACCATTCGGCGCGCGTCTTCCGGGGTGCCGCCTCGGCGATCGCCGCGTAGAGCCGGCCGATCGCTCGGCTCCTCTTCTGCGCGTCGCGCACGGTCTCGTCGGCGGCCAGATCCTCGCGCCCGATGTGGCGGAAGAAGCGCACCCAATGGTCGGTCATGTAGGGGAGGATGGCGATATAGCCGTCCTTGGCCTTGTAGGGCCGGCGCTCGGGCGCCAACACGCGGCCGTAGCCGGGAGGGGCGAGCGGCGGCTCGAAGGTGGCGCCCGAAAGATGCTCGACCATGACGAAGGCCGTGAGGCACTCGAGCATGGGCACCTCGACGAACTGGCCGCGGCCCGTGCGCTCGCGCTGGAGGAGGGCCGCCATGATGGCGTTCGCGGCATAGAGGCCCGTCACCTTGTCGGCGACGAGGGTCGGCAGGTAGCGCGGCACGCCCTCGACCGCGTTGAGCGCGGCCAGGCCCGAGGCCGCCTGCACCACGTCGTCGTAGGCCTGGAGGTTGCCGTAGGGTCCCGCCTCGGCGAAGCCCCAGGCAGCACAGTAGACGAGCCGCGGGTTCCCTGCCGAGAGCGTCTCGTAGCCGATGCCGAGCTTGGCGATGGCCTCCGGACGCATGTTGTGGACGAAGACGTTGGCGCTTGCCGCGAGCGAGAGCAGGCTTGCGCGGCCGGCGGCCTCCTTGAGGTCGAGCACCACGCTCTTCTTGTTGCGGTTGAGATTGAGGAAGAGCGGCCCCATCCCGGCATGGCGCGCCGCGTCGACGTGGCGGCAGAATCTCGCCGCCCGGCGCCTCGACCTTGATCACCTCGGCGCCGAGATCGGCGAGGATGAGGGTGGCATAGGGACCCAGCACCACCGTGGTGAGGTCTATGACGCGGATGGCGGAGAGGAGCGGACGCATGGCTCAAAGCTCGCGACAGGTGGAGGGGGAGTTCCGGACCAGAGATCGTCGAAGCGGCCCGCCGCGCGCAGATCCAGGACGCGGACCGGCCGAGAGCAGCCGATGCATGCACCGCGGCGGTGCAAGCCGCGATTAAGCACGCCATTGAAGCCGCCACGCAAGAGCGCGCATCCGTCAGCGATTAGCTCTGCGCCTGAAGCTCCTTGGCAAGCGACGCGAGCCCAATGGCCTGCGTGTCGTTCCCGACCGAGAAGCGCTCGCTTCCGGGATAGACCACGAAGCGTCGGTGCGGTTTCAGGTCGTCGCACGCGGAATGAAAGCCGCGCTCGACTTTTGGCGCGGTGCTTCGCTTGATTTCTATCGCCCATAATTTTCGCTTCGGCAGTACCAGCACTAGATCGACTTCCGCCCCCGCCGAGGTGCGATAGAAGCTCGCTTCCGTGCCTTCGGGCGCCATGGCAATCAGCGCCTCGGTGACGAAGCTTTCCCATGTCTGTCCGGCCACCGGGTGTCCCAAGACGTCGTCTTTATTCCGGAGGCCCAGCAACGCATGGGCTATCCCGGCATCGCGCACATATACCTTCGGCGACTTGACAAGGCGCTTGCCCTCATTGCGTTGCCAGGCCGGCAGTCGTCTTACCAGCAACAAGTCCACCATCAGGTCGAGGTATCCAGCGACCGTCTTGCCGTCGACGCCGAGAGATCGCGCGATGCTGGCGGCATTCAGGAGTTGGGCCTGATTGTGGGCAAGCATGGTCCAGAAACGGCGAAGCGTCTCCGCAGCAATACGCGGTCCGAATTGCGGAATGTCCCGCTCCAAATAGGTGCGGATGAAATCCTGACGCCATTTGAGGCTAAGTGCTTCGTCCGCCGCCAGGAAGCTCGATGGAAAACCACCGCGAACCCATAACCTGTCCAGGTCGGCGGCGGGGACTTCCAGCACGTCGAGCGGGCCAAGCTCGATGTAGGAGATGCGGCCTGCCAGCGTCTCGCCCGACTGTTTGAGCAGGTCGATGCCGGCGGAGCCCAGGAGCAGGAAGCGGCCGGCTTTCTTGCCCCGCCGCCGTCCGCGGTCGATCACTCCACGCAAGCTTTGGAACAATTCCGGCGCGCGGTGAACTTCATCCAAAATGACCAGCCGGTCGGCGTACTCGGCCAAGTAGGATTCCGGATCCGCGAGCTTCGCCCGATCGGCGGCAGATTCCAGATCGAGGTAGACCGAGGCGCGCTGTTCCGCCACTTCCAGTGCGAGCGTCGTTTTGCCGACCTGGCGTGGCCCGAGCAACCCGACTGCGGGATAGTTGTCGAGCAGGTAATTCAGCTGTTCTGCGAGGCGCCTAGGTATCATCCTTGCAATTATGGAGTTTCATTCCATGATTACAAGGATAATCTTGCGCGAGGCCGTGGCTTGCTACCTCAGCCCGAAGTAGGCGCGGCGCAAGGCGTCGTTCTCGTGGAGCGCCGCGACCGATCCTGCGAAGCCGATGCGGCCGCCCTCGAGCGTATAGACGCGGTGGGCGAGCTCGAGGAACTTGACGTTCTGCTCGGCGATGAGGAGCGAGAGGCCCGAGGTGCTGAACTCGCCGAGCACGCGGATGACCTCCTTGACAAAGAGCGGCGAGAGGCCGGCCGAGGGCTCGTCCATGACGGCGAGCCGGGGATTGCCGGCGAGCGCCTTGGCGATGCCGAGCATCTTGCGCTGGCCGCCCGAAAGGCTGCTCGCCAGCGCCTTCTTGCGCTCGGCGAGTGCCGGGAAGAGCGCGTAGAGCTCGGCGAGCCGCGCCTTGAGCGCCGCCTGAGCCATGAACTGGCCGCCGATCCTCAGGTTCTCCTCGACGCTGAGGCCGGGAAAGCAGCCGGTCTCCGACATGTAGGCGATGCCGGCGCGCACGCGCCGGTCGGTGCGCAGATGGATGATGTCCGATCCTGCAAAGCGGATGGTGCCGCGCCAGGCGGGCAACAGCCCCATGATCACCTTGAGCAACGTCGTCTTGCCCGCTCCGTTGGCGCCTAGGAGCACCACGGTCTCCCCTTCTGCTACCGCGAGGCCCGCACCCCACAGCACCTGGACGCGGCCGTAGCCGGCCTCGAGCGCCTCGGCGGCGAGGAGCTCAGCCGCCATTCTCCACCCCCAGGAACACCTCCACCACCTGGCGGTCCTTGACCGCGTCGGCGAGCACGCCCTCGAAGATCTCGTGCCCGGCGTTGAGCACGATGACCCGGTCGGTCACCTGGTCGATGAAGCCCATGAGATGCTCGACGACGAGGAGGGCTGTGCCGGCCTCGGCCAGCGCCTTGAGCCGGGCTGCCACGCGCCCGAGCTCGGCCGGGTTCAAGCCGGCGGCGAGCTCGTCGATACAGAGTAGGCGCGGCGCCGTGGCGAGCGCCCGCGCCAGATCGAGCATCTTCTGCTCGACGCTGTTGAGCTCGCCCGCCTGCCGCCCGGCGCGGCCGTCGAGCTCGAGGGAGGCAAGCAGCGCCTCGATGTCGAGTGCCAAGCCGCGCGGCCGGCCATAGGCCGCCGCCACCTCGACGTTCTCCCTGACGGTGAGGCCGAGAAACGGCTTCGGCACCTGGAAGGTGCGGTTGATGCCGAGATGCACGAGGCGGTGGGAGGGAAGCCCGCCGATCTCGCGGCCGTCGAACGAAAGCCGGCCGTCGTCCGGACCATAGAGGCCGGTGATGACGTTGATGCAGGTGGTCTTGCCCGAGCCGTTGGGGCCGACGAGGCCGAGGATCTCCCCCGCCATGAGATGGAAGCTGAGCTCGTCGAGGGCGCGGAAGCCGCCGAAGTGCTTGACCAGCCCTTCGACCGCAAGAAGCGGGCGCCGGCCCTCGGCTGCGTCAGGGGACATCGAACCCCCAGCGCCTTGCCAGCGAGACGAGGCCGTTCGGCAGGAAGAGCACGAGGCCGACGATGAGGAGCCCGTAGATGAGCTGGAAATACTGCGGGGTCGAGATGCCGATCGCGTTGTAGATGCCGTAGAGGATGACGACGCCGAGGATCGGCCCGCTGATGGTGGCGATCCCGCCGAAAAGGGCGAAGACGATGGCGAAGATGCTGAAGTCGAGGCTGAATACCGTCTCGGGATAGAAGACCGAGACGTACCAGGCGAAGACGCCGCCGCTCAAACCGGCCACAAGGGCGCTCATGAGCCAGGCCAGCATGCGGCTGCGCACCACGTTCACCCCGGCCATGGCGGCGCTCACGGCATCCTCGCGGATCGCCTGGAGCGACAGGCCGAAGCGCGAGTTGCGCAAATAGACGACGAGGCCGAGCGTGAAGGCGAGGAAGCCGACGGCGACGCCATAGCTGAAATGCGGGCTGAAGACGCCCGTGAGGCTGATGCCGTAGGGGCCCTTGGTGATCTCCTCGAGGTTCGGGTTGGAGACCACCTGGAAGACGGCGAGCGAGGCCGCGAGATTGGCGATGGCGAAATAGGCGCCGGAGAGCCGCAAGAGCGGCGTCAAGATGAGCCCGAGAAGGATCGCCGCAGCGCCGCCGGCCGCGAGCGCCGGGAGCGGCGCTGCGTGGAGATGCATGACGGCGAGCGAGAAGCCGTAGGCGCCGGCGCCGAAGAAGCCGGAATAGCCGAAGGGCAGATAGCCGGTGAAGCCGTAAATGATGTTGACGCCCTGGGCGAGCGTCAGGAACACCACGAAGTTGAAGAGCAGGAGCTGGTTCGTATAGACGAAGGGGAGGAGCGCCGCCGCGGCGACCACCGGCACGAGGACGAAGAGCGTATGGCCGAGCGCCCTAGGCACGGCGCACCTGCCGGCCCAGGAGGCCGCTCGGCCGCACCAGTAGGATGGCGATGAGGAGGAGATAGGGCAGGAGATTGGCCCAGGAGCTCAAGTAGCTCTGCATGACCATGAGCGAGATGCCGTAGACGATGCCGCCGAGCACCGTGCCGAGCGGATTGCCGAGCGAGCCCACCACGATCACCGCGAAGGCGGTGATATTGATGTCGACGCCCATCGCGGGTGTCACGCTGCCGAGCATGAAGGGTGCAAAGACGCCGGCCACGGCGGCAAGCGCCAGGCCGACGCCGAAGGCGATGGCCGATACCCTGTGCACGTCGATGCCGGTCGCCAGCGCCTCCTCGCGGTGCACCATCACGGCGCGCGTGAGGTAGCCGATGCGCGTGCGGTAGAGATAAAGATAGACGCCGAGCACGGCCAAGGCGCTCGCGATCCCGCTCGCGATCCAGGCGGCGGGAAAGCTCTGGCCGAAGAGGCGCAAAGGCCCGCTGCCGAGCACGTTGCCGGGAATGGAGCGCTCGCTCGCGCCGAAGGCGATCGCGGTGAGCGCCTCGATCACCTGCGAGAGGCCGAAGAAGAGGATGATCGAGAGCATCTCCGGGTCCTTGGCGAGGAGCAGGCGCGGCACGAAGAGATAATAGAGCGGCAGGCCAAGGAGCGCGAAGACCGCGAGGACGACGAAGACCGAGACATACGGGCTCATGCCCCAAAGGTTGAAGAGCCAGAAGGCCGCGAAGGCGCCGAGCATGAGGAAGTCGCCGTGCGCGAGATTGACGATGCGCATGACGCCGAACACCAGGTTGAGGCCGAGCCCCACCAGGCTGAAATAGAGACCGAAGAGGAGGCCTGCGAGAAGCGTGTAGGCGAGCATCGGGAGGGTCCGGAGCCAGGAAATCGTTGGGGGGATTCACGCAAGCCCGATTGTCGCCGGCGAAACAGCCTCTCGCGCTGCACAGCGGCGACTCGGACCGGCCACAGTGCGTCCTTCGAGACGCTCGCTGCGCTCGCTCCTCAGGATGAGGCTAAGTCTTTCTGCCACACGCAATATTTCCTCATCCTGAGGAGCAACCCGAAGGGTTGCGTCACGAAGGACCCACGGCGGTACTGCAAGCCTCCTCAAGATGCGTGCGTCAATTCGCGGCCCCGCGCGGACGAGCTTCGGTGAGCAGGACGACAACGGAAACGATCCCGCTCACGGCGCCGGGTAGACCGGCTTTCCCGTTGCCACGTCGGGCGGGTAGACGACGACGAACTTGACGCCGCCCTTGCCGTCGGACGCGATCTGGCCGAGCGGCGTGATCTCGCCGATCTGGGCGCCCATCTCGTCGAGCTCGAAGGTGCCGTCGATGGTCTTAAGCTTGCCGGAGAGGCCGAAGATCGCCTTCCTGAGCTCGAGCTGGTCGAGGCTGCCCGCGGCGGCGAGTGCCGATTCGAGCACCAGGCCCGTGGTGTAGCCGGCGACCGAGTTGAAGCCGAACTCGACCTTGGCGTCGCCGTACTTCTTCTCCCAGGCCGCGTGGAAATCGGCGAGCGACATGCCGAACTCGGGCTTGTAGGCGATCACCGAGGAGGTCACGTAGGTGAAGACGTGCATGAGGCCGGCGGCGCCGACGTTCTTCTCGAGGAGCTCGGTCTCGAGGCCGGGATAGATGGCGAAGAGCCACTTGAACTTGGTGCCGGCACCCTGGAGGTTGCGCAGGAAGGAGATGTCGTTGTTGGGATAGCCGAGCTCGACCACGGCGTCCGGATTGGTGGCTGCGATGTTGTTGATGATCACGGTGTAGCTCGTGGTATTGGTCGGCACGCCGTTGTCGTAGACGATCTCGACGGGCGCCTTGCTCTCCTTGATGAAGGAGCGCACGGCGTTGGCCTGGGTGCCGGTGAAGTCGTTGGTCGAGTAAAGGATGGCGACGCGCTTGATGCCCAGCGCGGGCCCGTCCTTGGTGAGGAAGTTGGCCACGTACTTGGGCCATATGCTGGAGACCGGATCGGCCATCAGCACGATGTAGGGGTTGTCCTTCGTGAAGAAGTTAGCCCCCGTGCCCGTCTGGTCGATGAGCAGCATCTTGTGCTCGCGCGCGATGGGCACCGCGACCGAGGTCAGGACCGAGCCCGAATCCGCGACCAGGATGTCGACCTTGTCCTGGGTGATGAGCTGGTCGTAGAGCGTCGCCGCGGTCGCGGTATTGCTCTGGTCGTCGTACTCCACGAGCTTCACGGGTATCTTCTTGTCGAAGGCCTTGACGAAGACGCCGCCCTCGGCGTTCTTCTGGTCGACCCACAGCTTGAGCCCGTAATGGACCGGCATGGAGATGCTGGCGAAATTGCCCGAGGAGGCATAGAGCGTGCCGAGCTTGATCTCGGCCGGCGCGTCCGCCGCATGGGCCGCGCAAGTAATAGCGAAAAACGATCCGACAAATACTGCAAGCGATGACTTCCGTATCATTTGTCTCCTCCCGTGATTTTCTCGCGCTTGAGCCGGCAACGTTAGCGCCCGCGTGCGGCCAAGTCAACCGCAGCCCGTCAATTCGCAAGCATCAAGCGCGCAGGCTGGGCCTCGCGAAAGCAAGGGCGGGACTCCAGTGTTGGTCCGCTATCCGGCGTCAAAGATGGACCCCCGCGAGGCTCGGGCTGACGCGCATCCCTCTCCTCCTTCAGGAGGGTAGGGTGAGGAGGTATTGAAGCCAGGCGAATGCCCTCGCTCGGAGAAGTCCGGTCAACACAGCTGTCGCGGCTGCAGACGGCGGCAAGTCCTCCCCACCCCGGCCCTCTCCTCCTGAAGGAGGAGAGGGAGTCGCCTTCGCGCGGGTGACGAATAGCCCGTTGGAAATCAACGAGTCATTTCGGGTCAGTCTCTGATCGCGCGCCTTTTCGGCGCGCCCGCCTCGGCGCAGGCAACAAGGACGCGAAGGTCGCCCGCTCGGCATCGCTCAGACCGCTTCCGTAACGGGAACGCTCTCGGCTATGCTGGGATCGGGTGATTGGAGTCCACGCCATGCCTGCCAAATTGCCCCCTACGGCCGCTCGGACTCTGGCTGTGAAGGCCGAGGGGCGAAATCGCGCGCGGCGGCGACGCCTCGGCCGGTGAGAGCAAACGCAGCAATGTCGACCGACGTGACCGCTTGGCTGCGCGCGCTCGGCCTCGAGCAATATGAGCCGGCTTTCCGCGACAACGACGTCGACGGCGCGGTTCTGCCTGAGTTGACGGCCGAAGATCTGGTCGCTCTGGGAGTGAGCTCGATCGGTCACCGGCGCAAGCTACTCGCGGCGATCTCCGCCTTACGCGAAGGTCCAGCACCCCGCGGCGGCGCGCCGCGGGGGGAGACGGCTCCGGGAGAGGTGATCGGCCCCTCCGAGCCCGCCGACGCCGCCTCGGCCGAGCGCCGCCAGCTCACCATCATGTTCTGCGACGTGGTCGGCTCGACCGAGCTGGCGACGCGTCTCGATCCCGAGGATCTGCGCGAGATCATCGCCGTCTACCACCGCCGCGTCGCCGAGCTGTTGACCGGCTTCGGCGGCTTTGTCGCGAAATACATGGGCGACGGCATCCTCGCCTATTTCGGCTACCCGGAGGCCCATGAGGAGGATGCCGAGCAGGCCGTGCGCGCCGGCCTCGCCATCGTCGAGGCGGTCGGCCGTCTCGACTTGCCGCAACGCCTCGAAGTGCGGCTCGGCATCGCGACCGGCCTCGCCGTGGTCGGCGACCTCATCGGCGCGGGTGCCGCGCAGGAGCAGTCCGTAGTGGGCGAAACGCCCAATCTTGCGGCGCGACTGCAGGCGCTTGCCGCACCCAATGCGATCATCATCGCCGAGGCCACGCGCCGGCAGATCGGCAGCCTCTTCGAGGTGCGGGCTCTCGAGCCGCAGTCGCTCAAGGGCTTTGCCGCCAGGCAGCAGGCGTGGCAGGTGCTCGGCGAGAGCGATGTCGCGAGCCGCTTCGAGGCCTTGCGCTCGCGCGCGGCGCCGCTCGTCGGCCGCGACGAGGAGGTCGAACTCTTGCTGCGCCGCTGGGCCCAGGCCAAATCGGGCGAAGGCCGCGTGGTGCTGCTCTCGGCCGAGCCGGGGATCGGCAAGTCGCGGCTGGCCGAGGCGCTCGAGGAGCGCATCGGCGCCGAGCCCCACCGGCGGCTGCGCTATTTCTGCTCGCCGCATCACAGCGAAAGTGCCTTCTACCCGATCATCGGCCATCTCGAGCGCGCCGCGGGCTTCGCGCGCGGCGATGATGCGGCGAGGAAGCAGCGAAAGCTCGCGGAATTGCTGGCGCGTGGGCCGGCCGAAGACGACCTGCCGCTTCTTGCGGAATTGCTCTCGCTTCCGGGTGGCGAATCCCGATCGTCGCTCGAACTCACTCCGCAACGCAAAAAAGAAAAGACCTTCGACGCACTGCTGCGCATTCTCGAAAGCCTCGCGGCGCAACAACCGGTGCTGATGGTCTTCGAGGATCTGCACTGGATGGATCCCACCTCGCGCGAGCTGCTCGACCGCACGATTGCCCGGGCCGAGCGGCTGCCGGTGCTGCTGATCGCCACGTTCCGGCCGGAGTTTCAGCCGCCGTGGATCGGCCAGGCGCATGTCACGATGCTCGCCCTCTCACGCCTCGGCCGGCGGGAGGGGGCCGCGCTCGTCCGCCAGCTCGCCGGAAACGCCGCCGCCCTCCCCGACGATATCGTCGAGGAGATCATCGAGCGGACCGACGGGGTGCCGCTCTTCCTCGAGGAGGTGACGAAAGTCGTGCTCGAAGCCGCGGACGGGCCGGATGCCGCCAAGGCGCGCGCCCTTGCGGCGATCCCCGGAGCCAGGCCTGCCGTGCCGGCGACCTTGCAGGCCTCGCTGATGGCGCGCCTCGACCGGCTGGGAGCTGCCGCCCGCGAGGTCGCCCAGACCGGGGCTGCGATCGGCCGCGAGTTTCCCCACGAGCTCGTTGCCGCCGTCGCCCCGCGCGCGGAAGCGGAGACGCGGGAGGCGCTCGCTCGCCTCGTCGCCGCCGGCCTCGTCTTCCAGCGCGGCATGCCGCCCGCGGCCGACTACCAGTTCAAGCACGCTCTCGTGCAGGATACCGCCTACGGCACGCTGTTGCGCGGCCCGCGCCAGGCCTTGCATGGGCGCATCGCCGAGGCGATCGAGACGCGCATGCCGGATCGTGCGGAGCGGGAGCCGGAGATCCTGGCGCATCACCTCGCCGAGGCCGGCCAGCCGGAGCGCGCCGCGTCCTACTGGCTCGCGGCGGGCCGGCGCGAGGCCGGGCGCTCCGCCAATGTCGAGGCGACCGCGCATCTTCGCCGCGGGATCGAGACGCTGGCAGCACTTGCCGAGACGCCCGAACGCATCCGCTTGGAGCTGGCGCTGCAATTGGCGCTCGGCCCGGCGGTGATGTCGATTTACGGATTCGGCATTCCGGAAGCCGATTCCGCTTATCGGCGTGCGCGCCAATTGGCCGAGAGTTCGGGCGACCATTGGTCTTTGTTTGCGGCGCTCTGGGGTTTATGGCTGTCGACAGGACAAAGTGGTGAGGGCGGCCACCGCGAGAGCCTCGTCGACGAGCTGTTTCGCGTGGCGGAGCCCCTGGGCGATCCCGGGCTGCGCATGCAGGCGCATCATGCCGCTTGGGCGACCCTGACCTTTCACGGCGATCTCATCGGCTCCCGCGAGCATGTGCACCAGGGTCTCAAACTCTACGATCGCAAGGAGCACGGCACGCACGCACTGCTTTATGGCGGCCATGACCCGGCAGTGTGCGGCGCCGGGCTGGGGGCAATAGCGTTGTGGTTGCTGGGCTATCCCGATCAGGCGCTGAAAAGCGTGCGCCAAGGTATGGACCTCGCCAATGATCTGGCGCACGTGCCGAGCATCGCACATTCGCTGTGGTTCGCCGGCGTCATCCATATGATGCGTCGGGACGCCCCTGCCGTCCTCGATACTGGTGAACGACTGGTCACCTTGGGCTGCGAGCACGGGCTGGCGCAATATGAGGCAATGGGCGGCATCATCCGCAGCTGGGCGCGCGCCCAGATGGGGGAGGTTGAAGAGGCCCTCGGCGAGCTGCGCGAAGCGATCCGAGTTTACAGGGCTGCCGCATCGGTGATGCTGGGGTTTGTCATCGCGGCCTTGGCCGAGGTCGAGTTGCGCGGTGGCCACATCGACATGGCGGGTGCTGCTCTGGACGATGCCGATGCCGAAATCGAGCGCAAGGCCGAGCTCGTTTGGATCCCCCTTCTCCTGCGCGTCAGAGGAGATCTACGCGTGGCGCTGGCACCGGCAGATGGGTTGGCGGCGGAGCAGCTCTACGCTCAAGCGCTGGCAATGGCGCGCGAGGCGCAGGCGAAATCGCTCGAACTGCGGGCCGCGCTCGGCTTAGCACTGCTGTGGCGCAAGGAGGGCCGTGCGAAAGAGGCGCGCGACCTCCTGGCACCCATTTACGGCTGGTTCACCGAGGGTCTCGACACGCCCGATCTGCGAGAGGCGAAGGCCCTTCTCGACGAGCTGGAGTGAGCCGGCGGCCGGCCCGAAACATGACGACGCCGGCACTCCTCGCACTCGACTGGGGCACCAGCTCGCTGCGCGCCTTCCTGGTGGCGGCCGACGGCGGCGTGCTCGAGCGCCGCGAGGCGCCCCGCGGCGTGCTCCATGTGCCGGAACGCGACTTCGCCCGCACCTTCGCGGAGATCGCCGGCCCCTGGCTCGCAGACCATCCGGGGCTGCCGGCGCTCGCCGCCGGCATGATCGGCAGCCGGCAAGGCTGGCGTGAGGCGCCTTATGCCGAGGCGCCCGCGGGTCTCGAGGAGCTCGCGCGCGGCCTCGTTTGCGTCGAGACCGGCAGCGGGCACCCGCTCTCGATCGTGCCCGGCGTCTCCTATCGCACGGCAGCCGGGCCGCCGGACGTGATGCGCGGCGAGGAGACGCAGATTCTCGGCAGCCTCGCCCAAGGCGGAAGCGGCGGCAGCGAGATTTTCGTGCTGCCCGGCACGCACAGCAAATGGGCGCTCGTCGCGGGGCGGCGCATCGTGTGGTTCGCCACCTTCATGACCGGCGAGCTCTATGCCGTGCTCAAGGCGCACAGCATCTTGGGCCGCCTCATCGAGGGCGAGACGCACGATGCCGTGCACTTCCGCCGCGGCCTGGCCGAGGCCGCCGAGGCCTCGCCGCAGGCGGGCGGCCTCCTCCACAAGCTCTTCAGCGCGCGCACGCTCGCCCTCTTCGGCGAGCTGCCGAGGGCCGGCGTCGCCTCCTACCTCTCCGGGCTCCTCATCGGCAGCGAGCTCGGCGAGGCGCTGGCGAGCCTCGGGGCGCGGCTCGCGGCACCGCCCGTCGCGGCCAGCGTGATCGGCGAGGCGGCGCTCGCCCGCCTCTACGGCGCGGCGCTCGAGGCGCGCGGGATCGCGGCCCGCCTCGCGGAAGCCGACGCGGCGGCGCGCGGGCTCCTCAGCATCGCGCGGACGGCGGGATTGCTGCGGCCGGCCTCCTGAGCGGCCGCTGCCATTTGCATTTTCGCATACGACGAGTGCCTCCCCTCTCCTCCTTCAGGAGGAGAGGGTTAGGGTGAGGAGGTCAAGCGATCGAGCGCGGGAAAGGAAGAGGCGAGCCCACCATCCCGCGCACTCCATGCGGCCACTGCGCGGCTTCGACACCTCCTCACCCCGGCCCTCTCCTCCTGAAGGAGGAGAGGGGGATTGCCGGCGGGTTCGAGGATTTCGAATTGAGGCATCACGCGAATTCCATGCCTTCCGAGCGGCGTGCCTAAGCCCCTACCCGCCCTTGACGCCGCCCGCGGTCAAGCCGGCCACGATCTCGCGCTGCACGAAGACGGTGAGGACGAGCACGGGGAGCGTCACGATGAGGGCGGCAGCTGCGAGGGGGCCCCAGGAGATCTGCTCGAAGGTGAGCACGTTGTAGACCGCGACCGGCAGCGTGCGCGTCTCGCGTCCCGTCAGCACCACGCCGAAGATGAAGTTGTTCCACGAGAAGATGAAGGAGAGGATGGCGGCGACCACGATGCCGGGGCGCGAGAGCGGCAGGGCGATGTGGCGGAAGGCCTGCCACGCCGTCGCCCCGTCGATGAGGGCCGCCTCCTCGAGATCGCGCGGCAGCGCCTCGAAGAAGCCGATCATGATCCACACCACGATGGGCACGGTGATCACGAGGTGGGTGATGACGAGGGGGACGAGCGTGCCCGTGAGGCCGAGCCACTGGAAGAGGATGAAGAGCGGGATGAGGTAGCTCAAGCCCGGCGTGATGCGCGAGATGAGCACCACGACGGCGAGCTTGAAGGCCTTGGCCTTGGCGATGCCGTAGCCGGCGGGAACGCCGATGAGGAGCGCCAGCAGCACCGCCGAGCCGGTCACGATGACGCTGTTGAGCGCATAGCGCGCGAAGGGGCTGGCGCGGAACACCTCGGCGAAATTGTCGAGCGTCGGGTGTGCTGGGATGAACACGGGCGGGTAGGCGATGTTCTCGATCTCCGTCTTGAGCGAGAGCGACAGCATCCAGAGGAAGACGAGGGCAGCCGGCGAGACGATGACGAGGACCGAGAGGGCGAGGGCCGCCTTGGCGCCGATCCGCCGCAGCCGCGCGCGCGCGCCGGGCCGCAGCTTGAGCGCCGCCCGCGCTTGCGCCGTTACGTCCATTGCGTCTTCTGCCGCACGTAGAGGAGGGCCAGAGAGAGCGCCACGATGAGCACGAAGAACACCGCCACCACCGCCGAGGCATAGCCGATGTTGTAGAACGCGAAGGCCTGGAGATAGAGGTAGATGTTGATCGTCTCCGACGCCGTGCCGGGACCGCCCTGGGTGATCACGAAGATGATGTCGAAGGCCTTGACCGCGTCGATCGCACGGATGATCGCCGCCACCATGATGAAGGGGAGAAGGAGCGGCAAGGTGATATGGCGGAACATGCGCCATTCGGAGGCGCCGTCGATGTGCGCCGCTTCGTAGGGCTCGGTCGGCAGCGCCGCGAGCCCGCCGAGCACGATGAGCATGACAAGCGGCGTCCATTGCCAGACCTCGACCATGACGAGCGTCGGGATCACCGTGTCGGGCGCATAGACCCAGGCCTGCGGGGGCAGGCCGACGAGGCTCAGGAGATAGTTGAGGACGCCGAGCTGGGGATGGAACATCATGGTCCAGACGAGCGCCACAGCGACCGGCGTCGCCATCATGGGGAGGATGAAGATGCCGCGCAGGAGGCCGCGCAGCGGGAAGCGCTTATGGAAGACGACCGCCGAGAAGGTGCCGAGGATCACCGGAACGACGACGGCGAGCGCGCTGTAATAGAGCGTGCGCAGGAGTGCGCCGCGGAAGCGCGCGTCGCCGAAGAGGGCGAGGTAATTGTCGAGGCCGACGAAGCTGCGCTCCCGGCCGATCTTCCAGTCCTCGACGCTCATGAAGAGCGTGAAGAGCCAAGGGAAGACGATGACCGCCAGCATGACGGCGAGCGCCGGGAGGATGAAGACGACGTAGCGCCCGCGGCGCCAGGGTGCCGCGCCCGCGAACAGCCGCGCCACCGTCATGGCGCGCGGCTCAGCCTTTCTCGCTCTTCTCGAGAATGGGCTTGAACTGCTCGGTCGCCTTCTTGAGCTCGCTCGCCGGATCGCCGCCGGTGACGAGGTTGGTGAGGGCGATCCCGAAGATGTCGCGGAACTGGGTCACCTCGATGATCTCCGGCAGGCCGGCGCGGGCGATCTTGATCGAGCCCTCCATGCACTCGAGCCACTCGCGCGGTGCCGTGAGATGGCCCGAGGCGCCGGCGGCGGCATAGGCCGAGGTGCGGCCGGGAGCGCCGTAGCCGCCCTCGATCTGGCGCTGGTTCATCGCCTTGCTGGTCGCCCACTGGCAGTAGAGCCAGGCCGGCCCGGTCTTCTTCGTCGCGGCCGCGATGCCGATGCCGTCGCCGAAGAGTGCCGAATGCTGCGCCTTCGGGCCGGGCGGCATCACGCCGTAGCCGACCTTGCCGACGACGCGCGACTTCTTCTTGTCCTCGAGCGGGAGCGCGAAGCCGATGCCGTCGAGCCACATGGCGCCGCGCCCGAGCACGAAGCTCGACTGGCATTCGTTCCAGTTGAAGCCGGCGACGCCCAGGGGGCCGAAGTCCCGCGTGACCTTCTGATAGATCTCGCCGGCGGCGATCGCCTCGGGGCCGTCCGTGTGCATGGTGAGATTGCGCTCGATGGGATCGACGCCGTAGCCGAGGAGGAAGCTCGTCCACACCGGCACGTTGGCGTTTTTGAGCCCGCGCGAGAGGTAGCCGGCGATCCCCGACTTGGGGTCGTTGAGCGCCTTGGCGGCCTCGAGCATCTCGGGGAAGGACTTGGGATAGGCGACGCCCTTGGCGGCGAAGAGCTCCTTGTTCCAATAGATCATCCAGTAATCGAGGTTGAGCGGCAGCGTGTCGAGCCGGCCGTCCGCCTGGGTCGCATAGTCGACCGGACCCTTGGCGAAGTCCGCGAAGTCGAAAGCGGGCGCCGTCATGTTGGCGTCCTTGATCAGCTCCCTGACATCGAGGAGCCACTTGCCCTTGCCGTAGAGGCGCTTCTGCACGTGATAGGAGACGGTCACCACGTCGAAGCTGGGACTGCCGGAGGTGAACTCGATCGCCACCTTCTGGCGGTGCTGCTGCTCGGGCACCTGCTCGGAGCCGACCGAGATGCCGCTCAGCACCTCGAACTCCTTCTCGTACTTCTGCAGGAGGTCGCCGCGCGGCCCCTTGGTATGGGAGATCTCGAGATGCTGGCCCTTGTAGCGCTGCCAGTCGAAGGCGCTGCCCTGGGCCTCGGCGAAGCACCTGATCCAGGGCGCTCCGACTACGGCGAGGCCGGCGGCCCCGAGCCCGCGTCTGAGCGCCGAACGGCGCGATACATCGGATGGCCCTCGTGTGCTCCTGGCCACGGCATCCCCCCATGATCGTTCTCTTTGCGCCCGCGTGATGGACGCCTTGCCATTTGTCATGGAGGCTTGCATAAAGCCCGCGGCGGGTCAATGCGGCGGCGGCGCGCCCTCTGCGATCGGCTTCATCCCTCTCCTCCTTCAGGAGGAGAGGGTCAGGGTGAGGAGGTGATCGGGCCGATCACGTTAGAAGCCAGTGTGCACTTGCTGCGGTGGTCCTCCTCACCCTCCCATCGCTTCGCGATGGGCCCCGCCCTCTCCTCCTAAAGGAGGAGAGGGGAAAGGAGGAGAGGGAACGCCGCGGCTTACACCGGCTTGAAGGCCGGATCAATGGCGACGTCGATGAGTGCTGGTGCTCCGCTCGCGAGCGCCTGCCGGATGAAGCGGATCGCCTCGGGGATGGTCGCCGCGTGGTCGGCCGCAAGACCGAGCCCGCGCGCGACGCCCACGTAATCGATCGCCGGATCGACGAGGTCCATGGCCACGTAGATGTCGCTCTGCGCCGCATGGCCCTTGAGCGCGTTCACCCGCTGCTTGAGGATGCGGTAGGAGCGGTTGTTGAGGATGACGAAGACGACGGCGATGCGCTCGTGCGCCGCGGTCCACAGGCCCTGGATGCTGTACATGGCGCTGCCGTCGCCGATGAGCGCCACGACCGGCCGCTCGGGCAGCGCCAGCTTGACGCCGATCGCCGCCGGCAGGCCCCAGCCGATGCCGCCGCCGCGGAGGCCGTAGAAGCTCTGCGGGTCGTCGCTCTTGAGGAGCTGGCGCAAAGACCCGCCCGAGGAGATCGTCTCGTCGACCACCACCGCATCCGGCGGCAGGAGCTCGCCGATGGCCTCCAGGAGAGCGAGCGGCTGGATGGGCGAGCGCGCCGCTGCCGCCCTGGCGCGCGCCTTGAGCGCCGCGCGCTCGCCGGCGATCGCCGTCTTGGCAGCCTCTAGGCGCGCGCGTGCCCGCGCCGCCGCATCGGGCGTCATGCGCTCGGCCACGGCCGCGGCGATCTCCGGCAGCGTCGGCTTGGGATCGCCGAGAATCGCCACCTCGGCGGCGTAGTTCTTGCCGAGCTCCCACGGATCGGTATCGAGATGGATGACGGTCAATCCCTCCGGCATGGGCTCGACGTTCGAGGGCAGCGAGAGCGTGACGAGATCGCCGCCCACGGAGAAGAGCACGTCGTATTCGCCGAGCGCCTCCCGGAGCGCAGGCGCCAAGCGCACGATGCTGCCGCGGAAGAGCGGGTGCGAGGCCGGGAAGGAGGCGGTACTGGCGATGCCCTCGGCATAGACAGGTGCGCCGAGGAGCTCGGCTAAGGCAGCGAGCTCGCGGTGCGCTCCGCTCTGCGCCACCGCGTCGCCCGCCATGATGACCGGCCGCTCGGCCCTGGCGAGCAGGGCCGCCGCCGCCGCGACCGCGGCAGCGTCGCCGCGCGTGCGCGGTGCGATCCGCGTGGGCGCTCCGAGCGTGAGATCGGCCTCGGCATTGAGGATGTCGCCCGGCAGCGAGAGGAAGACCGGGCCCGTCGGCGGCGCCAGCGCCGTCTTCGCCGCGCGGTGCACCATGCGCGGCAGATCGGCGAGCCGGTGCACCTCGGCCGACCACTTGACGAACGGCCGCGCGATCGGCGGCAGCTCGGCCCAGAGGATCGGCTCGGTCACGTTGAAGCTCTGCTCGTGCTGACCGGCGGTCACCAGGATGGGAGCGCCCGCCTTCTGCGCGTCGTAGAGCATGCCCATGGCGTTGCCCAGGCCGGGCGCCACGTGGAGGTTGACGACCGCGAGCTTGCCGCTCGCCTGGGCGTAGCCGTCCGCCATCGACATCACCACGCCCTCATGGAGGCCGAGCACGTAGCGCATCTCGTTGTCGACCGCGAGCGCGTCCATGAGCGGCAGCTCCGTGGTGCCGGGATTGCCGAACATGAGGGCGACGCCCTCGCTCTTGAGGAGCTCGAGAAAGGCGCGCTTTCCGGACATCAAGGGCACAGGTTCCCTCCGTTACTTATGGCGGCGCGTGCTGCGGGAGTGGAGCGCCCGGAAATCAGCGGGCGGCGCGCGTGTGGACGTGGATGTCGGCGGCACCCTGGCGTGCCAGGGCTTCGCGCGCGAGCCGCTGGCGATCGGGAGTTTCGGCCAGCACCCACAGCAGCACGGCGCCGTGCTCGAGCGCCGTGGCGAACTCGCGGAAGTGGGGCGTGGCGCGCACCTCGCGCAGGAGCTCGAAGGCCGCCATGCCGCCGAGGCCGGCCGCGATGGCGCCCGCAACGGCGGCGCCGATGGCGCCCGAGGCGAGGAGGATGAGGCCGGCGGCAGTGATCGGCTCGAGATACTTGGCCTCGCCCACGAGCCCGGCGAGCGTCGTGCGCCAGCTCTCGTCCTTCCCTTCCGCGGCGGCGAGCGAGTCGTGGCTGTCGAGCACCGAGAGATCGCTGCGCTCGAAGCCGGCGGCCAGGAGCGCCTCGACCGCGGCCTTGAAGGGCGCCCGCTCGGCGAAGCGCCCGACGACTTCCGTAACCGCCGGCTTGGCCTCGACGGCGCTCTCCTGCGGCATGCCCGCTCCCCCGATAATCGCTCTGCTCATGGCGCATTTTGCGCCAGCGGCGAGCGCTTGCCTAGGGTAAGTGATGCCGAGCGAGAAATGCCCTCCTACGACAAACCCCGGCGATAAGCCGGGGTTTGGATAGAGTGGGCAGTGGATGCGTCATTGGGATGCCCAGCCCGCACAGAACGACGCTTACGTTTTGCCTGCGATAAGCGGTCGATCCTCGATTTGCTACAAAAACATGTTAACATTTGTAGATGTTCGCCTCAAGCGCGAAATAGGCGACGAGGGACGAAGGGGGTGGCATGCGCATCCTCGGCCTGGATCTTGGCACCACATCGGTCGGTTGGGCGCTGGTCGACTGGAGCGAAGCGTCTTCGACCGGCAGCGTTGCCGCCATGGGCGTCCGGATTTTTCCCGAAGGCGTCGTCCGCCAGCAGACAACAAGTTACCCGCCTAACCAGATTCGTCGAACGAAGCGACTGGCTCGGCGGACGCTACGCCGCCGTCGCGCCCGTCGGAGGCTACTCGGGCAGCTCTTGCATGAAATGGGCTTGCTGCCAGCCTTTTCCGCCGAGAAGGGTAGCGATTGGGCTAAGGCGACGGCGATGGAGAAGACTGGGGCCAACGACCCCTATAACCTACGGCGACGGGGTCTGGCAGAGCGGCTCGAACCTTGCCAACTCGGCCGGGCCATCTATCACCTAGGGAAAAGGCGTGGCTTCCTCGGGCGCGACTTCGACGAGACCACCGAGGATGACGCCGAGACAAAAGGCATTAAAGCCGAGATTGAGGGTTTGCAAAGCCATCTTGCGGGAAAGACATTGGGAACATATCTCGCCGAGCTACCGGCCAGCGAACGAAAGCGGAAGCGGCACACCAGCCGGACGATGTTCCAGGACGAGCTTGCCCGCCTGTGGGAGGCCCAATCCAAGTACCATCCGAGCGTCCTGACGGACGAGCGCAGGAAGGCTGTCGAATACATCGTGTTCCACCAGCGGCCAGTCTTCTGGCGCCTCAATACCTTGGGCCATTGCCGCTTCTGCCCCGATGATTTACCCGCGCCGAAGGCCGCTTGGTCGACACAGCAATGGGTGATGCTCGAGCAGATCAACAAATTGCGCATCGTCGGCGGCAATCAGAGGCACCTTGACAAGCGAGAACGGTCGATCATCGTCGATATCGCTCAGACGCAACGAACGGTCACATTCGGGGCAGCTCGCAAAGCATTCAAGGATTTATGGCTGGCCGAAGGGCAGGACATCCATCAACGGTTCAATCTGGAAGTCTCCGAAAGGGCGCTCAAAGGCAACGCACTCGAAGCGGAGCTTCGCGAAATTTTCCGCGAAGCTTGGCCAACACTGCCGGCACACGACCGCATTCGCGCGCAGATACACGAAAGGATTTTCCTGGCCGACTATCTGCCGGTCGGCAAGCGGCGCATCGAGATTCGGCGCGGCAAAGAGCAAGCGGAATTACGCGCCAAAGCGGCCGCCGCGATGGAACGTGATTGGGACATCACGACAGAGCAGGCCCAGGCTCTAAGTCAGCTGAATCTGCCAGCCGGCTGGACCCGCCTTTCAACAAAGGCAATCGAAACGATGCTGCCCGAGCTGGAGAAGGGCGTTGGTGTCGGCGAACTCACGATGTCTCCAGATTGGCACGAGTGGCGGTCGGAACATTTCCCGAATATGGACAGCCCGACCGGCGAAATCAGAGACGTGCTGCCAGCCCATCCGAGACAGATGCCGGAAACGCGAAATCCAACCGTCACTCGTACCCTCAACGAAGTGCGGAAGGTCGTCAACAACCTGGTTCGTGCCTACGGAAAACCAGACATGATCCGCGTGGAACTGGCCCGGGAGCTCCGCCAACCGAAAAAGCGCCGGGAAGCGACCGACAAGAGAAATCGCGATCGTGAGCGCCAGCGTAAGACCGCGACGAAGGAACTTGAGGCCAGCGACGTTCCCGCCAGCGGCCGAAATATTGAAAAATGGCTTCTATGGAAGGAGAGCAACGAACGATGCCCGTATACGGGCCAGAAGATCGGATTCGACGCCCTATTCCGTAATGGGCAGTTTGACGTTCGAACACATCTGGCCGCGATCCCGCAGCCTTGATAACAGCTTTACAAACAAAACCCTTTGCGAGGTTGAATTCAATCGCAACATTAAAGGCAACAAGACTCCATACGAAGTCTTCGGCCATGACGCGGAAAAATATCATGAGCTAAAGATGCGCCTCAAGTCTTGCTTCGATGATCCACATCATCCGAAGATCAGGCGATTCCTCGCGGCGAGCTTTGCCGAGGCGGGCACGCCGAAATTCGAGGAGCGGCAGCTACGCGATACTGCCTACGCCTCGGTATTAGCGCGGGATTTTCTCAAGTCCCTATATCCCGATGACGGCAGCATGGCACCAGTCATAACCTGCAACGGGTCCATCACCGCGCAATTTCGTGACGCCTGGGAGCTAAATACCCTGCTCTCCGACAACAACCGAAAAAACCGCGCCGACCACCGGCACCATGCGGTGGATGCCCTCGCAGTGGCGCTCACGACCCCAGCCTTCGTCAAACGCCTATCGGACTGGAATGCCGATTGGCGCAAAGGTCTGCGGCCAGAGCTGCCGAAGCCGTGGCCATCGATTCTATCTGATGCCGATCAGGTGCTGCAGCGGATTGTCGTGTCCCATCGGGTTCGCAAGAAGGTCTCTGGCGCGTTGCACTCGGAGACCTATTACGGCGACACCGGCCAAGATGAAACGAAATCCGAAAGCACCTACCGTTTGCTCGTCACTCGAAAACGCGTCGAGGAGCTGCCATTTGAGGCGCTCAGCCAGGACAAGCTCGAAGGCCGCGTGAAGATGATTGTCCGCGACAATACAGTGAGAGAAATCCTTAAACAGTGGGTTGACGCGCGGGGCGGCGATCCGAAAAAGGCATTTGCGACCTATCCGAGACTAGGCAACGGCGGCCCGGAGATCCGCAAAGTGCGCGTTCTCTCGAAGCAGCAGTTGTCCCTGCTGGCGCCGGTATCCACCGGGTACGCCGATCTTAGTGAAAATCACCACATGGCCATTTACCGCGAAAATGATGGCGCAATCTCCTTTGAAGTTGTGCCTCTGTTCAAAGCAGCTCAACGTCTATCTCGAAAGGAGGCCATCGTAAGAAAGACCTCGCCTAGGGGAGGCGCGCTCGTGATGTCACTTTCGCCCGGTGACACAATTGAATTCCGGTCGCCTGACAGCCCGCACTCAAGAGGCTTTAGGGTGGTGACGGGCGTCTGGGCGAATGGCCAGATCGTCCTCGAGGATCACCTCGATGCCGACGGAATTGTCTGGGGGCGACCGAATCCCGCGTCGCTCGTGAGACAAGGCGGACACAAGGTCGTGGTCGATCCCATTGGGCAGGTCAAGCTGGCCAATGATTAAGCGGACGCTCGAGATATCCAGCGGGCCTGCCCGTCTGTCTATCGCCCATCGGCAGCTCGTCATCGAAAGAACCGAGGGTCCGGCAACAACCGTTCCCATCGAAGATATCGGCGTCGTCATCGTCGATCACCCCGCCGTGACGTACACTCACTCCGTCTTCACTGAGTTGATGGAAGCCGGGGCCGCAGTCGTGCTTTGCTCGCGAGACCATCACCCAGCCGGGGTCTTTCTTCCCATCGATGCCCATTCGACGCAAACGGAACGCCATCACCACCAGATCGAAGCATCTCTCCCATTCAAGAAGCAAGCCTGGGCCCGCATCATCCGCGCCAAAATCGCCCGGCAGGCCGACGTGATCAAGGAAATCGCCGGAAAGGACGAGGGATTGTCGGCTCTTTCAGCTCGGGTGCGGTCGGGCGATCCAGACAATCTTGAGGCGCAGGCGGCCCAACGTTATTGGAAGGTCCTATTTGGCACCGACTTTCGCCGCGACCGCGACGCAACAGGACCAAATAGCGCTTTGAACTACGGCTACGCCATCATTCGTGCCGCCGTCGGACGAGCCATCGTCGGCAGCGGTCTCATTCCCAGCTTGGGGCTACATCATCACAACCGGTCAAATCCATTTTGTCTAGCCGACGATCTGATGGAGCCTTACCGGCCGTTCATCGACATCAAGGTGTCGGAATTAGCTCGGTCGGGGCATGCGCTCGCGGAGCTGGATCGGACGGCCAAGGCAGCTTTGCTCTCGGTCCTGAATGAGACCATTGAGATCGGTGTCCACCGGACTCCGATCGGCTTGGCTATCCACCAGACAACGGCCTCGCTCGCCCGCAGCTACGAGAGCGGCAAGCCGGATTTCGACCTGCCGGCCTCGTTGTTCCTGCATCAGGGCGATCTCGACTTGAGCGGTCCTTCGGAGTTGGCCCATGACCGCTCCGATTAGCGCTCCCGCATCGCCACTCGGATGGAAGACCATGTGGGTCCTTGCAATGTTCGATCTCCCCACAGCGGCGCCTGAAGACCGACGCCACTATGCCCGCTTCCGCAAGGATTTACTCGACGATGGTTTCTCGATGATGCAATATTCAGTTTACCATCGGCACTGCGCCAGCACTGAGAACACCGAAGTGCATATCGAGCGGCTGCGCCGAAAACTCCCCCCGGAAGGAGAGGTCAGCTTTGTCGTCATCACCGACAATCAATTCTCCAAAATACGGACTTTCTGGGGGAAAAAGCGGAAGCCGCCACAGCCACAGCCGGCCCAGCTTGAATTTTTCTAGCTGCCACCCAGGAAACCCACCATTGTATCAGTGGGTTATCCTGAGCAGACTGTAGCAAATCGAGGATCGGCCGCAAACCGCAGCCGCTAGCCTGCGCGAGGCGCTGCGCTCGGCGACTGTAGCAAATCGAGGATCGGCCGCAAACCGCAGCGACGTGCCGCAGGCGCTCGCGACGCGAGCCGACTGTAGCAAATCGAGGATCGGCCGCAAACCGCAGCCGGCGGCGCGCTCGGCATGCGCGCACGGCGCACTGTAGCAAATCGAGGATCGGCCGCAAACCGCAGCGCGGCCATCGCACGGTGCCGCCGCGTCGACGCACTGTAGCAAATCGAGGATCGGCCGCAAACCGCAGCCAGCGGTCTCGCACGATGGCTGCCGGCGATGACTGTAGCAAATCGAGGATCGGCCGCAAACCGCAGCGGACGACCAGCGCTGGCGACGCGGGCTGCGACTGTAGCAAATCGAGGATCGGCCGCAAACCGCAGCCGTGACGCATCGGCGAGGCTGCGGCGAGTGCACTGTAGCAAATCGAGGATCGGCCGCAAACCGCAGCGCGTCGATCGCGGCTGCCATGCGAGCTGCAGACTGTAGCAAATCGAGGATCGGCCGCAAACCGCAGCGCCGTCAGCCGGCGCGCGCGATGCTGCGAGACTGTAGCAAATCGAGGATCGGCCGCAAACCGCAGCGACGTCGGGCACGCCGGCTCACGACGTCGCGACTGTAGCAAATCGAGGATCGGCCGCAAACCGCAGCGGCTCTCGGCCGGGCGCACATCTACATTGACTGTAGCAAATCGAGGATCGGCCGCAAACCGCAGCCAGTTGCGGCGTAGGGGGAGCCCTAAAGGGCTCCCCCTACGCCGCAGCGCTTCGCGCGATGGCCTTCAAAGCGATTCAATCCGACACAAGCCTTCGACGCAGAGCACTTCCCTCCTGCACGGGCGATCCCTTGAAGCGGGAGCGGATCGTGTTCCGGGGCGTGGTGTAAGAATGTCGATGCTTTCGCATTGCCCGGCGAGCTTGGACCTGGGGGACGCAAAAGGTGCAGCAGCAGGCGCGCACTCTTCCTGATCCGTTTCAACCTCCTCACGTCCGCGGCACGCCGTCCTTGACGACGCCGGCAGAGGGGTTGCGCCCGATCCAATAGGCGAGCTCGGCGGGATGGCCTATGTCCCACAATGCGAGATCGGCGCGAAGCCCTACGCCGAGCCGTCCGCGGTCCTGGCCGAGCCCGAGGGCCTGGGCCGCGGCGCGCGTCAGGCCAGCGAGCGCCTCCTCCGGCGTCAGGCGGAAGAGCGTTGCGGCCATGTTGAGCACGAGGAGCAGCGAGAGCAGCGGCGAGGAGCCGGGGTTGCAGTCGCTCGCCAGCGCCATCGCCACGCCATGGCGGCGGAAGGCCTCGATCGGCGGCAGCTTCCGCTCGCGAAGGAAGTAGAAGGCGCCGGGCAGCAGCACGGCCACCGTGCCGGCGCCTGCCATGGCGGCGACGCTCGCCTCGGAGCAGTGCTCGAGATGATCGGCGGAGAGTGCCGCGAAGCGCGCGGCGAGCGCGCCGCCGCCGGTGTCCGAGAGCTGGTCGGCGTGGAGCTTGACCGGGAGGCCTGAGCCGCGCGCCGCCGCGAAGACCGCCGCCGTCTCCCGCGGCGTGAAAGCGATGCGCTCGCAGAAGGCATCGACCGCGTCGGCAAGCCCGGCCGCCGCGACCGCCGGGATCATCTCGCGCACCACGAGCTCGACGTAGTCCGGTTGCCGACCCTCGTACTCGGGCGGCAGCGCATGCGCGCCGAGAAAGCTCGTCGCCACGTCGAGCGGCAGCTCGCGGCCGAGCCGGCGGGCCACGCGCAGCATCTTCATCTCGCTCTCGCTCGAGAGCCCGTAGCCCGACTTGATCTCGACGGTGGTCAGCCCCTCCGCCATCAGGCAGGCCAGGCGCTCCCGCGCCGAGGCGAAAAGCGCCTCCTCGGAGGCCGCGCGCGTCTTGGCGACGGTCGAGCGGATGCCGCCGCCCTGCCGCGCGATCTCCTCGTAGCTCGCACCCTTGAGGCGCAGCTCGAACTCCTCGGCGCGGTCGCCCGCGAAGACGATGTGCGTATGGCAGTCGATGAGGCCCGGCGTCATCCAGCGGCCTTGCCCGTCGATCACCTCGCGGGCGAGCCTCTTCGGCCGTCCCGGAAGCTCCGCAAGTGGACCCGCGAAGGCGATGCGGCCGCCCTCGACCGCGAGTGCTGCGTCGTGCACGGCGCCATAGGGTGCTGCTCCCGGCTCCATGGTGGCGAGTCGAAGGTCGATCCAGATGCGGTCCCACATGGCGATGCCCGGCGCTCGGCCCCTGAACGGCACCTTGCCAGCCTGCGCCGCTTCGTTCAACCTCCGTCCCGGCGCCGAACCTCCTGCCCGTCCCTCCGACCGCCAAGGCCCGTCATGACGAAGTTTCCCCTCCCCTTCGCGCGCGCCGAGTTCGAAAGACGGCTTGCCGGCGTCCGCCGGGGCATGGCGGCGAAGGGCATCGAGGTGCTGCTGACCGCCGTTCCGGAGAACATCTATTACCTGACCGGCTATGATTCGATGGGCTACTTCACCTATCAGCTCCTCATCGTGCCGCTCGAGGGCGAGATGATCTTCCTCACGCGCGCGCTCAACACCGACAAGGCCTCAATGTACTCCTGCCTCGAGCGCGTCGAGGGCTGGGACGACCTCGAGAGCCCCGCCGAGGCGAGCCTGCGCGTGCTCGCGAAATACGGGCTCGACAAGCTGCGCATCGCCAACCAGAACGACGCCTGGTTCCTCTCCGTGGCGCACTACCAGCACGTCTCAGCGCGCCTCGGCCGAGAGGAGCTCCTCGACGGCTCGGGCATCATCGAGGCCGTGCGCTTGCGCAAGGTCCCCGAGGAGATCGCCTATATCAGGCAGGCCGCGGCCGCCGCGGTGGCCTCGCTCGCGGCCGCCGTCGAGGCGACCCGCGCCGGAACTCACGACCACTTGATCGCGGCCGAGGCGTCGCGCGCGCTCTTCGCCGCCGGCTCGGAATATCTCGGCCACTCCTTCCAGATCGTTGGCGGCAGCGAGGCGGGCCTCTCCTTCGAGAGCTGGGGCCGCCGGCAGATCGCCGCGAACGATTGCGTCTATATGGAGATGGGTGGGGTCTGGCTGCGCTACCACGCCATGATCTCGCGCACGGTGCTGGTCGGCCGGCCGGACGCGCGGCTCGAGCGCATGGCCGAGGTGTCGCGCGATGCGCTCGCCGCCGCGCGCGAGGCGGTGCGGCCGGGCGCCACCTCGGGCGAGGTCGATTTCGCCGCGCGCGACCTCATCCGGCGTGCCGGCCTGGCCGAGGCCTTCAAGCACCGCACCGGCTATTCGGTCGGCCTCGGCTATCCGCCCGACTGGGGCGAGGGCCGCATCCAGAGCATCAAGGCGGGCGACGCCACGGTGCTCGAGCCCGGCATGGTCTTCCACCTCATCCCGGACCTCAAGCTCGCCGGCCTCGGGGGCGCCGTCTTCAGCGAGACCCTGCTGGTGACGGAAGCGGGCCGCGAGGTGCTGACGCCGTTCGGCTACGAGATTGCAAGGAAATGAGCGGCTGTGGCCGCACGGCGGCGCGCGCTCAATCGATGCGGGCGAATGTCTTTCCGCTCGACGCAAGGGGGATGCGGCCGAGAGCGAGGAGAAACTGCGCCACTCCAGTCCGCGGTCCCGTGAGCGCGCCGAATTTGCCGAGCGTGACGCCGAAGCGGCTCGCCAGGGCCTTTTCCTGAGCCTCCGCATCCTCGCCTTTGACCTCGAGCGTCTCGATGGCGACGACGCGGCCGCCTTGCGCGGTCACCTTGTCGAGCACGAAATCGAAGAGGTTCGCCGGGTCCTTGTCGAGATGCGTCTGGACGAGCTTGACGTCCGGGCTCAGATCCATGACGCGGAAGCTGCCGGAGCCGGGCGCCTCGTTGTCCTTGGGAACCATGATGAAGCGGTAATCGTCGGTACCCGGCACGCGGAAGATGGTGAGCCCGCCTCCGTCTCCGCCATAGCGGCCTTCGAGCCCGGGAACGAGGCGCGCGTCGCTCGCTGCGAAGATCTCCTCGCCGGTCTGGTAGCAGCCGGCGACCGCGCAAATCAGCAATAGGAGAACGAGGAGCCGTCCGGAGTGCTCGGGCAGGCCTCGCGGCAAGTGGATCATGGCACGACCTTCCCCCTCCGATGCCCGCATGTTAGCAGGCCGCCGGCTACCCAACGTCGGAATATTTCTCGAAATGCCGCCGCCTTCCTCTTAAGATCGCGGCTCCACGGATCCATGCGGCCTCGCCCATGACGGCACCATCATCGCAACGAAACCTTGCCGCGCAAAACGGCACGCTTGCCGTCGCCATCGGCGGCTTCGGTGCCATCGGCGCGGCGATCGCGCGGCGGCTCGATGCGGGCATTGCGGGGCTGCGCCTGGCTGCCGTCTCCGCGCGCGACCGCGACAAGGCGAAGACGCGCATGGCCGGCTTCCAGCTGCCGGTGCCCGTGGTGGCGCTCGGCGAGCTCGCCGCGCTCGCCGACGTGGTGGTCGAATGCGCGCCCGCCGCCGTGTTCCTCGAGGTGGTGGTGCCGGCGCTCGAGGCGGGGCGCACCGTCATGCCGCTCTCGGTCGGCGCGCTCCTTGCACATCCCGAGCTCGTGGAGCGCGCGCGCGCGACAGGTGCCCGCATCCTGGTGCCGACGGGGGCGCTCATCGGGCTCGACGCGGTGCGCGCCGCCGCCGAGGGCAGGATAGCATCCGTGCGCATGGTGACGCGCAAGCCGCCCAAGGGGCTCGAGGGTGCACCCTATCTCGTCGAGCGCGGCATCTCGCTCGCCGGGCTCAACGGGCCGCTCAAGCTCTTCGAGGGCAGTGCGAGGGAAGGCGCGCGCGGCTTCCCGGCGAACGTCAACGTGGCCGCGGCCTTGAGCCTCGCCGGCATCGGCCCCGATGCGACCACCCTCGAGATCTGGGCCGATCCCGGCCTCACGCGCAACACCCACTCAATCGAGGTGGTCGCCGACAGCGCGCGCTTCTCGATGAGCATCGAGAACGTGCCCTCCGACGAGAACCCGCGCACCGGCCGCATCACTGCGCTGAGCGCCATCGCCGCTCTCCGCGGCCTTACCGCGACGCTCAAGGTCGGCACCTGAGGCAGGAGAAAACTCCCCGCCCAGCAAAAGGGGCCTCGGACCGGCCGCGGCGGGTCCTTCGAGACGCTCGCTTTCGCTCGCTCCTCCGGATGAGATGAAGTCTTTCTACCACGCACGATTACGTCTCATCCTGAGGAGCACCCCGAAGGGGTGCGTCTTGAAGGACGCACGACGGTACTGCAAGCGTCCTCGAAATGCGTGCATCAACTAACCTCGAGGCGGACGGGGCAGATCATGGCCGGCTATTGCAAGCCACGAAGCGTCACGTTGAACCCGTGCCCGTCCTGAAGCTTTTCGACCAGGTAGGTGACGGGCTCGCTGCCTCTACCCCAATATTCCGGCAGGACGACATGCAAATCCGCCGTACATGAGACTGCGCCTGTCGCCTCGTTGCTGTTCGTCATGCTGATGTTATCGATGTTGTAAGTTGCAGCGCGGTCCATCAGACGCTGTCGTCCGGCCAGCTCTTCGCTCGCCGCGCGGTGGCACTCGTCGGTAACGGTCTTGCCGCATTCCTTTTCAATCTCTTGCTTCTGTTTCGCATACCAAGATTGTCCGGCCTTGGTCAGCATTTGCGCCGGCGGGTTGTCCTTCACGATCTTTATGACCGTATTTTTGATTTCGTCGCTTGCACAGTCCGGATCCCCGCCGAAGGCGCAAAGCACGAGAAGGCTCACCACGCAGAGGAACGATTTTTGTGCAGCCGGCATCATTTTACCTCGGATTGAATTTCAGCCTCTGGCTGGATCGCTTATCGACCATCGCTCGCTCGCGAGTCTATGCCGGCACCGTCTCGTGGAAGTGCCGCAGGTCGATGATGCGCTCGCCCTCGGGAGTGAGCCCGAGGACGTTGACGAAACGGCGGCCCCAGAGGATGCGCTCAGCCGGGTAGGTGTAGCGCGCGTGCACCGTCTGGCCGAGCGTCTCGTCCGTGCCGGCGAGGAGGACGCCGATCACCGCCTTGCACTGGCGAAGCGATTCGGCCGTCTCGCCCTTGAGCGGGCTCTCCGCATCGATCGGATGGGCGACCATCCAGGAGAGGCCGAAGAACGAGCTTTGGTGGCGCATGAGCTTGAGGTCGCGCTGGCGCTGGATCTCGGTGCCTTCCTCCGTCGTCTCGGAGCGCAGCAGGGTCACGCGCACCTCGGCCTGGAGGATGACGTTGCGCCGCTCGTTGGCCATGCGGAAGATGAGGGTCGGAACGCCGTCATAGCGGGCGACGACGGCGACGTTGCTGAAGAGCACGCGGGCGCTCGGGCGCGAGAAGCGGGTGAAGAGGAGGCCGGTGATGAGTGCGAAGGAGAGCAGACCGATGATCGTCTCGGCGGTCACCACCATGTTGGCGAAGAGCGTCGCCGGATACATGTTGCCGTAGCCGATGGTCGCCATGGTCTGGACGCTGAAGAAGAAGGCGTCGGCGAAGCTGTCGGGCCGCGCGTTGCCGATGCCGCCAGGGTCGGCGAGGTAGATGAGGGCGAAGAGCGCGTTGCTGAGGAGATAGGCGCCGGCCAGGAGGCCGAGGACGCCGCGCCAGGGCAGCGTGAGGAACCAGGCATAGAGATCGCGGCGCGGCGAGCTGTCGGTGCCGAGCCAGATGACGCTCGAGGTCCCGTCGGGGCCGCGGCTGCGCCGGGGCCGCGCGGCCTGTACGGCGCGCGGCGCGCCCTGCTTCTCCCGCTTCGCCCTCTTGCCCCTCTCGATGTTCATGATCCCCCTCGCTTCGCCGCTCAGCCCTTGAAGAGCTTGCGGAAGCCGAGCCAGACCGAATCGTAATCCTTCTGCCGCATGGCGCTCTCGAGCGCCCAGCGCGTCGGGCGCATGACGAGCCGGGTCTCGAACATGAAGGCGAGGGTGTTCTCGATCTTGTGCGGCTCGAGTGCCGCGGCGGTCGCCTTCGCGAAAGTGGCGGCGTCGGGGCCGTGCCCGGACATGCAGTTGTGCAGCGAGGCGCCGCCCGGCAGAAAGCCCGCTACCTTGGCGTCGTAGACGCCGTGGACGAGGCCCATGAACTCGCTCATGACGTTGCGGTGGAACCAGGGCGGACGGAAGCTGTGCTCGGCCACCATCCAGCGCGGCGGGAAGACGACGAAGTCGCAATTGGCGGTGCCGGGCACCTCGGAGGGCGAGGTCAGCACCGTGAGGAGCGAGGGATCGGGATGGTCGTAGCTCACCGTGCCGATCGTATTGAAGAGTGCTAGATCGTATTTGTAGGGCGCGTAATTGCCGTGCCAGGCCACCACGTCGAGCGGCGAGTGGCCGAAATCGGCGGCCCAGAGATTGCCCTCGAACTTGGCTACGACCTCCGTCGCCTCGTCGCGATCCTCGAAGGCGGCGACCGGATAGAGGAAGTCGCGCGCGTTCGCCAGGCCGTTGGCGCCGATCGGGCCGAGCTCGGGCAGGCGGAAAAGGGCGCCGTAGTTCTCGCACACGTAGCCGCGCGACTTGCCGTCCGGGAGCTCGACGCGGAACTTGATGCCGCGCGGAATGACGGCGATCTCGCCGGGGCCCGCCTCGATGAGGCCGAGCTCCGTAGCCAGGCGCAGCCGTCCCGTCTGCGGCACGATGAGGAGCTCGCCGTCGGCATCGTAGAAGAGGCGGCCGGCCATCGGCGCCGTCGCGCGGTAGAGGTGGATGGCGACGCCCAGGCGCCCGCCCGCATCGCCGTTGCCGGCGATGGTCGCGAGGCCGTCGACGAAGTCGGTCGGCGCCTCCGGGAACGGCAGGGGATTCCAGCGCAGCCGGTCGGGCGGCGGCGCCGCGTCGCCGAAGGGGGCGCTGGCAAAGAGGCGGTTGTCGATGCGGCGGAACGCGCCGTGCATCGCCGCGGGACGGATGCGGTAGAGCCAGCTGCGCCGGTTCGCGGCGCGGGGTGCCGTGAAGGGGGTGCCCGAGAGCTGCTCCGCATAAAGGCCGCGGGGCAGCACCTGGGGCGAGTTCTGACCCTCGGGCAAGCTGCCGGGCAGGGCCTCGCTCGCATGCTCGTTGCCGAAGCCGGCCTGGTAGCCGAGGGCGGTTTCGGCGGCGGCAGCCTTCCTCGCGGAAGTCCGCGGTCGAGAGGTGATCGCTGTCACGTCATCCTCCTCTAGTCCTCCTCACTCGGCGCTACTCCTCGCTCAACAATCTGGCCGCCGCGTCCTCACGCCGGCAGGTCGAGCGGCTTGCCGCCGAACGCGTGGTGCCAATCGGCCGTCTCCATCATCATGACATCGGCCACCTCCGCGGCGGCGAGTGCGATATCGCGGGACGGCTCGGCGGAGCGGGCGGCGGCATCGAGCTGCTCGCGCAGGCGGCCGAGGGCAGCATGCGTCGCCGTGGAGCGCTCGACCAGGCTCGCGAACTCGCCCTGGCTGCGGATGCCGTAGAAGGCGGCGCCGAAAGCCGGCAACGCCGCGGAAAAAAGGCCGAGCCAAGGTGCCGCACCTTCCGCCAAAGCGCTGCCGTGTGCCTCGTGCAGCACGAGATGCATGATCACGGCGGCGATGCAGACGACGAAGAGTGCCACGCCCGCGAGGTGCAGGCGGTGGTCCACATGCCGCATGCGCTCCGCGTTGGCGCGATGATAGCCGATCTGCCCGCCGACTTCGACCGTGGCGATGAAGCGGCCCGCCGCCGCAAGATAGGCCGCGTCGAGACGGGCGCTCGGCAGGCCGATCTCGCGCGTGATCGCGCGGGCGAGCCAATCGATCCAGCTCGCGCGCAACATGTTCGCGTTCGCTTGCCGCGGCGGGGGCGGCAGCCGCGGCACCTCGGCGAGCGGTATGAGGAAGCGCAGCGTGCGCAGGCGCTCGGCGAGGTTGCGGTAGGTGAGCCAGCGTTCGTGCCAGCGCAGCGACTTCCCCGATAAGGTGATGACGACGATGGCAAGCAAGCTCGCCAGCTCGAGCACCGTCGTGAGACGCCCGGCATGGGGGGCCACCATGCCAAGGGCGGCGAGGAGCACGGCCAGTGCGGCGAGCAGGTAGTTCACCGTGAAGGCGCTGCGGTGCTGCCCGCCGTAGAGCTCGGCGAGCCCGTTCGCCCAACAGTAATGCTCGCGCAAGCGCGCCATCGCTGCGCCATGGAGTGCTGCCAGGGCCGCCTCCGCGGAGGCGAAATCGCGCTCCCACTCGGCCGCCGTGGCACGCGCGAAATCGGCGACCCGCAGCTGGGGCCAGCGCAGCCGGCCGATGGCGAGGTCGCGCACGGAAGCGAAGATCCAGCCCCAGGTGAAGGCAGGGTTGCGCTCGGCAAAATAATCGGCGAGCAGGTTGCCGGATGCGCCCTCGGCGAGGCCGAGCACGCGGCGGAGCACGGGCGGCCGAGGCTTGGCGGGCGGCGGCGCCAGCATCTCGACGAGGTGCTCGCGCAGCGCCTCGAGCCTGCCCTCGCCGGTTTGCGGCCCGCTCTCCGGCAGCAAAAGAGCGGCCGGCCGGTCGAGTGCGGCATGAAGCCAAACGACCGGCAGGCCGAGCTGCCGGGCATAGGCCACGATCATGGCGGTACCGCCGCGGCCGGCGGCGGGCTCGCCGTCCCAGATCGCCAGCAGCACGTCGCATTGCCGCGCGACCAGCCGCCCGACCGCCTCGTAGGCTTCCGCCTCGCGGGCGCGGTTGCCCGCGAGCTCGCAGACGGCGGACGCGCGTGCTGCCAGGCGGTGCAGGCGCTCGCGCGCGGCCTCTTCGCGGAAATCCCGCTCGTAGTCGGCGAGCGGGAAGGGGAGCGGTGCTACGAGCTCGGCGCCGCGCGCGAGCGCTGCCTCGGCGACGAGCGTGTCCGCCCCTTGGGCAAGGGCCGAGATCACCCTGAGCCGCGGCGGCGGCACGCCACTATAGACTCCGGCATAGGCCGAGGGGACCTCGCGGGCGACGCCTTCCAGGAGCTCCATGACCTCCGCCACCTGCCGCTCGAGCCGCGGCAGTGCCGCATCGGCCAGCCGGTTCGGGCGGTGTCCGGTGACGCCAAGGCGCAGCACGAGAGCCGGCTTGGGCGGCGATTTCATGGCTATGGCTCGGCCTTCGGCATGGGCCGATCCTCGCCGACCGGGTGCGATTGCGCAAGGGAGGTGGTGGAGCCGGCGCGCCGCCGGCGGCGCCCTCAGCCTTGCAGCGTCTTCCACATCTCCACGTCCCGCTCGGCGGTCCAGATGCGCGGATCGACGATGCCGCTCGCCTCGTCGAAGCAGCGCGAGACGTTGAACGGCAGGCAGTGCTCGAAGATCACCCAACCGCCGTATTTCGGCTTGAGCGCGCTTGCGGTCTCCTCGAAGACCGCGCGCAGGCCCTTGCCCGCGGCGACTCCCGCCTCGACGTGGCTTCGCATGTCGCGGAGGAAGCCCGCGGTCGCCGCGATCGCCTTGTCCGCGGCCTCGGCCGTCATCATGGCATCGCCGCGGCCGGGCACCAGCTTATCGGCCTTGAAGGCGCTGAGCTTCTCGAGGGTCTCCGGCCATTCCCTCAAATAGGCGTCGCCGCAATAGGGCGTCGTACCCTCCTCCACGAGATCTCCCGAGAAGAGCACGCGCTCCTTGGGCAGCCACGCGATGGTGTCGCCCTTCGAGTGGCCCTTGCCGATGTGCCTTAACTGCACCTCGGTCTTCCCCATCCAGAGTATCAGCTCGCGGTCGAAGACGAGGTTGGGCCAAGTGAGGCCGGGCACCGACTCGACGGCGCGGAAGAGGCGCGGGAAGCGCTGCACCTCGCTCTCGAAATCCTGCCGGCCGCGCTCCTTGATGAGCTCGTAGGTGCCGCGGCTCGCGATAACGTAATCGGCCTTGTAGGCAGACGCACCCATGACCCGCACCGCGTGATAGTGGCTCAGCAGCACGTATTTGATGCGCTTCGCGGTCACGCTCCGCACGTGGCGGATCACGTCCTCGGCCATGACCGGGGTGGCGCGGGTGTCGATCACCATGACGCCGTCGTCGCCGATGATGACGCCGGTGTTGGGGTCGCCCTCGGCGGTCAGGCAATAGGCGTTCTCGGCGAGCTTGACGAAGCTCTCGCGCTTCTCGGCGAGATCGGCTTGGGAAGCGAATGCCTTGGTTGCCATGGTTCCTCCCTCGAGGCCCGGGTGGTGCCGAGCCTGCGCTATTTTCGCGCGGATTGTAGCAAAGGACTGCGCCGAGGCGAAAGGCGGGCGGCGGCCTGAATGCCTCAGGCCGAGAGGCGAAGGGGCCGCGGTGCCGCGTCCCGCTCCTCCGCCTCGATGCGGCGGTCCAATTCGCCAATAAGGAATTCGGCGAAGGGCCCGAGGTGCAGATAGAAGACCGTCATCATGACGACATATTGCAAGCCGCGCACGTTGTGGAGCGCGCAATCGAGCATCGTGCGCCAGAATTCGCGGCGCAATCCCGGCTCCTCGACCGTCATGCGCCAAGCGAGGCGGCCCAGGAGGCCGAACGCCCAGCGCCATCCCTTGATCGGCGGCATCGAGTATTTCGGGCGGTTGAGCGCGCGTCCGAGCCGGCGCACCCGGGAGAAATAGGCCTGAGGCCGATAGGCGCCTTCGAGGACGGACTTGTAATCCGCCAGGATGTCGCGGCGCGGGCGCAAGGTGACGAAATTCAGCCCGGCGGTGCACTGGTCGCCCTTGCTCACGTCGATCGGCAGCAGCCGGCCCTCGCCGTCGAGGCGCCGGGTGAGCTGGGTGTTCGGCAGCGCCGTCAGCAGGCCGACCATGGCGACGGGAACGCTCGTCGCCTCGATGCAGTCGATCATGCCGTCCGCCATGCCGCATTTTTCCGTGTCGAAACCGACGATGAAGCCGGCGGTCACCAGCATGCCCGCCTCGTAGATGCGGTGGACGCTGTCGGCGAGGCTGCGCCTGGTGTTCTGCTTCTTTTGCGTGGCGATGAGCGTCTCGGTGTCCGGACTCTCGATGCCCGTGAACACGGCGAAGAAATTCGCCTCGCGCATCATCTTCAAGAGCTGCGGATCGTCCGCGAGGTTCATCGAGGCCTCGGTCGAGAACTCGAAGGGATAGCCGCGCTCCTCCTGCCAGGCGCGCAGCAGGGGAAGAAAGCGCTTCAGCGCCTTCTTGTTGCCGATGAAATTGTCGTCGACGAAATCCACGTGGCCGCGATAGCCCGCGCGGTGGAGGGCGTCGAGCTCGCCCAGCATCTGCGCGTCCGTCTTCGTCCGCGGCACGCGCCCGTAGAGCTCGATGATGTCGCAGAACTCGCAGTTGAAGGGACAGCCGCGCGAATACTGCACGCCGATGAAGAGATAATGCTTGAAGTCGAGCAGATCGAAGCGCGGCACCGGCGATTTCGTCACGTCGGCCTGGAATTTCCTGCCTTCGAAAACCCCGCACCTGGCGCCCGCCTGCCACGCCTCGAGAAAGCGCCCGATCATGCCCTCCGCCTCTCCCAGGACGAGAAAGTCCGCAGCACGGTAGAGCTCGGGGCACGACATGACGTCCGGGCCGCCGACGGCCACCGGCTTGCCCTGGGCATGGCAGCGCTCGATGAGGGAGAGGGTGTCCTGGCGCTGCGGCATCATGCCGCCCGTCAGCACGAGATCGGCCCACTCGAGCTGATCCGCCTCGAGCTCCTCGGCATTGCGGTTGACGAGGCGGAGGCTCCAGTCGGACGGCAGCATGGCGGCCATCGTGATGAGGCCGAGGGGCGGCGCCACGCAGCGCGCGCCGTAGAAGTCGCAGGCGGCCTGCAGGCTCCAGAACGAGTTGGGATTGAACTTGGGAAAGACGAGGAGCGCTCTGGTCGCCATTGCCACCTCAAGGCCAGCCCGATACGAACCGGCCATGGGCGCAATCAACCGACGTTCCCGCGGATGACTACTGGACGGGCGGCGATCATAGCAATTCGCCGGATTGCCGGGAAGCACTATCGCCGGTGGGCGTGGAGAAGCCGAAGGGGGCGGCGCGCGCCGCCGCTACCCGAGTCGCGCCAGGAGGTCGAGGATGAGCGCCCGCTCGCCAGGCCTGAGCGGGCGGAGCGTCTCGCGGCTCACATTGAGCGCGCTTCCCACGAGCTTGCGCACGAGGCGCTGCCCCGCGGACGTCAAGCCGAGGCGCTTGCGCCGCCGGTCTTGCGTGTCGGCGATGCGCGTCGCGAGCCGGCGCTCGATGAGGCGCTCGACGACGCCCTGGATGGTCGCGGGATCCATGGCGGTCAAGCGGCCGAGGTGGTTCTGCGACAGGCTGCCGTACTCGGCGATGCGGACGAGCGTCGTCCATTGCGTGGGCGTGAGCTGGTGGCGGCCGAAATGGCTCATGAAGATCGCGGTCGCGCGCTGCTGCGCCTGGCGCAACACGAAGCCGATCTGCGCCTCGAGCACGTAGCCTGCGATGCGCCGGGGAGCCGCGAGAGAGGCGGCGCCGTGCGGGCGGGCCATCCCCTAATGCCCGACGATCTCGGGCATGGTGGTCGCCGGCGGCGTGTTGCGGCTGCGGCCCGAGCGCACGACGCCGTCGATGATCGTCATGCCGACGCCCGGGATGTCGCCCTTGCGCACGCTCTCGAGAAGGGTGTTGCCGCTGGTGTGCTGCGCGCGGTCCATGATGACGAAGTCCGCGGCGCGGCCGACCTCGATGAGACCGCAGTCGAGCGAGCGCAGCCGCGCCGTATTGCCGGTCGCGAAGCAGAAGACCTCCTCGGCCGGCACCTCGCCGAGGCTCGAGAGCATCGCCACCATGCGGAGGATGCCGAGCGGCTGCACGCCCGAGCCGGCCGGGCTGTCGCTGCCGAGGATGACGCGGCCGAGCTGCTTCAGCTCGCGCGCCGTGCGAAGTGCAAAGAGCCCGGCGAGCTCGTTGCCGTTGTGCACGATCTCGATGGCGCGCCGGCAGCGCACGCAGAGCTCGAGGATCTGCTCGACCGGGAGTGCCGTGTGGCCGCCGTTGATGTGGCCGATCACGTCGGCGTCGGCCTCGAGCACCACGTCCTTGTCGATGAGGCCGGAGCCGGGGATCGAGGGGCCGCCGGTGTGGATCGTGCTCTTGATGCCGTACTTGCGCGCCCAGGCCACCATCTGGCGCGCTTCCGAGCCCGCCTTGACGCCGCCCAGCCCGACCTCGCCCAGGAGCTTGACGCCCGCCTCGGCGAGCTCCTTGAAGTCGCTCTCGACCATGCCGTGCTCGAGCACGGGAGCGCCGGCGTGCACCTTGACGCCGCTTGGGCGAAAGCCGTCGAAGGCGCGCTGGGCGGTAATCGCGAGCGCCTTCAAGCCGACGATGTCCTTGGGCCGGCCGGGGAGATGCACCTCGCCCGCCGAGATCATGGTGGTGACGCCGCCGTGGAGGTAGCTGTCGATCCAGTTGAGCTGGCTCTGGCGCGGCGTCCAGTCGCCGAAGACGGGATGCACGTGGCTGTCGATGAGCCCGGGGGCGAGCGTCGTCCCCTTGGCGTCGACCACCACCGCCGCACCCTCCGCATCCACGTCCTTGGCCTTGCCGACGCCTGTGATGCGCCCGCCTTCCGCGACGATGGTGTCGGCATCGAGGATGGGCCTCTCGAGGTCGCCCGACAACAGAAGGCCGATGTTGCGCACGACGAGCTTGCCCGCCGCCGCCGCCCCTTGAGCTTCCGCCATGCTCTCCTCCCTCGCCTGCCGAAGTCATTCGTACGCGAACGATCCTTACTCTGGCAAAGCCCCACTGTCAGGGCAAGCTGTCGCGTGCCACGCACGTCACCCCCTCCCCAACCCTCCCCCTTCAAGGGGGAGGGGGTACAATTTTTCGAGCCCGCCAATGCTATCCCCTCCCCCCTTGAGGGGGAGGGTAGGGAGGGGGGTAGCTCACAGTCCCGGCCATCATATCGTCAGATACTTCGCCCGCACCGCCTCGTCGGCGGCGAGCTCGGCCATGGTGCCGTGGTAGCGGATGCGGCCCTTCTCGATGATGTAGGCGCGGTCGCCCACCAGCTCGGCGAAGCGCACATTCTGCTCGGAGAGCACCACCGTGAGGCCCTCGGCCTTGAGTGCACGGACGGTGCGCGCGATCGAGGCCACGATCACCGGTGCCAGGCCCTCGGAAGGCTCGTCGAGGAGGAGGAGCGCCGGATTGCCCATGAGCGTGCGCGCGATGGTCAGCATCTGCTGCTCGCCGCCGCTCATCATGCCGCCGCGGCGGCCGCGCATCTCCGCGAGGTTGGGGAAGAGCTCGAAGAGCCGCGCCGGCGTCCAGGCTGAGAGGCCCGGCCGCGGCGGCCGGCGGCCGACCTCGAGGTTCTCCATCACGGTGAGCTCGCGGAAGATGCGCCGCTCCTCCGGCACATAGCCCATGCCGAGCCGGCTGATGGCATAGGGCGCCAGGCCGCGGATCGACTGCCCCAGGAAGCGCAGCTCGCCCGAGGCGGGCGGCACCAGGCCGATGATGGTCTTGAGGGTGGTCGATTTCCCCGCGCCGTTGCGCCCGAGAAGGACCACCACCTCGCCGCGGCGCACCTCGAGCGCCAGATCGAAGAGGATGTGGGCGCGGCCGTAATAGCTGTTGAGCCCTGCCGCGGAGAGCATCAGAGGCTCTCCGCCTGGCCGAGGTAGATCTCGCGCACGCGGGCGTCCCTGCGCACGCGCCCGGGCTCTCCCTCGGCGATGAGGGCGCCGCGGTCGAGCACGATGATGCGGTCGGCGTGGGCGAAGACGACGTCCATGTCGTGCTCGGTGAAGAGCACGCTGGTGCCGCGCTCGCGCACGATCTCCGCGACGAGCTGCATGAGCGCCGTGCGTTCGGCGGGCGCCATGCCCGCGGTGGGCTCGTCCATGAGGAGGAGGCGCGGCTCGTTGGCGAGGGCGACGGCGAGCTCGACGCGCTTCAAGTCGCCGTAGGCGAGCGTGCCGCAGGAGCGCTCCGCCTCGCCGGCGATGCCGACGCGCTCGAGGAGTGCGCCCGCCTCGGCGCGGTAGAGGGCACCTGCCCGCGGCCAGGGCTCGAGCGTGCGGCGCCGGCGCGAGATGAGCGCCATCTGCACATTCTCGCGCACGCTCATCGAGGCGAAGGTGGCGGTGATCTGGAAGGTGCGCCCGACGCCGAGGCGCCAGAATCTCGCGCGGCCTGAGGCCGACGAGCTCGCGTCCGTCGAGGCGGATGCTGCCGCGGTCGGGGCGCAGCTGGCCGCCCAGCATGTTGAAGCAGGTCGTCTTGCCGGCGCCGTTCGGTCCGATGAGGGCGAGGATTTCTCCGGCTGCCAGGTCAAAGGCCAGCTCGGCCACCGCGCGCACGCCGCCGAAGGATTTCGAGAGGGCGCTCACGCTCAGGAGGCTCATGCGCCCTCCCCGCTTCCGCTGCCGCGGCCGAGCCGGGCGCGCGCGAAGCCGACGATGCCCTCGGGGAAGCTCAGCACGAGCAGGAGGATGATGGCGCCGACGATGCCGCGCCAATAGTCGGTCAAGGGAGCGATCTCCTCGCTGAGGCCGGTGAAGACCGCGGCACCCACGAGCGGGCCGTCGAGCGCATGGAGGCCGCCGAGCAGCACCATGACGAGGGCGTCGACCGAGTTGGGGATGGCCAGCACGGTCGGGAACACGCTGCCGGTCGAGAAGGCGAGGACCCCGCCCGCAAGGCCGGCAAGCGCCCCCATGGCGATGAAGGCGAGCCACTGGTGGCGGCGCACGTCGATGCCGATCGCGTCGGCGCGCAACGGCGAATCGCGGCCGGCGCGCAGCGTGTAGCCGAAGGGCGCCGCGGCGAGACGGCGCAGCAGCAGGACGCCGCCGCCGCAGAGTGCCAGTGCCAGATAGTAGAGGCCGAGCCTGCCGCCCAGCACGCGCGCCGGCCACACGCCGAGGATGCCGTTGTCGCCGCCGGTGAACGCCGTCCACTGGCTCGCACCCGACCAGACGATCTCGGCGAAGGCGAGCGTGAGCATGGCGAAATAGACGCCCGAGAGGCGCACGGAGAACCAGCCGAAGAGCAGCGCTCCGGCCCCTGCGAGGAGAGGGGCTGCGAGGAGCGCCGGCGCCATGCCGAGCCCGAGACGGCTCACGACGAGTGCGGCACCGTAGGCGCCGAGGCCGAAATAGGCGGCATGGCCGAAGGAGACGAGCCCGCCGGGACCCATGATGAAATGGAGGCTTGCGGCGAAGAGCGCCAGCACGAGTATCTCGGTGAGGAGGACGAGGCCATAGTCGCCCACGCCGAGCGGGAGCAGGAGAAGGAGTGCGCCTGCGCCAAGTGCGGCGAGCGCCTGCCGCCCCGCAGGCAGCCCGCCGGTCAGCTCCGCCACTCTGCCAGGTGGGCGCTGACCCGTCTCGGGCCGGCCCAGGAGCCCCCACGGCCGCACCACCAGCACGACGGCCATGACCAGGAAGGTCAGCACGAGCGTCACCTGCGGGAAGACGAGGATGCCGAAGGCGTTGAGCTCGCCGATGAGGACGGCCGCGAGGAAGGCGCCGGCGATCGAGCCCATGCCGCCGACCACCACGACGACGAACGCCTCGGTGACCGTATTGATGTCCATGTGCAGATTGACCGACTCGCGCGGCAGCTCGACGGCGCCGCCCAGGCCGGCCAGGAAGGCGCCGAGGAAGAAGACGCTGGTGAAGAGGCTCGCCTCGCGCACGCCGAGTGCTGCCACCATGTCGCGGTCCTCGGTCGCGGCGCGCACGAGGGTGCCCCAGCGCGTACGGTGGAAGAGGAGCCAGAGGCCGGCGAGCACGAGCGGGCCGAGCGCCATCAGCACGAGATCGTAAGCGGGAAAGGCGCGCCCGAAGATGTCGACGGCGCCCTCGAGGCCGGGCGCCCGGGGGCCGAGCAGATCGTCGGGCCCCCAGATCGCGAGCGTCGCATCCTCCACGACGAGCACCAGGCCGAAGGTCGCGAGGAGCGGGAAGAGCTCGGGTGCGCGATAGATGCGGCGGAGGATCAGGAGCTCCGCCGCCACGCCGATGACGCCCACCGCGAGGGCCGCGAGCAGCACCGAGGCCCAGTAGCCGAGCGGCCCCGCGAGCCGCGTGGCCAGGCTGTAGGCGATATAGGCGCCCAGCATGTAGAACGAGCCGTGGGCGAAATTGACGATGCGCGTCACGCCGAAGATGATCGAGAGGCCGGCGGCCACGAGAAAGAGCGACGACGCCGAGGTGAGCCCGGTGAGGAACTGGACGAAGAGGAAGCTCAAGCGAGGCCCCTCACCCCGACCCTCTCCCCATCAAGGGGGAGAGGGAGATTTCAACGCGGCGCCGACGCAGCCTCACTCGGCCGGCCGCATCTTCTTCACTTCCGCGTCGCTCGGCAGGAAATCGGCGCCGTCGGCATAGTGCCAGTCGACCATGATGCCCTCGCCGTCCTTCACGTCGGTCTTGCCGACCCAGGTGCCCATGGTCGATTGATGGTCGATGGCGCGGAAGACGACTTGGCCGGACGGCGTCGCGAGCTTCAATCCCTCGGCCGCCTTGACGAGCTTCTCGGAGTCGGTGCTGCCGGCGGCCTCGAGCACCGCCGCGACGGAGAGCAGCGTGTTGTATCCCACGAGCGAGCCCATGCGCGGGTGGTCGTTGTATTTGGCGGTATAGGCCTTGAGGAACTTCTCGTGGGCCGGTGTCTTGATGGCGTACCAGGGATAGCCGGTGACGATCCAGCCCTTGGGCGTCTCGTCCTTGAGCGGGTCGATGTACTCGGGCTCGCCCGTGAGCATGCTGACCACCGCGCGGTCCTTGAAGAGCCCGCGCGTGTTGCCCTCGCGCACGAACTTGGCGAGATCGCCGCCGAAGAGCACGTTGAAGATGGCGTCCGGCTTGGCCGCCGCGAGCGCCTCGACCGTGGCGCCGGCGTCGAGCTTGCCGAGCGCCGGCCATTGCTCGGCCACCCATTGCACGTCCGGCCGCTTGGCCGCGAGGAGCTTCTTGAAGTCGGCGACGCCCGAGGTGCCGTACTCGTAATTGGGCGCCACGGTGGCCCAGCGCTTGGCCGGCAATTTCGCCGCCTCGTCCGCCATCATCGCCGCCTGCATGTAGGTATTGGGGCGCAGGCGGAAGGTGTAGCGGTTGCCCTTCTCCCAGGTGATCGCGTCGGTGAGCGGCTCGGCGGCCATGAAGAAGACCTTGTTCTGCGCCGCGAAGCTCGCCACCGCGAGTCCGATGTTGGAGAAGAAGGTGCCCATGAGCATGACCACGCGGTCCTTGCTCAAGAGCTGCTCGGCGCGGTTGACCGCCTCCTCGGGCTTGCCGCCGTCGTCGTAGGAGACGACCTCGAGCGGACGGCCGCCGATGCCGCCCGCGGCGTTGATCTCCGCGAGCGCCATCTGCCAGCCGTTGCGGTAGGGCACGGTGAAGGCGGGAAGACCGGTATAGCTGTTGACGTCGCCGATCTTGATGGGCTCCGCCGCCGCGGCCACGGCCAGGCCGCCAAGCGAGCCCGCGGCGAGCGCCGCGGCACCCGCCAGAAACGTTCTGCGCTCGATCATGGTGAGCACTCCTTCCTCGGTTGTCCCGTTTGCTCGCGCGCTGCGATGGCGTCTCAGCGCAGGCCGTCCTCGCCCTTGATCTGGTCCTTGGTCAGGCCGCCGATGCGCGGGCGCGGGCGACCGCTGTCGGTCACCACCACGGCGACGAGGATCTCGCCCGCGCGAGGTGCATCCGGGACGCGCACCTCCATGGCATCGAAGTGCGTGCGCACGTAGGCCGCGTCCTTGTGGCCGAGCGGCACGTCGATGGCGGTGCCGATGCCGCCCATCTTCTTGGCCGACGGCACCAGTGCCGCCCCCTTCTCGACCGCCTCGCGCAAGGGCTTGCCCAGGCGCGGATGGAGGATGGCCGCGGCATGCTCGAGCTCGCCGGCCTCGCCCACCACCGCCGCCTTGCCGTAGCTCTCCGCCTCACCGGGTGCGATGCCGAGGGCGGCTACGGCGCGTTTTCCCAGCATGCCGCCCAAACCCTCGCCGATGGCGATGAGCGGCTCGAGGTCGGCAACGGAGCGCCCGGCAAAGGGATTCTCGATCACCGCGATCGCGGCCGCCTTGCGCGTCGGCGGCTCGACCGCCTCGCCCATCTCGCGCCGCGTCTCCTCGACGACCGTGATCAGCTTGCGAATGCGCGGGAGCGTCATCGCATGGTCTCCTCTCCTGATCTAGGCGGCTTGCGGTGCTGCGATGCCGAGCCGGCCGCCGCCCGCGACGCGGCACTCGCCCCGTAAGGTAAGGACCGCGCCATGGATCTGTCCAGCGCGGGCGAGCCGCTCCGCGAGCGCAGCACCCTTCGTGAGCGCCGCGGCGACCGCGCGGGGCTCGAGTGGGCCGACGCCGACCGTAACCGCAATCTCGCCGAGGTCGCTCTCCGCATCGATCTCCGCGGCGGGACGCCGGCGGATCGCCGGATGCTCGATATCGACCGCATTGCCGATGACGGTCGCCGCCGCATCGGCCGCAGCGGCATCGCGCGCGAGGACCGTCACCGAATCGGCGATGCCGAGCGAGAAGCTGCGCCCACCCTGGCCCTTGCAGGCCCGCCCGCTCGTGGCGATGCCGCGCACCGGCATCTCGGCGCCGAGATCGAGCGTCCCGAAGAGCAAGGGTGCCGCCACGTCCGCCACGACCCCGGCGCTCAGCCGCTCGCCCGGCGCCAAGTGAAAAGCGATGTCCCCGCCGTCGTTGACATAGGCGCGCGCAAGCGTGCGGCCGGCCGTGAGTGCGGCCAGCACCTCGTCGGCCACCGCACCGGCGACGGCAGCCATCGGCGTGATGAACACCTCGCGGTAGGGCCAGCAGGCGGCGACCATGCGCCGCGCCACCGCCCCCTCGGCGCGCGGATAGGCGGCGCCCAGCGGCGCCTTGAGGAGCGCCAGCTCGCCGACCAAAGTTGCCAGGAGGCCGCGGAAGCAGGCTTGCGCCTGGCCGTAGGCGCGCGCGACCTCGCCCGTGCTGCCCCAGGCCTCGATGACGAGATCGATCGGGCCATGCTGGAGATGGAGCCGGCGGCCGTCGGGGAGGAGTTGCGCCGCGATCATGTCTCTGTCCGGCGCTTGGCTGCCTGCTGCGCATCGAAGGGCCAGGGATTGCCCTCGTGCCAGGCGGTCACGCGTAAGCGGTCGACGCGGCCGATCTCCTCGAGGCGGCGCACGCTCGCCATATGGCCGCCGAGCTCGCGGTAATCCTCGAGCCGCATGGTGAACTCGATGGGCGCCACGATCGCCGGCGTCGGCACGTGGCCGAAGGCGTTGTCAGGCATGCGCGTCACGTCGACCATGTAGGTGATGCCGCCGCCGGGCCAGACATAGACGGGAGCGCCGCCCGAGGTCACGCGGGCGAGCGCCTCCTTGACCGAGCGCGTGAGCTTGACCGGGTTCTCGGTGACGCCGGCGCGCAGCGAGCCGCCGGCGCCCGCCATGAAGAGCACGGAGACGAGTGCCGGCTCGCAGTTCTCGCCGATGCGCTCCACCACCTTGCGCACGGCCTCCGGCATCGCCGCCTTGACCGGCTTGAGCGCCTCGTCGAGCACGAAATATTCGGCGTCCTCGCCCGTGGTGCTCACCATCAGGAGGCGCAGGCCCGGCCAAGCGGTCTTGGCATCGATCGTCTCGATGATGGCGAGCGGGTCCTCGACGGCGGTGCCGCCCCAGCCGCTCCCCGGCTCGGCCACCTGGAAATAGCGACCCGGCGTCGAGCGCCGGCCGCGCACGCGGATGCCGGCGTGCGGCAGATCGAGGAAGCGGCCCGCCTGGTGCTCGCTCAAGACCCCGGTGATGTGGTCGTCGACCACCACCACCTCGTCGACGTGGCCGTGCCATTGCTTGGCGAAGATGCCGATGGTGGCGGAGCCGCAGCCGACGCGCATGCGCTCCTCGACGACGCCGTCGATGACGGGCGGCTTTCCCGCCTGGACCGTGAGCCGGGCACCGCCCTCGACCGCGAGCTCGACCGCCTCCTTGTTGCAGAGGCCGAGCATGGTCTTGCAGGCGACCACGCCCTCCTTCTTGCTGCCGCCGGTGAGGTGCCGCACGCCGCCGATAGCCAGCATCTGGGAGCCGTATTCCGCCGTGGTCACGTGGCCGACCTGCTCGCCCTCGGCGCGCACCGCCGCCTGCTCGGGGCCGACGTAGCGGTCGGTGTCGATCTTCAGCTTGACGCCGCAGTAGCTGAAGATGCCCTCGGTCACCACCGTCACCATGTCGACGCCGGCATGCTCGCTCGCCACGATGAAGGGTGCGGGCTTGTAGTCGGGATAGGTGGTGCCCGAGCCGATGCCGGTGAGGAAGTGCCTGTCCGCGGTCACGGGTGCTGCGGCGATGAAGCCGCCCTCGCCCTGCCCACCGGCGAGGAAGGGCACGAGCGCGCCCTCCTGGTCGACGGTCTTCTGCGCGAGCACCATGGCGTCCAGGCGGGTGAGCGCACCCGCGACGTTGCCGTAGCGGTCGCAGGCGCCGGTGCGGCCCGGCCGGATGCGGCAGAGCACCGGACAGGCGTCGCAGGTGACGATGCCTCCGTCGCTCCCCGCCTTGGCCTCCAGTGCTGCCTCAGCCATCGCCCTCTCCTCCTCTCCCCGATCCCTTTCCGGCGGCGAGCAGTGCCGCGCGCACCCGGTCGGGCGTCGCCGGCACGCGGCGGATGCGCACGCCCGTCGCACGGTAGATGGCACCTAAGATCGCCGGTGCCGTGGGGATGAGCGCCGGCTCGCCGATGCCCTTGGCGCCGAAGGGTCCGAGCGGGTCGGCATCCTCGATGAGGATGGTCTCGATCGGCGGCACGTCGCCGATGGTGGGGATGAGATAGTCGTGCAGGTTCTCCGAGCGCCCGGGGATGAACTCCTCCATGAGTGCTAAGCCGAGCCCTTGCGCGATGCCGCCGTGGATCTGGCCCTCGACCTGGGTCGGATTGACGGCGCGGCCGACGTCGTGGGCGGCCACGATGCGCAGCACGTGCACGGTACCGAGCTCGAGATCGACCTCGACTTCCGCCATCTGCGCCGCGAAGGCGTAGCTGGCGTAGGGCTCGCCCTGGCCGTTCTCGTCGAGCGGCGTGGTGGGCGGGTCGAAATGGCCGCGCCCCGTGAGCACGTCGCCGTTCGCGCTTGTCTGCAAGGCCGCAAGGTCGATCCTGTGGCGCACGCCGCCCTCGCTCACCAGGAGCGAGGCACCCTCGAGGCGGATCGCCGCCGCGGGCCCCACGTTGGCGAGGCGCAGGATTCTGCCGGCGCAGATCCTCGCCCGCGAGCTGGGCCGCCTTGCCGGAGACGAAGGTCTGGCGCGAGGCGGAGGTCTTGCCCGCGTCCGCCGTGAGGTCGGTGTCGCCCGTGACGAGGGCGAACTCGGAAGCGGCGATGCCGAGCGCGTCGGCGCAGATCTGCACCATGATGGTGTTGGAGCCCTGGCCGATGTCGAGGGCGCCGTTGTAGAGCGTGAGGCGGCCCTTACCGTCGATGCCGACCGTCATGGTCGAGGGGTTGGAGAGCGAGGTATTGCCGATGCCGTACCACATGCAGGCGATGCCGGCGCCGCGCCGGCGCACGCCGCCCGTCTCGTTGAAGGCCGCGGCGGTGCCGAGCGCCGCGTGCCAGTGCTGCTCGAGCGCATCGAGGCAGGCGACGAGGCCGACGCTCGCCTCAAGCCGCTGGCCGGTCGCGGTCAGCGCGCCGGGGCGTAGCGCGTTCAGGCGGCGGAACTCGAGCGCGTCGATGGCGAGCCGCTCGGCGAGCTCGTCCATCAGCGCCTCGTGGGCGATGGCGGCCTGGGGCACGCCGAAGCCGCGGAAGGCGCCGGCCGGCGTCTCGTTGGTGTAGACGGCGCGCGTCGTCGCCTTGACCGCGGGCACGGCGTAGGGCCCGCTCGCATGCACAGGCACGCGGTTGGCGACCGTCGGGCCCCAGGAGGCGTAGGCGCCGGTGTTGAAGTCGCCGTGGAACTCGACGGCGGTCAGGCGCCCGTGCGCGTCGCAGGCGAAGCGCGCCGTGATCTCGGCGGGATGGCGCTTGGTCGTGGCCGCCATGGATTCGGGCCGCGTGTAGGCTGCGCGCACCGGGCGGTCGAGGAGCCAGGCCGCCGTCGCGATGAGCGGCTGGAGCGAGAGGTCGAGCTTGCCGCCGAAGCCGCCACCCGTGGCCGTCGGCACGATGCGCACCTGCCGCGGTGCCAGGCCCAGCACGAGGGCGAGCTCGTCGCGGTCCATGTATGGCGTCTGGGTGCAGGCGACGATCTCGATGCGGTCCTCGCCGCCGGCACCGCGGACGCGCCGCGCATAACCGGCCTCGGGCTCGATATAGGCATGCTCGACGAAGGCGGTCGAGAAGCTGCCCTCGGCCACCGCCGCCGCCTTGGCGAAGCCCGCCGCGAGGTCGCCCGACTGAACGCGGCCGCGCACCAGCACGTTGTCCGGGTGATCTTCGTGAAGGCACCGTGCGCCCGGCGCCATGGCCGCGGCAATGCCGGTGAGCGGCGCCTGGGGCTGCCAGCGGATCGGCACCTCCTCGTCGGCGATGGCGGCGATCGTTGCGGCGTCGCCCACGAGTGCCACAACCGCCTCGCCGCGGAAGCGCACGCAGCCCTCGGCCAGCACCGGCTGGTCCTTGATGTCGGGATAGATGCCGAAGCGGTTCTGCCCGGGGATGTCCTCGGCGGTGAGCACGCGCACGAGGCCCGGATGCCGGCGTCGCAGCTCGTCGAGCGGCCCGATGGTGAAGCGCGCGCTGGCGTAGGGCGAGCGCACGGCGCGCAAGGAGAGGGCGTCGGCGGGCGCTGCGTCGTCGCCGAAGCGCTCGGTGCCGGTGAGCTTGGCGATGCCGTCGGTCTTGGCGAGGCGGGCGCCGACGGCGCGGCCGGCTGCCGGCGCCTCGGGCTCCGGAGCATGCGAGCCCTCCGCGGCGGCGAGCACCGCGTCTATGATCTTGCGGTAGCCGGTGCAGCGGCAGAGCACGCCGCCGAGAGCATCCTTGACCGCCCGCTCGTCGGGCCGCGGATTGCGCGCGAGGAGATCGCTCGCCGCCATCAGCATGCCGGGCGTGCAGATGCCGCATTGCGCGGCGCCGTGGCGATGGAAGGCGAGCTGCAGCGCGTTGAGGGCACCGCCTTGGGCCAGGCCCTCGACCGTGACGACCTTGCGGCCCGCCGCCTGCCCGGCGGCCATGAGGCAGGCGCAAATCTGCTCGCCGTCCACCAGCACCGTGCAGGCGCCGCAGTCGCCCGCGTTGCAGCCGACCTTGGTGCCGGTCAAGCCCAGCTCCTCGCGCAAGACCTCGGCCAGCCGTGCCGTCGGAGAGACGGCAAGCGTGACGCGGCGGCCGTTGACTTCGAAGCTCAAGAGGGGCTGCTCGGCGTTCACGGGGCGGCTCCGAGCTCGTTGAGCGCGCGGCGCACCAGCGTCAACGCCGCGTCCCGGCGGTAGGCAGCGCTGCCGCGGATGTCGTCGATGGGGCTGAGCGGCTCGAGATGCGCCTCGCTCGCGGCCTCGCCGAGCCGGCCGTCGAGCGGGCGGCCGGCGAGTTCCGCCTCGAGCGCCGACAGGCGCTTGGCGACGGCGGAGCAAGAGCCCACCGCCACGCGCGCGGCCGCCACGCGGCCGTCCTCGCCCGCCTCGACAAGCGCCGCCGCCATGACGATCGAGATGACGAGATACTTGCGCGCGCCGAGCTTGAGGAAGCGGCTCCGCGCCGGCCGCGGCACGTGCGGGACGAGGAGTGCCGTCGCCAGCTCGTCCGGCCGCAAGGCCGTCGTGCGGTTGCCCGTGATGAAGTCGGCGAGCGGCAGCCGGCGGATGCCCGCGGCCGAGGCCAGCTCGACGACGGCGTCGAGCACGAGGAGGTTGGGGACGCCGTCGGCCGCGGGCGAGGCGTTGCAGACGTTGCCGCAGAGGGTGCCGGCATTCTGGATCTGCACGCCGCCCACCTCGAGTGCTGCCGCCTTGAGGCCGTCGAAGGCGGGCGGCAGCGTGCTGCGCACGAGCTCGCTCCAGCTGAAGAGCCCGCCGATGCGCCAGAAGCCGTCCTCGCGGCGGATGCCCTTGAGCGCCTTGAGGCCGGTGATGTCGAGCACGTCGTCCGAGAGCGGCCGGCCGACGCGGGCGGGATAGAAGTCCGTGCCGCCGGCGAGCACGCTCAGCCGCCTCTCGGCAAGCGCCAAGAGCGCGTCATCGAGGTTCGTCGGGCGCAAGTAGCCGCCCATGCTGCCGTCCCTAGCCCGCGGCGAATTGTTCGTGTACGAACAATTTGTGCCCGAAGGGTGGCGGGGCTGTCAAGGGCGGAGCCGGCGAGAGTTCCCTCCTATCCTCCTTCGGGAGGAGAGGAAGGGGCCCATCGCGAAGGGATGGGAAGGTGAGGAGGTTGGCCGCAGCGAGTGCATACGGCCTCCGACGCGATTGGCCCGAGCGCCTCCTCACCCCGACCCTCCTCCTGAAGGAGGCGAGGGAGATCGCCCCCGGGCTAAAGGCTTTGATCCGGAGCCACGGGCGCGCGGCGTATCGCCTCACTCCGCCGGCCGGAAGGCTTTGCCGAGTGCGGCGGGGGCGTTGAGGCGGATGCGCCGGGCGTCGCGCGAGATGAGCACGAGCACGAGGATGGTGGCGAGATAGGGGAGTGCGGCGAGGAGGTCGGGCGGAAAGGGCAGGCCGGCGCCCTGGATGTTGAGCTGGAGGATGCTGACGCCGCCGAAGATATAGGCGCCGAGCAGGAGGCGGAGCGGCTTCCAGGTGGCGAAGACGACGAGCGCAAGTGCTATCCAGCCGCGGCCGGCGGTCATGTTCTCCGTCCACATCGGCGTATAGGCGAGCGAGAGATAGGCGCCGGCGAGCCCGCTCATGGCACCGCCGAACGCCACGGCGAGGTAGCGGATGCGGACGACCGGATAGCCGAGCGCATGGGCCGCCTCCGGCGCCTCGCCGGCGGCGCGCAGCACGAGGCCGCCACGGCTATGGGCGAGGAAGCGGTGGACGGCCCAAAGCAGCGCCACCGAGGCATAGACGAGGAGATCCTGGTCGAAGAAGAGCGGGCCCACGAGCGGCAGCTGCGAGAGGCCGGGGAGCGCCAGCGGCTTCAACCCGGCGAGCATCACGTCGACATAGCCGCGGCCGACGAAGGCGCTGAGGCCCGTGCCGAAGATGCTCAGCGCCAGGCCGGTCGCCACCTGGTTGGCCTGGAGGCTCAAGGTGAGCACGCCGAAGAGGAGCGCCATCGCGATGCCGGCGAGGACGGCCGCGGCGATGCCGAGGAGCGGCTCGCCAGACGTTGCCGCCGCGATGAAGCCGGCGACCGCACCCGTCAGCATCATGCCTTCGACGCCGAGGTTGAGCACGCCTGCCTTCTCGCTCACCAGCTCGCCAAGTGCGGCGAGCACGAGCGGCGTGCCGGCGCGCACCACGGCCGCCAGCGCCGCCGCGAGGAACTCGAGCTCGCTCATGGCGCCGCCCCGGCTCGCGCGGAGAGGGCGAAGCGCAGGCGGTAGCGCACCAGGAAATCGCAGCCGAGCAGGAAGAAGAGCAGCATGCCCTGGAAGAGGCCAGCCACGGCCAAGGGCAGGCCGAGCGTCACTTGCGCCGACTCGCCTCCGAGATAGAGGAGCGACATCAGGAGGCTCGCGAGGAGGATGCCGAAGGGATGGAGCCGCCCGATGAAGGCGACGATGATGGCGGCAAAGCCGTAGCCGGGCGAGATGCGCGGCAGGAGCTGGCCGATCGGCCCCGCCACCTCGTTGACGCCGGCAATCCCGGCAAGGGCGCCGCCGGCAAGGAGACTTAGCCAGACGAGCCGCGTCTGGCTGAAGCCGGCATAGGCCGCGGCGCCCGGCGCCAGGCCGACCACCTTGATCTGAAAGCCCATGAAGCTGCGCTCGAGCAGCAGCCAGACGAGGACGAGCGCTGCGAGCCCTGCCAGGCAGCCGACATTGAGGCGCGTCCCCGCGACGAGGACCGGCAAGAGAGCGGCGTCGCCGAACTGGCGCGACTGGGGGAAGTTGTAGCCGGCGGGATCGCGCCACGGCCCGTGCACGAGGTAGCTCAGCACGAGGAGTGCGGTATAGCTCAGCATCAGGCTCGAGAGGATCTCGCTCGTGTTGAAGCGCGTGCGCAAATATGCCGGGATGGCCGCCCATGCCATGCCGCCCGCGGCACCCGCGGCGAGCATGGCGGGGAGCAGCCAGCCGCTCTCGCTCTCCGGGAAGGCCAGCGCCAAGCCGCCGCCCGCGATGGCGCCCATGGTGAATTGGCCCTCGGCGCCGATGTTCCATACGTTGCAGCGGAAGCCGATCGAGAGGCCGAGGGCGCAGAGGAGAAGGGGCGAAGCCTTGAGCGCCACCTCGGCGAGCCCGTAGGTCGAGGAGAGCGGCCGCACGAAGAAATCGCGGAAGGCGCCAAGCGGGTCATAGCCGAGTGCCGCGAAGAGGAGGCCGCCTGCTGCGAGCGTCAGAAGCGCCGCCGCGAGCGGGGAGAGCAGGCGCGCGGCCCGCGAGGGTGCTGCGCGCGGCTCGAGCCTAAGAAGCGCCATGGCGCCCCTCCGTCCCGCCCGCGGCCGGCCCGCCGCCCATGAGGAGCCCGATCTCCTCGATCGTGGTCGCTGCGACAGGGTACTGCGGCGAGAGCCGCCCCCGGCTCATCACCGCGATGCGGTCGCAGATCTCGAAGAGCTCGTCCACGTCCTCGGAAACGATGAGGACCGCGGCGCCGTCATCGCGCAGCGCCACAAGCTCCCGGTGGATGGCGAGTGCCGCACCCACGTCGAGGCCCCAGCTCGGGTGTGCGGCGATAAGCATCCTCGGCTGCTGCAGGATCTCGCGCCCGACGATGAACTTCTGGAGATTGCCGCCCGAGAGGCTCTCGGCATTGGCGTCGATGCCCGCCGCAACCACGCCGAAGCGCGCGGCGATGCGAGCGGCAAGCGCATGCACGGCGCCAAAGCGGATGAGGCCGACCGTCACGAGGCCGCCCGAGCGGTCGGTCAGGAGCGCATTCTCGGCGAGCGTCATCCCCGGCACGGCGCCGCGGCCGAGCTTGTCCTCGGGCACGAAGGCGAGGCCGCGCCGGCGCCGCTCGGCCGGGCCGAGGCGGCCCACGGGCTCGCCGGCGAGGCGGATGTCGCCTGCCCGCGGCGCGAAGCGCTCGCCCGCGAGGAGGCGCAGGAGCTCGGCCTGGCCGTTCCCCGCCACCCCTGCGATGCCGAGGATCTCGCCGGCGCGCACCTCGAGGCGCACGTCCGCGAGGTCGGTGCCGAAGGGATCGTTGGCCGGCACGCTCAAGCCGTCCGCCGCGAGCGCCTCCGCTCCTAGTGCGTGTGCTGCCGGGCGCGCGCAGGCGACGAGCTCGCTTCCCACCATCATGCGCGCGAGCGAGGCGGCACTCTCGGCGCGCGGGTCGCAAGTGGCGGTCACGCGGCCCCCGCGAAGAACGGTCGCACGGCTGCAAAGCGCGCGCACCTCCTCGAGCTTGTGGCTGATGTAGAGGACGCTGCAGCCGTCGGCGGCGAGGCGGCGCAAGGTGGCGAACAAGCGCTCGCTTTCCTGCGGCGTCAGCACCGAGGTCGGCTCGTCCATGATGAGAAGCCGCGGCGCCTCGATGAGGCAGCGCACGATCTCGACGCGCTGGCGCTCGCCGACCGAGAGGTCGTGCACGTGCCGGTGGGGTTCGAGCGCCAGGCCGTAGTGCTCGGCAATGGCCGCGACGCGCCCGGCCAGCGTCTTCATGTTGCCGCCGTACGACGTTCCGAGGGCGATGTTCTCGGCGACGGTGAGCTGCTCGAAGAGGGTGAACTGCTGGAACACCATGCCGATGCCGAGCCGCCGCGCCTCGGCCGGGCTCGCGATCCGCACGGGGGCACCCTCCCAGAGCAGCCTCCCCTCGTCGGCATGGACGACGCCGTAGATGATCTTGACGAGCGTGCTCTTGCCGGCGCCGTTCTCCCCGAGAAGCGCATGGAGCTCGCCCGGCATTACCGCGAGATCGATATGGTCGTTGGCGAGGCAGCCGGGGAAGCGCTTGGTGATGCCCTCGAGAGCCAGCCTCGGCGGCCCTCCCGCTCCGCTGTTGCGATCCTCCGCCATGCGTCCTCTAAGCTTCTGCCTCTTATCGGCGCCGCCCTCCGGCCGCGCTCGATCTCAATTCGGTGCAGGCGGGGGCTCGACGCGGAAAAGCCGCAGGTCGCTCACGAGCCCGATCGGCCAGGGGACCGGGGTCAGCCACGAAGGCGCCTCGCCGCGCGCCAGGCGATCCTCGAGATCGGCCTCGCCGGCCTTGGCCGGCGCCCCCTTCTTCGGCGGCTGACCGCAAATCATGACATAGGAGACGCCGCGGCGCGTCAGGATGGCGCGGGACTGCCGGTCGTCCTTGCCCGTCATGAAGGCCACCGCGTCGCGCAAGCCCTCGACGTCGCGATGGTAAGGCCCCGCCACCACCCTGTGGTTCGTCCAGTAGAGCGTCGCCGGCGCCTCGCTCCACTCGGTCATGATGATGAGATTGCGCGCCCCCATGAACGCGACATCGTTGAGCGCCCAAGCGACGTGGCGCACCCGGCAGTCGACGAGGGGCTCGGCCGCCACCCCGCGCACGATGAGCAGCATGCCCGAAGAGAGCGGCGGTCCGACGAGGATCACGCTGGCCATGAACGCGCGGCCGAGCGGGCGGAGGAGGCGCGGCAGCACGCGCTCGGCCACGGCACCCGGCCGCGCAAGGAGGGCGGCGATCGGCAGGGCTGCCAGCACCTCGGGATAGATGCAGAAGCGTGCATGGACAAGCCCCGGCACCGTCATGATCGCCAGCATCGCGGCGACGAGGCTCCAGGCCGCACGCGCCCCGCGCTGGGACAATGCGAAGGCGAGCGCCGCGACGAAGCCGATGGCGGGTCCGCCCGTTAGGAGGATGCCCCGGCTCGCGTTTTCGAAGGCTGGCCTGCCCTCGTTGATCTTGCTCCAGACTTCCGCGTAGAGCTCGGCGCCGAAGATCGCGCGGTCCGGGGAAAGGAGCTCGGGGAAGAGTGTTGCGAGCGCCGCCGCCGACAGAAGCGTGCCGACGGCGGCCACGGCAAGACGCGCGCGCCAGGCGCGAGGCGTCTGGGGTGCGGCCGCCATGACGACCGAGAGGAGGGCGACGAGGAGGCCGAAGACCACATAGACGATGGAGAGCCGCTCGAGCCACGGCTCGCGCCAGCCGCCATAGGGCGGATCAAAGGCGAGGAGGGCGGCGAGGGCAATCGCCAGAGTGAAGGCGAGCCCGAGGCTCGTGCGGCGCAGGTCGCGGCCGTGGCGGATCCAGGCGAGACCCAGGACGAGCATGCCGAGGGCAAGCGCCAGCACGCACTCGACCGCGAGCCAGAGCGCAAAGGCCGCGGTGAGACCGGCGGCGATGCCGTGGGAGAGCCGGTGCGGCGGTTGGGCGGCGCGCAGGACGAAGCCCATGAAGAGCGCCCAGACGGCGAGGATGAGCACATGATAGGTCGCCGCCCCGATCAGGCCGTAATTGACCACGAGCGGGGTGAGCGCAAGTGCCACGCCGAGATAGCGCCGCTCGTTCTCGTCCGACTGCGGCCGCACGGCCCAGAGGGCCGCGAAGATGAGAGCGGCGATCGAGAGGGGGCCGATCGCCGGCAAGACCGCGGCCAAGGCGGCGTTCCAGCCCGCGAGTGCAGCTAAGGGCCAGGCCAGCGCCAAGACGATGAGGTCGTAGGCCTTGCTCCAGTGCAGCACCATGCCGTATGGCGCGTTGTCGCGGAGGAGAAAGCCGCCATTCCAGCCGCCGTGCGCCAGCACGTCGCGGAGGCGGACGCCGTGCATGTAGCTGTCGGTGTCGATGAGCCCGCCGCGCAGCACGTCGGTATCGATGTAGAAGAGAAACACCGCCAACAGGACACCGGCGAAGACGAGGCCGGGCAGCGCGTCGAACAGGAGCGCTCCGCCACCATCGACGCGCGCGCCCTTGCCGGTCTCCGCAAGCGTCGGGGCCATGGCGCTCGTTCCCTCTCTCCCGCCCGCGTGCCGGGCGCCGTGAGGCGCCTTTATCAGGCATCCCCGCGTGGATTGGAAGGCGAATTGCCGGTGCCGCGCCGTGCCGCCGCCGCGCCGGCGCGCGCCGCGAGACGCCTCAGCGGCCGCGGCATTCCACGCTATTCCGCGAGGGGGGATCGCGCGACCAGCGAGCGATCCGTGCAACGCATGCGCTGGAGGGACAGCCGAACATGACATCGCGCCGCATCGCCGCGGCCGTGGCGCTCGCGGCGGCCATGACGCGGGTCCGCGCGAACGCGGAGACCCACGAGATGTCCGCCACATCCTCGGTCAAAGTCGAGACTCTGCCGGGCGGCAACATCGCACGGCACGCCGAGAACGTGCAGTTCGTGCCCTATGGACCCTTCGAGGAGGTGGGCGGCAAGCCTCATCACAGCACCCGCCTGGCGACGGTCACGACCGCCTTGGGCGCGCGCACCACCGCGAGGGCTTTGACGCGAAATCGAGCGTCTCGGTCACCGTCGACGACCTGAGCGGCGCCAAGCCGAAGCGGCTCGCCTCTTTCTCCGATCCGGGCGCCATGGGCAAGGTGGTCGACGAGACCTACTTCGCGGCGACCATGCCGGGCTGTTGCGCCGGGCCGAACGTCCACCATGTCCGGCTGCTCGAGACCGGCGCCGCCCTCTTCCGCTCGACCGGTCCCGGTGCCGTCGGCAGCGCCGCCTGGGCGGAGGCGCCGAACGCGCATCCCGAGGTGCTGCGCTGGGCGGCCTTCGACGGCGACAAGGGCGAAGCGGATTACCGCAAGGGCCTCGTCGGCACCATCAGTTATGGCGGCAAGGGCGGACCCCTCTCGACCGTGGAGATCCGCATGAAGCCGGAGCGCGCCGATTACGACGACATGGTCAACGCACTCTCCCACGACGCCGCGCTCATCCGGATCGACCCCAAGCATCCCGAGGAGAACGCGCCGCCGAGCGGCGTCTATCCCAAGAATATCTCTGCGATCGAGGGGATCTCCGACCCGGCGAAGGTCGGCGGCTTCCAGCTCGGCCTCTTCCTCGAGGGAAAGCAGCTCGCCGCCATCCCCGTCCCGGGCGACCGGCTCGTCGCCGCCTCGGCGAGCGTTCAAGAGGGCATCTCCGTCGCCGCAGCGCCGCGCCGAGCCGCCGGCGCTACGCCCGCTTCCGCGCCAGCATGACCTCGATCTCGTCCAGCGGACGCGGCTTGCTGAAGAAGTAACCCTGCATCTGGTCGCATTTCACCAGCCTCAAGAGCTTCGCCTGCTCGTCGGTCTCCACACCCTCCGCGATGACCGTGAGCTCGAGCGCGTGCGCGAGCGAGATGATCGTCGACACGATCGTCATGTCGTCCGGGTTGGTCGTCATGCCGACGATGAAGGCGCGGTCGATCTTCAGCTCGTTCACCGGCAGCTTGGCGATGTAGGCGAGCGAGGAATAGCCGGTGCCGAAGTCGTCGATGGCGATCTTGATTCCCTTGTCCCGCAGCGCGCGCAGCTTCGGAATATGCGATTCGACGTCATGCATGATGACGCTTTCCGTGATCTCGAGATCGAGGAAGTCGGCCACGCTCGGGTTGGCCGCGAGCGCCCGCGCCACCGTGTCGACGAAGTCGTCGCGCCTGAGCTGGATGGGCGAGGCGTTGACGGCGATGCGAGGCGGCAGGAAGCCCTGCTCGATCCAGCGCCCGTAGTCGGCCACCACGCGCTCGATCGCCCATTTGCCCACCTCGAGGATCAAGCCGGTCTCCTCCAGGACGGGGATGAATTCGCCGGGCCGCACCAGGCCCGACTCCGGATCGTTCCAGCGGATGAGCGCCTCGAGACCGGTGATCCGGTTGTTCTTGATCTCGACCTTCGGCTGATAATGGAGGACGAACTGCTGGGCCTCGAGGGCGCGGCGCAGCTTGGTCTCGAGCCTGAGCGCATCCGCGACCTTGGCATTCATCTCCGCGGCATAGAAGACGTAGCGCTCTCCCGAGAGCTTGGCCTTCTCCAAGGCGGTCTCGGCATTGGCGAAGAGCACCTCGGCGTCGTTGCCGTCGTGCGGGAAGAGGGCGATCCCGAGCTTCACCGAGACGCGCACCTCCTCGCCCTGTATCTCGTAGGCTTGCAGGAGTTGCGGAAGGAGATGCTCCTCCGCGAAGCGCGCGACCTCGGCGACGCCCTTGACGCTGGGCAGCGCCAAGGCGAAGAGATCGGCGCCGACGCGGCTTACCCCTTCCTTCACCACCGCCGCGAGCGCCAGGCGCTCGGCCACGAGCTTCAGCAGCACGTCGCCCGCATCGCGGCCCATGGCATCGTTCAAGTGCCGGAATCTCGCCACGTCGACGAGCAGCAGGGCCACGTCCATGCCGGACTGCTTGGCCGCCTGCACCTGCTGGGCCAAGCGGTCGCTGAACAACGTGCGGTTGGGAAGCCCGGTCAGCACGTCATAGAGCGCAAGATAGTTGAGCCTCTCCTCCTTGGCGATATGCTCGAGTGCGAAGGAGATGTCCCCCGCCATCTCCCTGAGGAGCCTCATCTCGGCCTCGTCGAAGAAATCCGCCCTCTGGGCATAGAGGATGAGAACCGCCGCGACCGCCTCATTGACCACGAGCGGCAGCGAGACGACCGAGCCATAGCCGAGCGCCACGACCCCGCTACGCACGATTCCCGTCTTCGGGGAGGCAGCAATGTCGTTGCACACCGTGAGCTTCTTGTCGCGGATCGCCAGCCCCAGCGTCCCCATTCCCTCGGGTGCCTGGCTCTCGCTCAATGAGAAGACCCTGTCGTCGAGAAGCGCCTTTATCGGTCCGTGGCTCGCGACCGGCGTGATGCTCTTCGCGTCCGGATCGTAGAGTCCGACCCATGCCGCGGCGAACTGGCCGTCCTCGACCGCGATATGACAAGCCTCCTCGAAGAGCTGCTGGCGGTCCCGCACGCGGACGATGAGCGCATTGATGCCGCTCAGCACCGCGTAGAGCCGCGTCAGGCGGGCGATGCGCTCCTCCTGCTCCTTGCGCCGGCTGATGTCCCGGATGAAGGCGTTGAAGAAGTAGCCGTCCTTCCTGCGGATCGAGCCGACGGCGATCTCGATGGGGAATTCCCGTCCGTCCTTATGGAGGCCCGAGAGCTCGACGCGCCGGTTCAAGATGCGCCCGGCCGCGGTCGCGACAAACTCCTTGGTGCCCCGCACATGGGCCTCGCGGTGGCGGGGCGGAACGATCGTCTCCGCCACGTCGCGCCCGAGCGCCTCCGCACGGCTCCAGCCGAAGGTGATCTCGGCCTGCTTGTTCCAATCGATGATCAGGCCGTCCGCGCCGATCGCGACGCAGGCATCGAGCGCCCCCTCGACGATGAGACGCCCGCGCTCCTGGGCGTCATGCAGCGCCTCCTCCGTGGCCATGCGCTCGGTGATGTCGCGCCGGATGCCGACGATGCTCGAGATCTGGCCCTTCTCGTCGCGGATCGGCGCCCGCGTCACGGAAAACCAGGCCGCCCGGCCCGACGCGTCCTCGATGCGGTGGACGCGGTCCGCGACGGTCTCCCCGGTCTCGATGATGCGCCGCTCCTCCGCCTGGATCTCGGCGACGCGCTCCGCGGATACGAACGCGTCGAGCGACTTGCCGACCGCGTCCTTCGGATTGCTCAATCCGAGAAGCCCCGCAGTCACCTTGTTGACGCGCAGGAAGCGGTGCTCGCGGTCCTTGAAGAAGATGGCGTCCGGCACGTTGTCCATGAGGTTGTGGAGGAGCGTCTTCTCCTCGCTCAATTCCTGCAGCAGCGTGAAATGCTCGCTCGCCTTCATGACGAGAAGCCGAAGATGATCCGCGCTCCACGGCTTCGAGATGTAGCCGAAGATGCGGCCTCTGTTCACCGCCGAGATCACCGCCTCGATGTCGGAATAGCCGGTGATGAGGATGCGGGTCGCGTCGCTGATCTCCATCGCCTTCGCGAGGAATTCATGGCCGTTCATTCCCGGCATGCGCTGGTCGGAGATGACGACCGTCAGATCCTTCTCGTTCTCCAGGCGCTTGATGGCGGACCGCGGCGAGGTTTCGAGCAGAACCCGGTATTGATCGGCGAGTTCGTCCTCGATCGCGTTGAGAACCTGCGGCTCGTCGTCGACCACGAGGATCGCTCTCGCGGACGCCGCCTGCGCAAGCACCCCTACGCTTCCGTTCGGACCGTTCACTGGCGTTCTCCTCGTATGCGAATGATATATCTTAAGCTGGGCATCGTAAAGATCGCGTGCATCTCAGTGTCCGTCCTCGACGCGCTCTTGCCTGATGGGAATCTTGATGACGAAAGTCGTGCCCTTGCCCTCCGCGCTCTCGACGTTGAGGGTGCCGCCGTGCTTTTGGATGACGCCGTAGGAGATGGAGAGCCCGAGCCCGGTGCCCGCGCCGACCGGCTTGGTGGTGAAGAAAGGCTCGAAAATGCGGTCGCGGATCGCCGCGGGGATGCCCTTTCCGGTGTCGGCGACCGACAGGATGAACGTCGAGCCGGAATCGCTCGTGGCGATCGTGATGCGGCCGTCCCCCTCGATCGCGTCGATCGCGTTGGAGATGATGTTCATGATGACCTGGTTGAGCGGTCCCGCGTAGCAGGAAATCCGCTTGATCCGGCCGAATTGCCTCTCCACCTCGATGCGGTTCGCGAGCTTGTGCTGCAGAAGCGTGAGCACCGACTCGATGCTCTCCTCGATGTTGACGTCCTTGATCTCGCCCTCGTCGAGCCGCGAGAAGGTGCGCAGCTTGACGACAAGGTCCTCGACCCGCTCCACGCCCACGCGCATGTCCTTGAGACGCTGGCGCAGCTTGCGGAGGGTGTGGCCGCCCTGCTCGGAGAGATGCGGCTCGAGCTCGGGTGCGAGGCCTTCCAGGCCGCGCGTCACGGTGCCGAGGTGGCTTGCCACGAAGGCGAGCGGATTGTTGATCTCGTGCGCGACGCCTGCGACGAGGGCGCCGAGGGAGGCCATCTTCGCGGACTGCACGAGCTGCGACTGGGCCTGCTGCAGCTCGCGGTAGGCGATCGCGAGCTCGCGGTTGCGCGCCTCGAGCTCTCCGGCGAGGGCGGCGCGCACCTCAGCGGCATTTTTCTCGGCACGCGCGCGCACCACCTCGAGCTCCTTGCGCTGGAACTCCCCGGCGATGCGCCGGTTCTCCGCGTAGAGCAGCTTCCTGCGCATGAGCGCGCGCAGCCGGGCCTTGACCAGCGACATGTCGCGCGACTTGCTGACCACGTCGTCGGCGCCGGCGGCGAGGGCGCCCGCCGTGTCTTCCTTCGTCTCAAGGCCGGTGAGCGCCAGCATGACGAAGGGATCCTCGACGCCCTTGCGCAGCGCGTCGATGCGCTCGCAGAGGCCGGTGCCGCCCGCGTCGGGAAGCACGAGGTCGAGCACCACCCCGTCGAAGGGCTCCTGCTCGAGCCGTGCCACCGCCTCGGCCGCCGTGGACGCCGTCTCGACGAGGTATCCCGCCTCCTTGAGCTCCAATTCGATGTACTGGAGGTAGGTCGGGCTGTCCTCGACCGCCAGGATCTTGACCGCGGCGAAGCGCGCAGCGCCCGTGTCCACCACCTGCCCGACGCGGGACTTGCGCAGGAGGGATTGAACCCGCAGCAGCAGGACGTTGAGATTCTCGGACTTGCGCACGTACTCGTCGGCGCCGCTGTCGAGCGCTCGCGACTCGAACTGCTCGTCCTCCTCGCCGGTCAGCATCAGGATCGGCATGCCCCGTGCATTCACGTTCATGCGGATCCGCCGGCAGAGCTCGTCCCCGAGCATGCCGGGCAGGTTGTAGTCGGTGATCATGAGATCGGGCAGCATGCGGTTGAGCTCTTCGAGGGCCGCCTCGGCGGACGACGCGCGCACCACCTCGAGGCCCTCCTGCTCGAGGCAGAGGCCGATGCGCAGCGCCTGCGTCTCGGAATCCTCGACGATCAAGATACGCATGGTCCAAGCCCCCGCCTCGCCGCCGCGCGGCGCCCTATCCGGCCGTCAAGACGCCGCATGGTCCGCACTCCCGCGCACCCGCAAAGCCGCGAGAAAATCTCCGATCTCGTCCGGCGCCAGCACATGGGTGGCGCCGTCGAGCGCAATCGCCGCCCCCGGCATGCCGTGCACGACGGAACTTTCCTTGTCCTGGGCGATGGTGACGGCGCCGAGCTCCTTCATCGCCTTGAGCTCCGCCGCCCCGTCCTTGCCCATGCCGGAGAGCAGCACGCCGATCGCGCGGCCGCCGAATGCCAGCGCCACGGAGCGGAAGAGATGCGCCACCGCCGGGCACATGCCGTATTCCTCGACGGAGTTGCCGAGCGCGATGCGGCCGTCGGCAGCCACGCCCATGTGGGAGCCGTCGGGCGCCAGATAGATGTGTCCGGGCTCGGCTCTCTCGCCCGCCGCGGCAACGCGCACCGGAAGCGCGCCGCAGCCCCCGAGCCAGTCGGCCAGGCCCTGGACGAAGCCGGGTGCTATGTGCTGCACGATCAGCACGGGCACCGGGTAGCGCTTGGGCAGCGCCGAGACGATGGTCTGCAGCACCAGCGGCCCGCCCGTGGAGGCGCCGATCGCCACCACCTTCACGTCCGCCTGCGCGGGCACGAGGTCGCGCCGGGCGGGCGGCGGACGGGCTGCCGCCGCCTCGCGCCTGCGCCAGCGCCGCACCACCTTGACTTCCGACATGAGCTTGACCGTGCGGACCAGGTCTTCCGCCGTCTTTTCGTGCAGGGGATGCCCGGGGCCTTCCGGCCGCGGCACGAAGGCCAAGGCGCCGGCTTCGAGCGAGCGGAAGGTCGCCTGGACCTGATCGGTCAGCGTCCCGCTCACGATGACGATGGGAACGGGCGAGCTCTCCATGATCCGCCGCGTCGCCTCGAAGCCGTCGAGCACGGGCATGTGAACGTCCATGGTGACCGCATCCGGCCTCAGCCGCGCGACCGCCTCGACGGCTTCCTGCCCGTCCTTCGCTTCCGCGACCACGCGGATCTCCGGATCGGCGCTCAAGAGATGGACGAGGAGCGCCCGGAGCGTCGGCGAGTCTTCGGCGATGACCAGTCGAATCATGCGATCGGCACCGTCATATCAGCCGTTCCACGACGTCCAGCAGGTTGCTCTGGTCGAAGCTGCTCTTGACGATATAGGCGTCGGCGCCCGCGTCGATGCCGCGCTCCCGGTCCTCGCGCGATTCGAGCGCCGTCACCAGCACGACCGGCAGCTCGGCGAGGCGCTTGTCCTCGCGGATGCGGGCCGTGAGGCCGAAGCCGTCCATTCTCGGCATTTCCACGTCGGACACCACGAGGTCGAACTCCTCGCTCTTGAGCGCGGTCCAGGCTTCGATGCCGTCGACCGCCGTGCGCACGCGATAGCCGGCCGACTCGAGGATGTTCTTCAAGAGCGTCCGCGCCGTGATCGAATCCTCGACGATGAGGACCGCCTTCTGATGCTGCTCGTCCTCCGCCGGCGGCGCTCCGGCGCCGGCGCGCGCCTTAGCATGGCTCGCCGAGATCATGAGATCCCGCGCATTGAGGACGGGTGCCAGAACGCCGCTGCCCAAAAGCGAGGCGCCCGCCACGTTGCGCACGCGGGAGAGCTGGCTCCCCAGCCCTTTGACGAGCACCTCCTGATCGCCGACGATGGCATCGACGGCGATGGCGATGCGCTCGCCCCCCGATGCCAGCACGACGACGCATTGCCGCTCGCCTGCGGAGGCGGCGGGCGAGACCGGAAGCTCGAGCACGTCCTGCAAGCGCACGAGGGAAAGCGTGCGGCCGCCGATCCGCACGGTCTCGCGGTTCTCGACCGACTTGATCTCCGCGGGCGGGAGCCGCGCCACGCGCTCCACGTTGTTGATCGGCAGGATGAAGGTGCCGCGCTCCACGCGGACGACGACGCCGCGGAACGCCGCGAGCGTCACCGGCAGCACGAGCCTGAAGGTGGTGCCTTGCGCGGGCTCCGACTCGAGCGCCAGGCTCCCGCCCAGGCGCTCGACCTTTTCCTGGACGATGGCGAGCCCGAGCCCGCGGCCCGAGACGTCCGTGAGGATGGGGCTGGTCGAGAGGCCGGAGCGGAAGACCAGCGGCAGCGCCGCCCTGTCGTCGAGAGCTGCGGCCTCCTCGGCCGTGACGGTTCCCAAGCGCAGGGCCGCGGCGCGCACCTTCGCGGCGTCGATGCCGGCGCCGTCGTCCGAGATGGCGATCTCGGCCTTGCCCGCCTCTCTTTGCGAGACGGCAATCGCGATCGTGCCGCGCCGCGGCTTTCCCGTGCCGAGCCGCGCTGCCGGTGCCTCGATGCCGTGGTCGACGCAGTTGCGCACCAGATGCACGAGGGGGTCCTTGAGCTCCTCCTGGATGCGCCGGTCGAGCTCGATGTGCTCGCCGCTGAGGCGGAGATCGACCTCCTTGCCCTGGGCGCGCGAGAGATCGCGCACGAGGCCCGGAAGCTGCTCGAGGAGCGCCGAGAACGGCACCATGAGCGCCTTCTTGGCGTCCTCGAGCAGGCTGTCGACCATCTTGGCGAGCGCCCGCTGGTCGCGCTCGACCGACGCGGCCAATGCCGTGGTCTTGCCGAGGAGGGATTGCAGCACGCGCTCGTCCTCCGCGTTCGAATCGAGGAGGCGCCTCACGTCATCGTCGATGTGCCGGCGCGACGGGCCGCCTTCCGCCTTCGCAAGGCCGCCGCGCGCGGCGGCGGCGTGGCGGCGCACGGCCTGCCGCGCCTTGATGCGGGCCGCGAGGCCGCTCACCAGCTCGCGCGCGTCCGCGACGCGTTGCTCGGCGGTGAGCTTCGCGGAGATCAGCTCCTCGGCCTGGCGCAGGAGCGCGTCCAGTCTGGAGGTGGCGATCCTGACCGTGGCCGCCGGTGCGGTGGCTGGCCGCTCGGCCGCGGCCGCTTCCACGCCGCGCACCGCCCCGCCTTCCTGCTGCGTCCCGGCCGCCGCCGCCGCGCCTGCGCGGCCGGAGGCGCCCTTCGCAGCGGCGTCGAGGCGATCGATCAGCGCCGGCACGCCCGAACTCTCGCCGGCTGCACCGCCGCCGCCCGCCGCCACGGCACCCTTCAAGGCCGTGGCGGCGTGATGGAGGAGATCGAGGAGATCGGGCGTCGCGGCCAGGCTGCTCCGTTTGAGCGCCGCGAAGACGTTTTCCAGCGCATGCGAGATGCTCTGCACGCCGGCGTGGTTGACCGCTCTCGCGGCCCCCTTCAGGCTGTGCACCTCGCGGAAGATGCGCTCGACGACCTCCCGCCGCCTTTCGGCATGCGGCGCCTTCTCGAGCTCGATGAGCCCGCCCGAGAGCGCGCGGATGTGCTCGTCGGCCTCGACGGCGAACGTCGCCAAGAGCCGCTTGAGCAGATCCTTGTCGGTTGGGGCCATAGGGCGCTCCGCTCAAATCCTGTATTGGCCGACGGCCGCTTTCAGCTTGAGGCCGAGCTCGTTGAGGTTGCGGGCGGCACCCTCGGCCTGCTTCGTGCCGCTCGCATTCTGCGCGCTCGCCTGGCGGATGTTCTCCATCGCCAGCGCAACCTGGTCCATGCCGACCTGCTGCTGCTGGCTCGACGCCGCGATCTGCGTCGCCGCCTGCGCCGCCTCCGCGATGCTCCGCGCAAGCTGCTGGATCGTCTCTCCTGCCTCGCGCGACTGCTGAACCCCCGCCTCCACCGCCTTGCTCCCCTGCTCCACCGCCAGCACCGCCGCCGACGTCGCCTTCTGCATCTCCCCCAAAACCGTCCGCACCTGCGTCGTCGCCTGCTTCGACTGCTCCGCGAGACTGCGTACCTCCTGCGCCACCACCGCAAACCCCCTGCCCTGCTCCCCCGCCTTCGCCGCCTCGATCGCCGCGTTCACCGCCAACAGGTTCGACTGCTCCGAAAGATCGTTCACCGTCGCCACGATCTCCCCGATCGCCTGGCTCTGCTCGCTCAGCCGCACGATCGTCTCCGCAACCTCCTCCATCTGCTCGCGCACCCGGCTCACCCCCGCGATCGACTGCTCGACCGCACGCCGCCCGCTCTCCGACACCTCGACCGTCTTCTGCGCCGTCTCCGAGACGTAGCGCGCCTTGTCGCTCGCCACCTGCGCCGTCTTCTTCACCTCCTCCATCGTCGAGCTCGTCTCCGTCAGCGCCGCCATCGTCTCCGCCGACCCCGACGCCACCTGCGTCGTGATCGTCACGATCTCCCCGGCCGCCGCGGCCAAGACGCCGGTCCCCTCGTGGACTCTCCCGATCATCGTCTTCAGATTTGCCAGCATCCCTCGGAAGGCCTCGGTCAGCATGCCGACCTCGTCGGCACTCGCACTGGCGGGTATGGCGGCCATCAGATCTCCGCTTGCGGCCGAACTCCGCGACGATCGAGAGCGCCCTGAGCGGTCGCGAGACGCTCTGCCAGAGGAACCAGCCGCCGACGATGGAGACGGCACACGCGAGGAGAATGCCGATCACCGCGACCGCCGTGGCGCCGCTGGCGCTTGCCTGCGCATCCCGATTGCGCTGCTCGAGCCGCGCGCTCTCGACACCGCTCATGTCGCCGATCGTCTTGCGGATGTCGTCCATGGCTTTCTTGCTGGCATCGGTCAGGACGACCTGCAGCGCCGCATCGAGGCCCTTGGTCCGACGCAGATCGATGGCCTCCTTGAGCTCGGCGAGCTTGGCCGCGATGAGGGGGTGGAGCGCGTCGAGCTTGCCCTGCTGGGCCGGCTCGTTGGCGGTGAGCGTTCTGATCTCGCCAACGTCCGCGTCGATCTTTTTCAAGCCGCTCTCATAGGGCTCAAGATAGCGGTCGGCGCCTGTGAGCAGGTAGCCGCGCTGGCCGGCCTCGGTTTCCTGAAGTGCCGAGAGCAGGTCGGTCAACCTGCCGATGACCGTGAACGTGCGATCCACCGAGTCCATCGCGTCCGTGAGCGTCGCGATGCTGCGGTAGGAGACGACGCCCAAGACGATCAGGATCACCAGCACCGCGCCGAAGTTGGCCCAGATTCGCGCGCCGACCGTGAACCTCATACTCGCCCCTCCTTCGTGCCGCACGGCCGCCCCACGGCCGCCGCTCCGCTCCCTCGTGCCCCGCGCGCCGTGAGGGCAGCCGTCACGCCCGCTACGTTCCCACCATGAGCTTCAGCTTGAGGCCGAGCTCGTTGAGGTTGTGGGCGGCACCCTCGGCCTGCTTCGTGCCGCTCGCGTTCTGCGCGCTCGCCTGGCGGATGTTCTCCATCGCCAGCGCAACCTGGTCCATGCCGACCTGCTGCTGCTGGCTCGACGCCGCGATCTGCGTCGCCGCCTGCGCCGCCTCCGCGATGCTCCGCGCAAGCTGCTGGATCGTCTCTCCTGCCTCGCGCGACTGCTGAACCCCCGCCTCCACCGCCTTGCTCCCCTGCTCCACCGCCAGCACCGCCGCCGACGTCGCCTTCTGCATCTCCCCCAAAACCGTCCGCACCTGCGTCGTCGCCTGCTTCGACTGCTCCGCGAGACTGCGTACCTCCTGCGCCACCACCGCAAACCCCCTGCCCTGCTCCCCCGCCTTCGCCGCCTCGATCGCCGCGTTCACCGCCAACAGGTTCGACTGCTCCGAAAGATCGTTCACCGTCGCCACGATCTCCCCGATCGCCTGGCTCTGCTCGCTCAGCCGCACGATCGTCTCCGCAACCTCCTCCATCTGCTCGCGCACCCGGCTCACCCCCGCGATCGACTGCTCGACCGCACGCCGCCCGCTCTCCGACACCTCGACCGTCTTCTGCGCCGTCTCCGAGACGTAGCGCGCCTTGTCGCTCGCCACCTGCGCCGTCTTCTTCACCTCCTCCATCGTCGAGCTCGTCTCCGTCAGCGCCGCCATCGTCTCCGCCGACCCCGACGCCACTTGCGTCGTGATCGTCACGATCTCCCCCGCAGCAGCAGCCAGAACGTTGACGCCCTCCTTGAGCGGCCTGGCGATGCTTTGCGTGAGGTACCAGCCGCTGGCGGCCACGAACACGCAGGCGAAGAGCATGCCGGCGACCGTGATCATGGCGGCCATGTCCGAGCTTGCCTTCGCCTCCGCCGCTCGCTGCGCCAAGAGCTGCCGCTCGACGGCTTCCATCTCGCCCGCGAGGCGCCGGAAATTATCCATGGCGGTCTTGCCCGCGCCGGCCACCACGAGCTGCCGCGCCGGCTCGAACCCCTTGTCCCGCCGCGCATCGACGGCCTCCTTGAGCGCCGCGAGTTTCTCGGCGATGAGCGGGCGGATCTGCTCGATGTTGCGTTGCTGCACCGGGTTATCGGCGGTCAGATCCTTGAGAGCCTCGATATTGTGGTCGAGCCTGCGGAGCGCGTCGGTATAGGGTGCCAGATAGGGATCCTCGCCGGTGACGACGTAGCCGCGCGCCCCGGTCTCCGCGTCGTCCAACGTCGAGCGCAAATCGGTGAGCGCGCCGATGACGCTGTGCGTGTGGTCCACGAGGTCCGCCGTGTCCATCAGCTTCAAGGTGCTGCGATAGGAGACCAACCCGACAATGATCAGGATGACAAGGATCGCGCCGAGGCAGGCCCAGATCTTCGCGCCGACCGTAAGCTTCATGAAACCCCCTTCGGGCCGTGCCGCGGCCCCAGCGCTCCTTCCGGCAGACTTAAGCCCTCACGTCTTCGTGAACGACGAGTCTCGAGTCGGCGAGCAGCTTTTGCGCATCGAGGACGGCCACGCCGTCCGGCCCGATCCCCTTGAGATAGTCCGCACGCAGTCCAGTCAAGGTGGGCAGCGACGTTTGGAGCTCGCCGATGCTGCAACTGCGAACGCCGATGACCGCGTCGGCGAGAAGCCCCACGGCCGTGTCCTCACTACCGAGCACGATGATGCGGTTCACGTTGGTGAGGCCCTGCTCGGGCAGCTCGAAGAATTTCTTGAGATCGATGAGCGCCAGCACGCGTGCTCGCAGGCTCGTGATGCCGAGCACGAACGGCGGCACGCAGGGCATCGGCGTCAGCGCCGCAAGCGGCGCGACCTCGCGGATGTGGACCGTCTCGACGCCGTATCGCTCGCTCGCCAATGCGAACTCCAGGATCTCGATGGTCTCGCCCGCCTGCGGCCGGGGGGCCTGCCGACTTGCAAGCTTCTCCGCCCGCCTGCGCAGGATGCGCTGCAGCTCCTCGCGCGTCGGGCTGGCGCCGCGCTCGACGGCCGCGGCCGCGGCGGCCATGCGGCGATGAATCTCCAGCCAGTCGACCGCGGCGCGCGGCTTGCGCGAGGTGGCTTCGGGCGGTGTCCTCATTGGGCGGCTCCGACCAGTCGCGCGCGCGCGATGAGCTCGGCGAGCTGCGTCACGGTCATGCCCTCGGACTCGGGCACGACCTCCTCGGGCGCGCGCTTTCTCAGGAATGCCAGCGCATTGGCGTAGTGTCTGCGGGCGTCCTGCGCCTTGCCGTCCCTCTGCGCGAGGCCTGCCAGGGCGAAATGGGCCACCACCAGATCCGGTGCCAAATAGAGCGCCCGCTTGAGCGAGGCGGCGGCCTCCGAGCTCGCGCCGAGCTCGAGCTGGACCATGGCGCGCAAATAGTGCAACCCCGTGTCGAGCTTGTTCGCCGCGATGCCCCGCTCGCACCACTCGAGCGCCTCGCCGAGCTTCCCCTGATTGGCCGCGGCGCGGGCGAGAAGCTCGATCGACTGCGTCTGGCCGGCCTCGCCGTTTGTCGAGCCGCGGCCCGCCGCGTCGCCCCGGCGCTCCTCCGCATCGGGCGGTGCCGCCGCCGCAAAGGCAGACGCTGCCTCCGCCTTGGGCGGCTCCGCGGCCGTCTCGCGGGCGGAGAGATTCTCCGCCGCGGCCGGCAGCGGCAGCGGCTCGACCGGCCCCGTCGGCGCGAAGCGGGGAAGCTCCGGCTCGCGCGCCCCGGCGAGGGGGAGGAGCGCCTGAGCGACCGGCGACGCACCATTCTCCCTGCGATAGAGCGTGCCGCCCGGGAACTGCACCGGCACCAGCTCGTGAAAGAGCGCGAGCGAGGCCTCGACGGGGCTCACGGCCAGCCAGCCCCCGACCACGAGCGCACGCTCCAGGGCGCGGCAGACGCGCTCGGCGCGCTCCGGCTTGAAGTACATGAGGACGTTGCGGCAGAACACCACGTCCATCGCAGTGGTATCGTTGAGCAGCGCCGGATAGGAATCCTCCGCGAGGTTGAGATAAGAGAAGCTGACCATGCGCCGGATGTGCGGCAGGATCTCGTAGCGTCCCGCCAACGTCTTGCGGAAGTGCCGCGCCCGCACCTCGGGCGCCACGCCGCGGAACGACCACTCGCCGTAGACGCCCGCTGACGCCCGGTTGAGAAAGCGCGGGTTGATGTCCGTCCCGAGGATCGTCACGCGCCACTCGGCGAGGTCCGGGATGAGGCGGTCGAGAAGGATCGCGAGGGAGTAAGGCTCCTCGCCCGTGCAGCATCCGGCGCTCCACAGCCTGAGCACCCGGTTGTCCCGCCGGCGGCGGGCGATCAGCTCCGGCAGGATGTCCCGCTCGAGCGCCTCGAACGCCCTCGGCTCGCGAAAGAAATAGGTCTCCCCCACCGTGAGGTGGCTCGCCAGCGTCTCTATCTCCCGGCGCGCGAGCGGTTGTGACAAGAGAGTCCGCACGCAGGACTCCACGTCGCCGAAGTCGAGCTCGCGCGACGCCGAAAGCAAGGCGCGCTCGAGGCCCTGCCAGCGCTCCCTGGGAAACTCCAGGCCAAGCCGGGCGCCAAGAAATTCGCTGAGCTCGCCGAGCAACGCCGCAGGGAGTGCCTCGCTCATGGGGACGCCCCCGCCGGTGCTGCGAGAGCCGCGGCAAGTGCGGCCTCCTCATCGAGCGAGAGAAGGGCATCGAGGTCGTGGATGAGCACCATGCCGTCCTTGAGTGCTATCACGCCTGCGACATAGCGCATCCCGGGGAGGATGGCGGTCGCCTCGATCAGCTCGCCCGGCGCATAGTCGAGCGTGCCCTCGACCCGGTCCACGAGCAGCGCCACGATCCGTCTCGCCGAGTGCGCGACGACGATGTGATCGCTCGCCGCCATTTCGCGCGCCGCCAGTCCGAAGCGCGTGCGGATGTCGACAACCGGCACGATGCGTCCCTGAAGACTCATGACGCCGAGCACGATGTCGGGTGCCTTGGGGAGCGGCACTAGCTCGACGGCGGGGATGATTCGCTCGACGGAGGGCAATGGAAGCCCGTAGCGCCGATCATCGAGTGTGAAGACGACAAGCTGGCTGTCATCTGCCACGATGAGGCCTCCGCCGCCGACCAATCAAGCCGCGCGCACCGCGTCCCCGCTCGAGCCGCGCGCCGCCCCAACCGTGCCCCCGAGCTAAGTATGATATATAAAATCTTCTTCGCGTCGCAATAGTAAAGCACCATTTCTTGAAGTATCGGCCGAATAAATTCCGCAATTTGACCGTTGTATCCACAACCGGCAACTGTGCCGCCGCCACGCTTCCACAATTTTCCAGATAGGCTCGCGCAACGAGCAGGCCAAATCTTGAAATCGCGGTGCAATACAAAGGTAATTTTCGGGGGGCGGCGACCGTCAGGCGCGTAGAAAGGCGGTAGTCGCAGGGGCTTCCATTTGCTACTCTCGACTCTTGGACAAGCGGTCCAGGCTATTCTCGAGCCTGGGTGAGCCCGATCGCCGGAATAAGGATCGCCTTACTCAAGCCTTGCCGGACAGTACTCTCGATTGACTTAGGTGCCGCGGGACGAGGAGGCAAGTCATGCGCCAGATACAACTGCAGCAAAAAAGCTCGGAATTGGAGCAAAAAAGGCCCGCCGATTTCGTCCCGCCGCCCGAACAATTCGCGCGCGAAGTCTCCAGGATTCTGCGCTCGATCACCAACGGCTATGGCGCCAACAAGCGGCTCGCGCCGGTGACCGAGCGGCACCCGACGACCATCGGGCGCTATCGCAACGGCAATTGTCCCAAGGCGTGGTACGATCTCGTCAGGCTCGCCAGCAGCTATCCGGAGGTGCTCGAGCTCGTGCTGCGCCGCTCGGGGCGCGACGATCTCGCCGAGCGCGCGCGGGAGAGTGCGACGGAGCGGGATTTCTCGGCGCTGCCGCCGCTCGTCGAGCGCATGGTGGCCAAGCTTGCCGGCGAGGCGGCGGGAGACCGCTGGTTCTGGTCGACCGACGTGGGCGACATCGAGAGCGCACCCGCCGGCCACGCCGAGTACGCGCGCCGCAGCCTCGGCTTGTCCAAGCATCATCCGAGCGATCAGGCCGCCTATGTGATGCGCAATCTCGGCTGGATCGCCATCACGCTCTGCGCGGACCGCGCGGCGATCCTGGCCTACAACGACCTCGCCGTCGATCGCGTCGCGGCGATCCGCGCGCGCGATTGGCTGCTCGGACTGGGCGAGGCCGTGCTCTCGGTGCGCCGCCGCGTCGAGATCGACGGCCAATGGATCGAGGCAGCACACCCCAGCGTCGCCTCGGCGGCGGCGGCGCTCGACGGAGTGCCGATCGCCGGGCCGCGGCGCAGAGATTTCAAATGGCGCAGCGAGCGCCTGCCGCTCGACGCCATCAAGAGCAAGCGCCTGGCTGCGCTCCTCGCGGCCTCGCGCCTGTCGCGGCGTCAGCCTGGCCGCCTGGTGCAGATCGCCTCGCGCCTGGAGATCCTCGAGACCTCGGCGTTGCTCAGGGTGGAGGGAGAGAACGTCATCTCTCTCTGGGTAGGTCCCCGCCTGGGGGTGAACGGCCCCGCCGTGATGGGCAAGAACGTCCGCGAGCGGGCGGACCTGCGTTACGCCGAGATGGTGCGCCAGCACGCCCTAGGTGCCATCGAGGAGCCGGACGGCACCTATCACCATAACGTCGTCTCGGTCGACGGCCGCGGCTTCGACTACATCCGCCTCGCCATCGCCGACCCCGCCGACCGCAGCGGCGAGCATCTGGTCCTCACCACATCCGAGATCTTGAGGGAATTCCCGCTCGCAAACGACGCCTGATAAGCCATGGAGCACTACCAGGAGCTTTTCCAGCCACCGAGAGACGGCAGAGGGAGCGAGAGCGAAGCCCATCGCATGGCGCGGCACAGCCTGGTTCCGCCGCTCGTGCGGGCGCTCGAGCGTCTGGACCTGGAGCCGCGCGCGACCCACGACTTCCGCCACCTGGTGCGCTTCCAGGAAAAGCGCCGCGGGCGCATGCATCTCTTTCAGATATCCGATCCGCGCTACCAGCCGGCCATGACCGCGTCCGACTCCTTCGCGCTCTTTCTCTATCGCGCCGGCGGCCCGGTCGGCTGTGCCGCGCTGCGCCTCAAGTGGATCGAGACGACGCTCGAAGAGGAATTGACGTCGCTGCGCCTCTATTACGACGACGTGGCGGCCATGGCGCGCCCGGCCGAGCGCTGCCTCGTGAGCGCTCCCACGGCGCGCCTCATCGCGTCGTGCGCGGTCGCCGTCTCGACATCGCTCTGCCTCGACCGCGACCAGGCCGACGGCACCGCCATCCGTCCGCTCATGCGGCTCCTCCATCTCTGGGCCGTCGTCCATTGGCGCTGGACGTGGCTGGTCGGCTTTGCCGGGCGGGCGGTGGCGCGCGCTTACGGGCACGGCATCCACGGCTTCGCAGGCGCCGAGCTCGGCGTGTGGCGCACGCGTCCGACGGACCGGCCCTCCGCCGGCGCCGAGCTGCCTCTCCACGAGTTCCTCCTGCTGACGGCATCCCGGCGCCATGCGGTCGAGACCTTCCTGCGGCCGGAGCTGGCGGACCTGAGCCGCCCGCTCGTCCGGCCCATGGTGCAGCGCGTCGACGCCGCGGCCTGACGGCGGCGCCGCTTCGCTTGCGGCGGGCCATCTCGATCGCCGCCGCGCCGTCAGACGGACGGCGTCTCGGCCGCCTTCCCCAGCGCCAGCCGATTCACCACGTCCGCGACCAGGCGGTACTTGACCTGCGTGCTGGTCACGTCGCGAAAGTAGTTGATCAGATCGCCCCACGGATCGTTCAGGCGGGCCACGGCGGAGATGAAGGCGATCACGCTGCCGAGGGCGAGCCGGCCGGTCAAGACGAACCAGCCGCCCACCAGCAGGGCCGCGACGATCTCGAGGTGATTGCACAGGTTCATCAGGAAATTCATGGTGAACTTGAAGCGGAAGATTCCCATGTTGAGATCGAAGACGCGGTCGATGCGCCCGCGGTCGGCGCGCCTGCGCCGCGCGTCGCGGCCGTCGTCGGTGACGACGTTCACGCTGATCTGTCGCAGCAGCCACACGCGCGCCGCCGTGCGGCGGTTGATGGCGCTCTGCATGAGCGGAACGAAGACGAGCTGCGGCAGGTAGAATGCCCCCGCAACGAGCGCCATGACGGGCTCGATGTGGATCATGTAGGCGAGCATGGTGGCGAGCACGCCGCCCTGCAGGAGCGGCTCGGAGATGCTCTCGCCGACGAAGCCGCCGATCGGATCGGTCTCCGCCACGATCATCGAGACCTCGATGCCGCTCGCCTCCACTTGAGAGCGGTCGGCGAGACCGGCGCCCACGAGCAGCCGGATGCGGCTGCGCAGGTCGCGGGTCGCCCGCTCGCCGACCCAGGCGCGATAGACGTTGAGGGCGAGCTTGGTGCTCCCCTGCACGAGGATCACGCCGGCATAGACCGCGCAGAGGATCACCACCGGGTGAAAGTGCCGCTCCTTGGTCAGATCGTTGACGATCCGCCGCTGCAGCTCGAGCGGCACGAGCTCGAGCAGGAAGGCGGCCACGGTCAGCACCACGAGGCAGAGCTGATGCAGCCGGCTCGTCTCCAGCACGTAGCCGAGGACGCCCTTGGGCAGCGCGGGCGCGCGCGCTGCCTCGCGCGGCGGCCGTACCGCCGCTGCCGGGCCTTGCGGAGCTCGCTCTCTTGCAGCCTTGTGCCCGGGTGTCGCCGCGGCCATAGCGCGAGTCTTAACGCCTTGGCGTCAATGGCGCAATTGACCCAAGTCAACCTGCGCACCCCGGCGCGGACGCCTTGCCGCGGGCGGAAGGCGCGCAGCGCGCGGCAGGGGCGGCGGCCGGGCGGCGGCCGGGCGGCCGAAGGACGAGCCGCCGGTTACCGTGCGCCGCGATATGCGTTACTGCCCAGCGACAACCACTTGATCCCGCCCCGCCATCTTAGCGCGCAAAAGGGCGGCGTCCGCAGCCTTGAGAACGCCGGCCGGTACGTCGCCGTGCTGCGGGTAGACGGCGACGCCAAATGACACCGTGACGGGGCCGAGCACTCGCCCGCCACAGGAAATCTCAAGATCGCGAATCGCCTTGCAAATGCCGAGCGTGCGTCGATGTGCCTCCTGCAAGTTGGCGCCCGGCATCACGATGGTGAACTCCTCTCCGCCGTAGCGGCACACGATGTCGCTCTTGCGCAGTTGCTCGCGGAGAAATTGAGCTAGGGTGCGCAAGACTTCGTCGCCGCAATCGTGCCCAAGGGTGTCGTTGACGCGCTTGAAGCGATCGATGTCGGCCATGACGACTCCGATCGACGACCGGTTCCGCGCCGCGCGGGAAAACTCGCTTTCCAATATCTCATCCAGGTAGCGGCGGTTATAGAGGGAGGTCAGCGGATCGCGCAGCGCCTGCTCGCGCAGCATCCTCTCCACGAGCTTCTTCTCGGTAATGTCCCACATCGTTCCGAGAATGCCGCCGATGCTGCCATCCCGCTTGAGAAAGGTGGTCTTGCGCATCAGCATGTCGTATGACGTGCCATCCGCCGCTCTTCTCGAGGACTCGTATTCCCGGCTCTCATGGATGCCAGGATTTTTCAGCAATTCTTCGTCGATCGCCTGGATTTTGTCGGCCGCGTCCTTGGGCCAGATATCGTAGGCCGTCTTTCCTATCAACTCTTCGCGCCCCATGCCGGCAAGCTTCGCATAGGCCCGGTTGCAGCCCAGATATCGTCCCTTCTCGTCCTTATAGAAGACGGGGCACGGAATTGCCTCGATAAGTTGCTCGATGAATTCGAGCTTGTCTTCCAGCGCCTGCTTTGCGCGCTGAAATTCGGCCAGCTGGGCAGTCGTCGGCTCGCTCGCCATGGAATTCCCATGCTCTCCAGCCGTTCGCCGTTGCATTCGAAATCCGCGATGGCTCACCATCTTGGCGCTGGCCTCGATCGGCCGTTTGTCACGCAACCCGGCCAACGACCGTCGAAGATCGGGCGCGGGACCGTCCCTATCAACAGCTCGAACAGGCGCAGCCTGTCCTGGAGCGCCCGTTGGACCGGCTGGCGCGCCGTGCCGTCCTTGGCCGCCCTTGGGCTCATGGCGAGGACAGCGCAGCTCTCTTCGCAAGACTGTCGGCGAAGACCGCTCCCACAATCGGCTCCGACTGATGCGAGCAAACTTGTCGCATATTATGCAAAACTGCGCCAATTGGCGAATCACGTGGATCAAATCCGCCCGCTTTGCAGGATGTCCTGATCCGATCGGAAAATGCTTCCGGCGATGAGCCCTGCGGCATGAAATCGTGGAAGTCCGGCCCGCGACCCGAGCCGCAAGCGGCATTCGACAACGGATTGGCGGCTGTGGTTGAGTGTGCCACGGTGGCCGCCCGCGGGGCGCGGGGCTGCCGCCTGGCCCATGACGGTCGGCGCCCGCTCGAGGGCATGCTAGGGATGGCACCGAAGAGCACGCCTGCCCGCCTCTTCCCGCCGGCCTCGCCGGCGGTTCCCGCACTTTGCACCCCGCTGCCCGGGCAGCCGGTCGCCCGGCGATGTCGGAGCGATGACGCACGGCGATTTCCCGGGCTGGGCCACCTATTCGTTGACGGTGATCGTGGCCGTGCTGTGGATCGCGTCGGAGCGTTTCGCCGGCCGCCGCATTGGGCTGCTGGTGCAGCGTTACGTGCCGCCGCGCTTCGTCTTCGCACGCTGGGCGCTGCTGCGCATCCTGGCGCTGGTCTTCAGTTGTGCGATCGCCATGCTATTGATGTTGGTCGCAATTCTCTGCTTGTATGCGATCGGGAACGCGTGAGTCCCGAGCCGGTGCCGCGCACGCCGATGCGAGGAGCGGCGCGGTGACGAAGCGGCCGCCGCTGCGGCGTCCGGCGTTGCCGGCAGGCGCAAGCGGCCCTTGGGAGGAAACGGCGCATGGACTACCGCAAGAAATTCATCGTCGAGCCCGGCGAGAAGGTGCGCCTGGCGAAGATCGATCCGTCCTACACGGGCAAGCACAAGTCGCATGGCAAGGCCGAGCCGGAGATCCGCCGACACGTCGAGCGCATGGATCAGTTGCAGTATCTCCTATACGCGGACGGCAATCAGTCGCTTCTCGTCGTGCTGCAGGCGCTCGACGCCGCCGGCAAGGACGGCGTGATCCGGCACCTCTTCAGCGGCATGAACCCGCAAGGGACGTCCGTCTTCTGCTTCAAGCAGCCCACCAAGCCCGAGCTCGACCACGATTTCCTCTGGCGCGCGCACATGGCAGCGCCGGGCAAGGGCCAGGTGGTGATCTTCAACCGCTCGTATTACGAGGACGTCCTCGTCGTGCGCGTGCATCATCTGGCACCGCGGCACCTGTGGTCGAAGCGCTACGACCTCATCAACGATTTCGAGAAGATGCTCGCAGAGAACGGCACGCGCATCCTGAAGTTCTATCTTCATATCAGCCCCGAGGAGCAGCTCGAGCGCTTCAAGCAGAGGCTCGACGACAAGACGCGGCATTGGAAAATCAGCGAGAGCGACTATTCGGAGCGCGAGCTGTGGCCGCAATACGTCGAGGCCTACGAGGACGTGCTGGCGCTGACGAGCACGAAGCGGGCGCCGTGGTACGTCGTTCCGGCGAACCATAAATGGTCTCGCAACCTTGCGATCTCGCAGATCATCACCGAAACCATGGACGAGATGGGATTGCAGCTGCCGCCCGCCCACGTCGACATCGCGGACATCCGCCGCAAATACCACGCCGACGAGATGGCGGAGCGGAAGGCCGAGCGCCGCGAGGGCACGGGACGGAGCAAATCCGGCCGGCACCATGGCTAGCCCGGCCGCTCGGCCCGGCTGGCTGTTCGCCTCCCTCAGCGGGTTCAGCGCGTCCTGGCTGCCGGGCGACGCCGTCGCCGCGTTGACGCTCGCGGCGATCGCCATCCCCGAGCAGCTGGCGACGGCGCGGCTCGTCGGCATGCCGCCGATGAGCGGGTTGTTCGCCTTCGCGGCGGGCTCCCTCGCATTTGCGGCCCTGGGCGCCAACCGCGTCATGTCGGTCGGGGCGGACTCGACCATAGCACCCATCATGGCCGCCGCCTTGGCGAGCATCGCCGCCGCCGGTACCCCGGCCTATGGGGGCAGTGCCGCGGTGCTGGCGCTCTTGGTCGGCGTAGTCCTGCTGCTCACGAGTCCGTTGCGCCTGGGCTGGATCGCCGATCTGTTGTCCATCCCGGTGACCACCGGATTTCTCGCCGGCATCTCGGTCCATATCATCGTCGGCCAACTGCCCACGGTCCTCGGCATCGGCGCGCCGCCGGGCGATCTGATACACCGGCTGGCCGAGATCGTGCGGGAGCTGCCGCGCGCCAATCCCTACCCGGTCGCGATCACGCTGGGTGTGCTCGCCGTGAGCCTGCTGGCCGGGCGGCTCAACGAGCGCATTCCCGGCGCGCTGATCGGCCTCGCGGCGAGCGGCCTCGCCGTCTGGCAGCTGGAGCTGGCACGCCACGGCGTCTCGGTGCTGGGCGCGCTGCCCATAGCAGCCCCGGCCATGACGCTCGCCTTGCCCAGCTGGAGCGAGTTCACGCGCCTGCTGCCGCTGTCGCTCATCGTGGCTCTGGTCTGCATGATGCAGACCGCAGCGGTGCTGCAATCGTTTCCCTCCGACCCGGGCCGGCGGGAGAATGCCAGCCGCGACTTCGCCGCGGTCGGCGCCGGCAGCATCCTGGCGGCCCTGCTTGGCGCATTTGCAGTGAATTCCAGCCCGCCGCGGACGGCCATCGTGGCCGAGTCCGGCGGGCGGTCGCAACTCTCCAGCCTGCTGGCGGTCGCGTTCGCCGCGGCACTCGTGCTGGTCGCGGCGGGCGCCTTCGCCTTCGTCCCGCAAGCGGCGCTGAGCGGCGTGCTGGTCTTCATCGGCGTGCGCATCTTCCGCGTCCGCGTAATGCGGCGCATCTACCGACGGAGCCGGCGGGAGATTCTGCTGGTCGTCGCGAGCGCCGCACTAGTCGTCATATTGCCGATCGACACCGGCGTGAGCATGAGCATCGTGCTGTCGCTGCTGCACAGCATCTATATCATCGCCCGGCCGCACTCTACCGAGCTGGCGCGCGTTCCGGGCACCACCATCTGGTGGACGCTCGGCAAGGGCGAGGCCGGCGAGCACGAGCCGGGCGTCCTGGTGTTCGCGCTCGGGGCGCCGATCAATTTCATCAACGCCAATTACCTGCTCGGCAAGCTGATGGATGCCGTCGCCGCGACGGCGCCGCCGTGCCGGCTCGTGGTGATCGAGGCGAACGGCGTGCTGGACGTCGACTTCACCGGCTCCCAGATGCTGCAGCAGGCCATAGGCGAGCTGCGCCGGCGCGACATCGACGTTGCGATGGCGCGGCTGGAGTCAGGACGCGCGCAAGCGGCCGCCGCCCGGACCGGCCTGACCGACGCGCTCGGCGCCGACCACATGTTCCTCTCGGTCGAGGAGGCCATCCGCGGCTGCGGACCGCGGCCGACCGGCGACGCCAAGCAGCCGCGATAGCCGCGCCGGCGCGAGGCAGGGCGCGGCGCCGGCGTTTCCCGCGGACGAAATGCCCGTCTAGGCTGCCCGCTCATCTTCAGCCCGCCGTTCTGACGTGCTCCGCGTAAATGATGCCAAGGAGCATGGCGAGAAGGACTGCCCAAAGCGCGATGCTCAACTCCAGCGATTGTTGGGCCGCCTTTTTCTGCAGCCATGTTCTCGGCTGCACGCCTCGGCCGAGGAGGACGAGCTGGGCGGCCGGTTTGACGCAAATCAGATTGGCGCCGAGAAGCGTCGCCGCACCGGCCGCATGCCCGAATGCTCCGGCGCCGAGCATGAGGCCCAGCGTCGCAGCCGGCGGCAGCAGCGCCACGGCCACCATCACGCCGACCAGGGCGCTGGAGAGACCCGATACCAACGACAGCGCTGCCGCCGCTCCCGAGGCCAGCGCCAGAATGATGCCGTCGTACGACACCCGCGTCCGCACGATGAGCTCGTGGCTCGTCAGATCGAGGTGCAGGCCGAAGCCGGCGGCGATGGCGACCCCGATGGTCAACGCCAGGCCGGCGAGATTCGCGCGCAATGCGCGCGCCATGAGCAGGCGATCGCCCAGCGCAACCGCAAAGGAAAACGCCGGATTGGGCCGAGCAGCGGCGCGATGACCATGGCGCCGATGATCACCGCCACGTTGTCGCCGACCGGGCCGATCCCGGCAACGAGCGTCGAGAGAAAAGCGAGCAGGAGAAACGTGCGGTCGATCCGCGCGCCCTGCACCACCTCGTTGTACAATTCCCCGCGCGAAGCCGATTGCGCTTTCTCCCTCTCGCGGTCGTGATCCGCCTGGTCGTCGACGTCGGGCAAGGCCGCCAGCGCCGACAGGAGAACAATCCGGTGTCCTTCGTCGCCGCCGAGCGCTTTCTGCAGGGTGTCCATGAGGGGCTGCACCTGATGCGCAGCAACCAGCATGCGCACCGTCGTCCGGCCGTCGGCGGCATCCGATCCACGCCATACGTCGATCGCGGAATGCTTCTCGGTCGCGGCCACGATCGTATCCGCATTTCCGCTCGCGGCGGTTGCCTCGATGATGCGCGGCGACGTGTCCGCAAGAGCTCCTCTGAGACGACGGCCAAGCGCGCAAGGAGCCGCGGACGGCAATCATGCACTCGCGGCAGTCCGCGTCCGGTCCGCGGTGGCGGGGCCGTCCGAACCGGCGCCCGGTCCTCGATCCGGGACGGCATCCCCGCGCTGCCGCGCTCCGGCTGAGCTGCGCGGACAGCCTCCAATCCATTGATTCTTGTGGCAGAACTCTCTCCGCGGGCCACCGAATGGCGCGCCCATACGGGAAGAGCTGATTTGTGGTTGCGGCGATCTGCGTCCAGGTATATCCTCAGTTGCAAAATAAAGGCACTTCAGGGGGATTTCGGTTCGATCGGTTGCACTCGATGCCAGCACCCTAGCTGCATGAGGAGGCTTTATGCCAAACCGCATCGACGAGATCGAGGATCTCCGTCTCAATTACGATCCCGAATTCCCGCAAGAGCGCTTCCGTGCCGCCGGCTACGAAGCCGCTCTCAAGAGCTCGAGCGGACGGCTGCCGAGCACGGTGCCTTGGCCCGAAGCGTCGAAGCCCATTGCGGCACCGCTTGCCAAGGCGCCGGCCGAGAGCGACGACCTCACCAAGTTCAAGGGCTATGACGCGATCATCGTGACCTGGACGTCCGCCGAGGCGGCGGCACTCGCGGCGATGCTGGTGCCGGACTACCTGCCGTCGCGCTGGTACGAATATCGCCACGGCGTCGAGGCCTACATCCCGCTCGTGACCGGCGGCACCGCGCCGTTCAACGACAAACAGTCGGACATGGCGCGCTATTACCACAGTCTCGGCCTCTACTTTCCCTGCACGATCGGCAAGGCCCGCGTGCTGTTGTTCAAATCGGGGCTGCATCTCGATTACGACGGGCCGCATATCCCGGTGCGCAAGCTGATGGCGGAATTGGCCGCAGCCGTTCGGCCCAAGATCTTCATCACCACCGGAACCGGCGGCGGCATCGGCAAGCAGGTCGCCCTCGGCGACGTCGTCATTGCCGCGCAGGTCAAATTCCATTGCGTCACTCAATTCAAGAGCACGAGCTGGGCCAAGTCCGCCTACCGCACCGCCGCGCTGCCGAGCGGCGCGCTTGCCGCGATCAGCCCGGACTTGACCCGCGTCAATGCTGCCCGCATCGTCGGCGCGCGCAAGACGCCCAAGTTCTGGTCCGGCGGCCAGACCGCGATCGTGACCACCGACTTTTTCGGCTTCGACGATTCGAGCGACTATTACAAGCTGCAGGGTCAGGGCCAGGCTTGCGACATGGGCGACGCGATGGTCGCCGACGCGTTGCAGGGAATTTCCGGTCTCAGCTTCTATGCCATCCGCAACGCCTCGGACCCGCAGATTCCCGATCCCTCGGGGAACATCAAGGCGGCGAAGCAGCAGGCCGGCGAGATCTATTCCAAATACGGCGCCTTCACCACCGCGGCGAGCGCCATCGCGAGCTGGGCGGTGGTCGACGCGGCGATCAACAAGGGCTCGGCGAAGGGCGCGGCGGCCGGGAAGAAAGCCGCAAGACATTAGCAAGGGAGCATCGCCATGGCGCAGACCCAGTACCGGCTTGGCAAGAAGCCGGCCGTGTTCGACAGCCGGACCTTGCGCTTTGGCGCGTATCTGAGCGCGAAGTTGCCGGCGCCGCCGGCAGCGGTCGATTGGGGCAAGAACGTCTCGTCCTGGCCCATGTATCTCAACGACAAGTATGGCGACTGCACCTGCGCCGCCGCCGGGCACATGATCGAGAATTGGAGCGCTGCGGCGGCCAAGGAGAAGTCGCCGACCAACGCTCAGATCCTGAGATTCTACGAGCATTTTACCACGCCCGGGCCGGACAACGGCTGCGACATGCTGAGCGTTCTCAAATATTGGCGCTCGAGCGGATTGGGCGGCGACAAGATCTCCGCCTTCGCGCAGCTCGAGCCGCGCAACGTCAATGAAGTGAAGGACGCCGTCGCGATTTTCGGCGGCTGCTATATCGGCGTCGAGCTGCCGAAATTCGCGGTGAGCTCGCCCGACATCGCGACCGTGCCGTGGGTGGTGCCCCCGCAAGGCCCCGTCGGCGATGCCGCACCCGATCCTCAGGCCGGCCACTGCATCAACGCGGTGGCCTACGACAGCCGCAATCTCTACGTCGTCACCTGGGGCATGATCAAATCCATGAGCTGGCAGTTCTACGTCGATTATGCCGACGAGGCGTTCGCCGTGCTCAGCGACGATTTCCTCGCCAAGAACAAGACGCCGGCCGGTTTCGGCCTGGCGCAGCTCAAGCAGGACCTGACCGAGATCGGCAAGGTGCCGGCGCTGCGCGCGGCGGTCTGGCGCAAGCGGTGAAATCGGCGGACTGACAATGCGGCGGGACGCTGTCGCCCATTTTCGCCGTGGTGGGCGCAGCAGGACTCGAACCTGCGACCCGCTGATTAAGAGTCAGCTGCTCTACCAACTGAGCTATGCGCCCCCCGGGGACGGGAGGCAGCGGGTATAGCAAAGGCATCCGGGCTTGTCGATAGGGCTCGGCCGAAGCCGATGCGCAGCGCCGCCCCTCAGAGTCCGCCCTCGACGCCGCGGCGGCCGATGCGCACGTCGCGGTGCACGTAGACGCAGATGACCAGCCCCAGGCCGTAGAGGATGGAGAGCAGCGCCGTGCCGCCGTAGGAGATGAGCGGCAGCGGCACGCCCACCACCGGGATGAGCCCCATCACCATCGCGATGTTGACGAAGATATAGAGGAAGAAGGTGACGGTGATGCCCATGGCGAGCAGGCGGCCGAACTGGTTGCGGCAGGAGAGCGCCACCGCGATGCCATAGACGATGAGGAGGGCATAGAGGCTCAGGAGCGCCAGGCCGCCGATGATGCCGAACTCCTCGGCCAGCATGGTGAAGATGAAGTCGGTCTGCTTCTCGGGCAAGAAATTGAGGTGGCTCTGGGTGCCCTCGAGGAAGCCCTTGCCGAGAATGCCGCCCGAGCCGAGGGCGATCTTGGACTGCAGGATGTGGTAGCCGGTGCCGAGCGGGTCGCGCTCCGGGTCGAGGAAGGTGAGGATGCGCGCCTTCTGATAGCCGTGGAGGAAATGCCAAGCGAGCGGCACCGCGCCGAGGCCCGCGGCCAGCACGGCGGCGAACTTCCACAGGCGCACGCCGGCCAGGAAGAAGATGGCGCCCCCGCTCGCCAGCAGCATGATGGCGGTGCCGAGGTCCGGCTGCTTGAGCACGAGCAGCACCGGGGCGATGACGATGAGGAGCGGGGCAAAGACCACCCAGATGCGCCCGATCTGCTCCGGCCCGATGCCGTGGAAATAGCGCGCGAGCGCCAGCACCATGGCCACCTTCATGATCTCGGAGGGCTGCAGCTGGATGACCCTGAGGTCGAGCCAGCGCTGCGCCCCCATGGCGTCGGCGCCCACCACGTCGACCGCGCCGAGCAGCCCGAGGGCCACGAAATAGATCGGATAGGCGAGGCGCATCCAATGGCGGATGTCGACGAGTGCGGCACCGAGCATGAGGACAAGGCCGATGCCGAAGCGCATCATCTGGCGCGCCGCCCAGGGCTGCCAATGGCCGTTCGCCGCCGAATAGAGCATGGCGAAGCCGATGCCGCAGATCGCGGCCACCAGGAGCAGCAGGCTCCAGTTCACCTGCCAGAGCTTCTCGCCAAGCGTCATGCGCACTTCGCGCCGGATGTGGCCGAACGTCGCCATCAGCCCGGGACCTCGTCCTTGCCGCGCCCGGCCACGGGCTCGCCCGGCCGGCGGCGCAGCGGATCGCGCGTCTGCGCCTCGATGAGGAGATCGTGCGCGATGGGTGCTGCTGCCGCGGCACCGCCGCGTCCCGAGTGCTCGATCACCACCGAGCACACGTAGCGCGGCGCCAGCACCGGTGCGAAGGCGATGAAGAGCGCATTGTCCCGCTCCCGCCACGGGCGGTCCTCGGGGCCGCGCTTCTTGTGCTCGCGCTCGGCGAGGGTGATGCGGCGCACCTGGGAGGTGCCGGACTTGCCGCCCATCTCCATGCCGGCCTCTGTGATGCGGGCGCCGTGCGCGGTGCCGCCCTCTTCGTTGACGACGGCGTTCATGCCGCTCAGCAACACCTGGAGGGAGGCGCGCGAGATGCCGAGGGCGGCGGGATTATCGTCCACCGGCGGCACCTGGATGAGCCCGCCGTCGGGCGGCTTGCGCACCACGCGCGGCACCACCGCCTTGCCGCCGTTGACCACGCGCGAGAGCATGAGGGCGAGCTGCAGCGGCGTCGTGAGCACGAAGCCCTGGCCGATGCCGGCGACGAGGGTCTCGCCCTGGGTCCAGGACTGGCCGAGGGTGGCCTTCTTCCAGGCGCGCGTCGGGATGAGGCCGGGCCGCTCGCCGGTGAGGTCGATGCCGGTGAGCTCGCCCATGCCGAGCCGGCGCGCCATCTCGGCGATGCGGTCGATGCCGGTGCGACGTGCTGTCTCGTAGAAGTAGACGTCGCAGGAATTCTTGATGCCGCCGTGCATGTCGAGCGTGCCGTGCCCTTGCGGCTTCCAGCAGTGGAAGCGCGTATCGCCGAGCTCGAGGTAGCCCGGGCAGAACACCCTGGTGGCGGGGGTGGCGGCGCCCGATTCGAGGGCGGCCAGCGCCACCGCGACCTTGAAGGTCGAGCCGGGCGGAAACTGCCCGCCGATGGCCTTGGCGGTGAGCGGCGAGAGCGGATCGGAGGTGAGCGCCTGCCAGCGCGCGGCGGAGAGGCCCTCGTTGAACTCGTTGGGCTCGAAGGACGGGGTCGAGGCCATGGCGAGCACCTCGCCCGTGTGGGGATCCATCAGCACCGCCGCGGCGCTGCGCTCGTCGGCGATGCGCTCGGCAAGGAAGCGCTGCATCTCGTAGTCGACGCCGAGCGTCACGTCCTTGCCGGTCTCGCCCTCGTCGCGCGCCAGCTCGCGGATGACCCGGCCGCGCGCGTTCACCTCGACCTGGCTGGTGCCGGCCGAGCCGCGCAGCGCCAGGTCATAGACCTTCTCCACGCCCGCCTTGCCGATGCGGAAGTCCGGCAGCTCGAGCAGCGGATCGCCGTCGAGCTCCTTGTCGGAGGCGATCGCCACATAGCCCACGATATGCGCCAGGGTGGCGCCGTAGGGATAGTCGCGGATGCGCCCCACCTCGGTGCGCACGCCCGCGAGATCGGGCATGTTGACCTCGATGCGCGAGAACTCCTCCCAGCTCAGGTTCTCGCGCACCGTGATGGGGACGAAGACGCGCTTGCGCTCGGCGTCGCGCAGCACCCGGCGGCGCTCCGCCTCGGCGATGGGCACGACCTGGCCCAGGCGCTCGAGGGTGGCCTCCACGTCGCCGGCGTCCTCCGGCACGATCACCACGCGGTAGTTCTGGCGGTTGATCGCCACGGGCAGGCCGAAGCGGTCGAGGATGCGCCCGCGCGGCGGCGCCAGCAGGCGCAGGTTGATGCGGTTGTCCTCGGCGAGCGTCTGGTACTTCTCGGCCTGCAGGACCTGGAGATAGTACATGCGCCCGACGAGGGCGGAGAGCAGCGCCAGCTTGCCGCCCACGATGAAGGCGGCGCGCCGGCCGAACTGCTTGCTTTGCGACTGGTCGAGCTGCATGCAACGTCAATTCCGCCTGAGGAAGGCACGCTGGCCCGCGGCGAAGAGCCAGGTCAGCCACGGATAGAGGGCGAGGGTCAAGAGGAGCTGGACGAAGGCCGCGTGCGGCGGCGCCAGGCGCCCCGCCAGCGCCGAGGTGAGCAGCCACTCGGCAAAGATCGCGGCGGGCGCCACCACGATGAAGCCGAACCACATGACCGCGAAGGGCTTGCCGAGGAACGGCCGGCGCTGGTTGCGCATGATGCCGTAGACGGCGAGGAAGAGGAGCGCATTGAGGCCGGTGGGCGCTCCGGTCAGGATGTCGTCGAGGAGGCCCAGGAGAAAGACCGCGGGCGCCGGCAAGAGGTCGGGGCGGTGGATCGCCCAATAATAGACCGCCATGAGGCCGAAGGCGGGCACCACGAGGCCGTAGCCCGGCACCGGCAGGGGCACCACGCTCACGACGACGAGGAGGACCGAGAGCGCAAAGGGGAAGAGCCGGCGCGCCGCGAGATCGAGCTGATGGGCGAGCCCCGTCATCATGGCCGCACCGCCGCACGCTTGCCGCGCGCCGGTGCCGGCAGCGGGTCGAGCGGGCCCAAGATGCCCTTGAGCCCGTAATCGATGATGCGCACGTACTCGATGCGGCTCCAGTTGGCGAAGGGTTGCACGCGGACGCCGCCCTCGCCGGAGGAGGCCACCGTGCCGATGGGGAGGCCCGGCGGGAAGGCCCCGCCGTCGCCCGAGGTCACGATGCGCGTGCCGGGCTCGAGCGCCAGGTTGGGCGGCAGGTAGAGGAGGCGCGGCAGGTCGGTGTTGTCGCCGGCGAGGACCGCGTGGTCGCGCGTCGATTCGACGACCACCGGAATACGCGAGTTGAGGTCGGTGATGAGAAGCACGCGCGAGGAGATCTCGCCCACCTCGGCGACGCGGCCGATGAGCCCCTCGCCCACCACCACGGCCTGGCCCTTGGCCACCCCGTCCCTGGCGCCGGCGTCGATGAGAAGGCTGCGCACGAAGGAGCCGCCCGAATCGGCGATGACGCGGCCCGCGATGCTGTGCTGCTCGCCGTGCGGCACGAAGTTGAGGGTGTCGCGCAGGGACTGATTCTGCGCCGCCAGCTCGCGCGCCACCTGCTCCCAGCGCCGGAGCTGCGCGTTGTCCTCCTTGAGGCGCTCGTTCTCGGAGCGCAGATGCACCACCTCGCGCACCTCGCCGATGGCGTGGCCGACCGTCGCCATGGGCTGGGCGAGGCCGGCGAGGATGGGGGCGAAGGCGTCGCTCACGGCGATGCGCAAGCGCTCGACGAGCACGGCATCGGCCTTGCCGAGGACGATGAGAGCCACCGAGCCCGCGATCAGCATGAGGAAGGCAAAGCGCTGCGCCGCTGCCTTGAGCGGCGCCGCGTAGCGCATGATCGATCCGCCGCGCGGCTTCACGTCCCTCGCCCTTCGTCCAGCGCCCTGATCTCGCGGGCGGTGCCCGCCGCACCCCCTCGCGCGTCTCAGTATATCACTAAGGATTCGCTGGAAAAATCAGGGAATTGTTCGATTCTCGCGCGCGCCCTAATAGGGCGAGATGAGCACGTTCTTCAGGGTTTTCATCTCCTCGAGGCAGCGCCCGGTGCCGAGCGCCACGCAGGAGAGGGGATCGTCGGCGATGGAGACCGGGAGCCCGGTGGCGTGGCGCAGCACGTGGTCGAGGTTGCCGAGGAGGGCGCCTCCGCCGGTGAGCACGATGCCCTTGTCGACGATGTCGGCGGCAAGCTCGGGTGCCGTGTGCTCGAGGGCGACCTTGACCGCCTCGATGATGGCGCTCACCGGCTCGGCCAGGCTCTCGGCGATCTGCCGCTCGCTGATCAGGATCTCCTTGGGCACCCCGTTCATGAGGTCGCGGCCCTTGATCTGCATCAGGCTGCCCTCGCCGTCGTTCGGGCCGCAGGCGGAGCCGATCTCCTTCTTGATGCGCTCGGCGCTGCCCTCGCCCACCAGGAGGTTATGGTTGCGCCGGATATAGGCGATGATCGCCTCGTCCATCTTGTCGCCGCCGACGCGCACCGAGCGCGAATAGACGATGCCGCCGAGCGAGAGCACGGCCACCTCGGTGGTGCCGCCGCCGATGTCGACGACCATCGAGCCGGTGGGCTCGGTCACCGGCAGGCCGGCGCCGATCGCCGCCGCCATCGGCTCCTCGATGAGGTAGACGCGGCGCGCGCCCGCCGCCTCCGCCGATTCCTGGATGGCGCGGCGCTCGACCGCGGTCGAGCCCGAGGGCACGCAGACGATCACCTGCGGGCTCGCGAAGCTGCGTCGGTTGTGCACCTTGCGGATGAAGTGCTTGATCATCTCCTCGGCGACCTCGAAATCGGCGATGACGCCGTCGCGCAAGGGCCGGATGGCGGTGATATTGCCGGGCGTGCGGCCGAGCATCATCTTGGCCTCGTCGCCGACGGCCAGGACATGCTTCTTCCCCCTCACCTCGGCGATCGCCACGACCGAGGGCTCGTTCAGCACGATGCCCTGGCCCTTGACGTAGACGAGGGTGTTCGCCGTTCCGAGATCGATCGCCATGTCGGCGGAAAGCATGCCCAGTATGCGTGAGAACATCCGAATCACTTCTCCAATCGTCCAATCCCGAACCGGGCATGCAGAGGTCGTGCTGTAGCCGTCAGGCCGAAAGCGCCGCCGGCGCCGTCTTCTCCCGCTTGACGAGGAGCTTGTTGAGCGCGTGCACGTAGGCCCGGCACGACGCCACGAGCGTGTCCGTGTCGGCACCCTGCCCGTTCACCGTCTTGCCCTCTTCCTCGAGACGCACGGTCACCTCGGCCTGCGCGTCGGTACCGCCCGTCACCGCGTGGACCTGGTAGAGCTGCAGGCGCGCGGTGTGGGGGACGAGCGCCTTGATGCAGTTGAAAGTCGCATCGACGGGGCCGTCGCCCGTCGCATGGGCGCGCTTGAGCGCGCCGTCGACCTCGAGCTCGAGATCGGCCGTCTGCGGACCCTTCGAGCCGCAAACCACCTGCAGCGAGACGAACCTGATGCGGTCCTTGCTGCGCCCGACCTCGTCGTCGACCAGGGCCACGATGTCCTCGTCATAGACGTCCTTCTTCTTGTCCGCCACCTCCTTGAAGCGGCGGAAGGCCTCCTCGAGCATGTTGTCGCCGAGCTCGAAGCCGAGCTCCTTCAACTTCTCGCGAAAGGCATGACGGCCGGAATGCTTGCCCATGACCAGGGTCGAGCGGATCAGGCCCACCGATTCGGGCGTCATGATCTCGTAGGTCTGGGCGTTCTTGAGCACGCCGTCCTGGTGGATGCCGGCCTCGTGGGCGAAGGCGTTGGCGCCGACGATCGCCTTATTGGGCTGTACCTGGAAGCCGGTGATGGTGGAGACGAGGCGCGAGGCCTTGGTGATGAGCTCGCTCTTGACGCCCGTCGTATAGGGCATGGCGTCGTGGCGGGTCCTGAGCGCCATTACGATCTCCTCGAGCGAGGCGTTGCCCGCCCGCTCGCCGATGCCGTTGATGGTGCACTCGACCTGGCGCGCGCCCGCCTTGACCGCGGCGAGCGAGTTGGCGACGGCGAGCCCCAGATCGTTATGGCAGTGCACCGAGACGACCGCCTTGTCGATGTTGGGCACGCGGTTCATCAGCATGGCGATGAGGGCGGCGAACTCCTCGGGCACCGCGTAGCCGACCGTGTCCGGGATGTTGATCGTGCCGGCGCCCGCCTTGATCGCACTCTCGACGCAGCGGCAGAGGAAATCATGCTCGGTGCGCGAGCCGTCCTCGGGCGACCATTCCACGTCGTCGCAGAGCCGGCGCGCGTAGGACACGCTGTCGACCACCGCCGCATGTACCTCTTCGGGCTCCATCTGGAGCTTGTATTTCATGTGGAGCGCGCTCGTTGAGAGGAAGGTGTGGATGCGCGGCCGGGCCGCGCGCTTGAGCGCCTCCCAGGCGCGGTCGATGTCGCGGCGCGCCGCGCGCGCGAGGCCGGCGACGCGCGCGGTCTTGACCGCCCGCGCCACCTCGCGCACCGCCTCGAAATCGCCGTTCGATGCGATGGGAAAGCCGGCCTCGATGACGTCGACCTGCATCTCCTCGAGGACCAGCGCCACGCGCAGCTTCTCCTCGAGATTCATCGAGCAGCCGGGCGACTGCTCGCCGTCCCGCAAGGTAGTGTCGAAGACGATGACGCGGTCCGAGTTCGTGGTCATGGTCTGGGTCCTCCGGTCCGAACATGCAGCAAGCGCAACACCGATCTCCTCCCCTGAACGCCCGGATCGCTCCCGGGACGGCGCTCAGGGGCTGCTAAGTCGGCGTGCGGCACCACCACGGAGGAGCAAGAGAGAGACGAGACCGGCAAGACGCGAACGGACCCGCGCCACGAGGGGCGCGCCAGCCGAGAGGCGAATGGCTGCGCTGCGGTCCATCCAGTCGTCCTCCCGGGCCTTCCCTTACGGCTAGTGCCTTGGGAAAGCTCGGCAAATCCTCACGCACGCCGCCGCGATTCCACAAAAAAACCTTTGAGAATCAAGGCGGCAGCTATGTGTACGATGTTTCGCCCGAAGCTCGCAAGGGCTTTGTGCGGCGCGTGCTCCGTCCTATAGTCGGCGCGTCCCGGCACCGCAACGCACAAGGGAAAGGTAGGGCGGCCGTGCAGGATCTCCTCCCACATGATCTTCTCCCTCTGGCCGAAAAGGCGGCAGCGCTCCTCAAGGAGCGCGGCGAGAGCATCGCGGTCGCCGAGTCGTCGGCTGGCGGCCTCCTCTCCGCCGCCCTCCTCGCCGTTCCAGGCGCCTCCGCCTATTACCTCGGCGGCGCCGTCGTCTACACCTATCGCGCGCGCGGGGCGCTCCTCGGCATCACGGAGGAGGCACTCGTCGGCATCCGCTCGGCGACCGAGCCCTATGCGCTCCTCCTTGCGCGCACGGTGCGCGAGCGCTTCTCGGCGAGCTGGGGCCTTGCCGAGACCGGCGCCACGGGACCGAGCGGCAATCGTTACGGCGATGCGGCCGGTCACGCCTGCCTCGCCATCGCCGGCGCCGTCGAGCACGCTCTCACGCTCGAGACCGGCAATGCCGACCGCCTCGCCAACATGCGCGCCTTCGCCGCTGCGGCGTTGACGCTCCTCGGAGAGAGCCTCGCCCGGTGACGACGGGTTTTGCCGCGGGAAATCGCCATGCCGAGCTTTGACATCGTCTCCAAGACCGACCTCAGCGAGGTCGACAACGCGCTCGCCAACCTGGCGCGCGAGATCGCCACGCGCTTCGACTTCAAGAACTCGAAGTGCAGGATCGAGCGGCAGGAGGCGGTGCTCACCCTTCACGCCGACGACCGGCTCAAACTGAAGCAGATGCACGAGCTCCTCAAGGGGCATCTCGTGCGGCGCAAGGTCGATCCCTCAGCGCTCGACTTCAAGGAGCCGGAGCGCGCGTCGGGGGATACGCTGCGCCAGGAGATCGTGGTGAAGCAGGGCGTCGACCGCGAGCTCGCCAAACGCCTGGTCAAGGAGCTCAAGGACAGCAAGCTCAAGGTCCAGGTGGCGATCCAGGGCGACGAGCTGCGCGTGAGCGGCAAGAAGAGGGACGACCTGCAGGCGGCCATCGCCCATGTCCGCGGCCTCAAGATCGAGCAGCCGCTCCAATTCACCAACTTCCGCGAGTGAGCCGCGGGCTCAGCCCCTCAAGATCGCATAGAGCCAGCAGAAGACGTCCCAATAGGCGGGATAGTTGGGGTCCTGCGTGCGGCGCGGCGCGCGCATATGAGGCGCCCGCGGGTCGATGCCGAACGCGGGCAGGACGGTGTTCAGCGCCGCCTTGAAGTCGCTCCAGCTGTGCGGCCCGGCCGTCTCCGAATAGGCGAGAAACGCCGCATAGATCGCGAGGCACCGGTATTGGGTGAAGCTTGCTCGGGGCGACTCCGACGCCTCCCCGATGCCGTCGCCGATCTCGTTCCACATGGCGCCGACGCGCGGCTGGATGGCGAGCCCCTTGACGGCGTCGAGGACGGCGTTGCGCAACCGGTTGTAGCGCTCCGTCTTGCGCAGGTAGACGATGACCGAGTCGGCCTTTCCCGCAGCGCCGGGCCCGAAAAACTTCATGTGGCCGATGTCGGGGAACTTGTCGAGGAGCGGCACGAGCGCCTTCGCCGCCGACGCCATGCTGCGCGGCTCGACGTTGAGTCCGAGGCGCCAATCGTTCTTCGCCGGCTCGGCGGGATAGACGTGCAGATATCTCGTCGCCAAATCCATGGCTTCAGGGTTCGGCTTGGGCTGCCCCGAGCCCAGGACGGCCTCGTAGTAGTCCGCATACGCACCAAGGTCGTCGGTCACGTCGCGCCAAGGACCGCTCAGCTGGAGCCGCGCTCGCTTGCCCTGGATCGCGCGGCAGTAGGCGGCGAGCGCCGCATAGAGATCCCTGGCGATAAGCCGCTTCTTGTCTGCGACGCCATTCGGATTATAGCCGGCCGCGGCGTTGTAGAGGACCTTGAGCACATTCCTCAGCGGGACGCGGTCGGTCTCCGGCCGGGCCAGATACTGCCAGGCGGAGCGCACGAAGTCGCGGTAAGAGTCCAGGGACGATATAGTCATGGCCCGCATCCTCGCTCGCGCGCGTGCGTCGCGGCGCGCGCTCAGCTGTCCGGCGTGGCGGATTCCGCGGCTTGCCCGCTCAAACGGTCGATCTCCTCGGAGACGGCGTCCGGCTGCCTGGTCACGCGGCCGCTCAGCTTCGTCTTGAGCCGAGTGGCGTCGAGCGGCGGCAGCGCCCCGCCTCCGTTGCCGCCCGGCGGCGGCGGGAGCGGCGGGCCCGGTTGAGGCGGCGCCTCTCCTTGGGCGAAATCGCCCTGCACCAGCTTCGCCAAGCCCTCCAGGCTGGCGAGCAGACTGGCATCGGCGTCCTGCTGCCGGCGGGCGGCGGCGAGGCCGTCGCTCTGGCTGATGACCGCCATGGCCGATATCTTCGTCTGGTCGCTGATCTTGGCCTGCGCGAACTGCTCGGCGAGCGCCTGACATTGCGCCTTGAGCTGCAAGAGGATGCTTTCGGCCTCCGTGCCGAAGGCGGCGATGCTCGGGAATTTGCCGCCTGACAGGCGCGTCATGAGCTGGTCGGCGTCTCGGCAGAGCGCCGCGAACTGGTCGATGGCCTGGCTGATGCCCTGCTGCGTCTGGTCGGTGTGGAAGCTCTTGCCGCGCGCCGCGTAGGGGCCGAGATAGATCGCGCATAGCTTGGCATAAGTGTCCGGCATGGCGCCCGTGCTCCCCTGCTTCACTCCGGCTTGACGCCCGGCATCGCCACTTTGTGACGGCAACGCGCGATCGGCCCTCGGACCGGCCAAGGAGATGACCCGGCGATACGCGCCGCGCTTGAGGCGCATGGCGATCGCGGCCGCGAGAAAAGGCATCGGCATGGTGCTGCTCACGGCGAGGCGCTTGTCGCCGGAACGATGGCCAGGCGCCCCCTCCGCCCCGACCGGCCGATCCTGCGGTTCAAGTGAATTTGATGACGACCCGGCCGTTCCAGCCCAGGAACTGCGCGTAGGGAATGGTCGCCGCTTGGCCGCCTACGTTTGCGGGCCAAGGGTCCCGGACGCGCAGCGTGAAATCCTTCGCATCGTCGTAGCCATAGACCACGTAATAGTGGATCGCGGTGCCGATGACGACGATGTTGTTGCTGTCGATGTCCGCCTTGAACTCGTTGACGGTATAGTTGTCCCTCATGCGCCCGTTGATCGCCGTATGATCGATGGCGCCGTAGGTATTGCGCACGAGCTGGACGCGCTCGCTCAGGAGGTTGGCGCCGTTGTTCTCGTCCTGATCGTTCAGCAGGTCGCTCATCGTGGCCTGGTTCCATTGCGCGAAGGTGGGCGGCGCCTGTGCACCCACGAGGCCCATGATGCTCGCGCGCGCAATGGCGTATTGCGTGGGCGTCCCGAGGCCATAGAAATTGCGCGCCATCAGCTCCGCCGCGGCGAAGCACCAGGCTGGGGTCTCCTGTGCGATCAACGCAGGGGGGTTATTGACGTTGTTCGACATGATGATCCGTCCTTCCCGTCCGAAGTGACGCTCGAAACTTAGACGCGGAAAGGCCGAGCTTGTGACATGCGGCCGCGCGGGCGCGCGCCGGACGGGTCCGTGGGGAATGGGCTGGCGCGGAGCGCTTGCCGAGGGCCCCAGCCTGCTGCGGTATGCCGGCTAGTTCTTCGCCTTGTCGACCAGCTTGTTGGCGGAGATCCAGGGCATCATGGCCCTCAACTTGGCGCCCACCTCCTCGACGGGGTGGGCGGCGAGCTGGCGGCGCATCGCCTTGAAGCTCGGCTGGCCGGCCTGGCACTCGTTCACCCAGTCGCGCGCGAAGCGGCCCGACTGGATGTCGGCGAGCACTCGGCGCATCTCGGCCTTGACCGCGTCGTTGACGATGCGCGTGCCCGAGCGGTACTCGCCGTACTCGGCGGTGTTGGAGATCGAGTAGTTCATCGTGGCGATGCCGCCCTCGTACATGAGGTCGACGATGAGCTTGACCTCGTGGAGGCACTCGAAATAGGCCATCTCCGGCGCGTAGCCCGCCTCGACGAGCGTCTCGAAGCCGCCCTTGATGAGCTCGACGAGGCCGCCGCACAGCACCACCTGCTCGCCGAAGAGGTCGGTCTCGGTCTCCTCGCGGAAGCTCGTCTCGATGACGCCGGCGCGCCCGCCGCCGATGGCCGAGGCATAGGAGAGGGCGAGCTCGAGGGCGTTGCCGCTGGCGTTCTGGGCGATCGCCACGAGGCAGGGCACGCCGCCGCCGCGCACATATTCCGAGCGCACCGTGTGGCCCGGCCCCTTGGGCGCGATCATGAAGACGTCGAGGTCGGGGCGCGGCTCGATCAGGCTGAAATGGATGTTGAAGCCGTGGGCGAAGGCGAGCGCCGCACCTTTCCGCATGTTGGGTGCCAGGTCGCCGCGGTAGAGGTTGGCCTGGAGCTCGTCCGGCGTCAGCACCATCACCACCTCGGCCCATTTGGCGGCCTCGGCGGGCGCCAGCACCTTGAAGTTCGCCGCCTTGGCCTTCACGGCACTCGGCGAGCCCTCGCGCAGCGCCACCACGACGTCGCCCGTGCCGCTGTCGCGCAGGTTCATGGCGTGGGCGTGGCCCTGGCTGCCGTAGCCGACCACCGCCACCTTCTTGCCCTTGATCAGGCTGGCGTCGGCATCCCGGTCGTAATAAACGCGCATGGCAAAATCCTTTTCGAGAGCTTGCGGGTGATGGGGTACAGCTGCACCCCGGCTAAATGGTGACGCCCCCTCGGGCGATGGCGACGACCCCGCTCCTCACCACCTCGATCTGGCCGAGCTCGCGCATGAGGGCGATGAAGGCGTCGATCTTGTCGGCCGAGCCGGTCATCTCGAAGACGAAGGACTTGGTCGTGCTGTCGACCACGCGGGCGCGGAAGATGTCGGCGATGCGCAAGGACTCGACGCGCTTCTCGCCGGCGTTGACCACCTTGATGAGGGCGAGGTCGCGCTCGATGTGGGCGCCCTCGGCGGTCAAGTCGTGCACCTTGTGCACGGGCACCAGGCGGCCGAGCTGGGCCTTGATCTGCTCGATCACCATGGGCGTGCCCGAGGTGACGACCGTGATGCGCGAGAGGTTGTCCTCGGTCTCGACTTGCGCCACCGTCAGGCTCTCGATGTTGTAGCCGCGCCCGGAGAAGAGGCCGATGACGCGGGCGAGCACGCCCGGCTCGTTGTCCACCACGACCGCGATGGTATGCCGCTCGCTGCGCTCCGCCACGGACGCACTCCTTCCCCGCTCCTTGAGTTGTACGGCTGTCATGGGCATCTCTCAGACCAGCACCATGCCCTCCTCGGTCGCCGCCTTGCCCGCCTTGTCCTCGGGCCCGAGGATCATCTCGTGGTGCGCGCGCCCGGCGGGGATCATGGGGAAGCAGTTCTCGGCCTGGTCGACGCGCACGTCGGCGATGACGGCGCGCGGGATGCGGATCATCTCCTCGATCAGGCCGTCGACCTCGCCGGGCTTCTCGGCGCGCAGGCCCACGGCGCCGAAGGCCTCGGCCAGCTTCACGAAGTCGGGCAGCGAGTCCATGTAGCTCTCGGCATAGCGCCCGCCGTGGAGCAGCTCCTGCCACTGGCGCACCATGCCCATGTACTGGTTGTTGACGATGAAGACCTTGACCGGCAGACGGTACTGCTGGACGGTCGACATCTCCTGGATGTTCATCATGATCGAGGCCTCGCCGGCCACGTCGATGACGAGGGCATCGGGGTGCGCCACCTGCACGCCCATGGCGGCCGGCAGGCCGTAGCCCATGGTGCCGAGGCCGCCCGAGGTCATCCAGTGGTAAGGCTTCTCGAACTTGAAGAACTGCGCCGCCCACATCTGGTGCTGGCCCACCTCGGTGGTGATGAAGGGCTCCTTCGCCATGGTGAGCTCGTAGAGCCGCTGGATGGCGTATTGCGGCTTGATGATGTCGGGCCCTTGCTTGTAGGCAAGGCAGTCGCGCTTGCGCCACGCCGCGATCTTTTGCCACCAGGCGTCGAGCGCCTTGTGGTCGGGCCGCCGCTGCTTCGCCTTCCACAGCTTGATGAGGTCCTCCAGCACGTGGGCCACGTCGCCCACGATGCCGATGTCGACGCGCACGTTCTTGTTGATCGAGGAGGGATCGATGTCGATCTGGATCTTCTTCGCCCCGGGCGAGAACTCGGCGAGCTTGCCGGTGACCCGGTCGTCGAAGCGCGCCCCCACCGCGATCAGCACGTCGCATTCGTGCATGGCGAGGTTCGCCTCGTAGGTGCCGTGCATGCCGAGCATGCCGAGGAACTGCGGGTCGCTCCCGGGAAAGGCGCCGAGGCCCATGAGGGTGTTGGTGCAGGGGAAGCCCGAGAGGCGCACGAGCTGCGTCAAGAGCTGGGAGGCGGCGGGGCCGGAGTTGATGACGCCGCCGCCCGTGTAGAAGATGGGGCGCTTGGCCGCGAGCATGAGCTCGAGCGCTGCCTCGAGCGGCGCGCGCTCCGGCTTGAGCTTGGGCTTGTAGCTGCGGTGTTGCACGCGCTCGGGTGCGGTATAGGGTGCGGCGTTCTGCAGGATGTCCTTGGGCAGGTCGACCACCACGGGGCCGGGCCGGCCGCTGCGCGCCACGTAGAACGCCTCGTGCATGACGCGCGCCAGGTCCTCGGGCCGCTTCACCAGGTAATTGTGCTTGGTGCAGGGGCGCGTGATGCCGACCGTGTCGGCCTCCTGGAAGGCGTCGTTGCCGATGAGATGGGTGGGCACCTGGCCGGTCAGGCAGACGAGCGGGATCGAGTCCATGAGCGCGTCGGTCAGCCCCGTGACCGCATTGGTGGCGCCCGGCCCCGAAGTGACCAGGACGACGCCCACCTTGCCGGTCGAGCGCGCATAGCCTTCGGCCGCGTGCACCGCACCGCCCTCCTGGCGCACCAGCACGTGGCGCAGATGGTTCTGCTTGTAGAGCGCGTCATAGAGCGGCAGCACGGCTCCGCCCGGATAGCCGAAGATGACCTCAACCCCTTGATCGACAAGGGCTTTGATGACCACATCCGATCCGTTGAAGGAGTCCGCCGCCATCGTCCCGCTCCGCTTCAGAAAGCCGCCGCCCGCGGCCCGACCGGGCGCGCGGGGGAGGCAAACTAGACGCTCATTCCGCCACGGTCAACAGGTTATGACGAATAAAATTAAAGATTCTTGCTTTGAAACTTTCCGAATATTGCGCGGCCGGGCGGTGATCGATGACCAGAAGGTCGGGCGCCGGCTCGTGGTGGCGGAACCAGGTGAGCTGGCGCTTGGCGAGCCGGCGGCTCGCCTGCTTGGCGAGCGCCACGGCCTCCTCGAGGGTGAGCTCGCCGGCCAGGTGCCGCATCAGCTCGGCCACTCCCACGGCGCGCAGCGCGGGCAGGGCCGGATCGAGGCTGCGGGCGCTGAGTGCTGCGACCTCCGCGAGGGCACCGGCCGCCATCATGGCGTCGAAGCGGCGCTCGATGGCGGCATAGAGCCCAGGCTTCGGCGGATCGCAGAGGATGGCCGCGAAGGCGAGCTCGTCCGCAGGCGGCACCTTCGCCTCCTGCTGCCAGGCCGCGAGCGGCCGGCCGGTCGCCTCCAGCACCTCCCAGGTGCGCAGCTGGCGCTGGCGGTCGCGCGGCCTGAGCTTGGCGGCACCCGCCGGATCGCGCGCGGCGAGGGCCTGGTGGAAGGCTGCCGGTCCGAGCTCGGCGTAAAGCTCCCGGCCGCGGGCGCGCACCTCGGGCGGCACTGGGGGCACTGCGGCGAGCCCCTCGACGAGCGCCTTGAGATAGAGGCCGCTGCCGCCGGTCACGATGGGGAGCCGGCCGGCCGCATGGGCGCCCGCGATCTCGGCGAGCGCCATCTCGCGCCAGCGTCCCGCCGAGCACGGCTCCTCGACCGAGAGCACGCCGTAGAGCCGGTGGGGGACGCGTGCCAGGGCCACCGCATCCGGCCGCGCGGTGAGGATGGCGAGCTCGCGGTAGATCTGCATGCTGTCGGCATTGATGATGGTGCCGGCCGCCTCCTCGGCGACGGCAAGCGCCAGCGGCGATTTGCCGCTTGCGGTCGGCCCCGCCACGATGAGGACGGGCCGGCTCACGCGCGGCGGGCCGCGATCCGCCTTGCGGCAAGCGGCACCTTGCTCATAAATTCGCGTCCGCACAATCTCATATTGCGATGCAGCATGTCCTGACCCTGGTCGCCGGTGCCGAGACCGGCGGTATCGAGAATAGCACGCTCGGCGAGGTGCGCTCGGCGCTCGCCGCACTCGGCGCGCGCGTGGGCGAGCGGCGTTGGCTGGCAGCAGACCTGGCGGTCGACCTGCCGTTCTCGGGCATCGGCTGGCGGGGCGCCGAAACGGCGGCGCGCGCGGTCCTCGGCGAAGCGCCCTTCGACCTCCTCGCCCAGGCGAGCGCCGGCCGGCAGAAGCGCCTCCTCGTAGCCGACATGGACTCGACCATCGTCGGGGTGGAGACGCTCGACGAGCTCGCGGATTTCGCCGGCCTCAAGGGGCGCATTGCGGCGATCACCGAGCGCTCGATGCGCGGCGAGATCGATTTCACGGCGGCGCTCGAGGAGCGCGTCGCCATGCTCGCGGGCCTTTCCGAGGAGGCGCTCGAGCGCGCCTGGCAGCGCGTCTTCCTCATGCCGGGCGCTGCGGCGCTCGTCGGCACCATGCGCAAGGCGGGCGCCTATACGGCGCTCGTCTCGGGCGGCTTCCGCTTCTTCTCCCGCCGCGTGCGCGAGCTCGTGGGCTTCGACTACGACGAGGCGAACGAGCTCGAGATCCTCCACGGCCGGCTGACCGGCCGGGTGGTGCCGCCGGCCATAAACCGCGACGGCAAATACGCGGCGCTCAAGCGGCTCGCCGCGGCGCGCGGCATCCCGCGCGCGGCGACGCTCGCGGTGGGCGACGGCGCCAACGACCTCAAGATGATCCAGGCTGCGGGCCTCGGCGTCGCCTACCGCGGCAAGCCGGCGCTCGCCTCGGCGGCGCGCGCGCGCGTCGACCACGGCGACCTCACGGCACTCCTCTACTTCCAGGGCTACCGGAGGGACGAGTTCGCGGCTTAGGTGGCCGACGGGAGATGGCAACACTCCCCTCTCCCGCTTGCGGGAGCGGGAGGGACCCGCGGCCGCAAGGCCGTGGGAGGGTGAGGGACAGCGCCGACATCCGGCATTCCCTCACCCTTCCCATCCCTTCGGGATGGGCCCCTTCCCTCTCCCGTAAACGGGAGAGGGATTTCATGCCCTTGCCTACTTCTTGCCGCCGATGCGCACCGCCTCGAAGCGGATGTCGCCCTCGCGCTCGATGAGCAGCAGCACCGATTTGCGGCCGGCCTGCTGCGCCTTGTCGACGGCGCCGGCGACATCGGCCGGCGAGGCGACCTCCTCCTGGTTCACCTCGACGATCACGTCGCCGGGCTTGAGGCCCTTCTCGGCGGCGCTGCCGGCGGAGGCGACGGTGGTGACGACGACGCCTTTGACCTCGGCGCCGATCTCGAACTGGTCGCGCAGCTCCTGGCTGAGCGGCGCCAGCGAGAGCCCGAGGCTGTCGACCTTCTGCTCCTTGCCGGGTCCGGCGGGCTTCTCCTTCTCCTTGGCGGAGACGCTCGCCACCTGCTCCTCCTCCTGGAGCTCGCCCACCTTGGCGCTCACCGTGCGGTGGACGCCCTTGCGGATGATCTCGACGGGCACGGTCTTGCCGATCTCGGTCTCCGCCACGATGCGCGGCAGGTGGCGCATGTCGTCCACGTCCTTGCCGTCGAACTTGACGATGATGTCGCCTCCCTGGATGCCCGCCTGCTCGGCCGGCCCGCCGGCGTTCACGCTGGCGACGAGGGCGCCGGTTGGCTTGGCGAGCCCCATGGTCTCGGCGATCTCGTCGGTCACGGTCTGGATGCGCACGCCGAGCCAGCCCCGCCTGGTGCGGCCGAACTTGCGCAGCTGGTCGATCACCGGCTTGGCGAGCGAGGAGGGAATGGCGAAGCCGATGCCGACGCTGCCGCCGGTTGGCGAGTAGATCGCCGAGTTCACGCCGATCACGTCGCCCGCCATGTTGAACATCGGCCCGCCCGAGTTGCCCTTGTTGATGGCGGCGTCGGTCTGCAGGAAGTCGTCGTAGGGTCCGGAGTTGAGCTCGCGCGCGCGCGCCGAGACGATGCCCGCGGTGACCGTGCCGCCGAGCCCGAAGGGATTGCCGATCGCCACCACCCAGTCGCCGACGCGGGCCTTGTCCGAGTCGCCGAACTTGACGGCGGCGAGCGGATGGCCGGCCTCGACCTTGAGCAGCGCCAGATCGGTCTTGCTGTCGCGGCCGACGACCTTGGCCTTGAGGTTGGTGCTGCCGTTGTCCTCGAGGATGACGGTGATCTCGTCGGCGTCGTTGATGACGTGGTTGTTGGTCACGATGTAGCCGGCCGGATCGATGATGAAGCCGGAGCCGAGCGAGGTCACCTTGCGCGCCCGCTGCTCGCGCTGCTGGCGGTCGAAGAAATCCTTGAAGAACTCCTCGAAGGGCGAGCCCGGGGGAAACTGGGGAACCTCGACCCCCGGCCGCTCCTGTCCCTTGACGGTCTGCGTGGTCGAGATGTTGACCACCGCCGGAATGAGCTTCTCGACGAGATCGGCGAAGCTGACGGGGGGCCCCCCGGCCGCCTGGCCGCCGGCCGTCCAGAGCAGGCCCGCGACGGCAATGGCCGCAGCCAGCCCCACCCGGATGCCGCGGCCTCTCCGCCCTTGCGGCGGTCCGGCCGGCACGCGGGTGCTGCATGACATGACTTCGCTCACGTCGTTCTCCATCGCTCTCTCCGCCCGCACGCCTGCGCGGCCAGCCTCTCGATCGCCAGTATGATCCGATTGCGCCGCCCGGGGAATGATTTGACGCCTGCCGCGAGCAGGGTCAAGCCAATTGCGCGTGATCTCCCGGGCAGGAGTGCTCTAGCCGCGCACGAGCCAGACGATGGCGACGCCGAGCGCCGCGGCGGCTAGGCCCACCGCGCGCACGGCGCCGTGCGGCTGGGCCAGCGCCAGCGCCATCATCCGCCTGAGCGCGTCGGGAAAGAGGGCATAGAGCACGCCCTCGATGACCAGGACGAGGCCGAGCGCCGTCAGGAAGTCCGACACCGCGCCCGCCTCGGCACCACCGCAGCCGCCATCGCGGCCGTCTACTGCTTCGCCGGCGCGGCCGCCGGCGCGGCCGCCGGTGCCGCAGCGCCGCTGCTGCCGTTCATATGGCCGAAGTAGCGGAAGAAGTCGCCCTCCGGCGGGCCCACATAGGTGGTGGTGTCCTTGGGCAGCGCCGTGGTGAGCGCCTGGAGCGAGCGCCAGAAGTCGAAGAACTGCGGATCCTTGCCGTAGGAGGCGTTGTAGATGCGCTGTGCCTCGGCGTCGCCTTGGCCCTGCACGATCTCGGCCTGCTTGCGCGCCTCGGCGAGGATCACGCGCTCCTGCAGATCCGCGTCGGCATGGATGCGCCTGGCCTCCTTGTCGCCCTCGGCGCGGATCTTGCGCGCCTCCTGGCCGCGCTGGGTCTGCATGCGGTGCACCACCGCCTGCGTGTTCGCCTCCGGCAGGTCGATGCGCTTGAGCCGCACGTCGATCACCTTGATGCCCATGCTCTTCGCCTCGCTGTCGACGGTGCTGGTGATGCGCTGCATGATCGCCGCGCGCTCGGGCGTCAGCAAGGTGAGCAGCGGCACGTCGCTGATCACGTTCCTCAGCGTCGAATTGATGAGCGAGCCGAGCCGAGCCTCGATCCCCTGCTCGTTGTTGACGGCCTGATAGAAGCGCAGCGGATCGACGATGCGGTAGCGCGCGTAGGCGTCGACCTGCAGCTGCTTCTGGTCGAGCGTGGTGGCGTCGGGCGCGCGCGCATCGAGGTCGAGCACGCGCTTGTCGAAATAGCTGACCGACTGGATGAGCGGCAGCTTGAAGTGGAGGCCGGGCTCCGCGGTCACGTAGCGCGGCGCGCCCAACTGCAGCACGAGCGCCTGCTGCCACGGCTCGACCGTGAAGACGGCGGAAAAGGCGAGGATGAGGAGGACGAGCGCCGCGATCCCGGCGCCCAGAAGACCGCCGCGGCTCATGGCTGGCCTCCGCGCTGCTGCGCCTCATGTGCCTGGGGCTGGGGCTGGTGCTTGAGAAGTTCGTCGAGCGGCAGATAGGGCAGCACGCCGCTGCCGGAGATATCCTTCGGGATCAGCACCTTGTTCATGCCCCCCAGGATCTTCTCCATGGCGTCGAGATAGATGCGGCGCGTCGCCACGTCCTTGTTCTGCAGATACATCTGATAGATCAGGAGGAAGCGCTGGGAGTCGCCCGTCGCCTGGTTGACGCGCTCGGCCTTGTACGCGTCGGCCGACTTGGTGATCTGCTCCGCCTGGCCCTGGGCCTTCTGGGTCACCTCGTTGAGGTAGCCCTGGGCCTCGTTGATGGCGCGCTCCTTGTCCTCGCGCGCGGTCTGCACGTCGAGGAAGGCGCTCTTGGCCTCCTTGGGCGGGTCGATCGCCTGGAGGGCCACCTGGGTGATGCGGATGCCGGAGTCGTAGCTGTTGAGGATGCGCTGGATGAGCTTGGGCGCCTCGGTGGCGATCGTCTTGCGCCCCTGGGTATAGGCGACCTCGAAATTGGTCTGCCCGATGATCTCGCGGATGGCGGCCTCGGAGGCGTCCTTGACCGTGCCCTCCGGGTTGCGGATGTTGAAGAGGTATTTACCCGCGTCGTCGATCACCCAGAAGACCACCGCCTTGATGTCGATGATGTCCTCGTCGCCGGTCAGCATGAGGCTTTCCTGGTCGACGTTGCGCAGCACGCCGGGCCGGCCGATCTCGGCGCCGCTGCGAAAGCCGATCTCGACCTGGTTCACGCGCGTCACCTTGGGCGTATAGACGTGACCGATCGGGGCGGGCAGGTTGTAGTGGAGGCCCGGCATGGTGGTCGCCACCCAGCGCCCGAAGATGAGCGCAACACCCTGCTCGTCCGGCTGCACGCGATAGAACCCGGTGGCCGCCCACAGCAGGATCGCGCCGAGGACGAGGAGGGGGATGATCCGCGCGTTGCGGCCGCCGCCCGGCAGCCAGCGCCGCAGCAGATCCTGGAAGCGGCGCACGATGTCCTCGAAATTGGGCGGCTGCGGACCGGACGGGCCGCGGCCCCACGGGCCCGGACCGCCGCCGCCGCTGCCACCGCCGCCGCCCCAGGGGCCGCCACCGCCTTGATTGCTCCACGGCATGTACTTGATCCTCAGCGCCCGCAGAGGGCCGCAATGCCCCCGGACGCGCGCTTTGCAAAGGGGCCCGCTGGCCTTATATGACAGCCGGGCGGGCCGTGCAAACCAAAGCGGATGCGAGCTTAAGCGGATATTGGCCGGACGGGGGAGAATTCAAGCATGGCCCGAGTCACGGAGCAGCAGGTCTTAGCCGCGCTCAAGGCCGTCCTCGAGCCCGAGCGGAAGGCAGACATCGTGTCGCTCGGCATGGTCTCGGGCGTCGTCGTGCGCGACGGCAACGTGGGCTTCGCCATCGACGTTGAGGCGAGCAAGGGAGCGCGCATGGAGCCGCTCCGCAAGGCCGCCGAGGAGGCCGTGATGCGCCTCGACGGCGTCTCCTCGGTGACCGCCGTGCTCACCGCCGAGCGCCCCTCGCCCGCCGCAGCGGCACCGGCCGCGCGCGCGGGCGCCCCGGCGCAGCGGGCAGCCGGCGGCGGCAAGGCGATGGTGCCGGGCGTGCGCGCCATCGTCGCGGTGGCGAGCGGCAAGGGCGGGGTCGGCAAATCGACCACCGCCGCCAACCTGGCCTTGGGCCTCGCCCGGCTCGGGCTCAAGGTCGGCGTGCTGGACGCCGACATCTACGGCCCCTCGATGCCGCGCATGCTCGGCATCTCCGGCCGGCCGTCCTCGAGCGACGGGCACACGCTCGAGCCGCTCGAGAACCACGGCGTCGCCTGCATGTCCATGGGCTTCCTCGTGGCCGAGGACACGCCGATGATCTGGCGCGGCCCCATGGTGATGAGCGCCATCCAGCAGATGCTGCGCGAGGTGGCGTGGGGCGAGCGCGACGTGCTCGTCGTCGACATGCCGCCCGGCACCGGCGACGCCCAGCTGACGCTCGCCCAGCAGGTGCCGCTCACCGGCGCCGTGATCGTCTCCACCCCGCAGGACATCGCCCTCCTCGATGCGCGCAAGGGCCTCAACATGTTCCGCAAGGTCGACGTGCCGGTCTTCGGCATCATCGAGAACATGAGCTACTTCCTCTGCCCCCACTGCGGCGCGCGCAGCGAGATCTTCAGCCACGGCGGGGCGCGGCGCGAGGCCGAGCGCCTCGGCATCGAGTTCCTCGGCGAGGTGCCCCTCGACATCGCCATCCGCGAGACCTCCGACGGCGGCCGGCCCATCGTCATCTCGCAGCCCGAGAGTGCCCACGCCAAGCTCTATCTCGAGATCGCGGCGCGCGTGTGGGAGAAGGCGCAAGAGTCGCTCGGCGAGATCGCGCGCCGAGCGCCGAGGATCGTCATCCAGTAGCTACCGCGAGCTCCTGCCGGGGCTGAGGGTGGCCGATGGAAGTGATGGCCGGCGATCGGGAGCGGGTCGTAAGATTGGTGGGTTAGACTCAAACGTCGCGAAAGGTGAGGTGGGCCAAAATGAAAAGACGAGGAAAGATAGACCGTTCCAATCGCCGCAAGGCCAAGCTGAAGGCGAAACACCGGCGGCAGCGCGCGCGGGCATAATCCGAGTCCAAGTCGCTTTGCGTGCCTTCACGCGTCTTTGACGGCGCCAGCTCGAGGGAACGGGCTGCAGCTCTGCCGCTGAGATGACGTATCCAGTAGAAGTGGGAAAGAACATGGCGAAGGGTCAGAAGAGATCGAACCGGGAAGCGAAGAAACCGAAGAAAGCCGTCGCCGAAAAGCAAAAAGCCGGGGCAATTTCTGTTCTGAATCAAACGGCACAAAACAGTCCCAAAAGGGGTCCGAGAAAAGTGTAGAGGCCGCTTCGCCTCTCCTCGATTAGCGTGCGGTGCGGACTCTGGCCGCCGGGGGTGCGCCGCGCATCGTCAGTCAGCAGGCGGACGCGCGCTCACCCCTCGAGCCCCAGTGTCGCCATGAGCTCGCGCCACTCGCGGGGACCGAGCCCGCTTCCGGCCTGTGCCACCTTCTCGCCGCGCGCGAGGCGCCGCACCACCTCGAGTGCCGCCGAGGAGAGCGCCGCACCGCCCATGCGGTGCTGCATGAAGGCCTCGTGGACGAGCGGCACCCAGCGCTTGACCGTATCGAGCATGACGTCCGCGTAAGTGCGGATCTCGTATTGCGCATGGGCGTCGGCGCGCAGCGAGAGGAAGTGCAGGAGGTTGTGCAGGTCGCACTTCCAGTACCATTGGGTATAGACGTTGAGCGTGAGGTTCATGCGCGCGAGCTCGCGGGCGAGGCCGCGCCGGCCGGCGTCGCTGACGCCGCCGCCCTCATCCTCGTTGAGCATCTCGACGTAATGGGCGTAGCAGCGCTCGGCGTCCTCCCTGAGGAGGGCGAGCACCCGCTGCGCCTCCTCGCCCTCCAGCACGGCGCCGCGGCCCTGGCGGTTGTTCTGAGACTGGCTCGCGAGCTGCTCGGGTGCCGGCACGTAGAACTCCTTGTCCAGGATGGAGTAGCGCGCCGAGTATTCGTTGACGTTGGCGGTGCGGTGGCGGATCCACTGGCGCGCCACGAAGATGGGGAGCTTCACGTGGTACTTGATCTCGCACATCTCGAAGGGCGTGGTGTGGCGGTGGCGCATGAGATAGTTGATGAGCCCGCGGTCCTCCGAGACCTTGCGCGTGCCGCGGCCGTAGGAGACGCGCGCCGCCTGCACCACCGCGCCGTCGTCGCCCATGTAGTCGATGACGCGGACGAAGCCGTGGTCGAGCACGGCGAGCGGCTGGTAGAGGACTTCCTCGAGCGCCGGCACAGAAGTGCGCCGCGTCTCGCTCTTGCCCGCGCGCAAGGCCGCGATCTCGGCCTCCTGCTCCCGGCTCAGCGGCATGGTGCTCCCCAATATCTCGTGGGTCTATCCTAGCAACCTACAAGGCGTTGTCCAGACGGGCGGCGGGGGCACGGCTGAGCGCTTCCGGAAGCGCTTTCCAACTGCCCTCGCCATCCCTATATTCATCAGTGCCGGGGCAACCTGGCTATGGCGATAAACGTCGTACAGAATAACCGATGCGGACCCGGGGGCAGTACCCGGCGCCTCCACCAATTCCGATCTTGCCCGCGGTCCCGAGGCTGGACGGCGGCAACCCAAGGGGGCGAAACAGGATCGACGCGCGGCTAAAGGTACGATTTTCGTCCGGCATGGTTCCACCGTTATCGGGCCATAGCATAGTTGCCAACGACAACTACGCGGAGGCTCGCCTCGCTGCCTAAGGGCGGCTGGTTGGCCTAACTCTCAAGTCCTCGGCCGTCGCACGCCGGGGCGGGGTCCGGAGGGCACCTGGCAACAGAAGCCCTCCACTTCATGCCCCAGCAAGAGGGCGCCTGGCAGCAGGGGGAAGCGCATGGCCACGAGCAGGAGCCTGTTCCGTTACGATAAGCTGGTCGAGGACGCCTTGCGCGGCGTCGTGCGCCAATCCTTGGCCCAGGCGGCGAAGAACGGCCTGCCGGACAACCACCACTTCTACTTGACCTTCCGCACCGGGGCTCCGGGCGTGGTGCTGCCCAAGCACCTGCGCGTGCAGTACCCGCAGGTCATGACCATCGTCCTGCAACACGAGTTCTGGGGCCTCGAGGTGAGCGAGGAGGCCTTCGAGGTGACGCTCAGCTTCAACAAGGTGCACGAGCGCCTGCGCATCCCCTTCGCCGCCCTCACCGCCTTCGAGGATCCCTCCGAGCGCTTCGTCCTGGAGTTCAAGGGCGAGGTGCCGGCGGGCGTCCTGCCGCCGGTTGCGGTCGGCGCACCGGAGGCGGACGCGGCCGACAAGGCGCCCCGGGTGGTGGCTCTCGACGCCTTTCGCAAGAAGTGATATTGGCGCGTTCGGGCGGGGCTGGCGCCATCCGGGCGAGGCAGTGCTGTATGAGCGAGTTCGTCTATCAGGAGCTCTTCCCGCTCGGCGAGGATGCCACCGCCTACCGCACGCTCGCCGGCGACTATGTGAGCACGGCCTCCTTCGAGGGCGAGTGCTTCGTGAAGGTGGCGCCCGAGGCGCTCACCCATCTTGCCGCCACGGCCTTCCATGACATCTCGCACCTGCTGCGGCCGAGCCATCTCCAGCAGCTGCGCAAGATCATCGACGACGCCGAGGCCTCGGACAACGACCGCTTCGTGGCCTACGACCTCCTGAAGAACGCGGTGATCGCGGCGGGGCGCGTGCTGCCCATGTGCCAGGACACCGGCACGCCGATCATCATGGGCGAGAAGGGGGAGCGCCTCTTGACCGGCGGCGGCGACCGCGAGGCCCTCGCGCGCGGCGTCTTCAAGACCTGGCGCGAGACCAACCTGCGCTACAGCCAGATGGCGCCGCTCTCCATGTACGAGGAGGCCAACACCGGGAGCAACTTGCCGGCCCAGATCGACATCTACGCGCGCGAGGGCGACGAGTACCGCTTCCTCTTCATCGCCAAGGGCGGCGGCTCGGCCAACAAGAGCTTCCTCTTCCAGGAGACGCCGGCGGCGCTCAAGCGCGGCGCCCTGATGAAGTCGCTCGAGGGCAAGCTCCGGTCGCTGGGCACCGCCGCCTGCCCGCCCTACCATCTGGCGGTGGTGATCGGCGGCACCTCGGCCGAGCTCAACCTCAAGACCGTCAAGCTCGCGAGCTGCCGCTACCTCGACGGCCTGCCGACGAGCGGCAACGCCCAGGGCCGCGCCTTCCGCGACCTGGACCTCGAGGAGGAGATCCGCGCCCTCGCGCAGGGCTTCGGCATCGGCGCCCAGTTCGGCGGCAAACATTTCGTGCATGACGTGCGGGTCGTCCGCCTGCCGCGCCACGGGGCGAGCCTTCCCATCGGCATCGGCGTCTCCTGCGCCGCCGACCGCCAGGCCCTCGGCAAGATCACCGCCGAGGGCGTCTTCCTCGAGGAGCTCGAGAGCAACCCGGCCCAGTATCTCCCCGAGCCGGGCGCAGGCGAGATCGGCGGCGAGGTGGTGCACCTCGACCTCTCGCGGCCCATGGCCGAGGTCCGCAGGACGCTCGGCCAATACCCGGTGCGCACGCGGCTCGAGCTCTCCGGCCCCATGGTCGTGGCACGCGATCTCGCCCATGCGCGGCTCGCCGAGCGCATCGAGCGCGGTGGCGGGCTTCCCGCGCCGATCAAGGATCGCATGATCTACTATGCCGGACCCGCCAAGACCCCAAAGGGCTATGCCTCGGGCTCCTTCGGGCCGACTACCTCCTCGCGCATGGACTCCTACGTCGAGCTCCTCATGCAGAACGGCGGCGGCTACGTCTCGGTCGGCAAGGGCAACCGCTCGCGCGCCGTGGTCGATGCCTGCAGGTCCTACGGCGGTTTCTATCTCGGCTCGGTCGGCGGCCCCGGCGCGCGCCTCGCGCAGGACTGCATCCGCAAGGTGGAGCTGCTCGAGTATCCCGAGCTCGGCATGGAGGCGATCTGGGGCATCGAGGTCGAGAACTTCCCCGCCTTCATCGTCACCGACGACAAGGGCAACGACTTCTTCCTCGGCAACGCGCGCTAAGCGCCCGCCGTCCACGAGGCCCCGCGCCATTCAGCACTCCGATCCGCTCTTAGGCCGCCTCTTGGCCCTCATGCTGCCGCTCGGCCCGGTCGAGGCGCGGCGCCTCTTCGGCGGCCACGGGCTCTATCTCGAGGGCACCATCTTCGCGCTGGTCTACGACGGCGCGCTCTTCCTCAAGGCGGACGAGGAGAGCAAGGCCGCCTTCGAGCGGCGCGGCTTGGGCCCCATCACCTACGAGGGGCGCAAGGGCCAGACGATCGCATTGCCCTATTGGGAGGCGCCGCCGGGCCTGCTCGAGGACGGCAAGGCGCTCTGCCGCTGGGCGCGCGAAGCCCACGCGGCGGGCCTGCGCGTCACCGCCAAGAAGAAGCCCAAGCCGGCGAAGCCGCGGCGAGGCGCTGACGCCGGCGGGCGCCGCCGCGCCCGTTTCAAGCCGGACTTCTGAGCGGCCCGACTCCCGACCCCGATGGCCGGATGTCACCGGGTGCCGCGCCCGCGCGTCTATCGCCTTGATTGGTGGCACTGGCGGGCCATGCTAAAAGGCCGGCGAAACCTCAGCGACGGGAGCATCGGCCATGGCCAAGTCGGGGAAAGCCAAGACGCGCAGCGAGACGGATTCCATGGGCGCCATCGAGGTGCCGGCGGACCGCTATTGGGGGGCGCAGACCGAGCGCAGCCTGGAGAACTTCCGCATCGGCGGCGAGCGCATGCCGGGCGCGCTCGTGACGGCGCTCGGCCTGCAGAAGAAGGCGGCGGCACTTGCCAACATGGCGCTCGGCGCGCTCGACAAGCGGCTCGGTGCCGCCATCGTGCGCGCGGCCGACGAGGTGATCGACGGCACGCTCGCCGAGCACTTCCCCCTCGTCGTCTGGCAGACCGGCTCGGGCACCCAGACCAACATGAACGCCAACGAGGTCATCGCCAACCGCGCCAACGAGCTCCTGGGTGCTGCACTCGGCAGCAAGAGCCCGGTGCACCCCAACGACCACGTCAATATGTGCCAGTCCTCCAACGACAGCTTTCCGACCGCCATGAACGTCGCCGCCGCGCGCGAGATCGCCGAACGCCTCGTGCCCGCGCTGGCACACCTCCTCGCGGCACTCGAGGCCAAGGCCAAGGCCTTCGCCTCCATCATCAAGACCGGGCGCACCCACCTCCAGGACGCCACCCCCTTGACCCTCGGGCAGGAGTTCTCCGGCTACGCGGCGCAGGTCGAGAACGGCATCGCGCGGCTCGGCGACTGCCTGCCGCGGCTCTATCGGGTGGCGCAGGGCGGTACTGCGGTCGGCACCGGGCTCAATGCGCTCATGGGCTTCGACAAGCGCTTCGCCCAGGAGCTCGCCCGCATCACCAAGCTTCCCTTCTTGAGCGCCAAGAACAAGTTCGAGGCGCTCGCCGCGCACGATGCCATCGTCGAGGCGTCGGGTGCCCTCAACGTGCTCGCCTGCTCGCTCATGAAGATCGCCAACGACTTGAGGTTGCTCGGCTCGGGGCCGCGCTGCGGCCTCGGCGAGCTGCGGCTGCCGGAGAACGAGCCGGGCTCCTCGATCATGCCGGGCAAGGTCAACCCGACCCAGTGCGAGGCCCTCGCCATGGTGGCGGCCCAGGTGATGGGCAACCACGTCACCATCTCGTTCGCGGGTGCCAGCGGCCATCTCGAGCTCAACGTCTTCAAGCCGGTGATGATTTACAACCTCCTGCAATCCATCCGGCTCCTGGCCGACGCCGCGGTGAGCTTCACCGACAACTGCATCGCCGGCATCGCGGCGGACGAGGCGCGCATCGCCGAGCTCCTCGAGCGCTCGCTCATGCTGGTGACCGCGCTCAATCCCCACATCGGCTACGACAAGGCCGCCAAGGTGGCCAAGAAGGCGCACGCCGAGGGAAAGACGCTCAAGGCGGCGGCCCTCGAGCTCGGCTTCGTCACGGCGGAGGATTTCGATCGCTGGGTGCAGCCTGCGGGCATGCTGGGGCCGCGCGGGTGACTGCCGCGCGCGCCAAGCGCTCGGTCACCATCGCGGGCCACCGCACCAGCGTCTCGCTCGAGGCGGCCTTCTGGGCAGCACTCGCGGAGATCGCCGCCCGGCGCGGCCTCTCGCTGAATGCGCTCGTGGCCGAGATCGACCGCGGCCGCAACGGAAACCTCTCGAGCGCCATCCGCGTCTTCGTGCTCGAGGCCACGAGCGCAGCACCGCGAGGGCGGGACGCGGCCTCATGAGCGCGTCGCCAAATCCGGACAGAACCGAGCTTGATAATGGTAAGACCGCCGGCTGCGCCCTTGTCGTAGCGGGCGGACGCCTCCGACAGCAAACCGGCAAGCTCGAAATCAGCCGCTGACCGGACAATTGGTGGAAGTCGCGCAAGCGACGCGAATGACCCAAAACGGCTCTCGCACTGCGTTCAAGCACGACGGCTTCGGATGCTTAGGTGGTCTATTACGCCCGTCGCACTTGAGCTTTGTTGCCACGGATGTCAAAGAGGCAGAAAATCGCGCCTCACCACGCGGGAATCCGTGGACGTCGGGTAAAGCCGGGAAGGTGAGGAGATGAACGCCATCATTCGACCGCTGACCGAGCGTGATCTGCCGGTCGCTCGGCGCATCGTTTGCAGCTCCTTTCGGCACGTTTTTGGGTGCGCCCGATCCCGAGAATTTCTGGGCCGACCGTGATTATGTCTATGGGCGCTTCGGGGCCGAGCACGTCGCCAGCTTCGGGGCGGAGCTCGACGACGAACTGGTTGGCAGCAATTTCGCGACCCGTTGGGGCAGCGTCGGGTTCTTCGGGCCGATCACGGTCCGCCCCGACCGGCAGGCGCACGGGATCGGCAAGAGCCTCGTCGAGGCCGCCACCGCGCGCTTCGACGCATGGGGCATCCGCCATGCCGGACTGTTCACCTTCGCGCAGAGCGCGCTGCACGTGGCGCTCTATCAGAAATACGGCTTTCATGCCCGATTTCTGACCGCGGTCATGACGGCGCCGGCCCAGCCCGGTGAGCAGACCACGCCCTGGTCGCGTTATTCGGATCTGTCCGAGAGCGAGCGGCGAGCCGCCGAAATCGCCTGCCGCGAGCTGACCGACGAGATCTATGAGGGATTGGACCTCGGCGCGGAAATCCGTATCGTCGCGGCGCGCGGCCTCGGCGACACGATATTGCTGCGCGATGGCGCCGGCCGGCTCGCCGGCTTTGCGATTTGTCACTGGGGGCCGGCAAGCGAAGCCGGCGAAGGCTGCTGCTATGTCAAATTCGGCGCAGCGCGGCCGGGCGCCGCGGCCGAGGAGCGCTTCGCGCGCCTGCTCGATGCGTGCGGCGCGCTGACAGTGACGGTGGGGATGCCGAACCTGCTGGCCGGGATCAATCTGGCGCGCCACGAAGCGTATCGTCTTATGGTGGCACGCGGGTTCCGCGCCGCGATCCAAGGCGTGGCGATGCACCGGCCCAACGAGGTCGGGTACAGCCGCGCGGGGGTCTACCTCCTCGACGACTGGCGTTAACTGAGCGCGATGGAATGAGGCACCTCGGCCGTTCGCAAAAAACGGCCAACGCCTGTTGCCCGCGCTTCGATAGTCCGCACCGCCCGAAAATACGAATTGACTGCACGCATCGCCATCAGGTCAACCGGCCGGATGTCAGCTTCTGTCACATCGCGTCGTTCGCGGCGCTGCAACATCGCGGCGGTTGTCGAGGGCAAAGCGGCCGCAGCCCGGAAATCGCGAGACCAACGGGAGCGACCCGAACCCGGCATTCGATTGCCGAGCATCCGGAACTCAAGCGGGTGCGGGGAATTGACCGGCACCTTGATCGAAGTAGCGCGCGCCCTCGCAATGGCACGTCAGGCTCCATGCCATTGGCCTCGATGACCGGCGTCGCCGTTCCGCTTGGCAGCGCTTGGATCGTGGGCTCAAGCGGCGTCGCCTTTGAACGCCGTGTCGTGCTTGAGGAACCATTCGTGGCCCTTGAGCATGTAGTTCCAGTAGAAGATCGGCAGTCCGGTGACCTTGATCCACCAGCCGATCCAGCGCTCCTTTGCCGGATCGAGAGGCAACGTCGGCGTGACTTTGCCGCCATAAATGAATTCGGCCAGGATGGTCTTGCCATAGGCGGTGGTGAGCGGGCACGAAGCATATCCGTCGTAACCCGCCTCCACCGGCGTCCCCGAGATCATGTGCAAAAGGTTGCGCACGACGATCGGCGACTGCTTTCGCACGGCCGCGGCGGTCTTGGAATTCGGCGTCGAGCACACGTCGCCCAGCGAAAAGACGTTCGGGTAGCGAACATGCTGCATCGAGTTCTGATTGACCTCGACCCAGCCGGCCGCGTTCGCCAAAGGGCTTTTCGTGATCGCATCGTGCGGGCTTTGCGGCGGCGATACGTGCAGCATGTCGAAATTGACGGTCGTACGCTTGCCCTTGTCGTCGCCGCCCACGGCCTCGAATGTCGCGCTCTTCGCCGAGCCGTCGACCGCCACCAGGTTTTGCTGGAAATGCGTCTTGATCCCGTAGCGCGTTATCACTTTCATCAGTTCACGCGCGAAGAACGGCACGCCGAACACCACGGGAGCATGCACGAAGTATTGCAGGTCGCACGCCTGCAACGCGCCGGCGCGTCGCAGACGATCCGCGGTCAGATAGGCGATTTTCTGCGGCGCGCCGGGACATTTGAACGGCAGCGGCGGTTGCGTGAACATCGCGCGGCTGCCCGGCTTCAGTCCCTGGACGCACTGCCAAGTGTAGGGCGCGTACAGAGGCGAATAGTTGCTGCACACGCCGTTCTTGCCAAGGGTCGCGGACAAGCCCTCGATCTTGTCCCAGTCCAGCTTCACGCCGGTACAGACGACGAGGTAGTCGTAAGTCAGCGTGTCGCCGCTTTCGAGTGCTAAGCTGTTCTTGTCGGGGTCAAACGCTTTGGCGGCTTGTTGGATCAAGCTCACGCCGGCTGGGACAAGGCTACGTTCCGACCGCCGGGTCTTGGCCATGTCATAGGCGCCCGCGCCGACAAGCGTGAAGCACGGCTGGTAATAGTGCGCCTCGGACGGCTCGACGATCGCGATGTCCAGCGACCCCGGTCCGCGGCGGCGCAAACTCGACGCGACCGTTACGCCGGCGGTGCCCCCGCCAACAATCAAGATTTGATGATGCTTGGTGCTAGCCATGCGACGGCTCCCGGCAGTTGTCTTTCGCTGCAAGTCTGTTCCTATCGGGGTCAACATTCAATCCGCCGATCCGGCCAAACGACCCATTGGGCATGTCCTTGGAAAAGGGCCAATGGCAGCATCCCCGGTCGTATCCCGGCTAAGGCAGCTGCGAAATTCCCCGCAAGTCCGTTAGCGGCACCTTGCGGCGGCCCCAGCGCGAGCCATCGCGGTCCTCGACGAGGCTCTCGAAACAGGGCTTACGCCCCGTCGGAATTTGGCGTAACACTCCGACCGCATGGGAGAACCGAACGCTTGGCTGATTTCCATCGAAAAATCAATCCGCTAGGGCCGCCGGGCGGCAACGCTTGAGGGGCAACGTGGGGCGCTCAAGATTGCCGACGACATCGAGTTGCTTATTCCGACGAGAGAGCTGGGACCGCCGTCAATGAGCAGCCAGGTACCCTACGCCGGGCGGCTCCGCGCCGCGCGCTGGCGCGCATTCGTTGCCGTGCTCGGGCCCGGCCTCGTCGTGATGCTGGCGGACACCGACGTCGGCAGCATCATCACCGCCGCGCAGAGCGGCGTGCAATGGGGCTACAGGCTCCTGCTGCTGCAATTCGTGCTCATGCCCATTCTCTACGTGGTGCAGGAGCTGACCGTGCGGCTCGGCATCTTCACCGGCAAGGGACATGGCGAGCTGATCCGCGAGGTCTTCGGAAAGCGCTGGGCCTGGGTCTCGGTCGCGGGACTGGGGGTCGCCACGGCCGGAGCGCTGCTAACGGAATTCTCCGGCGTCGCGGGCGTCGGCGAGCTCTTCGGCGTGCCGCGCGTGGTGAGCCTCGTCTTAGCCGCGGGCTTCCTCTTGGCGGTCGTCTGGACGGGCTCGTACCGCCGCGTGGAGCGCGTCGCCATAGCACTGGGGCTCTTCGAGTTCGCCTTCTTCTGGGTCGCCTACGCGTCGCATCCGAAGGGCATCGAGCTGGCCCAGGGGCTCATGCACATGCCGCTCGGGAACAAGGACTATCTCTACCTTGTCGCCGCCAACATCGGTGCCGTCATCATGCCATGGATGATCTTCTACCAGCAGTCGGCGGTCGCCGATAAGAAGCTGCGCCCCGAGCATTACCGGGATGCCCGGTGGGACACGGCGCTCGGCGCCGTCATCACGCAGCTCGTCATGGCGGCGATCCTGGTGGCGGCAGCCGCCACCATCGGCGAGGCCAACTCGGATGCGAGCCTCGAGACGATCGGCGAGATCGCAAAAGCCCTCACGCCCTTCATGGGGCCGGGGATCGGCCGCCTGGTCTTCGGCTTGGGAACCATCGGCGCGGCGATGGTCGCGGCCATCGTCGTTTCTCTCGCTTCGGCCTGGGGGTTCGGCGAGGTCGCAGGCTACAAGCACTCGCTTGAGCACCACCCGTTGGAGGCGCCCTGGTTCTACGGCGTCTTCACCGCCGCGGTGGTGGGGGGTGCCGTCGCCGTGGCGGTCGTGCCGAATCTCGTCACGCTCAACATCGGCGTCGAGGTCATGAACGCGCTGATGCTGCCGCTCGTGCTCGGATTTCTCATCCTGCTGGCCATCCGCGCGCTCCCCGAAGCGCACCGCCTGCGCGGCCTCTACCGCTGGATCGTGATTGCCGTCTCGGTGCTCACCGCCGGCCTCGGCGTCTATGGCGGCATCTCCGGTGCGGGGCTGTTCTGAAGTCTCCTTTCATGAGCCGGCATACCCCCGCACGCAAAGCGTGCGCCCCTCAGCGACGCCCATAAGCCGGCTATGCGGTTGGCACGCTCCTTGCGGCTTGCCATAGGGCTGGCGTGCCATCCCAGTTTCATACGACTGATCTAGGTCAAGGCAAGCGCACGCCGGCCACCGCAGTATCCCGCAATGTTTTGCAGCGGGCATGTTGGAGTCTGGGCGGAGGGGGTGTCATGCACGATGGATTACCCAGGGACTTGACTGTTTGGACGGCGGCAGTCGCCGCCGTGTTCACGCTCGCCCTACGGCACGCGCCATGAATGCGGGCCGAATTGGGCCGGGCCTTGATCGCATCGAATACGCGATCATCGCCATTCTCACTCGGACGCCGCACCTTTCCACTCAGCTTCTCGCATGGGAAGTCGCGGCGCCGTTCGCGCAACTGTCCCCGACGATCTACGCCAGCGTCCGCAAGGCGGCCGAACATCTGGAGCGGCAAGGCGTCCTGAGGTGCACCCGCAACGGCGAATGGATGCTCGCCGACACCGACGCGGCGGCGCATACCGAGACGAAGGACCGCTTGGCGGCCATCCTCGGGATGCTCGGCAGTGCGCATGACGGCGAAATCCTCGCGGCGGCGAAGGCCGCGGAAGCGGAGCGCAAGCGGCTTGGTGCGACTTGGCGGCAGTTGCTCAGCGTGCCGTCGCCGGCATCGCAGTTGCAGGCTGCGTGAAATCGACGCAGCTGAGCGAATTCGCGCAACGCTCGGCAGCAGGCGGAGCGGTCGCGGCGCGTTCCCGCTTCCGCACGCGTTCATGATCCATAGGGGACTGCTGTCGGCGATGGGCGCTCCGGCGCCAAGCAACCCGGCTATTTGGTGCGCTTCCAGGCTGTCTCAGTGGTTCCGCCCACCGTCGCAAGGGGGTTGTGCCACTTCAGCTCATGAGCGGTAAGGGAGGTAATGGTTCTCATCTGATCCGTGCCGTTCCAGTTTGGAAAGGTGCTGCGTTCCATATGAAGCGTCAGGGTGCCGTCCTTGCCGACGGTATACGTGCCAAAGAATGCCAGACTTGCCTGGACGACCGCTTTATTTTCGTCGGGGCTTCCAGTGTTGCGATTGTTGGACGCGAATTTAGGGATATCCGGGCGCGCGAGCGCTTGAACAAACGTGCCATTCGCCGCGAAAATCACGACGCCGTCATTCGGACCGAAATTCTGCGTCGTTTTGCCATCCGGAAGCGTGTTGCTGACCGCGACGAGCGTCCAGCTTCCCACCAGCTTCCTCTTATCGATTTTCGACGTTCCCTGTGCCATTGCGTCGGTCATGGTGAGGGCGATACCGACGCACAGCATGGCCAGCGTCATTCTGCGGAGCATCCCGGTTCAATTCATGGCGCATCCCCCCATGGATGGCAGTTTCAAGCCGACATCCCGAAGGTGCCCGGCGTGCGTGACCCATCGTACGCCCATTACGCAATGCCGGCGACGCCGAGCCGGGTACTCGCGCAATACGGGTTGCGGCGCGATCGAGCGGTCGGCCCGATTGCGACATGCGCCAGCGCCTGCTTCTCTACTTCTTCTCCAGGCTCTTGATGATGTCCTCGACGGCGCCCTCGGTCGAGTTCCGCGCGCCGCCCTTGACCGCACCCTTGACCAGCGCCGCCGCCTCCCGCTTCGCGAGCCACCTCTCGAACTCGTTCGCATAGAGGAACTTGCGCGGCTCGTCCGGGGCGCCCGTGAACTTGATGACGAAGGGCGGCGCGTCGGCGACGGCGGCGAGCTTGAAGGAGGTCTCGTACTCGAGGTACCAGCGCGGCAGATCGAGGCTGCCGTGACCCTCGCCGCTGGCGCCGTCGGCCTGGATGACCAGGTCCTTGTTCTCGGCCTCGCCGTCCTTCACGGTGAAGGTGCCCGCGAGACGCTCGATCTTGGTCTCGCCGCGCGAGGTGGCAGCCTGCACGAGGCCCAGCACGTCCGCCGCGCGCGCGGGCTTGGCGAGCCGCGCATTGACAGCACCTAGATCGAGTCCCGCGATGTCGCCGCCTTGCATGCCGAGCGTGCCGCCGCCGTTCAGTCCGCGCACCAGTGCGAGCTCGCTGCCGCCGCTCGTCGCGAGATCGGCCGACAGCGACAGCAGGCCGTTCGTGAGCTTGACGGCGCCGAGCTTGAGCCCGGCTTGGCCGAGGTTGGCGCCATCGAGGCGGAGCGACAGGCTCGCCGCGGGGAGTGCCGTGCCGTCGAGCTTGCCGGCGATCTTGAGATCGCCGCCGTAAAGCTTGCCGCTGAGCCCGCCAAGCGCCAGGACCGAGCGATCGAGCGTTGCCGCGAGCTTGGCACCCTCGATGCGGTATTGCCCGTAGGTGAGCGAGGGGGTGTCGAGCGTCACGTCGGCATCGATCGACTTGAGCAGGGCGAGCTCGAGCGGCGCCGTCGACCAGCGAGCACTCGTCGCGGCGGCCTGCCCGCGCGGGCGGCGGCTTGGCGCTGAGGCACTCTCGCCTGCGGGAAGGAACGGGTCGAGGTCGAGGGCGTCCGCCTCGAGCCGCATGGTCACTTTCGGGCGCGCGCTGCCGAATGCCGCGGCAAGCGAGCCCGTGAGGTCCACCGGCCCGAGCTTCGCCGTGAGCTCGCTCAAAGCGATCGCGGCGCCCGTTCCCGTCGCCTTGGCGTGCAGCCGGAAGCCGCCGAGCTTGGCGCTCGCCGGATGATAGTCCGGCAGCAATGCGGCGAGCAGCGTGGCAAACTCGCTGTCGTCCGCGTCGAGCAGCATGTCATAGCTCGCGCCGCCGGCCGCCGTCGCGAGCTTGCCGGCGAGCGCCAAGGAGCCGCCGCTCCCCGTGAGCTTGCTCTCGACGGTATAGCTCTCGCCCTCGCCCTCGAGCTTGAGCTCAGCGTCGAGCGCGCCGAGGCGGTCGAGCGACCGGGGCACGTTGGCGCCGGCGAGGCCCAGCACCTCGGCAAGACGCTTCGTCGAGCCCGTGAGGCTCGCCTTGACCGCGCGCTTCTGGCCAAGGCCGTTTACGGCAAAATCGCCCGCCGCGTCGAGCAGCCCCGATTGGGCCTTGAGGCCGCTCACTGAAATCGCATCGCCCTTGGCGCTCACATGGGCCGAAAGATCGAGCTCCCCGAGACCGCCCGGATCCCGGTCGGCCGCGAAGAGGCGCACCAGGCGCTCGAGCTGCGGCTGCTTCGCCGCGACATCGAGCTCGCAGCTCGGCGTGCCGCCCGCCAGGCCGAGCGCGCCCTTGAGCTTGTAGCTCCCCTCGAGAAGCCCGGCGTCGAGATCGATCGCGAGCTTCTCCAGATTGCCCGAGAGCTGCCCCTTGAGCGCCACCGTGCCCAATTGGTCGACCGGGAACGACGTCTGCCAGCCGGCAAAGCGCAGGAGACCGGCAGGATCGGAGGCGCTGAGATCGAGCGTCGCATCGAGCTTGCGCGCCTGCTGCGGCCCGCTGAGGCTGCCCGACACCCGGCCCTTGAGCCCGGCGAGATCGTCGACGCTCGCCTCGCGCACCGTGAGCGCGCCCGACTGCACCGTGCCGTCGAAGCGGATGCCGCGGATGGATTGGCCGCGGAAGATGAGCTCGTCGATGCGCGCGCGCAGGTTGGCATCGAAGGCCGCGAGCAGGTGCTGCGGATCCGCGGCTGCGAGCTTCGCGGCGTCCGTAGCAATGCCCTCCTTGGCGGACGCCTTGGCGCCGGCCGGCGCCGCGGGCTTCGCAGCAGCCGGCTGCGGCAGGTAGGCATCGAGATTGAGCCGGTCGATCGCGAAGCTCGCGCCGAAGGCCGGGCGCTTCTGCAAGAGGACGGTGGCGGCGCCCATCACGTGCGAGGTGTCGAGGGTGGCATCGACGTCGCGCAGCTGGAGCTGATTGGGCGTGAGCTGCATCGCAGCGCTGAGCGAGAGGCGGCGCATGCGCTCGGCCAACACCGCACTGGTATCGATCTTGAGCCAGTCGAAGATGCCGCGCAGGTTGTCGGAGGCCGCCTCGATGTCGCCGTTGAAGACCGGCCCGCCGGGCGGCGTCTTGAGCGCGCCATAGATCGTCACGTCCGAGCCGCCGGGCAGCTCGGCGGTGAGCTGGGTGAGGGCGAGCTCGCCGTTGTTGAGCGCCGCTCCGAAACGGATCTGCCGCACCACGCCGCCCTTGAGGAGGAGGCCGTCGAGGGACACGTCGAGCGTCGCCTCGATGCCGTCGGGAAGCTTGAAGGACGCGAGGTCGAGCACGGCCTCCTTGGCCGCGTCGGCTGCCGCCCCCGCCGTGAGCGGCACGGCCGGACCCAGGGCGGCACCCGAGGCCGCCTTGGGCGGCGGCTCGCTCGCGAGCCACTTGTCGAGATCGATGCGCGTCAGCGCCAGCGTCACCGCCACGCGGTCCTTCGGGCCGGGCTGGAAGGAGATGCCGCCGGTCGCCTCGCTCTCGCCGAGGCGCAGCGAGAGCTGGCTCAACACGAGCTTCTGCTGGGAGGCGGTGATGGTGCCGTCGAGCGCCAGCTTTTGATTGAGGAACGCCGGCAGCGCCGCGAGCCCGGCGAGCCCCATGGTGGCGGCCGCGGCGCTCACGTCGGGGCTCGAGGCACGGAGCTTGCCGGCGAGCTCGAGCCCGTCGGCGGTATTGCTGACGCTGCCGTTGAAATCGACCTGCGCGCCGGTGAAGGCGACGCGCAGGCCGAAGCCCGCGGGGCGGCGGCCGGCAATGCGTTCGAGCGACATGTCCATGGTGACCGGCAGCTTGCCCGCCACGGCGCGCCATTGGGCGCGGTAGGGGCCCGCCTGGGTGCCCGCGCTGAGCCCGCCGTTGATCTGGCTGAGCGTCCACAGCTTGGCCGTCTTCGCATCGTGGTAGACGAGCGTGCCGCCCTCGACCGTGAGATGATCGAGCTGCAGCCAGGAGGGCAGCGGCGTCGCTTCGCCTCCCGCGGCCGCGGGTGCCGCGCTCGAGCCGCTGTCCGCCGGCGCTCTCTCGGGCGTGAACTTCCAGTTGACCCGACCGTCGGCAAGGCGCTCGACGAGGACCTGCGGCTCGATGAGATCGAGGCTCTCGATCTGGATGCGGCCGGCGAGGAGCGGGGCAAAGGCGACATGGGCCTCGAGCGCCTTGAGGCGCACCATGTCCGGGTTCTTCGAGCCCGGCAGGTTCGAGAGACGCATGCCGGTCACGAGCAGCTTTGGCGTGGGCAGGAGCGCAAGTGCGATGTTGCCGTCGATCGTGAGCGTGCGGCCCGTCGCATCCTCGACGCGCGTCGAGATCTCGCCCTTGTAGCGGTTCCAGTCGACGAGGCTCGGGGCGAAGAGCGCGGTGACGGCGGCCAGCGCCAAAAGAGCGCCGAGGCTGATGAAGAGCTTCCTCACGCGTGAGGCCTCCTGAACCGCGTCCGGGCCGCGGCTGCCAAAGTCAGAAACCTATCGCCTCAGCTCAAAACGAAGGCCGCGGCAAAAGCCAGCGGCACCGCTGCATCCTTTACGGGCGGCGCCGGCCCGACAGCCCGGGCAGCAGCACGCTAAGGAAGCCTTGTGACGACTTTATGGCGAGGTCAAGTCCCGCGCGCCCGCCGCAGCACGCGGAGGACGCCGCATCCCGGCGCCCGAAGCGGTCTCAGAAGCGCAGCATCTTGCCCGGATTCATCAGATTGTCCGGGTCGATCGCCCGCTTGATCTGGCGCATGACGCTCACCGCCTCGCCATGCTCGGCGAGGAGGAAGTCCATCTTGCCGATGCCGACGCCGTGCTCGCCCGTCGAGGTGCCGTCCATGGCGAGCGCCCGCATCACCATGCGCTCGTTCAGCGTCTCGGCCTCGTGGCGCTCGGCTTCGCTGTCCGGATCGATGAGGAAGAGGAGATGGAAATTGCCGTCGCCCACGTGGCCCACGAGCGTGATCGGCATGGAGGCGCCTTTGATGTCGTCGAAGGTCTCGAGGATGCAGTCGGCCAAGCGCGAGATGGGCACGCAGACATCCGTCGAGATGCCGCGGCAGCCTGGCCGCAGCTGGAGCGAGGCGAAATAGGCATCGTGCCGCGCCTGCCACAGCTTGCTGCGCTCCTCCGGCCGCACCGCCCAGCGGAAGTCGTTGGCACCATGCTCGCCGGCGAGCGCCTCGACCGTCTCGACCTGCTCCTTGACGCCGCTCTCGCTGCCATGGAACTCGAAGAAGAGCGTGAACGACTCCGGGTAGTCGAGCTTGGAGTATCGATTGATCGCGCGCATCGCACTGGGATCGGCGAGCTCGATGCGGGCGATGGGGATGCCCATCTGGATGGTCTGGATCACCGTGCGCACCGCCGCCTCGAGGCTGGGGAACGGGCAGACGGCGGCCGAGATCGCCTCCGGGATGCCGTAGAGGCGGAGCGTCACCTCGCAGATGACGCCGAGCGTGCCCTCCGAGCCCACGAAGAGCCGCGTGAGATCGTAGCCGGCGGCCGACTTGCGCGCGCGCCGCGCCGTGCGCACGATGCGCCCGTCGGGCAGCACGACGGTGAGCGAGAGCACGTTCTCGCGCATGGTGCCGTAGCGCACCGCGTTGGTGCCGGAGGCGCGCGTCGCCGCCATGCCGCCCAAGGAGGCGTCGGCACCCGGATCGATGGGGAAGAAGAGCCCGGTGTCCCTGATGTGCTGGTTGAGCTGCTTGCGCGTGACGCCGGCCTCGACCGTGCAGTCGAGATCCTCCGGGCTCACGCGCAGCACCCGGTTCATCTGGCTCACATCGAGCGAGAGGCCGCCCTGGATCGCGAGCACGTGGCCCTCGAGCGAGGTGCCGGTGCCGAAGGGGATGACCGGCACCCTGTGGCGCGCGCAAATCTTGACGATGGCGCTCACCTCCTCGGTCGAGCGCGCGAAAGCGACCGCCTCCGGCGGCACCGGGCGGAAGCTCGATTCGTCCTTGCCGTGGAGCTCGCGCACCGCGAGCGACGTCGAGAAGCGCTCGCCGAGGAGGGCATGCAACTCGGCTGAGGCACGCGGGTTGAGGCGCGGCACTGCGGCGACCTGCGGCTCGGCGGCAATTTTCGGCTGCGCGGACATGCTCTCTCCTCGCCGGTGCCGGCGGCCGGCCCCGCATTCCATGGACGGACGAGCGACGCTACTCCCTGGCGCCAGGGCCGGCAAGGACGGCTTTGCGAATCGCCCGCAGCGCGTTCACCCGAAATAGCGTGCCGGCGTGGTGCCGAGGGCGCGCCGGAACATGGCGATGAAGGCGCTCGGGCTGTCGTAGCCGAGATCGAGCGCCACGGTCGTCACCGCCGCACCGCCCGCGAGCCGGACGAGCGCCTCGAGGAGCCGCGCCTGCTGGCGCCAGCGGGCGAAGGAGAGGCCGGTCTCGGCCTGGAAGCGGCGGGCGAGCGTGCGGGCGCTGGCACCTACGAGATCGCCCCAGGCGGCGAGCGTGCGGCCGTCGCCCGGCTCCGCGCGGAGCGCTGCCGCGATGCGCTTCAAGCGGCCGTCCTGCGGCTCCGGGAGATGGAGGGGTGCGCTCCGCTGCGCGCGGATCTCGTCGAGGATGAGCGACATGACGTGGGCGGCCCGGCCGTCCGCGGGACGGCAAGGCGCCAAGGCGACTGCCGCCATGATGAGCTCGCGCAAGAGCGGGCTCACGGTGACGACGCAGCAGCCGCCCGGCAGGCCGGGTGCGGCGGCCTCGTCGATATAGAGGCTGCGCATCTCGAGGCGGCCCGAGGCGCGCACCTGATGCACGAGGCGCGCCGGCACCCAGACCGCGCGCTGCGGCGGCACCACGAAGATGCCCGCCTCCGTCGTCACCGTCATGATGCCGTTCCGCGCGTAGAGGAGCTGGGCGCGCGGGTGCCAATGGGCGGCGATGAGATGGCGGTCGGGATAGTCGGTGGCGCGCGCGATGACGGGCTGGCCGCCGCCCTCGACCGGCGCCGCGCGTGCACCATCAAGCACGGCTGTCCGAATCGAGACATTTTTTGGCTTCATATCGAGAGACGGTAACAGGCAGCGCCGCTAGAGTCCATCGCTCCCTCTCATGGGCCGCGAGGAGCCCCGCCATGCCGCAGCGCCGCCTCACCATCCTCTTCCTCAATGCCGGCCATCTCTACGACCATCTCTTCATGCTGATCTTCCCCACGGTCGTGCTCTCGCTCGAGCGCGATTGGCAGCGCCCCTACGGCGAACTCCTGGCTCTGGGCACCGCCGGCTTCGTCGCCTTCGGCGTTGGCACGCTGCCCTCGGGCTGGCTCGGCGACCGCGTGAGCCGGCGCACCATGATGACGCTCTTCTTCGTGGGCATGGGGGGTGCGGCGATCGTGACCGGCTTTGCGCACGGCTCGCTCGAGCTGGCCTGCGGCCTCACCCTCATCGGGCTCTTCGCCTCGATCTACCACCCGGTCGGCATCGCCATGGTGGTCGAGGAATCGGCCGCCATGGGCAAGGCGCTCGGCGTCAACGGCGTGTTCGGCAATCTCGGCGTGGCGTTCGCCGCCATCACCGCGGCCACGCTCAGCGAGCGCTATGGTTGGCGCATGGCCTTCGTGGTGCCGGGCATCGTCTCCGTCCTCACCGGCCTCGCCTTTGCGTTGCATATGCGCGGACGTACCGAAACGGCCGAGCGCGCGGCGCGCCTTAAGCGCACGACCGTGGCCCTGCCGCGCGCCGCACTCGTCCGCGTGGTGCTCGTCGTGCTGGTGGGCTCGCTCGCGAGCGGCCTCGTCTTCAATGCCGCGACCGTGGTGCTGCCCAAGCTCTACCAGGAGCAGCTCGGCGGCCTCGCCGGCGGCACCACCGCGGTGGGCGCCTTCGCGACCGTCACCTTCGCGATCGCGGCGGCCGCCCAGAATCTTCGTCGGCCACCTGCTCGACCGCTATCCCTTGAAGCCCCTCTATATCCTCATCCCCTTGGCCCAGGTGCCCTTCCTCCTTCTCATCGCGGGCACGCGCGGCTGGGCGCTGGTGGGCACGGCACTCCTGCTCTTCCTCTTCGTCTTCGGCGCCATTCCGATCAGCGACTGGATGGTCGGGCGCTACGCCACCCCCGAATGGCGCACGCGCATCTATGCGGCGAAGCAGCTCATGAGCTTCGGCGTGAGCGCGCTCACGCTGCCCATCGTGGGCTTCCTCCACGACCGCGCCGGCGGCTTCTCGACGCTCTTGCCTCTGCTCGCCGTCCTGGCGCTCGCGGTGGCAACGGCGGGGCTCTTCCTGCCGAGCGAGCGGCGCGCGGCACTCGCCGCACCCGCGGACTGACCTTGCGGCCGCGCCGCCTCAGTGCGCGGCACCCATGAGCAGGTCGGGGAGCCAGGTCGCGATGTGGGGGAAGAAGCAGAGGGCGACGATCTGCAGCATCATGCAGATCACATAGGGCAGCGTCCCCCACATGATGCGCACCACCGGCACGTCGGGGGCAATGCTGCTGACGATGTAGATGTTGAGCCCGACCGGCGGGTGGATGAGCCCGATCTCCATGTTGATCGTCAGGATGACGCCGAACCACACCGGATCGAAGCCGGCGGCGGTGATGATCGGCAAGAGGATCGGGCTCGTCATCAGGATGATTGCGGCGGGCGGGATGAAGAAGCCGCAGACGAGGAGGAAGATGTTGATGAGCAGCATCAGCACCCAGCGGTTGACCGCCATGGCGGCGATGCCCTGGGCGAGCGTCTGGGTGAGGTAGAGCGAGGTCAGCATGTAGCCGAAGAGCGCGGCGGCGGCGATGATCATGAGGATCATGACCGATTCGCGCGTGGTCTCCTTGAGGATCTGCCAGACCGCGCGCGGGTCCCACATGCGGTAGATGATAACGGCAAGCACGAGGCAAAGTGCGGCCCCCACGCCAGCGGCCTCGGACGGCGTCGCGATGCCGCCGTAGAGCACGTACATGACCGCGGCCACGATGGCGAGGAAGGGCGCCACCTTGGGGATCGCCGCGAACTTCTGGCGCCAGCTGTAGCGGAACTCAGCAGCGTGGGCGCGGAAGCCGCTGCGCCAGACCGCGAACAGCGTCCACAGCATGAAGAGGCCGGTCAGCATCAGCCCGGGCATCACGCCGGCGAGGAAGAGCCGGCCGATGGAGGTCTCGGTGGCGATGCCGTAGAGGATGAAGGTGATCGAGGGCGGGATGAGGATGCCGAGCGTGCCGCCCGCGCAGATCGAGCCGGTGGCGATGCCGTCGGAATAGCCGCGCCGCCGCATCTCGGGAATGCCCATCTTGCCGATCGCGGCGCAGGTCGCGGGCGAGGAGCCGGTGAGGGCCGCGAAGAGGGCGCAGGCGCCGAGGTTCGAGATGACGAGCCCGCCCGGCACCCGGTAGAGCCAGCGGTCGAGCGCCTCGTAGAGGTCCCTGCCGGCGGGCGACGAGCCGATCGCCGCCCCCATCATCACGAACATGGGAATCGAGACGAGCGTGAAGTCGTTGAGCCCCGAATAGAAGATCTCGGCCACCGCATGCAGCGCGTCGAAGCCCTGGAAGATGACGATGAAGACGATGGAGATGGCGCCGAGCGCGAAGGCGACGGGCGCCCCCGAGAGCAGCACCGCGAGCGTGACCACGAGAACGATGGTGCCTTCGGCCGTCGGGCTCATGAGCGGCGCTCGGGATCGGCGCCGAACGGCGGCTCGCGGCCGGTCACGAGGCAGACGAGATCGACGACGTACTGGAGTGCCAGGAGGCCGAGGCCGATCGGCATCGCCGAGTAGGGGATCCAGAGGCGCGCGCGCCAAAGCGTGTCGGAGCGCCAGCCGTTGCTCCATGCCTCGAGCCAGTAGCGGTAGGTGAGCACGGTCATGACCGCCGCGAAGGCGAGCGAGAGGAGCGCTGCGTAAAGGGCGAGGCAATAGCGCATGCGGGGGCCCGCATAGTGCGGCAGCACGTCCACGTTCACGTGGCCGCGCGTCAGCAAGACGTAGGGGCTGCCGATGAAGGTGGCGGCGATCAGGCTGTAGGTCACGAAATCGGTCTGCCAGATGGTGTTCAGGCCGAGCAGATAGCGCTCGACCACCATGTCGCAGATTCCGATCACGCCGAGGGCGATGAGGCCTGCCGCGACGAATCCCGCGAGCTGCGAGACCGTCCGCACGGCGCGGATGAACGACTCCATAGGCCGCGATGCCTCCCTGCTCGCGTCTCGGATCGGGCCTCGGCCCGGAACGGCCGGCCTGCCTTGCGGCGGCCGGCCGTGCCGCGGGTTGACGCCTATTTGACGGCGAGCGCCTCGTCGATCAGCTTCTTGCCGTCCGGCACGTCCTTGGCGAACTCCTTGTAGGAGCTCTCCTTGGCGACCTCGAGCCACTTTGCGTATTGCTCGGGGCTCAGGCTCACCACCTTGACGTGGTGATCCTTGAAGATCTGGACGGCGGCATCATCGACCGCGGCGGCCTTGCTCTCGTAATAGGCCTGGGCGTCCTGGCCGGCCTTGATCAGCACCGCCTGCTGCGCCTTGGTCAGCCTGTCGAAGCTCTTCTTCGACATCAGCACCGGCTCGTACATGAACCACAGCGCATTGTCGCCCGGCGCCGTCAGGCAATTGGCCTGCTCGTAAAGGCGAAAGGACACGAAGCTGCCCAGGCTGGTGTCGGTCGCCTCCGCGACGCCGGTCTGGAAGGCATTGTAGATCTCGTTCGACGGCACCGAGACGATCGAGGCGCCGGCACTCTCCCACATCTGGGCGAAGGTGGCTCCCGCCGCGCGGAACTTGAGGCCTTTCACGTCGCCGGGATCGAGAATGCAGCCCTTCTTGGAGGCCATGCCGCCGCCGAACCAGGCGTCCGAGAGCACCATCACGCCGGCACCCTCGATGGCCGCCCTGACGTCCTTCATGAACGGCGATTTGTTCAGGCGCTGCGCACGCGCCTGGTTGCGCACGAGCCCGGGCATCAGCGTGGCGCTGAACTCGCGCACCTTGCCGCTCGCGTAATCGAGCGGAAAGAGCGCGATGTCGAGCTGGCCGTTCACCATGGCGTTCCACTGGTCGTTGGGCTTGAAGAGCGAGGCGCCGGGATAGACCTGAATCTCGAGGTCGACGTTGGCCGCCTTGGCCTCGCGCGCGATCATCTGGACCATATCGTCGCGCACGTCGCCCTTGCCGCCGGGAAACTGGTGCGAGGCGCGAAGCGTCGTCGCCGAGACGCCGCCGGCGGCCGCGATGGCAAATGCCAAACCAAGCATCGCGGTCACTGGAATCTTGAAATTTGTCATGCCGCATCCTCCCTTGAAGCATTTCCGCGCCTCGCGCGAGCGGCGCCGCGGTTTGTTATCGTTCGGCGGCCACTCTTCCATCGCGGCTCGCGATGCGCAACGGGAAAGATCGCGGTTTCTGCTATGATGCCCGGCGTCCGCAGCGGAGCGACCGCGTCATGGCCTCTCTCCTCTCGATCGCACAGTCGGCACCGTGGATGCGGCGGTGAGCGCGCCTCTGCTCGTCGAGCGGCCGTCGCCCAACTGGGACGCGCGCCCGGAGGGCGGGCCGATCGATATCCTCCTTCTCCATTACACGGGCATGCAGAGCTCGGCTGCGGCGCTCGCGCGGCTGGCCGATCCGGCGGCGCGGGTGAGCGCCCATTACGTGGTCGACGAGGACGGCACCTGCACCCGCATGGTCGCCGAGGAGAGGCGCGCCTGGCATGCCGGCTTGAGCTCCTGGGCCGGTGCTGCCGACATCAACGGGCGCTCCATCGGCATCGAGATCGTCAACCCGGGCCACGAGTTCGGCTACCGCGATTTCCCCGCGGCGCAGATGGCCGCCGTCGAGGCGCTCGCCGCGGACATCGTGGCGCGGCGCGCCATAGCTCCCTCGCGCGTGCTCGGCCACTCGGACGTGGCGCCCATGCGCAAGCAGGACCCGGGCGAGCGCTTTCCCTGGCAGCGCCTCGCGCGCGCCGGCATCGGGCTTTGGCCGGAGGAGGGCTTTGTGCCGTCGCGCAATGCAGGGACGCTTGAGCCCGGCATGTCCGGTTCCGCCGTCGTCATGCTGCAACTGGCCCTCTCCGGCTTCGGCTACGGCGTCGAGGGGAGCGGCCTCTACGACCCCTTGACCGAGGCCGTCGTCACCGCCTTCCAGCGCCATTTCCGCCAGCACCTCGTCGACGGCCGCGCCGACGGCGAGACCCAGAGCCTGCTCCACCATCTCCTCGCCCGCGTCGGCTCCTGACCCCGGCCCACTGACCCCGGCCCACTCTTGACCGCTGGCTGGTTGAGCGCTTACCTCTTGCTGGCCAGACGGCCGGATGGCTGCCTTCCGCGCGGGCCGCTTCTGAGCGCGCGCGGGGGGAGGAAAGTCCGGGCTCCACGGAAACACGGTGCCGGGTAACGCCCGGCGGGGGCAACCCCAGGGACAGTGCCACAGAAAACAAACCGCCGGCCAGCCGCGAGGTGCCGGCAAGGGCGAAACGGCGCGGCAAGAGCGCACCGCGCCCCCGGCAACGGGGGCGGCACGGCAAACCCCACCGGGAGCAAGACCAAGTAGGGACGGCGGCCGGCGTCTCCTTCGGGGGTGCGCCGGCAGGCGGGCTTCCGCGCCGCCGTCCGGGTCGGTCGCGCGAGGCGCCCGGCAACGGGCGTCCCAGATGAATGGCCATCCCCTGCCGCAAGGCAGGGACAGAACCCGGCTTACAGGCCGTCTGGCATTTGCCCCTCGATGGGGAACTATGGGAGGGCGAGGGATGGCAGCGCGCTTCACGATGGCGGCGGCGCTCCTGGCGGCATTGGCACTTGCCGTGCCGGCAGCGGCTGAGGCCGCCGGGAGCAGCTACGAGCTCGGCGGCGCCTACAATCTCGAGGGCAGCAACCCCGACGGCACCGCTTACAACGGCCGCGTCGATCTGACCCAGGCAGGTGCCGGGTACCGCGTGGTGTGGGACATCGCCGGCCGCAAGTTCTATGGCGCCGGGATGCTGCAGGGCGGCACCCTCTCCGTGGGCTTCACCAACTCCGGCCAACCGGGCGTGGTCCTCATGCAGCGGCAATCGGACGGCAGCTGGCGCGGCGCCTGGTACTACGTGGGCACGAGCGACGCGCTCGGCCAGGAAGTGTGGACCAGATAATCATGCGGACAAGGTCAATAATTTATTGATTCGCAACGATAAATTTTGCAGCACGCGCAGCGGGACGGAGCCGCGCCGTCGTGCCGCAATGCGCGCGCCGGAGTGCTCCTCCATTTAACTTCTTGAGCGTGACAAAATCCCCACAAAGAACAAAGCAAGTACATAATTTCGCCCAAATTCGGCGAAGAATAAGGATAGTGGGGCGCTGCGCATTGAGAGGGCAGATTTTGATCGGAGCACTGTTTGTGCAGAGCAAATCGAGTGGGGGGAAAAGTCCTTGAATACCCAGGATTTACTGTGAAAACCCGTTGACGCCCAAATCTACCCATGTTATCCCATAAAGTCCCATAACGCAGGCTGCCGCCTCGGCTCACGGCGGCCGCGCTGCGGGGAGGTCCGGCCGCCCGCGCGGCCGTGGGGGGCGGTATGGCGCTGTTCTACGGAACATTCGTCAACAAGCTGGACGGCAAGGGGCGCGTCTCCGTGCCGAAGGAGTTCCGCCGCACCCTCGACAATCTGGGCTCGCAGAGCGGCATCGTCATCTTCCCCTCCTTCCGGCACCCGGCGCTCGAGTGCTGCGCCTCGGGCTTTCTCGAGCAGCTCGGTGACAGCAACGACGACATCCCCATGTTCTCGGAGCAGGAGGACGACGTCACCTCGGCGATCTTCGGCGCCGCGCGCGAGATCCCCTTCGATCCCGAGGGGCGCATCGTACTCCCCCAGCCCTTTCGCGAGCACGCCAAGATTGCGGACGCCGTGGCCTTCGTCGGGCATAAGGAGCGCTTCCAGATTTGGGAGCCCGCGGCCCGCGCGGCGTTCGACGTAGTGGCGCGCGAGCGCGCCAGCCGCAATGGCCTGACGCTGAAAATTCCTCACAAGAAAATGCCCTCCGGCGGAGGCGGCACATGACCAGGCAGCCCGGCGGCCACGTCCCGGTGCTGCTCGAGGAGGTGCTCGCCCTCCTCAAGCCGCGCCAGGGCGGCATCTATGTCGACGGCACCTTCGGGTCGGGCGGCTACAGCCTCGGGCTCCTCGCCGCGGCCGACTGCACCGTCTTGGGCATCGACCGCGACGGCGAGGCGGTCGAGCGCGGACGGAGCTTGGCACTCCGCCATGGCGGCCGCTTGAGCGTTCTCGCCGGCCGCTTCGGGGAGATGGACCGCCTCCTTGCCGGCGAGCGCGTGAGCGCCGTCGACGGCGTGGCGCTCGACCTCGGCGTCTCGTCGCCCCAGCTCGACGATGCCGAGCGCGGCTTTTCCTTCTCCGCCGACGGTCCGCTCGACATGCGCATGGAGCAAGCGGGCCCGACCGCGGCCGATCTCGTGAACGGCCTCGCCGAGGGCGAGCTCGCGGACGTCATCCACCTCTATGGCGAGGAGCGCCTGAGCCGCCGGGTGGCGCGCGCCATCGTAGCAGCTCGCGCGCAAGGCGCCATCCTGACCACGGGCAGGCTCGCCGCCATCGTGCGCCGCGTCGTGCGGCCGTCCGGCGACGGCATCGATCCCGCAACCCGCACCTTCCAGGCGCTCCGCATGCGGGTCAACGACGAGCTGGGCGAGCTCGACCGCGGGCTTAGGGCGGCCGAGCGCCTGCTCAAGCCGGGCGGCCGGCTCGCGGTCGTCGCCTTCCATTCGCTCGAGGACCGCGCGGTGAAGCGCTTCATGAAGGAGCGCAGTGCGGCCGGCCGTACGCGCTCGCGCCTTCTTCCGGGCGAGGAGCCGCAGCGGGAGCCGAGCTTCCGCCTCGTCACCAAGAAGGCCGTGCGCCCCGCCGCCGCGGAGCTCGCGGCCAACCCGCGCGCGCGCTCGGCGCGCCTGCGCGCGGCGGAGCGCACCGCCGCCCCGCCCTGGCTGCGCGAGGCGGCACCATGATGCGCCGCGGCGTGTGGCTCTGGCTCTGCGTGGTGCTCGGCGTCGGCTTCGGCGTCTACCAGCTCAAGCTCAAGGTGCAGGGGCTCGAGCAGCGCTACGCCACGGTCAACCGCCAGATCCTCGAGCGCGAGGAAGCGATCCACGTGCTCAAGGCCGAGTGGAGCTATCTCAACCAGCCCGAGCGCATCGACGAGCTCGCGCGCAAGTACCTCGGCCTCGTGCCGCTCACCGGCAAGCAATACGGCTCTCTCGACGACCTCCCCCAGCGCGGCGAGGCCGCGCAAGCCCCGCCGCTCCCGCTCCCCGTGGCGCGGCCGAAGATGCCGAAGTCGACGCGGGTAACCCTCGTGAGGGACATGCCATGATCCGGTTCTGGCGCAAGCATCCCTGCCATCCCCACCACGATGCCGCGTGCAACGGCGGCCCGGTGCGGCTCGAAGGGGCGCACAAGGAGATCCTCGAGACCGGGCGCAACCGTCTCGTGCTGTGCGCGGCGCTCTTCACCGTGGCCTTCGCGGTGCTCTCGGCGCGCGTCGTCTACGTGACCGCGTTCAACCAGCCGCGCGAGCCCCAGCTCGACCGCGCCGACCGCGCGATCAACCTGCCGCTCGACCGCGCCGACATCGTCGACCGCAACGGCGTGCTGCTGGCGACCAGCCTTGCCACCGCCTCGCTCTACGCCGATCCCAAGGAGGTGCCCGATCCGCGCGCCGCCGCGCACCAGCTCGTCTCGGTGCTGCGCGAGCTCAAGGAGCCGGAGGTTCTCGACAAGCTCAAGAAGGGCCGCCGCTTCGTCTGGCTCCAGCGCAACCTGACGCCGCGCCAGGAATACGAGGTGAACGCCCTCGGCATCCCGGGCTTCTATTTCCAGCGCGAGGACAGGCGCGTCTATCCTCATGGGGTCTTGACCGCGCACGTCGTCGGCTTTACCAACATCGACAACCACGGCATGGCCGGCGTCGAGCGCCGCTTCGACGAGACCCTCTCGAAGGGCGGTCCGCCGCTCGTCCTCTCGCTCGACTTGCGCATCCAGCACGTGCTGCGCGAGGAGCTGCTCCAGGGCATGCAGGAGTTCAGGGCGATCGGTGCCGGCGGCGCCGTGCTCGACGCGCGCACGGGCGAGGTGCTCGCCCTCGTGTCGCTGCCCGACTTCGACGCCAACAAGGCGGGCGAGGCGGTCGCCGACGCGCGCTTCAACCGCATGACGCTCGGCGTCTACGAGATGGGATCGATCTTCAAAGTGTTCACCGCGGCGATGGCGCTCGAGACCGGAACCTCCAAGCTCACCTCGAGCTACGATGCAAGCCATCCCATCCACATCGCCCGCTTCACCATCAGCGACTACCACGGCCGCAACCGCTGGCTGACCGTGCCGGAGATCTTCATGTACTCCTCCAATATCGGCGCCGCGCGCATGGCGCTCGATGCGGGCGGTGCGGTCCAGCACGCCTTCCTCCAGCGCCTCGGCCTGCTCTCGCCCGCCAAGATCGAGCTCGACGAGCTCGGCGTGCCCGAGTATCCGGCCACCTGGCGGCCGATCAACACCATGACGATCGCCTTCGGCCACGGCGTCGCGGTCGAGCCGCTGCAGGTGGCCGCCTCCACCGCCGCGGTCGTCAACGGCGGCATCCTCATGAACCCGACATTGCTCAAGCGCCGGGCGGGCGAGGGCGCATCGGGCGTGCGCGTCGTCTCCGAGCGAACCTCGGACGAGATGCGCCGCCTGATGCGCCTGGTCGTCACCGACGGCACCGCCAAGGAGGGCGCCATTCCAGGCTATCTCCTGGGCGGCAAGACCGGCACGGCCGAGAAGGCGGTGCGCCACGGCTACGCGCGCCACGAGCTCCTGAGCTCGTTCGTCGGCGCCTTCCCCATCACCAGCCCGAAGTACGTCGTGCTCGCCTTCTTCGACGAGCCGCACGCCACGGCCAAGACCCACGGCTATGCGACCGCGGGCTGGACCGCCGTGCCCGTCGTCAACCGCATCGTCCAGCGCATCGCACCCATCCTCGGCGTGATGCCGATCGACGAGACGGACCCCGACGTCGAGAAGGCACTGTGGGTGCAGATCAATCCGCAGGACCACAAGCCGCTGGACCACAAGCCGCAGGACCACAAGATTGCGCTTAACTGAACTGATGAACGGCTCCGCACCATCCGCAGCGAAGACTTCGGCCGCCGCCGAGCTCGAGATCGCCGGCCTGACGGCGAACTCGCGGAAGGTCAAGCCGGGCTATCTCTTTGCCGCCCTGACCGGCAGCCGGACCGACGGCCGCCGCTTCATCGACGAGGCCGTGCGCCGCGGCGCCGTCGCCGTGCTCGCCGAGCCCGGCGCAGCCCTCCCCGAGCCCGCGGTGCCGCTCATCGCCGATGCCAACCCGCGCCGGCGCCTGGCGCTCATGGCGGCGCGCTTCTACGGGCGCCAGCCGCGCACCATCGCGGCGGTCACCGGCACCTCGGGCAAGACGTCGGTCGCCTGCTTCACGCGCCAGCTGTGGACCGAGCTCGGCTTCCAGGCCGCGAGCCTCGGCACGCTCGGCATCATCGCCCCCGGCCTGCAGCGCTACGGCAGCCTCACGACGCCCGATCCCGTGGAGCTGCACAAGGAGCTCGCGGAGCTCGCCTCGGCCGGCATCGACCATCTGGCACTCGAGGCCTCCTCCCACGGCCTCGACCAGTATCGCCTCGACGGCGTCGCCATCCGCGCCGGCGCCTTCACCAATCTCGGCCGCGACCATCTCGACTACCATGCGAGCATGGCGGACTATTTCGCCGCCAAGCGCCGCCTCTTCGCCGAGGTGATGGCGCCTGGCAGCCCTGCCGTGCTCAACGCCGACGCGCCCGAGTACGGCGCCCTTCTCGAGACCTGCCGCGCGCGCCGCCATGCCGTGCTGAGCTATGGGCTGAAGGGCGACACGCTGCGCCTCGAGGACGTCGAGGCAAGCGCTTCCGGGCAGACGATCCGCTTCGCCCTCGCCGGCCGGCGCCACCAGGCGACGGTCGGGCTCATCGGCGCCTTCCAGGCCGGCAACCTCCTGGCGGCCCTCGGCCTTGTCATCGGCCTCGGCGGCGATGCCGAGGCGGCGATCACGGCACTCGGCCACCTGCAGGGCGTCGCCGGCCGCATGCAGCAGGTGGCGCGCCTGCCGAACGGCGCCGTGGTGGTCGTCGACTACTCGCACAAGCCCGACGCGCTTGCCGCCGTGCTGGCCGCGCTGCGGCCGCTGGCAAAGGGGCGGCTCCACGTCGTGTTCGGCTGCGGCGGCGACCGCGACGCCGGCAAGCGGCCCCAGATGGGCGAGATCGCTCGGCACCTCGCCGACAGCGTCATCGTGACCGACGACAACCCGCGCGGCGAGGACCCCGCCGCCATCCGCCGCCAGGTGCTGGCCGGCTGCCCCGACGCGCGCGAGATCGGCGAACGCGAGCGCGCGATCGAGACGGCGCTCGCCGCCCTCGGGCCGGGCGACATCCTGCTCATCGCCGGCAAGGGCCACGAGCGCGGCCAGATCGTCGGCGACAAGGTGCTGCCGTTCGACGATGCCGAGGTGGCGCGCAAGGCGGCCTTCCGCTTGGCAGGGAGTGCGGCATGACGGCGGCGGCGGCGCTGTGGACCGCGGAGGAAGTCGTTGAGGCGAGCGGCGGCACGGCGAGTGCCCCCTTCGCCGCAACCGGCGTCTCGATCGACAGCCGTACGCTCGAGCCGGGCGACCTCTTCGTCGCCATCCGCGGACCGCGCGTCGACGGCCACGATTTCGTGCGCCACGCCCTCCAGCGCGGTGCCGCGGCCGCCGTGGTGGCGCGCTTGACCGTGGGCTGCGAGGGCCGCCCGCTCATCCTCGTCGCGGACACGCAGGCAGCGCTCGAGGCGCTCGGCTCGGCTGCACGCGCGCGGAGCCGCGCGCGCATCGCGGCCGTCACCGGCAGCGTCGGCAAGACCGGCACCAAGGAGGCGCTCAAGCTCGCTCTCGAGCGCCAGGGCAAGACGGCGGCGAGCGCCGGCAGCCTCAATAACCTGTGGGGCGTGCCGCTCTCCCTCGCGCGCATGCCGCGCGATGCGGAGTTCGGCGTCTTCGAGCTCGGCATGAACCATCCCGGCGAGCTCAAGCCGCTCTCCCGCCTCGTCAGGCCCGACGTCGCGGTCATCACCACGGTCGAGGCCGTGCATATGGAGTTCTTCGCCTCGACCGCCGCGATCGCCGAGGCCAAGGCCGAGATCTTCGCCGGCATGGCTGGCGGCGTCGCCGTGCTCAACCGCGACAACCCTTTCTTTGCGCTGCTCGCAGCGCGCGCGCGCGCCGCCGGTATTACGCGCGTGATCGGCTTCGGCGCCGATTCCTCGGCCGAGGTGCGGCTGCTCTCCCTCGCGGGTGGACCTACGGGGAGCGAGGTCTTGGCCCGCATCGCGGGCCGCGAGATCGCCTACCGCGTGGGCGTGCCCGGGCGGCACTGGGCGCTCAACACGCTCGCCGTGCTGGCGGCGGTCGGAGCTCTCGGCGCCGACGTGGAGCGCGCCGCCGCCGCCATGGCCGATCTCGCGGCACTCAAGGGGCGCGGCCAGCGCTCCCGCATCGCCATCCGGGGCGGCAGCTTCGAGCTCATCGACGACAGCTACAACGCCTCCCCCGCCTCCATGCGCGCCGCCATCGAGGTGCTGTCGGCGGCACTCCCGGGAGAGGGCGGCCGGCGCATCGCGGTCTTAGGCGACATGCTCGAGCTCGGGGCCGAGGCAAAGGCGCTTCATGCCGCACTCGCGGCGCCGCTCGCGGCGGCGGGCATCGATCTCGTCTTCACCGCGGGCCCGCTGATGGCGGCACTGCACGAGGCGCTCCCCGCCACCATGCGCGACGCGCACGCGGCAAGCTCGGCCGAGCTTTGCGGGCACCTGGCCGAGGCCGTCCGGCCCGGGGACGTGGTCACCGTCAAGGGCTCGCTCGGCTCGCGCATGGGCCAAGTGGTGGGAGCACTCAAAGCGCTTGAGCTGCCGCAGCGCGCGGTCGGCGGCTAGGGGGCGCGCATGCTGTTCAACCTGCTCGCCCCGCTGACCGAGGATTTCACGCCGTTCAACCTCTTCCGCTACATCACCTTCCGCACGGGCGGTGCGGTCGCGACGGCGCTCCTCATCAGCTTCCTCCTCGGGCCGCAGCTCATCGCCTGGCTCAGGCAGATGCAGCGCGACGGCCAGCCGATCCGCGAGGACGGCCCCGAGGGGCACCTCGTCAGCAAGAAGGGCACGCCCACCATGGGCGGCGTCCTCATTCTCGCGGCGCTCACGCTGAGCACGCTCCTCTGGGCCGACATCAACAACGGCTATGTCTGGCTGGTGCTCTTCGTGACCTTCGGCTTCGGTGCCATCGGTGCTGCCGACGACTACCTCAAGCTGAGCCGCCGCTCGAGCCGCGGGCTGCCCGGCAGGGTCAAGCTCCTGGGCCAGGTCGTCCTGGCGCTCCTCGCGACACTCTGGCTCGTCCTCCACACGCCGGAGCCGCTCGCGACCGGCTTTGCGCTGCCCTTCTTCAAGTCGGTGCTGTTGCAGCTCGGCTGGTTCTTCCTCCCGGTCGCCGCCTTCGTGATCGTGGGGGCCTCGAACGCCGTCAACCTGACCGATGGGCTCGACGGCCTTGCCATTGTGCCGGTGATGATCGCGGCGGGCGTCTTCGGCCTCATCTCCTACCTGACCGGCAACCTGGTCTTCGCCAACTACCTGCAGCTCCACTACGTGGCGGGTGCCGGCGAGCTCTCCGTCTTCTGCGGCTCGCTGGTGGGGGCGAGCTTGGGCTTCCTCTGGTTCAACGCGCCGCCGGCCATGGTCTTCATGGGCGATACGGGCTCGCTCTCCTGCGGAGGCGCCCTCGGCGTCATCAGCGTCGTCACCAAGCACGAGCTGGTGCTCGCCATCGTGGGCGGGCTCTTCGTGCTCGAGACGGTCTCGGTCCTCGTCCAGGTGGTCTCCTTCAAGCTCACCGGCAAGCGCGTCTTCCGCATGGCGCCCTTGCACCACCACTTCGAGAAGAAGGGCTGGCAGGAGGCCACCATCGTCATCCGTTTCTGGATCATCGCGTCGATCCTGGCGCTCGCCGGGCTCTCGACGCTCAAGCTGAGGTGAGGGGATGATCGTGATCCCTCCCTTGGCCGGCATCCCGGTCGCCGTCATGGGCCTCGGCAGGAGCGGCCTGGCGGCGGCCAAGGCGCTTCTGGCGAGCGGCGCGCAAGTGTGGGCATGGGACGACAGCGAGGCGCGGCGCCAGGAGGCGGAGGCCGCCCGCATCCCCCTCGTCGACCTCTATAAGAAAGAATCTCGAGGCGGCGCGGACGATCGTGTGGAGCCCGGGCATCCCGCACACCTGGCCCAAGCCCCACCCCGTGGCCGAGCGCGCGCGCGCGGCCGGCCTCGAGATCGTCTCCGACGTTCGAGCTGCTCGGCCGCAGCCGGCGCAACTGCTCCTACATCGGCATCACCGGCACCAACGGGAAATCGACGACGACGGCGCTCATCGGCCATATCCTCGGCCGTGCCGGCTTCCGCGTCGAGGTGGGCGGCAATCTCGGCACGCCGGCCCTCGAGCTCGAGCCGCTCGACGAGGGCGGCTTCTACGTCCTCGAGATGTCCTCCTATCAGCTCGAGCTCACCCTCTCGCCCACCTTCGACGTGGCCGTGCTGACCAACATCAGCCCCGACCATCTCGCGCGCCACGGCGGGCTCGCGGGCTACATCGCGGCGAAGAAGCGCATCTTCCGCGGCCAGGCCACCCTCGAGACCGCCGTGGTCGGCGTCGACGATGCCGAGGCGCGGGCGATCTACGGCGAGCTCGCCGCGAGCGCGGGTCCCACCGCCGTGCCGATCTCGGGCGAAGGGCGCGTTGCCGGAGGGGTCTATGCGGAGGGCGGCCGCCTCGTCGACGACACGCGGGGGAAGGCCCGCGAGATTGCCGATCTCGCCGCCATCCCGACGCTCCCGGGCCGCCACAATTGGCAGAATGCAGCGGCCGCCTATGCCGCGGCCAAGGCCGCGGGCGTGCCCACGCCAGCGATCGCCGCCGCGCTTGCGAGCTTCCCCGGGCTCAGGCACCGCCAGGAGCTCGTGGCGGCGATCGACGGCGTGCGCTACGTCAACGACAGCAAGGCGACCAACGCGGAAGCGGCCATGCGCGCGCTGGTCTCCTACGAGCGCATCTACTGGATCGCGGGCGGCCTCGCCAAGGAGGGCGGCATCGAGCGGCTGGTGCCGCACTTCGGCCGCGTCGCCCATGCCTATCTCATCGGCGAGGCGGCCGACGCGTTCGCGGCGACGCTCGCGGGCCGCGTGCCCTTCACGCTCGCGCGCACGCTCGAGAGGGCGGTGGCCGAAGCGCACGCCGATGCCGCGCGCGATGCCGGCAAGGGCGCCGTGGTGCTGCTCTCGCCCGCCTCGGCCTCCTGGGACCAGTTCGCCAGCTTCGAGGCGCGCGGCGAGGCGTTCAAGGCGCTCGTGAAGGCGCTGCCCGGCAGGCGCGGCGAGGCGCTCCAGGCGGAGGCCGCGCCATGAGCATGAGTTTCACCCGCACGGACACGAGCATCATCGGCCGCTGGTGGTGGACGGTCGACAAGTGGATGCTGGTGGCGCTCGCCAGCCTCGCCCTCATCGGCTGCATCATGACGCTCGCCGCGAGCCCGCCGGTCGCCGTGCGCATCGGCTACGACTCGCTCTACTTCGTGCGCCGCGAGTTCGTCTTCCTGCCCACCGCCGTGGTCCTCATGCTGGCGGTGTCGCTCCTCGAGCCGCGCGGGGTGCGTCGGCTCTCCGTCTTCGTCTTCGTGGCGGCGCTGGTGCTGCTGGCGCTCACACCCTACGTCGGCACCGAGATCAAGGGTGCCAAGCGCTGGATCTACTTCGCCGGCGTCTCGCTGCAGCCCTCCGAGTTCGTCAAGCCGGCCTTTGCCGTGGTCGCCGCCTGGATGTTCGCGGCGCAGCGCCAGGGCGAGGCCGTGCCGGGCAACGCCGTGGCCATCCTCCTCTACGGCATCGTCGCCGCCCTCCTGGTCGCCCAGCCCGACATCGGCATGGTCGTAGTCGTCTCCGTCGTGTGGTTCGGCCAGTTCTTCCTCGCGGGGCTGCGCGTCTACTGGGCGCTGCTCTTCGTGACGCTCGGCATAGCCGCCCTCGCCGCGGCCTATGTGACGCTGCCCCACGTGGCGGTCCGCGTCGACCACTTCCTCAATCCCCAGCAGGGCGACAGCTACCAGGTCGAGCGCTCGCTCGACGCCTTCTCGAACGGCGGCCTCTTCGGCCGCGGCCCCGGCGAGGGCGTCGCCAAGCTCCACCTGCCCGACGCGCACAGCGATTTCGTCTTTGCCGTCGCCGGCGAGGAGTTCGGGCTTTTCGCCTGCCTCTTCATCATCGCCCTCTTCGCTTTCGTGGTGCTGCGCGGCATCGGCCGGCTCATGCAGGAGCAGAATCTCTTCGTGCTGCTCGCGGGCTCGGGGCTCCTCGTGCAGTTCGGCCTCCAGGCCGTGGTCAACATGGCGTCCGAGATGCGCCTCATGCCGACCAAGGGCATGACGCTGCCCTTCATCAGCTACGGCGGCTCCTCGCTCCTGGCGCTGGCACTCGGCATGGGCATGGTGCTGGCGCTGACGCGCAAGCGCGTCGGACCGGGAGGGCTCGCATGAGCGCCAAGCCCGCCTCGATCATGCTCGCGACCGGCGGCACCGGCGGGCACATCTTCCCCGCGGAGGCCACGGCACGGGCGCTCGTGGCGCGCGGGCACCGTGCGATCCTGGTCACCGACCGGCGCGGCGCCAGCCACGGCGGAGCACCCGCGGGCGCGGAGCTGCGCGTGATCGCGGCCGGCGGCATCGCCGGGCGCGGCCTCCTGCAGCGCGGCGGTGCCGCACTCCGGCTCGCCATCGGCTTCCTCCAGGCGCGCGCCCTCATCGGGGCCGAGAAGCCCGATGCGCTCCTCGGCTTCGGCGGCTACGCCTCGCTTCCCACCATGGCGGCGGCACTCCTCGCCGGCCTGCCGGCGGCCCTCCATGAGCAGAACGCCGTCCTCGGCCGCGCCAACCGCCTGCTCGCCTCGCGCGTCCGCCTCATCGCCACCTCCTTCGCGGACACCAAGGCGATCCGCGAGAGCGACCGCGGCAAGCTGACGCTCACCGGCAATCCGGTGCGCGAGGAGTTCGCGGCGCTCTCCCGCCGGCCCTACCCGCCGCTGGGCCCGGGCGAGCGCTTCCGCCTCCTCGTGCTGGGCGGCAGCCAGGGCGCCCGCGTCTTCGGCCAGGTGGTGCCGGCGGCCGTCCATGGCCTCCCCGCCGAGCGGCGCCAGCTCATGCGGGTCGAGCAGCAGGCGCGTCCGGAGGACCAGGCGGCGGTGGAGGCCGCCTACCGCAGCGCCGGCGTCGAGGCCGAGGTCTCCCCCTTCTTCCGCGACGTGCCCGAGCGGCTCGCCGCCTGCCATCTCCTCATCAGCCGCTCGGGCGCCTCGAGTTGTGCCGAGCTCACCGCCGTCGGCCGGCCGGCGATCCTGGTGCCCTATCCCCACGCCATCGACGACCACCAGATGGCGAACGCGCAGGCGATCGACTCGGGCGGAGGCGCCTGGCTCATCCCCGAGGGCATGTTCGATGCGGCCAAGCTCACCGAACGCCTGGCCGCCCTCATCGCCATGCCCGAGACGCTGATGAGCGCCGCCATGGCCGCCGCCGCCGCCGGGCGCAGCGACGCGGCCGAGCGGCTCGCCTCCGTCGTCGAGCGCCTCTTGCCCGCCAACGGCAACCACGATGCGCTCAAGGTGGCCGCCGAATGAGAACGCTTCCGCTCGACATCGGCATCATCCACTTCGTCGGCATCGGCGGCATCGGCATGAGCGGCATCGCCGAGATCCTGCACAACCTCGGCTACCGGGTGCAGGGCAGCGACGTGGCCGACGGCGCCAACGTGCGGCGCCTCAGCGCCCGCGGCATCCCGGTCTCGATCGGCCATCGCGAGGAGAACCTCGGCGAGTCCGAGGTGATCGTCGTCTCCTCGGCGATTCCGGCGGACAATCCCGAGGTCAAGGCGGCGCGCGCGCGCCTCATGCCGGTGGTGCGCCGCGCCGAGATGCTGGCCGAGCTCATGCGCCTCAAATGGTCGGTCGCCGTCGCCGGCACGCACGGCAAGACGACGACCACCTCGATGGTGGCGGCACTTCTCGAGGCGGCCGGGCTCGACCCCACGGTGATCAACGGCGGCATCATCAACGCTTACGGCACCAACGCGCGGCTCGGCAGCGGCGAGTGGATGGTGGTGGAGGCCGACGAGTCCGACGGCACCTTCGTCAAGCTGCCGGCCACCATCTCGGTCGTCACCAACATCGATCCCGAGCATCTCGACTTCTACGGCAGCTTCGATCGCTTGCGCGACGGTTTCGTCTCCTTCATCCAGAACATCCCCTTCTACGGCTTCGCCGCCCTCTGCATCGACCATCCCGAGGTGCAGGCGCTGATCCCGCGCGTGCTCGACCGCAAGATCATCACCTACGGCATGAGCCCGCAGGCCAACGTGCGGGCGAGCGACATCGAGCTCGGCCCCAAAGGCTCGCGCTACAACGTGCACATCACCGACCGCTTCCGCGGCAGCGAGCACGAGCTGGAGGCACTCACGCTGCCCATGCTGGGCCAGCACAACGTGCAGAACTCGCTCGCCGCCATTGCGATCGCCCACGAGATGGGCATCGACCAGGCGACCATCCGCGAGGCCCTCGCCTCTTTCGCCGGCGTCAAGCGCCGCCTGACGGTGACCGGCGAGGCGGGCGGCATCCGCGTGATCGACGACTACGGCCACCACCCGGTCGAGATCGCCGCGGTGATGCGCGCGGTGCGCACGGCCTCTGAGGGCCGCGTCATCGCGGTGGTGCAGCCGCACCGCTATACGCGCCTGCACAACCTTTTCGAGGAATTCTGCACCTGCTTCAACGAGGCCGATGCGGTCATCGTCGCCAACGTCTATGGCGCCGGCGAGACGCCCATCGAGGGTGCGAGCCGCGAGGCGCTCGTCGAGGGGCTCATCAGCCACGGCCACCGCAAGGTGGTCTCGCTGGCCGATCCGCGCGAGCTCGCGTCGATCGTGGCGGCGCTCGCCGAGCCGGGCGACACGGTGGTCTGCGTCGGCGCCGGCAGCATCACCCAGTGGGCGGCGACGCTTCCCGGCGAGCTCGAGGCCCTCTTCGCCGGTGCTGCGCCCGCGGCCAGGCGGCTCAATGGAGCGAGCGGATGATGGCGCTCAAGAGCCTCCTCCCCCGCCTCATCGAGCGCCTGCCGCAGGTGCGCGGACGGCTCACGGCCGCAGCACCCTTGGCGCGCCTCACGCGCTTCCGCACGGGCGGTGCCGCCGAGGTCATGTTCCAGCCGGCGGACCGCGACGATCTCGCGCAGTTCCTCGCAAGGAAGCCCGCGGACGTCCCGCTGAGCGTCATCGGCGTGGGCTCGAACCTCCTCGTGCGCGACGGCGGCGTGCCGGGGGTCGTGGTGCGCCTGGGCAAGCGCTTTGCCGCCATCGCCGTGGCACCGCCGGGAGTGAGCGCCGGTGCCGCAGCGCTCGACCTCAACGTAGCCGAGGCCGCGGCCGAGGCGGGCCTCGCCGGCCTCGAGTTCCTCGCCGGCATTCCCGGCTCGATCGGCGGTGGCGTGCGCATGAACGCCGGCGCCTACGGCCGCGAGATCGCCGATGCGATCGTGGGTGCGGACGCCCTCGACGGGCGCGGGCAAAGCCACAGGCTCGACCGCGCGGCACTCGGCCTCTCCTACCGCCATTCGGCCTTTCCCGCGGACTGGATCGTCGTGGCGGCCACCCTCGATGCTGTGCCCGGCGTGCGCGCGGAGATAGCAGCGCGCATGGCGGAGATCGAGACGGCGCGCGAGGAGAGCCAGCCCATCCGCGGCCGCACCGGCGGCAGCACCTTCGCCAACCCGCGCGGGCCCGAGGCGGCCGGCCGCAAGGCCTGGCAGCTCATCGACGCCGCCGGCTGCCGGGGCCTCGCCCGCGGCGGCGCCGTGATCTCGGAGAAGCACTGCAATTTCATCGTCAACACCGGTGCCGCCAGCGCCGCCGATATCGAGGGGCTCGGCGAGGAGGTGCGCCGCCGCGTCTTCGAGACGAGCGGTATCTCGCTCGAGTGGGAGATCCGCATCATCGGCGTGCCTGCCTCGGCCGGTCCGCGAGCGATTCAGGAGACCAAGCCGTGAGCAAGGAGGTCGCCGTGCTCATGGGCGGCTGGTCGGCAGAGCGCGAGGTCTCCTTCGTGAGCGGCAAGGCCTGCGCCGCAGCACTTCTCCAGGCCGGCTACGCGGTGCGCGAGATCGTGGTCGAGCGCGACCCGCGGCGGCTCCTCGCGGCGCTCGAGCCGCGCCCGGACGTGGTGTTCAACGCGCTCCACGGCCGCTGGGGCGAGGACGGCACCATCCAGGGGCTCCTCGACCTCATCGAGCTGCCCTATACCCATTCCGGCCTCCTCGCCTCGGCGCTCGCCATGAACAAGCCGATGGCCAAGCGCCTCTTCGAGACCGCCGGCATTCCCGTCGTGGACGGCCGCGTGGTGCCGCGCGAGCGCATGCTTGCCGGCGACGTGATGGCGCGCCCCTACGTGGTGAAGCCGCTCGCCGAGGGCTCGAGCGTCGGCGTGCGCATCGTGCGCCAAGGCGACAACGAGCTGCCGTTCGAGGAGGAGAGCTGGCCCTACGGCGACGAGGTGCTGGTCGAGCGCTACATTCCGGGCCGCGAGCTCACCGTCTCCGTGATGGGCGACCGGGCGCTCGCGGTGACCGAACTGCGCCCCGACGACGGCTTCTACGACTATGCGCACAAATACACGGACGGGCGCACGCTCCACCTCGTCCCGGCGCCGGTACCCGACGAGATCAGCCGGGCCTGCATGGATTACGCGCTCGCGGCGCACCGCACGCTCGGCTGCCGCGGCGTCTCGCGCGCCGACTTCCGCTACGACGACACGCGCGGGGAGCCCGGCCGGCTCTATCTCCTAGAGATCAACACGCAGCCGGGGATGACGCCGCTCTCGCTCGTGCCCGAGCAGGCAGCCTACCTCGGCATGTCCTTCGCCGAACTGGTGAGCTGGATGGTGGAGCACGCCACATGCGAACGCTGAAGGCAGCCTCCCTTCCGCCCGCGCGGCAGCACTGGCGCCGCCCGGCGCCGCGCTGGCTGCGCGACGCGTTGCGCTACGGTGCGGTCGCCCTCGTGCTCGCCGGGCTCGGCGGCGGCGGCTTCTGGCTGTGGCGCAGCGGCACCGCCGCGGCGGCGGCGGCGGCGCTCGTCGACGGTGCGGCCCGCGCCTCGGCCTCGCTCGGCCTGAGGGTCGCCGACGTGACGGTCGAGGGCCGCAAGGAGACCCCGGTTGTCGCCCTTCTCGCCGCCCTCGGCATCCGCCGCGGCGAGGCCATCCTCGCCGTCGACCTCACGGCCGCCAAGGCGCGGCTCGAGGCGCTCCCCTGGGTGCTGCGCGCCTCGGTCGAGCGGCGCTGGCCGCAGCTCATCTACGTCAAGGTGGAGGAGCGCTCGCCGCTTGCCCTCTGGCAGCAGAACGACAAGACCAGGCTCATCGATCTCCAGGGCACGGTGATCGAGAGTGCCGACACCGCCCGCTTCGCCAACCTGCCCCTCGTCGTCGGCGCCGGTGCCGCCAAGGCGGCACCCGCCTTCCTCGCCCTCCTCGCCAAGCAGCCGGCGCTCGCACCGCACGTGCAGGCCGCCATCTGGGTCGGCAAGCGGCGCTGGAACCTGCGCCTCGTCGAAGGCATCGACGTGCGTCTCCCCGAGCTGGCGCCCGAGGAGGCGTTGGTACGCCTGGCCGGTCTCGAGACCAAGGAGAAGCTCTTCGCGCGCGACATCGTGATGATCGATCTGCGCCTGCCCGACCGTCTCATCGTGCGCTTGGCCCCGGACGCGGCACCGCACGAGCACAAGCCGGGGAGGAGCACGTGAGGCGCGCGAAGGGGTGCCGAGTCTGGGCCGGACGGGCCGGTCGGGAAGTTGGAGAGCAGAGGACGCCGTGAAGCGAGGATTGGCAAAACCGAAGAGCGGTCTCGTCGCCGCACTCGACATCGGCACCACCAAGGTGTGCTGCTTCGTGGCCCAGGTCGACGGCGACGGCAACATCCGCGTCATCGGCATCGGCCACCAGAAGGCGCGGGGGCTGCGCGCCGGCGCCATCGTCGACATGGATGCCGCCGAGGACTCCATCCGCGGCGCCGTGCACGCCGCCGAGCAGATGGCCGGCGAGACCATGCGCGAGGTCTTCGTCAACCTCTCGTGCGGCTCGCCCGCCTCGCAGACCGTGGCGGTCGAGGTGTCGATCGCCGGGCACGAGGTCGGCGACGTGGACTTAAGACGCGCCCTCGGCCAGGGCTACCTCTTCAACGAGGCGAGCGACCGCGAGATCATCCATTCGATCCCGGTCAACTACATCATCGACGGCAGCCCGCGCATCCGCGACCCGCGCGGCATGTACGGCGAGCGCCTCGGCGTCAACATGCACGTGGTGACGGCCAGCGCCGGCCCCGTGCGCAACCTCAAGACCTGCGTCGCGCGCTGCCACCTCGACCTCCAGGCGCTCGCCGTCTCGTCCTACGCCGCCGGCCTCTCGGCGCTCGTCGAGGACGAGACGGACCTCGGCGTCACCTGCATCGACATGGGCGGCGGCACCACCTCGATCTCGGTCTTCCTCGACGGCGAGGTGGTCCACACCGAGTGCATCCCGATCGGCGGCCAGCACGTGACGAGCGACATCGCGCGCGGGCTCTCGACCCCGCTCGTGCACGCCGAGCGCATGAAGACGCTCTACGGCAGCGCGCTCGCCGCCTCCGCCGACGAGCACGACGTGATCGACGTGCCGCAGGTCGGCGAGGACGAGCACGCCATCCCCAACCACGTGCCGAAATCGATCCTCGTCGGCATCATCCAGCCGCGCATCGAGGAGACCTTCGAGCTCGTGCGCTCGCGCCTCGAGGCAGGCGGCCTCGACAAGGCCGCAGGGCGCCGCGTGGTGCTGACCGGCGGGGCCTCCCAGCTCCAGGGCGTGCGCGAGCTCGCCGCCCTCGTCCTCGACAAGCAGGTGCGCATGGGCCGGCCGCTCAGGATCGGCGGCCTTGCCGACGCCACGGCGGGTCCGGCCTTTGCCACCTGCGCCGGGCTCCTCCACTACGCGGTGACGCGCTATTCGGCGACGCCCACGCTGGCGCGGCGCAACCACCAGGCGCCCAACGGCGTGCTCGAGCGCTTCGGCAGCTGGCTACGGGAGAATCTTTGAGCGACTGCGGCCGCGCCGCCGCGGCCGGGGCCTTTCAAGAACGGGGTCCGAGAGCCGGCGGCTGTTACGGAAAGGGAAGCGGAGGCTGACATGACCATCAACCTATCGATACCGGACAAGGAGCGTGAGCTCAAACCGCGCATCGTCGTGGTCGGCGTCGGCGGCGCCGGCGGCAATGCGGTCAACAACATGATCGCCGCCAACCTCGAGGGGGTCGAGTTCCTCGCCTGCAACACGGATGCGCAGTCCCTCTCGCTCTCCAAGGCGGACCGGCGCATCCAGCTCGGCCTCACCGTCACCCACGGGCTCGGCGCCGGCTCGCGCCCCGACGTGGGCCGGGCCGCGGCCGAGGAGGGCATCGAGGAGATACTCGATTACCTCGACGGCTCCCACATGGTGTTCATCACCGCCGGCATGGGCGGCGGCACCGGGACGGGAGGCGCACCCGTGATCGCCCGCTCGGCGCGCGAGCGCGGCATCCTCACGGTCGGCGTGGTGACCAAGCCCTTCCACTTCGAGGGCCAAAACCGCATGCGCATCGCCGACCAGGGCATCGACGAGCTGCAGCAGTTCGTCGACACCCTCATCATCATCCCGAACCAGAACCTCTTCCGCGTCGCCAACGAGAAGACGACCTTCGCGGACGCCTTCAAGATGGCCGACGACGTGCTCTATTCGGGCGTGCGCGGGGTGACCGACCTCATGGTGATGCCCGGCCTCATCAACCTCGACTTCGCCGACATCCGCACGGTGATGAGCGAGATGGGCAAGGCGATGATGGGCACCGGCGAGGCCGAGGGCGAGCGCCGCTCGCTCGATGCCGCCGAGGCGGCGATCTCCAATCCGCTCCTCGACGACGTCTCGATGAAGGGGGCCAAGGGCGTCCTCATCAACATCACGGGCGGCACGGACATGACGCTGTTCGAGGTGGACGAGGCGGCCAACCGCATCCGCGACGAGGTCGATCCCGAGGCCAACATCATCTTCGGCTCGACCTTCGACGAGCAGCTCCAGGGGCGCATCCGCGTCTCGGTGGTGGCGACCGGCATCGACGGCGTAGCAGTCGGCCAGCAGAAGCCGAGCCGGCCGGTCCTGGTGAGCGAGCGGCCGGCGCCGCGCGCCGTCTTGAGCCCGCCGCCCGTCATCCCGGCGGAGGCGAGGCAGCCGGCGGCGCGCACCGTCGAGCCGGCGGTTCCCGCACCCGCCGCCGCGGCGCAGGCGGCGGCTCCGGCACCTGGCGCCGCCGCCAGGGCCGCAACGCCTGCCGTCGCCGCGGCCGCGCCGGCAAGCGAGCCGCTCGAGCTCGACCAGCCCTTCCTCGCGCCGCGGCCGGTCGTGATCGCCGGCCAAAGCGAGCCCCTCGCCGCCCGGCCGGCCGCGGCCGAGCCCGCGCCCGCCTTGGCCACGGCGGGCCATGCGGCACTTCAGCAGGCGGCACCGCGCAAGGCGCGGCGCGTGGCCGACATCTTCACCCGCGTCACGGGCGGTGCCCGGAAGGCGGGCGAGGTGCCGGCGGCCGAGCCCCAAGCGGCGCAGCCGCGCCTGGGCGGGCTCGACCCGGCCAACCGGCTCTCCGTCTCGAAGGGCGAGGACGACCTCCTGGACATCCCGGCGTTCTTGCGCCGCCAGGCCAACTGACGAGGCCGCGAAGAAGGAGCGCAACCCCTTGAGCGAGCACCGCTTTTCCAGGTAACATTCCGTAACAAAAGGTGATTTGAGTGCTTCGGGGCCGGTTGGTAAAGAGACCCCGAAGCACTCGGACACCGAGCCGAGAAGATTCCGGGCGGGACCGGAACGGGGATCAAAACGGGCGGAAGCGGCTCTCGCTAGCGAGGGGAGGAGCAAATTCTCCAGCGCACCCTGAAGACGCCGATCAGCTGTTCGGGGATCGGCTTGCATTCCGGCCGGAAGGTCACGATGACCCTCCAGCCGGGCGACGTAAACAGTGGCATCGTCTTTCGGCGCACCGACCCGGCGGGCGGCGGGGTGCGCGTTCCGGCCACCTGGCGCCACGTCGTCGATACGCGCATGTGCACGACCCTCGGCCTGGAGGCGCGTAGCACCCACGGCGAGGCGCGCATCGGCACCGTCGAGCATCTGCTGGCCGCGGTCGCCGGCAGCCATGTCGACAATCTCCTCGTCGAGCTCAACGGCCCCGAAGTCCCCGTCATGGACGGCAGCGCCGCACCCTTCATGTTCCTCATCGATTGCGCGGGCGTCGTCGAGCAGGGCGAGGCGCGCTCCGCCATCCAGGTCCTGAAGCAGGTCGCGGTGGGTAACCACGAGGCGATGGCCTCGCTCTCGCCGAGCGGCGGCTTCTCGGTCAGTTGCGAGATCGATTTCGAGGCAGCGGCGATCGCGCGGCAGACCTATTACGTGTCGCTCGAGAACGGCGCCTTCAGGAGCGAGATCGCGCGGGCGCGCACCTTCGGCTTCGCCGAGGACGTACACAAGCTGCGCGCCGCGGGCCTGGCCCTCGGCGGCTCGCTCGACAACGCGGTGGTGGTCGACGGCGACCGCGTTGTCAATGCCGAGGGCTTGCGCTACGAGGACGAGTTCGTGCGCCACAAGGTGCTCGACGCGGTGGGCGATCTCTGCCTCGCCGGCGCTCCCATCCTCGGCCATTTCCACGGCTACCGCTCCGGCCACAGCATGCACAACCGCCTGCTGCGCGCCCTCTTCGCGGACGCCGAGGCGTGGCGCCGGGTGCCGCTCGATCAAGCGCGGGCGGCGGGTGGCCTGGTCCAGGCGGACTCGCGCAAGGCGGCGGCCTCCGCCTGATCTTTCCCTCGAGCGAAGAGCGGCTGAGCGCCGTGCCGTAGGGTGCCGGGGATGCCCGCGCGCGCGGCTATTGGATCCGCGCCAAGCGTGCTATAGTGAGCGCGCGAGGCGGTCCCGGGGTGGGCATCCCCCGCTTTCGGCTCAGGACTTGAGTGGGTTGAGGGCTTGAGAGGGCAATGAGGCAATTTTGGCATGATCTGAGGCGCGCTCCGCTCCTCCTTCTCGCGGCATTCGCGCTGGCGCTGACGCTCGCCGCCTGCTCCTCCGACGACGACGAGGCCAAGGACGACGCGGCCGTCGAGAAGCCGGTCAACACGCTCTACAACAAGGCGATGGATATGCTGGCCGAGCGCCGCTACAAGGAGGCGTCCAAGGCCTTCGAGGACGTCGAGCGCCAGCATCCCTACTCGATCTGGGCGACCAAGGCCGAGCTGATGTCGGCCTATGCGCTCTATCAGGGGAACACCTATCAGGACGCGATCAACGCGCTCAACCGCTTCATCCAGCTCCATCCGGGCAACCGGGACATCGCCTATGCCTACTACCTCAAGTCGCTCAGCTACTACGAGCAGGTGACGGACGTCGAGCGCGACCAGTCCAACGGCGAGCAGGCGCTCGCCTCGCTCAAGGAGCTGATCCGGCGCTATCCCGACAGCTCCTACGCGCGCGACGCACGGCACAAGATCGACCTCGTGAACGATCATCTTGCCGGCAAGGAGCTCGAGATCGGCCGCTTCTACGAGCAGCGCGGGCTCTACCTCGCCGCCATCAACCGCTACAAGATCGTCGTCGCCAAGTACCAGACGACGAGCCAGGTGCCCGAGGCGCTGCACCGCCTGGTCGAGTGCTACATGGCGCTCGGCATCGTCGACGAGGCGCGCAAGACGGCGGCCGTGCTCGGCTACAACTATCCGAACAGCCAGTGGTACATGGACAGCTACCAGCTCGTCGAGAACGTCAAGATCGACCACGACACCGGCGAGCCGATGAACGCCTCGCTCCTGAGCAAAACCTTGAACGCGATCAATCCATTCTAGTGCTCACGATCGCTTAAGCGAGCGTCACCCCCTCCCCAACCCTCCCCCTTCGAGGGGGAGGGGGAAGCTTGCTGCCGCGCCACGGACATCCCCTCCCCCCTTGAGGGGGAGGGTTGGGGAGGGGGGTCTACGCATCGATGTTTCAGGGCAGTCGCGAATGCTCGTCGGCCTATCGATCCGGGATGTGGTTCTGATCGACCGGCTGGACATCGCTTTCCATCCCGGCCTCTCGGTCTTGACCGGCGAGACGGGCGCCGGCAAGTCGATCCTCCTTGACGCCCTCGGCTTGGCACTCGGCGCGCGCGCCGAGGTAGGTCTTCTGCGCGAGGGTGCTGCCCAGGCGAGCGTCACCGCCGCCTTCGAGCCCGCGGCCGGCCACCCGGTCTGGGCGATCCTCGGCGGGGAAGGGCTCGCGCGCGAGGAGCCTCTCCTGCTGCGCCGCGTGCTGGCCGCGGACGGGCGCAGCCGCGCCTTCGTCAACGACCAGCCGGTCAGCGTCGGTCTCCTCCGCCGGCTCGGCGACAGCCTGGTCGAGATCCAGGGCCAGCTCGATCAGCACGGCCTGCTCGACCCCGCGAGCCACAGAGCAGCGCTCGACGCCTTCGGCGGTCACGCGGTCCTAGTCGCGGCGGTGGCAGCGGCCGATCGCGCCTGGCGCGCCGCACGGGCGGCCGAGGCGGCCTTCTCAGCCGAGCTCGAGGAGACGCGGCGCGAGGAGGAGTTCCTGCGCCATGCCCTGGCCGAGTTCGCCGGCCTCGATCCCAAGCCGGGCGAGGAGGCGGCACTCGCCGAGGAGCGCACCCTCCTCATGCACCGCGAGCAGGTGATCGACGCGCTCAACGCCAGCTTAGCCCTCCTCGGCGGCGAGCCGGAGGGACGCGGCGAGGGACGCGGCGAGGGACATGGCGCGGGACGCGGCGAGGGGCTCGAGGCCACGCTTGGCCGCGCGCGGCGCCAGCTCGAGCGCGCGGCGGAGAAGGCGGGAGGACGCCTCGACGCCGCCCTTGCCGCGCTCGACCGCGCCGGCCTCGAGCTCGGCGAGGCGGTGGCGGCGCTGCAAGCCTTCGGCAGCGCGGTCGACGCCGAGCCCGGACGGCTCGAGGCGGTGGACGAGCGCCTTTACGCGCTGCGCGATCTCGCGCGCAAGCACCAGGTCCCGCCCGAGGCGCTGCCCGGCTTGCGCGAGCGCTTCGCGGCCCGGCTCGCGGCGATCGACGAGGGCAGCGAGGCGAGGCGTCGGCACGAGGAGCGCACGGCGGCGGCGCGCGCGGACTATGTGCGCGCAGCTACCGCGCTCTCGGCGGCGCGCGCGGATGCGGCAGCACGCCTCGACCGCGCGGTCGCGGCGGAGCTGCCGCCGCTCAAGCTCGAGGCGGCACGCTTCGCGACCCGGCTCGCAGCGCTCGAGGAAGCGGACTGGGGCGAGCACGGCCTCGAGCGCGTCGCCTTCGAGGTGGCGACCAACCCGGGAACGGCCATGGGCCCCATCGCCAGGATCGCCTCCGGCGGCGAGCTTGCCCGCTTCATGCTGGCGCTCAAGGTGGTGCTCTCCCGCGTCGGTGCGGCGCCGACGCTGGTGTTCGACGAGGTCGATTCCGGCATCGGCGGGGCGACCGCGGCGGCGGTCGGCGAGCGCCTGCAGCGCCTCGGCCGCGAGCTCCAGGTGCTGGTGGTGACGCACTCGCCCCAGGTGGCGGCGCGCGGGGTGCATCACTGGCGCGTGAGCAAGGACGCGGGCGGGCGTGGCGGGGCGGCGGCCCTCACCCTCGTCGAGGAGCTCGCGGCGGCGGCGCGGCGCGAGGAGATCGCGCGCATGCTCTCGGGCCGGCGCGTCACCGACGCGGCGCGCGCGGCCGCCGACAGCCTGATCGCCGCGAGCGCTCGCTGAGGACGGCCGGCCGTGGCAACGCTCCGCGACATCGCCCCCGAGGAGCTCACGCGAAAGGATGCCGCGCGCGAGTTAGCACGCCTCGCCAAGGAGATCGCGCGCCACGACCAGCTCTACTATCAGAAGGACGCGCCGGAGATCTCGGATGCGGCCTATGACGCGCTCGTGCGCCGCAACGCGGCGATCGAGGAGCGCTTTCCCGATCTCGTGCGGTCCGACAGCCCGCGCCACCGCGTGGGCGCCGCACCTGCCGCCGGCTTCGCCAAGGTCACCCACGCGAAGCCCATGCTCTCCCTCAACAACGCCTTCGAGGAGAGCGAGGTGCATGAGTTCATCGCGCGCGTGCGCCGCTTCCTCGGCCTCCCCGCAGACGCCGCGGTCGAGCTTGCGGCCGAGCCCAAGATCGACGGCCTCGCGGTCGCGGCGCGCTACGAGGCGGGCCGCCTCGTGCAGGCGGCGACGCGGGGGGACGGCATTACCGGCGAGGACATCACGGCCAACCTGCGCACTCTCGGCGACGTGCCCGAGCGCCTCCACGGCCGCCGCGCGCCCCGCGTGCTCGAGGTGCGCGGCGAGGTCTATATGACCAAGGCCGATTTCGTCCGCTTGAACCGCGAGCAGGAGGAGGCAGGCAAACCGCCCTTCGCCAACCCGCGCAACGCCGCCGCGGGCTCGCTCCGCCAGCTTGATGCGCGCATCACCGCCTCGCGCCGCCTCTCGGCCTTCTTCTATGCCGAGGGCGATATGAGCGAGCCCATTGCTAAGACCCAGTGGGACTATCTCAAGGCGCTGCGCGAGCTCGGCTTCGCGACCAACCCGCTCGCCCGCCTTTGCCCCTCGATCGAGGAGGCGCTGGAGCTCTACCGCGAGATCGGCGGGCGGCGCGCCGAGCTGCCCTACGACATCGACGGCGTCGTCTACAAGGTGAACCGCTTCGATCTAGAGGAGCGGCTCGGCATGGTGAGCCGGGCGCCGCGCTGGGCCCTCGCGCACAAGTTTCCCGCCGAGCAGGCGACGACGAGGCTAAAGCGCATCGTCATCCAGGTGGGCCGCACCGGCACGCTCACGCCCGTGGCCGAGCTCGAGCCGGTGACCGTCGGCGGCGTCGTGGTGTCGCGCGCCACGCTCCACAACGAGGACGAGATCGCGCGCAAGGACGCGCGCGAGGGCGACACGGTCATCGTGCAGCGCGCGGGCGACGTGATCCCGCAGATCGTCGGCGTCGTGCTCGCCAAGCGGCCGCATGGGGCGAAGCCCTTCGCCTTCCCGCACAAATGCCCCGTTTGCAGCAGCCACGCGGTGCGCGAGCCGGGCGAGGCGGCGCGGCGCTGCGTGGGCGGCCTCATCTGCCCGGCCCAGGCGGTCGAGCGGCTGCGCCACTTCGTCTCGCGCAACGCCTTCGACATCGAAGGCCTCGGGCGCAAGCACATCGAGGCCTTCTTCGCCGACGGCCTCTTGAAGAGCCCGGTCGACATCTTCCGCCTGGCCAACCACCGCACCGCGATCGAGGAACGCGAGGGCTGGGGCCCTCAGTCGGTCGACAATCTGCTGCGCGCCATCGAGGAGCGCCGCCGAATCGCCCTCGAGCGCTTCATCTATGCGCTCGGCATCCCCCAGGTGGGCGAGGCGACGGCCCGCCTCCTCGCGCGCACCTATCGCACGCTCCCCGCCTGGCGCCGCGCCATGACGGCGGCCGAGGATCGCGCGGGCGAGGCTTACGAGGAGCTCACCTCGATCGAGGGCATCGGGCCCGCCGTCGCCGACGACATCCTCGCCTTCTTCGCCGAGCGCCATAACCGCGAGGTGCTCGAGGCGCTCGCGCGCGAGGTCGAGGTCGCGGCTTTCGTGCCGCCCGCCGCCGCGTCGGCGATCGCCGGCAAGACGGTGGTCTTCACCGGCACGCTCGAGCGCATGACGAGGAACGAGGCCAAGGCGCGCGCCGAGGCGCTCGGCGCCAGCGTCGCCGGCTCGGTCTCGAAGAAGACGGACTACGTGGTGGTGGGCGCCGACGCCGGCTCGAAGGCCGCCAAGGCGAGGGAGCTCGGCGTGACTGCGCTGAGCGAGGCGGAGTGGCTCGCGCTGATCGGGGGGTGAGCGGCGCTGTCGTATCTCCACTGCCAGACGGCATGCTCTTTACTCTGTAAGCTCATCTTCGTTAACCCCCCACCCCAACCCTCCCCCTCAAGGGGGGAGGGGGAAATTTGGCGCGAGGCTTTCCACTTCCCCTCCCCCCTTGAGGGGGAGGGTAGGGAGGGGGGTGTCCCGCGCGCGGAGCCCGCATACCTTGCTTGGGCGCCGTCTCGGCCACCGCCCGGATGCGGCTGCCGCCGGCAGCACTACTCGGCCGCCTTGTCGAGCACCTCCTGCGGGGTCGCGGAGACGATGCGGGCGTAGGCGGGCACGAACTTGCCGCCCTGGATCAGCCCGATGAAGGCGGGGCGCAGCTCCTCGGCGAGGAGCTTGCGGATCTGCGCGTGCACCTCGATGTCGCGCCACTCGCCGATGAGCCAGAAGCGGTCGGGGTCGCTCACGTCGCGGCACAGCACGCCGTCCTTCACCTGGGCCGCCGACTTGTGCATGGGATTTTCCGGAGAGTAATCGAAGGCGTTGAAGAGGCTGATGAATTCATCGCCCCTCCCCGGCTTCACGCGGAAATCGTAGATGTGGAAGAAGTGGCCTTCCTTGGCGAGCGGCTCGAGCGCCATGATCCCCTCCCGGTACGTGCTGAGCGATCGCTCATGGAGACTAGGCCCGCGGCGGCGGCGCGGCAAGCGCCGCGCTTAGCCGTTGCCCCAGGGCGCAATCGTCAGTACACTGCCTATATCGGAAGCACCGCCTCGGAGGCCGGAATGGACGACGCGCGCGAGGCCGGCAGCGCGGCAGCGCACGGCGCCAACTACTTTGCCGACGGCCGCTTTGCCTGGCCTCCGGAGGGCCTCACGCGCATTCCCGACTGGGTCTATACCAGCCGCGAGATCTACGAGCGCGAGGTCGAGCGCATCTTCCACGGCCGCGCCTGGAACTACGTCGGGCTCGAGGCCGAGGTGCCGCGGCCGGGCGACTTCAAGCGCAGCTTCGTCGGCCCCACCCCCGTCATCCTGGCGCGCGACCCGGAGGGCGAGCTCCGCGTCTTCGAGAACCGCTGCGCCCACCGCGGCGCCGAGTTCTGCCAGTCGCAGCGCGGCAGCGCCAAGGAATTCGTCTGCCCTTACCACCAATGGACCTACGACCTTGCGGGCAGGCTGATGGGCATTCCCTTCCGCCGCGGGCTCAAGCGCGAAGGCGGCATGCCGCCGGACTTCGATCCCTCGGCGCACGGGCCGCGCCGGCTCAACGTCACGAGCCACCGCGGCGTCGTCTTCGCGAGCTACGCCGAGGGCATGGAGCCGCTCGCCGACTATCTCACGCCGGAGATCCTGCGCGACTTCGAGGCGACCTTCGACGGCCGCGGCCTCAAGGTGCTCGGCTACTACCGCAACACGCAGCCGGCCAATTGGAAGCTCTACCACGAGAACCTCAAGGACCCCTATCACGCGACGCTGCTGCACGCCTATCTCGTCAGCTTCGGGCTGCTCGTCGCCGGCAACGAGTCGGCGATGATCGTCGATCCCACGGGGCGCCACGGCGTCATGGGCTCGGCCAAGCGCGAGGAGGGGGCCGCGGTCGACGCGGCGAGCAAGCGCGAGATCCGCGCCTACCACGAGAACATGACGCTCGCCGATCCGCGCATCCTCGACTACGTCAAGGAATTCCGCTCGCCGTGGTCGGTCACCATGCTGACCATCTGGCCCAATCTCATCGTGCAGCGCGAGCTCAACACGCTCGGCACGCGGCAGATCGTGCCGCACGGGCCCGACAGCTTCACCATGATCTGGACCATGTTCGGCTTCGAGGGCGACGACGAGGCGATGACGCGCCACCGGCTGCGCCAGGGCAATCTCATGGGGCCGGCCGGCTTCCTCGGGCTCGAGGACAACGAGGCGATGAAGTTCGTGCAGGACGGTATCCGCAAATCGCCGCGCGAGATGGCGGGCCTCGTCGAGCTCGGCGGCCGCACGGAGGGAAGCTCGCGTACGCTCATCACCGAAGCGGCGATCCGCTCCATGTACCGCCATTGGCGCGGCGTCATGGAGCTCTGAGGTGGAGACGGCACCCCTGCGGCTCGCGGGATTTCCCGAGGGCCCGGTCGTCCAGGCGGCCTTCCGCGAACTGCGCAGCCGCATCGAGGAGTTCCACGCCGAGTACTGCTACGTGCTCGACAACGGGCGCATCGAGGAGTGGCCGCGCTTCTTCGCCGAGGACGCCCTCTACCGCATCACCGCGCGGGAGAACGCGGAAGCCGGGCTGCCGGTCGGCCTCGTCTATTGCGAGGGGATCGCGATGATCCGCGACCGCGCCTTCGCCATCGCCCATACCGCGATGTTCGCCCCGCGCTATCTTCTTCACATGGTGAGCAACGTCCGCGTCACCGCGGCGAGCGCCCAAGGCGAGATCGCCGCCGAGGCCAACTACCTCGTGCTCCAGACGCTCCTCGACGAGGAGACCCGCATCCTCCAGGCCGGGCGCTACTTCGACCGCTTCACGCGGCATGACGAGCGCCTCCTCCTCAAGGAGCGCCACTGCGTCTACGACACGATCAGGATCGACAATTCGCTCGTCTATCCGGTCTAGCGCTCACTATCGTTGAAGCGTGCGTCACCCCCTCCCCACCCTCCCCCCTCAAGGGGGAGGGGGTATTATGTTGCTTCGCCGTACAGTTCCCCTCCCCCCTCGAGGGCAGGGGAATCGCATATGAGTAAAGATCTATTGCGTGCGGGGCGAAATTGGATTCTGAGAAGGCTCTCTTCTGGTGGAGGGGCCTTCGATGGAAACACTGATCAGTATTTTCCGAGAAGTTCGCGACCCGAGGGACGTGAATTCGCGGCATTTGGTGGGTTCGATGCTGTTCATCTCGCTGGCAGCGACGCTGTGCGGGGCGAAGAGTGCGGTCGATATTGCCGACTTTGGCGAGGCGAATGGGCAAATGCTTGGCGAGATTGTCGAGCTGCCGCATGGCGTGCCGAGCCACGACTGCTTCAGCCGGCTGTTCCGGCTGCTCGAGCCGGCGGAATTGGCCACGGCGCTCGCCCGCTTTGCCCAGGCGCTGCGGACGGCGCTGGGGCTGGGCGCGCCGCGGGGCGTTGTCGCCATCGACGGCAAGAGCCTGCGCCGCGGCTACGAGCGGGGTCGCGCCTTCATGCCGCCGCTGATGGTCAGTGTGTGGGATGCCGAGACGCGGCTGTCGATCGCGGCGCGCCGCGCCGAGGGGGGCGACGAGATCGCCGCCACGCTGGACGTGCTGAAAAGCTTGGTGCTGAAAGGCTGTACCGTCACCGCCGACGCGCTGCATTGTCATCCGCGCATGGCCGAAGCGGTCCGCGCGAGTGGCGCTCACTATGCCCTTGGACTGAAGGGCAACCACGGACCGCTCCATCGTGCCGCGCTTGCCGGCTTCGCGAGGGCCGAGGCTGCGGGCCGGCTCAGCTCGCACGAACAGCTCGAAAGCGGCCACGACCGCCGCGAACGGCGCCGGGTCAGCGTCATCGCCGCGCCGGCCAACGCGCCGGCGTTCCCACATCTCGCGGCCTTGGCCCGCATCGAGGCCGAGCGCACCGCCCACAGCGGCAAGCGCGAAACCGCCGCCCGCTACGTGGCGCTCTCCAAGCGTCTCTCGCCGCGCCAAGTGCTCGATGTGACGCGCGCCCATTGGAGTGTCGAAAACCACCTTCATTGGTCCCTCAACGTCGTCTTCCACGAGGACGACGCCCGAACGCGAAAGAATTACGGCCCACAAAATCTTGCAGTCATCCGGCGAATGGCACTCGACATCTTGCGAGCTCATCCCGATACTCGCTCCATCTCCCGAAAAATGAAGCGCGCATCGTGGAGCAGAGAATTCTTCTTCGACCTCTTTACTCATATGCGATAGCCCTGCCCCTTGAGGGGGGAGGGTTAGGGAGGGGGGTGTGCTGCGCATCAATGAATCCAGGTACTAGGCAACGTCGGTCATTACGATGGAACAGAGAATACTGGGTGCGACCGGCGCCAGGCTCTCGGTCCTCGGCTTCGGCTGCGGGGCGGTGGGCGGGCTCATGGTGCGGGGAGCGCCGGGCGATCAGGAGCGCGCCGTCGCACGCGCCCTCGAGCTCGGCATCAACTATTTCGACACGGCGGCGGCCTATGGCGACGGCGCCTCGGAGGAGGCGCTCGGCCGCGTCCTCAGGAGCCTGCGTCCCGCGATCTTCCTCAGCACCAAGTTCACGATCCTCCCCCACGACCGCGGCCATGTCGCCGAGGCCGTGACGGCATCCCTCGAGCGCAGCCTCCGGCGCCTCGGCCGCGAGCAGATCGATCTCCTGCAGCTCCACAACAGGATCGCCCGGGAGGGCGGCGACCGGCCGCTCGACGCCGCGAGCGTGATCGCGGAGGTAGCACCCGCACTCGAGAGCCTCAAGCGGCAAGGCAAGATCCGCTTCTGCGGCATCACGGCGCTCGGCGACACGCCGTCGCTCCTGAGGGTCGTCGAGTCCGGCGCCTTCGATACCGCGCAGATTTGCCTGAACCTCCTCAATCCGAGTGCTGTCGCAGCGCTGCCGCCCGGCTTTCCCGCGCAGGACTTCGAGAGCATCGCCAAGCGCGCCAGCGTTGCCGGGATGGGCACCATCGGCATCCGCGTCCTCGCGGGCGGCGCCTTGAGCGGCAGCGAGACGCGCCATGCCATCGCAGCGCCCGCGGTCGCCCCGATCGCCTCCGGGCCCGACTACCGAACGGACGTGGCGCGGGCGCGGCACTTCGCTGCGCTGGTCCGCGCGGGGCACGCCGCCGGCCTGATCGAGGCAGCGCTCCGTTTCGTCATCTCGAACGACGCGATGACGACCGTGCTGGTCGGCACCGCGACCGTCGGTCAACTGGAAGCCGCCGCGGCCGCCGTCAGCAAGGGACCGCTCCCGAGCGCAGCGCTCGATGAGTTGACCGCGCTCTGGCGCACTCTTGCCAGCGAGGGGAGCCGGCAGGCTTAGCACGCGCTGCCGCAAGCACACGTCCGCCGGCAAGCGCGCCGCACGTCACGCGCGCCGGTTGGCGCTGGCACACCGCTGCTGCAACTTATGCGCCTCCCGCCCGACGCTTTGCTTGACTCGCCTGCGATGCCGCGCCGATCATCGGCGCCCGACCGCCCCAGGCGCCGGCAACACGAAGAGACGTAAGAGACATAAGAATGGCCGCAAGCCGCTCGCTGGGCTCGCTCAAGGTCCTCGCCCCTGTCCCCTATGTGCCTGCCGGCTATGCGCCGGTGCTCATGGCGCAGTCGCTCGGCTACGCCGCCAAGGAGGGCCTCGACCTCAAGGTCGTGGCCGCCGGTTCGCCGCGGCAGTCGATCGCGGGAGCGCTCGCCGGCGAGGGCGTCGGCTTCGTCAACATGGTGTTCAACTTTCTCGTGCGCGACCGCGGCCAGCCGTTCCGCAGCTTCTTCAGCGTCGCGCGCAAGCAGAACCGCTCCTTCGCCGTGCCGCTCGAGAGCCCGATCGCGCGGCTCGCCGATCTCAAGGGCAAGGTGATCGGCCTCCATTTTCCCGACCTCCTCGATTTCGCCAACGCGGCACTGGCCGGCGAGGGGCTCGATCCTCAGTGCCACGTCCGCTTCGTGCCGCTGCCTGGCTGGCCCTTCGACGAGGAGCGCATGGTCGCTGCCGTCCGCTCGGGCGAGGTTCAGGCGGTGTGGCAGCTCGACATCAATTACGGCCTCTTCTCCGTGGCCGGCCTGCCGCTCCGCCGCTTGCCGGCGCCGGCCATCGACGGGCTCACGCCCGCGGCCTGCCTCTACGGCCGCGACGATCTCATCCGCGCGCGGCCCGAGGCCTACGCCGCGCTCGGCCGGGCGGTCGCCAAGGGCACGCTCTTCGCGATGACGAACCCGGAGGCGACCGTGCAGCTCCTCTGGCGCGACGTGCCCGAGGCGCGTCCGGCCGCGGGCGACGAGGCGCGCGTCATGCGGCGCGATCTCGCGATCCTCAAGGATCGCCTGGCACTGAGCGGCATCGCGGAGGCGCCCGATCCGCGCTGGGGCGCCGTCACCCGCGGGGAAGTCGAAATCTGGCAGGACTTCATGCTGCGCACCAAGGCGATCGCCACGCGGCGCGATCCCGAGGAGTATTTTACGGCAGCACTCGTCGATCGCTACAACGGTTTCGACGCCGAGGCGGTGGTCGCAGAGGCGCGTGCCTTTCGCCTGCCGGCGTGAGAATTTTCGGGGAGACGAACGACCATGCAGCCGCTCAAGATGCTTGTTCCACTGCCCTATATCTGGCCGGGATATGCGCCGATCGCCCTCGTCTCCGCCCTCGGTTACGACCGCGCCGAGGGCATAGCACTCGAGAACGTGGCCGCGGGCTCGCCCACGGATGCGCTCGCCGGCGTCGTCTCAGGCCGCGGCGACATGACCTTCGTGAATACGGCCTTCGGCTTCGTCGCGCGCGACCGCGGCGAGCCGTTCCGCATGTTCTATGCCTTCGCCCGGCGCATGAACCGCTCGTTCGCCGTGCTCGCCGAAAGCCAGATCCGGCGCGTGGCCGATCTCAAGGGTGCCCGTATAGCGCTCCATTTCGCCGATCTCCTCTATTTCGCCCGCGCGGCGCTGATCGACGAGGGCCTCGATCCCGAGCGCGACGTGAGCTTCGTCGAGTGGCGCGGACCGCTCGACGAGGCGGACGAGATGGTCAAGGCCATGCGCGCCGGCGAGATCCAGGCGATCTGGCAGCTCGATCTCGTCTACGGCCTGTTCGCGGCGGCGGAGGCGCCCTTGCGGCGGCTGCCGGCGCACACGCTCGACCGCCTGACGCCCTCGGCCTCGGTCTATGCCCACGACCGCACCGTAGCCGCGCGCGCCGGAGTTCTCGGCGGCTACGGCCGCGCACTCGCCAAGGCGACGCTCTTCACCATGACCGATCCCGAGGCCGCCATCCGCCTCGTCTGGCAGCACGTCCCGGAAACGCGTCCGCGCCCGGGCGAGGAGGTATCGCGCCTCAAGCGCGACCTCGCGGTGCTGCGGGTACGGCTCGAGAACTCCCGGCCCGAGGACGCGCCGGTCAGGCGCTGGGGCGCCATCACGGAGGGCGAGATCGCCGCCTGGCAGGAGTTCATGCTGGCAACCCGGGCAATCCGTACGCGGCGCGCGCCTCAGGACTATTTCACGGGCGCGCTCGTCGATGACTTCGACGCCTTCGATCCCGCCGCGGTGATCGCGGAGGCCAAGGCCGCGCGCAACGCCTGACGCTCCGCCGGAGCCGCGCGCGAGCGCGCGGCATTGCATAGCCGGGGCAGTTATACAGCCATGCCTTGCCGCGCAATCGATTGACTCGGCGAAGCGCCAGCAGGTACGTTGTGCGCTGCGATAGCGAGAGCGCCGCAACAGGCGCCGCGCACACGAACGGGAGTTCACCGCAATGACGCAATTCACGCGACGGGATTTCCTTTACCTCGCCGGAATGGCGGCGGGCCCGCTGGCGCTTCTGGAGAGCGGACGGCTCACGCCCGCCTGGGCGGAGGACAAGTTCACGATCGCGTCGACGGGCGGCAGCTGGGGCGAGGGCGTCAAGAAGAACTTCGTCATCGCCCCCAAGTTCGAGGAGACCTACAAGGTCTCCGTCGACTACGCCCAGCAGATCGAATCCGTGGCCACCTCGAAGATCATGGCCCAATGCGGCAACCCGCCCTTTACCGTGTCGGGACACGGCGAGGCCGAGGCCATCCTCATGACCGACGGCGGCTGCGTCGACGACTACGACCTCGACATCATCACGAACTACAAGGACATCTACGACACGGCGAAGCTGCCGCCGCGCCACGGGCTCAAGGCCTATTGGGCCTCCTTCATGATGCTGGCCTTCGCCCTCACCTACAACACCAAGGAGGCGAGCAAGCCCGCGTCCTTCAAGGATCTGTTCGCCGACAAATACAAGAACAAGATCGCCATCCCGGCCTACGGCTGGTACGGCATGTATTGGCTGCACGCCTTCAACAAGTCGCTCGGCGGCAACGAGGACAACATCTCGCCGGGCATGGCGGCGGCGGCTGAGCTCGTCAAGCAGCACGGCGCCGTCATCATGGAGAACGTCGATCACGGCATGAAGCTCTTCACCCGCGGCGAGATCGTCATGGCGCCGTTCTGGAACGGGCGCACCTTCGCCTTGCAGGAGAACGGCATTGCGGCCGACATCGTCTACCCGCCGGGCTCGATCCAGATCGGCAGCGGCTGCCTCATCTTGAAGGGCACGCACTTCCGCGAGCTCGCCAATCGCTACGTCAACATCACGCTCGACGGCAAGTACCAGCTCGGCATGACGGCTCTCTTCAAATATCCGCCGTCCAACAAGACGACGAAGCTGCCGCCCGAATTCGCCCACTACGCGATCCCGGAAGCGAGCTTCGCCAACATGACGCCGCTCGACTGGACCAAGATCAACCAGAATCGCGAGAAATACCTCGACCGCTGGAACAAGGAAGTTCTCGGCTGAGCGAGGCTCGGGGAGGGCACGGCGGCCCATCGCGATGGCAGCGGTCGAACTGGAGGTCGCCGGACTCGTCAAGCGCTACGCGCCGCAGGTCGCCATCGGCCCGATCTCGTTCTCGGTGATGGAGGGCGAGTTCTTCTCGCTCCTGGGGCCGAGCGGCTGCGGCAAGACCACGACGCTGCGCTGCATCGCGGGCTTCGAGCGCGCGAGCGCGGGCCGCATCACGCTCTCCGGCCGGCAGCTCGACGACACGCCGCCGCACCGCCGCGACGTAGGCCTGGTGTTCCAGAATTACGCGCTCTTCCCGCACCTCACCGTCTTCGAGAACGTCGCCTTCGGGCTGCGCCTGAGGCGGGTGAGCGCAGCGGAGGTCGCGGAGCGCGTCGGCCGCATGCTCGAGCTCGTCGGCCTGCCGAGCCAGGCCGGCCGCTATCCAGCCCAACTCTCGGGCGGCCAGCAGCAGCGCATCGCCATCGCCCGCTCGATGGTCCTCGAGCCGCGCCTGCTGCTTTTCGACGAGCCGCTCTCGAACCTCGATTTCAAGCTCCGGGTGCAGATGCGCAACGAGCTGCGCGAGTTGCAGCGCCGCTTGGGCAAGACCTCGGTCTACGTGACCCACGACCAGACCGAGGCGCTTGCCCTCTCCGACCGCATCGCCGTGCTCTCGCAAGGGCGGATCGAGCAGATCGGGCCGCCCGCCGAGATCTACGAGGCGCCGGAAACCGCCTTCGTCGCCGATTTCATCGGCAGCTCCAACATCATCGAAGCCACGGTCCGCAGCAAGGGCGCGGAGAGCGCCGTCGTGAGCGCCCCGTCGGGGCTCGAGCTCGTGGTGCCGCCCACCGCAGCGGAGATCGGCGCGCGCTGCCTCGTCATGGTGCGCCCGGAGCGCGTCCGGCTCTTGGGCGACGCCGAAGGGGGCGACGGCGAGGGGCGCGACGGCGAGGCGAGCGCCCTCAACCGCATCGCCGCCGAGATCGACGACCTCACCTATCTCGGCGAGGACATCCAGCTGCGCGTGACGGCAAGCTCCGGAGAGCGCCTGCTCGTGTCGCTCAAGAGCGCGCGCATGCTCCGGCACTTGCGGCGCGGCGGCGCGGTCACGCTGGCGATCGACCCGCCGGACATCCATCACTTGCGGAGGTAGGGTGAGCCCGAGCCGCAGCTTCGGCCGGCCGGCCTGGTTGCTCTTCGTGGGGCCCTACGGCCTCTATCTCGTGTTGCTCCTCGTGGTACCGGCGGCCAACATCGCGGTCTACAGCGTTCTCACCTACTCGCCGACGAAGATCGTGCTCCCCGTGCTCACGGCGGCGAATTACGGCAAGCTGTGGGACTCCTACTACCTCGCGCTCTTCCTGCGCACCATGAAGCTGGCGCTCATCACCACGGCGGTCTCGGCGGCGCTCGGCTTCCCCGTCGCCTATGCGCTGGCGCGGGCGCGCCCGGCCATGGCCGCCCTCGGCCTCTTCCTCCTCGTGGTGCCGCTCATGGTGAGCACGGTGATCCGCGTCTTCGGCTGGATGGTCATCCTGGGCCGCAACGGCCTCGTCAACGAGGCGCTCGCCGTGCTCGGTCTCGGCCCGGCCACGATCATGTATACCGAGACGGCGGTCGTCATCGGCCTCGTGAACATCTTCCTGCCCTTCATGGTGCTGCCGACGATGGCCGCGATCGAGCGCATCCCGCTGAGCCTCGAGGAGGCCTCGACCAATCTGGGCGCCAATTGGCCGCAGCGGCTCTTGCGCGTCGTCCTGCCGCTCAGCCTCCCGGGGCTCGTCTCGGGATCGCTCCTCGTCTACAGCGTGTCGCTGAGCGCCTTCATCACGCCCGTTCTCATGGGCGGCGCCCGCGTCCGCGTCATCGGCTCGCAGATCTACGACCAGGTGCTGGTCGCCTTCGACTGGCCGGGCGCCTCGAGCCTCGCCCTCGTGGTGGTGGCGGCGACCATGGCCCTGGTGTTCCTTGCCCTGCGCGCGACGCGGCGGCTCGCGCGGCTGGAGAGCGGGCGATGAGCGCGCGGCAGCCCCGGCTCCTCTCGCTCGCCGTCGTCCTCGTCTATGCGGCCCTTCTGGCCCCCCTCGTCATCGTCATCGGCGTCTCGTTCAACACGGGTGCGGGCTTCGATTTCCCGCCCAAGGGACTGTCGCTCCGCTGGTACGCCAATTTCTTCGCGAACGACGACTTCGTGGACGCCTTCTTCCACGTCAGCCTCGTCTTAGGCCTCTTGACGGCGCTCGCCGCAACCGCTCTCGGGGCGCTCGCGGCGATCGGCCTGGTGCGCTTCCGCTTCCTCGGGCGCGAGGCGGTCGAGGCCTTCTTCCTCTCGCCGCTCCTGGTGCCCCATATCCTTCTCGGGGCGGCGCTTTACCTCTACTATGCCCGCCTCGGGATGAGATCCTCCCTCCTCACCCTCCTTCTTGCCCATCTCGTGATCGCGACACCCTACGTCATCCGCAGCGTGACCGCCGGCCTGGCCGGCATCGACCTCCGCCTCGAGGAGGCGGCCATGAGCCTGGGTGCCAGCCGCGTCCAGGCCTTCTGCAAGGTGACGCTGCCGCTCGTGCGCTCGAGCCTGCTCTCGGGCGGCATCTTCGCCTTCATCATCTCCTTCAGCGACATCAACCTCTCGCTCTTCCTCTCCGGACCCGGGGCGACGACGCTTCCGGTCCACATCTTCTCCGAGATCCAGTGGGGAGGCGACCCGACGATCGCCGCCGCCTCCACCTTGCAGATCGTCATCGTCGGCCTCCTCGTCCTCGTCGTGCAGCGCGTCTTTCGCCTGCGCTTCATGATCTGAGCGGGCCGCACCCACCTCGCGGAGCCTTGCGCATGGCCAGTTACCGGATGGGCATCGATATCGGCGGCACCTTCACCGATTTCTCGCTGCTCGACGAGGCGAGCGGCCGCATCCTCGTGCTGAAGATGCCGTCCAACCCCGCCGAGCCGGAGGCCGCGGTGTTCGACGGCATCGGCCGCCTCTTCGCCGAATATGACGTGCGGCCGGAGGAGATCGGCTACTTCATCCACGGCACCACGCTCGCGGTGAACACCGTCATCCAAAGGAGCGGCGCGCGCACCGCCTTCCTCGTCACCGAGGGCTTCCGCGATATCCTCAACATCGGCCGGCACCGCATTCCCGACGTCTTCAATTTCTTCACCGAGCTGCCGCGGCCGCTGGTGCCGCGCTCCCTCGTCTACGAGATTCCCGAGCGCTCGTCCGCGGGCGGCCGCATCGTGCGCCCCGTCGACAAGGCGAGCCTGCGCGAGGCGGCCTCGCGCATGCGCGAGGCCGGCGTCGAGGCGGTCGCGGTCTGCTTCCTCCACAGCTACCGCAACGACGCGAACGAGTGCCAAGCCCGCGCCGTCCTCGAGGAGGCCGCACCCGAGATTTACGTCTCCCTCTCCTCGGAGATCTGGCCGCAGATGCGCGAGTACGAGCGCGGCCTCGTAGCCGTGATGAACGCCCACGTCGGGCGCAAGATGAAGGACTACTTCACCGGCCTCGGCCGCGGCGTGCGCGCGCTCGGCGTGGCGGCACCCATCCTCTCCACCAAATCGAACGGCGGCGTGATGCACGTCGAGGAGGCCGGCGAGCGGCCCGTCGAGACCCTCCTCTCGGGCCCGGCGGCCGGCGTCATCGGCGCCTCCTTCGTGGGCGCGGCCATCGGCATGCGCAACCTCGTGACCTTCGACATGGGCGGCACGAGCGCCGACGTGGCGGTCATCGACGGCGAGCCGCGCTATTCGACCGAGAATTACGTCGGGGATTTCCCGGTCATCATGCCGGCGATCGACGTGACCTCGATCGGCGCCGGCGGCGGCTCGATCGCCTGGACGGACAGCAACGGCGTGCTCAAGGTGGGGCCGATGAGCGCCGGCGCCAAGCCCGGACCCGCCTGCTACGGCCTGGGCGGCGAGCATGCCACCGTCACGGACGCCTACATCTGTCTCGGCGTCATCGATCCGGAGCGCTTCCTCGGCGGCGCCGTTCCCATCGAGCCCGAGCTCGCGCGGGAGGCGGTCGGACGCATCGGCGAGCGCGTCGGCCTCGAGCTGCTCGAGGCCGCCGAGAGCATCCTCAGGGTGGCGACCTCGCAGATGTACGCGGCCCTCGTGCCGCTCCTCGCGCGCAAGGGCATCAGCTACGACGATTTCGCGCTGCTTCCCTTCGGCGGCGCCGGCCCCACGCACGGCTTCCTCCTCGCCCGCGAGGTCGGCATCCGGCGCGTGCTGGTCCCCCTCCATCCGGGCGTGCTGTGCGCCGCGGGCTCGCTCACCGCCGACGTGCGGCGCGACTTCATCCGCACCATCCACATGACGATGGCAGCGGGTGCCGAGGCCCCCGTGGTCACGGCGCTCAGCACGGCGCTCGAGGCCGTGGCGCGCGAGGGCGGCAGTTGGCTCGAGCTCCAGGGCATGAATTTTCTCGAGCGCAGGATCGCCTGGTCGGCCGACATCCGTTATCTCGGGCAGTCCTTCGATCTCAACGTGGCGCTCGACCGCGACGTGCTGGCCGATTTGAGCGGCGAGGCGCTCAGGCGGCGCTTCAACGCCATCTACGAGCAGGTCTACGGCTACAAGGACGAGGCGGCACCCCTCGAGGTGCTCGACGCGCGGGCGACGGCCATCGGCGTGACACTCAAGCCGCGCATCGAAAGCGCCGCCGCCTCGGGGCGAGGCTCGGAGGCCGGCGCAGCGCCCGGCAGCCGGCGCATCTTCCTCGACGGCCGCCACTGGGACGCGCGCGTCTTTAGCCGCGCCTCGCTCGCCGCCGGGAGCCGCTTCTCGGGACCCGCCATCGTCGAGCAGTACGATACCACGACCCTCGTGCCGCACGGCTTCGCGGTCACCGTCGATTCCTTCGGCAATCTCATCGGGGAGGCTGAGAATGGCGTCTGACAAGGTCCTTCTCGAGATACTCAACAACCGCTTCACCGGCATCGTCGAGGAGATGGGCTACGTCATCCACCGCGCCTCCTTCACGGTGTTCGTCAAGGAGACCTGGGATTTCGATTCCGGCCTCCTCACACCCGAGGGCGAGGTCTTCTGCTATCCGCGCAACATCGGCGTCACCAACATGCTGGGCATCGACATGGGCCCCGCCATCCGCGCGCTCAAGTCGCTCGAGCCCGGCGACGTGGTCGTGACCAACGATCCGCACACCACGCAAGGCATGTGCACGCACCTCCCCGACATCATGCTGTTCAAGCCGCTCTTCGCGGGCGGCAAGCTGCTCTGCTTCGCCTGGTGCTTCGTGCACTCCTCCGACGTGGGCGGCCTGGTGCCGGGCAGCATCGCGCCCACCGCCTACGACCGCTTCCAGGAGGGTCTCGCCATCCCGCCGACCAAGCTCATGAAGGCGGGCGTGCTGAACGAGGAGCTCCTCGCCATCATCCTCGCCAACTGCCGCATCCCCACGCAGAACTGGGGCGACATGAAGGCGCTGCTCGCAGCACTCGCCATCGCCGAGCGCCGCATCGCCCAGGTCACGGCCCAATACGGCTTCGCCGCGGTCGAAGCGGGCATCCGCGGCTTGATGGCCTATGGGGCGCACCGCGCGCGCGAGATCCTCGCCACCATCCCGGACGGCGAGTACCGCTTCTCCGATTACGTGGAGGCGGATTTCGCCTCGCGCTACTTCGTGCGCATCAAGGTGCGCGTCATCGCCCGTGGCGGCGAGCTCACCCTCGATTTCGCCGGCACCGACACCCAGGTGCGCGCGGCGATGAACCTGCCGACCTACGGCAAGCCCAACCAATGGGTGGTGCTCGGCATCGTGAATTTCCTCCGCACCTCCGACCGCGCGCTGCCGCTCAACCGCGGCATCCTCGCCTCGGTCAAGGTGAGGATTCCCGAGGGCACGCTGCTCAACCCCGCACCCTTCGTGGCGACCGGCGTGCGCCACACCACGGGCTACCGCGTGGCGGACGCCGTGCTCGGCGCCTTGAGCCAGGCGGTGCCGTCGCGCATTCCGGCGGCCGGCGCCGGCCAGGTCGCGATCGTGCTCTATTCGCATCTCGATCCCCGCACCGGCGGCTACAACGTCAACGTCCTCCAGCCCATGCAGGGCGGCTGCGGGGCGCGGCCGGTCAAGGACGGCATCGACGGCGTCAATTTCTCGGCGGGCTCGCTGCGCAACGTGCCGACCGAGAGCATCGAGCTCGAGGCGCCCGTCGTCGTCAACCGCTACATGCTGGTGGACCATGCCGCGGCGGGGCAGTTTCGCGGCGGCACGGGCGTGGTGTTCGAGTTCCAGTCGCTGGCACCCAACGCCATCGTGACCGCGCGCGGCATGGACCGCTTCAAGCTCAGGCCCTACGGCCGCAAGGGCGCCCATCCCGGGAGCCTGGGCGAGACGCTGGTCAACCCGGGCACGGCCAAGGAGGCGAGCATCGGCAAGATCGACATCCTGAAGCTCGAGCCAGGCGACGTGGTGCGCATCACGGCACCGGGCGGTGCCGGCTACGGCAGCCCGCTCGACCGCGACCCGGCGATGGTGCTGACCGACGTGGCGAACGGCTTCGTCACTGTCGAGGAGGCCGCCCAGGTCTATGGCGTGGTGCTCGTCGCCGGGAAAGTCGACGAGGCCGCGACGCAGGTGCGCCGCATCGCACTCTGCAACCAGCGCTCGAGCGAGGAGTTCGTCCTCGGACCCGAGCGGGAGAGCTACGAGGAGCGTCTGCCGCCCCTCGTGCAGGATCTCGTGGCGGAGCTCCTCGCCGCCTATCCCGCGGCGACGCGGCAATATCTCCGCGACTGCCTCTATGCGCGCATCGAGGCCGATGCCGAGCTCCGCCATCGCCCCGCCGCCGCCATCCGCCCCGAGCTCATAGCCCTTCTCGAGGCGACGGTGGCGCAAGGACGCAGCGGCATGGCGGCGGAGTAGGTCCTCCGCAAGACGGTTGCTCGCCGAGGATCGACAAAGCCTTCCTTCATCCGCTATGACGGGCTCCCGCCCCGACCGGAGACTCTCGATGCCGTCCATCCGCCGCCTTGCCACGCTCGTCTCGCTCGCGGGCACGGCGCTCCTCGCCGCCGCCTGTACTAGCCCCTATGCCGGGTCGTACCGAGACATGAGCGGGACCACCATGGCCAACGTGCCGTTCGAGACTTACGCCGGCCCGCCGCGGCTCGTCGAGAGCGCCGGCGATCCCAAGCTCGACGTCTTCTTGCAGCTCGACAACGGCTACGCGGTGATCGGCGCCTCACCCGTCTTTGGCGACGCGCGCAATCCCGAGGAGGTGCTGGCCGAGGCGCGGCAGGTGAGTGCCGCGGTCGTCATCGTGGGAAAGAAATTCAGCGGCCCGCCGGATCCCTCCTATCTCCGCTATGGCGTCGAGCCGATGGAGCAATGGGCGCTCTATTTCGCGCCGCTGCCGCGCAAGGGGACCGGCCTCCTCTTCGACCGCATGACGCCGCAGCAGGAGCGCGAGGCCGGCACCGCCCGCGGCCTCCGGGTGATCGCGGTGCGCAAGGGCTCGCCTGGAGCGCGCACCGACATCATCCTCGGCGACGTGATCCTCACGCTCGACGGCCGCGAGGTGACGGACGCGTCGAGCCTGCGCCAGGCGGTAGCAAGCGCCGGCGGGCGCGTGGCGGCGGTCGAGCTCGTCCGCGACGGCAAGCGCTTTGCTACGAGCATCGACCTCAGGGGATGGTGAGCGCGCGCCGGTGCCGCGGCCGCGGACCCGTTGGCTGCCTGCTTGCGGACTATTGCGTCACGTGACGCCGAGCCGGCAAGCGGGTACGGCAGGTTAATCTGCATCTTCGATTCTTGTGCTGATCATTGGCATGACGCGCTCAATATGGCAAATCAATAAAGTAAGCTTGCTACGTAATAGCGGCGATAAAATCGGTTGAAATGATCTTTGCCCTGAAGTTTTTTGATGATACAATTTATACGGGAGATAGTAATCTGCCCTGTGACGCAGTTTAACGCGGCAGTATTAGATGGCTCTTCTATCGGCACTGGAGACCTCGCACGCAGATGTCTCGTAGACTTGCGGAGCGCCGTCGAACATCGTCAGCGAAGGCGCCGGGCCTTGCGCGGGACGACGCGGGCGGGGTGCGAAATAAAGAACTACCGACGATGCCGGGCACGTCCAAAAGTGCCATGGCCGGCCCGAGCGCCGGGCGCCCATCGCGGAGCGGGCATTCAAGGCGGAAGAGCGACGAGCAGCTCCACGGCATCGTCGACAATCTGCCGGGTTTCATCTTCCGGCGCGTGCTGGCACCCGACGGCACCGTCACATATCCCTATGTCAGCCCGCGCATGCGAAAGTGGTACGGCACCGGCCCGACCAAGCTGGGCCGGGGTGAAAAATCGTTCCACGAATACCTTCATCCCGACGACCGGCAGCGTTACATGGGCGCCATGGCGCTCTCCGCGAAGGAGTTGACGCCCATCGAGGTCGAAGTTCGCCTCGATACGGCGAAGAGCCGGGTGAGATGGCTGCGCGCGGTGTCGTATCCGCAGAGGCTCGCCAACGGCGACATCCAATGGGACGGCATTGCGCTCGATGTCACCAAGTTCAAGGCCTTGGAGACGCACCGCGCCTATCACGATCGGCTGACGGGACTGCCCAATCGCGCCCTCTTCGTCGATTGGCTGAGCCACGTGCTCGGACGCGCCAAGCGCCTTCAGGCCCCGGCCTTCGTCATCGCGCTCGAGCTGGTCTCGCTTGCGAATATGCGCGAGAGCTCCGGTTTCGACGCGGGCGATACTGCCATTCGCGAGACCGGCAAGCGGCTGCAAAAGGCGGTGCGAGTGGGCGACACGATCGCCTACACGGGCGGCGGCGGCTTCCTGATCGTCCTCATGGGGATCGGGAACGAGAAGGATTTCACGGCACCGATCCGTGCCATCATGCGTCGCTTCGAGGAGCGCCTCGAGTTGGAGAGCCAGAGCTTCCCGCTCGATATCGCGATGGGCATCAGCATAGCACCCGACGATGGAGACGAGGCGGAGACGCTCATCCGCAATGCGACGACTGCGCTCAACAAGGCGAGGATCGACGCCGCCCGGCCCTATCAATTCTACAATGCGCAAATGACCGAGCGCGCGGTGCAGCGCTTGAGCATCGAATCCGAGTTGCGCCGCGCGATCGAGAGGCAAGAGCTCGTGCTCTTCTATCAACCGCTGTACCACACACAGACGCTCAAGATCGTCGGCGCCGAGGCCCTGATCCGCTGGCGTCACCCGGAGCGCGGCCTCGTCCCGCCCGGGCAATTCATTTCGGTGGCGGAAGAGACGGGCTTGATCGTTCCGCTGGGCGAGTTCGCCTTGCGGGACGCCTGCACCCAGGCGCGCGAATGGCAACTCCGGGGAGTGACGGATGTTCCGATATCCGTCAATCTCTCCGGCTGGCAGCTGCTCCAGGAGAAGCTCGGCGACAGCATTCTCCACATTCTTTCGGAGACCGGACTGGCGCCTGACCACCTCAAGCTCGAGCTCACGGAGAGCACCATCCTTCACAACGTCGAAGCGACGGTGCGCACGATGACGCAATTGGCCGAGGCGGGCGTCCGCTTCTCGGTGGACGATTTCGGTATCGAGCATTCGGCGCTCAGCCATCTCAGCCGGCTTCCCATCGAGACGCTCAAGATCGACTACTCGTTCGTCTCGCAGATGACGAGCGACAGGGCGCATGCGGCGTTGGTCCAGGCCATCATCTCGATGACCCACGCCATGACCATGGTCGCAGTTGCCGAGGGCGTCGAGACCCAGCAGCAGCTCACCTACCTACAAGCCTATCAATGCGACGCGCTCCAAGGCTTCTTGTTCAGCAGGGCCGTGCCGCCCAAGAAGTTCGAGGCTCTCCTCAAGCGCCGAACGCCGACGCAGGCCACGGCCGCGGCATGACTCCGCCGCCCGGGGCAGCGTCGCTGCGGGCTATCTCGATTTGAGTGTGTGCCGGTTTCGCGGCTCGTGAGCCGCCGGAAGGCGACCCGCGAACGCGCAAAAGTCGGCCTACGGCTCGAACTTGAGTCTGATGGCACCGATGCCGGCCGCCACGTTGAGGCCGGTATTGCCCTCGATGCTGAGGGGCTGCAACGAGATCGACTTGTTGAAGCCGCCGACCAGCACATTGGCGCCGACGCCGCCGCCGACCGTGGCGCTCGCGGTGACGCCGGCGTATTCGCCGGCAAGCGCGCCCGGCGCCATGCTAGCCGTGGGTGCGATCACGCCCCACACCATGACGGCCGACTGCACGTAGCCGATATCCACGCCGAACTTGGAGATGGTGCCCGCATAGCGCTCGACCGGGCCGGAGCCCGACGAGTAGCTGCACCTCAGGTGGCGCGTGGAGCCGAAGACGAAGCCCCAGCCGCTCGAGACGTTGCAGGTGAGAAAGCCGGCCTTGACGCCGCTCTGAGCCTCTGCCGGAACGTCCGCGGCCATAGCTGCGGCAAGTAGGGCGGCGGCGGCAAGCGCTACGCTGAGTCCTTTACGCATCGGCCGATCTCCTCTCCAGAGAATGTCGCTTTCTTCTTACGATATACGGATGGGGTCGCCCGTCACCCTGTGCTCGCCCGAGGAGCCAACTTGAGCCCGTTAAATAGGGCGTCCAGTCGGCGGACGCAAGAGCGATAGGAAGGACGAGCGGTGCCGCCAGCGCTCAGCGCGGCCTGAGCGGCGCGCGGCTGAACTGGTTGTTCGCCTCGATGAGGCGCGTGAGCAGCCGCATGAACTGGCGGCGCTCCGCCGCCGCCAAGGGCGCCACGAGACGCTCCTGGGCGCGCTGCATGGCGCCGTGCATGCGCCGGGTGAGCCGGCTCCCGGCTTCCGTGAGAGAGGCGCGCTTGACGCGGCGGTCCTCGGCTGAGGCACTGCGCCGCACGAGGCCGCGCTCGGCGAGGCGCGCCAGCACGTCCGCCGCATTGGCGCGGTCGATGCCGAGCTCTGCCGCGAGCGAGACCTGGTCGAGGCCGGGGTGGGTGGCAAGCGCCGTCAAGAGGCCGTACTGCACCGGCGTCACGTTGTAGGCCTTGCACTCCTCGAGGAAGAGGGCGAGGTGGATCTGATGGAGCCGCCGCACGAGATAGCCCGGCCGCGACCACAGCGGGCGCTCGGCCGTCGGCTCCGCGCCGTTTTTGTCCAAGCGCTTCGTGCGCCGCTTTGCCACAAGGCGTTCCCACCCGACGCGGCGGCAGCCGCGCTAGAGCAAATCCGTTGACCCTCCGGGGCGTCGCCGATACCATCAGTATACTGCGTATCGGCCCGGCTCACGAAAAAATTTTCGCCGAGGACGCGTCCGCGACGCTGTGATCGTGGTCATGCGGCGGACCTCGGGCGTCGGAGAGGCAAGGCCGGGAGTAGCTAGGCATGTCCGAGTACGGCAAGCCGGGGAGCGGCATCGGCGCGCGGCTCAAGCGCAAGGAGGACGCGCGCCACCTCTTCGGCCGCGCCACCTTCGTGGGCGACATCGCCATGCCCAATCTCGCGGAGGCGGCCTTCCTCCGGAGCCCGCTTGCCCACGCGCGCATCCGGGGCGTCAGGGTGCCGCAAGCGCTCGCCGGCTCCGTCTACACCGTGGCCGATCTCGCCGGCGTGGCACCCATGCAGGCCAACAACAGCATCCCCGGCTTCAAGAGCTCGGATTATCCGGTGCTGGCGAGCGGCAAGGTGCGCTTCGCGGGCGAGCCGGTCGCCATGTGCCTCGCCGCGACGCGCGCGCTCGCCGAGGACGCGGCGGAACAGGTGACGCTCGATCTCGAGGAGCTGCCGCCGCTCGCCGACGCGCGCGAGGCGATGAAGCCGGGTGCGGCCCTCGTGCACGAGGCCTGGGGCGACAACCTCTTCCTCGTGACGTCGGCCGATGTGCGCTTCGAGGAGCTGGCGCGGCGCGCCGAGGTCACCGTCAAGCGCGAATACAAGCTCGCCCGGCAATGCATGGCGCCCCTGGAGGGCAAGGGCGTGCTCGCCTATTGGGACGACCGAGCCGACCAGCTCGTGGTCTATACCTCGACCCAGGTGCCGCACATCATCCGCACCGGGCTCTCGCTCTGCCTCGGCCTCGAGCAGGGCAAGATCCGCGTCATCGCACCCGACGTGGGCGGCGGTTTCGGCTTCAAATGCATCCTCCAGCCCGAGGAGGTGGCGGTCGCCTGGGCGGCACTCACGCGGCGCCAGCCGGTGCGCTGGACCGAGGACCGGCGCGAGCATCTGGTGGCTGCGGCGAATGCGCGCGAGCACCATTATCTGGTGACCGCCTACGCCGACCGGCGCGGCCGGCTCTTGGCCCTCGACGCCGAGATCACCGTCGACGTGGGCGCCTATTCGGTGTGGCCCTTCTCGGCCGGCCTCGAGGCGGCGCAGGCCGGCGGCAACCTGCCGGGTCCCTACGCCTTCGAGGGCTACCGCTGCAAGACCTACTCGGTCGCCACCAACAAGCCTCCCTTCGTGCCCTATCGCGGCGTGGCGCGGCCCGGCGTGTGCTTCGCCATCGAGCTCACCATGGATGCGATCGCGCGCGCGGTCGGGCGCGAGCCGGCCGAGGTGCGCCGCGAGAACCTCGTGCCGGCGGCGGCCATGCCCTACGACAACGTGACGCGCAAGCACTACGACAGCGGCGATTTCCCGCAAAGCCTCGACCGCGCCGTCGCGGAGATCGGCCTCGCGGGCTGGCGCGCGCGCCAGGGCAAGGGCGAGGCGGACGGCCGCCTCGTCGGCGTCGGCTTCGCCACCTATACCGAGCAGACCGCGCACGGCACCAAGGTCTTCGCCTCCTGGGGCATCCCCCTCGTGCCGGGCTACGAGCAGGCGGCGGTGCGCTTGACGCCCGACGGCGGGCTCGAGGTGCGCGTCGGCGTGCAGTCGCACGGCCAGGGCATGGAGACGACGCTCGCCCAGGTCGCGCACGAGATCCTCGGCATCGATCCCGCCGACATCAAGGTCGTGCACGGCGACACGGCGCTGACGCCCTATTCGACCGGCACCTACGCCTCGCGCAGCATCGTCATGGCGGGTGGTGCGGTGTCGCGCTCCTGCCAGGTGCTCGGCGAGCGCATCAAGCGCATCGGCGCGCACCTCCTGCAGAGCCGGCCCGAGGAGGTGCGCCTCGAGGGCTGCGAGGTGCGCGGGCCGCACGGGCAGGTCGCCATCAGCGAGGTCGCGCGCGTCTGGTACCTCAAGCCCGAGAACCTGCCCGACGACGTGGACCCGGGCGGCCTCGAGGCCACGGTCGGCTACAAGCCCAAGGTCGACAGCGGCGCCTTCAGCTACGCGACCCATGCCGCGGCGGTGGCCGTCGACCCCGAGATCGGCAGCGTCGAGATCCTCGACTACGTCATCGTCGAGGACTGCGGCACCCTCGTGAACCCCATGGTGGTCGAGGGCCAGACCTACGGCGGTACGGCGCAAGGCATCGGCACGGCGCTCTACGAGGAGATGGCGTATGACAGTGCCGGCCAGCCGCTCGCTTCCACGCTCGCGGATTATCTCCTGCCCGGTGCCGCCGAGGTGCCGCGCTTGAGGATGTTCCACATGGAGACGCCCTCGCCCTATACCGAGCACGGCATCAAGGGCGTGGGCGAGGGCGGCGCCATCGCACCCGCGGGCGCCATCGTCAACGCGATCAACGACGCGCTGCGTCCGCTGGGCGCCGAGCTCGCCGCCATCCCGGCGACGCCGCGACGCATCATCGAGGCGATCATGAGGGCGGAGGCCGCGCCGGCACCGGGAGCGGCCGAGTGAAGCCTAGGGCCTTCGATTATGTGGCGGCAGCGAGCCTCGAGGAGGCGGTGGCAGGGCTGGCCGCGGCAAAGGGCGAGGCGCGTCTCCTCGCCGGCGGCCAGACGCTCGGCCCGATGCTCAACCTCCGCCTCGTGGCACCGGCGTGCCTCGTCGACGTTGGCCGCATCGCGGCGCTGAGGCGCATCGCCGACAACGGCGCGCGGCTCGTCATCGGTGCCGGCGTCACCCATGCCATGCTCGAGGACCGCAGCGATCCCTCGCCCACCGTGCGGCTCATGTGCCATGTGGCCTCGGCCATCGCCTATCGCGCCATCCGCAACCGCGGCACGCTCGGCGGCAGCCTCGCCCATGCCGATCCGGCCGCCGACTGGATCGCCGCCATGACGCTGCTCGATGCCGAGCTCGCCGTGCTGGGACCTGGCGGCCGGCGCACGCTTGCCATGCGCGACTTCATGACGGGCGCCTTCGCGACGGCGCTGGAGCCCGCCGAGGCGATCGAGGCCGTCGCGCTCGAGAAGCTCTCGCCCAGCGCACGCTGGGGCTATTGCCGGATCGCGCGCAAGGTGGGCGAGTTCCCGGATGCCATCGGCGCCGTGGTCGTGGACCCGGCGCGCGCGCTCTGCCGCATCGTCGTGGGCGCGCTCGATGCGCCGCCCGCCCTCCTCGCAGCGCTCGCCGATCAAGTCGCCCGCGAAGGTGCCCAAGCCGCGGCAGCCGAGCGCGTGCGCGAGGCGGTGGCCGAGGCAGCGCCCGGCCTCGATCCCGTCCATCTCAGGCTCCATGCCGCGGCGGTGCGCCGAGCCATCCTCCAGGCGCTCGCACCATGACGAAGGTCTCGCTCACGGTCAACGGCGAGCGGGTCGAGGCCGATGTCGAGCCGCGCCTCAGCCTCGCCGATTACCTGCGCCACCAGTGCCGCCTCACCGGCACCCATCTCGGCTGCGAGCACGGCGTTTGCGGCGCCTGCACGGTGCTGCTCGACGGCGCCCCGGCGCGCTCCTGCATCGCCTTCGCGGCGGCGCTCGAGGGCCGCGAGGTGCGCACCGTCGAGGGCTTCGCCGACGATCCGGTGATGAGCCGCCTGCGCGCGGCCTTCCACGAGGAGCATGCGCTGCAATGTGGCTTCTGCACCTCGGGCATGCTGATCACCGCGCGCGACATCGTAACGCGATTCGCTTCGGCCGACGAGGCGCGCATCCGCGTCGAGCTCGCCGGCAACCTCTGCCGCTGCACGGGCTACATGGGCATCGTCGCGGCGATCGCGCGCGTGCTCCGCGAGATGCCGGCAGAGGCGCGCCTCGGCAAGGCCGTACCGCTGCCGCGCGCGCGCGCTGCCGGGCCGGCGCCCTTCCTTCCCTTCGCAGCGAGGTCGGAGGCGGCGCCGCCCGCGGCGCGCGCGGCGGGCGCCGTCGCCTGGGAGAGTGAACCTGAGAGCGGCTGGACGCGCATCAGCGAGAGCTTCGCCATCGCCTCGCCGCCGGCCGAGGTGTGGCGGTTCTTCGGCGACCTCCCGCGCGTGACGCGCGCCATGCCCGGCGCCGAGCTCACGGCGAGCGGCGGCGAGCGTCTCGCGGGCCGGCTTGCCGTAGCCTTCGGCCCGATCAGGGCAAGCTTCGCCGGAGAAGCCACGCACGCGCGCAGCGACGCCGCTATGACCGGCGTCCTCCGCGGCGGCGGCAGCGACGCGCGCGGCGGCTCGCACGCCAAGGGCGAGGTGCGCTACCGCCTCATCGCAGAGCCGGACGGCCATGCCACGCGCGTCGAGCTGGCACTCGACTACCAGCTTCAGGGTCCGCTCGCGCAGTTCGCGCGCCCCGGCCTGGTCAAGGACTTCGCGGGCCGACTGGTCGCCGCCTTCGCGCGCAACCTGCAAGCGAGCCTCGCCGGGGGCGAAGACCAGCCGCAGGTTGCCGCGGCACCGCTCGGCGCCGGTTCCACCTTGCTGGCGGTCATCTGGGGCCGCATCAAACGGTGGCTCGGCCGGTGAGTGCGGGCGCCGCCCTGCGCCTGGGCGTGCTAGACCAGTCGCCGGTTCGCGCGGGTGCGACTGCGGCCGATGCGGTGCGCGAGACCCTCGCGCTCGCACGCCTCTGCGACGAGCTCGGCTATCACCGCTATTGGCTCGCCGAGCACCACAACCTGCCGGGCTTTGCGGGTACTGCGCCCGAGGTGCTGCTGGCACGGCTAGGCGCCGAGACCCGCGCCATGCGCATCGGCTCGGGCGGCGTCATGCTCGCCAACTACAGTCCGGTCAAGGTGGCCGAGGCCTTCCGCGTGCTCGAGGCACTCTATCCCGGCCGCGTCGATCTCGGCATCGGCCGCGCGCCCGGCGCCGACCATGCGACCATGCTGCTCTTGCGCGGCGGCAGCAGCGGCCTCGAGCGCTTCCCCGAACGCTTTGCCGAGCTCGCCCATCTCGTGCGCGGCGGCCAGCTCGAGGTCCCCGGCGTCGGCCTCGTCGCAGCCAAGCCCGAGGGCGACAGCGCGCCCGAACTCTGGCTTCTCGGCTCGAGCGACCACAGCGCTGCCCTCGCCGCACACTTCGGCTGCGCCTTCTCCTTCGCCCATTTCATCACGCCCGAGGGCGGACCGCAGGTGATGGCGGCCTATCGCGAGGCCTTCCGGCCCTCGGTGATCCTCGAGCGTCCCATGGGCAGCGCCTGCATCTCGGTCATCTGCGCCGCCACGGCGCGCGAGGCAGACGAGCTCGCCGCGAGCCGCGATCTCTGGCGCCTGCGCCGCGACCGCGGCGAGCTCGGCCCCTTTCCGAGCAGCGAGGAGGCGCTCGCTTACCCCTACAGCGCCGCCGAGCGCCTGCGCATCGCGGAGAACCGCCGCGGCCAGATCATCGGCGCACCCGAGGAGGTGCGCTCAGGTCTCCTCGCCATGGCCGCGGCCTATGGCGTCGAAGAGCTTCTCGTACTGACCATCTGCCACGACCCCGAGGCGCGGCGCCGCTCCTACGAGCTTGCCGCCGAGGCCTGCGGCCTCGCGCGGCGCACGGGCGCTGAAGGGGTGGATTTGTCGTAGGTATTTTGGGCGCTGTCTTAAGGTCGAATCGTGCCATAACTCCAGGCATGCCGAAGGACGAAGAATATATAGTTGATCTCTGCGACAAGGTACTCGGGTCGATCGGGTGCCGACAATTCAACGGATTTGACTTCCTTGTCGGTGATCCGGGCCGAGATGGGCGGTGTCGGCGGCTCCCCGTTGACGCGTATTATCGCGACCGCAATCTCGTGATCGAATACCGCGAACGCCAGCACTCGGAAGCGATTCCCATTATGGATCTGAGGCAGACCGTAAGCGGCTGCTCGCGCGGTGAACAGAGGAAACGATATGACAAACTCCGGCGGGAAATCTTACAAAAGCACGGCATGCGTCTTATCGAGCTCGATTACAGCATGTTTCCACACGACTCGCGCAAGCGTCTGTGTCGCGACGCTGCCGCCGACGAGGCAGTGATACGATCAGAATTGCGGCAGTTCTTGACCAGCTGAGCGCTGGACAGGAGCGGGCTGCCCCCTCTCCTCCTTCAGGAGGAGAGGGTCGGGGTGAGGAGGTGTCCTTGCAATTCACGTCGCCGTTCGCCAAAGCGCCAAAGCGCGGCCTCCTCACCTTCCCATCGCTTCGCGATGGGCCCCTTCCTCTCCTCCTGAAGGAGGAGAGGAACGCCTCTCCGCTTGCGCAAACTCACACTGAGACGCCGCTGGCGGTCTCGCCTGCTTCACTCGAGCGTTCGCGCTCGCGACATTGGCCGCCCGGAAAAAGGAAGGTAGAAGCCGTGAGCCAGAGCCAGCAAGCGGACCCGCGCGCTGGAGGCCGCCAGAGCCTTGCCATGATCTCGAAATTTTCTTACTCTTACTTGTAAGCGTAAGGAGGCGGCCATGCGCATCACATCGAAGGGCCAGGTGACCATTCCGGCCGAAATCCGCGAACGGGCGGGCCTGCTGCCCCACACGGAGGTCGCGTTCGAATTCGACGGCAAGACCGTGCGGATCGTCCGCGCCAAGGCCCGGAGCAAGGACGGCCGAGGCGCCCGCCTTGTCGCCCATTTGCGCGGACGCGGCGATGTGGCGATGAGCACCGACGCCATCATGGCGCTGACGCGCGACCGTTGAATGGCCACGATATTGGTCGACAGCAACGTTCTCCTCGATGTCATGACGGAGGACCCGCGCTGGTTTTCGTGGTCGGCGGCAGCGCTCGAGCGCGCCGCCGACAGCGCCCGCCTCGTCATCAATGCGGTCGTCTATGCCGAGCTCTCCATTCGCTATTCGCGGATCGAGGAGCTCGAGGAAGCGCTGCCGAAGGCTCTGCTCCTCCGCGAAGCGATTCCCTACGAGGCCGCCTTTCTCGCGGGAAAGTCCTGCCTCGCCTATCGGCGGCGGGGCGGAACGAAGCGATCGCCGCTTCCGGATTTCTTCATCGGCGCCCATGCCGCCGTGGCCGGATATCGGCTCATGACACGCGATGCGGCGCGCTACCGTGCCTACTTTCCCAAACTGTCCCTGATTGCTCCCGGCTGACCCCTCCGGCGCGCCGGCTTGACTCGCGTGTCCGCGCTCGCGACATTAGCCGCCCCAAAAAAGGAAGGTAGAGGCCGTGACCCAGAGCCAGCAAGCGGACCCGCGCGCCAAGGTGCCCGCGCGCGCGATGACCCTCGAGCTCGCCCGCCGCGCCGCGGCGGGTGCTGAGGCCAAGGCGAGGGAGTTCGGCCAGACGATCAGCGTCGCGGTGTGCGACGAAGGGGGCCATCTCGTCTATTTCGCGCGCGGTGATTCCTGCAGCTTCATCACCTTCGAGACCGCGAAGGGCAAGGCGACGATGGCCGCCGGCTTCCGCCGGCCGACCAAGGACTATGTCGAGCTGGCCGGCAAGAACGCAGCTTTCTGGGCGGGCGTCGGCGAGAAGCTCGACATGATCATCGGGCCGGGGGGCTTCCCCATCACTAGGGACGGCGTGCTCATCGGCGGGATCGGCTGCGGCGGCGCCCTCGGCGAGGAGGACCATCTCTGCGCCGAGGCGGGCGCCAAGGCGGTGAGCAGCTGAGCTGCCGCGAGCGGCGCTCACTCGCCGGCCGGCCCCGTAGCCCCCTCGTCCAGCGTCTTGCCGGCGAGCCTCGCGACCGCATCCAATAGCTGGGCGAGCCCCTGCCAGCCTGCCATCCTTTCCGCGATGGCGGCCTCCACCATCGCTTCGTCGGCCTCGGCGGCGAAGATGGAGGGGCGGCCCGAGACGAGATAAAGCTCGCTTTTGCAGCGGAGGAAGGCGGAGAAGACCACGTCGTAGATCTGCGAGCGGATATGCGGGTGGCGCTCGCCGTCGCAGATCTTGCGCAGCCTGAGGCCGCTGTTGAGAAACCACAGATGGATCGCGTCCTCCGAGGTGACGGGATCGGAGACGCCGAGACCCGTCTGTCCGACGTGGTCGAGCCAGGCGGGCGGAATCGGAAAGTCCCAGAAGCGCCTGAACTCGAGAAAGCGCAGCCGGTCGTAGCCCGCGAGGAGGCGCTTGCCGAGCAGCGAGCCCTGCCATGCGCTTGAGACGAGCGAGTTGGAGAGCCGCTCCTCGTCGAGCAGCAGCGGCGCGTCGCCCGCCGTGCGGTTGCGCATGACGATCTCGAGCGCCTCGCTGCGGTCCGCGGCCGGGCAATCCAGTATGAGACTCACCTCGGGCCGCGTCGGCGAGCGGATGGCGAAGCGCACGAGCGGCCGGCCGAGATTGTCGGCGGCGATGGCGGGGGCGCCTCTTCGGACGAGCTGCATGGCGTCGCCATAGCGGCCCATCGAAATCCCGACGTCAAGGCCGCGCGGCGAGAAATCGTCTGGCCGCCGCAAGGCCCGCCCGGCTATGGTCGCGCCTGCATTTCATCCGAAGGGGACCACCGTCATGAGCATCGAAGCGCGGCTCAAGGAGCTCAAGATCACATTGCCCGAGGTGGGCGGGCCGATGGGGACCTACGTCCACGCCAAGCGCGTGGGCAGTCTCCTCTATCTCTCGGGCAAGGGGCCCCACTATTCCGACGGCACCATGCCCAAGGGCAAGCTCGGCGCCGGCATGTCCGTCGAGGAGGGCTACCGCCACGCGCGTCAGGTCGGGCTCGTGCTCATCGCGGCGACGCGCGATGCGCTCGGCGGCGACCTCGAGCGCGTCGAGGAGGTCGTCAAGCTGCTCGGCATGGTCAATGCCGCGCCCGACTTCACGGACCACCCCAAGGTGATCAACGGCTGCTCGGACCTTCTCGTCGAGGTGTTCGGCGAGCGCGGGCGCCACGCGCGCTCGGCGGTCGGCATGAGCTCGCTTCCCGCCGGCATCCCCGTCGAGATCGAGATGATCGTCGCGGTGAAGTAGCGCTGCGCTACGCCAGGCACTCCCGCACGAAGCCGGCGCGCGCCGTGGCGGCGCTCATCATCATGCCGAGGTCGCCGCCGCAGAGCACCATGCGCATGCCGAGGCCGATATAGCGCTTGAGAAGCTCCTCGCTGTAGACGCCGCCCATGCCCGGGTGCTTGCCGTGCGTGCGGCAGGCGGCCACGACGGCCTCGTAGGCGGCCTCGACGCGCGCGTCGCCGAGCTTGCCCGGAATGCCCATCTCGAGCGTCAAGTCGTTGGTGCCGATGAGGAGCACGTCCACGCCCGGCACCGCCGCGATGGCATCGGCGTTGGTGATGGCGCGCGGCGTCTCCAGCATGGCGACGACGAGGTTGCCGGCGTTGAGCGCCTGGGTCGCCTCGCCGGCGCCGACGCCGCGGAAATCGAATTGCGGGAAATTGCCGCCCGAGGAGCGGTGGCCCTGGGGCGGGTATTTGAGCCGGTCGACGAGCTCGGCGGCCTCCTCGGCGCTGTCGACGTGCGGCATGACGATGCCGAGCGCACCGCCGTCGAGCGCGCGCGTGGCCAGCCAATATTGCCCCGAGGGCACGCGCACGAGAGGGGCTATGCCCGCGTCGAGTGCCGCCACGGCGATCTGCACCGCGCTGTCGAGCGCCATGACGCCGTGCTCGAGATCGAGGAAGAGCCAGTCGTAGCCGCAGCTCTTCATGATCTTGGCGATGTCCACGCTGCGCGCCTGGCGGATGCCGATGCCGAGCGCCAATTCGCCCTTCTCGAGCCGCTCGCGCGCCGGATTCCTGAGCGCAAGTGCCATCTCGTGCCTCCCCTGCCCCGCCCTTCGCCGGGCGCCGCCGAGCCGAGGGCATTGCGTGCTGCGGCGCCGGCGCGACAATAGCGCGCCTCCGGGAAATTATTGAGCCTATTCTGCGCCCGCCCCGCGCGGTGACGGCGGTCACGGCGCACCATGTGATGCCCGTCATAGCTGGCCGGCCGGAAGAGCGTTAGCCTGCCACTCACGATCAAATGCCTCCTGCGGCCGCGAGCTCGGAGGAGGCCCCAACGGGGACAACGGCCATGACCAAGCGCGATCTTTGCTCTTCCTGGATCCTGGTGGCGGCCATGCTCATCGCGATCACCGCGTGCTCGGGCCTCGAATTCTCCTGGCGGAGCGCGCCGGTGCTCCAGCTCGTGGCGGGCACGCCGAGCGTGCATTCGACGGCGGCGGCGCTGGAATAGCTCGAGCGGGGAGCGCCATGCTCCTTGCGCGCCGCCCGTCCGTTCCCTGCCTCGGGTGAATGCCGTGTCCGAGATCGAGATCGTCGATGCGCATCATCACCTGTGGGACCTCGGGCGCCTGAGCTATCCCTGGCTCAGCGGCGACCCGCCCCGCGCGACCCGCTACGGCTGCTCGGCACCGCTCCGCCGCAATTACCTGGCGTGCGACTATCGCCGCGACGCCGGACGCCATCGCGTGGTGGCGACGGTGCACATGGAAGCCGAAGCCGCGCGCGACGACCCGGTCATGGAGACTCGCTTCGTGCACGAGATCGCCGAGCGCCACGGCTTCCCCAACGCCGTCATCGCCCATGCCCGCTTCGAGAGCCAGGACATCGAGCGTATCTTGCGCCGCCACGCGGCCTTTCCCCTCGTGCGCGGCATCCGCCAGAAGCCGGCGGCGGCACCCTCGGCGGGCAAGATCTTGCCCGGCGCCTTCGGCTCGATGAGCGATCCGCGCTGGCGGCGCGGCTACCAAAAGCTCGCGGCCTACGGCTTCCATTACGAGCTCCAGGTGCCCTATTGGCACCTCCACGAGGCGGCGGCACTGGCGCGCGACTTCCCGGAGATCCCCATCGTGCTCAACCACGCCGGCCTGCCGAGCGACCGCAGCGAGAGCGGCCTCGCGGCGTGGCGCGAGGCCATGGCGGCGTTCGCGGCCGAGCCCAATACCTGGGTCAAGATCTCGGGCCTCGGGCAGGCGGGCAGGCCCTGGACGGTCGAGGACAACCGTCCGATCGTGCGCGCGGCGATCGACATCTTCGGCTCCGACCGCGCCATGTTCGCCAGCAACTTCCCGGTCGACGGCCTGTGCGCGAGCTTCGCCCGCATCTTCGACGGCTTCAAGGCCATCGTCGCCGACCTGCCGCTCGCGGTGCGGCGCAAGCTCTTCAGCGACAACGCCCGGCGCGCCTACCGCATCGCCGTGTGAGCACTTTAGGCGCCGATGGGCCGCGTCGCTTGGGCGAGCCAGCGCCGCGTGGCGTCGTCGACGAGCGGGGCGAGGGTCGCGGCGACGCGGGCGTGATAGGCATCGAGCCAGGCCGTCTCCTCGCGCGACAAGAGCTCCGGGGCCACGAGATCGCGCTCGATGGGCGCCAGGGTGAGCGTCTCGAAGGCGAGCATCGGACGCTCGGCCGCCAGGGCGCCATCGGACGTGACGACGGCGACCAGGTTCTCGATGCGGATGCCGTAGGCGCCGGCCTTGTAGTAGCCCGGCTCGTTCGAGACGATCATGCCGGGCCTGAGCGCCACGGTGTTGGGGATCTTGGAGATGCGCTGCGGTCCCTCGTGCACGCCGAGATAGCTCCCCACCCCGTGGCCGGTGCCGTGGTCGTAATCGAGGCCGGCCTGCCAGAGGGCGTTGCGCGCCAAAGCGTCGAGCTGAGAGCCCGTGGTGCCGGCGGGAAAGCGCGCGAGGGCCAGTGCGATGTGGCCCTTGAGCACGCGGGTGAAGCGCTCGCGCATCTCGGGCGCCGGCGTGCCGATGGCGAGCGTGCGCGTGACGTTGGTCGTGCCGTCGAGATACTGGGCGCCCGAATCGACGAGGAAGAGCTCGCCCGGCCGGATGGTCCGGTCGCTCGCGGCGCTCACGCGGTAGTGCACGATGGCGCCGTTCGGTCCCGAGCCGGCGATCGTCGAGAAGCTGAGGTCGCGGAAGTGCTCGCCCTCGCGGCGCAGCTCATGGAGCCGCTCGGCAGCCGCACTCTCCCTGATGCCGCCCTTCTCCGCCTCGTCCTTGATCCAGGCGAGAAAGCGCGTGAGCGCCGCACCATCGCGCAGGTGCGCGGCGCGCGCACCGGCGAGCTCCACCTCGTTCTTGCATGCCTTGGGCAGCGCGCAGGGATCGGCGCCCTTCACGATCTCGGCGCCGGCTCGCTCGAGGCGGTCGAAGATGAAGGCGGCGGCGCTGTTGGCGTCCGCGGCGACGCGTTTGCGCGCCTGGCCCAGGGCATCGAGGGCGGCCGCCAGCTCCTCGCGCGGGCGCACCCGCACGCCATTGCCAAGATGCTTGCCGAGGCCGGGCGCCAGCTTGCGCGGATCGCAGAAGAGCTCGACCGCGCCGTCGGCGCCGAGGATCGCGAAAGAGAGGGGGAGCGGCGTATGGGGCACATCGCCGCCGCGGACGTTGAGGAGCCAGGCGATCGAGTCGGGTGCCGTGAGCACCGCCGCCGCGACACCCTCCTCGGCAAGAACCGCCGCCAGCTCAGCGCGTTTCTCCGCCGCGGCCTTGCCGGCATAAGCGAGGGGATGCGCCACGACCGGCGCTATGGGCGGCGCCGGCTGCGCTGACCACACGGCATCGACCGGATTGCCCTCGCATGGCACGAGCCGCCCGCCCGCCTTGGCCGCCGCGGCGGCGTAGCGCTCGCGCTCGGCCGGCGTGTGCAGCCAAGGGTCGTAGCCGAGGGCCGCACCCGGCGCGAGCCGTGCCGCGATCCAGGCCGCAGGCGGGTTCTCGATGAGGTGGTGGAACTCCCAGAGCTCCGCCGCGACCTGGTCGCGTACCTGAAGGGTGTAACGCCCGTCGACGAAGATCGCCGCGCTCTCCGCCAGCACCGCCGCCGCCCCGGCCGAGCCGGTGAAGCCGGTGAGCCAGGCCAGGCGCTCGGAGTGCTGCGGGACATACTCGCCCTGGTGCTCGTCGCCGCGCGGCACCACGAAGCCGGCGAGGCCGCGAGCCGCAAGCTCCGCCCGCAAGAGCGCCAGGCGCTCGGCGAGCGGCGGCTCCCGCGCGGCGCGCACCTCGGTCTCCCGGCGGAGCAGCGACTCGAGCGCCAAAAGCTGCGCCGTGAGCGCCCCGCTCGGCTCAGGGGCGACGAGCGTCACCCAGCCAGCGGCATCTTCCGCCTCGGGTGCCGCTATGACGCCCTCGAGAAGAGCCCGCACCTCCGCTGGCCCGGAGGCTGCCCCGTGCTTGGCCAAGAGCTGCTGAAGCACCTCGTCGCCCTGGTAGACGGCTCGACACTGCGACACGGCACCTCCTCGATCCGCGCTTGCTCGCGCGGCGGCACTCAAGCTAGGCCGCGCCCCGAGGCGAGACAAGGGGAGGCAGGGCGCTGCCCCTGCGGCACCCGGCTGCGGCAAACTGTCACGCGCCCGACGCATTGATAACACGAGTTACATGATTTAATTGCATTGCTGCGTTGCACAAATTCCCCTGACCAGCGGCCCCGCGCGAGCCTATGTCTGTTGCTGGACGGGCAATGGGGTGGCCCTCCCAAGCCTTTAGCACCCCGTCGACGCCGCACAAGGCGTCAGCCTAGAAGAGGACGTAGAAGAGATGAGCTCGAATATCGTTGCCTTTCCCGCCGTGTCGCGCAGTATCGGCCGCTTGCTTGATCGCTTGGTCTTGAGGCCGCTCGCGAGCTGGCGTGCCCGCGAGGCCGCCTACAGCGAGCTGATGGCGCTCGACGACCACATGCTCTCCGACATCGGCATCAGCCGCAGCCAGATCCCGGGAATCCTTGCCGGCGAGATGACCCGGCACCCCGCCGCCAACGAGAACAAGCCCGCCGCCGTAGCCTGACCCTCCCCGCCGAGCGGCGTGCCCGCGCACGACCCCTCCTCCCTTTTGTCTCCCGCAGAACTTGCATATATCGGCAAAATGACTAAAATTTGAGACACGGGGAGAGGGGGGGTCGCGGCGGATGCGCCGGATTCACCATATGGCTTTGGCGTTGGGCCTCACGGTTCTGGCTGCTCGTGGCCAGGCGGAGAGCGTAGTAATGCCCGACGACCCGCCGTTGCCCGTCGCCAAGCCTGCCCTCCCGGCCGCGGCGCGCACGGAGCTCATCGGCGCCGAGGCGCTCTGGCTGGAGTTCCTCCCCCTCGCCCCCATCGCCTCATCCAGCGCCCCGCCCGCGCCGAGCGTAGCACCCGTGGCGCGGAATGAGGAGCCGCCGCTGCCGGTGCCGGCGCCCAAGCCTGCGGTTGCGGCGGCAGACGAGATGGCGCTCTTGATTCTCGAGGTTCAGACCTCGACGCCGGCCAGGGGCGCACTGCCGGCCGAGGCGCTGCCCTTTTCCGATCCGGTTGTGTTGCCGGTGACGGTGGACGGCGGCGCCGCCAAGGCGGTCCGCTTCGAGGTGCCGCGGATCGGCAATATGACCATCGTCCCCTCGCTGGAGCTCCTCGGGCTGCCGCCCGCGAACGCCTACGACGCGCGCATCTCGGCACCCCACGACCTGCGCCTCACCCCGTCGCCGGGGATCGATGCCGTCGTCCAGCTGGGCATGTTGACGCTCGACGCCAGGCTCAACCAGCCGCTGCGCACGCCCGACACGAAGTCGGCGCCCGATACCCGCTATCTCGGGGACCGCAGCAATTTCGGCGTCGATATGAAGCTGAAATTCTGACGCGGGCTGCCGTCAGCGAACGCCGCGCGGCCCCGCTTTCTGCAATACCAGCGTCACCCAATCGCCAAGCGTCATGCGCCAGGCGAGGGTGCCGCCCTGCGTGCGGTAGGCGGCGAGCACCGCTGCACGCTCTCCGGCAAGGAGGCCCGAGAGCACGAGCACGCCCCCGGGCCGCAACGCGCGGACGAGCGCCGGCGCCAGGCGCTCGAGCGGACGCGCGAGGATATTGGCGACGATGAGATCGTAGCGCCGGCCGCCGCGCAATGCGCGCTGGGCGAGCCCGCGGCTCACGAGCGGCCGCACCAGGCGCTGCACGCCGTTTCGCCGCGCATTGCCGCGGGCGACGGCGACCGCCACCGGATCGGCATCGGCGGCCGCCACCGGCCGGCGCCACAGCTTGGCCATGGCGAGCGCCAGGATGCCCGAGCCGCAGCCGAGATCGAGCGGGCGGCGGAAGCGCCGGCGCCGCGCCAGGCGGTCGATGGCGAGGAGGCAGCCGCGCGTCGAGCCGTGGCTGCCGCTGCCGAAGGCGAGACCCGCGTCGAGGTCGAGTGCGATGGAGCCGCGCGGCACGGCGCCCGCGAAGAAGGAGCCATGGACGAAAAATCGCCCGGCGCGCATGGGCGGGAACTGGCGCCGGTTCTCCGCGAGCCAATCCCTCTCCGCGAGCTCGGCACTCTCGAGCACGGGAGGCGGCAGGCCAAGGGCGGCCGCGGCGAGCGCTGCACGCGTCTCGAGCGCTACGCGATCCGGCTCGCTCTCGAGCAGGAGCTCGAAGCGCCAGTGGCCGCCGCACGCCGTCTCGAAGACGGTGAAATTGTCGGTGACGCGGCTCGCGAGATCGGCGAAGACGCCGCCCCCCGCCTTGGCCACCTCGAAGGCCAGAAGCCAGAGCCGAGCGGCCATGCTCACGCCGGCTCGAGGAAGCTCGCGAAGACCTTCTTCTCGCCGGCGTGATCGAAGGCGACCGAGAGCTTGTCGCCGTCCGACGCGAGCACGCTGCCGGTGCCGAACTTCTGGTGGAAGACCCGCGCGCCGACCGCGAAATGGCGCTCCCGCCGCTCCTCGAGAAGGCGCTCCGCCGCACCCTCGATGAGGCGGCCGCGCTGCCGCTGGCCGCCTCCCCAGTGGCCGCCTCCCCAGTGGCCGCCTCCCCTGTGGCCGCCTCCCCTGTGGCCGGCGCCGCCCGCGTAGCCGTAATTGCGCGCGGCGTCCGGCGCCGGCCGGCCCACCCCGTGCGAGCCGCCGTAGAGCCCCGGCTCGGCCTCCACGTCGATGCGCTCGACCGGCAGCTCGGCGATGAAGCGCGACGGGATGGCGCTCTGCCACTGGTTATGGATGCGCCGGTTGGCGGCGAAGGAGATATAGGCGCGCCGGCGCGCGCGCGTGAGGCCGACATAGGCGAGCCGGCGCTCCTCCTCGAGCGAGGCGACGCCGCCCTCCTCGAGGGCGCGCTGATGGGGGAAGAGGCCCTCCTCCCAGCCGGGCAGGAAGACGAAGTCGAACTCGAGGCCCTTGGCCGAATGGAGCGTCATCAGGCTGAGCTGGTCGCGGCTGCCCGCCTCCTCGTTCTCCATGACGAGGCTCACATGGTCGAGGAAACCCTCCAGGCTCTCGAACTCCTCGAGCGCGTGCACGAGCTCCTTGAGGTTCTCGAGCCGGCCCGGCGCCTCGGGCGATTTGTCCGCCTGCCACATGGCGGTGTAGCCCGACTCGTCGAGCACCGTCTCGGCGAGCTCGCCGTGGCCGAGCGCCTCGGCCATGGCGCGCCAGCGCGCGAAGTCCTCGCCCAGCGAGGCGAGGGCCGTGCGCGCCTTGGGCTTGAGCTCGTCGGTCTCGGCGAGGCGCTGCGCCGCCGCGGCGAGCGGCAGCGCTTGCGCGCGCGAGAGCCGGTGGACGGCCTGCAGCGTCGAGCTGCCGATGCCGCGGCGCGGGACGTTGACGATGCGCTCGAAGGCGAGGTCGTCGGCGGGCTGGGCGATCACGCGCAAATAGGCGATGGCGTCGCGGATCTCCTGGCGCTCGTAGAAGCGCAGGCCCCCCACCACCCGATAGGGCACGCCGATGGTGATGAAGCGCTCCTCGAACTCGCGGGTCTGGAAGCCGGCGCGCACCAGGATGGCGATCTCGCCCAAGGCGCTGCCCGCGCGCTGCAGGGCCTCGACCTCGTCGGCCACCAGGCGCGCCTCCGCCTCGCCGTCCCACAGGCCGCGCACCGAGAGGCGCTCGCCGTCCTCGCCCTGGGTCCAGAGGGTCTTGCCGAGCCGCCCCGCGTTGTGCGCGATGAGGCCCGAGGCGGCGGCCAGGATATGGCCGGAGGAGCGGTAGTTCTCCTCGAGGCGGATGACGCGGGCGCCGGGGAAATCCTTGCCGAAGCGCAGGATGTTTCCCACCTCGGCACCCCGCCAGCTGTAGACGGACTGGTCGTCGTCGCCCACGCAGCAGATGTTCTTGTGCTTCCGGGCCAAGAGGCGCAGCCACAGATATTGCGCCACGTTGGTGTCCTGGTACTCGTCGACCAGGATGTATTTGAGGCGCTCCTGATAGTCCTTGAGCACCTCGGCGTGCGTGGTGAAGATGGTCAGGCAGTGCAGCAGGAGGTCGCCGAAGTCGCAGGCGTTGAGCGTGGCGAGGCGCCCCTGGTAGAGGGCGTAGAGCTCGAGGAGGCGCCCGCCCGCCATCTCGCCGCCCTCGCCTCTCGGCGCCGCCCGTGCGGCGCCTTCTTTTGCGTCACGCCAGAAGGCGGGCGCTTCGCCCGCCGGCACGCGCTCGGGCGTGAGCCCGCGGTCCTTCCAGCGCTGGATGACCGCGAGCACGGCGCGCCCCGGCCAGCGCTTGTCGTCGACCGCCTCGGCCTCGAGGAGCTGCTTCACGAGTCGCAGCTGGTCGTCGGCATCGAGAATCGTGAAGTTGGGCTTGAGGCCGGCGAGCTCGGCATGGCGGCGCAGGATGCGCGCGCCGAGGGCGTGGAAGGTGCCGAGCCAGAGACGCTCGACCGGCATGCCCACGAGGCGCTCGATGCGCCCCTTCATCTCGCGCGCCGCCTTGTTGGTGAAGGTGACGGCCAGCACCTCCCAGGGCCGCGCCAGGCCCTGGTGGAGGAGATGGGCGAGGCGCGTGGTAAGCACGCGCGTCTTGCCGGTGCCGGCACCGGCCAGCACGAGAACCGGCCCCTCCGTCGCCTCGACCGCCTCGCGTTGCGCCGCGTTGAGCCCGTCGAGGTAGGGCGTGGGGCGCGCCGTGCGGCCGCCCGCCGGCGCCGGCAGCTCGACCTCGGGGAGTGCGAAGGGGTCGCTCGAGGGCTCGGAAAGGGGATCGGACATCGCCCACGATATATAGCATTTTCGCGCGCCGATTTCCCCTCTCCTGCTTATCCCCTCTCCTCCTTCAGGAGGAGAGGGAGGGGCCCATCGCGAAGCGATGGGAGGGTGAGGAGGTCGAACTCATATCGCTTGCGGTGCGCTTGGCCCAATCACCTCCTCACCCCGACCCTCTCCTCCTGAAGGAGGAGAGGGAGAGGTGACCGCCACCAGATCGAAGGCGATCGAGATGCGCCGCTCCTCGGACGCGAAGGGCACGGTGTTGTGGTACATGTAGCCCGGGAAGAGCAGCATGCGCCCCTCCTTGGGCTGGATGCGCCGGACGCGCGGCGGCGCCTTGAGGTGGAGCTCGGCGGGCGGGCGGCCGAGCTCGAACCAGCCGGCCTCGCCCTGGTCCGCCGCGGCGACGACGTTGGGAAGGAGCGGGTAGTAGACGCCGCCCATATAGCCCTCGAGGTGGACGTGGGGCACCAGGTTGCCCCGGCCCGCCAGGCGCGTCGCCCAGGAGGTGAGGCGCCAGCGCTTGGGGAAGTGCGCGAGGAAGGGGTGCGGCGGCTCGCGCTCCACACTCGCGAGATAGGCGGCGATCGAGCGGCGCATCAGCATCTCGAGCACCGCCATCGGCCCCTTGGGTGCCGCCAGGAGCTCGCCCGTGATCTGCAGCGCCGGGTGGTGGTAGGTGGGATGGTCCTCGGGCGGCACCTTGAGCGAGGGGTGCGCCTCGACGTGGCGCACGAGTGCCGCATTGAACGCGGCAAGGCTCGCGTAGCTGGGCGGGCCTGCGAGGTCGTGCACCTGGACGAAGCGGTCGAAATCGTAGATTGCGGCGGCACCCGCTACATCGCCTTCCTCGTTGAGCGCCATCGCCTTGAGGCCCATCGCCTCGATATTCCCCGGGCTCGCCCTGAGCCAGCGCTCGCAGGCGGCGAGCGCTTCCGCCACCTCGCCGCGCTCGAAGAGGACGTAGACGAGGTTGTTGTGGGCGAGGGCCCAGTCCGGGCGGAGGGCTAACGCGCGGCGGAAGGCGGCGACCGCCTCGGCCGTGCGGCCGAGCTCTTGGAGTGCGGTGCCGAGGCTGCGCTCGCTCTCGGCCGAAGGCTGCGTTGCCAGCGCGCGCTCGTACCAGGCGACCGCCTCCGCGGTCTCTCCGAGCCGCTGGAGCGCGCTCGCGAGGCCGTGGAGTGCGGGCACGAGATTGGGCCGCAGGGCGAGCGCTGCGCGATAGGCCTCGGCTGCGGCGGCGAGATCGCCCGCCTTGTCGAGGGCGTTCGCGAGATTGTACTGCGCCTCGGCGAAAGCGGGCCTCAAGGCCAGCGCCTTGCGGTAGAAGGCGATCCCTTCCGCGAGCTCGCCGAGCTCGACGGCGATCATGCCGGCGAAGCTCAGCACGTCGGGCCGCTCGCCGCCGGTAGTCAGGATATCGCGGCAGGTCTCGAGGGCGGCGTCCAACCGGCCGGCGCTGTAATGCGCCATGGCCTGCTGCTGGAGGAGTGCGAGCGACATGGGTCAGCCGTGCGAAGCGAGGAATGCCGCGGGATTATGCGGCCGCGGCCGCAGCGCCGCAAGGAAGCCGGCAAATCGCCCTTAGCCCTTGCGCGGAATCGCGATGACGCGACCGAGCTGCGGCGGACGCGGGAGCGCGGCGTGCTCGGCCATGAGGCGCTCGAGCCGTGCCAGGGCGGCCGCCGGCATGGCGCTCGCGCGCCGCGCGGACAGGCTCACGTGGATGCTGAGGAGCTCGTTGGTCGCCGCGAGATAGCCCTCGTCCGCGTGGTACATGGCGTGGAAGTAATGGATGCGCTTGGCGTCGTACGCGACGAGCTGGGTGGTGAAGCGCAGCGCATCGCCGGCATTGAGCTCGCGCGCGTAGCTCACATGGGCCTCGAGCGTGAAGAGCGAGTGGTCGGTGCGCAACCGGTAGGCGTGTCCGAGGCCGAGATGGTCGAAGAGCCGGTCGGTCGCGTGATCGAAGGCGAGGACATAATAGGCGAGGTTCATGTGGCCGTTGTAGTCGGTCCATTCGGGCAGCACGCTCTCGCGGTGGAGCTCGAGCGGGGCGGGAGTTGCCGAGGGCTTCATGGCGGCGAGGATAATCGATCGCCCCGCCTCGTCAACGCCGGCGGGCCGCTCGGCGCTCCTCGCTGCGATCCCGGCACTCCCTGCCTCGGTTGACAGCGGCACTTCGCGCGCGCACAGTTGCCGGCAACCGCCACCGCTCTGCGGCCGGGTCTGCCGGCCGACCGACGGGGCATCGGGCACAGGGAGACCAGCCATGAAGCGACATCTCTTGGCCGCCGCACTCGGACTGGCCGCCGCCGCGGCGTTCGCGGCCGGCGCCGAGGCGAAAACGGTCATCTTCTGCTCCGAGGGCAGCCCGGAGAATTTCTACCCGGCGATCAACACCACCGGCACGTCCTTCGACGCCTCGCGGCAGGTCTACAACCGCCTCGTCGAGTTCACGCCTGGCACCACGAAGGTGCAGCCCGCCCTGGCGCAGAGCTGGGACATCTCGCCCGACGCCCTCACCTATACCTTCCATCTGCGCAAGGGCGTCAAGTGGCACACCACGAAGACCTTCAAGCCGAGCCGCGACTTCGACGCCGACGACGTGGTCTTCAGCTTCGACCGCCAGTCGAACAAGGACAACCCCTACTTCAAGGTCACCAGCGACAACCACAGCTACTTCAACGACATGGACATGCCGAAGATCCTCAAGTCGGTGGAGAAGGTCGACGACCACACGGTGCGCTTCACGCTCAACGTGCCCAACGCGCCCTTCCTCGCCAACATGGCCATGGACTTCGCCACCATCACCTCCAAGGAATACGCCGACCAGATGATGAAGGCGGGCAAGCCCGAGACGGTCGACCAGGAGCCGGTCGGCACCGGCCCCTTCATCTTCGAGAGCTATCAGAAGGACGCCATCATCCGCTACAAGGCGAACCCGAACTACTGGGGCGGCAAGCCCAAGGTCGATCTCGTCTTCGCCATCACGCCGGACAACTCGGTGCGCTACGCCAAGCTCAAGTCGGGCGAGTGCACCATCATGCCCTACCCGAACCCGGCCGACATCCCGGCCATGAAGAAGGACCCGGCGCTCAAGGTGCTCGAGCAGCCCGGCCTCAACGTCGGCTATCTCGCCTTCAACACCCAGAAGAAGCCCTTCGACGACAAGCGCGTGCGCAAGGCGGTCGATTACGCCATCAACAAGAAGGCGATCCTCGACGCGGTCTACCTGGGGATCGGCATCCCGGCGAAGAACCCGATCCCGCCCTCCATGTGGTCCTACAACGATGCGATTAAGGACTACCCCTATGATCCGGCGATGGCGAAGAAGCTGCTCGCCGAGGCGGGCCTGCCCAACGGCTTCGAGACCGACCTCTGGGCCATCCCGGTGCAGCGCCCCTACAATCCGAACGGAAAGCGCATCGCCGAGCTCATGCAGGCGGACCTCGCCAAGGTCGGCATCAAGGCCAAGATCGTCTCCTACGAGTGGGGCGAGTACCGCAAGCGCGCCCAGGCCGGCGAGCCCCAGATGGTGCAGCTCGGCTGGACCGGCGACAACGGCGATCCCGACAACTTCCTCTTCACGCTGCTCGGCTGCGCCGCGGCGGCACCGGGCGGCGGCAACGTCGCCAAGTGGTGCAACAAGGATTTCGACGCGCTCGTCACCGAGGCACAGCGCACCACCAATATCGCCAAGCGCACCGAGCTCTATAAGAAGGCCCAGGTCATCGTCCACGAGGAGACGCCCTGGTACCTGATCGCGCACGCGGTGCAGGTGAAGGTGATGAGGAAGGACCTCGAGGGCTTCACCCTGAGCCCGCTCGGCGGCCACGATTTCGCCCGCTGCTACTTCAAAGAGGGGAGCTGAGGCGGTGATGCGGCGGCCGGCGCCGCGCGGCGCCGGCCAATGTTCGGAGCCTTGATGCCGGTCCCCCCTCCCTACCCTCCCCCTCAAGGGGGGAGGGACAAGGTCGGTAGAGCATGCTCGCAGCAGCTCCCTCCCCCCTTGAGGGGGAGGGCTGGGGTGGGGGGTCCGTTGCGCCACCGAGAACCCGGGCGCTAGGAACGGATGCTGCGCTTCATCTTCACGCGCTTGAGCCTCATCGTCCCGACCTTCATCGGGATCACGCTCCTCACCTTCCTCCTCGTCCATGCCGTGCCCGGCGATCCCATCGAGATACTGGCCGGCGAGCGCGGCATTACGGCGGCACGTCACGCCGAACTGTTGCACGACTACGGCCTCGACCGGCCGCTCTACGTCCAGTACCTCGTCTACATGAGCCACGTGCTGCGCGGCGACCTCGGCGTCTCGCTCATCACCCATGCGCCGATCATCGACGAGTTCCGAGCGCTCTTCCCTGCGACGATCGAGCTCTCGCTCTCGGCCATGCTGCTCGCCGTGGGGATCGGGCTGCCGGCCGGCATTCTCGCCGCGGTCAAGCGCAACTCGGTGCTCGACCACGGCGTGATGGGCGTCTCGCTCACCGGCTATTCCATGCCGATCTTCTGGTGGGGGCTCCTTCTCATCATCTTCTTCTCCAACACGCTCCACTGGACGCCGGTCTCGGGGCGCATCTCGGTCGAGTTCGACGTCCAGCCGGTGACCGGCTTCCTCCTCATCGATTCCGCCCTCTCCGGCGACGACGGCGCCTTCGCCTCGGCGTTGAGCCACCTCATCCTGCCGGCGGTGGCGCTCGGCACCATCCCGCTCGCCGTGATCGCGCGCATGACGCGCTCGTCCATGCTCGAGGTGCTCGGCGAGGACTACATCCGCACGGCGCGCGCCAAGGGCCTCGCCCCGATCTGGGTGGTCGGCGTGCACGCGCTCAGGAACGCGCTCATTCCGGTGATCACGGTGATCGGGCTCTACGTCGGCTCGCTCTTCGCCGGCGCCATCCTGACCGAGACCATCTTCTCCTGGCCGGGCGTGGGCAAGTGGCTGGTCGAGGGCATCAACCGGCGCGATTATCCGGTGCTGCAGGGCGGGGTGCTCCTCATCGGCACGGTCATCATGCTGGTCAACCTCGGCGTCGACATGCTCTACGGCCTGATCAACCCGCGCATCCGCTACCGGCGGTGAGGCGGCCATGGCCCTAGAGAGCGAGGCGCTCGCAGAAGCCGTCCGGGCTCCGCCCTCGCCCCTGCGCGAGTTCTGGAGCTATTTCAGCGACAATCCGGGTGCCGTCGGCGGCCTCGCCATCATCGTACTCATCGTGCTCCTCGCCGCCTTCGCGGACGTGATTTCGCCGCACTCGCCGATCGCCACCCACGACGATGCCTTCTTGAAGCCGCCCTTCTGGGAGGAGGGCGGCAGCCTCACCTATCCCCTCGGCACCGATGCCATCGGCCGCGACATGCTCTCGCGCCTCATCCACGGCACGCGCTATTCGCTGCTCATCGGCAGCATCGTGGTGCTCATCTCGCTCTCGGCTGGCACCGTTCTCGGGCTCGTGGCCGGCTTCTTCCAGGGGGCCGTCGGCATCCTCGTCATGCGCCTCATGGACGTCATCCTGACCATCCCGGGCCTGCTCCTCGCCATCGTCATCGTGGCGATCCTCGGACCCGGGCTTGCCAACGCCATGATCTCGGTCGCCATCGTCTATCTGCCGTACTTCGTGCGCATCACGCGCGCGGCGGTGATCGGCGAGCTCGCCAAGGACTATGTCACGGCCTCGCGCGTGAATGGCGCCTCGACCGCGCGGCTGATGTTCGCGACCGTGCTGCCCAACTGCCTGGCCCCCCTCATCGTGCAGGCGACCTTGAGCTTCTCCGCCGGCATCATCGATGCCGCGGCGTTGGGCTTCCTCGGCCTCGGCGCGCAACCGCCGACGCCCGAATGGGGCACCATGCTCGCCGATTCGCGCGAGTTCGTCCTGCGCGCCTGGTGGGTGGTGACGCTGCCGGGGCTCGCCATCCTGGTGACCGTGCTCGCCGGCAACCTCATGGGCGACGGCCTGCGCGACGCCCTCGACCCCCGGCTCAAGCGCTAGGTCGGGGGCGGCAATGGCGCTCCTCGAGATCGAGAGCCTCGCGGTCGATTTCGCCACCGCGCGCGGCACCCTCAAGGCGGTCGACGGCGTGAGCCTGGCACTCGGCGAGGGCGAGACCGTCGGCATCGTCGGCGAATCCGGCTCCGGCAAGAGCGTCGCCATGCTGGCGCTCATGGGCCTCGTCGCCTATCCGGGCGAGGTCCGCGCGGCACGGCTCGAGTTCGCCGGCAAGAACCTGCTTACGATCGGGGCGCGCGCGCGCCGGCGCATCGCCGGCAAGGACATCGCGATGATCTTCCAGGAGCCGATGACCAGCCTCAACCCCTGCTTCACCGTCGGCTATCAGATCATGGAGACCTTAAGCATCCACGAGGGCGGCACGAGGAAGGCGCTCAGAGCGCGCGCCGTGGATCTCCTGGCACAGGTCGGCATCCCGGCGCCGGCAAGCCGGCTCGGCGCCTTCCCGCACCAGCTCTCCGGCGGCATGAACCAGCGCGTCATGATCGCCATGGCGATCGCCTGCAACCCGCGGCTCCTCATCGCCGACGAGCCGACGACGGCGCTCGACGTGACCATCCAGGCGCAGATTCTCGAGCTCCTGGTGAGCCTCCAGCGCGAGCGCGGCATGGCGCTCATCCTCATCACCCATGACATGGGCGTGGTGGCCGAGACGGCCGAGCGCGTCGTCGTCATGTACGCGGGGCAGATCGTCGAGGAGGCGCGGGCCGCCGAGCTCTTCGTCAGGCCGCGGCATCCCTATACGGCCGCCCTCCTCGCGGGCCTGCCCGAGCGCAGCGCGCATGCGCGGCGCCTGCAGACCATCCCCGGCGTCGTCCCCGGCCTTGGCGACCGGCCGGCGGGCTGCCTCTTCAACCCGCGCTGCGGCTATGCCGACCGGCACTGCCGTGCCGAGCAGCCGGCGCTCGGCGCCCTCGAGGGTGCCCGCGTACGCTGCCATTACCCGCTCGCCGCCGCCGCCATGGAGGCCGAGCCGTGAGCGCGGCCGCCGCCGGTGCCGCTCCCGAGACGCCCGTGGTCGAGGCCGAGAGCCTCACCAAGGTCTATAAGGTGCGCCAGGGCCTCTTGGCACCACCCGCCGAGCTTGCCGCGGTCGACGGCGCCAGCTTTCGTCTGGCGGCCGGCCGCACGCTGGCCGTCGTGGGCGAGTCCGGCTGCGGCAAATCCACGCTCGCGCGCATGGTGACCCTCATCGAGCCGCCCACCTCGGGCAGTCTCAAGCTCGTGGGCCATGAGGTGGCGGGGGCGGCCAAGGCAGCGCTCGCCCCGCTCCGCCGCCACGTCCAGATCGTCTTCCAGGACCCCTATGGCTCGCTCAATCCGCGGCGCAAGGTCGGCGCCATCCTCGAGGAGCCGCTCGTCATCAATACCCGCATGACGGCGGCGGCCCGGCGCGAGGCGGCGCGCGCCATGATGGCGCGGGTCGGCCTGCGCCCCGAGTTCTACGAGCGCTACCCGCACATGTTCTCGGGCGGCCAGCGCCAGCGCATCGCCATCGCGCGCGCGCTCATGCTCCGCCCCAGCGTCGTGGTGGCGGACGAGCCGGTCTCGGCCCTCGACGTGTCGATCCAGGCCCAGGTCCTCAACCTGCTCATGGACCTGCAGGAGGAGTTCCGCCTCGCCTACCTCTTCATCTCCCATGGGCTCTCGGTGGTGCGCCACATCGCGGACGAGGTCATGGTGATGTACCTCGGCCGCACGGTCGAGCAGGGCAGCAAGGACGCCCTCTTCGCCGCCCCCCGCCACCCCTATACCAAGGCGCTTCTCGCCTCGACCCCCTTCGTCGATCGCCGACTGCGCGCCAAGCGCTTGATGCTCAAAGGGGAACTGCCTTCGCCGTTGAACCCGCCCGCGGGTTGCGCGTTCCACACCCGCTGCCCCTACGCGCAAGCGCGCTGCGCCGCCGAGCGTCCGGCGCTCCGCGCCCTCGAGCGCGGGCTGGTCGCCTGCCACTACGCCGAGAGCGTCCCCTGAGCGTAGAATGCCGGCGGCCGGCGCAAAGTTCCATCCATGAAGCTTGCCGCTCGCGCCCATTCGAAAAAATCATGAAAGGATCGCACCGACTCCACTGGACGCCGGGCGCGCCATCTTCTTATATGTTGTCAGAGGCCGAAATTGGCCTCGGCCGCAATAAGCGCAGTAGGAGCCGGTTGGCCGGTGCGGCCTCAAGCGGCGTGTGGAAGGCAAAAATACCTCGACGAGGGCAAGAGCGCGTCACTGAGGGGCAGTCCCGCTCCACGAGGGCATCTCGGGAATTGGCATGAGGTTCGGGCGTTCTCAGCGGCCGGGGCACCGGTAGCGCGCGGGCTCATGCAGGGTGCCGGAGCAGGCGCGGTAGGGCGCCTGACGCAAGAAGCGGGCCGATTTTCAGCCACGTCGCCAAGCCAAGGTATTGCCGACGCAGCGCCGCCGCGACGCGCGGATTGCCGCGGGTGCGTGTGAGTTCGAAAGACAAGAACATGCGTCGGGCGAGCCTCATCATCATAGCGTTGGTAGCCGCCGCCAATTTCGCGGTCTGGTGGGCGTTCAATCAGCCTTCCGAGCTGCCTTCCTGGTGGGGCGTCATTCAAGGCGTTTCCTTCAGCCCCTACCGGGAGAGCGAGAACCCGACCACCGGCAAGTTCCCCAGCCGGCAGGAGATCGACAGCGACCTCAAGCTGCTGCAGACCCGCGTGGCCGCGGTGCGCACCTACAGCACGACCGAGGGAGTCGAGGACGTGCCCGGCCTGGCGGCCAAGTACGGGCTCTACGTCGCCGCCGGCGCCTGGCTCGACAAGCGCCTCGACAACAACCAGCTCGAGCTCGACACCCTGGTCAACATGGTGCGGCTCTACCCCAACATCGACCGCGTGCTGGTCGGCAACGAGTCCATCCACCGCGCCGACGTGAGCGTGCCCGAGATGATCCGCTACCTGCGCTGGGCGCGCAGCCGCATCGAGGTGCCGGTTTCGACCGCCGAGCCCGCCTATGTCTGGCTCGCCCATCCCGAGCTCGGCAAGGAGGTCGACTACATCGCCGCCCATATCCTGCCGTATTGGGAGGGCGTGCCGATCAAGGACGCGGTCAGTTTCGTGGCCGGCGAGTACGAGCGCCTCAAGCAGGCCTTCCCCAACAAGCCGATCGTGCTGACCGAGGTCGGCTGGCCGAGCAAGGGCCCGCAGTTCGGCCTGGCCAAGGCCAGCCCGGCCAACCAGGCGCGCTTCATGCGCGAGTTCCTCAACTTCGCCGACCGCGAGGGGGTGCAGTACTTCCTCATGGAGGCCTTCGACCAACCCTGGAAGGAGAGGATCGAGGGCACGGTCGGCGCCTATTGGGGCCTCTATGACGCGGACCGGCAGGCCAAATACGCGCTCGCCGGGCCGGTCACCGAGAATGCCTACTGGCCCTATGTGGCACTCGCCGCGACGCTCATGGCGCTGCCCGCGATGCTCTTCTTCCTGATCCGCTGGCGCGAGCTCCATCTCGCCGGCCAGCTGACCTTCGCCGCCATCGCCCAGGCCGCCGGCTCTATCCTCGCCTGGAGCATCCTCTCGGGCTCGGAGCGCTATCTCACCTCGACCGACCTCGCGCTGTGGAGCGTGATGATGCTCGGCCAGCTCGGCCTCCTGGCGCTCCTCGTGACCGAGGGCGGCCAGATGGCGATCATGCTGTGGACGCGGCGCTGGCGCCGCGAGTTCAGGGCGGCCTTGCCGGGGAGCGAGACGCCGCTGCCCAAGGTGTCGCTGCACCTCCCCATCCACAACGAGCCCGTCGCCATGGTGATCCAGACGATCAACAGCCTGGCGGCGCTCGACTATCCCAACCTCGAGATCCTGGTGATCGACAACAACACCCGGAATCCCGACATATGGCGGCCGGTCGAGGCCCATTGCGCGGGGCTCGGCGGGCGCGTCCGCTTCATCCATGTGGACGGCCTCAGGGGCTTCAAGGCGGGTGCCCTCAACTTGGCACTCAAGGCCTGCGACCCAGCGGCCGAGATCGTCGGCGTGATCGACAGCGACTACGTGGTGCGCGCGGACTGGCTCAAGGCGACGGTGCCCCATCTCGCCAACGAGCGCGTCGGCGTGGTGCAATGCCCGCAGGACCACCGCGACGGCGGCGAGAGCCTCTTCAAGGAGGCGATCAACTGGGAATATGCCGGCTTCTTCAACCTCGGCATGGTGCTGCGCAACGAGGCGAACGCCATCATCCAGCACGGCACCATGACGCTGGTGCGCCGCTCGCTGCTCGACAAGCTGGGCGGCTGGGCCGAGTGGTGCATCTGCGAGGACGCCGAGCTCGGCCTGCGCGTCATCGCCGAGGGCTACGAGGCGGTCTACGTCAAGGAGTCCTTCGGCCAGGGGCTGACGCCCGACAGCTTCGCCGGCTACCGCTCGCAGCGCTTCCGCTGGGCCTATGGCGCCATGCAGATCCTGAAGCGCCACCTCGGCTGGTTCCTCCCCGGCAGCCACGCGCTTACGTCCGGCCAGAAGTTCCACTTCCTCGCCGGCTGGCTGCCCTGGCTCGGCGACGGGCTGCAGCTCCTCTTCACGCTCGCGGCACTCGGCTGGACGGCGCTCCTCGCGCTCTCGCCCCACTGGTTCGAATTCCCCCTCGGCGTCTTCGTGGTGCCGGCCCTCGTCATGGTGGGCTTCAAGCTGATCGAGACGATCTGGCTCTACCAGGCGAAGGTGGGCTGCGGGCTGCGCCAGCGCATAGGCGCCGCACTTGCCGGCATGGCGCTCACCCACGCCGTCTCCAAGGCGGTGCTGCTCGGCCTCTTCACCGACGAGCGGCCCTTCCTGCGCACGCCCAAATGCGAGGACAAGTCGGCGATCATCCGCGGCATCGTCGTCGCGTGGGAGGAGTTCGTGCTGGTGACGCTGCTCTGGCTCGGTGCCGCCGTCATCCTCATCGGCGACGGCACGCTGGGCAGCGGCTGGCAGAACGACGAGGCGCTCACCTGGGCCTCGATGCTGCTCTCCATGTCGCTGCCCTACGCCGCCGGCGTCGCCACCTCTCTCATCAGCGCCATGCCGAGCCTCGGCTGGAGCCGCGCGCCCAAGTCGCTGCCCGTGCCGCTGCCAGCGGCGGCGATGGCGGCAATGCCTGCGCGCGAGGCGGGCGGCACGCGGAGCGTCCAGGCCTCCTGAGAGCTCGCGGCTCCCGTTTCGCCTCCCTATTGCACCATGCGCGCTGCCGCCGCGGCATAGAAGCGGCGCCCGGCGATGGGAGCCGGCCGCGCCTTCGCTTCCTCGGCGAGGATGGCGCGCGCAAGCGCCGTGCGCCCGCAGGCGAGCGCTGCGTCGAGCAGCATCTCCGTGAAGAGGTCGCGCTGGGCGTGGCTGCCGCCGATGCGCCAGACCTCGTGCCGGATCGGCTCCATGAGCGCCACGACGCGGGCGTGATCGCCCTGGCGATGGGCGAGCACGGCGGCCGCCAGCGGGATGTCGACCTCGTTCAGCACCGCGGCCGTAGCCTCATTGCCGCCTCGGGCCGCCTCCTCGAGTGCGGCGAGGAAGCGCTCCGCCGCGGCCGTGCGGCCGGCTGCCGCGAGGGCCATGACCAGATGCGGCGGCGTGAAGAGGTTCTGCGCGTCGCCCAGGCGCTCGCTCGCCTTGTCGGCAAGCTCGCCCCAGCGCGCCCCCACCGCGACGCCCGCCGCCTCGAGGCGCCACAGCATGGAGACGGCGTTCTGCAGGTCGATGTAGAGGTCGGGCATCGCCTTGACGAGCGGTGAGGCGAGGTTGCGGAACTTGCGGTCGTAGAGCTCCAGCACCGCATCCATCTCCCCGAGCTCGAGATGGAAGAGGGCGCGGTGCCACCACAGATGATGCAGCATGTTGTTGCCGCCCTCCCAGAAGCGCTCCTCGCCCGCGAGCCAGGCGACGCCCTCGGCATTGCGGCCTTCCATCTCCATGACGTGGGCGCGCGCGTGCGCCGCCCAGAGCTCGGCGCGGTCGTCATCGAGCGAGCGCAGCGCCGCCGCCTCGGCCTCGCGATAGGCGCCGCACTCCTCGTGGCCGAAGGCGAGCATGGCAAGCATCGAGCCGTAGCCAGGGAGCTCGGGCGACCAGGCGGCTAAGGGCTTGGCGACGACCTCATACATCGCACGCGCGTCGCCGGCCCAGAAATAATTGAAATGGGCGATGCGCGCGGCGAGCATGTCCGTGGGATGCTCCGCAAGGATCGCATGCCACAGCTTGAAGGCCTCGTGCAAGGCGCCCTTGTGCCAGGCGGCGAGGGCCGCGATGTGGAGGCGCTCGCGGGCACTCGCCTCCTCCTCGCCGGCGTGCGCCGCGGCGAGACACTTCGCCATGGCCCCGAGGCGGCGCTTGTCGAAGGCGGTCATGGCAAGATAGCCCTTGAGGCAATGGCCCATGGCAAAGCCGGGATCCGCCTCGAGCATCTTCTCGGTCCAGGCGGCGGTGTCCCACTTGTATTTGACATAGTGCGAGACGACGGTGTCGAAGTGACCGGCAGCCTCGGCGCTCGCGGTCGTGAGAAGGAGCCCACGCTCGTCGCTGATCATGTCCCCGCTCCTCCCGCCGTGCCGCTCGGCGGAGAGCATGGCGCATGGGCCCCATCCCGGTCCAGTGCCGCCGTCTCCCCTCTCCTCCTTCAGGAGGAGAGGGGAGGGTGAGGAGGCCGGGCGATCGAGCGCGATAGATCTCTCAGTGGAACCGTCATCCCGCGCACCCGCTCCCGGCGCCGGGCGCGGCTTCGGCGCCTCCTCACCCCGACCCTCTCCTCCTCAAGGAGGAGAGGGAGAGCTCAAGCCGAGACGCTACTCTGCCCCGTCTTGGCGGCGGCTTGCGCCAATGCTATGGAGAGCCGGCGGCGCCGCGCGCGCAAAAGGAGTCACTGCCTTGCGTTTCTCATCGTTGGTCGGGCGCGTCGCCGGCAAGGGTGCCGAGGCCTGGAGCGTCCATCTCAAGGCGCTCAAGGAGCGCGAGGGCGGCCGCGACGTCATCCTGCTCACCATCGGCGAGCCGGACCAGCCGCCGCCGCAGCCGGTCATCGCGGCGACGATCGAGGCCTTGCGGCGCAATCGCGTCGGCTATGCGCCGATCCTCGGCTATCCTGCGGTGCGCGCCGCCATCGCCGCCCGCATGGCAAAGCGCACGGGCCGGCCCTGCACGGGTGCCAACGTCGCGGTCGTGCCCGGCACGCAAGGAGGGCTCTATTGCGCGCTCCAGTGCCTGGCCGGGCCGGGCGACGAGGTGATCGTGCCCGAGCCGATGTACGCCACCTACGAGGCGGTCGCGGGCGCCAGCGGCGCCTCCCTCGTCAACATCCCCTCGCTGCCGGAGAGGGGCTTTCATCCGGACCTGGCGGCGCTCGCCCGGGCGGTCACGCCGCGGACGCGCGTCATCTGGATCAACAGCCCGCACAATCCGACGGGTGCCGTGCTCGACAGCACCGAGATCGAGGCGATCGCCGGGCTCTGCCGCCGCCACGATCTCTGGCTTCTCTCGGACGAGGTCTATGAGGACCTGGCCTTCGCACGGCCGCACGTGAGCCCCTGGTCGCTGCCCGAGATGGCGGAGCGCACGGTGGTGGCGTCGAGCCTCTCGAAGTCGCACGCGATTCCCGGCTTCCGCATGGGCTGGGTCATAGGCCCCGAGCCGCTCATGGCCCATCTCTTCAACCTGCTCCTCGCAGCCCTCTACGGCGGCCCGCCCTTCATCCAGGATGGCGCCCTCGCCGCACTCACGCGCGAGCTGCCCGAGGTCGCGGCCATGCGAGAGGACTATCGGCGCCGGGCCCAACACCTCGCCGCCATCCTCGCCGAGGCGCCAAATTGCAGCGCAGCACCCCCCGAGGGCGGCATGTTCATCCTCCTCGACGTGCGCGGCACGGGTCTCGGATCCGCCGAGTTCGCGCGCCTCCTCCTCGAGGAGGAGGCGGTGGCGGCACTGCCCTGCGACGGCTTCGGCGCGAGCGCCGCGGGCCAGCTCCGCGTCTCCCTCACGCTGCCCGACGCCGCACTCGAGGAGGCCGGCCGGCGCATCGTGCGCTTTGCCCAACGCCTCGCCCGGCCCGCCGGGTCTCGCGCGCGGAGCGCCTCGTGACGACGCGCGAGCAAGCCATCGAAGCCGCGGCAAAATGGTTCGACGAGGGCCACTTCCTCGCCGAGCTGCGCCGCCGTATCGCCTGCCGCACCGAGAGCCAGGAGGCGGACCGCCTGCCGCAGCTCACCGCCTATCTCTCGGACGAGATCGGGCCTGCGCTCGAGCGCATGGGCTTCGCCTGGCGCCTCGTCGACAATCCGGCCGCGGGCTTCGGGCCGATCCTCATCGGCGAGCGCCGCGAGGGCGACGAGCTGCCGACCGTGCTGACCTACGGCCACGGCGACGTGGTGCGCGGCTACGAGGCCGAATGGCGCAGCGGCTTGACACCCTGGGACGTCACCGTGGAGGGCGAGCGCTGGTACGGGCGGGGAACCGCCGACAACAAGGGCCAGCACTCGATCAACCTCGCGGCCCTCGCGCGCGTGCTCGAGGCGCGCGGTCGGCTCGGCTGCAACGTCAAGGTGCTGCTCGAGACGGGCGAGGAGACCGGCTCGCCGGGCCTGCACGCGGTGTGCGAGCGCTACGCCGGCGAGCTCGCGGCCGACGTCTTCATCGCCTCCGACGGGCCGCGCCTGCGCGCGGACCGGCCGACCCTGTTCCTCGGCTCGCGCGGCGCCTTCAACTTCGATCTCACGCTCGAGCTGCGCGAGGGCGGGCACCATTCGGGCAATTGGGGCGGCCTGCTCGCCAATCCGGGCACCATCCTCGCCAACGCCATCGCCAGCATGGTCGACAGCCGCGGCCGCATCCTCGTCGAGCGCTTGCTCCCTACCCCCATCGCGAACTCGGTGCGCCGCGCGCTTGCTGAAATCGAGCCGGGCGAGCCGGGCGGCCCCGAGATCGACCGCAGCTGGGGCGAGCCGGGCCTCACTCCGGCCGAGCGCGTCTTCGCCTGGAACAGCCTCGAGGTCCTCGCCTTCCGCACCGGCAATCCGGAGCGTCCCGTCAATGCCATTCCGCCCAAGGCCGCCGCCCACATGCAGGTGCGCTTCGTGGTGGGGAGCGACTGGCGGAACTTCATCCCCATCATCCGCGAGCATCTCGACCGTCACGGCTTCCCCATGGTCGCCGTCGCCCCGAGCCGCGCCGAGACCATGGCCGCGACCCGCCTCGACCCCGAGGATCCCTGGGTCGTGTGGGCCGCGGGATCGATCGCGCGCACGACCGGGAGCAAGCCCGCGATCCTGCCGAATTTGGGCGGCTCGCTGCCCAACGACTGCTTCGCCGACGTGCTCGGCCTGCCCACGGTCTGGGTGCCCCACTCCTACCCCGCCTGCTCGCAACATGCACCCAACGAGCACCTCCTCGCTCCCCTGGCGCGCGAGGGCCTGCTCATGATGACCGGGCTCTTCTGGGATTTGGGCGAGGGCGGCACGCCGCGGCGGCGGCATGAGGCCAAGCCAGCCTAACCTGACTTCGCCGCGGCGGAGGAATGGGGGAGGGCTATCCAATTTGGATTCCGGCGTCCGTCTCGCCATCGTCATGGCCGCGCTTGTCGCGGCCATCCACGCCCTTGTCCGATGGCTGTAAGGCATGGATGGCCGGCCTTCGCCGGCCATGACGCCCCGGGATGAAGACACGGGGGGTTAAATGCGACAACCCTGGAAGAGTGGTGGGGAGCATCGCTCCCGGAGCGCTCTTGAGAGCAAGCGCGTCTCAGGGGATGCCGTAGCCGAGCGGCACGTGCCGCCCCGGAGCGCCCTCACGCGCCAAGCAAAACCATCGAGACGACACGAACCCCGGGCATTGCCCGAGCGCCTCACCGCCGTGAAATCGCAAGCATCGGGGGGCAGCCGGCCCCCGCGACATGCGGCCCTTGAAGCGCAGTCAGTCGAGAACGGAGAGATTCTCCGCCGAGCTCTTGCCGTTGCGGCCCATCATCAGCTCGTACTTGACTTTTTGCCCCTCACGCAGCCCTTGCAGGCCCGCCCGCTGCACCGCCGAGATGTGGACGAACACGTCCTTGGAGCCGTCCTCCGGCTGGATGAAGCCGTAGCCCTTCGTGGCGTTGAACCACTTAACCGTGCCCACTGACATAGTTAGTACTCTCCATGTGGCCTCGAAGCTGGCGCGCCGGCCGTGCCGGACGGGTCAGCCCTACCGCAGAGTTGAGGATGGCTCGCTCGATATTCCGCCCGCACCGCCATCCCTCCGGTGCGCTCGGAATCCCGTCAGGTGTTGAAGGCTGCCGCTTCAATTACCGCCGCTCTGACACCTGACCGGAAACCACGAGCGCTCGCGCATCCCCGCGAGGCCGATCAGATCCGCCGAACGTCCAGTAAGCTGCCCCCCTCCCTGAAACCGACTGCGACCTGGCAGTGCCGATGCGTTTTTGTTCCGGGCGGCAGCACCGCCCGCACGCCCCGTTTCACTCAAGCTCTGCCATAGGGCCCCAGCATTCCCCTCCGTTTGACAAACCATAACATGACTCTAGCAGATAAGGACAGCCCTGTTTCGCAAGGGGTATGGCGCCGCCCCGCGGGTGCCATGCCAAAAAGGCGGCACGCCCGCCGGTCTTGCGACCGGTGGCTCAGGCCGGACGAAGCGCGGTCGCTCAGCCGCCGGCTGGCGGTGTCTGCTGCGCGGGCGCTTGCGGCGCCGCGCCGTCGCCCTGGGCGGTTGTCACCGTTGGCGTGGACATCGCCGTGCTGGCCGCTTCGCACGCCATCGCCGTGCCCGCGAAGGCCAGCACGAGAAAAGCAACTGCGCTCAGCATCTTCACCATGAGGGAGACCTCTCATCCTGGGCCGCGACACGACAAAGGATACGCCGCGCCCGATCAAGGGTCAATGGCGTCGCGATCCTCCGGAGCATTGCGAGTAGCGGCAGGTTGCCGGAGAGCCGGTGCGCTTTGCGGCGGAGGCTCCTCACGCTACACGGTGAAGGGGCACAATCCGCCGTCGACGAGCAGGTTCTGCGCGGTGATGTAAGCCGCTTGCCTGCTGCACAAGTACGCGCAGGCGGCGCCGAATTCCTCGGGCAGGCCGGCGCGGCCCATGGGAACCTTTGCGATCAGCTTCTCCGCCGTCGCCCCGAGCTCGCGAATGCGCTCGGTCGCGATCGTGCCGGGAAGCAGGTTGTTGATGGTGACGTTCTGCGGAGCCATCTGCCGCGCAACGCCGGCGACATAGCCGGTCAGCGCCAGGCGGGCGGCGTTCGAGAGATCGAGGCCTTGAACCGGTAGGCGGACCGTGAGGGAGGTGATGTTCACGATGCGGCCGAACCCGCGCCGCGCCATGGCATCGACCGTGGCGCGGATCAATTCCACCGCGGAGAGAAAGTTCGCCTCCAGCGCCCTGAGCCAACTCGCGGCCGTGAGCGAGCGGAAGTCGCCGCTCGGAGGGCCGCCCGCGTTGGTGACCAGGATGTCGGGCTCCGGGCATACCGCAAGCGCGCGCTTCCGGCCGGCCTCCGTCGCAATGTCCGCCTGGACGAAATGCGCCGGTGCTTCGGCTTCTCTCTCGATCCTGACTGCCGCCGAGGCGAGCGCCTCGCCGTTTCTCGACACCAGAGTGACCGCAACGCCTTCCTGGGCAAGTGCGAGCGCCGAGGCAAATCCGAGCCCGCGCGAGGCGCCGCAGACAAGCGCGCGACGGCCGGCTATTCCGAGATCCATGGTCCCTCCACGCCTAAGCCGCAGCCGCCAAGCCGCCCTCGCCGGGCCGGCGCGCCGGGGCCGGCGACGCTCGCACGGCCACGCGTCTCACGCTGCCGTGCTAACCAACGCCCTGGAAGAAGGGCTCGGCCGCGAGCTGCCGGCTGATGACGAGGCGCTGAATTTCAGAGGTGCCTTCGTAGATCTTGCAAACCCTCACGTCGCGATAGATGCGCTCGACGGGGAAGTCGTTCAGATAGCCGTAGCCGCCATGGATCTGGATGGCGCCGGAGCACACCTCCTCGGCCATCTCCGTCGCGAACAGTTTTGCCATCGAAGCCTCCTTGAGGCAGGGCTGCGCCGCGTCGCGCAGGCTCGCCGCCCGCAGGACCATCAGTTCCGCCGCCTGGAGGGAGGTCGCCATGTCGGCCAGCCTGAAGGCGACCGCCTGGTGCTCGATGATCGGCTTGCCGAACGTTCGCCGCTCCTTCGCGTACGCGAGTGCCGCGTCGTAAGCGGCGCGGGACATGCCCACGGCTTGAGCGGCGACGCCGATGCGGCCGCTTTCCAGGTTGCCGAGCGCGATCTTGAGGCCTTCGCCCTCTTCGCCGAGCAACAGCTCGGGCATCAGCTCGCAGTCCTCGAAGGCGATCTGGCAGTGATCGGACGAGCGTTGGCCCATCGTATGCTCGACCTTCGCCACCCGGTATCCCGGCGTCTTCGTCGGGACGATGAAGGCCGAAATGCCTTTTTTGCCCGCCCGGGGATCCGTGACCGCGAAGACGATCGCGATGTCCGCGTTCTTGCCCGAGGTGACGAACTGCTTGACGCCGTTGAGCACGTACCTGTTCCCCTCGCGCCGCGCCCGCGTCCTGATCGCGGCGGCGTCCGACCCGGCCTCGGGCTCGCTCAGGCAGAACGCCCCCAGGTAGCGGCCCGCCGCGAGCGGCCGCAGGAAGCGCTCCTTCTGCTCCGCGCTCCCGTGTCTCGAGATCGACAGGCAGGTCAACGAGTTGTGCACCTGGAACAACGTCGAGGTGGCGCCGTCGGCCGCGGCGATCTCGATCACCGCCAAGGCATAGGAGACATAATCGGCGCCAGCACCGCCGAACTCTTCCGGCACGACCATCCCCATGAGGCCGAGTTCGCCCATCTTGGCGAACGCCTCCTTGGGAAACCGCGCCGCTCGGTCGCGTTCTGCCGCCGTGGGCGCCAGCTCGCGTTGGGCGAAGTGACGGACGGTTTCCCGGATCATCCTTTGGCGTTCGGACAGCACGCGACCTCTCTCACGCTGCCTCGACGCCCGCGCGGCGTCGCAGCAATCAGGCGGTCCTCGGGACGCTCGAGCCGCATTGTGAGCCGGCAGAGCGCCAAGGTATTGGCAAATATTGCGGGTTTGGCGGGGCGATTGAACCGCGAGGCCGGCCGCTTTGCGGCCTCGGATATCGCGTGGGATCAGCGCACGAGCTGGTAGCGGCCGCGGTCGACGAGCGCCGACACGCTCACCGCGCGGAGGGTATCGGGCTCCTCGACATTGACGATGCGCACGTGCGGCATGCCGAGCGGCCCTGCGAAGATCGAGACGACCTGCCAGGCGGTGGGCCCCGCATCGACCTTGAGATAGCGCTGGCCGACCTTGACGCGGCCGCCGGCCGTCTCGCTCACCTCGCTGGCGTGGGCACCGTTGCCGCCATGCCCCTCCTTCGCCTGGGAGATGCCGAGCAGGCGGCGCATCCCGTAGCGCGGCTTGCCGGCCTCCTGCAGGGAGGCCTGAGCCGCAACGCTCGGAGCGGCGGCGCCGGGGGACGTAGCGTCCTGCGGCTCGCGCGCGGGCTGCTGGATTTCCTCGCGAGCAGGCTCCGGCGTCTCGGTACTAGCCAAGCCGGCGGCGGTTTCGGGCAGAGCGGATTCGGGCACAACGGCCTCGGGCACAACGGCCTCGGGCACAGCGGCCTCGGGCGGCGCCGACGGCTCGGGCCGCGCGACGAGCCGGGCCACCTCGACGGCCGGACGCGCGGGCGCCATGCGCGGGGCCGGGCTCGGGGCCTCGAGGCTAAGTGCCGCAGAGCCGCGGAAGGGTACGAGCTCGGGGCGCGGGTGCTGTGGCTCCGCCCTTGGCGGCAGCGTGAAGAGATCGCCGAATTCGCTCGCCTCCTCGGCGGCGGGGCGCTTGCGCCGCTGGCGGCGCCCGTGGGGCACCAGCTCGGCCACCCCGACCTCGGCCATGAAGGCGGCGCGATCTTCGGGCGAGGCCCTGCGCCAGGCGCGGCGGAGCTGCATCAGGCCAGAGGGATCGTGGATCATGCCGGCCGCAATGGCGGCGGCGCGGACGCTCGGAATCTCGCCGCGATTCAGCCGCTCGGCAATCCCGGGGTGCTCGCGCTCAATGCGGCGGCGCCAATAGGCCGCGTCACGGCTACGCCCTTGCATACCAAATCTTGTATGCCATTTGCCGCGCCACGTCAACATGTTGGATTATTGCGAGGTTTTCCACAGTTGGCGCGTCAATCGCCAGGCCGCTCGCCAAATGAAATGGCATTGGTTCGTCAGGCGGCGCCGTCGACTTTCGCCTCTGCGGCGCCCCCGCCTCCCCACTCTTTGGAGCGAGGTTCGCCTTGTCGCGCTTCGCGAACTCGTCGCAGCCGAAGCGGCGGAACTCGACCGGCGTTCCTCCTCCCGTTCTGCGGTCTTCTTACGCGGCCGCCCAGTCTTCCGTCCTCAGGCCCGGCACGCGGGCGAACTCGCCCGTGCTGGCGGTGACGAGAACGGCGCCGCGGCGGCGCGCCTGACCCGCGATCAGCACGTCGTAAGGCCCGATCGGCGCGCCAGCCCGCTCGAGGGCGGCCCGCACCTCGCCTGCCTCCTCGGCATCCTCCTGCTCGAAGGGAAGGATGGAGATGGGGAGCTGGAGAAAGACCGCAAGCCGCTACGCATTCTCCTCGCGCCGTCTGCTCTTGGCGATGCCGTAGCGGAGCTCGAAGAGCGTCACGACTGGCAGCGCAAAGTCGCCATGCAGCATTTCGCGCTCGAAGCGCTCGACCAGGTGCCGCGGATCGCCCTTCAAGAAGGCAATGACGACGTTCGTGTCGAGGCAGATCATCGCTCGAACGACACGTCGTCCGCGGGCGGCATCGGCGGCTGCCGCCTGCCGTCCTCCATGAAAGGCACCCCCCGGTAGCGCTCGAGTGCTGCGAAGATCGCCTTGATGTCCTTCATGTCCCGCTCCATGGGCTCCAACAGCACGCCGCGGCCCACGCGCCGGACGCGCACCTCCCTGCCCGGCAGCCGGAACTCCTTGGGCAGGCGCACGGCCTGGCTGCGGCCGTGCATGAACAGCTTTGCAGTGCCGGTGTCGGCCATGACCGCCTCCGCACTCTCAAGACAGATGGTAGATATCGATGATATCTATCAATTTGATGCGCCGGAAGCAAGGCGTCTCCGACAACGAGCGCGTCGGAAAGCTCTGGGAGAATGCCCTGAAGCCGTCCGCCGAAGCGCATCGGGCCGGACGGCGCCGCTCGGGGCCAGCGGGACATCGAATCCCAGATCCGGCGGGTCTCCGAAGCCGCCACCTAGGCTTCCTCTCCGGGCCGCTTCCAATAGATCATGGTCGCCGTCAGCCCGCCGTGGGGCTTCAGCGCGTAGTCGGGGATCACGCCGGCCAAGGTGAAGCCCAGCCCCTCGTAAAGCCCGGAGGCGCCGCCGTCGGCCGCGGTGTCGAGCACCAGGAGGGTGCGCGCCCGCTCGACAGCCATGCGCTCGGCGGCCCGCATCAGCGCTTTCGCCACGCCTCGTCCGCGATGGCTGATCCGCGTCATCAGCTTGGCGATTTCGGCCCGGTGCGGCTGGTTGGGCGGGCAGTCGAGCAGCAGCGTCACGGTGGCGGCGAGACTCTCGCCCTCGAAGGCGCCGAGCACGATCCGCTCGCCCCGGGCGGCCGCAGCCAGCGAGCGCTCCCAGAAGGCGTCGGCCGCCTCCAACGCCAGCGGGTGCATGAAGCCGACCGAGCCGCCGTTCGCCACCACCTCGACGACGAGCTCGCTCAACGCCGCGCGGATCTGCGGCGAGGCGGTCAAAGGAACGATCTCGATCTCCGCCATGACGGCTAGCTCCGCGCGAGGACGACGAGATAGGCGCAAGGCCTGGCGGTCTCGTTGGCGAAAGTCACCTCGGACGGCGGACCGAAGCCCAGGCAGTCGCCGGCGCGCAAGAGATGCCGCTCGCCGCCCTCCACGATCACGAGCTCGCCCTTTTGCAGCCAAACCGCCTGGCGGATGTGCGCGTAGGACGAGGCCGGCAACGCGACGCGCTTTCCGGCCGGCAGCTCGACCTGGGTGATCTCGAGCGGATGGTCGGGCCGGCCGAACACCTGCTTGCGCAGGTAGCCCGTCTCGGGGTCGCGCCAGAGCGGCTGCTCGGCGGCCCGGGAGAGCCGCCTCCCCTCGCCCTCCGCGCGCAACAGCAGGCCCGCAAGAGTGAGGTCGAAGGCGCCCGCGAGCCGCACCAGGATCACGGCGGTCGGGCTCGCCTCCTCGCGCTCGATCTTGCTGATCGCGGCCTTGGAGACGCCCGCGCGCTCCGCCAGCTCCGCCAAGGACCAGCCCCGCATGTCGCGCTCGAGGCGCAGGCGGCGGGCGAGCTGGGTACCGGGCTCGTCTATTAAAGTCTCCATATGTCTCGTATAATTGACGAGAACGTCGAGAAGCAAGAGGCCGGCTTGAAAATCGAAATCTCGCTACGCTCCCTCAAAAAACGCTTTCAATATCGGTTTTCGAGAAATCATCGCCGACGTACAGCAGGCGGCAGGCATGCTCCTTCGCGACCTCGTAGGCGAAGCAATCCGCGAAATTGAGCGCGGCCGGGCTCACGCCCCTCCCCCATTGCTCATAGGCCGCTGCGATACGCCGCGCCGCGGCCGGCGTGACCGTCACGACCTCGAAGCCGAGCCCGTCGATCAGGCTTGCCACCTCCTCGCCGACGTTGCGCAGCGCCGAGACGATGAGCGCTTCGGCCACGGTGCCGGCGGAAATCAGGACGTTGTCCTCGGCTTCGAGCGCAGCGATGCAGGCGTCGGCCTCGGACTCGTCAAGGACGACCGCCATCAGTGCGGAGGTGTCGACGGCGATCACCGGGGCAGTCCGTCATCCCCATAAAGAAAATCCTGACTGCGCGCGGCATTTGGTCCGGCTTTCGCCTTGGCGGAGCCGGAGGTCCGCGCCGCTTCGAGGAGCGCCCTGCGGGATTTCCTATCCGGCGCCGCCTTGACGGGAACCAGACGCACCGCCGCATGGCCGTGACGGGTCAGGACGACCTCGTCGCCAGCCTCGGCGCGGCGCACGAGCTCGGTCAGTTGCCCCTTGGCCTCGGTCACGGATACCTTCATGCCACCTCCTCGGCGGATCATCATCGCATATGTTCGTCGGGTAGATTAGACCATTATATAGTCCAAATAAATCCGCGTCGCGTCGCAGAAAACTCGTTGCTACCGCGCACCTCCAAGCCGGGCGGGCGGATCGCCTTGGGCAGGCGCACGCACTAACTTTGGCTGTCCTTGAACAGCTTTGCGGTGCCAGTGCCCGCCCTGACCGCCCACGCGCCGCGGCTTGAATTCTCATCCCAAAAATGGGATATGGACCCATGGCTCGAACCCTGGCGGAGGGCGAGAAGCCGTTTGACTGGGTGGGCTCGTCCAAGATGGACTTCCTCGGCTTCCCCGAGGCGGCGAAGGACGAGATGGGGAATGCGCTCGGCCTGGCGCAGTTCGGGGGCAAGCACCCCTCGTCCAAGCCTTGGAAGGGCCAGGGCTCGGGCGTCTTCGAGGTGGTCGAGGACCACGACGGGGACACTTACCGGGCGGTCTACACGGTGCGCTTCAAGGAAGTCGTGTACGTGCCCCGTGCCTTGCAGAAGAAATCGCCCAAGGGGATCAAGACGGCGCAGGTCAACGTCGACCTCGTCGAGAGACGGTCGAAAGTGGCACGACAGGATTACGAGGCCCGCTATGGCAAGCCGAAGCGCTGAGACGATGAAGGAAACGGACGAGACGATCACCCGCGGCACGGGGAATGTGTTCGCCGACCTCGGCTATGCGGACGCCGGAGAGCGGCAGACAAAACTGCGGCTGGCGCATGCCATCAACGGCGTGATCGCGCGCCAGCATCTCACGCAGGCTGCGGCGGCCGAGAAGCTCCGCGTCAACCAGCCGAAAGTGTCGGCCCTTGCGAACTACAAGCTCGACGGCTTCTCGGTCGAGCGGCTGATGACGTTCCTGACGGCGCTCGACCAGGACGTGGAGATCGTCATCAGGAGGAAGCCGCGGTCGCGCGCCGCCGCGCGGATATCGGTCGCGGCGGCCTGAAATGGCGACCGCGGCGTCTCCCCAGCTCGCAATCTTACGGCGTAATGTTTTGTCCGACGAGTATGCGATCCTCACCTGGAGGCGATCCGGACAAGATCGTCGCCGCCATCCGATGCGGGTATCAAGTGCCGGATTGTGCGCGCTAAGTGCCGGGACTCGATTTCTCGGAGAAATCGTTGAGCAGCTCGCGGAACAGCATCGCCGTGGGCTCCCAGTCACCCCTCATCGCCTTTTGGCTGACAACGCCGTAGTTGCCGTCGGGCCTTGGGCTGAGGCGCACAAATGGCGGCAGGTCGTAGCGCATCGCCAAGCTGTTGGCCCATAGCCGGGCTGTGCGGCCGTTGCCATTTGCAAAGGGATGTATGCGCACCCACTCGGCATGCGTCCATGCACAGACCGCGATAATTGCGCCAATCTGATCGGCGTTCGGTTCGCTGCCCTGCGGAATCGCTTCGTCGAGACGCGCCACGGCCGCCTGCAAGTGCCGTTCAAAGTTCTGGAGCGCGCCGGCGACTTCGTCTGCAGCCACGCCGTAATGTCCGCCTAAATGCACTTGCACCAATTCCAGGCCAGCCTCGCCACGGAATGCGCCGGCGTATTTGGGATCGGCCTGGAGGTTCCGCATCATTGCGGACTGCCAGCGGCGGGCAGCCTCGACGGTTGGCTGTATCCGTCGCCGTGCATCCTTTTCGGCTGATTTAAGAAGCTTCGTGAGATTCTGGCGAAGCTCGGGACTATCGGCGTCCCAGTCAGGAGGCATTCAACAGGCCACGGATTTCTGTCTGTAGAGGGCTAACGCCTTCGCTCGTCCGCTCTTCGACCAGCTGCCCGTTCACCAGCTTCCCAATGACGACCTTGCCTTCCGCCGGATCTTCCTTGCCCAATGTGGCCTCTGCCTCCACGGCGGCCGCAATGGCATCCTTGAAATGCGGATCGCGCTTGCGATAGGCACGAAGGCTCGCCAAGGTCGCCTCCAGATCATGCTCCGCCGCACGGCTGCGCCTGTCGACATAATCTTGTAGAGCCTCGTTGACGAGTTGATTCATCGGGCGCCTCAGCACGCGGCTGAGGTTTTCCAGCGCAGACTGCACCGGCGGATTGATCCGGAATGTGGAAGCCTTCCTAATCATAAACCCAACATAGCTCTCTGGCCACGAGATGTCAATATCGACGAATGGTGTCATATTTTGACGCCATTGTGGCAATATGCCGCCATATTTGGAAGGGTCTCGACATCGCGGCGACGTCAAATCCGCCGCGAAACCTCCGGCTCAGCGGCCGAGCCACCGAGGGCACCTTCGCTTGGCCAAGTCGCGGCGTGAGCCGAGATCGTGATGACACCACCCGGCCACGCCGTCCTCAAACGCCCAGGACACCTGCCGCGATATTCCTCCTACTCCCACTCGATCGTTCTCATCGAATCTACCGAGTTGATTTTTCTGGGCAAAGCTTTTCTTCGCCCTGAAAACTTCCGCCAGGCGAACCGTCAGATGCACACAGCTTTTGATTTTAAAGAGGAATTTTGCCACTCGGGAAATTCCTCGCTTTCAGGGACTATCGGCATCGATCGGGGGATTTCTTGAATCCACCTCCGGAATACGCCTCAGCGATTGGGTCGAAAAGCTACCGTCAGGATCGCTCGTATTTTCATCGGGGAAACCTGTTGCAGGCAAGCGCATGGTACGACTGCTCAACGTCGACGGCGATGGTCAAGGAGATTTGATATGGAAGACCGGGAGATTCGAGCGGCTCTCGATCGCCACTGGGCCGCCTCCGATGCGAACGACTTCGAGGGGGAGCACCAGATTTACCGAGAGGACGCGGTGCTCGAATATCCTCAATCGGGCGAGCGCATGCGCGGGCGGCGGAAGATTCAGTCGTCTCGCGCAGCACAGCCGAACCGGAAACGCTTCACAGTGCGGCGGGTAATCGGCGCGGGCGGCCTCTGGGTCACCGAATATGTCCTAACCTATGACGGGCGGCCGTCTTACACGGTGAGCATCATGGAGTTCCTCGATGGGAAGGTGGCCCGCGAGACCCAGTATTTCGGCGATCCCTTCGAGCCGGGGCCGTCGCGCGCTGAATGGGTCGAGCGGATGCCCTGAAACCCGGCCGCCGTAAGGATGGCCATCTGCCGCCCGCTCGCTCGCTTGGAGCTGCCGATCGATACGGTGTCTCTCGCCCGCTATCTCATTGGCAAGGTATTGGTGCGGGAACTGCCTGAAGGCGTCGTCAGCGGTCGTATCGTTGAGACCGAGGCGTATGTCGTCGGCGACGCCGCCGGCCACGCCTACCGGGGGATGACTCGGCGTAATCGCTCGCTGTTTCTCGAGCGCGGGCACGCTTATATTTATGTCGCGTACGGCAGCTCGTACATGCTGAATGTCTCAAGCGAGATACCCGGGATCGGGGCCGGCGTCCTGATCAGGGCGCTCGAGCCGCTCGAAGGCGTCCCGATCATGCGGCTATATCGCGGCGTCGAGCGCTTGCGCGACTTGGCGCGAGGGCCGGGAAGGCTCGCCGCCGCGTTGCGGATCGATCGTCGGCTCGATGGGCTCGATCTTTGCCGAGAAGGTCCTCTATGGCTCGGACGCGATGACCACGAACCCGGCGAAATCGGGCAGAGCATTAGGATCGGCATATCGCGGGATGCGAACCGCCTCCTGCGATTCTATCTTCCGGGCAGTCCGTTCGTCAGCGGCCCAAGATCGCTCAGGGAATAAGAGGCCGCCGGAGCACACCAAATACGGCGCGAAAGGGTCCACCGCGTCGCCAAGACAGAGGCGCAACAGGCCAAAAAATTCGCAGTCAAAACTACGCTGTTGTAGCCGATTGCCCCCTCACTCCCACTCGATCCTCTCAACGCATCGTAACGCGCTGATTTATAAGCGCAAAATATTTCTTCTGACGGTCGAAATCCGACTGCCAATCCGTCAAATTTTTTCGCTTATGATTTCAAAGGAAAATTTGCGCGATTCGAATTTTGCGCGGTTTCGAGAACTATCGACAACGATCGGTCAATTTTTTGCGTCGTCGGTCGCGGAGCGTATTCTGCGCCAGCATGGAAAAAGACCGTCAGCGCTTATAGCACAGGGCGTTCGCGCTGGCCATGTTTGTGCTCTGCTGATCACACACGATCCCAGCCCATTGAGGTTGATGGAAGGCGACTGATCCAATAGAGATATTTGGCTGCGGCGGTGTGGAAGGACACACGGCCAGCAAAGGTTCGAGATGGTGACGAGAAGGCAGCGGCGTAATGGCTCGGTGCACTAAGCCCATCCACTAGCCGGTTTCGAGTCCGGCCCGCAGCATTGCTTGTCTTCAATGAGGCCGAGGCGCGCGCGCCTCGGATGCGATGGAGACTGGAAACGGCCATGACCCCCTCTGAATTGCTTCAATGAGGCCGAGGCGCGCGCGCCTCGGATGCTCGGTAACGAGAATAATGATATCACGCCGTCCGGAGGCTCCTTCAATGAGGCCGAGGCGCGCGCGCCTCGGATGCCTGGCAATGGCGCGCGATATAGTCTTCGAGGAATTGACGGTCCTTCAATGAGGCCGAGGCGCGCGCGCCTCGGATGCGATCAGCCTCATATCGTTCCCCGCTGGGATGTGACGAGCTTCAATGAGGCCGAGGCGCGCGCGCCTCGGATGCTAAACGTCACCGGTCGCAACATTCTGTAATATCGGGCTTCAATGAGGCCGAGGCGCGCGCGCCTCGGATGCGAAGCTGTGGTGCAGGCCGCGAAAACCTCCAAGGTACCGCTTCAATGAGGCCGAGGCGCGCGCGCCTCGGATGCGTCAGCTGGGACTCGTGGGCCAATCACATATAAACGCTTCAATGAGGCCGAGGCGCGCGCGCCTCGGATGCGCACGCGGTGGACGCGGAGGTTGGCGCCGAGCTCCTCGCTTCAATGAGGCCGAGGCGCGCGCCTCGGATGCCTGGGAGCCGACGCTGCTTGAGGACGCGCTGCGTCGCTTCAATGAGGCCGAGGCGCGCGCGCCTCGGATGCGCGCAGGCAGTTGCGTCGAAGGCGGGAGGTGGTGGCGCTTCAATGAGGCCGAGGCGCGCGCGCCTCGGATGCTTCGACGGGCCGACGCCGCCGAGCGTGGCCGCACAGCTGCTTCAATGAGGCCGAGGCGCGCGCGCCTCGGATGCAGCCTATATCGGCGGGAAGCCGCGTAAGCGTAACCGCCGGCTTCAATGAGGCCGAGGCGCGCGCGCCTCGCCGCTTCAATGAGGCCGAGGCGCGCGCGCCTCGGATGCGCCTCGGGGCCTATCGGGGGCAGGAGCGAGAGATGGCCGCTTCAATGAGGCCGAGGCGCGCGCGCCTCGGATGCAGGTCACGCCCACGGTGCCGACACCCATCCAGTTGGGGCTTCAATGAGGCCGAGGCGCGCGCGCCTCGGATGCGACTGGGCCATCGACAAAGGGCTTTTTCGCGCTTCCTCGCTTCAATGAGGCCGAGGCGCGCGCGCCTCGGATGCTCGGCGAGGGCCTCAATGCCGCGGTCGATCTTTACAAGCTTCAATGAGGCCGAGGCGCGCGCGCCTCGGATGCAGCGTCTCGCCACTTAACGCCTGGAACCGGCGGTCCAGCTTCAATGAGGCCGAGGCGCGCGCGCCTCGGATGCGGCGGCGGAGGTGAGCAGCGCCGACCTCTCGCGCCGAGCTTCAATGAGGCCGAGGCGCGCGCGCCTCGGATGCTCGAGAGGGAGGCAAGCATGTCGGATCGCCGCAATTCGCTTCAATGAGGCCGAGGCGCGCGCGCCTCGGATGCATGGCGAGCTCGTCGAGTGCGATGCCCGGCCACAACGTGCTTCAATGAGGCCGAGGCGCGCGCGCCTCGGATGCCAGGCGGTCGTACTCGACGAGCGTGCGCGCCAGCGCGTGGCTTCAATGAGGCCGAGGCGCGCGCGCCTCGGATGCCGGCCCGTTTCGCCAGCGCCGTCAGCGGCTTGCCCGCTTCAATGAGGCCGAGGCGCGCGCGCCTCGGATGCGAAGATGGTGACCGGCGGCGCGGTGACGATCCAGACGCTTCAATGAGGCCGAGGCGCGCGCGCCTCGGATGCCATTTCAGCAGGTGTCTCCATGCCCCCTACCAGCGCGCTTCAATGAGGCCGAGGCGCGCGCGCCTCGGATGCGGCTGAGGGTGCCCGCCGAGACGCCGATGGTTTCGGCGCTTCAATGAGGCCGAGGCGCGCGCGCCTCGGATGCAGCTCTCGCGCTTGATGCCCCAGCCGCGCACCAGCGCCTCGCTTCAATGAGGCCGAGGCGCGCGCGCCTCGGATGCCTCGGCGGCTTCGGGCTTCACTGTTCCCAAGCTGATCGCTTCAATGAGGCCGAGGCGCGCGCGCCTCGGATGCCGTGGTGCCAACAAAGGCGTTGTGTCTGGAACACGCGTGCTTCAATGAGGCCGAGGCGCGCGCGCCTCGGATGCCCGGCTGGTGACCTACAGCTCGCGCGAATGCGAGGCTTCAATGAGGCCGAGGCGCGCGCGCCTCGGATGCGCGCTCGAGGCTGCATTCAATGTGCTCGGCTACGGCATCGCTTCAATGAGGCCGAGGCGCGCGCGCCTCGGATGCCGGCCGTGGGCGAGCCGAACTTGTCGAGGAAGGTGAGGCTTCAATGAGGCCGAGGCGCGCGCGCCTCGGATGCCAGGCGCGCGCCGCCAGAAAAGGCGGCGGCGCCGGAGAGGCTTCAATGAGGCCGAGGCGCGCGCGCCTCGGATGCCCGCCCTGCGCTTCCAGGATGATCGGCAAATCCTCGGCTGTGCTTCAATGAGGCCGAGGCGCGCGCGCCTCGGATGCGCATTGGGCGCGCATCTACGCGCCGCGGCCCGACACGGCTTCAATGAGGCCGAGGCGCGCGCGCCTCGGATGCGACCCGAGCCGCACCTGCGTCGGCTGGGTCCTCACGCTTCAATGAGGCCGAGGCGCGCGCGCCTCGGATGCTGGCCGCCACTCGACGCCGTGCCGGGGCTATTCCCCGGGCTTCAATGAGGCCGAGGCGCGCGCGCCTCGGATGCGCCAAGATGTTATGTCGTCGTCACCAAGCCAAATGCGGCTTCAATGAGGCCGAGGCGCGCGCGCCTCGGATGCTGGCGGCTCGGAGTGGACGGTACTTTAGGAGGATCGAGCTTCAATGAGGCCGAGGCGCGCGCGCCTCGGATGCCGCCGGACAATTTTTTCCATACGATCTGCACCGAAAAAGCTTCAATGAGGCCGAGGCGCGCGCGCCTCGGATGCTGAGTACTATGCATTCGATGCGCCCACGACCAGGAATGCTTCAATGAGGCCGAGGCGCGCGCGCCTCGGATGCCCGGCGCGCGCGGGGTGCCACTCGACCGGCTGGTCCATGCTTCAATGAGGCCGAGGCGCGCGCGCCTCGGATGCCGCTCGCGGCCTTCCTTCCCGAGGGCCTCCCCTGAGAGGCTTCAATGAGGCCGAGGCGCGCGCGCCTCGGATGCGGGATCTCGCACCAGCGCTCGCCGGCGGCGAGAACGGGCTTCAATGAGGCCGAGGCGCGCGCGCCTCGGATGCGGTTGGCGCCGAGCTCCTCGAAGTCGCCGAAGTCCTGGCTTCAATGAGGCCGAGGCGCGCGCGCCTCGGATGCCATGCCGCGGCCTCCTCCTCAGCGCGCTTGACCCACGCGCGGCTTCAATGAGGCCGAGGCGCGCGCGCCTCGGATGCTGGCGAGCCCATCGAGTGCGATGCCCGGCCACAACGTGCTTCAATGAGGCCGAGGCGCGCGCGCCTCGGATGCCCCGTCGAGATACGGCTCGTCATCGACAACGCCGAGGCTTCAATGAGGCCGAGGCGCGCGCGCCTCGGATGCCGGCCACGGTCGCGAACATCACGGCGCCGGTGATCAACCTGCTTCAATGAGGCCGAGGCGCGCGCGCCTCGGATGCGCCGCCGCGACGCTCAGCGCCGGGCGGACCTCGCGGCGCTTCAATGAGGCCGAGGCGCGCGCGCCTCGGATGCCCGGCGTGCCGTGCCTGATCATGCGCCTGGTCGAGATGGCTTCAATGAGGCCGAGGCGCGCGCGCCTCGGATGCAACGGCGCGCGCGCGCTGAAGGCGAATTTCTGGCCCTCGCTTCAATGAGGCCGAGGCGCGCGCGCCTCGGATGCCGAGCGTGTCCATCTCTTTGCTCGTCAGGAAAGTGCGCGCTTCAATGAGGCCGAGGCGCGCGCGCCTCGGATGCCATCTCGGTCGGTCACGAGGACAAGATCGAGACGCTGCTTCAATGAGGCCGAGGCGCGCGCGCCTCGGATGCGCGGCGCTGGGGCGAGACCGCGGGCGTGGTCACGGGGCTTCAATGAGGCCGAGGCGCGCGCGCCTCGGATGCCCGAAGATTTCTTCCTCGTCCCTCTCAACGCCAGGAGGCTTCAATGAGGCCGAGGCGCGCGCGCCTCGGATGCCTTGCTGGGCACATATTATGCAGTATCCTCATACCCGTGCTTCAATGAGGCCGAGGCGCGCGCGCCTCGGATGCGCCCGAGGTCTTCCCGTTGATCGACATGAGGAAGCCGCGGCGCTTCAATGAGGCCGAGGCGCGCGCGCCTCGGATGCAGCCTGACGGCGGTCCACGGCAGCGTCACGATCACGGCGCTTCAATGAGGCCGAGGCGCGCGCGCCTCGGATGCTCCAACGCCGCAGGATGGCAACAAGGCGTGGCCCGATCGGCTTCAATGAGGCCGAGGCGCGCGCGCCTCGGATGCCCCCTCTTCTCGGCCTTGAGCCAGCCGCGGATGATCCGCTTCAATGAGGCCGAGGCGCGCGCGCCTCGGATGCCCGCTCCCGCCGCGACCGTCGTCACCGTCTCGACCGGCGCTTCAATGAGGCCGAGGCGCGCGCGCCTCGGATGCGGGCCTGCGTCGTGACACCGGCGGCGCCCGCGCTGTCGCTTCAATGAGGCCGAGGCGCGCGCGCCTCGGATGCCTTCTCGACATCGACGTGGGTCACGAATGAGTCGAAGCTTCAATGAGGCCGAGGCGCGCGCGCCTCGGATGCCCACGCCGGCGCCAAGACGACGCTCGATGAGCAGGTGCTTCAATGAGGCCGAGGCGCGCGCGCCTCGGATGCCGGGCGGCGACTTCGCTTGGTCGGTCGCGAAGGCGCTCGCTTCAATGAGGCCGAGGCGCGCGCGCCTCGGATGCAACAAGCTCGGCATTCAGAAGCGCCCACCAATCCGTGCTTCAATGAGGCCGAGGCGCGCGCGCCTCGGATGCATAGTGGTAGACGTCGACCACGGCTCAGCCTCCCGCGCTTCAATGAGGCCGAGGCGCGCGCGCCTCGGATGCGTGGGGCGGCCGGGCGCCACGACAAGCTCGGGATCTAGCTTCAATGAGGCCGAGGCGCGCGCGCCTCGGATGCCGCCACCATCAGCGCTGGCATCGTCGCCCTGGGCGTGCTTCAATGAGGCCGAGGCGCGCGCGCCTCGGATGCCGGCCTGCTCGACGATGGCGAGGAGCCCGTGGTTGGGGCTTCAATGAGGCCGAGGCGCGCGCGCCTCGGATGCTGCCGGCGCCGCCCGAGGAATTGCTGGACCGCTCCGCTTCAATGAGGCCGAGGCGCGCGCGCCTCGGATGCGCTCATGGCCTTCCGCGCCTGGTGGCGAAACGACATCGCTTCAATGAGGCCGAGGCGCGCGCGCCTCGGATGCGTAGACCATCACGCGATGCATGGCGTCTCCCAATCAGCTTCAATGAGGCCGAGGCGCGCGCGCCTCGGATGCCCAAACGTCGGGATCATCCGGCAGCGCGTCTACAGCCAGCTTCAATGAGGCCGAGGCGCGCGCGCCTCGGATGCCGAGCCAGCAGAAGGTCGCCGCCGTCTCGCTCTATATAGCTTCAATGAGGCCGAGGCGCGCGCGCCTCGGATGCGATCCAGGAGACAGCAACTCAACGGCAGATTGCAAGCTTCAATGAGGCCGAGGCGCGCGCGCCTCGGATGCAAAGCGTCAGAACCGCGCGAAAGCACAGGCTGAGGAGCTTCAATGAGGCCGAGGCGCGCGCGCCTCGGATGCGCGGTGGCGAGCATGGTGGCGAACCAGACCTTCAAGGCGCTTCAATGAGGCCGAGGCGCGCGCGCCTCGGATGCGTCCTCGTCGGTATCACGAGCTTCGCCGAGCTGCCGCCGCTTCAATGAGGCCGAGGCGCGCGCGCCTCGGATGCGCGAGCAGCTCATGCCGCAACTCCCTTGTTCTCGTTGCTTCAATGAGGCCGAGGCGCGCGCGCCTCGGATGCCGCGCCGCCGACGCCCCCCCCGGGGGGGGGTACCCCCCGCTTCAATGAGGCCGAGGCGCGCGCGCCTCGGATGCTCAGAAGATCGGCACCTGCAGTTGCTGCGGCGCACTCGCTTCAATGAGGCCGAGGCGCGCGCGCCTCGGATGCACCGATGCCTCTTGTCGAGACGACGCCGGGCGGCACGCTTCAATGAGGCCGAGGCGCGCGCGCCTCGGATGCGCTCCGGGCAGAGCGGTGAGAGCCGAGCCTGGCGTGGCTTCAATGAGGCCGAGGCGCGCGCGCCTCGGATGCACGTGAAGCCGCAATTGGCACAGATGGCGGTTGGCTAGCTTCAATGAGGCCGAGGCGCGCGCGCCTCGGATGCAACTCATGGAGCTGGGACGGGCAGGCCCCTAGCCGTAGCTTCAATGAGGCCGAGGCGCGCGCGCCTCGGATGCTTTTTACAGTCCCGACACGTTCAAGGCGGATATCGCGTTGCTTCAATGAGGCCGAGGCGCGCGCGCCTCGGATGCGGATGCTCGGGATGGATGGCCTTGGCTTCCTCGCCGGCGCTTCAATGAGGCCGAGGCGCGCGCGCCTCGGATGCGTCGATGGCAATACTGGCTGGTTCTGTGGCTTGGGCGAGCTTCAATGAGGCCGAGGCGCGCGCGCCTCGGATGCCTGAGCGCCGTGGGCTGGGGCATCACAAGTCCTCCGAGCTTCAATGAGGCCGAGGCGCGCGCGCCTCGGATGCCGTAACGCCGATGGCAGCCCACGCGGAGCCCGCGACCGCTTCAATGAGGCCGAGGCGCGCGCGCCTCGGATGCCCCGGAGGACGTGAAGACCCACCCGTGCCCGCACTGCGCGCTTCAATGAGGCCGAGGCGCGCGCGCCTCGGATGCCTAGCTCCCAGTAGGCGCCGAGGACGGCATCTGGGTCACAGCTTCAATGAGGCCGAGGCGCGCGCGCCTCGGATGCGTCAGGGAGGTGGGGTGATCGAGCGCCGCGCCCTCCGAGGCTTCAATGAGGCCGAGGCGCGCGCGCCTCGGATGCACCATCTTGGACGATGCGGCCAACATCATGAACGCGCTTCAATGAGGCCGAGGCGCGCGCGCCTCGGATGCTTCTCGCCGGCGCCGGCGGCGCCGAGCTCGGGCAGCGGGCTTCAATGAGGCCGAGGCGCGCGCGCCTCGGATGCCGGTCGAAGCGCGCCATGGTCATGCGCTCCCCGTCGGCTTCAATGAGGCCGAGGCGCGCGCGCCTCGGATGCCCACCCGCGGCTCGAGCCCTTGCGCGTGCTGGTGGGGCTTCAATGAGGCCGAGGCGCGCGCGCCTCGGATGCCAGTTGGTGCGGCGCACTCAAAACGAGGGTCTTCAAAGAGCTTCAATGAGGCCGAGGCGCGCGCGCCTCGGATGCCCCCTGGCTCATCACCCAACGCCCCGCGGTGCTGAAGCTTCAATGAGGCCGAGGCGCGCGCGCCTCGGATGCAACGCTTGCCGCTGTTCGGGATGTAGCGGGGACCCGGGCTTCAATGAGGCCGAGGCGCGCGCGCCTCGGATGCCCCCCGGCGCAGCCCGTGACCATTCCTTAGCCCCGGCTTCAATGAGGCCGAGGCGCGCGCGCCTCGGATGCGGAAGATGGCGTCGGCGTGGAAGGGATAGACGGTGCGGCTTCAATGAGGCCGAGGCGCGCGCGCCTCGGATGCGGCCTTGGCGCTGCTGGCGGTTGGGATCGCCGCTTGGCTTCAATGAGGCCGAGGCGCGCGCGCCTCGGATGCAGGACTGCTGACCGACTTCAAGTCTCGGCAGATCACGCTTCAATGAGGCCGAGGCGCGCGCGCCTCGGATGCGAAGAAAAACGAGACAGGCACGTCCAAGACCTCGGCGCTTCAATGAGGCCGAGGCGCGCGCGCCTCGGATGCCTTGGCCATGGCGAGCGCTCCCGAGGACGGAGGACGAGCTTCAATGAGGCCGAGGCGCGCGCGCCTCGGATGCTTCGCGGCGCCGGGCCCGTGGCCGGCCCGGACGAGATGGCTTCAATGAGGCCGAGGCGCGCGCGCCTCGGATGCGGCCCTAAGATGAAGTAGGATGCTGGTCGAGAGCTGCTTCAATGAGGCCGAGGCGCGCGCGCCTCGGATGCGCACGGGGTCGACGCGGAGTTCTTCGCCAAGTGGGTGCTTCAATGAGGCCGAGGCGCGCGCGCCTCGGATGCAAGCTGTGCGGCGTCCCGCCCGCGTCGCCCCACGGGCTTCAATGAGGCCGAGGCGCGCGCGCCTCGGATGCAAACGTCAGCGTATCGCAGAACGAGGGAGCCGTGCGCGCTTCAATGAGGCCGAGGCGCGCGCGCCTCGGATGCCGGCAAGACGATCGACGGCTATACGGCGATGGCGCTGCTTCAATGAGGCCGAGGCGCGCGCGCCTCGGATGCTCGCCTACGGCATGGACGCCGTGCAGCTCACCAACGTGCTTCAATGAGGCCGAGGCGCGCGCGCCTCGGATGCCTGCTGGCGATGCCCGACTGCCACCTCGCGCGCACGGGGCTTCAATGAGGCCGAGGCGCGCGCGCCTCGGATGCGTGAGCTACGCGCCGCAAGCGCAGGCCGCCTTCGTCCTGCTTCAATGAGGCCGAGGCGCGCGCGCCTCGGATGCCGCTCCCGCTCGCGCTCAAGAGCAGCGGCACCGGCGTCGCTTCAATGAGGCCGAGGCGCGCGCGCCTCGGATGCGTGCGTGCCGGACGGCGGCTGCGTCTTTCGCGAGAGCACGCTTCAATGAGGCCGAGGCGCGCGCGCCTCGGATGCGGCAACAATGGTGCTCTGAGCCGTGCCGCTTTTGGCCGGCTTCAATGAGGCCGAGGCGCGCGCGCCTCGGATGCGCCGTCGCTGCAAAGCGGCAACTGTATTGCTAACTATCGGCTTCAATGAGGCCGAGGCGCGCGCGCCTCGGATGCCTCTACGCCGGTTGCGAGGTTCGTGGCTGGAACGCGGGCTTCAATGAGGCCGAGGCGCGCGCGCCTCGGATGCTCTCCCCGCCCTCCGTAGCCCATCCTGCCTGCGCCGCTTCAATGAGGCCGAGGCGCGCGCGCCTCGGATGCATGGAGAACTGCCTGACCGCGCGGTCGACGATGTCGCTTCAATGAGGCCGAGGCGCGCGCGCCTCGGATGCCGGCGGACCCCGACATGTAGCCGGTCTTGAACAGATAGCTTCAATGAGGCCGAGGCGCGCGCGCCTCGGATGCGGTCACACTTCTGCTCGCACCCCTGGGCACGGGGAGGCGGCTTCAATGAGGCCGAGGCGCGCGCGCCTCGGATGCGCCACCATGCTGTCACTTCTTTTGCGCCCAGGAACAGCTTCAATGAGGCCGAGGCGCGCGCGCCTCGGATGCTCATCAGTGCCATGCAGGCACTGATAGCATCCACCACGCTTCAATGAGGCCGAGGCGCGCGCGCCTCGGATGCCTGCTCGGTCATGCCATCGGCGAGCGCGAGGACCCCGCTTCAATGAGGCCGAGGCGCGCGCGCCTCGGATGCGTTTCGGGAGCTTCCGCCTCGCGTCGTGCGCGGAGCCGCTTCAATGAGGCCGAGGCGCGCGCGCCTCGGATGCAAGGGCGCGATGGTCGTCAACAAGGACACCGAGGACTTGCTTCAATGAGGCCGAGGCGCGCGCGCCTCGGATGCCGTTTCATGGCTCGGCGCCCAGGCCTGCAGAAAAAGCTTCAATGAGGCCGAGGCGCGCGCGCCTCGGATGCTACATGGGGGCTATGGGGGCTGCCGCAGTATTGTCGCTTCAATGAGGCCGAGGCGCGCGCGCCTCGGATGCCGGCATCGGCTATGCCACGACCGGCGCCCCCACCTTGCTTCAATGAGGCCGAGGCGCGCGCGCCTCGGATGCGCAACACCGAGGTCACGGTCCACGACCGCGACTGCGAGGTGCTTCAATGAGGCCGAGGCGCGCGCGCCTCGGATGCATTCCCGAAACCGCTGCCCCCGGTCAAGCGGATCCCCGCTTCAATGAGGCCGAGGCGCGCGCGCCTCGGATGCACGCAGCGCGAGTGGGACGAGGCGCTCGCGCACGGGCTTCAATGAGGCCGAGGCGCGCGCGCCTCGGATGCCCGCTCGTTGCCGAAAGCGCTGCGTGACCAGCAGGCCGCTTCAATGAGGCCGAGGCGCGCGCGCCTCGGATGCACTTCGGGGTGTTCGGAGCGTTGTCTGCGCAGCATATGCTTCAATGAGGCCGAGGCGCGCGCGCCTCGGATGCCGCGCGGCCTGATGCCCTCGACGAGGCGCGCATACTCGCTTCAATGAGGCCGAGGCGCGCGCGCCTCGGATGCCAACGCGGGCGTTGACGACCTTGCCTGAGCCCGTGGGCTTCAATGAGGCCGAGGCGCGCGCGCCTCGGATGCCGATGGTCTCCGCCGTCACGACGGACGAACTGCCCGAGCTTCAATGAGGCCGAGGCGCGCGCGCCTCGGATGCTTCCGGAGCCCCGCTACGAGGCGACCGACCGCGGCGCTTCAATGAGGCCGAGGCGCGCGCGCCTCGGATGCCCACCGGCAGTCCGAGGGCTTTTACCGCGAGGTTAAGCTTCAATGAGGCCGAGGCGCGCGCGCCTCGGATGCGTGCCAGGCGCTGCCGACGGCGTGCGCGATGCCCTCGCTTCAATGAGGCCGAGGCGCGCGCGCCTCGGATGCACGGGGAGGACTGAGCCATGATCCCCGACGTTCTCGCTTCAATGAGGCCGAGGCGCGCGCGCCTCGGATGCACCGCCGACGACGGGGGCACCTTCACCGACTTGTGGGGGCTTCAATGAGGCCGAGGCGCGCGCGCCTCGGATGCCTGGAAGCTGCGTTCCGTCCAGTCGTGCATCCCCACCCGCTTCAATGAGGCCGAGGCGCGCGCGCCTCGGATGCTCGCGGCATCGCCGTTCGAGGACCGTAGCGGACCTCGCGGCTTCAATGAGGCCGAGGCGCGCGCGCCTCGGATGCGCACGGATGCCGCATGCCGCCTGGCGGGGTCCGCGTGCTTCAATGAGGCCGAGGCGCGCGCGCCTCGGATGCTCGCATGAGCCACCACCGTTCGAGACCGAGCCGGTCGGCTTCAATGAGGCCGAGGCGCGCGCGCCTCGGATGCGCAGTCGCTCGCGACTGACGGTCGCCGGGTACTGCAGGCTTCAATGAGGCCGAGGCGCGCGCGCCTCGGATGCGGATGCGCAGCCTCGAGTATCGCACGCGCTGCGACGGCGCTTCAATGAGGCCGAGGCGCGCGCGCCTCGGATGCCGGTCACGCCGCGCGGACAGTCGCGCGACCTGCCGCCGGCTTCAATGAGGCCGAGGCGCGCGCGCCTCGGATGCCGGCTCAGCGTCAGCGCCATCGACGAACGGCCATGCCGGCTTCAATGAGGCCGAGGCGCGCGCGCCTCGGATGCCGATGCACGTCAGCCGCGACACGACGCTGCGCCTTGCCACGCTTCAATGAGGCCGAGGCGCGCGCGCCTCGGATGCGCGCATCGCCGGCCGACGCTCGACGATCGGCGCAGCCGGCTTCAATGAGGCCGAGGCGCGCGCGCCTCGGATGCGCGTGCCGACCGTACGCCGGAGCGTGCGAGCGCTGGAGACGCTTCAATGAGGCCGAGGCGCGCGCGCCTCGGATGCCGCGTCGCGTGCCGCGATCACCGGCGCCGAGTCTCGACGCTTCAATGAGGCCGAGGCGCGCGCGCCTCGGATGCCGCGATCGCGCGTGCTGCACGCTGTCGCGGCCGACTCGCGCTTCAATGAGGCCGAGGCGCGCGCGCCTCGGATGCACGTGCGCAGGCGTCGACCAGCCGATCGCACGGCTGGTCGCTTCAATGAGGCCGAGGCGCGCGCGCCTCGGATGCGCGCGCTTCCGCCGCGTCGTGCGCACGCGTCGCGTCGCGCTTCAATGAGGCCGAGGCGCGCGCGCCTCGGATGCGCGCTCGAGGCAGCGCCATCGCGGCTCGCAGCGTTCGCGCTTCAATGAGGCCGAGGCGCGCGCGCCTCGGATGCATCGCACGGCGTCGCGTCGATCGCGCGCAGCGTTGCGACGCGCTTCAATGAGGCCGAGGCGCGCGCGCCTCGGATGCGCGTGCGCTCGACGACTGCGCACGCTCGACTCGCACCGCTTCAATGAGGCCGAGGCGCGCGCGCCTCGGATGCCTCGGAACCGTGGCGGCTGCGACGAGATCACGTCGGCGCGCGCTTCAATGAGGCCGAGGCGCGCGCGCCTCGGATGCGCGAGTACGTCGCGGCGCTGGCATGCGCGAGCTTGCGACGCTTCAATGAGGCCGAGGCGCGCGCGCCTCGGATGCCGGACCATCGACCGTCGCGGCGACGGCATCGCCGGCGCGGCTTCAATGAGGCCGAGGCGCGCGCGCCTCGGATGCCAGGCGCGCCTCGAGTGCCGAGCGCAGCTCGCGCTCGCGCTTCAATGAGGCCGAGGCGCGCGCGCCTCGGATGCGCGAGCTGGCCGGTCATGCGCCGAGCCTCGAACGCCGCGCTTCAATGAGGCCGAGGCGCGCGCGCCTCGGATGCCGTGGCGATCGCGTGCGCAGCGATTGCCGCGTGTCAGCGCTTCAATGAGGCCGAGGCGCGCGCGCCTCGGATGCCGTGCGCCGGCGTCACGGTCGTGCGCGCGGACGCGCGAGCTTCAATGAGGCCGAGGCGCGCGCGCCTCGGATGCCGCAGTCGTCGGCGCCGACGCCGGCAGTGACCGCCGACGCGCTTCAATGAGGCCGAGGCGCGCGCGCCTCGGATGCCGCGATGCATGCGCCGACGTCGCGCGCGCACGCTGCACGCGCTTCAATGAGGCCGAGGCGCGCGCGCCTCGGATGCGGCGTCGTGCCGATCACTGCGTGCATCGATCAGACGCGCTTCAATGAGGCCGAGGCGCGCGCGCCTCGGATGCCGCTGCGCGATCGTGCGACGCAGCCGCGACGTGCTGACGCGCTTCAATGAGGCCGAGGCGCGCGCGCCTCGGATGCCGGCCGCTCGTCCGTGACCGCGCGAGCTCGACGCGCACGCTTCAATGAGGCCGAGGCGCGCGCGCCTCGGATGCGCTGACCAGCGCTCGAGCGATCGGCCGAGCGCGGCACGCTTCAATGAGGCCGAGGCGCGCGCGCCTCGGATGCAGCCACCCTACAAGCCCTTGGATACCAAGGCAATCTTGCTGCGTTTTCGACCGGTGGCCCACGACGATGGGCGAAACCTGCCAAATTCTACACGCCATCGTATTGACCATGTCAAAGAGCTTCGCGATTCCAACAATATACCGAGATTCGAGCGGGTGCGGGGTTTCGCGCGGCACATCGCCGCTCGAAAGCGTCCGGCGGATACGAAACACGCTTAACCAGGGCCGGCCTCCTTATCCAGAAACACGCAATCTTACTATATGACAGTAGCTCGGCGTTCCATTTTCGAGAACGTTTTGCCGATGCTCTCCATGGCCAGCTCGATTTTGTCTGCCGGTCCGACATCAATCAGAAGGACGTGGTCCTCGCCATTCTTCACCAGTTCACGCAATTGCGTCTCGAGCTCGGCGCGGCGCCGCTGCGAGAGACGACACTGGAAAACGGAAAGCTGTATCCATTCGCCATACCCATGCATGGCTTTGAACACGCGCCGCCAGCGCTTTTGGTCGGAGATGTCGTAAGTCACGATGAAGAGGCGTTCGTCGGCCATGGGGCGGGTGCTCACCGCGGCAAATAGTGAGGATAGGTCGGCAACTCTCCCAAAAGAAACCGGGACAGCAACCGCGTCTGAACCAGCAGCATGCGGCGCATGCTCACCTGATAGCCGAAGACAGGATGCGTCGTCTCCTGGGAGAGGCGACGCTCGAACGCCTCGACAAAGCGGCGGCGCCCTGCTTGCGTCAGTGCCGTACCCGTGATCGCCACGACGAAATCGTTCGGCGCGACCTCGCCGGTATTGACCGCCGACAGCACGACGGAATTGGCAATAATCGCGCGGAACGGCTCCATGAGGTCGAGCGCCAGCGCCGGGCGGCCATAGCGCGGTGCATGATAAAAACCCCGGTAGGGATCGAGCCCTACCGATGCCAACGCGATCGTCAAATGTCGGGTCAGCATCGCATAAGCAAGCGACAGCATGGCGTTGACCGGATCGGTCGGCGGACGACGATTGCGCGCCTCGAAACGGAATGGCGCCAGTTCGCCGGCGCCTTGCTTGTCCTCAGGCGACTTCAACAGACCCGCGAAGGCACGGAAATAAACGGCGGCCGCGTCTCCTTCGACGCCGAGCAGCTGCGCCAGTGTCGCCACGCCATCCGCGGATTTGCGCGCGGCCCCAAGCCGGTCGAGCGCTGCCTGCCGCTCCTCCGGCGGTCCGCGCCAATTCCGGCGCAGGATTGTCCGTTGGTTCGTGATCTTCGCCGCGACCAGTTCCTTGGCGAAACGCAGGCACGCGGCCTCGTCGAAGCTCAGGCGGTATTGCGCCGTGCGGATCTCGACATTCCGATGGCCAATGCCGTGGGCAACACCGCGAAACCAGCCACTGTGGCTGTGAAAGGTCACCGGAATCTCGCGCTCGAGCAGCGCCGCGAGCGCCGGCGTGGTGATCGATACATTGCCGAACAGCGCGACATCCGAAATGTCAATGAAGCGCACCTGGGACTTCGCCCTTCTCCTCGTCGGTGATCTTGAGAGTCTCGCCTTCCTTGCCGATCCGGGCATGCTGGGATTGCACGATGAGCGGCAGCGCCTCGTCAGGCGGAACGGCGATCGTCCGGGGCGCAAGCGACGAGCCCGACAGAGAGCGAACCTCGTCCGGAAGACAGACCGTCACGAGCGCGCAGCGCGGGCATTTCGGACTGTCCTTGAGTGGCGGCGGGATGCGGCTTTGTGAGACCGTCAATCGCAGCTCACTGACGGCGGTGCGCGCTGCGGTGCGCAAGCCGTCGTCCAGCGCAATGCGCACACGCTCCCGGCTGTCGGCGTAATAGATGGCCCCTTCCTCGACGCGATAGCCATGCTCCTCGAGCAGCAGCGCCTGGAGGCAGATCTGGATGCGTTCCGGCTCGTAGACGCCTTGCGCGATATGCGGACGCTTGCCCCGCTTGTAATCGACGGGCGTCACAACGCCATCGTCTGCTTCGGCAATGTCGAGCTTGGCGATGACCCCCAAGGTGGTGGAGGAGAGCGTCAGCGACCGGCTGACGACCTTTTCGCTCGCCAGCGCTTCGCCCGTCTCCAGCATCTGCGGCGCCGGAAGCGGTGCGCTGGGCTTGTCGACGCGCGCATGAACGCGATTGCCTTCGACCGTGTCGCCCGTCTCCGCCCACTCGCCCTGCGTCCACATGAGATAGGCAAGCCTGGGGCAATAGACGAACTCGTTCACCATCCGCGCCGGAATGAGCGGGGTATCGCTGTTGATCGGCGGAGCGGGAAGGTTGAATTCGAGTTGGTTATCGGAGGTCATGACGCAACCGGCGAAAACAATCCAAGACCAAAGCTGCTTGAGTGTCCTAGCCGAACTGGCCCGACGATTGGCCGGGTAAACACAAGCTGAAGTCGGTAGCTAAGGCGCTCGCCAATAAATGGCCGCTGGTCAGCTTGGCGTCGTGGCACATGTACAGCTACCCATGTCGGAGGAGCGATTTCTTTCACAGATAGAAGTTCGGCGCCCGACGCATAACCGCGCGCGGCAAGCTCACGGCGGATCTGATTATTGATCGTCTCGGACTCTCGGACCTTTCCGCCGCGCAAATGGTGGCGAGGCGGAACATAGGGCGTGAGTGTTCGCCAAGCCGTCGCCGATGCTCCGTCGAACCCCGGCGGGGGTGGAATTACGGCGTCCAGAGGGACGAGCTTGATCTTCCACGCTTCGGCGTCAGGCCCAGCCGCCGCCCACGACAACTCCTGCGCAGCGGCACGCAGTATGGCTTCCAGTTCATCCCCGTCGAACGGGCGAGCGCCTCGCCAGACGAGAAGGCGTGTTGGAACACCGCTATCCCACCAAAGCAGGAACTCGGCATGCGCTCTTGGGCCTCGCAGCGGCTCTCCCTGTGGGTCCTTGCCGGTCATTCCCGAGATTTCATCGCGAATGTCGGCAGGCGCTTCGCTCCACCTAGCTGTGGTACCTTTTGTCTTTATGCGGATGAGATTGCGGAGCACCGCAGCACGAAAGCGAGTGGTCAGGCGCACTGTAGCGCGTTGTTCCGGCGCTACTGCCCAACCAAGGGCAAATTGAACCAGATGTGTGTCTGGCCGCACGGGCATACGGCGGGGCGCCTCTCGGACGGGTGGGCGTGGCGGCCTTTGGGCGTAGAGCAGGCGGGCACCTTGCGGGATATTGCGCGCGGCCAGCGGGTCTTGCGTCACACGCTCGACATCGGTCTGAGTCGCATCGAGGCACGGAACCAGCACCGGGACTAGGCGGCCGGAGGTCCTGTTTTCGGAGAGCCTCACGTTCTCCGATATCGGCGCCTCATCGGTGCGGCATATATGCGTCAACGTTTCAGCGCGCCCAAAATAGACAATCCGTTCGAGGCATCGGTCGAGGACCTCCGCAAGTTCCGGCGTCCAACTGTCACCCTCAACGAACCAGAACAGGCTTTCGTCCGGTGGAATGCACCAAGCGTTGTCCTCGGTGAGATTGGTCCCGTAACCACGGGTGCCGGGATCAGGATCGAGTCCCCGCCAATTGCCGAGTGGCGCTCCGATTGTTCCTTCAACCTTTTTCTGAGCACGTTTCTTTTTCACTCGAACCAATAGGCGCGATTCGTGACGCTTCACACTCTGTGCGATACCTTTAAGTTTCTGCTCCGCACTATCAGTTGCAGTGAATTCGGCCTCAAATGATTTGTAATTAGGTGGGTCCATCCGGAATTCGGCGGGCTGGTATTGGCGGAGAATGACGGACTGACGTGCTTGCTCCGGCAAATGGAAGTGGTAGTCACTTGTGCACAACGCTCGAATGAGCTTTTCAAGCTCGTCCTCGGGCCAAGTCCCAACCGTCTCACGACGCCATTGATACCAGCGGGCGACAACGGCGCGTGTCAGGCGCCAAGGACTCGGCGGCCATTCGCCAGCGAGTTCCTCGTCAAAGGGACTGGCCCGCCACTGTGTCGCATGAAAACGCCCGAGGGGAAATGACTGTCGCAGAACCAGCCGCATGGCTCACGTGTCCTCGCTGTCACCATCCTCGGCCCCATTGTCGTTGCCGTCTACGGAAACCGACTTATTATCGTCTTTGCCTTCACGATAAAGTTCGTTATGCGGCCAATAGATGTCTGTGACGATTGGCGTCTGATCGTCTTCGGCTCTGAACGCGGCGCTCTTGATCGCATCCTTCATGTTCACGTCTAGCCTAACATCTTGCTCGCTATGCTTGAGACTGACGAGTTCGAGGTGACAGCCGGAGCGATAGCGGAATGGGGTTTTCAGTAGCCGGTCGACCTTCCAGAGGACAAGTGCGACAACGAACTCCTTTTGCTTTTCCGATAGTCCGCGCACCTTCTCGCCGTCCGAACCATCCTTCTTCTCGGTGCGACCGAAGGAGCGAAGGAGCGCGACATCGAGAATGAAGGTAGCGCGGACCTCGCCGGCGGTGGCGTCATCGACGGCAAAGATGGGCTGACCGGACGTTGTCTTGCCCAGACGATCGAACTTGACGCCCGAGCGATCGACGCGCGCGGCACCGAAAGCCTCCAAATGTGCAGTCAAAAATCGCGCAATCTTGATCTGCCATTTAGGAAAGAGAACACCGTGAACCAGGGCATTTGGATCATACCGATAGATGTGGTGAAAGACATTCCACCAACCTGCTGGAGGAAGGTAGGCATTCCCCCCTTTGAGAGGTCGGGCCTCGAATTCTTCCATGAGCCTTGCGCTGAATTTTGCGCCAAGCTCATCATCTGACTTAAGCTCCTGTCCCTCCAGAAAATAGTCTGACGCGATTCGATGCCCTTCCGTAAGGCTTGTAACAACGAGTTCGCGCTTCTCCGACGGAAGTTTCTTGTCCGCTAAATCGCCGGTGACGCAGCGCAGGTAGGGCATGCCTGCGAGGTCGTCGTCGAGTTCGAGGTCGTGTGGGCCGCGCAGGCACACAGATTCGAGATGGTTCGCCATGCTGGCCGGGCTGTCGACGATGCAGACATTCTCGACACGACCATCCTTCCGTGGCGCCTTGTAGATGACGTGACCGATCTCCGGAAAGCCGGCCGGCTGGAAGCGGTCCAGGCCCGCGACGGGCCTGAGCGTTGCGGTCAGCACCAGAGGCGATGCGCCGTGCAGGACGCTCTGAGGCGCCAGTATGATCGGCGAAATCTGGTCTTCAGGCATGGATCACCTCAGTTGCTTGGCGTTGCGGGCGCAGCCAGCGCCGGACCAGCGCGCTTCGGTCACGGTTGGAAACGGGAAACAGGAGGGCGGCAAGCAGGCGCTCCGGGTCGGTGATCGCCCACGGCGTATTCATTCGCATGAGCGGGGCCTGCGCCATGGCGAAGCGCGAACAGGCGACCTCGACGGCGCGGTCGATATCCCCGCCGCGAACGAGTGCCGCCATCCTGCGCGCTGCCGCCGATGTGCGTGCGCCGGTGTCGGGAGGCAGAAGATCGCGTCCCTCTTTTCGGCCATTGTCCGACACGGGCCTCAGATCGAACAGCGGGTGAAGGAGGCCGTAGAGGGCGAGTGCCGATCCCACCCCGATGTCCCCCCGCTCGAAGGGCGAGAGCGCGCGAACGCTTGGAGGTATGAAGAACCAGTCGAATAACGCCATCCGGGAGAGCCAGCGGGCGAGAAGCGCCTCGTCCACATGGCCGTCGAGCCACGCCCCGACATCGGACATGCGGGCCGCAATTGGACTGCGCAGAGGCGGTGTGCCAAGCTTTTCGTGGTCTTCCCAGTCAAGCAACCGGCGCTGAATAACTGTGCTGAGGTTTCGCGCCAGCGGACCAGCGCGCCAAACCCAACGTGGAGGCGGCGTCTTGGGATGGATGTACGGAGAGCTCTTTCTTGGCCGCCCGTCTCCACTCTGGTTCCGCCACTCGATACCGAACCGATAGAGCGCGAACGGATATTCAACCGGAAAGGCTGAAATCAGCGACAAAGCAAGGCACGCCTCGATATCGGGTGCGTCGCCGCTGAACAAATCCGACAGCCAATCGAGCGGCAGCGGCTGCCACGAGACGCCCTTTTCGCAGAAGGATCGGTTGACATCCACACGGTCCAGCGCCTGGACGGCGGCATCGAGCAAAGCCGTCATTGCTTCAGCATTGTGTGGTCTGCCGGCGGCGCTTACGAGCGCGATTTCCACGGGACCGCGCAGCCCGACAAAGCGCCAGCGCTGTCCTTCTTTCCGGTCGCGAGGCAGGCTCTCGATCAGGCCACATATCCGCTCGAAGGTGTCGGATTGAGCATCGGGAGAGCCAGCCGGAACCGGCGCGGCACCGAGATAGCGCGGCTCGAAGGTGTTGGCGCTGGTGGTCTTGCCCAGTGCGAAGCGGCGGAATTCTTCAATACCGGCATCGACGCCGCGCCGCGTTATGGCGACAGCGAAGGCGGCAGGCGTTACCGCCCCGTGACCGCCGATTTCAGCCCGTCCCCGCGTAAACAGGGCAGCAACTTCGGGCACGGTCATGGGACGGGACCACAGCGGAGCCCAGACCTCGCCCCGATCACGTCCGGCCTCGCCCGATGTTTCGGGCGATGCGGCCTCAACCACGAAGGGGAAGGCACCGACGGGTCGGGTCCGCGCACCGAGCCGCCGCGATGCACTCCCGGCGAAGAAGACGAGCCCCTCGCAAGCGAGCGCCATGGCCCAAGGCGAGATCGCACCTTCACTAAAAGAGTTCTGGCCGCTGTTGTAGAGCTTATTGGCGTCACTGAACCAGGAGGCGGCATTGAGCTTCTCCGTCTGCCATACTGACGCCTCACCGTCGAGAAACGTGTTCAGCGCCTCACGCCGATCATCGGTGTTTGCTGCCTTCTTCTTGGACGCTTTGGGAGGTTGGAGCGCCTCCGTCGCCTTCTTCCAACCATCGGCGAACGCCCGCTTGCCCGCATTGCCGCCGCTACCCAGCAATGGATTGAAGAACACCCGCGATGCAGGAGCGGCGTGAGCGGCGAACAATTCCAGATCGGCTTCATCAGCTTCCGCTTGCCATAACGCCAGTTTCGCGCCTGATTTCGCTTTCGTGCTGGCTTTCTGAGCGTCGGCCCAGCCCCGATCATAGGGCGTCCATGACGCCTGATCTGCGACGGTTATGAGAGCGTCCGCCAGCGCATCGCGGTCCGCCGGACCGCCGACCAGATGGAACACACCATCGCGCCAGGCCGCGCGTACATCAGGCCAGCGGTGCGAAAGGACTTTCAGCAGACCGAGCGCGGCGAGATAGGCACCGAGGCTGGTAGGCCGCAGCCCCGGAACTGAAATGACGGGTAAGACCTGTTGGTTCGTCCTCATCCGTCACCTCCGACTCGGACGACCTGGGAGGGGTGGTCGCTCGCGCGCCAGTCAGCAACACGGACGAGCGACTCGAGCCAGGCGAGCGCGAACGGGCCGAGCGCACGCGGCTCGTCCCAGGGCACGGCGCCCGTCCACGCAGCGTCGAACCCACCGCGCCACGGCCCGAGCAGGTCGGCTACGATGCCGGTCCAGCCGGGCCCAGCGACCGCAAAGCCGTCCTCGATCCACTCGCCATCGGAGCCGTCGAGAGCCACCGAGAATTCCATCGGCCAGTCTCGGTCATCGAACCGTAGCGTCTCGGGCGTTCGGCCGACGCCGAACACGTCCCCTCCTTCCCGCGAGATCGCCTTCAGCACCGTCCGCACCTTCCCGTGATGAGCGGCGGCGAGATACACGGCGAGGGCCGGGTATGGCGATTCATTCGCAACCGTATATTGCCGCCACATGGCGAGAGCGGACGCCGCCTCGTGCCGCATGCCAGGACGGAACGTCTTGTACGCTGCCCATCTGACGCCTGAGAGCGCTCGAATCTCTTTGAGCGTGATCTGGTCGAGTGAGCGTTCGAGAGCCCAGCGAAGACGGACTATCTTGCCCTCGTTCACCTCTTCATCAGACAGGGCGCTTGCGGTCGCAAGCTTTGGTCTGACCGCCGTTCGCACTCCTTCGGCATCTTGGCTCAACACCTCGATACGAAGCACTTTCGGGAACTTCGCCAGAGCCTCGCAATCGAGGGGGCCACTCTCGGGTATCGCGCCCCGCCAATCCGGATGCGCCTTGCCAAGGTCGTGGAGGCCGGCGGCTTCGACGACGGCTGTTCGGATCGGCGCTTGAAGAGCCAGCGCATCACAGAGGCGTTCTGCTTCGCCGCGCGCGTCTGCGAGGTGCGACGCCAAGCTCGACCAATAGCCAGCTTCGGCACGCCAATCGTCACGTAAGGCGCGTCCCCTTCCTGCTGATGGCAGGTCGTTCAGGCGATCCCTCGTGGCGCCGGTCCAGCCGAGGGCTTTGCTGTAGCCGCCGACATCGCCGCGCAGCATGACCGTCATGCCAGGCTTCAGGTTCTGGAATGATACCGGCTCCCAGTGCTCTGCACGGTCATTCCAGAGCCAGGCGTGGGCGTGGGCGGTCTTGAGGAATTCCTGAAACCGCCACAACGCCACTGGGCAAGCTTCGGCATTCAGGTCGAGCGGCGGGCCGTCGAGGGCGTCGCCAATGGGCGGCGCTCCGCCCCGCCAGTCGCGCCAGAACACGATCAGGTCGGCGTCAGGATCGGCATTTCGCACGAACCGGCTCACATCCGTAAAGCCGCCGTGCAGGTCCGGCTCCGTCGAGAACAGGCTATGGACATCGAGCGCGCGTGGGCATGGCTCCGGCGGGATCGCGAGCGCCTTGGCATATTCCTCGGGCTTCTGTGCCTGAAGCCCTGAGAGCGCCTCTACAGCCGTCTTCTGTTGGGAGAGCGGTGTAAGCGCTTTGAGCAGCGATGACGCCTGGTCCAGCCCAGCCTTCCGGTAAGGACCGATCCAGTCCTCGCCTTCGTACTTTCGCTTATTTTCCGGCCTGAGCTTCCAGACAATCGCGCGGGCCTCGTTGTCCGTGCCGTCACGGTTGAGGCGGCCCAGCCGCTGAATCAGCGAAGGCCAGGGCGCGTGCTCCGTCCAGAGCCGGTGAGCCGAAACGTCGAGTCCTGCTTCGACGACTTGCGTGCTGACGCAGATCAGCCCTGGATCGTCTCCCTCGATGCACCCGTTTGGACTTGCGCTGCGGCGTGATTCGAAGGCTCGAAGAACCTCTTCCGCCTCGCGGCGATCACCGGCCCGAAAGCGCGACGTAAGCAGAATTTTCGGCGCTCCGCCCACTCCGAGCTCTTGAAAGATAGTCCGGGCCGTTTTCACGGTGTTGCAGACGATCAGCGTCAGCGAGCCCGGCAGGTGAGCGGCGATGGCTTCGGATGCGATCTGCTCGGTGAGCGGCTTCGCCTTCTTTCCCGTCGCAGGCTGATGGAATTCGGTCGGCCGCAATGCGGTCCGCCGCAGTTTGAGAGCTTCGTTCGAGTCGCTTTCAAGGTCTGGATCGAAAGGCTCCACGGCGTTGCATCCGTCTCTCTTTCGATCCGTCGTTTGGAGGAACTGCGCGCCCATGGTCGCGCTCATCCACGTGGTGCGGCAGGGCTTCAAGCCAGGAAAGCGTTTGCGCCTCATCCAATCCAATTGGGCCGTTGTCCAAAGACCGGGACCCATGAGTTGCACTTCATCGACGACCCATTGGCAGTCCTGGTTCAGGAGACCGAAATGCACGGGCCAATCGAAGCGGCTCATGCCATAACCTCGATTCAGCGCCCGAGACAAAAGCATGTCCTGCGTCCCGACGAGCACCCAGGGGCGATCCGGCGCCGCGGTCCAAGTCTCATCGGCGTCGCCGCCAATGAGTTGGTGGACGGAAATGTTGATTAAATCATTCCATTCCTTGAGGTTCGCAAAGTAGTTTCTTAGCCGCTCGGCCGTTTGCCGGACAAGGCTGCGCATCGGCAGACAATAAATGAGATGAAGAGGTTCATCGGCCTTATGCGCAAAGCGTCGCCACGCCCACGCCAATACGCTGCCCTCCGTCTTCCCCAATCCCGTTGGAACAGGAAGAATTCAGGGAGTCCTTCGACAGCAACGCATATTTGCCATCGGTATGGGCGAAATCCCGTGGCATATCGGAAGAAGCTCGCGAAATCGTTCTCTCTCGCGGAAAGAGATTTCGCGAGATCAGGTCGCCCTACGATCTGATCATCTTCGGCGCTCATCGTTGCACCGGGCCTAAATCGCGCTGGACGTTTTGCGTGATGCTCCAGTCGGTGTCATGTCCCTCCCCCAGACCTGTCATGAACGGGCGCCTCTGAGACTCCCACTTGAAACGTCCGTCTATTGGCCGTACATAATACCCGCGTTCCGGATGCAACTCAAGGTATACGCGACATGTCAGGAAAAGCCACAACCAAAGCGCGAGATGAGCGGTTGGAGGCGCGGGTCTCCCGCGACCAGAAGGCGCTGTTCCAACGCGCTGCCGAGCTGCAGGGGCGCACGCTGACGGATTTCGTGATCGCCAGTGTGCATGACGCGGCCGTACGCGTCATCGAGGAAACCCAGACGATCCGCCTGAGCGCCGCGGACAGCCGGGTCTTCGCGGAGGCGCTCCTCAATCCGCGGGAGCCGAACGCCCGGCTCAAAGCGGCCGCGCAACGATACCTCAAGCTGATCAGTGCTTGAGTGGCGTCCGCTACGCCCGCACTGCGTATCGAGCCTTTATCGGATCAACAGGATCGAGAGAGTTTCGCCAGCGGCGTTGAGCCGCTGGACAGGTATCTGCGACACCAGGCAGGACAGGACGCAAGGCGGCGGGTCGCCACGTGCTTCGTGCTGGTCAGCGACGGCGACCGCGTTCCGATCGGCTATTACACGCTTGCGGCGACCCGCATCGCGCTTGCCGAATTGCCCGAGGCGCTCGCGAAGCGCCTGCCGCGCTATCCGGTCGTACCGGCGACGCTGATGGGACGGCTGGCGATCGATGCCCGCCACCAGGGGCGAAGACACGGCGAGCTCATGCTCCTCGATGCCTTTAGCCGCGTGCTGCGGAACGAGATCGCATCCTACGCCTTCGTCGTCGACGCCAAGGACGACAGGGCGGCTCGGTTCTATCAGCGCTACCGTTTCAGATATCTCGTCGAAGGAGGCCAAAGATTGTTCGCCCCAATGGCCGAGGTCGCCAAATTGTTTTCGTAGCATTCTGAAGATGGCGACCAGCGCCCGTCAGAAGAATGTAGACATATTTCTGTTCTGACAGACCGGAAACCAGACTATCTTTCGCGCGCGGCTTTCCACGTAATCGGTTCATATGCGCTTCGCCGGGCTAGCGCTTGAGAGTAAGCCCCGACCCAAGGCTTTGACGGCTCGCGCCTTCTGCAACAGTTCGCCTCGGCGTTAGATCGTTAGACCCCTACTCGGTGAATTTGGATTAGACGCCCAAATTGTAGCCAAGCTACGACAACGCACACTTTCTCAAAGACCACGATGCGCCACCTCCGCTGGCTATCGCGAAAACTGTACCGAACAGGCTATAAATTACCCCTCCCAGCGCATTTTTCAGAACCAGCCGCCTTATGGAAAAGACCGTCAGCGCTATCCGCTCAATCTGACGGTCTTTTAGTTTCGGCTGGCGTGCATTTCGCAAAAGACCGTCAGAAACACCGTCAACTTATCTGCTATCCACGGCTCAAACTTGCTCGACGCCTTTGTTTATTCCCCTTGTAATTCAATCAGTTATGAGGTCTGCCCCCCGAGACTAACAATACGTCCTGACCAACCCCACAACTTTGTAACCGATTGAAGAATATAGATAATTTGTCGTGAGCGGCCACCCCTCACTCCCACTCGAT
>CAVVLJ010000015.1:0-16662 GCA_963749075.1 uncultured Pseudomonadota bacterium | reverse complement strand
TGCATCGTGGTGCATCATCCGCAGGCGAAGTATTTCGCGGTGTAGGCGGGCGGCCCGCCCCACCCGGCGGCGACGGCGCAAGCGGGCACTCAGGCCTCGACGTCCAGTCGCCTCATCCACGCGAGCACGCGCCCGGCACGTCCGGAGAGAAGCTAGCACCACTGCGCCTGACGCAGGCTCTTCGCCCTGTCCGGGCCCCACCAACGCTCGATCACCACGAGGAGCGGCCAGGCCGCCGTGCCGGCCTGGCACTGCTCCAGCCGGTGGACCTCGAGCTGGAACGAGCAGGCATCGCGCCAGTAGACGTGCCGCTCCTCGACCCACTCGACGCCGTCCGCACTGCTGCGCAGATCGCCCTCTGCGCGCGGCGCATGCGACCGATGTCCAGATGACGGTTTGACCCGAGCCCGACGTAGATCATGATAAGTAGCAAGCGAATGTCCGTGCAGCCTCCGTTTCCGGCCTGGCGAGCGGAAACCCGGGCTTGCGCTCGCTTCCTCGAAGGAGACATCGGCCGCCGCGGAATGCTTTGCCCCCTGCGATCATGAAAATGTGATGGGCGGGGACATAGCGGCGGGCGGGTGTCCATCGTATCTTTTGCATGAGCAGATCGGCGGGGTTGGCCATGCAATACAAGCTCAATGTCAACGGCCGGGCTTATTCGGTCGATGTCGACAGCGACACGCCGCTCTTGTGGGTGCTGCGTGACGCCATCAACCTGAAGGGCACGAAATTCGGCTGCGGGGCCGGGCTCTGCGGGGCCTGCACCGTCCATCTCGACGGGGCCGCCGTGCGCTCGTGCCTGACGCCGGTTTCGGGCGTCGGAAAATCCGCCGTGACGACGATCGAAGGCATCGGCGCAACTCCCGTCGGCGCGCGGCTCCAGAAAGCCTGGCTCGATATCGACGTCGTGCAATGCGGCTACTGCCAGGCAGGCCAGATCATGTCCGCGGCGGCGCTGCTCGCACCGGGCAAGGCGCTGAGCGACGGCGACATCGTGTCCGCGATGGACGGCAATATCTGCCGCTGCGGCACCTACGCGCGCATTCGCGAAGCCATCAAGCGGGCAGCGAAGACCGACGTCGGTTCGGCTGCCTCGAAGAAGGGGGCGTAAGCCATGTTGCACCCTCGCCTTTCGCCCGATCACCCGGCGCCGCCGGCCGGCCTCGCGTCGCGCCGCGATTTCCTCAAGGTCGGTGCCGCCGCCGGCGGCGGCCTTTTGCTGACGTTCGCCCTCCCCGCCTTTGCCAAGGCTGCCGCGATGGGCCAGGCCGAAGGCGGCAGCGCGATCCTCAACGCCTATGTGCGCATAGCACCCGACGACAGCGTGACGATCGTCTCGAAGAATCCCGAGATCGGCCAGGGCATCAAGACCATGCTGCCGATGCTGATCGCGGAAGAGCTGGACGCCGAGTGGAAGCAGGTCCGCACGGAACAGGCTGCGCTCGATCCCGCGCATTACGGGCGCCAGTTTGCCGGCGGCAGCATGGCGACGCCGCTCAATTGGACGCCGATGCGCAAGGTCGGCGCCGCCGCGCGGCAGATGCTGATCGCGGCGGCGGCTGGGCGCTGGAAGGTGGCGGAGAGCGAGTGCGAAACCGCGTCCGGCCAGGTGCGGCATCGCTCGTCGGGCCGCAGCCTGAGCTACGGCGCGCTGGCGGCGAAGGCGGCGACGCTCCCTCTGCCGGACCTGGACCGCCTCAAGCTCAAGGACCCCAAGGACTTCAAGATCATCGGCCATTCCATTCCGGGCGTCGACAGCCCGCTGGTGGTGAGAGGCGAGCCGCTCTTCGGCATCGATACGGCCGTGCCCGGAATGCTCTATGCGGTGTTCCAGAAGTGCCCGGTCTTCGGCGGCAAGGTCGCGAGCGCCAACCTCGACGCGATCAGGGCGATGCCGGGCGTGCGCCATGCCTTCGTCGTGGCGGGTGGGACGGATCTCAACGGGCTTTTGCCCGGCGTCGCCATCGTGGCCGACAGCTGGTGGCGCGCCGACAAGGCGCGCCGGAAGCTCGAGGTGAAATGGGACGAGGGTGCAACGAGCGAGGAGAGCAGCCAGGGCTTTGCCCGCCAGGCGGCGGAGCTCGGCGCCAGGAGCCCGGCGCTCATCCTGCGCAACGACGGCGACGCGGAGACAGCGCTCAAGGGCGCCGCCCATGTCGTCGAAGCCGCCTACTTCTATCCGTTCCTCGCGCATGCGGCGCTCGAGCCGATGAACTGCACGGCGCATGTAGAAGGTGCCAAGGCGGAGATCTGGGCGCCGACCCAGGACCCGGAGGCCGGACGCCGGCTGGTCGCACGGACCCTGGGGCTCGGCGAAGAGAGCATCGCCGTCCATATGACGCGCGTCGGCGGCGGCTTCGGCCGGCGCCTGGCCAACGACTACATGGTCGAGGCGGCGTGGATTTCGAAGGCGGCGGGTGCCCCCGTCAAGCTCGTCTGGGACCGCGCCGACGACTTGCAGCATGATTTCTACCGGCCGGCGGGCTGGCATTTCCTCAAAGGCGGCTTGGACGAGAATGGCCGGCTCGTCGCCTGGCAGCAGCATTTCGTCAGCTTCGGCCGCAACGGGAGATTCGCGAGCTCGGCGGCGCTTTCGGCCGACACCTACCCGGCCGGCCGCGTGCCGAACCTCTTCTACGGGGCCTCCCTCATTCCGCTCGGCGTTCCCACGGGTCCGCTGCGCGCACCTGGAGACAACGGCCTCGCCTTCGTCTTCCAGTCGTTCATCGACGAGCTGGCCCATGCCGCGGGCAAGGACCCGCTCGAGTTCCAGATCGAGCTGCTCGGCAAGGACGAGCTGCTGCCGGGACGCGGTGCGGGGTTCAACACCGGCCGCGCCCGGGGCGTTCTCGAGAAGGTGCGCGAAGTTTCCGGCTGGGGGAAGCGCAGCCTCAAGGCGCGGACCGGCCAGGGCGTCGCCTTCTATTACAGCCATCTCGGCTATTTCGCCGAGGTCGTGGAGGCGGCGGTGGCGAACGACGGGCAGGTGAAGATCAATAGAGTGTGGGCCGTGGGCGACATCGGCAGCCATGTCATCAACCCGAGCGCAGCGCTCAACCTCGCGCAAGGCGGCATCCTCGACGGCCTCGGCGAAGCCTTGAACCAGAAGATCACGATCGAAGGCGGCCGCGTCGTTGAGGCCAATTTCGACACGTTCGCGCCGTTGCGGCTCTCTCAAGCCCCGCCGGTCGAAGTGCATTTCCTCCCGACCGACAATTCGCCGACGGGCTTGGGAGAGCCGCCGCTGCCGGCGGCCATTCCGGCTCTCTGCAACGCGATCTTCGCCGCGACCGGCAAGCGGGTTCGCACCTTGCCCATCGATCCGGCGGCATTGAAGGCTTGAGCGGATCGGCCATTCCGCCTCGCGCCCTCGGAGGAGAGTGCCATGATCCGCTTCTATTTCCACCCGACGCCCAATCCCGCCAAGGTAGCGCTCTTCTTGGAGGAGGCCGGCCTCGCTTACGAGCTCGTGCCCGTCGACACCAGCAAAGGCGAGCAGCACTTGCCGGCCTTCCGCGCCATCAATCCGAACGGCAAGGTGCCCGCGATCGTCGACACCGAAGGACCCGGCGGCACCGCGGCTCGGGTCTTCGATTCGAGCGCCATCCTCCTCTACCTCGGCGACAAGACCGGGCGCTTCATCGGCACGCCTGCCGACCGGCCCGAGCTCCTCTCCTGGCTCTTCTTCGTGGCGACGGGGATCGGTCCCTTCTCCGGCCAGGCCGTGCATTTCCAGCACGCCGCTCCCGAGAAGCTGCCTTATGCGATAAACCGCTACCGGCGCGAGATCGAGCGGCACTATCGCGTCCTCGATGGTCATCTCGCCGGACGCGACACCATCGTGGGCAAGGGCTATACGATCGTCGACATGTCCGCCTGGGGCTGGCTCGACCGCATTGCGCGCGTGCTGCCCGGCGAGGCCGAGCCGCTCGCCGCCTTCCCCAACCTCAAGCGCTGGTTCCAGGCGGTCGACGCCCGGCCGGCGGTGGCGCGGGCGCGCGCCGTCGGCAAGGATCACGCCTTCAAGAAGGAGATGGACGAGGAGGCGCGGCGCGCGCTCTACCCGTCGAACTATCCGGCGATGGCGATGTGAGGCGTTTCGTAAATGGGGTCGGAGTAGATTTTTGCATGTTTGCCACTCGAAGAAACCCACTCTGAGTGCGATCCCCATTTATCCCTGACCCGATTTCCCCGCACTCACCCGCCTCCCCCCACCGGAGCGCCGCAACGCGGGCAGGCGGCGGGACGGCAGGCGCGGCAGAAGGGTTTGGCGCAGCGGGGACACGGACCCTGGCCGGCTGGCTCGGTGAGGTGCAGGCGCTCATCGCAGACCAGGCGGGTGGCACTCAGGCCCAGCCCCCAGTCGCAGGGTGCAGGCTCGGCCAGCCGGGCGAGCGGGTGCCAGTCGAGCCGGATCATGCGCTCGCCCTTGCGGCGGCGGATCAGCACCTCGAGGCGCTGAACCGGGAGAAACAGCGCCAGGGTCTGCACCCAGTCGACGGTCACGCGCAGCGCGTAATTGTGGCGGAGGTCGTCGAGCTTGGCGCGGTACTCGCGCTCGATCGCGGCGATCCTCCGGCTCTCCCGCTGGCGGTCGGCGTCCGGTTTGGCGCCCTCGCTCCCGTCGAGCGCGGCGAGACGCTTCAACGATTCCCTGCGCAGATCGTCGTGGTAGCCGTAAAGGCGGGCATGGTCGCGCGCCAGCCGGCGCTGCATGGCGCGCAGAAACGGCGCCAGCTCGGCCCGCACCGCCGCGTCCAGCGCCGGCCGCACCCGGGCTTCCAGGGCGGCGGCGTCCCAGCCCGCGCCGGCCGCCTCTCGCACCGAGGGCTCGGGCGCCTGCCAGGGCTGGTTGCCGCCGAGGGCGGCCCTTAGGCGCGGCAGCACATCCCCCAGTGCGGCCCCCGTGCCGGTGTTGAAGCCCATCCACAGCAGGCCCTCGCGCTTTTCGTCGGACACGGCCGTGGTGCGGAACGTGATGAATCAGGCAACGGGTCCAGGCCGGCTGCTGGCGCTGGAAACGCCAGACCGAATTGGGCAGGTCGAGGGCATGGCGAGAGCAGGCGCTCCGGATCGCCGGCCGCCGCCGGCTGCTCCAGAGTGATTTGGCGCTCCGCATGCCGGCCGCGCTCGGCGAGCAACGCCTCGAAGCGCTCCAGCCAGTCGCCGTCCATGCCGACGCGCTGCGCCGCTGCCGGCAATTCGGCGCCGAAGCCGAGACGGGCCAATTCCGGCCAGCCGAAGGCCGCGCGAACGTCGGGCGGTGCGATCACCGCCAGCCCGTCGGGCTCAAGGCGCTCGACTGCGGCACCCTGCTGCTCCATCAGGTCGGCGACGAAGTCGCGCAAGGCGGTCATGGTCTGAGCCTCCGTCCCGGTTACGCCGTCTCGAAGTCTTCGCCGAACAGGGCGTCGTCGAGCGCCTTGGCGTCGCCGTACTGCGTCCGCGCCTCCTCGAGCCGGCGGCCCAGGGCGTCGAATGCCTTGCCTCCGGCCGGCCTCGGTCGTCTCCATCCAGGCATCCAGCACGAGATCGGCAAAGTCCTGCTCTTCGTCGAGCTCGCCCAGGATGGCGCCGGCCTCGCCGACCACCAGCTCGAACATGTTGATCTTCTCGTCGAGCAGCCGCAGCACCTGTTCGTCCAGCGTGCCGCGGGCAACCAGGTTGAAGACGAACACCTCGCGGGTCTGTCCGATACGATCGATGCGGCCGATGCGCTGCTCGATGGCCATGGGATTCCACGGGATGTCGAAGTTTATCAGCGTGTTGCAGAATTGGATGTTGCGTCCCTCGCCGCCGGATTCCGTGCACAGCAGCACCGGCACCCGCTCGCGGAACGCGACGATCGCCGCATCCTTCTCAGGTCCGCTGAGGCCGCCTTCGAAGCGGGCGAAGGCGATGTCGCTGCGGGTCAGCAGTCCGGCGAGGCTGGCCATGGTCTCTCGATGGTGGACGAAGACCAGTTTCTTCTCGGTCGGGATTGCGCGCCGAGAACTCGAGCAGCGCCATCTCCTTCCCGCCGGTGCCGAGTGCCGCCCAGCGTGCCGCGAAGTGCTGCCAGCCCGGGTCGCCGTCGTGGCGGACGGCAAAGCGCGCGACAGCAGCCGCGGCTGCGGCGGGGCGAGGATCCGGCGGCGCCCAGCAGATGGTGCAGCGCCAGGCGATGGCGGCTCGGCGTGCCCTCGGCGGCAAGCGCACGGATCAGCGCCGTCAGCTCCGCGTAGGCCGCCTGTTCCCCGGGAGTGGCATCGACGCAGCGGGTGGAGGCGTGGCGGCGCGGCAGCTTCAGCGCCACCACCGCCCTGGTGTTGCGGATCATGGCGTCGCGCATCAGCTGGCGCAGCCGCTCGGGATTGGCCGGCTGGCGCGGCTTGCCCGCGGTCATGTAGGCGGCGCGGAACTCCTTCTGGGTCTTGAAGATGCCCGGCTTGAGCAGGGTCAGCAGGTTGTAGAGCTCGATCAGGTCGTTCTGCACCGGCGTCGCCGACAGCAACAGCAGGAAGCGCTTGGTCAGGCCGTCGACCAGCTTGTAGCTCCGGCTGGCGCGGTCGCGCAGGTGATGGGCCTCGTCGACGATCACCAGATCGAACGACTGGGCGAGCAGCCGCTCGGCGTGCTCGCGCCGTCGGGCGAGCGCGAGCGAAGCGACGATCCGCGGTGCCGCCCAGAAGCGCTCCGGATCGTCGTGAAGCAGGGCATCGTAGGTGGTGGCGCAGGGAATATCGAACTTGGTCTCCAGTTCCTCCCGCCACTGCCCGACCAGCGAGGCCGGGATCAGCACCAGCACCCGCTCGACCATGCCGCGCAGCAGATACTCCTTGAGCACCATGCCGGCCTCGATGGTCTTGCCAAGTCCGACCTCGTCGGCGAGGAGGACCCGGCCGCGGAACTGCTTCAACACCTTGCGCACGGTCTCGGTCTGGTACCAGAAGGTCTCGATGCCCGTGAGGTGCGGCAGGCAGAGCAGCTCGTCGAAGCCTTGGGCCAGGCCAAGATGGGCCAGCCGCTCGCGCAAGACGAACCAGCCGCCTTCGCTCTCGGCGGGCGCTGCTGCCGCGGCCAGGACCGGCTCCAGGTCGAGATCGACGGCCAGGGGAATGTCCACCGGCAGCCGCGCCAAGACCGGGAGCGCGGGCGCGGCTGCCGCCGCCATCGGCAGCCGCGGCGGCGGTGCCGGAGGAGTGGCGGCCGGCCGCCTCTTCGAGCCGGGCTTGGCGGCGGCGGCCTTGGCGGCCGGCTTGCGACCGCGGATCGGCCGCTCGCGGCCCATGATCTTGTCGAGCATCTCGCCGAGCCATCGTTGCCGGCCCCAGCCGCCGGGAAAGGCGCGCATGGCGTAGCCCCACTCGGTGAGACCATGGCGCTCCAGCAAGCCGCGCGCCGGGAGCAGCCTGTTCTGGAGCAGCGAGCGCGAGGGCCGTCAGCAGGTGGTGGGTAGCGCTCGGGACATAGCGCTTGGCGTAACGCTTGAGGTAGAGCCGTGCCTTGTCGATGCGGCGGTCAAGCAGTGCTGCCGTCGCCGCCAGGCTGAGGATCGTGGGGCTGCCGGGGCAGGCCCGCTCCGCCTCCTCGGCGAGCGCGAGAAAGCCGCTCTGCTGAGCCGGATCGGCAAAGGCATGGGCGAGGATTTCGATCCAGCCGTCCTCATCGGCCGGGCGCTCCGGGCCGGCAAGCGGTGGATCGGCGGGGAATGGCGGCACGGCGATCCTGCATGGTGGCGGTATGCCTTTGTCGCCATCTCTCAGCATGGAGTCAACTCTGGCCGGCGGGCGCCGGGCGCCACCTCCGCGACCTGCCGGCCGGGTTCACCGCTGCTCTACGGCGCGCCGCGAAGGAGGTGCGGGTCGATCTCGATGAGAAGTTGGAGGGCGATGTCGCGCTATAGGCCCGCCTGATGGTCGTCAACGGATGGACGCTGCCCTTTCATGAGGCGATCGTTGGCCGGATAAGAAACCTGGCCGATGCCTGCGAGCGGGCACGCAAGGCCGATCCGAAGAATTTTCGCTCGAACGCTAACGTCAAGCTCTTCGCCGCAATGGCGAAGCTCATGCTGGAGGCGATTCCGGCGGACCCCGGCCACCCCGAGTACCGTCAGGGCAATACGCTCGGCGGGGACTACCGGCACTGGTTCCGGGCGAAGTTCTTCGGCCGTTTCCGGCTCTTCTTCCGCTACGACAGCGGAGCGCGCGTCATCGTCTATGCCTGGGTCAACGAGGAGCGCACGCTGCGCCAGCGCGGCGGCAAGCGCGATCGCCACGAAGTGTTGCGGCGCATGCTCGCTTCCGGAAGTCCTCAGAACGAATGGACGGCGCTGGTCGGGAGATCCGCTGAGTTGCCAGGCTAAATCCTCTCGTCAGCGGCGAGCGCCGAAAAGTCGGAAGACAAGCGATGAACGAGCCCTTATGTGGGAGAAACCCAGTCCGACCCCATTGACTGATTATCGGTCAAGGCGACGCGTAGCGATACGGCCCTCATTTGCGCCCTCACGACCTTATGTGCACTCGCCGTGCCCCATGTCGGGTTTAGGGTGCGCGCACCTTGATGCCGCCGAGGGCGGCGGCGGCCTTGATGAAATTCCGATCGAAGCTGATGAAGGCGTCGCAACCTTCCGCCTTGGCCAGATGCAGCCCGTCGGCAAAGTCCATCCCCTGCCGCATCCAGTCCAGCGCCTTGGCCACGGCCGTGGCATCCTCCAAGCTCACACGCGGCAGCCCCGCGAAATCGGCAAGAGCCTTGGCGAACTGGGCAGGGGAAAATCCATAGACGCCGCGCAGCACCCATTCGGTCTCTAGAAGCACCGTGGTGCAGACGAACACGTCGTCGTTGTCGATCAGCCTCTGTGCCCGGCGTGCCTGCCCGGGATCGTCGCCCACGAGATAGCGGACGATGAGATTAGTAGCGATCGCGAGCATGCCGCCGTTTCGCCTCGGCCGCGATCCCTGCTGCCATTTCCGCGATCGACTTCGCCGGTCCCTTGTAGGATAGCGAGCCAAATACGTCCTTCGGTCGAGTGGGCGCAAAGGCGGGCTCTGCCTTCAGCAACACGCCCTCCGAGGTATCTTCCACGACCAGTTCGGTCCCGGCCGCCCAGCGACGCCGCTCGCGGATCGCCTTGGGCAAAATGACCTGACCCTTGGTCGAGACGGTGGTAGTCAGTTTGTGACCGGCAGGCACGGTTTTTCTCTCGGTAAGACGGAGGTAAGATAGTGCGAAGCCGGCTTGATTGCAAGGCCGCGCCGGATAAGCCGATCCTCACCCCGCGATTATTGACCCCGATAAATGGAAGGGGCGGGCCGCAAACACGACAGAAAGCCCGAGGGACCCGAAGGAGCCGGCTGGCCCACAGCGCCACGCCGGCCTAGAGGCACCGGCCGCTGATTTGTGCCATCCCGTCCTTTCCATCGCTCATGATCTTTCTGAGAGACGTGCCGACCAGGGGCAATGTCATCGCGGGGCCGATCATGCAGCCGGAAGCATGCTTCTCGCCGGAGAAAGCTGTGGCTGGGGGACCTGGATTCGAACCAAGACCGCTCGGTCCAGAGCCGAGAGTTCTACCGTTAAACTATCCCCCAGCAGGGCGGCGGAGCCCGCATGATCTAGGATGCCGCGCCGCAAAATGCCAGCCCTTTGTGCGCGCGCCGCGGGCGCCGCATGGCAGGCCCCTGTTGGCGGCGGCTCGCCGGCCATTATAAGATATAAGATAGCTGCCCAATTTTGAGGAAGCGGGCGCAGCGCATGACCGTCACGCCGAGGCTCGAGGCAGGGGGACGCGCGGCGGGGCGGCGGCACGGCCAGCCCTGCCGCCCGCGGTCGCCGGTCTATGCCGCCCTCGACCTCGGCACCAACAACTGCCGCCTCCTGATCGCGCGCCGCGCCGGGCATGGCTTCCGCGTGATCGACGCCTTCTCGCGCATCGTGCGCCTGGGCGAAGGGCTGGCGAGCGGGCGGCACCTCTCGGAAGTCGCCATCGAGCGCACCATCGCGGCCCTCCAGGTGTGCGCCGCCAAGATGCGCCGGCGCGCGGTGAGCCACGCCCGCGCGGTCGCGACCGAGGCCTGCCGGCGCGCGGAGAACGGCGCCTCGTTCCTCGCCCGCGTCGCGGCCGAGACCGGCCTGTCGCTCGAGGTCATCTCGCCCGCCGAGGAGGCGCGCTTAGCTGTGAGCGGCTGCCTGCCGCTCCTCGACCCCGCGATCCCCTACGCCCTCCTCTTCGACATCGGCGGCGGCTCGACCGAGCTCGTCTGGCTGGGCACGGCGCGGGCCGGCGAGGCGCGCATGCTCGGCTCCGTCTCGCTGCCGCTCGGCGTCGTCGCCTTCGCCGAGCGTTACGGCGGCCGCCACGTCGGGTGCCAAGCCTATGGCGCCATGATGGAGGAGGTTGGCCGCCAGCTCAGCCCCTTCGATGCGGCGCACGGCATCTCGGCAGCGCTCGCGCGCGGCGAGGTGCAGATGCTCGGCACCTCGGGCACGGTCACCACCATCGCCGGCGTGCATCTCGACCTCGCACGCTACGACCGCACGGCGGTGGACGGCACCTATCTCTCGCTCGCCGTCATCAAGGCGGTCTGTGCGCGGCTCTCCGCCATGGCCTACGAGGAGCGCGTGGCGCACCCCTGCATCGGCCTCGAGCGCGCCGATCTGGTGATCGCCGGCCTTGCCATCCTCGAGGCGATCTGCGGGCGCTGGCCCGTTGGCCGGCTGCGCGTGGCGGACCGCGGCTTGCGCGAGGGCATCCTCGTCGGCCTCATGCGGGCGCGCGCGGGCGGCGGCTAGCCCATGGCGGCGAAAGGCGGCAAGGGCGGCGCTGCGCGCAAGGCACCGCGCGGTGCCGGCATGGCGGGCGGGCGCCCGCTCGCCGTGCGCGTGCGGGCTGAGAAGGGCCGCACGGCCTCGCAGATGCGCTGGCTCGAGCGCCAGCTCAACGATCCCTACGTCGCCGCGGCGAGGCGGCGCGGCTACCGCTCGCGCGCCGCCTTCAAGCTCGCCGAGCTCGACGACCGGCTCCATCTCCTACGACCGGCCAGGCGCATCGTCGAGCTCGGCGCCGCACCCGGCGGCTGGACCCAGGTGGCGCTCGAGCGCAGGCCCACGGACCGGCAACGGGCTCGCAAGCTCGTGGCCGTCGATCTCCTCGAGATGGCGCCGCTTGCGGGTGCCGAGATCCTGCGCCTCGATTTCCTCGCCGAGGATGCGCCCGGCATCATCCGCGCGGCACTAGGCGGCCCCGCCGATCTCGTGCTGAGCGACATGGCGCCCCCTGCGACCGGCCACGGCGGCACCGACCATCTGCGCATCATGGCGCTCGCCGAGGCGGCGGCGGAATTCGCCATGGCGGCGCTGGCACCGGGCGGCGCCCTCGTCGTCAAGGTCCTGCAAGGCGGCGCCGAGCCAGCACTCCTGGCGCGACTCAAGCAAGCTTTCGCCAAGGTCCGCCACGTGAAGCCGCCCGCGAGCCGCGCCGAATTGGCCGAGCTCTATCTGGTGGCGACAGGGTTCCGCCCTCGCTAGAGGCGACGCCGCCGCCTTCGAGGCCCGGCGCCCAGCCATGCGCGCAAAGAGCTTTCCTTTGCACCTCTTATGTGTATATTGACCCGCCACCCCTTGCTCCCGAGGAGGCGGCATGCAGATCCGTGAGGCGCTTACTTTCGACGACGTCCTTCTCACGCCTGCGCGCTCCAAGGTCCTGCCCAAAGAGACCGATACCCGAACCCGGCTGACCGCCGAGGTCGAGCTCGGCATCCCGCTCATCTCGGCGGCGATGGATACGGTGACCGAGGCGGCGCTCGCCATCGCGATGGCGCAGGCCGGCGGGCTCGGCATCGTGCACAAGAACCTCGCCATCGCCGAGCAGGCGATGGAGGTGCGCAAGGTCAAGAAGTTCGAGGCCGGCATGGTGGTGAATCCGGTCACCATCGAGCCCGAGGCGACGCTCGCCGACGCCCTCAAGCTCATGGCCGACCACAAGATCTCCGGCATCCCGGTGGTCGAGCGCGGCAGCGGCAAGCTCGTCGGCATCGTGACCAACCGCGACGTGCGCTTCGCGACCAATCCCGGCCAGCCGATCCGCGAGCTCATGACCAAGGAGAATCTGGTCACCGTGCGCGAGGGGGTGGAGATGGGGGAGGCCAAGCGCCTCCTCCACAAGCACCGCATCGAGAAGCTCCTCGTCGTCGACGGCGGCTTCCGCTGCGTCGGCCTCATCACCGTCAAGGACATCGAGAAGGCCAAGAGCTATCCCAACGCCTGCAAGGACGAGAGGGGCCGCCTGCGCGTGGGGGCGGCGACGGGCGTGGGCGATGCCGGCGTCGAGCGCGCCGAGGCGCTGTTCGACGCGCAGGTCGACGTGATCGTGGTCGACACCGCCCACGGCCATTCCGAGAGCGTGCTCGAGACCGTGGCGCGCGTGCGCAAGCTCTCCAACTACACCCAGGTGATCGGCGGCAACGTGGCGACCGCCGACGGCGCCAAGGCGCTGATCGACGCCGGCGCCGATGCGGTCAAGGTGGGCATCGGCCCGGCCTCGATCTGCACGACCCGGGTGGTGACCGGCGTGGGCGTGCCCCAGCTCACCGCCATCATGGATGCGGCCGAGGCCTGCCGCAGGCAGGGCGTGCCGGTCATCTCCGACGGCGGCATCAAGAACTCGGGCGACCTCGCCAAGGCGCTCGCCGCAGGCGCCGACTGCGCCATGATCGGCTCGCTCTTCGCCGGTACCGACGAGAGCCCGGGCGAGGTCTATCTCTACCAGGGCCGCTCGTATAAGGCCTACCGCGGCATGGGCTCGCTCGGCGCCATGGCGCGCGGCTCGGCGGACCGCTACTTCCAGGCCGAGATCGCCGACGCGCTCAAGCTGGTGCCCGAGGGCATCGAGGGGCGCGTGCCCTATCGCGGGCCGGTCGCCGCCATCATCCATCAGCTGGTGGGCGGCCTGCGCTCGGCCCTCGGCTATACCGGCAGCACCTCGATCGCGGAGCTGCAGAAGAGCGCCAGGTTCCTGCGCATCACCAACGCGGGCCTGCGCGAGAGCCACGTGCACGACGTGGCGATCGAGCGCGAGGCGCCCAACTACTGGACCGAGCGCTGAGAGGGCACCTGCGGCCGCCGGGCGGGGCAACGTGACCCCCGCCGCCCGCCTGCAAGCCGCCCTCGATCTCCTCGCCCTCGTCGCCGCACCGGGCCCGCCAGCCGACCGGGCGGTCGCCGATTACTTCCGCACGCACCGCTACATCGGCAGCAAGGACCGCCATGCGGTCTCCGATCTCGTCTATGCCGTGGTGCGCCGGCGCGCGGCCCTCGACTGGTGGATCGCCGAGGCGGGCGGCGGCGGGCTGGAGCCGGTGCGCGCGCGCTTCATCGCGTCCTTGGCCCTGCTCCACGGTTGGACGGCCGCGCGCATCGCCGAGGCCTGCGACGGCACCCTCCACCACCCGGCACCCTTGAGCCCTGCCGAGGCCCGCTTCGCCAAGGCGCTCGCGCAGCGCACCCTCGAGCATCCGCGCCAGCCCGAATGGGTGCGCTACGAGGTGCCCGAGTGGCTCATGGCGCCGCTCAAGGAGGCGCTGGGCAGCGGCTACGCGCGCGAGCTCGCGGCCCTGCAGGAGGAGGCGCCCGTCGACCTCCGCGTCAATGCCCTCAAAGGTAGCCGCGAGGAGGCCATGCGGGCGCTCGAGGCCGACGGCATCGCGGCGCAGCCCACGCCCTATTCGCCGCTCGGGCTGCGCCTTCGTGGGCGCGCCCCGGTCATGGCGAGCAAGGCCTTCCGCTGTGGCCTCGTCGAGATCCAGGACGAGGGCTCGCAGCTCGTGGCCCTCCTCTCAGACGCGCGGCCCGGCCAGCGCGTCTGCGACTTCTGCGCGGGTGCCGGCGGCAAGACCCTGGCGCTCGCCGCCGCCATGGCGAACCGCGGCCGCATCATCGCCCTCGACGTGCGCGAGGGCCGCCTCGCGAGCGCTGCCCGGCGCGTGAAGCGCGCCGGCGTCCACAACGTGACCCACCGCCTCCTGGCGAGCCACCGCGATCCCTGGGTGAAGCGCCACAAGGCGAGCTTCGAGCGCGTGCTGGTGGATGCGCCCTGCACCGGCTCAGGCACCTGGCGGCGCAACCCGGACGCCAAGTGGCGCACCACGCCCGCCGACCTGGCCGAGCTCGTCGAGCTGCAGGCGGAAATCCTCGAGAGTGCCGCGCGGCTGGTGCGGCCCGGCGGCCGGCTCATCTATGCGACCTGCTCGCTGCTCGCGGCCGAGAACCAGGCGCAGGTCGAGGGCTTCCTTGCCCGCCATGCCGAATTCCGCCTGCTGCCGGTCGCAGACGTTTGGGTCGGGACCGTGGGCGGGGCGGCGCCCGGGACCGGGCCCACCCTCACCCTGACGCCGGCACGCCACGGTACGGACGGATTCTTTGCCGCCGTCTTCGAGCGAGGCTGACGCGGAGGAAAAGTCGTGCTAGCGTTTTGCCATGCTTCTCGTGAGACAGGCATATCCGTCCGACGCCCAGGTGATCGCGCGGATCCATGTCGAGACCTGGCGGGCCACCTATGCCGGCCTGCTGCCCGACCGCGTGCTCGCCAACATGCGCGAGCAGAACCACCGGGCGAGCTGGAACAATCTGCTCATGCGCCAGCATGCCCGCGAGATCGTGCTGGTGGCCGAGGCGGCGCGCACCGGCGTCGTCGGCTTCGTGAGCGCCGGCCGCTCGCGGAGCTCGATCGAGCGATATGCCGGCGAGGTCTATACGCTCTACGTCGCCCCCGACTTCCAGAACCAGGGCATCGGCACGCGCCTGCTCGAGAGCGCCTTCCAGCGCCTCGACGCCGAGGAGCTGCGCGGCGTCATGCTGTGGGTGCTGGCGCGCAACCCCTCGCGCTTCTTCTACGAGGCGGCGGGAGGTATTGCGGTGGCGACGCGCAAGGAGCGCCTGTGGGGGGCGGTCCTGCGCGAGATCGCCTACGGCTGGCCCGATCTCGCCCGCGCCCTCAACCGCTCGAGCGACGGCGCCAAGGCGGACTGAGCCGAAAGGGAACCACAAAGACACGAAGGCACGAAGGAGGTGACTGCGCTTCGCGCAAAAATTCTCCTTCGTGTCTTTGTGCCTTTGTGGTGAATCCTGCACTGAGATGACCGATCGCGTCCTCATCCTCGACTTCGGCTCCCAGGTGACCCAGCTCATCGCGCGCCGCGTGCGCGAGAGCGGCGTCTATTGCGAGATCCAGCCCTATAACCGGGTGACTGCGGCGACGCTCGCGGCCTTCGCGCCCAAGGCCATCATCCTCTCGGGCGGGCCCGCCTCGCTCACCGAGGCCGCATCGCCGCGCGTCCCCGAGGCGGTCTTCGCACTCGGCGTGCCGGTGCTCGGCATCTGCTACGGCTTCCAGGCCATGTGCCAGCAATTGGGCGGCGAGGTGCAGCACTCGGAGCATCAGGAGTTCGGCCGCGCCTTCGTCGAGGTGACGGGCGAGTCGGCGCTCTGGGACGGGGTGTGGCGGAAGGGCGAGCGCCAGCAGGTGTGGATGAGCCACGGCGACCGCGTCGTGCGCCTGCCGCCCGGCTTCCGCGCCGTGGGCGTAAGCGACGGCGCGCCCTTCGCCATGACAGCCGACGACGCGAGGCGCTTCTACGGCGTCATGTTCCATCCCGAGGTCGTGCACACGCCCCACGGCGCCGATCTCCTCAAGAACTTCACGCGCAAGGTGGCGGGCTGCGCCGGCGACTGGACCATGGCGGCCTTCCGCGAGCACGCGGTCGCGCGCATCCGCGAGCAGGTGGGGGAGGCGCGCGTCATCTGCGGGCTCTCGGGCGGCGTCGATTCCTCGGTCGCGGCGGTGCTCATCCACGAGGCGGTGGGCGCCCAGCTCCACTGCATCTTCATCGACCACGGCCTCCTCCGCGCGGGCGAGCGGGAGGAGGTCGAGCGCCTCTTCCGCGGCCATTACAACATCCCCCTCGTGGCGCGCGACGCGGCCGGGCTCTTCCTCGAGCGGCTCGCCGGCGCCGACGAGCCCGAGCAGAAGCGCAAGATCATCGGCGCCACCTTCATCGACGTGTTCGAGGAGGAGGCGACCAAGCTCGGGGGTGCGGATTTCCTCGGCCAGGGCACGCTCTATCCCGACGTGATCGAATCGGTCTCGCCCTTGGGCGGCCCCTCGGTCACCATCAAATCGCACCACAACGTGGGCGGGCTCCCGGAGCGCATGCGGCTTGAAGCTCGTCGAGCCGCTCCGCGAGCTCTTCAAGGACGAGGTGCGCGCGCTCGGCCGCGAGCTCGGCCTGCCCGAGACGCTCGTCGGCCGCCATCCCTTTCCCGGCCCCGGCCTCGCCATCCGCTGCCCGGGTGCGGTCACGCGCGAGAAGCTCGAGATCCTGCGCAAGGCCGACGCCATCTTCCTCGAGGAGATCCGCGAGGCCGGCCTCTACGACGCCATCTGGCAGGCCTTCGTGGTCCTCCTCCCGGTGCGCACCGTCGGCGTCATGGGCGACGCGCGCTCCTACGACCATGTGGCGGCCTTGCGCGCCGTCACCTCCCTCGACGGCATGACCGCCGACTCCTACCCCTTCGACCACGCCTTCCTCGCCGCCGCCGCGACCCGCATCATCAACGAGGTGCGCGGCATCAACCGCGTCGTCTACGACGTGACCTCAAAGCCGCCGGGGACGATCGAGTGGG
>CAVVLJ010000014.1:0-65532 GCA_963749075.1 uncultured Pseudomonadota bacterium | reverse complement strand
GCACGGATTTCGCCGGCTGCCAGAGGCTCGTCGCCGATCTCAGCCATCTCATCGGGCCGCCGCCTTCGCCGGGCACGGCGCCATTCGCGGCGATCGCGGCCGCGGCCCAGGCAAGCTCCGGTGCGAGAGTGTACGGCACGAGCGCGGCGCCGGTGCGGGGCCCATCCTCGCGCCGCGCCGTAACCGCGATCGCGGCCCTGGCCGCCGTGGTCCTCGTTGCCGGAGCCGTCGCCGTCTTTGCGCTGCGCGGCGGCGGCGAGCAGGCGCCGCCCGCCAAGACGGCCGTTGCCAGCCTGGTCGGCCGCGCCGTCGCCCCAGCAAGCTCGCGAGCCGCCACCCGTGCAAAGCGCCAAGAGCAATGCAGCCCCGGCCAGCCCGCCCGCTGCAGCGGCGAGCGCCCCGCCGCCGGCAGCCGCCCCGAGCCCGCCTGCCGCGGGCGAGGCGACTGCCGCAAAGAGCGAGACACCGCCGCCAAGCCTCGCCCCGGCGGCGCCAAGCGCTGCCGCCGTGCCGAGCCCGACGCCCTCTGGGCCGCCGAGCCCTGCCGCGGCACCCGCGAGCGCCGCCGCTCCAAGCCCGATGCCATCGAGCCCCGCTGCGCCGGCGCCAAGCGTGGCTGCCGTGCCAAGCCCGGCGCCCTCCCCGGCAGCGAGCCCTGCGCCAGCATCGCCGAGCACAGCGCCCGCGGCGGTCTCCGCAGCCGTTTCCGGCAACGCCGCGCCGCCGCAGTCACCATCGCCGGCCGCCCCGGCAAGCGCGCCGCCTGCACCTGCTGCCGCAAGCGCAACACCGCCGGCACCTGCACCTCTCCTGCGTCGAATGCCGAGGAGGACCGCGAATTCGAGCTGGCGTTCTGGAAATCGATCAAGGACAGCACGCTCGCCGCCGACTTCGAGGCCTATCTCGCAAAATATCCCAATGGCGAATTCGTCGCGGTGGCGCGCAACCGCCTCTCGTCCTTGAAGCCGGCGCAGGCCGGGCAGCGCTCTCCCGGCGCGTGCCAAGTCCACGCCGGATTCCTACGTCATCGACAATGACATGATCGCGGCGCGCGCGGCGCCGCTGCGCGAGGCGCCCGAGATCGCGGCCAAGCAAGTGGAAGGCTCGAGGAAGGTGAGCGCGTGCACGTCGCCGGCAAGGTGAAGAGCGGCGACTGGTACGCCGTCGAGCGCAAGGACGAGGCCATCGCCTATGTGGCGACCGTGGCGCTCGAGGATGCCGCGGTCTATCAGGCCCGCAAGGACAAGGAGCGGGAGCAGGAGAAGGCGCGGCAGGAGGCGGCGCAGGCTGCGGAAAAGGCCCGCGAGCAGCAGCCTGTGGCGACGGCGATGGTGGTCAAGCCGGCAATGCCGGCGGCACCGCAGCCAAGCTCCAAGAGATCCCTATGACGGAAGGTGGAGCGGCCTACTGTCGTGCTCGGCGAGCACGGTCAATAAGTACCCCCCCTTCGAGAGCACGGCTCGCATATTCACCGTGACTGACAACCGGCTCTCGGCCGATATCGAAGTGCCAGGCTACGGCACGCCCGGTCACGAGGTCTACGAGGGCCGCGTCAATACGGACGGCAGCTTCGTTTTACGTGGCGCAGGAGAAAATGCGAGGATCGGAAAATACACGATGCAATTCACCGGCAGAATTCAGAACGGTGTCTTGGAAGGAAGCGGCAAGATGGGTTATCGGGAATGCACTTTGCGCTACCAGCGCAAATAACGATGGCCTGCCTGCCGGTGCAACCCGCCGGACGCCGCCCTTCACGTTCACGGACGGCCGCATGGGCTACCACGAGTGCACGATGAAGTACCGGCACCAGTGATCGCCCGCGCCGCCGCGCGTCGCGGCAAAGCCGCGTTGCAGCGGGCGATGGGCCTGGCCCTCCTCAGGCGCCGACGACGAGGGTCGAGGAGAGCTGGCGGATCGTCTTGACGAGCGCCATGGCGACCAGCCGGCCGGTTTCGGCGGTTCTCCTCGCTGGGCACGACCTCCTCGCGAAATCGAAACGGCCGAAGGCGCCCGCGGCAGTCACCTCGACCACGTGGTTCGCGATGGACGGATCGGCCACGATGGTGAGGCGCGTGCGCTCGAAGCCGATCCCCGCGAGCGCCACGGCGGCGGCGATATTGACGTTCTGGGGATAGAGCCGGGCGCCCTCGCGCACCGGCCCGTCGCAGAGCATGGCCGCCGAGACGAGCCGCGCCAGATCGTGGGACAAGGCGGCGGGCGTGCCGTGCCAGCTCGCCGCATCCTTGCGCACGGTGACGTGTACGCTCTCCAGTCCGCCCACCGCTGCGGCGGCAAGGATATCGAGGGCGCCGATCCCGGCCGAGGGCAGGATGAGCCGGCGTCCGGCGCCCCGCGCCGCGGCGAGGAGGCGCTCGAGGAGTGCGGCGTCGGCGAGCGCCCCCACCGAGGTGACGAGGAGGTCGGCGCCCGCGGCGAGCACGCGCTCGCCATAGGCGGCCAAGGCCGCGTGCCCCGCGCATTCCAGCACGGCGTCGAGGCCGAGGGCGAGGAAGCGCTCCGCATCGTTCATGAGCAGCGGCGGCGCTGCGCCGCCGGGCGGCGGCCGGCGGACCAGGGCCGCCGGGACGCCGATGCCCTCGAGCGTGCCGCCAGCGAATGCCGCCGCGACCCGCCGGCCGATGGCGCCGAAGCCGATGAGGCCGAGCTTTCGCACCGGGCCTAGCCCGCCGGCAGCGCGCCGGCGCGCACGCGGCGTACGCGCAAGCGTTCCACCGCGCCGAGGATGCCGCGCGGCATGAAGACGATGAAGATGATCAGCAGAATGCCGTAGATGGTGTTGGCAGCGCCGATGAAGCTGACGCCGAACCACACGCGCAGGCCCTCGGTCAAGGCGGTGGTGAGAAGGGCGCCCACCGTGGGACCGAGCATGCTGTACATGCCGCCCGCGATGGCGGCGAAGACGATCTGCAGGGAGACGCTGATGCCGGAGACCGTTTCCGGGTTGAGGTACATGAGATACTGCGCATAGATGGAGCCGCCGAGCGCGGTCAGCACGGCACTTATCACGGTGACGCGCAGCTTCTCGCGCAGCACGTCGATGCCGACCGCGGCGGCGGCGTCCTCGTCCTCGGAGATCGCCTCGAGAGCCTCGCGTCCGATGCCGCGGTCGAGCCGGCGCCACACCGCGAGGCCGGCGAGCCAGAGCACCAGGCTGACGCCGTAGAAATATCCCTTCTCGGGAAACTGCAGCGCGTACCAGGAATGGCCGGCGAGCTTCGGCGTCATGCCGAGCGAGCCGCCGGTCACGTCGCGCGCCGCGATGATGCTGAGCATCACCACCTGGCTGAGCGCCAGCGTCACGAGCGCGAAATAGTGACCCACCACCTTGAGGCGGAAGCAGGGATAGCCGATGACGAGTGCCAGGAGTGCCGCGAGCAGCATGCCGAGCGGCATGCTGAGCCACGGCGTGATGCCCGCATAGTTCCACAGCAGCCCCGGAACATAGGCGCCGATGCCCATGAAGGCGCCGTGCCCCAGCGAGACGAAGCCGAAGCGGCCCATGATCGACCAGGCGGTATAGATGAAGCCCCAAATGAGGACCAGGATGGCGAGGTGGAGGAAATAGACGGGCGTCACCGCGGGCAGGGCCACGAGGACCGCGAGGCCGAGCAAGGCCGCTCCGTGCTTCCCCCTCATCGCGCGAGTATCCCGCGCCGGCCGCGCGAACATGAGCACGATGAAGAAGGTGAAGGCGAGCACGTAGGCGAGCTCGGTCGAGGAATAGTAGCCGCCGATCGAGATGATCTGGCTGATGATGAAGGCGGCGATGAAGCCGCCGATCATGTTGCCGAGGCCGCCCAGCACGCAGATCATGAAGATGAGCGGACCGAAGGTGTTGCCGACGAAGGGCTGCACGTCGTACTGCAGCGAGAGGAGGCAGGCGCCGAGGCCGGCGAGGCCGCCGCCGATCGCCGAGGTGATGAGATAGATACGCCGCTGGTCGACGCCCATCAGCCCCATGACCTCGCGGTCTTGCGCGATGGCGCGGATCGCCGTGCCGAGATAGGTGCGCTTGAGAAAGAGATAGAGCGCCACGGCGCCGAGGAGCGCCGTTGCGAAGGCGATCAGCCGCGCGAAGCTGATGTAGAGCTCACCCAGCTCGAGCACCGGCAGCCGCACGCCGATGTTGCGGAAGTCGGTGCCGAAGAGGAGCGTCGCGAAGCTCTGCAGGAAATAGAGCAGACCCCCCGTGGCGAGGAGCTGGTTGATGGGAGCGGAGCCGAGCACGGGTGCGATGATGAGGACATGCACGAGGAGACCTAAGAGCGCCACGATGAGGATCGCCGCGGCGAAGGCGAACGCCAAGGGCCAGCCGTAATAGGAGTGCAGCCAATAGACCGCGTACATGCCGCACATGACGAGGTCGGCATAGGCGATCCACACCACGTCGATGACGCCGAAGATGAGATTGAGCCCGAGTGCCAAGAGCGCCAGCACGCCGCCCAAGAGCAGGCCGTTCACCACCGCCTCGAGGAGGTAGATGTCCATGCGTCCTCAGAGCTTATTCCGAAATGCCATCCTTGCGCAGGCGCCGATCGCGTTAAGCCCCTCTCCCGCTTGCGGGATCGAGCCGCGAAGCGGATCGATGAGGGGCCCATGGCCGTAAGGCCGTGGGAGGATGAGGGTCGGCGCCGGCATCCGGCCTTCCCTCACCCTTCCCATCCCTAAGGGATGGGCCCCTTCCCTCTCCCGCAAGCGGGAGAGGGCTTCCTCGCCTTCTCCCGCTTGCGCGGGAATGACGACGAACGGTGAGCAACGCATGAAAAATAACGCATTCACTTCCGGATAAGTCCCTCAGAGCCCCATGTAGGCCTTGCGGATGACGTCGTGGTCCTTGAGCTCGGCGGCGGTCCCGGCGAGGCGGATGCTGCCGACCTCGAGGAGGTAAGCGCGGTCCACGACGTCGAGAACCTGCTGCACGTTCTGCTCGACGATGAGCACGGTCAGTCCCTCGGCCCGGATGCGGCGGACGAGGGCGAAGACCTGCTCCACCACGAGCGGCGCCAGCCCGGCGGAGGGCTCGTCCATGAGCAGGAGCTTGGGCCGGGACATGAGCGCGCGGCCGATCGCGCACATCTGCTGCTCGCCGCCGGAGAGCGTGCCGGCGAGCTGGCGGCAACGCTCCTTGAGCCGCGGGAAGAGCTCGTAGACCCAGGCCGCGCGCTCCGCATAGTGGCGGCGCGCCGCGGGGATGAAGCCGCCGATGCGCAGGTTGTCCTCGACGCTGAGCCGCGGGAAAAGCCGGCGGTTCTCGGGCACGTGGGCGATGCCGCGCTCGACGATGCGGTGCGCCGGCAGCCCGGCAAGCGGGCGGCCCTCCATGGTGAGCTCGCCCGCGCGCACGGGGACGAGGCCCGAGATCACCCGCATGAGGGTGGTCTTGCCGGCGCCGTTCGGGCCGATCACGCCGACCGCCTCGCCCGCCCTCACCTCGAGGGAGACTTGGCTCAAGGCCCGGAAGGAGCCGTAGCCGGCGGAGACCGCTTCGAGGGACAGCATGGGCCGCTCAGTGCCGCGGCCGGCCGAGATAGACTTCCGCGACGCGCGCGTCGCGCGCGGCCTCGGCCGGCGCGCCTTCGAAGAATCTTCTCGCCGTGATCGAGCACGATGACGCGGTCGACCACGCGCATGAGCACGCCCATGATGTGCTCGACCCACACGATGGTGATGCCCATGGCGCTGCGGATGCTCTCGAGGAGATCGGCGGCGCGCTCCATCTCCGCCGCGTCGAGCCCGCCGAGACTCTCGTCGGCGAGGAGGAGGCGCGGCCGCGTCGCGAGCGCGCGCGCAAGCTCGAGCTTCTTGAGCGCCGCGGCGCCCAGCCCCTCGGTCGTGGCCTCGCCGCCGGCGGGCAGGCCCACGAGCTCGAGCGCCGCCTCCGCCTGGCGCCGCGCTTCCGCACGGCTCACGCTGCCGTGCTTGCCGTAATGGGCGGCGAGCGCCACGTTCTCGACGAGCGAGAGCTTGCGGAAGGGCCGCGGGATCTGGAAGGTGCGCGCGACGCCCCGGCGGCAGATGTGGTGCGCGGCCAGGCCGGCGATCTCGTCGCCCGCGAAGCGGATCGAGCCGCCGCTCGGGCGCAGCGTGCCGGCGATCAGGTTGAAGGTCGTGCTCTTGCCCGAGCCGTTCGGACCGATGAGGCCGAGGATCTCGCCCTCCCGCACCTCGAAGGACACCTGGTTGACCGCCAGGAATTCCTCCGAAGCGCTTGGAGAGGCCCGCAACCGCCAGCATTTAGAGTTCACTACCGTCGAAGCGAGCGTCACCCCCTCCCCACCCTCCCCCTTCAAGGGGGAGGGGGTAGTTCGCTGCGTCTCCATGCAGTTCCCCTCCCCCCTTGAGGGGGAGGGTTAGGGAGGGGGGTGTGCCGCGCATCAACAAGTTCGAATGCTAACTGCGCATGGCGTAGGGCGAGGATGCCGGCAACGGCAGGACGGGCTCCTGCGTCTCGATGTTGGTGGGCCAGACGACGGCGATGTGCTCGCCGAAATACTGCATGACCACGGGCGTCGAGCGCTCGTTCTGGCCGGAGAGCTCGGTTCCCGGCGGGAAGAACTTGACGCCGTAGCCCTGGATCGTGCCGCCGGCGGGAATATCCACGTCGAGGGCCGCCTTGCGGATGGCCTCCGGGTCGAAGCCGCCGTACTTCGCCTTGGCCACCGGCAGCACCGAATTGAGCAGTATCCAGGTCTGGTTGAAGCCCATCGAGACGTGCGGCGGCACGTCGTTCGCGTTGGTCTTGGCCTTGTAGCGCTCGACCATGATCTTGATGAGGTCGCCCAGGCCCGGCGCGAGCTTCTTGGCGTCGAGGAGCTGCGCCGGCACCGGATCGATGTTGCAGAAGTGGTCGATGTCGTCGTGGAAGGTGGCGCGCAGCTTGTCGAGCTGACTGTAGCCGGCGCCGTTGCCGATCAGCATCTTGAAGCGCAGGCCCTGCTCGCGGCCCTGGCGCAGGAAGAGCGTGATGTCGGGGTTGTAGCCGGCGTGCAGCACGACGTCGGCCCGGGTGCTGCGCACCTTGTTCACCAGCGACGAGAGATCGGGCGCGCTCGCCGAATAGGCCTCCTTGAGCGCCACCTGCAGGCCCTTCTCCTTGCAATAGAATTCGTCGGCGTCGGCGACGCCCGTGCCGTAGGGGCCGTCCTCGTGGATGATCGCGACCTTGAGATCCTTGGGCTCGACGCCCAGCTTCGCTTTCGCGTGCTCGGCAAGGAAGCCGGCGCCGGCCTGGCCGTACTGGTCGGAATGGATCTGGGCGCGGAAGACGTAATGCAGGTTCTTGCCCTTGAACACCGATGTCGCGACCGCCGTGGTGATCCACAGGATCTTCTTCTGCTCCTCGAGCTTGGCGGCGAGCGGCACGGCGTGGGCGCTCGAATAGACGCCCAGTATGATGTCGACCTTGGCCTCGCTGAGGAGCCGCTCGGCCTCGTTGATCGCCACGTCCGCCTTGCTCTGGCTGTCGCCGTCGATCGGCACCACCTTGTACTTGCCGGCGACGCCGCCGCGCTCGTTGACGAGGTCGATGGCGATATGGGCGCCGATCGAGGAGGCGACCGAGCCGGCCGCCGCGTAAGGCCCGGAGAGGTCGTAGAGCACGCCGATCCGGATCGTCTCGTCCGCGGCGCGCGCGAGCCTGCCGCCGAGGCCGAAGGCGGCCACGCTCAGGGCGGAATATTTGAGTACGGACCTGCGCGAGGTCTTCATGCTTGCCTCCCTATGCCTGTTCGTCGTTCAAGCCGGTCTGATGCCGGCTGCTGGATCGTTGCGACAGTATTTGACGGGGCCCGGCGGAGAGTCAACGCGTCAAATGCCAGGGGCGTCAAATGCCAGGGGCGTCAAATGCCAGGGGCGTCAAATGGTTGGGGCGTCAAATGGACGAGGTCTGGCCAGCCGTGGCCACGAGGAGGAGGAGGCCGGCGCCGATCACGAGGAGCGCTCCGAGGAGGGCGAGGCCGTTGTGGATGCGGGCCTGCCACTCCGAGCTCTCGCCCGCGATGCGCATGGCGGTGCGCCGCGAATAGACCGCAAGGAGCGCGAGCGCCGAGACGGTGACGCCGGTGCCGACCGCCATGACGACGGTGGCGGCCATGCCGATGACGAACATGCCCTGGGCGAGGGCAAAGAGCAGGACGAGGATGGCGCCGCTGCACGGCCTGATGCCGGTCGCGAGTGCCACGGCGAGCCAGCCGCGCCAGGACCGCGTGGAGCCGGCCGCCGGACCGCCGCCGTGGCCATGATGATCCCCGTGGCCATGGGCCCGCGCCATGCCCCAGGCGCGTCTTAGGACCGCGATCAGCATGGCGAGCCCGACCGCCACGATGAGGCCGTAGCTGCCCTCCTGGAGGAGCAGGCCCTGATTGTTGACCTGGAGGCGGCTCAGCTTGAGTGCGACGGCAAGCAGGCCGACGAGGAGGATGGCGGAGACCGCCTGCACCATGGCGGCCGCGAAGGAGAGTGCGAGGCCGCGGCGGAACTGGCTGCCGCTCGCGACGAGATAGGAGGAGATCACGATCTTGCCGTGGCCGGGGCCCACGGCATGAAGCACGCCGTAGAGGAAGGAGACGCCGAAGAGGGCGGCGAGCGGCCAGAGGCGGCCGCCGCTCTTGAGCTCGTCGAGTGCCCAGGCAAGCTCGCCGTAGAGGCGGCGCTGCACTTCGTTGACGAAGGCGAGGACGAAGCGCAAGCCGCCGAAGCCGCCCACTTCCGTGCCGGCGAGCAGCGCCAGAACGGCAACGGAGGCGGCCAAGGCGAGGGCCGCGGCGAGAACGCGCCAATGAGAGATCATTCGCAGGCCACGTGGATGAGGGTCGGGTAATCGTAGCCGAAATAGAGCGGCGTCGTGAGGTCCTGCGTGCGCGTTTCGCTGCAGAGCTCCGGCGCCTCGCCGCTGAAGGTGACGCCCTTTCCCTTCTTCTCGAGATCGACATAGACGTAGTAGGTCTCGTCGTAGAGCAGGAACTCGAAGCGCTGGCGCACCGGGTCGACCGGCGGGGCGACGGGCACGGTGAAGCGATAGACGAGCCGGCCGCCCTTCACCGCCGCGGTGAAATCCTCGACCGCCGCCACGCGCCGGCGCTTGCCGTCGATCTGGAGATAGGTGAAGTAGCTGTAATTCGCGAGCGACTTGTCGCTCTCGCCGACCAGGCCCTTGAGCTCGCCCTCGTCCATGCGCCCCTTCTGGTGCTTGCCGAAATCGGCGATCGTCGCGGCGCTGTAGACCTCGTCGAACACCCAGGTGACGTTCATCGCCGCGACCTTCTTCGCCTTGAAGACGAGGTTCACGGTGGCGTCGATCCACACATGGGGATGCGCGCGCGCGGCGCCGCCCGGGACAGCGAGCGCGAGCGCGAGCGAAACGAGCCACGCCAGCCAACTGCGGGCGGATGACGGCCTTCGCATGGCCGGAGTTTAGCCGAGCGCGCACGCCCTTGGACATAGGCGAAAGCGCCGCATGGCCGGCCGGCGGCGCCGCCCGCCGCGAGCTCGCCACGATCCCCCTCTCCTCCTGAAGGAGGAGAGGGGGCCGGGAACGCGAGCGAGGACGCGGCCGGCGTGCACGAAACGATATATTGTACCATTTTATAGGAAACGATATATCATACCAAAACGTGATGCGGCACGCAGATCGGGGGGAGCAGGATGCGTGTGCTTCTGGCCCTGACATTATTCGGCATTTCGCTCGCATTCGGCCATCCTGCGTCGGCACAAGCCGCCACGGTGTCCGGCGTCGTTCGCGATGCGCTCCAGCGTCCGCTCGACGGCGTCTCGATCCGCCTGGAGACTCCCGAAGGTCAGGTCGCCGGCCGCGGCACAACGGGGACCGATGGCGGCTACCTGCTGCGCGGCGTGGCGCCGGGCACCTATTCGTTGATCGGCGACAAGCCGGGCTTCGCGACCGCGACGGCGATCGTCACGGTGCCGGCTGAGGGCACTACGAGCGATCTCACCTTGGCGTCGAAAGAGGCGCTCAATTTGCAGCTCACCGCCCACAGGCTCGCCGACGCTCTCACCACCATCGAGCCGCGGATCGGCGCCACCACCTACACATTGACCGACAAGGCGATCGAAAGCCAGCCGGGCGGGGCGGACATACCCTTGAACCAGACGCTTCTGCAGACGCCCGGGGTCAGCCAGGATTCCTTCGGCCAGATTCACCTGCGCAACGACCACGCCAATATCCAGTACCGCATCGACGGGGTGATCCTGCCGGAAGGCATCAGCTTCTTCGGCCAGAGTTCAGCACGCGCTTCGCCTCGTCGATCGACCTCATCACCGGCTCTCTGCCGGCGCAATATGGGCTGGTGACGACCGGCATCATCGACATCACCACCAAATCGGGCGCCTTCGAGCCCAGCGGCTCGGTCGGCCTCTACGGCGGCAGCCACAGCTGGGTCGAGCCGAGCGCGGAATACGCCGGCTCGGTCGGCCATTTCAACTACTACGTCGTGGGCGATTATCTCCAGAACGATATCGGCATCGAGAATCCGGCGGCACCCTTCCACACGATCCACGACGCCACCCGGCAATCCCACCAGTTCGGCTATTTCGAGGACATCATCGACCCGACCAGCAAGATCAGCCTCATTCTCGGCGGCTATCAGGGCTCGTTCGAAATTCCGGACAGCCCCGGCCAGACGCCCGCCTTCCAATTCCTCGGCCTGACCAACTTCGATTCCACGCTGCTCAACGAGGCGCAGGACGAGAGCAACTATTACGCGGCGGTGTCCTACCTCAAATCCGAAGGCGATCTCGATACCCAGATCTCCGCCTTCGGGCGTTATTCGCGCCTCGCCTACATGCCCGACACGGTAGGCGACCTCATGTTCTACGGCCTGGCGCAGAACGCGGTCCGCACCGACATCGCGTCGGGACTCCAGGCCGACGGCACCTATCGCATCGGCGGCGGCCACACGCTGCGCTATGGTGCTGTCCTCTTGATCGAAAGTGCGAGCTCGGACACCAATTCCCAGGTCTTTCCATGCCTCGATGACGCCTGCGACAGCGTCGGCACCAGCCCGATTTCCGTCGCCGACAGCAGCGCCAAGATCGGTCAGACCTACGGCATCTATCTGCAGGACGAATGGAAGCTCACGCCGAAGCTGACGCTGAACTTCGGCGCGCGCTTCGACGTGCTCGAGGCCTACACAAGCGCGAGCCAGCTCAGCCCGCGGATCAATGCCGTGTGGAAACCCGATACCGACACCACGCTTCACGCCGGCTATTCGCGCTATTTCACGCCGCCGGCGATGGAGCTGATTTCGGGAGAGTCGATCGCCAAGTTCGCCGGCACGACCGGCTATCCCGCGGGCTATACGCCGGCATCGCCGCCCCAGGATGGGCCGATCCTGCCGGAGCGCTCCAACTACTTCGACGTCGGCGCCGATCACGTCGTGCTGCCCGGGCTGAAGCTCGGTATCGACGCCTACTACAAGCAGGCGCACGACCTGATCGATGAGGGCCAGTTCGGCGCGCCGATCATCCTCTCCGTGTTCAATTACGCGCATGCCAATGTTTACGGCGTCGAGTTCACCGGCAACTACACGGCCGGCGACTGGTTGGCCTACGGCAACCTCTCCTTCGGCCGGGAGCGCGCCACAGAGGTCGCCTCGCAGCAATTCAATTTCAGTCCCGACGACCTCGCCTATATCGCCAGCAATTACATCTACACCGACCACAGCCAATGGATCACGGCCTCGGGCGGCGCCTCCTACAACTGGCGCGGCACCCGTTTCAGCGCCGATATGATTTATGGCTCGGGCTTGCGGCAAGACGCCGGCACGATCCCTAACGGCGGCACCGTATCGCCCTATCTGCAGGTGAATTTCAGCGTCTCGCATCGCTTCGACCAGGCGCCGTTCGGGCCGCTCGAGCTCGGCATCAATCTGATCAACGCGCTCGACGACGTGTATCAAATCCGCTCCGGCACCGGCGTCGGCGTGTTCGCACCGCAATACGGCCCGCGGCGCGCCATCTATCTGAGCGTGCGGAAGTTCTTTTAAGGGCTGGGGGAAGCCGCAAGGGGCCATGAATTGCACCAGTTGAGCGAAACCTTCGCCATGCTGAAAGCCGGCGGCGTTGCCATCTATCCGCTGGCAGCACTGGCGGTCCTGACCGGCGTGGTCGCGATCGAGAAAGGCTTCGTGCTGTGGACGCGCGGGCACGTCCCGTCGCGGCTCGCAGCCCTGATCGAGACCTATGGCTTCGATTGGGACGAGCTCGCGAGGCAGGTCGCGGAGCTCGACCCGCGCAATCACTTCGCACGCTTCCTCAGCGTCATTCTCGACCATCGCACGCGTCCCGCCTGGTGGGTCGAATCGCGTGCCGCCGACGAGGCCAGCCTGATCGAGAAATCGCTGGCGCGCTGGCTCTGGATTCTCGAGACCATCGTCACCGCGGCACCGCTCCTCGGGCTGCTCGGCACCATCATCGGCATGATCCGGTCCTTCCGCCTCTTTGGCGAGTCCGGCCTCGTCGATCCGGCGGGCGTCACCGGCGGCGTGGCCGAGGCGCTGATCGCGACCGCGGTCGGCTTGTTCGTGGCGCTGATCGCGCTCTTCGCCTTCAACTATATTTCCGACCGCCAGGCGCGAGTCATGGACGAGATGCAGCGCTTGGGCACGCGCCTCCTCGATCATATGCGGCTCGAGCCGCAGGGAGCGCCGCTATGAAGCTGCGTCCCTCGCGCCAGCGCCGCCGCGGCCGCATCGAGATCATCCCCATGATCGATGTGATGTTTTTCCTGCTCGCCACCTTCATGCTGGCCTCGCTGGCGATGCAGAACCTTCAGTCGCTGCGGGTCGATTTGCCGCAAGGGAGCGCAGCGCCGCTTGCCGCGGCACGATCGGCCACCTTGACGGTCACCCGGACCGGCGATCTCCTGCTGAACAGGGTTCCGGTGACGCTCGAGACGCTCGCGGCGGCGCTGAAGCCGCTCCTGGGGCCGGCGCACCGGATGGTCGTGGTCGCGGCGGACAATGCGGCACCGAATGGCGTGGTGGTCCAGGCCTTGCTGCGGGCGCGCGAGGCAGGTGCCGAGCAGTTCGTCTTCGCGATCCGCAAGGACTAGGCGTGCCGCTCGCAAGGCGGGTGCCGGATGGGCCCTGGTACCGGCTGGTCTGGTCGCTGCCGGCGGCAGTGGCCCTGATGGGGCTGGCGCTCGCCGGTTTCCTCGGGATTTTGACCACGATGCCGCCGCTCCCCACGAGCCGGCCGGTGGCAATGCGGATCGTCGAGCTGCCGCCCGAGCCGGCGCCAGCCGATGCGCCGCCCGCGATCACGACCACGCCCCCGCCGCCGAAAGAGGAGCCGCCGCCGCCATCTGAAGCGGCGCCGGTGACCGAGACGGCGCCATTGCCGCCCGTGCCGCAGCAGAAGCCGCCGCAACCGCGCCCGGCGATCCGCCGGGAAGCGCTACCGCAGCCCCAACCGCGGCGCTCCATGCCGCCCGAGGCGCCCACGCCGAGTGCGGCGCCCACCTCGCCGCCCGTCACGCGCGGCCCGACGGAGGGCATCACCATGGGTGCCCGCGCCCTCTACAAGCCGATGCCGGAAATTCCCGAGGAACTGCGGCACCGCCAATTGACCCTCGTCGCAGTGGCGAGCTTTCGCGTGGCGGCCGACGGCAGCGCCACGGTCGCATTGCTGCAAACGACGCCCGATCCTCGCCTGAATGAGGCCTTGATCTCGGCGCTGCGGAAATGGCGCTTTTTCCCTGCCATGGAAAACGGCCGGCCGGTCGCCTCCACCATCGAGATCCGCATTCCGATCGAGGTGCGCTGAGCGGCTGGGCGCGGGGCCGCAAGCCCCGCCTTGCATCCGCCCCAATTGGCCGTCTATATGAGCCGCTTACGAGGGGTGACCCTTGACGCTCGGAGTTCGGATGACCAATCGCCTATGGGCGCCTGCCCGCAGCAAGGCCGTCTCGCGCGCTGTCCTCGCCGCCTTTGCCGCCGCTCTGCTCGCCGCGGCGGTTCCCGCTTGCGCGGCCCGCGCCGCCGAGACGGGCGTCGTGCGCGCGACGCTCGAGAACGGCGTCAAGGTCGTCATCGTGCGCAACACGCTCGCTCCGGTGATCACCACCGCGGTCAACTACCTGGTCGGCGCCGACGAGACGCCGCCCGGCTTCCCCGGCATGGCGCACGCCCAGGAGCACATGATGTTCCGCGGCAACCCCGGCCTCAGCTCCGACCAGCTCGCCAACATCGGCAGCGTGATGGGCGGCAACTTCAACGCCGACACGCGCCAGACGGTCACCCAGTACTACTTCACGGTGCCGGCCGAGGATCTCGACGTGGCGCTCAACATCGAGGCGCTGCGCATGCGCGACGTGCTCGACCGCCAGGAGGACTGGGAGAAGGAGCGCGGCGCCATCGAGCAGGAGGTGGCGCAGGACCTCTCGAACCCGCGCTACGTGCTCTTCACCAAGCTGCGCGAGGCCTTCTTCAAGGGCACTACCTACGAGCACGACGCGCTCGGCACGCGGCCCTCCTTCGACCAGACCACGGGCGCCATGCTGAAGGCGTTCTACGACAAGTGGTATGCGCCCAACAACGCGATCCTCATCGTGGTCGGCGATCTCGATCCCCAGGCGACGCTCGCCAAGGTGAAGGAGCTGTTCGGCGCCATTCCGTCGAAGACGCTGCCGCCGCGGCCGAGCTTCGCGCTCGGCAGCCCCAAGCCCCAGTCGCTCACCCTCCAGACCGACCAGCCCTACGGGCTCGCGATGCTCGCCTTGCCCATGCCCGGTCTCGAAAGCCCCGACTACGCGGCGAGCGAGGTGCTCGCCGACGTGCTCTCGAGCCAGCGCGGCGAGCTCTACGGACTGGTGGCCTCGGGCAAGGCGCTCTACGCCGACTTCTCCCTCGAGCCCCTGGCCAAGGCCGGGCTCGGCATCGCCACCACCGCCTTTCCGCTCGGCGGCGATCCCGAGGCGCTTAAGCGCGAGATGCGCGCCATCCTCGCGAGGATCGCCAAGGAAGGCGTGCCGCCGGCACTCGTGGCGGCAGCCAAGCTGCAGGAGAAGCGCGCCGCGGAATCGGAAAAGAATTCCATCTCCGGCCTCGCCATGGTGTGGTCGGAGGCGGTGGCCGTCGACGGGCTCGCCTCGCCCGAGGACGACCTCGCGCGCATCGACAAGGTGACGGTCGCGGACGTCGACCGCGTGGCGCGGAAATACCTCGATCTCGCGCGTGCCACGAGCGCCGTGCTGACGCCGCAGGGCTCGGGCAAGCCGGTCGCCTCCAAGGGTTTCGGCGGCCTCGAATCGATCTCGCTGGGCGAGGCCAAGCCGACGCCGCTCCCCGATTGGGCCGCGGCGGCGCTCAGCCATCTCGCCGTGCCGGATTCGACGGTGCATCCGGTGGTGAGCCTGCTTGCCAACGGCATCACCCTCATCGTGCAGCCGGAGACGGTGAGCGACACCGTGAGCGTCATCGGCAGCGTGCGCAACCGCCCGGAGCTTCAGGTGCCCAAGGGCCGGGAAGGCCTGTCGCAGGTGCTCGACCAGCTCTTCAGCTTCGGCAGCGAGCGGCACGACCGCCTGGCCTTCCAGCAGGCGCTCGACGCCATCGGCGCCGACGAGCAGGCGGGCACCGACTTCTCGCTCGAGGTGCTGGCGGGAAATCTCGACCGCGGCGTCGCCCTCCTCGCCGAGCACGAGCTGCACCCGGCGCTGCCGCGCGAGGCCTTCGAGATCGTCAAGCGCCAGATCGCACAGAGCGTCGCCGGCCAGCTCAAGAGCGCCAACTACCTCGCCAGCCGCGCGCTCCGCGCCGCCCTCTTCCCCAAGGACGATCCCACGCTGCGCCGGCCGCTGCCGGAGACCGTGTCGGCACTCACCCTCGACGACGTGCGCACTTACTACCGCGCGGCAGTCCGGCCCGACCTGACGACGATCGTGGTCATCGGCCGGACCACGCCGGCCAAGGCCAAGGCGGTCATCGAAAAGTACTTCGGCGCCTGGCGTGCCGCCGGGCCCAAGCCGGTGACGGTGCTGCCGCCGGTGCCGCCGAGCGAGGCGAGCAGCACCGCGGTGCCCGACGCGGCCCGCGTGCAGGACCGCGTGACGCTCGCCGAGACCGTCGGCATCACCCGCGCGAGCCCGGACTACTACCCGCTGGAGCTCGGCGACGTGGCGCTCGGCGGCGGCTTCTATTCCTCGCGCTTGAGCCGCGATCTGCGCAAGGACGCCGGGCTCGTCTACTACGTCTCCGCCGCCATCGATGCCGGCCTGACGCGCGGCGTCTACTACGTGCAATATGCCTGCGATCCCGAGAACGTCTCCAAGGTGCAGGCGAGCGTGGCGCGCGAGATCGCCGAGATGCAGAAGGCGCCGCTCAGCGACGACGAGTTGCAGCGCGCCAAGGCCATGCTGCTCCGCCGCATCCCGCTCGCCGAGGCGAGCGTCAACGCCATCGCGCGCGGCTTCATCGAGCGGACCCAGCTCGAGCTGCCGCTCGACGAGCCGACGCTTGCGGCGCGCCGCTATTTGGCACTCGGTGCCGAGGACGTCGAGGCTGCGTTCGCGAAGTGGCTGCGCCCGGAGGCCCTGGCGCGCGTGAGCCAGGGCCCCGAGCCCAAGTAGGGCGCTCGGCGCCCCTTTGCTCTTCACAAGTCCCGCGGCAAGCCTTAACTTCACCCTCGCGAGAGTCGCCTGGGCGTGCGCCGGCAGGGCGGGCCGCTGCATCCGGCAAGGACTTGTGCTAGAACAAGCGCAACGACGGCTTCAGGGGAGTGGATCAAATGGCCGATTTCTTCTCATCGCTGCAGCGCACCGTGATCGCCGGCTTCGTCCTGGCGTTCCTCCTCTTCCTCCTCTATCTCGGCATGGTCGGTTTTCACGAAACCTTCTGGGCCTTCCTCTTCCGCTGGCTGCACATCATCAGCGGCGTCATGTGGATCGGCCTGCTCTGGTACTTCAACTTCGTGCAGACGCCCGGCATGCCGAAGATTCCCGACGAGCAGAAGCCGGCCATCAGCAAGGTGATCGCCCCCTCGGCGCTCTTCTGGTTCCGCTGGTCGGCCATGTCGACCATCGCCACGGGCTGGCTCCTTGCCATCAGCAACGGCTATTTCTGGCAGGCCTATACCCTCGACCTCATCAGCCATGAGGGCTGGCGCACGATGCTCATCGGCATCGGCATGTGGCTCGGCACCATCATGTGGTTCAACGTCTGGTTCATCATCTGGCCGAACCAGAAGAAGATCCTCGGCTTCGTCGAGGCCAGCGCCGACGCCAAGAAGGCCGCCGGCCGCATGGCCGGCATGGCGTCCCGCATCAATACGATGCTCTCCATCCCCATGCTCTTCTGCATGGCCGGCGCCTCGTTCCTCTCCTAGGCGGGCGCCTCCGCGCTTGCGAAACGGGGCCTCGCGGCCCCGTTTCCGTGCGTGCTAACGACGCGCGGCAGCGGCTAAGTGGGCGTCTTCCCGTGGAGCGGCGCGGGCGCCCCATGCGAGCCAGAGCTGCACGACGACGGATACGCTGAGTAACAAGGCGAGTGCCGTCATGGCACCTTCCCCCATCAGCGGCCGGAAGACGAATTCCACCCGGTGATCGCCGGGCGGAATCCGAAGCGTCTTGAAGCCGTCGCCATTGCGCTCCACGGGCTCGGGCGTGCCGTCGATCGTCGCCTGCCAGGCCGGCAACCAGGCGTCGCGGTAAGTCAAGATGCCTCCGGCAGGCGCGCTCACGGCAATGGAGACATCGTTGGCGCTGAAGCGGACCACCTGCGCCGTACCTTTGGGATCGCTGATCGTAAGCTTCGGCTGGCCACAGCCGAAGGCCGCATTGAAATCGCCTCCGAGCTGCCCCAGCATCCCATAGTTCAGAGCCCCCTCCGTGGCGCCGCGCCGCCTCAGCGCCTCGGCGACCCAACGCGCATAGGTGTCCGAGCGAGTGCCCGGCACGCAAGGATCGATGCCGACGAATGACCAGATATAGTGATAGATGTCTCCCACGGGTTCGTAGGGCGCTACCAACCGCGGAACCGGCACGCGCACCGGCTGGTAGACCAGACGCCGCGGCCGTTCGTACCACGAGTCGATCGAGAATTCGGCGGCCGCGGACGCCTCGGTCGTTTGCGGCCGGAGTGCGGCGAGAGCCGCGTAGAATTTGGCCTCGAAGGCAACCCGATGGACCACGACCTCGCCCGCGAGCACAAGACATAGGACGACGGAGCCCCAGCGCTTCCAGTTTCGTTCCGGCAGGAGAGCCAGCGACAACGCAAGGGCAAGGCTGCCGCCGATGGCGATCCAGCCGTAATCGAGGGAGTCCCAGTAGAAAAACGGCTCGATGTGGATCGCCTGAATCACACACGCCGTGAGCATGATCGCCGCCGCCCACAGCAGCAAAGCGCGGCGGCCCTCCGCCTGCAGCAGGCTTGCATCGGCGAGCACGACGGCCACCGTCAGAACCGCGAAGGGCTTTGCGAACACGGACGCGTAGCTCACCGACCGGAAGAGATCCATCCCCGGCACCCAATAGTAGACCCACCTTGCAAGAGGAAATTGGTCGGGCAGGGAAAACGCGGTGATCAACAGCACAAGGATCAAAAGCTCCGGAAGGAAGCGAGTTCTTCCAGCCGCGAACAAGGGCATAGAGCAGCACTGCCAGATTGCCCGCGCCGATGTAAAGCCAGAACGTCATAGCCGCTGATCGGCCGGCCGTTGACGACATCGATAAAGCGGGCAATCGGCCTTGCGTAGAGGTAATGGAGGTAGGTGTCGAGGGTGGGCACCAAGCTCTGCGTATCGCGCGCGCGGGCCGTGAGGCTCAGCGTCTGCAAGATTTCATGGTCGATCAGAAGGAGTCCCGCCGCAAGCACTGCGGTCAGCGCCGCGAGCGCCAAAGCCGGGACAGTGAGCATGGAGCGCAACATGCTCCGCCACTCCGCCGCCATCGCTTTGCGGTATCGCCAGCCCGCCATCAAGGCGAACAGGGCTGCACAATAAAATTGCGGGACCGCGAGATACTGTCCCTCGCCATAGACATTCGCCACCAAGGCCAGTCCGCCCGCCGTCAGCCAGACACCGCGCCGTGTCTTCACGAATCGCACGAGGAAGAGGATCGCGAAGAGCACGGCCTGGGCGAATTGGTAACTCAAGGGATGAGTTTCCATGTGTTGGCTGAGCGGCAAGGCGACGGCGGCGAAGGCAGCGGGTGCTCCGCTGCTGCCGGTGAGCTCGCGCACCAGAAATGCCGCGGCGATGCCGATCATCGCGTAGTTCAGCCCGACCGAGGCGAAAAAGAGAAGCTTGATATCGGAAACTCTGAGCAGCACGCCGACGACCGCCATGAGCGCCTCGGTCGGTCCGAACGTGAATGCCATTTCATAACCGTGCGGCAGTCCATAGCTGGCGTAGGGCTGCCAAAGCGGCACTTGGCCATCGAGCAGAACCGACGAGTAGACGTAGTGGAAGATCTGGTAGGCCGCAAATACGTCGTTCTGCGGGAAATAGCCGTCGGCATAAAGCGCCGCCCCTATGGCGCCGCCGCTCGCCAGCGCGAGGAGAAGGGGCAGCCGCATCGACATGGCTCGGCGATCCTGGGATTTCACTTTGTCTTGCCAGCGCCGGAGCCCCCTGCGCAAGAGCTAAAAAAATGCGCAGAGCCCGAGCGAAACCTTCAACCGGCGTTCCCCGGACGAGCAAGGAACGGCGTGAACGCTATCATTTCGCCGGGGTGCCAGGAAGCCGAAAGCGCGCGCGCCGCCGATCGCGGCATCCGAGCGCGTCCTTGCATCGCCTCCCGCATTCCGCTACTCAGCGCGGCTAGCCTCCTCCGCAAGCCAGCCGAGGCGATCGCCGCGCATGCCCTTTCTCTTGCCCCACGCTGCGACGCCCAGGTCCCGCGAGCGCGTGCTCGTCCTCGTGCTGGGCGCGCTGACCGCCTTCGCACCGCTTGCGACCGATATGTATCTGCCGGCGCTGCCCACCATCGCGGTCGATCTCAAGGTGCTGCCGGGGGCGGCCCAGCTCACCCTCAGCACCTTCTTCCTCGGCTTCGGCGCGGGCCAGCTCGTCTACGGCCCGCTCGCGGACCACTACGGGCGCCTGCCGCCGCTCGTCGCCGGCCTGGTGCTCTTCACGCTGGCAAGCCTCGGCTGCGCCTTGGCGCGGAGCCTCGACGCCCTCCTCCTCTGCCGCTTCGTCCAGGCGCTCGGCGGCTGCGGCGGGCCGGTGATCGCCCGCGCGATGGTGCGCGATCTCTACGAGGGCGACCAGGCGGCGCGCATCCTCTCGCTCATGGTGATGGTCATGGGCATAGCCCCGGTGATCGCCCCGCTCTTGGGCGGGCAGCTCCTCCTCTTCGCCGGCTGGCGGGCGATCTTCTGGACGCTCGCCGCCTTCGGGGCGCTCGTGCTGGCGGCGGCGCTCGCGCTCCTCCACGAGACGCTGCCGCGCGAGAAGCGAGAGCGCGGCGGGCTCGCCGCCCTCGCGAGCGCCTACGGAGCGCCGCTCGCCGACCGGCGCTTTCTCGGCTACGCCCTGAGCGGAGCGCTCGTCTACGGCGGCCTCTTCGCCTATCTGACCGGCTCGCCCGTCGTCCTCATCACGCTCTACGGCGTGAGGCCCGAGCGCTTCGGGCTGATCTTCGGCTTCAACGTGCTGGGCATGCTCGCGGCAGCCGCCATCAACAGCCGCCGCGTCACGCGCTTCGGCAGCGACCGCATGCTCGCCTTCGGCGTGCTCGCGGCGGCGGTCTCGGGCGCTCTCCTCATCGCGACGGCGGCAGTCGGATGGGGCGGCCTCGTCGCCCTCCTCGTTCCGCTCTTCTTCTTCCTCGCCAGCATCGGCTTCGTCGGCCCCAATGCCGTCGCCGGCTGCCTCAACCTCTTCCCGGAGCGCGCCGGCACGGCATCCGCCCTCTTCGGCACGCTGCAGTTTCTCGCCGGTGCCCTCGCGAGCGGCTGCCTCGGCGCCGTGGGCGGCACAAGCGCCGTCCCCATGGCCGCCGCCATCGCCGCCGCCGGCCTCGCGAGCCTCGTGGTCCAGCGCACGCTCGCCCGCGCGTGAGGGGCCGCGCGCGGGGCGGCCGCGGCCGGCCTAGTCCACGGCGATGAGCGCTGCCGCGACGCGCCGCTCCTCGGCGAGGAGGACGTTGAAGGTGCGGCAGGCGGCGCCGGTATCCATGGGCTCGAGCACGATGCCGTGCGCGCGCAGATCGGCGCGGAGCCGGCGCCCGGGCGGAGCGGCGCTGCCGCCGCAGCCGAGCAGCAGGATCTCGACCCTGGGCTCGGCAGCAAACACGTCGGCGAGGCTTTCGAGGGTCACGGCCGCGGCGGCCAAGACGGGCCAGAGCAGCGTGCGCTCGGGCAGCACGATGACCGAGCCCTGGTAGACCGCGTTCGCGATGCGGAAGCGACCGCCGCCATAGGCCTGGATCAGCTGCCTCTCGGCGGGAATGAGCGGCGTCACGTCCATGGCGCAGCACCCGTGCCTGCCATCGCGCCGGAAGCGCAGGCCGCGGCTATTTCTTCGCGTCCTCGGCCTTGTCCTTGTCCCTCTCCACGGCCGGCTCGGTCTTGCTGAGCACCGCGGTGATCGTGCTGCGCAGCACGCGCACGCGCACGCCCTCGGCGATCTCCACGACCACCTCCTCGTCGCCCTGCACCTTGGAGACGCTGCCGAGGATGCCGCCGCCGGTGACGACCCGGTCGCCGCGGCGCAAGGCCGAGAGCATGGTCTTGTGCTCCTTCGCCTTCTTCTGCTGCGGCCGAATGAGGAGGAAGTAGAAGACGACGAAGATGAGGACGAGGGGGGCGATCTGGACGATGTCGAACCCGCCGATGCTGGTGCCGCTGGCAGCCTGGGCATATGCCGTGGACGTGAACATGAGCTCTTCCCCTTTTTGCACGCGGCAAGCCGATCCTCGAGCCGGCGGGCCGGCGGCGGCACCCCCCGCCGCCGGCAGAACTGCCAGCTTCGTCAAGGACATACCGGCATCCGTCGCGAGCGCCGGCCGACGCGGGGCGGAACCTTACCCGCTCGCACGGGGAAGCGCAAACGGCTTTCGGGCGGCGGCTTGCCGGCGGCATTGGCGGTTTCCGGTTTGACGCCGCGAGGCGTCCTCTTTAGGGTGCCGGCCGCCTCACCGCTCGCCCGATGGACGCTCATGGCCGACCACGACCTCGAGACGCTTCTCGCCCGCATCGCCGCCGCCCTCGAGCGCCTGGCGCCGCCGCCGCCGCCGCCCGCCGACCTCCACGGCGCCGACGCCTTCGTCTGGCACGCCGAGGGCGAGTGGCTCGAGCCCATCCGCGACATCAACCGCGTCGACCTCGCTCTCCTCCAGGGCATCGCACGCCAGCGCGACGTGCTGCTCGACAATACACGGCGCTTCGTGCAAGGGCTGCCGGCCAACAACGCCCTTCTCTGGGGTGCCCGCGGCATGGGCAAGAGCTCCCTCGTCAAGGCCATCCACGCCGCCCTCAACGAGGAGCGCGCGGGGGCACTTGCCCTCGTCGAGATCCACCGCGAGGACATCCCGTCGCTGCCGCGACTGCTCGACAAGCTGCGCGGCAGAGAGCGGCGCTGCGTGCTCTTCTGCGACGATCTCTCCTTTGACGGCATCGAGACGACCTACAAGTCGCTCAAGGCGGTGCTCGAGGGCGGCATCGAGGGCCGCCCGGCGAACGTGGTGTTCTACGCCACCTCGAACCGCCGCCACCTCATGCCGCGCGACATGATCGAGAACGAGCGCTCGACCGCCATCAACCCCTCGGAGGCGGTCGAGGAGAAGGTCTCGCTCTCCGACCGCTTCGGCCTCTGGCTCGGCTTTCACCACTGCGACCAGGATACCTATTTCGCCATGATCGAGGCCTATGCGGCGCACCACGGCCTCAAGATGGGGCCGGACGAGCTCCACCGCGAAGCCAACGAATGGTCGATCACCCGCGGCGCGCGCTCGGGCCGCGTGGCCTGGCAGTACATCCAGGACCTGGCCGGGAGGCTGGGAAAGAAACTCGATTGAGGGCCGCTGTCCCAACGCCGCTCGAAACAAGACCCCATTCTCGGCCGCGAGTACGCTCATTGACGTTTGTGCCGACGCACGCCGAAATCATGATCTCCGATTGGAACTTGCCGCGAGAGACGGCACTGTCTCAGTTTGAAATCTTCCAACCTGAAGCGCCGCCGATCTTCCTCTCCTCCTTCAGGAGGAGAGGGTCGGGGTGAGGAGGCGGCTTTGCAAGGCACATCGTCCGCCGCAGAGGCGCGCAAGCATTCGGCCTCCTCACCTTCCCATCGCTTCGCGATGGGCCCCTTCCTCTCCTCCTGAAGGAGGAGAGGAACGATACCTCATCTCCGTTTGCGGCAATTCAAACTGAGGCACCATCCAATGGTGGACAGTGCCTCCCTTCCCCTCAGCTCGACAGTGCCGCGAGATATTTCATCGGATCGACGGGGTGCGAGCCGCGGCGGATCTCGAAATGGAGCTGCGGCGCCGAGACGTTGCCGCTGGCGCCGGCCCGGGCGATCGCCTGGCCGCGCCGCACCTCTTCGCCGCGCCGCACGAGAAGCGACGCGTTATGGGCGTAGGCGGTCATCCAGCCGTTCTGGTGCTTGATCAGCACGAGACTGCCGAAGCCGCGGATCTCGTTGCCGGCGTAGACCACGACGCCGTCGTCGGCGGCCACGACCTGCGTCCCCTCCTTGGCGGCAATGTTGATGCCGTCGTTCACGAGGCCGCCCTCCTTCGCCCCGTAGGCGGAGAGGATCTTGCCGTGCAGGGGCCAGAGGAAGCGGCCGCCGCTGGCGCCGCCGGGTCCCGCCGGCACCGCCTGCTGCGGCGGCAAGGCGGCCACCTTGGCGCCGGGCGGCGGCGGCGGCGTAGGCGTCGCCGCGGCCGGCTCCCCGGCATCCTCGTCCGCCGGCGGGGTGCCTGCCGCGGGCTTCTCCTGAGCCGCGGGAGGCTCGGCCGGAACCGCGGGCTGAGCCTCTTGCGCCGGCGGCGGCAACGGCACCTCGGCAATGCCGCTCTTGCCGGACGCCGGCTCCGTTGACGAGGCAACCTCGCCGCCGGCGGCCGGTGCCGATCCTGGCGCGGCAGGAGCTTCCTTGGCGGCGCCGTTGCCCGCCTCGGCCTCGGGTGCCGGCGGCGGCGGCAGGAGCTCGACATGCTGCACTTCCGCCTGGGCGGCGGCGGGTGCGCTGGGCGGCTCGCTCACGATCTTGGCCGGCAGGATCAGGAGCTGGCCGATGATCAAGCGATAGGGCGGCGTCAGGCCGTTGATGCGCACGAGCTCGCTTGCGTCGACGTTGTGCCGTTGGGCTATGCCGTAGAGCGTGTCGCCGGCCTCTACGATGTGCACCTGCGGGTGGGGCACGATGAGCTGCTCGCCGGGCCGCAGCACGTAGGGCGCCTCCAGGTGGTTAGCCTCGATGATGGAGCGAATCGGCGAGTGGCTGCGCCGTGCGATCTGGTAGACGCTGTCTCCCGGCTGCACGATCACCATGTCGGGCGCCGTGGCACCTGGCGTGGCAGCGCTCGGCGCCGCGGCCGCCGGGGGGGCTACGGTCTCCGCGGTCTTAGGCGCCGGAACCGAGAGAAAGCCGCAGCCGGCGAGAAGGCAGGCCACGAGGACCGCGGCCAGGGCGGTCCGCGCTGCCGCGATGCTTCGTTCAGGCACCATGGCGCCCCCTTGGCGCCTCGGGTGCTGACACGAGAGGAACGAAACGCACGGGGCCCATGTCCTTGATCTCGCTTCCTTCGGCCGAGCGTAGCACCTGCACGAGACGCTGCTCGCCGTGCCGGCTGCCCACCGGCAGCACCATGATACCCCCAAGCCGGAGCTGCTGCATCAATCGCTCCGGCACCTCGCGCGCGGCGGCGGTCAAGAGGATGCGATCGAAGGGCACCTGCGCGGGCCAGCCCAGGCTGCCGTCGCCGAAGTTGCTGGTGATGTTGGTAAGGCGAAGCTCCTTGAAGCGCGCCTCCGCCTCGGCGAGGAGTGCGCGATGCCGCTCGACCGTATAGAGGCGGCGGCAGAGCTGGGCGAGGATCGCCGACTGGTAGCCCGAGCCGGTGCCGATCTCGAGGATCTTCATGCGCGGACCGGGCTCGAGCGCCTGGGTCATGAGCGCCACCACGACCGGCCGGCTGAGCGTCTGGCCGTGGCCGATGGGCAGCGCCACGTTCTCGTAGGCCTGGTCGAGGAAGGGTGCCGGCACGAAGCGCTCGCGCGGCGTGCGCTCGATCGCCGCCAGCACGCGGGTGTCGGTGATGCCCAGCCGGCGCAGCTCCATGATCAGGCGGATCTTGCGCGCCTCGAGCGTCACGCCAGCACCGCCTTGAGCGCCCTGATGGTGGGTCTGTGGGTGAGATCGAGGAAGAGCGGCGTCACCGCGATGGCGCCGCCGTCGACGGCGGCGAGGTCGCTCCCTTTGCGCGACGGATCCTCGCTGCGCATGGTGCTGATCCAGTAATAGGGCGTGCCGCGCGGATCGAGGCGGCGCTCGAGCTCGCCGCCGATCTTGCGCCGGCCCTGCGCCGTCGCCGCAATGCCCGTCACCTCATCGGCCGGCACGTCGGGGAAGTTGACGTTCATCATGACGCCCTTGGGCCAGCGCAAGGAGACGAGCTTGCGGATCACCGGGGCGGCGTGCTGCTCGGCCGTGGCCCAGCGCGTCTTGCGGCCATGGACCACGCATTGGCTCAAGGCGATCGAGGGCACGCCGAGAAGCGTTCCCTCCATCGCCGCGGCGACGGTGCCGGAATAGGTCACGTCCTCGCCGAGATTGCCGCCGCGGTTGACGCCCGAGAGCACGAGGTCGGGCCGCCGCTCCTTCATGATGTGCTGCACGGCGAGCAGCACCGCGTCGGTTGGCGTGCCGTCGACGGCGAAGCGCCGGGGGCTGAGCTGGCGGATGCGCAGAGGCACCCGCAGGGTGAGCGAGTGGCTCGCGGCACTCTGCTCGCTCTCGGGCGCCACCACCCACACGTCCTCCGAGAGGCTGCGCGCGATGCGCTCGAGCGCCTTGAGGCCGCTCGCCTCGATGCCGTCGTCGTTCGAGAGGAGGATGCGCGCGCGCGCGAGGTCGAGGGGCGGCTCAAACATGGCCTGCGATGCGCTCGAGCCCGCCCATGTAGGGTAGCAAGGCCTCGGGCACCTGAATGGAGCCGTCCGCCTCCTGGTAGTTCTCCATGACGGCGACGAGGGCGCGGCCGACCGCGATGCCGGAGCCGTTCAAGGTGTGCACGAGCCGCGTGCCCTTCTCGCCCGCGCGACGGCAGCGCGCCTGCATGCGCCGCGCCTGGAAGTCGCCGCAGTTCGAGCAGCTCGAGATCTCGCGGTAGCGCCCCTGCCCCGGAAGCCACACCTCGATGTCGTAAGTCCTGCGCGAGCTGAAGCCCAAGTCGCCCGTGCACAGCACCACCGTGCGGAAGGGCAGGCCCAGGCGCTTCAGCACCTCCTCGGCGCAGCCCGTCATGCGCTCGTGCTCGGCAGGGGACGAGTTCGGGTGCGGCGATCGAGACGAGCTCGACCTTGTAGAACTGGTGCTGGCGCAGCATGCCGCGCGTGTCCTTGCCCGCGGCGCCCGCCTCGGAGCGGAAGCAGGAGGTCCAGGCGGCATAGCGCAAGGGCAGCTCGCTCTCGTCGACGATCGTGTCGGCGACGAGGCTGGTGAGCGGCACCTCGGCGGTCGGGATGAGGCGGAGGTCGAATTTCTCGATCTTGAAGAGGTCGTCGCCGAACTTGGGCAGGTTGCCCGTGCCGTAGAGCGTCTGGTCGCGCACCAGGAGCGGCGGGCTCACCTCGAGATAGCCGAACTCGCTCGTATGGAGGTCGAGCATGAACTGGGCAAGCGCGCGCTCGAGCCTCGCGAGCGCTCCCTTGAGCACGCTGAAGCGGGCACCCGAGAGCTTGGCCGCGGCGGCGAAATCCATGAGCCCGAGCGCCTCGCCGAGCTCCCCATGCTCCTTGGGCTTGAAGGCGAAGTTGCGCGGGCTGCCGTGGCGGCGGAGCTCTCTGTTGTGCGTCTCGTCGGGGCCGACCGGCACGTCCCCGTCGGGCAGATTGGGCAGCACGGCGAGAAGTGCATCGAGCTCGGCGCCGAGCGCTTTTTCCGCGCCCTCGCGCTCCGCAAGCGCCTCCTTGAGCCCTGCCAGCTCGGCCATGAGCGCTGCCGTATCGCCGCCCTTGCGCTTGCTCTCGCCGACCTGGCGCGAGAGCTCGTTGCGCTTGGCCTGCAGCTCCTGGAACGCCGTCTGCGCCGCGCGCCGCTTCTCGTCGAGTGCCAGGACCGCCGCGGCCTGGGCCGGCAGGCCGCGGCTTGCGAGTCCGCGGTCGTAGGCCTCCGGATTCTCCCGGATCCATTTGAGGTCGTACATGGGCGCCATACCCTTGCGATCGGCAGGCCCTTATAGGCGCAAGGGCCGACCGGCGCAAATGACGCGATCTCGTGTTCGAGTCCGGTCGCGAAATATTCGGGCTGCTCTTATCGGCTAGGCGGTGCGGCCCCTGCCAGGCGGCACCTCACTCCCGGTCCGTGTTGAAATCGGTGTCCTCGTAGGTTGCTACGGCAGCGCCCGCGGAGGCGGCGGACGGCTTCGCCTCGCCCGGCGCGTCGGCTTCTTCCTCCTCCTCCGCGGCTTCGCGCTCGGCGCGTTTCTTCTCGATCATGCCCACCGCGATGATCGAGATCTCGTAGAGCCCGATGAGCGGTATGGCGAGCGAGCATTGGCTGATCACATCGGGCGGCGTCAGCACCGCCGCGATGACGAAGACGCCGAGGATGGCATAGCGCCGCTTGGCCCGGAGGGTGGCGGCTCCGAGCATGCCGGCGCGGGCCATGAGCGTCAGCGCCACCGGCATCTGGAAGGCGAGCCCGAAACCGAAGAGGAGATGCATGGCGAGCGAGAGGTACTCGTTCACCTTGGGCATCGCCTCGATCGCCATGTCGCCCGGCGTCGAGGGACGCTGGAACTGCAGGAAGAAGTGCCAGGCGAGCGGCATGATCACGTAATAGGCGAGTGCCGCGCCCATGATGAAGAGCACGGGCGTCGCCAGAAGAAAGGGGAGGAAGGCCTGCCTCTCGTGCTTGTAGAGACCAGGCGCCACGAACTTCCACAGCTGCATCGCGGTGAGCGGGAAGGACACCATGAGCGCCGCGAAGAGCCCGACCTTCATGTAGGTGAAGAAGGCCTCCTGGAGCGCCGTATAGATGAGCGCCTTGTGCGCGTTCGGCGGGAACTGGCGGGCGAGCGGCTGCACCAGGAAGTCGAAGATCTCGCCCGAGAAGTAGAAGCAGACGAGGAAGGCGAGGATGAAGCCGGTGAAGGAATAGATGAGGCGGCGGCGCAGCTCGATGAGATGCTCGAGGAGCGGCATCGACTTGTCGTCGGGCGGCCCGTCGGACATCCCGCGCTACCCGCTCAGGGCTGGACGAGGGGTGCCGGTTGCGCCGCCTCGCTCGCTGCCGCCGCGGCGGGTGCTGCTGCCGGTGCGGGCTCCGCGGCAGGCGACGGAGACGGCGTTGCCGCACCCTCGGCGGGCTCGGGCGCCGGCACGGCTGCGCTCTCCGCGGCCTCCGCCGCTGCCGGCGGCGGGGCGAGCGCCGCATCGGATTCCGGAGCGGGGAGGGCCGCCGTCTCGGCCTCGAGGTCGAGCGACTTCGCGACGGTGCCGCCCGGATCGATGGAATGCTCGAGCTCGTGGTCGAAATCTGTCGAGGCCATGTTCTCGATGTCCCTCTTGACCTCGTGCAGCTCGGCCTCGCGCACCATCTCCTCGAGGCCCGATTGGAACTCGCGCGCCATGCCGCGCGCCTTGCGCGCGAACTGCGCCACCACCTTGAGCGCCTGCGGCAGGTCCTTGGGACGCACCACCATCAGCGCCACGACGGCGACAAGAAGGATCTGGGCCCAGCTGAAGTCCAACATGGAAGGCGAGCTCCCGCGCAGCACAGCCCGCGGGCCAGGCCCGCAGGCGCGCTCAAGCCCCGTCTCAGCCGCGCGCCGAATCGTCGCGGCGCACCACGGGCTCGGGGCCGGGCGCCGCCGAGGCGGAGATCGTGCCCGCCGACGCGATGGGCTTGGGTGGTGCCGGATCGTCGGCGCGCGCCTCGTCCTCGTCCTTGAGGCCCTTCTTGAAGGCCTTAACGCCCTTGGCCATGTCGCCCATGATCTTCGAGATCTTGCCGCCGCCGCCGAAGAGGATGAGCACGACGGCCAGCACGATCAGCCAGTGCCAGATGCTGAATGAACCCATGTCTTCTACTCCCGATAGCCTGCCCGTCATCCGGCGGCATCGCCCCCGTCGCCAGGCTAGGATACCAAATCATTGATAAGGCGGCGATTCTGCGCCGCGCGATCGAAGTCCGGGGCGACGGCCAACGGCCCCTCTTTCCGCCGGACTATGGCAAAAACCCGACCCCGCCGCAATGGCGCACGAGCTCGTATTATACATGTAGGCTCTTGTGCGGGCTCGGAAAAGTCCCGGACGGTCACTCTTCCCGGCCCGTGACACCGCGCGTCTTCTCCTCGCGGAGCTCGAGCTCCTCGAGGCTCGCCTCCTCGCTCTCGGCCTCCTCGCGCGCCGTCTCCTCTGCCTCCCGCCCCTCGGCGACCTGCTCCTCGGTGAGGGCGGCACCATAGGCGGAGATGGCCGGCCGCTTGTCGAGCAGGCCCGCCGCGCGCAGCTCCTCGATGCCGGGCAGGTCCTTGGTGCTGGCCAGCCCAAAATGGTCGAGGAAGGCCTCGGTCGTCACCCAGGTGAGCGGCCGGCCCGGCCCCTCCTTGCGCCTCCCGGGCCTGATCCAGCCGGCCTCGAGCAGCGTCTCGAGCGAGCCGCGGCTGAGCGAGACGCCGCGGATCTCCTCGATCTCGGGACGGGTGATCGGCTGGTGATAGGCGATGACGGCGAGCGTCTCGAGCGTTGCCCGGTTGAGCTTCTTGGGCACCGCCTTCTCGATGCGCAGCATGGCGGCGAGATCGGGCGCCGTGCGCATCGCCCACTTCTTTGCCACCTCGACCACGTGCACGCCGCGGTTGGCATAGAGCTGCGCCAGCTCGGCGACGAGGCCGGCCACGTCCGCGTCCTCCGGCAGGTGCTCCTTGAGCGCCGCCTCGCCGAGCGGCTCGGCCGAGGCAAAGAGGAGCGCCTCGACGAGGCGGAGCTGCTGGTGCCGGTCGTTCATTCGCCCTCGCGGCGCGCCCGCACGTAGATCGGCCCGAACGGGCGGTCCTGGCGGATTTGCGCCTTGCCCGAGCGCGTGAGCTCTAGGCTCGCGGAAAAGGTCGCGGCGATCGCCGAGCGCAGCACGAGCGGCCCGCTCAAGTCGGGCGGCAGGAAGTTCATCAGCGTCTGCCAATCGGGCACCTTGCCCAGCATGTCGCGCAGCCGTTGCAGGGCATCGTCCATCGAATAGAGCGCGGTAGGGGCGATGTGCAGCATGGCCCCGGCCTTGCGCCTTTGCTGGTCGGCATAGGCCCTCAAGAGATCGTAGAGCGTGAGCTCGTAATAGGGCGTCCTCACCACCTCGGGGCGCTCGACGGCGCCGCGCGGCAGCACCTCGTAGCCGAGCCGCGGCCGGGCCAGGAGCCGCACGCCCGCCTCGCGCATCGCCTCGAGCCGCTGCAGCTGGAAGCGCAGCGCGGCCGCCATCTCGGCGCCGCTCGGCTCCTCCTCGGGGCTCGTCTCGCGGGGCAGCAGCAGGCGCGACTTGAGATAGGCGAGCCATGCCGCCATGACGAGATAATCGGCGGCGATCTCCAGGCGCAGATCGCGCGCGCCGGCGATGAAGGCAAGGTACTGCTCGGCGAGCGCCAGGATCGAGATATGGACGAGGTCGACCTTCTGCTGGCGCGCCAGCTCGAGAAGCATGTCGAGCGGCCCCTCGTAGCCGCTCAGGTCGACCACCAGCCGCTCGTGCGCGAGGACCGCCGGTGCCGCCTCCTCGAAGCTCTCGTCGATGTCCATCTCGGCCAGGCCCGCCTGTCCCGCTCGCCAACAGCTCAGCTGAAGAAGCCGCCCGATCCCGTGAGCCAGAGGATCGTCTCTAGGATGTGCTCCGCCGGCCAGCCGAGCAGCCACGACACCAAGTTGAGGTCGAGGCCAAGCTCGCGACCCAGCATGGGCAGAATAAAGAGAACGAAGATGAGAATAAACATTCCCCAGCGCTCGAGGTTCGCAAGCGGCCGCGCGAGCGGCTGCGGCAAGAGCCCGACAAGCACGCGTCCGCCGTCCAGCGGCGGCAAAGGCAGCATATTAAAAACAGCCAGCACGACATTGATAATCATAGAATTTCTTAGGTTCGCAAAGGTCCAGCCGGCGATCACGCCCGGGAGCAGCGGTGCGCCATGGATGAGGAGCCCCGAGACGAGCGCCAAAAGGATGTTCATGCCCGGTCCGGCGGCCGCCACCCAGATCATGTCGCGCTTCGGGTGGTTGAGTTGCGCGAAGTTGACCGGCACAGGCTTGGCATAGCCGAAGAGGAAGGGCGCTCTGATCAGGAGCAGCATGGCCGGCAGCACGATCGTGCCGAAGGGATCGACGTGGCGCAGCGGGTTGAAGTTGACGCGGCCCAGCCGGTAGGCGGTGTCGTCGCCGAACCAATTGGCGACCAGCCCGTGCGAGACCTCGTGAAAGGTCACCGCGATGATCACGGGGAGCACCCAGACCGACGCCTCGAAGAGGATGTAGGAGAGCGAAGATGCGTTCACACGGCACCGCTTACGCCGCCCTAAGAAGCGCGTCAAGCTCGGCCGCGAGAGCGGCGCCGTCGAGCGCTTCGGGCGCCTGGCGAGCCTCGAGTGCCGCCGCGACGCGCGACGCCGCAGCGCCGCCGAGCGGCGGCACTGCCGCCATCACCGCCTCCATTTCCGCAAGCGAGCCCGAGCAGTGCAGCACCACGTCGCAGCCGGCCGAAAGTGCCGCCGCGGCGCGCTCGCCAAGACCGCCCGTCAAGGCGCGCATGCCGATGTCGTCGCTCAGGAGGGCGCCCGCGAAGCCGAGCTCGCCGCGGATGACGTCCGCGATGACCCGGCGCGAGGTCGTCGCCGGCTCGAGCGCGTCGATGGCGGTGAAGCGCACATGGGCGGTCATGGCCCAGGGCTGATCGGCGAGCGCCTTGAAGGGCGCGAAGTCGGCCGCGCGCAGCACCGCCAAGGAGGCGGCGACCTCGGGCAGCTCCAAATGGCTGTTGGCCAGCGCGCGCCCGTGGCCGGGAATGTGCTTGATCACCGGCTGCACGCCGCCGGCGGCGAGGCCGTCGCACATGTTGCGGCCGAGTGCCGCCACGCGCGCGGCGCCGGAGCCGAAGGCGCGGTCGCCGATCACGCCGTGAGCACCTGGAAGCGCCAGGTCGAGCACCGGCGCGCAATCGACCGTGATGCCGAGAGCGGCGAGCTCGCCTGCGATGAGGCGCGCATTGAGCCAGACTGCCCGCCGGGCGCTCTCGATCGAGCGCTCCGCCAAGGCGCCGAGCAGACCGGCACTCGGTGCCGCGCGCCAATGGGGCGGCTTGAGGCGCGCCACGCGGCCGCCCTCCTGGTCGATGAGCACGGGCGCATCTTCCCGCCCCACGGCCGCGCGCAGGCTGGCGACCAGCGTGCGCACCTGCGCCGGCGTCGCGCAATTGCGCGTGAAGAGGATGAAGCCGAGCGGATTGCACGCGCGGAAGAAGTGGCCTTCCGCCTCGCCGAGCGCCGGTCCGGCGCAGCCGAGAATGGCGGCGCGCGGCTCGCCTCCGGCACTCAAGGTGCTGACAGCGCGCTCACTGCCTGACCGCCAAGCATCCGACCTGGAGAGCCTTCAGCTTGTCGCACAGCGCATTGGCGTCGGCACGCTCGCCGACCGGGCCGCCCTGGATGCGGAAGTAGACGCCCTTGCCGCCGCCGAGATCGACGCGCTGCACGTTGAGCGTCAGGCTGCCCAGCAGATCCGGATACTTGCCCTGGAGGCGCGCCCACTCATGCTGCGCCTCCTCGTTGGAGCGCACGGCGCCGAGCTGGACGTGCCAGCCGCCCGCACCCTTGGCATGGGATGGCGCTGCCGCCGGCGGCGGCGTTTTTTCAGCGCTCGCGACCGGCTTCGTCGCGGGCTTGGCGGCGGGGGCGGCCTCGCCCGCCGGCGCCGGAGAGGCTGCCGGAGCTTGCGCCGCCGTAAAGGGTGCCGGGACCGGCGCCGGCGCTGCCGCCTGCTTGGCGGACGGCTGGCTCGAGCTCCCGGACGTGGCCGGCGTCGAAGGCGATTCGAGGCCGCCGCCTTGCGCCACTTGCTTGGGCGCGGCCTCCTTAGGTGCCGCTGCGGCCGCTTGATCGGCAGGACTTGGCTCCGCTGCCGGCTGGACGGGCGCGGGCTGGGCCGGCTGTGCCGCCTCGGCCTGGGTTATCGGCTGGGCGCTCGTCACCGGCTTGGGCAGCGGCGTCTCGGGCGGCGGCATGAGCCGCTCGGTGGGCTTCTTAGTGTCGCCCGTCCCGCCGGAGGCAACCTCCTTGTAGATGAGCTTGTCCTGGTTGGGCACGTCCATGCCGCCCGGCTCGTCCGGCTTGACCTTGTAGGGCTGCTGCTCGGCCTTGATGAGGGGTGCCGGGCCCTGGGCGCCTGCGCGCAGCCCCATCTGGTAGGCGTAATAGACGAGAAGGGCGACGGCGCCGAGCATGAGCAGGGAGACGGCACCGGTGAAGAGCCGCGAGCGGCGCGGACGCGCGTGCTCGTGCTCGTAGATCGCGCGGAGCGGATCGCGGGATCCGGCCGGCCCGAGTTCCGATGGCATCAGTGCATCTCCTCTACTGCCGCAACACCGAAGATCGAGAGCCCCGAGGCGATGACAAGCTGGACCGCCCGCACGAGGGCCAAGCGCGCAGCCGTCAGCTCGGCGTCACTCTCCAGGATAAAGCGCAGGCTAGGCTCCTCCCGCCCCTTCGTCCAGAGCGCGTGAAAGGCGGCGGCGAGATCATAGAGGTAAAACGCGAGTCGATGGGGCTCATGCGCCTCGGCCGCGGCTTCGACGTGGCGCGGCCAGGCCGCGAGCAGCCGGATGAGGGCGAGCTCGAGCGAGTCGTCGAGGCGCTGAAGCGGGCGGCGCGCGAGCGACTCGGGGGAAACATCGAGACTCGGATCGGCCGCGCGCGCATTGCGCAGCACAGAGTGGCAGCGCGCATGGGCGTATTGCACGTAGAACACCGGATTTTCGCGCGACTGCTCGACCACCTTGGCGAGGTCGAACTCGAGCGGGGCGTCGTTCTTGCGCGTCAGCATGATGAAGCGCACGACGCCCCTGCCGACGTCGTCCACCACCTCGCGCAAGGTGACGAAGGTGCCGGCGCGCTTCGACATCTTGACCGGCTGGCCCTCGCGCAGGAGCGTGACGAGCTGGCAGATCTTCACCTCGAGCGTGCCCTCGCCGCCGGTGATCGCGCGCACGGCCGCTTGCATGCGCTTGATGTGGCCGCCGTGATCGGCGCCCCACACGTCGATCATCTTGCGCGCCCCGCGGCGGAACTTGTCCCAGTGGTAGGCGATGTCGGAGGCGAAATAGGTCCAGGCGCCGTTCGAGCGCCTGAGCGCGTGGTCCGTGGCGTCGCCGAAGGCGGTCGCCTTGAAGAGCGTCTGGGGACGCGGCTCCCAGTCCTCGGGCAGCTTGCCCTTGGGCGGCTCGAGCACGCCGGTATAGAGGAGGCCGCGGCGCCCGAGCTCGGCCAGCGCCTCCTCGACCTTGCCCGTCTCGACGATGTCGCGGCGCTCGGAGGTGAAGACGTCCTGGTGGATGCCGAGCGCCTCGAGGTCCGCCTTGATGAGCTCCATCATGCGCGCGACCGTGAACTCGCGCACCTCGGGGAGCCACGCCTCCTCCGCCACATGCCGGAGCGCCCGGCCGCGGCTCTCGGCGAGCGCCCGGCCGACCGGCTTCAGGTAATCCCCCTGGTATTCCCAGCTGCGGCCGGGGAAGCGCTCAGCGAAGACATCCTCGCTCATCGCCTCGCCGAGCGCCTCGAGATAGCGCGCATAGGCCGAATAGGCCAACTGCTCGATCTGCTGTCCCGCGTCATTGATGTAATACTCGCGCACCACCCGGTAGCCGGCAAAAGCGAGAAGGGAGGCGAGCGCGTCGCCGAACACCGCACCACGCGCGTGCGCCACCGTGAGCGGTCCGGTCGGATTGGCCGAGACATACTCGACGTTGACGATCTCGCCCTTGCCCGTCTCCGAGCGGCCGTAGTCGGAGCCACGGCCGAGGAGTGCCGCGAGCGCCGCATGCCAGGCGGCGGGCACAAGGGTGAGATTGACGAAGCCGGGCCCCGCCACCTCGACGGCGGCCAGGAGTGGATGCGCGCGCAGGCGCTCGGCCAGGAGCTCGCCGAGCGCGCGCGGCGCCATCTTGGCCTCGCGCGCCAGCACCATGGCGGCGTTGGTCGCGAGCTCGCCATGGCCGGCCTCGCGCGGTGGATCGACCGAGAGGTGCCCCCAATCGAGCCCGGCCGGCAGCTTGCCGGCCTTTGCCAGGGCTTCGAGCTCGGCCTGAACGAGATCGCGAATCTCGTTGAAAACATTCATTTTTACGATCACGCATGCACGTCGAAGAGGCGGCGGTGCTCGTCGAGCGCATAGCGGTCCGTCATGCCGGCGATGTAGTCGGTCACGACGCGCGCCGTTCTCGCCGCACCCTTTCCCTCGGCGAGCGCCTGCCACTCGGTCGGCAGGCATTCCGGCTCGGCGAGGAAGAGGCGGAAGAGCTCGCCCACCACGCGGCGGGCCTTGCTGGTCATGCGGTTGACGCGGAAGTGGCGGTACATGCGCTTGAAGAGGAAGCTGCGGAGGGCGCGGTCGTTCTCGCGCATGTCGTCGGAAAAGGCAACGACGGCGCGGCCGTGTGCGCGGATGTCCGCCGCGTCGCGCGGCTTGGCCGCGGCCAGCCGCCGGCGCGTCTCGGCCAGGAGGTCGTTGACCATGTGGTCGATGAGGCGGCGGATCGCCTCGTGGATGAGCCGCGCGCGCTCGAGGCCGGGATAGCGCTCCGCCACCGCCTTGAAGGTGGGTCCGACGAGCGGGATGCTCTCCAAGTCCTCGACGGCGAAGACGCCGGCGCGCAAGCCGTCGTCGATGTCGTGGTTGTTATAGGCGATGTCGTCGGAGAGGGCGGCCACCTGCGCCTCCGCCGAGGGCCAGCTGGCGAGCTCGAGGTCGTGCCGCGCGTTGTACTCGGCAATGGCTTCCGGCAGCGGCCCCTTGGCGTTGTCGCCGAGGAGCGGGCCGTTGTGCTTCACCACCCCCTCGAGCGTCTCCCAGGTGAGGTTGAGCCCGTCGAACTCGGCGTAGCGCTGCTCGAGCTTGGTCAGGATGCGCAGCGTCTGCGCATTGTGGTCGAAGCCGCCGAAATCCTTCATGGCCTCCTCGAGCGCCTCCTCGCCGGCGTGGCCGAAGGGCGGATGGCCGAGGTCGTGGGCCAATGCCAGCGCCTCGGCCAAATCCTCGTTGAGGTCGAGCGCGCGCGCGATCGAGCGCGCGATCTGCGCCACCTCGAGGCTGTGGGTGAGGCGCGTGCGGTAGTAGTCGCCCTCGTGGAAGACGAAGACCTGGGTCTTGTATTTGAGGCGGCGGAAGGCGGCCGAGTGGATGATGCGGTCGCGGTCGCGCTGATGCGGCGTGCGGGTGGCGCTCTCCGGCTCGGTCACGAGCCGGCCGCGGCTCCTGGCGGGATCGCAGGCGTAAGGGGCGAGAGAGGCGCGCGCCATGGCGCCACCCTACAGGCGCCGGATGTGCTGGGCAATGCGGCGGGCGGCGCTTGCACCGGTCCCCCGCCGCTCCCTTCAGGCAGGGGCATCGCATCTGGCGCCGAACGGATTTCCTCATCCTTCGAGACGGGCCTGCGGCCCTCCTCAGGATGAGGAAATTCGCCAAACGTAGGGGCCGCCTCACCCTGAGGAGCGCGCGCAGCGCGCGTCTCGAAGGGCGAGGCGGCCATAGGCGATGCCTCTCCCCCTCGAGGGAGGAGCGAGTGAGGGGGGCGTGATGCCGGCGTCAACCGGTGTGTTGCCAGTAGAGCGCCCGCGAGACGGCACCCGTTCCGCCCACGTCGACGGTCCGCCTGATCGGCCGGCCCTCGCTCTCGGCGACGACCCGGTAGCGGCCGGGCCTCACGTTGGCGAAGAAATAGGGCCCTTGGGACACCGTATCGAGGACGGTATTGCCGCTCTTGTCGACGAGCCGCACGTGCACGTTGGCGAGATACTCGCCCGAGCCCTTGACGGCGAAGAGCAGCCGCAGGTTATAGCCGCTCTCGATCGCCCGCATATGGGCGAGCCCTTCGTCGCCGACGCCGCCGCTCGTATAGGCGATGTCTCCCTGGCGCCCGGGCTCGGCTGCCGCGCGCGCCTGCTCCTGGACGGCGTTGACAGCCGCATCGGTCTCTGACCTCACGACAGAGGGGATCGCGTTCTGCGCCATTGCCGCACCCGGCAAGGCCGCTCCGGCCAGGCCCAATAGGCCGGCCGATAGCGCCACTCCTAGCAACTTCTTCATCGCGGGCCTCCTTCCATGCCTGCAAAGAGGTTGTCGGTTGAAGCGCATGTAGTGGGCGAATGGGCCAAAATTGGGCTTCCGCCGTGACAAAAGTGGGGCACGGCGGGACCGCCTGCCGCTGCCGCGCGCGATTGACAAAGTCCGCCGAGGGGCTAAATAGGAGCCGGACGCATCTATCGGGGCGCAACGCGTGAGCGTGACGGACATGGCGCAAGTATCGATCAGCGAGAGCGCCGCTCAGCGCATCGCGGCGCTGCTGGCGGCCGAGGACAACGCGGCGCTCGGCATGCGCATCAGCGTTTCGGGCGGCGGCTGCGCCGGCTTCCAATACGCCTTCAGCTTCGACGACGCGCGCAACGCGGACGACAGGGTCTTCGAGCGGGGTGCCGCGCGCGTGGTGGTCGACGAGGTCTCGCTCGAGTTCCTCAAGGGCGCCGAGGTCGACTTCGTCGAGGACCTGCTCGGCGCCTATTTCAAGATCCGCAATCCCAACGCCACCTCGTCCTGCGGCTGCGGCAGCTCGTTCTCGGTGTGAGGCGGAGGTCGGTCCGCGCGGCCGGGAAAACTCACGCGACGCTTGAGAAAATTTCCACCGCGAGCACGGCCGTAGCAGGCAGCGAATCATGCTATGAGAAGAGACGCGTCTTTCGGCGCTCGGCAAGACTGAGCGGAGCGGCCCCGTGCCCAAGCTCGCCACCTGGAACGTCAATTCGGTCAAGGCCCGCCTGCCCAACCTGTTGCGCTGGCTCAAGGAGGCGCGGCCGGACATCGTGCTGCTCCAGGAGATCAAGGTGCAGACGGCGGATTTTCCCGCCCTCGAGATCGAGGACCTCGGCTACAACACGGCGGTGGCCGGTCAGAAGAGCTACAACGGCGTCGCCATCCTCGCGAAGCGGCCGATCGAAGTGGAGCTGAGAGCGCTGCCCGGCGATGCCGAGGACGGCCAGGCGCGCTACCTGGAGGCGCTCGTGGGCACGCTCCGCGTGGCCTCCCTCTATCTCCCCAACGGCAATCCGGTCGAGAGCGACAAATTCCCCTACAAGCTGCGCTGGCTCGAGCGGCTGCGCGCCCACGTGGCCGGGCTCATGAGCCTCGAGGAGGCCTTCGTGCTGGGCGGCGACTACAACGTGGCGCCCACGGACGCCGACGTCTACGACCCCGTCGCCTGGCAGGACGACGCGCTCTGCCGGCCCGAGAGCCGCCGGCAGCTGCGCGCCCTCCTCTACCTCGGCCTGACGGACGCCTTCCGCGCCCTCCACCCGGAGCCGCACCGCTACTCCTTTTGGGACTATCAGGCCGGGCGCTGGCCGCGCGACGAGGGGCTGCGCATCGACCACCTGCTGCTGTCGCCCCAGGCGGCCGACCGCCTCGAGGCCTCTGACATCGACCGCGGGCCGCGCGGCTGGGAGCGCGCCTCGGACCACACGCCGGTGTGGTGCAGTCTCAAGGACTGAAGCAGAAGTGCTGCCACGAACTTGGGGAGGACATCATGGCTGCCGCATCGCGTGACGCCCCGCCGGAGCTCGACGGCGGCTGCCTCTGCGGCGGCATCCGCTACCGCATCGCCTCGGCGCCGCACCATATCGGCCACTGCCATTGCAGCATGTGCCGCCGCGCCGCGGGCGCTCCGATGGTGACGTGGCTCACGCTCAAGACTCAGGGCCTCGCCGTCACAAAGGGCACGCCCAGTTGGTACCAATCCTCCGACCACGGACGGCGCGCCTTTTGCCCGACCTGCGGCACGCCGCTCTTCTTCACCTCGACGAGATACCCGCGCCATGTCGACGTGACGGCCGGCAGCCTCGACCATCCCGAGCGCGTGGCGCCGGACCGCCACGTCTACGAGCCCGACCGTATCCCCTGGCTCGTCATGAGCGACGGGCTGCCGCGCCACGCGGAGGACAGCCGCTCGGCGCTCGTCGAGCAACGCTGAGCGCCTTCGTCCGGCCGGCGGCCACGTCCGGCGCCGAGAATGCTACGGCTGGGAGCTTGCGCCGAGGCGCGTGCGCGAATTTTTCTACACTTATATTACAAGTTAGGTTAGTCTTTTAACGCGCCAGGCTCACGCGCCGCTTGCAGGTGGCCCAGCCCCACGTGCCACTCGGCCGCAAGCGGCACCGAGCCAAGGCGCCCAAAGAACGAAGATAAAAAACGTACCAGGAGGAGACGCCCAAGATGTCGCAAGTACGATTCGCGCTCGAGCAACGCCCCGCCAGCAGCCGATGGTTCCAGCTGCTCGTCGGCGTCGTCTGCATGGTCATGATCGCCAACCTGCAATATGGCTGGACGCTCTTCGTCAATCCCATCGACGCGAAATACCATTGGGGCCGAGCCGACATCCAGGTCGCCTTCAGCCTCTTCGTGCTGACCGAGACCTGGCTGGTGCCGATCGAGGGCTGGTTCGTCGACCGCTTCGGACCGCGCGTGGTCGTCGCCGTGGGCGGCGTGCTGGTCGCCGTCGCCTGGACGATCAACTCGCTGGCAACCTCGCTCGAGCTGCTCTACCTCGGCGCCATCGTCGGCGGCGTCGGTGCCGGCGCCATCTACGGCACCTGCGTCGGCAACGCGCTCAAGTGGTTCGCCGACCGCCGCGGCCTCGCCGCCGGCATCACGGCCGCCGGCTTCGGCGCGGGTGCCGCTCTCACCGTCATTCCCATCCAGTACCTTATCCAGACGAGCGGCTACGAGACCGCCTTCTTCTGGTTCGGCCTCGGTCAGGGCGCCATTGTGCTGATCCTCTCGTTCTTCCTCATGGCACCTCGTCCGGGCGAGGCGCCGGCACCGGCGCAGCGCCGGTTGGCCCAGGTCAGCCGCAGCGCGACGCCATTCGAGATGCTGCGCTCGCCGCTCTTCTGGGTGCTCTACGTGCTCTTCGTCATGATGGCCGCGAGCGGCCTCATGATGGCGGCGCAGATCGCACCCATCGCCAAGGACTTCAAGATCGCCAAGGTGCCCGTCAACATCCTCGGCCTGGTCGGACCGACGCTCGTGGTCGCGATATCGATCGACAACGTGCTCAACGGGCTGGCCCGTCCGTTCTTCGGCTGGGTCTCCGACCGCGTCGGGCGCGAGAACACCATGTTCGTGGTGTTCTCAATCGGTGCCGTCAGCATGTGGGGCCTGAGCATGCTGGGACATGAGCCGGTGTTCTTCGTCATCTTCTGCGGCATGAGCTTCTTCACCTGGGGCGAGATCTTCAGCCTCTTCCCGGCCACCTGCACCGATGCCTTCGGGCCGCAATACGCCACCACCAATGCCGGTCTCCTCTATACGGCGAAGGGCACGGGCTCCCTCCTCGTGCCGCTGGCGAGCGTGCTCTCGAAGAGCAGCGGCGGCTGGCACGCAGTCTTCATGCTCGCGGCGGTCATGAACCTGGTGGCCGGAATCGCGGCGCTCCTCGTTCTCAAACCGGTGCGCAAGGCGCACCACACGGCGCTGGCCGGCAGGGAACCGGGGGAGGCCGCCGCGCGCTCGGCGCACTGAGCGCGGCTCGAGCGCCGTTCAGGCCCGAATCGGGTGGCGCGCGCTCGAGCCCGCCGCGGCGGACGCGCCGAGGCGGCTCGCAAGCCGGGCACCGGGATGGACGGCCTCGGCGGTCGTCACGAAGTCGATGCGGCCGTCGCTGAGCGCGCGCAGGCAGTCCTCGGGCGAGTTGACGATGGGCTCCTCGTGGACGTTGAAGCTGGTGTTGACCAGTACCGGCAGCCCGCTGAGCTCCTTGAAGCGCTGCAGGATCTCGTAATAGAGGGGATTCTGCCGGCGCTCCACGAGCTGCGGCCGCGCCGTGCCGTCGACGTGGACGACCGCCGGGATCCGCGCCCGCCAGTGCGGCCGCACCGCGCAGGTGATGGTCATGAAGCGGGCGGCGTAGCGATTGACCGCCGATATCTCGAAGACATCCGCGGCGTCCTCTTCCGCCACCACCGGGGCAAAGGGCATGAACTCGCTGCGCTCGAGCCGCTCGTTCAGGCTCTCGTTGATGGCGTGGTCGGCCGGGCTCGCTAAGATCGAGCGGTTGCCGAGCGCGCGCGGGCCATATTCCATGGCGCCCACGTAAAGCGCCCCGACCTCTCCATCGGCGAGCAGCCGGGCGGTCACCGCTGCCGGCGCTCCCGGCAAGGCCGCGAAGCCGGCAGCCTTGAGCGTCTCGCCCATGCCTTGCGCATAATCGCGGCCAAGCGACACGCTCTCGAGCCGATAGCGCCTGCCGAGCCAGGCCGGGAGGCCGTCGCGCGCGAGGAGGAACTCGAGCGGGCCGCCGGCAGCCAGCCCCTCGTCGCCCATCGCCGGGAAAACGAAGACCTCCTCGACGCCCGTCTCTTCCGCCAGCAGCCGATTGAGCCGCACGTTGGCGAAGACGCCGCCGGAAAGGCCGAGGCGCCGCCCGCCGTGGAGGGCCAGGAGCCGCCGGACCGCGCGCAGCACGAACTCCTCGAGCAGCCTCTGGATCGAGGCGGCCATGTCCTCGCGGCCGACCTCGCCCGCCATGCGCCGGATGTCCTGGGCCATGGCGCCGTAGTCGGCGTAGCCGCTCGAGATGCGGCCGTCATCCTCGAGGCGGAAGTGACGCGCCATCTCGTCGAAGAGACGCGGCTGGCCGTACGCAGCTAAGCCCGTCAGCTTCCCCTCGTGGCGCAGCATCTTGAAGCCGAGGGCGGCCGTGGCGAGGCCATAGGCCATGCCGAGGCTATCGATGCGCCGCGGCTCCAAGAGCTCGCGGTCGTCGCCGAAGAGCGCCTCGAGCCGCCCCTCGGCGAAGCGGCGCGCACTATATTGCACGTTGTCGCCGCCGCCGTCGGCCGTGTAGAGGAGGGCCTCGTCCCAATCGGTGAAGAAGAGCGTCGGCAGCGCGTGCGCGGCGTGGTGGTTGCAGAAATAGACCTCGGCGTCGGGACGGAAGCCGAGCTCGGCGCGGAAGCGCTCGGCGGCGAAGAGCTTGGCGGCGTCGGGCTCGCGCCGCGCCTGCATCTGCCCCTCGAGCGACTTGGGCCGCTTGGCCCGGCGGTCGGGGAGATGCCTGCGGACGCTTTGCATGAGGCCCCAGCGCATATGGCGCCGCGGGAACACCCCGCGCGTCGTGACGATGGCGCCCACGTCGGCGCGCGCGGCACCGGCGATCGCCAGCACCTCGTCGATCGCCGCCTCGGGAATGCCGTCGCCGTCGCCCTTGAGCCGCGTCAAGCGCTCGGTCTGCACGGCGGCCAGCAGGCGGTAGTCGTCGTAGAGTGCTGCAGCCGAATCATGCCACGCCGGGTGAATGCCGAGGATCAGCAACGCCCGGCACCCCGCGGCCCTGCAAGCAGCCCTCGCCCGATCGCCGCCGTCACGGCACCCCTCCGCAAGACCTCAATGCCTTGCGAGGGAAGCACAGTCCGCCGCCTCGCCCAACCAAAATCGCAAGCGCGGCGGCGCTCGCCGCTATTGCGCGGCCGACGCCTTGGGCGCGGTCTGGGGGCTCGTCTGCCCGGCAACCGCGCTATTGACGTTGAGCGCATTGGTGACGACGGTCGAGGTGGAGCACACCTTGTTGCTCTTCACGATCGGGTTGTTGGTGAAGGTCGTGTCGATCGCAAAGAGGTAGGGCGGCGGGCTCGCCACCGGCGTATAGCCGATGCCGCAGACGCTGTTGGAAAGGATCGAGTCCTTGTCTCCCTGATCCGAGATGCCGGCCTGGTAGCCGGCGCCCGGGCCGTCGCCGGTCGTATTGTTCACCGCATTGTCGCGGATCGTATTGAGCTGCGCCGTGTCGAGCGTCGGGGTCGCGAGCGGGTTGCAGCTCGCGTCGAGGTTGGAGAACCAGACGCCGAACGTCGTTGCCGACAGAAATGTTCAGCGCCACGACTGTATTCACCTGCGCGTTGCCGCCGTAGCAGGCGCCGCCGACCAGGATGATCCCGCCGCTCGAGGCTTCCCCGGCACCCGTGTAGGAATTGCCGACCACAAGGTTCCCGGTGATGGCGGCCTTGGCGCCGTAGCCCACCTGGATGCCGTTCTGGGCGATGAAGTTGACCGGCCCCTGGCCGATCACGCTGTTGTTGGCGATGACCGCTGCGGCGAGCGGCCCGCTCACCACGATGCCGCCCTTCTGGTAGTTCCACAGCACGTTCCCGGTGATGCTGCCGGTGGCGGCGGTCGTGTAGGCGAAATAGATCCCGACGCCGTGCTGGTCGCCGTTGAGCGGCATCTCGCCGATGTCGTAGACGGTCGAGTTGACGACGTTGACGACGCCGCCCGATGCCGAAATAATTGGCGCCGTGGACGCTGGCGCCGCTCACCGTGCCGTGCACGCCGGCGCCATAGAAGACGCCGATGTTGCAGCCGGTCGCATCGAGGTCGCCCGTCACGACACCCTTCGGGTTGACGAGTGCCGCGCTCAAGTTGATGCTGTCGCGGACGAATCCGGTCAGCGTGCAGGCCGTCGCCGCGGACGGCGGGATCGCCATCGCGGACAGCAGGCCCACGACGGCAAGCGTCAGGATCTTTTCATTCCCCCCTCGGTTTGCGGCGATGCGCCCGCGCTTCGCCGAATGACGCGTACGACGGCAATCCGCGCAATCGCCGATGGCCGGCGCCCCACTCCAGTTGCGTCGTACAGCTTTTGGTTGAGGCTAGCACGCCGCCTTAGGAGCGGACAAGCGTGCTACGGCCGTCAACCTGCCCCGACCGACGCGTGTCCTCGAGGCCTTCTCGCTCATCGGCCATCTTAAGGGAGAATCATGAAGCGCAGATTGCAGCCCCCGGTGTCCCACCTCATGCCGGTTGGAAGGCCGGCCCTCCCGGCGTGAGCCTGACGCCCGGCCGCAAGCGCTTGAAGGGCAGCTTGGTCGGGTCGGCGATCGCGGGGCCGGGCGCTTCCACCACCAGCACTTCCGTGGCGATGGGCTGGAAGTCGGCGCGGAAATGCACGGAGCTCTTGAGCGCCAGGATCTTCATGCGCGCGGGCTCGATGCCGAGATGGCGGAAAATCTCCTGGTCGGCCGCCTGCAGCTTGCGGCTCGCCACCGCGACGCCCACGCCGCCGATCTCGAGGAGCGCCATGGGGCCGAGCTGCATGCGGGCACCGAGATAGAGCGGGCCCGTCGCGGTGAAATTGCCGTCGCCGAGTGCCGCCACGCGGAACTCGCCCGTGAAGGGTCCGTGGCCCGGCAGGTTCGAGCGCCCGCCGAGCGCCGTCGTGAGGGTGGCGCCGCGGCCAGCGGCATGGGCGGCAGCGGCGGCGGCGGGATCGCAGAAGAGTGCGATGGCCGCCTCCTCGGCACCGTTGCGCACGAGCGCCTCGAGAAGCCCGATGGTGTCGGCGTCGCCGCCGGCACCCGGATTGTCCTGGGTATCGGCCAGCACCACGGGCCGTCCGGCGCCGCGCGCCGTGGCCATCGCGTGCTGCACGGCTGCATCGGGCTCCCAGAAGGCGCCGGCGAAATCGCGCTCGCGCGCCAGGCATTCGCCCGCGAGATGGTCCGCGGCACGCTCCGCCGCCTCCTTGCTCATGGCATAGGCGAAGACCGCGGGACCGCAATCCCTGATGTCCGCCAGGGGAAAGCCGGTGGCGAAGGAGACGCTCGCGACCGGCCCGCGCTCGAGCTCGGCGGCGAGCCGGTAGAGGCTCTCCGCCGGCTCGATCAGGGTGCATTGGAAGGTGAGCGGGATGAGATAGGGCAGCTTGCGGAAGGCCTTGTGCGGCGGCTTCCCCGTCTTGAGCATGGCACCCAGGAGAGCGGCCGCGCGGCCGCCGGTCTCCGCCATGTCGATATGGGGATAGGTGCGGTAGGCGACGAGCAGCGAGGCCGCCTCGACCATGCGCTCCGTCACGTTGGCGTGGAGATCGAGGCTCGCAACGATGGGGACCGCCGGTCCGACGAGCGCTCTGATACGCGCGAGGAGCTCGCCCTCGCCGTCCTCGAGATGCTCGGTCACCATGGCGCCGTGGAGATCGAGGTAGACCGCATCGACGGGGAGTGCCGCGGCAAGGTCGGTGACCAGCATGGCGGCCACGCGCTCGTAAGCGTCGCCGGTGACGTGCGCGGAGGGCGTCGTATTGGCCCAGGCGAGCGGCACGAGCTCGTGACCCGCGGCACGGCCTGCCGCGATGAAACCGGAGATCGGGATGTTGACGCCGGCGAAGGCCGCGAAGATCGCCTCGCCCCGCGTCAAGCCGGGCCAGCCGCCGGGGCTGAGGAAATCCTCGTAGCGCGCCTTCGACGGCGCGAAGGTATTGGTCTCGTGCTGAAAGCCGCCGATGGCGATGCGGGCCACTCTCCCCTCCTCTTGTTCCGCTCATGTCTTAGACGGCAAGCCGTCTCGCTCACAAGAGCGGTTTCACGGCGGAAAGAACGGTCACCGGCAGCATGCTGCGCCAGGTATCGAAGCGGCCGAGAGGCTCGGCATGCGCCACGGCGATGCGGGCGAGTTCGCCGCCCGTGCGCCCCTTCCACTCGAGGAGCACCGCCTCGCTTTGCATGGTCACGGCGTTGGCGGCGAGCCTGCCGCCCGGCGGCAGGGCCTGCCAGCAGGCCTCGAGCAGCCCCGGCACGCCGAGGCCGCCGCCGACGAAGACCGCGGCAGGCGGCTCGAGGCCGGCCAGGGCTTCCGGGGCATGGCCGGCCACGATCGCGAGGCCCGGCACGCCGAGGGCGTCCTTGTTCTCCGCGATCAGCTCCTGGCGGCGCGCGTCGGACTCGATGGCGATGGCGCGGCAGAGGGGATGGCAGCGCATCCATTCGATGCCGATCGAGCCGCAGCCCGCACCCACGTCCCACAGGAGCTCGCCCGCCGAGGGGGCAAGGCGGGCGAGCGTCGCCGCGCGCACGTCGCGCTTGGTGAGCTGCCCGTCGTGGCGGTAGGCGGAGTCGGGCAGGCCAGCGAGGGTGGAGAGGCGCTCTGCCCCGCTCCCGGCAACGCACTCCACGGCGACCACGTTGAGGGTGGCCGCCTCATCGTGGGACCAGGACTGGGCGATGCCCGAGAGCCGCCTCTCGGCGGCGCCCCCCATATGCTCCAGCACGTGGAGCCGGCTCGCACCGAAGCCGCGGCGGACGAGGAGGTTGGCCAAGGCCGCGGGCGTGCTGCCGTCCTCGCCGAGCACGAGGAGCCTTGCCCCCGGGTGGATGTGCGGCTGCACCAGCGCAAGCGCCCGCCCGTGCACGCTGAGCGGGACCGTCTCGGCCAAGGGCCAGCCCAGGCGCGCGGCGGCAAGCGAGAAGGCCGACGGGGCCGGATGGACCGCCATCTCCTCGGCCGCCACCAGCCGTGCCAAGGTGGCGCCGATGCCGTACATCATGGGATCGCCGCTCGCCAGCACGCACACCGCCGTGCCGCGCATCTTAAGCAGTGACGGCAATGCCGCGGCGAGCGGGCTCGGCCAGGCGAGCCGCTCCTCCCCGTGCGGCGGCACCATCGCGAGATGCCGCGCGCCGCCCACCAGCACGCGCGCCTCCTCGACCGCCCGGCGGGCGGCGCTGCCGAGGCCAGCGAGCCCGTCCTCTCCGATGCCGACGACCGTCAGCCAGGGTCCGCCGCTTTCTGCCATGGCGCGTTCTCCATCAGCCGCGGCTTAGTCAAAAGGCCCGGAGCCGCCGATGCAATCTCGATTTTCGGGCGCTGCTTACCCGCGGGGACAATGGCCTTTCCCGCACAATATCCTTATTGTATGAGGGGTGCTGCGGCGCGCTTTTGCCGCTGGCGCCGAAGCGATCCGGGAAGGCCGTGGCCGAGGCCGATCACCACATAGCCGCCATCCGGCGGGCGCTTCCCCCCTCCCCTTGCCCGGGGCTCTTCCGCATCGTGCCCGCCAGGGACGGCGGTCTCTGCCGCATCCGCGTGGAGCTCGGGGCGCTCTCGTCCGCGGCAGCGCTGAGGGTCGCTGTCCTCTCGGAGCGCCACGGCAACGGCACCGTGGAGCTCACCAACCGCGCCAATCTGCAGCTTCGCGGCATCGCACCCGCCGAGGAAGCGCGGCTCATCGCCGGCCTTCTCGACGCCGGGCTCGGCCCGCACGGTGCTGCGGCCGACGACCGGCGCAACGTCTTGGTGAGTCCCACGGCCGGCATCGATGCATCCGAGATCACCAATATCCGGCCGCTGGCTCGGGCGCTCACCGAGCGGCTCTCGGCCGATCCGGCGGTCTCGCAACTCTCGCCCAAGTTCGCTGTGCTGCTCGACGGCGGCGGCGCCGTCGCGGTCACGGACCATCCCCACGACATCTGGCTCGCCGCGGTCGAGGTCGACGGCATCGGCACCATGTTCCGGGTCGGGCTGGCCTCGGCCCTCGCCCTCGGCGCCGGCGCCTCGGAGCCCGTGCCGCTGCTCCATCCGGAAGACTGTGCCGCGGCCGTTGCCGCCTTGCTGCATGCATTCTGCGCGGCCGCGCGAGGCGGCGAAGCCATCGCGCGGATGCGCCACTTGCGCGAGCGGATGAGCGAGGAGGAGCTCTGGCATCTCCTTGGCATGGAAGGCGGCGGAAGCTGGCGGTGGCTGCCCGGCAGCCGGCTGCGGCCGCGCGCGGCACTTGCGGAGCTCGGCCACCTCGGCATCCAGCGAGAGAAAGAGGCCGGCCTCTCCTACATAGGTGCCGTGCCGCCGCTCGGGAGGATGACGGCGGCGGCGCTTCGCCGCCTGGCCGGGCTCGCGGCGGCCTTCGGCCGCGGCACGATCCGCCTCACCCCCTGGCGCAGCGTGATCTTGCCCGGCGTCCGCTCCGAGGACGCCCCGGCCGCAGCCGCGGCACTCGAGGCGGCCGGCCTCGTCTTGCGGCCCGGCCATCCGTTGGCACGAATGGCGGCCTGCGCGGGAAGTGCCGGCTGCGCCTCGGCCGCCTCGCATACGAAGGAGGATGCGGCGTGGCTGGCCGATGGCCTCGCTTCGGCGGGAGAGAGCGGGCCCTCCATCCATCTTTCCGGCTGCGCCAAATCCTGCGCCGTGGCGGGGACCGCGGACGTAACGCTGGTCGCCGTCGCCGAGCGGAGTTATGACGTCTATCGCCGGAACGGAGCTGCCGGCAGCCGCTTCGGCCGGCGCGTCGCAGCAGCGGTGCCGCTCGCAGAGGCACAAACGCTGGTGGCCGAGCTCGCGGGTCAACGGGCATTCCCGGAGACGCAGCGGGGGACGTGACGCGCATGACGCCTTACGTCCGCGACGGCGAGGAGATTTACCGGCGCTCCTTCGCGATCATCCGCGCCGAGGCCGACCTCTCTCGCATTCCGCCCGATCTCGAGAAGCTCGCCGTGCGGGTCATCCATTCCTGCGGCATGACGGACATCGCGGGCGACCTCGCCTTCTCGCCGGGCGCAGGTGCCGCCGGCCGCAAGGCGCTCGCGGCGGGAGCTGCGATCCTCTGCGACTCCCGCATGGTGGCCGAGGGCATCACGCGGAGCCGGCTCGCGGCCGGTAACCCTGTCGCCTGCACGCTCGACGATGAGAGCGTGCCGCAGCTTGCGCGCTCGCTCGCCACCACGCGGACGGCAGCGGCACTCGAGCTCTGGCGGCCCATGCTCTCCGGTGCCGTGGTCGCCATCGGCAATGCGCCGACGGCGCTCTTCCGCCTCCTCGAGATGCTCGACGAAGGTATTGCGCGGCCGGCGCTCATCCTCGGCTTTCCCGTCGGCTTCGTCGGTGCGGCGGAAGCGAAGCAGGCCTTGAGGGACGACAGCCACGGCGTGCCCTTCGTGACGCTTCTCGGCCGCCGCGGCGGCAGCGCCATGGCGACCGCCGCGGTCAATGCGCTGGCCTCGGAGCGCGAGTGAAGGTGCTGACGCCCGCAATCCTCATCCTGAGCCAGGGCAGCATGGCCGCGGCGGAGCGCGTCAAGCGCGCCTTGCCGGGTGCCGCCATTCACGGCCTAGCCGCGCGCACCAGCGGCAGCGACGAGAGCTTCGCCGAGTTCGGCGAGCGCATCCGCGAGCTCTTCGGCGCGTCGCGGCCGATCATCGCCTTCTGTGCGGCCGGCATCGTCATCCGCGCGCTGGCGCCGCTGCTTGCCAAGAAGCGCGAGGAGCCGCCGGTCTTGGCGCTCGCCGAGGACGGCAGCGCCGTGGTGCCTCTCCTCGGCGGGCTCAGCGGCGTGAATGCGCTTGCGCGCAAGATCGCGAAAGCGCTCGGCACGTCTGCCGCCATCACCACGAGCGGCGAAGTGCGCTTCGCGGTCGCCCTCGAGGACCCGCCGCCCGGCTACGTCCTCAAGAATCCCGCGGCGGCGAAGAAATTCATGTCCGACCTCCTGGCCGGAGCCGCCGTCCGCCTCGAGGGTGCTGCACCCTGGCTCGAGGCGACGCGGCTCCCCTTCTCGCCTTTGGCCGCCTTGTCGATCCGCGTCACCGCCGCGCGCGTCGAGCCCGAGCCCGACCAGCTCGTCTATCATCCGCGTTCAGTGGCAGCCGGCGTCGTAGGCGGCACGTCCGATCTAGCCGCGCGCGTGAGGGAGGCGCTTGCCGCCGCCCCTCTGGCGCCCGAGGCGCTGGCCGGCCTCTTTGCGCCCGAGGCCGCCATCGCGGACGGCGCCATCCACCAAGCCGCAGCGGAGCTGGCATTGCCGCTGCGCTTCCTCTCGCTGCCGTCTGCGGCGAGTGCCGCGGAGGCGGCGCGGGCGGCGGCGGGGAGTTCGGCGCGGCTCGCTTGGAGCGCCGAAAGCGTGGCGCTCGCCCTTGCCGAGGCTCCCCTCGACGCCGCAGCCATCGGGCGCAGCCGCGGGCGGCTCAGCGTCGTCGGCCTCGGGCCCGGCGGCAAAGCCTGGCTGACGCCCGAGGCCAAGGCTGAGCTCGAGCTCGCGAGCGACCTCGTGGGCTACGGCCCCTATCTCGACATGGCCGGCCCGCAGCTGCCATCGCAACGCCGCCACGCCTTCGACAATCGCGAGGAGGAGGAGCGCGCACGCCTCGCCTTCGAGCTCGCGAGCGAAGGGCGCTCGGTTGCGGTGGTCTCCTCCGGCGATCCCGGCGTCTTCGCCATGGCGGCGGCGATCATGGAGGCGCTCGAGCGCCACGGCAACGCGCGCTGGCATGCCGTCGAACTGCGCATCATCCCCGGCATCAGCGCGGCCCAGGCCGCGGCGGCCCGGATCGGCGCACCGCTCGGCCATGACTTCTGCATCCTCTCCCTCTCCGATGTCTTGAAGCCGTGGCAGACGATCGAGACGCGCCTCGAACACGCGGCGGCGGCGGACCTGGTGATCGCACTCTACAATCCGGCGTCGCGCGCGAGGCCCTGGCAATTGGAGCGCGCGCGCGAGATCCTCCTGCGCCACCGCAGGCCCGAGACGCCGACGATCCTCGCGCGCGAGGTGGGTCGGGCCGGCGAGACGGTCGAGTGTGCCACGCTCGCGGGATTCGACGCGGCGGCCGTCGACATGCGCACCCTCGTCATCGTCGGCTCCTCGAAGACGCGCCGCTTCCCCCGTCTTGCGGGCGGCCAATGGGTCTATACGCCGCGCCGCTACGAGGGTTGAGCGCCGAGCACGCCTTCAAGCCACTTGAGCGCCTCGGCGACCGTCTCGGCCCGCGGCCCCGGCGGCTTTGCCGCGCGCTCGACCATGACGACGCTGAGGCCGAGCCGGCGCGCCGCGGCAAGCTTGGCCGCGGCAGCACTGCCGCCGCTGTTCTTGCTGACGAGCGTGTCGATGCGGTGGGCGGCCATGAGGCGCACTTCGTCCTCGAGGTTGAATGGTCCGCGCGCGAGGAGGAGCTCGGCGTCAGGCAGCGGCATCGGGCGTGGCGGCTCGATCGAGCGCACGAGGAACCACTTGTCCCCGTGACGGGCGAAGGGCGCCAGCTCCTGGCGGCCGATGGTGAGAAAAATGCGGCGCGCCTCGTGAAGCGCATCGGCCGCCGCCGCCACATCGGGAACGCGATGCCAGCGGTCGCCCGCCTCCTCCTGCCACGGCGGGCGCTCGAGGCGGAGGTGCTGCACGCCCGCCTCGCGGCAGGCCTCGGCGGCATGCCACGGCATGCGCGCGGCAAAGGGATGGGTGGCGTCGACGAGGGCAGCGATGCGCTCGTCGCGCAGATAGGTCACGAGACCCGATACGCCGCCGAAGCCGCCGCTGCGCACGCGGCCAGGCAGCCGGTCGGGAAAAGCCGTGCGCCCGGCAAAGGAGATCACGACCTCGTAGCGATCCTGGCGCGCCGCAAGCGCGCGCGCGAGCAGCGAGGCCTCCGTGGTGCCAGCGAGCAAGAGGATGCGCTTTCCCTGCGCCATGGCGGCATTCGCTCTAATACGCACTATCCTTCACGCGCGAGTCACCCCCTCCCCACCCTCCCCCCTCAAGGGGGAGGGGGAATATTGTTGCCTTGCCATGCACTTTCCCTCCCCCCTTGAGGGGGAGGGTTAGGGAGGGGGGTGGACCACGCACCAATGAATCCCGGCGCTAAATATCCGCGTAGCAATGGGTCTCGGCACCGGCGCCGGGATGGGTCACCGCGCCCGCATAGGCGGGGCCCACGGTCTGGGCGTACTTCCACAGCGTGCCGGACTGGAAATCGTGGCGGCGCGGCTTCCAGGCCTTGCGCCGCTTCTCGAGCTCTCCCTCTGAGAGCACCACGTCGAGCCTGCCCTTGGCCGCGTCCAGCTCGATGCGGTCGCCGTCCTTGAGCAGTGCGATCGGTCCGCCCACCGCCGCCTCGGGCCCGATATGGCCGACGCAGAAGCCGTGCGTGCCTCCCGAGAAGCGCCCGTCCGTGATGAGGCCCACGACCTCGCCCAGGCCCAGGCCGTAGATGGCGCTCGTGGTCGAGAGCATCTCGCGCATGCCCGGCCCGCCCTTCGGCCCCTCGTAGCGGATCACCACCACCTCGCCCGGCTTGATCTTGCGCGCGAGCACCGCCTTGAGCGCGTCCTCCTCGCAGTCGAAGCAGCGCGCCAGGCCCGCGAACTGGAGGCGCTTGAGGCCGGCGATCTTGACGATCGCCCCCTCGGGCGCCAGGTTGCCCTTGAGGCCGACGACGCCGCCCGTCTTGCTCAGCGGCCGCCGCGTCGAATGGACCACGTCCTGGTTCTTCGGCAGCACTGTGCCGGCGAGGTTCTCGGCGATCGTCTTCCCGGTGACGGTCACGCAGTCGCCATGCAGATAGCCGCCGTCGAGGAGCGCCTTCATCAGCACGGGCACGCCGCCCACCTCGTAGAGGTCCTTGGCGACGTATTTCCCGGCCGGCTTGAGATCGGCGATATAGGGCGTGCGCCGGAACACCTTGACCACGTCGTCGAGGGTGAAGGAGATGCCCGCCTCGTGCGCGATGGCCGGCAGATGAAGGCCGGCGTTGGTCGAGCCGCCCGACGCCGCGACCACGGTCGCCGCGTTCTCGAGCGCCTTCAGCGTCACGATGTCGCGCGGGCGGAGCTGGCGCTTGATGAGCTCCATGACCGCACGCCCGGCGGCCTCGGCGTAGGCATCGCGGCTCTCGTAGGAGGCCGGCGGCATGGCCGAGCCGGGCAGCGCCAAGCCGATCGCCTCGGAGACGCAGGCCATGGTGTTGGCGGTGAACTGCCCGCCGCAGGAGCCCGCCGAGGGACAGGCGGCGCACTCGAGCTCGTGCAGCTCGGCGGCCGTCATCCGGCCGGCCGCGCGCGCGCCGACCCCCTCGAAGACGTCGACGATGGTCACGTCGCGTCCCTGGAACTTGCCCGGCAGGATCGGCCCGCCGTAGAGGAAGACCGCGGGCACGTTGAGCCGCAGCATCGCCATCATGATGCCGGGGAGCGACTTGTCGCAGCCTGCGATGCCCACCACGCCGTCGTAGCAATGGCCGCGCACCGTGAGCTCGACCGAGTTCGCGATCACCTCGCGGCTGACGAGAGACGACTTCATCCCGGCGTGGCCCATGGCGATGCCGTCGGTCACCGTGATGGTGGTGAACTCCCGCGGGGTGCCGCCGCCGGCCTTCACTCCCTGCTTGGCCACCTGGGCCTGGCGCCCGAGGGCTATGTTGCAGGGTGCCGCCTCGTTCCACGTCGTCACCACGCCGACCAGCGGGCAGCCGATGTCCGCCTCGCTCATGCCCATCGCGTAATAGAAGGCGCGATGAGGCGCGCTGGTATCGCCGACCGAGACATGCCGGCTCGGCAGCTTGGACTTGTCGAAGCCGCCGTTCGGCCGCGCCTTGCGTAGAGCCATGGGTCTTCCTCCCGTGTTCGCTCTTCTAAGACGGGCGAGAGCATAGTGGCGCCAAAGCGCGCCAGCCAGCGCCAAAATGTCACTTCGGCAATGCGCATCCGGCAGCGCTCGGCTGTCCCCTCACTGCTTCTCGCCCTCCTCGTTGCTCGCCTTGACGCCGCTCTCGATCTCCTTCGCCAGGCGGTAGGCGATGCAGTCGTGCGCCAGGTCGTCGTTCTTCGCCTGCTCGGCCTTGCTCGTGCTCGAGAAATCGAGGACGCCCTCCTCGACCCAGTATTTCATCATGGAATAGCGGTGGAAGAGGATGGCGCTGCGGCTCTGCATCGCCCAGCGCATGTAGTCCCGGTAGGGCGTGGTGTCGAGCGCCGTCGTGGTGTGCGGGCTGTACTGCATGTTCATGAGGATCACGTCCGCGCCGAGCTTGCGCAGCTCGTCGATGCCGTCGCCCAGCTCCTCGCCGAAACTGCCGAGATCGACGGCTCTCACCGCATCGACGGTGCCCGTCTGCCAGATCACCAGCGCCGGATGATCGGCGGCCACGTCGGCCGCGAAGTGCCGCTTCATCTCGCTCGCGAGCTGGCCGCGCTTCGACAAGTTGAGCACCGCGAACTTGCCCGCGGGATAGATTTTCGCGAGCTCGCCGGCGAGCCGCTCGGGATAGGCCTTTGCCGCCGAGGAGGCCCCCATGCCCGCCGACGAGCCGGAGCCGATCACCACGATGCGCACCACCTCGCCCGCGTTGAGCTTTGCCGCCACGTGCGGCAGCGGAAGCTCCGTCGTGCCCATCTCCTCCGGCACCTCGCAGATCGCCGCGGCATCGAACTGCTGTGCCGTGGCCGTGCCCGCGGCCGGCAAAAGAAACAGCAGCGAAAGAAACGGCGGCAGAAGCACGCCGCCCGCAGGTGGTGCAAATCCTCTCCTACTTCGTCCATCCGTCGTCATTCTGCGTTCCCCCCTTCACGCATGCGGCGCTGTCCGAGCACTCCCCTGGCGCTGGGCGAGCGCCGCCCGTTCCGCCCGGCGATACCAGCCGAGCCCATAGGCGAGCGTGACCATCAAGGCGATGCCGGCAATCGAGACCGCGAGCTGCGCCGCAAAGCTGTCGTTCACCTCGATGAGGAAGAAGTGCCCGGTAAAGGACAGCACGATGCCGGCGCAAAAGACGTAGAGCGACTGCTGGCCGCAGCGGACGAGGGGCCGGCTGACGGGCCAGCCGAGGAACTCCGTATGCGGTCCCACGAACCATATCGTCACATAGGCAAGTGCCGCGAAATGAATGAGGCGCAGCGGGTCGAGGTCGGTCTTGCTGATGGGGTAGATGACGTCGCCGAGCCATTGCGGAACGATGCCGCCGAGCAGCGGAACCTGCCAGCTCATCGCCACGAAAAAGGCAAAGACGAGATAGGCGAGCGCCAGCCCGAGGAGCACGCGGTTGCGCGGCAGCACGGGCTTGGCGCTGCCGTGCAGCCTGCCGAGCAGGGCGCCCGCGATGAAGAGGAGCTGCCAGGCCAGCGGATTGAAGAACCAGCCCTCGCCCGGCGGATAGCCCGGCAGGTTGATGTGCGTCGCCTGGACGACGGCATAGAGCAGGGCGGAGGCGCCAAGGACCGCGAGCGGCCGGCGCTCGAGCGCCCAGAGGACGAGCGGAAAGGCGAGCAGCAGCACGATGTAGAGCGGCAGGATGTCGAGGTTGGCCGGGCGGAACTTCAGGAGGAGCGCCTGCACGAGCGTCGCCGGCGGGTCGTTGAGGAAATCGACGATCTGCATCTCCTCCGCGAACATCGGATTGTTGAAGCGCGCCGCCACGTAAGCGATCTGCGCCGTGAAGATGACGAAGAGGAAGATATGGGCGACATAAAGCTGCCAGCAGCGCCTGAGGATGCGCGCCGTGGCGAGCGGGAAGCCGGAGCGCCGCATGGTGCCGCCGTAGGCGATCGACGCGGAGTAGCCCGAGATGAAGATGAAGATCTCGGCCGCGTCGCTGAAGCCGTAGTTGCGCACCGTGATCCAGTTCACCAGATTGGACGGGATGTGGTCGAGGAAGATGAACCACAGCGCCAGGCCGCGGAAGAAATCGAGCCGCAGATCGCGTTCCGCCGCCGGCGCCAATGCTGCCGGATCGACGGTGAAGAGCCTCTTGAGGAACGCATCCGCGCGTTTCACCATCCTGCGCCTCTAGCGAGCCGTCCCTCACCCTCCCATTGCGCACCAATGGGAGGGTGAGGGACAATCTCAGCCTTCGCCCAGTCGTGCGAGCCGCTCCACGAGCTTGGCGCGCGCCGCGACCGCCTCCTCGTGACGCTTGCGCTGCTCCTCGATCACATCCTCCGGCGCCCGGGCGACAAAATCGCTGTTCGCAAGCCTTTTCTCGAGCTTGCCGATCTCGCCCTCAATATCTGCAAGCTTTCTCACGAGACGGGCACACTCCTTGTCGATGTCGATCGCCTCTTCGAGCGGCAGCACGAAGAGCGCCTCATCGATAAGGAACTCTGCTGCTCCTCTGCGAACTGAGCCGACGCCTTTCACGATGCTCTCAACGTAAACTCCGCCGAGCTGACCGATCAGTTCTCTATTCCGGCTAAGCCGATCCTCTGTATCGTCACTCGCCCCGAGCAAGTGCAGTGGAAGCGCGGCCTTGGGCGGCACGTTCATCTCCGCGCGCACGGAGCGGATTCTCCGAGATGACGCGGATCACCCAGTTGATCTCGTCGCGCGCGCCGGCATCGACGACGTTGCTGTCCGGCTCCGGCCAGGCCGCCGCGATGAGCCGCTGGCCGGGCTCCTCGCCGAGCTGCTCGTGGAGCTCCTCGGTAATGAAGGGCATGAGCGGGTGGAGGTAGTGGAGGAGGCGGTCGAGCACCCAGGCGGCGGCGGCGCGGGTCTCGCGCTTCGCCGCCTCGCCGGCGCCGAGGAGGACGGGCTTGGCGAGCTCGATGTACCAGTCGCAGAAGAGGTTCCAGGTGAAGCGGTAGAGCGCCTGCGCGGCCTCGTTGTACTTATAGTCCTCGAGCGCCAGTGCGGCGCGCCGCCCGGCCTCGGCGAGCTCGCCCATGATCCAGAGGTTGACCGTCTCCTTGGCCGCAGAGGGAGCGAATCCCGCCTCGGGCCGGCAGCCGTTCATCTCGCAGAAACGTGCCGCGTTCCACAGCTTGGTGCAGAAATTGCGGTAGCCCTCGATGCGGCTCTCCGAGAGCTTGAGGTCGCGCCCCTCGGCCACCGTGGCGGCGAGCGTGAAGCGCAGCGCGTCGCAGCCGTATTTGTCGATGAGCTCGACCGGGTCCATGATGTTGCCCTTCGACTTCGACATCTTCTGCCCCTCGGCGTCGCGCACGAGACCGTGGATGTAGACGTTGCGGAAGGGCACGTCGCCCATGAAATGGATGCCCATCATCATCATGCGCGCGACCCAGAAGAAGAGGATGTCGAAGCCGGTGACCAGCACCTCTCCCGGGTAATAGCGCGCGAGCTCCGGCGTCCTCTCCGGCCAGCCGAGCGTCGAGAAGGGCCAGAGGGCCGAGGAGAACCAGGTGTCGAGCACGTCCTCGTCGCGCTTGAGCTCGACGGCGTTGCCGTAATGCGCGGCTGCCGCGCGCTTGGCCTCCTCCTCCGTCATCTCGACGAAGATGCGGCCGTCGGGCCCGTACCACGCCGGCACCTGGTGGCCCCACCAGATCTGGCGCGAGACGCACCACGGCTGGATGTTGGTCATCCACTCGAAATAGACCGCCTCCCATTGGCGCGGCACGATGCGCGTGCGGCCGGCGCGCACCGCCTCGATCGCGGGTGCCGCGAGCGTCTTGGCGTCGACGTACCACTGGTCGGTCAGCCACGGCTCGATGACGACGCCCGAGCGGTCGCCGTAAGGCAGCATGACGGTACGCTCCTCGACCTTCTCCAGGAGGCCCTGGGCCGCGAGATCGGCGATCACCTTCTCGCGCGCCGCCTCGCGCGAGAGGCCGCGATAGGGTGGCGGCACCGCGTCGTTGAGGTGCGCATCGCGGTCGAAGATGTTGATCATCGCGAGGCCGTGGCGGCGGCCGACCTCGAAGTCGTTGAAGTCGTGCGCGGGCGTGATCTTGACGGCGCCGCTGCCCTCCGCGGGATCGGCGTGGAGGTCGGCTATGATCGGCAGGCGGCGGCCGACGAGGGGCAGGACCGCGTGCCTGCCCACCAATGCCGCGTAGCGCGCGTCCTCGGGATGCACGGCGACGGCGCTGTCGCCCAGCATGGTCTCGGGCCGCGTGGTGGCGACGGCGATGAAGCGGCCGTCCTCGCCCTCGAGGGGATATTTGAGATGCCAGATCTTGCCCTTGACCTCGCGCGACTGCACCTCGAGGTCGGAGATCGCGGTGTGCAGCTTGGGGTCCCAATTGACCAGGCGCTTGTCGCGGTAGATGAGGCCGTCCTTGTGGAGATCGACGAACACCTTGCGCACGGCGAGGGAGAGCCCCTCGTCCATGGTGAAGCGCTCGCGCGACCAGTCGGCGGAGGCGCCGAGCCGGCGCAGCTGGGTGAGGATGGTGCCGCCGGATTGCCGCTGCCACTGCCAGACGCGCTCGAGAAAGGCGGCGCGGCCGAGCCCGTCGCGCGTCTCGCCCGCGGCCTCGAGCTGGCGCTCGACCACCATCTGGGTGGCGATCCCGGCGTGGTCGGTGCCCGGCTGCCACAGCGCGTCGCGGCCGCGCATGCGGTAGAAGCGGATGAGGATGTCCTGCAGGGTGAAGGTGAAGGCGTGGCCGACGTGCAGGCTGCCCGTCACGTTGGCCGGCGGCATCATGATCACGTAGGGCCGCTTGTTCGAGGCGGTCTCGGCGCGGAAGGCGCCCGAGGACTCCCAGGCCTGGTAGCGCCTGGTCTCGACGTCCTGCGGCCGATAGGTCTTGTCCAGCATGGCTCTTGCTGCGTCGTCTCGAGAAGGGCTCAAGGGTGAAAGGCGAGGCGGTCCCGGGCTCGGGTGCGGCGCCGCGGGCGGGCCGGACTTTAGCGGCCCTCGGCGCGGCGTACCAGCTTTTCGATTTCCCGCTTCACGAGCCGCTCGATGAGGCCCGGGAGGTTGCGGTCGAGCCACTCGCGCAGGAGCGGGCGCAAGAGCTCGCTCACGAGATCGCGCAGCGTGGTGTCCGCCACGCCGAGCGGAATGTCGACGCCCTCGCTCGCCTTCTCCTGCGCCACCGCGGTCGCGAGCTCGGCGAGCGTGCGCGCGGACTCGATGCGCGTCGCCTCGGACATGAGTGCCGTGCCGTTGTCGATGGCGCCCGCCTCGACGACCGGCTCGGGCGCCGGCTCGGCCGCGGGCAGCGGCGGCGGCGCGGCCGGCGCCTTCGCCTCGAGCGTCCTCACCGAGCCGTCGTCCTGCACCATGTCCCTGAGCTCGAGAACCTCGTGCTTGCTTTCGTCGGCGGCAGCACCGGCAAGCACCGCGGGCGCACCTGGCGCCTCGCCGTCGTTCTGCCGGGTGCCGTCCTCGGAGATGATCCGGCGGATCGAGGCCAGTATCTCCTCCATCGACGGCTCTTGCGTTCTCTGCTCGCTCATGGACGAACCACGCCCGCCGACAAAATGAGCTGCCGCCACGCGCCGCAGCCGCGACAGGCGCCAAGATAACAAGATTCAGCCGGTACTGCGAGACGTTATTGGACGGGATCGCCGAGGCCGCGCCATTTGTCGCGCGTCTCGTTGTAGTGCGCCGTCGGGTCGTAGTACGCGACGGGGAGCTGGCGGTCGCGCGCGGTGAGGCGTCCCGCGGCGTTGAGCAGGTTGTAGGCCGCCTGGACCGCGTCGTGGTGCGATTGCACGAGGCTCACCTGGGAGGTGAGCAGCGCCTGCTGCGCGTTGAGCACGTCGAGCACCGTGCGCAGGCCGGCGAGCGCCTCCTGCTGCACGCCCTCGAGCGCCACCTGGTTCGCCTTGATCTGGTCCTGGAAGGAGAGCGCCTGGGCACGCGCGCTGACGAGACTGTCCCAGGCGGTGGCGGCGTCCTGGATCGCCTGGCGCTCGGCCGCGTCCACCTGCAGGCGCGCGGCAGCCACCTGCTCCTTAGCCTGGCGCACCTCGGAGTTGACGAGGCCCCCGGTGTAGACGGGCAGCGACAGCACCGCGAGGACCTGGGCGACCGAGGTGTCGTCGATGCGGCTCACCTGCTGCTCGCTCTTGGAGAGGATGGCCTGGATCGAGAGGCTCGGCAGCAGCCCGCTCAGCTGGACGTTCGACGTTGGCGAGCGCCGAGCGCTCGCTATAGACGGCCATCGTCACGTTGGGGTTCTGACGCTGCGCCAGGGTGAGCGCCTCGTCGCGCGCGCCCGGCAGCCCGACCGGCTCGCCCGGATCGATGAGCTGGCCGGGCTCCACCCCGATGACGTTGCGGTAGTTCGCGCGGCCGATGGCAAGCTGGCTCTCCGCCGCCTGCCGTCCGGCGTGCGCCGCCGAGAGCTGCGCCTCCGCCTGAGAGACGTCCGTGCGCGTCACCTCGCCCACCTGGAAGCGGTCCCGCGTCGCCTTGAGCTGCTCGGCGAGGACCTTCTCGTTGCTGATGTTGAGATCGAGCAGCGACTGATCCTCGACGACGTTGATGTAGGCGAGTGCGGCATTGAGGATCGTGGTCTGCTCGACGAGCTGCAGGTGCGAGCGCTCGCTCAGCACGTTGTAGTCCGCCGCCCGCGTCTGGGCCTCGATCTTGCCACCCTTGTAGACATTCTGCGTGACGGTGAGCGAGCCCGCGCGCGGGTACTCCGTATTGCTCGGCGTGCTGCCCGCCTTGGCCACCGGGATCGAGGAATACCATTGCCGTCCGCCGTTGACGCCGACCGTGACCGTCGGCCGCCAGCCGGAGAGCGCCTGTGCCACGCCCTCGTCCTCAGCCCGCAGCTGCGCGCGCTCGGCGAGGAGGGCCGGGTTGCTGCCGTAGGCCATGACGAGCGCGTCGGTCAGGCTCTGCGCGTGGGCACCGGCAGCCGAGAGTGCCGCGGCCAGGAGCGCTGCGGCACAGGCGAGCGCAGTCCAGTGCCGCCGCGCGCGCGCTTTTGTTCTTGCCAGTGTTCTTGCCGGCCTCATCAATAGCGCCTCATGGCAGGCTCGACCTCGCACGCCCAGGCATCGATGCCGCCTCTCAGGCTGACGGCGTGCTCGAAGCCCTGGCGGCGCAGCCAGCTCGCGGCCTGCAGGCTGCGCACCCCGTGGTGGCAGAGCAGCACGATCGTGCCGGAGCCGGGCAGCTGGCCGAGCCGCTCGGGAAGCTCGGCGAGCGGGATGGCGATGCTGCCGTCGAGCGCGCAGATCTCGCGCTCCCACGGCTCGCGCACGTCGACGACCGTCACCTCGTCGCCGTTGGCGCTGAGCCGCGCGAGGGTCGCGATGTCGATCTCGCAGTCAAGCGCATGCAACAAGAGAGGCTCCTAGAAGACGAACTCCTTGGGCCGCGCGAAGCCGGGCAGCGGCTCCGCCGCCGCGTCGTAGATCGGGCGGCTGGAGATGAGGCCGCCGAGCTTGACGAAGAGGGTGACGCGGCCGACCTCGCGCGCGCTCCGCACCACCGCGACGAGGCGGCCGCCCTCGGCGAGCTGACCTGCTACGGCATCCGGTACCGCCTCGACGGCGCCGCCGATGAGGATCGCGTCGTAAGGCGCGCGCGTCGCATGGCCGGCCGCGAGCGGCCCCTCGACAACCATGGCATTGCGCACGCAGAGCTCTCCGAGGCGCTGCCGCGCCGTGGCTGCGAGCTCGTGCTCGCACTCGAGCCCCACCACGCTGTGGCAGAGCCGCGCCAGCACCGCCGTCGAATAGCCGGTGCAGCAACCTATATCGAGGACGTTCTCGGTGCCGTCGACACCGGCGAGCTGGACGAGGCGCGCCAGGACGAGGGGTGCCAGGAGCGCGCGGCCGCGGCCGAGCGGGATGTCCTCGTCCACATAGGCGACGCCGCGGAGAGGCTCGGGCACGAAGAGCTCGCGCGGGATTCTCGCCGAGCGCTGCCAGAAGCGCCGGCTCGGCGATCTCGTTCGGGCGCAGCTGGCTCTCCAGCATGTTCAGGCGGCGCGCGGCGAAGTCGGACATGGCGATCGGCGGACGGCACGAGGGAACGAGACGCGCTACCAAGCCTGTGCCGCTATCGGCTCAGGAACGGTATACGCGGCAAGGGCGGAAAAGACAACATGCCGCAGCGCAAAACGAGGCCTCTCCGGTCGCCGCACCCGGCAAGAGCAGCCTTGACCGGGCGGGCCGCGGCGGCAAATATGGCGCCCCTCGCGCGGCAGCGGCCGCCTCGCGGGCTTCCGGCCGGGTGGCAGAGTGGCCATGCAGGGGACTGCAAATCCCCGTACGTCGGTTCGATTCCGGCCCCGGCCTCCAATTCCCCAATCGACTGCGGATCGAGAGCAGCCGGAGTTGAAGCCTCGTCAACAATATGGCCGCGCGCGCCGCGCTCCCCTTACGAGACGAATGCGTCTTTGGGGAGCCCGGATTGGCGGATCATCGACGCCAAGTTCTTAGGCAGAATGTCGTCATTCAGCCCGTGAAAAGCGACCGTGACAAGCCAGCGCCGCCCGGAGTGGAGCCCTTCGTACTGCCGGTGACTGCCGTCTTGTCGCTTCAATTTGAAGGCGTGATCTTCGAGGATACGAATGATCCGTCGGTACTTCACGCCGGACAGGGGATGAGAAACTCGGCGCGTGCCTTACGGTCCGGACCGTCCTTGTTGGCGAGGACACTTCGCACGACATGCCAGAGGAACTTCAGCCGCAGGCTGAGCGGAGCTCGCCGATTGAGAAATCGCTTCCGCTCTTCCTCCGGCAATTCATGGACCGTCTCGAGATACATGCCGATCGCCTTTTTGAGCGACCCCAGCACATCCTCCAGGCTCTCGCCTTGCACGGCAAGATCGAAATCAAGACAGACGGCCTCCCAGGCACCGGGACGACCCTCGGCGTAACAGCGAAGAACGTGCATATTGCCTGCTTGCTCCATGGGACGATCTCCCCGCAAGACCCCCGATCGGAGCGCCTTCGCTCCCGCCCCCTGGCCTCGTGAATATGGGCCGCCCCAGGGCGATAATCAATCCCTTGTTCCCGGCGCAACTCATCGCCAGGGACTTGCAGCGGCGCGCTCGGCGCGGCATGCCTCGCTCAGGCGAAGCGCGAGAACGGGCGCGGCGGCAGGTCGCCTGCGGTCGGCACGCCCTCGCCCGCCGCGCGGGCGATCGGCGTGAGCTGCGGCAGGCAGGCCTTGAGGGCGTCGAGGCAGCGGCCGTCGATCGCCGCGTCGCGCTCGCGCTCCATCATGGCGAGGGCGTCGGCGACCGCGATCGGCCCGCGGTAGGGCCGCGCCGCGGTGATGGCGTCGAAGATGTCGCTCACGGTGATGATGCGCGTCTCGAGGGAAATGGCGCTCCCGGCCAGGCGCCGCGGATAGCCCTCGCCGTCGACCCGCTCATGGTGCGCGCCGACGATCGGCGCCAGGTCGAGAAATACGCTGAGGCGCCCGAGTATCTCCTGCGAGAGCTGGGCGTGCTCCTTGACCTCCGCCCACTCGCCGCTGTTGAGGCGCGCCGGCTTGTCGAGGATGCCGTTGCTCACCCCGAGCTTGCCGATGTCGTGCAGGAGGGCACCGCGCCGCAGCCAACGGCGGCGCTCCGCGGGCAGGCCCAGGCGGCGCGCGATGGCATCGGTGTAGCGCGCGACCCGGTGGCCGTGACCGTAAGTGAAGTTGCTTTTGGCATCGACCACCTCGGCAAAGGCCTCGGCGATGACGTTCGAGGCGGTCCTCGTCGACCATCACCACGCGCGCCGCCGGCTCGAGGGCAGCTACGCGCGCATCGAGACCCTCGGCCTCGAGCCCCGCCCAGAAGGCCGCCTCGCCGGACACCGCGCGGAAGGCCGAAACCACGGCCGGGTCGAACCAGGCATCGACGCGGCGCTGGACCTCCTCCCTGGCACCGGCCGCACCGCCCACGGCATGGAAGACGTTGGCCACCTGCGCGAGGAGGGCGATGCGCGCGCCCAGCGGGATCGCCTCGCCGCGCAGCCCCTCCGGTTGGCCCTTGCCGTTCCAATGCTCGTCGAGCGAATAGACCCCGGCGGCGACCGCCTCGCCGAAGCCGAGCTGGCGCACGATCTGGGCGCCGCGCTCGCAGCGCGTCTGCACCACCTCGGTCGCCAGCTTGTCGCCGTAGCGGGTCAGGTTGAGGATGCGGTGGATGCGCTTGCGCAAGGGCTCGCCGGGGCCGGCGTGCTGCAGGACGAACTGGCCGATCTGCAAAAGGCTTTGCAGGTCGACCGTCTTCACGTCGTGCTTGAGCCGGCGGTCGTCGCCGCCGTAGAGCTGCCACAGCCGCGCCGCGTTGCTGCTGCAGCCGGTATCCTTGAGAAGGAGCGTGTAATAGAGGTCGGAGAGCGCCTCGGCGTCGAGCCCGAGCTCGCACCCGATGTGCGTGCCGATCCAGCAGCAGCGCAAGGAGTGGCCGGGCGGCTGGCCTTCGGTGAGATCGAGCGCGTAGCTCAGCGCGCCGATGACCTCGGAAAGGCGAAGATGCCGCAAATCCGCTGGCGGAACGACGCGCTCCAGGCTCACGAGGGTCTCCTTCTTCGCGGCGGCGAGTGTCATGACCATCCCCGGTATTCAGGTGCCGTCGGAAGCAATGTAAGCCGGCCCGAGTTATGGAAATGTTATGTGTAAAGGAATTGTTATGTGTGACCGGCCGGCCGCCTGCGCTGCCTATTCGGGTGCGGCCTCCGGCGCTGAAGGCGAGCCGCTGGGCAGCGGCGCCAGATAGAGAATCCAGTCGGGATCGCCGTCGGACCGCTTCTCCCTGTTGGGCATGATCACCACCCGCGTCTGCTCGTTGAGGAAGCCGGTCAGGTAGCGGTACGCATTGCCGCCGTCTGCATTACGCTCGAAGAGGCCGCAAACCTTCATCATGACCGCCATGGTCTCCTCCACTCGGCGCGCGACAGGGACTAGGGCCCGCTCTCATCGCACGGCGCTCTGCCGTTGCACAAGCCGGCGTTGCACAAGCCGGCGTTGCACAAGCCGGCATCGGGGCGTGCAAGGCGGTCATGCTCTTGCGCCGCTTGCAGAGGCACGGGCGATCTCCTATTTGTCAGGCCGGCGAGCGAGGCGTGGCCATGACGACAACCCCCATGCCAGGCGAGGAGTACCTTTGCCCGGCAAGCTTCATCGACAGCGCGCATCCGGCGGTCGCGGCTTTTGCCGCGCGCGTGGCCGGTAGCGCCGCGGAGCCGCGCGAGAAGGCGGTCAGGCTCTATCGCGCGGTGCGCGACGGTATCCTCTACGATCCCTACGTGCCGTATGGCGAGCTCGACAGCTACCGCGCGAGTGCGGTGCTAGCGCGCGGGCGCGGCTATTGCGTGGGCAAGGCCGCCCTCCTCGCCGCGGCGGCGCGCGCGGAGGGGATCGCCGCGCGCATCGCCTTCGCCGACGTGCGCAACCATCTCGCGACGCCTCGCCTCCTCGAGCTCATCGGCAGCGATCTCTTCATCTACCACGGCATCGCCGAGCTGTGGCTGGGCGGGCGCTGGCTCAAGGCGACGCCCACCTTCAACTTGACGCTGTGCGAGAAGTTCGGCATCGAGCCGCTCGAGTTCGACGGCGAGAGCGACGCGGTGCTGCATGCTTACGACCGCGAGGGGCGCCGGCACATGGAATACGTGCGCGTGCGCGGCGCCTCGGCCGACGTGCCGGCCGAGACCGTGATGGCGGCGATGCGCGAGGCCTATCCGCGCCTCTTCGCGATGAAGCGCGGGCCGGGCGGCGATTTCGCCCGCGAGGCCGCGGCGAGCGGCTGAGCGGCCGCGGCCGCCGTCGCGCCAAGGAAGCTCTGGCGTCCTCCGCCCGGCTCTGTTAAATAGCGCCGCGTCCACACCTTGTTCCGGGGTAGCTCAGCGGTAGAGCAACCGGCTGTTAACCGGTTGGCCGTCGGTTCGAATCCGACCCCCGGAG
>CAVVLJ010000013.1:0-13674 GCA_963749075.1 uncultured Pseudomonadota bacterium | reverse complement strand
CAACGTATTGCTCTACGCCTGATGGGAAGAAACTCCTCGTGGCTCTCACCATGGAGGGCAAGTTCGCCGGCGAAGGACTGCAGAGCATCGATGAAGACGATGACATGCTCTCGGCGATGGCGCGCGAATTGGTCGAGAGGAACGGTATTGGTGAAACCGCCGACTCAGTTTGGAAAGCCCTGAACGCAGAACATCAGAAGCTGTTCCCAACCACTGCGCATGGTGACGATGCCGGCTCATCTGCTGAATTGCCAGGCGTTTTGCTGGAGACCGAGTCGGACCCCTCGAACCTGCTGGAGGGAGCCATGGATCATGCGCCCCTCGTCGTCTTCGGACAGCGACCGCAATTCTTGTCAGCAAAGCGGCGGCGCGTGCGGATAGCTGTCCCAGAACAGCCGTCACTATTCGGTTTCAGCTGACCTGAGAAATGTCTCGAACGTCAGGTGACTCGTAGTCCTCGCCGTTCGTGACGGAAATCTCCTCTGCAGAATCGCCCAACCCTTGCCAGCAATTCGGCAGTATTCGCGCCTGTCACCGTTTGTCTCAACTCAAGAAGTTTGTTCCAAATCGACGTTTCAAATCAAACAAGGAGGAAAGAAGTATGTCAGAAACTAGTACGCTCATCGGTTATACGCGGCGCGCACGGCACCGCCGGGCGGCGAGAGCTTCGTGGCCCTGATCGCGCGGGCGGAGGCGGCGATCCGGCGCCTCAACGCCTCCCACGGCGGGCGCGACATCGTGGCGGTGGCGCACGGCGGCACGATCCGCGCCGCACTCTCGGTGGCACTCAAGCTCGATCCCGAGATGGCGCTCGGCTTCTCGAGCGACAATCTGGCGCTCACCCGCATCGACCACATCGCAGGATCCGAGGGCGAGGCCTGGCGCGTCGTCGGCGTCAACCTGCCGCCGCGCCAGGGCGTGCTGCGGGACGTGCTGCGGGATGACGCGACTCCCGCTTGAATGCTATGCTCGCGTCCCGGCCGCGGCAGCGCTCGGTCCATGCAAGGAGCCTTTTGATGCTTAGAGCCGTCCGCCTCGCCATCGCCGCATACGCCGTGCTGGCAGCGCTCTCCCCGGGCCGGACGGCGCGCGCCGATTCCGCTGCGGAGGCCCTCGTCGAGAAGGCGCGTCTCACCTTCATCTCCATGTACAACGACCCGAACTATGTCCAGCTCAAGCGCCACATGAAGCTGGCCAAGGCCGTCCTCATCGTGCCCAACCAGCTCAAGGGGGCGTTCTTCGTCGGCGCCCAGGGCGGCAGCGGCGTGCTCGTCGCGCGCGACGCCAACGGCGCCTGGGGCTATCCGGCCTTCTATACGATCGGGGCCGGCAGCATCGGCTTTCAGGCCGGCTTCCAGAATTCCGAGGTGGTGCTCGTCGTGCTCACCGACCGCGGCCTCAACGCCATCATCGAGAACCAGGTCAAGCTCGGCGTCGACGTGAGCATCGCCATGGGGCCGATCGGGGAGGGGCTGTCGGGCGCCACGACGACGGCGTTCGGCGGCGACGTGGTCGCCTTCGCACGCACCGAGGGGCTCTTCGTCGGCGGCTCGCTCGAGGGTGCCGTGATCGTCAAGCGCGACGACTGGAACAGCGAGTTCTACGGCCAGGGCGCCAACCCGCGCGACATCGTGCTGGGCAACAAATACGCCAACCCCAAGGCGAACGCGATGCGCGAGGCGCTGCAGTCGGCGCCGTGAGCTGACGGCCCCGAGCTAACGACCCTGGCGCCTGGCGCTCAGAAGGCTTGCGCGAGGACCGCGAGGAGACCGACAAGTGCTGCGTTCACGGCGCAGGCGAGCGCCAAGAGCCAGAGCGCCCGCCGCACGTCGGCTGCCTCGGCACGCGCGCGCCCGCTGCCGATCCAAGGGCACTTGACCGTCCCGCCCTCGGCGGTGCGCCGCGGCCCCGCCAGGGTGAGATCGAGCGCACCTGCCACGGCCGCGATCGGCCATCCCCGGTTGAGCGTCGCGTGCTTGGCGCCCTCGCCGGTCATGGCCTCGATGGCGGCGATGGGATGCCCGCGCGGCAGCAACAAGGCGGCGAGGGCGAGGAGGAATGCGGCCAGCCGCACCGGCAGGAACTCGAGCACGTCATCGAGCCGCCGGGCGGCGAGCGAGAAGCGGCTCTCGCCCGGCCCGTGGTTGGCCATGGCATGGGCGGCCACGGCCGCGAAGGCGCCCGGCAGGCCCAAGAGGATGAACCAGAAGACGGGTGTCACGACGCGCTCGGCGAAGCCGACGGCGGCGGCCTCGACGGCCAAGCGCGCCACGCCGTAGCCGTCGAGCTCCTTGCAGTCCCACCCCGGCTCGAGGAGGGCGGCGGCCGTAGTGCGCGCGCCCACGAGCCCGCCGGGGCCGCGGGCGAGCGCGCGCGCGCTCGCCTGCACCTCCGCGGCGAGGCGGCGCTGCCCGAGCACGAGCACCAGCAGCACGAGCTCGAGCGCGGCGCCATAGGCGGTGCGCTCGGCAATCCGACCGACGGCCCAGCCGAGTCCGGCCGCGAGCGCCACGACGAGCGCCGTGGCGGCGGCGCCGCGCACGAGCCGCGTCGCCTCGCTGCGGAAGGGCCGGTCGAGGCGCAGGCTGAGCCAGCGGGAGAGCGCTTCGAGGGCGCGCAGCGGATTGGGAGCGTAGCGCCGCAACCCCGGGAGCGGCGGCAGGAGCGCATCGAGGCAAAGGGCTGCGAGGAGGAGGACGAGCGGCTCACCGGCCCAGGGCGCCGGAAAAGGCACCGCGGCAACGGCGTTAATCGCGGGCCCCCGCCGCGCGCAGCACGTCGACCATCCTCGGCTGGCGCGCGCCCTCGGCATAGCTGAGCGCGGTGGCGCCCGTGAAGTCCGTGACCGTCACGTCGGCTTTGGCCTGAATGAGCAGCTTGACCGCGTCGAGCCGGCCGCCGCGCGCCGCCTTCATGAGCGCCGTGACGCCTTGGCGGTCCGCCGCATTGAGGTCCACGTGCGCGGCGATGAGCGTTTTCATGCACGCGGTCTGCCCGCGCTCGGCCGCCCAGATCAAGGCGGTGTTGCCGTCCCTGTCCTTGATGTCGGTGCGCGCGCCGTGCCGGAGGAGGAGGGCCGCAATGTCGCAATGTCCGGTCTCGCTGGCGATGACGAGGGCGCTCGCGCCGTTCTCCCCGATCTGGTTGGGGCTCTCGCCCGAGGCGAGGAACTGCTCGACCGAGGCATAGTTGCCCTCCTTGACCGCGCCCACGAGCGAGTTCAGGTGGAAGGGGTCGACCTGGGCCCGCGCCGCCGCGTCGAAGAGCGGCAGCAGAAGCAGCGCGACGGCGATGCGCAAACCTCTCGTCATCCTCGCATCCTATTCGGCCGCCGGCCTCGCCCGCAGCAGGGGGGCGGCGATCTTAGCGCAAACCGCCGCCCCGGCGGGACCTCGGCCGGGGCAGCGCCGCTGCGGCAACCCGCCGGTGGTGAAAACCGAGGATCGATCCTATATTCCACGCATGGCTCCCGATTGGCAACGCCGGCAGAGGCAGCCCGGCGCGAGAATCCGTGGATTAGCCGCGCTTGCGGCGCTCGCGGCCGTCCTCGCACTCTCCGCCTGCGGCGAAGGGCCGCGGGGCGTATGGACCAAGGACAACGTCAAGGAGAGCCAGCTCAGGCGCGACCAGAAGGCCTGCGTCGCGGAGGCCGGCGATTACGACTTCCTCACCCCCACATCGCAAATGGCGGGAGGCGGCAGCAGTGCGGCCATGCGGCAGCAGGGCGACCTCTACCGCGCCTGCATGGCGTCCAAGGGCTACACCGAGCTGGCGCCGGGCTCGGTCGTGAAGACCGAGCCGCAAGGGACGCCGTGATCCGCTGGCTGCCGGCGGCGAAGTCCGCTCTGCGCACGAGCGCCGGCCGGCGCCGCTCGCGCATAGCGCTCGTCGTGGCTCTCGTGCTGGTGACGGCGGGACTCGGTGCGGGCTTGCGCCTTCTCGTCGCCGAGAGATCCGGCACGGCCATGGTCAGCGGCCGCGACGCGGCGCCGGCCGGAGGACCCTTCGCGCTCATCGATCAGGATGGCAGGACGCGCACGGACATCGAGTTCCGCGGCCGCTTCATGCTCATCTATTTCGGCTATACCTCCAGCCCCGACGTGGGCCAGAACGAGCTCATCACCATCGACCAGACGCTCGACCGGCTCGGCACGCGGGCAAAGCGCTTGCAGCCCATCTTCATCACGATCGATCCCGAGCGCGACACGGCGGCGACGCTGAAGCGCTATTTGAGCCGCTTCCATTCGCACCTCACCGGCCTCGTCGGACTCACCGGCACGCCGCAGGAGATAGCCGCCACGGCACGGGCCTTCCGCGTCTATTACGCCAAGGTGCCGATCGAGGGCGAGGGCAGCCCGGGCTACCTCATGGATTATCCCGGCTTCGTCTATCTCGTCGGCCCCGATGGCCGCTACATCACCCAATTCACGCGCCAGACCACGCCCGGTCAGATGGCGAGGGCGATCGCCGAGCATCTCTGAGGCCACGCGACGAGCGAACTTGGCTGACAACCGATGCGTCACCACCAGCGCCTGTCCCCGGTCTGGCGCGGCGCCATCGAAATCTGGTATGCTTTATAGCTACTGCACCCAAGATGTGGCATAGCTCGGAGAGAAGCGTCATGGTTGCGGATGGGCGGCAGGCGAAGGTGCCGCGCACCTCGCGCGTCGTCGCGAGCGTCACCGTGGATGGGCGCGCGGTACCCCTCAAGATGCGCAAGAGCTCGCGCGCACGGCGGCTCTCGCTGCGCCTCGACCCCAGCGAGGATGCGGTCGAGCTCGTGCTGCCGCGCGGCGTCGGCTTGAGCGAGGGCCTGCGCTTCGCCGAGGAGAAGTCGGGCTGGATTCTGACGCGGCTAGCCCTCCGCCCGCCCCGTGTGCCGTTCCGGCCGGGTGCCGCCATCCCCTATCTCGGAGTGGAGCACGTGATCGAGCATCGCCCCGAGGTGCCGGGCGGCGTGTGGCGCGAGGAGGGCCGCATCGTCGTGTCGGGTGCCGCCGAGTTCCTGCCGCGCCGCCTCAGGGACTGGCTCAAGCGCGAGGCGCTGCGTCACCTGACCGCGCGCGCGCAAGCCAAGGCGGCGCTCGTCGGGCAGCGCGTGGCGCGCATCGGCATCAGGGACACCACGAGCCGCTGGGGGAGCTGCGCCGCCGGCGGCAGCATCAATCTCTCCTGGCGTCTCATCCTGGCACCGGAGCCGGTGCTCGACTACGTGGTGGCGCACGAGGTCGCCCACCTCGTCCACCATCACCACGGCGAGCGCTTCTGGCGCCTGGTCGAGAAGCTGACGCCCGAGCTCCGGGCGTCGTGCGACTGGCTCAGCCGGCACGGCGATCGCCTCTTGCGCTACGGCTGAGCGCCGGCTCGGGAATTGGCCGCAAGCTTCGGATAGCCCACGCTCCGGCGGCGGCGTATCTATGGGCCATGACCAACGAATGCGGAGCCTGTGCCATGACCGATGAAGAGCGCTGGAATGCCGTGCTGGCGGCGGATGCGAGACAGGACGGAGCCTTCGTCTATGCCGTGCGCTCGACCGGCGTCTATTGCCGGCCTTCCTGCCCGAGCCGGCGGCCCGGACGCGCCATGGTGCGCTTCTTCGCCCTGCCCGAGGCGGCCGAGCGCGCCGGCTTCCGCGCCTGCCGGCGCTGCAATCCCAAGGACACGCGGCCGCATGACCGCGCGCTCGACGCCGTGCGCAAGGCCTGCCGTCATATCGAGGTGGAGAGCGAGCGCGTCGTGACGCTCGCCGAGCTCGGCGCCGCGGTCGGGCTCAGCCCGCACCATCTCCAGCGCGTCTTCACCCGCGCCATCGGCATCAGCCCACGGGCCTATGCGGAAGCGCAACGGCTCCGCCGCGTCAAGGGGCTGCTCAAGGCCGGCGACGACGTGACGGGCGCCCTCTACGAGGCGGGCTACGGCTCCTCGAGCCGGCTCTACGAGCGCTCGAACGGCCAGCTCGGCATGACGCCGGCCACCTATAAGCGCGGCGGCGCCGGTGCCAGCATCCGCTATGCGATCGCCGCCTCGCCGCTCGGCCGCCTCCTCGTCGCCGCGACCGACAAGGGCATCTGCATGGTGAGCCTCGGCGACGAGGACGCGCATCTCGAGCACGAGCTGCGCCATGATTTCCCGGCCGCCGAGATCCGGCGCGACGCGCACGGCCTCGACGCCGTGCTGCGCGCGCTCCTCGCCCACCTCGCCGGCCAGGTGCCGCGCCTCGAGCTGCCGCTCGACGTGCGGGCGACGGCGTTCCAGTGGCGCGTGTGGCAGGCGCTTCGCGCCATCCCCTACGGCGAGCAGCGCACTTATGGCGAGATCGCCGCCCTCCTGGGTGCCCCCAAGGCGGCGCGCGCCGTCGGCCGCGCCTGCGCCACGAACCCGGTCTCGCTCATCGTGCCCTGCCACCGGGCGGTCGGCAGCAGCGGCGATCTCACCGGCTACCGCTGGGGTGTGGCGCGCAAGAAGGCGCTCCTCGCGAGGGAGCGCGCGGCGGCGCACGAGCGTGCCCGCGAAGCGCCGACGGCGGGCGCACGCGCCGCGGTGCAGCCGAGCGCTTGAACCGGCGGCAACGCCCCCGCTTCGCCGAGCCGGGCGCGCCGCCTACTGGCTGACCTTGTAGTGGCCGCCCGGCAGCAGCACGGGTTCGCCCGGGGTGGAGGGCTCCGCGCGCGCCTCGGGCCGCCGCTCGACCTCCTGGTCCTGGCCGCCAGAGCCGCCGAGGAGCGACTGCAGCACGGAATCGAGCCCGGTTGCCGGCTTGCGGAACTCGTGGGGCGGCGTGTCCTTGAGCGCCGCCATCATGAAGTCGTGCCAGATGCGGGCCGGGATGCGGCCGCCCGTCACCTTCTTCATGACCGTGCCGTCGTCGTTGCCGACCCAGACGCCGGTCACGAGGTCGGGCGTGAAGCCGATGAACCAGGCGTCGCGGTAGTCCTGGGTGGTGCCGGTCTTGCCGGCGGCGGGCCGCCCGATGGACGCGGCCTTGCCGGTGCCGGAGGCGATCACGCCGGACATCATCTCGAGCATCTCGGAGTCCTGCTGCGGCGTCATCACCTGGCCCGGTCCCGAGCCCGAGCGGCGATAGAGCACGTGGCCGTCGCGGTCGCTGATCTCGAGGATGCCGTAAGGCCACATGCCCTTGCCGCCGTCGGCGAAGGCGCCATAGCCCGCCGTCAGCTCGAGCAGGCTCACCTCGCTGGTGCCGAGTGCGATGCTGGCGTCCTTGCGCAGCTCCGAGGTGATGCCGAGCCGGTGCGCCACCTCGATCACGTGGGCGATGCCGGCGCGCTCGGCGAGCTGGGCCGCGACCGAATTGAGCGAGTGCGCGAGCGCCTGGCGCAAGGTGACGCGGCCCATGTACTTGCCGTCGTAATTGTCGGGATGCCAGTTGCCGATGGTGATCGGCGCGTCGTTGAAGACGCTGTCCGGCGTGAAGCCCTGCTCGAGGCCGGCCAGATAGACGAACGGCTTGAAGGCGGAGCCGGGCTGGCGCAGCGCCTGCACGGCGCGGTCGAACTGGCTTTGGCGGTAGTCTCGCCCGCCGACCAGCGCCTTGACCTCGCCATCGGGGCCGAGCACCACCATGGCGCCCTGGGAGATGTCGAGGCTGGCGCCCTCCTTGTCGAGGGCCGCCTGGAGCGTGTCCTCGGCGAGGTTCTGGAGGTGCTGGTCGAGCGTCGTCTTCACCACGATGTCGCGGTCGATGTAGCCGAGGAGATCGCGCACCTGGTCCATGGCCCAGTCGGCGAAGTAGCGCCCGCGCCAGGCGGCGACCGAGGCGGGCTTGAGCTCCTCGCGCGCGGCGGAGGCGGCCTTGGCCTTCTCCGGCGTGAGGAAGCCGGCCTCGACCATGTTCTGCAGCACCTGCTCGGCGCGCTCGGCGGTGAGATCGGGATTGGCGGCCGGGTTGAACTTCGAGGGCGCCTTCAAGAGGCCGGCGATGACCGCCGCCTCGTAGAGGCTCAAGTTGCGCGCCGACTTGCCGAAGTACTTGCGCGCCGCCGCCTCGACGCCGTAGCAGCCGGCGCCGAGATAGACGCGGTTGAGATAGAGCGTGAGGATCTGCTCCTTGGTGAACTTGTGCTCGAGCCAGAGGGCGAGCAGCACCTCCTGGGCCTTCCTCTTGATGGTGCGCTCGGGGGTCAGGAAGAGGTTCTTGGCGAGCTGCTGGGTGATGGTGCTGCCGCCCTGGCGGATCTTGCCGCTGCGCAAATCGTCGATGAGGGCGCGCAGGATGCCGAGGGGGTCGATGCCGAAATGCTCGAAGAAGCGCCGGTCCTCGGTCGCCAGCACCGCCTTGTAGAGATAGGGCGGCATCTCCTTGAGCGGCACCGCGTCGTAGTAGAGATCGCCGTAGCTCGCGAAGGTCTGCCCGTCGGCGCTTACCAGCGTGACGCCGGGGCGCCGCGTGAGCGCCGTCGCACTGCTCACGTCCGGCAGGCTGAGGCTGTAATAGGCGACCACGGCCAGCACCGCCACCACGGCCCAGATGGCGGCGGTCACCGCCCAGCGGAAGAAGCGGCCGAGGAGCGAGCCGCGCGCTTGCGCCCGGGTGCGGCCGTGGCGCTTCAGCGAGCGGCCGAGCTTGCCGCGCCACTCGTGCCACGCCTCCGGCGCCGGCGCCGGCGGGCGCGGCCCGAGCCCGACCGCCTGCCGCCAGCCCTTGCCGCCGCGGCCGTCGTCGTCCTCCGAGGCCACGTCGAGCCGCTCGCCCCGCATGCCGGAGGGACGGCGCTCGCTGCGCCAGGAGCCGAACAGTCCCGGCTCGTTCCGCCGTCCCGATGATTTGCGCGCCATGGCGCCATATGTAGCTGATTCGGCGTGATTTTACCAATGAACTCGCGGGGCCGGACCGGCACGGAAAGCAGGCTCGAGCAGAATTCAGTGCCGTGGCGTCCGGGCAAATCGGGCAACGGCGAGGTTGCTCCGCCGCCCTGCGAGTAGCCCGGCCCCCGCCGGCACCGCGGGACGTCCGCGAAATCCATAGCGACATTGCCGGAGACGATCCGCCCGCCGCGCGTGGAGCCGGACGCCAGTCCGCGAACGGTCGCCGAATTGGACGCTTGACGTATATCGTACAATCTGGCGATATCGCATATGATCTTGAGTTTTCGCGACCGGCGGACAAAGGCGTTTTTCGAGGGGCGCCGCGTCCCGGCATTTCAAGGGTTCGAGCGGTCCGCCATGTTGCGCCTCGACCGGCTCAATGCCGCCGACCGCTTGCTGGCCTTGAGCACCCCCGGCAATCGCCTCGAAGCGCTCAAGGGCGACCGCAAGGGCGAATACAGCATCCGCATCAACGACCAATGGCGGATTTGCTTCAAGTGGCCGGACCGATCGCCAGGACCCACCGACGTGGAGATTGTGGCCTATCATTGAGGACGCACCATGACACGGATTTTGATACACCCCGGAGAGCACCTGGCCGACGAGCTGAAAGCCATTGGCATGAGCGCCAATGAACTTGCGCGGCAGATCGCCGTTCCGACAAACCGGCTCACGCAGATTATCAGCGGCAAGCGCGGGATTTCCGGCGATACGGCATTGCGCCTTGGCCGCTGGTTTGGCACCGGCCCGGACATCTGGATGAACCTGCAAAAGAACTACGAACTGCGCCTGGCCGCGCGGGAGATCGGCGACGGCCTGAAAAAGATTCCCTGCCACCGCACCAAGGTCCGGCCTGCGGAAGAGCCAAGGCCGTAAACCCCGTCGAGCACCCGGCAGCCGAGGGCAGGCCCGTCAGGCGCGTGGCAGCACCAAGTTCGCACCCTCCCGTGCCGAGGCGATGAAGGCCTCGGCGGCGCGCGTCGGGCGCACCTCGCCCGGCCGCACGAGGACGATGCGCAAGGCGGGCGTCTCCTCGGCGAGCGGGCGGCAGGCAAGCGCGCTGCCGTCGTAGGCGAGGTCGCCCGCCGGACGGATGTTGAGGAGGCCCACGCCGTGGCCGCGCGCCACGAGCCCGCGCACCATCTCGAGCGACGGCGTCGTGTAGCGCACCACGGGCTCGAGGCCGTAGGCGAGGAAGATGGCGCGGAAATATTCCCGGCTGTGCGGCAGGTCGAGGAGGATGAAGGGATCGCGCGCGAGGGCCGCGAGCGGCACCTTGCGGCGGCGCGCGAGGGCATGGGACGCGGGCAGCAGCGCATAGGGCTTGAGCGCCGCCAGCGGCTCGCGCGCGAGCCCGGGCCCGAGCGCCAGATCGTAAACGAGCGCCAGATCGAGCGCGCCCAGCGAAAGCTCGCGCCGCAGCGTCTCCATGTCGCCCTCGTGGAGCCGCACCGCCACCTCGGGATGGCGCGCGCCGAAGCGGAAGAGGAGCTCGGGCAGGTAATAGGGGGCAAAGGTGACGAAATAGCCGAGATGGAGCTCGCCCCGCACGCGCTCGCCGGCGGCCGGGCCGCCGAGGGAGAGCTCCTCGGCTTGCGCCAAGAGCGCCCGCGCCTCGGCGAAGAGGTGACGGCCGGCGGGGGTGAGCGAGAGCCCCTGCGCATGGCGGCGGAGGAAGAGGCGCTGGCCGAGCACCTCCTCGAGGTGCCGGATCGCCGCCGAGACCGAGGGCTGCGAGACGTGGAGCGCCCGCGCCGCGGCGGTGACGCTCGCGCGCTCGGCGGCGGCGGCGAAATAGGCGAGCTGCTTCAGGGTGTACTGGATCATCTTTTCCTATGCAGCCGTTCAGGAGATTATATTTTCCAAATGGCCGGGGGCCAAGCAGAATGGCGCTACCGACAGCAGAATGGCGCCTTGGGCACAATGCGCCTCGGGAAAGGATGGAGGGCGAGACATGCTGAGAACCGGCGAGCAATACCGCGATTCCTTGCGCGACGGGCGCCAGGTGTGGATCAACGGCGAGCGCGTTGCGGACGTGACCCGGCATCCCGCCTTCAAGCCGATCGTCGACGTGCGCGCGCGCCTCTACGACATGGCGCACGAGCCGGCTTATCGCGAGCTCATGTCCTATCTCGACGGCGGCTCGAACGAGCCGTGCAACCGCGCGCTCAAGCTGCCCGAGAGCCGCGAGGACTGGCACGACAAGCGGCGCTACGTCGACGCCCAGATGAAGGACATCGGCGGCGTCGTCATCCGCGTCGGCGACGAGACGATCGGCGAGCTGTGGTCACTCTGGGACGGCAAGGCCGTGCTCGACGAGATCGACCCGCAGTTCAGCAAGAACGTCGAGCGCCACATCCAGAAGGCGCTTCATGGCGATCCCTTTCACGTCTCCGCCAACACCGATCCCAAGGGCGACCGCTCCAAGCGGCCGCAGGATCAGGACCCGGACATGCTGCTCCACGTCGCCAAGGAGACGGATGCCGGCATCGTGGTGCGCGGCGCCAAATACGAGACCGCGGCGGCCTATTCCAACCAGGCCTTCGTCAAGCCGACCATCGCCAACTGGGGCGACGACAAGCTCTCCGACTATGCCGTGGGCTTCATCGCCGAGATGGGCTCGCCGGGCATCAAGCACATCTGCCGCACCGGCTTCGCCGGACGGGCGCCGGCCGCGGACTATCCGCTTGCCAGCCGCTTCGACGAGGTCGACACGCTCATCGTCTTCGACGACGTGCTGGTGCCGTGGGAGAACGTGCTGTTCTACCGCCATACGCGCGCGGCGAGCTTCATCCGCGCGACCTTGCACCGCTACAGCGCCTTCCCCTTCATCCAACGCATCCTCTACGTGGCCGACATGCTGATCGGCGCAGCACTCTTCAACGTGCGCCAGACCGGCCTCGACAAGCAGCAGGCGGTGCGCGAGAAGCTCGCCGAGCTCGCCTGCTACCGCGAGGGCATCAACGCCCATCTCACGGCGGCGATCGCGGCGGCCGAGAGGAGCCCGGCCGGCCTCCTCATGCCCAACCAGTCGCTCCTCTTCACCGGCCGCGTGCATGCCTGCTCGCGGCTGCCGGCGATGATGCATCTCGCCCGCGAGCTCTGCGGCGGCCAGATCTGCGTGACCCCCGACAGCGCCGCCTTCCTCGACCCCGAGACCAAGCCCTGGCTCGACAAGTACTACAGCGTGAACGAGGCGTGGAGTGCCGAGGACCGGCGCAAGCTCCTGGCCTTCGCGCGCGACCTCTTGAACTCGGACTACGCCGGCCACAGGCTCACCTTCGAGCTCTTCGCCCAGTCGCCGCCCTTCGCGCATCTCAATGCGGTCTACACCAACTTCGACTTCGACGAGCCGCTCGCCTTCGTCAAGAAGGCGGCCGGCCTCAGCGACAAGGTGATGTAGATGCTGCGCGAGGAGTTCCTCGCCGGCATGCGGCAGGCGGCGAGCGGGGTCGCGATCGTGACCACGCAAGAGAAGGGCGAGCGCGCCGGCGTCACGGTGAGTGCCCTCTGCTCGCTCTCGGCCGACCCGCCGTCGCTTCTCGTCTGCATCAACCACGCAAGCCGTGCTATGCACGCCATCCTCGAAAGCGGCTGCTTCTGCGCCAACCTCCTCTCGGACGAGCAATGGGCGCTCTCGAACGTCTTCGCCGGCCGTACTGAGGCCAAGGGCGAGGAGCGCTTCGCCGCCGCCGAGTGGCTGGCCATGGCGACCGGCTCGCCGGCGCTCGTGGGAGCGCTTGCCTCCTTCGACTGCACGCTCGTGAGGGAGCTCGCCTGGGACTCCCATCGCGTGCTCATCGGCGCCGTGTGCGACGTGGAGCTCGGCCGCGGGCGCCCGCTCGTCTATTGCGAGCGCCGCTACGGCCGGATCGAGCTCGAGGCGGCGGGCTTTGCGGATTTCGCCGCGGCCGCAGGGGCTGTACGCTAAACTCCGGCTGCGGCGGCTCGTTCCAAGCCGTCGGCCCGGAGCAGCGAGGAGACCCCATGGCAGCCCGTTCCCAGGATTTCACCTTGCGCGGCTTTCTCGCCCGCGTCGAGGCCGACGATCCGCGCGGCATCCTGCGCGTCAGCGAGCACGTGGCGCTCGACTACGAGACGAGCGCCACCGTGATGGAGCTGGAGCGCCGCGGCCGCTCACCGGTCGTGTGGTTCGAGCATGTGGGGGCGTCGCCCTTTCCGGTGGTGACCAACCTCTTCGGCGCGCGGAGGCGCTACGCGCTTGCCCTCGGCGTCCCTGAGGACCGCCTCATCGAGGAGTGGGCGGCGCGCAACGACCGCACGATCGAGCCCGTCCTGCGCAAGAGCGGCCCCATCCACGACGTGACGATCACCGGCAAGTCGCTCGATCTCGCCTATCTCCCCATCATGCGGCACTTCCACGAGGATGCCGGACCCTACATCACCAACGCCATCCTGGTCGCCAAGGACCCCGATACCGGCGTGCGCAACGCGAGCTTCCACCGCATGCAGCTCAAAGGGAAGACGCGGCTCGGCACCAGCCTCCATAGCCGGCGGCATCTGTGGAACTACGTGCAGCGCGCCGAGGAGCGCGGCCTCGATACGCCCATCGCCATCGTGATCGGCGCGCACCCGGTCTTCACCTTCGGCGGCTTGTGGAAGGGCCCCATCACCAGCGACGAATATGCCGTGACCGGCGGGCTCATGGGAGCGCCGCTCGAGATCACCCGCGGCCTTACCGTGCCCGTCGAGGTCCCGGCCCAGGCCGAGATCGTGCTCGAGGGCCGCATTCTCGCCAAGGTGCGCGAGCCCGAGGGCCCCTTCGCCGAGTTCACCGGCTACGCCTCTGCGCGCTCGACCGAGCACGTGGTCGAGGTACCGGAATGC
>CAVVLJ010000012.1:0-7751 GCA_963749075.1 uncultured Pseudomonadota bacterium | reverse complement strand
CCGCGCGGCCCCGTTTCCGTTTACACGGGCGAGGCGACGCCGGCAAGACAACGAAGCGAGCGCCACGCCGGATTCCCCCTTGCGCCGGATGACGATGTGAATGTCCGAGCCGATTTGACCGGATTGCGCTCTAGAGTCGTCCCGTCGGGAACGCCGCCTTGGCCATGTCGATGACGAGCGTGCGCGGCTCGGGCACGGGCGTGCCCGCACGAAGACGCCAGACCACCAGGGCGGACGGGTCAAGGACGGCGTTCCAGCTTCCGCTCAGCCCCGGCGGCCCGCCGCGCCAGATGACGCCCGTGTTCCAGGTGATGGTGCCGCGGTCGGGCGAGAGCACGCCGATCACGCCCATGGGCAGGATCACCAGCCCGTCCCGTATCTCGCCTTGTGCTGCCCAGGCGTAGGCGGCGGCGACCTCGACCCGCCCGCCGGGCCCGACTGTCATGCGCGCGGGACCAGCGACGCGCATCGGATGCGCGGCATCCACGATCGGGCCGCTCGGGCGCTTGAGCTCGAGCATGGCCGCACGCACCATCGCCGGCACGTTCGAGCCCAGATTGTCCGAGCCGAGCGTGCTCGGCATATTGAACTCGTCGCTCGCGTACGGGCGGCCGTTGAGCCCGCGCGGTGCGCGCCAATCCGTCGGCGGCTCGACAACGGCCACCTGGTCGAAGCTGCCGGCCGGAGCGGCGGCCAGCACGCTTCTCATGTAGGCGCGCTCGAGGGCGCTCGCGAAGGCGCTCTCGCTCGTTGTCCAGCCGGCGAAGACGGCGCCGAGCGCCAAGAAGGCAAAGGCGAGCGGGCGCTCGGTACGGGCGCCCCATCCCGGCCGCCAGGCCTCCGCGAGCGAGAGCAGCGAGACGAAGAGCCAGAGCAGCAGAATGGCGCTCTGCGCCAGCGTCAGCCGGTAGACGAGCCATTCCGGCGCGACGATGACGACGATGTTGGCGGCGCCGAAGAGGACGAGGAGCAGCAGGAGCCGGCCGGCGCCGGGTCCGCCGAGCCGCCGGATAGCCTGGCTGCGGTGAATATGGGCAGCGAGGCGCGCCGCCACGACGATGACCACCATGGCGATGAAGGGGCCTACGATGGGATAGATGTTCCACAAGTTCGCCATCGCGCGGAGGAGGAGGAAGAGCTTCACCACGCCGACGAGGATGCTTTCCGCCGACAGAGCCGTCGCATAGGCCGGCGGCACCGGCTGGCTCGGCGCAAAGCCCGGCACGTAATAAAGCACGAGGAGGAGATAGTAGGGCAGCGCCACCGCCGCAAAGAAGAGGATGTCGCGGAGGGCCTTCTCCCACCTGCTCTCGCCCGAGCCGAGGAGCGCCTCGGCGAAGCTCGCGAAGAAGAAGAACACGACCAGGCCGAGAAAGAGATGGCAGGCGGCGAAGAGGCAGAGCCACGCCGCCGCGGCCAGGAGAAGTCCGCGGCCGCCCTCGGGCCATGTCCTATCGCGGCTGCCGGCCGCCTCGAGGAGCGCGTAGCTGACCAGCGCCAGGATGGGCGTGAGTGCATTGGCGAAGTTCGCCATCATCACCGTATTGAGGCCGCCCGGCAGCAGCACGATGGCGATGCCGAGGGCACCCGCCGCCTGCCATGACAGGCGGTAGCGCCTGAGGCCGAGTGCTACGACCGCGGCCAGGAGCGCTTGCAGCGCCGCCACGGCAAAGCGGTAGGCCGTCAGGTCGGCGGGGACCTTGACGCCGCGGAAGATCATGCACTCGAGCTCGGCCGCCAGCGGCCGGCCGATCTTGTAGAGCCACAGATATTGCCGGTTGGCCTCGCAGCGCTGAGCTAAGGCCGGGTTGCCGAGCGTCTCGCTGAAGTAGCGATATTGATCGTGATGGGCGAAGGCGGTCCACAGTGCGGGCGCCGCGGCGGCGAGGAGGACGGCGAGGGCCGCGCCAAAGACCAGGAGAAAGGGCAGGAGAAAGGCCGAAAGAAAGGATCGGGAGCCCGTCTGCGGCGACGCCGGCTCTCCCTCGCCGATGCTCATGAAGCGCTCCCTCGCCGCGCGAGCCGCCGCCGCGAACAGGCTTGCGAAGCTTGACAATGAGCGGCGGGATACCTACCAATTCCGCGCATCGCGCTGCAAGGGCTGCAGTCCTCCCGGCTCGGCGAAAGCAGGCTATCCTTAGTGACATCCGGCGGCAAGCAACGGGATCTGCTCTCGGTCGTCCTTTCCTTCCGCAACGAGGAGAAGGTCATTCCCGAGCTCATCCGCCGCTTGCGCGCGGCGCTCGCCGGGTGCGACGCCGATTACGAGCTCATCTTCGTGAACGACGATTCGACCGACCGCTCGCTCGCCCTCCTGCGCGAAGAGGCGGCGGCGGACGGCCGTGTCAAGGTGATCAACATGTCGCGGCGCTTCGGCGTCGCCGAATGCCTCATCGCCGGAATCGAGCGCGCGGGCGGCGACGCCGTGCTCTATCTCGATTGCGACCTTCAGGATCCGCCCGAGCTCATTCCATCGCTGGTCGCCGAGTGGCGCAAAGGCGGCGATGTGGTCTACACCGTGCGCACGCGCCGGATAGGCGAGGGCCGCGTCAAGAAGCTGATGACCGGGCTCGCCTACCGCGCCATCGCGGCCGTTTCCGAGATCGCACTTCCCGTGGAGGCGGGAGACTTCCGCCTGCTGTCGCGCCGTGCGGTCGAGGCACTGCTGCGCCTCAAGGAGCGCGATCCCTACGTGCGCGGCCTCACCGCCTGGATCGGCTTCCGCCAGGTCCCCGTGCGCTACGAGCGCCAGCCGCGCTTTGCCGGCGAGGGGCATTTCCCGCTCTTCAGCGCCAACCCGGCCAAGACCTTCCTCTCCGGCGTCGCGTCCTTCTCGATGGCGCCGCTCTACCTCATCCTCGTCCTCGGCTTGGCCGGCACCGCGGTCGCCGTGGCGGGCCTCGTGGCGGCGGCGATCGCAGCGCTTCTCGGCGCCGCCGCGGGCGTTGCCGCGCTGGCCTTCGCCGCCCTCTTCCTCTGGGCCACCCTGCTCGCGGCACTCGGCATCGTCGGGCTCTACGTGAGCCGCATCTACAGGGATGCGCGCGGCCGGCCGCGCTACGTCGTGGCGGATACGATCGGATTCGAGTAGACCCCGCCTTGCCCCTTCACGGGATGGCGCTCGACGAAGTGCACCCAGCAGCCGCTCCCCCGGCGGATGGCGCCATGCGCCTCGTCGCAAGTGACCTGCTCCCCTTCGGTCCCTCGGTGATGATGAGAGTCCTGGGCTTCATACAGCCTTCGCCGACGCGATAGTAGCGGGCGATCGGCGGCGCTGGTCGGGGTTGCGAGGCCGCTCGCCAGTGCGAGAAGGAAGGGCAGGCGCATCGCAGCCCCTAGTCGCACGCACGGTCCTGCTTAGGTTGCCAGAACCACAGCTCGCGCCAGAACTGAAAGAAGTAGGCGGCTCCCCAACGGAAAATCTGCAGCTTGCGCTTGCCGCCGATGCGCCTCGGCTCGCCGGCCGCGACCTCGGCGATACGCTTGCGCGCCTTGAGCGCCCGCACCGACATGATCGGCTCCCAGCTGACGGTGGTGCCGAACAGCTTCTCCGGCAGGCGATAGGTCTCTTCGGCGGTAAGGCCGAGATCGTCGATCAGCTCGCGACGGAATGCGCGATAGATCACCATGACGTTGGTATAAGAGCCGCCGTGAAGCAAGTTGACGGTTCGGGTAAAGAGCCAATTGCCGAAGCCGGTGAGCATGTCGTCGTCATCGCTGCGCGCGTTGCCGCGGTAGCGGGAGCCGATCACCAAGTCATAGCCCTCGCGGACCTTGGCGATCAGCTCGGGAATGAACTCAGGCGCGCAATTGCCATCGGGGCTAAGCGTCAAGATGATGTCGCCCGTGAGATGCGGCAGCGCGTCAAGATAGGCAAACCGGATCCCAGGCCGCCGTTGCACGATGACGCCGTAACCTTGCTCACGGCACCATTCGACGGTTCCGTCGGTCGAGCCGCCATCGACGACGACGAGCTGGTCGTGCCATTCCGGCCGGATGCTCGGAAGCACGGCCATGACGCCCTCCACCTCGTTCAACGTGAGGGCGACGATGGAGACTTTCATCTCCTTGCCCGCGGGAAGAGCAAGTGCACCCGTCATGGCAACCCCCGCGCCGATTGCCGAATTGCCACGTTCTCCGAACTCCTCCAGCGAGCGACTCGGCCCGCATCTCACCGAAAGCTCGATCAGGACCAATTCTACCGCAAAAGAATGCGCTCGATTTGTTATCGCGCCATAATGATTAGCGGCGTCGTGCTCTTCGGCGTATCCTTCGGAATCGTATCGCGTCGCCGTTGATTCCCGCTCCATTCGCGGTTATGCAGGGGCACTGCGGCTACCGCGGCGTAGGCCGGAAGGGTGGCATTCCATAAATATCGATTGCAATTTTCTGACCACCCGATGAACGGCTCGATGAAATTGCCGCTTTTGCTCGCGTTGGCAAGCGGGATCGCCGTCGGCTGGTTCGGCTACAGCGATGCGTATTTCCCGCAGCACGACGTCTTTTCCTACTACCAGCTCTATCACATCACCTATTCGTCCATTCTGAACGACCGCCAGATCCCGTTATGGGAGCCTTACGCAAGTTACGGCATTCCGAGCGCCTTCGAGCTGCTTTTCACCTTCGGCCCGACAAATGCGTTGACGGCGCTCGTCGGCGTTCTCTTGCGGGTTACCGACATCAAGCTTCTGTTCTTCGGTGCGATCGGCATCGACTTCGCGCTCATCGGTACGGTTTCGGCCTACCTTGCACGCGACTTCACCGGAAAGTGCGGGCCCCACGTCTGTTTTGCCGCCGTGGCCATGCCATTCACTCATTACATGGAGACCACCACCAATTACGGCTATCTGTGTGCCTTGACGATCCTGTTCGTCATGCTGTTCCTTCTCCGCTTTTTGCAGACGCGGCACGGAGTCTACCTGATTGCGGCGGCGCTGGCGCTCATCTCCAGCGTTTATGGCAATCCGCAGTACCTGGTCGTGCCGAAGTTTTATATCGGCGCGCTGTTTCTCCTGATGGCCGGCCTGCGCTACCGTGAGGTCCTGACGAGCGAATGGCGCGCCATTCTCCTGAGCCTGCTAACCGTACAGGCGCTGCTTCTCGCCGCCTTGACTGTGATCCTTGCCGCGGGTGCGCTGGCGATCGACCACGAAATGCTGAAGAACGTAGCGTTCATCCCTCGTCTCCGCGATCCAAGAACATTGGCGCCGGCGTTGGACGACTACCTCCACGATCTCTCGGCCCCACTCGACATCAGGCTCTTCGAGCTCTTTACCGGCCGGCCCGTGAGCATTCCGGACATCTGGACCTATTTTGGTGCGGCCAATCTTGCGATTTTGCTGTCCGCCTTCGTCATTGGATGGCCGATCAAATTCGTTCCCGAACTGCTGGCCCTCATTCTCCTCATCGTCGTCTTCGCCTTGCCCGACCAGTTCCCCTTGGCTGAATGGGCCTATTACTGGGTCCCCGGTATGAATCTGTTCCGGCCGGCCAGCGCTGCGGTGGTGTTCGCAAAACCCCTTGTCGTCCTGGTCATCAGCGCCATGCTTGCCAGCCCGCGGCTGTTCGAGGCGGGCGCACGCTTGGCCCTGTTGGTGATCAGCATTGCGGTTCTGCTGTGCGCGGTCATTCTGCAAGCCAAGGCTTTGCCCCCGCTGGGCAACTGGGACTCCGTCGGATTCGGCTGGATCGCCGTCGGCGCAACGCTCGCATTGACCGCAGCGATTGCCCTCTGCCGCGGACGATATTGGCAGCGCTGGGCGGCCTTCGTACTCGCCGTGATCGCGGCAGGCGAGACCGTTGTATATCGCGCGGATTTCGAAGCGACATTCTACGCGGCACTCGATCCGGCGCGAACGTCAATTGCATACACGGACCTGCCCTTCGTCGAGCCGTGGTACCAATGGCCACACCAGCTGATTTATCAGCCGACCCGTGTGTCAGGATCCCACTATCCCTACTTCAGGGCCCGATTCGCGTTGAGCGGCTCGATCTATCATGGCTTGTGGGATTTTATCGGCATCGACCCCTGCATCTCCAACTCCCGCTCCGACAGCTATTCGCGGGGGGTCGCCGACGCTCTGAGGCGCCGCGGCGCCAGCGATCCCGAATTGACGCAAGGCCAACTCTTCGGATTGTCCGAGTACGAGGCGCGCCGTTATTTCGGTCCTACGGGAAAACCTCATCCCCATGATCTGGGCGACGACTTCGACGCCGCCTTTGGCTGCCATCAACCGAAGCTCACGATTGGCGATCCCGCCGGCACCGCGCGGATGATCCGCTTCACCGCCAATGAAGCGGTCGTTGCCGTGTCCACCCCGCTCGGCGGCATCCTCACCTATCGCGACGCATGGACACCCGGCTGGCAGGCAACCGTGGACGGCGCGCCGGCCGTGCTCTATGCCAACGCGGACGGCTTCAAGGCCGTCGCGATAGCACCCGGCGAGCATCGAGTCGACTTCGCCTTCCGGCCGCCGGTCGGAGAAGGGCTGCTATTCGGCCTTGCCGTGGCGCTCGTCGTCTCGCTCGTGGCACAAATCGTGCTCGCGTGCAGAAACGACCGCGACCGCGAAGCGCCGTCGCCCGGACGATCTGCCGTGCGCATTGCCCGGGATGCGATGGACGCGCTGTTTCGAGGTTCTCGCAGAGCATCGCAATGGCTTAAGATCGGATGTCCTTTGCCCATGCCAACGTCCCCACAGCACCCGGCTCCGGCACCGCCCGGCGAAGAGGCCCCTCGCTCGAGCGCGGCCGCCTCACGGAACTTCGCCCTCTGGCAGGAGGCGCGGCTCGCAATGGAGCGCTCGGGCCTGCGCATGAGCCCGCGCGGGCGGCGCTCGCGCTGGAAGTCGCTGCTCTTCCATTGGGCGACACGGGCGTTCGGCCTGTCGGTGAGGCTGCTCGGTCTCTACCTTCGCGGCGTGCGCAATGCGCGCGCGATCGAGCTCTCGACGGTCGAGCTCGCCTGGCCCGACCTTCCTGCCGCCTTCGCGGGCTACCACATCCTTCATGTGAGCGACACGCACTTCGAGGCGCTTCCAGCACTCGGCGCGGACGTGCTCCGCCTCGTGGACGGGCTCGAGGTCGACCTCATCGTGCTCACGGGGGATTTTCGTACGCTCACGCACGGCCCCTTCGAGCGCGATATCGAGCCTCTCGGAGCGATTCTTGCCGCGGTCAAGTCGCGCGACGGCGCCCTTGCCGTGCTCGGCAACCACGATCCGGCCGCGATCGTCGCAGGGCTCGAGGTGCGCGGCATCCGCGTGCTGACCAACGAGTTCGATCGTGCTCGAGCGAGGCCGCGAGCGCATCACCGTCACGGGACTTGACGATGTGCACCACTTCTATACCGAAGGTGCGCGGCAAGCCCTCCTTGGCGGAGGCCGGGGCTTCAAGATCGCGCTCGTGCATTCCGCCGAGGTCGCCGATGTCGCCGCCGAGGCCGGCTACAGCCTTTATCTTTGCGGCCATACTCATGGCGGACAAGTGTGTCTCCCGGGCGGGCGCCCGCTCGTCACGCATTTGACGCAGCATAGGTTTGCGGCGGCAGGGCTTTGGCAATTCGGCCGAATGACCGGCTATACGTCGCGCGGGGCCGGCGTCGCCGTCCCCCCGGTGCGCTTCAACTGCCGCGGCGAGGTCGTCCTGATCACGTTGCGCTGCGCGAGCGGCGCTCGGGAGCCCAAACCTTCTTCAAGGAGCGAGAGCGAGGCCCATAGACGCAGCCCGGCGCGCGGGTGAGCGCACAAGAC
>CAVVLJ010000011.1:0-6709 GCA_963749075.1 uncultured Pseudomonadota bacterium | reverse complement strand
GGCCATGAGTTCTATCCTCCCTCGTTACGCCGACATGCCCCCGATCGCCGGCGATTTTGGGGAATGATGCTCCAATTCGGCCTTAGGGACAAGCCGGTCCAGGGAGGCTGACTGCCGTAAGGCGCGAGGCGGCCAGGCGACCTTGGGCGGCGCGGCCTCCGGCCTGGACGCCCTGCCCGGCTCCGTGGCACCTTCGAGCTCTTCGCGGGCGCCAAGGAAAGGGCCGGACATGACGCAGGCGGAAGGAATTTTGCGCATCGATACGGACGACGTGCGGGTCACCGAGTGGCGCTTCGCGCCGGGCGCGGAGACGGGCCCTCACCGCCACGACTACGACTACGTCGTCGTGCCGCTCACTGTAGGCAAGCTGCGCGCCGTCGCCGCGGCCGGCGAGAGCTTGGCCGATCTCGCGCCGGGTGTCGCCTATTTCCGCAAAGCAGGGGTCGAGCACAATGTGTTCAACGCCGGCAATGCGCCCATGGCCTTCGTCGAGGTCGAGCTCAAGCGACAGCCCGGCTGAGCGCGGCTAGTGTTCCGACTCCAACGCTTCGTTCCGAACCGTCGACCCGGAACACTAGCAAAATCATAATGATGTGTTGTGGTTCCGACACAATGATTGGAATCAAGCGTCAGAACCACAACACTAGAGCTTCCGCGCCACGAGATCGATGAGCGCCGACTTGCCGGCGTGGCCGCGGCCCTCGTGGATCGCCTCGTCGTAGGTGCTAAGCTCGAGAATCTCCATGTCGGCGAAGCTCGCGCGCAGCATCTCCTCCGTGTAGAGGTTCTCGACGTACGGCGGGCCGCCGGTCTTGTACTCGAGCTGCTCGGGGCGGTAGCCGTGGAGGAGCAGAAGGCCGCCCGGCTTTAGGCACTTCTTGAGGCCCGCGAAGATGATGCTCCGCAACGCCGGGTCGGCGAATTGGATGAAGATCGCGACGGCCACCTCGAAACGCGCCTCCGGCCACGACCAGCGGGCGAGATCGGCCTTTTGCAACGCGAGCCTCACCTTGCGCTCGGCCGCGAGCCGCCGCGCCTTGGCAAGCGCCTTCGGCGAGAAATCGAGCGAAAGCACCTCGAGCCCGCGCTCGGCGAGCCACACGCCGTTGCGCCCCTCGCCGTCGGCGATGGCGACGGCACTTTGCCCCGCCTTGAGCAAATGCACGTGCGCGGCAAGGAAGCGGTTCGGCTCCTTGCCGAAATAATAGTCCTCGGCGGCGAAGCGCTCATTCCAGCGCTCGAGCTGCGGGTCGAGCGGTGTTTGCATCTTCATCCCCTGTCTCGAAGCACCCTACAAATGCCGCGCTATCCCACCATCGCCCGCACCGTCTCGGCGATCTTCGCCGGCGAGACCTTGCACACCGCCTCGAGCGGCGGCGCGTAGGGCACCGGGATGCGCGGTGCGGCCAAGCGGCGGATCGGCGCCTTGAGCACGCCGAAGAGCTCCTCCGCCGCCACCGCGGCGATCTCGGCGCCGAAGCCGCCGGTCTCGACCGCCTCATGCACGATCAAGAGCCGGCCAGTGCGGCGAACCGAGTTCAATACCATCTCCTCGTCCCAGGGATAGATCGTGCGCAGGTCGATGACCTCGACCGAGGGCCGCTCGGCCAAGAGCTCGAGTGCCGCCTCGACCGCGCGCAGGGCCCCCGACCAGGCGACGAGCGTGAGCTCGCTGCCCGCGCGCACGAGCCGCGCCTTGCCGAGCGGGATGGGAGGGGCTGCCTCGTCGACCTCGCCCGTCACCCCCCACATGTCCTTGTGCTCCATGTAAACGACGGGATCGTCGCAGCGGATGGCGCTGCGCAACAGGCCGTAATTGTCGGCGGGAGTTCCCGGGCAGACGACGACGAGGCCCGGGATATGCGCGTACCAGCCCTCGAGCGACTGCGAATGCTGGGCGGCCGAGGAGCGCCACATGCCGATCGGCTGGCGCACCACGAGCGGCACGCGCCCCTGGCCGCCGAACATGTAGCGCGCCTTGGCCGCCTGATTGACCAGCTCGTCGACCGCGCAGAGCGCGAAGTCGGCGAAGCGCATCTCGACCACCGGGCGTGTGCCCATGAGTGCGGCACCGACCGCGGCCCCCATGATGGTCGCCTCCGAGATCGGAGTATCGACGATGCGCTCGCGCCCGAATTCCTCGACAAGGCCTTTGTACTGGCCGAAGACCCCGCCGCGCCCGAGGTCCTCGCCGAGCGCCCACACCGCAGGGTCCGCGCGCATCTCGGCGGCGAGTGCCGTCTTGCCCGCCTCGAGATAGCTCATCAGCGCCATCGCCCGGCTCCCACGTCCTGCACGTCGGTCCAGGCGAGCTCGGCCGCCGGCCAGGGCGCCGCGAGTGCCGCCTCGACCGCCGCCGCGATCTCGCCTCTCGCCTCCGCCGCGAGCGCTGCGAGCCTCGCCTCGGCGACGCCATTGAGGCCCAGGATCTCGCCGCAGCGCTTGATCGGGTCGTCCGCCTTTTTCGCCTCGAGCTCGGCGGCCGCGCGATAGAGGGCTGCATCGCTCGCCGTGTGCCCCTTCAAGCGATAAGTGCGCGCAAGCAGGAACTGCGGGCCTTGACCCGCGCGCACGCGGGCGAGAAGCTCGGCCGCACTCTCGTCCACGGCGGCCACGTCGTTGCCGTCGACCGCGCGCGCGGCGATGCCGAGGCTCTCGGCGCGCGCCTCGGGGCCGGGTCCCGCGGAGACCGCGCGCGTGCGGGTCATCGCGGCGAAGCCGTTGTCCTCGCACACGAAGAGCACCGGCAATTCGAAGAGCTTGGCCCAGTTGAGGCTCTCGAGGAAGGGGCCGCGGTTCGTGGCACCGTCGCCGAAGAAGCAGACGACGACTCTCCGCTCGCCCTTGAGCTTGAGCGCGTGCGCGGCCCCGACCGCGATGGTGAGCCCTGCCGCCACCACGCCGTTCGCCCCCAGCATGCCGACGCTGAAATCGGCGATGTGGAGCGAGCCGCCCTTGCCGTGGCAAGTCCCGGTGGCGCGGCCGAAGAGCTCGGCCATCATGGCGGCAGGTGAGGCCCCCTTGGCGATGGTGTGGCCGTGACCGCGGTGCGTCGTCGTGATCAGGTCTTCGCGCGCGAGATGGATGCAGACGCCGGAGGCGACCGCCTCCTGGCCGATCGAGAGGTGGACGGCGCCCGTGACCTGGCCGGCCTTGTGCGCCGCCTCGGCCGCCTCCTCGAAGGCGCGGATGCGGCACATCGTGCGGTAGTGCGCGAGCAGTCGCTCGAACGTCGATGTTGGGCCTCGGCGCCATCGCAGCATCCCCCCGTGACGCGGTTCCGAGCGATCTATAGTATCGCGCTGTAAATTAAGCAAATTTTGCCACGGCGGCGATGGCAGTGCCGAGCGTCCCGATTCTGGTCATGGACAGCATCACGAAGCTCGCGGCAAATACCGCCGGCAGCGTCGCCGTGGCTGGCTCCCACGGCGGCGTCTACGCCGCCTATCTCGCGGCCCGCGGCAAATTGCGCGGCGTCATCCTGAACGACGCGGGCATCGGGCTCGAGGAGGCGGGCATCGCCGGCCTCGGCTATCTCGATGCCCTCGCCATCGCCGCCGCCACCGTCGACTACCGCACGGCGCGTATCGGCGACGGCGCCGACATGATGGCGCGCGGGACCATCAGCCGCGTCAACGCGGCGGCGGCAGCGCTCGGCTGCACGGTGGGCGAGCGCTGCCCTGCCTCTGCCGAGCGCATGCGCCGCGCGAGGCTCTCCGGCCGCGAGCCGCCGCCCTACGAGGAGGGCCGCTTCCTCCTCCGTCACCAGCGCGGCGAGCCCAAGGTATGGGGGCTCGATTCGAATTCCCTCGCCGAGCCCTCGGACGCCGGTGCCGTTCTGGTCACGGGCTCCCACGGCGGGCTCCTGGGCGGCAAGCCCGAGAGCGCCATAGGGGTCGCCGCACGCGCCGCCGTCTACAACGACGCCGGCATCGGCATCGACCGCGCCGGCGTGTCGCGGCTTCCGGTGCTCGCCGCGCGCGGCATCGCGGCGGCTACGGTGGCGGCGGCGACGGCGCGCATTGGCGAGGCGCGCTCGACTTGGGCGACGGGGCGCCTCTCCGACATGAACGAGCTCGCCCGGAGCCTCGGCGCGCAGATCGGCATGAGCGTGCCGGAGCTCGTCGATCTCGTCCTGCGCCACGCGCGCGAGCAGGCTGGGCCATGATCGGGACAGCGTCGCCCCTCAGGCGGCATCCGTCGCCTGGAGGACACCGCGCCGCTCGAGGCGGATGGCGAGCACGAGCACGACGAGCATCACCGCGGCCCCCACCACATAGGGCCCGTTGCGGCCGGCGAGCGTGAAGACGGCTCCGGCAAAGGCGGGGCCGAGGATGCGCGCGAGGCTCGCCGCCGATTGAGAGACGCCGAGCACGCCGCCGCGCATGGTCTTGGCCGCCGAGAGAGAGATCAAGCTGCTGAGCGAGGGGTTGCTGGTGCCGCCTCCGTAGGCGACGAGCGCCATGGCGATGAGGAGAAGCGGCAGCGAGCGCGCGAACGGAATGAGGGCGAGGCCGAGGGCCAAGGCGAGCGCGCCTTGGATCAGGAGGCGCTTCTCGCCGAAGGTCGCGGCGAGCTTGCGCATGAGCCCGCCTTGCACGATGACGGCGAGCACGCCCGCGTAGGCGAAGAGGTAGCCGTTCTGCGTCGCCCCCCAGCCGAAGACGCGCTCGGACCACATGGCGAAGGTCGCCTCGAGGCCGGCAAACGCGAAGGTCACCAGGAAGAACAGCACCACGAGGAGCCTGAGCTCGCGCCCGCGCCAGGCGGCGGCGAGAAGCGCGAAGCGTCCCGCGCGCGGCTTCTCGCCGGCCTCACGTCGGGCTTCGGGGGCGAGCGACTCCTTGAGGAAGACGAGGGCGAAGACGAGGGCTGCAAGCGAGAGGGCCGCCGAGCTCAAGGCCGGCGCCACCACATGGGGATTGTGCGGATCGGCGCCTGCGAGCACGCCGCCGAGCGCAGGGCCCACGATGAAGCCGAGCCCGAAGGCGGCGCCGATCAGTCCCATGCCTTGGGCGCGCCGCTCCGGCGGGGTCACGTCCGCGATATAGGCCTGGGCGGCGGAGATGTTGCCGGCCATGATGCCCGCGAGCGCGCGCGCCGCGAGGAGCTCGACGAGGCCGTCGGCGTAGCCGGTCCAGACATAGGAGAGCGAGATTCCGGCGAGGCTCACGAGGAGGATTGGCTTGCGTCCGTAGCGATCGCTGAGCCGGCCCCAGATGGGCGAGAAGAAGAACTGCATGAAGGAGTAGATCGCCATCACCAGCGTCACCATCTCGGGCCCCGCATGGAAGTGCTCCGCGTAGAAGGGGAGCAGCGGAATCACGATGCCGAAACCGACGAGGTCGACGAAGACGGTGAGAAAGATGGCGACGAGCGGGCTGAGACGATTCATCACGAACTCTGACTTGTTCAACGATAAGCGGCGGCGCCCCGCTTCGTGCGGGACCACATTTGCCTGCCAAAGATCGTGGCATTCGCGCCCTTAGGCAAGAGCGCCGCGAAGCCGAATCGCGCCCGCGCACGGGCTTGGCGGGCCAGACGCGTACCCTCTATGTCGTGGATTATGGCTCCGATCGGGAAAAGGTCTCGACAGAGCGGACCATCGTGGTGTGCGAACTAGACGAGCCCACGCACGCCGGCCGCCGCACTCGGCGCCGCCGAGGTAAAGGCGGCCTTTGTCAAATATCTCCGCCGCGACGATTTGGCGCGCGTCAGCCAGGCTCCGGCGCCCTTGTGACAAGAGCGGCTCCCTCTCCCGCAAGCGGGAGAGGGAGAAAGGGCGCGAACGCCGATCTTAGCTCGAGCTCGAGCTCGAGCCCGTTCCCGAGAACGGCCATGTCGAGCCGCTCGGGCCCGACGTGGTCGAGGGGGTGGAAGGTGCCGCCGGATGCGGTGCCGCTGGAGCGCTCGGTGCGGCGGCCGGGGCCGGCTTCGGTGCCGGAGCGGCGGGCGCCGGTTTCGGCGCTGGAGCGGCGACCGGCCTCGGCGCCGGAGCCGCGGGCGCCGGCCTCGGTGCCGGAGCAACGAACGGCTTTGGTGCCGGAGCAACGAACGGCTTTGGTGCCGGAGCAACGACGGGCCTTGGTGCCGGAGCAACGAACGGCTTTGGTGCCGGAGCAACGAACGGCTTTGGTGCCGGAGCAACGACGGGCTTCGGCGCCGGGGCGGCCATCGGCTTCGGTGCCACCACCTTGGCTACCTTCTTGGGCGCCGGCTTCTTCGCGCGCACCTTCGCCTTCACGACCCGCTTCTTCGCTGCCGCCTTGCGGGGAGCGGCCTTGGCGCGGCCCTTCACCTTGCGCACTCTCTTCGCCGCTACCCTCTTGCGGGCCGGCTTGCGCGCCGCGGCGCGCCGGGTCCGCCGCGCGGTCGTGCGGCGCGCCACCTTGCGGGCGGCCGGCTTCCTCGCGCGCGCCCGCTTCTTCGCTGTCTTTTTCCGACGGGTGGTTCTAGCCATCTTGAGCACTCCCTCGTTTGCGCGATTTATCGGTTTCTCTAGTCTTCTCGCAAATCCTCCACTAGATGCCGCGAGTTGCGCCGGAAGTAAAGCTTGCTGATGAGTTCGCGCGCGGCCGCTCGCGCGCGCGCACGGCGGACGGCGCACGCGTCCGGGTCACGGACCCGGCCTTTCAGCGCATCTTATTGATAATACTTGATGATTTCTAACCTTGCGCGGCCAGGCGACGCACCGCGATCACGACCGGCT
>CAVVLJ010000010.1:0-14480 GCA_963749075.1 uncultured Pseudomonadota bacterium | reverse complement strand
CCGCATCTCGAGCTGGTGGCGGCGTTTAGCAGGCGCTGAAGGGGGGCTGTGTTCCCACCCTACCCAGCGAAATCGGGCCTCGCGTCGGCGCCGGAAAAGCGCTCGAATAAGGGCGCATGATGGGGAGAACGGAATGCGGTCCCGAGCGACCGCTCAAGGAGGCCCGAGCGACATGAAGAGCGACAACGAGCGTGGCAGCACCCGCGGCAAAGGCGAGGAGAGCGGCGTCGACGTACGGGCCGCCGCAGCCTTCGCGCGACTTCGCGAGCTTGCCGACGCGGACGAAGGACTGGCGCGCCGCGGGCGGCATCTCACGACGGAGTGTCTCTGCGAGATCGGCGCCGCGCCCTTCTTCGCGTCGATCGCCGCCGGGCGGCTCGCGGCACTCGAGCGCGGCCCGCAGCTGATGCGCCCGTGGCGCTTCGCCGTGCGCGCTCCAGCGCCCGCCTGGCTCGCGTTCTGGCGGCCGCTCCCCGAGCCCGGCTGGCACGACCTCTTCGCGCTCACCAAGCGGGGCGAAGCGAGGCTCGAGGGCGACCTTTACCCGCTGATGGCGAACCTGCAGTATTTCAAGGACCTGTTGGCACTCCCCCGCCGCCTCTTCGAGGGAGAGCAGAGATGAGCGCCGAGATCGAGCCCATCCTCGGCCGTTATGCGAAGATCGAGATCGGCGGGCGCCCGCACCGCGTCTATTTCGAGGAAAGCGGCGCCGGCATACCGCTCGTCTGCCTGCATACGGCGGGTGCCGACGGGCGGCAGTGGCGGCACCTCATGTGCGACGCGGAGGTCACCCGACACTATCGCGTGCTGGCCTTCGACATGCCGTGGCACGGCAAATCCCATCCGCCCGACGGATGGGAGAGTGCGGAGTACCGCCTCACCACGGCGGGCTACGCCGAGATCGTGCGGGCCTTCTGCCAGGCACTCGAGCTCGAGCGGCCGGTCGTGATGGGCTGCTCCATCGGCGGCCGCCTGGTGCTCCATCTCGCGATCGAGCACGCGGCCGAGTTCCGCGCCCTTATCGGCCTCGAGGCCGCCGACTTCCAGTCACCCTGGTACGACACGGATTGGCTCGACCGGCCCGACGTGCATGGCGGCAGGGTGTGCGCGGCACTCGTCTCAGGACTCATCGCACCTCAAAGCCCCGCGCCCTTCCGCCATGAGACGCTCTGGCACTACATGCAAGGCGGTCCCGGCGTGTTCAAGGGAGATCTCTATTTCTACCGCGTGGACGCCGACTTGCGCGACCGCATCGGCCGCATCGACACAAGGCGCTGCCCGCTCTTCCTCTTGACCGGCGAGTATGATTTCTCCTGCGAGCCGGCCGACACCTTGCGCACGGCGGCACGGATACCGGGTGTGGAGGTCGCCATCATGAAGGAGGTCGGGCATTTCCCGATGAGCGAGAACCCGGCGCGCTTCCGCACCTACATCTTGCCGGTGCTCGAGAAGATCCGGGCGCTGCCGCCCTCAGGCGCGCGCGCGTAAGGGCAGCCGGCGCGCCGCCGCTATCGCGAGGAGATGGGCCCCCGCGCTATTGCTTGGGCGGGGTCGCCGGGACCTGGCGCCAAGCCGTGCTGCAGGATTGCACGTAGGGGTAATAGGCCTTGGAGCTGTCGCAATAGTACCACATGGACTGCGCCGGCGCCGCCGTCGCCGGAGCCTGCGGGACGACCGTGGCCGGCGCTACGGGCGGATAATAGTCGGGGTAGCCGTAGTAGTCTGGATAATAGGGGTACGGGTAATAGGGCCAGCCCCAGAAGCCGAAGCCCAGGCCGCAGCAATAGCCGCCGCGCCAGCCGCCGCCGTGCCAGCCGCCGCCGCCATGAAAGCCGCCCCCTCCATGCCTCTGCGCTTGTGCAGGAAGGGCGAGGAAGAGCACGCCGCAGGCCAGCATGAGAGCCAGGCCAAGGCGGCCGAAAACTCGCGCGAGGCGTGAAATGGCGGTGTGGGGCATGGCGGTGGTCCTTTGGACGGGCCTCTTGAGAGGCAAGCGCCTCGCCGGCGCTGCGAACGAGGGAAATTCTACCACCATTATTATTTGGTATGGCCAGGATATTGAATCAAGATGCCATTTAGCCGCGCACCCGCGGCATGAGGATCATGTCCCACGGGCTCGGCATCGCGCCGCACGGGACGTGGACGAGGGCGGGCTTGCCGAGGGCCAGGGCCTCGCCCAGGGCGCGCTCGAGCTCGCGCCCGTCGCGCGCGCGGAAGCCGGCGACGCCGAACGCCTCTGCGAGCTTCAGGAAGTCGGGGTTCGTGAGATCGCAGGCGATCGTGCGGTTGCCGTACTGCTCCTCCTGGATGCGCCGGACGTTGCCGAAGCTGCCGTTGTCGAAGACCACGACGACGACGGCCAGATTGTGCTGACGGGCGGTCGCGAGCTCGCCCACTTGGTAGAGGAAGCCGCCGTCGCCGGCGATGGCGAGCACGGCTTGGGCGGGTTTGGCCGCCTTGACGCCGAGTGCTGCGCCGTAGCCCCAGCCGAGATTGTCCTGGTAGCCGGGCGAGAGGAAGGTGCGCGGCTTGAGCACCGGAAAGGCAAGCCGGGAGACGAAGCCGACCTGCGTCACCTCGTCGACGAAGATGCCGTCCTTCGGGAGCGCCGCTCGGATCGCCTTGAGGAAGCTCAGCTGCGGCTCGAGGCGCTTGAGCCGCTCGACCATCCAGGCGCGCTCAAGCGCGAGCTCGTCGCCGCGCGACGCGCGCGGGCGGTTGTGCGCCGGCAGCCGTGCCAAGAGCGCCTTGGCGTAGTCCGCCGCGTCGCCGATGAGGGCGACTGCCGGCTTCTTGAAGCGTTCCGCGGCCTCGGCGTCGATGTCGATGCGCACGATCTTGAGATCGCCGTCCACTCCCCATTGGCTCTGCTGCATGAAGAGCCGGGTGCCAACGGCAAGCACCGCGTCGGCCTCGGCCCAGAGCCGGTGCGCGATGGGCAGGTTGATGCTGAGCCGGTGCGTTGCAGGCAGCACGCCCTGGCCTCGGCGGTAGGCGACGGCCGGCGCCTCGAGGAGCTCGGCGAGTGCTGTCACTTCCGCGCTGGCGCCTTGCGCGCCGCCGCCGAGCACGATCAGCGGGCGCTTGGCGCCGCCGAGGATCTTGGCGGCGGCTTCGAGCGCGTCCTCGTCGATGGGCGGGCGCTGTAAGGCTCTGGGCCGCTCGGGAATTTCAACGGCACCCCTGCGGCCCCATACGTCGATCGCGCATTCCACCACGGCCGGGCCGGGCCGGCCCGAGCACGCGCTCTCGATCGCCTCGGCGATGAGGAGCGGTGCCTCATGGGGAGCGCGGATGCGGGCCGCGAATTTCGCGAAATGTCGTGCGACGCCGATCTGGTCGGCGATCTCGTGGAGATGGCCGTGGCCGCGATCGATGTCCGCCTGGGGGATCTGGCCGACGAGGGCCACGACCGGCGCATTCATGCCGTAGGCCGTGAGCAGTGCCGCACTCGCGTTGAGGAAGCCGGGGCCCGGGACGACCGCGAAAGCCTGGGGCTTGCCCGTCGCCAATGCGGCACCGAGCGCCATGTAGGACGCAGTCTGCTCGTGCCGCGTGTGGAGCACGCGCAGGCGGTCTTGCGCGCCGTGGAAGGCATCGAAGAGCGGGTCATTGTGCAGCCCGGGCAGGCCGTAGACCGTATCGATGCCATGGCGAAGCAGGCTTTCGACCGTGGCCTCGGCGGTTGTCATCGTCGGCATGGGCCGGTCTCCTCCGCTGGCACCGTCGCCCGCTGGTTGGGGTTTCGCCTGCGAGGCTTGGTTCCGAGCCGCGGCTCAGCGCACCTCGAGCGGGGGCATCAGGAGCCAGGCCTCGCCCGGACGGGTCAAGGCGGGCAGCTCGGCCACGAGCGGGCCGAGCGCCGCCGCAGGTGCCGCGAGCTCGCGTGCGAGCGTGCTCGCAAGCGGCGCTGCAGCTATGCCCTCGCCGGCGATGAGCCGGTGCAAAAGCTCGCGGAACTCGCGCCCGCGCGGCGGATACTCGCGCAATTGCACGGACTCCTCGGGCTTGAGGTGAAGCGCCTCGCGGGCGAGCTCGAGCGCCTGGGGAAAGCCGCCGAGCGCATCGACGAGCCCGAGCTTCTGGGCCTGGGCCCCGGTGAAGACGCGTCCCTTGGCGATCTCGGGAATGCGGCTCGCATCGAGGCCTCGCGCCGCCACCACCTTGCTGGTGAAGTCCTTGTACACCTTATCGAGCGAGGCCTCGAGGCGGCTCCAGCCCTCGGGCGTGAAGTCCTGGTCCGAGCTCCACATCGCGGCATTGCTGCCGAACTGGACCGAATCGACGCTGATACCCAGCTTTTCGAACAAACCCTTGATCACCAGCTTGCCGCCGAAGACACCGATCGAGGCGGTCAGCGTTCCGGGCTCCGCGACGATCTTGGTGGCGGGTAGCGCGATGAGGTAGCCGCCCGAGGCGGCGACATCGCCCATCGAGACGATGACCGGCTTGCCCGCCGCCTTGGCGCGATCGACCGCGCGCCAGATGGTGTCGGACGCGACATAGGACCCTCCCGGGCTGTCGATGCGCAGGAGGATCGCCGACACGTCGCTCGACCGCACCGCCTCGTCGATCGTGTCCGAAAGCGTGTCGGCGCCGATCCGGGTGACGCCGAAGGCGTCGTCGAACCCGCTCGAGCCCGAGACGATCGGCCCGCTCGCGGCGATCATCGCAATGACGGGCCCTTCGCCCGAGCCATCGCGGGTCGCGCGGAAATAGTCGGAGAGCTGCATCAGCTTGCCGCCGGGGCCGGCACGCCGTCTAGCTGCGTCCCGCGTCTCGTCGTGATAGCCGAGGCGGTCGACGAGCTTGGCGGCGACGGCATCCTCTGCGAGGAATGGCCCGCGGTCGATGAGCGCCTTCGTCGCATCGGCGCCGAGCCCGCGGCCATCCGCGACCGCTTGGGCGAGCTGGTCGTAAAGCGAGCCGAGGATGCTTTGCAGCGACTCCTTGAACGCCGGGCTATAGGCGGTATCGGTCAGCTCGTCGAGCGCGGTCTTGTACTCCTCGCGCTTGTCGGCGCGCGGTACGATGCCGAGCTTGTCGAGGGTGCCCCTGAGAAACGGGGTTTCCGCGATGACGCCGACGAGGTTCACCTCGCCCGAGGGCTGCAGCCAGACCTCCTCGCATGCGGCCGCGATCGGATAGCCGCCGCTGCCGCTGCCGACCTCTCCATAGCTCTCGGCGAAGGCGATCGTGAACTTGCCGCGCTTGCGGAAGGCGGTGATCGCATCGCGCAGCTCCTCGTTCGTCGCGTAGCTGAACGACTCGCCGAGGCGGACGACGAGGCCCTTGACGCGATCGTCGCGGCCCGCGCGCTCGAGCGCCTCCTCGATCTGGCGCAGCGTCATGCGCTTGGGCGAGAGGAGGTCGACGATGCCGCCCCCGGATCCGGCCTCGGCGGGGGCCTTGGTGAGATCGAGCTCGAGTGCTGTGGCCTCGGGTACCGCGCGCGGCGAGGGCGCCAGGAGGCTCGCGCCGAGCCAGACGGCGAGCAGCGCCAGGCACACGGTCATGACGCCGACGAGCGCGAAGAAACCGACGACGACCCGTTTCAGCCAACGCATGAACGATCCTCCTCATCCCGCGGCTCGCGATCCGAAGGCGCCGAGCCGCGAGCGCGCGAAAGTCGGTTCGAGCGCCGCAGGCGATGCGCCAGCGGCCCCTGCTTCAGGCGCCGCACTGGGCGCGCTGGCGCAGCATGTGGTCGGCCAGCACGAGCGCCATCATTGCCTCGCCCACCGGCACGGCGCGCATCCCCACGCAGGGATCGTGGCGGCCCTTGGTGACGACCTCCACATCCTCGCCGCGGAGGTTGACGCCGCGCTGTGGAATGAGGAGCGAGCTGGTCGGCTTGACGGCGAAGCGCACCACCACGTCCTCTCCCGTCGAGATGCCGCCGAGGGTGCCGCCCGCGCGATTGGTCAAGAAGCTCGGCTTGCCGTCCACCATGCGCATCTCGTCGTGCGCCGCCTCGCCGGGGGTGGCCACGCCGGCGAAGCCGTCGCCGATCTCGACCGCCTTGACCGCATTGATGCTCATCATCGCTCGCGCGAGGTCGGCGTCGAGCTTGTCGTAGACCGGCTCGCCGAGGCCGGCCGGCACGCCGGAGGCGACGATCTCGACCACGGCACCCAGCGACGAGCCGCGCTTGCGCACGGCGTCGAGCTCGGCCTCCCACGCCTTGGCGGCATCTGCGTCGGGGCAGAAGAAGGGGTTCTCCCCGACCGCTTGCCAGCTCCAGCGCTCGCGGTCGATCTTGTGCGGGCCCATCTGGATCATGGCGCCGCGGATCAGCACGCCCGGGCCGAGCACCTTGCGCGCCACGGCACCCGCGGCCACGCGACACGCGGTCTCGCGCGCGGACGCCCGTCCGCCGCCGCGATAGTCCCGGATGCCGTACTTGGCCTGATAAGTGAAGTCGGCGTGGCCGGGGCGGAACAGGTCCTTGATGTCGCTGTAGTCCTTTGCGCGCTGGTCGACGTTCTCGATGAGAAGCGAGATCGGCGTGCCCGTGGTCAGACCCTCGAAGGTGCCCGAGAGGATCCTGACCTGATCCGGCTCGCGTCGCTGGCTCGTAAAGCGCGACTGGCCGGGGCGGCGCTTGTCGAGCCACTGCTGGATGTCGGCCTCCACGAGCGGGATTTTCGGCGGTGCCCCGTCGACGACGCAGCCGATCGCCGGGCCGTGACTCTCGCCCCAGCTCGTGTAGCGGAAGGCGTGGCCGAAGCTGTTGCCGGGCATGATCAGGGGCCGGCCTTGAAGGTCTTCAGCATCTCCCTCACCTCGACAGCGGCATCGACCGCCAGCATGCCGACGACATGGTAACCGCCGTCGACGTGATGGACCTCGCCGGTAACTCCGCTCCCGAGATCGCTCAGGAGATAAAGCGCCGAAGCCCCCACCTGCTCGGTCGTAATGTTGCGCTTGAGCGGCGCGTTGAGCTCGTTCCACTTCAGGATATAACGGAAGTCGCCGATGCCCGCGGACGCAAGCGTCTTGACCGGGCCGGCCGAGATCGCATTCACGCGCACCTGCTGGCCGCCCAGATCGGCCGCGAGGTAGCGCACGCTGGCCTCGAGCGCCGCCTTGGCGACGCCCATGACATTGTAATGAGGCATCACCTTCTCGGCGCCGTAGTAAGACAGCGTCAGCAAGCCGCCCCCGCGAGGCATCAATTTGACGGCGCGACGCGCGAGGTCCGTGAAAGAGTAGCACGAGACCAGCATGGTCTGGACGAAGTTGTCCCGGCTGGTGTCGACGTATTTTCCGGTGAGCTCGTTGCGGTCGGAAAAGGCGATCGCATGCACGACGAAGTCGATCGAGCCCCACGCCTTCTCCATCGCGGCGAAGACGGCATCGAGGCTTCCCGCATCCGACACATCGCAGGGCAGCACGAGCGGGGCGCCCACGGACTCCGCAAGCGGCCGCACGCGCCGCTCGAGCTGCGGGATTTGATAGGTGATGGCAAGCTTGGCCCCATGGGACGCGAGCGTCTTGGCGATGCCCCACGCCAGCGAACGGTCGTTCGCCACTCCCAGGATGAGGCCGCTCTTGCCGGCCATGAGCGCGGGTGCTTCGGTCATCGTGGCCTCTCTGGCATTCCCGGGGGCTTCTCTCGGGGGTTGAGTGCGGAGTTTGCCGCGATCCTACACAAAAGCCGGTAGAGGGCAAAGCCGCGTCATCCGCGCGCGCCGCGGCTGCGATCACGCGGGCGGCTCAGCTCCCCGCGCTGACGAGCCGCAGGCAGGACCGCAATGCTCCCCGCGAAGGACGAATGCCATCGCTGCATGCGGCGTCCGCGGTACGCCGCCCGCTTTTCGGCCGAACCCTGGCTCGCATCGCAGCCGAGCTCCGCCGCGACGCGACCGGAAGGATCAGCCTTGTGGCGGCGGTGAGCCGGGTGGCGGGGGCGGCGGGGCGCCGCCTGCCGGCGGCGCGCCTCCCGGCGGGGGTGGGGGCGCATAGCCGGGCTGGTAGCCCGGCACCTGGTTGCCGCGGGAGTACATGCATTGCATGTAGGCGTTGTCGTAGCGCTGCTGCACGGTCATCTGCACCGCACCGCCCGTACCCGCGCCGTAGGCGGTGCCCGCGATGGCACCGGAGGCGGCACCGATGGCGGCACCCTTGCCGCCGCCCAGAGCCGCTCCCAGCCCGGCGCCGAGCACGGTGCCGACGATGGCGCTGCCCAGCACCTGGTTGCTCCCCGCGTTCTCCTGGCCGGCGACCTGCGACTGCGCAAACTGCCGGCACACGGCCTGATCCTGCTGGAAGGCATCGAAAGGCTTATTGGGCGCCGGCATCACCGGCACGCTGGGCGACAGCGGCTGGGGACCGCAGCCGCCGAGCAGCATGGCGGCGACAACTCCGGTCGCAATCAGTGCATAGCGCGTCATTGATGCTCTCCTTACGGCTTCGGACCCTGCGGTGTCGCGGGGACTTGACGCCATGCGGCGCTGCATGAGGTGACGTAGGGGTAATATCCCGGCGGGTTGTCGCAATAGTACCAGTACTGCACGGGCGCCGGCGCGGCCGGTCCCGGTTGCGCGACCACGGTCGGCGGAACATAGGGGTCCGGATAGGGGTAGATCGGTTGCGGGTAGAAGTACCAGTAAGGCCCAACTATCCACCACCAGCCAAAGCGTCCGTCGTGCCAAGCATGGTTCCAATTGCCGCCGCGCCAGACGCCCCAGTCGTGCTCCGCGAAGTGCCCAGGGTCATGATCACGGAATCCGTGATCCCCCCTCGGCATCTGCGCCCAAGCGGGCGTGGCGAGCGCCGCCGCGGCCGCGCCGAGCATCAACGCAGCCACGAGCTGCCCTAGCTTCTTCATGACACAACTTCCTCCGCTCTTGGGAAAGGGGTGGGGTTCGAGTCGCCCTGCTGGGCGACCGGACGATGAAAATCGCAGAAAATAAGGAACGAAAGATTCATGAACAACCGATTGAACGTAGGGTGCCGATAGTTCCTTGTCAATTGACCCGCCGCCGTCCGGCATTGCTCGCGGTGCCCGCTTGCTCGGCCGTGGAGCAATGGCGCCGCAGCACCTTGCCTGTCGCGTGCCTTGCCGGGTGCCACAGCACTCTTCCCGCAGCCGCTTGCCTCACGCCGCCTTCTGTAGCGGGCGCACCAGATACGCCAAGAGAGCCTCCACCCTGCGGCAGGCCCGGAGGCGGCAGCCCGCCTCCTTGCACGGCGCGCGGCCGTATCCTCCGATATTTCGTGGTTTTTTGCCGTGCGCGCTGAGCTTAATCGAATTATATCACTCTCACCGGAAGGGTTGAGGCTGGCTGAGACGGCCATGAATGAAGGCTCGAGCGAGGACCCGGTGGCTCTCTTCCGCCACTTGTTCAAAGAGGCGGAGGCGAGCGAGCCGGCGGAGGCGAATGCGGTGGCGCTCGCGACGGCGGACGCGCGCGGCGTGCCTTCGGTGCGCATGGTGCTGCTCAAGGATGCCGACGAGCGCGGCTTCGTCTTCTACACCAATCTCGAGAGCCGCAAGGGTCACGAGCTCGCCGCCAATCCGCGCGCGGCCCTTTGCTTTCACTGGAAATCACTGCGCCGGCAGGTGCGGGTGGAAGGGCCGGTGAGCCGGGTCTCCGACGCGGAGGCGGACGAGTATTTCGCCTCCCGCCACCGTCAGAGCCAGATCGGCGCCTGGGCCTCCCAGCAGTCGCGTCCGCTCTCCGGCGCTTTCGAGCTCGAGCGGCGCGTCGCCCAATACGCGGCGAAGTTCGGCTTCGGCAAAGTTCCGCGTCCGCCCCATTGGTCGGGCTACCGCATCCGACCCGAGCGCATCGAATTCTGGCGCGAGCGCCCGTTCCGGCTACACGAGCGCCTCGTCTACTCGCGCGGTGAGGACGGCTGGCGCTGCGAGCGGCTCTATCCCTGAGTCCGGCTCGGCAAGGCGGGGGCACAATGATGGATAGCGGCGTTGCGAGCCAAAAGAATGCAAGGCTGATGACCGGCGCCACCTACGCGTCCGTCACGGTGGCTTCCCTGCTCATCGTCGCGAAGATCGGCGCCTATCTGGTGACCAACTCGGTGGCGCTCCTCTCCACCCTCATCAATTCGCTGCTCGATGTCGCCGCCTCCGTCATCAATCTCGTGGCCGTTCGTCAATCGCTCGTGCCGGCCGACCGGGAGCACCGCTTCGGTCACGGCAAGGCGGAAGCGCTCGCCGGGCTGGGCCAGTCGGCCTTCATCGCGGGCTCGGCGGTCTTCCTCATCTTCGAGGCCGGGCACCGGCTTATCGACGTGCAGCCGGTGCACAACGGAGCGTTCGGGATCGCGGTCATGGGGCTCTCGATCGTGGTCACCCTCGTGCTGCTGCAGTACCAGCGCTATGTCGTGCGGGCGACGCGCTCGATCGCGATCAAGGCCGACGCGCTCCATTACTTCGGCGACTTGATGGTGAACGGCAGCGTGATGCTGTCCCTCTTCCTCGGCCTCGAGTTCGGCTGGCACTTCCTCGATCCTATCTTCGCGATCGCCATCGCGATCTACATCGTGGTGAGCGCCTGGTACATCGCGCGCCAGTCGCTCGATCAGCTCATGGATCGCGAGCTGCCCGACGACGCGCGCAAGCGCATCAGGGAGATCGCGCTCTCCCATTCCGGCGTGGTGACGCTCCACGATCTGCGCACGCGCGCCTCGGGGCAGAGGCGGTTCATCCAGCTCCACCTCGAGATGAACCCGGATATCACGCTTCTGCGCGCCCACGAGATCGCCGATGCCGTCGAGGCGCATCTGCTCGAGGCCTTCCCGGACGCCGAGGTGATCATTCACGAGGACCCGGCCGGAATCCCCGAGGCGCGGCCGAGCTATGCGCGCTGAGCCGGGGCGCGCCGCCGCGCGCCCGGCTGGAAGCAGTTTGATCCATCGCAATTCGCCTCCTTCCTTCCCGTGCTAGTGTTGCGATTTGGAGGTTCGTCTCACCCGGAGATGACCGCCGTTGCGAGCGCAGCGAAACCCGGCGTACGCCGGGGCTGAATTGCTTCGTTGCCCTTCGGGCGCCTCGCAACGACGAGTTTTTCCTGATGTGGTGAATTCCAGATGACAGAGGGCGGGCATACCGAGCGAGTGAGGGCGATGGGCGTTGCGAGCCACGTCGTCGAGGATCAGAGGGAGGTGATCGCCTTTCTCTGCGATCCGTGCACGCATGGCGGTGCTGCGGTCGAGCGCATCGATACCCACGGCGCCGTCGTGGCGCTCGCCGGCGAGCGGGCCTACAAGCTCAAGCGCGCCGTCAAGTTTCCTTACATGGACTTCTCGACCTTGGCGCTGCGCCGGCGCGCGTGCGAGGCCGAGCTCGCCCTCAATCGGCGCACGGCGCCCTCCCTCTATCTCGCCGCGACGCCGATCACGCGTGATGCCGATGGCGCGCTCCGGTTGGGGGGTCAGGGCCGGGTCGTCGACTGGGTCGTCGTCATGCGCCGCTTCGACCAGGAGGCGCTCTTCGATCGTCTCGCGGAGCGCGGCGCCCTCGCACCTTCGCTCATGACCTCCCTCGCCGATGCCGTGCTGGATCTTCACGCGGCCGCCGAGCGGCGCTTCGAGCATGGCGGGGCCGAGGGCATCGCCCGTGCGATCGCGGGCAACGATGCCGAGCTCGGCGGCTCGGCAGGCGGGTGCTTCGAGGCGAGCAAGGTCGTTCGCCTCAAGGCCGAAAGCGAGGCAGCGCTGCGCCGCCTTCGCCCGTTGCTCGAGGCACGGCGGATGGCCGGGCTCGTGCGCCACTGCCACGGCGATCTCCATTTGCGCAACATCTGCCTTTTCGAAGGGCGGCCGACGCTTTTCGACGCCATCGAGTTCAACGACCAGATCGCCTGCATCGACGTGCTCTACGATCTCGCCTTCCTCCTCATGGACCTCGACAAGCGCCGGCTCGACCCGCTCGGCAATCTCGTCTTCAACCGCTATCTCTCCGAGGGTGCTCGGCGAGGCGCGCTCGGCGAGCTTTCCGGCCTCGCGGCGCTCCCGCTCTTTCTCTCGTGCCGGGCGGCCGTGCGCGCGCAGGTGGGAGCCGCGGCGGCAGCGGCTCAGCCGGAAGCGGCGCGCGCGCGCCGCATGACCGAGGAGGCGGGTGCCTATCTCGATCTGGCGCTCGGCTATCTCGCTCCGCCGGCACCCGTGCTGGTGGCGCTCGGCGGGCTCTCGGGCAGCGGCAAGTCGACGCTCGCGCAGGCACTCGCACCCGCGCTCGGCGCCGTGCCGGGAGCGGTCGTGCTGCGCAGCGACGTAACCCGGAAGCGCATCCTCGGCCGCGAGGCGCTCGCCCGCCTCGGTCCCGAGGGATACACGGCCGAAGTGACGGCGCGCGTCTACCACACGATCCGCGAGCGTGCGCGCGCAGCACTTTCGGCCGGCCACGCGGTCGTTGCCGATGCCGTGCACGCAAGGCGCGAGGAGCGCGCGGCGATCGAGGCGGTGGCGCGCGAGGCGGGCGTCGCGTTCCGCCCGCTTTGGCTCGAGGCGCCGGTGCGCGTGCTCGAGGCGCGCGTGCGCGAGCGCAGCGGCGATGCCTCCGATGCCTCGGTCGAGGTGCTGCGCGGACAGCTCGGCTTGGCGCTCGACGACATTGCCTGGCCGAAACTCGAGGTCTCGGGCACAATCGAGACCGCACTCGCCCAGGCGCGCGGCCTCCTCGGCCTCGCTCTCGGTGCAAGCCATTGACATAGATCACGGCAGGAGACCGTGCCCGACGTTAGCCTCTCTCGACCCCATGATGGCGAAAGAAGCGGAGGAAGAAATGCCTATCAAGAGCATCCTGGTGCCCCTCACGGGCTACGAAAAGGGCGAGGGCGCGCTCGTGGCGGCATTGGCGCTTGCGCGCCGCCTCGGCGCCTTTACCGACGTCCTGCACGTGAAGCCGGACCCGCGCGAGGCCGTCCCGCTCATCGCCGAAGGGACCTCCGGCTCCGTCATCTCGCAGATCATCGATCTGGCCGAGAGGGAGGCGAATGCCCGGGCGGCGGATGCCCAGCGCCTGTTCGATGCGGCGGTCAAGAAGGCGAATGTCGTCGGCGCGGGTACGGGCGCCTCTGCGGGCTTCCGTAGCGTGATCGGGCGGGCGCCCGACGAGGTGTCGCGCGCCGCGCGCGTGCGCGACCTCGTCGTGATGATCCGCGTGCCCGAGGATCGCGACATCGATTGGCGCCTCACCCTCGAGGCGGCGCTCATGGAAGGCGGGCGGCCCATTCTCCTGCTTCCCGCGGAGCCGAGCGGCTTCGGCAAGGCGGTGGCGATCTCGTGGAACGGCAGTGCGGAGGCGGCACGCGCGGCGAGCGGGGCATTGCCGTTCCTGGCCCAGGCGGAGCGCGTGTTGCTGCTCGAGGGCGTCAAGGAGACGCCGATCGAGCCGAGCCTCGACGATCTCGCCGAGTGGCTCGGCCACCATGGCATCAAGGGGGAGACGAAGCGTGTCCGGCTCAAGGGCTGGCCCGTCGGCGCCGGGCTCGTGGACGAGGCCGCGGCGGCGGGTGCCGATCTCGTGGTGATGGGCGGGTACGGCCACAGCCGGGTGCGCGAGACCATCTTCGGGGGTGCCACGCGCGGCGTGCTGAACGCGGCAAAGCTGCCCGTCCTCATCGCGCACTGAGCTGCCCTCGCCGGGCGGGAGCTCGCCGCCATGACGCTGGCGTCGTCCGTGGATTAGGCTAGACTGCGCGCCATGTCTCAGCGGACAGCCAAGACCGTGGTCCTTACCGGTGCCAGCCGCGGCATCGGCCATGCCACCGTGAAGCGCTTTTCGGCCGAGGGCTGGCGGATCATCACCTGCAGCCGCGACGAGATACCCCCCGAGTGCGAGCGTGACCCCAACTGGACCCACCACGTAGTGACCGATCTGGCGCTCCCGCCAGGGCCGGCCTTCATGCGGAGGCCTGCCGCTCCTCGACGGCGGGCCGCTCCATGCCCTGGTCAACAACGCCGCCATCTCGCCCAAGACGGCGTTCAAGGAACGGCTCGGCATCCTGAACGGCGATCTGGAGGGCTGGCGCGCCGTGTTCGAGCTCAATCTCTTCGCCCCGCTCGAGCTCTCGCGCGGCTTTGCCCCGGCGCTTATCGCCGGGCGAGGCTCGATCGTCAACATCACCTCCATCGCCGGCCACGCGATCCATCCCTTTGCCGGCTCCGCCTACCGACCTCCAAGGCGGCCCTGTCGGCGCTCACCCGCGAGATGGCGGTCGAGTTCGCAGAGCTCGGGGTCAGGGTCAATGCGGTTGCCCCCGGCGAGATCGAGACGGCCATGATCGGCCCAGAGTACGAGAGCCTGATCCCGCGCATCCCGATGCACCGCATGGGCCGGCCGGAAGAAGTGGCGGCGGCGGTCTTCCCGCTCTGCAGCGCCGATTTCAGCTATGTGACCGGGACGGAGGTCTTCGTCACCGGCGGCCAGCATCTATTCTGACGGCCGGATTTCGGATGCGAGAAACCTGAAAATGAAAATGGCGCAACTGCTTGCGCCATCGGCCGGCTCG
>CAVVLJ010000009.1:0-7838 GCA_963749075.1 uncultured Pseudomonadota bacterium | reverse complement strand
GCGCGCAACGTCGTCTTTGCGACGAACGGCTACACCGGGCGGGCGGGCGGCTGGCTCCGACGCCGCGTCGTGCCCTTCGATGCCTTCATGATCGCGACGGAGCCGCTCCCTCCGGAACGGCTCCGGCGCATTCTGCCGCAAGACCGCACCTTTCTCGACACCAACCACAACATCAACTTCGTCCGCCGCTCGCCCGATGGCACCCGTCTTCTCTTCGGCGGACGCACGGGGAGCCGGCTCCCGACAGCCGAGGCCGCCGCGGCACGGCTCAGCCGCGAGCTCGCGCGGATATTTCCCGATCTCCAGGACGTAGCGCTCAGCCACAGCTGGACCGGACGCTGTGCCGCGACCTTCGATTTCTTTCCTCATATGGGCGTGCATCAGGGCATCCATTACGCGCTCGGCTACTGCTTCGCGGGCGTGCCGATGGGGACGCATCTCGGACGCAAGGTGGCACTCAAGCTCCTCGGCGCCAAGGAAGGCGGCTCGGTGTTCGACGACCGTCCGTTTCCGACCTTTCCGCTCTATAACGGCAATCCCTGGTTCGTGCCGCAGCTGATGCGCGGCGTCGACCTCATCGACAGATGGCACTCGCGCGGACACGCGCGCACGGACGACTTGGCGCGCTGAGGAGGAGAAAGGCGGCATGGTCGATCAGCTCGGCTGGCGCTGCAAACTCGGCGTCATCGTCCCCTCGACCAATACCGTGGTGCAGCCCGAGTACGACGACATGCGCCCCGTGGGCGTCACCAATCACATCGCGCGCATGCACATCCCGGACGATCCGATCAAGAGCGATGCCGAGCTCGAGGAGCTGGTGCGCCGCATCGATTCCGCCCTCGAGGAAGCGCTCGACCGCGTGATGACCGCGCGGCCCGACCACGTCATCCTCGGCGTCTCGGCCGAGAGCTTCTGGGGCGGCGGGCTCGAGCCGTCCCGCCGCATCGCGGCACGGGTGAAGGCGCGCGCCGGCGGCATTTCGCTGACCCAGGCGGCCGAGGCCATCCCCGCGGCCCTCAAGGCTTACGGTATTAAGGAGCGCATCGCCGTGGTGACCCCCTATCGGCCGAGTGCGGAGCCTTACTTGCGGGCATTCGTCGAGGCGATCGGCTACCGGCTCGTGGGTGCTCAGCATCTCTCCTGCGAGAGCCCGACCCTCATCGCCCACGTGAGCGAGGAGGCACTGCGCGCCGCCTTCCGCGCGCTCGACGGCGTTGAAGCGGAGGCGCTCGTCCAGTTCGGCACGAACTTGCCCGCGGCCCGCCTCGCCGCCGAGGCCGAGCGCTGGCTCGGAAAGCCCGTCATCGCCATCAACACGGCGACCTATTGGCACGCATTGCGCCAGCGCGGCATCGCCGACCGCAAGCCCGGGCTCGGGCGGCTGTTGGCGGAATTTTAAATTCGGCGCGTAAAAGGAGAGAACGGCCATGACCAGGATGTCATTCACGGCAAGAGTCGCGACGGCGGTAGCCGGCGGATTGCTCTTGTTCCTGATCGCCGCGAGCGAGGGAGCCGTTGCGCAGGCCGCCGAAGTCAAAGTCCTGACCTCCGTGGCCCTGACCTCGGCACTTGGCGAGCTTGCTCCGCAATACGAGCGCGCAAGCGGGAACAAGCTCACCATCGGCTACAGCCTCATCGCCGATCTCAAAAAGCGCATACTCGCAGGCGAGACCGCCGACGTGATCATTTTGTCGCCGCCGGCGATGGAAGAGCTCCAAAAGCAGGGCAAGCTTGCGCCCGGCGCAATCGTAAATGTTGCGAGCACGGCGGTGGCGGTCGTGGTGCGGTCAGGTGCGCCGAAGCCGGACATCAGCTCGGTCGATGCATTCAAGCGTACGCTGCTCGCCGCCAAATCGATCGCCTATGCGGATCCGGCGAAAGGCGGGGCGAGCGGGGTCTATTTCGCGCATGTCCTTGACCGCCTCGGACTCGCCGAGCAAGTGAAGCCCAAATCAGTTCTGGTGCCGGGCCCCCAGGCCGCCGAAGTCGTCGCCAAGGGCGAAGCCGAGATGGGCGTCGCCGCGGCCTCGGAAGTCGTGCCCGTGGCGGGTGCCCAACTGGTGGGGCCACTGCCGGGGGAGCTTGCCAGCGCGACGTTCTTCGCCGCGGGACTAGGGGCAGGCACCAAGGTACCCGAGGAGGCCAGGTCGCTCATCCGCTTTCTCACGGGACCTACCGCCGCACCCGTATTCAAAGCGAAGGGCTTTGAGCCGGGGTGAAGGCGATGACAGGCTGCGTAGTCGGATACGGGCGCCGCTCCCTCACCCTTCCCGCCGCTTCGCGGCGGGCCCCTTCGTCGATCCGCTTTGCGGCTCGACCCCGCAAGCGGGCGAGGGAAGAGGTCAGCGTGCGCCCCTCGCCTCCCGGATCGCCTGCCATACGCGCTCGGGGGTTGCCGGCATGTCGAGGTGGCGGATGCCCAAGGGGGCGAGCGCGTCGTGGAGCGCGTTCATGACCGTCTGCGGGGCCGCGATGGCACCGGCCTGGCCCGAGCCCTTGACGCCGAGCGGATTGGCCGAGGTGGCAATGCCGTCGAGCGTGATGTCGAAGGGCGGCAGGTCGTCCGCGCGCGGCAGCGCATAGTCCATGAGCGAGCCGCTCAGGAGCTGGCCCGAGGTGGCGTCGTAGACCGTGTGCTCGAGGAGCGCCTGGCCGATGCCCTGGGCCACCCCGCCCTGCACCTGGCCCTCGGTCAGGCGCCGGTTGACGAGGCGGCCGAAGTCGTCGACCGCGGTATAGCGCTCGAGCGTCACCTCGCCCGTCTCCGGATCGACCTCCACCTCCGCCACATGGCAGCCGTTGGGATAGGTAAAAGTCTCGCAGCGATGGTGAACCTCGACATCGAGGCCGCTGCTCGTCGCATCGGGGACGTTGGCTGGATCGCGGGCGGCGCGCGCGAGGGCCAGAAGCTCGATGCCGCGCTCCGTGCCCGCGACGGCGAAGCGCCCCTCCGCGAAGACGACCTCCTCGGGTGCGGCTTGCAGGAGGCGTGCGGCGAGCGCACGGCCCTTGGCGATGACGCCCTCGGCCGCCTTGACCAAGGCGGTGGCTCCCATGTGCAGCGAGCGCGCCCCGCCATGTCCCGCTCCGCTCGCAAGCGCGCGCGTGTCGGCCTGGACGTAGCGGAAGCTCTCGAGCGGCAGGCCGAGGATGGCTGAGGCGATCTGGGGAAAGCTCGTCTCATGGCCCTGGCCGTTCGACTGGGTGCCGACGACGAGGGCAATGCTGCCGTCGGCCTCGAAGCGAATAGCGGCGCGCTCCTCGGGCTGGCCGCGCGCGGTCTCGAGGAAGCAGCCCACCCCCATGCCGCGCAACTTGCCGCGCTCTGCGGCGGCGGCGCGGCGCGCGGGAAAGCCCGCGCGATCGGCCCGCACCACGGACTCCTCGAGATTGGCGGCGAAGCGCCCGCCGTCGATCAGCATGCCCATGGCGCTGCGGTAGGGGAACTCGGCCATCATGTTGCGACGGCGCAGCTCGACCGCGTCGATGCCGAGCTTGCGCGCTGCCAGATCGACGAGGCGCTCGATGAGATAATTGGCCTCGGGCTTGCCCGCACCCCGATAGGCGTCGATCGGCACGGTGTTGGTGTAGGCACCCCGCACGTCCATGAAGACGGCGGGGATGGCATAGACCCCGCCCATGGCGGTGGACGGCGCCTGGGTCGAGCTGTTCGGACCGACGCTCGAGAGGTAGGCGCCGAGATTGACGACCGTCGAGACGTGGAGGGCCGTGAAGCGGCCGGCAGCGTCGAGCGCCAGACGTGCCCGCGTGCGGTTGTCGCGGCCTTGCGTGTCGCTCACGAAATCCTCGCCGCGCTCGGCGGTCCATCTGACCGGCCGGCCGAGCCGCCGCGCCGCCCACAGCACGAGCACCCATTCGGGGTAGAGGAAGTTCTTCGTGCCGAAGCCGCCGCCCACGTCGGGTGCGCTCACGTGGACGCAGTCGAGCGGCACGTGGAAGACGGACTCGGCGAGCTGCTGGCGGATCGCGTGCACGCCCTGGCCGGTGAGCACCAAATCGAAGCACGCTGGCACCTTATCGTAGCTGCCGATCGCCGCGCGCGGCTCGATCGGCGTCACGATTATCCGGTTGTTGACGAGCTCGAGCTCGACCACGTGGGCCGCCGCGGCAAGCGCCGCCTCCGTGGCGCGCTCGTCGCCCCTCTGGAAGCGGTAGGCGAGGTTTCCCGGGATCTCGTCCCACAGGCGCGGTGCAGCCGGCGCAAGGGCAGCGGCAGCGTCGACCACGGCGGGTAGGGCGCGGTAGTCGACCTCGATGCGCTCCGCCGCATCGAGGGCCGCGTTCCTACTCTCGGCGACGATGAGTGCTACCGGGTCGCCGACATGGCGCACGCGGTCGCGCGCTAGCGCGTAGCGCGGCGGGGTCAGCAACGGGCCGAGCATCTTCACGGTCGATATGCACGGCAGCGCGCCGACGCCGTCCGCGCGGAGGTCGGCCTCGGTGAAGATGCCGCGCACGCCCGCGACCGCCTGGGCCGCACTTGCGTCGATGCGCTCGATCAAGGCATGCGCGTGCGGCGAGCGCAGCACGTGCGCATGGAGCTGGCCGGGGCGCGCCACATCGTCGACAAAGCGGCCGCGGCCGGTGAGGAAGCGCTCGTCCTCGCTGCGGCGAAGCGACTGCTCCGGAACATGAACAACCATGCGCGCCCCACCCTTCCCTCGAGCCCCGCGAGGACTTTAGCCGACCCGCGTCGAATTGAAACCCCGTTTCAACTTCCTGGCCGATCTGCTCTACTCGTTGGAACGGTGGAAGCGACGTCTTGAGGAGATCTACCGCGCACGCGCGGCGAATGCCCCGCCATGAGACGAGCCCTCGCTCCCTTTCTCGCAGCACTCGCAGCGGCGACGGCGGCATTGGCCCAGCCGGCGCAGCCGGGGCCTGCGCTCGCGTCGACGACAAGCCCGAGCGAGCGCGAGGCGCTCATCGCCCGCGGCGCCAAGCTCTTCGCCAAATGCCAGGCCTGCCACACGCTCGAGGCGGGCGGGCGCAACAAGGTGGGGCCGCGCCTCTACGGCCTCTTCGGCCGCGTCTCGGGCAGCGTCGCCGACTACCCCTACTCCGCGGCGCTCAAGTCGGCACGCATCACCTGGAGCGAGGCGACGCTCGACCGCTTCCTCGCCGGCACCACCGAGATGGTGCCGGGCACCAAGATGTATGCCTGGATGGCGCGCGCGGAGGACCGCGCGGCGCTGATCGCCTTCCTCAAGGAGGCGACGGCGGAAGCCACGCCCCCGCCCCCGGCGCCGAAGCCGTGAAGGCGCCGAGGCGGTCTCGGCGTAGTGTCTCAGATTGAATTTTTCCGACCTGAAATGCGGCGACCTCCCTCTCCTTCTTCAGGAGGAGAGGGTCGGGGTGAGGAGGTAGGCGTCCGAGACACGCCATCGGCCGCAGAAGCTCGTTGCGCTCGCCCTCCTCACCGTCCCATCGCTACGCCCGGCGCGCGTAGCGCGCCTCTTATGCATGATGCAGAAGAAGCGGGCTTTTGGCCCGCGGGGGCCCCTCCCTCTCCTCCTGAAGGAGGAGAGGTCAAGCGAGCCTTGCCTCCGCTTGCGGAAATTCAATCTGAGAGGCTACCGGTCTCGGGTCTTCCGCGCCGGCGCCCGAAGCGCTAAAATACTTCGAGCTTTGCGACCGTGGGCTTGCTAACAGGGAGACGAGCAGATGAAGGCCTTCATCGCCGCGTTGGTCGCGGCCGTCCTCATCGGCGTCATCGCCGCCGTCGTGCTCGACAACATGGGCATGAGCTCGGCCCAGGTGTTCTCGGGCGAGCACGTGCGCTTGTAGCTCACTCGCCCGCGGGCGGCGGTACCTCCCGGCCGGTCGCGAGGTCCCATATCTTGACGACCTCGTCATAGCCGGCCGAAAGCCCATAGCGGCCGTCGGGCGTCCAGGCCACGCACCAGACGGGCTTGCTATGGCCGCTGAAGAGCTTCAGCTGGCGTGCGCTCGCCACGTCCCACAGCCGCATGGTGCGGTCGCCGCCGCCGGAGAGCGCGGTGCTGCCGTCGGGCGAGAAGCGCACCGAGAGAACGAAGCCCTCGTGGCCGAGAAGCCTCTCGAGCTCCCTCCCGCTGGCCACGTCCCAAAGCCGCACCGTGCCGTCCGTGCTCGCCGACAGCGCGGTCTTGCCGTCGGGCGAGAAATCGACGCCATTGACGCTGGTCGCGTGGCCGCGCCAGAGGGCGAGCTCGGCGCCCGTCTCCGCGTCCCACAGCCGGATGGCACCATCGTAAGCGCCCGAGAGAATGCGCTTGCCGTCGCGCGAGATGGCGACCGACATCACGTTCGCCTCGTTGCCCGCGAGGGTCTTGAGCGTGGCCCCGCTCGCCAAGTCCCAAATGCGCAGCGTGTGGTCCCAGCTCGCCGAGACCATGGTCTTGCCGTCGGGAGCCACGGCGACGGCGCTCACGTTGTTCTGGTGGCCGGTGAAGGTGCGCACCACCTCGCCCGTCTCCAGGTCCCAGAGCTTCAAGGTCTGGTCGAAGCTCGCGGACACGGCGTGCCGGCCGTCGGGCAGAAAGGCGACCGCGTTCACGCTCGCCACATGGCCCTGGAAGGTGCGTATCTCCTTCTGCCGATGGAGATCCCAAAGCTTGAGCGTGTAGTCCCAGCTGCCGGTCAAGACCCGCTTGCCGTCGGGCGAGACCGCGACCGAGTTGACCATGGCACCATGGCCGGCGAGCTCGGCGCGCGCGGGCGACGCGAGGGCGGCTGCGAAGAGCGCAAGCGCCCCCGCGAGCCTCCGCCAACGGGCACGCCGCTTGAGGGGAGAAGGACACAGCTTGGCCAATGTAGTTTCCACCCGACGATAATACCGAAGCCATGCTCCCAGCGTTGTGCTCCTTGGATCTGCGATCTATATTCTACCTTCTCATCTATCTAGGTAGAAAGGGCGTCCCATGGCGCTCAGCATCAAGGACGCGAAGACGGACAGGCTGGCGCGAAAGGTCGCCCGCCTTGCCGGCGAGAGCATCACCGAGGCGGTCAGCCGCGCGCTCGAGGAACGCCTGAGCAAGCTCATGGTGCGACGCAAGACCCGCTCGCTTGCGGAGGAGTTGTTGGCGATCGGACGCCACTCCGCGTCCCTACCTATTCTCGATGATCGCACGCCAGACGAGATCATCGGCTATGACGAGAACGGATTGCCGCGCTGATGGTCATCGATAGCTCGGCCGTCTTCTAATTTCCGGCAAAGGGTCCTAGTGTTGTGGTCCTGACGCTTGGTTCCCAACACCCCGTCATGCGCGGGCTTGGCCCGCGCATCCACGCCTTGAAACGAAGCGAATTCGTGGATGGCCGGAACAAGTCCGGCCATGACGTTGAAGGGCCCCATACGTTTAAGCCACACCACTAGAAGGAGCCATGACCACGGCCTCCCTTGAGCGCCCTGCCCGCGCCGAAGCTCCCGCCCCGCTTCCGGGTGCCGTGCTCTATGCGCCCAACAGCCTCAAGAGCCGCGTGCTGCACGACTTCGCGCGCGAGCTCGGCGCACGCGGCTGGCGCGTGGGCGGCGTGGTGCTCGACACGATCTATGACGAGAAGGACCAGAAGATCGGGCTCGACCTCATCGACCTCGCCGGCGGCGACCGGCGCCTGCCGCTCGCGCGCCCCGATACGGGCGGCATCGCGATCGGCCGCTGGGTGCTCGATCCCGCAACGCTTGCCAAGGGCGACGAGCTCATCCGCGCCGCCGTCGAAAACAAGCTCGAGCTCGTGATCGTCGACAAGTTCGGCCCGCTCGAGCACCGCAACGAGGGCTTTGCGCGCGGGCTGCGCGCGGGTCTCGAGGCCGGGCTGCCGCTCCTTGCCGCGGT
>CAVVLJ010000008.1:0-6754 GCA_963749075.1 uncultured Pseudomonadota bacterium | reverse complement strand
GGTGCGGGACTGGCGGCGGCGGGCGGAGGCGCCCTTCCAGGGGCGCACGTTACGGCCGAACGCCGCGCGAGGGAAGGGGTTTGGCGGAAGCGCCGCGCGCCATCGCGGGCGGGCGGGTACGCCGCGGCAAACGCGCTCGTTTGCACGCCTCTCGCTGCTTGCTAAGCTCCACGGTCGCCATTTGCAGGGATTGCCCCATGTCCGAGCTCGTTCTCGTCGAGCGCCAAGCCGGACATCGCGACCGTCATCCTCAATCGCCCCGAGAAGCTCAACGCGCTCAACAAGGCGTTGTGGCAGGCGGTCGGCGAGACGATGTCGGCACTCGAGCGGGACGACAGCCTGCGCGCCGTCGTCCTGCGCGGCGCCGGCGACAAGGCCTTCGCACCCGGTGCCGACATCGGCGAGTTCGAGAACGAGCGCGCGAACCGGGAGCAGGCGCAAGCCTACGGCCGCGTCATGCACGTGGCCATGGGCCGCATCGCCGAGTGCCGCCATCCCACCGTCGCGATGATCAAGGGCATCTGCGTCGGCGGCGGGCTCGAGCTTGCCATGATGTGCGACCTCAGGATCTGCGGACAATCGAGCCGCTTCGGCGTGCCGATCAACCGCCTCGGCGTGATCATGGCGTACCCCGAGATCATAGCGCTCATCGATCTCGTCGGCCGCGCCACGGCGCTTGAGATTCTGCTCGAAGGCCGCCTCTTCGGCGCCGAGGAGGCGAAGGAGAAGGGTCTCGTCACGCGCGTCGTCGCCGATGACAAGGTCGAGGAGGAGGCCTATGTGAGCGCGCGCCGCATCGCCGACGGCGCGCCGCTTTCGAACCGCTACCACAAGAAGTTCGCGCGCCGGCTCCTCGATCCCCGGCCGCTTTCCGCCGAGGAGTTCGCCGAGGGCTTCGCGACCGCCGGCAGCGAGGACTACCAGGAGGGCTATCGCGCCTTCATCGGGAAGCGCAAGCCCAGCTTTCGCGGCGTATAGCGCCGATTAGCTACTCCTCCCAATCGAGCGGCGTGTCTGCGCGTAGCATGTCGTAGATGCGGGTGACCTTGGCGCTCGGCGTGCCAAGTGCGCCCGTGTCGCGCAAGTCGGTGTGCGTCAACCACAGTTTCGCCTGGATGACCTCGTCCTTCGTCGGCGCGAGCGCCATCACGGAGGCGAGCTTGACGTCGTCGAGGCGCCCGAGGATCCCTATCACCTCCTCTCGGGTCAGCTTGCTCATGGCCGAGTCTCCCAACTGCATAATACCCGACTTTCCGGGCGCATCACGGAATGACGCCACAGGCGACGCGCACTCCGGCCTCGCCCGCCGCCTTGGCCTTGTCCGGCTCGCTTGGCGCGCCGCCCTCGATGACGATCGCGCGGCCCTGCAACTCCTCGAGCCGCAAGCCGGGCGCCGTCACCGCCCTGCGCGCGATCCCGTCCTTGTCGACGGTGAGCACGAGCGAGGGGACCGCGGACACATCCGTGGCTGGGGCCTTGCCAGGCTGCTCGGCCTTTGTCGGCACGAAGATGCCGCCCGCAGCACCGCCCGCGACCTTCGTTCCATTGATCTCGGCGGGGCCGCAGTCGCCATTCGCGTGGATCGAGATCGCATGAGGACCCGGCGCCAGACCCTTGAGGAGAGGGGTGAGCCGCACCCCCCCCCCGCTGTCGTCCGCGCGAATGGTTCCGATCGTGGCGCCAATTCCCACGGGTGTGACGAGGGTGATGCGGATGCGCGCCTCATCGGCGGAGACCCGGCCGGCGAAGACAAGGGCGGCCACCAGAACGACTGCCCCCACGCTTGCTACTGCCGTCGCCCGCATGCCTATCCTCCGGTTGCGCTCCCTGGCCTCGCACGACAAAGCCGCCGCGGCTGTCGCCAATGGATCGATTGCCGGCCCCACCGTCGAGTTTGGCGCCAATACGGCCGCGCATCAAGGCGGCTGCGGCAATCGCGTAAGCACGGCCTCCAGGGAGGCGCACAGCTGGTTGATTCTTTCCCGCCCTGCCGGCATAGTGTAGCGCAAGAGTGAAGAATCGCGGGGGGCAAATGCGCCGTCAATTTCCGAGCGCCGTGTTCACGGCGCTTTTATGCCTGATGATGCATGGGGCTGCCGCCAAGGCCGATGGCCTGGGCTATTTCGAGCGCGGACCGGTTCCGGCGTTGCTCGAGTTCAGCGTCGGGGGCTTTGCGCCGTTCGACCCTCCCGGCGAGAACAACCATGGCGCCGGCTCGACGGCGCTTTTCCAAGTCGACGCGATTTCGCGCTGGGACATCGTCAATTTCTGGAACTATTTCATCGTCAACCCTTACATCGGCGGCTTCGCGACCGGCAAGGGCGGGGGCATGGGCTACGGCGGCATTCACGGCACCGCGCCCATCGGCCAGCATTTCGAGGCGGATCCTTTTTTCGCGGTCGGCGGATACTGGCGCGGCAGCGGCCGCGACATGGGCGGCACGGCGCTCTTCCAGACGGGAATCGGCTTGCTCTACGTGTTCGACAGCGGCTATCGCGCCGGGTTCACCTTCAGCCACGAATCGAACGGAACCTTGCTACCGCGCGAGCGCTCGGGATGCGTGTGCAATCCGGGAGCCAACAATTTCATGCTGACCGTGGGCGTCCCGATCGTGAAGATCTTCAATTTCTAGCCCTTTGCCTCTCGCGCGCAGCAGGCCGGCGCTCATTCGCGCGTGAGGTGCCCTCCGGCATGAGCTGCAAGAGCCGGCCGGCCGCGGCCCGCCATCCTCAGCTCGCGAGATCCTCGGCCTTTTTCCTGATCGCCGCGATGAGAGCGTCGACCCCGTGCTCGCGGATCAACGAGGTGTACTCCGAGCGCCGCGTCGCGAGCTGCGAGATCGAGCCATCGAGAAAGACGTCGATCACCTTGTAGTTGTGGTCGCTGTCGGCGCGGAGAAGATAGTCGATGGTGACCTTGTCGCCGTCGGACTTGACGATCGCGCTGTAGACGACGATGTCCTTGCGCGGCGTCTCCTTGGCATCCGTGGTGACGAATTTCTCGCCCTCGTAGGCGTGGAAGCTGTGGGCGTAATTGGCGATGGTGAAGTTGCGGAAGGCATCGATCAGCTGCTTCTGCTGATCCGCCGTCATCTTATCCCAATAGGCTCCGACGCTCGTCTGCGCCATCAGCGCCACGTCGAAAGTCTTATCGACCCACGGCTTCAGCATCTCGTAGCGGCCCTTGAAGCCGAGCTTGGCTCCGCTCTGCATCGCCTTGAGAAGCTGGGCGTAATAGCTCTCGATCACCTCTTTGGGCGTGTCGGGGCCGGCGAATGCGGCGAGCGGGAGCAAAACGGCGATGGCGAGGGCGGCAAGGGCGGTCTTCAGGCGGCGCAGCATCGGGACTCCTGATCTTTATCGCTTCGTCAGACGAGGTGCGGGCGCGTGGCAAGTTCAAAGTAGGTCCGCAAGCATGGCGGGGCAATAGGCTTTCTTGCGACGCATATGGCCTCAAACGCGCCGAGGCGACCTCTCTCGAGGGACGCCTGCGGATGCGGCGCATCGGGCCGCCGGATAGAGGGGTTCTCCATTTGTCCGATACGGCCGCGGCGGCACCGCTGGGTGCGCCGCCGATCATGCGCCGCAATATTTGGCTTGTGGATCATTCCGTCCGCCGTTATATCGACGCCTTGTTATCGACGGCCGATGGACGGGGGCGCATGGCGAGATTGCGCTGCGCCCGACCTCAGCCGACGATTTTCCCTATTGACGAGCCTTAATACCAGTGAACCCCGATATTTCGGAGCTGAGCCCCGCCAGAGGAAATCTTTTGTCTCAGCGGTGGTACCGCCAGATGGGGCCGATGATCGCGTCGGCGCTCATGTGGTGGGTGGCGCGCGCGTACCGGATGGCTTGGCCCATCGTCATCGGCAGCGTCCTCGTCGCGATCGCGGGCGGCGTCTACACCGCCGGCCATCTTCGCATGAACACCGACATCGACGCCTTGCTGTCGTCGGAGGTGCCTTACCGCAAGACGCTCAAGGAGTTCGAGCAGGCATTTCCCCGGCTTCAGGACAATCTCGTGGTCGTCCTCGAGGGCGACAACCCGGACCGCGTGGAAGACGCGGCCAAGGCGCTCGCCACCAAGCTCGGCGAGAATGACAAGCTCTTCCAAGACGTGTTCTATCCGATGGGCGATCCGTTCTTCCGTCGCGAGGGCCTGCTCTTCCTCAAGACCAATGACCTGCAAGAGCTCTCGGACCGCGTGGCCGATGCGATGCCGCTGGTTGCGACTTTCTCGAACGACCGCAGCCTGCGCGGTTTTTCCGACGTGCTCGGCGACGTGGTCGACGGCGTCAAGCTCGGAAAGGCCGACCCCGCATTGCTCGTGCGCCCGCTCAACGCGATCGCCGACACGGTGGAGGCGCAGCTCCAAGGCAAACCCGCGCGGTTGAGCTGGCGCGATCTCGTGAGCCGGGCGGGCGACGCCGCCTCCGACCGGCGTCAGATCATTCAGCTCAGGCCCTACCTCGATCGGCATTCATTCGCTCCGGCCGATAGAGCCATCAAGGCCGTGCGCGCGGCGGCAACGGAGCTCAACCTCGATCCGGCCCACGGCGTGCGCGTGCGCATTACCGGCTCGCCTGCGCTCGATGAGGACGATCTCAAGACGGTCAGGGACGGGGTGGGGCTGGCAAGCGCGGTCTCCTTCGCGCTCGTCTCCATCATCGTCTTCCTCGGCCTGCGCTCGCCCAAGCTCGTCTTCGCGACCCTCGCATCGCTGGTTATCAGCCTTGTTTGGACCGCGAGCTTCGCGGCCCTTGCGATCGGTTACGTCAACATGATGTCGGTCGCCTTCGCCGTGCTTTTCATCGGTCTCGCCGTCGACTTCAGCATTCAATTCGGGCTCCGTTACAAGGAGAGCCTGGATCGCGGCGCGCCGCTCGAGAGCGCGCTTAAGGAGGCGGCTTCCGGTACGGGCGTGGCAGTGAGCCTGGCGGCGGTTTGCGCGGCGATCGGCTTCTTCGCTTTCGTGCCGACCGACTACGTTGGCTTGGCGCAGCTCGGCATCATCGCGGGCGTCGGCATGTTCATCGGGCTATTCGCGACGCTGACGCTTTTGCCCGCGATCCTCACCCTCCTGCCGATGAAAGCCGACCCGCGGCCCCGCGAGAACCGAAATCTCTATACGGCCGCGAGTTGGCTCGAGAACCACGCCCACGCCGTGTGCTGGGGCGCGCTCGCCGTCGGCCTCCTCGCGCTTACGACCTTTCCCTTCGTCCGCTTCGATATCGATCCGATCAACCTGAAGAGCCCCAACACCGAGTCCGTCCAGGTCTATCGGGACATGACCAAGGACTCGAGTGTCTCGCCCTATTCGATCAGCATCGTGGCGCCGAGCCTCGAGCACGCGGACGCGCTCGCCCGGCAGCTCGACAAGCTGCCCGAGGTGGCGAGCACCGTGACGCTCAGCTCCTTTCTCCCCGCGGACCAAGAGACCAAGCTGCCCCTCGTCGCTCGGACGGCGGGCATGCTGATGCCAATTCTTGAGAGGCAAGAGCGGCGGAAGGCGCCCAGCGACCAACAGCGTCGCAAGGCGATGGAGGAGACGCGCACCACGCTTGCGGCACTCGCCGCCTCGCCCAAGGCGGGCGCGGCCTCGGCCCCTGCCGCGCGGCTCGCCGAGCTTCTCGCCCGTTACAGGGATGGCCCCGGCCGGGACCTCGCCGCCTATGGCCGGCTCGAGACCGCCCTCATCGGCAGCCTGTCGGCCAAGCTCGACAGCCTCAAGGAGCTGATGCAGCCGGCGGTCGTGACGCTCGCCGACCTGCCCTCCAACGTTCGCGCGCGCTACGTCGCGTCCGACGGCCGCGCGCGCGTCCAGGTCTTCCCGGCGGAGACGCTCAACCACGTCAAGGCGCTGCGGCGCTTCGTCGATGCCGTGCGCGCGATCGCGCCCAACGCCACCAACTCGCCCGTGGAGCTCTACGAGGGCGGCCGGATGGTGGTTGGCGCATTCGTGGAAGCGGGCTTGATCGCGCTCGCGGCGATCAGTCTCCTGCTCATTCTCGTGTTGAGGAGCCTGCGCGATTCGCTTCTCGTGCTGCTGCCCTTGACGCTCGCCGCAGCGCTCACGGTGGCGCTGGTCGTGATAACCGGACACCAATTCAATTTCGCCAACATCATCGCACTTCCGCTCCTCTTCAGCCTGGGGGTCGCCTTCGGCGTCTATTTCGTATTGCGCCACCGTGAAACGCCGTCACTGGTGGACCTCATGCATACCAGCACCCCGCGCGCGATCCTGTTCTCGGCCCTCGTCACCATGGTCGCCTTCTCGACGCTCATGCTCTCGAGCCATCGGGGAACGGCGAGCATGGGCTTTCTCCTCGGCAGCAGCCTCGCGCTTGCCGTCATTTGCACGCTCGTCGTTCTCCCCGCACTGCTTGCCTGGGTCGAGCGGCGCCGCGGACGTTCCCGGTAATCCTCACCCGCGAGCCCCGGCCGCCGGCCGAAAGAGCGCGATCGCGGCGCGCAGGTAGTGAGTGCAAAATTGTTCGATAATTGTCATCGGGGCGTCGTTTCAGGCCTTCGTTCACGAAGACGTGCGCCATGGCAAACGTGCGCGGGCGGCGGATGAGCGTGGCGGCTTGCCCGCTTCGCGTCGGAAGAGCGGCCCTCCGGCGCTAATATTGGACTTGTCGATCACGGCGCACCCCCTTATATGCACGCCTTAATGGCTGAAGGGTGCGCGTCATGAGCCGGCGTCGCCGGCAGCCGCGGCCAACTTCCTCTATTCACGAGCATCCTACCCG
>CAVVLJ010000007.1:0-4413 GCA_963749075.1 uncultured Pseudomonadota bacterium | reverse complement strand
CAGCCGACCTCCATCCCTTGCCGGGCCTTCCTTGCCGCTTGGCCGAAGGCCGCGTGATCCGTTCACTCGGCCGCAGGCTCGATCACGAACGCCCGCCGACCCGCTGACCCGCTTCCGGGGGCTCCCAGCCGAACGGTGCAGTCGGGCAGCTCGGCCGGAGTCTGAAGCCCCAGGTCCACGCCCTCGCCCTCGTCATAATAGGAATTGATCTCCGCCGAGGAAAAATAAGGAATCTTCCGGGCGAAAAGATTGACCATGACATAGTGTCGGAGAAAAGGGTCCTTGATGTCGACGCGCACCAGGCGGCACCGATCGAGGCGGTCGAGAAGTCGAGCGAGATTGAGCTCTATTTGAGGCTTGCGCTGCGGCTCGTGCTCGCCGGGATAGGGCGGTGCGGCTGGGATGCCATGATCGACCGCGACGCTGTGTAGGCGAAGGACCAAGCTGACCGCCTGAAGGCACACATAGGCGTACGCCGGCAGCTTCCGCCAGTGCCCCGCGCGCGCGTCGGCAAGGGGCAGCAGGAGCAGAACCAGGATGAAGGGCGAGAGCCAAAAGAAGATCTTGCCGGCGCCGTAAAGATTGTGCTGCAACGCGAGCGTCACGACGAGCGCAGCCCCCGTGAGGAGTGCCGTCGGCAGCCAAAGATCTCGACGCGTGACGGAACGGAGCGCGCACCACGCCAATGCGGCGAGCAGGCCCGCGGTAACAAACGCGCAACCTGCGCTGAGCCAAGAAGGCGCGCTCGATGCGGGAACCAGCCGATAGAGGCCTACGAGGCCCACCGCCGCATCGACGGATTTGTAGGAACGCGTCAACAGCGAGACCCCCGCGCGCGTGAACGCGGAGAGATCGGCGCCGCCCAAGAGGAAGGCGTGGAAATAATCGAACAAGGCGGCGGAGCGCTTTGGATCCGAGGCGATCGTGTGGAGCTGGCTGCTGAGGTAACCGAGCGTGCGGGCGGAAAAGGGCGCCACCAGCAGAAGGCCCAATCCCGCTGCGGCGATTTGCGGGAGAAGGCGGTAGAGACGGAAGCCACCCGTCCACAAAGCCGCGAGCAAAGAGACGAAATAGATGACGACGCAGACGGGCACGAGCTCGGGATAAAGGTAGATCGTGGCGCCGGCCAGGATCGACAGGCCAAGGCCGCGGCGCATTCTGTGGGGGATACTCGTCGCCGCGGCATCCTCTCCCGAACTCGAGCGGCTCGATGCCGAGGGCAAACAGCGCCGGCATCAACATGACCGCGGCGAGCTGGGCCCAGGCGTCGACGTCGATCAGGTATCCGCCCCAGAAGCCGCCCACGAAGACGAGGGGAATGACAAGCCGGCCGAGCGGGCCCGCCGTCGTCGCGTTGCGTAAGAGGAAATAGAGGCTGAACACATAGAACGATAGGGTCAGGCTCATGAAGTCGTTGGCGAGCTCGAAGAGCGGGAGCTTGAGCGCGATGCCGACATCTGCGAGCGCGGCGAAGGTCATCACGATGGACGCCCGGCCCTCGAGGAGCTGTGACCAGGGCAGCATCGGGTTCGCCAGCGCTGCCGCCCGATCGGCGAGGGTGAAGCCTTGGAGGGCCGTCGGGTCCACGGTCGCGGCGAGGGTGCCGCAGGTCACGTAATTGAAGTAGTCCCAAATATTGCCGAGATAGGCATAGTATTCCTCGCCGGCGATCCACTTCGGCAGCGTCGGCACGGCGGCGGCGGCGGTCCAGGCCGCGGCAAGGCGCAAGCCTTCGCCGCGCGACTCCACCCTCATCCCGGCGGCGGGGCCGCGGCGAAGCAGGATCAAGACGAGCCCGATTGCGGCGAGGGCGCCGTAGAGCCAGAGCTGCCGGCGCATGGCCATGCCGGCTTGGAAGAGGTTCGGCGACAGGATCGCGACGACGCAATAGCCGAAGACGGGGGCCAGGCTCAAACGCGCCGGCACGCTCGGCGGGAGCAGCAACGCTGCGGGGACGCCGATGAGCCCGAGAAGTGCCGCAGCCGAGACGAGAAATGCGATGTCGATCATCGGGCCCTAACACCCCCGCCACCGGATCGAAGAAATGCGTGCTGCATCACATGCGACGCGTTCGGGGTGCAAGCGGCATTGCTCGCGATCGCTCGCGAAGTCAAGCGGGCCCACCCGCCGAGAGCCGGCCCAAAGAAAGGGGACCGGGGCCTGAAACAGGTTGATCGGTCCTGCGGCAAACGGATAAACCATTCCGCGGCTATGCCGCAAGCCGGTGCGGTTTCCTGTGAAACCCCGCGGAGGAGCGCGAGAAGTGCTGTGATATGAGAGGCTCGGCGCTCGTCCTTTTTCTGGTGAGCTCGCTATGCGGCGTGCCGCTTGCCCGGTGGGCCCTCCCGCGAGCGGATGCGCGGCAGCTGCTGCTTATGTCGCCGGCGGTCACCATCACCGTCTGGTCGCTCGCGCTCGGCGCCGGCGTGATGATGGACATCCCGATCCGGAGCCTTTGGGCGCCGTTCTGGGCGGGCACGCTGCTCTCGAGTGCTGCGGGCGGGTGGCTGATCGGGCGGCGGGCCAGTGCAAAGGACTTGTGCGTGATTCTAGCTCCCGCCGCCGCGGCGATGGCGCTCTTGGCGCCATACGTCTATTACGGCTTTGCCGACTATCAAGGGAGCTGGTTCTGGGACGGCTGGGCATATCTGGCAGAAGGGGAAGCGCTGTGGAAGTACCCCCACGATGCGCCGGTCCTCGGCCTGGGCGTGATGTATGACTATGGCCATCGGCTTGCCAGCTTCGCCCGGTTCATTTCCGGAGCGCTCGTCGCGGTGTTTCGCGACGTGCTGCCATTGGGTGGCGACAGCCAGGAGGCACTCGGCCATTTTCTGCTGCTTTGTACATTTGCATTCGGCTGCTCGTGCTATTTTCTCGCTCGCGCCGTCATGCCGGGATACTCGGTGGCGCAACTGTGTTTCGTTGTCGCCTCGACCTTCAGCGGATTTACCCTTAACCTGGTCTACGCCAACAATTTCGATCATCTTCTCGGGATTGCGATAGGCCCGTTCATCGCGGGCATGGCAGTCATCGTGCGATGGCGCGGCCGTGAGGCAATCCTCGTTGGCGCCGCCATGGCGGCGCTTCTTTGCATCTATCCGGAGATGGGGGTCATCCTGGCGCTGCCCACGGCCATTGTCATGGCTTGGCGCTTGTGGCGCTGCCGCCCGCGCTACCGGAGACTGGCGGCATTCGCGGGCCTTTTGCTTCTCGTCGTCTTCCTGGCAACGCTGCCGTGGCAGAAGGTGTTGTTGCAATACATGGCTATGCAGCTCGAGGCGGGAACGGCGTCCGGCACCCGGCCCGGAGAGGGATATTTCCATACGCTGTTCGATGCGGAATGCAGCCCCGGCGCGATGTTCGGCCTCTATGCTCCGTTCCAGCCATGCACCCGCCCTCTCATCCTCAATCTGCTCAAGGACGCCGTTGCCGTGATCGGCGCGCTCCTTGTGCTGGCCGGCGCATGGCGGCCTGGGCGCGCCATGGTGGCGCCGTTCGCGCTCTCGGCGCTGATCATAGCGTTGGGCACGGCCCTTATGTTGCTTGAGCAAGAATATGACTACGGCGCCTTCAAGATCCTCGCCTCGGGATGGTATGTTCTGGCGCTGCTCATGGTGGTCGGAGCCGGGTCTCTCGCGGCGCAGGGACCGTACTTTCAGAAAGCGATATCAGCATTGGCGCTTGCCTACGTTGCCGTCATCGGGTTGCGAGTCTGGCAGTTGGCCGGTGACGTCGCGGTTAAGGATATGGCCTATTTCCGCACGGTCGAGCATTTGGCCGACTTCGACCCTCGCGCCAGGATCGCCGTCCAATTGAGCGACAGTTTGGCGCTCGAGTGGGCGCTCTATTATCTTCGCGACAGACCGCTGGCGGTGGCGGGATTGAATCATCCCTATCTTTTCGCTCTGGATGAATTCTATGAGAGACAGTTGCAAAGCGGTCTGGGTGAGGCGGCGTATCTGCTTTCCGACACCCGTTACGACGACTGCTTCGGTCACGCCGTCCGGCAGGGCGGTCCCTATCTCCTCTACAAGCTTCCGTCAGGCGTGCGCACGATCCTCACCTATATAAGGGGACCGAACGGGAGCACCGAGCAGAGCGGGAGGGTCGCCCTCGCGGCGGGTGATCAAGACACGCGCATCTCGATCTTCTCGGTGAGCGAGGGCATCGCGAAACTCTCGGCCGACTTAGCACTCGATCCCGGTGGGTCGGGTTTCGAGAGCCTGCGCCTCCTCATCCGCTCCAACCTCGAGGACAAAGAGGTCGCGGTTGACCAGGACGGCCATATCGCGGTCGACGTCAAGGTGCCCGCGGGCCGCTCCGAGATCCGCCTGCGCGTGCTCGACCAGGGTGCCGCGGGCTCGCCGCCTCCGCGGATCGATGCGCGGCAGATCGCGGTCTGCGCGCCGGCAT
>CAVVLJ010000006.1:0-7117 GCA_963749075.1 uncultured Pseudomonadota bacterium | reverse complement strand
ATTTGACCCTCGTCTTTAAATCCCACGGGTCGGATACTAGCGGAGAGCGGAGGAGCTGTCGCGATGGATGTGCATCTCTCAGATCGGGCCGAGCTCCCCTAGTACCGGCTATCGCAAATACGTGATTCGGGTTGCCCTCTCCACCCGTCATGGCCGTGCTTGTCACGGCCATCCACGCCTTTTTGCGTACGTCGCAAGACGTGGATGGCCGGGACTCGGCCTGCGGCCGGCCCGGCCATGACTATCAGCGAGAATGTATCAGGCATTTGTGATTTCAGGCACTATACCTCACGCCGATTTCGCGCATACGATTGACTTGTGTACGGCGCAACCGTACTAACTTCTCGCGTATCACCTTCGACATCGAAGAAGGCGAGATTTGCCGGCTCGATTTGGACGACTATCATTGATGACCGTTAAAGCGCCGAAGATCGGCATGCGCCCCTCCCATCCCGGCGAGTTCGTTCGCCTCGAGGTTTTCGACGAGCTGGGCCTCTCCATAACGCGCGCCGCCAAAGTCCTCGGCGTGCGCCGGGCGACACTGTCCGATCTTGTGAATGGGAAGGCTGCCCTCTCGCCCGAGATGGCTCTCAGAATCGAAAAGGCCTTCGGCGTGTCCATGGATACCTTGCTGCGCATGCAAGCCTGGTACGACAGCCATGCCATGCGCCGACGCGCGGGCGACGTCAAGGTGCAGCGCTACAAGCCGATCTGATCCACCGAGCGTTATTTCAGCCTGCACTCCGCGTGGCAGGCGTCCTGCGCCGTAGCCCTGGGCCGCATGGGCGCACGGCCCATGCCCGCGCATCTTGCGGAAATCGGCGACGAAACGCGCGACTGCAGCATGAAACACCTGCCGCGCGAGGTCGCCTTCGCCAAGCTCGGCATCACGGTCGAGGGCACCAAAATCCTGGGCGCGGAGCGCGCCGGCCGCGGCGCAAGTCCCGCACCGGGCGTCACTCGCCGATTGTCGCCACCTCCCTGAAGCGATCACCCTCGACCACGTTGTTGAAGATCACCGCCGCCTTGTTGTCGCCGTTCGCCTTCCACTCGATCGGCTTGGCGTAGGCGATACCCTGGAACTTGCCGGCCTTGAGGGCCGCGAGCACATCGGCGCGGCCGGGCATCCCCTTCTTGGCCTTGGCCACGGCCTGGCCCTTGGCGTTGCTCGCCTCGTCGTCGACGGCGAGCGCCATGATCTTGGCGCCGAGAATGCCGCCTTTCGCGTTCTTTTCGCCGACGGCGAGCTCGACGGCCTGAAGCATCTCGACGCCGAAGCTCGCCGAGCTCGTGGTGAGCGGTCCGCCGATGCCGATGTGGATCTCCTTGCCGGCGAGCTGCGCCGAAGCAGGCACGGTCGCCACGGCCAACAGGAGCCAGACCCCAAGAGTGGCCGCAAGCGGTAATCCCGTTCGTCTCAGCGACATCTCACCCTCCCTCCTCTTTTAACTCTCAAAAACAGTTTCATCGGTTTGACGGAGTCTAGAGGGTTGACATTAACGAGTAAACTATGTTTAGCTGGTTATATGGAGCAGTTGTCCCATGACCAGGCGCCGCGCGCCGGCACGCTTCCGCTCGTCGGCAACGAGCTGGCGCTCGATCTCGCCAACACAGCCTCGGGCCGCGGCACGGCGAAGGCGCGCGAGCATCTCCAGCGTGCCGAGCATGTCGTCCTCTGGGCGCGGCACGCGCAGGCGCTGTCGCCGGCCGACGGCGAGAAGCTTGAGACGATCCTCGTGGCAAACCCCAAGCTCGCCGCACGAATGGTGAGGCGCGCGCTCGAGCTGCGCGAGGTGGTCTACGCGATCGCTGCCGCCATCGCCGCGGGGCGACCCGCCGATGCCGCCGCCATCGACCAGCTCAGGCGCATCTATGCCGAGTGCCTCGGCCACGCGAAGCTCGTGTCCCACGGCGCCAGCTTCGTCTGGGTCTGGGAGCCCGCCGACGGCCCGGTCGAGGCGGTGCTCGGACCGATCACGCTGTCGGCCTTGACGCTGCTGACTCAGGCGGACCTCTCGCGCGTCAAGCAATGCCGCGGCGATCATTGCGGCTGGCTCTTCTTCGATACCACCAAGAACAAGAGCCGGCGCTGGTGCGAAATGGAGGTCTGCGGCAACCGCGCCAAGCAGCGCCGCTTCCATCGCCGCAGGGTCGGCCGGCCCGAAGACGATTGAGACCTCGCATCCCCAAGTCGAGCCGCTGAACATCAGCGTCTACCATTCTTTTTCCCCTTCCAGCCGCTTGGCCGCCGCGTCCTCAGGGAAGGCCTTATCCGAGGGGCGCGCGAGCGCGCCCGGACATTGACGGAACGGACGGGGTCAGGCGCTCAGGAGTGTTGTTTTGAACGGCGGACAGCTCTTACGATAGGCTATCGGCGATGCTGTCGCGGGCAATATCCGCCCGAGCTGCCCGACGTCCCGAAGTCGCCGCAGGGCGTGATGGCAAGGAGTTTCCCACCAGCCGATGGCCACGACCGCTCCGCCGCCCTCCGCAAGTGCTTTGCCCGCCAAATCGGCGGATGCCGCGATGGATGGTCTGCCGAGCGGCCTCAAGAGCGACGAGGCCCGCCGTCGGCTCGAGACCTTCGGGCCAAACACGACGCCCGACACGACCGCAGAGCCGCTGCGCAGGGCGCTGGGCAAGTTCTGGGCGCCCGTTCCGTGGATGCTCGAGGCTGCGGTCGTACTCCAATTTGCGCTTGGTGACTTCGCGGAGGCCGGAATCATCGCGAGTCTCCTGGTCTTCAATGCCGTTCTCGGCTTTCTCCAGGAGGGGCGCGCCCAGGCAACCCTTGCCGCACTCAAGTCGCGGCTCGCGCTCAACGCATCCGTCCGGCGCGACGGCGCCTGGACGACCGTGCCCGCTGCCGAGCTGGTGCCGGGCGACGTGGTAAAGCTCTCACTCGGCGGCGTGGTGGCCGCGGATGTGCGCATCACCGCGGGAGAAATCCTGCTCGACCAATCCATGATCACCGGCGAATCCGTGCCCATCGAAGCCGGTCCGGGCCTAGAAACCTATGCGGGGGCATTGGTACGGCGCGGCGAGGCGGCGGCGGAGGTCACGGCGACCGGAGCGCGGACCAAGTTCGGCCGCACTGCGGAGCTCGTGCGCACCGCCTATGTCGTGAGCTCCCAGCAGAAGGCGGTTCTGCGCGTGGTGAGCAATCTCGCCGCGTTCAACGGCGTCGTCATCGCGATGCTGGTGGCCTATGCCTATTTTCTCAAGATGCCCCTCGCCGAGATCGTTCCCCTCGTCCTCACGGCGGTCCTCGCCTCGATACCGGTAGCCCTGCCGGCCACCTTCACCCTTGCATCGGCGCTCGGCGCGCGCGCTCTGGCAAAGCTCGGCGTCCTCCCGACCCGCCTCTCCGCGGTGGATGAAGCGGGGACGATGGATGTCTTGTGCTCCGACAAGACAGGGACGCTGACGCAGAACGAGCTGGCGGTTACGACCGTCCGTCCCATGCCCGGCTTCGACGCTTCGCACGTTCTCGCGCTGGCGGCACTCGCCAGCTCGGACGGCGGGCAGGATCCGGTAGATGCCGCCATTCGCGCCGCCGGCGGCGGCAGCCATGCCGCCGATGCGCCGCGAATCGTCAAGTTCGTGCCGTTCGATCCGGCGACCAAGATGTCCGAGGCGATGGTCGCGGACCCCAGCGGCGGCGGCGAACGTGTCGTGAAGGGCGCCTATGCCGTGGTGAGCGGGCTCGTCCAGCCGTCGCCGGATGCGAGTGCGGCGGCGAGCGCGCTCGAGGAAAAGGGTTTCAGAGTGCTGGCGGTGGCGGCCGGTCCGCCGGCGGCGATGAAGCTGGCAGGTCTCATAGCACTCAGCGACCCGCCTCGCGACGACTCGGCGGCCCTCGTCACCGAATTGCACGGTCTGGGCGTGCGCACCGTGATGGTGACGGGCGACGCGCCGGCGACCGCGGCCATCGTGGCGCGCGCGGTGGGGCTCGATGGCGCCGTCTCTCCGCCGGGGCCGATCCCCGACGTTGTCCGCCCCGAAGACTTCGCGGTCTTCGCCGGCGTCCTCCCCGAGGACAAGTACAAGCTCGTCAAGGCGTTCCAGAAGGGCGGTCACACCGTCGGCATGTGCGGCGACGGCGCCAACGACGCGCCGGCGCTGCGCCAGGCGCAGATCGGAATCGCGGTCTCGACGGCAACCGACGTCGCCAAATCCGCCGCCGGCATGGTGCTGACCGAGCCCGGCCTGGCCGGCATCGTCGCCGCGGTCAAGGAAGGGCGAGTGACGTTCCAGCGCATCCTGACCTACACGCTGAACTCGATCATCAAGAAGATCGTGACGGTGCTCTTCCTGATACTCGGGCTGATCATGACGGGGCACGCGATACTGACTCCGATGCTGATGGTCATCGTGATGGTGATCGGCGATTTCCTCACCATGTCGTTGACGACGGACAACGTGCGGCCGTCCCCGATGCCGAATGCGTGGCGCATCGGCAGCTTGACGACGGCGGGCGTCATCATGGGCATCTGCCTCTTGGCCTTCTGCACCGGCGTCCTGGCGGTCGGCGAATTCCGGATGAATCTCGGAACCCGGGCGCTGAGAACGCTCGCCTTTGCAGCCTTGGTCTTCGGGAGCCAGGCGACGCTCTACGCCATTCGTCAACGCCGGCACTTGTGGGGCTCGCGTCCGAGCTTCTGGCTTGCCGCGTCGTCCGTAGCCGATGTGCTCATCGCCTCGGCATTGGCCGTCGGCGGGATCGCCATAGCGCCCTTGCCGGTCTTGCTCGTAGCCGGCACGCTTGCCGCGGCGGCTGCCTTCGCCGTCATCTTGGATTTCGTGAAGGTTCCGGTCTTTGACCGTCTTGGGATCATCTAGGACGCATGCAGCCGCCGAGAGGACAGGGATGAAGATCAATTCGAAGGATTTTCGGGTGCGGGAAGGAGACGAGGTCAACCTCAAGAAGTGGCCCACGATGGTCGATCCCGCGTACAAGTCGAAAGAGCAATATGAGGAACTTCTGAGAGAGCACGTTGCGCAACTAAGCTCGCAACAGAAGCTTCTCTATGCGTCCAATCGCTATGCCGTCCTGCTGATTTTTCAGGCCATGGATGCGGCCGGAAAAGACGGCGCCATCAAGCACGTGATGTCCGGGGTCAATCCGCAGGGCTGCCAGGTGTTCAGCTTCAAGCATCCGAGCTCCACGGAGCTGCAGCACGATTTTCTCTGGCGCACCACCCGCGATCTGCCGGAGCGCGGGCGGATCGGCATCTTCAACCGATCCTATTACGAGGAGGTGCTGATCGTCCGCGTGCATCGCGAAATTTTCCGCAGCGAAGGGCTCCCGGACGATTCGCGCGACGACAAGGCGGTCTGGCAAGACCGCTATCGTTCGATCGCGGATTTGGAGCGACATCTTCATGTCAACGGAACCCGCATCGTGAAGTTCTACCTCCACCTCTCGAAGGAGGAGCAGCGCAAGCGCTTCCTCGAGCGCATCGATGAGTCGGAAAAGAACTGGAAATTCAGCCTTGCGGACATCGAGGAGAGGAAATTCTGGAAGCAGTACATGAAGGCCTACGAGGAATGCCTCGGTGCTACGAGCAGCCGGGAGGCGCCCTGGTACGTCGTTCCCGCCGACGACAAGGAGAACGCTCGCCTGATCGTGTCGCAAATCATCCTCGATACGCTCCAAGGACTCGAAATGACTTACCCCAAAATGAGCGCAGAGCGCCGGCGGGAACTGCTGGCGATCCGCAAGCGGCTTGCAAAGTGAGGTCTGGAGTGCGCTCGCGCCGGAAAATCGTCGCCAAGGAGAGGTCGATGTATACCCACATCCTGATACCAACGGACGGATCGGCGCTCGCCGGGAAGGCCGTCCGGCACGGCATCGCGCTGGCCAAGCGGATCGGCGCCAAAGCCACCGTGCTCACGGTCTTGCCGCCTTTTCATGTGCTCACGACCGACACCCAGATGCTCGCGGACACGGCCGTTCAGTACAAAGCGCGCATGCGGGAGCATGCCGAGAAAACGCTCGGCGCCGTCGCCAAAGCCGCGAGAAAAGCGGGTGTCGCGTGCGACACGCTCCACCTCGAGCACGAGCATCCCTACCAGGCAATCATCGCGACCGCCAAGTCGAAACACTGTGACCTTATCGTCATGGCCTCGCACGGCCGCCACGGCATCTCCGCGATCGTGCTCGGCAGCGAGACGGTCAAGGTCCTCACGCACTCCAAGATCCCGGTGCTCGTCCATCGCTGAGCCTCGTGGCGATGCGCCGGGAGTTCCGTCGGTCACGATCGCCTCGAAAGAGGACACTCGCAGGACTTCTTTCTCGCCGCGCGGCCGTCCGCCCGACCGTCCGCCGACCGATGCGGCGGCGTGCGCCCGCACTCGCTCCGCTAGGTGCCGCCGTCAGATGCCGCGAAGCGCCCGCCTCAAGGCGCCGGCGCCGGGGTTGCTGACGGTGCGGCGCACGATGATATCGCGCGCCGAGACGTTCCGGCCGTAATAGGCCGTGTCCCATTCGTGGCGCGGGCTCATCACCCCGCCTTCGATGGCGACTCCGCCGAACAGCCCCTTCGATTCGGCGATGACGTAGATGTCGGCGCCGGCATTGGTCGTGGTCGACGCTTCGGCGCCCGCACCCAAGGTGGCGACCGCCAGCCCGGCCTCGGCACCCAGCTTCACCTTGTTCTCCATCGCCGCATTGAGCGCCTTGTCGCTCATGATGATGAGCACGACCTTGGAGACCTCGACGCCGATCTGGAAGCCGAACGAGCCCGCACCCAGGTCGTAGAAGGCCGGGTCGCTCCAATTGCGCTTGCCGTCGCGGGCGAGCAGGACGCCGGTGCCTCCCTGGGCGCCGAAGATGAAGCCGGCCTTGACCAACTCGGGCACGATCAGCACCGCGCGCGAGCGGCGGATCAGCTCGCGCGCCTTGGCGGCGATATCGTTCCCGCCGTTGTGGATCTCGCGGACCACGTTGAGGGCCTCGTCGACGGCTTGTTGCTGATCGGGTGCTGCCTGGGCGAAGGGGGCGGCAGCCAGACTAACGGCGATGGCAGCGAAAAGGGCGAGATGTCTCATTATGCGATGCTCCCTGGCGGAGGTTGAAGGCTCGAAGCCTTTTGGGCGAGGGCCCTCTATTGCA
>CAVVLJ010000005.1:0-13396 GCA_963749075.1 uncultured Pseudomonadota bacterium | reverse complement strand
CCTAGTACCTCTGCACAGAGATCAAGACGTTTGGTTGGGGTTGGGTAGGCGCGAGCCATCTTGTCGCGGGCGCGTTCGGTGGTGAACATCCACTTGATGCGGGCGCCTCGGCATTTCGCTGGCGCTCCCAGGCGGCGATTTCGGATGAGGACCGCGCGCTCGCCGATGCGTCGGTCGAGGCACTGGCCGCGCAGGACGCCGATCTCGATCTCCACCATGTTGAGCCAGCTGGCGTGCTTGGGCGTGTAGTGAAACTCGAGGCGGCGCAGGATGCGCCGCGCCTCGGCTGGTGGGAAGGCCTCGTAGAGCGCGCCGGGGGAATGGGTCGAGAGATTGTCCAGCACGACCCTGATGTGCTCGGCCTTCGGGTAGTGCGTGTCAACAGGTCGCGCATGCAATCGGCGAAGTCGCCGGCCGTGCGATGGTCTGTGACCTTCACCTGGCGCCACGGTCGATGTACGTCGACGAACATGAACAGGTTGGCGGTGCCGTTGCGCATGTACTCGTAGTCGAAGCGCGCGAGCTGCCCCGGCCTCGCCGGGATCGGCTCGCGCACCTCGCCGATGAGCTGGGTCGGGCTCTCGTCGAAGCACACCACCGGGCGCTTGGGATCGGGGTGCTCGGCGTAAAGGTCGAGCACGTCCTCCATGCGGGCGATATCGTCCCGTCGACCTTCGGAATGCACCACATGTCTTTGCGCCACGGCTTGAGGTGGTTCTCGGCCAGGCGCCGGCGCACCGTCTCGCGCGAGAGGCCCTCATGGTCGGTCAGCTTGACCATGGCGCCGGCCAGCAGCTCCAGCGTCCAGCGCGCACGGCCTTGGGGCGGGCTGGAGCAGGCGGTCGCCACCAGCAACGCCTCCTCCTTGCCCGAGAGCTTGCGCCCAGCCCCAGGGCGCGGCTCCTCGCTCAGGGCCGCCTCCAGGTTGCCTTCGACGAAGCGACGCTTGGTCCGATAAACCGTCGAGCCGCCGACGGCTACGCTCGTGGCAATGGCCTCGTCGCTGGCCCCGGCGTCCGCCGCCAGCAGGATCTGCGCCCGCTTGAGCTTGCGCGCGGCATGCTTGCCCCCGCTCAGCAGTGCCGTCAGCTCCTCGCGCTCCCCCTGGCTCAGCTCGACCCGGTACCGTACATTCATCGTTGCCCTCCTGTGCTTGAGGGCTCGACAGATGAATCAGATGCCGGGCGCTTGTCTCCCCTCTTCCGCACCCAGATTCACCCCCAAGCAGGGGCAGTACCTCGCCTTCATCCACGCCTACACCCTGGTGCTCGGCCGCCCGCCCGCCGAAGCCGATCTGCAACGCCACTTCCGCGTCACGCCGCCTTCCGTCCACCAGATGATCCTCACCCTCGAGCGCGCAGGCTTGATCCACCGCCGACCCGGCGTCGCTCGCAGCATCGAACTGATCGTCGATCCCCAAGCCCTGCCGCCTCTAGACCCAAGTCACGATCAACCCATCAAATTCTCTGTGCAGAGGTACTAGCGCGAAAGCGGGGGTCCAGGGCCGATCGATTCCCGCTTTCGCGGGAATGACGACCGGAGCAGCGATTCCACTCGAGTGGGAATCGCCCTGGCCTGCGGCAGCTGCGGCCGTTTGTCTTTGGCGCCGCCGCCAATTATAATGCGACAGCTGCGTCGCAGCGGCGAGGGTGCCATGGCGGAACTCATCGGCGTCTCCACCGGCGGCAGCGCCGGGTCAGGCCGCGCGATACGGCAGCAGCAGCGCTGGCACTGAGGGACGCTCGTGGCCGACCTCTTCATCAGCTATTCGCGGCAGGACCAGGCCAAGGTCGAGGCGCTGGCAGCCCTCCTCGAGGGCACCGGCTGGTCCGTGTGGTGGGACCGGCGCATCACCACCGGCAGCTCCTTCGACCTGGTCATCGAGCAGGCGCTCGCCGAGGCGCACGCCGTCATCGTCGCCTGGTCGCGCCACTCGGTCGGCTCGGACTGGGTGCGCGCCGAGGCGGCCTATGCCGTCGACAAGAAGAAGCTGGTGCCGGTGCGCCTCGACGATGCACAGCCGCCGCTGCGCTTCACCAACATCCAGACCGTCGACCTCTCGGCATGGGGCGGCAGCACCGACTTCGCCGGCTGCCAGAAGCTCATCCACGACCTCTCCCAGTTGCTCGGGCCGCCGCCGGCACCCGGTGCTGCCGCGCGCCCGGCCGAGCCGGCGCCGGCAGTTCCCGCCGTCAAGCCCGCCGAGGCCGCACCGGTGCCGCTTGCCGTGCCAGCTTCGCCGCCGCCGCGCCCGGCCCGGCGCGGTGCCTTGGCAGCGGCGGCGCTGGCAGCGGCGGTGCTCATCGGCGGCGGCATCGCCTTCGCCGTGCTGCGCGGCGGCAACGAGCAGGCCCCACCCGCGAAGACCGCGGTCGCGAGCGCCGCCCCGGCCGCGGCAACGGCAACCGAGGCAAAGGAACCGGCTCCAGCCGCATCTCCCAAGAGCGAGGCCACCGCCAAGAGCGAAACGACGGCCAAGAGCGAGACGCCCACGCCGGCGCCGAGCAGCGCGCCGGCAGCGCCAGCCTCTCCGGCAGCCGCCGAAACGCCCGCGGCGAGCGAGACGCCCGCGCCAGCGCCGAGCGGCACGCCGGCGGCAGCTGCCTCTCCAGCAGCCGCCGAGACAGCCGCGCCGAGCGAAACGCCGGCGCCGGCTCCCTCCCCTGCGACCGCTGCCGAGCCGGCAGCCGCAGCGAGCGCCGCTCCATCCGCCCCGGCCCCTGCCGCCACCCCTGCCGCCACGCCTGCCCCTGCCGCCGCGGCCGCCACTGCCGCACCGGCGTCAAGCAATGCGACCGATCGCGAATTCGAGCTGGCGTTCTGGAAATCGATCAGGGAGAGCACGATCCCCGGCGACTTCGAGGCCTATCTCGCGAAATATCCGAACGGCGAATTCGCCGCCGTGGCGCGCAACCGCATCGCGGCGCTCAAGCCGGCCCCGGCGGCGAGCGCGGCGCCGCCGGCCAAGCCGGCCGAGGTGGCGAGCGCGGCACCGCCGACCAAGCCGGCCGAGGTGGCGAGCGTAGCACCGCCGGGGAAGCCGGCCCAGGTCGCGAACGTGCCACCGCCGGCCAAGCCCGGGCCCGAGCTAGAGGTGCTGGACAAGGACATGGTGGCGACGCGCGAGCTGCCGGTCCACGCGGCGCCCGAATTCAGCGCCAAGCGCACCGGGCATCTCTCCGAGGGCGAGAGCGTGCACGTCACCGGCAAGGTGCGAGACAAGAATTGGTACACCATCAAAGTGAAAGGCGATGCGCTCGCCTATGTAATAGGGACCGGCCTCGAATCGCCGCAGACCTACCAGGCGCGCAAGGCCAAGGAGCAAGGGGCGGCATCGGCGCCCGTGGCGTCGGCGGAACCGCCTGCTGCGGCGGGCGCACCGCGCGCCGGCGGCTATGACGGAACGTGGCGCGGCGTCATGTCCTGCGGACCGAGTCCGAACGGCCGGGTCCAGCCGTTCCAGAACGATATCCGGCCCTTCACCGTTGCCGGCGGGCAGCTTTCGCTGGAGACCGACGTTCCCGGCTTCAACAACATGGGTGCCCACGAGGTCTATCAGGGCCGCATCGATCCGGACGGCACGGTCTCCATCACCGGCAGGGGCACGAACTCGAGGGGCGGCGGCTATTTCATCAGCTTCATGGGCAAGGCGCACAACGGCGTGCTCGACGCGAGCGGAACCATGGGCATGCGGCAATGCACCCTGGCCTACCGGCGCCAATGACGGCATAGCCTGCCGCGCGCGGCCGACGCCGGTTGTTTGTCATTGACGCGCCCGCCAATTATAATTCCGCCATCCGCGCCGCACCATCGAGGGTCGACATGAGGAGGCTCGCCGACGTCTCCACCGGCCGCAGCGCCGGGTCAGGCGACCCGACAAGGCGGCAGCAGCGCCGGCGCTGAGGGAAGCTCGTGGCCGACCTCTTCATCAGTTATTCGCGGCAGGACCAGGCCAAGGTCGAGGCGCTGGCAGCCCTCCTCGAGGGCACCGGCTGGTCCGTATGGTGGGACCGGCGCATCACCACCGGCAGCTCGTTCGACCTGGTCATCGAGCAGGCGCTCGCCGAGGCGCGCGCGGTCATCGTGGTGTGGTCGCGCCATTCGGTGGGCTCGGACTGGGTACGCGCCGAGGCGGCCTATGCCGTCGACAAGAAGAAGCTGGTGCCGGTGCGCCTCGACGAAGCGATGCCGCCGCTGCGCTTCACCAACATCCAGACGGTCGATCTCTCGTCATGGCGCGGCGGCACGGATTTCGCCGGCTGCCAGAGGCTCGTCGCCGATCTCAGCCATCTCATCGGGCCGCCGCCTTCGCCGGGCACGGCGCCATTCGCGGCGATCGCGGCCGCGGCCCAGGCAAGCTCCGGTGCGAGAGTGTACGGCACGAGCGCGGCGCCGGCGCGGGGCCCATCCTCGCGCCGCGCCGTAACCGCGATCGCGGCCCTGGCCGCCGTGGTCCTCGTCGCCGGAGCCGTCGCCGTCTTTGCGCTGCGCGGCGGCGGCGAGCAGGCGCCGCCCGCCAAGACGGCCGTTGCGAGCCCGGCTCCGGCCGCGCCGTCGCCCCAGCAAGCTCGCGAGCCGCCACCCGTGCAAAGCGCCAAGAGCAATGCAGCCCCGGCCAGCCCGCCCGCTGCAGCGGCGAGCGCCCCGCCGCCGGCAGCCGCCCCGAGCCCGCCTGCCGCGGGCGAGGCGACTGCCGCAAAGAGCGAGACACCGCCGCCAAGCCTCGCCCCGGCGGCGCCAAGCGCTGCCGCCGTGCCGAGCCCGACGCCCTCTGGGCCGCCGAGCCCTGCCGCGGCACCCGCGAGCGCCGCCGCTCCAAGCCCGATGCCATCGAGCCCCGCTGCGCCGGCGCCAAGCGTGGCTGCCGTGCCAAGCCCGGCGCCCTCCCCGGCAGCGAGCCCTGCGCCAGCATCGCCGAGCACAGCGCCCGCGGCGGTCTCCGCAGCCGTTTCCGGCAACGCCGCGCCGCCGCAGTCACCATCGCCGGCCGCCCCGGCAAGCGCGCCGCCTGCACCTGCTGCCGCAAGCGCAACACCGCCGGCACCGGCACCTCTCCCTGCGTCGAATGCCGAGGAGGACCGCGAATTCGAGCTGGCGTTCTGGAAATCGATCAAGGACAGCACGCTCGCCGCCGACTTCGAGGCCTATCTCGCAAAATATCCCAATGGCGAATTCGTCGCGGTGGCGCGCAACCGCCTCTCGTCCTTGAAGCCGGCGCAGCTGGCAGCGCTCTCCCCGGCGCGTGCCAAGTCCACGCCGGATCTCGACGTCATCGACAATGACATGATCGCGGCGCGCGCGGCGCCGCTGCGCGAGGCGCCCGAGATCGCGGCCAAGCAAGTGGGAAGGCTCAGGGAAGGTGAGCGCGTGCACGTCGCCGGCAAGGTGAAGAGCGGCGACTGGTACGCCGTCGAGCGCAAGGACGAGGCCATCGCCTATGTGGCGACCGTGGCGCTCGAGGATGCCGCGGTCTATCAGGCCCGCAAGGACAAGGAGCGGGAGCAGGAGAAGGCGCGGCAGGAGGCGGCGCAGGCTGCGGAAAAGGCCCGCGAGCAGCAGCCTGTGGCGACGGCGATGGTGGTCAAGCCGGCAATGCCGGCGGCACCGCAGCCAAGCTCCAAGAATCCCTATGACGGAAGGTGGAGCGGCCTACTGTCGTGCTCGGCGAGCACGGTCAATAAGTACCCCCCCTTCGAGAGCACGGCTCGCATATTCACCGTGACTGACAACCGGCTCTCGGCCGATATCGAAGTGCCAGGCTACGGCACGCCCGGTCACGAGGTCTACGAGGGCCGCGTCAATACGGACGGCAGCTTCGTTTTACGTGGCGCAGGAGAAAATGCGAGGATCGGAAAATACACGATGCAATTCACCGGCAGAATTCAGAACGGTGTCTTGGAAGGAAGCGGCAAGATGGGTTATCGGGAATGCACTTTGCGCTACCAGCGCAAATAACGATGGCCTGCCTGCCGGTGCAACCCGCCGGACGCCGCCCTTCACGTTCACGGACGGCCGCATGGGCTACCACGAGTGCACGATGAAGTACCGGCACCAGTGATCGCCCGCGCCGCCGCGCGTCGCGGCAAAGCCGCGTTGCAGCGGGCGATGGGCCTGGCCCTCCTCAGGCGCCGACGACGAGGGTCGAGGAGAGCTGGCGGATCGTCTTGACGAGCGCCATGGCGACCAGCCGGCCGGTTTTGCGGTTCTCCTCGCTGGGCACGACCTCCTCGCGAAAATCGAAACGGCCGAAGGCGCCCGCGGCAGTCACCTCGACCACGTGGTTCGCGATGGACGGATCGGCCACGATGGTGAGGCGCGTGCGCTCGAAGCCGATCCCCGCGAGCGCCACGGCGGCGGCGATATTGACGTTCTGGGGATAGAGCCGGGCGCCCTCGCGCACCGGCCCGTCGTAGAGCACGGCCGCCGAGACGAGCCGCGCCAGATCGTGGGACAAGGCGGCGGGCGTGCCGTGCCAGCTCGCCGCATCCTTGCGCACGGTGACGTGTACGCTCTCCAGTCCGCCCACCGCTGCGGCGGCAAGGATATCGAGGGCGCCGATCCCGGCCGAGGGCAGGATGAGCCGGCGTCCGGCGCCCCGCGCCGCGGCGAGGAGGCGCTCGAGGAGTGCGGCGTCGGCGAGCGCCCCCACCGAGGTGACGAGGAGGTCGGCGCCCGCGGCGAGCACGCGCTCGCCATAGGCGGCCAAGGCCGCGTGCCCCGCGCATTCCAGCACGGCGTCGAGGCCGAGGGCGAGGAAGCGCTCCGCATCGTTCATGAGCAGCGGCGGCGCTGCGCCGCCGGGCGGCGGCCGGCGGACCAGGGCCGCCGGGACGCCGATGCCCTCGAGCGTGCCGCCAGCGAATGCCGCCGCGACCCGCCGGCCGATGGCGCCGAAGCCGATGAGGCCGAGCTTTCGCACCGGGCCTAGCCCGCCGGCAGCGCGCCGGCGCGCACGCGGCGTACGCGCAAGCGTTCCACCGCGCCGAGGATGCCGCGCGGCATGAAGACGATGAAGATGATCAGCAGAATGCCGTAGATGGTGTTGGCAGCGCCGATGAAGCTGACGCCGAACCACACGCGCAGGCCCTCGGTCAAGGCGGTGGTGAGAAGGGCGCCCACCGTGGGACCGAGCATGCTGTACATGCCGCCCGCGATGGCGGCGAAGACGATCTGCAGGGAGACGCTGATGCCGGAGACCGTTTCCGGGTTGAGGTACATGAGATACTGCGCATAGATGGAGCCGCCGAGCGCGGTCAGCACGGCACTTATCACGGTGACGCGCAGCTTCTCGCGCAGCACGTCGATGCCGACCGCGGCGGCGGCGTCCTCGTCCTCGGAGATCGCCTCGAGAGCCTCGCGTCCGATGCCGCGGTCGAGCCGGCGCCACACCGCGAGGCCGGCGAGCCAGAGCACCAGGCTGACGCCGTAGAAATATCCCTTCTCGGGAAACTGCAGCGCGTACCAGGAATGGCCGGCGAGCTTCGGCGTCATGCCGAGCGAGCCGCCGGTCACGTCGCGCGCCGCGATGATGCTGAGCATCACCACCTGGCTGAGCGCCAGCGTCACGAGCGCGAAATAGTGACCCACCACCTTGAGGCGGAAGCAGGGATAGCCGATGACGAGTGCCAGGAGTGCCGCGAGCAGCATGCCGAGCGGCATGCTGAGCCACGGCGTGATGCCCGCATAGTTCCACAGCAGCCCCGGAACATAGGCGCCGATGCCCATGAAGGCGCCGTGCCCCAGCGAGACGAAGCCGAAGCGGCCCATGATCGACCAGGCGGTATAGATGAAGCCCCAAATGAGGACCAGGATGGCGAGGTGGAGGAAATAGACGGGCGTCACCGCGGGCAGGGCCACGAGGACCGCGAGGCCGAGCAAGGCCGCTCCGTGCTTCCCCCTCATCGCGCGAGTATCCCGCGCGGCCGCGCGAACATGAGCACGATGAAGAAGGTGAAGGCGAGCACGTAGGCGAGCTCGGTCGAGGAATAGTAGCCGCCGATCGAGATGATCTGGCTGATGATGAAGGCGGCGATGAAGCCGCCGATCATGTTGCCGAGGCCGCCCAGCACGCAGATCATGAAGATGAGCGGACCGAAGGTGTTGCCGACGAAGGGCTGCACGTCGTACTGCAGCGAGAGGAGGCAGGCGCCGAGGCCGGCGAGGCCGCCGCCGATCGCCGAGGTGATGAGATAGATACGCCGCTGGTCGACGCCCATCAGCCCCATGACCTCGCGGTCTTGCGCGATGGCGCGGATCGCCGTGCCGAGATAGGTGCGCTTGAGAAAGAGATAGAGCGCCACGGCGCCGAGGAGCGCCGTTGCGAAGGCGATCAGCCGCGCGAAGCTGATGTAGAGCTCACCCAGCTCGAGCACCGGCAGCCGCACGCCGATGTTGCGGAAGTCGGTGCCGAAGAGGAGCGTCGCGAAGCTCTGCAGGAAATAGAGCAGACCCCCCGTGGCGAGGAGCTGGTTGATGGGAGCGGAGCCGAGCACGGGTGCGATGATGAGGACATGCACGAGGAGACCTAAGAGCGCCACGATGAGGATCGCCGCGGCGAAGGCGAACGCCAAGGGCCAGCCGTAATAGGAGTGCAGCCAATAGACCGCGTACATGCCGCACATGACGAGGTCGGCATAGGCGATCCACACCACGTCGATGACGCCGAAGATGAGATTGAGCCCGAGTGCCAAGAGCGCCAGCACGCCGCCCAAGAGCAGGCCGTTCACCACCGCCTCGAGGAGGTAGATGTCCATGCGTCCTCAGAGCTTATTCCGAAATGCCATCCTTGCGCAGGCGCCGATCGCGTTAAGCCCCTCTCCCGCTTGCGGGATCGAGCCGCGAAGCGGATCGATGAGGGGCCCATGGCCGTAAGGCCGTGGGAGGATGAGGGTCGGCGCCGGCATCCGGCCTTCCCTCACCCTTCCCATCCCTAAGGGATGGGCCCCTTCCCTCTCCCGCAAGCGGGAGAGGGCTTCCTCGCCTTCTCCCGCTTGCGCGGGAATGACGACGAACGGTGAGCAACGCATGAAAAATAACGCATTCACTTCCGGATGAATCCCTCAGAGCCCCATGTAGGCCTTGCGGATGACGTCGTGGTCCTTGAGCTCGGCGGCGGTCCCGGCGAGGCGGATGCTGCCGACCTCGAGGAGGTAAGCGCGGTCCACGACGTCGAGAACCTGCTGCACGTTCTGCTCGACGATGAGCACGGTCAGTCCCTCGGCCCGGATGCGGCGGACGAGGGCGAAGACCTGCTCCACCACGAGCGGCGCCAGCCCGGCGGAGGGCTCGTCCATGAGCAGGAGCTTGGGCCGGGACATGAGCGCGCGGCCGATCGCGCACATCTGCTGCTCGCCGCCGGAGAGCGTGCCGGCGAGCTGGCGGCAACGCTCCTTGAGCCGCGGGAAGAGCTCGTAGACCCAGGCCGCGCGCTCCGCATAGTGGCGGCGCGCCGCGGGGATGAAGCCGCCGATGCGCAGGTTGTCCTCGACGCTGAGCCGCGGGAAAAGCCGGCGGTTCTCGGGCACGTGGGCGATGCCGCGCTCGACGATGCGGTGCGCCGGCAGCCCGGCAAGCGGGCGGCCCTCCATGGTGAGCTCGCCCGCGCGCACGGGGACGAGGCCCGAGATCACCCGCATGAGGGTGGTCTTGCCGGCGCCGTTCGGGCCGATCACGCCGACCGCCTCGCCCGCCCTCACCTCGAGGGAGACTTGGCTCAAGGCCCGGAAGGAGCCGTAGCCGGCGGAGACCGCTTCGAGGGACAGCATGGGCCGCTCAGTGCCGCGGCCGGCCGAGATAGACTTCCGCGACGCGCGCGTCGCGCGCAGCCTCGGCCGGCGCGCCTTCGAAGATCTTCTCGCCGTGATCGAGCACGATGACGCGGTCGACCACGCGCATGAGCACGCCCATGATGTGCTCGACCCACACGATGGTGATGCCCATGGCGCTGCGGATGCTCTCGAGGAGATCGGCGGCGCGCTCCATCTCCGCCGCGTCGAGCCCGCCGAGACTCTCGTCGGCGAGGAGGAGGCGCGGCCGCGTCGCGAGCGCGCGCGCAAGCTCGAGCTTCTTGAGCGCCGCGGCGCCCAGCCCCTCGGTCGTGGCCTCGCCGCCGGCGGGCAGGCCCACGAGCTCGAGCGCCGCCTCCGCCTGGCGCCGCGCTTCCGCACGGCTCACGCTGCCGTGCTTGCCGTAATGGGCGGCGAGCGCCACGTTCTCGACGAGCGAGAGCTTGCGGAAGGGCCGCGGGATCTGGAAGGTGCGCGCGACGCCCCGGCGGCAGATGTGGTGCGCGGCTAGGCCGGCGATCTCGTCGCCCGCGAAGCGGATCGAGCCGCCGCTCGGGCGCAGCGTGCCGGCGATCAGGTTGAAGGTCGTGCTCTTGCCCGAGCCGTTCGGACCGATGAGGCCGAGGATCTCGCCCTCCCGCACCTCGAAGGACACCTGGTTGACCGCCAGGAATCCTCCGAAGCGCTTGGAGAGGCCCGCAACCGCCAGCATTTAGAGTTCACTACCGTCGAAGCGAGCGTCACCCCCTCCCCCACCCTCCCCCTTCAAGGGGGAGGGGGTAGTTCGCTGCGTCTCCATGCAGTTCCCCTCCCCCCTTGAGGGGGAGGGTTAGGGAGGGGGGTGTGCCGCGCATCAACAAGTTCGAATGCTAACTGCGCATGGCGTAGGGCGAGGATGCCGGCAACGGCAGGACGGGCTCCTGCGTCTCGATGTTGGTGGGCCAGACGACGGCGATGTGCTCGCCGAAATACTGCATGACCACGGGCGTCGAGCGCTCGTTCTGGCCGGAGAGCTCGGTTCCCGGCGGGAAGAACTTGACGCCGTAGCCCTGGATCGTGCCGCCGGCGGGAATATCCACGTCGAGGGCCGCCTTGCGGATGGCCTCCGGGTCGAAGCCGCCGTACTTCGCCTTGGCCACCGGCAGCACCGAATTGAGCAGTATCCAGGTCTGGTTGAAGCCCATCGAGACGTGCGGCGGCACGTCGTTCGCGTTGGTCTTGGCCTTGTAGCGCTCGACCATGATCTTGATGAGGTCGCCCAGGCCCGGCGCGAGCTTCTTGGCGTCGAGGAGCTGCGCCGGCACCGGATCGATGTTGCAGAAGTGGTCGATGTCGTCGTGGAAGGTGGCGCGCAGCTTGTCGAGCTGACTGTAGCCGGCGCCGTTGCCGATCAGCATCTTGAAGCGCAGGCCCTGCTCGCGGCCCTGTCGCAGGAAGAGCGTGATGTCGGGGTTGTAGCCGGCGTGCAGCACGACGTTGGCCCGGGTGCTGCGCACCTTGTTCACCAGCGACGAGAGATCGGGCGCGCTCGCCGAATAGGCCTCCTTGAGCGCCACCTGCAGGCCCTTCTCCTTGCAATAGAATTCGTCGGCGTCGGCGACGCCCGTGCCGTAGGGGCCGTCCTCGTGGATGATCGCGACCTTGAGATCCTTGGGCTCGACGCCCAGCTTCGCTTTCGCGTGCTCGGCAAGGAAGCCGGCGCCGGCCTGGCCGTACTGGTCGGAATGGATCTGGGCGCGGAAGACGTAATGCAGGTTCTTGCCCTTGAACACCGATGTCGCGACCGCCGTGGTGATCCACAGGATCTTCTTCTGCTCCTCGAGCTTGGCGGCGAGCGGCACGGCGTGGGCGCTCGAATAGACGCCCAGTATGATGTCGACCTTGGCCTCGCTGAGGAGCCGCTCGGCCTCGTTGATCGCCACGTCCGCCTTGCTCTGGCTGTCGCCGTCGATCGGCACCACCTTGTACTTGCCGGCGACGCCGCCGCGCTCGTTGACGAGGTCGATGGCGATATGGGCGCCGATCGAGGAGGCGACCGAGCCGGCCGCCGCGTAAGGCCCGGAGAGGTCGTAGAGCACGCCGATCCGGATCGTCTCGTCCGCGGCGCGCGCGAGCCTGCCGCCGAGGCCGAAGGCGGCCACGCTCAGGGCGGAATATTTGAGTACGGACCTGCGCGAGGTCTTCATGCTTGCCTCCCTATGCCTGTTCGTCGTTCAAGCCGGTCTGATGCCGGCTGCTGGATCGTTGCGACAGTATTTGACGGGGCCCGGCGAGAGTCAACGCGTCAAATGCCAGGGGCGTCAAATGCCAGGGGCGTCAAATGCCAGGGGCGTCAAATGGTTGGGGCGTCAAATGGACGAGGTCTGGCCAGCCGTGGCCACGAGGAGGAGGAGGCCGGCGCCGATCACGAGGAGCGCTCCGAGGAGGGCGAGGCCGTTGTGGATGCGGGCCTGCCACTCCGAGCTCTCGCCCGCGATGCGCATGGCGGTGCGCCGCGAATAGACCGCAAGGAGCGCGAGCGCCGAGACGGTGACGCCGGTGCCGACCGCCATGACGACGGTGGCGGCCATGCCGATGACGAACATGCCCTGGGCGAGGGCAAAGAGCAGGACGAGGATGGCGCCGCTGCACGGCCTGATGCCGGTCGCGAGTGCCACGGCGAGCCAGCCGCGCCAGGACCGCGTGGAGCCGGCCGCCGGACCGCCGCCGTGGCCATGATGATCCCCGTGGCCATGGGCCCGCGCCATGCCCCAGGCGCGTCTTAGGACCGCGATCAGCATGGCGAGCCCGACCGCCACGATGAGGCCGTAGCTGCCCTCCTGGAGGAGCAGGCCCTGATTGTTGACCTGGAGGCGGCTCAGCTTGAGTGCGACGGCAAGCAGGCCGACGAGGAGGATGGCGGAGACCGCCTGCACCATGGCGGCCGCGAAGGAGAGTGCGAGGCCGCGGCGGAACTGGCTGCCGCTCGCGACGAGATAGGAGGAGATCACGATCTTGCCGTGGCCGGGGCCCACGGCATGAAGCACGCCGTAGAGGAAGGAGACGCCGAAGAGGGCGGCGAGCGGCCAGAGGCGGCCGCCGCTCTTGAGCTCGTCGAGTGCCCAGGCAAGCTCGCCGTAGAGGCGGCGCTGCACTTCGTTGACGAAGGCGAGGACGAAGCGCAAGCCGCCGAAGCCGCCCACTTCCGTGCCGGCGAGCAGCGCCAGAACGGCAACGGAGGCGGCCAAGGCGAGGGCCGCGGCGAGAACGCGCCAATGAGAGATCATTCGCAGGCCACGTGGATGAGGGTCGGGTAATCGTAGCCGAAATAGAGCGGCGTCGTGAGGTCCTGCGTGCGCGTTTCGCTGCAGAGCTCCGGCGCCTCGCCGCTGAAGGTGACGCCCTTTCCCTTCTTCTCGAGATCGACATAGACGTAGTAGGTCTCGTCGTAGAGCAGGAACTCGAAGCGCTGGCGCACCGGGTCGACCGGCGGGGCGACGGGCACGGTGAAGCGATAGACGAGCCGGCCGCCCTTCACCGCCGCGGTGAAATCCTCGACCGCCGCCACGCGCCGGCGCTTGCCGTCGATCTGGAGATAGGTGAAGTAGCTGTAATTCGCGAGCGACTTGTCG
>CAVVLJ010000004.1:0-548476 GCA_963749075.1 uncultured Pseudomonadota bacterium | reverse complement strand
GACCGTCCTCGGGCGCCACGATGAGTCGGAACTGGTGGCGGTCGTCCTGGCCGTGGTCGAGGAACCGGAGCCCGTCCACCTCGTTCTCGCGTGCGGCGTAGAGCCGGCCGCGCTCGCCGTCGAGGGTCACGCCGTCGCGTTGCAGGTAGCGGAGATGGGCATAGGCGGCCTTGCTCCCGCTGCCCCGCATCTTCACCACCCGCGCCTTGACCATGACGCGGCGCGCGCGGAAGCGCATGCGGGTGTCGGGGTCGAAGCTCCATCCGTTCTCGCGCGGGAACGACGTGACGAGCTTGGCGCCCCGGCCGCGCGCGTTAAACCGGCCGGTCCTCGGTTGCCCGCCGCGCCCAGCAGGCGGCCTGCCTCGATGCGGCGCGGATCGCCACCGTTGCGGGCGACGGCGCGCATGACTTGCTGAAGGTAGGTCGATCGCAGGCGCGCGCCACGCTCTCCTCGGGCGCGGATACGGCCCAGGCGAGGCGCGAAACTCATGTCGTCGTCGCGGGACATGTGGTAAGTATTCATTCGCGACAGCGGCCCCTGCAAGAGCCTCCCGCATGGCACCTTGAAGATGGCGCTATATCAGCAACTACCGAAACGCTGCCTCCATGCCGCGGCCTGATGGCTCCAGCGAGCAGGTCAAAAACCAGTGTGCAGACAAGTACTTAGCGCTGAGAAGAGTGCCGCGACGCAGTTCGCTTATCTGCCCTCATTTTCTTCTTCGCCTTTCCTACGCTGTACTATCCTCTACTATGATACCGAGCATAGCTGTAAATTGCCCGAGGCTTGCGCAGCGTGGCACAGGGGTCGATGGACGAAGCCTCGGCCCGGCACAATGGGTGTGCCGAAACCTTGCGGTAATGGCGCAGCGAGTACGTGAAGATTTTCGACCACCGAGCGGCCGGGATTCGACCATGGAACAGCCGTGGAAAGTTCGCGAGTCTGCACTAAAATCGGCCATTCAATGCGAGTGGCGGGCGGGCCGCAGGTGCGAAATTCGGGCCACAAATCGCGCGATTTGAAGAAACCATCTCTCTGCTCCGAAACGCTACTTCCGAATCGTCAAGTCAGCATATGGACACGGTCTACCTCAGACCTATAACCGCACAATTAGGCCATCTTGAGACGACCAAGTTTGATCGATTTGTTCAAACAGCGTTTGCCAATCTATCGTCAGTTCTTGATCAATCGCCTGCCACCGGCGCTTCGCGTCACCACCTAATACGCGATTCATCTCGGGAAGCGGGTCACGAACGACATGAGCCATTGATCCCAATTAACTGACCAGAGGGTTCTGGCTGACCGCGACTTTTCCGGCGTTGATGGCAGACGACACCGTGTGCGCCAAGAATAATGACGTCTGAGGCGCGGGTTGGCGGCTCCTGGGAGGACGATCCGATTACACTGCGTCCCCTTGGAGCCGTCTAATCACCCAGGAACCTCGAACTATGATTTCGACCGCTGCGACGGCCAGCGACCACCGAGAAAATGTGGGAAATAACACCCAGACCTGTACATTTGGCGGGCGACTTCACCCACGGAATAGCCGTGCTTCCCGATGGTTCCAAATTGCAGGAATGAGGCTAACGGCCTCAGCGGCGCGGTAAGCCGGCAGGGGTATTCACGTCCGATAATAGATGCCCGCCAACAAGCCCAAGCGCTTCAACAATCCGAACGAAAAAGTCTTGCCCTGCGTCTGGTCGGCTGCGTCGTCGTTGCTTGAATGATAAGCGTTCCATCTTTGCCGATTGCGGTGAACGTGCCGCGTAACACGTCCGCTACCCCAAAAATCCACGCGAGAATTGGGTCGTGGCCTACCGATTGAAAGCGATGTGTTCGGGGCCGAAGCGGCACCGCATGCGCCAATATCGTGTTGGTGGACGGATCGTATCGAGACAGGGAAGGCGCGCTCCAAATGCCGTATCGTTTGCTCCGGGTCGTCCGACGATCTTTTCACCTCATTCGAAAGCCAGCCGCCCTCGTCGGGACGGCTTCCCAGGAAGCCGGGGTGCTTCGGCACTCTGACTAGGAAAATATCAGCCAGGGCCGCGAGCACGCCCGCGACTCCGGCTATACAATAGTCGAAACGGTCAAGGCGGTTGGCGGTCAGCGCGGAGTCACCAATTTGGTCAATATGCCGACGCGCGCGTTGAATCTCGTCATCGGTTAGAAGCGCCTCGAAACCCTCTTTGATCTCCTTTGCATCTTCCACAAGCTCGTCCCACGCGCGGAGATCACGTGACGCGAGAGGCATTCCATGCATGATTGGACTATGTGACGGCGCCTCGATGGCCAAGGTCGCTAGCCGCGCCGTCGCTGCGTCAATCGCAGTGCGAGTTGCGTTCGAGGTGGCCCTGACGTCTCCGCCTACGTCTTCGATGTCCCGAGCTTGTTTCGCAAGCACGCGCCCAACGTCAATGGCCGGCGTCGGCTCAGGCTGCTTCTTGGTCAAGGTCCTGCCTCAGATTCTGAATTACGTCCGCGAGCTTGGCATTTATCGCCGCCAGATATTCTACGCGCTCGCGACTCGCGGTTGTCTCCTTTTGAATGTGCCGGATGATGGCATCGTGCTTACGCAGAGCCTCTTGCAGGAGGACCTCCTGCACTTGCTTAAGCTTGTTTCGATTGCGTCTCGCTAGGAGTGCATACCCTCCGACACCAAGCACCACCGCTGGCGCGGCGACTACACCGATTCCTGCCATCATGCCGCCGCCCACTAAGGCGCCGGCCGTCGCTAATCCAGAGGTCAAGGCGGCGGCACCCGATACACCGGTCGCCGCCCCCGCAGCCATGATACCGACACCAGTTGCCGCGCCGGCGCCCGCGCCCCGCAATTGCTCCCAATATCTCAGGTATGTCGCTCGAACGGACCGTTCGCCGTACGTCCCACACCGCCTTGCCGGCTTCTTCGAGACTTTCTGAACCGGCACCAGCGCAGAGATGCTCGTGTAGTTTCAGCCTGGCTAAAAAGCGTTCGTCGTCTTTCCCGCCGTTACGTTAGCCGACATTTACCAGATAGCCACTGGTCAAGAGGTCTTACGTTGAGCTTTACTTGTCCAAGCTATTTAGCAGATATCTGGGAACTGCCCATCAAAAGCAACTGCTGCCGTAACCCCTCGATGGCCGAATAAGCACTGCCACCCACATCACCATCCCCAAATTCAGTGACGGTTTAGAGATAATCGAAGGATGCAGAAACAAAATTCGGGTCGGCTCCCTTTAGTTTTGAGCGTCGGGCAAGGCTGATGATCCGCGCCTTCGGGTCGCCGAACACGCCACGTACCGTCGGCGCGGGACGAAAAGCCCGGGAACGCATACGCATCCCCCAGGCGCCGCTCTCTTCTCGCTGATCTGGCCATCCCGTCATGATGCTAAAATCCAGCGCCCCGCTATATCCGCGAAACTCAACAGCCATGCGCTTTCCGGCCACGTTTACCCCCTCAGGCCACCCACACGATTTCCCGAAGAGCCTTATTTTTCAGTGCGCCGTCGGTAAGAAAGCACTCGTAGGCGCGGCCCTGAAGGGTGAGGGCAACTTGGTATTCCTTGAAGTCGAAGGTCTGCGTATACATCGATGGTGTCGTACAAGCTGATAACAGCGCCGCAATGAGTACGGCGGCCGTGAGGGTTCGCATTAGCGCTTCACCTTGCGTTGCTCACGCACTTTTCGGACAAGTTGGCTAAAGCACGGCCTTACCGCGGGCGGGTCAGGTGCACGCCGTTCGACATCTCGGATAGTGAAATGCACGCGCGCCATTTGCTGGTAGTAATCGATAAAGGCGTAATTCATGCCAGCCCCGGCCAAGGCTCCGGCAATCGGGACCGACTGCGCAAGTACCTTCTCACTCAGCACAACGCCGAAACGCGCCGCCACGGCTTTTATCAGGGCCTCGATAGTAACATGGCTCAAGCCCGCGCGCGTTGCCCAATACCCGGCGTCGGCGTCATCATCATCGGACGCCGGTCCACCGAACGCGAAAACTTCAATACAGGCCCGCTTGGTATCATCCGACGTGATGCTCTCGTGAGGGAAGGACCGGGCTATCTCAGCGATCGAGCGCATGATGACGCCAGTTGTAATCGGTAGGTCCCAAATCAGGCCCGGCGCGCCAAAGAACCCGCCGGAACCGCCGCTGGCCACGACAACCAGCTTGTTGAACCAGTCCCACGGCTCCCGCTCGCCTTCTGAGTCAAGCCCTATCGTCGCTCCAGACTGCATCGCCCACAGGGTCGCCTCGGTAATTTCCTCGGCCTTCGCGTGTACGTCTATGTCGAATTGTTTCCGGAGAAATCCAACGGCAGAACCCCCGACGTTCATGATGGTGGTGCCGACAAATTCTGCGATCTCCATAAATAACCCATGTGCGTCCACGAAGACCTGCGCCGCCTCTTCCAAGCGCGTTCGGTCCACTGGGTCGATGCCGGCGCAAGCGTTGTCGCCAAATCCACCGGACTTTGCCATTGCCTTCTCCCCGGGGCCGGCCACGAGCGCGAGCTTAGCGGGGGCGAGCAGGCCCCCCCTTGCCGGTCGCGCCGGGCGGTCCTTCATCGTCTGCTATTGCCCACCCCCCCTTTTCGCGGAACCGCTAACTCGGGCCGGACACTTGAGCTTACTCCGCCTCCACAATGACGGCTATCGTCGAGCTCACGGAGCCGCCGCGTCGGATTTCTCGTCTTCGACTTTGGTAACAACAAGATCGATCCCGTTGTGTGCGCCGCACGTGCAGCAACGCCAGTGGGTTCCCGGCGTGATCTCGCGGGGCCACAGGGCCTTCTTTTCGGGGCAGCCTTGCGTCGAGCAAGGAGCGTCTATCATCTTCGGTATCCAAAGGACGCGCCCGTCCGATTCTGACGTGATCGTATATTCGGCCTTGCACTCAAAACACAGCGCCTCAACCGTGTGCTTGCCAGAGGGCATCCGCTTTCTAATCGGCTTCTTACAGTCGTCGTTCATGCACTGGTCGAGCGTCGCCGTAATCCCCACGGTGGGGTTCCACATACGAGAGCTTAGAACCTTTTCGATTAGACCGACGACGGTTTCGCAAAGCTCCTGTAGCTTCGCCGAATCTGGCTCCTTCCCGGACTGAATCTGGTCCAGTGAAGGCATGTGCAAATACAACCCAACCGCATTGTAGTGGGCCTTGAGGTCTGCGAGTGTGAAGACGACGTCGGTACCTAGCACCGTCATGTTCTCCCGAGGCGCGGGCTTGCCAGATTCCTCCGTGCGCCCAATGGCGATGGTCGATGTCATGCCGATCGAAGGATCGATATCGAGGAGCACCGCCATCAGCTTGCGGGGCTGCCAAGTCTTATATTCCTCGGGGGGGATATAGTCCTTAAAGGCCAGCGCGCGATCGTACGTCAGTGCTTCCATAGCGTCGCGCAGTTCGAGCGCTGCATAACGGAGCCGAGGCAAATCGTTCGCTTTGAGTTCAGTCTTTGCGCGCATCAAGGATTCACGCGCAGACAGTCGGAAGTCTGGAGCATTAATCGTCATAAGATCCCCTCGCAAATCGGCTCGCCTCGGTGTCCCGCCTTTCGAGCACCACCGTACCTCTGGGAAGGCCGATAGAGCCGGTATTATGCCGAGTGACAGCACCTCTCAGCCAGTTCACGGGCGACGCCCAAGGGTTTATTACTCAGGCGGTAGTATTTGACCGCGAGCGGCTTCACCTTGGCCAGAACCTCGCGTACCCGTTCGTCGTTCTCGCCGCTCATACTGTCAGCCTTGAAATCGTGCTGTGGCTGACGTTATAGCTGCGGGCGATCTCGCGCACGGACTCGCCACGCCCACGCTGCTTAACGGCCTCGCGCTGCTGGTGCGGCGTGAGCTTGAGCGACCGTTCTTGCTCAGCCAGTGAGGCCACCACGCTGGTGCCCGTCATGGCACTGGCAGATCGTACCGATTTACGTCCGGACGACGGGCCGCCACGCCATAGTATGGTCATCGATCAAGTTCCGTTTTGTTGGCGCCTGCCTCGGGTGCCGCGGAACTAACTCAGATGTGGGCAATGCGATCGGCAGGTTCAAGCCAGCCGGGCCGCCTCGGAATCCCAGCCCCTCTCAATGAGGCAAGACCCGACCGCTATCGAGATTCGAGGAATAACGACCGCGTCATGAGACGCGGCGGTCACGTGTACGTTTCCAAGCGGCGCGCCCTTCAACGCTGTGCGCTATTGCCTTAAGGGGTGGGTGCATCGGCAAATGTGGCCTAACCGAGGTGGCGTAGCTCTGGCGGCCAGTATTTGACGCCCTGCGTCACGATACCGCTGCCTCTAGATCGCCACCACCAACGAATGTCGGTCTCGGCCAAGGCGAGCCCCCGCAACCAGCGTTACTTGCTCAAGCCCGGCGCTCGAGACGGCGCCGGGATTCTTGCTGCCCGACGCCAGCGCCAGGATGCCGGCGAGCGCGCCGGAGAGCTCGCTCTCGAGCTTGCCGTTCTCGGCCACCAATCCGATCTCATCGCTCAGCGCCCGGATCGCCTCTGCGGCCTCGGCGCGCGTGGCGTTGGCATTGAGAGCCTCCGCGAGGGCCGCCACCTTCTTCCGGTAGAGCTCGGCGAGTGCGGGATGAAGGCGTGGCGCGGCTGGTGGCGCCTCCGCGATATCGTGCGCAAGCACCGCCTTGCGGGTCTCCAGCGCGTTGAGCTCGTCCTTCATCGCGGGGGCGCCCAGGGTCATATCCTGCCGGTCTACGGCGTCCAACAGATCCATGCATAATGATTTCTTGACGCCTCGCACGGCAGCCGCGGGCCAGGCGCAAAACCGCCGGATTGCAAACCGGACGTTTCTCGGCTATTCCCCGGGCGCCGCCGTCGGCTGTTGCGAAGAGGGACTGGGCCGGACGCGAGCGGCTTCCTCTTCAAGCCACAAACTGTGGTGCTCTTTTGCCCAATTGACGTCCACGGTACCCTTGCCCATTGCCTCGAACGCACCCTCCATGCCGATCGTGCCGATATAAATGTGACCGAGCATGATAGCGATGAACAGCATAGCAAGCACGCTGTGGACCATTTCGGCGTCCTGCATCGTGGCGATCGACGTCCCGTAGAACGGGAATATCAATACATAGCCGCTGACGGCCATGGCACTGCCGCTCAGCACGACGATCCAATAGGTCAGCTTCTGGCCGCCGTTGAAACGGTAAGCCGGCGGATGGCCGTGTCCGATGATGCTGGCGCCGCGCTTGAACCAGTCGACATCGACGCGGTTCGGAATGTTGCCGGCGATCCACATGAAGAAGATCAGGACGACGCCGAGCGTGAACGGAAAGCTCAGATAGTTGTGCGCGTATTTCGCCCATTCCGACCAGGCGGTGAAGGCCTCGGGGCTCATCAGCGGCAGCAGCAGCGGTCTGCCGAAGGTGATGTTGAGGCCGGAGAACGCCTGGATGATGAAGCAGCTTGCCGTCATCCAATGCACCAACCGCTCGGCGCCATTGAAGCGCACGATCCTTCGTCCGGACCGCCCGCCATCAATGCGCACCATGCCGCGCGAGAGATAGAAGATGACGAGCACGGCCGCCGAGCCGAGAATGGCGACCGCGCCGACCCAGCGCAGCGTCACTTCGTGGAAATGGCGCCAATCGCGGCCTGCGGGCTGCTCGAGCGTATAGGATTTCGTGTCGGGAATGCTGCCAAGGCCCTGGATCGTCTTGAACTTCTGCAGCAGCTGCTCCTCGGAGACTGCGCTCGCCGTCGGATTGACCGAGCTGGGCCGCTGCGCCGCGGCCGGAGACGAGAATGCCGCGAGCGCCATGAGCATCAGGGCGCCGACGACGGTGCGAAGCTCCGCGAGATTTGTCGCCATGCCCACGTCCTCCTTTGTCCCGCCTCTTGGCCGCTCGCGCGGGCGCTGCCTCCGGCGAAGCGGCGCCGGGCGTTATGACGCCACGGTCTCGCGATAGGCGGTCTTCCAGCCCCAGGCTCCGGAGCCGTAGCCGCGCTTGACCACGCGTTCCTTGTAGATTTGCGCGATGATCTCGCCGTCGCCGGCGAGCAGCGATTTGGTCGAGCACATCTCGGCGCAGAGCGGAAGCTTGCCCTCGGCCAGACGGTTGGCTCCGTATTTCTCGTACTCGGCCATGCTGCCGTCCTTTTCCGGTCCCCCGGCGCAGAACGTGCATTTGTCCATCTTGCCGCGCGAGCCGAAATTGCCGACGCGCGGATATTGCGGCGCGCCGAACGGGCAGGCGTAGAAGCAATAGCCGCAGCCGATGCAGATGTCCTTCGAATGCAGCACCACGCCGTCGAGGGTGGTGTAGAAGGCGTTCACCGGGCAAACCGCCTGACAGGGCGCATCGGTGCAATGCATACAGGCCATCGACACCGAACGCTCCCCCGGCTCGCCGTCATTGAGGGTGACGACGCGCCGGCGGTTGATGCCCCACGGCACTTCATTCTCGTTCTTGCAGGCGGTGACGCAGGCGTTGCACTCGATGCAGCGGTCGGCGTCGCAGAGAAATTTCATCCGGGCCATGGCCTCGTCCCCCCTTATGCCGCGCTGATCTGACACAGGGTAACTTTGGGCTCCTGCATCCCGGTTGCCGGATCGTAGCCGTAGGTCGTGATGGTGTTGGCGCTCTCGCCGAGCACGATGGGATCGGTCCCTTGCGGATATTTCGAGCGCAGGTCCTCGCCGCCAAGCCAGCCGCCGAAATGGAACGGCATCCAGGCGACGCCTTTGCCCACCCGCTCGGTGACGAGCGCCTTCACCTTGGCCTTGGAGCTGTTCTCGGCACCCGTCACCCAGACCCAGCCGCCGTCCTTGATGCCGCGCTCGCCCGCATCGGCGGGATTGATCTCGATGAACATGTCCTGCTGCAGCTCGGCCAGCCATTTGTTGGAACGCGTCTCCTCGCCGCCGCCCTCATACTCGACGAGCCGGCCGGAACTCAGGATCAGGGGAAACTGCTTGGCGACACCCTTGTCCACCGCCGCCTTCTGCACCGTGAAGCCGATGTTCGGCAGCCGGAACTGCTTGGCGTCGGGCAGGGTGGGGTATTTGGCGACGAGTTCGATCCGCGGCGAGTAGATCGGCTCGCGATGCACCGGGATCGGGTCCGGCAGGCCGAAGGCATTCATGCGGGCCTTCGCGTTCCCGTACGGCACGCAGCCGTGCTTCATGGCGACGCGCTGGATGCCGCCGGAAAGGTCGATCGACCACGACACCGTACCGACTTTCTCGGGACTGCCCGCGACCTTCTCGATGGTCGCCAGCTCCTCGGGAGTGAGATCGCCGTCCCAGCCGAGCTTCTTCAAGACGGCCATGGTGAACTCGGGATAGCCGTCCTTGATCTCCGAGCCCACCGAGTAGGAGCCTTCCGCGAGCAAATTCACCCCATTGCGCTCGACGCCGAAGCGGGCACGGAAGGTGCCGCCGCCGTCCATGACGTTGAGGTAGGTGTTGTAGAGCAGCGGCGTGCCGGGATGCTTGACCGCGGGACTGCCCCAGCACGGCCAGGGCAGGCCGTAGTAGTCGCCCTTGGCCGGGCCGTCCTTCGCGCGCATGGTGACCAGATCGAAGTCCTTCTGGTTCGACATGTGGAGCTTGATGCGCTCGGGCGACTGTCCGCAATAGCCGGTCGACCAGCTGCCGCGGTTCATTTCGCGCAGCACGTCCTCCGGCAGCGGATCGTTGTTCTCGACCTTGATGTTCTTGAACATCTTGTCGGCAAAGCCGAGCTTGGCGGCCAAGAGGTACATGATCTCAAGGTCGTTCTTCGATTCGAAGATCGGCTTGACGACCTGCTCGCCCCATTGCATCGAGCGGTTCGAGGCGACGCGCGAGCCGGAGGCCTCGAACTGCGTGCAGGCCGGCAACAGATACATGTTGTCCTTGCGCCCCGCCTTTAGCGCGAGCGAGGCCCAGGTCGTGGGATGGGGATCGACGACGACCAGAAGGTCGAGCTTCTGCAGCCCCTTGAGGGACTCCGGAATGCGCGTGATGCTGTTGCTCGCGTGCCCCTGCACGTACATCGCGCGCACGTTGTCCTTCTGCGCCACCTGGTCCTTGGGCAGGAGGACGGCATCGAACCAGCGCGTCAGCGGGATGCCGGCGGTCTCCATCATCTTCTTGGATTCGAAGCGCGACTGGAGATAGTCGTAGTCGACCTCCCAGACGCGCCCCCAGTGCCGCCAGGCGCCTTCGACAAGGCCGTAGTAGAACGGCAGGGTGACGATATCGAGACCCACGTCGGTGGCGCCCTGAACGTTGTCGTGGCCGCGGAAGATGTTGGCGCCGGTTCCCGCCTTGCCCACATTGCCGGTCAGCAGCAGTGCGATGCAGCTCGCCCGCACATTGGCGGTGCCGACGGTGTGCTGGGTCTGGCCCATGCACCAGATCAAGGTCGCCGGCTTCTGCGTCGCGAACATCTCTGCGACGCGCTTCAATTGCTCGCCGGGGACGCCGGAGACGCGCTCGACCTCCTCGGGCGTCCATTTCTCGATCTCCTTGCGGACGTCCTCGAAGCCGTAGACGCGCTGGGCGATGAATTCCTTGTCCTCCCAGCCGTTCTTGACGATGTGCCACATCATGCCGTAGAGCACCGGAATGTCGGTGCCCGGCCGCAGCCGCACGTACTCGGTGGCGTGCGCGGCCGTGCGCGTCAGGCGCGGATCGATGACCACCACGTTCGCCTTGTTGAGCTCGGCACCCTCGAGAAGGTGCTGCAGCGACACCGGATGGGCCTCGGCCGGATTGCCGCCCATGATGATCTGCGTCTTCGCGTTCCGGATGTCGTTGAAGCTGTTGGTCATGGCGCCGTAGCCCCAGGTATTGGCGACCCCGGTGACCGTCGTCGAATGGCAGATGCGCGCCTGGTGATCGGTGTTGTTGGTCCCCCAGAAGGCGCCGAACTTGCGGAACATGTAGGCGCCTTCGTTGGTGAACTTCGCCGAGCCGAGCCAGTAGACCGCGTCCGGCCCGGATTGCCCGCGGATCGCCATCAGCTTGTCGCCGATCTCGTTGATGGCCTCATCCCACTTGATGCGGGTCCATTGGCCGCCCACGAGCTTGAGGGGATATTTGAGCCGCCGCTCGCCCGAGACGAGCTCGCGCACCGCGGCACCCTTGGCGCAATGCGAACCGCGGTTGATCGGGCTGTCCCAGCTCGGCTCCTGGCCGATCCACACGCCGTTGGCGACTTCGGCCGTCACCGTGCAGCCGACCGCGCAATGGGTGCAGATGCTCTTGCGCATCGCCACCTCGGCACCGGCGGCCGGCGGCGGTCCGGCCTCGGCCCGGCGCACGCCGGCGAGCGGCAGCGCACCCAGCGCCGCGAGACCGCCGGCGACGAGGCCCGAGCGGCGCAGGAAGGCGCGGCGGTCGAGGCCGCGGTCGGCTTGGCCGGCGAGGGCAACGAGGCTGCCGCGCCGCGCCTGGTGATCCGTTCTCCTGATCAGCACGGGTGCCTCCCTCAGCTCGGGTAGCGGTTGACGCGGTAATAGGTCTTGACCTCGTCGGATTCGCGGTAGCGCGCCTTGCGCTTATCGTCGCTGCTGCCGCTGTCGGCCACGGCCTCGCTCGCGAGCGGGGCGGCGGCGGCGGCGGCAGCCGCACCGACGCCGAGCGCGCGGATGAAGCCGCGCCGCCCCAAGGCCGCCTTGGGTTCGCTTGTCATGGCCTTGTCCTCCCGTCCCGGCGCGCCCGTTCACGCGGGCAGCGCGAATGCTTCTCTCTCGATCTCGATGAACAGCCGCCCTATCGCGCCGACCGGGCGGTAGAAGTCGGCCGCCTCCGCTCCTTCCAGGTCGGCGAAGAAGCGGCCGAGCCATGGAGCGAGATGTCTCTCGAAGAATTCCTGCCGCCTTGCGGCGGTCGTGCGAAAGCGCCCGCCGACCAGTCCGGTCATGATCTCGCAAAGGATGGCGGCATGGTCCTCCGGCTCGTGCAGGCGCTCGGTCCGCTCTATGCCGAGGGCGCCGAGATCGTCGCGCAGCCGCGCCAGCGGGCGCTCGTGGAGAAAGCCGGTCAGATAATAGGAGCCGTAGGGCACGAGCTCGCCGCGCCCGACGCCGATGAAGAGAGCGAAGTACTCGCGCTCGACCGTGTCGGCGTGCGCCTTGGCCGCGGCTTGCGCCAGTGCCGCGTGCGCCACGCCGAGAGGCGTTGCGTCGCCGCGCAGCTTGGCGATGCGCTTGAGCAGCTCAGACCCCGGTGCCTGAGCCAGCAGAACCGCGAGGAACGCATATTCCTGCGCGCGCCCGGCATCGACGTCGTCGAGCCCGTCGAGCGTCTCGGCGTAAAGATCCGGGCGCAGTACCGTCCGTGCGACGCCGGTTGCACCCTCCACCGAGAGCACGCGCTCCGCGGGCACCCGCGACCAGTTGGAGACCGAGGGCTGGGCAATGCCGATCCGCCGCGCAAGCTCGCTCACGCCGCCCGCGGCGCGGATCGCCTCCTTGAGTCCCTGGTCGCTCATGGGAGCCTCAAGATCGGGGGTAATGCCAGCTCGACAACAGGCTAGTGCGCCAGCAATCGCCAGGTCAATAGCCTTAAGCTATGGCAAGCAGATTATTTGGGCAATGCGCCGCCATGACTGCGTCGCGGCACGGCTGGAGAGCATTCGCGCCCCTCACCGTCATGTTGCGCCGCAGCATTATTATCATTTATTTGCTCGATTCCGGCCTGATCCGGTGCCACGGAGCCGGAGTCCTGCGCGTGCGCTGCAGTATGAGCGGGTGCCGCGACGTGCGGGGCAGGGTTCCTTGCGCCGCTGGCGTCCGGCTCCGGCATCGCCTGGGACAGCAGCCGGCGAACCTCCTCCGCCGTCAACTCGCCAAATCCCGCCATGCTTCCGGGGGCATTGAAGTCCCAGGAGTTCTCGGACAGGCCGATGAAGTCGCGGATGGCGGGATCCACCGCCCAGGCGCGACGAAGGGCGGCGCGCGTCACTTCCGCGGGCACGCCGGCGGCGAGGAAAGGCTGGATATCGGATGCGGCGCCGATCGATTCGATCGGCGGCAGTCCCGCCGGATCGAAAGGCAGCGGCGCCTCCTCGGGGAGAGGTGCCGCGGAGGGGCCGCGAGGCGCCGGGCTGGGGCCGGCCGTCTCCGGCTCCGGCCGGTCGCCCGCCCGCTGCGCCGCGCCGCGCTTGCGCCGCGACCAACGCGCGAGAAAGCCCTCATCATCGCTCATCGCCGCCCCCAACCAGCGGGCCGCGCGGCGCCAGCGCTTCCGGATCGGCACGGTCGCGCTTGCGCTTCACGAAGGCCCGCTCGATATGGTGCTCGGCGACGAAGGCGGCAATGGCCTCGCGCAAGCCCTCGGCCATCGCCACCGCCTCGACGATCGCCTGACCGGCCTCGGTCATGGCCTCGCCTTCCGCGGGGTCCGCGGTGACGGCGGCGATCTCGTATGGCGGCTCACGGCCGCTGGCCTGCAGTGCCACCCACACGGAGGGCGCTCCCGAGACAAGATTTCTGCGGTAGTTGTCGGTTTCCGAGCGGTAGAGCGCGATCTCGGCGGCACCGGCATAGAACGTCGCCGTATCGCCCTCGCTCCTCAGCCGCGTCCAGGGGGCGGCATCGGGAAGGCCGCCGAGCACGGCCACCGGCCGCCACAGGACATCGGCCCACGGCGAGATCGCCTTGCGCCGCTCGACGACCACGCCGACGGGAATGCGCAGGAGTGGAACTACCGGGCTCATGCCAGCGCTGCGAGACGCCTGGCCGGCAAGCCGGTCAGCAGATTCTGCGGTTTCACGCGCAGCACTCTGTCGGCCGTCATCGCCAGGATGAGATAGACTTCATCGATCGCAACCGGCTCCGAGCTGCCGAAGCTCAGCCGGAACAGCGCAACCACGCGTCTCAGCGCTGCCTCGTCGAGCTCCTCGCCGCGCCAGAGCGCATCGCCGATGCGTGTGGCTTCCGCGTCGAGGCCGACATACCAGCTCAGCTGCACGTCGCGCATTTCGTGGAGCGGCACGACGCGGGCGTCGATGGGCAACATGTGCCTTACCCAGCCCTCGACGACCTCAGCGAGCGCGGCAATGCCGCGGCGGCCGACGCTGAGATCGAGCGCCATGTCGAAGCGATCGCTACGCTCCCAATAGCATGGCGCGTTATCCTCCGTCAGGACGTCGATCTCGGCGCCCGCCGGGATTCCCAGCATGGACACCAGCGGCGACAACGGCTGAGCGCCCGTGCCGGCGATCTTCTCCTCGTCCGCGGCGATCAGGCATCCGCCGTGCATCGTCACTCGCTGCGGGCGAAAGAAGAGCTCGGCGGCTCGTATCACGAACGGATCGCCGCAGCCGTCGAGGAGGTTACGCAGGATCACATGAACGAGCTGGTTGAGGAAGAGCGGCGGGAAGCTGCCGATGTTGCGGCGCACGAGATCGAGGTAGGCCGCCTCGAGCGTCCCGTGGCGCAGCAAATGGTCGCGAAAGGCGATCATCAGTTGCCAATTCTCCCGCGCGTCCGAGTCCGCGATCGACGCAATCTCCTCGCCGGCGACAGGGCGGCGCGGATCGGCCAGCAGTGCCGCGTGCAGCCGGCACTCGGCGGCGCAGGCTTCGGGCGGGGGTCTCAGCTCCGGCCGCGCCAGATAGGCTTTGAGGAACTCGTCGCTGACCAGCAATCCGCCTCCCGCATCGCGATCCGTCAGATGATGGCCGCAGGAGAGCCAAAAATCGGTCATGCCCGGTCTCCGCGCGCGAGCCTCGCCAGCTCCAGGGTCTCGGCCGGATCGTCTTCGATCTTGGCGTCGCGGAAGGAGAAGGCGCGCCACCCTGTGGCGCCGCCGCGCGGATGCAAGCTGCGGAAGGCTTCACGGATCTCGCCGCCTTCATCGGTGCGGTGAACGGCAATCAAGGTGCCCGGCGGGTGAACGCAGAGCGAGGCCGAAAAGTCGACTTCCTCCGCCGCGGCTTCGCGCGCCGCGGCAAGGTCGGGAGCGCCGAAGCGCTCGATCAGGCATCGCGCCGCCAAATCGATCGCGGCAGCTCGATCCTTCGCATCCGCGTCGACGATTTGCGCCAGCGTCGACCAGCCAAGCGACGGCACGCCGAGAAAGCCGCTGCGAAATGCCGCGAGCTCCTTTCCTTTGAGCGTCGCTAACGCCACATCGGAAAACACGAACGCCCCGGAAATCGCCCATTCGCCCGGCTCGGCGGCGGCGGGGAAAATGAACGTGTCCGAGGGATCGAGACGGATGGTGCGCGGCAGTTTCATAAGAGCGGCCCCCCCGTCCTCGGATCGAGCCACGAGGGCGCATTCAGCGCCGGCGGCAATGGCCGCCGCACGACGGGTTTGCCCGCGCGCCGGACATGGAGATCGCCGGTCTCGCCGATCTCGCGCCGCGCGCCGCTTTCGGGCTGCAGCTTCGCCGTGTATGCCTTGGCGATGGGGGCGAAGCCGCCTTCATGCCAACGATCGAGCGCGACCATGAGATGCCGGGCGAAACCCTCGACGAGCTGCTCCGAGCCGGCGTCGCCGAAGCCTTCCTCTCCGAGTGCCGTGGCAAGCGGATGCAGGCCCGCTTCCTCCCCGCTCATGGAAACCGTGCGAATCGCGGCACCGAAGACGAGCCAATCGGGCACCGTGCGCTCGCCGGCGCCCTCGGGCCACGCCAGACGCCCGCCGCCGACGAGGCCGCGATCGACGTGGATCGCATCCGGCCATTCGATGGTGATCGACTTTTCCGGCGGCGCCAAGGCAGCGAGTGCATCGCCGAGCGCAACCATGCCGGCATAGAATGCGAGGCGCGCCGAGGCGAGCGGCTCCTCGGGCTCCAGAACGACGGCGAACTCCGCGAGATCGAAGCGGCCGACGAAGACAAGCGTCCCGGCGCCGAATTGAACGGCATTGGCGCAGGCGTGGGCGAAGGCATCGCCGACCTCCCGCAGCACGACCAGCCGGTAGGGCGGCGGCAGGTCGAGGGCGCGCCGATGGGGCCTGCCTATGCGGCTGCTCTGCTCCTGAGGCATGGCCGAACTATAGCCTTACCTTCCGCCGGTTAACAATATAGCCTTGGCCGAGTTTCCCGTCAGCCCCGACGATGGCTCGCGCATGACGAGAAAAGAGATGCCCGATCGGCGCACGCTCCTGGTCTGCTCCTGCGAAGATACCATGCCGCTCGACGCCGGTGCTTTGCAGCGCGGCTGCCGGGGTGCTGAGATCGTGCGCGGCCGCCAGCTTTGCCGCGCCGAGCTCGATCGCTTTCGCGCGCTTGCCGCCTCGGGCGCGCCGATCACCGTCGGCTGCACGCAGGAGGCGCCGCTCTTCCGCGAGGCCGCAGGCGAGAGCCGCGTCGAATTGAGCTTCGCCAATCTGCGCGAAAGCGCCGGCTGGTCGAGCGAGGCTGCGAAGGCGGGACCCAAGATGGCAGCACTCGCTGCCGCCGCCGCGGTGCCGATGCCCGAGCTTCGCTTCGTTCGACTTGAAAGCGCCGGGGTCATTCTCGTTTACGGACGCGATGAGCGCGCGATCGAGGCGTCCGGTCTGCTGAAGGAGCATCTTGACGTGACGGCGCTGGTCACACGGCCTGGTCATCTGACGCCGCCGCGCACCACCGATTTTCCCATCGCGAAGGGGACGATCCGCGCAGCGAAGGGTCATCTCGGGGCGTTCGAGATCGTCGTCGACGACTATGCCTCCCCGCTGCCCTCCTCGCGCGCGGCACTGACTTTCGGAGCGGCACGCGACGGCGCCGTGTCGCGCTGCGATGTCCTGCTCGACGTCTCCGGCGGGCCGCCGCTGTTCCCTGCGGCCGAGCTGCGCGAGGGCTACCTGCGCGCCGATCCCGGCAACCGGGCCGCCGTGCTCGAGGCGGTGCTGCGCGCGCGCGATCTCGTCGGCACCTTCGACAAGCCGCGCTACGTCAACTTCACCGCCGACATCTGCGCCCATTCGCGCTCCGAGATCGTCGGCTGCCGGCGCTGCCTCGATCTCTGTCCGACGGGCGCCATCGCTCCCGCCGGCGATCACGTGGCGATCGACGACGGGATTTGCGCCGGTTGCGGCCAATGCGCGGCCGCCTGCCCGACCGGTGCCGCCGGCTATGCGCTGCCACCCGCCGACGCGCTCATGCGCAAGCTGCGCACGCTGCTCGCTGTCTATCGCGAGGCCGGCGGTGCTGCGCCCACTCTTCTGTTTCATGACGAGACTCACGGCGGGGCGCTGATCGACGCCCTCGCCCGTGACGGCGATGGGTTGCCCGCCGATGTCTTGCCGTTTGCCGTCAACGAGGTGACGCAGCTCGGCCTCGAGGCGATCGCCGCGGCCTTCGCCTACGGCGCTGCGGCCGTGCGCGTGATCCTGCGCGCCAAAGCGCGCACCGATCTTGCCGGTTTGCGCCATACGATAGCGCTCGCCGAGGCGATCCTTGCCGGCCTTGGCTTCGCGGGCGGGCGTCTTGCGACCATCGAGACCGACGATCCCGCGGCGCTCGGGGAGGCGCTGCGCGCGATGGGGCCGGCCGTTGCGGTGTCCCGGCCCGCGAGCTTCCTGCCCGTAGGCGGCAAGCGAGAGGTGCTCCGCTTCGCGTTGCAGGAGCTCCATCGCGTCGCCCCGGCCGCCGCCGAGGTCATAGCACTGCCCGAGGGCGCTCCGTTCGGCGCCGTCGAAATCGATGTCGAGGGCTGCACGCTGTGTCTCTCCTGCGTCTCCGCCTGCCCGACCGGCGCGCTGACGGATGATCCGGAACGGCCGGTGCTGCGTTTCGCCGAGGATGCCTGCGTGCAATGCGGCCTATGCAAGGCAACCTGCCCCGAGAAGGTGATCAGCCTGACGCCGCGGCTCGATTTTCGCACGGCCGTCGTGTCGGCGCGCGTGCTCAAAGAGGAGGAGCCGTTCTCCTGCATTCGTTGCGGCAAGCCGTTCGGCGTCAAGAGCACGATCGAGCGCGTCGCCGCCAAGCTCGAAGGCAAGCACTGGATGTACCGGAACTCGGCAAGCCGGCTCGAGATCATCAGGATGTGCGAAGATTGCCGCGTCGCCGTCGTCACCGAGGAAGGCTTCGATCCCTATGGCGCGCCCGCGCGGCCGAAGCCGCGCACGACCGACGATTACCTGCGCGAGCGCGAGATCAAGCCCAAGACGTGATCACTTCGTCGCCCGTTCGAGAAACTTGACGAGGGCGTCGCGGTCCGGCGCGGCGCTGATGCGCTGCTCCGGCATCTTGGTCCCCGGGATGTACTGCGCCGGGCCGATCTCGAACAGCTTCGCCACCGTCTCCGGCGTCCACACGATCTCGAGATGGGTGAGCGCCGCGGAAAAATTGTAACCAGGCAGGGTCGCGATGCGCCGCCCGAAGATGCCGTGCAGCGTCGGTCCGGCGCGGTTGCCCTCGTCAGGCTTGAGCGTGTGGCAGGCGACGCAGGCGCGGAACACTTCGGCGCCGGGATCGCCCGCATAGGCGGCGAGCGGGTCCTGGGGGCCGCCGGCCGCGACGGCGTCGAGCGGCTGGCCGGTTTGGACATCCCAGCGGCGGATGATGCGGTCGGCGCCGCCGGTGAGCAGCGTGCGGCCGTCGGGAAAGAACGCCGCTGACCAGATCGGCTGACCGGGCACGACCAGAACACGCGTGAGCGAGCGCGTCCGGCGATCGATGATGGCGACAGGGCCGCGGATGCTCGTGGCCGCGACACGCTCGCCATCGCCCGACATCGCGAGGGAGGTAATCGGCGCCGGCGAGGTTTCGAGGGCGGCGCGCTGTTGTCCCGCCGGCGACAGGAAGTAAACCCTGCCGTCGGCGCCAGCGGCGATGATCTCGCCGTCGGGGGCAACGACCACGGCGTTGAGCGGCGACGGCAGCGTCGCCACCAGCGGCGAGCCTCGTCCCTCGAGCGGCCAGATGCGCAGGGTCGCATCGTATCCGGCGCTGACAAGTGCTTTGCCGTCCGGCGCGAAGGCGACGCCGTTGACGTTCTGCTGATGGCCCTCGAGCACCCGTGGCGCGCCGCCGCCGAGGGGCCACACGCGGATCGTGCGGTCCCACGACGCCGAGGCGAGAAGCGTGCCGTCGGCCGACACCGCGAGGGCCGCGATCGGTCCCCGGTGTCCCTCGAGGACGGCGTCCGGCCGCTGTTTACCCGGCGTCCAGATCGCGATGCGGGCATCCTCGCCGGCGGTCACGGCGCGGCCGTCCGCGAGGAGCGCCACGGCGTTCACGGCGCCGTCGTGAAAGCGCAGCACCTGCTCGGCGGCATTGCGCCGAAGCGACCAGCGGATCGCCGAGGTGTCGAAGCTGCCCGAGAGTGCCGTGGCGCCATCGGCGGAGATGGCGAGCGCGCGAATGGGGCCGCCGTGTCCGCGCAATTGCGCTTCGGCCGGCGGAGCACCGAGCGCCGATCCGATCAGCACGGCGCAACAGATGAGACAAATCGGCGCGGCACGCATGAGGGGTGCTCCATCAAGCGCTTGAATCAGGCGAAGCGGCGGGCGAAACAGAATAACCTCCTCGATCGGGCACAAACAAGGAACAACGGCGTTTGGTCGTCCGCAAGAATTGGTGTTAGAATGTATTTGGCCGCGCGCGTCTCGATGTCGTAGCGCTAAATTCCAAGAGCCATACAAGAGCCATAAACGGGAGGATCGGCATGCGTAGTTTCATTGCTGCCTGTGTCGCCGCCGTTGTGATCGCAGCGATCGGCGCGATTGTCTTGAATCACTTCCAGGAGCCAGTTGCCGTCGCCTTCGCCACGCAAAGCGTACGGCTCTGATCGGACGCCCGCGGACGACAAGGAACAGCAGGTTCAGCGAGGATCAAGGCGGTTGCGTGGGTCTCATTGCATGGAGCCCATATTTTTGTCTTCATCCAGCTGCCATGTTACTACCGCTGGAAATCCGATTTCGCGCGGCGAAAGGAGGCGCGACTTTATGACGGGATTGGGCTAAAGTAGCCGCGGATCGAACACATACCGGCGATGGAGTCCGCCCTAACCGCCCATCGGGCTGATGACTCCTACGATGGCCCCGCTCGATGCCGAAGCGGGGCGATGGCGTAGGAAGGTCAGCTAGAAGGGTGGGCGGCGCGATGGCTGCCATCGCTGAGCCGATTCTCCGCGGACAAGACGAGCGCCGTATCCGAATGGTCGGGCGCGCGGCTCAAGCACGATGCCCGGGCGGGCCGTGCGCCGGCGCGGCAGACTCGCGAGGCTAACGCCATGGCCGCGCGGATCATCTACAATCTTCTCCAGGTCTTCGTCGTGATCGCCTTCGCTCCCCTCGTCGAAGGCGTCGCAAGCCGACTGAAGGAACATCTCCAGTCGAAGCGCGGTCCGAGCATCCTTCAACCCTATCGTGACCTGTGGAAGCTCCTGCACAAGGACGAAATCGTGTCCGAGCAGAGCTCCTGGATCTTCCGCGCGGCTCCCTATGTCGCGTTCGCGGCACCGGTCTTCGTGACGCTCCTGATCCCCGTGCTCACGCAGTATCCGCTCTTCTTCGCCTTCATGGGGGACATGCTCGGCGGCGGCTTCATCCTCGCCCTCGGCGGCTTCTTCGCGACGCTCGCCGCCGTGGACACGGCAAACCCCTACGGGCCGATGGGGGCGAGCCGCACCCGCATGGTCGGATTCCTCGCCGAGCCGGTCTTCATCGTGGTCTTTCTCACGGTTTCCTTCGTGGCCGGATCGACCATCCCTTACATCGTTCAGCTTCGCTGGGTGACGCCGATCGCGAATTTCTTCGAGCCTTCGCACGTACTGCTCATGATCGCCTTCCTCATGCTCATCCTCGCGGAGGATGGACGCATTCCGGTCGACAGTCCGAGCGGGACGTTCGAGCTCGCGATGATCGACCGGTCGAAATCGCTCGAATACTCAGGACGCGGCGCCGCGCTCATGAAATGGGCGGGCGCCATGAAGTTCTTCGTCCTGATCTGCATCTTTCTCAACGTGCTCGTGACGCCGTGGGGCTTGGCGCACGGCATGGGCGCCGTCGAGGTGCTGGTCGCCATCCCGCTCGTCCTCGTCAAGATCTTCGTGTTCGTGCTCGTCCTCGTCTACATCGAATCTTCTCTTGCCAAGCTGCGCCTATTTCGCATCACGGAGTTTCTCGGTGCGGCATTCGTCATCTCCGTCGTCGCGATGATCACGCGGCTGTCCGAGATCTAGGGTCCGTGGGATGAACGGCTCGCCCTTTCCGGTCATCTTCGCACTCGACGCGCTGACCGGCGCGCTCTTCCTCCTCACGGCGCTCGGGGTCGTCGCCACCCGCCAGGTTCTCGCGTCCCTTCAGCTCTTCATCGCGCAATCCTTGCTCCTGACGCTCTCGGCGGTCCTGCTCGGGATCGCGCTCGGCTCGCCGCATCTTTTTGCCGTCGCGGCGATCACGATCGCCACCAAGACGCTGATGATTCCCTGGGTGCTGCGGCGCACGGTCAGCGCCGAAGTCTATCGCACGCGCGAGATCGAGCGGGTACTCAACATACCGAGCTCGCTGCTGATGGCGGCGGTCCTCATCGTCCTTGCCTATGCGGTCGCGAATCCGATGCTCGGTGCCGTGGACGTGCCGTTTGCACGGATCAACCTGCCGCTCGGGATCGCCGCGATGTTCTTGGGCATGTTCACCGTCGTGGCCCGGCGCGAAGCGGTGCCGCAGCTCCTCGGCTTGCTTGCACTCGAGAACGGCGTGTTCTTTGCGGGTATCGCCATCGTCCCAAGCCTGCCGGTGATCGCGGAGCTCGCCGCAGCGGTGGACGTGCCGGTGGTGGCCCTGGTGGTCGGCCTGCTCACGCGCCAGATCCACAGGCGGCTCGGGACCACGGCCGTCGGATCGCTGGCCGCCTTGCGGGAGCATTGAGGTGGCCATGGAGCTCGCGGCCGTACTTGCCATTCCGGCGCTCGCCAGCGCCGTCTCGCTGTCTCCGCTGGGCCGGCGCTTCGCCGCGCCGACCACGTTGGTCGCGACCGCGACCGTTCTCGTTCTTGCCGTCGGCATCGCGCTCGACGCCGCCCATAACGGCCGCGTCGATGCGCTCGGAGAATGGCTGACCTGCGACGGGCTGGGGGCGCTCGTCCTTGTCCTGGTCGCACTGGTCGGGACAACCGCGGCGCTGTTCTCCTGGGGATATATCAGGCTCCGAGCAGCGCACGCCGGCCCCCGCAAGGAGCAGCATTACTATGCGCTCTATAATCTCTTCATCATGTCCATGCTGGCCGTGCCGGTGCTGGCCAATGTGGCGCTGATGTGGGTCGCGGTCGAGCTGACGACGTTGCTTTCCGCCTTCCTCGTGGGCTTCGAGGATACGGCAGAGGCGCTGGAGGCGGCGTGGAAATATGTCGTGTTGACGACGCTCGGCGCGGTGCTTGCCCTTTTCGGCTTCCTGATCCTCTATTGGGGGTCGCGGGTTGCAGGCTACGAGCCATTCACGTGGGTCGGCCTCGTCGGCGCCGCACCGCGCATGCCGCCGGCACTCCTGTGGCCGGCCTTCCTTCTCATTCTTGTCGGGTTCGGCACCAAGGTCGGCTTCGTGCCGATGCATACCTGGCTGCCGGACGCACATAGCCAGGCGCCGGCTTCGATCTGCGCTCTTCTCTCCGGCGTCGAGACGATGACGGTGCTTTACGTCATCCTGCGGCTCTTTCCCGTGGTGGGTGGCGTGCCCGCGCTCGACGCGCGCCCCTGGTTCATCGGCTTCGGCCTGCTCTCGGTCGCGGTCGCCACCCTGCTCCTCGTCTACGTCAGGGACTTCAAGCGCATGTTCGCATTCTCGACGGTCGAGCACATGGGCATCATCCTCTTCGCGGCAGGGCTCGGCGGGGCCGAGGCGCATCTGGCCGCGGCCTATCAGATGGCCGGTCATGCCGTCGCCAAATCCTTCTGCTTTTTTGCCGCAGGTCTCGTCGCGACGACCTGCGGTACGCAAGAGATCGCCGCCGTTCGCGGACTCGTCCGATTTGCCCCGCTATCGGCGTTGGCACTCGCGGCCGGCGCCTTCGCGATCGCCGGCGCGCCGCCCTTTGCAATTTTCATCAGCGAGTTCCTGATCTTCAAGGCGGGGATCGCCACCGGCCAGTATGTCGCCATCGCGCTCTTGGCTTTCTTCGTCGTGATCGCCTTCTGCGCGGTCATGTTTCACGTCAACCGGATGGCTTTCGGCGCGCCGCAAGGGAGCCCGGCAATCTCGGCTCCGCCGCTATCCTGCAAGCTCGCGCTGGTCCTCGCGGCGGTTCCATTGCTCGCCGTCGGAATCTACGTTCCCGCCGCGCTGCAGGACCTGCTCCGCGCCGCAGCGGCCGCCATGGGAGGCTAGAGGGCGCTAAGATGACGGCCGGCGAGATCGCAGAGGATCGGCTTCGATCGGCAAATATCGTCGAGCGCGCCAATGCCCGCTGGAAAGGGCTGGTCGTGGCGAGGCGCGACGATGCGGCCGGGTCCTGCCGCATCGACTGCCGGCCGGAAGAGCTGCGCGAGCTCTGCGAATGGCTGGTCGAGGAGGCGGGCTGCGCCTTCGCGACGCTGGTCGTCGAGGAATTGCCCGGCCCCGCGTGGTCGCTCACTTACATCTATTATGGGGCCGCCGGCTCGCCGTGGGTCCAGGTCGGACTCAGGCTCGAGGCCCACGCGGTGGCGGTGCCGTCGATCAGCGGTCTCGGCCATGGGCCCGCGGTCGATTGGCACGAGCGCGAGGCCGAGGATCTGTTCGGGCTGACGTTCGAGGGGCATCCCCGGCTCGGCGAATTCGTGCTGCACGAGGACTGGCCGGAAGGCGTCAATCCGATGCGCCGGAGCTTCGATGCGAAACGGCCGCACGAACCCCGCGAAGCCGAGCCGGCATGGCGGCCGCCGACGGTTGTCATGGCGCAAGGCAGCTTCGCCATGCCGGTCGGCCCGGTGTTCTCCGACTTTGCCGAGTCCGCCCATTTTCTGCTTGAGACCGTAGGCGAGGATGTCATTCGCACGATTCCGCGGTTCTTCTACAAGTACCGCGGAGTGGAAAAGATCGCCGAGGGCCAGCCGGTCGATCGCGTCCTCCTCCTCGCCGAGCGCTTTTCCGGCACCGCGGCATTCGCCCACGGCCTCGGGTTCTGCCAGGCCGTCGAGACGATCGGCGGAATCGAGGTGCCGCCGCGCGCAAAGGCGCTCCGCGTGGTTATCGCCGAACTCGAACGCCTGCGGCATCACGCAGCGGCAATCACCGGCATCTGCAACTCGACTGCGTTGGCCGTGGCGGCCAGCCAAGCCGCGCTCATCGAGGAGGACCTGCTTCGCCTGAGTTGCGCGGCCGCGCGCCACCGATATCTCTTCGGCGTCGTGATACCGGGCGGCGTCGCTTGCGATCTCAGCGAAACGCAGTGCGCCAGCCTCGGGGAGGCGGTTGGCGGAATCGCGAGGAAACTGGGGGAACTGCACCGGATGCTGCTGTATTCGAGCAGCTTTCTCGACCGGCTGGAGGAAGTCGGCATCGTGTCCAGAGAAGCCGCCGTGTCGTACGGCCTCGTCGGCCCGATCGCCCGCGCCTCGGGCGTTGCTCGCGATCTCCGCAAAATCCGGCCATACGCCTCATACGAAGCCGTCGACTTCTCGGTCCCGGTGGAACGGGAGGGCGACGGCTACGCGCGACTGCGCATCCTCTTCGCCGAAGCGGAGCAGTCAGCCGCGATCATCCGCCGCCATGTCTCGCTGCTGCCGGCGGGCCGCATCCACGCGGGCCGTACCGGCTGGCCTGCCGGGGTGGCGCTCGGCGCGGTGGAGGCGCCATCGGGTGCCGCCTTCCATTGGGTGAGACTGAACGGCGATGGCACGGTGGCGCGCTACCGCCTGACCCCGCCCTCATTCCCGAACTGGCACGGGTTTCATCTCGCCGCCGAAAATTTCGCGTTCCAGGACTTTCCCATCATCCTCGCCAGCTTCGGCCTGTCGAACGCCGAATGCGACCGCTAGGACGTGCCATGGCCAATTGGGTACTGAAGGGTTTGAGCACGGGAATAAAGACCAGCGTCTATCCCGACCAGCCCGACGAGGCGGCGGGCGTGTCGCCGGGCCGGCCGCTCGCTGCCGGCGCGCTGCCCGAGCAGGACGCGGAAGCGCTTGTCGGGCGTTGTCCGACGGGCGCCATCCTGCGCCGCGGCGACGGAGCTGCGATCGATCAGGGCCGCTGCGTCCACTGCTTCCGCTGCCATGCCGACGCGGCTCGGCCTGGCCTCCCATGGGAGGGAAGCTATGAATGGGCCGCCTACCGCGACGAGATGGCGGCTGCGCAAACCAAGCTGAATCGGGCATTCGGCCGTTCGCTGCACATTCGCTTCGTCGATGCCGGCGCCTGCAGCGCCTGCATGAGCGAGGCCCGGCAGCTCAACAATCCCTACTACAACATGCACCGCCTCGGCTTCTTCATCACCCCGACGCCGCGCAATGCCGACATCCTGCTGGCCGCGGGGCCGCTCTCCGACGCGATGCGGCTGCCCTTGCGCAAGACGTACGAGGCGATGCCGCCGCCCAAGCGCGTCGTGGCGATAGGAGCCTGCGCGATCTCCGGCGGCGTCTTCGGCCCGAGCTTTGCCGCGGCCGGCGGCGTCGCCGAGCTTGTCCCGGTCGACGTGGTCGTACCCGGATGCCCGCCGCCACCGCTGGCGATCCTGCACGGCCTGCTGGTGGCGGTCGAGAGGAAGCCGCCGTCCGGGCTGGTCTCAGCCTCCGGCAACTTGGATGCGCATGCCACATGAGCATCGCGGGCCCGCTCATCGCAACATTCTTTATTCTCTGCGGCACCGGGGCCGTCGCGGCATTCCTGGTCCCCGCGCGCCGCACCCCCGCGCTCCTGGCGGCGGTCGGCTCGCTGGCTGCACTCGTCCTTCTCGCGGCAAGCGGCGGGCTCCTGGTCGGCGGCGGTTCTTTCCAAATCGGGCTCTGGCAGGTGCTTTCCCTGGGCACGCTGCGGCTCGCGGCGGACCGCCTTTCGGCGCTCTTTCTCTTCGTCTCCGGGCTGGTCTTCCTGCCGGTATCGCTCTTTTCGGGCTCTTATCTCGCGAAATACCTCCCACATCGCAGCTTGCGGTATTTCAGCATCCTCTACCACGCTCTGCTTGCTTCGATCGTGCTGGTGTTGATCGCCGACGACGCGATTTCCTTTTTGGTGGCGTGGGAGGCGATGTCGATCGCGAGCTATCTCCTGGTGGTTTACGAATACGAACATGAAGAAAGCTCGCAGGCCGGCTTTGTCATGCTGGCGATGAGCGAGGCAGGGACAATCGCGGTCATGATCGCCTTCGTTCTTGCCGCCGGCAACGCCGGAGCGCTCGATTTCCCAGCTCTGCGCTCGAGCTCGCCGCTGCCCGGAGAGGGCGTCAGGTGGGCCATTCTCCTCCTCTCTTTCTTTGGCTTCGCCGTGAAAGCGGGGCTGGTACCCGTCAATAGCTGGTTGCCGCTGGCGCATCCCGTGGCGCCGACCAATGTTTCGGCGCTGCTGTCCGCGGTCATCGTCAATCTCGGGATATATGGGATCGTTCGCTTCAATCTCGATCTCGTTCCCGTCACGGAGCCCGGCCCCGGCCTGATCGTTCTCGCGGTCGGCAGCATTTCGGCCCTGGTCGGCATTCTCTATGCGACGATCCAGGCCGAGATGAAGCGCCTTCTCGCCCATAGCACCATCGAGAACATGGGTATCGTCGCGGCGGGCGTCGGCGCCGCCATGGTCTTTCGCGCCACCGGGCATGGCGTTGTCGCGGGGATTGCTCTCATCGCGGCGCTCTATCACCTCGCGAACCACTCGGTGTACAAGGCGCTCCTCTTCATCGGCACCGGCGCCGTGGAGGCCGGAGCCGGAACCCGGGACCTCGATCGGCTCGGCGGCATCGCTCGCCGTATGCCTTGGACGAGCGGCCTGTTCCTGGTGGGCGTGCTGTCGATCTCGGCTTTGCCGCCGCTCAACGGCTTTGTCAGCGAGTGGCTGACGCTGCAGACCATACTGCGTTCCGCCCTTCTGTCCTCGACCGCGATCAAGATCGTCTTCGCGGTGTGCGGCGCTCTCTTGGCGCTGACCGCCGGCCTGGCTGTCACATGCTTCGCCAAGGTTTTCGCCATGGGCTTTCTCGGCATGCCGCGTTCGGAGGGTGCAGCTCAAGCCGTCGAAGCCCGTCCCGGCATGCGGGTGCCGCTGGGATTGCTCGCCGCATCATGCATTGCTCTCGGAATTCTGCCCACCTACGTCATTCCGGTCCTTGACGGGGCCGCCATGCCCCTCGCCCACGCGAGTGCCACGGCGGCGCTCGTGCCGCCGTTCTTCAGTGAGGCCGCGCAACGGCGCGAGAATATTCCGCCGGCATTCCTGAAGGAGTTCCACGACCTGGGTAGCCAGGTCGGCAGCGAGCTGTTGCCCGGACGAGGTCTCGTCGTCCTGCATCGCGGCGGGGAGCGCAACCCGGTGGTCTTCGCAATGTCGACTTCCTACGCCATCGTCGTCCTCGCGACCGTGCTCGCGTTGACCTTCGTGGTCTTCCGCTTGCTGACGCGAGGACGCGCGCTCGTCCGGGCCGCAGCCTGGGACGGCGGACTGCGGCGGCTCTGGCCGGGCCTCACTTATACGGCGACCGGCTTTTCCAATCCTGTCCGCGTCGTCTTCCAGGTCCTGCTCCGTCCGGCCGCGGTCGAGGACAGCACCGAGGCCGTGGCCCGGCATTTCCGCACGGCCATCAGGCGCGAGCACACGGAGGTTCACATCGTCGATCGTCTGGTGCTCGGGCCGCCGGTGCATGCCTTGCGAAGGGTTGCCGGTGTCGTCAGGAGGATGCATGTTGGCCACGTCAACGCCTATGCGGCGTACGTTCTTCTCACATTGTTGCTCGTGCTCATATTCGGCGCGGGCCTTTTGTAGATGCATGGATGCCTGCGAGGGAGAGACTGAGCGCGGCTTTCCCTGCCGAAGGCCGGCAATGGAGCAGCTGCCTCGACTCCCGGTTGGCTTGCGGCACGGCGCCAATGTCGAAGGCGGACGAACTGCCGGTCGGCAAAGCGCTCCCGGCCGCGCCAAACGAACGTCTCCTCGCATTTGTCGGGCGCGAGCTCGGCAAGTGCCCCGATGTGGGCCCGCGCGGCGCGCCCGGCGCCCCCGTTCGCGGCTGGCGCCGACCTAACCCGCTTGCAGCCTCGAACGCCGGATGCTCGACGGCCGATTTTCCCGTCATCCGGTCGCCGGCTCCTCGACGGAGAATATCCTGCGATACAAATCCTCTCCGTAACTGGTCTCCAATGGCTCGCCTTCGATCAGTTTGAAGGTGCGCCCTCCGTCGGTTTGTCTCTCGGCGCGCAAAAAGGCGGTGTTCCGCGCGCCTTTGACGAAGAAGCCGTGCGCCAACTCGTAGAGGTGCGTCACGAAGAAAATCTTGATGCGCTTCTCGAGCAGCGCCGTCGCGATCTGCCGCGCGATCTCCGAGCCTTCTCGTTCGTTCGTCGCGGCGAACGACTCGTTGAACAGCACCATGGCATTCGGCGAAAGGTGGTCGACGATGGCGCTCATTCGGCCGAGCTCCTCGTCGAATTTTCCGCTCTCCATGCCAGGGTCCTCTTCGCGCTTGTAATGCGTGAAGACGCCCGCGCAGACGTTGGCGCGGAAGGAGGCCGCCGGCACGAACATGCCGCATTGCATCATCAATTGGGCCAGCCCGATGCTTCGCAGGAAGGTCGATTTGCCGCCCTGGTTGGCGCCCGTGATGAACACGAGTTCCTTATCGTCCCCCTCCACGTCGTTGCCAACGACCCTGCGATCCAGGCTCAAGGAGAGGCAGACGTCGTACAAACCGCTGAACGAGTGTCTGCGCTCTTGGGCGGGCGCCGGCTCGGGAAAGCACGTCGCCTCCCCTTTTTCGGCGAGGCGGCCATGCAAGTTCAGACAACCGACATAGAACGCCAACTCGGTCCGCAGCATGGCAAAAAAGCTGAGAATATGATCGGTCGACTGGGCCAGGGCGTTGGCGACGAGATTGATGCCGCGGTCCCTTAAATCCGAGAGCGCCCTGGCGCCCGCCTCATCGCGAGGATGGAGGTAAAACGTATAGGCGGGGGGCTTCCGCGCGAAAATGCGCGCGATCCAGCCCGGATTGCGGTCGCGGGACTTGCGCAGCACGTAGCGCGCGCCTTTATTGCCTTTTCCCAGCTCCGCGCTGACAAGGACCCCGTCGCGGAATTTGAGCTGCCGCAGATGATCCTTGATGACGGCAAAATATTCGTCGCTGAGTTCCGTCTTGAGCGTCGCGAAGAGCGTCGTGAAGCCCTCGGACTCGAATCTGCCGGCATGCTGATCGGCGAGGGCCCTCAGGCTTGCGAGATGGCCCACGAACAGCTGCAGCGCGTCCACCGCGCCATGCAATATGCCGCCGGGATATCTGCTCGAAAAGCCCCAATAATGCTTCCTCTCGCCTTCGATCGCCTCGACCGCGATATCGTACATCGCCCTGACGACGGACGCGTTCTTCAGGCAATCCTTAAGGACATGCTGGCGATACCGTATTTCGCCCGGCTCCGTCAGACCGAAGAAGACGGCCTTCCTCGCCACCTCGAATAGAAACTTGTCGCCCTGCGCCATGCCATCGAGCAGCGTGTGCAACGCCAGGTCCTGAGTAAGCGCCTGCTCGCTCCGCGGCAATTCCCGCCGCAGATCGAGATCCCGATCCTTGTAGAGGAGGAACGCTTTCACGGCTTTATGCGCTCCTTCAGCCGGCCGTAGGTCAGCCCGCGCTTCTCGGCGATCGCCATGGCATAGGCCAGCCCATCGGCGGGCTTTCGTACGATCTTGAATGTCCGCTGTGCGGGATTGTCCGGAACCACCGTGCTGGCGACGCTCACGGTTTTCTCGCCGAGCGAGGCGAGCTCGTCGATGAACGTCACGCATATGCCGAGCAGATCGAGCTCGAGCACGCGCTCCATCACCATCCGGCTGAGAAAGATCGCATCGCTCAGCGTCGTCGACGTGAAAATCTCGTTCATGATGACGATGCTTCTGGGCGTGGCCCGATCGAGGATCGCGCGAATCCGGATCAGGTCGTCTTCCAGCTTGCCGCGGAGCGTCTTGATGTCCTCTTCCTTCTCGAAATGCGTGAAGATGTTGTCGAAAAGGAATAGCCGCGCGTCGCGCCCGGGAACGAGACAGCCCAGGCTCCCCAGATAGTGGAGCTGTCCGAACGTCCGGGCGAACGTCGTTTTGCCGCCCTGATTCGGGCCGGTCACGACGAATATCCGCTCCTTGCCCTTCAGGTGGAAATCGTTGCACACGACGGACGCGCTTTCTCCGGCGAGTTTATGAGCCAAGGCCAAATCGAAGCCCTCGAAGTCATAAACTTCCTTGTCGCCGTCCGAGATCTTCGGATAGCAGAACTTCAGTCCGGCGCGCTCGAGGAGTGCCACGTGCTCGAGATGCGCGACATAAAACTGGATCTCTCGGTCGAACGTCGCGATCGTCGCATCGAGATAACCGCTGTTTCTGGCATGATATTCGGCGAGGCTCCGAAACGTCTCGTCGTATAGTTGCGCGACGAAGTCCAAGATTTTCGCTTCGATATGATTCATCTCAACGGGAGCGGAGAATTTCACCAAATAATCTTTTGCGGCCCCTTGTTTGAACTTCGCGAATGTTTCATCGACATCGGCACTGTAATCGGCCTCGGAGCCGTAGCGGCGGACCGTAAAGCCGGCGCCCTTGATGAGCACGGAGTATCTTACGGCAGACAAGTCGGCCTTGAGTTTCCGCGTTTCCGCCAGAAGCGACGTGAAGCGGACGGATGCGCTGTAGGCCGTCAGATATTCGCGCAAGCCGAGAAATCCGCGCGATGCCGGCGCCCCGAGGGACAAGTCCCGCGTCAGGCGGCCGACGGCGTCGCAGTAAATCTCCGCGGCGTCCAGGAACCAGCAGTCCTTCTGATGTTTGTAGCGCAGCTTCTCCGCCTGCGCGAGGTGCTCCCGCATATCGCGCATTCTTTGCGCGAACGCCTTTACGCGCTCGAGCAGCGCGACGTTGCCGAGGTCCCGCAGGACGTCGTGGCGGTACTTGATGGCGCTGATGCTCTTCAAGGGCGCGTGGAAGAAGGGCTTGAGATCATAGTCCTCCTTGCCCGCGGTGATGGCCGCGACGATCTGGTCGAGATTGAGATTGACGAAGAAGGCGGGCGCCGCGGCCTTGGCACTCTCGACGCCCTCTTCCTCCCGTTCAAAGAGTATGCTGCGGAAAGTCGTGCCGGCGCCGCAGGCGGGCTGCCCATCTGCAACAGCCGGCGGTTCTTCGCTCATGCGCACGGCCGCCGGTAACCCGCTGGGGTCGGAGCGCGGGCCGCGTGGCGGCCGCAACTTGGCGCCGGTATCTCGTCGAGCCGTTTCGCTCACCGCTCGGGCCCTTCCTGGGGGCAACAAAAAACCCACCGCAAGCGGTGGGCCGCCGAAATGCCCCCACCGCGTGTTTCCAACGCAGCAGGAGTCATCAGCCTTCCCGGCAATGATTGGGGGACTCCATCCCCTGGCCGCCTTATATATAGCACCTTTTTCCCCGCAAAACAGCTGGGCAAAAATCGCATCTTCCGTCGGCCGTCGGACGCTAGGCCGCTATTGCGGCGGGAGCGACGCGTCCCACGGCCGGACTGCGAAGGCGCCCCAGCCTCAGGCGAGCGCCGGCGGTCAAACTCCGAATGGAGGACGCGATCGAAGTGCCGCTGCTAGTGTACCGGCACTAACAAAAGGATTCCCTGAGTTGCGCGGGGATGCGAATCTCGGGGCATGGAAGGTGGATGTTGCATCTGGCTATCTCCCGAGGACCGGGGGCGGCTGGACGGCTGGGTAGCGGGCCGGAACACGCCACAGAAGCTGGCGTGGCGGGCGCGGATCGTGCTGATGTGGGCTGCCGGAGCCGGCGTGACGGCGATTGTGCGGGCGACCGGCAAGACCAAGAAGACCGCCTATCGCTGGCGCGCCCGCTACGTCGAGCGCGGCGTTCGGGGGCTTGAGCGCGATGCCAGCCGGCCTGGCCGTAAGAAGCCGTTGAGCGCGGCGGTGATTGAGCGGGTGGTTGCTATGACGCTGCACGAGACGCCGCCGGCGGCCACGCAGTGGAGCGCGCGCAGCCTTGCCCGGGCGGTCGGGCTGAGCCACACAAGCGTGCAGCGCATCTGGGCCGCCCACGGCCTCAAGCCGCATCTGGCGAAGACGTTCAAGCTGTCCAACGACAAGCAGTTCGTCGACAAGGTTGTGGATGTCGTTGGCCTCTATTTGACCCCGCCGGACAAGGCCCTCGTGCTCTCGGTCGATGAGAAGAGCCAGATCCAAGCGCTTGACCGGACGCAACCGGGCTTGCCAATGAAGAAGGGGCGGGCCGGAACGATGACCCACGACTACAAGCGCCACGGCACGACGACCTTGTTCGCCGCGCTCGACGTCGCCACCGGTCAAGTGATCGGGCGATGCATGAAGCGGCATCGCCACCAGGAATGGCGGCGTTTCCTGCGCACCATCGACCGCAGCACACCCAAGGCGCTCGCGCTGCACCTGATCGCCGACAATTACGCCACCCATAAGCACCCGGCGGTCAAAGCGTGGTTGGCCAAGCATCCCCGCTTCCACATGCACTTCACCCCGACTTCGGCATCTTGGCTCAACCAAGTCGAACGCTTTTTCGCCCTGATCACTGAGGACCGCATCCGCCGCGGCGTCTTCAAAAGCGTCGGCGAACTCGAAGCCGCCATTCAAGACTACTTGGAGCATCACAATGCCGATCCAAAACCCTTCGTGTGGACTGCCCCCGCCGCCGATATCCTGCAAAAGGTCGCTCGGGGGCGACAAACCTTAGAGTCGGTACACTAGGATGGCGACTTCGACGCCGGCATAGGTGCGCAGATGACGAAGATAATCCTCACCCGTCACGGTCATGTCGAGGGGATCAGCCCGGAGCGTTTCCGCGGCCGGACCGACGTCCCTTTGACCGATCTCGGCCGCGCGCAGGCAAAAGCGGTTGCCGCTCGTGTCGCCGCGGCATGGACGCCGAGCGCGGTCTATACGAGCCCGCTGAGCCGTTGCGTCGACACGGGCGACGCGATCGCCAAGGCATGCCGCGTCGCGAGCCGGGTCCTCGAGGACCTCAACGACCTGCACTACGGGCAGTGGCAATGGCGGACTCCCGAAGAGGTGCGCGCCGTTTCGCCGGGGCTCCTCGATCTCTGGTACGCTGCGCCGCATCTCATGCGCCTTCCCGGCGGCGACTCCCTTCAGGATCTCGCGGCGCGTACCGCCGATGCACTGCGCACCGTCATCTCGCGTCATCCGCAAGCGGCGGAGACCGTGGTGCTCGTGGGTCATGACAGCGTCAACCGATGCTTGCTCCTGCAGCTTCTCGATCAGCCGCTCTCCGCCTATTGGCGGATCGTGCAGAGCCCTTGCGCCGTCAATGAGATCGACATCGTGGACGCGCGCATTCGCGTGCTGAGGGTCAACGAGACGCGCCATTTGGACGCGATCGGCTGACATCGCGCGTCGCGGCCGGGCCGCCCGATCCGCGGGACCTTTCGCCTCGCCCGGATGCCCATTGGCCTCAAACGTCGTGCTCATGGCCGAGCGCGTCCTCTAGGGCGGTTCCGAATTCTTCCCCGGCTGCGATGGGCTCGACCCGCTCGGCGTCCTGCTTGCGCAGCCACGCCAGGACCCTTTCCGGCCGTCCGCTGATCAACTTGCACCAGGAGGTAACCCGGATGCTTTTCTCGCGGTCCGGCCCCCACCACCGCTCGATCACCACCAGCATGCGCCAATCGACTTTCGCGCCGCTTTTGCGCTCCAAGCGGTGGACCTCGAGCTGGACGGAGTACGAGTGGCCCCAGTAGGCGTGCCGCTCCTTCGTCCAAGCCACGCCGTCGACCTCCCAGCGATCCTTGAGATGCCCCGGATTCGAGGCGGCGTAGACCGCCTGCCACCGCCAGAAGAACGAGCGGCTGTGCAGACCGCGCATCTAGATGCACCGTCCTGAGGCTGTCATCTTTGCGCGCTTGCGGCCGCCGTTCCGCCTGGCTTCTGTGGACATGCGCATATTGTCGCGCTCCTGCGGCGCTTTGCCGCTCTCGGGAGGGCGCCGGCCGGCCGGGGCAACAAAAAAGCCCCTACCGCGTGCTCGACGCCGTAGGAGCCATCAGCCATGCTGGCGGATCGGGGGAGCTCCATCCCGTTTGTGGGACATAGACTCCGCCGATTCGAGCAAGGCGTCAACAGATTCCGGCACATGGCCGATCCTCTATTGACAACGCGATTCAACCTCATCATTCTCCGCGCGTGCGGCGATGGAGTTCGCCATTTAACCGCCCTCGGGGCTGATGACTCCTCCTAAGCGTCTTATGGACGCAGGAGAAGTTTGCATGAGAGGCCCCCGGCGCCCCCCCGAGAGAACGCATGCGCGTTTGCCTGGAGAGCCGGCCAAGCGGCGGGCACTCGCGGGAGGAACGTGCCCATGACCGCGCGGGATATCCTCCTCCAGATCGCGCAAGTGCTGACGGTGCTGCTTCTGGCTCCGCTTATCCAGGGTATCATCGTCCAGTTCGAGGAGCGGGTGCAGCGCGCCCAGGGCCCCGGCATCTTCCAGCCCTATCGCGACCTGTGGAAGCTCTTCCATAAGCAGATCGTGGTGCCCGAGACCGCGTCCTGGCTGTTCTGGGTAACGCCGCTCGTTGCCTTCAGCTGCATGCTCACGGTGCCGATCCTCATCCCGGTGCTGACCAACTTTCCGCTGCCGCTCTCCGACATGGGCGACATCCTGGGCGGCGGGCTGATCCTCACGCTCGGCTCCTTCATGATCATCCTCGCGGGACTCGACAGCGCGAGCGCCTATGGCGGCATCGGCTCGAGCCGCGCCGTCATGGTCTCGATCCTCGCCGAACCGACGCTGATCCTCGTGTTCGTCGGCATCACGCTCCTCGCCAAGGCGATGCTCCCCTTCGTCGTCAACCATCTCCTGGTGTCGAGCTGGGCGGTCTATTTCAGCCCGGCGCATCTCTTCCTCGTCGCCGCCTTCTTCATCCTCCTCCTCGTCGAAACCGACCGGATGCCCATCCATTCGAGCACCCATATCGAGGTCTACATGATCGAGGAGGGCCGCATCCTCGAATATTCGGGTCCGCTGCTGGCGCTCCTCAAATGGGCGTCGGCGATGAAGCAGTTCATCCTCTACACGATCTTTTGCAACGTGCTGCTGCTGCCCTGGGGCCTCTCAATCAAGGGCACGGCGCTCGGCGCACTGGGTGCCGCAGCCGGATTGATCGTCAAATTCATTCTGGTTGCATGCGTCGTGGTGTTCGTGGAGACCGCCCAATCGCGCCTCCGTTTCTATCGATATCAGGAGCCGCTTGCCGCCTCCTTCGTCTTCGCGGTCCTCTCGATCATCGGCACCCAGTTGAGCTAACGGCCATGCTCATCCAGCAACTCAGCCCGTTGGCTTCTTCGCTCTTCAGCCTTCTGGCGATCGTCAGCCTGCTTCTCTCTTTCGTCATGCTGGGATCGCGCTGGCTCAAGAACTACCTCTACGCCTTCGCGGCGGAATCCTGGGCCATCGCGGCGCTCTCCGCGGCGGTCGGCTATTACGGCAACTATCCGGAGCTCTATCTCATCGCCATCCTTACGCTGCTCTTTCGCGGCCTTCTGCTGCCCTACCTCATCTGGCGGATCATCCGCCGCCTCGACGTCGATCGCGAAATCCACGTCATCCTCCAGCCGAGCTCCAGCCTCGTCGTCGGCGCCATATTCGTGATGTTCGCGCTCTCCGTATCGGTCCGGATCGCCACCGAGTTCCATCTCGGGCTCACCGTCGCCGTCTTGGCGCTCACCGTCATGCTGTCGATGATGCTCATAGGCTTCCTCCTGCTCGCCGTCCGCCACGAGGCGATCAGCCAGATTCTCGGCTTGCTCGTGCTCGAGAACGGCATCTTCCTGGGCTCGCAGATACTGGTGCCGGGCATGCCGCTATTGATAGAGATGGTCATTCTATTCGACCTTCTTATCGTCGTGGCCTGCTTCGGCGTCCTCGTCGGATACTTGATGACGCATGCCGGTACGACCAGCAGCCTCGATCTCAAGCGGCTTGTCGGTTGATGATCGGGTCGCTCATTCTCGCGCTCACCCTTGCGCCTCTGGCGGCGGCCGTCGGCTGCCTCGTTCTGCGCCGCCCCCGTATCTCCGAGGCGCTCAACCTAATCGCCGGTGCGATCTCTTTTGCCTGCACTTTGCCACTGCCATTTCTGATCGACGGACGGGAGATGCTGTTCTGGGGCGGCTACGTCATCATCGACCGGGCCGCAGCCTGGGTCATCCTCTGCACCGCGATCGTCTATTTCCTCGCCTCGATCTATGCCGTCGGCTACATGCGGCTGCTTGAACGAGGATGCCCGGCTCTTCAAGTTCTATGCGCTCTTCGCCGGCTTCGGCCTGACCACGCTTGCTCGGGCCGCTCATGAACAATGTCGGCATCTATTGGATCGCGATCGAGCTCACCACGCTGGTCAGCACGTTCCTCGTCGCCTTCGAGCGCGCCGCCGAGAGCATGGAAGCCGCCTGGAAATACATCATGGTGGTCTCGGCCGGGATCAGCCTGGCGCTGCTCGGCACCGTGCTCTTCTACTGGTGCGGCAGCTTCGTCCTTGGGCCGAGCTATGAGATGACCTGGGCGGCCCTCGGCCAGGCGGCGCCGAAGATGAACCCGGTCCTGATGATCCTCGCCTTCCTCCTCGTGCTCGTCGGCTACGGCACGAAGGTCGGGCTGGCGCCGATGCATAGCTGGCTGCCGGACGCCCACAGCGAAAGCCCGGCGCCGGTATCGGCGATGCTGTCAGGGGCGCTGTTGAACACCGCGATGATCGGGATCGTGCGGTTCCTGCGCGTCTTGCGCGCTGCCGATCTCGGCGAGCTTCCGCAGCTCGTGCTCGTCGCATTCGGCGCCCTCTCGCTCCTCATCGGCGCGCTCTTCATCGTGCGCCAGCAGGGCATCAAGCGGCTGATGGCATACTCGAGCATCGAGCATATGGGTGTCGTGGCGCTCGGCTTCGGCTTCGGCGGCGCCCTCGGCGTGGCCGGCGCGCTCTATCACATGCTCAACCACTCTCTCAACAAATCCCTCATGTTCTTCGGCGCTGGGAACATGATGCGGGCCTACGGCACGAAGGAGATCCTTCGGATCAACGGCGTGAGCCGGCGCTTTCCCGTCGAGGGCGCGCTATGGCTCGCCGGCGCCGTTGCCATTACCGGTGCGCCGCCCTTCGGCCTCTTTCTCAGCGAGTTCACGATTATGCGGGCCGGGCTGAAGCCGTCCTTCTCCTGGGCGGTCTACGTCATGGCGATACTGCTCATCGTGATCTTCGTCGGTTTCATGAACCACTTTCGCTCCATGTACTACAGCCCGCCGTCCGATGCCCAACCGCCGGCTGCCAAAATCGCCGCGTGGTGCGCGGTCCCGATGTGGCTGGCTTTGGCGCCCCTCCTCGTGCTCGGCCTGTGGTGGCCTGCCGACGTCTGGAGCTATCTCACGTCGATCGCCGCATCGCTGTCCCCGGGGGTGCCATGACCATGGCAGCCGAGCGCGCGACCCCGGCCCTCGAGATCGTACCGATCGAGCCGCAGGATCTGCCGGGAGCCGTGCGCGAGCTGATCCAGGGCGGCGGCCGCATGCAGATGGCCTACGCGTGGTACGCAGGTCCCGGCCGCCTCGAGCTGCGCTATGTCGGAAACCGCGGCCGGACGGAGCACTTCTTCATGTGGCGGTGCGTGCCGCGCGGGCCGCTGCCGAGCGTCGCCGCCATCAGCCCGCTCCTCGGCTGGTACGAGCGCGAGATCGCCGATCTATTCGGCGTGGCGTTCCGCGACCATCCCGACCCTCACCGGCTCGTCCTCCATCAAGGAGCCAATCCGGTCCTGCCGCCCCTCGATCCCGCCTATCCGGCCGACGCGGCGCTGCCCTTCTCGCCCGCCGATGGCGGCCTCCCGGAGATCGCGGGCGCCGACGTGCAGAGGCTCCCCTTCGGACCGGTGCGCGCCGACGTGGTCGAGTCGGCGGAGCTCATCTTCTTCTATGTCGGCGAGCACATCATCCATTGCCATCCCCAGCTCTTCTTCAAGCACCGCGGCATGGAGAAGCGTTTCGAGGGGCGCTCGCTGGCCGCGGCCACGATCCTGGCCGAGCGGGTCTCCGGCGTCGGCAGCTTCGCCCATGCGCTCGCCTTCTGTCAGGCGGTGGAGCGGGCGGCGGGGTGCGCAGTGCCGCCGCGCGCGCGCATGCTGCGCTCGCTGCTCGCCGAGCTCGAGCGGCTTTACAACCACCTGCACTATCTCGGCCATCTCTCGCACACGACGACGCTCAAGGTCGGCGAAGCCGAGGGCAAGCTGCTCGAGGAGCGCGCCAAGCAAATCAACGGCCGGCTGACCGGAAGCCGCTTCCTGCGCAGCCTCCTGATCCCGGGCGGCCTCCGGCGCGACCTCGATCCCGGGCCGTGGCTGAGCACGGCACTCGAAAGCCTGCGCGACCAGATAGCGCTTTATGTGACGATGCTGGAGAACACGAACAGTCATCTGGACCGGCTGATCGCGACCGGCGTCCTGCCTCGCGGGATTGCCTTCGATCAGGGAGCGACGGGACCCATCCAGCGGGCGTCGGGGTTCGACCGCGATCTGCGGCGGGACCATCCCTATGCGGCTTACGGCGAGCTGCCGCTCGCCGTGCCGGTCAAGACGAGCGGGGACGCCCGCGCGCGGGCGCAGGTCCGAATGGCCGAGATCGAGGCGAGCATAGCCCTGATGCAGCGGGTCTTGCTGCTGCTCGACGAGGGCCCGGTGCATGCCGATTGCCTGCCGCCGCCCGATGCGGAGGGACTGGGCTGGGCGGAATCGCCGCGGGGCTCCCTGTTCTACGCCGTGCATTTCGACGATCGCGGCGCGCTGTCGCGCGTCAAGATCAAGTCGCCGTCCTACTCCAACTGGCGCGTTTTTCCCTTCACCGTCCACGACAGCAACATGATGGACTATGCCATCAACGAGGCGAGCTTCGGCCTCACTGTCGCGGGCTGCGATCGCTGAGGGAGGCCATGCCGCTCTGGACATTCTTCGGACTGGAGAAGGGCAAGGCGACCACGCGCTGGCCCAAGGGCGGTCCCGACGCCGGCCAGGAGGGCGTGCTCGGCATGCCGCGCTTCGAGCCGCAGAAGTGCGCGCCCGCGTGCAAGGAATGCGCCGCCGTTTGCCCGACGTCCGCGATCACGGTCGCGGCGGGTGAAACGGGTCAGGACCGGCTCGCGGTCGATTACGGACGCTGCATTGCCTGTCAGCTTTGCGTCGAGGCCTGCCCCAACGACGCGGCAACGGCCTCCTTCGACTGGGCGTTCGGCGTCCGCGAGCGGGCGGACTTGCTGCTCTCCGAGGGCAAGGCCGAGGTCTCCGGCCAAGCGGCGGCGGCCTCCCGCGACGGCTTCCGGCGCAGCCTCCACATCCGCCATGTCGATGCCGGCTCCTGCAACGGCTGCGAGTCCGAGCTCCAGGCCCTCAACAATCCGTTCTACAACCTGCACCGCTTCGGCGTCTTCTTCACGCCGTCGCCGCGCTTCGCCGACCTGCTGCTCGTCACGGGCCCGGTCAGCTATGCCATGCGCGAGCCCTTGCAGCGGGCCTACCAGGCGATGCCGGAGCCGCGCTGGGTGATGGCCGTCGGCACCTGCGCCGTCTCGGGGGGGATCGCCGGCGGAGGCTACGCCTGCGGTAACGGGCTCGAAGGGGTCTTGCCGGTCGATCTCTATCTGCCGGGCTGCCCGCCCAATCCTGCCGCGATCATCGAGGCGCTGCTCATGTTCCTCGACCGCCTGCCGCAGCGGGCAAGGGGAGGACGCCTTGTCGGCTGAGCTCCTCGCCGTGGTCCTGGCCGCGTGGCTGATCGCGGCACTGCTCGGGCTCATCGGCAGCGCGCACGGCGCGGCCAAAGCGCTGCTCGGGGCCGGCGGCATCGCCCTTCTCATCCTCGTCGTAGCGGCGCTGCCCGAAGGGCTGCCGCCCATTCATACGATGCTCGGGATCGGGCCCGCCGGCGCCGTCTTCCGTCTCTCGCCGCAGGCGCTCTGGCTCCTCGGCTTTGGCCTGGCCGGGGCGGTGCTCGCGTCCTGGCTCGGTACGCCGGCGCCGCGCCAGGGCGGCTGGATCTTCGGGGCGGCCGCGAGCCTGATCGGCGCGCTCGGCGTCTTCGGCCTGCAGGACGCCGCAAGCTTCCTCGTGGCCTGGGAGATCATGAGCCTGGGCGGCGCCGTGATGATCCTCTCCGAGGATCTGGCGCCCGAGAGGGGCCGGCCGGTCCTCTTCATGCTGGCCCTGCTCGAGGCCGGTGCGGTGGCACTCATTCTCGCCTTCATCCTCCTCGCCGGCCACGCCCGCAGCCTGTCCTTCGACGATTTTGCCGCCGCCGCATCGGCGATGCCGCGCGCCGAGCAGCTCTTTGTCGGCCTGTTGCTGCTCATCGGCTTCGGCGCCAAGCTCGGCCTGCTGCCGTTCTACGAATGGTTCCCCGGCGCCTATGGTGCTGGCAGCGGTGCCACCGGCGCCTTCCTCTCGGGCATCGTCCTCAATGCCGCCTTTTTCGCGCTGAGCCGCGGCCTCATCGAATGGCTGCCGGCCGACCACGCGCTGCCGGTCTCGCTCGCCGGCATCTTCGTCGTCGCCATTGCCGTGGTGAGCGCCATCCTCACCGCCCTCTATGCCTTCCAGCAGGAGGCCTGGCGCGAGCTCCTGAGCCTGTCCTCGGCCGAGAACGGCTCGATAGCGGTTTGCCTGCTCGGGGCAGCGCTGATGTTCCGCCAGGACGGCCTCATGGATCTCGCCAGTCTTGCCTGGACCGTCGCCCTCCTGCATCTCGCGGGGCACGCGCTCGCGAAGGGCGCGCTGTTTCTCGCGGCCGACGGCGTCTACCGCGCGGTCGGCGACTACAGGCTCGTCCAGCGCGGGATTTTGGCCCGCAGCTCCTGGATATTCGGTCTCGGCGCGCTTTTCGCGGCGATGAGCCTGGCTGCGATGCCGCCCCAGGCCGGCTTCGTCAGCGAATGGTATCTCTTCCAGACCTTCTTCCAGGGCTTCCACCTCACCAGCCTCGCGAGCCGGCTGACGACGGCGCTGGCCGGCGCCGGGCTGGCGCTCACGGCGGCCATCGCCTTCGCGATCTTCATCAAGCTCTTCGGCATCGGCCTGCTGGGCCGCAGCGAGAGCAAGAACGGCCGGGTGCCGGCCGCGGCTTCGCTTGCGGTTGGCCTTCTCGGGCTGCTGGTCTTGGCACTGGCGGTGGGGATGCCGCTCTGGCTCGACTCCCTCGGCACCGCCGTCGCTCGGGAGTTCGGCACCACGGCCGTCGCCAAGATGCACGTCGGGCCGCTCCTCGTGCCGGCCACCGGGGCGCCGATCCGGGTGCCCGAGACCTTCGCCTTCATCTCGCCGACCCTGCTCGTGGTCGTGATGCCGCTCCTCGCTCTCGTTCCGCTCGGCTTGCTGCTGCTGACGAGGCGCTTCGCCGTGCGCCGTGCCTCGGTGTGGTATGGCGGTCGCGACCAGGATGCGAGCCAGGCGGCGACCACGGCGCTCACCTTCTCCAACGCGCTCCGCACTTTCTACAGCTTCATCTACCGGCCTACCGTCGAGACGGAGCACGAGCTTGCCCATGAATCGGACGGCCAGCCGTACTTCGTGCGAAGACTGGTGTTCAGCCACGATGTGGCGCCGATTTTCGGGCCGTACCTGTTCGCGCCGCTGGAGAGGCTGGTCATCGCCGTTGCCGCGAGATTGCGCATCATCCAGTCCGGCCATCTCAATTTTTATCTCTCGCTGATCGGTGCGCTGCTCGTGGCCATCCTGATCATTGCGCTTCTCTGACGAACCGACGGAACAAGGGTGAATGCCGGCATATGTTGCGATCGCGATAGGGGGCACCCATGGTTGCCGGGCTCGCTATGCGATGACGAATCTCGTTCAAGCGATCTACGTATGGATCGCCCAAAAGCCGACCGAGAAGCCAACGAAGGCGGGCAGGGCATAGACCGCCAATTCGTACAAAAGCGCGCAGAACGCCCCGATGCCCAAGACGGTCGGGATAATCGAGAACGCCACCGTCTCGCCCCCGGGGCGGATGCCGCACCCGCAGCAAGTACTTCGTCACGCAACCGTGAGATTTAATCCCATATCGCCCGCAGCACTAAGCCGCTATTCGCTCCTTGCGACTGTCGAGGCCATCTTCAACCTAGGTACGCTCGGGCGGAACGACACCTCCGCCACCCCGATTTCGGACCCGTTCAGGGGCGGAATCCCTTAGGACTTCGCTTTCTTCGAAGGTTTCGACTTGCCAGAACTGTTGAGGGCGACCGCTTGGCGAACGAGCGCCTTGAAGGCGGACTCGTCGACTTCTTCTCCTTCGCGGATGTCGATCGCGCGGCGTGCGTTTCCGTCGAGACTCGAGTTGAAGAGACGGGCCCGATCCTTCAGAGACGCGCCCTTGAAGAAGGTAAGCTTCACGACATTCTTGTAGGATTCGCCAGTGCAGATGATGCCGTCGTGCGACCAAACCGGAGTGCCCATCCACTTCCACTCCTCGACGACGTCCGGGTCTGCTTCCTTGATGAGCTTGCGCATTCTGCCGAGGGTTTCCCCGCGCCAGTCCCCGAGTTCGGCGATTCTTTTCGAGATGAGCTCCGATGCCGACTGGCCTTGGCTCGCGCCCGACCTTTTCATGTTCTCAACCTGGAAGTTCCAGATATATTTCATTCGCAAGACAGTGGAGGATAATCATGTAAGCCGGCATTCTCCAGACGGAAGCCAGTACGAGTCCAAATCTGTCCCAACCTGCGAATTTTGACAAGCCAATGCCGACGCCGCCGGCCTTCGACCGTTGTACGGCCCTCGCCGATATGGATCCAGCGCCGAGCCCGCTGTCGGCGGATCGCCATCGCGACAGTCGCTCCGGCGGCGGCCGCTATCCTTCTGCGCCCTTCTGAAGGTGCCCTCAACCGAACGGCGCGCGCGGGATTCGGCGCTTCCGGGCATGCAAATTACGCTGGTTGCGGGGTAGAGTCGAGGTGTGGCGCGGTGGCTGTAGGCCGAACATATCTGTTGCCGCCCCTTTCGTCTGGCGGTGCCTCACTGGTTCGACCCTGGCTCCGTTTCCACACCCCGCTCATCGAACCGGACATGCGGATCTCCCGCATCCGGCTCTCGGACAAGACCTCACGCCTTCACAGTTCGCGTGCAACACCATCTGCAGTTTCTGAACACTCTTCGGAGTTGATAGGTTGCCCAATCTCCAGGTCCTTCACCGCGTATTGCGTCTGTCTTGAACTGAGGTCCCTTCCCTCCACCGGCGTTACCCGGCTTCAGCGGTACTACGAACCTCTCCGCCACCCCAGGGCGCCCGGCCTGTCCCTCGCGGGCGTCCGGTTGGTCATCCCTGACCACGCCTCGGGGCTTCCCGTGTTGCGTGCGCTTTCCTTGTGTACATGCTGCCGCCACTACCCCGGCACAGCAGCTGGAAGTCGTCTTCGCTCATATCTCCCAGCCGTATCAGCCTTCCCCGAAAGGGTCGTCGGGTTGGCCTGTGCATCGTCCTTTTCGAGGCTTGCTCAGCGTTCACTCACGTTGCGGCCTGCACACTCGCGCTGTCACCAATTCGTGACACGCTAATCAGAGGCTTCAGTCATTTCGTTACCTCCATGACTGCTCCGATTGCTTCCGGCTGGAGCGGTTGCCGGGTGGGCCTTGCACCCACTGGAAAGCGCCGCCTTGTCACGGCGCACACCCGCAACCGACAAAAGCCGCCGTGGCCGGTCGGCAACGGCAGCGAGCTCGCTCATGGCGCCGATGCCGGTCATGACTTCCGCCGCGCCTTCCTCGGCGAGCGGGGGAGGCGGAACCCCGCCTGCCGAAGGAGCTTCGTCAAGAAGGCGCGCAGCTCGCGGGCCGCGTTCTCCGCCGGCGGTGCAAACAGCAGCCGATGCATCAAGGCACCGGCGATCATCTCGGCGAGCGTCTGGACGTCGGCGCCCGGCGCGAGCACGCCCGCCGTCCGCGCCCGCTCGAGCGCCTGCAAGAAGGCCTGTCGCCTGGGCAGGAAATAGCTCTCGCGATAGACCGCCATCAGCTGCGGGTAGTCCGGCAGCGAGCCCAAGAGGCGCGCCATGACGTTGCGGATCTCCGGCCGCGCCAGCATCTTGCAGGCGTCGAGCAGGAGCCTCGGGAACGCCGCGGGCGGCGTGCGGTCGACCACCTCGGCGGTGAGCCCGCTGGCGTTCCTCCACGCTTCGATGGCCTGCGCCAGGAGCTCCTCGCGGCCCGGCCAGCGCCGGTAGATGGTGGCGCGCGAGACGCCGGCACGCCTGGCGATCTGCTGGATGCTGGCGCCGCCGATGCCGTGCTCGACGAAGAGCTCGAGACCGGCGCGCAGGATCGCCGCGTCGGCCGCCGAGCTGCGCGGCCTCCCCGGCACCCTGCGCGCCGCCGCCGGCGCCGGCCTTCCGATCCTTCTTCCGCCCATCGCCGCACGCTCGCCAAAGCGGTTTCGCCGCAGCGCCGAGAAAGGCAAAAGCGCTTGCGCCGGATTACGATACAATACAGTATCGTATCATAATTATTTCCGCCGCCGCAGTCCATCCGCGGATCGGCGCTCCACCGCTTGCGCGAGGCCCGGCGATGCGGCGTACGCTTCTCATTCTGCTCGCCCTTCTCGCCATCGGCGGGGGTGCTGCGTCGCTGTGGTGGTGGCGCCATCGCAGCGCGGCACCACCGGCTTGGCAGGGCTACGGCGAGGCCGATTACGTCAAGGTGGCGCCGGTCTTGGAGGGTCTGCTCACCGCCGTCGCGGTCGAGCGCGGCGACCGTATCGCCGCGGGGGCGCCGCTCTTCGCTGAGGACGACACCGCCGAGCGCGCCGAGCGCGACCAGGCGGCGCGCCAGCTCGCCCAGGCGCAAGAGCAGCTCGCCAATCTCGAAGCCGCGAGCAAGGCGACGGAGATCGCGCAGGCCGCGGCGAGCCTCGAGGATGCCCGTGCCACGCTCGTGCGGTCGCGCCTCGATCTCGACCGCGGCGAAGCGCAATTGCGCATCGGCGGCAACTCGAAAGAGGACGTTGATCACTTCCGCGCCGACCGCCGCTCGGCCGAGGCCAAGGTGCAGGCCGCGGAGGCGGCACTCGCGCAAGCCGAGGCGCCCCTCGGCCGTGCCGGGGAGATCAAGGCGCAGCAAGCCGCGGCCGAGGCGGCGCGCGCCGCGCTCGCGATGGCCGAATGGCGGCTCGCCCAGAGGAGCGTCGCCGCCCCCATCGGCGGGCGCGTCGCCGACGTGCTCGCGCGGCCCGGCGAGACGATGGCCGCCGGCGCTCCCGTGGTGTCGATCCTGCCGCCGGGAAACATCTTCGTGCGCTTCTTCGTCCCGGAGCCGGCCCTTTCGTCGCTCCACCGCGGCGACCCCGTCGCCTTCAGCTGCGACGGCTGTCCCGCCGGCCTCGTCGGCACGATCTCGTTCATCTCGCCCCAGGCGGAATACACCCCGCCCGTGATCTACAGCGAATCGACGCGGGCGAAGCTCGTCTATCTCATCGAGGCCCGGCCGCGGGCGGATCAGGCGACCCTCGTCAATCCCGGCCAGCCCATGGAGGTCCGGGCGGCCGCCGCGGGCGGGCGGCCATGAGCGGGCTCGTCATCGACGTGCACGACCTCGAAAAGAGCTTCGGCGCGCATCGCGTGGTGGAGGGCTTGAGCCTGCAGCTCGCCGCCGGCGAGGTCTGCGGCTTCCTCGGCGCCAACGGCAGCGGCAAGACCACGACCATCCGCATGCTGTGCGGCCTCCTGACCCCCGACGGCGGCAGCGGCACCTGCCTCGGCATGGACCTCGTGCGCGACGCGCCGCGCATCCGGCGCGAGATCGGCTACATGACCCAGCGCTTCAGCCTCTACGACGATCTCACGGTGTTCGAGAACCTCGATTTCGTGGCCGCCGTCTACGAGGTGCGCGAGCGCGGTCGCGCGGTCAACGACATCATGGCGCGCATGGGGCTTGCGGAGCAGGCCAAGGAGCTCGCCGGCCATCTCTCGGGCGGCTGGAAGCAGCGCCTCGCCTTGGCCGCCTGCGTGCTGCACCAGCCGAGGCTCCTCCTGCTCGACGAGCCCACGGCCGGCGTCGACGTCGAAGCGCGCCGCGCCTTCTGGGACCTCATTCACGACATGGCCGGCGAGGGGCTCACCACCCTCGTCTCGACGCACTACATGGACGAGGCCGAGCGCTGCAAGCGCATCGTCTATCTCTCGCACGGCCGCATCGTCGCGGAGGGCGAGCCCCGCGAGGTCGTCGAGCGCGCCGGGCTCATCATCTTCGAGGCGGCGGGGAGCGGCGCCGAGGAGGCGGCACTGCGGCTGCGCAAGGTGCCCGGCATCGCCGCCGCCGCCGTCTTCGGCCGCGCGCTGCGCATCGCCGGCACGGACCGCGCGGCGCTCGAGCGGGCGATCGCCGGGCACGGCGACGGCGGCTTGAAGTGGCGCGAGGTCGAGCCGCGGCTCGAGGACGTCTTCATCCACCTCCTCGGCCGCACGAGAGCCGGCTCGTGAGGGGCCTCTCCCTCCGGCGCTTCGCCGCCGTGCTGCGCAAGGAGTGCATCCAGGTGCTGCGCGATCCCTTGACGCTGCGCATGATCATAGCGCTGCCGGTCATGCAGCTCTTCCTCTTCGGATACGCCATCAACACCGATCCCAAGCACCTGCCGACGGGAGTTCTCTCGGCGGATCATTCGCGCTACGAGCGCTCGATCCTTGCCGCGCTCGCCAACACCGGCTACTACGACATCCGTCCGCTCGCGTCCGAGGCCGCGGCGGAGCGGGCGCTGGCGGAAGGCGAGCTTCTCTTCGTCATCGACATTCCGCCGGACTTCGCTCGCTCGGTCGATCGCGGCGAGGCGCCCCAGATACTCGTCGACGCCGACGCGACCGATCCGACGGCGATCGGCAACGCCACCGCCGCACTCGCCGCCCTCGCCGGGTCGCTCGACCGCGACCTGCCGCCGCTTCTCCGCTCGCAGCCCGCGACCGCGCCCTTCGGCTTCGTGCTCCACGCACGCTACAACCCGGAGCAGCTCACGGTCCTCAACATCGTGCCCGGGCTCATGTGCGTCGTCCTCCTCTTCTCCACGCTGATCGTCACCTCCTTGTCGATCACCCGCGAGCGGGAGCGCGGCACGATGGAGAATCTCCTCGCCATGCCGGTGCGCCCGGTCGAGGTCATGCTCGCCAAGATCGTTCCCTACATCGCGATCGGCTATATCCAGGTCATCCTGATCATGGCGATCTCCGCGGCGGTCTTCCATCTGCCGGTGCGCGGCTCGATTCCCCTCCTCATGCTGGCGCTCGGGCTCTTCATCGCGAGCAATCTGGCGCTCGGCTTCACCTTCTCGACGATCGCGACCAACCAGATGCAGGCCATGCAGATGGCGCAATTCACCCTGCTGCCGTCGATCCTGCTCTCCGGCTTCATGTTTCCCTTCCGCGGCATGCCGGTCTGGGCGCAATGGATCGGCGAGGTCTTTCCCACCACGCACGCCTTCCGCATCGTGCGCGGCATCCTGCTTAAGGGCAACGGGGCCGCCGAGATCGTGCCGGAACTATGGCCGATCGCCGCCTTCACGCTGGCGGCGGCAGCCATCGCCATCTGGTCCTACCGCGAGACGCTCGACTGACGCGGCGGGGCCAAGCTCAGGGCCGGCGCAGCGAGGCAATGGCGGCGAGGGCCGGCGCCAGGGCTGTGTCGAGCGCTGCGATCATGGGCGCCACCGCGTCGACCTCGCCGCGCCCCAGGCTCGTCTCGATGCCGCGGGCGGCGGCCGCCACCTGCCCGAGCTCGAGGGTTGCCGCGGTCGAGCGCAGCGTATGGGCGAGACGCCGGGCCTTATCGAGCTCGCCATCGCCGACAAGCTGGCGGAGCTGGGCTACCGCCTGGGCGAATTCGTCGCCGAAGCTCAAGATCAGCTTCCTCAGCAACGCGCGCTTGCCGTTGACCCGCACGAGTGCCGCCGTGATGTCGAAGGGTGCTAAGGCGATGGGAAGGTCGTCCTCGGCCGCCGCAGCGGCGCTCTCGCGGCGGCCGGGCGCGGGATCGGCGCGCGCCGAGGCCGCGATCGGCGCCTCCGCCGCGCGCGGCTTGATCCAGCGGCTGAGCGTGGCAACCAGGGCGGCAGGATCGATCGGCTTGGCCACGTGGTCGTTCATGCCGGCAGCGAGGCAGCGCTGCCGCTCCTCCTTCATGGCATGCGCGGTGAGCGCAATGATCGGCAGGCGATCGGCCGACAGGTACTGCCGGATCGCGGCCGTCGCTTCGAAGCCGTCCATCTCGGGCATCTGCACGTCCATCAGCACGGCATCGTAGGCGACGCCCGACTCGAGCACCTTGGCCACCGCCTGCCGCCCGTTCTCCGCCAGATCGACGCTGACACCCACGTCGGCAAGCGTCTCCAAGCCCACCTGCCGGTTGATCTCGTTGTCGTCCACGAGGAGGACGCGGGCGCCGCCCACCCGCGCGCGGTCCGCCTCGATCGCCTCGCTGCGTCTCGGGCGCGGCACGCGGACGCCGCGGCCGAAGACCGAGGAGATGGCGTCGAAGAGCGTCGATTCGGTGATCGGCTTGGCAAGGAACGCCTCGATGGCCACGTGCTTGGCCTCGCCCTTGAGCTCGTCGCGCCCGTAGGCGGTGACCATGACGATGACCGGCTGCCTGCCGGGCGGCGCAATCTCCCTGACGGCGCGCGCCGTGGCCACCCCGTCGAGCTCGGGCATACGCCCGTCGATCAGCAGCAACTCGTAGGGCCGGCCCGCCGCGAGGGCCTGCCGCACCGCCGCGAGAGCCTGGCGCCCGTCCGAGGCCGTCTCGACGGCGATGCCCCAGTGCGCGAGCATGCGCGCGAGGATGTCGCGCGCTACGGCGCTGTCGTCGACCACAAGTACGCGCAAGTCGCCGAACTCCGCCGGCGCCGCCGGCGCGCGCGCGACGGGCGCGGGCGAGACGCCGAGGCTCAGCGCAAAGCGGAAAGTGCTGCCCGAGCCCGGAGCGCTTTCGACCGCGATCGTACCCCCCATCATCTCGACGAGCTCTTTGCTGATGGCGAGCCCGAGGCCGCTGCCGCCGAAGCGGCGCGTGATCGAGCGGTCGGCCTGCGCGAAGGGCCGGAAAAGCTGGGTTTGCACCTCCTCGCTCATGCCGATGCCCGTGTCGGCGACCGAGAATTCGAGATCGAGCGCGTCCCCGCGCCGCCCAGCTACGCGCACCGCGACGACGATCTCGCCGCGCTCCGTGAACTTGACCGCGTTGCCGGCGAGGTTCTGCAACACCTGCCCCAGGCGCAGCGAATCGCCGACCAACATGGCCGGCAGCTCCGGGTCGATGGAGAACAGGAGCTCGATCCCCTTGGCCGCGGCGGGGAGCGCAGAGACGCTGGCGACACCGTCGAGCACGGCGCGCAGGTCGAAATCGGCGCTCTCGATCTCGAGCTTCCCCGCCTCGATCTTGGAGAAGTCGAGAACGTCGTTGATGATGCGCAGGAGCGCCATCGCCGAGGACTTGATCTTCACCAGATAGTCGTGCTGGCGCGCATCGAGCGCCGTCCTGAGCGCCAGCTCGCTGAGCCCGATCACCGCGTTCATCGGCGTGCGGATCTCGTGGCTCATGCGGGCGAGGAAATCCGATTTCGCCACGTTCGCCGCTTCCGCGGCCGCCTGGGACCTCTCGACCTCGCGGAGGCGCAGCTCGCGCTCGCCGCGCTCCCGCGCGAAGGAGCCGATGATGCCGGCGTAGAGCTTCCCGGTCTCGAGGAGAAGCGCCATGAGCACGAAGCTCGACGCCAGCAACCCGAAGATGCGCCCGGCGTAGAAGCCGAGATCGAACCGGCCGGCGCTGAGCACGGCGCTCACGCCCACGTCGGCGAACCAGGCGCACATGACGATCATGAGCCAGACGTTGAGCACCGAGTGCGGGCGCCGCCAGAGCAGCACGGCCAGCGCCACGAGGCTCGACGCCCACACCGTGGCGACCACGCCGATGTAGGCGCTCGTATGGCGGCTGCCCCGCATGATGGCGGGCAAGGCGTCCTGCCCGGCCGTGGTGAGGGCTACGATCAGCGCCACCAGCGCCAGCGCGCCGAGAACGGCCGCCGCGACGGCGCCGCGCGGCGCGCGCACGGTGCCGTTGCCGCTCTTGAGGAACGTCGCGGCGATGACGGCGAGCGGAAAGCCGGCGTGCCAGAACATATAGAGCCAGGCGGTCGTCTGGGCGCCCGCCCCGAGAAGCCCCGTCGGCGAAAAGAGGCCGGGGAAGCTCAGCGCATGACAGACCGCCATCGCGGAAGAGAAGAGATAGCCCGCGGCCAGCACGAGGAGCGCCGGCCCGCTCAAGATGGCGAATTGCGAGAAGAGCAGCACGGCGGTGATGAGGTCGTTGACGGCAAGCGCCGACTCATAGCTCGGGATGAAGGCCCAGACCGGCGGCAGCAGCATGCTCGCGGAAGGAGCAAGAGCGATGAAGACGAGGGCGAAGACGAGGGCTGCGGCAATCGCCAACCGCCGCTCGCGGCGCCCGGCCGGCACCGCCGAGAGAAAGACCTGTAGCTCGCCGATCGACGCTTCGTTCATCGCAGCTGGCCGCCTCTGGCGATGCTGACGCGGACCAATATACAACATATAGTGATAAAAGCTCGCTGCCGACAAGCCAAACGACAAGATCGTGAGCTAAGCCGGCCTCCCCGCCGGCCCGGCGCCTGCGTGCGCCGCCGCGTCGGGCGGCGGCAGCGCCGCGGCATCGCCCCCGAAGATCTCCCGGCCCGCCGCCGCGCGCGCTTTTGTGGCATTCGGGTGCCACGCTATAGTCTGCCCATGACCAGGCTCACGCCGGAGCTCCTGCTGCGCGCCTATGCGGTCGGCATCTTCCCCATGGCCGACAGCCGCGCGAGCCGGCACCTCTATTGGCTCGACCCCGAGTGGCGCGGCATCATGCCGCTCGAGCGCTTCCATGTGCCGCGCCGGCTCAGGCGCACGCTCAGGCAGAGGCGCTTCGAGGTGCGCGTCGACGGCGCCTTCGCGGCGGTCATCGCCGCCTGCGCCGAGTGCCGCGAAGGGCGTCCCGAGAGCTGGATCAATCCCGACATCGAGCGGCTCTACGGCACCCTTCACGAGATGGGCATCGCCCATTCGGTCGAGTGCTGGCAGGGCGGCGAGCTCCTGGGCGGGCTCTACGGCGTGGCGCTCGGCGCCGCCTTCTTCGGCGAGAGCATGTTCAGCCTGGCCGCCGACGCGAGCAAGGTGGCCCTCGTCCATCTCGTGGCCCGGCTCGTGGCGGGCGGCTTCACGCTCCTCGACACCCAGTTCGTCACCAGGCACCTCGAGCAGTTCGGCGCCGTCGAGATCCCGCGCGCCGAGTACCGCGCGCTGCTCGCGGCGGCACTCGGCAAGAGCGCCGTCTTTCAGCCCGACTTGCCCGAGGATTGGCTCTTCGGATTCTTGCAGTCGACGACCCAGAGATCGTAGACGGGATGCTGGAGCGCCGAGAGCGCCGGGCTCGAGGCGAACATCCAGCCGCTGAACAGGAGCTTCGCCTCCTCGCCCGCCTTCTTCTCGCGGATCTCCAGGAAGGCGACCGCCTCGGGCGGCTCCTCGGGCGGATGCTTGCGGCAGGCGCGCACGGTGATCTCGAGCGTGCCGAAATGCGCGGTCTCGCCGACCTTGTCCTCGATCGTCGAGATTTGCGCGGTCACCTTGTCGAGCCCCTGGAGCACCGCGGTGTCCTCGTCGATCCAGCTGTCGGCGCGCGCCGCCGAGACGCCGGCGGCGAGGACGGCAATAGCCGCGAGGCGCCTCAGGCGGGGAGTGCGGCGTCGCGCTGTGCAAGGGCGCCTCGGACCGCGTGCGGCGGATCCTTCGAGATGCAAGCTGCGCTCGCTCAGGATAAGGTCGGGTCTTTCTGCCACACGCAAATGGAACTCATCCTGAGGAACGCACGCGCACAACCTGGTCCTTGAGGCCGTGCCGCGGGCACCCTCATTTCGCCGGGGCGCTGCCCGCATTCGACGGGGTCTGATCGGTCGCGAGGAAGATGATCTTGCCGAGAAGCTCCTCGAGCACCACGGCACCCTCGGTGTCGGTGATCTCGCTGCCCGGCTTCAGCATCGTCTTGGCGCTGCCGGGCTCCAGCTTGATGTATTTGCCGCCCATCAGGCTGGCACTCGCCACCACCGCCTTGGTATCGCTGGGCAGCTCGACGCTCGGCTCCAGGTTCATGGTGACGAGCGCGCGATAGTCCTTGGGGTCGAGCGCCTGGCGCGTGACGATGCCGACCTTGACGCCGCCGACGCGCACGTCGGAGCCGACGGTGAGCCCGTCGATCGAGCTGAAGACGGCGCTCACCGAATAGCCGGCGGCGGGACGCAGGTCGGCGGAGACATAGGCGAAGCCGAGAAAGATGGCGGCGACCAGCAGCACGAGGCCGCCCATGATGGTTTCGACCAGGTTCTTGCCCAGCACGGCGCCCTCCCCCCGCTCACTCGCTCTTGCCGGCCGGCGCCGCCGGGGCCGCCTTGCGCGTCTGCTCCGCCTCCTGCACGACGCGCTGCAGCAGGCGCTCGAAATCGACGGAGTCCTCGACGTAATCGAAGGAGCCGCCCGGCTTGATCATCTGGAGATCCCCGCCGGGATCGATCTTGATGAACTTGGCGCCGAGCAGGCCGTCGCTCGCGATGATCGCAGCGCTGTCGCGCGGAATCTCGATGCCGTCCTTGAGCGTCATGGTGACGACCGCCTCGTCCCCGTTCGTCAGGCGCTCGCCCGTGACCTCGCCCACGCGGATGCCGGCGAGGCGCGCGTCGGCGTGGAGCGCCAAGCCGTCGACATGGTGGTACTTGGCAAAGAGCTGGTAGCCGCTCACCGAGCTCTGGTTGACCGTGAAGGCGAAGATGACGAAGAGCGAGAAAGCGGCGAGTGCCGCGGCACCGACCAGCATCTCGGTCGCATCACGGCTGATCCGCAGTGCCAAGTCGCCTTCTCCGTCCGCCTGCCGTGTCCGCTTACGTCGGGCGCCAGGGCTCGTAGTCGCCCGTCGCCTTGGCGCGCCGGCCGCCGCGCAGCTCGTGCCCCTGCGGGCGATAGGCGAGCGGCGTGCCGGTCAGGTTCGGCTCGTGGGCCTTGAGCCAGGGCCGCGTGGGACGCTCGCCGAGAGGCGGCGCCTCCACCGTGTGGTGGAGCCAGGCGTGCCACTCGGGCGGCACGCGCGAGCCCTCGGGCTCGCCCTCGTAGATGACCCAGCGGCGCTCGCGGCCGAGTCCGCCCACGTTGCGCCGGCGCCCGCCCTTCTCCCGGTAATAGCGGTTGCCCTCGGCGTCGCGCCCCACGAGCTCGCCATGGAGCCAAGTGTAGAGAAGGGTGCCGACGCTCATGCTCGGGTGTCCTTGAGGCTTCCTCGGGCAAGGGATGCGCGGCCGGACTATGGCACTTGGCGCCGCCCCCGTCCAGCCTGCCCAGGCCCGCCCGAGCCCGCCTGGAGACGGGCTGCCCGCCGCTCCGTGAGGATGCGCAACGAGAAGGCGCCGCGCCCGAGGGCGCTCCGGATGCTGGGCGCAACGCTCGCGATGACAGCCCCCTTCCTCACGCGCCGCGGCCGTCCGTTGGCGCTGCCCGCGGCGGAGCCGTGAGGCGCGGAAGCGGCCTTCTGCCGGCCGATGGGCCCGGGATGACAGCCATCGGAAGTTTTCCTATATGCAGTGGGCCCTTCCGGAGCAAGCCCCTACATATTGACTGTCCCCGTGCCCGGTGCTATTCTGCGCACCCTGATTCGAAAGCCACGAACGACAGGAATGAAGGCCGCGGGACACCAAACGACGGAAGTATAGACTCTCGCCGGCATGGCGCTCTCAGTGGTTGTCTTCAAATAAGACAATCGAGCGCTCTGCTATAACTGTAATCATACGTCCCTTCGATACTACACCTCCCGGAAAAAATTTGTTGAAAACGTCCCGAAGGGCGAAGATTTCACTTGCGCACCGCTCCCCCGTTGGTCAATATCTAGCGGTTGGCTTGACACAAAACCGCAATTACTTGGGGCGACCGCGGAACTGGGCAAGGGCAGCAATCCGCGCTCGGCGGGGTGGCGACTCGGGGGGCCCCAAGGGGCCTCGCGAGGGGTCGGCCGACGGGGCAGCGAACGGAGGGGGAGACGGCATCATGCGGATTTCGCGTCTGTTCACCGAGAGCGGCAAGGAGCCTTACGAGCGCATCGAGTTCCGCTCGACCGCGAGCGAGATCCGCAATCCGGACGGCTCGGTCGTCTTCCGTCTCGACGACATCGCGGTGCCGGCCGCCTGGTCGCAGGTCGCGGCCAACGTGCTGGCGCAGAAATATTTCCGCAAGGCCGGCGTTCCCGCCCGCCTCAAGGCGGTCGAGGAGGAGACCGTCCCCTCCTGGCTGTGGCGCAAGGAGGCGGACGAGGCAGCGCTCGCGGCACTCCCCAAGGAGGAGCGCGTGGTGGGCGAGCGCGACGCGCGCCAGGTCTTCGACCGCATGGCCGGCACCTGGACCTATTGGGGCTGGAAGGGCGGCTATTTCGACGGCGAGGAGGACGCCCGCGCCTATTTCGACGAGATGCGCTACATGCTGGCGGCGCAGATGGCCGCCCCCAACTCGCCCCAGTGGTTCAACACCGGGCTCCACTGGGCCTACGGCATCGACGGGCCGTCCCAGGGCCACTATTACGTCGACTTCAAGAGCGGCCGGCTTACGCGCTCGGAGTCGGCCTACGAGCACCCGCAGCCGCATGCCTGCTTCATCCAGAGCGTCTCCGACGATCTGGTGAACGAGGGCGGCATCATGGACCTCTGGGTGCGCGAGGCGCGCCTCTTCAAGTACGGCTCGGGCACCGGCACCAACTTCTCCAAGCTGCGCGGCTGTGGCGAGCGGCTCTCGGGCGGCGGGCGCTCCTCGGGCATGATGAGCTTCCTCAAGATCGGCGACCGCGCCGCGGGCGCCATCAAGTCGGGCGGCACCACGCGGCGCGCCGCCAAGATGGTGACCGTCGACCTCGATCACCCGGACATCGAGGAATACATCAACTGGAAGGTGATCGAGGAGCAGAAGGTGGCGGCGCTCGTCGCCGGCTCGAAGCTCTGCAACAAGCATTTGAACGAGATCATGCGCGCCTGCCACAACTGCGAGGGCGAGGGCAACGCCTGCTTCGACCCCAAGCAGAATCCCGCGCTCAAGCGCGCCGTGATCGCCGCGCGCAAGTCGATGATCCCCGAGAACTACGTGCAGCGCGTCATCCAGTTCGCAGAGGAAGGCTACACCGAGATCGCCTTTCGCACCTACGACACGGACTGGGACTCGGAGGCCTACCTCACCGTCTCGGGGCAGAACTCCAACAATTCGGTGCGCGTGCCGAACGCCTTCCTCGAGGCGGTGCTGGCGGACGGCGAGTGGAACCTCACGCTGCGCACCAACGGCAAGGTCAAGAAGACGCTGCCGGCGCGCGCCCTCTGGGAGGACATTGCGCACGCGGCCTGGGCCTCGGCCGATCCCGGCGTGCAGTTCGACACCACCATCAACGAGTGGCACACCTGCCCGGCGAGCGGCCGCATCAACGCCTCCAACCCGTGCTCGGAGTACATGTTCCTCGACGACACGGCGTGCAACCTCGCCTCCCTCAACCTCATGGCCTTCCGCCGCCCGGACGGCAGCTACGACACCGCCGCCTTCGAGCACGCGGTGCGGCTGTGGACCGTGTGCCTCGAGATCTCGGTGCTGATGGCCCAGTTTCCGAGCCGGCGCATCGCCGAGCTCTCCTACGAGTTCCGCACGCTCGGGCTCGGCTACGCCAACATCGGCGCCCTTCTCATGTCGCTCGGCCTGCCTTACGACAGCGACGCCGGCCGCGCCATGTGCGCGGCACTCACCGCACTCATGACGGGCACGGCCTACCGCACCTCGGCCGAGATGGCCGAGGAGCTCGGCGCCTTCCCCGGCTTCGCGGCCAACCGCGGCCACATGCTGCGCGTCATGCGCAACCACCGCCGCGCCGCGCACGGCATCGCCGAGGGTTACGAGGAGCTCGCCATCCGGCCCGTGCCGCTCGTGGCGGCGGACTGCCCGGACGAGGCGCTCGCCATCGCGGCGGCGCGCAGCTGGGACGAGGCTCTGGCGCAAGGCGAGCGCCACGGCTACCGCAACGCCCAGGCGAGCGTCGTCGCACCCACCGGCACCATCGGCCTCGTGATGGACTGCGACACCACCGGGATCGAGCCGGACTTCGCCCTCGTCAAGTTCAAGAAGCTCGCGGGCGGCGGCTATTTCAAGATCATCAACCGCACCGTCCCGCTTGCCCTCAGCACCCTCGGCTACGGCGAGGCGGAGATCGAGGCCATGGTGCGCTACGCCGTCGGCCGCGGCACGCTCAAGGGGTCGCCCGGCGTCAACCACGAAACGCTTCGCCGCAACGGCTTCACCGAGGCGGCGCTCGACGCCCTCGAGCAGGCGCTGGCGAGCGCCTTCGATATCCGCTTCGCCTTCAATAAATGGACGCTCGGCGAGGACTTCTCGCTGCGCGTTCTCGGCCCGTCCGCGGTGGCGCTCGACGACCCCGGCTTCGACATGCTCGCCGCCCTCGGCTTCGGCAAGGACGACATCGAGGCGGCCAACGCCTACTGCTGCGGCGCCATGACGCTCGAGGGGGCGCCGCTCTTGAAGGCCGAGCATCTCGCCGTCTTCGACTGCGCCTCCCCCTGCGGCCGGCTCGGCAAGCGCTTCCTCTCGGCAGAGGCGCACATCCGCATGATGGCGGCGGCGCAGCCCTTCGTCTCGGGCGCCATCTCCAAGACGATCAACATGCCGAACAGCGCCACGGTCGAGGCCTGCAAGGCGGCCTACATGCTGTCCTGGCGGCTCGGCCTCAAGGCGAACGCGCTCTACCGCGACGGCTCCAAGCTCTCCCAGCCGCTCGCCTCGCAGCTCCTCGACGAGGGCGATCTCGTCGAGGAGATCGTGGAGGCTCCGGCGGCGCAGCGCGCGGCCATCGTCTCCGAGCGCATGGTCGAGCGGGTGATCGAGCGCGTCATCGAGAAGCGCGCCGAGCGCCGCCGCCCGCCGCAGCGGCGCAAGGGCTACACCCAGAAGGCGATGGTCGGCGGCCACAAGGTCTATCTGCGCACCGGCGAGTACGAGGATGGCGCGCTCGCCGAGATTTTCATCGACCTGCACAAGGAGGGCTCGGCCTTCCGCAGCCTGATGAACAACTTCGCCATCGCCATCTCGATCGGCCTGCAATACGGCGTGCCGCTCGAGGAGTTCGTCGAGAGCTTCACCTTCACGCGCTTCGAGCCCTCGGGTATGGTCGAGGGCAACGACGCCATCAAGATGTCGACCTCGATCCTCGATTACATCTTCCGCGAGCTCGCCATCTCCTACGTCGGGCGCCACGACCTGGCGCACGCCGAGCCGCAGGACCTCATGCCCGACACGCTCGGGCGCGGGTCGGCCGAGGGCGATTTGCCGCGCCAGACCGCGGAGGCCTTCGGCGCGGTGGCGCGCGGCGCATCCAACGGCTATCTGCGCGGCAGCCTGCCCAAGTTCCAAGTGATCTCCGGTAGCCGTCCGGGCGGCAATGGTGCTGCCACCCCCGTCCTGGCCCAGGCCACGGCGGGGGTGGCGGTCACCGGCGCCATCGCCGGCGCTATCGCGCACGCCCTGCACGGCGACGCCGCCACTGCCGTCGCCGTCAGTGTCACGCTCGCCGAGACGCCTGATAATCGCTTCTCGCAGATCCGCGAGGCTCGTCTCAAGGGCTACGAGGGCGATGCCTGCGGCGAGTGCGGCAACTTCACCCTGGTGCGTAACGGCACCTGCCTCAAGTGCGACACCTGTGGCGCTACCAGCGGCTGCAGCTGAGACAGCCGCTGCTCCCCGGCGACAGAGGTGGACTCCTCCCTGACCTCAGGGGGATGCGGCAGCGGCGCATCCCCCTTTTTTCGTAATACGGCCTATCTGCAAAGTGGCTATTTTCTCGCCGGAAGACCGCTTATTCTTTCCCCCATGACCAAGCTCTTGGAAAAGGCTCTCGCAGCGGTTCACCGCTTGCCGCCCGAGAGCCAGGACGAGATCGCCCGCGCCATGCTCAACATGGTGGGAGGCGAGGGAGAGCCGGAGGAAATCGATCCTCAGCACCTGGCCGACGTATTGGAAAGCCTCGCCCAGGCCAAACGCCGCCAGTTCGCGACCGATGCCGAAGTCGAAGCGGCGTTCCGCCGCTTCGACCCATGAAGCTGCGCTTCACGCCGCGCGGGAGCGCGAATATTCCGACGCGTGAACGGAAGCCGGTTTCGGGCGTGCAACGCGCCATTGCTGGCACGATCCTGTCGCACACGATCGGGTCGGCTGATTGAGCGGACCTTGAAACCTCCTCGTGTACTGTTTCCAACGGACGATTCGCATGCCCAACGAACGTCATGGCCGTGCTTGTCACGGCCGTCCACGCCTTGCCGGAGCCGCCGTAGGCGTGGATGCGCGGGACACCCCCGGGTCGAAGAGCCCGGGGGCGCGCATGACGGCGTAGATCGGGATCAAATGTCAGGATTACTGCACTGGACGGCCCGACCCGCTGGAATGAGGTAGCCATGAGCCGGCCCTATGCGCCGCTCGACCACGCCTCGATCGCCGTCGCCGATCTCGCGGCGGCGGCCGCCTTCTATGATGCGGCCTTGGCGCCGCTCGGCTTGGCGCGCGCCAAGGAGGTGCGGGGCGGCATCGGCTACGGCCCGGGCCATGCGGTCTTCTGGATCCTCGCGCGCCGGCCGCAAGGTGCGGTCGAGCCCGGCCTCGGCCTTCACTTCTGCTTCGGCGCGAGCTCGCGCGCCGCGGTGGATGCCTTCCATGCCGCAGCACTTGCGCGCGGCGCCGTGGATAACGGCGCGCCGGGCCTGCGCCCCGAATATGACGCGCACTACTACGGTGCCTTCGTGCTCGACCCGGACGGCTACAAGATCGGCGCCGTGTGCCGCGCCGCCGTGTGAGACGTGCGCCGCTCGAGGCGCATGGGCAAGCCGCCCTTGGGCTTGAGCGTGATGAGGCCCACCGGCTCGATGGCGTGGCCCGGGAGGAGGCTCAAGCGGAAGCGCTGGGCCACGCTCGCCACGATGAGGATCGCCTCCTGCATGGCGAAGCCGGCGCCGATGCAGATGCGCGGCCCGCCGCCGAAGGGGAGATAGGCGTAGCGCGGCCGGCTCTCCTGGCGCTCGGGCGCCATGCGCTCCGGATCGAAGACGAGCGGGCGCTCCCACAGCTTCTCGTGGCGATGGATGAGCCAGGGCGAGATCACCACGGTCGAGCCCTTGGGCACCTTGCGGCCCATGATCTCGTCGTCGGCGAGCGCCTCGCGCGACATGGTGTGGGCCGGCGGATAGAGCCGCATCGCCTCCTCGATCACCATGCGCGTGTAGGGGAGGCGCGGGACGTTGCCGCCGGCGGGCGCGCGGCCGCCGAGCACGGCTCTGAGCTCATCCCTCAGCCTCGCCTCGACCGCGGGATGGAGGGCGAGGAGGTACCAGGTCCAGGCCAGCGCGTTGGCGGTCGTCTCGTGACCGGCGGTGAAGATGGTGGAGGTCTGGTCGCGCAGCTCGCGGTCGTCCATTGCGGCACCGCTCTCCTCGTCGCGCGCCGCGAGGAGGAGGCCCAGGAGGTCGTCGGGCGATGCGGGCCCGCGCCGCCGCCGCTCGATGATCTCGTAGATGATGGCGTCGAGTGCTGCGCCCGGATCGCGCATGCGCAAGGCCTGGAGCCGCGGCAGCCAGCGCGGCAGGCCGAGAAGATCGAAGAGCGCCGGCCGTCCCCCCACGCGCTGGTAGGCGAGCACCGCCCGCCGCACCTCGTCCACGCGCTCGCGGATGTCGCTCGAGAACATGGTGCGCGTGATGATGTCGAGGGTGAGGCGAGCCATCTCCTCGGCCACGTCGAGGACGGCGCCCTCGCCGAGGCGCTCCCAGGCGGCGAGCCGCTCGAGCGTCGCCTCCACCATGAGCGGGGCCAAGGCCTCGATGCGCCTCGGGTGGAAGGCGGGCGCCATGGTGCGGCGCTGGCGGCGCCAGGCCGCCCCCTCGCTCGTGAGCAGGCCCTGGCCGAGCGGCTTCAGGAGCTGGCGCGCGATGAAGCTCTTCACGTAATTGTCGGCGCGGTCGAGCAGCACATGCTTGACCGCCGCGGGCGCGTTCAATACGAGCACGCGGCGGAAGAGCATGCGGATCTCGATCAGCTCCTCGCGGAAGGCGTCGTCCGACCAGGCGGCGAGCGCGTTCTTGTGGACGCGCCAGGCGCGCGCCAGGCCGGAAGAGCCGCGGCGCGCGTCGCCCGAGCCGGCGCTATGGGCCACGCGCTCCCCCGCCGCCGCGCTCCGCGTCCGCGCTGTTCTCGAGCGCCTCGTCGAACGCCTCGAACCAGCCGGCGTCCCAGGCCATATGCTCGTTCATGTCGGCGGGGTGCGGGTTCTCCGTGACGCGGCGGCCGCCGAGATAGGCGCTGTAGCCGTCGAGATAGGCGCTTGGTGCGGCAGCCGCCGTTGGCGCCGTTCGGGCCGGCGCCTCGAGCCGTCGCACGAAGTCGCGGAACTCGCGGAACTCGGCGAGTACCGTATCGTCGACCCCCATCGGGTGCTCCTCGAGCACGGTGCGCCCGCGCGCCGTCAGGCGATAGCGCCCGCCCTCGGCGGCCGCGAGGAGACCCGCCGCCGAGAGCGCCTCGAGTGCCGTGGCGACGCGGTCTGCGAGCTCGGCCAGCACCGCCTCGGCGTCCTCGTGCACGCGCGCGAGCTGACGCATGAGCACGGCCACGCAGTCCTCCGCCGCCACTTCCGCCAGCGCCGCCGCCTTGAGCACGGCGAGCATGACGTTCGCCATATTGATGAGCGGGACCTCGCCCCTGTCCGTGGTCATGCCGCCCCCGCCGGCGGGCGCCCTCAGCCGGTGCGGGCGCGCGCGGCGCCCGCGGGTGCGAGCGAGCCCGTCTTGCCGTGCGTGACGCGCTTGTAGCCCGCGGGTATCTCGAAGAGCGCCGGGCTCTGCGGACCGATGCGGACGTTCTTGAGCTCCATGCGCAGGCTGTGGTGCTTGCCGTCGTCGTCGACGAGCGCGCTCTCGGCGCGCAGCACGATGCCGTCGTCGCTCACCCACACCACCCCCTCGACGGCAGAGCCGTCGGCCTCCTTGCCGCTCACCTTCTTCTTGGAGGCATGCATGCCCGCCACCTGCTCGCTGCCGAGTGCCGTCAGGGTGAGCTGCGGCTCGCGCGTCTTGCCCGCGGCGTCGGGCGTGCGGCCGAGCACGTCGTCGAGCGAGGATTCGACGTAGAGCTTGTCGTCGGGCGCCAGGCTCCAGACCAGGTTGCGGTCGAGCCGGATGATGACGATCTCGAGCTCGCCCTCGACGGTCATCTCGCGGCGCTCCTTGCCCGTCGAGCGCATGATCCTGCCCTCGACCGGCGCGCCGTCCGCGGTCATCACCACGTCCGCCGCGTAATCCACCTTGGGCGGCGAGAGATAGCGCTCGAGGGCCAAGAGCTGCGCCCGGGCCGGCGCTGCGGGGAGGAACGAGACGGCGACGAGGGCCGCGAGTGCAAGAGCGCGGAGCAGGGCTGCCTCCATGATGATGCGGACGGCCGGCTGCGGATCATGGCCGGCCAGCGCTCATAGCCGGCGATCATAGCCAGCGATCATAGCCAGCGATCATAGCCAGCGATCATAGCCAGCGATCATAGCCAGCGATCATAGCCAGCGATCATAGGAGGAGTGCGTGGCACCTACAAGCGAGGGTGCCGTCATAGCGCCGGAATGATCCTGGCATGCGCGCGCGCGGGCGGCTATCCTCCCGCCCGCCGCTGCGGCGCTTGTGCCGCAGTGCTGCGCGGGAACCGTCAATAGCGAGGAGGACAGGCCATGGCCGGCGGGATCGAGGCGCGTCTCAAGGAGCTCAAGATCGAGCTGCCCAAGGCGGCAGCGCCGGTCGCCAACTACGTGCCCACGGTGGCGGCGGGCAACCTCCTCTTCGTCTCCGGCCAGGTCACCTTCCTCGACGGCAAACTCCAATACATCGGCAAGCTCGGCAAGGAGATCTCGCTCGAGGACGGCCGCGCGGCGGCGCGGCTCTGCGCGCTCAACGTGCTCGCCCAGGCGCAAGCGGCACTCGGCAGCCTCGACCGGGTGAAGCGCGTCGTCATGGTGCAGGGCTTCGTCAATGCGGTGCCCGACTATACCGACCATCCCAAGGTGGTGAACGGCGCCTCGGACCTCTTCGTCGAGGTGTTCGGCGACGCGGGCAAGCACGCGCGTTTCGCGGTCGGCGCCGGCTCGCTGCCGGCGAACGTCGCGGTCGAGGTCGCGGCGGTGCTCGAGGTGGGGTGAGCGGCGTTCGGCTTTCGCTCGCCTGCGGCAAGTCCAAAGATGGTCTTGCCAGGCCCCCGCAATTATCGCCTCGATGCCCGCCCGGCCGAGTGCCGCATGGGATGGCGGCGGAGGCATCCGCCGGTCCTTCGAGCCTTGGCAATTTGCCGCGGCTTTTGCAGCGAAATGCAGTGCGGAGCGGCGGCGGCGGTTCGCGCCAGGACCGCTCCCAGCTTAGTCTCCGTCTCGGTATTCTGCCGTAACAGATTGCTTTGAAATGATATTTTGATCTTTCCGGCCCCCCGCCGCGGGCCCGTTCCGGGGCCCGGAGGCTGTGGCCCCGCTTTTGCTCATCTCGTCTTAAGGCCGCCGGCAGAGGCCTGGAGGAAGGCGGGCAAGCTAACCATCCCCGAGAGGGGTGCCACGGAGTCGGATAGTGTCATGCACCATAGATTGCCCGATGACTTGATTGTTTGGCTTGGCGCGATCGCCATCGTGTTCACGCTCGCCCTGCGGTCCGCGCCATGAATGCCGGTCGCATTGGGCCGGGCTTCGATCGCGTCGAATGCGCGATCATCGCCATCCTCACCCGGACGCGGCACCTTTCCACTCAGCTTCTCGCGTGGGAAGTCGCGGCGCCGTTCGCGCAGCCGTCCCCCGCGATCTATGCCAGCGTCCGCAAAGCGGCCGAGCATTTGGAGCGCCAAGGCGTCCTGCGGTGCACCCGCAACGGCGAATGGATGCTCGCCGACACTGAAGTCGCTGCGCACACCGAGCCGAAGGACCGCTTGGCGGCCATCCTCGGGATGCTCGGCAGCGCGCATGACGGCGAAATCCTCGCCGCGGCGAAGGCCGCGGAAGCGGAACGCAAGCGGCTTGGCACGACCTGGCAAGAGTTGCTCAGCGCACCGTCGTCGGCACCGTACGTCCGGGCCGCGTGAAATCGACGCACCTCGGCGCATTCGCGCGATTCTAAGCAGCATATGAATTCCGCTGCGTCCGCGGTCGTCATTCCCGCAGCGCCCGGGATGCCCGACGGCGCCCCCCTTTAGGGGGCCGCGGCCTGCCGGCCGCCCGCAAGGCTTCTCGCGGCGTGCGTCGGCCATCGCTTAGCTCGCCGCCGCTGCCTTCGCTCGGCGCATCTTGCCGGGCGGCTCGGCCTGCGCCATCCTCAAGGGCATGAGGCCCTCCGCGCCCTCCGGATCCCGCCATGCCTGACGGCCGCGAGCCCGCGACCATCCGCCTCGTCGAGCGCATGGCCGAGCTCGAGGCGGCCGCCTGGGACGCCCTCGCCGGCGCCGAGAACCCCAGCGTCTGCCACGCCTTCCTCGCGGCCCTCGAGGAGAGCGGCTCGGCAACCGGCACGACGGGCTGGCTCCCCCGCCACCTCGTCATCGAGGACAAGGCGGGCCGTCTCATCGCGGCCGCACCCATGTATCTCAAGAGCCACTCCTACGGCGAGTACGTCTTCGACCACGGCTGGGCGGACGCCTTCGAGCGCGCGGGCGGACGCTATTACCCGAAGCTCCAGGTGGCGGTGCCCTTCACGCCGGTCACGGGGCCGCGCCTCCTCGTCCATCCGCTGGCCCCGCCGGGCACGCGCGAGACGCTCATCAGAGGCCTGGTCGATGTGGCCGAGCGCCTCGGCGTCTCCTCGCTCCACATCACCTTCCCGCGTGCCGAGGAGTGGCGGGCGCTCGGTGCCGCCGGCCTCCTTCAGCGCGAGGGCGAGCAGTTCCATTGGGAGAACCGCGGCTACGCGAGCTTCGACGGCTTCCTCGCGGCATTGAGCTCGCGCAAGCGCAAGAACATCCGCAAGGAGCGCGCGGCGGCGCTCGCGAGCGGCCTCGAGATCATGGCGCTCACGGGCGGCGACATCGCGCAGCGCCACTGGGACGCCTTCTTCCGCTTCTACCGCAACACGAGCGACCGCAAGTGGGGCCATCCCTATCTCACGCGCGATTTCTTCGCCCGCCTTGGCGCCACCATGGCCGGGCGGGTCGTGCTCATCATGGCGGCGGAGCGCGGCCGGCTCGTGGCGGGCGCCCTCAACCTGCGCGGCAGCACCACGCTCTACGGCCGCAACTGGGGCTCGGAGGGCGACTACCCCTTCCTCCATTTCGAGTGCTGCTACTACCGCGCCATCGATTTCGCCATCGCCCATGGCTTGCAGCGCGTCGAGGCCGGCGCCCAGGGTCCGCACAAGATCCAGCGCGGCTACCTGCCCCAGGCGACCTATAGCGCCCATTGGATCGCCGACCGGGGTTTTGCCAGGGCGGTCGGCGACTATCTCGCGCGCGAACGCCACGCGGTCGCGGAAGAGCGCGAGGCGCTCGCCCAATTCTCCCCCTTCCGCAAGGAGCCGGAGCGCGCCTGAGCCCGGACGCGCGCCGCGCGGCGCGAGGACGACGCCGGCATCGCTCACGCCCGGTGCAATTGCAAGCCGGAAACCGGCGCCGACTCATGGTGCCGCGCGAGCGTGGGGCGCACCCACGGCATCGCCTTGAGGAGCAGGCTGCGCAGCCTGCCGTCCGGGAGACGCCGCGCCAGGGCGCGGTCGCCGAGCCTGGGCCACAGGCCCTGAAGCGCCCGAGCGAGCCGCTCGCGCGCGTTTGGATGGACGTCGTCCGCCTCGCGGGCGACCGCCTCCCACACGCGGCGCGCGATGGTCTCCGGCATGTCGAGCGCCATCCCGAGCGGCTCGCGGAGCGCTTCGAGCGCGCCGCTCGCCTCGGCCGGCGTCGCGCGCGGTGCCGCGTAGGTGACGCCGACGCCGAGGCTGCCGAGCTCCCGCCGCAATGCGATCGAGAAGCCGGCGAGGCCGCACTTGGCCGCGGAATAGGCGGCGAAAAACGGATAGGGGACGTGGCCGAAGTGCGATCCCACGTTCACCACGCGCGAGGGTGCCGTAGCCACGAGAAGCGGCAGGAGCGCCCGCGTGAGGGCGATCGGAGCGATGAGGTTCGCCGTCATCAAGCGCTCGATGTCGCGGTCCGTCGTCGCCGCGAGAGGACTTGCGAGCGGCAGGCCGCCGTTGTTCACCAGGACGTTGAGCTGCCCCCACTCTTGGGCGACATGAGCGCACAAGAGGCGGCGCGCGTAGGCGTCGCTCACGTCGGCGGGAAAGATGGAAAAGATGCTGTCCGCCGGCAGCATCGACGCCGTGCGCTCGAGAGCCGCGGCACCGCGCCCGGCGAGCACCGGCCGCATGCCGCGCAGCGCCGCCTCGCAGGCAAGCGCGCGGCCGATGCCGGAGCCCGCCTCGGTGATGAGCGCCACCTTTCCCTCAAGCTGCATGACTGTCCTCCCGTTTGAGCGTGCGGCACCGGCGGCGCGCACGCGGCATCATGGTCTGGCCTCGAGCACGGCACGCGCCGGCGGCGGGGCGTAGAGCCCGTCGATCTCGGACGAGAAGAAGTCGAGCGTCGCGGCGCGCCTGAGCCGCCCCTCCCGCCCGGCAAGCCCGAGGCGCTTCAGCTTGGCGGCGGTGACCACAAGAAAGCGGCGCGGCACCGCATGGACCGGCACCTCGCGGCAGAGACGGCCGATGAGCGCCGTGACCTCGCGGGGCTCTGCGCGGGCGAACCATGGCTCGCCCGCCGCGGAGGGCACGAGCAGCACCGCGAGATGGGCGCGCCTCTCGCCGGCGACCGCCGCCTCGGCGATGCGCGGGTCGTCGGCGAGGAGCCCCTCGATCCATTCCGGGCTGATGGTGCGCCCCAAGGCGGTGACGAGAACGTTGTCCCGCCGCCCGTGGACCGAGAGGAAGCCGTCGCCGTCGATCGTGCCAAGATCGCCCGTCCGCCACTGGCCCTCGACCGGGCGGCCGCGCACGTATCCATCCATGACCGCGGCTCCCTGCACCACGATCTCGCCGTCGTCGATATGGACCGAGAGCCCGGCGAGCGGCCGCCCGACCGTGCCGAGCTTGCGCGCGTGCGGGCGGTTGACGGCGACGACCGAGCTGCACTCCGCGAGCCCGTATCCCTCGTGGACCGGGATGCCGAGCCGCCAGGCGCGCGCCGCGAGTGCCCGCGAGACATGCCCGCCGCCGACCGCGATGAAGCGGAGGCTTCCGGGTGCCGGCCGGCCGGCGGCGGTGAGCTCGCCGACCCAGGCGGCGAGAAGGTGGGGAACGAGCACCGAGGTCGTCGGCTCGACGCGGCCGAAGGCCTCGGCCAGGCCGCCGGGCGCGCTCGAGATGCCCGCTTCGGCGATGGCCGGCTCGAGCCGCACGCTGGCACCCGCGAGAATCGGCACCATGACGGCCGAGACCGTCTCGAGGAGAAGGGCCAGCGGCATGACGGAGAGGTGGAGGTCCGTGGCCGCCGCGCGCGTCGCCTCCGCAAGCGCGCGGGCGCTCCATGCGAGCTGGGCGCTGCCGAGCTTGACCCCCTTGGGCCTGCCGGTGGCACCCGAGGTGTAGACGATCTGCCCAGCACCCTCGCGCAGCTCCGGCAGCCTTGCGGCGCGCCGCTCCGAGACGGGCGTGGTGGGGAGCGGCAAGCGTCGCGCCCATGCCGCCGCATCGCGCGCGGCCAGCACGTGGCCGACGCCGGCATCCGCGAGGATGTGCTCGAGCTGGACGGGGCGGAAGAACGCCGGCAGCGGCACCACGGTCTTGCCGGCGAGCCAGCAGGCGAGCTGCGCCGCGACCCAATCGATGCCGCTGCTGCCGACGAGGCCGATGACCGGCGGCAGCGCCGCGATCTCCTCGGCGAGCCCGGCTACGCGCCCGGCAAGCTCGGCATAGCCGAGGACGCTCCCGTCGTCGGAGACGGCAGGCCTGTTGCGGCCCATGGCGGCGTTGCGCGCGAGCGCTGCAAAGAGCTCATGCATGGCAAGGCCTCCGCGGCGCTGAGGGCGGTCCGGCGGCGGCGGCGGCGAGGCGGGCAACGGCAATGGGCATCGACACTCTCCATCCTCGATGAGCGGCTTAGACCGTCATCATCGCGGGAGAGCCTGTCGAGTTGTGTGGAGATAGCTTGAGAGATGTCGGCCTGCCGGCGCGCGGCCGGCGCCCACCGCGGCCTCAGTCGCCGCCGTCGAAGAGACCGCGGACTCCGTGCCACACCCGGCCGAAGAAGCCGCGCGAGCTGCCCTGCGGCGGGTTGTCGGGTGCGCTGCCCCGGGCGCCGGGATCGCGCTGCTCGGGAGGGGCGCCTCCCCTGCTGCGCAAGGAGAAATTGAAGTGCTCGCCTGAGAAATCGTACCCCGAGGGCGGCCCCTGCGGGCGCTGCTCCGGTGCCGTGGGCTGTTGCGGCCCGCCGCCGCCCCTGCCGGGCCCTTCGTTCGGGAAGGCGTGCGCCTGCGTGAGGCCGATGAGGGCCGCGAGCGCCAGCGCTGCGAGCGGGACGGAAGCGTAACTCATCGCGACCCCGACTTGGCCGGCCGAGTGCTGCCCACCCGGTTGCGAGTGGCTAAATCTATGCGATCGGCGCCGCGAGACAAGACGGCCGCCGCACGCTTGCGGCCGCCCTGTTGCATCGGCGTCACACCCGGGCTTGCGGATCCGCCGAACATGGACCTAGGCGCCATGGCCGAGCGGCAGGCCGATCTCGACGACGAGGCCGTGCTGCTCGCCGTTCCGCACATGGACGAAGCCGTCGTGAAGCCGTATGGCACGCGCGCAGATCGCGAGGCCCACGCCGGTTCCGCCGGTCTTGCGCGCACGCGCCTGGTCGACGCGGTAGAACGGCTCGAAGAGGTGGCCCAGGGCTTCGGCGGGCACGCCGGGCCCCTGATCGCGTATCTCGAGGCGGGCCCAGCCCGGGCGCTCAAGCGCGAGCGAGACCTCCACCTTGGTGCCGTCGGAGGTATAGAAGATGGCGTTGCGCACGACGTTCTCGATCGCCTGGCGAAGGAGATCCTCGTCGCCCTCGACGACGATCGGGCGCTCGGGCCGGTGCAGCACCACGTCGTGCCCGCGGCTCTGGGATTCATAGACCGCGTCGGCCACGATGCGCTCGACGACCGCGGCGAGGTCCACGGGAGCGCTCCGCGCGGCGGCGTCGTCGCGCTCGAGCCGGGCAAGCGTCAAGAGCTCGCTCACGAGCTGGGTGATCTTCCCGATCTCGCGCTGCATGCGCTCGAACTGCTTGGGCGCATAGCCTTCCGCCGCGCGCCGGGCCAAGCCGAGCGCCACGGCGAGGCGCGCGAGCGGCGACTTGATCTCGTGCGAGATGTCGCCGATGAGGCGGCGCTGCGCCACGATCAGGTCGGCGACGCGCTCCGCCATCTGGTCGAACTCGCGCACCAGATCGGCGGCCTCGTCGTTGCGCGCGGCGAACTTGCCGCCGACCCGCGCCGAAAGGTCGCCGCGCGCGAGGCGGGTCGCGGCGCGCCGCAGCTCCGAGATCGGCCGCGCCAGGTAGCGCGCGATGAAATAGCTCAAGCCCGCGCAGCTCAGGAGCTCGAAGAGGATGGCGATCTGCAGGCGCGAGCGGCGGCTTTCGGGCGATTCCGGAAGCCCGCCGGCCTTGGCATGCACGGTGAGGCAATAATCGCCGTCGAGCCCGCGCGTCGCGATCGCGGTGGTGTCATCGTCGGGCGCGCGCGTGCCGCCGGCGCTGCTCGCCGCGTTGCCTCCGGCAGGAGCCGGCGAGAGGCAGGGAGCACCGGGCCGCGTCGCCTCGAGCTGCAGCTGGAGCAGCGTGTCCTCCCCGGTGCGGGTGAGGAATTCGTCGAGTGCTGCCGGCCCGAACTTCTCGAGGAGCACGACCGCGGTGTGGGCGTAGAGCGACCAGGCGTTGTTGACGGCCTCCTCCGATTCGGGAAGGTAGAAGGTCACCAGCGCCAGGATGCTGCCGAGCGTGATGAGCTGCGCCAGCGCCGACCACAGGAAGATCTTGCCGAAGAGCGTGCGCGGCATCGCCTTATCCTCGCTCGGAGGGGGATGGGGGAAGTGCCAGGAGATAGCCGATATTGCGCACGGTCTTGATGCGCCCCTCGAGATCGCCCTCCGCGTCGAGCTTGCGCCTCACCTTGCTGACGAGCGTGTCGACGTTGCGGTCGATCCGCGTCATCTGCTGGCGGCCGAAGGCCGCCGCCGACAGCTCGTCGCGCGTCACGATCTGACCGGCCCGGCGCAGGAGATGCTCGAGAAGATTGAACTCGGCGGTGGTGAGATCGAGGAGGCGGCCGTCGCAGGAGGCGCTGCGCGCGGCGGTGTTGAGATGGACGCCGCCGACCGCGAGATCGGGCGCCGGGCGGGGTCCGTCGGCCGAGGTCCGGCGCAGCACCGCGCGCATGCGCGCCACGAGCTCGCGCGGATTGAACGGCTTCGGCACGTAATCGTCGGCGCCGATCTCGAGGCCCACCACGCGGTCCAGCTCGCCGTCGCGCGCGGTCAGGAGGATGACCGGCACCGACGAGCGCTGGCGCAGCGCCTTGAGGACCTCGAGCCCCGAAAGCCCCGGCAGCATCACGTCGAGGATGATGAGGTCCTTGCGCTCGGGCTCGCTCGCGAGGCACGTCTCGCTGTCGTGGGCGACGTCGACCGCGAAGCCCTCGGGCTCGAGGTATTCGCGGATCATCTCGACCAGCTCCGTATCGTCGTCTACCAGAAGAATGCGCTTCTGAGCCGCCATGATGCGTGCCCCTCCGGAACGCTGAGGCGCTTGGCCTGCGATCGCAGGGTCCGCGGGCAGCGCCGTGCGGACCGCGCCATGTGCTTGTCTCGGCTTGCCGAGCGGTAAGGACGTCATCTCGTCTCCAAGCTTCGCCTGCCGCCGCGGCCCCGCTCCCCGCGGCGGCAAGGCCGACGGGCTCGGGGACTTCCGGCCGCGCGGGAGCGGGCCCCTCCGCGGCGGCGCAAAAACTAGGCCGGCCTTTGCCTAAAATGCAAACATGGCATCTCTCCGGCCATGGCGGCCATGCGCGCGGCGCCCAACTTACAGGGCGCCGGCCGGGGTCCTTGGCCGCGCTTTGTGGAGTCCTATGGAGACATATGGAGCAGCAGCGGCTTCCCTGCGCCGCCCCGGACGCGGGGTCGGCCGGTCCGGGGCGCCGACGGTATTGTACGCCGCGGGGCGACGCGGCATAAGATGTGCGAGAGGGATGGCGCGCCCTTTGCGCGCCCGCTTCCGCCGGCCGGGGCTCGAGCTGTGACGGCGATCATTGGCGGGGCAGGACAAGTCGCATAACCGAGAGGGCCATGAGATCCGCTCTCCATGTGCCGCTCGTCACGGCGGTGCTCCTCTCTCTCGCCGCCTGCTCCGATCCGCCCGGCGGGGCGGCTGCGGCGGCGCAGGCGGGCGACGTGAGCGATCCCGTCGAGGGGGCGAACCGCGACGTCTTCTCGGCCAACCAGTTCGCCGACCGCAACGTGATGAAGCCGGTGGCGGTCGCCTACCGCGACAACCTGCCCGAGGGCGTGCGCAAGGGCGTCCACAACGTGCTCGCCAATCTCGGCGAGCCGGTGGTCGGGCTCAACGACCTGCTCCAGGGCAATCTCGGCCTCGCCTGGACGGCGCTGCGCCGCTTTGTCGTGAACACCACCGTAGGCGGCCTCGGCATCTTCGACATCGCCGTCCGCTGGGAACTGCCGCACCACGACGCCGACTTCGGTCAGACCTTCGGCGTCTGGGGCATCGACCCGGGGCCCTATGTCGAGCTGCCCTTTTTCGGCCCCTCGGATCTCCGCGATACGGTCGGTATCCTGGTCGGCTTCGTCGTCGATCCCTTCTTCTTCATCGGCGGCTCGGCGGCGATCACTTACGCGAACCTGGCCAAGTCGAGCGTCTCCACGCTCGACGAGCGCACGCAATACCTCGACGCGCTCGACGCCATCGAGAGCACCTCGATCGACTATTACGCCTCCATGCGCAGCCTCTATACGCAGCGCCGCCAGGCGCTCGTCGACGAGGGCAAATATCCGGACGGCGGGCGCCGCGGCCGCGTCGACGTGAAGTTCGGTACGCCGCAGACGCCCGATCCGACGGCAGCCCCTCTGCCGGCGTCCCCCTTCGACGAGACTGCGCCGGCGAAATAGCGGAGCGCCTATTCCGCGACCGCCGGCGCCTGCCAGGCGCCCACCACCTCGCCCGCCTCCGCGAAGCGCACGGGCGGGCGCGGGCCCGGCGGCGCGCCGTCGACCCAGGCGGGGAAGAGCACCTCGACGAGCGGCTCGGGCCCCTCCGTGCGCTGCACGAGCCGGCGCGCCGCCACCTGCGCGTGATCTTCGATCTCGGCGAATTCGCGCACCGGCTCGAAGCAGTTGTCGACCGGTTCCAAGATGCGTTCCCAATGGGCGAGCGGCTCGGCGGCAAAGAGGGCCGCGAGCTCGGCGATGAGGGTATGCTGCGGGAGGGGTTCCCATTGGCGCGGGATCCACACCGGCCGCCCGACCGCGCGGCAGAAGTTGGCCCAGAACTTCGCCTCGAGATTGCCCAGCGAGAGGAAGCGCCCGTCCTTGGTGCGGTAGATGTTGTAGCAGGCGGCACCGCCGTTCAGCTGGCCGGCGGCGCGCGTGGGCGCGCCCGCGCCGCGCGCCGCCGAGGTGAGGCCGATCGACTGCCAGGCGAGCACGCTCTCGGCGAGGCTCACGTCGATGAAGGCGCCCGTGCCGGTGCGGCCGCGGCGCACCAGGCCGGCGAGCGCCGCCGCCGCCGCCTGGATGCCGCTCGCGTAATCGGCGGCGGGCGGCCAGGCGAAGGAGGGTGCCGCAAGCGGGCCCGCGGCGATGAGGCCGCCGCCGAGCGACATGTAATTGATGTCGTGGCCGGCCTTGAGCCGGTAGGGCCCGCCCTGCCCCCAGCCCGAGAGCGCCACATGGACGAGCCGCGGGTTGAGCTCAAGGAGCCGCTCGCGCGTGAAGCCCAGGCGGTCGAGCACGCCCGGGCGGTAGGACTCGACCATGACGTCGGCGGCGGCGAGGAGCGTCTCGAAGCCTGCCTTGCCGGCGGGCGACTTGAGGTCGAGCTCGACGACCGTCTTGCCGCCGTTCATCACCTTGTAATGGGCGGAGACGCCGTCCTTGCCGCGGAGTGCCGCGCGCCGCATGGGCTCGCCGCCGGGCGGCTCGAGCTTGACCACCTCGGCGCCGAGGTCGGCCAGGATGAGCGCCGCGTAAGGCCCCGGCACATATTGGCTGAGGTCGAGGACGCGCACGCCCTCGAGAAAGCGGTGCACCATGACGCTACCGCCAGAGACGGCTTCCGTGCCGCTGCTACTCCACGAGCGCCGGCGGCGGCGGCGGCGGCACCGGCTCGCCGCCGCCCTCCTTGGCCTTCCGCTTGGTGCGGATCTCGGGGAGATAATCGAAGGCGAGCACATCGCCCTCGAGCCGCACCTTGACGATGCCGCCGTGGACGAGCTTGCCGAAGAGGAGCTCGTCGGCGATGCCCTTCTTGACGTGCTCCTGGATGACGCGGCCGAGCGGCCGCGCGCCGAAGGCCGGATCGTAGCCCTTCTGGGCGAGCCAGCGCCGCGCCTCGGGTGTCAACTCGATCGAGACGTTGCGGTCGGCGAGCTGCTCCTCGAGCTGGATGACGAACTTGTCGACCACGCGCTCGACGGTCTCCGGCGTGAGATGCGCGAAGCCGATGGTGGCATCGAGGCGGTTGCGGAACTCCGGCGTGAACATGCGGTTGATGGCGTCCTGGTCGTCGCCGAGCCGGGTCGTGCGCTCGAAGCCGATGGGGTGCTTCGCCATGTCGGCGGCGCCCGCGTTCGTCGTCATGATGAGGATGACGTTGCGGAAGTCGATGGTCTTGCCGTTGTGATCGGTGAGCTTGCCGTGGTCCATGACCTGGAGAAGGATGTTGAAGAGGTCGGGATGCGCCTTCTCGATCTCGTCGAGGAGGAGGACCGCGTAGGGGTGCTGGTCGACCGCGTCGGTGAGCAAGCCGCCCTGGTCGAAGCCGACGTAGCCGGGGGGTGCTCCGATGAGCCGCGAGACGCTGTGGCGCTCCATGTACTCGGACATGTCGAAGCGGATGAGCTCGACCGAGAGCGAGTGCGCGAGCTGGCGCGCCACCTCGGTCTTGCCGACGCCGGTCGGACCCGAGAAGAGATAGCAGCCGATCGGCTTCTCCGGCTCGCGCAGGCCCGCGCGGGCGAGCTTGATGGCAGACGACAGCGCGTGGATGGCGCGGTCCTGGCCGAAGACCATGCGCTTCAGGTCCTGCTCGAGGCCCCGCAGCACGCTCTTGTCGTCGCGGCTCACGTTGCGCGGCGGGATGCGCGCGATCTTGGCGACCACGGCCTCCACGTCCTTGAGCGCCACCGTCTTCTTGCGCTTGTTCTCGGCGACCAGCATCTGCGCCGCCCCCACCTCGTCGATCACGTCGATCGCCTTGTCGGGCAGCTTGCGGTCGGTGATGTAGCGCGCCGAGAGCTCGACCGCGGCGCGGATCGCCTCGGCGGTGTAGCGCACGCGGTGGTGGCGCTCGTAATAGGGCTTGAGGCCCTGCAGGATCTTGATCGAATCCTCGACCGACGGCTCGTTCACGTCGATCTTCTGGAAGCGGCGGACGAGCGCGCGGTCCTTCTCGAAGTAGTTGCGGTACTCCTTGTAGGTCGTCGAGCCGATGCAGCGGATGGTGCCGCCGGCGAGCGCCGGCTTGAGCAAGTTGGAGGCGTCCATCGAGCCGCCGCTGGTGGCGCCCGCGCCGATCACCGTGTGGATCTCGTCGATGAAGAGGATGGCGTTCTTCTGGTGCTCGAGCTCGTTGATGACCGCCTTGAGCCGCTCCTCGAAGTCGCCGCGGTAGCGCGTGCCGGCGAGCAGCGCTCCCATGTCGAGGCTGTAGATCACCGAGCCGCGCAGCACGTCGGGCACCTCGCCGCGCACGATGCGCCTGGCTAGGCCTTCGGCGATCGCGGTCTTGCCCACGCCCGGATCGCCCACGTAGAGCGGATTGTTCTTCTGGCGCCGGCACAGGATCTGGATGGTGCGCTCGACCTCCGCTTCGCGGCCGATGAGCGGGTCGATCTTGCCCTGGCGCGCCTTCTCGTTGAGGTTGACGCAATAGCTGCCGAGCGCGTCCTGCCCGCGCCGCACCACCTTCTCCGGTGCCGCGTCGTCGTCGGCGCCGTGCGGGCTCTTGGCCTGGGTGTGGCCCGGCACCTTGGCGATGCCGTGCGAGATGTAGTTGACCGCGTCGAGCCGCGTCATGTCCTGCTCCTGGAGGAAGAACACGGCGTGGGACTCGCGCTCGGCGAACATGGCGACCAGCACGTTGGCACCCGTCACCTCCTCCCGGCCGGACGACTGCACGTGGATGGCGGCGCGCTGGAGGACGCGCTGGAAGCCCGCGGTGGGCTTGGCGTCCTCGAGCCGGTTGGTGATGAGGCTCGAGAGCTCGTTGTCGACGTAGTCGGTGAGCTCGCGCCTCAGGCGGTCCACGTCGACGCCGCAGGCGCGCAGCACCGCGAGCGCGTCCGCGTCCTCGGAGAGGGCGAGCAGCAGGTGCTCGAGCGTCGCGTATTCGTGCCGCCGCTCGTTGGCCAGCGCCAGCGCGCGGTGAAGGCTCTGTTCGAGGTTGGGTGAGAGCATGCGGCTTGACCTGTCTCCAATGGGATGCGGCTATTCCTTCTCGAGCGTGCATTGCAGCGGATGCTGATGGCGCCGCGCGTAGTCGATCACTTGATTGACCTTGGTCTCGGCCACCTCGAAGCTGTAGACGCCGCACACGCCCACGCCGCGGCGATGGACGTGCAGCATGATCTGCGTCGCATCCTGATGGCTCTTGCCGAAAAAGCGCTCCAGAACATGCACGACAAACTCCATTGGCGTGTAGTCGTCGTTCAGCATCAGCACCTTGTAGAGCGCGGGCTTCTTGGTCTTCGGCCGGGGCTTGACCACTACGCCCGTGCCGGTGCCGCCATCCTCGTCAGACTTGCGCGTGTTGCCCATGGCCGCTCGACGATCTTATCCCAGGGTCGCCCAAGATCCGCCTATGATATTCAAAATCGCGCGCAACACAAAACCCTTCGAAGCGGCTCAAGGGTGACTTAATGCGCCGCCGCGCGGCGGTGAAGCATACCACGGAAACGACAAAGGGCCCGCGATCGATCGCGAGCCCTTTGGAACGCACTGCCGCCGGTGGAGAAACGTCAGGCGGCGATCGGCTTCAGCATCTTCTCGACCGCCACGCTCACCTGCTCCTGGATCGGCTCGAAGGCATCGTTCGCCACCTTCACCGAGAGCTCGCCGATCCTGGTGCCCCCGGCCACCAGGGCATCGAAGCTCTCCTTGGCCATCTCGGTCTGCAGCTCGACCAGCTCGCGCAGCGTCTTCACGCCGAACAGCGCCTGCGCGCTCGCCACGCTCTTCTCGATCGAGGTCTGGCCGTAGCTCGCGACCTCCTTGCCGAGCGTCTCGAAGCCCTTGACCAGCACGGTCGAGGCCTTGACGAAGGCGTCGAGGTTGTCCTTGCCGAGCGCTGCGAACTCGTCGTAGCTCTGGAACGCGGCACTCGTCGCCTTCTCGAGCTGCTCCTGAGTCGCGGCGATCGCCTTCCCGTAGTTCTTCGTCGCGGCCTCGGTCGATGCCTTGACCACGCTCTCGACCGTCTGCTTGCCGGCCTCGACAACCGACCCGAGCGGTTGCACCGGCCTCTCAGTCTTGCCTTTGGATGCCATCTCCGGGACTCCTTTCCATATGCTGAAATAAAGCGCGAACGCGCACCGCCCACGCCGAATCCGGCCTGCACGCCAAGCGGTTATGCTGCATTGCAGCAATGACCGGAATATAGGCAACCCCTCGCGGTTGTCAAGATTTATTGTGCATTGCAACAAAAGAGATTCCGCACCATGCCCGGGCGTCGCGGGCATCGCCCGAAGGCGCGCCGGGGAGCCTGCTCCGACGACGCCCGCCCTGCCCGCGGCGGCGTCCTCGGCAGCGCGGAGAGGGCCAAGCACAGCAGGCATTCGCTGCCGAATAGCTCGATTTTTTTCTTGGTGCGGCGTTTTGGGTAGACACGGAATCTGTCGTTCCATAGAATTGCCGCAATCTGATCAGGGATTCATTGGGCAGTGTCCGGGAGAGAACTCGCTCGAGGGGGAGAGTTGAGGGCAGATGGGAGGTCGTTTCATGTCTCGAGGCCGGCTCTCTAGCGTTGCCGTTCTGCTGCTTCTCGGCAGTGCCGTGCTGTGGGCGCAGCCGGCCTTGGCAAGACCCGAGGCGTATGAAGCGCTGGTGATCGACGCCAGGACCGGCCAGGTGCTCGAATCTTATAATGCCGATGCGCGGACCTACCCGGCCTCGCTCACCAAGATGATGACCCTCTACCTCACGTTCGAGGCCGTGCAGCAAGGACGCCTCAAGCTCAATCAGCCGCTCGGCGTGTCGCCGCACGCCGCGGCACAGGAGCCGACCAAGCTCGATCTGGAGCCGGGCGAGACGATCACGGTGGAGGAGGCCGTCCTCGGTCTCACCGTCAAGTCGGCCAATGACGCCGCCGTGGTGCTGGCCGAGGCGCTGGGCGGCAGCGAGGATCATTTCGCCGAGCTCATGACGAAGAAGGCGGCCCAGCTCGGCATGACCGCCACCCATTTCTACAACGCCTCGGGCCTGCCCGATCCGGATCAGGTCACGACGGCGCGCGACATGGCGGCGCTCGCGCGCGCGCTCATCCGCGACTATCCGCAATTCTACCACTACTTCAGCGCCCGCGAGTTCACCTTCCAGGGCACCACCATCCCCACCCACAATCACGTGCTGGTCAATTACGACGGGGCGGACGGGCTCAAGACGGGCTACATCCATGCCTCGGGCTACAATCTGGTGACCTCCGCGGTGCGCGACGGCCGGCGCCTCATCGGCGTGGTGCTGGGCGGCCGTACCGGTGCTGCGCGCGACCGAGCGATGATGCGCCTTCTCGACTCGGGCTTCGACCGGCGCGCCGTCGTCCGCCAGGCGAGCTATGCCGCGCCCGCGGCGGCCCCCGCTTCGGCGGCCGGACCCTTCCTCGCCCGCGCGGGCGCCAAGGACAATGACGCCAAGGATGATGGCCCCAAGATGCCGGCGGCGGCGATCGCCGCCGTGAGCTCGGCTCCGCTCGGCGATGCGCCGGGCGCGGCACCCGCCGCCGCCGAACCCCGCGAGGCAGCCGCCGCGCCGGCCGGCGCCGCGGCAAGCACCGGCCAAGCGCCCAGTGCCAACGTCAAGACGGCGCCTGCCCTCGCGGTGATCGAGGACGATCAGGCCGAGGAGCGGCATCCGGCGTCCCACTGGGGCAACCGCTGGGGCATCCAAGTGGGCGCCTATGCCCACAGCCGCCAGGCCCACTCGGCGGCGCTCAGGGTGAAGCACGCGTTCGCCGGATTGCGCAAGGCGACGGTCTCCGTCGTGCGCGGCCCGGCCGGCCGCGGCATGGTCTATCGCGCCCGCCTGACCGGCATCAGCGCGGGCGAGGCGCACGCCGCCTGCGGCAAGATCCACCGGCAGCGTCACGAGTGCGTCATCCTCGCCCCGGGCAACGAGCACACCCTCGCCGAGCTCGCCCACTAGCGGAGCCGCGGCGCTAATCCCGCGCGGCCCAGCGCTTGACCCAGCGCAGCCGTCCGCGCGTCTCGTAGCCAGCCGCACGGTAGGACGCGAGCCAGAGGGCCGCGAGCTTGAGAGCGCGGTGCCGCCAGCGCCGCTGCCAGGCGTCGAGCCGCCAGGGCATGTGGCGGAACGCCGCAGGCGCGCGGGCGAGAAAGACGAACGCGCGGCAGCGCTCGCCGCCGGAGAGCTCCACCATGCAGCAGGCGAGGCGGTATTGGCACCCCTCGTAGTGGCGGAGCCGGGCGGCCCGACGCCGGTCGATGCCGCGCACGAGGACGCCGTCGGCGGCAGCACCCGGCCGGCGCGCCAGCACCGGCACCGGCGAGCGCAGCTCGGCCATGCGGCGATATCCCATGAGCCGCGCGGGCAGCGCCGCCGCAGCACTCCCCAGCACGAGACGGCGCATCTCCGCGTCCATGAGGGTGCCGTAGAAGAAGAAAGCCATGGCGCGGCGCGCGGGAAGAGGCCGCTCGATATGGGCGCGCATGGCTTCCCGGCGCCGCTCAGAGCTCGGGCACCGCGACCCGGCTCGCCGCGAGCTCTCGGCGCAACGCCGACTTGAGCCTGGCCAAGCCCGCCTCGCTCGCCGATTCGCAGCGGGCGACGAGCACGTCCTGGGTATTGGAGGCGCGCAGCAGCCACCAGCCGTCGCCGTTCCTCACGCGCACGCCGTCGATCCCGATCACGTCCGCCCCTGCTGCCTCGAGGCGGCCCTTCACCTCCTCGATCACCCTGAACTTGCGCGCCTCGCTCGAGGGGATGCGCAGCTCGGGCGTATTGACGACGCGCGGCAGGCGGTCGCGCAGCTCGGCCAGGCTGGCGCTCTCGCGGGATACCACCGAGAGCAGGCGCACCGCGGCATAGAGCGCGTCGTCGTAGCCGTAGTAGCGGTCGGCGAAGAAGATGTGGCCGCTCATCTCGCCGGCGAGGGGCGCTCCCGTCTCGGCCATCTTCGCCTTGATGAGCGAATGGCCGGTGCGATACATGAGCGGCTTGCCTCCCATGCGCGCGATCTCGTCGAACAGCACCTGGCTGGCCTTCACGTCGGCGATGATAGTGGCACCCGGATGCGCCGCCAGCACCTCCTTGGCGAGGAAGACGAGGAACTGGTCGCCCCAGAGGATGCGGCCCTTGCCGTCGAGCACGCCGATGCGGTCGCCGTCGCCGTCGAAGGCGATGCCCACGTCGCAGCCGTGGTCGAGGACGGCTGAGCGCAGCTCCTCGAGATTGGCCTCGACGGTGGGGTCCGGATGGTGCGCCGGGAAGCGGCCGTCGATCCTCTCGTTGAGGAGGATGTGCTGGCCCGGCAGGCGCCTGGTCAGGAGCGCCATCGCCTCGCCCGCGGCACCATTGCCCGCGTCCCAGGCGACCTTGAGCGGGCGGGCAAGCGCCGCGTCCGCCAGAAGCCGCGCCACATAGTCCTCGAGCACCGCCGCGTCCGTCATGCGGCCGCGGCCGTCGACGAAATCCCCCGCCGCGGCGATCTCGCCCAAGCGGCGGATGTCTTGGCCGTAGATCGCGCGCCCCTTGAGCACCATCTTGAAGCCGTTGTAGTCGGGCGGATTGTGGGAGCCCGTCACCATCACGGCGCCGTCGCAGGCAAGATGCCGGTTGGCGAAATAGAGCATCGGCGTCGGCCCCAGACCCACGCGCACGACCTCGAGGCCGCTCGCCGCGAGTCCGGCGCCGAGCGCTGCGGCGAGCGCGGGCGAGCTCAGCCTGCCGTCGTAGCCGAGCGCCGCCTTGGCGCCGCCCTCGCGCACGAGGAGCGTGCCGAAGGCGCGGCCGAGCGCCTCGGCATCCGCGGCGGCGAGCGACTGGCCAACGATGCCGCGGATGTCGTACTCGCGCAGGATGCTGGGGTCGAAGACGTGACCCGTCATGCCTTGGAGCCCTGCGCCGCGGCCTTGAGCCGGGCGGAAGCCGCGCGCGCGGCACTGCCGTCAGCCGCGGGCCGGCCCACGGAGACGTAGCGGAAACCGGCCGCCGCCATCTCCTCGGGGCGGTAGATGTTGCGGTAATCGATGACGACCGGTGCCTTGAGCAGCGACTTGGCACGCTGCAGGTCGAGGGCGCGGAACTCGTTCCACTCGGTCAGGATGGCGAGCGCATCGGCACCTTCCATGGCCTGATAGGCGCTCTCGCACCAGACGACGCCGTCGAGGAGCTTCCTCGCCTCCGCCATGCCCTCGGGATCGAAGGCGCGCACCGCGGCACCCGCGCGCAAGAGCGCCGGCACGATCTCGAGGCTCGGCGATTCGCGCATGTCGTCCGTGTTGGGCTTGAAGGTGAGGCCGAGCACGGCGACCACCTTGCCCGCGAGCGAGCCGCCCACCGCCGCGATGACCTTCTCCGCCATGCGCGCCTTGCGCGCGGCATTGACGCGGGCGACCGTCTCGACGAGGCGGACCGGAGCACCTGCCTCCTCGGCGATGCGCGCGAGCGCCTCCGTGTCCTTGGGGAAGCAGGAGCCGCCGTAGCCCGGGCCGGCGTGGAGGAACTTGCGCCCGATGCGGCCGTCGAGCCCGATGCCGCGCGCCACGTCCTGTACGTCCGTGCCCAGGCGCTCGCAGAGGTCGGCGATCTCGTTGATGAAGCTGACCTTCATCGCGAGGAAGCTGTTCGCCGCGTACTTGATGAGCTCCGCGGTCTCGAGCCCGGTGAAGAGGATCGGCGTCTCGATGAGGTAGAGCGGGCGGTAGAGCCGCCGCACGAGCTCGCGCGCCCGCTCGCTCTCGGCGCCGATCACGACGCGGTCCGGCCGCATGAAATCGTTGATCGCCGAGCCCTCGCGCAGGAACTCCGGGTTCGACACCATGTCGAAGTCGGCGGACGGCCTGAGCTCGCGGATGATGCGCTCGACCGCGCGGCCCGTGCCGACGGGCACCGTCGACTTGGTGATCACCGCCGTGTAGCCGCGGAGTGCCGCTGCAATCTCGCGCGCGGCCTCGTAGACGAAGCTCAGGTCGGCATGGCCGTCGCCGCGCCGGCTCGGCGTGCCGACCGCGATGAAGACGGCGTCGGCCTCGCCGACCGCGGCGGCGAGATCGCTCGTGAAGGCGAGACGGCCCGTCTTGGCGTTGCTCTCGACGAGCGCCGCGAGCCCGGGCTCGTAGATCGGCATCTCGCCGCGCTTAAGCCGCGCGATCTTGTCCGCATCCTTGTCGACGCACACCGTCTCCACGCCGAACTCGGAGAAGCAGGCGCCGGAGACCAGCCCGACATAGCCGGTGCCGACCATGGCGATGCGCATGAGGATGCCCTCTCCCGGTTGCGGCTAGTTCGTCCCGCTCAGAGCGCGGCCTTGACCCGCGGGCTCGCGGGCGCCGCGTAGCGCTGGAGCACCTCGCGCACGGCGGGCCCGAGATCCTCGCGCTGGATGGCGAAGGCGATGTTGGCCTCGAAGAAGCCGATCTTGTCGCCGCAGTCGAAGCGCGTGCCCTCGAAGCGCAGGCCGTGGAAGGGATGCTCGCCGATCGTGCGGGCGAGCGCGTCGGTGAGCTGGATCTCGCCGCCGGCGCCGTGCTCCCCGCGCTCGAGCTGCTCCATCACCTCGGGTCCCAGGATATAGCGCCCGATGATCGAGAGGGTGGAGGGGGCGCGCTCGGGGGACGGCTTCTCGACGAGGCCCTTTGCCTCGACGAGACGGCCGTGGTCGGCCGCGATATCGAGCACGCCGTAGCGGTTGGTGTGCGCGCGCGGCACCTCCATGACGGCCACCATATTGCCGCCGACCTCGGCGTGGGCGTCGATCATCTGCTTGAGGCAGGGGACCTCGGCCAGCACCAGGTCGTCGGCGAGCAGCACGGCGAAGGGCTCGTCGCCGACGAGGCTGCGCGCGCACCACACCGCGTGGCCGAGGCCGAGCGGTTCCTGCTGGCGCGTATAGGCGACGCGGCCCGGCCGCGGCAGCCAGCGGCGCAGCGCCTCGATCTCGGCCAGCTTGCCGCGCTCGGCGAGCACGCTCTGCAGCTCGTAGGAATGGTCGAAATGGTCCTCGATCGCCGTCTTGCCGCGACCGGTCACGAAGATGAAGTCCTCGATGCCGGCCGCCTGCGCCTCCTCGACCGCATATTGGATCAAGGGTTTGTCGACGACCGGCAGCATCTCCTTGGGCATCGCCTTGGTCGCGGGCAGGAAGCGCGTGCCGAGGCCGCCGACGGGGAAGATGGCTTTGCGTATGCGCTGGCTCATGGGCTCGGCTCGGCTGAGAGGCGCTCCTCTCTCCTTCTTCGCGTGGCAGCGGGCGCGGGCGCGCTGCTTTGTGCCATAGGGAGGACGGGATAGCAACCGGCACGCCGCCGCCTCCAGGCGCAAGGGACCTCAGCCCCCGAGGAGCACGTCCTTGGCCTGGTTGAGCTTGGCAGCCAAGTAGCCCGAGCCGCCGGCGTCGGGGTGCAGCTTGAGCATGAGGCGGCGATAGGCGTCCTTGATGTCCTCGGGCGCCGCCCCCTCCTTGAGGCCGAGGATCTCGAGCGCCTCGCCGCGCGTCATCTCGTTGGAGGAGCGGCGCCGGCCCTCCCCGCCGGCAGCGCCGCCCGGAGCGGCCTTGGCGCCGCCGCCGCCGGCCGCGTCGCGCCAATCGGCGCCGAAGCGGCGCACGAGATAGCTCTCGAGGAGCGAGACAGATTGGCCGTCGTGGGCGGCGCATTCCTCGAGCAGGCTCGCGAGCTCGGCCAGGCTCATGTCCGCGAGGGGGCGGCCGGCCTGGGATCCTGCGAGAACGGCGCCCGACATCTCGCCGGTATCGTGATCGAGGGTCATGCTGAGGAACGCCGTCTCGACCTCGGAGCGCTGCCCGGGGCGCGGCCCCCGTGCCGCCTTGATGCGGTCCGAGGCGAAGCGCCAGCGCATGACGAGCGGCAGCACCGTGCTGAGGGCGGCGATCGCCATGGGCCAGCGTCCGGAGACGACGAGGTAGAGCGCCAGGCCTGCAGCGGCAGCACCGCCGCCGTAGCGCATGCCCTTGACGAGCGAGCCGGTATCCGCCGCGGCGAGCCAGCGCGCGAGGAGGAGGAGGCTCAGGAGGAGCGCCGTGCCGAGGAGAAAATAGGCGACCACGGCGCTAGCGCACCTGGTGGGTGAGCTGGAGCGCCAGCCCGCCCGTGGCCTTGCCGTAATGGGCGAGCGCCTTGTGGCCGCCCGCGGCATAGACGGCGACGGCGCTCAGGAGCTCGCGCAACTGCTGGGCGCTCGCCGCGTCGAAGGCACAGTAGGCGCCGTGGGAGAGCCGCGCGATTTCCTTGAAGGCGCGCGCGGCGATCGGATCGCCGCCCTCGTGGAACATGAAGCAGGGGACGCCCAAAAGCCCGAGCTCGCCCGCGAGTTGGGCGAGGCCGTCGATGCTCTCCTCCATGCAGTCGCCCACGAAGACCAGCGCATTCACCTTTTGCCGCTTGGTCTCGGCGAGGGCGTGACGCAGCACCTTGGCGATCTGGGTCTGGCCGGCGAGGCAGAAGACGGCGGTCATGCGGCGCACCAGGTCGTCCGTGTTGGAGACCCAGGGGCTCGTCTTGCACTCGCCGAAGCCGCGGTAGAAGACGAGCTGCACGTCGAGCCCGCCCAGGCCCTCGGTCGCCTTGAACATGTCGCCCTGGATGCGCGCGGCGCGGTCCCAGGTGGGCTCGCGGCTGGCGGTCGCGTCCATGGCGAAGATGAGCCGGCCGCGCCCGCCGGCGGGCTGCGGCGCCGGCGCGCGCGCCACCCTTGCGAGGAACTCGGCCACCGCCGCCGGTCCCACCGCCTCGCCAGGAAGCTTGCCGCCGTCCTTGCCCATCGCTGACCCGCGCACGAACGAGACCGAGGCTCGCTACGATCAAATAGTGTGCGCCCGGAGTGCCCGCCAGTTCAAGCGGCAGGGAGGGACGGATCGCGGTAGGGACGCCCATTACTGGGCGCCCCCCGCACAGATCCGTACGGGCGGATTTCCCGCATACGGCTCCCACCTCGGGTGTTTGACGGCGAAGCGCTTGCTCGGCCAGGGGTGAAGGATGCGGGGTTTTGGGAGAAAGTCGTTGGCCAGCTTCTCGATCCGTCCCCAGGTCGAGCCGTCCTTCTGGCTGCGCCGCCGGAGCGTGCGCCGCCAGAGGCCGGTGACATGGCGCCGGAAGGCCGCAAGTGCCGGGAAGTTTGTCGGCACTGCGTGATAGCCAAAGAAGCCGGTGACGACCTGCCGCAGCCACGTCCCTTGCACCGGGATGGGCTGATGCATCCGCCGCCGCAGTTCGCCCTTTACCTCCTTGAGCTTGGCCACCATGCGGTCACGCCGGGTCTTCCGCTTGAGGAGGAAGTTCCCGCGGCGCGATTTACCGCAGAGGAAGGTGAAGCCTAGGAAGTTGAAGGTTTCCGGTTTACCGAGCCCGCGCTGCTTGCGCTCGGCCGCGGCATGGCGGCCAAACTCGATCAGGCGGGTCTTTTCCGGATGCAGCGTCAGCGAGAACTCCTGCAACCGCTCCCGCATCGCCTCCCAGAAGCGTCGGGCGTCGGCCTCACGCTCGAAGCCGACAACGATGTCGTCCGCATAGCGCACGATGATCATATCGCCCTGTGCCTCGCGCCGTCGCCAGCGCTCGGCCCAGAGGTCGAAGACGTAGTGCAGGTAGACGTTGGCAAGGAGCGGTGATGCCACCGAGCCCTGTCCCGTCCCCCTCTCACTCACCGTCACGACCCCGTCTTCCAGGATGCCCGCCTTGAGCCATTTCTGGATCAGGCGGATGATACGCGGGTCACTGATCCGGTTCTCCAAGAAGCGGACGAGCCATGTTTGATCGACCGCGTCGAAAAAGGACCGGATGTCCGCATCGAGAACGTAGTTCACCTTCTTGCTGGTGAGCCCGACCGCCAGTGCGTCCAGCGCATCGTGCTGGCCGCGCCGTGGCCGGAAGCCATACGAGAACCCGAGGAAGTCCTCCTCGTAGATCGCGTTCAGCACCGCGATGGTCGCCCGTTGGACGATCTTGTCCTCGAGGGCGGCAACGGCGAGCGGGCGCTGCCGGCCGTCCGGTTTCGGTATGTACCGTCGCCGGGACGGCAGTGCCCGATACGCTCCCCGGCGGACCCGTGCGTGCAGGTCCTCGAGCTTGCACTCGAGGTCTGCCTCGTAGTCCTGCCATGTCAACCCGTCTACGCCGGGCATGGCGTCTCGCTTGAGCGCGAAGAACGCCAGCCGGAGCAGGCTGATGGTGATATGGTGGAAGAGCGAGGTGAACCGTTCCTTCTTCCTTTGCCTTGCCGCTTGTCGTATGCGATCCAGCGCATGGGACACGCTTTCCCGGTCCTGTGCCCGGCGCGTGCTGTGCTGGCCCGCATTCCCCTTGGCCTCCGCCCTTCGCTCCACCGGCTCCGCAACCGATTGCCCGGCCTTGTTCGTCGGCTTCCCAGCTACTATGGCGGAGTCTGACTTCCCGCGCCCGTGCGTCATCGGCTACGGCTCCTCGCCTTCCCGATGCGGACCAGGGCGGCTTGTCGCCGCTGGCCGGACGTGGGATCTCCCAGGTTCCGGCGGGCTCCCTTTGTGCGTGATGGGGTCTTCGACCTCGGTAGGGCGACGGCGCCTCGCATAGCGGCGCCGCACATGTTGCCTTCGGCTACACTAAAAGCCTCGGCCCCTCCGACATTACTGCTTACGCGGCTCAATAGCCCACCCCGCACAATCGCTGTGTACGCTTCGCCGTGGTCGTTGCCTTCCACAGCGCAACACTCGCTACCAGGCGGGCGCTACCCCTTACCTGGGCCGGACTTTCACCGGCTGGATCACGCCAGCTTCCTGGCGCACTAGTGGGTCAGTTTGAGTTTTGGACCCTATCGCCTAGCGACCTCAGCCATGCCATACTTCGAGCATGGTCACCAAGCGACTCCCGCGTCCCCGCGACCCTCTACAGCTCGGCAAGCTGATTGTCGATATCGCAACTGGGCAAGTGGAGGATAAGAGAGACGAGAAAAGGGACGAACTTTCACGCCGATCCGCAGGCGCGACCAAGCACCGAAAGGCACTTCATCGCCGAGACACCTAATCGCGGCTATCAGAGATTCCAGCGGTATTAGCCGGCCTGTTGTTCGCTCGCGCATATTCAATCATCCGCTGAACGTCTGAACTCGTATTTATCGCGACGACCTTGACCTGTGGGTGCTCATTCGCAAAGACCCTAAAAATTTCGTCAGCAAATGGCTGGCCGATTTGTTGCACCCCTCTGAAATCAAGCATCACCTCCGAAAATCGATCAAACCTAGACAAGATTCTTTTTGCCTGTGAACGAGACACGAGCTGTTCGCCAGGATATCTGCCGAGCAGGATTGGCACGTGCGTCTTGGTAAACGCAGACACCCCATCGTCCTCAATAAAATCAGAATATTTATCGAACACATTTTTTGCCGTCCAAGACGCATTTGTTGAAATCGTCATGCTTACTACAGTTCCTTTGACATATTTTATTATATCGTGCGTCTCTATAAGCCAGTCATCGTCATCACGACGCGTTCTTTGATAAGATAAGTGTCCAGAGTCAATTATAAACATGTCAAACATTCTAGACGTAAAGAATATACCCTCCCCGGTATGCCTAGCCTTATCCGAAGTGAGTTTTCCCTTGGCCAATTCAAGAAGTGCGCTACGGGGATCGGTGAGATTAAAGTATTTCTGTATTTTTTCAAAAATTCCGACCCCGTTATCCACTACAAATATGCGTATATCGGCATACGTCTGCGTATAGGTAATCATTGCGTCGGGGCTTTGAGAGTGGTCAATGACGTTATTGAACATTTCTGTAAAGCCATATTGACATATATCTACTATGCTAGAATTAACTCCCTTAATGTGAGGTAATATTTTTTCTCTCCAAACATCGTTCTCGAAGATACCTGGTGTTATTTTAACTATGTCAGTAATGTCGACAAGCGACTTAAGTCTATACCGTCGCGCAAGTGTCTTTCCTTGTGCCGTTATCAATCCGTTATTTATAAAATTTCGCATGTAATTATTGACTGCCGTTCGAGATATAGAAAATTCCTTGGCGGTCCTAGCCACTATGCTGCCTGGATAGCCCGCGACATTCCTTAGAATGAACTCACGAATGGCTGGGTTTTGACGGCTACGGCGTTCGATTGCCAACTTTAAGTTCTCCTATTAGAAACTTAACTTGATACATTGTAAACCCTACGCTGCAGTGTTGTCAACGATAACTCACGACATTGGCAATCATATGAACAAACTTCCCATTGCTCGCCGCGGTCAAATCCTCGGCATGATGGTCGAGGGAATGAGCATCCGTGCCACCACTCGGCTTACGGGGGCGAGCAAGAACACGGTTGCCAAGCTCCTCGTGGACGCCGGCCAAGCTTGTGCAGAGTACCAGGACAAGGCGCTTCGCAACCTCACCTGCAAGCGGGTGCAGGTCGATGAAATTTGGGCGTTCTGCTACGCGAAGCAAAAGAACGTGCCCGAGCACATGAAGGGCGATGCAGGCGTTGGCGATCTATGGACCTGGACGGCGATCGATGCTGATACCAAGCCCGCCGTCTCGTGGCTCGTCGGCAACCGGGGCGCTGAGGCGGCACTGCCGAAAATAGAAACGCTCGCCGCAACTTCGGAATCAACGACAGCCCCAGTAGGCGCCTGGCAATTGAGCAATATTCCGAGTTCGCCCGTTACTGCTGCATGGGTAATTAACACCCAAACTGGCCAGACCTACCTGTGTGTTTTGGCCAACGGTGGCCTAAAGTGCGGTCAAGCGGCATTCCAATCAAAATGACCCACTACCCGAGGGACCGAGGAGGATTGCAGCGCCGCCGTGGGTCCTTCGCGACGCAACCCTTTCGGGTTGCTCCTCAGGACAAGGCAATTCCGTGTGTGGCGGAAGGACTTAACACCCCGGACGAAGTGCCCGGGGGAGCGAGCGCAGCGAGCGCCTCGAAGGACCCACCGGACCCGGTCCGAGGCTCCCTTGCTCTTCGGATCTGCGCGAATCCCGTGGCGCTTCCGGGCGACCGATTTCCTTCGCCGCAGCACTCTCGGCCGTCCCCTCCGCCGCGGCCGGCTCCCCAGGGCTGCTACCTCGAGGAGGAACTTCCGCCGCATGGCGCGGGCGAAATCCTCGTAGCCGTTCGCCACCTCCATGAAGCCGCCGTCCCCGCCGACCACGTTGTCGCGGTACCATTGCGCGAGGTCCGGCTCGGCCGGCGTCACGATGGGCAGCCCGTTGATGCGGATGCCGCGCGCCACCACCTCGTCGCGGGCGATCGGGGTCGAGATGGGCCCGTTGTTCGAGCCGTCGCCCGAGACGTCGATGATGCGGCTCGCCGCCTCGCAGGGACAGGCGGCGAGGAGGTCGGCCGCCGCGAGAAGGGCCAGCGAGAGCTCGGTCGAGTAGCCGGGGGCGCGCGGCACCCGGGCGATGGTGCGCGCCAGCGCCTCGGCGTCCGCGGCACTCCTGAGGATCGTCCAGGGCACCGAGACCGCGTGGCCGTCCGACCACTCCATGAGCGTGACCGCGAGCCCGTCGCCGACGATCTCAGCGATCGCCGCATCGGCGAAGACGCCGGCGATGCCGGCGCGCTGCAGCTCGTAGCGCTCGGCATTGACGCTGCCCGAGACGTCGACGGCGAAGACGACCGCCGCGGCGACCCGCTCGGCCGCCTCAGCCCCCGCGGCCGCCAATGCCACGGCCGGCACGATGCTCAGCAGGCGGGCGAGCGTGCGCAGCATCGCGGCAAGCGCCTCACGCGGCCAAAGGCGCCCTCTCATCCAAGAACGCCAGGATTTCGTCGCGCCCGAGGTCGGGGATGTCGAGGAGCGCCCGCTCGATGCCGACCTCGCGATAGCCGTCGAGCACCGCCTTGTCGGCCGGCGCCCGGAAGACCGAGATCGAGAGCGTGGCCGGATCGCGCCCCGCCGCCTCGGCCATGCGGGCGAGGCGCTCCCTCCCCGAGCGCGCCTCGAAGCGCAGATTGGCGCGCGGGAACCAGCCGTCGCAATACTCGACGACGCGCTTCAGCGTATGATCGCTCTCGCCGCCCAGCAGGATGGGCGGATACGGCAGCTGCTCCGGCTTGGGATAGAGCCAGACCGGATCGAAATTGACCATCTCGCCGTGGAACTGCGCCTTCTCCTGGGTCCACAGCGCCTTGATCGCGAGCACGCGCTCGCGCATGAGCTTGAAGCGGGTCTCGTAGCGGGCGCCGTGATTCTCCATCTCGTCGACGTTCCAGCCGCCGCCGATGCCGAAGATGAAGCGGCCGCCCGAGAGCCGGTCGAGACTGGCGATGCATTTCGCCGTGACGATTGCATCGCGCTGCGGCAGGAGGCAGACGCCGGTGCCGAGGAGGAGCCGCCGCGTCGCCGCCGCGGCGAAGGAGAGTGCGATGAAGGGATCGTGGCCGTGCAGGTAGCGCTTGGGCACCTCGCCGCCGGCGGGGAAAGGCGTGCGGCGGCTCACGGGGATATGCGTGTGCTCGGGCACGAAGAGCGATTCGAAGCCGCGCGCCTCGAGGGCCGCCGCAAGCTCGCCGATGTCGATCCCGTAGTCGGTCGGGAAATAAGATGCCCCCACGCGCATGCCCGCCCCTCCCCGCTGCCAAGCTCACGCGCGACTATCGAGGCTGCGCCCGCTTTGCGCAAGGGGACTCGGCGTCAAGTTGGAGAGGCGGCAATGAGGCTGCGGAAATCGATTGATCGAACTACCGGTATCCCGTAGCATCCCGATGGATTGGATTTCCGCAAGCGGACATGAGGGCGTCGATCCTCTGCTCCTTCAGGAGGAGAGGAAGGGGCCCATCGCGCAGCGATGGGAAGGTGAGGAGGCCGAGCGCTTGAGCGCCTCTACGGCCAGCGCTGCGCCCTAGAGAGCCGCCTCCTCACCCCGACCCTCTCCTCCTGAAGGAGGAGAGGGAGTTCGCCGCTTGCGGCTGGAAATCGATGAACTGAGGCGCAACCCACGAGATGAACAAGAGCGGTACTACGCGGGTGACGATAAAGAGCGGTGACCCTCTGCCACGAGGGAATACCGATTGGGCCCGGCTCGATGCCATGACCGAGGCAGAGGCCATGGCGGCGGCGTTGTCGGACCCGGACGCCCAGCCGCTGACGAAGGAGCAGTTGGCGCGGATGCGTCGCGTGCCGCGCGTGAAGTTGTTGCGCCAGCGGCTCGGCATGACGCAAACTGAGTTCGCCCAAGCGTTTCACTTGCCCGTCTCCACATTGCGCGATTGGGAGCAGCACCGCAGCACGCCGGACGCCCCGGCGCGCGCCTTGTTGCTGGCGATCGAGCGCGATCCGAAGGCGATGCGGCGCTTGCTGACCGAAACTGCAGCGTAGGGTCCCCTCCCGTGCCGCTTGCCTCGCTCTTTCATCCGGCCGTCGCCGCGTGGTTTGCCAAGTGCTTCGCCGCCCCCACGGCGGCGCAGGCGCGCGCCTGGCCGGAGATCAAGGCCGACCGCCACGTGCTCGTCGCCGCACCCACGGGCTCGGGGAAGACGCTCGCCGCCTTCCTCGCCGCCATCGACGGGCTCGTGCGCCAGGGGCTCGAGGGGCGGCTCGAGGACGCGACGCAAGTCGTCTACGTCTCGCCGTTGAAGGCGCTCTCGAACGACATCCGCAAGAACCTCGAGGCGCCGCTCGCCGGCATCCGCGAGGCCTTGAGGGCGCAAGGCCTGCCGGAGGTGGGGATCCGCAGCTGGGTGCGCACCGGCGATACGCCGGCTTCCGAGCGCGAGCGCATGCGCCGCTTTCCGCCGCACATCGTCGTCACCACGCCCGAGTCGCTCTACATCCTGCTCGGCTCCGATGGGGGCCGCAAGATGCTGGCCACCACGCGGACCGTCATCGTCGACGAGATCCATGCCCTCGCGCCGAACAAGCGCGGCGTCCATCTCGCACTCTCGCTCGAGCGGCTGGCGGCACTCGCAGGCGCGCCGTTGCTGCGCATCGGGCTCTCGGCCACCCAGAAGCCGATCGAGGAGGTGGCCCGCTTCCTCGTGGGCGCCGGCCCGGAGGGCAATGCTGCCGCCCCCTGCAGCATCATCGACGCCGGCCACGGCCGCGCCCGCGACCTCGCCATCGAGGTGCCTCCCTCGCCGCTCGAGGCCGTGATGTCGGGCGAGGTCTGGCAGCAGGTCTACGACCGCCTGGCCGAGCTCATCGAGGCGCACCGCACCACGCTCATCTTCGTCAACACGCGGCGCATGGCCGAGCGGGTGAGCCGCGCGCTCTCCGAGCGCCTGGGCGAGGAGCAGCTCGCGGCGCACCACGGTAGCCTCGCCAAGGAGCTGCGCCTCGACGCCGAGCAGCGCCTCAAGGGTGGAGCGCTCAAGGCGCTGGTGGCGACCGCCTCCCTCGAGCTCGGCATCGACATCGGCGAGGTCGACCTCGTCTGCCAGCTCGGCTCGCCGCGCCGCATCGCGAGCTTCCTGCAGCGGGTCGGACGCTCGGGCCACGCCGTCTCGGGCACGCCCAAGGGGCGGCTCTTCCCGCTCTCGCGCGACGACCTCGTCGAGTGCGCGGCACTCCTGGCGAGCGTCGCCCGCGGCGAGCTCGACCGCCTCGCCATCCCCAGAGCCCCCCTCGACGTGCTGGCGCAGCAGATCGCGGCCGAGGTGGCGGCTCGCGAATGGAGCGAGGAGGAGCTCTTCGCCCTCGTCCGCCGGGCCTGGCCCTACCGCGCGCTCAAGCGCGAGGATTTCGCGGCCGTGGTGGCCATGCTGGCGGAGGGCTTCACCACCCGCCGCGGCCGGCGTGGCGCCCTCGTCCATCACGACGCGGTCAACGGCGTGTTGCGCGGCCGGCGCGGCGCGCGGCTCACCGCACTCACGAGCGGCGGCACCATCCCCGACACCGCCGATTATCAGGTGCTGCTCGAGCCCGAGAGCCAGGTCATCGGCAGCGTGAACGAGGATTTCGCCGTCGAGAGCATGGCCGGCGACATCTTCCAGCTCGGCAACAGCGCCTACCGCATCCAGCGCGTCGAGCGCGGGGTGGTGCGCGTCGAGGACGCCCGCGGCATGTCGCCCACCATTCCCTTCTGGCTCGGCGAGGCGCCGGGGCGCAGCGACGAGCTCTCGCACTCGGTATCGCGCCTCGCGGCCGAGCTCGAGGCGGAGCTGGAAGGCGATCCCTCGGGCGAAGCCGCCCTGCGCCGGCTCGAGGAGAGCTCCGGCATCGCCGGAGCCCCGGCGCAGCAGCTCGTAGAGTACCTCGCCGCGGCGCGCGCAACGCTCGGCTGTCTCCCCACCCTTGAGACGCTCGTCTTCGAGCGCTTCTTCGACGAGGCGGGCGGCACGCAGCTCGTCATCCATTCGCCCTACGGCAGCCGCATCAACCGCGCCTGGGGCTTGGCGCTGCGCAAGCGCTTCTGCCGCAAGTTCAACTTCGAGCTGCAGGCAGCCGCAACCGAGGACAACATCGTGCTCTCGCTCACCGAGGCGCACAGCTTCGAGCTCGCCGAGGTGCGGCACTACCTCCATTCGGCGAGCGTGCGGCCGCTCCTCGTCCAGGCCCTCCTCGACGCGCCGATGTTCATCACGCGCTGGCGCTGGGTCGCCGGCGTGGCATTGGCATTGCCGCGCTTTCGCGGCGGGCGGAAGGTGCCGCCGCAGATCGCCCGCATGAACGCCGAGGACCTCATCGCCGCGGTCTTCCCCGACCAGATCGCCTGCGCCGAGAACCTGGTCGGCGAGCGCGAGATCCCCGACCATCCGCTCGTGCGCCAGACCATCGCCGACTGCCTCGAGGAGGCCATGGACTTAGCCGGCCTCGAGCGTCTCCTCGCACGGCTCGAGGCGGGCGCCATCCGCATCGTCGCATGCGATTTGACCGAGCCCTCGCCTCTCTCGCTCGAGGCGCTCTCCGCCCGCCCCTACGCCTATCTCGACGATGCACCCCTCGAGGAGCGCCGCACCCAGGCCGTCATGAGCCGGCGCTGGCTCTCGCCCGATGCAGCCGCCGAGATCGGCCGGCTCGATGCCGAGGCGGTCGCACGGGTACGCGCCGAGGCCTGGCCCGAGGCGGCGAACGCCGACGAGCTCCATGACGCGCTGGTCTGGCTCGGTTTCCTCGCCGAAGGGGAGGCCGCGGCCGGGACCGGATGGAGCGGCTGGCTCGCGGAGCTCGCGCGCGGGCGGCGCGCGGCGCGCATAAAGCGGCCGCAGGCTACGCTCTGGATCGCCGCCGAGCGCCTGCCCCAGTTCCGGGCACTCTGGCCCGAAGCGGCGCTCGACCCGGCGATCGCGGCACCCGCCGCCATGGCGGGCCGTAATTGGTCATACGAAGACGCGCTCGTCGAGATCCTGCGCGGCCGGCTCGAGGGCTTGGGTCCGGTCACGGAGGAGGCGCTCTCGGCACCCCTCGGCCTCGCGGCGGAGGAGATCGCGGCACCCCTCGCGGCGCTCGAGAGCGAAGGCTTCGCCATGCGCGGGCGCTTCACGCCGGGGGCAGCCGAGGACGAATGGTGCGAGCGCCGCCTCCTCGCCCGCATCCACCGCTATACGGTGAAGCGCCTGCGCGCGGAGATCGAGCCCGTGGCGGCGCACGACTTCGTGCGCTTCCTCCTCGATTGGCAGCGGGTGGCGGCGGACGCGCGCATGGAGGGGCCCGAGGCGCTCGATGCGGTGGTTGGCCAGCTCGAGGGCTTCGAGGCGCCGGCCGGCGCCTGGGAGAGCGCCATCCTGCCGGCGCGCCTTTCAGGCTACGAGCCCGCCTGGCTCGACGACCAGTGCCTTGCCGGGCGCGTCGCCTGGGCGCGCCTGCGGCCGCAGAACGGCCGCGCCAACGGCTCCGAGCGCAATGCCGCGCCGGTGCGCACCACGCCGATCACGCTCCTCGCCCGCCGCCATGCGCGCTTCTGGTCGGCGCTCTCGCCGCCCGCGGAGACGGCGCATGCGAGCGCGCGTGCCGAGGCGGTTGCCGGCTACATCCGCGCGCACGGCGCCTCCTTCTTCGAGGAGCTGGTCGAAGGCACCGGCCTCCTCCGCCCGGAGGTCGAGGAGGCGCTCGCCGAGCTCGTAGCACTCGGCCTCGTGAATTCGGACAGCTTCGGCGGCCTGCGCGCACTCCTCGTGCCCTCCGAGCGGCGCAGGCCGGCGGCGAGCGGACGGCGGCGGCGGCGCACCGTCGACTTCGGCATGGAGGATGCGGGGCGCTGGGCGCTCGCGCGTGGCACCCGCCCGCAGGAGGTGCGGCCGCAGGCCGAGGCCGAGGCGGTCGAGCACCTGGCGCGCACGCTTCTGCGCCGCTACGGCGTCGTCTTCTGGCGCCTCCTCGAGCGCGAGGCGGCCTGGCTGCCACCCTGGCGGGAGCTCTTACGCGTCTATCGCAGGCTCGAGGCGCGCGGCGAGGTCCGCGGCGGCCGCTTCGTCGCCGGCTTCTCGGGCGAGCAGTTCGCCCTCCCCGAGGCGATCGGTCTGCTGCGCGAGGTGCGGCGGAAGCAAACCGCGGGCGGCTGGGTGTCGCTCTCCGGCGCCGACCCGCTCAACCTCGCGGGCATCCTGACCCCGGGCCCGAAGCTCGCCGCGCTCACGGGCAATCGCCTCCTCTACCGCGACGGCCTGCCGGTGGCACTCCTCGCGGGCGGCGAGGTGCAGTTTCTCGAAGAGCTCGATCCCGCCGAGGCGTGGCAGGTGCGCAAGGCCTTGCTGCGCGGCTCCGTTCCCGCCGCAGTCGCCCATCTCGCGCAGAGGAATGGCGGCGCACCGCGCGATGCCGCCGTGCCCGCCGGCAGGGCGGTCCGCGGCTGCTAAACGCCGATCTTCGTCAGGCGCAGTGCGTAATCCAGCTCATGGAACACGCCCGTGTGGAGGGCGGACACTTTTCCCACCACGTTCGTCTTGGGGAACGCCATGGCGCGGAATTGCTTGTTGCCCGCATCCCATGCCACGACGTCCGCCGTGCCGCCCTGGCTGGCTACGCTCGTCGTGCCGGGGACGACGGTCTTCTCATTGCGCTTGTAGAAGATGGCGCAAGGCTGCGCGCCGCCGATCTGCTGCCGGTATTCCACGTAAGTACCGTCCCGCGGATCGATGATGCCGGTATCGAAGCCGCGCGCGGGCCCGGACCATCCGAGCTGATTGGCAAAGGCAGCCATCTCCTCGCGCCACGCCTTCAGTCCCGCCGTAGGGCTGCTTGTCCCGTATCGCACCACATGGTTGCAGCAGCCGTAGAGGTCGGTGATGGCACCGGCCGTCAATCCTTTCCCCTTGGCCCAATTGCAGTACGCCGTGAAAGTGCCGGGAGAATTTGCCGGGCTGGTCAGGTGCACGCCCCAGGGGCCCGCGTTGGTGCGGGCGACGAAGCCCATGCAAAGGAGGAGATGGGGAAATCCGACGAGATCGTCGTCCCGCCCCATCATGTCCTCGTCGAGATATACCGCCATCCGCCGAAGCCCCCCCTGGAAACGGCATGTATTATAGGTCGCTGCCGGCCGGTCCGACAATCTTGAGGACGGCTGTTGCGCGACGGCCTCAAGCGCGGCTTGGTCACGCTCTGCATCGGCGGCGGCCAGGGCATCGCACTCGCCATCGAGACGATCGCCTGAGCGGCGGCGTGGGGCGTCGGCGTCAGCGCTTCTGCAGCACGGCCTCGAGGAGCCGCGCGCGGCCCTCGCGCAGGTTGCGGCCGAGATTCTCGATCATCGCCGGGAACTCGGGACCCATGACCACCTGGATGCCGAGCGGCGGCGTCGCCCGCCCGGCCTGCCTTGCCGCCTGCTGCTGCGAGAACCAGGCGATGCCCTCGTGGGTCTTGTCCCGCCAGGAGAGAACCTTGAAGCCGCCCTCCTCGAGGAGGCTGCGCATGGCCTGCGAGGTGAGGAGGAAGCTGATCGCGGGCTCGCGCGCCCACGGCACCGGGAAGATGAGCGGACCGCCCTCGCCCGCCAGGACGTCGTAGATGGCGAGCCGGCCGCCCGGCTTGAGCACGCGATGCATTTCGCCATAGAGCCGCGCGCGGTCGGCGATGTTCATTGCCGCGTGCTGCGTCCATACGATGTCGAACTCCGCCTCGGCGAAGGGAAGCTCGAGCGCGTCCGCCTGCCGGTACGAAACCTGCGCCGCGAGGCCGCTCCGCTCCGCGAGCATGCGCGCCACGTCGACGTAAGCCTGGCTGAGATCGATGCCCTCGACCCGGCAGCCGAAAGTCGCCGCGAGATAGCGGGAGGGTCCGCCGAGGCCGCAGCCGACATCGAGGACGGCGTGCTCCTTGCGCACTTTCAGGCTCTCTCCAAGCTCCTTCGTCGCGGCGAGGCCGCGCACGTGGAACTGGTCGAGGAGCGCCAGCTCCGACCAGGCGACGGTGCCGGAGCCCAAGCCTGCGCGGCTCAGCGCCTCCTCGACCCGCGCGCGCAAGTCGCCGGTGCCGTAGTGCGCGGTTACGCTGATCTCCTCGCTCATGGCGCTCTCCCCGTCCGCTGACCCCCATGCGCACCCGGACGCCGGCCTGTCATGCTCATATGAAGAGCTTGTGGTGCGCGATGAGCTCGCGCATCAGATCGAGGATCGACTGCAGGCTGGGCCCGAACTCGCTCGCCTGATAGCAGAGCGAGACGCGGTGCCCTGCGATGGCCGGCAGCACGGCAATGCGCTTGGCCCGTCCCGCCTTGATCTCGTCGCGCATGACGCGCACCGGGACGAGCCCGATGGCCAGGCCGTCGAGGATGGTCAGCATCATGATGGAGAGGCTGTTGCAGGTGCTGAGCCGCGTGGGCGCGGCGCCCGCCTGGGCGAACCAGTTGGTGGCAGTCTCGATCAGCCGCGCGGGCGGCGCGCTGGTGATGAGATGGTGGCGGCTGAGCTCGGCCGGCGACAGCACCGCTTGCGAGATGTCGAGCTTGGTGCTGGCGACCCAGCCGAGCTCGTTCGTGCCGATCGGCCGCTGGTGGACGTGCGCCTCGACTTCGGGCTCTGACACCACCGCCACGTCGAGCTTGCGCTCGTTCAGGAGCCCGCTCACCGTCCTGGTGTCGCCGACGTGGACGGAGGTCTTGAGCTCGGGGTGGCGCTCTTTCAGGCGCTTCAGGAGATCCGTGAGACAGACGAGCGCAAAGCTCTCGTTGAGCCCGAGGCGCAGCATGCCCTTGAGCGGGTCGCGGCTGCGGAAGCGGCTGACGATCTCGTCGGCGGTGTCGAGCATGCGGTCAGCATAGTCGATCAGCGCGTGGCCCTCCGCCGTGAGGCTGAGGCGCGGTCCGCGGCGCACGAAAAGCTCGGTCCCCAGCGCGTTCTCCAGCTCCTTGATGCGCTGCGATGCGCTCGGCTGCGTGAGCCCGAGGTGCTTGGCCGCCGCGTGGAAGCTTCCGAGGCGGACGATGCGCTCGAAAGTCAGGAGCTGGGAGAGGGTCAGGTTCATAGGCGAAGCCTATCACGGCGATTGGCAAAAATCGATTTAGAGCACAACCCGGCGAGGCGAATCACGCTCTATCAGGACAAGGCGCAAAGGAGAGAGCGAAAATGATCCGCGCTTGCGATAATTTGTGGTTATCGTTAGGCGCGAACGAGGGGAGGAACGCCGCGATGAAATCGCCCGAGGAAATTCCGGCGGCGGCGGCGCTGCCGGTGGCGCCGATCGCCGAGACGATGCGATAGCGAGCGGGCCGCCCGCAGATGGACCTCGACTTCTCGGCGGTCCTCCAGAGCTGGCGCTACCTCGCTGCCGGCCTCGGGGTGACGCTTGCCTTGTCGGCCATGACCATGGCGTGCAGCCTGGTGCTGGGCGGTGCGGTGGGGCTCGCCCGTTGCTACGGCCCCGCCTGGTTGCGCGGGCCGCTGGTGTTCTACATCGATTCGATGCGCGCGGTGCCGGTGCTCGTCGTGCTGGTGTGGTGCTACTTCGCGCTGCCGATCGTGACCGGGCTGGTGCTGCCGCCGTTCTGGGCGGCGCTCGTCTCGCTCTCCCTCCATGTCGCGGCCTACGTGGCCGAAATCGTGCGCGCCGGTATCGACTCGGTGCGGCCGGGACAGACCCGGGCGGCACTCGCGCTCGGCATGTCGCGCGCGCAAGTGATCCGCCAAATCGTCCTGCCGCAGGCGGTGGTGCGCATGCTGCCGGCCTTCGGCTCGATCCTCTCGATCACCATCAAGGACACGGCGATCGCCAGCGTCATTGCCGTGCCGGAATACATGAACCGCTCGCACACGCTCGCCGCCCAGAGCTTCCGCCCGATCGAGGTCTTCCTGGTGGCGATGGCGGCCTATTTCGTCATCCTCTTCCCGGTCACCCGGACGGTCGATATGGTCTACAAGCGCCTCGCCCATCTCGGCCGGTCATGAAGCTCGACTGGTCCGTGGTGTGGCAGAACGCCGGCGCACTCGCCGAGGGCACGGAGCTCACCGTGCTGCTCACGGTGACGACGATGGCGATCGCGGTGCCCGGCGGCATTCTCCTCGCCCTCATGCGACTCTCGGGCTCGCGCCTGCTCTCCGCCCTGAGCGCCGGCTTCACCGAGTTCATGCGCAACCAGCCGATCATCCTGGTGATCTACGCGGCCTACTACGTGCTGCCGATCGCCCTCGACCTCTCGCTGCCGCCCTTCGCCACGGCGCTGGCAGCACTCTCTATGAACGTCTCCGCCTACAACGGCGAGACCTTCCGCGCCGGCATCGGCTCGATCCGCAAGGGCCAGAGCGAGGCGGCGCTGGCGCTCGGCATGAGCGGCTGGCAGACCATGCGCGAGGTGGTGCTGCCGCAGGCGACGCGGCGCGTGCTGCCGGTGCTCGCCAGCACCTGGGTCTCGCTCTTCAAGGACACCTCCCTCGTCTCCGTCATCGCGGTGGGCGAGCTCGCCTATACCGCCATGCGCATCCGCTCGCAGACCTTCCGCGTGCTCGAGATGCTGACCGCGATGGCGGCGATCTACTGGGCGCTCGGCTATCCGCAGGCGAAGCTGGTCGACTGGCTGCACCGCAGGTTGGGGGTGAGCGAGTGAGCGGCCGCGCGCCGGTGCTCGTCTATCGCAACGTGCGCAAGCAATTCGGCGCCTTCGTCGCCCTCGACGACGTGTCGATGCAGGTGCGGAAGGGCCAGGTCGTCTGCGTCATCGGTCCCTCCGGCTCCGGCAAATCGACGCTGCTGCGCTGCACGAACGGGCTCGAGGCGATCGACGGCGGCGAGATCCACCTCGACGGCGAGCTTCTGCCGCGCGACGCGCAAGGCATGCGCCGGATGCGCCAGCGCATGGGCATGGTGTTCCAGAACTTCGAGCTCTTCCCCCACCGCACCGTGCTCGCCAACGTGGCGATCGGCCCTCTCGTGGTGCTGCGCATGGCGCGCCGGGAGGCCGAGCGGCGTGCCGAGGCGCTCCTCGACAAGGTCGGGCTTGCCGACAAGGCGGCGAGCTACCCGGCGAACCTCTCGGGCGGGCAGCAGCAGCGCGTGGCCATCGCCCGGGCGCTCGCCATGGAGCCCGCGGTCATGCTGTTCGACGAGCCGACCTCGGCACTCGATCCGGAGACCATCGGCGAGGTGCTGAACGTGATGAAGCGCCTCGCCGAGGAGGGCATGACGATGATCGTGGTCACCCACGAGATGACCTTCGCGCGCCGCGTCGCCGACTGGGTGGTGGTGTTCGACCGCGGCGCCATCATCGAGGAGGGGCCGCCGGCGCAGATCTTCGACGCCCCGCACGTGGGCCGCACGCGCGAGTTCTTGAGCCATCTCGGCTGGTCGGGCTGAGGGGCCGGCGGCAAATATCGGTTATGCCGGCGCCGTGGCGGCTGCTAGGTTCCAGCGAAATGGACGGCGGACGGAGAATAAGCCATGAAACTCGCAAGCTTCCGCAGGGCGGGCCGGCGAAGCTACGGCGTCGTGGCGGGCCAAGGCATCGTCGATCTCGGACGCCGCATCGGCGGCCGTTTCGCGACGCTCGCCGAGCTCCTGGCGGCCGATGCGCTGGACGAGGCCGCGCACGCCGCCCGCGGTGCCGCACCGGACGTGGGGCTCGCCGAGGTCGAGCTCGAGATTCCCATCCCCTCGCCGCCCAAGGTCATCTGCGTCGGCCGCAACTACAAGGGGCACGTCGCCGAGGCCAATGCCAAGCTGCCCCGGCAGCCGAGCGTCTTCATCCGCGCGCTCGAGAGCTTCGCACCTCCTGGCGGCACGCTCCTCCGGCCGCGCCTCTCGAACGATTTCGATTTCGAGGGCGAGCTGGCACTGGTTATCGGCAAGGGCGGGCGGCACATCGCCAGGGAGGCAGCACTCCGGCACATCGCCGGCTACACCTGTCTCAATGACGGCAGCATCCGCGACTTCCAATTCGGCCACTCGCTCATCGTGGGCAAGAATTTCTTCCGCACGGGCAGCATCGGTCCCTGGATGACGACGAGCGACGAGATCGGCGATCCGACGCGGCTCGAGCTCCGCACGCGGCTCAACGGCCGGGAGGTGCAGCACGCCAGGACCGACGATCTCATCTTCGACATCCCCTTCCTCGTCAATTATCTCTCCGGCGTGCTGCCGCTGGCACCCGGCGACATCATCGCGACCGGCACGCCGGAGGGCGTCGGCTTCGCGCGCAAGCCGCCGCTCTGGATGAAGCCAGGCGACGTCATCGAGGTGGAAATCTCCGGCATCGGACTCCTGCGCAACGACGTGGCGGCCGAATGAGCGCGAGCGGCAGGGCGCAAGACGCCGGACCGACCTCGCGGTTCCTCACCTCGCAGCGCCATCGCCTGCATTACGTGGACTGGGGCAATCCCGAAGCGCCGCCGCTTCTCCTCGTTCATGGCGGGCGCGATCACTGCTCGAGCTGGGACTGGGTGGCCGAGCGGCTGCGCCACGCTTGGCATGTCATCGCACCAGACCTGCGCGGGCACGGCGACAGCCAGTGGGTGAGCGACGGCACCTACACCATGGCGGGCTACGTCTTCGATCTCGCCGAGCTCGTGGCACAGCAGCGCCTCGCTCCCGTCACCATCGTCGCCCACTCGCTCGGCGGCCGCATCTCGCTGCGCTACGCTGGCATCCATCCAGACGCGGTGCAGAAGCTCGTCGTCATCGAGGGGCTGGGGCTGGGCCCGCCGCCCATGGCCGGCGGACACGATCGGAACAAGATGATGGCGGAACGCATGCGGAGCTGGATCGAGGCCAAGCGGGCGCTCGCCTCGCGCACGCCGCGCCGCTACGGTTCCGTCGACGAGGCCGCCGCGCGCATGCGGGAGCAGTTCCCGCGCCTCTCGGCCGAGCAGGCCTGGCACCTCACCCTTCGCGGCGTCAAGCAGAACGAGGACGGCAGCTTCAGCTGGAAGTTCGACAATTACGTGCGCGTCTGGCCGCCCTACGACATGGCCGACGCCGAGGTCGAGCAGCTCTGGGCCGCCATCGCCTGCCCGACGCTCCTCGTCCACGGCAAGCTGAGCCGGCAGCCGAGCCCGCTCGAGGACGGCAAGCTGCAGCGCTTCCGCAACGCGCGGGCGGTCGCGGTCGAAGGCGCCGGCCACTGGGTCCACCACGACCGGTTCGAGGAGTTCATGGCGCTCCTCGGCGCCTTTCTCCAGCGGGCTTAATCGCGTGCGGGTCCCGACCGGCGTTTCGCATAGGCCCGCCGGGCGCGCTCCCGGTTGCCGCAGACCTCGCTGGAGCACCACAAGCGGGTGCGGTTCGGGCTCTCGTCGACGAAGAACCAGCCGCAGCCTTGCGCCTGGCAGCAGCCCACGCGGGCCGCATCCTCGGAGGAGAAGAGCGCCGAGAGAGACCACAGCACGGGCCACAGGGGCTCCTCGAGCGCCTTGCCCGGCAAGTCGTGGACGTAACCCGCCCCGCCCCTTAAGAGCGGCGGCTGGGCCGGCAGGGCAGCGAGCCTGCGGTTGAACGGCTCGAGAGGCACGCGGCCGTGGCGGCGCAAGGCGTCCGCCGCCTTCCAGATCTCGCTCCGCAGCGCGTGCGCTTCCCGCAGGACGGCGGCCGCGGCTGCCGGCTGCCGCGCGCCCTCTCTTCGCAAACGTGCTGAGGCCTGTGCCGGCAGAATGCCGCGCGCCTTGCTCCAGGCGAGGAGTGCTGCGTAATCGGGGATCATCTCCTGCGGTGCGTCCGACGTGCGCCAGTCCATCGTGTTGGCGAAGTCCAGGCAGACGCGGCCGCCGAAGAATTGCGCCGCCGCGCGCGCGGCATCCCTTGACATCGAAGCCATCACCCTATTCTAATGCCCATGACCATGAGAACGCCAGCCCCCTCCTCCGCCTCGCCTTGCACGGCGGCCGGCTTCCGCCGCGGCTTCGTGGCTGCCCTGCCCTTCATCGTCAGCAACGGGGTGGGCGGCATCGTCATGGGCGTCGCCTATCGCGGCTTGGGGCTGGACCTCGCAAGCGCGGCGCTCTTCAGCACCGCAGTCTATTCCGCCACGGCGCAGGCCGTCACGCTCGGCCTCTGGGCGACCCCGCCGCCGATCGCGGCGATGGTGGTCGCTTGCGCGGTGACGAACGCCCGCTACCTGGTCATGGGAGCACACCTCCGCCAGCTCTTCGCCGACGTGCCGCGGCGCGTGATGCTGCCGATGCTGGCGCTCCTGGCCGACGCGTCGTGGCTGATGACGGCGGCCGAGGCCGGGCGCGGCCGGCGCGACGCGGGTTATCTCCTGGGCAGCAGCCTGCCGATGGCGATCGGCTGGATCGGCGGCACGGCGCTCGGCCATGCCTTGCCGCTCGAGCCCCACGGACCGCTGGCCTTCGCCGCCCTGTTCCTGCCGCTGGCCTTTGTCGTGGTACTCCTGCCGACCCAATGGCGCGGCCGGCGCAGCCTGCTGCCCTGGGCTCTTTCCGCGGCAGTGGGGTTGCTGGTGGCGGGCACGCTCGGCGCAAGCTGGGCCATGCTCCTCGGCGGCGGCACGGGCACCCTGTTGAGCGCGGTGCGCGGCGACGATGCCTGAGATGCAGGTCCTCGCCGTCATTCTCGCGGTCGGCGCCGCGAGCTACGCGATGCGCGCAGGCGGCTTCCTCGCTGCAGGCGCGATGCCGGAGCGCGGCCTGCTGCCGCGGCTGTTGCGCCTGGCGCCCGGCAATCTCTTCGCCGCCTTTGCCGCCGCCGGCATCCTGCAAGGCGGCTGGCCGAGTCTCCTCGGCTGCATCGGCGCCGTCGCCACCATGGCCGCCACGAAGCGGGAATGGGCCGCGTTGGGGGCCGGCTTCGGCGCCGCAGCGATCGCCTCGGCCGTGCTCTGATCGCGGCCAGCCCGGCGCTGCGGCCAGTGCCTCAAGGTGCCACGTAGACCATCCAGAAGACGCCGAAGCGGTCGGCGACCATGCCGAAGCTCGAGGAGAAGAAGGTCTTGCCCAAGGCCATCTGCACTTGCCCGCCCTCCGCGAGAGCGGCGAAGCGCCGCACGGCCTCGGCATCGTCGGCGACCGTGAGCGAGAGTGCAAAGCCCTGGAAGCTCGGCCGCCCCTGGCAGCGGCCGTCGGACGCCAGCACCGTCGCATCGCCGATGCGCAAGCTCGCATGCATCACCTTGTCGTCGTTGCCGGCCGGCAGGTTGCAGCCCGCGTTGCGCTCGGGATTGTCCTTGTAGCGCATGAGCATCGTCACTTCGGCGCCGACCGCTTTGCGATAGAACTCGAGCGCCTCCTCGCAGCGCCCGTCGAAGAAGAGGTAAGGTTGGATTTGCATGGCTGCTCCGTCTCTCGGTTGGGGGTGAACGATATAGTGACTGGGTCTCCGCTTCCGCCTGCGCTCAATCGGAGGCAAAGCGCACCACCGCGATCGGCGGCAGCCGCGCCTCGGGCATGGTCCAGGATTGGCCGCCGTCCTCGGAGAGCCACAGGCCGCCGCTGGTCGAGCCGAAGGCGAGCCGCTCGCCGCCCGCGTCGACGGCGAGGGCATGGCGCCACACGAGATCGTAGGCGTGGCGCTGCGGCAGGCCTTGGCTCAGCAGCTCGAAGCTTTCCCCGCCGTCGCGGGTGCGCGCGACCACGAGCCGGCCGCCCAAGGGGATGCGCCGCTCGTCCTTGACGGCGGGGACGAACCACGCGGTCCCAGGGTCGCGCGGATGGGCGGCCACGGCAAAGCCGAACTTCGAGGGGCGGATCGCCGTCACCTCGCGCCAGCTCGCACCCGCGTCCTCCGAGCGGAAGACGCCGTTGTGGTGCTGGCACCACACGACCTCGGGGTGCGCTGCGCAGCGCGCGAGGCGATGGACGTCCTGGGCGATCGGGTCCTCGCGCCGCTCCGGCGGCATGTACTCGTTGTACATGCCGCGGTTGATGATGCGCCACGAGGCGCCGGCGTCGCTCGTCGCCCACACGCCTGCGGTCGACACGCCGATGCGGATGTCGGAGGGATCGCGCGGGTCGACGAGCACGGAGTTGATGCCCGGCTGCTCGCCGCCGGCGACGCCCAGCCACTGCCGGCGCTCGGGCATGCGCCAGAGCGTCTCGACGAGCGACCAGGAGGCGCCATGGTCGTCGGAGCGGAAGAGCCCGCCCGGCATGGTGCCGGCCCAGAGGCGCCCCTCGACGCCGCCCGGCTCGAGCGCCCAGATCTTGCCGAGCGACCAGGGATGCGGATCGTCGGCGGCATCGTCCGGCTTTGGCGGGAACGCCGGGGCCGCGAGCTCGCGCCAGGCGCCGGCACCCTCGCGGCGCCACAGCTTGGTGCCGAAATGGCCAAGATCGAGCGCCGCGGTGAGCGCCCCCTCGCCCTCCGCCAGCACCGCCGAGACCGGATCGCCGAGGAAATGCGCGTCCACGATCTCCCAGCCGCTGTTGCGGCGCGCGAGCTCGAAGAGCCCTTTGCGGGTCCCGACATGGAGCCGGTCTGCCATGCTCGCCTCCGTCAGCCGCCGGTCAGTGCCTGGAAAACATAGATTTCGTCGTGCCGCCCGATCGGGTCGCTCAAGTGCTGGCGGTCGCTCACCGGCCGGCCGTTTATGTAGACGGCGACGTGGCGGCGCAAGGCGCCCTGGTCGTCGAGCAGGTAGCCGCGCAGCGCCGGCTGCCCAGCGAACACGGCGCCGAGCGCGTCGCCCACCGTGGCGCCCGGTACTTCCGCGGACGGCACCGGCAGAAAGCGCTGCAGCGCGCTCGTGAACGACACCGTCGGCATGCTCATTCCCGCCTTGACCTTTTAGGTTGATATCAACATATTTAGGGGGTGTCAAACCGTAAAGCGCCGCCCTTCGCAATCACGCTCGAGGTCCGCGATGCCTGCCTCTGCCTCCATCTGCAGCGGGCGGCGCGCGGCGTGGCCCGGCGCTTCGACGCGGCGCTGCGGCCGCTCGGGCTAACGAGCGGCCAGTTCTCGCTCCTCATGTCGCTCAACCGCCAGGAGCCGCCGAGCATCGGCGGCGTATCGGCCCTCTTGGGCATGGACCGCACCACGCTCACCGCCAATCTGAAGCCGCTCGAGCGCCGCGGCCTTGTCAGGGTGACGGCCGACGCCGCGGACAGGCGGAGCCGCCGCTTGACGCTGAGCCCGGCCGGCCGGGCGCTTCTCATCGCGACCGTGCCCGTCTGGAAGCGCACCCACGCGGCAATCGAGCGTCTCCTCAAGCGCTGCGACCCCGACGACCTGCGCGCCGAACTCCGAGCGCTCTCGTGAGCGCAGGCCTCGACTGCGATCGCGGCCAATCGGACTAGCGGAAACTTCTGCGCGAAGAGGAGACTTGCACTGGCATGGGCGCGCTGCTATATATCATTGATATATGGCATCGAGGTGCGGCCATGGAAACGGCGAAGATTTTCTGGTCCGGGCGATCGCAGGCGGTGCGGTTGCCGAAGGAGTTTCGCTTCGAGGGCGAGGCGGTGCGCATCCGGCGCCACGGCAGCGCCGTCATCCTCGAGCCCATGGCCGAGGACTGGAGTTGGCTGGACGCGATCGCAGGCCAGCTCGATGAGGATTTCATTCGCGCCGCCGAAGAGGAGCCGGAGCCGCAGGAGCGTCCTGCGCTCGACGAATTGTTCCGCTGATGCGTTATCTCCTCGACGCCAACGCGGTCATTGCCCTGCTGAACGACACCGCGTCGAGAGCTGCGCAACGCGCGCGGCGGGAGAGGCCCGGCGACGTGGCCATGTCCGCCATCGTGGCGCACGAGCTCTTCTACGGCGCCTTCAAGAGCCGGCGCGCGGCCCATAACGTCGCCCTCGTGGATGCTCTCCAGTTTGCCGTGCTCGATTTCGACAGGGAAGACGCACGGCAAGCCGGCAAGGTGCGGGCGTATCTCGCCGGCAAGGGAACGCCCATCGGCCCTTACGACGTGCTGATCGCCGGGCAGGCCATGGCGCGCAACATGATCCTCGTCACGCACAACAGGAGCGAGTACGCGCGTGTGCCGGGACTGCGGATCGAGGATTGGCAAAGCTGACGGCAGGAGTGCGGCGGCGCACAACCGCGTGACGTCAGGCTTGCGAAAGCCTTGGCCAAGGAGTTTCGGGAGTAAAGCGACATGGTCAAGACCACGAAGTTTGACGCGGCGGAATATCTCGACACCATCGAGCGGCAGGCGGAATACATTTCCGCGGCGCTGGAGACTGGCGACCCAGGCCTTGTTCGCGATGCGGTCGGCATCGTCGCCCGTGCTCGCGGCATGTCGGAAGTTGCGCGTGCGGCGGGCCTGAACCGCGAAAGTCTCTACAAGGCGCTCGGCGAAGCGGGCAATCCGGAGTTCTCGACCATGCTCGGCGTGATGCGCGCGCTCGGGCTGGACCTGGCGGCGCGTCCAGTGAAAAAGGCACCTGCGCGCCGGCGGACAGGCAAGGCGGCATGAGCGAGCCAACTCGCAGGAGAGATCGCGATTTATCTGATTTCCGGGGGACAATGTGTCATTGACCGCGGCGGCGGCGTAAGTAGGCGGACCCTGGTGCGTGGGAATCCCTCTCAAATCAGAGTCCGCCCGTGTGTCGGATAAAGATCACCGCCGATGGCAAAGGAATTGGAGAAATCCACGCCGACCCCAAACCCCTTGGAGCGGCAAGGACCGGCCGGTGCAGGCGCCGCGCCGGCAGGGGTATGACGTCTTGGATGAGCGTATTTTGGCGTCCCCACGGGGATTCGAACCCCGGTTTGAGCCGTGAGAGGGCTCCGTCCTGGGCCTCTAGACGATGGGGACCGCGGCCGGGCGGCCTACATACACCGCCCCGTCCGCCCTGGCAACCCCGCTGCGGTCGAAGCGGCAGTCCTGGCGAGCCGGGCAACGGCCGCTCGCGCGTATATGGTGCGGGGAGCGGGAGGGGGGCAAGTGACATCCCATGGCAAGCGCGCCGCATATCCGGCCATGAAGCGCCGCCTGAAGATCGATTCGTGGGGCATCGTGGTGATCGGCTTTCTCGGCGCCGTCCTCATGCTGATGGCGCTTCTGAGCTGGATCCTCGATTGACCGCGGCCGGCGGCCGGCGCGCTCAATCCGGCATCTTGGAGAGCGGCGGCGCTGTGCCCGCGGGGAGCGGCGTGCGCGCCACGTTCATTGCCATGGCAAGGAGGCCGTAGTAGCCGGCGATGCCCACGAGGTCGATGATGCCGCGCTCGCCGAAGCTCGCGAGCACCCGGGCGTAGCTCGCGTCGCTCACCGAGCGGTTGGCGTTGAGCTCCGAGAGGAAGTCGTAGACCGCGGCCTCCTCTTCGGCGAGCCCGTCGGGCCGGCGCCCCTCGGCCAGCGCCGAGATGGTCTCCGCCGCGAGCCCCGCCTCGAGGGCAAACGCCCGGTGATGATGCCACTCGAACTGCTGGCTCCACAGCCGCGCGGTCACGAGGATCGCGAGCTCGCCGAGCTTCCTCGGCAGCGCGTTCTTGTAGCGCAGGTACTCGCCGAGTGCCGAGGCGCGCAGCATGACCTCGGGGCTGCGCAGGAGCGGCACGAAGGGGCCGAAGGGCGCCGTGCCGCGCGCGGCCGTGAAGGCCTCGACCGCCTTCCTCTGCGCCGCATCGAGCGCCTCCGCCGCGAGCGGCGGCATGCGGTCCTTGCTCGTGGCCTTGCTCGCGGCCTTGCTCATGGCCTGGCTCCCGGGATGATGCGCGATCGCGCCTCGGCTCAAGCGCGCCTCAGCAGGCCCGCGCCCGCGTGCCGCGCGAGCGAGGCGATGAGGCCGTCGACGTCCTCGGCACGCGTGTCGAAGGCGCAGACGAGGCGGCATTTCTCGCCCCCCTCGCCCTCCCAGCGGTAGAAGACGTAGCCGTCGGCGAAGGCGCCCTTGATGGCGGCGTCGGGGATGCGCGCGAAGATCTCGTTGCCCTCGACGGGGTAGAGGAGCGCTGCCCCCGGCACCGACTTGAGACCCTCGGCGAGGCGCTCGGCCATGGCGTTGGCGTGGCGCGCGCATTTGAGCCAGAGGCCGTCCTTGAGATAGGCCTCGAGCTGGGCCGAGACGAAGCGCATCTTGGAGAAGAGATGGCCGCCCCGCTTGCGGCGGTAGCCGAAGCTCTCGGCGAGCTTGGGCTCGAAGAAGACGACCGCCTCGGCGCCCAGCGCTCCGTTCTTGGTGGCGCCGAAGGAGAGCGCGTCGACGCCCGCGCGCCAGGTGAGCTCGGCCGGCGTGGCGCCCATGGCTGCTACGGCATTGGCGAAGCGGGCGCCGTCCATATGCACGAAGAGCCCATTGGCATGGGCGATCTCGGCAATGGCGCGGATTTCCTCGGGCCGGTAGAGCGTCCCCGCCTCCGTCTCGTTGGTGAGGCTGATGGCGGCGGGCTGCACGTGGTGCACGACGCCCTTCCCCGCATGCGCGAGCACGGCCGCGAAATCGGCGGCGGCGATCTTGCCCGCGGCACCCGGGATGGGCACCAGCTTGGCGCCGCCGGTGAAGAGCTCGGGTGCGCCGCACTCGTCCGTGTTGATGTGGGAGTCCGGATGGCAATAGATGGCGCCGTAGGGCGGCGTCATGCAAGCGAGCGCCAGCACGTTGGCGGCACTCCCCGTCGCCACCGGGAAGGCCGCGACCTCCCGCTCGAAGAGGGCGTCGAAGGCGGCCTCGAGGCGCCTGGTGATGGGGTCGCTGCCGTAGGGCATCATGGCGCCCTCGTTCGCCGCGGCGAGTGCCGCGAGGATCTCCGGCGCCGCACCGGTCACATTGTCGCTCGCGAAGTTCATCGGCCCCTGCCTTTCCGTGAGGCGCCGACCCTAGCATCCGGGAAGCCTTGCGCCAAGACCGCGAGGGTCGATCGGGGCGCGAACTCGACTCATAGGCGCATGGTCTACCCCCCACCCTGCCCTCCCCCTCAAGGGGGGAGGGAAAATAGTGGCGGGCTCGCAAAATTCCCCCTCCCCCCTTGAGGGGGAGGGCTGGGGTGGGGGGTGCACCACGCATCAATGACTGGAGGCACCAACGCCCGACGTGTTGCCGAGGCTGCGGCGGACGGCCGCGAGCACCGGCTCGAGGTCGTCCTCGCCCGTCCGCCAGTTGCACACGGAGATGCGCATGGCCCGCATCCCACGCCAGGTGGCGCCGCCGAACCAGGCCTCGCCCGAGGCCTGGATGCGCGCGATGACCTGATCGGTGCGCCGGTCGTGGTCGCCGCCCTCGTCGCGGAAGCGCACGAGCGCCTGGTTGATGCGCGGCCGTGCCAGGACCTCGACGCCGGGGAGTGCCGCCAGGCCGTCGACGAGCTTGGCGGCGAAATCGCAGCAGCGCTCGACGATCTCGGCGATGCCCGCGCGGCCGAGCGCCCGGATGGCGGCATAGGCGGCGACGGCGCGGCCGCGCCGCGACCATTCGGGGTTCCAGTCCTTCTCCTCGCGCATGCCCTCGACCGGGACTGCGTAGCTCGTCGGCTGCGAGAAGACGGCGCTGTGCGCTGCCGGGTCGGCCACGAACACGAAGCCGCTGTCGAAGGGCAGGTTGAGCCATTTGTGGCCGTCGGTCGCCCAGGAATTGGCCGCCTCGACGCCGGCGAGGAGGTGGCGGTAGCGCCCGCTCGTCGCCGCCCAGAGGCCGAAGGCGCCGTCGACGTGGACCCAGATCCGGCCCCATGGGCCAGCGCGCAGGCTTCGGCGAAGGGATCGAAGGCCCCGGTGTGGATATCGCCCGCCTGCAGGCAGACCACCGTCGGCCGGGCCCTGTCTTGGGCGAGCGCTGCGGCGAGCGCCTCGAGCCGGAGGTTGCCCGCATCGTCCGTAGGGAGCAGTTCGACGGCATCGCTGCCGATACCGAGGAGGCGCACCGAGCGCAGGATCGATTCGTGGCGGCTCTCGCTCGCAAGCACGCGCATGGCGGGCGTGCCAGCGAGGCCGCGGCGCTCCACGTCGAAGCCGCGCGCCATAAGCAGCTTGTGGCGCGCCGCGCCGAGGGCCGTCGTATGCGCCATCTGGCAGCCGGTCACGAAGGCGAAGGACGCCGCGGCGGGCAGGCCCAAGAGCTCCTTGAGCCAGGCGCCGCACACCTCCTCGATCACCGCCTCGGCCGGGCTGCAGGCATGGGAGGCCGCGTTCTGGTCCCAGGTCGCGGTCAGCCAATCGGCCGCGAGGGCCACGGGGAGCGCGCCGCCGATGACCCAGCCGAAGAAACGCCCGCCCGTGGAGGCGAGGATGCCGCCCTCCACGCCGCGCACGAGATCGTCGATGACCGTGAGCGGATCGCTCGGCCGCTCGGGCAGCGCGCCGCCCAGTCTCCGCCGGAGCTCGGCCCCGCCGACCGTGGCGCAGATCGGCCGCTCGTCAAGGCCGTCGAGGAACGCGACCGCGTGCTCTTGGGCGCGTCTCAGGACGTCGGCATCGCGCATGTTCGTCATCACGACATCTCTCCTGCTATGCGAATCTCGCAACGACGAAACGCTGCCGCGAGCCTTCGCTATGGCGAATGTGGGCAAGCCGGACCGGCTTGTCGAGCACGAACGGTTCGATCCCCATCGAAGTGTGTGGTGGGGCGCCGGTACGCCGCCCACACGCCGCTCACGGCCGAGGCCGGGGGCATTGCGCAAAACCTCTTGCCGCACTCCGGAGCGCCATAGAAGCCCTCGCCGGCCCGCGCTGTCTGGCCGCGATCGGACGCGGTGCCCAGCACCCAGCCGACCGAGTCCGAAAGCGGCTAGCGGCGCGCCGACCGGGCAGGCTAGGATGGCCCGATGTTGATGAAGCTCGAAGCATCGCCGCCGCTCGACTGGCCGACGTGCGACCGCGCGCGGCTTGCCCGGGACCGGCACTATGACGGGCGTTTCTTCGTGGGCGTGCGCACGACGCGCATCTATTGCCGCCCTATCTGCCCGGTGCACCCGGCGCGCTCGAAGAACGTCGTCTTCTTCCGCACGGCGGCGGAAGCGGAGCAGGCCGGCTTCAGGCCATGCTTGCGCTGCCGGCCCGAGACGGCACCCGGCAGCCCCGCCTGGCGCGGCACCGAGGCCACGGTCACGCGCGGCATGCGCCTCATCGAGGCGGGCTTTCTCGACGGCGCCTCGGTCGCCGAGCTCGCCGAGACGCTCGGCGTCGGCAGCCGGCACCTCTCCCGCCTCTTCGTGCGCCACGTCGGTGCCAGCCCCCGAGCCGTCGCCTCGACGCGCCGCGTGCAGGCCGCGAAGCGCCTGATCGACGAGACGGACCTGGCGCTCGCGGAGATCGCCTTTGCCGCCGGCTTCGGCAGCGTGCGCCGCTTCAATGCGGCTTTCCTGCGCACCTACAAGCGCCCGCCCTCGCGCTTCCGCCGCAGGCCGCCGCACGCGGCACACCCCTGAAGCTGGAATTCACCACGGAGAACGCGACGAGGAGAAGAAAGAATTAACGCAGGGGACGCAGAGGTTTCGCGGAGTGCGCGGAGGTATATCAATGCCCACTGCGGCCACCGCGAGACCTCAGCGCCCTCTGCGCTGAAAACTTCCTCTCCGTGTCTCCGCGACAGGCTGAAGGCGGCGCCGCCTCAGGGCTGGGCCTTGAGATCGATGGTGCCGAGGAGTGCTCCGGTCGAGAGCTCGACCACGAGGACGCGCTCGCCGCCGCCCGCGAGCTCGAGCTCGACGATGAGGCGGCGGCCGACTGCGCGCGTGCGCAGGATGCGGGCACCCGCGGGGAGTGCGATCTCGACCGGGCCGTAGGGCGTCTCGGCGGCCTCGGCGCCGGGTGCTGCCGGTGCTGAGACGGCGGCGGTCGCATGGCGGGACGCCTCCGGTGCCGTCGCCCGCTTGACGAGGGTATAGCCGACGAGCGCCATGCCCGCCACGATGAGGACGCCCATGACGATGACCAGGGTCTTGAGTGCCTGCATGAAATATGCCCAGTAATGCCGCGGCGGCGGCGATCGCGCGAGAAGCCATGTCCGGCATAGCGGTGCGAGCGAACGAGGTCAAACTCGAAGTCGCGGCGGGAGCCGAGCACGCGGGCATGCGCCTCGACGCCTTCCTCGCCGAGGCGCTCCCCGCATTCTCGCGCTCGCGGCTCAAGCGCCTCATCGCGGCGGGCGCCGTCGAGACGGCCGGGCGCGCGGCGCTGGCGCCCGCCGCCAAGGTCAGGGCCGGTCAAAATTTCGCCATACTCGTCCCCGAAAGTGTCGAGGCTCGCCCGGCGGCGCAAGCCCTGCCGCTCGCGGTCATCTACGAGGATCAGCACCTGATCGTCATCGACAAGCCGGCGGGACTGGTGGTCCACCCTGGAGCCGGCAACCCGGAGCGCACGCTGGTGAACGCCCTCCTCGCCCATTGCCACGGCAGCCTCTCGGGCATCGGCGGCGTCAAGCGGCCGGGCATCGTGCATCGTCTCGACAAGGACACGAGCGGACTCATGGTGGCGGCGAAGACCGATGCGGCGCATGCCGGGTTAGCTGCCCAGTTCGCGGCGCACAGCGTCGAGCGCGCCTACAGTGCCCTCGTCTGGGGCGTGCCGCGGCCGCCCGAGGGCGAGATCGCCGGCAACATCGGCCGCAGCCCGCAGAACCGCAAGAAGATGGCGGTGCTCCGCCGCGGCGGCCGGCCGGCGCTCACGCGCTACCGCGTGCTCGCCGCCTACGGCAGCGCCGCCAGCCTCATCGAATGCCGCCTCATGACCGGCCGCACCCACCAGATCCGCGTGCATCTCGCGGCGCGCGGCCATCCGGTGATGGGCGACCCGCTCTATGGCCGCGTCGGCCGCGAGCGGCGCGCGGCGCTGCCCCCGGCGGCGCGCGCGGCGCTCGATGCCTTGGGCCGCCAGGCGCTCGATGCCTATCTGCTCGGCTTCGAGCATCCCGCGAGCCGGGAAAGGCTCCGCTTCGAGAAAAAACTACCAAACGATATCAATTTATTGAAGTCCTCATTGGAATAATTCCAGGAAATTCTCACAAAGCCATGCTAAACTGCGTCAATCGTTCAGCAGGATCGGCTACAGCTGGCACGCGCGACGCGAGGCAGGGCGCGGGCGGAAGCGTGCCCTCGGCCGCGAGGGGCGGCCGGTAGAGGCGAGCGAACGGAAGACTGGAAAGGGCCAGCATGGCAGCGAGCAGCACGTTACCGAGCGTCCACGCATTGCACCCCGAGGGCAACCTCTCGCGCTACCTCCAGGAGGTGCGGCGCTTTCCCATGCTGGCGCCCGAGGAGGAGTACATGCTGGCCAAGCGCTGGCGCGAGCACGACGACCTCGAGGCGGCGCAGAAGCTGGTGACGAGCCACCTGCGCCTGGTGGCCAAGATCGCCATGGGCTACCGCGGCTACGGGCTGCCGCTCGCCGAGCTCATCTCGGAGGGCAACGTCGGCCTCATGCAGGCGGTCAAGCGCTTCGAGCCCGACCGCGGCTTCCGCCTCGCGACCTACGCCATGTGGTGGATCCGCGCCGCCATCCAGGAATACATCCTGCATTCCTGGTCGCTCGTGAAGATCGGCACCACTGCGGCGCAGAAGAAGCTCTTCTTCAACCTGCGCCGCATCAAGGGCCGGCTCCAGGCGATCGACGAGGGCGATCTCTCGCCCGAGAACGTCAAGAAGATCGCGACCGAGCTCAACGTGCCCGAGACCGACGTGGTGCAGATGAACCGCCGCCTGGCGAGCCCCGACCATTCGCTCAATGCGCCGGTGCGCGAGGAGGGCGACGGCGAGTGGCAGGACTGGCTCGAGGACGAGACGCCGAGCCAGGAGACCCAGCTCGCCGAGCACGAGGAGCTCTCGAACCGCCAGCGCCTGCTCGAGACCGCGCTCAAGTCGCTCAACCCGCGCGAGCGCCGCATCCTCGTCGAGCGCCGCCTCAAGGACGAGCCGACCACGCTCGAGGACTTGAGCCAGAGCTACGGCATCTCGCGCGAGCGGGTGCGCCAGATCGAGGTGCGCGCCTTCGAGAAGCTGCAGAAGACCATGAAGAACCTCGCCATCGAGCAGCGCCTCAACGGCTGAGCGAGGGCGGCGGCGGTATGGGCGCGCGGCGGCCAGCACGTCCGATGGTCGCTGCGCGCGAACGGAGCGTCGGTTATTCCCAAAAATGGCGTATAATCGAGAGCCATGCAGCCGAAACCGGAGGGGGTATTGGCGATGCGGAGGCTCAAAAGAGTCCTCAAATCCGCGCTGGCGCTTCGCTCGAAGCGGGGCGTCACCGCGATCGAATACGGCCTCATCGCGGCGTTGATTGCGGTTGCGATCATCGCCGCCGTGACGCTGCTCGGCACGGACCTGACCGCGACCTTCGACGCGATTGCCGGCCACCTCGGAAACAGCCCGAGCTGATCCTAGAACGCCAGGTCGAACGGAAGGGCAGCCAGGACGCAAGCCGAGGGCGCGGCCTTATCGGATGGCCGCGGACGGCTTCCATTGCGGGCGGGCTCTGCCTCGGCTCCTTGGCCGCGACGCCGGAGCGCGAAGCCTGCCGCTACTCTCGCCCTCAATCCTCGAAGGGATCGCGCACGAGGATGGTGTCGGCGCGCTCGGGGCTGGTCGAGAGGAGGGCGACCGGCCTCTCGATGAGCTCCTCGATGCGGCGCACGTATTTGATGGCGGTGGCCGGGAGCTCGGCCCAGGAGCGGGCACCCGCCGTGCTCTCGCGCCAACCCTCGAGGCTCTCGTAGGCCGGCTCGAGCGCTGCTTGCTGGCTGAGCTGGGGCGGCAGGCGGTCGAGGCGCTCGTTGCCCAGGCGGTAGCCGACCGCGACCTTGATCTCGTCTAGCCCGTCGAGCACGTCGAGCTTGGTGAGGGCGATGCCGTCGATGCCGGCGAGCCGCACGGCCTGGCGCACCATGACCGCATCGAACCAGCCGCAGCGCCGCTTCCGACCCGTGACCACGCCGAACTCGCGCCCGCGCCGGCCGAGGAGCTCGCCCACCTCGTTGACCTGCTCGGTGGGGAAGGGCCCGCTGCCGACGCGCGTGGTGTAGGCCTTGGTGATGCCGAGCACATAGTCGACCGCACCCGGCCCGAGGCCCGAGCCGGCCGCCGCCTGGCCGGCGACCGTGTTCGAGGAGGTGACGTAGGGGTAGGTTCCGTGGTCGACGTTCGAGCATGACGCCCTGGGCGCCCTCGAAGAGGATGCGCTTGCCCGCGCGTCTGAGGTCGTCGAGGCGGAGCCACACCGCGTCGGCGAAGGGCAGCACGCGGGGGGCGATGGCAAGAAGCTCCCGCTCGAGCGCCGCGCCGTCGACGGGCGCGTGCCCGAGCCCCTGCCTCAGCGCGTTGTGATGGTGGAGGAGCCCCTCGAGCTTGGCGGCCAAGGTGTCGCGCTCGGCGAGATCGCAGAGCCGGATGGCGCGGCGGCCCACCTTGTCCTCGTAGGCCGGTCCTATGCCGCGGCGCGTGGTGCCGATCTTGAGCCGGCTGTTGCCGTCCTCGCGCCAGCCGTCGAGATCGCGGTGGAGCGGCAGGATGAGGGGCGCATTCTCGGCCACCTTGAGCACCGTCGGCGTCACCCTGATGCCGAGCCCGGCCAGGCGCTCGATCTCCTCGACGAGCGCCCAGGGATCGACCACGACGCCGTTGCCGATCACCGAGAGCTTGCCGCGCACGACGCCCGCGGGCAAGAGGCTCAGCTTGTAGGTGACGCCGTCGACGACGAGCGTATGGCCGGCATTGTGGCCGCCCTGGAAGCGCACCACGACCTCGGCGCGCTCTGAGAGCCAGTCGACGATCTTGCCCTTGCCCTCGTCGCCCCACTGGGCGCCGACCACGGCCACATTCGCCATGGCGTCACTCCTGCTGCAAATATCGTTGCGCCGGCCAAAAAGGATTTACCACGGAGGGCACGGAGAAGGAAAAAAGAGGGAACCACAAAGACACGAAGGCAAAAAATGCGCTTCGCGCGACCCCCGGGCACTTCGTCCCGGGGGGCAGAATGATTCTTTGTGCCTTGGTGTCTTTGTGGTTTGCTTGCTCTCTTCCTTCTCCGTGTCCTCCGTGTTCTCCGCGGTAGAGACTTTTAATAGCCTAGGCCGATCACCATGATGACGCCATACTACTCCACCGCCACGATCTTGCCGCCGAGCCAGAGGTGGCTGCAGCCGAGCCGGGCGGCCTCGGCGCGCGCGTTGGCCGCGGGCTCGAGGCCGGCGAGCGCCAGCCATCCTTGGGCGCGGACCGCGCGTGCCGCCGCCGCCGCCGTGCCGTAGGGGAGGAAGAGCTTCTGCGCCGCCTCGGCCGCGGGCACCGCGCGGATCACGGAGTCGAGGAAGAGGGTGAAGCCGGTCGCCGGCTCGCCCGCCGCGCTCCCCGCGAGGTAGCGCCCGCCGCGCCCGAGCTCGCCGCGCACGCCGCGCGCGAAGAGCGTGAAGCTCACGCCGGTCTGGTACTCGAAGCCGCGGTACTCGACGGGATCGATGGTGAGCACGAGCTCCGGCTGCGCCTGGCGCACGAGCTCGGCCACCTCGGCCAAGCGCGCCGCCTCGGCCGCCGGCTCGGGCGGCAGCTTCAGCTTGGCAAGCGCCTCGAGCGCGCGCGCGGCACTGCCGGCCGCGGCGAGGAGTGCTGTCGCGAGCTCCGCCGCCGGCCCGCCGACCGCCGCCACAGCTGCCGCGTCCTTGCGGTCGAGCGCTGCCTTGAGCTGTGCTGCCTCGGCGCCGGCAAGGCCGCGGCAGAGGGCCGAGACGAGGGTCGGGGAATTGAGGTCGACCGAGAGCCGTGCCACGCCCACGGCCATGAGCGACTCGGCGGCGAGCAGCACCGCCTCGGCATCGGCCGCCGCCGAGGCCGTGCCGATGAGCTCGGCGCCCACCTGCACGAACTGCCGCTCGGGCCTGAGCTGGCTGCCTTTGACGCGCAGCACCTCGCCGGCATAGGAGAGCCGCAAGGGCCGCGGCGCCTTGGCGAGGCGCGTCGTCGCCAAGCGTGCCACCTGCGGCGTCATGTCGGCGCGCACGCCCATCATGCGCTGGCTCACGGGATCCATGAGGCGGAAGGTCTCGGCGGCGGTCGCGGCCCCGAGGCCGGAGAGGAGCCCGTCCTCGAACTCGACGAGCGGCGGGTCGACGCGCTCGTAGCCGTAGCCCGCGAGCACGGCCAGGAGGCTCTCGCGCAGCTCGGCCTCCCGCGCCGCCTCGGGCGGCAGGAGATCGCGCAGTCCCGCGGGCAATAGCGCCCTCTTGGCGTCCTCGCTCATGCCGTGCCGCACTCTCGCAAGTTCGAGCCCCGGGCGACAGCACTAGCGGCATTGCCGCGGAAGCGCAAACGGAAATCCGTGGCAGGCCTTGCACCCTCCTCGCCGTCCATGTCGGTTGCACTTCGCCGACATCGGCCCCATATATTTCCGGCGTGCCCAGCTTTCCGGCGAATGGACGGCGCCCCGCGGCGAGCCCCGGCGCCGGCTCGCCCACCGGCTACTCCGTGAGCCCCGGAGCAACGACAGAGCACCTCCCTCGGCCGGAGGGAAGGGTCATTCATGCAGATAAGGGTCGGCTATGAACTGATCTACGACTGCCCGCAGCCGACTCCCATGATCCTGATGCTGAACATCCACTATACGCGCGCCGGCGACATGGCCGTTCCCGACCGCCTGATCACCGACCCGGCCATCCCCGTCGCACCCTACCGCGACAGCTTCGGCAACTGGTGCAGCCGCATCGTGGCGCCGGCGGGCCGCCTCCGCCTCGCCGCCGATGCGGTGGTGAACGACACGGGCGAGCCCGAAATGCTGGCGATCTGGGCGCCGCAGCATGCGGTGCAGGACCTTCCCGCGGAGAGCCTGCTCTTCCTTCTCGGCAGCCGCTATTGCGATACCGACCGGCTCTCCGAGGCGGCCTGGGAGCTCTTCGCCAAGGCGCCCGCCGGCGGCAGACGCGTGCAGGCCATTTGCGATTACGTCCATCGCCACATCGCCTTCGGCTACGAGCATGCCCGCCCGACGCGGACCGCGTCGGAGGCCTTCCATGAGAGGCGGGGCGTCTGCCGCGACTACGCGCATCTCGCCATCGCCTTCTGCCGCTGCATGAACATACCGGCGCGCTACTGCACCGGCTACCTGGGCGACATCGGCATGGCGCCGCCCTATGGCCCGATGGATTTCGCCGCCTGGATCGAGGTCTACCTGGGCGGCCGCTGGCACACCTTCGACCCGCGCAACAACATGCCGCGCATCGGCCGCATCCTGATGGCGCGCGGGCGCGATGCGACGGACGTGGCGCTCAGCAACACCTTCGGTGCGAACACGCTGTCGAGCTTCAAGGTGTGGGTCGACGAGCTGCGCGCTCCGCCCTCATGAGCGAGAGGACGACCACCGGCATGCGCCTGCTCACCGTCCGCCATGTCACGACCTACCGCTACCGCGAGCCGGTCAGCCTGGGCGAGCATCGCATGATGTTCCGCCCGCGCGCGAGCCACGATCTCCGCCTGGTCAAGACCGGGCTGGACATCCGGCCTCGCCCCGCCGAGCTGCGCTGGCTGCACGACGTATTCGACAATTCGGTCGCCATCGCGAGCTTCCGCGGCACGACGACGGAGCTCTCGTTCGACAGCACGGTGACGCTCGAGCATTTCGAGACGGTGCTGCCCGATTATGCGCTCGAGCTCGGCGCGCAGTCCTATCCCTTCCGCTATTCGGACGAGGAGTGGCCCGATCTCGCGAGCGCCGTCCAGCGCCGCTATGCGGCCGATGACGTCGACCGCTGGGTGGCGCAGTTTCTGGCCACGCACGGATCGCGCGACACCATGGCGCTCCTTCACGCCATGACGCGCGGCATCAAGGAGCAATTCGATTACGTGCACCGCGGCGAGAAGGGCGTCCAGAGCCCGCACGAGACGCTCCGCCTCGGCCGCGGCAGCTGCCGGGATTTCGCCCTTCTGATGATGGAAGCCGTGCGCTCGCTCGGCCTCGCCGCGCGCTTCGTGAGCGGCTACATCTTCGTGCCGCAGGGCGATTATGCCACCGTCGGAGGCGGCGCCACCCACGCCTGGATGCAGGCCTATCTGCCGGGCGCCGGCTGGGTCGATTTCGACCCGACCAACTGCATCGTGGGCAACCGCAATCTCGTCCGCGTCGCCGTGGCCTGGGATCCTCGCCAAGCCCTGCCGCTCTGGGGCACATTCTTCGGCACGCGCTCCGACTGTCTCGGCATGGCGGTGGACGTGAGCGTCACCGAGGAGGACGTTGCGGCCCCGCCCGCAGAGGACGCGCCGAGGGGCGGAACTTACGGCAGCTGACGGCGGACACCGCAGCCGCGGTCAGCCGCGGAGCCGGAGTCCCGCGCCGATCGGCAGGCCGAGGCGCTTGCCGGCCCTCACCATCGCCTTGCCCAGGCTGTAGATCATCCCGGCCCGCCGGTTGGCGGCGATAGCGAGATGGAGCGCGTCGCCCGCGCGCAATCCAGTCTCGTACCGCGCGAGATAATGCTTCGCGAGGGAGAAGTCCGCCGCATCCGGCACAAGCACGTCGAACGACTCCGCGACGACAGCCTCGAATTCGGCGTCGGCGGCGTGCGCCGCCTCGGCCGCGAGGCCGCCCATGCGGACCTCGCGGGCGAGGAGCGAGGAGAACTCGACGCGCGTCCACTGGCTGATGGCGAACTCGCCGGCCGGAAGCCGCCGCACGAGCCGCTCGACCCTGCCGCTCGTCGGCTCCGGAAGGATGAGCGGGGCAAGAAAGCTCGTATCGAAATAGAGCATCAGCGATCTGCGTCGCGCGCCTCGCTGAGGAGAGCATTGCTCGCCTTGCGCCATGCCGGCATGCGCGAACGGAATCCGGCGAGGGCTCTCAGCGGGCGCTTAGGCGACGCGGCCGGCAGGACATGCGCGACGGGCCGGCCATGCCGGGTGATGACGACCTCCTCGCCTGCCTCGACCTTGTCGAGCAGCTGGCTCAAGTGCGCCTTGGCCTCGACTAGCGTCACGGTGACCATCGCCGCCCTCGGAGACTGGTCAGAAAAGTGGTCGGATGTTAGCAGACTTTCCCGGCGCGCGCCAGGCGCGGGGCCGCAACCGCCGCAACCGCCCAATCAGAACCCGAGCGCCCTCGCCCGGATCGTGCCGGGGAGCGCTTGGATGCGCGCGAGGAGCTCGGGCGGGATCGCCTCGTCGACCTGGACGAGGGCGATGGCGTTCCCTCCAGGTGCCGTGCGGCCGAGATGGAAGGTCGCGATATTGACACCGGCGTCGCCGAGCGTCTTGCCGAGCTGGCCGATGAAGCCCGGCTTGTCGTGGTTGCGCACGTAGAGCATGTGGCGCCCGAGCTCGGCCTCGATCGGCACCTCCTGGATGCGCACGATGCGCGGCCGCGTGCCGCCGAAGAGCGTGCCGGCGAGCGTGCGCGTGCGGTCCTCGCTCTCGACCGTGACGCGCACGAGGGTGTGGTAGTCCGGCGTCTCCTTGTCCTTGGCCTCGCGCACCTGGACGCCGCGCTCGCGCGCGATCTGCGGCGCGTTCACCATGTTGACCGCCTCGAGCGTGCGCTTGAAGAGGCCCTGGAGGATGACGGCGGTGAGCGGGCGGGTGTCGAGCTCGGCGGCCTGGCCGGCGTACTCCACGCTCACGACCTTGGGCGCCCGATCGGCGAGCTGGCCCAGGAAGCTCCCGAGCAGCTCGGCAAGCTCCATGTAGGGCTTGAGGCGCGGCGCCTCCTCGCGGCTGATCGAGGGCGTATTGACCGCATTGACGACGGCACCCTTCAAGAGGAAGTCGGCGATCTGCTCGGCCAGCTGGATCGCCACCTTCTCCTGCGCCTCCTCGGTCGAGGCGCCGAGATGCGGCGTCGCCACGAAATTCTCCCGGCCGAAGAGCACCGAGCGGGTAGCGGGCTCGGTCTCGAAGACGTCGAAGGCGGCACCCGCGACCTGGCCGCTCGCCAGCGCCTCCGCCAGTGCCGCCTCGTCGACGAGCCCGCCGCGCGCGCAGTTCACCAGGCGCACGCCGCGCTTCATGAGCGAGAGACTGGCGCTGTTGACCATGTTGCGCGTGGCATTGGTGAGCGGCACGTGGAGCGTCACGAAATCGGCGCGCCTCCAAAGCTCCTCGAGCTCGACGCGCTCGAGGCGGAGGGCGGCCGCGCGCTCGGGCAAAAGGAAGGGATCGTAGGCGATGATCTCCATATGGAGGCCGCGCGCGCGGTCGGCCACGATGGCGCCGATGTTGCCGCAGCCGACGATGCCGAGCGTCTTGCCGGTGAGCTCGACGCCCATGAAGCGGCTCTTCTCCCACTTGCCGGCCTGGGTCGAGCGGTCGGCCGCGGGGATCTGGCGGGCGAGCGCCATCATCATGGCGATGGCGTGCTCGGCGGTGGTGACGGCATTGCCGTAGGGCGTGTTCATCACCACGATGCCGCGCGCCGTCGCCGCCGCGAGATCGATGTTGTCGACGCCGATGCCGGCGCGCCCCACCACCCTGAGCAGGGGTGCTGCCGCCATGAGGCTCGCCGTCACCTTGGTGGCCGAGCGCACGGCGAGTGCCTCCGAGCCGTCGATGGCAGCGATCAGCTCGGGCTCCTTGAGGCCGGTCTTGACCACGGCTTCGATGCCGCGCGCCTCGAAGACCTCGACGGCGCGCGGGCTCAGCTTGTCGGCGATGAAGACCTTGCTCATGGCGGCGCCCGCGAGCGCGTCCTTTCTCTCGACATCCCTCAGCTAACCGCGAGGAACTCCTCGCGCACGGCGGCAAAGGCCCAGTCGAGCCAGGGGAAGAGGGCCTCCAAATCGGCGCGCTCGACGGTGGCGCCCGCCCAGATGCGCAGGCCCGGCGGCGCCTCGCGATAGGCCTCGATGTCGTAGGCGACGCCCTCGTCGGCGAGGAGCCGGGCGAGCCGCTTGGCGAAGGCCGCGCGCGCGTCGAGCGGCAGCCGGGCTATCGCCGGATCGGCGAACGTCAGGCACACGGAGGTGCAGGAGCGGATGCGCACGTCCTCGGCGAGAAAACCGACCCAGGGGCTGCGCGCCACCCACTCGGCGATCGCCGCGAGGTTCGCTTCCGAGCGCGCGATGAGGGCCGCGAGCCCGCCGATGCTTTCTGCCCAGCGCAGGCCGTCGAGTGCGTCCTCGACTGAGAGCATGGAGGGCGTGTTGATGGTCTCGCCCTTGAAGACCCCTTCCATGAGCTTGCCGTCCTTGGCGAGGCGGAAGATCTTGGGGAGCGGCCAGGGCGGGCTGTAGCTCAGCAAACGGGCAGCCGCGCGCGGCGAGAGGATGAGCATGCCGTGCTGAGCCTCGCCGCCCAGCACCTTCTGCCAGGAGTAGCTCACCACGTCGAGGCGCTCGAAGGGCAGCGCCATGGCGAAGGCGGCCGAGGTGGCATCGCAGATGGTGAGCCCGGCGCGGCCGGCGGCGATCCACTCGCCGTCCGGCACGCGCACGCCCGAGGTGGTGCCGTTCCAGGTGAACACCACGTCGCGGTTGAAATCGACTCGCGCCAGGTCGGGGAGCTTGCCGTAGGGCGCCTCGAGCACGCGCACGTCCTTGAGCTTGAGCTCCTTGGTCACGTCCGCGGCCCAGCCCTTGCCGAAGCTCTCCCACGCCAGCACGTCGACCCCGCGCGGGCCGAGAAGCGACCAGAGCGCCATCTCGATGGCGCCCGTATCGGAGGCGGGCACGATGGCGATGCGGTAGTCGTGCGGCACGCCGAGGAGCCGCCGGCTCAGCTCGATCACCTCCGCGAGCTTGGCCTTGCCCTCGGGCGAGCGGTGCGAGCGGCCGAGTGCCGCGCCGGCGAGCGCTGCGGGCGTCCAGCCCGGCCGCTTGGTGCAGGGGCCGGAAGAGAAGTGGGCCACAGTTGGCCGGATCGCTGGCTTCATGGTCGGCTGCTTCGCTGGTTGCGTGGCGCGGCGCTTGGCAAGGCGGCGCGAGTGTAGGGGCTATGCTGCACTGCGTCAACGCGAGGTGCTGAGCACGGCTCGAAAGGTAATACCATGATGCCCAAAGGGAAATCGGACGGACGGTGCTGCTCTCGCCGGAACCTGGCGCGCCTTGACCGCCCGGTGGGGATCACCCATCCTCGCGCTGCCGGGCTCGATTGAACCGCCCGAGCGGAGGGGCTTCCGATGGCGATCGTGGTCTACGACCTCGCGGGCAAGGACGACCGCCGCTTCAGCCCGTACTGCTGGCGCACGCGCTTAGCACTCGCCCACAAGGGCCTGGAAGCCGAGTTCCGCCCCTGGCACTTCACCGACAAGGAGAAGATCGCCTTCTCCGGCCAGGGGCGCGTTCCCGTCATGGTCGACGGCGAAGCGAGCGTTTTCGATTCTTGGAACATCGCCTGCCATCTCGACGACCGCTGTCCGGAGCGCCCGCCGCTCTTCGGCAGCACCTCGGCCCGCGCGCTCGCGCGCTTCGTCAATCACTTCGTCGACACGGCGCTCCATCCGCTGCTCGTGCGCATGCTCGTCGCCGACATCTGGGCGCATCTCGAGCCCGTCGATCAGCCCTATTTCCGCAAGACGCGCGAGGAGCGCCTCGGCGCCAGGCTTGAGGACGTGCAGGCCGGCCGCGACAAGGTGCTCCCGGCCTGGCGCGCGGCACTCGAGCCGATCCGCGCGCAGCTCCGCGAGCGCCCCTTCATGGCGGGTGCGGAGCCGGCCTACGCCGACCACATCGTCTTCGGCATGTTCGCCTGGGCGCGCGCCATCAGCCCCTATGCGCTTCTCGAGCGCGACGATGCGATCTTCGACTGGCGCGAGCGCATGATGGCGCTCTACGGCGGCGCCGCGCGCCGGTTTCCGGGCTATCCGCTCGCCGCGTGAGGCATCTCAGACGGCCCGGCGCCGGACGATCTGAAGGCAGACGAAGCTCAGCACCTCCTCGCCGCGCTGGTTGAAGGTGCGGTATCTGAGCGAGAGCGTGCCGCGGTCGGGCTTGGAGCGCGAGGGGCGCATGGCCTCGACCTCGGCCACGACCCTGAGCGTATCGCCCGGCCGCACCGGCCTCAGGAAGCGCACCTCGTCGAAGCCCGGCCCGCCCAGATTGGCGTTGCCGAGGGCGCCCGACTGGATGAAGAGGCGGCAGCTCAGTGCCAAGGTGTGCAGGCCGCTCGCCACGAGGCCGCCGAAGATCGACTGCCTGGCCGCGACCGCGTCGATGTGGAAGGGCTGGGGGTCGTAAGCGAGTGCGAAGTCGATCATCTGAGCTTCGCTCAGCGTGGCGCCCGCACTCTCCATGCGCTCGCCCACCGCGAAGTCCTCGTAATAGCGCTCGGCCACCCCACCCTCCCCCATCGCCCATGGAGCGGCGAGGGTGGCACAGCGGAGGCGGCGACGGAAGCCGCCGCCTCTAGAGGCCCCTCAGGCGGCGCGGCGCGGGTGTGCGTTCTCGTTGGCGGCCGGCGAGCCGCGCTCGTTGGTAACCTTGCCGGCGGCAACATAGGGGATCATGCCGGGGGCAATGCCGAGCTCGGCAAGCTCGCGCGCGCGCAGGGAGGAGAGCTCGCGGATCGTGCGCTCGCGCTCGAGCCAGCGCTTGAAGGGCTCGGCGACCGCCTTCCGCCACAGCCAGGCAACGTGGCGGCCGAGCTTGACGAGCAAGCCGGCAACGGCCCTGTCGCGCTCCAGGCGCGCCGCCCTCATGAGCAGCTCGCCGTCGAACATCGAGGGAGGCGTCAGACGCTCGAAGCTGCCCAGGGACTCCACGGGCGAGTCGCTCTCGTTCAACTGCACTCTACGGGTCGACATGGTCGGTCTCCTCAATCACTCTCGACCGGACGCCTGCCCCCCTCGTTCCGACGACTTTTATATTGCATTGCAACATAAGGCCTATCTTGCAATCAACAAGCGCGCTAAGCGGATGACTCCATTGATGAAATAGCATGGCTCGCTGCACAGTCATGCGCCACTCGCCGGCCTAAAATTGCGGCAAGTCAAGCGGCCCTGCGGCTCACAGCGCCGAGGCTATGGCCTTGCCCATCTCCGCGGTGGTGGCCTGCCCGCCCATGTCGCGGGTGCGCACGTCGCTCTCGGCGAGCACCTTGGCGATGGCGCCCTCGATCGCGGCCCCTGCCGCCTTCTCGCCCAGGTGGTCGAGCATCATGGCGCCCGACCAGATTCTGGCCGATCGGGTTGGCGATGCCGCGCCCGGCAATGTCGGGTGCGGAGCCGTGCACCGGCTCGAAGCAGGAGGGGAACTCGCGCTCCGGGTTGATGTTGGCGCCGGGTGCGATGGCGATGGTGCCGGTCACGGCGGGGCCGAGATCGGAGAGGATGTCGCCGAAGAGATTGCTGCCGACCACCACGTCGAACCAGTCCGGATGCAGCACGAAGTGCGCGCAGAGGATGTCGATGTGGAACTGGTCGGTGCGCACTTGGGGATAGTCCGCGGCGAGTGCTTTGAAGCGCTCGTCCCAATAGGGCATGGTGTGCTTGATGCCGTTCGACTTGGTGGCGGACGTGAGGTGCTTCTTGGCGCGCGAGCTCGCAAGCTCGAAGGCGTAGCGCATGACGCGGTCGACGCCCTTGCGGGTGAAGACGGTCTCCTGCACGCACATCTCGGCGTCCGTCCCGGGATAGATGCGCCCGCCCACATCGGAATATTCGCCCTCGTTGTTCTCGCGCACGATGTAGAAATCGATGTCGCCGGGCTGACGCCCGCGCAAGGGACTCTCGACGCCCTTCAAAAGCCGCACCGGGCGCAGGTTGACGTATTGGCGGAAGCCGCGGCGGATGGGGATGAGGAGCTCCCACAGCGAGACGTGGTCGGGCACGCCCGGGAAGCCGATGGCGCCCAAATAGATGGCGTCGAACGCCGCGAGCTGCTGGAGGCCGTCCTCGGGCATCATGCGCCCGGTCTTCTTGTACCACTCACAGCTCCAGGGGAAATGCTGCCAGGCGAAGTCGACGCCGAAGCGGCGCCCGGCGGCCTCGAGCACCTTGATGCCCTCGGGCACCACCTCGTTGCCGATGCCGTCGCCGGCGATGACGGCGATCTTGTATTTGCTCAAGGCGTCCTCCGGATTTCCTTCGCGAACAGCGTGCGTGGGCGGCATGATAGCTCAGCCTGCTGCCGGGCGAAGCGATTTCGCGTCGCCGCGCAATCGGAGTCATAATGCCTCATGCGCCGCGCCGTAGTCACAGCATTCGCGGCCTTGGCCCTCGCTGCGACGAGCGCCGCCGGGGCAGGCGCCGGCCGCGCCGATGAGATCATCGCGTTCTACCGGGCGAGCTGGGCCGGCCTGCCGGCCGCCGAGGTGCGGCTCAAGTTCAGCCAAAGCGGGGAGCACTACCACGACGAGGTCCACATCGAGACCAAGGGGCTCTCGCGCTGGATCACGCGCTTCCGCGGCGATGCCGCGAGCGAAGGACGCTTCGCCACGGGCGGTGCCGCGGCACCCTCGCACTACGAGGCGCGCTACGATTTGCGCAAATGGCACGACGTGCGCGTCAGCATGAGCTTCGTCGCGCGCGACGGCGCCACGGTCGCCGAGCGCAGCGCCGAGGAGAACCGGAGGAAGCCGCCGCTCGCGGAACGCTACCGGCAGAACGTGCTCGATCCCATTTCCGCGGTGGTCGCCATCCGCGAGAGGCTGCGCGCCGGGCTGCCGGCTCCGGGCAGCCGCTTCTCGGTGCCGGTCTATGACGGTGCCAGGCGCTTCGACGTGGCCGTCGAGGTCGAGCCGGCCGAGGATGGGAAGAAGGACGTCCGCTTGAAGCTCGTGTTGCGCCCCATCGCCGGCTTCAAGGGAGCGAGCGGCGAGGACGGCGACCCGGACGATTCACCCCGCCCCGCCGAGGCGACCTTCTCCGGCGACGGCCGCTTGGTACCCCTCTCGCTCAGCGTCTCCGTGGTCTTCCTGCCGCTCGTCGTCCGCTTCGACCATTTCTGCGCGAGCTACGCCGACTGCGGCGGCGGGAAGTCGTAGCTACGACACCCGCAAGGCGTCCGATTGCGCCGGAAGACGACCCTGCTCGCGGAGAAGGCGCTCACCATTCGCCGTCAGGCGGATGATCCGGCCGTTGCCCCCGGCATGCTCGCGGACGAGCAGGCCGCGCTCGGCGGCCTCTTCCCACACCGTGAGCCGCGGGCAGGAGGTGCGCCACGCCTCCATGACCTCGGCGTAGGTACGCGGCCGTCCCGCGATCCACTCGAGGAGATCGAGGATCAGTGGCTCAATCACTTCGGACATATGCCCACTCCCGCGCGCCGACCGCGGCGATGATAGCAGCAAAACGGGTTCGGCGCACGGGCTCGACTGCGGGGCCGTGTCTCAGGTTGAATTTCGGCAATCGAAGATGAAGGACTTATTCCTCTCCTCCTTCAGGAGGAGAGGAAGGGGCCCATCGCAAAGCGATGGGAAGGTGAGGAGGCCGAGCGCTTGGGCAACTCTGCGGCCAACGATGTGCCTGGCAAAGCCGCCTCCTCACCCCGACCCTCTCCTCCTGAAGGAGGAGAGGGGATATGCTCACGCAAGCTTTAGCTCGAGATACGCCGTCCCCGCAATCGGGCTCGCGTAATAGGCGGGCACCTCGACGAAGCCGTAGCGCCGATAGAGCGCCATCGCCGCGTCCATCTTGCCGCGGATGGTGTCGAGGCGCAGCGCTTGGTAGCCGACCGCGCGCGCTTCCGCGATCGTACGCTCGACGAGCGCCTCGCCGAGCCGCTGCCCGCGGAAGGCCGGCCGCACGAAGAGGCGTTTCAACTCCGCGATGCCGGGCTCGAGCGGGCGCAGCGCCACGATGCCGGCGGGCTGGTCCGCAACGCGGGCGAGGAGGAGCCGCCCGGCGGGCCGCGCGTATTTGCCGGGCAGGCCCGCGAGCTCCGCGGCGAAGCCCTGGTACTCGAGGCTGAAGCCGAGCCAGTCGGCATATTCGCCGAAGAGCGCGCGCACCAGCTCGAGACTCGGCGGCACCCTCCGCGTCCGTGATGACGACGGTCGCCGACGGCGCTCACAGGGTAATCGTCCCCTCCATGAAACGGGCGCACTGGCCGGCGATCTCGACGCGCTCGCCGCGGTGCTCGCACCAGATCTCGCCGCCGCGCTTGGAGAGCTGGCGCGCGAAGAGCCGGCGCTTGCCGAGCTTGGCCGCCCAATAAGGGATGAGCGTCGAGTGGGCCGAGCCGGTGACCGGGTCCTCGTTGATGTCGTGCTTGGGTGCGAAGAAGCGCGAGACGAAATCGACGCCGCCGTCGCCCGGCGCCGTCGCGATGAGGCCCATGCAGTCGAGCCCCGCCACCTTGGCGAAATCGGGCTTGAGCGCCTCGACCTCGGCCTCGCTCGCGAAGACGGCGAAGCCGTCGCGCGCGGCGAGCACCTCCCGCGGCTCGGCGCCGAGCGCCGCCGCCACGTCGCCAAGGCCGGGCTTGGCTGCCCGGCGGACGCGCGGGGAAATCCATCGCGAGCCTGTCGCCCGCGCGCGTCACGGAAAGCGCGCCCGACTTTTGCGTATGGAAGCGCACGCCCTCGCGCCTGGGCTCGAGGATCTCGAGGATGACATAGGCCGTGGCCAGCGTCGGGTGGCCGGCGAGGTCGACCTCGGCCACGGGCGTGAACCAGCGGATATCGAAGTCCTCGCCGCGCCTCACGAAAAAGGCGGTCTCGGAGAGATTGTTCTCGGTCGCGATCGACTGCATGGTCGTGTCGTCGAGCCAGCGCTCGAGCGGGCACACCGCCGCCGGATTGCCCGCAAAGGGGCGAGAGGCGAAGGCGTCGATCTGGTAGAGCGGGATGCGCATGGCGCCTCTCAGCCCGCCTCGTCGGCAAAGGCGACGATGACGCGGCGGTTGTGCTTGCCCTTGCTCTCGATCTTGGTGACGGCGATGGCGCCGATCTCGCCGGTGCGCGCCACGTGGGTGCCGCCGCAGGGCTGCAGGTCGACGCCCTCGATGTCGAGGAGACGCACGCGGCCCTGGCCCACCGGCGGCTTGACCGACATGGTGCGCACGAGCTCGGGATTGGCCGCGAGCTCCTCGTCGGTGATCCAGCGCGTGCCGACCTTATGGTCCTCGGCGATGAGCCTGTTGATCTTCTCGGCGATCACGTCTTTGTCCAGCGCCTCCTGGGTGTCGAAGTCGAGGCGGCCCTTGCCGTCGCCGATCTGCCCGCCGGTGACGCCAGCCGGGATGACGGCGGAGAGAAGGTGCAGCGAGGTGTGGATCCGCATGTGGCGGTAGCGGCGCTGCCAATCGATCTCGGCCGTCACCTTGTCGCCCACCTGAGGCAGCGGCTGTCCGGGCTCCGGGTTGTGCAGGATCTCGCCGGGTGCCGTCCCCTTGCGCGTATCGGCGATGCGTAGCGCGCGGCCGTCGGCGAGCGTGAGCGTGCCGCTGTCGCCCGGCTGGCCGCCGCCCGTCGGATAGAAAACCGTGCGGTCGAGGCGGATGCCGAAGGCATCGGCCTCGGTGACCGTGGCCTCGCAGCGCTTGAGATAATGGTCGTGGCGGAAGAGCTCCTCGGTCACGGTCGTCCTCCTTCCTCGCCGTCGTCCTCGCGCGCGATGATGGGGGCGAAGAGCGCGCGGTCGACGTTGCCGCCGGAGAGCACGAGGCCGACGCGTTTGCCTGCCATCGCCCGGCGCTCCTTGAGGAGCGCGGCGAGCGGCACAGCACCCGCACCCTCGGCGACGTTGTGGGTGTCGGTGAAATAATGCCGCATTGCGGCGGCGATCTCCACCTCGCTCACGCGCACGATGCGCTCCGCGCCGCGGTTGATGACGGCGACCGCCTCCGCCACTGGCACGCGGCAGGCCACACCGTCGGCGATGGTGTCGGCAGAGTTGGTCGAGACCGGCTTTCCCGCCGCGAAGGAGAGCGCGTAGGCGGGCGCCGCCTCGGCGACCACGCCCACGATCTTGGTCTTGAGGCCGAGCGCGCCGCGCGCCGCGATCATGCCGCTGATGCCCGAGCCGAGGCCGATCGGGACATAGACCGTGTCGAGCCCGGCTGCCGTCCTGAGGAACTCGAGGCTGTAGGTGGCGACGCCGAGCACGAGCCGCGGATGATACGAGCGCAGCAAGTGGAGCCTCTCCGCCTCGGCGAGCGAGACGGCGTGTTCGTAAGCGGCCTGGAAGTCGTGGCCGTGCTCGACGAGCTCGGCGCCGAACGCCCGCATGGCGCGGTTCTTCTCGACGCTGTTGCCATGCGGCACCACGATCACCGCCTTGATGCCGTGACGGCGGGCCGCGAAGGCGACGCTCTGGCCGTGATTGCCGCGCGTCGCCGTGACGACGCCCGCGAGGCCGGGCTCTTCCCGCTTGAGCCCAGCCATGTAGACGAGGCCGCCGCGCAGCTTGAAGGCGCCGATCGGCGTGTGGTTCTCGTGCTTGACCCATACCTCGGCGCCCGCGCGCTCGGAGAGGAGCGGCCAGCAGATCTGCGGCGTGGGCGGGATCACCTCATGGACGAGGGCTGCGGCGGTTTCCAGCTGATCGAGCGTGAACAAGGCTCTCCCTCCGTCAACGATGCTGCGCGAGCCACACGCCGGCGAGGACGACGAGGGCCGCAAGGACGAGCGGCAGCGTGAGCCGCTCGCCGAGAAAGAGGATCGCGAGGGCCACGGTCAAGACCGGCATGGCGAACTGTGCGGCACCTATGCGCGCGATGCCGCCCTTGCCCAGCGCCCAGTACCAGGCACTGTAGCCGATGATGGAGGAGCAGACGGCGAGATAGGCGAGCGAGGACCACACGGGAAGCGTCGCCTGCTGCCACGCCGCGGCGGGGCCGAAGATCGCGAGCGGCACCAGCATGATGACGCCGCCCAAAAGATTGCCCCACACCGTCGTGGCCCAGGTGCCGATGCGGCGCGCGAGCCGCCCGCCCGCGACATAGCCCGCCGACGCCGAGACGCTGCCGGCGAGAATGAGGCAATCGCCCCAGGTGCTGCCCGCCGTATCGAGGCCGAGGCGAAGGTCGATGAGCGCCACCTCGCCCGCCAGCGCCACGGCGCAGCCGAGCGCCCAGCGCCGGCCGGGGAAGCGCCGCTCGACGACCGCCGCGATGGCGCCCGTAAAGACCGGCTGCACCACCAGGATGAGCGCCATGTGGCTCGCGGTCGTGTAGCGCAGCCCGAAGGCAAAGAGGATCGGCAGGACGACGAAGCCGCCGAGCGCCGTATAGAGGAGGAGGAGAGCGTCCTGCCGGGTGCGCGGCAGCGGCAAGCGGACGACGAGCGCCACGGGCAGGATGGCGAGCCCCGAGAGCACGCTGCGCAGCACGCCGACGAGGAGCGGATCGAAGCCCTCCACCGCGATCTTGGTGAAGATCGGCGTGGCGCTCCACACGAGGGTCGAGAACGCCGCCGCCGCGTAAACGCCGAGGAGCGGCGATGCCGCCGCGGCCTTCAGCGTTGCCGCTCCTGGATCGATCGCGCTGGCGCGTTCTTCCATCATGCCGGGCCCATCATGGCGGAATAGCCGTCATCGTCCGTGCCGGGCCATGAGGCCGCGGGACATTGTTATGATTGTCTCACAATATTTGACAGAATGGGCCGGTCAATGGCTATATTGTCACCATGACAATTTGGCTTCCCAGCCTCGAAGGCAGCGCCGGCCCGCGCTACCTGGCGATTGCCGATGCCCTCGGGCGGGACGTTCGAGGCGGGCCTGCTCAAGCCCGGCACGCGGCTGCCGCCCCAGCGCACCCTTGCCTTCCGGCTCGGCGTCACGCTCGGCACGGTTTCACGCGCCTATCTCGAGGCCGAGCGCCGCGGGCTCGTGCGCGGCGAGGTCGGACGCGGCACCTTCGTGCGCGCGCGCACGGCCGAGGACGGCTTCGCCGCCCCTACCGCCGGCGCGGGCGTCATCGATCTCTCGCTCAACCGGCCGCCGCTCGGGGGCACGGCGAGCGAGCTCGCCGCGACCCTCGCCCATCTCTCGCGGCAGAACGATCTCGGCGCCCTCCTCGCCTATCAGAGCGACATGGGCCTCCTCTCCCAGCGCGAGGCCGCGGCCGAGTGGCTCGGCGCCGCCCGCGTCGCGGCGGCGCCTGAGCGCATCGCCATCACTTGCGGGGCGCAGCACGGGCTCCTCGTGTCGCTCGCGGCGGCGACGCGGCCGGGCGACACGCTGCTCGTCGAGGCGCTGACCTTCCCCGGCATCAAGCCGATCGCGGCGCGCCTCGGCGTCGCCCTCCAGGCGGTGGCGTGCGACCGCGACGGGCTGTTGCCCGAGGCGCTTGCCGCCCTCTGCCGCGACGGGCGGCCGAAGGCGCTCTTCACCATGCCGACCTTGCACAATCCGACGACGGCGACGTTGCCCGCCGAGCGCCGGCGCGCGGTCGTCGAGATCGCACGGCGCCACGATCTCACCATCATCGAGGACGACATCTACGGCTTTCTCGTCGGAGACGCGCCCGAGCCGCTGGCGGCACTTGCTCCCGAGCGCGTCATCTACGTGACGAGCCTCTCGAAATGCATGGCGGCGGGCTTGCGCGTGGGATATGTCGCGAGCCCGGAGGCGCTCGTGCCACGCTTGGCCGCGGCCGTGCGTGCGACGCTGTGGATGGCACCCCCGCTCATGGGCGAGATCGCCGCGCGCTGGATCCGCGACGGCACCGGGAGGCGCCTCGCCGAGGCGCGGCGGCGCGACGCCGAGCGGCGCCAGACGCTCGCGGCGCGTCATCTCGCGGGCTTCGCGATGGAGAGCCATCCGGCGAGCTTCCATCTCTGGCTGCATCTGCCGGAGCCGTGGCGCTGGAGCGATTTCGCGGCCGCCGCCGAGCTTCGCGGCGTGCGCGTGACGCCGCCGGACCTCTTCGTCACCGGTCGGGCCACCGCACCCCACGCGGTGCGGCTCTGCCTCGCCGCGGTCGAGAGCGAGGCGCACCTCGAGACGGCGCTCGAGCGCCTGGCGGCTCTCCTCGCCGCGGCTCCGGAGCCCCGCCTCGCCGTGGTGTAACCCTCGCGAAGCTCCTTACCTCGTAAAGTCCCGCACGGTATGGCCGTGGTTGAGCGGCCCCTGGCCGTGGCCGAAGCCGGGCGCGGTGCGGATCGCCTCCTGGAGATAGGCGCGTCCGCGGGCGACTGCGGCGGCGAGCGGCAGCTCCTGGGCCAAGCCCGTGGCGATCGCCGAGGCGAGCGTGCAGCCGGTGCCGTGGGTGTGCCGTGTCGCAAGGCGCGGATACTCGATGGCCTCGACGCCGTCGGCGGTCGCCAGGAGGTCGACGACGCGCGGGCCTTCGAGATGGCCGCCCTTGAGCAGCACCGCGCGGCAGCCGAGCGAGCGGAGCAGCACCGCCGCCTCGCGCATCGCGGCGCCGTCCGTGATCGCCCGGCCGCAGAGCGCCTCCGCTTCCGGGATATTGGGCGTCACCAGTGCCGCGCGCGCGCAAAGCAGCTCTTTGAGTGCCGCGACCGCGGCAGCGTCGAGGAGCCGGCGGCCGCCCTTGGCCACCATCACCGGATCGACGACGAGAGGCACCTCCGGCGCTTTCGCCTGCAGCACGCCGGCCACCGCCGCGATCATCGCGGCATCGACCAGCATGCCGGTCTTGACCGCATCGGCGCCGATGTCGTCGAGCACCAGCGCCATCTGGCGGGCCGTGAAGGCGGGATCGGTCGGCAGCACGGCATGGACGCCGCTTGTATCTTGGGCGGTGAGCGCCGTCACCGCGGTCATGGCATAGCCGCCGAGCGCCGTCACCGTCTTGATGTTGGCCTCGATGCCGGCGCCGCCGCCGGAATCCGAGCCAGCGACGATGAGAACGCGGCCCTTCATGTCGTAGAGGTGCCGGCTCTACCCCCCACCCCATCCCTCCCCCTCAAGGGGGGAGGGGGTAGCTTATGGCGGCCTCCGACATTTCCCCTCCCCCCTTGAGGGGGAGGGTAGGGAGGGGGGTGGTCCACGCCAGCTGCGCTGCACATAGGCGATATCTCGCCGCTATCCCGCAGCCCGCTCGATCGCGCGCACCACCTCGTCGACGGCGCGGCCGACGACCGCCTCGTCGGCGCCCTCGGCCATGACGCGGATGAGGGGCTCGGTGCCGGACTTGCGGATGAGGAGCCGCCCGCCGCCGCCGAGCATGGCCTCGGCCTCGCGGATCGCCGCCTTGACGCCCGGGCGCTCGAGCGGTGCCCCGCCGTTGAAGCGCACGTTCTTGAGGAGCTGCGGCAGCGGCTCGAAGAGACGGACCGCCTTGCTCGCCGGCTTGCCCTCCTCGACGAGTGCGGCCAGCACCTGGAGCGCCGAGATGAGGCCGTCGCCCGTCGTCGTGTAGTCGGGCAGCACGATGTGCCCCGACTGCTCGCCGCCCACGTTGTAGCCGCCCTCGCGCATGGCCTCGAGCACGTAGCGGTCGCCCACCTGCGTGCGCATGAGCGTGAGGCCGAGGCCGGCGAGATAGCGCTCGAGGCCGAGGTTCGACATCACGGTCGCCACGATGCCGCCGCCGCGCAGCCGGCCGCCCGCGTGCCAGGTGCGCGCCACGAGGGCCATGAGCTGGTCGCCGTCGAGCCGCACCCCGCGCTCGTCCACCATGACCACGCGGTCGGCATCGCCGTCGAGGGCGATGCCGACGTCCGCCTTCTCGGCCAGCACGCGCTCCTCGAGTGCCGCGGTATCGGTGGCGCCGCAGCCCCGGTTGATGTTGAAGCCGTCGGGCTCGACGCCGATCGCCACCACCTCGGCGCCGAGCTCGTAGAGCACCGTGGGTGCCGCCTTGTAGGCGGCACCATGGGCGCAGTCGATGACGATCTTGAGCCCGTCGAGCCGCAGCCTGCGCGGAAAGCTGCCCTTGACGAACTCGATGTAGCGGCCGAGCGCGTCGTCGAGCCGCATGGCGCGGCCGAGCTTGTCGCTCGCCACGCGCGCGGCACCGGCACCATTGCCCATGCGCGCCTCGATCTCGCGCTCCACCTCGTCCGAGAGCTTGTAGCCGTCGGGGCCGAAGAGCTTGATGCCGTTGTCCTGGTAGGGGTTGTGCGAGGCGGAGATGACCACGCCGAGATCGGCGCGCAGCGAGCGCGTGAGCATGGCGACGGCCGGCGTGGGCAGCGGGCCCAGTAGCACCACGTCCATGCCCACCGAGACGAAGCCGGCGGTGAGCGCCGGCTCGAGGAGATAGCCCGAGAGCCGCGTGTCCTTGCCCACGACCACGCGATGGCGGTGGTTGCCGCGCGTGAAATGGGCGCCGGCCGCCATCGCGACCCTGAGGGCGGTCTCCGCCGTCATGGGCTCGGCGTTCGCCGTGCCGCGGATGCCGTCGGTGCCGAAGAGCTTGCGCGTCACGCGGTTTCCTCCGCAATGCCGGCCACCTTATAGCAGAAGCCCCGCCCGGTTGCAGCATGGCGCCTGCCTTGCAGAGCAATCGCATATGGTGCCGCTCGGATTTCCTCATCCTTCGAGACGGGCCTTCGGCCCTCCTCAGGATGAGGAAATCCGCCACACATCGGGATCGCCTCACCCTGAGGAGCGCGCAACGCGCGCGTCTCGAAGGGTGAGGCGACTATATGCGATTCCCCTGGCCTGCCTTGCATCGACTCGCGTCCTCCTGTAGTCACTCCACGTCGCTCCGCATGACGAGCAAGGGTGCCTCAATGAAGCAACATTTCGCGATGCTCGCCGCCTACAACGACTGGGTCAACCGCCGCCTCTTCGCGGCCGCCGGGCGGATTCCGGACGCCCAATACCGGGCCGACCACGGCGTCTTCTTCCATTCGCTCCACGGCACCCTCAACCATCTTCTCGTCGGCGACCGCATCTGGATGCAGCGCTTCACCGGCGAGGGCGAGATCCCGGCGGCGCTCGATGGCATCCTCTACGGCGAGTTTGCCGAGCTGGAGGCTGCCCGGCGCGCCGAGGACGCGCGCATCATCGCCTATGCCGGAGCGCTCACGGAGGCAGCGCTCGCCGGCACGATCCGCTACCGCTCGACGCGCAGCCCGGCCGAGATCGAGCAGGGGCTCACGCCGTTGCTCCTGCATTTCTTCAATCACCAGACCCACCACCGCGGCCAGGCGCACGCGATCCTCACCAGGCTCGAGGACGAGGCGCCGTCCTTCGACCTCTTGATGTTCCAGAGAGAGACGGGCATCGGCTTGGTCAGGGGCCAGGGCGGCGATTTCTCGGCGCCCGAGCGGCGGCCCTAATAATTCCCCCGCAGGGCGCGCCACAGGTTGACGGCCTGGAGCGTCTCGGCCACGTCGTGGACGCGGAGGAGTGCTGCTCCCTCCTCGAGGGCGGCAAAGGCCGCGGCGAGCGAGGCGCCGATGCGCGCCTTGGGCGGTACGGACTTGGGCGAGGCGCCGATCAGGAGCTTGCGCGAGGCGCCGATCATCACCGCGCAGCCGAGCCCGTGGAAGAGCGAGAGGCGCTCGAGGATCTCGAGGTTGTGCGAGGTGCGCTTGCCGAAGCCGAGCCCGGGGTCGACGGCGATGCGTCCGCGCGGGATGCCCGCCGCGAGGCAGGCCTCGACCCGCGTAGCGAGCGCATCGTAGATATCGAGTGGCGCGAAGGCGTAGTGCGGTGCTGCGTTCATGGTCGCAGGATTGCCCTGCATGTGCACCAGCACGACCGCCGCCCGCCGCTCGGCAACGAGCGCCAGGCTCAGCGGATCGCCCGCGAGCGCGGTCACGTCGTTGACGATGCGCGCGCGCGCATCGAGGGCGGCGCGCATCACCGAGGCATGGCGCGTGTCGATCGAGAGGAGGGTGCCGGGCGCTGCCGCCGCGAGGCCGTCGAGCACCGGCGCCACGCGGCTGAGCTCCTCCTCGGCGGCGACAGGTTGCGCGCCTGGCCGCGTCGATTCGCCGCCCACGTCGAGGATGTCGGCTCCGGCCTCGGCGAGCGCCAGCCCGAGGGCGACGGCGCTCTCGGCCGTCCTATGGTCGCCGCCGTCCGAGAAGCTGTCGGGGGTCGCGTTCACGATGCCCATGAGCCGCGGCCGGTCGAGCGAGAGGCCGGCGAAATCGGCGCGCGGCGCGGCAAGTGCCGCGAGCAGGCTCGAGACGTGATGCTCGATGGCGCTGCCCGCCTTCCGCGCCCACTCCCGCAGGGCAAAGACGGTGACGAAGGCGCATTCGACGCCCTTCTCTCCGCGCTGCAGCACCTCGCAGCGCGTGAAGGCGAGCGGGCCGCCGGCAAGCGGCAGCGCCGCCCCGACCTCGAGTGCGGCGCGCGCCTCGGCGCCGTGGATGGGGCTGACGGGCCGCACGTAGAGCCGGCCCTCGGGCGGCCCCGACAAGGCAAAGCCCCGGCCGAGGTCGGGGCTTCTCGCGAGCGCCGCCTCTCCCTTGGCGTCAGGCACCCGGCTGGGGCTCCGGCTCCATGCCGCCGCCGCCCTTGCTCTCGCGCTGGCCGGCGGGCTTGCTGGCCGGCACCGAGGAGCGCGGCTTGGCGGGCTCGGGCTGGGCGTCCTTGTCCGGCCGAACGATGGGATCGCCCCTCAAGAGCGAGCGGATCTCGTCGCCCGAGAGCGTCTCGTACTCGAGCAGGCCCTTGGCGAGCCGGTGCAGCTCCTCGGTGCGCTCGCCCAAGATGCTGCGCGCCTTGGCCTCGCCCTCCTCGACGATGCGGCGGACCTCCTCGTCGATGATCTTGGCGGTCGCCTCGGAGACGTTCTTGCGCTGGGTCACCGAGTGGCCGAGGAAGACCTCCTGCTCGTTCTCGGAGTAGCGCAGCGGGCCGAGCTTGTCCGAGAAGCCGAACTCGGTGACCATGCGGCGCGCGAGCTCGGTCGCCTGGCGGATGTCGTCGCCGGCGCCGGTCGTCACGTTGTCCTTGCCGTAGATGAGCTCCTCCGCGACGCGGCCGCCGAACATCATGGCGATCTTGGCCTCGAGCTCGCGCTTGGCGAAGCCGTAGCGGTCGCGCTCGGGCAGCGACATGGTGACGCCGAGGGCGCGGCCGCGCGGGATGATGGTGACCTTGTGCAGCGGGTCGTGGCCGGGCGAATAGAGGGCGACGAGGGCGTGGCCCGCCTCGTGATAGGCGGTCGTCTCCTTCTCCTTGTCGGTCATCACCATGGAGCGCCGCTCGGCGCCCATGAGGACCTTGTCCTTGGCGTGCTCGAGCTCGCCCATGGTGACCAGGCGCTTGCCGCGCCGCGCTGCGACGAGGGCCGCCTCGTTCACCAGGTTGGCGAGATCGGCGCCCGAGAAGCCCGGCGTGCCGCGCGCGATGACGCGCGCGTCGACGTCGGGCGAGGTCGGCACCTTGCGCAGATGCACCTTGAGGATCTTCTCGCGCCCGAGGATGTCCGGGTTCGGCACCACGACCTGGCGGTCGAAGCGGCCGGGACGCAGCAGGGCGGGATCAAGCACGTCGGGCCGGTTGGTCGCCGCGATGAGGATGACGCCCTCGTTCGTCTCGAAGCCGTCCATCTCGACGAGGAGCTGGTTGAGCGTTTGCTCGCGCTCGTCGTTGCCGCCGCCTAGGCCGGCGCCGCGATGGCGGCCGACCGCGTCGATCTCGTCGATGAAGATGATGCAGGGCGCGTGCTTCTTCGCCTGCTCGAACATGTCGCGCACGCGGCTGGCGCCCACGCCCACGAACATCTCGACGAAGTCGGAGCCGGAGATGGTGAAGAAGGGCACGTTCGCCTCGCCGGCGATGGCGCGCGCCAAGAGGGTCTTGCCGGTGCCGGGGGGGCCGACGAGCAGGCAGCCCTTGGGAATCTTGCCGCCCAGGCGCTGGAATTTCTGCGGGTCCTTGAGGAACTCGACGATCTCCTCGAGCTCCTGCTTCGCCTCGTCGATGCCGGCCACGTCGTCGAAGGTGACGCGCCCGGACTTCTCGGTGAGGAGCCGCGCGCGCGACTTGCCGAAGCCCATGGCGCGACCGCCGCCCGACTGCATCTGGCGCATGAAGAACACCCAGACGCCGATGAGCACGAGGAAGGGGAACCAGGAGACCAGGATGCCGAGGAAGGACGGCACGTTGTCGTCCTCCGGCATGGCGCGCACGCGCACGTTATGGTCGGTGAGCCGGCTCACCAGGTTGGTGTCGTTGGGCGCATAGGTCGAGAAGCTACGGCCGTCGGAGAGCTGGCCCAGGATGTTGTGGCCCTGGATGGTGACCTCGCGCACCTCGTTCTGGTTCACGTGCGTGATGAAGTCGGAATAGGCCATCTGGGTCTGGGCCTGCCGGCTCGAGGAGCCTTGGAACAGGTTGAAGAGCGCCACCAGCAAGAGCCCGATGACGACCCAGAGGAAGATGTTCTTGCCGAAGTTGTTCAACGCCTGCGCCTTCCGAATCCCGCCTCGAGTGCTCTCTCCGCGATCACCCGTCCCGCCTGCCGGTCCGGTCGGCGCACCCTCTCACGAGTAAATAATACATATCGTCCGCTAGGCAACCGGTGCAGGCCCGATCGCAAGCGGACGCAGCGGGCGAAAGAGTAGACTGCGAACGTAAACGGTACCAGTTTCCGCCTGCCCCCGTCCATAGTCCAAGTGGGGTACCGCGAGGAGGCCTTCAAGGTCGCGCAAGGCCGGAAGGGAGGGGCGGACCGGCGCCGGGAGCGGATTGTCGCTGAGGCGTGGCGAAGCTGCCACGAGCGCCGCCCAGCCCGCCTCGCCTAAGGCCCCGAGGCTGACCGCGCCCACGGCCGAGGACAGCGCCGCGGTGAGGACCAGCTCGTAGCGGCCGTCCCAGCTCAGGCGCTCGCGCGCCTCGACCGGGCGCGCGGCCTCGACGAGAGCCGGCTCGCGGCAAACGAGGAGCCCGCCCGCGCGCTGGCGCCCCGAGGCCTGCAGGATGCGGCAGCCGCCGAGCGTGCGCGCGGCAAAGGCACCCTCGCGCACGAGCTCGCGGTAGAGCCGCTCGAGGCGGTCGAGCCGCGGGGGATAGACAGCGCCGCCGATCGTCTGGATGACGCGCGCGAGGGCGCGCAACGCCACCTCCTCGGCCGCAGCGGCGAGCGCTGCCGGTGCCACGAGCGCATAGCCGGCCGGATCCACCGCCACGCTCTCCGCGAGGAGGCGTGCCACGTCGCCCTCGAGCGCCCGGCGGGCGCGGCCGAGCAGCGCCGCGGTGGCGGCCAGCCGCTCGGCGGTCAGCCCTTCATCGGCGAGCGCCGGCATGAGCGCCCGCACGCGCACCCGCGCGTGGTGGCGGTCCTGGTTGCTCGGGTCCTCGATCCAGTCCTGCCGCAGGGCCGCGAGGGTGGCAGCGAGGCGCGCGCGCGGCACGGCGAGAAGGGGGCGCAGGATGCGCACCTCCCGCGTCCCGCTCACGGGCGCCATGGCGGCAAGGCCGTCGAGCCCGCTGCCCCGCGCGAGCCTCAGGAGCAAGGTCTCGGCCTGATCCTCGCGCTGGTGTGCGATGAGCAGGTGGAGCACGGCGTTCTGCCGGCACCAGGCCTCGAGCAGGCGGTAGCGCGCGGCCCGTGCGGCCGCCTGCAGATTGGCCGCGGGCTTCGCCCCGCGCCAGACGAGAATGCGATGGGGGACGCCGCGCGCGGCAAGCCAGGCGCCGACGCGGCGCGCCTCAAGAGCCGCCTCCGGCCGCAGCCCATGATCGACCGTAAGCCCGATCGCTCCGCCGCCTTGCCGCACCGCCCAGCGCGCCGCCAGCAAGGCGAGTGCCAGGCTGTCGCTGCCGCCCGAGAGGGCAACCGCGATCCTCGGCCCGTCCTCGAACGGGCCGAGGCCGCTCATGAGGCGCGCGAACTCGGCGGCTCCGATCGGCGCCGAGGACGCCGCCCGCGGCCGCCGCGGCGCCGTCACCCGCAGCCGTCGCGCTGACGCTCATTCTGGGCGAGGTGCCTCACGTTCGTCGCATTCGGGTAGCGTTGATCGAGCTCGCTGAGGATGACGCAGGCGTCCTTCTTGCGGTTCAATTGGGTAAGCGACATGGCGAGCTTGAGGAGCGTCTCGGGCGCCTTGGAGCTCTTCGGATACTTCTGGTATCCCTCGGCGAAGATCTTGGCGGCCTGATCGAAATTGGTGCGCATATAGAAGGTCTCCCCGAGCCAGTACTGGGCGGCGCCGGCGAGCGGGTCGTCGGGATGGGTGTTGACGAAGGCGCCGAAGGCCTTCTCGGCATCCACGTAATTCTGCTGCAGCAGCAAGGCCTGCGCGAAGTCGTACTGCTGCTTCGGCGTGCCCACCGGGAGGACCTGGCCGGCACCGAGCGAGCTGCGCTGCGCCGGTGCGGGAGCGGCCGGCGCCGGTGCCGCAGGCACCGCGGCCGCGACCGGCCGCCCGGCCGCCGGGGCCGGGGCCGTCAACAGATTCCCCTGCCGGCTGAGCCGCCCCGGCGCCGCCGCGGTCGAGGGCCGAGAGGCGGAAATCCACGTCCTTCGCGAGCTTGTCCATCTCGGCCTTCAGCTGGTCGATGCTGTGGCCGAACTCCTCGAGGCGGCCGGTCATGCCCTGCATCTGGGTCTCGAGCTGGGAGACCCTGAGCTCGAGGCTGGCGGCGACCGTCGGCGCCATCTGTCCCCCGCTCGCGCCGGCCGAGCCGGAGGGCGCAGCGCCGCCGCCGACGTAGACCTGGCGCTGCAGGATGGCGAGATCGCTCTCCAGGCGCTCGATGCGCTGCTGGAGCACTCGATTGTCGAGCTGCTGCGCCGCCGCCGGGGCGGCGAGGAGGGCCAGGAGGAGGGCTAAGAGGAGGGCCGGAGCGGCGCTCGTCCGGCCCTTGCGGGAGAGTGCCTCCAAGGTGATCGGCGTGCGCGGCATTTTGCAACTCTCGGCTGTTTTCTGGTTGGTCGCTCGGCTCTTCGCTGACGCCCGGCACCATTTGCCCGGTTCGCAGGCAGCGGCCGGCACCTTGGGGCGCTGGCGCGCAGCCGGCGGCCCGGCGCCCGCCCGCCCTCGCCGGACAATGCCCGGAATTCTGGGCAAAATAATGGCGCCTGCCCATCGGCCGCGGCTCTCGCCGCGAGACAGGCAGGCGCCGATGACAAGGGGAGCCCGCTTTTTGCTCCCCGAAGAGGGCTAGTTGACCACCATCACGTCGCGCCGGTTCTGCGCCCACGCCGCCTCGTTGGAGCCGACCACGGCCGGACGCTCCTTGCCGTAGCTGATGGTGTTGATGCGCCTCGCCTCGATGCCGAGGGCGGTGAGATACTTCTTGGCCGCCGACGCGCGGCGCTCGCCGAGCGCCAGGTTGTACTCGCGGGTGCCGCGCTCGTCGCAGTTCCCCTCGATGGTCACGTTGTTCTGCGGATATTTCTTAAGCCACGCCGCCCACTTCTCGACCTGCGCGCGCGCGTCGGACCTTAGATCCGACTTGTCGTAATCGAAGAACACGCGGTCGCCGACATTGGCCACCAGGTCCGCCTGGCTGCCGGGCACGATCTGCGTCCCGACCGGCGCCGCTGCGGGCGGCGCCTGCATGCCCGGGCTGGGTGTTGCCTTCGGGGTTGGCGTTTCGGACGAGCACGCGGCGAGCATCAGGACCGCGGCGATGAGGGTCAGAACCGGGGTTACGCGCATTTCTTAAGTTCCCTTCAGCGGGTGACGGGGTTGCAGGGGGGCGTGAGGCAAACGCCATGTCCCTTCTGTGCCGGAATGCATCGAATTGCAAGAGGGGCCCGAAGTCAAAATCGTGCAAATTCGCCGAATGATGGGCCTGCGGGCTCATGGATTCAAGGGCGACCATGCCGGATCCGAGGCATCCAGCGGGGTCACGACCTCGCGCTCGTTATAGCCGGTCAGGTCTATCGTGTAAAGCCGGCTCGTGAAGCCCTCGCCGTGGGGTCCGGACGGGGTCTGGCGGAAGAACATCAGCACGCGCCCGTTGGGCGCCCAGGTCGGACCCTCGACGAGGAAGCCCTGGGTGAGCTCGCGCTCGCTCGTGCCGTCGGGCGCCATCACGCCGATGTTGAAGGTATTGCCCTGATCCGGCGCAGCATAGTGCGTGAAGGCGATGAGGTCGCCGCGCGGCGACCAGACGGGCGTGCCGTAGCGGCCGGGGCCGAAGCTGATGCGATGGATGTTGGTGCCGTCCGCATTCATCACATAGAGCTGCTGGGTGCCGCCGCGGTCGGAGGCGAAGGCGATGTGCTTGCCGTCGGGCGCGTAGCAGGGCGAGGTGTCGATCGAGGGCGAGCTGGTGATCTTGGCCTGCCGGCGCGTGCGCACGTCGAAGGTGTAGATGCTCGAGGTGCCCTCGCGCGCGAGGCTCAGGATGAGCGTATTGCCGTCGGGCGAGAAGCGCGGGGCGAAGGTCATGCCGGGGAAGTCGCCCACCACCTCCTGCTGGCCGGTGTCGATGTTGTAGAGATAGACCCGCGGGCGGTTCTGATAATAGGAGAGATAGGTGATCTCCTGCTGGGTCGGCGAGAAGCGCGGGGTCAGCACGAGCGTGCCGGGATTGGTGAGGAATTTGTGGTTGGCGCCGTCCTGGTCCATGATGGCGAGGCGCTTGATGCGGTTCTGCAGCGGCCCGGTCTCCGAGATGTAGACGATGCGGCTGTCGAAATAGCCCTCCTCGCCGGTGAGCCGCTTGTAGATGGCGTCGGCGATGATGTGGGCGATGCGCCGCCAGTTCTGCGGCGTGGTGAAATAGGCGAGCCCGATCATCTGCTGCTCGGCATAGACGTCCCACAGACGGAACTCGACGCGTAAGCGCCCGTCGGGCTGCTTGTCCACCGCACCGCTCACCAGCGCCTGGGCGTTGATCGTGCGCCACTCGTTGAAGTGCGGCGCGACGCGCAGCGACTCGGGCGTCTGGATGAAGGCCTTGGGGTCGATGGGCTTGAAGAGGCCCGAGCGCTCGAGGTCGGCCGAGGCGACGCCGGTGATGCTCTGCCCCATCTGCGCGTCGTCGGGAGCCTGGCCGAAGAAGGGGGTGATGGCGATCGGGATCGGCTGCATCTGGCCGCGCGTGATGTCGATATGAAGCTCGGCGCGCGCCGGGCCCGAGGCAAGGAGTAGCGCTGCCAGGAACAGAAGCGGCGCCGCCGCGGCCGGGCGGCGGCGGGAGCCCGCCTTTGTCTCTCTTGTCGTCACGCACCGATCTCTCATCACACACCTATTAGAGGATTTCGCTGGGATTGAAGCTCAAGGTCATGTCCTGCCAGAGCGTGAACTTCTCGGGCGGCAGGTGCAGCGGCTGGCACAGGAAGATGGCGCGGTAGGCGCTCTCGGCCGCGGCGCGGAAGAAGGTGTCGGTCTGCATGCGTGCCTGGTCGATGATCTGCGCCTTGCTCACAGTGCCGTCCGGATTCATCGTCAGATGGATGTCGACCACGAGATCCTTGGCGTCCTTGGCGCCCGCGGGCACGTTCCAGCAGCGCTCGATCTGCTCGCGCACCGCGTCGATCTCGCTCATCGTCATCCTGTTGTCGAGCGAGGCCGGGGGGTGCGGCGTCGCCTGCGCCACCTCCTTGATCACCTTCTGCGCCTGATCGGGCTGCGGGCGCGGCTTCGACTGCTCGATGCTCTTGAGGATCTTCTCGACCGTGGTGTCGGGCGGCGGCTTGGGCTTGGCCTTGGGCGGCTCGGGGATGGGCGGCTGCGGCGCCTGCACCTGCTGCGGCTGCGGCGGCTTGGGCTCCGGCTTGACCTCCGACTTGGGCTTGGGCAGCGGCTCGGGCGCCGGCTCCGGCGGCGGCTGGAGCTGAGCCACCTGTGGCGGCTCGGGCTTGGGCGGCGGCGGCGGCGTCTCGGCCTTGGGCGGCTCGGGCTTGGGCGGCGGCGGCTCGGCCTTGGGCGGCTCGGGCAAGGGCGGTGCCGGCGGCAGCGGGAGCGCCGCCTTCTGCGGCTGCGGCTTCGGCTTGTGCTCGGGCTCGGGCACGTTGGTCTTGTCGGCGAGCGTCGCCAGCTCGACCGGGATGGGCTCCTCGATCACGGGCGGCGGGTTGGTGAGGTGCGGCAAGCCGAAGACGGCGAGAAGGATGACCGCCGTATGCAGCACGCTCGAGAAGATCATCCCTCGCCGCATGGCCTCAGTGCGCCCCTTTCTGCTCCTTGTTGGCGCCGCCGGCCGGTGTTGCGGCGGGTGCCGCCCCGCCCGCCGGCGGGATCGCCGGCAGCTCGGCGACGAGGGCCACGTGCTTGAAGCCGGCCTGGTTGATGATGCCCATCACCTCCATGACGCGGCCGTAATTGATGCTGCGGTCGCCGCGCACGAAGATGCGCGTGTCGGGCTTGTTCTGGGTGACCGCCTGCAGGCGCGCCGTCAAGTTGTCGATGGGGATCTCGGTCTCCTGCAGATAGACCTTGCCCTCTGCGTTGATCGAGACGACGAGGGGCTCGTCCTGGCCGGTGATGGGGGCTGCCGTCGTCTTCGGCAGGTCGACGGGCACGCCCACATTGAGGAGCGGCGCCGTCACCATGAAGATGACGAGCAGCACGAGCATGACGTCGACCATCGGCGTCACGTTGATGTCGCTCATGGCCGGGCGGCGCACGCGTCCGCTGCGGCCGGCCTTCGCCATCTTGAACGTGATCGCCATCCTCAGGCCCTCTCCTCGAGCTGGCGCGAGAGGATGGCCGAGAACTCGGCGGCGAAGGCCTCGAGGCGGCTCGAGTAGCGCAGGAGGTCGTTGTTGATCTTGTTGTAGGCGACCACCGCCGGGATGGCGGCGACGAGGCCGAGCGCCGTAGCAAACAGCGCCTCGGCGATGCCCGGCGCCACCACGGCGAGCGTGGTGTTGCGCGTAAGGGCGATCGACTGGAAGCTGTCCATGATGCCCCAGACCGTGCCGAAGAGGCCGATGAAGGGCGCCACCGAGCCGACCGAGGCGAGGAAGGAGAGATAGCGCTCGAGCCGGTCCATCTCGCGGCCGAGCGTCACCTGCATGACGCGCTCGATGCGGTCCTGCAGGCCGCCGCGCACCTCCTTCATGTTGACGCCCTTGCTCACCGAGCGGCGCCATTCCCGCATGGCGGCCGAGAACATGGCCGCCATGGGGTCCTGGGGCTTGCCCTCGATGCGGTCGTAAAGCTCCTCGAGGGAGCCGCCCGACCAGAAGGCGTCCTCGAAGGCGCCGGTGTGGCGCCTCAGCTTGCGCAGCCGCAGTATCTTCTCGAAGATGATCGACCAGCTCCAGAACGAGGCGAAGAGGAGCAGGAGGAGCACCGTCTTGACGATCACGTCGGCGCGAAAAAAGAGACCCCACATCGAGAGGTCTGACGACGGCATCGAGCCGCCTAGGTTGAGGACGTCGACTGCGGTCTGTTGCATGGCACCAACTATCTCTCCCCAGATTGCGACAAATTTATGAGCGTGTTGCGGATGGAAGGCGGCAGGCGGACGGCCCGGCCGCTGCGGTCGAGCATGGCGAGGCGGAGGAAAATGCGCGCGAGGACGACGCCTGAGCGCTCGACGCTCTGCTCGGCGGCCAGGCTCGCGCGCCCCACCTCGAGCACGCGCGTGCGCACTTCGAGCGCGTCGTCGAGGCGCGCGGGCCTGAGAAAATCGACGGTGCAGCGCACGACCGCGAAGCCGAGCCCTTGGCCGCCCAGGAGCCTCGAGCTCTCGATGCCGAAGGCGCGCATCATCTCGGTGCGCGCGCGCTCGGCGAAACGCAGGTAGTTGGCATGGTAGACGATGCCGGCGGCGTCCGTATCCTCGTAATAGACGCGCACGGGGAAGACGTGAACTCCCTCCGGGAGGCACTCTGCCACGCCCGCTCCGACACCCTCCGGCGCAGCGCCGCGCGCGGCCGCCTCAGCCATCCGCGTCCTCCCCGCCCTCGATCTCGAGGCTGAGCTGCGGCGGCGCTGCCGGCGTCAAGCCGAGGTAGCGGTAACCCTGGGCGGCGAGCATGCGGCCGCGCGGCGTGCGCTGCACCAGGCCCTGCTGGATGAGGTAGGGCTCGATGACCTCCTCGAGCACGTCGCGCTGCTCGCCGAGCGCTGCCGAGAGGGTCTCGATTCCCGCGGGTCCGCCCGCGTAATTGTCGGCGAGGCAGCCGAGGTAGCGCCGATCCATGGCGTCGAGCCCGGCCTGATCGACCTCGAGCCGCGTGAGCGCCGCGTCCGCCGCCGCGCGGTCGATCTCGGCCAAGCCGTCGATGGCGGCGAAATCGCGCACCCGGCGCAGGAGGCGGCCCGCGATGCGCGGCGTGCCGCGCGCCCGCCGGGCGATCTCGGCGGCACCCTCCGCCGAGAGCGTGATGCCGAGCACGCGCGCGCCGCGGCGCACGATCTGCACGAGCTCGCCCTCCGTGTAAAAGGCGAGGCGCAGCGGAATGCCGAAGCGCTCGCGCAAGGGAGTGGTGATGCGGCCCGAGCGCGTGGTGGCGCCGACGAGGGTGAAGGGCGGCAGGTCGATCCGCACGGAGCGCGCGGCCGGCCCCTCGCCGATGATGAGGTCGAGCTGGAAGTCCTCCATGGCGGGATAGAGGATTTCCTCGACCGCGGGATTGAGGCGGTGGATCTCGTCGATGAAGAGCACGTCGCGCACCTGGAGATTGGTGAGGAGCGCCGCCAGGTCGCCGGCGCGCGCGATGACCGGTCCCGAGGTGGCGCGGAAGCCGACGCCGAGCTCGCGCGCGATGATCTGGGCGAGCGTGGTCTTGCCGAGGCCGGGGGGGCCTGAGAGCAGCACGTGGTCGAGCGCCTCGCGCCGCGCGCGCGCCGCCGCCACGAAGACGCGCAGATTGGCCCTGACCGCGGCCTGGCCGACGAACTCGTCGAGGGTCTGCGGGCGGAGCGAGGCCTCCGGCACGTCCTCACCGGCGAAGCCGCCCTCTACGATGCGCGTCTCGGCCGGCGCCTCGCCCGTCATTGGCTGAGCTCCCTGAGACCTGCCTTGACGAGGGCGTCGAAGCTCGCCTCGGCGCCGAGGCGGCGCCGGGCGTCGGCGATCACGCCAAAGGCCTCCATGCGGCGATAGCCCAAGTTGACGAGGGCGGAGACGGCGTCGGCGCCGGCATTGCCGAGGGCGGCGGCCGAGGCGGCGGCACCCAGCGCCGCGGCGGGTCCGAGGGCGATGTTGCCCGCCTTGTCCTTGAGCTCGGAGACGATGCGCCCGGCGAGCTTGGGTCCCACCCCTTGCGCGCGCGCAAGCGCCGTCTTGTCCTGGGCGGCGATCGCCTGCACGAGCTGGCCCGGGTCGAGGGCCGAGAGGATGGCGAGCGCCACCTTGGCACCCACCCCCTGCACCGTATTGAGGAGGCGGAACCAGCTGCGCTCGGCCTGGTCGGCGAAACCGTAGAGATGGATGTGGTCCTGGCTCACCTGCGTCTCGACGAGGAGGGCAGCGCTCTCGCCGCGCGGCGGCAGGCGGCCGAGCGTGCGGCTCGAGCAGAACACGAGATAGCCGACGCCGCCCACGTCGATGACGACCGAGCCGTCGCCTGCCTGATCGACGAGACCGGCGAGCTTGGCGATCATGCGCGGCGCCTGCCGGCAGCGCCGGCGAAGGCGTGCCAACGGCTCAAGGTGGCGGCGTGATGGGCGTGGCAGATGGCGACCGCGAGCGCGTCCGCCGCATCCGCGTCCGCGATCTCGGCGGCGGGAAGCAGGTGCCGCACCATGACCTGGATCTGCTCCTTGCCGGCGTGGCCCGCGCCGACCACGCTTTTCTTGACGAGATTGGTGGGATATTCGGTGACCACGAGGCCGGCGCGCGCCGGGGCCAAGAGGGCGATGGCGCGCGCCAGGCCGAGCTTCAGGGTCGAGCTCGGGTTCTTGTTGACGAAGGTCTCCTCGACCGCCGCCTCGAGCGGGGCATAGCGCGCGATCACCGCGTGTAAGCCGTCGTAGAGCTGGACGAGCCGCATGGCCACCCCGAGCGCGGCGTCGGAGCCGAATGAGCCGTTGGCCACGTGGCTGAGCCGGCCGTCCGCGGCCTCGATGATGCCCCAGCCCGTCCGCCTCAGACCCGGATCCAGCCCCAATACGCGCATGTGCTGCGGCTCCTCAGCCCTTCCGTGACCGGCACGCCGCTCAGCCGACGAGCTTCGCCATGAGATCGTCGGGAATCTCGAAGTTGGCCGCGACCGACTGGACGTTGTCGTTGTCCTCGAGCTGGTCGAGGAGCTTGAGGAGGGTGCGCGCCGCCTCCTCGTTGGCCATCGCGACCGCGGCCTGGGGCTTCCACATGAGCCCGGCGCGCTCGGGCCGCCCGAAGCGCTTCTCGAGCGCCTCGCGCACCTGGGCGAAGTCCTCGGGAAGGCACGTCACCTCGTGCCCGGCAGCACTCGATTCGACGTTGTCGGCACCCGCCTCGAGGGCGGCCTCGAACATGGCGTCGGCGCCGGCCGTGGCGGCGCCGTAGACGATCTGGCCCATGCGCTTGAACTGGAAGCTCACGCTGTTCGTCTCGCCGAGCGTGCCGCCGTGCTTGGAGAAGGCGGTGCGCACGTCGGAGGCGGTGCGCTTGCGGTTGTCGGTGAGCGCATCGACGATGATGGCGACGCCGCCCGGTCCGTAGCCCTCGTAGCGCACCTCGTCGTAGATCGCCCCCTCCTCGCCGCCGGTCGCCCGCTTGATCGCCCGCTCGATGGTGTCGCGCGGCATGTTGGCATCGCGCGCCGCCGCGATCGCCGCGCGCAGGCGCGGGTTGGCGGCGGGATCGGGCAGGCCTGAGCGCGCCGACACCATGATCTCGCGGATGAGCTTGGCAAAGAGGCGCGCGCGCTTGGCATCCTGCACGCCCTTCCGGTACATGATGTTCTTGAATTGCGAATGGCCGGCCATAAAGTCCGCGAATTGAGCTAGCGCAGGCGAGCTGCGAGTTTCCATCATACCATATCTTGTGGGCAGGCGCACGGCGACTGGCGCCCGAGCTAACAGAGCAATATGGCAGGATTGGGGCGTCTCGGCCGGGGTGCTGATCTCGGCCGCCCTCTCAGTGGCGGCGATCGCGGAGGCACGGGATCGCGTCCCTCCCTCGGCGGCGCTCAGCGCGCAAGATCGCAATAGAAGGCGACATGGAAGTCGTAGTTGACCTCGGAGAGACGGTCCGCGAAGGCGCGCCGCAGCGAGCGCTTGCCGGCGCGGAAGGCCCGCCAATCGGAGAGGGTGAAGGAAATGAGGCTGTCGGGCGGCAGCGTGGGGACCACCGCGAGGCCCGTGAAGCCGGCGGCGCGGGCGATGCCGTCGATCTCCTCGAGGACCACGTCGCGCTCGATCCACGCCGGATCGTGCGCCTTCTGCTCCTGAAGGAAGGCGATCGTCGCCGGCATGGTGCTGTGGCGGGCACCCGGCTCCGAGAAGATGGCGCGGCCGCCGGGCTCGAGCACGCGTGCGAACTCGGCAAAGACGCGCCGATAGTCGTGCATGTGATGCAGGGTGTCGTAGCAGAAGATGTGGCCGAAGGAGCGATCGGCGAAGGGCATGGCGTGCCCGTCGCCCTGCCGCCACGAGATGAGCTCGGGCCGCGTGCGGAGGTCCGCGTCGACGCGGTGCTGCAGGCAGCTCTCGAGATTGCCGTGGAGGTCGAATGCCGCGACGCGCCGGCCCATGCGCGCGAGCAGCTCGGTCATCCACCCCGAGCCGGCGCCGAAGTCGAGGAACGCCTGCTCGGCGAGGAGAGGATTGATGCACGCCGCCATCACCGCGAAGTCGAAGAGGAGGCGAGCCGCCGGCCGGTCCACGCCGAAAGGCTCCGTGATGGCGGGATTGCCGAGGTAGTCCAGTCCGGTGGGCCGCTCGGAACGCTTCATCGTGAGGACGCCTGCCCGGGAAGGAGTGCTGCAACGCGCGTGGTTCTAACACTCCGGGTGCCGCCGGAAAAGCGCATTGGCTCCGCCCCGCGGGCCCGGCGGCCGCGACGCGATTGACAGCAGCGCAGCCACGCCATGACAATGGCGGCACGAATGCAAGGGGGGCATCCGATGCGCAAGCTGCTCATCGTCAGCGTTACCGGCCTGACGCTCTTCGCGGGCACGGCGTTCTCCGCCGGTCCCTTCGACGGCACCTATCAAGGAGGCGCCGGGCCGACGTGCCGCATGCCGCAGACCTCGGTCACCCTCACCGTCGCCGATGGCATCGTGAGCGGGACGAGCGCCTGGGGCAGCGCCGGCGTTGCCGTGAAGGGCAAGGTCGGCGCCGACGGCACCTTCCGCGGCACGATCGGGGGCGAGATGTTCTCGGGTAAGTTCGAGGGCAAGACGTTCGAAGCCACTTATACCAGCTCCGGCGGCGGGACCATGGGGGCCGGATGCAGACGGCTCATGCATCTCGAGCGCAAGGGCTAGCAATCGCGAGGCGAGCCGCGGCGTTCTCCCTCGCCGCGCGCAAGGCCGGCGGATATATTAGAGACGAGGCGGCGAGCGATTCGTGCTACGCTGGCAATGCTCGCAGGCTGCGCGCCGAGCGGCGCGTCGCGGCCTCGGGAGGGGTAGCCCAATTGCGGCAGCCGAGCGAACCTTAACCGAGAGGGAAGAAACAATGACGGCAGGGACCGAGGGGCGGGTGCGGAACGTTTTCGTGGGCGTCAGCACCTTTGCCGTTGCTCTCCTTTATTTCTATGCGCTGGCCCTGTCGGTGATCATCGCGCTGAGCGGCATCTTCCCCTGGTACATCGTAGCAGGCGCCTGGGTCGTCGTCTCCGCCGTGCTCTATTACGCGAAAGAGCGCCCCGGGGCCCAGCATAGCTGAAGCGCGCAGCACCTGCTCAGACCGGCGGCACCTTGAGGGCACCCGCGGGTGCCGGGAGCGGCCAGTGCGGCTGGAGGCGTCCGCCGAGGCGCACGGGTGCAATGTGCTTGGCCAATCCCGTCGCATCGTCGCTCTCCACATAGGCGGCGCAGAGCGTCGCCTCGCCCTCGGCGGCGCTTGGGCGCACGGCTTTTACTTCCCAATTGGACGGTCTGATTTTCCCAAACGGACGTTGCAGAAATCCCAATTTGTCGATACTCTAGCGCCGCCGCAGCAAGCGGGATGAGCTGGACCCGTGTATCCGCGTTTCGTCGAGCACAGACTCCGCGAGGCGCTGGCCGATACGCCAGTGGTCGCCTTGAACGGCCCGCGGCAGTCGGGCAAGACCACCTTGGCGCAGAAATTCGCGGGCCGGGAGCGCCGCTACGTCACGCTCGATGACGCCACCACGCTGGAAGCCGCGCGCCGCGATGCGGTCGGCTTCATTCGCGGCCTTGAGCGGGCCGTCATCGACGAGGTCCAACGCGCACCGGAGTTGCTGCTCGCGATCAAGCGATCCGTCGACGACGATCGCCGCCCCGGCCGCTTCTTGCTGACGGGCTCAGCCCACGTTCTGACGATCCCCAAGGTCAAGGAGTCCCTCGCCGGCCGTATGGAGGTCGTGCCCCTCTATCCGCTTTCGCGCGCCGAGGTGCTCAGCCGCCGCAAGCCTAGCTTTCTTGCACGAGTCTTCGCAGGAGAACTGCCCGCGCCGGCCGAGCGGCTGATCGGTGATGATCTGATCTCCACCATCCTGGCTGGAGGATACCCTGAGGTCCTGGCAAGACCGAGCGAGCGGCGACGGCGGGATTGGTGCCGGGCCTACATCGAAGCGATCATCGCCCGCGACATTCGCGAAATCGCGGCCGTCGAGAAGCTCGGACAGCTGCGGCACTTGGTAGAACTCGTGGCGCAATTCTCCGGCCGGCTCGTCAATCTCTCCGAAATCGGGGCAAGAGTCCGAACTCGATCACAAAACCGCCGATCGCTACATCGGCATCCTGAAGCAGCTATTTCTGGTGCAACATATTCGTCCCTGGTTCCGCAACGAGTTGAAACGGCTCACCAAGTCTCCAAAGCTGCACTTTCTCGATGCCGGGCTGCTCGCTGCCGTCCGTGGCCAATCGCTTGCCAAATTGCGGGCAGACCACGGCGCGCTCGGGCCATTTCTCGAGAGCTTTACCTACGCGGAACTCTTGAAACAGGCTTCGTGGGCGGAGGAGCGTATCTCGTTCTTCCATTACCGGGACAAGGACCAGCGCGAGGTCGACATCGTCCTCGAAAACGACGCAGGCGACATCGTCGGCATCGAGGTCAAGGCTGCGGCGAGCGTGAAGACCTCGGATTTTCGCGGCCTTGAAAGGTTATCGAGCGCGGTGGGGAGCGCCTTCAAGCTTGGCGTCGTGCTCTATGACGGCGAGGAGGTCATTCCCTTCGGCGATCGGCAGTTCGCAGCACCATTGCCCTGCCTCTGGGGCTGAAGCCGGCATATCGCGAGAGCTCGCACAGACGGGCGCGTGCTGTGATCGGCTCAGACCGGCGGCACCTTGAGGGCACCCGCGGGTGCCGGGAGCGGCCAGTGCGGCTGGAGGCGCCCGCCGAGCCGCACGGGCGCGATGTGCCTGGCCAATCCCGTCGCGTCGTCGCTCTCGACATAGGCGGCACAGAGCGTCGCCTCGCCTTCGGCGGGGGTGAGCCGCTCGCCCTTGAGCTTGGTCACGAAGCGGGCGACCGCCGGCTCCTTCTTCATGCCGATCACCGAGTCGTAGTCGCCGCACATGCCGAGATCGGTCTGGTAGGCGGTACCGCCCGGGAGAATCTGCGCGTCCGCGGTCGGCACGTGGGAATGGGTGCCGATGACGGCCGAGACGCGGCCGTCGCAATGGTGGCCGACGGACATCTTCTCGCTCGTCGCCTCGCCGTGGATGTCGACCAGGATGAAATCCGCGTTCTTGCCGAGCTTGAAGACCTCGAGCTGCTGGTCGAGGCCGACGAAGGGGCAGTCGAGCGCCTCCATGTAGAGCCGCGTCATCATGTGCAGCACCACGATGCGCTTTCCCCCGCGCGCGGCGAAGACGCCGACGCCGCGGCCCGGCGTATTGAGCGGGTAGTTGTGCGGGCGCAGGAGCTTGGTGTCGCGCTGGATGTAGGCGAGCGTCTCCTTCTGGTCCCACACGTGGTTGCCGGTGGTGATGGCATCGACGCCCGCGGCATAGAACTCCTGGCAGATGTCGCCGGTGATGCCGAAGCCGCCGGCCGCGTTCTCGCCGTTGACCACGACGAAATCGAGGTCGAGCGCCTTGCGCAAGAGCGGCACCTGGCGGATCACCGCCTTGCGCCCGGCGCGGCCCATCACGTCGCCGCACATGAGGAGCTTCATCGCACGCCGCCCGCGGCGGAGATGGCGGCGCGCGCGAAGTGCTGGGCCCCCTCCTCCGTCACCACCCAGTCGAGCCGCTCGTCGTGCCCGTCGCGGGGCAGGCGCTCGACCCGCTGGGCGGCATAGCCGACGCCGATCGCGAGCACGTCGGCCTTGGCCCTGAGCGCCGCGAGCGTCCTGTCATAGTAGCCGGCGCCATAGCCGATACGATAGCCCTCGGCATCGAAAGCGAGGAACGGCACCAGCAGCACCTGCGGCACGACCTCGGGTGCGGCGGCAGGCGGCTCGCGCAAGCCGAAGGCCTTGGCCTCGAGTGCCAAGCCCGGCCGCCAGCGGCGGAAGAGGAGCGGCTTGCCGCGGCCCACGACGACGGGAAGGCCGATCGGGTGGCCCTCCCGCTCGAGCGCCGTCATGAGCGGGCGGATGTCGAGCTCGCTCCGCCCCGGCCAGTAGCCGGAGACGGCAGCGCCCGCCTCGAGCCGGAAGGCCGCGGCGAAATGGGCCGCGACGCGGCCGGGCGCCGTCCCGGCGAGCAACGCATGGGCGGCGTCGCGGCGGGCCGCCGCCGCCTGCCGGGCCGCCGCTTTGGCCTCGAGAAGGGTCATCGTTGGTCCTTGGGCTCGTCCATGGCGGCTCGCGAGAAAGGCAGAGCGAACGGAGCCACCCGAGCCGTTGGCCGTTACTTGTCCTCTGTGGCCTGCTCACGCAGGTGGGCGCCATGTGCCGTGACCAGGGTCACGGTAGAGACAGCTCCCCAGATGAAGACATTGGCCCCAGGGCACGAAGCGGCCTGACGCGCCGGCCAGCCCCGTTCGAGCACGACTCTAGGCGGCTTCCAGGCGCGCCGCAATCGCCTCGATGTGCGCGGCAAGGGCCTCGATGCCCTGCGCCATCGCGGCCTCCGCCTCGGGCGTCAAGCCGACGGGCTTGCCGCGCTCGGCCTGGAGCGCCTTGTAGGAGTCCGAGAGCTCGTCGGCGATCAAGAGGCTCGCCATGACGAGAAGCCGCGTGTCGCCGATCTGGCCCATGGATGCTATGAGCTCGGAGACGCGCTTGTCGACATAGGCCGCGAGCTTGGCGAGATGCTCCTCCTGCCCGTCGTCGCAGGCGATCTGGTAGCCGCGGCCGTTGATGGTGACGGTGAGCTGGGCCATGGCGTCACGCCTGAAGCGTCGACTTCAAGCGCCCGATCACGGCATCGAGCCGCGTCGAGAGGGCGGCGCCGAGATCGCGCAGGTCCTTGCCCTCGGCCCGCGCCGCCTCGAGTGCATTGGCGAGCTCGGCGCGCTCGGCAAGACGCGCATGGCTTCGTTGCGCGGTGCGCTCCAGGCGGCTTACCGCAAGCTCCAACCGCCGCCGCGCCTGCTCGAGCCGAGACATGGGAAATTCCGCGCTCCAAGAAAGGCTTAGCGCCTTGCTCCGGGGCCGCGAGCATACGCCGCGAGGAAGCCGAGCGTCAATCGGCGGCCGGCTCTGATGCTGCGCGAGCGAAGCGAGCGAGAGAAGCCGATTGACGCCGCATAGGGGGAGCGGCATGTTGCCCCGGCATCGCGGCCCTTTGCCGGGGCGCCCGATCGCCTCACCCTTCCGGCCGAGATGGCTCGCTCCAGGACGATGGACGACAGCGCAACGCTACACTCTCCCCTGGCGCGCCACAGGGACATGGCGAATGCCATCCGCGCCCTTGCCATGGACGCCGTCGAGAAGGCCGGCGCGGGCCACCCCGGCATGCCGATGGGCATGGCCGACGTGGCGACGGTGCTGTTCTCGGACTTCCTCAAATACGATCCCACTCACCCCGAGTGGCCGGACCGCGACCGCTTCGTGCTCTCGGCCGGGCACGGCTCGATGCTGCTCTATGCCCTCCTCCACCTGACCGGCTACGCCGACATGACGATGGAGGAGATCAAGCGCTTCCGCCAGCTCGGCAGCCGCACGCCCGGCCATCCCGAATATGGTGCTGCCGCCGGCATCGAGACGACGACCGGGCCGCTCGGCCAGGGCATCGCCAACGCCGTCGGCATGGCGTTGGCTGAGCGCCTGCTCAATGCCCGCTTCGGCAATGCCGTGGTCGACCACTACACTTACGTGATCGCCGGCGACGGCTGTCTCATGGAGGGCATCAGCCACGAGGCGATCTCGCTCGCCGGCCATCTCCAGCTCGGCAAGCTCATCCTCCTCTGGGACGACAACCGCATCTCGATCGACGGCCCGACCGAGCTCGCCGTCTCCGACGACCAGCTCGCGCGCTTCCGCGCCTCGGGCTGGGACGTGCAGGCGGTCGACGGCCACCAGCCGGGCGAGATCCAGGGGGCGCTCGCGAGCGCGCACGCGACTGGAACGCCCTCCCTCATCGCCTGCCGCACCACGATCGCCAAGGGTGCGCCCACCAAGGCGGGCACGGCCGCCGCCCATGGTGCTCCGCTCGGCGCCAAGGAGATCGAGGGGGCGCGCGCGGCACTCGGCTGGCACGCGGCCCCCTTCGAGATTCCGCCCGAGGTGGCAGCCGCCTGGCGCAAGGCGGGCGGGCGCGGCGCCGTGCCTTACCGGCGCTGGAGCGAGGCCGTGGCCAGGCTCGAGGACAAGACGCGCGCCGAATACGAGCGCGTGCATGCCAAACGGCTGCCCGCGGGCTGGCAGCAGGCGGTGCTCGCCGCCAAGCGTGAGTTCGCGGAGAAGCAGCCGAAGCTCGCCACGCGCCAGGCCTCCAAGCTCGTCATCGACCATCTGGCGGCGGCGATCCCGGAACTCGTCGGCGGCTCGGCCGACTTGACGGGCTCGAACGCGAGCCAGGGCCGCGACATGGCGCCGGTTCAGCGCGGCAAGTTCGCCGGGCGCTACATCCATTACGGCGTGCGCGAGCACGCCATGGCCGCCGCCATGAACGGCCTCGCGCTGCATGGGGGCGTCATCCCCTACGGCGGCAGCTTCCTCGTCTTCACCGACTATTGCCGGCCCGCCATCCGCCTGGCTGCGATGATGGGCCAGCGCGTCATCTTCGTGATGACCCATGATTCGATCGGCCTCGGCGAGGACGGCCCGACCCACCAGCCGGTCGAGCAGCTCGCGGCCTTGCGCGCGATCCCCAACCTCCTCGTCTTCCGCCCGGCGGACGGCGTCGAGACCGCCGAGTGCTGGGCGCTGGCACTAGCGGCCGAACGTTCGCCCTCCGTGCTCTCGCTCACGCGCCAGTCGGTCGAGCCCGTGCGCCTCGCGCACGCGGAGGAGAACCTCTCGGCCAAGGGCGCCTATCTCCTCGCGGCGGCGGAGGGTACCAGGCGCGTGACGCTCATCGCCACCGGCTCGGAGGTCGAGATCGCCCTCGCGGCGCGCGCGGCGCTGGCGGGCGAAGGGATCGGTGCTGCCGTCGTCTCGATGCCCTGCGAGGCGCTCTTCGCTGAGGCACCTGCCGCCTACCGCGAGGAGCTCCTGGCACCGGGCACGCTGCGCATCGGCATCGAGGCCGCTATCGGCTTCGGCTGGGAGCGCCATCTCGGGCCGGACGGCATCTTCATCGGCATGCACGGCTTCGGCGCCTCGGCACCCTATGCCGCACTCTACAAGCATTTCGGCATCACCCCGGACGCGGTGGTGGCCGCCGCCAAGGCACGGCTCTAGCGCGCGGGCGGTCTATCGGAGGAGACGAAGACATGGCCCTCAGAATAGCCATCAACGGCTTCGGCCGCATCGGCCGGCACGTGGTGCGCGCGGCCCACGAGGCCGGGCGCAAGGATCTCGAGTTCGTGGCGGTCAACGACCTGGGCTCGGTCGAGATGAACGCCAAGATGCTCAGGCACGATTCGGTGCACGGGCGCTTCCCCGGCGAGGTCAAGGTGACCGACGGCGGCATCGATGTGGGCCACGGCCCGATCAAGGTGCTCGCCGAGCGCGATCCGGCCAAGCTGCCGTGGAAGGAGCTCGCGGTCGACGTGGTGCTCGAATGCACCGGCCACTTCACGAGCAAGGAGGCGGCACTCAAGCACATCCAGGCGGGGGCGCGGAAGGTGCTGGTCTCGGCCCCGGCGAGCGGCGCCGACTTGACCGTGGTGCGCGGCGTCAACGACGACAAGCTCGAGGCCAAGCACCAGGTCGTCTCGAACGCCTCCTGCACGACGAACTGCCTGGCGCCCGTCGCCTTCGTGCTGCACAACGCCTTCGGCATCGAGCACGGCTATATGACGACAATCCATTCCTATACGGGCGACCAGCGCCTCGTCGACACCCTCCACAAGGACGCGCGCCGCGCGCGCGCGGCGGCCCTCTCGATGATCCCCACCACGACGGGTGCCGCGCGCGCGGTCGGCCTCGTGCTGCCCGAGCTCAAGGGCAAGCTCGACGGCACCGCCATCCGCGTGCCGACGCCCAACGTCTCGCTCATCGATTTCAAGTTCGTGCCGAAGAAGCCGGCGAGCGTGGAGGCGGTCAATGCGGCCATGATCGAGGCTTCCAAGAGCAACCGCTTGAGCGGCATCCTCGAGACGACCGACGAGGAGCTCGTCTCGAGCGACTTCAATCACAACCCGGCGAGCTCGACCTTCGATCTCACCCAGACCCAGGTGATCGACGGCGCGCTCGTGCGCGTGCTCGCCTGGTACGACAACGAATGGGGCTTTGCCAACCGCATGGCCGACGTGGCGGCGCTGATGGGAAGGCTCTGAGGGCGCGCCAAGCGCCCGGCATGCGGGCACCGTGCCGGTCGAGCGAGACCGCCGCCCGCGGTTTTGATCCATTCTAATAGTACGCCCGCCTTCGCGGGCCGGGCCAAGGCGGGCTTGCAGCCCGTCGTGGTCGATCGTCCCGATTCGGCCGGCCTCATGCTCCTGCCCAAGCGCCGGATCGCCGAGCGCACGCTCGCTTGCGTCGCTTCATAAGGCAAAATTCTCCGAGCGGACTCCGAGGGAAGCGGCCGATCCGCGGTGCCCACCAAAGGACTTTGTAAAGAAATTGTTACGGAATGAAGGGGAGCAGCAATTTTAATAACATTTTCTTTAATTTTGCCAAGTAACTTCCGCACCCTGCCTTAAGCCGCGCATTGAGAATCATAAGTTCCACACGTCGAAACCCAAAGGAAAGCGCGAGATGAATATTGCGTCTGGCTGCCGAGCCTTGCCGAAGACAGCCGCTTCCCTTGCCGTGCCGAGCGCCCTCGGCATGCATCCGGCTCGGCGAGAGGCAGGCACGGCAAGCTTAAAAGCAGCGGATAGAGGGGGACCCAGGAGATGATGCGGATATTGAGAGTCAGCACCTTGCTGCGGGCGGCGGCCTGTCTTGCCGTCCTCGGAGCCGTCGGCATGCATACGTCGCCGCTCGCGGCGGGCACCGCGACCGCGAACATGGCGGTCTCCGCGACGGTCGTGAATGCCTGCACTTTGTCGACGACCGCACTGGGCTTCGGCAGTTACAGCTTTACCGCCGCTCTCACGACCACCGCGACGGTCACCGTCAATTGCAACAAGAATACCGTGGGGACGATTTCCTTGAGCTTGGGCAACAACGCCGGCAAGGGGACTTTCGGCACGCGCGCGATGGCGGACGGCTCGGGCGACTATCTGGGTTACGAGATCTATCAGAACGTCGGCAATACCACCGTGTGGAACACCACCGGCACGGAGACGGTGACGGGCTCCGGCACCGCCGCGAACCTGACGGCGTACGGCACGATCGGAACCGGCCAGAACGTGCCGTCCGCCACCACCTATAGCGACACGGTCGTCGTCACGGCGACGTTCTAACGCTGCGCGTGGGACCGGCGCGAATTTGCCGGAAAGCGCCGAACCGGCCGCGCGCAGTCAAGCGAAAAAGCGATGACGAGACGACGAGGCTTCTCTCTCCTCGCGGAGCCGAGCCCCATGACACGCGCGTCAGGATCGCTCGCATGATGACATGTCACATGACTTGCCTTGCGCCCTCCGTCGGTCGCCGTGCAAGCACCTTCCGTCGCGCCCCGTCAAGCACTACTATGGCGGAGGATCGAGGCGTCGCGGCGCTGCCACGCGGAACGAGCCGCAGCAGGCTTCGCCTGCGCGCTACGAGCCGCATCGTGGCGGCCGTCCAGCACCTCGTCCGGATCGTCAATTGGCGGCGGTCCTCGCGGCAGGAGAGCGGGAACGATGATCCAAGCGATGCGGCGCGCGCTGGTGCGAATTGGCGGGTTGCCGGCCGCGCTCTTTATCCTGGTCTTGGCAATGAATGTGCCGGAGGTGCTGGCAGCCGCCGTCACGGCCAAGATGGTCGTGTCGGCGAGGGTCGTAAGGGTCTGCAATATATCGACTGCCGCGACCGTTGTCGGGAGCGGCATGCTCGACCTGGTCGATCCTGCGGCGCCCGCTCCGGTCGCCCTGCATTGCAGCAGCGGGGCGGCGCCCGCGGTCCTCTTCAGTTTCCCCAACAGCCTCGGCGCGGTTCCGCCCGGCTGGCAGCAGGTGGCCGATCGTGCGCTTGCCGCCGCGGGGAGAGTGGTGACGCACGGCGCCCCCGAAAGGACCGTGCGGAGCCTCCCGGTCAGTGCCACCGGCGCCAGCCTCGTCCTGTTCTCCTATGGCAGCGCGGCGGCCAACCCGCCGACGCCATTCGCGGTCTCGCCCAACATCGTGATCGTCACCGCGACCTTCTAGAGCCCATCGCCGGCCGGCGGCAGTGCCACGGCCCTCTGCGGCCGCGCGGCGGCGCCACGGCTATTTCCGCGACTGCAACAACGGCCGGCCGGCTGCCTCTCGGCCTCGCAGCCATGTGGCGCGGCACGCGGGGACCCTAGGCCGCACCGATCATACAACGAAGCAGCGCTGCGTCGATCAGCGATGAGCGCCCTTGGGGAGCTTGAGCGCGTGTAGCACGCGTCGCCAGGGAGGATGGATGTCATGGTTCCAAGCTTGAGCGTCATGCGCAATGTGGTCTTGCTGGGTGCCGGCGCGCTCACGCTCGCGTGCGCCGTAGCACTGCCCGCACGGGCGGGAGAGGTGCAGGTTTCCCCGACCGAGGTGGCGATCACTCCGGGGAAGCCGACCGAGCTCCTCAGTCTGATCAACGAAGGCGACGACACGCTCCGCTACGAGCTCAGCACCTTCGCCTGGCGGCAGAGCGCCGACGGCGGCATGGTCCTCGAGCGCACCGAGGACGTGGTGGCGTTTCCCCTTCTCATGACGCTCGGCCCCCGCGAGACCAAGCGGATCCGCGTCGGCGTGCAGGTGCCCTTCGACAAGAGCGAAAAAACCTATCGCCTGATCTTGCAGGAGCTGCCGAACGAGACGGTGGCGAGCAGCGCCATGTCCATCAGGTTCCTCGCCAAGATCAGCCTTCCCATCTTCGTTGCGCCGAGAGATGCGCGCCCCGACCCGCGCATCGGGCCGCCGTCGCTCGCCGGGAACGTCGTATCGTTCGCCATCCTCAACAACGGCACCGCGCACCTGATGGTGCGGCGTCTGCGCGCGGTCGGCGTGGATTCCGCCGGAAAGAGCGTTTTCGACTTGGCGGTCCCAGGTTGGTACGTGCTCGCCGGCGGCACTCGCGATTATCGCCTGGCCCTCGCCGAAGCGGATTGCCGCCGCGCGAGCCGCATCGTCCTCGAGGCCGAGACCGACCCGGCGCCGGTCCGTGCGGAATTCCCGCTCGCGTGCAGCCCCGGCGGCTCGGCGGCGCGAACCGAGTTCCTGAAATCGCCTGGCGCGGCGCAGTCCGGGACGCCGTGAGGCGCGCGACACGGCGCGGGCAGTCGAATGAAACTCCGGCTCGCGCTTCTCGGCATGGTTTCTCTGCTCGCCTCGAACGTCCGGTCCGGCGGCGATCGCGGCCGGGCCGGACATCGAGGTGCTCCTCGGCCCGGTCGAGATCGCGGCGGCGCCCGAGGACAAGGTTCGGCACGCCGTTCTCGCACTGTCGGTCAACGGCGAGGACAAGGACGAGGTCAACGCGCTCGTGCGGGGCAAGGATTTCCTTTTGCGCATCGACGAGCTGCGCAAGGCCGGCTTCGTGTCGGTCCCCGGACGCGCCGAGACCATCGACGGCGTGTCCTATGTCAGCCTGGGCGCGCTTGCGCCGAAGGTGACTTACGTGTTCGACGAGGCGGAGGTGGCGTTGCGCCTCACCGTGGATCCGTCGCTGCTCTCCGGCTCGACCGTCAACCTGGGGCGGAACCGGCCGAAGGACATGGTCTATATGAGCGTACCGAGCGCCTTCCTCAACTACGCTGTCACGGCACAGGACTTCAACCGCTTCAGCGCGTTCAGCGAACAAGGCGCCAGTCTCGGCCAATTGGGCCCCTTCGACAGCGCGTTCTTCGACAACATCGTCTCGCGCAATAACATGGGGCAGATCTCGCGCACCAACACGACGCTCAACCTCGACGATCGCGATGAGATGACGCGGCTTCAGCTGGGGGACACGCTTGCCAACGGCGGCAATCTCGGCGGCCTCAGCCCGCTCGGCGGCATCGGCTTCTCGAAGGAGTACTCCATCGATCCCTATTTCACGCCCTTTCCCGCCCAGCGCTACTCGGGCATCGTGAACACGCCCTCGACGGCCGACGTGTACGTGAACGGCGTGCTCGTGCGCAGCGTGGCGCTGCCGCCCGGACCGTTCACGCTGGAGAACATCCCGGCGCTCACGGGCAGCGGAAATACCCGCATCGTGATCCGCAACGCCCTCGGCCAGCAGCAGGAGCTGGGCGCACCCTACTATCTCAGCGATCAGTCGCTGGCGCCCGGGCTCCATGAGTTCACCTACAATCTCGGTCTCGAGCGCAACATGGCGACGACCGACGCTTTCGGCGACTATCGCCATGCAGGGTTTCTCGCGCACCATCGCTTTGGCTTGGACGATACCTTCACGCCGGGCGCCTTTCTCGAGGCCGACGAGCGCTTGCAGGCGGGCGGGCCGGAGCTGGCCGTCACTACGTCCTTCGGTCAGTTCGGCTTCTTCGGCGCTGCCAGCCGCGACCGCGGGCTCGACGGCTGGGCCGGCTCGACGACCTACAGCTACACCTCGAGGCTCTTTACCATAGGCGGCGACTTCACCGGCAACAGCCGCCGCTACGCCACCATGAGCTTGAGCCCGCAAACCGACCGCGCGCTCCGCCAGTTGGACGGCTATCTCGCGTTTCCCTTGGACTTCTGCGATTTGACGGGACAGCTGTCGCGCAGCGCGTTCCGGGATGCCGGGCGAACCGACCAAGCCAGCATCGCCGCGACGAGGCAGCTCAACAGCTGGGCGAACCTTTCGCTCACGCTCAGCCATGCCATTCAATCGGGGCAACCCACGGACAATCGGGTCCTGCTGTCCCTCGCCGTGGCAATCGACAGCGATACCAGCGCCACCTTTTCGGCAAGCCGCGGCCATGACGGCGTCACGGGCGTCGCCCAAATCCAGAAATCCCCGCCGCTGGGCGAGGGCTACGGCTACCTGGTGCAGACCCAGACCGGCAGCGACCGCGGTGAGCTCGCCAACCTCGTCTATCAGGGGCCGTTCGGGCTCTACGAGGCCGACGTCGACCGTCAGCTCGGCCAGAACAGCGCGACCGTGAGCGCCAGCGGCGCCATAGGCATCATCGACGGCCACGTCTTCGCCACCCGCCCGCTCAACGACGGCTATGCCTTGATCCGCGTGCCGGGCGTGGAAGGCGTCACCGGATATCTCGAGAACCAGCCGTTCGGCCGCACCGACAGCGACGGCAACTTGCTGGTGCCGAATCTGCTGAGCTATTCGGGCAATCGCATCGGCATCAACGACCAGGACATCTCGATGGATTATGCCGTCCAGAGCAACGAGCGGACGGTGGCGACCTCCTACCGCGGCGGCGCGGTCGTGGAATTCTCCGTGCATCGCCTCGAGGTCTTCATCGGCACCCTCAAGATCCGCAGCGGGACCGAGACGATCGTTCCCGCCTACGGCGAGATCGACATCTCCGCGGAGGGGGGCAACTATGTCTCGCCCATCGGCGACAAGGGGCAGTTCTATTTCGAGGAGTTGCCGGCGGGCAGCCTGCCCGCGGTCATCCGCTACAGGGGCCGCGAGTGCCGCTTCACGCTCAAGGCGCCAGCCTCCGCCGAGCGCTCGGTGAACTTGGGCGAGCTGGTATGCACGACAGAAGTCACGGAGGGTTGAGATGGGCGCTGCATTCAGGCTGGGCCTTCTTGCCGCGGGAGCGCTGCTGCTGCTTTCCGGACCTGCGGCGGCGAACTCCTGCACGCTCTCCGCGACCGCGGTCACCTTCGGCAATTACAACGTCTTCAAGACCAGCGCTACGCTCGTGAACGGCTCCGTCAGCTTCAAATGCACAGTTTCGGCCGCCATAACGATCCAGCTCAACAAGGGCAGCTCGAGCAGCTTCAATCCCCGCACGATGAAGCTCACCACCAACGTCCTCGACTATAATCTCTATCTCAATGCGGCCTTGACGACCATCTGGGGCGACGGCACGGGCGGAAGCTCGACCTACAGCAACAGCGCACCTGGGACGGGCACCGTCACGGTGACGGTCTATGGCAGCATTCCGGCGCTGCAGAACGTTCCGTCGGGCAGCTATTCCGATACGATCACGGCGACGATCACTTTCTAGGCGTCCCGTCGAACGATGGCCGTGCTCCGAGGGGCCAGAACGGCGTGCGGACCGTTGGCAGTGCCCGGCGCGCCATTTGACGCCAACGCTTGCAATGCTATCATTGACCGCATGGCAACGCTGAACATCCGCAAGCTTCCCGACGAGGTTCGCGCGAAGCTCCGCGTCAGGGCCGCAAAAGCCGGCCGCAGCATGGAGGCGGAAGCGCGCACGATTCTCGCCGAGGCCGTGCGCGAGGAGGAAGTTTCGCAGTTCGACCCGGCCGAGCTTCAGGACTTCATCGCCGGGCTCTTCGCCGGCCGGCCGCCGCGCTTGACCGACGAGCTGATCGCCGAGCGCCGCCGCGAGGCCGCGAAAGAGCGTAAGCGGTGATTGCGCTCGACGCGTCGGCATTGCTCGCATTCCTGCTCCGCGAGCGGGGCCATGAGCTTGTCGCCCGCCACCTATCCTAGTCCTGCATGTCGACGGTCAATCTCTCGGAAGTGCTCGCCCGCTTCATACTGAGGGGCCACGACGCAAGCAGCAAGGCTATCCCTCGGCGACAGGGCCTGCCTCGCTTTGGCGAGCGAGCGCGGCATCATGGCCGTCAGCGCCGATGACGCCTGGAAGAGGCTCGCTCTTGGAATCGCGATCGAGATGATCCGTTGAGAGCGCCGTACGGAGATTGCCAATTCCCGCAGGCGCCGTGCTAAGTCTCTCAGCATGGCAAGGACGCCTGCGGCCCGTGCCTCGAGAACGCGACGGAAGTCCGGCGCTGCACCCCGCGCCGTGGTCGTCCATTCGCTCGCCCAGGCCCGGGCGGCGCTCGCCGCCGCCGCGGCCGAGGATGTGGCGGTCGAGCTGTGGAGCGCTCCCGGGGCCGCGGCCTATGCCGGGGCGGGCTGGTTCAAGGCGGTGCTCGAGGCGGCCGCGCGCGCGGTTCCGGCAGCACGCTTCGAGGGCGTGCTCGACTGCGCCGACCTGCCCGGCCACGTGCTCGGCGCCTTCGCCGCGGGCATGGCGGCGGTCTGCTTCACAGGTGCACCTCGGGTGGCCGACAAGCTCGCCCAGATCGCGGCGAAGGAGGGCCGCCGCCTGGTGCGCCGCCGGCCGCGCCGCAGCCTCGATCTCCGCCACGGCGCCGACCCGCTCGCCGCCTCAAGGGCGTGGCTCGGCGAGGCCCGCCGCGGCGAACGCGCCGCCGTCGCCCGGCCCCCCGTCTCCCGGCGTTGAAAAACTTCGGGCGCTCGGCTATTGCTCGGCGCGAGAGGGAACGCCCCGGCCGCGGCCGGGCATGGTGCCATGGGGATTGCCGCGATGAAGATGACGCCGCGCGTCAAGCGCATTCTCGACAATTACGAGAGCGACTGTCCGGGGACCAAGGCCAATCTCGCCCGCATCCTCATGCAGGGCAGGCTCGGCGGCACGGGCAGGCTCGTCATCCTGCCGGTCGACCAGGGCTTCGAGCACGGGCCGGCGCGCAGCTTCGCGGCGAACCCGCCGGCCTACGACCCGCACTACCATTTCCAGCTGGCGATCGACGCCGGCCTCTCGGCCTATGCCGCACCGCTCGGCATGATCGAGGCCGGGGCCGCGAGCTTCGCCGGCCAGATTCCGCTCATCCTCAAGCTCAACAACGCCAATAGCCTGGCGCGCGCCAAGGAGGCGGCGGACCAGGCGCTAACCGCCTCGGTCGACGATGCGCTCCGCCTCGGCGCGTCTGCGATCGGGCTCACCATCTATCCCGGCTCGGACGCCGCCTACGGCATGTTCGAGGAGGCGCGGGCACTCGCCGAGGAGGCCAAGCGCAAGGGCCTCGCCGTCGTCATCTGGTCCTACCCGCGCGGCGGCAGCCTCTCCAAGGCGGGCGAGACGGCGATCGATATTTGCGCCTACGCGGCGCAGATGGCGGCGCTCCTCGGCGCCCACATCATCAAGGTGAAGCCGCCCAGCGAGCACCTCGAGCTCGAGGCCGCGAAGAAGGTCTACGAGGCCCAGAAGATCGACATCTCGACGCTCGCGGCGCGCGTCCGCCACGTGGTGCAGAGCGCCTTCAATGGCCGCCGGCTCGTGGTCTTCTCGGGCGGCGAGGCCAAGGACGAGGCGGGCCTCCTCGCCGAGGTGCGCGCCATCCGCGACGGCGGGGCGACCGGCTCGATCATCGGGCGCAACAGCTTCCAGCGCCCGCGCGAGAAGGCGCTCGAGCTGCTCGACAGCGTCATCGGCATTTACAAGGGCAACGACTGAGCGAGACCCCCCTCTGCCGGCTCTACCTCGTCACGCCGCCCGCTTTCGAGCTGCGCGCTTTTGCGCGCGCGCTCGCGGCGGCGCTCGAGGGCGGCGACGTGGCCTGCCTCCAGCTCCGCCTCAAGGGGGCGGCCGACGCCGAGGTGCTGGCCGCCGCCAAGGCGCTGGCGCCCATCTGCGCGCGGCACGATGTCGCCCTCATCGTCAACGACCGGCCGGACCTTGCGCTTGCCGCAGGTGCCGACGGCGTGCACGTGGGCCAAGAGGACGCGGGCTACGCCGAGGCCCGCCGTATCCTCGGCCCCGAGCGCATCATAGGCGTCACCTGCCACGCCTCGCGCCATCTCGCGATTCTAGCGGCGGATGCCGGCGCCGACTACGTCGCCTTCGGCGCCTTCTTCGCGAGCGGCACCAAGGAGGCCAAGACGCACGCCGACGTGGAGCTCCTCAGCTGGTGGAGCGAGACCATGACCGTGCCTTGCGTGGCGATCGGCGGCATCACCGTCGAGAACTGCGCCCCCCTCGTCGCCGCCGGCGCCGATTTCCTCGCCGTGGTGAGCGGCGTATGGGGCTACGCGAAAGGACCCGGAGAGGCCGTCGCCGACTTCAACGCGGCGATCGCGCGGGCGCTTGCGACCAAGTCGCAGAGGATTCTGAGGAGGGCCGTCACGGGGTGACCGCTTCCTCCGCGGCCTCGGGGTCGCGGGCAATGACCGCAAGAAACGCACGCGACGCATCGTCGGGAACAGAGCGGCTCTGCTCCCAATTCCGCACCGTGGCGATGCTCAAGGCGAAGCGCGCGGCAAACTCCTCTTGCGTCAAGCGAAGCCGCTGACGGATCGCGGCCACATCCACATGGGCCGGAACTTCGCGGCGATGCGGCAAGATGCCGACAGCCTTGAGATGCCGCTCGAAGTCTGCGGCGGAGACAAGGTACGGAACGAGGAGCGGCACCTTCTCGCCGGCGAGAAGGCGCTCCACCACTCCCTTGGCCTTCGAGGCGCCCACGCCGCTCCGTATCAGCACCTGCGCGGCCGTCACCGTTTGCGCAAACGTCCCCGGTTGCGGCTCAAGAACGTAGGCGGCGCTTGAAGCGGAGCCGCTGCGGGACACGTCCCGGATTTGCACCCAACGTCCTAACCGCTCCGTCAACGATGATCTCATCGCACCCCAGCGCCTCCATCGCCGCGTCTGCCAGCTTCCTGAGATTGCCGGCCCCGAAACCCGTGGGGCCGAGACCTACCCCATGCATGTGAAGGCCCGAGAGCGTCAGCCGGCGGCCCTCAAGCGTGGGTATCGCCATCAGTTTCAATGCTCCCGCCGGCGTGGCAATGTCCGCGGTCACCACGGGGTCATCGGTGAGGTCGTCATCGACGACGATGCGGATACGCTCGGCGCCCCACATTCCGATCTCATATACGCAAGTTGCGTAGCGATTTCAAGAGCCCGCTACCCGACCGGCGCCCACAGCACCTCGTCGATGTGCTCGGCGCCGGCGAGGAGCATGACCAGGCGGTCGAAGCCGAGGGCGATGCCGGCGCTCTCGGGCATGCCGAACTCGAGGGCGGCGAGGAAGTCCTCGTCGATCGGCTGGCGCACGCCGTAGAGGCGCTCCTTCTCGGCCTGCTCGGCTGCGAAGCGGCGGCGCTGCTCGGCGGCGTCGGTGAGCTCGCCGAAGGCGTTGGCGAGCTCGAGGCCGCAGGCGTAGAGCTCGAAGCGCTCGGCCACGCGCGCATCGCGCGGGCTCGGGCGCGCGAGCGCCGCCATGGAGATGGGGTACTCGTAGAGGATGGTCGCGCGACCCTCGCCGAGGCGGGGCTCGATGCGCTCGAGCATGATGCGGAAGAAGACGTCCTCCCAGCTGTCCCGCTCGCTCACGAAGAGGCCGCTGCGCCGCGCCTCGGCGGCAAGGAGGGCCGCATCCGGCGCATGGGGATCGGGGGCGGTCGCGAGGAGGTCGATGCCGGCATGGCGGGCGAAGGCCTCGGCGACGGTGAGGCGCTCGGCCGCGGGCAGCGGATCGCAGCGCCTGGCACCGTGACTGAGCCCGCCCGTTCCCGCGGCCGCGGCGGCAGCCCTGAGGAGCGCCTCGCAGTCCGCCATCAGCGTCTCGTAACCCGCGTGCGCGCGGTACCATTCGAGCATGGTGAACTCGGGATGATGCCGCGGCGAGCGCTCGCCGTCGCGCCACACGCGGGCGAACTGGTAGAGCCGCGCCACGCCGGCCACGAGCAGCTTCTTCATGGCGTATTCGGGCGAGGTCTGGAGATAGAGACGGCGCCTGGCACCGCCGCCCGGCTCGCCGAGCTCGGTCGAGAGCGCCATGATGTGCGGCTCCGTGCCGGGTGCGGTCTGCAGGCAGGGCGTCTCGACCTCGACGAAGTCCCGTTCGGCAAAGAACGCGCGCAGGGCCGCGAGCACGCGCCCGCGCAACGCCAGCGCCGACAGGCGTGCGTCGAATTCCTCGGGATGCCACCAGGCTTTGCCGGACATGGCATATCCTTATATGAGAGGGCCGGCGCAAGGGCATCCTCGCGGCCGCTTTGACCCGCGCGCAGGATAGAGGAGAGACGATCGTCATGCCAAAGACTGCCGCCCGCCCGGCGGCCCCGTCCCGAGCGCACCGGCGCACGGCGCGCACGGGCGCCGATCTCGCCGGCCTGGGCCTGATCCCGCGCGGGCGCATCGCCGAGATCGAGCGCGTGGCCGAGCGCTATGCGGTCGCCGTAACGCCGGCGCTGGCCGCCCTCATCGACCCCGCGGACTCGGCGGATCCCATCGCCCGCCAGTTCATCCCCGATGGGCGCGAGCTCGTGCAAGCGCCGGACGAGGCGCCCGATCCCATCGGCGACGGCGCCCATGCGCCGCTCGCCGGCATCGTGCACCGCTATCCCGACCGCGTGCTGCTGACGCCCATCCTGCACTGCCCGTTCTATTGCCGCTTCTGCTTCCGCCGCGAGCGGGTGGGCGGAGCGAAGGCCGTACTCTCCGCCGCCGAGCTCGAGGCCGCCCTCGACTACATCCGCGGCCGCGAGGAGGTGTGGGAGGTCGTGCTCACCGGCGGCGACCCCCTGATGCTGCCCGTGAAGCGCCTCAAGGCGCTGGTGGCCGCCCTCGATGCCATCGCCCACGTGGCAGTGATCCGCATCCACAGCCGCGTGCCGGTGGGCGACCCGGCCCGCGTCTCGCCCGCCCTCGTGGCAGCGCTCGGAAGCGAGAAGGCGCTGTGGCTCGCCATCCATTGCAACCATCCGCGCGAGCTGTCGCCGGCTGCCGCCGCGGCCTGCCGCCGCCTCGTCGAGGCCGGCATCCCGCTCCTCGGCCAGAGCGTGCTCTTGAAGGGCGTCAACGACGATGCAGCCGTCATGGAGGCCCTCATGCGCGCCATGGTGCAGAACCGCATCAAGCCCTATTATCTCCACCATCTCGACCGCGCCCCCGGCACCGCGCACTTCCGCGCCACGATCGCCGCCGGCCAGGCGATCATGCGGCAGCTGCGCGGCCGCGTCTCGGGCCTCTGCCAGCCGTGCTACGTCCTCGACATCCCCGGCGGCCACGGCAAGTCGCCCATCGGCCCGAGCTATCTCGGCGCCGACGGCAGCATCGAGGATTGGCGCGGGGAGAGGCATAAAGCCGCGGCCCGGCGTTGAACGGCTGGAGGCGGCTGGAGGCGTTGCCACGTCCCCTCCGAGCTGTTAGGTTCCGCGCCTCATTCGCGGCCGACGCAACGCAAAGCAGGTCATGAAGCTCCAAGCCAACCTCATCCGCCCGGGCAACATCCTCGAGCACAACGGCAAGCGCTGGGCCGTGCTCAAGATCCAGATCATCCAGCCCGGCAAGGGCGGCGCCTTCATCCAGGTCGAGATGCGCGACCTCAAGAGCGGTGTGAAGACCAACGAGCGCTGGCGCACCCAGGACTCGGTCGAGAAGCTGCAGGTCGAGGAGAAGGACTGCACCTTTCTCTTCGGCGACGACCACTCGCTCACCTTCATGGACGGCGAGACCTTCGAGCAGTTCACCCTCACGCGCGAGGTGGTGGGCGACCCCGCGGCCTTCCTCCAGGACGGCATGCAGGTGGTGGTCGACCTCATCGAGGGCACGCCCGTCTCGGTGGCGCTGCCGGACAAGGTGGCGATGAAGGTGGTCGAGGCCGACCCGGTGGTGCGCGGGCAGACCGCGGCCTCCTCCTACAAGCCGGCGGTGCTCGAGAACGGCGTGCGCACCATGGTGCCGCCCTTCGTCGAGGCCGGCACCCGCATCATCGTCAACACCGCGGACGCGAGCTACGTCGAGCGCGCCAAAGACTGACAGAGGCATGGCGCTCCGCTCCGCCATCATCAACGTCATGGAGCGCGCCGCGCGCAAGGCGGCGCGCGGCCTGCTGCGCGACTTCGGCGAGGTCGAGCAGCTCCAGGTCTCGCGCAAGGGGCCGGCGGACTTCGTCTCGACCGCGGACCTGCGCGCCGAGCGCGTCCTCAAGGACGAGCTCAGGCGCGCGCGTCCCACCTTCGGACTCCTCATGGAGGAGGGCGGCGCCGTGCCCGGCGACGGGCGCCACCGCTTCCTCGTCGATCCGCTCGACGGCACCCTCAACTTCCTCCACGGCATCCCCCACTTCGCCATCTCGATCGGCCTCGAGCGCGACGGCGAGATGGTCGCCGGCATCATCCTGGAGCCGATCAAGGACGAGCTCTATTGGTGCGAGAAGGGCGGCGGCGCCTTCGTCAACGACCATCGCCTGCGCGTCTCGGCGCGGAGCCGCCTGATCGACGCCCTCATCGGCACCGGCATCCCCTTCCACGGGCATGGCGACCACGCGGCCTTTCTCAAGACCTTCGCCGCGGTGATGCCCGAGGTCGCCGGCATCCGCCGCCTGGGCACCGCCTCCCTCGATCTCGCCTATGTGGCGGCGGGCAAGCTCGACGGCTTCTGGGAGTTCGACCTCAAGCCGTGGGACATCGCAGCCGGCATCCTCCTCGTGCGCGAGGCGGGCGGCTACGTGAGCGAGATCGACGGCGGGCGCGACTTCCTCGCGAGCGGCAATCTCCTGGCCGCCAACGACGCGCTCATGAAGCCGCTCGGCGAGCGGCTGCGCGGCGCCCTCGAGCTGCCGGCACCGCGGAGTGCCTCTTGAAGCTCCTCAGGCGCCGGCGTGCCGCCGGCAAAGCGGTTGTCGCGCCCCGCACGCTGGGTTATTGTGCCGCGGCGCCCGGCAATCTGAATCAATGGCTTCCGCCGGCGGGAGGCGGCAAAGGATGAGGCGAGACCCCGGGATCACGCGGGCGGCGTCTCCGCATTGGCCGGCGATCGCGTTTGCGCTGGCCGCCGCCGTCCTCGCCGCCGCCGCCCCGCCCGCCGCGGCCCAGAGCACGGTCTTCGTCGGCAAGGGCAACCCGCGCGACATCATTCTCGACCTCTCCGTGCTCAACGGGCTCGGCCCGCCGCCCAAGACCCCGCGCGCCGCCCTGGAAATTCCGCAGGAGGGGAGCGGCCCGATCGTGCTGATGCCGCCCGAGTCGAGGAGCGTCGCCAAGGCGAAGCGCCGCGGCGAGGAGGGCGCCCGCGCCGAGGCTTCGGCCGCCCGCGCGGAGCCGCGCGTGCCGCCCAAGGCCGTGGCCAAGGGGCCCGTGGCAATGGCGGAGAAGCCGGCGCCGAAAGCGCCGTCTCAAGCCCCGCCAGTGCCGTCGAAGTCGCCGCCTCCGCCACCGCCGGCAGCGCTGCAATCCCCGCCTGCACCACCGGCGCGGAGCGGCACGGCGCTTCCGGCCGAGACCGCCCAGGCCAATCCCCGGCCGCTGGCGGCGCCCGAGCCGCCGCCGCCGCCCGCGACCGTGCCGAGCAAGAGCACCGCCGCTCCGCCGGCGCAAGTGGCGCAGGCAGCCGCGCAGCCGGCCAAGCCCGCCGAGACGCCGGCCGCCCCGCCGCCGGCCAAGACGAGCGCCGCGAGCGCGCCGCCCACCTCGCCCGCGCGCAAGAGCGCGCCTGCAGCACCGGCTCAAGTCGCCGAGGCGGCGCCGGAGCCGCCAGCGCCCCCGACCCTGCCGGCGAGCAAGGTCGCGGCGCCCAAGCCGGCGCCCTCCGCCGAGCGGAGCACGGCAAGCGCCGCGGTGCCGCCGCCCGCAGCGGCGGCGCAGGCGGCACCCCGGGCCGCCGCCGCGGCGGGCAAGCCGGCACCGACGGCACCTCAGATCCAGCTCGCCTCGAGGCCGCCCACGACGCCCGCCGCCGCAGCGGTGCCCGGCAAGACCTTGAGCGTGAACTTCGCCGGCGGCGCCGCCGACCTCACGGATCAGGCCAAGAGCGAGCTCAACCGCATCGTCGAGACGCTCAAGAAGAGCGACGAGCTGCGCGTGCAGCTCATCGCCTATGCCGCCGGCAGCGAGGACCAGGCAAGCCAGGCGCGCCGCCTCTCGCTCAGCCGCGCGCTGGCCATCCGCGGCTACCTCTTCGATCAGGGCGTGGGAGCCAGCCGCATGGACGTGCGCGCGCTCGGCAACAAGATCGAGGGCAATGGGCCGGCCGACCGGGTCGACCTCGTCGTGGTCGGGAAATAGCGCGGCACCGGCGAGGGGCGGATCCGTGCGGCTACTCCCACCACGCTCAAGCGGCCGGGCGACAGCATGACGCGGCTGAGACGGTTCCTCATTCGCATGATCCTCTTCCTGCTCGCGGTCGCCGCCGTGGTAGCGCTGCTCTTTCCGCAGCTCGAGCGGGCGTTCCTGCATAACGCGCCGCTCAACGGCATGATCCTCTTCGCGGCCCTCATCGGCATCGTCTTCATCTTCCGCCAGGTGCTGCAACTCGAGCCGGAGCTCGCCTGGATCGAGAGCTACAAACGCGCGCGTCAGCCCCTCTCGCGCGCCGCCCCGCGCCTCTTGGCGCCCATGGCCACCATGCTCGGCGAGCGCAAGGACAAGCAGGTCTCGCTCTCGACGATCGCGATGCGCACGCTGCTCGACGGCATCAGCTCGCGTCTCGACGAATCGCGCGACATCTCGCGCTACCTCATCGGCCTCATGATCTTCCTCGGCCTGCTCGGCACCTTCTGGGGCCTCCTCGATACGGTGAGCTCGGTCGGCGGCGTGATCCAGGGCCTGGAGATCGGCTCGAACGACGTGACGTCGATCTTCAACAATCTCAAGAGCGGCCTCGAGCGGCCGCTCGCGGGCATGGGCACTTCCTTCTCCTCCTCGCTCTTCGGCCTCGCGAGCTCGCTCGTGCTCGGCTTCCTCGACCTGCAGGGGGGCCAGGCGCAGAACCTTTTCTACAACGACCTCGAGGAATGGCTCTCGAGCCTCACGCGGCTCTCGAGCGGCACGGGCATCGCCGAGGGCGAGACCTCCATTCCCGCCTACATCGAGGCGCTCCTCGAGAAGACTGCGGACAGCCTCGATGCGCTCCAGCGCACGGTGCAGCGCGGCGAGGAGAACCGCACGGCGACCGGCGGCCACCTCTTCACGCTCAGCGAGCGGCTCTCGACGCTGACCGACCAGATGCGCGCCGAGCAGTCCCTTCTCGTCAAGCTGGTCGAGGGCCAGATGGAGATGCGGCCGGTGCTGGCGCGGCTGGCCGAAGCCGCGGGCGAGCGCGGCATCGACGAGGCGACCCGCACCCATATCCGCAACATGGACGTCTATCTCGCCCGCCTCGTCGACGAGCTCTCGAGCGGCCGGCAGCAGACCGTGGACGAGCTCCGCGCCGAGATCCGCCTGCTTGCGCGCACCATTGCCAATCTCGCCGAGGAAGCGGGCGAGTAGGCGCAGGGGAAGCGAGGAAGGGCGCGCATGTCAAGGGCGCATCGTCAGATCCGCACCATCAACATCTGGCCCGGCTTCGTCGACGCGCTGACGAGCCTGGTGCTCGCCTTCATCTTCGTGCTGCTCATCTTCGTCGTCGCCCAGTTCACCCTCTCCGAGGTGCTGACCGGGCGCGACGAGGCGCTGCGCCGGCTCAACCGCCAGGTCGCCGAGCTCAGCGACATGCTCAATCTCGAGCGCAAGGCCAATGCCGATCTGCGCCTTTCGGTGGCCCAGCTCTCGGCCGAGCTGCAGAGCTCGGTCCTGAAGCGCGACACGCTCGCGACGCGGCTCTCCGAGCTCTCGGCCGAGCGCGACAAGGTCAACGCCCAGCTCGCCGAGGCGAACGCGCGCGGCGAAAGCAGCTCCGAGCAGGCCGAGAAATTCAGGGGCCAGCTCGAGAGCGCCGAGACCCAGCTCAAGTCCGAGCAAAGCCAGCTCGAGAGCGCAAAGGGGCAGCTCGAGGTCACGCAACGTCAGCTCGAGACCGCGCAGAGCCAGCTGGACGCCACGCAAAGCCAGCTTGCCGCTGCGGAGAGCCGCCTGGCATCGGCCGCGGGCGAGCTCGACACGGCGAAGACGAAGCTCAACGCCACGGAGGGCCAGCTCGCGGCAGCGCAAACCAAGCTTACGGCCACGGAGGGCCGCCTGACATCCTCCGAGAGCGCGCTCGACACGGCGAATAAGCAGCTCGCCGCGGCGCAAGGTCAGCTCGAGAGCGCCCAGAAGGCGGGCGAGAGCGGCAAGGCGGCGCTCGACGCCGAGAAGAAGCTGAGCGCCGAGGCAGAGCGGCAGGTCGAGCTCCTCAACCGGCAGATCCTGGCGCTGCGCGAGCAGCTCGCCTCGATCCAGCGCGCGCTCGACGCCTCGGAGACCGCGAACAAGTCCAAGGACGTGCAGATCGCCGATCTCGGCAACCGCCTCAACGTGGCGCTTGCCAGCAAGATCGAGGAGCTCGCGCGCTATCGCTCGGAATTCTTCGGCCGCTTGCGCGAGATCCTCGGCAACCGGCCCGACATCCGCATCGTGGGCGACCGCTTCGTCTTCCAGTCCGAGGTGCTCTTCCCGAGCGGCTCGGCCGACCTCAATCCGCAGGGCGAGAAGACCTTGAAGCGCCTTGCCGAGACGCTCGCCGCCATCACGCCGAAGATTCCCGCGGAGATCCACTGGATCCTCGAGGTCGACGGCTACACCGACAAGCGGCCCATCGCGACGCAGCACTTCCACTCGAACTGGGAGCTTTCGAGCGAGCGCGCCATCGCGGTCGTGCGCATGCTGAGCGCCCGACGGCATCCCGCCCGAGCATCTCTCCGCCACCGGCTTCGGCGAGTACCAGCCGATCGACCCGGCGGAGTCCGAGGCGGCCTACGCCAAGAACCGCCGCATCGAGCTCAAGCTGACCCAGCGCTGAGTCCCGGGAGGCCCCGAAGAGGGGCTTCAAGTGCCGCCGCAAGGCTTGCATTGCCGGGGCCGCTTCGCTATAAGCCGCACTTCCCCGAGCGGAGCGCCTCGATGAAGAAGAAGATTCACCCGGAATACCACGAGATCACCGTGGTGATGACGGACGGCACCCAGTTCAAGACCCGCTCGACCTATGGCGAGGCCGGCGCCGTGCTCCATCTCGACATCGACCCCAAGACCCACCCGGCCTGGACCGGCGTCCACCGCCTCGTCGACACGGGCGGCCAGCTCGCGAAATTCAACAGGCGCTTCAAGGGGTTGGGCCTTTAATAGCAGGCCCCCGGCGGCCCTCCAAAAGCGGCGGCCGAGGGTACCGCGCCCTCTTGAACCGCGGCCAAGCCTCACCACATCGAATACGGTGGCGGACGCCCTCGTGCGGGTCCGGCCATCATGAACCGGGCTCGACCTCAAGGTGGGCCCTCCCTTCTACATGTTGCTCAATGGAGGATGTGTAGCCATGCGTACGTTCGATCTCTCTCCCCTCTTCCGCTCGACCGTCGGCTTCGACCGCATGTCGCAGCTGGTCGATGCGGCCCTCACGGCCGACGAGGCCCAGCTCTCCTATCCGCCCTACAACATCGAGAAGACGGGCGAGGACAGCTATCGCATCACCATGGCGGTCGCCGGCTTCGGCCAGGACGACATCAACCTGGTGAGCCAGGAGAACAGCCTGACCGTGTCCGGCAGGTCCCAGGATACCGTGAAAAACGTGGAGTATCTCCATCGCGGCATTGCCCGGCGCGCCTTCCAGCGCCGCTTCGAGCTCGCCGACCACATCAAGGTCAAGGGTGCCGAGCTCGTGAACGGGCTGCTCCATATCGAGCTCGTGCGCGAGGTGCCCGAGGAGCAGAAGCCGCGCGAGATCAAGATCTCGAGCGCGCCCAAGTCCGTCGAGGCGAAGGCCGCCTGAGGCCGAGCGCATAATTCGGACCGCGGAAGCCAGGGCGAAAGCCCTGGCTTCTTGCTTTTTGGCGGCTGGCTCGCAGGCCTTCGCTGTATTATATTGCGGCTATGGGCCAGCCTTCTTCCGATCCCGCCTCGATCCTCGATGAGGTCGACGACAAGACCGAGGCTCGCGCACTCGCCGAGGCGGAGGCCGATCTGGCGGCCGGCCGGGTCATTCCCCATAGCAAAGTGGTTCGTTGGCTCCGCTCATGGGGAACGGCACGCGAGCTCCCTCGCCCGAGATGGCGCAAATAGTTTGGACCGATTCGGCGCTGGCCGATCTACAGGGCATCCGAGACTATATTGCGCAATTCAATCCGACCGCCGCACGCCATATGGCTGCACGTCTCATCGCTGCGGGGAATAGCCTCGCGACACTGTCCGAACGCGGACGCCCGGCGGCGCAAGACAATCGCGAGCTCGTGGCGGTGTGGCCCTATGTGATCCGATATCGCATAGTCGGTGACGAGGTGGTCATTCTGCGCGTCCGGCACGGCAAGCGGCGGCCGGATTAGCACACGGCATCCCCAAAAGAGCGAGCCTCAACCATGCGCGAATACCGCATCGCGGCCATCCCCGGCGACGGCATCGGCAATGAGGTGATCCCCGCCGGCCTCGAGGTGCTCGCCGCCCTCGCCGCGCGCGATGGCGGCTTCCGCCTCGCCGTCGAGGAGTTCCCCTGGGGCTCGGCCTATTACAGGCGTCACGGCCGGCTCATGCCGGAGGACGGGCTCGCCGAGCTCGAGCGCTTCGATGCGATCTATTTCGGCGCCGTGGGCGCTCCCGACATCCCCGACCACGTGACGCTCTGGGGCTTGCGGCTGCCGATCTGCCAGGGCTTCGACCAATACGCCAACGTGCGGCCTACCCGCATCCTCCCCGGTATTACGAGCCCCTTGCGCAAGGCGGACGCCCAGACGCTCGACTGGGTGATCGTGCGCGAGAACAGCGAGGGCGAATATGCCGGGCACGGCGGCCGCGTCCACCGCGGCCTGCCCGAGGAGGTGGCGACCGAGACCGCGGTCTTCACGCGCAAGGGCGTCGAGCGCGTCATGCGCTTCGCCTTCGCCCTTGCCGAGCGCCGGCCGCAGAAGCGCTTGACCGTGGTCACCAAGTCGAACGCCCAGCGCCACGGCATGGTGATGTGGGACGAGATCGCGGCCGAGGTGGCGAAGGGCTTCCCCGCCGTCGCCATGGACAAGGAGCTGGTCGATGCCATGACGACGCGCATGGTGCTCAAGCCCGCGACCATCGACGTGGTGGTGGCGACCAACCTCCACGCCGACATCCTGAGCGACCTTGCGGCAGCGCTCGCCGGCAGCCTCGGCATCGCCCCCACGGCGAACCTCAATCCCGAGCGGCGCTACCCCTCGATGTTCGAGCCGATCCACGGCTCGGCCTTCGACATCACAGGTCAGGGCATCGCCAATCCCATCGCCTCGTTCTGGAGTGCGGCCCTGATGCTCGAGCATCTCGGCGAGGGGCAAGCCGCCCTCCGCCTCATGGCGGCGATCGAGCGCGTCACCGCAGATGCGGCCCTCCACACCCCCGACCTCGGCGGCAGCGCCACCACGCGAGAGGTGACCGCCGCCGTGTGCGACGCCATCCACGGCGCCAACGCGTAAGGCGGCACAGCAGGAGAACTTCGTCTGGAAGTCTCGGACCAGCTGCGGTGGGCGAGGCCGCACGCCCATGCGCGGCGATGCGGAGCGCCGTGCTGGGAGCATGGCGGGTTTGGTTGGCCTAGCCGCATTGACGCGGCCGCGAGGGCTCGTTTTGACATCCGTAACGTAACGCATTACGTTCAGGGATGATACGGACGATTCGCCACAAAGGACTGAAGCGGCTTCACGAGCACGACGATCCGCGCGGCGTGATCGCCGAGCACAGGGCAAAGCTGCGTGACATTCTGGTGCGTCTCGATGCTGCCCGTACGGTTGCGGATATGGACTTGCCCGGCTTTCGGCTGCATCCGCTCAAAGGCGAACTTAGGGGCTTTTGGGCGGTGACGGTTCGCGCCAACTGGCGGGTGATCTTTCGCTTTGCCGAACGTGACGTGGTGGACGTGGATTACATTGATTACCATTGAAGGGAGATTGTGCCATGGCGATGAAGAACCCGCCCCATCCTGGTGGCTTTGTGCTGCGCCAGTGCATCGAGCCTTTGGGCCTGACCATCACGGCCGCCGCCGCCGCACTTGGCGTTACGCGCACGACGTTGTCGGAACTGGTGAACGAGCGGCGCGGAGTTTCTCCTGAGATGGCCGTCAGGCTGTCCAAGGTGTTCGGCGGCAGTGCCGAAAGCTGGCTCGTGCAACAGGCGCAGTACGACCTCGCACAAGTCAGCGCCGACGCGATAAAGCTCAAGCGGCTGGAAGTGGCTTAACCGGCTCTTCGCTGCGGGCGATCTGCCGCACCGGTTCGCGTCAGTCACGGCGTTTAACGGCAGCCTCGTTGCATTAATCAAGACTTATGCGGAAAACTCAGGCTATTGAGCCGATTGCGCTCTGCTTGGCCGCGCTCGTACGCCTTCCAATCGTTCCCCATAGTGTCGTTGTAACCCTCCTTATTGGCGTTGTAGAGGCCGATGTAATAAGACTCTCGCTCATCGAGTTCGGCCGGGTCAATGCCGCCCTCGACCACTTTCCACGTCACGTATAGCTCCCCTTTCTTAAAGGGTCCCGTTCCTCCGAAACGATGCTGCACCCAACGGGACTCTGGAGGTCCGACTGTTTGGCCGACGTAAACGCGCCCCTGCACACATGTGCCAATATAGATACATGCCAAAGGACGAATGCGCGGCGGCTTTCCCTCGATAGGGAAAAGCCTCTGCTTCTCAACCTCCAGAAGGCGAGCCGCCGTCTTTTCTGCCATCACAAGGGGGGCTTTCCCGTAAAGACCATCGGGTGCGGCTTCGAAATATCGTTTGACTGCGAGTTTCTCAAATTCTTGGAATTGGGTTGTAAGTCGTTGATCAGACTTTTGCTGATATATAATTTCTAGAACTGCGGCGCGCTTCCATGCGTGTCGATATAGTGCGGCCTTCGGATGGTTGGACCCTTGGGGGACAAGTGGTTCTGTGTCACGCAAGAAAGATTCGAAAAGTCTCCGCAGTTCCGCGCGCTTGACCGCTGCCTCTGCTCTATCGTCACGCCAGCGCTTGAAGAACCCTCCTGCGGTCATCCGCGCTGGACCTTCCACTTCACCCCCACCTCGGCCAGTTGGCTCAACGCCGTCGAGGGCTTCTTCGCCGTTCTCACCAAGCGCCGCCTCAAGCGCGGCGTCTTTAGGGGTGTCGTCGATCTCCAGGCCGCCATCAACCGCTTCGTCGCCGAGCACAACCAGACATCCAAGCCCTTCACCTGGACCGCCGATCCGGACAGAATCATCGCCGCCGCAGCGCGCGGGCACCAAGTGTTGGATTCAATCTGCAAGTGATCCGCACCCCACCGAATGGAGGCTAATGCCTCGCTCCAGGGCGATAGGAACTCCAAAAGACAGGGACGGCAGTGGGCCGCCCCTTTGTCGTTCTGACAGCGTGCGAGAGCTAGTCTAAGCGCCTAATTCGACGCGGGTCCTCTGGGAAGATTGTCACCTAGGCGAGCCGCGATAGCGGCGAGATCACAAGCTCCTTCCCAATCCTGCGCGGCGCCCTTAAGGTCCCGCCATGACCGGGGCGTTGGCGGCGAGCTGGAACGGGTTCTTCACGGTCAGCGCCGGAGCGGCGGCGACGCTGGTGGGGCTGCTGTTCGTGTCACTGTCGGTGAACATCCGCGAGATCCTGAAGTACCAGCACCTGCCGACCCGGGCGGCGGCGACGCTGGGCTCACTGATGCTGATCCTGGTGGCGAGCCTGGCGTTCCTGATGCCGCAGCCGCGCTGGGCGATGGCGCTGGAGGTGCTCGTCGCCAGCCTGGTGGTCTGGGCCCAGCATGTGCGATCGGCCGTGCGGGCGCGGGCGGCGCGGGCGGCGTATGGACGTCCCCCGCACGAGATCTGCCTGGAGCTGGGCATGGGCCAGGCGATGTCGGTCCCCTTCATCGTCGGCGCCGGCCTCATGCTGGCGGGCTCCGACGCCGCACTGCCGACGCTGGCGGCCGGCGCGATCCTGACCTTCGCCCTCTCGGTGCTCAACGCCTGGGTGCTGCTGGTGGAGATTCTGCGCTAGGCGATCCTCTCAAATCGGTAGTCGTCGCGCGGGGTGGCGGGGCTTCGCGCATGGTACCAAACGTCTGATTCAATCCACTAGCTTCTTCGACACCAACGTGCTGCTCTATGTCGCGTCGGGCCAATCCGCCAAGGCCGATCGCGCCGAAGCTCTCATCGGCGAGGGCGGGACGATCAGCGTGCAAGTGCTGAACGAGATCGCCCACGTCGCCCGCCGCAAGATGCGCATGTCCTGGACCGAGGCGCATGGCTTCCTGTCCCTCGTTCGCGGTCTCCTGCCGGTCGTACCCATGACTATCGAGACCCACGAGACCGGTTTGGCGCTCGCGGAGCGCTACGGGTTTTCGATCTATGACGCTATGATCGCCGCTGCGGCGCTGCTGGCGGGTTGCGACACGCTCTGGTCGGAGGACATGCAGGCGGGACTGGCGATCGATGGCCGCCTGCGCATCGCCAACCCGTTCGCGTCATGAGTTGAGCGTTCCCGGCCTCTCAGAGAAATCCGCGGAGCGCCGCGAGCGTCGCGTCGGGCGCCTCGACCATCATCATGTGGCCGGCGGCGGGGATCACGATGCTGCGGGCGCCGGGGAGGGCGGCGATGAGCGCTGCGGCCGCCTTGGGCGGGGTCATGCGGTCGGCTTCCCCCAACACGAAGAGCGCAGGTGCTGATATGCGCGCCGCCGCCTCGAGGCCGCCGCGATAGGCGTCGCAGGCGCGCAAGTCGTTGGCGAGGACGCCTGAGGCGCTGCGCCCGAGAAGGCGCCTGCCGCCGCCGAGCAGCCAGAGGCCGGGGACGCGGTGTCCGCCCAGGTGCGCGGGCTTGCCGTAGCCCCAGGCCGTCATGAGCTCGACCGCCGCGGGATCGCCCACCTCCGCCGCCGCGAGGAGATCGCGATGCACCGGCATGAGGGCGGCGATGCCGAGAAGGGCTAAGGCGCTCACCTTCTCGGGCGCCCGAGCCGCGGTCTCCAGTGCGATGAGCGCACCCATGCTGTGGCCGACGAGGGCGGCGGGCGCGGCACATGCCGCGGTCAAGAGCGCCGCGAGCCAATCCGCATAGCCGGCTATGCTCGCGGGCGGCGTGCCTTGGGAGCGGCCGTGCCCGGGGAGGTCGAGGGCGAGCACGCTCCTGCCGTGGTGCGCGAAATAGCGCGTCTGCAGGGCCCACACCGTATGGTCCATGCCGGCGCCGTGGAGGAAGACGACGACGGGCTTGGCCGCATCGAAGGGCCTGCCTCCCGTCGCCGCGAAGACGTTGCTGCCGCCCTGCTCGAGCTCCATTGTTTACGCCTCCTGGGGCTCACGCCTTCTGGGAGGCCTTGAGCGCCTGCCCGAGGTCCTCGAGGAGATCGTCCCGGTCCTCGAGCCCGACCGAGAGGCGGACGAGCTCCTCGCCGACGCCCGCGGCCTTGAGCGCTGCCGCGTCCATCTGCTGGTGCGTGGTGCTCGCGGGATGGATGACGAGCGACTTGGCGTCGCCGACGTTGGCCAGGTGGGAGAAGAGCTTGACCGCCTCGATGAAGCGCCGGCCCGCCTCGCGCCCGCCCTTGATGCCGAAGCTCATGATGGCGCCCGCACCCTTGGGCAGGATGTGCCGTGCCAGGTTGTGGTCGGGATGGCTCGGAAGGTCGGGATAGCTCACCCACTCGACTTCTGGGGCTTCAGCGAGGAAGGTTGCTACGGCGCGCGCGTTCGCCACGTGGCGCTCCATGCGCAAGGGCAGCGTCTCCACCCCTTGCAGGAAATAGAAGGCGTTCTGCGGGCTCATGGCGGCGCCGAAATCGCGCAGGCCCTCCGTGCGCGCGCGCATGATGAAGGCGAGCGGACCGAACTCTTCCGTGAAGTCGAGGCCGTGATAGCCGGCATAGGGCTCGCTGAGCGTGGGGAACTTGCCCGAGGCCTCCCAGTCGAAACGGCCGGAATCGACCACCACGCCGCCGATCGCCACCCCATGCCCGCCAAGGAACTTGGTGACCGAATGCATGACGAGGTCGCAGCCGAGCTCGAAGGGCCGGCAGAGATAGGGCGTGGCGAAGGTATTGTCGATCATGAGCGGCAGGCCGGCCGCGTGCGCGATGGCGGCGATCTCCGGCAGGTTCATCACCTCGAGCCCGGGATTGCCGAGCGTCTCGCCGAAGACGAGCCGCGTCTCCGGCCGGATCGCCGCCTCGAAGGCCTTGGGATCGCGCGGGTCGACGAAGCTCGCGGTAATGCCGAAGCGCGGCAGCGTGTGGTGGAAGAGATTGTGGCTGCCGCCATAGATCGAGGCGGAGGAGACGATGTGCCCGCCCTGGCCCATCAGGGTGGCGATGGCGAGATGGAGGGCGGCCTGGCCGCTCGCCGTGCAGACGGCGCCCACGCCGCCTTCGAGCGCCGCGATGCGCTCCTCGAGCACGGCCGTCGTCGGGTTCGAGATGCGCGAGTAGATGTGGCCGGCACGCTCGAGGTTGAAGAGGGCGGCCGCGTGGTCCACGTCCTCGAACACGTAAGACGTCGTCTGGTAGATCGGCACCGCGCGCGCGCCGGTCGCAGGATCCGGGCGCTGGCCCGCATGCAGCGTGAGGGTGTCGAACTTGAGATGCTTGGGGTCGATCATGGCCTCGCCTCGGATGGAGCCTCCGGGCCGCATGGCGAATGCGCGGCACCGCCACGGCTCGCTCGCTCATGCCGCACAGAATAGAGGAAATATCCGGACGCTTCACGGGCCGACCCGGGAGGGCCGCGCGCAAAGATCGAGAAGCCGCCGCGGCGGCAAAAATGAGGGCCGCCCAAGAAGCGGCCCTCTGAAACTTCGCGGCTACTCGATGGCAGCCTTTCTTGTTTTGACGACGCCCATCCCTATTCAACTCACCGCTGGAGCGAAGACTAGATGCGGCTAGTTGTCGCAGTCAAGCGTGAATCGTGCGTGAAGCTTATATGTCGCAGGCCGTAAAAGAATTTCAATGCTGCGATCCCTCTCTGTTCTCATCTGGCTCTCTAATCTAAGCGCTCCCCTTGCGCTCGATGACGAGGATGCGCGCCTCGCCGAGCGGGTACGCCACATGCGCATTGCCCTTCCCTGCGTGGAAGATGGCGGCTGCATGGCCGGCTCCCGTATCGCGCGGAACGGCTTGAGCCTGACCTTCGCGCGCGCAAAAAAAGAGCCGCGGCGAACCGCGGCTCGAGTTGAACGGGGAGGCGTCAATGCTGGCTGGAAGAGAACCGGGGAGGTTCCAACGCTCCAACCGACGGTGGTAAACTAACCCGGGAACAATTAAAAAATAGTTATGGATAGGATAGAGCCCTGGAACGGCCAAGTTCTGGTTTCCGGCACCGCCTAGTACCAGGAATCATTAGTGCGTAGCCCACCCCCCTCCCTAACCCTCCCCCTCAAGGGGGGAGGGTTAGGGAGGGGGTGACCGCTCGAATTCGCGATCGCTGGCCCTACAGCCGCCCGCGGGCCTTGAGGTTGTGCATGAGGGCGGCGAGCCCGAAGTCCCACGGTGCGACTGCGGTCGTGTCATTGACCCGGTTGACGAGGGCGCCGAGGCTCGCGGTCGAGATCGTCACGAGGTCGCCGAGCTTGTGGGTGAAGCCCCCGCCGGGGCTGCCGCGGTCCTTGGTCGGCGCGAACATGGTGCCGAGGAAGAGCAGCACGCCGTCGGGATATTGGTGATGGGCGCCGATGGTCTCGCGCACGAGCTCCGCGGGATCGCGGCTGATCTCGCCCATCGAGCTCGCCCCTTCCAGCACGAAGCCGTCGTCGCCCTCGACGCGCAGCGCCACCTTGGCGCTGCGCACGTCGTCGAGGGTGAAATGCGCGTCGAAGAGGCGCACGAAGGGACCGAGCGCCGAGGAGGCATTGTTCTCCTTGGCGCGGCCGAGGAGGAGCGCGCTGCGGCCCTCGAAATCGCGCAGGTTCACGTCGTTGCCGAGCGTGGCACCGGCGATCCCGCCGCGCGCGTTCACCGCGAGGACGACCTCGGGCTCCGGGTTGTTCCACACCGACTTCGGGTGGATGCCGATCTCCGCCCCGGTGCCGACCGAGGCGAGCGGCGGCGCCTTGGAGAAGACCTCGGCGTCGGGCCCGATGCCGACCTCGAGATACTGCGACCACAGGCCGCGCGCGAGGAGGAGCTCCTTGAGCCGCATCGCCTCGGCCGAGCCCGGCTTGACGCGCGCGAGATCGCCGCCGAGCTCAGCCATGACCTTGCGCCGCACCTCCTCGGCGCCTGCCGGGTTGCCGCGCGCATGCTCCTCGATGACGCGCTCGATGAGGCTCGCGGCAAAGGTGACGCCGCAGGCCTTGACCGGCTGGAGGTCGGAGGGCGCCAGGAAGAACGGCTTCTCCGCATCCCGTGCATCGGCGGCCGAATTGGCGAGCACCGCCGCGGTGGCGCCGATCGCCGCGCCACCCTTGGCGGCCGCCCGGATCGCCGCCGCCGGATCCCGCTCGGCCAGGAGCTCGGCAATGGTGGCATAGCTCTCGCCCACGTCGACGACCTCCACGGGCATCACCAGCACGGGCGACGGGCCGCCGGGCGAGCCGGGCAGCCAGGCGCGGCCGGCGAGCGTCGCCCGCTCGGCGTCGGCGGGGAGCGACGCCCGCGGATCGAGGGCGATGCGCACGGCCTCAGAGCTCCGGCAGCGGCCAGGGATGCGCCGCCTCGAAGGCGGCGGCCGCGCGCAGCACGGTCACGTCGTCGTGGAGGCGGCCGACGATCTGCAGCCCCGCCGGCAGGCCCGCCTTGGTGAGGCCGCATGGCACGGTCGCCGCCGGCTGCTTGGTGAGGTTGAAGGGATAGCTGAAGGGCGTCCAGTCGGTCCAGCCCTCGCTCCCGTCGCTGGGCGGCGCAAGCCGGCCCGCCTCGAAGGCCGCGAGCGGCAGGGTCGGCGTCAGCAAGAGATCGTAGCGCTCGTGGAACTTGGCCATGGCCAGGCCCATCGCCTCGCGCTTCTTGGTCGCCGCGAAATAATCGAGGATGCCGATCTTCTCGCCCGCCTTGCCCATGGCGACGAGACCCGGGTCCATGAGGCTCTTCTGCTCGGGCGAGAACTGGCTCATGAGCACGGCAGCACCCGTGGCCCAGAAGGTCTGGAACACCGCGCCGAAATCGCCGAGCTCGGGCCTCGCCTCCTCGACGCGGGCGCCGAGCGCCTTGAAGCTCTTGGCCGCCTTGGCGACGAGTGCGGCCACCTCGGGCTCGACGCGATGGCTGCCGAGCGTCGGCGCGAAGGCCACGCGCAGGCCCTTGATCCCGCTCTTGAGTCCGTGGCGATAGTCGGCGCCGTTGTAGGGCAGCGCATAGAAGTCGCGGTTGTCGGGCCGGGCGATGACGGTGAGGAGGAGTGCCGCATCCTCCACCGTGCGCGTCATGGGGCCGACATGGGAGGTCGTCTGGAACGGGCTCGGCGGAAAGGCGGGCACGCGGCCCCAGCTCTGCTTGAAGCCGAAGATGCCGCAGAAGCCCGCGGGAATGCGGATCGAGCCGCCGCCGTCCGAGCCCAGGTGGAGGGCGCCCATGCCCGCGGCCGCGGCGACCGCGGCACCGCCGCTCGAGCCGCCCGAGGTCATCTTCGGGTTCCACGGGTTGCGCGTGATGCCGGTGAGCGCGCTGTCGGTCACCGCCTTCCAGCCGAACTCCGGCGTCGTGGTCTTGCCGAGGAAGACGGCCCCCGCCTCGCGCAGGCGCGCCACCGCCGGGGCATCCTCGAGCCACGGCTGATCGGGCGAGATGGCCCGCGAGCCGCGCAGCGTCGGCCAGCCCTTGGTGAGGAAGAAATCCTTGATGCTGGCGGGAATACCGTCGACCGGGCCGAGCGCCTCGCCCTTCATGTAGCGCCGCTCGGCGCGCCGCGCCGCGGCAAGTGCCGCCTTCTCGTCGATCAGGTTGAAGGCATTGAGCGTGCCGTTCAACGCCGCGATGCGGGCAAGGGCGGCCCTGGCCGCCTCGACGGGAGAGAGCTTCTTCTTGCGGAAGAGCGCCGCGAGCTCGCTCGCGGGCAACATGGCGATTTCTCTCGACAAGGCGCTGTCCTCCCTCGCTCGACTGCGCGTTCGCGGCGCGAGAGCTATCGTTACCGCAAGAGCCTCGCCGCGGGCAACCGCGGTGCCGGGGCAGCCTCCGCCGGCACTAGCCGCCCGCCGGCTTCTTGAAGAAGGCGGCCGCTCTGTCGAGGTGGGCCGACTTGCGCGCGATCTCGCCTTTGACGCGGGCGATCTCGGCCTCGAGCTCGCCGATGTACTCCTTGAGCTCCTCGACCGAGAGGGGGTCCAGAAGCTTGGGCTTGGGCTTCGTCTTGCGGGGCTCGAGATCCTCGATGTCCATGGCCGCACCTCTGCCGGCTAAGGCGCTTGTCACTCGCCGCTCAACATACTAGAGGAGTGCTGCTCTCTCATAGCGCCCGCGTCCCCCTCCACCATGGCAGCGGCGAAAGCCCCACCCCGGAGGCACCATGCCCGATCCCTTGCCCAAGACGATGCCCAAAACAATGACCGCGATCGAGATCAGGAAGCCCGGCGGCCCCGAGGAGCTCGTGCCGGGGCGCCGTCCGCTGCCGCAGCCGGGGCCGGGCGAGCTCCTGATCAAGGTCGCGGCGGCCGGCGTCAACCGCCCGGACATCTTGCAGCGCCAGGGCAAATACAACCCTCCGCCGGGCGCTTCCGACCTTCCGGGCCTCGAGGTCGCCGGGCACGTGGCGGCGCTCGGGCCCAAGGCCGAGGGCTGGAAGCTGGGGGACGAGGTGCTGGCACTCTTAGCGGGCGGCGGCTATGCGGACTATGCCGCGGCCCCAGCAGCCCAGTGCCTCCCCATCCCCAAGGGGCTCGGCATGATCGAGGCGGCAGCGCTGCCGGAAACTTTCTTCACGGTGTGGACCAACGTGTTCGAGCGCGGACGGCTCGTGGCCGGCGAGAGCTTCCTTGTCCATGGCGGCTCGAGCGGCATCGGCACGACGGCGATCCAGCTCGCCAAGGCGCGCGGCGCCCGCGTCTTCGCGACCGCCGGCGATGCCGCGAAGTGCCAGGCCTGCGAGGCCCTCGGGGCGGAGAAGTGCGTCAACTACCGGCGCGAGAACTTCGTCGAGGCGCTCGGCAAAGCGACCGGCGGCAGGGGCATCGACGTCATCCTCGACATGGTGGGCGGCGACTATGCGGCGGGCAACCTCGAGCTCCTGGCGCCCGACGGCCGCGCCGTGCAGATTGCCGTGCTGAGGGGTGCGAAGGCCGAGGTCGACCTCCACGTCATCATGCAGAAGCGGCTCACGCTCACGGGCTCGACCCTGCGTCCGCGCTCCGTCGAGGAGAAGGGCAGGATCGCCAGGGCGCTGCGGCAGGAGGTCTGGCCGCTGATCGAGGCCGGCAAGGTCAAGCCCGTCATTTTCAGGAGTTTCCCCCTCGCCCAGGCGGCGGACGCCCACCGCCTCATGGAATCGAGCGCCCATATCGGCAAGATCGTGCTGACCACGTGAGCGCCGCACTGGCGCACGGTGTTTGCGCCTGGCCTTGAGTCCCTATATAAGCCCCAGTGACCCTGCTTCCCTGCGGCCGGGCTAGAGCGTCCACCCGCAGGTGCCCCGCGACGGCGGCATCCGGCAGCGGCCCAAACCAAAACGCGAGGAGGATCGATGGCGCAACCGCTCATGCCGAAGGCCACCGCCGTTTGGCTCGTCGAGAACACCACGCTCACCTTCAAGCAGATCGCCGAATATTGCGGGCTCCACGAGCTCGAGGTGCAGGCGATCGCCGACGGCGAGGTGGTCGGCGGCATGCACGGCCTCGATCCGGTGGCCAACGGCCAGCTCGCCAAGGGGGAGATCGGCAAGGGCGAGGCCGATCCCGAGTACCGGCTCCAGCTCGCGGTGCCGTCGATCCCGCTCCCTGAGGCGCGCACCAAGGGGGCGCGCTACACGCCGGTCGCCAAGCGCAGCGACCGCCCCGACGCCATCGCCTGGCTCTTGAAGAACCACCCGGAGCTCACCGACGCGCAGATCACCAAGCTCGTCGGCACCACCAAGCACACCATCCAGGCGGTGCGCGACCGCAGCCATTGGAACACGCCCAACATCCGGCCCCAGAGCCCGGTGCTGCTCGGCCTCTGCAGCAACGACGAGCTCGAGAAGGCCGTGCAGCGCGCCCGCGAGCGCCTGCGCAAGCTGGCGGCCGAGAGCGAGGCTTCCGCCACGGCTGCCGTCGCGGCGGTGACGGCGGCGGACGAGGAGAAGGCGGCACCGTAAGCTAGAGAATATCCCGATTAGGTGGAACCGCCTCTCCCGTCACCCCCGCGAAAGTGCTAGCAGATGCACACATCTTGAGGGGGCTTGCAAATCCGCCGTGGGTCCTTCGAGACGCGCCCCTTCGGGGCGCTCCTCAGGATGAGGCAAATCTGTGTGTGGCAGAAAGACTTTTCCTCATCCTGAGGAGCGAGCGTAGCGAGCGTCTCGAAGGACGCACCGCGGCCGGTCCGAGGCCCCTTTGCAGCGCGCAACATCATGATTTGCCGGTGATCTTAGAAATTGTGTGCATCAACTAGCGCGAAAGCGGGGGTCCAGGGCCGATGGATTCCCGCTTTCGCGGGAATGACGACTGGAGCAGCGATTCCACTTGAGTGGGAAGCGCTCTCCCCTGCCGCCGTCTCCGTCAATAGACGACCACGCTCCTGATCGCTTCGCCTTTGTGCATGAGCTCGAAGCCCTCGTTGATGCGGTCGAGGGCGAGGCGGTGGGTGATGAGGTCGTCGATGTTGATCTTGCCCGCCATGTACCAGTCGACGATGCGCGGCACGTCGGTGCGTCCCTTGGCACCCCCGAAGGCGGTGCCCTCCCACCCCCGGCCGGTGACGAGCTGGAAGGGGCGCGTGCGGATCTCCTGGCCGGCACCCGCCACCCCGATGATGACGCTCGTGCCCCAGCCCTTGTGGCAGCATTCGAGGGCCTGGCGCATGGTGTCGACGTTGCCGATGCACTCGAAGCTGTAGTCGGCCCCGCCCTTGGTGAGCTCGACGAGGTGGGGGACGATGTCGCCCTTGACGGCCCTGGGATCGACGAAGTGCGTCATGCCGAACTTCTCGGCGAGCGCCTTGCGCCGCGGATTGAGGTCGACGCCGACGATCATGTCGGCGCCCACAAGCCGCGCGCCCTGGATGACGTTGAGGCCGATGCCGCCGAGCCCGAACACCACCACCCGCGCGCCCGGCGTCACCTTGGCGGTATTGATCACGGCACCGAGGCCGGTCGTCACCCCGCAGCCGATGTAGCACACCTTGTCGAAGGGCGCGTCCTCGCGGATCTTGGCGAGGGCGATCTCCGGCACCACCGTGTAGTTGGCGAAGGTCGAGGTGCCCATGTAGTGGTGGAGCTTCTCGCGTCCGAGCGAGAAGCGGCTGGTGCCGTCGGGCATGACGCCGCGCCCTTGCGTCTCGCGCACCGCCTGGCAGAGGTTGGTCTTGCCGCTCAGGCAATAGTCGCACTGCCGGCATTCCGGGATGTAGAGCGGGATGACGTGGTCGCCCTTCTTGAGCGTTGCCACGCCGGCGCCCGTCTCGATGCTGAGCGGGGCACCCGGCTTGTGGGCGACGGCGGCGCGGACTTGCATGATCCCTTCTCCTTGGGCGGCGGGCTTGCTCAGGGCACTTCGGCCGCGCGTCCCTTGGCATAGCCGAGCTCGTCGAGCGCCGTCTCGATGTCGGGGAGGGCTCCGGGGTCGTCGATGGTGGCCGGCACCTTGTAGGGCGCGTTGTCGGCGATCTTCTGCATGGTGCCGCGCAGGATCTTGCCGGAGCGCGTCTTAGGCAGGCGCGGCACCACGGCGGCACTCTTGAAGGCGGCGACGGGGCCGATGCGCTCGCGCACCATCCTCACCACCTCCGCCACGATCTCCTGGGGCGGCCGCGCCACGCCGGCCTTGAGCACGAGGAAGCCGAGCGGCACCTGGCCCTTGAGCGCGTCGGCGACGCCGATCACCGCGCACTCGGCCACGTCGGGATGGTCGGAGAGCACCTCCTCCATGGCACCCGTGGAGAGGCGGTGGCCGGCCACGTTGATGATGTCGTCGGTGCGCGCCATCACGTAGATATAGCCGTCCTCGTCCATGTAGCCGGCATCGCCCGTCTCGTAATAGCCGGGGTAGCGCGCGAGATAGGCCGCCTTGTAGCGCTCGTCCGCGTTCCACAGGGTGAGCAGCGAGCCCGGCGGCAGCGGCAGCTTGACCGCGATGGCGCCGATCGCCCCGCGCTTCATCTCCGCACCTTCGGGATCGAGCACGCGCACGTCGTAGCCGGGCACGGCACGGGTGGGCGAGCCGTACTTCACCTTGAGATGCTCGATGCCCATGCAATTGGCGGCGATCGCCCAGCCCGTCTCAGTCTGCCACCAGTGATCGATGACCGGGACCTTGAGATGGCGCTCGGCCCACTGGACCGTGTCGGGGTCGGCGCGCTCGCCGGCGAGGAAGAGCGTGCGGAAGGCCGCGAGATCGTAGCCGCGGATGAGCTTGCCCTCGGGGTCCTCGCGCTTGATGGCGCGGAACGCGGTGGGTGCCGTGAAGAGGGCCGCCACCTTGTGCTCGGAGATGACGCGCCAGTAGGCGCCGGCGTCCGGCGTGCCGACCGGCTTCCCCTCGTAGAGCACCGTTGTGTTGCCGTGGATCAAGGGGGCATAGACGATGTAGGAGTGGCCGACCACCCAGCCCACGTCGGAGGCCGCCCAATAGACTTCGCCGGGCTCGATGCCGTAGACGTTCTTCATCGACCAGTTGAGCGCCACGAGATGGCCGCCGTTGTCGCGCACGATGCCCTTGGGCTGGCCCGTGGTGCCCGAGGTGTAGAGGATGTAGAGCGGGTCGGTCGCCTCGACCGGAACGCAAGGCACCGGCTTGGCAGCTGCCAGCGCCTCCGCCCAGTCGACATCGCGCTTGGCCACCATCCCGGCCGTCGCCTGCGGGCGCTGCAGGATGACGGCATGGGCGGGCTTGTGGGCGGCGATGAGCATCGCCTCGTCGAGGAGCGGCTTGTAGGCGACGACGCGCCCGGCCTCGATGCCGCAGGAGGCGGACACGATCGCCTTGGGCTTGGCGTCGTCGATGCGTACGGCGAGCTCGTTCGCCGCGAAGCCGCCGAAGACGACCGAGTGGATGGCGCCGATGCGCGCCGAGGCGAGCATGGCGATGGCCGCCTCCGGCACCATCGGCATATAGATGAGGACGCGGTCGCCGCGGCCGATGCCGAGAGCGCCGAGCGCGCCCGCGAAGCGCGCCACGAGGTCGCGCAGCTCGCGAAAGCCGTAGCGCATGACGGTGTGCGTGACCGGACTGTCGTAGATGAGCGCCGTGTCGCCGCCGCGGCCGGCCTCCACGTGGCGGTCGAGCGCGTTGTAGCAGGTATTGACGAGCCCGCCGCGGAACCAGCGGTAGAAGGGCGGATTGCCGGCGTCGAGGACCTTGTCCCACCTCTTGTACCAGTGCACCCCCTCCGCGGCCTCGGCCCAGAAGCCCTCGGGATCGCCGAGCGAGCGCTCGTAGACGGCATCGAAGCGACTGGACATGCCGGGCTCCTTTGGCGCGGGCCGCGTTTTCTCTCCGCCCTCTCTCCCCTAGCGGCCCGAGCAATACCCGCAAAGCGCCTCCCTTGCCAAGGCGGATTGTGGCAGAGTGCGTCAGTTTCACCTCATCCTTCGAGACGGTGCTTCGCACCTCCTCAGGATGAGGCGAAACTCCGCCGCCCGAGTCCTCATCCTCGAGGAGCAATCCGAAGGATTGCGTCTCGAAGGATGAGGACTCAGGCGAGGGTGTCGCATGCCGTGCGTCCCAATGGAGAGAGCGAGATCGTGAAAGAGCGCGAGGCGGGCAGTCCGTACGAAGAGGACCTGCAGAAGAACGCGGCGAACTTCGCTGCCCTCTCGCCGCTCGGCTTCATCGAGCGCGCGGCCGCCGTGCATCCGGGCCGCACCGCCGTCGTGCACGGCAACCGCAGCTGGACCTGGGCCGAGAGCTATGCGCGCTGCCGCCGGCTCGCCTCGGCTTTGAGAGGCCGCGGCATCGGGCGCTCCGACACGGTGGCGCTCATGGCGCCCAACGTGCCGGCCGCCTTCGAGGCGGCCTTCGGCGTGCCCATGGCGGGTGCGGTGCTCAACGCCTTGAACGTGCGCCTCGACGCCGAGACGATTGCCTTCACGCTCGCCCACGGCGAGGCCAAGCTCCTCATCACCGACCGCGAATTCTCGCCCGTCGCCGCCAAGGCCCTGGCCATCCTCGGCCGCAAGATCCCGGTCATCGACATCGACGACCCGGCGGCGGCGGGTGGAGCGCTCCTCGGCGAGAGCGACTACGAGGCCCTCCTCGCCGGGGGCGATCCCGACTTTGCCTGGAGTCCGCCCGAGGACGAATGGCAGGCCATCACCCTCAATTACACCTCGGGCACCACGGGCAACCCCAAGGGCGTCGTCTACCACCACCGCGGCGCCTATCTGAATGCGCTCGGCAACATCCTCGTCTGGGGCTTGCGCGGCCACCCGGTCTATCTCTGGACGCTGCCCATGTTCCATTGCAACGGCTGGTGCTTCCCCTGGACCATCACGGCGCTGGCCGGCACCCACGTGTGCTTGCGCCGCGTCGAGGCCAAGGCGATCTACGACGCCATCGCCGAGCACGGGGTGAGCCATCTCTGCGGTGCTCCCATCGTGCTCAACATGCTCGTCAATGCGCCCCCCGAGGAGCGCCGCCCGCTTCCCCGCACCGTCGAAGTGATGACCGCCGCAGCGCCGCCGCCGCCGGCGGTGCTCGAGGCGATCGAGCGCCTGGGCTTCCACGTCACCCACGTCTACGGCCTGACCGAGGTCTATGGGCCCAGCGTCGTCTGCGCCTGGCACGAGGAGTGGAGCCGGCGGCCGGCCGAAGAGCAGGCGGCACTCAAGGCGCGCCAGGGCGTGCGCTATCCGGTGATGGAAGGCCTCATGGTGGCGGACCCGGCGACGCTGGCACCGGTGCCGCGCGACGGCACCACCATGGGCGAGGTGCTGATGCGCGGCAACACGGTGATGAAGGGTTACCTCAAGAACGCCAAAGCGACGGCCGAGGCCTTTGCCGGCGGCTGGTTCCATACCGGCGACCTCGGCGTCTGGCACGCGGACGGCTATATCGAGCTCAAGGACCGCGCCAAGGACATCATCATCTCGGGCGGCGAGAACATCTCGACGATCGAGGTCGAGCAGGCGCTCTACCGCCACCCGGCGGTGCTCGAGGCGGCGGTGGTCGCGCGCCCCGACGCGAAGTGGGGCGAGACGCCTTGCGCCTTCGTGACGCTCAAGCCGGGTGCCGACGCCAGCGCCGAGGAGCTCATCGCCTTCTGCCGCGCGCACATCGCCCATTACAAGGCGCCGCGGAGCATCGTCTTCGGAGCACTGCCCAAGACCTCGACGGGCAAGGTGCAGAAGTACGTGCTGCGCGAGCAGGCCAAGGCGCTCGGCTAGCGCTCTAAAAATTATGCCGCCCCGTGCAGGCCCGCAATCGGGCCCGCAGGGCGGCATCGGCCGTCGCGAAGGGGCTAAGCGCTTGGCTAATGTCGGCCGATCTGGGCCATCTCGTCCTTGATCTTGAGCTTCTGGCGCTTGAGGTCGTGGATTTTTGTGGCATCGGGCAGCGGGCGATTCGTTTCGTCCTCGATGGCGGCGTCGAGCGCCGCGTGTCTGGCCTTCAAGGCATCGATCCGCTCTGCGACATTCACCGGACACCTCCTCCTGCCGTAAGAGTCCGAGTGCGACCGCGCTGCGACCGCACGAAAATGCTACGCCGGTTTTTCACCCTGCGCCAGCGCCTCATTGCCACACGCAAATTCGGGGGTTTCGGCGATTTTTACGGCTAAATATGGTCGAATGCGCTGGGCCGGGGGTGGCATGGCCCGCTCGGCCCGCCGCCTGCCCGGGCAGCTCCCGGGCGGCTATGGAGGAGGCACCGGCAGCGCTGCGAGGACGGCCGCGAGCGGCGCCCCCGCAAGTGCTGGAAATACCCCGGCGAGGAGAGCGAGGAGGGCGTCCCGGTCGGCGCCATCCAGGGCGGCTCCGAGGCCGGCAAGATAGGCCGCGGCGCCGCGCGCGGCGTCCGCCGCGCGCTCGAGCGGGGAGCGGGACGCCGCTCCGGGTGCCGGCGGCGGCGCCAGGCCGGCGAGGAGGAGCTGCTCGATGTGCTCCGCCTCGAGCTCGGCGGCCGCCACCTTCTTGCGCAGCTCCTCTGCGAGCTCACCCGGCGCCCGGCCGTGGGCGTCCTTGAGCAGCTTCCGCACGGCGCGGAGGCCGCGCACGACCTCGGCGTGCCAGCGGCCGGCCGCGGCTTGCGCCTCGGTCAAGCCGGCCTCGCCGAGAGCGCCTCGCCCGCTCGCCCCCAGCCAACAGCAGAAGAGCAGGAGATTGACGTTGGCCCGGTAGCGCTCCTGGAGCGCCAAACACGCGGCCGGCACTCCCCTTGAGCCGTAGACGGCAAGGGAGAAATCCCAGAATTCGCAAGCCGGGAATTGAGCCAAGGGCGCCCCGTCGAGGCCTGAGTTTCCGGCGATCATAGCGCGGCGGCTTTGCTGCGGTCGACCGCGGCGGCAAAGGCGGCCAAAGCCGTGCACGGGAGGCGCGCGCGGACATTCCCCCGGAGCGCCCGCTCCTGTAAGATTTCCTCTCCTCACGACGAGGACGAGATGGGGGAAGGCGGCCGCCTGAGCGAAGAGGAGTTGACGTTGCTCAAGGAGCGCCTCGCGGCACTCCGCAGCGAGCATCGCGACCTCGACGAGGTCATCGCGCGGGTGGGCGAAGGCGGCATCTACGACCAGCTGATGATGCAGCGCCTCAAGAAGCGCAAGCTGGCGCTCAAGGACCAGATCGCCAAGCTGGAGAGCGAGCTCCTCCCCGACATCATCGCGTGACGAGGAAGCCCCGGGGCCGCGCTGCTGCGCGGAGGGCGGCAGAGCGGCGCGCGCTAGCGGTTCGGCAGGCTTCTCTTGCGCGCGTACATCGCCTTGTCCGCCAGGTCGATGGCGTGCTCGACGTTCTCGTCGGGACGGAACTGGTAGCTGCCGTAAGCGACGCTGACCGCGATGGTGTGGCCGCGAAAGACCTGCGGCTTGCCTGCGACGGCAGCGGCGAGCGTCGCCGCCTTGTCGGCAGCGCCCTTGTCGTCGACGTGCACCAGGATGACGCCGAACTCGTCGCCGCCGAGGCGGCCCACGATGTCGAATTCGCGCACCGAGGCATTGAGCATCTCGACGACATGGATAAGCGCCGCGTCGCCCGCCGCATGGCCGAAGCCGTCGTTGATCTCCTTGAGCTCGTTCACGTCGAAGTAGAGCACGCTGCACGGCACATTGTAGCGCCGCGCATAGCTCATGGTGCGCGAGAGCTCGCGCGCGAAGGCGCGGCGGTTGATCGCCGGAACGAGCGTGTCCTGATCCGCGAGGCGCTCGAGGTAGCCGACCTTGCTGTGGGCGTCGCTGAGCTCCCGGCGCAGAGTCTTGACCTCGGCGCTGAGGCCGGCGACGGCCTGCCGCACCTCCGGGGTGAGCCCGCTCGCGGGAACGCCGAGGAGCGCGGCAAAATCGGCTTCGGAGTCTTGCCCGCGCACGCCGGACTCGGGTTGCGCCGAGCGCGGCGACGAATTCTCCCCGTCCCCTGGCGGCTGATCGCCTTTGTCTTGAACCATCATCATGCGCGGTTGGCTCTTGTACAAATTGCGCGCCGCTCGAGCCGTGTCGCCGCCCCCGGGCAATTTTTCGGGCACACATTAAGCACAAAACCGCCTAAAATTGTTAACGAAAAATTCGGCGGGCGCCATCTTGATTTGAAGCGCCATGCCCCAAGTCAAGTCTTAATGCATTCCAATGCCAGCGAGCGCTTGTCCTAATTCAGGTACTGCCAGACGGCGGCTGCCCTTGCCAGAGGCAACCCCATCCCTATAATTGCGCCTCCTCTCGAGCGCAGCGCCCCGTGGCTGGAGCCGGTTTCACGGCGGAAGGCGGGAGGAGAGAGCCGGGGAGAGGGCATTGACGCCACGGCGAGCGAAGACATCCTCCGCGGCCAAGGAGGTGGTGCCGCCCGCGGCGGTCGGCCCAAAGGTTGGCCCAAAGGTTGGCCCAAAGGTCGGCATCGTCATGGGCAGCCAATCGGATTGGGAGACCATGCGCCACGCGGCCGTGACGCTGACGGCGCTCGGCGTCGCCCACGAGACGCGCATCGTCTCCGCCCACCGCACGCCCAAGCGGCTCTATGCTTACGCCGAGAGCGCCAAGGCGCGCGGCATCAAGGTGATCATCGCCGGCGCCGGCGGTGCCGCCCACCTTCCGGGCATGACCGCGGCGCTCACGGCGCTGCCGGTGCTCGGCGTGCCGGTCGAGAGCAAGGCGCTATCCGGACTCGACAGTCTGCTCTCGATCGTGCAGATGCCGGCCGGCATTCCGGTCGGCACGCTCGCCATCGGCAAGGCCGGTGCGGTGAACGCGGCACTCCTTGCCACCGCCATGCTGGCCCTCGCCGACCCGGCGCTCGCGGCGGCGCTCGAGGCCTACCGCGCGCGGCAGACGGCGGCGGTCGAGGAGCGCCCAGCCGAAGCATGAGTCCCGCAGCATGAGTCCCGAAGCATGAGTCCCGAGGCATGAGTCCCGACGCGCCCATGGCCGCGGCGGCCACCGCCGAGGCGCCGCTCTCGCCCGGCAGCGCCATCGGCATCCTGGGCGGCGGCCAGCTCGGCCGCATGACGGCGCTGGCGGCGGCCCGCCTCGGCTACAAGTGCCACATCTATTGCACGGGCGAGGACGAGCCGGCGCTCCAGGTGGCGGCCGCGCGCACCATCGCCCCTTACGAGGACGCGGCGGCGCTCGATGCCTTTGCCGAGGCGGTCGACGTCGTTACCTTCGAGTTCGAGAACGTGCCGGCCGCGACGGTCGAGCGGCTCGCCGCCAAGCGGCCGGTGCGGCCCGGCTGGAAGGCGCTCCACACAGCGCAAGACCGCCAGCGCGAGAAGGACTTCTTGCGGAGCATCGGAGCACCCACCGTGGACTACCGCGAGGTCGAGAGCCTCGAGGAGCTTGCCCCTGCCGTCCGCGAGCTCGGCCGCCCGGCGGTGCTCAAGCGCGCCATGTTCGGCTATGACGGCAAGGGCCAGGTGGCGATCCGGCCCGGCACGGCGCTGGCGGACGCCTGGGCGGCGATGGGTGCCGAGCGCGGCATCCTCGAGGCCTTCGTCGACTTCAGTTGCGAGGTCTCGGTGATCGTGGCGCGCGGCGTGGACGGCACGCTCGCGAGCTACGATGCGGTCGAGAACCGCCACGTCAACCACATCCTCGACACCACCATCGCACCGGCGCGCATCGAGAGGCGCCTGCTCGACGAGGCGGCGGCGCTGGCAGGCCGCATCGCCGAGGCGCTTCAACTGACCGGCCTCCTCGCCGTCGAGCTCTTCGTCACGCGCGACGGGCGGCTCCTCGTCAACGAGCTGGCACCCCGCCCGCACAACTCCGGGCACTGGACCATCGATGCCTGCATCACGAGCCAGTTCGAGCAGCTCGTGCGCGCCATAGCCGGACTGCCGCTCGGCTCGGCCGAGCGTCACGCGAACGCGGTCATGAAGAACCTGCTCGGCCACGCCGCCGACGATTGGCTGGCCATCCTGGAGGACCCCGAGGCCAAGCTGCATCTTTACGGCAAGGCCCGGGTGGAGCCCGGGCGCAAGATGGGCCACGTCACGCGGCTCTATCCGAAGGGCTGAAGCGCTCGCGCCGCACGAGGAGGAGCGAGGCGCCCTGGAGGGCGAGCGAGACCACCATCGCCGCCGCGAAAGCGGCCGCGGTGCCCGCGCGCTCGACGAGGAGGGCGAGGACGACGAAGAAACCCATGAAGCCGAAGAGGCCGTAGAGCAGGCCGCGCAGCACCGCGACGGCGGCCGCCGCACCCTGGCGGCGGTGGGCGAAGACGGTGAGGATGCCGGCGATCACGGGGTAGGTGGCGAGGATGCCGCTTAAGGCCGGGCCGAGGAAGGGGACGGCGCTGGTGAGCGCCAGCACGACCGCGGTCGCCGCCGCCATGCGGAGCGGCAGGTCCCAGCGCGGGAGCGGAGCCGCCGCGGCCTCCCTCCCGCCGCTCGAGAGGATGAGCAATGCCCCCACGACCGCGGCGAGCGCTAGGGCGAGCGTCAGCGCCAGGCCGTGCGCGAAGGCGCCCAGCGCCGCCACGGCGGCGGCAAAGGCGAGCGAGGCGGCGAAAAGTGCTAGCGGCCAGGTGCCGTATCGTGCCGCGGCGGCGTAAGCGAGGGTGAAGGCCGCTTCGGCGACGGCGCCGGCGAGCGAGCCGCGCGCCGACGCGGCAGCGTAAGCGCCGCCGTTGTCGAGTGCGATGAAGAAGGCAACCGGACCCGCGGTGAAGGGCATGCCGACGAGCCAGCCGCCGATCGCCTGCCCCCAGCGCCGGCCCGCCAGGCTGGCGCCGCCCACGAGGACGGGTGTTAAGATGAGCTTGAGGGCGAGCGTTTCCATGATGCGCAGTGCGGGAGTGGAATGCGGCGTGGGAAAGCGGAGGGAGGTCTCTCGCCGCGCCCTATCGTGGGCGATGCCGGTGCTGCCCTTGCGGCCTCAGCGCGCGCCACGGCGAGGGCAGGCTGGCCAGCCTCTCGCGCAGGCGTGCGGCGAGCCTCGGCACGCTCAGCGCCTCGTCGAGGCGGCGCTCGAGGAAGCGCCAGCTGTCGGCCGAGCCGGGCGAGCGGTCGTTGAGCCAATAGACCACGGTCGCCGAATAGACGCCGGCGAGGAGGCCGCGCTTGGTGTAGAAGTTGAAGTCCGTCGCCGTGTCGCCCGCCGCGTACCAGACGGCATCGACCGTGCGCCACAGGAGCCGCAAGGCGAGCGGCGCGTTTTGCGGCAGCGCCAGCACGCTCATCGCGCGCCGGATCGCCTCGCGGTGGGGGGCGCTGAGCTCGAGGCGCCGGCGGATCGCCGCCGCGACGCGGTCGCGCCCGCGCTTGGCCGCGAAGCCCTCCATCGCCGCGAGTGCTGCCAGCATGGCGCGGTCGGCGCTCGCCGCCGCATAGTCGATGGCGTCCGGGACCCCGCCGGGAAAAACGTCGAGCGCCATCGCCCGCCCGTAGCCGGCGTCCTCGGCGCCGGCCATGAGCACGCTCTCGCTCCAGCCGTCGAAGGGCACGTGGACGAGTGCCCTCTCGAGGATGTGCTGGCGCATGGTCTCGAAACCGTCTCTCTCCGTCATATCGCCTCCTCGGCGAGCGGCGGGGCGAAGCGCCGCATCTCCTCGACGAAGCCGAAGCGCGTGAAGTCTTCGATGCGCATGGGGTAGAGGATGCCGTCCAGGTGGTCGCACTCGTGCTGCACCACGCGGGCGTGGAAGCCCGAGGCGGTGCGCTCGATCGCCTGGCCGTCGAGGCCGAGGGCGCGATAGCGGATGCGCGTGAAGCGCGGCACCGCCCCCATGAGGCCGGGGAGCGAGAGGCAGCCCTCCCAGCCGAGCGCCTTCTCCTCGCCGAGCGGCTCGATCACCGGGTTGACGAGGACGGTGAGCGGCTGCACCTCGTCCTCCGCCTCGCCCGAGAGCCGCTCCACCGCCACCTTGTAGACGACGAGGCGCAAGGGGACGTGGACCTGGGGGGCGGCGAGCCCGGTGCCCGGGGCGTCCGCCATGGTCTCGACCATGTCGCGCACGAGACGCAGGATCTCGGGTGCGCCCGGGTCGGCGACCGGCTGGGCCGGCTCGCGCAGGACGGCGTGGCCCATGCGCGCGATCTTGAGAATGGCCATGCTCTTACTATGCGTCGGCTGCCGGCCTTGGTAAAGACGTGCGCGGCAAAGCCGCGTGCGGCGAAGATGGCTGCCGCGAAAGCCGCGGATTTCCTGGCACGTCGCCCTTGAGGGCGGGGTGGCGCTGTGCTAGAAGGACGCGCTCCAGCGACACGCCAATTGCTCAACCTCATGCGGGAAGGAGGATAAGCCCTGGTCCAGGTGGTCGTGCGCGACAACAACGTCGATCAGGCGTTGCGCGCGCTCAAGAAGAAGATGCAGCGGGAGGGGATCTTCCGCGAGATGAAGCTGCGCCGCTCCTACGAGAAGCCCTCCGAGCGCAAGGCTCGCGAACGGGCGGAGGCGGTGCGCCGGGCCCGCAAGCTGGCGCGCAAGCGCGCCGAGCGAGAAGGCCTGATGTAAGGCCGGCCCCCGCCGCGGGGACCACGTCTCTCCACGAACTCCACACGGTCGCCCGCCGCAAGGCGGCGGCGCTGCCGTGCCCGCCCTACTGCGCCCGCCGCAAGATCGGCTATGCTCGCTCCGGCGAGGGGAACCTGCCGGAAGGAGAGCGGCGATGACGGGTCATTCCGCGCGCGGGCAGAAGCCTGGGCTCAGGCGGCGCCGCCTGCTGCAGGCAGGACTCGCCGCCTCTGCCGCGGGTGCGGCGGGGACCGCCGCCGCCTGCCGCGCCGCTGCCGCCACGGAGCGCTCGCCCGCCACCATCGCGGAGCTGCGTGCGCTGCCGCCCGGCGAGATCGCCCAAGGCGCCATCGTCCCGCTGGCGGGCTATCACGCGCCCGGCGACGGCGGCGGCGGCGAGTTCCGCTTCGCTGGCGCGAGCACGGCACCCGACGACGGCGGCCTCGTCCTCAAGCCCACCGGGCACGAGGGCGCCGGGCGCTGGCTGCGTCTCGTGAGCGGCCTCAGCCTGAGCCCCAAATGGTTCGGCGCCAGGGGCGGCGGGCGGGCTCCTGCTGCGGCGCAGGTGCAGGCCGCCCTCGATGCCGCGCGCGGACGCTACCTCGTCGATATCGACGACAGCTACCTCATCGAGGCGACCCTCGTCTTGAGGCACGACGGCCAGGCCATCGCGGGTCCCGGCACGCTCACGGGCGCCATCGCCGCCTTCCCGCGCATCACGGGCAACGCGCCCGCCGAGATGAAGGACCGCTACGGCGAGGGCTCCTATGCGGTGGCCAGCCTTGCCGCCGAGGGCTCCACGATCACCGCGACCACGGCACGCCCGCACAATTTCCGCTCCGGCGACCGGGTGGCGGTGTTCTTCGCACTGCCCGACAGCTACTGCGGCATCCAGCCGATCGCCGTGACGGGCGAGCGCAGCTTCACCTATCGCGCGGCCGCCGCACCCGACCGGCCCGCAACACTTTATGGCGCGCTTTGCTGCAGGATCGACTACCCGCCGCCCACGGCACCGCGTGACCCGGTGGCGGCGACGGGCGGCGCCTGCTTCCGGCCGCAAGGCGACGTGACGAAGGTCGAGATCAGGGGCGTCACCATCGCCAATTTCCGCTACGCAGCACTCATGAGCGGACCAGACGTGGCCGAGCCCTCGCGCGTCGCGGCGGTCAACATGTTGGTCTTCGATCACGTGACGTTCGACAACGTCAACATCTGCGGCTTCGGCTATCCCTTCATCCAGGGCGGCAGCTTCCTCGACTGCACCTACCGCGAGGTCAACTGCATCGCCTGCGGCAATGCGGTCTGCCTGCCCGAGGGACATCCTTATGCGGGGACCGACACGCAGTTCGTGGTGCTGCTCTCGCTCGACAACCGCAGCGGCTTGGAGCAGCGCCTGCGCCTCAACGCCAACCTCGACCTCTGGTTCTACGAGAGCGTGCTGCGCCCTGAGACCGCGAGCGTCAATCCCCAGGGTACCTCCGTGTGGTTCATGCCCTTCCGCCGCGGCAAGGACAAGATGCCGCCGAGCCAGGCCGCCGTCAGCGGCCATGCGGTCTATTGCCCCTCGCGCAGCGCCTCGCGCCAGTACCAGGCGACGATCAAGAACCTCAACACCATCGACAGCTATCGGAGCCTCGTGGTCTTCGGCCAGCCCTCGTACCTCCTGATGGATTGCCTCGGCACGGAGACCTACGTGGCGCCGATGCCGGGCGAGCCCTTGGTGCATCTCGTGGTGGCCTACGGGCCCGAGGGCAACATTCCCTTCGGCTCGGAGGGCGTGCTTCGCCGCATCCAGAACTTCCTCTTCGGGAACCCGGCGAGCAAATCGGTCGAGATCGACCGCATCCGCTACGACGAGAGCGGCTTCATCGCGCGCGCGGGCGATCCGCTCTGGCTCGCCGGCACGCCGCCGAGCGGCCTCATCGCCATCGATTGCGAGACGCCGAACGACTGCGCCATGCAGCTGGGCAACGGCATCCTGAGCGCCGCCGGATTGGCGCTCACCCCGCGGATCACGGCGAGCGCGCCCGCAAGGCGCGGCGTCGAGCGTCGTGGAGAACGCCGTCGAGCCGCCGCCGATGGGGCTTTCCGAGCGCGCCGTCCACCGCTCGAGCGGCACCTTCCTCTTAGGATCCGCGGCCCGCGGCTCGACCGGCAACCGCCTCCAGCTCTGCGGCTCCGCCGAGCGGCCGACGCGGGGCATCATGGAGATACTGGCGCTGCGTCTCGACAGCGGGGAGAGCGATTATTGCCGGCTCCGCTTCAGCCTGCCGCCGCGCCTCGACGTCTCGCCTATCGGGCTTGGCAGTCTCGCGGCGGAGCTGGCACCGGGTGCTGCCGCGGTCGAGATCGAGCGAGGCGGCGTGAGCGAACGGGCGCTCCGTCCCGGCCTTGCCGTCTCGATCGGCGGCAACCGCCTCGTCGTCAAGCAGTACGACGAGGCGAGCCGCCGGCTCTCGTTCCATACTCCTGCGCGGTTGCATGCCCCTAAAGGCAGCGGCATCTCCGCCAGCGGCGAGCTCAGGATCCTAGAGCCCTTCGCCGGCACGGACATCTTCGAGCCGCCCTATCTCAACGGCGCCGCGATCGAGCTCCGCACCACGGTGTATGCCGACGGCTCGCCCGCGGCGATCCCCGTCGCCGTCACCTTCTGGTCGACGGACATACTCTATTTCGACGGCGGTGCCGCGGGCGCGGCGTGACGCGAGGATGCTCTCACGACCCCTTAGGGCGGAACCCGATCAGGTAGGCTCGTTCTCGATGGCCGTTCCCGCGAAAGCGGGAACCCGGGCGCAAGCGGCGCGCGGCGGCCCCTGGACCCCGGCCTTCGCCGGGGTGACGACCGAGAATGCTCTGGCCGATTGGAATCCGCTCGATGGGACTGACCTTTTAGGCGGGAGAATGCATCGAATGGCTTCCCACGGTTCGCCGCCCACGCTTCCGGATTTGCTCTGCAACGGGCTCGATGTGGTCTTCATCGGCATCAATCCGTCGCTCTTCTCGGCCGCTGAGGGGCATTATTTTGCGCGGCGCGCGAACCGCTTCTGGCCCGCCTTCTCGCGCTCGACCCTGAGCCGCGCGGCAAGAGAGGCGATGGGGCTTCAGCACCTGGAGCCGGTGCACGACAGCACCCTCCTCGCCCACGGCTTCGGCTTTACCGATCTGGTCAAGCGCCCGAGCAAAGGGGTCCGCGACCTCGCGGCCTCGGAATTGGCCGCCGGCGTAGCAAGCCTCGCCGCCAAGATCGAGCGCTACGGGCCGAAGGTCGCCTGCGTCCACGGCATCATGGCTTACAGGCCGATCCACCGCGCCCTCATGCCCGGCGACAAGTCCCGCCCCGGCCTGGGACTGCAAGCGGCGCGCATCGCTCGGACGCCTCTCTTCGTGGTGCCGAATCCGAGCCCCGCCAATGCTCATTTCACGCCCGCCGAGCAAACGCGCTGGTACGATGAGCTTGCCCGCTACTTGGCCCTGGCCGATCGCTGATCCCCATTGAAGCGAACCCCGCTCCGGTGCAAATCTGGCCTACAATTTGACAAAGTTCTGCGCTTAACTTGACTGATATCGTGCGCGGCCACTAAAGGAACCGAGGCACACGTGCCCTCTCCCGCATCCCATCCCTGAACCCCCAGTTCGGAGCGCCGCGGCTCCGCAGCGAGAGCGTCATGCAGCACAAGACCCGTTGGCTCGTCCTCACCGTTGCCCTCGCCGTCGTCGTGGCCGCGGCCGGCGGCTGGCTGCTCTTCCGCCTGCCGCAGCCCTGCTGCGCGCCGCCACCCGTGCCTCTGCCCGCGTCGAGCGCGCAAAGCGCGGCGACAGCTGCACCGGCCACCGCCCTAACCGCTCCCGCGCCCGGGCAGACGGCCACGGCCGCCGCACCTGCCGCGCCTGCGGCCAATCCCGCCCCCTCTCCCGCCGCGGTGCCGCCGCAGCCCTTCGAGGTGACCCGCCTCGACCTCGACACCTCCAAGGACCTGGCGGCGGCCTGCCTCACCTTCTCCGAGGCGCTGATCGAGGGACCGGCCGCTCACTACGAGGATTACGTGAGCGTGCCCGGACATGCGGAGGCGGCCCTGCTCGCGAGCGGCCCGCGGCTCTGCTTGAGCGGGCTCCCCTTCGGCAAGGCCTACAGCATCGAGCTCCGCGCCGGACTGCCGGCGGCCTCAGGCGCCAAGCTCGCCGCCGCGCAAAGCCTGCCGATCACCTTCGCCGACAAGGCGCCGATCGTGCGCTTCGCGTCCTCCGCCCAGTTCGTCCTGCCGCGCACCGGCAATGCCGGCGTCCCCGTCACCACGGTCAACCTCGACGAGGTGGCGCTCCGCGTCTACCGGGTGAGCGACCGCGCGCTCTTCCAGAAGCTCGACATCCAGGCGGTGATCAACTCCTATCAGATCGACCAGCTCGAATCCGAGACCGCCGCCCTCGTATGGTCCGGCAAGATGGCGGTCAAGGGCCGGCGCAACGAGACGACGGTCACCGCCTTCCCCATCCGCGACGTGGTGAAGCCGTGGAAGCCCGGCGCCTATGTGGTGGTCGCCGCCGACAAGTTCGCACCGGCGAGCGAGGAGCGCTACCAGGAGAACATCGCGGCGCAGCTCGTCTACGACACCGATCTCGGCCTCACCGTCTTCCGCGGCACGGACGGGCTCGACGTCTTCGTCCGCTCGATCGAGACGGCGAAGCCGGTGGCCGGCTCGCGGCTCGTCCTCATCGCGCACGACAACGACGAGCTGGGCACCGCCTTGAGCGACGCCTCGGGCCATGCCCGCTTCGCACCCGGCCTCTTGCGCGGCAAGGCCGCCACCGAGCCGCTCATGGTCATGGCCTATGGGCCGAGCGACGACATGAGCAAGGCCGAGGACTTCAACCGCATCCTCTTGACCACCGCCGCCTTCGACCTCTCGGACCGCGGCGTCTCGGGCCGGCCCTCGCCGGGCGCCCTCGACGTCTATATCGCGACCGACCGCGGCATCTACCGCCCCGGCGAGACGGTCAACCTGGTGACCCTCGTGCGCGACGCGGCGGCGGCGGCGGTCGAGAAGGCGCCCGTCTCCCTCGTCATCCGCCGCCCCGACGGCGTCGAGCAGACGCGCGTCCTCCTCGCCGACGCGGGCGACGGCGGCAGCCACGCGCCCTTCGCCTTGAGCGCCACCGCGGCGCGCGGGCTGTGGACCGCGTCGGCGCTGCTCGACGGCACGCGCTCGATCGGCAAGGCCGAGTTCATGGTCGACGACTTCGTCCCGCAGCGCCTCAAGCTGACGCTCGCCAGCAAGAGCCCGGCCCTCGTCCCCGGCGAGGCGGTGGCGATCGCGGCGGAGGTGAATTTCCTCTATGGCGCACCTGCCGCCGGCCTCTCGGGCGAGGCCGAGCTCGATCTCGCCGCCGACCCCACGCCGTTCCCCAACTACCGCGCCTTCAGCTTCGGCCGCGCCGAGGAGAAGCCCGACTTCAAGCCGATCCCCCTCGAGATCGCCGACACGGACGCGAGCGGCAAGACCACGGTCACGGGCGACCCTCTCCAGCTCCCCGCGACGAGCCTGCCGCTCAAGGGCGACGTCACCGTCGGCATCCACGAGCCCGGCGGCCGCGTCACCAAGGACGTGCTCACGCTCCCGGTGCACACGCGGGACCTCTTCATCGGCCTGCGCCCGCTTTTCCAGGACGCGGTCCCCATCGGCGACGAGGCGCGCTTCGAGCTGGTGGCGCTCGATGCCGACGGCAAGGCGCTCGCGCGCCCCGGCCTCAGCTGGGAGCTCGTCCGCCAGGACGTCCATTGGCAGTGGTACGAGACGGGCCGCGGCTGGAACTACGAGGCGATCTACAAGGACGTGCCGCTCAGCACCGGCAGCGTGGACGCCACCGCCGGGCGGCCGGCCAAGCTCTCGCTGCCGCTCGCCGGCTGGGGCCGCTACCGCTTGACGCTCAAGGACGCGGCGAGCGGTGCTGTGACGAGCGCCCTCTTCCTCTCCGGCTGGTGGGACGCAGGACCCGACGCCGCGGACACGCCGGACAAGGTGAGCGTCATAGCCGAGCGCGAGAAGTACCGCCCCGGCGAGACCGCGCGCCTCACCATCAAGCCGCCCTTCGAGGCGGACGTGCTGGTGACCGTCGCCGGCAACCACATCTTCGAGAGCCGCGAGCTGCATGTGCCGGCCGAGGGCGGCACCGTCGAGATCCCGGTCGAGGAGAGCTGGGGCAGCGGCGCCTACGTCATGGCGACCGCCTATCGGCCCTTGCGCGCGGGCAAGTCCCACGAGCCGATCCGCGCCGTGGGCGTGAGCTGGGTCGCCCTCGACCTTGCGAGCCGCACGCTTGCGGTGAAGCTCGCGGTGCCCGAGCGCATCCGGCCGCGCACCAGCGTCACGGTGCCGATCAGCGTCGACGGCCTCGCGGCCGGTACCGTGGCGCACCTCACGCTCGCCGCCGTCGACGAGGGCATCCTGCAGCTCACCCATTTCAAGACGCCGTCGCCGGCCAACTATTATTACGGCAAACGCCAGCTCGGCGTCGCCATGCGCGACGACTACGGGCACCTGCTCGACGACCGCGAGGCACCCGCCGGCGCCATCCACGTGGGCGGCGACGCCGGTCTCGGCGGCGCCTCGCTCGCCGTGGTGCCGACCAAGACGGTCTCCCTCTTCTCCGGCCTCGTCGAGACCGACAAGGACGGGCATGCCGAGGTCACCTTCGAGGTGCCCGATTTCGAAGGCCAGCTGCGCTTCATGGCGCTCGCCTACAACAAGAGCCAGCTCGGCTCGGGCGAGGCCAACGCCGCGGTGCGCGATGCGGTTGTGGCCGAGGCAACGCTGCCGCGCTTCCTGGCACCGGGCGACAAGAGCCGGCTCTCCCTCCTCCTCCACAACGTCGAGGGTGCCGCGGGCGATTATCAGGTCTCGCTCACGACGACCGGCGCCGTCAGCCTCGAGAGCGCCACGGTCAACCAGACCGTGACGCTTGCCGCGGGCGAGAGGAAGCTCCTCGCTCTCCCCATCGAGGGCAAGGAGGTCGGCGTCGGCAGCTTCATGCTGGCGTTGAGCGGCCCGGGCGGCTTTGCCGTCGAGCATTCCTGGGACATCGCCGTGCGCCCGGCGCAGGTGCCGCTCACCCAGGATCTCAGCGTGCAGCTCCAGCCCGGTCAGACGCTCCACCTGGACAATGCGCTCACGGCCGACATGCTGCCGGGCTCGGCCCATCTCGGCGTCACCGTCGAGAGCTGGCGCGGCTTCAATATTCCGGCCCTCCTGGGTGCCCTCGACCGCTATCCCTACGGCTGCCTCGAGCAGACCACGAGCCGGGCCTTTCCGCTCCTCTACTTCAACGAGGTGGCGGCGGCCGGCCACGCCAAGCAGGATTTGGCGCTGCCCCAGCGCGTGCAGCAGGCGATCGGCCACGTGCTCGACATGCAGCGCGCGGGCGGCGACTTCGGCCTGTGGGGGCCGAGCGATACGGCCTATCCCTGGCTCTCGGTCTTCGCCCTCGATTTTCTCTTCGAGGCGAAGAAGGCCGGCTATCTCGTGCCGCAATCGGCGCTCGAGCGCGGCGTCACCTGGCTCGTCAACCTCACGCACAACCGCGAGGTGAGCTTCGCCGACGCGGACGACGCGGACTATTGGCGCGACAAGTGGCAGCGCGCGCACATCCGCGCCTACGCCTTCTACGTCCTCGCCAAGATGAACCTCTCCAACCTCGGCGACCTGCGCTACTTCCACGACAACGAGCTCGCCGCGATCGATTCGCCCCTCGGCTACGGCCAGCTCGGCGCAGCACTCGCCATGGCGGGCGACCGCACGCGCGCGGCGAACGCCTTCAGGCTGGCGCGGCAGACGCTCGAGCGCGGCGTCGTGCGCGACTATTACGGCTCGCGCCTGCGCGATCTCGCGGCCCTCACGGCGGCGAGCGCCGAGGCGGGCGAGGGGGGCCTCCTGAGGACGCTCCTCGACGAGCTGCCGCGCCTCCAGTACCGCCGGGGCTCGACCACCACCCAGGAGAACGCCTGGATGCTGATCGCCGCCCACGATCTCATCAAGGACGCGGCACCCGTGTCGGCGGAGATCGACGGCAAGCCCGCCGCCCAGGGCGCAGCACCGCTTGCCATCGCACCGAGCGACGCCGAGCTCGCCAAGGGGATCGACATCCGCAACGCCGGCGACAAGCCGTTCTGGGGCCTGGTGACGATCGAGGGCGTGCCGCTCCTCCCCGCACCCGCGGAGGCGCGCGGCTTCACCATCGAGCGCCGCTTCACGGACCTCAAGGGCGAGCCCATCGACCCGAGCACCCTCAAGGCGAACGACCGCTTCATGGTCACGCTCTCGGGCACGGCGTCGGACAGGCTCCAACACGATGCCGTGGTGGTCAACCTCCTCCCTGCGGGCTGGGAGATCGAGAGCATCGTGAAGCCGGCGGAGGGCGACAACGACGAGTTCGCCTGGCTCAAGGTGACGACGGTGCGCATGAAGGAGGCGCGCGACGACCGCTTCGTCGCCGCGGTGACCTTCGGACGCAAGAGCTGGTCGCTCGAGGACAACAACTTCCGGGTCGCCTTCATCGTGCGTGCGACGATCCCGGGCAGCTATGCGCTGCCGGCGGCCGGAATCGAGGACATGTACCGCCCGGCCCTCCACGCCCGCACGGCCATGGGGAGTGCGGTGGTGACGGAGTAGCGCGGACGTGTTGGGAACACCCCCCTCCCCATCCCTCCCCCTCAAGGGGGGAGGGGGTTCGCCGTGTGAGCCTCTGCGTTGTTCCCCTCCCCCCTTGAGGGGGAGGCTAGGGTGGGGGGGCGCTCGCACATTGTTCGCCGTGCTCGGCGCCGCGATCGCGCTCTCAGGCGCACTCGTGATCCTCGACCGCCTGTTCCCGCCGTCGCTCGAGCGCTATGCCAATCCCTCGACGGTGGTGCTCGACGAGCGCGGCGAGATTCTGCGCGCCTTCACCGCCCCCGACCAGTCCTGGCGCCTCAAGACCGCGGTCAAGGACGTGGACCCGGTCTATGTCGCCCTGCTCGAGGCCTACGAGGACAAGCGCTTTCCCCGCCACTGGGGCGTCGATCCGGCGGCCTTGGCGCGGGCTCTCTGGCAGTGGGTCAGGGCCGGGCACATCGTCTCGGGCGGCTCGACGCTCACCATGCAGACGGCGCGCCTGCTCTCGCCGCGGCCGCGCACGCTCCTCGGCAAGGCGGGCGAGATGCTGCAGGCGCTGCAGCTCGAGCGCCGCCTCTCGAAGGCGGAGATCCTGTCGATCTACCTCACGCTGGCGCCCTTCGGCGGCAACCTCGAAGGCGTGCGCGCCGCCTCGCTCGCCTATTTCGGCAAGGAGCCGCGCCATCTCACGCCGGGCGAGGCCGCCCTCCTCGTAGCACTCCCGCAATCGCCCGAGCGCGTGCGCCCCGACCTCCACCCCGAGGCGGCGCAGCGCGCGCGCGACAAGGTGCTGCGCGAGCTCGTCGCCCGCGGGGCACTCGGCCGAAGCGAGGCTGCCGAGGCGGCGGCCGAGGCGCTGCCGCGGCACCGCGCGGCGCTGCCCTTCCTCGCCCCGCAGCTGGCGGCCGAGCTCGCGGCAGCCGCACCCGCCGGCACGGTTCTGCGCACCACGCTCGACGGCCGCCTCGAGCGCCGGGTCGAGGAGCTGGTGCGCCGCGAGCTGCTCGAGGAGGGCGCCTCGATCGCCGTGCTCGTGGTCGAGAACCGCGGACGGCAAGTGCGCGTGGCGGTGGGCAGCGCCGATTTCGCCGCACCCTTCGGACAGATCGACATGACGCGCGCCGAGCGCTCGCCGGGCTCGACCCTCAAGCCCTTCATCTACGGCATGGGCTTCGATGCCCTCCTCATCCATCCGGACACCATCATCGAGGACGCCCCGCTCCGCCTCGGCGACTACGCGCCGCAGAACTTCGACCGCGAATACCACGGCGAGGTGACCGTGCGCGAAGCGCTCCAGCGCTCGCTCAACATTCCGGCCGTGGCACTCCTCTCGCGCCTGGGCACCGAGCGCTTCGTCGCGGCGGTGCGCGGTGCCGGCGCAGCGCTCACCTTCGAGGAGGGCGTCACGAGGCCGTCGCTGGCGGTGGCGCTCGGCGGCGTCGGCATCGACTTGCGCGATCTCGTGATGCTCTATGCAGCACTTGCCGACGGCGGCATGGTGCGCCCCCTCGCCTTCCGCGCCGGCGCCGCGGCGGCGAGCGGCACGCCGCTCTTGACCCCGGCCTCCGCCTGGTACGTGGGCGACATCCTGCGCGGCACGGCGCTGCCCGATCCGCTGGTGCGCCTGCCGCAGGGCAACGCCATGCGGCCGATCGCCTACAAGACCGGCACCTCCTACGGCTTCCGCGACGCCTGGTCGCTCGGCTATTCCGAGCGCTACACGGTCGGCGTCTGGGTCGGCCGGCCCGACGGGGCGCCGCGCCCGGGCCAATACGGCATCAGCGCCGCGGCGCCGCTGCTCTTCAAGGTCTTCGGCCTGCTGCCGGCCGAGACCGCGGTAGAGAGCGAGCCCAAGGGGGTGTGGGCGGCCGGCGGTGCGAGAGCGCTGCCCGTGGCGCTGCGCCGCTTCTCGCCGGCCGGCCAGCAGCCGGCCTACGGCGCGCGGCAGCCCTCCTCGCCGCTCCGCATCCTCTTTCCGCCGCAAGGTGCCGCCCTCGAGCTCGAGCCGGAGGGCTCGCGTTTCGCCCAGATGGCGCTCAAGGCGATGGGCGGCACCCTGCCGCTCAGCTGGGTGGTCGACGGCAGGCCGGTCGCCGTCGTCAAGGAGCCCGGCGAGACGGCCTTCTTCGAGCCCGACGGGCCCGGCTTCTCCACGCTCACCGTGATCGACGCCACGGGCGAGCGGGTGAGCGAGACCGTGCGGCTGGGTGCCACGGAGTAAGACGAGCCTATTGCGGGCTCTTGCGGCATGTGCGACGAAGGGCCATCTTTGGCGGAGCGCGCCGACCACCCAGGACAATTGTCGCGAACAAGCGGAGCCGGGCGATGTCAAGCGAGATACTTCACGAGGATCGGGCGAAGCTCAAGCCGGAGACGGTCGACCGGCACCGGGCGGTCGTCTCGCTGATGGAGGAGCTCGAGGCCGTCGACTGGTACGACCAGCGGGTCGATGCGGCGGAGGACGAGGAGCTCCGGCAAATCCTCGCGCACAACCGCGACGAGGAGAAGGAGCACGCCTCTATGGTGCTCGAGTGGCTGCGCCGCCACGACCCGGCGCTCAGCACCCAGCTCCGGACCTACCTCTTCAAGGACGGCTCCATCATCGCCGCCGAGGCGGCGGAGACGGGCGGCGGAGGCGGCGCCGGGGCGCCGGCTGCGGCCTCCGACGGCTCGCTCGGCATCGGCAGCCTGCGCGGCACCGGCGGCCTCGCCGTGGCGGGGAGCTGAGCCATGGACAATCTCCTTCGCCCGCTGGCGCCCATCTCCGCTGCGGCATGGGCGGAAATCGACAGGGAGGCGGCGCGCACCCTCAAGACGACGCTCGCCGCGCGCAAGCTCGTCGACTTCGTCGGCCCGCAAGGTGCTACGGCCGTAGCCGCCGGCACCGGCCGGCTCAAACCCCTCGCCCCGTTGCCCGAGAGCGGCGTCGAGACGCTTCAGCGCGAGGTGCTGCCGCTCGTCCGGCTCCGCGTGCCCTTCGAGCTTTCGCGCGCCGAGCTCGACGCCGTCGAGCGCGGCGCCAAGGACCCCGATCTCGATGCCGTCATCGACGCGGCGCGCCGAATTGCGATCGCCGAGGACCGCGCCGTCTTCCACGGCTATGGCGCGGCCGGCATCCGCGGCGTGTGCGAGGCGGCCCCCGGCAAGCCCGTGAGCCTCACGGAGAATTACGAGGACTATCCCCTCGCCGTGGCGGCGGCGCTCACGCGGCTGCGCGCGGCAGGGGTCGACGGCCCCTATGCCATCGCCCTCGGCCAGCAGTGCTACACCGGGCTCACCGAGACGACCAAAGGCGGCTACCCGGTGATCCAGCACGTGCGGCGCCTCGTGGACGGCCCCATCGTATGGGCGCCCGCGGTCAAGGGTGCTGCGGTGCTGTCGATGCGGGGCGGCGACTTCGAGCTCACCGTGGGCCAGGACTTCTCGGTCGGCTATCTCGACCACGGCCCGGAGAGCGTGCGGCTCTACATCCAGGAGAGCTTCACCTTCCAGCCGCTCTCCCCCCAGGCCGCGGTGCCGCTCGTCTACGGCACGGCGAAGGAGCGGGCGAAGCGCTAGCCGCCGCGCTTCCGCCGCCTCGTTCCACGGCCGCGGAGGGCATGGAGCGATGCAGGTAGCACTGGTGCTGCCCGCCCATGACTGGCGCGCCTGCGGGCCGGCGGCGCGGCAGGCCGAGGAGCTCGGCTTCGACACGCTGCAGACCAACGAGACCAAGCACGACCCCTTCGTGCCGCTGGCGTTCGCGGCGCTGGCGACCGGGCGAGCGGCACTTGCCACCTCGGTCGCCCTCGCCTTTCCGCGCAGCCCCATGATCGTGGCACACCAGGCGTGGGACCTCGCGCGCGCGAGCGGCGGCCGCTTCGCCCTCGGCCTGGGCAGCCAGGTGCGCGCGCACGTGGAGCGGCGCTTCAGCGTGCCCTGGTCGGCGCCCGCCGCGCGCATGGGCGAATATTTGCAGGCGCTGCGTGCCATCTGGCGCACCTGGGAGACCGGCGTCCCGCTCGATTTCCAGGGCAAGCACTACCGCTTCAACCTGATGAACCGGGAGTTCTCGCCCGGGCCCAACCGCCTGCCGATGGTGCCCCTCACCCTCGCCGCGGTCGGCCCGCTCATGCTGAAGACCGCGGCCGAGATCGCCGACGGCGTGCGCCTGCACGGCTTTGCCACGCGCAAATACATCGAGGAGACGGTAGCACCCATCCTCGAGCGCGGGCTCACGATGCGGGGCATGGCGCGGGCGGGCTTCGAGGTGAGCGGCGGCGGCTTCGTCGTGACCGGCCGCGACCGCGCGGCGCTCGCCCCCGCCCTCGAGCGCACGCGCTACCGGGTCGCCTGGTACGCCTCCACGCCGGCCTACCGCCCGGTCCTCGAGGCGCACGGGCTCGTCGAGCTCGGCAAGCGCTTGAGCGAGATGGCGCGGCGGCGCGAGTTCGACAGCATGCCGCCGCTCATCGCGGACGAGGTGCTCGCACTCTTCGCGGCGGCGGGCACCTATGACGAGCTGCCGGACGCCATCGCACGCCGCTTCGGCGGCCTCGTCGATTGCGTGACGCTCGAGGGCACGGAAGGTGCCGAGCCGGGCGTCGTGCGCGCGCTGTTGGAGGCGATCCACCGCATCCCCAGCCGCTTCGAGCGCTTCAAGACGGAGTGGTCGCAGCGATAGAAGGCCGCCCTCAGTGCGCGAGCGCCTTGACGATGCCCTCGCACATCTTCTTGGCGTCGCCGAAGAGCATCATGGTGTTGTCGCGGTAGAACAGCGGATTGTCGATGCCGGCATAGCCCGAGGCGAGCGAGCGCTTGACGAAGAGCACGGTCTTGGCGTTCTCCACGTCGAGCACCGGCATGCCGTAGATGGGGCTCGAGGGATCGTTCTTGGCGGACGGGTTGGTCACGTCGTTGGCGCCGATGACGAAGGCCACGTCGGTCGTGGAGAAGTCGCGGTTGATCTCCTCGAGCTCGAGCACCTCGTCGTAGGGCACGTTGGCCTCGGCGAGCAGCACGTTCATGTGCCCCGGCATGCGCCCCGCCACCGGATGGATGGCGTAGCGCACCTTGATGCCGTCCTTCTTGAGGAGGTCGGCCATCTCGCGCAGCGCATGCTGGGCCTGCGCCACCGCCATGCCGTAGCCCGGCACGATGACGACCGAGCCGGCGTTCTTCATGATGAAGGCGGCGTCGTCGGCCGAGCCCTGCTTGACGGTGCGGTCGCGCGCACCCGCCCCCGCGGCCTCCGAGGTCTCGCCGCCGAAGCCGCCGAGGATGACGTTGAAGATCGAGCGGTTCATCCCCTTGCACATGATGTAGCTGAGGATGGCGCCCGAGGAGCCGACCAGTGCTCCGGTGACGATGAGGAGATTGTTGTCGAGCGTGAAGCCGATGCCGCAGGCGGCCCAGCCCGAGTAGCTGTTGAGCATGGAGATGACGACCGGCATGTCGGCGCCGCCGATCGGCAGGATGAGGAGGAAGCCGAGCGTCAGTGCCAATGCCACGATGAGCCAGAAGGCGAGCGCGCCTCCGGAGATGGCGAACCACACGATGAGCGCCACGAGGGCTATGCCCTGGGCGGCATTGAGGAGATGCTGGCCGGGGAAGACGAGCGGCTTGCCGGAGAGGATGGCCTGCAGCTTGCCGAAGGCGATGATCGAGCCCGTGAAGGTGACGGCGCCGATGGCGGTGCCGAGGCTCATCTCGATGAGGCTCGCGCGATAGATGCCCGCCGGCCCCATGATGCCGTAGGCCTCCGGATGATAGAAGGCGGCCGCGGCGACCGAGACCGCCGCCAGACCGACCAGGCTGTGGAACGCCGCCACGAGCTGGGGCAGCGCCGTCATCTGGATGCGCAGCGCTATGATGGTGCCGATGGTGCCGCCGATGACCACGCCGGCGGCGATCAGGCCGTAGCTCACGACGCCAGGTGCGGCGAGCGTGGTCGCCACCGCGATCACCATGCCGATGATGCCGAGGACATTGCCCAGCCTGGCGCTCTCGGGGGAGGAGAGGCCCCTCAGCGCCAGGATGAAGCAGACGGAGGCGACGAGATAGGCGATCGCCGCGAGATTGCCGCTCATGATTCGCCCCCGCCTACTTGCGCTTGCGGAACATCTGCAGCATGCGCTGGGTCACGATGAAGCCGCCGAAGATATTGACCGAGGCGAGCGTCACCGCCACGAAACCCATGATCTTGGAGAAATTGAGAGAGGCGGGGCCGGCGGCGAGGAGCGCGCCCACGATGATCACGCTCGAGATGGCATTGGTCACCGACATGAGCGGGGAGTGGAGCGCCGGCGTCACCTTCCACACCACGTAATAGCCGACGAAGCAGGTAAGCACGAAGACGGTGAGCCCCATGATCGCGGGATCGAGGCCGGCCGCGGGGGCCTGCTGGGCGACGAGCTGGGTCGTCTCGTTGGCGAGCCGGGCCGCCTCCTCGGCGAGCCTGGCCGCACCGGTCGCAAGCCGCGAGGCGTGGTCGGCGAGTGTCGTGGGATCCATGACCTAGTCCCCTCTAGATCGAGCCTCGGTCGCTAGACGAGTGCCGGCTCGGCGACGAAGCTCGGATGGACGATCTTGCCGTCGTGGGTGAGGAGCGTGCCCTTGACCAGCTCGTCGTCCCACTTGATCTCGATCCCGCCGCCGTCGTTTTTGGCGAAGGGCGAGAGGAAGTTGTAGAGGTTGCGCGCATAGAGCGACGAGGCGTCGACGGCGATGCGGCTCGCGTAGTTGGCGTACCCGACGATGGTGACGCCGTGCTTGACCACGACCAGGCCTGGCTCGGAGAGCGGACAGTTGCCCCCTGCCTCGACGGCGAGATCGACGATGACCGAGCCCGGCTTCATCTCGCGCACCATCTCCTCGCTGATCAGCACCGGCGCCGGGCGGCCGGGGATGAGCGCCGTGGTGATGGCGACGTTCCTGCTTCTTGAGCGTCTCGCGCAGCACCGCCGCCTGCTTCGCCTTATAGGCCTCGCTCATCTCCTTGGCGTAGCCGCCGGCCGTCTCGGCCTCCTTGGCCTGCTCGGCGTCGACCTCGACGAAGGCCGCGCCCAGCGACTGCACCTGCTCCTTGACCGCCGGTCGCACGTCGTAGCCGGAGACCACGGCGCCGAGGCGCCGCGCCGTCGCGATCGCCTGCAGGCCGGCCACGCCCACGCCCATCACGATGACGCGCGCCGGCGCCACCGTGCCCGCCGCCGTCATCATCATGGGAAAGGCACGGCCGAATTGCACCGCGGCGTCGAGCACCGCCTTGTAGCCCGCCAGGTTCGCCTGGGAGGAGAGCACGTCCATGGACTGGGCGCGCGAGATGCGCGGCATGAGCTCCATGGCGAAGGCCGAGATGCCGGCCGCCGCGTAGGCCGCCAGGCGCTCGTGGCTGCCGTAGGGTGCGAGCATGCCGATGAGAAGGGCGCCGCGCTTCATGAGGGCGAGCTCGCCGCCCCCGTCCGCCGCCTCGAGCGGCCGCTGGACCTTGAGCACGATGTCGGCATCGCGGAGCGCCTCTGCGGCGTCCGCGGCGAGCCCGGCGCCGGCCTGGACGTAGGCCTCGTCGCCGAAGGAGGCCCCTTCGCCGGCGCCGCGCTCGACCGTGACCTCGAGGCCGAGGGCGATGAACTTCTTCACCGTGTCCGGCGTCGCGGCGACGCGCCGCTCGTGCTCGTGCCGCTCCTTGGTGATGGCGATCTTCATGTCGAGACACTCTCTCCCGCGCCCGCCGCGCGACACAATGCCCGCTCGCCGCCTCTTTGTGAAGCGTTTGTTGGCGAGTGCAGCGCGCGCGGCGCCCCGACTTAGGCCCTTGGCCGGCAGGACCGGATTTGCCACAATCGCGCCGATCGAGGTTTCCGGCACGGGTGCTCGGCATGGCGTCTTCGGCAAAACACTCTCGTCCGGCCGGCCGGGCGGGCGCGCTCGCGGCGGCGCTCCTCGCCGCGGCCATGCTCCTTGGCGCCTTCGTGCCGCGGCCGGCGGAGGCGGTCGAGCTCATCATCAAGGTCGAGAACGTGCGCAATTCGAACGGCGTGGTCAGACTCTCGCTTTATGCCTCGCCGGCCGAGTGGCCGGACAAATCGGCCAAGGAGCACGACCTGATCAAGCCGGCCCAAGTCGGCGAGGTCGTCTTCAAGTTCGACGTGCCGCCCGGCATCTATGCCGTGAACGCCTATCACGACGAAGACAACAGCAACAAGTTCAAGACCAACTTCATCGGCATGCCGAGAGAAGGCTATGGCTTCTCCAACGACGTGCGGGCCAGATTCTCCGCGCCGAGATTCAATGCGGCGGCCTTCGAGCTGACGCCGGCGGGCGGCGTCATCTCCTTCAGCCTCTTCTATCCGTAGCGCCGCCCTTTTTCGGCAGCTCCTGACGGCAGCTGTCGGCGGTAAAAATTGGTCATATAATTATGACCAATTTTTCAGCCCGGATGGCGCCATGAGCGACGCGGTCAAGATCAGCGTCTCGGAGTTCAAGGCGCGCTGCCTCAAGCTGTTTGATGCGCTGGAGAAGCGCAAGATCGACAGGGTCGTTGTCACGCGCCACGGCAAGCCGGTCGGCGAGCTCGTGCCGCCGAAGCTCAAGCTCAAGCCGCTCCACGGCGCCATGCGCGGCAGCGTCAAGCTCGTGCCCGACATCGACCTCACCCAGCCGACGATCGATGAGAAGGAGCTCGATGCAGCTCGCGGCGCCCTTCACCGCTGAGCGCCTATGCTCCTCCTCGACACCCATGCGATCGTCTGGATCGCGGAGGGCGAGCCGCTCCAAGCTGAGGCTCTTCTCGCGTTGGAGGCGGCTCGCCGGGAGGGCGGCGTGCTGGTCTCGCCCGTCTCGGCCTGGGAGCTGGGTTTCCTGGTCGGCAAGCGCAGGATCGCGGCGCTCACGCCCGATCCCGCGGAATGGCTTGCGCGCTTCCTTGCCCAACCGGGGGTGCGGGAGGCTCCCCTCTCGATGCGGGCCGCTCTGCAATCTTCCTTCCTCCCCGAGCCCTTCCACGGCGATGCCGCCGACCGCATGCTAATCGCGACCGCGCGCGAACTGGACGTCCCGCTGATGACGCGGGACGCGCTCATCCTCGCCTACGCCGACGAGACCGATGCGCTAAAGACGATTCGCTGCTGAAGCGCTGCACCGGGCGGGCGGCCCGCCCCTCACCCCGGCACCGCCAGCCCCGCGCGCTTGAGCACCGCCGCCTGGCGCTTGGCGAGCTCTGCCTCGTCGAAGTCCTTGATGAGCTCGTGGAAGAGGCGGTGCCAGTTGACGTGGGCGGCGAGATGGAGGAAGACCGAGCCGAGCCCGATGGCGGCGCGGTCCATGAGCACGAACTCGCGCGGCGGGGTGACGCCGCCGAGCCGGCGCAGCTCGCGGTGCACCTTCCCGGCGACGCGCGCGCCGTAGACGCCGGAGTTGGTCTCCTCGATCGCCCGCTCGCGGTCCTCCATGAGCGGGGCATAGACGAAGCGCGCCCACATGTTCAGGGTCTCGACGAGGGGCTTCGACAGCTTCTTGAAGCCCCAGGTCTCGTAGGCCTTGACCGCGAGCGCCTCGTCGCCGTTGCTGAGCGCCCAATAGAGATCGATGACGCCCCTCACGAAGGGCGTCTTGAAGACGCGGATGCAGCCGAAATCCATGAGGTTGATGCTGCCGTCCGGCCGCACCGTGTAGTTGCCGAGGTGCGGATCGCCGTGGATGACGCCGTAGTAATAGAACGGCACGTACCAGGCGCGGAACATGTTGTAGGCGACGTGGTTGCGCTTGGCAAGCGGCCAGTCCTTGCAGGCGACGAGTGGGACGCCCTCGAGCCAGGTCATGGTGAGGAGCCGGCGCGTCGAGAGCTCGGAGATCACCTCCGGCACGTGCACGCCCGGCTCGCGGCGCAGCATGTCGGCATAGAGCCGCATGTGCCGCGCCTCGCGCTCGTAGTCGAGCTCCTCGCCGAGACGCTCGGCGATCTCGGCATGGATGTTGCGCGTCGAGATCGCCTTGTCGTAGCGCTCGTAGAGGGCAAAGACGAGCTTGAGCTGCTTGAGATCCGCCTCCACCACGGACGCCATCTCCGGGTACTGCAGCTTGGCGGCGAGCGGGGTGCCGTCCAGCGCCACGGCACGGTGCACCTGGCCGAGCGAAGCCGCGCGCGCCGCATCGCGCTCGAAGGATTTGAAGCGGCCCTCCCAGTCGGCGCCGAGCTCGGCCGCCATGCGCCGCTTGACGAAGGGCCAGCCCATGGCCGGCGCATTGGCCTGGAGCTGGGAGAGCTCGCCCACATATTCGCTCGGCAGCGCGTCGGGGATGGTGGAGAGGAGCTGCGCCACCTTCATGAGGGGGCCCTTGAGCCCGCCGAGTGCGGTCGCCAGCTCGCTCGCATGGCGGTTGCGGTCGAGCGACAGCCCGAGGTAGCGCTTGCCGGCGAGCTCGACCGCGAGCCCGCCCATGGCGCGGCCGACGCGCGCGTAGCGCCGCACCCGCGCGCCGAGCGTGCTCGCCTCGAGCGCCTCGGTCTTGCCGCGCGCCATCAGAGTGCCGCCTCGAGCTCGTCGATGAAGCGCTCGACGAGCTTGAGCCCCTTCTGCCAGAAGCCGGGGTCCGAGGCGTCGAGGCCGAAGGGGGCGAGCAGCTCCTTGTGGTGGAGCGTGCCGCCGGCGCGCAGCATCTCGAGGTACTTCTGCTGGAAGCCCGGCTCCGCGCGCTCGTAGACGGCGTAGAGCGAGTTCACCAGGCAGTCGCCGAAGGCATAGGCATAGACGTAGAAGGGCGAGTGGATGAAGTGGGGGATGTAGGACCAGTAGTACTTGTACTCCTCCTCGAAGCGGAAGGCGTCGCCCAGACTTCTCTGCTGCACCTCCATCCAGATCTCGCCGATGCGCTCGGCCGTGAGCTCGCCAGTGCTGCGCTCCTCGTGGAGCTTGCGCTCGAAACCGTAGAAGGCGGTCTGACGCACCACGGTGTTGAGCATGTCCTCGACCTTGCCGGCGAGCATGACGCGGCGCCGCCGCGGCTCGCGCTCGCCCCTGAGGAGAGCCTGGAAGGTCAGCATCTCGCCGAACACGCTCGCCGTCTCCGCGAGCGTCATCGGCGTGTCGGACATGAGATAGCCCTGGCCGGCCGCGAGCACCTGGTGCACGCCGTGGCCGAGCTCGTGGGCCAGCGTCATCACGTCGCGCGCCTTGCCCTGGTAATTGAGCAGCACATAGGGGTGGGCGCTCGTCACCGTGGGATGGCAGAAGGCGCCGGGCTCCTTGCCCGGGCGCACGGGCGCGTCGATCCACGGCCGCTCGAAGAAGCGGCGCACGATGCGCGCCATCTCGGGCGAGAACGCCTGGTAGGCGCCGAGCACGGTCTCGCGCGCGTCCCGCCACGGGATCTCGCGGTCGTCGCCCTCGGGGAGCGGCGCATTGCGGTCCCAGTAGTCGAGCTTGTCCTTGCCGAGCCAGCGCGCCTTGATGCGGTAGTAGCGGTGCGAGAGCCGCGGATAGGCGGCCTCGACGGCGCCGGCCAAGGCGTCCACGACCTCCGGCTCCAGGTGGTTCGAGAGATGGCGCGCGGCCATCGGCGTCGCGAAGTGGCGCCAGCGGTCCTCGATCTCCTTGTCCTTGGCGAGCGTATTGGTGATGAGCGCCAAGAGCCGCACGTTCTCGCCGAGCACCAGGCCTATCGATTTGGCGGCCTCCTTGCGGGTGCCTGCGTCCTTGTCGGCGAGGAGATGGAGCACCTCGGCGCTGGTGAGCTCGCGGCCGGCCACCGGGAAACGCAAGGCGGCCAGCGTCTCGTCGAAGAGACGCGTCCAGGCCTGGCGACCGGCGACCGCCTTCTCGTGAAGCAGGCGCTCAGCCTCGTCCGAGAGCTGGTGCGGACGGAAGGCGCGCAGGTCCCTGAGCCACGGCCGATAGTGCCTGAGCGCCGGCAGCTTGAGGAGCTCGGCGAGACGGTCGTCCTCGAGGCGGTTGAGCTCGAGCGTGAAGAAGATGGTCTCGGCCGAGATGTCGGTCACCTTCTCGCGCATGTCCTGGGTCTCGCGCGAGACGGCCGGGTCGGACATGTTGGCCGCGTGGCGCAGCTCGGCGTAGCTCGAAAGCCGCCCGAGGGTCTCGGAGATACGCTCGTACTCGGCGATGGCCTCGGCTACCGCCTCGCCCGCGAGCCCCGAGAGCTTGCCGCGGTAGCGCCGCGCGAAAGCGGCCGAGGCCGCGCTGCTCGCCGCGAGGTCGCGCTTGAGCTCGGGCGCTTGCGGGCCGGGGTAGAGGTCGGCGAGATCCCATTGCGGCAAAGCGCCGAGGCCGCGCCCGCCCTGCCGTTCCGCCGCTTCCGTATTGGCCATGGTGCACTCCCTGAGACTGAGCCATATAGGACACCGGGAGCCGCCCGCCAAGCGTTTTGCCGCTTCCGAAATCGCCCAAGACATGCCAAGAGACTAACCGCGGCTCCGCAGGCGAGGCCTCACGGAGTCGTGAAGACCGCGCGAGAACGGTGCGCTCGGGGAAACGCCATGGACTACAAGACGGTGCCGAATCTCGCCCACATGTTCTTCGAACGCGCCCGCGAGCGCGGCGGTCAGTCCTTCCTCTGGGCGAAGCGCGACGGCCGCTACCGGGCGACGAGCTGGGCGGAGGCGGCGGAGACGGTGGGCCGGCTGTCGCGGGGCTTGCGCGCGCTCGGCATCGAGCGCGGCGAGCGCGTGGCGCTCGTCTCCGAGAACCGGCCCGAATGGGCGCTTGCCGACCTCGCCATCATGGCGGCGGGCGCCGTCAGCGTCCCCGGCTACGTCACCAACACGGTCGACGACCACCGCCACATCCTCAACAATTCGGGCGCCAAGGCGGCGGTCGTCTCGACGCGCAAGCTCTCGAGCAACCTGCTCGCGGCGGCGCGCCAGTCCCCGAGCATGCGCTTCGTCGTGGCGATGGAGCCGATCGGGCTGACCCAGCACCCGGGCATCGACGTACTCCAGTGGGAGGAGGTCCTCGCGCGCGGCGATGGCACGCCGGACGACGTGGAGGCGGTGATCGCATCGATCGCGCGCGGCGACGTGAGCTGCATCATCCACACCTCCGGCACGGGCGGCATCCCGCGCGGTGCTGCCTTGAGCCACGGCGCCATCATCTGCAACTGCATGGGGGCCGAGGTGTTGTTGCGCCAGCTCGGCCTCGAGAACGAGCGCTTTCTCTCCTTCCTGCCGCTCTCCCATTCCTACGAGCATGCCGCGGGACTCTTCTTTCCCATCTCGATCGGCGCCCAGATCTATTACGCCGAGGGGGCGGACACGCTCGCCGCCAACATGATCGAGGCCAAGCCCACGATCATGACCGCGGTCCCGCGGCTCTACGAGACGCTCCACGCCCGCATCACAACGGGCATCCGGCGCCAGGGCGGCCTCAAGGCCAAGCTCTTCTGGAAGACCGTCGAGCTCGGCGGCAAGCGCTACCGGGCGCCGGCGAGCTTGAGCTTGGGCGAGCGCATCATCGACGCGGCCCTCGACCTCCTGGTACGCAGCAAGCTGCGCGCGCGCTTCGGCGGGCGGCTCAAGGCGCTCGTCTCGGGCGGCGCTCCGCTCAACCCCGAGATCGGCGTCTTCTTCACGGCACTCGGCTTGCGCCTCCTGCAAGGCTACGGCCAGACCGAGGCGGCGCCGGTGGTGAGCTGCAACCCGCCGCAGCGCGTCAAGATCCATACGGTTGGCCCGCCGCTCAAGGACGTCGAGGTCAGGATCGCCGCGGACGGCGAGCTCCTGGTGCGCGGCGAGCTCGTCATGAAGGGCTATTGGAACGACGCCGAGGGCACCGCCCAGGTGCTGCGCGACGGCTGGCTCCATACCGGCGACATCGGCCGCCTCGACGAGGACGGCTATATCGAGATCACCGACCGCAAGAAGGACATCATCGTCAACTCGGGCGGCGACAACGTCTCGCCGCAGCGCGTCGAGGGTTTCCTCACCGTCGAGCCCGAGATCGCCCAGGCCATGGTCTATGGCGACAAGCGGGCCTATCTCGTCGCCGCCGTCGTGGCGAAGAAGGAGTTCGCGGAGGAGTGGGCGGCCAAGAAGGGGGTGCCTGCATCGCTCGCCGAGCTCGCGGCGGACAAGGGCTTCCGCGACGCCGTCGGCCAGGCGCTCGAGCGCGTCAACGCCAAGCTCTCGCCCATCGAGCGCGTGCGCCGCTTCATCCTCGTGCCCGAGGCCTTCAGCCTCGAGAACAACATGCTGACGCCGTCGCTCAAGATCCGCCGCCACGTCATCAAGGAGGTCTATGGCCCGGCGCTCGACGCGCTCTATTAGGCCTCAGCGCGCGGCGGCCGCCTCGAAGCGCGCGACGCCCGCGCGCTTGGCCGCGCCGGCAAGTTCCTCGTCCAAGGTGGCAAGAGGCAGATCCTTGCGCATGGCGAGTTCCAGATAGGCGGCATCGTAGGCGGTCAGTCGATGGCGCCGCGACAGCTGCAGCGTCGCGGCGAGCGCCCGGCTTGCGGTCTCCGGATCGATCACGATCGGCATCAGCCGCAGACGTTCAATGAATGCGTCGTTATCGCTTGCGCTCCTCAGGCCGCGCGCTTCGGCGCGGGCCAGTACATTGGCGACCTCGAGCGGCCAGATGGCCGGCACAACGGCCTCGGCCGCATCGAGAGCGTCCAATACCTGCATGGCATAGCTCAAATCCCTCTTGCCGCCGTCCGCGAAGACCCAGCGCATCGCGATCGAGTTGTCCAGGACGAAGTTCAATCACGCCCCTCTTCGATCAAGGCCTTGATATTGACGCGGACACGCGGGTGCTCCTTGATGTAGCGCTTCATCGCCTCGACCGCCGCGGCCGCCTGCCGTTGCTTGAGCTCTGGCGGCGGCCCGAGCTCCGCCACCGGTTTGCCCCGATGGGTGATCGTGTAGCGCTTGCCGCTCTGCACGCCGCGCAGGAGCTCCGGCAGCTTGGTCTTGGCTTCATAGGCGCCGATCTCGATCTTCATGGCCGTCCCGCCTCAGAAAGCGAAATAGACTAGTCTTTGCACCAGTCTAATCTACGCCCAAACGGATTGCTGTGCAAAGGTGCTGCGCGCAACCGCGTTCCGCGATCCGCTGCGGCGGGGAAATTTCCATCCATCCGCGGTCGAGTCCCCGATCCATTCTTGCGTTCTCTGCATGGCTCCTCTACCGGCGTTGCCTTGGTCGCGAAACAAAATTACTCTCAGGCGGCAAGGACAGAGACGAGGCCGGGGAGACGGATGCGGGAGGGTTAGCCATGGCGCTTGCGGCTGTGACACTCGACGACAAATATGAGCTCGAGACCGGCCGCGTGTATCTCACCGGCACCCAGGCGCTGGTGCGCCTGGCCATGATGCAGCGCCAGCGCGATCTCAGGGCGGGGCTCAATACGGCGGCCTTCGTCTCCGGCTATCGCGGCTCGCCCTTGGGCGGCCTCGACCAGGCCTTCTGGCAGGCCAAGCGCTTCATCGCCAAGAACCACATCCACTTCCAGCCCGGCGTGAACGAGGACCTGGCGGCGACCGCCGTGTGGGGCAGCCAGCAGGTGGGCCTCTTCCCCGGCGCCAAATACGACGGCGTCTATGCCATGTGGTACGGCAAGGGGCCCGGGGTCGACCGTACGGGCGACGTCTTCAAGCACGGCAACTTCGCCGGCACCTCGAGGCACGGCGGCGTGCTGCTGCTCGCCGGCGACGACCACGCGGCCAAGTCGTCGACGCTGCCGCACCAGAGCGAATACGCCTTCATGTCGGCCATGATCCCGGTGCTCAACCCGGCGGGCGTGCAGGAGTTCCTCGACCTCGGCATCTACGGCTGGGCGCTCTCGCGCTTCTCGGGCTGCTGGACGGCCTTCAAGACCATCGCCGACACGGTCGAGAGCTCGGCCTCGGTCCACGTCGATCCGCACCGCGTCGAGATCGTGACGCCGGCGGAGTTTGAGCTGCCGCCGGGCGGGCTCAACATCCGCTGGCCGGACAACTGGATGGAGCAGGAAGAGCGCCTGATGCGCCACAAGCTCTATGCGGCACTGGCCTTCGCGCGCGCGAACGGGCTCGACAGGACGGTGATCGCGAGCCCCAGGCCGCGCCTCGGCATCGTCACCACGGGGAAGTCCTATCTCGACGTGCGCCAGGCCCTCGACGACCTCGGCATCGACGCGGCCCAGGCCGCCGAGATCGGCCTCAGCGTCTACAAGGTGGCGATGAGCTGGCCGCTCGAGCGCGAGGGCATGCGCCGTTTCGCCGAGGGGCTCGAGGAGATACTCGTCGTCGAGGAGAAGCGCGCGCTCATCGAGAACCAGCTCAAGGAGCAGCTCTACAACTGGCGCGCCGACGTTCGCCCGCGCGTGGTGGGCAAGTTCGACGAGAACCACGGCATCCTGCTGCCGGCCTACGACGAGCTCACGCCGGCGCGCATCGCGCGCGTCATCGCCGGGCGCCTCGGGCGGTTCTATACGAGCGAGCGCATCAAGGACCGCCTCGCCTTCCTCGAGGCCAAGGAGCGCATGCTCAAGGCCAAGGGGCCGGACTTCAAGCGCACGCCCTATTTCTGCTCGGGCTGCCCGCACAACAGCTCGACCGTGGTGCCCGAGGGGAGCCGCGCCACCGCCGGCATCGGCTGCCACTTCATGGCCGTGTGGATGGACCGCAGCACGGCCACCTACACCCACATGGGCGGCGAGGGCGCGCCCTGGATCGGCCTCTCGCCTTTCACCGAGGAGAAGCACATCTTCGCCAACCTGGGCGACGGCACCTATTTCCACTCGGGCTATCTCGCCATCCGCGCCGCGGTCGCCGCCAAGGTCAACATCACCTACAAGATCCTCTACAACGACGCGGTCGCCATGACCGGCGGCCAGCACATCGACGGCGAGCTCTCCGTGCCGCAGATCACCCAGCAGGTCTACGGCGAGGGGGTGCGGCGCATCGCCGTCGTCACCGACCAGCCGGAGAAATACGCCGTCGGCGCCGAGTTCGCCCCAGGCACCTCCATCCACCACAGAAGCGAGCTCATGGCCGTGCAGCGCGAGCTGCGCGAATGGCCGGGCACCTCCGTGCTCGTCTACGACCAGACCTGCGCCGCCGAGAAGCGCCGGCGGAGGAAGCGCGGCACCTTCCCCGACCCCGCCATGCGCGCCTTCATCAACGAGGCGGTGTGCGAGGGTTGCGGCGACTGCAGCGCCAAGTCCAACTGCCTCTCGGTCGTCCCCGTCGAGACCGAGTTCGGGCGCAAGCGCCAGATCGACCAGTCGAGCTGCAACAAGGACTTCTCCTGCGTGAACGGCTTCTGCCCGAGCTTCGTCACCGTGCACGGCGGCCGGCTGCGCAAGAGCAAGGCGGCCGCAGCGGCGGCGGATCCCTCGGCCGGCCTGCCCGAGCCCACAGCACCGGCACTCGGCAGCGAGCCCTACAACATCCTCGTGACCGGCGTCGGCGGCACCGGCGTCGTCACCATCGGCGCGCTGCTCGGCATGGCGAGCCACATCGAGGGCAAGGGCATCTCCGTGCTCGACATGACCGGCCTCGCCCAGAAGGGCGGCGCCGTGCTCAGCCACGTGCGCATCGCATCCCGGCCCGAGGACATCCACGCCACGCGCGTCGCCGCCGGCGAGGCCAACCTCGTGCTCGGCTGCGATCTCGTGGTGGCGGCGGGCAGCGAGGCGCTCGGCAAGATGCGCGAGGGCGTCACGCGCGCCGTGGTCAACAGCCACGAGACGCCGACCGGCGACTTCACGCGCAATCCGGATATGGCCTTTCCGGCGGGCGCCCTCCTCGAGACCATCCGGCAGTCGGCCGGCGAGCGGGCGACCGACGTGATCGAGGCCACGCGCTTAGCTACCGCACTCATGGGCGATGCCATCGCGACCAACCTCTTCATGCTCGGCTTCGCCTTCCAGCGCGGCTATATCCCGGTCTCGGCCGAGGCCATCCTCAAGGCGATCGGGCTCAACGGCGTGGCGGTCGAGATGAACAGCGGCGCCTTCCGCTGGGGCCGCCTCGCCGCCCACGACCTCGCGCGCGTCGAGCAGGCGGCGGCACCCAAGGTGGTCGCGGCGGGCCACCTCATCTCGCGCACCCTCGACGAGATCGTGAGCCGCCGTGCGGCCGAGCTCACGGCCTACCAGGACGCCGCCTATGCCGGGCGCTACAAGGCGCTCGTGGCCCGCGTGGCCGCGGCCGAGAGCGAGAAGGCCAAGGGCCTCTCCGGCCTCGCCGAGGCGACAGCACGCTACTATTACAAGCTCCTCGCCTATAAGGACGAGTACGAGGTGGCGCGGCTCTATACCGACGGCGCCTTCCTCCGAGCGCTTCACGAGCAGTTCGAGGGCGGCTTCAAGCTCGAGTTCCACATGGCGCCGCCGCTCATCGCCGAGCGCGATGCCGAGACGGGCGAGCTCAAGAAGCGCAAGTACGGGCGCTGGATGCTCTCGGCCTTCCGCATCGTGGCACGCTTCAAGGGTCTGCGCGGCAGCTGGCTCGACCCCTTCGGCAAGAGCGCCGAGCGCAAGCGCGAGCGCGCCCTCATCGGCGAGTACGAGGCGGTGATCGAGGAGCTGGTCCGAGGCCTCGACCACGAAAATCACAGGCTCGCCGTCGAGATCGCGGCCTTGCCCGAGCACATCCGCGGCTACGGCCACATCAAGGAGCGCCACCTCGCCGAAGTGAAGGCGCGCGAGGCCGAGCTCCTCGCCGCCTTCCGCACGCCGCCCTCGCAGCGCACCGCGGCGGAATGAATGAAGGCAAGGCTTCAGCGCGGAGGACGCGGAGGCTGTGTGGTGGCCGCGGGGCGGGCCTCAATGTCCTCGCAAACGAGCTGAGGGGCCTGAGCGCAGCGCCTACGAGTAACTACTCGGCCTCTTCCGCGTATTCCTCGAGCACCGCGTCAGATAGATAAGATAAATGCGTAATCTTCAGCCAATTCACGAAGACTGTCGCAAGAAAGATAGGTGCAGCAATGCTTATCCGACTCAGACCTAAAAGCACAAGATGTGGCGCGCAATCAAGTGTGCCCGATTTTAATGCATGATCTGGCGCTCGTAAATCAAAGCCGAGCGGTCATCCGTTAGGGCTGCATAGAATCGATTGTTGAGACTGAAATAATAAATGCAAGACCTTTACGGTTCCCCCATTCAGGGTATTGCAAACTTGACCACTGTCGTTCATAAACCAAATGCCTGTAACCGAATAATGTTTGCCGTTATTCCATGAGTCACCTGTCACTGTTCCATCTATCATATAGTTGTTTTTAAACGTAACTTTAGGTTTACCTGCCGAAACCCCGGAAATGATGGCACCAGAGTACACTCTTTGGAGTTCTTCCTTCGTCAGCTTCTTACCGCCGTGGTCGAGGATATCACCGACAGCGGAAAGTTGTTGGGCATGGCCCGTTAGGGGCTGTCCAACGAGCACGACGAATGATATCAATAAAGCGATTAGACGCATCCGATTTCCTCCCGCTATCCCGGCGTGAATTGGATTGTGGTCAATCGCGATTCCCCTAAATACCCCTACGATAGACCTTTATCCACTTTAGATCGCCGAGGCATGCCCGGTCAATCCAAACGCGCTTGGGAGAGGTTTACGAACCGTCGGCCGCCCGCTGCACTAATCCTGCCTTGTGTCCCTTGCAGCGGACTCCCGCCGCACGGAAGGTCGGGGAGCGAGGCGCGAGAGACGACCCGACGCCGTATTGACTTGTTATTCCATTGGACGTACATAACGGCGCGATTCCAACCGCGCTGGAGATCAAGCCATGCCCCCAAGTAGCCGGAAGGCTCCACGCAGCGAGGAGCACCGCGCGCGCGGCGAGCGGCTAGGCTTCCGCGTGGACCATGACACCAAGCGGCTGGTGGAACGCGCGGCGGCGGTCGAGCGGCGCAAGCTCACCGACTATTGCCTGACGGCGCTGGCCGCGGCGGCGCGGGAGACGATCGCGCGCCACGACACGCTGGTGCTTTCGGAGCGCGATCGCCGGGCGTTCTTCGCGGCTCTCGTGCGTCCGCCGAAACCGAACCGGCGCCTCAAGCGCGCCTTCAAGAGCGAGCGCGAGCGTGTCGCACCGTGATGCGGCGAGCAGGCGGCTTTGCCTACCGCGTCGAGCCGCTCGGCAGGCAGCACGACCGGGGCGGATTTTCCTGCGGCGTCGAAAGCCTCGATCGATATCTCAAGTCCCAGGCTTCGCAGGACATCCGTCGCAAGGCCAATGCGGTCTTCGTCTTAATCGAGCCGGGTGCCCCCGAGAAAATTCTAGGCTATTTTACGCTTTGTGCCTTCGCCTTGGCGCAAGGTGCCGTGCCCGAGGCGGCGCGCCGGCATATTCCCCGTTATCCCCTCGTCAGCGCCACCTTGATCGGACGCTTCGCCGTCGCCAAGGAGCGTCATGGGCAGGGCATCGGCGGCGTGCTGCTCGCGCGCGCCATGCGCATGGCGTATGAGAATTCGGCGCTCGTCGGCTCGTCCATGATCGTGGTCGACGCGGTCGACGAGAATGCTCGGCGCTTCTACGAGGCGCACGGCTTTTTGCGCCTGACGGACACGATGCGCATGATCATTCCCATGGCGGTCGTGGCGGATCTCGTGTCGAAGTAGAAGCGGACATTCATCGAGGGAGCCGTTGCCATGGCTGAGCAGGAGGTCGCGGTCGTCGTCGGCGTGGGGCCGGGATTGGGGGCGGCACTCGCGCGGCGCTTCGCCAAGGCGGGCATGCGGGTAGCTGTGGCGGCGCGCCAGCGCGAGAGGCTCGAGCCGCTCGGCAAGGAGATCGGCGGCGTAGCCTATGCGTGCGACGCCACGAGCGAGCGCGAGGTCGACGGCCTCTTCGACAAGGTGGCAGGGGAGCTCGGCATGCCCCACGTCGTCGTCTACAATGCGAGCTCCTTCGTGCGCAAGGGCATCCTCGAGACCACGCTCGAGGACTTCGAGCGCTCCTGGCGCGTGAGCTGTCTCGGCGGCTTCCTCGTCGGGCGGGCCGCGGCCAGGCTGATGCTGCCGCGCGCTGCAGCCGGCGGGGCCGGCGGCACGCTCCTCTTCACGGGCGCCACGGCCTCTTTGCGCGGCGGCGCCCTCTTCCACAATTTCGCGGTCGGCAAGTTCGGCCTGCGCGCGCTTTCCCAAAGCCTCGCGCGCGAGCTCCAGCCCAAGGGCATCCACGTGGCGCACGCGATCATCGACGGGCAGATCGCCGGCGAGCGGCCCGGCTATCGCCGCGAGGACCGCGGGGCGGACGCCGTGCTCGAGCCCGACGCCATCGCCGAGGCCTATTACCAGCTCCACCGCCAGCCGAGGAGCGCCTGGACGCTCGAGCTCGACTTGAGACCGTGGGTGGAGAAGTTCTGAGGGGGGCGTCGTAGCGCCAGCTCTCGCGAAATTGAGCGTCACCCCCACCCCAGCCCTCCCCCTTCAAGGGGGAGGGGGAAGTCATCGAGCCCGCTCGCTATTCCCCTCCCCCCTTGAGGGGGAGGGTAGGGAGGGGGGTGCGCCAAGCGCACATGAGTCGAGAGACCGGCTCAGGACGTCTTGGGCGTGAGGGTGCCGCCGTAGATCTTGGTGCAGGTGCCGCGGGGCACATAGGCCCACTCGTCCGCCTTGGAATTCGCGGCCTGCGCGCCGCCGTCCTTGGCCGGCGCCTCTGCGCTCGCGTTGCGCGCGCAGGTCTGCGGGTCGCCGCCGCATTCCGAGACGTCGTGCGGCGAGACGCCGTAGCACTTCTCGTCGATGGCGGGATCGTTGCCGGATTCGGCCAGCGCCTGGCCGGCCAGCACCGCCGCCACCGCCGAGGCAATCAAGAGCGAGCGCTTCATTCGAGCCTTCCTCGCGAGTTCATCGAGACATAGGCGATTCCGCGGCGGTTTTCAACCGCGGCAGACCCGTCATTCGCCGCTCGGCCGGGCACCCTCGGTGATTTTCCGCTGATAGGTGCGGAATTCAGGCGGCCAGCTGCTCTTGATGAAGGCGATGACCGCCCAGATCTCCTTGTCCGACAGCACGCCCGCGAAGCCCATCATGTCGCTCTGATAGCCCGGCGGCGCGTAAGCGGCGATGCCCTTCTTGACCATGCCGAAGAGGTCCTTGTCGGGATGGCGCCAGGTGTGGCCGTGATAGTCGTGGGGCGGTGCCGGAAGCCGCCCGTCGGGCTTGCGCTGGCGCCAATTGGGCTGGCCCTCGAGGTGGGCGCCGTGGCAGGAGGCGCAATGGGCCTTATAGACCTCGGCGCCGAGCGCCACCTGTTGCCGGTCGCCGGCGTCGCCGTCTGCATAGGTGGCGTGGCTCTCGCGCTGCCAGACCAGCGCTGCCGCGGCGATCCCGGCGGCGGCCACGGCGCCGAGAACAACGAGCTTTCGCCGCCCCCTCAACGCACGCCTCGCTCTCCTCCTCGCGGAGTGCCTTTATGCCGCACGCGGGCCGCGCTTGGGATCGGCGCGCGCGTCGGCGGCGCGGCGCTCTGCCGCGCCGAGGCAGGCCTCGATCTCGCCGCGGTCGAGGGTCTCGCGCTCCTCGAGGGCGGCGATGAGCTTCATGAGGCCGGGCTTGTGCTCGCGGATGACCTGGGCGGCGCGCTCCTCGCCTTCGAGGAGCAGCCGGCGCACCGCCTCGTCGACCGTGTGGGCCGTGGTGTCGCTGAAGCGGCGAGGCTGTGCGATCTCGCGCCCGAGGAAGGGATGCTCCTCGCTGTCGCGCACGTCCATCGGGCCGATCTCGCTCGACATGCCCCAGCGCGAGACCATGGCGCGGGCCAGCGCCGTGGCCTGGCGGATGTCGTCGTCGGCGCCGGTCGAGACGCTGCCGAGGAGCTCGCGCTCCGCGGTGCGGCCGCCGAGCATGACGGCGATGCGGTCGCGCAAGTAGTCCTCGGGCAGCGTGTGGCGCTCCTGCTCGGGCAGCGACTGGGTGGCGCCGAGCGCGCGGCCGCGTGGAATGATGCTGACCCTGTAAAGCGGATCGGCGTTGGGCAGGAAATGGGCCACCGCGGTATGGCCGCTCTCGTGCACGGCGAGGCGGTGGTGCTCCTCGGGCTGGATCGCGAGGCTGCGCACGGCGCCGATCGTGACCTTGTCGCGCATCTCCTCGAAGTGGCGCATGGCGACCTGGGTCTTGCCCTCGCGCGCCGCCATCATCGCCGCCTCGTTCACCAGGTTCTTGATGTCGGCCCCGGAGAAGCCGGGCGTGGCGGCCGCGAGCGTTAAGAGATCGACGTCGCCGGCGAGCGGCACCTTCTTCACGTGCACCTTGAAGATGGCGGCGCGCGCCGCCTTGTCGGGCAGCTCGAGCGTCACCTGGCGGTCGAAGCGGCCGGGCCTGAGGAGGGCCGGGTCGAGCACGTCCGGGCGGTTGGTCGCCGCCAGCACGATGACCGCCTCGCGGCCCTCGAAGCCGTCCATCTCGGCGAGTATCTGGTTGAGCGTCTGCTCGCGCTCGTCGTGTCCGCCGCCGAGCCCGGTGCCGCGCACGCGGCCGATCGAATTGAGCTCGTCGATGAAGATGATGCTGGGGGCGCGCTTCTTCGCCTCCTCGAACATCTTGCGCACGCGGCTGGCACCCACGCCGACGAAGACCTCGATGAACTCGGAGGCGGAGATCGAGAAGAAGGGTACGCCCGCCTCGCCGGCCAGCGCGCGGGCGAGAAGCGTCTTGCCCGTGCCCGGCGGGCCCACCATGAGCACCCCGCGCGGCGGCTCGGCGCCGAGCTTGCGGTACTGCTCAGGACTCTTGAGGAAATCCACGAGCTCGGCGACCTCGCGCTTGGCGCCTTCCTGGCCCGCCACGTCGGCGAAGGTGACCTTCTGCGTGCTCTTCACCTCGCGCTTGGCGGAGCCGTAAAGGAAGTCGTTCACGTCGCGCCCGCCGCCGAGGCCGCCCGCCATGTTGCGGTACATGCGGCCCCAGAAGAACCAGTAGACGGCGATGAGCACGAGCCAGGGGGCCAGCGCATAGAGGAAGCGGCCGCCGCCGCTCTCGGCCGGAAGGTTGGTGAGCTCGACCCCCTTCGCTTGAAGCGCCGGCATGAGCGAGGGGTCGCCGATCGAGGGCAGGCGCGTCTCGATATCGTCCACCTGGACGCCGTTGGGCCCGAGCGGCTCGGCCGTCTTGAGATGCGCGCGCGCCTCGTCGCCCTGCAGCGTCACCGCGCTGAGCGCGCCCCCTTCGAGCAATTTCCTGAACTGGCTGTAGGACACGTCGGCCACGCGGACGCCGCCGCCGTTCCCCAGGCCGCCCATGACCATGACCAGCACGAGGAAGGCCGCGATCAACGCCCAGCTCAGCCATGGAGGTATGCGTTTCATCGCCTGCGAGCCTCTGCGAGGACGGCTCCCGTAACAGGTTTCCCCCAGCAAAAGATGGGCTTCCGGCCGGCCCCTGTCAAACCCGGGGCGGGCCTGGCGGGACTATCGCCTATCGCCGCCTCGCCCTTCGAGACGCGCGCTTTGCGCGCTCCTCAGGGTGAGGCGGCCCCCGCGTCTGGCGGATTTCCTCATCCTGAGGAGGGCCGCAGGTCCGTCTCGAAGGATGAGGAAATCCGATCGGCGCCAAATGCCACCGCTGAGGGGGCACCCCGCGCCCGCACCCGGCCTACATGCCGAGCGCCCGCTTGTAGACGTCGAGGAGCGTCTCCTGCTCCTGGCGCTCGGCGCTGTTCATCTTGCGCAGGCGGACGATCTGGCGCAGCACCTTGAGGTCGAAGCCGCTGCCCTTGGCCTGGGCGTAGACGTCGCGGATGTCGTCCGTGAGCGCCTTCTTCTCGTCCTCGAGGCGCTCGATCCGCTCGACGAACGAGCGCAGCGTCTCGGCAGCGATCCCGCCGACGTCCGGCATCTTGCCCTGCTCCTGTTTCCTTCGCGTGCTCATGCTCGCACGCGGGAGTCATACCCCGCGCCTTGGGCAGCGCGCAAGACGCAGCACCGGGATCGGCCGCCGCGGGCGGCGGCGGCTATTTCGGGCCCTTGACCGCCGTCAGATAACCGACGATCGCCGGCACGTCCTTGGCGTCGAGCGGCGCCTTGTAGACGTTGCGCATCTTGTTGACTTCGGCCTCCCACGCGGCCTGCGGCATCGTCGGCTGGTTCAAGATCATGCCCGCCGAATGACAGGCGAGGCAGTTGTCGTTCACGACCTGCATGCCGGGGCCGTCCGGCAGCGTCCGGCTGCTCTCCGGCAGCGTGACCTCGAGCGACTTCAACGCGGCCGGGACCTTCGCCTGCACCGCGAGCGAGAGTGCTGCGACTCCGGCGAGGAGTGCGAGCGGCAGAATTTTGCGCGTCATGTGCGGAGCCCCCTCACACAGCCGAAACGGGCGTCGCTTCGATGATGTTGCGCATGAACCCGGAAGGATTCCAGTTGGCCTCCGCCGGCTGCGCCTCGCCAATGCTGTTCGTGCAGCGGACCATGAGCGTGGTGTCGCCCTTTGCCGTCGGCGTGAAACGCCTCTCCCAGCGCCGGAAGCCGTATTTGCCGTCGTCCCTGCCGAGATGCGCTGCGTGCCAGGTCTTGCCGCCGTCGGCCGAGAAGTCCACCCGCTTCACGCCGGCATCGCCGCCGAACGCGATGCCGCGGACCAGCGCCGGCTTGCCCGCCGGAAGGGTGGCACCCGACTTGATATTGGTGATGAACGAGCGCGGGTTCATCCGGTTGATCGGCACCATCTTGAGCCCGCTCTGGCCCGGCTTCATGTCGGCGCGCGGCGTGTCCGGTATCGTGTACGCCGTCTTCGTCCAGAAGTTGGTGTCCGGGCTGTCCAGCACTTCGATGTCGTTGAGCATCTTCATCCAATAGGTCGCATACCAGCCCGGCACGACGAGCCGCAGCGGGAAGCCGTTGAGGAGCGGCAGCGGCTCGCCGTTCATGGCATAGGCGATCATCACCTCGCCGTCGCGCGCGTGATCGATGGCAAGCGACTTGATGAAGTCCGGACCGTCCGCCACGACCGGCGTGTCCAGGCCGTTGAAGCGGGCCTGCACCGCGCCCGGCTTCACCCCGGCGCGGTCGAGCACGTCCTTGAGGCGCACGCCGGTCCACTTGGCATTGCCCATGGCGCCGTTGCCCCACTCGCCGCCGGGGACGCGCGGCTGGAAGAAACCGCGCGAATTGCCGGAGCACTGGTTCACCGCCGCGATTTCGAAGCGCGGCAGCGCCAAGAGCTCCTTCAGCGCGAGCGACAGCGGCTGCTTCACATGGCCGCGGACGTTGAGCCGGAATTTGTCGGCGTCGATGCTCGTCGGGATGACCGACCAATGCCAGCGCACGAAGAAGCGGTCGTTGGGCGTGAAGACGCCCTTGTCGAAGACCTCGAACGGCGTCTCGAGCAGCGGCGGCCGCGTGCGCTGCAGCACCATGGCACCCTTCTGCGGGAAGGCGGTCGTGATCGACCGCTCGCCGATACCTCCGGGGAACGGCAAGTCCACCATCGTCTGCGCCCAGGCGGGGGCGCTCAAAGCCGTCAATCCCGCGATCCCGGCTTGGCGCAGCAGGCGCCGGCGGGTCAGCCCTTCGGAAATAGCTCTTCCGTTTCGCATCGCTCTTTCCTCCTCGTGCCGCAAGTTGCCGCTTTCCAGCGGCCCGGCATTCCCCTCACCGTGGGGGATTCGCCCCGAGGATGTACCGATTCGGCCCCAGCGACAAGGAGGTTCGAGGGCGCCGACCGCCGCGAGGGCGGCCTCAGAGGATGCCCAGGATCCAGCCCTCCTCCTCGAGGCAGATGCGGTTCTCGGCAGCGCTCAGGCCCGCCGGGCGCGCGAGGTACTCCCCGAGGCGGCCGCCGCGGTCGGCGGCAAGGAGCGCGTCGCGCACCGCCGCCACCTGGCGCGCATCCTTGATCTTGTGGCGCTGGCCCGCGAGGGAGAAGAGGCTCGGCCAGCTCTCGGCGAGCACGATGCCGTCGAGCCGCTTGTCCCAGCGCGTCTCGAAGGGCCAGAGACGCGAGCGCCGGGCGAGCGCCGGGGCGTTGAGCAGGCGGTGGAGCACCGGCAGACCCAGGAGCGCCTGGCTGCCGACCGAGCCCGCGCCGCAGAGCTGCCACACCGAATGGGGATACTTGCCGCGCGCCCGCAAGTGGCGCTCGACGATGCGGAACTCGGCGAAGCCGCGCTCGCCGAAGGGCGGCCGCTTCGGCCGCTTCATCGTGAGCACGGCGTCCGCCTCCTTCGCCGGGCACATCCAGAAGGGACCGGGTGGCCGGCCGAGCGCGCGATTGAGCGCGCGCGCCACGGCGAAGCGATTGCTGCGGTTGTCGGCGCCGTCCTCGATCAGCTCCGCCAGGCGCGCCGCGGCCCGGCGTCCGCCGCCAAGGCCGGAGCCCGCGGGATAGGCGTTGGGAAAATCGAAGCCGACGAGAGCCGAGCCGCGGCAGCGTGCGAGCAAGCCCTCGAGAAACCCGAGCGCCTCCTGCCGCGTGCGGCAATAGAGAGGCGCCGGCCGCTCACGCGGCGTGCCCCAGGCGATCCAGATCTGATCCTTGCGCGGCCGCTGCGGTCCCGGGCGGTTGGCGGCCGACCAGTCGACCATGGCGACGAGGGCGAAGAGGCGGCGCACTCCGAAGGATCGCCCGCCTCAGTGACTGTGGCCCGGGTTCGCCTTGGCGAAGGCCGCTTTCTGCTCGGCCGAGGTTTCTTTCTGGTACTTACTCTTCCACTCCGCGAAAGGCATGCCGTAGACGCGCTCGCGCGCCTTGTCGTCCGAGAGTGCCACGCCGCGCTCCTCCGCCGCCTCGCGGTACCAGCGCGAGAGGCAGTTGCGGCAGAAGCCGGCCAGGTTCATGAGGTCGATGTTCTGCACGTCCGTGCGCTCGCCGAGGTGCTGGAGGAGCCGGCGGAAGGCGGCGGCCTCGAGCACGGTCTCGGTCTTCTCTTGCTCTGTCATGGCATCATCCTCGCTGCAGGCGTTGACGCCTATATGTGGGGCGCCGCGCGGCTCCGTCAAACCGCGACGGCGGGCGCCGCCGCGCCGAGACCGGAGAGGGTCTCGCGCATCAGCATGGCGACGACCGCCTTGAGCGCCTCCGCCTCGCTAGCGCCTTTTTGCCGCGCCTCCTCGAAGGCCGCGATCTGCCAATGGGCCGAGGTGCCGCGCTTAAGGATGGTGCGGGCGTGCGCCACCTCGGGGAGGCAGCCGAAGTGGTCGGCATCGGGGGCGATGATCGCGAGCAGCTCCTCGAGGAGCTCGGCGTAGGCCACGACGTGCCCCTTGCCGAAGTCGACGAGCCCCTTGGCATAGCCGTAGCGCTGGGCGAGCCAGCGGTTCTCGCTGATGAGCATGGCGGCATAGCGCCGCCAGCGCTGGTTGTCGCGCCTCAAGCGCCACAACATGCGCAGCCAGCAGCGATAGAGGGCGGCGATGGCGAGGGCGTCCTCGAGCCTGGTGCACATGTCGGTGATGCGCATCTCGAGGGTGGGGAAGCGCGCAGATGGCCGCACGTCCCACCACAGCTTGCTCGCGTCGTCGATGAGGCCGGCGTCGACCAGCACGCGCACGTGGCGCTGGTACTCGCCCCAGCTGTCGAACTGCTCGGGGAGCCCCGTGCGCGGCAGCTCGTCGAACACGGCGAGGCGGTACGACATCAGGCCCGTGTTGGTGCCGCGCCAGAAGGGCGAGGAGGTCGAGAGCGCCAGGAGATGCGGCAGCACGTAGCTCACCTGGCTCATGAGGTCGATGCGCAGATCGTCGTCCGGTATGCCGACGTGCACGTGCATGCCGCAGATGATGAGGCGGCGGCCGACGCCCTGGAGGTCGCGCGCCAGGCTCTCGTAGCGCGCCTTGCTGGTCGGCCGCTGGCTGCCCCAATGGGCGAAGGGATGGGTCGAGGCGGCGATGATGGCGATGCCGTGACGCCCGGCCACCTCGGCCACGGTGCGGCGGAGGCGGGCGAGCTCGTCCCGCGCCTCGGCGAGCGTGCTGCAGATGCGCGTGCCCACCTCGATCTGCGACTGCAGGAACTCGGGCATCACCTGGCCCTCGAGGAGCCCCTCGCATTCGGCGAGCATGCTCGGCGGCGCCTCGCTGATGAGGTCGGCCGTGCCGCGGTCGACGAGGAGGTACTCCTCCTCGATGCCGAGCGGGAAGGACGGCTCTCCGGCGCTCACTCGTAGCGCTCCTGCCGGTAGATGGCCGCTTGGCCGAGGACCGGCGCCAAGGCCGCGGCGAGCCGCCCGGCCCAAAGCGCCGCACCCTGACGGGTGTCGATGAGGTCCTGGCGGATCTCGATGGCGACATGGGGATAGCCTCGGGAGCCCGCGTGGGCGGTGACGCTGTAGCCCTTGGGCTCGCGCGCGGAATAGGGCTCGTTGTCGCCCACCGCGACGCCGTCGAGGCGGCCGAGTGCGGCTAAGAGCGGCACCGCGATGCGCGGGTCGCGGTCCCACAGCACGCCGATGTGCCACGGCCGCTCGAAGCCGCCGAAGACGGGCGTGAAGCTGTGGATGGAGACGAGCCCCGGCACCAGGGCCCGGGCCGTCCAGCGCGCGAGAGCCGCCTCGACCGCCGCATGATAGGGCTCGAAGAGCCCGGCGACGCGCCTCTCCGCTTGCGCCCTGGAGAGCGCCTTGTTTCCCGGCACCGCCACGCCGTCGCTCACCTCCGGGATGGAGGAGGGATCGGCTAAGCGGCGGTTCACGTCGATGACGAGGCGCGAGTAGCCGGCGAGCACGAGGGGGGCCGAGAGCTGGCTCGCCAGGGCGCGCGCCACCTCGGCGGCGCCGATGTCCCAGCCGATGTGGCGCAGGAGCTGCCAGTCCTCGAGGCCCAGGCCGTCGAGCGCCCGCGGCACGCGCCGGCTCGCGTGGTCGCAGATGAGGAGAAAGCGCGCCTTGCCCGCGGCATTGACCAGCTCGAAGGCGGGCGGCTCGTCCGGCGCCAGGAGCGGCGCCGCCTCGGGGTTGGCGGTGTCGTTCATCGCGGCACTATAGCCGAATCCGAGCGCCTTTGGAGCACGCGAGGCAGGCGCAAACGGCACTTTGGCGCGCCCGCGGCGGCGCAAGTGACCGGCAGCACTTGACGCCCGCCAGGGCCAGCCGCTATAGGGCCGAGTGGTCTTAATCCCATACCAGTTGACGGCCGCGCCATGACGGAGCCCGATCCCGCCTTCCGCCGCATAGCCCCCCAGCGGGTGGCCGACCGTGTGGCGGAGGAGGTCATGCGCCTCATCGCCTCGGGCGCCCTGGTGCCGGGCCAGCGGCTGCCGGGCGAGCGGGCGCTCGCGCTGCGCATGGGGGTGAGCCGCGTCTCGGTGCGCGCGGCACTCCAGCGGCTCAAGGCCCAGGGCCTGGTGAGCGCCGTCCAGGGCGGCGGCACGCGGGTCAAGTCCTCGGCGGTCGAGCTCGACCGGCCGCTTGCCGAGCTCCTGCGCAGCAACCGCGAGAACCTGCACGACCTTGCCGAGATCCGCGCGATCCTCGAGGTGTGGGCGGCGCGGCGCGCGGGCGAGCATGCCAATGCCGAGGACTTGGCAAGGCTCGACGCGCTGGTTGCCGCCATGGACGACGCCCAGCGCGCGCGGAGCTACAAGGCGGAGGACGACGTGCGCCTCCACATGGCGGTCGCCCAGGCGAGCCACAGCGCCGTCTACATCCACCTCCTGACCGTGATCCGCGACATCCTGACGGCAATGCTCGAGTTCCACCGCTACGAGCTCTTCTCGCGGCCCGAGGACGACCTCACGGTCAACGCCCAGCACCGCGCCATCGTCGAGGCCATCCGCGGCCGCAACCCCGAGGCCGCCGCCCAGGCCATGCGCCGCCACCTATCTTGGGTGCTCGAGCACTACGATGCGGCGCGCCGGAGGAAGGGGTAGCGCCAAACCGCCGCGTGCGCGGCCCATTCGCCAATGCGCCCTCGGCGTTGTATCCTATCGGTTGTGAGGAAAGACGGCCTTTGATCCGCGCGGAGATGTGCGATGAGCGGTCGTGAAGCGCTGCTGACGAGGCTGCAAGCCGCCTTGCCTGGTCTCAAGGAAAAGTACCCGATCCGATCGCTCGGGCTCTTCGGCTCGTTCGCGCGCGGCGACGCCGGCGAGTCGAGCGATCTCGACATCTTGGTCGAGTTTGCTGGTCCATTGCCATTGTCCAGATTCTTGGCACTCGAGCAGGAGCTCAAGGCGCTGACCGGCCGCGAAGTCGATCTGGTGTCGCGACAGGCGCTTAAGCCGCATATGGGGCGGAACGTGATGCGCGAGTTGGTCCGGGTGTGACGGCTCCGCGCGACCACCGCGAATTTCTCCGAGACATGACCCTCGAGTCCTATCTCGCCGACCAGCAGACTCGTTTCTCCATCGTGAGGGGCTTCGAGATTATTCGCAGGCATCTCTCTCTGGGGCTCGGACACGACATTGCGGCAAGCCGGCGCAAGGGGTAACGCCTCCGTGCGTTTCCATCCCCAAGCGGCGATTTTTTCACTATAAGGGGTGCCCGGACCGGTACCACCGGTCGGCAACGCCGCAACAGCACGAGAAGGCCCCGCCATGCCCAAGCTCGCCGCCAACCTCAGCATGATGTTCAACGAGGTGGAGTTCCTCGAGCGCTTCGAGGCGGCAAGCAAGGCGGGCTTCAAGGCCGTCGAGTACCTCTTCCCCTACGCCCACGCCAAGGAAGCCATCGCCGAGCGCCTGGCCGAGCACGGCCTCGCCCAGGTGCTCTTCAACCTGCCGCCCGGCGACTGGGAGGCGGGCGAGCGCGGCATCGCCATCCTGCCCAACCGCGTGAACGAGTTCCGCGACGGGCTCGGCCGCGCCATCGAGTACGCCAAGACCCTCGGCTGCCCGCGCATCCACGTCATGGCGGGCGTCGCCCCCTCGGGCGTGCATCCGGCCCGCTTGCGCGAGACCTATGTCGAGAACCTCAAGTTCGCCTCGGCGGCGGCGGCCAAGGAGAACCTCACGGTGCTCATCGAGCCCATCAACACGCGCGACATCCCGGGCTATTACCTCTGCACCTCGACCCAGGCGCTCGCCGTCATGGGGGCGGTGAAGGCGGCGAACCTCAAGCTGCAGTACGACGTCTATCACGCCCAGATCATGGAGGGCGACATCGCCCACACGCTCGAGCGCAACCTCGCCGTGATCGGCCACATCCAGATCGCCGACACGCCCGGACGCCACGAGCCGGGAACCGGCGAGATCAACTACCGGTTCCTCCTCGGGTTCATGGACAGGGTGGGCTACGAGGGCTGGGTCGGCTGCGAGTACCGGCCGGCGGCGGGCACGCTCCCCGGGCTCGGCTGGGCCAAGGAATTTCTCGGCCGCAACTGACGGCAACCAGAGAGACGGGCCAGAGGGACAACAAGGAGGCATCATGACCCAAGTGGGCTTCATCGGGCTCGGCATCATGGGGCGGCCCATGGCGGGCCATCTCTTGCAAGCGGGGCACAAGCTCGCGACCGTCAAGCACAGGAGCGCTCTGCCGCAGGAGCTCCTCGACGGCGGTGCGATCGCCTGCGCCTCCGCCAAGGAGGTGGCCGAGCGGAGCGAGGTCGTCATCGTCATGGTGCCGGATACGCCGGACGTGGAGGCCGTGCTGTTCGCAAAGGACGGTACCGCCGGCGGCCTCGCCAAGGGCAAGCTCGTCATCGACATGAGCTCGATCTCGCCGACCGCCACGCGCGGCTTTGCCAAGCGCGTCAACGACAAGGGCTGCGACTATCTCGATGCCCCCGTCTCGGGCGGCGAGGTCGGCGCCAAGGGAGCCGCACTCACCATCATGGTGGGCGGGCCCGAGGCGGCGTTTCAGCGCGCCAAGCCGCTCTTCGAGCTCATGGGCAAGTCGATCACCCACGTCGGCCCCAACAACGGCGACGGCCAGACCTGCAAGGTGGCGAACCAGATCGTGGTGGCGCTCACCATCGAGGCGGTGGGCGAGGCCCTCGTCTTCGCGGCCAAGGCGGGCGCCGACCCGGCCAAGGTGCGCCAGGCCCTCATGGGCGGCTTCGCCGGCTCGCGCATCCTCGAGGTGCACGGCCAGCGCATGATCGAGCGCACCTTCAAGCCCGGCTTCCGCATCGAGCTTCACCAGAAGGACCTCGGCTTGGCACTCGCCGCCGCGCGCGAGCTCGGCGTGAGCCTGCCCAATACCGCGACGGCCCAGGAGCTCTTCAACGCCTGCGCCGCCATGGGCGGCAAAGACTGGGACCACTCCGGCATGGTGCAGGCGCTCGAGCGTCTGGCCAACCACCAAGTTGCGAAGAAAGAGTGAGGGAGGGTGAAATCCCTCACCCTTCCCGTTGCTTCGCAACGGGCCCCTTCCCTCTCCCGCAAGCGGGAGAGGGACTAGAGGACGCGCGGCTCTTTCACCCTCTCCCGCAAGCGGGAGAGGGAGGGACCCGCGGCCGCAAGGCCGCGGGAGGGTGAGGGAATGCACGACCCCCGCACCTTCCTCCGCAGCCTCTTCGACGCCGCGGTCGCCGCGGCTGAGCCCGCGCACGCGCTGCCGCCCCACCTCCCCGCACCGCCCAAGGGCCGCACGGTGGTGGTCGGCGCCGGCAAGGCGGCGGCCGCCATGGCGCAAGCGGTCGAGGCTCATTGGCCGGCGCCGCTCGAGGGGCTCGCGGTCACGCGCTACGGCCAGAAGCTCCCCACCCGCTTCATCGAGATCGCCGAATCCTCGCACCCGGTGCCCGACGCCGCGGGCGAGGCCGCGGCGCGCCGCATGCTCGCGCGCGTGGCCGGCCTCGGGCCCGACGATCTCGTGCTCTGCCTGATGTCGGGCGGCGCCTCCGCTCTCTTGAGCCTCCCCGCCGAAGGCTTGACGCTCGCCGACAAGCAGGAGGTCAACCGCGCCCTTCTGCGCTCGGGCGCCTCCATCCACGAGATGAACTGCGTGAGGAAGCACCTCTCGGCGATCAAGGGCGGGCGGCTCGCCGCCGCCTGCGGCCGGGCCCAGCTCGTCACCCTCGCCATCTCGGACGTGCCGGGCGACGACCCCAGCGTCATCGGCTCGGGCCCCACCGTGGCCGATCCCACGAGCTTCGCCGATGCGCGCGCCATCATCGCCAAATACGGCATCGCACCGCCGGCGGCCGTGACCCGCCGCCTCGCCTCGGGTGCAGACGCTGAGACGCCCAAGCCGGGCGACCCCCGGCTCGCCCACGCGCGCTACCGGCTCATCGCCACGCCGCAGATGTCGCTCGAGGCGGCGGCGGCGAAAGCGCGCGCGGCGGGCATTAGGCCGCTCATCCTCAGCGATTCGCTCGAAGGCGAGGCGCGCGAGGTGGCGCGGGCGCTCGCGGCCATCGCGCGCCAGGTGGTGCGCTTCGGCCAGCCGGTGGAAGCACCCGGCGTCCTCCTCTCGGGCGGCGAGGCGACGGTGACCGTGCGCGGCAAAGGCAAGGGCGGACGCAACAGCGAGCTCCTCCTCGCCCTGGCATTGGCGCTCGCCGGCGAGCCGCGCATCCACGCCCTCGCCGCCGGCACCGACGGCATCGACGGCAGCGAGGACAATGCCGGTGCGCTGATCGGCCCCGACACGCTCGCGCGCGCGCAGGCGGGCGGCCTCGCTCCGCTTGCACTCCTCGACGACAACGACTCCTATAGCTTCTTCGCCGCCACGGGCGACCTTCTTGTCACGGGACCGACACATACGAACGTCAATGATTTCCGCGCAATCCTGATCGACGGCGGCGGCGCCAGCGGCTAAGCTCCGGCCATGCGGCGCAAGCGCAAGGCCAAGATCGTTGCCACCCTCGGGCCCTCGAGCTCGAGCTACGAGCGCATCCGCGCGCTCTTCGAGGCCGGCGCCGACGTCTTCCGCCTCAATTTCAGCCACGGCCAGCAGGCCGACCACAAGGAGCGCCTCGCCGCCATCCGCGCGCTCGAGCGCGCGTCGGGGCGGCCGATCGGCGTGCTCATGGATCTGCAAGGACCCAAGCTGCGCGTCGGATGCCTGGCCGGCGGCAAGGTCACTCTCGAGGCCGGCCGGCCCTTCCGCCTCGACCTCTCGCCCGAAGAGGGGAACGAGACGCGGGCGCCGCTGCCCCACCCCGAAATCTTCGCGTCTCTCGAGCCGGGCGCCGAGCTCCTCCTCGACGACGGCAAGCTGCGCCTCAAGGTCGTCCACTGCGGGCCCAGCTTCGCCGACTGCGAGGTGGCGGTGGGCGGCACCTTGAGCGACCGCAAGGGCGTCAACGTCCCCGGCGTGGTGCTGCCCATCTCCTCGCTCACCGAGAAGGACCGCAGCGATCTCCAGTTCGGCCTCGACATGGGCGTCGATTGGGTGGGCCTGAGCTTCGTGCAGCGGCCCGAGGACATCGCCGAGGCGCGCAAGCTCATCGCCGGGCGCGCCGGCTTGCTCGCCAAGCTCGAGAAGCCCGCGGCGATCGAGCACCTCGAGGAGATCGTCGATCTCGTCGATGCGGTGATGGTGGCGCGCGGCGATCTCGGCGTCGAGCTGCCGCCCGAGGACGTGCCGCCGCTGCAGCGCCAGATCGTGCGCGTCTGCCGCTTCGCCGGCCGGCCGGTGGTGATCGCCACCCAGATGCTCGAATCGATGATCCTGACGCCCACGCCGACGCGCGCCGAGGCCTCCGACGTGGCGACCGCCGTCTATGAGGGGGCGGATGCGGTCATGCTCTCGGCCGAGACCGCGAGCGGCGCCTATCCGGTCGAGGCGGTCGAGATGATGGACCGCATCGTCGTCCGCGTCGAGCGCGACCCGCGCTACCGCCGCATCATGGATGCCGAGCATCCCGATCCGGAGGCGACGCCGGCCGACGCCATCACGGCAGCGGCCCGCCAGGTCGCGAGCACGGTCTCGGCGGCGGCCATCGTGACCTTCACCAGCTCGGGCTCGACCACGCTGCGCGCCGCCCGCGAGCGCCCCGACGTGCCCATCCTCTGTCTCACGCCCAAGATCGAGACCGCGCGGCGCCTGGCCCTCGCCTGGGGCACCCATTGCGTCCATACCGAGGACGTGACGAGCGTCGAGGAGATGGTCGAGCACGCCGGCTATCATGCCTTCCATCAAGGGCTCGCCGCGAAGGGCGAGCGGCTCGTCACCACCGCCGGCATCCCCTTCGGCACGCCCGGCTCCACCAACCTCCTGCGCATCTCCTGGGTGACGGATTAGCGGCAGCAGCTCCCTCTCCTCCTTCAGGAGGAGAGGGTCGGGGTGAGGAGGGCTCTGGCCGCACGCAGACCAAGCTTGAGTGCGCGCAACTGCTGTCGCGCGACTCCTCGCGCTCGGCACGACCTCCTCACCCTCCCATCGCTTCGCGATGGGTCCCTCCCTCTCCTCCTGAAGGAGGAGAGGGCAATCTCTCGGACTCCACGAGCGAAGCTCGAACGCGGGACAACTCAATCGAGTGTCGTTCCGATATCCTGTATGTTGCCGCCCCAAGGCCATCGTTGCGTAGAATATTCCCGGGAGGCGACCATGCTCGAGACCACCATCGCCGGCAGCCTGCCGAAACCCTTCTGGCTTGCGGAGACGGAGAAGCTATGGCCGGCGTGGCGATTTGAGGGCGCCGAGCTCGAGGAGGCCAAGCGCGATGCCGCCCTCCTCTGGCTCAAGGAGGAGGAGGACGCCGGCATCGACATCGTCACCGACGGCGAGCAGTTCCGCCAGCATTTCGTGCACGGCTTCCTCGAGCACATCGACGGCATCGACTTCGCGCACAAGAGGCGCATCGGCATCCGCGACAACCGCTACGAGGCGAACTGCCCGACGGTCACGGGACCCATCGCGCGCAAGCGCCCGGTGCACGGCGAGGAGGCCCGCTTCATGCGCGCCCACACGCGGCGCAAGCTCAAGGTCACCATCCCCGGACCCATGACGATCGTCGATACGCTGGCGGATGCCTATTACAACGACCGCCCCAAGCTCGCCCACGCCTTCGCGCGCCTCATCAACGAGGAGGCGAAGGAGCTCGAAGCCCTCGGCGTCGACGTGCTGCAGCTCGACGAGCCCGCCTTCAACGCCTATCCGGAGGAGGCGGTCGCCTGGGGCATCGCGGCACTCGAGCGTGCGGTGGACGGGCTCTCGATTCCGACGGCCGTGCACATCTGCTACGGCTACGGGATCAAGGAGAACATCGAGTGGAAGAAGACGCTCGGCAGCGAGTGGCGCCAGTACGAGCGCTTCTTCCCGGCCCTCGCCGCGAGCCGCATCGCCCAGGTCTCGCTCGAGTGCGCCGGCTCGCGCGTGCCGCTGCCGCTCCTCAAGCTGCTTGCCGGCAAGGACGTGCTGGTGGGCGTGATCGACGTGGCGAGCGTGCGCATCGAGCGGCCCGAGGAGGTGCGGGACAGCATCCTCGCTGCCGCCGAGTTCGTGCCGGCCGAGCGCATCCTCCCCTGTACCAACTGCGGCATGGCGCCGCTCGAACGCGAGGTGGCGCGGGGGAAATTGAGGGCGCTCACCGCGGGGACGGCGCTGGCGCGCGCGGCGCTCGGGGGCGCCTGATGTGCGGCGTCGGGTTTGGCGCGGCGTTCAGCCCTTGATGCTCAACGCCACGCGGCCGAGCTCGCCGTAATCGGCCTCGGCTTCGTCGCCGCGCTTGAGGTCGTGGACGCCGGCGCAGGTGCCGGTGGTGACGACCTCGCCCGCCTTGAGCCCGCTGCCGTGGCGGCTGCGGTCGTTGGCGAGCCAGGCGAGGGCCGCAAGCGGATGGCCGAGGGCGGCGGCACCCTTGCCCTCGGCCGCGAGCTTGCCGTTGATCGAGAGCCTGAGCTCGTGCGCCGCGAGATCGACCGTGCGCCACGCCTCGGTGGCGGCGCCGAGCACGAGCGCTCCGTTGCAGCCATTGTCCGCGATGAGGCTCGGTCCGCCCACGTTGCGCCAATGGAGAAAGCGCATCTCGACGAGCTCGCACGAGGGGTGGAAGGCGCCCACCGCCGCCTCGACGTCCCGCCGCCCATAGGGCTCGGCGCGCGGCGGCAGGTCGCGCGCGAGGCGGAAGGCGAACTCGGGCTCGAGCCCGATGGCGATGAAGTCGCGCGGGTCGATGACCGCGGGGCTCGCGTGGATGGTCGCGGCGAAGACGCGGCCGGGGAAGGGCTGCGGGATGCCCATGAGGCGCTGGGCGAAGCTGCTGGTGCAGCCGATCTTCCAGCCGCCTACCGGCCGGCCGTCCAGGCGCGCGAGCGCGTCCTGCACGGCATAGCCCTCCTCGACGCTGCGCGGCTGGCAATCATCGGGCAGCCGCTCGAGCGGTCGGTGCGCCCGCCGCGCCTCGAGGAGGAGCCGGGCCGCGCGCTCGGCGCGCTCTGCCGGCCCATGCGTGTCCGAGGTTGACATCATGTCGCTCACGCCTGCGCCGCGGCCTGGCGCTCCTGGATCACGTGGTCCGCCTCGCGCCCGCTCAGCTCCTGGAGATGGTGGAAGCGCCACTCGAAGGTGCCGACGCCGTAGGTGAGCGAGCGCAGCTCGATGATCATGTCGCGGATTTCCGACTGCGGGATGTTGGCCACCGTCTCGTCCCAGCCCTTCCAGCCTTCCTTGGCGCTGAAGCCGAGGATCTGGCCGCGCCGGCCGGTGATGAGGCGCTGCACGTTGGCGGTGAAGTCGTTGGGCGCCGAGATCTTGACCTCGAGGATGGGCTCGAGCAGCACCGGATCGCACTTCGGCAGCCCCTCGCTCATCGCCATGCGCGCCGCGGTGCGGAACGCCATGTCCGAGCTGTCGACCGAGTGGAACTGGCCGTCGAAGAGGGTGACGGAGAGATCGACCACCTCGAAGCCGAGCGGCCCGCGCGGCAGGAAATCGCGTACGCCGTGCTCGACCGAGGGGATGAACTGGCGCGGCACCGTGCCGCCCACGATCTTGTTGACGAACTCGAAGCCAGCGCCGCGCGAGAGCGGCTTGATCTCGACCTTCACGTCGCCGAACTGGCCGTGGCCGCCCGACTGCTTCTTGTGGCGCGCGTGCTGGGTGACCGGCTTGCGGATGGTCTCCTTGTAGGGGATCTGAGGCGGACGCGCCTTGAGCTGCAGCTTGTTGCGGTCCTTGAGGCGGTCGATCGCGATGTTGAGGTGCATCTCGCCCTGGCCCCAGAGCAGCAGCTCGTGGGTGTCGGCGCGCTGCTCGAAGGAGAGCGAGGGGTCCTCCTCGGCGAGCTTCTGGATGGCGGCGGTGAGCTTGACCTCGTCCTGGCGGTTCTCGGCCTGGAGGGCTGCCGAGAAGAGCGGCCGGATGGGCGGCAGCCAGGGCTCGGCGCCGGCAACCTCCTTGCCCGAGGGGGTCAGGAGCTCGCCCGTGTGCGCCTTCTCCATGCGGCCGAAGGCGACGACCTCGCCGATGCCCGCCTTCTGCTGCTTGAGCGTCTGATGGCCGAGCATGGTGTAGAGGCCGCTCACGCGCTCGCCGTGGAGCTGCTCGCCGTCGGAGAACTCGCCGCGCCACACGCGCACGAGCGAGAGCTTGCCCGAGTGGGGCATGTTGAAAGTCTTGAAGATGCGCGCGCAGGGCTCGCCCGCGGGCGCAATACCGTGGCGCTCCGCCGTCGCTTGGGGCTGCGGCGTCTCGTGGCGCAGCGCCTTGAGCAAGCGGCGCACGCCGTACTCGCGCTCGGCAGCACCCAGGAAGACCGGCACCAGCTTGTCCTCCTGCACGCTGCGCGTGAGGTGCCGGTAGACGTTGGCCTTGTCGGGCACCGTGTCCTCGAGGAGCTGCTCCAAGAGCTTGTCGTCGAAGTCGGCGAGCGTCTCGAGAAGCTCCTGGCGGCTCTGCTTCTCGCGCTCCGCCTCCGTCTCGGGCAGCGCCACCAGGTCCGAAGCGCCGCCGGGCTTGTACTTGTAGGCGCGCTCGCTCACCAGGTCGACGTAGCCGCTGATCGCCTCGCCGCCGTCGCGGATCGGCACCTGGCGCAGCACGAGCGGACGCGCCGAGACCGCCTGGAGGGCCGCCAGCACCTCGCGCACGCGCACCGCCGCGGTGTCCATCTTGTTGATGAACACCATGTGCGGAATGCTGTGGTCGTCGAGGAACTTGAAGAGAGGTGCCAGCGCCATCGCGCGCTCGACCACCGCCTCGGCGACGATCACCGCCATGTCGGCTATGAGGAGGGCGTTCTGGGTCTCCTGGAAGAACTCGATCGAGCCGGGGCAGTCGAGGAAGCTCCATTTGTCGCGGAGAAAGCTCGTGGATGCCACGTTGACCTCGCTCGACATCTGGTGCGCGCGCGCCTCGGGCGCGCTGTCGCCCACGGAGCTGCCGTCCTTGACCGAGCCCTTGCGGTGAATGGCGCCGGTGACGAAGAGCAGGCTCTCGAGCAGCGTGGTCTTGCCGCTCGTGTAAGGCCCGACGAGTGCGGCTGAGCGGGGCGCGTTCTGGCTCACGGGTGCCACTCCCTGAATGATCAAGCCCTGGCTCCGCCGTCTTGCGGCCGGCGGTACGAGCCCATGGGCGCGCCTCACCCGCCGGCCGGCGGCGTTCGCGACACTTATGTTTTCAACAGGGCCGCCCCGATGCAAGGGGAATCGCGGGGGTGCCCGGGTGGCGCTATTTCGCCCCCGCAGCATGGAGCTTCAAGGCCGCCACGATGAAATGATGGATCGGGGTCGGAACGCCCGCCTCTTGGCCGAGCCGCGCCACAGCGCCCGAGAGCCACTCGAGCTCGAGCCTGTTGCCGCGCTCGAGGTCGACCAGCATGGAGGCTTTCATCTCGGCCGGCATGGCGGCTATGGCGGCACTCTGCCGCGCCATGAAATCGGCGCCGAGATCCACCCCCTTGGCCGTGGCGAGCGACACCACTTCCCGGATCGCGCCGAGCAGGAGCTCGCGCGTCGCGGGCTCGCCGCGGATGGCGCCCATGGGCTTGCGCGTCACGCCGGTGACGCCGCTGAAGGAGGCGAGCAGGGCAAACTTCGCCCAGATGTCCCGCACGATGTTGTCGGAGAGCACGGCGTCGATGCCGGCCTTGCGGCAGGCGGCGAGGAGCGCCTCGCCGCGTGCGGTCTTCTTGCCGTCGAGCTCGCCGAAGACGATCCGCGCCATGGTGCCGGTCTGCCTGATGACGCCGGGTGCCGCGATGGTGGTGGCGATATAGGCGGCACCGCCCATGACGTGAGCGGCACCCAGGATGGCGGCGAGGCGGGCGCTGCTGTCGACGCCGTTCTGCAACGTCACGACCGCCGTGTCGCGGCCGATGAGGGGCTTCGCGGCCTCGCCGGCGGCCTCCGTGTCCCACAGCTTGACGGCAAAGAGCACCGTGTCGACCGGGCCGATCGCGCGCGCGTCGTCGGTGGCATCGACCGGTTGGAGCTTGAGGTTGCCGTTGGCGCTCTCGAGGATCAGGCCATGCTCGCGCAAGGCCGCGAGATGGGCGCCGCGGGCGAGGAAATGCACCTCCTCCCCCGCCGCCGCGAGGCGCGCCCCGAAATAGCCGCCCACCCCGCCTGCCGCCATGACCGCGATGCGCATGGCCGGTGTACGCGCCTAGATGAGCGCGCCGCAGGCGCGCTGGATGCGCCGGCAGGCTTCCTCGAGCGCCGAGGTGGCGGCCGCGTAGGAGATGCGGAAGTGGGGCGAGAGCCCGAAGGCGGTCCCTTGCACCACCGCCACCCCCTCGGCCTCGAGGAGATAGCTCACGAAGTCCTCGTCGCTCGCGATGCGCTTGCCCTCCGGCGTCTGGCGCCCGATGGTGCCGGCGCAGGAGGGATAGACGTAGAAGGCACCCTCGGGCTTGGGGCAGCGGATGCCCGTCGCCTGGTTGAGCATGGAGACCACCAGGTCGCGCCGCTCCTGGAACACCTTGACGTGCTGAGGGATGAAGTCCTGCGGGCCGTTGAGCGCGGCGACGCCCGCCCATTGGCTGATCGTCGAGGTCTGCGAGGTGCTCTGGGACTGCACCATGTTCATGGCCTTGATGAGCTCGAGCGGCCCGCCCGCGTAGCCCACGCGCCAGCCCGTCATGCAATAGGCCTTGGAGAGGCCGTTGACGGTGAGGGTGCGCTCGTAGAGCCGCGGCTCGATCTCGGCCGGCGTGGTGAACTCGAAGTCGTCGTAGACGAGGTGCTCGTACATGTCGTCGGTCATCACCCAGACCTGGGGATGGCGCAGCAGCACCTCGGTCACCGCCTTGAGCTCGTCGCGGCTATAGGCGGCCCCGCTGGGGTTGCTCGGCGAATTGAGCACCAGCCACTTGGTCTTGGGCGTGATCGCGCGCTCGAGGTCCGCGGGCTTGAGCTTGAAGCCGCTCGCGGCCGGGCAGTCGATGAACACGGGCGTGCCCTCGCAAAGGAGCGCCATGTCCGGGTAGCTCACCCAATAGGGTGCCGGGATGATGACCTCGTCGCCGGGGTCGAGGGTGGCGACGAAGGCGTTGTAGAGCACCTGCTTGCCGCCGCAGCTCACGGTGATCTGCTCGGGCTTGTAGTCGAGGCCGTTCTCGCGCTTGAACTTGGCCGCGATCGCCCTGCGCAGCTCGAGGATGCCGGCGACGGCGGTATATTTGGTCAGGCCCTTGCGCATGGCCTCGACCGCCGCTTCCTTGATGTGCTCGGGCGTATCGAAGTCGGGCTCGCCGGCGCCGAGGCCGATCACGTCGCGGCCCTGGGCCTTGAGCTCGGCGGCTTTGGTGGTGACCGCGATGGTCGGCGACGGCTTGACGCGGTCAAGCCGAGAGGCAAGGAAGGACACGGAACGGCTCCCTCTGAGGCGAAAGGTGGGTCGAGACGCGGGATCGCACCTTACGGCCCGCGCGCGCTTGGTGCAAGGGGCTCAGACGTAGGGATGGCGGCGGCGCGGCAGGGGGACGACGCCGAGGTCGCGGCTTGCCGCATCGCGGTGGCGGCGCTGGGCGGCGCGCGCGCGCATCTGCGCCAGCGAGTTCGGGCTGGTAGAGGGTCTCGACGATCTTCGCCGCGGGGATGACGATGCCGATGCTCGCGTTGGCGGCCTCACCGTCGAGCGGCTCCGGCTCGGCGAGCCCCTCCTCCGGCGAGGCGTAGGAATGGCCATGCACCATGCCGATGAAGAAATGCTCGCTCCACGTGGCCTCCTCGACCCGCCGGGCGCCGCGCTCGTAGACCGGATTGACGAAGACGGGCGAGCCGCTGAGCCCGCCGAGCGAGTGCAGCTCGACGAGATAGGCCTCGATATCGCCGGAATAGCGGGTGCCGATCAGCTCGTTGGGCACCGCCGCGATGTTGCCGTTGCGGATGATGGGGATGTCGCGGCCCTTGCCGTAGGAGGTGTTGAAGAGGCCGATGGCGAAGATCTCGGCGCCGAGCGCCAAGAGACCCGGCCGGATCGCCTGGATGTTCCTCTCCACGCGGTTGAAGAGGGGGATGTAATCGTGATCGATGATGTTGGGATTGATCCAGAACGGCAGCACCGCGACATCGGTATTCTGCACGTCGTCGGGGTGCACGAGCCACTTCTTGCTGCCGAGCGGCTCGACGATGGCGGTGCCGTCCCTGAGATTGAGGCGGCAATAGACGTCGATCCTGTTGCGCTGCATGCCGGCCAAGACGTGCTCGGCGGTGACGAGATAGGGGAAGGCCACGTCGGGGATGCGCCGCTGGTAGGCCAGCACCAGAAAGCCGGTGCCGCGCGGCCTGAAGGTGCCGCGCTCCATCGCCCCGATCAGGACGACGCTCTTCCTCACTTCGTCGGGAACGAACATGCGAGCTGCTCCCTGGCGCGCTCCGCCGGAACCGCGATGGGCGGCATCGGCCGGCCGAATGCCGCGGCCGATTGCGCTCTCTGCAATATGAACGCGCGCCCCGATCGAGCCAAGTCTTTTGATGCCGTCTTTTGATGCCGTCCTTGACGCTGGGCGCGAACTCGGCGCCGGCTCCCCAAGCGTCTCCATGCTGCAACGCCGTGGGCGTGTTATATGGCGACATTAGAGGGACCAAGGAGATTGCTTATGGACAAGCACATCCGCCGAGTCCCGGCCGCCCGCTTCAAGGCGGATTGCCTACGCCTCATGGACGAGGTGGCACGCCGCCGCACGCCAATCCTCATCACCAAGCGAGGCAAGCCAGTTGCCAAACTGGTGCCGGCCGACGAGCGGCCGGTAGATTTGTTCGGCTGGATGGCCGGCAGCGTGACCATAAAGGGCAACATCATCGCGCCGCTCGACGTTGAGTGGGAGGCCAATGCCGAACCCGGCCATTAGGGGTCCGGCGCGGCCGCCAGTCTGCCGCCGCTCGAGCAGCGATTCTGACATTTGGTCGCCAATCTATGCCGTCATGCGCGCCCCGGGGCTCTTCGACCCGGGGGACGGCCATGACGTTCGTTGGACATGCGAGTCGCCCGTTGGAAACGGGCCGCTAGCGCAGCAGGAAGCCGCCGCCCAGGAGATCGTCGGGCTCGCGGGTGAAGCGGGCGGAGCCGGTGTAGTGGGCGCGGCCGGCGACCTCGACGGTGACCGCCTCGAAGCGCCCGGCACGCGTGCGCGTGAGCGGCCTGCCGGTGAAGATGGCGCCGGTCAGGCTCTCGAAGCGGCGGCGCTCGCCGAGCTCGATCAGCCCGCGCGCGGCCTGCAAGGCGATGCGCGCGATCACGCCGCTCCCCGTCGGGCTGCGGTCGACCTCGCGCGCCGCGAAGACGCAGACGTTCGCCGTGGCGGCCTCCTCGAGGGCGTCGCGCCCGTCGCTGAGGATGGTGCCGTAGAGGAAGGCGAGGTCCGCATCGCCCGGGTGCTCGATGGGTATCTGCGCCTTGGCGGCAAGGGTCACCCGGTCGGCCGCCTCGACCAGGGCGGCGACCGGCGAGCGCTTTACATCGAGGCCGAGGCGCTCCGCCGGCACCACCGCGTAGAAGGCGCCGCCGTAACCGATGTCGAGCCTGAGACGGCCGTGGCCGGGCACCTCGACCTCGGCATCGAGGGCGTAGGCGAAGGCCGGCACGCTCTCGAAGGCGACGGCGCCGCTGAGCGGCCCGGCGGGCCCCTCCTCGACCTCGACCCTGGCGCGCACCAGGCCGCAGGGGCACTGGATCCTGACTTCGGTCTCGGGCACCGCCGCCGTCACGATGCCGCGGTCGACGGCGTAGCGCCCGAGGGCGATCACCGCGTGGCCGCACATGGTCGAGTAGCCCTCGTTGTGCATGAAGAGCACGGCCATGTCGGCCTCGGGCAAGTCGGGCTCGACCGGGATGACGCCGTACATGTCGGCGTGTCCGCGCGGCTCGAACATCAGCATGCGCCTGAGCTCGTCGAGCCGCTCGCGCGCGTAGCGGCGCTTCTCGAGGATGGTCGAGCCCTCGACCGGCGGGTAGCCGGCGGCCACGATGCGCACGGGCTCGCCGCCCGTATGCATCTCGACCGTCTCGATCACCATGGCGTCATCGGCACTCACGCCCGCGATTATGGCAGAGCCGCCGCCCCGGCACAGCCCCTCGCTTAGGCGCCGCGCCATCCCATATAATGGGGCCATGAGCGAAGCAGCCTTCTACGAGCGCCTGACCGGCCCGCCGCTCAAGCAGGAGCGCGTCGAGCGCTCCGAGGCCTTCAAGATCCGCTCGGACTACCAGCCGGCGGGCGACCAGCCGCAGGCCATCGTCGCACTCACCGAGGGGCTGCGCCAGGGCGAGAAGGACCAGGTGCTGCTCGGCGTCACCGGCTCGGGCAAGACCTTCACGATGGCGCATGTGGTGCAGAACCTGCAGCGCCCGACCCTCATCCTCGCCCCCAACAAGACCCTCGCCGCCCAGCTCTACGGCGAGATGAAGGGCTTCTTCCCCGCCAACGCGGTCGAGTATTTCGTCTCCTACTACGACTACTACCAGCCCGAGGCCTACGTGCCGCGCTCGGACACCTACATCGAGAAGGAGGCGACGATCAACGAGCAGATCGACCGCATGCGCCACTCGGCGACGCGGGCGCTCTTGGAGCGCGACGACGTGGTGATCGTGGCGTCGGTCTCCTGCATCTACGGCATCGGCGCCGTCGAGACCTATTCGGAGATGGCGATCCCCTTGCGCTTGGGCCAGGTGCTCAACCGCAACCTCTTCCTGAAGCAGCTCGTCGAGCTGCAGTACCGGCGCAACGACGGCAACTTCTACCGCGGCGCCTTCCGCGTGCGCGGCGACGTGGTCGAGCTCTTCCCCGCCCACCTCGAGGACCGCGCCTGGCGCATCTCGCTGTTCGGCGACGAGGTCGAGGAGCTCGTCGAGTTCGATCCGCTCTCCGGCGCCAAGACGGGTGCCTTGGAGGCGGTCAAGATCTACGCCAACAGCCACTATGTGACGCCCAGGCCCACCCTCCAGCAGGCGGCGAAGCAGATCAAGGCGGATCTCAAGCTGCGCCTCGACGAGCTCTACAAGGGGGGCAAGCTCCTCGAGGCCCAGCGCCTCGAGCAGCGCACCACCTTCGATCTCGAGATGATGGAGACCACCGGCTCCTGCGCCGGCATCGAGAACTACTCGCGCTATCTCACCGGCCGCCGCGCGGGCGAGCCGCCGCCGACGCTTTTCGAATATCTCCCCAAGAACGCACTCCTCATCGTGGACGAGAGCCACATCAGCGTGCCGCAGCTCCGCGGCATGTACCGCGGCGACTACCAGCGCAAATCGACGCTCGCCGAGTACGGCTTCCGGCTGCCGTCCTGCTGCGACAACCGCCCGCTCAAGTTCGAGGAGTGGGAGACCATGCGCCCTGAGACCGTGTTCGTCTCGGCGACGCCCGGCCCGTGGGAGCTCGAGCGCACGGGCGGCGTCTTCGTCGAGCAGGTCATCCGCCCGACCGGGCTCATCGACCCGGTCTGCATCGTGCGCCCGGCGTCGAGCCAGGTCGACGACCTCATCGGCGAGGTGAAGTCGCTTGCCGCCAAGGGCCAGCGCTCGCTCGTCACCACGCTGACCAAGCGCATGGCCGAGGACCTGACCGAGTACCTCCACGAGGCCGGCGTCAAGGTGCGCTACATCCACTCGGACGTGGAGACCCTCGAGCGCATCGAGATCATCCGCGACCTCCGCCTCGGCGCCTTCGACTGCCTGGTCGGCATCAACCTCCTGCGCGAGGGCCTCGACATCCCGGAATGCGCGCTCGTCGCCATCCTCGACGCCGACAAGGAGGGGTACTTGCGCTCCCGCACCTCGCTCATCCAGACCATCGGGCGCGCCGCGCGCAACATCGAGGGCCGCGCCATCCTCTATGCCGACGCCATGACCGCCTCCCTCGAGTTCGCCCTGGCCGAGACAAACCGCCGGCGCGACAAGCAGCGCGCCTACAACGAGGCCAACGGCATCACGCCCGAGAGCATCAGAAAGGGCATCACGGACATCCTCGACAGCGTCTTCGAGCGCGACCACGTGACGGTGGCGACGGGCGACGCCGAGACGCGGCACCTCGTCGGCAAGGACCTCAAGAGCCACATGGCCGATCTCGAGAAGCGCATGCACGCGGCGGCGGCTAACCTCGAGTTCGAGGAGGCGGCGCGCTTGCGCGACGAGATCAGGCGGCTCGAGGCGCTCGAGCTCGGCATCTCGGAAGCCGGCGGCGAGAACAACCGCCTGGCCCGCGCGATCGCCGCCCACAAGCTCTCGCGCTCCTCGGCCGGCAAGCCCGGCACGCAGCGCGGCAAGGGGGCGCGGCCGAGGCGCCGCTGAGCGCGAAAGCACTCGGCAAGGGAGAAGAGAATGGCGAAAGTCAACATGACGACCGAGCTTCCGGTCCCGGCGGATGCGGTGTGGGCCGTGATCGGCAACTTCAATGCGCTCGCGCGATGGCATCCCGCGGTCGAGAAGAGCGAGGAGCTGAAGGAGGGCGGCGCCACCGTGCGCAAGCTCTCGCTGCGCGGCGGAGGGACCATCCTCGAGCGGCTCGAGAGCAGCGACGACAAGGGGCACAGCTACAGCTACTCCATCGTCGAGAGCCCGCTGCCGGTGAGCGCCTACCGCTCCCGGATCAAGGTGCGCCCGGGCAAGGATGCGGCGAGCTGCAGCGTCGAGTGGTCGAGCGAGTTCACGGCCACTGGCGCTCCGGAGAGCGAGGCGGTCAAGGCGATCCGCGGCATCTACGAGGCCGGGTTCAAGAACCTGCAGAAGATGTTCGGCAAATAGAGCGGAGCAGCGCCGCGGCGGCGGATCGGCGCTACACCACGACGCCGCGCACGGCCCAGGCGCTGGCCGCGAGCGAGCGCGGGCCGTCGGGGGCACCCGAGAGATAGGCGGCCTTGACGCGCGCCTCGAGCGTCTTGCGCATGTCCGGCGGCAGCCCTTGCACGTAGCTCCCGAGCGGTCCCTGGCCGCCGAGGAGCGGCTGCCAATAATCGGCGAAGCTCGCGTAGTCCATGCGGACCGTGAGCGAGGCCCGCTCGATGCCGGCGAGGCCGATGCGGCGCCACAGCTGAGGCAGACCGTCCGGCAGCGCCAGGGCATGCGAGAAGAGCCGGTCGCGCGCGGCGCCGGCCGTGGGGTCGAGGCCGGCGGCCGTATCCCAGAAGAGGCGCTGGTAGACGAGGCCGCCGCGGAAGTCCCAGACGGCGGCGGCCACCACACCTCCCGGCCGCGTCACCCGCCGCATCTCGGCGGCGGCCGCCTCGGCATCGGGCACGAAATTCAGCACGAGCTGGGCGAGCGCTGCGGCGAAGCAGCCCTCGGCGAAGCGCAAGGAGCAGGCGTCGGCCGTCTCGAAGCTGAGGCGCTCGGCCGTGTTGTGCGCACGCGCATAGGCGACGTAGGGTGCCGAGAGGTCGATGCCGACGACTTGCCCGCGCAGCATCGTCCGCGCGAGCACGGCCGCGAGGCTGCCGGTGCCGCAACCCACGTCGAGCCGGTCGCCGTCGGGCAACCGGGCAAACTCGGCGAAGGGCTCGCCGAGGCGGGCCGTCCAGCGGCCCATGAAGCGCTCGTAAGCGGCGCCGTCGCTCGCCTGGTAGGTCGAGGAGACGGCGGCCGGCGCCCGGCTCATGCTTTGGCGATCATCACGTCGGTCGATTTGACGACGGCCAGCACCTCGTCGCCCTCCTTGAGCCCGAGATCGTCGACCGAATCGACGAAGATCGCGGAGAGCACGCGGTTGCCGCCGCCGATGTCGACGCTCACTTGCGCCATGACCGCGCCGCGCTTGATGCCGGTGATCCTGCCCTTGAGGGCGTTGCGCGCACTGATCCGCATGAGCTGGTGCCTCCTTGCGGCGCGCCGCGGGCGCGCTGTCCTAGGGTGACGGGGCGAGCAGCCCGGCGAGCTCTTCCGCGCTTGGCCGCCGATGATAGACGCGCTCGTAGAAATCGGCCGCGGCCTCCTTCACGTCGTCCAGCGCCGGGTCGGGATAGAGCAGCGCCAGCAGCCACTTGACGCCGACGAGGCGGTTGACGCCCGGCGGCTCGTCGATCCAGGCGAAGGGAAACCGGGGCGCCACATAGATGCGCTTGCCGCGCACGGCGCGCAAAGTCTGCCACTGCGGGTCGCTCCCGAGCGCGCGGCCGAAGGCGGTGTCGCTCGTGAGGATCGCGTCCGGGTCCCAGCCGCGGAGCTGATCCGCCGTCACTTTGACGAACGTGCCCTTGCCGGCGCCGGCGACATTGCCCGCGACATTGACGGCACCCACCGCCTCCAGGATCTCGGCGACGATCGAGCCCTGGGGTGCGGTCTCCAGGCCGTCGGCGCCGCGGCCGTAGTAGATGCGCGGCCGCCGCTCCGGCGGCACCGCCGCGAGCCGCCGTGCTGCCTCGGCGAGCGTCGCGTCGGCGTCGCGCGCAAGAGCGGCCGCCTGCTCCGGCACGCCGAGGACATCGCCGAGCCGGCGATAGAGCGCGCCGCTGCCCGCGAGGCTGCCGTCGAGGAGGAGATAGGGCACGCCCGTGCGCTCCTGCACCCGATCCGCCAGCGCCGCGTACCTGCCGTTGACGGTGCCGATGTCGAGAATGAGGTCCGGGTGCTGCGCCTTGACCGCGTCGAGCGCCCCCTCGCCGTTCCGCCCGGTCAGCCGCCCTGTGACGGGCAAGCCCGCGTAGCGCCCGGGCAGCAGGCGCTTCTCTTCGTCGCTCAACGCGCGCGGCCAGCCGACGAGCTTCTCGGGCGCCACGGCATAGAGTGCCACCGCCGCCGGCAGGCCGGCGGCGAAGACGCGCGCGATGTGCCGAGGCAGCCGCACCTGCCGCCCGGCGGCGTCCGTCACCGCGCGATCGCCACCCGAGGGCGTTTGCGCGCGCGCAGGATGCGCGGGCGCTGCCAGGACAGCGGCCAGCACGGCGACCGCGAGCGCTGCCGCGAGGCGCTTGCCCTTTCCCGTCATCGCCACGCCCCCGTCTCCACCGCGGAGGACCACAGTATCGCTTTTCTTTACGGCGCGGGCGATATATTTTGTCGAATACAGCGTGGCAAGATCGAGGAGGATCGACATGCGGGCACCGCGCGCAAATTGGCGGCCGCTGGCGGCATTGCGGAATTGGGTCCTGGCGGCAATGGCGCTTTCCGTCCTCGCGGCACTCGCAGCGACACTCGGAACACCCGCGGCAGCGCAGGAGAAGCCGACCCTCGTCTTCGCCGCCGCCAGCCTGAAGAACGCGCTCGACGACGTTGCCGCGCAGTACCGGCGCGAGACCGGCAAGGAGACCGCCATCTCCTATGCCGCGAGCTCGGCGCTGGCCAAGCAGATCGAGGCCGGCGCCCCCGCCGACATCTTCATCTCGGCCGACCTCGACTGGATGGATTACCTCGCCAAGCGCAACCTCATCGTACCCGCGAGCCGCAAGAACCTCCTCGGCAACGAGCTCGTCCTGGTGGCGCCGAAGTCGGCTGCGGGCCGCAAGGTGGAGATCAAGCCGGGGTTCCCGCTCGCGGCCCTTCTCGGCGACGGCAAGCTCGCCATGGCCGACACGAGCGCCGTGCCGGCGGGCAAGTACGGCAAGGCGGCGCTCGAGAAGCTCGGCGTGTGGAGTGCCGTCGAGGGCAAGATCGCGCAAGCCGAGAACGTGCGCGTGGCGCTCGCCCTGGTGGCGCGCAGCGAGGCGCCCTTCGGCATCGTCTACCGGACCGACGCGGCGGCCGAGCCCGACGTCGCGGTCGTCGGCGTCTTCCCGGAGGAGACGCACCCGCCGATCATCTACCCGGCGGCACTCACCGCGAGCTCGAAGAGCCCGGCCGCCGCCGCCTTCCTCGACTATCTCGAGGGGGCGAAGGCCCGGCCGCTCTTCGAGAAGCAGGGCTTCACCGTCCTCAAATAGGCGCGCGCACCGCTCAGGTGCTGCGGCGGCGCGCGCCGCCGGCGAGCTTGCCGCTGAGGAGAGCCAGGTGCCGTGCCGCCGCCCGCGCCGCCGCGCGCTCGATGGCGCGGTAGTGCTCGACCACCGCGGCGCCGAGGGCGGTGAGCGCCGCACCGCCGCCCGCGCGGCCGCCGAGCTGGGTCGCCACCACCGGCTCGCTAAAGCAGCGGTTCATGCTGTCGATGAGCAGCCAGGCGCGGCGGTAGGACATGTTCATCGCCCGCCCGGCGGCGGAGATCGAGCCGGTGTCGCGCACCAGCTCGAGGAGGCGGATCTTGCCGGGCCCGAGTGCCTGCTCCGGCCCGAACTCGACGCGGAGCGTGAGCTTGGCCATGGCCGCATTCTAGCGGCCGAGGCACCCGCTTGGAAACGGCCCGTCGCCTTTCCACCGGCCGGCCTCCGGCCGGAGCGGCGTCCTCGGGTCGTCTTTCGACGTGAAGCCGGATGTTCCCCGCAAGGGGCAGAAGGCGAATATATAGCCTTTGGCTATGACAAAATGTTTTTGCCAATTTCCGCGATAATAATAATCGCGTCGCCTTTCGCTCCTCCGAGACAGTCTCGTTCGTTTGCGCGCTAGTAAAAATGCATTGAGTTGGCGAGGCGCCGTACGTACTCTCCACCGCGATCGAGATCACCTTCGGCGGCGCCGTTATCAATTCGCCGAGCGCAATCTTCGGAACGCATGAGCTGCCATGGCACATCAGCTGATCTATGGGACGGTGCTCGATCGGCCTCGCAAGGTTATTCACATCGTGCGCGTCGTCGGAGAAATTCTCGATCTCGCTGAGATCGACGATATCGCTAACAAGCTGCGCCAGCGCATATTATCGAAACACGGCGAGCAAGTCGCCGATATCGTCGTTGTCCAGGGAACGACGCCGGAGACCCTCAGCCTCTTTGGGGCGTCCTATGACGTTTCCAAGGTCCGCGCCGCCCTGTTCAACGCCGCAGTGAGCTGGTCTCCAATTGCGCTCGACTGAGCTTGCATCATGGTCGTGGCCGGGCGCGAGGCGGTGCATATTTCGCGTGTGCCCGCTTCGGCGCTCGAGCCGGTGCAAGCGGAGACCGCCATGGCTGAAGCGGGACGAGACGGCGGACGCTGCAGGCCGGACGCGGCTCAGCCCGGCGGAAGCTCTCTCAAAGCGAGGGCCGCCTCGCGGCCTTGGCGCTCACGATGCGGGCGAGCGGGTGATCGACTTGATCGGGCCGCGCAGAGTGCCCGACATCTCGGCGATCTTGCGGTCCTGCGCCTCGATGAAGCCGCGCGCCGGGCCGTCGCCGTCGAGCCCGCCGACTTCGGTGCCGGGCACCTTGCGGTTCGAGGTGCGCGCGCCGTCCTCGTAGACGACGTTGAAGAGCACGAAGGCGCTGCCGACCTGTTGCTTCTTGCGGGCCACGGGCGTTCTCCGATTGTCGCCGGGTTCAGCTGTTCTCGGCGCCGTCGTTCGAGCTCTGCTGCGCTTGGCGCTCGTCCGCGCGCTTGGCGGCCTCTTCCTGCCGGCGCTGCAGCTTGGCTTGCTTCTTCTGCTCGCGCGCCCGCGTGCGCTCCGCGCGCTGCTGGTTGTAGTTGGGCTTGAAGGCCATTGAAGCTCTCCTCTTGAAAGCGGTCCGCCATGGCCGGGAGCCGATGCCGGAAGGGCACCGCTGAGCCGGCGCCCTTCCGGCAATGCCGGATCCGGCGGGTCAGACCGCCTTCAGGTTTTCCGCCGACGTCTTGCCGCGCTTGGGGTCGCGTTGCTCCTCATAGGAGACCTTCTGGCCCTCAGCTAAGCCGCTCATTCCGGCGCGCTCGACGGCGGAGATGTGGACGAAGACGTCCGCACCGCCGCTGTCCGGCTGAATGAACCCGTAACCCTTCGTGCTATTGAACCACTTAACGGTGCCGACTGGCATGACCATCCTCCAACATAGCGGCTAAATCCCAAATTAACTAACCCGGGACTGTTACCTTATAGCGATGGAGCCCAGGTTCCCGCTATGGATATTGCGGCACCCCCGCCAGATGGCGGCCAGCCCCCGGTGCGGCACCCCTCCTTCGAGCGGTGCCCGCGGCCGCCGGCGCCGGGGAAACGCCCGTTCACTTTTGCCGCGCGAGGCGGCAGGATGGCGGCCGACCCGCCATGACGAGAGGCCCCGATGACCCCGGCCATGCAGCCTCGAGACGAGCCTCGCCACCCGTTTCTCGGCCGATTACCGCGGCGCGCGCGGAAAGTTCCTCGCCGCGGCGGCGCTTGCCGGCGGCACCCTCACGAGCTATCGCAATCCGCTTTCCGGGCCGGAGGGCGAGGAGCTCGCGACGGATGCCGCCTGGTTCGGCCCACAGGACGCGGCCAAGGTGCTGGTCACCGTCTCGGCGACCCACGGGGTCGAGGGCTTCTGCGGCTCGGGCGCCCAGCTCGACTGGCTGCTCGGGCCGGCCGCCGCACCCCTCGGCCGCGACACGGCGATGCTCTTCGTCCACGCCATCAATCCCCACGGTTTCGCCTGGCTGCGCCGCGTGACCGAGGAGGGCTGCGACCTCAACCGCAATTTCGTCGATTTCGCCAAGCCCCTGCCGGAGAACCCGGGCTATGACGAGCTGGCCGAGGCCGTCGTGCCGAGAGCGCTCTCCGGCCCCCTCTTCGACGCGGCGATGAAGCGCCTGGAGGACTACCGCGCGCGGCACGGCGAGCGGCAGTTCAACATCGCGAGGAGCGGCGGCCAGTACCGCCATCCGGGCGGCACCTTCTACGGCGGCACCGCCCCCACCTGGGCGCGCCGCACCCTCGAGCGCATCATTGCCGAGCACCGCCTGGCCGAGCGCGCGCTCGTGGCCGTCGTCGACTACCACACCGGGCTCGGCCCCTTCGGCTACGGCGAGCCGATCTCGGGCGACGAGCCGGGCGGCGCCGCCCACGCGCGCGCCAGGGCGTGGTACGGCCAGTCGCTCACCGAGCCCACCCTCGGCACCTCCTCCTCGGTGCCCAAGCAAGGTCTCGCCGGCGAGGAATGGCACCGCAAGCTCGGCGAGAGCGTGAGCTACGTCGCCCTCGAGTACGGCACCTACCCCTCGCACACCTCCGGCCAGCGCGCGCTGCGCGAGGACCACTGGCTGCACAATCACAGCAACGCGGACTGGGCCGCCCCCGAGACGCGCCGCATCAAGGCGCAGATCCGCCGCCATTTCTACCCCGAGGTGCCCGACTGGCAGGAGATGGTGCTGTTCCGCAGCCGGCAGGTCCTGCGCCAGGCCATCGCCGGCCTCGCTGCCGGCTGAGCCGCCGCCGCGGCCATGGCACAGGGATGAGCGAGAGCATCCCCAAGACGGCCCTGGTCACGGGTGCTGCCCAGCGCATCGGCCGCGCGCTCGCCCTCGATCTTGCCCGCCAAGGCTTCGCGGTGGCCGTGCATTACCGCAGCCACGCCGACGCGGCGGAGGCCGTCGTCGCGGAGATCGCCGCACTCGGCGGCCGTGCGGTTGCCCTCGCGGCCGACCTCGCGCGCGAGGAGGAGACCGCACCTCTCGTGGCGCGCGCCTCAGCCGCCCTGGGGCCCCTCGGCCTCCTCGTCAACAACGCCGCGCGCTTCGAGCGCGACGAGGCGCTCGACGCCAGCCGCCGCTCGTGGGACCTCCACATGGAGGCGAACCTCAGAGCGCCCTTCGTGCTGAGCCAGGCCTTCGCGCGCCAGCTTCCGGCCGCGGCCGAGGGCGCCGTCGTCAACCTCCTCGATCGCCGCGTGCTGCGGCTCACGCCGCACTATGTGTCCTATACGGTGAGCAAGACCGGCCTGATGACGCTGACCCAGACGCTGGCGCTGGCACTGGCGCCGCGCATCCGGGTGAACGCGATCGGGCCCGGCCCGGTGCTGCCGGGACCCGGCCAGACGGCGGCGCAGTTCGAGCGCCAATGGCGCGCCACCCTTCTCGGGCGCGGCGCCACGGTGGGAGAGGTCGCCGCGGCGCTGCGCTTCATCCTGGCGGCGAAATCGATGACCGGTCAGCTCGTCGTGCTCGACGGCGGCTACCATCTCGGCGGTCCGCCGAGCCCGCCGGGCGCCCCCGCTTCCGCCTGACGCGGCAGGGCAGCGCGAGGCAATGCTGGACGGGGACGGCGCTTGCGGTTAGGGTTCTCCTGCCGGCTTCGCCATGGCGTCCCCAGGGTGCGGGCTCCGCGAGGAAGGCTTTCCACGGCGTACGATCTGGAGCGGGCCCCCAGAGTGCGGGCCTCCGGTCGCTCTCAGGGTGCTGAGGCTGCCATGAGCGAGACCGAGCAGCCGCGCGTGCGGCAGGACGCAACGGCACCGCGCGGCACCCACCGCCTCTTCGTGCGCGACCTCGAGCTCGCCGCCGAGCTCGGCGTGCATGCCCATGAGCGCGGGCGCAGCCAGCGGGTGCGCCTCAATCTGGCGCTCACCGTGCGCGACGAGGCCAACGTCCTCGCGGACCGCTACGAGACGGTCGTCTGCTACGACGAGGTGATCTCGGCGGTGCGGCGGCTGGTTGCCAAAGGCCACGTCAACCTGGTCGAGACCCTTGCCGAACGCATTGCGGCGCTATGCCTCGCCGACCCGCGCGTGGAGGCGGCCAGGGTGCGTCTCGAGAAGCTCGACGTCTATGCCGATGCCGCCGGAGTCGGGGTGGAAATCGAACGGTTTCAGCCGCATTCGCGCACGAATCTTTCGAAGTTAAGTTAATTGCCGCGCTGCCGCCGGCGAGGTTTTGCACAGCGAAAATCAGCCCCGGCTAGCCATGCGCCTGCTGCGCACAAAATCGCTTCTTTGGCAGTTTCTTTACACTTGACTTCATAATAAGCATTGAAATTCAATGGGTTATAATAATTGCCTCTAATTTAGGCATTTACGTGAATTCCTTGCGGCATTTGATAGGGGCTATCGTCGGCGGCGATTTTCGACAGAGTTACCCACAGGAATCGTGGATATCCGACTCGAGGCGCCGAGCCTCAAAAGCGATCCCCTTGGAATTGCTTGGAGATCGTGGTGAAAAATTGACGGGCGCCAGAATTCGCTGCGGCGCACGGTTGACCGGCCGAGAGAGCGGACGACAATGACGGCCATGGGCGAAATGGAGCGCGCCGCACTTCGAGCGGAGCAAGAGAGCGCGGACGCCGAGACGCCGGACACGGCTCTTCCGGCGGGCAGGCTCGCGCGCGGCAGCGCGGCGATCGCGACGGCCCTCAAGACCATGCCCGAGGCTCCGGGCGTCTATCGCATGCTCGATGCGCGGGGCGACGTGCTCTACGTCGGCAAGGCCAAGGAGCTGCGCAAGCGGGTCGCGAGCTACACGCAGCCGCAGCGCCTCTCCTACCGCATCCAGCGCATGGTCGCCGAGACCGCGGCGGTCGAGGTGGTGACGACCCACACCGAGGTCGAGGCGCTGCTGCTCGAGAGCAACCTCATCAAGCGCCATGCGCCGCGCTACAACGTGCTGCTGCGCGACGACAAGAGCTTCCCCTACATCCTCATCACCGGCGACCACGAATGGCCGCAGATCGCCAAGTACCGCGGCGCGCGCAGCCGGCCGGGCGAATATTTCGGGCCCTTCGCCTCGGCGGGCGCCGTCAGCCAGACGCTGGCGGCGCTCGAGCGCGCCTTCCTCCTGCGCTCCTGCTCGGACGGCGTGTTCGCCAGCCGCACGCGGCCCTGCCTCCTCTTCCAGATCAAGCGCTGCAGCGGGCCTTGCGTGGGCAAGGTCGGGCGGGAGGCCTACGACGAGCTGGTGCGCGAGGCGCGCGCCTTCCTCGCCGGGCGCAGCCAGGACATCCAGCGCCGCCTCGCCGCCCTCATGCAGGAGGCGGCAGGCGGCCTCGATTTCGAGAGTGCCGCGATCTACCGCGACCGCATCAAGGCGCTCACCCAGATCCAGGCGAAGCAGGACATCAACGTGGCGGGCGTCGACCAGGCCGACGTGATCGCCGCCCACCAGGCGGGCGGGGTGACCTGCGTCCAGGTCTTCTTCTTCCGCGCCGGGCGCAACTACGGCAACCGCGCCTATTATCCGCGCCACGAGAAGACGCTTGGCACGGAAGAGGTGCTCGGCGCCTTCATCGGGCAGTTCTACGAGAACAAGCCGCCGCCGCCCCTCGTGCTGCTGAGCCACGCGGTGCCCGAGCGCGCGCTCATCGCCGAGGCGCTCTCCTTGCGCGCCGGCCGCCACGTCGAGCTCTCGGTGCCCAAGCGCGGCGCCAAGCGCAACATGGTCGAGCATGCCCTCGCCAATGCCCAGGCGGCACTGGGCCGCCGCCTCGCGGAAAGCTCGAGCCAGCGCAAGCTCCTCGAGTCGCTCGCCGCCACGCTCGGCCTCGAGGGCCCGCCCCAGCGCATCGAGGTCTACGACAACAGCCACATCATGGGCACGAACGCGGTCGGCGCCATGATCGTGGCCGGGCCCGAGGGCTTCGTGAAGGGCGCCTACCGCAAGTTCAACATCAAGACGGCGGCGGCGCCCGCCTCATCCTGCGAGACGGCCGCTGCGCGGCCTCCTCAGGATGAGGGCTCGCCCCTCGCTCCTCATCCTGAGGAGCGGCGAAGCCGCGTCTCGAAGGATGAGGAGCTAGCACCGCCGCAGATCGTGCCGGGCGACGACTACGGCATGATGCGCGAGGTGCTGACGCGGCGCTTCGCGCGCGCGCTCAAGGAGGACCCCGAGCGGACGCGCGGACACTGGCCCGAGCTCATCCTGATCGACGGCGGCCTGGGCCAACTCAATGCCGCACTCGGCGTGCTCGCCGATCTCGGCATAGGCGACGTGGCGGTGGCGGCCATCGCCAAGGGGCCCGAGCGCAACGCCGGGCGGGAGCGCATCTTCCTCCCCGAGCGCCCGCCGTTGCTCCTCGAGCCGCGCGATCCCGTGCTCTATTTCCTCCAACGCCTGCGCGACGAGGCGCACCGCTTCGCCATCGGCAGCCATCGCGTGCGCCGCGCCAAGTCGGCGCTGCGCTCGCGCCTCGACGAGGTGCCGGGCATCGGCGCCAAGCGCAAGAAGGCCCTCCTCCACCACTTCGGCTCGGCCGAACGCGTGGCGCGCGCCGGCCTCGCCGATCTCGAGGCCGTTGCCGGCATCCGCGGCGCCGTCGCCCGGAAGATCTATGATCACTTCCATCCCGAGGGCTAGCGGCCTAATATCGCAGCCCCGGCACGCAAGGCTTGCCCGATGATCACCAGCATCCCGAATCTGCTCACCATCTCGCGCATCGCGGTGATCCCGATCCTCGTCGGCCTCTTCTGGGTCGAGGGCAACGGCGCGCGCTGGACGGCCTGCGGCCTCTTCACGCTCGCCGGCATCACCGATTACCTCGACGGCTATCTCGCGCGCACCTGGCGCGAGCAGTCGCTCTTGGGCGAGCTCCTCGACCCCATCGCCGACAAGCTCATCGTCGCCACCACGCTTCTCCTCCTCGCCGCTTTCGATCGCATCGGAGGCCTGACGCTGCTTCCCGCCATCCTCATCCTCTGCCGCGAGATCCTGGTCTCGGGCTTGCGCGAGTTCCTCGCCAGCTTGAGCGTCGGCATGCCGGTGACGAGGCTCGCCAAGTGGAAGACCGGCATCCAGATGGTGGCGATCGGCTTCCTCATCGTGGGCGACGCCGGGGACTGGGTGGTGCCCTACACGCGCGAGATCGGCGTGGTCGGCCTGTGGGCCGCGGCCGTGCTCACCCTCATCACGGGCTACGACTATCTGCGCGAGGGCCTGCGCCACATCGACCGGCAGCGCACGCCGGCCCGGCCGCCGGCCAAGGGTGCGGTCAAGGGCGCCACGCCGGCGAGCCCCTGAGCGGCCCGGCGCCGTCCCTCTCACTTGACTTTGCCGATTCCCGCCGCCAATAGCCTATAGCTTGGCAGACGCGAGCGGAGCATGAAGATATTCGGCCTTGCAGGATGGAGCGACAGCGGCAAGACCACCCTCATGGTCAGGCTGCTGCCCGAGCTCGTGCGCCGCGGCCTCAGGGTCTCGACCATCAAGCACGCCCACCACGAATTCGACATCGACCAGCCGGGCAAGGACAGCTACCGCCACCGGCAGGCGGGCGCCACCGAGGTGATGGTATGCTCGGCCAAGCGCTTCGCCCTCCAACACGAGCTGCGCGGCGCTCGAGAGCCGACGGTCGAGGAGCTCGTCCGCTACATGACGCCGGTCGACCTCCTCCTCATCGAGGGCTTCAGGACGCACGCCCACGACAAGCTCGAGGTCCACCGCGTGGCGCTCGGCAAGCCGCTCCTCTGCCTGGACGATCCGTACGTGGTGGCGCTGGCGAGCGACGGGCCGGTGGCGAACTTGCGCATCCCGCGGTTCGACATCGACGACACCGCAGCCATCGCCGGCTTCATCGTGTCTCATGCCGGGCTCGCGGCGCGCGAGCGCGGCGTGGCGTGAGGCGGCCATGGCCCAGCTGAGCGACGACTGCTTCGCCCATGGCGGCCGCCTGATGAGCGTCGACGAGGCCTTGGCGCTCTTGGCCGCGCGCGTCGCCTGCGTGGCCGACGCCGAGACCGTGCCGCTCGGCGCTGCGCTCGACCGCGTCCTCGCCGAGGACGTGGTGGCCGGGCGCGACGTGCCGCCCCACGACAATTCGGCGGTCGACGGCTATGCCCTCGCCTTCGACGATCTCGCCGCGGCCGGCGAGACGCGGCTCGCCATCGCCGGGCGCGCCGCCGCCGGCCATCCTCTCGGCCGGCCGCTCGAGCGCGGCCAGGCCGTGCGCATCTTCACCGGCGCCGTGATGCCGGCGGGTGCCGACACCGTGATGATGCAGGAGGATTGCCGCAGCGAGGGCGCTGCGGTGATCGTCAGCCCCGGCATCAAGCGCGGCGCCAACCGGCGCAAGTCGGGCGAGGACGTGAAGGCGGGCGCCGTCATCCTCCAGGCCGGGCGGCGCCTGCGGCCCCAGGATATCGGCCTCGCCGCCTCGATCGGGCGCACGTCCTTGGCACTCCGCCGCGCGCTCAGCGTCGCCGTGTTCTCGACCGGCGACGAGCTCGCCGAGCCCGGCAGCACCGCACCGCCAGGCGCCGTCTACGACGCCAACCGCTTCACCCTCGCGGCCCTCCTGAAGCGCCTCGGCTGCCTCGTCGCCGATCTCGGCATCCTCCCCGACCGGCGGGCGGCGATCGAGCGGGCGCTCGGCAAGGCGGCCTCCGGCCATGACGCCATCATTACCTCGGGCGGCGTCTCGACCGGCGAGGAGGATCACGTGCGCTCAGCACTCGAGGCGCTCGGCCGCCTGCATTTCTGGCGCCTCGCCATGCGGCCGGGCCGGCCGCTCGCCTTCGGCCAGATCGGCAGCACCGCCTTTCTCGGCCTGCCCGGCAATCCGGTCGCCATGATGGTGACCTTCCTGCGCTTCGCCCGCCCGCTCCTCTTGCGCCTCATGGGCGGCTCCGAGACCGAGCCGGTGCTCTACCGCGTGCGCGCCGATTTCGAGCACAAGAAGAAGGACGGCCGGCGCGAATGGGTGCGCGCGCGCCTGGTGCCCGACGGCATGGGCGGCATCGTCGCGCGCAAGTTCCCGCGCGAGGGGGCGGGAATCCTCTCCTCGATGGTCGAGGCGGACGGCCTGGCCGAGCTGCCGGAGAGCTTGACCCACCTCGAGCGCGGGAGCATGGTCGATTTCCTCCCCTTCAGCGAGGTGAGCTGATGAGGCTGATGTACTTCGCCTGGCTCAAGCAGCGCACGGGCCTGGCCGAGGAGGAGGTGACGCCGCCCGCGGAGGTGGCGGACGTGGCCTCGCTCCTCGAATGGCTAAAGTCGCGGGGGCCCGGCTATGCCGCGGCCTTGCGCGATCTCTCGGTGGTGCGCGTCGCGGTCAACCAGGAATTCGCGCAGCCCCATCACCCGCTCGCCGCCGGCGACGAGGTGGCGCTCTTCCCGCCGCTCACGGGAGGCTGAGCATGATCCGCGTGCAGCGTGAGGACTTCGATGCGGCCGCCGAGGTAGCGGCACTCGTCGAGGGGGACCACAAGATCGGCGGCGTCGTCACGTTCGTAGGTCTTGTGCGCGACGTGGCACCCGCGGGTGCCGTCGGCGCCATGACGCTCGAGCATTATCCCGGCATGACCGAGCGCAAGCTCGCCGAGATCGAGGCCGAGGCGAGAGCGCGCTGGCCGCTCGCCGCGAGCCTGATCGTCCACCGCTACGGCCGCCTCGAGCCCGGCGAGCGCATCGTTCTGGTGGCGGTCGCCTCCGCCCACAGAGATGCCGCCTTCGAGGCCTGCCGCTTCATCGTCGACTGGCTCAAGACCAAGGCGCCTTTCTGGAAGCTCGAGGAGACGCCGCAGGGCGAGCGCTGGGTCGCCGCCCGCGCCGAGGACGATGAAGCCGCCCGCACCTGGACGCAGCCCACGGGCAAGCCCGAGGCGGCGGAATAGTCTCACTATCGCGGGGTCTTCATGACGGCAACACGACGCGCGCCGGCGGGCCGGCTCGACGAGCCCTTCGTCGGCATACCGAGCTTTCTGCGCGGCCCCATCTCAACCGACCTCGATCGCCTGGAGGGCGCCGTCGCCGTGATGGGCGTGCCGTTCGACGAGGGCGTGCCCTTCCTTCCCGGCTCGCGCATGGGGCCGCGCGCGCTGCGCGAGCACTCGCTGCGCTTCGTCTCGGGCGGCGGCGGCTTCTATAACCCGGAGACGCGGAAGCAATATCTCGACTACGAGCTCCGCCACCGGCTGATCGTCGATGCCGGCGACGCCGATATCCTGCCGACCAACGTCGAGGGCACCTTCGACAACGTGACCGCCATGGTCCGCGCACTCCTCGCGCGGAAGGTCCTGGTCGTGGTGCTGGGCGGCGACCATTCGATCACCTATCCGATCGTCCGCGCCTACAGCCAGCCGCTCCACGTCGTCCATTTCGACGCCCACACCGACTATGCGCCCTTCATCCACGATCTCCGCTTCACCAACATGCACGCCTTCCGGCACATCAGCCCGATGCCGCACGTCGAGAGCTTGACGCAGGTCGGCATCCGCAGCCTGCGCCATTCGCCGGACATGGTCGAGGACTCCGTCCGCGACGGCAACCGAGTGATCACCATGACGGAGTTCCGCCGCCTCGCGCCGCGCGGCCTCGCCGAGGTGGTCCCCCAAGGTGCCGCATGCTACGTGAGCATCGACATCGACGTGCTCGACCTCCCGCTCGTGCCCGGCTGCGTCTCGGCGGAGCCCAACGGCATGAGCTATGCGGAGCTCAGCGGCACGCTCAAGGCGCTGGCGGAGCGCACGAACGTCGTCGGCTGCGACCTCGTCGAGGTCAATCCCCAGCTCGACGTGGGCACCGGCATCACCTCCTATCTCGGAGCCCATACCGTCGTCGAGTTCCTCGGGCACATCTGCGACCAACCCGGCTGGATCGCCAGGCGACGCGGGCGCCAGCCGCGCGCTGCGGCGCACCACCGGCGCCGGCCTATTTGAAATTGCCCCGCGTCTCCGGGATGATGAGCGCGCCGGCGAGGAAGAGCACCGAGATGGCGAAGACGAAGATCGCCAGCATGGCGGGCAGATCCTGGGGCGTCGGCGAGGCGAGCGAGACGAAGGTCGGCATCAGGCCGCCGATGGCGAAGCCGATGTTCCACGAAAGGCCGGTGCCGGTCGAGCGCAGCGCCGTGGGGAAGCGCTCGTTGAGGAAGATCAGCAGCGGCGCGTAGCCGGCATTCCCGAAGAAGGTCAGCACCAGCCCATAGGCGGCGATGACGCCCGTCTCAGCCGTCCCCGCCATGCCGAGAAAGCAGAGCGGCAGCACGACGATGCGGATCAGCGCCAGCGCCAGCAGCACGCGCTTCCTCCCCCAGATGGTGCTGCAGTGCCCGGCGGCGACCGAGGCGAAGATGGCGACGATGCTGCCGGCGATGAGGATGAAGGAGGTGGCTTGGCTGGGCAGCTTGCTCACCACCTTGAGGAAGGTCGGCAGATAGCCCGAGGTCAGGTAATAGCCGGCGCCGCCGCCTGTGGTCATCATCAGGTTGACGAGGAGGATCGGCAGATAGGCGCGGGAGAAGAGCGTGCGCACCGGCGCGCGCACGACCGCGCCAGCGCCGCGGCCCGTCTTGAGCGCCGACCAGACCGGCGACTCCTCGAGACGGTTGAAGATGAAGAAGCCGAGGACCGAGCTGATGATCCCGGAGAAGAACATGAAGCGCCAGCCCCACACCGCATAGGCGTCGCCGGGAAAGACCTCGGTGGTGGCGAAATAGGCGATCGAGGCGAGGAGCGCTCCGATGCCGGCGCCGCCGCCGCCGACGAGGCCCGACATGGCGCCGCGCCAGTAAGGCGGCACGGACTCGGTGCCGATGGTGTGGGTGGAGGCCACCACGCCGCCGACGAAGACGCCCTGCACCAGGCGCAGTGCCAGGAAGATGGCCGGCGCCAGCAGGCCGACCTGGGCGATGGTCGGGAGTGCTCCGAAGAGCGCCGTGCTGATGCCGACGCCGATGACCGCCACGATCATGGTGCCGCGCCGCCCGAAGCGGTCGGCGTAGGAGCCGAAGAGCGCCGAGCCGAACGGGCGCATCAGAAGCGTCACCGCAAAGGAGGCATAGACCGCGGCGAGCGAGACCGTGGGAAACTGCGAGGGAAAGAAAAGCTTGCCGATGACCGGCGCCACGTAGAGCAGGATGAAAAGGTCGAAGAGATCGAGCGCCCATCCGAGCGACGAGGCGATGATCGCGGTCACCATCTGCCGCTTCCCGATCGGCCAGGCCTCGCTCGTACCTCCGGCTGCTGTCGTCATGTCAATCCCCCTCCGGGTGCGATGATTTTGTTGTGAGACAGTGCCACCCCCCACCCCAACCCTCCCCCTCGAGGGGGATCGACCGCCCGTTGAGGAGTGGTCGATGGGAAGGCGGTCCTGCGCCGCAATGATTCCAAACGCTACCCTCCGAGTCCGCGCCGCCAATCGCCGCCAGCGGCGCTGTCGATGACCGCCGCGGGGTCGACGCTCTCCTCGCCTGGCACGTGGATGCGCTTGAACTTCCCCGGTGGTGCTGCCAAGGGGACGGTGGCGTCGATCCCCATCTTGGCGCCGACGCCGTTCTCCGACGAGGGGTCGAGCTTCGAGCCCTGGCTGTTGGCGACGACGACCAGGTCGCGGTCGGCCTGGGCGCGCGTGGCCACCGCCCATTCGACCTCGCGCGCGCTTGCGATGTCGATGTCCTCGTCGACCACCACCACCTGCTTCACGTCGTAGTGCCCGGCGAAGGCGCCCATGATCACGTTCTTGGCCTCGCCTTCCTCGCGTTTGCGCAGCTTGACGTAGAGCACGTAGCGCCCGACGCCGCCCATCGAGAGGTGCACGTCGAGCACGCCCGGGAAATTGCGCTTAAGATGGCCGAGGAGCGTCGCCTCGCGCGGGATGGCGCCGAGCAAGAGATGCTCGTTGGCGCCGCCGACGATGGTGTGGAAGATGGCATCGCGCCGATGCGTGATGCGCTCGATCTTCGCCACGTGCCGCTCGGCGCGCTCGCCGTAATATTGCGGGAATTCGCCGAAGGGCCCCTCGGGCTCGCGTGTCCGCGGCAGGAGCCGGCCCTCGAGCACGATCTCGGCGCCGGCGGGCACGCGCACCGCATTGCTCAGGCATTTCACCACCTCGAGCGGCTCGCCGTGCAAGGCGCCGGCGATCTCCAGCTCGTCGTGGTCGATCGGCACGATCGCCTGGGAGGCGAGTGCAGTCAAGGGATCGACGCCGATGACGATGGCGATCTCGAGTGCCTCGCCCGCCTGCTCGGCCGCCTGGTAGAAGGCGAGAGTGTGGCGCGGCAGCAGCAGCACGCCGAGCCTGTCGGGTCCACTCAATTGGCAGCGGTGGATGGCGACGTTCTGCACGCCCGTCAGCGGGTTGCGCGCGATCATCAGCCCGGCGCTGATGTAGGGGCCGCTGTCGAGCTCGTTGTGGGTGGGGATCGGCAAGAGGCGCTCCAGGTCCACCTCGTCGTGCACCACCTCCTGCACCGGCGCCGAGGCGACCTCGCGCCACGGCAGCGGATTGGCTGCTGCTTCGCTGAAGCGCGCGAGGATGGCGTCCGCCGGCACGCCCATGGCATCGGCGATCCAGGCGCGCGCGCCGAGCAGGCCCGAGACCACCGGGATCGCGTGGCCGCCGGGGCGCGGGAAGAAGGTCGCTTTCTCTCCGTCGAGCCGCTTGGCGATCGCCGCGAGCTCGAAGCGCAGCGCAGCACCCGGGCGGATGACGGCCAAGCGGCCGTGCTCCGCCAGGTGGTCGAGCCAGCCGCGCAGCGTGGCGACCGGCACCGCCGCCGGCGCGTTGGCGCGAAGAGCATCGGACATGGTTTGGCCCTCCCCGTCTCCTCACAGCCCGCGGAACTTGGGCGCGCGCTTCTCGTGGAAGGCGGCCACGCCCTCGCGGAAATCCTCGGACGAGCGCAGCCGGCTGTAGCAATGGCCCTCGAGCTCGATGGCAAGCGACAGCGAGGCGTCCTCGGTATCGTTGAGGAGCTTCTTCGCCGTGCGCTGGGCGAGCGGCGCGAATGCGCTCAGTTCCTCGGCGAGCGCTTCGGCCGCCGCCTCCAGCTTGTCGTCCGGCACGACCTCGGTGGCGATGCCCCACTCGTAGGCCTGCTTCGCCGGAATGCGCTTGGAGCGCATGACGATGTCCTTGGTGCGCGTGATGCCGACGATCTTCTGCAGCCGCGCCGAGCCGCCCGAGCCCGGGATCTGGCCGAGCTTCTGCTCCGGCAGCGCGTATTGGCAGGTCTCCGAGACGAGGCGGAAATCGCAGGCGAGCGAGAGCTCGAAGCCGACGCCGAAGCAGAAGCCGCGGTTGGCGGCGATGACCGGCTTCGAGCAGCGCGCCGGGGCCGCGATGTTCCAGGCAAGCCTGGAGACCTCTTCGGGCGAGGCCTCGACGAAGCCCTTGATGTAGCCGCCCGAGGAGAAGTGCTCGCCGGCGGCGCGCAGCACGATCACGCGCACGCGCGCGTCCTCGTCGAGCGCCTCGAACGCCCGGCGGATCTGGTCGCGCTGCGGCATGGTGATGACGTTGAGGGGCGGGCGGTCGAGGATCACAGAGGCGCACGCGCGCTCAGGCCGCAGCTCGACACGGAAGCCGTCCAGGCCCAGAAGGCGCGCGTCAGTCTCGCTCATGTCTCGGCTCCTCTCCTTGGCGCGGGACGGCATCGGCGAGCCGATAGTCGCCCTCGACCAGCTTGCGCCGCAAGAGCTTGCCGACCGGCGATTTCGGGATTTCGTTGACGAAAAGGAAGCGGCGCGGGCGCTTGAAGTTCGCCAGGCCGGAGTGGCGGCAGAAGGCGTCGAGCTCGGCGCTCTCGAGCGGGGCTGAGCACTTGACGAAAGCGACGACCGCCTGGCCCAGGCGCTCGTCGGCCAGGCCCACGACCGCGACCTCCGAGACCGCCGGATGCAGCGAGAGGCAGCTCTCGACCTCGACGGGCGAGACGTTCTCGCCGCCGGTGATGATCATGTCGTCGACGCGCCCGGTGACGTAGAGGTCGCCCGCGGCATCGAAATAGCCGGTGTCGCCGGTGAAGTACCAGCCGCCGCGGAGCGCCTTGGCGTCGGCTTCCGCGCGCCGCCAATAGCCCTCGAAGGCCTCGTCGCCGCTAAGGAGGGCGACGATCTCGCCCTCCTCGCCGGGAGCCGCCAGCGCATCGGGCCGAGCCGCACCCAGCTTCACCACGCGGATCAGCTGGTTCAACCCGGCGCGGCCGGCCGAGCCCGGCTTTGCCGCCGCCCGCTGGTCGACCGTGCAGGTGTAGACCTCGGAGCTCCCGTAGTGGTTCACGAAGAGCGCCGGCTTGAACGCCGCGTCGAGCTTCTGCAAAAGCGCCTCGGTCATCGGCGCGCCGGCGAAGCCGAGCTTGCGCACCGAGCCGACCTCGGAGGCGGCAAAATCGGCATGATGGACGAGATCGTGGTAGAGCGTCGGCACCAGATAGAGGTTGGTGATGCGCTCGCGCGCGATGAGCTCGAGCGCCGCCTTGGCGTCGAACCGCGGCAGGCAGACGAAGGTGCCGCCGAGGAGCGACATGGCGAGGAGCGAGCGCACGCCCATGGTGTGATAGAGCGGCATGACGCCGAGCGTGCGCTCGCCGCGGCCGTAGAGGTTCTGCGCCACATGGGCGAGGGCGGCTGCGCGCTCGGCGCGATGGCGCCGCGGCACGCCCTTGGGCCGCGAGGTGGTGCCCGAGGTATAGAGCATGAGCGACCAGGCCTCGGCGTCGACGCGGGGTGCGGCCCCGGGGCTTGGCGCCGCCAGCAGTGCCGAGAAGGCGGTCTCTCCCGCAGCAGGCTCGCCCACGCGGACGCGCGGCAGCTGCCGGGCTCTCGCCGAGCGCGCCACGGCCTCGGCCGCGACGCCCTCGTAGAGGAGGAGTGCCGCGTCGGCATCGCCCAGGCAAAAGTCGAGCTCGCCGCTTTTGACCCGCCAGTTGAGCGGCGTCAGGATGATGCCGGCGAACTGGCAGGCCCAGTGGAGCGTCGCCGCCTCCCAGCGGTTCTGCAGCACGCTCGCGAGATGGTCGCCGATGCCGAGGCCGAGCGCATCCAGTCCCGCAACCACGGCGGAGATCCTCCCGAACCACGCCGCGTAGGTGAGGCGCAGCTCGCCGTCGACGATCGCGACCGCCTCGGGATCGCGCGCGACGCTCGCGAGAAAGCTGGTGCCGAGATCAAGCATCCGTCGTCTTCCCCAGGTGCCTTTGCGCGGCGAGTGCCGCCTCCATGATGGAAACATAGCCGGTGCAGCGGCAGAGATGGCCGGCAAGCGTCTCGCGGATCTCCGCCTCCGAGGCCGCCGGCCGCTCACGCAGCAGGGCCGCGAGCGAGACGAGGATGCCGGCCGTGCAGAAGCCGCATTGCAGGCCGTGATGGGTGCGGAAGCACTCCTGGAGGACCGAGAGCCGGTCCGGTGCTGGCGCCAGTCCCTCGACGGTGCGGATATCGGCGCCCCGCACTTGCACGGCGAGGGCGAGGCAGGCGCGCGCCGGAGCCCCGTCGATCTCGACCGTGCAGGCGCCGCAGACGCCGTGCTCGCAGCCGACGTGGGTGCCGGTCCAGCCGAGTACGTGGCGGAGGAAATCGCTCAGCAGCATGCGCGGCTCGGCCTCGCCCGCGACGCTCTCGCCGTTGAGCGTGAAGCTCACGAGATGGCGGCGCTCGCCCGTCAGCCGCGGCATGTTGCTGCCTCCTCGAGGGTGGCACGGCCGAGCCTTCGCACCAGCTCGCGCCGGTAGCGCGCCGTGGCATGGAGATCGTCGCGCGCCTCGAGCGACCAGGCAAAAGCGTCGAGCGCCTCGTCGAGCTCCTTGGCGTCCGGCTTGGGCACTTGGCGCGCGATCGGCCGGTCGGCGACGCCGCCGATCGCGAGGCGGGCGCCATCGCCCTCCACCACGGCGGCACAGCCGATGATGGCAAAATCGCCGTGGCGCCGCGCCACCTCGCGGAAGGCGTAGCCCGTTCCCGGCCGTGCTTTCGGCAGCGACACGGCCTCGACCAGCTCATCGTCGGCGCACGCGGTCGCCATCATGCCGGTGAAGAACGCCTCGGCCGGCAGCTTGCGCGCACGCTTGGCCGAGCGCAGATGCACGTGCCCGCCGAGGGCGACCAGCACGAGCGGCAGCTCTGCGCTGGGGTCGGCGTGGGCGACCGAGCCGCACACCGTGCCGCGGCTGCGCGTCTGGGGATGGCCGACCCAGGGCAGTGCTGCCGCGAGCAGGGGCTGGCGCCGTGCCAAGTCCGGCAGCCGCTCGAGTGCCGCCTGGCGCACGGCAGCGCCGATGCGGAGTGCTTTGCCGTCGTCCTCGACGCGGCGCCAGTCGGCGATGCCCATGATGTCGACCAGCACCCCCGGCCGCGCCAGCCGCATGTTCAGCATCGGCAGGAGCGACTGGCCGCCGGCAAGCACGCGCGCGCTCGAGCCCTCCTCGGCGAGCGCCGCCAACGCCTCCTCGCTGCTCGCTGCCGCGATGTAATCGAAGCGCGCCGGCTTCATGGCCGCCCCCGGAGGATGCGCCGCAGCCAGGCGAAGAGGCCGCCCGGCCGGCGGCGGCCCGCCTGCCGCGCCAAGGCCGCGAAGAACTGCGCGATGATGACGCGCGCGGCACCGTCGAGGAGCCGGCCGCCGATCGACGCGATCTTGCCGCCGATCGCCGCCTCGTAGCGGTAGGCTATGGTCGTGCGGCCCGCCGCCTCCTCGCGCAAGCTCACATGGCCCGTGCCGCGGCCGAAGCCGAGGGCGCCCTCGGCCGAGCCGGCCAAGGTGACGGATTGCGGCGGCAGCGCGTCCGAGAGTGCGATCTCCGCGCGGTAGCGGCCCTTGACCGGCCCCACGCCGAGCGTGAGCTCCGCGCGGAAACGCGTATCCGAAAGCTTCTCGATGGCATGCGCTCCCGGCACCGCCGCGAGGAGCGTCTCGGGGTCGAGCAGCATCGCCCAGACTTTCGCCGCGGGCGCCTCGACGGCCGCCCCTCCCTCGCCGAAGAGCCTGCGGCCGGAGGCGGCCCCCGCGGGCGCGCTGGCGGGAGCCGTCTTCGGCGCCGCCGCTTCCGGGCCGTGGAGGTGCGCCGCAAGCCGCGCCGGCAGGAGCGGGAGCGAGATGTCGTCCATGTCGAGCGCGTCGGCCACGGCATTGGCGATGCAGACGGGCGTCGACATGCAGTTGCCCTCGCCCACGCCCTTGGCGCCGAGCGGGGTGAGGGGCGACGGCGTCTCGCGATGGAGGATGTGCGGCGCCGGCACCTCCATCGCCGTCGGGATCAGGTAATCGGCGAGCGTGCCGGAGAGCAGGCTGCCGTCCGGGCCGTAAGCCTGCTCCTCCAGCAAGGCGGCACCCAGGCCGTGGGCGAAGCCGCCCTGCACCTGGCCGGCGACCATGCCGGGATGGAGGATGCGGCCGCAATCATGCATGCTTACGTAGCGCTCGATCCTGACGGCGCCGGTCATGCGGTCGACCTCGACGCCGCACAGATCGAAGATGAAGCCGTGGCAGAGCGAGCTGTTGACCTCGTCGGCCTCGTTCGGCGCCGCGAGCTCCGGCGGCGTCCAGAACACGGTCTCGCGGATCGCCTGGCCGGCTCCGGCGGGCAGCGTGCCCGGCGCCCAATGGGAGGCGGCGGCGAGCCGGGCGAAGGGCACGGCATTGTCCGCATTGCCGCGCGCCTCGACGCGACCTCCTGCAAAGACGACCTCCGCGGCCGGCACGTTGAGCCGGGCGGCGGCGATGCGCGCCAGGCGCTCGCGCAGACGCGTGGCCGCGAGATGTGCCGCACCGGCGACCGCGGGGGCGAAACGGCTCGAATAATTGCCCGACGCGATGGACCAGGCGTCTTTCCCTGTGTCGATGTCGGTGACGACGCGGATGTCCTGCGGCCGCAGGCCGAGAGCGTCGGCCACGACTTGCGCTAACACCGTGCGATGGCCCTGGCCCTGCGGCACGGAGGCCACGTGGACGCTCACGGAGCCGAGCGGGTCGAGGGCGATGGTGGCGGTCGCCTGGGCGCCTCCCTTGGGCCCGGCGCGGCGGCGCTCGGCGGCACTCAGCACGGTCGTGATGTAGCCCATGTTGGAGACGCTCGGCTCCACCACCGCCGCATAGCCGATGCCGTAGAGACGCCCCTCCGCCCGCGCCGCGTCGCGGCGGCGGCTGAGCTCCGCGTGCCCGCCCTCGGCGAGCGCTGCCTCCATCGCCGCGGGATAGTCGCCTGAATCGAGGAGGGCGCCGGTGGCCGTGCGGTAGGGCAGCGCCTCGGGCCGCACCAGATTGCGGCGGATCACCTCGAGCGGGTCGACTCCCAACTTGCGCGCGATGCGCTGCACCAGCCGCTCCAGCGGGTAATAGACTTGCGGCCCGCCGAAGCCGCGGTTGAGGCCGGTCGGCATCTTGTTGGTGAGCACGACCCGGTTGCGGATCGCGAGATGGCGGACGTCGTAGGCGCCGCTCATGTTACCGTGCATGCGATAGAGCGTCGCCGGCTCGGGCGCCCGGAGATGGGCGCCGCAATCCTCGATCTGGTCCCAGGCGAGCGCCAGGATGCGGCCGTCGCCGCCGACCGCCGCCTCGAGCCGCGTGAAGCGGTTGGTGGCGCAGGCCGAGGCCGCCAGATGCTCCAGGCGGTCCTCGATCCATTTGACCGGCCGGCCGGCCGCGCGCGCGGCAAGTGCTATGAGCACGATGTAGGGGAAGACGCCCTGCTTGACCCCGAAGCTGCCGCCGGATTCGGGCGGCGTGCGCAGGCGCAAGCGGTTGCCCGGCACCCTGAGCGCGCGGGCGATGACCGCGTGGATGCTGAACGGCCCCTGGAAATTGGCCGTCACGTCATAGGCGTCGAGCGCCGGATCGTAATCCGCGATCACGCCATAGGTCTCGATCGGCGTGCAGGCGTTGCGCGGATAGCTCACCTCGATCGCGATCCTGTGCGGTGCTGTGGCGAAGGCGCTCTCCGGGTCGCCGTAGCGGAAGCTGCGGTCGCTCGCGAGGTTGCCGCCGAGGCCCGGGTGAAGCACCGGCGCATCGGGCTCGAGTGCTGCGCGCGGATCGACGACGGCTCCAAGCGGCGCGTAGCGGACCTCGATAAGGTCGAGCGCGTCCTCCGCGACGTAGCGGTCGCGCGCCACGACCACGGCTATCGGCTCGCCCACGTAGCGCACGCGATCGGTGGCGATCGGCCAGCACTCGATGGGCGCCTTGATACCGACGACGAGGCCGGCGCTCCTCGCTTGCACGTCCTTGCCGGTCAGCACGGCGGCGACGCCGGGCAGGCCCCGGGCGCGCGCGGCATCGATCGCTGCGATCTCGGCATGCGCGTGGGGCGAGCGTAGGATCGCCGCATGGAGCGTGCCCGGCGGGACGCCGAGATCGTCGATGAAGCGTCCGCGCCCGGTGAGGAGTGCCGCATCCTCGACGCGCGGCAGCGAGCGCCCGACCCAAGGCGCCGCAGCTGTACCGGCGCTCACCGCCATGGCCGGGCTCCCGAGGTGGGCTTGAGCGGCGTGGACATTGCGGCCCTGTCATGCCGCGCGACTAAAGCAAGGGCGCGACGCTCAGGCCGCCTTGCTCTTGCCGCCGCGGCGCACCAGCTTGTCGTAGCTCTCCATGAGAAGGCGCGTGACCGGCCCGACCTTGAACTGGTACTCGCCGATCTCGGCCACCGGCGTCACCTCGGCGGCGGTGCCGCAGATGAAGACCTCCTGGGTCGTCGCCAGCTCGGCCGGCATGATGGCGCGCTCGTGCACCTTGATCTGGTGCTCCTCGGCGAGTGCTATCACCGTGCGCCGCGTGATGCCGTTCAAGAAGCAGTCGGGGGTGGGCGTATGGAGCTCGCCGTTGCGCACGAGGAAGACGTTGGCGCCGGTCGCCTCGGCGATCTGGCCGCGCCAGTCGAGCATGAGCGCGTCCGCGTAGCCCGCGCGCTCGGCCGCGTGCTTGCTGATCGTGCAGATCATGTAGAGGCCCGCCGCCTTGCTCGAGGTCGGCGCCGTGTGGGGCGAGGGCCGCGCGTACTTGGCCCAGCACATGCGGATGCCCTTGAGCCGCGCCTCGGGCGAGAAGTAGGAGGGCCAGGGCCAGGCGGCGATCGCCAGGTGGATCTTGCTCGACTGCGCCGAGACGCCCATCATCTCGCTGCCGCGCCAGGCGAGCGGACGCACGTAGCCGTCAGTGATGTCGTTGGCGACCACCACCTCGTTGCACGCCTTGTCGATCTCGGCGACCGACCAGGGAATCTCGAAGTCGAGGATGCGCGCCGAGGTGACGAGGCGCTCGCTGTGGTCGGTCAGCTTGAAGACGCTGCCGTGGTAGACGCGCTCGCCCTCGAACACGCAGCTCGCGTAGTGCAGCCCGTGGCTCAGCACATGCAGCTTCGCGTCGCGCCAGGGGATGAGATGGCCGTCGAACCAGATGGTGCCGTCACGGTCGTCGAAAGGGATGAGTGACATCTCGGGCATCGTCCGTGGCTGAATGATTCCAAGCGCCCGCGCGCGGTCGGCGTGCGCCCCCTTGCCTCAGGTAGCATTCCACGGCATATACGTCAACATGGCTGACTTAAAGTCGGGCTTCAATCAGCTCTTCCTGCGCGAGGAGGATCTCCGCCGCGGCATGGAGCTCCTCTTCTTCGCCTATCGCGACTTCACGGTCGAGGCGGACCGGCTGCTCGCCGAGCACGATTACGGCCGCGCGCATCACCGCGTCATCTATTTCGTCAAGCGCTATCCGGGGATCAGCGTGACCGAGCTCCTGACCATCCTGCGCATCACCAAGCAGAGCCTGTCGCGCGTGCTCGGCCAGCTCGTGCGCGACGGCGTGGTGGTGCAGCGGCCCGGCCCGACCGACCGGCGCCAGCGCCGCCTCGAGCTCACCGAGCGCGGCTGCGAGCTCGAGCAGGCCTTAACACTGCGCCAGCGCGAGCGCTTCGCGCGCGCCTTCCGCGAGGCCGGTGCCGAGGCCGTCGAGGGCTTCCGCCAGGTGCTGCTGCAGCTCATCAACGAGCGCGACCAGGCGCGCTTCCGCGAGCGCTAGCGGCAGAAGAGTCGCATCGGCGCGGAGGGCGCCGAGGTTGCGCAGCGGGCGCGGAGGAGAATCTGGAGTGACGCCGCCCGCGCGGCGGCCGCCCTCGAAGGGCGCGCGATCCCTGCGTCCTCGGCGCTTCCCCCGCGCCCTCTGCGCTAAGCAACTCCTTTTTGGCGCGCCTCTGGGGTATAATCGGCCATGTCCAGCGAGCCGCCCTACATCCTCGTCGTCGACGACGACAAGCGTCTGCGCGAGCTCTTGCGCCGCTATCTTGCCGAGCGGGGCTTCCGCGTCACGGTGGCCGGCAATGCCGCCGAGGCCTGGGCGCGGCTCGAGAGCCTCGCCTTCGACCTCATCGTGCTGGACCTGATGATGCCGGGTCAGAACGGCCTCGAGTTCACCGAGGCGCTGCGCCTCAAGAGCCAGGTGCCGATCCTCATGCTCACCGCCATGGGCGAGCCCGCCGAGCGCATCCGCGGCCTCGAGCGCGGCGCCGACGACTATCTCGCCAAGCCCTTCGAGCCGCGCGAGCTCGTCTTACGCATCCAGCGCATCCTCGCCCGCATGCCGGCGGCGGAGGCCGTGGCGGCGATCACCCGGGTGCGCCTCGGCGCCTGCGCCTTCGACCTCAAGCGCGACGAGCTGAGCCGCGAGGGAGCCGTCCTCAAGCTCACCGAGAGCGAGGCGCGGCTCTTGCGCATCCTCGCTAGCCACGCCGGCCAGCCGCTCTCGCGCGAGCGCCTCGCCGCCGAGAGCGAGGTCTCGGGCAACACACGGGCGATCGACGTGCAGGTGACGCGCCTCAGGCGCAAGATCGAGCCCGATCCGCGCGTGCCGCGCTACCTCCATACGGTGCGCGGCAAGGGCTATATGCTGCGCCCCGACTGAGGGAGACCGGCATGCCGTGGCTCAAGCGATACCTGCCGCGCACGCTCCTCGCGCGCTCGCTCCTCATCATCGTGACGCCGCTCGTGCTGCTGCAGGTCGTCGCCACCACGGTGTTCTACGAGCGCCATTGGGACACGGTGACGCGCCGGCTCGCCAGCAACCTGGCCGGCGACATCGCACTCATCGTCGCCTATCTCGAGCAGTATCCCGATGCCGAGAGCCGGCACTGGATCTTCGAGATGGCGGACGGCCGCATGGGCATCCGGGCGACGCTCGACGCCGGCGCCAAGCTGGCAGGTCCCGAGCCGGACGCCGACTCCTCCGAGCTCGCCCACGTCCTCGTGCCGGCCCTCGAGGAGAGCCTCACCCAGCCCTACCGCGTGGGCGAGACCGAGATCGAGCACGACATCGAGATCCGCGTGCAGCTGCCCGAGGGCGTCCTCGTCACCACCACCACGCGCAAGCGCCTGTTCAGCCCGACCACCACCATCTTCACCCTGTGGATGGTGGGCTCGTCCTTGGTGCTGCTCGCCATCGCCACCATCTTCATGCGCAACCAGGTGCGCCCGATCCGGCGGCTTGCCGCCGCCGCCAACAGCTTCGGCAAGGGCCGCGACGTGCCCAACTTCCGCCCGGCGGGTGCCGCCGAGGTGCGCCAGGCGGCGCAGGCCTTCATCGAGATGCGCGCCCGCATCAAGCGCCAGATCGAGCAGCGCACCGAGATGCTCGCGGGCGTCTCGCACGATCTGCGCACGCCGCTCACGCGCATGAAGCTGCAGCTCGCCATGCTCGGCGACGATGCCGAGATCGAGGAGCTCAAGGCCGACGTCGAGGAGATGGAGAAGATGGTCGACGGCTACCTCGCCTTTGCCCGCGGCGAGGGCAGCGGGGCGCCCGAGCCCGCCGACATCTCGGCCGTGCTCGAGCAGGTGGTGGCGAGCGCCCGCAAGGAGGGCGCCAAGATCGACCTCCACACCGAGGAGCATCTCGTGCTCCCCTTGAGGCTCGACGCCATCCGGCGCTGCCTCATGAACGTCGTGCTCAACGCGGTGCGCTACGGCAAGCACGTCCAGGTGCGCGCCGGGCGGCGCGCCGACGCGGTCGAGGTCCTGGTCGACGACGACGGGCCGGGCATCCCCGCGGACCAGCGCGAGGCGGTGTTCCGCGCCTTCTTCCGCCTCGATCCCTCGCGCAACCTCGAGACGGGCGGCGTCGGCCTCGGCCTCACCATCGCGCGCGACGTGGTGCGCGCCCATGGCGGCGACATACTGCTCGACGACTCGCCCTTGGGCGGCCTGCGCGCGCGCCTCAGGCTGCCGTTGTGAAAGGCGGAGAGGCGGTTTCGCGCGCTCCCGGCCCCGTGTTAAAATAGCTCATGAAGTTTCTCGACCTCGACCGCCTCGCCAAGACGCCGCTTGCGGCCGAACCCTACGAGTTCGTCGTCGTTCCCGGCTTCGTGCGGGAGGCGACGCTCGCCGAGGTGCGCGCGAGCTATCCCGCGATCGCCGAGCCGGGGAGCTTTCCCTTGGACAAGCTCAGCTACGGCGAGACTTTCGCGGCGCTCTTGGCCGAGCTCGAAGGGCCGGAGTTCCGCGCGGCGATCGAGGCCAAGTTCGCCCTGGATCTTGCCGGCCGGCCCACCATGGTGACGGTGCGCGGCCGCTCGGGCGAGCGCGACGGCTTCATCCATACGGACTCGAAGAGCAAGATCATCACCGTGCTCATCTACCTGAACGAGCCGTGGGAGCCTTCGGGCGGACGCTTGAGGCTGCTGCGCTCGCCCAAGGATCTCGAGGACTACGCCTTCGAGGTGCCGCCCGAGGCGGGCCTCATGCTCGCCTTCCGCAGGAGCAGCCGCTCCTACCACGGCCACAAGCTCTTCGTCGGCCCGCGCAAGGTCGTCCAGCTCAACTGGGTGAGCGGCAGCGGCCACGTCGTCTGGGACCTGCTGCGCCACCGCCTCTCGGCCTGGTGGAAACGCGCGGCGTGAGGGCGCTCGACTCCACGTGATTTTCGTTCTTGTATTGTTCTCAAGCCGAGCATAAGCTTGGCCTGCTCCAGGCGCTAGCCAACTAAATCGAGAGCGCCGCCGCCAAACCGTAACGGCCCCCAATGTCCATCGAAAGACAGTTCGATACAGCCTTCATCGCGGCGATGGCGCTGAAGGAGAAACAAATTCAGCAGAACTACCGGCCCATCATCGCCGTCCACAAATGGTTCGCGCGGCGCCCCGGTACTCTCTTCCGGGGATTGGCCTTGGCCGAATTCTGTGACGAGCCGCTTCGTGAAAGCTTCTTTCGTACGCACGATTTCCCGGAACGAAGGGTTGCCGACCCCTTTATGGGCGGCGGCACGCCGCTCATCGAAGCCAATCGTATTGGCTGCGATGTGCTCGGGTTCGATATCAATCCGATGGCCGCGTGGATCGTTCGCGAGGAGCTTGAGCATATCGATCTCGCCGCTTATCGCCGGGCCGCGGCGGAGCTGATGGCTACCCTCGGCACCGAGATCGGACAGGCCTATCGCACGAATTGTCCGCGTTACGGCGACTGCGACGTTTCCGTTAAATATTTTCTTTGGGTTAAGGTGATCGATTGTCGGCACTGTGGTCGGGACATCGATTTATTTCCTGGCTACCTCGTTGCCGACGACACTCGGCACCCGCTCTATGTCCTTGTGTGCCCTGGCTGTGGCGAACTCAATGAGGTCGACGACCCGAAGCACCCTGGCAGCTGTGGGACGTGCTCAGAGCAGTTGAGAGATCCCGGCCCGGCCAAGCGCAATCGGTGCTCCTGCCAACGTTGCGGGCATATAAACGCATATCCACGGCCAGAAGCAGGACCGCATCGGCATCGGATGTTCGCGATCGAATATTACAACCCCCGACGACGGGGCAAGCACCGCGGCCGATTTTTTAAGAAGCCCGACGCGCACGACTTGGAGCGTTACAAAGCTGTGGTGGAACTTTGGCGGGACGTGGCACCGAAATATGTACCTGATCAAGAAATTCTGCCCGGCGATGAGACGGACCGGCTGCATCGTTGGGGATATCAGCGCTACCGGGAAATGTTTAACGAGCGCCAACTTCTTGGGTTGGAGCTAAGCTGCCGCCTGATCGCTGCCATCCCCAGCGAGCGCATCCGCCGAGCCCTTGCGACCAACCTGTCTGATTTACTGCGCTATCAGAATATGCTTTGTCGCTATGACACGATGGCGCTGAAGTCGCTCGACATTTTTTCTATTCATGGCTTTCCAGTAGGCCTTGTCTATTGCGAGTCGAATCTCCTTGGCATTGCGAACGGCGAAGGCGCCAGCGTAGGTTCGGGCGGCTGGTCCAACATTGTCGAGAAATATTACAAAGCAAAGCGCTACTGCGATGAGCCCTTCGAGGTTCGGCGAGATCATGGCCGCAAGGTATTTGTGCCGATAAAAGGCGAATGGATTGGCGAGCGCTTCAACGGCCGTCGACCACGGTCAATCACCTTACGTTGCACCAGCTCGACTGCGCTAACGCTGGAACCGGCCAGCCTGGACGCAGTCTTCACCGATCCTCCATATTTCGGAAATGTTCAGTACGGCGAGCTGATGGATTTTTGCTATGTCTGGCTCCGTCGGCTGGTGGGCGAGAGTTTCGAGGGCTTCGACCGCGGATCGACACGTTCGATTGACGAGTTGACTGGCAACGTCACGCAAGCGCGTGGCATCGAACATTTTACCGAAGGCCTTGCATCCGTCTACCTTGCTATGGCGGGGGCACTAAAGCCTGAAGCGCCCCTGGCCTTCACTTTCCACCATAACCGGTTGAAAGCCTACCATGCAGTCGGGGTTGCGATCCTTGATGCTGGGCTTACGTGCTCGGCGACAATCCCCTGTCCCGCGGAAATGGGGGGATCAATCCACATCCATGGGACCGGATCATCGATCGTGGATACGGTCTTCGTATGCCGTATGCACGGCCGCGCGCGGCGCAGCCAAATTTTCGACACGCTCCGCCAGCTGTCGGATAGTGTACGCGACGAACTCGCCCAGCTTCGGAGCGCCGGGATGAAGCCGACCGCCGGCGACACACGCTGCATCGTCTATGGACATCTCACGCGCATGGCGATCTGGCGCTTGCGTACGGGATGGGACCGAACGTTACCCACGGAGAAGCGTCTCAAGAAGATCGCCCAGGTCGTCGACACCTACGGCGACCTTAGCGCAGTGATCGGCAGCTTCGTCCAGAGAGGGTCAACCGTCGATTTTGAGCCGGTTGAACGCACGCCGCTTTTTGCCCGAGAAGATGGTCATGGCGAAGAAGAGCGCGATGTCATTTCCTTTTGAGGCGACCCTCGAGCAGGTCAAAGCCGATATTGAGTCCTATGTCGATGCGGTCTTCGCCTGCCTGCACTCTGAATTCATGAGGCTCCCGAAGGGGCCGGGCTTTATCGAGTATCCGGTATTCGAGCAAGGGTACGAAGCACTCAAGCGCGGCACCGGCGGCTTCCGCGACATTCAGCCCGATTCGGTACTGGCGATTACGCACCGTATGCCGATCGCCCTCATCGTGCTGCGAACGATACTCGGATTTACCCCTCCTGAGTGGGCATATGTTGCAAGCGAGCACACTGGCGTGACGGTGAGTCAAAGTGCCGCGCGGGCGCTTGATCGCAAAATTCGCTTGGCCCCTCTGGTACCGCTTAGGCTGAGCGCAGGCCTTACCGACGACCGGCTTAGTGCTCTCGTCGTCACTGCCTGTCATCTTCTCGATGAGGGTGCGCCGGCTACCGCAGCGGGCGTCCTGCACCGCCTAGATAAGGTCGACACAAAGCGCGGCCTTGCCAGTCTCCAGCCTTTGGCCGATCTCGGTGTCCCTTATGCGATGATGCTCTACGATCGTTTTCTCGGACGACCCTTTGCGGGGCACCGCGACTCTGTGAGCGAACTGATCGGGGACGTGCTCGAGGCCGCGATAGAGGACGCCCTGACAGCAGGAGGGGTCAGCTATCGCAAGACCAAACGGGCCGAGCGGGTGGAAGGGTTTGATCAGGCGCCTGACTTCATCATCCCGAACGAGTTCAATCCATTCGCCGTCATCGAGGCGAAGGTCACCGAGGACGACGGCACGGCTCGTGACAAGGTCACCCGAGTGCAACACCTCCATTCGCTGAGCATGCGCGAACGCAGCGCCGGCCAAGAGCCGCATTTTCAGGTCATCGCTTGCATCGCTGGGCGGGGCTTCAGTGTACGGCGTGAAGACATGAAGAAGCTATTGCTTGCCACAGGCGGCAAGGTCTTCACTCTGCAGAACCTTGACCGCCTGATCGAATGCACCCGTCTGGCGGACTTCAGAACCCGATAGGACCACCCTGTGGCCAAGCTCAATGCTCGGCTTCCGCACTGAGCATGCCACGCCGAGCGCAGAGCCGCTCAGAAGAGCTTGCCGCCGTTGGGCACGCCGAGGCTTGGCTGGACCAGCACCACGCCGCCCTCCGCGTCGGGAAAGCCGAGCACCAGCACCTCGCTCATGAACTTGCCGATCTGCTTGGGCGGGAAGTTGACCACCGCGGCGACCTGGCGGCCGACCAGCCCGGCGAGCGCGTAATGCTTGGTGATCTGCGCCGAGGTCCGCTTGATGCCGAGCGCCGGCCCGAAATCCACCTTGAGCTTGAAGGCGGGCTTCCTCGCCTCGGGGTAGGCCTCGGCCTCGACGATGGTGCCGACCCGGATGTCGACGCGCTCGAAATCCGCGTAGCTGATCTCCGTCATGGCCGCCCGGCACGCTCCCCGTTTGCGAGGCGCGCACGCTACCATCGGCCCGCCTGGCCGGCAAGATCGCCGCATCAAAGATTGGGCGCGTGCAAAGGGCCGCCCCAGAGAGGCGACCCTTCGCCTGGCCGGCTCCGCGCGCCTCGAGGGGCGCGCGGCTAGCTTCGTGCGACCGTGCGGGTCAGGCGGCTGCCTTGGTCTTCGGCTTGGTCATCGCCCGGACCTCCTCGAGGAGCTCGGAGACGCGCTTGTTGATGAGCTCCAGCGACTGGTTGTTGGTCTTGGCGATCATGTCGCTGATCTCGCGCATGTGGGTAAGCGTCGCCTCGAAGGTGCGCTTGGCGGTCTCGGCCTGCTTGGCGGCGGCTTCCTCGGCATTCGCGGGAGCCGAATATTCGCGCAGCAGCTTGCCGTACTCCTCCATCGTCTCGCGCAGGATCTCGGCCTGGCGCTTCGCCACCGACTGGGCGCCCTCGACGGCGACCTGGCTCGCCGAGGTGAAGGCCTCGATGTTCTTGCGATAGGAGTTCGCCAGCTGATCGAGGTCGACGCCGGGGAACTTGAGCTCGCTCATGTATTTGCTGAAATCGAGCTCACCGAAGGGACTGAAGGGCTTGGACATGGGGAAGCCTCCTCTCAACGGTTCATGTTGCAGTGCAGCATCGATGCCAATATGGGCCTTGCCAGGCGCCGCGTCAAGGATATTTTGCAGTGCAACAAAAATGTCTCTGGGCCGACGTTTCGTAATTTTATTGCGCGCTCGGCGGGCGCGCCTTTCGCCAGCACGGGGAGCGGTTCAGGAGGCGGCGGCCTCCGCCGCGCCGGCGCCGCGCTTGCCCCGGCGGACGACGCCGCGGCAGAGCCCGGCCAAGCTCTCGGCGCGGCGCAAGTGCCGGTCGAGGGCGGCCATGGTGCGGCTCATGTCGGCGCTGTCGTCGGCGAGCCAGCTGCGCAGGCTCGCGAGATAGACGGCCGCCAGGGCCTTGGCGCTGAGGCAGCCGAGAAGCCCGTGGCTGGCGATGCCGGCGGCCTCGAGCGTCCAGGCCATCGAGCGCTTGAGCCGCGGTGCCGCGCAGAGGAGGGCGAGCGGGTCGCGGGCCGCCTCGCCGAGGATCGCCTCGAGGCCCGGCTTATGGGGCCTCATGGCCTCGAAGCGGCGCATCAAGAGGTCGAAGAGCCGGTCGCGCGGCGTCTCGCCCTCCGGCTTGCCTTGGGCGAGCACCGCCTCGTCGATGCCACGGAAGAAGGCGGCGAGGATTGCCGCCCGCGAGGGGTAGAGGCCGTAGAGCTCGGCGAGCGGCAGCTTGGCCGCGGCCGCGATGTCGCCGAGGCTGACGCGCCGCCAGCCGCGCTCGGCGGCGAGCGCGAGCGCGCAGTCGACCGCGTGGCGGGCCGGATCGCTCGGCTTCCTCGTTCGCTTCGCCATCGCCGTCCCCTCCCATGGCTCAGGATCGCGGGATCTCTCTCCCTCATTAAGTGGGACCGCCCGGCACTATATCCAAGCGGGCATATCCAAACGCGCTGCCGCCACCGTCCTCAGGCCAAGCGCACCACGCGGCCGCCGGTCATGCGCAAGAGCTCGTCCGGCGTCAGCTTGAAGACGGCGTTCGGGGTGCCCGCCGCCGCCCAGATCTCGGGAAAGCGCGTCAGATCCTCGTCGATGAAGGTCTCGAGCCGCCCGGCATGGGCCACGGGCGGCACGCCGCCGATGGCATAGCCGGTGCGCTCGCGCACATAGCCGGCATCCGCCTTGCCGAGCCGCTCGCCGATGAGCGCCTCGATCGCCTTCTCGCTCACCCGGTTGGGCCCGCTCGCCACCACGAGGATCGGGCGGCCCGAGCCCTTGGCACGGAAGACGATCGATTTGGCGATCTGGCCGACGCTGCAGCCGACCGCCGCCGCCGCCTCGGCGGCGCTGCGCGTCGATTGGGCGTGCTCGATCACCTCATTGGCGAAGCCGAGTGCCAGCAAGGCCTGCTGCACCTTGGCGGCACTCGCGCTGAGGGTCTTCTGCGCCGCCATGGCGCGCCACTCAGCTCGCAAGCTCGCGCGAGCGGCGGGTGGCGGCCGCGACCGCGCGCTCGAAAAGTGCTGCCATGCCGTCCGGCGCCATGAGGATCTTGAGCGCCTCGAGGGTGGTGCCGCCGGGGCTGGTCACGTTCTGGCGCAGCACTTGGGGTGGCTCGGACGACTGGCGCAGGAGCTCGCCCGAGCCGGCGACCGTCGAGCGCGCGATCTTGAGTGCGAGCTCGGCCGGCAGCCCGGCAGCATGACCCGCCGAGGCCAGGCATTCGACGAGGAGGAAGACGTAGGCAGGTCCCCCGCCCGAGACCGCCGTCACCGCGTCGATGAGCCCCTCGTCCTCCACCCAGGCGACCTCGCCCACCGCCTCGAGGAGCGCCGTGCAGCGCTGCCGCCCTGCCGGCGGGACGCCCGGCCCCGCGCAGCACACGCTCATGCCGCGGCCGACCGCCGCCGGCGTGTTGGGCATGGCGCGCACGATGGCGGCGGCATCCCCCAGACGCGCGCGGAAATAGCCGATCGTCTTGCCCGCGGCGATCGAGAGGAAGACGGTGCCGGCGCCCGCGTAGCGGCGATAGGGCGGTGCCGCCGCATCCATGGCCTGGGGCTTGACCGCGAAGACGACTGCGTCCGGCCGCAAGCCGGGAGCGATCGCCTCGGGCCCGGCGTGCACGGCGACGCCGTGGCGCTTCCTCAGCTCGTCCGCGGCAGGACCCGGCTCGACCACGGCCACGTTCTCGCGCGGCAGGCCGCGGGCGAGCCAGCCCGCCAGCATGGCGCCGCCCATCTTGCCGCCGCCGACCAGGATGAGGTGCAGCTTGTCGTCCATCGCCGGAGCTTATCCCGCGTCCGGCTCCTTTGGCGAGGGTACTGTCGGGGGTTGGGCGCACTCTCTGGCGCTATTGCCAGCTCTCGCTAATCTGAGCGTCACTCCCACCCCAACCCTCCCCCTTCAAGGGGGAGGGGGAAGTTTTTAAGCCCGGTCGCATCCCCTCCCCCCTTGAGGGGGAGGGTAGGGAGGGGGGTGCATCATGCGAGCATGCAGACGGAACCTACGCCTCGCCGACGGTATCGAGCATGGCGGCGCCGAGGCCCTCCTTCGGCGTCTTGCCGCCCCACACCACGAACTGGAAGGCGGGATAGAAGCGCTCGCACTCGGTGATGGCGATGTCGACGAGGTCCTCGAGCTGCTCGACGCTCGGCCCGTTGGCGCCGCGCAGGAGCGAGGTGTGGCGGAAGATCGGCATGCCGTCCTCCTCGGAGACGTCGAAATGGCCGAGCCACAGCTTCTCGTTGATGAGGGAGAGGAGCTCGTGGATGGGCGGACGCTTGGCCCGCGGCACCTTCATGTCGAGGGCGCAGGAGAAGTGCATGGCGCTCAGGTCCTCGAGCCAGGCGAAATGCAGGTGGTAGTCGCACCACTGCCCGGTGATGTCCACGACCATCTCGTCCGTGCTGCAGCGGTCGAACGGCCAGTCATGGGCGCTGACGATCTCCTCGACGAGGTCCAAGGGGTTCGGTAGGGAGCCTTCGGCTTCGGCGATACGGGTCGACATCTAGCGCCCTCCTGTCCAACAGGCGTCCGACGGCCGCGACATCGCCACGGCGGGGCTGGTTCCGCGCTTGGGCTAGGAATTGTAGGAGTCGCGACCTCGGCCTACCATGCGCGGTAGCCTGACAAATTTAGCGTCGAACTTCAAGAAGGCATTTTCAACATATTGTTATTTCTTTGTTTCAGTCTCCAAGGGCTAGTGTAAACCGCAACAGCTTGTAGGCAGGCGCCAAAAAAGGGGCGGGGAGAGCTAGACCTTGTGGCTCTCCCCCGCCTCGTTGCCGGCCGACCGGACCTCCGCCAGGGCTTTCTCGAGCTCCGCGACGCGCTTTTCGAGGTCCTCCTGGGCGGCGCGCGCATTGGCGGCGAGCGCCTTCACTGCCTCGAACTCGTCGCGGCGCACGAGTTCCATGTCGGCTAGGAGGCGCTCCAGGCGCTGGCGCACCAGGGCGTCGAGCTCCTCCTTGAGGCCGGCGAGCGAGCCGAGCGCCCCGCTCGCCAAGCGTGCCAGATCGTCGATGATGCGGTTGTCGAGCTGCATGCCGAGGCTCCTCCGATCGCAGCGTGGCTTGGCGGCGGCAGTATGGTCCCGGCGCCGCCGGCCGGCAACGCCCCCTCTCGGCAGCGGCCGTCGCCAGCTCCTTGCGAGCCCCGCCGGCCGACCCTATAAGGGGTCGCGCGCGAGGGCCGGCTGCGGCAGCGGACTTGCGCGCGAGAGAGCGCCATGATCCTCGTTACCGGCGGCGCCGGCTTCATCGGCTCGAACCTCGTTGCAGCGCTCGACGCGCGCGGCAGCGAGCTTGCCGTGTGCGACCGCCTGGGCAGCGGCGACAAGTGGCGCAACCTCGCCAAGCGCCGCCTCGCCGCCATCGTCCGGCCGGAGGAGCTGCAGCCCTTCCTCGAGCGCACGCGCGGCCGGCTCGAGGCCATCTTCCATCTGGGCGCCATATCGGCGACCACCGAGCGCGATGCCGATCTTGTCGTCGCCACCAACTTCACGCTCTCCCAGATGCTGTGGCAGTGGAGTGCGGAGCATGGCGCGCGCTTCTTTTACGCCTCCTCGGCCGCCGTCTACGGCGACGGCAGCGCCGGCTTCGACGACGACACGGCAGCCGAGGCGCTGGCAAGGCTCAGGCCGCTCAATCCCTACGGCTGGAGCAAGCTGCTCTTCGATCGCCACGCCGCGCGCGCCGCGAACGAGGGCGGCCGCACGCCGCCGCAATGGGCCGGCTTCCGCTTCTTCAACGTCTACGGCCCCAACGAGTACCACAAGGGCGCCATGCGCAGCGTGGCCAAGCAGGTTCACGAGCGCGCGGCGGCGGGCGAGCCGGCGCTCCTCTTCCGCTCGCACAATCCGCACTACGCCGACGGCGGCCAGCTCCGCGACTTCATCTGGGTCGGCGACTGCGTCAACGTCATGATATGGCTCTACGACCATGGCGAGGTGAGCGGCCTCTTCAACCTCGGCACCGGCAAGGCGCGCAGCTTCGCCGATCTGGCGGCGGCCGTGTTCGCCGCGCTCGGCCGCGAGCCGGCGCTCGCCTACGTCGATACGCCGGTCGACATCCGCAGCCGCTACCAGTATTACACCGAGGCCAAGATGGCGCGGCTCCGGCGCGCGGGCTACGAGCGGCCCATGACCGGGCTCGAGGAGGGCGTTTCTCGTTACGTGAAGGACTTCCTCGAGACCGCCGATCCCTATCTCTGAGCTTCCCGAAGGACCCCTGACGCGCAAGGACGCGAGCGACCGCCGATGGCACTCCACTTTCCCGACATCGATCCCGTAGCGCTGCGCATCGGCCCACTCGCCATCCGCTGGTACGCGCTGGCCTACATCGTCGGCATCCTCATCGGCTGGCGCCACGTGCGCCGCATCGCCGCGAGCCCGCCCAAGGCGATGAGCGGCGAGCAATGCGACGACCTCGTCGTGTGGTGCACGTTCGGCATCGTGCTGGGCGGCCGGCTCGGCTACATCCTCTTCTATCAGCCGAGCTATTACCTCGCCCATCCCATGGAGGTCCTCGAGCTGTGGCACGGCGGCATGTCGTTCCACGGCGGCCTCATCGGCGTCATCACGGCGCTCGTCCTCTTCGCGCGCCACGACAAGCTCTCCTTCCTCATGGTGGGCGATGCGGTGGTCTGCGCGGTGCCGATCGGGCTCTTCTTCGGCCGCCTCGCCAATTTCGCGAACGGCGAGCTCTTCGGCCGCCCGAGCGATCTGCCCTGGGCCATGATCTTTCCCCGCGGCGGCCCCGAGCCGCGCCATCCGAGCCAGCTCTACGAGGCGCTCCTCGAAGGCGTCGTCCTCTTCATCCTTCTCTTCGTGCTGCGGCGCATGGGCTGGCGCGAGCGGCCCGGCTTCCTTGCCGGCGTCTTTCTCATGGGCTACGGCATCGCGCGCATCGTCGGCGAGTTCTTCCGCGAGCCGGACTCCTTCATGGGCTTCCTCGCCTTCGGCACCACCGCCGGGCAGCTCTACTCGATCCCCCTCATCCTCGCCGGCGCGTGGCTGGCGTGGCGCTCAAAGCCGCTTTCCGCCCGGCCGGGGCCGTGAGCGCTGCCGGCGGGCATCTGGCACGGCTCATCCGCCGCAAGGGCCCGCTCAGCCTGGCCGAGTTCATGACCGAGGCGCTGTGGCACCCGCAGGAGGGCTATTACGCCCGGAGCCCGGTCTTGGGTGCCGCCGGCGACTATGTGACGGCACCCGAGATCAGCCAGATGTTCGGCGAGCTCCTCGGCCTCTGGAGTGCTGCCGCCTGGGACCTCATGGGCCGGCCCGGAGCCGTCCATCTCGTCGAGCTCGGCCCAGGGCGCGGCCTCATGATGGCGGACGCGCTGCGCGCACTCCGCCTGCGGCCGGACTTCCTCGCGGCGGCGCAGGTCCACCTCGTCGAGGCGAGCGCCCGGCTCGCCGAGATGCAGCGCGCCCGGCTCGCCGGGCATACGGTCGCTTGGCACCGGGATTTCGCAGCGCTGCCCGAGGGGCCGGCCATCCTCCTCGCCAACGAGTTCCTCGATGCGCTCCCCATCCTCCAGCTCGAGCGCACGGCCGCGGGCTGGCGCGAGCGGCTTGTCGACTACGAGCCCGCGGACGGCTCCTTCCGCTTCACCCTTGCCTCGCGGCCGGCGGCTGCCGCCATGCTGCTCACCGGCGAGGAGCGCGCGGCGCCCTTGGGCTCCATCGCCGAGCTGTCGCCGGCCGCCATCAGCCTCGTGGGCAACGTCGCCCGGCGCCTCGCGAGCGAAGGCGGCGTCGCCCTCTTCATCGATTACGGCCGCGTTGGCGGCAGCCTCGGCTCGACGCTCCAGGCGCTGCGCGGCCACCGGCGGCACGATGCGCTCACGGCACCGGGGAGCGCCGATCTCACCGCGCACGTCGACTTCGCCGGCCTCGCCCGCACGGCAGCCGAGGCGGGAGCTCGCGTCTACGGACCCGTCGAGCAAGGCCGCTTCCTCGTCGAGCTCGGCATCCTCGGCCGCGCCGATCAGCTCACCCGCTCCGCCACCGCCGAGCAGGCCGAGGAGATCCGCCAGGCGCTCAGGCGCTTGATCGGCCCCGAGGAAATGGGCACCCTCTACAAGGCGCTTGCCGTGGCCCATCCGGCCCTGCCGGTGCCCTCCGGGTTCAGAGAGGTGCAATGACGCCCGCTCCCGCCTTGGAAAGTGCAGCACTCGCCGCCTTGGACGGCGTGCGGCACGGCTTCTTCACCCGCCAGGGCGGCGTCTCGCGCGGCATCTATGCCTCGCTCAACTGCGGCCTGGGCTCGGGCGACGACATCGCCGACGTGCGCGAGAACCGCGCGCGTGCCATGGCGGCCCTGGCACTCGCGGGCGAGGCGCTGGCGACCGCCTACCAGGTGCATTCCGCGCGCGTCGAGGTGCTCGAGGCACCCTTGCCGCCGGATGCCCGCCCCGAGGTCGACGGCCTGGTGACGCGCCGGCGCGGCCTGGCGTTGGGCGTGCTCGCCGCCGATTGCGCGCCCGTGCTGCTCGCCGATGCCGAAGGCGGCGTGGCGGGTGCCGCCCACGCCGGCTGGCGCGGCGCACTCGGCGGCATCCTCGAGGCGACGGTCGCGGCCATGGTGGCCGAGGGCGCCAGGCCAACGCGCATCCGCGCCGCCATCGGCCCCTGCATCGCCGCCTCTTCCTACGAGGTCGGCACGGAGTTCCCCTCGCCCTTCCTCGACGAGGATGCGGCGAACGGCGCCTTCTTCCGGCCGGCCGAGCGGCCCGGCCATTACATGTTCGACCTAGAGGCCTATGTGGCGAAGCGGCTGGAGCACCTCGGGCTCGCCGCCGTCGATCGGCTCGGCCACGACACCTACGCGGCGCCGGAGCTCTTCTTCAGCTACCGGCGCAACAGCCACGAGGGCGTCAAGGATTACGGGCGGGCACTCTCGGCGATAGCACTCGCCTAGGCAGGACGGGGACGATGGCGATCCATTTCGAGCGGGCCGAGCTCAAGGGGCGCAGGGTGCGCGCGGTTGCCGCCATGGCCAAGCGCGGGCTCGACGGGCTCCTGATGTTCCGCCAGGAGAGCATGTACTACCTCACCGGCTACGACAGCTTCGGCTACGTCTTCTTCCAGTGCCTCTATCTCGGCGCCGACGGCCGCATGACGCTCTTGACCCGCGCACCCGACCTGCGCCAGGCGCAGCACACCTCGGTCATCGAGGACATCCGCATCTGGGTCGATGCGCCCGACGCCGAGCCGGCGCGCGAGCTGAAGAGCATCCTCGAGGAGCACGGCTCCAAGGGAAAGCGGCTCGGCGTCGAGTGGGAGGCCTATGGGCTCACGGCGCGGAACGGCCGCCGCCTCGCGGCGGCGCTCGAGGGCTTTGCCACGCTCGACGACGCCTCGGACTTGGTGAGCCGCTTGCGCGTGGTGAAGAGTGCCGCCGAGCTCGCTTACGTGCGGCGCGGCGCCGAGCTCGCGGACGCCGCCTGGGCCGAGGCGGTGCGCCTGGCCGCACCCGGCGCCTTCGAGGGCGACATCCTCGCCGCCATGCAGGGTGCGGTCTTTGCCGGCGGCGGCGACTATCCGGCCAACGAGTACATCATCGGCTCGGGAAGCGACGCCCTCCTCTGCCGCTATTATTCCGGCCGCCGCAAGCTCGGCCGGGAGGACCAGCTCACCCTCGAGTTCGCCGGCGTCTACCGCCACTACCATGCCTGCCTGATGCGCACGCTCCGCGTAGGAGCCTGCCCGCCCGCCCAGCGCGAGATGCACAAGGTGGCGGCCGAGGCGCTTCTCGCCTGCGAGGAGGCGCTTCTGCCGGGACGGCCGATGGGCGAGGTGTTCGAGGCGCACGCCCGCGTGCTCGATGGTGCCGGCTACCGCGCGCACCGCCTCAATGCCTGCGGCTACAGCCTCGGCACCACCTTCTCGCCCAACTGGATGGACTGGCCGATGTTCTACCAGGACAATCCCGAGATCGTGGAGCCCGGCATGGTCTTCTTCCTCCACATGATCGTCTTGAACAGCGAGAGCGGGCTCGCCATGACGCTCGGCCGTACCTCGGAGGTGACGGCGGCCGGCGCCGAGGTGCTGAGCAAGGCGCCGCTCGAGCTGGTGGTGAAATAGCGCCGCGGAGTGCCGGGCCATGCCGCACCTCGTCATGCTGACCGGCTTCATGGCACTCGCCCTCGTCATCGCCCTGCTGGTGAGCTGTGCCACCTAGGAAAGCGCTCGTCCCGCTCCTTCTCCTCGCGGCGGCCGCCTTGGCCGGCTGCATCGACGAGCCGCGGCCCTTCCGCCCCTTGACGAAGCCGCTCCCCGCCCAGATCGGCGATCCCGCACTCAAGGCGCCCGTCGTCGCGGTGACGCCGGTCGCGGGCCTGCCGCCCTCGCTCGGCCGCCTGCTCGCCGATGCCATGGCCCAGTCGCTCGCCAAGCGCAACCTCCTGGTCGCGGTGGGCGACGGCGGGCGGCGCCGGGTGATCTACAGCGTGGGCGGGCGCTTCGTCGCACCGCCGCCGGAGGCGGAGCTCACGATGCAGCCCTCGGTGATCTGGGAGGTGCGCGGCGAGCACGGCGAGCTCGTCGCCCGCTACAGCCAGCGGCTTCCCATCCTCGGCGATCTCGCGGCACCCGTCACGCGCGCGAGGTTCTTAGCCGAGCTTGCGCGCGAGCCGGCGGAGACCGTGGTCAAAGGCATCGAGGGCGATGCACCGGTGCCGTCCGATGGCACGGCGGCGGCGGCGCTGGCGGAGAATGCCGCGAGGGCAGCAGGGCGCGGACGCAGCCTCCTCGTCGCCGCCATCAAGGGAGCGCCCTCGGGCGACGGCGACGTGGCGCTCCGCCGCACCATCGAATATGCCCTCAAGGTGGCCAACGTGCGGGTGGTCGAGAAGAAGGCGGCGGACAGCCTGCTGCTCGACGGCACGGTCGCGACCTCGCGGCTCGACGAGGACCACCAGCACGTCAAGGTGTCATGGACCGTGAAGCGCCAGGACGGCCAGGTGGTCGGCGAGGTGAGCCAGGAGAACAACGTGCCCACCCGCATCCTCGAGCGCGTGTGGGGCGAGATCGCCTCCGCCGTGGCGCAGAACGCCGCCGGGGGAATCGCCGCCCTCGTGGCGCAGGCGGATGCGCCGAAAGTGAAGTGAGCCACGGGGCTCGCAAAGGCGCGAGGATCAGCGGCAAATCACGATGCCGCGCAATGCATAGGTGCCTCGGACCACGGGCGGTGGGTCCTGCAAGCATCCGCGAGACCTGTGCATGCGGCCGGACGACGGGCCAGACTTTATGCGCAACATAGTAAGGCTACGCGCAATAATTGTTGCGCGTAGCCTTGATAACTGCGTCTAAATCAGATAAATTGCGCATAGGGTGTCTCCGCGCAACAAAGAGAGGCGAGGTGGCAAGGCGCATCCAGGAAGACGATTTGCAAGCGATTGAGGAGACCGTGCGACGCCATCCCGAGGGGATGACCGCGCCGGAGGTCGCCGACGCGCTGAAATCCGCGCCTCCGCGCCGGACCCTGCAATACCGCCTCAAGTCTCTCGTCGACAGTAAGCGACTGGTCATGAAGGGCGAGGGACGCTGGGCGCGCTACCACATGCCCCGCATCGCGGATGTGGGGAGCGGGCAAGCCAAGGCAGAGGGCGAAGCCCGGCTGCCGCTCTCCAAGTCGGGCGCCGAGATCGAGGAATATGTCCGCAAGCCCGTCGAGACGCGCAAGCCGGTCGGCTATAACCGCGCATTCCTCGATTCGTACCGGCCCAATGAAACCTTCTATCTGTCGCCGGCCGAGCGCGCGCACCTTCGCGAAACCGGCACGCCCAAGACACCCGAACAGCCTGCCGGCACATATGCCAAGCGGATTTTGAGCCGGCTATTGATCGACCTGTCTTGGAATTCAAGCCGTCTCGAGGGCAACACCTATTCGCTGCTCGACACCAAGCGCCTAATCGAGCTTGGCGAGGAGGCGGGAGGGAAGGCAGGTATCGAAGCGCAGATGATCCTCAACCACAAGGACGCGATCGAGTTTCTGGTCGGCACGGCGGAGGAGATCGGCTTCAACCGCTACACGATCCTCAACCTGCACGCGCTGCTTGCCAACAACCTGCTCGCCGATCCCGAGGCAGTGGGCCGGCTTCGGCATATCGGCGTCGGCATCGAGCGTTCGGTCTTTCATCCACTGGAAGTACCGCAGCTCATCGAAGAATGCTTCGACCAGATTCTCGCGACGGCCTCGGCGATCGCCGATCCGTTCGAGCAGGCCTTTTTCGCGATGGTGCAGCTTCCCTATTTGCAACCGTTCGACGACGTCAACAAACGCGTGTCGCGCCTTTCGGCAAACATTCCCCTGATCAAGGGCAACCTCTCCCCGCTTTCGTTCGAGGGCGTGCCGCGCGGCGCTTATACCGACGCTGTGCTTGGGGTCTACGAACTGAACCGGATTGCATTGCTGCACGACGTGTTCATCTGGGCCTATGAGCGGTCCGCTGCACGTTACGCGGCGGTCCGGCAGTCGCTAGGGGAACCCGATCCCTTCCGGCTGCGGCATCGCACAGCGCTACGCGAAGTCGTCGGTGGGGTTGTCCGCGGACGCATGGACAAGAATGAGGCCGCGAAGCATGTCGCGGCGTGGACGCGCGAGCACGTCGATCCTGGGGAGCGCGAGCGGTTCCAAGAGACTGCCGAGAGCGAACTTATGAGCCTGCACGAGGGAAACTTCGCACGATACCAGATCAGGCCGTCCGACTTTGCGGCATGGCAGGAGATCTGGAAGAGATGAGCCTTCCTGCCGACGATCCGCTAGCTCACCTCGCCTTCACCTCGAGCACGCGCGGGTCGAAGGGGTAGGGCACGGGCGGGCCGTTGCGCCGGGGCAAGACCACGGTCGCAGTGCCGGGCGTGCCCTCCTCGCCCTTCTCGTTTCTCAAGCCGATCTCGAGCTCGACGACGCCGTAGGCGCCGCGCGCGGTCTTGGCCCTAACGCGGCCCCAGGCGGTGAGCGTCTCGCCGGGGACGTTCATGGCGCGGAACTGGAAGCGGAGCTTCCACGGCCAGCCGGCCTCGCCGGCCCAGCCGGCCACGAGCTGGATCATGACGTGCTGCTTCCACGAGCCGTTCACCACCACGTCGGGCAGCTTGTCGTGGCCGGTGGCGTAGCGCCAGTCGTAGTGGATGCGGTGCCAGTTCTCCATGGCGGCCGACCAGCGCATGATGTGCGCGGTCGTCATCGGGCCCTTGACGACCTCGGGGATGGCGTCGCCCACCTCAACGTCCTCGAAGAAGACCTGGGCCACGGCAACGCCCTCAGCGCAGGATGATGGTGTTGACCGCATTGAGGAGGGGCTCCCCCGCCGCGGTCGCATAACGGTCCTCGATGATGAGGAAAATCATGGCGCCGCCCTTGCCGTCGCGCTGGTAGATGTCCTTGTAGCGGCTCCGGCAAAGGATGCGCTCGCCCAGGCGCGCGTAGCGGAAGAACTCGTACTCGTAGCCGCCGTTCAAGAGCCGCGGCAAGGGCACCTTGACCGGCGGCAGGCCGGGGCGGAGCGCCCGGCTGAGGCCGTCGAAGTCGGGCTCCCCCATGGCTTGAAGCGGGTCCGGCCGGTCGGGCGGCCGGCGGAAGGCATGGACCGGGAAGCCGAGGGGGGCGACGGGGCCGCCGTAGCGGCTCGCGGCGCGCGAGGCCTCCTCCCAATAGTGCTTCGAGGGGTCCATGGTCGCCTGGAAGAAGCGCCGCACCTCGCTTGCCTCGACAGCATGCCAGGCCTCGGCGGGCGGCGATTCCGCGCCGATCAGTGCCTTGACCTCCGCCGTGATGTAATTGTCGCTCACCCGCCGATTCCCTTGGGACGAGTTTCCCTTGCCGCGCCGCAACAGTTTACAGTTTTGCGTCGGGTTGTTATAGAGACGCCGCGGACGCGTTCGAGGGCCGGCGGCATCTCGGCGCCGGGCGGCACGGCGCACCCCTTGAGGCAGACCGGCATGAAGCTCCTGAGCGGCACGGCGAACCGGCCCCTTGCCGAAGGCATCGCGCGCTACATCGACGTGAAGGTGAGCAAGGCGAGCGTGCGGCGCTTCGCCGACAACGAGCTCTTCGTCGAAATCCTCGAGAACATGCGCGGCCAGGACGTCTTCGTGGTGCAGCCGACCTCCTACCCCGCCAACGACCACATGATGGAGCTGCTCATCTGGCTCGACGCCTTGAAGCGCGCCTCGCCCGCCCGCATCACCGCCGTGCTGCCCTATTACGGCTACGCCCGCCAGGACCGCAAAACCGGCCCGCGCACGCCAATCTCGGCCAAGCTGGTGGCCAACCTCATCACCACGGCGGGCGCCAACCGGGTGCTCACCCTCGACCTCCACGCCAACCAGATCCAGGGCTTCTTCGACATCCCGCTCGACAACCTCTATGCGGCACCCGTCTTCTACAACGACATTCGTAACCATCATAACGGCAGTGATCTGGTTATCGTGTCGCCCGACGTGGGGGGCCTCCTGCGCGCCCGCGCCATCGCCAAGCCACTTGACGCGGACCTCGCGATCATCGATAAGCGCCGCGAGCGCGCCGGCGAGTCCGAGGTCATGAACATCATCGGCGACGTGAAGGGCCGCCGCTGCATCCTGATCGACGACATCGTCGATTCCGCCGGCACGCTGTGCAATGCCGCCCAGGCGCTCGCCGACCACGGAGCCTCGTGGGTGGCGGCCTATTGCACCCACGGCGTGCTGTCGGGCGAGGCGGTCGGGCGCATCATGGGCTCGCCCCTCGAGACGGTGGTGATCACCGACAGCATCGAGGCGCCCGAGGAGGTGAGGGCGTCGAACAAGATCCGCGTGCTCTCGGTGGCCCCGCTTCTGGGCGAGGCGATCCGGCGCATCAGCCGGGGCGATTCGGTGTCGAGCCTCTTCAGCGAGGGCGAGGTGGCCAAGCTGCTCGGCGTGGTTTCCGACTGAGGCCGGGGGAGGGCGATTTTTCGAGTTTCGGGCGCGCGGCACCCCTGGAGGCCGCAGCCCTTGGAGCCCGCTCCCTGACGGGGTGGTGCGAGAGAGGAGAAGCGATCATGGCCGAAACCGTGTTCAATGCGGAGCGGCGCGAGCGGGCAGGTAAGGGGGCAGCCCGTGCCGCACGCAATGCCGGGCTGGTGCCCGGCGTCATCTACGGCGCCAAGCGCGCGCCCGAGCTCGTCGCCGTGAAGCCGGCGGAGCTCGTCCCCGAATTGCGCAAGAGCGGCTTCTTCACCAATCTCTACGACGTGAAGGTGAACGGCGCGGTCGAGCGCGTGCTGCCGCGCGACGTGCAGTTCCATCCGGTGAGCGACAGCCCGGTGCACGTCGACTTCATGCGCGTCGAGCCCGACACCAAGGTGACGGTCGCGGTGCCGGTGCGCTTCGAGAACGAGGCGGCGTCGCCCGGCATCAAGCGCGGCGGCGTGCTCAACGTCGTGCGCCACGAGATAGCGTTGGTGTGCCTCGCCACCAGCATCCCCCACGAGATCCGCATCGATCTCACGGGCCTCGACATCGGCGACAGCGTGCACATCAGCGCCATCAAGCTGCCGGAGGGCGTGCGGCCGACCATCACGGGCCGCGACTTCACCGTCGCCACGGTCGCCGCACCCACCACCACGGCGCTCGACGTCGAGACCGCGGCACCCGCGGCTCCGGTCGCCGTCGAGGTGATCACCGCCAAGGAGACCAAGGAGAAAGAGAAGGAGAAGGAAGCGGTGCCCGAGAAGCCGGGCCGCGGCGAGAAGGCGGGCAAGGCCTAACGCCCGGTCGGCGCCATGCGTCTCGTGGTGGGCCTGGGCAATCCGGGGCCCAAATACGGCGGCAACCGGCACAATGTGGGCTTCATGGCGGTGAACGAGATCGTCCGCCGCCATTCCTTTGCCCCGTGGCGCAGCCGCTTCCAGGGCCTCCTCGCCGAGGGCAACGTCGCCGGCATGCGCCTCCTCGTGCTCAAGCCCATGACCTTCATGAACGAGTCCGGGCGCGCCGTGGGCGAGGCCGTGCGCTTCTACAAGCTCGAGCCGGGCGAGCTCCTCGTCATCCACGACGAGCTCGACCTGGCACCCGGCAAGGTCAAGGTGAAGCGCGGCGGCGGCTCAGCCGGCCACAACGGATTGCGCAGCATCGACGCCCATCTCGGGCCCGACTATTGGCGCCTGCGCATCGGCATCGGCCACCCGGGCGACAAGCGCTTCGTCTATCCCTACGTGCTGAGCGATTTCGACGAGGAGGACGACGCCTGGCTGGACAAGCTCCTGCCGGCGATCGCGGAGGCGCTCCCCATCATCGTTAGCGGCGACGACAACCGCTTCATGACCAAGCTCGCCCTCCTCACCAAGCCGCCCAAGCCGAAACCGCCCAATGGCAAAGGCGGGCCGCAGACGGAGGCGGCCGGCGGCGAGGGCCCGCACGACCCCGAGGACTGAATGGGCTTCAACTGCGGCATCGTCGGCCTGCCCAACGTGGGCAAGTCGACCCTCTTCAACGCGCTCACCGCGACCGCGGCGGCGGCGGCGGAGAACTATCCCTTCTCCACCATCGAGCCCAATCTCGGCCGCGTGCTGGTGCCCGATCCCCGGCTCGAGGTCCTGGCCCGCCTCGCGAAATCCGAGCGCGTCGTGCCGACGCAGCTCGAGTTCGTCGACATCGCAGGCCTGGTGCGCGGCGCCTCCAAGGGCGAGGGGCTGGGCAACCAGTTCCTCGCCCATATCCGCGAGGTCGACGCCATCGCGCATGTGCTGCGCTGCTTCGGCGGCGACGAGGTGCACCACGTCGAGGGCAGCGTCGATCCCGTGCGCGACGCCGAGACGGTCGAGACCGAGCTCATGCTCGCCGACCTCGAGTCCCTCGAGCGCCGCCTGGACGCCGCCCAGAAGAAGGCCAAGGGCGGCGACAAGGACGCCCGCGCCCTCGTCGAGCTCATGGCGCCGGCACTCGCCCATCTCGAGGCCGGCCGCCCCGCGCGCCTCGCCGTACCCGCCGATGCCGAGAGGCGCCAGGCCTTCGCCAGGCTCGGCCTGATTACCGCCAAGCCCATGCTCTACGTGCTCAACGTGGACGAGGCTTCGGCCGCAACCGGCAACGCCTACGCGCGCGCGGCGGCGGAGCGCGCGGCCAAGCTCGGCTGCGAGAGCATCGTCATCTCCGCGGCGATCGAGGCCGAGATCGCCCAGCTCAAGGACTTGAGCGAGCAGAAGGAGTTCCTCGCCTCGCTCGGCTTAGGCGAGCCCGGCCTCGCGCGCTTCATCCGCGCCGGCTACCATCTCCTCGGCCTCATCACCTTCTTCACCGCCGGGCCCAAGGAGGCGCGCGCCTGGACCGTGCCGGCGGGTGCCACCGCCGTCGACGCCGCCGGCGCCATTCATACGGACTTCGCCCGCGGCTTCATCCGCGCCGAGACCATCGCCTACGAGGACTACGTCAAATGCGGCGGCGAGCAGGGCGCCAAAGACGCCGGCCGGATGCGCCAGGAAGGCAAGGACTACGTGGTCGAGGACGGGGACGTCATGCTCTTCCGCTTCAACGTGTGAGGGCCACCCGCTCAACCCCCCTCCCTGCCCTCCCCCTCAACGGGGGAGGGGAGATTTCGGCACGAGCGCATAAAGCCCCCTTCCCCCTTGAGGGGGAGGGTTGGGGTGGGGGGTCAACATCCGCCCGCCCGAGAATAGCGCCCCGATTTTGCGCCCTTCCCCCCGCTGCCGAAGGCGTTAAGATGCGCCCGGTCACGGGGCGAGGAATCGCCAGAGAGAGAGGAACGCCATGGGCAAGACGTTGACGCTCAGCGCAAGCGACGGCCACAAATTGTCCGCCTACCGCGCCGACCCAGGCAGCAAGCCCAAGGGCGGCATCGTCGTCATCCAGGAGATCTTCGGCGTGAACAGCCACATCCGCGAGGTGTGCGACGGCTTCGCCAAGGCGGGCTATGCGGCGCTGGCGCCGGCGCTCTTCGACCGTACCGAGCGCGGCGTCGAGCTCGGCTACCAGCCAGCCGACATCGAGGCGGGCAGAGCGCTCCGCGGCAAGATCGCCTGGCCCGAGGCGCTCAAGGACGTGGCCGCGGCCATTCCGGCTATATCGGATGCCGGCAAGGTCGGCATCGTCGGCTATTGCTGGGGCGGCTCGGTCGCCTGGCGCGCGGCAACCCAGCTCTCCGGGCTTTCCGCCGCGGTCGGCTATTACGGCGGCCAGATCGCCGAGTTCAAGGACGAGAAGCCCAAGGTCCCGGTGCTGCTGCATTTCGGCGAGACCGACGCCTCGATCCCGCTCGCCGACGTGGAGAAGATCAAGGCAGCCCAGCCGGGCGTGCCCGTCTACGTCTATCCCGGCGCCGGCCACGGCTTCAGCTGCGACCACCGCGGCAGCTTCAACAAGGCGAGCCACGAGCTGGCGCTCGAGCGCACGCTCGAGTTCTTCGCCAAGCACCTCGGCTGAGGCGGCGGACGCCATGGCCCGCATCGCTTCCCTCGCGGCGCTGCGCAAGCTTTACAAGGCGCCCTCGGAGCGCGCGCGGCTCAAGCAACTGGACCGCCTCGACCGCCACTGCCGCCGCTTCGTCGAGCTCTCGCCCTTCCTCGTGCTCTCCTCCCAGAGCCCCGAGCACGGCGGCAACGTCTCGCCGCGCGGCGGTGCTGCCGGCTTCGTGCGCGTGCTCGACGAGCGCACGCTCGCCATCCCCGACCGGCCCGGCAACAACCGCATCGATTCCCTCGCCAACATCCTGGCGAGCCCCGAGGTCGGCCTCCTCTTCCTCGTCCCCGGCGTGGACGAGATGCTGCGCGTGAACGGCAGCGCCGAGATCCGCGACGACGAGGCGCTCTGCGACAGCTTCGCGATCGGCGAGCGGCGCCCGGCCGTGGTCGTCCTCGTCCATGTGCGCGAGGCCTTCCTCCATTGCGGCAAGGCGCTCATGCGGGCGCGCCTGTGGGACGTGGAGGCGCAAGTTCAGCGCGCCAGCCTGCCCAGCATGGGCGAGATGCTCAAGGAGCAGATCGGCCTCGCCGAGCCCGCGGAATCGCAAGTCCAGATGGTCGCGCGCTACCGGGAGAACCTCTACTGACGCTCGCCCTCAGCGAGGAGGAGCGGCGCTGCGCCGCGGGCGAGGGCGTGCCTCCGGCGCTTGCCATGGCGACGCGCATCTTAGCCGAGACCGCGCGCATCTTAGGCGCACCGCACCTCATCCCGGTCACCTCGGCCCACATCGACGGCTGCCTTTATCACGGCGACAGCGGCACCGAGTTCGCCGAGAGGCTGGTGGCCGGCGGCGGCCGCGTGCGCGTGCCTGCCACGCTCAACGTGGGCGCCCTCGACCTCATCCACCCCAAGCGCGTGCGCGCCGGCCAGCACCGCTACGAGATGGCGCTCCGCATGATGCGCGCCTACGAATCACTCGGCTGCCGCCCCAGCTGGACCTGTGCGCCCTACCAGGCCGGCCACCGCCCAGGCCTCGGCGAGCAGGTGGCCTGGGGCGAGAGCAACGCCGTCGCCTTCGCCAACTCGGTGCTCGGCGCGCGCACCAACCGCTACGGCGATTTCCTCGACATCGCCGCGGCGATCTCAGGCCGCGTGCCCTATGCCGGGCTGCACCTAACGGAGAACCGCCGCGCCCGCGTGGTGCTCGATACAGCGGCGCTTTCCCCCGAGCTCAAGGCGACCGATGCCTTCTATCCCGTGCTCGGCTCGCTCCTCGGCCGCGAGGTGGGGAGCGCCGTCGCCGTGATCGAGGGCCTGCCCGCGGGCGTCTCGGAGGACCGGCTCAAGGCGCTCGGTGCCGCCGCGGCCTCGACAGGTGCCGTCGGCCTCTTCCACGTGGCCGGCACCACGCCCGAGGCGCCGACCCTCGCCGCGGCCTTGGGCGGCCAGGCCCCCGAGCGCACGATACGCGTGACACCCGAGATGGTGCGGCGCGCGCGCGACGGCCTCTCGACCACGGCGGCCGAGCGCATCGATGCGGTGGCGCTCGGCAGCCCGCATTTCTCGCACCATGAGTTCGCCGAGCTCGAGCGGCTCGCCAAGGGACGGCGCTTCGCCATCCCCGTCTATGTCTGCGCCGGACGCGGGGTCTTGGCGGAACTCGCGGCACACGGCCGGCTCAAGGCGCTCGAGGACGCCGGCGTCATCGCCGTCGCCGACACCTGCGTCGTCGTCACGCCGATCCTGCCTGAGGGCGGCGGCGTGCTGATGACCAACTCCGGCAAGTTCGCCCATTACGCGCCGGGCAACACGGGCTGGCAGGTGGTCTACGGCAGCCTCGCCGACTGCGTCGCCACGGCGGCGAGCGGCCGGCTCGAGCGCGACGAGCGGCTGTGGCAATAGCTGCGCGCAGGCTCCAGGCCAAGGTGGCGCTCGCCGGGACGGCCGAGGGGCGCATCCTGCGCCTGGCCGCGCCGATCAGCTTCTGGGGCGGCATCGATCCGCAAAGCGGCCTTGTCATCGACGTGCGCCATCCGGATCGCGGCGCCTCCATCGGCGGTCGCGTGCTCTGCCTTCCCGGCATGATCGGCTCGAGCTCGGCGAGTGCCGTGATGCTCGAGCTCCTGCGCGCGGGCCTGGCACCCGCCGCCCTCATCCTCGGTGAGAGCGATGCGATCTTGGCACTTGGCGTCGTGGTCGGGCGCGAGATGGGCTATCCGACGATCCCGGTGCTCGAGCTCGCGGCGTCCGAGCAGGCCATGCTGCCGCAGGATGCGCTCGTGCGCATCGGCGAAGACGGCGTCATCGAGCTCGCGTAGCAGGCGAGGCGCGCTATTGCCGCGGCGAAAAACTCACGACGACGCGGTCCCTCACATCATCCTCTTCGATCACCCGGCCGTCTCTGGCGTGCGATGAGGAGAGATGGATCGCCTGGATGCCGCTGTCCACATTGAACCCGCTCCCTGCCGCCAGCGCCTCGAGCGGGAACGCCATAGGCGCACCCTTCACGAGGGAGAGGCCCAGCATGTAATCGTGGATAGTGAAATCGATGCCGTTGACCTGCGCGAGCGGCGTGCCGTTGCCGCGTGACTCGCCGATGCCCCCGCCCCGCATGTTTCGCTTCTTGCACTCTTCCGCGAAAACCGGTGCGATGTGTTTTCCCGACGGATCCTCTCCGCCCCACCCGCGGCCGTCGAAGCCGAGGCTTGCCCCGCCGGGCTGCGGATAGCTAAAACCGTACAAGCTCGCCGAAACCCGCAGCGTCAGGCCCATCTGGAACTGGCATGGCGGGTTCTCATGCTCGTTGATGGGCTGCGTATCGGAATAGTCCCAGGTGCCCTGAAGCTCGCCGGGCACCCTGACGGGGTGGTGGACATTCAAGGACCCCGGCGTCACCAGAGCGATCGTGAGGCTCGGGAGCCCTTTCGCGTGGCAGAGCTCCACGCCGAGCATGACGTTCCGGCCAGCCCGCCGTCCATTCGGCGGTTCTCGTCACCACGCCGGGGCCGGGAACGAACCCGGCGCTGAAGGTGATCTGGTAGCGGCGATAGCCGTAAACCAGGAACGTCGTAGTGCAGGACGGCGAAGCTGCAATCCCTTTCCGCCTTGGGCGAAACGCCCGCTCCCGACGGAGGCCCGGCCGCCGTCACCTCGACCACGCCGTCGAACTTGCCGTCGACCTGGTAGGGGTAGCGGCCCACTTTGAGGAACTGCTGGCTGTGGCTCGCCTCGGGCTCGAGCGCGAAGCCGGGGAAGCCTTCTTTCTCGGCCGTGACGGCGCGCGGCGACGAGCCCAAGTTCCGCCACGTCACCCGTTGGGTGACGGCGATCCTCACCGTTGCCGGGCTTGGCGCACCCGTCGTGAAAATCGCCACGTCCGCGGCCAGCGCAAGCCGCGGCGCGACGCAAGCTGTCGCCGCGACGACGAATATCAGCGCCTTAAGCATGCTCGCGTGCTCGAGCTGCCGGATAGGCATGGCGTTTCTCCCCTCCACCCTCTGCAGCGGGCGGCCGTTCATCCCTTCTCGAAGATGAGCCACAGCCCCGCGGCGGCCGAGGGGGGCACCACGAGGGCGCCGTCCGCCTCGCGCTCGTGGGGGACGGCATGCGCGGCGAGGAGCCCGGCCGTCGCCTCGGGCGAGGCCACGCCCACGGTCATGGCTGCGAGATAGGGCGCTTCTGTGCCGGCGAGCGCCTCGGCCTTGGGATGCAGTACGGTGAGCTCGTCGGGATCGACGAAGAGGATGGCGTGGCGGCCGACGCGCACGGTGATGAGCCGGTCGGTCGGCGTCACGGCGCCATGGCCGAGCAGCTTCTCGTAGGCCTCGGCAAGGGCCGCCGGATGCTCGACCACCACGGTGAGCGAGATGATGCGGGAGGCGCCGTTGGGGTGCGCCAGCCAGGCGGGCCGGCGCACCAGCTCCGGCGTCAAATGCTGGCAGACGAAGGCGGCGAGCCCGGGTGCGGCCGCCTCGGGAAAGCGCACGAGCCGAAAGCGCGGCAGCACCGTGCCCTCGGGCAGCTCGAGGCGGCGCTCGAGCGCCGACGGGCCCTCGGCCGCTACGCCGCGCGCGCGTAAGTGCTCGGCGGCGAGTGCGGCGTCGCGGGAGGCGAAGGCAAGCGCCATCAGGCCCTCGCGCTTGGCGAGGAACTTGTCGAGGTTGTTGGTGAACTGGCTCGCGTCGGCGATGCCGAGGAGCTCGATGTAGTCGTCGCGGAACATGATGCAGTAGTTGGCGGTGCCCCAGCCGATGTGGCTGCCGCGCGGGGTCAAGGCGAAGCCGAGCCGCGCGTAGCGCTCGCGCGCCTCCTCGAGCGCGCGCACGCCGACGATGACATGATCGATGCCGTCGATCCCCGGGATCATCGCCTGCGCTACTCCCCTCCTGCTGTGCCGAGGACGCGGCCCGCCACCGCCGAGAGCTTGTGCACCAGGCCCGGATCGCGCGCCTCGGGCGCGGTGATGATGGCGTTCTCGAGCGCCCTATGGCAGCCGCAGGGACAGCTCTCCCGCCGCAATGCCAAGCGGGGTGCCGCGCTACGCACCAGCGCCCGCGCCTTGTCGGCGTTGGCGAGCAGCACCCTCAAGATGGCCCCGACCGAGGCGTCCTCCTCATGGGGATGCCAGCAGTCGTAGTCGGTCACCATGGCGACCGTCGCGTAGCACATCTCGGCCTCGCGGGCGAGCTTGGCCTCGGGCATGTTGGTCATGCCGATGACGTGGCAGCCCCAGCTGCGGTAGAGCTCGGACTCAGCACGGGAGGAGAATTGCGGCCCCTCCATCACGACATAGGTGCCGCCGCGCGCGACGGGGATGGCGAGCTCGGCCGCGGCCTCGGCGAGGCAGTCGCCGAGGCGCCGGCATACCGGGTCCGCCATGGAGACGTGGGCGACGAGTCCCGTCGAGAAGAAGCTCTTGATGCGCGCGAAGGTGCGGTCGATGAACTGGTCGACGATCACGAAGGTGCCCGGCGCCAGCTCCTCCCTGAGCGAGCCCACGGCGCTCACCGAGATGATCTCGGTGCAGCCCGCGCGCTTGAGCACGTCGATGTTGGCGCGGAAGTTGAGCTCGGAGGGCGGCACGCGGTGGCCGCGGCCGTGGCGCGGCAGGAAGACGAGGCTGGCGCCCGCGAGCTCGCCCAGGAGGAGCGCGTCCGACGGCTCGCCGAAGGGCGAGTTCATCTCGACCCAGCGCCGCCCCTCGAGCCCGTCCACGTCATAGAGCCCGCTGCCGCCGATGATGCCGATGACCGGGGGCGTGCCTGGCGCCGTCATGAAGCCTCCTTGGCACTCAAGATCCTTGCAGCGAGCGTCACCCCCACCCCACCCTCCCCCTTGAAGGGGGAGGGGGAAGTGATTAATCGGATCCTCGCACAGCTCCCCTCCCCCCTTGAGGGGGAGGGTAGGGTGGGGGGTGCATCGCGCGCCCACAAATCGAGATACTCTAGCACGAGCTCATCGGTCCGGTCAGGCAACCAAGAGCTCCCGCGGAAGAGCCCGCGGCCTCAGTGCACGTCGGCCCACACCTTGCGCTTGACCGCGTAGAGGAGACCGGTCAGCACGACGAGGAAGATCATGGTCTTGACGCCGATCCGGTGGCGCGCCTCGAGCTCGGGGTTGGCGGCCCAGGAGAGGAAGGTGACCACGTCGTGCGCCATCTGCGGCACCGTCGCCTTGGTGCCGTCCGTGTAGGTCACGACGCCCTCGCTCAGGGGCGGCGGCATGGCGATCTGATGCCCGGCGAAGGCCAGGTCGTAGTTCATGCCCTGGTTCATCGTGAAGCCCGCGGGAGGTGCCGTGAAGCCGGTCAGGATGGCATAGACGTAGTCCGGTCCGCCCTCGCGCGCTTTCACGATGAGGGAGAGATCGGGCGGCAGCGCCCCGTTGTTGGCGAAGCGCGCGGCCTGCTCGTTGGCGAAGGGCGCCTTGAAGCGGTCCGACGGCTTGCCGGGGCGCTGGAACATCTGGCCCTGGTCGTTGGGACCGTCCTCCACCTGCACGCTCGCCGCCACGGCCGTCACCTGGTCGGGGGTGAGGCCGATCTCCTCGAGATCGCGGTAGGCGAGGAGGTTGAGCGAGTGGCAGTTGGAGCAGACGTCCTTGTAGACCTGGAAGCCGCGCTGCTCGGCCGCCCGGTCGAAGGTGCCGAAGATGCCGTAGAACGACCAGTCCTGGCGCGGATCTTGATGTCCTCGTCGGCCGCCTCGGCGGCGAGGCTGAGCGAAACCGCGAAAGCCGCCGCCGCGGCCAGAAGAGGCTTGCCCATCACGCCTTCTCCATCGGCTTGGCCAAGGCAGCCGCCATCCCGCCGCCGAGCACCGGCTGGCTGATGCTGACCGGGAGCGGCCTCGGCCGCTCGAAGAGCGAGATCAGCGGCACGATCACCAGCCAGTGCAGGAAATAGTAGGCGGTGCCGATGCGGCCGATCACCAGGAAGAAGCCCTCGGGCGGATTGGCGCCGACCCAGCCGAGCATGAGGACGTCGAGAACGAGAAGCCAGAAGACCTTCTTGTAGAGCGGCCGGAAGCGGGCGCTGCGCACGCGCGAGAAGTCGAGCCAGGGTAGCGCGAAGAGGAGGAAGATCGACGAGAACATCGCGACCACGCCGGTGAGCTTGTCGGGGATCGAGCGCAGGATCGCGTAATAGGGCAGGAAGTACCATTCGGGCACGATGTGCAGCGGCGTCTGCAGCGGGTTGGCCGGGATGTAGTTGTCCGGCTCGCCGAAGAAGTTCGGCGCGAAGAAGACGAAGCCGAGATAGACGATGAGGAAGACGCCGATGCCGAAGTTGTCCTTCACCGTGTAGTAGGGATGGAAGGGGATGGTGTCCTGCGGCCCCTTCACGTCGATGCCGAGCGGATTGCTCGACTTCGTGGTGTGCAGCGCCCAGAGGTGGAGCACCACCACGCCGAGGATCGCGAAAGGCAAGAGGTAGTGCAGCGAGAAGAAGCGGTTGAGCGTGGCGTTGTCGACCGCGAAGCCTCCCCATAGCCAGTGCACGATGAATTTGCCGGCCCAGGGCACCGCCGAGAAGAGATTGGTGATCACCGTAGCACCCCAGAAGCTCATCTGGCCCCACGGCAGCACGTAGCCCATGAAGGCGGTCGCCATCATGAGGAGGAGGATGACGATGCCGAGCCACCACAGGAGCTCGCGCGGCCGCTTGTAGGAGCCGTAGTAGAGGCCGCGGAAGATGTGGATATAGACCACGATGAAGAACATCGAGCCGCCGTTCATATGAAGGTAGCGCAACAGCCAGCCGTAGTTCACGTCGCGCATGATGCGCTCGACGCTGTCGAAGGCGAGGGCGGCGTTGGGCTGGTACTGCATCGCCAGCAGCACCCCCGTCGCGATCATGACGATGAGCACGAAGCCGGCGAGCGCGCCGAAGTTCCACCAGTAGTTCAGGTTCTTCGGCGTGGGGTAGCCGGTCGTCGCGTGCTCCATCAGCGAGAAGATCGGCAGGCGGTCGTCGATCCACTTGACGACCGGGCTGTTCGAGGCGGGCGCGCTCATGCTTCAGCTCCCCTAGCCGATCCGGATGTTCGTATCGCTGAGAAATGCGTATTCGGGGATCGCGAGGTTGGCCGGCGCCGGACCCTTCCTGATGCGGCCCGAGGTGTCGTATTGCGAGCCGTGGCAGGGACAGAACCAGCCGTGCCAGTCGCCGCGCGGATCGCCGGGCTTCTGGCCGAGGGGCACGCAGCCGAGGTGCGTGCAGATGCCGACCATGATGAGCCACTCGCTCTTCTTGACGCGCGCCTGGTCCGCCTGGGGATCGCGCAGTTCGCCGAGATCGACCTTGGCCGCGTCGGCGATCTCCTCCGCGGTGCGGTGCGCCACGAAGACCGGCTGGCTGCGCCACTTGACGGTGATGCGCTGTCCCACCTTGACGGGCGCCAGGTCGACCTCGATCGAGGAGAGCGCCAGCACGTCGGCCGCGGGGTTCATGCTCTGGATGAAGGGCCAGGCGGCGAGTGCTGCACCGGCGGCGCCCATCGCACCGGCCGCGAGATAGAGGAAATCGCGGCGCGCCACCGCACCGCCCGCACCGCCGTGCGCGCTCGCCTCAGCGCTTGTCGCCATGCCCACCCCTTCTCCGATGGCGGAGCCGGGAACCCGCCCCGTTCAGCGCGAATGGTTCTAAAGGGAGACCGCGGCGACACAATGCGACAACCTGCCGCACCTGCCGCACCTGCCGCGACTTGCGCGCCGCGAGGCCCCCCGACGCCCCAGATTTGCGCGCTCGGGTATAGTGCAATTCCGCGCCCTTGCAAAGCGCCGAAAGGCGGATAACGTCGCATGGTCGAGGGTTACGCGAGCGGTCCTTTGCGCCTTGTCCTCTACGAGCCCGACATTCCGCAAAACGCGGGCGCCATGATGCGCCTCGCCGCCTGCCTCGAGGTGCCGGTCGACGTGATCGAGCCCTGCGGCTTCCTCTTCTCCGACCGCCACCTGCGGCGCGCCGGCATGGATTACCTCGCCCATGTGAGCCTCTTTCGCCACGGCTCCCATGCGGCCTTCGAGAGCTGGCGGCGCGCGGCGCTGCCCGCCGCACGCCTCGTCCTTCTCACCACCGGCGGCGAGACCTCCTATGTCGATTTCGCGTTCCGGCCGGACGACCTCCTCATGGTCGGGCGCGAGTCGGCGGGCGTCCCGGCGGCCGTGCACGCGAGTGCCTCGGCGCGCCTCAGGATCCCGCTTGTCCCCGGGCGGCGCTCCTTGAACGTAGCGCTCGCCGCTGCCATGGTGCTGGGCGAGGCCCTGCGGCAGACGGGCCTCTTTCCGGGGAGAGGCGGGTGAGCGCCGGCGGACGCGGGAGCACGGACGAGGCGCGGAAGGCCGAGGCGCGGACCTGGTTCGAGCGCCTGCGCGACGACATCTGCGCCGCCTTCGAGGCGCTCGAGGATGCGCTTCAAGGCACCTTTGCCGAGCTGGCGCCCGGCCGCTTCGAGCGTAAGCGCTGGCAGCGCGCGGAGGGCGGCGGCGGCGAGATCGCCCTCATGCACGGCCGCGTCTTCGAGAAGGTCGGCGTCAACGTCTCGACCGTGTTCGGCACCTTGGCGCCCGAGTTCCGCAAGGAGATTCCCGGCGCCGCCGGCGACGGGAGCTTCTGGGCGAGCGGCATCTCGCTCGTTGCCCACATGCACTCGCCGCGCGTGCCCGCCGTGCACATGAACACGCGGCACATCGTGACGGCGAAGGAATGGTTCGGCGGCGGCGCCGACCTGACGCCGATGGTGCCCGACGCGGCAGACACGGCCGCCTTCCACGCCGCCCTCAAGGCTGCCTGCGACGCCCACGACGCGGGCTACCACGCGCGGTTCAAGGCGTGGTGCGACGAGTATTTCTTCCTCAAGCATCGCGACGAGCCGCGCGGCATCGGCGGCATCTTCTTCGATTACCTCGAGGATGGTCCGTGGGGGGCGCGCTTCGCCTTCACACGGGAAGTGGGCCTCGCCTTTCTCGGAGCCTATCCCGCCATCGTGCGGCGCCATATGAACGAGCCCTGGAGTGCCGCCGAGCGCGCGCACCAGCTCGTGCGCCGCGGCCGCTACGCCGAGTTCAACCTCATCTACGACCGCGGCACGCGCTTCGGCCTCATGACCGGCGGCAACCCCGAAGCCATCCTCATGTCGCTCCCCCCGCTTGCGGCGTGGCCGTAAGCGGGCTGCCGGGGCGGCTGACGAAGGCCGGAAGGATGGGCTAGTATCTGGCGTGTTGGGCGCACGATGCACCCCCCTCCCTACCCTCCCCCTCAAGGGGGGAGGGGAATTGCGAGCGACTTCACGAACTTCCCCCTCCCCCTTGAAGGGGGAGGGTGGGGTGGGGGTGACGCTTAAATTCGCGAGGGCGGGCTCTACAGATCAGTTGCGCTCGGCCGCGCAACGGTGGGGGGTGGCAGATGCATTTCCGGCGGACCTGTCTTTGGCTTCTAGGCGCAGCTCTCATCGCGTTCGCGCATCCGGCAGCGGCCCAAAGCGGACTGCCGATCAAGGCCTTCTTCGGCACCTATACGGGAAGCGCCGTCGCCGAGAACAAGGACAGCGCCTATTTCGCCGTGACGGCGCGCGATCTCGACATGGTGATCCATCCGGAGGGCACCGGCTTCTCCATCAGCTGGACGACCGTCGCCCACGAGGGCGGCGACCCCGCGAAGCCCAAGGTCAAGCGCAAGGAGGACCGCGTCGTCTTCGTGCCCGGTGCCGCCGAGGGCATCTGGCGCACCGCCGACGAGCCCGATCCCTTGAGCGGCAATCCTTACGTCTGGGCGCGCAACGAGGGCAGCAGCCTCATCGTCTATGTGCTCACCATCGACAGCCGGGGCCGCTACGAGATGCAGCGCTACGTGCGCACCCTCACGGGCGGCGCCATGGACCTCACCTTCGTCTCCATCCACGAGGGCGAGCGCACGCGCACCGTCAAGGGCAAGCTGATCCGCACCGGCAACTGAGCGGCCCCTCGATCGGGCCCGCAGGCGGGCGGGGAGGAGCGGTCATGGGCACGATCTACGTGGCACGGAGCATCAAGCTCGGCAAATGGGGCTCCGATGTCGGCCTGAGCAAGCATCTCTACAAGGTGGGCTTGAGCGACGAGCCGCTGAAGCCGCTCATTGCCGTGGGCTGGGCGGGCGAGAGCGACTGGGCGCTCGTCAAGAAGGCGGAGGCGCGGGGCCTCGGCGAGGACGAGATGCTGGCGCGGCTCGCCCAGAAGGCGAAGATGATCGACGCCGATCTCTATCCCAAGCTCAAGGGTGCGCGCGGCGTCTTCAAGGTGCTGCCGACGCAGGTCGAGGATCGTATCGTCGTCAGCCGCGCCATGGCCGGCCACCAGTCGATCGACCCGATGAAGCTCAAGCCCGCCGACTTCGCCGAGTTCCTCATCAACAACGCGCTCAAGTAGCGCTGCGCGCTGCGCTCAGCGCTCGGCCTCCGCGAGCGCCTTGAGCTTGGCGAGGCACTGGGCGCGCGCCGGGCGGAAGTCCTCGGCGATCCACCAGGCCTCGAGTGCTTCGATCAGCCGGCCGACCGCGGGCCCGGCGGGCACGCCGAGGCGAAGCGCATCGCGTCCCTTGACGGGAAGCGCTATCGGCGTCCAGCTCTCGGCCGCGGCGAGATGCTCGCGCCAGGCCTCGACGGCGCGGCGCGCGCTCGGCCCCGTGGCCGCCATCTCCTCCGCCCAGGCGAGAAGTGCCAGATCGCGGAAGCGCTCGGCGCCGAGACGATAGAGAAGGAGACGCCGTTCCTTCTCCGTCATCTCGAGATGCGGCCTCTCCTCGGCGGCGGCGAGTCCGACCAGCCGCTCGCGCTCGCGGTTGGAGAAGCGCAGCCGGCGCGCGAGGGCTTCCGTGCCCGCCGCGCCGACCGCGGGATCGAGAAGGGCGGCGAGGCGCCGCAAGGGATCGCTGCCGGGCCCTAAACCCTCGAGCGTCACCAGCGCCTTGAGGAGCGCAACCCCGTCCGCCTCGGGAAGAAAATGCGGCACGATGTCCTCGGCGCTCATCAGCGCCACGACGGAGGCGGGCTCGGGTGCGTCGAGAAGCTTGAGCGTCTCGGCCGCGATGCGCTCGCCCGAGAGCTTGGGCAAGAGCGGGGCAAGCTCGCGGCAGGCGGCGAGCGCCTCGGGGTCGGGCGGCGGCTTGCCGTAGTGGGCGTAGAAGCGGAAGAAGCGCAAGAGGCGCAGCACGTCCTCCTCGATGCGCGTCCGCGCCTCTCCCACGAAGCGGATGCGCCCCGCGCGCAGATCCGCGAGACCGCCGGCCGGATCGTAGAGCGTGCCGTCGGGGCTTGCGAAGATGGCGTTGATCGTGAGGTCGCGCCGCGCCGCGTCCACCCGCCAGTCGTCGGTGAAGGCGACCTTGGCGCGGCGGCCGTAGGACTCCACGTCCGCACGCAGCGTGGTGATCTCGAAATGCTCGCCGCCGATCACCGCCGTCACGGTGCCGTGCTCGAGGCCCGTCGGCACGGCCTTGATGCCCGCCGCCTCGAGAAGCGCGATCACGCTCTCCGGCGGATCGTGGGTGGCGATGTCGATGTCCTTGACCGCGCGGCCGAGGAGTGCATCGCGCACGCAGCCGCCGACGAAGCGCACTTCTGCGCCCTCGGCCCCGAGCGCCGCGAGCACGCGGCGCACAGCAGGCGCCGTCATCCAGGGCTGGGGCGCGAGCTTCCCCGGCCGCGTCATGGCGTCACAGCCTCATGTCCATTTCCCTTGGCATTTCCCTTGGCCTTCCCCCTGCCCTTCCCGTTGGCCTAATTCTTGAACTGGCCCGGCACCACCTCGCCGCCCTTGACGGAGGGCGGGGTGTAGTGCGCGCCCGGCGCGTAGCCGGAGAGGAATGCCGTCCCGATCATGGCGGCGATGGCCAGCGCAAGGCCGGCGAGGATGAGCCAGAACCACGGCAGCTCCTGCAGCTCCGCCTCGACGGCACCGGCGGCGGCCGCGCGCCTGCGCTGCCAGGCGATCCACAGCGCATAGAGCGCCGTGGGCAAAATGAGCGGCAGGAGGTACTCGATGACGATGCGCACCATCAGCCGCCGAGGACCTCCGCCAAGTTGACGAGCATGCTCGCCGTGGCGCCCCAGATGTAATGGTCGTCGTAGGGCAGCACGTAGAATTGGCGCTCGCGGCCCTTGAAGAGGCGGCTCTCCCGGCGGTGGTTGCCGCGGTCGAGGATGAAGGCGAGCGGCACCTCGAATACGTCGGCCACCTCGGCCGGGTCGGGCTTGACCGCGAAGGGCGGCGTCACGATGCCGACCACGGGATAGACGAGAAAGCCGGTGCGCGTCTCGTAGTCGTCGAGTCGGCCGACCGGCTCGACGAGCGCCGGCGGCAGGCCGACCTCCTCGAACGCCTCGCGCAGCGCCGCCGCCTCGGCGGAGGCGTCCTCGGGCTCCATGCGCCCGCCGGGGAAGCTCACCTGGCCGGCGTGGTCGTTGAGATTGGCGGTGCGCTGGGTGAGCAGCACCGTCATGCCCTCGCTGCGGTCGACGAGGGGCACCAGCACCGCGGCCGGCGTCAAGGGGCCGGGATGGCGCATGTCGTCGCTGTTCATGTCGTGGTCGCCGCGGCGCCGCACCGCCGTGCCGCTGCGCACGCGCCGCTCCGCCGCAGCCCCGGCCTCGAGCAGCGCCTTCACCAGATCCCGCGTCACGTCGCCTCCTCGAGCGGGCCCAGCGCGAAGAACTGGCCTTCGCTCCAGACGCCGAACAGCCCCGCCTCGCGCGATGGCCCTTCCACTCCGAGCTCAACAAGCTGATAATAGACGGGACGGACGATGAGCGCCTCGAGCCCTTCGCGCACGAGGACATAGGGCCGCGGCCCGCCGCCCGGGCCATTGCGCTCGAGCCTGATCGGGTGATCGCGACTGGCGGTAACGCTCTCGTCGAGATTGGTGCGAAAGGTCAGCGCCTGCCGACGCCCGTTTCCTTCGACGCTGAGCTCGACCGCGGTGAACGGCGCGTCGTCGACGCGGATGCGGCCGCGCTCGGCCGGCGTTTCCAGCCAATAGCCGCCGGCCTCGTCGCGGCGGAGCACGGAGGCGAAGAGCTTGACGATCTCGCGCCGGCCGATCGGCGAGTCGCGATAGTGCCAGCTGCCGTCGCGCGCGATGCGGATGTCGAAGTCGCCGCAGAACCGCCGGAGTCGAGGCGGCGGGGCGGCTGCGGCGGCACGGGACGTGCAAGGCACGTTCATTTGATTTGCCAGCGCGGCGGGGAGATCTGATGCTTTGGTCATCCTGCCGCCTTAATCGCGGGGTAGCCCGTTGGTCGAACAGCAAGGAGCAGCCGAGGTGAGCCTCATAGAGACGATGCCTTCCGAAGGTCCCTCGAGCGCAGCACTGATAGCCGAGGTCGAGCGCCTGGGCGAGCGCATGGCGCTCGTGCGCGAGCGCGTGGGCCAAGTCATCTTCGGCCAGCAGACGGTCATCGATCAAACCCTTATCACACTCCTCGCCGGAGGGCATGCCTTGCTGGTGGGCGTGCCGGGCCTCGCCAAGACGCGGCTCGTCGAGACGCTCGGCATCGTGCTCGGCCTCGACGTGAAGCGCATCCAGTGCACGCCCGACCTCATGCCCGCGGACATCCTGGGCTCGGAAGTTTTGGAGGAGAACGAGAGCGGCCGGCGCGCCTTCCGCTTCATCGAGGGGCCGGTGTTCTGCCAGCTCCTCATGGCCGACGAGGTCAACCGGGCGAGCCCGCGCACCCAGTCCGCCCTCTTGCAGGCGATGCAGGAGGGCCGCGTCTCGGTCGCCGGGCGCTACCACCCGCTGCCGCGGCCCTTCCACGTGCTCGCCACCCAGAATCCGCTCGAGCAGGAGGGCACCTACCCGCTGCCCGAGGCGCAGCTCGACCGCTTTCTCATGCAGGTCGACGTGAGCTATCCGGAGATCGAGGCCGAGCGGCGCATGCTGGCGGCGACCACCGGCGTCGCCGAGGCAGCACCCGCCATGGTGATGGGCGGCGAGGACCTGCTCGCCGCCCAGCGCCTCATCCGCCGCATTCCCGTCGGCCAATCGGTGGTCGATGCCATCCTCAAGCTGGTGCGCCAGGGCCGGCCCGAGTTCGAGCGAGTTCGAGGAGGTGCGCCGCCAGGTCGCCTGGGGGCCGGGCCCGCGCGCCAGCCAGGCGCTCATGCTGGCGACGCGGGCGCGCGCGGTGCTCGACGGCAGGCTCGCCCCCTCGGTCGACGACGTGCTGTCGCTCGCGGGCGCGGTCTTGAGGCACCGCATGGCGCTCAATTTCACGGCGCGGGCCGACGGCGTCACCATCGACCAGGTCGTGGCACGGCTCGCCGCCCCGCTCGCCTGAGCCAGGGAAGGCTGGGAAAGGATTTATGGCACAGCGCGCGCGCTCGCAAGCCGCAACGGACATTCAGCCGCGCGCCGAGCGCCTCGCCGCGGCCCTCCCGCCGCTCCTCGTGCGCGCCGAGCGCGTAGCCGCCACCGTGGCGCAGGGCGTCCACGGCCGCCGCCGCATCGGCACCGGCGACACCTTCTGGCAGTTCCGCCACTATGAGTTCGGCGACCCGACCCAGCGCATCGACTGGCGGCGCTCGGCCAAGTCCGACGCGCTCTTCGTGCGCGAGACCGAGTGGGAGGCGGCGGCCAGCGTCTGGCTGTGGTGCGACCGCTCGCCCTCCATGAGCTACCGCTCCTCGGCGGCGCTGCCGGACAAGGGCGAGCGCGCGGCGCTTTTGACGTTGGCGCTCGCCGCCCTCCTCGTGCGCGGCGACGAGCATGTGGCGCTGCTCGGCTCCGGTCTCCACCCCCGCCCGGGGCGTGCCGCACTCAACCGCATGGCGCTCGCGCTCGAGCGCAGGGAAAACGGCCCCGAAGAGCGGGCGCACGGCAGCCTGCCCGCTTACGAGCTCTTGCCGCGCCACGGCCAGCTCGTCCTCATCGGCGACCTCCTGGCGCCGCTCGAGGAGAGCCATGGGCTGGTGCGCCGCTTCGCCGGGCGCGGCTTGCGGGGCCATCTCGTGCAGGTGGTCGATCCCGCCGAGGAGACGCTGCCCTTCGTCGGCCGCACCCGCTTCGAGGGGCTCGAGGGCGAGGGCCGGGTCCTCGTCCGCCGCGTCGAGGCGGTGCGCGAGGCCTACGTCGACCGCCTCTCGCTGCACCGGCAGGGGCTCGAGGACATTGCCCGCGCGGTCGGCTGGGACTTCATGGCGCACCGCACCGATCAGCCGCCCGAGCGGGCGCTGCTCGGCCTTTACGCACGTCTCTCGGCAAGCTGGGACGACTTCTGATGCTGGGGCTGGAAGCCGTCGCCTTCGTGCATCCCTGGCTGCTCGCGGCGGCGGCAGCCCTGCCGGCGCTCTGGTGGCTGCTGCGCATCACGCCGCCGAGCCCGCGCCTCGTGCGCTTTCCCGCGGTGCGCCTCCTCCTCGGGCTGGCGCAGAGCGAGGAGACGCCGGCGCACACGCCGCTCTGGCTCGTCATCCTGCGCCTCATCCTGGCGGCGCTCGTCATCCTGGGGCTGGCCCAGCCGCTCCTCAATCCGCTCGGTCCGCACGGCGGCCAAGGGCCGCTCGTGCTCGTCGTCGACAACGGCTGGGCGGCGGCGCGCAACTGGTCGGCGCGCGGGCAGGCGCTGGCCAGCCTGCTCGACAGCGCCGAGCGCGAGCGGCGGCCGGTGATGCTGCTGGCGACGGCACCCTCCGCCTCCGGCAACGCCCTGCAGTCGAGCGGCCTCTTGACCGCGGGCGAGGCTAAGCGGCTCGCCCAGACGCTGGCGCCCGAGCCCTGGCCGAGCGACCGTGCCGCGGTGCTCAAGCTCCTCGACGGCGTGCAGCTCCCCGGCCGGGCGCATGTCGTGTGGCTCTCGGACGGCATCGCGGGCGGCGATGCGCGCGCGCTCGCGGAGCGCCTGCAGCGCCTCGGACCCGTCGAGGTCCTGAGCGATCAGCTTGCGGCGCTGCCCCGCCTCCTGCTGCCGCCCTCCGCCATGGGCGCCGAGCTCGACCTCACGGCGGTGCGCGCCGCGGCGGAGGGCGAGGGGGCGCTCACCGTGCAGGCGCTCGACGAGGGCGGCCATCCGGCGGGCGAGGCGAGGCTCGCCTTCCAGCCGGGCAAGCGCACGGCCACGGGCAGGCTGCAGCTCCCCGTCGAGCTGCGCAACGAGATCACGCGCCTCGAGATCGCGGGCGAGCATAGTGCCGGTGCCGTGGTGCTGCTCGACGACCGCTGGCGCCGCCGGCCGGTGGGCGTCATCGTGGCGCCGCCCAACGAGCAGGCCGAGCCGCTGCTCGGCGGCCATTACTATCTCGAGCGGGCGCTGCAGCCCTACAGCGAGGTCGTCGAGGGCAGCCTCGAGCAGCTCCTCCAGCGCCAGCTCGCCGTGCTCGTCCTCACCGACAGCGATCCCCTGCCGCCGCCGCTGCGCGCCCGCCTCGAGCGCTGGATCAGGGACGGCGGCACGCTCCTGCGCTTCGCCGGGCCGCGCTTGGCACAAGGCAACGACGATCTCGTGCCGGTCAAGCTGCGCCGCGGCGAGCGCGACCTCGGCGGCACCATGTCGTGGGAGAAGCCGGAGCCCCTCGCCCCCTTCGATGCGCGCAGCCCCTTCGCCGGCCTTGCCGTTCCCGCCAACGTCGCGATCAAGCGCCAGGTGCTCGCCGAGCCGTCGCTCGATCTCGACGAGAAGACCTGGGCGCGGCTCGCCGACGGCACGCCGCTCGTCACCGCGGACCGGCGCGGCAAGGGCTGGCTGGCACTCGTGCACACCACGGCCAACCCGGACTGGTCGACGCTGCCCTTCTCCGGCCTCTTCGTCGAGATGCTCCAGCGCGTCGTGACGCTGAGCCACGGGGTGGCGGCCGGCGGCGAGAAGGCGAGCCTGCCGCCCTTCAAGACGCTCGACGGCTTCGGCGAGCTCTCGACGCCGCCGGCGGCGGCGAGCGCCATCGCCGCCGGGGATCTCGAGCATCCGCAGATCGGGCCGCGCCATCCGCCCGGCTATTACGGCTCGGAGGCGAGCCGGCGCGCGCTCAACCTGACGAGCGAGGTGAGTAGCATCGCCCCGCTGCCGGAGCTGCCCTCCGGCGTCGCGCGCGCCGTCTACAGCGCGCAGCACGAGCGCGACCTCAAGCCCTGGCTGATCGGCGCCGCCACCATCCTCGCACTCGCCGATCTCGTCATCAGCCTGGCCTTGCGCGGCCTCTTCGGCGGGCGCGGCAGCTGGCTCGGCCGCCGCGCGCGCGGCATGGCGGGCGGCACGGCAGCACTCCTCTTAGCCTGCCTCGCGGCGGCGGTGCCGGCCGCCCATGCCGCGGAGGCCGCTGCCGCCGACGACGACTCCTTCGCGATCGCCGCCACCACCTCGACGCGCCTCGCCTACATGGTGACAGGCGACCGGTCGCTCGACGATCTCAGCAAGGCCGGGCTCATCGGCCTCTCGCTGGCGCTCAACGCGCGCACGGCGGTCGAGGCGGCGGCACCGGTGGCGCTCGATCCCAATCGGGACGAGCTCGCCTTCTTCCCGCTCATCTATTGGCCGATCTCGGATCACATGCAGCCCGTCACGGCCAAGGCGCTCGAGAAAGTGGTCGAATACCTGCGCAACGGCGGCCAGATACTGTTCGACACGCGCGAGCCGAACCGCTCCGCAGCGAGCTGGCGGGTGCTGCAGGGACTGCTCGGCAATCTCGATCTGCCGGCGCTCATCGAGGCGCCGGAAGACCATGTGCTGACGCGCTCCTTCTATCTGCTGCACGATTTCCCCGGCCGGCTCGACGGCTCGCCCGTATGGGTCGAGCGCTCCGACGAGAAGGTGAACGACGGCGTCTCGGCGGTGGTCATCGGCGGCAACGACTGGATCGGCGCCTGGGCCGTCGACGACGGCGGCCATCCGCTGATGCCCGTGGTGCCGGGCGGCGAGCACCAGCGCGAAATGGCGATCCGCTTCGGCATCAACCTCGTGATGTATTCGCTCACCGGCAACTACAAGGGCGACCAGGTGCATCTGCCGGCGATCCTCGAGCGCCTGGGGCTCTAAGGCGATGCTCGGCAATCTCTCCATCGCCTTTGCGCCGCTCCTGCCCTGGCCGGCGATCGCAGCGCTCGCGGGCGCCGCGGCGGTGCTGCTGGCGCTCGCTTACTTTCGCCGCGCGCGCGGACGCGCCTGGCGCCTCCTGGCGCTCGCCGTGCTCATCCTGACGCTCGCCAATCCCTCTGCCGTGCTCGAGGACCGCGCACCGCTCAACGACATCGGCCTCGTGGTGGTGGACGATTCGCCGAGCCAGGGCATCGGCAACCGGCGCGCCGAGAGCGCGGCAGCGCTCGCCCGCATCGAGGAGGCGGCCAAGTCGCTCAAGCACTTCGAGCTGCGCGTGGTGCGCTCGACCGGCCAGGACCCGGGGCTCTCCGACAGCGGCACCGAGCTCTGGAAGGCGCTCGAGACCGCCCTCGGCGAGATCCCGCGCCAGCGCTTCGCGGGCGCCGTCATGATCACCGACGGCGAGGTGCACGACGCGCCGGGCGGCGTAGTGGCGGCGCGGCTCGGCGCCCCGCTCCACGTGCTGCTGACCGGCGCGCCCAACGAGCGGGACCGCCGCTTGACCGTCGTCGATGCGCCGAGCTACGGCCTCGTCAACAAGCCGCTCAGCATGACCGTGCGGGTCGACGATCTGCCCGGACCGTCGGCCGGCGAGACGCGGCTCACGCTCCGGCGCGACGGCGCCAACGAGACCACGGTCGCGATCCCGCTCGGCCAGGACGTCAAGATCCCGGTCACCCTCGACCACGCGGGCCAGAGCGTCCTCGAGCTCTCGGTCGAGCCCGGCCCGCATCCGCTCACCTTGCAGAACAAGCGCGCCGTCGTGGTGATGAACGGCGTGCGCGACCGCCTGCGCGTCCTCCTCATCTCGGGCGAGCCGCACCCCGGCGAGCGGGCCTGGCGCAATCTCCTCAAGTCCGATCCCTCCGTCGACCTCGTGCATTTCACCATCCTGCGCCCGCCCGAGAAGCTCGACGCCACGCCGGTGCGCGAGCTCTCGCTCATCACCTTCCCGGTGCACGAGCTCTTCGAGGTCAAGCTCAACGAGTTCGACCTCATCATCTTCGACCGCTATCGCCGGCGCGGCGAGCTGCCGAACAACTACCTGCAGAACATCGCCGATTTCGTGAACCGCGGCGGCGCGCTGCTCGCCGCCGTCGGTCCCGACTTCGCCTCGCCGATCAGCATCTTCTATACGCCGCTCGGCGCCATCATGCCGGCCGAGCCCACGGGCCAGGTCATCGAGCGCGGCTTCCGCCCCGAGGTGACCGAGCTCGGCAAGCGCCATCCGGTCACCGCCGACCTCCCCGGCGAAGACGATCCCAAGCATCCCTGGGGCCGCTGGTTCCGCCAGATCGGCGTGCGCGCCAAGGAGGGCATGACGCTCATGACCGGGGTCGACGGCCGCCCGCTCCTCGAGCTCTCGCGCGTCGGCAAGGGCCGCGTGGCGCTGCTCTCCAGCGACCAGATGTGGCTGTGGTCGCGCGGCTACGAGGGCGGCGGGCCGGAATCCGAGCTCTTGCGCCGCCTCGCCCACTGGCTCATGCAGGAGCCCGAGCTTGAGGAGGAGGCGCTGCGCGCGCAGGTCGAGGGCAACAAGATCAAGGTCGTGCGCCAGAGCCTCGACCCCAAGCCCGTCACCGCCGTGGTAACGACGCCCGAGGGCAAGACGCTCAAGCTGGCGCTGATACCCGGCGAGGGCGGGCGCTCCGAAGGCACGCTCGCGGCGAGCGAGCTCGGGCTCTACCGCATCGGCGACGGCAGCCATACCGCACTCGCCGCGGTCGGGCCGCTCAACCCCGTCGAGTTCCAGGACGTGCGCTCGACGGACGAGAAGCTCAAACCCGCGGCAGAGGCGACCGGCGGCAGCATCCGCTGGCTCTCGCAAGGCGGCGTGCCCGAGCTGCGCCAGCTCCGGCCGAGCCGCGAATATGCCGGCGGCGGCGCCGCCGGAGCCTGGATCGCCTTCAAGGAGAACGGCGATTACGTGGTGAGCGGCGTGCGCCAGGCGCCGCTCTTGCCCGCCCTCCTCGTGCTGCTGGCAGCGCTCGGCACCCTCGCCTTCGCCTGGCGCCGCGAGGGGAAATAATAAAGCGATCGCATTTGGCGCCGAGCAGATTTCCTCATCCTTCGAGACGGGCCTTCGGCCCTCCTCAGGATGAGGAAATCCTCCAAGGCTGGGGCCGCCTCACCCTGAGGAGCGCGCAAAGCGCGCGTCTCGAAGGGCGAGGCGGCCAGAGGCGATTGCGCTGGGGTAATCGGCGCTCGTGTTGGCAGTCGCGGCCTTTGGCCCTATGCTCCCGGCCGACGGCAGTGGCTGCCAAGGGAGCGCGGAGCGTGGGCCGCAAGGAGCGTGGACGCACGGCGAGGGAGACGGCGCGCGGTGCTGCGCCCGATGCGCGCGCCCTCGTCGCCCAGGCCACGCGGCTTCATCGGATGGGGCGGCTTTCCGAGGCGTCGGCGCTCTACCGCCAGGCGCTCGTCCTCGAGCCCGGCGATGCGGACGCCACCCATCTCCTCGGCCTCGTCTCCCACCAGATGGGCGACAACGAGGCGGCGATCCCGCTCCTCGAGAAGGCGGTGGCGCTCGACGGCGGGACGGCGAGCTACCGCAGCAATCTCGGCGAGGCCTACCGCGCGCTCGGGCGGCTCGAGGACGCCGTGCGCTGCCACCGGGAGGCGCTCGCCATGCGTCCCGACATGGCGAACGCGCGCTTCGGCCTGGGCACGGCACTCCTCGACATGAGACGCTATGCCGAGGCGGCGGAGGAGCTCGGCACCGCCGTGCGGCTCGACGCGAACGATGCCGATGCGCGCCTCAATCTCGGCATCGCACTCTTCGAGCTCGGCCGCGGCAAGGAGGCGATCGGGCACTACGAGGCCGCCCTCCGCCTCAAGCCCGATAGCGCCGAGCTCCATCTCAACCTCGGCATTGCATTGCGCTTCGCGGGCGAGCTGCGCGAGGCCTATCGGGCGCTCGGCCGCGCCATAGCGCTCGCACCCCGCATCGCCGAGGCGCACTACCAGATCGGCTGCGTGCTGGCGGGGCTCGAGCGCTACGACGACGCGGCACTGGCGCTCGCCGAGGCGGTGCGGTTAGCACCTGAGATGGCGAACGCGCATCTCGAACTCGGCCGGGCGCTGCGCCTGCTTCACCGCAAAGCTGAGGCGATCGCGGCCTACGAGCGGGTGCTGACGCTCGCGCCCGCGCGGCCCGAGGCGCTCATCGGTGTCGGATTGGCCCATCTCGAAGCGGGCGATTTCGCGGCGGCGCGGCAGCGCTTCGAGGCAGCACTCGCTTTGGCACCCGGCTCTGCCGATGCGCACTTCAACATGGGGCTCTCCTATCAGCTGCAAGGACGCTTCGAGGAGGCCGTCGGCTGGCACGAGAAGGCGTTAGCACTCGAGCCCGGCCATGCGAGCGCGCATTATCACCTGGTGACGGACCGCAAGGCGGGATCCGGCGTGGAGCGCTTGCGCGCGATCGAGCGCGTGCTGGCGCTTCCGGCGCTCTCGCAAGAGCAGCGGAGCTCGCTCGAATTCGCGCGCGCCAAGGTCCTCGAGAACCTCGCCGACTATGACGCGGCCTTTCTCGCCTACAAGACCGCGAACGACCTCAAGAAGTCGAAGCAGGCCTATCGGCCGGAGGAGTTCACTGCCTACGTCGACCGCCTCATCGCGGTCTTCGACGCCGCATTCTTCGCGGAGAGGGCCGGCTTCGGCAGCGCCTCCGAGCTTCCGATCTTCATCGTCGGCATGCCGCGCTCCGGCACCACGCTCGTCGAGCAGATCCTGGCGAGCCACCCGCAGGTCTTCGGCGCGGGCGAGCTCGACGACATGCGCCAGATCGTGCACGGCCTGCCCAATCTGCTCGGCGGCAAGGCGGTCTATCCGGAATGCGTGCGCGGGCTCGATGCGGCGGCGATCCGCACGCTCGCCGAGGAGGCGATAGTCCGCCTCGCCTCGCGTGCGCCCGAGGCGGCGCGCATCACCGACAAGCTGCCCAACAATTTCGCGCGCCTCGGGCTGATCGCCCTCCTCTTTCCGCAAGCGCGCATCGTCCATTGCGTGCGCGATGCGCTCGACACTTGTCTTTCCTGCTATTGCCAGGAGTTCGCCCACGGCCAGCCGTTCACCTCCGACCTCGGGCACCTCGGCCGCTATTACCGCGACTACGAGCGGCTGATGGCGCACTGGAATGCGGTGCTGCCGTCCGCCATGCTCGAGGTGCCTTACGAGGCCCTCGTCGCCGAGCAGGAGGCCTGGAGCCGCAGGCTCGTCGCCGCAGCAGGCCTCCCCTGGGACGAGCGCTGCCTCGCCTTCTACGAGAGCGAGCGACTGGTGCGCACGGCGAGCCTCTGGCAGGTGCGCCAGCCGATCTACGCCTCCTCGGTCGGACGCTGGCGCAGCTACGCCAAGCACCTCGGGCCGCTCATGGAAGCGCTCGGGATGGAGCGTCCGCCGGCGTGAGAAGCGGCATGGTGCCGCGAAAGCGTCATGGCCGGCGAAGGCCGGCCATCCACGCCTCCCGGTCGTCGAATATTAGACGTGGATGGCCGCGACAAGCGCGGCCATGACGCTACGCAGAAGGATGCCGCATGGAAGGTCATCTACATATCAATGATTGCATGGCACGCGTGCTCACCGCATGATGACGACCGCCTGCTTCGCGGCGAGGCTGACGGCGAGGTAGTCGTAGCGCCAGCCGAACTTGCCGGCAGCCTCTTCGAGCGCCTTGAATTCGTCCTCGCGCCAGCGCCGGTTGAAGAGATACTCGGCGAAGACGATGACGGTGCCGGGGACGATGCGCGGCGCGAGCAGCTCGAGGACCGCCATCGCGGAGCTGTAAAGACGGCAGTCCACGTGCATGAAGCGGACGGCCCCGCGATGGCTCTCGAGAAAGCCGGGGAGCGTCTCCGCGAAGGGGCCGACGTGAAGGCGGACGTTGGGCGGCACTTCCGGCAGCTCCCCTTCCGTGGAATAGGCGCCCGCGGGCACGTCATGCCAGGCCTCGGGCAGGCCTTGGAAGGTGTCGAAGCCGTGCACCTCCTGGCCGGCGCCGGCGGCGATCTGCCTGAGCGTGGTGCCGAAGCGGACGCCGAATTCCAGTACTAAGCCGTCGAGGCGGGCGGCCTCGAGGCCGAGGGCCAGTCCCTCCGAGGTCTCGCCGTGAAGACGCGGCTGCGGTCCTGCCGCGGATTTGACGTAGCGCCACGAATCGAGCGCGTAGGCGACGAGATCGCCATCCTCAGGGAGTGCCGCGAAATGGCGGGCCGCGAGCTCGGCGTGACCCTGATGGTCGCGCAGCACGCCGAGAAAGAAGCGGCTCATCAGGTGGCCGGGTGCGGCTCTCAGCGCCTCCTCGAGGCAGTGTGCCGCGGGCTCCACGTCGCCCGCCGCATAGAGGGTGGTGTGCAGGTTGAACCAGGCATCGGCGAAGCCCGGCTTGAGGGCGAGCGCCTTGCGGTAGCTCGCCGCCGCAGCCTCGAGCGATCCCAGCCCCGCAAGCGTGGTGCCGAGATTGCTGTGCGCCTCGGCGTCATCGGGCCTCAGCGCCAACGCCTTGCGGTAGCTCGCCGCCGCATCCTCGAGCCGTCCCAGCTCGGCGAGCATGGTCGCGAGATTGCCGTGCGCCGAGGCGGAATTCGGCCTCAGGGCGACGACGCGGCGAAAGCTCTCGGCGGCCTCGTGGAAGTGCGCGAGCTCCGCGAGCGCATTGCCCAGGTTGAAGAGCGCGTCCGCGTGCGCAGGCTCGAGCTCGACCGCCTCGCGGTAGTGTGCCGCCGCCTCCTCGTGCCGCCCGAGCGCCTGGAGCGCCAACCCGAGGTTGCAATGGGCGCCGGCGTCGTCGGGCTTGCGCACGAGCGAGTGCGCGATGAGCTCGGCCGCCAGCGCGTGCTTGCCGGTCTGGTGCGCGATCACGCCGAGCATCTGCAGGGCCGTGGGATGCTCGGGATCGGCCTCGAGGATCTTGCGGTAGAGGCGGTCGGCGCGCGGCAGGTCGCCGGAGCCATGGTGCCGCAAGGCGAGCTCCAAGCCCTGTTGCAAGGTGAGCCGGCGCGCCTGCGGCGGGCGCTCCGCCTCCTCGGCGCTCACGGGCAGCATGCTGTCTTTGGGCTCGGCCATCTGGCTCGCTCGAAGGTTCGGGCCACGGGTCTTTCCGCCAGGCATTATACCCCAAAACGCCTGCCCCCTCTTTCGTCATGCCCGCCGGCCCAGGGCGGTCGCATATGGCGGCGCTTGGATTTCCTCATCCTTCGAGACGGGCCTGCCGCCCTCCTCAGGATGAGGAAATCCACAAAACGTCGGGGCCGCCTCACCCTGAGGAGCGCGCAAAGCGCGCGTCTCGAAGGGCGAGGCGGCCATAGGCTATTCCCCTGCCCGATGGCCGCTTTCCGTTGACAGCGCCGCGGCGCGGCGACTAGGTTCGCGCGCGCGCACGGGAGACGACAGCCGGCATGATGACGGAGCGGCCGAGCGTGGGCACCGGGCAAGCCGCCGAGCTGCGGCGGCGTGCCGTGCGGGCGCTCAAGGCCGGCGACGCGGCCGCCGCCGAGGCGCTGGCGCGCCAGTCGCTCGGCGCGGCAGCGGACGACCGCGGCACGCTCTACCTTCTGGGCCTGGCTCTCTTGGCACTCGGGCGCTCCGCCGACGCGGTCGAGCCGCTGCAAGGGGCCGCCGAGGGCAACCCCGATCCCGCGGTCGAGACCAACCTCGCGACGGCGCTCGCGCAATCCGGCAAGGAGAAGGAGGCGCTCGAATGGCTCGAGCGCGCCACCTCGCGCGAGCCGCCCTTCGCACCCGCCTTCACGCGAATCGGGCGTCTGCTCCACATCCGCGGCAGCATCGTCGCGGCCAGGACGGCACTTGCACGGGCTGTCGAGCTCGCCCCGGACGACAGCGAGGCATGGTTCAATCTCGCCGATACGCTGACCGACTTGGGGGAGACGCGCCCGGCGCGGGACGCCTATACGCGCGCGCTCGCCCTGCGGCCGGGGTGGAGCCAGGCCCGCGTGGGCATCGTCCGCACCTTGATGGACGAGGGCAACTACGAGGCCCCGATCGGCATCCTCCGCCGCCTCATCGCGAGCGAGCCCGAGGATGCCGCGGCACTCCTCGATCTCGCCTTCTGCCTGCAGGAGACCGGGCGGCTCGAGGAGGCGCTTGAATCCTACAGGCGCGCGGCGGCGGCCGACCCCCGCGCCTACAAGCAGTCGCTCCACAGCCTCATCGGTGCCGCACGGGGGACCTTCTGGCTGCGGCCGAGCGCCGCCGTCAAAAAGCTCCCTCCGCCGCGCTAACGCTTTGCCGAGCGGAAGTGCTTGCGATAGACGCCGGGCTCGCCGAGGATGGACAGATGGAGCTCGGCTTGGCGCTGCAGCGCCGCCTCGGAGAGCGTCTCGCAGCGCAAGCTCCAGTTCTCGCGCTGGACCGGGATGCATTGCGCCACCGGCGTTCCCTTCGCCACCACGCCCTCGAAGTCCTTCTTGATCCAGGCCGCCGGGAAGTTGACGAAGTTGTCCTTGTAGCGGTCGACGTCGACGAGACCGGTCAGGGTCAGGAACGGCAGATCGGCGCGATTGATGGGATGGGTCACGAGCAGCGAGTGGCCCGGCGGCAGCTCGATCGTCCAGAAGCCGTTGAACTTGACGAGGAAGGAATCCTCCTCGAAGAACGGGCTGCCGACCGCTTGGGCGCTGTCGTGGAAATCGATGGGGCTTCGCGTGTGCGCGCTCAAGGGCGTGCCGGCGATCTCCCAGTCCCAGCTGAAGGCGCCGTCCTTATAGGAGATGTCCGCGGCGAGCGGCATCATGAAGCCGTAGGTCATGGCGTCGATGAAGGGCGGACAGCGCTTGACGGTCCACTCGTCCGTCCCGAGGAGCGCGCTGTGGGCCTTGAGCGGCATGCTCTTGAACCACTCGGGCAGCGCCTCGACGGCGGCATAGGGCCGCGGCAGCACCGGCTCGAGCGCGGGCGGGCAGCGGAATATGACCTCCATCGCGAACGTCTCCCTTTCGGCCGCCGTCCGGCGGTGCGCGCCGACACGGCACAAGATCGCTAATGCTCATCATCGTTGAAGCGTGTGTCACCCCCTCCCCACCCTCCCCCCTCGAGGGGGAGGGGGTATTTTGTGGTCTTGCCATGCATCTCCCCTCCCCCCTTGAGGGGGAGGGTTAGGGAGGGGGGTGTACTGCGCATCAATGATGCCTAGGCACCTCTCGGATCGAGATACTAGCAGCATAGCGCGCCGCCCGCACATGAGAAAGGCGGCGCTGCTTGCGCAGCGCCGCCCCAGTCGCGAACTCGGATCGGTGTTGAGTCCCGATTTAGAACACGTATTGCATGCTGGCCATGAGACGCTTGGCGTCGCCCGAGTTGCCGCCCGCGAGGGCCGGAGTGCCGCCCTCATGACGGAAGTTGAGCTGGCCATACATGAACTCGAGGCCGATGTTGACCGCCTTGACCGGGCTCCAGATCAAGTTGATGTAGGCCGTCTGCACGTGCCTGATCTCCGAGGCGGCGTAGGGGATGCCGCCGAAGTCCCAGGTGCTGATGCCGTACATCAAGTTCGTGCGGACGTTGGGCGTCCACCAGTGCTGGAAGTTGATGGTGCCGCCCGTCTGCGTGATCGTCTTGATCGAGGCGCTGATGGCCGTGCCGGCAGCGTTGAGCGTATAGACGTCCTTGCCGTCGAAGGCCGGCGTAGCACCGGTGTCGAAGTACCGGTTGATGCCGGGGCCCCAGCTTCCCGTCGCCGCGAGCGTGTCCATGGCGAAGGGACCGCCCAGCACTTGTCCGATCTTCCACTGGCCGCCCAAGATGAGGCCGCCGGCGAAGGTGCTGGCCGTCGTGTTGATCAAGCAACCCACCCCGGCTGCGCCGGCGGCGGCCGAAGAGCCCTGACAGTTGACGCCAGCGCCCGTCGTGTTGCCGGCATTGCCACCGGTATTGAGGTTGAAGTGGCGCACCACGCCGGCCAAGTTCACGTCGCCCCACACGTCCTTGTATTCGATGTGGCCCGTGAGGTCCGGCATGTCGTTGGCGTTGTTGCCCAACGTGGGCGACGTCCCGGCGGTGACCGGGTTCGCGACGAACGTGGCAAACCCGCTCGAACGTCGAGATGGTATTGCCGCTGGAGATGCGCGGGTTGGGATTCTCCGCCGCGAACGACAGCGTCCAGTTGCCCACCGGCAAGGTGTAGCGCACCTGAGTCTGGCGCGTGCCGCCCGACTGCTGCTGACCGCCGTTGAAGTCGAGCGTCTCGGGCGTGTCGTCCAGGTCATTGAAGTTCGACCAGGTCTGGCCGGCGAGAACCGGGCCCAACTGGCCATAGGCGTGACGCATGCGGGGCGGGTTCGAGGTGTTGCCGCCGCCGCCGACCGTGTTGTTGTTGTTCACGGTGCCGCCGTAGAAGTCCATCTCGATGAAGGTCTTCAGCTGACCCCAATCGGTCGGCGTGCGCGTCTCGATGTTGAAGCGCGACTGGCGGGAGCCGAAGTGGAAATTGCCGCCCTGGTGCTGCTGCGGCGTATGGCTCCCGGTGATGCCGGTATTCGTGAACGTGTCGCCCAGGTTCTCGTCGAAGTCGTAAATGAAGTCGGCCTTCACATAACCGTGGATCGCCACCGAGGTGTCGGAGCCCGGCAGCTTGAAGGAGCCGGGGAAGTCGCCGCCGATCACCGCGTCGGCGGGGGCGGCGGCCTGCGTGGTCGGGACCGACGCCTTCTGCTTCTCGAGCTGGTCGAGCCGAGACTGAAGCGAGTCGATCTGCGCCTGCAAGTCGTCCGCCTGACCCGCGAGCGCCGGACCCGCCATCATCGCGAAGGCAGCGCCGGAACCCAGCAGGGCCGTTCGCAGAGACTTATTGAACATGGAACCTCCTCTCGATTTTTTAGGCTCGGGTGCCTAGGCATGGCTCGGCGCATGGCGAGCCGAGACATGATGTTTCTGACGGCTCAGGCGTTTCCAGTCAACGCAATTCAGCCGCAATCGGGCCACAAACCCCCCACCCGTGACTTTTTTGCCACGGTGCCAATCTTGCGGCCAGCACAGGCAGTTAATGCCATCGCGGAGGGCGGCCCGAGGTGCCGCCGAACGGCCGAGGTCGAGGCCCGGCGCCCGCCGCGAGGGCCTTAACCCGGGACGGGAAGGCGTGATATGCCACTCTCTCCGGCCGCACCTGAGCGGCCGGGCGCCGTGCCCGGCAAGGGCATGGCCTCGGACATAGGGCAATATTGCGATCGGACGCACGGGAGGCCGCTCGGGCGGCGGGCACGAATGGAGACAAGCGAGATTCCTGCGGGCTTCGCGGCCGCCGTCGAGCACCAGCGGGCGGGACGGCTCGCCGAGGCCGAGTCCCTCTACCGTGCCATTCTCGCGGCCGAGCCCGACCATGCGGCAGCACTCCACATGCTGGGCGGGGTCGCTCTCCAGCTCGGGCGGCCGCAGGCGGCGGCAGCGGCCATCGAGCGCGCCATAGCGCTCGACGGCAGGAACGCCATCTTCCACGCCACCCTGGGCCAGGCCCGCCTCCAGCTCGGCCAGCCCGAGGCGGCGCTGGCCTCTTTCCGCGCCGCCGCCGCGGCCCAGCCGGATTTCCCGGCCGCCCATTTCCTCGCCGGGCTTGCCCTGCGCACGTTAGGCCGGTCCGGCGAGGCGCGCGCCGCCTTCGAGGCGGCCATCCGCCTCGATCCAAGATTCGTTCAGGCTTTGTTCAATCTGGCGGCCATCCTCCAGGAGCAAGGCGAGCGCGACGCCGCGGCCGCGCGCTATCGCGAGGCGCTGGCGCTGGTCCCCAATTTCGCCGGGGCGCATCTCAATCTCGGCATCTGCCTTGCCGCCGGCGCCTACTTCGCCGCAGCACTGCCCCATCTCGAGCGTGCCGTGGCGCTCGAGCCGGGCCTCGTCGAGGCGCATGCGGCGCTCGGCAACCTGCTCGTCAAGCTGGGCGAGGCCGAGCGGGCGATCGCCGCCTACCGCAAGGGCCTGGAAGTGGCCCCCAAGGCCGCACTCCTCCATTACAATCTCGGCAATGCCTTCCGCGAGCTCGCCCGCCTCGAGGCGGCGCTGATGTCCTATCGCGAGGCGCTCGCCGCCGACGCGGGCCTGATCCAGGCCATGATCAACGCAGGTAGCGTGTGCGAGAGCCTCGGGCGCTACGGCGAGGCCGAGGCGCACTACCGCTCGGCGATCGCGGCCGAGCCGCGCGCCGTGCTCGCCCATAGCGGCCTCAGCCTGGTGCTGCGCGCGCGCGGTGCGGGGGAGGAGGCGATGGCCGAGGCGGAGCGGGCGATCGCCCTCGACGCGAGCCTGCCCGACGGCTACGGCGCGCTCGGCATCTGCCTGCAGGAGCTCGGGCGGTTCGAGGAGGCGGCGGCCGCCTTCCGCCGCGCGCTCGAGCGCGATCCGCAGTTCCCCTCGGCACTCGTCCACCTCGCCAACCTGCGCGGCGTCGAGCCGACCGAGGCGGAGCGCTCGCGCCTCAGCGAGGCGCTCGCCGCGCGCCGGCTCACGCCGCACGAGCGCGCCAGTCTCCACTTTGCGCTCGGCCGCCTCGCGGACGAGGCCGGCGACTACGACGCCGCCTTTGCCGACTATCGCGAGGGGAACGCCGTGCGCGCGGCCGAGCACGGCTACGACCACGCGGCCATGGTGCGCCACGTGGAGGCGCTCATGCGGGTCTTCGACCGCGATCTCTTCGCGCGCGACGAGGCCTTCGGGTCGCCCTCGGAGCGGCCCATCTTCGTGCTCGGCATGCCGCGCTCGGGCACCACGCTCATCGAGCAGATACTGGCGAGCCATGCCATGGTGCACGGCTCGGGCGAGCTCGCGGCGAGCCGCGTCCTCGTCGACGGGCTAGCCTCGCTTCCCGCAGCACGGCAGGCCGGCAAGGGCTATCCCGAGGCGGTGCACCTCCTCGAGCGCAGCTCGGCAGCGCTCCTCGCCGGGCGCTATCTCGAGGCCGCCGGCCACGGTGCGGGCGAGGTGTTGCGCGTCACCGACAAGCTGCCGTCCAATTTCCTGCGCATCGGCCTCCTGGCACTCCTCTTGCCGCGCGCGCGCATCATCCACGCGGTGCGCGATCCCTTCGACACCTGTCTCTCGTGCTACTTCCAGGATTTCCGGGATGCGCAGCCCTTCGTCTACGAGCTCGACCGCCTCGGCAAATACTACCGCCAATACGAGCGCCTGATGGCCCACTGGCGGAGCGTGCTGCCGCGGCCCATGCTCGAGGTGCCCTACGAGGCGCTCGTCGGCGATCCCGAGCCCTGGAGCCGGCGCCTCCTCGACTATTGCGGGCTCGCGTGGGACGAGCGCGTGCTGCGCTTCTTCGCGACCGAGCGCACGGTGCGCACGGCGAGCTATTGGCAGGTGCGCCAGCCGATCTACGCGAGCTCGGTCGGGCGCTGGAAGCACTATCGCAAGCATCTGGGCCCGCTCTTCGCCGCCCTCGGCCGCACGCCCGCGGACGACGATGGGGCGGTCTAGTCATAGCTCCGGCAGTTTTCGCTAAACCGTCATGGCCGCGCTTGTCGCGGCCATCCACGTCTAATCTGACAGGTGTAAGGCGTGGATGGCCGGCCTTCGCCGGCCATGACGATTCCAGCTCGTTAAGACGCCCATGCGCGCATTGGCCACACCGACGGGACCCGGCTTACCATAGGGCAGTTGCCCGCGCCGACGCTTCATGCCAACACTTGCCCCATGCGGGGCGGATGGGTCTACATCATGACGAATCGGCCTAATGGCACGCTGTACATCGGTGTTACAAGCGACCTTCTCAAACGCGCATGGGAGCATCGCGAAGGTGCGGTGGATGGTTTCACAAAGCGCTATGGATTGAAGCGTCTCGTCTTTGCCGAGCGTCATGAGGACATCCGCGCCGCGATCCAACGCGAAAAGACCATGAAGCACTGGCCGCGTGCCTGGAAGGTTCGCCTCATCCTCTCGCAAAACCCGGACTGGCACGATCTCTATGACCAGCTCGTATAGGCGCGCGAGAGCCGCGGCGCTCGCGCTTGCGCTCGGCCTGCTCGGCGGCTGCGCCTCGCCTCAGGCGACGCCGGACGGCGCGCGCGTCGAGCGGCCGGCGGCCCTCAGCTTTCCCTATGCCCCCGCACCCGGCGTCGATTTTCCCGATTACCGCGCGGTCGCCGAGCAGAACGCCGGCATCTACGTGCGCGTGCGCGTCATCGCCGAGGAGGCGGCGGGTGCGAGGAGCGAGGCGGCAAGCGAGCCCTCCAACGTGCTCAATTTCGCGAGCGGCTTCATCGCGGACGCGCGCGGCTATGTGGTGACCGCGGCGCACATCGCGAACGCGACCAGGTTCCGCGCCGAGGTGGTGACGCTCGACGGCCGGCGCTACGAGGGCCGCATCGTCGCGGTCGAGCGCGCGCGCGAGCTGGCGCTCATCAAGATCGCCCCCTTTCCCGGCATGGCGGCGGCACGCTTCGCCGACAGCAGCAAGCTCGCGGCGGGCGAGCCGGCGCTCGCCATCGGCACGCCCAAGCATCACGGCGGCATCGTGAGCGTCGGCCGCATCCTCGAGCCGCGCCTCGCCCGGCGCATCCAATACAACGACTACGGCTACGACAATGCGATCGCACTCGCCATGCCGATCGAGACCGGGCATTCGGGCGGGCCCGTGCTCGACCGCGAGGGCCGCGTCATCGGCATGATCGCGAGCTTCCTCCTGGGCGAAGGCGGCAGCAAGGCCAAGCCGGAGCCGCCCGTCGGACTTGCCATCCCGTCGAACGACATCGTGGCCTTCCTCAAGCGGCAGACAGGGAGCTGACCGAGCGCCGCGAGGCGCGACCGGGGCCGCCACCGTTGCTATAATTCCTGCGCCCGGCGGCAGGACGAGAGGAACGAGCATGAGCGCGGATCGAAGCGCCGATGCGGCTCGGCTTGCCGCCTTGCGCGCGGGCAGTGCCGCGAGCCGCGAGCAGCACCTCCGCGGCAGCCTCGCCAAGGGCGCTGCGGCGCGCGCGGGCAAGCGCGTCGACAGCCTCGGCATCGAGCGGCCCGAGCTCGCGTTCCCGGAGCGCTGCGGCCTCGCCGCCCGCGAGGTCGTGGGCGAGGCGATGGCCGGCGGGCCGCGGCCGGCCGACCTCATGACGCTCGCCGCGGAAGCCGCTGCGCTCGCCGAGAGCCTCGCCGCCGAGGGGTGCCGCATGGCGCCGCCGGAGCGGCCGATCGCCTGCCGCGCCGGCTGCAGCCATTGCTGTCATCTGAGCGTGCTGGCGGCACCCGCGGAAGTGCTGCGCCTGGCCCAGCACGTGCGCGACCGCTTCTCGGCCGCCGAGCGCGCCGGGCTCATGGCAGCGCCTGCGCCGAGGCCGCCGCCATGAGCAAGGACGAGCGCCTCGCCGTCTCGCTTCCCTGTCCGCTGCTCGCGGATGAGCGCTGCACCGTCTACGAGGCGCGGCCGCTCAGCTGCCGCGGGCTCGAATCCATGGATGCGGAGGCGTGCCGCCGCGCCGCCCAGGGCGAGAAGGTCCGGCCGCCCGTCTATGCCATGCGCTGGGCGATCTTCAATCGCGTCCTGGGCGGCCTTCCTCGCCGGCAGCGCCGACGCGGGCCGCGCGCTCGAGCCGCTCGACCTGGCCTCGGCCCTCCTGAGGGCGCTCTCCGAGCCGGACGCCGCGCGCCGCTGGCTCGCCGGCGAGCCGGTCTTCGCCGCCGGCCCGCCGCAAGCACCCGAGCCCGAGGCGGGAAGAGGGAGCCGATGACCGGCAGCGAGCACTTCCTCCGGGTCCCTGCTTTCGCAGGGGCGACGATCGGGTTTCGACTTGCTAGGATCGCGCTCCAAGGACCGGCAAGGCCAAGGCAATGACCACGCTCCCCAGCATCTTCGTCTCGCACGGCTCGCCGACCTTGCCGCTGACGGCGAGCCCTGCGCGCGCCTTTCTCTCAGGCCTCGGCGCCGCACTCGGCCGGCCCGAGGCCATTCTCTGCATCTCGGCCCATTGGGAGACGCGCGAGCCCATGGTGAGCAGCGCCGCCCGGCCGGAGACCATCCACGATTTCTACGGCTTTCCCGCCCCGCTTTACGAGCTCGGCTATCCGGCACCGGGTGCCCCGCGGCTGGCTGCGCGCGCGGCCGGCCTCCTCGCGGCGGCGGGCTTCGCTTGCGCCGAGGATGCGGCGCAGGGCCTCGATCACGGCGCCTGGGTGCCGCTCCTTCTCATGTATCCCGCGGCCGACGTCCCGGTCGCCCAGCTCTCGGTGCAGATGCCGCAGGGGCCCGCGCACCACCTGGCACTCGGCCGCGCGCTGGCAGCGCTCCGCCGGGAGGGCGTGCTCGTGCTCGGAAGCGGCGGGGCCACCCATAATCTTGCCGAGTTTCGCGGCTCCTCCGCGGACGCGCCGCCGCTCCCCCACGTGCTTGCCTTCGACCGCTGGCTGGCGGCCGCGGCCGAAGCGGGCGACGAGAAGAGCCTCGCCGATTACCGGCGCTTGGCACCCGAGGCGCGCCGCGTCCATCCGCGCGAGGAGCATTTCCTCCCCTTCTTCGTCGCGTTCGGCGCGGGCGGCGCCGGCGCGCGCGGCCGCCGGCTCCACGACAGCTTCAGCTACGGCGCACTTTCGATGGCCGCCTTCGCCTTCGAGCAGCGGGACGCGTCAGATTGACGCGTGACTCGCCGCCTTGGGCGGGTGTAGGAAGGGCGCCTTCCCGTCGAGCGTCGAGCGTGCGGTGACACCTATCCTGCGCCCAATCGCATGCGCCCTTCTGCTGCTCGCACTTGCGGCACCGGTGGCGCACGCCCAGCCCGCGGCGGCGGCGGCGGAGGCGCAGCAGCACGCCTTCAGCCTGGTCGCCGACGAATGGCGGCGGGCGCTCGACGCCGTACAGACAGCACTCGGCGGCCCCGAGGCGCAACGCGAAGCGCTCGACGAGCTGCGCGCCAAGGTGGCGGCCGTGCGCACGGCGGCCGCGGCCGCGCGCGCCGGCGCGCTCGCTCAGCGCAAGCCCTTGGCGGACCAGCTCACGGCGCTCGGCCCGCCGCCCGCCAAGGGCCAGCCGCCGGAGCTCCCCGACGTGGCGCGTCAGCGCCAGCAGCTCAACGACGAGATCGCGCGCTACGATTCGCGCGTCAAGCAGGCCGATCTGACCATCGCCCGCGCGGCGGCACTCGACCTCGACAACACGCGCATCGGCAACGAGCAGCTCGCCCGCCTCTTGCTCGCGCGCGAGGCGCCGCCGTTCTCCCGCCCGGTCCTCGAGGCGGCCGCGCGTCAGTTGGCCGACGTGCTCGGCCTGCTTGGCGGCGCGCCCGTCGCGTGGTGGAGCTCGAGCCCGTTCGCGCAGCTCGAGTTGATCAACCTCAGCTGGATCGCCCTCCTCGCCCTCTTGGCGCTCGGCGTCGGCTGGCCTCTGCGCAACTGGTTCCTCAGGCGCTACGGCCATCGCCTCGACATCGCCGAGCCGAGCTATGCGCGGCGCGTGCTCGCGGCGGGAGCCGAGGGGCTGGCGCGCGGCCTCCTGCCGGCGATCGGGTTCGTCGCGCTCATCGCGGTGCTGCTCGGCGAGGAGCTCGTGACGGGACTTTTCGCCGACATGGTCGAGGGCGTCCTCGTCGGCATCACCTTCTTCTCGCTCACCTCGGCCCTCGCGCGCGCGGCGCTCGCCCCCGATGCGCCGGGCTGGCGCATCGTGCCGTTCGAGGCGCAAGCCTCGCGCACGCTGGCGCGCCGGCTTACCGCACTGGCCGCCGCCGTGGCGGTGACCCTCGTCATCGGCGTCGCGACCCATCCGCTGCGCGCCGATGCGCGCGAGCTCTTCAACCTGCTCGGCCTCATCTTCGACACGCTCATCGCCGGCCTCACCCTAGCGCTCCTGCAGCGCCGGCTGTGGCGCATCGACAGCAGCGCCGAGGCGGAGGCGAAGGCGGACGCGGAGCCGGAGGCGGAGGCGGCGCAGCGAGCGGAGAGAAAGCGCTGGCTCTGGCCGGCGCTCCGCCTCCTCATCGCCGCCACCCTCGTGGCCGTCCCCATCCTGGCGCTCTCCGGATACGCCAACCTCGCCGCGCATATCGTCTCGCGCGTCGTGATCACCGGCCTGGTGGTGGGGGCCTTCCTCCTGCTGCGCACGATGCTGCGCGAGGTCGTGGCGCTGCTCCTGGCGTCCGACGGCCCGGCCGCCTCGCGCATGCGGAGCGCGCTCGCCTTGAGCGAGCAAGGCGGCCGTCTCTTCGCCTTCTGGGCGGAGACGGCGCTCGACTTCCTCCTCATCCTCTCGGGCATCGCACTCACGCTCAGGCTGTGGGGCGTGCCCTCGAGCACGCTCGGCCTGTGGGCGGGAGGCGCTCTCCGCGGCGTCGAGGTGGGCAACATCCGCCTCTCGCTCGGCGACATCCTGCTCGCCATCCTGGTCTTCGCCGCCTTCTGGACCGCGACGCGGCTCTTCCAGCGCCTGCTCAACGAGAAGCTCCTGCCGCAGACGCGGCTCGATCCCGGCGTGCGCCATTCGCTCTCGGCCTTCGTCGGCTATATCGGCTTCATCGCCGCCGCCGGCTTCGCCATCGCGACCCTCGGCCTCAGCGTGTCCAACCTGGCGATCATCGCGGGCGCGCTCTCGGTCGGCATCGGCTTCGGGCTGCAGAACATCGTCAACAACTTCGTCTCGGGCCTCATCCTCCTCATCGAGCGGCCGGTCAAGGTGGGCGACTGGATCGTGGTCGGCCAGCACGAGGGCTTCGTCACGCGCATCAGCGTGCGCGCGACCGAGATCGAGACCTTCCGCCGCGCCTCGGTGATCATCCCCAACTCGGAGCTCCTCTCGGGTGCGGTGACCAACTGGACGCACCGCGACAAATACGGGCGGCTGGACATCAAGGTCGGCATCGCCTACGGCTCGGAGACCGAGAGGGTGCGCGAGCTGCTGCTCGCCTGCGCGCGCGAGCACCGCCAGGTGCTGAGCTGGCCGGAGCCGCACGTGCTGTTCACCGAGTTCGGCGACAGCGCGCTGCAGTTCGAGCTGCGCGCCTTCATCGGCGACGTGGAGCAGCGCGCCTTCGTCTCGAGCGATCTTTATTTCGCCATCGACAAGGCGTTGCGCGAGGCGGGCGTCGAAATCCCCTTCCCGCAGCGCGACGTCAATCTGCGCAACGCGGAGGCGGTTGCGCGGGCGCTTGCCCAGGCGCGCACGCCGGTAGAGCCGCACGAGCCTGCGGCCGGCGGAGGCGGCGCGGGGGGACCGCCGCCATAGGCATGGATGCGGGTCCTCGGCCGACGAACGCCGGCTTGCCTCGCGAGAAGCCCGCCGGGAACCGCGTCGAGGCGCCCCGCCGGTGCGACGACGGCCGCCCGCTCGGCCGCAATGTTTTCCGCGCCGCTGCTCAGTAGCCGTGCTGGGCGGCAAACTGCTTGCCGGCCTCGAGCTCGCCGATCGCCTGGTTGATGAACCCCGCGGCGTTCTGCTTGTGCCCGCCAAACACATCGCGGGCATGATTGAGGTCGTTGAGGGCGCCGTTGAGCTGGTTCTCGGCGCGGACGATCTCGGGGTAGCGCACTTGCGCGAACGTGCCTGCGCCGAAAGACACCAGCGCGACCAACGTCATGGCACCAACCAGTTTCATGCGGTCTTTCGCGATCATGATCCCCTCCTTGCTGGGTGACTTGGCCGACGTCCGCCGGATGACCTCCGTCGCGCCGGAAAGATGGGCTTTTTTGCCGGCGCAGGCAAGGCGGAGCGCACCCCGCCCCTGCGGCGCCGGAGCCTAGGCCCGCTTGCGAAAGCGGATCACCGTGCAGCCGCCGCCGGCAGGCGGCCGAGCGCGCCCGCGTGCACCCCGGCCGGGCGCCTTGCCGCCGCCGGGACTCGCCGCCTCGAGATAGGGCTCCAGGTCCCGCTTCTCCGCCCGCGCGCGCCGCGCTGCCTCAAGGTCGAGCCGCGCAACGCCGGCATGCCCGCCGCAGCCTGCGATATGCTCCGAGCGCAACCCGGCAAGAGCGGACATGAGGCTCCCCAACATGGAGATCATGGCTTCCCCCCTCGATCCCCGTCGTGCGGGCGAGCACCGAAGGCGCCCGGCCCCGCGGGGCGGCACAGAGTCTCAATTGGGGCGCGGGAACGTTCGGGACAAACGCAAATTCGTCCCCCGTCGCGTGAAGGCGGATCACGCGGGCCCGCGCCTCAGAGCCCGCACCTCAGTGCCCGCACCTCAGTGCCCGCACCTCAGAATCCAGCGTGCGCCGCGCCATGGCGTCGTCCCACACTTGGTCGCGATCGTCGTCGAAGACGAGCTTCGGATCCTCGGGCGCCGTGAACCAGTCGTGGCGCTGCAGCTCGCCCTCGAGCTGGCCGGGGCCCCAGCCGGCATAGCCGAAGGCGACGAGGCTCTGCTTCGGCCCCTTGCGCACGCCCATGTCGTGGAGGATGTCCGGACTGGTGGTCATCGCCAGGCGGCTGTCGATATCGACGGTGCCGGAGCGGTGATAGTCGCTGCTGTGCAGGATGAAGCCGACCGTGCGCTGCACCGGGCCGCCCGCGAAGATGCGCACGCTTCCCTCGACTCCGGTGCTGCTTTGACCGATCGCCTCGAGCAGGCTCGCGAGCGAGCGCTCCTCGATCGGCCGATTGATGACGATGCCGAAGGCGCCCTCGCTATTGTGGCGCACCATGAGGATGACCGTATGCCGGAAGCGCGGGTCGCCCATCTCGGGCGAGGCGATCAGCAGCTGGCCGGCGAGGGAGTTTGCCGCCGCGGGAGCCGCACCGCCTGGCGCCGCGCGCGGCAACGCCTGCGGCGCGAGCAGGAGGACGACAGTCGAAACGAAGAGCTTGAGCCAAGTCCGGCGCATGGGTCATCGCCCCGCAGCTAGCACCGCCATCCCCCCGTCGCTTTATATAATGCGCGGGAGTGCTGATTTGAAAGGGGTTTCCGGCCGCGCGCTCAGACCTCGATCTGACCGCCGAGCTCGATCACGCGATTGGACGGGATGCGGAAGAAGTCGGTGACGCTCACCATCGTGCCGGAGAGCAGGATGAAGATCTCCTGGCGCCAGCGCGAGATGGGCGAGCGCTTGGCCTTCACGATCTTCTCGCGGCCGACGAAGAAGGAGGTCTCCATGAGGTTGAAGCGGAACTGCAGCACGCGGCATTGCGCCAGCGCGCGCGGGATGTTGGGCTCCTCCATGAAGCCGTAGTGGAGCGACACGGTGTGGAAGTTGTGGTCGAAGTGGCGGATCGCGACGCGCTGCTCCTCGGTCACGCGCGGGATGTCCTCGGTGTGCACGGTCATGAGCACCACCCGCTCGTGCAGCACCTTGTTGTGCTTGAGGTTGTGCAGCATGGCCGCCGGCACCTGGTCGATGTTGCCGGTCATGAAGATCGCGGTGCCGGGGACGCGCTCGGGGTGGCCCGGCCGGATCGATTTGAGGAAGGTGTCGAGCGGCAGCGCGTCCTTGCCGCGCTGGGAGAACAGCACGGCGCGGCCCCGCATCCAGCTCGACATCAGGATGTAGAGGAAGGCCGCAACCAGCAGCGGGAACCAGCCGCCCTGGTCGACCTTGAGCATGTTGGCGGCGAAGAAGAAGAGGTCGACCAAGAGGAAGAAGCCGAAGAGCGGCAAGGCGATGACCGGCTTCCAGCCGACCACGCCCACCATGTAGGTGCAGGCCAGCACGGTGGTGAGCGACATGGTCCCGGTCACCGCGATGCCGTAGGCGGCACCCAGATTGTCCGAGGACTTGAAGCCGAGCACGAGCGCGATCACCGCCACGAGGAGGAGGAAATTGACCTTGGGCACGTAGATCTGCCCGGCCTCGGACGCAGACGTGTGGCGGATGTTGAGGCGCGGCAGGTAGCCGAGCTGCACCGCCTGGCGCGTCATGGAGAAGGCGCCCGAGATGACCGCCTGGGAGGCGATCACGGTCGCCGCGGAGGAGAGCACCACGAGCGGATAGAGGGCCCAGCCCGGCGCCAGGCGGTAGAAGGGATTGTCGAGCGCCTCGGGCGTGCGCAGCAGCAAGGCACCCTGGCCGAAATAGTTGAGCAGCAGGCTCGGGAAGACGATCCAGAACCAGGTGGCGCGGATCGGTCCGCGGCCGAAGTGGCCCATGTCGGCATAGAGCGCCTCGGTGCCGGTGACCGCCAGCACCACCGCCCCCATGAGCACGAAGCCGCGCCACGGATGATCGGCGAGGAGGCGGATGCCGTGGCTGGGATCGAGCGCGAGGAGGATGCTCGGCTGCATGGCAAGCTCGATGGCGCCGAGCACGGCGATCGTGGCGAACCACACGGCCATCACGGGACCGAAGAGGCTGCCGACCCGCGCCGTGCCGCGGCGCTGGAAGAGGAAGAGGAGAACCAGCAGCACCACCGTGATGGGCAGCACGTAGGGATCGAGCATCGGGGTCGCGATCTTGAGCCCCTCGACCGCGGAGAGCACGGAGATGGCGGGGGTGATGACCCCGTCGCCGTAGAAGAGCGCCGCCCCCACCAGCCCGGCGGCGAGGATCAGGCGGTGGCGCCTGCCGCGCCGGCTCGCCGTGCGCAGCGCCAACGCCGTCAAGGCGAGGATGCCGCCTTCGCCGCGGTTGTCCGCGCGCATGATGACGACGACGTACTTGAGGGCGACCACGACGATGAGCGCCCAGGCGATGAGCGAGAGCACGCCGAGCACCGCCTCGTGGCTCAAGGGCGTGCCGCTGTCGAAACACTGCTTGATCGTGTAGAGCGGCGAGGTGCCGATATCCCCATAGACGACGCCCAGCGCGCCCAGGATCAGTCCCTGCTGCGCCTTGGATCGAAGTCCCGCGCCCTCGTCCGCGGTGATTTGCGCCATGCGCCCTATCTGGTCGTTAGGAGGGCGAGTGTTTAGACCTTTTTGTGCTGCGGCGCAACGGAAGCCCGGCCCGGCTCCGCGGAAAAGGAACATCTTTTACATTAATCAACGGCTTAAGCAGCTAAAGCGAGCGCCGCGCCGCGCGCTGCCAAGATTCCGCTTCCCGCGCGGCGCCAGGCTGATATAGCAGAGCCCAGCCGAAGAGAGGCGAGGCCGGGCCGCACCATGCTCTCCGATCCGCGACGACTGGCCGTAGCGCTCGCCGCCCTCTCCGCCTTCATCAATCTCTATGCCACCCAGTCGCTCCTGCCGCTCTTCGCCCACGAGTTCGCCGCCAGCCCGGCCGAGGTGAGCCTGACGGTCAGCGCCATCACCTTCTCGGTGGCGCTGGTCGCCCCCTTCGTCGGCATCATCTCGGATTTCCTCGGGCGCAAGCGCATCATCGTGGGCGCCATTGCACTTCTCGCGGTGCCGACCGTGCTGCTTGCCGCGGCCACCAGCCTCCACCAGATCATCCTGCTGCGCTTCGTGCAGGGGCTCCTGCTGCCGCCCATCTTCGCGATCACCGTGGTCTATATCGGCGACGAATGGCCGCTCGCCGAGATCCCCGCGGTCACCGGCGTCTATATCGCGGGGAGCGGGCTCGGCGGCTTCCTCGGCCGCTTCATCAGCGGACTGGTGAGCGAGTACTGGAGCTGGCGCGGCGCCTTTCTCGTGCTCGCGGCGGTGACGCTTGCCTCGGCCGTCGTAGTCGGCCTGGCGCTGCCGCGCGAACGGCACTTCGTGCGCTCCCCGGGACTTCTCGAGCTCGCTCGCCGCCATGATCGGCAACCTGCGCGACCCGCGGCTCGTCGCGACCTACGTGGTCGGCTTCACCGTGCTCTTCTCCTTCGTGGCGGGCTTCACCTACGTCAACTTCTACCTGGCGGCACCGCCCTTCAATCTCACGCCGGCGGGGCTCGGCGCGATCTTCATCGTCTATCTCCTGGGCATCGCCCTCACCACCGTCACCGGCCATGCCATCCGCCGCTACGGCCGCCGCGCCGTGGTGAGCGGCGCCTACGCGCTGTGGGGCCTCGGACTCGCCGTGACCCTCGTCCCGCTGCTGCCGGTGGTGATCGCCGGGCTGGCGCTCCTCGCGGGCGGCGGCTTCGTGGCTCAGACCTGCGCCACGAGCTACCTCGCCGGCGCCGCGCGGCGGGCGCGCGCCACCGCGGTCGGGCTCTATGTCAGCTTCTACTACGTGGGCGGCAGCGTCGGCGGCGTGGCCCCGGCGCCCGCCTGGCACCTCTTCGGCTGGCCCGGCGTGGTCGGGCTCATCATCCTCGTGCTGTGCTTGGCGCTCTACGTCATTCTCCGCTATTGGCACGAGCCGGAGGCGCCCCTCCCCGTGCCGCGCTGAGCGGCGCCGGGACTCCCCGGCCGAGAGCACGCCATGCTAAATGTCGAGACACCGCTTCCGGCCGGCTTAAGAAGAAAGGAAGGCAATGCTGATCGATCATCAAGAGCTGCGGGCTGTGGCCGCGCGCATCTTCGAGGCGGGGCTGAGCGCGCGGGAGGAGGCGGAGACCATCGCCGACCATCTCGTCGGTGCGAATCTGAGCGGCCACGACAGCCACGGTATCGGCATGATCCCGCGCTACATAGCCAATCTCAAGGCCGGCACGGTGGTGCCCAACCGCAAGGGCCGCGCGCTCGCGAGCGAGGGTGCCTTCCTCGTCTACGACGGCGAGCGCGGCTACGGCCAGGTGGTCGCCCGGGAGGCGACGCGGCTCGCCATCGCCCGCGCGCGGGCGAGCGGCGTCGCCGTGCTGGCGCTGCGCAACGCCCATCACATCGGCCGCGTCGGCGCTTACGGCGAGCTTGCCGCGGAGGCCGGACTGGTGTCGGTGAGCTTCGTCAACGTGCACGGCCACACGGCGCTCGTCGCCCCGCACCGGGGAAGCGACGCGCGGCTCTCGACCAATCCGGTGTGCATAGCCGTGCCGGCCGCCGAGCCCGGGCGCCCCATCATCCTCGACATGGCGACGAGCCGCGCCGCCATGGGCAAGGTGCGCGTCGCCCGCAACAAGGGCGAGGCGCTCCCGCCCGGCCGCGTGATCGACGCCGAGGGGCGGCCGTCGAGCGATCCCGGCGTCATGTTCCGCGAGCCGCGCGGCGCCTTGCTGCCCTTTGCCGAGCACAAGGGCTACGCGCTTGCCTTCATCTGCGAGCTCCTCGCGGGCGCCGTGGGCGGCGGCGGCACCCTCAAGCCCGAGCACCAGCATCAGGGCACCATCACCAATAGCATGCTGAGCTTCGTCATCGATCCCGCGCGCATCTCCGGGTGCGGTGCCATGGCGGAGGAGATCGCGGCGATCACCCGCTACGTTACCGCCTCGCCTCCGCTGCGGTCGGACGAGCCGGTGCTCGTGCCCGGCGATCCCGAGCGCCTCATGCGCCGGGAGCGCATGCGCTGTGGCGTGCCGGTCGACGCCGAGACCTGGCGCGAGATCGTGGCGGCGGCGCAAAGCCTCGGTCTCGCGCTCGAGAGCCCGCGCGTGCCGGCGTAACGCTCCCCTCAGGCCCGGCGGAGGGCGGCGCGGACGCGGGCGCCGAGCGTCTCGAGCCGCTCGACGGGCTCGTTGGCGAAGACGAAGCGGATGTACTGCCCGCCGTGGCGCTCGCCCCAGCCCGCCATCGCGGTCGCGCAGACGCCCCGTTCGAAGAGGCGCTTCGACATTTCGGCACCGTCGAGGCCGAAGGGTGAGAGGTCGAGGAGAAGCGACCAACCGCCGCCGGGCACGCCCGCCGGCAGGCCTTCGAACTCGCCGAGCACCGCATCGCGCCGGCGCTGCAATTCGGCGACGTAGGGCGGCAAGCTCTCCCCCGAGCGCTCGAGCGCGAGCGCCACCGCATCCTCGGCGATGCCGACCGGCACCACGACGTTGGCGAGCGAGACCGCGACGAGATCGGGCATCAAGGCCTCGGGCGTCACGATCCAGCCGACGCGCCAGCCGATCATGCGGAGCTCCTTGGCCGAGGATCCGACGGTGACGGTGCGCTCGGCCATGCCTGGCATTCCGGCGGGATGGATGACCCGCGCGCCGTCGAAGACGAGGCGCTCCATGGCGCTGTCGAGAATGAGGAGGAGATCGTGCCGCGTCGAGAGCTCGGCCACGAGCGCCCAATCCTCCTCGTCGAGCATGCCGCCCGAGGGCATGGAGGGCGACATCAGCAGCATCGCCCGCACCTTGGGGCCGAGTGCCGCGCGCAAGGCATCGCGGTCGAGCGACCAGCGCCCGCCAGGCGTGAAGCGGAAGGGCACGAAGCGCGGCACGCCGCCCGCGAGCCGCACCCGGTTGATCAGGCCGGCGTAGGTCGGATCGCTCAAGATCACCTCGTCGCCGACCTCGACGGTGGCGAGCAGCACGTTGAGGATGCCGGAGAGCCCGCCTGCCGAGATGATGCAGTTGCGGGCGCCCGTGTACGCGACGCCCGACATGCGCGAGACGTGACGGGCGGCCGCGTCGCGGAGGTGCTGCTGGCCCACGAAGGGGAGGTAGCTGTTGTCGCTGTCGCGACCCGCGGCCTCGCGGGTGCGCTCGACCGCCGCCGCATCCGGGGGTATGTCGCAGTCGAGGTTTTCCAGGCGGAGGTAGTCGCCGCCCGAGGCGTCGGCGAGCGAGCCCATGCGGTCGACGCCGATGCCGGCGATGTGGGCGAGGCGCGCGGGTCGCTGTCGCATGGATGATCTCCGCAATCGATGAACGTCTACTTGCTTCCCAGAGGGTTCGGCAAAGCTACGGCGACTTGAGCTTCGCCGCTTCGCCTCGAACGCACAAGCTCTCGACACGCCGCACCTAGTCCCTGAAGACGGCTTCGAGAATCTTCCTGACAAGCTCGGCGAAAGCGTCTCGGGTCGCCAAGCCGCCGAGATACTTCAACGAATTGCGCTGAACACCGGGGCTGATCTCGCCATGACCTGCGATGACGATACGGATTGTCCTGCCACGCTTGCGATCCTCGAAGATCAAACCCCGATGGCTGCCTTTTGCGCGGATCACCGAGAGCTCGATGCCATTGGCAATGCACGAACGGCCAATCTCCTTGAGGGTCTTCCGCGTATCTCGGCCGCGCATGGCACGCCTCCCGGGTCCGATACCCGATGCACCGAGCGGTCAATAAACCTCTGTAGCTATAAACCTCTGAAGCTATGTGTGTTGCCACACAAATTTGTGTTAGTATCGGTTCGAGTGAACCGGGCTCAACTCTCACCGAAGCGAGGTTGACATGTCCCGCTATGCCTACGCGTTTCACTACGAGAGGGACGGTGACGAGGTCTTGATCCGTTTCGGCCGTTTCCCGGAGATCATCTCGGCAATCGCCCGAACCGCGCTCAAGGGCATGAGCGATGACGAGATCGAGAGCCACGCCCATGATGCCGTCGTCACGGCCTTGCAGGGGATTATCCTGACGCGCGGCGATGTCCCCGCGGCGGACGATCCGGCGCGCCGCTCGGCGGACGGCTTCGTGCGCCTCTCTGTCGGGGAGTCGATGAAGTTGGAGCTTTTCAAGCTTTATAAGGCGAACTGCACGTCCATCGCGGATTTCGCGCGCCGCATCGGGAAACCCGAGACCGCGGCGCGGCGGCTTCTCGACCTTACGCATAGGTCGAGGTCGAGCGAGATCGAGCGAGCCATCGAGGCCTTCGGCAAGCGGCTCGTTCATGACTGGGCCTTGGAGCCGGCACCACGTATCCGTACCGAGCGGTCCGCATCCTCGGCTGCGCGTCGCCGATCTATCGGCATGAGATAAATGGGTCTCGGGCGGCGCATCCGCATTCGCCCTGGAGCGTCATCGTAACCCTCAGCCATCCTCGAGATCGGTCGCGAGGTGAAAGAGGCAATCTCCGCGCTCGCTCCTGCCCGGCAGGCGCTTGCAGATGACGAGACCGGCGTGCGCGAAGCGGGCGAGCGTGGGCTCGCGCCACGGCGTGTCGGGGAAATGGATGGCGCCGGCCGCATCGCCGGCCGCGACCTCGGCGCCGAGATCGACGTAGGGCTCGAAGAGGCCGCCGTCCGGCGCATAGACGAAATAATCGGCGCCGCGCACCGTCATGAAGCGCGTCTTGCCCGCCGGTTCCGCGGTGAGCGGCCGGCTCAGCACGCCCGCGCCCATGAGCACGCGCGCGAGCCCGGTCTCGGCGATGCGCAGCGCTTGCGGCGTCACGGTGCCGCTGCCGCCGAGCTCGCTGCCGAGATGCAGCACGCCCGCGCGGTCGGCCGCGGCCGAGAGGGTGCGGTCCTCGCCCTGGGGCATGGCGAAGGCGAAGCTGATCGGAGCACCGAGGAGCGAGAGGAGCTCCTTGAGCCTGGCGAATTTCGCCTTGTCCTCGACGAACCGCACGACGCCGCTCGGGATGTACATGAGCGAGCTGCCGCCGGAATGCAGGTCCACGACGAGCTCGGCCTTGGGCAACAGCACGGTCTCGATGTAATGGGCGATCATCTGGGTGACCGAGCCGTCGGCATTGCCGGGGAAGCTGCGATTGAGATTGCCGCCGTCGATCGGCGAGACGCGGCGCCCGGCAAGTGCTGCCGGGAAGTTGGCGGCGGAGAGGATGATGATGCGGCCGCGCACGTCCGCGGGCTCGAGGCGGCGCGCGAGCTTCATCAGCGCCACCTGCCCCTCGTACTCGTCGCCGTGGTTGCCCGAGACGAGGAGCACGGTGGGCCCCTCGCCGCGCTTGATGCAGCTGATCGGGATGGCGATCCAGCCGTAGGCCGAGGCATGGGTCGAGAAGGGCAGGCGGAGGAAGCCGTGCTGCTTGCCCTCACGCTCGAAATCGACCTCGCTCGCGATGCGGCTCCGGCTCATCCTGGCAATTCTCCTTGTCCGGCGGTCTTGGGGTCGCAGCGGTTCCCGGCTCGCCCGCCGCTCAGCTTTCGAAGAGCTCGCGCAGCTTGGCCGCGAGGTTGGCATTGCTGTAGGGCTTGCTGAGCCAGCCGGTACCTGCGGGCATGCCGCCTTCGACGACCGCGGGCTCGGCATAGCCGGAGGTGAAGAGCACCTTGATGAGCGGCCGGCGGCGCAGCACCTCGCGCGCCAGCTCGATGCCGCTCATCCCGCCCGGCATCACGACGTCGGTGAAGAGGAGGTCAACGCGCTCGCCGCGGTCGAGCACCTCGAGCGCTGCCCGTCCGCTCTCCACGTCGATCACCTGGTAGCCCTGCTCCTTGAGCCGGCGCACCGAGGTGCGCCGCACCCGCGCGTCGTCCTCGACCACGAGGACGATCTCGGCGCCGGGCGGACGCGGAGGGCCCCCTGCGGGGCGCTGCGCGCTCTCGCCCGCCGCTCGCGCGCCGGCGGGGAGATAGATGCGCACGGTCGTCCCCCTGCCGATCTCGCTATAGAGCCGCACGTGGCCGTTCGACTGCTTGACGAAGCCGTAGACCATGCTGAGGCCGAGCCCGCTGCCGGCGCCCGCGTCCTTGGTGGTGAAGAACGGCTCGAAGACGCGCTCCTGGATCTCGGGCGCCATGCCGGCGCCGCTGTCGGTCACGCCCAGCATGACGTAGGAGCCCGGCGTCACGTCGGCCTGGGCCGCGGCGTCCTCCTCGTCGATGTCGAGGTGCCCCGTCTCGATGATGAGGATGCCGCCCTCCGGCATGGCGTCGCGCGCGTTGATCGCGAGGTTCAGAAGCGCGTTCTCCACCTGCCCCGGATCGGCGAGGGTGAGCGGCAGACCGTGCGCGAGGCGGCTCTCGATGCGGATGGCCTCGCCGAGCGAGCGCCGCAAGAGATCGGTCATGCCGCCGACGAGTGCCGTGAGGTCGAGCGGTTTGGGGTTGAGCGGCTGGCGCCTGCCGAAGGCGAGAAGGCGGCTCGCCAGCTTGCCGCCGAGCTCGGTCGCCTCGCGCGCCTCGCCCAAGAGCTCGCGCTCCTCGGGCCGCTCGAGCCGCCGCTCGAGCATCTCGAGGTTGCCGCCGATCACGGTGAGGAGGTTGTTGAAGTCGTGGGCGAGGCCGCCGGTGAGCTGGCCGATCGCCTCCATCTTCTGGGCCTGACGCAGCGCCAGCTCCAGCTTGGCGCGCGCGCTGATATCGCGGATGAAGCCGGTGAAGATGCGCTGGGAGGCAAGCAGCACCTCGCCCACGGCAAGCTCCATGGGAAAGACCGTGCCGTCCTTGCGCTGCGCCTCGACCTGGCGGCCGATGCCGATGATGCGCTTCTCCCCGGTGCGCCGGTAGCGCGCCAGGTAGCCGTCGTGGCTCTGGCGGTGGGGGGACGGCATGAGCATGCCGACGTTGCGCCCGATCACCTCGCCCGCCGAATAGCCGAAGAGCTTCTCCGCGGCGCTGCTGAAGGACTGCACGGTGCCGCGCTCGTCGATCGTGATGATGGCGTCGGGTGCCGTGGCGATGATCGAGCTCAGGCGCGCCTCGCGCTCGCGCAGCGCCTCCTCCGCACTCTGCCGCTCGGTGATGTCCTGGGAAACCGCGATCACGCCGAGCACGCTGCCGTCATGAGCGTTGACGCGCGTCACGTTCCACAGGAGCACGCGCTCGCCGCCGTCGGGCCGGCGCACCCGGCCCTCGATGCCGCGCACCGGCCGCTCCGCCAGCACTTCCTTGAAGACCTCGCGGCTGAGCCCGCCCCGCATCTCGGGATCGAGCGTGCGGAAATAGCCCTTGCCGACCACCTTCTCGCGGCGCACGCCGTAGAGCCGCTCGGCCTCGTCGTTGAGATCGAGCACGGCAAGGCGCCGCGAGAGGAGGAGAACGGGTGCCGCGGCGGCGGCGGCGAGCGAGCGGAAGCTCTCCTCGCTGCGGCTGAGCTCGGCGAGGAGCGTGGCGGCCGAGCGCCGCGCACGCGGTGCTGCCGTGCCGGCCCGGCGGGCGCCGGGCTTGCGCGGCGGCGGGGCAGCGCTTCCCTTGTTGCGCTTCGCTTTGGCGTCCGGGCGCTTCATCGACGGCCTCGTTTTTCCGCCGGCGACCGTGGCACAGGCGCTCGGGAAAGGTCAAGGCAAGGCCCCAAGGAAAAAACATGCGCGGCGTCCGCAGTGGCTTTGCGCGCGAGCCCCGCCCTATAGTCGCTCCGCTATAAATGCGGGACCGCCATGCCGGGAGCGCGTGCGATGGCCCAGAAAATGACAGAGACAGGTGCCGGAGCGATCCTCGAGGTCGAGGGCGTCACGCTGCAATACAAGACCGAGCGCCACCTGGTGACCGCCACCTACCGCGTCGGCTTCGAGGTCGTGAAGAGCGACCGCTTCGTCCTCTTGGGCCCCTCCGGCTGCGGCAAGTCGACCTTGCTCAAGGCGGTCGGCGGCTACATGGCGCCGGCGGAGGGCAGCATCCGGCTGAACGGCGTCGAGATCCGGCGCCCCGGTCCCGACCGCATCATGGTGTTCCAGGAGTTCGACCAGCTCCTGCCGTGGAAGACCGTCAAGGAGAACGTCGCCTTTCCGCTCATCGCCGCGCGCAAGCTCCCGCGCGCCCGCGCGCATGAGACGGCGATGCACTGGCTGGAGAAGGTCAGTCTCGTGGCGTTCGCGGAGAGCTATCCGCACATGCTCTCGGGCGGCATGAAGCAGCGTGCGGCGCTGGCGCGCGGCATGGCGATGGAGCCCGACATCCTCCTCATGGACGAGCCCTTCGCGGCACTCGACGCGCTCACGCGCCAGCGCATGCAGGAGGAGCTCCTGCAGCTCTGGGAGGAGACCCGCTTCACCGTGCTCTTCGTGACGCACTCGATCCCCGAGGCGGTCAGGGTGGGGAACCGCATCCTCCTCCTCTCCCCGCATCCCGGCCGCGTGCGCGCTGAGCTCGCGAGCGACGGCAAGGACGCGGCCGGGCGCGCGAGCGGCCTCAAGCTCTCCGAGCGCATCGAGCGCATCCTCTTCTCCACCGCCGCCGAAGAGAGGGAGGCCGCCCATGGCTGAGCCCAAGGAAGCGCGCCCGGAGTTCGTCAAGGAGAGCATCGCGGTGCCGACCGCGGTCGCCGTCGAGAAGCCGCTCGAGCTCTCTGAGCGCCTCTATGGCGACGCGCGCCTGCGCAAGCTCGCCATCCTCGCGGCCTTAGCCCTCCTCTGGCAGCTCTATGCCATGCGGCTCGACAACCCGCTCCTCCTGCCGAGCTTCGCCGCGACGGCGGAGGCGCTTTTCCAGGCGATCCTCTCGGGCGGCCTCATCGCGCGCGCCCTCCTCTCGCTCAAGGTGCTGCTCATGGGCTATGCGGCGGGCCTGGCGCTGGCGCTCCTCCTGAGTGCCTTTGCCGTGAGCTCGCGCATCGGCAGCGACCTCTTGGAGACCTTGACCGCGATGCTCAATCCGCTGCCCTCGATCGCGCTTCTGCCCATCGCCCTCCTGTGGTTCGGGCTCGGCAACGGCAGCACGATCTTCGTCCTCATCCATTCCGTGCTGTGGCCGGTGGCACTCAACACGCATGCGGGCTTCAGGGCCGTCTCGCCCAGCTTGCGCATGGTGGGTCGCAACTACGGCCTCGGGGGGTTGCGCTACGTCGCTCAGATCCTCGTGCCCGCCGCCTTCCCGAGCATCCTCTCCGGCCTCAAGATCGGCTGGGCCTTTGCCTGGCGCACCCTCATCGCGGCCGAGCTCATCTTCGGCGTCACCTCCGGCTCGGGCGGCCTCGGCTGGTTCATCTTCGAGCGCAAGAACGACCTCGACATCCCCGCCGTCTTCGCCGGCCTGGTAAGCGTCATCCTCATCGGGCTCGCGGTCGAGAACGGCATCTTCCGCAAGCTCGAGGCGGTCACGGTGCGGCGCTGGGGGATGCAGCAGTAGGGCGAAGGAGCGCGCTCGCCGCATCCCCGCGCCGCGCCTCCCCTCGGCGCCGCGGAGCGCCTATAATGGCCTCCGGGAAAACCCGGAAAGTGCGGCGTTGTGGCGGAGGAAGGCCATGCAAGTCACACCGCTCGGCATGCACATCGGCGCGCGGGTCGAGGGCGTCGATCTCGCGCGCCCGCTCGACGCGGCGGGCTTTGCCGCCATCGAGGAGGCCTTTCACCGCCATGGCGTGATCGCCGTCTCGGGCCAGCGGCTCGACGAGCCGGCGCTGATCGCCTTCAGCCGCCGCCTGGGCGCGCTTGAGCTCAATGTCGCGAGCTCGTTCCACCACCCGGAGTTCCCGCACGTCAACATCCTCTCGAACAAGCGGCGGCCGGACGGCACGCCACTCGGCTCGCCCGACGCGGGTCAGGGCTGGCACACGGACATGTCCTACAACGCGACCCCGGCGCGCGCCTCGATCCTCTACGCCATCGAGGTGCCGATGCGCGGCGGCGAGCCCTTGGGCGACACGCTTTTCGCCGGCATGGCCGCCGCCTATGAGGCGCTCGATCCCGCGCTCAAGGAGCGCCTGGAGGGCCTCGTGGCAGTGCACCACTTCTCCAGGTTCTACGACTACATGATCGAGAAGAAGGGCTCGCCGCGCCCGCCGCTCAGTCCTGCGCAGAAGGCGACCAAGCCGCCGGTCCGCCATCCCATGGTGCTCCGCCATCCCTTCACCGGGCGCAAATGCCTCTATGCCGACCCGGGCTATACCGTCGCCGTCGAGGGCCTTCCGCCCGGCGAGAGCGAGGCGCTCCTCGCCTTCCTCTTCGAGTTCCAGACGCGGCCGGAGTTCCACTACCGCCACGGATGGCGCGTGGGCGACGTGCTCATGTGGGACAACATCGCGACCATCCACATGGCGACGGGCGGCTATGGCGGCGACGAGCACCGCCTCATGCTGCGCACCCAGGTGCTCGGAGATGAGGCGCGCTATCGTGCCGCGAATCCGATGTCGGCGCGCGCGGAGGCCTGAGCGGAGGCCAAAAAGCCGAAGGCAGGGACAGCGCGGAGGACGCGGAGGCTTCGCAGGGGTCGCGGAGGATGATATTCGACCTGCGCCCTCTACGAATCCTCCGCGTCCTCCGCGCTGAAGCTTCCTTGTCCTCTCCGTGCCTCAGCTCCCCGGCAGATCGGCGATCTCGGGGAAGAAGAGGTCCTTCCAGGACTGCGGCGCCTCCTTGATGGTGCCGACCTCGTGCATGAAGTCCGCGAACTTCATGGTGTGCTCGGGCGTGAGCGTCCATTTGACCTGGGCGCCCGAGAGAATGCCCGCCACCATGTCGAGGGGGAGCTTCGACTTCGAGTCCTCGATCCAGAGCGCCGCCGCCGCGCGCTTGTCGGCATTGAGGATCTCGGTCGCCTCGGCGAGGGCGTCGAGCAGTGCCTTGTAGAGCTTGGGATTGTCGTCGTGGAACTTGCGCGAGGTCCAGGCCACGGTGAAGCTGTGCGAGCCGCCGAGCACGTCGAAGGAGTTGAGCACCGTGTGGATGCCGGGGGTTTGCAGCTGCTGGTACTGGAAGGGCGGCACGCTGAAGACGCTGTCGAAGGCGCTGCCGCCGGAGATGAGGCCGATCGTCGCATCGGGCGGCGAGAGCGATACGGTGAGCGAATCGAGCTTGGCGTAGTTCGCCTTGCCGAAGGCCTGGGCCGCCGCCATCTCGAGCGTCACCGCCTGCACCGAGACCTTGACGGCCGGAACGGCGATGCGGTCGGCGTCGCTGAAGTCGCGGATGGTCTTGATCTTGGCATTGCGCGTGTTGAGGAGGAAGGGCTGCGAGCTCAGCGCCGAGATGCCGCGCACTTCCTGCGCCGTGCCCTTGGTCTTGGCCCAGAGCGTCACCAACCCCGGCACGCCGCCCGAGACCACGTCGACGTTCCCCGAGATGAGCGCCGTGTTCATGGCATCCGGACCGTTGAAGGTCGACCACACGGTCTTCACCTCGCCGAGCCCGAGGGCCTTGGCATGCTTCTCGATGAGCTGGCGGTGCTGCAGGATGTTGAGCTGCACGTAGCCCATGGAGAATTGCCTGGCGAGGCGGATCTCGTCGGCCTCGGCGAGTGCTGCGCGCGGTGCTGCCGCGAGCACGGCCATGAGCGCGCCGGCGGCGGCCAGCGAGCAACGGAATTTCGGCATGGCTCCTCCCTTCCGGCGACGTGAGCGCGCCGGCTATTCTGCGGCCTTCCCGGCGGCACCCGCCTCGAGCCGGTCGAGCTCCACGCTGAGCGCCTGGGATATGCGCGTGAGCGGCAGGCGGCACTCGGGCGAGCGGATGAGGCCGCGGCGCCACAGGCAATGCTTGATCGGCATCGGGTTCGCCTCCTTGAAGAGGAGGGGCACCAGCGTCTCGACCTGCTGCCAAAGAGCGCGCGCGCCGCGATGGTCGTTGGCCGCCATGCGCTCATGGACGGCCAAGAAGAGCTCTGTCCGCAAGTGCGCCGAGGCGAGGATGCCGCCTTGGCCGCCATGGGCGAGCATGGTGTAGAAATAGGCGTCCTCGCCCGTCATCACCGAGAAGCCTTGCGGGCAGAGGCGCAGGAGCTCGAGCGATTGCGCGAGGCTGCCCGCCGAATCCTTGACGCCCACGATGTTGGGGAGCTCGGCCAGGCGCAAGAGCGTCTCGTTCGCCAGGTTGACGGCGGTGCGGTAGGGGATGTTGTAGATGACGATCTCGCGCGCCGTGGCCTCGGCGATGCGCGCGAAATGCGCATAGAGGCCGTCCTGGCCCGGCCGGTTGTAATAAGGGCAGACCGAGACGATGCCGGCAAAGGGATAGCGCTCGAGGCGCTTGAGCGACTTCAGGACCTTGGCGGTGGCATTGCCGCCGACGCCGACGAAGACCGGCACGCGGTCTCCTACCACACTCACCGTGCGCTCGACGATCGCCTCCATCTCGTCGTCGTCGAGCGTCGGGCTCTCGCCCGTGGTGCCGAGCGGGAAGATGCCGGTCACCCCCTTGGCGAGGTAGTGCTCGATGAGGCGCTCATAGCTCGCGAGATCGACCTTGCCGTCGAGGAAGGGCGTGATGACCGGCAGCCAGACGCCGGAGATCTCGGACATGGCGCAACCCCTTTCGCCGCCGCGCATGCGGAGCGATCGCGAAAGAGTAAAGCACGAAGGTACCGAGGCACAAAGCCGATCTCAGTTGCGGATGCCGAGCGGCGAGCGCGCGTAGACCACCACGTTGGTGACGCCGAGGACGGCCTTCGCCGTGCGCGCCTCGCGCGCCCTCTTGACCGCTCGTGCGGTTAAACCGCGTCGCGGCTCAACCGATCTCTCCAAAAATATCCGAGGAACGGAGGTCGCGAGTGCCGCCAAGCTTCGAAAATCAATTTCTTGTATATAAATTGCCGGTAGGGCCGCGCAATATCGCAAAATACTGGGTTGACGGGGCTTATCCGCGCGAGCAAAATACCGTGAACATCGCAAGGATATAAAGGGAACAACTATGAGCAACAGGTCTTGTCATGCAGGCCTCGATGATCGTTGCCGCGACAGGAACGGTGAGATCCGCCGCAAGAACGGAAGCACCCGCGTACATACACTTCGGCAAACCTACGGCGCGGATTTTGCCTCAGACGTACGTGGCGACACGAAGTTAGAGACCCTGCTCGATTGCGCTGGAGCAAAATCTCTGAGCGACTATTTAAGGCACCGCCGTTAGGCTGGAAAACGCTCTGTCGTCGGGTCATTGTGCAACTCGGTTGGCATCCATTATCCGCGCCCAATGCTGCAGTTTGCACATCGACGGGAGCGATGACGACGCGAGACAACGCTCGCACCGTGTCCTCATCACGGGCACTCTTTACGCCAAACTTGATGGGCTGATCCGTTGCAAGCAAAGATTTTATCGAGCACAACCCACGGACTCCTGCGGAAATTCGCCGCCGAGTTAAAGGAGAAATTCGGCTTGAGCGGACTGGCAAGCCCTGAGGACCAGCTCAAAACTCCGATCGAACATCTTCTCAAGGCAGTCGGGACGACGCTCAAAAAGCGGGTAGATGCGCAGACAGAGGCTCAACTTTCTAAGCTCGGCTTGCGTCCCGACATCGCCGTCTACGTTGGCGGCCTTATATGCGGCTATATCGAATTGAAGCAGCCCGGCGCTGGAGCTGATCCCACGAAGTTCAGGAGCGATCACGACAAGGCACAGTGGTCCAAGCTCAAGAGCCTCCCCAATCTGATTTATTCGGATGGACGCGAATGGTCGCTCTACCGGACTGGAGAGCGACTCGGCACGCCAGTCCATTTTCGCGGCGACCCAACCGACGAGGGCGAGGATGCGGTCGACGCACGGGACAGTCGCGACTTCGAGAGTCTCATCCGCGACTTTTTGTTTTGGCAGCCGATAGTTCCGCACAAACCAGACGAACTCGCCAAATATCTCGCGCCGCTTGCCCGTTATCTCCGCGAGGAAATATTACTTGCTTTGAAAAAGGAAGGGTCGGCGGTTGATCGGCTGGCCACAGAATGGAGGAACTTCTTCTTCCCAGAAGCAGACGACAATCAGTTTGCCGACGCTTATACGCAAACGGTCACCTATGCCCTTCTCCTGGCACGGCTCGATGGCGCGACAGATCTGAGCCCCGAAAGGGCGGCAAAGACGCTCGACGCCGGTAATGGGCTCCTCGCACAGACTTTGAAGCTTCTGGGACAGGATGAGGCACGCGAGGAGTTACGCGTCGGTTTCGAGTTGCTTCAGCGCTCGCTTACAGAGCTGGATCCTCATGATTTTCAGAAGAATAAGCCTGATTTATGGCTTTACTTTTACGAAGATTTCCTTGCTGCCTATGACCCGAAACTAAGAAGGGATTACGGGGTCTATTACACGCCACGCGAGGTCGTGACGGCGCAGGTGGAACTCGCTTCGCAATTGCTCGAGATGCGCTTTGCTAAGAGGTTCTCGTTCGCGGATGACGGCGTCGTGTTCCTCGATCCGGCGGTCGGTACAGGGACCTACCTGCTTGTGGCCGCGCTTCACGCCCTGGATCGCGTGAAAAAGCGATCCGGGAAAGGTGCCGTTCCTGGGCGTGCGAGCCAACTCGCGCAAAACATGTACGGCTTCGAGATTCTCGTTGGTCCGTATGCAGTGGCGCATCTTCGGCTCGCGAAGACGATTGAAGGCGAAGGGGGCACTCTGCCTCACGGCCGAGTGCGGATTTATTTGGCCGATACGCTGGCGAGCCCCTTCACCACCCCTCCGGGCGGCCTTGACCTCACGCATCGCAAGCTTACGGATGAACGCGAGGCGGCGCGACGGCTCAAGGAATTGGGAAAAATTCTCGTTTGCCTGGGCAATCCCCCGTATGACCGGCAGCAGATCGAGGAGGGCGACCTCCTGACGCATAGAAAAGGCGGGTGGGTCCGGTATGCCGACCACGGGCAGGGCAAGGTGGGCGAGCCCACCAAGGAGCGCCCAATCTTCGAGGATTTCTTAGAGCCGGCCCGGAATTCGGGCGCAGGCGTGCACTTGAAGAACGTTTACAACGATTACGTCTACTTCTGGCGTTGGGCCTTATGGCGAATGTTCGAGCATCAGCAGGGCGGGGGCATCGTCACGTTTATTACCGCATCAAGCTATCTCTCCGGCCCGGGCTTTGTCGGCATGCGCGAAGTGATGCGCCGAATCCTCGACGAGCTATGGATTATTGATTTGGGCGGCGACAATCTCGGAACGCGTAAGAGCGAAAACGTCTTTAACATTCAGACCCCGGTGGCCATTGCGATTGGCATGCGCGGCCCAAGTTCGTCGCCGGAAACGCCGGCAACGGTACGATACACCAAGATCGACGGAACACGGCGGGAGAAACTCGCCCGACTTGCGTCAGTTTCTCGGTTCGCCGATCTGCAATGGCATCCTTGCCCCGCAGGCTGGCAAAAGCCGTTTCTCCCCGAAGGCAAAGGCGACTTTTTTTCATGGCCCGAGATTACGACGTTGTTTCCTTGGCAACACTCGGGGGCTCAATTCAAGCGAAGCTGGCCCATCGCCGAAACCCCCGACGTTTTGGAACGCCGATGGACACAACTTGTGTCCGCGCCCCTGGAACGCCGGAAGCAGCTATTTAGGGAGACACCAGACCGTGGAATTTCGTACGTAGTCGGTGGAAATCTGCCTGGAAGCGGCCATCCGCCGATCCATTTAGAGAAGGCGCACAGCAAGTGCCCCCGCCCATCGCGCTATGCATTTCGATCGTTCGACCGCCAGTACTGTGTATACGACTTTCGCTTAGGCGATCGCCTTCGCCCAGAGCTATTTCGCTGCTCGGGGAATAAGCAGATATATCTCACGTCACTTTTAGCATTTCCCCTTGGAAGGGGGCCGGCGCTTACTGCCGCGGCCTCCATCCCGGATCTCCACCACTTCCGCGGCTCGTTTGGGGGGAAGGATGTGATCCCGCTTTGGCGCGACCGGGGCGCCAAAGACCCGAACGTCACTGGCGGGTTACTTAGGTTTTTAGCGAACGCATATAAGAAAATAGTGCTGGCCGAAGACCTGCTGGCTTATGTCTATGCTCTCCTCGGCGGCCTTTCATACACAAAACGGTTTTGGGAGGAACTGGCGACTCCCGCCCCACGTGTTCCGATAACGAAACGGGAAAAATTATTTTTTACGACAGCCGCGCTGGGCCGGAAGCTTCTATGGATACATACCTACGGCGAGCGAATGAGTCCTGCGAAACGTCCCAAAGCTACACCCGCGGGCTCCGCGAAGTGCCTCGCAGCTGTTCCGCATACCGAGGATGGTTATCCCGAGAACTTTGAATACCGCCCGATATCGAAGGAGCTGCGCGTGGGAGCGGGTCGCTTTGGCCCGGTCACAGCCGACGTTTATGCATACGAAGTCTCCGGTCTTCAGGTTGTACCCTCCTGGCTCAGCTATAGGATGCGGAATCGGGCTGGCAAGAAATCGTCGCCGCTTGACGATGTGCGGCCGAAGGCGTGGACGCCAGCCATGACGGACGATTTGCTCGAACTTCTTTGGGTTCTTGAGGCGACGCTCGCCATGGAACCAGGCCTTGCTGCCGCTCTTGAAACAGTCGTGTCAGGGCCATGCTTTAAGGCCCACGAGTTGCCACAGCCAGACCAAACGGAGGAAAAACCGGCTGCATCTGGGCCTCCACCGAAGGAACAAGGCCACCTCTGGGAAGATAAAGCGAAATGGGGTGAGGAAGACGATGAAGACGAGGTTTAGCATAGATTGCTTATGCTCCGCCCCCATAATTACGAAGTGCCGAATACGGTGGTCGAATTGCTGATAAGGAGGTTTCGACTTCGGTCTCTGATGCTCGGGTCATCCATCCATTCGGCACGGAGGGTCAACCGGAGCACGCCACTAGGCACTCACTGTCCGCAGCCCTGGCCTCCCTGATCGCGCGCCGGATGCGCTCCGGGTAGCTGCCGGCATCGGATGTGGCGGATGGCGAGGAACCCGGGCGCTTTTCGCGCCGGCAAGCGGCGAAAATCACGGGAATGTGATGGGGATGGACCGGTGCCGTCCTGGACCCGTATCGTGCGCGCGCGAATAATGCGCCATCCGTTGCGATGCCGTAGGATTGCCTGGCGGAACGGCGGCGTGGCCGACGGCAGCCGACGACCGAGCCAACAAGGGAGGACATGATGTCCGCACTCACGCGCAGAGCATTATGGACGGTGGCCGCCGCGGCGGCACTGACCTTCGCCACCATCTCGAGCGGCATGGCCGACAGCATGAAGTTCACGGTTGCGCTGTCCGGTGCCGCGCAGGTCCCGCCGGTGACGACCCCGGGCACGGGGACCGCCAACCTCAGCTACGACCCCGCGACCCACATGCTGACTTGGTCCGTCACCTATTCCGGGCTCTCGGGGCCCGTCACCATGGCGCATTTCCATGGCCCGGCAGCTGCCGGCAAGAACGGTCCGGTGATCATCTGGATCAGCAAGAAGGGCAGCGACGTGACAAGCCCGATCACGGGAGAGGCCACGCTCACGCCGGAGCAGGCCCAGCAGTTCATGGCCGGCGACTGGTATATCAACGTGCATACCAAAGACCATCCGCCCGGCGAGATTCGCGGCCAGGTGATGCCGCCCAAGAGCTGAGGCGGCGCAACCCGCCGACGAGGCTCAAAGCCAGGCTGAGATGAGCGCCGCGGCAGCGGCGGCGCAGGCGAAGAGCAGTGCGGCCAGCAACGGGGAGGCAAGGCGCGGCGCCGGCACCTCGGCGGGGAGCCGCTTGCGCCCCGTGATCATCGCGCGCGCCAAATGGTGGCGCTTGACCACGCCATAGGCGAGGACGGCGAGCAGGTGCAGCGCAATGGCCGCCAGCAGCGCGTCCCACAGAATCTCGTGCAGGTCGGTCATCAGGTTGGAGAAGCCGGCGGAGACGACTTCCGTGAGCGGCCCCTCGTTCGCCACGTCGTTGTCGACGAAGAGGCCCGTGAGCGTCTCTCCGAGCAAGAGCGCGAGCATTGCCAGCACCATCCAGCCGCCGGCCGCGTTGTGGCCTACCTCGGCGTCCGGCTCGCGCCGGAAGAAGTGCCGGAGATGCCGGAGTGCCGCACGCGGCGAGGCAAGGAAGCGGGCGAAGCGCGCGCTATCGCTGCCAAGGATGCCCCAGAGCAGACGGAAGAGCAGCAGCGCGAGGAGCGCATAACCTGCCAGCTCGTGCCAGCGCATCGCATCGAGGCGCCACGTGAGGTAGAGCGCCACCACCAGTGCTGCGGCACACCAGTGGAACAGCCGCGTGGGCGCGTCCCAGACGCGCACCACGCGGTATTTCGCTTGCCCCTCGCTCATGGCACCGGCATTCCGTCGGCCTTTCGCGGCGCAGCCGATCCCCAAGCCGTGCCTCGCGTCCTCGGCGCCGGCGACGGGGCATCTTATAGCCCGCCCGCCTGCGAGAGCCAATCATGCCTCGGCGGCCGGCGCTAGGCAGCACTCCTCTTCCGCGCCTTGTCGATGGCCTCCCAGATGGCGAGCGGCGTCGCCGGCATGTCGATGTGCGCGATGCCGAGCTCGGAGAGCGCGTCGACCACCGCGTTCATCACCGCCGGCAGCGAGCCGGCGCAGCCGGCCTCGCCGCAGCCTTTGGCGCCGAGGAGATTGGTCTTGGCCGGCACCGGATGGCTGAAGAAGGCGAAGCTCGGCAGGTCGGGTGCGCGCGGCAGCGCGTAGTCCATGTAGGAGCCGGAGAGGAGCTGGCCGTCCGCGTCGTAGACCGTGCGCTCCATGAGCGCCTGGCCGATGCCCTGCACCACGCCGCCGTGGAGCTGGCCCTCGACGAGGAGCGGGTTCACGAGCACGCCGAAGTCGTTGACCATCACGTACTTCACGACCGCGGCCACGCCGGTCAAGGGGTCGATCTCGACCTCGGCGATGTGGCAGCCGTTGGGATAGGCGGAGGGGGCGAGCTCGAAGACGTGCTTCACGTCGAGCGTCGCCGGCGTCTCGGGCGGCAGCTTGACGCCCTGGCGCAGCTTCTCGCTAAGCTCCATGATGCCGATGCCGCGATCGGTGCCGACGATCGAGAAGCGGCCTTGGGAGAACTCGATATCCGCGGCAGCCGCCTCGAGCACCGCCGAGGCGATCTGGCGGCCCTGCTCGATCACCTTCTGGCTCGCCTCGACGATCGCCGAGCCGCTCGCCATGACCGATTTGGAGCCGCCCGTGCCGCCGCCGGCGATGAGCTCGTCGCTGTCGCCCTGGAGGAGGCGGATGCGCTCGAAGGGCACGCCGAGCTTCTCGTGCAGGATCTGCGCGAAGGGCGAGGCATGGCCCTGGCCGTAATCGAGCGTGCCGGTGATGATGGTGACCGTGCCGTTGGCCTCGAAGCGGATGCCGCCCATCTCCTTCATGGGAGGTGCGGTCACCTCGAGGTAGTTGCCCATGCCGCGGCCGCGCAGGAGGCCCTTGGCAGCGCTCGCTTTCTTGCGCATGGCGAAGCCCGCCCAATCCGCCTTGGCGAGCGCCTCCTCCATGAGGCGCGTGAAGTCGCCGCTGTCGTAGGTGGTGGCGGCCGGCGTCTTGTAGGGCATCTCCTCGGGCCGCACGTGGTTGCGCCGGCGCAGCTCCACCGGATCGATGCCCATCTCGCGCGCCGCCGTCTCGACGAGGCGCTCCATCACGTAGTTGCCCTCGGGCCGGCCGGCGCCGCGATAGGCGTTGATCGGCACGGTGTTGGTGAAGACGAGCCTGGTCGAGGTCTCGACGAGCGGCGTGCGGTAGACGCCGATGGCGTTCTTGGTCACGTTCATCGTCGGCATGAGGGGCGACACGTGCGCCAGACGGCCGCCGAGATTGCCGAAGCCGGTGATGCGCAGTGCTAAGAAGCGGCCCTCCTCGTCGAGCGCCAGCTCGGCCAAATACTCGTGGTCGCGGCCGTGGGTGTCGGAGAGGAAGCTCTCCGAGCGCTCGTCCGTCCACTTGACCGGGCGGCCGAGCAGGCGTGCTGCGTGGAAGAGACAGACGTATTCCGGGAACACCGGCGCCTTCATGCCGAAAGAGCCGCCCACGTTGCCGGTGAGCACGCGCACCTTCTCCGGCGGCACCTTGAGGATGTCCCTGGCGATCTGGCCGCGCAGGCCGAAGACGCCCTGGCTGCCGGCATGCAGCGTCCACTTGTCCGCCTCGGCGTCGTATTGGGCGAGGGCCGAGCGCGGCTCCATGGCGCAGACGACGACGCGGTTGTTGTCGAGCTCGAGGCGCGTCACGTGCGCAGCACTCTTGAAGGCCTCGGCCACTTTCCCGGCGTCGCCGAAATGGAAGTCGGCTGCTATGTTCTGCGGCACCTCGTCGTAGAGCTGGGGTGCGCCGGGCTTGACCGCCTCGCTCGCGCGGGTGACGGCGGGGAGCGCCTCGATATCGAGCTCGACCGCCTCGGCCGCGTCCTTGGCCTCGGCCAGGCTCTCGGCCACGACGCAGGCGACCGCGTCGCCGAGATAGCGCACGCGGTCGGTGGCGAGCGCGGGCCAAGTGGGCTGGCGCATCGGCGTGCCGTCGCGGTTGGTTGCCGGGATCATGCATTTAAGCGTGCCGTAGCCGCCCGCCTCGAGGTCGGCCGAGGTGAGCACGGCGAGCACGCCCGGCAAGGCGAGTGCTGCGCCCGCATCGATGCCGCGGAGGATGCCGTGGGCATAGCGGCTCCGCACCATGACGGCATAGGCCTGACCGGCGAGCTTCACGTCGTCGGTGTAGCGGCCCTCGCCGCGCAGGAGATAGGGATCCTCGCTGCGCGGCACCGGCTGGCCGATGCCGAACTTCGTCAGGCTCAAGTCTTCGACCTTATAGGGAACGTCCATGGGCACCCTCTCGCTGTCGTGAAATGCACGGATACGCAAGCCCCCGCCACCGCCGCACCGCCATGGCAGCACGCCTCCGGCATCGGCCGACTGCCCACCATGCGAGTATCCCGGGATTCTCTATGGTTCCCGCGGGGTGCCCTGTTCCCCGGCGGCCAAGAGAGCACTTCGAGACGGGCCACGGCTCGACGGACGGAACCGGAGCGCGCCCAAGAAAAATGGCATGCGAAGTGCCGAGGGTCAAGCGGCGGGGTAGTGGGCTACTTTGAGCGATCTTGCCGTTGAAGGAGCCAGACCAGCGGGTGATGTCACACGGCTAGAAAATACGTCCCATATTTCTCACGCGCGAGCCGCCCAAGCCGCCAGGGCGGTCCAAGGCCTGCGCGTCTCGCTGAATCGCGTCAAAGATCGCGTCAGACAATCTCTTACAAATGACATAGATCGGGACGCCTAGATATAACGCGGCCATAAAAAGGGCGGATACCACCATCAGAACGACTGAGCGAGAGAGGAAAGAATAGACGAGCGCATCCTTAACCACAGTGATATGCGGCACCATCTCATTCCTCACCGAGTCATTTTTGATCTCCCCGAGACGAGTATCGAGAACGTCCTGCACGGACGATCTATCATCAACGATGAACCGCCGCGAAATCGCGAAGAACACCAGCCGCGGCCAGGAGACGTGATGGGTGAATCTAATCAGTGTCTCGATTGCCAACCGAATCTGCCGATATTCTCGCGAATCGAAGGAAACCTTCCCATCGGCAGCCATATCAAAAATTGCATTCCGCGACTCGAACATCTTGCGCCGCGCCCAATCAACACATTGGGTCTGCCAAGGTCCGTAAAACCACAGCATGAACAGGAACAGTGCCACCAAAAGAAAGATGGCATTAGCTTCATTGCTCACGGCCGCCACCTATATGTCATCCGGATTCGTTTTGCCCTGCGGCGTTAAGCCGCTGGACGAGCGATTCGGGTCCATCTGCTGCTCGTATCTTGCCAGCCTTGGTGCAAAGTAGGCTACCGCCCGGCGGTAGAGCCATCGCTGCCGCAGGCCATATATCCCACCGAATACACCGGTTGTTAAGCTCACCGTGACTGTTAGTCCAGAGCCAGTGTCGGTAAGATAGGATACAAGTAGGGCGGTATTGTGGCCGGCGAGGTGCCCTACGGCTAGCGAGAGGTAGTAAGTCACGCCGACAAGACCGCCAGCGTAAGCAGCCGCTATAAGAACCGACGCTGTTTTGTCGATCAGACGAAGCAGAACCCTCGTCCAATCTACGGGCCGATTCTCGGCAGCTTCAGGCACCTGAAGACTCGCCTCCCCCGAGAGAATCATGCATTATCCTCCCGCGTATACCACTGGCCGTCAAGCGTGAATTGCATGGCGATGATCCTATCGCCTTAATATTATCAAATTGTTATCGTGAGATGATTGCCAGAAACTATAACATCCCGAATGCTATAGATGGCGGTCCCATCTCTAATCATAGGGCAACGGGCGCCCATCCACCGTGACTACCATTCCGTCCGGAATGTCTGTCTTCGACGGTTCTTAGACGCATGAGGTCAAAGGATCATCCGACCACGGCGAGCGAAGCTTCGGCGGGAATCCGCTTCCTGCCGCCGTAGCTTGCCCGATCTTCGCCGCGATCAGCGGCGGCGGCGGATCGGTTCGCCTTGGGGCTTCGCCGAGCCGCCGGCGAGCGACCCGAGAGGGCGGCATCGTGAAAAATTGAGCGAAGCCTAATCGCCATCCGCCGCAACGCCGCCTTCATTTGCCGCGGCGTCGGGCGTAGAATGGCCGCGGCATCTCTCCGGCGTTCCAGCGCCTGCGGCCCAGGCAGAGCATCCCATGCGCTTCCACGCCGATCTCCACGTCCATTCCAAATACTCGCGCGCCACGAGCCGGGATTGCGATCTCGAGCACCTCGCCTATTGGGCGCGGCGCAAGGGCATCGCGGTCGTCGCCACCGGCGATTTCACCCACCCCGTCTGGCGCGCCGAGCTCAGGGAGAAGCTCGTGCCGGCCGAGCCCGGGCTCTTCCGCCTCGCGGACGAGAGCGAGCGGGGCCTCGCCGAGTTGCTGCCGCCCGCCTGCCGCACGCCCGTGCGTTTCATGCTCTCGGTCGAGATCTCGACCATCTACAAGAAGGGCCCGCTCACGCGCAAAATCCACCATCTGCTCTATGCGCCCGACTTCGAGGTGGCCGAGCGCATCGCGGCACGGCTCGCGCGCATCGGCAATATCGCGTCGGACGGCCGTCCCATCCTGGGGCTCGATTCGCGCCATCTCCTCGAGATCGTCCTCGAGGCCGGCCCCGGCGCCTACCTCGTGCCGGCGCATATCTGGACGCCGTGGTTCGCCGTGCTCGGCTCGCAATCGGGCTTCGATTCGATCGTCGAGTGCTACGGCGACCTCGCCGACCACATCTTCGCCGTGGAGACCGGCCTCTCCTCCGACCCGCCGATGAACTGGCGGCTCTCCTTCCTCGACCGCTACCGCCTGGTCTCCAATTCCGACGCCCATTCGCCGGCCAAGCTCGGGCGCGAGACGACGCTCTTCGACTGCCCGCTCGACTACTTCGCCATGCGCGCCGCACTCGAGGGCGGGCCGGGCTACGTCGGCACCGTCGAGTTCTTCCCCGAGGAGGGCAAGTACCACCTCGACGGCCACCGCAAGTGCAACGCCCGCCTCTCGCCCGGCGAGACGCTGGCGGCCGGCGGGCGCTGCCCGGTGTGCGGCGCGCCCGTCACGGTCGGCGTGCTCCACCGGGTAGAGGCGCTGGCCGACCGCAGCGAGGCGGAGGCGCTGCCGCCGCCCAAGGCGGGCGAGGTCGCCAACCTGGTGCCGCTCCCCGAGGTGCTCTCGGAGCTCGCGTCCGTCGGACCGGCGAGCCGCACCGTCGAGCGCCATTACGAGCGGCTGATCGGCGCCCTCGGCCCGGAGCTCGCCATCCTGCAATCGGTGCCGCTCGAGGACATCGCGCGCGCCGACTCCTCGCTCCTTGCCGAGGCGATCCAGCGCCTGCGTAAGGGCGCCGTGATCCGCGAGGCGGGCTACGACGGCGAGTACGGCGTCATCCGCCTCTTCGGGAAGGCCGAGCTCAAGCGGCGCACCGCGGGCGGCCTCCTCTTCGAGGCGCCCGGTGCCAAGCGCAAGGAGGCGGCCAAGCAAGCGGACCCGCGCAGCCAGCCGCGCGCTGAGGCGCCGGCCGCCGAGCAGCGCGGCTCTCTCGAGGAGAGCGCTCCGCGAGCGGACATTCTTGCGGGCCTCGACGCCGACCAGCGCGCCGCGGCCGGAGCGCTCGGGGGAGCGCTCCTCATCGTCGCCGGCCCCGGCTCGGGCAAGACGCGCACGCTCACCCACCGCATCGCCCATCTCATCGCCGAGCGGGGCGTGCCGGCGGCGGCCTGCCTCGCCATCACGTTCACGCGCCGCGCCGCCGCCGAGCTCGGCGAGCGGCTGGCCCGGCTCGTCCCCGACGCCGCGCCCGAGATCGCCATCCACACCTTCCATTCGCTCGGCCTCGCGATCTTGCGCGAGCACGGCAGTGCTGCCGGCCTCCACCGCGGCTTCCGCCTGGCGAGCGAGGCGGAGTGCCGCGGCGCCCTCGCCGAGGCGCTCGCCTGCTCGGGCCATAAGGCCGGGCGCCTCATCGGCGCCATCTCGAAAGCGAAGCGCGGTGCGGCAGCGCCGAGCGCCGATGTCGCGGCCGCACTTGCGGCCTACCGGGAGGCCCTGGCGCTGCGCGACTGGGTCGACTTCGACGATCTCGTGGGCCTCGCGGTGAAGGCGCTCGAGAGCGATGCCGAGCTCGCCCGCGCCTACCGCGCGCGCTGGCGCGCCGTCTCGGTCGACGAGTTCCAGGACGTGGATAGAGAGCAATACCGCCTGCTGACGCTCTTGGCACCGGGCGACGGCGATCTATGCGCGATCGGCGATCCCGACCAGGCGATCTACGGCTTCCGCGGCGCCGATGCCACGTGTTTCCAGCACTTCAAGGCGGACTATCCGCACGCCGCCACCGTGGCGCTCGCGCGCAACTACCGCTCGAGCGGCACCATCGTCGCGGCCTCGGCCCAGCTCCTCGCGGCATCGCCGGAGAGCCGGCCGCTCGGAGCCTTGGTGCGCGAGATGCACGAGCGCATCGCCATCCACACGGCAGCCACGGAGGCCGCCGAGGCCGAGTTCGCCGTGGCGACGATCGAGCGGCTCATCGGCGGGCACAGCTTCTTCTCGATCGACAGCGGCCGCGCCGCCGGCGCCGGAAGCGCCAACCTCTCCTTCGCGGATTTCGCCGTGCTCTACCGCACCGACGCCCAGTTGGCCGCCTTCGTCGAGGCCTTCGCCCGCTCAGGCATGCCGTTCAAGCGGAGCTCGCACGATCCGCTCGCGGCCCAGCCCGGGGTCGCGAGCCTCTTGGCCGAGCTCGCCGCCAAGGGAGAAGGCGAGGGCGGGGGCGGCGACCCGGCCCTCCTCCCCACGCGGCTCGCGGCGGCGGCCGAGCGTCTCCGCCGCCGCAAGGAGGCGCCCCATGCCGCGGCTCTGGAGACGGCGCTGAGACGCCTCTCGCTCCTCGCCGAGGCCGCAGGCGGCGACGGCCGGCGCTTCGCCGACGCGGTGGCGCTTGCCGCCGAGAGCGACTTCTGGGACCCGCGCGCCGACCGCGTCTCGCTCCTAACACTCCACGCGGCAAAGGGCTTGGAATTCGCCGTCGTCTTCATCGCCGGGCTCGAGGACGGGCTCCTGCCGCTCCATTGGAACGGGCTCGACGACGACGCCGCGGCGGAGGAGCGCCGCCTCCTCTACGTCGGCATGACGCGCGCCAAGGACCGCCTCATCCTCAGCCGTGCGGCAAAGCGGCTGTGGCGCGGCCACGTGAAGAGCCTCGCTCCCTCGCCCTTCCTCGCCGACATCGAGAGCGAGCTCGTCAAGCACCAGCGCGCCGAGCCGGCGCGGCGGAAACCGGAGGAGAGGCAGCTCAAGCTGCTGTAGCGATGCTGCGCGGACATGAGCGCGGCCGCGAGAGTCGCCCGAGCCCGCGAGAGCGAGCGGCATGGCACGGGTCGAGTGTCGCAGTTTGAATTTCCGCTTGCGACCCAGCTGCAGACTTCCAACGCGGCGATCGGATCGTCGGAAATGTGCCAGCAGCGGTCATTCGGTTGATTTGCGCCACTCCGCTCACCAACTCATAGTTCGTTTCGTTCGAGTCCTTGTTGCTTTCCCGCGCTGCTCGACCACTCCACCTCAACCGCGCTGAGGATCGGACACTCATCGCCCTGCAGCCGCGCCTCAGCGCGCGTCCGTGCCTTGGTTGGCGTACTCGTCACGGCGGCGCCACCGGACGCCTTTCTCGTTGCGCCCCTTAGGGGCGCGGTCGAGCCACTGGTACATGCCCCAGAGGCCATCCACTCCGCGCGCATAGGCGGGATAGGTGTGATGGACGACGCCGTCCTCGAGCACGAACGCGCTTATGCCCGGCCTATCGCGCGAGTATGTGTGCGCGTCAGTTGCACACATGGCCGCGAACTGGGCGACAGGCTCCGGGACCGACATCGCGTCCATCGCGTCGCCGCCGAACTCACGGTTGTATTCAATGACTCCCCCGCGCTGGTGCTCTTCGATGAAGGAGATATTGAAGTCGCAATTGAAGTCGCTGGCGAGCGAGGACGCCGAGGGAAAGCTCCAGCCCATTCGCCGCTTGTACGCCGGCAGCTTCGCGAGCGGCGACCGAGAGACCGCCCAGAGCATCACGTCATGGTTGGCCAGGTGAACCACGAAGCCGTTGAAGCCGTCCGCGATCGACGAGCGAGACAGACACGCCGCCGTATAGTCGGCCAACTATGCGGATCAAAATAGGGTGGCAAAGGCCATGACGGTGCGGGTAAGGGCCGTCGCATGCTCTGGCGGAGTGGTGTGCTCGGTACCCGGTGGAACGACACAGAAGACCAGGAGCAGGGCGCGATCCGGCTGTCAGTGTTGGTCGGCGTAGCGTTGCGATATCGCGTAAAACTCGTCGGCCATATTGAGAAAGGCCTCGACCATGTCGGGGTCAAAATGGCTGCCGGAGCCCGTAGTAATGAACTCGACGGCGGCCTCGTGAGTCATGGGCTCCTTATACACGCGGCGGCTGATCAGCGCGTCGTAGACGTCGGCTACTGCCATCAGCCGGGCCGAAATCGGAATATCGTCACCGCCGATTCCTTGCGGATAACCCGAGCCATTCCACTTTTCCTGATGCGAATAGGCGATCTCCTTCGCGAAACGCAGGAACGAAACCTCAATATTCAGTCCAGCCTCGGCCGCCTCTATAGCGTCCCGGCCGATGGTCGTGTGTTGCTTCATCACTTCGAATTCGTCAGCGGTCAGTCGCCCCGGTTTCAGCAGGATAGAATCGGGAACGCCCACTTTGCCGATATCGTGAAGCGGAGCGGACTTGAACAGCAGCTCGATTGTCTCCGGCGTGAGCGCGTCGCGAAAACGCGGGTGATCTTTGAGCCTGAGCGCCAATGCCTTGACGTAATGCTGCGTGCGGCGGATGTGGTTTCCGGTTTCGTTGTCGCGCGTCTCGGCCAGCGAGGCCATCGCGGCGATCGTCGCGTCCTGTATGGTCGAGAGTTCAAGGGTGCGCTGTTGCACCTTTCGTTCGAGTATTTCGTTCTGCTCGTGCAGAAAATCCCGCGCTTCCTTCACCAACAGGTGGGCTCGCACGCGGGCGCGCATAATGGGCGGGCTGAACGGTTTATGGATATAATCGACGGCACCCACTTCGAAGCCGCGCGTTTCCTCCTCGACCGAGCTTTGAGCGCTCAGGAAAATGACGGGGATGCTCCCCACGGCCGGATTTGCCTTTAGGCGGCGGCACACCTCATAACCATCCATGTCGGGCATGACTATATCAAGCAGGATCAGGTCCGGCTTATCCTCGCCCTCTGCCAACTCGAGCGCGCGAGGCCCGTTTGTTGCGACCTTGATGCGATACGCGTCGCGAAGGACGGTCGTCGCAATCGAAATGTTTTCCGGCGAATCATCGACGATAAGCACGCATTTGCGATCGATTGCGCTCATATCATGCGGACTCCAGTGACAGGCGACGGCACACGCGATCGAGCGTGATGAGCGCCGCTGAAAAATCGAATTCGCCGACGGTGCGCGACAGGGAGGCTATTTCGTCCCCGGTCAGTATGCCGCTAAGGCCGGGAGCGATCCGGGCCATGAAGTTGGCCGCATCTCCGTCATCATGCTCGAGCAGTTTCCTGAGGACCCGCAATTGCTCCGCGCAATCGCTCGCGCTTGCGATGGAGCCGGCGGAAGGGGTAACCGTTGCGGCAAAGGCTGCATGGATCCCAGCGATGACCTGCGGGAGACAACTCGCCAGATTGTCGATCGCGCCAGCGACCCGTTCGCCGTTTTTTAAGCCCAGCTCGACTCGCCGCGCAGCTTCCGATACCTGGCTAGCGCCAATTGTGGCGGCTAGGCCCTTCAGTGTATGCGCCAGCCGCTGTGCCAACGAGTTGTCGCCGGCGTTGAGCGCAGCCGTGATCTCCGCCGCGTTGTCCGCGTGCCGCTCGGCAAAGCGCAGGAGGACGTTGGCGTATTGTTCCGGCTTGCCGCCGGTTTGCGCCAGACCGGTATGCGTATCTATACCCTCGATGACCGGCAGGTCAGGGGAACCACCGCTTTGCCGTCCGGTTGCGACGGGCGCTGGTTTCGCAATGACGCTGCCCGTGCCGTCGCGCTTGGCCCAGCGCGCGATAACCCGGAATAGCTCGTCGGGATCGATCGGTTTCGCAATGTGGTCGCTCATGCCTGCGGCGAGGCAGCGTTCGCGGTCGGCAGCCATTGCGTTTGCAGTCATTGCAATGATCGGCAACTCGCGGAACCGCTCGTCCGCCTTGATGGATCGAGTCGCTTCGAGCCCGTCCATTACCGGCATCTGCATGTCCATCAAGATGATGTCATACGGCTGCTGCTCCACTTTTTCGACTGTTACGGCGCCGTTCTCTGCGATGTCTATGGAAACGCCAGTGCCGTCGAGTAAACCGACCGCAACCTCCCGGTTCAGCTCGTTATCTTCGGCGAGCAGAATGCGTAGGCCACCCAGACCGAGATCGGCGGGCGTTGGCGAGGGCGCGAGCAGCTTTGCGGACCCACGATCGGACTCACCGAGCCCGACCAACTGGAGGGCGGTCGCAAACAAGGTCGAAGGGCTGATCGGCTTCACCAGGACCGCCGCGAAATCCTCTTTCGCCTGCTTGAACGCCTCCTCGCGGCCGTAGGCCGTCACCATCACCAAACGCGGCAGGCCGCTGGCGGGCGCGAGTGCGCGAAGGCGCCTACCGGTCTCGATGCCGTCCATTCCCGGCATCTTCCAATCCACCAGCGCGATCTCATAGGGATTGGCGGCACGAATGGCCGCCTGCGCCATTTCGATGCCCTGGATACCCCCGCTGGCTTGGTCTACATCGAAGGTCAGCGAGACGAGCAAATCGGCGAGCACCTCACGCGAAAGCTCGTTGTCGTCGATCACGAGCGTGCGCCGCCCGCGCATATCCGGCAAGGGCAGGCGCTTCGGCTCACCCTCGGCCTTCCCGAAGACAGCGGTAAACCAAAAGGTGCTGCCCTTGCCCGGCTCGCTTGTAACTCCGATCTCACCGCCCATCAGCTCGACAAGGCGCTTGGAGATGGCGAGGCCGAGGCCGGTTCCGCCATATTGCCGTGTCGTCGAGCCGTCTGCCTGCTCGAAAGCCTGGAAAAGGCGGCCGGCCTGCTCCTGCGTGAGGCCGATGCCGGTGTCGGTGACCTCAAAACGCAGCTTTTGCATATCAGGTGCGTTTTCGGCGACCCGCGCCCGCAATATGATCTCCCCGCTATCGGTGAATTTGACGGCGTTGTTGCAAAGGTTGATAAGCACCTGCCCGAGCCGCAAGGAGTCGCCTTTCAGCGACGGCGCAATCGACGGCGCAATGTCAAAAATGAACTCCAGTCCCTTGGCCGCGGCCTTTTCCGAAATGAGGGTGCTCACGGTATCCAGCACACCCTCGAAGTCGAAATCGACGGTCTCGATGGTCAGCTTGCCCGCTTCGATTTTCGAGAAATCAAGGATGTCGTTGATTATGCCGAGGAGGTGCTCGCCCGACGCGCGTATCTTCGTTAGGTAATCCTTCTGGCGCGGGGTGAGCTCGGTTCGCAGCGCCAGATGCGCCATTCCTATGATCGCATTCATCGGGGTACGGATTTCGTAACTCATCGACGCCAGGAATTCGCTCTTCGCACGGGTCGCCTTTTCGAGCTCGTGCTGAGTATTCTTGAGTTCCGTCACCTCCACAAATGCCCCGACCGTGCCTGCCGGCTGGCCGTCCGCTCCCTTGAATGCCTGCAAGTGAAAGAGCACGATGTGATCCTGCCCGTCTGCAAGACGCATTTGCCGCTCGTCGCGAATCACAACACCACGCGTTGCATCCTCGGCCTGACGCTGTAAGGACTCCAGACGGAACTCGGGTGTGATTCCGATTTCTGATAGGCGCTTCCCGATCATGTCGGCACGTCGCACGCCCCGCATTTCTTCGAAAGCGCGATTGGCGCCGAGATACCGTGTCTCGGCGTCTTTGTAGAAAATGGGGATCGGAACCGCGTCAAGGATCGAAGAGACGAGGCCATGTTCCTTCGCCAATCGTGCTTTGGCCTCGGTCGCTTCTGCGAGCGCCAAATCAGTCGCCCGCTGCTGCTGCTTGTACAGCGTTATGTCGGTTCCGATGCTCAATACACCTTCAATTTCTCCCCTTTTATTCTTGATTGGGATCCGTCTTGCCGAATACCAGGTTCCCGGCCTCAACTCCATTTCGCCAGTATGTTCCGCGGCACGGCCGGCGACGATGTCCGCCCATGAAGCGCGCTCCGCTTCGGACACTTCCAGGTCCGGCCAAAGCTCCTCGACGCTTTTGCCCACCAGATCACGCCACGACGGGACGTTACAGTCATTTGCTACACTCTGACTGGCGGCGAGGAGTCGAAGGTCGCGCCCCCGGATCGTTATCATGGCAGGGCTCGCTTCCATGAGCGCGACGAACTGTGTGCTCAGACGCTCGAGTTCGCTTTTTGTCGCCAGCGAGTTGGTAATGTCGTCAAACCAAACAATATAGGCCGGCGTGTCCTGGAACGAGGCCAGGAAGCAAGACACCGATAATTCTTTCAGCCCGTTGACGCGTACAGTGATTTGCCGGTCTCTCACGAACCCGAGACGACGCACTTGAACGATGAGGTCTTGCGCCTCCTGCGCATCGACCGCCAGTTGCTCAATGAAAAAATTTTCACCGACCATCCGACTCGCGTCTCGTTCGAGGATCCGCGCGCCCGGTCCATTGATGAACAACACTTTGTTTTTCACGGTGAGGACAAGGACGCCGATGGGCGCTCGCTCGAGCGTTTCAGCGAATTGAGCGTGTCTATCATTTAAATCCGCGATAAGGCTCTGCCTCGCCAACAGACTCTCGCGGTACTGGTGCAGCGTGGCGGAAATCTGTCTTCCTTCCTCCGTCTTCGCATCGTGAGCTATCTCGACCTCGGTGTTTCCTTGCGCCAGGTCACGCATGTTCTCCATGAATCCGCTAAGTACTCGGCTAATGCGGCGGGCACTGAAATAGCCTCCCGCCGAGATAAGGAGAATGACGATCAACACCGAAACGGCCGTTGCCGCCGCCATCTTAGCCAGCGGCGCCAAAGCCTCCGCAAGATCGACTTCGGAAATGATGCTCCACCTGATCCCCATTAGGTCGAAAGGAGCGAACGATGAAATAACCGGGATGCCCCTGTAGTCGGTCGTAATGATGGTCCCGGATACTCCGGCGGCGGCCCTGCGAGCGGGTTCCGTGTCGACTCGATCGACAAGCATCTGCGCTTTGAAAAATCGCGATCCGCTTCGCCGCGTCAGGTCGGGGCCAACCAGGTAGACTTCACCGCTTTCGCCAAGGTTCATCGTGTCAGATAAAATCTCAGTAAACGTGGAAGGGTTTATTTCGTACAGGACCGCGCCCAGTCTCTTTCCCGACGCATCTTGAACGGCCTGGCCCATGAACATTGTCGGACGCTTATCGGAGAGTTCCATATCGGAAACGACGGTCTGGTCCTGCGACGTGGCAGCGAGAGCTTTTTGAAATGTCTTGGAGGCGAGGCTTTCGCGATTTGCCCCGGAAAGCAAATTCGATCCGAAATCCGCGCTCTTCGCGACGGAATAGACGACATTGCCCTCGGAATCGACCAACATGAGATCGTGGAGCTTCAAAAGATGCACGTAATTCAGATACTTCTCATGAATTTCCCTATGCAGCGCCGTATATTTGGATCCATCGCCAGAATCATAAAGCGCCGAGCGGGACGCTTTGGAAAACGAACTATCCTTTGTGTAACTGTCGATCAGGCCTTACGGTCAACTTGATTCATGCCGGCCATAAAGCGTGCAAGATTTTGCAAGTCCTGCTTTACCCGAGGGGCAGCCGCGACCGACGCCAAGTGATTGCGGATTGACTCGATGAACTGGGTGATTTCCCGGGCGCGCTCGGTGCGCACCAGGGCGACCCGCGACTTGGCCAGATCGATTAAGCTCGTTCTTGCAATGTAGTAGGCGACTCCTCCAGCGGTCAGCCCGGTGAAAATTGAAAACAGGACGGTGACAGCCGGAATTCGGAACGCTGCCCGTCTCCAGTGGCTGGATATCCACCCGATCACGGTATCCCCCCTAGCGAGTATTCAAATTCCTTGCACTTAATATTCTTGTTGACGCCCCCGTTCGATGAGCGCCGTGCCGTCACATCGGAATCCATGTCTGAATGATCGGAGACCCGAGCGCCACCGCCTTGTCCGCGGTGATACTGACCGCATGTCCGTCCCCACCCTGCCGGTCAACACGAATTGTTAAATATAGCACGCGCGGCGGCGACTTGGCAATTTGCCCCTTGTGCACGCGATGATCCTTAATCGGATGAGGAAACTATTGTCCACTGTGCCCACTTTGATTCATGGAGTCGGCGCCGGGGACTACGACACCATGTTCGTTGCGAATAGTGGCGTCGGGATGATACGTGAGGTGATCGATGGCACGTTCGAACCGTTCTTCACGGCCAAGAGATTGGCGGGGATAGCGGGGCTCGGGCCTAGTATGGCTTACGGCCGCTGCGGCTTTTGCCGAAGCCGTTCGATGCAGAACGTCTTGGTCGCCCAATTGCCCATCGCCCTGGACGCGCGGTCCGACATAGCGGGTTTGTCTTACACGGCTTGTGTCAGGGAAGCCGCCCGTCATGAGTTATCTGGCGCGAGACGAACCAGGTCAACTGACTCGGCCAACAGCGACCAATGCCGGCCGAGTATCAAACATATAAAAGATGTCGGGTCAGTCGACCGCCTTTGGTAGAGAACAAGACTCGTCCGGCTACGCCTTGGCCAGATAGGTCGCCATGCGACGGGCCCCTATTTGAATCAGCAAATGTCCGAAAGGGGTCATCCTGGGCCATGCGACCACGTCAGCGGCGCGCCAGCTATTCCTTCAACTCCGGACGCGCCCGCATGCTGCTGGGGTCGCCGCAAGGTGCCACGAACAGACGTAAGCCGCGCACGGTCACGGGGAGCGAATTATATGCCGCGTCTATTCATGACGGGCACCTCCTGCTATGGTTCAAGCCCTCTCTGTGAGCGGTTCGATAAGGCGCCCCGTGTCGCGCCCGAGCTGCTCGCCCGAACGGACTAGGTGATCGAATGAGGCGCCGGAATTTCATCGCGCTGCTCGGTGGCGTAGCAGTCGGGTGGCCACTCGCGGCGCGCGCGCAGCAGACGGCGATGCCGGTGGTCGGGTTTCTCGGCACCAGAGGGCCTGGCGAGGCCCCACACCTCTTGGCCGCGTTCCGCCGGGGCCTGCAAGAAGCCGGCTATATCGACGGCCGGAGCGTGGCGATCGAATACCGCTTCGCGGAGAATCAATATGATCGACTGCCCGCGCTCGCGGCGGATCTTGTTCGTCATCGGGTCGCCGTGATTGCGACAAATGGCGCTGGTGCACGGGCGGCAAAGGCAGCAACCGCCACAATACCAATTGTCTTCGTGGGCGGGTTCGATCCGGTCGAAACAGGACTTGTCGCAAGCCTTAACCGACCGGGCGGCAACATTACCGGCGTGAGCGTATTCGATGTGGAGCTAGGGCCGAAGCGGCTGGAGCTGCTGCACGAGGCGGTCCCTGCGGCGACAACGATTGCCGTGCTCGTTAACCCGACCAGCCCCACACGTGCCGAATCCATCGTGAGCGACCTGCGCACAGCGGCCCTTGCCGTTGGGGTGCAGCTCGATATCCTAAATGCGAGCACCGATAAGGAGATTGAAGCGGCATTCGCCAGCGTCGTCCGCCAAGGGATGGGCGGACTCGTCATCGGCGGGGACCCGTTTTTCACCAGTAGGGCCGAGCAACTCACCGGGCTGGCGCTTCGCCACGCCGTCCCGGCGATCTTCGGTTGGCGCGAGTTCGCAATGGCGGGTGGCTTGATGACCTACGGAACCAGCCTGGCTGACTCGTTCCGTTTGGCTGGCGTGTATACCGGCCGGATTCTCAAGGGCGAGAAGCCCGCCGATCTTCCGGTCCAGCAGCCGACCAAGTTCGAGCTGGTGATCAATCTCAAGACCGCCAAGGCGCTCGGCGTGACCATCCCGCCGGTTCTGCTCGGCACTGCCGACGAGGCGATCGAATGAGGCGGCGCGACCTCATCGCTTTGCTCGGCGGCGCTGTGGTTGCTTGGCCGTTCGCGGCGCGCTCGCAGCAGCCTCAGGCCTTGCGCAAGCTGGGCGTGCTGATGTCGGTCGCCGAAAACGACCCTGCCTCCAAGCCGCGCATCGCCGCATTCCAGCAAGGCCTGCGGGCGCTTGGCTGGCAAGACGGCCGGAACATCCGTATCGCGTACCGCTGGGCCGCCGGCCAGGCTGATCTCGTTCGCCGGTACGCGCAGGAACTGATTGCACTCGCGCCCGACGTCATCCTCGCCAATGGCACGCCGGTCGTGGCGGAGCTCAAATCGCTGACCCGCTCCATCCCGATCGTCTGTGCTCTGGTCATAGATCCCGTTGGTTTGGGGTTCGTCGACAGCCTACGGCACCCGGGCGGCAATATCACCGGATTCACCTTCATCGATCCGGAACTGATCGGAAAATGGACGGCGCTGATCAAGGATGCCGCACCGGGGGTCAAGCGCGCGGCCCTGCTGTACAATCCCAAGCTCATCCCGCAATACACCAATTTCCTGCGGGAACTTGCAGCCACGCCTCAATCGGTTGCGATGGAACTCGTTCCGGCGACCGTTAACAGGGTCGACGATCTGCAAACGACGATCGAGGCGCTGGCCCGCACCCCAGGCACGAGCCTGATCATCGGGCCCGAGCCGTTCATGCTCGACCATATGCACATGGTCGCTGAGCTCGCTGCGGAAAACCGGCTGCCGGGCATCTCGGTATACCGGCAATTCGTCGTCGAGGGTGGACTGATGTCATACAGCCCGGATGTCCTCGATATATTCCGCCGGTCGGCAGGATACGTCGATCGTATTCTCAAGGGAGCGAAGCCGGCCGAGCTTCCCGTGCAGCAGCCGACCAAGTTCGAGCTGGTTATCAATCTCAAGGCCGCCAAGGCGCTCGGCCTCACCATGCCGACGATCCTGCTGGCACAGGCCGACGAGGTGATCGAATGAACGGGTGCCGCTCCATGTCCGGTTCGGGTCATGGCGGGAAGAACGGTGCCATTTGCTCCCTGTCGCCTCGGCGACGAACTCCGGAAGTTGTGGAGGGGTCTTTGAGCCGATGAGCGAGCGGGGGTCGACATCCTTCATCCGGGGGTTAGAGCCAACTCGCTACAAAACTCTGTTTTTTCCCGAGTTGCCGGAGATCGCCTTCCCGCCGCGGGGACACCGGGCCTCGCCCGTATCCCGGTCGGGCCGAAATGCGCCGCGCCTCCCGCGTTGCATGTGCCTACTGGCGCGAATACCCGGTGCCGGGCACAATCGGCTGCCTGTGTCGAGGATGCAGAAAGAGGGACGTCCGATGCGAAACCGCTTGATCGTTGCCGGAATACTGACTTTGACGACGTGTGCGTCGGCGGCCGCCCCTGCCGCCGAGTCCGGCCCGTTCGTGGGCGAGTGGCATTGGAACAAAGCGGAGTCGACAAGCGCGGCGGGCGAACCGGTGCCGCGCGAGATGGTGCTCAACGTCACGAGCGCCGATCCTGCGCGTGTGGTGTGGACCTTGACCGTGATCGACGCCCAGGGCGAGCGCCATGTTCAGTCTTTTAACGGCGCCGGCGACGGTAAGCCTGTCCCGATTCCCGGCTCGACCGATGGCTCGACGACGGCCTTCACCGTCACGGCGACCAAACTCGATAGTGTCTCTGCGAGCGCGGACGGCAGCAGCGACCGCTCGAGCTGCTCGCTCTCCGTAGATCGCAAGAAGATGAGTTGCCACGGTACAGAGAGCGATGGCAAGGGCCACTCGGTCACCTACGTCAACGTCTACGACCGCAAGTAACGCGTTCGTGCCGTCGTCATCCTGGTGATCTCAAGCGAGCAAGGCGATCCCGCCGCTGGCCACCGGGAATAGGTGGGCGCTCCCGACGATGCGGTTCTCCTCGTGAGCGGTTGCTCAGGAGCCGGACGGGGGCTTCGGCCGTGCTGCCTTGGCGGCGGCCAGAGCCTCCTTGCAGCCCGTTGACAGCTGGCCGGCATGCTGCCGGAAGCAGGCGATGATGCGGCCGCCGCCGGGATGCACGCCCGGACATAGCGCGCGGTAGTCGGCGACGCAGGCCTGCCGGGCGGTGCGCCCGGCCGGTGCCAGCTGCTGCTGGGCGGACGTCGCACCGTCATAGCCCCAGAGCGCGATGACAGCGGCAACGGCGACGGCGGCGTATTTCGCCATCGACGGCGTCGCGATGCGTGCGATCCGAAATATCATCGTAGCCTCCTTACCGCGCAGGCCCGGCCCTGGCCAACTTTCTCGCCCGGGAAGAATCGGTATCTCGGCCAAAGCAGGAAATCGCGCACGCTGTGGAGACTACATCGGCATCCGTAATGAAATTGTTACGAGTTTTCCTCGGCCCGGTTCTCCCGGCGGGAGACCATGCCGGCGTACTCGCGGCAGGACTCACCCTTGCGCCGCCTTCCAGGCCGAGACATTCGGAATAGCTCTTGCGCCCCGCACCCGCCAGCGGCTGCGACAGAGGACGAGATTCACGATCAGCTATTGGCAGTCCGCGTGTCCGATACGGGTCAACGGCACCAATTGCAGTATGTCCGTGCCCAATCCGCTCACCCCTTAACGGCGGCCGACAAGCGGACGCGGCTGAACTTCGCTTCCGTGCCATGAACGGCCCATGCTGGGGAGCGGCCCTATGTCCGCAAGGCCGCCCAACGCAGAAATTCGAACCAAGACGCAATCGCGGCCTGCAGTGCGGAGCTCGATAGACAATCCGTCCCATGATGAGGACCGAACTGAAGCCGACCCGCCCGAAGGCGGACCATAAGCGAGCCATTGGTGCGCCGGAGGCCCGAGGGGCGGCGGCTCAAGCTGCGTTAGCACCGCTGCGCTGCCGCGCGAAGAGCAGCTCGACCGCGAAAGTCACGGGCCTCGTCCCGGACCACTCGGGGATGCTCTCAGCCGGGAGGTGCGCGGCGTTGGGTCCCATCAGGATCGCATCCAGCACCTCCTCCCGGCCGAGCGCCATCCGGCGCTGGATCGCCTCGCATCGCGTTTCGCGGAAATGCCGCCTTGCCTCGGCGAGATAGCGCGCGGCCTTGTCCTCCCGCATGCCCATCAAGCGGAATGGACGGCGGAGCTCGGCCAAGTGCCCGGGCCCCGGATAGGCGATGGCGAGAAGTCCGCCGGGCGCCAGCACGCGCGCCATTTCCGCGAAGTTCTTCGGCGCAAAGACGCTGATCAGCAGATCGACGGCGCCGCTGCGCACTGGCCACTCCCTCCAGATGTCCGCGACCGCAAAGGCCAGCCCCTTGCGGCGACGTGCGGCTGAGCGCGCCGCCTCCTTGGAGATGTCGATCCCGAGGCCATGGCAGGGCATCCCTGCACCGCCGCTAAGGCGCTCGGCGACGCGGGCGAGGTGATGTCCGCTGCCGCAGCCGGCGTCCAAGATGCCGAGCCGCCTGCCGCGTGCGATGCCGCATGACGCCGCGCTTTCGCGCGCGATCGCCTTCGCGACGGCATCGAAATGGCCCCTCGCGAGGAAGGCCTCGCGCCGTGCGAGCTGCCCCCGCCCTTCCCCGCCGGCAGCGGGAAGGCGGTGACCGCCCCCCATGAGGTTGACGTAGCCCGACTTCGCGAGATCGAAGCCGTGGCCGTTGCGGCAGGCGAGCGAGCGCCCTAGCGGTGCTAAGTCAAGCCGGCAGACCGGACAACGGAGCAGGGCGAATGCCGGATGCGGAGCGGGCCGCTGCACGAGGCCGCTCCACGCACGGTAGCATGAAATGGAACCTCGGCATGATGGCCTCCTGCATCCCCGGCGATTGCGCGGCGCTCATCATAGTCCGGCGGGCGAGGGCCGTGAAGGCCGGGCGCAATTCGCGCGCGCCGGCCTGGGCCGCCATGTGCGCCGTCACTTGAGCGGCGCTGGCGGTGCTACGGCGGCGTCGGCCTGGCCGCTTTCGGCGAGCGCCTTGGCGACGAAGCCCGAGGCCTTCATCGCCTCGACGAATTCGCATAAGTACCGGGCACCCGACGCGCGGCCCTTGGGCGTGCCCATGGCCTGCTCGATGACCATGAAGCGGCCGGAGATCACGCGAATGTCGGGACGGCTCGCGGCGAAGGCGGCGAGCGGCTGCCTCACGCCGCCCAAGGCTTCAAGCCGGTCTTCGAGGAAGCGGCCGAAGGCTTCGTGGGCGCTCGGCTCGCGGATCAGCGTGGCATGCTTCAAGCTGCGCGTGAGGTAGAGGTCGTAGGCGCTCCCCCGCCCGACGGCGATGCGCACGCGATCGCGGTCGGCGTCCGGAATCGCGCGCAAGGGGGAGCTTTGCGGGACGACGTAGGTCCCCTCGATCACGACATAGGGTGCCGTGAAATCGATCGCGGCGGCGCGGACCGGATCGATGGCGAGGAACGCCACGTCCCACGCACCGGCCTGGAGTGCCTCGAACACCTTGCCGGCTGCATCGAAGGCCACGAATTCGACGGCAACGCCCAGCCGCCGGGCGAGCTCGCGCGCCAGCGCCGGCGAGACGCCGCGCGGCTCGCCGCTCGCGGGGTCCTTTTGCGCGAGCACGGAATTGCCGAAATTGATCGCCGCGCGCAGCGTGCCGCTCGGCGCCAGCTCAGCAACCACGTTCTGCGGAACATCGTAGGCCATGACACCCGTGACGGTGGACAATAGCAGTCGGCGGTCAGAAGCGATCCGGGCGGTAGGGTGCCAAGTCGATCTCCGGCTGCCGGCCGGAGACCAGCGCCGCCGCCAGTTTCCCGGTGATCGGCCCCAGCGTCAATCCGAGATGCCCGTGACCGAAGGCGTAGATGACCGACGCGCAGTGCGGCGAGCGGCCGATCACCGGCAGGGAATCCGGCGTGGACGGACGGTATCCCATCCACTCGCGGGTCACGCGGCCGCTGAGACCGGGCATCGCCTCGCGGGCGGCGGGCAGCAGCTTGTAGATCGAGGTGAAATCGGGCGGTGCCTCGAGCCCGGCGAGCTCGACCCCGCTGGTGAGGCGAAAGCCGTCCTGCATGGGCACCAGCGCAAACCAGCGCTCCGGGAACACAACCGGCCGCCTGAGCTCGCCGGCATCGCCGGGCTCGATGTTGAGATGATAGCCGCGCTCGGTATCGAGGGAAACGCGATCGCCGATCTGCGCCGCAAACCGCCGCGACCAGGCTCCCGCCGCCACGACGACGAGATCGAATTGCCGGATGCCGAGCTCCGAGCGCACGCGGACGCCCTTGCCCTCGAGCGGCTCGAGCTTGCGCACCTCTTCTTGCAGGATACGCCCGCCGCTTGCCAGGAAGTGGCGCGCATAGCCTTCGACGAGACGGATCGGCTGGCTTACGAATGCGCTGTCGGGCTGGAACACGCCCTTGACGTAACGCGGAGCCAGATGCGGCTCGAGCTGGCGCAGCTCGTCGGGACCGAGCACGTCGAACTTGATGCCGTGCTCGGCCATCAGCCGGCGCTCGAGCGCGCTGTCGGCGAAGCCCGCTTCCTTTTCGTAAACCTTGAGCCACCCGACCGGGCGCACCACGTCGTGGACGCCCGCGAGAGCCAGGAGCTCGCGATGGGCGATATAGGCGCGCGTAACCAGGGGCTTCAGCGCCCGCGCGATCTCCTCCACGCGGGCCGGCCGGCCGGCCAGGAGGAAGCGTGCGAGCCAGGGAGCGAGCCGGGGCAGATAGCGCCAACGCACGCGGGCGCCGTGCGTCGGATTGAGCAGCATCGAGGGAATCTGCTTCCACAGCTTGGGCGTGCTCGTCGGCGTGACGGCTCCCGTCACGATGCCGCCGCCGTTGCCGAACGAGGTCGCCGTCCCCGGCGCGCGGCCGTCGATCACGGTGACCCGATGGCCATCGCGCTGAAGATGAAGCGCCGTGCTCATGCCGAGGATGCCGGCACCGATCACCGCGACGTTGCGCGGCGCTATCGCGCCGGTGCGAGCCGCTTCGCCGTTCGTCTTCCCCGCTGCCATGCCAGTCCCCCGCTCATCCCCACATCGTCCGGCCGCTCGGCCAAGGCGCTCCCCGTCCACGCCTTGCAACCGGTCTCGTGCGCAGCGGAGCTTAGGTTCGAAGGCGCCGAGAGGGCAAGGAATGGAGCCGCGGGTCATTGCGCAACTTCGCGGGGAGACGCCATCGTGGCCCGCGCTGCCGCGGTCGATATACAATCCGTCCCGTCATGAGGAGCGCCGCAGCGCGCCCGGCGGCGGCCGCCAGGGCATGGCTCGCCCTCTTCCGCAGCGCCGGCGCCAACTGGTTTGCCGACCGCGCTCCCAGCATGGGTGCGGCGATCGCCTTCTATACGGTGTTCTCGCTGGGTCCGATCCTCCTCCTGGTCATTGCCACGGCCGGCCTCGCCTTCGGACGCAAGGCGGCGGAAGGCGCCCTCATCGGCGAGATCTCCGGCCTGATCGGCCGCGACAAGGCGGCGGCCCTCGAGGCGGTCATCCGCAACGCGGCCGACGTCCATACGGGCCTCGTCGCCACGGCGATCGCGATTCTGACCTTGCTCGTCACCGCCACCGCCGTGCTCGCCGAGCTGCAGACGAGCTTCAACGTCATCTGGCACGCCAAGCCGCGGCCCGGATACGGCCTCTGGCGCCTCATGAAGGCGCGGCTCCTGAGCCTCTCGCTCATCGTCGCCACCGGCTTCCTACTCCTGGTGTCGCTCGCCGCGAGTGCGGCGCTCACCGCCTTCAGCGACTATCTCGCGGGCGTCGTCCCGAGCCTGCCGCTGGCGCTGCGCGCCATGCATCTGGCGGTCTCTTTCGCCTTCACCGCACTCCTCTTCGCCGCCATGTTCAAGGTGCTGCCGGACAAGCACGTCGAGTGGCGCGACGTGCGGTTCGGCGCGGCGTGGACGGCGCTCCTCTTCACGGCCGGCAAATACCTGATCGGCCTCTACATCGGCTCGAGCCGGATCGCCTCCTCCTATGGTGCCGCGGGCGCACTCGTGGTGGTCCTTCTCTGGGTCTTCTTCTCGGCGCAGATCCTCCTCTTCGGCGCCGAGCTCGCCAAGGCCAACGCCGATCGCCGGGAGGGAGGGAAGCCTTTGGGCCAAAATCCTTGAGGCGCGGGCGCCCGGTCGGGATCGCCGCCGAGATCGGGGTGCGGCGATGCCGCCGGCTAGCCGGCGGGAGGTGCTGCCGGCGGCGGCCCGCCCTTGCGCGCGAGGGCGCGGGGCGAGGTCTCCTTGACTGCCATGATCGAGGCGGCCACGACGATCTGGCTGAGCACGGCGATCCCCATCGCAGCACCGAGCGTCAGGTGATCGGCGATGACGCCGCCCACCACCGGCATCAGGGTGGTGCCGACGATGACGGCGAAGAAGTTCGTCATGCCGAGTGCGGTGCCGCGCTGCGCCTCGGGCACGAGCTCGCTCACGCAGGTTGCCAGCACGATCGGCAGCACGCCGAAGCCGCAGAAGCCGCTGAGCCCGAGGAGGATCTGCATGCCGCGCATGCCGAAGCCGCCGATGAGATAAAGGACCAAGGCAATGGCGCAGAGTGACGCAGCGGCATGGACGGTCGGCCGGCGGCCCCAGAAGTCGGAGAGCCGGGGGAGCAAGACCTGGCCGGCGGCGCCGGCAAAGCCCCAGACCGAGGCGATGGCGCCGGCATCGAGCAGGCTGAACTGCCGCACCTTGGTGAGGAAGAGCAGGTTGAAGCCGATCGAGATCTGCAGCCAGGTGAGGACGGCGCAGCCTGCGATGGTGACGTATAGCAGCGAGCGATCCCCGAGCATCTTCAAGGAAGCCCGCCAGTCGCGCGAGTGGAGGAGCGTGTGCCGCGGCGGCTCGCGCATCACGGCGTAGAGGCCGAGCACCACGAGCGCCGTCGCGGCACCGATGATGGGGAAGACCCAGCGCCAGCCCAAGTGCTGCGTGAGCGTGGTGATGACGAGGGCGCCGAGCCCCGCGCCGATGAGCGTATAGCCCGCGGTGAAGAGCGCCTGGTTGAGGCCGCGCCGGCGGGGTGCCGACTCCTCGTTGATGGTGGCCTCGCCGACCGACCAGCCGATGCCGTCGCCGATGCCGAGCAGGTCGCGCACGATGAACATGGAGAGGAAGTTCCAGGTGCCGCCCATGGCCGCGGTCGTGAGGCAGACGAAGCCGGCCGCGGGCAGCAGCATGCGGCGCCGGCCGTAGCGGTCGGAGAGCCAGCCGCCGATCCAGCTGCTGAAGGCCCAGGTGATCGAGGTGCCGGAAATGAGCAGGCCTGCCTGCCACATCGCCATGTGGAACTCGGGCACGATCTGGGGAAAGATGAAGCCGATGCCGACCCGGTTGAGGCCGACGCTGCCCCAGAACAGCACGAGGAGCGCCACGATGGCGAATTCGTAGCGCGCGGATCGCGGAGTCTCCATCGGGCCGTCCTCCTCCCTTGAGCGCCGTCAGCCGGATGCGCGGCTGAGCGCCTCCTTGTCGTAGCCGGCAATCCTCTTGTAGCCGTCGGAGATGGCGGCGAGCTCGTCGCGGCTGATCACGTCGTCGATTCGGACGAAGGGGCGGTCGCCGGTGCGCCTGTAGACCTCGCCGAGGATGGCGTCTGGCGGCATGGTGCGGTTGGTGCGCACGACCTTGGCCGTGGCCTCGAGCCTCTGCTTCTCGTAGGCCGCGAGTGCCGCCGCGGCGTCTGCCTCCGCCGCGAGGCTCGCGGCGAGTGCCGCCGCGTCGAGGATGGCCTGCCCGGCGCCGTTCGAGCCACGCGGCACCATGGGATGCGCCGCGTCGCCGAGCAGCGTCAGCCGGCCGAAGCTCCAATGCTGCAAAGGGTCCTTGTCGACCATGGGATATTCCAGCATGACGTCGGCGGCACGGATGAAGGCCGGCACGTCGAGCCAGTCGAAATGCCACTCGGCGAGCGGGGCGATGAAGTCCGCGAGCCGCCCCGGCCGGCTCCAGTTCCAGCGCTCGTGCTTCGCCGTCGCGATCTCGACGACCCAATTGACGAGCTGACGGCCGCGTCCGTCGACGTTGTCGCGGATGGGATAGACGACGATCTTGGCGTGGCTGAACCAGCCGGCGCGGATCATCGTGGCGCCGGAGAGGATCGGCCGCCAGCGGGTGACGCCGCGCCACATGTTGACGCCGGAATAGATGGGCTCGTCCTCCTCGGGATAGAGCTGCCGGCGCAACACCGAATGGATGCCGTCGCAGCCGATGACGGCGCACCCTCGCTGGGTCGGCAATTGCTCCCCGCTGCCGGCCGCGGCGAAGGAGGCGAGTGCGGCACCCGCCTCCTCGGCGGCTCCGGTGCATTGCCAGCCGAGCAGCAAGCGCTCCTCGCCCGCGCGCGCGCGAAAGGCCTCGGCGAGGGCGAGCTGCAAGTCGCCGCGGTGGATCGAGACCTGCGGCCAGTCGTAGCCCGCGGCGCGACCGAGGGGCTCCTTGTAGATGAGCTGGCCGAAGCGGTTGAAGAAGGCGGACTCGGCGGTGAGCACGCCCATGCCGGCGAGCGTCTCCTCGAGGCCCAAGGCGGAGAGCTCGCGCATGGCATGGGGCAAGAGGTTGATGCCGACGCCGATCGGCTTGAGTGCCGGCGACGCCTCGTAGATGCGGCAGGGAATGCCCGCGCGCTCGAGCATCAGGCCGAGGGTGAGCCCGCCGATGCCGGCGCCGATGATGATGACGTCCACGCGCGTCTTCTCCCCCATCTCACGGCCGCATCGCGAGATTAACAGATTCCGGGTGCCGCGCGCTTCTCTCGTCCGCTAGCGCAGCCGATAGCGTCCGTCGATCGCGGCCTCGCCCTCGCACACCACCTCGCCCGAGGCGGCGAGCTCGATGAGGTGGGCCAGCACCGAGCGGCCGGCGGCGGCGCGCAGATTGTCGGGTAGGCCTCGATAGATGGCGGCGACGAGCTCGGGGATCGTCGTCTCGCCGGCACGGAGCCGGGCGAGGATGGCGGTGCTGCGCTCGCGGCGGTGGGCGATGAAGGCTCGCACGTGCGCCTTGGGATCGCCGACCGCCGGACCGTGGGTCGGCCTGAGGAGGGCGTCGTCGCGCCCGAGGAGCTTCTCGAGCGAGCGCATATAGGCCGCCATGTCGCCGTCGGGCGGCGAGATCACGCTCGTCGACCAGCCCATCACGTGGTCGCCCGTGAAGAGCGTGCGCTCCTCGGCAAGGGCGAAGCACAGGTGGTTCGAGGTATGGCCGGGCGTATGCACGGCCGTCACGTGCCAGCCCGGCCCCTCGATCGCGTCGCCGTCCACGAGGCGCACGTCGGGTAGCAAAATCGCGATCGCCGCCTTCCTCGACCGCCGGCCCGAAGCCGGCGCCGTGGGGGCCGAAACCATAAGTGCCGGCACCCGTCGCCTGCTTGAGCGCCGCCGCCGCGGGCGAATGGTCGCGGTGCGTGTGGGTGACCAGTATCTTGTCGACGCTCTCGCCGCGGAGCGCTTCGAGGAGTGCCGCCACGTGCTCGGCGAGGTCGGGGCCCGGATCGATCACGGCGACGCGGCCGCGGCCCAGGATGAAGGTGGCGGTGCCCTTGAAGGTGAAGGCGCTCGGGTTGCGCGCGACGACGCGGCGCACGAGCGGCGAGACGTCCTCGAGGCGGCCGTATGCGAAGGGATAATCGCGGTAGAAGCGGATGTCCGCCATCGGCGCTCCTCAGGGCCGCCGCACCTTCCGCGCGGGCAGGCTGGTGAGGCCGTAGCCCGCCGCCGCCGGAATGCGGAACTCCTGCCCCTCCGGCGCCTCGACGAGCTCGGGCGTCACGGTCACGAGCGGACCGCGCGGTGCGGCCGCGATCGCCTCCGCCGAGGTGCGGTAGCGCGCGAGCTTCAGGAGATTGACGTAGGTCGCGAACATGAGGTGGCGCCGGCCGACGTCGCCGTCGGCAATGGCGCTCTCGGGCGTCGTCCACGTGACCTCCACGGCCTCGCGGCCGTCGTGGCTCGCGAGCTGGTCCGGCGGTGCGGGTGCGATGAAGAAGAGCGTGTCGAAGCGGCGCGGGCTGGTGACCGGCGTGATCCAATGGGCGAAGGGCACCAAGAGGTCGCCCGCCAGCTCGAGACCCGCCTCCTCCACCATGGCGGCGAAATCCGCGCCGCCGGCGTGGCGCCGCCGCAACTCCTTGACGGCGCTCTCGGGAAGGAGCGCGGCGCCGCCGCGCTTCCTCGCAAGGAGGATGCCGCATTCCTCGAAGGTCTCGCGGATCGCGGCTACGCGGAGCTCAAGCGCGGCGTCGTCGGCGCCGGCCGCTCCGGCGCAGCGGCGCAAGAGCTCGCGGTCGCCGGCCTCGAGCTTGCCGCCGGGGAACACCATGGCGCCGGCTCCGAAGGAGAAGCCGCTGTGGCGCACCGTCATGAGGATCTCGAGGCCGCGGGCGCCGTCGCGCAGCAGCAGAAGCGTCGCGGCGGGAACTGGGACTGCGGGCGGTTTGCCGGTCGCGGGAGCCGTCATCGAGGCGATCCTGAGTGCCCGCCGCGGCGTGGCGGGGCACCTCTTATAGCACGGCACATCGCGGCTGCCAGCGCGGCGATGCGCGCTTGACGGCGCCGCTCGCCGCGGCCACTCTCGCGGCATCTTAAGCGCCCTGGAGCAAATCCCGATCCGGTCGAATCACCGGATCGGGATTTGCTCGTCGAACCTATGATCCTGGAGCGTTTCCCGATCCTACCTGATCGGGAAACGCTCTGGGACGCAAGTAAGCGAGCGGTTCCTTGCCCGAGGCTTCGACCACCATCGCCGAGCGCGCCGCCCTTGCCGCCGAGCTCGCGGTTGCTGCCGGGCGGCTCATGCGCGAGCGCCTCGGCGGCGGTGCCGCACTCGATGTGAGCCTCAAGGGGCCGCAGGATTATGTGACCGCCGTCGACCGCGAGGCCGAGGCGCTCATCCGCACCGCGGTCGAGCGGCACTTTCCCGCCGACACTTTGCTCGGCGAGGAGGCGGGCGGCGAAGTGAGCGATGCCACCTGGGTGGTCGATCCGCTCGACGGCACCGCGAACTTCGCCCACGGCGTCGAGCATTTCGCCGTCTCGATCGGCTTTGCGCTTCATGGCAAGCCTGCGCTTGGCGTGGTCTACGATCCGATGCTCGACCTTCTGTTCTCGGCCACAGTGGCTGCCGGCGCCTTCTTGAACGGCAAGCCCATCCGGGCGAGCGGCACCGCCGACCTCAGCCAAGCCTCCCTCGAGATGGGCTGCTATCGCCGCAGCCCGCCGCCGGCGAATTACACGGCTGCGGTCGAGCGCACGCTCGCGGCGGGCGCCGTCGTGCGCTGGGCCGGCTCGGCGGCGCTCGCGCTCGCCGACGTGGCGCGCGGCGTCTCCGACGGCTTCTACGGCCTCCATCTCCAGCCGTGGGACGCGCTCGCCGGCATCCTCCTCGTCACCGAGGCGGGCGGGACGGTGAGCGACTTCCTCGCCGGCGACGGGCTCAGGCTCGGCAACGCGCTCCTCGCGAGCAACGCCGCCCTCTTCGACCCGCTCGATCGCGTGATCGCAGCGGACCGCGCCCCGGCTTCTCCGCGCAATTGACATCGGCAAGAGGCGCGCGCACATATCCGCCTCGCTGCGTCGGACGGCCACCGCCGTCGCCGCACTCCGACGGGTCGGCTGGTTCCTATGGGAAGCATGATCCTCCTCGACGTGATGGGCGGCATCGCGTTGCTGCTCTGGGGCCTGCACATGGTGCACAGCGGCATCGTGCGCGCCTTCGGCTCCGACCTGCGGCGCCTGCTCTCGACGGCACTCCGCAACCGCGTGAGCGCCATGCTCTCGGGCGTGCTGGTGACCGCCATCCTCCAGAGCAGCACGGCGGCGGCCCTCATGGCGACCTCCTTCACCGCGAGCGGGCTCGTCGCCCTCGTGCCGGCACTCGCCATCATGCTGGGCGCCAACGTGGGCACCACGCTCATCGTCCAGGTGCTCTCCTTCGAACGTCTCCTGGCTGGCGCCGATCCTTCTCACGCTCGGCGTCATCGCCTTCAAGCGCGGCGGCCAGACGCGCACGCGGGATCTGGGCCGCGTCGCGATCGGGCTCGGCCTCATGCTGCTGGCGCTGCACATCCTCCTCGGGACGCTCGCCCCCGCCGAGAGCGCTCCCGCCGTGCGCAGCCTCCTCGCAGCCCTCACCGGCGAGCCCGCCTTGAACGTGCTGCTCGCCGCAGCGCTCACCTGGCTCGCGCACTCGAGCGTCGCCAGCGTGCTGCTCATCATGTCGTTGAGCTACGCCGGTTACGTGACGCCCGTGGCGGCCCTGGCGCTCGTGCTCGGCGCCAACCTCGGGAGCGCCATCAACCCGCTCATCGAGGGCGGCAAGCGCGGCGACCCGGCGAGCCGGCGCCTCCCGCTCGGCAACCTCATGAACCGCCTCGTCGGTACGGCCTTAGCCCTCCCCTTCCTCCATCCCCTGGCCAACCTCCTCGCACGCTTCGACCCCGACCCGGCGCGCCAGGTGGCCGACTTCCACACCGCCTTCAACCTCGTGCTGGCGCTGCTCTTCATCGTGCCGCTCGACGGCCTCGCCTGGCTCCTCGTCAAGCTCCTCCCCGATGCGAAGAAGCCCGTCGATCCCGCGGCACCTCGCTATCTCGACGAGACGGTGATCGATTCCCCCGCGGTGGCGCTCGCCTGCGCCGCGCGCGAGACCCTCCACATGGGCGACATCGTCGAGACCATGCTGCAGCAGACCATCGTTGCCATGATGAACGACGACCGCAAGATGGTCGCCGAGATCTCGCGCATGGACAACGCGGTCGACCGCCTCGACGAGGCGATCAAGCTCTACGTCACCAAGGTGACGCGCGAGAGCCTGGAGGACGCCGACGGCCGCCGGGCGATGGAGATCATCTCCTTCACCATCAACCTCGAGCACATCGGCGACATCATCGACAAGAACCTGATGGAGCTCGCGGCCAAGAAGATCAAGCGCAAGCTGCAGTTCTCCAAGGAGGGGGCGGCGGAGCTCGAGGCCTTTCACCGCCGCGTGGTCGACAACTTGAAGCTCGCCTTCGGCGTCTTCATCTCGGGCGACACCAGGACCGCACGCCGGCTCCTCGAGGAGAAGGCAAGCCTCCGCGAGGCCGAGATGGCCGCGGCCGAGAACCACCTGGCGCGCCTGCGCGAGGGCCGCCCGGAAAGCATCGAGACGAGCTCGCTCCACCTCGACGTGCTGCGCGACCTGAAGCGAGTCCACTCGCACATCTGCTCGGTCGCCTACCCGGTGCTCGAGGCCGCAGGCGAGCTGCACCCGAGCCGGTTGAGGGAGGGGTGAGGGGCTCGAAGCAGTACCCCCCTCCCTACCCTCCCCCTCAAGGGGGGAGGGAAAATTAATAAATGTACGAGCTCGGCAAATCCCCCTCCCCCCTTGAGGGGGAGGGTTGGGGTGGGGGGTGGGCAATGCGCCGCGACTGCTTACGCCCGCGCCAACCCAGCCTCCAGCACCGCGTTCTCGGCGGCGAGCTTGAGCGGCGTCCAGTTGCGCGAGCGCACGTAGTCGGGGCGCGGGTTCTCGACGTCATGCGGATGATTGGCCACGGTGTTGTAGCAGAAATAGATCTGCCAGCGGTCGTGGGCCGAGAGGTTGTGGCCCGACGCGTGCATGAGGTTGCAGTGGAAGACGGCACCCATGCCCGCCTGGCCGGCGACGGCCACGGGCGGCGGGCATTCGGCCAGCATCTCCTTGATGCGCTCGGGCGGCACCGCCCAGAACTTGTAGGCGGTCGAGGTGTCGAAATAGGGCTCGGTGCGCCCCAGGCGGTGGCTGCCGGGGAGGAGATAGAGGCAGCCGTTGAACTCGCTCGCGTCGTCGAGCGCCACCATGAAGGTCGCCATCGCCGGCTCGGCGATGCCGTCGCGCATCCAGGCGCCGTAGTCCTGGTGCCACGGCCACACCGAGCCCTCGATCGCCGCCTTGGCATTGACCTTGGAGTGGTGGAGGTAGAGGCGCTCGTCGCCGCAGGAGCTGGCGCGCCACGCCGAGCGTGCGCGGCAGGCGGCAGGCGGCGCGGAAGGCCTCGGAGGCGGTCGGGCCGTCGCTCTCGTGGAGGCGGAAGAGGGACTTCGGCGCCTGGGCCTCCCCTTCGCGCACCACGGCGTCGGTCTCGACCATGGCGACGCGCGCCACCTCGCGGCGCAGCACCGCGACCTCCTCGGGCGAGAACAGCGCCGGGAAGACGAGGAAGCCGTCGCGGTCGTACTGCTCGAGCTGGGCTTGCGTGAGGCGCATCCCCGACCTCCCCCGACCCCGTTTTCTCTCCGCATCATAACCCCGCGACGACATGCGGACAACGCCGCCCCGCGGCGGAATTGACAATCCCCAGCACCTCACGTATTGATGCGCCCATGCATAGCGCGCTCAACATCCGCGTCCGACGCCGCCGCAGCCTTGGCGGGACGGGAGAGGTGCGCGCGCGCTAGCTCAATTCGCACGATGCACGATCCGGACCCCGCCCGACTCTCGGCGGGGTTTTTTATTATGCAAAGGAGAGACGCCATGCCCGACGCAAGCCCGCAAGCGACCGCCCTCATGGAGATCACCAGCCGGCCCGCCCAAGTCTTCGTCGAGGGCCGCGGCTCCTGGCTCATCGACCGGAGCGGCAAGCGCTATCTCGACTTCGTGCAGGGCTGGGCGGTCAACTGCCTCGGCCACTCGCCACCCGTGCTGCGCGAGGCGCTCTCCCGCCAGGCCGCCAGGCTGATGAACTGCAGCCCGGCCTATTTGAACGAGCCGATGATCCGCTTAGCCGCCCTCATCGCGCGCGGGAGCGGCCTCGACCAGAGCTTCTTCGCCAACAGCGGCGCCGAGGCCAACGAGGGCGCCATCAAGCTCGCGCGCAAGTGGGGCCAGCTCCACCGCGGCGGCGCCTACGAGATCGTCACCATGGAGCACGGCTTCCACGGCCGCACCCTTGCCACCATGTCCGCCTCGGGCAAGCCCCAGTGGGAGGCGCTCTTCGAGCCCAAGGTGCCGGGCTTCAAGAAGGTGCCGTTGGGCGATCTCGCCGCGGCCGAGGCGGCGATCACGGAGAACACTGTGGCCGTGATGCTCGAGCCCATCCAGGGCGAGGCGGGGGTGTTCGAGGCGGGCGACGACTATCTGCGCGCGCTGAGGGAGCTCACGACGCGGCGCGGCATCCTCCTCATCCTCGACGAGATCCAGACGGGCGTCGGCCGCACCGGCAAGCTCTTCGGCTATCAGCACGCCGGCGTCCTTCCCGACATCATGACGCTCGGCAAAGGCCTCGGCGGCGGCGTGCCGCTCGCAGCACTGGTGGCGCGGCAGGAGGTCTGCTGCTTCGCCCACGGCGACCAGGGCGGCACCTTCAACGGCAATCCGCTGATGACCGCGGTCGGCTGCGCCGTCATGGAGGAGGTGACGCGGCCGGGCTTCCTCGAGCGGGTGAGCGAGACCGGCGCCCATCTCGCGGCACGGCTTGCCGAGCTCTCCGAGCGCCACGGCTTCGGCGAGGTGCGCGGGCGCGGGCTCCTCCTGGCGCTCGACTTGAAGTGCTCGATCGCCCCGCGCATAGCGGAGCTCGCGCGCGAGCACGGCCTCCTCTTGAACGCGCCGCGCCCGGACTCGTTGCGCTTCATGCCGGCGCTCACCGTCACGCGCGAGGAGATCGACGAGATGGTGGCGATCTTGGAGAAGGCGTGCGGCGAGGCGGCGTAACACCTGGACACGTTCCGGCCTGGCAGACCCCCCTCCCCACCCTCCCCCTCAAGGGGGGAGGGGGACTGTCGGGGCCGTGCGCAGGACATCCCCTCCCCCCTTGAGGGGGAGGGTTAGGGAGGGGGGTGCACCGCGCACCAAGCGTCGCCGTCTTAGCCCCCCATCTCGAGGGTCATGGGGAAGATCTCCTCGACGGTGCGCCTGGCGTAATCGTTCTCGGGCGCCTTCGCGAGGGCCTCGCGCTGGCCGCGATTGACGGCGGCGACGGCGGCGTCGAGGTCGATGGTGAGCACCTTGCCACTGGCGACCACTTGCCGGCCGTCCACGAAGACGTCGGTGATCGGCCGTTCGAGCGCCGAGAAGACGAGGCTCTTGAGCGGATCGCGCAAGGGCTGCATGGCCGGGTGAGCGAGATCGACGAGGGAGAGGTCGGCCTTGCAGCCGGGCTCGAGGCGCCCGATGTCGTCGCGTTTCAGCGCTTTGGCCCCGCCCACGGTCGCGGCGTGGAGCACTTCGGCCAGGCTGGTGCCCTCGACGTTGCCCGAGCTCACCTTGCACATCACCGCGGCCCAGCGCATCTCGTCGATGAAGTTGTGCGGGAAGGTATCGGTGCCGAGCCCGATGTTGATGCCGCGGTTGCGGTATTTGCCGAAATGCTGCAGCACGATGCCGCGGCGCGCGAAGATGTTGGGGCAGTGGGCGACCGAGGCGCCGGCCCGCGCCACGCGCTCGAGGTCGCCCTCGTGCGGCCAGCGGATGGCGCTGTGCTCGTCGATGAAGATGCAGTGGCCGATGATGGCGCCTTCGTAGAGGAAGCCGAGCCCGTCGAGCCATTCGAGCGGCGTCTTGCCGTGGCGCGCCGTCATCTCGCGGAACTCGACGACGCTCTGGGCCGCGTGGATCTGGATGGGCGCGTTGCGCGCCTTGGCGGCGATGACGCTCGCCTCGATGAGCTCGGCGCTCACGGTGTCGACCTGGGCCGGCGCCACCATGCCGAAGAGCCGCCCGCTGTTGTGGCTATTCGCCTGGTCGACGATCTCGATCGCCCGCGCCATGGCCTCGCGTCCCGCACCCTCGTCCCAGGCGTATTCGACGCGGCTGCCGTTTGGCGTGAACCAGCGGCCCGAGCGGTAGCTCGGTGCGATGCAGCCGCGGATACCGGTCGATGCGATGTCCTCGAGCCAGCCGGGTCGGGGTGCTGAATAGTCGGTGAAGGTGGTGACGCCGCTCTTCAAGAGCTCGGCCACGGCGAAGAGCGCCGCGGCGCGCGCCGCCTCCGCATCGGGCCGCATCAGAAGCATGAACTCGTAGAGCGAGCTCATGCCGAGCCTGGTCGAGCCGCGCTCCTCCATGAGCCCCTTGTTGAAGGGCTCGGACGCCGGATGGGCGTGGATATTGACGAAGCCCGGCAGCACCATGCGCGCCCGGCCATCGATCTCGCGCTCGGCCGTGCCTGCGTAACGCGGCCCGACGTGGACGATGCGGTCGTCCGCAAAGGCCACGTCCGCGTCGCAGAGATATTCGTGCCGCCCCCGCGCGGCATTCCACGCCACCACCCAGGCGGCATTCCTGATGAGCGTCGTCGTCATGATTCAACGTCCTTCCAACGCCGGTGCGCCGTGCTGTCCCTCACCCTTCCCGTTGCTTCGCAACGGGCCCCTTCCCTCTCCCGCATGCGGGAGAGGGTGGCCGCGAAGCGGCCGGGTGAGGGACAGCGCCGCGCTGCATCGTTATAACCGCTCGCCGGCGCCCGAGCCGGAGGCGGGCGTCGGGATCCACCATTCCTCGCCGCGCACGGTCTTGATGTACTCGGGCCAGCGCAGGTCGACGGGCGGCTTGAAGTCCTTGGGCAGCAAGGGCGCCACCCACTTGGAGCCGCCGACGCCGCCGCCGGTGCGCTCCCCGAACTCGTCCTTTGCGCGCTTCAGCGCCTCCGGCTTCGTATAAAGATCGAGGAAGGTGGCGGCGATGGTCTTGGCGCCGAGGAGAATGCCGGGATCGATCGCGGCCGGCAAGCCGCCCAAGGCGTTCGCCACCCAGGCGGGATACTCGTAGCCCTCGTTTGGGGGCCTGAGGCGCGGCCGCATGGTGAAGAGGCGCACGGTCGGCGCGTGCCAGGTGTAATCGACGTAATCGTCGGAGGTGAAGCACTTCTGCCACTCGGGCAGCGCGCGGCGCAGCCGCGTCTCGTACTCCTGGGGCGGCATGAGCCGCTCGGCATCGGCGAGGAAGGGGTTCTCCATCGGCTGCAAACCGAGGTTCTCCTGGATCTGCCGCGCGAAGGCGCGCGCCTCCTCGCCGAACTTGGGCGGCCCGACGAGCTCCATGTTGCCGAAGGTGAGATCCGCCATGGCGTGGTTGGCGAGGCCCACGCGCGTCTTTGTCACCCAGCGCACCGAGGCCTGGCAGCCGGCAGCACCCGCGGCATGGCGCGCGTTCTGCTCGAGCACCTTGTAGATCTGCTGCTGGATGCCGAGGTCGGGCGAGCGCCAGGCATATTGGATCTGGCTGAGCCGCGGCGGCAGGTTGTCCGAGGTGGCGTCGCCCCCCACCAGCACGAACTCGTTGAGCGTCCAGGTGCCGCTGTGGGGGAACATCGCCTCCTTGGTGTATTTCGTCATGGTGTACATGAGGCAGAGCGCGTCGATGGCGCCCGGGCAGCGCGCGGCCGCGTGGGAGGTGTGCGACCAGGGCACCAGGCTCTTGTCGATCCAGGTCTCGGGCCGAAGCGTCTCGAAGCTGACGACGATGCTCCAGTAGGAGCCGCAATGGGTGTCCCAGATCGCCGTGTTGCCGAAGTGCGGATGGTAGGAGATGAAGGCGTCGCTGCCGTCGAAATAGCCCTTGGCCGCGTGCACGGGCTTGGAGCCGCACACCTTCTCCGCGGGCTCGCCGAACATCCGGACCGTGCCTTTGATGCCGAACTTCTCCATGGCCGCCTTGGCGGCGAGCACGCCCGCGAGTGCCGTGGTGCCGAGTGCCGAATGGGGATCCGTGTGGCCGGCACACCAGGGATGCAGGCCCGCGCGCGGCGCCTGGCGCGGCACCGGCTGCTGCGAGTTGCCCGGCACCGCATCGTACTCGGCGTAGGTGCCGACGACCGGGCCGCCCTTCCCCCAGCTCGCGGCAAAGGCGGTCGGCATCTCGCCCGAGCCCTCCTCGACCGCGAAGCCCTCGGCGCGCAGAAGATCGCAATAGGCCTTGGCGGACTTGTACTCGCGCCACGCCGGCTCGGCGTAATGCCAGATGCGCATGTGCCAGTCGGAGAAGCGCTTGGCGTTCTCCGCGAGCCAATCGATCGCGTATTTCTTCGCCTCGTAGAGCTCGGCCATCGCGGAAGACCTCCCTGGAGCGGCAAGCGCCTAGAACGGCAAGCGCCTAGAACGGCAAGCGAAAGTCAGACGCAGACGCGGTATTCGGGCGCGAGCCTGCTCAGGACCTCGGCGCCGTGCTCGCCGACGACGACCGTGTGGCCGAGCGACATGGCGAGATCATGGTCGGCATCGATGAGGATGGCATGGAGGAAGAGCACCATGCCGGAGAGCGCCGGCACCGGGTTGCCCGAGTAGATCATCGGCGGCACGTCCATCCAGGAGGGCTTGAAGGTGGCGCCGAGCGAGTAGCCGCAGGCGGCCAGGCGCGCGCCGCCAAAGCCGGCCGCATCGAAGACCCGGCGGTGGGCGTCGTCGATCTCGCCGAGCGGCCGGCCGGGCCGCACCGCCTCGTCCATGGCGGCGAGCGCATCGCGCGTCGCCTCGTACATGGCGCGCTGGCGCGCGTTGCCCTGGCCAACGGCGACGGTGCGCATGAGGCAGGCGCAGTAGTAGCGGTAGCTGCCGGCGAACTCGAGGGTGAGCTGGTCCTTGGGGTCGAGGGTGCGGTAGCCGGTGGCGCTCCGCACGAGAAGCGCCCTCTCGCCCGAGCCGAGCACGGGACCCGAGGGCGGCGGGTCGCCGCCGCCCGCGAGGATGGCCGAAGCGCCCGCCGCCGCGATGGCGCCCTCGAAGGCGCCGGGGCGCGTGGCGGCGAGCATGGCGAGGAGGGCGTCGTCGGCGAGGCCGGCCGCCTTCCGCACATAGGCGAGCTCGGCCGGCGATTTGGCGACGCGCAGCGCGCGCACGACATTCGAGGCGTCGACCAGCGTGCACCAGCCGTCCAAACGGCGGCGCACGCGCTCGTGGTTGAAGCCGGTGAGGCCGAAGGTATCAAGCTCGATGCCGAGGCGGTGGCCTCCGAGCCCCTTCTCGGCGAGGATCGCCTTGAGCTCGCGCGTGGGATCGGCACCTTCCTCGTCGTACCAGATGCGCACGTCCTCGATGACCGAGGTGCGCCGCGCCTGCTCGAGGTCCGGCTTGCGCGTGAGGAGCGTGATCGGCTGCTCGTCGGCCGCGAGCACGGCGCATTGGAAGAAGACGAAGCCGCCGGTATCGAAGCCGGTCAGGTAATAGTGGCTCTCCTGCGCGAAGATCAGGAGGGCCGCGAGATCGGCCTCGCGCAACGCCGCCCGCGCGCGCGCGATGCGCGCCCTGATCTCGCTCCGCTCGAAATGGAGTGCCATCCGGATGCTTCCCGCGGGCGCCCCGCCTCGCTCTGCCCTCTCCCGCTCAGTTACGGGATCCACGCAAACGCGAAGATCGCCGACAAATCGTGGCGTTGCTCCGCGAAAAGGCGTCTCGGACTGGCCGCGGTGGGTCCTTCGAGACGCTCGCTGCGCTCGCTCCTCAGGATGAGGTCAAGTCTTTCTGCCACACACAAATCGACCTCATCCTGAGGAGCGCCCCGAAGGGGCGCGTCTCGAAGGACCCACGATGGCGCTGCAAGCGTCCTCGAGACGTCTGAGCACCGGAACTTCCCGCCTATTTCAAGACGAAGCTCGCCCAGCGCGAGATGACCTTGTCGCGGTTGTCCGCCCACCATAGGGAATTGTAGATGTAGAGCTGCTTCTTGATCTCGGGCGAGGTCGGCAGCACCTTGAGGCGCGCCGCCGGCAGGTAGTTCACGGCCTTGTTGTTGACGAAGCCGTAGGGGATCAGCATGGAGAGGCGCGCCTGCGCGATGGGCTCCGTGATGAAGGCGGTGAACTTCATGGCGTTCTCGCGGTTGGGAGCGCCCTTGGGCACGGCCCACACGTCGGTGCGCAGAGCACCCTGGCGCCAGGAGATGTCGACGGGAGCGCCCTTGGCCTGGATGGCGGCGATGCGGCCGTTCCAGGCGATGCCCATGGTGACTTCCTTGTCGTTGAGGAGCTGTGCTGGGATGGCGCCCGCCTCCCACCACTTGACCACGGCGGACTTGATCTTGGCGAGGCTCGCGTAGGCCTTGTCGACGTCGATCGGATAGATCTTGTCCATGGGCACGCCCGCCGCCATGGTCGCGGATTCGAGATCGGGCACGAGCCCGCCCGTTCCCGCCGGCATGGTGCGGCCGCCGGGGAACTTCTTGGTGTCCCAGAAGTCGGCCCAGCCGTCGGGCACGGCACCCTTGAAGACGTCGGTACGGTAGGCCATGACCTGCCCGTAGGGCAGCATGGCGAGCGCGTTCTTGGCGCGGAACGAGGCGTCGATGTCGGCGGTATCGACGAGGCTGTAGTCGATGGGCTCCCAATAGTCGCCCTTGCGCTCGAGGTTGATGATGTCCGCCATGTCGAACTCGGCCACGTCCCATTCGACGTTCTTGGTATCGACCATGGCCTTGACCTTGACCACGTCGGGCCCCTCGGCCTCGATCACCTTGATGCCCGAGAGGCGCTCGAAGGGCTCGAAATAGGCCTTGCGCTGCGCCTCCTGGAAGGCGCCGCCGTAGGAGCAGACGCGCACGCTGCCCGTGCCCTTGAGCTTTGCGGGGATCGAGGTGATCTCGGGCAATGCCGGCGCGTCGGCAGCAAGGAGTTCGCCGCCTGCAAGCATCTTGCCGAGCGCGGCAATGGCGCCGGCGCCGAGAGCCAAGCGGCCCGCCGAGCGCATGAGCTGGCGGCGGCCCATCGCCGCCGCATGGGGCGACTTATGCGCCAGCGACAGAAAATATTCCGCGATATCCCGATCTTCGCGCATGGCTTCTCTCCCTGTTCGTGAGCTGCGCGGCGAGCCGTTCCGCGTCGCTTCGCGCGTCTTCGCGGAACCTCTTCTCTGCCTCGCGCGCCTTGCGCGTATCCTGCTGCCGCCGAGAAAGGGGAGTCAACCGGATTCCCGGTCGTGCTCAAATCAGGACTCCACCGGGGCCGCCGCCGCCGCGCTCACGCCTGCGGCGCCGTGCGCAGTCGCTCGGAGCGCCGGCGCAGCATTTCCGCCGTGAGGAAAAGCGTCGCGGTAATGGCGATGAGCAGCGTCGAGACCGCCGCGATGGTGGGGTCGATCTCGAAGCGGATGCTCTGCCACATCTTGCGCGGCAGCGTCACCGCCGTGGTGCCGGAGACGAAGAGCGCCACGATGAGCTCGTCGAAGGAGGAGATGAAGGCGAAGACGGCGCCCGCCAGCACGCCGGGCCGGATGAGCGGCAGCGTCACCTGCCAGAAGGTCCGCCAGGGCGTGGCACCCAGGCTGAGTGCGGCATGCTCGAGCCGCTCGTCGAAGGCGTAGAGCGTGGCCGAGACGTTGATGACCACGAAGGGCACCGCGAGCGCCGTGTGCGCCAAGACGAGGGCATAGGCGCTGCCGACGAGCCCGAGCTCGGCATAGAAGAAATAGACGCCGATCGCCACGATGATGACGGGTGCGATGAGCGGCGAGAGGATGAAGGCGTTGATCGCCTTCCGCCCCCGGAAGCGGCCGCGCACCAGCCCCATCGCCGCCGGCGTGCCGAGCCCGGTCGCCAGCACCATGACAGTCGCACCGACCCAGATGCTGAGCCAGGCCGCGGCGAGCCAATCGGGACGCGCGAAGAAGTTGCGATACCACTGCAGGCTGAACCCGGGCGGCGGAAAGCTGAGATAGAGCGCCGAGGAGAAGGAGAGCGGAACGATCACGAGGATGGGTGTTACGAGGTAGAAGAGCACGACGGCCGCGAGGGCAGCGCACCAGAGCGGCACCCGATGCGGGCGCCGGGCGGCGCGCCGGGCGCGCGGGTCCCGTCTCATGTGCGCGCCCGGCCGAAGGTCTCCTCGACGCCGAGCGTGCGCGCGAAGACGGCGAAGATGAGGAGTGCCGCCGCCAGCAGCAATACGGCGAGCGCCGAGGCGAAGGGCCAGTTGAAGAGGTCGACCTGCTGCTGGATGAGCACGGCGATCATGAGATCGCGCGGGCCGCCGACGAGGGCGGGCGTGATGAAGAAGCCGAGGGCGAGGATGAAGACGAGGAGGCAGCCCGCCGAGATGCCCGGCAGCGAGAGCGGCAGCACGATCTTGCGGAAGACGCCGCTCGGCCGCGCGCCGAGGCCTTGCGCCGCGCGCAGCAGGCTCTCGTCGATGCCGCGCATGACGCCGTAAAGCGGCAGGATCATGAAGGGCAGCAGCACATGCACCATGGCGATGTAGACCGCGAGCGTGGTGTTGAGGAGTCTCAGCGGCTCGTCGATGACGCCGAGCCAGAGGAGGAGCTGGTTGACGACGCCCTGGCGGCCGAGCAGCACCATCCAGGCATAGGTGCGCACGAGGATGCTGCTCCAGAAGGGCACGAGCACGAGGATCATCATGAGGTTCGACTTGGAGCGCTCGACGCGCGCCAGCACGTAGGCGAGCGGATAGCCGAGCAGCAGCGAGGCGATCGCCACGACGAGGCCGATGCGCACCGTGAGCCAGAGCACCTCGAGATAGATGCCGGTCTTGAAGATCGCGGCGAAGTTCTCGACGCCCCAGTGCGGCTCGCGGATGCTGCGGAACATCATGGCCGCGACCGGATAGGCGTAGAATACGCAGAGATAGGCGAGCAGCGGCAGCACGAGCGCCACGTGGCGGAGCTGCCGGCCCCTGAGATGTGCCGCTTCCCTGGCGGAGCGCCCGAGCGCCGAAGCCATCCAGCCCTGCCTAATTTCTTATCACTTCGGCCGGCTTTTCGACCGCAACCGCGGCGCCGGTTCGGAGAGCCAGCATAGCCGAGACCCTCTTCCCGTCAATTGTCTCGTCCCCGGCGCCCCATCCGCAGCACCTCGGCCGTATTTGCGGATGACGCGGCCGGCGCACTTCGTCTATTGTTCGCGCGAGCGAACGGGAACGGGCAGGGAAGCCGATGGAGACGACAATGGCTGCCGCGGCCGAGGCGGCGCACGCCACCAGGACCGGCGCCTCGGTCGTGCTCGAGCATCTCGACAAGCGCTTTGGTGCTGTCGTGGCGGTCGACGACTTGAGCCTGGCCATGGAGCCGGGCGAATTCATCACGCTGCTCGGGCCGAGCGGCTCGGGCAAGACCACCACGCTCATGATGATCGCCGGCTTCGAGTTCCCCACGGGCGGCGAGATCTACATCGACTCCCAGCCGATCGTGCAGACCCCGCCCTATCGCCGCAACATCGGCATGGTGTTCCAGAACTACGCGCTCTTTCCCCACATGACCGTGGCGGAGAACGTCGGCTTCGCGCTCAAGCAGCGCCGCGTCGACAAGGCGACCATCCTACGGCGCATCGGCGAGGTGCTCGAGATCGTGCAGCTCTCGGGCTACGAGGCGCGCTATCCCCGCCAGCTCTCCGGCGGCCAGCAGCAGCGCGTGGCGCTCGCGCGCGCCATCATCTTCAACCCGCGCGTCCTCCTCATGGACGAGCCCTTGAGCGCGCTCGACAAGCAGCTGCGCGAGGGCCTGCAGCTCGAGATCAAGCGCCTCCATCAGCAGCTCGGCATCACCTTCATCTACGTGACGCACGACCAGCGCGAGGCGCTCATCATGTCGGACCGCATCGCCGTGATGAACCAGGGCCGCATCGAGCAGCTCGGCACTCCCGCCGACCTTTACGATCGCCCGGCCAACCGCTTCGTCGCCGCCTTCGTCGGCGAATCCAACTTCCTCGAAGGCACGCTCGCCGGCATGGAAGGCGGCGCGGCCGTGGTGCGGCTCGGCAATGCCACGGTGAGGGCGCTCTCGCCCGGCGCCCGCGAGGTGGGGGCTCAAGTCGTGCTCGCGGTGCGCCCCGAGAAGCTGCTCTTCGCCGAGGCGGGGCACGCGTCGGCCGCACCCGGGATCAACGCCGTCCCGGCCATCGTGCGCGAGGTCACGTTCGTCGGCGAGATGCACCGCTACGTGCTCGAGACCCCCTTCGGCGCCCCGCTCACCTTGAAGCAGCAGCACCGCGCCGGCATCGGCACGCCGGCCTACGGTGCCGAGGTCGTCATCACCTGGTCGGTCAGCGACACGCTCGTGGTGTAGACGGCACGCGCTTCACCGCCGTGAGTCGCCCGCGCTGACGGGAGAAGGCAAGAAACCCCTCGCCCGCTTGCGGGAGAGGGATTTACTCATCCAGCACGCGGTCGAGCACCCAGTTGGCGATGTCGTGCACCAGGGGCTCGCGGCAGGAGAGCCGGCCGGGGCGGTTGAACGACGAGGCGAGGCCGGCCTGCTGGCGCTCGGAGATGGCGTTGTCCTCGGCGAGCGAGGCGTCCCAGCGGCGGTAGTAGCTCTCGACCTTCGCCGCGAAGTCGGCGCGCTCGACGCTCGCGCGCGGGAAGCAGCAGCCGTGCACCACCTTGGTGCGCTCGGGGCCGAGCGGGAACTGCTGCAGCCACCACATGCAGTCCTGGGTGGCAGCAAAGAAGGTCGCGGGATAGAGGGCGAGGAAATGGCTGCCGTGCGCGGCGAGGCCTGCGAGGCTCGGGATGGGCGGCAGAGCGCTCTCGGCATCCTCGGGCAGGAGGGCGATGGTCCGCTCGCCCGGGAGATGCGTGCCGGCCCAGGCGCCGCGGCCTTGGACGCGCACCGTAAGCTGCTTCCCGATCGAGGTCTTGTGCACCATGGGCGTGTGGTAGTCCTCCATCGCGTTCTCGAGATAGACCTTCCAGTTGCAGGCGAGCACGTAAGAGCGCCGCCGCACGCAGACCATGTCCGCGAAATTGTAGGAGGCGAGCCGTTCGGGAAGCTCGCCCAGATAGGCCGCGAGCGGCTCGGCCGCGGAATCGAAGGTGGCGAAGAGGAAGCCCTCCCAGCTCTCGAGACGGATGGGGAGGAGGCCGTAGCGCCCGCGGTCGAAGGCGCGCGTCTCGTCCATGCCCGGTGCCGCTATGAGGGCGCCATCGAGCGCATAGGCCCAGCCGTGATAGGGGCAGGTGATGACGCGGCAGTTGCCGCTCTCCTCGAGCATGCGCGTGCCGCGGTGGCGGCAGATGTTGGCGAAGGCGCGGAGCCGGCCCTCCCTCCCGCGCACGACGAGGAGCGGCTCGCCGAGGAGCCGGAAGGTCGCATAGTCGCCGGGGTTCTTGAGCTCGTCCTCGCGCGCGATGAAGTTCCACGTCCGCTTGAAGATGTGCTGGACCTCGCGCTTGTAGAAGGCATCCGAGGTATAGCACCAGGCGGGCAGCGTCTCCGCTTCGAGGACCGGCAGGCGCACGTTCGCGTAATGCGCGGGATCGAAGAGGTCCGCTGTCGCCGCCGGATCAGAACTTGGTGAGATAGGCATCGATCTCCCGTTTGGAAACCGCGTTGCGTTCGCCCACAGGCTTGGTTAGCGCATTTCGCGCGCGGCGGCAATCGAGGCGCCGGCCCACGCTAATACTGGCGCTTGGCGCTCACCCGGTTGCGCAAGCGTTTGCCCTTGATGAGGCGCTCGAGGTTCTCCATCACGAGGTCGAGCGTCTTGGGCGTATAGAGCGCGCGGTCGTCCGACGAGGAATGGGGCGTGATGATGAGGTTGGGCGTCTTCCAGAGGGGTGAATTCTTTGGCAGCGGCTCCGACTCGAAGACGTTCGAGCACGGCGGCGAGCCGCCCGGCCGCGAGATGGCGCCCGAGGGCCGCGTAATCGACGAGCTCGGCGCGGCTGTAGTTGACGAGGCCGGCACCGCGCTTCATGAGGGCGAGCTCGCCGGCACCGATGAGATGATGGCTCTCCGCCGTATGCGGTGCTGCAACCAATACGAAATCGGCGCGCGGCAGGAGGCGGCGGAGCGCCTCGGGGCGGTGCATCTCGTCGACGTGGCGGTGCGGCCGCCCCGAGCGGCGCACGCCGATGACGTGGAGCCCGAAGCGCTTGGCCCAGCGCGCCGCACCGCCGCCGACGTGGCCCACGCCCACGACGAGAAGCGTCTTGCCGGCGATCGAGCTCTCGAAGACCTGCTCCCACTTGCCGCAGCGCTGGTTGGCGGCCATGCGCGGCAGGCCGTTGTTGAGCATGAGGAGCGCCATGACCGTGTACTCGTCCGCCCGCGGGCCGTGCACGCCGCGGCTGTTGGTCAAAACCGCCCCCTTGGGCAGCCAGTCGAGCGGCATCAGGTGATTGACGCCGGCGCCATGCGCGTGCACCCATTTGAGCCTGGGCGCCAGGCTGCCAAGATCGCGGCGCTCGAAGCGCCAGCCGAAGAGGGCATCCGCCGTGCGCATCGCCTTTCCGTAGATGTCGCCGTCGTAGCCGATCGTGATGCGCACGCGGCCCTCGAGCCAGGGGCGCCGCGCGAGCGCCTCCTTGACGCGCCTGGGCGTGGCCTCGAACACCTCGCCGAGCGCGCGCAGGTTCTCGATGTGGAGATGGGCCGGCGGCTTGCCGCTGCGTCCTTTTCTCATCGGGCTCTTTCCATCATGCGCGGGCCCATCGCCGCTCAAGCGGGATTGCCGAGAGCGGTCAGGCGCATGCTGCTCACCACGGCCGCGAGGCCTGCGAAGGTGGCGGCCGTAAGCAGGGCGACCGTGGTGCCGTGCTGCGGGACGAGGCCGAGGATGAGGGCGACGAGGGCAGCACCCGTCGTCTGGCCGAGGAGACGCGCCGTGCTCAGCATGCCGCTGGCACCTCCGCTTCGCTCCTTGGGCGCCGAGGTTGCCATCGCGCGGTTGTTGGGCGACTGGAAGAGGCCGAAGCCGAAGCCGCAGAGCGCCATCCGCCAGGCGATCTCGCCCCAGCCGGGATGCGCCGGCAAGCCGGCCATCAGCGCCAGGCCGGCGGCGAGTGCCGCGAGCCCGATGCCGCCCAGGAGCCCTGCCGAGAAGCGGTCCGAGAGGCGGCCGGAGATGGGTGCGATGATGGCGACCGCGATGGGCCACGGGGTCATCAGGAAGCCGGTCGCCACGGCGGTGCGCCCGAGCTCGTCCTGGAAATAGAAGGGCAGCGAGACGAAGGCCAGCATCTGGGCGGTGAACGAGCAGATCGAGGTGCCGATCGAGAGCGCGAAGAGGGGCCGCCGCAGGAGATCGACGGGGAGGAGCGGCGCCGGCATGCTGAGCTGACGGCGGACGAGGACGACGCCGCAGGCAAGGGCGCCTGCGAACTCGAGCGCCGCCAGCGCCGGCTTGAGCTCGTGGCCGAGCGCGTCGATGCCGGTGATCAGGAGGCCGAAGGTCACGGCGCTGAGAACGGCGCTCTTGAAATCGAAGGGGTGTCTTTGGCCGGCGACCCGCGGCAGTGCCTTGAGGCCGAGAAGGAGGGCCGCGATCCCGATCGGGATGTTGACGGCGAAGAGCCACTGCCAGTGGGCGACGGAGAGAATGGCGGAAGCCACCGTGGGGCCTACCGCCGAGGAGACGGCGACCGCCATCGCGTTGATGCCGAGGCCGCGGCCGAGCATCTGGCGCGGATAGATGAAGCGGACGAGCGCCATGCTGACGCTCATGATGCCGGCGGCGCCGAAGCCCTGGAGAACGCGCGCCAGCGTGAGCACCGTGAGCGAGCCGGAGAGCGCGCAGCCGAGCGAGGAGAGGGTGAAGACGGCGAGCCCGAGGAGATAGATGCGGCGGTAGCCGACGATGTCGCCGAGCGAGGCGAAGGGCAAGAGCGTTATGGTGATGGCGAGCTGGTAGGCATTGACGACCCAGATCGAATCGACCGCGCTGGCCTTAAGATCGCGCGCGATCGTAGGCAGCGCTATGTTGGCGATCGCCCCGTCGAGCACCGATAGGGAGATGCCGAGCACCACCGTGGCGATCGCCCAGAGGCGGGCGGCTGCCGGCAATCCGCCGCCTTCGTCGTCCGCGGCGCTCGCGGCCGGGGTCTTGCAATCGCTGCTCGTCATGGCGCTGTATCGTCCGCGGCAGTCGCGTCTCGCGAGGCTCGGCTGACCGGCGGCCTTGCGCTGCCTTGAGCCAGCATAACCGCAAGCGGGAGCGCTGCCAAAAGCGCCGCTCACGGCGCGCAAGGCCATTTGCGCACGACGACGGCCCTGCCCTAGACTGGCGCCAAGCAACACGAAGGGTCTCGCGGCCTCCTGCGGCCGGCGCAAGGGCATCCTCGAAGGGAGGGACAAATGACAAGGCATTGGCCAATCGCGGCGGCGGCGGCCTGCCTGCTGCTCGCCCCGCTCGCCGGCGCGCGCGCCGCCGAGGTAGAGCTCACCAGCACGATCGGGGTGAAGGCGGTGGTGGAGACGCTGGCGCCCGAGTTCGAGCGCGCGAGCGGCAACAAGCTCGTCATCGCCTGGGGCGTCGCCAACGTTCTCAAGGGTCAGCTCGAGGCCGGCGCCCCCTTCGACGTGACGATCCTGACCGGCCCCGTGCTCGACGCCCTCATCAAGGACGGCAAGGTCGCCGCCGCCTCGCGCACCGAGATCGCGCGCTCGGGCGCCGGCGTCGGCATGCTGAAGGGCGGCGCCAAGCCCGACATCTCGAGCGTCGAGGCGTTCAAGCGCGCCATGCTGGCGGCCAAGTCGGTGTGCTACAGCGAGAAGGGGGCGAGCGGCGTCTATGCCGCGGGCGTGATGGAGCGCCTCGGCATCGCCGCGGCGATGAAGCCCAAGACCGTGCTCTCGGCCGGCACCGTGCGCAGCGAGGATTTGCTCCTCAACGGCCAATGCGAGCTCAGCATCCAGCAGGTGAGCGAGATCGTGCCGGTCGCGGGCGTCGAGCTCGTGGGCCCCATGCCGGCCGAGCTCCAGGCGATCACCGAATTTGCCGCCGGCATCGGCACCAACGCCAAGGCGGAAGCGGTGGAGGCGGCCAAGGCCTTCCTCAAGTTCCTCACCTCGCCCGAGGCTACGAAGGTCATCAAGGCGACCGGCATGGAGCCCGGCTGAGGCCAAGCGCCGCAACCCGCCCTGGGCCTAGGGCGAGCGCGGGCGGGCGACCTCGGCGTAGTATTGCGGCGCCTCGCGGCGGTCGAACATGCCGTAGTCGCGGATGACGCGCACGCGGCGATGGCGGAGCATCGCACCCGCGACCGCCCGCGGCGTCCAGCGCTCCGCGGCCGCCGCGTCGTGCCACGAGACGAGGAGCAGCAGCGTCCCCGGCCGGTAGATGCTCGCAAAACTCTCGTGGTCGAGGACGCCCTCCGTCCCCGCCGCCGGCAGCCCCGCATCGCCGGCGAGATCGGCGCTGGCCGGCCGCTCGCCTTCCGCCGGTGCCAACCCGCTGATCGTCACGGCCTTGGCCTCGCCGGCCTCGGTCTCGTCGAGGCGCTGGTCGGCCAGCCTCGGCCCGGGTGCTGCCTCGCTGTCGGCGGTGATCTCGCCGACGCGCAAGCGATAGTCCGCGAAGACCTCGAAGCGGCCCTTCTCCTGCACCGCGTGATGGGCGGATTGCGTGCGCCAGCGCACGAGCGACTTCTCGTTGCGCCAGATGGAGAGGGAGAGGAGGCGGCCCTCCCGGCGCCTGCTCGCGAAGCGCTCGTTGTCGATGAAGCCGTCGATGCGCTCGAGCTCCGGCTTGAGCAGCCTGGCGAGGCTCAGGTACTCCTCCCAACGCTCCTTCTTGGGCTGCACTTCGAAGATCACCGCAAACATCGTGCTTCTCCTCGGCTGGCGGCAAGGCGAGCGGCCGACTCCGGCACCTCATTCGCCGGGTGCTGTCACGCGGTGGAGGAACGAGCGCTCCTCATTCAGGATAACGCCGCTCGCCTCGACGCGGCGCACGTTCTCGGCAGCCTCCGGGTCCGCCATCAGTTTCGCGCGATACTGCTCGTAACTTGCGAGATCGGCAAAATCGATGAGCGCCAGGGCGGTATCGGTCCGCCCGGCGACCTTCGTCGGCACGAAGTAGCCGAGGAGCTTGCCGCCGGAGCGCTCGATCTGTCCGAGCAAGGTCCGCGCATAACCCTCGAAATGGCCGAGCTTGTTGTGGTCGAGGGTGTAGCGGATGCAGAGCGTCAACATGGCGGTCTCCCGAATCGCGCAAGGGCGGAGCGCTGACTGTGAGCCGGCCACGTCCGCTTGTCGAGCGGGAACGCTTCGATCGCGATCGAAGCATTGGGCGCGCGTCTGCGGGGTGCAGCAGCGGCCGTCTGCCGATGCCCTAGGCGAGTTGCGCTTGTTGAGTCCGCTTTGGCTACCTCGGGCACTAATTAATCAAATCGCAATTGGCTTTAATGACGGCGAGCGCGGCTCGCCCCTGGGAACGCTCATGGACAGCCACGACAGTGAGGCAGCGGAAGCGCTCCCACGGCACCCTGCTATTCAAACCGCCTTTCGTTGCTAAGCTTGCCGTGCGAACGTGAGCTACAAGCTCAAGAGCGGCGCCAGCCGGGCGTCGATTTCGTCGAGCACTTGGAGCGGCGCTTCACCAACGACTTCCATTCTGCGCGCCTCGCGGTCAACGCTCCTGACATGGTCAACCAGGACGACACCGGCGACCGGCAGGCCTGGGGGCAACTTCACCTCCATCGGCCATCCCTTTTCCCGGCTGGAGATTGGGCAGACGACCGCGAGCCGTGAACGCCGGTGATAGGCGGCCTTGGTCAGGACGATGCCGGGACGGCGGCCCGCCTGCTCGCTGCCGGCCTGGGGCGAGAAATGCAGCCAAACCAGGCTGCCGCGATCAGGAAGCGCCATCAGATGATTTCCTCGCCGACCGGGCCATCATCCTCGAGGGTGTGCTCACGTTCGGGTGTCATCTCCGCCAGCAACTCGTCGAGGCTAAAATGCCGCCGAGAGCGGGTGATGATGATCCGGCCGTCATCGGAGGCCTCGATATCGACGCGGGCGCCTTCGGTGAGACCCACCCGAGCGGCAATGTCTCTTGGCACCCGGAGGCCGAGGCTGTTGCCCCATTTGGCGATCTGAACCTGTATTGGCATATTGGTCGTGCCCAAAATGTGTATCCTATGGATAAACTAATATATATCCAAAAGATATACGAAATTGCCTCGGCGGCGGATCGATCGGGAGGCATGGGCGCCGCGATCTGTCCGCCGTCAACGACATGCTGGATTCACCTCCGGATCCTGCAACCCCTCGACAACCATTTCGGCCCAGGGTTGTCACCCATGTCTTAGGTACGTTCCGTTACCCATGTCTCCGGGCCGGACAATGAGGCGCTGGCTGGGGCGCCAGGATTCGAACCTGGGATCACGGATCCAAAATCCGTTGCCTTACCACTTGGCCACGCCCCATCCGTGCGCGGCCTAGGGTTTAGCGCCCAATCGGCGTGCCCGCAACTCCTCGACGCGGCGCGCCCGGCCCGGGCCGACGCAATTCACGCGCGCGGTGATTCCTGATATGTTTCGCCGACCCTTTGCGGAGAGCTTTTGATGGCCCCCGAGACGCCGCTCCAGCCCAAGGATCTCGACCCGGAGACGCTCGAGCTCGCCGAGGCGGCGGCGCACGCGGCCGGCGTGAGCGTCGAGGAGTGGCTGGCGCGCGGAGCGGCGGCCGGCACGGAGGGTGACCGGGAGCTCCTCGCGCGGCTCAATGCGCTGCGCAGCCGGAGCGCTGCCGCCGCGGGGACGCTGGCCGCGGCGCCGGGGCCGCAAGAGCCGGCCGATACCGCCGAGGCGAGGGCGCGCGAGCTCGCCGAGCTGAAGCTCGCCTTGCGCCGCATCAGCACCGAGCCGGCAGCAGCGCCGCCCGAGGCTGGCGCAGCACCCGACGCCCATGACAGCGCCGAGGACGCGGCCGCCCGGCCCGTTGCCGAAGGCACGGATATGCCCCCCCATCTCCCCGAGCTGCACGCGGACAATCCCGCGGCCGAGCCGATCGTGCCGCGCGACCCCGCGGCACCGGAGCTGCGCCTCGATCCCGAGCCGCCTCCACCCGCTCACGATGCCGCGGCCGGCGAGGAAGCCTCCGGGCATTCCTTCCATGGCGAGGAGTCGCCGCTCGGCACGGCCGTGGCGCTCTCCGCCGTGGAGCGCACGAACGAGCTCGCGCGCCGTCTCCGCCAGGGCGCCGGGCAAGGGACGGAGAAGAGCGGCGCGCAAACGCCGCGGCCGCGGCGCATGCGCCAGCTCGCACTGGGTGCCGGGGCGCTGCTCCTCCTCGGCCTCGTCGCCTGGGGCATCTTCGCCTTCAGCCGCGGACGGCCGGTCGAGACGGCAGCCGGCCCCAGCGCCGGGGCGCCGGCCGCCGCGAGCGGCGAGCCTGCCAAACCGGCGGAGCAGCAGGCGGCAACGACGGCACCAGCCGCACCCGCGGCACCGGCCGCACCCGCGGCAGCGACAGCACCGGCGGCACCGGCCGCAACGGCCGCACCGGCGGCGGCACCGCCGCAAGGAGAGGCCGCGCCGCCCGCGGCGAGCCCGGCAGCACCGGCGCCGGCCGCGACCGCGCCGACGGCGGCAGCGCCCGAGCCCACGCCGGCCGCGAGCGAGCCCCAGACGGCGGCGCTGCCGCCCGCCGCAGCCGCCCCGCTGCCCTTGCCGGTGCCCAAGCCGGCGCCGCCCACGGCCGCAGCAGCGGTGCCGGCCGCCAAAGCCGAGGCGCCGGCACAGCGCGGGGCGATCGGCGTCAAGGAGATCGAATTGCTCGCCAAGGGCGGCGACCCGCGCGCCCAATACGACCTGGCGACGCTCTATGTGCGCGGGGACGAGCTGCCGCAGGATTACGCCGCGGCCGCCCACTGGTTCCGCGAGTCGGCGCTCCAGGGCATCGCGGGCGCAGAGTACAATCTCGGCGTGCTCTATCAGCAGGGCCTCGGCATCGAGAAGAACGAGAAGGAGGCGATCCGCTGGTACCTGAGCGCCGCCCGCCAGGGCTATCCGCCCGGCGAATACAACATCGGCACCGCCTATGCGGACGGCAAAGGCGTCGAGCAGGACGACAAGGAGGCGCGCAGATGGTTCTCGCAAGCCGCCGAGCAGGGCCTCGCGGTCGCGGCCCTCAATCTCGGCGTGCTGTTCGAGGATGGCCGCGGCGGCCCGGCGGACGCGGTCGAGGCCTATAAGTGGTATAGGATCGCCCAGCGCGGCGGCGCCGCGGCGGCCGAGAAGTATCTGACCTCGCTCACCGCCAAGATGACGCCGCAGACGATCGCCGAGGGCACCCGCCGCTACGAGGCGGCGGCCTCCGCGATCCCGGCCAGACCATCCTATCAGCCCGGAAGCGCCGCACCCGCCGCGGCCGCGCGCCCGGCTGCCCGGCCTGCCAAGGCGCTGGCCTCGCCCGTGCCCGCAGCACCGCGGCCCGCGCCCGCAGTCGCGGCGCGCAGCGAGCCGCCGCCGGCCAAGCCCGCAGCGGGCGCCGAGACGGAGGGTGCGGCCGCGGTCGCCGACATCCAGAAGCTCCTCAATGCGCTCGGCTACGACCCCGGTCCGGCCAACGGGCGCATGGGGCCGCGCACGGCGAACGCCATCCGCTCCTTCCAGCGCGAGTTCGGGGCTCGAGGTCGACGGCAGCGCCTCGAGCGCGCTCCTCGACTATATGCGGAAGCTCTCGGGACAGCAGTGAGCCGGAAGCGCTCTCGGGCGGCAGCGGCGCCTAATCCGGCGCGAGCGAGGCGGCGTCCGTGACGAGGTGCGCGGGCGCCACCCACCAGCCGGGACGCGCCACGGCCGGTGCGGCGGCGGCGGCGGCGGCGGCGCTGGGAAAGAGCCCGAAGCAGGTGGCGCCGCTCCCCGACATGCGCGCGAGAAGACAGCCGGGTGCCGCGGCCAGAGTTGTCAGCACCGTGCCGATCGCGGGGGCGAGCTGCCGGGCGGCGGCGGCGAGGTCGTTGCGGCGCGTTGCAAGGAGACCGGCGAGCGCTGCCGCGTCGCGCGGCGCCTCGCGGAAGCGCGCGGGTGCGGAATAGGCGCCCTCGCGCGCGCCGAAGACGGCTGCCGTCGGCAGGGCTACGCCCGGATTGACGAGGAGGAGCCCGGCCTCGGGAAGCGGCGGTGCCGCTGCCAGCTCCTCGCCGATGCCGCCCGCGAAGGCGGCCCGTCCATTCAAGCACATGGGCACGTCGGCGCCGAGGCGGAGTGCCAGCGCCATGAGCGCCGGCTCGCCGATCGGCACCCCCCAGAGCCGCGCGAGCACGGCGAGTGCCGCCGCCGCATCCGCCGAGCCGCCGCCGATGCCGGATGCCACGGGAAGGCGCTTCTCGAGCGTGATGGCGGCCGCGGGCGCGCGCCCGGTCTCGGCCGCGAGGAGGCGTGCTGCCTTGAGCACGAGGTTCTCGGACTCGGCGGCGAGCGCCTGAGCGAAGGGCCCCGTCACGGCGAGGCTGAGCGCCTCGGCAGGGGCCGCCGCGAGGGTGTCGTGCACGGAGGCGAAGGCGATGAGGCTGTCGAGCAGGTGATAGCCGTCGGCGCGCCGTCCCACGACGTGGAGATAGAGATTGAGCTTGGCCGGCGCTGCGGCGCGGAGCGCCGGCTTCAACTGTCGTGCTCGCCCGTCTTGCCGGAACCGTCGCGCTCGCCCGTCTTGCCGGTGGCCTTGAGGCCGTGCTGCAGCTTGTCGCCGATCGTCGTCACGAGATCGGGCTCGGGCTTGAGGGTGAGCGCGCGCTTCCACTGGAAGCGCGCCTCGTCCAGGCGTCCCACGCGCCAATAGGCGTCGCCGAGATGGTCGTTGATCACCGGATCATCCGGCCTGAGCTCGACCGCGCGCTCGAGGTTGCTCACGGCACCCTGGTAATCGCCCTGGCGGTAGAGCACCCAGCCGAGGCTGTCGACGATGTAGCCGTCGTCGGGCTTGAGCTGCACCGCGCGCTCGATGAACTCCTTCGCCTTCGGCAGATTCTCGCCGCGGTCGACCCAGGAGTAGCCGAGATAATTGAGCACGCTCGGCTGATCCGGCGAGAGCTTGAGCGCCTCGAGGAAATCCTTCTCCGCCTGCGGCCACTCGCCGGCGCGCTCGAAGGCCACGCCGCGCGCATAGAAGAGCGACCAGTCCTGCGTATCGACGGTCTTCACGCGGGCGAGCGCGAGGTCGTAGGCCTTGGCCGCGTCGGCGAAGCGCTCGGCGGAGCGCAGATAGTCGCCCTCGGTCGCCAGCGGCTCGAAGCTGTCGGGCCATTCGGCGGCGAGCGCTTCGAGCACCTTGATCGCCTCGTCGAGCTTGTCCCCCTCGCGCAGCACGTCGGCGATGCGCAGTTGCGCCGAGAAATGGAGCGGCGAGTCGGCAGCTATGCCGCGGTAGATCGCCAGCGCCTCCTCGTCGCGGCGCTCGCCCTCGAGCATGTCGCCGAGGGTCATGCTGGCGATCGTCAGGCTGGGCTGCATGTAGAGCGCCAGGCGCATGAGGCCGAGCGCCAAGCGGGAGCCCTGATCCTGGCGCAGCGCCGAGCCCACATCGAAGAGCGCCTCGGCCATCCCCTCGGCGGCATCCTTCGGGTGGAGCGGCGGCTGCTTCCCCGAGTTGAGCGCCTTGAGCGTGAGCCCGATGCGCACCGTGTCCGGATTGCTCTTGCGGTAGCTCTCGAAGAGGGCGAGCGCCTCCTTGAGGCGGCCCTGGCGCGCGTAGAATTCGGCAAACGCCTGGACCACGCGGAAGGAGGGCGCGCTCTCCGCAGCCATCGTCGCCTTGAACGCGGCCTCGGCCGCAGCCGGGCGGCCGGCGATCTCGTCGATGAAGGCGGCATGAAAGTCGTGCAGCACGCCGAAGCCGCGCACGCCCGAGAGCTGGTCGAGCGCCTTGAGCGCCTCGTCGGTCTTGCCCTCGCCTTGCAGCGACCAGCCCTCGATGAGAGGTGCCAGCACGCCGCCGAGCCCGGTCCGCGGCAGCTTGGCCATGCGCGCCTCGCTTTCCGCGAAGCGGCCGGCCCGGGCCTCCTCGAGGGCCAGCACGGCGTTGGCGAGCTGGCTGTCGGGCTGCTTCGCCACCAGGCGCTCGGCCAGCGCTTTCGCGTCGTCGAGGCGGCCGTCGGCCAGCTTGAGCTGGAAGGCGTCGCGCATCAGGTCGATGTTGTCGGGATCGCGCTTGAGCGCCTCCGCCATGAAATCGGCGGCCTTGGCGAGATCGCCGTTGCTGTCCGCCTCGCGCGCCGCGAGATAGAAGCCGGCGGCGGATTGGAAGATGCCCGCGTCCTTGTCCTCGCTCGCCGCGGCGGCCGCCGCCGGGACGGCCGCGTCCCGTGCCACCACCGTCGTCTCGCCGTTGCTGGAGGCCGTGTGGCCGGGCTCGACACAGCCGCTTGCCACGATCACGCCGAGCAGGCCAAGCGCCCTGCAAAGGGAACCAGTCGTCACATAGCGAAAACAGCTCAATGCAACCCTCCGCGCCCCGATAGAGAGAAAGAGGGGGCCAACTTCAGAGATTCTTCGCCCAATTCGCGACAAAGTCTAGTGCCGCGGTGCAACAGCAGGCGCGCGCCGCGCGCGGCAACGGGGCCCGCCCGGCGGCCGGGATGCCCCCATGTTTTACGCGCGGGCGGGGTTTTACGCGCGGGCGGGGAAACGCGTGCGGCCTCACATGTTCGGGTAGTTCGGTCCGCCGCCGCCCTCGGGCGTCACCCAATTGATGTTCTGGGTCGGGTCCTTGATGTCGCACGTCTTGCAGTGCACGCAGTTCTGCGCGTTGATCTGCAGCCTGGGTACCGCGTTGGCGTCGCGCACGATCTCATAGACCCCGGCCGGACAATAGCGCTGCTCCGGCGCGTCATAAAGCGCCAGATTGATCTTGATCGCCGCCTCCGGGTCCTTGAGCTTGAGATGGGCGGGCTGGTTCTCCTCGTGGTTGGTGTTGGCGATGAAGACCGAGCTCAGCCTGTCGAAGGAGACCTTGCCGTCGGGCTTGGGGTAGTCGATGCGGCGGCATTCGGCCGCGCGCTTGAGGCTCAGATTGTCGGCGTGATGGCGGAGGGTCCAGGGTGCGCGCCCTCGCAGGATAAAGGCTTCGAGTGCCGCGTAGGCGAGCCCGCCCCAGAGCCCCCAGCGGAAGCCGGGGCGGATGTTGCGCACGCGATAGAGCTCCTCCCACAGCCAGCTTTGCTTGAGCCGCTCGGGATAGCGCACGGCCTCGCCGCGGCCGTCCCCTTCGGCGAGCGTCTCGAAGAGCGCCTCGGCCGCGACCATCGCCGACTTCATGGCGCCGTGGGTGCCTTTGATCTTGGGCACGTTGAGGAAGCCCGCCGTGCAGCCGACGAGGGCGCCGCCGGGAAAGGTGAGCTTGGGGATCGCCTGGAAGCCGCCCTCATTGAGGGCGCGGGCGCCATAGGCGATGCGCCGGCCGCCCTCGAAGACGGGGCGCAGCGCCGGATGGGTCTTGAAGCGCTGGAACTCCTCGAAGGGGTTGAGATAGGGATTCCGGTAATCGAGGCCGATGACGAAGCCGACCGCCACCTGGCGGTTCTCCATATGATAGAGGAAGGAGCCGCCGTAGGTGCGGCGGTCGAGCGGCCAGCCGATCGTGTGGACGGCGAGGCCCGGCCGGTGCTTGGCGGCCTCGACCTCCCACAGCTCCTTGAGGCCGATGCCGAAGGTCTGGGGGCCGCTCTCGTCCTGCAGGCGGAAGCGCTCGAAGAGCGTCTTGGTGAGCGAGCCGCGGCAGCCCTCGGCGAAGAGCGTCTGGCGCGCGCGCAGCTCGACGCCCGGCTGGTAGTGGTCGGTCTTTTGCCCGTCCTTGCCGATGCCCATGTCGCCTGTGGCGACGCCCACGACGGTGCCCTTCTCGTCGTAGAGCACCTCGGCGGCAGCGAAGCCGGGATAGATCTCGACGCCGAGCCCCTCCGCCTGCTTGGCGAGCCAGCGGCAGACGTTGCCGAGGCTCACGATGAAGTTGCCGCGATTGTGCATCTGCGGCGGCGTCGGCATGGGGAAGGCCCGCTTCTCGCTGAGGAAGAGGAAGCGGTCCTCCGCGGCGGCGGTGACGAGGGGGGCCTCGCGCGCGCGCCAATCGGGCAAGAGCTCGTCGAGGGCGCGCGTCTCGATCACCGCGCCCGAGAGGATGTGGGCGCCCACCTCCGAGCCCTTCTCGACGACGCACACGCCGAGCTCGCGGCCGGCCTCCTGGGCGAGCTGCTTGAGCCGGATCGCCGCGGAGAGCCCGGCCGGCCCCGCGCCCACGATCACGACGTCGAATTCCATCGTCTCCCGAGACATTGCCCGCCCTCGTCTCCTCTCCCGCCGGCCTCCGATCCTCCGGCCGGCACGCAAGGCCTGACACAGCAATAACGGAACTGCTAGGCTCGCGCCATGACCCTCACGCGAGACAGAGCCGCCTGCCTCGCAGCGCTCGCCTGGCAGCTCGCCTCGGGTGCCGAGGACGCGCTCGACGAGGCGCCGCGCTCGCGTTACGCCGAGCCCGCCAAGGCAGCGCCCGCGGCAAGTCCGGCGCCCCTAGCCGGGGAACGGCAGGCGGAGCCGGAGCCGCCGCCCGCCCGGCAGCAGGCGGAAAGACCGGCAAGGCCCCTGGCAGCCCCGGCCCGGCGACCGGCGCTCGAAGGCGGCGTCGAGGCGGCGCGGGCGGCGCGCGAGCTCGCCGCCGCGGCGCACAGCCTGGACGAGCTCAGGGAGGCGCTCCTCGCCTTCGAGGGCTGCCCGCTCAAGGAGACCGCCACCAACCTCGTCTTCGGCGACGGCAATCCGCGCGCGAGGGTCATGTTCGTGGGCGAGGCGCCGGGTGCCGACGAGGACCGCCAGGGCAAGCCCTTCGTCGGCGTGAGCGGCCAGCTCCTCGACCGCATGCTGGGGTGGATCGGCCTCGACCGCCAGCACTTCTATATAACGAACATCCTCTACTGGCGGCCGCCCGGCAACCGCCAGCCCACCGCCGCGGAGGTCGCCGCCTGCCTGCCCTTCGTCGAGCGCCACATCGAGCTCGTCGATCCAGAGCTCCTCGTCCTCGTGGGCGGCTCGTCGGCCAAGACCTTGCTCGGCCGCAACGAGGGCATCATCCGCCTGCGCGGGCAATGGTTCCAGTACCAGAGCCAGGGCATGGCGCGGCCCATTCCGGCCGGCGCCATCTTCCATCCTGCCTATCTTTTGCGCTCCCCGGCCCAGAAACGCGAGGCCTGGCGCGACCTCCTGGGCCTGAAAGAACGCCTGGCCACCCTCCCCTAACCACTTGTTCTTGTGGAATTTCATCAAGTTTTCCACAAGCGCTTGAAAAGCGGGGATAGCGAGACGCCTTGCCATCGGGCGCCCGATCGGCTATGAAGCCCCCGTGACGCCTTTAGAAAGACGACACTCCGAGGCTCGGAACGTCGCCGGTCGGCTGTTATCCGGCACTGCTCTGGTCCTCTTCCTCAGCATGGCGGCGACGCTTGGCGGGGCGAATTTTGCCCGCGCCGAGCCGCGCGATCAGGAGACCGCAGCGCTGACGCCGGGCGCCATGCGCCTCGGCGCCGAGGGAGCGCTGCCGCAGCCGCTCAAGGATGCCGATGCGGGGCGCTACCGCCGCATATTCGCCCTGGAGGACCAAGGCCGCTGGGCCGCGGCGGACGCCGAGATCGCCCGGCTCGGCAACAAGCTCCTCCTCGGACATGTCCTTGCCGAGCGCTACCTCTCCCCCCGCGACTACCGCGCGAGCTACGCCGAGCTGAGCGACTGGCTCAGCCTCTACGCCGACCTGCCGATGGCGCCGGAGATCTACCGGCTGGCCGCGGCGCGGCACCCCAAGGGCGCCAAGCTGCCGCGGCGTCCCGAGGGGGCGGTCTACAATATCTCCGCGGCAAGCGACGGCGCCGGCGAGGCAGGCGCCGAGTGGGCGGGCGGGCTTGCCGCCTGGCGTCTTCGGCAATACGACCTCGCGGCCGAGCATTTCGAGCGCGTGGCCATGAGCGAGGGGGCCGATTCCTGGAGCCGCGCCGCCGGCGCCTATTGGGCGGCGCGCGGCCATCTGCGCGCGGCGGCACCCCAGAAGGTGACGCACTGGCTCGGCGTCGCCGCCAACTTCCCCTACACCTTCTACGGCATTCTGGCGCGCAAGCTCTCGGGCCTGCCGGCCGACTACAATTGGGAGCAGCCGCTCTTCACGCACGAGGACGCGCTTCAGCTCCTGCGCACGCCGCAGGGCGCGCGGGCCCTCGCCCTCATCGAGATCGGCCAGGACGCGCGCGCCGAGCAGGAGCTGCGCCACATCAATCCGGCGCAGCCCGAGACCGCGCACGCGCTTCTTGCCGTGACCGCGCATGCCGACATGCCGTCGCTTGCCATGCAGCTTGCCGAGAAGGTGGTCGACGCCAGCGGCCGGCGCTACGACGGCGCCCTCTATCCCGTGCCGTCCTGGCAGCCGCAGGGCGGCTATACCGTCGACCGCGCACTCATGCTGGCGCTCATCCGCCAGGAGTCCAAGTTCTCGGCGAACGCCACCAGCACCGCCGGCGCGCGCGGGGTCATGCAGCTGATGCCGGGCACGGCGCGCTTCGTCGCCGACGGAACACCTTACGGCGGAAAGCGCCACGAGCTCTTCGACCCGCCGCTCAACATGGCGCTCGGCCAGAACTACCTCGCCCACCTGATGGAGAGCGACGGCATCAGGGCCAACCTCTTCCTCGTGGTGGCGGCCTACAACGGGGGCCCGGGCAACGTCACGCGCTGGCAGCGCAACATCGAGCACAACGACGATCCCCTGCTCTTCCTCGAGGACATCCCGAGCAAGCAGACCCGCCTGTTCGTCGAGCACGTGGTGGCCAATTACTGGGTCTACCGCGATCAGCTCGGCCAGCCCACCCCGGCGCTCGACGCCATAGCCGAAGGCAAGTGGCCAACCTATAATCCCCAGGACGGCACCTTCATCCCGGCGGCGGCAAAGAATGGCGGGCATTGACGAGGCGCGCCCCTTCGTTCCGGTCGGCATCGCGGTCCTGACCATCTCCGACACGCGCGAGCTTGCCGCGGACAAATCCGGCCAGATGCTGGTCGAGCGCATCGAGGCGGCGGGGCACCAGCTCGCCGCGCGCGCCATCGTCAAGGACGAGGTCGCCGAGATCACCGCCAAGCTCCGCGAATGGATCGCAGATGCGCGCGTCGACGTGGTGATCGCGACCGGCGGCACGGGGCTCACCGGGCGCGACGTGACGCCCGAGGCCTTCCACGCCGTCTACGAGAAGGAGATCCCCGGCTTCGGCGAGCTCTTCCGCATGATCTCCTACGACAAGATCAAGACCTCGACCATGCAGTCGCGCGCCACGGGCGGCGTTGCCGGCGGCACCTATCTCTTCGCGCTCCCAGGCTCGCCGGGCGCCGTGCGCGACGGCTGGGACGAGATCCTGCGCTGGCAGCTCGACGCGCGCTACCGGCCGTGCAACCTCGTCGAGCTGATGCCGCGGCTCATGGAGCATCTCAAGCGCGCGGGGTAGTACCCGCGATCATTGCGGTAGGTACCCCCCCTCCCTACCCTCCCCCTCAAGGGGGGAGGGTCATTTCAGAACGTGCGCAGCGCTTTACCCCCTCCCCCCTTGAGGGGGAGGGCTGGGGTGGGGGGTGCTCTGCGCATCAAACCGTCGGACCAGCACCGGCCTCGCGCTCCCTCTTGCGCCAGCGGGCGTAGGCAGCCCCGTCGTCCACGTCCTCGAGGGTGCCGAGGAGCACGACCCGATAGCGGTCGCCGAGCCCGGCAAGCGTATCCGCGAGCGCGTGCGGGCTCGACCAGCGCACGTTGTGGAAGAGGCGGGGGAGATGCGGCCGGCGGCGCGCGCCGACGAGCCAGTAGCCGCCATCCATTGCCGGACCGAAGACGAGGTCGTGGCTGCCGAGCGCCTTGAAGGCCGCGGCGACGTGGCGCGCCGTGAGCTCGGGGATGTCGCTGCCGACGATGACGACGGGGCCGGGCGGCAGCTCCGCAAGCGGGCGGCGCATGCGGCGGCCGAGGTCGCCGCGGCCCTGCGCGCGGAGCGCCAGGCGCTGCGGCCAGAGCCGCGGCGCGCGGGCCGCCTCGTCGGGCGTCACGTAGAGCCAGCAGCGCCAGTGCGGCGAGCGGGCGAGGCGCCGGCACGTGCGCCTGAGGGTGCTGCGATAGAAGGCAAGTGCGGCGAGCGCGCAGATATCGGCGGCAAGGCGCCGCTTGACCTGGCCCAGGTGCGGCGCCTTGGCCATGACGACGAGATGGCGCGGAAGTGCTGTGCTCACGCGTAAAGACGCTTGATGAGGCGCGGCGGCATGCCGAGGAAATAGAGCGCCAGGCAGGCGAGATTGCGCAGCCCCCGCCGCCGCCAGCCCTCGCGGCGGTAGCGCGCCGCGGAGGTGACGGCGGCCGCCGGCAGGGCCATGAGACGGCGCCGCCCGATGCGGCGCACGAGGTCCACGTCCTCCATGAGCGGCAGTGCCGAAAAGCCGCCGAGCCGCTCGTAGAAGGCCTGTGCTATGAGCAGGCCCTGGTCGCCGTAGGGCAGGCCCAGGCGGCGCGCGCGCCAGGCGACGAGGCGCTCGAGGCTGCGCGCCTCCTTGCTCGCATCGTCGAGGGCGAAGCGGAAATAGCCGGCGCGCTCGCGGTTGCTCTCGTCGGCGATGAAGCGGCCGGCCGCAGCAGCCCAGCCAGGCTCGAGCCGCGTGTCGGCGTGGAGGAAGAGGAGCCAATCGCCCGCCGCCACAGCAGCACCCGCGCGCAGCTGGCCGCCGCGGCTGGGTGGTGCCTCAAGGACGCGGGCGCCGAGTGCTGCCGCGAGTGCCGCCGTGCCGTCCGCCGAGCCGCCGTCGACCACGATGCGCTCGCACGTCAGGCCTGCCGCCTCGGCCTCGGCGAGCGCCGCCAGGACGGCAGCGAGCGTGGCGGCCGCGTCGAGCGCCGGGATGACGATGCTGAGCCGAGGCAAGCGCCAGCCTCTCCGGGTTGCATTGGCCGACGAGCCGTATCATACAGGTCCCGTCGCTCCCAGCTCAAAACCCCGTGCCATGGCGCCAAGTCTCGATTCCCCTCCGCATGCCGCGACGGCGCTCGCAAGAACGCTCGCGGAGCTCGCCGCCTCGACCGGCATCCCGGCCGAGGCGCTCGAGCCTGCCGGCTTCTCCGGCATGGCGCACGACCATTACCGCGTGCGCGGCAAAGGCCTCATCCTGCGCGTGCCGCGCGTCTCGCAATGGGGCCTGCCGGCCGAGGCCAACCTCGCCTACCAGGCCGCCGCTTTCCGCCGCGCAGCGGCGAGCGGCCACACGCCGCGCCTCGAGGCGGTGCTGCCGCGGCACCCGGCACTCCCGATGGGCGCGCTACTCGTCGAGGAGATCGCGGGAGAGAAGCCGCGCCTTCCCCGGGATCTGCCGGCGATCGTCGCCTGCCTCGCCGCGGTCCATAGCCTTGCCATGCCGGCGCTGGCGGCGCGGCCGCCGCTCCTATCGCCTCCGCAGGCGCTTCTCCAGATGCTCGAGACCATCGAGCGCCAGGCGGGCTTTCTCGGCCGCGCCGGCTTGGCACCGGAGGCCGAGCTGCAACTCCGCGAGGAGCTCGAGGCGGCGCGGCGCCGCGTGGCCGAGGGCTTGAGCGCAGCCGAGCCGAAGTGCCTCATCCTCACCGACAGCCACCCCGGCAACTTCGTCATCCATCCCTCGGGCAAGGCCTATTTCGTCGACCTCGAGAAGGCCATGTACGCGCTCCCGGCGATCGACCTCGCCCATGCCACGCTCTACACCTCGACGCGCTTCGACCCCGAGATCGACGCGGTGCTCGGCGCGGACGAGACGCTCGGCTTCTACCGCAGCTATCTCGCGGCGATCGGGCGGGATGCCGCCGCGGCGTTGGTGCCGTGGCTGGCATCGACGCGCCGCCTCGTCTGGCTGCGCACCATGACCTGGTGCGTCAGATGGGCGGTCGAATCCCAGGGCAGTGGCGGCTGGTCGCGCCGCCATCTCGACGCGCGCGCACGCCGCCACATGGAGACCTGCCTCGCCGACTTCTTCGCAGCCAGCACCATCGCGCGCCTGAGGGCCGAGCTCGCGCAGTTCGCGGCCGGGGAGCTGATGCCGTGACGGCAGCTGGCCGGCGGCTCGCGAAGCTCGATTGGCAGGCAATCTCGGCCGAGCTCGACGAGCGCGGCTTCGCCACCGTCCCCGGCCTCATCGACGGCGCCGCCGCGGCCCGCTTGCAGGCGCTCTACGGCCGCGACGCGCTCTTCCGCAGCCGCGTGGTGATGGAGCGCCACGCCTTCGGCCGGGGCGAGTACAAATACTTCCGCTATCCGCTGCCCGCCCTCGTCCAGGCCCTGCGCGCGGCACTCTATCCACCGCTCGCGCGCGTGGCCAACCGCTGGGCCGAGCGGCTCGCCTCAGCCGAGCGCTATCCGGAAACGCTCGAGGCCTATCTCCAGCACTGCCACGCCGCCGGGCAGGCGCGGCCGACCCCGCTCCTCCTCGCCTACGAGGCGGGCGGCTACAACTGCCTCCACCGCGACCTCTATGGCGCGCTCGCCTTCCCGCTGCAGGCGACGGTCTTGCTCTCGGCACCCGGCCGCGACTTCACGGGCGGCGAGTTCCTCCTCGTCGAGCAGCGCCCGCGCGCCCAGTCCAAGGGCGAGGTGGTGCCGCTCGCAGAAGGCGACGCGGTGATCTTCGCGGTCAACGAGCGCCCGGTCGAGGGGAAGCGCGGCTTCTACCGTACGGCCATGCGCCACGGGGTGAGCCGCATCCACGCGGGGAGGCGCTTCACCCTCGGCATCATCTTCCACGACGCGGCTTAGAGGCGAGGCATCCCATGCTCTACATTCTCTATATGGAGGACGGACCCGGGAGCCGCGAGATCCGCGCCGCCCGACGGGCGGAGCATCTCGCCTATCTCGAGCGCCACCGGGACATCCTGCTGCTCGGCGGCGCCCTCCTCGCCGAGGACGGCGCCACGCGCGCCGGCAGCGTGCTCATCCTCAACGTGCCCGACCGCGCCGCCGCCGAGGCCTTCGCCGAGGGCGAGCCCTTCCGCCGCGCGGGGCTCTTCGCCACGGTCAAGCTGAGCCGCATGCGCCGCGGCCAGTGGAATCCCGCGGCGGCGCCCAAGACGGCGGAGGGGAACTGATGACGCGCGACCCGCGAGAGGAGACGAGCACCATGCCGGCAGCCCATCCCGCGGCACCCTTCAGCCTCGAGGCCTGGATCGCCCAGCACATGCCCAAGGCGCTCGGCGCCATCGGCAACAAGGAGGTCTTCAAGGGCTCGGACTTCATCTTCCAGATCATCAAGGGTCCCAACGCGCGCAACGACTTCCACATCGACCCGTGGGACGAGATCTTCTTCCAGCTCAAGGGCCACATCTTCGTGCACGTCATCGAGGACGGCCGCGAGCGCCGCGTCCGCATCGCCGAGGGCGAGGTCTTCCTCCTCCCCAAGCGCACCTACCACTCGCCGCGCCGCCCGCCGGGGAGCGTCGGCCTGGTGATCGAGCGCCCCAGGCTCAAGGACGAGCTCGACGGCTTCGCCTGGTTCTGCCCGGCCTGCGCCAACAAGCTCCACGAGGTCGAGTTCTGGTGCGCCGACATCGAGACCGAGCTCGGCCGCGTCGTCGGCGCCTTCAACCGCGACGAGGTGCAGCGCACCTGCAAGAAATGCGGCAGCGTGCTGGCCGATCCCGCGAGCTACGAGCACTGGGACCCGGCGAAGGCCCAGGATTGGGCGTAAGGGCCCCCCTCAGCGCGGCGGGAACTTGCGCATCACCTGCGCCACGGCGAGCGCCGTGCCCTTGGCGTCGTCGGCGCGCACGGTCCATTGATAGCTGTGCTGGCCCACGGGCGGGCAGGGACCCTTGTAGGCGAAGGCGCCGCGCAGCACGGCACTCTGCCCGCTATAGGCGACGGTGCCGCCGCCATGAGGGAAGTTGGGCGCATCCAGATCCTTCATCTCGAAGACGAGCCGCAGAGTGCCGGCCGGCACGCCGCGCAAGGTGAAGGGCGGGGATTCCGGATCGAAGCAGGACTCCGTGCCCTGCCAGGTGAAATCGACGGTGAAGCCGGCGCTCTGGGCGAGGAGCGGTGCGGCGGTAAGGAAGGCAAGGGAGAAACAGAGGGCAAAAAGCGATCTCGGCATGGCAGTGCTTTCCCGCTCGGGCTGTTGGCAATTCCGAGGCTCAATATAGCGTGCGGGGCGGCGAGCGGCGAGCGGCGGGCGTCCCAAATGCGCGGCGCTTCCTGCTCAGAGCTGCGGCTTGTCGTGCGCCGGCTCGGCCACCCGAGTCTGGCCGCGCGGGATCGCCTTGATCTCCGCGCCGATGTCCCTCTCGGCCAATCGCAGTTCGTAGAGTTGCTGCAGGTTCATCCAGAACTCCGGGCTCGTGTCGAAGTAGCGGCCGAGCCGGAGCGCCGTGTCGGCGGTGATCGCCCGCGCGCCATGCAGGATGCCCGTCAACCGGTTGGCCGGGACGTGAATATCCCGCGCCAACTGCGCGGCGGTGATGCCCATGCCCGCAATTGCGTCGGCCAGGTGCTCGCCGGGATGAATTGCCCTACGCGCCATCGCTCACCTCAATGATAGTCCTCGATCGTCACATTTTCCGGCCCGGACGATCCTTCGGGCCAGGCGAAACATATTCGCCACTGGTCGTTGATTCGGATGCTGAACGTCCCGGCCCGGCCGCCTTTCATCTTCTCCAGCCGATGGCCGGGGAAATTCACGAGGTCGCGAAGGCCGGTCGCGGCATCGAGCCGATCGAGCGTTTTTTCGGCCTGTCGGCGGATTGGCTCGAATTGCTTGACCCTATGCCCTGCGGCAAACTTCTCGGTCTGGCTGCTGCCATAGCTCCGAATCATGCCGACGAGTGGCCGAATTTACGACTTACGTCAAGCGTAATTCCGGCGCGTGACAAAGAGCGGGGCGGTTGGCGGCGCTCGGTGGGCATTCAATGTTCTTGATATGTTCCATTAGACGGGCTAGAGTCCGGCCATGGACGAGAGGCTTCCCGACCTGCCGCTGAAGGGCCGCGGCGCCGTCTCCAACCCGGCGCCACGCTTCGAGTCGGCGCAGAAGGAGCGCATCGACGACGGCTGGGGCACGGCTGCGGCCGATGAGGAGGAGCCGCCCCGTCTCGCCACCACGGTGACGATCGACAAGAGCCGCAGCGTCATCGCGCGCAACGAGTCTCCCGACATCCCCTTCGACCGCTCGGTCAATCCCTATCGCGGCTGCGAGCACGGCTGCATCTATTGCTACGCGCGGCCGAGCCACGCCTTCCTCGGCCTCTCGCCCGGCCTCGATTTCGAGAGCCGGCTCTTGGCCAAGCCCGCGGCACCGGCGCTCCTCGCCGAGGAGCTGCGCAAGCCCGGCTACGAGGCGGCACCCTCTGGCGCTCGGCAGCAACACGGATCCCTACCAGCCGCTCGAGCGCGAGATGAAGATCACCCGCGGCATCCTCGAGGTGCTGCGCGACTTCGGCCATCCTGTCGTCATCACGACAAAATCCGCCCTCGTCGTGCGCGACCTCGACATCCTGGCGCCGATGGCCGCGCGCGGCCTGGCGCGCGTCGCCGTCTCCGTGACCACGCTCGATCCCGCAACCGCGCGGGTCATGGAGCCGCGCGCGCCGGCGCCGGCGAAGCGCCTTGCCGCCATAGCACAGCTCAGCGCCGCAGGCGTGCCCACGGCGGTGATGACCGCACCCATCATCCCGGCGCTCAACGACTGGGAGATGGAGCGCATCCTCGAGGCGGCCGCCGCCCATGGCGCGAGCGGGGCGGGCTACGTGCTCCTCCGCCTGCCGCTCGAGATCAAGGACCTCTTTACCGAGTGGCTGGCCACCCATTTCCCCAAACGCGCCCAGCACGTGCTGGCGCTCATCCGCGACGTGCGCGGCGGCAAGCTCAACGACCCCGAGATTCGGCAGCCGCTTCGGCGGCGAGGGCGCCTATGCCGAGCTCATCCGCAAGCGCTTCCGGCTGGCGACGAAGCGCCTCGGCCTGGAGCGCGGCGACTGGCAGCTCGATTGCACGCAGTTCAAGCCGCCGCCCAGGACGGGGGACCAGCTGGCGCTCTTCTGAGCGGCGCGGGTGAAGCGGCGGCGCCTTTGGCCACCTCGCCCTTCGAGACGCGCGCCCGGCGCGCAGGCGCGCCTCTCTTGCATCATGCAAGAGAGCGGGCCTTCGGCCCGCGGCGCGCTCCTCAGGGTGAGGCGGCCCCCAGGTTTGGCGGATTTCCTCATCCTGAGGAGGGCCGCAGGCCCGTCTCGAAGGATGAGGAAATCAACCCGGCGCGCAAGCGCAGTTGCCAAGCCATGTTCCGTCCGTGCTAGGATTCCCGAGGAGAAGCGCCAGGGGGCCAAGGGCGCGTGGGAGGGGGTCGGGGCATGGGAACTGGAGAGGGGGAGCATGGCGCCACCCAGGTGCTGCGCGAGCTCCGCACGCGGACGGCGCGCCGGGCGTTCGACCGCGAGGCGGTGAGGCTCGCCTACCGCCGCTATGCCGCGGTCTATGACCTGCTCTTCGGCGCCGCACTCAGCGCCGGCCGCCGCGCCGCCATAGGCCGCCTCAACGAGGCCGGGCCCCAACGCATCCTCGAGGTGGGCGTGGGCACGGGCCTGACGCTGCCGCTCTATCGCACCGACGCGCGCGTCACCGGCATCGACCTCTCGCCCGAGATGCTGGCGCGCGCGCGCCGCCGCGTGGCCGAGCGCGGGCTCGCCCATGTCGAGGCGCTCAGCGAGATGGACGGCCAGAGCATGGATTTCCCCGACGGCAGCTTCGACGCCGTGGTGGCGCTCCACGTGCTCTCGGTGGCGCCCGATCCGCTCCGTCTCATGAAGGAGATGCGGCGGGTCTGCGCCGAGGGCGGCCGCATCGTCATCCTCAATCACTTCCGCTCGCAAAAAGCGCCCTGGCGCTGGCTCGAGCGGGCCACGGCGCCGCTTTCGGCATTCCTCGGCTTCCGGCCGGATCTCGCGCGCGGCGCCCTCGGCAGCCTCGCCGATCTCACCCTCGTCGAGGAGCGCAGGGTGGCACTCGCGGGCTCGGCCACCCTTCTCTGCCTCGAGAAGTGCTCGTCCGCCGCGGCCGAGGCGGGAGGCTGACCGCCCGGGTACCGGCACGGCGGCCGTCCTGACGCGGAACCGTCGCAGGATCGCAACCGTCCGGTCATCAAATTCCGCTAGGTAAAGGAGCCATGGGAACGGCCCGAGAGGCGGAGCTCGTCATTGCCGAGGGGGCCGGCCTCCGTGGGCGCGCCCGGCTGCGGAGCGCCGCCGCCAAGCCCTATCTCCTCCTCGCACCCTCCTTCCTGCTCCTCCTCCTCTTCACCTATCTGCCGATCGCCCGGGTGCTCCTCGACTCGCTCTATCTGAAGCAGCTCGGCGACAGCGTCGGGCGCTTCGTCGGGCTCGGCAACTACGCGCGCCTCCTGGCCGATGACAAGTTCCGCACGGCGCTCCTCAACAACCTTCTCTACGCCGCCGGCACGGTGGCGCCGACGATCGTCCTCGCCATCGCCTTTGCCGTCTTCCTCAAGCGCTCGACGCGCGTCAATGCGGCGATCCGCGCGGCGCTCTTCTTCCCCGCGGTGGTGCCGCTCACGGCCGCCGCCGGGCTCTGGATCTTCATCTTCCTGCCCAACGGCGGGCTCATCGACTATTACCTCGGCCGCTTCGGCCTGCGCGGCATCAACTGGCTCGGCAACCCCGATCTCGCGCTCGCGGCGCTTACCATCCTCACGGTGTGGAAGAACGCGGGCTACTACATGCTCTTCTACTTAGCCGGCCTGCAGGCGATCCCCGAGGAGGCGCTCGAGGCGGCCACCCTCGACGGGGCCAACGCCTGGCAGCGCTTCCGGTACGTGACGCTGCCGCTGCTCAAGCCGACCACCGCCTTCGTCGTGGTCATCGCCATCATCAACGTGGTGACCAACGTCGACCATGTCATCGTGATGACGCACGGCGGGCCGGACAACGCGACCAACCTCCTCCTCTACTACATCTTCCAGACGGAGAGCGAGTTCCACGACCCCGGCAAGGCGACGGCGGCCACGGTGGTGAGCCTCGCCCTGCTCCTCGCCGTCTCGCTCTTCGGCCTGCGCACGCTCGAGCGGGGCATCCGCGATGGCCGGTAGGAAAGCGCTCGCCGCGGCACTCGTCACGGCGGTCATGGCCGGCGTCGGCTTCGTGTGGTCGACGCCGTTCCTCTGGATGGTCGTCGCGGCCTTGCGGCCCGAGAGCTACAGCCCGAGCGATCTCGCCTCGCTCTCGCCCGACTTCGTGCCGACGCTTCTCAACTTCCGGCTCGCCTGGGAGAGCGCCGATTTCCTCGTCAATTACGCCAACACGCTCATCGTCGTGAGCGGCATCCTCGCGGTCCAGCTCGTCACCATCACGCTTGCCGGTTACGCCTTCGCGCGCCTCGAGTTCCGCTTCAAGGAGACGCTCTTCTACCTCTTCCTCCTCCAGCTCATGCTGGTGCCGCCCATCCTCATCATCCCGAACCTCATTACCGCGGTCAGGCTCGGCATCTACGATTCGCTTCTCGGCGTCATGGCGCCCTACTTCGCCTCCGCCTTCGGCACCTTCCTCATGCGCCAGGCCTTCCGCTCGGTACCGCGCGACTTCGAGGACGCGGCGGCGATCGACGGCTGCTCGTTCTTCGCCCTCCTCCGCCACGTCATGCTGCCGCTCGTGCGCCCGGCGCTCGTCGCCTTCGCCATCGTGAGCGTGGTGGCGCACTGGAACGAGCTCCTCTGGCCGCTCATGGTCATAAGCTCGCCCAAGCGGCAGACGCTGACCATGGGCCTGGCCAGCTTCACCCAGGCGAGCGAGGGGGCGGCCGAGTGGGGCCTCATTGCCGCCGGCACGCTCTTAGTCACGCTGCCGCTCATCCTCGCCTTCGCCGCCTTCCAGCGGCAATTCGTGAACAGCTTCATGTTCTCCGGACTCAAGTGACCAGAAAAGGGGACCTCGCCATGACCATGCTCCGCCGCCTCCTCGCCGCCCGCCGGCTGCTTCTGCCCGCACTTGCCGCCCTTCTCGCGGGCGCCCTCGCAGCAAGCCCCGGCGAGGCCGCCACCGCCTCGATCGACTTCTATTTCCCGACGCCGGTGCAGGGCCCGCTCGCGCGCGAGCTCACGCGCATCGTCAAGGAGTTCAACGAGAAGAACCCGGACATCGAGGTCGTCCCCGTCTATACCGGCAGCTACGACGACACGCGGCTCAAGGCCCAGGCGGCCGTCGCCGCGGGCAAGCCGCCGGGCGTCGCCCTCATGTTGGCCAACGTCGTGATCGAGTTCGCGCTCAACAAGCAGATCGAGCCGATCGAGGACTATCTCGTCGAGAACAAGATCGATCCCAAGACCTACCTCGACGATTTCTGGCCGGCGGTGCGGCCCAACGCCGTGATCGACGGCAAGATCTACGCGATCCCCTACCAGAACTCGACGCCGCTCCTCTACATCAACGCCGAGCAGTTCCGCGAGGTCGGCCTCGACCCGGAGAAGCCGCCGGCCACCTGGGCCGAGCTCGTGGCCGACGCCGAGAAGCTCACCAAGCGGCAAGGCGACGAGGTGACGCGCTGGGGCCTCACCATGCCGTCGGCCTACGACTACTGCGGCTGGCTCACCCAGTCGCTCACCATGGCGAACGGCGGGCTCTTCTACAATCCGGTGTTCGGCGGCGAGGTCTATTACGACCAGCCCTCCACCCTCGGCGCCATGCAGCTGTGGAAGGACCTCGTCTTCAAATACAAGGTCATGCCGCAAGGCGTCATCGACCCCAACCAGGTCTCGGCCGACTTCTTCTCGGGCAAGACCTCGATGGTGGTGCTCTCGACCGGCTCGCTCACCTTCATCCGCAACGGCGCCAAGTTCCCCTACAAGGTCGCCTTCATGCCGAAGAACGTGCGCTACTCGGTGCCGATCGGCGGCGCCTCGCTCATCGCCTTCAACGGGCTCACGCCCGAGCAGCGCAAGGCCGCCTGGCGCTTCATGAGCTACATGACGACGCCCGAGCAGCTCGGCCACTGGAGCCGCTTCACCGGCTATTTCTCGCCGCGCCAGAGCTCCTACGAGCTGCCCGAGATGAAGGCCTTCATCGCCGAGCATCCCGATGCGCTCATCGCCTTGAAGCAGCTCGAGTACGCCGGCGCCTGGCTCGCCGTCTACGATACCGTGGCGGTGCGCAAGGCGATCGAGGATCAGGTGCAGGCGGTGATCTCCGGCAAGAAGGAGCCGGCGCAGGCGGTCAAGGACGCCCAGAAGGCGGCGGACGAGATCATGAAGCCGCTCGCGGATAAGATCACCGGCGGCAACCTCATGTGAGGCCCTGACGGTCCTTGACGGCGCCGGCGTATCGCAGCAATAGGCAAGAGCGGCCGCGGATCGCCGGCGGGCCGGGAGTAGAGCCATGATCATCGCGCAGATCACCGACCTGCACGTCCGCCCGGAGGGCCTCCTCGCCTACGAGCGGGTGTCGACCAACCGCATGCTCAAGGAAGCCCTCGGCCACTTGAACGAAATGCGCCCGCGGCCGGACGTGGTGATCGCCACCGGCGATCTTGCCGACCGCGGGCTCGCCGAGGAGTACGCGCTCCTCGCCGACATGCTGGGCGAGCTCGAGATGCCGGTCTTCCTCGTGCCCGGCAACCACGACGACCGCGCCGCCCTCGCCCTCGCCTTTCCCGGCCACGGCTACCTGCCCCGCGCGGGCGGCTTCCTCCACTACGCCATCGAGGATTATCCGGTGCGCCTCATCGGCCTCGACACCGTGGTGCCGGGGGAGGCCGGCGGCCTCCTCTGCGTCGAGCGGCTCGCCTGGTTCGCGGCAAGGCTCGCCGAGGCGCCGGCGCGGCCCACCCTCGTCTTCATGCACCATCCCCCCTTCGCCAGCGGGGTCAAGCACATGGACGCGATCGGCCTCGCCGGCAGCGAGGGCTTCGCCGCCATCGTGCGCCAGCATCCGGAGATCGAGCGCATCCTCTGCGGCCACCTCCACCGCCCCATCCAGATGCGCTGGCACGGCACCCTCGCCTCGACCGGGCCGAGCACCGCGCACCAGGTCGTGCTCGACCTGCGCCACGACGCGCCGGCCGTCTTCAACCTGGAGCCGCCGGCCTGCCAGCTCCATGTGTGGGACGCGAGCCAGGGCATCGTCTCCCACACGAGCTACATCGGCCGCTTCGACGGACCCTATCCGTTCTTCCCCGATAAGGCGCTTTAGGCGCCGCCGCGGCCTGCGAGTCGACGCCAATCGAGCCCGCAACGCCCCGGCGGCGCCGGGCCGCGCCTATAAATCGATTGGATTTTCCAGTCATTTTGCGTTATTTAATAGGCAGTTAACGTCGAATCACGCGAAGGTCGAGCAGCGGAGGCGGCGAATCGCCGAGGCTTTGCCAGCGGACGATGGGGAGAGGATGGCCCGCCCGATTGTCCCGCGCGGCGCCGGGCGGCGCCTTGCCCGCGGGGCGCCTTCGCGACGGGCGCCCGCAGCGCCCGGCGTCACCGGCCATCGCCATCGCATGAGGAGTGCACGAGGAGCGCAGCGCGGCCTCGCGGCCGGGCGCCGGCGCCCGCTGCGGCGCAAACCGGGCGGGCAGCGTAAGCATCATCCATCAGGAGCGGGCATTCCAGGATGTTGACCAACTTCATCAGGAACCTGTCGATCCGCAGGAAGCTCATTCTGATCGTCATGCTGACGACCACGCTGGTCCTCGAGCTCGACTTCCTCGTCTTCATCCGGGACGAGGTGCGCTATCTGCGCGGTGCCGCTCTCTCCGAGCTCCAGACCCTGGGCAGCGTCATCGGCTCGACGAGCGCCGCCTCGATCACCGCCGGCGACCGCGCCGCAGCCGAGCAGGCGCTCGCCAGCCTTGCCGCCAAGCCGCAGATCCTGGCCGCCGCCATCTACCGGCCGGACGGCCAGATGTTCGCGAGCTACCGCAACAAATCGATGCCCGAGTTGGCGGGCCCGCCGCCCACGAGCCCCGGCGAGGCGGTCTCGAGCGAGGGCGACCTCGTGAGCATGCGCGAGCCGATCACCGCCAACGGCGCCGTGATCGGCTCGATCTACGTCAAGGCGACCTCGGAGGAGCTCGCCATGAGCACCGAGCGCTCGCAGCTCGTGGTGCTCGTCATCCTCATCGTCTCGCTCGCCGTCGCCTACATCCTCTGCGTCGGCCTGCAACGCATCATCTCCCAGCCGATCCGCTCGCTCGCCATCACCATGTCGAAGGTGAGCAAGGAGCAGAACTACTCGCTGCGCTCGGAGAAGACGGGGAACGACGAGATCGGCGTCCTCGTCGAGGGCTTCAACGCCATGCTCGGGCAGATCGAGCAGCGCGACGAGGTCTTGCGCAAGAAGAACGAGGAGCTCGCCCTCGTCGTCGGCGAGCTGCGCGAGGCGAAGGAGCAGGCGGAGGCCGCCAACCGCGCCAAGTCCAACTTCCTCGCCACCATGAGCCACGAGATCCGCACGCCGATGAACGGCGTGCTCGGCATGGCGAGCCTGCTCGCCGACACGCGGCTCGACGAGCGCCAGGCGCGGCTGCTCGACAATCTCAAGCGCTCGGGCGAGGCGCTCCTCTCCATCATCAACGACATTCTCGATCTCTCGAAGGTGGAGGCGGGGCGGCTCGAGCTCATCGACGTGGTCTTCGACCCGCGCGACGTGCTCGCCGAGGTGAACGACCTGTTCTCCGCGCGCTGCGCCAGCAAGGGCATCGAGTTCATCTACTACGTCGCCGAGGACGTGCCGCGGAAGCTGCGCGGCGATCCGGTGCGCCTGCGCCAGATTCTCGTCAACCTCGTCGGCAACGCGATCAAGTTCACCGAGCACGGCGAGATCTACGTCGACCTCATGCTGGACAAGATCAGCGCGAAGGGCGTGCGGCTCTCCTTCTCCGTCCTCGACACGGGCATCGGCATCGCGGCCGACCAGCAGGAGCGCGTCTTCGAATCCTTCCGCCAGATCGACACCTCGCTCACGCGCAAGTACGGCGGCTCGGGCCTCGGCCTCGCCATCGCGCGCCAGCTCGCGGAGCTCATGCGCGGGGAGATCGGCGTCGAGAGCGAGCTCGGCCGCGGCTCGCGCTTCTGGTTCACCGTGCGCCTCGCCCGCGCCGAGGACGACGCCGAGGGTCCCGCCGTCCATCGCCGCATCGCGCGGCCGCTCCACGTGCTCGTCGTCGACACCAACGCCACGAGCGCCAAGGTGATGGCGAGCTATCTCTCGAGCTGGGAGATCGACACGGAGCTCGTGCAGACGATGGACGCCGCGCGCGGGGCGATCAACGCCGCGGGCGCCAAGGGGCGCGCCTTCGATGCCGCCTTCATCGACGTGAAGGGGCTTGGACCGGCCGGCCTCGAGCTCGTGCGCTGGGCGCGCACCAAGAGCGACGCGGCGGTCGGCGAGTTCATCCTCCTGACCGGCCTCGAGGGCGTCGAGGACACGCCCGACAAGGGCGAGACCTTCGCGCAGCTCACCAAGCCCGTGCGCCCCTCGGTGCTGTTCGACTGCCTGGCCACGCTCGCCTCGGGCGGCCGCCGGCGCGGCATCGCACCCTTCTTCGTGCGCTCGGCGCACGAGCCCAAGGCGCGCCCCCAGTTCGCGGCGCATCTCCTGGTGGTCGAGGACAACGCCATCAACCAGGAGGTGGCGACCGGCCTCCTCGAGGCGATGGGCTGCCAGGTGATGACCGCCGGCAACGGCCGCGAGGCGGTGCGTCTCGTCGTCGAGAAGCCCTTCGACCTCGTGCTCATGGACTGCGAGATGCCCGAGATGGACGGCTTCGAGGCGTCGCGGCGCATCCGCGAGCTCGAGCGCAACGGGGCGCTTGCCAAGCGCGCCGCCGGGCGGCTGCCGATCGTCGCCATGACGGCGCATGCCATGGCGGGCGTGCGCGAGCAGTGCATCGACGCCGGCATGGACGACTTCCTGAGCAAGCCGTTCGACGAGGTGCGGGTCGCCGAGACGCTCAAGCACTGGCTGCCGCAGCAACAGGCCGCGGAAGTGCCGGTGCCGCCGCCGGCCGACGAGCGCAAGGCGGCGGAGCCTGCCGCACCGGCTGCGCCGCCGCCCCCCTCCGCCGCCGCCAAGCCCGAGGAGCGGCAGGCGCCGGCGAGCGCGGCAGCGGCGAGCAGCGACGGCGACATCGACCTCGCCGCCATCGAGCGCATCCGCTCGCTGCCGAAGCGCGGCAACCAGTCGATCCTCGACCGCGTGCTGGCCGAATTCGCGCGCTCGGCGCCCACCCTCGTCGCCGAGATCAAGAGCGCTGCCCTGCGCGGCGACACGGAGGCCGCCTGGCGCGCCGCCCACAGCCTCAAGTCGAGCGCCGCCAACCTGGGGGCGCTCCGCCTCTCCGGGCGCTGCCGGGAGATCGAGGCGCTCGGGCGGAAGGGTGCGGCACCCGAGATCGCACCCCTGCTGCCGGCGCTCGACAGCGACCTCGACGGCGCCTTGCGCGGGCTCAAAGTACTGATGGGAACCTAGCGATGAGCCCCGCCGACGCGAGCGATCCCGCGGTCATCCTCATCGTCGACGACGACGCGACGCTGCGTTTCCTCATGCGCGAGACGCTCGAGCAGGACGGCTTCTCCGTCATCGAGGCGGGCGACGGCAGCGAGGCGCTCAAGTCCTTCGAGGAGAACCGCCCGGCGATGCTGATCTCCGACGTGGTGATGCCGGAGATGGACGGCTTTGCGCTCTGCCGGGAGCTGCGCAAGCGGCCGGATGCGACCTACGTGCCGGTGCTCATGGCGACCGGTCTCGACGACATCGAGTCGATCGAGAAGGCCTACGAGGCGGGCGCCACCGACTTCATCGCCAAGCCGATCAACTGGCTCATCCTCTCCCATCGCGTGCGCTACATCCTGCGCGCGAGCCGCGCCTTCAACGCGCTGCGCGAGGCGGAGGAGCGCTTTCGCAGCATCGCCGAGAACCTGCCGGGCGCCATTTTCCGCCAGATCCTCAAGCCCGACGGCCATATGGCCTATACCTACGTCAGCCCGGCGATGCAGACGCTCTATGGCATCGATCCGGACGAGATGGTGCGCGACAGCGCGCAGTTCGCGGACTGCGTCGTGAGCGAGGACCGCCCGGTGCTCGACGACGCCATGCGCCGCTCCGCCCAGGAGCTCTGTCCCATGGAGGTCGAGCTCCGCCTCAACACGCCGAGCGCCGGCGTGCGCTGGCTGAAGTCCGTCGCCCGGCCACGCCGGCTCAACGGCGAGATCCAGTGGGACGGCCTGGCGCTCGACATCACCGAGCTCAAGAAGCTCGAGGCCCACCGCGATTATCTCGCCTATTACGATCCGCTCACGGGGCTGCCCAACCAGCAGCTCTTCAACGACCGCGTCTCCCAGGCGCTGCCCCAGGCCCAGCGGCTCTCGAGCAAGATCGCGGTCATCTATCTCGAGCTCGAGCAGCTCGAGGCCATCCGCGACACGGCGGGCCTCGGTGCTGCCGACGCCATCATCCGCGAGGCGGCGCAGCGCCTCCAGCCGGCGCTCAGGCCGGGCGACACGGTGGCCCATGCCGGTGCCGGCCGCTTCTTCGCCATGCTGGGCGGCATCAGGCGCGGCACCGACGCGGTGGCGCCCATCGAGCGGGTGAGCCACGCCTTCGACGCGCCCTTCGAGGCGGGCGGCCGCGAGCTCTACGCCAAGGTCGTCATGGGCATCAGCCTCTTCCCCGACGACGGCGACAGCACCGATGCGCTCTTACGCAACGCAAGCACCGCCTTCGGCCGCGCCAGGGAGACGCTCGGCCAGCGCTACGAGTTCTACAGCGCCCAGATGACGGAAAGCGCCGTCAAGCGCCTCTCGCTCGAGGGCGAGCTGCGCCGGGCGATCGAGCGCGGCGAGCTCGAGGTCTTCTACCAGCCCCAGGTCCATCCCATGACATTCAAGATCATGGGCATGGAGGCGCTCGTGCGCTGGCGCCATCCCGTCCGCGGCCTCGTGTCGCCCGGCGAGTTCATCCCCATCGCCGAGCAGACCGGGCTCATCATCCCGCTCGGCGAGGCCGTGCTGCGCATGGCGTGCGTCCACACCGAGGCGTGGCGGAGGAAGGGCATCTGCGATTTCCCGGTCTCGGTCAACGTCTCGGGCCTGCAGCTCATGCGCGCGGACCTGGGCGAGCGCGTCCTCGCCGTGCTCGAGGAGACCAAGCTGCCGAACGTGGCCCTCAAGCTCGAGATCACCGAGAGCACGATCCTGCGCAACGTGGAGCTGGTGACGCGCACCATGAAGGGGCTCGCCGCCACCGGGGTCACCTTCTCAATCGACGATTTCGGCATCGAGCATTCGGCCTTGAGCCACCTCTCGCGCCTGCCCATCGAGACGCTCAAGATCGACTACTCCTTCATCTCGCGCATGACGACCGACGCGGCCCACGCCGCCCTCGTGCACGCCATCATCTCGATGACCCACGCCATGGACAAGAAGGCCATCGCCGAGGGCGTGGAGAACACCGAGGAGCTCACCTATCTGCGCGCCTACCAGTGCAACGGCATCCAGGGCTTCCTCTTCGCCCGCCCCTCGTCCGCCGCGGACTTCGAGAAGCTGCTCGAGGGCGAGACCCTGCAGCCGCGGCAAGCGGCCGAGTGAGCGCCGGGCGGTACCGGCGGTGCCCGACCTCTCGCACGAGCTGAGGCTGGGCGGGCTCGTCGCCGGCCTCGACGAGGCGGGCCGCGGGCCGTGGGCGGGACCCGTCGTCGCCGCCGCGGTGATCCTCGGCCACGACCGGCGCTCGCGCGAGCGCCTGGCGCTCGGGCGGCTCGACGGGCTCGACGATTCGAAGCGCCTCACGCCCGAGCGCCGCGAGGTCTTCTTCGCGGCACTCGCGGATTGCGCCCGGCACGGCCGCTTGCGCTTCGCCATCGCGGCGGCGAGCGTCGCCGAGATCGACCGCCTCAACATCCTCGCCGCCACGCACCTCGCCATGGCGCGGGCGCTCGCCGCACTCGGCGTGCTCCCCGATGCCGCCCTCGTCGACGGCAACCGCACGCCCGCCCTCCCCTGCCGCGTCGAGACCCTCGTCGGCGGCGACGGCCTGAGCCTCTCGATCGCCGCCGCCTCGGTGCTCGCCAAGGTGACGCGCGACCGCCTCATGCGGCGCTTGGCACTGCGCCATCCCGATTTCGGCTGGTCACACAATATGGGGTACGGCACCGAGGAGCACCGCGAGGCCTTGTGGCGCTTCGGCGCCACGCCGCACCACCGCCGCAGCTTCGCCCCGGTGCGCGCCGTCCAGGGCAGCTTAAGTCTTTGACTCGACAAAGTTATTGACCCGACGGGCCGCTTGACTCAGAGTGGGGCCGGGCAGCCGCGGGCAACGGCCAGGGCATGGCCGAGGCGGCTTGAAAGCGTGACGTTCGGGGATTTGGGCCGGTGCCGCCGGGTGCCGCGACGTCGGGCAAGGGGGCAGCTTGCGGGCAAATCAGGTTCTCACGGGCGACTGCATCGAGCTCATGGGCTGGCTCGCCTCGGGCTCGGTCGACATGGTGTTCGCGGACCCGCCCTACAATCTCCAGCTCGCGGGCGAGCTCTACCGGCCGAACAACAGCCGCGTCGACGGTTGCGAGGCGGCGTGGGACAAGTTCGACGACTTCCGCGCCTACGACTCCTTCACGCGCGCCTGGCTCGCGGCGGCGCGGCGCGCGCTCAAGGAGGACGGCACGCTCTGGGTGATCGGCAGCTATCACAACATCTTCCGCGTCGGCGCCATCCTCCAGGACCTCGGCTTCTGGATCCTGAACGACGTGATCTGGCGCAAGACCAATCCGATGCCGAACTTCCGCGGCCGGCGCTTCACCAACGCGCACGAGACGCTCATCTGGTGCGCCAAGAGTGCCGCCTCGCGCTACACCTTCAACTACGCCGCCATGAAGGCGCTCAACGACGAGCTGCAGATGAGGAGCGACTGGCTCATCCCGCTCTGCACCGGCGAGGAGCGCCTCAAGAACGGCCAAGGCAAGAAGGCGCACCCGACCCAGAAGCCCGAGGCCCTCCTCCACCGCTGCATCACCGCCGCGACCAGGCCGGGCGAGCTCGTGCTCGATCCCTTCTTCGGCACCGGCACCACGGGCATCGTGGCGCGCCGCCTCGGGCGCAACTACGTGGGCATCGAGAAGGAGGCGCACTACGCGGGGATCGCGCGCGAGCGCATCGCCGCCGTGCCCGCGGCGGCGGACCCGGACGCCCTCGAGCAGCGCCCCCGGCGCGAGGAGCCGCGCATCCCCTTCGGCTGGCTCGTCGAGCAAGGTCTCTTGAAGCCGGGCGAGCTCCTCTTCGATCCGGCCCGGCGCTGGACCGCCAAGGTGCGCGCCGACGGCACCCTCATCGCGGCCGAGCACAAAGGCTCGATCCACCAGGTGGCAGCGGCGGTGCAGGGTGCCCCCGCCTGCAACGGCTGGACCTTCTGGATGGTCGAGCGCCGCGGCCGCGCCGTGCCGATCGACCTCCTCCGCCAGGAGCTGCGCGCGGCGCTCGAGCGGACGGAATAAGGACGGGCGGCTTCAGACGATCCCGTGAGTCCGCGAATAGGCGTTAGCGGGCGGCGAGCGCCAGCCTGCGAGGGCGTCCTCCTTCGCGCGGTAGATCTCGACCTTGAGCGGGTAGCACTTGGCGGCGTCGTCGGAGTGGCTCGCGCCGCAATCGCCGCCGGGACAGGCGGAGAGGGCGCAGAGGAGATCGATTTCGGCGAAGAGCTCGATGAAATCGCCGGGCCGCACCGGGCTCGCCTTCATGAAATACTGGTGCGTGTCGCGCGTGTAGCCGGTGCACATGAAGACGTTCATCACGTCGTGCACGTGGCGCTCGGCCTCGGCAAGCGGCATGTGGCGCTCTGCCGCAAGGGCGCGCGTCAGGTTCGAGTGGCAGCAGTGATGGTACTCCGTCCCCTTCAGGAGGAGATTGGTGTAGGGATCGCAGCGCGTGCCGATCACGTCGTGGACGCCGCCGCCGTCCTCGTCCCAGCCGTACCAGTCGAGCGTATCCCGGGTGATGGTGGCCATCGGACGCAAGTGTGGCAAGGTGCTCCACAGCCGGTCGCCGGTCGAAAGGTGCGTCGCATGGAGCGCCCGCGTCTTGCCGCTGAAGAAACGCTCCGAGAGGTCGTGCGCGTTCCACAGGTTGAGGTCGCCGACCTGGGGGCCCTCGACGCTCATGACGCGGAAGAAATGCCCGGCCGGCACGCTGAACGCCCTCGCCTCGCGCGGCGGAACCGCTAGCTCGGAGACCTTCGTCAGTGCCGAGCGCGCGCGCTCGTAGAAGGCGGCGTCGAACGGCGGCAGATGCTCGACCGAGTAGACCACGACCGCCTTCGCCCTCCGCCGCGCCGCCGCGTCGGACGGCGCCGCCCGATGAGCCGATCTCGTCATTCCTCCCGCCTCTCCCGATGTGAGCGCCCCAAGATGGGCGCGAACATATCACGGGAGTGCTCCGGATCGCACGGGCGCCGCACGCCTATCGCAGCGGACGGCCTACGGATGCGCGGCGCGCGTCGCCGTCCTCACGCCCCTCTTGCGATGCACGGCTGCCGAGATCGAAACCTCCCGCCCAAGGCGGTTGAGAATGGCGATGAGGCGGTCGATCGTGAAGCGCGCCAGATTGACGCGGCGGATGCGCGCGAACTCGCTGTGCGAGATCCCGGTGCTCGCTTCGGCTTGACGGGTCGACAGATTCTCCTCGTCGAGAATCTTGATGATCTCAGCCGCCATCATGGCCTTGGCCTGGCGGATGTCCGCATCGGCGTAACCGAAGTCGCGGTAGACGTTGCCGCTGCCGCGCACGACGGCGATGGACCGCTTGCTCATATGAAAGACTCCTTGAGGCGCTTGATGCGTTCGCGGACCAGGTCGATCTCCGTTGCCGGCGTCTTGATCCCCTTCTTCGATTTCTTTTGGAAGGCGTGGATCACCCAGATGCTTGCCTCGAGGTGGAGGGCATAAACCACGCGGTAGGCCTCACCACCGTGGGGAAGCGCCAGCTCGATGACGCCGCTGCCGAGGCCGGCGAGCGGCTTCGCGATCCGCGGCGTGCCGCCCTCCGCAACGACGGTCAAGGCATCGAGCAAGCGATCTCGAGCACTGTCCGGAAAAGCCTCGAAGTCCTTCCGCGCTGCCTTGACCCATGAAATGGGCCGCGTGTCCCGGCTCATCGAGAGATGGTGACAAATTTGTCACCAGAACGTCAAGGGCCATGGTGGCCGAATTGGCGAGAGGTCGGATTTGCGCCAGAATATGTGATCTGGTGGCTCATGCGTGACGTCGGGCCGGTCTGCCTCGACCGGCATTGCCAGCTATCCCATCGGGCGGAACTGCATCGCGATCGACGCAGGGGTGATTGTATAGCAAGTGGTGGTAACAGCTAGGCATGCGGCAGCGGAAGGAGTTCGCCTGTGGTGAAGCGCGCTACACGCAACACAAGCCCACTTTTCCGCAAGGTCCTGACCCAGGCGGAACAGCGTCTGGCGCTGAGTTCCGAGCAAGCGGCAAACTTCGAACACAAGGGTGTTCGCGGCAATGAACGGGCTGCGGCGCTCGCCGAGTTTCTGTCGCTCCATTTGCCGCGTGTGTTCGCGGTTGGGAAGGGTGAAGCGCGCGACTACGGCGACAACGTCACCGGTGAGCTTGACCTTTTTATCTACGATCATTCGACGGCCGCACCAATCCAAACCGGCAACGACAGCCTAATTGTCCCCGCTGAAGCCTTATATGCCGTGATCGAAGTCAAATCGGTCCTGTCGCAAGCCGATCTCGATATTTGTCTCGGCGCAGCGATGAAGGTGAGGTCGCTGCGGCCATTCAAGAAGCGGTTTATCGCTGCGCCCACGGAAGGTCGCGTCGAGAAAGACCGCTATCGCTGCCCTTACTTCATCTTCGCCTACAGCTCGAACCTAGGGGCAGACGGATGGGCCGAGAAAGAATACCAGCGTGTGCTCCATAGGGCGCAAGACATCGGTTGCGCGCCAGATGTCATTGATCGGGTGATCGTGATGGATCGCGGAATCATCCGCCCAGAGGCGGGGGTGGTTCTCTTGAAGGAAGACTCACCGAGCTTGTTCCTCGAGTTTTACCTCCATTTGGTGAACTTCCTCACACGGGAGTGGAGGCGGCGGCCCACGATCGACTGGACCGCATACGCATCACGCAGTCGATGGACGAAACTCACCTAAGCGAGGAGGCGGCCCGTCGGAAGATTCCCTCTGTGCTCCCCACCAGAAGCGACGGTAAGAGCAATTGGGCTCAGAGTTGGTTTCTGACCACGCGCCGCCCCGTACATGCGATCAACTTCGACTTTAGCTTGCCGGCGCACGCCGCCGGAGCCATCCCTCACCCCGACCCTCTCCCGCTCGCGGGAGAGGGGGCAAGCCATCGCGATCCAATCTCCCGCGCGCTCCCTCACCCCGCCGCCGCGTGCACCCCGATCGCGGGCAGCTCGAGGCTCACCCTGAGGCCGCCGAGCGCCGCCCTATCGACGCTGACGCTGCCGCCGTAGAGCTCGGCGATGTCGCGCACGATGGCGAGGCCGAGGCCGCTGCCGGGCACCGCCTCGTCGAGGCGCTTGCCGCGGCGGAAGAGCTGGCGGCACTCCTCGGCGGAGAGGCCGGGGCCGTCGTCCTCGACCGCGATCGCGAGGCGCCCGCCGGCTTGCGCGAGCGTGAGCCGCACGCGGCTCCGCGCCCATTTGCAGCCGTTGTCCATGAGGTTGCCGAGCATCTCCTCGAGGTCCTGCCGCTCGCCGCGGAAGGCGGCCTCGCGGTCGCCCTCGACCGCGATCTCGATCGGCCGCTCGGCGTGGATGCGCTGGAGCGTGCGCTTGAGGTCGTCTACGACCGGCAGCACGGGCGTGCGGGCGCCGAGCACGCCGGCCGTCGCCGCCGTGCGCGCGCGGGAGAGATAGCGGTCGACCTGCCGGCGCATGGCGGCCGTCTGGCGCGCGATCGCCTCGGCGTGCGGCCCCGCCTCGCGCGCCGCCTCGTTGCTCAAGACGGCGAGCGGCGTCTTGAGCGCGTGCGCGAGGTCGCCCACGTGGGTGCGCGCGCGCGCAACCACGCTGGCGTTGTGCTCGAGGAGGGCGTTGAGCTCGTCGGCGAGCGGCTGCACCTCGGCCGGCAGGCCGCCCGCGAGGCGCTCGGCGCGGCCGGCGCGGATGTCGGCGAGGGCGGCGCGCATGCGCTTCAGCGGAACGAGGCCGAAATGCACCTGGATGAGCACCGCCGCGATGAGCCCGAGGCCGAGTGCCGCGAGCGACCAGGCGAGCACCTTGTTGAAGTGCGCGACCTCGCGGTCGATCTCGGAATCCTCGGCGGCCACCATGTAGCTGAGCCGGTGGGCGAAGCTCGGCAGCGTCACGGTGCGCTCGGCGAGGCGCAGCCGGCGGCCGTCGGGACCGGTGATCTCGCCGGTGCTCAAGCCGCCGTCGGTCGTCGCCTGGGCGTCGATCGCCATGTCCCACAGCGAGCGCGAGCGCAGGATGGGGCCATCCGGTCCCGAGATCTGCCAGTACCAGCCGGAATAGGGCTCGGTGAAGCGCGGCTCCCCCACCCCGCGCGCGAGCTCGATGCGGCCCGCGGCACCGCTGCGGCTCACCGCGATCAGCCCGTCGAGATAGACCTCGAGGCGGGCGTCGAAGCTGCGCTCGGCCGAGTCCTCGAAAATGCTCGAGAGCTGCAGGCCGCCCGCCGCCAGCGCCGCCGCGATCCACAGGCCAGCACCTGCCACCAGGCGGAAGGCGAGCGAGTTGATCTTCACGCGCGCTCCCTCGGTCCCTTCACGGCCGCCTCGGCGCCGTCGCCGGGTTCGGCGAGTTGGTAGCCCAGGCCGCGCACCGTCAGGATGAGCTCGGCGCCGATCTTCTTCCTGAGACGCCCGACGAAGACCTCGATGGTGTTGGAGTCGCGGTCGAAGTCCTGTTCGTAGAGATGCTCGGTGAGCTCGCTGCGCGAGACGACGCGGCCGCGGTGGTGGAGGAGATAGGCGAGGAGGCGGTACTCCTGCGCCGTGAGCTTGACGGGGGCGCCGTCGAGGGTGACGCGCGAGCTTCGCGTATCGAGGCGGAGCGGCCCGCATTCGAGCTCGGCGCGCGCGTGTCCGGCAGCACGTCGGATGAGCGCGCGCAAGCGCGCCAGCACCTCCTCCATGCGGAAGGGCTTGGCCACGTAGTCGTCGGCGCCGGCGTCGAAGCCGGCGACCTTCTCGCTCCAGCGGTCGCGCGCGGTCAAGATGAGGACGGGCATGTTGCGCCCGGCGCTGCGCCAGCGCTCGAGCACGGTGAGGCCGTCCATGAGCGGCAAGCCCAAGTCGAGCACCACGGCGTCGTAGCTCTCGGTGTCGCCGAGATGATGGCCCTCCTCGCCGTCGCGGGCCACGTCGACGGCGTAGCCCGCCTCGCGCAGGGCCTCAGCGAGCTGGCGCGCGAGATCCGGCTCGTCCTCGATGGCTAGAACGCGCATGGGTCATTGACAGGCGTTGGCCGCACCCCTCCCCTTCACGTCGAGAATTTCCGCCGTGGCGGCGTTCACGTCCAAGCCCAGGACGTTGCCCTTGGGCATCAGCATGCGCATCTCGTAGAGCCAGGTGTGGCTGCCGCCGTGGCTCTGCTCCGCGATCTCGACCTCGATGACGCGCCCGCCGCAGCGGCTCTGCACGCGGCCCACGATGTCCTTGAGGGGCTGGACCTCGCCGGCCTCGAGCGCCGCGCGCGCGCGCTCGTGGTCGCTGTCGTCGGCACGTGAAATGCCCACGGCCCCCGACACCAGCAAGAGCGCCGTCGGCACCACGACCACAAGCTCGCGCATGACGCCTTCATAGCGCCCAAGAGCTGAACGGCGGATGAACGATCCTCTCAGCATCGGTTCAGGAAGCATAAGGCAAATTGGCACCCTCGCCCAATGGGCCATCCCAGCGGGTTATCCCGAAGGGACATCGAGGATCGCGATAGGGGATTCCTGCGGATGCGCGACACCCGCCGAGCCGGCCGCCGCTCCGGCACCGCCTTCGCCGCGGCGCTCGCCTCGCTTCTCGGCCTGGGGCCCCAGTCGGCGGCAGCCCTGGCGCTCGGGCCCGAGGCGTATCAGGCAGCACCCGAGAGCGGGGCACCGCTGCCGGCCTGGCTGGTGCGCCACAAGCTGCGCCAGCTCGGCTACCGCGACATCATCCATGTCGAGGCCTTGCGTCCCGGCTTCGCGGTGCAGGCGCAGGATCGCTGGGGCCGGCGCGTAAAACTCTATGTCGACGCCGCGACGGGCGAGCCGGTGCCGCAAGGAGGCTACGGGCTCGCGCACCTCAAGAGGGAGGAAGTGGAAGATCGCCTTGGCCGCCTCGGCTACCAGTGCCTCGGCCCCATCGCCTCCCGTGACGGTCATTACCAGGTGCTCGCGCGCGGAGCCGCCGGCGAGCGGTGCCTGCTCAACGTAGATGCCCTGAGCGGCGCCGTGTGGCATGAGCGCGTTTGACCTTGGGCGCATTCGACATCGTCGCGGGATTAGCAGGGAGACGGCCAACGGATATGCACTGACCCGGCGTGGCGAGGGACTGCCCGCACACCCCTGAATGCGGCAGCCGGCCATGCGAGGCCAAAGTCGCCGACCGATGCTCGAGCTACCCCCCATTCGCGAGAGCATGGGCGACGACCTTCCTCATCACGCTGGGCAGCGCAAAGTCGGAGAGACGGTCGAGACGGCACCAGCGGGGTGTCCCCCCCTCGTTCACCCCGCGGGGCTCCTCGGTCGTCTCTCCGACGCTTCCCGCCAGCACCGTAAGCTCCAACTCGAAATGCGTGAAGACGTGGCGCACGCGGCCCGGCAGCAGGCGCCAGCGCGTCCTCGCCGGCGCCTGGCGCTTAGCCGCGGCAAGGGCCGGTGCCCGCTCTTGCCAGGCCGTCGTGGGCAGCTCCATGAGGCCGCCCAGAAGCCCGTCCTTCGCCCGCCGACGCAACAGCACCTCCTCGCCGCCGCGCACCAGCCAGAAGGCGACGCCGCGCCTCAGCGGCCGCTTCGCCTTGGCCGTGCGGCGCGGCAGCGCCTGCGCAATGCCGCGCTCCTTGGCGGCACAGGCGCGGCGCCACGGACATTGGCCGCAGCGCGGCCGCCGCGGCGTGCAGAGAAGCGCTCCCAGATCCATCAACGCCTGGGCATAGTCGCCCGCGCGCGCCTCGGGCACGAGCGTCGCCGCGAGCGCCTTGAGCCGCGGCTTGGCGGCAGGCAGCGGCTCCGCGACGGCGAAGAGCCGGGCGATCACGCGCTCGACGTTGCCGTCGACGGCGCTCGCCTTCCGGCCGAAGGCGATTGCCGAGATCGCCGCCGCCGTATAAGGGCCGACGCCGGGCAATGCGCGCAGCGCCTCCTCGCTCTCGGGAAAGCGGCCGCCGTGGCGGCTCAGCACCAGCCGTGCCGCCTCGTGGAGGTTGCGCGCGCGCGCGTAATAGCCGAGCCCCTGCCAGGCGTGCAGCACTTCGTCGAGCTCGGCCGCGGCAAGGGCGGCGACGGTCGGCCAGCGCGCCGCGAAGGCGGTGAAATAGGGCGCTGCCGTTTGCACGGTCGTCTGCTGCAGCATGATCTCGCTGAGCCACACGCGGTAGGGATCGGCGCACTCCCCCGCGGCCGCGCGCCACGGCAGGCGGCGCCGGTGCCGGTCGTACCAGGCAAGGAGCCTCGCTGCGAGCTTGGCGGCCTCGCGGCGCGAAAATGCCGCGGAGACGTCCTTAGCTGGGTGCGGCATGATCAATCCCGAATTCCCCTCTACGCAGCCTTGACGATTGTCCGGTCACACCGTACGATCCTCGCGGATGAGGATCGTGAGCGTACGGCACAGAGGCCTCAAGCGCCTCCTTGAAGATGACGATGACCGGGGACTCCGGCGCGACCTCGTTCAGAGGATACGAAACGTCCTCACAGCGCTGGTCAGCGCCGCCGACTTGGACGGCTTGAAGGGACCTCCTGGATGGCGCATTCATCGGCTTTCCGGACATCGTGCCGGCACCTGGAGCATATCGGTTTCAGGCAACTGGCGGATCACCTTCGATACCGAAGGGGATGAAGTTCGCAATTTAAATTTGGAGGACTACCATTGATGGCAAAAGCACCGCTGAGGCTCGGCATGAAGCCCTCCCATCCCGGGGCTTTCGTCCGCATCGAGATCCTCGATGAGCTCGGATTGTCCATTGCGCGCGCCGCGGAGATACTCGGCGTACGCCGTGCGACGCTCTCCGATCTTGTCAACGAAAGAGCGGCGCTCTCGCCGGAAATGGCGCTCAGGATCGAAAAGGCTTTCGGCGTGTCCATGGACACACTCCTCAGCATGCAAGCCTGGTGCGACAGCCATGCGATGCGGCAGCGCGACGGCGACATCAAAGTCAGCCCCTACAGGCCCGCATAGCCGAAGCCCGTCTCCGAACGGCCTCGCTGAGCCGGGCGCGCGAGCGCTCGCACCGCCGGGCGCGAAAATGTCACGGAATCGGTTCTGGTGGCAGGGACCATGCTCGCCTAAGATTAGCCGCGAAGCGCCGCCGCCGACAGCACGGGTTGGCGGCGGCCTCGAGGCGGGATGATGCAAGAGTGAAGACGGCAGCGGCGGGCATGCCATGACCCGAGAGCCGAGCGGGCCCAGGAGCCTGGCGCAGCTCGTGCCCAGGCTCGCGCGCGCGGCAATCGGCAAGCGCGGCTTTGCCGAGGCCGGCCTCGTGGCCGACTGGCCGGCCATAGCAGGTGCCGAGATCGCCCTCCACGCGCAGCCCGAGCGGCTCGAATTTCCCCGCGGCGAGCGCATCGAGGGCACCCTCCATTTGCGTGTCGAGGGCGCCTGGGCGCTCGCCTTCCAGCACCTCGAGCCGCAGCTCGTCGAGCGCATCAACGCCTACTTCGGCTATCGCGCGCTCGCCCGGCTCAAGCTGCACCAGGGGCCGCTCTCCACGCGGCGCCAGCCGGCCCGCGCGGCACCGCACCGGGCGGCCGAGCCCGACCCCACGGCCAAGGAGCGCCTCGCCCTCGAGCTCGCTTCCATCGAGAGCCCGGCGCTGCGCGAGGCGATGGCGCGCCTGGGCCTGGCCCTCCTCGCCGCCAAGGAGGGGCGCTGAGGCCGGAGGCTTATCCACAGGAATCTGCCGGGAGAGCGCTTGTGGCAGCTGTCCCGGCTGCCCTATAATCCACCACATCTAGTAGCTTGGAGGCCGATTTGGCTCGCACCCTACAAATTTTAGTGGCTCTCTGCCTGCTCCTCGCCGGCCTCGCCGGGCCTGCCGCGGCAGCCATGACGGTCGCGGAGATGCTGGCCGAGGGCACTCTCGGCGACGATAAGGCGCCGGTCACGGTGGTCGAATATGCCTCGCTCACCTGTCCCCACTGCGCCGCCTTCGAGGCCAACACCTTCGAGGCCTTCAAGAAGAAGTACATCGACACCGGCAAGGTCTACTACAGGTACCGCGACTTCCCCTTCGACCAGCCTGGCTTGCGGGCGGCCATGCTGACGCGCTGCGCCGGGCCCGAGCGCTTCTTCGGCTTCCTCGAGATCCTCTTCAAGTCGCAGGAGACCTGGGCCACAGCACCCGACCCCGTGGCCGAGCTCGCCAAGGTGGCGCGGCTCGGCGGCATGAGCAAGGAGGAGTTCGACGCCTGCATGGACAACAAGGAGCTCATGGACGGCATCCTCAAGGTCGAGCTCGACGCGCAGAACCAGCTCAAGCTGGAGGCCACGCCCACCTTCATCATCAACGGCGTCAAGCACGAGGGCGACATGCCGCTCGCGCAGTTCGACGCCATCCTGGCACCGCTTCTCAAATAGCTCTCAGGCAGGGACGGCAGCCTTGCTCCATTTCGCGCGCGTGAGACTCTCGGGCTTCAAGTCCTTCGTCGATCCGGCCGAGCTCGTCGTCGCACCCGGCCTCACCGGCATCGTCGGCCCCAACGGCTGCGGCAAGTCGAACGTCTCCGAGGCGCTGCGCTGGGTGATGGGCGAGGTCTCGGCCAAGCAGATGCGCGGCGGCGAGATGGACGACGTCATCTTCGGCGGCACCCAGGACCGACCGCCGCGCAACATCGCCGAAGTGCAGGTGCTGCTCGACAACCGCGAGCGCTCGGCGCCCGCCGCCTTCAACGACGGCGACGAGATCGAGATCCTGCGCCGCATCGAGCGCGGCCAGGGCTCGAGCTACCGCGTCAACGGCCGCGAGGTGCGCGCGCGAGACGTGCAGCTCCTCTTCGCCGATGCCGCAACCGGCGCGCGCTCGACCGCCCTCGTCGGGCAGGGCCGTATTGCCGCCCTCATCAACGCCAAGCCGACCGACCGCCGGGCGCTCCTCGAGGAGGCAGCCGGCATCACCGGCCTCCACTCGCGCCGCCACGAGGCGGAGCTGCGCTTGAGCGCCGCCGACGCCAACCTCGAGCGCCTCGACGACGTGCTGCAGACCATGGAAGCGCAGCTCCAGGGCCTCAAGCGCCAGGCGCGCCAGGCGAGCCGCTACCGCAACCTCTCGGACCACATCCGCCGCGCCGAGGCGGTCCTGCTGCACCTGCGCTGGCAAGCGGCGCGCGGCGAGGTCGAGGCCGCAGAGGCGCTCTTCCGCGAGGCCGAGCAGCTCGTGGCCGAGCTCACCGGCCGGGTGGCCGCCGCCGCCACGGCGGAAGCCGATGCCGCGGCGGCGCTGCCGCCGCTGCGCCTCGCCGAGGCCGAGGTGGCGGCGGAGCTTCACCGCTACGCGGTGGCGCGCGAGGCGCTCGCGGCAGAGGAGCGCCGCACCGAGGAGGCCCTGGCACTCGCCGCCAAGCGTCTCACGCAGATCGCCGCCGATCGGGCGCGCGAGGAGAGCTTGGCGGCTGACGCGGCTGCCGCGTCCGAGCGCCTGGCGCGCGAGGCAGCCGCCCTCGCCGCGGCGCAAGCGGACGAGGGTGCGGCGCTGGCCGCGGCAGAAGCGTCGCTCGCCGAGGCGAACGCGGCGCTGTCGTCCGACGAGAGCGCGCTCAATGGGGCGGTCGAGGAGGTCGCGGCAGGCGAGGCGCGCGAGCGGGCGCTTGGCGAACGGCGCGCCGAGCTCGATGCCCGTATCGCCCGGCTCGCCCAGCGCCGCGAGGAGATCGCCGCGGAGCGCGCGCGCATCGAGGCCGAGGCGGGTGCCGCCGCCGCCCTCGAGGAGGTGCTGAAGGCCGTGGCGGCGGCCGAGGCCGGCGCCGAGACGAGCGGCCTCGCGGCACAGGCCGCGGAGGACGCGCACGCCAGCGCCAAGGCCGACGAGGCCGCCTGCCGCGAGGCGCTGCAGGCACCCGAGGCCGCGCGCGCCGAGCTCGCCGCAGAGGCGAAGGCGCTCGCCGACCTCCTGGCAGCCGACAACCCCGGCATGTGGCCGCCGCTCATCGATGCGGTCGTCGTCGAGCCCGGCTTCGAGACGGCGCTCGGTGCAGCGCTCGGCGACGACCTCGCCGCTCCCCTCGACGAGGGAGCGCCGCGCCACTGGCGGGCGCTGCCGCCGCTCGCCGAGGCGCCCTCCCTGCCCCCGGGCTCGACGCCTCTCGCCCGCTACGTGCGCGCGCCCGCCGCCCTCGACCGCCGACTGGCGCAGATCGGCGTGGTGCCCGACCATGCGACCGGTGCCGCCCTTATGGCGCGCCTCGCCCAGGGCCAGCGCCTCGTCGCCAAGGACGGCGCGCTCTGGCGCTGGGACGGCTTCACGGCCGCGGCAGGTGCCGCCACCGCAGCGGCCAAGCGGCTCGGCCAGAAGAACCAGCTCGAAGAGCTCCGCCCCCTTCTCGCCGCGGCCACGGCGGCGCTCGAGACGGCGCGCGGCCGCCTGGCCGAGGCGGAAGGGCGCTCCCGCGCGGCACTTGCCGCCGAGCGGCGCGCCCGCGAGTTTGCGCGCGAGGCAGCAGCCGCGCTCAACGGAGCGCGCGAGGCGGAGCGGCATCTCGCCCACAAGGCGGCGCAACAGAGCTCGCGCCTCGCCGCCCTCGCCGAAAGCGCCTCCGAGCTCGCCATCGCCACGACGGAGGCTGAGCGCGAGGCGGCCGAGACGCGCGAGGCACTCGCCCTCCTCCCCGACCTTGCCGCGGCCCGCCGGCGGCTCGAGAGCGCGCGCAGCCGTCTCGCCGAGACGCGCAACGGCCAGCGCGAGCGCCAGGGCGCCTACGACCGGCTCGCGGGCGAGGCCACGCTCAGGCGCGAGCGCCTTGCGGCGATCGCCGGCGAGGCCGCCACCTGGGAGCAGCGCACAGCCGCAGCAGCCCGGCAGCTCGCCGAGCTCGCCGAGCGGCGCGATGCGGCCGAGGCCGAGGAGGCGCTGCTCGCCGCCAAGCCGGCCGAGATCGCGCGCGAGCGCGGCGAGCTCCTCGACCGCATCGCCGAGGCCGAGGGCCGGCGCCAGGCGGCGGCCGACCGGCTCGCGTCAGGTGAGACCGCCGCGGCCGCGGCGGACAAGGCGCTCAAGCTTGCCGAGCGCGAGCTCCATGCCGCGCGCGAGGAGCGCGTGCGGCGCGAGGCCGCGGTGGCGGCGGCCGGCGCTGCCCTCGCCGCGGTCGCCGAGCGCATCGCCGAGCGGCTCGATTGCGCGCCGGAGGACTGCCTGGCGCTTGCCGAGCTCAAGGCCGACGAGGCGCCGCCCGAGCTCGGCCGCGTCGAGATGCGCTTCCAGCGCCTGGTGAGCGAGCGCGAGAACATGGGACCCGTCAACCTGCGCGCCGAGGCCGAGGCGCGCGAGGTCGAGGAGCAGATCGCCTCGCTCGCGAGCGAGCGCGCCGATCTCCTGGGCGCCATCGCCCGGCTGCGCCAGGGCATCGCCGAGCTCAACCGCGAGGGCCGCGAGCGCCTGATGGCCTCCTTCTCCCAGGCGAGCGAGCATTTCTCGGCGCTCTTCATCCGCCTCTTCGGCGGCGGGCGGGCGCATCTCGAGCTCACGCAATCGGTGGACCCGCTCGAGGCCGGGCTCGAGATCCTGGCGAGCCCGCCGGGGAAGAAGCTGCAGGTGCTCTCGCTCCTCTCGGGCGGCGAGCAGGCGCTCACCGCACTTGCCCTCCTCTTCGCCGTCTTCCTCACCAACCCGGCGCCGATCTGCGTGCTCGACGAGGTGGACGCCCCGCTCGACGACGCCAACGTCGACCGCTTCTGCTCGCTCCTCGAGGAGATCGCGCACACCTCGGCCACGCGCTTCCTCCTCATCACCCACCACCGCATGACCATGGCGCGCATGGACCGCCTGTTCGGCGTCACCATGCCCGAGCGCGGCGTGAGCCAGCTCGTCTCCGTCGACCTCGCCGCCGCCGACAGCCTCAGGGCGACGGCGTGAGAAGATCAGAGTTTCTTGCCGTGTCGCGCGCCTGGGGACATCGAGTTATTTCAGCAGGCCCGCAATACACTCGATAAAACGGGCCGCCGTTTCGATGGCATTTTCCGCATCGCCGAGCGAAACGCGGATATTCGGACTGATGCCGTAGTCGGCAATGGATTTCAGCTCGTATGCTTTCCCGAGAAATGTCGGTAAATCCTTGGGGATACGAGCATCCGACCTCGCAAGGCGGGCAAACTCCGTGCGGACGCCGCTATGTGTCTTCGTCGTCTTGCCCGTACTGGCGAAGATGAAAGCCTGCGCCGCATGGAAGCCGGCTAAATATGCGGCGCGCGCAGCATCGCTTGCGACCTCGATGGCAATGATCTTTTGCGCGTTGGCGAGACACTCACGGGCCTTTTCAAGGTAGGCCGCAACCTCCGGCGTCATAAATCCAAGCCCTCACGGCGGATTTCATGCATGAGCGGCGTGCGCTCGCGATGCAGCCCGGCACGAAGGGGAAGGACATTAAGAACCGCTCCGGTCTCCTCCAAAATGGGCTCGGTAATCGTTGCCAACGCCGTCAGCTCCCGCCACCGGTCCGCACCGAGATCGTGGAGAAAAAGGGCTACGTCATAGTCCGAGTCCGGGCGCGCATCGCCTCGCGCACGGGAGCCGAACAGCACGACCCGCTCCACGCGGTCGCCAAAAAGCTCGTCGAGGGCCGCGCGGAAGCGCACTAACACCGGGTCCGCAGCTTGTTCGCTATACATAGATTTCGCTCTTTTGCAGGCCATACATCTATCACGACCGAGGGTGGCAACATAAGGGCCGATGCTGCCGCCGGAGGGGGCGGAAATCGCCCAGTTTGCCGCGGCTTCGCGGCCTTGACAGGGCCGGACCCGCTCCTTAAGGTGCGCCCGCGAAATCGGCTCGCGAGCCGTCCCGCACGGGGGGTCGGAGCAATCCGCGGGGCAGCATCCCACTTGGCACGGGCAGGCGGCTTGCCATGACCGAGCGCAAGCTTCCGCATTCCCTCGAAGCGCTCGATGCGCGCGTGCGCGAGGCGCAGCGGCGGCGGGCCGGCGGCGCGGCGCGTCACGCGGCGGAGGCGGGCGGCGCGGGCCTGGCGTGGCGCATCGGGCTCGAGCTGGTCTCGGCTCTCGTGGTGGGCGTGGCGCTCGGCTACATGCTCGACCGCTGGCTCGGCACGAAGCCGTGGCTGCTGATCCTCTTCTTCGTGCTCGGGTCGGCGGCGGGCCTGCTCAACGTCTTCCGGCTGACGAGCGGGCTCGGGGGCACGGTCGGCTACCGCAAGGAGCCGCGGGAGCGGAGCGCGGCCGGAGGGGCCGCCGAAGACGACGAGGACGCCTGAGGCGGGGACGACATGGCGGCAGCCAGCACCGACAGCCCACTCCAGCAGTTCAAGATCGAGCCGATCATCCCGCTTCATCTCGGGAAGCTCGACGTTCTCGTTCACCAATTCCTCGCTCGTGATGGTGGTGGCGCTTGCCGCGATCACGCTCTTCCTCATTCTGGGCGCGCGGCCCCGGGCGCTCGTGCCGGGGCGCCTGCAATCGATGGCGGAGCTCTCCTACGAGTTCGTGGCCAGCCTCTTGCGCGACACGATCGGCGGCGAGGGCAAGCGCTACTTCCCCATCGTCTTCACGATCTTCATGTTCGTCCTGTTCGGCAACCTCCTCGGCATGGTGCCCTTCAGCTTCGCCTTCACGAGCCACATCATCGTCACCTTTGCGCTCGCCCTCTCGGTCTTCATCGGGGTGACGATCCTCGGCGTCGCGCGCCACGGGCTCCACTTCCTGCGCTTCTTCGTGCCGCCCGGCGTGTCGCCGGCGCTGTGGCCGCTCCTCATCCCGATCGAGATCATCTCCTATCTCTCGCGGCCCATCAGCCTCTCGGTGCGGCTCTTCGCCAACATGCTGGCGGGGCACACGCTCCTCAAGGTATTCGCGGGCTTCGTCTTCCTCCTCGGGTTCGCCGGCGTGCTGCCGCTCGCCTTCGTGGTGGCGCTCTCCGGCCTCGAGTTCCTCATCGCCTTTCTGCAGGCCTACGTGTTCGCCATTCTGACCTGCCTTTACATCAACGACGCACTCCACCTCCACTGAGCGGGGCGGCAACGCTCCAGGCAATCAACCCTAGGCAACCAAAGCAACCGAGAGGAGCGAACGATGGAAGTCGCAGCCGCGAAGCTAATCGGTGCGGGCCTGGCCGTGATCGGCGTGATCGGCTCGGGTGTCGGCATCGGCAGCATCTTCGCCGCCTTCATCACCGCGGTCGGCCGCAACCCGGCGGCGCGCGGCGACGTCTTCACCATGACGATGCTCGGCTTCGCCCTCGTCGAGGCCATCGCCCTCTACGCGCTCGTCATCGCCCTCGTCGTGCTGTTCGGCTAGCGCGCCGGCGCCGCTCCGGCCGAGCATCGTAGCGGCGCAGCAAGGAGACGGCATCATGCCCCAGCTCGACCCGAGCAGCTACCCGAGCCAGCTCTTCTGGCTCGTCCTCACCTTCGTGCCGCTCTTCTTCATCCTGTGGAAGGTGGCGCTGCCTAAGGTGGCGGCCGTCCTCGCGGCGCGGCAAGCCCGCATCGAGAGCGATCTCGACCGCGCGGCCACGCTCAGGGACGAGGCGGCGGAGGTTCTGGCGCAGTACGAGGCGGCCCTGGCAGGGGCGCACGAGAGGGCGCGCGCGGCATTGCGCAAGCTGGCGGACGAGATGGCGGCGGAGGCCGCCGCCCGCCATGCCGAGCTCGGCTTGAGGCTCGGCGAGCGCGTCAAGGACGCGGAGGCGCGCATCGCCGGCGCGCGCGAGACGGCGCTCGCCAATATCCGCGGCATCGCCGGCGAGGCGGCCGAGGCGGCGACCGAGCGGCTGATCGGCGTCAAGGCAGCGCCCTCGGCCGTGGCGGAGGCGCTCGCCGCGGAGACGGGGGAGAGACGCTGATGGAGCTCCTCAAGAACCCGGAGATCTGGGTCGCGGTTGCCTTCGTCATCCTGGTGGCGGGAGTTTGGAAGCCGGTCAAGCGCGGCGTCGCGGGCGGCCTCGATGCTCGCGCCGCCACCATCAAGGCGGAGCTCGACGAGGCGCGGCGCCTCAAGGACGATGCCGAGGCGCTCCTCGCCGAGTACCAGCAGAAGGAGAGCCAGGCGCTCGCCGAGGCCGAGGCGATCCTGCGCCACGCCGGTGCCGAGGCCGAGCGCAACCGCCGCCAGGCCGAGGGCGAGCTTGCCGCCTCGCTCAAGCGGCGCGAGCAGCAGGCGATGGAGCGCATAGCGCAAGCGGAGGCCAAGGCGATCGACGAGGTGCGCGCGCTCGCGGTGGCGCTCGCCGTGGCGGTCACCCGCCGCCTGGTCGCGGCCAATCTCGACGGCGCCCGCGCCGCGGCACTGGTCGATTCCGCGATCGCCGAGCTGCCCCAGCGCCTCAACTGAGCGCCGGCGGGCGCCGTCAGTGCGGCGGGGGCGGCGGCCTGCTCCACAGGAGCTTGCGGCCCTCGGGCGAGAACTTGGCCACGGCATCGACGATGATGCCCTGGATTTCCTCATCGAGGGCGAGGCGCTTCGCGCGCGTATTCGACAAGGCGGCGGCGAGCGCTGCGCGGTCGAAGGGCTCGGCGTTGAGCTTGGCGCGCACCTCGCGCCGGGCCGCCACCAGCTCGGCATTGAGGCTCGCGAGCTTGGGCTGATCGGCCTTCCAGGCCGAGAGGAGGACTTCCTTGTCCGCCGCGGGGAGGGGTGCTGCCAGCCGCTCGGCAAGCATCATCGGCCCCGGCGGCCCCGGCGGCGGATGGTGATGCCAGAGCCGGGCCACGAAATAGCCCGCGCCGAAGAGGTTGATGGCAAGCGAGGCGAAGAGGGCGACTTGCAGCACCCAACCCTTCGCGCGGCCGTTGCTCATAGGCCAGCGACCTCGAAGGGCGACTCATCGGTGTGGAGCTGCGCCACGTCGAGCGGCGTGGTCTCGGTCTGCTGGCTCTCGAGCCCGACCGAGCCCGCGATGATGCCGAGCACCGCCACGAGCGCAAGCACGGCGGCGCGCGGCCACAGTCTCGCGGCATTGGCACGCAGCGCGATCCCGACGGCACGGCGCGGACGCGAGGCGCCCGTCAGCGTGCGTGCGCGCACGCGAGTCTCGCTCTCGCGCCCGGGGCCGAGTGCCAGCCGGTCGAGCAGCGCATCGAGGCGCGCCGTCTCGGCCTGCGCCGCCGCCGCCGCCGCGGACGCCGCGAGGAAGGCCGATGCCGCCGGCCGCAGCTCCTGCGGCCAGCGCTCGAGCGACGCCCCGTAGGCGTCGAGATAGTACATGAATTCCTCGAAGATCATTCCCCCTCCTTGGGCCCGAGGGCCCCGAGTGCCGCAAGCCTTGTGCGTAGCGTGCGGCGCGCCCGGACCAAGAGGGCCTCGAGCGCCGAGACGGATACCGAGAGCGCCTCGGCCGCCTCGAGATTGCTCATCTCCTCGTAGTAGCAGAGTGCCAGCGCCGCGCGCTGGCGCTCCGGCAGCTCGCCCATGGCCGCCGCGATGCCGCGGCTGAGCTCGTCCTGATAGATCGTGTCGACGGCACTGCGGCGCGGGTCGACCGGCTCGCCCGCACTCTCGAGCGGCAGCATGTCGGGCCGCCGCTTGCGGTCGAGGCAGAGGTTGACGAGGATGCGGAAGAACCAGGTGGAGAACTTGCCGCGCCCCGGCTGCCAGGTGTCCGCCTTGGTCCACAGCCTGAGGAACGCCTCCTGCACCAGCTCCTCCGCGTCGCTGGCATTGCCCGAGACGCGCTGGGCCAAGCGCAGGCTGCGCTGCGTATGACGCACGACGAGCATCTCGAAGGCCCCCCGGTCGCCGACTGCGGTGCGCGCGACCAAATCCTCGTCCGAATCCTGATCCATGCCGGCAATCACCCGCGCGACGAGGAGCACCGGCTGCGGCCTTGAACGGCTGCCGCCCATCGCTTGGCCGCCGAGCCGCAAGGCGTACTCAGCCGCGGCCGACATGGCGCTTGAGCTGCGCTAGGGCGGCCTTCCGCCGATCATCGCTGGCGCGATGGTAGAGCGCTTGGCAGGCCGCCGTAAAGCCCGCGCCCGCCGCCGTGGCGTCGGCTCGCGTCATCGTCCGCATGCGCTAGGCTCCTGCCGTTCTGGAAAGAGCGGGTTTCGCCCGAATTTGGCCGGCCCCGGGGCCGTCCGCGGGGCCGTCCGACAGCACTTCATGATACGGCAAAGAGCGGGCGACCCTGCGGCCGCTATTGCGCCGCCCGGGCCGCGGGTGCCGGCGGCCGCCAGCGCAGCACGGGCTTGCGCGCGGCGGCCGTCTCGTCGAGGCGGCGGCGCGGCGTGAAGTAGGGAGCGCCATGGAACGCCGCGGCCCCGCCGGGCTCCCGCGCACGCGCTGCCAGCCCCCGCACCGCAGCGATGAACTGGTCGAGGGATTGGCGGCTCTCGGTCTCGGTCGGCTCCATGAGGAGGGCGCCATGCACCACGAGCGGGAAATACATGGTCATGGGATGGAAGCCCTCGTCGATCATCGCCTTGGCGAAATCGAGGGTTGAGACCCCACTCTCCTTGAGGAAGCGGTCGTCGAAGAGGGCCTCGTGCATGCAAGGGCCGTCGAAGGCCGGCGTCAGCACGTCCCCGAGCCGCGCCAAGAGGTAGTTGGCGTTGAGCACCGCGTCGCCCGCGGCCTGGGCGAGGCCGTCCGAGCCGTGGCTCATCATGTAGGCAAGCGCCCGGATGAACATGCCCATCTGGCCGTGGAAGGTCTTGAGCCGGCCGAAGGCGAGAGCAGCCTCGCCGCCGCTCTCGCCGTGCTCGACGAGGCGGAAGCCCGCGCTCTCGTGCAGCACGTAGGGGAACGGCACGTGGGGGGCAAGGGAGGCGGAGAAGACGACCGGCCCGCTCCCGGGACCGCCGCCGCCGTGGGGCGTTGAGAAGGTCTTGTGCAGGTTGATGTGCATGCAGTCGATGCCGAGGTCGCCCGGGCGCACGCGCCCGACGATGGCGTTGAAGTTGGCGCCGTCGCAGTAGAAATAGGCGCCGCTCGCATGGAGTGCTGCGGCGATCTCGCGCATGTCGGGCTCGAAGAGGCCGCAGGTGTTGGGATTGGTCAGCATGAGCGCCGCCACGTCCGGCCCGAGCTTGGCCTTGAAGGCGGCGAGATCGACGCGGCCGCGGGCGTTGGCCGGAATGTGGTCGACCGTGAAGCCGCATTCGGCAGCGCTCGCCGGATTGGTGCCGTGCGCCGATTCGGGCACCAGCACGCGCCGCCGCGCCGTCTCGCCGCGCGCCTCGAGTGCGGCACGGATGGCGATCATGCCGCAGAGCTCGCCGTGGGCGCCGGCGGCGGGCGAGAGGGCCACGGCCGGCATGCCGGTGAGCGTCTTGAGCCAATGGGCGAGGCTGTCGATGAGGGCAAGGGCACCCTGCACGGTGCTCGCCGGCTGCAGCGGGTGAAGATCGGCAAGGCCGGCGAGCCGCGCCAGCTTCTCGTTGAGCCGCGGATTGTGCTTCATGGTGCAGGAGCCGAGGGGGTAGAGCCCGCTGTCGATGCCGTAGTTCTTCTGGCTGAGCCGCGTGAAGTGGCGCACCACCTGGGGCTCGGAGAGGCCGGGAAGCCCGATGGGGCCGGCGCGCCGCATGGCGCCCAAGTGCTGGGCATGGCGCTGCGGCGCCGGCAGGTCGACGCCGCTGCGGCCCTCCTGGCCCTGCTCGAAGATGAGCGGCTCCTCGATGCGGAGGCCGCGGTTGCCGCTGATGGTGGGCCGCGATGCCGCCGGCTCGTTCGCGGCGGGCCGGCCCTTGCGGTCCTGGGAGAGGTCCATCACGGCACCTCCCCAAGGACTTCGGCGAGGGCCTCGGCGAGGGCCTCGATCTCGGCCTCCGTATTGACCTCCGTCGCCGCCACCAGCATGAGATCGGCGAGCGCCGGTCGGGCGGGGTAGAGGCGCGAGACGGGCACGCCGCCCAAGATGCGCCGCGCCGCGAGCGCCGCCGCCACCTCGGCCGCCGGCCGGGCGAGGCGAAGCGTGAACTCGTTGAAGAAGGTCTCGTTCACGAGCTCGACGCCCTCAATACCCGCGAGCCGCTCGGCGAGCCTGACAGCGCTCGCGTGGTTGAGCTCGGCGAGCCGGTGGAAGCCCACCTCGCCCAGAAGCGCCAGATGGATCGTGAAGGCGAGGGCGCAGAGCCCTGAGTTGGTGCAGATGTTGCTCGTCGCCTTCTCGCGGCGGATGTGCTGCTCGCGCGTCGAGAGGGTGAGCACCCAGCCGCGCCGACCCTCGGCGTCGTGCGCCTCGCCGCAGAGCCGCCCCGGCATCTGGCGCACGTACTTCTCGCGCGCGGCGAAGAGGCCGAGATAGGGCCCGCCGAAGGAGAGCGGCACGCCGATCGACTGGCCCTCGGCGGCGACGATGTCGGCGCCCATCTCGCCCGGCGGCTTGATAAGCCCGAGCGAGACGACCTCGCTCACCGCGACGACGAGGAGCGCCCCCTTGGCGTGGCAGGCCTCGGCAAGGCCCGCGTAGTCGCGGAGATGGCCGAAGAAGCTCGGGCTCGCCACCACGACGCAAGAACGTCTTGTCGTCGATCGAGCGCGCGAGCTCCTCGCGGCCGCGCGGATCGGGCTCGGCCAGTGTGACCTCGAAGCCGCTCCAGCGCGCGTGCGTGGCGCAGATCTCGCGGTAGTGGGGATGGAGGCCCCCGGAAAGCACCGCCTTCCGCCGACCGGTGACGCGGTTTGCCATCATCACCGCTTCGGCCGTGGCACTGCCGCCGTCGTACATGGAGGCGTTCGCCACCTCCATGCCGGTGATGAGCGCCACCTGGGTCTGAAACTCGAAGAGATATTGCAGCGTGCCCTGCGACACCTCGGGCTGATAGGGCGTGTAGGAGGTGAGGAACTCGCCGCGCTGGATGAGATGGTCGACGCTCGCCGGGATGTGGTGGCGGTAGGCGCCGGCGCCGAGAAAGGCCGGCACGGCGGCAGTCCCCATATTGCCGCCGGCGAAGGCCTGGAAGGCGCGCTCGACCTCGAGCTCGCCCATGTGGGACGGCAGCGCCGCCGGCGCCTTGAGCAGCACCTCCTCCGGCACGTCGCGGTAGAGGCTCTCGAGCGAGGGAGCGCCGATCGCCTGGAGCATGATGCGGCGATCCGCTTCCGTGAGGGGGAGATAGCGCATCAGTGGAGCCCTTCGCAGTATTCGGCGTAGGCGGCCTCGTCCATGAGCTCTCCGAGCTCCACCTCATCGGCGCGCGCCAGCTTGAAGAACCAGCCGTCGGCGAGCGGGGAGGCGTTGACGAGCGCCGGCTCGCCCGCGAGGCGCTCGTTGACGGCGCTCACCGTGCCGCTCGCGGGGGCATAGACTTCGCTCGCCGCCTTCACGGACTCGACGGTCGCGGCGTTGTCGCCCTTGGCAACCGCCTTGCCCACGGCGGGCAGCTCGACGTAGACGACGTCGCCGAGCTGCTCCTGGGCATAGGCACTGATGCCGCAGGTGGCGCTGCCGTCGGCCTCGAGGCGGATCCACTCGTGGTCCTTGGTGAATTTCAGCACGGCTCTCCTCCTCCCGTTCATTCCCGGCGATAGCGGTGCGGCACGAAGGGGAATGCCGCCACCTTGGCCGGCCGGCGCACTCCGCGCACGACGAGATCGAGCGGCATGCCCTCCTTGGCGTAGACGGTCTCGACATAGCCCATGGCGAGCGGCCCGCCGAGGCTCGGGCCGAAGCCGCCCGAGGTGACGACGCCGATGCGGTGGCCCGCAGCATCGACGATCTCGGCGCCCTCGCGCGCCGGCGCCCGCCCCTCGGGAAGGATGGCGACGCGGCGCCGCACGGTGCCCTTCTCGAGCTGCTCGCGCACGACATCGGCGCCCGGATAGCCGCCCTCCTGGCGGCGGCGCTTGCCGATCGACCACGCGAGCTCCGCCTCGACCGGCGTCGTCGTCACGTCGATGTCGTGGCCATAGAGACAGAGGCCGGCCTCGAGGCGCAGCGAATCGCGCGCGCCAAGCCCGATCAGCGCCACCTCGGGCTCGGCGAGGAGGCGCCGCGCCACGCGCTCCGCCGCCTCGGCGGGGAGCGAGAGCTCGAAGCCGTCCTCGCCGGTGTAGCCCGAGCGCGAGACGAGCGCCTCAGCACCCTCGAGGACGTAGCGCGCGAGGCTCATGAATCTCTGCTCGCGGCAGGCGGGCGCCAGGCGCGCCAAAACCTCGGCCGCGGCCGGGCCTTGGAGCGCCAAGAGCGCCCGGTCGTCGAGCGCCTTGACCTCGGCTGCGCCCTCGAGGCTCGCCTGCATATGCGCCAGGTCCGCGGCCTTGCAGGCGGCATTGACCACGACGAAGAGCCCGTCCTCGAGGCGGCTTGCCATGAGGTCGTCGAGGATGCCCGCGGCCTTGTTGGTGAACTGGGTGTAGCGCTGGCGGGAGGGCGCCAGGCCGGCGATATCGCCGGGCACCAGGCGCTCGAAGGCGGCGGCGGCGTCGGGGCCCGAGACGCGCACCTGGCCCATGTGGGAGACGTCGAAGAGGCCCGCCGCCCTGCGCGTGTGGAGATGCTCGGCGAGGATGCCGCCCGCGTACTGCACGGGCATCTCGTAGCCCGCGAAGGCCACCATCTTGGCGCCGAGCGAGCGATGCAGCTCGTAGAGCGGCGTGCGCTTCAGGGCTTGCGAGGGCGGGGGTTGCGAGGGCGGCGCGCTCACCAGGTCCTCCCGAGGGCCGTTGCCGCTTGACCGGTGCCCCCGCGCGATCACCGGGATCGCGCCTGGCAACGGACAAGCCCCCTCTGTCCTCGGACCTGAAAGAATCGCCCGGCAGCGCTGCCGGGTTTACCCCTTCGGTGAGCCGCCTCGCCTTCGGCATTGGCCAAAGGCGCTGCGGCTGCTTTCCAGAGCTGCCTCCCCTCGCGGTCCCTTTGCCTGAGAGTTTCCGGGGCGGTTGCTCCTTCGGCGCCGGCGCGGCAGACGCCCGCATCCGGGCGCCGCGCCGATCTCTCCCGCGAGGGTCATCGGCAAAGTGCCGCCAGCCTAGACGCATGGGGGGGAAAGTCAACTAGGGAGGAAGCCGGTCAGCTATTTTGCCGACCGTCTGTGAGATAGCGCGCCGGCGTCATGATCTCGATGCCGCGGAATGGGTGAAGCGCCAGGAGATCCGCGTCGCCGGTGACGATCAAGCGCGCGTCGCCATTCAAGGCAAGCTCGAGAAACTTGTCGTCCTTCGGATCGCGGCAAGCGCGTATGGCATGAGTGACCGGCACTCGCTCCGCGATGCGGCCGAACAGGCGCAAGAACTGCTTGCGTTCGTCGAGCGTGACATAGGGAGCGAATTTCGCTCGGGCGAGCACCTCGGCGAGCTCCATGAGAGTCGCATCGGAGGCGAGAAGCTGGCCCTCGCCCACGGCCTTGCGAACAGCCTCCGCAGGCACGGAGGCGGGGAGGAGCAATCTGCTGGCGAGGACGCCCGTATCGACGACAAGCCGCTCCCTAACCTTCATCGGCAAGGATCTCGGCGAGCTTCTCCCCGGTCAGCCCGCGCGCGGTTGCCTCGGCGCCGATGCGGTCGCAGAAGCGCTCGAACTCCTCTCTGTTGAGGGCGGAAAGGCGCTCATATTCTTCGGCCGAGAGAAGGACGGCAACGTCCCGCTCGTGACGTCGGATCACGACGGGCTCGCGCTGCACGGCGTCAAGCAGCGCGGCGAGGCGCTGTTTCGCGTCGGTGGCGGAGACGTGGCGCATGATAAGGCTCCATTTTGTCTATTCTAGACAAATTGGACATAGGCGGCAACACCATGCTTCATGCTCTTCCCTATGCCGCGCGGTTGCCCTGCTGCTTCAGCCAATCGATCACCGCGCTCACGGCAATGCGCTCGGGTGCGGCTTCGTGGCGCACGATCCAGTGGGCGTCGGGTACGCCGACCAGGAACTCGCCAAAGGGCCGGATGAGGGCGCCCGTGGCAATATCGGCGGCCGCCAAGCGGGCGCGCGCGAGTGCCACGCCCAGCCCCTGGCTGGCCGCCCGCAGCACGAGGTCGGAGGAGGCGAAGCGTGGACCGCGGCGCATGTCGAGCCCGCGGCTTGGGTGTGCCGCCCGCCACGCTTCCCAGGATGCTTGCGGGTCCCTGTCGTGGAGGAGGCGCAAGCGCGCCAGCTTCTCGGGCGTGCGAGGCCTGCCGGCCGCTTCCCAATAGCGCCTGCTCATGACGGGATAGAGCGCCTCGTCCATGAAGGCTTCGCAGGCGAGCCCCGGCCAAGGGCCGCGCCCTCTTCCAACTCCTCAACCCGAAAAGCTGGGTGATGGTGCTGACCGCGGCGGCGGCCATGCCGCGCGACGGCGAGCGAGTCTCGTCGCTCGCCGAGCTGGCCGTTATTCTCGCCGTGGTGACTGGGGTCTGCCTCACCCTGTGGGCGCTTGCCGGGTCGGCGATCGCGGATTGGATTATGCGGCCCTCCGCAAGACGATGGCTTGACCGCGCGATGGGCGGGTTCCTCATCGCCTCGGCGGCGCTACTCCTCGCCTGAAGCTTATGCGCCGCTCAGCCGCCGAGGTGCTTGCGGTTGTAATCGAGCTCTTCGGGGGAGAGCTGGAAGCCCACCCAGATCTCGACGCTGCCGCCGTTTTGCGGATATTTGAGCGGGATGATCTGGCGGCTCTCGTCGACCGTGCTGGCGGAGGTGCCGCCCTTGGGAAAGGCGAGGCTCAAGGGGAACTCCTTCTTGGCCAGCACCTCGCCCTCGAGGTTGACGATGGCGACGAAGTAGCGCAGATCGGCCGCCGCCGCCGTCGAGGCGGGGGGACGCTCGGCGGTGACCTGCACGCCGAGCGCCACCTCGAGCCGCTCGAGAGTGCTGACATCGTAGGAGCAGCTCAGCTTGGCCTGCGAGATATTGCCGACATATTGCACCGCCTTGGCATCGGCCGGCTGGCCGGGGGCAAAGACGGTGACGCTCGCGGCGTCGCGCAGGATCTTGGCGGTCGGACAGGGCAGCGTCTTCGCCGAGCAGGCGGCGAGCGCCGCGAGCGCACCCGCAAGCGCCAGGCCGCGCGCCGCCGGCGCAAGACGCTCGGCGAGCCGCGGCACAGCAGGACGGCTGAGCGCACTCACAGCTTGCTGTGGCTTCCGTCGCAGAGCGGCTTGCCGGAGCTGTGCTTGCAGCCGCAGAAATAGAACGTCCTTCGTTGAGGCGGCCTTCCACTGCACGGGCGTGAAGGGGCCGCCCTTGTGCGAGCCGTCGCAGAAGGGCTGGGTCTTGCTCTGCCCGCAGGCGCACCACCAATAGTCCTTGCCCGCCTCGACGTTCTTCATGAAGGGCCCCTTCTGGGCCACCCTCGGTTCCGCCATCGCCGTCTCCAGTACGTCTCGGCCTGCCCCGGCAGCACTCGCGGCCGGCACTCTAGGGGAGCCTCCTCCCCGGCACAAGCCCCGGGGCGCGGGCGCGAGGCACGAGGCGCGTCCGCGGCGCTCCCGGCCCTTAGCACCAGTTGCCCTTGGCGGCGCTAACCGTCAGATTAGGCGCCCATGGCGGTCTATACAGAAGTCTCCGACGAGGATCTCGCGGCCTTCCTCACCCAGTACGAGCTCGGCGCCGTGCTCGCCTGCAAGGGCATCGCCGAGGGGGTGGAGAACTCCAACTACCTGCTGCAGACCGAGCGCGGCACCTACATCCTGACGCTCTACGAGAAGCGGGTGGCGCGGCAGGACCTGCCCTTCTTCCTCGCCCTCATGGACCATCTGGCGGGAGCGGGCCTCGCCTGCCCGACACCGGTGCACGGCAGGGACGGCATCGCACTCCGCGAGCTCTGCGGCCGGCCGGCGGCGATCGTGAGCTTCCTCCAGGGCATGTGGCCGCGGCGCATCGCCCCGCGCCACGCGGCGCTCTTGGGCGACGCGCTCGCGCGCCTGCATCTTGCCGGGCTCTCCTTCGCCATGCGGCGCGCCAATGCCCTCGGCCTTGCGGGCTGGCGCCCGCTCTTCCAAGCCTGCGAGAAGCGCGCGCACGAGGTGCGGCAGGGCCTCGCCCAAGAGCTCGCCCGCGAGCTCGACCACCTCGAGGGCCATTGGCCGGCGGCACTCCCCGCGGGCGTCATCCATGCCGATCTCTTTCCCGACAACGTGTTCTTCCTCGGCGACGAGCTCTCCGGCATCATCGATTTCTACTTCGCCTGCACCGACTTCCTCGCTTACGACATCGCCGTCTGCCTCAATGCCTGGTGCTTCGAAGCGGACGGCAGCTTCAACGTCACCAAGGCGCGCCTCCTCCTCTCGAGCTACGGCAAGCGCCGCGCGCTCTCGCCCGAGGAGCTGGCGGCACTCCCGATCCTCGCGCGCGGCAGCGCGCTCCGCTTCCTCTTGACGCGGCTCTACGACTGGCTCAACCATCCGGACGGCGCCTTCGTGAAGCCCAAGGATCCGCTCGAGTATCTCCAGAAGCTGCGCTTCCACCAGGGCATCTCGCGGCCGAGCGAGTACGGCCTCGCATGACGGCGCACGGGCGAGCGCGGGGCGGCACCGTCGAGGTCTTCAGCGACGGCGCCTGCAGCGGCAATCCCGGTCCGGGGGGCTGGGGTGCGCTGCTCGCCTGGCAGGGGCACGAGCGCGAGCTCAAGGGCGGCGAAGGCGCCACCACCAACAACCGCATGGAACTCATGGCCGCCATCGCGGCGCTCGAGGCGCTCAAGCGCCCGAGCCGCGTGCGCATCCACACCGACAGCCGCTACGTCAAGGACGGCATCACAGAGTGGATCGCGCGCTGGAAGCAGAACGGCTGGCGCACCGCGGCGAAGAAGCCGGTCAAGAACAGCGATCTTTGGCAGCGCCTCGAGCAGGCGCTCGAGCGGCACGAGGTCGCCTGGGTGTGGGTCAAGGGCCACGCGGGCCATGCCGGCAACGAGCGCGCCGACCGGCTCGCCCGCGAGGGCATGGCGCCCTTTCTCGAGGGTGCGTGAGCGCCGCTTTGCCGCGGCACTCCCACGTCGGCGACGGCGGCTGCCGTCAGAGCTGCTTCAGCACGTTCTCGGCCGAGCTCGCCTCGAGCTTGCCCGGCGCCTCCTCGACGCCGAGCCATTTCACCGTGCCGTCGTCGATGACCATGGCGTAGCGCTTGGAGCGCACGCCGAGGCCGGCCGCGGAGAGATCCTGCTCGAGGCCGGCGGCCTTGGCGAAGTCCGCATTGCCATCGGCGAGCATCATCACCTTGTCGCCCGCCCCCTGGTCCTTGCCCCAGGCGCCCATCACGAAGGCGTCGTTGACCGAGATGCAGGCGATGGTGCCGACCCCCTTGGCCTTGATCGCCGCGGCATTGTGCACGAAGCCCGGCACGTGCTTGGCCGAGCAGGTCGGCGTGAAGGCGCCGGGCAGGCCGAACAGCACCGCCTTCTTGCCCGCGAAGAGCTCACCGGTCGTGGTCTCGGTCGGACCGTTGGCACCCATGTACTTGATCTTGACGTTCGGCAGCTTCTCACCAGGCTTGATGGTCATGGCCCTTCCCCTTGCGAAATGATCCCGCGGCGAAACCTCGGGCGCGCCCATAAATACTCATTCCGCGCGGCAAATCCAGCCCCCAGGCCGGACGCTCAGCCGCGCGCGCCGGCCTCCCCTGCCGCGCGCCGCGGGCCGCCCGCCTCCGCGAGTGCCGCGCGCACCGCGTCCGCGGTGAGGAGCTCAGGGAGGGCGATCCCCATGGGCGCCCCCGGGCCATAGATCACGTTGCAGGGAATGCCGTAGCGCCCGAAGCTCGCGAGGTATTGGGCGATCTCGTCGGACGGGCGCGTCCAATCGGCCACCATGCGCACCACGGCGGGCGCGTGCAGCAGCTCGGCCACCGGCGCGCGGTCGAGCACCAGCGCCTTGTTCGTCTTGCAGGTGATGCACCAGTCGGCCGTCACGTCGACGAAGACGAGCCGGCCCTCGGCCACCAGGCCCGGGATCTCAGCGCGCGCGAAGGGCCGCCAATCGCGCCCTGCCGCATGAGGCGCAGCCGGCGGCAGGGACGCGAGGTTCGACGGCAGCGCGAAAGCGGCGATGACGAGGGCTGCGAGTGCTACGACGCCCGAATGCCGCAGGTGCTCCGGCCAGCGCCGGCGCGCCCAGAGGGCGAGCGGCAAGGCGGCGACCGCAGCGGCCACGGCGAGTGCGGCCACGAGGCCGAGCTCGCCCACCAGGACCGAGACGAGCCAGGCCGCCGTGCCCGCGAGGGCTACGCCGAGCACGACCTTGAGCCGGATCATCCAGAGGCCGGGGCGCGGCAGGCGCTGCGCCAGCCCCGGTACCGCCGCCACGGCGAGATAGGGCAGCGCCATGCCGATGCCGAGGGCCGCGAAGACGGCCGCGATCTCGATCGCTCCGCGCGCCAGCGCAAAGCCGATGGCGGTGCCGAGGAAGGGCGCCGAGCAGGGCGTCGCGAGCAAGGTCGCGAAGGCGCCGGTCAGGAACTCGCCGAGGATGCCGCGGCCGTGACTGCCCGTGGCCAGTGCATCCGCGAGGAAGCCGGGCAGCCTGATCTCGTAGAGGCCCCAGAGGTTGGCCGCGAAGAGCATGGCGACGACGGCGAGGCCGGTGAGGAAGGCGGGCTCCTGGAACTGCATGCCCCAGCCGACCGCATGGCCCGCCTCCTTGACGGCGATGGCGGCGGCGGCCAGTGCGAGAAAGGCCGCGAGCACGCCCGCGGCGCTGGCAAGGAAGCTCACGCGCACGGCACGGCGCTCGGCGCCGCCGTGGCCGACGATGCCGATGAGCTTGAGCGAGAGCACCGGCAGCACGCAGGGCATGAGATTGAGAATGAGGCCGCCCGCCAGCGCCAAGCCGAGTGCCGCGAGGAGGCCGCGCCATTCGCCGCCGCCCGGCTCGGCCGCGGGCACGCGACGGGCCTCCATCGCGCGCCCGCCGTCGACGAGGGTGAGGCCGAGCGGCACGGCACGCCAGTCGGGGAACGACTTCCCGACCGTGGCGACGGCGAGGCGCAGCAGCGCCTGGTGCCCGCCGTCCGAGAGCACGACCCGCGGCCGCGCAAAGGCGAGCCCGGACGGTCCCTCGATGAAGAGATCGGGCCTCTCGAAGGGCTGCCGCGCCGAGGCCGTCACCTCGAGGACCGGACGGGCGGCCGAGCCGGCGACGGCGACGCGCTCGATGGCGAGGCCCGCCGCCCTGCCGTCGCCCGGCACCCGCGCCACGAAGCGGTCGATGAGCTGGGTATAGGGCGTAGCAGCCGCATCGCCCGCCGGCAGCTCGAGCGCCAGATGCGCCGTATAGGGGATGCAGATTTCCCGGCAGGTGAGATAGTCGACCGCGAGGGCGAGCTTGAGCGCAGCACCTGCCTTGGCGAGACGCGCGGTCAGCGGCAGCACGAGCTGGCCGTGGTAGCCGAGCGTCTCGAGGTCGAGCACGGAGAAGCGCTCGGGCGCCGGCCAGGCAACGTCGGCGCCCGCCAGATTCTGCGAGCCGGTCCAGTCGAGATGCGGCGGGAAGCCGGCGGCACCCGGCGTGCGCCAATAGACTTTCCAGCCGGGCTGGAGCTCGAACTCGAGGCCGAGGCGAAGCTCGCTCGCAGTCCCGGTTCCCGCCGCCGCCGAGACGAGCCGCAGCCTGGTCTGCTCGGTCGCCGCCCAGGGCGAGGCCGCCGCCTCGCCTGCCGTCGGAGGAGCGCTGAAGGCCGGCATGGCGAGGGTGCTCTCTTGCGCCGCGGCACCGCCCGCAAGGAACGCGAGGCAAGCCGCGGCCACGAGTGCCCGCCCGCCACTCCGCCAGAGCGGCGTCCTTACGCCGGCCATCTGCTCGCCCTCCGTCACGCTGCCGCCGTCATCCCTCAAGGTCATGAGAGGCACATATAGATCGCCCGAGCCGACATCGCAAAGATATGCTACAGTTGCATTGCATCGAGGCCGCCAAGACCATATGTGAAAGCTATGACGCTTCGCGGCACCACGTCGGGCTATCTTGCGAGCCAGCTCCTCATCGCCATGCCGACGATGCAGGACCCACGCTTCGCGCGCAGCATCGTCTATATGTGCGCCCATAGCTCGAAGGGCGCCATGGGCCTGGTCATCAACCGGCTGCTCGATCAGCTGACCTTCCCCGAGCTCCTCGAGCAGATCGGCATCGAGTCGCACCGTGTCGAGCACGACGTGCGCGTCCATTTCGGCGGACCGGTCGAGGCCGGGCGCGGCTTCGTGCTGCATTCCTCCGACTTCCGCAGCGACGGCACGCTCCCCGTCGACGAGGCGGTGGCGCTGACTGCCTCGGTCGATATCCTCAAGGCGATCGCCGAAGGCCGCGGCCCGCGCCGCTCGCTCCTGGCGCTCGGCTACGCCGGCTGGGCTCCGGGCCAGCTCGAGGAGGAGATCCACGCCAACGGCTGGCTCAACGTGCAGGCCGACGAGGCGCTGGTGTTCGACGGCGAGCTCGACACCAAATGGACGCGCGCCATGAGCAAGCTCGGCGTCGATTCCAGCATGCTCTCGGGTGCCGCCGGCCACGCCTGAGGCCGCCCGTCGCTCGTACGCCCGCTATTCATAGGCCCGCTCCGGCGGATGATGATAGCCCGCCTCCTCCGCGAGGAGCGCAAAGAGCAGGTGGTCGCACCAGGCGCCGTTGATGCGCAGATATTTCTCGGCATAGCCCTCCCGCCTGAAGCCGAGCTTGCGCAAGACACCCTGGCTCGCTTCATTGCTCGGCAGGCACGCCGCCTCGAGACGGTGGAGCTGAAGGCTCGCGAAGGCGAAGACGACGGTCGAGCGGATGGCGTCGCTCATATAGCCCTGGCGCGCGTGCGGCTCGCCGATCCAGTAGCCGAGCGTGGCCGACTGGGCGACGCCGCGCCGCACGTTGCCGAGCGTAGCACCGCCGAGGAGCGCGTTGTCGCCCAAGCGGAAGATGAAGAAGCTGTAGCCCGCGTCCTCGCGCCAGTCCATGCCGTAGCGGCGCAGGCGCCGGCGGAAGCTCTCGCGCGAGAGCGCGTCGGGCGGCCAGCTCGGCTCCCACGGCACCAGGAAATCGCGCGAGAGCTCGCGCAGATCGGCCCAGGCCCGCCAATCGCGGTCCTCGGGCTGGCGCAGATAGAGGCGCCGGCCCGCGAGCCGGGCCGGCGCCGGCGGCGATCCGGAGAGCGGCCTCAGGAGGCGCATGGCCCGCCGCCGCGGCCGGCATCCGCGATCCTCGGTGCGCGCGCCGCATCCGCCCCGCCCGCCCGCTCGGGCGGTGAGGCGTCTTTAGCCATGCTATGTATTTTCCCCGCCTTCTCGGGCGGGAGGAACGGCGCGGGGGCCGCAGCATTCATCGGGGGTTCCCAGACCTACGCCAGCCTCGCAACCAGGGTATCATAAGATTCGAGCCGGGACAGCGGCCCGAGTGCCGCGACCGTCGGCCGTGAGGCGATCAGGCGGCGCGCCACGCGCGCGACGGCGGCCTTGTCCACCGCCTCGATCTTGCGGATCGTCTCGCTCGTCGGGATGGCCCGGCCGAAGACCAGCATCTGCTGGGCGATCTGCTCGCAGCGCGAGCCCGGGCTCTCGAGGCCCATGAGAATGCCGGCGCGCAGCTGCGCCGTGGCGCGGGCGATCTCCACTTCGCTCGCCTCCGAGCCGGCGCGGGCGAGCTCCTCGCAGACCACGGGCACGAGCTCGGCCACCTCCGCCTCGCCGGTGCCGGCATAGATGCCGAAGAGCCCGCAGTCGGCGAAGCTCGAGGCGAAGGAGTGGATGGTATAGACGAGGCCGCGCTTCTCGCGCACCTCCTGGAAGAGGCGCGAGGACATGCCGCCGCCGAGGAGGGTCGAGAACACCTGGAGCGCGTAATAGTCCGGGTCGTGGTGGGAGAGCCCCTCGAGCCCGATCACGAGGTGGACCTGCTCGAGCTCCTTGTCCGAGCGGAAGCTGCCGCCCGCGTAAGCCCCGCTTTCGGGCGGCGGCGGGGCCGCGGGCGGGAGGGCGGAAAAGGCCTCGCCCGCGAGCTCGACGAGCCGCGCGTGCTCGAGCTTGCCGGAGGCGGCCAGCACCATGCGGCGCGGCCCGTAATGGTGCCCCATATAGGCGAGCAGCACGTCGCGCGGCACGCGCTCGACGACCTCGGCGCTGCCCAGAACGGGGCGGCCGAGCGGCTGCCCGGGGAACGCCGTCTCCTGGAAATAATCGAAGATGATGTCGTCCGGCGTGTCGTTGGCCTGGCCGATCTCCTGCAACACCACGGCACGCTCGCGCGCGAGCTCCTCCTCGTCCATCGCCGAGTGCTGCAGGATGTCGGCGAGAATATCGACGGCGAGCGAGATGTCCTCCTTGAGCACCTTGGCGTAATAGGCGGTGACCTCGCGCGCGGTATAGGCGTTGAGCTGGCCGCCCACGGCCTCGATCTCCTCGGCGATGGCGCGCGCCGAGCGCCGCTCGGTGCCCTTGAACGCCATATGCTCGAGGAGGTGGGAGACGCCGCTCTGCTCCGGCACCTCGTAGCGCGTGCCGGCACTCACCCAGACGCCGAGCGAAACCGTCTCGACCGACTCCATGCGGTCGCTCATCACCGTGAGACCGTTGGCCAAAACCGTGGTCTCGACCTCCATCGCCGGCCCCTCCTGGGCCTTTGGCTGAAGCAAATGCAAGCCAGCCATGTTTCCTATAATCCTTTCGGTACAATGACTTAGAGGTGAGGGCCGCCCGCCGCCCCGGCGCTTCGCTTGCTATCATATGCCGGGATCGGGGCAAAGGTGTACAGGCGAGATGAGATGACTCTAGGCCGCGCCATGCATGGCGAGACTAGCCCGCACAAAACCCTCGATTTCGCTCAAGTTATTGGAAAGTATGGAATATTTCTCCGGCAAGCCGTCCAGGGCGGCGAGTTGGGGGGGCGGCGTCGGGCGCACCCCCGCGGCGGCTGCGACGGCGTCGGGAAACTTGGCCGGATGTGCGGTTGCAAGATAGACCATGGGGACAACTCGATCCTTGCGCCTGGCGCGGCCGGCGGCGACGCCGATGGCGCTGTGCGGATCGAGGAGCTCGCCGGTCGAGCGATAGAGCTCGGCGATGGTGGCCTTGGTCGCTTCGTCGTCGAGGCTGTAGCCGGAGAAGAGCTTGAGCGCCTCCTGCCACGCCGGGCGCTCGAGCACGAAGCCGCGCTCGTTGCGTCGGCGCTCGAGTGCGGCGGCCACCTTGCGCCCGTCGCCGCAGAGGAGATCGAAGAGCAGGCGCTCGAAGTTGCTCGAGACCTGGATGTCCATGCTCGGCGAGAGGGTCGCCACCACGGGCTCGAGCGCCATGGTGCCGGTTGAGAAGAAGCGCGTCAGGATGTCGTTGCGGTTGGAGCCGACGACGAGCTGGGCAATGGGCAAGCCCATGCGGCGCGCCGCGTAGGCCGCGTAGACGTTGCCGAAATTGCCCGTGGGCACGGCGAAGGCGAGCCCGTGCTCGGGCGCGCCAAGCGACACCGCGGCCCATATGTAATAAGGGATCTGCGCCATGATGCGCGCCCAGTTGATCGAATTGACCGCGGAGAGGCGGTGGGCCTCGCGGAAGGGCCGGTCGTTGAACATGCCCTTCACCAGATCCTGGCAGTCGTCGAAGCTGCCCTCGATTGCGATGTTCCACACGTTGGCGGCGGCGACCGTCGTCATCTGGCGTCGCTGCACCTCGGAGACGCGGCCTTTGGGATGGAGGATGAAGATGTCGATCGCTGTGCTGCCCTTCAACGCCTCGATCGCGGCCGAGCCGGTGTCGCCCGAGGTGGCGCCGATGATGGTGACGCGCTCGCCGCGCCGCTTGAGCACGTGGTCGAAGAGGCGGCCCACGAGCTGGAGTGCGATGTCCTTGAAGGCGAGCGTGGGCCCATGGAAGAGCTCCATGAGCCACTCGCCGGCGCCGAGCTGCTTCAAGGGAGCGACCGCCTTGTGGTCGAAGCCGGCGTAGGCCTCGCGCACGATGGCCGCGAAGGTTCCCTCAGCGATGGAGCCGCCGAGGAAGGGCAGCATGACGCGAGCCGCAAGCTCGGGATAGGGGAGGCCGCGGAGGCCTCTGATGTCGCCGGGCGCGAGGTGCGGCCAGGCCTCGGGCACATAGAGCCCGCCGTCGCGGGCGAGCCCCGCCAGGAGCACGTCCTCGAAGCCGAGCGGCTCAGCCTCGCCGCGGGTGCTGATGTAGCGCAAAGCCGGGGTTCCTCGCCAAAGAGGCGCCACTCTAGGAGGCGCGTGGCCGGGCGGTCCAGTATAGAGATTCTGCCATTTGAACCCAGTTTACACCGTCATGCGCGGGCATGACCCGCGCATCCACGTCTGCGGCGCTCCCGGCAAGTCGTGGATGGCCGAGAACGAGTTTGCCCCGGTCACCCGGGCGAAATGCTGAAAGATGAATTCCTCGCCGCGTACGGCTTGTCGCAGAACCGGCTTGCCAAGGCGGTCGGCATCTCGCCCAACCGCATCGCCGAGATCGTCAACAACCGCCGGCGCATCACGGCCGGCACGGCGCTCAGGCTGGGCCTCTATTTCGGCAACAGTCCCGAGTTCTGGATGAACCTCCAGGCCCACCACGACCTCAAGATGGCGCGGCGGAAGCTGAAGCCCGAGGACGCGAGGCGGATCAGCGCCGAGCGCGCCGCCTGAGCCGGCGCACGCACCGCCTCAGCTCAAGGAGCGCCAACGCCGCCCGTCACCTCACCGCGAGGACGATGCGCAGCAGCCAGAGGAACGCGACGAAGAGGAGGCCCGAGCCGCCCCACATCAGGATCTCGAGGGGAAAGAGATTGTGCGAGGTGGGGTCGCGCGCGGTGTCCACCACGATGCGCGCGACGCAGACGGCGAGCGGGGCCAGGGAGAGGAGCGCCAAGTAGCGCCAGGCGCCCCGCCACCTCCGCGCCGCGAGGATGGGGAGCGCCACCATGGCAAGCGGCAGGGCGACGGCGAAGGGCAGGATGAGGACGTTGACGAGGATCGCAGCGCCCGACTGCACGAGCTCCTCCGCGCGGCCGCCGTCGGCCGCTCAGCTCAGATAGCGCTCCGTGAGATGCCGCTCGAAGACGGCGGGATCGAGCGGGCTTCCCGTGGCCTCGCGGATGAGCTCGCGCGTGGGGAGGAGCGACGCCTTGGCGTGCACGTTGGGGCGCAGCCAGGCGAGGAGAGGGGCGAAGTCGCCTCGCGCGATCGCAGCAGGTATGCCGGGATTGGCGCGCTTGGCGGCGGCGAAGAGCTGGGCCGCGGTCATGGCGCCGAGCGTATAGGTCGGGAAATAGCCCCAGGCGCCGTCGTACCAGTGGATGTCCTGGAGGCAGCCGCGGCGGTCGTCGGGCGGGCGGACGCCGAGGAGCTCCGCCATGCCGTCCGACCAGGCGCCCGGCAGGTCGGCCAACGAGAGCTCGCCCGCGAGGATGGCGCGCTCGAGCCGGTAGCGCAGGATGACGTGGGCCGGGTAGCTCACCTCGTCGGCCTCGACGCGGATGAGGCTGCGCTCGACGCGGGTATAGAGGCGGTAGAGATTGTCCGCCTCCCAGGCGGCTCCATCGACGCCGAAGGCGGCCCTCGCGAGGGGCGCCAGATAGGCGAGGAACTCGCGGCTGCGGCAGGCCTGCATCTCCATCAAGAGCGACTGGCTCTCGTGCACGCTCATGCCGCGCGCCTCGCCGACCGGCTGGTAGCGCCAGGCGGCCGGCAGCCCGCGCTCGTAGAGCGCGTGGCCGGTCTCGTGCAGCACTCCCATCAGGCTCTGGGTGAACTCGGCCTCGTCGTAGCGCGTGGTGATGCGCACGTCGTCGGGGGTGCCGCCGCAGAAGGGATGCAGGCTCACGTCGAGGCGCCCGTGGCGGAACTCGAAGCCGAGGGTGGCCATGAGCCTCTCGCAGAGCGCCCGCTGCCGCTCGAGCGGGAAGGGGCCCGCGGGCTCGGCGGGCGGCGGGGCCGTGGCCTGATGCTCGAGCACCGCCTCGAGGAAGGGGCGGAGGAAGGCCGCGAGCGGCTCGAAGAGGCGGTCGATCTCGACCGCACGCCCGCCCGGCTCCCATTCGTCGAGGAGCGCGTCGTAGGGCGAGCAGGCGAGCTTCGCCGCCTTGGCTTGCGCCGTCTCGCGGACGAGACCCACGACCGTCTCGAGCTGCGGCTTGACGAGGGCGAAGTCGCTTCTCGGCCGCGCCTCGCGCCAGAGCGCCTCGCAGGCCGCGTTCGCCTTGGAGAGCGCCTCGACGAGCCGCGCGTCGAGAGCGCTCGCATGCACCCACTGCCGCCGCATCCCGGCGAGGTTGGCAGCCGGCCAGGGTGACAGCGCCGCGGCACCCTCCTCAGCCTCGTCGAGGAGTGCCGCGGCGCGGGCATCCGTGAGGAGCTCGTGGGCGAGGACGCGGAGCGTCGCCACCTCCTCGGCGCGCGCCTCGCGGCCGCCCTCGGGCATCATGACGGCCAGGTCCCACTGCAGCATGGCGACGGCGTTGCGCAGGTTGGTGATGCGGCGGAAGTGCCCTTCGAGCTCCTGGTAGGCGGGCATCAGGCCTCCTTGATCTCCGCGTCCTTGGCCGCGGCCGCCGCCTTAAGCGCCTCCTCGCGGGCGAGATTGCGATGATAGAGCACGTAGATGACCGCGAGCGAGACGGCGAAGGAGTACCAGGTGAAGGCGTATTGCAGGTGGTTGTTGGGGAGCTCGATGTGGCTCTGCCCGCCGATGGGATAGCCGCCGGGGTTGGGCGCCGGCCCCGCCTCGATGAAATAGGGCCGCACGCGCGCGAGCCCGGCCCAGCGCACCATCGCCGGCACGTCGACGTAGAACCACACGTTATTCTGCGGCTCGTTGTCGGGGACGAGCCAGCTCTTCGTCTCGCTGCCGCGCAAGAGGCCCTCGATCGCGACCTCGCCCGCGAGCTCGCCCGCCGCACGCGTCGCCGGCTCCTTGAGCTCGCTCGGGATCCAGCCGCGGTCGACGAGCACGGCGCTGCCGTCGGCGAGCACGAATGGCGTCACCACCTGATAGCCCACATTGCCGTTGAGCGAGCGGGCGGCGAGAAACATCTCCTTGTCGTTGAGGAGGCGCCCAAGGGCGCGCGTCTTGCTGAACTCGTAGCTCGCAGCCGGCGCCGCGTCGGCCGGTAGCGGGATCGGCGGCCCGGACGAGCGCGACGTGCGCTCGGCGATCAGGCCCTCCTTCCAATGGAGGCGCTCCACCTGCCAGGTGCCGAGCCCGACGAGGAGGATGAGCGCCGGAACGGTGAAGAGCGTCGGCACGAGGGTGGGGCGGAAGGGCATGGGCTTCTATCTAATACGCCGCGGCGCGAAGCTAAGCCCCGTGCCCGCGCTCGTGGGTCTTGTGCTTGTACTGGAGTGCTATCATCGTCGCCTTGAAGGGGCGGAGGAGGAGGAGTGCTCCGCCGAGGATGACCGGCGGCCAGATGAGCGCGTGGAGCCAGAGCGGCGGCTGGTAGTTGACCTCGACGACGAGGGCGAGTGCTACCACGACGAAGCCGAGGATGAGGACGACGAAGACGGCCGGGCCGTCGCCGCTGTCCTCGCTCGAGAGGTCCTCGCCGCACACGCTGCAGCGCTCGGCGACCGTGAGGAAGCCGACGAAGACCGGGCCCAAGCCGCAAGCGGGGCAGCGGCAGGCGAGCCCGGCGCGGAAGGGCGAGATGGGCGGACGCTCGGACGTGCGCGGATCCTCCTGCGGTCCTTCCCCTCTAGCTCCCGCCCCACCAGTAGATGCAGGTGAAGAGGAAGAGCCACACCACGTCGACGAAGTGCCAGTACCACGCCGCGGCCTCGAAGCCCACGTGGTGGTCGGGCTTGAAGTGGCCCTTGAGCGTGCGGAAGAAGCAGACGATGAGGAAGGTGGTGCCGATGATCACGTGGAAGCCGTGGAAGCCCGTCGCCATGAAGAAGGTCGAGGGGTAGATGCCGCCCCCGAAGCTGAAGGGCGCGTGGGAATATTCCCAGGCCTGCACGCAGGTGAAGGAGATGCCGAGGAGGATGGTGAGCGCCAGGCCGCGCAGCGTGTCGCGGCGGTTGTTCTCCCTCAGCGAATGGTGCGCCCAGGTCACCGTGGCGCCCGAGGTCAGGAGGATGAGGGTATTGAGGAACGGCAGGTCGAAGGCATCGAAGGGATGGATGTTCTTGGGCGGCCACACCCCGCCGATCGCCGCCGTCGGGTAGAGGCTCGCGTTGAAGAAGGCCCAGAAGAAGGCGACGAAGAACATCACCTCCGAGGCGATGAAGAGCGCCATGCCGTAGCGGTGGCTGAGCGCCACCACGGGCGTGTGGTCGCCCTTGAACTCGGCCTCGTTGATCACGTCGCGCCACCAGAGGAACATGGTGGCGAGGATGAGGAGCATGCCGAGCACCATGATCCAGGTGCCGCCCGTGTAGCTGTGCATGAACATGACGCCGCCGCCGAAGGCGAGGAACGCCGCCACGGCGCCCATCGCGGGCCACGGGCTCGGCTGGACGAGGTGGTAGGGATGCTTGGCGTGATGGGCGGCGTGGCTGTCGCTCATAGTGTTCGTCCTCTCTCCTCGTCTCTCGTCTCGTCCCTCGTCGCGACGCGCGCGCCCGCCTCAATCGAGCCTTGGCGGCGGCGCTGCGGCCGTGCCTGCGCCCCCGCCCGCGGCCCGGCTCTCGGCCTTCTCCGCATCGCGATCGCGGTAGAAGGTATAGGAGAGCGTGATCGTATTCACGTCGTCGAGGTTGCGGTCCGTGAGCATGTCCGGGTTCACGAAGAAGGTCACCGCCATGTCGGCGCTCTCGCCCGCGGCGAGACGCTGCTCGCTGAAGCAGAAGCATTGCACCTTGTCGAAATAGAGGCCGGCCTTGAGCGGTGTTACATTGAAGGCCGCCTGCCCGACGACCGCCTGCCGCGAGAGATTGGTCGCGCGGAAGAACACCGTGGTCGCCTCGCCCACCTTGGCCGCGACCGGCCCTTGCGCGGGCTCGAAGCGCCAGGGGAGGTCGCCGTCGACGTTCGAGTCGAAGCGCACCGTGATGAGGCGACCCGCAGCCGCGCCCGCTGCCGCCCCCGCTGCCATCCCTGGCGCCGCCTCGGCGCGCTGGGTGGTGCCGCCGAAACCGGTCGCCTGGCAGAAGGCGCGGTAGAGCGGCACGGCGGCGAACGAGAGCGCGGCCATGCCGGCGACGAGTGCGCCGAGGAGTGCTGCCGTCGCGGCCTTGCGCCGCCCGACCTGGCGGCTCACGGTGCCATCCCCCCCATGCGCACGATGGTCATGACGTAGAACAGCACCGCGAGCACCGCCAGCACGGCGAGGATGGCCCAGTTGCGCGCGCGCATGCGGCGCTCGACCTCGGGCGGCCGCAGCCGGGGCTCAGCCATGGCCGGGCACCGCCTGCCCCACGCGGTCCACCACCATGAGCGCGAAGAGGAGGAAGAGATAGAGGATGGAGAAGCCGAACATCTGCCGGGCGGCGCGGTCGCCGGCTCCGTCGGGCTCGCGCCAGACGCGCAGCGCGCAGAGGAGGAAGAGCCCGCCCAGCAGCAAGGCGAAGGCACCATAGAGGCTGCCCACCGCGCCGAGCAGCCACGGCAGCAGCGTCACCGGCAGGAGGAGTGCCGCATAGAGGAGGATGTGGCGCTTGGTCTCCCGCCGTCCGGCCACCACCGGCAGCATGGGAACGCCAGCGCGCGCATAATCGTCCGAGCGGTAGAGTGCCAGGGACCAGAAGTGCGGCGGCGTCCACATGAAGATCATGGCGAAGAGCGCCAGCGAGACGAGGCTCACTTGGCCGCTCACCGCGGCCCAGCCGATCATGGGCGGGAAGGCGCCCGCGGCACCCCCGATCACGATGTTCTGCGGCGTGCGGCGCTTGAGCCACACGGTGTAGACGAAGACGTAGAAGGCGATGGTGAGGGCGAGGAGTGCCGCCGCGGCACAGTTGACGCCGAGGCCCATCACCGTGACCGCGCCGATCGCGAGCATCACGCCGAGCGTGAGTGCCGCCTCGGGCGAGATGCGCCCGTCCGGCAGCGGGCGCCTCATGGTCCGCGTCATCAGGCGGTCGATGTCGCGGTCGTACCACATGTTGATGGCGCCGGCGGCACCGGCGCCGATCGCGATCGCCAGGATGGCGATCGCGGCGAGCACCGGGTGGATGTGGCCCGGTGCGAGATAGAGCCCGACGAAGCCGGTGAAGACCACGAGCGACATCACGCGCGGCTTCAGGAGGAGCGCATAGTCGGCGACGCGGGCATCCTCGCGCCCCGCGGCGGCGGCAGGCGCCTCGCGCGCGGCGCGGTGCCGTGCGGCCGGTGCGGCGCACGCCGGCGGCTCGAGCTCGATGGTGGCGTCGGACACTTAAGCGTTCTCCAAAGCCGTCAGCGGACCGTCGGCAGCTCCTCGAAGGTGTGGAACGGCGGCGGCGAGCTCACCGTCCATTCGAGCGTGGTAGCACCCTCGCCCCAGGGGTTGGCGCCGACGCGCTTTCCGGCGAGGAAGGTCTCAGCGAGGATGTAGAGGAAGAGCAGCGCGCCTACGCCCGAGATGTAGGCGCCGACCGTCGCCACCTCGTTCCAGCCGGCAAACGCCGCCGGATAGTCGGGCACGCGGCGCGGCATGCCGGCGAGCCCGAGGAAGTGCATGGGGAAGAAGGTCAGGTTGACGCCGATGAAGGTGATCCAGAAATGCGCCTTGGCGAGCGTCTCGTTGTACATCTTCCCGCACATCTTGGGGAACCAGTAGTAGAAGCCGCCGAAGATCGAGAACACGGCGCCGAGCGAGAGCACGTAGTGGAAGTGCGCCACCACGTAATAGCCGTCGTGAAGGGCGATATCGACGCCCGCATTCGCCAGCACCACGCCCGTGACGCCGCCCACGGTGAAGAGGAAGATGAAGCCGATCGCCCACAGCATGGGCACGCGGAACTGCAGCGAGCCGCCCCACATGGTGGCGATCCAGCTGAAGATCTTGATGCCGGTCGGCACCGCGATGACCATGGTCGCCGCCGTGAAGTAGGCGCGCGTGTTCACGTCGAGGCCGGTCGTGTACATGTGGTGCGCCCACACCACGAAGCCGATGAAGCCGATGGCGACCATCGCATAGGCCATGCCGAGATAGCCGAACACCGGCTTCTTCGAGAAGGTGGAGACGATCTGGCTGATCATGCCGAAGCCGGGCAGTATCAGGATGTAGACCTCTGGGTGGCCGAAGAACCAGAAGAGATGCAGGAAGAGCAGCGGGTCGCCGCCGCGCGAGGGATCGAAGAAGGCGGTGCCGAAGTTGCGGTCGGTGAGCAGCATGGTGATGCCGCCGGCCAGCACGGGCAGCGCCAAGAGGAGCAGGAACGCGGTCACCAGGATGGCCCACACGAAGAGCGGCATCTTGTGCAGCGTCATGCCGGGCGCGCGCATGTTGAAGATGGTGGTGATGAAGTTGATGGCGCCGAGGATGGAGCTGGCGCCCGCGAGGTGGAGGGCGAAGATCGCCATGTCGACCGCGGGACCCGAATGGCCGAACAATGCCGAGGAGAGCGGCGGGTAGAGCGTCCAGCCGGTGCCGGCACCGCCGTCGAACAGCGACGAGCTGAGGAGGAGCGCTGCGGACGGGATCAGGAGCCAGAAGCTGATGTTGTTCATGCGCGGGAACGCCATGTCGGGCGCGCCGATCATGATGGGCACGATCCAGTTGCCGAAGCCGCCGATCATGGCCGGCATGATCATGAAGAAGATCATGATCAGGCCGTGAGCCGTGATCGCCATGTTGTAGAACTGCTTGCCCTCGGTCCCCGGATAGATGTGCTGGCCCGGCTCGAAGAGCTCGGTGCGGATGTAGAGCGAGAAGGCGAGCCCGATGATCCCCGCGGTGACGGCGAAGATCAGGTACATCGTCCCGATGTCCTTGTGGTTCGTCGAATAGACGAAGCGCCGCCACCCCGTCGGATGGCCCGCCGCGTGCGCCTCTGCCATGTCAGCCATCTCGCACCTCTCCAATCGCTCAGCGCCCGGCCGCGGCGTGGGCCAGCCTGGCCCCCGCGGCGGGGTTCTCCGCCGGCTTCTTCTGCGCGGCCAGCCAGGCCATAAAGGCCTCCTTGGAAACCGCCTGGATCTCGATCGGCATGAAGCCGTGGTTGATGCCGCAGAGCTGGAAGCACTGGCCGTAGTAGGTCCCCTCGCGCTCGATGTTCGTCCAGGTCTCGTTGAGCCGGCCGGGGACCGCGTTGAGGTTGACGCCGAGCGCCGGGACGGTCCAGGCGTGGATCACGTCTTCGGAGGCGATGAGGAGCCGGATGTTGGTGTGGACCGGCAGGACGACGACGTTGTCGGTGGTGAGCAGGCGGAGCTGCCCGGCCTTGAGATCTTTGTCTTCCACGATCATCGCATCGAAGGCGACCTTGCTGTCCGGATATTCGTAGGACCAGTACCACTGATGCCCGGTCGCCTTGAGCGTGAGCTCGGCATCGCGCGTCTTGTCCGCGTAGTAGAGGAGCTTGAACGACGGGATGGCGATGATGACGAGGATCATGATCGGCACCACCGTCCACAGCACCTCGATGAGGGTGTTGTGCGAGGTGCGCGTGGGCACCGGGTTGCGGCTCGCCCGGAAGCGCCACATGACGTAGAGAAGGAGGGCGAGCACGAAGAGCGTGATCAGAGTGATGATCCACAAGAGGATGCTATGGAAGCTGTCGATGCGCTCGGCGGTCAGCGAGGCCGGCCGCGGCAGCCCCATTTCCCAGGGCTGCGGCTCTTCCGCTCGTGCGCCTGCGCAAGCGAAGCCCGCCATGGTGAGCGGCGACGCCGCCAGCGCCGCCAGCAGGTTTTTCACGGACATCTCTTCTCGACCCCGCTCGTCATTCCGGAACTTATCCGCGCTTGGACCGGCCGCCGTCGCGCTGCCGTCATCCGCGGCACGACCCGCGCGCGGCACCGCGGCCACGCACCCCCTGCCAGGCGGTCGCGACAATACAATAGGCCGCACGCTGCGAACAACCGAATGCCATCGCGCGCCGCACCGCGGCACCGCCGCGCCCCGGATGCGCGCCGGCCCTCGTAACGCTGCGGTAAACCAAGCGTTTTCGCACCCTTGCGGCGATTTATGCGACGATATGTCGCACGAATTCCGCGCCGCCTCAAGGGGCTTTCCCCGGGCCTGCGCCGGGGTGTCCCTTGGACGTCCCTTGGATGTCCCTCGGGTGTCGGCGGTGCCGGGAGCGGCGGATGATTTGCCGCGCGGGCGGCCCCATATAAGCTTGGCTGGCCGCTGCCTTCACCGAGCGAGAAAGAGGTCCCCCATGACCGACACCGCCATCGCCGAGGAGCTCTTCTTCGACCGCGCCGGGCTCGACCGCGGACGCGTCGAGCGCATCGTGAACGAGGCGCTTCACGGCGCCGACGACGGCGAGCTCTTCCTCGAGCATGCCCAGTCCGAGGCGCTCGCCTACGACGACGGGCGGCTCAAGAGCGCCTCCTTCGACACGACGCAAGGCTTCGGCCTGCGCGCCGTCGCCGGCGAGGCGATCGGCTTCGCGCACGCCTCCGAGCTCTCCGAGGCGGCGATCAAGCGCGCGGCGGCCACGGTCAAGGCCGTGCACGCCGGGAGGAGCGGCGTTCTGGCGGAGGCACCCCGCGGCACCAACCGCCACCTCTACGGCGACGAGAATCCCCTCTCCGGCACCGCCTTCGAGCGCAAGGTCAAGCTCTTGGCCGAGATCGACGCTTACGCGCGCGCGCGCGACCCGCGCGTGCGCCAGGTCATGGCCTCGCTCGCCGGGAGCTGGCAGGCGGTTGCCATCATGCGGGCGGGCGGCGAGCGCTCGCTCGACGTGCGCCCGCTGGTGCGCCTCAACGTCTCGATCGTGGTGGCGGAGGGCGCCCGCATGGAGACGGGCTCCGACGGGCGCGGCGGCCGCGTGAGCTTCGAGACGCTGCTCGAGCCGGGCAACTGGCAGGCCCAGGTCGAGGAGGCGCTGCGCCAGGCCCTCGTCAACCTCGGCTCGGTTCCCGCACCTGCGGGCGAGATGCCGGTGGTGCTCGGGCCGGGCTGGCCCGGCATCCTCCTCCATGAGGCGATCGGCCATGGCCTCGAGGGCGATTTCAACCGCAAGAAGACCTCGGCCTTCTCCGGCCTCATGGGCCAGCGCATCGCGACCCGTGGCGTCACCGTGGTCGACGACGGCACCATCCCCGAGCGCCGCGGCTCGCTCACCGTCGACGACGAGGGCACGCCCTCGCAGCGCAACGTGCTGATCGAGGACGGCATCCTCACGGGCTTCATGCAGGACCGCCAGAATGCCCGCCTCATGGGCATGAAGCCGACCGGGAACGGCCGGCGCCAGAGCTTCGCCCACCACCCCATGCCGCGCATGACCAACACCTACATGCTCGCCGGCGGCCACGAGCCGGCCGAGATCATCCGTTCGGTCAAGCGCGGTCTCTATGCCGTCAACTTCGGCGGCGGCCAGGTCGACATCACGTCGGGCAAGTTCGTGTTCTCGGCCTCTGAGGCCTATCTCATCGAGGACGGCAAGCTCGGCCCCGCGGTCAAGGGCGCCACCCTCATCGGCAACGGCCCGGACGTGCTCACCCGCGTCGCCATGATCGGCAACGACCTCCGCCTCGATCCCGGCATCGGCACCTGCGGCAAGGACGGCCAGGGCGTGCCCGTGGGGGTCGGCCAGCCCACCCTCCTCGTCGAGCGCCTCACGGTCGGGGGGACCGCGGCCTAAGCCGCCATTGCGCCGAGCGCCGCCGCCCCGTACAACTGGGGGCGATGCGCGCGCGCATGGCCCTCCTGGCGCTTCTCGCGGTCGCGGTGCTGAGCCTGGCGCCGCGGCAGGGCGTCGCGTTGCCGCCCGGTCTCGTCACCAAGCGCAGCCCCTATGACGTGGTCCAGACCCTCGACCGGCTCGAGGACCTCCTCAAGAAGAACGGCTTCACCATCGTGGCGCGCCTCGACCTGCGCGCCATCGCGAAGGCCGGCGAGGAGACCATCGCACCCGCCCAGCTTCTCATCGCCTCCAAGCCGCCGTTCGACGCCGGGATGCTCAAGAGCGAGCGCGAGGTCGGGCTCGAGGTGCCGCTCAGGATCCTCGCCTACCAGGACACCAACGGCCACGTGACGCTGAGCTACAAGGACCCGGACCAGATCGCGCAGAACTACAACATCACCAGCCAGCCGGTGGCGTTGCAGAACATGGTGCAGCTCCTCGACCAGCTGACCGACGAGGCGGTGAAGCCGTGATCTGAGGACGGACGACGGACGGCAGACGACGGAAGATATGGGCGGCTGCTGTGTTTTCTCTCTGTCGTCCGTCGTCCGTCGTCTACTTGACTCCCGTCCCCGTGCAAGCATAGCCGGGCCAGCAATAGGAGCCCGCCGCCGGCGTCAAGAACGGCGCCGAGCCGCATTCGGCGTCGACGACGGCCGTGGCCTTCTTGGCCTGCGCATTCGCCCACATGGCCTGCAGCGCCTGATACTCGGCGACCGAGCTGAGAAGGGCCGTCTGGCATATCTTGCCTTGCACGGGTCCGACCGTGGCGGCGAACTTCTTCGCGGGCGCCGCTTGACCCTTGAAATAGATCTCCTGCTTGTCGCGCGTTGCCAGGCGCGCCAGCTCGTCCGGCGAGAGGTCGCTCGTGAAGAAGCCGCAGCCGACGAGGCCGGCGATCAGGGCGAATGCTGCGGCGAGCCGGGCGATGCGCATCCGCCTGCCCCTACTCCCCCCTCAGCCTGCGCGTCCAGGCGTCGAGGGAGACGAGGAGGTCCCTGATGAAGCCGCGCGTGGTCTCGTCGGTGAGCTTGCCGGCCGCGTCGAACTTGTTCTGGTATTGCCCGATCAGGACCTCGGGCTTGTTGACCGGCAGCATGTTGAGGAAGACGCAGCTCTGCCGCAGGTGGTACTGCGCGCGCGCGGTGCCCACGGGGCCGGGGCTGGCACCCATCATGGCGACCGGCTTGCCGTTGAAGGGCTGATCCGGCGGACGCGAGGCCCAATCGATGGCATTCTTGAGCACGCCGGGCATCGAGTAGTTGTACTCGGGGGTTACGAAGAGGAGCGCGTCCGCCGCCAGGATCTTGGCGCGGAATTCCTCGACCGGCTTGGGGAAACCGGCGGCGCGCACGTCCTCATTGTAAAGCGGGAATGGTGCTATATCGAAGGTCTCGAGCGTCATGTCCGGCGGCAGCAGCCCGCCTGCTGCATTGAGCGCCATCCTGTTGTACGAGCCCTTGCGCAGGCTGCCGCAGATGCCGAGCACTCTGACGGGTCTTCTCTCAGCCATGACGCCCTCCATGCGGTTGTCGCTGGTTGCCGTTGCTCAATAGGCGAACTCGTCGAAGATCGGCTCGACCCTGCCGCCCCAGCGCGTGCGATAGGCCTCGAGCAGCTCCTCGGCCGGCGTGCGGCCGCTCTTCGCGATCTCCCACAGCACGTCGAGAAAGGCGCTCTCGTCGGCCGCGAGGTCGGCCGCGCGCGCCCTGCGCTTGAGGCCGGCCGTCGCGATCTCCAGCACGTCTGAGGCGAAGGCGCCGAGCGCGCGGCCCTTGAACGGCGTCTTGAGCGCCGTCTTCGGCACGGCGTCGCGCAGGTAGGCGTGATCGGCGATGGTCCAGTCCTTGACCAGCTGCCAGGCGGCGTCCTGCGCCTTACCGTCGTAAAGGAGGCCGACCCAAAGCGCCGGCAGCGCGCAGAGATAGCGCCACGGACCGCCGTCGGCGCCGCGCATCTCGAGATAGCGCTTGAGGCGCACCTCGGGAAAGGCCGTGGTGAGATGGTCGGACCAGTCGCCGATGCGCGGCCGCTCGCCCGGCAGGGCCGGCAGCCTGCCTGCCATGAAGTCGCGGAACGACTGCCCGCTCGCGTCGATGTAGCGGCCGCCGCGGTAGACGAAATACATGGGCATGTCGAGGAGATAGTCGGTATAGCGCTCGAAGCCCATGCCCGGCTCGAAGACGAAGGGCAGCATGCCGGAGCGGTCGGGATCGGTATCGGTCCACACCTGGCTGCGGTAGGAGAGGAAGCCGTTGGGCCGGCCCTCGGTGAAGGGCGAGTTGGCGAAGAGTGCCGCCGCGAGCGGCTGGAGTGCCAAGCTCACGCGGAACTTCTCCACCATGTCGGCCTCGGAGGCGAAGTCGAGATTGACCTGCACGGTACAGGTCCTCAGCATCATGTCGAGGCCGAGCTTGCCCTTCTTCGGCATGTAGTCGCGCATGATGCGGTAGCGCCCCTTGGGCATCCACGGTATCTGCTCGCGCCGGGCGGTCGGATGGAAGCCGAGCCCGATGAGCCCGAAGCCGAGCGCCTCGCCCACCGCCTTCGCCTCGTAGAGGTGCCGATGCACCTCGGCGCAGGTCTCGTGCAGCGTCGCAACCGGGGCGCCCGAGAGCTCGAGCTGGCCGCCCGGCTCGAGGCTGATCGCGCATTGCCCCTTGGCGAGGGCGATCACGTTGTCGCCCTCGAAGACCGCGTCCCAGCCGAAGCGCTCCTTGAGCGCCATGAGCAGGTCCCTGACGCCGCCCGGCTCGTCGTAGCTGAGCGGCGCCAAGCCCTCGCGGCGGAAGGTGAACTTCTCGTGCTCGGTGCCGATGCGCCAGTCCGCGGCCGGCTTGCTGCCCTCGGCGAGATATTGCACGAGCTGGGCCTTGCTCTCGATGGGCTCGCCAGTCGTCTTGGGCGGTCCGGACATGGGCGACCTTCGTGCTATATCGTTGCTGGATGAGCGCCCTTCGGCGTTCGCCGGGGAGCCCGGCACCAGTCGCCGGCAATCGCTTGCCAGCAGGCGAGGGCCGCCAATGCCGCGGTGTCGGCGCGGAGCAGGCGCGGCCCCAAGCCGACGGCGGTAACAATGGGAAGTTTTCGCAAGCGGTCAAGCTCGTCGTCGGCAAAGCCGCCCTCGGGCCCGACGAGCACCGCCCAAGCCGCCGGCTCGGCCGCGGCATTGCCGAGCGCCGCCGCGATCGGGACGCCGCCGCCGCCCTCGTCGCAGAGGAGAATGCGCCGCCCGGCCGGCCAACCCGCGAGCACGGACTCGAGCGTTGCCGGCGCCAGCACCTGCGGCACCGAGAGCCGGCCGCACTGCTCGGCCGCCTCGATGGCGTTGGCCTTAAGCCGCTCGGCATTGACGCGCGTCACTGCGGTCAGGCGCGTGAAGACGGGCCAGAGCGCCGCCGCGCCGAGCTCCGTCGCCTTCTGGGCCACGAAATCGATGGGGGTGCGCTTCAGGGGTGCGAAGACGAGCCAGAACGTCGGGCTCGGGTTCCTGGGGCCGCGTCGCGGCCTCGACCCGTGCTGAGGCGCGGCCCTTGGCGAGGGTCTCGAGCCGCGCGCGCCATTCGCCCTCCCGGCCGTTGAAGAGGAGGAGTGCGGCACCCGCCGAGAGGCGCATGACGCTCCTCAGATAGTGCGCCTGCGCGGGCGAGAGCTCGACCGCGGCGCCGGCGGCGAGCGCTGCCTCGACGAAGAGCCTGATCTTTCCGTGCTTCACCGGCATAGTCCCTCTGTCACCCTGGCGCTTGAGGTGCCGCGCGAGTGCGCGCAAGATTAGCCCATGACGCACTCCGCAAAAACTCTGACGCCAAAAGCCTTGGCGGGCGACGGCACCGACATCGAGGCCGGCAACTGGATCGACCGCCTCCTCCCCGCCTATGCGCGGCCCTATGCCCGGCTCATGCGGCTCGACCGCCCGATCGGCACCTGGCTTCTCCTCTTTCCCTGCTGGTGGAGCCTGGCGCTCGCGGCGCACGGCTGGCGCGACATCGGCTATTTCGCGCTCTTCGGCATCGGCGCCCTCATCATGCGCGGGGCCGGCTGCACCTGGAACGACATCACGGACCGCGAGTACGACGGGCGCGTCCAGCGCACGCGCACGCGGCCCCTGCCGAGCGGCCAGGTCAAGCTGTGGCAGGCCTTCGTCTTCTTGGCATTCGAGCTCCTCGCCGGCCTGCTCGTGCTCGTGAGCTTCAACCGTTTCGCGATTCTACTGGGTGCCGCCTCCCTCGTCGTCGTCTTCGCCTATCCCTTGATGAAGCGCATCACCTATTGGCCGCAGATCGTGCTCGGGCTCGCCTTCAATTGGGGCGCCATGCTCGGCTGGGCGGCCATCGAGGGCTCGCTCGGCACCGCACCCCTTCTCTTGTACGCCGGCGGCATCGCCTGGACGCTCGGCTACGACACCATCTACGCCCATCAGGACAAGGAGGACGACGCCCTCGTCGGCCTCAAGTCGACGGCGCTCAAGCTCGGCGCCCATTCGACGCCCTGGCTCTACGGCTTCTACGGCACGGCGCTGGCGCTCTTCGCGGCGAGCGGGGCGGCGCTCGGCGTGGACTGGCCCTACTACGCCGGCCTCGCGGCAGGCGGCGTGCAGCTCCTCTGGCAGGTGGCGGCCCTCGACCTCGACGATCCCGACGATTGCCTGGCGAAGTTCAAGTCGAACCGCCTGTTCGGCTGGCTGGTGCTGGCGGCGATCGCCGCCGGCCGCACCTCGGCCGGCTGGTGAGGCCGCTCGCGCGGGAGGAGGCGCGCGAGTTCGTGCGCGCGCACACCGCCCTCGGCCCCACGCCTCTCCTGCCTGAGCTCAGGCTCCATCTCGCGGGCGAGATCACCCCCTTGTGGCAGGCGACCGAGGCCTCGCTCGAGGCGACGGGCGTCGACCCGCCCTATTGGGCCTTCGCCTGGGTGGGCGGCCAGGCGCTGGCGCGCCACCTGCTCGACCGGCCGGAGCTCGTGCGCGGCAAGCGCGTGCTCGATTTCGCAGCGGGCTCGGGCATCGCGGGCATCGCGGCGGCGCTGGCCGGTGCCGCTGCCGTGACCGCCTCCGAGCTCGATGCCTTGGCCCTCGCCGCCATCGCCCTCAACGCAGCCGCGAACGGCGTCGCCATCGCCACTTGCGCCGCGGACCTCACGGCGGCGCCGGCGCATGGCTTCGACGTCATCCTCGCGGGCGACGTCTGCTACGAGCGGCCGATGGCCGAGCGCGTGGCCGGCTGGCTTGCCGAGGCCGCGCGCCAAGGCACGCTCGTGCTCCTCGGCGATCCCGGCCGCGCCTATCGGCCGAAGGGCGGCCTCGTCGAGCTCGCGCGCTACACGGTCAAGACGACGCGCGAGCTCGAGGACCGCGACAGCCGCGAGACGGTGGTGTGGCGCGTCGCGGGGTGAGAGGAGCCGCGGTGGCCCGACACAGTACGGCTATTGTATTTGACTCGCCATATTTTCATCGTGGAGCGTCATGGCCGCGACACTCCCGGGTCGAAGAGCCGGGGGGGCGGCCATGCGCAGTCGGCGCCGCCGCTAGCGGTCATTTTGACAAATATAGCACTAAGTGCTAGATTTATAGCATCGGGACTCGGGTGTTGTCCGAGGGCGAATGCGGATACTTAAGAGCAAGGTCTTCAACCGCTTCGCCCGCAAGGCTCGTCTTGCAGATTCAGCGCTGCGTGAGTCGATTCTGAAAGCCGGGCGCGGCTTGATAGATGCCGACCTCGGAGGTGGTGTCATCAAACAGAGGGTCGCCCGACCCGGCGAAGGGCGGTCTGGCGGCTTTAGGACCATCATCCTTTTTCGCGCGAAGGAACGCGCTGTTTTCGTATACGGCTTTGGAAAAAACGAACGCGACAACATCGGAGACGATGAGTTGGCCGAATTCAAAAACCTCGCGGCGTTGATGCTCGCTTACAGCGACGACGAGATTGCGAGGGCAATAGAAAGCGGGGCACTGATCGAGGTGAGCGATGAGCAAACAATATCGTAGCCGTATCATGGCGGCCATCCATGAAACCGCCGAAGACCTGCATGCGGCTGGTCTGGTGGACAAGCACACCATGCGCAAGTTTGACGCTGCCTGCCTGACGACGGTCCGCCCCCTGTCGGCGGCAGAGATTCGCGCGCTCCGCGAACGCGAGGGTGCGAGCCAGGCCGTCTTTGCCCGCTATCTGAACGTGACGACGAGCCTTGTGAGCCAATGGGAGCGCGGCCAAAAACATCCCCAGGGCGCTTCCCTCAAGTTATTGGCTCTTGTCGCCAGAAGCGGCCTTGAGTCCGTGGCGTAGTCATTGGATGCACCTGAGGGTGAAGTGGACCCCATCGGTGGCACCACTTCAATGTTGCTATTTCGAAGAAAAATTCTTGTCATGGCGTCCGTTCACCGGCACGGTTTATGCCGCTTCAGTCACGCGCAAGCGTCCTTGGCGATGCGGGCGCGACGTCGGTTTGACGATGATCTCCACATCCCGGCCAAGCGAGTTAAGCCAGCTCGCAAGCCGATCGATGGTGACGCTCCCTATGCGGCCCCGAAATAGCTTGGAAAGCGTGGGCTGATCCGTCCCGCAGAGCCGTGCCGCCTCCTGCTGCGTCAGCTTGCGCAGCTCGATGGCGTCCTTGATGGCAATGATCAAGCTGCTTTTGGCGGCGAGTTCCGCCGCCTCGGCCGGCGAGAATCCGATATCGGCAAACACGTTGCCGCTGCTTTTCTCAAAGGGAATTTTGGCCATGTTCAGTCCTCCGCATCTAACTCCTGCGCGCGCCGCAGGCGCACGGCGATCAACTCGGCGTCCGGCTTCGGCAGGCCGATCCCGGACTTGGATTTCTTCATGAAGGCGTGCAGCACGTAGAGCGCCTTCGTCAGATTCACGACGTACATCAACCGATAGGCGTTCCGCTCAAAGCTCTCCCGCAGCTCACAAACGCCCCGTCCGAGCTGAGGCAGCGGCTTCATGTCGAGCGGAGTCTTGCCCTGCTGCAATTCATGGAGCCTGAAGCCGAAGGAAATCCTCACCTCGCGCGGCAACTTCCTAAGGTCGTCCTTGCTGCTGGCGATCCAGACGACCGGTCGAGCCGGCGCCGGGTCTGGCTGCCTCGTCTCCCTGGCGCGGCTTGGCCCTTCGGGCTTCGTCATCGCGGGAATTATGGCAAATTTGCCATACCATAGCAAGCCCACAAGCGCAATGGAAGGAGTTTAAAGTCGGCCCTATCGCTGGCATCACCGGGCTCGGCGCGTCAGGGCAAGGGCTTCGCCCTCGGCGCGGTGTCCACTTCTGTCGGGAGCGCGGGAATGACGGCGGATGTTGCATTGTGCGTTGAAACCAGCGCGTTCATTTTCCGGCCCGCCCCGCTCACGGATGCAGCTTGGTGAAGAGGTAGCTGTTGGCGGCGAGCGGGGCATGGCAGGTGAAGCAGAACTTGCCGCCGTCCGTCACCACCCGCTTCGTCGGGTCGCCGCCGATGAAGGCCTCGAAGCCCCAGCCGCCGGTGTCCTTGTGGCGCTTCTGGTCGCGCTGCATGACCACCAGCGCCTTGCGCGCGCCTTCCGTGAGGGTCTTGTTGGCGCTGTCCTCGACGAGCTCGAAGCGGTCGATGACGAAGACCGAGCCATCGGCGTACTTGCCGCTCTCTAGGCCCTTGAGCGCCAGGGCATTGGCATAGACGTTGGCGATGCCGACCTCGTTCTCGGGCGTGTGGCCAGGAAGCGTGGCGCTCGAATGGTCGAGGTACCAGTGCCGATAGCCCGTGGGGAAGCGCACCAGTCCGGAGTCCGCCGCGAGCGCCGTCCCCGCGAGGCAGGCGAGCACCGCGGCGGCGCAAAGAGCTCTTCGTGACGGCATGTTCCCCTCCCGCGCTTAGGCCGGCAAGGAGACAATCCTGCCCCTTTCCGAGGGCAGAGGCCATTGCTTTGCGGCCGGCCGATCGCTCGGCGGCGGGCGACAAGATGGAGGTCCTGGGGTATCCTCGCGCCGCAACTTGGACGCCGCCACGGGCGGCGCCGCGGGGAGGCGCTGGCAGCGATGGCATTCTCGGGAGACGGTATCTTCGCGCTCGTCGCCGTCATGCTCCCCGCCGAGCGCGCATAGTCCGGCGCCCATGCCCTATGGCTCGCTCCGCGACTTCATGGCCCGGCTCGAGGGTGCCGGTCGGCTCGCGCGCGTGGCAGCACCCGTCTCCCCCGTCCTCGAGATGACCGAGATCCAGACGCGCCTCCTGGCCGAGGGCGGACCCGCGGCACTCTTCGAGCACGTGCTGCGTCCCGACGGGCAGCGCCACGCCATGCCGGTGCTCGTCAACCTCTTCGGCACGGTCGAGCGCGTCGCCTGGGGCATGGACCGCGAGCCCGGGGGTTTGCGCGAAGTCGGCGAGACGCTCGCCTTCCTGCGCCAGCCCGAGCCGCCGGGCGGCTGGCGCGAGGCCCTCGAGCTCCTGCCGCTCCTCAGGAAGGTGATGGCGATGAAGCCGCGCACCGTGGCCAAGGCGCCCTGCCAGGAGGAGGTGCTCGAGGGCTCGTCCGTCGACCTCGCGCTCCTCCCCGTGCAGACCTGCTGGCCGGGCGAGCCGGCGCCGCTCATCACCTGGCCGCTCGTGGTGACCAAGGGGCCGGGCACGCGCCGCGAGGACGATTACAATCTCGGCATCTACCGCATGCAGGTAACCGGTCGCAACACCACCCTCATGCGCTGGCTCAAGCAGCGCGGCGGCGCGCAGCACCACGCACGCTGGACGGCCGAGCGGGCGGAGCCGTTCCCCGCCGCCGCCGTCATCGGCGCCGATCCGGGCACCATCCTCGCCGCCGTGACGCCGGTCCCCGACACCTTGAGCGAGTACCAGTTCGCGGGCCTGCTGCGCGGGCAGAAGGTCGAGCTCGTGCCCTGCCGCACCGTACCGCTCAAGGTGCCGGCCGCGGCCGAGATCGTGCTCGAGGGCCACGTCTCGCGCGAGGATTACGGCGAGGAGGGCCCCTACGGCGACCACACCGGCTATTACAACGCGGTCGAGCGCTTCCCCGTCTTCACCGTGAGCGCCATCACCATGCGGCAGGAGCCCATCTATCTCTCGACCTTCACCGGCCGGCCGCCCGACGAGCCCTCGGTCCTGGGCGCAGCGCTCAACGAGGTCTTCATCCCGCTCCTCCAGCAGCAGTTCCCCGAGATCGTCGATTTCTGGCTGCCGCCCGAGGGCTGCTCCTACCGCATCGCGGTGGTCTCGATGCGCAAGGCCTACGCCGGCCACGCCAAGCGGGTGATGATGGGGGTGTGGTCGTACCTGCGCCAGTTCATGTACACGAAATGGGTCGTGGTGGTGGACGACGACATCGACGCGCGCGACTGGAAGGACGTCATGTGGGCCGTCGCCACGCGCATGGACCCGGCGCGCGACGTGACCATCGTCGAGAACACGCCGATCGACTATCTCGACTTCGCCTCGCCGCAATCGGGCCTGGGCTCCAAGATCGGGCTCGACGCCACCAACAAATGGCCCCCCGAGACGAGCCGGACCTGGGGCCGCAAGATCCGCATGAGCGACGCGATCATCGAGGAGGTCACGCGGAAATGGCCGAGCCTCGGCCTCCCCGGCTCGGGCAAGCCGATCTGGAAGTGAGGGTATCGCGCCAGGTCGCCCGCGCATTATGTCGATTGACCTTTTTGGCCTATACGCCGGAGCCATGCCCGACACTGTCACGCCCGATCAGCGCGGTCGAAATATGGCCGCCATCCGCAGCCGGGATACACAACCGGAATTGCGTGTCCGCCGCTATCTTCACGGGACTGGACTGCGATTCCGACTGCATCGGCGTGATCTTCCCGGCTGCCCCGACATCGTCTTCCCATCTCGGAAAGTTGCGGTCTTCGTTCACGGCTGTTTCTGGCATGGCTGCCCGTATTGCCGGCATGGCGCGCGGGTCGTGAAAAGCAACGCGGCATATTGGTCTCCGAAATTGGCCCGCAATCGGGAACGCGACACAAAGAACCGTGCCCGACTAACCGCGCTAGGCTGGTCGATTCTCGCGATCTGGGAGTGCCAGACCAAGGACTCGGGCATCTTGAAAAGTTTAGCCGACGCTATCCGGACGCACTCGGTCAAAGCGTAACTGTGTCGGCGAGCTCCGGCCAGATTGGCTTAAGCCGACGCGCCAGAGCAGCAAGTAGCCCGACCTCTGAGCTAATGTTCGACAGTGCGGCTTTCGGCGCAACCTCCAAAGCCCAATAAGACATGGCGGGTGCGTCCGTGCCAATCATCTTTGCAAGGGTGATCTGACTTGGTGTGACTCCCTCTTCGGGAGCTGTGTCGAACACGAAAATCCAAGCCGGAAATCCGTCGGCCGGCCGGTGCTCCGGCGTGAGCAGGCTGAAAGTGCCGTCGAGTTCCGGTGTTAATTCTGGCTGACCAAGATGCTTTTGCCAGCTATCCCACACCGACTGAGGAACCGCCAGTACGCAACCGGCGCAGCGGTTATGCTGCCCAAGCTGAAATTTGAACATCATTTGATAGAAAGTCCGCTTGAAGACATTGGCGATGTTCGGTCCTTCTACTCCTTCGCCTAGCCAGTGTTGGTACTCTTTTAACGTGGTTCCGAAGCGATCGCCGTGCATTCGCAGGCCCTCTCGCAGATTGCGCACCGCCGCCCTGTAGGAGCCGTGGAAATCCATTGTTTGAATTTCCAGGATGCCGAAACGACCGATGTGTGGAACGTCGCCAACTTGAACCAGTTCGACGATCGTCATGTCGAATGAAAACTCCGGCGAACGCGCTGTCTGCGGAATCGACAGTTCTCCGCCAAGCTTGGAATCGAAATAGATAAACACCAATTCGTGGGCCGCCAGTCGACGCGCAACGTCACTCCGCTCGTCCTCCTTTTCGAGGTTAACGGCCGGCAGCATCCGTGGCGTGCTAGAGTTGGATAGGCCGAAGAGTCGCTTCACTGCGCTTCCAACGAGCGCAGGGTTGAGCGCGCGATAGGGGCAGACAAGCCAGTCTTGACGAATCCCGTTGCTGACGCTGTTGATGGTACAGACACCCTTCGACGCCTCGCTCTTGATGCAACTACGGTCTAAGCCCGTTGCTTGACTCAGAAAAGGGCATCGCTCGTTCCGCTGGTCGTCCAATGATTCTGCTGTGGAGACAACAATTGGATAGAACTCGATGGCCGAACCATTCGCTGACATAGTTACCATGCCGGGCTCGGACCTTCGTCTTGGCCAAAAAATTACTCCGCCACTTGCATGACTGGCCCTGCGGGGATGCGGTAGCGGCATTTCACGGCCTCGCGGCGTTCCGGCTGTTCTGAATTGAGCATTTCTTTCAGTTCGACCCCAACGGCCTTCGCAAGCAAAGGCGGTACGGCATTGCCAATCTGTTCATATTGCTCGGAGTTGCTGGCTTGGAATACGAACCAGTCGGGGAACGATTGAATGCGCGCCGCCTCCCTGATCGAAATTGTGCGATGTTGTTCGGGGTGGATATATTCGCCAGATTTTGGGTCGCGGAAACGCGTGATGATCGACCGGGCAATGCCATCCCACTCCATCCGCCGGAAGCGGCGTGTGTGATCCTTCCGGAGCGCCCGCTGCATGCCGGAAGGCAGCAGTTCGCGCGGCAACGTCCGCCAGTCGTCGCCGGGTTTGAGATAGCGGATGCGTTCTAGGTTTTGCGGTGCTAGGCGAGGCGCGTAATGGTTCCCAAGCTCGGAGGGGGCACCGAAGCGCATCGCCTCTTGGTATTGGCCTATGGGCATCAGCGTATAGCGGGTTGCGTAACCACCGGGTTCAACCGGCGGCAGGTCACCGATGGCTTGGTGAACCGTGATAAAGCCCTCGCTCTTGCGCCAGTTCATGTACACGAAATGGGTCGTGGTGGTGGACGACGACATCGACGCGCGCGACTGGAAGGACGTCATGTGGGCCATCGCCACGCGCATGGACCCGGCGCGCGACGTGACCATCGTCGAGAACACGCCGATCGACTATCTCGACTTCGCCTCGCCGCTGTCTGGCCTCGGCTCCAAGATCGGCCTCGATGCCACCAACAAATGGCCGCCCGAGACGAGCAGAACCTGGGGCCGCAAGATCCGCATGACGGACGCGGTCATCGAGGAGGTCACGCGGAAATGGCCGAGCCTCGGCCTCCCCGGCTCGGGCAAGCCGATCTGGAAGTGACAAGCTGGCGGGCGGCGCATCCGTTTCGCCCCTTCCTTCGAGACTCGTCGCTGCCGCGACGCTCCCCCGGGCACTTCGTCCCGGGGGCGAAACACGAAAACGACGGTCCTCATCCTGAGGTGGGCCGAAGGCCCGTCTCGAAGGATGAGGCTTACCTGCGCGGCGCTCTTGAGATCGGACCCATGACAGCTGCCAGCGGTCACACCATATAAGAGCAGCATTTAGTCTGGAGCCCGCCATGCCCCCCGCCGACCGTGACGCAGAAAAGGCCCTCGACCTGCTCTCGACCCTCCTCGCCAAGGCGAAACGAGCGGGCGCCGATGCGGCCGATGCGCTCTACGTCGAGAGCGCCTCGCTCAGCCACGCCCAGCGCCTCGGCAACGTCGAGAAGCTCGAGCGCGCCGAGAGCCGCGATCTCGGCCTGCGCGTCTTCATCGGCCGGCGCCAGGCGTGCGTTTCCTCGAGCGACCAGGACGAAGGCACCCTCTGCGCGCTCGTGGAGCGCGCCATCGCCATGGCGCGCGCGGTGCCCGAGGACCCCTTCTGCGGCCTGGCACCCGAGGAGCGCGTCCTCCGCGACATCCCCGCGCTCGACATCTGCGACGATGCCGAGCCGCCGCCCGAGACCCTGATCGCCCGCGCGCGAACTTGCGAGGAAGCGGCGCGCGCGGTAGCAGGCATCACCAATTCCGAGGGCTCGGAAGCCGGCTGGTCGCGCACGCGCATGGCACTTGCCGCCAGCAACGGCTTCGCCGGCAGCTACCGGCGCTCGAACCACGGGCTCGGCGTCGCGGTGATCGCCGGCGAGGGCACGGCGATGGAGCGCGACTATGATTTCTCCTCGGCCGTTTTCGGCGCGGATCTCGAAGCGCCCGAGGCCGTGGGCCGGCGCGCCGGCGAAAAGGCGGTGAGGCGGCTCAATCCGCGCAAGCTCAAGACGACCAAGGCGCCGGTCATCTACGACCCGCGTGTCTCGAACGGGCTCCTGGGCCACCTCGGCTCGGCCATCAACGGCACCGCGATCGCGCGCGGCACGAGCTTCCTCAAGGACAAGCTCAACGCGCGCATCCTGCCCCCCGGCATGCGCGTGACCGACGACCCCTTGCGCGCGCGGGGCCTGCGCTCGCGGCCCTTCGACGGCGAGGGCATCGCGGCTAAGGAGCGCCATCTCGTGGAGGACGGCGTGCTCAAGAGCTGGCTCCTCGATCTGCGCTCGGCACGCCAGCTCAAGCTCGAGACCACCGGCCACGCCGCGCGCGGCACCTCCTCCCCGCCCGAGCCGGCGCCGAGCAACCTCTACCTCGAGCCCGGCAGCCTCTCGCCCCAAGCCCTCATCAAGGAGACGGGCCGCGGCCTCTATGTGACCGAGCTCATCGGCTTCGGGGTGAACGGCGTCACCGGCGACTACAGCCGGGGTGCTGCCGGCTTCTGGATCGAGGACGGCGAGCTCGCCTACCCGGTCTCCGAGATCACCATCGCGGGCAACCTCAAGGACATGTTCCTCGCGCTAACCGCGGCCGACGACCTCGTCTTCCGCTATGGCGCCAATGCGCCGACCCTGCGCATCGCCGAAATGACCGTGGCCGGGGCCTGATGCGCCCGGCCGGGACCTCCGCAACCCTTCGCTCCTCCGGATTCCGGCTTTCCGAGTAGTATTGCCTGACTGAGCCGACGGCCTCAGGCCCTAGGCCCGCCGTCTTCGCATAGCTGGTTGCGCCCGCGAGGGGGGCACGCTGCAAGTGGATGACTGCCATGACGTGGGCATTTGCGTTGCGCATCTTGAGCGCGCTATGGAATGTGGCCGGCATTCTCCTGCTGGCGGTTCTCTTCATAGAATTCGGCGTGAGCGGACTCCAGCGCTTGAGCCGCCGCCTGCGCTATGGGCGCGCCGGGAAGCCCAACCTGGGCGCCGTCGCCGAAGCCTATGACGGCGCACCTTGGGCGCCGCTCTGCATTGCGGAATGGGAGAAGTCCTACCACCTCGACTGGGCTCCCTTCGTGAATTGGCGGCACCGGCCGTACCGCGGCAGCACCCTCAACATCGATGCGCAGGGACGGCGGGTGATCCCCGGCACGGCCGCCGAAGGCGAGGACGCGATCCGCGTTCACTGCTTCGGCGGCTCCACCATCTTCGGCCAGGGGGCGCGCGACCAAGGGACCATTCCGGCCCTCCTCCAACGAGAGCTTGGCAAGGCCGGCTACCGCGTGGCACTCGTCAACCAAGGGCAATGCGGTTACGTCAGCACGCAAGAGCTGATAGCGCTCCAGCAATTGCTGAAGCACGGGGTGCGGCCCCATGTCGCCGTCTTCTACGACGGCGTCAACGACATGTACACCGCCGAAAAGACGGGCCGGCCCGACGCGATGATGGGCGAGGAAATCCTCGCCGCGGAGTTCGCCTTGCTGAGCAAGGAGCGGCGCGGCGATCTCGCGCGCGCAGCACTCGCCGCCGCGATGCCGCGCACTCTGCGGCTCTTGCGCCAATGGGTCGGGCTCGACCTTCCCGCCTCGGCGCCGCGGCCCTCTCCCGTGCGGCTCACGGAGGAAGCGATTGCACCGCTCGCGCGCGCGGTGATGGACGCCTATGCGGCGAATGTCCGCGCGGTGCGCCTCCTCGCGCAGGTGCACGGCTTCCGCGCGGTCTTCGTCTGGCAGCCGATGCTGCCTACCAAGAAGGTCAAATCCCGGGACGAGGAAAGATGGGAAGGCACCGGCTCGCGCGACGTCGCCCTGCGCCGGCGGCTCTCTGCGGCCCTCGCCTCCGAATTCCGCCGCCACCCCGACCTCGCGGGCGCTGAGGACGCCGTCGACCTCTCCGGGCTTTTTGACGATGAGGCCGCCCCCGTCTATGTTGACTATTGCCATTTGACCGAGGCGGGCAACGCCGTGGTGAGCGCTGCCATGCTGCCGGCGGTCGAGGCGGCGGTGCAGGCCGCCGCGGCGCGCAATATGCCGGCGCCGCGATAAAGCCGAGGGAGGAGCGGCCGTGGAGCTGTGGATCTTGCTTGCCCTGATCGCCGCGGGAGCCGGCTTCGCGCTCTTCAACCGGCTCGTGCGCCGGCGCAGAGTCGAAAAAGAAAAAGAGGACGAGGAGAAGCACATCTACCCGCTTTGGTGACGAGGGGCACGTCCGCCCGGCCGCGCTCGTCCTAGCGCAAGGGCCGGAAGAAGGCGCGCAAGTCCTCGGCCAGCAGTTCGGGCTGCTCCATGGCGGCGAAGTGGCCGCCCTTGGGCATGACCGTCCAGCGCCGGATATTGTAGCCGCGCTCGGCGAGCGCTCTCGGCGGCAGGGGAATCTCCTTGGGGAAGAGTGCTAGCGCCACTGGCGGGGCCACGCGGTTCTTGGCCGAGAGGCGGAGCGGTCGCTCGCGCGACTCGTAATAGAGCTGCATCGAGGAGGCGATCGTGCCGCTCACCCAGTAGATCATCACGTTGGTCAAGAGCTCGTCGCGGCCGAAGGCGCGCTCCACCTCGCCGCCGCAGTCGCTCCAGGTGCGGAACTTCTCGACGATCCAGGCGGCGAGCCCGACCGGCGAATCGTTGAGCGCGTATGCGAGCGTCTGCGGCTTGGTCGATTGCTCGTGGTTGTAGCCGCCCTCGCTGTCCCACCAGCGGCGCAGCTCGGCGAGATAGCCGGCGGCGAGCGCGTCCTCCGCGGGCTCGTTGATGGTGCCGCCGAGGAGGAAGCGGCCGGCGATGAAGTTGAGATGGAGGCCGACGATGCGCTCCCGGTGGTCGAGCCCGAGCGCCGTCGTGACGGCGGCACCCCAGTCGCCGCCTTGCGCCGCGAAGCGCTCATAGCCGAGTGCTGACATCAGCCGCACCCAGAGGGCCGCGATCGCGTTGGGGTTGATGCCCGGCTCGCGCGGCGGATCGGAGAAGCCGTAGCCGGGAAGCGACGGCACCACCACGTCGAAGGCGTCCTCGGCGCTGCCGCCGTGGGCCGCCGGATCGGCGAGCAACGGGATGAGCTTCGCCATCTCGACGAAGCTGCCGGGCCAGCCATGGCTGATGACGAGCGGCAACGGCCGCGGCCCCTTGCCGCGCACGTGGACGAAGTGGATCTTGAGGCCGTCGAGCGCCAGGCGGTATTGCGGCAGCCGGTTGAGCGCGGCCTCGTGGCGCCGCCACTCGTAGCCCTCGCGCCAATAGGCGGCGAGCGACTTCAGATAGGCGAGATTGGTGCCGCGCTCCCACGCCCCGTTGGCGATCTCGTCCGGCCAGCGCGTGGCGTCGAGCCTGCGCTTGAGGTCGTCGAGCACCGCCTCGGGCACGTCGATCGTGAACTTTTCGTGTCGCATCGGCTTGACCCCTTCCGCTACCGCCACGACGCTATCACGGAGCCAGTCGCGACAACGAAAGGATTGCTTTAGCGCAGAGGACGCCGAGGATTGCGCAGAGGACGCGGAGAAGAATTCTTCCCCGGCGGCCTCCGCGCAACCTCTGCGTCCCCCGCGCTAAATCTATCTTTCTCTATCGGCCCGAAGTCACGAGGGCGAGCGGTGCGTCGGCGAGCGTGACCGCGAGCGGGAGTGCCGCCACGAGGTCGCCGTCGGCCTGCACCGCCTCGCCGGCGCGCCCGCTGACCGCGACCGAGTGCGCAGGCAGGATGCGCACGTCCGCCAGGCGATCGACGCGGCCGGCGAGGAGCGCCCAGGCGTAGCGCAAGAGGTTCCAGCGCCCCGTGCGCTCGAAGAGGGCGACGTGGAGGCGCGGCTCGTCGAGCCGTGCTTCGGCCGCCACCACGAAACGGCCGCCGTAATAATGACCCTTGGCGATGACGAGGGCGGCGGCGGTGAAGGGCTGGCCGTCGATCTCCACCTGGTAGCGCTCGGCGCGATAGCGGCAGAGCCGGCCCAAGGCCGCGAGCGCATAGGCCAGCCTGCCGAGCGCCTTCTTGAGGCGCAAATCGAGCCCCTCGACGACGCGCGCGTCGAAGCCGACGCCGACCATGAGGGCGAAGCGCCGGCCGTTGGCGCTGCCGAGGAAGACCGGGCGCACCGCACCCCGCGCGATCGTCTCGGCGATGGCGCGGGCGCCGCCCGCGAGCCCGATCTCGGCGGCGAGCACGTTGGCCGTGCCGAGCGGCAGGATGGCGAGCGGAAGGGCGCTCTCCCTGAGCCCGTTGATCACCTCGTTGATGGTGCCGTCGCCGCCGGCCGCCACCACGAGGTCGCAAGACGCCGGATCGGCGGCGCGCGCAAGGGCCTCGGCATCGCCCCGCGCCGCCGTCTCGCGGATCGCGAGCCGGCAGCCGAGGCGCTTCAGGTGTGCCAGCACGCGCGCATAGCGCTGCCGCCGGCACCAGCCCGCGGCGGGGTTGTAGATGACGTAGAGTCGCCGGGGCGACTCGGGAGCGGCGGGAGGGGACAGGGGGAGCCTCGTCAAGATTCGGCAAAAATTCTGTCTTACATGTAATAAAGCCTTCCGGCGGCTCTTGTGAAGTTACAATTTTATTGCGGAGTTATTACAGAAAATGTCATAGAATTTGTGGAAAATTACTTGCTCTTCCCAAGATGTTGATGTAATTCTTGCCGCGCCCGGAGTTGATCGGTCGTTGGCCAACTTGGCGCACGGATGAGCGGAGTGAATCGCTACCGGACCATCTGGATATCGGATATCCATCTCGGCACGCGGGGCTGCAAGGCCGAGTATCTCCTCGATTTCCTCAAGCACAACGAGTCCACGTATCTCTATCTCGTGGGCGACATCGTCGACGGCTGGCGCCTCAAGCGCTCCTGGTTCTGGGCGCAGGCGCACAACGACGTGATCCAGAAGGTGCTGCGCAAGGCGCGCAAGGGCACGCGCGTGATCTACGTCCCCGGCAACCACGACGAGGCGCTGCGCGACTATGCCGGCGTGGTCTTGGGCGGCATCACCGTGCTCGATGAGCACATGCACGAGACGGCGGACGGCAAGAAGCTCCTCGTGCTGCACGGCGACAAGTTCGACGGCGTCGTCAAATACGCGCGCTGGCTGGCGCTCCTCGGCGACTGGGCCTATACCCTCTGCCTCTCGCTCAATCACTGGGTCAACCTGGCGCGCCGGCGCCTCGGCTATCCCTACTGGTCGCTCTCCGCCTATCTCAAGAACAAGGTCAAGAACGCGGTCGAGTACGTCTCCGACTACGAGGAGGCGGTGGCCGCCGAGGCGCGCAAGCGGGGTGCCGACGGCGTCATCTGCGGCCACATCCACAAGGCCGAGATGCGCATGATCGACGGCATCCTCTATTGCAACGACGGCGACTGGGTCGAGAGCTGCACGGCCCTGGTCGAGCACCCCTCGGGCAAGCTCGAGATCCTGCATTGGACCGAGGCGCGTCAGCTCGCCCTTTCCCAGGCGGCGGAATGATGCGGGTCCTCCTGGTGACCGACGCCTGGTACCCCCAGGTGAACGGGGTGGTGCGCACGATCGAGACCATCGCCGCGATCCTCGGGCGCCGCGGCCACGAGGTGGCGCTCTTAACGCCCCAGGGCTTCCGCACGCTGCCCTGCCCGACCTACCCCGAGATCCGTCTCAGCATGTTCCCGGCACGTCGGGTTGCTAGGGCGCTCGAGGAGCTCGGCCACGGCGCCATCCACATCGCGACCGAGGGCCCGCTCGGCATCGCAGCACGCCGCCTCTGCCTCGCGCGCGGCTTGAGCTTCACCACCTCGTACCACACGCGCTTTCCCGAATACGTGAACGCGCGCTTCCTCGTGCCGACCCGCTTCGTCTATGCCTGGCTCAGGCGCTTCCACAATGCCGGCGCGGGCACCATGGTGGCGACCCCCACCGTGCGCCGCGAGCTCGAGGCGCGCGGCTTCCGCAACATCCTCCCGTGGACGCGCGGCGTCGACACCGCCCTCTTCCGCCCGCGCGAGTGCCGCTTCCTCGACCACCTCGCGCGCCCGATCTGGCTCTACGTCGGCCGCGTCGCCGTCGAGAAGAACGTCGCCGCCTTCCTCGAGCTCGAGCTCCCCGGCAGCAAGCTCGTGGTGGGCGACGGGCCGAGCCTCCTCGAGCTCCGGCGCAAATACCCGGGCGCCCTCTACGTCGGCGCGAAAGCGGGCGAGGAGCTCGCGCGCCACTACGCCGCAAGCGACGTCTTCGTCTTCCCGAGCCGCACCGACACCTTCGGGCTCGTGCTCCTCGAGGCGCTCGCCTCCGGCCTGCCGGTCGCCGCCTATCCCGTCGCGGGCCCGCTCGACGTGATCGGCAGCACCGGCACCGGCGCCCTCGACGAGGATCTCGCGGCCGCCTGCCTCAAGGCGCTCGCCATCCCGAGAAGCACCTGCGTCGCCTACGCCCAGCGCTTCTCCTGGGAGGCCTGCGCCGAGCAGTTCCTCGACAATCTCCGGCCGCTCGACCGGCCGGCGGCGGCGCTCGCGGGTGCTGTGGCGCACGGTTGAGCGTGGGAGTGCGCTTGCAGCGCGCGTGACGCATGCCTCGGCAGGTGGTAAAAGGGCGGCCATAATGGTCAACGTCGATGAAAGACTGGCGTGGGGAAAGATCGACGGCCAAGTCGTCCGCTCGGCTTTGCACGAGCTTGACCGCCGTCTTACGGCAAGGTTCGGCGGCAAGTACCTCAAGCTGATCCTCTTCGGCAGCAGGGCACGCGGCGACAACGAGCCCGACGGCGACGCCGACGAGGCGGTTGTCATGCGCGGGCCGATCGGCAATCGCTGGTGGCTGCAACGCGCGATTGCCGAGGATACTTACGACATCCTTCTCGAAACCGGACTCTATGTGGAGCCGTGGCCCGTCGACGAAGACGCCCTGCGCAACCCCGAAGTCTCCGCAAACCCGGAACTCACGAAGGAAATCGTCCGCGACGGCATCACGCCGTGAGCGCCGCGGACTTCCTCGCCAAGGCTGAGCGCGCGTCTGTGGCAGCAGAATGGGAAATGGGTAGCCCGCGCACCTACGCCCGAAATTATTGTAGGAGTCCCGCATGGCAAGTAAACCAGCATCCGCACAGTGGCAAAAATTGGAGCACCCTCAGGCGCAGAATAAAGCGTATGGTCGAGCCGTTGAAGATCGACCTGAACCACCGCGCCGGCCTCGAATTAACCGCACGATGGCCCGGATCGAACCATGAATAGCATGCCGTTCAGCCGTAACGGCTGGATCCGCCGACGGCAGGATAGTCGCCTCTCTGTGGAGCAACCCAAACCATTGTTCTGGTCGCCATCACAAAGTAATCGCGGTTGTCTGCGTTCTCATGCACGTAATGACTGCCGTCCCACAGGTCGAGGTGTCCGGTCGCATCGTGGAAGTGGATGTCGAATGCGATGACACCGACGAGGCTCGAGAATTTCGACCGAACGGCGCCGCCCCTGAGATCGATCGTAGGGGGGCCGAATTTCGCTAAAATCCAAGGCCGCATTTCGCGGACCCTATATGCATATTCGTTCCCATCGGCGCCCAACACCGTGTGCATAAAGGGACTGTCGTGCTTCCTTAACTTTACTCCCGTCATGTTGAATGCGCGGGAGAGCCGGATGGCGCATGTATTTGTGATCCAAGAGGAGTTGACAGCCCCGCCGATCAGCAGTTTCACCGCGTCCGCGGAAGGATCATCTGGGTAATTGTCCATGAGATCCTCAAAGCACGGCATGCAGGTTGTCATTGCGGCGCTACCCTTGTTGCAATAAACCCGACGACGCCGGATATCGGAACTGCGGTGGCGTTGCCACCGCGAAGCGATCCTACGATAATCTCCTCCGCGCTCTCCGCTTTCAGCTCATATCCGGCAGAGGCGAAGCTGTCATCGAGCTCGCGGGTAAGATGCTCGGCGTTGATCTCGTCAACAACGAATCTGCTCACAGTGCGGTTTCTCGGTTGGCCGGTCATCGCGTTCCATTCGGCCGCCTCGAGAGCGGCTTCGCCGAGCCGTTTGAACAATTCGGCCGTGTCCTTGAATACGACGAACAAACGCGCAGGAGTGCCATGCTCGCTAACAAACTTGCCCAGGAGAGAACCCGCCAATGTAGCTTGTATGGCGATAGGAACCACTTTGCCGGGGGTATCGTCGATCCAAAACAGCACGCTTGCCGTCGCAGGCCGGACGGTCAGATGCGCGACGCCAATCGACGATTCGACAGCGTAATCAATCTCCTTTGGCGGTTTGCTTTGCGCGTCATTGGGCTTGTCTCCTGCAACCGTTCCATTGCCGCCGAGACAGAGCGCGAGCACTGCCGAAGCCATGACGATTGCAGATCGCTTCATAGACGTGCTGCGCCGCTTCGCGATCCTGACATCAAATCCGGGATTTCCCCGATGACCGACCCCTTCGCAGCCACGACGGCGCCGACATGCACGGTCAAGTCGCCTCGCGCGCCGCTCGGAACGGCCGGGTCCGACGAGCGCGAGAGTTCGCCAGCGCCACCGCGGGCGAGCACGTCATCAATTCGGACGCCGTTCTGCTGGAGCAGCCCGAGCAGGTCCGCAGAGAGCAAGACGCCTTCCTCGGCATCGCTGTTCGACGCGCTCACCGTAGCTCGCCTCTGGATCGCGGCACTGACATAGGTGCACGATCGAATAGACCTTGACCGCGGCCGCCGAAACGCGGCTACCGCAGCGGGGTTTCCCGAAGTTTGCTCTAAGATCCACCTTTTTGGAAGGGCCGTGGCGTATCCCACTCTCAACCGATGCTTGGCGCACAAGTTAACAACAACGCACCAGCACTGTGCGCCTAGGATCAAAGGGCATTTTTTGCAGAACTCCGGCGCAGGATTGCGCAATGATTTACGACTATGCACGAGCCGATCGCCTCCCGTGTTGCATCGAGCGGCTAGGGGTGCCACGCGGCTGCGGCCTGCTGCGCAACGGTTCATAGTCGATCGAGCACGAGCCCGCTGTTGATCATCACGGCGCCGGACGCGCCCGCCACGGCCCGCCGCCGGCGCCGGGTCCCGCCGGAAAACCCGCCTGACATCAAGCGGTTGGCCGCAGGCGGCGGCGCATGGTATGGTGGCTTCGCCGCCGCGGCCGGACGTCTCTCGGAACGGCGAGAGGCGGTGGCCGCATGGTCTCCGCCGGCGGCGGCGTGCGGGTCCGGGGGCGTTCCGCGTATATCATCCAACGGATGGCCGGGGCTCGAGCATCCGGCACCGCGTCGAGAGGGGTTGCGAGCGCTTGTCGAGAAAGAGCAAGGCGAGGGTAGCACTCGACGCGACGACACTCGCCCTCGTGCGCCGCCTGGCGCGCGACCAGATCCGGCCGCTGGTGCCGCGCCTTGCCTTTGCACTTCTCTGCATGGCGCTCGCCGCCGGTGCCACGGGGCTCCTCGCCAAGCTCATGGAGCCCATCCTCGACGACGTCTTCCGCAACGGCCACCCCGAGCGGCTCAGCGAGATCGCCCTCGTCGTGCTCGCGGTCTTCGTCGTGAAGGGGCTCGCGGTCTACGGCCAGGCGGTCACCATGAACTACGTCGGCATGCGCATCATCGCCGACGTGCAGCGCCGCCTCTTCGACCACGTGATCGGCGCCGACCTCGCCTTCTTCCACGCCAACCCGACCGGCACGCTCGTCTCGCGCTTCACCAACGACGCCAACATGCTGCGCGGCGCCGTCTCCGACGCGCTCACCGGCATCGGCAAGGACAGCCTCACCCTCATAGCCCTCGTGGCCGTGATGTTCTACCAGGACTGGGTCTTGGCGCTGGTCTCCTTCTTCGCCTTCCCGACCGCGATCCTGCCGATCGCGCGGCTCGGCCGGCGCATGCGCCGCGTCTCGGCCAGCACCCAGGCCGAGATGGGCCAGTTCATGACCCTCCTCGAGGAGACCTTCCAGGGAGCGCGCCACGTCAAGGCCTACGGCATGGAGCGCTACGAGGCCGGCCGCGCCCGCACCATCATCGAGAACCTCTTCCGTCTGGCGCAGAAGGCGGCGCGCACCCGTGCTGCCTCCTCGCCGGTGATGGAGACCCTCGGCGGGCTCGCCATCGTCGCCGTCATCTTCTACGGCGGCTACGAGGTCATCCACGGCGTGCGCACGCCGGGCACCTTCTTCTCCTTCGTGACCGCCCTCCTCCTCGCCTACGAGCCGATGAAGCGGCTCGCCAATCTCAACACCAGCCTGCAGGAGGGCCTCGCCGCGGCGCAGCGCATCTTCGCCGTGCTCGACGCCGCACCCGCGATCGTCGACCGGCCGAACGCGACCGCGCTCGCGGTGCGCGGAGGTGCCGTCCGGCTCGAGGGCGTGCGCTTCGCCTACGGGCCGGGCAAGTCCGCACTCCACGACGTGACGCTCGAGCTGCCGGCGGGCAAGACGGTGGCGCTCGTCGGCCCCTCGGGTGCGGGCAAATCGACCATCGTCAACCTCATTCCGCGCTTCTACGACGTAGACGCGGGCCGCGTGACGATCGACGGCATCGACGTGCGCCAGGCGACGCTCGCCTCGCTGCGCGCGGCCATCGGCCTGGTCTCCCAGGAGATCAGCCTCTTCGACGACACGGTCGCCGCCAACATCGCCTACGGCCGGCCCGAGGCCACGCGCGCCGAGATCGCCCGCGCCGCCGCCATGGCGGGTGCTCACGACTTCGTCGAGCGGCTGCCGCAGGGCTACGACACGCGGGTCGGCGGGCTCGGCGTGCGGCTCTCGGGCGGCCAGCGCCAGCGCATCGCCATCGCGCGCGCCATGCTCAAGGGGGCGCCGATCCTCCTCCTCGACGAGGCGACCTCGGCCCTCGACAGCGAGAGCGAGCGCCAAGTGCAGGCAGCATTAGCCGAGCTCATGCGCGGCCGCACCACCCTCGTGGTGGCGCACCGCCTCTCGACCGTGGCGGATGCCGACCTCATCTATGTCATCGAGGACGGCCGCGTGCTCGAGCGCGGCAGCCACGGCGAGCTCATCGCCGCCAAAGGCCTCTATGCGCGGCTCTGGGTCCTGCAGATGGCGGAGGAGGGCGAGGTGTCGGCACTCCCGGATCTCAGCCAGCGCGGAGCGCGGGCGCGGGCCTGAGCGCCATGAACTTGCTCAAGGCGCCGGCACGGAGGCCATGGGTGCGGCGCATCGTTTGCTGGGCCGTGGCGCTCTACATCCGTTTCGTGCATTTGACGAGCCGCTGGAGCGTGCGCGGCGGCGAGGCGCCGCGGCAGCTCTGGGCCAAGGGCGAGCCCTTCATCCTCGCCTTCTGGCACGGCCGTCTCCTCATGATGCCCTATTGCTGGGACCGCCGCGTGCGCATCAACATGCTGATCTCGAGCCACAGCGACGGCCGGCTCATCGCCGAGACGGTGACCCATTTCGGCATCGCCACGGTGGCCGGCTCGTCGAGCAAGGGCGGCCGTGCGGCGCTGCGCGCCATCGTGAAGTCGCTCAAGGCGGGCGAGTGCGTGGGCTTCACCCCCGACGGGCCGCGCGGGCCCCGCATGCGCGCGAGCGCCGGGCTCGTCAATGCCGCCCGGCTCGCCGGCGTCGCCATCCTCCCCTGCACCTATGCGGTGGCCCGGCGCCGCGTGCTCGCGAGCTGGGACGGCTTCGTGCTCGCACTCCCGTTCAGCCGCGGCACCTTCCTCTGGGGCGAGCCGATCCGCGTGGCGCCCACGGCCGGCGCCCAGGCGCTCGAGGCGGCAAGGCGTCTCGTCGAGGAGCGCCTCAATGCGCTCACCCGCGAGGCCGACCTCTTCTGCGGTGCGGTGCCCGTCGAGCCGGAGGCGGAAGAGGTGCACCGCGTGCCGGCCACGGCAAGGGGCGCCTGAGTGACGGCACTCGGCCTCTATCGCACCGCGACGGAGCTCGCCGCACCGGCGCTCGAGGCTCTCCTCGCCTTGCGCCGCGCGCGCGGCAAGGAGGACGGCGCGCGCCTGGCCGAGCGGCGCGGCATCGCCTCGCGCGCGCGGCCGCCGGGCGCGCTCGTCTGGCTGCACGCCGCGAGCGTGGGCGAGGCCCAGTTGGCCCTGGCGCTCATCGGGCGGCTCACGGCACTCTTGCCGGAGGCGAGCGTGCTGGCGACGAGCGGCACCGTGACCTCGGCCCGCCTCTTAGGGGAGCGCCTGCCGGAGCGCGCCTTCCACCAATACGTGCCGCTCGACCGCTTGCGCTGGGTGCGCCGCTTCCTCCTCCACTGGCGGCCCGACCTCGCCCTCTGGATCGAGTCGGAGCTGTGGCCCAACCTCGTGTACGAGACGGCAGCACTTGGCATCCCCATGGTGCTCGTCAATGCGCGCATGTCGGAGCGCTCCTTCGCGAGCTGGCGGCGCTGGGGGCCCGTCATCCGCCCGCTCCTCGCCCGCTTCCGGCGGGTGCTCGCGCAGAGCGAGGCGGATGCGGCGCGCTACGCGAGCCTGGGCGCCTCGGAGGTGACGGTGACGGGCTCGCTCAAGTACGACGCCGAGGCGCTGCCCGCCGATGCGCATGAGCTTGCCGCACTCGCCAAGGCGCTCGGCCAGCGGCCGCGCTGGCTCGCGGCGAGCACGCACGCGGGCGAGGATGCAGCCCTTGCCGAGGCGCACCGCCGCATCAAGGCGCTTCATCCCACCCTCCTTACGATCGTGGTGCCGCGCCATCCGGCGCGCGGTCCGGAGATGCGCGCGGCCTACGCCTCCCGCGGCCTGGCCGTGGCGCGGCGCTCGCAGAAGGAGGCGGTGGCGGCGGCGACCGACATCTACCTTGCCGACACCATGGGCGAGCTCGGCCTCTTCTTCCGCCTCTCGCGGGTGGTCTTCATGGGCGGCTCGCTCGTCCCCCACGGCGGCCAGAACCTGCTCGAGCCGGCGCGCCTCGGCTGCGCCCTCATCCATGGCCCGCACGTGGAAAATTTCCGCGCCATCGCCGCCGAGCTCGACGCCGCCGGCGGCAGCGAGGAGGTGGCCGACGCCGTGACGCTCGCCGAGGCCGTGGCAGCGCTCCTCGCGGACCCCGCACTCGCGGCGCGCCGAGGAGCCGCGGCAAAGCGCGTGGCCGAGGCCGGGCGCGGCGTGCTCGACGGCGTGATCGCCGCCCTCGCGGCCGAGCTCTCGCCGCTCGCGGCCTTGCGCGAGGCGGGCCGTGCGCGCGCCTGAGTTCTGGCACCGGCGGGAGAGCCCGCTTGCCGCGCTCCTGGCACCCTTGGGCGGGCTCTACGATCGCGCGGGCCGGCTGCGCGCCTCGCTCGCCCGCCCGCTCAAGCTCGCGCGCCCGGTCGTCTGCGTCGGCAACTTGACCGCGGGCGGCGCCGGCAAGACGCCGGTGGCGCTCTCGCTCGCCGCCTGGTTCCAGGCCGCCGGCCGCACGCCGCACTTCCTTTTGCGCGGCTACCTCGGGCGCCTCAAGGGGCCGCTCCGCGTCGATCCGGCCTCGCATAGCTTCCGCGAGGTGGGCGACGAGGCGCTCCTCCTCGCCGCTACGGCACCCACCTGGGTGTCGCGCGACCGGGCGGCGGGTGCCGCGCGCGCGGCCGCGGCGGGCGCCGATCCCGTGATCATGGACGACGGCCTGCAGAATCCTTGGCTTGCCAAGGATCTCTCGCTCCTCGTCGTCGACGGCGGCTACGGCTTCGGCAACGGCCGGGTGATCCCGGCGGGGCCCTTGCGCGAGACGCTTCCGCACGCGCTCGCGCGCGTCCAGGCGGCGGTCGTCGTCGGCCCCGACGAGCGCCGCCTCGCCGCCCTCCTCGCGGGCCGCCTGCCGCTCCTCGAGGCAGAGCTCGTGCCCGACGCGGCCGCCCGCGCGCTCAGCGGCAAACGCGTGCTCGCCTTTGCCGGCATCGGCCGGCCGCAGAAGTTCTTCGCCACCCTCGAGGAGCTTGGCTGCCGCGTCATGCGGCGCTACGGCTTCGCCGACCACCACGCCTATAGCCCCGACGAGATCATGCGCCTCGTGGAGGAGGCGGCCTCGCTCGGCGCCGAGCCGGTGACGACGGAGAAGGACCTGGTGCGCTTCCCAGAGGAGGCGCGGGCCATGGTCAAGACGGTGAGCGTGCGCCTCGCCTGGCGCGAGCCCGCGGCACTCGATCGCCTGCTGCGCCCGCTCGCAAGCGGCCATGGCTGAGCACGGCACGCCGCTCGCCCGCCTCCTCCTCGACCTCATGCGCGGGCTCGAGGCATTGGCACTCACCCTCGGCCTCGCCCTCTTCCGCCTGGTGCCGCTCGATGCCGCCTCGGCGCTCGGCGGCCGGCTCTGCCGCGGGATCGGCCCGCGCCTTCCCGTGGCCCGCCAGGCGCTCGCCAACCTCCGCCGCGCCTTCCCCGAGAAGCCGGAGGCCGAGATCCAGCGCATCCACCTCGCCATGTGGGACAACCTCGGCCGCGTCATCGGCGAGTATCCCCATCTCGGCCGCTTCCGGCTCTATGAGCCCGGCTCGCGCGTCGAGGTGATCGGCGCCGAGCACGTCGACCGCCTGCGCGACGACGGCAAGACCGGCATCTTCTTCTCGGCCCATATCGGCAACTGGGAGCTCGCCTCGCTCGGCGCCACCCAGCGCGGCCTGCCGCTCGCGCGCTTCTACCGCGCCCCCAACAACCCGATCGTCGACACCATCGTGCGCCTCTTGCGCCGCTCGGTCGCGGGCGAGCTTCTGCCCAAGGGGGCGGAGGGGGCGCGGCGGGCGCTCGCCGTCATGCGCAAGGGCGGGCACCTCGGCATGCTCGTCGACCAGAAGATGAACGACGGCATCGCCGTGCCCTTCTTCGGGCGCGCGGCCATGACGGCGCCCGCCTTGGCGCAGCTCGCCCTCAAGTTCGCCTGCCCGGTGGTGCCCGCCAAGGTCGAGCGCCTCGAGGGTGCCCGCTTCCGCCTCACCGTCTATCCCCCGCTCGAGGTCGCTCCGAGCGGCGAACGCCAGGCCAACGTGCTCGCCCTCATGACGCGCGTCAATGCCCTCATCGAGGACTGGATCCGCGAGCGGCCCGAGCAATGGCTCTGGGTGCACCGGCGCTGGCCGGATTAGGGGGAAGCCCCTCTCCCGTTTACGGGAGAGGGGCTTATCGCGACAAGCGATTTCACAGCAGCGTGCCCTGGTCGGCCTTGGGCTTGGCGCCGCGGATGCGCCGCGGCTCGGCCGGAGCGCCGCCGATCGTCGCGGCGACGCTGCCGTCGTGGAACTCGATGGCGACGGCGCTGCCCGGTACCGCCGCCGCGGCGCGGGTCACGGCCTCGCCCGAGGCCCCGCGTACGAGCGCGTAGCCGCGCGCGAGCACGCGCCTGTAGGAGAGGTTCTCGAGCCGCCGGCCCAAGCCCTCCGCGCGCTCGGCGAGACGGTCGGCGAGGCGGAGGGTGGCCGGCCGCAGACGCTCGCCGAGGCGGGCCGCGTCGCGGGCATGGCGCGCGACGGATGCTAGGAAGGGCTCCTTGCGCAAGCGCGCGGCGCTCGCCGCGAGCGAATGCTCGCGGGCGCTTATGAGCTGGACGAGGGCCTTCTCGAGCGTGGGCACGCGGGCGAGGCGGTCGGCGAGCCGCTCCACGCGGTGCCTGACCGCGTTCGCCAAGCGCTCGGACCAGTCGTCGAGCCGCTGGGTCGCCTCTTCGAGGAGGCGCCAAGGATCGGGGAGGCCGCGCGAGAGGCCCTCCAAATGCGTGCGCCGCTCCGAGAGCATGCGCGAGAGGCCGCGGTAGAGCCGCTCGCCATGTTGCATGACCTGCGCCACGAGCTCGGCGCGCACCGGCACCGCCATCTCGGCCGCGGCCGTTGGCGTCGGCGCGCGGCGGTCCGAGGCGAAGTCGATGAGCGTGGTGTCCGTCTCGTGGCCGACCGCGGAGATGAGCGGGATGGCGCTCGCCGCCGCGGCGCGCACCACGACCTCCTCGTTGAAGGCCCAGAGGTCCTCGAGGCTGCCGCCGCCGCGCGCCACGATGATGAGGTCGGGGCGCGGGATCGCCCCGCCCGCCTCCAGGCGGTTGAAGCCGGCGATGGCGGCGGCCACCTGCTCGGCGGCACCGGCGCCCTGCACCGCGACGGGCCAGAGGATGACGCGGCGGGGGAAGCGGTCGGCGAGGCGGTGGAGGATGTCGCGGATGACGGCACCCGTGGGCGAGGTCACGACGCCGATGACGCTGGGGAGATAGGGCAGCGCCTTCTTGCGCGCGGCATCGAAGAGGCCCTCGGCCGCGAGCTTCTTGCGCCGCTCCTCGAGGAGCTTGAGGAGTGCTCCCTCGCCTGCGAGCTCCATCGCCTCGATGACGAGCTGGTACTTGGAGCGGCCGGGATAGGTCGTAATACGGCCGGTGGCGATCACCTCCATGCCGTCCTCGGGCTTGAGCCCGAGCCGGCCGGCGGTGCCGCGCCAGCACACCGCGTCGAGCACCGCATCGGCGTCCTTGAGCGCCAAATAAAGGTGCCCCGAGCTGTGGCGCTTGAAGCCGGAGATCTCGCCGCGCACGCGCACGTGGTCGAAGCGCTCCTCGAGGGTGCGCTTCAAGAGCCCCGAGATCTCGCTCACCGAGAACTCGGGCAAGTTCGGCAGGCCGGCTGCGGCGAGGAGGTTTTCGCTCATGGCTTGGACGCTTATGTTACAAGACGAGAGGCCGAGCCGCCATGGCGCGTTAACGGCGGGAAGAGCCTGCGGCTACCATGTGGAATCGTCGATGCGCGGCACACCCCCCTCCCCTGACCCTCCCCCTCAAGGGGGGAGGGGGTGACGCTCGCTTCGGCGAATGTGAGCGCTAGGCGGCAGCGGAGAGCAGTTTCGGGATGCGCATTCTCATCGTGGGCTCGGGCGGGCGCGAGCATGCGCTCGCCTGGAAGATCGCGGCCTCGCCGCTCGCCGACAAGATCTACTGCGCGCCGGGGAATGCCGGCATCGCCGAGGAGGCCGAGTGCGTGCCGCTCGCCGCCGAGGATATCGCGGAGCTGGTGCGCTTCGCGCGGGATCGGGCGATCGACTTCGTCGTGGTCGGGCCCGAGGCACCCCTCGTCTTGGGCCTCGTCGACCGCCTGGAGGAGGCCGGCATCAAGGCCTTCGGCCCGAGCGCCAAGGCGGCCCTCCTCGAGGGCTCCAAGGGCTTCATGAAGGACCTGGCGCGGAAATACGGCATCCCGAGCGCTGCCTACGGCCGCTTCCGCGATCCCGCCAAGGCCAAGGCCTTCATCCGCGCGCACGACACCCCTATCGTGGTCAAGGCCAACGGCCTCGCCGCGGGGAAGGGGGTGACGGTGGCGGCGAGCCTGGCCGAGGCCAACGCCGCGGTCGATGCGGCACTGGTGGGCGGGCGCTTCGGCCGCGCCGGCCAGGAGCTCGTCATCGAGGAGTTCCTCGAGGGCGAGGAGGCGAGCGTGCTGGCGCTCGTCGACGGCAGCCACGTGCTGGCGCTTCCCTCGGCGCAGGACCACAAGGCGGTCCACGACGGCGACAAGGGGCCGAACACAGGCGGCATGGGCGCCTATTCTCCCGCCCCCGTGGTGACGCCCGCCGCCGCCGCAGAGATCGAGGAGAGCATCTTGAAGCCCGCGGTCGCCGCCATGGCCGCCGAGGGCCGCCCCTTCAAGGGCGTGCTCTATGCCGGGCTCATGATCGGCGACGCGGGGCCCAGGCTCGTCGAGTTCAACGTGCGCTTCGGCGATCCCGAATGCCAGGCGCTCATGGTGCGGCTCATGTCGGACCTCCTGCCGGCCCTCGTCGCGGCGCGCGACGGCGAGCTCCGCTTCTTCGATCTGCGCTGGCACGCCGAGCCCTCGCTCTCCGTCGTCATGGCGGCCAAGGGCTATCCCGGCGACTACGCCAAGGGCAGCGAGATCCGCAACCTCGAGGCCGCACGCCAGGTGGAGGGGGTGACCATCTTCCACGCCGGCACCGCGCGCGACGGCGGCCGGCTCCTCGCCACCGGCGGCCGCGTGCTCAACGTCACGGCGCGCGCTCCCACGCTCAAGGAGGCGCAAGCGCGCGCCTACCGCGCCGTCGACCTCATCGACTGGCCGCAAGGCTTCTGCCGCCGCGACATCGGCTGGCGCGCGCTCGGGCGCTGATATGGGCGCGGACGGCGCCAATGGCGATAAATCCCTCTCCCGCTTGCGGGAGAGGGACTCTTGAAGGGGAGGGTGCGATGACGACGATGACGATGACAGAGGATTGGGCGAAGCTTGCCGCCGAGTTGGAGCAGCGCTTGCGCCTGCGCGCCATCCCCTTCGGCATGAAGCTCTTCAAGACGCGCGCGGAGATGGAGGCGATCCCGCGCATCCGCCGGCCGCAGTCGGTGCACACGCTCGACCAGGTCGTGGCGCAGGCGGCCCGCCTCGGCTGGACCGTCGGCATCACGGCCGAGGACCTGGTGGGCGCCCAGTGCCGCGCCGTGGTCGGCCTCGGCCTCGCCAAGGACGCGGCCTGGCGCTCGGGCCGCCACATGGCCGGCGTGTGGTACGGCACCCTCGAGGACGCAAGCGCGCACCAGGCGGCGATGAACTGCGTCGAGGACGGCACTTTCGAGGCGCTCGCCGTGGCACCGCTGGCGAGCGGCCGGCTCGACCCGCCCGACATCGCCCTTTTCTACGCCACGCCGGGTGCGATGATCTATTTCATCAACGGCCTGCAGTGGTCGGGCTACAAGCGCTTCGAGTGGAGCGTGGTCGGCGAATCGGCCTGCGCCAATTCCTGGGGACGTGCGCTCAAGACGCGCGAGCCGAGCCTCTCCATCCCCTGCTTCGCCGAGCGCCGCTACGGCGGCGTGCTCGACGACGAGATGCTCATGGCGCTGCCGCCCGAGGGGCTCGCCAAGGCGCTCGCCGGCATGGCGGCACTCGCCAAGAACGGCTTCCGCTACCCCTTCGCGCAATACGGCATCCAGCAGGACGTGCGCGCCGGCATGGCGGTGAGCTATCCCGAGCGCGCGCAGAAGTCCTGAGCGCGGCACGGCCATTTGACCTTTGCCGCACTGCGCCATAGTTTTGCCCCGGTCCTGCGCTCGAGGCCGCAATCGGAGATCGCATGAACGGCGCGCCTGCCTTGCTGAGAGCGACCCGCGACGCGCTTGCCTTCCCGCAAGCCGAACCGCCCGAGCCGGGCACCTCGCGCGAGGTGGCGCCGGGGGTGCGCTGGCTCAGGATGCCGCTCCCCTTCGCCCTCGACCACATCAACCTCTGGCTCCTCGAGGATGGCGACGGCTGGACCATCGTCGACAGCGGCTTCGGGCGCGGCGAGGAGACGAAGCTGCTCTGGGAGCGCGTCTTCGCCTCGAGCCTCGGCGGCCGGCCCGTCGGCCGCGTCATCGTGACCCACTTCCATCCCGACCACATCGGCCTCGCGGGCTGGCTCTGCGAGCGCTTCGCGGTCGAGCTCTGGATGACGCAAGGCGAGTGGCTCACGGCCCAGCTCGTGCGCCAGGGCTGGGGCGGCGGCGACGTTGAGAAGCGCGCGCGGCACTACCGCCGGAACGGCCTCCCCGCCGCGGAGCTCGAGGCACTCTCGCGGCGCGGCAACCTCTATGCCCAGAACGTGACGCCGGTGCCGCCCACCTACCGGCGCATCAGGGCGGGCGACGAGATCGCGATCGGCGGCGGCAAGTGGCGCGTCATCGTGGGCGAGGGCCATGCGCCGGAGCACGCCTGCCTCTATTGCCGCGAGACGGGCGTGCTCATCTCGGGCGACCAGGTGCTGCCCAAGATCACCACCAACGTGAGCGTCTGGCCGGACCAGCCCGAGGGCAACCCGCTCAAGCTCTATCTCGATTTGTTTGCGCAGTTCCGTGCGCTCCCGGAGGAGACGCTGGTGCTGCCCTCCCACGGCCTCCCCTTCTACGGCCTCCACCGCCGCCTCGACGATCTCGTTGAGCACCACGAGGAGCGCCTCGCCCGCACGCTTCAAGCCTGTGCCGAGCCGCGCACGGGGGCCGAGATCATCCCGGTCCTCTTCCGCCGCCAGCTCGATCTCCACCAGCTCTCCTTCGCCATCGGCGAGGCGCTCGCCCATCTCCACTTCCTCGTAAGCCGCGGCGAGCTCGAGCGCGAATGCGGCTCTGACGGGGTCCATCGCTTCGCGAGGGCCTGAGTGCCGATAAGCACCACCCTTCCCTTTGCGCTTCATCGCCTCGACCATGTCGTGCTGCGCTACCGCGACGTGGAGGCGGGCGTGCGCTTCTATTGCGAGGTGCTCGGCTGCACGGTCGAGAAGCGCCAGCCGGCGATCGGCCTCGTCCAGCTGCGCGCCGGCGCGAGCCTGATCGACTTGGCCAACGTGGCAGGGCCGATCGGCAAGGCGGGCGGCGCGGCACCCGGGAAGGAGGCGCGCAACCTCGAGCATTTCTGCCTGCGCGTCGAGCCCTGGGACGAGGCCGCCATCCGCCGCCACCTCGCGGCCCACGGCATAGCTGCCGGCGAGGCCGCCAGCCGCTACGGCGCCGACGGAGGAGGGGCCCCTCCTCTATCTCCTCGACCCCGAAGGCAACCAGATCAAGCTGAAAAACTGGCCGGCCCGAGGTGTAGGCACCGCGGCCCATTTCCTCTTCCTCCAGGAGGAGAGGGTCAGGGTGAGGAGGCGACCGGGCCGATCACGCTCGGACGCCAGCGATGACAGCGCGCTGCGGCGCGCCCTCCTCACCCTTCCCATCGCTCCGCGATGGGCCCCTTCCCTCTCCTCCTGAAGGAGGAGAGGGAAATCGGCCGCGCGCTAGGAGGAGCACGTCGAACTGGCTGGACCCTGCGCCCTCATCGCCACACTCGGCCTAGAGAACTACCTGCAAGCGCAGATGTGAGCCCCCGGCCCGCCGATCGCAAACTCATCAAGGCGCTGCCGGCGCGGCGCCTCGCCGCCATCGCGGCCTCGGCCGCGGGCAGGTCCTCGCCCTCCTTTACCCTGCCCTCGTCAACGGCTTTCCCCTCACCTTCTACGATACCGGCGCCTATCTGGCGCGCGCGCCTTCGAGGAACATCGAGCCCGGCCGCGGCCCCTTCTACGGCTTCTCATCGCCCTCTTGGGCGCGCCCGGAAGCCTGTCACCGTGATCACCGCCCAGGCGGCGATGCTGCTCTACCTCGTCCATCTCACGCTCAAGAGCCACGGCCTCGGGAGCACCCTCCTCTCGGCACTGGTGACGCTGGCGCTTGCGGCGCTGACCGGCGTCGCCTGGGTCAGCGCCGAGGTGATGCCGGACGCCTTCGCCCCGGTCGTGGTGCTGGGCTGGTATCTCCTCGCCTTTCGCGGCGCGCGGCTGAGCCGCTTGGAGACGGCGCTCACGGCGGCACTGCTCTTCGCCGCATTGGCCGTGCACATGGCCCATCTGGCGCTGGCCATCGGCTTGGCGCTCGCGACCGCCGCCGCGGCTTCCTTGCGCCGGCCCGGCCTCGCCGATCGCCGCGGCCTGGCGCTTGCGGCGGGCGTGCTGGGATTAGCCCTCCTCGCCGTGCCGCTCGCCAACCTCATGGCCTCGCGCTACCTCGGCTTCACGCCCGGTGGCGAGACCTTCCTCTTCGGCCGGCTGGTCGAGAGCGGCATCGTCGCGCGCTTTCTCGACGAGCGTTGCCCCACGCCCGAGTACCGCCTCTGCGCCTACCGCGCGAGCCTGCCCAAGAGCGCACGCGAGTGGATTCTGGGACGACGACAGCCCCTTCGCGGCGCTGGGCGGCTGGGAGGGCTACCGCGAGGAGACGCGGCACATCACGCTCGAGACGCTCGCGGCCTATCCCGCCATGCACCTCGCCGCCGCGGCCTCGTCGGCGGCAGAGCAGTTCGTGCGCTTCGCCGCGGCCGAGGAGATCGCCGGCCCCTTCTGGCACACGCGCTACATGCTCGAGAAATACGCCCCGGAGCTGGTGCCCGCCTATCTCGCCGCCGGCCAGGAGGACGGCCGCATCGAGCCCTTGGCCGAGGCCCTCGATCGCCTCTATACGCCGGTCGCCTATGCCTCGCTCGCGGCACTCGCGGTGCTGCTCGCCTGGTGCTGGCGGCGCCGCGCGCGCGAGCCGGCCGAGCTCCTGGCCGTCGTCCTCCTGGGGCTCTTGCTCAACGCCGCCATCTGCGGGGTCTTCTCGACGCCGGTCGGGCGCTACCAGAGCCGCTTGATCTGGCTCGCCTCCCTCGCCGTGGCGGTGGCCACGCTCGAGCTCCGCGCCATGCCGGCGGGCCTCCTCGGGCGCGTGCCGCCGCCTCGTTCGTCATTGCCGCTTTCGCGCTAGTAGATGCACAGATATCGAGGAGGCTTGCAGTGCCACCGTGGTCCTTCGAGACGCGCCCCCGGCGCGCTAAGCGCGCCTCTCTTGCGTGACGCAAGAGAGCGGGCCTACGCCCCGCGGGGCGCTCCTCAGGACGAGGAAAAATTGTGTGTGGCAGAAAGACTTTATCTCATCCTGAGGAGCGAGCGGGAGCGAGCGTCTCGAAGGACCCACCGCGCTCAGTCCGAGGCACCCTCGCGCAGCGCGACAGCCGCTACTTCTTCACCACGAGCTTGAGCGCGGCGGAGTTGAGGCAGTAGCGCTTCCCCGTGGGCGCCGGGCCGTCGTCGAAGACGTGGCCGAGATGCGCGTCGCAGCGGCTGCAGAGGACCTCGGTGCGCGACATGAAGAGGCTGCGGTCCACCTTGCAGGCGACCGCCTCTTCCTTGAGGGGGACCGAGAAGCTCGGCCAGCCGGTGCCGGACTTGTATTTCGCGGCGGCGTCGAAGAGCGGCTCGCCGCAGCAGATGCAGCTATAGACGCCGGCGGTCTTGCAGTCCCAGTAGAGGCCGGTGAAGGCGCGCTCGGTGCCGTGGCGGCGCGCGATCTCGTATTGCTGCGGGGTGAGCTGGGCGCGCCACTCGGCGTCGTGCTGCGGTGGAACGGGCGCGGGACTCGGTGGCATTGTTGCTGGGATGCCGGGCCGCGGAAGTTGTTTTCACCAGCGGTGGAACCGAGAGCGACAATCTGGCGGTTACGGGGCTCACCAGTGCGGGCGATCACATTATTACTTCGACCATTGAGCACCATGCCGTGCTGCTTACCTGCAAGCATCTGGAGGAAGCAGGTTGCGATGTAACGTATTTACCCGTGGACGGCCGTAGTTTGGTGAATCCCGACGATGTGCGGGGGGCAGTGCGTCCCAACACCAAGTTGATCTCGATCATGATGGCGAACAACGAAACCGGAGTGCTGCAACCGGTCGAAGAAATTGGACAGATCGCCGCGGAGGCTGACGTCTATTTTCATACCGACGCGGTGCAGGCTGCGGCGAAGGTTCCGATTGATGTGAAGCGGATTGGCTGTACCGCGCTTACGATTTCCGGCCACAAGATTCATGCGCCGCAGGGTGTGGGTGCGCTCTACCTGCGCGGCGGGACGCGGCTTCAGCCGCTGTTTTATGGCGGGCAGCACGAGCGCCCCACGGTCAGCCGTGGGCGCATGGCGGGGTCAACCGACATGTAGAGGTTCTCGACGAGGACCTCACCCTCCCCGGCGTCGCCCACCTCGCTCTCGACGAGCGCGAAGTCCGCCTCGGTCGGCAGGCCGTCGGGACGGGCGATGAGGTGCACAGCTCGACTCTGGGGCATGCCGCATCATCTCACCGACCGCCCGGCTCTCGTGGTGGTGCAGGTGCCCAACCCCTGACAGCCCGCTTCCACGGCCCGGGAACGCCGCCCGAAGCCCCGGCACGGCCGCGGAGCTAAACCAATGCCCCTTCCCACAGGGCTCGTTCGGCATCCATGGGGGCCGGTTCGACGCGGGTCTCGGTGCCGAAGACCATCGTCGAGCGGTCGGCGGTGTTGTACGGGGGCCAGTCCGGCAGTCCGGGATGCCCCGGGGCACCGGTTCGGGCGAACGCGAGCCAGGCATCCATCATCTGCTCGCTCAGCGCGGCGGCGGCTTGGCCGGTTCCCGCGAAGCGGTCCATGCCCGGAGCGTCGAGGGTGCCGAGGACGAAGGGGATCTCAAGCGCGTGGCACGCGCCCAGGGCCCCCTGCATCGCCGGGGACTCCCAGGTGAACAGGTAGGCGAAGGTGGCCGGCTGCCGGCGGCGCCTGGGCGGACGCCGCCCGCACCGAGCCGATCCGGAACATCCGGTCGGTCTCGATGGCCGACCACAGTTCGCGCGTGGATGGTCGATTCGCCGCGCTCGACCCTGGCGGAGCGGTAGACGTCGATCGCCTTCTCGGCCGACAGCCCGACGCCGTTGGCCGAAAAGGCCCGGTCGATCCGTTGCAGGAGGAGGTCCTCGTCGGGGTCGCGGTTCTTGGGATCCCCGACCATGAAGAGCTTCGCCTCGTCGCGGTTCGTCCCGATCAGCAACGGGACCGGGGCCGTGGAGCCGTCGCTGAACGCGGCGAGGGGGTCCACCGGGAGGCTCATCCCGTCCACCGCCGGGATGAAGCGCGAGCCCGGCGCCTCCCCGCGGCGCGAGGACGCCCTGCTGGGCTGAGAGCAGCGCCTCGACCGGCACCGACCGGAGCAGCGCGGGGTCGGTGATCCCCAGCTCAGCCATCAGCTTCGCTGCCTGCTCCTCCGCCCTCGCCATCGTGGTGGCGGCTGGCGGGCCGCTCTGGGCGATCGCCCGCTGGAACAGGCCTCGGGCGGCCGGCATCGCCACCAGGTCGCACACGGACATGGCGCCGGCCGACTCGCCGAAGATCGTGACCTGGGCCGGATCACCGCCGAAGGACGCGATGTGGTCCCGGACCCACCGCAGGGCCGCCACTTGATCGAGCAACCCCCAGTTCCCCTGCGGCGCCGCCGGACTCCTCGTCGGCCAGGCCGGGGTGGGCCAGGAACCCGAGGATCCCCAACCGGTAGTTGATCGTGACCACGACCACGTCCCCCCGTTTGGCGAGCCGCGCCCCCGAGTACAGGTCGGAGGCCCCGGAGCCGCCGGTGAAGCCGCCACCGTGGATCCACACGAGCACGGGACGGCGGGCGTCGTCGGTGCCGGGGGTCCAGATGTTGAGGGTCAGGCAGTCTTCGTCCTGGTCGGCCGGGACCGCTCCGGTGAGCGAGCTGGCGGGAGGGTTCTGCGGCGCCCACGGTCCGAAGTCGGTGGCCGGTCGGACCCCGCTCCACGGGCTCAGTGGACGTGGGCCGCACAGCCGGAGGTCCCCCACCGGCGGCTGCGCGTAGGGCACGCCGCGGAAGACACAAAGGTTGCCTTCGTCGCCGCCTTGCAGTCGCCCAAGGCTCGTCTCGACCTCACCCATGAACCCTCCCCTCTTCGGCTGGCCACACCCTACGGCCGCACGGGGTGCGACGAGAGAGCGTGGACATTCCGTCACGGCGCTCCGTCGACATGGCGGTGACGCGTCCCGGCCGGAAAGCCCATCGCGCCGACCGCGAGGAGATGGCTACCCGGTCAGGCAGTGGATGGCCACCCGGTCGGCGAGTTCGCCAAACAACTCGGGTGGCAAGTCGTGGCCGACGCCGCTCCACGTGCACAGTTCTGAGCCCTTGACCGCTTCCGCAGTGGCCCGGCCACCGCTCGGGTCCACGAGCGTGTCGCTGTCGCCGTGGATCACGAGCGTGCGGACTCGCAGCCGGTTGAGGCCGGGGGTCCGGTCCGGCGAGGCCAAGATGGCCACGATCTGGCGAGCGGTGCCGTCGGGGTGGAAGGCCCGGTCGTACGCGACCCCGGTCGACGCGCGGATCCGGTCTTCGTGCAGCGGATACCCCGGTGATCCCATGACCTTCCACGACGCCAACGACCCCTGGATCGCCCCCTCGCGGTCGCTCGGTGGCTCCGCGAGCAGGGCCGCCAGCGCGACCCTCGTGGGGCTGACCCACGGCAGGATTCCCCGTGGTGGACATCACCGAGGTCAGCGTGCGCACCCGCTCCGGATGGCCGATCGCCAGGCACTGGGCGATCATCCCGCCCATCGAGACACCCAGCACATGCGCCGACTCGATTCCGAGCGCATCGAGCAGACCGGCAGCGTCGTCGGCCATGTTGGCAAGCAGGTAAGGCGCCGCTTCCTGGCCCTCCAGGACGGCCATCGCGTTGGGCACCCCCAGCTCGTCGAACCAGGTCGAGAGCCCGACATCCCGGTTGTCGTACCGGATCACGTGGAACCCGCGGGCGGCCAGGAGGCTGACCAGCTCGTCATCCCAGGCCACCAGTTGAGCCCCGAGGCCCATGATGAGCAGCAGCGCCGGGTTCTCCGGGTCACCCTCGGTCTCGTACTCGATCGTGACGTCGTTGGCTTTGGCCTTCGGCATGGAGCGAATCTACCGAGTGCCGCCTCAGCCGGTGAAGAGACTCGGGGTCGGCCGGGCGGGCGGGCTGCTGAAGAAGGGCCGGACGTGTGCCTCCATGAGGAGCTCGACGTCGCCCTTCACGGCCGAATCGACGAGGAGGTCAGTGTCCTCGAAGGGATCGTCCCGCAGATCGAAGAACTGGCAAGGCACACCGGCGTCTTCGTCGACGACCAGCTTGAACCGGTCGGTCTCGAAGCAAGCGAACCCCCAGTTCTCGCTCACCACGACGGCTCGGTCGGGCGACCCGCCGCCGACGATGCAGTCCAGCAGCGAGCGGCCTTCGCTCGAGGGGAGCGGGGGGGCGCCGGCGATGTCCCGCAGGGTGGCCGGCACGTCGAGGTGTTCGACCAGGTTTTCGACGACCCTCGGAGGACACCCCCCGGGCGGCCGGACGATCAGCGGGACGCGGACGGCGGGTTCGTACATGACGCACTTGGACAGAAGGCCATGGCTCCCAGCCATCTCTCCGTGGTCGCTGGTGTAGATGAACCACGTGTCCTCCAGCAGCGATCGTGCCTCCAGCGCGGCGAGCATGTTCCCGATGGCCTCGTCGATGACGGTGATGTCGGCCGCGTACGCCCGGCGCATCCCCTCTATGGCGTCACCGGTCATGGTCTCGGTGTCCGAGAGCCACAGGAAGGACTCGAGGAGGGCCCGGTAGCGACCGGTGCCTTCGAGCTCTGGCCGGAGGACGGAACTTGGCATCGAGATCTCGGCCCCCCGATACCGATCGACGGCAGCCTGAGGAGCGTCCCACGGGTCATGGGGGCCGGGGAAGCCGACGAACAGGTAGAACGGCTGGTCGCGGTCGTAGTCAGCGATCCAGCGGACGGCCTCCAAGCCGTGCCAGGTGTCGATGTAGGACTGCAGCGGTATCGAGAGCGGCGTCGAGTCCCACATGGGAACGGTCTTCGTCGCGTTCTGGCCGGTCTCGTTGTCGCCCTGGTAGCTGCGGTCCGCGATGTAGCGACGGTAGGTCTCGAGGAGGCCCTGTTGCGCGAGGTAGTCGGTATAGCGATTGGGGATGTCGCTCAGGAACTTGTCGCTGGTCTCGAGCACCTCGGAGAATCCCAGGCCGCGTAGCCGCCCGGCGAGCTCGTCGATGTGGCCGGCGACCAGACCCTCATCCCGATAGAGGTGGGCCTTCCCCAGCAGCGCGGTGTGATAGCCCGCCTCCCTCAAGCACCAGACGTACGTCGGAGAATCGGTCGGGATCTCGGACCAGTTGGTGTAGACGCCGTGGTCGCGGACGTAACGCTCGGTTATGAACGACGCCCTCGACGGCATGCACAGCGGCCCCTGGCACGAAGCCCTCGCGAAGCGGATCCCTTCCCGGGCGAGGCGGTCCATCGCCGGCGTCAGCATGGTCGGATCGCCGGCACAGCCCATCATGTCGGCCCGGTGCTGATCGGACATGACGACAATGAGGTTGGGCAACCGATCGCTCACCGGAACCTCCTCACGGGCAGGCTCCGGGCACGGACCACTTGGCCGGCCCACGACCTGGACACCGGTGCCATGGCTCCACCTCGAAAGCCTCGCGGACGGTAGGCCCTGGACCTCGCCGCACCACGGGGGTGCTCGGTCGGACCCGTCGGAATGCTGACGACCGATTCGGCCGGACGCCTCGCCAGGCCGGCCTCGGCCGCTACGTGTGGCGAATCCACATGCCGCCGTCGACCACCACGACCGCGCCGTTGACATAGCTCGAGGCCGGCAGCGCGAGCGACAGCGTAACGTGCGCGACCTCCTCCGGCAGCCCGTAGCGCCGCAGGGCCACCTTCGGCGGGCGTACTCGAGCCGCCGGTCCTCCGGGATCGCCGCCGTCATGTCGGTCAGGATCGGACCCGGGCACACGCAGTTCACCGTCACCCCTCGTCCGGCCCAGCTCGACCGCCAGGCTCTTCGTCAGCCCGATGACACCGTGTTTGGTGGCGGTGTAGGCGGGGAGCCCGGCCGTGGCGACGATGCCCTCGGTCGACGCGATGTTGACCACCCGGCCCGCGCCCCAACCTCGAGGTGGGGAAGCGCGGCGCGGACCATCCTGATATGCGCGGTCAGGTTCACCGCGACGCGTGCGTTCCCAACCGGCCTCGAACTCCTCGTCCGAGCAGGTGATCGGGGTCGGCGCCGCGATCCCGGCGTTGTTCACCACGATGTCGATCCCGCCGAACTCGGCCGCGACGTCCTCGACCAGCCCCTTGAGCGCCCCGTCGATCGGCGACGTCGACGGTCCAGCCGCGGCCTGGCGCCGGAGCCCGCGATCTCCTCGACCACCTGGGTCACCCGCTCGGGGACGATGTCGACCACCGCCACCTTGGCCCCTTCATCGGCGAAGAGATGGGCCGTCGCCCGACCCATGCCGCTGCCAGCCCCGGTGATGATCGCACTCCGACCTTCCACGCTGCGGGAAAGCGTCGACAAGCGCGACATGGTCCCTCCTCCGATCCGCCGGATCGCCACGCGCCGTTCTTGGACCTCGGGCGATCGTTCGAGCTCCACGGCGGTGCACCCCACCCGGACGGGCGAACCGTAGCCTTCAGTGCCATGGCGACCCACCTGGCACACCCGACTGGTGGGGTGGCTGGGGACCCGCTGCCCCTCTGCTGGCCCGCCGACCGGTGGGTCCCATGAGCTCCCCGGCGCCTGGCCGGGCGGGTGGCACAGGACGGCCGACGATGGTGCTCGTCGTCCCGGACTACGTGCCCTCGCTGGGCGGAACCACCACCCAGACCCGCCTCCATGCGGCCGAGTTCGCCCGGCGGGGTTGGGACGTCACGGTGGTGACCCGCCGCGTCCGGCTCGCGCGGTGGGCGCGACGTGATCGACGGCATCTCGGTCCGGCGCCTTGGCTCGCCCGGTCGTGGCCGGGGCGCCAAGGCGCTCATGCTCGCCTGCCTCTGGTGGTGGCTGGTCCGCAGGCGGAGATCCATCGCGAACGGTCAGCGTGATCATGGACGCCGACTTCTCCCTGTGCTCGTGGCTCGCCGGACTCGGGGCGGTGACCCTGCACACCTGGGTGACCCATGGCGACGCGTCCCGGGCCTCTAGCCGGACGCAAGGCCTCCGTCCGCCGATCGGCACTGCGTCGCTGTCGTCAGGTCGTGCTGTCCCAGGAGATGCTCGGCGAGCTCGCCGACCTCGAACTCCCGGACGCAACCGTCATCGCCGTTCCGCGTGGATGCCTCGCGCTTCCGGGAGCCAGCCGCGGCCGAACGGCTCAGGGCCCGAGCATCGCTCGGTCTTGGAGACGAGACCGTCGCCCTGAGTGTGAGCCACCTCCAGGCGCGCAAGGGGACCGACCGGCTGCTCGCCGCCGTCGCCCTGCTCCGGGATCGGGGGGTGCCCCTGACCCTGGTCCTGGTGGGTGGGCCGGTCGAGGCCGAGGATCGGGCCTACGTGGCGGCGCTCGAAGCCTTCGTCTCTGCCCACTCGCTGTCGGGGCTCGTGCGCTTCGAGGGACCTCAGACCGACGTGTTGCCGTACCTCTTCTCGGCGGACCTCTTCTGCCTGGCCTCGCACCGCGAGGCATGCCCAACGTCCTCCTGGAGGCGATGGCGTGCGGTGTCCCCTGCGTCGCCCCGGCGAGTGCCGGGGGCAACGCCCTGCTCGGCGGCGGGGCGGGCTCGGTCCCGTCGTCCAACGACCCCGAGGAGCTGGCCGAGGCCATCGGGAACCTCATCGCGGATCGGGGCGCCCGTGATCGCATGCGGGAGCTGGCCCTGGAGGAGGTCCGCCGGTCCCACTCGATCGGCCCCGTGATCGACCAGTACGAGTCGCTGGTGGACGCCGGGACGCCAATCACCCCGGCACGGGCGGGCGACCCGCAGTTGGCCTCTGGTCGCCCGGCTCCGTCAGACGGCGGCTCGAGGTCCGAGGGGTCATAGTTGGCATGTGGCTGGGACCGCAAAGAGCCCGTCACCACCCGACCGCTGGCTCGTGCTCGTCTACCGGATCCCGAGCGAACCCACGACCCTGCCCGCAGCTTGGCCAGGTCGACATCGTTCCCCACGAGTTCTGCGTCGGTGCAGTGCGCCGCGTACCTCTTTGGCCCGGCTTGGATTGCGGCGAATAGGATCAGCTGGCTGTGGCTGATGGCGTCGTCGTCGAAGGTTTGACCGAACGCTCCGGTGGCCCGTCGGCTGCGCCGGGCCCGGTCAAGCAGACCTCCTGCAAGGGCCGTGCTGGGCTCGCCAGGCTGGGGGGTGCCCAATGATCCTCGCCGCGGTGTCCTCGCAGACGACCTCGCTCGTTGGTCTCCTCATCGCCGTCTTCGCGGCGAGCCTCGTCGAGATGGTGGAAGCGCTCACGATCATCGTCGCCGTCGGCGCGACCAGAGGCTGGCGCAGCGCCATGGAAGGAGCCGCCGCGGCCCTCGGGGTCCTGGCCGTGCTGGTTGGGGGCGGCGGCGTTGCCCTGGTCCGTTACACGCCGATCGACGCTCTACGAGTCGTGGCCGGTTCCATTCTCCTCTTGCTCGGGCTGTCCTGGCTCCGCAAGGCAATCCTCCGCTCGGCCGGGTACATCTCCAAGCACGACGAGGATGCGATCTACGCCCGGACCGTGAGCTCGTTGAATGGCGAAGCTCCACCGCGGGTACGCGACACCCAGGGATTTGTCGTCGCGTTCAAAGGCGTCTTCATCGAGGGCATGGAGGTCGTGCTCATCGTGATCGGGCTCGGAGCGAGCCAACACCGGATTGGCTGGGCGGCGCTTGCCGCCGGCGCCGCGGCGTTGCTCGTTGCCGGCGTCGGGGCACTCGTGGTTCGCCAGCTGTCCGAAGTGCCCGAGAATCTGCTCAAGACAATCGTGGGCATCATGCTGACAAGCTTCGGGACCTTCTGGGTCGGCGAGGGGGCAGGGGTGCATTGGCCGGGATCCGACATCGCCCTGCTCGTGTTCGTAGCGGGGTTCGTGGCGCTCACCGTCCTGTTGATCGCCTGGACGCGCCGCGGGACCGTTCGGACTCCGGCGGTTCCCGCGGGGACGCCTGAGGGACAGGGTCGCCACGTGAGGGCGGTCGGTCGGGCGCTCGTGCGGGTCGGCGCGGCGATATGGGACTTTCTCGTGGGCGACACTCCCGAGATCCTGATCGTGACCCTCGCCATCGTCGGAATCACCTTCGCTGCTCCGCTCACATCGGAGCGTGGCGGTCGCAGTGCTACCGATCTGCAGCGCCGCCGCCCTCATCGGGGCGGTCCAGTACGGCCGCATGCGCCTGCGGAGCAAGCGTCCCGAATCCCATTGACCTCTCGGGAACTCCCTTAAGAGCCTCGCGAGCCGGTGCCCGGCGCCCGATACATCTCGGCGGGTGACGCTCGAAGTTGTGGGACGACGTGTCGGCCCTTCGCATCATGACGGCCCCTCGTGTCGGCCAGGTGCGGGGCGCCGGGGTCGCCTTGGGTTCAGAGCCGACCCTGGGCGACCGAGGTCAGCCGCTTGGCCAGCGACAACGGGAAGGTCGTGTTGTAGGAGTTGAAGGAGATCTGGTGGCCGAGGTCGCCCTTGATCAAGAAGATCTCCGTCGGCTTCGCCGTCACCTTGGTTCCCTGACTCGAGACCGGGAGCGTGAGGGTGAGGCCGACGCTGCCCTTGCCGTAGGCGCCGGGGCGCACCGGGGTCACGGTGATGGTCCCGACCGTGGCTCCCTGGCTCGACGACCCCAGGATCTTGGCCTTGAAGCTCGGGGCGTTCACCAGAGTCGTCATGCAGGGGGGCGTCTTGGAGTTCGCGATCGTGTTGAACTCGGCCCGGGCGTTCTCGGTTGAGGGGAATACCGAGACACTGTCTTGGACCTCGAGCGATCCGGCAGGGTCCTGGAAGTACGGGCTGTCGGCCTCGGGAGCGTTGGCGGTGATGAGCTTCGCAGAAACCCCGATGCAGCCGGCCAGCTGTTTGGCCCCCGGGAAACTGTTCGAGCCGCCCCCGGTGCTCACGGCCCCCTGGGACTTCCAGCCGGACGGCATGTCGTTCAAGACGAGGAGGTACCTCTTCGCCTGGGCTTGGGCCTGCGAACGGCTGAGCGCGCCGGCACCGGCGCCGGGCATGACCGCGGCCCCAAGCGCACCGGCCAGGACGCCGGCCGCGCACAGTTTGAGAACGGCGGCGCGACGACACGCCACGGTCATCGGCATCGAATCGCTACCACCGTCTCCTCGGGTTCGAGCCTACCAACCCTACTGGCAGCGAAGCGGCATGCGCGATGACCGTGTCGCGGCGTCGCGCCCCGGATCCGGGCGACCGAGGCGGGCCCGGACCGCGGTTGGGGCCTTCGGGGCAACCCCGGATGCGCCCCTGCTTGCTTCGTTGGCCTTGACCAGCGATCCTTGAACCGTGCCAGCCGGCCGCCACGCCCGGGGCAGGCGTCGCCGAGCATTCAGGCTCGCTCGCACGGTCGCCGTCATGCTGCTCGGGCTCGGCGCGGGATTGTGGGCTTCCGGCGCCCTCGCCTCGCGGCCCGGCTCCGGGGGCATCGCCCTGGTCCCGACGGTCTCCCACCGCACCACCACGACCACCACCACGACGACGACCCCACCGTTTCAGCGGGTCCCGCCTGGCCGTCCCTCCGACCAGCGCCAGCTGACCCTCATCGACACGATCGGCGGGGACATCTCACCCAAGTCCGTGGACGCGTCCGACACCGGCCTCGTCTTCGCCCAGAACATGATGTATCGCCACACCGTCACCGTCTACAACAGCGCCGGGCAGCATGGTGAAGACGATCCCCGACACGGTCGACATGTCCCAGTTTGGGTTCCCGGGGCACCCCGGCATCACCCACGGAGCGCCCGTCGAGGCCGCCTTCACCCCGGACGCCAAGTACGCGTACGTGTCGAACTACTCGATGTACGGCACCGGGTTCGGGCCGGAGGGAAACGACAACTGCACGCCGTCCTCGGCTGAGGCGGCCGGCGACACCAACAGCTACGTCTACCGGATCAACACCAGCACGCTCGAGATCGACCAGGTCATCGAGGTCGGCCTGGTCCCCAAGTACCTGGCGGTGTCCCCGAACGCCAAGTGGCTGCTCGTGGCCAACTGGTGCTCGTACGACCTCAGCATCGTGAACATCGCCGAGGCGAAGGAGGTGGCCCGCCTGCCCATGGGCGCCTACCCACGGGGCATCGCCATCTCCCCGGACTCCTCGACCGCCTACGTCGCCATCATGGGCGGCTACGACGTGGTCAAGGTCGACCTCAACACCCTCACCGAGGTCGGATCCTTCTACGTCGGGTACAACCCGCGGCAGCGTGGTCATCGACCCCGCGGGCCGGTACCTGTACGTCTCTTTGAACGCCGCCTGGCAACTGCGTCAAGGTCGACCTCTCCGACGACCAGGTCGTCGCCTCGGTCCACACCGGAGACGCCGACCGCTCCCTGTCCATCTCGACCGACGGACTGTCCCTCTACGTCGTCAACTACGAGTCCGACACCATGACCAAGATCCGGACCTCGGACATGTCGATCCTCCAAACGGTCTCGACAGGAGTCAACCCGATCGGGGTGACCTACGACGCCACCACCGGGGACGTCTGGGTTGCCGTCTACACGGGCGAGATCCTGGTCTTCGCCGACCGCTGACCGCCGACAGGTTGGATCGTCGTCTCGCTCCGCCACCCGACCGAAAGGACGTTGACCCGATGAACCAGCAGCACCTTGAGTCGCGCCGCAGATGCCCCGTCTCGACCGCGCGCCGAACCAACTGGGTCAGCAACCCGCGCCATTCACTCTCCATTGCCAGGATCTTGTTCCTGACCCGCCCTTCGACGTCGTCGAACTCGAACAGACCGGCCGCCACTGGACATCCTCCTGGCAGCCCTGCCCGCTGCGCCCATCCGAACCAGTTCCCAACTAACGCCCGCAAGCGCGGGAGGCCCTCGGCGGCAGCCATCGACGGCGCGACAACATGGCCTTGCGCGAACTCGGCCATGTGCGTGAGCAATTCGATCTGCACGTCTTCTTTCGATCGGAAATGCGCGAACAGCCCGCTCTTGGACATCCCGACCTGATCCGCCAGCACGCCGAGCGTGACGCCCGCGAGGCCCGACTGACTCATCAGGGCGAGACCCTGCTGCAATATTCGCTCACGGGTAGAAACCGAGGCTGTCGTCATGCGCCATAAAAAGCACGACCGGTCGTACTGTGTCGAGCCAAGAAAGAAAAAATCACCTGCGCGGTGGGCGGCAGGGGTGACCCCTGCACCCAGTGTTCAGGCACAACTGCTAGTTTTGCGGATCTCTCAGATGCGGCCGCGTCGCGTAAAAGAAGTCTCGATGCCGGGGACGCCTCGCGGGGTTTCGTCGTCGAATAAAATGACACGACCCGTAGAAGGCGACGATGATCCAGAATGCGCCCGTGCCGACCGGCGGGAAGGCTGCGGTCGTCGCGCCGACGACTAGCGATGCGATCGCGTCGCGCAGTAGCCAGAGTTCCTGCATCTCGCTTGCGCGCTTTTGCGCGCTGCCTTGGGGCTCGCGCGCCCTACTCTCCGGTCCAGTTCGGTTTCCGCTTTTCGGAGAATGCAGAGGGCCTTCGATTGCATCCTTCGAGCGGAAAAGTTTCGTCTGCAGATCGTAGTGCTTCGCCAGCGCGTCCTGCACCGGCAAGCCGAGGCCGTTCAGTGCCGCTTCCTTGCTGGCCTGCACCGACAACGGCGAGCATTCCATTATCTCAGCCGCCCATTTCTCGGCAGTTGGAATCAGGTCCTTGAGCGGGACCACTTCGTTGGCGATTCCGTAGCGCAACGCCTCTGCTGCCGTGATGTGCTTGCCCGTGAGCATCATGCCCATCGCGATTTTGAGCGGGATGTGCCGTGGGAGTCGATGGACGCCGCCGGCCGCGGCCATCAGGCCGACGCGCGGTTCCGGCAAGCCGAAGCGCGCATGCTCGGCCGCGATGATGATGTCGCAGGCGAGCGCGATTTCGAATCCACCGCCGAGGGCGAAGCCGTTCACGGCCGCGATGATCGGCTTGTAGATGTCGAAGCGGGCGGTGATGCCGGCAAAGCCGCCCTTGGCCCGCAGCGCCTCGCCGAGCTGTGCGCGATTCTCCGCTTGCCAGCGCAAATCGTTGCCGGCCGAAAAGCCCTTGTCGCCGGCGCCTGTGACAATCGCGACCCACGACGATTTGTCCGCGACGAAGTCGTCCCACACGCCGTCCATCTCGACGCTGGTGGGCGGGTGCATGGCGTTCATCCGCTCGGGCCGGTTGAACGTGATGTAGGCGATGTGGTTGCGCTTCTCGTATTTGACGAATTTCAGATCCATGTTTTCCACTCCATCGAGATTTATTTTACTGTTCGTCGAGCAGTTCGAAAAAAGCGTCGATGCTTTGCAGCAGTTGCCGCTTGATTTGCACCCGCGTGCCTTCGATCAGATGCATCGTGACGCGGCCGCTGGTGCCGTCGGCCTGGTTGACGCGCGCGTCCTCGACGCCGGCGACGGTGCCCGCATCGAAGATGCGCATCCCGTAAACCAGCGAGCCTCGCTGCGACGCTCCTTTCACCAGGGTCAGCTTACGCGCCATCGGGGTCTCCCTCGTTCATATCGCTTGGTCTATAGCATATCGTTGATAATCAAGGATGGCGCCCACAGAATCGCGCCGATGGATTTTTTCACCGATGAAGGTTAACCGACTTTACGGATTTGCGTTGGTGGCGATTGCGATCGCGTCGATGACGGCGGCCGCGTCAGGATGCGGCGTTGCTTACCAGGCGGGGACTCGGATCAAGGTGACGCGGATGTCGGATTCGCTGGCGGTCGGGCAGACCTCGCCCGAGGTGCATCATGCGTGGGGCGAGCCTGACCTGCGCACGTATCTGCCGGGCGATACTGAGGTCTGGAGCTACGCCTACAAGCCCAACAGCAACGACGTGGCGGCGGCCCTGATGTACACGTCGGCCAAGGACGGCGACAAAGGCACCTTTTTGGATTTGAAGTTTGTCGGGGGCAAACTCGTCTCATGGCAGGAAGCCGATCATACGATGCCGGCCAAGGGCCATACGGGGATCGGCATGAACATCGGCGGCGGATCGATTGGGAACGGGACCGCGACGACGCCGGGCGCCGTGCACTATTAGTCGCGTCGGGGAGACTGTGCGGCTGGTCAGTGCCATGGGGAACGCATACTTGCAACTAGCCAGAACCATCATGTCTAATTGAGCTTGAGAGGGGGGAATGGTGGTAAGTTCGGTGGGGAAGCATTGTCATTGAAGATGACTCGATATGACTCGAATCGACGCGGTCTGGCGTCGGCGGTAAGGTCCGCCTGATGGCGACCGCGCGCAAGAGTTTCGAGGCAATTCTGCTCGACCGCTCCTGGGTCTCGGCGCAGGATCTCGACAAGGCGCGCCAGCGCAAGAAGCCCGGCCAGGAGCTGGCCGACGTGCTGGTCGAGATGGGCGCGCTGGAGCCGCAGCGCCTCGCGCGCGCGCTCGCGCAGGAATACCGGCTGCCGTTCCAGGCGCATATCGACGAGAACTCGCTCGACCCGAAACTCGTCTCGAAGATTCCGATCAATTACGCGAAGAAGAACCGGCTGCTGCCGCTGTCGAGCGTTGACGGCTCGGTGACGATAGCAATTGCGGACCCGGCCAACTACGAACCGCTCGACGATTTGCGAATCCTCTACGGTGCGCAGATCCAGTCGGTGGTCGCGCCGTCCGAAGTGATCGCCGAGGCGATCAACCGCGCATACGACCAGGCGTCGGCCACCTCGGCCGAGGACCTGATGATCGATCTCCAGGAAGAACGCCTCGACGTCGTCGCCAGTGAGCTCGCAGCCGAGCCGCTGGACTTGCTCGAGTCGGACGACTCGGCGCCGATAATCAAGCTGGTCAATGGCGTGCTGTCGCAGGCGGTCAAGGACCGCGCGAGCGACATTCACGTCGAAGTTTTCGAAAAAGAAATGGTCATCCGCTTCCGCGTCGACGGCATGATGTACGACGTGCTGTCGCCGCCCAAACGGTTTCAGCCGGCGATCACGTCGCGCGTCAAGGTTATGGCGGGCCTGAATATCGCCGAGAAGCGGCTGCCGCAGGACGGGCGCATCCGGCTGCGGATCGCGGGCCGCGATATCGACTTGCGCGTGTCGTCGATACCGACTGCGTTCGGCGAGCGCATCGTGCTCCGCTTGCTCGATCGCGCGCAGGCGGTCGAAGCGATCAACCTCGACCACCTTGGATTCTCAGGCGACAACCTGCAGCGTCTCGACCGGCTGATTCGGCAGAGCCACGGGATCATCCTGGCGACCGGGCCGACCGGATCGGGCAAATCGACGACGCTGTACGCCTGTCTCACCCGCATCAACTCGCCCGAGAAGAACATCATCACGATCGAGGATCCGATCGAATACCAGCTGCGCGGCGTCGGCCAGATGCAGGTGAATCCGAAAATCGACCTGACCTTTGCCAGCGGCCTGCGTTCGATTTTGCGCCAGGACCCGGACGTCATCATGGTCGGCGAAATCCGCGACAGCGAAACCGCCGAAATAGCAATCCAGGCCGCATTGACCGGCCATCTGGTCTTCTCGACGCTCCACACCAACGACTCGTTCGGCGCCGTGACGCGACTGGTGGACATGGGAATCGAGCCGTTCCTCGTATCGTCGTCGATTCTCGCCGTGCTCGCACAACGCCTGGTCCGCAAGCTTTGCCCCGATTGCCGCGAGCCGTATCGGCCGAGCGAAACCGAGCTCGCGCGAATCGGTCTCAAGCACCTCGACTCGACTGCCAAGATTTGCCGGCCCAAGGGATGCCGCAATTGCCGCACCACGGGCTACCGCGGACGAATGGCGATACAGGAACTGATGATCATGGACGACGAAATTCGCTCGCTCGTCATGCAGAATGCCGACGCCGCCACGCTGCGGCGCAAATGCACCAGCGTTGGAATGACCTTGCTCCGCCAGGACGGCGCGGCGCGCGTGCTGCGCGGCGAGACCTCGATCGAGGAGCTGCTGCGGGTCACGCAGGAAGATATCGAATAGCGCGACCTATTAATTCGTCTGTTCACCGATGCCTGTATTTGCTTATCGAGGTCTTGGCGCTGACGGCCGCACCGTAAACGGCGTGGTCGACGCCGACAGCGCACGCACCGCCCGCGGCAAGCTGCGCGCGTCGGGCATCTTCCCGACCGACCTCAACGAGGAATCCAACGCCGCCGAGCGCAAGGCCGAAAAGCGCGAGTGGTTCCCCTCGCTGTTTCGGCGCAAGCTGCCGGCGGCTGAGCTGGCACTGCTGACCCGCCAGTTGAGCGCGCTGCTGGGCGCGGGCGTGCCGCTGGTCGAGGCGCTGGGTGCGCTCAGCGATCAATCGGCGCGTGCCGCGACCAAGCGGATGTTCTCGCAGGTGCGCGAGCGCGTGCGCGAGGGCTCGTCGCTGGCCGACGCACTCGCCAGCCATCGCGACACTTTTTCCGATCTCTACATCGGGATGGTGCGCGCGGGCGAGCAGGCCGCGGCGCTCGAAGCGGTGCTCGACCGGCTGGCCGAGTACAGCGAGCGTCAGTCCGAATTCACCAGCAAGGTGCGCGGTGCGCTGACCTATCCGATCATCATGATGTTCGTCGGCGCGGGCGTCATGGGATTCCTGGTCACCTACGTCGTGCCGCAGGTCGCGACGATTTTCGAGGAACAGAAGGCTGCGCTGCCGCTGGCGACGCGAATCCTGCTCGACCTCTCTGCGCTCGTCACCGGCTATTGGCTCCCGCTGTTGCTGTTGCTGGTCGGCACGGTAGCCGGTATCGCCGCCGCGCTGGCGACACCGCGCGGACGCCGCCTCTACGACACCTGGATTCTCAAGGCCTACTACATCGGGCCGACGATGATTCGAATCATCTGCGCCCGCTTCGCGCGGACGCTGGCCACGCTGCTCGCCAGCGGCGTTCAGTTGCTGCCCGCGCTCGACGCGGTCAAAGGCGTAGTCACCAACGGCTTGCTTAAGGATGCCGTAGAAGAGAGCCGCGAGAGTATCCGCGAGGGCCACGGCATGGGTCAGACGCTCTCGAAGAGCGGACTTTTTCCGCCGCTGCTGATCGAAATGATCAAAGTCGGCGAACGTTCAGGCGACCTCGAGCGGATGCTCGAGCGCGTCGCCGACAACTACGAGCGTGAAGTCTCGCACTCACTCAGCCAGATGACCACCGTGCTCGAACCAATGATGACGCTGGCGATGGCGGGTGCTATCGTGTTCATGATGCTGGCCGTGCTGATGCCAATCTTCCAGCTCAACCAGCTGATGAAATGAATCAAGGTCCGGAGGTAATCGCGATGAAGTCACGTCGATACAATCAGGAAGGATTCACCCTGATTGAAATCATGGTGGTAATCGCAATCATCGGTCTCCTCGCGTTGATGATCGTGCCGAGATTTCGCGGGGTCACCAACCAGGCCAAGACGACAAAAGCGCAAGCCGACATAGCCGCATTGCAGCAGCAGCTGGATCGCTACTACCTCGACAACGGATTTTACCCGACCACCGATCAGGGCTTGCAGGCCCTCGTGACCGCGCCGACCACCGGCCGCACGCCGGCCAACTATTCGTCCGACGGCTACATCCAAAACCTGCCGAAGGATCCGTGGGGCACCCCGTATTTCTATCAAAGCGACGGAAACACCTACACACTCAAGTCGTTCGGCCCCGACGGGGTCGAGAGCGGCGACGACATCGTCGGCAATCAGTAGCGAAATTGTGATGAGCTCCTGGCGTCGTTCGCCGGCGACAGGTGTCGCAAGCAAATCGCGCAAGGCGTGGGGCGCGGGCTTCACGCTGATCGAGCTGATGGTCGTTATCCTGATTATGGGCTTGATGTTCACGTTCGTGATGCCGGAAATCCAGGGATTTCGACAGGCCGCGTTGAAAAGCCAGGCGCGACGGCTCGCGGGGCGCGCAAGTTATCTGTTCGACGAGGCCACCGGCCACAAGCTGGTGCTGCGGCTTATCTTCGACATGGACAACAACGGCTATGCGACCGCGCAGCTCGATCCGTATGCGGTGCAGCCGGTGTTTGCGCCGGACACTTCACATTCAGATCGGCCGGTCGCGCTGCCAGCGGCAATTCGGATTCGCGACGTGACGATCGAAGGCGTCGGCACCGTTAATCGCGGCGTGGTCGCGACCAATTTCTATCCCGAAGGCTACGTCGACGCGACCGTGGTGCATCTCGAAGACGCCTCGGGCGACGTCATGACGCTCGAATTTTCTCCACTGACGGGCCAGGTCGCCATCGTCAACGGCGACGTGATGCCGACCGGGATGTCGCAGTGAATCTTCTTCACCGCCGCGCGCGCGCGTTCACCCTGCTCGAGGTGATGGTCGCGATGGCGATCCTCGGGATCGCGCTGCTCGGCCTGCTCGGATTGCATCATCAGAGCATGGTGTCTGTGATACGCGCGCAGCAGACGACGCGCGCCGCGATGCTGGCGCAGGCGGTGATGACTGAAGCGGAGCTCGAACGCTTCCCGGACCTCGGCATGACCAGCGGCGATTTCGAGGCGGCGTTCCCCGGCGAGTTCCCCGACTTTCGATGGGCGCGCAACGTCGTTGAGTCGGGCATGTTTCCCGACGTTCGCAAGGTCCAGGTTTTGGTCCGTTACGGTCCCAAGCTCTCGCAAAGCTTCGAGCTGGTCGAGTTCCTCCATTCGCCGATTCCGCCCGAAACGACGATTCCGACGGTGACGCCATGATTGACCGGCGCAGCTGCGGGCATCGCACGCCGCGCGGCTTCACGCTGATCGAGCTGATGCTCGCAATCGGCATTCTCTCGCTGATCCTCGCGATGCTCGCCACTTCCTTCAGCGCCGTCGCGCACAGCAAGGTCCACGCCGAGGGACGCTTGATGGTCGATCGCGAGGGCCGCGCCCTGCTGTGGCAGATGAGCGATGAAGTGCGCAACGCCGTACAGACCGCGTACGCGCGCAGCAACGTCGCGCTGTTCGGCAATGGCCACATGGGGGGCGGCGTGCCGATCGATACCATCACGCTGTCGACCTTCAGCGGCGGCCATCGCCGCGCCATCACCGGCATGACGCCCGAGACGATAGTCACCTACAATTTGGTGGCGAATCCGCAAGTGCCCAGCTGGTACATGCTGCAGCGCTCGCAGCAGAGTGGATTGCTGACGACCACCGTCGCGCAACAGTCCACCTTGCTCGCGGACAATGTGGTGTCGCTCCACATTCGTTATTACGACGGCCAGAAGTGGGGTGAGAGCTGGGATTCGTCGAGTCTGCCGATGGGACGCCAGCTGCCGGTCGCGGTGGCGATCCAGATTCAAATGGCAGCGCCGGGTGGACGCGTCATGGACTTCGCGTCGCAGGTGATCGTGCCGATGGCGATACAGCAATGGTAGCTCAACTGCGAAAAAAAGAGCGCGGCGTCGCGCTGCTGGCGGTACTGCTGGGAATCGCGCTGATGACGCTGGTCGTGATGGACTTCGCGATGACCTCCGGGCTCGGCTTCGTGTCGGCGGCCAATCAGGCCAACGAACTGCGCGCCGGATACCTCGCGCGCTCGGGCATCAATGTCGGCCTGGGCTGCTGGCGGCCGACGCTCGCACCAAGGCGCAAGCCCAGGGCCAGACCCCGGTCGAAGCCTTGACCGACGCCTTGGGCAACGCCGTTTCCGCCGATCCCGCTCGAAGGCGGCACGGTCACGCTGTCGATCGTGGACGAAGCGCGCAAGATCAATATCAACTCGATGGTCCAGAACGACGTCCCTCAACCGCTTGCGATTCAAAGGATGCAGCGGTTATTCACCGTCCTCGACGTGAACGTCGCACCTCGTTCAGGGTATTGTCGATTGGATCACGCCGAACACCGGCGCTGGTCCCGGCGGGACCGGCGATTACTACATGGGATTGAAACCGCCATATGAGCCGCGCTACAGCGCGATGCCAACGATCGCGGACTTGCAGATGGTCGAAGGATTCAACGAAGCGATTTTCAACCGCGTCAGCCCGTTCCTGACCGTGATGCCGGAGCCGGGTGTCAACGCCAACACCGCGTCGCCGCAGGTGCTCGCTGCACTCGAGCCGCAATTGATGGAAGATGAGAAACTGGTGCAGGAGATGGTCGAGGCCCGCACGATGAGGCCGTTCACCAATACCACCGACATCATGAACCTTCCCGACCTCGGCGAGACTCTCTCGCAGGCCCTTTCGAAGGACCATCGTCGTGCGCAGCACGTTCTTTACGATCAACGGCACCGGAACTTTCGCCGGCGCCCGCAAAATGATCACGGCAACCTTCCATCGCGAGGCCAACGGCATCGGCACGATGGCGGCGTGGCACGAAGAATAGGATGCACGGCGCTTAATGGCTCAACGAATCCTCGCGCTGGAGTTAGTCGGCGACCGCGTGCGCGCGGCAGTCGCGGAGCGCTCGTGGAACTCCTTCACGCTCACCGGAGTGTACGACAAGGTTCGCGCCGACGACGAAGCCGATCTCAGCGGCGCGCTCTCGCGCCTGGTCGCCGAGGCCGGTCAACCCGACATCGTCATCTCCGCGCTGCCGCCCGACCTCGTCGCCAAGCGCCTGCTCGATCTCCCATTCAAGGACTCGCGCCGCCTGCATCAGGTGGTGCCGTTCGCGCTCGAAGAGCACCTGCCCTTCCCGGTCGACAACGCCACCGTCGCGTTCACCCGCGTCGCGCGCGAGGGCGAGCACTCTATCGTCATGGCGGCGATGGTCCGCAAGGCCGACCTCCAGCATCATCTTGATTTGCTGCAGAAGGCGGGACTCGATCCGAAGATTGTCACGCTGGCTCCGCTCGCGCTGGCTGCCATGTTCACCCGTGGCACCAATGGCAACGGCAACAAGCCGATGGCGCACCTGGTGGTCGAGGGCGACGAGAGCTCCACCTCGGCGGTGCTGGTCGATCTCGAAGGCACGCCGCGTGCGCTGCGTTCGATGCGCGGCGGCTTGATGACCTCGGACGGCTCGGTCGTTTCGCAGGAGGAAGCTGCGCCGATTCTCAACTCGGTGCGTCAGACCCTGCTGGCACACGGCGAAGAAACCGATCAGACCGATGTAATCGTCGCCGGCGCCGCGGCTGCGTATCCGAAAGTGCGCGGCCTGCTGTCGGAGTCGCTCGCGATGGCGGTGCGCGACGGCGGCGCCTTCGACTACACGGGAATCTTCGAAGGCTCGGTGCCGAACACCGGCAAGTATTCGTCATGCGTCGCGATGCTGCTCGGCGAGCTGCCCAGCAAGCCGCTCGATCTGATCAACTTCCGCCAGGGCGAGTTCATGTTCCGCGGGCGCATCCGCGGCGATCTCACGCCGTTCTACACGTCGGGGATGCTGCTGGGCGCGCTGTTGGCCGTCATCGTTTTTCATTTCGTGCTCGGCGTCTCTGCCAATCTTCACCGGCTGCATAAGCTCAACGCGGAGATTGCCGCGGTCGCCGGTCCGGCGCTGGGCGAAACCGATCCGGCCAACGCCAAGGTCGAGTTGCAGACCGGAATCGTGAAGATGAACAAGCGGCTCAATCTCATCGGCGGCAACCTGACTCACTCGCCGCTCGACACGCTCGTCGCCATCTCGCGCGCGCTGCCGCCGCGATTTCCGGTGACGATGGCCGACGTTCAGATCGATTCGCAGGGCTTGCGCGTAACCGGTCAGGCCGATTCGTTCTCGACCGTCGATCAGGCCAAGCGGGCGCTCGACGCCAGCGGCTTCTTCGGCGCAATCGAAGTCGCGCATGCGAAGGCCGGTTCGGATCCGAGCAAAGTTGATTTTCGAATGGACGCAGACTTCAAGGACGCGACCCCGTCGGCCGATCGGATCCCCGACGCGGACGCGGAATGACGGCGACGAATAGCTGCAATGCTTAGAGACTGGTTCGACAATATTCGCGCACGCCTGATGGACCTGCTGCGCCCCTATCTAAAGCAGGCCGTCACGCGCATCGATCCGTACATCGCGCAGGCGCGCAACCGCTATCAGAAGCTCGAGCCGCGCGAGCGCATCCTGGTGCAAATCGGCGGCGGTGTCTTCGGACTTTTTCTCATCTACAACCTGATCTACATGCCAATCGTGGATTTGAGCTCGGGACTCCAGACCGAAATCGCACAGCGCCAGCACGATCTGGTCGAAGTTCGCCGCCTGTCCAATCAGTATGTGCAGCTGAAAAGCGACCTCGCCAATGCCGAGCGCCACACGGTTCCGCTGGGCAAGGATTTCTCGTTGTTCTCGGTGGTCGAGTCGTCGATGTCCAAGAGCGTCGGGCGCGAGAAGATTGCGTCGATCACGCCGGGCTCCGATCGCAAGCTGAGCGACGGCTTCACCGAGTTCAGCGTGCAGTTGAAGCTCGAAAACGTGAACCTCGCGCAGTTGGTCGACGCGCTCTACGGCATCAATTCGCTGGCGATGCCGATAGGAGTCGCCAATCTTCGCATCCAGCGCCGCACCCAGGACACGCATTCATACGACGTCGACCTCACCTGTGTTGCGCTCGCAAAGAACACCTGATGCGCCGGGGGACTCATCCGCGCCATATCGTGGCACGCGTCTCATTCGAGTCGGCTACGCGATCGTCGGCCTGAGCCTCTTCGCCGCCTACCTGATCTGGACCTTCCCCTACTCCGCGACGCTGTCGAAGGTCCTCGCGCCGATGGGTCTCGAGGTCTCCAGCACCAGCCAGAGCGCCAGCTTCCCCTTCGGCGCGCGGCTGGCCGGCGTCCGCCTCAACTCGACCCGGCCCGCGTCCGCCGGTCTGATAGTCGAGAGCCCCGCCGTCACGATCGCGCCCGCGTTCCTCTCGATGCTCACGCTGCATCCCGGCGTCCGCGTCAACGCCGCGCTCTACAACGGCGTCGTCAACGCGACGATTCGCCCGAGCAGGGGCGGCACGTCAATCAGCTACGACCTCGACTCGATCGATATCGCAAGCCAACGCCTCATCACGCTGCCCGGCGCAACGGCCGCAGGCTCCCTCTCAGGCACCGGCAATCTCCTGCTGTCTCCCGCTGACATCGCCGAGACCGGCGACGGCGAACTGAACGCCGCAGGACTGACGATCACATCGCCGTTCGCCACATCACCAATCCGCCTCGGCACGGGACATTCAACCTTCAAACTGGATGAAGGCCTCCTGACGATCGAACAATTCACGACCACCGGCGGCGACCTGATGCTAACTGCTCAAGGCACCATCGAACTCGCCCCCGATCCGAGCGACAGCGCGCTGGCAATCCAGTTCACCCTCGCGCCGTCCCCCAACGCCGCCGCAAACCTCTCCGGCCTCTTCGCAATGCTCCCACACCCGCCGGGCCCCATCCCCTACCACCTGACCGGCACCCTAACGCCCCGCAATCGACTAAGCGCTGCAATCTCCTGCGGGCCGCGCCGTAGAAAAGACTCCGGGAATTCTTCGCCGCAGCGCTCAATGACACGATCGGGGAAAGCCATGACGTGACGGACTGAGCTGGGTCATCTTTTGTGTCATTCAGAGCGGAGTCCGCGGAGCGAAGAATCCCGGTCCTCGTATCCTTCAGAGCGGGGTCCTTCTTTGTGTCATTCTAGAGCCGCTGCGGCGAAGAATCCCGGTCCTTCCGTCTTTCAACTCGCTCACGCCGGCGCGGATTTGAAAAATTCCAGGACCGCTTTCACGTAGAGCGGGTCACCAGGCGCCGTCAGATGATCGCGTCCCTCGAGCATCACCAACTTGCTGCCGGGAATCGCATCGCGCAGCAGCTTCGGATCGCCGACCATCAGATCCTTCGTTCCGATCACAATCATCACCGGCACGCGAATTTTCTTCGCCGCAATCTGCTCGGCCGTCAAATCCGGGCGATCCGATCCCATGCATGCCGCCAGCGCCTTCAAATCGTTGCCGGTGCTCTCGGCAAATTGGCGGAACTGTTTGGCCACCGGATTCGTAATCGCCGAAACATCCTCGGCGAGCAGCGCATCGACGATCGGTTTGCGGTTGAAGGCCACCGTCGCCCCCGTTGCCGCGCCAATTCCGCCGAGCACCGCCGCGCGCAAACGCTCCGGATGCAACATCAGCAGCCCCGTCACGATTCGCCCGCCCATCGAATAGCCCATGATCAACGCGCGCTTGATTCCCAGGTGATCGAGCAGCCGGATCACGTCGTCGCCCATCGTCTCGCCGGCGTACGCCGCCGGATCGTGCGGCTTGCCGCTCTTCCCGTGACCGCGGCAATCGAGCGCAACGACGCGATAGTGCCGGGCCAGCGTCGGGATCCAATCTCCGGCCCAGTTATGCTCCGCACGCGACGCGAAGCCATGCACCAGCACGACGGCATCGCCGCTCCCTTGCTCTTCGAAATGAATCTGCACGCCATTGGAATCGAAGTAAGCCATCGTTAAACGCTCCCGCTGCGCTGTCTTGCAGAGATATTCGAATAGCCGCACAATCTGCGCAAATCAAATCCGCACGGTCTTATCGATGCCATCAAATCAAAAGCTCGGACAATGGTTTACCGTTCTGCCGGGCCAGCCGACAACGTATTGCTCCA
>CAVVLJ010000003.1:0-4355 GCA_963749075.1 uncultured Pseudomonadota bacterium | reverse complement strand
AAGGCGGGCACGCGCCGGCGTGCCGCCCTCGCTCAAGATACCGCGCCGAGCAGGCGCAACGCCGCTCCGGCCATCACCTTGGCCGAGCTCACCATGTCCTCGATCAGCACGTACTCGTCGGGCTGATGGGCGAGATCGAGGATGCCGGGGCCATAGGCGATGCAGTCCTTGAGGTGCCCCGTGCGCACGACGTGCTTCTGGTCGTAGGTGCCGGGCGAGACGACCTGCGTCGCGGGCCGGCCGAGCACGCGCTCGATCTCGGCGCTGACCGCCCGCACCACGGGGGCGTCGGCATCGGTGAGCGTGGGGAGGAAGTGCAGCACCTCGCTCAAGCTGTAGGAAAATCCCGCCCGCTCGCCCTTGAGCGTCTCGAGGATGTCGACGATCTCGCGGCGGACCTCCTCGGGGTCCTCCTCGATGAGGTAGCGGCGGTCGATCACCATGCGGCAGCTGTCGGGCACGAGCGGGCTCGGCAGGCCCTCGAAATCCTCGCCGAGCCCACCGTGGACCGAGTTGATGTTGATCGACGAGCGCTTGGCCCCCTCGGGCACCACCGGCATGCGGGTGTACTTTTGGGCGAGGCGCGGGATGAGGCTCTTCTCGATGCGCTCGAGCACCGCACCCATGTGGCGCACGGCGCAATTGCCGAGGAAGGGCATGGAGCCGTGGGCCATGCGGCCGTGGGTCTCGATCTTCGCCCACCACACGCCGCGATGGCCGATGCAGACCCGATCGACGTTGAGCGGCTCGGGGATGATCACGTGGTCGACGCGCGGAGGCGAGAAATAGCCGCGCTCGGCGAGATAGCCGACCCCGCCATAGCCGCCCGACTCCTCGTCGACCGTGCCCGAGATCTCGAGCGCGCCGGGAAAGCGGATGCCTTCGTCGAGGATCGCCTCGAGCGCTGTGATCGAGGCCGCGAGCCCGCCCTTCATGTCCGAGGCGCCGCGGCCGTAGAGCCTGCCTTGGCGCACTTCGCCCGCGAAGGGATCGACCGTCCAGCCGAGCCCGGCCGCGACCACGTCGATGTGGCTGTTGAAATGCACGCAAGGTCCGGGCCCTTGGCCCTCCTTGCGCGCGATGACGTTGGTGCGCGGATGGCGCTCGTTGTCGCCGGGGGCGCCCAGGCCGCGCTCGTAGCTCACGGCGAAGCCGCGGCGCGCCAAGCGCCTGCCGATGAGCTCGGCGCAGGGCGTGTAGGCGTCGCCCGGAGGGTTGACCGTCGGGATGCGGATGAGCTCGCGCGCGAGCTCGACCAGCTCGTCGCTGCGCGCCTCGATGCGACGATAGAGCTTGTCGCGCAAGTCGAGCGGCATGGGGCCTCCACGGCGACGCTAAGGCTGAGAGTGGAGGCTGTCAATTGCGGGGCCGCGGCTTTCCTCTTCTTTGCGAGGCGGTGCCGCCGTCGAATCAATCTAGTGTCCTGGTTCGGAATTTCGTGGGACCAGGAAAACGAGCGTCATTGCGAGCCGAAAGCGAAGCAATCCAGAAGGTTTCCACTCCCACCGCCGCTCGATTGCTTCGCTATGCTCGCAATGACGGTGCGCTCGACTTAAGACGAACTTCAGAATCGCGACACTAGGGTCTGTACCCACATAGTTGCTTGAAAAACTGACCGGATTGTGATTCACCGTGGTTGGAGGTGGATCATGCGATTTGATTTGAGCGATGAGGAGTGGGCTCTTCTCGAGCCGCTGATGCCGCAGAGCCGGAAGAGCGCGCGTAGGGACGATCGTAAGATCATGAACGCGATCTTTTACGTGCTGCGGACAGGGATGCCGTGGCGGGATTTGCCCGAGCGCTATGGGCCGTACACGACGGCCTACAATCGCTTCAACCGTTGGTCTCGACGCGGCATTTGGAGGCGGATTTTCGACAAGCTGGCATCGAAATCGCGAGACAGCTTGTACCTGATCGACAACAGCACGATCGTGAAAGCCCATCGCGCGGCCAGCGGCGCAAAAGGGGGGAGAAAAATCAGGCGATCGGTATCAGCCGGGGCGGCCGATCCACGAAAATCCACGCGAATGTCGACAGCAAGGGGCGCCCGCTGAACTTCACGCTGACAGGTGGACAAGTCCATGACAGTCAAGTCGTCGAAGAGGTGCTGGACACCGCCAAAGCGCCGCTGGCCGTCGCGGCCGACAAGGCCTATGACAGCCAAGCCGTGCGTCAGCAGATCAAGGATGAGGGGGCTTTGCCCGTGATCCCCAGCCGCAGCAACGCCACCAAGAAGGCTTACTGTCCCAAGCGCATCTACCGGCAGCGGCACAAGATCGAAAATTTCTTCTGCCGCATCAAGGATTGGCGGCGCATCGCCACGCGCTATGACAAACTCGCCCGCAACTTCCTTGCCGCCGCCCAACTCGTCGCCGCGCTCTATTGGATCAAGATATGAGTCCAGACCCTAGGAGCTCGCGGTAGACCCGGATCGCTTCGCCTTGGGCTCGCAAGGACGAGCGGAGCGGCGTGCGCGGCGGCGCTTGCCTCCCGAGCGCGCGAGATCATCGGCGCCCGACAGGATCGCCTCGACGTGGGAGAGATGTGCCGCCATGGCGGCGCGGGCACCTTGGGCGTCGCGGCGGCGCAGGCAGTCGTAGATCGCCCGATGGTCGCGCACGGTCATTTGCTGATTTTTCGGCAGGCCCGTGTGGTCGCTCAGATGATGGAAGAGCGGCGTCGACATGCCTTCCCACAGGCCGTCGACGAGGCCTGCCAGCACGCTGTTGCGCGCGGCCTCGGCGATGCGCGCGTGGAAGCGGCGGTCGGCGTCGCGGCCGTCCCCGCCCGACGCCATGTCGCGCTCCATCTCCTCGATCGTCTCCCGGATGGAGGCAAGCTCGCTTCGCGTGGCGGCGCGCGCGGCGCGCTCGACGAGCTCGCACTCGAGAAGCCGGCGCGCGTCGAGCAGATCGAAGGGGCTCGGGCCGGCGTCGGGTGCCGGAAGTTGGGCCTGCGCCTCGCGCACGGATGCGTTCGAGACGTAGATGCCAGCTCCCGCGCGGATGGCAATGACGCCCGCGATCTCGAGCACGATCATCGCCTCGCGCACCGTCGGCCGGCTGATGCCCAGGCGCTTGGCGAGCTCGCGCTCGGGCGGCAGGCGGTCGCCCGACGCATACTCGCCCGCGCGGATCAGCTCGCGGATTTGATCGGCCGCTTGCTGGTAGAGCCGCTGGGCGACGAGGGGTTGGATCGGCATCGGCTCACCTCCCGCCCTCTACGGGGGCTGATGCGCGAGCGACGGCAGCGTGAGCCGGCAGCGTGGGCCAGAGCCGCAAGAGCTCGGCGAAGCAGAGAAAGAGGTGGTAGAAGACGCGCACCGGCAGCTCGCGCGAGAGCTCGCGCCCATCGCGCGCCAGCTGATTGCGCCAACGCGCCTTGCCGTCGACGAGATAGTGCCGGAAGAGCCCGGCGACGTGGCTTTGCGCCGCGGCGGCCGCGCGCGCGTCGCCCGCGAACTCCCAACGCGCAAGGTGCGCCTGGATCGCCTCGGTCTGCGGCCACAGGAGCTTGGTTGAGGCCACGATACGGCCCTCGCGGTCGACCTCGTCGAAGACCGCGGGCACGAGATCGGGCTCGCGCTCCTGCCCGCGAAGGCAGGCGAAGCGGTAAAGACGCTGCTGCCGGCCCGAGCTGGCTGCGATCGCCCGTGAGCCGCGCGTAATGATGGAGGAGCCAGACCCACTCGAAATGGTGGCCGGGCTCGCAGAGCGTGCCGGCGCGGCCCGGTGCGGGCCGCCAATCGGCCGCGAAGAATTCGCCGAGCGTGCCGCTAGCCTCGTCGAAGAAATGCGTCTTGAAGAGCTCGACCATCGCCTCGGCGCGCGCCCGCCACGGTGCCTCTCCCGTCGCCTCGTAAAGTGCCAGGAAGGCCTCGAGGAGATGCATGTGCGGGTTCTGCCGGCGCGGCAGCGCATCGGCACTCCCCTCGAGATGCCGCTCGCGATAGCCGCCGAAGTGCCGGTCGAGCAGAACCTCATCCATGAAACCGACGATGCGCTCCGCCCAGCCGAGCGGCGCCCGATCGCCGCGCGCGCGTTGGAGCCAGGCGCAGGCGAGGAGGCCGAAGGCGTGATCGTAAAGATCCTTGGCGCGATCGAGGATCGCGCCGTCGGCCGCGAGCTCATGAAAGAAGCCGCCCTCGGCCTGGTCCCAGCATCGCGTCGTGAGGAAGCGAAAGCCATGCTCGGCCGCCGGAAGCGCCGCGTCGCCGAGGCCGAGCGCGGCGGCATGGGAAAAAGCATAGACGAGGCGCGCGGTAACAAGCGGCGTCTTGGCACGCCTGCGCTCGGCGGCACCCTCCGGCGTCAGATACTCGACGTAGCCTTCACCCTCCGAGGTCGTCGTCGCGG
>CAVVLJ010000002.1:0-168231 GCA_963749075.1 uncultured Pseudomonadota bacterium | reverse complement strand
CAACTCGGACGTCAGATTGAGTCCGAGTCGTGCCAAAAGCGGCGACCACCATCCTTCTTGGGCGCGACACGCAGCAAAGCTCTCGCGGCGAAAAATTTAGTTGGCGGGTGCGAACGGCTGCTGCTCATGGGCGCAAATCGCAACACGAGCAGCCGGGTCCGAAGCTTTCTCCGCGCGCCGCTCATCCGGCAGTCCTCGCGCTTGTCGGCGCAAAGAGGTGCAGGCCGTGGCCATGCACCGCGCTTTGGGCGACCACCTTCTCGACGGCGTGCAGCACATGCGCCTCCGCAGACCGCGTGCCGTGAACGAGCGCGGGCGCGAGCAGCGTCGCGGCGCCGAGTGCTGCCACCAATGCCCACGATGCAAGCAGCGTTCTGGTGGTGGCAAGGATGCGCCCGAGATCGACCGAGTGATCTTTGACGTATTCAGCAAACGTCGCGCACGTCAATCTGCCGCTTGCCAATTCCTTTTTCCGTGTCATGACATTCTCCAACATCACCCTTGCGGCCGGAACGGCGCCGGGCGGCCGCGCCCGTTCCGGCGATGCTCAGCCGGCTTCGGCCGGAAGACCTGCAAGAGGGTCAGGCGCGGTCCGGCGCGCCGCGTAGCGCCGGGCCAGCGAGGCGCAGACCATGAGCTGAATCTGATGGAACACCATCACCGGGATGACGACGAGGCCAACATGGCCCGCGAACAGCACGGTTGCGATCGGCAGGCCGCTGGCGAGGCTCTTCTTCGATCCGCAGAACACGATGGTGATTTCGTCCGCCCGCGAGAAGCCGAGCCACCGGCTCGCGAGGGTCAGGATCATCATCACGGCCGCGAGCAGCGCAGCATCGACCAGCGCGAGCCGGACGAGCTGGGCCGCATCGACCTGATGCCAGATGCCGTTCACGACGCCTTGGCTGAAGGCCGAGTACACGATCAGCAGGATCGACCCGTAATCGACGCTCTTCAGCGCGCGCGCATTGCGCTCGACGACAGCCCCGATCCATGGCCGCGACAGCTGGCCCGCCACGAACGGCAGGAGAAGCTGCACGACGATGCCGAGCACCGAGCGCGCGGAGAGGTCGGCGCCGTGGCTGGCGAGCAGGAAGCCGGCAATCGCCGGGGTGAGGAACACGCCCAGCAGAATTCGATGCCGACGCGCTGCACACGGCCGCCGGCACGTTGCCGCCGGCCACCGATGTGAAGGCGATCGAGGCCTGAACCGTCGAGGGCAGGGTGGTGAGCAGGGTCAGCCCGGCCCAGAGCGGTGCCGGGAGCAAACCCGGGACCAGGCGGTGCGCGGCCGTTCCGAGCAGCGGAAAGAGCACGAAGGTGCTCAGGAAAACCATCATGTGCAGCCGCCATTGCCGCGCGCCGAGCAGCACGGCCGCGGGCGAAAGCCGCGCGCCATGCATGAAGAACAGCAGCGCGATGGCGGCATCCGTCAGCCAGCCGACCGCAGCCGCCGCATCGCCGCACGCCGGCAGGAGCGAGGCGAGCCCGACGGTGAGCAGGATGGCGGCCAGGAACCGATCGATGCGCGACCAGAGAGAGCGGAGCCGGGTCATGGGAGTCTCGTCTTCAAGCGATCGAGCTTTTATATCAGCGCAAACTGGTCATTGTGAATTGCGCATACAAATGTTATTGTAATCGCGTACCGCGATAACAGGCCATGCTCGAACCCGTCCTGCTTCAGACGTTCCTGACGGTTGCGGAGACCCGGAGCTTCACCCAGGCCGCCGAGCGTCTCGGCTTGCGCCAGTCGACGGTCAGCCAGCACATCCGCAAGCTCGAGGCGGAGGCCGGGCGCCGGCTCTTCGTCCGCGACACCCATTCGGTGACCATGACGGCCGATGGCGAGGCCCTGATCGAGTTCGCCCGGAATATCCTGGCCGCGAACCAGCGGGCGGAGCGCTATTTCGCCGGCTCCCAGCTGCGCGGTCGGCTGCGCTTCGGCGCATCGGAGGATTTCGTGGCATCGCGCCTGCCGGAAGTGCTGCGGGAGTTCGTCCGCGCGCATCCGCTGGTCGATGTCGAGCTCACCGTCGGCCTGAGCGGCGCGCTCAACGAGAAACTCGGCCGCGGCGAGCTCGACCTCGTCTGCGGCAAGCGTCGTCCGGGCGAGGACCGCGGACGCCTTGTCTGGCGCGACCGGTTGGTCTGGGTGTCGGGCGGCCTGCGATCCCTCGACCCGTCGGCGCCGGCACCGCTGATCCTCTATCCGCCGCCCAGCATCAGCCGGGAGATCGCGCTCGCCGCGCTCGAGCGCTGCGGCCGTCCCTGGCGCATCGTGTGCACCAGCGGCAGCTTGAGCGGATTGCGGGCGGCAGCACTCGCCGGGCTCGGCGTCACCGTCGTCGCGGAAGGTTTGATCCCGCCGGGGCTCGCCGAGATTCCGGGCGATCACGGTCTGCCTGATCTCGGTGACGTGGAGTTCGTCCTGCACGGCGCGGGCAGGGTCATGCGCGGACCCGCCGCCAAGCTGGCCGACGCGATCCTCGCGAGCGGCATTCGGTTGCAGCGGGTGGAAGGAGGGTCGCAAACCGGCTCTCCGTGAGCCCCGCCCTTGTCTTGAGCCGATGCTCGGCAAAGAGCGGCGTCGCCCTACGAGGCGGAATTCCCGGGATAACATCCGATCTGGCGTGAATAATCCCACTTTTCGGACCATCCTGCGATCCAGACCCGGGGCGCAGACGGCTGCCGGCACCTCATGCAGTTCGAACGGTGGTTGAGGGGACTGATCTGGCCATTTACCTCGGCATTCGGACGCACTCTTCCCGTTGGGTGCTCTTGAAAGCGTCACCAGCGAGCGTCTCACGCCAGCGCTGGCGGCGCGCGCAGTCGCGTAATGAGCCGCAGATATCGGCGTACGGTTGCCGTGGCACCGCGACCTCGACCATTTGGAACGTGACGTAGCGGCCGTGGCTCACCACCTTCGCGCCGATCTTGATGAGTTTCTCGCGCAAGCCGGCCGGCGACCACGGCCGCCGGCTCGATGTCGAACGCCGACATCGAGCCGTTCACTCGATACCCACGGGGGAGGTGCGTCCTGATTCCTGTTCGGAGGGTCGGCTCACTCGCGCGGGCCACAGTTTTCCGGAACTCGGCTCCGCCAGGCCGAATGCCGGCTTTTTCGGCAGCCGCGATAGGCCTACGCTCCGCACTGAAGAGCTGGTTTGGTCGGTCGTCCGGGGAATGTCGGCTGGAGGGATCAGATGAAAGACGGCCTCGAAGGCGGCTGCGCCTGCGGAAAAGTACGCTATCGCCTCGCCTCGACACCGATGTTCGTACATTGCTGCCACTGCCGCGAATGCCAGCGCCAGACGGGAAGCGCCTTCGTCATCAACGCGCTCATCGAGACGGACAGGATCACCCTGCTGTCGGGCGATCCCAAAGCCGTAGCCGTGCCCGCCGAAAGCGGCCGCCCGCAGGAAATCTATCGTTGCCGCGGTTGTCAGAGCGCGGTCTGGAGCCAATATGGCGGCCGCACCATGCTGCGCTTCGTGCGCGTGGGCACGCTGGACGATCCCGCGGCACTGCCGCCGGACGTGCACATCTACACACGCTCGAAGCTGCCGTGGGTGACACTCCCGAGCGCCACGCCCGCGTTCGAGGCCTATTATGATTCGCGCGAGCTCTGGCCCGCGGCCAGTCTCGAGCGCCGCCGCGCGATCCTCGGCTGACGTGGCGGTCGGGTTAAGCGGTTCGCCTCATGCCGGGAATGGAGCAACTTCGTCCATGCTGATCGTGGCGGCATGGACGTGAGTCAAAATCCCCGATCGGAGGCTCGATTTCATGAAATATGAACTGTCCGACTACGAACGAGCGCTCAGGCCGCAACGTCCTGCCGGCTCTCGGCCTCGCCCTTGACGCGCGCGATGAAGTCCGCGAGCGGCATCGAGCCGAGGTCCTTGCCGCTGCGCATCCGCACCGCCACCGTGCCCGCCTCGGCCTCGCGCTCGCCCACCACCAGCATGTAGGGGATCTTCGCGGTCTGGGCGGTGCGGATCTTCTTCTGCATGCGCTCGCTCGCGAGATCCACATCGACGCGCAGGCCGCCCGTGCCGTTCATCACCGGCACCGCGAAGATCTCGTCGCGGAGCTTCCCCGCGTAGTCGTTCTGGCGGTCGGTGATGGGGATGACGCGGACCTGCACGGGTGCCAGCCACACGGGGAAGGCGCCCGCGTAATGCTCGATCAGGAAAGCGACGAAGCGCTCGTGCGAGCCGAGCGGTGCGCGGTGGATGACGTAGACCGGATGCGGCTGGCCGTCCTCGCCCACGTAGGTGAGATCGAAGGTCTCGGTCGCGAGGAAGTCGAGCTGGTTGGTCGAGATGGCATATTCGGTGCCGATGGCGCTTTTGATCATGAAGTCGACCTTGGGCCCGTAGAAGGCCGCCTCGCCCTCGGCCTCGACGAAGGGATAGCCCAACTCCGCCATGGCGGCGCGGATGATCTCGAGGGCCTTGAGCCACTCCTCCGGCTCGTTCACGTATTTCTCGAGCTTGCCGAGATCGGGGAGCGCCAGCCGCATGTGGTATTCCTTGATCCCCATGAGGTCGTAGTAGCGCGCGTGCAGGCGCATGACCTTGAGGAACTCGTCCCTGGCCTGGTCGTAGCGGCAATAGATGTGCGCGTCGTTCTGGCAGAAGCCGCGCACGCGCATGAGGCCGGAGAGTCCGCCCGAGGGCTCGTAGCGGTAGACTTGGCCGTATTCCGCGATGCGCAAGGGGAGCTCGCGGTAGGAGTGCTTCTCCGCGAGATAGACCTGGTGGTGGTGCGGGCAGTTCATCGGCCGCAGGTAGAAGTTCTCGCCCTCGATGTCGATGGGCGGATACATGTCGTCCTTGTAGTAGGGCAGGTGCCGCGAGCGGTAATAGAGGCTCTCCTTGGTGATCTGCGGCGTGGCGACGCGCACGTAGCCGTCGCGGCGCTCCTCCTGGAGGGCGAGGAACTCGAGCTCCTGGCGCATCACCATGCCGTTGGGGAGCCAGAGCGGCAGGCCAGCACCCACGTCCGCCGAGAAGGCGAAGAGGCCGAGCTCGGCGCCGAGCTTGCGGTGGTCGCGCTTCTTCGCCTCCTCGATCTGCCAGAGCGCCTTCTCGACCTCCTCCTTGGTCGGGAAGCAGAGGCCGTAGATGCGCTGGAGCTGCGGGTTCCTGGCATCTCCGCGCCAGTAGGCGCCGGCGAGACGGATGAGCTTGAATTGGCCTACCTCGCCGGTGTGGCGCACGTGCGGCCCGCGGCAGAGGTCGATGAATTTGCCCGTCTTGTAGAGCGAGACGGTGGCAACGCCGCCCGCGCCCTCGCCGATACCCACGGCATCCTCGTCGCCGGTGTCCTTGGCGACCGCGGTCGAGCCCTTCTCCTTGAGGAGGCCCAGGAGCTCGACCTTGTAGCTTTGGCCGAGCCTCTCCATGAGGACGATCGCCTCGTCGATCGGCACGTCGATGCGCTCGAAGGGGAGCTTCCTGTTCTTGAGCTGGCGCATGGCGAGCTCGATCTTGCCTAAGTCCTCGAGCTTGAGCGTCTCGGGCAGCTCCACGTCGTAGAAGAAGCCGTTGTCGATCGCCGGCCCCACGCCGAAGCGCGCCTCGGGCCACAGCTCCTGGATGGCCGCCGCCATGAGATGCGAGCAGGAATGCCGCATCCTGTGCAGTGCCTGCGGGTCCGCGGCGGAGACTTCGTTCATTGCTCGGGCTTTCGCGTTCGGGTGGGGCGATATAGAGGGTGCCTCCGCCGCCGGTCAACCCCGATCTTGCGCCGCGTGCGCCGCCGCGATGCGGGCGCGGAAGCGGGCAAGGGCGCTCCCCGGTGCGGCTGCCGCAAGCGCCTGCGGGACCTCGCATGCGGCCTTGCTCGCCGCGAGCGCCTCCTTGGCCGCCTCGACGGCCGGGGCACCGCGTGCCGCGTCCGACGCCAGCACGTGTGTCACGACGCGCGTGCGCTCGTGGGTGCGCGGGATCACCTGATGCACCGCGAGCACGCCGGGAGAGACCTCGAGTGCCAGCGTGGGGAAATGCCACAGGCGGCGCTCGCCCTCAAGTGCTAGCCAATGCTCGGCGAAGAGCTTCCAGTTGCATTGCATGTCGGTCACGAGCTCGGCGGCGAGGCTCGCGGGTGCTGGCAGTGCCGCGTCGAGCGCCGGCTCGAGGGGCCGCAGCTCCGCCTCGAGGTCGGCCGGATCGCCATCGGGCGACACGAAGAGGAGCCCGCGCCATTCGGCGAGCGGCAGCGGCCTCAGGTTATTGACCGCATCGGCCGGATTGGCCGGCTCGAACTTGACCGGCGCCTCCTTGAAGCGGCCGTCGAAGCGATAGGTCCAGCCGTGGTAGCGGCAACGTAGGAGCGGCGAGCGACCGTTGCCGGCGTCGAGCACGGGGAGGCCCTGGTGGCGGCAGATGTTGGCGAAGGCGGCGACGGCGCCCGCCTCGCTCCTCATGGCGAAGACGGCGAGGCCGGCAAGGCTGTGGCAGACGTAGTCGCCGGCAACCGCGAGCGCATCCTTGCGCGCGATCATCTGCCAGGCCATGGCGAAGAGCCCCTGCCGCTCGCGCATGAAGGCGTCGGCGTCGAGGTACCAGGCGGCGGGCAAGGGCGCTGTGCCGTCGGGGGTCATCTACGGTTGCTCGTAATCGTCCGAAACCGTACCCCCCACCCTACCCTCCCCCTCAAGGGGGGAGGGAAGCGTCGAATTGGCTCGCTCGATGAGCCCCTCCCCCCTTGAGGGGGAGGGTTGGGGCGGGGGGTCGAACGGGGCGCCCCGCTACTCCGCCGCCGCCCGCGCCTGGGGCTGGGCGAGGTACTTGTTGTAGAGCCCGTCGAGGTAGAGCCGGCGCATGAGCGTCGCCTCCTTGACGGCGCGCACAGAGGCGTCTTGCGCCTCGGGCGTCGTCGCGTATTTCTCCACGATCTCGAAGCCGCGCTCGCCATGCTCCTCGTCGGCCACGATGTGGAGGCGGAAGAAGACGATCTCCTCCTCGGTGAAGCCGTATTTCTCGACGAGCGGCGGCGTCGTCTTGCTGTAGATCTTCGGCACCTGGGACTCGAGGCCGACGAGGAGGCCCGAGAGCGCCTCGATAGAGGGCTTATGGGCCTGCACCGCGCACCAGGACTGCAGACCGAGCGTCTCGGGCAGGAGCTCGCCGTTTCTTTGCGCGTCCGCGATCTCCGCGCGCGGCTTGCCGCAGGCCTCGGCGAAATCGAGCAGCAGCTTGGTGTGGCGCACCGCGGGGAAGCCCGCCTGGCCGGTCACCCCCTCCTCCTCGGCCATGTTCTCGAGGAGGAAATCGCGCACCTCCTCGAAGGGGCAGCTGCCGTAGACGGTCGCCAGCCACTCGGAGAAATGGCTCACGTAATGATAGTGCTGCTTCACCCATTCGCCGAGCAGGCGCTTCGAGAGCTTGCCGCTCACCCACGCCTCGCTCCAGGGATGCACGCTCGAATGGCGCGCGGTGATGGCAGCCTCCAGGGCCGCGCGGAAATCGCTCTTCGCCATCGCTCTCTCTCCTCTCGAGGCCGGTTCCGCTCCTTGCCCGGCTTCCGCATCCTCGATAGATATACACCCTTGGCCCCGCCTCCTCCATAGAGGCGCCGCCCCCACGAGACCGAGCGATCCCATGGACGCCCTGACTGCCCTTACCACGCGCGTCAGCGCCGCAGCCCTCGTCGAGCCGGCACCCGACGCGGCCGCCCTCGAGCGCATGCTGGCCGCCGCCGTGGCCGCCCCCGACCACGGCCGCCTCAGGCCCTGGCGCTTCCTCGCGGTGCGAGGTGCCGCGCGCGAGCGCCTCGGCGAGGTGCTGGCGGACGCCTTGCGCGCGCGCGAGCCCCAGGTGCTGCCCGCCCTTCTCGAGAAGGAGCGCCAGAAGCCGCTCCGCGCGCCCCTCGTCCTCGTCGCCGCGGCGAAGCTCGAGGCCGGGCACAAGATTCCCGTGGTCGAGCAGATCGTCGCCGTGGGTGCCGCCGTAGAGAACCTCATCGTGGCGGCGCACGCCCTCGGCTATGGTGCGATGTGGAGGACCGGCGCTTCCGCCTACGACGCGCGCGTCAAGCGCGCCTTAGGTCTCGCGGAAAGCGACCAGATCGTGGGCTTCCTCTATCTCGGCACGCCCCAGGGCGGCGTCCCTACGGCACTCCGCCAGGCGCCCAGCTCCTCCCTCGTCGAATGGCGCGGGCCGGGCGCGTGAGAGATTCAGGCCGCGTCGGCGCGGCGGACCCGGCGGGCGATCTCGGCTCCGCGCTCCCGCTCGATCACGGCGATCTCGTATTGGCTCTGCAGCGCAAGCCAGAACGCAGCACCATTGTCGAAATGCCGGCCAAGCCGGACGGCGGTGTCGGCGGTGATCGAGCGCCGCCCATTGAGGATGTCGGTAATCCGCCCCGACGGCACGCCGAGGTCGAGCGCCAGCCGATTTGCGCTTACGCCGAGCGCCTTCAGCTCACGCTTCAGCAGCCGGCCGGGATGTGCTACGGGGGTCATGGCCATTACCCTCTGTGATAGTCGGCAATCTCCATGGCGAAAGCGTCGCCCTTGCGAAACTCGAAGCAAATCCGCCAAGGGCCGTTGACCGTCATCGCCCACTGGCCGTGACGATCGCCCTTCAGCTTATGCAGCCCGACGCTCTTGAGCGGACTGAGATCGCCGAGGGAGCGAGCGACATTGAGTGCGAGAAGAAGATCGACGGCCTGCTCGAAATCGAGGCCGCGGAACTGGTTGGGCTTCTCCCCCTCCCAGACCTTCCGGCTGGCCGCGTTGCGCCAGGAGACGATCACGGCAGAAACATACTACGCGCGGCGGTGAACCACAAGCCCGGGCCATTGCCCTGCATCGTCGCGCGCGAGAGGCATGCGGTCTCGTCTTCATCCGCCGGACGACCTCAAGTATTTGCGCCACTCGCCCGATTCCGCTAGCGTCGGCGCAAATCAGACGCGCCTGACCGCGGCGCCCGGGAGGATTGAGAATGCTCAAGCGCTTGTTTCTTGCCTGCTGTTGTCTCCTTGCATTGGTTCTCGGGAGCGCGGGCGCCTTAGCCGAGGAGATCAGGATCGGCGTGCTGCATCTCGCCTCGAGCGGGCCGATCTTCATCGCCGACGACAAGGGCTACTTCAAGGACGAGGGGCTCTTGGCCAAGCTCGTCTACTTCCAGGCGGCGCAGCCCGTGGCGGTGGCGGTCGTCTCGGGCGACATCGACGTGGGCGTCACCGCCTTCACCGCCGGCTTCTTCAGCCTCGCCGGCAAGGGCGGCATCACCGTGATCGGCGCCCAGAGCCGCGAGGAGCCGGGCTATCGCCTCATCGCCTACGTCGCCGCCGACAAGGCCTATGACGCCGGCTTCAAGAGCCTCAAGGACTTCCCCGGCAAGAAGATCGCCATCACGCAAGTGGGCTCGAGCTTCCACTATTCGTTGGGCCTCCTCGCCCAGAAGCTCGGCTTCCCGCTCGCCTCCGTCGATCTCGTCCCCATGCAGTCGCTGCCCAACATGGCCTCCGCCCTCGAGGGCAACCAGGTGGACGGCGCGCTCATGCCCGCGACCACGGCCGTCCCGCTCGTCGAGCGCGGCAAGGCGCATCTCCTCGGCTGGGTCGGCGACGAGACGCCGTGGCAGCTGGGTGCCCTCTTCACCTCGCCCAAGGAAGTGGCGGAGCACCGCGCGACGCTCGAGAAGTTCGTGCGCGCCTACCAGAAGGGTGCGCGATATTATTACGACCAGCTCCTCGCCAAGGACGCCGCGGGCAAGGTGGTGGGCGGGCCCGAGCGCGCCAGTGCCCTCGCGCTCATCGGCAAATACATCGGACAGCCGCCCGAGCAGGTGGCCAAGAGCATCGCCTTCATCGACCCTGAAGGCCGCCTCCTGGTCGCCGACGTCTATCACCAGGTCGCCTGGTACCAGGCCCAGGGCCTGCTCGACAAATCGGTCGACGCCAAGACTTTCCTCGATCTCTCCTTCATCAAGGGCCATCTCGATATGCCCAAGTGAAGTCCGGGGAACCATGGACCTGCTCGTCGAAGGGGTCGGCCATGCTTACGGCAAGGTGCGGGCCTTGGAGCGCATCGACCTGAGCGTCTCGGCCGGCGAGATCCTCGCCGTCGTAGGACCCTCGGGCTGCGGCAAGTCGACGCTCCTCGGCATCATGGGCGGCATCCTCAAGCCGAGCGAGGGCCGCGTGGCGCTGAGGGGCGCGCCGCGCGCGGCCTCGCTCAACCCCTTGACCTACGTGTTCCAGGATTTTGCCCTCCTCCCTTGGCGCACGGTCGCGGGCAACGTCGCCTTCGCCCTCGAGCACCACGGCCTCGGCGGGCGCGAGCGGGCCGAGCGCGTCGAGGCCGTGCTCGCGCGCACCAAGCTCGCCGAATTCGCGGACGCCTATCCGCGCCAGCTCTCGGGCGGCATGCGCCAGCGCGTCGGCATTGCACGGGCGCTCGTGGTCGAGCCCGAGATACTCCTCATGGACGAGCCGCTCTCGGCCCTCGACGCCCAGACGCGCGAGCTCCTCATCGAGGATTTCCTAGCACTCTGGCAGGAGGCCCGCGTGACGGCGGTCTACGTCACCCACAACTTGGCCGAGGCCGTGCGGCTCGGCGACCGGGTGGCGGTGCTCTCGCGCCGTCCGGGCCGCGTGCGCGAGGTCCTGCAAGTCGCGCTGCCCCGCGCCGAGCGCGCCGAGCCCGCGGCCGCGCGCGCGATGGCCGAGCTCGAGCAGCATCTCTGGCATCTCATTAGAGGGGAGGCGCTCGAAGCCGAGCGCGAACGCATCGATGACTGACATCGCCTCATCCGGAGCGGAGCCTGCGGCCGCCATGCGCTTCCGCGGCGGCGGCTTCGTGATCTCGGCGCGGCCGCGCGTGGCCGCCTTGAGCCTCTTGGCCGTGCTTGCCGCCTGGGAGGGTGTGAGCCGCTTCGGCCTGGTAAGCGATCTCTTCCTGCCGAGCCCCGTCGCGGTCGGCGAGGCCCTCTGGCGCCTCGCCGCCGACGGCACGCTCTGGCTGAACCTCTCGGCCTCGCTCTGGCGCATCGTCGGCGGCTGGCTCCTCGGCACCGCAGGAGGCCTCGCCCTCGGCCTCGCCATGGGCATCTTCAGTGCGGCGCGCGCGGCGGGCCTGCCGATCGTCTCGGCCCTCTTCCCCATCCCCAAGATTGCGCTTTTGCCGCTCCTCATCCTCTGGCTCGGCATCGGCGAGCCGGCGAAGATCGCGACGATCGCGCTCGGCGTCTTCTTCCCGACCGCGATCACCGCCTTCTCGGCCGTCGACGCGGTGCCGCGCAACTTGATCCGCATGGCGCAGAGCTTCGATCTGCCGTGGGCGGCGATCGTCGCCAAGGTGATCGTGCCGGGAGCACTCCCCGGCATCCTCGCGGGCTTCCGCATCACGGCCTCGATCGCCCTCATCCTCGTGGTCGCGGCCGAGATGATCGCGACCAGGCGCGGCATCGGCGCCTTCCTCCTCGAGGCGGGCAATCTCCTGCGCGTCGACCAGCTCCTGGCCGGCGTGGCGGTGCTCTCGCTGCTCGGCCTCCTCATCGGCTTCGCGCTCTCGCGGCTCGAGGCCTGGCTCTTGCGCTGGCGATGACGGAGGGCACGCGCACGTATCGGCGCGAGGCGACACCGCCGCAGCGCCTCGAGGCGGAGATCGCCGTGCTCGGCGCCGGCATCGCCGGCGTCTCGGCGGCCCTCGAGGCGGCAGCGCTCGGCCGCCGCACCGTGCTCATCGACGCCGCCCCCGCGCTCGGCGGCCAGTCGGTCGGCGCCATGATCGGCACCTTCTGCGGCTTCTTCGCCAACGGGCCGGAGCCGCGCCAGGTGACCCACGGCATCGCCGACCGCATCCTCGCCGACCTCGGCAGCGCAGGCGCCCTCCATTACCTTGAGCACCGGCGCAATACGACCGTGGTGCAGTACAAGGTGGCGGCGCTCGGCCGCTGGATCGAGGAGGCGGTGCATGCCGCCGGCGTCATCCCGGTGCTGAGTGCCGTGCTCTCAGCGGTCGAACGCGACGGGCGGCGCATCAAGGCGCTCCTGTTAGCTACGCGCTACGGAGCGCTCCGCGTCGAGGCGCAGGGCTTCGTCGACGCCTCGGGCGACGCAGCACTTGCCTGGACCGCGGGCCTCGCCGTGCGCGAGCCCTTGGAGCCCATCTACGGCACCCTCGTCTTCTCGCTCGAGGGCGTGGCGCGCGCGGGCCTCGCCGCCCTCTCCTTCCCCGAGCTCCACGCCCGGCTCGCGAGCCGCGGCAAGGATTACGGCCTCGTACGCTGCGACGGCTTCGCCTTCGCCTTCCCCGGCGAGAGCGAGACGGCCGACGAGGTGCTGGTCAACATGACGCACATCGAGACGCCGCTCGATCCCGTGGGCGCCTCGCGCATGGTGCTCGAGGGCCGCGCCCAGGCGGACCGCCTCGTGAAGTTCCTCGCGGCCGAGTTCCCCTCGGCCTTCGCCCGCGCGCGCGTGAGGAGCTACGGCCTCCCCGGCGTGCGCCAGACGCGCTGGATCGAGGGCCGGCACCAGCTCACGACCGCCGAGGTGCGCGAGGGCGTCAAATTCGCCGACCGCATCGCGCGCTGCTCCTGGCCGATCGAGCTCCACGACCGCAAAGAGGGCGTGCATTGGGAGGTCTTCGGCGACGACCACATGCATTACGTGCCGCTCGCCGCCATGCTGCCGCGCGAGGCGGACAACCTCGTCGCCGCCGGCCGCGTCATCGACGGCGAGCCCGCAGCGCTCGCCTCGGTGCGCGTCATGGGCCCCTGCATCGCCATGGGCGCCGCCGCGGCCCACGCGCTCGACCTCATGGGGAGCGGCGCCGTCGATCAGATTGACATTGCGGAGTTGCAGCGGCGGGTGGCGGAGAATATCGAGGGGTAGTCCGGCGCGGCTCGGCCGTACGCGATGTTCTTGGGATCGCTTCGCTCGAAGGTCGGTCGTTGACCGATTTTGCTGAACGGATTAGCTGAATAAATGCTCCAATAAGCCTTTACGGGTTCCTTGATGTTCCAAGTGGAATCCGGCAGTGAGTTGCATAGCGGTTCGGCGCCCTCCATGCTGCCTTGGCGTCGGTATGGGAGGGCGGGATGGACGCGCGGGATGTGTTTGCGGTCGGGCTCGGCTTAAGTGCGCCTTGGAAGCTTGCGGGGCAGCGTCTGGACACTGAGAAGCGGCCGCATGAGCTGCACCTGGAGGTGATCGCGGGGCGGGGTGCGCCGTTCGCCTGCCCGGGGTGCGGTCGTGGCTGTAAGGCGCACGACTTTGCCAGGTTCACTTGGAAGCATCTGAACTTCTTCCAGCACCATTGCTTCATCGCGGCGCGGGTGCCGCTTCCAATGCGCGCCCCGAGGCCCTCAACAGCCTCTTCCAAGCGGCCAGAGCTCGCGCCAGCGGCTATCGAACCGGCGCCACTTTCGTCACCATCATCTACTTGCTTGCTGCCCTGCTCCCCGACATCCTCAAATCCACTTGGAGCGTCGAAGAGACGAAATTAATTTGGCTATACCAGGATTCATCGTCAGTTGCGTCGGCGGCGAGAAATATGCAACACTGGCGGTTGTGGGATGACCGATGGATACGCCCGCGCTTAGGCTATTCCAGAGGAGGATCGGCATGAACATAGGCATATTTCTCGATGTTGATCACACGCTCACAGAAGGATTCATTCAAAGAATATACGCAGAAGCACTCGGATGCGTAAAAGAGTACGAGCCCGTTGAAACGGAGTTCCAGAAAACTCAGGAATCTGGAACATTTGGTGATAATATATCAAAGCTATTCGCGAACAGGGGATTTTCTCGGGGTCAAGCTCGGGAAACATATCGTAAAGTAAAATTGCGGGATTTCGCTCGTCAGTTTTTAAGCTTAGGAAATAAAGACGATAAAAACCCCGAAGCCAGTAAAATCCATGTGTATCTTGTTTCCAGTGGGCCAAATTATTATATAGACTCACTTGCCGAAGAGTATGGTATCCCGGCGGAGCGCGTTTATTGCTCTATATATAAATTTGATAAGAATGACAAAATAGAATCATGCGAAACGCCAATTAATCCAAATCAAAAGAGAACATTCGTCGAAAACCGTGTTAAGAAATACGATATCACTATAGGAGTTGGCGATGATCACCAACTCGATAACTTTGTCCATAGTTGCACAATTCCGCTATTGATTTCGGATCGGATGCTCGTTTCGGATAAAGAAACTGGCAAAACAAAAGATGCAAATCGAGACGATGCCTACATTTCCAGTTTCAGTCCCGTAAAGCAGTTAATTGAACAATTGACGGCAATCCCTACCGAGAAGATGACGGCAATCCCCACCGAGAAGAATCGCAACGCGAACTATGCTTATAAGACGATCGTTATTTCCAGAGCTGTTACTTTGTTTGTTTTATTTTCGCTGCTCGTTGCGTTGGGCTTATATTACTATGAGAGAATTGGTAAATTTTTGGGCTCAAATTCGCCAGTGGCCACGCTCACGGGCCTTGTAGTAATTCCAATTTGCATACTGGTCTTCGTGGACCGCCTTCTTTTAAAGGGGATATTCTTCAAATTCCTGCGTGACTACTTGGGGTCGTATCAAAAGCAAACTACAGCCTCATCCGTGGTAAAGATATCGGAATAGGAGGAGGAAAGGCTGCTGATGGGTCGTCCGCGAAGATTGCCCAAGCCGTTGATCGAGAGTCGGATCTGGGCGTGAGTGAGTAATCGATGCGGCCACGACCGTCCGAACAAGTTCCGCGTCTGGATCACGGGCCAGGTGCGGCGCACGACGCGCGCGCTGCGCCGCGAGATGAAGCACCGCGCTGCGGGCGAGCCCATCATCCGCCATCTCACGGCCGAGCACCGCATGGAAAGAAGCGGTTCCTCGATGTTCCAAGCGGAATCCGGCGGCGAGTTGCATAGCGCTTCGGCGCTCTCCATGCTGCCTCGGCTTCGGCATGGGAGGGCGGGATGGACGCGCGGGATGTGTTTGCGCTCGGGCTTGGCTTGCACGACTTTGCCGGCTTCACTTGGCAGCATCTGAACTTCTTGCAGCACCACTGCTTCATCGCGGCGCGGGTGCCGCGGGTCGAGTGCCCGGAGCACGGGGTGAAGCGGGTGCTGCTGCCGTGGGCGCGGCCGGGCAGCCGGCTCACGCTCTCGTTCGAGCAGGCGTCGCTGACAGGCCGCCGGAGCACAGGTCGCCCGCCGGCGCATTACCCGCTTCATCGACCAAACCGGCCTCGCCCTCGACCCGGGGCCGCTCCTCGAGCCCGTCCGGCGCGCCCTGCGCGCCTTCGCATCCCACATCGGGCGTCTCGTCCAGCGCCGGGCCTCATCCCATTCCAACGCGCGCCTCGAAGCTCTCAAGAGCCTCTTCCAAGCGGCCAGGCGCGGCGGCGCGCGCCATAGCGCCGCGCGGCGCGAAGGTTGGCGTTTGTTGCCAATCGGCTCTCGCCCGCGATGCCGCGGTTGCTTTTCACGCCGCAAAGCGAACTTCCGCGCGGACCCCGAGAGACGCGGCGGGTCGCCTGTCGAGCCTCACCGAGGCGGGTGGAGCCGCGTGTCGAGCGCAAAGCGCTCCTGTGAGCGGAGTGCATAGAGCCCGGCGGTGGCGGAGGCGACGAAGATCAGGTTCCAGCTATGGCTGGACACCGCGCTCGGGATGAGCACGAAAGGGTGTTTCGCAAGGAGGGCGTCACCGAAGGCCTGCTGGCCGGCCCCGGGAATGCCCGGCCTCAGCCAGTTGGGATTCGGCACATCCCCGGGTTGAATGACGTGGACTTTGCCTGGGTCAAGGACCGTTGCCGACGTAAGCACGTGGGCGACCGTGTCGAGCGCCGTAAATCCCTTGTGGACCGCGACCTCCAGAATCGCCGTGGCCGGATCGAGCGACGTGTAGACCGTCCGCACGCCGCGGCTATTCCAGCGGCCGCCGACGCGGAAGGCACCTTCGCCAGAGTCCCAGCTCGCGGCAAAAGCCTCTTGATCGAGGCGCCAAGCCACCAATTCGCCCGCGCCAAGCGGCGGCGGCAGCGGGGTCACGTATAGACGCCGTACTCGAGGCGTTCGAGGTGGCTCTCGACGATCTCGACGCCAGCGGTCGTCGCCAGAAGATCGATGGGCCGGCGCCGGTCGAGTCCGATGGCTGGGCGCTCAAGCCACTGTTCTGCCTCGGCGCGCGAGCCGAGCACCGCTGTCGCTTTCGCAAGTATCTCCGCAAACTTCCATGTCCGGGCGCTTTGCTCCTGGCTGAGGAGCTTGGCGGGATTGCCTTTGCGGCGCTGGAACGTGCGCAAGCTCATGCCAACGGCCTTCTCCAGCGAGACCGGATCGTGGAGAAGGGTGAGGCTCGCCACAAGATGGGTAAGCGCGGCGCCGGGCAGTCCCCGAAGCAGCAGCTCATGCGCATCGAGGGGGCCTCTAACCTTCCGCTTGAGCACTTTGGGGCCGCCCAGGATATCGACCACACCCTCGAGAGTTGCAGCACCGGCCGGCCGCGCCTCGGGTGCTTCCATTAGGTTTGCCATTTCGGTTCCATGACGACTGTCGCCGCAAATATGACAGCTGTCGCAAGACAATTCAAGCCCGCGGCTTGACATCCCGCTTGGAGCGCAGCGCCGCGAGCCAGGGCTGCTGCGGATTGGGCGTGTAATAGGTGAAATAGTCGCAGGTGATCTCCTCGTCCGCGGCGATGTCGCGGGCGGCCACCATGAACTCCTCCGTGGGTTCGCAGTTGGGCTCGGCCGAGTGGTTCATGAAGCGGGCGTCGTCGAGGTTCAAGTACCACTTGCCGTCCCGGTTGTAGAGATAGCCGTGGCTGGAGAGGAGACGGCGGATCTGCGCCGGGAGGCCGTCGAGGCCGGCCGGCTCGACGCAGAGATCGAAGGGCGGGCGGTATTCCCAGATCGGCGTGCCGCGCGCGATCGGCCGCGCGGCGAAGAGGCCGACGCCCTCGATTGCGGAGGCCTTGACCCGCGTGGCAACGATGAGCATGCGCCCCTCCAGCGGGCGCTTTGCGGCTGCGCCTGGCGCAGTATGGCACGGCGCCCGGCCGTGCTGAACCAGGCGCCCGCCCGGACGTTGACTTAACGAACAAATGCTGTTTTACTGGTTATATGAGCGAACTCGCCCTCGATCGGGAGTTGCGCGCCGCAGCACTCCCGCTGATCGGCAACGAGCTGGCCCTCGACCTCGCCAACACCGCCTCCGGCCGCGGCACGCCCACGCACCTCGATCATCTCGGCCGGCCCGAGCACGTGGTGGCCTGGGCGCGCCACGCGCGCGCGCTGTCGCCCGCCGACGGCGAGAGGCTCGAGACGGCACTCGCGGCCAACCCCAAGCTCGCGGCGCGCCTCTTGAAGCGCGCGCACGAGCTGCGCGAGGTCGTGCACGCGGTCGGCGCAGCGCTCGCGGCGGGGCGCGAGGTCGATGCGGCAAGCGTCGCCCATCTCATGCGCATCCATGCCGACTGCGTGGCGCGCGCCAGGCTGGTCCACGATGACGGGCACTACGTGTGGAGCTGGGACCCGGCGGACGGCGTCGTCGAGGCGGTGCTCGGACCGGTGACGCTCTCCGCCCTCACCCTCTTGACGCAGTCCGACCTCTCGCGCATCAAGCAATGCCGCGGCGAGCGCTGCGGCTGGCTCTTCTTCGACACCACCAAGAACAAGAGCCGGCGCTGGTGCGAGATGGAGGTTTGCGGCAACCGCGCCAAGCAGCGCCGCTTCCACCGCCGCAAGACGGCCGCGCGCGGCGCTCACATCTTGTAGGCCTTTGCCGCGGCTGCGACCTTCGCGGCATCGAACTTGTTGATCTCGCCGATGAACTCGTTGGTGACGAGATCGTCGACCGGGACCTTCTCCTTGATGACGCCCCACTTGAGGAGGAAGTCGATGTAGTCGGCGTAGTTCCTCACGTTGCTCTCGCCCCAGCGCGCGACCCCGCCGGCGGAGAGGCGCCAGTCCTCCTGGCGCGCGGCGAGCGCCTTGATGTCGTCGCGGATCGCCGTCGCCTCGTCCTTGCCGGTCGGCTTGCTCTGCGGATACTCCTCGTAAAGGATGCGGATCGCCGCCTCGGGATTGGCGAAAAGGAACACGGTACCCATGGCATAGCCGCGCGCGAGCGCGATCGCCTGGGCGGGCTGCTCGACAAGCGTCTTCTCGAGCGCCAGGAAGCCGTTGGACGGATAGTGCCGCAATGCCGAGCGGTCGAGCCAGCGCAGCGCCACGCCGGCGTTCTCCACGAGCACGTACTGCACGTCGAACTGGCTGAGCGCATCGACCTGCTGCGAGCGCAAGAGCGCCGCGGTCTGCGCCGCCTCGCCGGCCACCACGATCTGCACGTCGTGATCGGGATCGAGGCCCGCGGCCGCGACCATCGCCCGTGCCACGATGACGCCGGCGGACGCCATCGAGGTCACGCCGATCTTCTTGCCCTTGAGGTCGGTAACACTCTTGACCGCACTGCCGCTCGGCACCGCGATGCCGTAGTTGTAGCCCTGGTAGGCGGTATAGAAGATCTTCGCCTTGACCCCTTCGGGCCGGATCATCGCGAGCGGCTCGACCGAGGGCAGCGCATAGGGCAGATCGCCCGTCGCCACCTCCTTGACGCAATCGGTCGAGCCCGGCAGCGGCACCACCCGGACCGCGAGGCCGCGCTCGGCGAACCAGCCCATCTTGCTCGCGATCGCGAAGGGTGCCACGGCCGAGCTCACCGTGCGCGCGCAAAACCCGACCTTGATCGTGGTCTCGGCCGAGGCCGACGGCGCCGCCATTGCGAGCGCCGCTGCCGCCAGAGCCGCCTGCGTCATCCGCCTCATTTTCGCCTCCTCCCTATCCTGAGCACCTCCTCGTGCCGGCAGCACTCACATCTTGTAGGCCTTGGCCTCCTCGGCGATCTTCGCCGGATCGAAGCTGTCGATCTCGCCCAGAAGCTCGTTGGTCACGAGGTCGCCCGCCGGCACCGTCGCCTTGACCACGCCCCACTTGAAGAGGAACGCCTCATAGGCGGCGTAATCTTTGAGCGAGCTCTCGCCCCAGCGCGTGACCCCGCCTGCCTCGAGGCGCCAGTGCCCGATGCGCGCCTCGATCGCCTTCACGTCGTCGGCCAGCGCCTGCTCCTCGCTCTTGCCGGTGGGCTTGGTCTGGGGGAACACCTCCCACAGGATCCTGACCGCCGCCTCCGGGTTGTTGATGGCGAAGATGGTGCCGCGCGCGTAGCCCTTGGCGAGGCCGATCGCCTGGGCGCGGTTCTTCTCGAGGGTGCTCTCGAGTGCCAAGAAGCCGTTCGAGGGATATTTGGCGATCGGGCCCGTGTCGAGCAGGCGCAAGGGCTGGCCGGCGTTCTCGATGAGGGCGTACTGCACGTCGTAGAGCGAGAGCGCGTCGACCTGCTTCGAGCGCACGAGGGCCGCAGCCTGGCCCGCCTCGCCTACCACCACGATCTGCGCCTCCTTGTCGGGATCGATGCCGTTGAGGGCGAGGAGTGCCCGCGCAACCTGCACGCCGCCCGAGGCCATCGACTGCACGCCGATCTTCTTGCCCTTCAGGTCCTTGGCGTCCTTGATCGGGCTCGCCGCCGGCACGGCGAGGCCGTAGATGTTGCCCTGGTAGGCGGTATAGAAGATCTTGGCCTTGACCCCCTCGCTGCGGATGGTGATAAGCGGCTCGACCGATGGCACCGCATAGGGGATATCCCCCGTGGCCACCTCCTTGACGCAATCGGTCGAGCCCGGGAGCGGCACGAGCTGCACCTTGAGGCCGGCCTCGGCGAACCAGCCCATCTTGGTGGCGATCGCGTAAGGGGCAGCGGCCGAGCTCACGGTGCGCGCGCACCAGCCGACCTTGATCGTGGTCTCGGCCGCGGCGGCGGCGGCGGTCGAGGCGGCGAGAGCGAGGGCGAGACAGGCTGCCGTCGCAAGTCGTCTTCTCATAGCTTTCCTCCCTTTTGCGCGGCGCCGAGCGCGCTCGATTTCTGCGAGGGATCCCAGAACAGCACGCGGCGGCGCAGCCAGACGATGGTGCCGTTGAGCGCCAGGCCCATGACGGCGAGGATGAAGAGCACGGCGAACTGGCCGGCCACGTCCATCGAGAAATTCATGCTCTCGATCAGCATGCCGAGCCCCGATTCGGCGCCGACGAACTCGGCGACGATGGCGCCGATGAGCGAGAACACCATCGCCACCTCGAGCCCGGCCATGATGAAGGGCAGCGCCGTCGGCAAGCGGAGCATCCAGAAGATCTGCGTCTCGGTAGCCGCGAGCGAGCGCATGAGATCGACGCGGTCCTCGTCCGCCGAGCGCAGGCCCAAGATCGTATTGACGAGGAGCGGGAAGAAGGCGACGAGGGCAGCGCTCACCACCTTGGAGCTGAGGCCGAGGCCGAACCACACGATGATGAGGGGGGCCAAGGCCACCTTCGGCATCGACTGGAACATGACGATGTAGGGATAGAGGAAATATTCGACCGCACCGCTTACCGCCACCGCGGTGCCGAGGACGAAGGCGAGGACTGCGCCGAGGGCAAAGCCGAGCAGGGTCTCGGCGAGCGTCACCCAGAAATTGTCGAGATAGACCCCGCTCACCCCGCCGCGGTAGAGCGCCATGACGACGCGACTCGGCGGCGGCAGGATGAAGGCGGGCACCGCGAAGAGACGCACCGCCCCCTCCCAGAGGAGGAGCGAGACGAGGAGGAGAAGGAGGCGGAGGGCCGCCTTCGGCGCGCGCGTCATGCGTCCACCCCGCCCTTGGCGTTGAAGTAGGTGCGGATGCGCTGCACGAGTGCCCCGAAGTCGGGCGTCGCCGTGAGCTCGAGCGGGCGCGGCCGCGGCATCGCGACGGCGATGGCGTCGCGGATGCGACCCGGGCGCGGCGTCATCACCAGCACCCGGTCGGCGAGGAAGACGGCCTCGGAGATCGAATGGGTGATGAAGAGCACGGTCTTGCGCCGCTCGAGCCAGATGCGCTGGAGCTCGAGGTTCATGCTCTCGCGCGTCATGGCGTCGAGCGCGCCGAAGGGCTCGTCCATCAGCAGCATGGCGGGATCATGGACGAGGCTGCGGGTGATGGCGACGCGTTGCTGCATGCCGCCCGAGAGCTCCCAGGGATAGCGCTGCTCGAAGCCCTCGAGACCGACGAGGGCCAGGAGCTCGAGCGCGCGCTGGCGGCCGCGCTCGCGCCCGAGGCGCTGCACGTCGACCGGCAGCAGCACGTTCTCGAGCACCGAGCGCCAGGGGAAGAGCACCGGCGACTGGAAGACGACGCCGATGTCGCGGCGCGGACCCGCGATCGGCGTGCCGGCCAGTGCCGCACCGCCCTCCGTCGCCCGCATGAGCCCGGCGAGGATCTTGAGGAGCGTCGTCTTGCCGCAGCCCGACGGCCCCACCACGGCCACGAACTCGCCCTCGGCCACGGAGAAATCGATGTCGTCCAACGCCAAGAGCGCGCCGCGTGAGGTCTCGTAGCGCTTGCTCAGCCGTCTGACGGCGATCATCTCGGCGGCGGTGCCCGCCATCCTGCCTCCCCCCAATGCGGTCTTTCGCCGCCTTTCGGCCGCTACTATCGAGCCGATGCGCCCGCAAGGCAACAGCGAAGCCGAGGGCGAGGGATTGACGGGCCGCGCGGCCGGATGACAGTCTCTCGCCACGAGCGCTCCCCCTACGATCAGCGCACCCCATGACCGAGCCCCTTGCCATTGCGAGCCCGCCCCGCACGCTCGGGGGCGAATCCGTGCTGCGCGCGGTGCTCTACATGATGCTCGCGGTGACGGCCTTCCCCTTCCTCAATGCGGGCGTCAAGTATCTCGGCCACCGCTACCCGATGCCCGAGATCTTCTGGGCGCGCTACGCCGGACACGTCGTCTTCTGCCTCATCGTCTTCGCCCCGCGCTACGGTCTCAAGGTCTTCGCGACCAGGCATCCCCTTGCCCAGGCCTGGCGCTCGATCCTCCTCTTCAGCGCCTCGGCCACCTATTTCCTCGGCCTGCTCACCGTGCCGCTGCCGACGGCGAGCGCCATCGCCTTCGTGGGCCCGATCATCGTGACGGCCCTCTCGGTCCCCATGCTGGGCGAGAAGGTCGGGCCGAGGCGCTGGACCGCGGTCATCGTGGGCTTTGCCGGCGCCTTGCTCATCATCCGTCCGGGCACCGACGTGATGCAGTGGGGAGCGGTGCTCGTGCTCATCGATGCCGCCTGCTATGCGGTCTACCAGATCCTCTCGCGTAAAGTCGGCAGCCGCGATTCGGCGGCCGCCTCGGTGACGCTCGCCGGCCTCGGCGGCCTCGTCATCGCGAGTGCGATCCTGCCGTTCTGGCCGATCGTCCTGCCGGCGACGCCGTTCGACGCGCTGGTCTTCGCCAGCGTCGGGCTCCTCGGCCTCGTCGGCCATTACTTCGTCATCAAGGCGGTGCAGTGGGGCTCGGCCTCGCTCTGCGCGCCCATGGGCTACGGCGAGCTCGTCGGCTCGACCATCCTCGGCTACGTGTTCTTCGCCGAGTTCCCCGGCCTTTGGACCTGGATAGGTGCTGCCGTCATCATCGCAAGCGGCCTCTACATCACCTTCCGCGAGCACAAGCTGCAGAAACGCGCCCGCAGCACCAGGGCGGGCGCTTAGAATCTGGATTCGTTGCCGCGTACCATAGCCCCCCACCCCAACCCTCCCCCTCAAGGGGGGAGGGGGAGGCTATCGACCCGGCTCTCAATTCCCCTCCCCCCTTGAGGGGGAGGGTAGGGAGGGGGGTGCATCGTGCGGCGATGAGTCTGGATACGAGCTCGGCTCACGCCACGCGCGCGCGGGAGGTCTTGCGGTCCTCGCGGATCATGTCCGCGGCCTTCTCGGCGATCATGATGACGGGCGAGTTGGTGTTGCCCGAGGTGATGGTCGGCATCACCGAGGCGTCGGCCACGCGCAAGCCCGAGATGCCGCGCACGGCAAGGCGCTCGTCGACCACGGCGAGCGCGTCCTGCCCCATGCGGCAGGTGCCGACCGGGTGGAAGATGGTGGAGGAGATGCGGCCAGCAGCGGCCGCGAGCTCCTCGTCCGTCTGGTACTGAGGACCGGGGCGGAACTCCTCGGGCTCGAAGCGGGCCAGCGCCTTGCCGGCTACGATGCGCCGGGTGAGCCGCATCGCCGCCGCGGCGACGAGGCGGTCGGCTGAGGCCGAGAGATAGTTGGGCTTGATCGCCGGTGCCGCCGTGGGTGCGGCCGACTTGATGCGCACGAAGCCGCGGCTCTCGGGCCTCAGGTTCGCGACCGAGGCGGTGAAGGCCGGGAAGGGATGCGGCGGCTCCGAGAAGCTGTCGAGGCTCAGGGGCTGGATGTGGTACTCGAGGTTCGGCGTCTCGCGGCTCGCGTCGCTCTTGACGAAGCCGCCGAGCTGGCTCGGCGCCATGGTGAGCGGGCCGCGGCGGAAGAGGGCATATTCGATGCCCATCCAGGCGCGGCCCCAGAGGCTGTTCGCCTGCTCATTCAGCGTGCGGGTGTTTTTCACCTTGTAGGCCATGCGTATCTGCAGATGGTCCTGCAGGTTCTCGCCGACGCCGCCGAGCTCGTGGACGAGCGGGATGCCGTGCGACTTGAGGAGCGCCGCCGGCCCCACGCCCGAGAGCTGCAGGAGCTGGGGCGAGCCGATGGCGCCAGCGGCGAGGATGAGCTCGCCCTTGACGCCCACGCGCGCCGGAGCGCCGTCGAGCGCGAGCTCGAGGCCGGAGGTGCTGCGCCCCTCGAAACGGATGCGGGTCGCCTGGGCGCCCGTCAGCACGGTGAGGTTGGGCCGCCCGCGCACGGGCTTGAGGAAGGCCTTGGCCGTGCTCCAGCGCACGCCCTTCCTCTGGTTCACCTGGAAATAGCCGCAGCCCTCGTTGTCGCCGCGGTTGAAGTCGTCCGTCTTGGGGATGCCGGCCTCGGCCGCCGCCTCGCGGAAGGCGCCGAGGATCTCCCAGGAGAGGCGCATCTCCTCGACGCGCCATTCGCCGCCCGAGCCGTGGAACGCGTCGGCGCCGCGCACCTGGTCCTCGGAGCGCTTGAAATAGGGCAGCACGTCGTCCCACGCCCAGCCGAGGTTGCCCATCTGGCGCCACTGGTCGTAGTCGCGCGCCTGGCCGCGCATGTAGATCATGCCGTTGATCGAGGAGCAGCCGCCGAGCACGCGCCCGCGCGGGTAATTGAGCGCGCGGCCGCCGAGACCCTCCTCGGGCTCGGTCTTGAAGCACCAGTCGGTGCGCGGATTGCCCTGGGTGTAGAGATAGCCGATGGGGATGTGGATCCAGATGTAGTTGTCGCGCCCGCCCGCCTCGAGGAGCAGGACGGAGACCTCCGGGTCGGCCGAGAGCCGGTTGGCCAGCACGCAGCCCGCCGAGCCGGCGCCCGCGATCACGTAGTCGAAGCTGCCGATCTCCCGTACCGCCATCGTGCAAGCTCCAAGGAAAGTAGAAAACCACAAAGACACAAAGGCACGAAGAGGGCAACTGCACTTCGCGCGGGATATCCTTCGTGCCTTCGTGACTTTGTGGTTTCCCTTTCTTCTAGGGACGCGCTACGACTCGGCCGCAACGGGCCAAAGGGGGACATCATGGCGGATATCGCGTTTGCCTCGGCCAAGCGGCTGGCCTCGCTCATCCGCCGGCGCAAGATCGGCTGCCTCGAGCTCCTCGAGCACTATCTCGCGCGCGTCGAGCGCTACAATCCGCGGCTCAACGCCATCATCGCCATGGACCTGCCGGCCGCGCGCAGGCGCGCGCGGGCGGCGGACCGTGCGCTTGCCAAGGGCGAGAGCTGGGGCCCGCTCCACGGCGTGCCCATGACGATCAAGGAGTCCTTCGACGTGGCCGGCATGCCCACGACCTGGGGCTTGCCCGAGCTCAAGGACAACCGGCCCAAGCGCAACGCGCTCGCGGTCGATCGCCTGCTCGGGGCCGGCGTCGTCCTCTTCGGCAAGACCAATGTGCCCAAGTGGCTCGCCGACTGGCAGAGCTACAACGACATCTACGGCACCTCGAACAATCCCTGGGACTTGGCGAAAGTGCCCGGCGGCTCCTCGGGCGGCTCGGCCGCGGCCCTTGCCGCCGGCCTCACGGGCCTCGAGGCGGGCAGCGACATCGGCTCCTCGATCCGCAACCCGGCGCATTATTGCGGCGTCTTCGGCCACAAGCCGAGCTACGGCATCTGTCCGCCGCGCGGCCAGGCGACGCCCGGCCGCGTCTCGGCAAGCGACATCTCGGTGATCGGCCCGCTCGCGCGCAGCGCCGACGACTTGGCACTCGCCCTCGCCGCCATGGCCGGCCCCGACGAGATCGACGGCGCCGGCTATAGGCTCCGCCTGCCAGCACCCAGGCAGCGCGAGCTCCGCCACTACAAGCTGGCGCTCATGCTCGACGACCCCAACGCGGAAGTGGACCGCGAGGTGCAGGACGAGCTGCAGAAGCTCGCCGACTTCCTCGCACGCAAGAAGGTCAGGATCGACGACAGGGCAAGGCCCGACATCGACAGCAGCCACGCCAACCGCGTCTACATCATGCTGCTGCGCGCCGCGACCGCCGGGCGCCAGTCGCCCGCCGAGTTCGCCCGCGCGCTCGAGCTCGCCAAGACCCTCGATCCCGCGGACGAGAGCTACTTCGCGCGCATGACGCGCGCCAATACGATGTCCCATCGCGATTGGCTCGCCTTGAATGAGGAGCGCCACCGCATGCGCTGGAAGTGGCACGCCTTCTTCGAGGAATACGACCTCCTCCTCTCGCCCGCCGCCGCCTCGGCCGCCTTCCCCCACGACCACGCGGGCGAGCGCTGGCAGCGCACGATTCCCGTCAACGGCAAGGAAGTGCCGACGACCGACCAGCTCTTCTGGGCCGGCTATTCCTGCGTCGCCTACCTGCCGGCGACCGTCGCCCCCATCGGCCTCAGCCCCAAGGGCCCGCCGATCGGCGTGCAGATCGTGGGCCCGCAATATGGCGACCGCACCACCATCGCCTTCGCGAGACTCCTCGAGCAAGAGTACCGCGCCTTCACGCCGCCGCCGGGTTATGGCTGAGCGATCCCTCACCCTCCCACGGCCTAACGGCCGCGGGCCCCTCCCTCTCCCGTAAACGGGAGAGGGGACGAGCGGCGTTAACTTACCCTCTCCCGTTTACGGGAGAGGGAGGGACCCATCGCGAAGCGATGGGAGGGTGAGGGACGGCTCGGCCATGCCATGTCGAAGACATTGCGGCGAGCGCTCGATCGCGAAGGTTGACAGAAGATGCTGAGGCAATATCAAAATGTTGCTTGGAGCCGGCTCTTACCCGATGGCTCTAGCCAGGAGAATCGCTATGTCACCGCTTGACGCGACGTCGGGAGGAGCCGTGGCCGAGCCCCTCGCGGCGGACGGCATCGGGCGGCAGCCGCTACGCGGCCGGATCGGCGATGCGCTCCGCCATGCGGAGGCCGAGACGTGGCAGGCGCTCCGGCAAATCCGCCCGGACGCCACGGTCGAGCCCTGTCGCGGCATCGCCGTTGTCGCCGCGGACGCGCTCGTCTGGCTGGCGCAGGCACCCCAAGACAGCCTGCATGGGATCGTGACCGACCCACCCTATGGCCTCATCGAGTACGAGCACAAGGACCACGCGAAATTGCGCGCGGGCCGCGGCGGGGTATGGCGTATCCCGCCATCGTTCGACGGGGTCGAGCGCTCTCCCCTGCCGCGCTTCACGGTCTTGACGGAGGAGGATCGGGGGCGGCTGGATCGCTTCTTTGCGCGCGCCGCGGCGCTCGCCCTGCGGGCGCTGGTCCCCGGCGGCCATTTGATGATCGCCTCGACGGCCCTCCTCTCGACGCGCACGTTCGCCTGCTTCGAGAGAGCGGGATTCGAGAAACGCGGAGAAATCATCCGGCTGGTCCAGACCCTCCGCGGCGGCGACCGGCCAAAGGGCGCCGAGCGGGAATATCCCGACGTTTCGGTCATGCCGCGCGCCTGCTGGGAGCCGTGGGGCTTGTTCAGGAAGCCGCTCGGCGAAAAGACGGTCGCGGCAAATCTCCGCCGCTGGGGCGCCGGCGGCCTGCGCCGGACGCAGCAGGGCGAGCCGTTCCGCGACGTCATCGCATCGGCGCCGACAAGGGCCGTCGAGCGCGAGATTGCACCCCACCCCTCGCTGAAGCCGCAGCGCTTCATGCGTCAGATCGTGCGTGCCGTGCTGCCGCTCGGGATAGGCATCGTGTGCGATCCCTTTGCCGGAGCGGGATCGACCTTGGGAGCGGCGGCCCGCCTCGGCTACAAGGCCGTCGGTACGGAATTGGACCCCGAATATGCGGCGACGGCGCGGCGTGCCATCCCGCTCCTCCGCGACCTTTACACGGACGACGAATAGAGCGGCGGCTGATATCCAGGCGGCCTACGTCAGCCGGGCGAGAGTAACAGGCCCAGATAGTTCTCCACGTTCGCCCAATCCGCCGGGCCCGCCGCGAGCCCGAGGTAGCCGTCCGGGCGGCTCAGGTGCGCATGAGGAAAGCTCCCATGGCAGCGGCATTTCGCATCCTCACGGCGCTCCTGGCGCTTGCGGCGCTCGCCTCCTGCGCCGATTATCCGGAATACCAGCCCGTCGTGGACATGGCCGGCCACGCCAAGGCGGCCTACGATTACGACCTCCTCCTCTGCCGCGAGAACGCCAGGGAGCTCGACGTGCTCAAGGGTGCTGTCATCGGCGCGCTCGCCGGTGCGGCGCTCGGCGCGGGCATCGGGGCCGCGACCGGGAGTGCCGCCGGCGGCGCCGTGCTGGGCACGACGGCTGGCATCGTGGGCGGCGGCGGCGCTGGCTCGCTCCACGGCTCCGCCGCGACCGCGCAAACCGGCAGGGACCCCCACGAAGGCGACATCCGCCGCTGTCTCAAGGCGCGCGGCTACAGGCTCCTCGACGAGGAGCCGCCAGCCCGGAGCGGCTGAGCCTCGGCGCGGGCGCAGGCCGTGCAGGATGACCAGGCCAACCTCCTCAAACCTCGATCAGGCCCAGGCGCTTCTCGATCCGGTCGAGCCGCCCGTCCATGCGGTCGACACGGCGGGAGATGCTGGCGTAAAGGCCCTCGAGGTGCCCTGTGCGCGTCTTGAGTTCGAGCAGGTCTTCCGTGTGCCGATCGGCGATCGCGCGTACCTCGTCGACCTTGGCGGGTATCACGCGCAGGTGCTCGAGGATCAGGTTGGCGGTCTCGTCGGTCATAGTGGCATGGTAGGCTCGGGCTCGTTTGGTGTCGAGTTCATCGACCCGCGGCCCGAGACGATGCGCACCTTGAAGCGCCGGCCGGAGAATTTCTGAAGGGCGCCGTCCTAGTCCTTTCAGCTGTCGTCTTGCGGGCATCCGGCGGCTAAGATAGCGACGGCGGAGAGCAACGAAGAAACGCAAGGGGAGACGCCAATGAGCGAGCGGCGCCTGGGCATCGTCATGAACGGCGTCACCGGCCGGATGGGGACGACGCAGCATCTCGTGCGCTCGATCCTCGCCATCCGCAGGGAGGGCGGCGTCCTCCTCAAGGACGGCAGCCGCGCCATGCCCGATCCCATCCTCGTCGGCCGCAACAAGGAGAAGCTCGAGAGCCTCGCCGCGGCGCACGGGGTCGAGCGCACTACCACCAGCCTCGAGAAGGCTCTCGCCGATCCCGAGGACACGGTCTATTTCGACGCGCTTTCGACCGACCTGCGCAAGGCCAACGTCGAGCGCGCGATCGCGGCGGGCAAGCACGTCTATTGCGAGAAGCCGACGGCCGTCTCGCTGGCCAACGCGCTGGCGCTCTACCGCACGGCCAAGAAGGCCGGCATCAAGCACGGCGTGGTGCAGGACAAGCTCTTCCTCCCCGGCCTCGTGAAGATGCGCCGCCTCATCGAGGCGGGCTTTTTCGGCCGCATCCTCTCGCTCAAGGGCGATTTCGGCTATTGGGTCTTCGCGGGCGACGGGCTGCCGGCCCAGCGCCCCTCGTGGAACTACCGCAAGAGCCAGGGCGGCGGCATCATCCTCGACATGCTGTGCCACTGGCGCTACATCCTCGACGGCCTCTTCGGCGGCGTGCGCGCAGTGAGCTGCCTCGGTGCCAATTTCATCGCCAGGCGCTGGGACGAGCGCGGCAAACCCTACAAGGCCGACGCCGACGACGCGGCCTTCGCCACCTTCGAGCTCGCGGGAGGCGCCATCGCGCAGATCAACAGCTCCTGGTGCACGCGCGTGCGGCGCGACGATCTCGTCACTTTCCAGGTCGACGGCACGCAAGGCTCGGCGCTCGCGGGCCTTACGCGATGCTTCATCCAGCCGGCAGCCGCCACGCCCAAGCCGGTATGGAACCCGGACGAGCGGCGCGGCGGCGATTTCTTCGCAGAGTGGCAGGAGGTGCCGGACGCCGAGCCCTATCCCAACGGCTTCAAGGCCCAGTGGGAGCTCTACATCAAGCACGTGATGGAGGGGGCACCCTTCCGCTGGGACCTCCTCGCCGGCGCGAGAGGCGTGCAGCTCGCCGAGCTCGCGCTCAAGAGCTGGGCCGAGCGCCGCTTCGTGGACGTACCCGAGCTGGAGGGCTGAGCCGTGCCGACCATCAATCTGCCGACCGCCGGGGGCGGCCTCGCCGCTTATCGCACGCAAGCGCCGCGGGAGCTGCCGCGCCGTGCCGAGGGCCCTTTCAACCGCATCGCCTTTGCCGCGGCCCACGTGGTCGCCGATCCGCTGGCCGACCGCGATCCGTGGCTCGAGGCGGCGCTCGACTGGGACGCGACGCTTGCCTATCGCCGCCATCTCTTCGCCCTCGGCCTCGGCGTCGCCGAGGCCATGGACACGGCGCAGCGCGGCATGGGGCTCGATTGGCCGACCTCGCTCGAGCTCATCCAGCGCTCGGTCGAGGCGGCGCGCGAAATCCCCGGAGCGCTCCTCTTCTGCGGCGCCGGCACCGACCATCTGGCACCCGGCAGCCACCCGCTCGAAGCGGTGATCGGCGCCTATGAGGAGCAGATCGCCGCCGTCGAGAAGGCGGGCGGCCGCGTCATCCTGATGGCGAGCCGCGGGCTCGCGGCGTCCGCGCGCGGACCCGACGACTATGCCGAGGTCTACGGCCGCATCCTCTCCCAGCTCAGGGAGAAGGCGATCATCCACTGGCTCGGGGACATGTTCGATCCGGCGCTCGCCGGCTATTGGGGCTCGAGCGACCTCGGCCAGGCGAGCGAGACGGCGCTCGCGGTGATGGGCGAGAACGCCGCCAAGGTGGATGGTATCAAGATCTCGCTCCTCGACAAGGAGCGCGAGATCGCGATGCGCAAGCGGCTGCCCGCGGGCGTGCGCATGTATACGGGCGACGACTTCAACTATCCCGAGCTCATCGCCGGCGACGGCGAGCACGCGTCCGACGCGCTCCTCGGCATCTTCGATGCCATCGCGCCCGCGGCGTCTGCGGCGCTCGCAGCGCTTGCGCGCGGCGGCGGCAACGAGTTCCACGACATCCTGGCGCCGACCGTGGCGCTCTCGCGCCACATCTTCAAGGTGCCGACGCGCTTCTACAAGACGGGCGTCGTCTTCATGGCCTATCTCAACGGCCACCAGCGCCACTTCGTCATGGTGGGCGGCCAGGAGAGCGCGCGCTCGCTCCTCCATCTCGCCGAGCTCTTCCGCCTCGCCGACAAGGCGGGGCTCCTTGCCGATCCCGAGCTCGCCGCTCGCCGCATGGCGGCCGTGCTGGCCTGCCACGGCGTCGAGGCGTGATGCGCGATCTCTCCAAGGACAACCGCTTCCTCGCGATCAATACCGCGACCGTCAAGAGCTGGGACCTGCGCCAGGCGATCGAGGGCATCGCGCGCGCCGGCATCCCCGCACTCGCCGTCTGGCGCGACCGCCTGGCGGAGACGGGCGTTGCGGAGGCGGCGCGGCTCCTGCGCAAGCACGGCCTCGCCGTCAGCGGCCTCTGCCGCGGCGGCATGTTCACGAGCTTCGAGCGCAAAGGCTTAGCACAGGCGCTTGACGACAACCGCCGCGCGGTCGACGAGGCCGCGGCGATCGGCGCCCATTGCCTCATCCTCGTGGCCGGCGGGCTCGCCCCCGGCTCGCGCGACATTGCGGATGCGCGCGACATCGTGCGCGACGGCGTCGCCGAGCTCTTGCCCTACGCGCGCTCAGCCGGGGTGCCGCTCGCCCTCGAGCCGCTGCACCCCATGTACGCGGCCGACCGCGCCTGCATCAATACCCTGGCACAGGCGAACGAGCTCTGCGACGCCCTCGGCGAGGGCATCGGTATCGCCGTCGACGTCTATCACCTGTGGTGGGACCCGGAGCTCGCCCAAGGCATCGCGCGCGCCGGGCGTGCCGGCCGCATCCTCGCCTTCCACATCTCGGACTGGCTGGTGCCGACGCGCGACCTCCTCTTCGACCGCGGCATGATGGGCGACGGCGTGATCGATATCCGGCGCATTCGCGGCCTCGTCGAGGCGGCGGGCTACGGCGGCTTCTGCGAAGTCGAGATCTTCTCCAAGGAGAACTGGTGGAAGCGCCCGCCCGAGGAGGTCTTGCGCACCTCGATCGAGCGCTACCGCACGGTCTGCTGAGGCGCTTTCTTCCGCCACGCCTCGAGCGGCGTCATCGCGGCGAGGTCGGGCGTCAAACCGACGCCGTAGCCGGGTACGGCGAGCGAGGCCGTCGAGAGCATGCCGCCCTGGACGGCGAGCGCCGTACCGCCTTCGACCTGCTCATAGAGATCGCGGTGGCGCTCGAGGGCCTGCTCGCGCTCCGTCTCGGAGCAATGCTCGAGGCCGCGCACATAGTGGTGGCCGTTGCGCTCCACGTGCTCGATGCCGAGGAGCCGCACGGTGGCGAGGTCCTGCTGGAGCGCCACCACCGGCAGGTTGCAGAGGTCCTCGGCGCTCATCAAGACGCGCCGTCCCTCGGCGCCGAGCGCCTCGACGAGGGTGCGGTTGAGGAAGGACTTGATGACGCCCTTGCAGTTCTTGGTCGAGACGCCGGCATAGCCGAGCGCGAGTGCCGAGCGGAACGACTGGGGGTCGTCGTCGCTCTCGTCGATGACGACGGGAAGCTGGCGGCCGAACTCGGCGATGCCCGCCGCCTCGCGCGCGTCGAGTGCGGTGCGCCGCGGCAGGGGCTGCTCGAGGAAGAGGAGCGCCGAGCGCAGGCGCGCGAGCTTCGGGCTCTTGCCGATGAAGGCCCAGAGCTTCTCGAGGGCCGCCACGCTCTTGTATTGCTCGTTGCCGTCGAGCGAGACGTGGTAGGGCACGGGGATGAGCGCATCGAGCACCGAGGCGATCGATTCGAGGCGCAGCAAATCCTCGAGTATGTCGCCGCCGAGCTTGAGCTTGAAGTAACGCAGGCCCTGGCGCCGCACGTAGGCCGTGAGCGTGCGCGGCAGCCCGTCGTCCGGCTGGCCGCTCCCGAGGTCGCTGTCGGCGAGCGGATCGAGGAGGCCGACCGTGTGGCGCAAGGCGACGGCGTCGGCGGGGGGTGCCGCGAGCCAGGCGTTGAGATGCTCGAGGCTGGTTTCGGCGTGAATCTCCTGGGGCCTGAGCCCGATGGCGTCCGCGCGCATGAGCTCCCTGAGCGGCTGGCGTTGCTGGCGGCCGAGGGCGTCGATCGCCGCACGCTCGAAGAGCGCCGAGCCGAAGGTGCCGGTGAGCTTGTTGAGACCGGCGGCGTGGCAGCGCTTCTGGCACTCGGGATAAGCCTGGCGCCAGAGTGCGAAGAGCGACGGCGCCTCGCCAACGGCCCGGTACACCTCGGCCGCGGTCTCGGCCGAGAGCAGGAGGTCCTCGATGTTGCGCTCGGCGCTCTTGCCGGGGTCCTTGTCGAACCACTTGGGCACCAGGCTGTCGGCGGCATAGCCGGTGGCAACTCCGCCCTCCGTCGCCACCTCGACCGCCAAGTGGAGGAGCGGGAAGCCGCTCACCGTCTCGGCGCCGAAGCGGAAGGGGAGCCGCGTGCGGATGTCGCGCATGTAGAAGCGCGCGCCCAAGACCGAGAGCTTCAGCGGCATGGGCGGGACCCCGCTCGCAACGGCCTCCTCCCTTCGCTCATCGCTGCTCCCCCCTCCCACCGCAAGCTCGCGTGCGAGCGCACGCTTAACACGGGGACCGCCCCCGTCCAAGAGGGAGTAATCGCCCGCCGGCATCTCGGCTGCTATGCTGCGAGCCGCGATTTTCAGAGGCCGGGTCGACAACCTTCCCCCTCCCCCTTGAAGGGGGAGGATGGGGAGGGGGTGACACGCGGTTTACCGATGGCGAGCACTAGGGAGGAGCGTACCGTGACAGCAGATATCGAGCGCGTCCTCGTGGTGGGCGCCGGCACCATGGGCCGCGGCGTCGCCAAATCCTTTGCCGAGAGCGGCTTCGAGACCCTGGTGTGGAGCCGGCGCGGAGCCGACGTCCCCGGTCTGGCACCCGGCGTGCGCGCGAGTGCTGCCCTGCCCTCGGCCGTGCCCGACCTCGTCATCGAGAACGTGCCCGAGGAGATCGCCGTCAAGGAGGCTGTCTACCAGGCGCTCGAGGCCGCCTACCCGCCGGCCACCATCATCGCGACCAATACCTCGGGCCTGCCGCTCGACGAGCTCGCCCGCGGCCTGGCGCATCCCGAGCGCTTCCTCGGTGCGCATTACTTCCAGCCGGCGGACGTCTTCCCCATGGTCGAGGTCATCGCGGGCACGCGCACGGCGGCCGAGGCGGTCGCGCGCACGGCGGACGCCATGCGGCGCACCGGCAAGGAGCCGATCCTCGTGCGTAAGCCGGTCGAGGGCTATCTCATCAACCGCATCCAGCACGCGCTCCTGAACGAGGCCTATCACCTGATCGAGATCGGCGCCGCCACGGCCAAGGAGATCGACGACATCGCCAAGCGCCTCTTGGGCCCGCGCATGTGTATCACCGGCGTCATCGAGCAGAAGGACCTGAGCGGCCTCAAGATCCACGCGGCCGCACAGACCGCCCTGGTGCCTAAGCTCGCGCATTCGGGCAAGCCCGCGGCCTTCGTCCAGGACTTGGCGGCGCGCGGCGAGACCGGGGCCGAGGCCGGCCTCGGCTTCTACGATTGGCGCGCCTGCGACGCCGCGGCGGCGGCAAGCCAAGCGAGGGAGCGCCTCAAGCGGCTGCTCGATTTCCTCGCCCACGAGCTCGCGCCCGAGCGGCCGGGCACGCGGCCCAAGCCGCGCGAGCTCGGCGGCTGACGCAAGTCGGCGGGAAGTGCTAGCCTCGCCCGTGCGAGGACGCATCCCAGGCAAGAGGAGACGCCCATGACCGTCAAAGCCATGGACCATTTCACCGTGCTCACGGACGATCTCGCCGCCACCCGGTCGTTCTACGGCGAGCTCCTCGGGCTCAAGGAGGGCTACCGTCCGCCGCTCGGCTTCCCCGGCGTCTGGCTCTATGCCGGGAAGCGCGCGGTGCTCCACGTCATCGCCGGGCGCGCGCTGCCGGCGGACCCGGCGGGCGTCCTCGACCACATGGCCTTCGGCGCCAAGGGCCTCGAGGCGACGCTCGGCAAGCTCAAGGCGCGCGGCCTTGCGTACCAGCTGCGCCGCCAGGCCGAGAGCAAGACCTGGCAGCTCTTCTTCCACGATCCGAGCGGCGCCAAGGTCGAGCTCGACTTCGCGCCCGACGAGCCCGGCCCGGCCGTCTGAGTGCTGCCGCCATGGCCTCCTTCCACGTTGGCATCGGCGACGAGGTCGCCTTCTCGAAGACGGTGAGCGAGAGCAACGTCTACCTCTTCGCCGGCATCACCGGCGATTTCGCCGGCAACCACGTCAACGAGGAATACATGCGCCGCTCGGCCTACGGCGGGCGCATCGCGCACGGGGCACTCCTCATCGGCTACATGTCGACGACCTCGACCATGATGTGTGCGAAAAGCGTGGCGGCGGGCAGCGACGAGACGCCGGTCTCCCTCGGCTACGACCGCGTGCGGTTCCTCAAGGCCGTCAAGCTCGGCGACACCATCACCGTCACCTACCGCATCGCCGAGATCGATCCCGAGCGGCGCCGCTCGCGCGCTCACGTCGAGGTCGCCAACCAGAAAGGCGAGCTCTGCGCCGTCGCCGAGCATCTCCTCAAGTGGGTGCCGAACGCGGGGTAGGGCGGTGCGCGAGGGGGCCATACGCCCGCTTATCGTGGATTTACCTTCGCGTCGACGAAGGCACGCAGTACGGCGTTGATTCGCGTCTGGTATCCGCGGCCGTGCTTGCGGAACCACTCGAGCACGTCGTCGTCCAAGCGCAGCGTCACCGGCGTCTTGCCGCGCGGCCACACCACCCGGGCCTTGACCCAATCCGCAGCCGTGGTCATCGGCGCGTCGGGATCGCCGGACGCGGCGCGCGCGATGCCCTTCTCGGTGAGCCTACGAACGCGTTTCCAGTCCGTCCTACCGGCCATCGTCCGCGCCTCTGCGGCGGAGATGCGCGTAATACGCTTCTTGCTCATGTCGTCCTGCCTTTCGCGCACCGATGATCCGGCGGCAGCCGCGCCTCAGGGTATAGACGACGAAAAGGACCCGGCGTCCAACCGTCCCCAAGGCGCGAAGCCGCCGCTCGCCATAATCGCGTCGGGCGTCCACGGCTTCGAGGATGACTCCGTCGAAGATGGCGACCGCATTCACGAAATCGATACCATGCTTGGCGAGATTGCTCTCCCGCTTCTCTTCGTCCCACTCGGATCGCATCGGCGGATTGGAGGCGAAATACGTACAAGTGTCAATACAATTTCGGCGGCCGCCCGCCGAGCCGGTGCCCCGGCTCAGAACCCGTAGAGCTCGGCCGGGTTGTCGACGAGGATGCGCCGGCGCACGGCTTCGTCGGGCGCCCAGTCGAGGAGGAGGTCGAGGAGGAGCGCGTCGTCGGGCGGCACCTTGACCGAGGGATGCGGCCAGTTGCTCGCCCACAGCATGCGCTCGGGTGCTGCCCTGACCAGCGCCTTGGCGAGGCGGCCCACGTCGGCGTAGAGCGGCGGCCCCGCCTTCGACACCTCGTAGGGTGCGGAGAGCTTGACCCACACGCGGCCGCTTTCGACGAGGCGGAGGAGGCAGCGGAAGGCGGCATGCTCGGGCGGCACGGGCTCGAGGAACTTGCCCACGTGATCGATGACGGCGCGGCCGGGCCAGGCTCTGATCTGCGCCTCGCGGTCGGGCAAAAGGCGCCCGTCGAGCTGGAGCTGCACGTGCCAGCCCGCGGCCGCCACGCGCGCGGCGACCGCGTCGAGGATGGCCCAAGGGATGGCGCCGCCCGGCAGCATGTGGAAGCGGACGCCTCGGATGCCGGCGCCGGTGAGGCGCTCGAGCTCGGCATCCGTCACGCGGTCGTCGACGACCGCGATGCCGCGCGCGCGCTCGAGGCCCAAGGCCGCGATGCCGGCGAGCGTGCAGCGGTTGTCGAGGCCGTAGGCCGAGGGCTGCACCACGACGGTGCGCGCGAGGCCGAGGCGGCGCTGCACCGCCCGATAGTCCTCGACGCTGGCCTCGGGCGGCGGCGAGACTGCCGTCGCCGCCACCGGATAGCGGCTGTCGTAGAAGTGCATATGGGTGTCGCAGGCGCCGGGAGGCGCCTTGAGCCGGGGTCCTTGAGCCGCTTCGCTGCTTGCCATGCTGGGCTTCCTCCCTCTTGCCGTCACGCCCTGAGGCGCTTGAGGCGCGTCGCCGCCTCGGCGTTCACCGCACCCGGCGGCAGGCGGCCGGCCACGAGCTCCGCCACTTGCGCGACCGTATCGAAGGCCTGGTGCTCGATGGCCTCGGGCGTCAGGCCCGCGGCGTGCGGGGTTGCGATCACGTCCGGGCGCCGCGCGAGATCGAGGGAGGGCATCTGGTCGTGGGCGCGCCCCACGTCGAGTGCGGCACCCGCGATGCGCTTCTCGGCGAGCGCCCGCTCGAGCGCCGCCTCGTCCACCAGATTGCCGCGCGAGAGATTGATGAAATAGGCGCTTCCACGCATATGCGCGAAGGCGGCGGCGTCCATCAGGTTCTCGGTCTCCTCCGTCGCCACCGCGAGGCAGACCACGAAATCGGCCGCGGCGAGGAGGTCCTCGAGGCTCGCCTGGCGCAGCGCGGGATCCGCGACCTTCTTGTAGGGGTCGGCCACCACCACCGTCATGCCGAGCGCCTTGCCGAGCGCGGCCAAGTACTGGCCGATGACGCCATAGCCGATGATGCCGAGCACGGAGCCCTTGAGCTGGCGGCCCGTGCGCGCCCCGGGCACGGCGCCCTGGCGATAGACGAGCACCGAATCCGAGACGTGGCGGGCGAGATCGACCATGAAGCCCACCGCCATCTCCGCGACCGAGGCGACGAAGCCCGGCGTCGCGTGCGTCACAAGCACGCCTGCCGCACTCGCCGCCGCCACGTCGATGTTGCGGATGTCGACCGCGACGCGGAGGAAGGCGACGACATCGGGCGCCGCCGCGAAGAAGGCGGCGGGGCCTTGCGTCTGGCGGTCGGAGACGACGATCTCGCAGCCCCGCGCCGCCTCGGCGAGCGCCGCCGCGTCGAGCACGCGGCCGCTCTCGTTGACGCGCACCTCGCCGAGCGCCTTGAGGGCTGCGAGCGCGCGCGGGCCGTAGTAGTTGGCCAGCATGTCCGGCACGTGGGTGAGGAAGATCCTTGCCATGCTCATGCTATCTCCATGGGGCGGCCCTCCGCCGACGAGGCGAGGATCGCCTCGATCAGGCGCTGCACCTTGAGCGCCTCGCGGCCATGGACCGCCGGTGGCCTGCCCTCGTCGAGGGCGTCGAGGAAGTCGGCGATGAGCGCCTTGTGCGCGTCGTTGGCGAAGGCCATGGGATCGGCGCCGCCGCTCTCGGACGGCCCGCTCGACTCGTGGAGGCGCCGGCCGTCCTTGAAATAGACGTTCGAGCGTCTCGGCCGCGAGCACGGCCGTGCCCTTCTCGCAGGCGAGCTCGATGCGCTCGGGAAAGCCGGGAAAGGCGACCGTCGTCGCGTCGATGGTGCCGATGGCGCCGTCCGCGAAGCGGATGGCGGCACCCACCACGTCCTCGGTGTCGATTTTGCGCAAGGGCGAGGTGGCGGCAAAGGCTGCCACTTGGCTGATCGGCCCGGCCAGGCTCAGGAAAAGATCGAGGGTGTGGATCGCCTGGGTGAGGAGCACGCCGCCGCCGTCGCGTGCCTTGCTGCCGCGCCCGCCGGCAGCGAAATATTCGGGCGGGCGCCACCAGCGCACGGCCGCCGAGCCGGAGACGAGGCGCCCGAGCTCGCCCGCGGCGACGAGGGAGCCCAAGCGGCGCGAGACGGCGCGGAAGCGGTGCTGCAGCACGACCCCCAGCCTCAATCCGGCACGCTCCATCGCCCCGACCAGCCGCTCGGCGCGCGCGACCGTCACCTCGACCGGCTTCTCGAGGAGCACGTGCTTGCCCGCGGCGGCTGCACGCTCGACGAGCTCGAGGTGGCTGCTCGGCGGGGTCAGGAGGAGGACCGCGTCGATGGTGGGGTCGCCGAGGATGCTCTCGAGATCCGCCGCGAGCGGATGGCGGTGAGCCGCGGCAAAGGCTTGGCGCCGCGCCTCGCTCGGCGCGTAGCAGGCGGCGATCTCGACGCGGTCGGCGAGCTCCATCAGGCTCTGGAGATGGGGCTTGAGCGCCATGCCGAGCCCGACGACCGCGATGCGCCGCTTCCTTGCCATGGCAACCGCCGCCGTCAGGCCTTGAACTCCGCCGGTCGCTTCTCGCGGAAGGCGCGGATGCCCTCCAAGTGATCGCCCGCCGCGAAGCAGAGGGTGTTCATCTCGTTCTCGTAGCTCAGGCCCGCCTCGAGGCCGGCCGAGAGCGCCATCCTCACCGACGCCTTGACCGCCTCGACGGCGAGCGGGCTCAAGGCGGCGATCTCGCGGCAGAGCTGCCGCGCGCGCGCCTCGACCTCGCCGTCCTCGACCAGTATCTCGACGAGGCCGAGCCTGAGCGCCTCCTCGGCCGCAACCGTCTCGCCCGTGAGGAGGAGCCGCATGGCCTGGCCGTAGCCCACCAGGCGCGGCAGCATCTGCGACGCCCCGCCGCCGCCCACCCAGCCGCGCTTCACCTCGGGAAAGCCGCAGCGCGTGCTCCTGCCGGCCACGCGGATGTCGGCGGCGAGCGCCATCTCGCAGCCGCCGCCCAGTACCCAGCCCTTGAGCGCCGCCACCACCGGCTTCCGGATGCTGCGCACGGCATGGGCGTATTCCGTGCGGTTGCGGAACTTCCAAGGCGATGGATACTCGGCTAAGGAGTTGAGGTCGCTGCCGGCCGAGAAGGCGCGCGTGCCGGCGCCGCTGATGAGGACCGCGCGCACGCCGTCGTCGCGGTCGACCTCCTCGCAGTGGCGCTTGAGCGCCGCGGCCATCTCGGGTGTCACCGCATTGAGCTTCTCGGGACGGTCGAGCCGGATCTCGGCAACCGCACCCTCGACGACGAGCTTCACGTTCTCGCTCATGGTCTGTCCTTTCGCTTGAGCGCAGGGCGAGCGGCGGCGCGTCTAGAGCCGGTGGAGATGCATCCCGCCGTCGACGTAGACGGCCTGGCCGGTCGAGAAGTGGAATTGGCCGCCTGCCAAGGCGAGCGCAGCGCCGCCCACGTCCTTGGCCTCGCCCCAGCGCCTCACCGGCGCGATGCCGTCGGCGATGAGCCTGTCGTAGCGCTCCTTGACGACCGCGGTCATGTCGGTGCGGATGATGCCGGGCCGGATCTCGAAGACGGCGATGCCCGCCTCGGCCAGGCGCACGGCGAAGAGCTTGCTCATCATCGCGAGGCCCGTCTTGGCGATGCAGTATTCCGCGCGGTCGGGCGACGCCATCTCGACGTTGACGGAGGAGATGGTGATGATCGAGCGCGGATGGGCCGCCGCGGGCGAGGCGAGCCAGCGGCGCGCCACCTCCTGGGTGAGGAAGAAGGGGCCGCGCAGGTTGGTCGCCAGCTGCTCGTCGAAGCCCTCGGGCGTCACCTCCAGCATGTCGGCGCGCCTTCTCACCGAGATGCCGGCATTGTTGACGAGCACCTCGAGACCGCCGAAGGCCGCGAAGGCGCGCTCGACGAGCGCTCCCAGCCCCGCCAGCTCGGCGATGCTGCCGCCGACGAAGGTGCCGGAGCCGCCGCGCTCCGCGATGCCGGCGAGCGTCTCCTCGGCCAACTTGTCGCGCACGAGATCGTTCACCACGACATCGTAGCCGCCCTCGGCAAAGGCCCAGGCGATGCCGCGTCCGATGCCGCGCCGCGCTCCGGTCACGAGGACGCGGGGACGCGCGCGGTTTCTCCATTCGTCCTTCTCGGCCATGCGGGGCATGGTAATGAGGATTTGACACCCCGTCACCGCAAACCTTAGAACCAGCGGAAACCAAGGGAGGGTCAGGTGAGAAGAAGCGGAAACACCCCTCTCCTCCTTCAGGAGGAGAGGGAGGGGCCCATCCCGAAGGGATGGGAGGGTGAGGAGGCTCGGCGCGCACGCGATTGCGTGGCTGATGATTTGCCCGGCCAAGCTGCCTCCTCACCCCGACCCTCTCCTCCTGAAGGAGGAGAGGGAGATCAGGCCGCAAGGTCGTGAGGTACCGTCCTTGAGACTCGTCACGGCCGACGCGGCGGTCAAGCTCATCCGCTCCGGCGACACGCTCATCGTGGGCGGCTCGGGCGGCGGCCACGCGGTGCCGGAGGCGCTGATGGCGGCCGTCGGGCGGCGCTTCCTCAAGGAGGGCGAGCCGCGGAGGCTCACGGTCGTGCATCCGGTCGGCCTCGGCGACGACGCCACCCTTGGCCTTGGCCATTTCGCCCATGAGGGCCTCTTGAAGCGCGACGTGGGCGGCACCTTCGTGAACTCGCCGCGCATCTCCGATCTTGCTCTCGCCGACAAGATCGAGGGCTATACGCTGCCGCAGGGAGCGCTCTCCCAGCTCACCCGCGAGATGGCGGCGGGGCGCGCCGGGCTCCTGACCGAGACGGGCCTCCACACCTTCGTCGACCCGCGCCACGGCGGCGGCAAGCAGAGCAAGAGCGCCAAGGAGGACCTCGTGGAGCTCGTCGAGTTCCGCGGCAGGGAGTACCTCTTCTACAAGCCCTTCCACATCGACGCAGCGCTCCTCCGCGGCACCACGGCGGACGAGGACGGCAACGTCACCATGGAGGAGGAGGCGGTGTTCGGCGAGGTGCTGGCGGAGGCGCAGGCGGCGCGGCGCTGCGGCGGCATCGTCATCGTGCAGGTGAAGCGCCTGGCCAAGCGCGGCACGCTCCCCGCCAAGGCGGTCAAGATACCCGGCATCCTCGTCGACCTCGTGGTGGTCGAGCCCGAGCAGCGCCAGACCTATCTCACCGCCTATAGCCCGTCCTATGCCGGCGAGCTCAAGACGCCGCTCTCCGACATTGCGGTGCTGCCGCACGGCGCGCGCAAGGTGATCGCGCGCCGCGCCGCCGCCGAGCTCTTCACCGGTGCGGTGTGCAACCTCGGTTCCGGCATCTCGACGGGGATCGCCAACATCGCCGCCGAGGAGGGCGTGCTCGACGCCGTCTGCCTGACCAACGAGCAGGGCCTCATCGGCGGCGCACCGGCCTCGGGGAACGAGGCCGGCGCCTCGCGCAACTACGCCGCCATGATCGACCAGCCCTACCAGTTCGACTTCTACGACGGCGGCGGGCTCGACCTCGCCTTCCTTTCCTTCGCCGAGGTCGATGCCGAGGGCAACGTCAACGTGAGCCGCTTCGGCGGCCGCATCGTGGGCCCAGGCGGCTTCATCAACATCAGCCAGAACGCCAAATGCGTGGTCTTCGGCGGCACTTTCTGCGCAGGGAAGAGCGAGATCGCCTGGCCTGGCGGCGTCACCCGCATCGCGCGCGACGGCAACCAGCAGAAATTCGTCGCCGCGGTCGAGCAGATCACCTATAGCGGCTCCTTTGGCAGCGCGCGCGGCCAGCGCGTGCTCTACGTGACCGAGCGCGCGGTCTTCCGTCTCGCCGAGAGCGGCATCGAGCTCATCGAGTTGGCACCCGGCATCGAGCTCGAGCGCGATATCCTCGCGCGCATGGCCTTCCGGCCGCGGATAGCACCCGCGCTCAAGCCCATGGACGCGCGGCTCTTCCTGCCCGAGCGCATGGGCCTGGCGGCGGACCTGGCGGCGCGGCCGGGCCGCTCGCTCTCGCCCCGACTCGCCCTCCTCGACGGGCTGCCGGAGGTCCTGCCGTGAACGCGGCCGCGGAAAGCCCTGCCATCGTCGACGGCTCGACGCGGCTTTTCGGCATCATCGGCCATCCCATTGCCCAGGTGCGCTCGCCCGAGGTCATGACCGCGCGTTTCCGTGCCGCCGGCCGCAACGCGATCCTGGTGCCCCTCCACGTCCCGCCCGAGCGCTTCGACGACATCGTGCCGGCGCTCAAGGCGCTCGCCAATCTCGACGGCCTCATCATCACCGTGCCCTACAAGGCGCGCATCCTCCCTCATGCCGACCGCCTGCTGCCGACCGGGGCCGCGGTCGGCGCCATCAATGCCCTGCGCCGCGATTCCGACGGCAGCTGGTCGGGCGACATGTTCGACGGCCGCGGCCTGGTGCGGAGCCTGCGCGCCGAGGGCCACGCGATCGCGGGCCGGCGCGTCATGCTGCTGGGCGCGGGCGGTGCGGGAAGCGCCGCCGCCTTTGCCATGGCGGACGCCGGTGCTGCGCGATTGACGATCTACGACGTGGATGCACGGAAGGCGGTAGAGCTGGCCGCGCGCGTCGCCGCCGCCTATCCGCGCACGGACGCGCGCGCGGCCGAGCCCGCCGCCCAAGGCCATGACATCCTCATCAACGCGACGCCCGTCGGCATGACGCCGGGCGACGGCCTCCCGGCCGAGCTCGGAGCGCTCGATCCCGCCCTCCTCATCGTCGACGTGGTGATGAAGCCGCCGCTCACCCCGCTCCTCCGCCACGCCGTATCTTGCGGCTGCCGCACCATGGGCGGGCGCTTCATGCTCGAGGGGCAGGTCGAGGAGCTCGTGCGCTTTTTCGGCATGGAGGACCGCTCATGAGCAGGCTGAGGCCCGAGGAGCTGCGCAGCCACCGCTGGTTCGGCGTCGACGACCTGCGCGCCTTCGGCCATCGCTCGCGCATGCTGCAGATGGGCTATGCGCGCGAGGATTTCGCCGGCAAGCCGGTGATCGCCATCCTCAATACCTGGAGCGACATCAACCCCTGCCACGCCCACTTCCGCACCCGCGTCGAGGAGGTGAAGCAGGGCGTCTGGCAGGCGGGCGGCTTCCCCGTCGAGCTCCCGGCACTCTCGCTCTCCGAGCCCATGGTCAAGCCCACGACCATGCTCTACCGCAACCTCCTGGCGCTCGAGGCCGAGGAGCTCCTGCGCAGCCATCCGGTCGACGGCGCTGTGCTCATGGGCGGCTGCGACAAGACGACACCCGGGCTCCTCATGGGCGCCATCAGCATGAACCTGCCTGCGATCTTCATGCCCGCGGGTCCCATGCTGCGCGGCAATTGGGCCGGCCACGTGCTGGGGAGCGGCAGCGATAGCTGGAAATACTGGGCCGAGCGCGGGGCCGGCAAGATCGACGAGGCGACCTGGCGCGAGATCGAGGGCGGCATCGCGCGCTCCTACGGCCATTGCATGGTGATGGGCACGGCCGCCACCTTGACCTCGCTCGCCGAGGCGCTCGGCATGACGCTCCCCGGTGCCTCCTCGATCCCGGCAGCCGACGCCGGCCACCCGCGCATGGCGCGCGAGAGCGGCCGGCAGGCGGTCGAGATGGTGTGGGCGGAGCGCCGGCCGCGCGACGTGCTCTCGCGCGGCTCCTTCGAGAACGCCCTCGTGGTGCAGATGGCGCTCGGCGGCTCGACCAACGCCATCATCCATCTCATCGCCTTGGCACGGCGCTGCGGCATCCCGCTCTCGCTCGACGACGTGGAGGCGGCCTCGCGCAAGATGGGCGTCGTCGCCAACTTGCGGCCCTCGGGCGCTTTCCTCATGGAGGATTTCTTCTACGCGGGCGGCCTGCGCGCACTCCTCGAGACCATCCGCGGGCACCTCGACACCGCCTGCCTCACCGTCAATGGCCGAACGCTCGGCGAGAACATCGCGGGTGCAGCGGTCTACAACGCCGACGTGATCCGGCCGCTCGACAAGGCGATCTATGCCGAGGGGGCGACGGCGGTGCTCTACGGCAACATAGCACCCAAGGGCTGCGTCATGAAGCCGTCGGCGGCGGAGAAGCGCTTCTTGAGGCACACGGGTCCGGCCCTCGTCTTCCGCGACTACAACGAGATGGCGGCCAACGTCAACCGCGACGACCTCGACGCCACGCCGGACACGGTGCTCGTGCTGCAGAACGCGGGCCCCGTCGGCGGGCCCGGCATGCCGGAATGGGGCATGCTGCCGATCCCGCAGAAGCTCCTCAAGGCAGGGGTGCGCGACATGCTGCGCATCTCGGACGCGCGCATGAGCGGCACGAGCTACGGCGCCTGCGTGCTCCACGTCTCGCCCGAGTCGCACATCGGAGGCCCCTTAGCCGCCGTGCGCACGGGCGACCGCATCGCGATCGACGTGGCCAGGCGCCGCCTCAACGTCGAGCTCGACGACGCCGAGATCGCCCGCCGCCTCGCGGAATGGGCGCCGCCCAACCGCCACTACCCGCGCGGCTACAACAAGCTCTTCGCCGAGCACATCACGCAGGCCCACGAGGGCTGCGACTTCGACTTCCTCGAGGGCACCGAGGCGATCCCCGAGCCGGAGATTCATTGAGGGCGGCGCAGGGACGTGCGTACATTCGGCAATTACGCCAGGACACCGAGTCCTTTGCGGTCGACCAGCTCGAGCAACTTGAGGGCGGCGCCATTCGGGCGCTTGTGCCCTTGCTCCCACTGCTGAACAGTCGTCTTTCCGACGTTCAGAAAATGTGCGAAGACAGCCTGGCTCACGCGCGCCTTTCGGCGCATCCGCCTGATGCCCTTGGCCGTGTAGCTCTTCACCACATGGAGACAGAGCGCGTCAAACTCACGCATGGTCGTCTTGGGCAGCATTCCGGCGGCGTACAGGTCGCGGGCCGCCTCGTGCACGTCTCGCAGAATCTTACTCATCGCATTCGACCTCGATCAGACGGCCGCCCTTTCTCGCATCCCGATCGAACGGCCTGCTCTTGTAGACGATCATCCATCTTCTATGTCACAAAGTGATATAGACCCCAAGCCTTTGATAACGACGAGCGAAGAAACGCGAAGCCAGAGATTTATTGAGGGCGGAGCGGTCCCTCACCCTTCCCATCGCTTGCGCGATGGGCCCCTTCCCTCTCCCGCAAGCGGGAGAGGGGCCGATTTGCGCCGTGAATTCCCTCTCCCGCTTGCGGGAGAAGGTGGCGAGCGTGAGCGAGCCGGGTGAGGGACGGCTCAGGCGGTGCGGTAGCCGAGCTGCACGGCGGCAATCGCCATGCCGACCGCCGCCTGGGTCGGCTCGACGACCGGCATCTTGAGCGTCTCCTCGAGGCGGCTTCGGAATTTCGCCATGCCGGCGCAGCCCATGACCAGCACGTCGGCGCCGTCCTCGTCGCGCAGCTCAGCACCCACCTCGCGCATGCGCCGAAAGCGTGCGGGCCTCGTCGGCGAGCTCGACGACGCCGAGGCCTATCGGCCGCTCGCCGGCGATGCGCTCGGCGATCCCCATGGCGCGGAAATAGCGCGCGTGGCGCGAACCGAGGCCTTGAGGATGGCGATGACGCCGATGCGCTCGCCGAGATTGAGCGCCAAAGAGATGCCCGCCGCCGAGATGCCGAAGACGGGATGCTTGGTCGCCTCGCGCACGGCATGGAGGCCGGGATCGGAGAAGCAGGCGATGACGAAGGCGTCGCTCGCGTTGTCCTCGCGCTCGACGAGGCGGCAGAGCGGCAGCGTCACCTCCTCGACGTGGCGCTGGCTCTCGATCCCCGGCGGCCCCTCGGCGAGCGTCGCGCAATCGATGCGTGGGCCGCCCTTGAGGCGCAGCGGCTCGACCGCCTCGTCGATGCCGCGCGTCACCGCCACGGTGCTGTTGGGGTTGATCACCAGGATGCGCGCCGTCATCGCTTCCCTCCTCGCGGCATTCATTTCGCCGTCGCCGGCTGGCGCGCGAGCCAGCTCGCGTAGCTCTCGCGCCTGATCTCGAACTGGTCGCGCATGCGGCAATAGCCGTGGCCGCCGAGGCGCGCCACGAGGCGCAGGCGCTCCTGGCGCACGCGGCGGCGTCCGGCATCGAGGAGATCGTCGCGGATGTGGAGGTGCCGCACCTCGCCCAGGATGATGCTGCGCCGCTTGCCGAACTCGAGCGTCATGTGGCGGGTGCATTCGAGGTTGATGGGGGATTGGGCGATGCGCGGCGGCTTCACGATGCGCGAGGGCGCCGGGTCGAGGCCGGCGATCGTCAGCTCCTCCATGCCGAAAGGAAAGTCGGTGGCGCAGCGCACCATGGCCTCCGCGATCTCCTCGTCGACCATGTTGACGACGAATTCCTGCGTCTCGTCGATGTTGCGCGCGGTGTCCTTGAGCGGTCCCTCGGGCCGCGCACCGAGGCCCAAGGCCACGATCGCCGGATCGTTGGACAGCATGTTGAAGAAGCTGAAAGGGGCAGCGTTCACCTTGCCGTCAGGACCGAGCGTCGTCACGAAGGCGATCGGCCGCGGCACCACGACGCCGATGAGAAGGGCGTAGGCCTCCGCGCTCGGCAGGCTCGAGAGATCGAATTCCATGGCTCCTCACTCGGGCGGCGGCTCTGCTCCCGTGCGCTCGACGATGAGCCGATAGTGCTCGGGCCGGCGGTGCTTGGCGAAATTGAATACCGTGTCCTTGATCGGCCGGCAGGCGTCGAGGTCGATGTCGTGGACGACGAGCTCGTCGCCGAGCGTCGAGGCGAGCGCCACGACCTCGCCCGCGGGCGACACCACGGCGGTGCCGCCGATCAGCATGCAGCCCTCCTCGACCCCCGCCTTGGCGACGGCGACCACCCAGGTGCCGTTCTGGTAGGCGCCCGACTGGATGGAGAGCAGGTGGTGCAGCATGCGGTGGTGCGAGGGCTCGGGGATCGCGGCGTTGATCTCGGGCGTGTTGAAGCCGAGCATGACGAGCTCGACGCCCTGGAGGCCCATGACGCGGTAGGTCTCGGGCCAGCGCCGGTCGTTGCAGATGCACATGCCGACGACGCCGCCGAAGGCGCGCCACACCGGCCAGCCGAGGTTGCCCACCTCGTAATAGCGCTTCTCGAGATGCTGGAACGGGCGCGCGGGCTCGTGCTCGGCGTGGCCCGGGAGATGGATCTTGCGGTATTTGCCGACGAGCTTGCCGTCGCGGCCGACGAGGATCGAGGTATTGAAGCGCCGCCTCCTGCCGCCCTCCTCCGCGAGCTCGGCATAGCCAAGATAGAAGCCGATGCCGAGGCGGCGCGCCTCCTCGAAGAGCGGCCGCGTCGCCGCGTTCGGCATCTCGCGCTCGAAGAAGGCGTCGACCTCCGCCTCATCCGTCATGTACCAGCGCGGGAAGAAGGTGGTGAGCGCCATCTCGGGATAGACCACGAGCTCGCAGCCGCGGGCATGGGCCTGGTGCAAGAGATCGAGGAGCCGCTTGACCACCGCCTGGCGGCTCTCCTCGCGCGCGATGGGGCCGAGCTGGGCAGCGCCGATCGTGAGCTTACGCGCCATGGTCCAATTTCCACTGCATTGCCATCACGGATCCGCTCCAGTTTGCAAGCATTCAACGCAGACGACGCCGAGGTTTCGCGGAGGGCGCGGTAATTATCATACCACCGCGCGCCCTGCTAATCCTCGGCGTCCTCCGCGCTAAATCTCTCTCTTCAGCCGTCCGCATCGGAGAGCCGGCCGGCGACGGCATCGAAGCGCGTGACCGCACGGCCAAGCGGGCGCGCCGCGGGCGAGTGGCCGCATTTGAGGAAGCGGCCCTTGCCGGCTGAGCCCAGGAACTCGCCGCCGTCGGCGACCGGCTCGCCGCGCAGGATGGTGGTCACCGGCCAGCCCTTGACCGTCATCCCCTCGTAGGGCGTGTAGTCCATGGCATCGTGCAGCATCGCCTGGCTGATGGTCACTTCCCGCTCCGGATCCCAGATGGCGAAATCTGCGTCCGAGCCTATCGCGATGGTGCCCTTCTGCGGATAGATGCCGTAGAGCTTCGCGGCGTTCGTCGCAGCGAGTGCCACGAACTGGGTGAGCTCGATGCGGCCCTTCCCCACCCCTTCGGAGAAGAGGAGCGGCAGGCGCACCTCGAGGCCGGGGACGCCGTTCGCCACCTTCTTGAAGGGTGCTGAGCTGCCGTGCTTCATCTTGCCCTCGGGATCGTTGTAGCGGTAGGCCGCGTGGTCCGAGGAGAAGACCTGGAAGACGCCGCCAGCCAGGCCGCGCCACACCGCCTCCTGGTTCGCCTTGTCGCGCGGCGGCGGGCTGCACATGAATTTCGCCCCCTCGAAGCCGGGACGGTCGAGATCGTCCTCGGTGAGGAAAAGATACTGCGGGCAGGTCTCGCCATAGACCTTGAGGCCGCGCGACTGCGCCCAGCGGATCTGCTCGATCGCCTCCTCTGCCGAGACGTGCACGATGAGGACCGGCACGTCGATCAGCTCCGCCAGGCTGATGGCGCGGTGGGTGGCCTCGCGCTCGGCGGTCTTGACGTGGGCTATGGCGTGGAACTTGGGTGCCGCGAGGCCGGCGGCGAGGAGGCGCTCGGCAAGCCAGGCGATGATGTCGTGGTTCTCGGCATGCACCATGACGAGGGCGCCCTCGCGCCGGGCCAGCGCCAGCACCTCGAGCGTCTGGCGGTCGTCGAGCTTGAGCGCGTCATAGGTCATGTAGATCTTGAACGAGGTGTAGCCGTCGCGGATGAGCGCCGGCAGCTCCTGGCCGAGCACCTGCTCGGTCGGGTCCGAGATGATGAGATGGAAGGCGTAGTCGACGGCGGCCTTGGGCCCGGCCGCGGCGTGGTAGTCCTTGACGACCTCGCGGATCGACATGCCGCGATGCTGGGCGGCGAAGGGGATGATCGTGGTGGTGCCGCCGCAAGCTGCAGAGCGGGTGCCGGTGAAGAAATCGTCGGCGGTCATCACGCCCAAGGACGACTTCTGCTCGATGTGGCAGTGGCTGTCGATGCCGCCGGGGAGCACGAGCTTGCCGCCCGCGTCGATCTCGCGCACGCCGCGGCCGAGCTTCTCCCCGAGCATCACGACGCGCCCGTCCTTGACGCCGATGTCGGCGCGCACCACGTCGGCCGCGGTCGCCAGCGTCCCGCCTCGCACGACGAGATCGTAGTCAGGCATCCGTTCGTCCTCTCATTCGCCCATGCAGCACTATCAAACCACGAGAGAGCGGCCTTGACCATGGCTCGATGGCCCGTCCAACATGCATTGGCACCGCAAGCGGCGGGAGGGACGGGGGCATGACGGTCGGTCTCGATGCCGCGGCGCAGCACCGCTCGGATGCCGGCATCGTGCGGCTCGGCGAGGAGGCACTCGGCGTCGAAGCCGTAGCAGCGGTGGCGCGGGGCGGCGCCGGGCTCGCCCTCGGCAGCGCCGCGCGCACCCGCGTCGAGGCGGCGCGGGCGGTCGTCGACCGGCTCGCCGCCGAAGACGCCCCCGTCTACGGCCTCACCACCGGCCTCGGCGCCAACGTGGATACGCGCCTGCCGCTCGCCGAGCTGGCCGCCGCCCAGCGCCGGCTCGTGCTGAGCCGCAGCGTGGCGCTCGGAGCGCCGCTCGCGCGCGAGGCCGTGCGCGCCGTCATGGCGGCGCGCGCCGCGGGGATGGCGGCGGGCGGCTCCGGCGTGTCGCCCCACGTGCTCGAGGCACTCATCGCCCTCGTCAATGCCGGCGTGCATCCGCGGGTGCCGGGCAAGGGCTCGATCGGCATGGCCAACCTGCCGCAGCTGGCGCACGTGGCACTCACGCTCCTCGGCGAGGGCGAGGCGGAGTACCGCGGCGACACCCTGCCGAGCGCCGAGGCCTTGCGGCGGGCGGGCCTGGCACCCGTCGTCCTCGGTGCCAAGGACGGGCTGGCGCTGATCAGCGCAAATGCCGCCTCGGTCGGCCCGGGAGCGCTTGCCGCGATCGACGCGGAGGCGGCGGTGGAGGCGCTCGCCGTCGCCGCAGCGCTCAGCTTCGAGGGCTTCCGCGCCAATCTGAGCCCGCTCCATCCGCGCGCCGTTGCGGCCCGCGAGGCTCCCGGCCAGCGGGCGGCAAGCGAGCGGCTCACCGCCCTTCTAGCCGGCAGCGCCTTGTGGCAGCCGGGTGCGGCGCGCCGCCTCCAGGACCCCTTGAGCCTGCGCTGCACGGCACCCGTGCTCGGTGCGGTACTCGACGCCCTCGCCCAGGCGCGCCACGCGGTCGAGATCGAGCTCAACGGCGCCGGCGACAGCCCGCTCGTGCTGAGCGACGAATTCATCATGCTGTCGACCGCCAACTTCGACGTGACCGCATTGGCGCTCGCCTTCGAGCACCTCGGCCAGGCCCTCGCCCACTTGGCCGCACTCTCCGCCGAGCGCACGCTCAAGCTCCTCTCGCCCGCCTTCAGCGAGCTTCCCCGCTTCCTCTCGCCGCGCGGCCAGACGCGCACCGGCTTCGCCGCCGTGGCGAAGCCGCTCGCGGCGCTTGAGGCCGAGATCCGCGCCCTCGCCCAGCCCGCTTCCCTGGGCGTCATCAACACCGCCGAGCGCGTCGAGGACCATGCCACCATGGCGCCGCGCGTCGTCGAGAAGACCGCCGAGATCGTGGGGCGCCTCCACTGGCTCGCCGCGATAGAGCTCATGGTGGCGGCGCAGGCGCTCGACCTCCGGCCCGCGCCCCTCGGAGCCGTCATGGCCGCCGTCTACGGCGCCGTGCGCGCCCTAGTGCCGACGCTCGACGAGGACCGCATCCTGGCGCCGGACATCGAGCGGCTCGCCGCAGCCGTCGCGGGCGGCCGGCTCAAGGAAGTGGTGCAGCAACACCTCGGAGCGGCGTGATGCAAGCGATCCACATCGCCTATCTCAATGCCCGCCACATCGCGGAGCTCGCGCTGACGGGCCTTTTGTTCGTGGGTGTCTTTCTCAGCCACGCCCGCTGACGCATTCCGCAAATCATATGATCACGACACAGGAATTCATCGAGAAATGGGGCAAAGCCGAGCTTTCGGAGTCGGCCGCCTCGAAAGAGCATTTCCTCGATCTCTGCGAACTTCTCGGCGTCGAAGCCCCGGCAAAGGCCGACCCGACCGGCAAGAGCTTCACCTTCGAGAAATCGCTGCTGAAGAACGACGGACGGCCTGGCCGCGTTGACGTATGGAAGAAGGGATGCTTTGCCTGGGAGTACAAGGGAAAGAAATCGAGTCTCGTCAAGGCATACAGCCAATTGAAGGAATATTCGGATGCGCTGGAGAACCCCCCGATCCTGATCGTTTCTGACATGAAAGAAATTCGTATCCACACGAATTTTACAAATTCCATCGTACAAACTCACATAATCGGCCTCGCGGACCTGCGGAGTCCCGAGAAGGTGCGGCTCCTCGAGTGGGCATTTACCAATCCAGATTATTTGCGCCCCAACAAGACGCGCGAAGCCGTTACGGCCGAAGCCGCGCGCGCCTTCGCCACGATCGCCCAGCAACTTGCCGCGCGCGGCTTCGATCCTCGGCGCATCGCGCATTTTCTCAATAAGCTCATTTTCAGCATGTTCGTTGAGGACATCGGGCTACTGCCGGACCGTGTCTTCGCCGAAATCGTGGAGGCATCAACCAAGAGACCGGATGATTGCACGGACATGCTGCGTGAGCTTTTCGCAGCGATGCGCTCGGACAAGGGGCGATTTGGGAGAACACCGATACCCTGGTTCAATGGCGGCCTCTTCGACGACGACGACGTTCTGCCCCTTAAATTTTTCGACATTCGCAGGCTTGCAGTGGCTGCTCGTCTCGATTGGTTGGCCATTGAGCCTTCCATCTACGGCACGTTGTTCGAGGTCGGGCTCGACCCCAAACGCCGTAAGGAGATGGCGAGCCTTTTCGACGAGCCCTTGGAGGACGACAGCCGATTCACTGCAACGCTTCCCTTTAAGAAGGCCGCGGCCGACCGTGGGGTCGGCGTCCATTACACCGATCCGGCGACGATCATGAAGATCATCGAGCCGGTTGTGCTGCGCCCCCTGCGCGACGAATGGACGGCGCTCAAAAGTGAAATCGCGAAGCTCAAGGCGCCTGCGCGGGAGAAGCGATATCTCGAATTTCGCAAGCGCCTCGGGAAAATCCGCGTTCTAGACCCGGCTTGCGGCTCGGGAAACTTCCTCTATCTGGCACTCTTTCACTTGAAGAATTTCGATCTTGCCGTCAGCCAAGAAGCCCAGGCCATGGGTCTGCCGGCCGACGGCCAACGTATCGGTCCGAAAGCTGTTATGGGCATCGAGATCAACCCATATGCCGCCGAGCTCGCGCGCGTCACGATCTGGATCGGCGAGCTTCAATGGCAATTGCGAAACGGCATTGCAGTGAGGCGCCGCCCGATTCTGGATGTGCTCGAAGGCATCCAGTGCCGCGATGCGATCCTGAGCTCGGGGTCGTGGGAGGCATCCTGGCCGGAGGCTGACTTCATCATCGGAAATCCGCCTTTCCTCGGCAATAAGCGAATGATCGGAACGCTACGCGAGGATTACGTGACTCGGCTACGGACGGCCTTCGAGGGACGTGTCTCCCGCAATTCCGACCTCGTGGTGTACTGGTTCGAGAAGGCGCGTGCCATGATGGAAGGCGGACGCGTCCGCCGCGCGGGGCTCGTTGCAACGAATTCGATACGCGGTGGCGCCAATCGGCGAACGCTGGACCGAATCCGCGACACCGCGACCATCTTTGAGGCATGGTCGGATGAGAAATGGGTCATCAAGGGCGTAGCCGTGCGCGTGTCGCTCATATGCTTTACGCCCAAGGACCAACTCGCAGGAGAGCCACCCAGACTGGACGGCGCTGAAGTCGCGGAGATCTATTCCGACCTGACGGCGCAGAAACAAGCGAGCGAAGACGCCCTTGATTTGACCAAGGCTTGCAGCCTGGCGGAGAATCGCGGCATCTCATTCATGGGTACCACGAAAGGTGGCGGCTTCGACATACCCGGCCAACTCGCTCGCGAATGGCTCGCCTTGCCGCTCAACCCCAATGGCCGGCCCAACGCTGACGTCGTGAAACCGTGGGCCAACGGCATGGATAATACCCGTTGGCCTGCGGGCAAATGGATTATCGATTTCGGAACGGATATGAGCCAAGCCGAGGCGTCGCTGTACGAGGCGCCATTCGAATATGTGAAGAAGGTGGTTTGGCCCGACCGCAAGAAGAACCGTCGCGAGGCTTACAGAGTTTATTGGTGGCGGTTCGTCGAGCCACGGGTTTCGATGCGGCGTGCCTTGGCGGGCCTCTCGCGCTACATAGCGACTCCACGCGTGGCGAAACATCGCCTTTTCGTGTGGATGCCGGCCGCGATCATGCCAGACAGCCAGCTTATCATTTGCGCCCGAGATGACGATACGACCTTTGGGATACTCCATTCTCGTTTTCACGAACTATGGTCGTTGCGGATGGGGACCAGCCTTGAGGATCGGCCGCGATACACGCCTTCGACGACGTTCGAAACATTCCCGTTCCCCGAAGGACTTTCACCCAACATTCCGGCCGCGAGCTTCATTGTCGAACCGCGGGCGACCAAAATCGCGTCGGCTGCGCGGCGGCTGAACGAGCTGCGGGAGACCTGGCTCAATCCAGAGGATACGCAGCGGAGCGAGCCGGAGGTCGTACCGGGCCTTCCGGATCGGAAAATACCGCTCGGTCCGAAGGCGGAGCGGGAGCTACGTAAGCGCACCCTCACGAATCTCTACAATGCCCGTCCGCAGTGGCTTGCAGATGCGCACCGCGCATTGGACGAGGCCGTAGCTGCGGCTTACGGCTGGCCTATGGAGCTCGGTAAAGACGAAGTGCTCATGCGGCTTTTGGAACTCAACTTGGCTCGCGATCGCGCAGCGGTCCAAGAAAACGGCGGAGCGGCGTGATGCAAGCGATCCACATCGCCTATCTCAATGCCCGCCACGTCGCCGAGCTCGCGCTGACCGACGACGAGATACTCGACGCGGTGGAGGCCGTGCTGCGCGCCCACGGCCTGGGCCAGACCGTGGTCGAGCCGCGCGTGCACCTGGTGCCCGACCCGAAGGTGCACGGCCACTTCAACGTGCTGCGCGGCTACGTCAAGCCGCTCGGGCTCGCCGGCGTCAAGGTGGTGGGCGACTACGTCGAGAACTACAAGCTCGGCCTGCCGTCCGAGATGGCGCTCCTCAACCTCTTCGATCCCGCGACCGGGATGCCGAAGGCGGTGGTCGACGCGACGGCGATCACGGACATGCGCACGGGTGCGGTGACGGCGGTCGGCGCCAAATATCTGGCGCGGCACGGGAGCCGGGTGCTCGCCCACATCGGCGCGCGGGGGACCGCCTACTGGAACGTGCGGCTCCTCGATCACCTCTTCCATTTCGCGGAGATCCGCGTGCACTCGCGCCGGCCGGAAAGCCGCGAGGCCTTCGCCGCCAAGCTGACGCAAGATTTGGGGAAGCCCGTGACCGTGTGCGCGGATTGGGAGAGCTGCGTCAGAGGCGCCGACATAGTGGTCGAGGCCTCGCGCCTGGTGCGTCCCGAGCCCCTCCTCAAGACCGCCTGGATCAAGCCCTCAGCACTCGTGGTACCCTATGGCACCATGAGCGCCGTCGAGCTCGCGCTCACGGATATCATGGACAAGATGGTGGTCGACGATTGGGGGCAATGCCGCAGCGGCCAGTTCGGCTCCTTGCGCGCCCACGTCGAGGCGGGCAAGCTCTCGGAAGCCACGCTCCACGCCGAGCTCTCGGCGATCGTGGCCGGCCTCAGGCCCGGCCGCGAGGCGGAGAGCGAGACCATCCTCCTCTGGCATCGCGGCCTGGGGATCACCGACATAGCCCTCGGCCACGCGCTCCTCGAGAAGGCGGAGCGCCTCAAGATCGGCGAGCGGCTGGTCTTCGCCTGAGCGCCGCGCCGCGGCGGGGCTGCTCACGTGCCGCGGGCGAGCGAGGGGTCTTCCGGCTCCACCGGTGCGATCGGACGCCGCATCGGCGGATACAAGAGATAGATGGCGCCGGCGACGAGCGGCACCAGGCAATTGAGATAGACGAGCGGCAGGAGATAGAAGTCCTTGAGCGCAAAGCTCTGGCTGCTGATCGACGTCGATTCGAGGAGCACGACGGCGGCCACGGCGGCGATGACGCGCAGCGTCTGGCCCTGCCGGTTGAAGTCGCCCGAGAGCAGTGCCGCCAGCCCGATGAGCGTGAAGGCGATGGCGTACCACGGGCTCACCAGGCGCTGATTGGCCTCGACGAGGAAGCGGACGGCATTGAGCCGGTCGTCGGGGTCGTTCACGTTGGGATTGAGCAGCTCGCCGAGAAAGCGCTCGTCGGCCCGCCGCCAGCGCGGCTGCAGCCCGCTCGACAGCCAGTCGAGATCGACGCTGTACTTGTCGAAATAAAGCAGCGACAGATGGCCGTCCGTGCGCTCGATCGCCTGGCGGTTGCCGTCGAAGAGCACGACGCGCGGGCCCGACGGCGAGGGTACCACGGCGCCGCGCTCTGCGATGTAGGTGACGGGCTTCGTCGGCGTGCGCACGTCGTGCACGAGGATGCCGAGGAGCTCGCCGTTGGGCGCCCGCTGGCGCACGTAGATGGTGAGGCCGTCGCCGAGCGTGTTGAACTTGCCCTCCTGCAGCAGGACCGCCGAGAAATCGTTGCGGATGGCGAATTCCATGTCCTTGAAGTTGCGGTAGGCCGCCGGCATGAAATAGAGATTGAGCGCATAGCCGACGAGCATGACGAGCGTCGCCATCAGGAGCGCCGGTGCCGCGAGCGAGGCCTGGCTCACGCCGACCGCGCGCAGCACCACGAGCTCGCGGTCCATCCATAGCTTGTTGTAGGTGAAGAGCACCGAGGAGAAGAGCGCCACCGGCAGCACGATCGAGAGAAAGCCCGGCAGCAGCAGGAGCGTGAGATAGAGAAAGGTGCCGAGCGAGATGCCGTGCTTGACGATGAGCTCGATGTAGCGCAGCGACTGGGTGAGCCAGATGGCGCAGGTCAGGCAGAAGCTGACGAACAGCATCGCCACGGAGAGCTGCTTGAAGATGTACTTGTTGTAGCTTCGCATCGCCGCTCTTATAGCGCCTTCCGGACAGCTTTGGGTAGGGCCGGCGGAGGGGCTGGCCTCAGCCGCACCGCGCCGCGGCGGCGAGCGTCTCCTCGACCGTGCCGTCGGCGGCCACTCCGAGCACGTGGTGGCTGTGCCAGAGCGCCCAGCAGAGGAGGCTCCAGGCGGCCTGGGAGTGGCGCTCCGGCTCGGCCAGGATGCGGCCCACCTGGGTGCTAGAGGCCATCTCGGCAACGCCGGGCGCTGCCGCGACGAGGGGCTCGAGCTTGCACTTGCGCGCGGCGATCCACGCGCCTACCGGCGGGTTGAAGCCCTGCTTGCGCGCATAAGGCTCGGCCGCGGGCACGTTCTCGGCCAGCCAGTCGCGCAAGAGCCGCTTGCCGAAACGGCTCGTCACCTTGAGGCGATCCGGCAGCGCAAAGGCGAAATCCGCGACCACGGGGTCGAGATAGGGCGTGCGGCCCTCGACGCCGTGCGCCATGAGGCAGCGGTCGAGCTTGATGAGGAGGTCGTTGGGCAGCCATTCCGCGCAGTCGACCGCCTGGAGCGCCTGGAGGCGCGAGCGCGGGGCGCGCCCCTCGCGCGCCTCGGCGCGGCCCAGCCCATCGCGCCAGCCGTCGAGCACGCCGTTCAGGTCCGCCAGGCCGTCGAACTCCCCGTGGGTGCGCGCGTCGCGCGCCAGGAGGCCCCAGAGCCAGCGCGCGCGCCGGTAGCGCGCATAGCCGCCGAAGATCTCGTCGGCGCCCTCGCCGCTGAGCACCACCTTGAGGTGGCCCTTGGCGGCCTCGCCGAGCGCATAGGTGGGGAGAGCCGCGGCGTCCGTGGTGGGATCGTCGAGTGCCGCGGCAACGCGCGGCGCATGGCTCCAGAAATAGCGCTCGTCGAGCTCGACGACGTGATGCTCGGCGCCTGTGGCGCGCGCCACGCGCTCGGCGACCGCCCGCTCGTCGGCGCCGGCGCTGCCGGGAAAGGCGGCCGTGAAGGCCACGACCGGGCCCGGCGAGAAGCGCGTCATCATGGCGATCAGAAGCGTGGAGTCGATGCCGCTCGAGAGGAAGAGCCCGTAGGGCACGTCCGAGCGCAGGTGCGCCTGCACGCTCTCCGCGAGGATGTCGTCGAGGCGGCGCTCCGCCTCGTCATGGCCGATCGCGACCGGCCCGCCCGCGGGCAGCGCCAAGCGCCGGCGGCGCTCGGCGATGCTCCCGGCGCGGACCACGAGCGTCTCGCCGGGGAGCACGCGGTCGATCTCCCGGAAGATCGTCTCCGGGCCGGTGGTGAATTTGAGCTGCAAGAGCTCGGCGCGCTGGCGCGGCCTGATCGCGCGACCCGCGAGCCCGGCCGCGATGAGCGCCTGCGGCTCGGACGCGAAAGCGAAGCACTCGGCACTCTCCGCGTAATAGAGCGGCTTGATGCCGAAGGGATCGCGGGCGAGCACGAGCGCTCCCTCCTCCGGGTCGAAGATGGCGATGCCGTACATGCCGCGGAGCTCGTCCGCGAAACCGAGCCCCTTGCGGCGATAGAGCTGCAGCGGCGATTCGCAGTCCGAGCGGGTGCGGTAGGGTGCGTCGGGGAAGGCTGCGCGCAGGTCGAGGTCGTTGTAGATCTCGCCGTTCGCCACGAGCACGGCGCCGCGCGGCCCGACGAGCGGCTGGTCGCCGCTCACCAGGTCGACGATGGCGAGGCGCGTGCTGACGAGGCCTATCGGGCCGTCCCTGTGGAAGCCGGTGCCGTCGGGGCCGCGATGGGCGATGGCCGCCGCCAGCCGCTCGAGGACCGTCCGATCCACGGCACGCCCGCCCCGCATCATCACGCCGGCAATTCCGCACATGCCCTGCTCTTCCGCGCCCGCGCGCTAGGATGATGCGCCGCCGGAGCCGCTCCGCCCGCGATCCGCCGCTGCCGCCACCACGAAGGCGCCCGCAAGCCACAGCATCGTCAGCCACCAGACGTGCCAGAGATTATAGCTCAGCGCGGCATAGATGGATGCAACCGTGATCAAGGCGAGGGTGAGTGCTGCCTCCGTGGCGCCGCCGGCGAAGCTGCGCAGGCCGCGGAAAAGTACCAGCACGAAGGCGATGCCGAGCGCCACCCCCGGCAGGCCGAGGTCGAGCCGCAACTGCAGGGCGGCGTCGTGGGGATGGAGAGGCAGCAGCTCGCCGTGATTGGCCAGTATCTCGTGCCCGCCCGGCATCCAGCGCGAGCTGTCGAAGCCCCAGCCGAGGAGCGGGCGCTCGTCGATGCGCGCGCCGACGAAGTTCCAGATTTCCAGCCGATGCTCGAGCGACCTTTGCTTCGCGTCCTTGACCGGCAGCGTATGGGGTAGCCAAGCCAGGACTTCCGGCCGCAGCAGGAGCGGCGCTGCCGCGAGCCAGAAGACGAGAAGTGCCGCGAGCGCCGCTGCCACGGCCTTGGGTGCCAGGCGAGCTGCGAAAAGGACCGCGAGGCCGGCGGCGAAGGCAACCTTCGAGGTCATGCTCTCGCCCTGCAGCAGCACGGCGAAAGTGACGGCGGCAGCGCCCGCGGCCGCCCAGCTCCCGTAGCGGCGCCGGAGAACCGCCATGACCGGCCAGGCGAGGAGGGCCGCGAGCGTCATCGCCGGGTCGAAGCCCACCGGGAAATAGAAGGGACGCTGATGCCCGATGAGGGGTGCCAGCGCGGCGAGGTTGCGCAGGTAATCCAAGAGGCTCGCCTGGGTCAGCAGCATGAGCTGGAGGAGGGCGAGGCCGAGGAGATCGCCGAGCACGAGCGCCGTCCCGCAGAACCGGCGCTCCGCGGGCGAGAGGCCGCGCGCCGCCGCCACCAGCACGAGGCCGGCAGCGAAGGTGCCGAGGAGGCGTGCCGAAAGCTCGAGCACGCCGGAGGGCTCGAGCGACCACAGCGCGCTGGCGCTGCCGTAGACCAGGAGGAGGGCGAGGAGTGCCGCGAGGGGGCGCGGCAGGAGCGAGCCGCGCCAGCCGCCGGCGAGGAGTGCTGCGAGTGCCGCCGCCACCATGACGGGCGTGACACTCGGCCAGGAGAATACCTCGAGCGGCAGTGCCACGAAGGCGGCGGCGCCCAGGACGTGACCGATCTTGAGGCGTCCCGTCGGTGCAATGCGCGGCAAGCGAAGGCGTCCTCCCGCAGTGAGCGACGATGCGCCGCCCGGGGCGCGCCGACGGGCGATGCTGCACCTCAAACCAGATCGGCCACCCGAGATCAAGGCCTATTCGGGGCCGCCGCCCCGCGAAGGAGACCGGGCGCTGCGCCGGGGGCGTCACTAATTTGACGTGCATCAATGCCGATCCCTCCCGGCATGCCATTCTGCGGCTCGGTCGAAGCAAGAGAGGCACTTCGATGAGACGGAGCTTCGTCGTCCGCGCGCTTGGCGACAGCGAGCTCGCCAAGGCCTTCCCACTCGTGCATTCGCGCCTCCCGGCGGTCAGCCTCGAGGGCTGGATCGAATACACGCGGCGGTTCGGGACGCGCGGGCGCCAGCCCGGCGGCATCATGTCGGCGCTCGACGAGCAGGGCTATATCTACGGGCTCTTCTGCTACCGCATCGATACGGACCTTGAGCACGGCCGCACGCTCGTCATCGAGCATCCGACGGCGCTCGACATCGTCGACCGCGAGGGTGCCGTCGGCGCGCTCGTGGGTGCTATCGAGCCGCTCGCGGAGCGCCATCGCTGCGCCCATATCGACGTCCATCTCATGGAGCGGCGCAATGTCGTGCCCGAGGCGCATGGGCCGTTCTTCGGGGCATTGCGGGCGCAAGGCGCCGAGGTGCGCGGCGTGAAGCTCGGCAAGCCGGTCAAACCCGCGGCGCGCTGAGGCGGTAGAGTCGAGGTGTGGCGCGGTGGCTGTAGGCCGAACATATCTGTTCCCGCCCCTTTCGTCTGGCGGTGCCTCACTGGTTCGACCCTGGCTCCGTTTCCACACCCCGCTCATCGAACCGGACGTGCGGATCTCCCGCATCCGGCTCTCGGACAAGACCTCACGCCTTCACAGTTCGCGTGCAACACCATCTGCAGTTTCTGAACACTCTTCGGAGTTGATAGGTTGCCCAATCTCCAGGTCCTTCACCGCGTATTGCGTCTGTCTTGAACTGAGGTCCCTTCCCTCCACCGGCGTTACCCGGCTTCAGCGGTACTACGAACCTCTCCGCCACCCCACGGCGCCCGGCCTGTCCCTCGCGGGCGTCCGGTTGGTCATCCCTGACCACGCCTCGGGGCTTCCCGTGTTGCGTGCGCTTTCCTTGTGTACATGCTGCCGCCACTACCCCGGCACAGCAGCTGGAAGTCGTCTTCGCTCATATCTCCCAGCCGTATCAGCCTTCCCCGAAAGGGTCGTCGGGTCGGCCTGTGCATCGTCCTTTTCGAGGCTTGCTCAGCGTTCACTCACGTTGCGGCCTGCACACTCGCGCGGTCACCAATTCGTGACACGCTAATCAGAGGCTTCAGTCATTTCGTTACCTCCATGACTGCTCCGATTGCTTCCGGCTGGAGCGGTTGCCGGGTGGGCCTTGCACCCACTGGAAAGCGCCGCCTTGTCACGGCGCACACCCTTGCCGGCCAAGGGTGCCGGCGAGGGCGCGCGCGCGGCGACGTTACACTTCCCATACCAAAGCCCTTGAGATTGAGCTATGATGCCCCACTCAACCGCCGGCATGGGGCCTCGCGAGCCCGCACCTTGGCGCTCCCGCCGGCTTTGGAGCCTGTGGGACATGTTGAAGCTCAACGCCGCCGCCTTCTACCAAGCCACAACCTCGATGGTGGCTATACGTATGCTCACTGAAACTCGGCATGGCGAGAGTCAGGATGGCAGCGGCACTTTCCCGCCTGCCGTCGAACCCTTTCTCGTCTCTGACTATGTCGCCCACGCCAAAGACCTTCAGAGTTCATTGCTGGTGCTGGGAACGAGGATCACGTCTATGGAGGTCCATCGGCTGCTCAAGAGGCTCCAAAGCGGACAACCCATGCCCTATGCCGATGTGGCCAACTCATACAAAGAAATCGATTCTCGCCTTCAAGATGAGCTTTCGTTGGTCAGAGCCTTCGTGTTGGAACCGGCCGAGCAGGCTTATTTCGAACCGCTCAGCCCACTTTTCGGCGCCGATTTCGAAGCGAAGTTTTCTTCGGCCCTGTTCGATCTGGACGAGGCGGCTAAGTGCCGGGCGCTCGGACGCCCGACGGCCTGCGTCTTCCATCTCATGAGGCTTACCGAGATCGGCCTGAAGGCGGGGGCTGCATGCCTGGGTATAACGCTGCCGGCAGCGGGCGCAGCCAGGAACTGGGGCATAGTTCTCAAGAGCATTAAAGACGCAATTGACGTACGCAACTCCGCAAAGCCGCCGCCCTGGCATGGTGCTGATCGTCAGTTTTTCGAATCAACCTATGCCTCGCTTGATGCCGTCCGCGTGGCATGGCGCAACACGACGATGCATGTTGAGAATAAGTACACCGACGCGGAGGCCGAACATTTGTTCGTCGCCGTGAAGGGCCTTATGACGAAGCTCGCCTCCCGGATGGACGAGGGCGGCTTGCCGCTGGCGTAGATGGGACCACCTTCTTGAACGCCCGCTCGAATGCCTCTGGCGATTCATCCGCGCCCACTTCGCGAGCCATCTCGACGAAGCGCTTGTATTCCTCGGGGTCGCTGGAGTTTGGCTTGCGAATCAGCCGCGTTCCTGCCATGTTCGTGGGTCTCCTCCGGGTTGCGTTTTGCATATTTCGTATTGACATCCTATACACCAGCCACTAGGTTATCTGCGGAGGCTTTGTGGGGCTCCGGCCTTGCATTGCCTTTTTTATTCCTCATCAAGTCGTTCTATGCGTGTCCGCAGATCGATGATGTGGGCTACGCTCCAAATGACATAAGACGGGTTATCGTACAGATGCCGCACGGCACGGTATCTGAGTCGGGCAATCTGAGAGCCATAGGGTGCCAGCTCCGCCCGAGCCGGCTTGACCATGGCGGCCGTACGAAAGCCCCATGAAATGCAATATGCCACTAGATCGGCGATTTGCACTCCCGTCGTGAGATCACTGTGGACAAAGAACGGTTCTGGGATCACAAGGCTCGCCCGCAACCTCCCTATCTCCGTCTCTTTGAAATATCGGTGCGCTTGGTCAAGGAGAATGTGGCTACGAGATTTTTCAAGTTCATCGAACACTAAAATCCCATGCTGGGGTGCTCCCCTGTCTCCCGATTCGTCCTCTAAAAAATAAAAAAACCTCTGAAAGACATACGCATAGTCTTTTCGCAACCCTGCCAATGCCGTTGTCGGAGGCGCATCGACTTCAACTACGCTTGCAAAAATTTTGCATCCCGCCCTTATGCAAATTGAAAATACTTCCGATACATAAGCTATCTTTGCCAGCGAGAGTGCTTTCAGATGTCGAACGGAGTTGTTAAGCCGTCCGTCATCAAGCGCCTCTTTCGCGAGCTGCGGAACCTCGTGCGGCAAAACCTCACAATTCAATTCAGCCAGCCGAAACGTCTTTGCTTTCAGAATCTTTTTCCCCTTCAACTCGCGCGCACCGCCGCTGTATCGACGGCCGAAGTGCGAAAGTTCCGCGTCATGTATCTCCCCAATTAATCCCCAGAGCGACTCGTCTTTGATGGCAACCCCAGCAAGCACCTCATAAGGGGATTCGTGGTGGTCAATCCCAGATTCGTCGATAAAAAGAAACCAAGCCATCCGTTGAGCATAGCAACCAGTTTTCGCACGCACAAGGTGTGGCCATTTTCTACCCCGACTATTTTTTAGTGAGTTGTTTGATAGGAAAGGCGCTTGCCCTTGGCGCCCTGTAGGGCGATTTCGGCCCGCTGCACGTCGTCAATGCCCAGCTTGGCGCGGGTGTTCCCGCGGAAATCAAACTCGCCAGATAGCGGCCAAGATGCCGCTCGTCCATGTGCTGATAGACGCCGACCAGCCCGCGCTTGAAGATCAGGAAGAAGCCTTCCAAGGTGTTCGTATGCACGTCCCCTCGGACATATTCACCCTTGGAATGGTCCACACTCTCGTGCTTGGCGAGGGGCGGGAACTTGTAGTGCTGCGCACCATCGGTCACGAGGCGGCTATCCTGTGGACGTGCTGGTAGAGGATGGCCGCGACATTCCTGTGATCGAGGAACATGGAGCGGGTCGCACCGTCACGCTCGACAAGGCTCAAGACCTGTCGATCGGCCCGCTCGTGGAGCGCGCAGCGGGTCTTGCGGGATTTGGTCAGGAAGGTTTCATCGGCCTCCACGGTCTTGCCAGCACCGCCCAAGGGCCCGGCAGAGGCGGGGGCCATGGCCAGCCTGATCCGGTGCCCGAGGAACCACGCGGTTTTCATGCTGCACCGGAGCATTCGCTGGATTTGGCGAGCCGAGATACCTTTCTTGCTGGCGCACATTAGGTGGATCACTTGGAGCCACAGGCGCAGGGCCAAATGGGAGGACTCGAAAATGGTCCCCATGCGGACGGTAAAGGGCTTCTGGCAGGCGTAGCACTTGCACAGGCCCGGACGGGTGGTCTTGCCGTTCAAACTGCCAACTCTCGCGGTTTCGCCGCAAAACGGGCACACGGGGCCATTCCGCCACAGGCGCGCCTCGACGTAGGCGAAGGCGGCGGTTTCATCTTGGAAATGGGGAGCGGCGAGAACTGAGTTGGCCATGGGGACCTCCTATGGCCGGAAATCTAGCACTTGTGGCCAAGTATGTAAAGTGTAACGTCGCCGCGCGCGCGCTCGATCTTGCCGCTCGTCCCTCGCTATACTCCGTCCGGCTCGCCCGAGCGGCGGGCAGGGAGGGCGCATGTGGCGGATCGCGATGGGCGCAGCACTGGCAGCGTTCGTGGCCGGCACGGCCGCGGCGCAGGAGCCGGCCCGGCCGGGCTGGATCGCGGATAAGAGCGGCTGCCGCGTGTGGGACGCCTACCCGCGGCCGGGCGAGAGCATCAGCTGGAGCGGGCCTTGCAAGGGCGGTCTTGCCGACGGCCAGGGCGTGCTCCAGTGGTTCGCCGGCGGGAGCGCCACCGACCGCTACGAGGGCGCTTACGCGGCGGGGCACAGCCAGGGTCGCGGCGTCTACGTCTGGGCCAACGGCGAACGCTACGAGGGCGATTTCAAAGCCGGCGAGATCGCCGGCCACGGGGTGCGGGTCAAGGCGGGCGGCGACCGCTACGAGGGCGAGTGGAGCGACGGGCGCGAGAACGGCTACGGCGTCTACAGCTTCGCCAACGGCGACCGCTACGAGGGCGGCTTCAAAGACGGCGTGGAGAGCGGGCACGGCGTCTCCGTGGCGGCCAACGGCTACCGCTACGACGGCGAGTGGAAGGCCGGCCATCCGGACGGCCACGGGGTGCTGAGCTGGCCGAACGGCGACCGCTTCGAGGGGGACTTCAAGGCCGGCAAGCGGGACGGCCATGGCACCCTCAGCTGGGCGAACGGCGAGCGCTACGACGGCGAATGGCGCGACGACGCGCGCAACGGCCACGGCGTCCAGCGCTGGCCGGGCGGCAGCTACGACGGCGAGTGGAGCGACGGCCGGCCGAACGGCCAGGGCACCCGCCGCGACGCGGACGGCGACGTCTTCGCCGGGAGCTGGAGCTACGGCTGCTTCCGCGACGGCGCGCGCCGCGCCGCCCTCGACGTCGAGCTCGCCAAGTGCCCGTGAGCGCTGCCGATGCACCCCGCCACCGCAGTCACCTCGAAGACGAGAGGTAGAAATCCGTGCCGCCGAAGAAGGCCTCGGGGATTTGCGGCTCCTTCAATTTGTCCCTGAACAGGCGCGGCAGCACGTCCTCGGCATACTCGATGAGCTCGGCCACCTCGACGGTGCCGCGCTTGGCCTTGTCCGCCGCCCCCTTGAGGCCGCGGACGACGACATAGGTGAAGAGCCCGCCGCCCAATTCGGCTGCTTCATAGGCCTCTTGGTCCGCCCGCGAGGCCGCAAGCACCGCGACACCCGACATTCGCCCGATGACCGCGGAAGCGCGCTGCGCCGCGAAGCGGTCCAGCCTCTCGGTCACCGCACCCGAGTAGCAGGCATCCATCATGAGAAAGACCTTCTCGGCCGGCACCCCGACGATGGCATCGTACAAATCCTTGGACGAGAGGCCGGCCCGCTTGACGCCCTCGACCGTGCGCGCCTCGACGTTCTGTGCTACGAAGTACCACTCGTCGTCCAGCACGATGCCGTGGCCGGCAAAATAGAGCACGACGGTGTCCTCGGGTTTCGCCTCTGCCTTCAAGCGCGCGAAGGCGGCAAGTATCCCCTCCTTCGTGGCGTCCTTGTCCACCAGCTTGTAGACCGCGATCCTCCCGAATCTCCGGGCACTGCTGCGGAGCTGATCGAGGAGATGAGCGGCGTCGGTGGAGGCATAATCCAGATGGAAGCCCGGCACGGCGTAGTCGTCGATGCCGACGACCAGCACGTGCAGGGACTCCGTTGCCGCGGAGCCCGTGAAGCTCTCGGCCATCGTGACGTCCTGCCCCTCGATGGCGCCGAGCCCGATGGGCACCGCGCGGAATTCGTTGCGGCCGACGACGGGCCGCACGTTGAACGCCAAGCCGCGAACGGTGACGCGGCCCTCTGTCCTCGTCTCGTCGAAAAGCACGTCCGCGGGCGGCAGGCGCTTGCCGTTCTGATAGAGGTCGATGCCTTGGACCGGCCCGTCGGCGTCGCGGGCGGTGATGATCACCTGGTTCGGCGTGCCGGCATCGCGCGAAGGCGATTTCAGCGAGAGGCTTACCACAGCCGGGGGAAGCGGCACGCCTTGCGCGAAATCGAAGGGACCGGGGGCGAGAAAGCGCCCCGTCTCGGTGGTGTAGAGTGCCAGAAGCCCCGGCTCGAAATACTCCCGCGCAAAGTGATCGATGGCCAGCCGCATGTCGGCGATCGACCAGCCGATCCTCTGCCGCCCGCCCGATGAATCGTCGTAGCGCCCCCTGCCGTCGATGACGGCCCAGCCGCTCCTCGTGGAGAGCGCCATGAATGCCAGCTTGCCGAGCCGGTCGAGGGCGATCAGCCGGCCATCGTCCCTGAGCACCACGGCGATGGCGCCTTGCTTGTAGGTCCAGACGCGAACGGCGTGCGAGATCAGCTCGTTGCGCACCGACGAGAGGGGCTTTCCGTCCGCTGCCGAGATGACGAGCTCTCCCGAGGCGGTGACGGAGACCGCTTGCTCCTTGCCGTCGACGAGGCCGGCCGCAAGCGCGCGGCCGGGCAGGACGAGGCGCAGCGGCTTTCCCCCCGACCCGAGCTTGGCATAGACGGCGCCGTCCGCAATTGCGACGTAGGAGACCTTTTGCGGATTGCCATCGGCCGGGATCCTGATGTCGCCCATGGCCAGGCCCGGCACGTCCGGCAGTGCAATTTCGCCCGCCTCCTTGAGGGTCTCCGCGGACACCAGCGCCATGCCGCCGCCGCTCGGCACCGCGGCAAGCCGTCCGTCCGGCGAATAGCCGAGCGCATTACCGGCTGCCACGATGCGGACGCCGCCTCCTTGGCCGCTGCCGCCGCCGAGCTCCGCCACGTCGCCGCCGCGCCCGACGAAGAGCGCCTTGCGCTGCTGGACCGTCAGCAATTCCCGAGCCGCGGCGGCGTCATCGACGGGCTTGTCCGCGAGGACATCGACCGCCTGGGCGGCACCGCTCGCGTCCCGTCCGAAGATGAAGCGCGCGCTGGGATCGAGCGACAAGCCGCTCCAGCGCGCTGCCGAGCCGACCCGATATTGCTGGCCGTTGGCGAAATTCCACAGGCGAGGCTCCTGATGCCGGAAGATCAGCAGCAGGTTCCGCCTGTCCGGACTGAGGGAAGAGCCGACGAGCGCGTCCTCCGCGTCGTCGACATAGAGGGTGGGCTTGTGCAGCACGGCCGTGATCGCGTCGCGCGTGGCGCCGCGGACGGCCTGCGAGGTGGCGCCCCGCACGACATCCCTTACGGCATCCGATTGGGCAAGGGCCGAGCAGGCGAGGAGAAGATAGAGGCCGCCCGCTATGGCGGGGAGTCGTCCGTGCATTCGCGCTCCTTCCGGGCGGGCCTCGGTCGGAGCCTGCCCGGCCGGCTCGATGGCACTCCCGACGCCCGCGCCAAGAGGCCTGCCTCTAGAACCGCACCCTCAGGGTCGCGAGTGCGGCATGGGAATACGAGGTGAAATTCCCGCCGAGGACCGTGCTGTAGATGTAGCCGATGCCGACCGTCAGGTTGCCCGACACGTAATTCACCTCCGGCGTCACGCTCACGGTCCCGTCGGTCGTGTCGCCTGGGCCCAAGGCCTTTTGCCACTCGACGCTCAATTGCGGCTGGATGGGGCCGTCGATGTAGACGGCTTTGGCCGCAAGGATGACCTGCTTCGAGGGATCGTCGGGACCGCTCGGGTCGCTCCAGCCGAATGACGCGCCCGGCGACAGCGTCGCGACGACCGGGCCGAAGGTGTGCTCGAAGTCGACGCTCGGCGTCAGCTGATACGTCGTGGCGCTGCCGCCGGTGCCGGGCAGGAAATGGACGAAGCCGAGATCGAGATTGCCGCGAATGTTCGACTTGGCGTCGGAGGCGATGACATAGGTGCCGATGACGTCGCCGCCGACGTCGTCGGCGCTGAATTTTCCCCCGACGTGCGTGTAACTCGCCGAAACCCCGAGGAACATGTCCTGGTTCAGCCGGAAAACGGCGCCGACCGGTGCTATGACCACGGGGGTCGTGGAGCTGAAGGGGCCAAAGCTGGTCACGACGGACAGGTATTCCGGACGCGCCCAGAAGGTATTCATGTTCGCGGGCTGGTTGGCGGGCTGGGCCTCGGGCTGGGCCTGGGTCGCCGAGAGGTTCGTGCGCAGCGTCTCCTCGATCGAGTTCCCGATGGCGCTCTGGATCGCCGCCTCGACGGCCTTCTTCACCTCGTCGCTCTCGGTCTGCTGGGCCGCGGCCGGCCGTGCCGCCGCCGCGGCAATCCCCAGGCAGCAGCCCAGAATGGCAAATGCGCGCAAGCAGCGTGATGCGACCATGGCCCCCTCGTCTCTGAAAGCATTTTTTTCATATCACTACTAAGAATAGCTTTTAGTCAATTATTTTCTATCGCATAGGCGAGGATTCGAGGGTCGCGCGGGCTTGAAGGATGGCGCCTGCTAAGGCTCTTAGCCGAGATAGCGGCGGAAGTAGCGGCGGCCGAGCCGGGTGAGGAGCTCGTAGGCGATGGTGCCCGCCTCGGCGGCCACGGCGTCGATCGGATGGCCTTCGCCGATGAGCTCGACGAGACTGCCCGGCTGCAGCGCATCCGGCGCCAAGGCGCTCGCGTCGAGCGTGAGGGTGTCCATCGACACGCGGCCGATGAGCGGCAGCAGCGTGCCGCGGTAGCGCGCCGCCGTGCCGTTGGAGAGGCTGCGCGGGAAGCCGTCGGCATAGCCGACCGCCACCGTCGCGATGCGCCGCGGCGTGGAGGCCTGCCAGCTCGCCCCATAGCCGACGCCGGCGCCCGCCGGGATGTCGCGCAGCTGGATCACCTTGCCCTCCAGGCGCACCACCTGCGCCATCGGGTTGGCCTCGCCCTCGACGGGCGCTATGCCATAGAGGGCGGCACCCGGGCGCGCCAGATCGAAGTGGTAGTCGGGCCCGAGGAAGATGCCCGAGGAATTGGCCAAGGTCGCCTTGGCGGCCGGCAGTTGCGGCAAGGCGGCGCGGAAGCGGGCGAGCTGCCGGGCGTTCAAGGGATGGGACTGCTGCTCGGCGCAGGCGAGATGGCTCATGACGTAGCGGAGCTCGATGCCGGCAAGCTGCCGAGGGTCGCGCGCCAGCGCCGCCAGCTCGGCGCCCGAGAGCCCGAGGCGCGACATGCCGGTGTCGAGCTGGAGGACCGCGGGAAGGGCGCGCGCACGCTTCCGCGCGAGCGCGCTCCAGGCCTCGAGCTGGGCTAAGCTGTTGAGCACGGGGACGAGGCGGTGCGCCGCGAGCTCCTCGGCGGCGCCCGCGGGCGGGCCGTGAAGAACATAAAGGTCGGCGTCCTCGGCAAGATGCGGACGGAGTGCCAAGGCTTCATCGAGGTGCGCCACGAAGAAATGGGCGCAGCCCTCGGCCGCAAGGGCCGGCGCCACGCGCTCGGCCCCGAGACCGTAGGCGTCGGCCTTCACCACGGCGGCGCAAGCGACGCTGCCGAGGCGCTCCTCGAGGAGGCGGTAATTGGCGCGGATCGCCGCGAGGTCGATGGAGAGGATCGCACCCTTATGCTCGGGACGGTCGGAACGCATGCGGTACCTTGGTCCGGCGGCGGCCGGAGAGGACGGCAGTAAGCCCCGTCCCGGTGCAGGATTGCAATGCCGTTCACAAGGGCGGCGGCTGCGGATCGAGCCGCCGCCGTGCACTCTCCCCTTCCCTTTCTCGCCCCTAGGTTTTGGCCCCTGGGCTCTTCGCCCCTCGGCTTTTCATTTGTCAGCCGCCGGGCATGCCGATAATTTCGAGCCGGCCGCAATGAATTTTACAAAGTCTGCGGCGAGCGAGGGGGAGCGAATGGCCCAACACATCCGCCGCGAGCGCCGCGGCGTCGCGGCCGTCATCACGCTCGACCGCCAGGAGCTGCTCAACGCCTGGGATGCGGCCATGCGCGGCGATCTGGTGGCAGCGCTCGAGGCAGCCGAAGGCGAGGCCGCCGTGCGCGCCATCGTGCTCACCGGCGCCGGCGAGCGCGCCTTCAGCGCCGGGCAGGACCTCAACGAGACCGCGAGCTTCGATGCCGACCGCGCCGAAGAATGGGTGCGCGAGTGGGAGCGGCTCTACGGCGCCATCCGCGGCCTAACGAAGCCGCTGATCGCGGCCTTGAACGGGATCGCCGTGGGCTCGGCCTTCCAGGTGGCGCTGCACTGCGACTTCCGCATCGCCCATCCCGGGGTGCGCATGGGCCAGCCCGAGATCGACGCCGGCATCGCCAGCACGACGGGGCCGTGGATCATGCGCGAGATGCTCGGCCTCGCGCGCACCATCGACCTCACCCTGACCGGCCGGCTGATGGACGCCGAGGAGTGCAGCAGCCTCGGCCTCTTGAACCGCATCGTGCCGCGCGAGCGCGTGCTCGCCGAGGCCCTCGCCCTCGCCGAGGAGCTTGCGCAAAAGCCGCCGGTCGCCATGCGCCTCAACAAGCAGCGCTTCCGCGAGATGACCGAGGCGGGCTTCCGCGATTGCCTCGAGGCCGGCATCCGCATCCAGCGCCTGTCCTACGGCACGGGCGAGCCCGCGCGCATGATGCAGCAGTTTCTCGCCAAGGGGCGCGCCGGCAAGGCGGGCTGAGATACTCTTCGGCCTCGCCAAGGCGAGAGCCGCGCGGCACCGGCTGTCCCATGGCCTCTCCGATTGTTGGCGTCGGGTGGGGTCGCGGGTTTACGGGGATGGAAGTATTTGCTGAGGTAAAAAGAGCATAAAGTTTTGCCTCCCACCCGCCGGCGCTGGAGTAGATGTGGGTTGCCCTGGCTTTCCACTATTTTGGCCGGGGCGGGCATTCGGGAGTACAAATAAAGTGAAGTTAGCAAGATAGCCGCTTAGGTAATCCCTTTTTAGCATAAAGAGCTCATGGTTACCGTAGTGGCCCAAATCAATGACGGCTGCTCCCTCTGGGGGCAGTCGTTCCGACGGGGGAGATCCTGTGTCACTATTCCGGCAATTGTCACCTTGACAAACCGCTTGCACTATGCAAGTATAGGCCGTTAATTGGAGAACGGCCATGCCCGCGAACATCAACAAAGACGTTCTTTCTAGCGAAACCAAGGCCCGCGAGTGGTTTGAGCACTTGCTTTGGCCCGATGGCCCTATTTGCCCACACTGTGGCCTAGTTGATTGCTCAACCAAGCTCAACGGCACGGCCCATCGCGCAGGCGTCTACAAATGCAAGGGCTGCGAGAAGCAATTTACCGTCACGGTCGGCACGCTGTTTGAGCGCTCCAAAATCCCGCTCAACAAGTGGCTAATGGCCTTGTTTCTTCTCGCGTCGAGCAAGAAGGGGATGAGCACGCATCAAATGCACCGTATGCTGCAAATCAGCTACAAGAGTACGTGGTTTATGACCATGCGCCTGCGCGAGGCCATGCGCGAGGGAAAGCTTCCGGGTGCCCTTGGGGGCCAGAACAAGGTTGTGGAAGGCGATGAAACGTATGTGGGCGGCAAGGCCAAGAACCGTAAAAACCGTGTGCCGCCCAAGGAAGCCGTGTTCGCTCTTGTCGAGCGTGACGGCAAGGTGCGCTCAGCGCACGTGCCCGTGGTCAACTATGAAACATTGCGCCCGATCATCGTCGCGCAGGCTTCCAAGGCGTCCTACTTGATGACCGACGAAAGCCCGATCTACCCCAAGATCGGCGATGAATTCGCAGGGCATGGCACGGTCAATCACTCGATCGAGGAATATGTGCGCGGCACGTTTTGGCATACAAACACGGTCGAAAACTACTTCTCGATTTTGAAGCGCGGGATCATCGGCACCTATCACCACGTCAGCCCACAGCACCTAAAGCGCTATCTCGCGGAATTCGATTTTCGTTACAATGAGCGCGTGGCCTTGGGCGTCAGTGATTGGATGCGTGCCGAGAAGCTGGCGAAGGGCATCGTGGGCAAGCGCTTGACCTATCGGAGGCCTCGTAGGCAGCAAGCCGCGTCCAGCGCGCTCGGCCACGCCTAGCGGTCCTGCGCGCGTCCCGCGCAAGCCACCATCCCAAGTCAGCCTTCGTCGCGTCGAGTACGTGGCTGCAAGTCGCAACGGCGATGCGAAGATTGTCGCGCGCGCGGGCTATTCGGAAATTGAAATCATGGTGCCGCGCCGCGAGATTGCGCGTCTAATCGCCTATCTCTCAACGCCTCTCAAGTTCCGTCCGAAGTGACCTGTTTGCGGCGCTTGATAGGTTTCGGCTTCGGCGTTCTATGCATCGGCGCATGCTTCGCCACGACCCGCGCAGCACGCTCGAAGCGCTCCCATGCGTCGGGGTGGAGCTCGATATCCTCTAAGCGCAGGACGGGCGTCTTGGTTTTCATAGAGGCAGTCCTAGGTGTCTGTGAAGATACCGAAATCCCTAATTAGCCGCTCCAGCCGTTGCTCGGTTTCGGAATCGATGACGGTTTGCTTTGACATAAATTCCAATTTCTCAAGCGCGTCCTGTACGTGGCCGCCCTTGATATCGGGAATGTAGTGATTGGAAAAGCCCAGATAGCCGCGCCTAGGCTCAGTGCTCAAAGAAACGCGGCGCTGCCCGCCGCGAAGTCGCTGAACATCAGCAAGGATGTCTTCGGCCGGTCCCTCGATCGTGACAGTCGCCTTGATCCGCGTCGGAAGTTTATTGGCGGCGGCCAGCTTCTTTTCCTTCATATGACCACCCTAGCACAAGCGATTGGCGTTCACATTCTATTATGCTTTTTGAGGACGCCCCTCTTGAGGCACCAAACGATCGACCGCTGGCCAGCGCGTGAATGCGAGAATCCAAGTCACGAATAGAAATCCGAAAATCGGGAGTATAAGGAATGCCACCCACCATCGTGATTTTCCTACGCGGCGAACAAGCCGATAGAACGGCGGAACGGTAATCACGTACCAAATTAGTACGAGCCCATGATCCTGCGTTAGAAAGCGTGCGAGAGTGCCGACGACCCGGCCCAATGCGTACGCTATCGTGACCGCGTAATCTCTCCATGTTAGATCACTTGGCGAGTCACTGGCCATTGAACATAGGCCAATGTCCAGATCACAACGACGAAGCCAGCGATGGGGATGACGAGAAACAAGGTCAACCATTTTGGCTTCCCCGTGCGCCGTATGATCGCGTAAACAGGAATCACTGTAAGAACGTACCAAACAATCAAGGGCACGAATTGCATCACGGCCGGACTCGGCATGTTGCCTCCTGGTCGTGCCAGATTATAGCACGACGGGGCCGGACTCGCATCCGGCCCCGCCTTCCGCTATCCTAGGTAGTGCAACCCAGCCTAGGAGCGAAGATTATGAGACGCGGACACGGCGGTCGCTTACCGGTCCCTACTGTCGCCGAGCTTTCAAATGCAGCCGCCGAAGGGCGCGAAATAGTAGCCTGTTCTGGGCTACGGCACGGGCCACTGAGGGCACTCCGCATAGGGTGCCACAACAACGACATTGCCACGGTTGCCTTGAATGAGCATGCAGCTCTTTGCCTTTTCGCGGCCTTAAAAGCCCTGTTTCCAAACATCGAATCAGCGCCCGCGTCTCCCGCGAAAGTACGGCCGACCGAAAATGGTACGGAAGTGGAATGCGGCCACATGTCCGCAGAATCCTAGGAGCGAGCGTCATGGGCGAACCTTGGGACCGCCCGCCATTCCCGAAGCGAGGCAATGCCTCTCAGCGCGTGCTGTTTGAGTTTATTGGCCGCGCCCTCATGGCATGGGAGGAGGTGGAAACGGCGCTCGCTCATCTCTACTCGATCTTCTCCTGTGGCTCGAAGTTCGACCAGGCCGCAAATCGAGAATATGGCGAGCCTCCAAACTTCGCGCCGCGACTGCGCAGATTGGAGGAAAGAGCGCGCGGCTATTTCGTAGCGAAGCCATGCCAAGAGCAAGAAGGGGAATTCGACAACATCATCCGCCTTGCAACTGCATATGCCCCACGCAGAAACGACATTGCCCACGGCGTCGCGCGCCCTGTTCAGTGGGTGCTTGACCCGAATTCGCACGAATCTCTTCTGAGCCTCGCGGGCGAAATGCAGTGGTGCGTCATACCACCGCATTTTCGCGACAACAAATTTACGTCCGAAAATCGCCCCGTCTACGTGCTGACTTCGCGCGAGACCAACCGCTTTTCGGAAGCGTTTTGGAAGATCACGCATCGGGCGACAAAGCTCGCGACGGAGCTTGACCCTCCAATTTTCTCATCGCGCGATACATCTGCTCTGCTATGAATTTCCCAGAACACTCCCCAATACAGCCTTCAGCGTGCTCGCACAGCACGATCGCGCCGGCCCTAATCATTTCTGGCGTGATCTCAATTTGAGGGGGATTCAGGCGCGCGCTCATGTGCGCATCATAGCGCAAGTAAAGGCGAGGGCTCTACAAGTATCCGGTTTGTTATCACCCTAATCGCCACTATTCCAATACAGCCACCCACTACGCAGATCCTTGTTGACTGTCTCAGTCGCAGTACAAAGAACACAATGCGGCTCCTCTAGCATATACGGATCTGGAATTAGACTCGTATTAGTGTCGTCAAACATTCTTGATATATTATATTCGCTCTTCAAATCTGTGCCGTATATCACATACCGATATAGGGCTCGCAGATTCCGAAGTGTATTTGCGTCACTAATCGGCGTCACAGTCCAATTCTGCTGCCAGCTATCGCTCGCCCCTATACCTAGACTTGAGCCTGCGATCGTTGTCGTCTTAGTAGTGGCCGAACCGACCGCTGTTGCTACGGAGGTGGATAGCGGAAATGTAATTGTTGGAGTTACAGAATTAGATGTCTGTACGGTACCTGCCGCAAAATCTAACTGCGACGGGGTGGCAAATGGTTCATCAATGAATTTACTAAGATTTTCCAGTACTTGTTTCGTATAAAGGGATTCGACAGCGGAAGCTATATCAAGGGTATTATAGTTTAACTGCCTACTTGCGCATCCAGCCAAAAAAAGTAGCACCACAGCCGCTCGGATTGTCTGGCCCACGGCCCCCTCCCACTGCTCGAGCTGACACCCTTTAATGATGGGGCGTTCGAGAGGATTTTCCCCAAGCACCGAGTTGTATATGGAAATGCTACCTCTCGCAAATGCATACCTCAACCCAAATTAATCACGCTGAGCCCCGGCCGGTCTGTATGGTGACGGAGGCGTTGTGCGTTACAAGTTCACCGCTCCGCATGAGGGATTGCAATGAGCGCACAAGCCCCGTCGTCGTCGAGCGCGCCTACCCCGGCATGCCGGTCTCGGCCGGCGAGTAGGGCCTGAGGCTGGTCGGATAGACGACGATCTCGGGGATCGAGGTGCGCTTCGGCATGAGCGCCACGTAGCGCATCGTCTCGGCGAGGTCCTCGGGCTGGATGAAGCGGGCGAGCACCTCGGGCGGATATTTGACCTTGCGGCGCGCCATGATCGGCGTGTTCACGTCGTCGGGGCAGATGCAGCAGGTGCGGATGCCGAACTTCCACGCCTCCTGGTTGAGCGAGAGGCTCATGCCGAGCATGCCGAACTTGGAGGCGGAATAGGCGATGCCGGAGGCCCCGCTCACCCGCCTGGCCGCGGTCGAGGCCACGTTGATGACGAGCCCGTCCGCTTGCGCGCGCATGGTCGGGAAGACCGCCTGGAACATGTTGAAGGCGCCGGTCAGGTTGACCGCGAGCACGTGGTCCCAGTCCTCGGCCGAGACCTCGTCGAGGCGGCGGGTGACGACGTTGGTGCCCGCATTATTGACCAGGATGTCGACGCGCTTGGTGCCCGCGAGCAGGCGCTCCGCCGCGGCATGGACCTTCTCCCGGTCCGCCACGTCGAGGGGCTCGACGGCAGCGCTGCCGCCGAGGCTCTTGATCTCCGCCGCCACCTCCTCGAGCTTGTCGCGCCGCCGCCCGATGAGGGCGACGCGAGCGCCCTCTCGCGCGAACATCAGGGCGCCTGCCCGGCCGATGCCGGTGCCGGCGCCCGTCATCCACACGACCTTGCCGTCGAAGGCCTTCACTTGCTGCGGCACCGCTTCAGTTCGTCGTCGCGTTGAGCGGCTCGCCCCACGCCTTGTAGATCGTCTCCTCGCCCTTGTCGTTGAGGCCGATGGCATGCATCACGCCGACGCCCACGTGATTGTCGTGGGTGATGGTCACGGTGTCCGCCAGCACGCCGGTGTCGAACGCCTTGAGCGACTCCATGGCGGCGATCCATTTCTCGCGCGTGGGATGGGGACCGGCGCGGCGGAAGGCCTCGACGGTGACGATGGCGGCCGGCACGCCGAAGTAATAGAAGTTGGTCGGCACGCCGTCCTTGGGCAGCTCGTCCTTCTTGAGGTACTTCACGAAGATGTCGTGGAACGGCTTGAGCGGGCCCTCGCCGAGCTTGGCCTTGTACTGGTAGGGCTGGAAGAAGATGCCGCGGAGCGCGCCCGGATCGTTGACCTGCTGGACGACCTGCTCGAAATCGGCGCCGAGCGCTCCGATCACCGGCACGTCGACGCCGTACTTGTGCATCTCGCGGATGAGGATGACGAGCTCCGGCTGGTAGAGGCAGCCGAGCACCGCCTGGGCGCCCGAGGCCTTGATCTGCAGCACCTGCGCGGTCGCGTCGGTCGAGCCGCGCTCCATGGCGGTGCTCACCGCGATCTGGCCGCCGTGAGACGTGATGTAGGCGCTCGCCGGATCGCAATAGCCGTGCGCCCAGTCGTTGCTGTGGAGCGCCAGCGCGACCTTGGTGACGCCGGGCTTGCTCAGCGCGAAGCGCGCCATGTTGGAGCCCGACTCGATGCCCGTGTAGGTGACGTGGAACATGCTCGGCACCGTCGGCCGCGTGAGCTTGGGATTGGCGGCGATGCCGATCCAGGGCAGGCCCTCCTTGTCCACCATCGGCTTGACCGCCATGGCAACGCCGCTGCAGGGGTTGCTCATGATCATGAAGACCTTGTCCTCGTAGATGAGCTTCTTCGCCGCCGCGATGCCCTTGGCCTCGTTGCAGGCGCTGTCCGCGAAGACGGTCTCGAACTTGCGCCCGTCGATGCCGCCCTCTGCGTTGATGTAGCGGAGATAGGCGTCCGGCCCGTAGTTGAGCGGATCGAAGACGGCGGCCTCGCCGGTGAAGGGCCCGAGATTGCCGATCTTGATGGTGGTGTCGGTGATCCCTTGCGTGTTGTCGGCGCGGGCGGGGGCCGAGGCCCAGGCAAGGCCGAGCGCAACCGCCAGAAGAAAGAGCGGGCTCCTGATGCAAGTACCCATGGCGTCGTTCCCCTTTGTGACGGGAATTACCGCGATTCCGCTAACTTGCGGCGAATTTTGCAGTAGTATCCGAGCTCGGGAGGCGCTTGACTATCGCGTGCAGACTTGCGCCGCCGGCGAAAGCCTAGCGCCCTTCGCAACGTCGTTCAACCTCATTCGGCTTCAAGCGAGCGACCCGCCCTTGTCACCCTTCCGGACGCCGTTCGCGTGTTGATGCTCCTGCCGCAGCTCGTGGTCAGCGGCATCTCCACGGGGATGCTCTATGGGCTCGTCGCCCTTGCCATGACCGTGGTGTACCGCGCCACCACGGTGGTCAATTTCGGCCACGGCGATCTCGTCATGGCCGGCGCCTACGCCGCCTTCTTCTTCACGGGGGCGCTCGGCCTGCCCTTCGTCCCGGCGCTCGCGCTGGCCGTGGCGGCGCTCTTCGTCTGCGGCCTCTTCATCGAGCGCGTGCTCATAGCCCCCATCCTCACCGGCCCGCATCTCTCGCTCGCCATGATGGCGCTTGCCGCCGGCAACGTGCTGCGCGGCGCAGCACGCCTCGAGTGGGGCAATCAGGTCTCGGCCTTGGCACGCCCCTATCCGCGCATGAGCTTTCTCCTCGGCCCCGTCATCGTCACCATGGACGACATCGTCGTCACCGCGGTCGTCGTCCTGCTTCTCGCGGCACTCTTCGTCGTCTTCGCCCTGTCGCCCGTCGGCAAGACCGTCCAGGCGGTGTTCCAGACCGAGCGCGGCGCAGCACTCGTGGGCATCAACGTCGGCGCCTTCCACGGTGTCATGTGGGGTACCGGTGCCGCACTCGCGGCCGTGGGCGGGACGCTCCTCGCCCTCAACGTCTCGCTCACACCCGACATGGGGGCCTGGACGCTGGTGCGCGGCTTCGCCGCCATGACGCTCGGCGGCTTCGGCTCGCTGCAGGGTGCCGTGATCGGCGGCCTCCTCCTCGGCATCATGGAGAAGGTGCTCGGCTTCTACGTCTCGACGGCCTTCATCGACATCAGCGCCTATGTGGTGACCATCGCCGTGCTGCTCGCGCGCCCGCAGGGCCTCTTCGGCCGGCGGGCCGAGCGGCGCGTCTAGAGGACGCGGGCGTGGCGGACCGCCGCATCTTCTGGCTCGTGCCGCTCCTCTTGCTGCCGCTCCCCGCCTTCCTCAACCAGTACCAGCAATACGTCGTCAACCTCATCCTCGTCTATGTGCCGGTCGGCGTCGGCTTCAACGTGGTGGTGGGCAACCTCGGCCAGCTCGCCTTCTCCAACGTGGCCTTCTTCGGCCTCGGCGCCTATACCTCGGGCATCCTCATGGCGAAGCTCGGCCTGCCGTGGTGGCTGACGGTGCTGCCGGCCGGCCTTGTCGGCGGCCTAGCTGGCTGCGCCGCGGCCGTGCCGGCGCTGCGCGGCGTGCGCTCCTTCGCGCTCGCCATCATGACGCTCGCCTTCGGCGAGCTCATGCGCTGGACCTACATCCGCCTGGAGTGGCTCACCGGCGGCTCGATGGGCATGGCGGTGCCGACGGGCGACCTCATGGGCTGGACGCTCGACCTCGAGGGACGCAAGTTCTACGTCTTCCTGGCACTCGCGGTGGCCACGGTGGTGGCGACCGGGCGCCTCCTCGCCTCGCGCATCGGCCGCGCCTTCATGGCGATCAAGGACAACGAGGTGGCCGCCGCCGCCATGGGAGTGCCGACCGGGCGCTATTACGTGCTCGGCCTCGCGTGGAGCGGCTTCGTGGTCGGCGTCGGCGGCGCCATGTATGCGCTCCTCGTAGGCCATCTCTCGCCCGACTCCTTCAACCTCATCGAGCTCATCCTCGAGTTCGCCATCATCATGGTGGGCGGCCTCGGCAGCCTCGTGGGCTCGGTCCTGGGCGCCCTCGTGATCACCGCGACGCCCGAGATCTTCAGCGATTTCCCGGGCTTCCAGGAGCTCATCTTCGGCCTGCTCATCGTCCTCGTCATCCTCTTCCTGCCGCGCGGCCTCGCGAGCCTCCTGGCTCGCCTCCACCCGCTCTTCCGCGACCGCTATTTGAGGGGCTAGGAGACGCCATGGCCCCGCTCCTCGAGCTCGCTCAACTGACCGTACGCTACGGCGGCCTCAATGCGGTCGACGGCGTATCGTTCCGCCTGGACGCGGGCGAGGTCTGCGCCGTGATCGGGCCGAATGGTGCCGGCAAGACCACGCTCTTCAACGCCGTCACCGGCAATGCGCCGGCCTCTCAAGGGCGCATCCTCTTCCGCGGCGCCGAGATCCAGAACCGCCCGCCCCACGAGATCGCGGCCGGGGGCGTGCGCCGCACCTTCCAGAATGGCGGCCTCTTCGGCGAGCTCTCGGCGCTCGAGAACGTGCTCGCCGGCCTGCACACGGGGGTGGCGAGCGGCCTGATCGGCCTCCTCCTCGGCACGCGCCGCGCGCGCGCGGCCGAGAGTGCGGCTACGGCCGAGGCGCGCCGCCTCCTCGGCCTCATGGAGATCGGCCACCTTGCCGACCGCCCGGCCCGCACCCTCTCGGGCGGCCAGCAGCGCATGGTCGAGATCGTGCGCGCGCTGGCGAGCGGGCCGCCGCTCCTCCTCCTCGACGAGCCCGCCGTCGGCCTGGCACCCGCCGTGCGCGCGCAGCTCGAGGCCATCATCCGCGGCCTCGCCAAGGAGCGCGGCATCGGCATCCTCCTCATCGAGCACGCCATCGAGCTCGTCATGAACGTCTCGGACCGGGTGATCGTGCTCAACTACGGCGCCAAGATCGCCGACGCGCCGCCGGCCGAGGCGCGCGCCAACAAGGCGGTGCTGGAGGCCTATCTCGGCCATGCCTGACGAGCTCCTCACCGCCCGCGGGATTGCCGCCGGATATGCGCAGAAGCAGATCCTCTTCGGCGTCGACCTCGACGTGGGCGAGAGCGAGGCGGTGGCGCTCTTAGGCGCCAACGGCAGCGGCAAATCGACGCTCCTCAACACGGTGAGCGGCTTCGTGCGCCCGCGCGCGGGCTCCATCCGCTTGAGCGGCCGCGAGCTCGCCGGCCTGGCGCCGCATCAGACCTTCCGCTTGGGCGTCATCCAGGTCTCCCAGGCGCGCGACCTCTTCCCCGACATGACGGTCGAGGACAATCTCAAGCTCGGCGCCAAGGTGCGCCGCGGCCCGCTCGGCGAGCTCCTCGCCGGCGTCTACGAGTCGTTCCCGCGCCTTGCCGAGCGCCGCAGCACGCCCGCCCACCTCCTCTCGGGCGGCGAGCAGCAGATGGTGGCGATCGGCCGCGCGCTCATGGGACGGCCCAGGCTCCTCCTCCTCGACGAGCCCTCGGGCGGCTTGGCCCCGAGGCTCGTCAACGAGATCGCGGCGATCATCCTCGCCCTCAAGGCGCGCGGCATCGCCATGCTCATCGTCGAGCAGAACATCAAGCTGGCACTCGCCGTGGCCGACCGCTTCCTCATCCTCCGCGACGGCCGCGTGGGCGAGCGCTACGACATCGCGGCAGGTACCAGCGCCGAGGATATCGTGCGCAGCATTTATCTGTAGAATGCGGTGCTCTCCCTCACCCTCCCATGGCCTTGCGGCCATGGGCACCCTCCCTCTCCCGCGAGCGGGAGAGGGCTTTAATAGAAGGGTGAGGGAGAGCACGGAACGGAATGCTTGAACATGACTGACGCGGGCGGCTTCGAGATCGGCGTCGACATCGGCGGCACTTTCACGGACGTGGTGTGCCGCGCTGCCGGCGGCCGCACGCGGCTCGTCAAGATCCCGACGACGCGGAGCAACCCGAGTGCGGGCGTCGCCGCCGCACTCCGTCTCATGGGCGAGAGCTGGCACGTCGATGCGGCGGCCATCCTCCGCTTCGTCCACGGCACCACCGTCGCGACCAATGCGGTGATCGAGGCCAAGGGTGCGAAGATCGGCCTCCTCACCACGGCCGGCTTCAAGGACGTGCTCGAGATCGGCCGCCAGATGCGCCACGCCATGTACGATCTCATTCTCAAGCCGGAGACGCCGGTGTTCCTGGCACCCGGCGCCTTGCGCAAGGAGGTGCGCGAGCGCATCGCGGCCGACGGCTCGGTCCTGGTGCCGCTCGACGAGGCCTCGGTCGCCAGTGCCGCGGAGGAGCTCATAGCCCAAGGGGTCGAGGCCATCGCGGTGAGCTATCTCTTCTCCTTCCTCAACCCCGCCCACGAGGAGCGCACGCGCGAGATCGTAACGCAGCTCGCACCCGGCCTCATGGTCTCGCTCTCCTCCGAGGTCGACCCTGCCTTCCGCGAGTACGAGCGCACCTCAGTCACCGCCTTCGACGCCTACATCAAGCCCGTGGTCGACCGCTATCTCGCGGCGATGGAGGCGGACCTCGCGGCCGCCGGGGTCAGGAGCCCGCTCCAGATCATGCAGTCGCGCGGCGGCATCGCGTCCTCCCGCGTGGCGCGGCGGCGGCCGGTGCGGCTCTTCCTCTCGGGTCCCGCCGCGGGCGTCATCGGCGGCGTCGAGGTCGGGAAGAGCGTCGGCATCGCCGATCTCATCACCCTCGACATCGGCGGCACGAGCTGCGACATAGCACTCGTGCGCGGCGGCGAGCCGCTCATCCGCGCCGAGGGCGACATCTGCGGCTACGGCGTGCGCGTGCCCATGGTCGACGTGAACACGATCGGCGCCGGCGGCGGCTCGCTCGCCTGGCTCGACGGCGGAGGTGCGCTCCGCGTCGGTCCCCGCTCGGCGGGCTCCGAGCCGGGCCCCGCCTGCTACGGCCGCGGCGGCGAGGAGCCGACCGTCACCGACGCCTCGCTCATCCTGGGCCTCATCGATCCCGGCTATTTCGCCGGCGGCTCGCTCGCCCTCGACCCGGCGCTTGCCCATCGTGCGGTCGAGGAACGCATCGCGAAGCCACTCGCAATCACGCTCGAGGAGGCGGCACTCGGCATCCACCGGGTGCTCAATGCCCAGATGGCGGAGGCGATCCGCCTCGTCTCGATCGGCCGCGGCATCGATCCGCGCGAGTACACGCTTCTGCCGCTCGGCGGCGGCGGCCCGCTCCACGCGACCTCCCTTGCCCGCGAGCTCAACATCAGGCGCATCGCCGTGCCGCGCCATCCGGGCGTGCTCTCGGCCGCAGGCCTCCTCCACGCCCCCATCGAGCACGAGGTCGCCGCCGCCTTCCCGCGCGATCTCGCTGTCCTCGCCTGGCCCGAGGTGCGCCAGGCGCTCGACCGCCTCGACGCATCCTGCGCCAGGCTCATGGCGAGCGAGGGCATCGCACCCGAGCGCACGCGCGTCCATTACTTCGCCGACGTCTGCTACATCGGCCAGTCCTACCACCTCGAGATACCGCTCGCTGCCGAGGCGCCTCACGCCCTCGAGCGTCTCTATCGCGATTTCCTCGCCGCCCACGACCGGGTCTACGGCCACAGCGTCGAGGGGCCGGCGCGCATCGTCAACCTGCGCACCATCCATCGCAGCAGCGTGGCAGCGGCACGGCCGGAGCCCTATGCGCCCAACGGCGGTGCCGCCGAGAAGCCGAGCCGGCGCATCCTGAGTGCGGAGAGCGGCGGCGTTGTCGAGGCGCGCGTCTTCGCGCGCGCCGCCCTCGCGGCGGGGACCGTCATCGCGGGCCCCGCCGTCCTCGAGCAGGCCGACACCACGATCCTCGTCGAGCCGGGCTGGCGCGCGCGCGTGGCCGGGAACGGCACCCTCGTGATGACCGCAGAGTGACGGAGAACGCCATGGCGCAGCAGACAGGCGAGGCCTCCCTCGATCCCATCACCGTCGAGGTGGTGCGCCACAAGCTCGACGGCATCGCCAACGAGATGCAGTCGACGCTCTTGAGGAGCTCCTTCTCGCCCATCGTCAAGGAAGGGCTCGACGCCTCGGCGAGCCTCTTCACGCCGGACGGCACCACGCTCGCCCAGTCCTGCTCCATCCCCATCCATCTCGCGACCCTCATCCCGGCGGTGGCCGAGATCCTCAAGTGCTATCCCGCGCAAGGCATGCGCGAGGGCGACATCTTCATCCTCAACGATCCCTATTGCGGCGGCACCCACCTTCCCGACATCGCGGTCGTGGTGCCGATCTTCCACCGCGAGAAGCTCATCGCCATCGGCGGTGCCATGACCCATCACCAGGACGTGGGCGGCATGTCGGCGGGCTCGGTGCCGACCAATGCCACGGAGATCTACCAGGAGGGCCTGCGCATCCCGCCGCTCAAGCTGCGCGACGCCGGGGTCTTCAACGACACGCTGGTGCGCCTCATCCGCCAGAACGTGCGCATTCCCGACACGGTGATGGGCGACCTCAACGCGCAAGTCGCGGCCACGACGGTGGCGGCGCGGCGCCTCTCCGAGCTCGCCGAGCGCTACGGCCACAACCAGCTCGCCGCCATCTTCGACGAGCTCCTCGTCCGCTCGGAGGAGATGACGCGCAAGGCCTTGCGCGGCATCCCGCAAGGCACCTACCGCTTCGTCGACTATCTCGACAACGACGGCATCGAGATGGAGAAGCCGATCCGCATCGAGCTCGCGGTGACGGTCGCGGACGGCGGCATCGAGTTCGACTTCGCCGGCACGAGCCCCCAGGTGAAGGGGCCGCTCAACTGCGTGCCCTCGGGCTCGCTCGCCGCCGCCTGCTACGCCGTGCGGGCGCTGACCGATCCCAGCATCCCGACCAACGGCGGCTGCTTCCGCCCGATCAAGTTGAGGCTGCCCAAGGGCAGCATCGTCAATCCCGAGGAACCCGCACCCGTCAATGCCCGCACCTCGACGATCAAGCGCATCACCGGCTGCATGATCGGAGCGCTCGCCCCGGTGCTGCCGCAGAAGGTGCCGGCAGCAAGTGCGGGCGAGCTTCTCGTCATGGCCTTCGGCGGGCGCAGGCGGGACGGCAGCGCTTACGTGGTGGGCGATCTCGTGGCGGGCGGCAGCGGGGCTGCGGCCGGCAGCGACGGCGTCGACGTGATCGAGACCGACGCCACCAACTGCATGAACCTGCCGGCGGAGGCGATGGAGATGGAGGCGCCGATCCGCATCCACCGCATCGCACTTCGCCGCGATTCGGGCGGTGCCGGCGAGTTCCGCGGCGGCTTGGGCGTGGTGCGCGAGTACGAGATCCTCGAGGGCGAGGTCAGCTTCTCCCACCGCGGCGAGCGGCACTTCTCGGCCGCGGCGGGCTCGCACGGCGGCGGCGAGGGCGCCATGGCGCGCTCGGTCATCCTGCGCCAGGACGGCAGCGAGAACGTCATCCCGTCGAAGATCGTCACCACGCTCGCCAAGGGCGACCGCCTGGTCGTCGAGACCGCGGGCGGCGGCGGCTACGGCGATCCCCGACGCCGGCCGGCCGAGGCGGTGCGCGCCGACGTGCGCAACGGCAAGGTGAGCGCCGAGGCCGCGGCGCGCCTCTACGGGCAAGGCGACGCGTGACGCAGTACGGCCGGCTCGAGGCGAGGCTGCGCATGGATGACACCCAACGCCGGTTCCCGCGCGCCGAATTCGAGGACCGCCTCCGCCGCCTGCGCGAGGCGATGGAGCGCCACGCGGTCGAGCTCATGCTGCTCGACGATTGCGAGGCGCTCGCCTACTTCAGCGGCTACGAGACCTCGCTCAACCGCTATCGGGCGCTCCTCGTCCCCTTGGCCGGAGCGCCGGTCATGGTCTTGCGCGCACTCGACGCGACGCCCTTCCTCGAGGCGGCCTGGTTCACGGACCACGTCGGCGTTGCCGATACCGAGAGCATCGTCGATGCGGTGGCCGAGACCATCCGTGCGCGCGGCTTCGGGCGCGCCGCGATCGGCTTCGATTCGGCGAGCCACGCGCTCACCGTGAGCACCTACGAGGAGCTGCGCGCGGCGCTGCCCGGGGCTCGCTTCGTCGCCATGCCCCAGGTGCCGCGCGAGCTCCGCCTCGTCAAGTCCGCGGCTGAGCTCGCCATGCTCGCCCGCGCCGCCGCGATCGTCGACCGCACCATGGGCGAGATCGTGGCGGTGGTGCGGCCAGGCATGAGCCCGCGCGACGCCGCCGCCATCGCGGCGCGGCGCTTCATCGAGCTCGGCGGCGATCCCGGCCACGTCGGGCCGATCACCGCCGGCCGCGGCTGGGATTTCCTCCATAGCGCCCTCCATGACCGGCCGCTCGAGCGCGGCGACGTGCTCCACATGGAACTCGTGGCGCGCTTCGCCGGCTACAATGCGCGGCTCATGCGCTGCGTCGTCATCGGCCCCATCGACGCGGCACGCCGCCGGGCGGCCGAGACCCTCGCCCGGCTCCAGGACGCCGAGATCGCCGCCATGCGCCCGGGGGCGCTCGCGCGCGAGGTCGACGCCATCCTCCGCGAGGGCGTCGTCGCGGCGGGCCTCAGGGAGAGCTATCCCAACATCACTGGCTATACGCTCGGCTTCTATTCCAAGCTGCCGCTGCGCTCGAGCGACTTCACGCGCACCTTCAACGCCAAGGCCGATTGGCGGCTCGAGCCGGGCATGGTCTTCCACATGTACGCCTCGGCAGAGGGCGTCTCCTTGAGCGAGACCGTCGCCGTGCGCACCGACGGCCCCGAGCGCCTGACCAAGCTCGAGCGGCGGCTCTTCTCGACGGAGGAGCGGGGGTAGCGGCGGCCGCGTCGAAGCGAAGTGCCTCACGCACCCAGGATGCGCCGCACGCGCTCGGGCTCATGGGCGATGATCTTGATGAGGGCAGCCGTCGCCTCGTCCGGCTCGCGCGTGCCCTGCTCCCAATTCTGCAAGCTGCGCAGCGGCAGGCCGTAGGCCTTGGCGAATTCCGCCTGGGACATGCCGAGCGCGCGGCGCACCAGCCGCAGCTTGACCCTGGTCTTGACCTTGGGCGAACCAACGCGCAGGAGCAGCTTGATGCGCGGCAGCGTGAGATCGGGTGCCGCGTCGGGATTCTCGGCGATCTGGCGGGCGATATCCTCGTCGGTCAGAGCGTCCTGCGCCGCCCAATCGACCGCCTTCACGGCCGCCTCGGCGATCTCCTTGGTGACTTTCACGATTGCCATCGTTGTATTTCCCTTCGATTGGCCCTGCGAACGGAAATCAGCCGATATGCCTCATTCCGCATGGTGTAGACGCACACATAAAGCCGCTTGGCCACCAAACCGAAGGCAATGTGCCGCACCTCGCCATAGTCTCGGGGATCCCTCACCTCGCCTATGCGATTTTCGATCACCACATGGCCAAGAGCCAAAGAGACTCCATGTTTGGATTTGTTGAGCTCGTCTTTGACCTCGTCGTATTCGGTTTCCATGCCGTAGAAAACATACGTCAATGACGTATAAATTACAAGGGCGCACCGAGCGTCGGCACCGCGGCGAGGAGCGCTCGCGTATAGGGATGCTCGGGTGCGGCGAAGACGCGCGCGACCGGTCCCGCCTCCGCGACCTCGCCGTCCTTCATGACGATCACCTCGTCGGCCACCTGGCGCACCACCGCGAGGTCGTGGGAAATGAAGAGATAGGAGCAGCCGAGGCGCTCCTTCTCCTTGAGGAGGAGCTCGATGATGGTCGCCTGCACCGAGACGTTGAGGGCGGTCGTAGGCTCGTCGAGGATGACGAGGCGCGGCTCGGTCACGAAAGCGCGCGCGAGCGCCGCACGCTGCTTCTCGCCGCCGCTCATCTGCCGGGGCGTGCGCTCGAGATAGGCGTCGCCCAACCCGACCGAGGCAAGGACGGCGCGGGTGCGCTCGCGCCGCTCGCGTACCGGCACGCCCGCAAGGGCTAACGGCCGGGCCACCAGCTCCGCGACCGTCTTGTGGGGATTGAGCGAGCTCGTGGGATTCTGGAAGACGATCTGCACGCCGCGGCGGAAGCGCCGCAGGCCGCCCGCGGCGAGTGCGAAGACATCCTCGCCCTCGAAGAGGACGCGGCCGCCGGTCTTGCTCTCGAGGCGGAGGATCGCGCGGGCGAGCGTGGATTTCCCGCTGCCCGACTCGCCGACGACCGCCAGTACGCGCTCTCGCGGCAGGCGGAACGACACCTCGCGCACCGCGCGCACGACGTGCCGCGGGCCGAGGCCGAAGAGGCCGCCGGTGCGGCGGTACTCGACGGAGAGCCCGGCCACCTCGAGGAGTGCCGCCGCCTCGCCCTCCTCCGCGAGCGCGCGCGCCGGTGCTGGCTCGGTCGGCGGCCCTGGCGCCAGGCGCGCGGGCTCCGCGGCGAAGTGGCAGCGCGAGCGGTGGCCGTCGGGCGAGAGGACGGCGAGCGGCGGGCGCTCCCGACGGCAGATGTCCTCGGCGTCAGCGCAGCGCTCGGCGAAAACGCAGTGCGCGAAGCGCGCCGGCGCCAGCGAGGCGCTGCCGGGAATGCCGCGGGGCGGCGCCCGCCCTTTAAGGCGCGGCACCGCGGCGATGAGCGCCTGCGTATAGGGATTGCGCGGCTGCGCGAGCACGATTGCCGAGGGCCCGAGCTCCATGAGCTCGCCGGCATAGAGCACGCCGATGCGGTCGGCGATGCCGGCGACCGCGGCGAGGTCGTGGGAGACGAAGAGGATCGCGGCATGGACCTCGCGGCGGAGCGTCTTCACGAGCTCGAGAATGCGCGCCTGCACGATCACGTCGAGGGCGGTCGTCGGCTCGTCCATCAGCAGCACGTCCGGCCCGCAGCTCAAGGCCATGGCGATCATGACGCGCTGGCGCATGCCGCCCGAGAGCTGGTGCGGATGGGAGTCGTAGACCCGCTCGGGTGCCGCGAGCTCGACGAGGGCGAGGAGCTCGTGCGTGCGCGCCCGCGCCCGGCGCTCGTCGAGCCCGAGATGGCACGTGAGCGCCTCGGCGATCTGGCGGCCCACGGTCATCGCCGGGTTGAGAGCTGTGCCCGGGTCCTGGTAGACCATGGCAAGGCGGCGGCCGCGGATGCGGTCGAGGGCCGGGCGCCCGGCCGCGAGCAGGTCGATGCCGCGGTAGCGCACGCTGCCCTTCTCGATGACGGCGTTCGCGGGCAGGTAGTTCATGATGGCGAAGAGCGCCGTCGACTTGCCCGAGCCGGACTCGCCGACGAGTCCGACCGCCTCGTCGGCGTGCAGCGTCAGGCTGAAATCCGCGAGCGCCGGCCGGAGCACCCCGCCCACGAGGTAGGAGAGCGAGAAATCCGCGATCTCGAGGAGGGGCTCAGCCATCGCCGTGGGAGGCCTTGAGGTGGAGGCGGTCGCGCAGGCCCTCGCCGAGCAGATTGAAGCCGATGATCGAGAGCGAGATGGCGAGCGCCGGTCCCATGAGCGGCCAGAACGAGGTGCCGATATATTTCTGCGCCTCGTTGATCATGACGCCCCAGTCGGCGTAGGGCGGCTGGGTGCCGAGCCCGAGGTAGCTCAAGGCGGCCCCGCCCATGAGGGCGAAGCCGACGTTGATGCTGCCCTCGACGATGACCGGCGGCCAGACGTTGGGCAGGATCTCGCCGTACTGGATGTAGAGTGCCCCCTCGCCGCGGGCGCGCGCCGCCGTCACGTAATCCTGGCTCGCCGCCTCGAGCACGGCACTGCGCACGATGCGCACGAACTTGGGCGCGGACGCAATGCCGAGTGCCGCGATCGCCTGCCACTCGCCGGCGCCGAGCCCGACGATGATGAGGAGGGCGAAGACCAGCGTCGGGATGGAGAGAAGCGCATCGACGAAGCGCATGACCACCTGGTCGACCGCACCCCGCCAGTAGCCGGTCGCGAGCGCCGTCGGCAGCCCCAATGCCAAGCCGAGCGCCGTGGCACCGAAGCCGAGGAGGAGCGAGCGCCAGCCGCCCGCCAGCACGCGGCTCAAGACGTCGCGGCCGAAGCGGTCGCTGCCGAAGAGATGCGCCGCACTCGGCGCCGACAGGCCATGGAGGAGGTCGACCTGGGCCGGCGCATAGGGCGTGTAGACGAGGCCCAAGAGCGCCGTCAGGATCGCCGCAAGCGTGAGCGCCGCGCCCGCCTCGAGATAGCGGTTGCCGCGGCGGGAGGGCGGTGCGGAGACGTCGCCGCTCATGCCGGCGCCGCGCGCGGGTTGAGGGCGGCATGCGCCAGATCGGCGAGCAGGTTCGCCGCCACATAGACGGCGCCGATGACGAGTGCCGAATCCTCGACGAGCGGGATGTCGCGGTTGGCGACCGCATAGACGATGAGCCGCCCGAGGCCGGGATAGGCGAAGATCTCCTCGACGATGACGATGCTGCCCATGAGATAGCCCACGTCGAGGGCGAGCACGGTCAAGGCGGTGCCGAGGCCGTTGCGCAGGCCGTGGCGCCATAGCACGAGGACCTCGGGCAAGCCCTTGAGCCGCGCCGTGCGGATATAGTCGCTCGCCAGCACCTCGAGCATGCCCGAGCGCGTCTGGCGCATGAGGTGCGCGGTCAAGAGGACCGTAAGCGCCGCCACGGGCAGCACGATGTGGGCGAGCCAGCCGGCGAGCGACGCGCCCGGCGCCACGAAGCCGCTCGAGGGAAAGAGGGCCAAGGGTGGGCTCGCGAAGAGGATGATGAGGATCGGTGCGATGACGAAATCGGGGATCGAGACCCCGAGATAGCTCGCAGCGAGGATGGCGCCGTCGATCCGGCCGCCGCGCCTGACCGCCGCGACCACCCCGAGGGGGATGGCGAGTGCTGCCGCGGCCGCGATGGTCGCGAGCGCGAGCGTGAGCGAATTGAGGAAGCGCTCGGCGATGAGGGGGGCGGCCGGCTGGTTGAGCGTGGTCGAGACGCCGAAGTCGCCTGCGAGCATGCCGCCCGTCCAGCGGGCGAACTGCACGACGAGCGGCTGGTCGAGGCCGAGCCGCGCGCGCAAGGCGGCCAACGCCGCGGGCGTGGCGCTCTCGCCGAGGATCGCCGAGGCGGCATCGCCCGGCAGGAGATGGGTGGCGGCGAAGACGATCGCCGCGAGGATCGCGAGCGAGATCAGGCCATAGAGGATACGCCGTGCCAGATAGGCGAGGCTCATGGACCCTCAGGCCTTGCGGCCGGGCGCCTCCGGCGACAGCCAGCAGTCCTCGAGGCGCAGCTCGGTGTTGATCGCGCGCGCCGGCCAGTCGTTCACATAGCCCCAGCTCGCGAACAGCGAGTTGAAGAAATTGGGAATGACGAAGGGACCGTCGTCGCGCGCGGTGCGCTGCATCTCGTCGTAGAGCTTGCGCCGTCCGGCGCTGACCGTCACCTGGCGGCCCTGCTCGATGAGCCCCTCGAACTCCTTGCCCGGGGCGGTCCCCGACCAGCGGCCCTCGTCGATGCCGTACTTCGCCGAATAGAGCTTGGAGAGGATGGCGTCCTCGGTCGGCCGCGTGCCGTAGTTGGCGACGTAGGACTCGATCCCCTTGTTCCAGATGGTGGCGCCGTAGCGCGCGTTGTCCATGAGCTCGATGTTGAAGCGGATGCCGATCGCTTCCGCCATGGCCTGCACGACGACGGCCGTCTTCTCGCGCGAGGCGGGGCTGTTGGAGACCACAAGCCTGTGCTCGAAGCCGTCGGCGTGGCCGGCCTCCTTCATGAGCCGGCGCGCCTCGGCGAGGTCCTGCTTGCGCAAGGGGATGCTCTTGTCGAAGTACTCGTAGGCCGCGGAGACCGGCTGGTCGTCGGCCGGCGTGCCGACGCCGGCGGTGATCGCGGCGCTCATCTCAGAGCGGTCCATGGCGAGGCGGAGTGCTGCGCGCGCACGCGGATCGTCGAACGGCGGCTTGTTGGCGTAGAGCACGATGCTGTTGAAGGTGCCGCCCTCCACCTGGGTCGCGTTCACCCCCTTGATCGCGCCGAGGCGCTTGAAGGTGTTGGCCTCCACGTCGGCGATGGCGTCGACCTCGCGGTTCTCGAGGGCGGCCGTCTGCGTCGTGACCTCGGGCAGCACGCGGAAGACGACGCGGTCGAGGAAGGGACGCCCGGCGCGGAAATAGCTCGGGTTGCGCTCCATCACCACATGGTCGTTGGGCGCAAACTCCTTGAGCGTGAAGGGACCGGTGCCGTGGACGGTGGCGTCGAGCGAGGCGAAGTCGGCGATGCCCTTCTCCGAGATGATGCGCGCGGTCGGGCTGGCGAGCGCCTTGGGCAGATCCGCATAGGGCGAGGAGAGCTCGATGCGCACGCTGAGCTTGCCCGTCGGCTTGGCGGCGGCGATGGGCCCGAGCTCGGCCCTGTATGCAGCCGCCGTCTTGGGATCGAGTATCTTCTCGATGGTGTCGACCACGTCGCCGGCGCCGAGCGGCGAGCCGTCGTGGAACTTGACGCCGTCGCGCAGCACGAAGGTCCAGGCCATGCCGTCGGCCGCGGGCTCGTAGAATTCGGCGAGGTCGCCCTCGACGCCGCCGTGCGCGGTCAGGCGCGTGAGGTTGTTGTAGAGGTTGCAGTTCGCGCGCCACTCGTTGCCGAAGATGCCGGTGATCGGGTTGAGCGTGCGCAGATCCTTGAAGAGCGCCACCGTGAGCCGGCCGCCCGCCTTGGCTTCGCCGAAGGTGCTGCGCGTCGCCATGGCGGGCAGCAGGAGCGCTGCCGAGCCTGCGGCAATGAGGCCGGCGCCGAATTCGCGGCGGCCGAGCAGAATTGTCCGCGCCTGCATTTTCGTCATGTGCCGTCTCCCTCAACGCCGCCGGTAACGCTTCAGCCCGCTCCGCAGATCTCCAGGATCGCGAGCATGTAGATCTTGATCATGTCGAGATAGTCGGGCACGTCGACCCGCTCGTCGGGCATGGTGTTGTAGCGCCCGCCGGGACCGCAGACGATGCCCTCCATCTTGGCGCGGTGAAGAAGGTGCGCCGCGTCCGTGCCGTAGTAGCAATAGGGCTGGAGCGCCCCGAGCGGCTGCGGCACGCCGCGCACCTCGCGGTAGGACTTGCTCACCGCCTCGACGATCGCCGAGCTGCGCTTCACCTCGAAGGGCAGCATGTCGGGCCGCAGGCCTGCGTGCTCGCGCGAGAGCCGGCACTTGAGCCCGGGCATCTCGCGCTCGAGCTCGTCGAGGAGGCCGCGCAGGTCGGCCATGACGCCGGCCTCGGACTGGCTCGGCGCATAGCGCGCGGAGCCCACGAGGCGCGCATAGTCCGCCACCTGCGGCGGCCGCCAGTCGTGGAACTCGGGCGACAGCGAGGCGCGCAGCACGCCCACGTGGGCGCGGTTGACCGACTGGTGCTCGGCGTTGGCGGCGCCGCTGAAGGCGATGGCGTCGATGCGCGGCACCAGCCGGCAGGCCGCCATGATGGCGTCGACCGCCTCCTCGCGCTTGGAGAGATGGCGGGTGATGCCGACGAGCTCGACCTGGAAGCCGAAGGCGCCGGCGTGGAGCGTCAAGCCGGTGAGGTCGGTGGGCTCGGAATTGATGAAATAGTCGGCGCGCAGGCCGCTCTCGATCGCCTTGATGGTGCCGATGCCGCCCTGGAGCTCGCCCACCACGAAGGTGAGGACCACGTCGCCCCTAAGGCGCACGCCGCTCTCGACGAGCGTGCGCACGGCGCAGAAATAGGCGGCGTCGCCCGCCTTCATGTTGGAGACGCCGATGCCGTAGATGAAATCCTTGTCGTAGAGCCCGCCCCAGGGATCGACGGTCCAGCCCTCGGTCGCGGGGTTGGTGTCCATATGGCCGTTGAAGAGGAGCGAGCGTCCGCCGCCCGTGCCCTTGAGCCGCCCGATGGCGTTGGCGCGGCCGTCCACCACCTCCTGGAGCTCGGCCTCGAGCCCGGCCTTGCGCATGCTCTCGACCATGAAGCGCGCGAGCTCGCTCTCGCCCGCGGTGCCGCTGTAACTCTTGTGGCGCACCATGGCGGCGAGGAAGTCGAGCGCCTGCTTGCGGTCGACCGCTTGCAGCAGCTTCGCAGTGTCGAGCATTTTGCCGTTCCCCGTCGCTTTTGCCGCACTCTATCACGCTCCCCGCAGCCCCGTCACGGGTCGCGCTACGTAAGGCGCCTCGAGTGCGGCGATCTCCTCCGCTGCCAACTTGAGCTCGAGGGCCGCCACCGCGTCGTCGATATGTTCGGGCCGGGTCACGCCGACGACGGGTGCCGCGATCACCTCCTGCTGCAGGAGCCAGGCGAGCGCCACCGCGGCGGGCTTGGCACCATGCGCCTTGGCGACGGCGGTGACGCGATCGAGCACGTCGTAGTCCGCCGCGCGATAGATGTCGCGCACCCGATCGTCCGTGCGCGCGCGCTCGGTCGCGAGCCCGCCCTCGCGGCTGCGGTTGCCGCCGAGGAAGCCGCGCGCGAGCGGGCTATAGGGTGTCGCACCCACACCCTCCTCGGCGCAGAGCGGCAGCATCTCGGCCTCCTCCTCGCGCTGCACGAGGTTGTAGAGGTTCTGCATGGCGATCGGCCGCGCCAGGCGAAAGGCGTCCGCGGCGAGGATCATCTGGGCGAACTTGTAGGCCGCCATGGTCGAGCCGCCGATGTAGCGAGCCTTGCCCGCGCGCACGATTTCGTCGAGCGTCGCCATGAGCTCGGCGATCGGCGTCACCCCGTCGAGGCGGTGGACATAGAGGAGGTCCACGTAATCGGTGCCGAGGCGCTGCAACGACTGCTCGACCGCGGCGATGAGGTGCTTGCGCCCGACGCCCCCGCCGTTCGGCCGTTCGCTCATCGGCAACCCGACCTTGGTCGCCAGCACCACTTCGTCGCGCGGCACGTAGGAAAGAAGGGCGGCGCCGAGGATGCGCTCGCTCTCGCCCGCGTTATAGGCGTCGGCCGTATCGAAGAAGGTGATGCCGCAATCGAGCGCGCGCTTGATGAAGGGGCGGCTCTCGCCCGCGTCATAGGCGCCCCAGCCGCGCCGGCCCTTGGCCCCCCAGGCGTTGCCGCCGAGGGCGATGCGGCTCACCTGGAGGCCGCTTTTGCCGAGCGTGCGGTACTGCATGGCGATGATGTCCCCGCGTCTCCCCGTGGTGCGACATAGACAGTCAACTCACAAATCCGGACCGGCGGCAAGCCGTGACCTTTCGCCTCCAATCCGATAGCGGGCAACCTGCATCCGTCGCGGGATCTCGCAGAAGTGCCAATTGCGGACTCATGCACCGCAAAAAACTATCCCCAGCGAGAGACATTCCCCCGGCCGCTCGAAGCAGCCGTGAAATAGGTCACATACCTCCATTTTGAGGCGTGATACTGTTCCGGGCATTGCGTAGGGCATGATCCCATTGGGGACGGGTCAAATGGCACTCGACATCGGAAGGCGAGAATTTATATCCGTGCTCGGCGGCGCGGCGACGTGGCCATTCGCGGCCCGCGCGCAGCAGAAGGCGATGCCGGTGATCGGCTACCTCCACTTTGCGGCGCCAGGATATGTACCGACTGCCGCCGTATTCCTCCAGGGACTAAGTGACACCGGCTATGTCGAGGGACAAAACGTCGCGATCGAGTACCGCTACGCGGAGGGTCACTATGATCGGTTGCCCGCGTTGGCCGCCGAGCTCGTCGGCCGCAAGGTTGATTTGATCGCTGCCTTCGGGCCCTCTCCCGCCCGCGCGGCGAAAAATGCGACCTCGACGATCCCGATTGTCTTTGAGGTCGGCACCGACCCGGTCGCCGCCGGGCTGGTCGCCAGCCTCGTCCGGCCGGGCGGCAACGCCACGGGCATGAGCATCCTCTTCGTCCAACTGACGGCCAAGCGGCTCGAACTGCTATCCGAACTGGTTCCCCAGGCGAGGGTGATCGCCCTACTTGTGAACCCGAACAGTCCGACAGCCGAGCCCACGATCCGAGACGCTCAGGAAGCGGCGCGCGCGAAGGGCCTGCAACTCCCTATCCTGAAGGCGGGGACCGAAAGCGAGATCGACGCCGCCTTCGCGACCCTCGTCGACCTGCATGCCGGCGCGCTCGTCGTCGGCGCCGATCCGTTCTTCGATAGCCGGCGCGCGCAGCTCATCGCGCTGGCCGCTCGCTATGCGATTCCCACAATCTACTTTGAGCGCGAATTCGCCGCTTCCGGCGGCCTGACCAGCTATGGAACCAGCCTTACGGCTGTCTATCGCCAGGTTGGCATTTACGCGGGACGAATCCTCAAAGGCGAGAAACCCGCTGATCTGCCGGTCCAGCAGCCGACGAAATTTGAGACAGTAGTCAATCTGAAGACTGCCAAGGCGCTTGGCCTTACCGTGCCGCCTATACTGCTGGCCCAGGCCGATGAGGTGATCGAATAAGAGAGCGCGACTTCCGCAATGGGTCAATGCGACTTCGCTGGACGCGGGGCTCGCGTCCGTTTGGGAGCTGATTCCGGAAGCGCGGTGCGAAAACCGGCGAACAGTCAATGCCGTGCCATCCACGCAAAGCGCCGGCTGGACGCCCGCCGCGTTCGCAGGTAGCCTCTCGCCAAGAGACGGCTGGCCGAGCGGCGCTGAAAGAACGGGCGGCGGCGCGTCCGGGTACTGAGAGTGGATGGCGGCATGTCCTATCGCGTCGGCGTCGACATCGGCGGCACCTTCACGGATTTCTGCGTCTTCGACGAGGCCTCGGGCGAGCTCCACTCGCTCAAGGTGCTGTCGACGCCGCAAGAGCCGGGCTCGGAGGTGATGGAGGGGGTGCGCCAGATCGGCCGCCGCTTCGGCATTAAGCCCGAGGAGATCGCCTATTTCACCCACGGCACCACGGTCGGCATCAACACGGTCATCCAGAGGAAGGGCATCCGGCTCTGCCTCTTCGCGACCGAGGGCTTCTGCGACGTGCTCGAGCTGGCGCGCCTCAAGATGCCCGATCCCTACGATCTCTTCTCGCGCCGCCCCGTCCCGCTCGTCACGCGCGAGCGCGTCTTCCCGATCAAGGGCCGCATCGCACCCGACGGCTCGATCGACGAGCCGCTCGACGAGGCGAGCGTCGAGGCCGCCCTCGAGAAGGCCGAGGCCGCGGGTGCCGAGGGCGTCGTCATCGCCCTCCTCCATGCCTACCGCAATCCGGCGCACGAGGAGGCGGTCAAGGCCATCGCCGCCCGCACCTCGCCGGACCTCTTCGTCTGCTGCTCGAGCGAGATCTGGCCGATCATCCGCGAGTACGAGCGCACGGTGACGGCGGTGGTGAGCGGCTACGTGCAGCCGCGCGTCGCCCATTATCTCGGCTCGCTGCAGAAGGCGCTCAAGAGCGCCGGCGTGGCGGCCGCACCGCTCATCACCAAATCGAACGGCGGCGTGATGGGCGCCGAGCTCGCCAAGCGCCACTCGGTCCAGGTGCTGCTCTCTGGCACCGCCTCGGGCGTCATCGGCGCCAGCCACGTAGCACGCCTCGCCGGCCTCAAGAACGTCATGAGCCTCGACATCGGCGGCACCAGCGCCGACATGGCGCTCATCATCGACGGCCAGCCGCAATACGGCATCGGCGAGCAGGTGGGCGACTTCCCCATCTTCATCCCGACGGTCTCGGTCACCTCCGTGGGCGAGGGCGGCGGCTCGATCGCCTGGGTCGATGCGCTCGGCGTGCTCAAGGTGGGACCCGAGAGCGCCGGCTCGACCCCGGGCCCGGCCTGCTACGGCAAGGGCGGCGTGCGCCCCACCATCACCGACGCCTTCGCCGTGTGCGGTTTCATCGGCCAGGGCGAGCTCGGCTACAATGCGGTGCGCATCGATCTCGAGAAGGCCAGGGAGGCGGTCGGCACCATCGCCGAGCGGCTCTCGCTCGGCCTCGAGGAGGCGGCGGCGGCGATCATCCGGGTGGCGATCTCGGGCACCTTCGTCGAGGTCTCCAAGCTCGTCTCGCGCTACGGCGTCGACCCGCGCGACTTCGCCCTCCTCGCCTTCGGCGGCGCCGGTCCCATGCTCGCCGCCTTCCTCGCCCGCGAGCTCGGCATCGCGAGCGTGGTGATCCCGACGACGCCTGGCGTCTTGAGCGCCTTCGGCGGCCTCATCGCCGACGTGAAGAACGACTTCATCAAGACGGTCTATCTCGACCTCGGCCCGGCAGTGATGCCGGAGCTGAAGCGCGGCTATGCGGAGCTCCTCCAAGAGGCCGTGCGCTGGCTCCGGGACGAGCAGGGCTTCGCCGGCGCCTATACGCTCCTCTATGGCGCCGACATGCGTTACCGCGGCCAGTCCTTCGAGATCGAGACGCCGCTCGAGGCCGCCTGGATCGAGGGCGGCGAATGGCAGCGCATCGCCGAGGCCTTCCACCGCGAGCACGAGCGCCTCTACGACTATTGCGACCGCGAGGCGGCGGCGCAGATCATCAACCTGCGCCTCGTCATCGTAGGTCCGAGCCCCAAGCCGGAGTTCAAGCCGCTTGCCGCCAGCGCTGCGGCGCCCAAGCCCGAGAAGACCGTCGCGGTCCATTACGACGGCAAGAGCGAAGCGGTGCCGCTCTATGCGCGGCGAACGCTGCTCGCCGGCCAGCGTTTCGCCGGACCCGCGGTCATCGCCCAGGACGACTGCACGACCTGCATTCCCGACGGCTTCGACGTGCGCGTCGACGCGTACGGCAACTTGCTGCTCGAAGCTTTACCCCCCACCCTGCCCTCCCCCTCAAGGGGGGAGGGGAAAGATGTGGGGCGCGCGATCCCTTAACCCCCTCCCCACTGCACCCCCTCCCCCCTTGAGGGGGAGGGTTGGGGAGGGGGGACCACGGACGAGGAGAACCCACGATGGCGATCGACAAGGTGACGCTGCAGATCCTGGCCAACCACTGCCGCGCCGCGGCGGAGAGCATGGCCTACACGCTCTACCGCACGGCGCACTCGACCTTCGTGAAGGAGACCGAGGATTTCACCACCGGCCTCACCACGCCCGAGGGCCTCACCTTCGCCGCACCCAAGGATCTGGGTGCCACCTGGTTCGTCTGCCTCGACTACGGAAACGTCATCAAGATGATCCCCGAATTCGAGGAAGGCGACATCTGCATGACGAACGACCCCTATAGCGGCTTCGTCTGCACCCACGGGCCCGATCTCCATCTCTGGAAGCCGATCTTCCACGCGGGCGAGATCGTCGCCTTCGCGGTCGGCCACATCCACAACACGGACGTGGGAGGTGCCGTGCCCGCGAGCCTCTCGCGCTCGCTCACCGAGGTGCACCAGGAGGGCATCCGCATCCCGCCCACCAAGCTCGCGCGGAAGGGCGTGCTCAACCACGAGATACTCAAGGTGATGTGGGCCAACGTGCGCGTGCCCGAGCAGAACTGGGGCGATCTCAAGGCGCAGATCGCCGCCATGAACACCGGCGAGCGCAAGGTCCACGAGATGATCGCCAAGTTCGGCGTTCATACCTTCCGCCAGGGCATCCGCGACCTTCTCGACTATGCCGAGCAGCAGTGCCGCAACATCATCCGCTCGCTCCCCGACGGCGAGTATTTCTTCAGCGACTATCTCGACGAGGATTCGGTGGGCGGCAAGCCCTGCCGCATCGCGCTCAAGATCGCCATCCGAGGCGACAGCATGTCGCTCGACTTCACCGGCAGCGACCCGCAGCTCGAATCCTCGCTCAACATGCCGACGGGCGGCGATCCGCACCACGTGCTGATCATGGTGGGGGTCGTCTATGCGCTCTATTCGCTCGACCCCACCATCCTCCTCAACGCCGGCCTGGCGCGGCCCTGCACGGGCATCCTGCCCGAGGGCACCATCGTCAATCCCAAATTCCCCGCCGCGGTCGGCATGCGCAGCTTGAGCTGTATGCGGCTCCAGGGCGTCATCTTCGGCGCCTTCTCGCAGATCGCCCCCGACCGCATGCCGGCGGACCCGTCGAGCGGCGGGCCGATCATGAACGTGAACACCATCGACAACCGCAGCGGCCGGCGCGTCGTCGCCTCGATCGACCCGATCATGGGCGGTGCCGGCGGCGACCCCCGCGCCGACGGCGCCGACGGCTCGGGCGCCAACTCCTCCTTCCTCAAGAACACGCCCGTCGAGATCAACGAGGTCGAGGTGCCGATCAAGGTGCTGCGCTACGGCCTGGCGCAGGATACGGGCGGCGCCGGCCGCCACCGCGGCGGGCTCGGCAGCCTCCTCGAGTTCAAGGTCTTCTCGCCCGGCACGCGGATCACCGCGCGCAACCGCGACCGCAGCCGCTTCACCTCCTGGGGCGTGCTCGGCGGGCACGCGGGCGGGGCGTCGGTCTTCCTCCTCAACCCGGGCAGCAACCACGAGGTCGCCCTCGGCAACACCGACATCCTCACGGTCAGCCCGGGCGACGTGATCCGCATCGCCTCGAGCGGCGCCGGCGGCTGGGGCTCGCCCCTCGAGCGCCCGGCCGAGGACGTGCTGGCCGACGTGGAGCGCGGCTTCGTCTCGCGCGAGGCGGCGGAGAGCGAGTACGGCGTCGTCATCGCCGACGGCCGCGTCGACGAGGCGGCGACAAGGCGCCAGCGCGAGCGGCTCCTCCCCCTCCAGCCCAAGGGCCATTACGGCTACGGCGCTGCGCGCGACGAGTTCGAGCGGCTGTGGACGCCCGCCAACTACGAGGCCCTCACCGGCATCCTCGCATCGCTCCCGGTCCATTGGCGCTACTTCATCAAGCACCGCATCTTCGAGAGCCTCGAGCGCCTCTCGCCGGAACACCGGAGCGGCGACGGCCGCGAGGTGACGGAGGCCTTCGAGGCCATCCTCCGCGAGTTCCCGCAAGTGCGCGCCTCTCAACGGCCGGCGGCGGAATAGCGCGCCGCGGTTTCGCGGAGAACCAGCCTTGGAGATCTCCTTCGAAGGCAAGACGGTCGTGGTGACCGGTGCGGCGCGCGGCATGGGCCAGGCGATCGCCATGGCCTTCGTGGAGCGCGGTGCCAAGGTCTGGGCTTGCGATCTCCTGGCGGCCGAGCTTGCCGAGCTCGGGGCCAAGGCGAAGCCGGCGCGGGGCGGCTCTCTGGCTGTGCGCACCGTCGACGTGACGGACCGCAAGGCGGTCGTGGACTTCATCGCAGAGGCGGAAGCCGGAGGCGGCGCCGTCGACGTGCTCGTCCATGTGGCGGGCGGCGTGCGCGGCCAGAAGGCGCTGCCGATCGAGGAGGTGAGCGAGGAGGCCTGGCGCGAGATCTACGACGCCAACATGACGGGCGCCTTCCTCGCGGCGCAGGCGGTGACACCCGGCATGAAGCGCGCGGGCGCCGGGCGCATCGTGGTCATCTCGAGCCGCGCCGGGCTCGGCGTCAGCTTGACCAACATCCAGAGCTACGCCACCGCCAAGGCGGCGCAGCTCGGCTTCGTGCGCCAGCTCGCCCACGAGCTCGGCCCCTTCGGCATCACCGTCAATGCGGTGGCGCCGGGCTTCATGCGCACGAGCCCGGACTACGAGCGGCAATGGCAGTCCTACGGCCCCGCCGGCCAGCAGGCGCTCTTGGGCCGCATCGCCATGCGCCGCATCGGCGAGCCCGCGGACATCGCCTATGCCGTGCTCTTCCTCGCCTCGCCCTACGCCGCCTGGATCACCGGGCAGGTGTTACCGGTGACCGGCGGTCCGCAGGCGTAAGCCTTCAGGGCAGCTCGGCGACCATCTTGAGATATTCGGCCTCTGTCCAGGCTCTCGCGATGCGCGTCTTCACGTTGCCCCGCGCGCCGAGTGCGAGCGCGAATTTGGCGACGTTGTCGCCGCTCGCGGTCTCCAAGATGGAGACAAGGTCGCTCTCGCCCGTGGTGAGATAGATGTCCTTGATCTTGATCTCGAATTTCTTCGCGAGCTCGCGCGCGCCCTTCACGCGCTTCGGCGCATCCTTGATGGTGCGAATGCCCTGGTCGGTGAAGCTGAGCGACAGGATGAACTGCATGTGTGCCTCCCCCAATCGGCCACGCTGAATGGCGGTCGTACGATACAACGATTAGGGGATCGCCGCCATGGCCGAGGCGCTATTTGCCGAGGCGCTATTGCGACGACGTGTGGCCACGCTCTGGTTCTCCCTCTCCTCCTTCAGGAGGAGAGGGGATGCCTTGACGCCTCCCGTGCCTTTTCGCCACAACAGCTGCGCAAACCACGGGAGGGGAGGACGATGTACAAAGCCTCAGCGAACGTCATGCTGCCGACTTCGATCATCGGCTCGCTGCCGCGGCCCGCGTGGTACACGGCGGTCCTGGGGCGGCAGAGCTTCCTCGCCGCCATGGCCCATGCGCGCTACCGCGAGCAGTACGAAGACGCGGTCTCCGTCTACTTGCGCGCAGAGGAGACGGCCGGCCTCGACATCTGCACGGACGGCGACGCGCATTTCGACGAGGAGGTCGGCGGCATGAGCTGGATGAGCTACCCGCTCACCCACATGAGCGGCCTCTCGGCATCCCTCCGGCCGACCGTCTACAACGTGGCAGCTGCCGCGCACCCGCGCGGCCACATCCTCCACGATTTCCTCGAGGCGCGCGTGCTGCCCAAGGTCACGGGCCCCATCGGCCGCGGCGAGCTGCAATACGCCGCCATGTGGAAGGTGGCGCAGCGCCTCACGCGGAAGCCGGTCAAGTTCGGCACCATCCTGCCCGAGCTCCTCGCCGCCTCGGTCGTGGACGAGCATTACAAGGACCCGGTCGCCTGCACCTGGGCGTTCAGCGAGGCGCTCAACGCGGAACTCCACGAGCTCGCCGACGCCGGCTGCCCCGTCGTCCAGCTGGAGGAGCCGCAGATCCACATGGTGCCGGCGCGCGGCAAGACCTTCGGCCGCCTCGGCACAAGCGAGCTCGTCGAGATCTTCAACAACACGGTGAAGGGCCTCCGGGCCAAGACCGAGGTGTGGTGCCACACCTGCTGGGGCAACCCTTCCCAGCAGCGCATCTTCAAGGAGATCCAGAGCTACAAGCCGACGCTCGCGGCACTCGATGCGCTCGATGCCGACGCCGTCACCTTCGAGACCTGCTCCTCCGGGCCCGGCGACCTCAAGGCGATCGGGGAGGTCATCAAGGGGAAAAAAGTGGTGATCGGCGTCATCGACCACCACACGCTGCAGGTCGAGCGGCCGGATGAGGTGGCGGCCCTCATCCGCGAGGCGCTCAAGCACATCCCGCCCGAGCGCCTCATCGTCTCCTCCGACTGCGGCATGGGCCGCGAGGGCATGAGCCGGCGCCACGCCGCCTACAAGATGGTCTCGATGGTGCTCGGCACCAACATCGTGCGCAAGGAGCTCGGCCTGCCCGAAGCCGAGTGCCTCGCCGCCGACGAGCGCTTCTCGCTGGTGCCGGGGAGGAGCGCGTCTCCGGGTGCTTGAGCCTTGAGGAGCGGAAGGTAAGCGGATAAGGACTCGCTGGAAAACGCAATTCGTTTATGTTGTCGTCATGCCCGCGAAAGCGGGCATCCAGGGCCGCCAAAGCGGCGCGTTGTCTGAGCCTTGTGGACACCCGCTTTCGCGGGTGTGACGACAGCGCTCGAGCGGCAAGCGCGGAGAGGGGATGAAGATGGCCTCGTATGTATTCCACGGCGGACGCTTTCTCGACCCGCGGCGGGACGAGCTCATGGACGGCATCGAGCTCCTCGTCGAGGGCGAGCGCGTCAAGGAGGTTTCCGACCGCCCGATCAAGGCCGCGAGCGCCGCGCGCATCGACATCGGTAAGCACACCCTCATGCCGGGCCTCATCGACGCCCACATCCACGTGCTCCTGAGCGAGGTCAACATCGCCGCCCTCGCCGGCGTGCCGCTGACGCTGCTGGCGGCGCGCGGCACGGTCTGCATGCGGAACATGCTCATGCGCGGCTTCACCTCGGTGCGCGATACCGGCGGCGCCGACCACGGGATCAAGGCCGCGGCGGAGGCGGACGTCGTCCCTTCGCCGCGCCTCTTCATCGCCGGCATGGCGATCAGCCAGACGGGCGGCCACGGCGATTTCCGCGCCAAGACCCAGGACCGCTTCGAATGCCCGTGCTGCTCGGGCGTCTCTTATACGGCGCGCATCGCGGACGGCGTCCCCGCGGTGATCCACGCCACGCGCGACGAGCTGAGGAAGGGCGCCGACCACATCAAGATCATGGTGTCGGGCGGCGTCGCCTCGCAGAGCGATCCGCTCGAGAGCCTGCAGTTCCGCGTCGACGAGATCGAGGCGGCCTGCGAGGAGGCTGTACGCTGGGGCGCTTACGTGGCGGCGCACGCCTATTCGGCCGAGGCGATCAAGCGCGCGGTCGGCTCAGGCGTGCGCACCATCGAGCACGGCAACCTGATCGATGCGGAGGGCATCGCCCTCATGGCCGCGCGCGGCGCTTACCTCGTACCCACCCTCGTCGCCTACGACGCGCTCCGCCGCCGCGGCAAGGACTACGGCCTCTCGGACTACAGCCTCGCCAAGAACGACATCGTGCTCGCCGCCGGCCTCAACTCGCTCGAGCTCGCGCGCGCGGCGGGGGTGCCCATCGGCTTCGGCAGCGATCTCCTGGGCCAGCTGCAGAACGACCAGTGCCGCGAGTTCGTCATCCGCCGCGAGGCGATGAGCCCGCAGGAGATCATCCGCTCGGCCACCCTGGTGAACGCGCGCATCCTCAAGCGCGAGGGCCAGCTTGGCGAGCTCGTGGCGGGCGCCTTCGCCGACCTGCTCGTGGTCGAGGGTGACCCTTATAAGGACATCGCCCTCTTCCAGGACGGCGGCCCGCGTCTCGCCGCCATCATGAAGGGCGGGCGCTTCTACAAGAACCTGCTCGGCGGCTAGAGCATGGCGTTGATGGAATTGCACGTCCCGAGGAAGCCAGGGCCTCATTTGTCCAACGAGCGAAACGGATCCTTTGCTTCGCCCCCGCCCGCTGTGTGCATCGTATTATGGCCGCGCTTCCGCCACATACTCGGGGTGAATTGGGAGGTCGATTGCGGCGCGGGCCACATTTAGGTGTAGTGCTCGAACCACACGATACCTTGAGCAATCGGGCCATATCACGCATACTGCCTGCCTGGGCAGCCGCCCGCCTGAAGTCTACAGGCCTTCTATCGGTATGAGAGCAAGACAGGGCAACGATCCAAAGCGCCGAATAGCCTCATTCGACAAGTACGACGACGCTACGCGCGCGCGGCTCGCCGAAAGGTTAGTCTATGTTGGGAGTGGCCATCACAAAAGGAGCCCAGGCGATTATGGCTTCCAACCACCCGTAAGCCCGCGGCCCTGGAAATCGATTTGCGATGGCTACAGGATTATCTTGCTCGACGAGGCACGAGAATTGTTTCGCCAAGGGTTGCTGATGGGAATGTTCAGCGATCTCCGGCGCGGCGACATGCCGGATTTTGTTTGGAGCGTTGATGCCGGGCGCAAAGTTTACGAAGCTAAACCTAGCGGCCCAAACTATCATGGATATCTCCTCGAAGAAGAGGACAATATGCGCGGCGCAGTTTTCAAGGAATGAATGAAACGATGCCGAGCAAGCTGAAGATTACGGCGGATTGGGAGGAGCTGGAAGAGGGCTCGCCGGAAGAGCGGGCATGCTTCGCGGCGCTTGGTATCGAATACGGCAGCACATGGCTGACCGAGGCTCGGGATTCAATCGTCAACCGAATTCGCGCCGCGCCTATGTTATCGGCTTATCACTTAGCGGAGTGGATGGCGTGGAATTGGTGGCGCCTACGCTGGGAACCGCGTTCGAAGGCTCCCGACTGGGCGTTCGCCCATTGCATGAGTACGATTGGAGGAGGTTACGTTTGGCCGAACATCACGATTTATTCCGACGGCGAACGCATTGCGTTAGTCGCTAAGCCTGCCTCCGAGCGGCCGAACACAAACTACCGCTATCTGAGCAATATTGGCGCGGTTGTGGGTGCGCGTGAATTCGAGAACGCGGTAAGCCACTTCATGGAGCAGGTTCAGGGCCAATTGCGAGCCGAAGAGATAGCGGAAACCAATCTGGATCGGATTTGGCATAACATCAGTGAGGAAAGACGCGATCCTGAGACGGCAACGCGCCGCAAACTTGAGGCGCTTCTCGGGTGCGATCCTGATAGGGCCGCCGAGTTTGCGCTTGAGCGCCTGGTATTGGACGCTCAAACACTTGGCCAGCCTGCGATGAATGAGATCGCGGCTGATCATGCACAAGGCGGAGAACTATTGACCGCCGCCACATTACGCGCGACGGCGGCGAGCATCGGTTTTGACGCATCGCCGAGAGATGCCGTCCATCTGTCGGCCGGGTCGGGTTTGCCCAAAGCTGGAGATGCGCCAGCATGGTTGCTGGGATCGGAAGCAGCCAAAGTGCTTCGCGAACAGACACGACTGGGAACAGAGCCGATCAGCAACAAAAGTTTGGCGCAACTTGTAGGCGTCGAGTCTCGGGCGCTCTCAGAACCAACTCGCGGTCCCAATATTTCTTATGCGCTTGACAACGGAGTATCCACGAGCCGAGTGGTTTTGAGATCGAAATGGGAGACTGGTCGACGCTTCGATTTGGCGCGGCTCTTGAGCGACCGCGTTGTTGCCCCAGTTGGTGGAAGGCTCTTCCCGGCGACGCGCGCATACACCTATAGGCAAAAAATGCAACGGTCATTCGCCGCGGAATTCCTGAGCCCGTTCGAAGCCATAGACACGATGCTGGAGGGCGATTATTCGCCAGAAAACCAGTTGGAGGTTGCCAACCCTTTCAAAGTTTCCGAAATGACGATCCGTACTCTTCTGGTCAACCATCATCGGTTAGAACGTGAAGAACTCGACGACGAATTTGATACCGGAATCGGAACATTTACCGCCATATAAGAACGCCACATTCAAATGGCTTTTTGTCCAAAATCCTCACTCGCACAAAAACCCCCTCAAATCGGAGACTTCTTGTGCAAAGCCCATTGAGGGGGAGGGCAGGGAGAAGGATACGCTTCTGAGATAATTCGCGCTCGGGAGGATTCGAGGGGATGGTGCGGGACGGGCGGATCGCGGCGCGGCTTGCGCGGCTTGCCTTCGGCTTTGCCGCCTACGGCGCCTATGTCTTCATCCTCCTCCCCATCGTCCTCGTCGTCTGGTTGAGCTTCTTCGAGGGTGCCATCCCGGCGCTGCCGCCGTCGGGCTATTCGCTGCGCTGGTACTCCGGGCTCTTGGGCGAGCGGCAGTTCGTCGACGGCTTCGTGACGAGCCTCGAGGTGGCCCTCCTCGCGACCGCCCTCGGGCTCGCGGCGAGCGTGCCGGCGGCACTCGCGCTCACGCGGGCTCCCTTCCGCGGCCGCGAGGCCATCCTCCAGCTCCTCATGTCCCCCATCATCGTGCCGGCGATCGTCATCGGCGCCGGGCTCTATCTCTTCTTCGTCGAGACCGAGATCCTGACCGGCCTGCCGCTCGTGGGCTCGGTCGTGGGCCTCGCCGCGGCCCACGTGCTGCTCACCATCCCCTGGTGCCTGCGCATCGTCGCCGCCAACCTGCAGGGCCTCGATCCCGCCATCGAGGACGCGGCTTTGAGTCTCGGCGCCACGCGCCTCGTGACGGCGCTCAAGGTGACGCTGCCGGCGATCTGGCCCGGCCTCGTGGCGGCGGCGCTCCTGAGCTTCGTGATCAGCTTCGGCAATCTCGAGATTCTCGCTCTTCCTCGTCGCCCCCGGCGAGACCACGCTGCCCATCGCCATCCTCCAGTATCTCGAGTGGAAGATCGACCCCACGATCGCCGCCGTGTCGGTGGTGCAGATCGCCATCGTGGGCGGCGGCCTCCTCGTCACCAACCGCTTCCTGCCGCTCACCAGGGTGGTCTAGGATGGCCGTCGTCGAGCTCGAGGGGCTCTCCAAGCGCTACGGCGAGGTGGCGGCGGTCGACGGCATCGATCTGGCGATCGCCGAGGGCGAGCTCGCGGTGCTGCTCGGCCCCTCGGGCTGCGGCAAGACCACGACGCTCCGCCTCATCGCCGGCCTCGTCGAGGCGAGCACGGGCCGCGTCTCGATCGGCGGGCGCGACGTGACGCTCTGGCCGCCCTATCGCCGCAATCTCGGCATCGTCTTCCAGAACTACGCGCTCTTCCCCCATCTCTCGGTCTTCGAGAACGTGGCCTTCGGCCTGCGCCGCCGCGGCATCGCCGGGAACGAGCTCGCGCGCCGGGTCGCGGAGGCGCTCGTCCTCGTCCGCCTCGAGACGCTCGCCGCGCGCATGCCGCGCCAGCTCTCGGGCGGCCAGCAGCAGCGCGTCGCCATCGCGCGCGCCCTCGTCGTGCGGCCCGACGTGCTGCTGCTCGACGAGCCGCTCAGCAATCTCGACGCCAAGCTGCGCCACGAGGTGCGCGAGGAGATCCGCAACCTTCAGCGCATGCTCGCCATCACGACGGTGCTCGTCACCCACGACCAGGAGGAGGCCATGGGCCTGGGCGACCGCCTCGTGGTGATGGACCACGGCCGCATCCAGCAGATCGGCACGCCCCAGGAGCTCTATCGCGCCCCCGCCAACCTCTTCGTCGCCTCCTTCGTCGGCAGCGGCAATTTCCTCGCCGGGCGCGCCGATGCCGCGCGCGGCCGCTTCGTCACCGCCTCGGGCCTTGCCTTCGCCTGCCCCCGCCTGCCGCCTGACGCGGAGCTGTTGCTCATCAGGCCGGAAGCGGTCAAGCTGGGGGAGGCGGCTCTCGGGAGCGCCGATGCGATGGAGGCGACCGTCGAGGCGGTGAGCTTCTTCGGGGCGCTCTCGGAGGTCACGCTCAGGCTCGGCTCGGGCGAGCGCCTGGTGGCCCAGCTCGCCTCGAGCGACCTCGAGCGGCAGGCGCTCGAGCCCGCCGCCGCGGTCGCCGTGCGGGTCGATCCCGAGGCGCTCGTAGCCCTCCCGCGCGGCACGGAAAGAAACTAGGGCCAAGAGCAAGAGGAGGCGGAACATGAGCGAGAGGATCACGCGACGCGGCTTCACGGCACTGCTTGGCGCCGGCCTTGCCGCCGGCGCTTTCTCGGGCATGCGGCCGGCGGCGGCGGCCGGCGGCCGCGTCGTCGTCGGCACCTGGGGAGGCGACTACGAGAAGTTCCTCGAGAACTACATCGCCAAGCCGCTCGTCGAGCCCAAGGGCATCGAGGTGGTCTACGATACCGCCAACGACACGGCGCGGCGCACCAAGCTCCTGGCCGAGGCGCGCCTTCCGCGCGGCACCATGGACGTGGCGGCATTGAGCTCGCCCGGCTCCTTCCAGATGTGGCAGAACGGCGTGCTCGAGGAGCTCGACGAAAGCAAGATCCCGAACCTCAAGCACGTGCTGCCCGACCTGCGCACGAAATATTCGGCCCCCCACATCTGGAGCGGCAGGATCATCCTCTACAACCCGAAGATCATCACGGCGGCACCCACCTCCTACGCCGATCTGTGGAGCCAGGCCCATACCGGCAAGGTCGGCGTCATCGACATCCAGTACCTGACGACGATCGAATTGGCGGCGATGATCTCGGGCGGCAACCTCTCCAACTACGAGCCCGGCAAGGCCAAGCTCCTCGAGCTCAAGACGCTGGGGATCAAGATCTACCCGACCAACGAGGCCATGGCCCAGGCCCTCCAGACCGGCGAGTGCGCCATGTGCATCATGTGGAAGGCGCGCGGCATCATGTGGCAGAACGCCGGCGTTCCCGTCGAGATCGCCGCACCCAAGGAGGGCATCGTCGCCTATGTCTCGGACTTCTCGGTGCCCAAGAACGCGCCCAACAAGGCGGCGGCCTACGCCTATATCGACGCCATGCTGGAGCCGCCGCCGCAGATCGATTTCGCCAAGAACATGGGCTACAACCCGAGCGCCGACGACGTGACGCTGCCGCCCGATCTCGAGAAGCGCATCGCCTTCGCACCCGGCACCAAGATCATGACCGAGGACTACGATTACATCGCCAAGAACGACAGCCAGTTCCAGGAGTGGTGGAACAAGGAGTTCAAGGCGTAGGGGCCGATCGGAGCGAGGAATGCGCAGTACACCCCCCACCCATCGACCGCTCCTCAACGGGCGGTCGATCCCCCTCAAGGGGGGAGGGAGGAAGTTGGCGTATCCCAAATATTCCCCCTCCCGCTTGACGGGGGAGGGTTGGGGTGGGGGTGACGGCTCAGGCTCGGAAGGCGGGGACCGGCCGACCTCCCGCACTCGCGGATGACAACGGCGCGCCGGACGGCGGCGGCGCTCGTCCTCCCCTCGACGCTCCTCGTCTTCCTCTTCCTGGTGCTGCCGCTCCTCCTCCTCTTCCGCTACAGCCTCAACCGCTTCGTGCCCGGGCAGTTCATGGTCGAGGCGCTCACGGCCGCGAACTACGTGAAGTTCGTGAGCGATCCCTATTACGTGGGCGTGCTGAAAACGACGCTCGTGGTGGCCGTCGCGGTGACGGCGCTCTCGCTCGCCGCTGCGTTCCCCGTGGCCCTCATGCTGGTGCGGGCGGGCGAGCGCGCGAAGAGCCTCCTCGTGCTCGCCGTCGTGCTGCCGCTCTTTGTCGGCAATGCAGTGCGCGCCGCGGGCTGGATGGTGGCGCTCGGCCAGCAGGGCCTGGTGAGCGGCCTCGCGCAGGCGCTCGGCCTCAGGGACAAGCCCATCGACCTCATGTTCTCGACGACCGCCGTCGTCATCGGCATCCTCTCGGTCAATCTCCCCTTCGTCGTGCTCACGCTCGAGAGCGTGCTCGAGGGCATCGACCGCGCCGCCGAGGAGGCGGCCTTGAGCCTCGGAGCGACGCCCTTCGGCGTCTGGCGGCTCGTGACCCTGCCGCTCGCGGTGCCGGGCCTTCTCGCCGCCGGCATCCTCTCCTTCATCCTCACCATGAACGCCTATGCGACTCCCGTGCTGCTCGGCGGCCCGCGCTTCCAGATGATGGCGCCCCGCGTCGCCGACGAGATCCTCAACCAGACCAACTGGCCGTTCGGCGCGGCGCTTGCCTTCGTGCTCATGGCGGTGACCCTGGCGCTCACGGCGGCGGTCAATTTCTTCGTTGGCCGGCGCTACATCGCGCGCTGAGGGGGGCATCGCGGCGATTTCCGCGGGTGACCGGCCTCTGCCCTTGCGTCATAGTACGGACTGATGAGCCAAAGAGGGACCTTGCGATGAAACTCAAGCGACGGCAATTCCTCGCTGCCGCCGGCGCCACCCTGGCGCTGCCGGCGCTCGCGCGCGCGCAATCGAGCCGGGTGCTCAAGTTCGTTCCCCAGGCGGATCTCTCGGTCCTCGATCCGGTGTGGACGACCACCTATCCGACGCGCGACCACGCCTTCCTGGTCTTCGACACGCTCTTCGGGATGGACGCGCACTACAACGCCCAGCCCCAGATGGTGGCGGGTGCGGCGAGCGAGAGTGGCGGCAAGCTGTGGAAGCTCGCCCTGCGCGACGGCCTCAAGTTCCACGACGGCACGCCGGTCCTGGCGCGCGACGCGGTTGCCAGCATCAAGCGCTGGGCCGCGCGCGACTCCTTCGGCCAGGCGCTCATAGCCGCGACCGACGAGCTCTCGGCCGCCGACGACCGCACCATCGTCTTCCGCATGAAGCGGGCCTTCGCCCTCCTTCCGGCCGCACTCGGCAAGACCCCGCCCAACGTTTGCGCCATCATGCCCGAGCGCCTCGCCATGACCGACCCCATGACGCAGGTGACCGAGATGGTCGGCAGCGGGCCCTACCGCTTCAAGGCGGACGAGCGGGTCATGGGCTCGCTCGTGGTCTACGAGCGCTTCGCGGGCTACGTCCCCCGTCCCGACGGCGAGGCGAGCGGCACGGCCGGCCCCAAGCTCGCGCACTTCGACCGCATCGAATGGCACATCATCCAGGACGGCGGCACCGCGGCGGCGGCGCTCCGCCAGGGCGAGGTCGATTGGTGGCTCGTCCCGGATGCCGATCTCCTGCCCATCCTGAAAGCCGACAAGAAGCTCGCCGTCGAGATCATCGACCCGACGGGCTTCATCGGCACCATGCGCTTCAACCATCTGAACCCCCCCTTCGACAACGCCGCCCTGCGCCGCGCCCTCCTCGGCGCCGTCGACCAGGCCGAATACATGACCGCCACGGTCGGCACCGACCGCAGCATGTGGCGCGACCGCTGCGGCTTCTTCTGCCCCGAGACGCCGATGGCGAGCGACGCCGGCATGGCAGCGCTCACCGGCCCGCGCGATCTCGCCAAGGTGAAGCGCGACGTTGAGGCGGCCGGCTACAAGGGCGAGAAGATCGTGCTCATCGGGCCGACCAACATCGCCTCGGTCAAGGCGCTCACCGACATCACCGCCGACACGATGAAGAAGCTCGGCATGAACGTGGATTACCAGGGCATGGACTGGACGACGCTCGTGGCGCGCCGCACCAAGAAGGAGCCGGTCGCAGACGGCGGCTGGAGCATCTACCACACGCTCTGGAGCGGCACCGACCACGCCAATCCCGTGGGCCACGTCTTCCTCCGCGGCAACGGCAAGGACGCCACCGTCGGCTGGCCCACGAGCCCGCGCCTCGAGGAGCTGCGCCAGGCCTGGCTCGAGGCGCCCGACCTCGCGGGGCAGCAGAAGATCGCGCGCGACATCCAGCTCCAGGCTTTCGTGGACGTGCCCTACATCCCGCTCGGCCAGTTCTTCGCCCCAACCGCCTGCCAGGCCAACCTGAGCGGCCTCCTCGGCGGCAATCCCGTCTTCTGGAACGTGCGGCGGACGTAGGGGGGCTACTTGTTTCGTCTTGCCAGAGGTACCTGAGGCCCAGCCTGCCCCCTCGAGAGCGGGGGTTTGCCCGAGCTATCGGACGATTGCGAGTTTTTTGCCCCACAATTGAACGCTGCAGCCCGCCTCCTAACTCTCCGGGGCTTTGGAGCGGCCGATAAACCCGCATTCTTGAAACGGCTTCTGCGAATCATCCCATAGCGAGTGGAATATTGATGCAAGAGAGGGTGTCTCGGGATTTAAGGAGACTGATATGGCCGACGAACCATCGTCATTCATCGCGGTGCGCCTGGCCTCTCCAAGGCAGGTGGCAAAAGCCGATGAAACCATTCATCGGGCCGACATCGATCGGATCGATCTGGAGATCGAGGAAGCCGAAAAGGAAGAGCAGCTTCGCGGCGGCGCCATGGACATCAAAGAATTCAGGCGCCATCGCGACCAGGATATCAAGGATATCCTGGCGCGGCTCGATACGCGCGTCGCGAAACGGACAGTCGTGCGTGTCCCCTTGGCTGGAGGAAATACGGAAAAATCTGTGCGGGGTGCTCGATAGCCCGAGCGCATGTTCCATACAGCTCCGGCAATACGCGAAACCTCAGCCGTCGAGACCGCGATCTCCGCGTCCTTGAGCACGCCGGTGAAGTCGAGGCTGGTGAACTGGCTGCGCCCCGCCTCCGCAGGGGCAGGCTCTGATCCTTGTTGAAGATCTCAGGCCGGCCGCATCCGGCCAGCGCGCTGTTCGACGCCTCGATGCAGAGCCCGGCGCCCGCGGTCCGCCCCGTTCGAGAACGCCTCGCCCAAGCCGTCGATCGACTGGCGCTTCCACGCGCCCGCCTAGTTCGGATGCACCTTGTGCGGGGCGGCAATCTCCTCGACGGTCTTATCGGCCCGCAACGCGTCCGGCGCTACCCGCGCCTTGAATTCGCCGGTAAACCGCCGTCTCGTCGTCATCGCGTGCGCCTCCGTTATCCGGCGGAATGCGCCTTAGCACGCTGTCCGATTTCCCAGGACCGGCTCAATGGAGCGGTTGGCCGCATAGCGGGAGCGGCTCGCCGAATTCATCCGAGGAGTTTTGGGAACCATGATAGACGCGGCGCGCGTGCAAGCTATATGCTGCAACGCTACGCGTGACGCTCGTCGTTGAAAGAGGAATCAATGCAGCTACTCGCAAACAAGCGCAAGCGAGACTATGTCGGAGGCGCCCTGATGATTGCGCTCGGCGTGGCCGCGATGGTTCAGGGTTCGAGCTATCGCATGGGAACGCTGAGCAGCATGGGGCCGGGCTTCTTTCCCGTCGCCCTGGGCGCGATCCTCGCGCTCACCGGCCTGGCCATCGCGATCACCGCCCGCTTTGCCGAATACGAGGGCGAAGAGGCGCCGCTGCCGCCGGAATGGCGCGGCTGGTTCTGCATCGGCGCGGGCGTCGTCGCGTTCGTCGTGCTCGGCGCCTACGGGGGTCTGCTGCCCGCGACCTTCGCCATTGTCTTCATTTCGGCGCTCGGCGACCGGCAGAACACGATAAAGAGCGCCACCGTTCTGGCGCTCGCCGTCGTCGCGGTCTGCATCGTCGTCTTCTGGTGGGCCCTCCAATTGCAGTTCCCACTGTTCGACTGGAGGTGAGCGATGCATCAGTCGTTACTCGACCTGTGGTACGGCTTCGGTGTCGCGCTGCAGCCGCACAACCTGATGTGGTCGTTTTTTGGCGTACTGATGGGCAATCTTATCGGCGTGCTGCCCGGCATGGGCGCGCTGTCGGCCATTTCGATGCTGCTGCCGCTGACCTACACGATGCATCCGGTGGCGGCCATCCTGATGCTGGCGGGCATCTTCTACGGCTCGATGTATGGCGGCGCGATTGGCGCCATCCTGCTCAATATGCCGTCGCATCCGCCCCACGCCGTCACTTGCCTCGACGGCTATCCGATGACCAGGCAAGGCAGAGGCGGGACGGCGCTTGGCGTCACCATGATTGCCTCGTTCTTCGCGGCGTCGTTCGGGATTACGGTGATGATCTTCGCGTCCCCGCTGCTGGTGGAGGTGGCGTTCAAGTTCGGGCCGGCGGAAATCTTTTCGATCATGCTGCTTGGCCTGCTCGCCGGCGGCACGATGTCCAAGGGTTCTCCGCTCAAGGGAGTGACGATGACGGTCGTGGGGCTGTTGATCGGCATCGTGGGCACCGACGTCAACAGCGGCACCCTTCGGTTCACTTTTGGCCTGATCGAATTGAGCGACCGGGTTGAATTGGTGGCATTGGCACTGGGCTTGTTCGGGGTAGCCGACTTCCTGCGCAACGTGAACCGAATGCACATCGTCGGCAGCGGGACGAAGGTCCGGTTTCGCGACATGTTTCCGAGCAGGGCCGAGATCAAACAGTCCTTCCTCCCGATGCTGCGCGGAACCCTGATCGGCACGCTGTTCGGGGCCATGCCCGGCACCGGCCCCACCATTACCACCTTCATCGCCTATGCCTTTGAGCGGAAAATCTCCAAGACGCCCGAGCGGTTCGGGCACGGGGCGCTGGAGGGCGTGGCGAGCCCGGAGGCCGCATCGCACTCCAAGACCCAGGTCGACTTCATTCCTACCATGAGCTTGGGCATCCCGGGCGATCCGGTCATGGCCTTGCTGCTCGGTGCCTTGCTCATCCAGGGTATTCAGCCCGGTCCGCAGCTCATCAGCGAGCATGCCGACCTTTTCTGGGGACTGATCGCGAGCTTCTGGATCGGCAACGTGTTACTCGTGATTCTCAACGTTCCGCTGATCGGACTCTGGGTCAAGGTGCTGCAGGTGCCGTATCGCTACATGTTTCCGTGCGCGCTCTTCTTCATCGTCGTCGGCGTCTACAGCACCAACAACAGCCTGTTCGAGGTCAACGAGGTCCTGGTGTTCGGAATTGTGGGCGCCATCTTCATCGCCCTCGATTTCCCGGTTGCGCCGATCATGCTCGGGTATGTGCTGGGCCCGCTTGTCGAGGAGAACTTCCGTCGTGCGCTGCTCATCTCCCGGGGTGATTTACTGGTGTTCTTCGAGCGGCCGATCAGCGCTGCCTTCATTTGGGCGTGCATTCTGCTGGTCGTGGGTCAGATTGCGTTCGCGCTGAGAGCCGCCCATCGCAAGCGCCGCGCAGGTGCGCTGGCGCTCGCCACATCCGCCGAATCCCACAACAACGAGTGATTGCCTGGCCATAACGATGTATCGCCATCGAGCTCGCCTGATGCCGGCTCTGCACGGGCGCGGGAATATGATCAAAGGGCCCGACCTCACCCCCGCGAAATCGCTAGTAGATGCACACATCTTGGTGCGGCAAAGTGACTCAGCGTGATATTTTGGGGTATCGCCAACATGATTTTGTGTGATTCTCTTTCCGGCACTTCGATTTTTGAGGAGTGCCGCGATGTCGGACGCGCAGTATTGGCCGGGTCGGTTTGGGGATCGTCGCCTCGAAAAAGGGGGGCGGCTTTGCTCAAGGGCATGGTTGCGCGTGAAAGCAGCTGCTTGCGGCGAGCGGCCGGCGGCGAGCGCCGCGCGATCGTGCGTTACGGCCGGCTTCTTGCGAACCCCAAGGTAACGGTGGAGGCATTGCTCGCTGGCTGGGGCGAGCAGACCGCGCGCGCGGCCAGCGGGCGGCACGTGCTGGCGATCCAGGACACCAGCGAGATCGGTTTCCGGACGACGGCCGAGCGGCGGCGCGGGTTGGGCGAGATCGGCAAAGGCGTGGGGCGGGGCTTGCTGCTGCACGCGATGCTGGCGCTCGATGCCGAGACTGACGGCTGTCTCGGCCTCGTCGCCGGCCAGCTCTGGACGCGCCAGGGCCGCATCACGACGCCGCATAACGAGCGGCCGCTGGCCGCCAAGGAATCGCAGCGCTGGCTCAGGACGGCCGAGCAGGCCAAAGAGGTCCTGTCCGCTGCCGCGATGGTGACCGTGATCGCCGATCGCGAGAGCGATATCTACGCGGAATGGGCGACGCTGCCGAGTGCGGGCTTTCATTTGCTGACGCGCTCGATGCAGGACCGTCTGCTGGCCGATGGCCGAACGCTCTATGCCGCAGGGGCGGCAATGCCGCTCGCCGCGCACACAAGCGTTTCGCTCATGGCGCGCGCCAATCGGCCGGCGCGCCAAGCCACGCTGGCGTTGCGCTTCGGGCCGGTCACGCTGCGCAGACCGCAGAGCCCAGGCGAGCACGGATTGCCAATGTGGGTCGCCCTCAGGCTGGTGGAGGTCGTCGAATGCGACCCGCCGGCCGATGCCGAGCCGCTGCACTGGCGGCTGCTCACAACCCACGAGGTCGGCGATACGGCAGCCGCTTGGCGCATCGTCGATTGGTACAAGAAACGCTGGACGATCGAGCAGCTCTTCCGAACCCTCAAGCTCCAAGGGCTCAAGCTGGAAGACAGTCGGCTCGAGAGCGCCGAACGCTTGCTCAAGCTGGCCGCCATCGCGACCAAGGCTGCCGCCATTACCCTGCAGCTCGTGCAGGCGCGTGACGGGCAAAATGCCGCGGCGGCCAGCATCGCCTTCAACCCAGATCAAATCCAAGCCCTCATCGCACTCGATGCGACATACCGCGGCAGGACAAAACTCCAAAGCAATCCCCATCCACCGCGAAGTCTCGCCTGGGCGGCCTGGATCATCGCCCGCCTCGGCGGATGGGACGGATACCCACGCACCAAGCCCGGGCCAATCACCTTCAAGCATGGCCTCGAATACTTCCTCGCCGTCGCCCACGGATGGACCCTCAAAAATGTGTGAATCAACTAGCGCGAAATCGGGGGTCCATGCGCTGCCGGATTTCCGTTTTCGCGGGAAAGACGAAGCGGATACCCGATTCAACTTGACCGGATCGCGCTCTAACGAGCTACCCCAGGGAGGGGTACTACGGACGCAACGATATGGTGCGACGGGAGACGCATGTCATTTAGCTGCTGGAATGATGGCAATCGCCTCGATCTCTACCAGCATGTCTTTGTGGATCAGCGCACTGACTTCAACCATCGTGCTCGCGGGGTATGGCGGCTTTAGATACCGCGCGCGCACCTCGGCCAATTTCGGGAACTCGGCGGCATCGAGCATGTAGTTCGTGACCTTGACTACGTCGCTAAGGGAGCCACCCGCAGCTTCGATCACGATCTTGAGATTCTTCATCACCTGTTCGGACTGCCGCGCCACATCTCCCTTGCCTACAATCTCGCCGGAAGCATCGGTGGCGACACAGCCGGAGATGAACAGCAACTGGCCTCCGTCAACCTTTACAGCGTATGAATATGGACCTAATGGCGTCGATAAGTTGGGTGGATTAATGACCGTTCGGTCCATGGCAATCATGCTCCTCGGTTGCAGATCATTTTTACTGTTCCGTGCGAACGATGTCAAGTCCGATACTTGCTGAATAACCGGATCGGGGATGCCGTGCTCCTTACACCACGCGTGCGGTTTGCGGTTTTTCGGCGCTCAACGTTGTCGCCCTTAAGTCTTCCAGGTATTCATCGGCAACCCGCTCATGCATGGGCGTGACTACCACATGAATGCTCGGCGGATTGACCGAAGGGCGCACGAACCATCCTTTGGCCTGCATCGATTCCGCGATGGACCCGATTTCGCGGTTTGACGAGACGTAGGTGAAAACGCTCATTTCGGGCTTGCCTTGAATCTTCAATCCCGGAATCGCCTCGATGCCTTGACGCAATCGATCGGCGGTCGCCGTCACGCGCCGCGTCAACTCCTGATAGCCTTCCTCACCCAAAAAGTTCATGACCGCCCACGCAGCGGCGACCGCCCCTCCCGGACGGCTTCCCAGCATCCCCGGATTAAGCCAGGTGCCGGAGCGCCATTCGCCGAATTGAAAGGCCTGATACTTGTGGATGTCGGCATTGCGATAAAGAATTACGGAGCTCCCGAGGGCCGAATATCCGTATTTGTGAAGGTCGGTCCCGATGGATGCCACGCCGGGTAGCGAAAAGTCGAATTGCGGGACACTGCGGCCGATCTGGCGCAAGAACGGCAGCTGGTAGCCGCCGACGCATGCGTCGACGTGCAAGTGAATCCCGAGCTCCTCCGCCAATGCGGACATCTCGCTGATCGGGTCCATGACGCCGAAGGCGTAGCCGGGCGCCGAACCCATGATCAGGATCGTGTTCTTCGTAACCGCCGAACGCAACGCCGCAACGTCTGCACGGAACTCGGCGGTGATCGGTATCATGACCACTTTGACGTTGAGGTAGTGACCCACCTGGAACCAGATCGGATACGCCGTGGCCGGCACCAGCATCTCGGGCTCGGTTATTCCCTTCTCGCTTCTCGCTTTGTCGCGCACGGTCTTGACGGCGAGAAAGATTCCCTCCGTCCCTCCGGACACGAAATTGCCGACCGCTTGGCCGCCGTGGAAGATGTCGGAGGTCATACCGACAACGTTGGCCTCGAATCGCTTCAGACTCGGATATGCGTGATGGTGACGAGCGTTCTCCAGCACGTACATCGAATAGGCCTGCTGGATGATCTCCAGCAATTCATCGCTGGCGCAGTAAGCGACCCCGAATGCGTGACCCGTGCGCCACTTTGCAACATCCTGCGACTGCAACGCTTGGAGGTCCTTCTTGAGGTCGCCCCATTGCCGACCTCGTTCTGGCATGCGCATTGGTGTCCTCCTTAGAGCGCAAAGGTTGCTCGTTTGTCGCCGCCGGACGAGATCGACTTCGAAGGCGAAATCGCGGTCATCGTCGACGACCTTCCCCAGGGTATCGATGCCGAAGCCGAGGGTTCTCATGTCGAACTCGTCACCGTCCTCGACGATGTGAGCTTGCGGGCGCGTGGCGCACGGGAGAAGAAGACGGGCTTCGGCTTCATTCAGGGCAAGCCATCTTCGAGCTTTGCGACAGCGGCCGCGACACGCCGCGCGCGTCCCGTGCGATGTCGCGGTTTCTGCTAGCTAATTAGTTGATCAGCGGCACCTTTGCCCGCGCGACGATGTCCTTCCAGCGTACCAGCTCGCTGCGGTAGAACTGGCTGAACGCATCGACGCTTAGCGCGACCGGCTCGGCGCCGAGCGCGGCCAATCGGGCAACGACGTCGGGCAGCATGACGGCGCGATTGATCGCAGCATTGAGCCGCTGCACGATGTCGGGCGGCGTGCCCGAGGGAACGAACGCCCCGAACCAGCTGCTCACCACATATTCCGGCATGCCGGCCTCCCTGGTGGTCGGCACGTCGGGCAGCATCGGCATGCGCTTCTCGCCCGCGACGGCGAGCGCTCGAAGGCGGCCGCTAAGGATGTGCTGGGCGAACGAGGTGAAGTCGCTGAACATCATCTGCGTCTCGCCGGTCACCACCGACAAGCTGGCTGGCGCCGCACCGTTGTACGGCACGAACGTGAAGTCGACGTTGGCGATCAGCCGGAACATCTCGGCTGCGAGCAACGTCGAGTTGCCAGCGGTTGCAACATTGAACTTGCTGGGATTCTTCCGCGCGTATTCGGCGATCCCGGTGACGCTCCTGATGGGGACGCTCGGATTTACGACGATCACGAATGGTGACGTCATCAATTGCGCAACCGGTTGCAGATCCTTCGGATCGTACGTAACCGTGCGGTACAAGCTGGGGTTGAGAACGACGCCGGGCGCGTCGATCAGGATCGTGTAGCCGTCGGGCGCCGCCCTGGCGGCCGCCGTAACAGCGATCATTCCACCGGCGCCCGGCCGGTTCTCGACAATCACAGGCTGCTTGAATTCCTCGCCGAGCTTCTGCGCGACCAGGCGCGCGATGAAGTCCGTGGCCCCGCCTACTTGGTACGGCACCAGTATTTTCACCGGCCTGTCTGGGTACCCGGCGTTCGCCGGTAGTGGCGTCGTTGCAACCGCTAAGAGTAAGGCGGCACTGGCGACGATGCGTGATCCTATTGCACTGAGCATGGCTCTCGTCGTTCCTTAGTTGGCACCGCAACGGGCGTAGACGGCATGCTGTTGGCCGCGCGTCACCGGATCGAGTCTCCTCGGCCGCTACGTCCCTATCAAGCCCTGCGCCGACTCGATATTGTCATTGACCCTAATTGGTGCGCAATATGACTGTCAAGCGATAGCGTTGTCCGACGAAATTCTGGCCTTAGCGACGGCGTTATTCCAGCTTGGTTGTATTCGAGCGGGGAACTGCTACGATTGATCATGATGCCAAGCATCGCGATGGATATATAGATATGTGGCATCATCGGGCTGAAAAAGCCTTGGGACGCGCTCTTATGCCTTACGCTCAGTCTTCGGAAGCGAAGCTCTATTTCGAGGAAACCGGATCGGGCTATCCGGTGCTTTTCGTCCATGAGTTCGGCGGCGATCATCGGAGCTGGGACCATCAGGTCAGCTGGTTCTCTCGCCACTATCGCTGCATCGCCTTTAACGCTCGAGGCTTTCCTCCCTCGGACGTTCCCGGAGGGAACGCGGCCTATGGCTACGAGCATGCGGCTGCCGACATCGCTGCGGTGATGCGCCATCTCGACATCGATCGAGCTCATATCGTGGGGCTCAGCATGGGCGGGTATGCCGCATTGGTCTTTGGCCTGCGTTATCCCGGCAAGGCGAGCGCGCTCGTGGTTGCGGGATGTGGCTCGGGCTCCGATCCGTCCTCTCGCGAGGCGTATCTTCGCGATATCCCGGCGCGCGCGGACCGCATCCTCGCCGCGGGAATCGAGCAAATGGTCGCCGCCGCCGGCATCGATCCTTCCCGCATCCAGTTACGCCGCAAGGATCCGAAAGGCTGGGACGAATTTATCCGCTGCTTGTACGAACATTCGGCGACCGGGTCGTCCCTGACCTTGCGAAACGTCCAGGGCAAGCGTCCGGCGCTTCATGAGTTCGAAGCGGAGTTGAAGCAACTGTCCACCCCGGTGCTGGTAATGACTGGCGACGAGGATGAGCACTGCCTGCAGCCGAGCCTGTACCTGAAGCGGATGATTGTCGGGTCCGGCCTGTGGGTCGTGCCCTGCACCGGGCACGCCATCAATTTGGAGGAGCCGGCTGCTTTCAACGAGGCCGTTCTGAACTTTTTCGGCGCCGTCGAGCGCGGCAGCTGGCAGCGTCGGGGTCGCTGACCACGAGAGGCGCTCGATGAGGATGTTGTCCGGGCATCGCCTCCGCCCGTCCATCGAGATCGCGGTCTCCCTGTCCTTGAGCACGCCGGTGACGTCGAGGCGGGTGAACTGGTTGCCCGCCGCCTCCGCAGGGGCAGGCTCCGATCGGCGTTGAAGATCTCAGGCCGGCCGCATCCGGCCAGCGCGCCGTTCAACGCCTCGCCCAAGCCGTCGATCGCCTGGCGCTTCCACGCGCTCGCCTGGTTCGGATGCGCCTTAGCACCCGGTCCGATTTTCCAGGACCAGCTCAGAAAGGGAACCGGCCGGCAGCGTGAGCGCCGTTCGTAACCGCCCCCTCAATCCCGCTGCAGGATGAGGTTGCGCAGCAGCGGGTAGATCTCGTTGTTCCAGCGCCGGCCGCTGAAGACGCCGTAGTGGCCGACGCCGGCCTGCACGTAATGGCGCTTGAGATAGGGCCTCAGGCTGCTGCAGAGCTCCTGGGCGGCGAGCGTCTGGCCGACGGCGCAGATGTCGTCCTTCTCGCCCTCGACGGTGAGGAGCGCGGTGCGCCGGATGGCGCGCGGGTCGATCTTGCGGCCGCGCGAGACGAGCTGTCCCAGCGCCAGCGCGTGCTCCTGGAAGACGAGGCGCACGGTCTCGAGATAGAACTCCGCCGGCAGGTCCATGACCGCGAAATATTCGTCGTAGAAGGTGCGGACCGCCGCCGCCTTCTGCCGCTCGCGGCGCACGATGTTGTCGAAGAGGTCGAAATGCGCCTTCACGTGCCGCTCGAGGTTCATGCTCATGAACCCCGCGAGCTGCATGAAGCCGGGATAGACGCGGCGAAAGGCGCCGGCGTAGCGCAGCGGCACGCGCCCGATGAGGTTGCGCTCGAACCAGGCGATCGGGTGGGAGGTCGCGAGCTCGTTGACCTTGGTCGGGCTCACCCGCGCGTCGATGGGGCCGGCCATGAGCGTCATGGTGCGCGGCTGGGCGGGGTGGTCCGCCTCGGCCATGAGCGCCACGGCGGCGAGCACCGCGACCGAGGGCTGGCAGATGGCGACGACGTGGGCACCCGGGCCGAGCGCCTCGAGGAAGCGGATGATGTGGTCGATGAAATCGTCGAAATCGAAGCGGCCGTGGCGCAGGCTCACGTCGCGCGCGTTGTGCCAGTCGGTCACGTAGACGTCGTGCTCGGGAAGGAGAGTGCGCACCGTGTTGCGCAGAAGTGTCGCGAAATGGCCCGACATCGGCGCCACCAGGAGCACGCGCGGCTGCACCGGTGTTGCGTCCTTCTTGAAGCGCAGCAAGGTGCCGAACGGCGTTCTGTCCGCCGCCTCCTCGCGCACCGCCACCTCGCGGCCGCCGACGCTGACCGCGTCGATGCCGAAGGCGGGCCGCTGGTGGGAGAGGCCGGCGCGCGCCCAAAGCTCGTAGGCGGCGGCGAGGTTGCGCACGAGGAGCTGCTCTGAGAAGCGGGCCAGCGGGAAATTGAGGGCGATGGCGGCCACCTGCGCCATCGCCCTTATGGGATCCACCATGTCGTTATGCGCCTGATAGGCTCGGTAGATCATCTCCCCTCGCGCCGTCTCCCCCGGGCCTGCCGCATCCCTCGGCGCACCCTTCCGGGCGAAGGTTAAACCATGTCGTGCTGCGCTGCGACAGCAATATGACGGTCAGCCGCGCGGCCTCTCGCCTGGCACGCTTCTTGCGGTGCAACATGAGCGGGCGGATGGGGTGCTGCTTCGCGCTGGACGGCGCGGCCTCTCTGGGGCAATGCTTGAGGCTGGCAATGCCGTTCGCCGGAGCGGCGCCCAACGAGGGGACGATGCCCATGGCCAAGGCCACGCTCACCATCAGCAGCAAGACCTACTCCGCCTGGGCGTTGCGGGGCTGGCTGCTCTGCAGGATGGCGGGCCTCGCTTTCGAGGAGAAGATGCTCTCGCTCGACGATCCCTCGACGCGCGCCGAGATCCTGCTGCTTTCGCCCTCCTTCCTCGTGCCCTGCCTGACCCATAACGGGATCGCGGTGTGGGACACCCTCGCGATCGCCGAGTACCTCAACGAGATCCGGCCGAAGGCGGGGCTTCTCCCGGCCACGCGCGCGGCGAGGGCGCGCTGCCGCTCGATCTGCGGCGAGATGCATTCCGGCTTCAGCAACCTGCGCTCGGCGCTGCCGATGAACCTCAAGGCCCATTACCCCGGCTTCAAGGTGTGGCCGGGCGCCCAGGCCGACATCGACCGCATCGTCACCATCTGGCAGGACTGCTTCGCCGCCCAGAAGGGCCCCTATCTCTTCGGCAAGCCCGGCATGGCGGACGCCATGTACGCGCCGGTGGTGACGCGCTTCCTCACCTACGAGGTGAAGCTCGCTCGCGACTGCGCCGACTACTGCCGCCGCATCATGGCGCTGCCCGACATGGCGGAATGGGTCGCCGCGGCCAAGGCCGAGCCCGACGAGCTCGAGGAGCTCGAACGTCGAGTTCTGAGGAGGTCGGGTTTAGACCCTGGGCCGCTCACGCTCTCTCCGGCGAAGAACCGCTTCATCGGCTCGAAATAGCTCCTCTGCCAGCCGCCGTCGCGGTAGCTCGTGTGGCCGTCCGGCACGTTGCTGTGGTGGAGCGTGAGCCGCGTGCCGCCGGGCACCGGCTCCAGGAGGACGTCGATCTCGGAATCGGCGTCCGCCGCCGTGAAGCGGGTGGTGCGCCAGGACTGTACGATGCGGCGGCCCGGCTCGAGGCGCAGGTTGCGGCCCGAGATGTAGCCGTCCCAAGCCGTGAATTCGGCACCTTCCGCGGCGGCGGCATGCGCGGCCTTGCCGCCGGTCATCGCCGCGTGGCCGCCGCTCGAGAGCCAGGCGTCGTAGACCGCGCGCGGGCTCGCCGGGACGGTGTCCGAAAGCGTGAACTCGAAGGGCATGGCCGGGTCTCCCTCACTGATACTTGTACTTGGGCTCCCACTCGCCGGCACCCTCCGGAAGGAGGTCGAGAAAGTGCCAGAGCGCGCAGAAGTCGTCCCCGGGCCCGAAGCTCGTATCGGAGACGCGCAATATCTTGCCGCCCCGCCGCGTGAAGACGGAGACGCCGGGAAGCCAACCCTTCTCTCCCCGGTAGCCCATGTCGGCGGCGAAGCTCGTGTCGCGGTGCGAGACCATGCGGAAGCGCCAGCCGCGCGAGGCCTTGAACTTCGCCTGCTTCTCCGGCTCGTCCGGCGAGGCCAGCACGAAGGCGGCGCGGTCCTCGAGGTGCGGCAGGATGCCGTTGAAGCCGTCGGCCCAGAGGGTGCAGTAGCGGCAGCCCGCACCCATGTTGTGGATGACGAAGAGATGCTCCTTGTCGCCGAAGAGCGCGGAGAGACGGACCGGACCGCCCTCCCCGGCGAGCTCGTAGTCCTTCACCTCCTCCGGCTCGATCGACTGCTGGAGCGCGCGCATCTTCTTGCGCAAGCCCGCGATCTCCTCTCGGAAACGGCCCAGCTTCTCCGCTGTTTCGCGATAGGACATGACGTTCCTCCTTCCGGCATTGCCGTGGTGCCTCGTCAGGGTTTGCGCTTGCCTTGCCGCTTGCCTCGCCTCGCGGCGCGCGAGCGCTTGCGCTCGGTCGCGTCCAGCCAGGCGGCAAGGGTGTCGAACTGCGACTGCCAGTACTTGCTGTAGCGATTGACCCACACCGCCGCCCGATAGATGGGTCCCGCGTCGAGGCGGCAGCGGCTGATCCGCCCCTCGCGCGCCTGCGTGACCAGCCCGGCCGCGACCAGCACCTGGATGTGGCGCGAGACGGCCTGGAGCGAGATCGCGAAGGGCTCGGCCAGCTGGGAGACGAGCAGCTCCTCGCCGTCGAGCCGCGCCAGGATGGCGCGCCGGACGGGATCCGCGAGAGCCGCAAAGACGCGGTCGAGGATCTCGGCATCGGTCTCGTCGAGACTGGCCGAAGCATGTGCTCTCCGTGGCATCGCCGTGGATATAATCAACGATTTGGTTGATAGTCAACCATATTGTTGATTATAGATCGGGTGCGGCGTCAGGCCGACGGCGCTGGCACCCCCGCGCGTCGCAGCGGTGGACGCGCGGACCGTCGTCGCTTAGCCTTGCGGGTTATGGTGAAGACATGAAGGCAATCTGCGCGGCGGCGTTTTTTGCTGCCATGCTCCTGGCAGCCGGCGGCGCCGGCGAGCCCTATCATGCCGGTTATCTGCGCTTGACGGCGCCGGGCGATCCGCCGGTGCCGGTCTCGCTCTGGTATCCGACGACGGCGGCCGAGAGTGCAATCCAGCTCGGCCCCTTCACGATCGCCGCCGCGATGAATGCGCCGCCGGCGCCCGGAAAGCACCGCCTCGTGGTCATCTCCCACGGCAGCGGCGGCAGCGACCTCGGGCACCATGACCTCGCCGAGTATCTCGCGCGCCACGGCATCGTGGTGGCGGCACCGCGCCACCTCGGCGACAGCTACGACCGGCCGGAGGGGCGTGGCAGCGACGTGCAGCTCATCGGCCGGCCGTGGCAGATCGTGGCGACGCTCGACGCCGTGCTGGGCGACGCGCGTCTCGCCCAAGCCGTCGATCCCGCGCGCATCGGCATGGCGGGCTTCTCGGCGGGCGGCTACACCACGCTCGTCATCGCCGGCGCCAGGCCCGATTTCGCACTCTGGAAGGCCCATTGCGCCGAGCATCCCGAGGACCGCGAGATTTGCGGCGCGCATCCCCCTGGCGGAGTGCGCGTCACGCGGCCGGGTTGGCAGCTGCCGCACGAGACGCGCGTCAAGGCCGCCGTCGTCATGGCGCCGCTCGGCGTGCTCTTCGACAAGGCCGGGCTGGCTGGCGTCGACATCCCCCTCAGGCTCTACGAGGCGGCGGACGACCAAGTGCTGGTGAATGCCTGGAACGCCGATCGCGTGCTCGCGGCACTGCCGCGGCCGATCGAGCATGCCAGCGTTCCGGGCGGCCACTACGTCTTCCTCGCACCCTGCCCGCCGGCCTTGGCCGCCGAGCTGCCGCTCCTCTGCAACGATGCGCCGGGAGTCGACCGGGAGGCCATCCATCGTCAGATCGACGCGGAAATCCTCAGCTTCTTCGACCGCACCCTCGGCCGCGAATGAGCGCCGCCGCCGCTCTCCTCAGCGCTTGAAATCGACCGCGACGGTATTGCCGCCGCTCACGACGACCGCCACGCGCTCCTCGCGCGCGGGGCGGTAGCGCCCCGAGAGGAGGGCGGCCATGGCGGCGGAGCCGCCCGGCTCGGCCACGATCCGCGCCTTGTCCCAAAGCGTTGCCTGCGCCGCCAGGATGGCGTCGTCCGTGACCAACACCACGCGCTCGACGAAGCGCTGTGCGATGGGAAAGACCAGCTCGCCCGTGCGGCGCGGGGCGAGCGAGTCCGCGGCGATGCCGCCGGCCGGAGCATCGACCGGCCGCCCGGCCTCGAGCGCCATGGCGAGCGTGGGTGCCGCCTCGGGCTCGACGCCGATGACGCGGATGCGGCCTTCGCACCAGGCGGCGATGCCGCCGATGAGGCCGCCGCCGCCGACCGCGACGAGGAGCGTGTCGAGCTCGGGAAGCTGCTCCGCGATCTCGAGCCCGAGCGTGCCCTGGCCGAGGAGCGTCTCGCGCTGGTCGAAGGCATGCACGGCGAGCGCGCCCGATCTCGCCACCCAGGCCTCGCTTGCCTGAAGCGCGTCGGCGTAGCGCTCGCCGCCGACCACGAGGTCGGCGCCGTAGCCGCGGATGCGCGCGATCTTGGCGGGCGAGGAGATGCTCGGGACGAAAATCTTGGCCGGCACGCCGAGCCGCATCGCCGCATAGGCCACGGCCGCCCCGTGGTTGCCGCCCGAGGCGGCGACGACTCCCGCGGCCGGGACTTCGCGCGTGAGGAGATTGGCGAAAGCGCCGCGCGTCTTGAAGGAGCCCGCGTGCTGGAGCTGCTCGAGCTTGAGCCACAGGCTCGGCACCTCCAGGCCGAAGTCGCCGCCCGCGACCTCGAGGACGGGCGTGCGCCGGATGTGCGGCCTGATGACGCGCTCGGTAGCGGCGATGTCGCTCCGGTCGATCATGCTCATGGATATCCCCGCCGCCGCAGTGGTTTCGTCATCAGGCATTGCCCACAGCCGAGAACTCGACGAGCACCCCGAAGGCGTCCGCGGGTGCTATCTGCAGCCTGCCGTCCGCGCGGCGGAACGGCACCCGATTGCGGCTGAGAATGGCGTCGGCGGTTTCCAGCCTCTCGACCGCCACGCGATAGCCCGCGAAGCGCGGGCCGGCCGCGGCATCGAGCGAGGCACCCATGGCACCGTAGCGGACGCGGAATTGTCCGGGATCGAGGATGGTGAGCGAGCCGCCCTCAAGCGCCAGACGGAGGGCGCCGCCCTCCTCTCTCGCGGCGGCCGGCTCGAGGAGGCGGGCCAAGAAATCGCCGAGCATCCCCGGCGCCTCGGCGAGCATCAGCACCTCCACCACCGCCCGCGCGCCGTTCGCGTGGCGCTGGTATTCCGCCTTCCAGAAATATTGCGGCGCGTGCTGCTGGCAGACGAAGAAGGCGGCATCGGGCATCTCCGGGTGCATGGCAAAGGCGAGCGAGAAGGCGACCGTGACGCTTCTGCCGTCGGGCAGCCGTGCCGCGCGCGAGAAGTCGTAGGGCGCGTAGCTGCCGAGGCCGCGCGCGGCAAACCACTCGCGGTCGCGCCGCGCGTCGTCGCTCGGAAAGACCAGCATCGACATGCCCTGGTGCCGCGCGAGAAAGGCCGCGTTGTAGGCGCCGAAGCTGAATTCCCCGGGTGCCGCCTCGGGCACGCGCTCCGGCTCCGCCACGGCGAGGAGCTCGAGGAAATTGCCCTGGAGCTGGGCCAAATGATTGGCCGTGCCGAAGGGATGCTGCGCCCGCGGCGTGAGCGTGAAGCCGAGGCGGGCGTAGAAATCGCGCGCCGCGTCGAGGTCCCTCACGGCGAGGACGAGATGATCGATGGCGTGCTTCACGAGCGGGCCTTCCCGACGTTGCCGGCACGATCATAGGCCACGCCGCGCCGAAGGATGCAATCGCCTTCGCGGAGGCGGACCGCCTGTGGCCGCCTCGCCCTTCGAGACGCGCGCCCGGCGCGCAAGCGCGCCTCTTTTGCATCATGCAAGAGAGCGGGCCTTCGGCCCGCGGCGCGCTCCTCAGGGTGAGGCGGCCCCGACGTTTTGCGGATTTCCTCATCCTGAGGAGGGCCACAGGCCTGTCTCGAAGGATGAGGAAATCCGAGCGGCGCCGCCATGGACTCAAGCGCGGCCAATGGCTAGGCTGCCGCACTCGGATCGCCCTTGCCCCAAGCTTCGCGGACCCCTATGGCAATCGCACCTCCCCGGCTGGACCATGTGGTGGTCGACGCGCGCGGGCGCCTGGACGAGGCGCTCGCCGTCTATCGGGCGCTCGGCTTCCACATGACCGCGCTGAGCCGGCACAGCATGGGCTCGAGCAACCATCTCGCCGTCTTCGCGACCGACTATCTCGAGCTCCTCGGACTCGACGGGGCGGCGAGCGCTGCGCGGCCCGAGATCGCGCGCTATCCGGTCGGCCTCAACGGCCTCGTCTTCCAGGCCGACGCGCCGGACAAGCTCTACGGCGAGCTCAAGGCGCTCGGCCTGCCGGCGGACGAGCCCAACTCCTTCTCGCGCCCGGTCGTCTTGCCCGAAGGAACAGAGGACGCCAGGTTCCGCGTCATGCGCTTCCGCCCCGGCAGCTTCTCCTACGGCCGCGTCTATTTCTGCCATCACTTCACGCCCGAGCTGGTGTGGCGGCCGGAGTGGTGCTGCCACGCGAACGGCGCCACCCACATCGCCCGCATCGTCATCGCGGTCGGCGAGCCGCAGGCAGCAGGGGAGGCCCTGGCGGCGATGTTCGGGGCGGGCGCGGTGAGTGCCGGACCCGGCGGCTCGCGGAGGCTCGCGGCAGGGACGGCCGAGGTCGAGTTCGTCACGCACGCGGCGCTGGCGGAGAAGCTGGGCGAGGCCGCGCCCGACCCCGCGGGCCGCGCGGACTATATGGCGCTCCTCGCACTCCGCACCACGGCGCTCCCGAAGGCTCAAGCAGCGCTCGCGGCGGGCGGCATTACGGGCGTGCGCGTCGAGCCGTGGCGCATCCTGGTGCCGGCCCGGGCGGCGATGAACGTGACGCTCGAGTTCGTCGAGTAGGGGCGGGACGAGCGCCGTGAGCGGGCCGGTCATGGAGGGGAGCGGGGACATCGAGCGGCGGACATGGGGAGCCGCACTAGCGCGTGCGGCGGGCCGGCGCCACATCGACAACCAGGGTGACGCCGTGAACCGCGCAGGCGACGGCGAGGCGCCGGCGCTCATCGATCTCGGCGGCGAGGCGGGCCCGCGCACCTACTCCTTCCGCGAGATCGACGAGCTGAGCGACGCGGCGGCGCGCGGCCTCCTGGCCTCGGGCCTCTCGCGCGGCGACCGCGTCGCCATCCTCTCCGGCAATCGCGCGGAATTTCTCACGGCCTTCCTCGGCACCATGCGGGCCGGGCTCGTCTCGGTGCCGGTCAATACCAAGCTGCCGCGCGAGACCGTCGACTACATCCTCCGCGACGCCGATGCCAAGCTCGTCCTCGCCGATGCCGAGCGGCTGGCCCTCTCGCCGCCGGACCTTCCGCGGCGGCTTTTCGGCGGCACGGGGGAGGACGGCTTCGAGCGGCTGATGTCGCCGGGCTCCTTTGCCGCCGTGCGTCCGGCACCGGGCGAGACCGCGATGTTCCTCTACACCTCGGGCTCGACGGGCCGGCCGAAGGGCGTCGTGCTGTCGCACGAGAGCCATCTCTGGGTCCTCGACGTGCGTGCGCGCGCGAAGCCTGGCGCGGACCAGCGCACGCTCGTGGCGGCACCCCTTTATCATATGAATGCGCTCTCGACGTGCCAGACCGCATTGGCGCTGCACGACACCGTGGTGCTCCTCCCCGCCTTCGCGGCCGCGAGCTACATCGAGGCGATCGGCCGCTATCGGCCGACGCTGCTCACCTCGGTGCCGACCATGATGGCGATGATGCTGCGCGAGGAGCGCCGCCTCCATGAGACCGACCTCGCCTCCGTCACGGCGCTGCGCATGGGCTCGGCGCCGGTGTCGCAGGCGCTGGCTGAGGCGCTCAGCGCCCTCTTCCCGCGCGCCGCGATGAGCAACGGCTATGGCACCACCGAGGCCGGCCCCATCGTCTTCGCACCGCACCCGGCGGGGCTCGCAACGCCGCTCCTCTCGCTCGGCTGCGCCCATCCCGAGGTCGAGTTGCGCCTCGCGGGCGGCGGCGGCGGTGCGGCCGAGGAAGGCGTTCTCGAGATGAAATGCCCCGCCTTGATGAGCGAGTATCACAAGCTGCCCGAGGCGACGCGGAAGGCCATGACGGCGGACGGCTACTACGTGACGGGCGACGTCTTCCACCGCGACGCCCAGGGCTTCTTCTTCTTCGTCGGCCGCGCCGACGACATGTTCGTGTGCGGCGGCGAGAACATCTATCCGGGCGAGGTCGAGAAGATGCTCGAGCGCCACCCGGCGGTGCACCAGGCCTGCGTGGTGCCGGTCAAGGACGAGCTCAAATGGCAGAAGCCCGTCGCCTTCGTCGTCGTGCAGCCGGGGGTGGTGCTTACCGAGCAGGAGGTCAAGGAATTCGCCCTCGCCCACGCGCCCGCCTACCAGCATCCGCGGCGGGTCTGGTTCTTGGACGCCCTGCCGCTTGCGGGCACCAACAAGATCGACCGGCGGGCGCTCGCGCGGCTCGCCGAGGACGGCAGCTGAGCGCCGCGCGGAGGAGATCGAGAGTGGGGCAAAGGCGATGAAGGCATTGGTGTTGCGCGAGCACGGCGGCTTGGACCGGCTCCGTCTCGAGCCCGACTTTCCCGATCCCAGGATCGGCGAGGGCGACGTGCTGGTGAAGGTCAAGGCGACGTCGCTCAATTACCACGACATCTTCACGCGCCGCGGCATGCCGGGCATCAAGGTGCCGCTGCCCGCCATCATGGGGCTCGACATCGCAGGCGAGATCCTGGCCCTCGGACCGGGCGTCGCGGGCTGGGAGACCGGCGAGCGCGTGCTCATCGACCCGATCAACCGCGTCGAGGGCGGCCTCATGGGCGAGACCGTGCACGGCGGGTTGGCCGAGCTCTGCCGCGCGCGCGCGCACCAGCTCATCCGCATCCCCGACGGTGTCTCCTACGTCGATGCGGCGGCACTGCCCTGCGCCTACGGCACCGCCATGCGCATGATGGTGACGAACGGCAAGGTCTCGCATGGCGAAAAGGTGCTCATCCTGGGGGCGAGCGGCGGCGTCGGCGTGTGCGCACTCCAGCTTGCCAAGCTCGCGGGCGCCCGCGTGATCGCCTGCGCCGGCAGCGACGAGAAGGCGGCCCGCCTCATCGCCCTCGGCGCAGACCATGCGATCAATTACCACGAGCGCGATTTCGTGCGGGAGGTCCACGCACTCTACGGCAAGCCGGTTCGCCGCGGCGAGGGCAGCGACCGCGGCGTCGACGTGGTGGTGAACTATACCGGCGGCGAGACCTGGACGCGCTCCATGCGCTGCCTGCGCGTGGGCGGGCGGCTCCTCACCTGCGGCGCCACAGCGGGCTACGATCCGCCGGAGGACATCCGCTTCATCTGGACCTTCGAGCTCACGATCCAGGGCTCGAACGGCTGGGCGCGGGAGGACGTGACGGCGCTTCTCGGGCTCGTCGCGAGCGGCAAGCTCAAGGTGCTGGTGGAGGCCACCTTCCCGCTTCATGAGGCGCGCGAGGCGCTGCGCCGCATCGAGGACCGCGAGATCTTCGGCAAGCTGGTGGTGACGCCGTGAGCACGGTACCCTTGAGCCGCGAGGAGCTCCAGGAGAGGCTCTCCCGCTCCCCCTTCATCAGCTTCCTCGGCCTCGAGGTGGTGAGCGCCGATCCCGAGAAGCAGGAAGTGGTCATGCGCCTGACCATGCGGCCCGAGTTCGAGCGCGGGCCTGGAAGCGGCCAATGGCACGGCGGTCCGATCGCCGCCGTCATCGACACGGTCGGCGATTATGCGCTCATCATGATGCTCGGGCGGCCGCTGCCGACCATCAACTTCCGCGTCGATTACCTGCGCCCGGCGATCGGCACGGCGCTCACCGCGACCGCCCGCGTGCGGCGCAGCGGCAAGAGCGTGGGCGTGGTCAACGTCGACATCGCGAACGACACGGGCCAGCTCGTGGCGGTCGGCCGCGCCAGTTACGCGACGGCCGCCCCCTGAGCGAGGGGGAGAAATCCCTCTCCCGCAAGCGGCAGAGGGGGCCAGCGCTCAGAGCTTGGAGACCTCGCAGAGGAAGGAGCGGTGGGCGGGAGCGCCGCTGATGGGGTCGGCGGCGTCCGCGTTGATGATGGCGTTGAAGTTGGCGCTTCCCGGCCCGAGGGCGGGGTAGCCCTCGAGGCCGAGCTCGCGGCAGGCCTGCCACCAGCCGTGCTGGCCGGCGACGACCCGCGCGTCCAGGCTCGCGCGCAAGCGGGCACGGGCGCGGACCTCGCCGTGCGGCGTCCTGATCGACACCCAGTCGCCCTCGGCAATACCGCGCGCGGCGGCGGTCATGGGATGCATCTCGACGAGCGGGTCCGGCACGAGGCGGCGCAGGCGCGGCAGATTGCGCTGCTGGCTGTGGCAGTACTGCGGCGTCTTGGCGCTGGTGAGCACGAGGGGGAAGCGCTCGGCGAGATCGGGGCGGCTCACGGGTCCCACCGCGGGCTCGACGAAGTCGGGGAGCGGCGCCTGGCCGTGCGCGAGGAGCTGCTCCGAATAGACCTCGACCTTGCGCGTGGGCGTCGCGAAGCCGGGCGGCGGGCCGCTGCCGTCGCCGGCGTATTTGCGAAAGCGCGTCGCAAGCGGCACTCGGATGCCGCCCGGCTGAGCGCGGAGCGCCTCGAGCGAGAGGCCCGAGGGGGCGAGGATGGCGCGATAGCCGGCCTCGAGATCGCCGTCCCAGAAGTCCTTGCCGAGGCCGAGCCGCTGGGCGAGGTCGAAGACGATGGCGCTGTCCGAGCGTGCTTCGCCGCGCGGGGGCACGACCGGCACGCGGTACTGCACCAAGCTTTCGGCGGCCTGGCTCACCTCGAAGCCGGTGCGCAGGCCGTCGCGCTCCCAGGCGCTCGCCACCGGCAGCACGATGTCGGCGAGCGCGGCCGTCGGCGTCATGAAGAGATCCGCGTGCACGAAGAACTCGAGACGGCGGAGCGCCTCATTGCCGCGCGCCGCGTCCGCGTGGGCGACGAGAAGATTGGCGCCGAAGCCCACGAGGCCGCGCACGGTATAGGGCTTACCCGTGAGGATGGCGTCGTAGAGATCGCGCCCGGTGACCCAGCCGCCGCGGGGCGGGCCGAGCGGCCGCTCGGCGAGGCCGATCGTCTTCAGGCGCTGGCCCGCCGGCATGAGCTCGGCGCCGCGCACGTCGCCCACCGGCACGCGCGCGAAGATGACGTTGCCGCCGGGCGCATCGAAGCTGCCGGTGAGCGCGCATACGAGGGCGATGGCGCGGTCGGTCTGCGTCGCGTTGGTGTGCTGGCCGACGCCGGTCCAGCCGTAATAGGCGACGGGCCGGCTCTCGTGGAGGAGGCGCGCCATGGCGCGCACCTCCCCGGGCTTCAGCCAGCAAATCTCGGCCGCCCGCTCGGGCGTATAGCGCCGGCAGAGCCCGCGGTAGAGCTCGAACGCGGTCGGGCAGGCGAAACGTCCGGCGCTCGTCTCGAGCTCATAGCTGCCGAGGAGCGCCGGGCGCGCCGCAGCGCTCTCATAAACGCCGCTCCGGGGATCGTAGAGTATGGGGCACCCGCGCACCTCGTCCCAGGCGACGAGCTCCTCCGCGCCGCCGCCCGCCGCGAGATCGGCCGCAGTGAGGAAGCGCCCGCTTGCCGGATGGACGAGGAGCGGGCCGTTGCTCCAATCGCGCATGAAGTCGCGGTCGTACCAGCCCTCCTCGATCATGACGCCGGCCACGGCGAGGGCGAGGGCGCCGTCCGAGCCCGGCCGCACGCGCAGCCAAAGATCGGCCTTGTTGGCGAGCCCGGCCTGGCGCGGATCGACGACGATGAGCTTGGCGCCGCGCGCCTTGGCCGCGGCGGCCGCGCTCGCGTGGGTGAGCCAGGCGGTGCTCGGGTTGTGCCCCCAGAAGAGCACGCAGCCGGTGCGCTCGTAATCGGGCGCCGTGACGCCGACGCCGAAGGTGAAGGCGCGCGCGTAGTCCTTGTGCCAATTGCAGAGCTCGGTGCCATAGACCCAGTTGGGGCTGCCGAAGGCATTGATGAGGCGCTCGATCCAAAGGATGCCGTCCGAGAGCGCCGTGCCGCTCGGCGTGGTAACGGAGAAGGCGACGCTCTCGGCGCCGCTCTCCCGGCGCAACCGCCCGAGCGCCCGCGCAGTCGTGTCGAGCGCCTCGTCCCAGCCGATGCGCTGCCAGCCGGGATCCGCTTCATCCTTGGGCCGCGTGCGCTTGATCGGATGGAGCAGGCGGTCGGGGCTGTGGACGAGCTCGGGTGCAGCGCGCCCCTTGGCGCAGAGCGCACGCCCCGTCGGATGCTCGGGATCGGGCTCGAGCGCCACGAGGCGGCCGTCCTCGACCACGGAGACGGCACCGCAGCGCGAGCGGCAGAGCGCGCAATAGCCCCGGATGCGTTGTCGCGAGCCGTCTTGCGGCATGGTTACCTCCGCCACGGCCAACGGCTCCCGCATCGGCCGCGGCGCGGCGTGTGCTCAGACCCGCGCGAAGCGGGCGTTCGCCTCGGCAAAGAGGCGGATGTTCTTCTCCATGTCGTACGGCCGCTCCGTCAGCGTCTCGGCATCCCATTCGCTGCGCGCGACGGCAAAGAAATCGCCGCCATAGACGTGGAGGGCGCCGGTCAGGCGCGGGATCGGGTTGGTCACCGAATGGACGATGTCGCGGCCCAAGGGCTCGGCGTCGCCGACGCTCAGCGCCCGCGCCCCGGCCGCCTCGATCCCGGCTCGGCCCGGGGCACCGTCGAGCCGGCGCCAGAACATGTTGTCCTCGCGCCCGGTATAGACTCCGATCACGGCCCACATGCGATGGTCATGCGGCATGATCGTCATCATCGGCGCCCAGATCACGTTGAGGATCGTCAGATCGCCGGCGTGATAGATTTTCTTGACCCCGGCCTCGCGCGGCTCGCCGACGGCCTTGAGCACGGCACCAGGTTCGGCAACGGCACGGGCGACGATCTCCCGTACCGCCTTGTGGGTCGGGTCCGCGCCGACGGCGGTCCGACAGTCGGCAATAAACCCGTCGAGATCAAACATAGCGCTGCTCCCTGCTCGCTGCTCGCTGCTCCGGGCTACCCCCGCCGACGGCCGTTCGAGCTCGCCGGCAATGACGAAGCGATCGAGGAGCTTAGCACAATCGCTTTCCCCGACGCTAAGGAGAGAAACGAGCAAGACGCGATGGGCTACTCCGCCGCGGTGCGCGCGAGCTCGGCTAACACCTCCGCCGTGTGCTCGCCGAGGAGCGGCGCCGGGCGCCGCACGCCGCCCGCGGTCTCGGAGAGCTTGACCGGCACGCCGAGCGTCCTCATGCGTCCGGCGCTCGGGTGCTTGACCTCGACCGCCATCTCGCGGGCGCGCGCCTGGGGATCGGCGAAGAGCTCGGCGTGGCTCATGACCGGCCCCGCCGGAACGCCGTGCTCGCCTAGGAGCGCCAGCCAATGGGCGTTGCTCTCGCGCGCGAGGCGCGGCTCGAGGAGTTCGACCAATGCGGCGTTGTTGGCGACGCGTGCAGCGTTGTCGCTGAAGCGCGGGTCGCGGGCGAGCTCCTCGCAGCCGAGCAGGCGGCAGATGCGCAGCCAGAGCTCCTGGGTGCCGCCGCCCAGCGTGATCCAGCCGTCCTTGGTGCGGAACACCTGGTAGGGCGAGCTGCCGCGATGGGCCTGACCCAGGCGCGGCGGGTTCTCTCCCGTGGCGAAGTAATGCGCCGCCTCGTAGACGCCGAAGGCGACCGCCGACTCATAGAGCGAGACGTCGACCTCTTGGCCGCGCCCCGTGCGCTCGCGCGCAGCGAGTGCCGAGAGGATGCCGACCGCGCCGAAGAGGCCCGCCGCCACGTCGGAGATCGCGACGGGGAGCCGCATGGGCGGGCCGTGCGGATCGCCGTTCACGGACATCAGGCCCGACATGGCCTGGATCATGAGATCGAAGCCCCCGCGGCCGCGATAGGGCCCGCTCTGCCCGAAGCCGGAGATCGAGCAATAGACGAGCCGCGGGTTCCGCGCCGCCAAGCGGCCGTAGCCGATGCCCATGCGCTCGGCGGTCCCCGGCCGGAAGTTCTCGATCAGCACGTCGGCGCCGCGCGCGAGCTTCTCGAAAGAGGCGAGGCCGTCCGTGCTCTTGAGGTCGAGGACGACGCTCCGCTTGTTGCGGTTCCACAGCATGAAGGGCGCACCCTCGCCGCCGACGAAGGGCGGCATGCGGCGCGCGTCGTCGCCGCCGGGCTTCTCGATCTTGATCACGTCGGCGCCTTGATCGGCGAGCAGCATGGCGCAATAGGGGCCCGAGAGATGCTGCGTCAGATCGAGCACGCTGAGACCCGCCAAGGCTCCCGCCATCGCCACCGCCCTCCATTGGAGCGGCGTCCGGCATTGCCTCGGCGCAGCACCGCTCCCTCGCCAAATAGAGTATGCACGCCAAACCGTTGCAACGGGAATCCGCGGCACTTTGCCAAGCGGAGGAGCCGGCTACGCGGCGATTGTCAAAGAGCCGCCAAAAAGGCAAACTCGAGGCCGCGGGGGAGGAACCCGGTCCCTGTCCGCGGGGACCGGCGGAATGCGGTGTTTGCGCCTCTCCCCGCGCTTCGCCTGGGGCCCGCTCGGCGGCCGAAGGCGGGCATGACTGTGCGATGGAGGCGCCCGGAGATGCCGCTTTCGGTCCGCAATCGGCGCAAGATCCTGTGCGTCTTTCCCGCCTATGCGCCGTCCTTCGGCACCTTCCAATATGCCTATCCGCTGCGCGGTACCACGCGCGCCTTCATGCCGCCCCAGGGCATCCTGGTGATCGCCGCCTACCTGCCGAAGAAGTGGGAGGTGCGCTTCGTCGACGAGAACATCCGGCCCGCCCGCGACGACGAGTTCGCGTGGGCGGATGCGGTCTTCGTGAGCGGCATGCACGTGCAGCGCCCGCAGATCAACGACATCAACCGCCGCGCGCACGGCCTCGGCAAGACCACCGTCCTGGGCGGGCCCTCGGTCTCGGGCTGCCCGGAGTACTATCCCGAGTTCGACTATCTCCACTTGGGCGAGCTTGGCTGTGGCACGGACCGCCTGATCGCCCTTCTCGACACCGATCCGCGGCGGCCGTCGGCACAGGTGCGCTGCATGACCGAGGACCGCGTGGCGCTGAACGACTTCCCGGTACCGGCCTACGATCTGGCGCGCCTCGACCTCTACTTCATCGGCAGCGTGCAGTTCTCGAGCGGCTGCCCCTACCGCTGCGAGTTCTGCGACATCCCGGCGCTCTACGGCCGCAACCCGCGCTTGAAGACGCCCGAGCAGGTGACCCGCGAGCTCGACATCATGCTCGCCCGCGGCACCTTCGGCGCCGTCTATTTCGTCGACGACAATTTCATCGGCAACCGCAAGGCGGCGCGCGAGCTGGTGACGCACCTCGTCGCCTGGCAGAAGAAGAACGGCTATCCCATCGAGTTCGCCTGCGAGGCGACGCTCAACATCGCGAAGCAGCCCGAGCTCCTCGCCCTCATGCGCGAGGCCACCTTCAACACCATCTTCTGCGGCATCGAATCGCCCGAGCTCAATGCGCTGCACGCGATGGCGAAGGACCACAACACCACCGTGCCGATCTACGAGGCGATCGCCACGCTCAACAGCTACGGCATGGAGGTGGTGGCCGGCATGATCCTCGGCCTCGACACCGACACCTCCGAGACGCTCGGGAACGTGCTCGACTTCATCCACCGCTCCAACATCCCGATGCTGACCATCAACCTCCTCGAGGCGCTGCCGCGCACGCCGCTCCACGCGCGGCTCGCGGCCGAGGGCAGGCTCAGCGACGACCCGGCGCGCGAGTCGAACGTCGTCTTCCGCCGGCCCTACGAGCAGGTGGTGGCCGAGTGGCGCGAGTGCATGGCCATCGCCTACGAGCCCAAGGAGCTCTACCGGCGCTTTGCCTACAACGTCGTGCACACCTATCCCAACCGCTTCAAGCCGCCGGCAAGCCCGCAGCGCGCCTCCTGGCCGAACATCCGCAAGGGCTTGAGGATCATGTTTAATCTTCTCTTGCGCGCGGGCCTGCTCTCGGATTACCGCGCCACCTTCTGGGAGATGGCGGCACCACTCCTCAAGGCCGGGCGCATCGAGGACGTGATCCACGTCGGCCTCGTCGCCCATCACCTCATCGCCTTCACGCGGAACGCCGTCTCCGGCCGCGCCAACGCCTCCTTCTATTCGACCAAGCTGCGCGAGGGCGCCGAGCCCGCGGTGCAGGGCACCTCCTGAGCTACGCCACTTTCGTCTCTCTCGGGCGGTCCGTATCGAAGTCGCGCTCGAGATCGGCGGGAAGCCTGCGCAGGGTATAGAGGACGTCCTTGGGAATTTTCGGCGGCGTTGCGCCGGCTGAGCCATGCCAGAAGCACGTCACGACCGCGTGGAGCGATCTCTCGCGCAATAGTCGGCGGAGCTGATCGATCGGTTGGGTGTTCTGCTCCGCCAACGCCACGCGGAGCTTGCTTGTCAAGGGCGAAAGCCCCGGGATCAAGCGCAGCGGAACAAGAATTTGAAGCAAAAATCTCAGGTGATCGAGGAGTGAGGGGCTCTCGATAATCTTGTCTGTCGACAGCAGCCAAATCCCCGTTTTGTACTTGACCGCTCGTTTGGTGTTTTTTCCGACATAAGTCTCGCCTTTGCCGTAAGCACGCGTCGGAGCGACCTTCAATATCTCGGTCACCTCGCTCGGGACCAGGTCGTCTCCGGCGACGCGAAAGGTCGCGAAAGTCTTGATGCCGCTCGGAGCTTCAGATTTCATCGTAAATGTTTCCGATCTCGTCGCCTGCCATGTCCGTCACCGTTCAGTCGTCGTAGATGATGACCCGGTCCTGCGGCCCGAGGTCGTTGGCGGCCTTGATCGTGTGTATCGCCTCGCGAAGCTGCCACCGCTCGATCCCGAGCGAATCGCTGACGTAATCGTCCGGGTTAGCGCTCTTGTCCCAAATGACTTTCGCCATGCTGGACGCCGGCTCCGCTCGGGCGTTCTCACGGCACTGCGGCAGACTGGTACGCTACGTCCGATTTCGGTGCGAGGCAACCCGACGCCGCCAACGCCTCCCCTCATTCGACGAAGACGCCTTCCCCCCGCCGCGTCAGCTCCGCGGCAATTGATCCGTCCGCGGCAGCGCCTCGCCGGTCTCGAGCAGGCTCTTGAGGCTCGAGAGCACGAGCGGCCAGCCCTTGGAGACCGCGTCGATCAGCTTGTGCGCGGCGGTTGCCGCCTCGTGCGTGACGGTGAGCTTGACGAGCTCGCCGTCGCGCTCGATCTCGAAGGTGCAGGAGGTGAAGCCGTCGGCCTTGACCTCCGGCCTGAACTCGTTCCGCCATTTGAGGACGAGGCGCCTGGGCGGGTCGACCTCGACCACCTCGCCCGCGTCCGCCACGCGGCCGTCGGCGAAGACGAGCTTCCACTCGGCACCCTTCGTCCATTCCGACTCCTGGTGGGCGCCGAACCAGTATTGCCGGTTGAACTCCGGGTTGACGAGGGCCTCCCAAAGCTTCTCGGGCGTCGTGCGGATGTAGCTCACATAGACGAAGCTCGCTTTACTCATCGCTCGTTCCTTCCAGGTTTCTCTTGAGATCCGAGAGGGCGCGCAGCCGGCCGTGCTCGAACTTGCCGATCCACCGCTCGGCGATGTCGTTGATCGGCACGGGGTTGATGTAGTGGAGCTTCTCGCGGCCTTGGCGCTTCGCGGCCACGAGGTTCGCCGTCTCCAGGATGGCGAGATGCTTGGCCACCGCCTGGCGCGACATCGCCAATCCCCGACACAGCTCGCCCAAGGTCTGTCCATTCTCCTCGTGCAGCCGGTCCAGCAACTGACGGCGGCTGCCGTCCGCCAAGGCCCGGAACACGGCGTCCATGCTCATGCCGCCAATATGCAACCATTTGGTTGCATGTCAACGACAAACTTTGCTTCGCTCGCCGGTATGGTGGATCTTGATAGGCTGTCCCTATCGTAATGCCCAAGAAAAATGAATTATTTCTAAGCATTGTCTGGCGCTAGAATTCGCCGTCTGCCGTTCGCCGGCAGCAAAGGACAGAAGAACGAGCCGTCGCGGTCCACGCGGCCGAAGCCTTGAGGTCGACCGGCTCCGAAGGTTTTGCGTAGGGAGGCGATGACGCTGCGGCGCTCTCGCGCCGGGCGCGCTGACGCTGCCTTGAGCACATAGACGTCTCTGAAGGGAAGCGCCCGATGTACTTGGACGCAGCCGAGGCCGCGTCAGGACCCCTCGCTGCCGCCGCGCCGGTCGAGTTGCAGCGGCTGCCGCGCTGGCTGAGAGCGATCGACGCTGTCGTCATCGCGGTGCTCAACGTGAGCCTCGTCCTCGAGGTCATCCTGATCTTCGCCGGTACGATGGCGCGGGCGCTCTTCAACTCGTCGGCTCTCCTCGGCATCGACGAGACCTCGCCGCCCTTTCTCGTCACCATCGCCTTCGCGGGCGGCGCCATCGCCTACAGCCGCGGGCAATTCATTGCCATCACCGTGCTGGTCGACCGCGCACCGCCCGCCTGGAAGGCCTTCTGCAAGCCCGCGGTGGAATGGCTCGTGCTGCTCGTCTCCGTGCTGCTCGGCGTCTATTCCGTGCCGCTGATGATCGCCAACGCCGAGGAGACGTCGGTCCTCCTCGGCATCAGCTCCGTGTGGTCGACGCTGCCCATCACGATCGGCTCGGCGCTCTTCGTCCTTCATGCCGGAGTGGCGCTCCTCGACCAGCCGCGGGCGCTCGTGGCCGCCGCGGGCGCAGCCGTGGCCGCGGCCGTGCTCGCCTTCGTCGCCGCCGAGCCCGCCTTCGCGGCGCACTCGGGACTGCTCTACGCCTCTCTCGTCGCGATGTTCCTGGCGCTCATCGCCATAGGCCTTCCCATCGGCTTCGTGCTCGCCATCGTCGGCATCGGCTGCGTCGAGGGCACCGGATCGACGGACATGGTCGCGGTCGTCATGAACGCGCAGCGCGGCTCGGGCGGCTTCATCTTCCTGGCCCTGCCGTTCTTCGTCCTCGCCGGCTTCATCATGGACCGCGCCGACGTGGGCTCCCGCATCGTGGAATTCGTGGGCTCGCTCATCGGCCACGTCCGCGGCGGCCTGCTGCAGGTGATGGTCATCGGCATGTACATCGCCTCCTGCATCTCCGGCTCCAAGGCCGCCGACATGGCCACGATCGGCCTGCCGATGAACCGCAAGCTCGACGCCTACGGCTACGAGCCCCATGAGCGCGCGGCACTCCTCGCCGCCTCCGCCGCCATGGCGGAGAGCGTGCCGCCGAGCATAGCGCTCATCCTGATGGGCTCGGCGACCGCGATCTCGACGGGAGCGCTCTTCATCGCCGGCCTCTTGCCGGCGGCGACCATCGCGGCGTGCCTCATGGTGCTGGTGCGCGTCCGCGCCTCCTGCGCGGGCTGGCAGCCCGCGGCCAGGGCGTCGCGCGCGGAGATTTTCCGCTCGGCGCGCCAGGCCGTATTGCCGATGATGATGCCGGTCATCCTGATCGGCGGCATCGCAGGGGGGATCGGGACGCCGACCGAAGTCTCCACCTTCGCGGTCCTCTACGGCTTTGCCCTCGGCCTCCTCTACGGCAAGCTGAGCCTCAGGAACTTCTGGTCGGTCCTGACCAGGGCGTCGCTGCTCAACGGCATGATCTTCTTCACCGTGAGCGCCGCGATGATCTTTTCCTGGGCGCTCACCCTCGAGGGCGTCACGACGGCACTCGCCGATACGGTGGCGAGCCTCGGTGCCGCCGCCTTCCTCCCGGCGGTGATCGTCATCACCGCCTGCATGGGGGCTCTCCTCGAGAGCTTCGTCACCATCATCATGCTGGCGCCGCTCCTCTTGCCGGTGGCGCAGCAGCTCGGCGTCCAGCCGCTGCAATACGGCATCGTCATGACGGAGGCGTTCGGCATCGGCATCGTGCTGCCGCCCATCGGCATAGCGCTCTACGTGGCGTGCGCGATCTGCGGCGCCAAGGTGGAGCGCGCGAGCAAGCCCCTGGTCCTGTACCTACTGGTGATTGTTGCGGGTCTCATGCTGGTAGCCGCCGTGCCGTGGATCACGGCCGTCTTGCCCGCTTCGCTGGGCGTCAAGGGATAACGGATAAACGTCGGGAGAATGGAGGAAATCGCCATGCACTCATCGCGACGCGACAAGCAGCTCGATCGTTCCGCTGCCGCCAAAGCGCGGCCCGCCACGCGGCGGAAAGTCCTTCGCCTTGCCGGCGCGGCGGCCGTTGCCGCCTCGCTGTCGCCGGTCCTCTTTGCGGCGCGGCCGGCGGCTGCCGCAAAGCGCATCCGCTACGCGCACCCGGCGCCGATCGCGCACGGCTGGCAGATCTGGGGCGAGCAGTTCAAGAAGGCGATCGAGGCCAAGACCGCCGGCGCCCTCCAGGTCCAGATCTTCCCCAACGCGCAGATGGGCGACGAGCGCAACACCGCCGAGGCCGTGCGCTTAGGCTCGCTCGAGATGGGCGGCATCGGCGTCGGGCTGATGAACTGGGTGCCCGAGATGTCGATCACCGACGCGCCCTTCCTGTGGAAGAGCCGGCAGCAGTGCTACCGCGCCGTCGCCGGCGCCTTCGGCGACGATCTGCGCCGGCGCGCGCTTGCCAAGGGCTTTCGCTTGACGGGCTGGACCGATCTCGGCTTCCGCTGCATGACCAACAACAAGCATCCGATCAATGAGGTCAAGGACATGCAGAGCCTCAAGATGCGCGTGCCCAACTCCAAGGCCTACATTGCCATGATGGAGGCGACGGGCGCCTCCGTCGTCGCCGTCGATTTGAGCGAGCTCTATCTTGCGCTGCGCCAGGGCGTCGCCGACGGGCAGGACACGCCGCCCTCGGTCGTCAAGTCCAACAAATACTACGAGGTGCAGAAGTACGCCTCCAAGACGGACCATATCCTCACCACGGCCTATACCGTGACGAACCCGAAGTTCTTCGACGGACTGTCCGCCGACGAGAAGACGGCGTTTACGGCGTCCTGCAGCGAGGCCAACGATTACCTGCGCGGCTACACGCAGAAGGACGAGGCGGAAGCTTACGGCTTCCTCAAGGACCACGGCATGGAGGTCAATCTGAAGCCGGACGTCGAGTCCTTCCGCGCCGCCTGCGCCCCCGTCATCGGCAAGTTCCCGGACCTCTTCCTGCCGAAGCTCGTCGAGATGGCGCGGGCCACGCCGGCCTGAGGCAGCCGGGCAAGCGTCGGGTGAAATTGCGGCAGCGCCGCCGCAAGGGTCGGCATTGCGAGGGATCGAGACGATGCAAGCGACGAACTTCGTCAAGGAAGCGGCGGCCTCGGGTCGGATCATCCGCGGCATTCATCTCACCTTCGCGGCCCCGGCGGCCATCGAGGTGCTGGCGGCCGCCAATCTGCAGTTCATCTATCTCGACGGCGAGCACGGCTCTTTCGACTGGCGCGACATCGAGGCGGCCTGCATCACGGCGGAGCGCCACGACCTCACGCCGATCGCGCGCGTGCCCGACATCTCGAGCGCCACCATCACGCGCTTTCTCGACCGCGGCATCCGGGGCATCGTGGCGCCGCACATCGAGTCCCTCGAGGGCGCGAGGAGGGTGCTCGACGCCGCCTATTTCCGGCCGCTCGGCAGCCGCTCTTTCGGCGCCGGGCGCCCGGAATACGGCCAACGCATCGCCAGCCGGCCGGCCTATATGGCGGCGTGCAACGCAGCACTCTCCGTCTGCCTCATGCTCGAGAGCCGGGCGGGCCTCGATCTCGCGGGCGAGCTCGCCGCCTTGCCGGGCGTCGATTATCTGAGCTTCGGCATGCTGGATCTGGCCCAGTCGCTGGGCCATCCCGGCGACCCCGATCAAGCCGCCGTCAAGGCTGCCGTGGCCGAAGCGGGGACGCGCATCCGCGCCGCCGGCAAGCGCGTGCGGGAGGACTTCATGAAGTTCGCCTGGATCAATGACCTCCTCGCCGCCGGAGCGCGCGAGCTCCTCGGCGCGTGACGCCGCCGCCGCCCTCTATGGCGGCTGGCCTTTGCGCCCGAATCCCGGAATAATGCGCGGGCGGCCGTCCCTTTGCCCCTCGAGGAGCCACACTTGTGTCCGAAGGCGCCATTCTGATCACCGGCGTCACTGGCATGATCGGCCATGCGCTCGCCGTGCGGCTTCAGCGCGCCGGCCGCCGCGCCGTCGGCATGGACCACGTCGCCCCGCCGGCGGGCGAGTTCGACTGCCCGGTCGTGTTCGGCGAGCTCTCCGACCCCCATCGCCTCCACGCCGCCATCCGCCAGCACGCCGTCGACCGCATCGTCCACTGCGGCGCCTTCTCCGGCCCGATGCTGCTGCGCGACAATCCCTATCAGCTCCTCGCGACCAACGTGCACGGCACGCTCCACGTGCTCGAGGCGGCGCGCCTTGCGGGCGTGCGCCGCGTCGTCTTCATGTCGAGCATCGCCGCCTACGGCCCCCAGCCGAGCGACAAGCCGGTCAAGGAGAACGCACGCCTCCTCGCCGCCGAGCCCTATGGCGCGAGCAAGGTGTGCGGCGAGGCGATGCTGCGCGCCTATAAGGAGTGTCACGGCCTCGACGGGGTGGCGCTGCGCGTCTCCGCCGTCTACGGCCCGCGGCGGACGACGGAGTGCCTGGTGCGGCTGATGGTCGAGAACGCGCTCGCAGGCAAGCCGACGCGGCTCGCCTTCGGCGGCGGCGCGCGCCGGCAATATGTCAACGTCGAGGACGTGGTCTCGGCGATCGTTCTCGCCCTCGACCGCGCCGACCTCCCGCGCCTCGCCTACAACGTGAGCGGCGGGGCTAACCCGACGCTCAAGGAGGTGGCGGCCGCCGTCGCCGCCGCGGTGCCGCGCGCTACAATCGAGTTCGGCAGCGATTCACAGCCCTTCGAGGCGCCGATCGGGCCGCTCGACATCCGGGCGGCGCAACGCGAGCTCGGCTATGTGCCCAACGTGTCGCTGCGCGACGGCGTCGCCGCCTACGCGCTCTGGCTCAAGCTCCATGCGCGCTGAGGCGCCGAACGCCGTGGCGGGGCGGCGCTGGGACCGCGAGGTCGACGCGGTGGTGGTGGGCTCGGGTGCTGCAGCGCTCGCGGCGGCACTTGCCGCGGCGGCGGGCGGCCTCAGCGTCATCGTGCTCGAGAAGGCGGCGGCGCTCGGCGGCACCACCGCCGTGTCGGGTGCGGGCACCTGGGTGCCCGCCAACCACCACATGCTGGCGGCCGGGATGGCCGATTCGAAGGAAGAGGCGCTCGCCTACCTGCGCGCCGCCGCACCGCCGGGCTGGCAGGAAAGCGAGGATGCCCTCTGGCAGGCCTTCGTCGACAAGGCGCCCGAGATGCTCGCCTTCCTCGAGGCGGAGACGCCGCTCCGCTTCGAGCTCGTGCACCATCCCGACCTCTATGTCGAGCTGCCAGGCGGCAAGCTCAGCGGGCGCATGGTGTCGCCGCTCCCCATCAGCCGCAATGTCCTCGGCCCGTGGTGCCACCGCATCCGCAGGCCAACCAAGCCGCACATCTTCACCTACCGCGAGCTCATCGTGGGACCGGTTCTGAAGCGGCCGGTCAGGACAATCCTCCGGATGGCGCCGACGCTGCTCTACCGCTGGCTCACGCGCCGCGTCGGCATGGGGAACGCGCTCGTGACGGGGCTCGTCAAGGGCTGCCTCGACCACGGCTGCGAGATCCTGGCACCGGCGGCGGCCGAGCGGCTGGTGACGGACGGCAGTGCGGCCAACGGCGGCCGCGTCATCGGCGTCGACGTGAGCGGCCCCGCGGGCAGCCTCGCCATCCGCGCGCTCAAAGGCGTCGTGCTGGCGACGGGCGGCTTCGAGTGGGACAGCGAGCGCCGCGCCCGGCACTTCCCCGGCGAGGCCGGACTCACCGGAGCGCCCGCCACCAATACCGGCGACGGGCACCGCATGGCCGAGGCGGTGGGTGCCAGGCTCGAGCATATGGACCAGGCGAACATCTATTCGGCCTCGGTCACCCAATACGAAGGCCGGCGCATGGCGCTGCCGCTCAACGAGCTCTACCGGCCGCACTGCATCCTGGTGAACCGCCACGGCGTGCGCTTCCTGAATGAGGGCGATCCCAACCTCGGCGTGGCGCTCGACGCGCGCGACCCTGCGACCGGCCTCCCGCTCCATCTCCCGGCCTGGCGCATCTTCGACCGGCAATATGCGAGGAGCAGCTGGTATTCCATGCGCGTCGGCCGCCGCGAGCCCGGCTGGTTCCGCGAGGCCGGCAGCTTAGCAAGCCTCGCCGGCATGATCGGGCTCGATGCCGCGACACTCGAGGCGACCGTGGCGCGCTTCAACGGCTTCGCGCGCGCAGGCCTCGACCCCGACTTCCACCGCGGCGAGACGGCGTGGGAGAAGTTCTACACGGGCGACGGAGGGAAGCCCGGCGGCAATGGTGCCCTCGGCACCATCGCGGAGCCGCCCTTCTATGCCGCCCCTTTCCACCGTGCCATCCTCGTGACCAAGGGCGGCCCGCGCACCAACCAGCACGGCCAGGTGCTGCGCCCGGACGGCAGCGTGATCGGCGGGCTCTATTGCGCCGGCGTCGCCATGGCCAACCCCATCGGCTCCAAGGCGGTCGGCGCCGGCACCACCATCGGCCCCTGCCTCACCTGGGGCTATATCTGCGGCAGGAGCCTTTTGCGCGAGAACGCGTAAGCTTTGGCCTCTCCTCCTGAAGGAGGAGAGGATCGAACCGCAAAGCGGTTCGATCCCATCGCGTAGCGATGGAGAGGTGAGGAGGTCGGGCGATTGCGTGAATCCGCAGGCGACAATGTGCCCTGCAAAGCCACCTCCTCACCCTGACCCTCTCCTCCTTAAGGAGGAGAGGGGAAAGGACGAGAGGGAATTTCTTTCGAATCCTTGCCCAGCCAGGCGCCTGCCGTTATCATGCCGCGCGGAAAGGTCAGCCATGCGCGAACTGGCAACAGATTCCATCCCGGCCTTGCACCCCTCGCGGGCGGCGGGGTGCGCGCGCCTGGCCGGCCAATCTCGACAACGAAAGCGCTGCCGCTAGCGCAGCTGCGGTGCCGCGGGCGGGCGTTCTGGCGTCCCGACCGCACCTTCCTCCTAGCATCCTGCTTTCAGTTGCCGGTGTGCCATGTCTCCTATCTTCCTTCTCGTGAAGGGCCTGCTCGTCGGCCTTTCCATCGCGGCCCCGGTGGGGCCGATCGGCGTCCTCTGCATCAAGCGCAGCCTCGGCCACGGGATGGCCGCGGGGCTGGCGACGGGCCTCGGTGCCGCGACCGCGGACGGCTTCTACGGCGCCGTCGCGGGCTTCGGGCTCGCCAGTGTCTCGGGCTTCATCATGGCCCAGCAGACGCCGCTCCGGCTCGTGGGCGGGCTGGTGCTCCTCTGGCTCGGTGCCACGAGCTTCCGCGAGCGGCCGCCCGCCGAGCGCTCGCTCAAGGAGGGGCGCAGCCTCCTCGCCGACTACGGCACGACCGTCCTCCTCACCTTGACCAACCCCTCGACCATCATCTCCTTCGCCGCGGTCTTTGCGAGCGTCGGCCTTGCCGAGACGGCGGGGAGCTACGCCAAGGCGGCGAGCTTCGTGGCGGCGGTGTTCACGGGATCGGCGCTCTGGTGGCTGGCGCTCTCGTCCGCCGTGAGCCTCGCCCGCGCGCGGGTGACGCCGGGTGCGGTGCGCTGGATCAACCGCGGCTCGGGTCTCGTGCTCATCGCCTTCGGCGTCTCGGCCTGGCTCTCGCTCCTCGCTTGAGAAAGCTGCGGCGCGCGCCCTTGCCTTCGCCGCTCCGCCGCGCATTATTGCAGTCAATGCGCAAGCCGGGAGACCAGGCCATGACAGACGATAATGACAGGGCCGGCGGCGGCGAGTTCAGCTCGCCCGCCTGCTATGCCCACGAGATGGCACAGTACTATGCCGGGTATCTCGCCGACGCGGAGCTCGTAACGCTCCTCAATACGCTGCTCGAGGGCGAGCGCGCGGGCGAGCGGCTGGCCGAGGCATTCCTCGCGGCGAGCCCGAGTGCCGCCGGAACCGCGCTTCTCGAGGTCGTACGCCGCGACGAGGCACGCTTTGCCGTTATGCTCGAGCGCCTCATCAAAGGCGTCGGCGCCGAGCCGAGCGCGCAAGTCGGCGCCTTCTACGACAAGGCTATGGCGATCCCGGGCTTCGCCGCCCGCCTCGCCTTCCTCGAGCGCGGCCAGGCCTGGGTGGTGCGCAAGCTCAGCACGGCGCTGCCACGCATCAAGGACGACCGCATCCACGCGGCCCTCATGGGCATGCGCGGCGCGCACGAGGCCAATATCGCGCGCTGCGAGGCGCTCGTCGCGACGCTCCCGCAAGATTGATCGCGGCGCCATCGGCGCTACCCGGGGGTGCCCTCCGCCGGCTATGATCGCCGCCGTTGCCGGGCGAGGAGCCATGCTCGAGGCGGGCAAGAGCTACGACGAGGTCTACGGGCGCTTCCGCTGGCGCGTGCCGCAGCGCTTCAACATGGCGCGGGCCTGCTGCGAGCGCCACGCGGCGGCGAAGGGCTCAGCACCGGCCCTCCTCTTCCTCGAGGCGGACGGCAGGCTCCGGCGCTACAGCTTCGCAGAGATCGAGGCGCTGGCGAGCCGCTTTGCCAATGCGCTCGCGGCGCACGCGGTCGGCCGCGGCGACCGCCTTGCCATCCTGCTCCCGCAATCGCCCGAGGCCGCGGTCGCCCATATGGCCTGCTACAAGGCGGGCATCATCGCACTGCCGCTCTTCACGCTCTTCGGCGCCGACGCGCTCGAGTACCGCCTCGCCCACTCGGGCGCCAAGGCGGTGCTGACCGACGAGGCCAATTTCCCCAAGATCGCGGCTTTGCGCGAGCGCCTGCCCGAGCTCGCCCTCGTCGTTGTCGCGCGCGGCGAGGAGAGCCGCTCGCCCCTGCCGCCGCACGCAATCGATTTCGCCGCGGCGCTGGCCAAGGCCTCGGACCGCTTCCCGTCGCTCGACAGCGCCGCCGACGACCCGGCGCTCATCATCTACACCTCGGGCACCACCGGTCCGCCCAAGGGGGCGCTCCACGCCCAGCGCGTGCTGCTCGGCCATCTGACCGGCGTCGAGTTCTACCACGAGTTCCCGCCGCAAGAAGGCGACCTCTTCTGGACGCCGGCCAACTGGGCGTGGATCGGCGGTCTCCTCGACGTGCTGCTGCCGGCCTGGTTCCACGGCATCCCAGTGCTCGCCTGCCGCATGCGCAAGTTCGAGCCCGAGCTCGCCTTCCGCCTCATCGCCGAGCACCGCGTGCGCAACCTCTTCCTGCCGCCGACGGCGCTCAAGCTCATGCGCCAGGTGCCGGAGCCGCGGCAGCGCTGGTCCTACGCCATCCGCTCCATCTTCACCGGCGGCGAGGCCATGGGCGAGGAGCTCCTCGCCTGGGGGCGCGAGACGCTCGGCGTCACCATCAACGAGGGCTACGGCCAGACCGAGTGCAATCTCGTGCTGGGCAACTGTGCTGCGGTGATGCCGGTTCGCGCGGGCTCGATGGGCAGGCCCGTGCCGGGCCACGTCGTCGAGGTGGTGGATGAGGCGGGCAACCCGCTACCGCCGGGCAGCGCCGGCATCGTCGGCGTGCGGCGGCCCGATCCCGTCATGCTGCTCGAGTACTGGCGCAACCCCGAGGCGACGCGCGCCAAGTACGCGCGCGGCTGGCTCTTGACCGGCGACGTGGCGGAGAAGGACGCGGACGGCTATTTCTGGTTCAAGGGGCGCGCCGATGACATCATCACCTCGGCCGGCTACCGCATCGGGCCGAGCGAGATCGAGGACTGCCTCTTGAAGCATCCTTCCGTGGCCATGGCCGCGGCGATCGGCGTGCCGGATGCGCTGCGCACCGAGATCGTCAAGGTCATCGTCGTGCCGGCGCCGGGCGTCGTGCCCTCGCCCGAGCTCGCCCGCGACATCCAGGAGTTCGTCAGGACGCGGCTCGCGGCGCACGAATATCCGCGCCTCGTCGAGTTCGTAGAGGCACTCCCCATGACCGCGACCGGCAAGATCCTGCGCCGCGAGCTGCGCGCCCGGGAGGTCGAGCGGCAGGGCGCGGCTCTCCCTCACCCGGCCGCTTCGCGGCCACCCTCTCCCGCAAGCGGGAGAGGGAAGGGGCCCGTCGCGTAGCGACGGGAAGGGTGAGGGACCCCGCCGCCGCTCCACGATGAAGCTGCGCCGCCCGACGGCGCCGTGCTAAAATCCGTTGCGAACAAGCGAGAACCCCGCCATGAAGGACTTCGACGCCATCCCCGTCATCGATGTCTCCCCGCTCGCCGCGGGCGAGGGGCGGCGCGAATGCGCCGCGCGCATCGGCGAGGCCTGCCGGCACGTGGGCTTCTTCTACGTGGTCAACCACGGCATCGACGAGGCGCTCCGCGGCGAGGTCTTCGCCGTGGCGCGCGAGCTCTTCGCCCTCCCGCTCGAGGAGAAGATGGCGGTCGCGATGAAGCGCTCGCCCTGGTTCCGCGGCTATCTGCCGCTCGGCGGCGAGACCACCGACCCCGCGGTCGGCGCCGACCCCAAGGAGGGCTTCGACATCTCGCTCGAGCTGCCGCCTTCGGACCTCGCTGCCGCACCCTTCGCGCATTTGCGCGGGCCCAACCAGTGGCCGGCGCGGCCCGCGCGCCTGAGGCCCGTGCTGAACGCCTATTACGAGGCGCTCTGCGGCCTCGGGCGGCGCCTCTCGCTTGCCTTCGCACTCGCCCTCGAGCTGCCCGAGGATTTCTTCGCGAGCCGCCTCGACCACCCGACCGCGATCCTGCGGCTCCTCCATTACCCGCCGCGCCCGGCGCTGCCGAGCGAGGCGCCGTTCCCCGACGTGGGCTGCGGTGCCCACTCGGACTACGGCTATCTCACCATCCTGGCCCAGGACCAGGTGGGCGGCCTCCAGGTGCAGAACAGCAGCGGCAAATGGATCGACGCGGTGCCCATGCCGGGCGCCTTCGTGTGCAACATCGGCGAGCTGATGGCGCGCTGGACGAACGATCTCTTCCGCGCCACCCAGCACCGGGTCTTGACCCGCCACGCGGGCTCGCGCTACTCGCTGCCCTTCTTCTTCCATCCCAACCCGGAGGTGCTGGTCGATTGCCTGCCGGGCTGCAAGGAGCCCGACGCCCTGCCGCGCTACCAGCCGATCCAGAGCGGCGCCTATGTCGAGAGCCGGCTGCGCGAGGGCTACGCCTGAAGCGAACGACGGAGGACGACATGCCGGATACCGCAACCGCAACCCTGCCAGAGCCGCGCGAGCGCGTCCGCCCGCGCATCCGCGGCGTGCTCTCGCCGGTGGTGACCCCCTTCAAGAGCGATCTTTCGGTCGACGGCGAGCGGCTCGTCCGCCACTGCCGTTGGCTCGTCTCGCAGAGCTGCGGCCTCGCCGTGTTCGGCACCAACAGCGAGGCCAACTCGCTCGGCCTCGAGGAGCGCCTCGAGCTCCTCGATATGCTCGTCGCGGCCAAGATCGATCCCGCCGTCATGATGCCGGGAACGGGCTGCTGCGCGCTCGTCGATTCGGTGAAGCTCACGCGCCGTGCCGTCGAGCACGGCGTGGCCGGCGTGCTCATGCTGCCGCCCTTCTACTACAAGGGGGTGAGCGACGACGGGCTCTATCGCAATTTCGCGGAGGTGATCGAGCGGGTGGGCGACCGCCGGCTCAGGATCTACCTCTACCACATCCCGCCGGTCTCCCAGGTGCCGATCAGCCTTGCGCTCATCGAGCGCCTGCTCAAGGTCTATCCGGGCACCGTCGCCGGCGTCAAGGACAGCTCGGGCGACTGGCAGAACACCGCGGCCATGCTCAAGGCCTTCGGCGGCACCTTCGACGTCTTCGCAGGGTCCGAGGCCTTCCTCTTAGCCAACATGCGCGGCGGCGGGGTGGGCTGCATCAGCGCCACCGCCAACATCAACCCGGCGGCGATCCACGGGCTCTACGCCCATTGGCAGGAGGCCGACGCCGACGCGCGCCAGGAGAAGCTCAACGACCTGCGCTTCGCCATGCAGAAGTTCCCCATGATCCCGGCCTTGAAGCATACGGTGGCGCGCTTCGGCGGCGACGGCGCCTGGCGCACGGTGCGGCCGCCGCTCGTGGAGCTCTCGCCTGAGCAAGCCGCCGCCCTCGACGCCGAGCTCGACCAGCGCGGCTTCGCCATGCCGGGTTGGAAGGCGTAGCTCTCCCTCACCCTTCCCATCGCTTGCGCGATGGGCCCCTTCCCTCTCCCGCATGCGGGAGAGGGTGGCCGCGAAGCGGCCGGGTGAGGGAGAGCGGCGCCGCTAGCGCTGCCCTCCGGCGCTGAAGAGGCGCGCCGAATCGGGGTCGAGGGCGCGCGTGACGAAGTCCTGCATCTGCGGCTCGTAGGCCTCCCAGAGGGCGCGGAGCTGGTTGATCGGCGCCGCCTCGGCCCAGTCCACGCGCAGGTTGACGACCGGCCACAGCTGATCCGCCGCCACGACGAGGCCGGCGGAATGCACCGACCCGCGCTCGCCGCCCGCGACCAGGCCTGCCTCGAGCGCGCGCAAGAGGCGCTCGGCGAGATGCACGTCGCCGTCGCTCTCGAAGACGCGCACCATGGCGGCGGGCACATCGCGGTTGGCGAGGATGTTGCCGGCAGCGGCGCAGTCGGGGCCCGAGGCCGCATTCGCGGTGCCCAAGGCCTTGGCGCCGGTGTAATGGGCGGCACGGCCGTGGCGGTCGACGGCGGCGAGCTGGCGGTAGGCCACGTGGCGGGCACCCGCCACCACCTCCCGGATGGCGAGCTCGGGCGGTGCCCCCTCCTCCATGAGATCGAGAATCTGCACGCCCAAGACCGGATCGGTCACGTTCTGGGTGGCGACGGCGCCCACTCCTGCGCGCACCCAGGCGCAGCGCCCGGTCACCGCGATGCTCGACGTCGAGATCGCCATGCCCACCATGCCGGTGCGCGCGCAGCGGCCGACGATCGAAAAGGTCATGCGCGGCTCCCCCCCTTCTTCGCACGCCCCCCGACGCGCGGCCTGGCCGGCGCCTCGTCCTCGGGAATCACCGCATCCACGTCGATCTCCATGAGGAGCTCGGGACGCGCAAGCCCGCTGACGATGAGCCCGGTCGAGCAAGGATAGACGCCTTGCAGCCACTTGCCCACCACGCGATAGACCGGCTCGCGGTAGGCGCGATCGACGACGTAGATGTGGATCTTGCAGATGTGCTCGAGCCTGGCCCCGGCCTCCTCGAGGAGGAGCTTGACGCAGCTCATCGCGTGCTCGGTCTGGGCCTCGGGATCGCCCACGCCCACGATCGAGCCGTCGAAGGCCATGGCGGTCTGGCCGCGCAGGAAGACGTGGTTGCCGGCGCGCACGGCCATGCTGAGGTCGATGCCGAGCTTCTGGTCGGGATAGTAGCTGTTGGTGCGAAACTTGCGGATACGGGCGTGCGCCACGGCGGGACTCTCCCTCTGCGTTCCGGGCCTGCGCTCGGCCCTTGCCGGGCATTCAAGCGCGATTCGAACCCCCGCGGAAGCGCAAAACGAGCGCCCGATCAAGGACCTGTGCGCCGTGGATAGCGCGCGTAGCGCTGCAAGACGAAGGCAAAGAGGCGCTCGGCGTCGACCGCTTCGACCACCGTGGCGTTGGCCGCCTCGCCGGTGAGCTCGACGCTGCGCCCGAGATCGCTCTCGCCCCAGGCGACGATGCGGAGATGGGCCCGCCGCGCGCGGAAGAGCTGCGGCGCGAGGAGATAGGCGGGCACCAGGAGGTCGTGCACGAGCGGCCCGTCCTCGCCAAGCGCCTCGGCGCGGTCGAGGCCGAAGCGCAGCATGCCGGCGGCGGCGGCGGCGGCCGGATTGTCGAGCGCCTCGAGGAGGGCTATGCGCGCGGGCGTGGCAACCGCCTGGCGGGTCACGTCGAGACCGAGCATGGTGAGCGGCAGGCCGGCCGAGAAGACGATCGCCGCCGCATCGGGGTCGACGTGGAAATTGAACTCGGCCGACGGCGTCGCATTGCCGCGGCCGAGGGCGCCGCCCATGAGCAGTATCTCGGCGATGCCCGCGGCGATCCCGGGTGCCGCCACGAGGGCGCTCGCGATATTGGTGAGCGGGCCGGTGGCGATGAGCGTGCGGGGCTCCCCGCCCCTGCTGAGCGTCTCGACGAGATAATCGACCGCGTGCGTCTCCTCGGGATGGAGCCACGCAGGCGGCAGACCCGAGCCCTCGAGCCCGCTCTCGTCATGCACGTGCGCGGCGGTCAGGAGAGGCCGCCTGAGGGGACGCGGGCAGCCGGGATGGACGGGCATGTCGGAGTGGCCGGCAAGCTCGACGATGCGGCGCGCGTTCTCGGTCGTGCGCTCGAGCGGCACGTTGCCGGCCACGGTGGTCACCGCCTCGAGCTCGATCTCGCCGGGCGAGGCGAGCTCGAGGAGGAGCGCCAGCGCGTCGTCCTGACCCGGATCGCAATCGTGGATGATCTTCCTCGGCGCCATGCTCCCCCTCGGCGGCCAGCATAGCAAATCTTCTACCCCCCACCCTACCCTCTCCCTCAAGGGGGGAGGGGAAAGTATTGCCATGCTCGGGAGTGCCCCCTCCCCCCTTGAGGGGGAGGGTTGGGGGGGGGTGCGGAGCGGACGATGAGGGCGATTGCGGAAGGGGGAGGGAACGGGCGACAATCCGGGGCGAGAAAGACCGGCACCAGGCGGGGACGGACATGGCGGGCAATCTCGACCTCGACGCGCTCAAGCGGCTCATCGACGCCAAGGAGATCGACACCGTCCTCGTCGCCTTCGTCGACATGCAGGGCCGCCTCGTGGGCAAGCGCACGACCGGCCATCACTTCCTCGACAGCCTGGCCGAGGGCAGCCATGCCTGCGACTATCTCCTCGCCGTGGACATGGAGATGGAGCCGGTGCCGGGCTTCAAGGCGGCCTCCTGGGACAAGGGCTACGGCGACTTCACGATCCGCCCGGACCTCGCCACGCTGCGCCGCATCCCGTGGCTTCCGGGCACGGCACTCGTGCTCGGCGACGTCGTCGACCACGAGGGCCAGGACGTGCCGCACGCCCCGCGCAGCATCTTGAAGCGCCAGCTCGGCCGGCTCGCAGAGGCCGGCTACGTCGCCAAGACAGCCTCGGAGCTCGAGTTCTACATCTTCGAAGACAGCTTCGACGGCGCGCGCCAGAAGGGCTACAAGGGCGTCAAGCCGGCCGGCTGGTACTTCGAGGACTACCACATCTTCCAGACGTCGAAGGAGGAGGGGCTGGTGCGCGCCATCCGCAACGGCATGGACGCGGCCGGCATCCCCGTCGAATCCTCCAAGGGCGAGTGGGGCCCCGGCCAGGCGGAGATCAACCTCGTCTATGCCGAGGCCCTCGAGATGGCCGACCGCCACGCCATCTACAAGAACGGCGTCAAGGAGATCGCCCACGCCCAGGGCAAGTCGGTCACCTTCATGGCCAAGTGGGACTACGGGCTGGCCGGCAGCAGCAGCCATCTCCATAGCTCCCTATGGGACGCCAAGGGCCGCAAAGCCCTCTTCCACGACGCGCGCGAGCCGCACGGCATGTCGGCGCTCTTCCGCCGCTATCTCGCGGGCCAGCTGGCGCTCGCCCGCGACATGACGCTCTTCCTCGCCCCCTCGGTCAACTCCTACAAGCGCTTCCAGGCGGGCTCGTTTGCGCCGACCAAGGCGGTGTGGAGCTTCGACAACCGCACGGCCGGCTTCCGCGTGCTCGGCGAGGGCAGCGCCATGCGCGTCGAGTGCCGCATCCCGGGCGCCGACGTGAACCCCTATCTCGCCTTCGCCGCGGTCGTCGCCGCCGGCCTCTACGGCATCGAGCAGCGCCTGGCGCTCGAGCATCCCTTTGCCGGCAACGCCTATTCGGCGAGCTCGATCCGCGAGGTGCCGAAGACGCTGCGCGAGGCGACCCAGGCGCTCGATGGCTCCACGGCGCTGCGCAAGGCCTTCGGCGACGAGGTGATCGACCACTACGTCCATGCGGCGCGCTGGGAGCAGGCCGAATACGACCGCCGCGTCACCGACTGGGAGCTGGTGCGCTATTTCGAGCGCGCGTGAGCCGTAGGAGAAAGATCGCCGCGATGCCCATGGAGACCGCCTGCCCGACCGCTAATTGGAGCTATCCAACGAGCGTGCGTTTCGGCGCCGGCCGCCTGAAGGAGCTGCCCGAGGCCTGCGCCGCGGCCGGCATCGAGCGTCCGCTCCTCGTCACCGACCCGGGCCTCGCCAAGCTCGCCATGGTGAAACGCGCCCTCGATCTCCTCGCGAGCGCCGGCATGAGCCCCGGCCTCTTCTCCGCGCTCAAGCCCAATCCCGTCTACCGCAACGTCGCGGACGGCATCGCGGCACTCGCCGCGGGCGGCCACGACGGCGTGGTGGCCATGGGCGGCGGCAGTGCTCTCGACACCGGCAAGGCGATCGCCTTCCAGGCCGGGCAGCGGCGTCCCATCTGGGACTTCGAGGACGTGGGCGACTGGTGGACGCGCGCCGACGCGGATGCCATCCGTCCGGTGGTGGCGGTGCCGACCACGGCCGGCACGGGCTCCGAGGTGGGGCGTGCCGCGGTCATCCTGAATGAGGCGACGGCGCGCAAATACATCATCTTCCACCCGAAGATGATGCCGCGCGTCGTCATCTCGGATGCCGAGCTCACGCTAGGCCTGCCGCCCCACATCACGGCGGCGACCGGCATGGACGCGCTCGCCCACAATCTCGAGGCCTATTGCTCGCCCGCCTACCATCCGCTCGCAGAGGGGATCGCCCTCGAGGGCATGCGGCTCATCAAGGAATGGCTGCCCACGGCCTACCGCCAAGGCGGCAACCTCGCGGCGCGCGGCCATATGCTGAGTGCTGCGAGCATGGGGGCCGCCGCCTTCCAGAAGGGCCTCGGCGCCATCCACGCCATGAGCCACCCGATCGGCGCCCTCTACGACAGCCATCACGGCCTGACCAACGCCGTGGTGATGCCCTACGTCCTGCTGCGCAACCGTGCTGCGATCGCGGAGAAGATGGCGCGCACGGCGCGCTATCTCGCCCTGCCACACGGCTCCTTCGAGGCGGTGCTCGAGTGGGTGCTGACCCTCCGCCGCGAGCTCGCCATCCCCGACACCATAGCCGCCCTCGGCGTCGAGGAGGCGCGCATCCCCGAGCTCGCCAAGATGGCGGCGGAGGACCCCAACAACGGCGGCAACCCGCCGCCGCTCTCGGTGGCCAACTACGAGGCGCTCTTCGCCAATGCACTCCGCGGCCGCCTCGATTGAGCTTGGCCCAATGATGCCCGCGATTCGCCGCTATCACCAACCATCGATGAAGCGTGCGTCACCCCCTCCCCGCCCTCCCCCTTCAAGGGGGAGGGGGATGTTTGTTGCCATGCCATACAAGTCCCCTCCCCCCTTGAGGGGGAGGGTTAGGGAGGGGGTGCGCTGCGCATCAATGACTCTTGGTCCTAGAGCTGCTCCAGGAACGCGACCAGCGCTGCGCGCTCGCCGCGGCTCATGCGGCGGAAGGCCTCCTTCGCCGCCGCCGCCTCGCCGCCGTGCCAGAGGATCGCCTCGGCCGGCCCGCGGGCGCGGCCGTCGTGGAGCAGGAACTCGTGCCCGGCCACGCTACGGCTCAAGCCGAGGCCCCAGAGGGGTGCCGTGCGCCAGCTCCGCCCACTGGCGCCATACTCGGGACGACGGTCGGCCAGGCCCGCGCCCATGTCGTGGAGGAGGAGGTCCGTATAGGGGTGGATGGTCTTGTGCGCGAGCGCTGCATCGGGGTCGTCGCCCGTCTCGAGCGTCGGGCGGTGGCAAAGGGCGCAACCCGCCCCCTCGAAGAGCGCTGCACCCCGTTTCACCTGCGGGTCGTCGGGCTTGCCTGGCCCGGGGGGTGCCAGGCGGGCGACGAAGAAAGTCACGGCAGTGAGAAAATCGTCGCCGATCTTGGGATGGCGTGGTGCCGCGGCCGCAACCAACCAGCAGGCGGTTTCCGCAGCGGTGCAGTCGTTCTCGGGATAGAGCGGGTTGGTGATGCCGATGTCGCGGTTGAAGGCGTTGGCGGTCTGCTGCAGGAGGCTCGGCACGCCCGCCTTCCAGCCGAAGCGGCCGAGGCGCATGGCCTTCCCTGCTACGTCGAAGACGCGGTTCGGCCGGCCGCGCACGCCGCCCTCACTGCTCTCCTCGGCGGCGAGCGCCTCGATCTCCGCGTCGGGCACCGCCGCGAGGAGGCCGAGCCCGACGAGCGCCGGCGCCACCCGTGCCGAGAAGAGCGCCCTTCGCCCGAGCGGGCCGAAGGCGAGCCTCGAGAAGCGGTAATGGGGCGTGCGCAAGCTGTAGCGCTCGCCGTCGGCGTAGCGGCCCTCGCTTTCGCTGAAACGCACCGAGACCCGGCCCTCGATCGGCACGCCGGGCACCGCGTTGCGGTCGAGCTGATCGCCGTAGACCGGGTGCGGCAGCGGGCCGCCGTGGGCGTCGCGCCCCGGCACGCCGAGCCTGACCGTCATGGAGACCATGGGAAAGCCGGGCTCGCGCGGCGGCTCGCCGGCACCGGCATGGGTGTGGCAGCCGTCGCAGGAGAGGCGGTCGAAGAGCGGCCCCAGGCCGTCGAAGCCGGGCTCCGGCCCGGGTGCGATCGCCCAGTCGCGCTCGAAGAGCGCTCGGCCGAATTGAAAGCGCTTCGCCTCGGCCTCGCTCATGGCGCCGAGCGGCTGCTCGTAGGCGTCGCTCGTGCTGACGCTCTCCGCCCCCTGGGCGCGCCACAGCGCCGAGACGAGAAGAGCGAGCGCCAGGAAGGCGGCGGCCTTGCCGATCGTCTCAGTCCTCTTCGGCGAGCGACATGAGCGTGGCATTGCCGCCTTGCGCGGTCGTGTTGACGCTGAGCGTGCGCTCGACGGCGAAGCGGTGGAGGTAGCGCGGCCCGCCGGCCTTGGGCCCGGTGCCCGAGAGGCCCTCGCCGCCGAAGGGCTGCACGCCCACGACGGCGCCGATCATGTTGCGGTTGACATAGGCGTTGCCGACCCGGGCGCGCTTTACCACGTGCTCGATCGTGCTGTCGATGCGGCTGTGCACGCCGAGGGTGAGGCCGTAGCCCGTGGCGTTGACCGCGTCGATCACCTCGTCGAGCCGGTCGGACTTGTAGCGCACCACGTGGAGGATGGGGCCGAAGACCTCGCGCTCGAGCCTGGCGAGGCCGTCGATCTCGAAGGCGGCGGGGGCCACGAAGCTGCCGTTGCGCGCGTCCTCGCCGAGCCGTGCGCGCTCTATGAGGCGGCCCTCGCGCGCCATGCGCAGGGCGTGCGCCTCGAGCGTCGCCTTGGCCTCCTCGTCGATCACCGGCCCCACGTCGGTCGCGAGCAGGCCGGGATCGCCCACCGCGAGCTCGTCGATGGCGCCCGCCAGCATCTCGAGGAGCTTCGGCGCCAGCTCCTCCTGCACGAAGAGCACGCGCAGCGCCGAGCAGCGCTGGCCCGCACTCTGGAAGGCGGAGGCGAGCACGTCGCCCACCACCTGCTCGGGCAAGGCCGAGCTGTCGACGATCATGGCGTTCTGCCCGCCCGTCTCGGCGATGAGCGTGATGATCGGCCCGCGCCGCGCCGCGAGCGCCTGGTGGATCGACTGCGCGGTCTCGGTCGAGCCGGTGAAGACGACGCCCGCCGTGCGCGCGTCGGCGACGAGTGCCGCACCCACCGTCTCGCCCGGCCCGGGGAGGAGCTGCAGCGCATCGCCGGGGATGCCGGCAAGATAGGCGAGCTCGACCGCGCGCGCGGCGATGAGCGGCGTCTGCTCGGCGGGCTTGGCCACCACGGCATTGCCCGCGGCGAGTGCCGCCGCGATCTGGCCGGTGAAGATGGCGAGCGGGAAATTCCACGGGCTGATGCAGGCGAAGACGCCGCGGCCCGCGAGGGCGAGCTCGTTGCGCTCGCCCGTGGGGCCGGGCATCGCCTGGGCTTGCGCGAACTCGAGCCGAGCGCGGTGCGCGTAGTAGCGGCAGAAATCGGCGGCCTCGCGCACCTCGGCGAGCGCGTCGGGGATGCACTTCCCCGCCTCGCGCACGGCGAGCGCCATGAGCTCCGCCATGTTGCGCTCGTAGAGCTCGGCCAGGCGCTCGAGCCTTGCCGCGCGCTCGCCCGCCGCGGTCTCGTCCCACCGGCGGAAGGCGCGGTGCGCGCGCCCGAGCGCCTCCTCCACGTCGGCCTCGGTGCTACAGCACACCGTGCCAATGACGCGCCTGCGATCGGCCGGGTCGTAAACCTGGCGGCCGGCGCCCGGCCGCCGCAAGCCGCCGATGAAGGGGCCCGCCTCGTGGCGCTCGGCCGCCGCGCGCGCCATCTCCGAGGCGAGCAGCGCGAGAGTAGCCGGGTCCGAGAGGTCGGGGCCCAGCGCATTGAGCCGCTCGGGGAGGAAGAGGGCGCGCGGCAGCGGAATGCGCGGATGGGGCTTCTTGGCGAGCCGGCGCAGGCGCGCCGCCGGATCGGCCACGATGGCGTCGATGGGTGCCGCCTCGTCGACGATGCGGTTGACGAAGGAGGTATTGGCGCCGTTCTCGAGAAGGCGGCGCACGAGATAGGGCAGCAGATCCTCGTGACTGCCCACGGGGGCATAGATGCGGCAGGGGACGTTGAGCTTGGCGCTCCCCACCACCTCCTCATAGAGCGCTTCGCCCATGCCGTGGAGGCGCTGGAACTCGAAGCCCCGCTCGTTGCCGGCAAATTCGAGGACGGCCGCGAGCGTATGGGCGTTGTGGGTGGCGAACTGGGGATAGAAGGCGTCGGGCGCCGAGAGCACGCGCCGCGCCGCCGCGAGATAGCAGACGTCGGTCGCCGTCTTGCGCGTGAAGACGGGGTAGCCGTCGAGGCCGTGCTCCTGGGCGCGCTTGATCTCGCTGTCCCAATAGGCGCCCTTGACGAGGCGCACCATGAGCCGGCGGCCGGCACCGCGAGACAGCGCCGCGAGCCAGTCGATCTGGGCGAGCGCACGCTTCTGATACGCCTGCACGGCAATCCCGAGGCCGTCCCAGCCGGCGAGGCTGCGGTCGCGCGCGAGGGCGGCGAGGACCTCGAGGGAGAGATCGAGGCGGTCCGCCTCCTCGGAGTCGATGGTGAGGCCGATGCCCACCTCGCGGGCGTGCCGGGCAAGGGCGAGCACGCGCGGCACCAGCTCCTTGAGCACGCGCCCGCGCTGGGCGAACTCGTAGCGCGGATGGAGTGCCGAGAGCTTGACCGAGATGCCGGGGGAGGCGACGGGGCCGCGGCCCGCCGCCGCTTGGCCGATCGCCGCAATCGCACGGTCGTAGGCCTCGAGGTAGCGCTCCGCATCGCGCGCCGTGCGCGCCGCCTCGCCCAGCATGTCGTAGGAATGGCGGTAGCCGAGCCCCTCCTCCGCCTTGGCGCGCTCGAGCGCCTCGCCGATCGTGCGCCCCATGACGAATTGGCCGCCCAGGATGCGCATCGCCTGCATCATGGCCTGGCGGATGAGGGGCTCGCCGCTCCGCGCCACCAGGCGGCCGAAGACGGCGCCGAGATCGCGCTCCTTGTGATCCCCCAAGCGGATCACGCGGCCGGTGAGCATGAGCGCCCAGGTCGAGGCATTGACGAAGAGCGATTCGCTCTTGCCGAGATGGCGCTCCCAATCGGCCAGGCGCAGCTTGTCGCGGATGAGGAGGTCGGCGGTCTCGGCATCGGGGATGCGCAGCAGCGCCTCGGCGAGGCACATCAGCACGACGCCCTCCTGGCTCGAGAGCGCGTACTGGTGAAGGAAGGCGTCGAGCCCGCCTTGACCCGTGCGCTTGCGTCTGACCGCGGCGACGAGCGCGCGCGCCCGCTCGGCGATGCGGTCGAGCATGTCCGAGGGAAGCTGGAGTTCGGCCAGCAGGCGCTCGACGACCTCCGTCTCGTCGGCGCGATAGGCGGCGGCAAGCGCCGCCCACGCCGGCTCGGCGGACGGCAGCGGCTCGGCGAAGATCATGGGCGGCTGGGCTGAGTTGTTCGGCATCGGGGGCCCCATGTGCTCATGCGCGCCAATCTATACTCCGGACACCTCCCAGAGCCAATCGCGCGCAGTCGCCGTGTCCGAGCGGCATAAGTCGCCACATGCGCGACGATCCTTGTCGCAGTCTTTGCCGCGTTTGACGTGCCATGCAACACATGGCATGCTTCACCGTGATCAAGAGCTGGAAGACCGCAGCGACCCGGCAGTTTGCCGAGCAGCGCAAATCGCGTTTCAAGGGGCTCGACGAGCAAAAGGCCATGGCGCGCCTCCAATTGCTCGACGCGGTCGCAACGCTTGCGGAGATACCCTCGCTCGCGTCCATCGGCTTGCACAAGCTCAAGGGCGATCGCGAGGGCAGGTGGGCGATGACGGTGAATGGCCCATGGCGGCTTGTCTTCACGTTCAAGGATGGAGACGCTTACGATGTCGAAATCGTCGACTACCACTAGAAGGGAACCGATGCCTGAGACGAAGGCGTTCCACGGCGTGCACCCTGGCTTGGTGCTGAAGGAGGAGCTGGAGGCGCGAGGGCTGAGTGCCACCGCCTTCGGCCTGAAGCTGCGGGTGCCGCCTCAGCGCATCCAGGAGATCGTCTCTGGCCGGCGCGCCATCAGCCCCGAGACGGCTCTACGCATCGGCCGGGCGCTCGGCACGGGTGCCCGGCTCTGGCTCGTCATGCAGCAGGCCTTTGATCTGTGGAAGGCCGAGCAAGAGCACGGCGATCGTGTCCGCAGGGAGGTCGAGACGGAGCGTTCCTTGGGAAGCGACGCACCCCGTTCCTCGGCATGACGGCTTGCTGACGCACGTTACGACGATGTCGAGATCGTCGACTACCATCGAGGATGAGAGCCATGCGCGACCTTCCGCCGATTCATCCGGGCGAGCAGCTTCGCGAGGAGTTCATGAAGCCGCACAAGATCACCGCCTATCGCCTCGCCAAGGACATTGGCGTTCCCGTCACGCGAATTCAGGACATCGTGGCCGAGCGGCGCGGCATCACCGGCGATACGGCATTGCGCCTGGCGCGCTATTTCGGCACCACGCCGGAATTCTGGCTTAACATGCAGCGCGATTTCGCGCTCGAGGTGGCAGCCGAAACTCTCGGCGATCGTCTCGAGACCGAGGTCAAGCCGCGTGCCGCGTAGGTCCCCTAAAGCAGTCCCAGCTCCCTCAGCGCCGCGGCGAGCTTGGGCGGCAGGTCGTCGTCGCCCGGGCTGTGCTTCGGCAGGTCGGGCGGCGCCTCCTCGGGCTCGAGATAGCGCCAGCCCTGGAAGGGCCGCCAGGCGACGAGCTGGGTCTTGACGAGGCGCGGTGCGAGTTCGATGGCGCAGGCCGCCTTGCCCTCCTCGTTGCGCGCGGGCCTGAGCCCGATGATGCGCTGGCGCACGCGCACATAGCCCTTGATCACCCAATAGAGCGAGCCGCCGTCGAGCACCTCCACGCGGCGCTTCGGCGTGCTGCGCGTCACGTGCCTGAGCCGCGCCTTGGCATTGCGCTTCCGCATTGCGGCAAGCCGCGCCTTCTGCCATTTGGCGAGGTCCTCGACGGAGTCGCAGCCGACGCAGAGCTTGACGATGTTGACGGTCACGGCTGCCTTGCGAAGGAGGGGCTCAAGCGGCGCTCTTTCCGGCGAGCGCCTGGGAGACTTTGGAGACCGGCTGCTTGTCGAGCTCGGCCGAGATGAAGCGGCCGGCGGCGACGAGGGGCTCGAGGGCGACGCCGGTCGCGATGCCGAGCCCGCTCAGCATATAGAGAACGTCCTCGCTCGCCACATTGCCCGAGGCGCCCTTGGCATAGGGGCAGCCGCCGAGGCCTGCGACCGAGCTGTCGACCACGGCGATGCCGCGCTCGAGGCAGGCGAGGATGTTGGCGAGCGCCTGGCCGTAGGTGTCGTGGAAATGCACGGCGAGCGCTGCGCGCGGCACGCGCTCGGCCACCCGGTCGACGAGCGCCTGCGCCTTCCCCGGCGTGCCGGCGCCGATGGTGTCGCCGAGCGAGACCTCGTAGCAGCCGAGCGCCTTGAGCTTGGCCGCCACTTCCGCCACCGCGTCCGGCGCGACCTCGCCCTCATAGGGGCAGCCGAGCGCGCAGGAGACGTAGCCGCGCAGGAGCAACCCGTCGCGCTTGGCCGCCTCGGCCACGGGCGCGAAGCGCTCAAGGCTCTCGGCGATCGAGCAGTTGATGTTGCGCCGGGAGAAGCTCTCCGAGGCGGCGCCGAAGATGGCGATCTCCTCGACCCCCGCCGCCCGTGCTGCGGCATAGCCCGTCATGTTGGGCACCAGCACGGGATAGGAGACTCCGGGCTTGCGGCGGAGGAGGGCGAGCACCTCGCCGGTGTCGGCCATCTGGGGGATCCATTTGGGCGAGACGAAGCTCCCCGCCTCGACGACCGCGAGGCCCGCCTCGGCGAGCCGCTCGATGAGCGCTGCCTTGACCGCGGCCGGCACGCTCATGGGTTCGTTCTGCAACCCGTCGCGCGGGCCCACCTCGACCATCTTGACGCGCTTCGGCAGGGTCATATGCGCCGCATCCTCCTCAGGCCCCGGCGGCCGGCAGGAAGGCGATGAGCTCGACGCCCTCCTCCACCTGCTCGCCGGCGCGGAACTTGACGCGCTCGACGACGCCGTCGGCGGGGGCGGCGATGGTATGCTCCATCTTCATCGCTTCCAAGACGAGAAGGGGTGCGCCGCGCTTGACGGCAGCACCGTTGGCCACCAGCACCGCCAGGATCTTGCCTGGCATCGGCGCCGTGAGGCTGCCGCCCGCAGCCTCGAGCTCGGCGGCACCCGCGAGCGGATCGACGAGCCGCAAGCGCCGGCTCGTGCCGTGGGCGAAGACGGCGAGCTCGGCACCCATGCGCACGACGCGCGCGCGAATGCGCTCGCCGTCGAGCTCGGCCGCGAGATCGCACGCGCCCTCGAGCGCGCCGCTCGCCGCAAGCGCGCCGCCGGGAAGCTCCATGACATAACCGCGCGGCCGCTCATGCACCTTGATCGCGAGCTCGCGTCCGCCGTCCTCGAAATGCAGCAAGTGCCAACCTTCGCCGTTCATGCGCCAGGCATCGCTCGCGGCCCAGGGCGAATGGGGATCGCCCGAGGCGAGCGCCGCCTCGCGCGTGGCACGGGCATGCTCGAGGAGGACGGCAAGCGCTGCGAGCGCCAGCGTGCGGTCCGATGCGGGCGAGGGCGGCGGCAAGAGATCGCTCCTGTGGCGCGCGATGAAACCGGTGTCGAGCTCCGCCGCCGCGAAGGCGGGATGCGCCGCAAGTGCCGCGAGGAAGGCGACGTTGGTGGCGACGCCCGCCACCTCGCAAGCGCCGAGGGCGGCGACGAGACGCCGGCGTGCCTGCTCGCGGTCGCGGTCCCACACCACGAGCTTGGCGATCATGGGGTCGTAATGGATGGAGACCTCGTCGCCCTCGCTGACGCCCGCATCGATGCGCACATGCGGCCCCTCGGCTGGAAAGCGCAGATGGACGAGGCGTCCCGTCGAGGGCAGGAAATCGCGCGCCGGGTCCTCGGCATAGAGGCGCGCCTCGAAGGCGTGACCGGAGATGGCGAGGGCATCTTGCGCGAGCGGCAGCGGCTCGCCCGCCGCCACGCGGAGCTGCCATTCGACGAGGTCGAGGCCGGTGATCATCTCGGTCACCGGATGCTCGACCTGGAGGCGCGTGTTCATCTCCATGAAGTAGAAGCGGCCGTCCTGGTCGAGGATGAACTCGACCGTACCGGCGCCGCGGTAGCCGATGGCGGCGGCGGCGGCGAGCGCCGCCTTCGCCATCGCGGCGCGCAAGGCCTCGCTCATGCCGGGCGCCGGCGCCTCCTCGATGACCTTCTGGTGACGCCGCTGGATCGAGCAGTCGCGCTCGAAAAGATGCAGCGCATTGCCGTGGCCGTCGGCGAAGAGCTGGATCTCGATATGGCGCGGCCGTTCGAGATAGCGCTCGAGGAGGAGGCGGTCATCGCCGAACGCCGCGGCCGCCTCGCGCCGCGCCGACGCCAGCGCCGCGGCAAGATCGCCCGGCCGCTCGACGATGCGCATGCCCTTGCCGCCGCCGCCGGCCGAGGCCTTGACGAGGACCGGGTAGCCGATCTCCTCGGCGGCCTCGGCGAGCAGCTCCTCGCCCTGCTCCTCGCCGTGATAGCCCGGCACCACCGGCACCCCGGCCGCTGCCATGAGGCGCTTCGCCTCGCTCTTCGAGCCCATGGCGCGGATGGCTGAGGCCGGCGGGCCGATGAAGACGAGGCCCGCCCGCTCGCAAGCCTCGGCGAAGCCGGCGTTCTCGGAGAGGAAGCCGTAGCCGGGATGGATGGCCTCGGCCCCCGCCGCCTTGGCAGCAGCGAGGATCGCCTCGATGCGCAAGTAGCTCTCGCGCGCCGGCGCCGGGCCGATGAGCAGCGCCTCGTCGGCGAGTGCCACGTGCCGCGCCTCGCGGTCCGCCTCGGAGTAGACGGCAACGGTCGAGATGCCGAGCCGCCGCGCCGTGCGCATGATGCGGCAGGCGATCTCGCCGCGGTTGGCGATGAGGATCTTCCCGAACACGCTATCCCATCTTTGAAGCAAGTTGCTTAACCACAAAGACACAAAGACACGAAGGTTTACAACGCGCCTTCGCGCGGCACTCGACTTCGTGTCTTTGTGTCTTTGTGGTTTTCTCCACTTCGACTACATGCGGAAGACGCCGAATCGGGTCGCCTCGATCGGCGCATTGAGGGCTGCGGAGAGCGAGAGTGCCAGCACGCGGCGGGTGTCCTTGGGGTCGATGACGCCGTCGTCCCACAGGCGCGCGCTCGCGTAATAGGGATGGCCGCCCTCCTCGTACTGGGCGCGGATCGGCGCCTTGAAGGCCTCTTCGTCCTCCTTGGACCAGCTGCCGCCCTTGGCCTCGATATTGTCGCGGCGCACCGTCGCGAGCACGCTCGCCGCCTGCTCGCCGCCCATTACCGAGATGCGCGCGTTGGGCCACATCCAGAGGAAGCGCGGGCCGTAGGCGCGGCCGCACATGGCGTAGTTGCCGGCGCCGAAGCTGCCGCCGATGATGACGGTGAACTTGGGCACCCGCGCCGAGGCGACCGCGGTCACCATCTTGGCGCCGTCGCGCGCGATGCCGCCCGCCTCGTATTTGCGCCCCACCATGAAGCCGGTGATGTTCTGGAGGAAGACGAGCGGGATGCCGCGCTGGCAGCAGAGCTCGATGAAATGCGCCGCCTTGAGCGCCGATTCGGAGAAGAGGATGCCGTTGTTCGCCACGATGCCGACCGGATAGCCGTGGATGTGCGCGAAGCCGCAGACGAGCGTGGTGCCATAGAGCCGCTTGAACTCGTGGAGCACGGAGCCGTCGACGAGGCGTGCGATCACCTCGCGCACGTCGTAGGGCTTGCGCACGTCGCTCGGCACCACGCCATAGAGCTCCTCGCCGTCGTAGAGCGGGGGCACCGGCTCGGCGAGGGCCAGGCCCACCTCCTTGCGGCGGTTGAGGTCGGCCACGATTTGCCGTGCTACCGCGAGGGCGTGGAGATCGTTCTCGGCGTAATGATCGACGACGCCCGAGGTGCGCGCATGCACGTCCGCACCGCCGAGCGCCTCGGCGGTCACCACCTCGCCGGTCGCCGCCTTCACGAGCGGCGGCCCGCCGAGGAAGATGGTGCCCTGGTTGCGCACGATGACGCTCTCGTCCGACATGGCCGGCACGTAGGCGCCGCCCGCGGTGCAGGAGCCCATCACGACCGCGATCTGCGGCACGCCGGCGGCCGAGAGCGTCGCCTGGTTATAGAAGATGCGGCCGAAGTGCTCGCGGTCGGGAAAGACCTCGTCCCAGGTGGGCAGATTGGCGCCGCCCGAATCGACGAGATAGATGCAGGGCAGCCGGTTCTCGCGCGCGATCTCCTGGGCGCGCAGGTGCTTCTTCACCGTCATCGGGAAATAGGTGCCGCCCTTGACCGTGGCGTCGTTGGCGACGACGACGCACTCGCTCCCCGCCACGCGGCCGATGCCGGTCAGGATGCCGGCGGCCGGCACCTCGCCGCCGTACATGCCGTAGGCGGCGAGCTGGCTGAGCTCCAGGAAGGGCGAGCCCGCGTCGAGGAGGGCGCGCACGCGCTCGCGCGGCAGGAGCTTGCCGCGCGCGAGATGCTTCTCCCGCGCAGCAGTGCCGCCGCCCTCCCGGATAACGGCGACCTTGGCGCGCAGGTCGGCAACGGCGGCCGCCAGCGCGTCGCGGTTGCGGCGGAACTCCTCCGAGCGGCTGTCGAGCGCCGATTTGAGCACGGCCATTGGCGTGTCGCCCTTCTCGCGGGGGCGGCGTCCCCGCCGGGCTTTTATAGCGCGGCGCCCCCGGCTTGGCACGCGGGGAGATCGCGGCTCGGCGAGGCTGGTCCCGGTCCGTGCGCAGGCACTTCACAATATGCTCCGCCGAGCGTCTTAAGCACGAGGCCGGCGACGCAAGTGGAGCGATGCGAGCCTCAGCGGGCAGCAGGGGCGGCGCTGCCGTTCTTGGCGGCAGCGGGTTGTGGCGCCACCCCGTAGAGAGCGAGCACGCCCACCAGCGTCGCAACCTGCGCGATGGTGGCGAGCTGCTGCTGGGCCTGGACCGCGTTCTCGTAGAGCAGCCCCGTCGAATGGGCGTAGCTCTGATAGAGCGAGGCCATGGCGAATTCCGGCGCGTACAGGAGCGCGCTGCCGTTTGCGGAGGAGGCTTCTGATGGCGTGCTAGGTTGGTCGTTCGGCTTGGCATCGTCCGGCATGGAGCACTCCCTTGGTTGTGCTGGTGGAGGATCGCGCCAGCTTACCACAGGAGGTTGTTGACCGCATAGCATATGCTATTTGCGGTATCCGGATACGCGCCCCTCAAGCGCGCGCGATCTCGCGGGC
>CAVVLJ010000001.1:0-4669 GCA_963749075.1 uncultured Pseudomonadota bacterium | reverse complement strand
CCTCGCGGCCGGGGTGGAATGGGTCGAAGCCTTCACCATCGTGCTTGCCGTGGCCCTCAGCATCGGCTGGCGCCGGGCGGCAAGCGCGGCACTGGCGGCCTTGGCCCTCCTTGCCGCCATGACGGCGGCGACGGGCGGGCTTTTGGACCTCTGGCTCGACAGTGCCTGGCTCGAGGGGGCGATCGGCGTCTTGCTGCTCCTCTTCGGGGTGCGCTGGCTCGCGAAGGCGATCGCGCGCCGCGCCGGACTGCTGGCACTCCATGACGAGGACGCCGAGCTCGCGGCGGCCACCCGCGAGCTCGCCCGGGCCGACCGTCACGCCGCTTGGCTCGTCGCCTTCAAGGGCGTGCTGCTCGAGGGGCTCGAGGTCTGGCTCATCGTCGCCACCCTCGGCCCCAAGGGCGGTCACACGCTCGCGGCGGGGAGTGCGGCCTTAGCTGCCCTCGGCAGCGTTGCCGCCGCCGGAGCTCTCGTGCAGGCGCCCTTGCGGCGCGTGCCCGAGAATGCCGTCAAATTCGCCGTCGGCGCCATGATCACCGCCTTCGGCACCTTCTGGACCCTCGAGGCGATGGGCGGTGGCGGTGCCTGGCCATGGGGCGAGGGGAGCCTGCCTGCACTCGCCGTCTTCTACTTGGCAGGCGGGCTCGTCGTGGCGCGGCACTTGCGCCGCCGTCGTGCTATCGCGCTCGTGCCATGATGGCGCTCTTCAGGGTCGTCCTCGGCGATGGCCGCAACGTCGCGGTGGTAGCACTGGCGCTGCTCCTCGAGGCGATTTTTGTGCGGAGCGGCCTGGCGCCGGCTGCCGCCATCCTGGTCCCGCTTGCGATCCTCGCCGGGGTCGGCTGGCTCGCCGCGCGCTGACTCGCCGCCTTCTGCGCCTACGTCCACAACACCGGCACGTCGTAGGGTGCGAGGCGCCGGTCACGGCTGACGATGACCATGCCCTCGAGCCGAGCTTGCGCCACCAGCATGCGGTCGAAGGGATCGCGATGATGCAACGGCAAGGCGCCCGCGGCCTCCGCGTGCGCCACGGTGATCGCGAGAGGCAAAAACTTGTGCGCCCCTAGTACCGACGCAATATCCTGGATCGGCGGCAAGCGGCCGAGCGCCGCCTTGATCGAGATCTCCCAGACAGACACCGCGCTCAAATAGGCCGAATTTTCCAAAGTCGCGATGGTGGAGCGTGTAGCCGCGCTGATTCGGCTCGGGCTTGCGACCCACCAGACGAAGACGTGGGTATCGAGCAACAGTTTCAGCTCTCATCCCCCTCGAAGGACTTGAGCAGGTCCTCCGGCAGCGGGTCGTCGAAATCCTCTGGGATCGTGATCTTGCCCGCCCAGAGGCCGCTCGGGCGTTCGCCCTTCTGCACGGGCAAGGGCACCAGTTTCGCGCGCGCCTTTCCGGCTTTGGCGATGATGATCTCCTCGCCGTCGGCGGCGCGCTCGACGAGCTCGGAGAGCTTCGTCTTGGCCTCGTAGAGGTTGACGGTCCTCGTCATCGCGCGGCCCTCGGCAAAAGAGCAAATTAAGCCCCGCGCGGCAGTTGGTCAAGTTGGTCAAGGACGGCTTTGGCAAGAAAATGGGTGCCGGCCTTGCAGGACGGCACCGGTTCCCAGTGCAGCCGGAGGGGCGAGGCCGCGAGCGCCTCCTGCTCAGGCCCCCACCTGCCAGGTGGTGCCGCGGCGCAGGAGCGCGTTCAGGTCCGCCTCGGGCTGGCGGCGCTTCGCCTCCTCGATCTGGTTGCCGACGAGGACCTCGTAGGCGGGGGCGGGGTTGCAGAAGAGCACGCCCAAGGCCACGGGGAAGTGAGGCGGCTCCATCTGTGCCAGCATGAAGGCGACCATGCGGTTGGTCTCGTCGTGGACGAGGAGCTCCGAGTCCGGCACCCCACCCTCGCCGAGCCGCACCACCTCGAGATCGAGCGTGCCCGGCCTGATGCGGACACCCTTGTCGCGCGCCTTGCCGAAGATCATCGGCTTGCCGTGCTCGAGGTGGAGCTGGTTGTCGGCGGCGATCTCCTTCGCGGTGAAGTCGGCGAAGACGTCGTCGTTGTAGACGATGCAGTTCTGGAAGATCTCGACGAAGCTCGCCCCCTTGTGCTCGTAAGCGCGCTTCAAGACCACCGGCAGATGGCTCTGCAAGGTGTCGACCGAGCGGGCGACGAAGCGCGCCCCCGCACCGAGCGCGAACTGGGTCGCCGACACCGGATTGTCGACCGAGCCCATGGGGGTCGAGGGCGAGCGCGTGCCCGGCCGCGAGGTCGGCGAGTATTGGCCCTTGGTCAGGCCGTAGATCGCGTTGTTGAAGAGCAGGATCTGGAGATCGACGTTGCGCCGGAGCACGTGAAGGGTGTGGTTGCCTCCGATCGAGAGCATGTCGCCGTCGCCGCCGATCACCCACACGTCGAGCCCCGGATTGGCGAGCTTGACCCCGGTCGCGATCGCAGGTGCCCGGCCATGGATGGTGTGGAAGCCGTAGCTCGCGATGTAATAGGGAAAGCGCGCGGCGCAGCCGATGCCGGAGACGAAGACCGTGTTCTCGCGCTTGGCCCCGATGTCGGCGAGGGTCTTGGTCACGGCCTTGATGATGGCGTAGTCGCCGCAGCCGGGGCACCAGCGCACCTCCTGGTCGGAGGCGTAGTCCTTGGCGGTGAGTTTCGCGGGCGGGGTCGCTACGTTCATCTCAAGCCTCCAGGCGGGTGCGGACGGCACCCTCGATCTCGGCGATCTTGAAGGGCCGGCCGGTCACCTTGTTCAGCCCCTCGGCGGGGACGAGGTAGCGGCTGCGGATCACGGTCAGGAGCTGGCCGTTGTTCATCTCCGGGATCAGCACCCGCTCGAAGCCCTTGAGCAGCTCGCCGAGATTGGCCGGCAGCGGCCAGATGTAGCGCAGATGGATGTGCGAGACCGCATGACCCTCGGCACGCAGATTGTCGACGGCACGCCCGATCGGGCCGAAGGTCGAGCCCCAGCCGAGCACGGCAAGGCGCCCCTTGGTCGAGCCATCCTCGCTCCGCTGCAAGGGAATGTCCTTGGCGATGCCGTCGATCTTGGCGGCGCGCGCGAGCGTCATGCGCTGATGGTTGTCGGGGTCGTAGGAGATCTTGCCGCTGTCGTAATCGCGCTCGATGCCGCCGATGCGGTGCTCCATCCCGAGCGTACCCGGCTTGACCCAGGGCCGCGCGAGCGTGGTGGGATCGCGCAGGAAGGGATGGAAGCCCTCGGGCTCGCTGCGGAAGGCGACGGGGAAGGGCTTGTAGGCCGAGAAATCCGGGATCTTCCAGGGCTCGGCCGCGTTGGCGAGATAGCCGTCGCTAAGCACGATCACCGGCGTCATGTATTTGTCGCGATCCGCACCGCCTCGATCGCCACCTCGAAGCAGTCCGCCGAGGAGGCCGCCGCCAGCACGGCAAGCGGAGCGTCCGCGTTGCGGCCGTAGACCGATTGGTAGAGATCCGATTGCTCGGTCTTGGTCGGCATGCCGGTCGAGGGCCCGGCGCGCTGGGAATTGATCAGCACGAGCGGGAGCTCGGCCCCGATGGCCAAGCCCAAGGCCTCGCTCTTGAGGGCGACCCCGGGACCCGAGCTCGAGGTGACGCCCATGGCACCCGAGTAGGAAGCGCCGATCGCGGCCCCGATCGCGGCGATCTCGTCCTCGGCTTGGAAGGTCACCACGCCGAAGTGCTTGAGCCCGGCGAGCGTGTGGAGCACGGCGGAGGCCGGCGTGATCGGATAGGAGCAGAAGACGAGAGGAATCCCGGCGAGCCGGCAGCCGGCGACGAGGCCCCAGGCCATCGCCTCGGTACCCGTGACGGTGCGGTAAAGACCGGGCTCGAGGTGTGCGGGCGGCACGCTGAAGGCGGGCACGGCGATCGGCATCTCCGCGGTCTCGCCGAAGGCGTGCCCGGCGTTGAGGGCCGCGACATTGGCATCCGCCACCACGGGCGTCTTCTGGAAGCGGCGCTTGAGATAATCGATCGTGGGTTGGCGCTTGCGCCCGTACATCCAGAAGAGCAGGCCGAGCGCCCACATGTTCTTGCAGCGCAGCGCCTCCTTCTGCGAAATATCGAGGCCCTTGACCGCCTCGAGGGTCGAGCGCGAGATGTCGATCTCGATCAGGCGGTGGGCACTGAGCGAGCCGTCCTTGAGCGGACCCGCCTTGAAGCCGGCCTTGGTGCAATTGCGCTCGTTGAAGGCGCCCGAATTGACGATGAGGATGCCGCCGCGCTTGAGGTCGCGCAGATGCACCTGAAGGGCGGCCGGATTGAGGGCCACGAGCACGTCGGGCGCGTCGCCCGAGGTGCGGATGTCGCGCGCGCCGAAATTGATCTGGAAGGAGGACACGCCGAAGGTCGTGCCGAGGGGGGCGCGGATCTCGGCGGGGAAGTCGGGGAAGGTCGCCAGGTCGTTGCCGGCGAAGGCGGTCGTCTGGGCGAATTGATTGCCGGTCAGCTGGATGCCGTCGCCCAAGTCGCCGGCGATGCGCACCACCACGAACTCGAGCGTTTCGCGGTCTTCCCGCGCGGGCCGCTCGGCCCGGAGCGCGTTTCCTTCCATGACCTTCCCTATCGGTTTCTCTTTGACCGGGCTTCAAAATCTGCACCTGGACCGGCCGCCTGTCATCTCAAAAATCCTGCACCTTCTATATGGGACCGCCGAGACTGGGGTGCC